>CAVOVB010000001.1:0-1951988 GCA_963699755.1 uncultured delta proteobacterium
GTGGCGGGGACGCCGGCGCATGTCACCCTCCGCCGGTTGCGGCGTGAGCCGCGTGTTTTGCCGTAGAGGGGAGCGCCGGTTTCGCCGCTGGTGTTCGACGGGCTTCGATCGGGTTGGCTACGGCGAGGAAGCGCGGATGACGCGCTTGCAGGCATCCTGTCGGGTCTGGCTTGGCCGGGGGGTGATGGGGTGTGGATTCCGCGGGCGTTGGTGGAGATGGGGTTCAAACCATGACTTAGCTCGGTCGCACACAGTTTGAGGGGTCAGTACGCGCGCGTATCGCCTGTGCGATCGGCCTGGTTTTCGAACATCGGCAGTCGGCGCATCAGGGCCAGGCAGTTACACGACGCAGTTCGGGTAATGTTCCCGAGTTCTGCTTTGCCGGCGAGGTCAATCCTCTCTCTTCTTGCAGCGCTTGGCGTAGATGGGCGAATCAGGAACCAGCGCAAGTCCCTCCTCACGAATCTGGAAACCCGCAGTACCCCCGCCCGGCATCGGTGACGTACAGCCTAGAGCCTCTAACCTCGGCCGGATAGCTTGGATTGCCCTGCAGTTGCTCAAGGCCCCCCATCGAGAACCGCGCGTACCCGTCACGGATAGTTATGCCTGTCAACATACCTCCGGTGCATCGGTACTTGCCGCGAACGGACGACCAAGCTCGCTCCTTCGCTGCTTCAGCCGCGGATTGCGCGTCTTTTGTCGCTTCCAGTTCGGCCCGCAGTGCCTCCATTTCTTCGGTGATCGCAGCTTCACGATGGTGCGCTTCTCGAAGTTGTTGTCTGAGCTGCTCTGTCTCGCTGTTCGAGCACGAGCACATCAGCGTCGCCATACCGAATATCACCGCCACTCGTCCAAACATGCTCTCCCCCGATGGCCGCATCAGCTGCAAACCCATTCCGGCGCTCACGGTCACACCGCCTTCCCAGAGTGGCAGCAGACGCGCCTTCTTGAAACTGAACGCGATGTCAGACGGCAGCTTCGACAAATCGAGGGCACGGCTGCGCGCTTCGAACGACTCGAATCATCGCTAGTTGCACTGCGAGTCTGCTCAGCGGCCTTACGCGTAGCGATGGGGTAGGTTGTACGTTCGGGGGCGCACATGGATTCAAGGGCGATTGGCTTCGGAATAGACAGACAATGGAAGCAACTCGCAGCGCTCGGCTCCACTGCGTGGAACGCATGGGTGGAATGGGACCAGAAGCAGCGGTTGGAAGAACCGGCAATGCCGGTCCACTACATAGACTTCCACAACACAAAGTTTGAGGAACCAGTTGATTTCTCCTCATTTAGGTTTCCGCACAACGTGGATTTCGGCAGCGCAAAATTTGACGCAGAAGTGTCCTTCGAGAATGCGATCTTTTCCGGTCAAGTGAAGTTCGATCGAACGTCGTTCGCAGGTGGCGCGAGCTTCACGGGCGCACGCTTTCAGCAGGAGTGCAGCTTCGAGAGCGCATCCTTCAGCGGTGACGTCGAGTATCCGGGGGTCAGATTCGACAAACGGACCGTGTTTTGGGATGCTAGTTTCCTCGCGGCAGCGGTATTTGATGGCGCGAGATTCAGCGACAGCGTCGAATTTCTAAGGGCACAATTCACTGAGGCGTATTTCCGAGAAGCGGTCTTCCACGCCGCATCATTTGAGGAGTGCGCCTTCGAAAAGAAGGTCGAATTCGAACGCGCGAGGTTCCAAGAATTCGCGTTCTTCGCTGGCGCTCAGTTTCCGGACCACACTACGTACTTTGACTGCGAGTTCGAGGGAGACGCGACGTTCCAGGAAGCGCGATTCGCAGGTGTTGTCGATTTCACGACCGCGGTCTTCTCGGGCGCGGCGGTCTTCGACGGTGCGCACTTTGATGCGCCTCCTAACCTAGCGGTGCGGGGTTTCGCCATGGCACCGACATTCACACGTGCATCGTTCGGGTTTTCTGACCGCGGAGAGGCAGAGGCTTCGTATCGAAGCTTGAAGCGCCTGGCCGCAACAGCGCAAGATCATCGAACTGAACTCGACCTCTTCGCTCTCGAGACGCGAGCGCGGAGGAGCAACCGGTTGAGGTGGGGACGTCCTCAGGACTGGATCGAATTGCTGGCGAGCCACCTCTATCAACTAACTTCGGACTATGGACGAAGCGTTCTGCGGCCGGTCTTCGGCCTTATTCTCTCACTCTTCGTCTTCGCTTTCCTGTTTGCCCAAATCGGGGGAGAAGGATGGCGGTTTTGGGATTGGCATAGGCCTGTGGGAGTGGCTGCACTGGCCGGCTTGCTTCCGTTCGGTCAGACGCGCACCGCCCGCCTGATTATTGAGGAGGGCCTCTGTGGCGGCTTGAGGGATAGTCCCAGATCCGACTGCCTCAGCATGATCTATGGACTCAGCGCGATCGAGGGCCTTATCGGAGCAGTGCTTTTGTTCCTGCTAGTTCTTGGCATCCGCAACATGTTTCGCATCAAGTGACGCCCTGTAGCGACTTTGCGTTTGACGCGGGCATGCATCGGCGTCGAGACTCGACCGCCAGAGCGGTAGGAGGCGGGGTCATCTTCTAATCGTCGAGCGCTTCAACAAGTCGGACGCTTCATCCGATCTTGGGCTCTGCCCAGGTTGTCGATCTGGCCAGATGCTCGAGGTGGCGTCTAACCTTAGTACTCCGGGTCCTGGGTCGGGTCGCAACGAACTCCCTCAGCGATCGAACAGTTTCCAGTTCGGGTGAACAGCGCAACGCATAGATTCTCGGCAGGTTCCGAATCGCAACGGTGTCACTCCAGGTCCCCCGACGCAGCCGATCTAGTTCAGCCGCCGCGAACTCTTTGTTGAAAATCATTCGCCAGAATAGAGATGCGAGTCTCGCAAGACTTGGATCCGGATCACCCAGCAGGATCTCGATCTCCTCTCGAAAAGTATTTACGGATCCCCTAGTTAGAAGGATGCAACCTGCTCGTCTGACCTCGGTGCTTTCGTGCTCAAGTAGGCGGGCGGCAAGCGAATCAAGATGCCGTTCCTGATGAGGGAACGTAGCGATAGCGCATGCGGCTTCCATCTGGACAAACCAGGGTTTCTGTGCCCTAAAGCCAATGTCTCTAATCCTCGAAACAACTCCGGACCAGATCGACGGATGCAGTTCTCTCGCCGCATTCAGTACTCTTCCCTTCTGGTAGGGAAAAGGGAGTACGTCGTTTTCGACCATCGACAGTAGCCTCTCCAGGATCGAGTCATGACGGTCGTAGGGCATGTGGAGCAAGTAGCGGAGCGTCTTGTCCAGCACGCGAAGATCAGGCAGGGACTCAAGGGCGGCGAAACTCGCGTCGATGAAATGCGTCCGCTGGCATCTTCCGTATAGTGTCAGTAGCCGCCGAAAGATGCGGCTCTGCTTCTGGTCGAGGTTGGAGACTGCTTTGGGAAGTCCCCGTGTGAATCGCGATCGGATGGGACTCAGGGGTCCCAAGATTTCCGTGACTCGGGTGCCCGGTGACGCGGCCGAAAGCTTCTGGATCGACTCCAGAGCGCGATTCATCTGGGTCATATCGGAGTCGTCCAACTCTTCGTCCAAGTCGGCGCCGGCTAGTATCTTGGTCTTGCTGGGCTGCAGATTGAGATGCAGTTGCCTTAGCGCATCGTTAATCACAAATAGCGCCTCTCTGGCGTCCTGTTCATTGCGCGTGAAGACCTGGAAGTCGTCGGCGTAGCGAAGCCATTTCGCTGGCTTACGTGCGGCAAAGGCGCTCAAACGCTGGTCCACGGAGACGACGTACAGGTTGGCCAGAAATGAGCTGACATCGTTGCCCTGCGGGATCCCTCTGCCGATCGGGGTTCCGTGAGTAGTGGTTCTACACCAGGCGCGAAGAACTCTGAACAGTATCTCGATCGTGCGATCTTCGCTCTGCTTGAGTTGATTTCGCATGATCGCCTCGAGAAGTGAGAGATCTATGTTCTCGAAGTAGGCACTGATATCCGTCTTCGTAACATGTGTATACCCCTCCACCTTGGCGGCCTTTGCGGCCGCCTTCACGAACTCAGGCCACGCTTCGTACCAAGCCTCGAACGGATCTAGCGCTCTTATCGTCTGTCGCTTGAGAAAGGGCAGCGCAAGCTCGGTATCGTGAAAGAGGCTCCGTCCCTTCTTCACACGCTTCTTCCATTCGGGATGGAGTCGGTAGGAGTGAACGTGCTCGGACAGAGCGCCGTCTAGTTTCGGTGCGAGTAGGTAGATTATGGCGTGGAGGAGGGTTGACTCTTCGATCGGAAGGACATTGCCAGGGCGAACGCTGAGACTTGTCTTCGGAATGTCTATCTCGATCAAATGGCGGGGTCGGTAACGGCCGCCGCGGACCTGGTTCAGTAGATGCTGGAGCCTGCGATCCAAGTCGGCCGCGAAGTCAGCGTGGTCGATAGGGTCGCGAACGAAGTCGTCGCGCGAAGCACGCTGCGCCAAATGCCAACCGATTCTGAGTGTTTCAGGCTTGCATAGCTCTCTGAAGAGTCTGTCGCTCATTCTCGACACCATTCGGTGCTGGAAAAACTCATCGGTTGGCGCGTTGTTCGTTGAGGGCGAAGAGGTGGTCGAGGATTTCGTCTTCGAAGGTTTGGTGGAGGGATTTTTCGGCGGGGGTTTGGGGGTCGGTGTAGGGGGGGACTTCGATGTCAAGCCAAGTCTTGTCGCCGGTGTGTTCTGCGTAAGCGGCCAGCACGGCGTGGTCCATTTCGATGTGGAGCTGGCGGAGCTCTTCGATACGTGGGTCGTGGATGGATGGGTCTTTGAGGGCGTTGTAGGTCTTGGTGAGGCCCTGGCTTGTGTCGATCATGAAAGTGGCGCGGGTGTCGTAGAGGCGTTTTCCGATGTTTTCGAGCGTCGGGATGGCAGCCTTAGGATCGGGGTTAGGGAACGGGAAGGTGTCGAAGCAATCGGACGCCGCATAGCGCAGCCGGTCTTCGAGAGACGACGAGAGGAGGCGTGCCCAGCGCTCGTGGATGCGGGATTGAAGGACAGCAAAGGAGCTGTCCAGGTCGAGGGCGAAAACGTAGGTCGCCTCCGAGAAGATGCGGTCGGTGGGTTGAAAGGAGAAGCACAGGTGCTTGGTGACGCGCGCGGTGACGAGGCAGCGCTCGAGGGGGGCGATGGCGGCGTAGAGCCCGGGGCGGAGCTCACCGAATTGCCACCAGCGCTCTCGGTAGTTGATGCGATTGTTCTTGTCTCGCTCCGGTTTCACTCTCTCTCGCACAATAGAAATTAGATCGGGCCATTGTTCAGCTTCCTCGAGGGACATTTGGTCAAAAGAGATCACGTAACGACGAAAATCCTGCTCTGGTGAGGTGTTCACTTCTTCCCCGCCTAGATACGGGAAGATTCGCTCGGCATTCTTCTGGTCCTTTTCGATGAGGGCATCCCGCTCCTCGGGCGTTAGTGTGAAGCCCATGCCGAGGACGGTTGACCCCTGGAAGCTGCACCCGTGATTCTCCTTAAGACGGACGGGATCGCGGCGTTCAGGCTTAGGTCGCAGCCGCGAGTTGATGTGGGCCACCGGCTCGTCATTGAGCCTTGCGGTGCCGACTAGCGTCGACGGTTCCCCCTTCGCAAGGTGGACTACTGAGATCGTGACCGCCGCTTCGCCTGGCCAAGGAGTAGATTCCGTTGCGTCGTAGATGAGGAGCCCTTGGCGTGCAAGCGTCTGCAGCCCTGTCGCCCGCGTGTCACCTTGGGCAATCGTATTGGTCGCGATGAGACCGATCGTGCCGTGTTCGCCGAGCAAGCTTTCCATTCTCCGAAAGAAGTGCGCGCAAAGATCGGCGTTCCCATGAGAACCTGGATGTATTGCCTTGAGCCAATCGAGAATGATCGAGCTTCCGTAAGATTCCGAAATCGAGTTCTTGCCGGCAAAAGGGGGATTGCCGACCGCGGCGTCCAAGTACGCGGGCGCTCTTGATTCTTGAGTCGCCAACGGGTCGGCACGGCCCGCATAGAAAACCTCCGGAAACTCAATCATCCAGTGAAAAGGCCGGAGGCTCGCCCTAGCTTCTCGAGCGAGAGTTTCGACTTCAGTGGCCGCGTCCGCATCCCCAGCGAGCCATTGCTGCACAAGGTCGAGGCGGCGTAGCCGTTCGCCTTCCCGAGCCTTTTCTTTGCTTGCTGAGAAGAAGGCACCGACAAGCAGGTCTCCGATGATCCTCAGGCGAGCCAGAGCGTCGTCGGCGTCTTCCATCGCTGTGCGCATGGCCCGATTGGCTTCCGGCGTGTCTTCCGGGCTTCGTTCCAGAATGAGGGCGCGCGCGCGAATGGCTTCTTCGAGAGATTCCTGAAGCTCTGCCTCGAACAGGCCCATCTGCTTGCCAGGCTTCCAATGAAACGCCGTGATCTGCTCGAACGAGCAGCCGACCAGCGAGTCGCCGCAGCGCAGGTTGTGGTCCAGAAACGTAAAAGGCTTCTCTCGTTGGAGGGTGACGAGCCAGAGAGAGAGCTTCGCCAGCTCCACGGCGAATGGGTTCTTGTCGACGCCGTAGAGGCAGCGCTCGCCTACGAGACGGCGCGCGTAGATGAGCGCGTCGTCTTCCTTGGCACGGAGTTCTGCCGTCCGGCCTTCGCGCACCCAGGCCTCGAGCAAGCGTTCGCCCAAGTAGCGACAGGCCGCAACGAGAAAAGCACCCGAGCCCATGGCTGGATCGCAGACGGTGAGCGACAGAATCTGCGCCGACGCGGGTTCGGGGCCAAACGTTGCCAGCAGGGGTTCGAGAGTGCGCGCGACGATCGGGGCGGAGAGGGAGGGCGGTGTGTAATGGGAGCTCGTCCGCTTTCGCTCGGAGCCTGGCTGGATAATGATCCTCCCATCGCAAGCCACCTCGCTGCCTTTGACCCGCTCGTCTTCGAGTCGCTTCGCCGCTGCGTGGACGAGCTCCTCGGAGTTTTCCCGGTGATTCTTTTCCATCGACGACAGGTCGTGCAGGAGCGCTTGGGACCTTGCCCCGGCTAGCCCCGCGGTCTCCTTGAGCCATTTGCTTCGCTGCGCAGGCTTGACACGAAGAAGGTCTTCGGCGCTCAGCCAGGTCGGGGCGAACTTGCCGTCGCTTGGCTTGATGCGAACTGACGGCGATTCGACACGCATGGTGTAGTAGCCCATGAGCGCCTCGTAGACGCTGCCGATCTGCTCTTCATAGAGGTTGCGGTAGGAGAGGCGTTCGTTGCCGAGGTAGATGAGGTTTCGCAGCACCTGGTAGATCGTCTCATCGTCGACGGTGGGCACCCGCGACTCCGCACGTTCTTCGGGGTCTCGAATGGGAACCACGTTGCCATCGAAGCCCTCAAGGAAGGGGAAGCGATGCGGATCGAAGAGATGGCCTTCGCGGGGCGGGAGGTGAAGGTCATCATGGTCGACACCCAGATACACTGAACGAAACAACGCCAAGAGCTGCGGCCAGGCGCTGTAGCGGCGGTTCATGGCATCGGGATAGCGACCGTGCTCCTTTTCGAGTCGCTCGAAGAGCGCATAGAGAGAATAGTGCTCTGAGAAGAGCGGGTGCTCGCTTGGTAAGAGGCCGGTATCCTCAGCGTAAAGAAGGAACACCAGGCGCAGGAGCACCGTGAGCAGGCCCTGGTAGAGCGGGTCGCCCTCTTGCTCCATCAGTGGGCGCAGCAACGAACCGCCCGCGCGAAGGTCGGCGGCCTCGAAACCGGCGAGCAGAGTCTCGAGTGCGGTGAAGACCTGCTCGGAGAGCTCAGTCGTGACCTCCGCCTGCATCTCGCGCGAGCGCTTGAGGATCGCTTCGAGTTGGCGATCGGGTGCGACGCCTTCGATGCGCTCGCCCGAAAGAAGCATCACAAGCGCATCGAAGATCGGACGGCCGCCGACCTCGGCCATGTCCTGCACTCGGAAATCGATGTAGCCCGATGCCTCGCCAATCGGTGCGTAGAGGAGCCGAATCACCCGCCCGTTGGTGAGAACCCCAACGGGGACGCGGCACTCACGAAGAAGACGTTCAAACTTCTTCTCAGGTGGGTACTCCCAGGTGCCGGTCTCGGTTTCGGGGTCGTCAAAACCAAGTCCGTCAGGAAGCTGCCAAACGAGAACTCGAAACCCCTGCCCTTCAATGGCGGCGGGGGCGAGCGACTGGCCCGCGGCCACCTCTGGCTTTGCGTAGTCGGGATATCGAAGCGCTGCAGTCGGCGTGATGGTTTGGCCGCCCTCCGGAACATAGAGCGACAGGTCCTCGGGCAGATCGTACTCGAGCAGATCTTCGTTCCAGTCGAGGCCCTCGAGCAGGAAGTGCTTCAGGTCTCGGATTCGAAGCGCGGGCGGTCCCTCGGGGCCTCCCACGCGCTCGACGGGCACCTCTTCGAGAAACTCTAGGAACGCGCGATGGTCATCCACCAACTGCCGTTCGAAACAGTCGGCTTCAATCAATGCGGGGACGCTGACGACGAGGCCTTCGCTCGGCTGAACCATGCCAAGCCATGTTTCGTGGAAGCGGCGTGCTGCGTCGCTCATGACGGCCTCACCCCATCTCCGGCCAGAGGTAGATGAGCCCAACTGGTTCAAACCTTCGGAGCTTCACTTCGTAAAGCAACTCGAGCTGCTCAGGCTCGCGTTCGAGCTCACGCTCGAGCTCCATGCGGCGACGCTCTAGGTGTTTGCGGTCTTGCTCCTGCTGGCGCGCTTGAAGTCGATCGCTTTCGCTCTCGCCGAACTCGAGATTGAGCTGAGTGCCACCAAGTGCCTTCTCAATCGCATCGCGCTGGCCTTGGATAATCTTCCGAAGGGCGTTGGCCTCCTCGGTGCCCCTCGCCTTGAGCTTTTGCTCCGCATCGACGGCCTGGGCGTCCGCCTCGGAGCGAAGCACCGGCCAGAGGGTTTCCATCACATGAGAGGCTTCGTTGCGGAGCTCGTCGAGAAGCGATTCGGAGAAAGCATCCAGCGCGGGTCGCTCCTTGAATGCGCGCTCCAGCATTCCGATGAGGTCCCGAGCTTCTTCACCGTCGAGCGCAACGACCTTCTGGGCGCCACCGCCACGATCATAGTGCGCGGCCGCGTAAAGCAGCGTGTCGTGGAGCCGGCCTGCACCCGAGCCAAAGAGGCAGAGACGACCCACGGCAAGGGCGGAGGCTTGGGCCGTTTCCGAGACGGGCAAGACGGTTACCCGCGACAAGTCGTGTTGGCCGTAACCCTGCGCCAAGAACCTCGAGAGCACGCGCTTCACAAAGGGATGCTCGAGGTGGAGGTGCACCTGGGTGGAAGTGAGGACCTTGGGAGGATGGAAGACGACAGGGCGCGGCGGCTTCTTGCGCCAATCGTAGAACTCTTCGTTCCGCTCGCGTGGAGGCCGGAGTTTGTCGATGGTGCGTTGCCAGTCGATCGGCAGCTCCGGAAGCCTATACGCAACGTTGTCGGTTCCTGAACCTTGGCCGATTCGTTCGAGCGGCCCGGCACCGCCGAGCTCCAGGCCCACGTCGATGGCATCGCGGAGGTGCTCAGGGTGGAAGTTCATGAGCTTTCGCGAAGCGTCGAAGATACGTCCGGCTCGATCGATCTCGCGCTTGAGGCGATCGCGTTCGCGGGTGGCTTCGAGCTCTCGCTTGGTCGTCTCGAGCTTCTCGTCGCCATCGCTTTCGATGACAAAGTCGAGCTGGGCGTCTGTTTCGGCTGTGATGCCTTTTTCGAGAGTCTTTTCGACCTTTTCGAGCACGACCGTGCCCAAGGAACCAAGCTCTTGCTGAATGATTTCTGTCTTCTCCACGACCTTGTCGAGCACGCGGTCCTCACCACGCTGCTGGTAGACGAAGTAGTGACAGCGGACGACGGGCTCGGGCTGAAGCGCGCGGTCGATGCGGCCGTTTCGCTGCTCCATTCGCGATGGGTTCCAGGGGATGTCGAAGTGGAACAGGTCTGCGCAGTGGCCTTGGAGGTTCAGGCCCTCGCGCGCGGCGTCGGTCGCGAGAAGGATGCGAACGGGATGCTCACCCGGCGGAGCATTGAAGGCGTATTGCACCTCTTCGCGAGCTTCGTCGTTCATGCCCCCGTAAATCTCGAGAATGCGTTCTTCGCCGCGATCGGTGTCGGCGACGGCTGAGCAAAGAAGGTCGCGCAAGTAGCGGCGCGTGTCGCCGTACTCTGTGAAGATGAGGACGCGGCGGTCGGTCCAGGCGCGGTCGGCCTTGGCGGGTGTGTCGGTGAGAGAAATGCCGGGACACTGGTGTTCTCGCATCCAGGCGATGAGAGCGTTGACTTTGGCATCCGGCTCGCGTCGGTGAAGGCGGCCGAGGGTCTGCATTTCATCGAGGATGGCTTTGGCACGCTCTTCAGGGGCTTCGAGGGCTTCGGAGTCTGCGACGAGCTTGGCATCTTCGGCCTGCTCTGAAGATTCCTCATCGATACCTTGCTCAACTTCTGCGTCTGCCACCTCTTCGTCGACCGCCAGATACAAGGGATGCTTTCTCGCATGACCCATCGCCTTGGCATGCAGCTGAAGCGTTCGATGAAACGCCTCGACGCTGCTGAGAAGCCGCTTCTGCAGGTTGATGAAAGTCAGACGGCGACGCTTCTTGGTGTGCCCGGTCATGAGAGCGGTGTATTCGGCGAGCAACTCGGAGAGCCGAAGCTCGAAGGGCTCGCTGTCGCCCAGCGATCTGCGCTGTGATTCACCGAACGCGGCGTCCCAGGCTTTGCCGTCGTGGTGCAAGGCGATACGGACGACCTCTCGATCGGGAAAGGGGACGCGCGTTGTGCTGATGTCCTTGAGGTCCTTCTTGAGCCGGCGAACCATGACTGGATGGAGGGCCTCGGGACCTGAAACGGGAACGCCGCGCGTGAATCGTTGCGGGTCGAGGATCTCGAGAAGCGCCGAAAAGCTATTCGAGTGACCATTGTGCGGGGTGGCGCTGAGGAAGAGGCGGTTTTCAAAACGTGGCGCGATGTCGCGCGCGACGCGCGTGATCTGGGAGTCGACGGCGTACTGGCTGGCGCTCGCGGGCGCGACCGTGTGCGCTTCGTCCATGATGAGGAGGCTCTTCTTCACGCGTTCGCCAAGGTGTTGGAGAAGCGGGTCGCGGTACTCCGGGCGGCGGATGAGCGGGTACGAGATGATGAAGCGGTTGTGGGTGGTCCATGGGTTCACGCCAAAGCCGCGCTCGCGCCTTCGGGCAAGAACGAAATCGCGCGAGTAGATCTCGAAGGGAAGACCGAAGCGCTGTTCCATTTCATCGCGCCACTGAAGCGTCAATGACGCGGGGCAAAGGATGAGGGCGAAATCGACCTGTTGGCGCAGGAGAAGCTCCTGGAGCACCAGGCCCGCTTCGATGGTCTTTCCGAGGCCCACGTCGTCGGCGATGAAGAGGTTGGCGCGAGGGAGAGAGAGGGCTTTTTGCAGCGGGGTGAGCTGATAGGTCTGGATCTGAATGCCGGCGCGAAACGGCGATTGAAAGCGGCCTTTCTCGGTGGCGGTGACGCCCTGCCACTGAAGCGCGTGATAATAGGCCGCGAAGTGCCGGGGATTGTCTATTTGGTCGGCTTTGCGAAGGAGGTCCGCCTCGGGGCGAATCACCTCGGCTCCGAGCTCTAACTCCCAGAGGAGCTCGGTGACCGCGCCACGGTTGTCGTCATCGAGGCAGGTGAGGCGAAGGCGCGTGGCGTGGCCCTCTTCGGGCGGCGGCCAGACTTCGTCGACCAGCCATTGGCGATGGCGCGCGCGGACGGTGTCGCCGACTTTTGGATTGAAGCGGTCGGGGACGTGGGTGGTGAAGAGCGGGGCTGGCGGAATCGTCCCAGCATCGCCGTGTGCGTCGAGGAGGCGCTGCATGAGCTCCTGGCGAGCGCGGCCTGAGTCGTCGAGCTCGTGGGCTCGGCAGGCGGTGCGGAGCTCGTCGCGTTTCATTTGAGCGAGGAGGTCGCGGAAGGGGAGGCGATGGGACTCGGTGAGGCGCGCGGCGTAGTCTTTCTTGGTGCCGCTTCGGAGGGCGACGCCGACGCGTCGCCCAAGGTCGCGCATGCGATCTTTGGTCAAGGCTAGGAGAACGGTGTCGAGGGTGGCTTGCGGCATGCTGGCGTGCTGGATTCAGGCTTGGTCGTCGTAGCTAACGATGTGGCCACCGTCGATCAGGGACTGGAACTGCGTCACTAAGGCTTTGGCAAAGCTGGGCTCGCGGAGCAGTGCCCCGGCTTCGATGTTTCGGGTTTGGCCGCGATTGGTGAAATTCGCGGAGCCGATCAGGACTCGAGCTTCGTCGACCACCAGGGCCTTGGCGTGCATGCTGGCGTAGACGTGCGGGTCGAGCGTGCGCGGGTCGTAGTAAAATTTGGGTATCGGTGCGCCGAATGGCCAGTTCTCGCGGACGAACTCGTTGATTCGGTAGCGTGCCTCGGCGTGGATGTCGGCGGTGTGCTTTACGTTGCCTTCGAGGTTTAGGAGGAAGCGAGCTTTGACGCCGTGCTCCTGCATGACCTGGTGGAGGGGCGCGAAGAGGTCGGCGCCGTGGTCGACGGCGTAGCCGGCCATCCAAACCGACTTGCGCGCGGAGCGGAGGAGATCGCGGAAGACGACTTCGGTGCTTCGGGCGCTTCCCTTGCTGCCTTCGGGGCCGGTCCAGACGAGCTCGGCGGCTGGGGTGCGGACTGCGCGTTCGGAGAGGATGGCTCGGCAGAGGAGGAGAAGGGTTTCGCGGTCGAATGCGCTTAGCTCGACTGCGTGCTGGGCGAGCCTTTGGAGGCCTCGGCTCAAGAGCGCGGGCGCTGTGAGGGGCACGCTGAGGTCGCCGCATTCCACTTCGGCGGCGAGAAGCTTGAGATCTTCTGTGTTGACGTCAGAAAACACCGGAGGCCTCGAAGAATGCAAGGTCAGGATCTTCGCCGATGACCGGAACGACGAGGGCGCGGTCGAGATAGCGATTGAAGCGCTCGCAGGACGGCTCGGACACGAAGAGGCACCCGTGACACGCCGCACCCTCGAGCCAGCGCTCGCTTGGGTCGTTCTTTGGTGTGTGGGAGCCGCAGACGGGATCGTTGGAGCAGAGGCTCGCCATCTCGAGTGCGAACTTGACGTGGTGCTCGAGGCGACGGCCTTGATCGACCAAGCCTCCGAGGGTGCCCTCGGAACCTGGCGTGCCGGTATAAAGGAGGATGCCCGACATTTCCGTGGTGTCGTCGCCATAGGGGCCGCAATAGATGCGTTCGCGGATGGAGCTCGCGGCATAGCCGCACTCGAGCGAGATGGCGCTCATCAGCAGGTGCGAGAGCGAATGCAGCAGGTAGAAACGGGCCCCTAGGAATGGAGGCACCTTGAGCTTGCCGTCCCCGCGGGTGTGGGCGTTGCGCTCATACCATTGTTGAAAGCCTTGGCTGAGGGTCTTGGCGCGCTCGATGACCGCTTTGCGATTGCCCCATTCCGCGATGGCGTTCGGGTCGAGCTGCAAGAAGACGCCCTCGCCCTGAATCGTGGCCGCGGGGAGCCATCCTCGGCCCGAGCTGAGCGGAGCTCGGCGCACGTTGATGTCGTACTCGCCCTGGTTGTCCTGGCTGGCAGGCTCTAGGCGGGTGAAGCCGTATTGGACTCGGACCTCGCGCAGGCGATGCGCGAGGATCACTTTGCTCACCTTGCCTTGGAGGGAAGCCGGGACTTCGATGCGACGTGCGACGAACTGCTCGTCTTCGCCAAAGTCTTCGCCGGTGAGCTCGTCGGGGGCGTCGGTGAGCTGTTGGTATTCGGCGGTGCGGGTGGGGAGGCGCGCCGGCGCCTTGCCGTCCCAATGCTGTTGAAGGGCCTCTGCCACAGCGTCTGCGCCGTACTTCTCGACGACGGGTTGGTAGGCCTCCCCCTGCTCCAACACGATGCGAAGGGCATCATTCGGAATCCCCTTGAGCGAAGCCTCGAAGCGTCGCGCTTCGTCAAACAACTCATTGCCAGGGTCAGGCACCGAGAGGGCGGAAATGACCATGGGGAAATAGCCGTTGCTGGCAGTTCGGACGAGAAGCCGGAGGTTCTCTTTGCATTCTTCCCATTCGCGGGCTCTTGGGAGCCACGGTCGGGCGCCGTCGCATGAAAGCTTGAAGTCCTTCGCGAGGGCCGAGGAGAGCGGCATTCTCTCGTTACAGGACGCGCAGATCACTTTGATCTCAAAGAAGTCGCCGGTACGGCCTTCGTCCAAGTAGAGCTCGGGTGCTAGGCATCGTTCGCCTCCGTAGTGCACGAAGTCGACCCAAGGGAAGTCTTGGAGGTGACCGTTGGCGCAGGCGCCCACGAAGCGCACGGGCACGGTCACCGACTTCTTGTCGCGCTCGCACTCGTGATAACGACGACCGTCGCGGCGAGTGGAATCGCTCAGGTCGCGGCGATGCACGAGGCGGCGGCAGCCTTGGCATACGAACCAGGCTGGGAACTCGAGCACGCGAATGCCTTGATGGAGGCTTGGGTCGCGATCGTCGCCGTCGGGCGGGCGGCGGAAGTAGTCCTGGCCGGCGAGGTCGAGCTTGTAGAGCTCGGCGAGGCGGTCGCGAAGACGAGGTTCATCAATGGAGCTGAATCCAATTGATGCATCCCATGAGTCGAGGCCGCAGACGACGACGGCATGCTGGACCAGGTCGATCATGGAACCTGCTCCGTAAGGACCGACCAACTGCGATTGGCGGACGTGGCCGTCGGGCCGTCGCTCGGACTTCCCGGTCTTTCTGGATCGACCGAACCGGGCCATCAGTCCTGCCCCCTCTTCGACACTCCGGGTTGGGTCATCCAGAGGTGCACGCTTGGTTCAACGTCTCGCATCGAGGTGGGCGCGCAGAACTTCTCTTCTCCCGACTCGGGATCCTCAGGCGGCTTGAGCGCGGTGTGCAAGAGCGGCGTTCCGGGTTTGGAAATGTCGTAGGGCGAGTAGGAGCGCTCGGTGGCCCGGTCCCGCGCGGTACGGACCAGACGCTCCCAAATGTCGAGACGATTTTCTGCCCAAGAGCGGGCGCGGCGCGCGCTTTCTTCGCTCGTGGTCTTGGCGCCGGGCTGCCGCGAGGCGCGATCGACGAAGTGGGTGACGAGCTCATCAACCTGCGGGCGCAGTTCGGAGATACGGCCGGCGTCTTCAGGGCGTGTGAGTTCCATGAGGTTGAGGCGGGCCAGTGAAAGGAGCGCGCCGGTCAAACCGCGTTCGAGGGCGCGGCTTGCAAACGGCGTGACGCTTTGCGCCTCGACAAAGCGGTAGAAGCTCTCGTGGTACGCGACGAAATGCTCGTAGTGGGAGCGGTCGCGTGGGCGCACCATGTTGAAGCAATTGATGACGAGGCCCGGCCGCTCGCGCTCTCGACCCACACGGCTGGTCGCCTGAATGTACTCGCTGGTGGTCTTCGGTTGGCCGGCAACGACCATGAGCCCGAGGCGACCGATGTCGACGCCGACCGAGATCATGTTCGATGCGAGAAGGACATCGGTGTTCTCGTCGCCTGTGTAGGGACGCGCGAGGCGGGCTTTGGTTTCGGTGATGCGGCCGGTGGGTTCGCGGCTCGTGAGCTCGAGAGGTTCGGACACGGTTCGATCGGTGAACCAGTTGGGAGGATTTGCGATCTCCGCCGGAAGGCGTTCGGCGCGGCGGCTGCATTGGTAGCGGACATCGTCTTCCACGAGGCGCCGCATTCCGCCTAGCTCCCGAAGCGAGTTGAAGTAGCCGACGAGCGTCATGTAGGCGTCGGTCAGGTGCTGGTCGACTTCCTTGTCACGATAGGCCTTTTCGGCGGCGGAAAGGACCGCGACGTAGGTTCGAAGGAGAATCCTCTTTAGCGGATGCCCAGGGGCCGCGACGCCGACATACAGGCGGCCTGGGTCTTTGTCGTTGACCACCGAGAAGTAGGTCTCGAGGGCGTCGATGCCGGGAGGAGGAAAGGTGGCGGTGTCTTTTCGGCCGTAGAGCGCGCGGATCTGATCGGCGGCGTGGTGGGCCGTGGCTGTTGAGGCGATGATCTTGGGTTTTATGAGCTCGCCGTCGATGGCTCGGGTGCAGAGGGCTTCGATGGCGACCTCGTAGAGGCCAACCATCGTCCCGAGGGGGCCCGTGATGAGGTGAAGCTCGTCCTGCACGATGAGCTCGGGCGGCAGCAGGCCGTCGGGAAGCTGCGTTGCGCCTCGTGGCTGTTTGTCGAGTGGGCCGAAGAAGCGGCCGTCCTGTTCCGCTGTGGCGCGACCGAAGAGCATGCCGGCCTCGCCACGCCACGGCATCATCGCGAACTTATCGACGGTCGCGATTAGGAAGCACGGGAGCTCGTGGTAGACCTGCTCATCGACGAAGGCGAGCGGAAGGCCTTCGGGGTGCGGGTTGGAGAAGTCACAGTTGCCCGCGTTCATGCAGCGGACAACGACGCGCTCCGCTTTCTTTTTGGAGGGACGAAGCTCGATGCCGCTTTTCTCGAGTTTGGTTTGGCACCAGGGGCATGTTTCGAGCGGAACAGGTGAAGTGTCGCGAATGCCGGCTTGGTAGTCGTCAAGCTCGACCGCGATCTGCTTCATGGTGTTGGCGGCCGCGCTCTTTCCGACCCAGAGGCCTATCGCGAAGCGATGCTCGCCAAGGAGTTCGGGGCTCTGACGTCTGAGCACTTCGAGGGCGCAGATGAGGGCCGTCGCGCGCTCGAGCTGGTCGAGTGTGAGGAGGCGCAGCGTGTATCGAAGAATGACCGCGACGCCGAGACCCTTGTGGGGCTCTGATTGGCCGCGCATGCGGCGGAGAGCGAGCGTGAATGCGATGAGGCCGAGGTACGCCTCGGTTTTGCCGCCGCCCGTGGGGAAAAAGATCAGCTCGGTCGTTTCGCGGTCCTTGTGCTTTGGGTCGGCCGTTGCGGGGAGGTTGAGCAGCAGGAAGGCCAGCTGGAAAAGGCGCCAGCGAGGCTCTCCACGCTCGGGGGTTCGCTTGCGCGAGGCCAGGGCCATTGCCTCGTTGGCGATGCGGAAGGCTTGCAGCGCCTCGGCGTCCTGCTCGAGCAGCGCGATGCCCGCTTCGATTCGACGGCAGGCGAGCTCGGCCTGGTTCATGAGGTGGTTTCTGGTTTCGGTGCGGTCTTTTGAACCGACCTCCTGGGAACGGATCTTCGCGATCCATTCGCGGTAAGCTTCGGGCAAGCGCCCGAGGGCTGCTCGGATGTTGGAGCCTCCGTCGAGGTGCGCGACTTGCTCCATGCCGACCTCGACGCCCTCGAGTGGACGGGCGTCGACGAGGCTCACTTCGGTTTCGGGAAGCCAACGAGTGCGGACGGCGTGGACCTGTTTGTCCTTGTCCAGAACGGGTTCGACGCCAACGTTGTGTCCGACTGCGTATTCAACGCGTTTGCGATACTGAAGCTCTGAGATTCGAGCGTCGAGGTCGGTGAGTGACCGCTCTCCTCGGCGGTTGGGACGTGGGACGAGTGGCTTCGGAGAGCGCAGCTCCATCTGGACTTGGAAGAAGGTGTATTCGTCTCGGTGATCGTCGTCGGCGAGTGCTTGCTGGTTCACCAAGAAGAGCGAGAGAGCTCGTGTGCCCGAGTCGATGCCAACCCGGTCGCCGTCGGTGATCGTCTCGAGTCGGCCGATGAGCTTTGCGCCGATGGTGTTGGGGACTGCAATGCCCTTCGCAATCGTCTTGGAGTCGAGCGGGACTTGGACGACCTCGGGGCCATATGGAACGCGGCGCCAATGAACGCGGCCGGGGCCTTTCTCGCCTTCGTCTTTGATTCGTTCGCGCTCGTAGCGCGCGAATGAGATCGTGACATCGACGGCGTCGATCTCGCCGGCCGGCGGGAGCAGCACCGAGAACCCCATGGACGCGGGGAATGTCTTTCGTTGCTTGGGCTCTTGCTCCTCGGTGCCGGCCTCATCGGCGGGCACGTCATCGCCGACCCCGAGCTCGTCGTCGTCATCGGCGCTTTCCTGATTGCCCTCGGGGACGAGAAAACCCGTTAGATACCAGGTGCTTGGGCGGCGTCGGAGGAGCTCGCGGGAGCCGAGGTGGGCCTTCGCGCCTTCGAACGGGCCGACGAGGTCCGCGTAGAGCGCTGAGACTATGTGATCCCTGACTTGGGTTCGTTCACCGCTCACGGGGGCGGAGTGTACGGGATTTGGGATGGGAGCCAAAGGGTGATTCGGGCAGGTCTTTCGCTATCCGCGAAACACGGAGGTGCGATGCCAGTCAAGCGCGGATTTGCTCGGCAGCAGCGGAGTGTCATCGGGCGTGGTTAGTCGCTTGCCATTGAACCCATAGTATGAACGTCCATTTTCGAAGTCCTGGCGTAGGCGGCGGCCAACGACGAACCGCAGGTCCTTGTCGACGGTGACGTATCCGCGATCGAAGAGCCGATGAAGGTCCGCGCGAAGTAGCAGCCCATTTCGGACCTCGTGCTTGCCTCCGCGGGCGTACGGAACGATGTGGGCAGCGTCGAGGACGGGGATAGAGTGCTCCCCGGTTACTGCACACGCACGGTCGTAGGCGTCGAGAACTCGGATCTTGAAAATGCCTTGCCCGAGACGCGGCACAATGGTCGTCGGCTTCCCGTATCGTGCTTCCTCTTCCCCTGCGAGCGTGGTGCCGGTCGTCTGTCCGGCAACTCGCGCGAGGCATTCCGTCCAAACCCTCAAGCCCTCCCCCGTCGACAGGTCATAGCTAGCGCCGGTCTGGATCGTGCGCTTCCAATCACTGGGAGCGGCCACCCAGTGCTCGGGATCGAAAAAGACCGCCTCGGCGATCAAGCAGCACCCAATGCGGCCGCCCGGATCGCCTGCAATCCGAGCATCTTTTCGAATCCGCGAGAGCCGGCGCTGGAGCTCTGCGAACGAAGCGACTCCGTTCGCTTGCTCAAAAGTCTCCCACGCGAGCCAGTCCGGGAGAACGGAAAACCCAGCAAAGTAGCCGAAGCCCGCGATAGCGTGATGGGGAGCTTTGAGCTTAAATAGGAATGGGGTCCCGATGTCGAGGCGAACCGGGCGCGCCGAAGGGCGCCAGAAATTCGCATCCTGCGGGCCTGGACGGGCGCGGAGGTGCTCGTACCATCCGCTGTCAGTGACAGCGATATATCCTTTCATGCAGCGGCGAGACTAACACCAAAACACTCTGTAGAAGGCCCGCCAATGCGGCGCGCACTTCCATGCCACTCTAAAGACCTCCTAGCCGTGTAGGGCCAGCCGCAACTCCCGGAGCAGCCCAATGCGGTCACAGTGGATGTCCCGACTGATGTCCAAGAACTCGACTCGAACGCGCGTACCGAGCTCGCCACCCTCCAAGGTTAGAACCTCTCTCTGCGCGCCGGCTGTCTTTGGAAACAGCAGCACGTTCTCCGGGCAATCGTAGCGACGTGCATACGCATGGAGCTGGTAGACGTCCGCTTCGGATGGCTTGGTCGCCCGATCGCCGTCGAGTGCCTTCCACTTGGTGTCTAGGATGCGAGCGGTCCGGTTGCTGGAGTCGGAGATCAACACGTCCGGCTTCAGTTTGTACCGCCCCCGCCCTTGTTCATCCCGAAGCAGATCTCTCCGCATCCGCTTTGCCTGGATGTGTACGCGGGAGCGCTCGAAGCCCAGCTCGTGCGCGTGTCGACGAATGAGGCGCGCAACGAACTCCTCGAAGAGATCGTTCATGGGCACCAACAGGGAGAACGTGGGTGTTTCGCCTCCGCGTGGAGCCGGGGTGCCATCGAAAAGAACCAGGCGGCAGAAGTCCAGAAGGTCTCGAAAGCGTTCGTTCTGTCGGTTCAGTCGAAGACGCAAGAAATTTTCGCGCGTGATCTCTCGATCGGTGACGTTCGCCATGACGAGAATCGCCTCGCGAAGTTCGCGCTGCGTGGTCCTGTTGCCGGTCTGCTTGAGGAGGACCCGGCACGTGCGCTTCAAGATGTGGTTGACTGGGGTGTCTGCTAGAAACTCGTCGTAAGCGACGTAGACCCGCTCGGAATGGGCGAGGTTCCTTCGGAGGTGGACCGGCAGCACGATCTTGCCGCGGACGAAGCCCGTGTTCTCTTCACGTCGCACGTACTCTTGATCCAGGCCACGGCGTAGTTCGTTGAGAAGTCGGCCCGAAAACACCGCAATGAGGGCCTCCAGGATGGGCCGCTTCTCGAGCAAGAGGGTGGCGATGTCGCGCTCCCGAATAGGGAGGCGACGGCAAACGGACATCATTAGAAGGAGGTTCCTTCTGGCTTGGCCCTGCTCCGCGTCCGTCTTGGGCAAAATCTCGATCTGCAGACCGGGGATCTGGACAACGCCCACCCAGTTTCGGGCTCGGACGTAGCCGATCCGGCTCCAGTCAAATGCCGTCGTGCCGCTGGACCTCGCGAAGCGCTCGTCGAAGTGCTGAAGGCGGGTGCACAGACCTGAACCGAGGCGCTTTCGCGGTATTCGTTCGAACTCGGTGACGCTGAGGTGCTTCATGAACTCTGCGTACCGGCGAGCGCGTTGAAGAACTGCGAGAGATTGGTCGCATCGGCCGCTTCAAAATCGGGGTTGACCTGAAAGCGTAGTTTGGTCTCGTAGTCGTCGACGTCACCAAGGATGCCTTCTGCGTCAAGCTCGTGCACTGTGAGGATCGGTCTAGTGTTCCGGGTGCGACCCTCGTCAAACGGGCACCCCAGGACAAGACCTATCTTGGACCAATCGTCATAGAAATACTCTTGGAGCAACGGAATCAGGCGGTCGAGAAAGACCCGACGCAGGTCGTCTAGGGTCTTCACGTTCAAGAGGTAGGCATGCCCGAGGGTGTGGTCGCGGTCGTAGAGCAGCTCGATGCGCTCGTTGATCGTTTCGAGCAGCTGCGCGACATCTACTCCGTCGATGACCCCGCCCTTCCCAACGAGACTGCGTACGACGGCGGAGTTGGGCATCATCTCAAGAAAGCGAAAACGGCGACGGAGTGCCGTGTCGAGAAACGCGATGGACCGGTCGGCGGTGTTCATCGTGCCAATCACGTAGAGGTTCGAGGGGACGCCGAACTCTGTACCGGAATAGGGCAGGATCGCTCGCAGCTCATTGGCTGCGCCGAGGCGCTTGTCAGGCTCGAGGAGCGTGATGAGCTCGCCGAGGACCTTGGCGATGTTGCCCCGGTTGATCTCGTCGATGATGAGGACATATCGACGAGGCTTCGAAGGCTGCTCGGGGGAGAGGACGCTTCTGAGCCCCTCTAGCTTCAAGACCTTGGGCTTGAGCTCATAGATGGTGGCCTGGGAGAAGACCTTTTTCATGATGATGTCGCTGCTACGGCTCTCGTCGAGAACCAAGAGCCACTCGACAGGTCGCGCCTGAGAGTAGTCTTCGCGATCAATGTGGAAGTAGTCGCCCGTTACACGGCCGATGGCGCGGAACTTGAGGTTTCCGTCGCTGACGACGAGCAGATCGCCGACGGATATTCTGTTCTTGAAGCGATCGACCGCTCGGATGGCAAACTCCTTTGCCGGATCGCCCTCCTGCCGTGATCGAAAGCGCTCGGCAACGGCGTCCTGTGTGTCGCAGCCGGAGAAATCGATGGCGCCGCCCCAACCAAGGAGAACCCAATTCTCCTCTATCGCCTCGTCATAAACCCACTCCTCTTGGGCGTCCCAGGTTGCACCCAGTGACATCTTCCAGACCTTCGTTTTCTCCAAGTCCAGCTCGAACGTCGGGGCCGGCTTTGGGCCTACGAGCTCGGCGCGCTCGCAGATGCGCCGGAAGACGCCCGACTTGCACTCATAACGAACGGCCGAGGTCTCCGACGTCTCACTGTCCGATTCCTTTTCTTCGTCGGTCAGAACTGGTCGGATTCCCTCGACAAACTCCTCGTAGCTATAGGATTGGTGAAACGTGACGAAGGCCACCTGCTCGCTTTCACGAAGTTCGCGAAAGCGCTTCATGACCGCGTTTCGGCCCGCCGGCGCGGAGCCATCGATGATTTCGAGGGCACGTTGCGCGGTTATGTAGGTCTTTCCGGTCCCGGGAGGGCCGTAGTAGATGACGTTGAGGTCATCTCTGCGTTCCATAGTCTTCCCTGACGGCTTGATCCCAAGGGCTTGCGCCATTTCGTCCGGCAACTCGGACGGGTTCAGGTGATCTGCCAAGATAGCAACTGCTTCGGCGGGGATACCGTAGAGGTAACCTTGGTTGACCCGTCCGGTGTCATTGACTGGACCTCTGTCGAGCTCCATTTCCGCCAAGCGAGACTGAACCTCGACCAGCGGAATCGGCTCCGCAAGCTCCACGTAGTCACAGTCGGCTCTCCATCCAGACACATCCCATTCGACGGGCGGCAGCTCTGGCGGGCGCTCCGCATCGCGTCCCGGCTCGGTAGCGATTGAGACTGCGCGTATGGCGCCATCCTCGTAGTGGAAGATGATGTCACCAGGGGAGACCCGATTCACGTTCTCCCAGAAGTAGTAGGGACTCGCTCCCGATTTCGTACGTTGCGGAGCCCAGATGTAGCCTCCGTCGCGCTCCGCCGCGTAGGTCTTGCCTTGATTGACCCACCAGAATCTGCGGTCGTTGGTGGGCGATGGGTCGATCCACCACTGCCCATGGAATTCCTCACCATAGAAATCGATTCTTTCATCTCTACCCTTCTGCAGCGCTTGGCGAATTGCGTAGATCGCTTGATCAACATCGTCGTAACGCTTGGTTAGAAGGTGTTTGAACCCCTCCACGATCAGCTTCTTGTGCTTGCGAGATACGATGATTTCGAAATGCTCGGGATGCGCGTAGTGGCACAGGGCGTGTCGCTGGGCGTTCGCGCCGGTCACAGCATCTTTGTAAACGAGTGCTTTGAAACTCCATGGATCTCGCAATAGGGACTCTTGCTCTGCACTGGAAAGTGCCTTCCAGGCCCGCATGAACGAGATTTGCTGAAAAAGGTAGATGGGCCGTCGTGAATTGAATGCGGGGCCCGGACTGCAGAGGCCGCCGTCGAGCGCCGACACGAGGTTCTCAGGCACGTCCACCGGTTCACTCATCAAGTTGAGAACTTGCTGGACGGCTTCCAGCTTCGACGTAGCCTTGACCCTAACGGTGATTAGCAGGTTAAGAAACAGCATTTCCGCGCATAGCTGCACGGCGCCATCACTCGAGTCCTTCAGTTGCTTCTCAAGTTTGTGGATGAATGAGTCTTTGGTCACATCGGGCTTTTCGACGAAGTCCCGATTGAGTTCGTCGAGATTCGCCGCAGACCAGATTTGCCTTCCGGGTGTGAAAATCGAACCATCTGACTTCAGCGCTTGTTCGATCCAGAGTCGGAACACGCCGTAGACCGCCTTCTGCGCAGGCGTGATATCTCGCAATGCCACTTTCGTTTCTCCGAGGCTGGGCGACAGTGTTCGTCTTGGTTGGGCGGGACTGTATCATCACGCGAGACATATTTGTCTGCTTTCCCAGCCTCTACAACAACATCTCCACATCACCCTCCCCCGCGCCTCGCACTCCACCCCGGGCTTCCTCCGCTTCCCGTCACAATGCTCGTGAATGATCACGTGCAGCCGCGTGCGCGCGCGCGACATGCCCACGTACGCCACCCCCCGATACCCGTCGTCGTCGATGTCGGTGAGTCCGGCGAGGATAACGACTCCGTTTTCTAGGCCCTTGAAGCCGGAGACGATGGACCAGGTGATGGTTTGGAGGGACGCGCTGCCGAGGTGGGGGGCGTCGTCTTCGCTATTCTGGTCGAGGGCCTAAGAGCTCGGAGTCAAGTGTGCCGTCGTTCCAGAAGAGGATCACATAGATACTCCATGCGCGGTCAAGGATGGACTGAGCCTTCTCTGTCAACCGCTTGAGCTCGAAGTGGTCCAGCACGGGTCGGTAGAGCTCTTCCTTTGCGATCGGAGCAGTCGCAGCCAGCTGCTTTCCGATCTCAAACATTGCCGCTGCGATCTCCGATGGGGGGATCTCGTTTAGGTTGCGACCGTTGCGTGGTCGCAGATTGACCTGGGGTAAACCCGCACTGCGGACGATCTGATCATCCGGATCGGCGCTGTTGTATTCGTTGGCTTCGACGAGAACTTCCTCGCGGACTAGCGCATCGAGAGCACGACTGAGGCTTTCGCGCACAGGCTTCGATGCGCGACCGAGGCCACAGCGACGACGGTAGATCTCAATTGCGTAGTGACGCGGCATGGGGCCGAGCTCCTCGACTGCATGGGTGAGGCTCTTCTTCAGCTCATCCATGGAGGCGCCACGGGGATCGGGATAGAGGTGCTCGGGAGCAAATTTGTCAGTAGGCACGGCTTTTAAGGTGTCATCCTCTAGATTCGCCGGAGTTGGGGGGACGAAGGCTCGTGCTCGCGGAGATAGGGGCGGCGGCGCTTCGGGGTCACCCTGAGGGAAGATGTCCGCCTCCGGGACAGGCACTGGCTCTCTTCCGGTTGGATAGATGCCCAAGTTCTCTAGCTCATCCCAGAGCCCCTCAAGAGCGCCGTCCGGATCGCGGTAGTAGTTGCCTCCTCTCACACGCCAGAACGTCCAGCCGCAACGCTCCAGCTGACGCTGCCTGCCCATATCCGCGTCGTACTGCTCGGGGCCGTGCCATTGGTCGCCGTCGCATTCGACCGCCAGGCGACCTTTCATACCTTCTACGACGAGGTCGATGCGGTACTCTGCCACTTCGTACTGCGGCCGGACCCGATAACCGCGGTCAACGAGCTTCAGAAACACATCGACCTCAAACCAACTGTCGAATGGCGACGGCTGCATCCCGTGCTGTCGGCTCTGCGACGTTGCGCGTCGACGCAGTTCTTCAACCTCGAGCCCCTCGACGGCGTCTTGCTCGACTTTCGGGTTGCGGCAGTACTCGAGCAAATCTCGCCTAAGGCCCTTGGGCGAGAGATCCTCGAGTCCGACAGAGTGAAACAGCCACATCTGGTCTTGAGCACGGCTTGCCGCAACGTTAAAGCGGCGTTTGTGATTCTCTCCGGACAGCGTCCCCATGCGCTTGTTCGGCGCAGAGACCATGCTTAGGAAGATGACGTTTCTCTCGTCTCCTTGGAACTCATACGCATCGCCGCAGGACAAGCGCCGCCGCTCGATCTCCTCCGGTCCCAGCCTCTCAATCAGCAGTTGATCTATGTGATGAGCCTGGTGGTCCCCGAGAAGGGAGATCACGCCCATCGTTTTGTCCTCGTATTCTGGCAGCTCGCAGAGCTCGACGATCTTGTCGACGATTGCTTCCGCTTCGGGCGGGTTGACGCGGTTTCGCTCGCCCTCAACGTATCCGTCGTGAACGCGCACGGCAGTGACAACTGGCTCTAGGCGGTCGGCCCCATACTGGCGAAGAGGAATCAACGGCTCATGGCCGTAACAGAGATTGTTCGAGTATTGGATAATCTCCGGCATGCAGCGGAAGTGTTCACGAAGCCGGACGCTGTTGTGAAACCTGACATTCGCCTGACTGAAGAAGCTGTTGTCGAGGTCGTAGAGCTGGCTCATGGGGATATCGCCGAGGTGCCGCCTGGCAAGCGCTTCGACCGCCTCTTTGTTCTGCCCGACATACTCGGGAGCGATCTGCTGCTCGTCTCCCACAACGATCACCTGCTTGCCAATGTAGTGCAGGAATAGAGCCTCCAAACCGGACTGGCTCGCCTCATCGACGATCACGACGTCGAACGTATCCGTTGCGGGATCGATCGTCTCGACGACGCGATACAGAGGCATGATCCATGCTGGGATGGAAGGTCGGCATTTTGCCAGGTAGTCTCGGGCGACTTTCACATACTTGGAGGCGCGCTTGCTTCGACCCGTACCGATCTTCTTGACCGCCTGCATCCAAGCCTTTAGGTAAGCCTGCGCCCCGGGGTTGTCTTGGAGACGAGAAACGCAATGGCCCCATGCTTTCTCCGCCGCCAGCTCAGCTATGAAGCCTTGGAGCTCTCCGGTCAGGCGCCGGCGATCCGCCTCGAGGTTCGCCCCGTATTCGGGGTCGTGACGTTTGGTGAGCCAGCGGTCAGCAACGTGCCACGCCCACGCCTTGTCGATTGATCGCAACCTTTCGTACCAAGACTCGTCGTCTCGAGTGTGGGCAATCGTTTCGTCGAGCCCCGGCAACTTAGACTCGGTGAGCTTCGAAATCTGTTTACGTTGAACGAGGCGCACTCGATCTTGCCAGATGTCTTGGATGGCAGTGTACGCACGCGAATAGGATTTCGGATCGCGCTGATGGATTGCCTCAACAAGCTCCAGGACGCGTGAATGCTCCTGGTATTCGACCGAAGGCTCAGTAAAAGGGTAGGAGAGCTGGGTCAGCTTGTGTCCGACCGCTTCCCTCACTCGAAGCGCGGCCAGGTGCGTGAGGGTGGCGTCCAAGCGTCGGACGCTCTCGATGTCGTGCCACCGAGGTGCGCTGATGCCGCGTATGCCTCTTGAAAGTTCTTTTGCTTGGATGACCGCGGCGTGCAGTGCGAGACCTCCGTCGATCGGCTCGCAGCGGTCTTCGTATCGCGCGAGAATCTGGAAGGCACGGCCGGTTGGGGGGGAGTCAACTTGCTCCCAGGACTGGGATAGGGCGCGGAGATGACATTGGATGTCGGCCCAGGCCCATATGTGTCGGATAGCGCGAGGGTCATTGCAATCTCGACCTCCTACTTTCAGCTCGTCAACAATGTACTGACGCTCTTTGACGACTCGCGGTCGCCCGAACAAGCCTGTGAGCTTGCCGCCCCCTTCTACATGCTCGAGGAGTACTTTGGCGTCGTCACGGATTGTTGCGAAATCGTACGAATCGTGGCCGGTCACCTGAATGTCGAAGGATTCCGACTCGTGTTCCTTCACCGCGTTCACGTGCTCGTGCGTGGCCAGACGCAACTCGCTCCAGAATCTGTCTTGGTCAGCGAGGACCTCATTGGCCATTCGCCCAACCCATGGATACGAGTAGGCGCAGATATCGCTGTACTCCGATATCACGGCGTGCACAGCCTTCCCGTAGGCTTCGAGGTCGGCGTCTCGGTTGCCGCGGAGCTGCGCCTGGTCGTACTGCAACGCTGCTGTGGTCTCCTGGAGGCGGGCATTCGCGGAGGCTTCCTCGCGGACCAACTTGGCAAACTCATCGGGCGTAGCGACCGTTTCGAGCTCGGGGACGGAAGCAGCTACCTCGCGGGCCCGTGCGGGGGTGATCTCCCGATGGAAACGGAAAAGGGCAATCGCTTGTTCGGGAGAAACACCACAGTCGCCGGCAGGATCAGGGTCCTTCGCAGCTACGAGGGATATCCATCCGAACTTGGCCTCCTCTGCCTTGAGCCGGGCTGCGATTTGCTGAGTGGTGCCCGAATAGGCTCGCCCCGCTAGGTCGTGCTCCACCACATCCGACTCCCGCAACGACCGAATCCTTGCCTCGGTTCGCGCGAGCTCGGCGCGGTGCCCTTGAACTCGCGCCTCCCAATCCGCCAGCCTTCGTTCATGCTGTTGGGCATTCCAGTGGTTGAGCTTGTGGGTGATCCCATGGACCGAGTCTTCGAGCTCTCCGAGCGAAGCCCTGTCGTTCCCAAGCAGAATAACGGAGAGGTCGGTCACCTCGGGCGGGACCTTGTCCTTCAAAACCCTGAGGGCGCGCGCGGTTTGGCTGGTCACGAGCACTCGCTTTCCTGATGCGAGGAGGTGACAGACCAGGTTCGCAATCGTGTGGGACTTGCCCGTACCGGGCGGCCCCTGAACGAGCACACCGGGGTTGTCTGCCAGCTGGCGAATGATTTCTCGCTGCTCCTGGTTTGACGGCAGCGGGAAGTAGAGCTTGTCGACATCGGCTGCGTCGCGCGAGGCGCCAGATGTCTCGGCATTGTTGGAAGCTGCCGCGCCCCCGGCGGGCGCCCCCTCGATATCTACGAGCGGGATGACTCCCTCTGGGATCGCCTTCCCGCTTTCAACGCGCGCCACCAACTTCTTGTAGAGCTCTAGGAACCCCCGATCGGAACGCTTTCGCAAGATGAGTGCCGGTGCGAACTGCACTGTTGGAATCGGGGCAGCCATTCCACTCCGCTCCAGGGTGTCTTCGTATTCACCGTCGCCCTCCCCGAGGGAGTGAATCCATGACTTGAGGGATGATTCGACGGCTTCATTGCCCCAAATATCGTCGCCGACCTTCGCGATTGACTCCTCGAATTTGTCCTCGATCTCCCCTCCGGGGCGCTCCGCGGGCTCCAGCATGTCGTGCTCGAGACTTGGCTTGGCCCCTTCGCCGGCTGCGGTGACCGAAATCACGCCGCGTGCGGCATCGAACTCAACGCTTGTCTGCGCGGTGATCAGGTGGCGAAAGACCTCCTGTCCAGAGCCGGGTCGCCACTTGAGTAACCCCAGCCCGATGACTACTTCGTATGACTCACCGAGCTCGGCCTGCTGTTGGTGCAGGTGGAAAAGTCTGCCGTAGATTTTCTTGACCCGTTGCTTGCGGCGATCGATCTCGGCCCACGGCAACCACTGGTCGCGAAGATACGCCTGCCAAGCCGAGGTTACGTCCGGGCGGTCTTCGAGCTCGATGAAGCGAGGGGGTGCGTCCTCATCTGCGCTCTCGCCGTCGAAACCTGGGGGCGATGGCAGCGCAATCTGGTGATATATCTCCGGCTCCTCGCGATCTGATTTGCTGACTGTTGCCGTGTTGACCCACTCTTCAAGGGTCGTCGGAATGCGAGGAGGCGCGGTCAGCTTGGGCTTCTTGACTTCGATCCAAGGGCGTTCTTCTTCCGTGTCGCGGTGCGGGTCCCATGCGAGACAGAAACATTCGGCTTCCTCCGGGATGTCGGACAGCCAGAGGACCTCTTCGTAGGAACTCAGACTGCGAACGATCTTTGTCCGGAGTTGCACAAACTCCCGAAGGAAGGTGAACAAGCGATGCGCTCTGTCGTGCACCATTGCCTGACGCGGATCGAACTGCTCGACGGGGTCGACTGAGGCCGCTGGGGGCTGCGATTTGGGCACTACGAGCCTCAGAGGCTCTTCCTCGCCCAACCCAGCGATATCCTCGTCCTCAGTTGCCATGTGTTCGCCGGAGGAACCCTACCAGATTGCGAACCGCTGGGGTGGGTGTAGTGGTGGGGCGCAAATAATTCGTTCGCCGCTCGATAGGCCGGGACGAGTCTTCTACACAAGTCTAGAGCTCCCCGCCGTGCGGCACTAGCCGGCGGTCAAAACCAAGACTGAAGATCAGAACACCATCTCCACATCACTCTCCCCGCGCTGCCGCCACTGACTCTCGCGCTCCCGGCGCCTCTCATCGCACTCCTCATAAGTAATCACGTGCAGCCGCGTGCGTGCGCGCGACATGCCCACGTACGCCACCCCCCGATACGAATCGTCGTCGATATCGGTAAGTCCGGCGGGGATGACGACGTCGTTTTCTAGGCCCTTGAAGCCGGAGACGATGGACCAGGTGATGGTTTGGAGGGACGCGCTGCCGAGGTGGGGGACGTCGTCTTCCGAGAGGCGGCGGAGGCCCATGCGCTCGAGGTGTTTCTCTTCGTCGCCGCGCGGGGTCTTGAGGAGCAGGACGGGGATGCGGCCGGGTGGGACGTGTGGCTATGGGTTGAGCCAGCCGCCCTTCTGGTTGTCTTCCCAGTCGATGACGATGGCGTTGAGGGCCGCGACCGTGGTTGGCGCCAACAAGACGTAGGCGAAAGCGGTGAAATAGGGGAGACCGGCTTGCCAGCTCAGCAGCCAGCCGATGAACGCGAACGCGGCAATGAAAAGCCCAAACATCTTCCAGTTGGTCCCCTCGATCTGGCTAGCTGCAGGGTCGTAGTGTGGATTCCGCGTGTCGAACCAGTGGCCGATCAGGGGGGCGGCAATCCAGTTGAAGCTCAGCACGCCAAGGGGCAACCAGAATGGGAGCTCCGTCGTCATCGCGAAAAGGACGGTGAAGAAGACGACGAGCACAGCAAACGGGACTAGGTGGCGAAGCACGGGCTCATTGTACTTCAGGTGTTGGCGGGGGAACTGCAAACGCACCGCGCGGCCTGTCGTTTTTGTGGTGTTTTTGAGCAACTCCGGGCGGCGGTGGTCGATGAAGGGGTATGCGATTTGTTTGCCCTGCTGTTTCGTCGACCCCTACAACAACATCTCCACATCCCCCTCCCCCCTCGCCTCCCACTCCACCTCGCGCTCCCGTCGCTTCGCGTCGCACTCCTCGCGAATGATCACGTGCAACCGCGTACGCGCGCGCGACATGCCCACGTACGCCACCCCCCGATACCCATCGTCGTCGATATCGGTAAGTCCGGCGAGGATGATGACGTCGTTCTCTAGGCCCTTGAAGCCGGAGACGATGGACCAGGTGAAGGTTTGGAAGAGCAGGACGGAGATTCGGCCGGCACCGTCACGAGATCCACTCGTTCGCGCGGTCGCTGCGGAGGGCGCGGGAGAACATCCGCGATGCGTTGTCGCTTTGGTACGACGATGCGGCGACCGCCACGATTGTCGACCGGGTCGAGCTCGAGCCGGCGCTGACAGAAGAACTGGCGGAAACAGAAGAGCTGGCGAGGCTGCACTCGGACGTATCGCGGAAGCTGACGGCGAAGCGGCGGCGGGCGGTGAAGGCGCTTCAGCGGAGTGGCATGGGGACGAGGGACATCGCGGACTTGCTCGAGCTTTCGCAGCAGCGAGTGAGTCAGATCGCGCGGGGGACGCGCTAGACTTGGCCCGAACGATGCGCAGCGGGTGAGTTGACGCTCAGGCCGCACGCGGGCCGCCCTCGGGGGATTCGATGCTCAAGCGCAGGCCCAAGGCTTCGATGATGAGGCCGAGGCTCGAGAGGCGGGGGTTTCCGTTTTCGGAGAGGGTTCGGTAGAGGGTTTCGCGGTTGAGGCCGGTGGCTTCGGCGAGGTGCGCCATGCCGCCTTGGGCGTCGACGACGTCGCGAAGGCCGATGAGGAAGACCTCGTCGCCTTCTTCGAGGCAGGCGGTGAGGTAGCCGGCAGCGCGAGCTGGGTCTTTGAGCCGTTTGAGCAGCTGATCACGATAGGGGATGGTTGGCATTTCTATGATCCCTCCAGTAGCGCTGGGCACGAGCGATGTCGCGCGGCTGGGTCGCTTTGTCGCCGGCACAGAGCAGAAGGACTATCGCCCTTCCCTGCCTGCCGAAGTGCCCCGAGCGAAGGCGCGCGATACGGGCGTCGATTTTCTCGATTGCGCGGAAGTCTCTCAGACGAGCGAGCCAATCGTTGAACGGTGAGCGGCCGTCGGGCGCCTGGTAGACGCGGACTTCGATTTCGCGCGGTATCATGCGGATTGGGCATGTAGCCTATAGGCTACATTTGGAAGCCGGCCGAGTCAAGGGCTCGCAGCCGGAGTCCGAGGGGATATCGGCCGCTGTCGGCTGGAGTTGCGTGCGCGCGCGCGACATGCCCACGTACGCCACCCCCCGATACCCGTCGTCGTCGATGTCGGTGAGTCCGGCGAGGATAACGACGTCGTTTTCTAGGCCCTTGAAGCCGGAGACGATGGACCAGGGGATGTCGCCGCGCGGCGTCTTGGGGCAACTTCGGGCGGCGGTGGTCGATGACCACACGTGCCAACCGTGCTGCGGCGTGCGGGCTTCCGCGTGTTCTTCTTTAGCGACGAAGGATGGGAACCGCCCCATGTGCACGTAGAACGAGGTGGGGGTGTCGTGAAGTATTGGTTGAAGCCGGTGGCAATGGCATACTACCGAAACCTGACGTTCATGGAGCTGCGGCGCTCCATGCGGCTCGTGGAAGAGCATCGGGACTACCTGCTGGAGCAGTGGCATGATTACTTTGGCACCTGAAAATCCATTGGCGAAATGGGTCGAATTTGCGAACGGCGTGATGCGCGTGGCGCTCGAGGACGGCCGGAGGGTCGAAGTGCCCATCGAATGGTTTCCGCGACTTAGGGACGCGACACCAGAGCAGCGGAGGGACCTGCGACTCATCGGCGGCGGGATTGGGATTCATTGGCCGCAGCTCGATGAGGACTTGTCGGTGCGCGGGCTGCTGTTTCCGCATCCGGAAGATGCGGAGCGGGTGGGTTGACTGAGTAGGTGCCGCACGGACCGCGTGCGCGCGCGTGACATGCCTACGTAGGCTACGTCTCGGTGCCAGTCGGTTTCGATGTTGGTGAGGGCGGCGAGGATGACGACGTCGTTTTCTAGGCCCTTGAAGGCGGAGCGGCCTTGGTAGGGGTGGAAGTCCACGGGGCGGCCGTCGACGCGGGCTTTGACGCGGTGGGTGGCGCCCGAGACGACGGCGGTTTGTAGCTTGTGGGCTACTGGCCGCGCGGCCTGCCGTTTGTGTCGTGTCTTTGTGCAACTTCGAGCGACGGTGGCGGATGAAGGGGTGTGCCGAATACGATCCGGAGCTTGCGGTAAGCCCGTACGCTGCTTGACGTCGTTCACCAAGCAGGTGTACACTTCAGATGATCCGCCGCGTGGAGCTCACTAGGCGGGCCGAGAAGCCGGTGCGGAGGCTTGCAAGGCGTGTAGTCAGGAAGCTCAAGACTTGGACGTACCTCGTCGAAGAGATCGGTTTGGAAGAAGTTCGCGTGAGCAAGCATGGCTACTAAGCGACGAAAGAGGCTTCGGCGCCCTGCTGCATCGGAAGGGTCAGATTGATGCGCTGGAGCTCCTCGAGAGCATCGACGGCCCGATGACCCTTGGCGATATGATTTGGAGCCTCCGGGACTGCGACGAGGTCAGCCAGGCTGAGTTTGCGCGACAGCTGGGCGTCAGCCGCTCGCATCTTTGCGATGTCGAGAAGGGGCGGAAGGTGGTGAGCCCCGAGCGGGCCGCCGCGTGGGCGAAGGTTCTTGGCTTCCCGCCAACGGTGTTCGTGAAGTTGGCGCTTCAGGAGCAGCTGGACCGGGCGGGGGTGAAGATGAACGTGGAGGTGGAGGCAGCGTAGGGGACATATGCTGTGGGTGGCGCCGCAATTCTGGCGTTTCTAGACTTGTGATAAGACAGAATTGCCGTTCTTGGAGCTAGAACTAGACAGGCTTGGCGTGGCCTTTGTCGATGAGCTCCTGATTCAGGTACCGCCCTTTCAAGAACGTGCTCTCGATGCCTTGGTTGTTGAAGGCGTAGAAGACGTGGCCGACGTAGCGGCGGCCGGCGGCGCCTTGCGCGGTGTCGCGTGGGGGGGCGTCGATGCGGGCGAGACGGATGGATTGGCGGCGGATGACTTCGAAGCCTAGGTCGATGTCGAGGAGGAGGGTGTCGGCGTCGATGACGTCGCGGACTTCGGCTTTGTAGAGGTAGCTCGGGTCGGTGGGGCGCTTGAGGACGATGGGCTTGCCCTTTTGTTGCCGTTGGGCGGAGTCGTAGCGGGCACCTTGGATGGCGGTGCGGAGGCGGGTGGCCGAGAGGGAGTCTTCGGCGGCGAGCTGTTCGTAGAAGGTGCGTTCGTTGGCGTCCTGGAGCTGCATGAGGATGCGGAAGTGGGCCCAGCTCAGGCCTTCGACGCGTGGGGGGCGTTTGTAGGTTTGGTAGAAGGTGACGGTGCGTTGGAGGGTGCGGAGGTCGATGGCTAGGTCGGCGGAGAGGTCGGCGAGGATGGCGTTGTGGAAGTTGGCGCGGGTGGTGAGCTTTTCCTTCGCGATGCGTTTGCCGATGGACCAGTAGCTTTCGAGGAGGGCTTGGGCGGCGGCGCGTTCGGCTTCTTGTTTGCCTTCCCCGATGATTTGGCGGAGGTCGGCGAGGAGCTTGGTGTATTGGCGGGTGGTGAGGAGGTCGGTGGTGGGTGGCATTTCGGCCCTGCGGGCCGATATTAGCATAGTGCCGGGCGTGCGCGCGCCCAGGGCCATGCGTTCGAGGTGCGTGTCTTCTTCGGGGCGTGGGGTCTTCACCAAGAGGACCGAGATGCGGCCCGGGGGGACGGTGTCGCGGCGTAGGGTGGGTGTTTCGGCAGTTGAAGGTGAGGCGCAACACGCGCCGGAGGCATCCGATGACAGCGCGTGCCAACGGTGCTGCGGCGAGGCGGGTTCCGGGTGTTCTTCTTCAGCGACGAAGGATGGGAACCGCTCCATGTGCACGTAGAACGAGGTGGGGGCGTGATGCGGGTTGCTGTTTCCACATCCGGAAGATGCGCAGCGGGTGAGTTAGCCTCGAAAGATGCGCGCGCGCGACATGCCCAGGTAGGTCACGCTTCGGTGCCCGTCGGTTTCGATCTCGGTGAGTGCTCTCGAGGAGCTTCGGGCGGGGGTGACCGATGAAGGGATATGCGGGTGGCGTGGCTTCAACGGCTGTTCTGCGAGGCGCGATCGGCAGGATTGACAATCGATTGGATTAGGACAAATTGTCCTAATGATGCCTAGATGGATTCGGCGGAGGCGCTTCGGGTCGTCCGGGGATTGGCGAGGGCCAACCGGATTTGGCTTACCGCTCATGCTGCTCGAGAGGCGGTCGAGTGCGGGGCGACGCGCGATGGCATCCGGTGTGCCCTCAGCAACGCGGAGCGCGTTCGAGCGAGTGGTAGGGGTCGTGCGTCGGACTGGACGGCCGTCGGTCCCGACGAGAACGGCGACGATTTGGAAGTCGCGCTCATCTTGGAGGACGGCATTCTAGTCATCACGGTCTACTGATGGAGCAGCACGGCGATGAAAACGACAGAGCACAAGATCAAGCTGGATGGGCGGACCTTTCGTGGTCGGGTGCCCTGCTCAGTGAGCAGAAAGCGGCCCGAGCTTGGGCCGCTGATCCATATCGACGACCTGGGGGTGTTCGAGGGGAAGGTTGCGCAACGGATCTTTGCCGAGAAGCTTCGGGGGCCACAGTCGTTTCGCCTGTGTCGGAGCGTCTGTGCAATGAGCATGCAGGCGGTGGCTGACTTGCTTCAGGTCGACCGACGCACGGTGCAGCGCTGGGAGAGTGCGGAGAGCCCGGTGCCGCCTTGGGCGATGTTGCTCATGGCGAAGATGGCGGATGAGCGCTCGAAGGGGCGGGCTGTGATGCGAACTTGGCTGACCGAGCTGGCGGATGAAGAGGGGCGGCCGACGGAGATTGATTTGGACGTGGCTTAGCAGGAGGTGCGGGCAGCGCGTGCGCGACGCCGGAACCCGAGCGCCAGCAATGCGAGCAGAATCCAGCCTGCCGTGACAGGAGGGGCTCCGCCGACGCTGCAACCACCGCCTCCGCCTCCGTTCGTGGCGCCCTTGGCGCATGCGGCGGCTGAGTCCTCGCTTGGGATCGTGGGGTCGACGCACTTGCAGGCGAGCTCGAGCTCGTCGGCTGCGTCGGTGAGGAGGGAGCTCGCCGATGCGGCGCCGTCTTGGGCGCGCCAATCGTCGTGATGCGTTTGGGCTTGGTCGAGCTTTGCGCTCACCGAGCTCCAGGTTTGCTCGCTGAGGTCGCCCGCGGCAACGGCCTCTGCTCCTGCGTTGCGAGCCTGCGCGATTAGGTCACCAACCGAGTTGACGTCCTCTGTTGCACCGACGAGGTCGGTTTGGTCGATCGTGGCAGCGCGCCGGTCTCTGGCTGCTCCCGCGCAGGCAGCATCGCGCACGATGAGGTCACTTCGCGTCGTGCGCCAGACGGCGATGCCGCCTTCGACGGGGCGGTCGACGATGCTGAGGTCTTGCCGGTTCGCGAAGGTGCGGGAAACGAGCGTGCGTGTCGGCGACTGGGGAATGACCAAGGTGCCGTCGTTGAGGATGTTGACCAACGCTGTCGAATCCTCGAGTGACTCCGAGAACCATAGGAGCTCCCCCGTCTCTCGATCGGCGATTCCCATCGCGGTTTGGATGGGAAAGAGCGCGCTGCTCGCCCCGATGGGAAGAATCGTGCCCACCCCCACTTGAAAGGCGAGATGGTTCGCTCCGACCGGCGAGCTCAGCAGAGTTCCCTCGACCAGGCGTGCGTCGGTCTCGTCGCCTTCCCACAAATCGAAACCCACCGAGTACTTGATCTCGCCGCGGTCACCGCGGTCGATGACGGCGACCGTATCGAAAAGCGTGTTGACGTAAATCTCGTTGTTGTCGGACGCGACGGTTGGTGATGCGACGATCTGCCCTCCAACATCGAGCGTCCAAAGCGTCTCGCAGCTCTGGGGATCGTAGGCCAAGAGATTGCCCACTGCGTCGGCCACATAGAACCGTGTTTCGTCCGCCTTCCCCGCCGTCGTGGTTGCGGAGCCGCCTTCGAACGAAAGATGGCAGACTTCCTCGATGCCGTAGAATTCCGCGCCAGGCTGCTTGACGACGTCGAAGGTGTAGACCGCCCCGTTTTCAGAGAGCCCGTCCTCGCTTCCGTCCTCGGCATCGGGCGCGGTGGTCGAGATGTAGATGCGACCTCCGCCATCGGGCAGCGGGCCGCGCGAGAAGGTGTTCGCGTTGACGACGGCGTGACCGAGAATGAAGGCGACGAACAGATTGAAGTTGCCGCCCTCGGGGGCGCCCGCAATGAGCGGCGCAAAAAGCTCATCGGCTTGCTCGATGTATTGATCGAGCAAGGGGTTTTGGATGCCCATGCCGGGCGCAGGTGAGCCCGGCATTTTGTAGGGCTCTTCGATGAGGGGGTCCCCCGTCTTGCGGTCGAGAATCTCGATGAATCCGTCCCCCGTGATCATGACGATGCCATCGACGCCCGGCAGATAGCTCGGCCCCCAGGCCACGTGCTCACCGAGGTTGGTGAAATTGACCGTCGCTGGCGGCAATCCAAGCCGGGTCGGCTTGCTCCATACGACGGTGCCATCGGTGCGCAGCATCCAAACGCGGTGGCGCTTGCCCGCGACGACGAGCTCTTCGCCGGTCTCGGGATCCTTCAGCGTCATCGGCGCATCGGCGACCGTCAGGAACTCGTTCGGCTCGCCCGGGATGGACCACTCGGTGCCGCAGTCGTGCATGTCGTACTTGTTGATGACGCTCTTGTCTCCGGCCCAGGCGGGGCTTGCGTAGTAGAAGCCTTCGCTGTCTTGCGCGCCCGCCACCGGGAAGTGGTGCGTCGGGTCGGTGACACAGGTGAGCTCGAAGGTCGGCGCGATCACGGTGGTGAGCTCGTCGGCGTTGAGGGCGTTGCCGTGCCGCTCGTTCCACAGAGCGCGGTCGCGGCCGATGACCGGATCGACGAACTGGGTGTCCCGAGGCCCTTCGGGCTTCCAGGTCGTGACGGGCGGAATCGACGGCGTGCGGAGGGTCGGCTCGTCGATCGGGGCGCCAAGTTGGGCCGAGGCGGGAGCGGCGACGGCGCTCGCGACCAGCACCGCCGCGATTGAGAGAACGATTGTGCTTCGTGTCATGTTGCTTTCCTCCACGCGCTGAAGCGGCACGGGTTCTTTCACCAAGGGCCAAAGGAGCTGCTCCGACCAGCTCGATTCGGGAAGGTCTTCCACGCCGTACTCGGCGGGGAATCTGCGGGTGATTTTCGCGGTGCCGAAGAGAACATCCCAGAAGAAAAACAGGTTGCCGAAGTTCCCCTTGTAGTGCGTGATGCCATCGTTTTGGTGCTTGCCATGATGCGCCGAGTGCGTTGCCGGGGTGGAGATGGTTCGTTCGGCGAGCCACATGAGGGGCGACAGCCACTTCACTTTGTAGAGCGGCTCATCCCAATGCACCTCGGAGTGCGCACCGATGATGACCAAGTGCTTGACGATGATGTAGGGGGCGTAGACCCAGCCGAGGCCGAGGTAGATGAGGATGCCGGAGAGCCAAATCGACGGCATCAAAAGATAGAAGAAGAGGTTGTTCCGCCAGACCACACGAACGCTGAGGTACTCCGCGTTGTGATGGGCGCGGTGCAGGCTGTAGAGCCAGGGCACGCTGTGTGACGCGCGGTGCCACCAGTACTGAGCCATGTCGTCGAACACGATCAGCAATGCGACCTGGGCGAAGATGGGAAGGGCGATGAGCGCGTCGCGGGCGCCCGGTGCCGCCACGGACATGAGGCCGTCTGCCATGAGCAGGATCGCCGGCTGCGTCAGGAGCAGCAGGGTCGCGCTGCTGACCGTTTCGACGATGGCGTCGTCGCGGGTGGCTTTCGCTTTCCTGAAGAATCCGTGGCGGACAGCCTCTGCGATGGCGAAAAGGACAAAGATTCCGAGAATGAATGGCTGTGGCTTCATGGCTACCTCCGTGGGGTGCCGTCGTTATTAGCGGAAGCGCTATCGGTAGAATGTAAAATATTTTACAATCAGGTCATGCCTACCCGGACGCTGGAGTTTGGCCTACGTGGGTTGCTCAACGCGCTGCCCGACCCGATTCGGAAGGCGCTCGAAGCCGCGGCAGTCCCGATCCCTTATCGCGACGGCGCCTTGATTCAGGCCCGCGGCGACGCCACCCCGGGGCTATCGATCGTCCGATCGGGGGCCGTGCGCATCGGCAACATCGGCGCGGACGGGCACCACCTGACGACCGCGGTCTTCGGCGCAGGGCAGACCTTTGGCGAGATGACGCTCTTTGGCGACCTCCCTCGAACCTTCGATGCGCGCGCGTTCGGACCCACGACCATTGCCCACGTCAGCAAGGAGCGATTCGAACGCCTGCTCGACGAGCATCCCGAGCTGGGCCGGTTCATTCTACGGTCGCTGAGCTTGCAGCTTCATGCGGCGCTCGAGTTCATCGATGACGCGCGGCGACTTCCGCTTCTGGTCCGAACCGCGAAGCTGCTCGCGGACATGACTCGCGCCGGCTCCGACAAAGCGACTCTCGAGACCACGCAATCCGCGGTCGCCAACACGCTCGGCGTGACGCGCGTGTCGGTGGCCCATGCGCTTGCCGAGCTGGAGCGCGAGGGCTTGCTTCGCAGAGGCTACGCGCGGATCGAGATTCCGAATCTGCGCGCCCTCCGACAGTGGGTCGATGAGCGCTCGGAGCTTGCGCCAGTCCGATAGGGAGCGCGCGCGCGGCCACTACATGAGGCGAAAGAGTAGCCAGGCGGCGGCAGCGACGAGAGCGACAAGGATCGGGATGACGAGCTTGAAGACCCGGCCGGATCGGTCCATGAGCGCGGCACTTTTCGCTTGAATCCGCTCGGCCCGATCGTTGATGGCGTTCGCACGGTCGTACTGCGTCTTGGCGAGCTCGAAATGCTCGCGCTGAATCGAGAGCTGCTCGCGCTGCCCCTCGCGAATCTCTTGCAGCAGCTTGGCAAGCTGCTCAACGTCCTCTTTGTCCATCACTCCCCCCAAGCACAAGATATCAGTGCTGGGGCGGTCCGCCCCAAATCTTCTCAGACCCTACCGAGGTTCGCCCGGAGGGGCGCCGAGGAGTTTGCGCGCGAGGCGGGGCGGTGGGGCGCGAGCTTTGCACCTCCTTTTACGAGAAAGAATTACGTATGGACGGGCGTAGCCGGGCAAGGCAGCTTGGCTGTGACCTGTGGCTGTGGGTCTAACCGGGGAGGTTGCGTATGCGTTGTTCGAGGATCGGCTTGGCGGTGGTGCTCGTCGGCCTCGTGACCGGAACATTGCACCGAGCTGCGGCGCAGGATGTCGAGCGCGCAAGCGATCCTGAGGGACGCGGCTCGCTTTCGGCCGAGCTGAGGTTCCGCCTGTTTACGACGGCATATCGCTGGTCGAGCTACCGCCCGGAGGCCACGAACCTGCCGGACTCGGGAAAGCGGAGCCTCTATCTGGTGCCTTCCGTGGGCGCGCGCTTCTATCCGAAGCACGGCCATGGCGTGCTGGTCGACGTCGATTACCGGCTCGACATGGACCTCGACAGCGATGCTAGTTTCCTCTGCATCTTCGACTGCCCGCCTCAGTTGTGGACGAACCTCGTCGTTGCGCATGCGGGCTACGCCTATCGGTACGTCATCCCGTCGCACAAGCAGGGGCGTCTCACCTGGACGATTACCCCGCACGCGAGCGTGGCTGCCGGCGCTGCGTTCACCGACGAAATTGACTCCCCTGGCCAGTCCTTCCGCTCGCCTGTCGTCGGAGCGCGCTTCGGTCTCGACATCGACCTTCACATCAAGCGTTTCTTCATGGGCTGGACGCTCCGGTACGAGATCTTGAGCCACACGAAAGGGGCTCTTCGATTGTCCCACTTCCTTTCCTGGAACGTCGTTCCCGTATTCGCCATCGGCGCGGTCCTAGGTCGAAAAGTCCAGACTCGCGGCGCGGCTGGCCTGCCGGGGGCAACCCGCTAAGTCGTCAGCCTCGCCTGCAAACCCGCCGGGGTGGCGCATGCTAGAGAACCATCATGTCACGCGCGGAGAACTTCGAAAAGATACCGAAGGCAAGGGAGCAGTTCATCCTCGAGGGGATGATGTCGCATGCGCCTTTTCCGAATTTCCTCGGGATGCGATTCGAGGAGGTGCGGCTCGATTACGGCCGGATCTCGCTTCCGTTTCGGCCGGAATTCAATCAGCCGGCGGGGATGATTCACGGAGGCGTCATCGCATCGCTCATCGACACGGTGGTGGTCGGGCCGTTGCTCTCGGGGCTGGACGCGCCGCCGAGGAAGCTCCTGACGATTGACCTGCACGTGCACTACTTCGATGCCGGCATCGAGGAGGACCTCGTCGCCGAGGGCTGGGTGAAGCGGCGTGGGCGAAGCACCGCGTTCGTGGGCGCCGAGGTCAGGACCGCTTCAGGGAAGCTCCTTGCCGAGGGCAACATGGCGTATCGCATCGTCCCCTAGGCGCGCGCAGGCCCAACGCCTTGAAAGCCAGGCCAAGGCTCGAAAGGCAGGGTGCATGTGCTTTCGGAGAGCGTTCGGCGGAGAGTTTCTCTGTTGAGGCCTTGCCGATGAGCCTCAGCCCGCTGCTGCGTGCATTTCGTCGTAGACCGTTGCCAAGTCTTCGAGCGCCGCTGCGCAGTCGCCTTCGAAGGACGAGCCGTGCACCACTCCGAGGACGCTCGGCTGCAACTCCGCCAAAGAGCGGATGGTCTTACCGGTGGTCGGAGTCAGGCAGGTTGCTTTGAATGCGGCCTCGGCTTCCTTTGCCGGGCCGACGATGTCTTTCGATGTCAGCGCCGATTCGTTGCCGAGCTGTGTGAAGAGGCCTCTGCAGAACAGCGTGCGCGTCGCTTCCTCGAAGAGGACTCGTGCTTCCCAGCAATGGGGCACGTGGGGTGTATCGAAATGGTGGACGACTTTGCCGCCGAGGTCGAGCACCTCGCCGTGGTGCAAGGCGCGTGGAGGGCGGTCGGCCAGATCGTTGAGAGAGACCATGCAATCCACTTCGCCGTGAGCCACGGTGGCATTTGGAGCGCGCTCGAGCCATTGGTTCATGGAGCCGCACTCGTCCGATTCGATGTGTCCAAACGTGATCCAGCGGAGTGAGTCGACGGGGATCAGCTCGGCGACCGCCGCCCGCACGGCAGGAAACATGGCGCGCGGCCCGGTGTGAAACAGCAAAGGCTCGACCGCCCGGATCAGAAACTGGTTGAATGTGAAGCCGGTTGGACCGATGTCGGGCACAAAGGTGCTGATCCGGAAGACGTCGGCGGCGATTTCGTCGGTCGTGGTGTTCATCGGTTTGTCCTGGTGCCCCCCGGGGAGAGCACGCGAACCACAGTACGCGGCGCCTCAAAAAGACGCATTCGCAAACGCTGCGGGAGGAGAGAATTCGGTGTGGTGAGGCGCGGTTCAGCGACCGGCTCACAAGAACGGGGGCACCGGCAAACCGGCACCCCCCTTCCCGTTGAAGCCTCGGGCTTTGGGTTATTCGCAGTTCACCGAGAGGGTGGCCGCGAAATCGTAGAGCCGGCTGTCGATGAAGTCGCCGACGCCGCGTAGCTCCGCGCCGGACGTGCTCAGGACGACACCGCTCGTACACATGAAGGGCGCGCCTGTGTTCGATGCTGGGACAGGTGTGACCAGGCCGCCACCGACGTTGTTGGCGTTCTCGATGGCGGTGGTGGCCGTGGTCGTGGTGAATGGGAAACAGGTCGGCGGAAGAGTGCCCTGCGGGGTGTCATCCGCGGTGCAGGGCAGTCCGTCTGGCCCCCTTCCCTCCACCAAGCCGGTGCTCGGATTGATGAAGTTGATGTTGACGCCGTAGCCGATTTCCAAACGCGCTTGGCCGGCTGCCACCGGGCTGCCGTTTCCAAGTCTCTGACACTGACAGGCGCAGGCGCCTGCGTGGTTCAGCTCATCGCAGGTGTCGCCATCGAGGCAGCTGTTGGCGTCCACTGGGAGCTCGTCAGTGGTGCACATGGGCGTATCCGCCAGCCTGCAGAACCCTTCGCAGGCCGGTGAGTTGTCGAAGCGCGTTGCACCGAGAGTCGCGCAGTGGGCGTCACATTCGTCCCTGCAAGCTTGATTGTCGTTGCAGGTGCCGGCGGGCACGGGGATCGTGTGATTCATGATCAGCTCGATGTCTTGGTCGTTGCCGGCCTGGCAGTCGATGAGGCCGGCGGCGCAGTCCTCGGCCGCCATCGGGACGAGGCAGATGTCGCCGATGATGGGGATGAACATCGGGCCGACCGAGATGAACTCGGCGCCGCAGACGCGCTGTGCAGTGCCGTCTGGCGTGTAGGTGTCACAGATGATTTTCGCGGAACCGGTGAAGGGGAGCACGAGAGGATTGACGCCCAAGAGATTGAAGTTGTCATTGAAGAACAGTTGGGCATTGCTGCTCGGCGCGGAGAAGTTGCAGACGAGCTCGACCTCGCAGGCGCCGGTGTCCGGGTTGCAGATCTCGTCGGCACCAGTGCACTTCGGAAGCGACACGCACCCGCCGGCGTCGCTGTCGCATCTCTCCACGGTACACGGGTCGCCGTCATCCTGGCACGTCGTGGGGGAAGACCCGCAACCGTGGATGGGGTCGCAGAGCTCGCCAGTCGTGCAAGGGTCGTCATCGCTGCAATCGGTGGGGGGATTCACACAGCCGCCGGCGACTGGGTCAGGGTCACACTCGTCATCGGTGCAGATGTCACCGTCGCTACAATCGGTTGGGCCGGTGAGGATCGGGACGCAGCTTTCGTCGCAGGTCTCGAACTGGTCGCAGGGGCTGACTGGATCGTGGCAGACTTCGTGCTCACAGGCGTAGTTGAAGCAGGTGTCCGACGTGCAGGGGTCGGCGTCATCGCAGGCTTCATCGTTCAAGCAGCATCCCGGAATGGGCGCGTAGGTGCAGCCGCCTAGCGGATCGCAGAAGCCGCCGGTTTCGCATGGACCTGGTGGGTCGCAGACGACAGGAAGGTCGACGCACGCGCCGCTTGCCGGATCACAGCCCGTCTCTTCGCAGGCGTCATCGGGCGTGCAAACGGCAGCTCCGGTGGAAACGCACTCGTTGTTGGTGCATGCCTCGAAGGTGCAGAGGTCTGCGTCTGCACATTCTTCATCGCTCTCGCAGCAGTCTGGAATGGCGCTTAGCTCGCAGTCGCCGGCCCCGCTACAGAAGCCCGAATCTAGCGTACATGCAGAGCCGTCCTGCGCGGTGCAGGGATCTCCAGGCAACGGAGCGCTCTCGCAACCGCCTGTTTCTGGGTTGCACGAATCGGCCGTGCACTGGTTGCCATCGTTGCAGTTGACGGCCGAATGCACGCAGTCGCCGCCGACGCACTCGTCGATGGTGCACGCGTTGCCGTCGTCGCAGGTCTCTTCGCACAAGGGCGCACAGGGACCGATGTAGTCGCCGTGTTTGAGGTGCGCCTTGATCGCGTTTCCGCTCACCTTGATGGTGTGGGCGTTGCCCGGATTGCCCGGCGGAATGTGGCAGATTTCGACTTTGCCCGCTGGCGCTGCGAGGGCTGGAGACACTGGCAGAGCGGTGACGGCGAGCAGCGCGAACGCGGACAATCCCGCACAAGGTCGGATCCGCATCCGAAATGCGTACCCATCGGAGCTTTGGAAACTAGTCATCGGTCACCCTCCATTGTTGGTCGCGCCGCATGGCGAGACGAATGTCCTCTGGTACCGACCGGGAGTATTTTTCTCTATACGTAATTTTTCGTAGCGTTGAGGTCCGAGAGGTGTGCGAAGTGACGAACACCAGTGTTTCGTCGTCGCATCGCGGTCTTGGTCGTGCGCGCAGCCGTAGCGGACGTGAACAATTACTTACGCACTTGAGGACTAGCTGCGTAAGGGCCGTGCGCCTGGAGCAAGCACGCCTGGCTCGAGCTCGTCGAGGTGGAGCGCGCGGAGATAGGACTCGTCCAGGAAGGCAGCCCAGAAGATGTCGGTTGTGCAGGGGAGGACGGCCGATGCGGTGGAGCTTTTCACGTGGGCGTTTCGCCAGCCTGCAAGAATGCCCGCCAAGGGTCCCAGTAGTACTTCCGCCAGCCTTGGTTCACGCCTTCGTAGTCGTCCTCTGGAACGCCGACATGCACAAGATCGATACGTCCGCCCGACGGTGCCTCCGAAAACGCGAGTATGAGGATTGCGTCGGGGTCGTCTGCCGCAAAGTTCGTCGAGCGCCAGGTCTGCACGACGAGGCGCCCCGGCACCGTCGCGACCATCCGCCCGGTTAGCGCGCCCGCAAACGCGGAAAACGCGGACCCGGGCTCGCGCGATACCGTCACTTCGCTCCCGGTGAACGCCGAGTGCTGCGCCGCATCGACGTACATCTCGAAGAGCGTTTCGGGAGAAGCCGGAAGCTCGACGCTCTGTTGAATATCCTTGCCCATCAGATGGCCCTCGGGGGAATCGCTCACATCATGTTGCTACGACAGGTGCAGGACTGGTCGAGCTCGAAGTCGCAATTGCCGGCTGCGTCTGGGACCAGGCAGCAGAACAACCCCGAGCCGCATTCGCTATTGTCTTCGCAGTCCGCCCCCTCAAACTCGCCGACCTGGCCGCCCGACGAGTAGGTCGAGCAATCTTCAACACATTGATTCAAGCTCGGCCCACAGTTGGCCGCGTCGAGGCAACAGAACGCGCCCAAGCTCGACGCCTGTGGATCGCAGCCGTTGTTGCTCGTGCATGTCGCGCCGAGGTCACCGCCCTTGCAAGCATAGTACTCGACCTCCCCCTCGGTGCGATCCAGCTGGCATGTCTGCTCGGCAGGGCACCCGGATTCCGCATCGCAACTACCGCCGCAGTCGATGCCCGAACGCCTGCAGATCCCGATCGTTGCAAAATCGTTGTCGCATGAGCAAGCCGGAGGGCAGTCGCCGTCGTTGATGCACTCAAACGAGCCCGGTTCGCCTGATTTGCATGAAGGACCGGCAGCCAAAAGAACGGCGAATGCGAGCATCGCCGCGCCCGCTGAAATTTGGAACTTCATGATCCCTCCCTATCAAACGCCAGTCGAAAATGCCAGGGCGTTAGAAAATGTACCCCAGGTTGAGCTGGATCTGATGGTAACCCGTTCGGAACGAGGCTGTCGTCGCGCTGTTGAGGCTGATGGAATAGTTCATGTCGAAATTGAACATCGCCAGATCGACGTTGATGCCGAATCGGGCGATGGCCTGATAGATGGTTAGGTTGTCGGCCTTGGGTTTGAGCCGGAGGGAGGGCTGCCCATCTCTTCGAACAATGATTTTCGTGTTGAAGTGATTCACGTAGCCGGCGTAGAGGAGAACTTGATGTCGAGCTTGGGCCGCTGCGCTGCGCTATACGGCGGCGCGCAGGTGCAGCGCTGAGAGCAGAATGAAGAGCGATAGGAAGAAGAGCTTCCTCATGGTCGAGCTGCGAGGAGGTGTATCGGGAGGCCGTTGCAACCCGTAGCACGCACTTCGCTGCGGCCCCTAACGGAAAGACCGGGTCTAGCTCTCGTTCGCCGTTGCCAAGGCTTCCAGCTCACGGCGCGCGGCCTGGTGGCCTCGGCGTATGAAGTCGAGCCAGGAACTGCGGTCGATGAACTGCTCGTAGAGGCGGATGCCTTTGACTTCCTCGTAGGGGAGCGGATGGATCATCAGGCAGCGGTCTTGGATTCGGCGGAGCTGCATGCGAGCGGCTTCGAGGTGTTGGCACTGTTGGGTTTGCGGGCTGACGCGAAGGATGCTGAAGGTGGCCTGGTGCCAACCGCTGTGATCTTCGCCGCTGAAGTTCTCGGGATAGAAGGCGTTGACGCCGATGTAGAAGTCGATTTCGGGGTGGTTGTCGACGAGTGGGTCGACTGGAAAGACGTTGACCACGCCACCGTCGCCGCACTGGGCGCCGTCGACCTCGAAGGGGCGCATGAACAGCGGAAGGGTGACCGCTGCGCGAACGACTTGGTGCAAGGGCATCTCGGGGCGGGTGCGGGTGCCGAGGTAGAGCAGGCGGTTGTGGTCCATGTCCCAAATGTTGGCATAGAAGGGGATCGGCAAGGTGCCGACGGGGACTTGGCCGAGGCGCTCTTCGTAGAGTCGGCCGATTGGTTCCGTATTGAGCAAGCCCGTGAAGCCTCGACCGAGGGCGAAGGGCAACTTGAGTAACTGGCTCCAATCGGGATCGATGTAATCGCGCTGCCGAAAGCTCAGGAGGAAGGCGGCCGTCTGCTCGGCGTCGAGCCCGGCGGAGAGGGGAGCGAGGGTCATCGCCGAGCCCGAGCAGGTGGAGATGCCGCCCAGCTCGAGCCCAGCTTCCTCGAGCGCGCGCGCGACACCGACGGCGCAGACCATGGCGCCTCCGCCGCCTGTGGCGACGAGCCCTATTCGCTTACCTGCCAAGGCCGGAACGTGGAGTGGTGTGAAGGGGGGGAAAATGTCGCCGTCTACCGCGGGGGGGTCCTCGGGGAAGACGAGCAGACGGGCGGCGCGCAAAAATGAGCGATCGGCATCGAGGTCCATGACGTTGGCGACGCGATGGAAAAGGTGCTTCACGGGGAGTGGCGCGAGCAGACGGGCGAACATGAAGGAAGCGTGGGTCAGGCTTCGGTCGGAGTCGATTGGTAATTCTTTCGCTGGAGGTGTTTATGGGACCGTTGCCAGGGGACCCTCGCACTCGGTAGGCTCTTCTCTCAGCGCCTTGGCGCGCGTTCATCAACGGGAGACGAACCATGTCGAGTATCCAGATCGTCGCGCTGGGGTGATTATCGGGCTCTGGATTGCCAACGTATTTCTGATCGTGGTCTTGGATCGATGGTGCAGCGAGATTACGGACACCATCGTCAGCGGCTGGATCATGCTGGGCAGGAGCGCGGCCTACGAGGAAGCGAGGTGGGTCGCATATTTGTTTGCGTTCCCAAACGCGGTGGGGGGCGCAAGCTGGTTGCTCGCGTTTCCTCTCTACTACCGACATCTCTCCGAGGTGCTCCGGGAAAGCGAATCGGAGTGAGCCGACGGCGCTAACCCAGTGGGCTCGATCACGGCGTTGCGCCTTTGACTCGAAGGACTGGCATCAGGCCAAAGATGACCTGGCCCGCGAGGCCAACCATGCCGTGAGGGGTCGTGAGCGACTGGGTGAAGTCGTTCATCGTGCGACCGAAGAAGGCGAGCGAGAGGGCGAGCTCGGCGAGCATCAAGAGGGCGAAGGCGACGGCACCCATCGTTACGCGGGGCGGAATGCGAGGTGAGACCTCGAAACGGGCGATGAGCGTTGCGCAGACGAACCATGAGATGCCAAGCATGATGGGGAGCTCGAGGAGCACTGCGGGAAGCTCGCCTACTTGAGGGACGAGAAGCAGAACGCGCACGGTGCCAAGTGCGAACCCCGCGGCGAACATGATGGCGAAGTAGGCGACGCCGGCTGCAACGGCTCGGGTGCGATGCTTGGTCAACAGCCGAATCGTACTCGGGACGGGACCCAGATCCAGCCTTCGCGTTTGGCCAAATCCAAATCGTCGGGCTGAAGCACGTCGCCTGCGAGGAAGTCCAGACCTGCAACGGTGCACAGGACGGCGTCGAGCGCGTGGTCGCTTTGCGCCATGAGCTTGGCTGCGTCCTGGTCGAAGGAAAGCTCTTGGCAAACGGCCTCGACGAGCTGCTGCCGAAGCTCTGCGGACTCCGTGGTGCGCGCCTTGTAACCGGAGTGCGGTAGCTTGCGGGCTGCGAGGGTGCCGGCCGGGTAGACTTCGATGGCCGCAAAGCCTTCGATGGAGCCGGGCTGCCATGCGAGCGGAATGGGCTTGCCCAGGGTCTCGCGCAGCCGAGCAAGGAGCGAAAGAGCGGTGTGCGCAGTGCGGGCAATGCGGTCGGCGCCGACGTCGAGGGGCCGCTTGCCGAGGTGCTCCGCGACGACGTCGTCGGTTTTGCGGCGAAACAAGGTGTTGGTGCCGTCTGGGAGCGCGGCGCCTGCGCGATGGCGGTGCAAGGAGTCGGCCATGGGCGCAGGCCAGCCGAGGGGGGCGTCGAGCGCGAAGAGCGTTGGCTCGGTTGCCCATTGCGCGAGTCGCTCATCGATCGCCGGCCAGCTCTCGCCGACGAGGAGCTGGTCGATTCGGGGGCGACCTTCATGGACGACGCAGAGCGCGAGACCGACCTTTGTCGCCACGGTTGCGCAGTCGATGCCGATGACGCGCAACTCAGCGGCTTTGGCGCGGGCGTTCATGGGCGGAACCTAGCCGAGTGATGCGGCGATGTCAGGCGTGCCGGCGCGCGCGGCGCGATGGGCACGAGTGAACAAATACGTATAGACGAGCTTTGCTTCGCGTGTTCTCGTTGGCGCAGACCCGCGGAGGAGATCCGCAACCAAGGAGGGTATAGCGATGCCGACGATTGCGAATAGCGTTCACATCGAGGCCCCTGTCGACAAGGTCTTTGCGTACGTCACCGACCCCATGAACGCGACCGAATGGTTCGTGGGCATGATGGGGGTGAACGACGTCACGGGGAAGGGCGTCGGAAAGCACTACCACTGGAAGTACAAGATGATTGGTGTTCCGCTTCACGGGGAAGGCACGATTACCGAGTATGTCCCCAACGAGCGGATGGTCGTCGAGAGCAAAGGCGGGGTGACGAGCAAAATCACCTACACCTTCGCATCGGATGCGGGCGGGACAACGCTGAATGCCGAAACCCAATACACCATTCCCGTTCCGGTGCTTGGGAAGCTAGCAGAGAAGCTCGTGCTCCAACGGAACCGACGAGAGTCCGAGATGTCGATGCAGAACATCAAGGAGCGGATGGAAGGCTAGGGGAGAAGGCCCGGACCGAGCGTCGGTTTGTGCTAGAGCAGGCCTCTGGTGCGTTCCATGCAAGCGGTCATCTCCGTCGCCAAGCTCAACAAGACCTACGAGTCGGGGTTCAAAGCCCTGATCGACGTGGACCTCGACATTGAGCGTGGGGAGATCTTTGCGCTCTTGGGGCCGAACGGGGCGGGGAAGACGACGCTCATTAGTATCGTTTGCGGGATTGTGAATCCGAGCTCGGGAACGGTGCTGGTCGATGGGCACGATGTAGTGACCGAGTATCGGGCGACTCGGTCGATGATTGGGTTGGTGCCGCAGGAGATTTCGACCGACTCCTTCGAGACGGTCTGGGCGACGGTGAGCTTTAGCCGGGGGCTTTTTGGAAAGGCACCAAGCCCCGAGCACATCGAGAAGCTTCTGAGGGAGCTTTCGCTTTGGGACAAGAAGGACTCGAAGATCATGGACCTGTCGGGGGGGATGAAGCGGCGGGTGATGATTGCGAAGGCGCTCTCGCACGAGCCGCTGATTTTGTTTCTCGACGAGCCAACGGCTGGGGTGGATGTCGAGCTGCGGCGGGACATGTGGGAGATGGTCCGGGGGCTTCGGGAGAGCGGGGTGACGATAATCTTGACGACGCATTACATCGAGGAAGCGGAGGAGATGGCCGATCGGATTGGGGTGATGAGCAAGGGCCGGGTCATCTTGGTCGAGGACAAGGAGACGCTCATGCACAAGCTCGGGGAGAAGCGGCTTACAGTGCACTTGCAGAGCCCGCTCGCGGGGATTCCGGAGGAGCTCCGTGGGCATCCGATCGAGCTTTCAGAGGATGGGACGGAGCTGATTTACACCTTTGATGCGCAGCACGAGGACACGGGAATTGCTGGGCTCTTGCGAACGCTGAACCAGCACGGGATCGACTTCAAGGACCTTCAATCGAGCGAGCGCTCACTCGAGGAAATTTTCGTCAGCCTCGTGAACGAGGAGCGATGAGCTTCTATTCGATTCGGGCGATTTATCTGTTCGAGATGTCGCGCACGAGGCGAACACTGATGCAGAGCGTCGTCTCGCCGGTCTTGTCGACATCGCTCTATTTCGTGGTGTTCGGATCGGCGATTGGGTCGCGGATGGTGGAGATCGACGGGGTCAGCTACGGCGCATTCATCGTTCCGGGGCTGACGATGCTGTCGCTCCTGAACCAGAGCATCTCGAACGCGTCCTTTGGCATCTACATGCCAAAGTTCTCCGGGACGATTTACGAGCTCCTGTCGGCGCCGGTGTCGTATGTGGAGATCCTCATGGGCTACGTCGGGGCGGCCGCTACGAAGTCGGTGGTGCTCGGCTCTTTGATTCTGGTGACGGCGCGGCTTTTCGTGGAGTACGAGATCGCGCATCCGCTTTGGATGGTGGGGTTCTTGCTGTTGACTGCGGTGACGTTCAGCCTGTTCGGATTCATTTTGGGCATTTGGGCGGACGGCTTCGAGAAGCTGCAGGTGGTTCCGATGATGATCGTGACGCCGCTGACGTTCCTCGGGGGGAGCTTTTACTCGATCGACATGCTTCCGCCGTTTTGGCAGAAGGTGACACTGCTCAACCCGGTGGTGTATTTGATCAGCGCTTTCCGGTGGAGCTTTTACGGGGTGGCCGACGTGAGCGTGGGCTTGAGCGCTGGGATGATTTTGCTGTTTTTGGCCGCGTGCCTGCTGCTCGTGCGCTGGATCTTCAAGACCGGGTATCGGCTTCGGGCTTGAGTGGCGGACACGCCGAGCACGCACGAGCCGGACGGTCGCTAGCGAGAGAGGATCTCGTAGACCATGACGAAGGCGGCGCCGACGGCGACGGCGAGAAACCCGAAGCCGATGAACGATTTCGCGGAGCGGGGCTTGGGTTTGCCCGAGAGGTCGAGGAGGAGGAGCGCGCTGGCCAAGCTCAGCGCCATGATGCTGGTGGCGGTGAGCGAGCCGGACGAGAGCGAGCCAAAGCCGCCGACCAGAAGCATGAGGACGCCGAGCCACATCACGGCTTTGCGGAATCGGTTGGCGTTCGACACGGTGGGCCGAGACTAACGAACCTGGCAATAATTGACGATTTGTTGGCAGGTCCTTCGGTGTTGGAACAGGCGAAACTCGGCCATGTTCAGAGCAGATTTTGAGGCTCTTCGCCCTGGAGGTTGTTTGATGTCGCTACTGAACCCCGTGTTTTCGACCGAGAACGTTCGCTACCGTGATGGGAAGCGCTATGCCTGGTTTGTGTCGCTTCTCGTGCCGGCCGTGCTCGGCTGTGGGCCGCTTTTCTATGCGCTCACCGGCTCGGTGGCGTCGCTCTGGATCCCAGCGGCGGCGCTCTACGGCACCATCCCCCTCCTCGATCTGCTTCTCGGCGAAGACCGGAACAATCCCCCCGAAGAAGTGGTGCCTCTTCTCGAGGCGGATGCGTACTACCGCTGGGCGACCTATGCGCTGGTTCCCGTCCTCTGGCTCACGTTCTTTGCAAACGCGTACTTCGTCGGCACGCAGTCGCTTCCCTGGTACGGCGTCCTCGCGATGGCGCTCAATACGGGGGTCCTTGGCGGGTTCGCCATCAACCTCGGTCACGAGCTCGGCCACAAAAAGTCCAAGCTCGAGCGGAACCTGGCGACCGCGGCGCTCTCGATGAGCGCATACGGGCACTTCGCCATCGAGCACAACCGGGGCCACCACCGGCACGTCGCGACGCCCGAGGACTGCACCTCGTCCCGCATGGGCGAGACGCTCTACCGCTTTGCGGCACGCGAGCTTCCGGGTGCGTTTCGCCGAGCCTGGACCCTCGAAGCGGGGCGGCTCGAACGGCATGAGAGGCGCGTCTGGTCGCTCGAGAACGAGATCGTTCGGGCGGGGCTCATTACGCTTGGGGTTTCCGTGGCGCTCGTTGCGGCGCTCGGGGCCATCATGATTCCCTACCTGCTTGCCGCGTACTTCATTGGGGCGTTTCACCTGACGATGGCGAACTACATCGAGCACTACGGAATCCTCCGGCAGAAGCGTGCGAACGGCTTGTATGAGCGCTGCCAGCCGCACCACTCCTGGAACAGCAACCACATCTGTTCGAACTGGGCGCTCTATCATCTGCAGCGTCATTCGGACCACCACGCCAACCCCGGGCGACGGTATCAATCGCTTCGCCACTTCGACGGAGTGCCGACCTTGCCGAACGGATACTTTGGGATGTTCTTGCTTTCGCTGGTGCCCTCGCTTTGGTTCCGGGTGATGGATCCACTCCTGCTGGCGCATGCCGATCGGGACCCGGCGCGGATCAACTTCGACCCGAAGCGACGTGAAGCGCTCTGCGTGCGATACGGGCTCGAGGACCTGCGGCCCATGGAAGACGCTGCGGTGAGCAATCGCGTGGCCGCCTAAATCGACGGGGCCCGAGTGGCTCGGACGGCACGCTCGCACGGGCGTTGATTCGCTGAAGCGACCGCCCTATCTTCGTGGGCTCGAGGATGGGTGGTCCGGCAAAACGAAGGCGTGACGCGGGCGGCGAGGCGGCGCTCGATGCGTCGCATCTTCGGCCGAGCATCCACCCGACGTACGCGAGGCTTCTCGCTGCGGAGCTCAAGCGGCGGGGGTTTGCCGAGGCGGAGATCGTCGAAGGGACGGGACTTGCCTGGGCGCAGCTTCTGGAGGAAGACCGGTTTTTGAGCTTCGAGCAGTTTCGGCGACTGGCCCTCAGAGGCTTGGAGCTGACCCGGGAGCCTTGGCTTGGGCTCGATGTCGGCCGATCCACGCAGATTTCGTCTCACGGCCCGCTCGGGTACGCGATGGTGGCGAGCGCGAATGTGGGGCAGGCGCTCGACGTGGTGCAGCGATACTCGGCGCTTCGACTGCAGATCACCGAGTTCGCAGTCGAGCGCCGAAATGGCCGGGTGCAGCTACGCATCGAAGACACGCTCGGCTGGGCCGATATCGACGAATACATTTCCTCGCACATCGTGGGCGCACTCTGCCTGCTGCTCGAGACGATGACTGGAATGACGCTGCCCGACACGCGCGTCGCGTTCACCTACCCGACGCCGGCCTGGGTGAACGAGTATGGGACGCGTCTTCGGGGGGTGACGCTCGAGTTCGACGCGCCGGCCGCCGCGATCGACATTCCTGAGTCGTTTGCTTCGACCCCGTGCATGACGGCGGACGCGAGCGCGTTCCGGCAGGCGGTGCGGCTCTGCGAGCGGGCGGAGGCGCAACACCAAAGCGATGGCAACGTGGCGCAGAGGGTGCTCGACCGACTGCTCGACCGTGAAGGAGATTTTCCGAGCCTAGGCGAAGTGGCGAAGGCGCTCGCCATGTCGGACCGGACGCTCAACCGAAAGCTCAAGGCGCAGGGGACCGCGTATCAAGTCTTGCTCGACGACGTGCGCCAGGAGCTCGCCGTGTGGTACCTTCGGCAAACCGACATGCCGGTCGAGGCGATTGCGGAACGGCTCGGGTACCTGGATACCTCGAACTTCAGCAGGACTTGCAAGCGATGGTTCGGGGTGACGCCGCGGGAGATTCGCAAGGGGTGAGGGTAACCGTGCGGGGCGGAGCTCTATCCGCGCCGCAGTGGGCAGGTCATTGCGGACGATTCGCTCTAAGGCTTTCGCGCTTGAACCCTATCGGTCCGTAAGCGATCCGGTATAGATGCGCGTCCCTGGTCCTGGGGATCCGGCGAGGCCGTTGCCGACCACCAAGTCCAGGTCGCCGTCTCGATCCAGGTCGCCGAGTGCGGTCGACTGGCTATTCGCGCTCGGGATCTGGCTGCCTGAATAGGCAAAGCTGCCGCCACCATCGTTGATCCAGACAATCGTCTCCGAGACGTTTCCGAACACGAGGTCGAGATCGCCATCGTCGTCTACATCGCGCAAGTGCAAAGACGATGTCAGGAGAGACCCCTGGACGAAGTCATGGCCCGAGTCGGTGAATGTTCCCGTCCCGTCGTTTGTGTAGAGCCGACTGCCCAGGGCCGAGCCGCTGTTGCCTGCGACCAGGTCGAGGTCGCCATCCCCATCGACGTCACCCAGGGCGAGGTCGAGTGTGGTCGCGACGCCCAAGGACTGGCCGCTATCGGCGAACGCCCCCGTCCCATCGTTGAAATAGACGCGGTTCGGATGTTCGCCCACCGCGCCGCCGTTGCCTTCGATCAGGTCGAGGTCATCATCCCCGTCGAGATCCCCGAGGGCAAGCGTCCAGGTCATGTTGGAGCCCCCGAGCGCTTGGCTGGAGTCGGTGAAGACTCCCTCACCGTCGTTGACGAAGACCCGGTTTGGCGCCGTGAGATTGCCGATCAGCAAATCCAGATCCCCATCATCGTCAATATCGCCCAAGACCACCGCGTCCGTCGTATCGCCATCGACCCCCAGCTCCTGATCGCTATCGCTGAAGACCCCGGCGCCGTTGTTGAGATACACCCGGGTGGGGCCTCCATTGTTGCCGATCACGATGTCGAGGTCGTCGTCATCATCCAGATCACCGAGCGCAACGGCGTGACTGAGGTCGAGAACAGCGCCCAAGGTCTGACCGGAATCGGCAAAACGACCATCCCCATCATTCCTGTACACCCGGCTCGTACCGAAGGTATTGACCTTCACCAGATCGAGATCGTCATCGCCGTCGACATCGCCCAGCGCGAGCTCGGTCGTTTGGTCGTCGGGATCGAGCGACTGTTCGGTGTCGACGAACTCAGGAATCAGGTTGATCGGAATGCTCGGTATGGCGTCGGTGCCGTCGGTGCCTTCGATGGCGTCGGCCGCGAGGCTGTCGCTCACGTCAATCCCGGACGGGCTGCCCGCAACGACCTTGGCCGGGTCGAACGTGCCGCGCGTTCTCAGTGTTGCTCCCGTACCCAAGGTGATGGTGACGTCAAAGGACGTCGGGCCAGCGCTGACCGTGGCCCCTGACCCCAAGCTGTCGCCGCTCACCGGCAGGCGGAAGTCGGTCGCGCCTGCGTCGTTTACGCTCACGTCGATGTCAAAGGGCACGATGAGGACGTCGGCAGCACTGGCAGTCCCATCACCGTCCTCATCGCGAAACCGAGCGAACCCCGAAACGATCGGGCCACTGTCACAACTGACCGCCACATTGCTGACGTCGGCACCGGCAAGCGTGCCGCTCCCGTTGGCGATGCTACAGAACTGCTTTGGCGAAGTGGGTTGGCTGAAGACCGTGACGAGGTAATTGCTACCATCACTCAGTGGCGTGGCGAAGGTGAAGGCGCCGTCGCTCACGATCGGAAGGTCATCGGCGCCGTTGTTCTGCAAGACCAATCTGCCACCGGTGAGTCCTGTGACGGTGCCGCCCACGCTGAGGCGCGCGCCCGTTCCCCCACTGCCAGCCATGCCTCCGCCAGAGCCGCCGGTTCCACCGTCGCCCGTGCTGCCGCTGCATCCAACGACGACACCCAAGGTGCATGCGCACAAAAGTCCAGAGAGATACCGCATGAGACGCTCCTCCGTTCGACCAGGCCGAGCTCGGCCAGCCCTAGAATGCAGACTGTGTCGTCACGAAACGCTTGTCCATGCGCAATTCTTTGGTTTCGTCACGCGCGCAAAGGTTGCGCCGCCGTCACCCGCATCCTTCCTCCGTTCTCCTGCGGAATTCCGCTCTCTCATTCGAACGCGCCCAAGTCACGCCTGCCGCGCCCTGGTACGCTCACGACGAGAAGCCATAGGATGACGGCTTGAAGATTGGAATCATCGGTGGCGGCAGCGCCGGGCTCGTGACCGCTCATCTGTTGGACGGGTCGCACGACGTCACCATCTTCGAGAAGGCGCCGATCCTCGGCGGCCATGTCCGCACCCTCAATCGCAACGTACGATCTGATGTCGGGCCGGGCTTGATCCTGGACGCAGGCGTCATCGAGTTCGAACGGCGCAACTTTCCGACGCTGATGCGTTTGTTCGACTCTCTTGGCTGCGTGACGCGACCGGTCCCCGGCACCACGACCTTCTGGACCCATGATGGGGTGCATCACCTATCGCCTGGCTCGATGAAACGGTCTCCGGGCTCGCTTCGGGAGCGGCTGCGGCATTTCATCGACCTGCTCGAGCTTCGCATGCAAGAGGTCCTGTTCAACCGAAGAACCGACTTGCCCGAGGCCTCGCTCGACAGACTCACGCTCGGGGATCTGCTGACCGACGCGGACGCGGATCGCTGGGCCGCACTGCTCGCCACCTATGCCTACTCGATTCCCTACGAACGGGTACGGCAGATGCCCGCCGGCCTCACGATCCCGATGCTGCGCGCGTTCGAGCACGCCGAAGCGTGGGTGAGCCTGCGCGGCGGGTCTTGGGACTACCTGGGTCGAATCGTCGAGAGGCTCTCGGGTAGAGTGCACACCGATGCCAACCTGGCCCGGGTTACCCGCAACCAGAGGGGGGTGAGGGTAGAGATGGCCTCCGGAGAGGCACGCCAGTTCGACAAGATTGTCTTCGCCGCGCCTCCAGACCAGACTCTGGCCTTGCTCGATGATCCCAGCGAAGCCGAGCGCCGCCGCTTCGCTGCATGGCGCGCGAACCATATCCACACCCTCGTACACCACGATCGAGGCGTGTACGGTCGGCGCGGCCTCGAGCTGATGACCGAGTTCGACGTGATCGAGACCGGGCCAGGAAAAGGCGGCTACAACTGCTACCTGAACGCTCTGTGCGGTGTGCCCGCGGATGAGGAGCGCGCCTTCGGACTCGCCTTTGGAATCGACGCCTGGATCGACCCAGCGAAGGTGGTCCTGCGACAGCCACACCACACGCCCGACTACACGGTGGACTCGCAGCGCTGGCACCATGAAGTGTCGGCCACCAACGGCGAGAACCACACCTTCCACGTCGGTGCATGGCTTGGGGACGGGCTCCAGGAGGGCGCGGTCACCTCGGCCCTCGCCGTCTCTGCGCTCTTGGGCGGTGCCTCGATACCGTGAGCGCTACACGAAGCGGTCTCCGCTGAGCTGCCCGTAGAGGTTTGATCCAGTCCAGATCGTCCCTGCGAAGCCTGCATAGCCCGAGCTCGCGTTGCAAAAGTAGAGCCCCGGCACCGAGCTCTTCCAACTCAGCCGCGACGCGCCCATGTTCGCGGGCGTCATGTTCGAGCCATAGGCGTGGCCCCGAGGGCTGTTGACGTATCGCTCGTTGGTCGTGGGGCTCCCGAGCATCTTGAACACGATGTGCTCGCGAAGCTTCGGCACGTAGTCGCGCTCGACCACGTTTAGGATCGCGTCGAAGATGTTTCGTTTCGCGCGGTTGTACTGCTTCCGATTCGAGAAATGGAGGTTCTTGAAGCGTTCGTAGCTCGCCACGGTGAGAAACTCGATGATCTGCTTCCCGGCCGGACAGTCGGAGCGATCCTCGGTGAGCAGGGTCGGCACCGTGACCGCGAAGCTCGGTTTGGAGTAGTCCCCGCGCTCGAGCATCGCGTCGAAGGCGACGTTCAGATCGGGCTCGTCGGTATGGAACAGGTTCGAGCGGCCGAAGCCATGGTCTCGCAGGTCGAGGCCCTCGACCACGCAGTAGGCCATGAAGCTCGAAGCCGAGTACTCGTACTGGAGCTGATGACGGACGCGCATCGAGAATCGCCCGAGGCCCATCATCTCGGCGACCCGTCGTGGATCCATGTTTGTGACGACCTCGGCCCCGTGGAGCTCGTGGACCGGCCCGGTTGCGACGCCGTCGTCGTCGACCTCCTCGGCAATCACCCCGCTGACCCGATCCCCATCGAACAAGAAGCCGGTCACCCGTTGCCTGAGCCGCACCTCCCCACCCTGCTCTCGGATCGTCCGGACCAGGGTCTCGATCACGTGCTCGAAGTGGTGGGTTGGGTAGTAGGCGCCGCTCATGTAGCCGGTGAACAGTGCCACCCAGGCGAAGAAAGAGAGCTTGTTCGGTGGGAGCAAGAAGTCGGGCCACTGCAGCGCAAGCAGAGTCTGCGCCTCGAGCGGGAGTTTGAAGCTGTCGAACACATCCTGGACTGTGGCGTTGCGGTGCCGGATGACCCGACGAAAGCGATGAAGCCGTGGGATCATCCGAAGCGCACGGGGCGTGGGGGGGAGCGCATCGAGCTCGCGCTCGAGCTGCCTCACCTCTTGCAGGAAGGCGTGGCAGCGATCGGCGTGCCCCGGAAACAAGGCGGCGAGGCGGGAGCTCAAGATGTCCCAGTCGTTCGGGATGTCCAGCGCAAGCCCGGGCATGCGCATGCGATCGAAGCCCGTGCTGTCGAGGCGTTCGAAGGTGACCTCATCCTCGAGCTCGAGCTTGCGCAGAAAGCGGCCGACCGTCTCGTCTGGACCGCAGTTCCAGACGTAATGGAGCTGCGCGTTGAAGCGGTACTCGTCGGGGGCGTCACCGAAGCTGAAGGTGTGACCGTAGCCGCCGGGCGCGTAATGGGCCTCGAGCACGGTCACTCGCTTGCCCGCTCGGGCCATGAGCGCCGCAAAGGCCAGCGCAGACAGCCCAGTTCCGACGATCAGGTAGTCCGGCTTCATCCCATCGCCCAACCTGACCGGCCTCCGGATGCATGTCGAACGCGCGCAGGGTGCGGATCGTGCCGCACGCGCGGCCATGACCCCGAGGCGCTCGGGCGAGTCGCGCCCGGGGAGGAAGGGCTTGCCAGCTCCTCGACGGTGAACGAGCTGAGCGGATTTGGCACTAAAGGCTGAATTTGTTAGCCTGACGGAGGGTTCTTTTTTGATGGGAGGGGCTATGTGGGACGATAAGACTTCGTCGTCGGTTTACGTCGAGCTCACGGGGTATTCGGTGCGTGCATCCGTGGAGGACAGCCGTCGAGAAACGCGGGAGATGTTCGAGGGGCTGAGCGTTGCCGAACGCGACGCGCTCGCCTTCGACGCCTGGACGACCGGGCTTCGCGCGGTCTCGAGCGCCCGCCGGCCGTCCCGTGAGCCGGGGTTTCAACGGGTCAGCAATGCCGTGAAGCCGCCGCGCGAGTCGGCTCGCTTGAGCACCATTCCGCCATCGTCCTGGTAGGGGGCGCGGGGCTCAGCGCTGCGAGAGCTCGCCGGAAACCGCACGCGCGCGTAGCAGCGTCAGGAATAGCGCGGCCGATATGCCGGATGCGCCGAAGACCATGCACATGACCATGACCTGGTAGCGGACCGCGACCAGCGGCGAGACGCCCGAGAGGATCTGGCCGGTCATGAGGCCGGGGAGTGAAACGAGGCCGACGGCGAACAAGGTATTCACGATGGGAATGAGGCCGGCCTGCATGCCGATCCGTCTTGCATCGACATAGGGGACGCCGCGGCGGAGCTCGGCGGTGATGCGTTCGGCGGCGAGGCTGACGGCATTCATGGAGGCGGCGAAAATCATGCCGGCGAGCGGGACCATGAAGCTTGGCTGGTACCAAGGCTCCAGGGTGAGAACCGCTTGGGTGATGAGCGCGACGGTGAGGCCGCCGCCGATGAGGATGGACAACAGAGCGTAACCGTAGAGCCTAGGCCGGAGCTGGGGCACGGTGCGGAGCGCAATCCAACTTGCGGCAACGACCATGACCGACATGACGGCGAGGACGATCCAGGGAACGTCGGCTTCGAAGATGTAGACCAGCACGTAACCGACGAGGAGGAGCTGGATGAGCATGCGCGCGAGGGCGGCCAAGCTGTGTCGGGCCCCGACGGACCAGCGCCAGAGGATGAACACCACGAAGAGCGCGGGGATGGCGGCCAAGGCGAGGTTGAAGACAGGAATGGTTTGCATGGCTAGCCTCCGCTTTGCTCGACGAGGTGGCCGATGTAGGCGCGCACGCAGAGCTGGCACCGAACAAAGATGGTTTCGGTTCTGGTGCCGGCTTTGCTTTGGGCGGGGCTTCGGAAACGCCAGCGTTGCTCGTGGCGGAAGTTGGTGTCGACGACCCGAACGAAGGCTTCCATGGCGACGAGGCGGTCTATTGTTCGCGTAACATAGACACTGATTGCATGATCTAGCTAGTTGTTTGTGAAACGGACGCGCGCTAGCGGCTTCTGGAGGCAAGGCCCTGCAGGAGCGCGAAGAGGTGCAGCATTACGGCGGTGTCGTGCTCGCAATAGGCTTCGAGCTGGCTTCGTAGCGCGTCGCGCTCGCCTGCCTTGAGCTCTTCTGGGCGACAGAGCAGCGCCTCCAGCAGCGCTGATGCTCTCTGTCCGCCGCTTACGTCGAGCTTGTCGTAGGCCATCTCGGGGAGGAGGGCCGCGACGACGTTCTTGATGCTGAAGCTTCCGCGGAAGGCGGGGTGGTAGAGGTGGTTTTTGACGACGAGGAGGAGATCTTGGGTTTTGTCGCGTGCTTCGAGTAAGGCCGGGGCGTGTTCGGGGGAAGCTTCTGCAAGGGCAGCCAGGCAGCGCTTCTCGACGCTGGCGTGCCAGGCGAGAACCGTTTCGGCGCCGTCCAAGGCCGTGACGAGTGCTTGGGCCAACTGGGGGCGCGGGTCGCCCTGCCCTCGAGCAAGAGATGCGCTGTGGGAAACGTCGCCGCTCGCCTCGATGGTGTGCACGCTGAACTGAACAGGGACCGCGCCGAAAGGGCTACAGCCGTTCCAGACGGGCAACGCTGGGGCGACCGTTTCAAAGTCGAGCATGGCGATGGGGTAGCGGTAGGCGAGTGCGTCCTCGAGGCCCGGTGCGACGATGAGCTCGTTTGCGAGGAGCGCCGCCCGATGGCGCGCCCAGAGCGGCTTGAGCGGGAAATCACTTGGGATTTGGTCGACGGTTTCCGCACCGGCGTCACGGAGCGCGTCGAGCGCATCGGCCTGGATGCCGTTGAGGTCTTCGATGCCATGGTCGAGCGCGGGCGCTGCGCATCGGGCCAAGAAGGGGCACTCGTAGGGCGAGATGCACTGGGGGCCGGTGGAGACGTCGGGGAGCGGGCCTGCGAGCATTCGGAGCTGCGCGCTCGCTTCGGCGGGGATGCTCTTTCTGAGCTCAGTGACTTCGGCGCTGATGTCTGCCCTGATGAAGAGGGGGCCCTGGTCGGGGTGGCGGTGCGCGCGGTTGAGGTGCATGAGCTCGACGCGCGCGACTCGGAGGCCGGCTCGTTCGACGACGTGCGCTTGCACGGCTGCGTCCGGGACGTGCTGCGGCTTGACCCGGCTGGTGGCTTTGACCTCGGTGAGCACCCAGCCGTCGCCCTCTCTGCTGAGCGCGTCGACGGCGACGAAGATCTCGTCTTCGAAGAAGCTTGCTTCGAGGATGGCACGGGCGCCGGCGTCGATGGCCTCGCGGGTGGGCTTGACGGAGGCGAGCGGGTGGCGGTAGTCGAAGTCGATGAGGACGGCGTTTGGGAACTCTTGGCGTGCGCGCGCGCCGACGCGCTTGCCCATGTCGAAGACGGCTTGAAGGGCGGCGTCGGGCTGGAGCTCGGGGGCGTGCGGCTCGTGCACGCGCCACCAGAGTTGGCGCTGACATTGAAGGCCGGCGATGAAGCGCGATTTGGAGAGGCGGTGGGGGCTCGGCGCCATTTACTTGCTCGCGGTCGCGATGAGCGCCGGGTGAGCGAATCGCACGGAGCCATCCGCGGTCACGAATCGCCTCAGCTCGTGCTCTGCTTCTGCGACCAGCGATTCATACTGCTGGTCGTCGAGCTTGTCGGCCAAGGTCCACCCGCGAACATCGGCGTGAATCCACGAGCGAATCGAGGGGAAGCTGGCTTCGCCTTGCACGCGTCGAACCTTGGGGTCGGCGACGCCGGCGCCCGCAAGGAGAGAGCCCAACGCGCCCGGATCGCCCAGTGAGTAAGGCGCTCGCAACAAGACCGCGAAGTCTTCGCCGAAGAGCCGAGCCAGGAGAGAGGTGATCGCTAGGTATCCGGGCGTGTTCTCGAGGGAATCCCAGACCGCAATGGCGAGACGGCCTCCGGGGCGAGTGACGCGCCACATCTCCGCAATCGCCCCCTGCTTGTCTTGGAAGAACATCAAACCGAATTGACTGATGGCCGCATCGAAGCACTCCGCGTCGAACGGCAGTGCCTCCGCCGAGGCTCGTTGCCAATCGATTTGGGGTGCCTTGCGTCGAGCCACCGCCAGCATACCCGGGTTGAGGTCGACGCCGGCAACCATCCCGCCGGGAGACGTCGCCCTGGCCGCTTCGAGCGTCAACACACCCGTCCCGCACGCTACATCGACGACGCGCTGTCCCGCTTGGAGCCGAGCGGCCGAGACCACCCGTGGCGCCCATGCGCCAAAAAGCGCGGGCAGAAAGAACTGGTCATAGACCTCCGCGGCGCTCGAAATGACTTGCCCTGCGTCATTCATGTGTCCGGCTCCGTTGAGACGAGACTAAGGTGTGCAGCAAGAAAATGCACGGACGCGAGTCGTCGTCGCGGACTCACGGCGAATCAAGCTCAGAGCCAGTCGATTTCGGCGGCGGTGAAGCCGTCCGATTTGAGGAGCATGTAGCGGTAGCGGTAAATCTCGTCGCCGCGTTTCCAATCCGCATTGGCCTCATTGATGCGCCGGATGGTTCGGTTTTTCCGCTCTTTGAGCGGTTTGCCCCGGCATTGGTCGTTGTGCGCATGGGTGACGTTTGCGCCTTGGAGCCAGGTCTTCACGAGCTTGAAAGATTTGGTGCCGCGCTGGACCGGTGTCACGTCCGAGACTCGGTGCGAGATTTTCTCGATGGAGAAGAGGCGTATGAAGTACGTGCGGCCGGCCACGAGGTCGGCGTCGACCCGGTGGTTGTTATAGCCCGAGATGTAGAGCGTTTGCTTCCCGGGTCTCATGGGGATGACTTCGGCCTGACGGCCGCCCACCTCGGCGATGCATTGCCTGTCCTCGTCGAAAACCAGGTAGCTCATCGTCCGGTCCTCGCGAAGGTTCTGGATGAAGACGAGGAGCGCTTCGGATTGGGGCGCAACGAAGGCAGACCTGTCGTACGCGGCGGCCGGACGCGGGCTCAGTCCGGAGCTGAGCGCGGCCAGCAGGAGCGCAAGCCACGAGACCTTGTGCTTATGTTTCACTTCGTGCTCTTGTTAGGGCGCAATATCGGAGTGGCAGGTGACGTTGGTGCAACGCGTTTTGGTGCATGCGCCATCGGTGGCATCGACGCAAATTTCGACTGGGTTGGGCCGGTCACAGATCTAGGTCGCGTTTTGGCCGACGACGCTCCCGCCCCATCCACACGAAGCAAGCGCAATCAAGCCGAGAAGTCTCATCGCCTCCCCTTGTAACCGCATTCGCTATCCGTAGTCGACGATAACCGGCGCATGGTCTGAGAAACGCGGTTCGCGGGCAATCGATGCGCCGCGGACGCACTCGCCGATGCCGGGCGTGACGACCTGGTAGTCGAGTCGCCAGCCGATGTTGCGTTCGCGGGTCGTCGGGTGGCGAAGGGACCACCAGCTGTACTGACCGGCCTCGGCGTTGACTTGCCGAAACGCGTCGACGAAACCAATGGGCCCGAACACCTGGTCGAGCCAGGCGCGCTCTTCGGGCAGGAAGCCGGAGCTCTTCTGGTTGGCTTTGTGGTTCGCGAGGTCGATTTCCCTGTGCGCGACGTTCCAGTCGCCGCACAGGATGCAATGGCGGCCGCTCGCCGAGAGGTCGGCAAGGTGTGCGGAGAAGGCCTCGATGAATCGGAACTTGGCCGCCAGCCGCACTTCGCCGCTGGTGCCCGCCGGCACGTACACCGACGCCACGCTCACATCGCCGAAGCGGGCCTCGATGTAGCGCCCCTCCGGATCGAACTCGGCGGAGCCAAAGCCATAAATCACCTCGTCGGGCTCAACGCGCGTGAAGAGCGCCACGCCGCTGTGCCCTTTTCGCTGGCCCGGTTCGTAAAAGCCTCGGTACCCGACAGGCGCCAGCTCGGCCTCGGACAGTTGCTCAGGCCGCGCCTTGATTTCCTGGATGCAGACGAAGTCCGCGTCCTGCTCGACCAGCCAGTCGTAAAGACCTTTGCGCACTGCCGCGCGAAGGCCGTTGACGTTGAGGGTGAGGACCCGCATCGAAGCGGCGCAACGCTAGCACAGATCCGAGGCCGCAGACCCGCGCCTACTTGCAGTCCTTGCCCTTGGGCGTCGGACCTTCCTGGCAGTGCCCGTCTTTGTCTTTGTCCTTATCTTTGTCCTTGCCGGAGTCGGAGTCTCCATGATCATCGTCACAGTCGCAGCGGCTGCCAGTGCGCACAGCGAGCGTACCCAATTGGAACTACGATGACCCTGCCGAATCGCCTCGGGGCAGCGAGCCGGCTCGTCCAATGTAAGCCGCCTCATATGCTGCGCGTGCAATCCTACGGGGGTACTGCTCTACCGAGCTTCAGCACCTCCGCGATCAGCTCCGCGGTGAGCGCGTTGCGTTCCGCAATCGTCCAGAAATTCTTGTACGGACCCACATCCATCACCGGGCTCGCGTGGTCACCCGGCGGCATCTCCCGATGAATCGCTCCGGGCAAGCGCGTGCTCTCGCTCGGCACGAGGCCGTCGTTGGGCAGGTCCAAGACCCCGTCCATGTACAGGTTCGTCATGTCGGCGAGCCCTAGAGTCGCCACCGCATCACCGAGAGCGCTCGAGGTTTTCTCACGCACGACCCGGATGGCGGCGCTCGTAGACGCGGCAAGCACACGCGGGATGTCGCGGGGCGTGTCGCTGTAGTTGCGCACGACAATCCGACTGATTTCGGACACCATGCCTGCGTTGAAGATGCCGCTTGCGAACGCTGCGGCAAAACCGGTCACCGTGCCATTGGCTTGGTAGGTCGAGTACGCCGAGATGACGGGGATGCTGGCGGTCAGGGCCGCGATCCGCTCCGCGTTCGCTTGCATGTAGGGCGCGCGCGTCTCGGTTTCCAAATCGCGCGCTGATTGTCCGTTCCCGCCAAGAACCTCGAGCAAGAAGTCGTTGGCGACGGCAAACCTCGGGTCGGCTGCCGGCGAGCCGTGAAAGGGAGCCTGGAGGGCAACCCAGCCGATGACGGTTTCTCCCCAGAGCTCCGGCGCAGCGATGAGCGCATGGAGTGTGTCGAGGCCGCCCTTGCTGTGCGAGACGATGATGACCTTCTCGTTCGTCGTGCGCAGAACCTTCAAAATCGCGGCGGCGTTGTGCTCGACGCTTTCAGAGGTATCAAAGGCCTCCGAGACGAGCGAGACATTTCGATAGTCGACCCCGCGGGCCTCGAAGTCGCGCATCTGTGTGTAGAAAGAGATGAAGCCGCCGGGCTGTATTGGAAGGTCGACCCGGGGAAGGGCGTCCGCAATCGCGTCTCCAATCGGAAGGTCGATGCTCTGGTCGAAGGGCAAGTCGATGTGCACGTTGAGTGCGCGCGCGGAGCTTTGGAGCGCGTCGTTGATTTCATCCTCGAGGTTGAGGCTCAGCTCTTCGTAGAGCTCGGAGAGGAAGCCGCCGATGAACAGCACTTGTTGCCCCTCTCCCAAGATGAGCGGTGCCATGGCCCCGGTGGCGCTGAGGCCGCCCATGCCGCCGGTGCCGCCCTGCCCCGCTTCGCCGCCGCTGCCTGTGGCGCCATGAGCGCAACCGACCGAGGAACGACTGCATGCGCCCATGCCCACGGTTCCGAGAATCAAAGCGAGCAAGGGCGGGAAGAGATATCGGGGTGGAGCCGCCATTCTCGTTTTCCAGGCAAGCGCGACGCGCACGGGTCCTATGCGAGCGGTCTTCTGTGGGGCGGAGCCTATGCGGGCGCCCTATTGGTTTCAAGACGAGCCAGCGAATCCTCTGCAGGGGCCGGCAACAAGCCTAGAGGCGATTGAGGTATCGAATTGCTTCGGCTGCGTCGGTACGGAGGCACGCGTTGGTGTTGACCTTGCGCTTGATGATGCCGCCCTCTGTGCGGATGCGCTTTCGGGCCTTGCGCAATGCTGGAATTGCCTTCTTGTTTCCAAGGGCGCGAAGGTTTGCCACGGCCTCTTTGCGTGCGAAGCAGTCTTCACCCTGCTCGAGGTCGAGCATATACGAGCCAAAGCGGTCGACCTGGTCGCCGAGGCCGACCTCGTCGGCGACGCTCATCGCCTTGTGTCGGCGACGCGCCACCTTGGATGAGGAAGCGAGGTCGATGAGCTGGTCGGCAGCCGTCGCGTCGTCCGCCACCGAGACGAGCATCCCCAGGAGCTCGATTGCGTCGTCGACGACGCCTGGTGCATTCTTGTCGAGGATGAGCGCGACATTGGTGCGCATGAGCTTGTCGTTGGCGAGCTTGGGTTCGAGCCTGACCGCTTTGTCGTAGGCGGCAAGCGCGAGAACGCTGTGCTGGGAGGCGGCCTGGGCATGGCCGAGCACCATTTGCGCATAGGGCTCCTCGCGAACTTCCTGCCCATGATCCATGAGGTACTTCACCGCTTCGTTCGGCCGACCTTGCGCAAGCATGTCGGCTGCCGCTTTGGCCTCCGGGCCGTATGCCGTGGGCCCAATCGGCAGGAGCGCGCCCTTTGGAAGATAGTTTGGACCCTTGCTGCCAAACGCGAAGGCGCTCATGGAAATCGCAGCGATGACGAGAAGCGCGGCGCCAACGATCCGTTTGGCGGGCCTCTTGTGCTTCTTCTTGCCGTCGGTTCGGGCGCCTGGAGACCTGAGCTTGCCGCGGACGCCTTCGGCAACCAGCGCCGGAATCGCGCGAAGCCCAGACTGGCTGTTGCCCTCTGCGAGCATGATTGCGTCGATGCGTTTAATGTACTCGGCCGCGCTGCCGATGCGGTCGTCCGCCTTCTTCGCGAGTCCGTGGCGAATCAAGGCTTCGACGGCGTCTGGGATCTCGAGGTCGGGCGCGGCCTCGATGAATCGCGGAACCTCCGCTGAGACGTGCATGCGCAGGAGGCTGCCAACGTCATCGGCGTCAAAGGGCGGCACGCCGGTGAGCATCTCGTACATCATGACCGACAGCGAGTAGAGGTCTGCGCGCCCGTCGATCGCCTCCGCATAGGCCTGTTCGGGCGCGATGTACGTGGGCGTGCCGATGGTGACGCCGTGCTGGGTGAGCTTGGCGTCGGCGCCTAGCGGGCTGGTATCGTCGTCTTTGTTCGCGCCGTCGTCGTGAAGCTTGGCGATGCCGAAATCGAGGATCTTGGCAAAGTCCGGATCGCCGTCCTGCTCGACTAGAATTACGTTCTCGGGCTTGACGTCGCGATGAATGATTCCTGCACCGTGTGCGTACTCGAGCGCGCTCAGAACGTGACGCCCGATGTGCAGCACGCGCTTCCACTCGAGCCGCTCCTCGCGCACGAGCAAGTCGAAGAGCAACACGCCGTCGAGCAACTCGAGGACCATGTAGAAGGTGCCGTCGGCAAATCTCCCGAAATCCGAGACATTGACACAATTCGGGTGGTCGACGCGCCCGATGGCGAATGCCTCCCGCTCAAAGCGCTTGGCGACCTCGTCGATCTCGCCGACCTCGGGGTGCAGCAGCTTGAGCGCCAGGGGACGTTGAATCGACACGTGCTCGGCGAGGTAGACGCAGCCCATCCCGCCGGAGCCGAGGATCCCGGTAATGCGGTAGCGAGAATCCAGGACATCGCCGATCCGCGGTATCTGAGAATCCGAGGCAGGCGGAAGCGTGGACGCCCGCTCTCCCCCTTTTGAAGTACGCACCGCTACAGTATTGCCAAAAAATCAGGGTATTGCCTGCATCACTGTGCCCAAAGCCAATCGGCGCGCAAGGATGCGGAAAGACTCGGATCCGCCTGGTTGCTCGGATCGCAACATGCGAGATAGGTCACAAGATGAAGCGCTGCACGATGAGAGCCCCTTCCGCACAAGCGGTGCTGCTATGGGCGCTGCTCACGACCGGCTCGGCGTCCGAAGCGCAAAGCCCGAGGCTTGTGGATGCCCGCTATGTGGCACCGGCCGATCAGGCGCTCGTGGTCTTCTTGCGCCCGCGGCGGAGACAAGCGAGCCAGGCGACGATCCGCATCGTCAACCAGGCTGGCGCCTGCATTGCCCTGCTGGAGAATGCCTGGCAGATGGCCGCGCCGATCTGGCCGGGCAAGCAGATGCTCATGGTCGTCACCGGTACCGCGCCCCCGACCGTCCAACTCATGGAGGTCAAGCTCAGCGCAGGCAAAACCTACGTGGTCAAGCTGCGTACACGCGTGAACGCGAAGAGCCCGGTCGAAATCGACATCCTCCGTCGAGCCGACCAGGCGCTCGAGGCATTCCCTCCTGCTGTCCGTGAGCTCGCGCCGGCAAAGCCCGACTTGCGGAAATGCACCGAATGGGTTTCGTGGAAGGGCGGAAAGATCGAGTCACGAGCAGCGCAGGCCAAGGCCAAGTGGGACCAGGCGAGCGACGAGCAGCGAGAGGCGTATACCTTGCATCGCAACGACGGTTGGACGGCGGCCGAAGTGCGGGGACCCTAGCCTCAAGCCTCTAATATCATGGTTGAATTCGTCACAACCGGCCCTTCGAGCAGTGTCTAACCCTTGCAGCACCCGAGGGGACTAGGCTATGGAGTCGGCGCGTTGGTCACTCACGATCGACTCAATCGGGGATAGGGCAAGCGGGGTCAGGGTGCCGGCACGATGACGATGTCGTCCGACTGGCCCGGGACTTCACGAGAGTGACGCGAAAATGGAGGAACCTGTGAAATCGAAGCAAATGATTGTGGCCTTGTTGGCCGCGCTCGTGGTCGTAAGCGGAATGCTCGGCTGCAAGAAGGATGACACCGCCGTCAAGGCGCTCCAGGAGCTGACGAACCAGCAGCTCGAAGCCGCGAAGGCGACGAACGAAGAGCTCACCAAGCTCGCCGAAGAGATTGAGATCTGCCAGGCGGACGTCGCCAAGACCAAGGGCGAGGCCGCAATCATCAAGACCAAGGACGTCACTGTGGAGACCCCGGAGCTGGTTGGCGAGGCGAGCGTCGAGTCGCTCGAGGCACTCAAGGCGGCGCTCGCGGAGACGACGAAGAAGCAAGCCACTGCGCTGAGCGAGCTCAAGGCCGCGCAGGAAGCCTGTGCATCTGATTTGACCGCAGCCAAGGAAGCAGCCGAAGCGGCTGCAGCGGAAGCCGCGGAAGCAGCCGAAGCAGCCGAAGCGGAAGCCGAGGCTGCCGCAGCGGACGCCAAAGCGGCTGAGGAAGCTGCGAAGAAGAAGGCCGCCGCAGCCCGCGCGAAAAAGAAAGCCGCAGAGGCAAAGGCCAAAGCAGAGGCACCGCCGAAGTCAAAAGCCGTAGAGAAAGCACAAGAACAGGGCAAAGCGACCAAGGGCGTCGGCAGCCGCTACTGATTCGGATAGATTGAAAGAGGGAGAGACTGATGAAAAGAATATTCTTGCTCACTGCAATTGCTGCGACGCTCATATCGGCCTGTGATTCCACCGACACCACTGGTCCGACCAACTGGACAAGCGACGATCTTGCGATCGTGGGCACAGATGAATGCGGTTTCTTCACCCCGGGTGAGGAGCTGCGTGCCGTGATCACCGTCGTTGGGAGCACGGTCACGATGGTGGTGCAGTCCGTCGCCAATCCGGAGGCCGAGTTCGAGCTGACGACCGACAGCTACGATCCAATGGACAACGAGGTCCTCGTCACTGGTCTCTCGGTGAATACCGACTTCGATCCCTGCGTGGTCCAGCTCGACGACGCGATGCGCCTGACGCTCGCGGATCCCGACCTGAGCCTCGAGGAGCAGGACTCACTCGCGGTCGTCTGGAACCACGCCGAAGAAGACATCAGCAGCGCCTACGACAACGCGTGCTCTCTCGATGAGAACGGCGATCCTCTCGTAGATGAGAATGATGATCCGATCATTCTCTGGCTCAACGAGCTTCCGTGCTCGGGTCAAGCGAACCTCACGCTGACGTTGGAACAAGCCGGACAATAAGCGTCGGCACGACTAGCGCTGAAGCCGCCATTGCCCCGCGGCGGGCCCAAAGCCCGTCGCGAGGCGGCCCAGCGACTCGACCGACACCCAGGCCGTCCCTTCGATTTTATAGGGGATGGTGAACTCTGGAACCTGGCCCTTCTTGATTCGCTCGAGCTCGCCTTTGCCGAGCTGCCGAATCAGGCCGACCATTTGGACGGGGTCGAGCCCCAGGCGGACCACCATTTTCATTTGGTCGTTGGGCGGCACCGTGCGGACCCGTAAGTCGCTGAGCTTGCGTTCGCCGAGCGCGGTCGAGAGCAGGAACCCCGTGGCCGCGTTGGCGAAGTCGCGGATGTCCCGAATCTCGGGCTCGTCCGACCGGCACGCGTTTGCGTCCTGTCTGCAGTTGTTGGGGTCCTCGCAGAAGGTCAGGCATACGGCGCCTAGGTTTTGCACGTCTTGCGCCTCGGGGAAGGCGGTGAACGCGAAGAGCGTCTGCACCAGAGGCAGGGGCACCTTGCTCGCGTTTGCGAGCGCCAGCTCCACGTCGAAGGCGAAGTGGATGTCCGAGGGCTTGGGCACCGGCCCGAACGGCCGACAGATCAGCGGGCCGAGGTACTGCGCGCAGTAATAGCTCGCCAGGTCGCGACTGGAGGGCATCTCGGCCATGCGGACCGATGCAATGCTCACTTTCGGGGGCTTTACGTTGGGAATTTTCGAGCCCGTGCCCGAAAGGCCGAGCGCGGCGCAACTCAAGAGGGGCAGCAGGAGCAGCCCGAGGAGAACGCGTGCTCTGGTTTGCTTCATGGTGCGTCCGACAGGTTCCAGCGCTTCATAGCACGTCGGAAGCTGCGGACATTCGTGTACCCGGCATGACGCATGATTTCGTCCGCTGGCTGGTTGCGCTCCACGCAGCCGACGAGAATCGACTTGCGGGTGGCGTCCATCAAGGCACGGAAACTCGTGTCGTCGTCTTGGAGGCGTCGCTGCAAGGTTCGCGGCGTCATGTGAAGCGCCGCCGCCACCGCCTCGATGTTCGATTGGCCTCGAGGGAGCAGTTGCTTCATGCGGTCGCGAACGGTGTCGATGAACGTATGCGAATCGAGGGAAGCGTGCAGCCCTGCGGCGACGCCGCGAAGCTGGCCGTGGAGGGCCTGATTTCCATGCGCGAGCGGCAGGGCCCAGGCCCGATCGTCGACGAGAATCGCCGTCTTTTGTTGACCGAACAAGACGGAGCATCCAAACGCACGCGTGTACTTCTGGATGTTGCCGCGATATGCGTGCTCGAAGTGAACCTCGCGCGCCGTGAAGCTCCCGGCGGTCGCAAAGCGCAACACCTTCATCACGATGACGGCGAGGAACTCGAGCTCGTGCACAGTCACGGGAAGCTCGTGCTCGACCTTGTTCAGCTGGAGCAGATGGTGTTCGGGGTGCTCGCCGAGTGTGAGCACGCGACCGTGCGACAACAATTCTTGGTAACGCAGGCTCGCCTCGAGGCCCTCGCCGACGGTTTCAGCGCTGGTCAGCAGCAAAATGACCAAATGGTCCGCGCGCGCCTGCCAGAGCTCGGCGGCGCTGAGCCCGAGATGCCGGTCGCCGGTCTTTGCGAGCGCCGCCCGCCAGAACCTGCCCAGCGCATCACGCGGCGGGCGGCCCGAGGTATCCGTGAAAATGGCGAGATCGGCCCCGATCTCCTCGCAGAGCGCCTCGACATCGAGGCCCAGCGCCTCGAACGCGTTCACCACGCCACGAGCCCAGGCACCGGAGACCCTGAGGCCGGAATGGATGTTGGCTTTTCCTGGTGAATCGATCACGGGTTGCCATCGATCCACAAGGGCTGCCGAATTACAAGCCCGAGGGGTGAAGTATTACAAATCATGGCGCGATCGGTACCTGCTTTTGTCGCCGCCGATACGCAAACCACGGTTAGCGTCCAACTTGTCATTCGGTGCGAGGCGGGCACCAGCGGCACGGAACGCGGGGCAATGGATGAGCCCACCATCCCATCCAGAGTCAGGCGAAACCGCGTTCCCGGAAGCTGGTGCCCGTCTTGGCCTCCCCACGATGGCAGAGCCCGTTGATAGAAGCCGGTTAGCGCTCGAGCGCGCTAGCCGGTTTCGCTTTGTCCCTCGAGAGGCCGTGAAACTGCGTCCGTTCGATCCAGTCGAGGGCCTCTATCTCGAGGGTTTGCGGCGGGGCATCGGGATCGAAGCGGTAGGCGAAGTAGCCGACGTGCGTCTGCTCTCCCGCTTCGAAGCGTGGGTGGATGCTCCTCACCTGCGTGCCGTCTTGGGTGACGCCGACGACATCGACCTCGACCCAGGTTCCGGGGCTCAGCTCTTCTTCGTTCGGCTGAAGAAGCTCGATGCCCACGATCTCGTCTTTGCAGACCGCTTCAAAGGCGAGGACGATGGGCTCGTCCTCGTCATCCCCGCCGAGCTCGAGCCGCTGGGGTCCAGGCGAGAGCTCTAGCTCGATCAAGCGATCCGTTGGCTCTTTCTCCCCTCCGGGGCCTCGATGAGAAACGAGGACGTGCTGCCGGCCTGCGAGGATTCGTTGATCCGACAGGACCTCGACCAGATAGCCGTCCGGCTCGCTGAGCAAGACGGCAAATGAATCCCGTTCGACGAGCTCGACGCCCGATTCCAGAGAATCCTCGCAGGCCGAGACAGCCAGCAACGCAAGGCCGGCTCCAAGAAGAAACAAAGCACCTCTAAGCATGGCAACACCTTTCGAAGCCCGGACGAGCTCAAACGGTGCAACGCTCGTGCCAATGCTCGGTCCCTACAATATACTCCGCGTGACGATTTCGACGCGCTGCGTCTGTCGCAGGAACACCACGCAATCGTGAAGCTCAGTCACAACGGTGAATATGGAAAACGAGAACCCCAGCATCCTCTCTCACCTTTCGATCGGAACCAACGACTTGGCTCGGTCCATCGCGTTCTATGACGCGGTTCTACCCGCGCTAGGGTGCAAGAAGCTCTTCGAGTTGCTCGAGTTCGGCGCCGTCGCCTACGGAAAGCAGTTTCCGGAATTCTGGGTGCAGAAGCCGATCGATGGTCAGGCCGCGACGGTGGGCAATGGAACGCACTTCTGTTTTATCGCAGAGAGCAAAGAAGCCGTGCACGCCTTTCACGAAGCCGCCTTGGCGGCCGGCGCGACCGACGATGGGCCGCCCGGGCCGCGGCCCCAATACAGCCCCGGCTACTACGGCGCCTTCGCCCGCGACCCCGATGGACACAAGATCGAAGCCGCCTACATCGATGCCTCGCTTGGCGAGCACGGATGAGCGCACTCGATCGGTACCTCGATGACCTCGGCGAGAACGTCGACGGCGACACGCTCCTGACGCGCTTCTTGGAGTATTCAAGCGACCAGGGTTTCGAGCTTTACCCGGCGCAAGAAGAAGCGGTGATGGAGCTGTTCGTCGGGAACAACGTGATTCTCAACACGCCGACGGGGTCCGGGAAGTCACTGGTGGCGCTGGCCGCGCACTTCCGCTCGGTCGCGCTCGGGGAGCGCTCGTTCTACACGGCGCCGATCAAGGCGCTCGTGAGCGAGAAGTTCTTCGACCTCTGCAGGGTGCTCGGGCCAGAGCGCGTTGGCATGATGACCGGCGACGCGACGGTCAATCGTGATGCGCCCGTCATCTGTTGCACTGCGGAGATTCTCGCGAACATGGCCTTGAGAGAAGGCGAGCGAGCGGCCGTCGACAGCGTCGTAATGGACGAGTTTCACTTTTACGCCGACCGGGACCGCGGCGTCGCCTGGCAGATCCCGCTCCTCGCCCTCCCCCAGGCGCGCTTCCTTCTCATGAGCGCAACACTCGGCGAGACCCGGCAGTTCGAGGAAGCGATGACGGAGCTGACCGGCGTCACCACCACCCTGGTGAAGAGCAACGAGCGACCGGTGCCGCTCGACTTCAGCTACAGCGAAGAGACCTTGCAGAACGCGGTGGTCGACCTGCTCGAGGCCGGCAAGGGACCAATTTACGTGGTGCACTTCGCGCAGCGCGCCGCGACGGAGCAAGCCCAGAGCTTCATGAGCATCGACTTCCTCTCAAAGGACGAGAAGCGCGCACTCAAAGAGGACCTCAGCGGAACGCGCTTCGACACACCGTTCGGCAAGGAGCTCAAAAAATTCCTCCACCACGGGGTCGGCGTGCATCACGCCGGCATGCTTCCGCGCTACCGGCGTCTGGTCGAACGGCTCGCCCAAGAAGGGAAGCTCCACGTCATTTGCGGGACCGATACCCTCGGAGTCGGAGTAAACGTCCCGATTCGAACGGTCCTCTTCACCAAGCTCTGCAAGTACGACGGCGAGAAGACCAAAGTGCTGAGCGTCCGCGACTTCAAGCAAATCGCAGGGCGTGCCGGCCGCCGAGGCTTCGACACGCTCGGAAGCGTCGTCGCGCAGGCACCCGAGCACGTGATTGAAAACAAGAAGCTACGGGCCAAGGCGGGCGGCGACCCGAAAAAGGAGCGCAAGCTCAAGATGCGGCAAGCGCCGGAGCGTGGCTACGCGCACTGGGACGCAGAGACCTTCACGCGGCTCCAAGAATCGCCCCCCGAGCCGCTCCGGTCTCGCTTTCGGGTGAGCAACGCGATGATCCTCAACCTCTTCGAGCGGGAAGACAACGGCTGCCTTGCGCTTCGCCAGCTCATTCGCAAGAGCCACGAAGGGCTGAAATCCAAGTATAAGCACGGGCGTCATGCCATTGCCTTGATTCGCTCTCTCCGCGACGCCGGCGTCATCGAGCTGAACGGAGAAGGGCCGCGCGTTCACGAAGACTTCCAGTCCGACTTTTCTCTCAACCAAGCGCTCTCGCTTTACGTCGTCGAAGCGGTCGACGTGCTCGACAAGGACGACCCAGACTACCCGCTCGACGTCCTGACCCTGGTGGAAGCCACGCTCGAAGACCCCTTGGCGGTTCTTTACCGGCAGACCGACACCCTCAAAGGGCGCGCGGTCGCCGCGATGAAAGCCGAAGGGATGGAGTATGACGAGCGCATGGCCGAGCTCGAGAAGATCGAATACCCCAAACCCAAAGCCGATCTGCTCCAGGCGACCTACGAGGTCTTCGCCGAGCATCATCCCTGGGTCGGGGGCGACGTGCTCCGGCCGAAGTCCGTTGCGCGCGACATGTACGAGCTTGGCATGAGCTTCGTGGAGTACGTCAAAGAGTACGGGCTTCAACGCTCCGAAGGCGTCTTGCTTCGCTACCTGACCGACGCCTACAAGGGCTTCGTCCAGACCGTCCCCGAATCGGCCAAGACCGACGCGCTCTACGACGTCTCCGACTGGCTCGGCCTCACCGTCCGCTCGGTCGATGCAAGCCTTCTCGACGAGTGGGAGCAGCTCCAGGCCCCCGACGACGAGGTGCTCATGCCGGTCGCTCGGGACGAGGAACAAGCCGTCGACATCACCAAGGACGAGCGCGGGTTTACCACGATGGTGCGAAACGCCGCCTGGCAAATCGTCCGCTTCCTGGCGTTCAAGCAGTACGAACGGGCCGCCGAGGCCCTGTCCGAAGCTTCGGCGTCCAACGACTGGACCGCCGAGCGCTTTGCCGAAGCGCTAGCGCCGTATTGGACGGAATATGACGCCATCCAGATCGGCCCCGACGCGCGGAGCAGCGCCCAAATCCAGCTGGAACGTCGCGAATCCGAGTGGCTGCTCACCCAGATCCTCCTCGACCCGGACGAGCATCGGAGCTGGCACATGCAGTTCCGCATCGACCTCGGAGCCAGTCGAGAAGCGGGCGCGCCGGTGCTCACGATGCTCAGCCTCGGCGGCTAGGCAGCGCCGTCTTCCTTGGCTTCGAGCAAGTCGACCGGCGAGCCCTCCGGCAGGTCGAGCATCGCCGTGGCCGCCTCGCCCGGAAGCTCTTCGACGTTGCGGAGCTTTTTCTCCATCGCCCGGGTGCGTCGGCCGGTCTCGTCGATGGTCCGGCCGGCGCTATCGAGCTGTCGCTTCACCTTGTCGAGCACGTCCCCGAACTTCCCAAACTCGTGCTTGACCGCGCCGAGCACCTTCCAGACCTCGCTCGAGCGCTGCTCGATGGCAAGCGTCCGAAACCCGATACGAAGGCTGTTGAGCACGGCCGCCAAGGTCGTCGGCCCCGCTACCACGATGCGATGCTCGCGCTGCAAGCGCTCGACCAGGCCCGGGTGGCGAAGCACCTCGGAGTAGAGGCCTTCGGTCGGTAGAAACAGAATCGCAAAGTCGGTCGTCAACGGTGGGTTCAGGTACTTCCCGCCCACGTCCTTTGCCGAATCTTGAACCGAGCGGACGAGCGCATTGTGCGCCTGCTGTACGGCCACGGCGTCGCCGTCTTCGCTCGCCTCGACCAGCCGCAAGTAATCTTCCTGCGGAAACTTCGAGTCGATGGGAAGCCAGACACACTGGGCGGGGTCCTCGCTCGGCCCCGGCAGCCGAATTGCAAACTCGACGATGTCGCGTGAGTCCGGCCGCGTCTTCACGTTTCGGTCGAACTGCTCGGGAGTGAGAATCTGATCGAGCAGCGCACCGAGCTGCACCTCGCCCCAGGTTCCACGTGTCTTGACGTTGGTGAGGACCTTCTTGAGGTCGCCGACCCCGCTCGCGAGGCTTCGCATCTCGCCGAGCCCCTTCTGCACCGCCTCGAGCCGATCCCCGACCAGCTTGAACGACTCGCCCAGGCGTTTCTCGAGCGTGCTCTGGAGCTTCTCGTCGACCACCTCGCGCATCTGCTCGAGCTTGCGTTCGTTGCTGCTCCGAAGCTCCTGAAGCCGACCGTCGACCGTCTCCTGCAAGTGCTTGAGGCCGGACTGGTTGGAGTCGGTCAGCCCCTTGAGCTGCAAGGTGAACGCCTCGAATTTCTTGGTTTGCGAATCGCCGATCTGGGAAATCGTCTTGACCAGGGTCTCGGTGCTGGCCTGATGCGTCCCGGAAACCTCGCGCCGAAGCTCGCTCGCCGCGGCCGACGACTCCTCACGCGAAGCCCGAAGCTCGGCCCGAAGCAGGCGAGCGGTCTCGGCGCGGTCCTCGGCCTCGGCCTGCGCAATCGCCGCCGAATCGCCGGCCCTCCTCTTGAGGAGCACGAGCGTGACGACGAGATTGATGACCAGCAAGATCACCACAGCCACCAAGAGCGGATCTACCATCCAAGAATCCCCCGAACAACGAGCCAGGGCCGAGCCTAGCACCATCGGCACGAGCTGAGCAGCGCTGATTGGGGCAAGCGCGAACATGCTACGCTCCCCGCTGCCTATGCCAAATGGGGGTCAGCCGAACGAGGAGCTCAAAGCACTCCTACCTGCATCGATCGCGGTCCGGTTCGAAGAGATGTTCCCGAACGTCCGCAATGGCCGCATCAGAAGGCGCGACCGCAAGCGCGCCCAGATGTTACGAAAAGCCGAGCCGGTGCTGCAACGCGTGATGAACCCCATGGAGGTCGTGCGCTTCGTCACCAACGGCGTCCGGCAACTGAGCTGGTGGCTCCTCACTGCGGGCTCGATGAACCCCTTCGCCAACCGCACGACCCTGGTGCTCACCGACCGGCGCATCCTCTTGATCCACACCGACGCGAAGCAGCGCCCGCGCATGTTCGCCAACCAGCTCCCCCTCGATCGCATTCGCGCCACCGCGGGCCGCAACAGCTACATCTTCATTCGCACCGGACGCGAGCAGCTCATGTTCCACGGCGTGAAGCGATCAGAAGCCCGGCAGCTCAAGGGCCTGCTCGAATCGACCGCCACCAAGAAGGGTGGCTGGCAAAACCTCTGCCCCCGTTGCTTCACCGCAACCGACGATGCGCCGACAACTTGCGCGAACTGCGGCGAGGTATTCAAGAGCCCCAAGAAGGCCGCGCTCCGTTCACTGTTCTTGCCCGGCCTGGGTGACTTCTACCTCGGCTACCGCATCTACGGGCTGCTCGAAATCATGGGCGTCACCCTCCTCTGGGCGCTCTTCTTGAGCACGCTCATCCCTTCGATCATGCGCAGAGGTTTCGACGGTCTGGTCGTTGCTGCGCCGATCTTCGCCCTCCTCGCACTTGTCCACATCGGCGACGCCGTTCTCACCCGCGCCAAAGCCCGAACCGGTCTTCACTCCAAAGACGGGGCGCTCCCGACCGGGGATCTTGGCAGCCTGGGTCCCGATTCGTGACCATGGCTTTGCAAGCGAAGATACGTAGCTTTTCCCGGTTGCATTCCCGGGCGCTCCGGTTGTAAGGATGCGACTTGCATTAATGGAGGCAGTCCATGCAGGAAGAAGAGCTCGATCCAACCCACATCATGCAAGTCGGCATGGGCTTTTTCGGCTCTCGAACCCTCCTCACAGCGGTCGAGCTCGGCCTATTCACCGAGCTCGGCACTGGCAAGATGACGGGCGCGCAGATCGCCAAGCGTCTGGGCCTGCACCCACGCGCGATTCCAGACTTTCCGGACGCCCTGGTTGCACTCGGACTTCTGCGCCGAGACGGCGACGGGCCTGACGCGCTCTACGGAAACACGGTCGAGACGGCGGTCTTCCTCGACAAGGAGGGACCGAACTACATCGGCGGCATTCTCGAGATGTCCAGCAGCCGCCTCTATGGCTTTTGGAACCACCTCACCGAAGCACTCAAGACAGGCCAACCACAAAACGAAGTCAAAGAATCAGGCGAACCGATGTTCGCCAAGCTCTACGCCGCGCCCGAGCGACTCGAGCAGTTCATGAACGCCATGGCGGGCGTGTCGGCGGGTAACTTCAAGGCGCTCGCAAAGAAGTTCGACTTCTCGAATTACAAGACCCTTTGCGACGTGGGCGGTGCAACTGGCCAGCTTTCTTGCATGGTCGCGGCAGAAAACCCACACATGCACTGCGTCAGCGCGGATCTCCCGGAGGTCGAGCCCATTGCCAAGAGACGCATCGAAGAGGCCGGCCTGCCGCATCGGGTCTCCACCGCGGCCATCGACTTCTTCAAGGATCCCCTTCCCAAAGCCGACGTCATCACCATGGGCATGATCCTCCACGACTGGAACCTCGAAAAGAAGAAGCACCTCATCAAGCTGGCATACGACGCCTTACCGCCTGGCGGCGCGTTCATCGTCGTCGAAGCGCTGATCGACGACGCCCGACGAGAAAACTCTTTCGGCCTCTTGATGTCGCTCAACATGCTCATCGAGTTCGGCGACGCCTTCGACTACTCGGGCGCCGATTTCAAAGAATGGTGTCGCGAAGCGGGCTTCGACCGCTTTGAAATCATCCCGCTTGCCGGCCCATCGTCTGCTGCCGTGGCATACAAGCCCGAGTAGCGATGCTGGACCCGGCGTATCTGGTGGCCTCCCTCCTCGTCAGCAGCGTGGGTTTCGTCATGTTCGTGTATGGCAAGAAGCAGCACCGGCCGGTCCAGTTGGGCGCGGGCCTGCTCCTCTTGCTCCTTCCCTTCCTTCTACGCGACGGCGTCTGGTTGGGCCTGGCTGGCGCTGTCGTCACCACGATGGTCTGGGGTGCGGTCAAGGCCGGGCTTTAGGAGCCTTGTGCATTGGGGTTCGCCGGTCTATTGAAACGCCGATGATCTTTGGTAGCAAGGAGAAGTCGAAAAAGGAGACCGCGCAGGCGCGCGACCGTCTCGCCCGGATCGTCGAGCAGTTCCTGGCGGATGCCGACGACGCGACGCGACGCATCGTCACCGCGGTCGCTGGCTTGCTCGCCAAAGTCGCTTACGCCGATGGGCACTATTCGACCCAGGAAGAAGAGGCGATCCAGAAGGAGCTCAGCCGTGTGCACGGCCTCAGCCCAGCCGGCGTCGACGCGATCTGTGGCCTCTTGGCTGACCAGATCAGCCACGTTGCCCTTCTCGGCGACCACGACTGGACCCGCGACCTACGAGAGCTCGCCGATCGAGAGCTCCGCCTCGAAGTCCTCGAAGTCCTCATCGAGATGGCCGTCGCCGACCAGGTGCTCAAGCACGACGAACAAGCCCAACTCCGCCGCATCGCCAAGGCACTAAGTCTCACTCAAGACGACTACAACGCGCTCCAGGCAAAGCACCGCGACAAGCTATCGACGCTCGGCTAGCGGAGCCACACGCCCTTAGCGCATCTGTCCGAGCATCTGCTTCATCAAGCCATGAAGCAGATTCACCGCCTTGAGCGGACGAATCATCACTTTGAAGTCGTCGATCTTCCCTTCGTCGTTCCAGTGCACCATGTCGACGCCGTTGATGACGATGCCGTTGATCTCCGCAGTAAACTCGAGCACGGCATCGGACTCGCCGATGACTTCCCGGACGTATTCGAAGTTGCTGCTGCCAAGCACCATGATCGCCGCGCTCAGGTAGAGCTTGGTCAGCGCCTTGCCCTGTTGCGGCGTGTGCACCACGGGTGAGTGAAAGACGGCGTCATCTGCCAGAATCTCGTCCAGCCCAGCCACATCTCTCTCCCGAATCAGCTGGTGCCAAGATTCGATCGCAGGTTTGCCCATGCGGCCAACTCTACCTCATTTTCACATCGTCGCCCCGATCAGATCGTCGAGCGCCGGGCGCAGCGCCTCGCTAATGCAGTGCGGGTCCGGGATCGCCGCGGCGTCCGCGATCACCGCAAAGGCAATGTCGCCACAGTAGCTCCAGCCCGTGATGTTCAAGCCAATCCCTTCGACCGCGGGGCCGACCGAATAGATCGTGCGCAGGCGCGCTCCCGCTACATAGAGCGGGCGATCGGGGCCGCGGACGTTCGAAACGATCAGGTTTGCCGCGGGCGGCAAGACATCGGACAGGCCTGAGTGCGAGAAGGTCTCGAGCGCCCAGCGGTAGGCGACTGCGGGAGCCGCCTCCGACCAGTCGAGCAAGGTCTCGATTCCGAGCTGACGCTGGATCTCCTTGGACTGTGCGGTCACCACGTTGATCTTGTGTAAGCGTTCGAGCGGGTCGCGCACGTCGTTGCACAGCGACGTAAACAGATTTGCCACGCGATTTCCAGCCTCGCGCGGCGCACCACCCGGCGTTGCGACGGCCATCGGCACACTCGCGATCAGGGGCTTTGCAAGCGTCTCTCCGCGAGCCGCGAAGAACCGGTCCAGCGCGCCAGCCACGACGGCCAAGACCAGATCGTTGAGCGTCACGCCAGCCGCCTTCTTGACGGCCTTGAGCTCGGCAAGCGGCAAGGAGGCCGTCGCGAAGGAGCGCTCCGGCGACAGCGTGCGATTGAACACCGTCCGAGGCGTCACGAAGGGATAGGGAACATCGATGACGCGGTGCTTGAGGTTCCGGAGCACCGCGAGGCTACCGCTGACGGTCCTTTTCACGAGTGGGCCAATCGCAACGAGCTGCTCGCGCTGATCGCGGATGGCATCGACCAAGAGCTTGCGTCGAGACGGTATCGGGTCTGTGACAAAGGGCGGGTTCGGCGCGTCGAGGTCGTTCTCATCAGGCTTGGGGGTCATCACCTTCGCCAGCATGTTGGCCGAGGCGACTCCGTCAGCGAGAGCGTGGTGAATCTTGGTGACCAAAACGATCCCGCCGTCGGCCAGCCCTTCGAGCAGCCACGTTTCCCAGAGCGGCCGGTCGCGGGGAAGCTGAACGCTTGCGATCTCGGCGATGGCCTCGTCCATCTCACGCTGCCTGCCGGGCGACGCGATCTTCGAGCGGTAGAGATGACGGCTGATGTTGAAGTGCGGGTCTCTCACCCAGATCGGATGATGCAGCCCGCCCGGCACCTCGACAGGCCGCCATCGAAGGCGCGGCACCAAGTGGAGCTTGCTCTCCATCGAAATGCGCACGAGGTCGAACACGTCCGCATAGCGAATCTGCGCGGGGAGGTCGACGACCGCGACCTTGAGCGTGTGCATGTGCACGCTGGGCGTCTCCATATAGAGAAACGAAGCGTCTTGACCTGAAAAACGCTCCATCTGCGCCTCAGTGATCGAGGACGGCGAAGCCCGCCTCGTGAAGCCGATGGTCGACGAAAGGCCCAACCTCGGACGACCAGAAGAAGCTCACGTGCCCACCGGCGAACCAGCGGATCCCGGGCTGCCCCCAATGCTCCCAGAGGCGTTCGGCCTGCTCGGGGGTCGACACCTTGTCGTCGCTCCCAGCGAAGATAAAGCGATTCTCGAGCCGGGTGTGCGGCGAGACGGAGAGCGGCGAAACGAGCTCGAACAGCTCCCGTGTGTGCACGCCGAGCACCCCGTTGTCCTCCGCTTCCTGGCGTTGGTCGACCGGCGCATGGTGCACGAACAAATCCGGAATGTCGCAGACGGGAATGCCTGCAATCACGATGTCGGCGTTTTCGAGACCGGAGAGCAAGGCCGAAACGTAAGAGCCGATCGACAGGCCATAGAGGCCGATCTTCGTCGCACCCTGAGAGCGTGCCCATTGAATCAAGCGGCGCGTGTCCCACACGGCCTGCGACACACCGTGAAATGCATCGAGTAGATCAAACGAGAGAAGCGAGGCCACTGGCAGTGCGGCAGGCTTGCGCGGGCCGTGCAGCGGGAGCACCGGCATCAAGAGGTTGAGCCCGAGCTCGTGGTGTAGCTTCTCGGCACGGAAGCCCGCGAAATCCGCGTAGGGGCCGCCCGTCCCGAGGCCGTGGAGACAGATCAGCCAAGGCCGCTCCGGGCCGCTGTGGCGAGCCACCCAGGCGTGGGCCACGTGATTGCGGTCGTAGTTGTTCCAGCGCTTGGCCGACGGGTCGTCGGGAGTCGCTCTGTAGCCGCTCTCAAACGAAAGCCACTCGAATCGCATCGAAGGGTGCCAGGCCGGCTCGAGCGAAATCGCAGCGAGGGGCGGCGGCGGCGCATGAAAGGCGCTTGGCGCCGCGGGGCGGCCTTTGCGATAGAGCCGATGGGCAGCGGCGATCTCTTCGCCGACTCGGGCGAGGTCGCCTGCCCCTGGGTAGCGATGCGGTCGGCTCATGCCCGCCAGGAACAGTCGATCGATCGAGCGCCCCGTGAAGCGGGCGACCCCAGTGTAGGCATTTCTGCGCGAGAGCCGGATGCCTGCGCCCGCCTCCCGCCTCCCGCCGTGGACAGGCTTACGCTTGTGGGGATGCGGCAATTCGGGTGAAGCCGCCGCGCGCCACGGAAACAACCGGTGAACCAGACTCGACCAGAGGCGTGCAGGACCCATCCATTTCTCCAGTCGATCGAAAATAGAACATGTACTACTTTCGAGCAAGCCGATGCCCGATGAACCAAACAAGCTGGAGCAGAAGCTGCCACGGCCTGTAGTGAAAGCGCTCCAGCGTTTCATGGAGCGCGGCTTGTTGAACAAGTGGGCGGAAGCGACCGAAGCGCAACTGAGAGAACCCGCGCAGCAATTCGATCCCGAGTTCATGCGCAAGCTCGTTCCGAGAATGGAAACCTTCACGAGCTACTTCGGCGCGGAAGTCCGCGGAATGGATCGCGTGCCGACGAGCCCTGTGCTGCTGATCGGAAACCACTCGGGCGGCATCATGACACCGGACACGAGCGCCCTGTACGCAGCCTGGTATCGCACGCGCGGTTTCGAAGACCCTCTAATGGGCCTCGCGTTCGACGCCATCTACGCCGTCCCAGGTTGGCGCGAGCTGATGCGCAAGATCGGCCAGATGCCCGCGAACATGGACAACGCGGCGGCCGCCCTGGGAGACGGCTGCTCGGTGCTGCTCTATCCCGGCGGCGCCTACGAAGTCTTCCGGCCCTGGAAAGACCGCAACCGCATCACGTTCAAGGGCCGCAAAGGCTTCATCCGGCTGGCACTCCAAGCCGGCGTCCCCGTGGTTCCTGTGGTCGGTCATGGCGGCCACGAAACGACCATCGTCCTGACGCGCGGCGAGCGCTTGGCCAAGCTTTTGGGCCTCGACAAGGTGCGCATGGACGGCGCGCCTTTGCTTCTTCAGCTGCCCTGGGGGATTTCGAGCCCGGCCACCCCGGGCGTGCCGCTCCCAGCGAAGATCACCGTGCAGGTCTGCGAGCCACTCGACTGGAGCCGCTTCGGTCCCGAAAGTGCCGACGACCCGGATGTGCTCGAGCGCTGTTACGACGAAGTCACTTCCATCATGCAGGTCACCCTCGACCAGCTCGCCATCGAGAACCCGCGACCGCTCCTCAGCCGCTTCGTTCGGCGCAAAGGCTAGAAGCACGAACGCGATGTTCCCCGGCGTACCGACGATTTCCTGGGCCTTCTTGGCCGTCAGTCTGCTGGGCGCCTCCTTCACCGCGAACGCCTTTGTCCCGGTGCGCCGCGTGCCCGCGCTCTTCATGCCGAGCTTCTTTGGTTCCTGGTTGACGGCCGAGCTCGCGATTCATCATGTTTTTTGGCAATCGATCGCATCGCTAGTCTTCGTGGAGCTCGGCGCGCTTGCCGCCTGGCCGGGCTGGGCGGGGCTGGTCGTCACCCTCGGCTCATGGCTCGGTCTCTTGATCCTCTTCGCAGATGGCCATCGGGCACGGAAGACCTTCGATCGGGCTCTACGAGGCCTAACGGCGGTACGCGACACCAAGCCGGTCCCACGCCGAAACGTCGTCTTGCCATTCTCCAAGAAGCGCCGAGGAATCCGAGTGACCCGCGATATCCCCTACCGGCGCGTCGCCGGCACAGTCTTGAAGCTCGACGTCGTGGCCCCCGCTGTGGCCCACGCCGTGGCCCCCGCCGAACCTGGGACGGATCCGGCCCCCGCCGAACCTGGGACGAATGGGGCCGGGACGAATCCGGCCAGGGGGGCGAAACGGCCGGCGATCATGCAAATTCACGGCGGCTCCTGGGTGATGGGTGACAAGCGCGAGCAAGGCTGGCCGCTCTTGTCGCACCTCGCAGCCAATGGCTGGGTCTGCTTCAACCTCAACTACCGCCTGAGCCCGGGCGCCACCTTCCCCGACCATCTGATCGATCTCAAGGCAGGCCTGGCCTGGATTCGCGAGCACGCCGAAGAGTGGGGCATCGACCCCGACTTCGTCGCTGTGACGGGCGGCTCCGCGGGCGGGCACCTCGCGGCCCTGATGGGTCTCACCGCGAACGATCCAGAATACCAGCCCGGCTTCGAGCAGGCCGACACCAGCGTGCAAGCCGCAGTACCGATCTATGGCGTCTACGACTTCACGAGCCGCCTCGGCACCAACCGGCTCCCATTTTGGTACCGACGGCTCGAACGCCAGATCATGAAAGCGTTCCGAGACGAAGAGCCGGGAAAGTTCCGTCGCGCCTCTCCCATCGAGCGCATCCACCCAGACGCCCCCCCCTTCTTCGTGATTCACGGCGACCGCGACACCCTTGCGCCGGTCGAAGAGGCCCGCTATTTCGCCGCCAAGCTCGGCAAGGTCTCGAAATCTAGGGTCTTCTATGCCGAGCTTGGCGGCGCACAGCACGCGTTCGACCTCTTCTGCTCACCGAGAACATCACACATGCTCGTCGCGGTCTTGAAGTTCCTGGACGCCACACGTTCGAGTGCGCGCGCCGAGGCCGCGAAGCCACTACTCGATGACAGAGTCACTCACCTGGGGGTCGCCGTTCGCTAGGACGAAGATGCCCGGGAAGCCCTGGGTTTCGAAGCCAGCGCTCGGGTTGTTCCGCAGGACCGAATCCTCGATCACCAAGCTGCCGCTCCGGTCATTGCTCACGAAAAAGATCGCCCCGCCGCCTTCATTGGCTGTGTTGTTTTCGATGAGCGTTCCACACACCCTGAGCGTGAAGGTGTTGCCATCGTTGTAAATGGCGCCCCCGCTTCCGCCGCCGGGCGTGCCCTGACGCTGTGGGTTGGCGCCATTGCCGATTGCCTCGTTGTGCGTGAATGCACTGTTGATGACGCTGTACGAAACGCCAATCGAGCTGAGCGCCCCGCCGTTCGAGCAGACGTTCCCCAGTCCTTCCCCGCCGAACGTGCTATTCACGACGTACACCGGTTGGTCTTGATACTGATCGAAGACCCGAATTGCGCCGCCACCCACGTCAGGCCCCAGATCGTGGCAGACGTTATTGAAGAAGCGCGTATTGACGGCCTTGAAACGGCCGCCACGAACGAAGATCGCCCCGCCGCCCTCCTCTTCGGCCTTAGCGTTGCCATCGACGAAGCTCAGGTTCTGCACCGTCAGTCGCGGGTGGTCCTGGTCGTCACAATGCGGCGTGGTCCACACCTGCCGCTCGTCACAGGTGTTCTGATAGAGGATCCGCACGCGGCCGCCACCGCTCAAGGTCACCTTGCCACCCCCGTCGATCACGACGTCGGGCTTCTGGTCATTGAACACCTTGGCCGTTCGGTCGAGCGTGATGGTGACCGGGTCCGGCCCGCAGTCGAAGGTGATGATCCCCCCCTGCGCGACCGCATCGACGAACGCGCCCGAGGTGCAACTCGCCGGCGTCCCGTCGCCCACTACCGTATCGGGATCGGAAATGTCCTCTAGCTGCGCCTCGGTAGGCACCGTACAGGTTCCGTCGCCGTTGCCCGCGGGCGGCCCATCGTTTGGATCTGTTTGCGGATCCGCCGGTTGTGCTGGGCCACAAGCGAAGCCCATGAGCGCAAGCGCAGTCATCCCCCAGGCCAGAAGCAGTGATCGGAACATCCTGGAATTCCCCCTCCCCTACAAGATAGCCAACTGGAGCAGACGACGGGTAGTGGTTCATGCCGGCCGCGACCAAGCGCAGTCCTTGCGCTCACGGGTGTGCTCGCGAAAAAACTGCATGAATCGGCCCGGTGCAGGCCCCAGGTTTCCCTTGCCAGTCGAGACTGTCTCTCTCGGACGAGGGTTGGTACGTGCATTGCACTTCAGGCTTCCGACCGGGAGGTGCGGAGATGCTGTCGTATAAATTCGGAGTTTGGCGCTTGGGTGCGCTCACCATCATGGCGTTGGTCGCGAGTAGTTGTAGCGGGGAGGGCGACGGGCCCACGTCCGGCGCAGGAGCATTGCAAAGTTCCTGCGTGATCAACCAGCTCAATCTCGTGCGCGACATTCCCGATGGAGACGCATGCGACAACTTCGGCTACAGCGATTGCTTTGGTTTTGGCAGCGAATGCATCAACTACTGCGCCTTTGACTTCTGCCAGCCAGCGGAGTGCAAATCGCAGGAAGACTGCGATGCCGCTTTCGGCCCGCTTCCGATCGGAAATGTCTGGCTCTGCCACGAGTATGTCGTCAGCAGGAAGGAGTACGGTGCCTGGTGCGAGTCTGTCGAGGCCTGCACCGAAGGAACGGTCAACTGTCCGTGCCTCCCGGGCGATCTTTGCGGCTCAGACCCCTGGGGCGAGGGCAACATGAGCTGCGTCGCTGGATTGTGCGAATCACAGTGTCCATCGAGCTGCATCGTCGGCTCAGTCTGCTGCGGCGGTTCATTGTGCGCCGGCAACTGCATCGGCACCCCCTGCTGCTCCTGACCGTGCAATCTGCCCAGATGGCGAGTCAGGGCAACGCTTCCGAAAAGCTCGGGTATATGTCGCCTCCGTCACTCAAGACATCTGCATCGCACACGCCTACGGCGCGTCCCTCAACTGTCCTCGCATGAGGCCGCTCGAAACCTGTTGGGACGTGAAGCTTATGTAAAGCGGGCTCGCGGTGTCGGTCAGCGCGGCGGCTTCATCTGGAGTGATGAACACCGAAACGGTGAGCGAGCTTTCTTCGAGGAAAGGCGCCCCAAACGACCGAACCACCTCGATCGGTTCGCCAAAGAGCGTCAAGACCACGTCCCCGTTTTCCGACGCGTCACCCCTGCGAATCTGCCCATCCCGAACCTCGTCGGTTTCGGATAGATTGTCGACCGTCACGGTGTAGCTCAGCACGTTCCCAACTAGCTGCATCTCGACGGTTCCGGTTTCCGTCCGCTGGTCGAGCGGAAATGGTGGGTCGACTACCAGTTCAGGGGACAGCAAGACCGTTGCCTCAAACTCCGGGGTCGGTTCAGTCGCGGGCTCGGAAATGATAGGAAGCGTCTCGTCGTCCTCCTGCAACGCCAATCGCGCTTCGGCATCGACGCCACACCATTCGAAGAAGTCCTCCCGCAAGAAAGCCTCGATCTGCGGCTCTTCGCCAGCGAACTGGAGGAACATGGTAGCAAAGAAGCAAGACCCTAGCTTCAAGACGCCCCCCTGAAGCGATCCATCGTCCGTGGTTAGCGCAAAGCCAGCTATTCGACCTTCCGATCCGAACTCGCCAACAAACAGCGTTGCGGACTGGCCGAACCGCGGGTCTTCCTCGGGGAACAGACCGGCATCAGGCCCGAACTCAAACGTCTTGTATTTCAAATCAGCAGGGGTAGTTTCTGCGAACCCAACGACTCCAAGCTCACCAGCTTCTTCTGGAGCGCAGCCAAAAACGGAACGCGCGACGAGCAACGAGAGCACGCCAATTCCACACCAAGTCGCAACGGGTTTGTTCATGGCGAGAGACCCGATGCAAACCACATGCCTTGGCGAAAGAGCCGGTTTCGCGGCAATTTCGAGCTTCCTGCGGCGCAGTCGCTGCGTTTGTGGAATGCCCGACGCAAAACCTGCACGCCTCGCTTGGCCTCCTGGCTGCGGCTGGCAGCCCGGCCCTGGATCTGCCAATACCCGCCCTCACGCGAAGGCGTGGGGGTTCAGGCGTGCAGAATAAGATTCGAAATGTGGCGATTATCGCCCACGTCGACCACGGGAAGACGACGCTGGTCGACGCGATGTTGCATCAGACCGGCGTCTTTCGGGCAAACGAGGCCGTTCGTGAGCGCGTGATGGACTCGAACGACCTCGAGCGCGAGCGCGGCATCACCATTTTGGCCAAGCACGCGTCGGTTCGTTGGAAAGACTACAAGATCAATCTGATCGACACGCCGGGCCACGCGGACTTCGGTGGCGAGGTCGAGCGCACGCTCAGGATGGCCGATGGGGCACTTCTTTTGGTCGACGCGGCCGAAGGCGCCCTCCCCCAGACGCGCTTCGTGTTGTCGAAGTGCATCGAGCTCGACCTTCCCGTCGTGACGGTCGTCAACAAGATCGACCGAAGCGATGCCCGCCCCGACGAGGCCCTGCACGAAGTCTTCGATCTGTTCTGCGACCTCGGCGCCACTGACGAGCAGGCCGATTTCGCGCATATTTACGCGATCGGCAAAGATGGGATCGCAAAACGCGAGCTCGAAGACGAATCGAGCGACCTCACGCCGCTCTTTGAAACGCTCATCGAAAGGCTCCCGGCACCCGAGGGCGACCCGGACGCGCCTCTTCAGCTTCTGGTTCACAACACGATCCACGACGAGTACGTCGGCCGCATCGCCATCGGCCGCATCCGAAACGGCACCATCAAGCCGCAAGAGACGCTGGCGATCATCGGCAAGGACGGTGTGGTCGAACGGAAGGTTGGCGCGCTCTGGGGCTTCGAGAGCCTCGACCGCGTCCGCATCGCCGAAGCGTCCGCCGGCGACATCGTGGCGATCTCCGGTATCGAAGACGTGCACATCGGGGACACGATCGCTGCGGCGAGTCACCCGAACCCGCTGGAGCGGATCAGCGTCGAGCAGCCGACCATCAAGATCCGTTTCATGGTCAACACCTCGCCCTTCGCCGGACTCGTGGGCGATTACGTCACCTCCCGACAGGTCCGCGAGCGGCTTCTCAGAGAAGCGCAGCGAAACATCGCCATGCGCGTCGAGGAGGGCGATGAGCCCGACTCATTCATGGTTTATGGCCGCGGCGAGCTGATGCTCGCGATCTTGGCAGAAACGATGCGGCGGGAAGGCTACGAGTTCGCCCTCGGTATGCCCGAGGTCGTGGTTCGCGAGATCGACGGCCAGAAGTGCGAGCCCGTCGAAACTGTCGTCGTCGACGTCCCCCAGCACCATGTCGGTACGGTGACCCAACTCCTTGGCGACCGGCGCGGCGTGATGGGCAAGATGAGCCCCCTCGGTACGAACCGCTCCCGCATCGAGTACCGCGTTCCATCACGAGGCCTCATCGGCTTCCGTTCCTTGTTCATGACCGAGACGCGCGGCGAGGGGCTTCTCAACACGATGTTTGAGGGATGGGACCCTTACGCCGGCCCTCTGCTTCGCCGCAAGAACGGCGCGATCGTCTCCGACCGGAAAGGCGTTACCACGCCCTACGCCCTCTTCAACCTGCAGCCGCGGGGCAAGCTCTTCGTCGGCACCGGGACGAAGGTCTACGAGGGCATGATCGTCGGCGAGCACAACCGTCCGAGCGACCTCGACGTGAACTGCACCCGCGAGAAGAAGCTCACCAACATTAGGGCCGCCGGGAAGGATGAAAACGTCGTCCTGACCCCGCACAAAGAGCTCACCATCGAAAACGCCCTCGACTGGATCGATCAGGACGAGCTGGTCGAGGTCACCCCGGATGCCGTCCGCGTCCGCAAGGCGATCCTGCAGTGCAACCTGCGCCCGAAGCGCGAAGCCACCAAAAAGGGCTAGCGCTTCGATTCCCGGACAGCCTTGGGGAGCGCGCCGGTCATGCTCAACACGGCGCGCATGCATCGATGTGCGACGTCGATCGGCTCCAGATGCATCATCGGACAGCCGCCAGGGATCACCGTTGCGCCGTAGCCTTCGCAAAGCGCAGCCGCTTCGGAGGAGAACGAACCTGGGTCGATCGATCGGTGAAACCAGACGCGCCGAATCCCAGCGGCTCTGCACTGCTGAGCGATGTCGATGGCTTGGTCGGGATGGGTGGCGATCAGCACCGCATCTGCAGGCTGGGGAAGATCGGCAAGTGAGCCGTAACAGCGTTCCCCTTCGACCGATTCGGCATTGGGGTTGAGCGCGTAGACTTCTCGTCCGCTGTCCTTGAGCTTCTTGAAGATGATATTCGCTGGCGCGTTTCCGGCGCGAGACACACCGGCGACCGCAAATCGCTTCTCCGCCAGGAACGCCGCCGCGGCCTCTGAGAGTGACGACGCTCCTTCCGGAATCGACGCTTTGGCCGCCGCACGCGCCGATCGATGATAGCTGTACAGGAACAGAGCCACCAAGAGGGCCTGAAAGCCCCAGCTAGGAATCATGAAGGGGAGAGAAACCAGCTCGGCAGAAACGGCGTAGACGCCTGCCCACGCCAGGCCCGCGATCACGAAGACCGTGATCAGCAGGACCCCGCGGCGCTCGAGCGGCCTCCGGTCTGCCCACAAGAGGAGCGCCGTCCAGCCGAGCATCAGCGCCGCTCCGAACCGCATCGCATAGCGGTAGTCGGGCGTTGGCTCAAAGCCTGCGTCACCGTAGGCGGCACGCCCCAGCTCGGGAAAAAACATCAGGACGGCGACAATACCGTCGGCGACCGCCCCGACCCGGTATGAAATTCTCAGCCAGCGGATCTCAGGCATGGCTCCTTGATTGACGAGGGACCTCAGTCGCACGGCCCGGGACGGGCCCCAGCATCATGAGGAGCTTTGGCGCCTGGCCCTGCACAGCAAGAGATCCGCCGCAGACCCTCGAACGCAGAACAGAACCGACCTGCCTCAGCTCAACCAACACACCACCCCTTTGCCGGCGACTGACATCCATCGCTCCGCGGAGCATGCAACCGCCGTGCCACCCAGCCCCCGAACCCCCCGATCCGCCCTCTGATTCACCAACCCAGGTTCAAGCGCGCGAAGATTCTTCGTTTGGTGGCTATGGGCCGCAAACGTTGCGCAAATTGCCGGCTGGGCTGCCTGGAGGTCATGATGGTCGGGCAGTGGCGCGATCAGGAGACAGGGGTGGCAAAGGCGGAGGTAGAAATGGCCACGCCAGCGGGCGCTCGAAGGCAGATCGGGAAGCCCTCGAACGAGCCTTGTCCGATGTGAAGCCCTTGAACCCTGGTTCGAAGAAGAGGGTGACGCCTGCTCTGGCAAGCGGCTCCGCGTCGTTGCCCTGGTCTTCGGGGTCGGCAATGCAACCGGCCCCGCCGCTGATTCTCGAACGCGAAGCCAACGGCATCGTCCTCGGCAAGCGTCGCGCGACTCACTCGAGCATCCTCGAAGCTCTCGAACACCCGAAGCTCGAGGTTCAAGCACAATGCGATCTGCACGGGCAAACCGCACGCGAAGCCGAGCGCGAAGTGCTCCGCTTCGTTCGGGAATGCCAACGGAAGGGTCAGCGTTGGGTCCTGATCATCGTCGGCAAGGGTCTCCACAGCCCTGGCGGACAGGCCACGCTCAAGTCCAGTGTGGCCGACGCCCTCAGTAAACGAGCCCCTTCCCGCTTCGTCCTCGCCTTCCGAACGGCCCCACGCCACCTTGGCGGCACCGGCGCCTTGGTCGCCCGCCTAGTCGACCGACTCTAACCAAAGCGGAGCCCAAGCTCTTTCCCACGTTCGAATTCGAAGGACAGCGCGGATTGGCGACCGATACCCGGGTATGACTCTACCACGACGCGTCCTTCCTGATAGAACCTATCTCGTCACCCGCCGCTGCATCGGCCGCCGCTTCTTGCTGCGCCCCGACGGCGCCCTCAACAACCTGTTTGTTTATTGCCTAGGCAGAGCCGCAAAGAAATACGGCGTGCAGCTCCATGCCCTGAGCGTCATGAGCAATCACTACCACCTGGTACTGACCGACGTCGAGGGGGTGCTCCCCGACTTCATGGCTTGGCTCAACCGACAGCTAGCGAAGTGCATCAAGCGTCTTCGGGACTGGGATGAAGTAGTCTGGGAGCCAAACGTGCCGTACAGCGCCGTCGAGCTTAGCGGCCCGACCGAAGTGCTCGACAAAGTCGCGTACGTGCTCCTCAATCCGGTCAGCGCAGGCCTGGTGCACTCGCCCGAGCGATGGCCTGGGGCGTTGAGCACCCTTGGAACGCTCCGCGCGGGCGTCATGAGCGCTAAACATCCGCGCCTCTGGTTCAAGAACAGCGCACCTAGCAAGGTGAAGCTTGCACTCACCGCGCCGCCGTGCTTTTCGGATCGAATCGCCTACCTCGAAGCGCTCAAGGCGCTTCTGACAACCCGCGTGTCGATGCTGCGTTCCGAGCTTCGCCATCACGGTCACGGCTTTCTTGGACGCACCCGTGTCCAGAAGACACTCGTCACAGACCGACCGCAGACGAGGAGTCCGCGCTTCGGACTCAACCCTACTTTTTCGGCGCTCACTCGCGCAGCGTGGCTTGCCGCAGCCCAACAGCTCCGCGCATTCCGTCTCGCCTATCGAGAAGCCTACCGAGCGTGGCGAAGCGGCGTGCGTGATGTCGCCTTCCCCGCCGGCACTTGGTGGGTCGTACGCTGCGCCGGTGCGGCAACGGCGACCTAGCGAGCACCGCGGGGCAGCTTCGAAAGGCTCGACTGGGGTTGTCCAGGACCCGAACGGCTGCGAGCGCCCCGAAACGCAGATGCTCGCAAGACCCATGCCTTGGCCCCCTTCCGTGGGTGACGCAGACTAGAAGAAGCCTAGTCTGTCCATCACACCTCTCTCCCAAGAAGGCGGTGGGGAGATCCTCTGCTACCCGTCAACTACAAGTCAATGCAGAACGGTTGCTTAACTATTCTTAACTATTCTTAACTATTCCTAAACTGTTCTTAAACCATTCTTAACCATTCTTAAACGTGGGACGGTTACCTAGACTTCAACATGGGGCAGTTCCCTCGGGATGGTTGCTGGTTGCTTGCCCTGGAGTGGGAAGTCGTCCCTGGGAAGTCGTCCCAGGAAGTCGTCCCTGGGAAGTCGTCCCAGGTTGAGAATGCGGAGAATGCGGAGGAGAATGTGGCCTGGCCAGCTGCCTCGTCGACGCCTCATGAACCAATTCTATCGCCGCTCTGCATTCGCCGCGCTGACCTGCTCGTTGAGCGTCCAGTAGTCGTAAAGGATGCCGAGGCCAGCGAGCCCCACGGTGAGGAAGTAGATCAGGCCGGTCAGGTACTTGCCCATGTAAATTCGGTGGATTCCGAAGATGCCGACAAAGGTGAGCAGGATCCACGCCACGTTGTGGTCGACCGGGCCCGATTCATATCGAAGCTCCGCCGAACGATCGAGCGAGGGCATCAAGAACAAGTCGACGAGCCAACCGATGCCCAGCAGCCCCAACGTCAAGAACCAAATCGTCCCGCTCACCGGGCGCCCATAGTAAAAACGGTGTGCCCCCATGAACCCAAAGATCCATAGCAAATAGCCGATGCCGAGATTGTGCGTATCACCCTGCGCCATGACGGGATCTCTACGATCCGCCCAGCCATGGGCAAGTGCTTCTGGGCACGCACAATGCCTCGATCGCCCTCCGACGGCGATGGGTCCCGCTCCGCCGCTCCACCGGCCCCCGGACCCGGCCCGGGCACGAGCACCTGCCTAGCCCTTGCTGATCTTGCCTTCTTTGTGCGGCTGGTGGCTGCGGCACTTCGGGCAGAACTTCTTGATGTGGAACTTCTCCGGCATGTTCCGCTTGTTCTTGTCCGTCGTATAGTTGTCTTTGCCGCAGGTTTCGCAGCTGAGCTTGATGAGGTCGCGCATGGGAATTGCTTGCCTTCTTGGCGGGAAGGGGCGGAGTGTAGCGGGGCCCGCCGCCCCGTCAAATCCGCGCTCGAATCCCTAGATCCTTCCCCTGGATCCAGTGTAAACCCCCAATGATGTTCGAACCCAAGCGCAACAACGGCACCCCGGCTCAATACATCGCCCGGCGCAGCGAGACCGTAGGAGAGATGTTCCTGAAGCGCGTCGAGCGCGACGGCGAGCGCCCGGCCTTCCATTTCAAAGACGGCGGGGATTGGCAGCCGGTCGGCTGGAACAGCTTCTCGGACCGGGCCGGGGCGATCGCCTCGTACCTCATAGGGCTCGGTCTGGAGATTCAGGAGAAGGTCTGCATGGTGGGCAGCACAGGCCCCGAGTGGTGTTACTGCGACGTCGGAGGTCTGCTCGCCGGCGCCGTGACGCTCGGCGCCTACCCCACTCTCACACCGAAGCAACTCGCATACATCCTCGGCCACAGCGACGCGAAGGTCGCCTTCGTCGAAGGCATCGAAGAGATCAACAAAATCCTCGCGCGCCGCGACGAGCTCACCAAGCTCGAAGAGGTCATCGTCTGGAATAGCACCGGCGCCGAGTCGCTCATGGAAGCACACGACTGGCTCGTACCCTTCGAGCGCGTCCTTCAAACGCCGGTCGACCGCGCCGCCATCGAGGCACGCGTCGCTGCGGTAGACCCGACGAGCACCGCGATCATCGTCTACACCAGCGGCACCACCGGCCCACCCAAAGGCGCGATGATCTCCCACCAAAACATCATGACGATCATGAAAGACCAGGATGAAGCCTTCGCGATCAACGAGGACGACGTCGGCCTGAGCTTTCTCCCAATGGCCCACGTGGCCGAGCGGGTCCTCGCGTTCTACGGCCGCATCAACACCGGCATGGGCACCTATTTCGCGTCGAGCATTGCCAAGGTCCTCGAAGAAGTCGCCGAGGTGAAGCCGACGATCTTCGGCAGCGTTCCGCGCATCTTCGAAAAGGCCTACGCGAAGATCATGAGCACAGTCGAGCGAGCCCCCGCGACGCGGCAGCGCATCTTCCGCTGGGCGGAGCGGGTCGGCCGCGAGGCGGTGCAGCACTGGCAGGCGAGCAAACCCATCCCGTTTGGCTTGAAGCTCAGGTACGGCATCGCCGACCGACTCGTCTTTTCCAAGCTCCGAGCGGTCTTCGGCGGGCGCGTGCGCTACTTCATCACCGGGGCCGCACCGATCGCCCCCGAAATCCTCGAGTTCTTCTGGGCAGCTGGCTTTCCGATCTACGAGATGTACGGAATGACCGAGTCGACCGTGATCACCCACGCCAACGTCCCCGGCAACGTCAAGCTCGGCTCGGTCGGTCGCGCGCTGAGCATCGTGGAGGACCGCATCGCAGACGACGGCGAGATTCTGGTCCGCGGCAAAATCGTGTTTCAGGGCTACTATAAGAACCCCGAAGCCACGGCGGAAACGATCATCGACGGTTGGCTCTATACCGGCGACGTCGGCAAGAAGGACGAAGACGGCTACCTCTATATCCTCGATCGCAAGAAGCACATTATCATCACGGCCGGCGGCAAGAACCTCACCCCTTCCAACATCGAAAACGAAATCAAAGCGTCCGACCCCTTCATCAGCCAAGCCCATGCGCACGGTGACAAGCGGAAGTATCTGGTCGCTTTGATCACGATCGGCGCTGCGGAAGCCGTGGAGTGGGCGCGAGAACAGGGCTCCATCGATGATGCGACCGCCGACGAACACATCAGGGACTTGACGGAGAACCCGCTTGGGCGCTCCGAGGCGCTCCAGACCTTGCTCGCAGAGGTCGCACGACAGCCCGAGGTGCAGAAGCGGATCGTCGCTTCGGTGAGAAGGGCGAACGAAAGCCTTTCACGGGTCGAGACCATCAAGAAGGTCTACGTCCTCGACCGCGAGTTCAGCGTCGAAGAAGACGAGCTCACCCCCACGCTCAAGCTCAAGCGCAAGAACGTCGAGGCGAAGTTCCAAGAAACCTTCGATCGGCTTTACGAAGACGAGGCGTTTGGCTTGCCCGTCGTGCCGGCCTAAGCTTGGCCTTCATGCGTCTCGCCCTGACCTGCCTTCTCGTGCTGCTCTTCGCGTCCCCCGCCCTCGCGTTCGAAGGTGTGCTCGAAGCAAGCCTATCGAGCGAGCAAGGCGTCGCTGCCCGGGTTCGCGCTCGCTACTCGAAAACCGGCGACGTCCGCATGGACATCCAGTCGACGGACGAGAACGGCAAGCCCGTCGAGGCGACGACCCTCATGCCCTCCAAAGGCGAGCGCTACTATTCGATCGCGCACGACCAGAAAGTCATCGTCGAGATTCCGTACTCGACCCTCGCCAAGACGAGCCAGCAGGTGACCGGCTCCGGCGACAACGCCAACCTCGTGATGAAGAAGCTCGGCAAGGAGATCGTCAGCGGCATCGAGACCCGTCACATCCGCGTCATCGACAAAGACAATGATGCCGTCATCGACCTCTGGCTCACACAGAAGTACCCGGCTGATCTCTGGACGCGGGCGTTTCGAGGTCGGAATCTCGGGCTGGAGCTGTCTGACGACGAACGCAGCAAGGCAATGAAAAGATACGGGATCAAGCCTGGTTTCTCGATGAAGATGCGCGTTGCGCAGGCCGGCGGCGTGCCTGTGGTCTTTCTGGTGAAAAAGGTCGAACGCATCCCGATTCCGCCCGAGGTCTTCGCGCTCCCCAAAGGCTATTCCCGCGTTCAAGGCCCAGCCGAAGCGCAACCTTGACGCTTCGGCGCGACCTTGCGATATAGACCGCGATCATACGGCGGTGCAGGGGCGCCGGAAGGAGATTCTATGACCAAGCAAATGCTGTTGCGCGCGTTGATTCTGGGGTCCGCGCTGATCGTTCTAAACGGATGCAAGTCCGACACGGCCAAGGACGCCGAGGGGGGCCCTGTTCTCGTGCTCGACGCCGGCGCAGAGCCGCGCGAGACGCTTCGCTACAAGATTGCGCCCGGGACGACCACCACCGCGACCATGGACTTCGGCCTTGCCTCGATGGCCAGCTCCCGGCGTGGCGCGGCCCTTTCGGTGACCCCCGGCGTCCGGCTGTTTATCGTTTCGGGCCCTTCCATGGAGGGAAAGCGGGGTAGCACGCGGTTCGACGTTCGGATCGTCAAGGCCGAAGCCATCATCCCGGATGGGCTCGACCCGGTGGTCGCGCAAGATCTCAACAAGAGCGCCTCGGTGCTGAACAACGTCGGCGGCTGGGTCGAGGTCGATGACCGCGGCATCATCCAGAGAACCGAGCTCAACGAAGCCGCCAAGCGCTCGGACGTTCCGGTTCGGCTGCTGGTGATGATCATCAACGCGCGCACCTCGCTCGCTCGCGTGCTGCTTCCGGCAGAGCCAGTGGGCGCCGGTGCCCGCTGGGAGGCACGCAAGGACCTCGTTCTGTACGGCTTCAACGTGAGCCAGGTCGACACGTATACCCTCGAACAAAAGGTCGGCGACGAGCTCAAGCTCAACGTTCAGATCGCGCAAACCGCGCAGCCTCAGACAATCACCTTCGAAGAGGAAGGCGTCGAGCTCACCGTCGAGTCGTTCAAGATGAACGCCACCGGCCAGGTCATCGCGAACCTCAACGCGCTCGAAGCCAACGCCTCCGCGAGCGGCGAGTCCACTGGCATGTTGAACGTGAAGACCGTCGATGACTCCGAAGACATCGAGATCGATCGCGCATTCCAAGTTCGGATGACCGTGAGCTACGATGTCGCCACGGCCGCGGCAGACGAGGCCGTAGAAAAGGCCCAGAGCACCAGAAAGGCCGCGGAGAAAGCCGGCAAGAAGCTAGAGACTCAAGAATAGAGCGTCCCAGGCCAGAGCGTAGCCACGACGGCACGTTGAGCCCGCTCCCGCTTCCAGTACTCGGATTCGGGGTCGAGCTCGACGCTGCCGTCGATGAGCTTCTGGAGCGTGGCTTCGACGTCGCTGGCAAAGCCTGCGTCCTGGACGACGACGTTGGCCTCGCTCTCCCAAAAGCTCGCCGTCGCATCGAGGTTGGCCGAGCCGATGCTGGTGGCCAGCCCATCGACCGAGACGAGCTTGGCGTGGACGTAGGGTCGAATCCGGCCCCCGCGCGCCACGATCATGGGTGACGGCGGTGGAACGAACTCGTAGATCTCGACGCCGGCCTGAAGCAAGGGCTCGAGCTTCGCCTTCACCATGTATTCGAACAGCGTGCGGTGAAGGGGCGCCGGAAAGAACGTCCCATCGTCGCGTCGAGCGGCGGCGTTTCCCGTGAGGAGCTTGACGCTCACGTCTTTGGCCAAGAGCCGATAAATGGCGCGCTCGAGGGCCGGGACGATCGGGTAATCGTTGACGATGTAGACGTGGTCCTCTGCGACGTCGAACATCGCCTCGTACATCGCAAGGCCATTGGTTTCCGCAAGACCGCGGTGCACGACCAGCCTTCCCGAAGAGGACCCAGTCGGCTCGAGCTCGGGCATCGTTGCCTCGTCACTCTGAATTGGCGCGCCGCCATGCCGGTGCCAGGTCCCCATGAAGGTCTCTTGAACCAGGCGCACCAGAGGCCCGGTCACTTCCACATGCGCATCGAGCCAGGGAATGCGTTCGTGACGCGTGTTGTCGTGCACCGGAACCTCGCCGAAGCCGGTGTAGTACGCGTCGCTCGCATTCCGCCCGGACACGAACGCCCTCCGGCCGTCGAGGATGACCAGCTTGCGGTGGTCTCTCTTCTTGAGTCGCGAGACGTCGACTTGCTTTCGCGACTCGATCGGGTTCACCGCGAGCACCTCGATGTTCTCCTCTTCCTTCAGCGAGAGGATCAAGGGATTGAGGCGTCCGAAGACCTCCTCGTCTGAGTAGAGCGCATCGACCATGAACCGAACCTTGACGCCGGCACGCGCACGCTGAATGAGGCGAACGATCAGGTGCTCGGTGAAGACGCTCGGCTGAACCATGTAGAACTGGATGTGAATCGTCGCGGAGGCTTCATCGAACGCCGCTAGTAGGCGACGCCTGGCCTCGGCGTTGTCGAGCTCGGCATGAAACGAGTTGCCCGGAATCAGTCTCGATTGGGTGGTCTGGTCGAGTCGCCAGTCGAGCGGATTGCTGTTCGCCCTGTCGTGCAGCAACTGGGCCGCCTGCTCCATCTCGGCGGAAAACGAGCCGGCAAGTGCCCGGCTCACAGCCTTCGCTGGCGTTAGCACGCTGACCTGCGACGGACGATCTTCTTCGGGACCCTCGTCTCGTTCGGTCAGGATCGTAGTCACCGGAACTCCCTTCGCGCGGAGACGGCAGATTGCGGTCGATGCAAACATGTCGACGAAATCGACGCCCAGGCTCCTCAGCTCCTCCTCCTCAGCCGAGTACACGAGGATCGCACCTGGCGGCAGCCGCTGGGCGCGAAGCGCGTCGCGAATCAGCGGGTCGCGGTTCTTCTCGTGGATGTCGAAATAGACGAGCTCGAAACCCTCGTCGATCAGCGCGCGGAGCGCTTTGACGGGCGAAGCCGCCGGGACGGGCTGCTCCGGTCGAGGAGGAAGCAACAGCGCCGCATCCACGAGCACGACCGGCCTGCCGCTAGCAACCTGCAGCAAACGATGTCCAAAGAGATCGGTCACGACCTGACCCTTGTCATTGCAGATCGCGACGCTCACGCGGTGAAGGCCCGGCCCGGGTGCATCGATCACCGCGCGTACCTCTGCGCTGCTGCCGATGGACATCTCAGCGGCCACCGCGTCATCCACGTAGAACCTAGCGACCGTCCCGAGCTTGGCGGAAACACCCAGGCTCGCCGAGAGCTCGACCGATTCCCCCGGGCTCGTGAGCTGGTCGCGCTGCACCCCGCCGAGAATGCGCCGAAGCCCTGGGTTCCGACCCCAGCGCTCCATCGTGGTGCCGAGCGAACGGGCCGCTGCGTCTAGGATGGAGGGCGACTCCTCGCTGGTCGCAAAGCGCTTGTCGACCTCCCCGGCAATCGTCGCGGCGATTCGTCGGATTCGCTCGCCCAGGTCCTCGCTCGTCTCTTCTTCGCTCACAGCGGCCAGTATAGGCCGCTCAGGCCTCGTCGTCGGCGAGGACCGCGAGGTAGGGCAGATTCCTGAACTTCTGGGCGTAGTCGAGGCCGTATCCGACGATGAACGCATCATCCACGGTGAAGCCGAGGTAGTCGATCTGCACCGGCATGCGGGTGCGCGCGGGCTTGTGAAGCAGGGACGCGACCTTCACGGACGCCGGCTGACGCGTCGCCAAGTTCTGGCGGAGATAGGCCACGGTGAGCCCGGTATCGACGATATCCTCGACCAGGATCACGTGCTTGCCTTCGATCGACCGGCTCAAGTCCGTCGTGATCTGCACCACACCGCTGCTCGTGTGCTGGTCGCCGTAGCTACGGACCCCGAGGAAGTCAATGGCCACATCGAGATCGATCTGACGCACCAAGTCTGCGGCGAACACGTAGCTGCCCTTGAGAACCGGGACGACGACCAGGTCCTTTCCGAGATAGTCTTCGGTGATGGCGCGGCCTAGGTCCGCGACCCGCCGACCAATCGTCTCCGCGTCGATCAGTAGCTTCAGCGACATGAAAGCCAATTCAGTTCGCAGAGAATACGATCGGGAACTTCGCGGGTCCGCCTTCGGAGGACCTCGGGAACCGCCAGCGCCGGACCGAGGCTTCAACGCACTCGGCGAGACCACCCGGGCCATTGCCGTCCGCGCTCACGTCCTTCACGCGTCCAGACGCTGCTACGATCACGGACACGTCCAAGCGAACGGACTCCGGTGACTGCTGCCCCCGAATCGCTCGCTCGTAGCAACGCTGCAAGCGCGGCTTGTTCGTCGTCACGGTTGCTCGGACCCCGTCGCCATCGAGCGGTTTGTTGCCGGCCTGGTTGCTGACCACCTTCTTCACCGCGATCTCTGCGGGGGCAGCATCGGAGCTCGATTCGAACTCGTCGAGAATCTTCTGCTCCTCGGCGCTCAAGGAGCCTTTGTCCGATGCTTCTTGGACAGTTTCGGAGCGTGCGGTCGGGCGTGTTTTCGCGGTTGGCCGAGGTGCCGGTGCCATCGTCGGCCCGTCATTCGCCGGGTTGGGTGGCTCGAACACCAGCTTGGCTTCTGTGCTCTCCCTAGGAGCCGCCGTAGCCGGCGTAGCGCGGGCTGGCACGCGCTTGCCCGACTCGCTCTCTGTCACCTTCGCAGCGTCGCTGTCCGACCCGGTCGATGGCTCCGTTCCTGCTGGCGCCGTCGCGGCTGGATCGGTTCCTACGGCCGTCGCGGGTTCGGAAGATACAGCCGTCGCTGGCCCCCGCAGCGCGCCGGACGCCGCTCTTTTGCGAGTCGCCTCGCCCCTTCGCGCAGAATCGACCCGCGTCGAAACGCCAGCGCCCAGCCACTCATCCAGCACCGAATCGCCGAAACGCTCGTACATCAGAAACGCCACGACGCCCGTGAGGAAGATCACGGCAAAGATCAGCGCCAACACCCCTAGCGAAAGACCACGGCGCGGCTCGGCATTTGCCGCGGCAGCTGCAGGAGGCGCCGACGGCACCGAGACCCCTTCCCCCAGCGCGGCCGGAAGTCCGGAAAACGACCCCAGCGGGGGCGATGACCCGAACACTGAGGGAGGCCCGATCGGCGCAGGAGGTTGCGACATGTCCCGAAGCGGCCAGGGCGGCTCTCCTTCGGGCGCCAGCGAATCAGCCAGTGCAGCGAACTCGCCGGGCGCTCCCGACGCCGAGGCGCGGTATGCGGGACCAGCGACGACGGTCAGCTGAGACGACTCGGAAATCGAAGTGCGTGAGTCGACGAAAGGCGGCATCGACGAAAACGACGTCCGCTGCGGAGGACCCGAGTATCGACGTTCGTGTAGCAAAGCCATCAGCTCTGGGACGGTCGCCAGTGGACGCCATTCATCGAAACCCTCTCGCCACACCAGCGAGTACTCACTGACGGCGCCCGCATCGATCTTGTGGCCCATCTCCTCGAGTCGGACAGGGCCGACCGGGACGTCGTTGATCGATACGTGCCACGCGGGCGCCTCGCCAGCGATGGCAAGTCGAGGACCGGCAGGCGCCATTGGAAGCGCTGGTGCCAAGCCTGGATGTTGACCCACGAACGCGCTGCTCGCGGCCGCTGGAATCGACGAGAGCCTGCGTGACACAGCAGATGGACGACGTGGTGGAACGGATGGCGGCCTGCGCCGAACAGGCGAAGAGGGACGGCGCGAGCGCGCCGTGGGCGCCTCTTGGGCAAATCGAGCCGTGGCCTCGGTCGGTCGTCGTCTGACCGTTTCGGCATGATAGGCCGACCCCGCAGGAACGGTCCTTTCCGCATCGGGTGCATGGCCGTCGATCAGGATCTTGTGATTGCACTTGCGACAGGGAAACCGAACGACACGACCCCGAACCTTCTCGTCGGCGATCTTGTACTTGGCATGGCAGCTATCGCACTCGAATCTCATCGCTCTCGTCATCTGTACGCCGACCCACTGACTTGCGCCCATTCCAGAGTGGCATCGACAAGATGCTAGCGCGAATCAACGCTGCATTCCAGTTGTAACGCAAAATTTCACATTCCAGAAAGGACGAAATAGCGGCCCTGAAGCTCGTCATAGAGAAGGACCAGCCGGTTTTCCCCGATGCGACGCGACCAGCGCTGATCCTCCTCATCGTAGGCGATTCGGAAGCTCGCGCTGTAGCGGTAGGCGATCAGCACGCGGTCCATTTCCCGAGTGATTGTACGGTACTTGATCTCGTAGCGGACGTCGGTGACCCGCTCCCGCCAGCGGCTTAGCTTCTGCTGGAGCGCCCGATAGTCCAGGTCGTCGTCGCCCGAGGGGGTGCCATTGTCGTCCAGGTACTGCTGATGCGCCATGGCCAAGAGAGCCCCCACATCTCGTGATTCGACCGCATGTCGGTAGTTCTCCATGAACGTGATGACCGACCGATTCTCTGGGGTGTCCTTCACGGTGGTGTTCGGGATGTTCTTCTGGCAGCCCGCAGCCGCCGCGAGCGCCGCACAAAGCGCTACGGCGGTTAGGGTTCTACGCATACAGCACATCACAGCTCTAACGCTCCTCTTTGCCACGTCATTCCCACTATCCATCAGCGGCTATTGAATCCCATAATCTTTGATTTTGTAAAGAAGAGCCCGGTGGCTGATCTCGAGCAGCTTGGAGGCCGCCGTCCGGTTGCCGCCGGTCTTCTCGAGAGCCCTGCGAATGAGGGTCTCCTCCATGAATCGAGCGGTTCTCTTGATCGAGAGCTCCCCGGTGGCAAGGCTCGCCGCAACCGGATCGGCGGGCTCGCGCATCCGCTCGGGCAGATCGGCCACCGTGATCATGTCCCCGTCCGCCAGAACGACCGCACGCTCGATGGTGTTCTCCAGCTCGCGGACGTTGCCGGGCCAGGGGTAGTCCAGCAGAAGCTTGCGAGTGCGCTGATCCAAGTCTCGGATCTTGGTGCCGAGTCGGCGATTGTTGCGTTCGATGAAATGCTCCACCAGCAACATGATGTCGTCACGTCGATCGCGAAGCGGCGGGACGTTGATCTGCAACACGTTGAGTCGATAATAGAGGTCTTCGCGGAAGCGTTTCTGTTCCACTTCGCGACGGAGGTTACGCACGGTTGCAGCGATCACGCGCACATCGACATTTTGGTCGCGGGTCGCGCCGAGTGGTCGCATGGCGCCTTCCTGTAAGACGCGCAGCAACTTCACCTGCAACGACAGTGGAAGCTCGCCGATTTCGTCGAGGAAGAGCGTGCCCTGGTCAGCCTCCGCAAAGAGGCCCTTCTTGTCGGCGTGCGCATCCGTGAACGCACCCCTTTTGTGGCCAAAAAGCTCGCTCTCGAGGAGCGTCTCCGGAATGGCGCCGCAGTTGAGGGGGATGAAGGGTTTGTCCTTGCGCGAGCTGCCTTCGTGAAGCGCCCGCGCGACGAGCTCCTTGCCCGTCCCGCTTTCTCCTTGAATCAACACCGTCGTCTTGTGCTCGGCTACTTTGTCGATCGTAGAGAAGACTTTCTTGATGGCGTCGCTCTTGCCGAGGATCCCGTGAACGGTCTGCTCCTTGCGCATCGCCTCCTTGAGAGCACGGTTCTCGCGGCGTAGTGATTCGCGCTCTTCGGCTTTGGTGAGCGCGAGTAGAACTTCGTCTTGCTTGAAGGGCTTCGAGATATAGTCGTACGCGCCGGCCTTCATCGCTTCGATCGCGAGGTCGACCGAGCCGTAGGCGCTCATCAAGATCACGGTGGCCAGCGACGAGCGCGCCTTGAGCTCGGCGCAGAGCTCTATCCCGGTCATCCCGCTCATCCTGACATCCGCGAGCACGAAGTCCGGATCGAAGCGCTCGAGCTGCTCCAAGCCGGTCTCGGCGCTTTCGGCCGTCTCGACCTGGTAGTCGTGCTTCTTGAGCAGCGTGCGGAGCACGAGCCTGATGTTTTCTTCGTCGTCGACGACTAGAACGCGGCGCATGGATTCAACTCGATACTTTCTGCATAGCAGAATGTTGGCCATAGAAAAAATTTCATAATTCTCGACGGATAAGGCGAGGTCTGCTGTAAAGTTCTCGCTTGATTGGCCTCAATGCGCTCGAGTGGGTATGATTTCCCTGTCGGGTAGGGGGACAAGACATGAAGATCCGCTTTGCTTTTTTACTTGTGATCGTGGGGCTCATCGCCACCGTCAGCAGCTGTACGAAGCGGCCGCTGGACGCGCTCAATCCATGCACGATCAACGGCGTCGTCCAGAACGTGCCGGTCAACCCACAGCGCGCCTTGGACTTGCTGATCCTGATCGACGACTCGCCTTCGATGCGTGAAGAGCAGGCCAAGCTCGCCGAGCAGGTCCCCGCTCTCGTGAACATTTTGCTCACCGGTGGTGTCGGCACGGATGCGGTAGATGACTTTCCTCCCGTAGCAAACCTCCACGTCGGCGTGATCACACCAGACCTAGGCTACTCGACCGAGCCGCCGACGAACTACACGGTGGGAGTGAACTTCAATCCGACGGGCGCGTGCACGAGCACTGGCAAGGCGGGTTTCATGCAGGTGACGGGCCTGGCTGGCACGCCGCAGGAATGTTCCGCTCAGACGCCGCCCCTCGATACGCCCTACCTCAACTATCCCGAGCCCCCATTCACCCAAGCTGACTTCATCAGCGATGTCACCTGCGTGACCGGACAGGCGGACGGCTGCGGCTTTGAACAGCAGCTCGAGGCCATCCTCGCCTCCGACCGCAACACTGGGAATAGCGGATTCAATCGTGACGACGCCTTGCTCGCAATCATCATGATCACCGACGAGGATGACTGCTCGACGAGCGACCCGCGCGTCTTCGACGTCGACCCCCGAAGCCCCGATCTCAATCCCTATCAGGGGCCCTTCGCGGACCCACCCACCGACTCGCTGGTGCAATTCAACCTGCGGTGCTGGCGGCACAGCGAAGCCTTGCAGAAGATTCAGCGCTACGTGGACGGCATCGCCAACCTCAAAGCCGACCCCAGCCAGGTCGTCTTTGCCGCGATCACAGGCATTCCCGAGGACAGCGTGCTCGACCGCGCAAACTTCAACAGCGATGAAGAGCGGTACAACGCGATCCTGGCCCATCCGGGCATGGTGGAAGAGCCGAATCCGACTGAAGACGAAGAACAGGACCAGGCCCTCACCCCGGCGTGCATCGCAGGAGACGGTTCGGGCGCTGCGGCTCCGGGTGTCCGCATCGTGGAGACGATGAGGGGCCTTGCCGACAGCAACTCCGGCGTGGGCACGGTCGTCGAGTCGATTTGTGCCGACGACTACGCGCCTGCGCTCAACGCGATTGTCGACCGCATCGCCGCAGCGCTGCGCCAGCTTTGTCTACCGCGACCGCTCAACCGCGACTCGAAGGGCCTCGTCGGATGCGAGGTCCGCGAAGTTCAGCCCGCCGGCGTCGAGTGCGACGATGCACGTGGCCGCGTCTTGATCGGAACGGAGGATGTCGGCCCCACCGGAGAATCCGATGTCCGGAACGTGTGTCGCATCACGCAGCTACCGACCAGAAAGGACGACGTCGATCCGCCTGAAGGACTCGGTTGGTTCTACGACGACTTCACCGACGAGACGGCAGGCGCCTGCTCGTTCAATCCCTTGCCACAGCGCGTCAGTTTCACCGAAGGAGCAGATCCGGTTTCGGGCGCGCGCGTTCGCTTCGAATGCCTGCAAACCGCACCGCCTCAAGACGTCGACATCGGCTGGCCCTGCGACATCGACACCGACTGCAATCCAGACCCTGCGAACTGCCTCGAGGGCGAAGCCTTGACCGCATGCGAGACACGCATCCTCAAGGAGCGCTACGACCGGGACAACCTCGAGCTCGTCTGCGATACCGACACGAACACCTGCCAGCTGACCTGCGAGAGCAACGTCCAGTGCCCAGGTGGCTTCGCCTGCTACGACGAAAGCGAAGACGGCAGCAGCTACTGCGTCAACCCGACCTGCACCCTCAACTAGCGAGCGAGAGGATAATGCTCGGAGCGTTGGCTTCGATACCCAGAGCCGCCCTGAGCGGGTGAGCGGGGCACAATTCCGTGTCATTGTAGTGGCTGCCCGATGCCCACCCCTCCCCCATTCGACGCTCGGCAGGCGCTGAGGTTCGTCACGCATGCGCTCGGAGGCCGAGTCGCGATCCCTTTGAGCGCGATCCGCAGTCGCCTCGGTCCGATGTTCGAGAAGGTCTCTCTGAGGATCGAAGCCGTGAGCCCGGGTTTACGTCTCGAAGGCGAGGCTCACGCGCTGGGTGCGCCGATTCGCTTCGCGGCCCGCATCGACGCGGAGGGCGTGCGGGTCGAGGGCGAGCAACGAACGGTGCGAATCCGGCTGAGCGAGCTCGCGCTCTCGACGCCCGACGACGCGCCGGGTCCGCTCGCGGAAGCGATTCGCACCGGGATGATCGACACGAAGCATCCGGCGACCCTGATCGGGAACATGGTTTCGCTCCCGGACATGGTGGTCGCGGCGGAGGGTCAGGACTTGGTGATCGACTTGATGAAGGCTCCCGCCATCGAGCGCGATGAGATTCTGAAAGCGGCTCTCGCGGCGGCGACGAGCTACCTCGGCGTGACTGGGATTCGCGCTTCGGACGATGCCATCGAGCTCCAACTCGGGCTCTTGCCGGGCGGCGTGAAGGAGGCGGCGCTGAGCACGGCGCGCGCGGCGCTGATGCCGGCGGTGCATTTCCTCTGGCCCGAAGGAACGAAACGATGAGCGGGCTCGGCAACTTCAATCCCTTGAGCCGGGCGTCGTTCGCCTCGCGCGAGCAGGAGTTCCACGAAATCGCGATTCGCGGGGTCGACGGCTACGACAATTTCGGCGACCCGAGCTACCTCGAAGGCCTTCGTCGGCTCCTGTACTCGTACGACCACGAGGCACGCCTTCACACGACCGGGAAGATGACCGCCGTCTACCAGACCGTCGGCTTGCTCGCCGCCCGCCTGCGCACCGAGCGCTGGTTCGAGATGCGACCCAACTCGGCCAAGATCGCGATCGAACGGCCGATCATCATCACCGGCATGGTGCGCACCGGAAGCACGGCCCTTCACTACTTGATGGGCGCCAACCCGGACATGCAGTGCCTGCAATACTGGCTCGCGCTCCATCCGCAGCCTCGCCCTCCCCGCGCCTACTGGGAAGCGGCGACCGATTTTCAGCACGCCCGCATCGAGCTCGACATGATGTACCAGGCCGGCAAGAGCATGCTCGAGTCGATCCACTTCATGATGCCCGACGGCCCCGATGAGTCGGGGCGCGTCCTCGGACAGAATTTCAGCGACGATCGCTTCGAGGTCGTCTCGACGGTGCCGACCTATTCGGACTGGTACATGAACACCGTGCACCGGGAGACCTATCAACGGCACAAGCGGATCATGCAGCTCATCGGGTCGTACGAGCCGGACAAGCGCTGGCTCCTCAAGTACCCGGTGCACATGCGCAACCTCGACGCGCTCCTCGACGCCTACCCGGATGCCTGCATCATCTGGACCCACCGCGACCCTGCCGATGTCTTGCCCTCGTACGTAAGCCTCTGCGCGCACTTTCGGTCGCTCTTCGAGAAGGACGTCGATCGGCCGCGCATCGCGCTCGAGCAGAAAGAAGCCTGGGCGCGGGCGGTCGATCACGGCATGCGGCTTCGCAAAGGTCGCGAGCATCAGTTCCACGACATTTTTTTCGACGACTTCATGGCCGACCCGATCGGCGAGGTCGCCAAGGCGTACGCGCGCTTCGACCAGCCTTTTTCAGAGCGAGCCAAAACGGCGCTCAGAGCCTGGCGCGAGGCCCACAGGCCGGGTCAGTTTGGGACCCACAACTACACCCGCGACGACTTCGGACAGTCGCCTGCACAGGTCCATGAGCGCTACGCGGCGTACATCGAGCAGTTCCCGCGGGTCCTCGAAAAGCCAAGCAGGAGCGCGGCATGATCCACCGAAGCGACGAAGAGCGTGCGCTGATCGCCGATGCCGAACGGCTCTTCCCCACCCAGACGCGCTGCCTGACCTTCGACCCCGAGCTGAACTTCTGCGCTGGGAAGGCCGAGGGCAGCCACATCTGGGATCTGAGCGGCAACGAGTACATCGACTACTTGCTCGGCTCCGGACCGCACCTTCTGGGGCACGCGCACCCGGCGGTGCTCGAAGCACTTCGCACCGTCCCTGAAGGCGGCACCTCGCACCTCATCATCAACGAGCACGCGGTGAAGCTCGGAAAGAAGATCATCGAGCACGTGCCCTGCGCCCAGATGCTGAGCCTGCACAGCAGCGGCAGCGAAGCGACGTTCTTTGCGATGCGCCTGGCGCGCGTCTACCGCAAGCGCGACAAAATTTTGAAGTTCGAAGGCGCGTACCACGGGATGAACGACTACGCGATGATGAGCAATCAGTGGACGATGGGCTCGCCGCCTTATCCGAAGGCGGTCCCCAACACCCATGGGATTCCGCGCGTGCTTCACGATCAAGTGCTCATCGCGCCATACAACGACCTCGAGACGACCGCGGCGATCATTTCGAAGCACCGCGACGAGCTTGCCGGAGTGATCATCGAGCCGATTCAGCGGACCTTGGTGCCGAGGCCCGGCTTCCTGCAAGGCGTCCGCGAGGTCACCGCCAACTTCGACATCCCGCTGATATTCGACGAGGTCGTCACCGGCTTTCGCTCCGGTCTAGGGGGCGCGCAGGCAGAGTACGGCGTCACGCCCGACCTCTGCGCGCTTGGAAAAGCGATCAGCGGTGGCCTGCCACTCGGCGTCCTGTGCGGGCGGGAAGACATCATGGCCATCGCAAACCCGAAGCGACGCTTACAGATGCTGCCCTACTCGATGCAGACCGGGACCTTTTCGTCGAACCCCGTCTGCGCAAGCGTTGCCTTGGCGCTGATCGAAGAGCTCGAGAAGCCCGGCGTCTACGAGCGGATTGAAGAGGTGGGGACCCGGCTTCAGGCGGGCCTTCGGGACGCGATCGCGCACGCGGGAATCGAAGCCTGCGTCACGGGCGTGCCGAGCGTTTTCGAAATCTGGTTCACCGGGGACGAACCCTATGACCACAAGTCATCTAGGGCGTCCGACTTCTACAAGAGCGTTCGCTTCTCCGATCTCTTGCTCGAGCAGGGAGTGCTCAAGGCAGCCGAGAAGTTTTTCGTCTCGGCCGTTCACAGCGACGAAGACATCGAGCGGAGCATCGAGGCGTTCCACGTCGGGCTCGAGCAGCTCGCCAAGGAGGTCGCATGAAGCGGGTTGTGGTGACGGGCGCCTGCGGAAACATCGGTGCGAACGTCGTCGATCTCCTAGTGGAGCGCGGGTATGCGGTGCGGGCGGTCGACCTCGACACACAGTCGGGCCGCAAGACCGCGGAGCGCTGGGGCGACCGCGTCGACATGGAGTTCGGCAACATCTGCAGCGAATCCCTGGTGAGAGAAACGGTCCGCGATGTGCACCACGTGATCCACTTGGCCGCCATGGTCCCGCCGAACACCGACGTCGACCAGGCGGCGGGCTACGCAGTGAACGTGGTCGCGACCCGCTCGATCATCGCGGCCTGCGAAGCGCAGCCGAGCCCGCCTCGCCTCACCTTCACCTCGACCGCGGCGGTCTGGGGCCGCAACGACGAAGCCGACAGACCCCGCCGCGCCGACGAGGAGATCTCTCCAAGCGACAATTACTCGCGCCAGAAGGCCGAGTGCGAAGCCATGCTCCGCACCTCGTCGCTCGACTTCGTCATCTTTCGCATCGCGATGACGCCACCGGTAGAACCGGGCGCGCTGTCACCGTTCGTCTTCGACATGCACCCGGACATGCGGGTCGAGTTCACCCACCCGAAGGACCAGGCTCTCGGTATCGTGAATTCCCTCGTCATCGACGAGATCTCAGGCCGGACGCTTTGCCTCGGCGGCGGCGCGCGCAATCGCTATCGGTACCGCGAGTTCATGAACATGGCGTTCGGCGCAATGGGCTTCCCAGCGCTCCCGCGGTCGGCGTTCGGCGACGCGCTCTTTTTGACAGACTGGGTGGACTCCGAGGAGTCTCAGGCGATTCTCGATTATCAGCGGCGCGGCGCCTCGCAGTACTTCGAGGAGGTCAGCTCAAAGCTCGGGCTAGCCCTTCCCGTCGTGAAACGGATCGGCCCTGCCCTCGTACCGGTGATCCTCGCGCACTCACGGCACCAGGCACTCGTCGAAGGCAAAAAGCCGCGTGTGCCAGACGCCTACCGCGCGATCACGACCTTTCGCCGCGCCCTCAAAGCCGCAAAGAGCTACCTCTAAGGAGACGACGATGGAAACGAGCAACCGCGTCCTGGACGGCCTGCTGACAGAGCTCTCCCTCCCCCACGTCGAAGAGCAGATCCCCCGCGATGTCTTCTACCAACTCGGACTCAAGTTCCCGCAGCAGTACGCGATCGCCTGCCGTGACGTCGCCAGCTGCGTAAGGCGCGCAGAAGCACTGGGGGCGGGCCCGTTCTTGCACGTGACGATCCCAGCACCCCATTGGGTCGAACGCGGCGAGCTCATCAAGGGCTGCAAGCTCGAGGTTGCGCTCGGCTACGCCGGAGATCGGCAAGTTGAGTTCCTCGGTCCGGGCAAAGGAACCCAGCACTACGCCCGAGAGCTCGTGGACACCGACATCGTCTTCCACCACGTCGGCATCTACCAACGCGGCATGGACGGGCTCGCGCGCTCGATCGAACACGCCGGTTACCCCGAGGTCGTCAAAGGGGGCCTATCCTTCGGCAAGGCCCTGTGCTTCGACTTCCGCTACTTCGACTCCCGCGCCGACTATGGCATCTACCTAGAAGTCCAAGACTTCAGCTACCTCGGCCGCGAGCTGAGCATCGAACCCTTTCTCCGCGCCTACGCCAAACTGAAGGCCACACTGCCACTCTAGATCCGCGCTCGTTCCAACCCCTTACGCCGCACACCCCCAGATCGACGGAGAAACATGGTCACCTACGAAACCGAAATCATCATCGATGCGCCGCCCGCAACGGTCTGGAACCATCTCATCGACCTCGACCGGCACGCCGAATGGACTCAGCACTTCAAGCTGCGTGGCGAGCCCATCGTCGGGGCCCCCGGACGCATCGAGTTCTCCCTCTTTGGGATGTCCGCGGGCGCCGATGTCGCCTTCCAGACGGTCGATGCGCCCCGTGAGCTTCGCTGGCACGGCGGGCCCAAAGGCCTCGCTTACGGGAGCCACTTCTGCATTCTCGAAGCGCTCGATGGCGGGACCCGAACCCGCTTCCGTCACGGCGAATCGTTTTCAGGCCTTTTGGCACCCATGGTCGTCCTCTTCCTCAAGGCCGACCTTGGCCCCTCGTACAAGCGATTCAACGAGGATCTTCGACGCCGCGTGCTCGGCCAATAGCGACCGGCAAGCTCATTGCAGCGCCTTTCAACTCCCCATGACTTTCAGCATCCGCAAGCTCTTCGTCCGCACGAGATATGCCGAGCCCGTCAACTTGGCTGGCAAGGCGATGATCGTCACGGGAACCGGCCGGGGCTCGCTGGGCTTCGCAACGGCGCGCACGCTCGCCGCATGGGGAGCCTCGGTGGTGGTGACGACGCGTTCGCACACCGACGCGATCGTCGAGGCGCTACGGGCCCAGCTCCCCGACGGCGAGGCTCGCGCGCGCATCATGGGGCATGCACTCGACCTGTCCCGTCGCGATTCGGTCGAAGAATTCGCGCGCTGGCTCACGGAGACCGGCGGGGACCAGCTGGACGTGTTGATCAACAATGCAGGCGTTCACTTGGATCTCCTGTCCAAGTGGAAGGAGCCTCGGCTCACCAGCGATGGTTTCGAAACCCACTGGCGCATCAACTATCTCGGCACCGCGCACCTCACGCGTCGACTGCTGCCGTTGCTAGAAAAGGCCGGCCAACAAACCGGTGACGCCCGCATCGTCACAGTCGGCTCGCGTCTCTACAAGAAGGGATCGAACGAGGACATGCTCGAGGCGACGCGCGCCTACAACTCGTGGAACGCCTACGGCAACTCCAAGCTTGCGCTGATGCATATGACATCGGAGATCCAACGTCGCTACGCCGATCGTTCGCAGCTACAGGCGTACTGCCTGCATCCGGGCGCAGTGTTCACCCGCGTTGCGGACAAGGGCCTCGAAGAAACCGGGCTCATCCAGACCGTACGGAGCGCAATGGCCCCCGTCGAGGCATTCTTTCTGAAGACACCAGACGAGGGAGCGCAGACCCAGATCCACTGCGCCACCCATCCAGGCCTCGCGGGAGGCATCTACTTCACCGACTGCCAGCCGAGGGAGCCTGGCCAGGATGCCTGCGACGCCGAGGTCGCCGGCCGCCTTTGGGACGCGACGCAGGAGTGGATCCGGGGAGGCTAGCGCTGACGCCGACACTGGCAGTGGCGGCCGCCGACGGCGGCGACGAATCCGGCCGCCGAACCGCACCTAAGCACCCGAAGCCCTTCGCCCAGCCCCTGGCACGCTCCGTGCTCTGGGTGCTTCCATGCTCGCCACCGCGCATGCCGCCTGCCTCATCGGAATCGAAGCCAACCCCGTTCAAGTGGAAGTGCGTCTCGGCGAGGGTCTCCCCGGTTTCGACATCGTCGGTCTTCCCGAGCGTGGCGTTCGGGAGAGTCGCATCCGGGTGCGAGCCGCCCTGTCGTCGATCGGTTTCGCGTTTCCGCCGCGCCATCTTGTTTTGAATTTGGCGCCCGGGGACGTTCCCAAGACCGGCGCTGGCTTGGACCTCGCGATCGCCGCCGCGGTCTTGGCCGCTTGTGAAGGTGTCTCCACCGAGCTGCTCTCGAGCACGCTCTTGATCGGGGAGCTCTCGCTTTCCGGGGAGCTGCGTCCCGTTCGTGGCGTTCTCGCCTTGCTTCGAAGCGCGCGCCAAGCAGGGCTTGAGAACGCGATCATCCCGGAGGGCAACCGTCACGAAGCGATGTTGGTCGAAGGGGTGTCGGTCCTGAGCGCGCCCCATGTCGGTGCCGTGGTCCGCTGGTTGAGCGGAGAGGCGCCGCTTCCCGACGTCACGGGAGAGGGGGCGGCCCCGGAGTCCGTTCTCGATGCCGAACCGGAGCGTGATCTCAGCGCGATTCGAGGGCAGGAGGCCGCCCGTCGCGCGCTCGAAATCGCCGCGGCAGGCGGCCACCACATGCTCCTGATCGGAAGCCCCGGCGCAGGGAAGACGATGCTCGCCCGAGCCCTGCCTTCGATCCTTCCACCACCCACGTCCGAAGAGGCACTCGAAATCGCCACCATCGCGAGCTCGGCGGGTCTTCGTTCGCCCCGTATTCTGACCGGGCGGCAGCGCCCTTTCCGCGCACCGCATCACACGGCAAGTGCGGCAGCCATCGTGGGCGGTGGCGAACCGATCCGCGCCGGGGAGCTGACTCTGGCTCACCGTGGCGTGCTGTTCCTCGACGAGCTCCCAGAGTTTCGCCGAGACGCCATCGAGACCCTGCGAACGACGATGGAAGAAGGCGAGGTCGTGATCTCCAGAGCGCGGCAACGCGTGCGTCTCCCCGCCGAGCCGATGGTCGTCGCCGCCATGAACCCCTGCCCTTGCGGCTACCACGGCGACCCGACGCGATTCTGCCGATGCGGTGAGCTTCAGATCGCACGCTACCGCGGCCGAGTGTCGGGCCCACTCCTCGATCGCTTCGATCTCCAAGTCGCCGTTCCGCGAGTCAGTGCCCGCATGATGCGAAAGGCAACCCGCGGTGAGGAATCAAGAGCCGTACAGCGAAGGGTCGAGGAGGCCCGGGCACGCCTGGCTTCGTCTGGCACAGGCGCGAGCCTCGAGTCCCTCACGCGAAACGTCACCCAAGAGGCCCTCACCTTGCTCGAGCTCGGCGTCGAACGCTTGAAGATGAGCGCCCGGGCCTATCTCAAGGCCCTCCGCGTGGCGCACACGATCGCCTCGCTCGACGCGGCGCTCGAGGTTCTCCCCGCGCACACCGCCGAGGCATTGCAGTACCGAGTCTTGGATCGCGAGCCGGACTGAGGCTCGACCGATCGCGAGAAGCAACCCCCCGAAAAAAAAGGAGCAAGAGCAGATGAAACAAACTCTAAAGGCCGTCGACGAGCTTCTGCACGCCGTCGAAAAGCAGTTCGGCAAAGGCGCCATGATGCGGCTGGGCGACCAGAAAGCCGAGCGAGTGCCCTGCATCCCGACGGGCAGTCCTTCGCTAGACGCGGCCCTAGGCTGCGGCGGCTATCCGAAAGGCCGCGTCGTGGAGGTCTTTGGGCCCGAGTCGAGTGGCAAGACGACGCTCACCCTACACGCCATCGCGCAGTGCCAGGCGGGCGGTGGCGTCGCGGCGTTCATCGACGCCGAGCACGCGCTCGACATCCACTACGCCAAGAACCTCGGAGTCGATGCCAAGGAGCTGCTGGTCAGTCAGCCCGATAGCGGAGAGCAGGCGCTCGACATCGCGGAGATCCTGGTTCGCAGCGGCGCCGTCGACCTTGTCGTGGTTGATTCGGTTGCGGCCTTGGTGCCACAAGCCGAGCTCGACGGCGACATGGGTGCCTCACACATGGGTCTCCAGGCCCGTCTCATGAGCCAAGCGCTCCGCAAGCTCGCCGGGACGGCACACCGCACGGGCACGACCATCGTCTTCATCAATCAGCTCCGTATGAAGATAGGCGTCATGTTCGGCTCGCCGGAGACCACAACGGGCGGCCACGCGCTCAAGTACTACGCCTCGGTTCGCCTCGACATCCGCCGCATCGGCGCGGTCAAGCAAGGCGATGAGGTCCTCGGCAACCGTACGCGGGTGAAGGTCGTGAAGAACAAGCTCGCCCCTCCCTTTCAGAAGGCGGAGTTCGACATTCGCTACGGCAAGGGCATCGACGCAGTGGGTGATCTACTCGATCGGGCGGTCGAGGCAGCGGCCGTCGAGAAGAACGGGGCCTACTATCGCTTCGCCGGGAAGAACATCGCCCAAGGCCGGGAGAACGCGCGCGACGCCATCGAAAAGGAAAGCAAGCTCCGAGAGGCCATCGTCGCAGAGCTACACGCCCGAGCCAAGCGCGCCCCGAAGGCCGCCTAGCGGTTTGTGAACCGGTCGCTTCCTGTTACAAGACGGGCGTGCGCTTTCTGGTTACAGGGGCAACCGGGTTCATTGGCGGCGCCGTCGTGCAGGACCTGCACGCGTCCGGCCATGAAGTCGTGGCATACGTCCGAGAAGGTAGTGACTCGCGCCCGCTGCAGAACGTCGAGCGGATCGTCGGAGACCTCAGTGACCCGAACCGCTTGGCGATTGCCGCGGCGAATTGCGACGCGATGGTCCACGCCGCCGGCATCACCGATCCGGCAGCCGACCCCGAGACACTTGGTTGGGTCCACATCGCCGGCACCGAGAACGCGATCAATGCCGCGAGGAAAGCCGGTTGCCAACGCTTCATTCACGTCTCTTGCGCCGATGTCACCCTCTATGACGGGCCGCGCTCGTTTTGGAACGAGGACGCCGCTCCTTCTCGACCCTACGGGGAGCTCGCACGCAGCAAGCTCCATGCCGAGGAGCTCGCGCGGGTCTCGGGCCGACGCGGATTCCGAACCTCCATCATTCGGCCCGCTCTGGTGTGGGGCCCAGGCGACAGGACAAACCTGCCCGGCTGGGAGCGTGAAGCCGAGCGGGGAGGCATCGGAATCGTGGGCCGCGGCAAAAAATTGCTCGCGACCACGTACATCGGAAACCTCGCGCACGCAGTGCGGCGATCCGTCGAGACGAAAATCACGACCGGCAACGTATACTATGTCGTCGACGCCGAGCTCCATGTCGCCCGCGACTTCTTCACCGAGCTCAGCGCGGCCCTCGGATGGAACCCGCCGAGGAATGCAGGCCCATACCACTGGGCCTTCTTCGCCTCGCGGGCGGGGCTCTCGTCGCTGCATCCGACGCAGGTGATTCGGCGAGGACAGACGAGCGCGTTCGAGATGAACAGAGCCAAACACGATCTCGGCTACGAGCCAGTCGTCACCCGCGAGCAAGGTTTGGCCGCGCTCGCTGCCTGGTATCGCGAAACGCGGGGTGGCCCATGAACGACGAAAACCTCGATGCGCAATGGATGCGGGCAGCGATCGCAGAGGCGCGCCTGGCCGAGGCCAAGAGTGAAGTGCCCGTAGGCGCGGTCATCGTTCACGAAGGCCAAATCATCGGCCGCGGCCACAACGCACGCGAGTCCTCACAGGACCCTACCGCCCATGCCGAGATGATCGCGATTCGCCAAGCGGCTGAGCGACTCGGGAGCTGGCGCCTGATCGACACGGCCCTCTATGTCACCCTCGAACCCTGTCCCATGTGCGCCGGCGCGCTCGTGAATGCGCGTGTGCCGAGAGTCGTCTGGGGCTGCGACGATCCCAAAGCCGGCGCTACCAAGACGCTCTACAACATCGGCAGCGACGCTCGCTTGAACCATCGTTTCGAATGCGTTCCAGGGGTTCTCGAAGAGGCTTGCAGCGCGCTTCTCACCCAGTTTTTCGCGGCAATTCGGGCCAAGGACGAGCCCCGGAACGGCCGTTGACACCCCAAAGCGTTTTGCTAGCTTCCGCCGCGGAGAGCTGTCCGAGTGGTCGAAGGTGCTTGATTCGAAATCAAGTGTACCGAAAGGTACCAAGGGTTCGAATCCCTTGCTCTCCGCCAGGTTCTTTGACCTACAAGTTGACGACCGCCGAAGCTTCTGCCCCAAACGCAGAGGCCGAAGCGAACAGGAAGGCGGACTCCGCCGGGAGAGGTGACCGAGTGGTCGAAGGTGCACGACTGGAAATCGTGTGTGCCGAAAGGTACCGGGGGTTCGAATCCCTTCCTCTCCGCCGATCGGCGCTCCCGCCCTGGGGGCTCCGCGATATGGTCCTGCCAACGTCGGCCCGTGAAATCCGCCAGGCCCGGAAGGGAGCAACGGTAGCGGTAACCGACGTGTGGCGGGGCCTTTTTTACGCTATCTTTGTGCATGGCGGGCAAGAGGTCTTACTCAGCGATGGAGCGAATCATGCGTCATTCGATCGCCTTCTCCTTGCTCGTCGCGCTCGCCCAGCCAGTCAGCGCGCTCGGGCAAGCGTCGACCGCAGAACCCAAGGACGAGCCTGCGTCGATCGTCGTCATCGACTCCCCGCCACCAGCTATTCCGGCACAGGTTCCGTCGACCGGCGTCGTTCTCGCGCGGCCGGGCCGGGTCGTGCTTTCCGGAACGCCTGTCCCGACTCACTTCCGGTCGCCCGCCGACGGCGTCTCGTTCCATCTTCAGACCGGCGGAAGCTACTCCTCGATCAGCGGCCTCAGCTTCGGCATGGGGTACGGCTGGGGCGGGCCGGGCTGGGGTTGGGGCGGCTACGGCGTCGGTTACGGCGTTGCCCCTTACTACGGCGAGGTCGTCACCAGGGCCTATCAGCCGATCTGCGAAACGCCCTGCGATGCGACCTTGCTATCGGGTCGCCACCGCTTTGCGCTCTCGCTCGACGGAGGTAGGCCCGTCGACGTCGCGCAACCCATCGACTTGAGCGTCGAGTCGGTCGTCGAAGGCCGCTACGTCGACAAGAGCCGCATGCGACGAGCCGGCTGGATCTCCTTCGTCGCCGGCTCCATCGCCGGGATGGCCTTCATGTTCGCCTCGATCGATTACCGATCCGACCCGTATTATGGCGACCAAATCCGCTACGGCGGCATGTTCTACACAGGCGTCGGCCTCTTGGTCAGCTCGATCATCACCGGCTCGGTCCTCGCCTCCCAAAATGACGAAGCAAGCGTCACCGTGTTTCCAGTCCAGTAGAGCGTGAAGCCACGTGGCTACGAAGTCGCTCTGCGTGGCGGACTCAAGAGGACTCGAACCTCTAACCCCCGGCTCCGTAGGCCGGTGCTCTATCCAATTGAGCTATGAGTCCCCGGGATGCGCACGGTAGCGGCCCCGTCTGGAGCGTCAAGCGCCCCGGCTGGCGGGGCCCATGGCGGAAGCCCCTACCGGCGGAGAGGAAGGGATTCGAACCCCCGGTACGGCTCTACACCGTACGGTCGCTTAGCAAGCGACTGCCTTCGACCACTCGGCCACCTCTCCAAGAAGCAAAGATTTCAACATGCGCCGCCGCCTGTGCGGCGCGCGGGCGGCCTTTGTAGCCGCCCCCCAAAGGAGTGTCAAAGCCCCCTCGGACCCTGGTCGGAGCCGTGCTACAAGATCGGAGATGCGTTTGTTCTTCGTGCTCTTGATCGGTCTTGCGAGCTTCGCCCAAACCAGCGAGGCCAGAGCCTGCTCTTGCATGAAAATCAGCCCTTCGGAAGCCCTCAGCTCGGCCTATGCGGTCTTCACGGGGCAGGTCACGAAGATCGAGCCGAACACAGCCACTGGGTTTGGAGGGATCGAAATCACGCTCCGTGTAAAGAAGCTCTGGAAAGGCACGCTCGACGAGCAGGTCGAGGTGCATACCGCGGGAAACAGCGCGGCCTGCGGGTACGGATTCGCGAAAGGCGAGACCTACCTGGTCTATGCTGAGCGTGATGAAGCCGACCCCATGCGAGTCAGCCTCTGCAGCCGGACCTCGCTCGTTGCCAACGCACAAGAGGACCTCGACTTCCTCGGTAAACCCTCGCAACGGTTCGACGATGCGACCGGGCGCCGCAAGAGCACGCACGGCGAAGCCAACATGAAAGACAACTGCAGCGCATCCCCCGGTCCCGCAGGCCGCACTGGCCTTGGGTGGGTCGTGCTCTTGCTCGCCACGAGCGCAACCCTCGCGCGACGACGCATCGCTTGACTCGCCCCTGAAGGACTCGGTTTGCACTGGATCATCCACGCATTTGTGCCGCTCGCGTTCGGGGCGTTGCTCGTGTGCCTGCTCGGCTGCAGCACGACCCCAGCGAAGCCGTCGCTGATGGCGAACATGGCGCAAGAAGACGTGACCGTCGCGCAGCTGCGAGCCCTGGACTACGAGTACGCGGCCCGCTTTGGTCAGCTCGTATCGAGCGCGGCCCTCGATATCGTCGAAGCGAGCGATCAGCTCGAGGTCTTCGATTACGCGTACCAGTGGCAGATGTGGGCTGCTTCACAGGCGCGTGCCGCCGCATTCGACCGGGACCCTTTCGCCGGGATGCTGGAGCTCTGGGCGCTCGCGGGGCAGCAGCGCGACCACTTCACCGAAGGTGGGGGTAAGGACGCGTTCGGCGGGCAGCAGGCAATCGCCATCGGCACCACCGAGCGGCTGGAGCGGGATATCCGGGAAGTCGCCGCGGCTGTGATGGCACCCGAAGCGTTCGAAGCCCTGAGCACGAAAGTCGATGCGTGGGTCGAGGAGCATCCGATCGAGGGCCGGCTTTTCGTGCGGCCCACGGCGAGCGCAGACCTGGCAGCATTGATTCCAGCCGAGAAGCAAGGCGGCCTCAAAGCCGTCGGCAGCATCGAGGATACATTTCGCGACCTGAACGATCGACTGGCGATTCTCGCCGCACAGCTGCCCGTGGAGATGCGCTGGCAAGTTGAGTATCTGACGAATTCGTTGTTCGAGGAACGTCTCGAGGCGCCCGTGGACGAGCTGGTCGTCACCATGAACAAGATCAACGGCTTCCTGGACCGGTTCGAGGGGACGATTGATGGACAGGTGTCGACACTTCTCGATGCCGTGCAGAGCGAACGTCTCGCGGTGTTCGAGGCCGTCGCCGAGGAGCGGGCCACGGTGCTGGCGGCCATCGAGCAGGAGCGCATCGCGGTGATGAACGAGCTCGACTCCCAGCTGATCTCCGCCACCGCCGGGCTCAACGACGTCGGAAAGGGTCTGATCGACCACTTCTTCGTTCGCCTGATCGAGGTTCTCGCGGTGATGGGCGTCGTCACGATTCTCACGGTCCTGCTGGTGCTGGTCGTCCTTCGAAAACGTCGCACCGGCGACGATTGACCCTGCGCCACGAAACGAATATGTCCGTCCTATGGATCTGGTTTCGTTTCGAGAGACGGCTGAGCGGTACTCGGTCATTTTTCTCGACGCCTATGGCGTTCTGAAGAGCTCGAGCGGGCTCATCGATGGCGCCCTGGAGGTGGTCGCTTCCTTGATCGACGTAGGCAAAGAGGTCTTCGTCGTCACCAACGATTCGTCCCGGTCGCCAGAGTCGATGGCCGAACGGTACACGCAGCAAGCCGGACGCGAGCTCTTGCCGTCCGATCGCTACATCTCCTCGGGGTTGCTCGCAGCCGAGTACCTCGAGAACCAAATTCCCTACGGCAAGGTCGCCTATCTTGGGAAGCCCGACTCCGCGCACTACATCGAAATCGCCGGCAAGATCCCGGTTCCCATTTCGGACTGCAGCCCGAAAGACAACATCGTGGCGATCGTAATCCTCGATGACGAGGGTTTCGACTGGTTCCGCGACGTGAACGCGACGCTCAATCTGATCCGTCGCACAAACGTGCCAGTCATCGTCGCAAACGCTGACATCACCTACCCCACCAGGGGTAACGACATCGCGATCGCAGTCGGCAGCCTCGGCCAGCTTCTCTCGAACATCACCGAAAAGACTTTCGTCCGCTTTGGCAAACCGGACTCGATGATGTTCGCGTACTCCCTAGCTCGAGCCCGCGCACAGCTCCCGAACGTCACCAAGCGCGATGTCCTCTTCGTAGGTGACACGCTGCGAACGGACATCATTGGGGCTAACACCTACGGCTTCGATACCACCCTGGTCCTCTCAGGCAACACCTTGCCAGAAACGGCCGACCTGATGATCAAGAGCTCGGGCATCATCCCGACGTACATTAGCGCGTCGATCGCAACCTAGTCCCGGGGCGCGGCTACAGAATCTCGAGAAGGGGCTCGAAGTCTGCGAGCTCCAGCTGGGGCAGGTAGTCGTGCACCGCCTCCTGCTGCAATCGGTAGCAAATGTCGGGCTGGAAAAAGTGCTCGCCGACCCGGAGGACGTAGTTCAGGATGAAGAAGCGGTACGCCTCTTTGAGGAAGAGGAGCTCCTCTTTCGTGAGTCGGTGAACCTCATGGTAGGCGCGTAGGAATTTCATGAAGCGCTCGTCGAAGAACGGGTCGACCGTGTAGCTGAACGCGGTCTGGTCGCCCTCGGCGCGAACGACGCGGGCGCAGAAATAGAAATCGAGCATCCTGGGCTCGATCCGGAACCAGTCATAGTCCCAGCGCGAAAAGAACTTGAAGCCGTCCCCGTCCATGCCGACGGAGAAGTTCCCCAGGTTCCAGTCGATCAGGACGGGGATCTTCGTCCACTCGTGGTAGCCGAGGTCATCCGCGTTGCCTAGAAAAGCGTCGCAGTGGGCGCGGACGTAGCTGATCGACGAGTCCGAGAAACCCCGCTCGCGGCGCCACTCCGAGCTGCCAATCGCGTCGTGCAGACTCGCCACGTCCGCACCGAGCGACTGCCAGGTCGGTCTCACCCGATCCGAAATCTCGAAGCATGCTCGATGGAAGAGCCCCATCTCTTGGCCCAACGACTCGATCTGCCCGTCGGTCAGCACCTTTGGAAGGAAGTCGTAGAAAGGCTGCTGAGCGTAGAACACCACCCACTCGTCCTCCTCGCGGTAGGTGAAGACCTCGCCGTTCTTGAGAAGCACCGGCGCCAGAAACGATGCGTAGCGCGTTCCGCGAAGCCGATGAATCCACTCGTGGATTCGGTAGTGGTCCTGTCGAAAGTGAACGTACGAGCCGTAGCTCGACCGCTTCGCCACCACGGCGTGCCCGTCTTCGAGCTCGAGCAGGTACACCGAGTTGGTCGAGACTTTGGCGCTGATCTCCCGTACCTCGACCACTTCCCGGTGATCCCCGTAGGCATCCCAGGCGGCGATCACGATGGGTGGGACAGCGGGCTCAGTCACGCTCGAGTGGGCGCTTCTTACGCCTGCGCGGCGTAGAGGTCCATGATGTCGTGCAAGAGCTTGACGGCATCGGCCTCGGACCGCTGGAAGGCGTTGCGCCCCACGATCGAGCCGTAGCCACCGCCCTTCGCAATTTGCGAGATCTCCTCGAGTACCGCGTCGGTGCCCTTGGCTGCGCCACCCGAGAAGATGACGATGCGCTTGCCGTTGAACGCGGCCTGCACGACGTGCTTGATGCGGTCGGCCAGGGTGTCGATGGGGATGTTCTCGTAGCTCTTCCTGGCTGCGTCCTGAAAGATCACCTTGCTTGGGGGCTTGACCTTGACGACATGCGCGCCGAGCTGGCAGGCGATCTGTGCCGCGTAGGCCGCAACATCGATGGCCGTCTCCGCCTCTTTTGGCATGTTGCCACGTGGGTAGGACCAGACGATGCTCGGCAGACCGACGGCGCGCGCCTGGCGGATGAGGTCGCGAAGGTCTTGGTACATCTGATTGCGAAGGCCGCTGCCAGGATAGATCGTGAACCCGATCGCCGAGCAGCCGAGCCGAACCGCGTCATCGACGGCAGAGGTCAGCGCGGAGCAGGGCGTGTCCGGTCCACCGAGCGAATCGCTGTTGTTCACCTTCAGGATGAGCGGAAGCTCACCGGCATAGCGATGCGCGATCGACTCGATGAAGCCTAGGGGCGCCGCGTAGCCGTTACAACCTGCCTCGACTGCGAGCCTGGGATGATAGGCAGGGTCGTAGCCGGGAGGGTTCGGCGCAAAAGATCGGGCCGGCCCATGCTCGAAGCCCTGGTCGACCGGCAAGATCACGAGCTTGCCCGTTCCAGCGAGGCGCCCCGTGTTCATCAGTCGCCTGAGGTTTCCAATGATGCCGGGATTTTCACCTGCGTAGTTCGCGAGGATTTTTTCGACTCGTTCACTCATGCCCTAGCCTCCGTTTCTGGCGAAGGACCTTAGCTCAGAGACGGAGATCGGCCATCCAAATCGGAGTGACATTCGGGCGCAAGCCTTTTGCCTCGGTCCGCCTATGAGGGCCTATTCCAGAGCCGTGGCTACCCAATTCCCGGAGCAGAGCTCTTGGCCTACGAGAATGGAACCCTCACCGGATGCGGTAAGGCCGTCGAAGGTGCCGCTGATATCGAAATAGCCGCGCGGATCTCTCAGCCGAAAGGCGCCATCCACGACGGGGATATCCGGCGCATACGAAAGGAAGCCATCGCATTGTGCGAACGCGATCTCGAGCGAAAACGCCTGACAATCCTTAGCGGACTCCACAGCCTTGGTCAGCGCGGTCCCGTCCGCGTTGAGGTGGAAGCAGATCTCCCAGGGCGCGCCGGGGCCGGTGTCGCCGGAACCCGTCCAGAGCCCTTCGACCGAAGCTTCGCTGCCGCCCGAGCCACCCATGCCAGCAGCGCCACCGACGCCGCCTGCGCCTGCCTCACCAGCCACACCGCCGGTCCCGGCAGCCGCGTCACCGCCGCCGTCCGTCGAGCCGCCGCATCCAGCGGCGGGAACGAAGACCAGGGCCCACACGCCCAGCCCAATTCCGATGAATTTCTTCAATGCGCCCCCATGAATCGCTTCCTTCCCACAGTCTAGCGTACGCACCAAGCGCGCCAACTCGGGCACGACACGGTGGATCTAGCTCGCGAACAGGCCACTCGAGCCCGCCCGAGAGACAGGGACTATGCGTAGAAAGCGGCGATCTCCGAGGCGTACTTCTCGTTCACGACGTTGCGCTTCACCTTGAGGGTCGGCGTCAGCTCGCCCCCATCCACGCTGAATACGGTCGGGAGAACCTGGATCTTCTTGATCGTCTGGTAGCGGGCGACCTTGGAGTTGCAGAGCTCCTGCACCTCCTTTTCGATGTAGCGCTTCACGTCTGCGTTCCGGGCCGCGGTTTCGACGTCGCTCAGGCCGGAAATCTGAGAGGCCACCTCGAGCTCCGGCAGGGCCTCGGGGTCGAGGACGATCAAGGCCGACAGATAGGGTTGCCGATCGCCCACCACCACGGCCTGCCCAACACCGGGGATCGCCTGCAGGTAACCCTCCATCTCGGCGGGCGCGACGTTCTTGCCGCCGGCCGTGATGATGAGGTCCTTCTTGCGTCCTGTGATCGAAATGTAGCCCTTCTCATCGATCGCACCTAGGTCGCCGGTGTGCATCCAGCCCTCGTCGTCGTAGAGCTGGGCGGTCTTGTCGGGGAGGCGATGGTAGCCCTTCACCATGTTGACGCCCTTGAGCATGATCTCGCCGTCCTCGGCGATCTTGGCTTCGACGCCGGGAAGCGGCTTGCCGATCGTCCCGAACCGGAGCTTTCCGTACGGCTGCACGGAGGCAAAGGCCGTGGTCTCGGTCATCCCATAGCCTTCGTGAATCGGCAGGCCGATCGAAGCGAAGAACTCGAGCGTCGAAACCGAAATCGGCGCGGCGCCACTGACCGCAACCTGCAGTCGATCCAAGCCGAGCGCTTCCTTGATCTTGGAAATGACGAGCTTGTTGGCGAGACTGCGGGAAATGCTCGTCACCGGACGACCCGTCGCGGCCTCCTGCTTGAAGGCCTCGAGCTCCGTCTTTCGCGCCCAGCTTGCAAGCTTGGTTTTGATGCCGGTGGCCTCGGCGAGCTTGCCGCGAAGCGCGGCCTCGAACTTCTCCCAAACGCGGGGAACGGCGAGGAAGAACGTCGGGTGCACTTCGACGAGGTAGTCTTTGATCTGCGTGAGGTCGCTGCAGTAGAACGTTTCAGACTTCAGCGTGAGCCCCGCGAAGTTGGTCATCCCCTGTTCCGCGGCATGGCAGAGTGGCAGATAACTGACCGCGCGCGTCTCGGTCTCGAGAAGCGTCGGAAATACCTCGGCCACAGCATTGGCGATCAGCTCGATCCCCCGATGGGTGAGCATCGCCCCCTTGGGCAGCCCAGTCGTGCCCGACGTGTAGATCAACAGCGCGACGTCGTCCGTCTCGACCGCGTCGAGCCGCGCGTCTAGCTCCGCGTCGCTGATCGAATCGCCCTTCGCCATCAGCCCAGCGAGGGTGATCACCCGAGGGTCGCGCGAGCCGAGGTCATCCATCGTGACGATGTGCTCGATCGGACTTTCCCCTTTGGCGATCGAGAAGAACTTGTTGAGCTGAATCTCATCGTCACAGATGACGATTCTCGACTGCGCATTGTTGATGATGTAGGCCATCTGCTCCGGCAGAAGCGTCGTATAGAGGGGCGCCGGAATTCCCTGAGCGGCGTTGATCCCGTGCTGGCAGATCACCCAGTCGCGCCGATTGGCCCCGACGATCGCCACGCATTCCTCAGGCTGAAGCCCTAGCGCCATGAGCCCCTTCCCCACCCGCCGAACGCTGTTCCAGTACTCGGCCCAGGTCGAGGTCGCCCAGCCCCCATTCGAGTCCCGATCGTGAATGGCGGGATCGTTCGGGTGCGCGTCGGCCCAACCTTCGATCCGCGAAAGCATCGTTCCTTGCAACGTCATGGTCCCTCCCTGAAGAGGTGGCTACGCTACTCGATCCGGAGCGGGGATCCTAGTCGCGACCGCTGACACGGGCACTGGCGCTGGCGCGGGCACTGAGGCTGGCACTGGCACCGTCTGCAGCCCGCAGCGCCACAGCCCAAAATGGCGGAGGAGGAGGGATTCGAACACTCCGCGAATTGACCCTCTAAACGAGATCACCGGGTTTTTAGTCAGGGCACCGCATGAGCGGGGCCGCAAAAACCCCAACGAAAGCCGAGAGCGCGCCGAGGGCGTGACACCGGCCGTGACACTTCCGGCGCACCGCATTGGTGCGGGCGCCTACCCCAATTGCAAAGAGCCGGCCTCCATCACAAGGCCGACTCCCTTTTGCGTGCCCCAAGCACGCTCATGGATCACAGATGTCCAGACCATACAGACAAACCGCCAATTCGTCCAGACGACAGCTCACGCTCCTACGCGATGACGGCATCGAACATCGCGTGCTCAAGCGGGCCTGCGACGAAATCAGAGACCGCCCGACCACGGCGCCGCTTTGGATTTTCCGGGTCGCCCAACACCAGCGGGCCGGGCGGCTGCCGTATCGCAAAGCCTGGGACCGGCTCTATGAGGCCGGGCTACGGGCTGGGATGAGTGAACAGCGGATCACCCGGCACCTGTATTCTGGCTTCGCGCTGGCGAACGCCTTCAAGAGCGAGCCGCCCGAGCTCCGCGCGCTGGCAGGGGGGCTGCAATGACCCGCGCCGACGAAATGATCGCCTGCGCGCTCGAGTCGCTGGTCGACGACGGGATCTTCGTTCGAACCGGCGACCTGAACGACCACGGCGATCCCATCTACAAGCTGGCTCCCGGGCTCGAACGCCTAAGCGCCGGCGAGCTCGAGGCGCTGGCTGACTGCATCGGAGAGTGGAAGGCGTGATCTCCATCGTCCGCAACCGATTCGTGAAGGGCTGGCCCCGTCACGATGACGGAGAACCCGTCTACGTGCGTGAGCTTGGCGAGGCGCTGCCCCGTCCGTATCGCACCGATGCTCACTTCATGGCCTACGCCTCGCCCAACGCTCGCAGGCTGACGCGCGAAGCCCTCGAGCAAGGCGTCACGGCGCCGATGTCTGCGATCGTTTTCGATGTCGATTGCGCTGACGTTCACGGGACCAGCGAGCCCGCACCGCAGAGCTGGCGGGATGCGTTGCTCAAGAAGATCGCGCGACTCTCCGAGGTTCACCCTGCCCCGTACACCTACGGAACCCGCGGCGGTGCCCGCATCCTGTACCGGCTGCCCGAACCGTTCGAGATCAAGTCCCACGATGATGCGCGCCAATGGTCGCAGCTCTACGCGGTGGCGCTGGCCTACCTCGCGCGACGGTTCGGCATCGGCGCTGACCCTGCGTGCCACGACTGGCAGCGGTTGTTTCGACTCCCATTCGCAACGCGCGAGCCGGATGGGAAGCCGGAAGCCTGGCCGACCCTGGGCGACCCGCACAACATCGGGACGCTGAGGATTCACGCGATGGTCGACGACGTGAAGGCCGCGCGGGCGAGCTCGAAGGCGTTCTCGAGGAGCCGGATTTCGGACGTCACCCTTTGCGCCTCGAGCGGCGAGGGTTTGCTGTACCACCTACTCCGCGCGCGCGGCGATATTCTCCGCGAGCATACGCAGCCGGGCGCCTACGTCGTCCGATGCCCAAGGGAGTCCGAGCATTCAACCGGGCGCACCGGAGATGGATCGACTCTGCTTTACCTGCCCGCGGTGGGTGAACAGGTCGGCGCCATCCATTGCCTTCACGCGCATTGCTCGAACCTGAGCGTGCGTGATTGGGTGCGGTGCTTTGAGGACCGCGAAGTACAAACGGCCCGACGCGCGGCCGGGATTGAGAGGGCTGCGTGAGCTTTGTCACCATGCCGGAAGAGCCGGCCAACGGAACGCCCGCTAACGTCCGTCCGATCAAGTCCTGGAAGAAACGCCTCACGAAGGGACCGAAGGGCGGGATCAAGAGCACAGTTTCAAACGCGGTGCTGATCTTGTCCCACGATCGCGAATGGGGCGGCGTGCTGGGCTACGATGAGCGCGGCGAGGAGCCGATTCTACTTTCGAGGCCGCCGTTTCTCGATTGCCCCGACAGCATCCTACGGACACCGCGTTCGCTCACTGATGCCGATGACGTTCGAACGACGCAATGGCTCGAGGAGCGGTATGGGATGTCGCAACCGCTAACCCAGGCTCACGCTGCATTGAACGCGGTCGCGCGCACATCGCCGTTCGACCGCGTGCGGGATTACCTCGACGGGCTCACCTGGGACCGAGAGAACCGCCTAGACGACTGGACCACCGAGTACCTTGGGACGCCTCGAACCGCCTACACGAAGGCCGTAGGGCGGCGTTGGATGATCTCCGCGGTGGCCCGTACCTATGAGCCGGGATGCAAAGCAGATCATGTGATCGTGCTGGAAGGCAAACAGGGGATCGGCAAGAGCACCGCGCTCCGAATCCTGGGCGGGGACGAGTATTTCGGCGACGACATCCCGAGCCTGGGCTCGAAGGATGCGCAGCAATACCTGGGAACCCTCTGGATCGTGGAGCTCGCCGAGATGGATGCTGCCACGAAATCCGAGGCGTCCACGCTCAAGCGGTTTCTCACGACCACGACAGACCGCTATCGGCCGCCCTACGGTCGCCGGACCATCGTACACGCGCGGCGGTGTGTGTTTGCCGGCAGCGTCAACCTCGAGGCGTACCTCAAGGATTCAACAGGCGGCCGGAGGTTCTGGCCGCTGCAATGCTCCACGGTCGACCTCGAGGCCTTGGCCCTATCCCGAGACAGCCTGTGGGCCGAAGCGGTCGCCGCGTATCGCGCGGGCGAGAAGTGGCACCTCGACGATCCCGAGCTCGTCAGTCTCGCCGCGAGCGAGCAGACCGAACGCCTCGAGCGCGACCCCTGGCATGACAAGATCGCCGAGCACATCGCCAAGCCCATCGTGACGTTCATCACGACCCCGGACCTGCTGGAGCACGCCCTTGGGATGGACGCCGCGAAGATGAACAAGGCGGACAGCAACCGAGTCGGCGCCGTTATGCGGTCCGAGGGCTGGCAATATGGCGAAGGCGATCAGCGCCGCCGAGGCTGGCACCGCCCACCCCACGCAACCCACGCAAGTCCCAAATGAGATGCGTGGGTGGAATTCCGAGGGTTTTCAAGATGATCACACATCCACGCAACTATGCATGACGTACCTAATGTGCGTGCGCGCGCGAAGGTGCAAAGAACCGGGAAAAGATGCGTGGATGCGTGGGTGAAAGGAATGGACCGATGACCGGCACCAACGAACCAACGAACCCCCAAACCCAAACTGACGCTGCAAGCGAAGCGATCCGAACGCTCTGCGAGATCGTGTCCGAGCTCGACCAGGCGATAGGCTCGCTCTCCGAGCGACACGGGGCGCCCTTCACTGCCGGCGCGATGCTGTTTCTAGCGCAGGGCATGATGGCGATGGCCGAAGAGCACGGGACCGCGCCGGACGCGAAGTTGTGCTGCAGCCTGCTTTGCCGGCACCACGGGCTGCGCGACCCATTCCCGGAGACGTTGGCGCGGGCGAAGGCGTTGCTGGGGGGTGCGGGGCAGGGGTGAGGGGGTGGGCGCACCCGTTGCGTCGACACTCCCATGAAACGCAGAGCTTGCGTCTTCGATGCAATCGAATTTCGGGAAGCAAACGCGAATCTGGCGGGAACGAAACTTGCACCCCGAATGCGTGACCCGTTCCTGGTGACACCCCCCCTTCGCCGCGAACGGCGAAAGGAGCAGGCCATGGAAGCGCACCGTTGCCCGTCGAGTTTGAAGCAGCGAGTTTGGTTCTCCCCCTATCTCCTGGCCGTCGCGCTGATGCCGGCTTTTATCCAGATCGACTACAGCGGCTGCTTCTACTACGGCGACTCGAGACTCTCGGAGCTCGAACTGATAGTCGAGGGCGAGAACCGAATCACTGGGTTTGATTCCGACCAACGAAGCTACGACGTAGTGTTGCCATTGGGTACGGCGGAAGCACGAGTCCGCTCCGTCGCCAACGATCCCGAGGGCCGCGTCTGGGTCTTCGTGCTCATTGACGGCGAGCGCTTTACGTATCTCGACGACGGCCACGGCGGCTCGGACATCGTCGTGCCCCTCTCGCCAGGGTCAAGTGTATTGCAGGTAGCAGTGGCACCGCATGGTCGAGCTACCGATTTCTATGAAGTGGCGATAGAGATTGGGATCGACCTGTGCGCGGGTGCGGACTGCGACGACGGCAACGACTGCACCGCTGATATTTGCGATCCGGCGGACGGGTCATGCACGAATGATTTGCTTCCCGAGGGTACGCTCTGCGGGGTTGACGGGGTGTGTGAAGCTGGGGCATGCCGGGAGAGGAGCTGGGGAACGCCCGTGTTTATCCAGAGCAACGCTGCCCCGGAATGGGCCCCCCAGCCAGTCGTCGACACTAGCGGGAATGCCACTGTCGTGTGGGTCGGAGTCGATGGGGTCGACTACGGGATCTGGGCCAACCGCTACACGCCCGGGGCTGGATGGGGGACGCCGGAACTCATCGCGACTGGCATTGACCAAGTACGTGTACCCAGATTAGCCGTCGAACCCAACGGGAATGTCATCGTGGTGGGGCACCAGTACGATGGGTCCGAGTTCCGCATCTGGGCCAACCGCTACACGCCCGGGGCTGGATGGGGGATGCCGGAGTTTGTCGCGAGCAGCACCGGAGGGAACATATACAACCCCCGGGTAGCCGTCGACCCCAGCGGCAATGCCATTGTGATGTGGCTCCAGCACGATGGGGTCGACTACGGGATCTGGGCCAACCGCTACACGCCCGGGGCTGGATGGGGGACGCCGGAACTCATCGCGGTCGACGTTGATAATTGGTTCCAGCTAGCCGTCGACCCCAATGGGAATGCCATTGTGATGTGGGACCAGTACGATGGGGTCGACTGGGGGACCTGGGCCAACCGCTACACGCCCGGGGCTGGATGGGGGACGCCGGTGCCTATCCAGAGCAACGGCTATGCTGGCGGCGCCATGCTAGCCGTCGACCCCAATGGGAATGCCATTGCGATGTGGCACCAGTACGATGGGTCCAAGCACCACATCTGGGCCAACCGCTACACGCCAGCGACCGGCTGGGGGACGCCGGTGTCTATCCAGAGCAACGAAAGCGATGCTACACATCCCCAGATAGGAGTCGACCGCAACGGGAATGCCATTGTGGTGTGGCTCCAGCACGATGAGCCCGAGCACCACATCTGGGCCAACCGCTACACGCCAGCGACCGGTTGGGGGACGCCGGTGCCTATCCAGAGCAATGATACAGGCGCCGTTTTAGCCGTCGACCCCAATGGGAATGCCATTGCGATGTGGCACCAGTACGATGGGTCCAAGCACCACATCTGGGCCAACCGCTACACGCCAGCGACCGGCTGGGGGACGAGCGAGGAGATCGACACCGATCCTCTCGGATCGTCCGAGTGGAAGTTGGCGATTGGCCCGAACGGAAACGCCGTCGCTGTGTGGGCGAAACATATTCCCTTCATCGGCATTCAGGCCAACCACTTCGAGTAAGTATGCCCCAGAGACCCCTAGATCCTGCAGCTCGACGGGCTCTAGCGACTCGATGTGGGACGTGGGCGCGTTTGAGGTGCAGCCGTAGGCGTGACCGTGGGTAGCGCAACGCCCTGCCTATCGGGTCCTTCCTAGCGTCGGCAGCCGAGAGGCTGGAAGGCTCGCAAGGAATGATCGCTGAGAGGGAAATAGGAACGCGCCAAAACCAAGCGACCGCGCCGACCTCGCACATTTTGAGCCCTTTCAGCACCCTGGGGCGCTAAACATGAGCTTTCCTCACTTTCTGCTATGCTTGGGATGGAATGGAAAGACTATGGCCAACAGATCGGAAGACGGCCCACCCGGGCAACTAGCCCGACGCCGAGCGGACGACGTGCCCTCGTTGATCGAAGGCATTTGGCGCCCGCAGTCGGCGAACGAAGCCAGCCGATCCGTGGAGGTCGTGTTTTCGAGCGGCGCGGACGTGCTTCGACAAAGCATGTTCGGCGACTACATCGAACGGCTACGCATTGACGCCGACTCCGTTGATCTGAGTCGACTTCGAACCGGGGCGCCGGTCTTAGACAGCCATCAAAGGGACGGCGTGCGCAACGTCTTAGGCACCGTGAGCGACGCTTGGATCGAAGGCGATCGCGGCGTGGCAAGAGTCCGTTTCAGCGAACGAGCTGCGGACGTTTGGAACGACGTGCGCGAAGGAATTCTGCGCCAGGTGTCGATCGGTTACTCACGCGATGCCGAGGTCGAGCTTGACGAAACGATCAACGGGGTTCCCGTGCGCGAAGTGACAAGGCTCACGCCCTACGAAATCAGTTTTGTCAGCATCGGCGCCGACCCTCATGCACAGGTGCGATCCCATGAAGTTACAACCGCGGTTCGGCCGCAGGAAGATGAACAAATGAGAGTGACAGACATCGAAGGCGAGCGCGCACGGTGCGCGTATATCGTCGAAAACTGTGAGCGGCTTGGCTTGCCGGCTGAGTTCCGACGCGAGCTGATCGACAAAGGCATCAGCCGAGCCGAAGCCGCCGAGCGAATCCTCGAGTACAAGGCAAACGAGCCGGGGCAGGTCGAAGAGATCGATCACAGGATCGAATTTTCCGACAGCCGAGCCCGCGACTTCGTCTCGGACGCCGCGGAAGGCTTGGCGGTTCGCGAGCGTGTTCTCAAGAGTACCGACAACGCCAATGCACGCGAGTTTGCCGGGCTGAGTTTCCTCGAAGTGGCGCAGCGTGCGGCAGGCATAAACGGCACCGATCTACGGGGCACGCGGGATCACATGAAGCTGCTACAGCGTGCGTGGAATACGAGTTCAACGTTGAGCGATACCGTCGCCGCGTTCAGCACCCGAAGCATGATGGAAGCCTATGAAACGCCGCCGAGGACGTTCCTCGATGCGTTCCGTGAGTCCACGAGCCGCAACTTCCGAGCGAACGAACGAATCCGGCTTTCGGACGCGCCCGCCTTGGCCGTTGTCGCTGAGGGCGATGCGTTCGGCGAAGTGAGCCTCAGCGATCGCAAAGAGACGTACACGGTTTCCAAGCGAGGCCATATCATCGCGTTCACGTTTGAGAGCATGGTGAACGATGATTTGCAGGCGCTCGTTCGACAAAGCGAGCGCGCTGGTTTCAGCGCCGCGACGGCAGAGTCCGATGCTTTTTGGTCGGTCGTGACGGCGAACGGGAACCTTTCGGATTCCGCGCCCATCTTCGGCGCAGGAACCGGCAACTTGACGACCGGCGTTGCACTGACAGCCGACGCCCTCGAAGACATTCGCGAGAGCTTCCGAAACGCGGTCAGCGAAACCGGCGTGAAGTTGAATTTGACGCCGCGGTTCCTCTTCGTGGCACCGGACCTGGAGCGGGCGGCGGAAAAGCTTCTGCGCCCGCCAACGAATCACAGCACGGCAACGATCGGCGACGTTCTTTCAAACCAGTACGCTTCGCAACTCGAGCTCCGCGTCGAAAGCAGGCTGCCCGCCGGTGACTACATGGTCGCCGCCGATTTCCGACAAATCGACACCGGCGAATATGCGTGGCTCCAAGGGACACGCGGACCGCGGATCGAAAGTGACGAGGACTTCACCACCGCGGGAATCAAGTACCGCGTGATGGACGTGTTCGGCGCTGGCGTCATCGATCGCCGAGGACTGCTGTACAACGATGCGACCTAACAAACTTCGCGGTGTGTTTAGTCTGCACGCCGAGTTGGTCCCCGTTCCTTCCTGTGCTTGAGCCTGCGAGTCAGTAGTTTTTTCGTCATCACTCCTGACTCGCAACCCCGTGCCCTCGTAGCAAACCTCGATTTTTCCATTTCTGGGGGGCGCTGCGGGGGCACACCTAATTTCGATGACGCGCCCTCGCGCAGAGGGTTCGCCATGAGCCTCCGCCGGTCTGGAGTTCGGTGGGGGCTCGCCTAATTCTGGTGAAGCCGCAACCCCGCCGCAGTCGTCCAGCCCCAGCGCAAACACCGACCGCCGAGGATGGCGCGAGAGGCCGCCAAATCGTTTCCAGGTGCTAGGCATCGTCCGGAATTGCGCGCGCGGAGACTGGCCGCTATCTCTGTTAACAATGTTGACAGGCAAGACAGGCCAGGCTAGCGTCCTTCCCATGAGACAGGCAATAGGGCAGGCTTCAGGCATGGCATCCCGGTTGATTTCGTTCCGCGTAGATGACGAGCTCGCAGACCGGCTCGACGCAGAGCTCGAGGAGATGAGGCAACGCGCGGACCTCGATGGGTACGAGTTGAGCGAGCCCGAATACTTTCGGATGCTGTTTCGGCAGGCACTATCCGACCGCGAAGCCAAGCGAAAGAAAAGCCGCAAGCGGTAGAAAGGAAAACGCCTCGCAGGGTCTAGGAAACCCTCGAGGCGTATGGCTCGAGCATGACGAGCGAGAAAAAGGATACAGCACCGGGCGAAGAGGGCAAGGCGGAAAAGCCGGCGCCATCGCGTGTTAGTCCGATGGTCCTTCGCATGATCGACTGGACCGATGGACAGAGCCTCGCCGGCGCTGCCGATCCTGCAATCGAGCTCGCCCGCGGGTTTCATCGACTTCTAGATCGCGCCGACCTAGCGCCTAAGGACCGGAGCGCGGCGCTGGTCCTTTTCGATGCCTTGCTGGACGCCCTACTTGCTGGCGATCCACGGGCTGCCGTGGCGGCGGCTGCGCATCTGATCGATCGAGGCCACCATGCGCGCCGAGTGGGAGCGGCTGGGCCAGGTCGCTGGATCGAGGCTTTGAAATCGCGCCTTCCGACAATCCAAGCCGGCGACAGCGCGGGCGCCAAGAGAATCGCGATCACGCTGCTGCATGTCGACCTTTGTCTATCGGACGATCGAGCGGCGGCGCTGGACATCGGGGAGACAATCGAGCTGATCGGTCGGGAGCTGCCGCCGGGCGCCGTTCTTTCGCGAAAGGTGCTGCTCAACATCGCTTCCGAGCTCGCCGCACGGTCCGGGGCTTTCGATTGCAAGGACCCGAAGGCAGCGAAGGACAAACTCCGCAAGCACTTTTCGAAGGGCTCACCGGATGCCTAATTTCGGAAACGCGTTTCCAAGTGACCGACCCCGTCCGAGGCTGGTAGTCAACACTCACAATGACCGGCACCGACGATCAAACGAGGCGACGAATCCGGCAACTCCGCGACGCTGCCGGACTGACGCAAACCCGGCTGGCTTGGCGCACCGGCATCCATCGAAGCACGCTGGCTCAAATCGAGCTTGGCTATATTCGGCTGTACCCGGGGCACCTGAAACGCATCGCGCGGGCGCTGGACGTGACGTTGGACGAGCTCCGGGGGGCGGCGTGAAGATGGCCCCGGTTCACCGGCTCCCCGATGTTGGTGACGGTGACGATAGTCGCCGACTGGTCGACATGACCTGGGGCGAGCTTCGCGCGCTCCTGGCCGATGAGCTGCGGCGACTCAGTGACCCTGATACCCAGATCATGAAGCCAACCGAGTTCGCTAGGCTGTTGGGCGTTGCGGAAAAGCGCGTTCAAGAGTGGTGCGAAATGGGGATGCCGTTCATCCCAACCGGCGACATCAAGGGCAAGCGCATTCGAACGCAGAGTGCGCTGGCATGGCTGGAGGCCCGTGGTGGCTAAGAGGCGTGGCCCTACCGGCGAGGAGCTGCCCGCGGGCATTTCCTGGGATGCATCGAAGAGGCGCTACCGCGTCCGCGGCAAGCATGGGGGCAAGACCCTGTCCGATGCGATGAAGAGGAAGCGCGACCTCGACCGTGAGGCGCGTGGTGTGAAGCCTCACGTACTGTCTGCCTACTTCGACCACTGGGCGGCCTGGCAGCAGCGCAAGGGTCGCCGCAACGTGAAGAAGGACCGCCGCCGCCTCGAGCTCCACGTCGAACCCACGTTCGGGCAGAAGGCGTTGACTGGCTTGACGCCGCCCGAGCTCCTCGATTTGTATTGGAAGCTCTACGACAGCGGCGATGGTGTGATCGGCGCCCGGACGATTCGGGACGTGAACGGACTAATCAGCAGTGTCTACTCGTTGGCGGTGTTCGAGGGGTTGGCGGACTACAACCCAGCAACGCAGATGCCGCGCGGTTCGATGCCGAAGGTCGGCGACAACCCCTGGGAGAGGTACGAACCGGGGGAAGTTGTGACCCTGCTTACCGACGAACGAATCCGGCTCGACCGCCGCGTGCTTTACGCTCTGCTCTTCTGGTTCGCGGACCGCGAGGGCGAGGGCTGCGGGTTCACGTTTGAGGACTACGACCGCCTCCCGAAGCCTCTAGGCGCGATGGCAATCGACAAGCAGTACCAGGGGCAGCCGTTGAAGGGCAGCCGAGATGACTACATCGCCGCGCGTCGATTTCCGGTGCATCCCGAAGCCGCGGCCTTGATCGCGCGCTGGAGATTGTCGGGCTTCCCGTCGATCTTCGGCCGAACCCCTCGATGCGATGACCCGATCGTGCCTAATCCCCGCACCATGAAGGCCCGCAAGCCGAACGCGGTCTACAAGGCGCTGATCGAAGATGAGAAGCGCGTCGGCATCGAGCACAAGAAGGGTCGCGCGACCCACGGGTTCCGCAAGTGCTGGATCTCGATGGCGCATGAAGCCGGGGCCAACCGTGAAGCCGTTCGCGTTCTCACACACACTGGGCGGTCGCGCGATGTGCTGGACCGCTATGCACTCTGGTCCTGGGACAAGCTCTGCGAAACTGCGGCGCTCGTCGAGCTCCCCGAGACTGCACAAGTGATCGCGTTAGGGGGCCGTCGTGCATGACACCGGCATGACACCGTTTGCGTTCGTCGCAGAAAACCCAGCGCGAAGTTGGCGGAGGAGGAGGGATTCGAACCCCCGGTAGAGTCGCCCCTACAACGGATTTCAAATCCGCCGCCTTCGACCGCTCGGCCACTCCTCCGTGAGGGGGCGATTTAGCACAGGCTTCGCTCGGTTGCCCTTCCCATTCGAGTCGATCTCGGCCTATATTTGGCGGTCCCCAGACGGTGGGCGGCTGGGCACTCGAAAGGTGACGCTGTGGCGACTGACACGATTCCAAATCGACTTCTGCAAAGAGCGAAAAGGACCCCCAACGATCCTGCGTACTACGTACGCGAAGGCGGCAGCTGGAAGCCGACGAGCTGGGGCAGGTACTCCGACCAGGTGACGCAGGCCGGGCGCGCGTTGATCGCCCTTGGCTTCAAGCCAGGACAGACGGTTTGCATCCTCGGGTTCAATCGCCCCGAATGGGCGATCATCGACCTCGCCACAATGGGTGCCGGCGGCGCGCCCGCTGGCATCTACACCACCTGCTCCCCCGTCGAGGTTCGTTACATCGTCGCCCATGCCGAAGCGCCGGTCATCATCGTCGAGAATGAAGATCAGTGGCGCAAGGTTCTAGCGGAACGCGAGAACATGCCGAACCTGAAGCACGTCGTCACGATGAAGGGCTGTCCCCCGATCGCTGACGAGATGGTGATGAGCTGGGAAGAGTTCATGGCCAAGGGCGACGAGGTCGAGAAGCAGGCTTACCTCGGCCGCGTCGAGAGTCTGAATCCGAAGGCGCTTGCAACTCTGATCTACACCTCCGGCACGACGGGCCCGCCCAAGGGCGTCATGCTGAGCAACGAGAACCTGGCCTGGACGTCGAACATCGCCATCCAGATCACGACGATCAACTCGACGGATTGCTCGCTCTCCTATCTGCCGCTTTCGCACATCGCCGAGCAGATGTTCACGCTGCACATTCCGATCACCACCGGCGCGCGGGTGTACTTCGCCGAGTCGATCGAAGCGGTTCCCGAAAACCTCAAAGAGGTTCAGCCCACCATCTTCTTCGGCGTGCCGCGGATCTGGGAGAAGTTCCACGCCGGCATCTCCGCCAAGCTCGAGGAAGCGACGGGTGTGAAGGCCAGGCTGGTGAAATGGGCGATGAAGGTCGGCTGGGAGGCCAACCAAAGCCCCGAGGGCACCAAAGGCCTTCAATATGCGCTCGCCAACAAGCTGATCTATTCGAAGCTCCTGCCAGCGATCGGCATGGGCAATGCCCGGGTTTGCGTCACCGGCGCGGCACCCATTGCACGCGAGGTGCTCGAATTCTTCGCGAGCTTGGACCTCGTCGTGCTCGAGGTCTATGGGCAGTCGGAGGACAGCGGCCCGACCAGCTTCAACACCCCGACCCGGTATCGTTTTGGCAGCGTCGGTCCCGCACTGCCGGGGGTCGAGGTGAGGATCGCCGAAGACGACGAGATCATGGTCAAGGGCCCCAACGTGTTCATGGGTTACTACAAGGACAAGGAGGCAACCGACGAGACGCTCACCGACGGTTGGTTGCATTCGGGTGACTTGGGCGCCTTCGATAAGGACGGGTTCTTGAACATCACTGGCCGCAAGAAGGACATCATCATCACCGCCGGCGGCAAGAACATCACGCCGAAGAACCTCGAAGCGGCCATCAAGAACCATCCGCTCGTCGACGAAGCCGTGGTGATCGGCGATCGTCGCAAGTACCTGAGCGCGCTCGTCACCATCGATGCCGAGGCGGGCCCGACCTGGGCTGCAGCCAATGGCGAAGATGCCAGCGCGCTACACAAAAGCCAGAAGCTCAGGGCGAGCATCCAGGCGCACATCGACGAGATGAACGCCCATTTCGCGCGCGTGGAGCAAATCAAGAAGTTCACCATTCTCAAGCGAAACTTCAGCATCGAAGATGGCGAGCTCACGCCGACCTTGAAGGTGAAGCGGGCCAAGGTGAACGCTCACTTCGCCGAAGACATCGAGAAGATGTACGACGAGGGCGGCGCGCAGGCCCAGCCGAGGGCGTAGTCGAGCCCTCAAGAGGCGCTTGGGTCACCAGCGGCGTCTAACCGACGACCGTCACGGTGACCCGTCGCCGATGCCCCCGGCGTCGGTGCTCCCAGACGAAGACGCCCTGCCAGGTGCCGAGCGCACAGCGCCCAGCATTCACCGGAATGCTCAGCGAAGTTTGAGTCAGGGCGGTTTTGACGTGCGCCGGCATGTCGTCTGGACCTTCCATCGTATGGACGTAGAGCGAATCGCCATCGGGAACGAGCCTGGAAAGGAAGGCCTCGAGGTCGCGTTGCACGTCTCGGTCGGCGTTCTCGTTGATGATGAGCGACGCGCTTGTGTGATGAATGAAGACGGTGCAGAGGCCTTCCGAAATGCCGGAAGCCGCGACAGCCTCTTGGACCCGCTCCGTGATCTCGAGCGTGCCCCTGCCCCGCGTCTCGACGGTGAAGGTTTGCGACTTCGCGCTCATGGCGCCGATACCCTCATCCACATTGCGGCTTGGTCGCCCTGATAGATCAGGATCTCATCCTGCCTGAAGCGGAACTCGTAGCGTCCGAACACCTGGTTCTCACGCTGGCGGATCTTCACGGCACGAAGCTCCAATTCCAAGGGCGATCCCATCTTGGCAAGGGCGGCGAAGCGTGCGTCGTAGATCCGTCCGCCGTAACCGATCCATCCGTCTGCGTGACGAAGGCCGAGGACGTAATAGGTGTGCATGAAGCCGAGGATGCCGGTCAGGTGAACCATCAAGCCGCCGCTCACATGCCGCGGATGCCGCACCGGGTGCGCCCGCTGATCGCGAGTTAGAGGAAGGTCGGGGCGCGTGCTCATCCGCGCGCGCACGATTCCCGATTCTTTGTCGACTTCGACGAGCTCGTCGATACAGATCGCGCCCGGTCCGTACGGGCAATCAGCAACGAATTCCGGGTCCAATGGCATCAACTAGACTCCCTGGGCGTCCGCATCCCAAATCATTTTGTGAATCTGCATCTGCACACGAACCGGCAAGCCATCTTCCAGGACCCATTGCACCAGGTCCTTGGGGTCGAGCTCCCCCCAGACGCAGCTCAGCAAGACGGCATTCACGCGCTCGGCAAGACCGTGCTCCTCGATGACGCCTTTCGCCCAGTCGTAGTCGACGCGATCGGCGAGGACGAGCTTGACCTCGTCTCGTATGCTCAGGTCTGCGATGTTCTCCCATCGATTGCGATGCGACTCGCCACTCCCAGGTGCTTTGAGATCCATGATTCGATGCACGCGAGGGTCGACCTCGGAGATATCGCGCTCGCCGCTGGTTTCGAGGAGGACGGTGCGGCCAGCGTCGCAGAGCTCTCGGAGCAGGGGAATCGCGCCCGGCTGGAGCAGGGGCTCACCACCGGTGAGCTCGACCAGCGGCGTACCAAACGAGAGCGCCTTTTCTAGCGCCTCGGCGCGCGGCATCTGGGTCCCGCCCTCGAAGGCCTGAGGCGTGTCACACCAGCGGCAACGGAGGTTGCAGCGGGAGAGCCGCACGAAGGTACAAGGAAGCCCGGCGAACGTCGATTCACCTTGAACCGACTCGTAGATCTCGTGAATCCGTATCTGCTCGGCGTCAGACATGGTCAGCGTGGGTTCCGTGTAATGAGGATCAACATCTGCCCCTGTTCGGCTGCGCGCGCCGGAGCCTCGACGATCAGATCCCACATTCCGGGCCGCGCATCCACCTCCAAGGTCTGAGTACGCCGCCGGACGCAGCGCTCGCCCTTTTCGTCCACGCGGACCCAGAGGACGCGGTGCTTGTAGCCGTCGATATCGAACGCAGAAGCACGGAGACGAGTACGCGCGCTGAGCGCGAGCCGATGCCGGTATAGCCGAGAGCTTGGCCTGAGGACGCCGCAGTGCTTGGGAAGGGTCCCCGCGAGTGGGAGGCTCGATTTGGTGACGAGGGCGGAGAAGGGAAAGGCGTCAGTGCCAGTGCCCGCGTCAGTGCCAATGCCCGCGTCAGTGCCAGTGCCCGCGTCAGCGACGACGCCAGTGTCCCTGCCGCTGTCGCTGTCCCCGCCCTCAACCGCCCTCCTCAGCGCATCCAACATCTCCAAGGTCAACAAGTTCCTCAGATTGTTCCCGTAGCGCAGCCCCTCTTCGGTCAACTGACACGCCGCTTGCGCCCCACCGCGCCCCAGCACGTTCGGGTGCACGCCGTCTCGCGCCAAACCTTTGCGGGGCAGCGCCGATAGCGCGCCGTGGTAGTCGATGAACGGGAGTGACCAGTGCGTGGCCACCGCTTCGGTGATCGCGTTGAAGCGGCGGATCCAGCGCTCCTTGAGCGAGTTTCGTCTTGGCAGGGCGGAGCCGAGGATGGGGACGACGCCCATCGCTTCCAGTGCCTCGACCAGGTAGACCAGGCGCTTCAAATAGACGCGCTCGTTTTCGTTTTGTGCGTCGTTGCCGCCGAACAAGACCAGCGCCCAGCGTGCTTGCGTCGCCTCGAGCTCTTCTCGGAAGCTGGCTGGCCGGCCGCCCAAGACGTAGCGGAGGTTCCAGCTCACCCCTGCGGCTTGGCTTTCGCGGTTGAAGGAATTGCGCTGTGCGTTGCCGAAGTAGGCGAGCGTCTCAGCCAACGCTTCGTGCTCGCCGAGCTCTACATAGGGTGCGGCAAAGCAGTGAAGGAACGCTTTGCTCGCTACACTCGAGCCCCCCATCTTCGAGAACACGTCGTCCCGGAGCCCCGGCTTGCGCGCGTGAATCCCTCGAACGTGCGCGCTCACTTCATCGCTCAGCTCGAGCGGTTCGGCACGAGCGCCTCCGGCGACCGCGAGCGCCAGCACAGGAGCAAGCCAATTTTGCTTCATTGAATCGCGCTCGAAGGGACTTCGTAGAGTCGGCTCGGCTCGCGGGTGATGCCGCGGTTCTTGTTGTCGGTGAGGAGCAGCGCCGAGCCATCCTCCATCCAGAGGAGCCCTTCGAAATTCGGCAGTGGAGACACGAGCGCCGAGAGATCGGCCGCAAGGGTTGGCTCGATCCACTGTGCCTCAGGCCCCCTGGGGACTCGAAAGCGTAGCAGGCGCGACACGCCGTAGTGGCGCTCGACGGCGAGCGCTACGATCGACTCGCCGACGAGCTTGCAACTCAGCGCGGCCAGCTTCCCGGTCCCAGTCGTGAGCTCGACCCGGTGTGCGGTCCAGCTCTGCGTCTTCGGATCAAACACGCCGACGGGTGCCCAGCGTCGCTTGCGCTGTCGTTCCACGAGCTCGGTCGCCAACACGAAGAGGCCATCTACGTGACAAATCCCCTCGATGCCACGGTTATCTGGGGCGGTCAGCTGCCAGCGGGCGTAGTCGAGCTGGCCGACCCGCGTGACCCGGAATCGCCCGCCCTCGAGCCTGCCTTCGAGGAGGAGATCGCTGAGGCGGTCCTTCTGCTGGGTTTCGGTGCCGAGGAGGAACCGCGTCCCGTCCACCCAGGCCATCGCCTCTAGATCGGTCCCGGGCGGCGCACCCACGACGGAGTAGCGGGTGACGCCGAAGGTCGCAGGGTCGATGCGGAGCACCGAATCCCCGTCTTCGCCCGGCGCCCAAAACGCGCCGTGCTCATCCGAGGTGAGTCCAGACAAGCCGGCGACCTCGGAATCCAGTGTGACGACGCGCCCCGGGCCACGCGGCTCCCTCTTCGTGCAGCCAGCGAAGGCGAGCAGCAGCAGCGCGGCAAGCGCGGCCCAGATGCGCACGTTCAGCGGACCGCTTCGAGCACGGCAGCCGCGCCGAGGCCGCCGGCGGCACAGATCCCGAGAAGGGCTGTCTCCTTGCCACTGCGTGCGAGCTCGTTGGCCATCGTCGTCACCATGCGCGCCCCTGTGGCGCCAAACGGATGCCCAATCGAGAGCGAGCCGCCGTAGATGTTGAAGGTCTCTTCATCGATTTCGCCGACGGCCTTGCTCCTGCCAAGTCTCAGCTCGGCGAAGCCCTTGCTCGCAAGAGCCTTGGTCACCGAAAGAACCTGCGCCGCGAACGCTTCGTGCATGTCGACGAGGCTCGTGTCCTTGAGCTCCATGCCGGCTCGGTCGAGCGCCCGCGGCATTGCGAGCGCAGGACCGATGAGCAGCTGATCCGCCGGGTCCACACCGACGTACGACCAGCTACGGAAGGCGGCTAGCGCCTTGTAGCCCAGCGCCCGCGCCTTGTCCTCGCTCATCAGCAAGACCGCAGCCGCGCCGTCGGTCAGGGGCGATGCGTTGCCTGCCGTCACGGTGCCGTTCTTCGCGAATACGGGGCGGAGCTTCGAGAGCTTCTCGAAAGTCGTGTCGCCGCGCACGAGGTTGTCGGCGTACACCCATCCGTCCGAAGTCTCTACGGCGGTGACTTCATCGTCGAAACGCCCCGACGCGATCGCTGCGGCCGCCCGGTGGTGCGAACGCTCTGAGAAACGGTCCTGTGCCTCGCGCGTGATCTCATTGCGCTGAGCCATCGACTCCGCGGACTCGCCCATCACTTCGCCGGTAGTGCGTTCGGCAATTTTCGGCATCTTCGGGAGAATTTCAGTGATCGGCATCATCTGCGACAGTACCCCGAGGTAGTCCGTGGGCGTGGAAGCCTTGCCGAATGCAAGCGGCGCGAGCGCGTGAACCGCCTTCTGTGGAAGGTTGAGCGGCGCGTTGCTCGTCGAGTCCGAGCCGCCAGCAATCACGACGTCCGCCTCGCCGCGCTCAATTGCCGCAGCCGCGAGGGTGACTGCCTGCAAACCCGAAGCGCAGGCGCGCGTACAGGTCATGCCTTCGACGCTGGCAGGCAAACGCAGGTCTAGCGCAATCTCGCGTGCGATGTTCGGCGCGTGCGAAGGCAAAATGACGCCGCCCCAAACGATGCTGTCAATCTCCTGATGAGGAACATCGGTGCGCTCGAGAAGCGCCTTCACCGCGATGTCACCCAAGTCGATGCTGTCGAGCTTGAGAAACTTGCCAAAGGCTTTGACGAACGGGGTCCGAACGCCAGCGACGATGACCGCGCGACGCTTCTTGCCCCAACCATTCTTCTTCTTGGCCATCTTCATGCTCCTACGAGTGCGCCACCGCAGACACGAACCGTTTGACCGGTGAGACCTACGGCGCCAGGGGTTGCCAGAAAAGTGATCGCCTGGCCGACGTCCTCGGGCTTGCCCCCCTGTCCGACGGCGGCCATGCGGCGTGCGACCTCGCGAAGCGCGACCGGCATCGCGTTGGTGAGGCGCGTCTCGATGAAGCCCGGTGCGATCGCGTTGACGGTGATGCCCTTCTTGGCGACCTTGGAGGCCAGCGCGGCGACGAATCCGACGATGCCGGCCTTGCCCGCCGAGTAGTTCGTTTGCCCGCGATTTCCGGCGATTCCGGAAACCGAGGAGAGGCAAATGATCCGCCCACCCGGCCGCAGGACCTCATCTCTGAGCAGTCGTTCGGTGATACGAATGACCGCGCCGAGATTGATGTCGACCGCCGTGTCCCAGGCGTCGGGGCTCATCCGCCCGAGGGTCTTGTCGCGCGTCACGCCCGCATTGTGCACGACGATGTCCGCACCTCCGAATCGCTCCTTGAGCTCCGCGGCGATTCGTTCCGGCGCATCGACGTCGGTGATGTCGACTAGGAGCGTGGAGCCGCCGACGCGCTGCGCGACCTGGCTACACGGGCCATCGTCCGCAGGTCGATCGAGACAGACCACGTGCGCACCTTCGGCGGCGAGTAGCTCGGCGGTTGCTTCACCAATACCGCGCGCTGCGCCGGTGACTAGGGCGACTTTGCCGCCGAGCACGTGCGTGTCGGGCGCCTTCTCGCCCGTGGCAAACGTGGTGATGTGAAACGGCTGGCAGCTGATGTAAGCAGATCTCGGCGATAGGAGGAAACGAAGCACAGCGTCGAGTCGCTGCTCGGCCCCCTCTTCTACGAAAACACTGTTGGCGGTCGATCCATTGCCACCAATCTCCTTTGCGAGGCTCCGCGTGAACCCCTCGAGGCCGGCGCGGGTGGCAGCATGGACCGGCTTCTTCGCGTCCGACGCCGGACGACCGAGCACGACGACACGTCCGGAGCGATTGAGCCGACGAATCCACGGATGGATGAATGCGTAGAGCTGATGAAGGTCCTCGGGTGTTTCGAGGCCGGTCCCGTCGAACACGATGGCGTCGACGCGCACGCCCTCAGGCGCCTCGCCGGGCGCAACCAGGTGTGGCGTACGCGCCCAAGCCTCGCCAGGACCTCTGAAAGGCTCGAGATCGGCCTCTGAGGCGCCAACGACCAAGGGATTGGCGCCTGCTTTCGTCAGGACCTGCGCAAGCACGCTCTGAAGCGCACCGACCCCGCAGACGATCACGTTCTTGTCATCGAGCGGCCGCTCCTCATAGGGGCCTTTGCCCCGCGCCAGTTTCTCAGGCACAGGAATTGGGAGTCCAAGAGCCTTGACTAGTTTTCGCGCATTTTCGTTTTCGAGCAGAAGATCCGTCATTCGAGCTCAGCTCCTCACTGAATAGGTTCCAACTAAATAGGCCGGGCCACCCGGCGCGTCCCCGACAAAGACAGAGTCATCCTCGATGTAGAGGCCGACCTTGGCGGGCAGTACCAAGGGCTTGGTGAATTTCACGTCGATCGACTCGAGCCTACTCACATCGCCGGAAAAGAGCGAACGGTTCAAGCCCTCGATAGCACGCGCCATGGTGGAGAACCCATGATTGATGATGTTGCGGAAGCCGTTGGCGCGAGCCGCGGGCGGAATCCAGTGAATGGGATTGAAGTCGCCGGTGAGCTTTGCGAAATCCAGGCCCACGTGCGTGCCGAGCTTCCAACGTCCGAGCTCCTTCGCCATGACGGGAACGCGCGGACGGTCATCTTCGCGCTTCGGCGATTTGTCACCGCCACCCAGGGGAACGATGCCGTACACGTCGCAGACGATCGCCTCGGGATGAGTCGATGTAGAGGTCGTCGCGCGCTGATGAATCACGGCGCGGCGTCCGTTGTCGTCGATGTCGAGAAGCTGCACCTTGAGCTCGTAGGGCTCGCCGAGCGGAAGGGGCGCGTTCATCTGGAGGCGGCTGCCGCCATTGAGGACACGCTGGATCGGGTACTGGAGCCCTTCGATGCCGCGTGCCTGAAGGGGGAAGACCCACTGCGGGAACAGATGAGCAGGGACCTGGCCACGATACCAGCCAGGGTCTCCGCCAACGTGCCGAATGTAGTCGCGCACCAGGTCGGGCGGCCGCGCAGGGATTGTCGCCGAGACGATAGGGCCCGGAACCTCGGCCGGTGCCTTGTTGGGTTGCCCGGACGCGCTCTTCACTGCGACGAAGGCCGCGCGAACGAGGGCGCCGAGCATCGGCCCCTGGTGCAAGATGTAACGCGAAGGTACCGACATATCGATTCTCCGAAGTCGCCGGCTCGCCGTAGCCCCCGGCACTCGATCCAGCTCTCTACCATTTGGTAGGGAGCCGCGCAAACCCGGTCCCGCTGCTAGGCTTGGGCGATGCCTAACCCGCTGATCCAACTCGGATTCGAGATTCCCTTCGACGAGATCGAGGCTGCGCACGTTGAGCCGGCGCTCGACGAGCTGCTGGCTCGGGCACAGGCGGCGATCGATGCCATCGCCACGGGCCAAGAACCTCGAAGCTACGCCAACACGCTTGGCGCGCTCGAGGAGGCTACCGAGATGCTCGAACGGGCCTCGGCGGTGGTCGGTCATCTCGAAAGCGTGGCCACGGACGACGCGCTGCGCGCTGCGTACAACGCGACCCGCCCGAAGGTGAGTGCGTTCTGGTCGGAGCTCGCCATGAACGACGGGCTCTATCAGGCCGTCCGCGCGTTTGCGAGAACCGAGGAAGGCGCGGCGCTCCCTTCAACCGAGAAGCGCTTCTTGGAAAAGACGCTCGATGATTTCCGACGGCACGGCGCGGAGCTCAGCGCCGACGACAAGGAGAAGCTACAAGCCATCGAGATCGAGCTCACCAAGCTGACGACGCAGTTCTCGCAGAACGTCCTGGACGAAACCAACGCGTTCGAGTTGCTCATCAGCGAAGAGAGCAGGCTTGCGGGCCTGCCTGATAGCGCAAAGCAAGCCGCGGCGGAGAACGCCAGGGCAAAGGGGCTAGAAGGCTGGCGCTTCACCCTACACGCCCCGAGCATGATCCCCGTGCTGACCTACCTCGACGACCCCGAGATACGCAAGCACGTTTGGCACGCCTCCAACACACGTGCCGTTTCGGGCGAACGCGACAATCGCAAGATCATCGAGCGGATTCTCGAGCTTCGCCGCGCCAAGGCCGAGCTGCTCGGGTACGCGGACTTCTCCGACCTAGTCACCGAGGACCGGATGGCCAAGGCAGGCGCGAAGGCCAAGGCGTTCATAGACGACCTCCGTTTGCGAACAGAGGAGGGGTTCCGCCGCGAGAACCAGGCTCTTCAGGCCTTTCGGAAAGAGATCGAAGGCGACACGGCCCCCGCGCTCGAGCCCTGGGACATCGCCTACTACGCGGAGAAACAACGGCAGGCGAAATACGATTTCAACGAAGAAGAGCTTCGGCCCTACTTTCCGCTCGACCGCGTGCTCGACGGCCTCTTCGCGACCGCGGGGGCTCTCTATGAAATCGAGATCGTCGAGCGAGACGCGAAAGTCTGGGATCGGGAGGTGAAGTCCTACGCCATCGAGGACCGGGACGGCACGATGGTCGCCGCGTTCTACGTCGACCTGTTTCCACGCGAGAACAAACGCGGCGGGGCCTGGATGACTTCGCTGATCAGCGCGCCGCATCGGGAGGGCCGGCCGGATCCGCAGCTCGGTTTGTTCTGCGCCAACGTCAATCCTCCAGTCGGTGGAAAGCCTGCCCTTCTGACCCATCGCGAGGTCGAAACCCTCTTTCACGAATTCGGTCATCTGCTGCACCACTGCTTCAGCCAGGTGAGCGTGCGGAGCCTCGCTGGCACCAATGTCGCCTGGGACTTCGTGGAGCTCCCCTCACAGATCATGGAGAACTGGTGTTGGGAACGGCGTGGCCTCGACCTATTCGCCGCGCACTATGAAACAGGCGAACCGGTCCCAGACGAGCTCTACGAAAAAATGGTCGCTGCGCGGACCTACCGCGCAGCCAATGCGCAGATGCGACAACTAGGCTTTGCAGCGGTCGACCTCGCCCTTCACCAGGACTACGACCCGACTCGAGACGGTGATGCGATGGACTATGCGAGAAAGATCATCCAGGCGTATTCGTCGACCACGCTTCCGGGCGACTACGCGATGCTGGCCAGCTTCGGCCATGTGTTCGCGCATCCTACCGGCTATGCGTCTGGTTACTACAGCTACAAATGGGCCGAGGTGCTAGACGCCGACGCCTTCACCCGCTTCAAACGCGAAGGCATCACCAATCCAGAGGTCGGACGCGCGTTCCGGGCCGCGATCCTATCGAAGGGCAATAGCGACGAACCGGAGAAGCTCTACGAGGAGTTCATGGGGCGCGGGCCGGAGCTCGAACCACTGCTAGAGCGAACCGGGCTTGTGTAGCCGCAGAGGCGATTCTGAGCATCGCCAAGTGGCTGAACCTGGCCGAGCTACTGCGCGACCGCATGCAAGTCGACGGAGACCTGAATGTCGTTGGCGATTTTGAGCCGCACAATCGACGGAACGGAAACGTCGTGGTCTTCGAGAGCAACCGTGAAGTCGGCTTTGATGTGAAGCTTCTTCCCGGACCAGTTCACGACCCCCTTCGCGACGGCCGGCTTCGTGACCCCATGGGCCGTAAACTTGCCCTTGACCTGAACCTTCCGGTCCTTGCCCGGCTTGAGCTCGGGCGAGTCTTTCTTGCCGAGGATGACTTCGGTGATTTCGAAATAGATCTTCGGAGTCTTTTTGGCATCGAGCCAACCGTCGCCTCGGAGGTGCTCATCCCGCAGGTCGTTGTCGGTGGTCAGTGAAACGACAGGGACTTCGAACGAGCCGGTGGTCTTCGTGATGTCCACCGGATCCATGGTCAGGCTGCCGCTCACCTTCGAGCTCTTCCCAATCATCGTATCGAGCGGCGCATCGGAGACGAAGGTCGCGCCGCTCTTGCCGTCGGGACGTACTATGAATGTCGTCCCGTCCGCATGAGAAACCGCCGGGATGGCTATCCACGCGGCCAGCATCAGGCTCACTCTGGTGGCGTTCTTCGTCATTCGCTCGTTCCCCCCTCGAAATTAAGTATGCAGCTTTTGGACGCGCTGTTCACCCCCGTTTGAACGCGCCGTTTACGCCCGTATTCACGCGGCCGCGACGATCCGAGCGGTCTCGTGGAAGGTCCAACTGTCGTTGTCGCGCTCCGCCCGGCCGAGCTCCCACTCGTCTCGGAATAGGGCTACTGGGCGATTGTCTCGGTCCACGACGGCCATCGGGACCCGCCTGGCCTTCAGTGCCGCACAATTTTCGACTCCCTCGATCCAGCGCGCGTGCTGATAGGGGAGAAGGTCGAAGGTCACGCGCGCCCCGTACTCGTGCTCGAGTCGAAACATGAGCACGTCGAACTGCAGGCGGCCCACAACACCGCACACCGGATCCTTCTCGCGGCCCGGTTCCATGAAGAGTTGAACGGTGCCTTCTTCCGAAAGCTCCTGGATGCCTTTTTGAAGCTGCTTGCGTTTGAGCGGGTCGAGAAGCTGCAAACGTCCGAAGTGTTCCGGCGAAAACTGTGGGACCGCGTCGAAGCTCATGGGGCCGTCTGTCGAAAGGGTGTCACCGATTCGGAAGAGCCCCGGGTCGTAGAGGCCTACGATGTCACCCGCGTACGCCTGCAGTACGCTCTCGCGCTCCTGTGCGAAGAACTGCTCGGCCCGATTGAGCCGGATCTCTTTACCGAGCCGGAAGTGGTGGACGCGCATGCCTCCCTCGAACTTGCCCGAGCAGATGCGTGCGAATGCGATCCGGTCCCGGTGGGACGGATCCATATTGGCCTGCACCTTGAACACGAATGCGCTGAAGCGGTCGTCGGAGGGGCTCACCGTGATGCCACCGGTCGCTTCGCGCGCGCCCGGCGGGGGGCAAAGGTCCTTGAACGCATGCAAGAACGGCTCGACGCCGAAGTTGGTGAGGGCGCTGCCGAAGAAGACCGGCGTGATTTCACCGGCAAGGAACCGCCCTTTGTCCCAGTCCTCTCCAGCGCCGTCGAGGAGCTCGACCTCGTCGCGCAGGGTCTGCGCCGCCTCCTCGCCGAGCAGGGCGTCGAGCTCGGGGTCGTCGAGGCCAGCGACCTTCATCGCCGCACGCTTGGCTTGGCCCTCGGCCGATCGTTCGAAACGAATGACGAGCTTGTTCATGCGGTCGTAGACGCCTTGAAACAAATCGCCGCTGCCGATCGGCCAGGTGAACGGCACGGTGCTCACGCCGAGCACTTCCTCGACCTCGCTCATCAAGGCGAAGGCATCTCGGGCCGGCCGGTCCATCTTGTTGATGAAGGTGACGACCGGCGTGTTGCGCATGCGGCACACGTGAAAGAGCTTTCGGGTCTGCGGCTCGACGCCTCGTGCGGCGTCGAGAATCATGATGCCGCAGTCGGCTGCCATCAGTGTTCGATAGGTGTCCTCGCTGAAGTCGTTGTGACCCGGCGTGTCGAGCAAGTTCCAGCGAATCTCATCGTACTCGAACTGCAAGACGGAGGTCGTGACCGAAATGCCACGTTGCTTCTCGAGCGCCATCCAATCGCTGACCGCAGAGCGCTTCGCCTTGCGCGACTTGACGGCGCCGGCCGCATGAATGGCGCCTCCGTAAAGCAGAAGCTTTTCGGTCAAAGTCGTCTTTCCGGCATCCGGATGCGAGATGATCGCAAACGTTCGCCGCCGCTGGTATTCGTTGTGGCTCATGCCCGCGCGGCAAGATAGTCACTGTCGTCGGTTGCGCCAGCCCGCGAACGTGCTGTGATCGGCGCTGCCGATGGCGGGGCTATTTCCAGAGATCGAGCCTTATGATGCCGGACACCTTCGCGTCGATGACCTGCACTCGGTCTATTACGAGCAATGTGGCAATCCCAAGGGCAACCCGGCTGTTTTCGTCCACGGAGGGCCGGGTGGAGGATCGAGCCCGGTGCACCGAAGGTTCTGGGACCCCGAGGTGTACCGCATCGTCCTGTTCGACCAGCGAGGCTGCGGCCGGAGCACACCGCACGCGGAGCTGCGCAAGAACACGACCTGGGACCTCATCGGCGACATGGAATGCCTTCGGGAGCATCTCGGCATCGAGCGCTGGCAATTGTTCGGCGGCTCCTGGGGCAGCACTCTCTCTTTGGCCTACGCCCAAGAGCACCCGAACCGCGTCACCGACATGGTCCTGCGCGGCATCTTTTTGCTCAGGCAGCGCGAGATCGACTGGTACTACCAAGAAGGCGCGAGCCGGATCTTCCCAGAAGCGTGGCAGAGGTATCTCGAGCCAATTCCCGAAGATGAACGGGGCAATTTGGTGGATGCCTACTACCGCCGTCTAACCAGCGCCGACCGGTCTGAACGAATTCGAGCTGCACGCGCCTGGAGCATGTGGGAAGGCAGCACGAGCAGGCTCGTCCCCGACCCAGAATTGATCGAACGCACCGGAGACGAAACCTTCGCAGAAGCATTCGCCCGCATCGAATGCCACTACTTCATCAACCGCGGCTTCTTCCAAGATGACAACCATCTGCTCAACAACATCGACCGCATCAAACACATCCCCGCAGTCATCGTCCAAGGCCGCTACGACATCGTCTGCCCCCCAGAAAGCGCCTACCAACTCCACCAAGCCTGGCCCAACAGCACCCTGAAGATAGCCCCGCTTTCCGGGCACTCCGCCCTAGAACCCGAAATCACCGCGCTGCTAGTAAGGGAAGGCTCTCCTGCCGCATAACCGCCAGCTGCTTGGAGCTTAGGACTGTGTCCTTCTAGCGGGAGAACTTGCGGTACTTGATTCGGTGCGGGACGTCGGCTTCGGTGCCTAGGCGGGCTTTGCGGTCGGCGGCGTAGTCGGCGTAGGAGCCTTCGTGCCAGACGACGCAGCTGTCACCTTCGAACGCCAGGATATGGGTGCAGATTCGGTCGAGGAACCAGCGATCATGGCTGATGATCATCGCGCAACCGGGGAAGGCCAAGATCGCTTCTTCTAACGAGCGTAGTGTTTCTACGTCGATGTCGTTGGTGGGCTCGTCGAGAAGCAGGACATTGCCGCCGCTCTTCAGGAGCTTCGCGAGGTGAACGCGGTTGCGCTCGCCCCCGGAGAGGTTCTTGACGGGCTTTTGCTGATCACTGCCGCGGAAGTTGAACCAGCCGACGTATGCGCGCGACTTCACAGTGCCTCCGCCAACGTCGATCTCGTCGGCGCCCCCCGTGATCTCCTTGAACACGTTGTTCCCATCGTCGAGCGTCTCGCGGCTCTGGTCCACGTACGAAAGCACGACGGTATCGCCTGTGACGATCGTCCCCGAATCGGGCGTCTCCTGGCCCACCAGCATTCGAAACAAGGTCGTCTTGCCAGCACCGTTCGGCCCGACGATGCCGACGATCGCCCCGCGCGGCACGACGGAGCTCAGGTCTTCGAAAAGGAGCTTGTCACCATACGCCTTGCTCACGCCATTGAGCTCGAACACCTGTGTCCCAAGCCGAGGCCCGGGAGGAATACGAATCTCATTGGCATCGGCGCGGGCCTTGGCCGCATCGGCGACCAGGCTCTCGAACGCAGTGATGCGCGCCTTGCTCTTGGCTTGTCTGGCCTTCGGCGATGAACGCACCCACTCGAGCTCTGTGGCAATCCTGCGCTTCCGCGAGCTGTCCTTCTTTTCTTCTTGGGCGAGCCGCGCTTCCTTGGCTTCGAGCCACTGGGAGTAGTTGCCTTTGAAGGGGTGCGCGTCACCGCGGTCGAGCTCGAGGATCCACTCCACGATCTCGTCCAAGAAGTACCGATCATGGGTCACGAGGATCACGCAGCCGGGATACTTCTGGAGGTAGCCCTGTAACCATGCGACCGACTCGGCGTCGAGGTGGTTGGTTGGCTCGTCGAGCAGCAAGAGCTCCGGCTTTTCGAGCAGCAATCGGCAAAGCGCGACTCGACGTTTCTCACCACCGGAAAGCAAGCTCGGGTCGGCATCGGCAGGCGGCAGGCGAAGCGCGTCCATCGCGATCTCGAGCGTGCTCTCCAAGTTCCAGCCATCGACAGCGTCGATCTTGTCCTGAAGGGCTCCTTGCCGGTCGAGCAACTTCGCCATCGCCTCGTCGCTCATCGGCTCGCCAAGCTTCATGCTCAGCTCGTTGAACTCGTCGAGAATCGCGCGCACCGACGAAACACCGGCCTCGACCGCTTCCAAAACGGTCTTAGCGTCCCCGAGGTCCGGTTCCTGAGACAGGTAGCCCACCTTCGCACCGGGGCGAATCCACGCCTCGCCCGTGAAGCTGTCGTCGACACCAGCCATGATGCGCAGAAGCGAGGATTTACCGCTGCCGTTCACACCAATGACCCCTATCTTCGCGTTCGGAAGGAACGAAAGATAGAGGTCTTCGATGATCTTCTTGTCCGGGGGATGGACCTTCGTCACCCCCTTCATCGTGAAGATGAATTCTGCCATGAGCTATTGGGCTGTGCGTCTCCTCGTCAGCCACATAGCAACGAAGCAAAGGGCGATCCAACCGAGCGAAGCGCTCTTCGCCGCGCTCACGCTGCAGCCATCGGAGCTGCTCACATCTCCGTTTGGCGCGCTCTTCCGGTCGCCCTCCTCGGGCTCACCCTTTGGCGCCGTTTCGAGCGCGCCGGCTTCGAGGTCGAGCTCGGGGATGTCGGTTTGGATCAGGCCCGGTAGCTGCTTGGTCAAGGTCTTGCCGGCTCCACCCTTGAGAGCGGTGTTGCCCGCGGCAAACGGACGCGGCTCTGGGCCGCCAGGCGGTCCTCCCCAAATCCCACGCTGTGGATTTTCACAGGCGACCTCTCCCTCCCAGGGATGCAGAATCACGTAGCGCCCTTGGAAGTTGTTCATGCTCGACGCCTGCGCGCGTCGTTCCCCGAGCTGGCCCTCTTGGTCGGGCATCCCGCGACCGCCCACGATCGGACCGGCCGCACGGAACACCAGGTCCTCATCGAGCCCGTCCTTGTCGTAGCGATAGTGCAATCGAGTGAGCACGAAGCTAGACGGCTGCCAGCGAGGCGGAGGCCGCCTTTGCGGGACCACGCCAGGAATGTCGGAGTAGGGATCCGTCTCCGCTGGGACGAGCACGTCGGCTCCGAGGGTCGCCAGCTCGTCGGGCCTGAGCGGCGGTTCGGGACATGGATCGCAGCTCGTGGCGTCCCAGGAATACTCGGTGACCACAGCCCCCGGGTTCTTCTCGATCGTCCTTTCAAAAAGCGCGTCGTAGAACGCACCAAAGCTCTTCCGAACGCTGTCCTCGACGCGGATGTTGGTCGGGATCGAGGCGTTCTTGTAGTTGGCGACCTCGTAGCGCTGCTGCTTTCCGAGAAGGTGGACGATCAAGTCCTGCTTGCCCGCGCTATTGAGGAGCCCGAGTCGAACGGGAAGCGTGAAGGTCGGCGCGTCGTAGTGAAAGCGCAGCGGCGAAAGCACCGCAATGCCGTCCTTGAACTTCACCTTCTTGGCGTCGACCTTGGCCACGAAGAACTTGGTGTCCTGCTCCACGTAAGGTCGAAGCACCTTTTCAGCGCCCTTCGGGATGTTGTATTTGTTCTGCCGAAGCCACTTGTCGAGGCCGCTCGAATCCGTGGCGCTCAAGATGACGATATCGTACTCGGCAACTTTGAACTGTGCTTCGATGGTGACGCCCAGCTCCTCGTCCTGTGCACCGTCGGCCATGGACTTGGACCTTCTCGCCATCGGCCCACCGGCGGCCATCTCGTAGACGACCATCGGACGACAGGGATCCTGCTCCCAATACTCCACCAGTCGCGGCGCCGCGAGCTTGTCGACCCGCGAAAAGATCTCCGGTGGCAGAGTCTTCACATTGTCTTCCTGCAGAACGACCGGCACCGGCACGATCATCGCGAAGTCTTCGGGCGGACCCTGGTAGTTGTTCTGCATCGACAGCACGGTTCGCGTGCCCTCGCGCATCATCACGACCATGGTCGCGTTGTTGTAGAGCGAGGCATCTGCCCCGCTCACGTAAAACCCACAAAACGCGCGTGACGTCGTCGGCCAGGCCATGACCACACACAAACCCGAAATAGCGATTGCTTGCTTCATCGATAGCTCCTCACTTGGCCTGGTAGACGCACGAGCGCGCAATTCGGATCTATTTCATGAAAACCAATGAATTCCGGCTGGATGAACCGGTCGCGGCTAGTTCTTGATATCGATGAGCTCGACGTCGAAGACGAGCATCCCAGCGGGGCGTCCAGGTCGGCCACCGTAGGCCAGGTTCTCGGGGATCCAGAGTCGTCGCTTCTCTCCGACCACCATGAGCTGCAAGGCCTCGGTCCAGCCAGGAATCACTCGGTTGAGACCAAAGGTCGCGGGCGTCCCGCGTACGACGGAGCTGTCGAACATCTGCCCGTCAGTCGTCCACCCCGTGTAGTGCACGGTCACGACGCTCGTGGCGCTGGGATGCTCCGTACCCGTTCCCTTCTCGAGCACGCGCGAACCAAGGCCGGACTCGGTCTTCTTCGCGTTCTTCGGAATCTTCGCGACATCCTTGGGTGTGTCAGGTGGCTTAGGGGCCTCGTTGAAGCTGATGAGCTCCACGTCGAACACCAGGGTGCCCCGGGGCGGACCGAACGCGGCGTGCGGATCGTTGTCCGGCGCATCGCCATAGGCGAGGTCGCCCGGGATCCAGAAGCGGCGCTTTTCGCCGGCAACCATCATCTGCACGCCTTCGGTCCAACCTTTGATGACCCGATTGAGCGGAAACTCGGCGGGCTGCCCACGCTTCACCGAGCTATCAAACATCCGCCCTTCGGTGGTCCAGCCGGTGTAGTTGACCTTTACGATGTCTGCCGCAGATGGGTGCTTGTCGCCGGTGCCCGCCTGTAAGACGGTCCAGGCGAGGCCGGACTCGCTACGCTCGGCATTCTCTGGGGGCGCGGCTACGTCGGCAGGCGCGGGAATCGCGGCATTCGCGTCGGCTTCAGCCTCGCTCTTTGGAGCGGCTGCTTCGTTCTCAGCGGCTTCGGCTTTCTCAGCTTCGACTTCGGTCTTGGCGGCGGGCTCGCCGTCAGCCGGTACGGGTTCGCTGCTCTTGCAGGCGGTCAGCGCGGCGCCGAGCACCACGCAGCAAAGAAGGGTCCAGACATCTTTCATGGAGGCTTGGTAGCCGACTGAGCGCGCGCTGTCTACTTCTCTAGCTGCTCGGGGGGATTCTGTTTTTGGACCGCCTCTACGACCTCCCCTTCCACATCAATCACCTCTTGGGGACGACGGGGCCCGCCGTTGTAGCCAGGCGCGTACACTTGGACGCGACCCGCTGCGATTTGCCGCTCGAACCAACTGCGCACGAACCCCGCGATGACCCTGCGCGTCGGGGGCATCACCATCGAAAGTCCGGCAATGTCGGTCAGGATACCGGGGGTGATCAGCATCAAGCCGCCGATGAAAATCAGCAAGCCATCGATGACCCCGTCTTTGGGAACCTCTTGTCGCGCCATTGCGTCTTGCCAGCGACGGATCACACGGGCGCCCTCGAGGCGAGCAAACCACGCTCCGACCAGGCCCGTCATCACCACCAGGCCGATCGTCGCGACCGGTCCGAGGGTGCGGCCGATGGCGATCAAGAGGTAGAGCTCGACCAAGGGAACGACGGTGAATAAGAGAAAAAGACGGCCCACCGAATGAACCTAGGTCGTATCTCGAAGCTGCGCTACCCTAGCTGGCGCGCTTCGCTTGGCGTCCCCGTCGTTCTGCCGTACACCCGGCGGCATGAATACGGCGGTGGAAGGCTCGATGAGCCCGAAATGGGGACTGCGTTGCCTCTTGGGTGGCGTGCTGATGGGGCTTGCAAATCTCGTACCGGGGATCAGTGGCGGCACGATGTTGCTCGCGGCTGGCGTCTATCCTCGCTTCATTCAGGCGCTGGCCGAGCTGAGCGGGCTTCGGTTTCGAAAGAGCTCGCTTCTCGTCTTGGGGCTGGTGGGTATCGCTGCAATGGCGGCGATCCTCCTCGGTGCCGGCCCGGTCAAAGATGCCGTCGTCCAGCATCGCTGGGCGATGTACAGCTTGTTCATTGGCCTGACGCTCGGCGGGGTTCCGGTGCTCTGGCAAATGGCTCGGCCCGCGACCAGTGCGTTCTCGGCCGCAATGGTGGCAGGTCTGCTCGTCATGGCAGCGCTCGCGTGGCTTCAATTCGGAGGCGCGAGCTCCGGAGCGAGCCGGGAGGGCGTCGTCATGATGTTCATCGCCGGAGTGGCCGGCGCGAGTGCGATGATCTTGCCCGGTGTGAGCGGCGGCTATCTCCTCTTAGTGATCGGGGTCTACGTTCCTATCCTGAGCGCGATCGATGCGCTCAAAGAGGCACTCAAGTCGGGCGACCTCGCGAGCGCCTCCGAACCGTTCATCGGGGTCGCGCTTCCCCTCGGCATCGGCGTGGCCATCGGCATCCTCTTGATCAGCAACCTGATCAAGATGGTGCTCGAACGCTACGAGCAGCCGACTTTGGGCGTGCTCATGGGCCTGCTCGTCGGTGCCGTATTCGGCTTGTGGCCGTTCCAGGAAGGCGTCCCGCCGAAAGTCGGCGAGGTGTTCAAGGGGCAGATTCTGACCGCCGAGCGGCTCGCCGACCTGACAGCGGACAAGTTTCCAACCGAGTTCTATACGCCAAGCTTCAATGACATGATGATGTCCGCCGGTTTGATCGGCATGGGCTACTTGATCACCACACTGGTCGCCCGGGTGGGCGGGGCGAAGCCGAAACGAGATCAATCGTAGAGCGATTCGATCGCGTCGTTGTACCGCTGAAGCACGACACGGCGCTTGAGCTTGAGCGTGGGGGTGAGCATGCCGTTGTCGGTGGTGAAGTCCTCCTCACCGATGAAGAGCTTGCGAGCCTTTTCATAACCTTTGAACTCGGCGGAGAACTTGGCGACCTCCTGCTCGACCAAGGCGCGAACGTCCTCGTTCTTGGCCAAGGACGCAGGATCGGGGTCGAGTCCCTTTTCGGCGGCCCAGGCTTTGAGCACCTCGTAGTCCGGTATGACGACGGCCACGTTGAACTCGCGGTTCATGCCGTAGACCATGACATTCGAGATATACGGTGAAAGCTTGATCTTCTCTTCAAGCGGCGTCGGAACGACGTACTTTCCGTTGAGCAGCTTGTACTGCTCCTTCACGCGGCCGGTGATGTGCAAAAACCCCTCGTCATCGACGAAACCCAAGTCCCCCGAACGGAACCCGCGCTTTCCATTTCTCTCGACGAAAACTTCGGCGTTGGCTTTGTCGAGGTTGTGATAGCCCTCCATGATGTTGTGACCGAAGATGAGAACTTCGCCCTGGACTGGATCGTCGGTCGCCGATACGTCGATCTCGATTTCGACACCGGGAATCGGCTTACCGACCGAGCCGATTTTTCGCCCCCCCGGATAGTTCGCCGTCGCGATCGGGGAAGTCTCGCTGAGTCCGTAGCCCTCGTAGACGGTGATCCCGAGGTTGTCGATGAACTCCGCAACCTCCTTGGAGATCGCTGCACCACCGCTGAACGCGTACTTGAGTCGACCCCCGAAACGCTCGCGGACCTTCGAAAAGACGAGGGCATCGAGGACCTTGAATTTGAAATCGAGCCATCGGCTGCTCTTGCCCTGAGCCGCCAATCGCTTTCGCGCCGCGGCCGTTTCCAGCGCCGCCTCGAAGAGCTTCTTCTTGAGCCCACCTTCTTCGGCCATACGCGCGTGGAGGCCGTCGTAGATGCGGTTGAACACCCGGGGGACGCTGATGAACAAAGTGGGTTTCACCTCCCCGAGGTTGGCGATGATCTTGTCGACCGCCTCGGCAAGTCCGATGGACCCGCCCATCGACAGCAAGCCGTGTAGCTCCACCGTCTGTCCGAACGAATGCGCCCAGGGTAGGAAGCAGAGCGAACGGTCGTCGGGCTCCATCGGCAAGAGCACATGCATCGCGCTGACGTTGTAGGCGAGGTTCCGATGCGTGAGGCGTACGCCCTTTGGCTCGCCGGTCGTGCCGGAGGTGTAAATGAAGTCCGCGATGGCATCGGGGCCTGGGTCGACCAGGTCGGAGGGCGGGTAGTCCAGCAAGTCTGCAAAAGCACGCTCGCCGCCCTTCGGCGTACCCGAGAAGACGATGACCTCCTTGAGGTCCGGGAGCGCATCGCGAAAGTTTCGAACGCGCTCTGCGATCTGCTCGTTGGCGACGAACAGCACCTTTGCGCCACAGTCCTTGAGGATGTGCTTCCAGTCCTTGTCGAGCTGCGACTCGTACATCGCGACATAGGCGGCACCGACCCCGTAGGACGCGTACGCGCCCATTGCCCATTCGGGGCTGTTGTTCGCAATCACCGCGACGCGATCCCCGGCATGAACGCCGAGAGTTGCGAGCGCCGTTCGCAAGCGCCGCGTGCGATCGCCCCACTCCCGGTAGGTCATCCATTGCCACTGACCATTGCGTTTGACGCCAAAGAGCGCTCTGTCCCCAAACTTCTCGACGGAGTGGTTGAAGACTTGGACAAGGCTTTCGAACTTGGGCTTGAATTCCGGCATGGCGGCGGATGCTACCAAACCTGATACCCCGATCAAGGCTCCGCCGAGTCCATGATTCGCGTCGCCCACGGGGCTGCGCTCCTCAGTTGCTGAGGAGCTCGTCGCACTCGGCACTGATGTAGCCAAGCGCCACCAGCTGACGACAAAGCTCAGGGGTCATTTCCTGCCTTTCCTGAGTCAATCCAGGGGCCTTCTTGGCTGAGGAGCCAATGGTCGCGGCCAACCAGCGCCCTCGATCCTCCGCCCCGAGGAATTGCCCGTGGAGCACGCGGAGGTAGCGCTGGGCAATGGGTTGGCGGCTGCCGTCGAGCTCCTGTTTCTCCCAGTAGTCGTTCTCGAGGTCGAACATGACCTGACTCAGGTCGCCTCGGATGATCATCTTCCAATCGCCTCCGCGAATCACACGGCGATGATCGAGGAAATCGCTAAAGGCGACGTAAGGGCCGGCGGGCCAATCGCCCAGCATGAAGCCGAGCAGGCTTCGACCCTCGAAGGCTTCGGGGACGGGCACGCCCGAGGCTTCCAAGACCGTCGGCCCGATGTCTATCGTGCCGACGACTGGACCGATGCGCGTGTCTGCCGGGATGACGCCGGGCCAGCGGAACATCAGCGGCACGTTGAGGAGCTCCTGGTAGACCGAGTGCCCATGGCCCCAGGAGCCATGCTCTTGAAACTCCTCGCCGTGGTCCGAGGTCACGACGACGATGGTGTTTTGATCGAGACCGAGCTCATGGAGCTTCGCCAAGAACCTCCCGAAGTACTCGTCGTGGTAGCTGATCTCGCCATCGTGCAGCGCTTCGATTCGCTCCTTGTCGCGCTCGGTGAAGGTGTACTTCCCCGGGTTCTTCTTCGCGTCATCGAGCATCAGGTGTGTTTGGCGATTCTTCACTTGCCCGTTGTAGGGCCGAGAGTCGTACATCTCGAGGAACTCGGCGGGCGGGTCGTACGGCACGTGTGGATCGATCGTCTGAATGTAGACGAAGAAGCGGCTGTCCTTGTTCTTCTCGATCCAGCTCTGTGCCTCACCAAAGACATTGGAGGCGTTGGTGTTGCGCGCCTCACGAATGTAATTGGTGTAGTGATCCCAGCCTTGATCAAAACCGAATGCGTTCGACACGTAGCCGTTGGCAATGAAGCTCGCGGTCTTGAATCCCGCCTTCTTGTAGACCTCGCTCAGCATCAACGCGGACTTCGGAAGCTTGGAGGCGTCTTCCTTGGTGCGGTGGGTGGCCGGATGAAGTGAGGTGAGCACGCTCGCGACGGCAGGCTTGGTCCAGTTTTCGGGTGTCTGCGTGCGTTCGAAGAGGGCGCCTTGCGCGGCGAACTCGTCGATTGCGGGCGTCTTCACGCGGGTCTTCGGGTAGTAAAGCTGGAGCTTGCTCGCCCGCAGGGTGTCGATGAGAAGAACGATCACGTTTCGGGCGGGCTCGTCGAACGTGGCGACCTCAGCGGCCCGTCGGACGATTCGGACGTCGCTCAAGGCGAGGTCGGTCGCACCCTCGTTTCGGAAGCGCAATCGAACGAGCTCGCCTGTGTACTTGCTCAGGGAGATTGCTTGGTCGGACCAAGTGGCCCCGAGCTCAATTCGTTCGGCGGTGCCCGGAGAGCCGTCCTGGCTGATCGTTACGGACAGGGTGCCGCTTCCCTCCGAGTGGAGGCCGGCACCGAATACGAGCGTGCCTTCGTCCGGCGCCTCGACGAACCAGTCCAACTGCGAGGCAGGCGCCAAGACGATCGCGCGCCGCTCTACGCCAGCCACCGATACCTGCTGCACCTCGATGGGCTTAGGCGCGGCCCCCGCTTCGGCGCTCGATGGCTCGAAGCGTAACCAGTCGATCGCGACTGAGCGGGCTTTGCCGCGAACCTGCGCTGTCTTGGTCGAGCGCAGCATGATCGCGTTCTCGCCGGGACGAATGAGAGCCTCCGAAATCGGGATTGCGACTTCGCGGAAGCCGTCTGCTTCCGACACGCGCGCTTCGCCGGCAGTCGAGCCATTGACGTACACGATCAGCGCGCCGGCCGCATAGGGTTTGACCCGAAAGCGCAGTTGCATCGCCTGCTTCTTGTCAGCCGGGAGGTAGAGCCGTGCGGTCTTGCCAAAGGTCGATACCCGCGCGTCACCTTCGCGGCCTTCGCCCAGCCAGCCGCTGTTCCAGTTCCCGATAGTGTACTTGGGGCGAGCCGCCGTGCCGAAGTCGATGAAGAGGCCAGAGGGGTCGTAGACGTCGGCCAGATGCAAGAGCGCCAGGAGGTCCTCGTGGTTGGCCGTACCCCTAGGCGCAGGGGCCACGTCAGGCGCCGGCGCCTCCTGGCGCCTGGCTCGGGCAGCTTGGGGTTCCAGCTCGGACCCCCGCTCGGGCGGCACCTCGAGGTCGGAACCCTCCTGCCCACAGGTGAATCCCTGCAGACAAAGCAGAACGAGGAGCGCCAAGCGGCTCTTCTTGTGACTTCCCCACATGCAGGGTCGGCTACCACGGCACGGCATCCGGGGCAACGGAGCCGGGGAGACCCTCGAGCCAAGAGATGTGCTACTGCACTGGCCTCATGGATGGCAACGGCGAGCCTCGCGAATGGAGCGTGAAGAAGAGCAGCAAGCTCTACCAGATCAAAGGCTGGGGAGAGCCCTACTTCCGCATCAACGAGCTGGGGCACGTCGAGGTGCGACCCGATCCGACCGCAGATCGGGCGATCGATCTCTATGATCTCACCAAGCAGCTGGCTGAACGCGGACTCGACCTGCCCCTGCTGATTCGATTTCCCAACATCCTTCAGGATCGAATTCGGCTTCTGAACGAGTGCTTCAACAACGCGATCCGCGAGTATGGGTACGGTGGGAAGTACCGCGGCGTGTTTCCCGTCAAAGTCAATCAGCAGCGGCATCTGGTCGAAGAGATCGTCGAGTCCGGAAGGCCCTGGCAATTTGGCTTGGAAGCAGGGTCGAAGCCCGAGCTGCTGATCACACTCGCTGCGATGGAAGACGAAGACGGCTTGATCATCTGCAACGGCTACAAAGACCTCGCCTACCTGGAGACCGCACTCGTTGCGCAGCGCTTCGACAACACGGTCGTCGTGGTGCTCGAACGCGTCGAAGAGCTCGAGCTCGCCTTCCGGGCATCCGAGAAGCTCGGCATCCGGCCCTGCCTAGGGGTTCGTGCGAAGCTCAGCAGCAAGGGGATGGGCCGCTGGGCTGACTCTGCCGGTGACCGCGCGAAGTTCGGCCTGTCGATGTCGGAGATCGTCTACGTCGTCGACGAGCTGGAAAAGCGCAGCATGCTCGATTGCCTGAAGCTCCTGCACTTCCATCTTGGGAGCCAGGTCTCGAGCATCATCCCCGTGAAGAACGCCATGCGCGAAGCGGGGCAGATTTACGTCGAGCTGACGAAAATGGGTTGCGAGATGGGATTCCTGGACGTCGGCGGCGGCCTGGCGGTCGACTACGACGGCTCGAAGACCGACTTTCGCGGCTCGATGAACTACGATTTGCAAGAGTACGCCTACGACGTCGTGGCGGGCGTGCAGGAGGCCTGCGAGAAGGCAAGCGTTGAGCCGCCCACCATCGTCAGTGAGAGCGGACGCTCGATCGCTGCCTACCAGTCGGTGCTGGTTTTCGATGCCTTGGGGGTCGATCACGTCGATTTGGGGGAGCCGCCACAACCTTCGTCGAACGACCACCGGGTCCTCGACGAATTCTACGAAACCTGGAAGGGTATCCAACCGAAGAACGTGCAGGAGTCCTGGCACGACGCGCAGCAAGCGCTCGAAGAAGCTCGGAGCCTGTTCAAGTTCGGCTATCTCGGGATTCGCGAGCTGGCGCGGGCGGAGCATCTGTTCTGGAGCTGCTGCGAGAAGATCAGCCGCAACATGCGCCGGCTGAAGTACGTGCCCGAAGAGCTCAACGCCATCGAAGACCTCATGGGTGCGATCTACTACTGCAACTTCTCGCTGTTCCAGTCCGCGCCCGACATCTGGGCCATGGACCATCTGTTTCCATTCATGCCGATTCACCGCCTAGACGAGGAGCCAACGGTTCGTGCGAGGCTCGCGGACCTGACCTGCGACTCTGATGGAATCGTCGACCACTTCATCGACGTCGAAGAGGTGCAGGGCTCGCTCCACCTTCATCCGGTGCAAAGCGGAGAGCACTATCTCCTAGGTATGTTTCTGGGTGGCGCCTATCAGGAGATCCTCGGCGACCTTCACAATCTCTTTGGGGATACGAACGCAGTGCACGTCCGTTTGGAAGACTACGGCTACAGCGTGTCCAACGTGATCAAAGGCGACGCGATCGACGAGGTGCTTCGCTATTTGCAGTACGATCCCGAAGAGATGGTCGAGCGCGTTCGCAAGCAAGCCGAGCGGGCGCTCAATCAGGGGCGGATGACTCTGCCGCAGCTTCGGACCTTCATGGGCCACTACGAAGAAAGCCTCCGCGGCTACACCTACCTCAAGGGCGACGCCTGATTTTTCGGCGATTTCCCGTGCGATTTCGACAGTAGCCCGGCCAGCCTCTACGTTGAAACAGTGGATGTATCCGAGTTCCAAGAGGCGCTCCTTCAAGAGATGGAGCGAAAGACGCACTGGGCCTGGCCGGCGTTCACGCGCGGGCTGGTTTCACCAGACAAGCTGCACATTCACCTCGAGCACGAGTGGGAAGTATACGTGCGCGACTTCCCGATCATGGTGGGCCGCGCATACGTGCAGTGCCCAATCGCCGAGGTGCGCCGCGAGTTGGCAGCGAACCTGTACGAAGAAGAGACCGGCGGACTAGCTGCAGGACGGCCGCACCCCGACTTGTTCATGATGTATCCGCAGGGGCTCGGAATGGACCTCGAACGCTTCTCGAACGTTCAGCTGCTACCAGCAGCGCGCGTGTATCGCGACTTCCTGGATGGCGCGACCACGAATCGTGGTTGGTCGGTGGCGTCTTCGGTCGCCACGCTCTTCATCGAGGGCACCGCGTACGAGCGGCACGAGCTCGATCAAGCGGCGCCGCCTCGCCCGCAACCACCGCTAGAGGAGCATCCGCTTGTGAAGCACTACGGTCTTCCGGTCGAATGCCTGGCGCTGACCAAAGCACATCGCTCGGTCGAAGGCGAGCATCGTCAAGCCGCGTGGCGCGTCATGCTCAACCACGTCCCGTCCGTCGACCGCGCCGACGTCGTTCGAGCGATGGCTCAAGCCGTCGACCTGTGGCGCGCCTACCGCGATGACGTGGCCGAAGCCTGCGGCATCCATCGAGACGCCCTGCCGCTAACCGCCTAGAAGCTTCTTCTGGACCTTGCCCATCGCGTTTCGCGGGAGCTCAACCATGAACTCGAAGTCCCGCGGGCGCTTGTGGGGGCTCAGATGCTCCGCGACGAAGCTGCCGAGTCCAGCGGCGTCCTGGGCTTCCCCCGGACGCAAGACGACAAAGGCTGCAATCCGCTGGCCTAGGTCATCATCGGGCATTCCGACGACGGCCACCTCTCGTACCGAAGGATGCTCCAACAAGCATGCCTCGATCTCGCCAGCGCCCACGCGATAGCCTCCCGTTTTGATCAAGTCCGTGCTCCGGCGACCCAAGATCCGGATCGCGCCCTCCGCGGTTCGGGTCGCGAGATCACCTGTGTAGAACCAGCCCTCCTCGTCCAAGACCGCAGCGGTCGCGTCGTGCCGGTTGAGGTATCCCGCAAAGACAGCATCGCTCCGCACAGCGACTTCCCCGATCGTCTGATCGTCATAGGCATCGAGCTCGCGACGCTGCTCATCGACGAGCTTCAACTCGACCCGAGGAAGCGGCGGCCCCACATAGCCCGGCATCGGGGCATGGGATGCAGGGACGCCGCAGTTGATGAGCGTCTCAGTCAAGCCGTATCGTTCGTGTACGCCGCGGCCTGTGAGTGCCTGGATACGCTCGTGCTCGCGCAGCGAGAGCCCCGCCGAGCCGGAAACGAGCAATCGCGCTTGGCGTAGCGCTTCACAAAGACCGGGATCGTGCTCCGCCGCTTCAGCGAGTCGGTGAAACATCGTGGGTACGCCGAAGAACACGGTCTGCTCGTGACGCGGATCGACCAGCGCCTTGGCGATGCCGTCGGCTGAGAAACGCGGAACGTGGTGAAGCGCGCCCCCCACTCGCAAGCTGCCCAAGAGCCCCAGCACCAGGCCATGCGCATGAATCAGGGGCAGGGAATGAACGACGCTATCGCGCTCGGTCCAGTCCCAGGCTTCGGCCAGTGCATCGAGGTTCGCGGCAATGTTGCTTCGCGTAAGCACCGCGCCCTTCGGTGGGCCCGTGGTGCCAGAGGTGTAGAGAATCAGTTCGGGTGACTCGTCGACCGCGATTGGCGGCAGCGTTGCCGACCCTGGCTGGTACGCGGCTCGAAGCGAGGGGACGCCCACTGCTTCGTGAGGAATTTCGTGCCGTTCACAGCAAAACGATAGCTTCGGTGCGGAATCATCGTAGATGTGGGCGAGCTCGTCCGAGCTGAGCTTGGGGCTCAGCGGGACCGTCGCTACGCCGGCCACGGCATTCCCGATCATCGCTGCCGCCGTACAGAGATCGGGCTGCGCCCAAACCGCTACGCGATCGCCCGCTTCCACGCCGGCCCGTGCGAGCAGGGCCACGTGCTCGAGGGCAGCACCCGCGAGCTCGCCATAGGTCCAAGACTCATCGTCCACGATGAATGCTAGGCGTGAGCCGGCGAGGGTGAGGGGTGGGAAGAGCCCGGACACGCCCAATGGATATCAGCTAGCGAGGTTCTTGTCTCGCTGGCACTGACGCTGCTACCGCTCCACCGGGAAGCCCCCCCGCCCCCACTCATTCCAAGACCCGTCATACAACCTCACGTCCTCGAAGCCGAGCGCGGTCAAAGTTAGCCAGGCGAACGAGCCTCGCTGGCCCGTTGCGCAATACGTGACTGTCGTCTCCGCTCGATCCATGTCCTCGTACAGCTCCTCGAGCTCGCTCCTGGCCCGGAGAAACCCGCCGCCGAGGTAGCGGACGTCGTCGTGACCGTAGTAACGAAGAGTCCAGACGATTCGGGACGGGTCGTACTCTGGGGAACCGCCGTACACCACGGCGGTGACCTCGTTCCGCAGCCCCGCCGCTCGAAGCACTGACTGCGCTTCCATCGGCAGCATGACTTGCGCCGAAACGCCGTCGACGGTCGTCGCCAAGTCGCTGGGCCTCAGGTGGATAGCGCCCTGAATTCTGGAAGCTTCATATCCCGAGCCGCGCGTGTCGATCGGCTGAACGTCGGGGTCGCCAAGGCGTGCTTCCAGCCAGTCGGAGTCCACCACGAGGTCGGAGCTGAGGGGAACCCCGCCGTCCAACTGGGCGCACGCGTTCAGGGACAAGCCTTGGCACTCGTTCGAGCTCGGGCCGCTCCCACAACCCAGAAGCGTCGCTGCGAAAACTACGCAAAGTTTTCTCGCAAGCATCGCGCCACTCTACCCGAAAGACCCGAAATGCGGTACGAGGCTTTCTGCGATGTTCGAACCGAGCAAGACCCTAGTCATTGCCAATCCAATGGCCCGGCACGGTTTCGTAGGGGACAACTGGCCGACGCTGAGCGCTCAAATCTTGGAGGCGCTCGGCCCCGTAGACCTTCAGCTCACCAAGTCGCAAGGCGATGGTCTTCGAATCGGTAAGCAGGCGATCGCGGAGGGAGCTCGAACGATCATCTCCTTTGGTGGGGACGGGACGCACAGCGAAGTCGTCGACGCCATCATGCGGTCCGGGCTCAACGAAGAGGTCACACTTGGCATTCTTCATGCGGGCACGGGCGGCGACTTCCGGCGAATGATCCCGGGCGCCGAGGAGCTGCAGAGCGGCTGCGCAGTGATTAGGAACGAGCGTGCAATCCCAATCGACATCGGCTGGGTTCAGTACGTTGACGACGAAGGTCGCTCCGAGGGGCGGTTCTTTCTGAACATCACTTCACTGGGCATGGGCGGCCTCGTCGATCGCCTCGTCGCAGCATCGCCCTCCAAGAGCAGCGGCAAGGCCAAGTACTTCAAGGCCGTGCTTCGAGCGCAAATGAAGTACAAGCCAGCTCGGATCGGGCTCCGCATCGACGGCAAAGACGAAGGCGAGCACGCGATCAGCAACATATGTGTTTGCAACGGCCGATGGGCAGGCGGCGGCATGATGTTTGCGCCCGAAGCCCGGGTAGCGGACGGCGTGTTCGACGTGGTGCTGATTCGAGCAACCTCGACGCTACGCGGCCTTCCCGTGATGGCGGCGCTCTACAAAGGGACCCATGTCCGCTCCCCCATCGTCAGCACCTACCGGGGTCGGCACGTCACGGTCGAAATACTCGCCAACACCGCCTGGATGGACATCGACGGGGAGGCTCCAGGCGTCGGCCCGGCCGAATTCCGAATTCACGATCACGCCTTGCGTGTCATCGGGATTGGGCCCGAGTTCATCTGAGCTCAATCGTCCTCGAGGCGTTCACGGCGAAACGCGCGCACGGCAAGCTCTCCGATTCTGAGCGACGCGCCGGGCGCGTAGCGATGGAGACGCCAAAGCGCATTAACCGTGGTCGACAGCACGATGTAGAATCGATTCCGATCGACGCCGCGTAGAATCTGCCGCGCTGCTTTTCGAGGCGGCACCGGCTTGCCCGGCCAAATCTTCCGAAGGGCCTCGGAGTCGAGCTTGACATAGCTCGTCGAGTCGAGGATCGGCGTGTCGACCAGGCCGGGGCATACGACACTGACCTTCACGCCAAAGGTCGCGGCCTCGATGAGCAATGTCGACGACAGCCCGACCACGGCATGCTTGGTCGCCGCATAGGCGCCTTCGGCCGCTGCTGGAATCAGGCCGGCAGCAGAGGCCGTGTTGATGATGTGACCGAAGCCCTGCTCACGCATGATTGGATAGGCCGCGTGAACCCCGTGGACCACCCCCCGGAGGTTCACATCGATCAGCCTATTCCAATCCTCGAGGCTCGTGTCCCGGATCTCGGCGCAGATGTTCACGCCGGCATTGTTGAACATGCGGTCGATGCGACCGAGCTCATGATATACGCCGTCGACGAGGGCCTGCACCTCGGCTGCGTCCCGCACGTCGACGGTCTTTGCGTCGAGCTGCGCTCCTGCGGCCCGAAGCTCGGCGGCCGTCTGCTCGAGCAACTCGGAGTTGATATCGGCCAGTACGAGGTAGCAGCCCCGTTCCGCCATCTCCTCGGCCAGAGCCCTGCCGATGCCACCGGCGCCGCCGGTGATAATCGCGACCTTCCCCTTCAAGTCGTTAGCCATGATCGGGGTTCCCTCCGAGGGCGCACGATGGCCACAAAAGCCCTTGCAGACAAGTGTGACGCGCCGGGAAGAAGAAAGGGCGCTATGCTGCTCCTTCGATGCCACGACCGTTCTTCGGCCCAACGACACCGATCCCGTTTTCGCATCGCGGCGGCGCCAAGCGCTGGCCCGAGAACACACTGCTCGCTTTTCGGAACTCTGCGGAGCTCGGCTACCGGCACGTCGAAACCGACGTTCATGAAACCTCCGACGGTCACTTCGTCTTGTTCCACGATCCGACGCTCGAGCGAACGACGAACGGCCGAGGCCAGCTACGCGACCATACGCTTGCCGAGCTTCAACGCCTCGACGCAGGCTACCAGTTCGTGGAAGATGGAAGCTACGCCTTTAGACATGCCGGCCTCTGCATTCCGACTCTCGAAGAGGCTCTCGCTGCAGATCCGCGACTTCTCTATAACCTCGAGATCAAGCCACTCGACCCGACGCTGGCAGGCCGTCTCTGGGAATTCATCGACCACCACGGCATTCACGATCGAGTTCTCGTCGCATCGGCGCACGACGAAGTCACCGACGCTTTTCGCAAACACAGTAGGGGTCGCGTCGTGACGTCGTCGGGGCGCCAAGGCGCGCTCCGCTTCTGGGCGCGAGCACGGGCGGGCATGTCCAAGCATCTCGTCGTTCCATTCGACGCCCTGCAGGTTCCGACGTCCTTCCATGGCATGAAGGTGATCACGCCACGATTTGTCGAGGCCGCGCACCGTCACGGCATTCAAATCCATGTATGGACAATCGACGACCCCGCAGTCATGCTCGAGCTCCTCGCTGCCGGGGTCGACGGCATCATGACCGACCTCCCGGACGTCCTTCTCGAGGTATTGGGCAGGCACTAGCTTGTGAAAGCGAGCTGTGCTGTCATGCGAGCAACGACATGAGACCACCGATGCTCCTCTTCGCGACCGAACGCTACCAGGAGCTCTGCGAGGACATCGCAGGAGCAGGCGATTTCGATATGGGCGTCGTGGAGCGCAAGGTCTTCCCCGACGAGGAGCGCTACCGCCGCATCGATACCGATTGCGCCTTGCGCGATGTCGCACTGGTCGGCGGGACGGTCGACGACGTGGACGTGCTCGAGATCTACGACCTTGCATGCGGCCTGGTGCACCAGGGGGTCCACACCCTCACCCTCGTGCTCCCCTGGTTCGGATATCAAACGATGGAGCGGGCCTCCAAGCCTGGGGAGATCATCGCAGCAAAGAACCGAGCCCGGTTGCTCTCGTCGATCCCTTCCGCCGGCTCCGGCAACCGCGTGGTTCTCATCGACCTGCACTCCGAAGGCATCCCGCAGTATTTCTCCGGCGACATCCGACCCGTCCATCTGCAAGCCCGCTCCGTCGTGCTCCAAGCGATTCGAGATTTCGGCGGAGAGGATTTCGTCCTCGGCGCAACCGACGCCGGCCGAGCCAAGTGGGTCGAAAGCCTGGCCAACGATCTCCTGGTCGACGCCGCATTCGTGTTCAAACGGCGCCTCTCCGACACCCAAACCGAAATAACCGCCCTCGCCGCCGACGTCGAAGGCCGCCCCGTCGTCATCTACGACGACATGATTCGCACGGGCGGCTCACTGATCTCGGCTGCGAGCGCCTATCGGGAAGCAGGCGCAAGCGAGGTCTACGCAGTATGCACCCACGGCGTGTTTGCCCAGGACTCCCTCGAAAGGATTCAGGACAGCGAAGCGCTCGAGGGGATCGCATGTACGAACACGAGGCCGCACGTCCAGGACCTCGCGGACGGGGACTTTCTCAGGGTGTATTCGGTGGCGGATCTGATCGCGCAATTCTTGTCGGAGAGCGTGTAGCGCGGGCACCCGGGGCGCGGACAAAGCACGACCCTCCGTTCGCCGCCGTAGCTACTCGCTCCGCCGGTGGAGCGTCCGGACGTGCTTGACCAGCTCCCCAATCTGCTCTGGGGTCAGCAAGTCCCCAAACGCTGGCATCGTCGGTGGATTGCCGCGTGCGATGAGTTGCGCGATCTGTGCGTCCTCGATGCCGTCCTGCCAGGAAGCGCTCGCGAAGTTGAGCGCGACCTCCGGACCTCCACGCCCGTCCGTTCCGTGGCAACGTGCGCAGTTGCGCTGCCACAGCAAGTCGCCGATCGTGAGGTCAGGGCGTTCTTGTTGCGGCACGCGGTTGCGGTCGATTTGATTGTCGGGCAGGTGCGCGTGGTCCTCGGGCGTCCACACTCGGAGATTTTCCGGGTCGCTCGAACAGGCCGCTACGAATAGGCAGGCCACCATGATTCTTGTCAACACCGGGCTCCCTGTAGCCTATCCGCCGATGAGGCTCATCCCGACGCTTTCGTGCTCGTGCTCTTCGGGTTCCAAGAAGTGATGCCCGCGATCCTTGCCGGAAAGGGACCAGACCATCGCCCAGGCAAGATCGAGCTCGCTGCCTCCGGCTCGCATGATGTCGCGCAGACTGATCGCGCGGCGCGACGCCAGGCAGGCACGGATGTCACCCCGGGCCGTGATCCGCACCCGATTGCAGTTGTCGCAGAACTCGTCGCTGATTGGCGTGATGAAGCCAACTCGACGACCGGAGCCATCCGCCGCAACCATGTAGCGCGCCGGCCCCTGCCCTTCCACTCCCTCGGGTGCCTCGCGGGAAATGCTCGCTCCCAGGGCGTCGAGCACCTCGGCGGCGTTCATTCGCATGCTTTGCGGGAGCTTCGCACCCTCCCCGAGCGGCATGAGCTCGATGAAACGCGGCGTCGCACCGAGCGACCAGGCGAAATCAACGATGCGCCGGAGCTCGTCGTCATTGCGGCCCCGAAGGGGTACGGTGTTGAGCTTCACGTCGAGCCCTACATCGATCGCGGCGTGAATCCCGGCCAAGACGCGCCCCAAGTCGCCACCGCGCGTGAGCTCCGCAAACCTCACGGCGTCCAGCGTGTCGATCGAAACATTCACTCCGAAGAGCCCGGCGGCGCGCAGCGGACGCGCCAGCTCGGACAGTCGGGTCGCGTTGGTGGTCATCACGAGTTGCTCGACCTCGGTGCGCCGATGTACGAGCTCCACCAATCGAACGATGTCCTTGCGCACGAGGGGCTCGCCGCCGGTGAATCGAACACGCCGAATGCCCGCCAACGCAAAGACCGACACCAGCCGCGCGGCTTCTTCGAACGTCAGCAGCTCACGCCGAATCGCATGCTCGTCCTCCCCGCTCGGCGGCATGCAGTAGATGCATGCAAGATCGCAGCGATCGGTCACGCTGAGGCGCAGATAGGTGTATCGCCGACCGCGCGAATCGCGCAGAAGCGGGATCGCGTTGAAATCGTCGGGTCGCGCAGGCCAGTCTTCGTAGAGGGCCGACCGGCTCGGCAAAAGGGGAAGGCGGCGCACGGTCAGAGTTTAGAGGCCGGCGCCTGTCGGTCAACGCCTGTGCGCTCGCTTGACTTCACCTGAGCAGGGAATCAGGCTCGTGCCTTCTACTGAATCACGATTCATTTTCAGGAGCTCGGCGCATGGAATCTAATGGAAAGCGCGTGGCGATCGTTGCCGGACTGCGGACGCCCTTTGCGAAACAATGGTCAGCTTACCGGGAGGTCAGCGCGCTCGACCTCGCGAACATCGTGGTCTCCGAGCTCTTGCAGCGTGTAGAGCTCGACCCGATTGAAATCCAGCAGGTCGTTTACGGACAGGTGGTACCCTCGGTGGAAGCGCCGAACATCGCCCGCGAGATCGTACTCGGGACCGGCATGCCGAAGGGCATCGAGGCGTACAGCGTTTCGATGGCCTGCGCGACAGGTTATCGGTCGACCGTGAGTGTCGCCGAGGCGATCATGGCCGGTGCGATAGACACGGGCTTGGCGGGCGGCGCGGACAGCGCGAGCAACGTACCGATCACCGTTTCGAAGCGCCTCGCCGAAGCCCTCATGGCCGCGACCAAGGCGCGCAGCATCGGCGAGCGCGCGCAGATTTTTGCAGGGTTACGTCCCCGCGACCTCGTTCCGGTGGCTCCTGCCATCGCAGAGTACTCCACCGGCCTTTCGATGGGCGAAAGCGCCGAGAAGATGGCGAAGGAAAATCACATCAGCCGAGCGGCTCAAGATGAGTTCGCGCTCCGAAGCCACACGCTGGCGGCCGCGGCCTGGGACGAGGGCAAGCTCGACGCTGAGGTGATGGAGGTATTCGTACCGAACCGCTTTGATCAGGCTATTCGAAGGGACAACCTGGTTCGGGAGGGCGGCACGATCGAAGACTACGCGAAGCTCAAGCCAGCCTTCGACCGCAAGCACGGCACCGTCACCGCAGGCTCGAGCTCGCCGCTGACCGACGGTGCGAGCGCATTGCTGCTCATGCGTGAAGACAAGGCCAAGGCGCAGGGCTTCGATGTCCTGGGCTTCATTCGAAGCTATGCGTTTGCCGCGCTCGACCCAGCCGGTCAGCTTCTGATGGGTCCCGCCTATGCAACGCCAATCGCGCTCGAGCGGGCCGGCATCAAGCTGTCGGATCTGGATCTCATCGACATGCACGAGGCGTTCTCCGCCCAGATTCTGTCGAACACGCAGGCCTTCGAGTCGGTCGAATGGGCCCAGAGGCACCTCGGACGATCCGAGAAGATCGGCGACATCGACTGGGACAAGTTCAACGTGACTGGCGGCTCGATTTCGATCGGGCATCCGTTCGCGGCCACCGGCGCGCGTCAGATCACACAGACCCTCCGCGAGCTCAAGCGGCGCGACGGTAACTTGGCCCTTTGCACCGCCTGCGCGGCGGGTGGCTTGGGCGCGGCCATGGTCTTGGAGGCAGAGTAATGGCGAACGAAGGACTCAGCATCGAGAAGCGCGACGACGGCGTAGCCATCGTTCGCATGGACATCCCTGGCGAGCCGATGAACACGCTCAAGAGCGACTTCATCGAGACCTTCACGGAGGCGTTCAGCTCCATCGAGAACGACGCCGCCATCAAGGCGGTCGTGTTCACCTCGGGGAAGAAGGACAGCTTCATCGCCGGTGCCGATATCACGATGCTCGAAGCGGTGACCAGCGCCGCGGAAGGCGAACGCGTGTCCCGGGAGGGTCACAAGGTGATGAACCGCATCGAGAGCTGCCCGAAGCCCGTCGTCGCGGCCATCCACGGCGTGGCGCTCGGTGGCGGCCTCGAAGTAGCCCTGGCCTGCCACGCACGGGTGGCGACCGACAGCAAGAAGACCCAGCTCGGACTCCCAGAGGCCCAGCTCGGCCTTCTCCCCGGAGGCGGCGGTACCCAGAGGCTTCCTCGACAGATCGGCGTGCAGGCTGCGCTCGACATGATGCTGACCGGCAAATCGGTCGACGCGAAGAAGGCGCTCAAGCTCGGCCTGGTCGACGACGTCGTTCCTCCGTCCATTCTTCTCGAGACGGCGGTGGAGCTCGCACTTTCGCGCGTCGGCTACGTGCCCAAGCGCGAGAGCTTCATCCAGCAGCTGCGCGACAAAGATGCCGTCACCGAGTTTGCGCTCTCGAAAAACCCCGTCGGCCGAAAGATCCTCTTCGACCAGGCGCGTAAACAGCTGCACAAGCAGACCCGCGGCAACTACCCGGCGCAGGACTTGATCATCGATATCGTCAAGACCGGCCTGGAGGACGGCTTCGAAGCCGGTCTCGCCGCGGAGGCCAAAGGCTTCGGCCGACTGCTCACCACGCCGGAGGCGGCCAATCTGATGAGCATCTTCTTCGCGACGACCGCGTTGAAGAAGGATTCGGGCGTCGACGATCCCAACGTGAAGCCCCGTGAAGTCCACAAGGTCGGAATGCTGGGTGCGGGGCTCATGGGCGCCGGCATCGCCTACGTCACGACCGCGGTGGCCAAGATCCCGGTGCGTCTCAAGGATCGGGACGCCGACGGCGTGATGGCCGGACTTCGATACATCCGCGGCATCATCGATGGGCGCGTGAAGCGCAAGCGCCTGAGCGAAAGACAGGCCGATGCCCTCATGCTCCAGACCACCGGGACCACCAGCTACGAAGGCTTTCAGGACATCGATGTGGTGATCGAGGCCGTCTTCGAAGACCTCTCGCTGAAGGAGAAAATGGTCCGGGACATCGAGCAAGTTGGCCGGAACGGCGTGATTTTTGCTTCGAATACCTCGTCACTGCCGATCACGAAGATCGCCGCGGCGAGCAAGCATCCCGATACCGTCATCGGCATGCACTACTTCTCGCCGGTGCACAAGATGCCGCTGCTCGAAATCATCGTTACCGATCAGACGGCTGACTGGGTCACCGCGACCTGCGTTGCGCTCGGCAAGAAACAGGGCAAGCACGTCATCGTCGTCAAGGACGGCGTTGGCTTCTACACCAGCCGCGTCCTGGCACCGATGATGAACGAGGCGGCGCACCTAGTCGCCGAAGGCGTGCCCATCGAACAGATCGACACCGCCATGCTCAACTGGGGCTTTCCGGTCGGGCCGATCAAGCTCACCGACGAGGTGGGCATCGATGTCGGCGCCAAGGTCGGCAAGATCATGCTCGAGGCATTCGGCGAACGGATGAGCGCGCCTGAGGGGATGAAGAAGCTGATCGAAGACGAGCGCTATGGTCGGAAGAACGGCCGTGGCTTCTATCTCTACGGCGACAACGAGAAGGGCGTCGACGAGTCGGTCTACGAGGTGCTGGGGGTGACGCCCGACAACAAGACCGTCTCGGACCAGGACATCGCCTGGCGCTGCGCCTTGCAGTTCGTCAACGAGGCTTGTCGATGCTTCGGCGAGGGCATCCTCCGCAGCGCCCGCGACGGCGACATCGGGGCAGTGTTCGGTCTCGGCTTCCCGCCGTTCCGCGGCGGCCCGTTCCGCTTCGTCGACCAGGTCGGCGCCAAGGAAATCCTGGGACGTCTCCGCGAGCTCGAGAAGCAGCTCGGGCCCCGATTCTCGCCGGCCCCGGTGCTCGAACAGATCGCCAGGAGCGGCCAAACCTTCCACGGTCCGGACCCGATTCAGCCGGGTCAGTCACGTGGAAATCAGGCGCAGAGCAATCCTAGGGCGACGATGTAGCCGTCCGATGTGTAAGGATAATTAGCCGATTCCCGAATAAGTCAGAACCTCGATTGCATGCGGCTCCCGACCTATCTATGATGGGGCTCGACCGGAGAAATGGGAACAACCGAGCGAGGGTGGGTGTTCGTCCGTCGTATGGGGCAACCGGCAAGCAAGTACCGAAGATGACGAGCGAAGCAAGCGCGCAGAAGTTGGAAAGCGCAGCCAAGACAATCGCCGAGAACCGGCCGCAGCACCGGAGCGTGCTGCTCGTCGAAAGCGACCCGGATCTACAGTGGAGCCTTGCGCGGATGCTGACGGTCGATGGCAACCGCGTCGTGGGCACCAGCTCCGGCGATGGCGCGCTGACGGTGATCGAGCAATGGGACCCCGACTTGGCGTTGGTGGCGAGCAGCTTGCCAGGCGCGAGCGGTGTCGAGGTCGCACGGCAGCTCCGCGAGAGGAACCCCGACCTAGTGGTCATTTTGATGGGTGAAGAGCCTCTCGAGCGCGTCGTGAAGGAGCGCTCGACCGACGTCAGTGCTTATCTGGCCAAGCCTTTCCGCTTTGAAGCGCTACGCGCGCTCATCGAGTCGCTCCAACTTGCAGCGGCCCCCGCGGAGTAGCCCTGCTAGGCTTCCAAGGTGTGAGACGACTGCTCTCCGGGTTGTGTTTCGTGTTGAGCGCGTCGCTCTTGTTCGGCTCGGTGCGCTGGGGTGGTGCGATCGCCCAATCGATGCCGGGCTTCATCCACGTCGATGAAATCCGTCCTGGAATGAAGGGCTACGGCCTTTCGGTCTTTCGAGGCACCGAGCCGGAGCGCTTTGATGTCGAGGTCATCGACGTTCTTCACGAGTTCCGACCCAATCAGGACATGATCCTCATCCGGACACCCCACCCGCTTCTCGACCGGGCGCGGGGAGTGGCCGGCATGAGCGGAAGCCCCATTTACCTCGAGGGCCGCCTGGCGGGCGCCTACGCCTATGGCTGGAGCTATGGCACCGACCCTGTGGTGGGCGTGACACCCATCGCGAACATGCTCGCCGAGCTCAAGCGCCCGGTTCGTCTCGACATGTTCCCAGGAGCCCGTCCGCTCTCGAGTCGGCCGAGCGCCACATCGACCCGACGCCTGTCCAAGGAACGGCTCGCTGGCTTGCCTCCGTTCCGCGGGGAGCACGAGGTGACCGCCCTTTCCGCCATTCGTGCGCTACAGCAAGAAAGAGCCCGCACCGAAGCACCGCTCGGCCTCAGCCGCGCCAGCACGCCGATCATGCTCGGCGGCTTGGATGAATCGGTGGCGCAGATGATCGCCAAGGAGCTCGAGCCGCTCGGTTTGGTGGCGACGCAGTCGAGCGCAGCTGGAAGCGCGAAAGGAGTCCCAAAACAGTTCGAGGCGGGAGGCGCCATTGCCGTCGAGCTCGCTCGTGGCGACATCGCCATCACTGGCGTGGGCACCGTCACCTATGTCGACAAGGGAGGCCGAACCCTCGCATTCGGGCACCCGATGATGGACGCAGGCGCCACCGGCCTTCCGACTGCAACCGCGCGTGTCGTGCACGTTCTGGTCAGCGAAATGCGGTCTTTCAAGATCGCCGAAGCGGCACAGTCGCTTGGCGCCTTGGTGCAGGATCGACAGCCAGCCATCGTCGTCGACCCAGATATCGAACCGGCGCGCGTCCCCGTGCGCGTGAAAGTGAACGGTGTCGAAGGCGCCCCGAAGACCGAGTGGCGTGTCGAGGTAGCGAGCCACCGTATGCTCACCCCGATGATCGTATTCACGGTCATCCAGAACGCGATCAAATCCACGGCCAATGACGCAACCGACGTGATCTTCAGGGCCAGGAGCAAGATCGGCATCGAAGGCCACGGCATCATCTCGCTCGACGAGCAGGGCTTCTCCCCGATGGGCGCCGCCAGCCCGGCTGTCTTTTCGCAACTTCGGATGTTTGGTTTGATGGAGGCCGCGTTTGCCAACCCCTTCGAGATCTCTCGAGTCACCTCGATCGACCTCGAGCTCGATGTCGAAATGAGTCGCGAGGTGTTCCAGATCTCCGATGCCTCGGTCGCCTATGACGAAGTGGACCCAGGCGAAGACCTGGCGATCTACGTAAGACTACGCCGCGTAAACCAGCCCGATACGATTCGCGCGGTGAAAGTTCGCATTCCCTCGGCTGCAGCCGGACAAACCGTTCGTGTCTCGATTGTTCCAGGGAACTCCGTAGCAGTCGAACAGCCGCGCGCCGGCTCGCTCGGCGACCTGATTGAGGCGGCAAACCGACGCTATCCAGCGACCTCCTTGGTCGTCGCCCTTCAAATGCCTACGAGCGGCCTTAGCTTCGAGGGTCACGTCGTCGATTCACTGCCGGCTTCGGCGCTCAACTCGCTCCAATTCGTCAGCGGAACGGAGAACAGCAAGCCTTTCGTCACGCAGTCGCGCACGGAAATCAAGATGCAGCAGGTGGTGGTCGGCGGCGCAAACCTCGCGCTTCGCGTCCGCGAAGTCGCGCGCGACCAATCGCTCGGTGAGTAACGAAACGATGAATAACCCGAAGACCATTTGGAAAATCGCCCTGCTGGGTCTGATGCTCGCCACGAGCGCGACGGTTCGCGCGGTGGGCACCGAGAGCTTCGTGCTCGACAGTGCCGAGGCGTTCTTCGAAGGAGAGCTCGACGGCGCTGCGGTTGACTCCGACGGCTCCGTGCGGCCCGGCGCAACAACGGAGCGAACCGCGCTCGAAAACGTGCCGCTGGCCTACAGCCTGGCTCAGAGCGGCGGCAGGACCTTCGTCGGAACCGGCACCGCGGGCACCGTTTACCGGTTCGATGGCAAGCGCGCGGAGGCGTTCGCCAAGACAGGCGAGCTGCTCGTCGCGTCGCTCGCATTTGGCAACGACGGCGCGCTCTATGCCGGCACGCTGCCCAACGGCCGGATCTACCGAATCGATCCCAAGTCGGGCAAGACGAAGCTCTTCTCGACTCCCGACGGTGCAAAGCACATCTGGGCACTTCGCTACGACAAGAAGCGTGGCCGTTTGATCGCGGGAACTGGACCCGAAGGGAAGCTGTTTGACATCGACGCGATCGGCCGCGCACGCGTCCTCCACAAGGTCCAGGCGTCGCACATCATGGCGCTCTCCGGGGACGAGAAGGGCAACATCTACGCCGGCACCAGCGACAGTGCCGTGGTTCTGCGAATCCGCCCGAACGACCGAGTAGAGGTCGTGTACGATTTCCCTGGAAACGAAGTCACCGCCATCGACTTCTACGATGGCCAACTGGCCGTGGTTTCCAACCAATTCAAGACCGCCCCCGGGACCCAGTTCAAGGCCTCGGGCGGGAACGCTGGCAACGCGGCACGCCCTCCGACCCGCCCGCGTCCGGGAAGCGGACAAGTTTGGCGCGTCGATGCCGAAGGGCACGCCGAGATGTTGGCGAGCCGGAAAGATACCCATTTTGCCTCGGTCCAATGGGGAACCGACGGTGCGATCTATGCCGGTGGCGGACACGAGGGCCGAATCCTGCGTGTCGAGCCAGATGCGAGCTACTCGATCTGGGTCGACGTGGAGGAGCGACAGGTCCTTGCGCTGGACCTACGCGCCAAAGACCCTTCGTTCGCCACGGGCGACGGCGCGGCGCTCTATCGAGTGAAGTCCGCAAAGCGTCGCGATGCGATTTGGACGAGCGAGCCATTGGACGCGAGCTTCGCATCCAAGTGGGGGCGGCTCACTTGGCGGGGCCGAGGTCGCTTCGTTTTCCAAACCCGCTCGGGCAATACCAAGGAGCCTGGGGAAACCTGGAGCGGCTGGTCGAAGGGCCTCAAACAGCCGGGCATCGTCTCGAGCCCGGCCGGGCGCTTCATTCAAGTCCGCGCCAAGCTCCCGAATGACGACGACGCGGTCCTTCGCGCCGTGCAGCTCTTCTACCTGCCACAGAACCAGCGCGCGCGGGTCTCGAACGTCCAAGGCAGCCGACCTCCGCTCAAGCATGCTGAGGCGCAACGGCGGCCAAATCCGCCCACGACTCTGCTCAGCCTGAGTTGGAATGTCGATAATCCCGACAAGGATTCGTTGCGCTACCGCATCGCGTATCGCGAAGAAAGGCAGGTGGCTTGGCGCGACATGTTCGCTGAGGACAGCGTGCTGACCGACCCTAAGTACACTTGGGACACCGACAGCATTCCGGATGGATATTACATCGTGCGGGTCGACGCCTCCGACGAGCAGTCGAATCCGCCGGGGCTCACTTTGCACTCTAGCGCGATCTCGGAGCCTATCCTCGTCGACAACCATCCACCTCGCATCGAGGAGCTCAAGGTTCGCAACGGGCGCGTGCGCGGCCGCGTCGTGGACGAGCTCGGACCCATCGCGCGCATTCAAATGTCGATCGACGCGGGTGACTGGCGCGACGTTTTCCCAATCGACTCGCTTCTCGATGACGCCAGTGAACGCTTCGACGTCCCCCTCGGCGATCTCGTGAGCAAGGGCTACATCATCGCAATTCGGGCTTTCGATGCCTCGGGGAACCAGGCCAACCGCGAAATCACTGCAAGAACCGGCAAGTAGGAGCTAGGCCGCGCTCGCTAGGACCGCGTGAAGCGGCCAACCTTGAGCCGATGCATGACGGCTAGCTTCTGACGCTCCTTGTAGGCCTGGTGGCTAGCCTCGCCCGCTTCGTTCCTTTCATCGGTCGCGCGATCGAGAACTTGCAGCTCGGTCTGCACGAAGATGGTATGCCCTAGCTCCGAAATCCCGTGCGGACCGGCGCGCAGCACCTCGTTTGGGACACGAACCGGAACGTCGGCAACGAAGTGCACGATGCGATAGCTTGGCGCCGTGAAACGGTTGTCGATCATCGAAAGCCCGTCCTCCAAGTCGAGTGGTAGCTGCAGGTTGGGAATGTGCCTTGCGAGCGCCGGCTCGGACCGGCAGTACTGGTGGAATCGCGCCAGCGTATTGGTCGACTGACCGGGAATGACGAAGTTGAAGGGTACGATGCTTCGTTGGACGTAGTTCAGAATCGGAAAGATGTCCCTGTAACTGCGGGTCACGATGCGGAACCGGACTTTGTCGTAGATTTGCGATGCGCTGACGTCGGGCTTCGAAAGAAGCTTGGTGTAGAGCGAATCCTTGTTCTTGCGCCCGCCAATGAATTCGAGGATCGGAAAGTCGCTGGCCAAGGCTGCTGCCATGACGCGGTAGACCTTCTGCTCCACCCATTGGAACACCTCTTCGTCCGCGGTCGGCAACAAGAACAAGAGCTCGCGCGCCTCCAGGTGATGGATGATGTGCATCACCTTCAGGATCGCGCAGGCGCAGATTTGCCGGTGCCCTTTTGCCGAGGCGAGCATCAAGAGGCCCACCAGATCCTTTTTGGCCACCGGTTTCGGAACCGGGAAGTCGAAGTGGCGGCGGAGATAGTCGATCGCCGCCTCCTTCACGTGCAAGACACGCGCCGTATCACTGGGGTCGTTCGGGTCGATCTCCTGCGCCCGCACAAAGGCGTAGGCCTCGTCCTCATCGGCAAAGTTGAGCCGATGCCAGTCGACCACTGACCCTCCGCGCAGAAGGACCCGGATTCCCTCGAGGTCGGCCAAGGTCAAATCGTCGAGAGTACGGAGCTCCGGAATAGGCACGGTTAGGGCGCCCGCTCCAAGAGAATGGTGCCGACGAAGATGCCCACGCTGACCAGCAAGACGATCGCGTTGAGCGTAAGCCCGCCATGACAGCCACCCATGGCCGTCAGTCCGAGCAGCCCCAGTCCCCCTATCGATCTCCGTCCCAGCATCTCGGGCGCCGCTTTGATACCAGCCGACTGCCACTGGCGCTAGTGGATTGAGAAGGGTGATTGCTGGGAGTGTAGATCTCGAATATCATTGGCAAAACCAATGACGGATTCGATCTTTCCCGCTGGCGCCGAGCCGATTTTGCCGATTTTGCCTCTGCGCAATTCGGTGCTCTTTCCGGCGACGGTCGTGCCGGTGAACGTGGGCAGGCCTCGATCGGTGCGGCTGATCGAAGAGGCCTGCGGCCGCGAGCGCCCGGCGATCGGGGTGGTGACTCAGCACAGAGCCGAGGTCGAGGACCCCAGCTTTGACCAGGTCTATCAGACCGGCACCATCGCCCGCGTCTTGAAGGTGATTCGCCTCAACTCGGGTCAGTACAGCGTCGTGCTCCAAGGCGTGAGTCGGATGCGCATCGAGGAGACCCTCGGCCGCCACCCAACGATGCGCGCCCGGGTACATCGCTACCACGAGCGGCCGAGCGTAGACGTCGAGATCGAAGCCCTGGCCGCACATCTCAGGGAATCTGCACGCCGACTGCTTCACGACCTGCCGACGGCGTCACGCGAGTCCTTGCACATTCTCGACAATGTTCGCGAGCCAGGCGCCTTGGCCGACCTCATCGAGTCGAACCTGCCAGTCCCGAACGAGCTCAAACAAGAGGTGCTCGAAACCCTCGACATCCGCGAACGGGTTCGCAAAGTCCTGGATCAGGTCAATCGGCAGAACGAAGTGCTCAGGGTCAAGCAAGAGATCTCCAACATGGTCGAAGAGGAGATGTCGAGCTCGCAGCGCGAGTACTTGTTACGCCAGCAGGTCAAGGCAATCCGCCGAGAGCTGGGCGAAACCGATGTCGACGAAGACGAAATCGAGAACCTGCGCGAGCGGATTGCACTCGGCCGACTCCCCAGCGAGGCGGAGGCCGCAGCCAAGCGTGAGCTGCGACGCATGGGCAACATGAACACGGCGAGCAGCGAATATCAGGTCGCACGAACATACGTGGAATGGCTTGCCGACCTGCCATGGGCAAAGAAGAGCCCCGACCGGCTCGACGTCTTGCACGCGAGGCAGGTCCTCGATGAAGACCATTATGGGCTCGAAAAACCGAAACGCCGGATCATAGAGTACGTCGCCGTCCGCAAGCTGCGACGCAATGGGCGTGCACCCATTCTCTGCTTCGTGGGGCCGCCCGGCGTCGGCAAGACATCACTGGCGCGCTCGATCGCGCGCGCTTCGGGACGGGCCTACGTTCGCGTCTCGCTCGGAGGTGTGTCAGACGAATCCGAGGTTCGCGGACACCGCCGGACCTATGTCGGAGCATTCCCCGGCCGCATCATTTCCGGCCTGAAGAAGGCGGGCTTCAACAACCCAGTGATGATCCTAGACGAGATCGACAAGCTCGGCAGGGACCAACGCGGTGACCCCGCCAGCGCTCTGCTCGAAGTGCTCGACCCTGAACAGAACAAACAGTTCACCGATCACTACATCGACTCGCCGTTCGATCTGAGCAAGGTGATGTTCATCGCCACTGCCAATCAGAAGAGCACGATTCCTGGGCCGCTGCTCGATCGCATGGAAGTGATCGAGCTCCCTGGCTACACGGCGCGTGAGAAACGCTCGATCGCGCGTGATTTCTTGATTCCGCGCCAGCTCAGCGAGCACGGTCTTTCTCCGGAGCGCCTCGATTTCTCGGACGAGGCGATCGACCTGCTGATCGACTCGTACACCCACGAGGCTGGCGTTCGAAAGCTCGAGCAACAGGTCGCTGCGGTCTGCCGCGCAATCGCGGTTCGGCTCGCCCACGGCGAAGACCTGTCGATCCTGGCCGACCCGCCCTTCATCGAGAGCGTCCTCGGCGCCGGACATGCCAAGCGGCAGGAGCCCGAGCGTAGCCCTAGGGCAGGCGTCGCGACGGGCCTGACCTGGACCGCCGCTGGTGGCGACCTGCTCTTCGTCGAGGCGACCCGCATGCCAGGAACGGGCAAGCTCCATCTCACCGGCAACATGGGCGATGTCTTGAAGGAGTCGGCCGCGGCGGCGTTCACCTTCGTGCGTGCACGTGCAGGGGAGCTCGGCCTCGCGGAGGATTTCGTGAGTCACACCGACGTCCACGTTCATCTCCCGGCGGGGGGCGTACCCAAAGACGGGGCCGCGGCGGGTGTCCCGCTCTTCGTGGCGCTCGCCTCCGCGCTCACGCAGGTCAAGGTACGACCAGACGTTGCGATGAGCGGCGAGATCACCCTTCGTGGGAATGTGCTCAAGGTCGGTGGCATCAAAGAGAAGTGCCTGGCCGCGCACCGTGCCGGCGTCGCGCGAATCCTTCTTCCGAAGCGAAACGAGCCAGACCTCGAAGATGTGCCGGACGAGGTCCGCGGCGACCTCGAGATCTGCCTGGTGTCCCGGGTTGAAGAGGTGCTGAATCTGGTCGCCGCCTTCGAGCCGGCCGGGACGCCCGCAGCCGCCGAATAGTCCGTGGCGAGCTCATTCATGTTTCGGCTGAGCGCAGTGTTTGCGGCCATCGTCGGTCTAGCGCTCGCCTTCGTCCCGCTGCTCGCGGTCCATGGAGTGGAAAGTGCCCTCGCACTCGGCCTCCTCCTTCCCCCTTGGGTGGCCGCGACGGCAGCAAGCTACACCGAGCGACACCGCAGGACCCGAGGCATCGACCTCATGTTTGGTTCGATGGGCATGGGCCTGCTGATTTGGTCGATCCCCGTCCTGCTCCTCGCCCTGAGCTCGCTGCGTGTTCGGCAATGCGCGCCGGGCGAAGGTCTGGCCTTCATGGTGCTCGGCCCGGCCCTCGGCTGCACGCTCGCAGCCGGCATCGGCGTCTGGGTCGCCGCGACGATAGCTCAGCCCCGGCTCAGTCCGTGGCTTGCAGCCGCAATCCCAATCGGCTCGGCGCTGTTTGGACTTTGGGCATTCTACTCGACTCCAACCGTCTACCTGTTTGGGGCTTTCGCAGGGTATTTCCCCGGTGCGATCTACGACGATCTCGTCCAGATCCCGAACCGTTACCTCAGCTACCGAGCGACGATTCTCGTCGCTGTGCTCGCGCTTGGCGTCCTCTTCGATGCGCTCTGGGACCCGTCCTCCGGCACACTCGAGCTTCGAGCTCGTGGCCGCGTGCGGCTTGGTGCGATTGCGATCTGCCTTGGAGCACTTGGCATCGTTGCCGCGTCGTATTGGCAGGGCGACCAGCTGGGACACTCGGTAAGCGAAAAGTATTTGGTCGAGCGCCTCGGTAAGACCGAGCAAGGGCGGCACTGCATCGTTCACATGCCGCGCGAAACCCTACCCGCGGACGCCAGCCGCTTGCTAGAAGACTGCGACTTCAACGTCGAGCGCATCACAACGCTCGTCGGCCTCTCGTCGAGCGAACCGGTGACCGCCTACTTCTTCCGCAACCAGGGCGAGAAGAAGGAGCTCATCGGCGTTGGGCGCACGCTGATCGCCAAGCCCTGGCGACGCGAGGTCTATCTGCAGATGTCGGGCTGGCCGCATCCGGCGCTCGGACACGAGATTGTGCACGCTCTGCTCGAAGAGGCTGGACGCGGGCCTTTCGCCATCGCAGCAACACTGGGGGGTCTCATTCCGAACCCTGGTATCATCGAGGGCGCTGCTGTCGCCCTCGCCTGGGACATTCGCGACGACCTCGACCCCGACCAATGGTCGAGGATCATGATGGATCGCAACGAGCTTCCGTCGGCGGACGATGTCATGAGCGTTCGGTTCAGCGCACTCCCGGCACGGCGCGCGTACATGGCCGCGGGATCGTTGATTCGCTTCCTGATAGTGACCCGCGGGATGGACCGATTTCTCGAAACCTATCGACGTGGCGAGGTCGACGACTTGCGGGAGCTCGAAGCGGAGTGGAAAGCGTACCTCGCGGAGGTTCCGGTGACGGCGCAGGAGCGTGCTGTAGCCGAGGTCGAGCTTGCGAGGCCGAGCCTCTTCTCGGCGGTTTGCCCCCACGAGCTGGCGAAGCTTCGCGCCGACCTAGCAGGCGATGCCGCAGCACAAGACGACGTACGTACGATCGAAACCTGTCGCGCCATCCTCGACATCGACGCACACGATGCCCAGGCGCAGGCCGTATTGGTGGGCGCCCTTGCCCGTAACGGACACGACGCCGAGGCGCTGGCCGTGCTCGACGCACTTCGGGCCGCCATGAATGCGCCGAAGCCGATCGTCGCTGCCGCTCTCGAGCAGTACGCCGATGCGAGCTGGACCCTTGGCAACTTGGAGGAGGCCGGAGCGCTTTACGAGGAGCTCCTGAGCATCCCGCGCACCGACGGTGCCGCGCGCCAAAGCGAAGTCAAGAAGCTCGGCCTCGGAGCGACCGATACGGAGCGCATGCTTATCTACGAAATGCTCGTCGGGCGGTCGCCGAGCGCGGTCGTGATTCACTTGGCACAAGCGCTGGCGACGATTCGCGGCGACGGCCTTGGACAGTATCTCGAGGCGCGGCAACTCATTGGTCAGAACCGGTACGCGCTCGCACTTCCCCTACTAGAGGACGCGAAGCGCCTTGGGCTACCGAGCCTGCGTCTCGAGCAGGAGCTGAGCCGCCTCTTGGGAATCACGTTCTTTGCGCTTGGCGACTTCGGCAAATCTGCCGCGGCCTGGCGGGAGCGAATGGAAATTAGCCGGGCCTCCCATGCGGAAGGGCAGCTTTGGCTCGAACGCATCGACTACGCGCGGACAGGGGGGGTCAGTCCGGTGTTGCCAGGTCCATCGTCGGCTCTCCAAGCTGCGCCTTGATGTGCGCCGCAATGGAACAGTCTGCAGTGACGATGGGATCGCTGTCGGCTTTGGCCAAGCCCACCTTGGGACCGATTTGGCTTCGAACCGTGATCAAGCGCCCACGGTTCTCCGTCCGCGAGCGCAAGACCAGCTTGTCCTTTGCGAGGTCCCAGAGAAACACGTCGACTGGATCTTGCAGTCTGCTCTGGCCCTGCACAAGCAAGAGCAAGAAGTAGTCGACGGGCACCAGCTCTTCGAGGGAAGGGAGCTCGCGTTCAATCGCCCGCGCCAGTTGCTCTTCCCGAACGGAGAGTCGCTGCATGTCGTTGGTATCGTGGACGCGTTCTAGCCACTTGGCAGTCAGAACTTCAGGTACCTCAGAGAGCGCCGACAGTGGTGTCAGCTCAAGTCCCAGACACGGACCGATGGCGTCCACCTCCTCGGAGTGGATCGCCGCGCGCAATGTCTCCTCGGAAGCAAGCTCGGGCGCCCGCACCTTGAGGTAGACCACCGTCTTTTCGTGCAGAGCAGAAGGGGCCACCGGGGCCTCCACCAGACGGTTCGCCGCCCCGGATTTCGCATCAAGCGCCTTTCTTTCGAGGCTGCTCCGTGTAGCCTCGAGCTCGTCGAGGACCGGCGCGACTCGTTCAGCATGTTGCGCCTCGATTCGGTCTCTGAGCTCATCGGCGCGGACCTTCTGGCGCCAGAAGTAAGCCCCGGCGGACATTCCGACGACCAGAAGCAACACGCCGATGCGCGACCACGGAACAGGTGGCCGGTATCGGTTCGTACGAACGCCGTCGAACTCGGCAGGAGTGAGCTCTGATGGCTCCATGCGGCGAAGCTTACTGAAACCTGGTTACTCGCGCTGGTTCACGGCGAAGCTGACGTTGCCGTAACCCGCGGCGGCAGCCGAGAACATGACCTTCTTCACGACTCGGAAGTCGATGTTGCGGTCCGCCTGCACGATGACTTGGCCTGCGAACGGCTCCGATGGATGAATCGTCTCCCACTTCCGCTTCTCCGTTTCGAGACCGGCAATGAGTGGTTCGATTCGGTCGACCTGTGCGGACTGCCCCTGGGTCTGAGTGTCGGCAACCCGGGTGCCATCGAGCGTAATCACGCGTTCGTCGACGGCAATGATTGGCGAGATTTCGATCTGCGCGGTGTTCTTCGCATCCGGCATCGTGATGGTGGGCTGCTGCGCGACCAGCTCGCCCGAAGCGGAGAACGACATGAGCAGGAAGATCACGAGGACGATCAGGAAGTCGATGAACGGAATGAGCGGAATCTGGTGGTCCACCGACTTGCGAGCATGACCCGAGACGCGGTCACGCACGAACTTCAGCGGAATGTGACGGAGCAGCTCTGGTTCTGGCCGTTTGATCGCCATGGTTTCCCCCTACAGGAACGCAGCTCCGTCGGCCATCGACAGGGTGGTGAAGCCCGCCGCAGCCGCGACATCCATTGCACGAATGACGTCCTCATACCGAACGCCGTCTTCGGGTGCGACGATCAAGTCGTCCCGCTTGTCCCAGGCCTGCTTCCATTGCCCAAGCTTGGTTTGCAACTCGTCGAGGTCGAACTCCTTCTGGTCGGCTACGGCGCGCTTGCTGATGTCGATGCTCTCCCCTGCGGAAGACCCCAGCACATAGCCGGAGTTCCGCACCTGCAGGATGAGCTTCACTTTTTCGTCCTCGGGGGGTGCATCTTCGGTCGAAGCCTGCCCCGGAACCTGCTGGTTGGCGTTCAGCGCGGCGAGCTGGTTCCAAACAGCGGTGGCCAGCAAGAACATGACGCAGCAAAGCAAGAGGTCGATGAACGGAATCAGGGGGATCTCCTGATTGACCGACTTCTTCCCGGAGTTGCCTCCGCCACTATCGATTGCAGCCATTGGGCCCGTTACTCCGCGGGAATGTTCTGAAGGTCGACCTTAGAGCGGTTACCGACGACGAGGTTGAGAACCTGCACGGTAGCCGCGTTGATGTCGTCGATGATCTTCTGGGTCTTGCCGTTGAGAAGGCCCATCATCAGAAGCGCAAAGACCGCCGTAATGAGACCGAACGCGGTACAGTTCATCGCTTCCTCGATGCCCTTCGCCAAGCCCGTTGCCTTGCTGGCGGCATCGGCTTTGGCGACTTCACCGAACGCTGTGATGAGACCTACAACCGTTCCAAACAGACCGCAGAGCATGCCAACGTTTGCAAGCAGACCGAGGTACGGCGTGCGCCGTTCGATCAGCGGCAGCTCTTTGAGCGCAGCTTCATCCATGGCCGCCTGAACTTCAGCGTCGGGGCGGTTCACCTTGAGCAAACCCTGCTTGACGATGCGCGCGAGCGGATTGTGCTCGGCCGAGCAAACCTTGATCGCGCCCGCCACGTCGCCGGCGGTGATGCACTTCTGCATCTTTGCGATGAACTCGTCCTTGTCGATCGACGCTTTGTAGAGATACATCGCTCGCTCGATCGTGAACCCGATTGAGAACACCAGACAAATGAGGATTAGCCACATCGCCCATCCGCCTGCTTCAAAGTGGTATGCCAAACTGGCCATTTCTTACTGCCTCCTGCGAACTTTACTTCGACAGTGTTATCCGGACCCCGAGTGAGTACGGGTCGATCCCCAGCACTGTCTTCTGACTAAAACTCGCTGTTCCCCCCAGAACAATAAGCAATTCCGTAGCTTGCTTACTATATAAGGATGATAACGGTTGGATCCAGCAAGTCAACATCGTGCCCGGCTCAGGTCCTTAGAAACCAGGACCCGCGCTGAGCTTGGGTTCGAAAGCCGGAAAAAGCTGTAGTCGCGTTGACAACTTCGCGGGGGCTGGGTTAGCTTGCCCCTCGATCAAGGGGTGCGCCCCGACAGTCGTAATGATTTCAACGGATTCCAGCTTTCGGGGTCCGAATTTCAGTGTGGCTGAAGGGTAGCGAGAGACCAGGGGTTTTCTCGTCGAATCAACGGCGAGCCGGAGGGAGCCGCAAGCATGCATGAAATCTGGGAGGCGATGTACGAGGGGTTCCCCTTTTCGTTCATCAATCTCGGTGTTTTGGCTTTTGGGGTGGGCATCATCATCGATCGCGCCTGGTACATCCGGATGAACTACAGCGTCGATGCGACCGAATTCATGAACCGAATTCGCAAGCTGGTGCAGGCGGGGAACATCGATCGCGCGATTCGACAATGCGAGGCGAAGGCCGTGCCGCTGCTCGAGGTGGTGAAGTCCGGGCTGACGCAGGTCAACCGCGGCGAGGAAGCCGTAATCGCTTCGATGGAAGAAAAGATGAGCGAGGTGATCCCTGCACTCGAGAAGCGCACGGGCGCCCTCTGGACCCTAGCCAACATCGCCACCTTGATCGGGCTGCTCGGGACGATCAGCGGTCTCATTCGTGCCTTCAAGGCGGTCGGCACCATCGACGACCCTTCGCAAAAAACCGCGCTGCTCTCGGCCGGTATCGCAGAGGCCATGTGGAACACCTTTCTCGGTCTTCTGATCGCGGTGATCTTCATGGTTGCTCATCTGGTGCTCCATGGGCTCACCAAGCGGCACAAGCACGAGATGGAAAAGGTCACGATGCAGCTCGAGAATCTGCTCACGCTGCGCCGGCAAGGCGGTTGATCGGGCTCAGCCATGCCCGCACGACTAACCCCACGCCAACGAGCCTACGTCCGGAAGCGAACCCGCATTCCCGACCTCGATCCGTCCGAGACGAGTGACGAGCTGAACATCGTTCCGTTCTTGGATATCGTCGTGAACATCGTCATGTTCTTGTTGATGACCTTGACCACGATCGCTTTCTTCTCGCAGGTCGAAGCGGCACTTCCCGAGTATCGCAAGGGTGGCATCGGCAAGCGCGCAGCAGCGGATGAGGCGCTCAACTTGAACGTCACGGTGACGCGTGAAGGGATCGTCGTCTCTGGCTCGGGCGGCAAGCTCGCGCGGGGATGTACGACCACTGCACCTGGCAAGGTCATCACCGTACCCGCAGGGATGAACGGCGAGCACGACTGGAAAGCACTCACCACCTGTGTCCGTCGCGTGAAGGAGCAGTTCGAAGACGAAACCCGGGTCACGCTCAGTGCTGACCCCGAAGTTCCGTATGAAGACCTGATCGCAGCCATGGACGCTGTCCGCGGCGACGAGAACGACCTCTTCCCGGAGGTGTTGCTCTCTGCGGGGATTCGATAGTGGCAACCGAAAGCACTAGGCCGTCACGCCCGTCGATCGCACCTCCCGTCGCGGAAAAGTCCGTTTCGATGTCGTATGTGAACCGGGTCGTGCGCGCCAAGCTGCGTCGCCGCGGCGAGCCCGAGCACTTCGGGCTCAACATCTACCCGATGATGGACATGCTCACGATCCTCCTGGTCTACATGATGGCGATCTTCGCGACGTCGTCAGCGGCGGCTGTTCAAGAGAGCAGCGAGCTGCGCATCCCCTACTCCACCTCGAAGGTCGAGCTCAGCGACGCACTCTCGGTTCAGATTTCGCGCAGCGGGGTGGTGGTGGATGGCAAGTCGGTGCTCGAGCTTCGCAATGGCATCGTCGACCCGAGCCTCAAGCAAGGCGGCAGCAGCGGCTTTTTGATCATGCCCCTCTACAAGGCCCTCAGTGAAATCCGCGACCGGAAGAAGCGAACGGCACAGCGCTTCGCAAACCAGCCGTTCGTCGGTGACGTCCAGATCATCGCAGACAAACGAACCCCGTACCGAACCCTGAGCGAGGTGATTTACACTCTCGGGCAGACCGAGTTTAAGAATTTGCGGTTCGTGGCTAATAAGAAAACGCAGTAGGCCCGATCGGGGCGCGTTCCTCCGTACGGAGCCAGCAAGACAGGTTCTAAGAGACCGCCTTAAGCCATGCGCGGCAGCGCGAGCCCGAAGGGCGAAGCCCGGTGCGAATGCGCCGGCAAGGCAGAGCGAAGCGAATGCCGCGCTGGGGAGCGTGACGGGTGGGGGGCGGGCGAGGCGGTGTCAACGAGCCGTACGACGCGACCCACCCAAGATCCGACCCCCAAACACCCGCGGCAGCCGAGCCGTTCGACGTAGCCCGTGTCGCGCTTTTTTCCGCGCCCCGGTTAAAGCTCGAAGTCCCCGTACTCGAGAATCTCAGCGATCCGGTACAAGAACCCATTGGCATGCACCCCATCGACGACACGATGGTCGTAGGTCAGCGCCATGTGCATGACCGGGTGAATCGCCATGACATCTTCGCCCTCGTGCTCGATCACTACCACGCGTTTCTTGATTGTGCCGAGACGGAGGATTGCGACGTTGGGCTGTGAGATGATCGCGCCGCCAACCAGGTTGCCCCGGCGGCCTGGGTTAGAGATCGTGAACGTCTTGCCGGCAAGGTCGTTCGGCGTGAGGTTGCCCGAGCGTGCTCGCTCGGCGACATCAGCCACGGCACGGGCGACGCCTCGAATCGTTAGGTCGTCGGTGTTTCGAATCACGGGCACGACCAGGCCTTCATCGGTGTCGACCGCGATGCCAACGTTGACCTCGGCTAGCTTGACAAACGCGTCATCGAGGACACGCGAGTTGATTTCCGGGAACTCGCGCAGAGCCCGAGCTGTCGCCGCGATCGCGAAGGCGAGGTAGGTGAGGTTGACGCCTTCCTTCTTGAAGTGCGATTTGTGCTGGTCTCGCAGCATCGCGGTCCGATGAAGGTCACATTCGGCAAAGGTGACCACGTCGGGGGCGGTCTGCTTCGAGAAGACCATGTGGTCCGCAATGATTCGGCGGCGGCGGGTAAACGGGACGATCTCGTCGCCAGCCTTTGGAACATAGGGGGGCAGGCGAAACGCTCCAGATGGACCGGCACCTCGCGCGGGCGCTGGCGCGGGCCTAGCCGCAGGCGGTGATACGGCGGGCGGAGGAGGAGGCGCGGTCGCCATCCGTTCGGACCCGGGAGCGCTCGAGATCGCCGCCATCACGTCGTCATGCATGATTCGGCCGCTCTCGCCGGAGCCTTGGATACGGGCAAGGTCGACTTCTTTCTCCCGCGCGAGCTTTCGCACAGAGGGCGACGTCACCGGAGACGCGCCGCCATCGCTGGAGACCGGCCCCTGGTCGGCAACGGGTGCGGGGCCCGCGACGGCCTGGGCGTTCTCCTCGATCTCGCAGATCGGATCGCCGACCGCGATGATGTCGTCCTCGCCGGCGAGGAGCTGAGTCACGACTCCCGCGACGGGCGCCGGGAGCTCACTATCTGCCTTGTCGGTGAGAATCTCGACGAGCGGCTCGTCCTTGGCGACAGACTGTCCTACCGAGACGAGCCACTTGCCGATGGTGCCCTCTACGACGCTCTCTCCGAGCTGCGGCATCGTCACTTTGGTGGCCATTGGAGCCGCACCATACCGCAAAACACCGGGTGCGGTAGCTCCTAGAGCGAGTTGCGGCGCACCTGGTTTTTTTCAGGTCACCAGACACCTACTTCGGACTAGTCTTGCTTCGCCACTCGGAGTAGAGTCCCGCGGATGCTAGACGCGCTCGATAGGGAAGACAGGCTTCAACTCATGAGGTTCGTCTGCTCCTTCGCTTGGGCCGACCTCGAGATCACGGAACGTGAACGTGAGTTCATCGTTAAAATGGTGATTCGACTCGGCCTGGACGACGACGAGCAAGACCAGGTCGCAGAATGGCTCGAGGTTCCGCCCCGCGCCGACGACCTGGACCCCGCGGACATCCCTGCAGAGCACCGGCAACTGTTCCTAGACGCGGCAAAGGCAATGATCCTCTCAGACGGCAACGTCGAAGAAGCCGAAGCTGAGAACCTGATCATCCTCGACCAACTGCTGCGCTAGCAGCTGTTCAGAGAGTGGATAAATCATGGACATCGACGCAAACAAGTACATCGATCTATTGATGGAGCATGGCCCGAAGGTCTTGGGCGTTCTGCTCGCGCTATTTGTCGCATTCGTCCTCGCGAGCTGGGCAGAGCGAGGCGTACGCGCAACGCTGGAGAAGCGCAGCTTCGACGCGACCCTCACGCGCTTCTTCGCGAAGTTCGCTCGCTACCTGATTCTCGTCGGCGCTGTTCTCGGATGTCTCGGGGTGTTCGGCATTCAAACGGCGAGCTTCGCCGCAGTGTTGGCCGCTGCGGGCTTCGCCGTTGGCATGGCGTTCCAGGGCACACTCGGCAACTTCGCCGCGGGCATCATGCTTCTCGTTTTCCGGCCTTTCAAGGTCGGTGATTTCGTTGAAGTGAACGACAACACGGGCATCTGCGAGCACATCGATCTATTCACCTGCGAGTTCCGCACACTCGACAACCGAAAGCTGATCATCCCGAACGGCGCCGTCTTCGGGAGCACCATCACCAACTACACCGGATACGACATTCGCCGCGTCGACATCGATGTGGGCGCCGAGTACTCGGCGAACATCGACGCGACCCGCAAAGCCCTCGAAACTTCGGTGGCAAACGTTCCCGGCATGATCAAGGAGCCGACACCTCAGGTTTTCTTGAAGGGGCTCGGTAGCTCGTCGGTCGACTGGCAGGTCCGCGTCTGGTGCAAGACCGAAAACTACTGGGACGTCTGGCAGGCCACGGTTCGGGCTTGCAAGGTGTCGCTGGACGAAGCTGGCATCGGGATTCCCTTCCCGCAGCAGGATGTCCACCTCGACGAAGCCGTCATCAAGGCGCTTTCCAACTAGCCGGCCACCTGGGGTCCGGCCGCTGCCAAGTCGGCAAGATCATCAAGCGCACGGGTGGAGGAGCTCCGAAACGGCAGGGCGCGCAGCGGCAAGGCTCGCGCCCTGGCTGACGACCTCCATCGGGTTCAAATCCGAGCGGGGACGTTTGCCGAAGTACGACTCGACGTACTGGACGAGTCCCGGAAGACGTGTGGTGCCCCCGGCCAAGAAGACCGCCTGCATATCCCGTGCTTTCAAGCGCGCCTGGGCCAAAACCTCATCGCAGGTCACGAAGGTGGAGCGCACAAGGTCGAGAGTGAGCTGTTGCACCTCGTCACGCGTGATCGGAATGATGCCGCAGCTCTCGGGGGCCGCCGGGTCGACGCTTGGAATCGCGATTGCGGCCTGCTCGGACTCGCTGAGCTCGCACTTCGCCAGCTCGCACGCATGGACAAGGCGATCGAAAGTCACGGCGTCGTTCGAGAGGTCCCAACCGTCGCGCGCAAGCGTCCGGTCCGCCACGTAGAGCGCAATGGTCCGGTCGACGTCGTCGCCGCCGAGGTATGGATCGCCTCCGTGGCCGATTACGCGGAACGGGTAGCTGCTGCAATCGACCACCGCCGCATCGAAGGTGCCGCCACCCAAGTCATAGACGAAGGCATACTTCAAGCTGCTGCGATTCAAGTACGCAAGCGCCGTCGCGATCGGCTCCTCGATGATCCGGACCGACGCAAAACGGGCAGATGCAACGGCACTCGCGGTCGCATCGCGGCGGTGCTGGTCAAAGCCCACAGGTGCGGTGACGACGGCGTGTACCTCCTCCACGGGACACTTGGTGAGCTGGCACAAGCCTCTCACGACGGTGCCCCCGATTTGGACGGGCGTGATCACCCCGGCCCGGGTCTTGAAAGCGACTCCACCGTCTGGAGTTTCGATCAGATCGTAGGGGTAGTGCTCGCGGAACTGTTTGGTATACGACGAGCGCCAGCGCGCACCGATGATACGCTTGGCGGAGAGAATCGTGTGCTTCGGGTCGATTGCCCGCCGGCGCCGCGCAGGCTGGCCGACCAAGGTCGCCCCACTGGGTGGAAAGGCCACGGCAGACGGCATGACACAGCCGCCGCCTTTCATCTGCAGCGCCTCGAAGTTCCTGGCGATCACCGTGTTGGTGGTACCAAGATCGATTCCTACGGTTTCTTTCCTGCGCACGGCCATCGGCGCCCGGGTATCTGGGGTCTAAGATGATCGAGGTTCAATGGGGGGATTGGCCTCGTTGAAATAACCAGGCTACGTGATTCACCGCCTCGCTGCCACAGTGAGTTCGTCGACTGGACCGGCTGGCGTCGCTGCTCTAGAGTGAAACACGTTCTAGTTGGAGGCTTCAAGGGATGCCCGCGGAGTTCTATAAGCTTCAAGTAGCAGGAATCGTTCAGGAAACTCACGACACGCGCTCCTTTATCTTCGCCGTGCCGGGATCTCTGCGCGAAACGTTTCGCTATCGCGCGGGTCAGTTCCTGACATTCGAGGTCCCATGGGATGGCATGCAGTTGCACCGCTGCTACTCGCTTTCGAGCGCGCCAGAGGCCGATCCTTGGCCCAAGGTGACCGTCAAGAGGGTCGACGACGGGCGCGTGTCGAACTGGTTCAATGACAGCGTTCAGGTCGGGGATACCATTGGGGTGCAGCCACCTGAAGGCCGTTTTGTGATGCGGTCGAACGAAGGGAGTCACGGCATCGTCCTTTTTGGAGGAGGGAGCGGAGTGACTCCGGTCCTGTCGATTCTGAAGTCCGCGCTGCGCACCACCCAACGCAGCGTCAAGCTGGTCTATGCCAACCGCGACGAGCGCTCGATCATCTTCAAAGACGAGATTGATCTTTGGCTGGCTGAGTTCCCGAACCGCTTCGAAGTCGTGCACCATCTCGACAGCGTGAGCGGCTTCATGTCGGTCGCCGAGATTCGAGAACAGATTAGCGGCTGGGAAGACGCGGAGTTCTTCGTCTGTGGGCCGACCGGATACATGGATGCGGTCGAAGAAGCCTTCAAAGCCTCTGAGATCGACCCCGGGCAAACCAAGTTCGAGCGCTTCATCTCGCCGATCGATCCGGACCGCAAAGACGAATCGGAGGCGGTCATTGCAGAGCAGTCGGACGACGAGATTCCCGAGTCGTTCCAGATGTTGCTCGAGGGGCGGACTCACAAGGTGCCCTACGAGAAGGGCCTGACCCTGCTCGAATCTGCAATCAAGGCTGGACACAAGCCCCCCTCCTCTTGCGAGGACGGCTATTGCGGCTGCTGCATGGCGCTACTCAAGAGCGGCAAGGTCAACATGGCCAACCACGACGCGCTCGAGCCTAGCGACATCGACCGCGGCTGGGTCCTAGCCTGCCAGGCCCGCCCCGCCAGCCGAGAGCCCCTCGAGGTCGACTTTGACGCGGAGTACTAGAGCAGATCGGCTGACGGCCGCTGACGGTCGGGCCAATCCCAGAAAGACGTCTTTCCGATCGTCCAATCAGGACCAGTGCCCCAGTCTTTGCGGGTGCGCTTGTTCCTGTGGTCTGGGTCGTGCTTCTTGAGCGCTTTGCTGTAGTCCTGCCACTGTTGGATCCCGAGCTTCTCGGCCCAGTAGTCTTCTTCGGACGACCATTGATTGTTGCCCGCGTATTGCAAGACCGTGATGCCTGGAAAGTCCAGGGCACCCTCTCCACCTGGATGATCGCGCCGGTTGATCATGCGGAACACGACTCGGCCACTGGGGTCGGCCATGTGCCAGTTGTAGACCCCATAGATCTCGCCGTACTGCTCCATGAGAGGGACGATCCAATTACGAACCGTCTCGCGACCGTGCATGGTCCCGAGAACGCGCTCGAGATAGACGACGTCTTCGGTGAAGAGGTCTGCCCAAGCGTTCCAGTCCTCGCGGATCATCCCGGTGTGCCAGAAGTGTCGGAATGCGTCTTCGACCTCGCTGAGATCAAAGGTCTGCACTATTCCGCTGCCTCTTCGCCCGCGGGGTACGAATAGAATTGCGTGCACCAGCGGCGGAAGAGTGCGATCGGACCGTCCCCGTCGCAAAGGAGAGGCCTCTCATACTGGACCTTGTTTTCCCAGATCGGAATGTCCTGCTCGAGTTGCCGCGTCACCTCTGCGACAAAGGCTTTTCCGACTCCGCGCGCCATTTCCGCGCCGGCGGTCTTCTTCACGCTGAAGTTGAAGCGGAGCTGGCAGTGGTCGGCGTCGATCGGCGTAGTGGACGCGACGTTGAGCGTTTCGACGATGCCCTGAAAGCGAACGATGGCGAGGCCGAATCCGTAGTTGAGGCTTTCGATCGAGCCTTCCACCGTGCCGCGAGGGGTCTCCATTCCTGCGTCGGAGTACACGCGCAGGATCGGTCCATCGGCCGAAGCCTCTGACTTCGGCATGTTGGTCGTGCCGTGCAAGTAGTGAAAGTGCGCCGTGTCGACGGCGTTCTCAGCCATCTCCTGATTTCGCGTTCGAATCGTCCACTCACGACGGACGAACTCGGTCCAGTCGTCGTCACCCCACTCAGGGATCTCGTCGGGAATCTCGAAAGTCGGGGGCTCTCCGTCGGCGTGATGCCAGCACATCACCATATTGGCGAGCTCCTTGATGTGCCAGGTCGAGAGCTTGGCTTTGCGCGGAACATGCTCCGCATACGGGACCGCAGTGCACTTACCGTTCGTTCCGAACTGCCAAGCGTGGAACGGGCACTCGATGGAGCTCCCCTTGACTTTGCCTCCATGACCGAGGTGCGCACCAAGGTGGGGACAGAAGGCGTCGAGCACCGAAAGCTCGCCCTCTTCAGAGCGCCAGATGACGAGATCCTTGCCGAAGTACTTCAGTGGTTTGACGTCTCCTGGCTTGATCTCGTCCGAGTAAGCGATTTGGAACCAACCGTTCGGGATCGGCGGCGTGAAATAGCGATCGTCCATCCGCCAAAAATAGAACGTGTTTCACCGATTTCAAGTCGAAACCTGCGCGGAGGGCCCTCGGGTGCTACCTGCCTGGCCGGAGGAAAGCCATGTCGAGCATCGGCGTGGGGATGAGCGCCCCAGACTTCACAAGGACCACCCAGACCGGCGACACCATCTCGCTCTCGCAGTTTCGCGGGGAGAAGACCGTGGTGCTCTACTTCTACCCGAAGGACGAGACCCCCGGATGCACCGCCGAGGCCTGCACGTTCCGCGACAATTTCGAGGACTTCGTCGAGGCGGGCGCGGTGGTCATCGGCGTCAGCCAGGACAGCGAGGAGAGCCACCAGCGCTTTGCATCACATCACCGTCTTCCGTTTCTGCTCGTGAGCGATCGTGACAAAGCATTGCAGAAAGCCTACGGCGTGCCCAAAACGATGGGCCTGCTCCCGGGGCGTGTCACCTACGTCATCGACCGAGACGGCACCGTGCAACACGTCTTCAATTCGCAGCTCAACGCGAAGAAGCACGTCCGCGAAGCACTCGAGGTTGTCAAGCGACTCGCCGCCTGAAGCGGCGCGCTACCGCGAACAGGAGCAGTCCCAAGATTCCGGCAAGCGGGCCGGGCGAGCCCGTCGATGCGTTGCATCCCGCGTTCCTTGGCGAAACCGTGCCGCTGCCTCCAGATGGTAAGGGAGCAGAACCGCAGGGCGCGCCACCACAGGCTTTGGGGCCGCAGAGCGCCTCCGTCTGCCAGCCGCCTTCGCACAAGCTCGCGACAATCGGGGCGATGTTGTGGACCAACTCTCCTGCCTGGGCGTCCTGGTAGACCTGAACCCGGCGACAGTTTTCGCCTTCCGCGAAGGCATAGTCGGGAGTCCGGCCTCCGATCAGAATGCCAGCGAGACGATTCTCAGAATCAAAGGTCGCGCTGCCGGAATGCCCCTGGAACGCGTCGAGATTGGCGACGAAGAAATCGAGCGTGTCGGCGCGCGGGTCGGCCACCGACGCGCCGGAGTCGATCTTGGCAGGCAGCCCACTGCCGAAGCCGATCATCGCGAGGGCTTCTCGTTCGGCGAGCGCCGTTGCCGGTCGGATGACCGCTGGCGCCTGGTCGCCTTCAACCGGTCGGTCGAGTTGGATGATGGCGAAGTCCGGCGTGTACTCATTGGCCGGCGCACTCTGCTGAGAAACGACTCGCCTGCAGCTGTAGACGTCTTCATCGCGAATTGCCGCGAGGCCGTTCGGCCGGTCGTAGTAGTAGTTGAATACGTACGAATAGGCATCGCATGGCGTGTGATCATCGACACAGTGACCGGCCGTCAGAACTAGGTCATCGTCAATGAGCACACCCGAGCAAGCCGCGGCGGTCGGTTGTTCGCCAAAGAGCTCGCCTTCGCAGAGGCCTCGCAGATCGTTCAACGACTCGGTGAAGAGGCTGTAGGTGCCATTCGGCTCCCGGCTGATTCGAAAGCTGGGGATCAAAGCTACGATCGACTGCCGGGCGATGTCCCGGAGCTCAGGGTCGGGATGGCTGAACACCTCCACTCGGTCGTCCGCCCCGTAGACGACCGAAGCGGTCGCATCCGCGACGAGAGTGTCGTCGGGAGACCCGCAGGCCGTGATGACCCCCAAGATCAAACCTAAGCAACTGCGTGCACGCATGTTCTTTCTACCTAAGGCTAAATCGAGCCGGAAGCTACTCGGAGACCCGAACTTGTATGCTAGTCACCAAATCCCCTGTCGAAGTGGCCACATCGGAGACGACCACGACCGGCTCTCCGGCCTCGATGACGGCCCGCTCCCGCAGCTTGGCGAGCGCGTTGACGATCGTCTTTTCCGGGTCCCTCGACAAGTTCATGCGAAAGGGAATCACCCCTCGGTTGAGCCAGAGCTTGCGACGGGTGGTGCTCATGTTCGTGAACGCGTAGATGATGGCCCGCTGAGGCCGATAGCTTGCAACGAGCTGGCCGAAATAGCCGCGTCGGGTCATCACGACGATCGCCCGGGCACCCAGGGAGTCCGCGAGGCGACATGCGCCCTGGGCAATGTGTCCGCGCTGTGTCGTCGGCGCCGGACGCTGCTTGTAAAAGTCGAGCCCCGGTCCGGGTTCGATTCGGCGGGCAATCGTGTCGAGCACCTCCACACAGCGCGCTGGGTACTTCCCTGCCGCCGTCTCGCCGCTGAGCATGATCGCATCGGCCTGCTCGTAGACCGCGTTTGCGACGTCTGTCACTTCGGCTCGTGTAGGCAGGGGGTTGTCGATCATTGATTCGAGCAAGTGCGTCGCCACGATGATCGGCTTTCCGACAATGGCGCAGCGCCGCACCATGTCGCGCTGAAGCACGGGAAGGTCCTCGAAGGCTACCTCGACACCGAGGTCGCCTCGGGCAACCATGATCCCGTCGGCTGCTTCGAGGATCGACTCGAAGTTGTCGACACCTTCCTGGTTTTCGATCTTTGCGATGAGGCGCTGGTGACCTCCGGCATCGTCTACGATCTTTCGGACTTCCAAGACGTCTTGGGGGCCTCGGACGAACGAGAGCGCAATGAAATCGAGGTCCTGCTCGAGTGCGAAGCCGATGTCCTCGCGATCTTTGTTGGTGATCGAAGGCAAATTGACGCGAACTCCGGGCAAGTTGACGTGCTTGCGAGAGCCAAGCGTTCCGCCATCGAGGACTCTGCACTTGAGGCGATGCTCCATGACTTCGAGCACTTCCAAATTGATGAGGCCATTGTCGACCGTGACTCGCTCACCGACCCGTAGATCATTGACGAGGTCCAGGTAGTTCACGTGGACGCTCCGTTCCTCAGCGTCGTCTGCCAGAACCGAGAAGTAGAATACGTCGCCGGCCTTGAGGTCGAGGCTCTCGGCAAGCTCGCCCGTCCGAATTTCGGGGCCCTGAAGATCCATCAAGATCGAAACCGGGTGGGCGAGCTTTTTGCTGAGGCTCTTGAGGTTCCGAATGACCTGCAGGTGAGATGCGTGATTGCCGTGCGACATGTTGAGCCGGGCGAGATTCATGCCCGCATGCGCCAGGCTTACGAGCCCGTCCCAGGAGCTGGTCGACGGACCGATCGTGCAGACGATCTTCGTGAGTCGCGTTTGCGATTGTTGGGGCGGCATCTTCATTGCAGCGCCGAGCCTAGGCCAGGGCTAAACCCCTGACAAACGGCGCCGGAGCAATGCGAAGCCCAGCAGGAGGCCGAGAGCTGAAATCGGCGATCGATCGCCCGAGGTCGTCGAGAATGCCGCGCAGGCGTTTGCGCGCTCGAGCGAACCTCCTTTGGGCACACTGATCGGGTCGGCTCCATTGGCAAGAAATGAGCCATCCTCCGTGCTCATCCGCGAGCTTGGCATGAACCGACTTCCCGCGGCCTCCGCGATCCAGGGCAGATAGGCGGAGAGCAAGGTGTAGACACCCCCATCACCGCAGTCGCGCTTCACATCGGAGCGGCCGCGCGAGACGAGGCCGACGAGAAAATTGCCGTCCTCGGTTGGAACGTAAAGCGGACCGCCAGAGTCACCGTAGCAGGAGTCACCTAGCTGATCGATTCTACGTGTCAGCAGCTCCTGGTGACCGAGGATGTCGATCACGGCGTCTGAAATGTAGAGCTCGCCGGTGAGATTGTCGTCGATGTCGTAGACCCCGTAACCGGCAACGAATGCCACATCACCATGGTGGACGAGCTCTCGCTCGCGCTCGGCCGTCAGCATGGGCGCGCTGGGGATTGCATCGAAGGGAGCTCCGAGGAACAGCAGTGCGATGTCGTTTGGCGAGCCGATGCCCCCCTGACCTGCGCCGCTTCGATTTCGGCCCATGATGAATTCGTGATCGTAATCCTCGTGGACGCGTACTTGGAGCACGGCGCGCATCATGCTCGGGTCGGCGCTGCGGCTCGCAAGATGGCCAGCGACCACTTGCAATGAGCTTGGCGCCGCCGCTCGAACGACGCCGACTTCCGGTTCGACCACTGCGCAGTGCGCGGCGGTCACGACGACAAGCGGAGAAATCAGCGTCCCAGTGCAGAAGCCCATGCTCGCACCGCTGCGTCTGATCTCGACGGTCGCGAAGATCTGCTGCTCGGTTGCGGCCCAGCCGCCAACGATCTCCGCGCTCGTTGCGCCGACCTCGCCCGCCCAGTTCGCGCTGTGAGACGGATCACCACAACCAAGGGTTATACCCAAAAGGATTACAGATAGGGCTTTGTATGCCTCTGGCGGACTCATGGGGAAAGGTAGGTGGGCGTATCATGAGTGCATCGGCCTTGATAGAGTGAACAGATGTTTGCCCTCTGGGATCCGACCAATCGGTGAGCTGACAAACCTTTGGCCGTTGCGAAAAACTTGGTGCGGACAGCCCGCGAGACGACAGTCGTTCCAGTGGAACGAATGAGCCGTCGCGCACGCCGCAAAGAGGAGACCCTGCGCCGGATCGAAGAGGCCGGATGGAAGTTGTTCCGCACCCGGGGCTATGAGGCCGCATCGACCAGGGAGATTGCAGAGGCCGCAGACATCGCAGCGGGGACGCTGTTCAACTATTTCCCCGAGAAGCGCGGCCTCCTGATCTACTTGATGCAGAGGCAGATCGATGCGGCGCTGGCAGAGGCGTTGGCAACGCTGAGGCCATCGACGCTCGAGCAGGACTTGACGCACGTGTTTACGGCGCTGACCGAAAGCTACGCGAAAGATCGGCGGCTAAGCCGGGTATTCATCAAGGAGTTGCTGTTCACCGGCGGCCAGCGGCGAGCCGAATCCGCTGCATGGACCTTCGACCTGGTGAAGCAGGTCGCCGACTTGGTCAGGAACGCACAGGGGCGCGGAGAGCTCGATCCGTCGATCGAGCCCATGGACGCCGCGCAGCAGATCTTCAGCGCACACTACTTCGGTCTCGTGACCTGGTTGGGCGGCACGATTCCGTCGCGAGCTGCGCAAGAAGAACAGTTTGGGGTTTCGCTACGCCTGCTTCTGCGCGGCCTGCGCCGAAGCGCGGCCTAGCCTCGCGCTCACGTCGAGAACCGCCGCTGCGATCTCCTCAGGAACCTCTTCTTGGAGAAAATGCCCGGCCTGTGTCTCGGTCACCGGAGGGTCGCCGAGAAGCGCTTTGGTGCGCTTCAATGCGCGTGCGAGGATCGGATCGCGCCGACCCCAGACCATCGCCTTCGGCCCATCGAAGCTGCCAGCCAAAGCCGCGCACTCTTCGAGCGCCGGGATCGATGGATGCCCGATTCGATCGACTGCCATGCGGGCCGTGGCGAGCGGGGCGACGCGATCGCGAACGTGTCGAAACGGATAGCGGTAGGCGCGCGCGACGTTGCCGCGAATGCTCGACTTGTCGCCCTGGGCCATGTGCAAGGCGGCCTGAGGCAGGGGCAGGACGCGAAACGCGAAGTCGCTGACGAGTGGCAGGTGCGAAAAACGGTGAAATGCCGTCGGTTTGAAGCCGGGCGAGGGCGCGTCGAGCACCGTGTTCAGCACGACCATCCCGCCGAGGCGATCTTGGCGCGTGGTGAAGGGATGGAGCCCGATCGCTCCGCCCCAATCCTGGCAGACGAGGATCAGATCGTGGAGGTCGAGTTGGTCGATGAGCGAGCCGAGCCACTTGCTGTGATTGCGGATGGTGTGCAGCGAGAAGTCGCGAGGCTTGTCACTTAACCCGAAGCCGATCAGGTCCGGCATGATCAAGCGAAGCCCCTGCCCTTGCAGGCACATCGCGACCTTGCGGTAGAGAAATCCCCAGGTCGGATTCCCGTGGACCATCAGCACGGGCCAACCCCGACCGGTTTCCATCACATGCATGTGGAGCCCATCGCCCACGGCGATGCGATATCGGGTGAAGGGAACTTCCTTCGCGATCCATTCGGGAAGCTCGGGCGCAGGCTGGGTTTCCACGAGATGGAGGGTACCCCTTCGGGCCGCGCGGGGAAAGTGGAACACAACTCGGGCAACGACAAACCATACGATCGAAGAACGGCTCGCGGCGGGCGTGCTCAATCCACGGCCTGGGCGCGCCATTTTCGCAGAATGAAAACGCCGATCGCGGCGATGACGACGGTGGCGATGATGAGGATCGGCCAGAGCTGATCCCAGGGCCAGGCCGCGACGGGGTGCTCCTCGATCCATTTGGCGACTCGAATCCCGACCAGAGTGGTCATCAAGGTGAAGGGCGCGACACCGAGCACGGTGGCTCCCAGAAACGGAGCGAAGGCAACCCGCGACACGCCGAGCGCCCATTGCACGGTCGGCGTCGTGTAGAAAATCAGCCTAAGCAGGAACACGGTTCGGAACCCATGAGTTTGGAGCCGTTCGTCAAAGCGACGAATCCGGGGCGGCAAGCGCTCTTGAATCCAATCACGTGCAACGAAGCGAGCAACGACGAACGAAAACAGTCCCGTGCCAACGGTGCCCGCCCAATTCAGAAAGAACGCTTCGGTCGGGGTCCAGATCAGGGGTGCGCTGAGAAGGAAGACCAGCCCGTTGAGGCCGAACGGCTGCAGGCAGGAGTACGCCACGATGAAGAGTAGCCCGCCCCAGGGACCTGCCTTCCGAAACCAGACCCGCATCGTGGCTGGGTCGAGCTCTTCGTAGGCGCCGCTCGCGTAGATCCAGGCGACAAGACCGGCGAGGAGCGCCGCGAATGCGATCTTCAGGAGGCTTCCCCGATCCATGGGCCGAAGCCTAGCGCAGGACCCGCAGAGAACCCTGGACATCGTGAATTCAGCTGGATACAAATGCTCCTCGGGACAGGAGCACGTCGTGCAAGGAGCAGTGAAGACCGAATTACTGGCGCCCGCGACCGGGCCAGCCGCGGCCGTCGAAGCTGAGGAAACCGCCCGCGAGTTCGGGGGCACCTTCGGGGCCGCGTTCATCATGACCCTCTCGCACGCCTTGATGCTCTACCTCTGGATCGCGTGGCGGTTTTACGACGGCGCTGTCTTCTATCCAGCAGGGCTTTCGGATCTGGGCCCCTTCTTCGCACGGATTTGGGATCAGATCGTCACCTACGCCTCGCCGACTTGGAGCACATTTGCGATCTACTGGACGTTCCTGGTCATCGAAGGATGGATGGCGGCGTACCTGCCGGGCCTGGAGATCAAAGGCCTTCCGATACCGTCGCGCAATGGCGAGCGTTTGGTCTACCGCTGCAACGGAATCACCGCCTGGTACCTCAGCCTGATTGCAATCGCGATCTTGCACTTCAGCGGCGTCTTCCCACTGGAGACGATCTACACGCAGTTTGGCTCATTCATGATCACCGCGATGATCAGTGCAAACATCGTTGCGCTCATCGTTTACTTCGGAGCGAAGGCCACCGGCAATGCGGAGCGGATGTCGGGGAGCTTTCTCTACGACTTCTTCATGGGCGCCTGGCTCAATCCTCGAGTCGGCCCCCTGGATCTCAAGATGTGGGCCGAGGTCCGAGTGTCCTGGTTGACACTCTTCCTGCTGACGTGCAGCGGCGCGGCTCACCAATACGCGACCTATGGCACCCTGAGCACCCCGATGATCTTCATGGTGGTGGCGCATTTCCTCTATACCAACGCCTGCATGAAAGGCGAAGAGTGCATCCCGACCACCTGGGACATCTTTTACGAGAAGTGGGGCTGGATGCTCGTCTTCTGGAATCTCGCCGGCGTGCCTTTCGTCTATTGCTTCAACTCGATGTACATCGCGTCGCGGCCACCCTTCGAGCACTCAATTCCGTACACAGTATTCTGCTTCGCGTTGCTGTTCGGCGCGTACTACGTTTGGGATACGGCACAGAGCCAGCGCAACCGCTTCCGCATGAAGCTCAATGGTTCATACGTGAAACGCAAGGCGTTCCCGCAACTGCCCTGGGGCACACTCGAGAACCCTCGCTACCTCGACACCGAGGCCGGCTCCAAGCTACTGGTCGACGGCTGGTGGCGCTACGCCAGGAAGATCCACTACACGGCCGACATCTTGATGGCCTTGTCCTGGGGCTTGATTTGCGGCTTGGACCACTTTTTGCCGTATCTCTACGTGACCTTTTTCGTGGTGATGATCCTGCACCGCGCGGGACGCGACATCAGTCGTTGCAAGAAGAAGTACGGCCCCGATTGGGATCGCTACTGCGAAGAAGTTCCATACCTATTCATTCCGTATCTGTTCTGAAGCGACGCGACCAACGATGGTGCGAATCCAGCAACTCCTGGCGCGCTCGCGTGATCGGCGAGTCTGCTAAAACAGGTACGCGACGTTGAGTTGCAGCTGTTGGTAACTGGTTCTGTAGGATGTCTTCGACGCGCTGTTGAGGCTGATCGAATAGTTGAAATCGAAGTTGAACATCGCCACGTCAAAGTTGATGCCGAAGCGTGCGATCGCTTGATAGATGGCGAAGTCCACGTCCTTGGGCCTGAGCTTGAGCGTGATCTCTCCAATTCCCAGGGCCTCATTCGCGCTTAGCTTTGTAATGATCTTCGTGTTGAAGTGGTTCACGTATCCTGCGTAGAGGAACAGCTTGAAGAGGGAGTTCTTGTACGGGATGTACCCCATCATGAACGGCAGCTCGAACGAGTTCACCTGCGCTTCGAGGCTGAGGACGTTGCCGAATTCGTCGGCGTCCTGCACGCTGACCTCCCATCGATTGAATGAGAACAGGATCTCGATGAACGCCTTGCGGCGTCGGACTCGTGCACCGAATCCGATCTGCCATCCTGGGAAAACCTCCCGTTGGCGACCCGTCTCGAGTAGAGAAGCGTAGTTCGTCGCGCTACCCCCGAAAAAGACCTTGACGTCCAGCTTCGGCTGCTGCGCGCCGCTTCTAGACGGTGACGCGAGAAGGAGTATGGGGGTCAGCAGGAGCATCGCGATGAGCAGAGCCTTGTTCATGCTCATGCCGGGAAGAGGTATTCCTTGCCATCGATTACGAAGCGCTTGTCCATGATGCGCGGCCAGAGCGGCTTCTTGTGGAGCTTCTCCTTCTGCCACTCCTCGTGCTCTCCATGGAGCGTCTCGTAGAGCGCAGGCATCTGCTCCTTGAGGTTGAGCTTCTCGGATTTGTCGGTTTCGAGGTCGTAGAGCTCGGCCCAACCGTCGCGCGTGCTCAGGATGAGCTTGTACTTGCCGTCGCGAATCGCCCAGATGTGGTCGGCGCGCCAGAATAGCCGCTCGTGCGGAACGCCGTTGGCCCTGCCCTGCAGGTAGGGCAGCAGATCCACTCCGTCATACTCGCGATCGCTCGGAAGGATGCCGCCCGCCGCAGCGACCGAGGTCGCGAAAATATCGGTCGAGGAAACAGGGTGCTCGTAGCGCATTCCGGAAGGGATCCGCCCCTTCCACTTCATCATGAACGGAACGTTGATCCCGCCCTCGAACTGGGTGAGCTTTCCGCCCTTGAGAGGGCCGTTGTCCGTTGCGTGCGTGTACGAAGCCCCACCGTTGTCGCTGAGAAGGAAGATGATCGTGTCGTCCTCGATGCCGGTGTCGATGATGGTTTGATGCACCTCCCCGATCGCATCGTCCAGGGCAGAGATCATCGAGTAGTAGACCCGCTTGTTGTCGTCTTCGACGTGGGCGTATCGGCAGTAGTAGTCGACGGGCGCTTGGAACGGGACGTGTGGCGCGCTGAACGCGGCGTACAGGAAGAACGGTTCGTCTTTATGCTCCCGAATGAATGCCTTCATCCGGTCTCTAAATGCGAAAGTGAGATACTGCTCTTCGCGCACCTCCTTCCCGTTCTCGAGGATCATCGCTTCTTCACGCCGGCCCATGTTCCACTGGTGCTGCGCGCTGAACGAATCGTGCTCGTGATTGATGATGCCCGCCCAATTGCGCTCGGGCGTGTAGAGGGAGAAGGCTCCGTCGAAACCGAACTGGTAGTCGAAGCCGCGCGCCAGAGGGACTTGCTTGCGCGACACGCCCAGGTGCCACTTTCCGACGATGCCGGTCGAATAGCCATACTTCTTGAGGATGTCGGCCAGCGTAATCTCGGTCGGCGGAACACCCTGCTTATGGGCCTGCCACTCTGCCGGAAAAGACGGCTTGGCCTTCACGACGAACTCGCCGGTATCGACGATCCAACGGCCGGAGATGTACTCGACCCAGTTGGTCGGGTAGTGCTCCATGATCTGCGTCTCGAAGCCGTACCGGTTCTGCACCCGGCCGGTCATGATGCCCGCTCGTGAGGGTGCGCAGGTGGGAGCGGTCACATAGCCTTCCTGGAAGATGACTCCGTCGAAGCCGATTCGGTCGATGTTGGGCGTCGCGATGTGTTCGGCGCCGTAGGCCGAGACTTCGTACTTGCCCAAGTCGTCGGCGAGCAAAATGACGATGTTGGGCTGTCGCTTCGGCTTGGGAATCGCGACCGGGGCCTTCATGAAGGACGACCGTCCAGCGGCCATTTCCTTGTCGGTCTTGATCCGCCACTTCACGCGCGTGATGGAGCAGCCCACCAGCAAGAGCATGAGGCACACGAGGAACATCGACGTGAGCAAGCGCTTGTCTTCGAACATCCCAGCTCGGGCAATTGGTACCGGCGACCGACCCACACTGGCAAAAAAGCGGCGGCGCCCATGACCCGGAGGGACTAGTCGCTGTGGATTGCGCCGAAGTCGCGGAACCTCTTGATGAGCTGTGCGCGTGTCTGGACTCCGAGCTTGCGCATCGCCGAAGTCATCAAGGTCGACACCCTCCCCTTGGAGAGCCCGAGCTGATAGGCGATGAGCTTGTTGGTTTGTCCCGAGAGCGCGTAGGCGACCACCCGGTGCTCGCGTTCGGTGAGCCCGCGGGGATCGCCGGTCTTGGGCGCATTCGGGAGGCCGAGCACGAAACGTCGACCGTCGGAATCGAACCAATCGACCGTCGACCAACGACCCCGCACGAGTGCCGTCCAGAGCTCCAGCGCCTTTTCTGGATCGCTTTCGCGAAGGCGGCCGCGGGATTGATCGATCTGGATGGCCGCGCTGCGGAGGGCCGCGTGGGCAGCTCTCGCCTTCGCCGGCCCTTCCGCACCGACGACTCGAAAGCCGTTTGGATCGATGACCACTTCCGCGCCATGCGGCAAAGGAGTCGCTGGCTCGGGCCCAGGCTTTGCCAGCGCGAGCCTCAATCGGTATCCAGCGCCGAAGTGCGCAGCAAGCATTTGGCAACGTTCGCGGGACCGCTCGCTGAGATTGGTCACCTTGGGAAGCGGCGCGATGAGATACACGCCGTCCCCGCTCGGGTCGAAGGTCGAGATTCCGAGGCCGTCCTTTGCGAAGTCGAAGTGGCGCATGACCAAATGGAAAGCCTCCAGGTTTTGCCCGGCCGCCTCACTCAGGGTCTGCGGCATCGTCGGACGACTCAAGGTCCAGACGACTTCGGGGGGGATTTGCCTCTCCGAACGCAGGACCCGGTCCGCTAGGTCGTCCACGTGGGAGAGCGCATGCAACTGATGGATGACGAGCGGCCCCATTTCCGGCGGGCGTGTGCAGGTCAGCGCAAAGCTGCCGAGCCCCTGGTCAAACATTGGCGCACCGGCTTCGAGCAATGCCGGCAACCAGTCATCGTGCTCGAGCTCAAGGTTGTAAGCCGCCTCCACAAAATCGATGAGCGCTGACCCGACCCGTTCCACGACTCCTACGAAGAGCCAAATGGGGCCCCACGTCCATAAGTAATTCTTCACCCTGAACCATCGAGAGTGCCAAGTCGTCGGGAATTCTGGTCAAATCCCGAGAAGAGCTGCTCCGTACGCGCCCATCAATTGGGGCTCGTCGGGAAGGATGACGCCCTGGACGGTCGCTTCAGCGATCATCTTTCGGACGGCCTGGTTCTTCGCGACGCCACCGGAGAGCATCAGAGGGGCGACGATGCCGACGTTTCGAGCCATCGAAACGACTCGCCCGACCAAGGAGCGGTGAAGGCCGCGAAGGATCGCGTCGGGCTCGGCGCCGCGGGCTATCAAGGAGATGATCTCAGACTCGGCGAACACCGTGCAGGTGGAGCTGATCGGTTCCTCGTCGGTCGTCGAAAGCGCCCGGACACCGAGCTCTTCGACCGAAACGCTCAAGCGCGCCGCGGTGTACTCCAAGAAACGGCCAGTCCCCGCTGCACACTTGTCGTTCATCATGAAGTCGACCGGCCGCCCATCTTCGCCGATCTGAATGACCTTGCTGTCCTGTCCGCCGATGTCGATCAAGGTGCCGGCTCGCCCGAGATCCCGAAAGACACCTCGGGCGTGACAGGTGATCTCCGTCAAGTTTCGCGTGGCTTCCTTGATCAGCTTGCGTCCGTATCCAGTGGCGATCGTCGGTACGGCTTGGCCGGCGCCGTGTTCGTCCCGGATAGCCTCCAGCAGCCTTCGAACCTGTACCTCGACGCGTGGCTCGGTCGGCTCGAGCAGCGAGCCCAGGATAGCGCCGTTCCGATCGACCGCGACGAGCTTGCAAGTGGTCGAGCCCGCATCGATTCCGATCGCGGCAACTCTGCTCACCCGTGCGCCTCCATCGTTTCGATGAACGCCTCGAGTCGGTTACTCCCTTGCTCGTCCGAGTAGTCACGCGGATCGTTGTGGTCGGCTTCGAGGAGCAGGGCGGGGATACCGAGCTTGTTGACCAGCTGATCGCGCTGATCGATCTGCCCGAGCGAATAAGGCTTGCAAGAGCGATCCGAGTGGAGGATCACCCCGTCGAGCTCGAACGCGTCGACCATTCGTTTCATCGAGTCGAGCTTGTGCGCGGTGGACCGGTTCAAGACCGGATGAAGATACACGCGAGCCATGGAGTCGAGCGGCTGCGCCGGGTCGATCATCGGCGCAAGCTCGCCCCAGGCGAAAGTGTAAGTCGATGCCACGACGTTGACACCCCGCTCCGCAAGCCACTTCGAAAACTCGCCGATCTTGAACCAGATGGGAAGGTTGTCCCAGAGCACTCGGTATCGCTCTTGCTTGATGGCGCCGATGCCGCGCTCGATCCGTTCGTCGAGCTCGGCGATGAGGCGTTCGTAATAGGCAACCGTCACGGCTTCGCCCCGCATGTCGACGATGGGACCCATGTGGATGAAGCCGTCGAACGCGGTCATCGGCGCCGGCCGGTGCCGGGAGCGGTTGAGGACCTCGAGCCAGAGCTCTGCGCCTCGCCGCGCATTGGTCATCACTTCTTCGAAGCGCTTCTCGTCGAGTGACTTGCCCGCGATCTCTTCGGCAACGCAGATCATGTCTTCGATCTGGCGCCTCACGAACGCGATCTCGTGGTCGTGGGCTTCTTGGTAGAGGAAGGGCGTGTCGATCAGCACGAGTGGACAGTCGAAGTAGTCCGCCAAGACGCGGTACCAGTGCAACACCGTTTGGCAGATGTTGGTGCAGCAGACGAGCAGGTCCGGGCGGGGCAAACGACCGGCGGGGGTCTTTCCGGAAAGCATCGCGCCGATGTCGGTGCGCGCATAGGAGCAGATGTCACGCGACCAGCCGGCATGCTCCGCCTCTTCGGCGATGCTCTGCGCCTGACGCCGAACGCCACAGAGAGCAGCGTGGTTTTCGGGGTACACGAGGAAGTAGCCGAGAGCCTGAAGAGGTTCGGTTGGCGCGCCGCTCGTCACCCAGGCGACCTTCCGGACACCGGCTGCGTACCGCCCTTCGAGGTAGTGGCGGCTCATGATTTCCTTCATGTACGCGACCGAACGAAGCGGCGGATTGAGCGGGCTGTCGGGCCGCGGACGTCTTGTGGCGAACTTCCACTGATCGCGCCAACGCTGAAGGCGAAGCGCCGTCTTGCCGAGGACCTCATAGCTGACGAAGTGCTCCAGCCGATTGGAATCCACGTAGTGCGGTAGAGCTTCCGAACTGCTCATGAGAGCGTCTCCACGAAGGCTTCGATGCGTGACAGGGTCTGGTGAGGAAGGCTGTTCCCCATCTCGAACTCGACATGTAGGACTGGAAATCCGGCTGCATTCAGGTGTTTGCGAAGCAGTGGGACGTCGAAGAGCTCTGGTTCGCAGAACTTCGGGTCGTAGATGAGGAGCCCACGAGCGCCCAGTGCCCGCATCCGCATTTGAAGCGTGTCGGTGCGCACGTGGATGGGGGTGCCGCAGGTCGGATCGGCCGGAGACGTCAAGAGCCGATTGGCGGCACGCTCGAGGGGGTCGGCTTCCGCCGAGAGCGAATAGACTCGTCGAAAACCGCAGGCGAGATCATCGCCCGCAACGTGCGCGCCCATTTCTTCGATCTGGTCGAAGAGCTCCGGCTCCGCCACGATGCCAGAAATCATGAGGCCGACTCCACGCTGCGGCGCCTCGCCTTCGGGGAGCGCGGCAGCCTGCTCGGAAAACTGCTCGGCGGTGAGGTACTCGCGGGAGCGGACGACTGTGTAGAAATCGCGATCAGAAACCGCAAGCCGGACGCGACGCTCGTACAGGCCTGCCAAGGCAGCGTCGGCAGCGTCTTCTGCTTCGAAAGCCTCGACCCAGTCATCCGCGCTTGGCTCGTGGCCACTGACCTCGACGAGCGTGGTGGCAAGCCGCCCGAGCTCACGGCGGAGAAACTCGTGGTCGGAGCTTCGGCGGCCCCGAGGCAGATAGAGAGTGAGCACGCGTTGATCTGGCTGGAGAAAATCCTCGAGCACCGAGCCCATGCCCTGCAAGGCGTCACAGGTATGTGGAACCAAAATCGCCTTCGCCGCGTCGAGACCGCCTGAACGAAGGAATGACATCGCCTTCACGACGATGTCACAGGTGTAGGCCTGGAAGTGACGGCTCCCCTCGTGACGCTCGACATGCGGAGGCCCCCAAACCTCGATCGGGTGGAGCCGATGCGCACGAAGCATCGCGCGCGGATAGTGAATCGGCATCACCGCAACGAGGTCACGACCAAGCGACCGAACATGCTCGACGACTTCAAGCCGGCTGGGGAGCGAAAGCGCTGCGGTGACAGGCTCAGACACGGAAACGAGTCTGCCCCAATTCACCGTACCCCGTCGACCCGAAGATCGGCGAACCCGGCACCGACGCTGGCACCAACACCGGCCCCCAGACATGCGCGGCAGCGCGAGCTGAAAGCGAAGCCCGGCGCAACGCGCCGCCAAGCCTAAGCGAAGCGCCAGGCGCGGCAGGGAGGACTACGGGTGGGGGTGGGCGGGTGGTGTAACCAACACCGACGCCGGCGCTGGCCCCGGGACCACGAGAATCTGGCTACGAGGGGCCGCGGAATCGCAACCAGATGCGGAAAGGGTCCGAGAGCGCAAATGTTTCGCTTTCAGCGCTGGGACGCTCAGGTGTAGATTCAAGCTTCGGCGCTCCGCACCGCCTTCCGTCGGCGGCTATTCGGGCGCGGGAAGGAAAGCCATGACTCAGATGGTTGGAGGAGAGGTGCTCGCTCGGATGCTGGCGGCCGAGGGCGTGGAGGTCGTTTTCGGGATCGTCGATGGCACGTACATGGGCTTCTTTGCGAGCTTCGAGAAGCACGGCATCCGGATGGTGTCGCCCCGGCACGAAACGAGCGCCGCCCACATGGCGGGCGCATATGCCCGTCTCACCGGTAAGCTCGGGGTTTGCATGGCGTCGAATGGCCCCGGCGTTGCGAACATCCTGCCGGGGATCGCGGTGGAAAACGGAGAAGGCAACCGTGTCCTCGTGATCACATCGAGCCGACGGACGCCGATCTCCTATCCGGATCGCGGTGGCACGTATCAGTACTTCAACCAAACTGGTGTCACGCGAGCGATGACCAAGTGGAGTGGCGCGGTACCTTCCTTTGAACGCCTTCCCGAGCTCTTCCGCCGCGCCGCACGGATCAGCTGGACAGGGCGCCCCGGGGTCGTTCACCTCGATGTTCCGGAAACCGTGATGAACGGAGTCTTCGAAGCCGATGCGATCGATCTTCGACCGCCGCAAGCGTACCGACGCACCGAGCCCATCGAAGCTTCGCCGAGCCAGATCGCGCGCTCGGCGGAGCTCCTTCGAAACGCGGAGCGTCCCCACATCCACGTCGGAAGCGGAGTCCTGCATGCGCACGCCTCGGACGCCCTCGAACAGCTCGCCGAATCGACGGGCTCGCCCGTCACCACGAGCTGGGCCGGGCGCGGCGCCCTCCCCGACAATCACCAGCAATTGCTGCCGATTTGGGCGATGGAGCCGATCAACCAGGCCCGGAGCGAAGCCGATGTCGTCTTGGTCATCGGCTCGCGGCTCGGGGAGACCGATTGGTGGGGCAAGCCTCCATACTGGGGCGAGCCGGATGAGCAGAAGATGATCCAGGTCGACGTCGACGAGGAGATTCTCGGGCTGAACAAGGCCACCGAGCTCGCCATCGTTGCAGACGCCCGGACATTTCTTTCCGCCCTCGCAGCCCAGCTGAAGCGATCACCGCTCAGCGACGAGCGCTTGCGGGCCAATCGAGCGCGCGCGGCTGGCCTTGCTGAGGACGTGGGCAAGGTTCGCGCACAGCTCGACATGGCGCTTCAGAACACGGCAAGCCCGATGCACAGCGCTCAGGTGCCTGCGGCCTGCCAGCGCTTCTTTGGCGACGACACCGTCCGTGTCTTCGACGGCGGCAACGCGACCGTCTGGGCAAGCTTTTTCTCCGAGATCAATCGACCCGACACGCTTCTATCGACCTTCAAGTTCGGAATGTTGGGCGCCGGCGTTTCGCAGGCGCTTGCCGGACAAATCGCCAAGCCGGATTCGAAAGTCGTCTGCATCATCGGCGATGGTGCGATGGGCTTTCACTTTCAAGAGCTCGAAACCGCGCTGCGCAACGACCTGCCCATCATCTACCTGGTCCTCTGCGACAAGCAATGGGGCATGGTGAAGCTCACGCAGTCGATCGCGCTCGGCATGCTGCGTCCCGCCATCGGAACCGATCAGCAGGGCACGATCAACGCAGATTTCAAGGAGATCGAGTTCGACAAGGTCGCAGAGGCGATGGGTTGCCACGGCGAGCGGGTCGCCGACCCGGCGGAGCTCGAGGCGGCGCTTCAGCGCTGCGTGGATTCGGGCAAGCCGTCGGTCATTCACGTCGATGTAGATCAGAACATGCATCTGTTCGCGCCCGGGCTTCAGGAGTTCAAGGCGATGCACCAGGAGCCTGGAGCCTGATGGGCGCGGGCCCCGCGGTCTTGGTGACCGGGGCGGCTGGCTACGTCGGTCGTCTCTGCGTCGCCGCCCTGGCGAAACGACGGGACGAGCTTTCCGCGCTGGTCGCGCTCGATTGGACCGAGGTCGAGCAGGCCGAGCGACTCGATGCTGTGGTCTACGAGCAGGACGACATCTGCGACCCCGCGCTCAAGGACCTGTTTGCTCGGCACGGCATCGACACCGTCGTCCACCTCGCTTCGATCGTTCGGACGCCCAGGGGTGCGCCCAAAGACCTGGCCTATCGGGTCGACGTGCTCGGCACCAAAAACATCCTCGAGGCATGCGAGGCGGTAGAGGCGACACGGCTGATCGTAACCTCCAGTGGCGCGGCCTACGGATATCATCCGGACAACCCCGATTGGTTGGATGAGAATGACCCGCTCCGAGGCAACGACGAGTTCGAATACTCGAAACACAAACGCATCGTCGAAGAGATGCTCGCGCGCTGGCGCGAGGAACGTCCCGAGCTTCGACAGATCGTATTCCGACCCGGTACCATCGTCGGACCCGACGTGCACAGCCCGGTGACCGACCTCTTCGAGAAGCCCGTGATTCTGGGCATCGTCGGCTCGGACTCGCCGTTCGTGTTCATTTGGGATCAGGACCTGGTGGCCTGCCTCGTCGACGCGGTCTTCTCGAACAAGATCGGCGTCTACAACCAGGCTGGAGACGGCGCGCTCACCCCGCGCGAGATCGCGAAGATGCTGAACAAGCCCTATGTGCCCTTGCCGGCATCGCTCGTGAAGGCAATCCTTTGGGCGCTCAAGAGCCTCGGTTTGACCGAGAACGGACCGGAGCGAGTGAACTTCCTGCGCTACCGGCCGGTGCTCTCGAACCGGCGGCTCAAGGAGGAGCTCGGCTACATCCCAGCGCTCAGCAGTCGCGAAGCATTCGAGCTGTACGCCCGCGCGCGGGGGCTTCTTGCCTAGGCGTGATATCCATGGATGCGCGGTCGTCATCACAGGCGGCGCCGGCACGATCGGACGCGCGCTCGCTCGAAGCTTTGGTCGGGCAGGCGCGAAAATCGCCCTCATCGACTTGCCCACGAGCCCCTTGAGCGAGGCGCGCGACGAGCTCGAACGCACGGGCATCGACGTGATTGCACTAGCCTGCGACATCACCGACACGGAGCAAGTGCAGTCAACCATGGGCGCCGTGCGCGAAACCTTCGGGAGCATCGACGTGCTGATCAACAACGCGGGCATCGTGCATCGAAGCGCGTTCGCAGAGACGCGGCCTGAGGTGTTTCGCCGAGTGATGGACGTGAACGTGTTTGGCGCGCTGCACTGCACGCAAGCCTGTCTTGCTGATCTCGTCGCGAACCGTGGACTTATCATCGCCGTCTCGAGCATCGCCGGATTGGCGCCACTCTACGGGCGCAGCGGATACGCTGCCTCGAAACACGCAATGCACGGTCTCTTCGAGAGCTTGGGCGCAGAGCTCGCGGACGAGGGGGTCGGCGTGCTGATGGTCTGCCCTTCGTTCGTCGAAAGCGGCTTGGAGGCGTCCACGCTCGGCGGCGACGGCGAGCGCGTCTCGCGGCCGCGGTCCAAGGTCGGAAAGCTCGGCGATGCGGATGCGGTCGCTGCCGAGGTGTTGAAGGCTGCCGAAGCTGGACGGCGACGGCTCGTCCTGACCCCCGTGGGCAAGACCAGCGCCGTCCTCTCGCGCCTCGCGCCCGGGCTCTATCAGAAACTGATGATTTGGAGCCTGCGCTCGGAGCTCGACGAGAGCTGACGAGCTCTGGCTCAGCTCTTCGGCGCGGCCAAGCCCTTGACCGGATGCGCTTGGTATGGCGCTTCGAGCATCGCGATTTCTTCAGCGCTGAGCTGGATCTGCGCGGCGGCGATGGCGTCGTCCAGGTGCTTGAGCTTGGTTGCGCCCACGATCGGGGCCGTCACCGCCGGCTTTGAAAGCAGCCAGGCCAGAGCGATGCGTGCGGGTGGCTCGCCCCTGTCGGTCGCTACCTTCTTGACTGCATCGACGACGTCCCAGTCCGACGGCTGGTCGTACAGGATTTGATCGAGCCCGTCGCTAGATGAGCGGCTGGTGGAGCTGTCCCCGAGCTTGCTGCGCGTCGCAGCGAGCATCCCGCGAGCCAGCGGCGACCAGGGAATGACCCCGATCCCCTCCTCTTCGCAGAGCGGCATCATCTCGCGCTCCTCTTCGCGATACACGAGGTTGTAGTGGTTCTGCATCGTGACGAAGCGCGCCCAGCCGTTGCGCTCGGACATGGAAAGCAGTCTTTGAAACTGCCATGCGTACATCGAGCTCGCACCGATGTAACGGACCTTTCCCTGTGTGACGAGCTGGTCGAGGGCCGCCATCATTTCTTCCATGGGCGTGTCTGGGTCCAGGCGGTGGATCTGGTAGAGGTCGATGGCGTCGACACCCAAACGCCGGAGGCTGGCCTCGCAGGCTTGCTGGATGTGCTTGCGAGAAAGCCCGCCCATGTTGGGGCGTTCGTTCATCGGAAAGAAGACCTTTGTACAGATGACGATTTCATCGAGGTTGCCGTATTCGCGAAGCCACTTCCCAGTCACTTCTTCGCTCACCCCGAGCGAATACATATCGGCGGTGTCGAAGAAATTGATGCCCGCCTCGATCGCACGCTTAAAAAAGGGTGCAGAGGCGTCCGAGTCGTGGATCCAAGGCCGCCAGTCGGGCGTTCCGTAGCTCATGCAGCCGAGACAAATTCGTGAGACGGTCACTCCCGTCCGGCCAAGATGCGTGTACCTCATGCCGTCGATACTACATCATCTGAACAAGCCGCTGCACCGCTCATGCGCCCTGTTAACTCTTCCCGTAGACCGGCACGAGAGCCCCGCGCGTGACCGCGTTCTCGGGTGAGGCAAGGAACGCTATGGTTTCGGCGATTTCGTCGGGCTTCGGCCAGGCGTCGTAATTGGCGTCAGGCATGGCTGCGCGGTTTGCCGGGGTGTCGATGATGCTCGGAACGATGGCGTTGACCCAAATCGAAGAGCTCGAGAGCTCCTCTGCCAGCGAAAGCGTCAGCGCGGCAACAGCAGCCTTCGAAGCCGAATAGGCCGTCATCTGCCCGGCGGGCACGATGACCGGACGCGCCGCCACGTTGACGATGCGCCCTTCGCGCCCTTGCATCGTCTTCACTGCTTCGCGACAGGAGAGAAAGCACGTCGTCGCGTTGATGCGCATCAAATGCTCCCAAACGTCGAGACTGGTAGTGCTGATCGGGCCCATCGCAAAGCCGCCCGCGAGATGGATGCTCGCATAGAGCGAGGTCGTTGCGTCGAAGAGACGGGCTACGTCGGCTTCGATGCTCAGGTCCAGCCCCTCGTGAAGCTTCACCGAGTCGTGCCCGCGATAGGGAAAACCATCGAGCTCCCGCGGCGCGAAGATAGGAACATGCACGATCGCACCGGCCAGAACGAGACGCCCTACGACCGCGCTACCAAGGGCGCCCGTTCCGCCCGTAACGACCGCTTCGCGGCCAGAAAGATCCAGCATGGGCCGGAGCTTAGTTCAGGAAGCGGCAGACCTCACCTCGGGGCTCGGCCCTGCGGCGTAGGCGCTCACCTCTCCTCGAAACCTAGGCCCCGACGCGCTCTAGCGAGACCCTATGATCTCGATCAAAGGCAACACTTATGCTGCGAGAAGGTGTATTCTCGTTGGCCCGTCCGGATGAGGAGTGACTGATGGCCGAATCGAAGCTCGTACTAGACGATGTCTACCACTGGGAACAATCTACGCCTGACCGGCTTTGGATGACCCAACCGATCGGCAACGGCGAAGTCGAAACCTACACCTGGGCCGAAGCGATGGATCAGGTGCGACGAATGGCGGCCCACCTGAAGTCGCTGAATCTCCCGCCCGGGAGTCACATCGGCCTCATCTCGAAGAACTGCGCGCACTTCATCTTCGCCGATCTCGCGATTTGGATGGCAGGGCACGTGAGCGTCGCGCTCTATCCGACGCTAAATGCGGAGACCATCGAATACATCCTCGACCACAGCGAGTCGAAGCTCCTGTTCGTCGGTAAGCTCGACGGCTGGGAGGAAATCAAGCAGGGCATCCCCGCCGAGATGCCTTGCATCTCTTTGCCACTCGCGCCGCCGACCGACTACGAGTCCTGGAATTCGATCACCGAGCGAACCGAGCCCCTTCAAGGGAATCCGTCTCGAGGAGCCGACGAGCTCGCGATCATCGTGTACACCTCGGGGAGCACCGGGCGGCCGAAGGGCGTGATGCACAGCTTCGGCGCGATCGCCGCTTCGGTGGATGGGGCCGAGCAGATCTTCCACGCGAACAGCAAGGACCGCATGCTGTCCTATCTTCCACTGGCCCATGTGTTCGAGCGCTTCTTCGTGGAAGCACAAGGCTTTCGCACGGGGCTGCAGCTCTTTTTCGCGGAGTCACTCGATACCTTCGTTGCCGACTTGAATCGCGCACAGCCGACGGTTTTCATCTCGGTGCCTCGACTGTGGTTGAAGTTCCAACTCGGGGTGTTCCACAAAGTGCCGCCCGAGAAGCTTGCACGCACGCTTCGCATCCCGCTCCTCAATCGACTGGTCAAAAAGAAGATCCTCACCGGCCTGGGCCTTCAGCACGTTCGGCTCGCGGCCAGCGGCTCGGCACCGATCCCGCCGGATCTGATTCAGTGGTATCGAGATCTGGGTCTCGAGCTTCTCGAAGGCTATGGCATGAGCGAGGACTTCGCCTACTCACACGCAAGCTACCCGGGTCACGGGCGCGTCGGCTACGTGGGCAGCCCGATGCCCGGCGTCGACGTGAAGATCAGCGACGAAGGGGAGATCCTCATCAAGTCCCCGGGCAACATGATGGGCTACTACAAGGAGCCGGCGATGACAGCCGAGTGCTACACCGAAGACGGATACTTCAAGACCGGTGACCGGGGTGAGCGCGACGAGGAAGGAAGGCTCAAAATAACCGGCCGCGTGAAAGAGCTCTTCAAGACGAGCAAGGGCAAGTACGTCGCTCCGGTGCCCATCGAGAATCTCATCAATAACAATGCTCACGTCGAGATGTGCTGCGTGAGCGGCTCCGGGCATCCCCAGCCCTTCGCTCTGGTGCTCCTCGCGGAAGAGCTCCGTCCGAAGCTGAGCGACCCCGATGTGCGCGCGCAGATCGAATCAGAGCTCGAAGAGCAACTGAGGCAGGTCAACGAGGAGGTCGAAGCCTTCGAACGCCTTCAGTTCTTGACGGTGGTAAAAGACCCCTGGCTAATTGAAAACGGCTTTCTGACCCCAACCATGAAAATGAAGCGGAGCATGCTCGAAGAGACCTACGGGCCAAAGATGGACCAGTGGTATGCCGCGCGCCGGAAGGTGGTCTGGGAGGCCTAGCAGTCGTGCGCTAGATTCCGCCTTCGATGCAAGAGCAGCCTCTCTACGATGTGGTGATCGCCGGGGCCGGCCCAGCGGGAGCGACGGCGGCGTACTTTCTGGCGAGGGGAGGAAAGCGGGTAGCGCTCCTAGAGAGAGCGACCTTTCCGAGGGACAAGCGTTGCGGAGACGCCTGGTGCGAGCCCGCGCTCGAGATCCTGGAGGAGATGGGCGTCCTCGCCGAGCTCGACTCCGAGGGTGCGGTGCAATGGGTTCGCTCCGGTGGTCTGGTCTCGCCCTCGGGATTGAGCTTCACCAGCCCCGATGAAGGCGTGCGAGAGAGCGCGCCCCGCGTTGCGGCGATACGAAGGTTGCTCTGCGACGAGCGCATCGCGCACGCAGCCGCGCGAGTGGGCGCCATGCTCATCGAAGGCGCGGCGGTGAGCGATGTGAGCCTCGACGATGATTGCTGGGAGATTCGATGCAAGGACGGCCGCCGGTTTTGGGGTCGGTGCCTGATCGCCGCGGACGGAGCCAAGAGCAAGATCGCCCGCGCGCTCGGCGTCGTGACGACAGGCGCGAACAGCGTCGCAAGCCGGCAGTACATCAGGGGCGGCACGCACAACTTCGTCAGTGACGGCGTTCTGCTCTATCCGACCTATGCGCTTCCGGGCTACGTCGCCCTTTTTCGCCACTCGAACGGAGACATCGACCTCGGTTGCTATTTGCTTCCGGGAGGTCGTGTCCCGCCGACGCAGCTCAAGTCCCTGCTCGAAACCAAAGTCGCGGGAGACCCATACGTGCGCGAAGCGCTGGGCGACCACGCGGAACCCCTGGAGCGACCCGGCCTGTCACCACTTCGCCTCGGGGGTGAGCCCAAGACCCACGCAGAGCGATTCATCGCTTTGGGAGATGCGGCCGGCCAAACCGATCCGCTGACCGGCGAGGGAATTCACACGGCCATGATCGCGGCGAAGATCGCCGCCCGTGTCCTCCACGAAGCCTTTGATGAGGGGGACCTCTCGGCGCAGCGGCTCTCCGCCTATCATCGGGACTGGATGATGGAGTTCGGTCGCGACTTCCCGATCTCTGCTGCGGCTGGACGCGCGATCAATCGCTTCCCCATCCTTCTCGATACCGCCGTAATCGCAGCCCAGCGCCATGGCCCGAGCTTCATGGATCGGTTCGGCGCAGCGATGACCGGCGTGAAGCCCAAGTCGCTCTTCTTGTCGCCTCGCATGTCCATTCCGCTCGGGGCCGCACTGCTTGGGCTCCTGATTGCCCGTCCTCGAGCGAGCTACCACGACGGCCCGCGCGCCGAGCCCCCACACCCGCTCAGCTTTGCCACGAACGCGCTGCGATCGAACGGCGGCTCGTGATGCGCCTCGCGGAAGGATCGACGCATCCCGAGTCCGCTGAGAAATATCGAAGGTCTACCCGATGTCTGACGCTTGCGACCGAGGCCCGACACATCGCGTTCAGCATGAGCGCGCCGAAGAGATGGCGGGTGCCGTTGCCAGGCTTCTTTCGTCGGCGAGGTCGTGCTAGCTTCGCGCGGCGATGAAGCTCTTTTTGCTGCGCCTGCTCGTCTGGCTCGTAGTTGTGACCGCGGCTTTGGCGATCCTGCTCCACCTTCGCTACGGAGGCGGCGAACCCTACCAAGACCTGAGTGGGCCGCCGATCATCGATGAGGGCGCGCTCGAAGTCGTGGTGACGAGTCAGGAGCCGATTGGGAATGTCGCGGTTTCCGCCGACGGGCGCCTGTTCTACACGATTCATCCCGAAAGCCGGCCGAGGGGGGCCAAGCTGCTCGAGTGGGTCGATGGCGTAGCGACGCCGTTTCCAAGCGACGACGCGCAATCGCTCTTCGAAACACCACTTGGCATCGCCATCGATCGACAGAACCGGCTTTGGACGATCGACCACGGCAACCACGGCACGGGGCAGCCGAAGCTCCTGGCTTTCGACCTCAGCACAGGCGGAATCGCGCACGAGCACCGTTTTGACTCCTCGGTCGCGCAGCTGGGCTCGTTTCTGCAGGACTTGCAAGTCGACTCGACCGGAAAGCATGTCTTCATTGCCGACCTGAGCTTCTGGCGGAAGAACCCCGGTCTCATCGTGTACGACGTCGAGCTCGAAAAGGCGCGGCGAGTCCTGAACGGCGACCCGTCGGTGTCCGCACAGAGCTGGCTGATCCGCAATCCCATCAAGGACATGACTTTCTTCGCCGGCCTGGTCGTGTTCAAGCCGGGCGTCGATGGAATCGCGATCAGCCGTGACGACCAATGGATCTACTATGGGGCGATGGCGCACGACACGATGTATCGGATCAAAGTGTCAGACTTGCTCATCCAATCGCTCAGCGAAGGCGCCCTTGCCGCGAGGGCCCAGGCGATTGGCCCCAAGCCCCTCAACGATGGCCTGAGCACGGACGGCGATGGGAACTTGTTGATCACCGACGTCGAGCACGGCGCGGTCATTCGAATGGCGCCCGAAGGCGAGCTCACGACGCTGGTCCGAAGCGATCAGATCCGCTGGGCAGATGCTCTGAGCTACGGCCCCGATGGTTGGCTCTACCTCGCCGACAGCGCGATCCCTCATCAGGTGCTCCAATCGAAGGCGCACATCAAAGCCAACGCGCCCTACTACATCTACCGCTTCAAGCCGGGCATCGATGGCGTCCCGGGCCAGTGACGAGCATGGGGACACGACGCCGCATCAGACCCGACACCTCAAGTAAGCCCGGCTACATCACGCCGGAAGGCTACCGGCGTTTCGAAGAGGAAGCGGACCAGCTCTGGAACGTCGAACGCCCCAAAATGGCCAAGGCCGTGCAAGTCGCCGCCGCCGAGGGTGACCGCTCCGAGAACGCGGAGTACCAGTACAGTAAGCAACGACTCGCCGCGATGGATCGGCGACTTCGCTTCTTGGGGCAGCGGCTCGAGGTCCTCACCATCGTCGACGAGAAGCCGCCAGACGATGGCCGGGTCTACTTCGGAAGTTGGGTCACGATCGAAGACGAGCGGGGTGAGACGCAAACCTATCGAATCGTGGGGCCGGACGAAATCGACGCCGAAAAGAAGTGGATCAGCATGGACTCGCCCGTCGGAAAGGCCCTGTTGTCCCGCGAGCTGGGCGACGAAATCACCCTCCGACGCCCCAAAGGCGACGTGACCTGTGAGATCGTCGTGGTGCGGAATACAGCGCCAGACTGAAAAAGCGCACCCCATTCGCTCGCGAAGGAGCGCCGACGAAAGCCATGGCGACCTACTTCCGTGCCGTTGCAGTTTTCAGAGAGTAGACTGGACCGCATGGCAGACTACGAGCGCCTGGTCGAGATCCAGCAACACCTCTCCTTGGCCAAGCCCGACCACTACCTGACCTGGTACTACGAATACCTCCACCGATCCGCGGACAAGCCGATCAAGTTGCTGGAGCTCGGCATTGCCGAGGGATCTTCCCTGATGATGTGGAGCGAATTTCTTCCGAACGCAGAGATCACAGGAGTCGATCTGGACCCCGTAGAGCTGGACGATGCAGGCGGTCGCATTGCGACCTACGCTGGTGAGCAACAGGACACGGAGCTACTGGACCGGATTGGACGTGAGCGCGCTCCGGAAGGCTTCGACGTCATCATCGACGACGCTTCGCACCTCGGTGAGTTTTCGAAGATTTCCTTCTTTCATCTTTTCGAGAACCACCTGAAGCCGGGAGGCCTCTACTTCTTCGAGGACTGGGGCACCGCGTACTGGGACTGCTACCCCGATGGTCGGCATTCGCACCCACCGACACGATCGGTTCCCATCCGCGAGAAGTTGTTCGGCGCGATGTCGGCCAACCCGCTCATCCGTGGCAACAACTTCCTGCGCCGGGCGACCAACAAGCTTCGGATCACGACCCTACGCAGGTCGTTCCGGTCTCATCAGCGCGGAACCGTCGGCGTGCTCAAACAGATTATCGACGAGTGTGGAGTCCTAGACATCACCGACCCGGAGCGCGGGCGTGGGCCGAAGGCGGAGCAACTAATTTCCAGCGTCCACATTCGACCCGGCCTTGCGCTGATCCACAAGGTCGACCCGAAGCAGGGGCTGTTTCAACTGCCGCCCGGAGCCTAGCTCTCAGTCACTCGCGCGACGGCCCAAGCAGGTTTCGCTCGAGGATGAGGTCGGCGGCACCCTCCCCCACGATGCGATTGCCAAGTGGCGTGAAGTGACCGTGGGATCGCTCCCAATAGAGCAGCTCGCCTTTTCGTTCTTCGAACATGGGGAGCGGCGAGAATAGGTTGAAGTCCTCGAATCCCGGACCGAGCGGATAGGCCGAGCGGAAGGTCGTACGGTTCAGGCGTTCGGGGATGTCGATGATCAGGAGCTCGGCGCCTCCGTCTCGACTCACTTGGTCGATCTGTCTCAGGATTGCCAGCGTGAGACGCTCGGCGTAGCTGACGTCCTCTGCCGACTCTTCCGCCGTTTCTTGGCGCAGATCGGCCTCGGGTGCGGGTGCGGGTGCGGTGGGCTCCAGTTGCTTTGCCTGTGCAGCAGCCGACTGCGCATCACGGATGTCCGCCAGCACGGTCTTCACCGCCTCGCCGACCTTGTCACGGAACCAGTTGTAGAGCTGGCTATGCCCGGCGAGGAAACGGTACAGCGGGATGCGGAAGAGGATTTCGCGGCTCTTCACCGCAGGCAGGAAGGTCTCGGCGGCGCGTGTCAGCTTGCCATCCTGAAGGTCGAAGAGCCCGCTTCGAACGTTGTCGTCTAGGTCGGTGCCGTGCCAGCCAATCAGAACCAGGTCGGGCTCGTACTTCATGCCTTCGGCCTGCAGCGCAACCAGCTCTTCCGCGTTTCCGAATCCGGAAACCGCGAGGTTCACCAGCTCAACATCCTCGCCGGCCGCTCGGAGCCGTTCCACCATGACGTTGAGCAACATCTCGTCCGGGTGAGCGCCATATCCCATCAGGAACGAGTCGCCGAGAGCAACGATCCGCTTCTTTGCGTTCGGTTTCTCGTATGGAATCTCTCGGTCGCTGCGGATGCCCTTGGAGTTGGTTTGGATCTGGATCTCGTAGTCGGGCGTCGTGTGCGCATAGCTCTGATTCGGCATGTTCATGCGAACGCCATACTCGGCGCTCGCGATGTACCGGGGCAGCATCGGAACCGGGGCATAGATTCGCAGGAACAGCTCGGACAGGAGCAGCACGAATGCGCAAAGCGCAACGTAGGTCAGGATGCGGCGCAGCCTCGACGGCCCGCCGGATCTTGGATTCGAAGTCTTGGTGCGGTCAGAAGGCAAAGTAGATGAACTCCCCTCCTTCGCTCGGGGCGAGAGCTAGGATCGACATGATGATGAAGGTCCAGATCGCCACTCGAACGAGAAGCGGCCACTTCGCCATCGGATCCAGGGTGGCGTAACGCACCTGGAGGTACTGGAAGATAATCAAGGGGTGCGCGTAGAACAGGAGCGTCTTGAATTCCGCAAACGTTTCTGGGGAGCCATGGGGGTGCCCGAAGATCGAGAGCGTGAAGATCCTGATTGTCTCGAGGTTCTGCGCGCGGAAGATCAGCCAGCCGTAGAGCACGAAGCCGAACATCACGATTCCCTTCAAGAAGCCTTTTCCTCGGAAGTCGGGTAGGCGCCAGCCGCGTTCGTCGAAGAAACGGTAGAGCACCAGGATGGTCCCCTGGTACAGGCCCCAGATGACGAAATTCCAAGCTGCGCCGTGCCAGAGCCCGCCCAGAATCATCGTGATCATCAGATTGCGGTAGGTGCCGAGCGGCCCCGAACGATTCCCACCCAAGGGGATGTATAGATAGTCGCGCAGCCAGGTGGAAAGGCTGATGTGCCATCGTTGCCAGAACTCGGATGGGTCCTTGGCGATGTAGGGCAGCCGGAAGTTGACCATGATGTCGAAGCCCATGAGCTTCGCGGTGCCACGCGCGATGTCGGAGTAGCCGGAGAAGTCGGCGTAGATTTGGACGGCGAACGCCAGGACGGCGACCAGAATCCGGAGACCGTCGTCGGGCACGATGCTGCTGGGATCCGCCCCATCGTACGGTCCGAACGTACCGTTGACGATCGCGGCGACGTTGTCGGCAATGACGACCTTCTTGTACATACCCCAAGCGATCAGCCACATACCCTGGCGGATTTGCTCCCAATCGAGCGAGCGGGGGCGGCGAAACTGCGGAAGCAGATTCTTTCCGCGCTCGATTGGCCCGGCCACGAGCTGCGGGAAGAACGAAAGATACGCAGCGAAGTCGACGAGCGATTCGGTCGGCTCCACGTCGCGCCGGAACGTGTCGATCGTGTAGCTCATCGATTGGAACGTATAGAACGAGATTCCGACCGGAAGCACGATGTCGAGCGTGAAGCGATCCGGCGTGAACCCAAGAGCGTTCTCGAACAAAACCGCGAAACTGTCCGCGAAGAAGTTGTAGTACTTGAAAAAGCCGAGGATCCCGAGATTGACGGTGATGCTGAGCGCGAGTGCGACACGCGCGCGGACGTCCCGTTCGAGTCGGATCATCACGAAATAGACGATGTTGGCGCCGATCAGCGCTGCCGTCGTGAGAAGAAAACCGCTCCAGCCCGCAAGGCTGCGCGGCAAAAGCCCGAGCAGGTCGAGCTCGGGCGAATCTCCGATCCACAACGGGCTGAAGTCGAGCGCATCCCATCGCAGCGTCAAAAACAGAAGCGACGCCGTCATCAGATAGAGAGATGAAACGACGCGATGGCGGGCGCTCGAGGTGCCATTCCGAATGATGAGGGCCGTGTTGTAGTCGACGACCGTGGTGATCACGATGAGGAACAGGAATCGGATGTCCCACCAGCCGTAGAAGAAGTAGCTGCCTGCCAGAAGCAAGACGTTCTGCCAGCGATAGTGCTTCTGGAAGGCGAGGTAGAGGCCGTAGACCAGAACGAAGAAAACGAGGAACTCGACGCTGTTGAAGAGCATCTAGGTCAGAGCTCCGCTCTATCGAGGCCGCGCTCGAGCGCATCCGTCAAAAAGGGGGTCAGTCGTGCTGAGAGCGCCTGATACCCCGCCTCGTTGATGTGGAAATCGTCGACGATGAACTCGGCGCGCATGCGGCCTCGATCCGAGAAGATCCGATCGCAGTCGAAGACCCGCACGCCGGACTCGTCCAGCCTCCTCAGGCGCTGGTTGATGTCGGCCACAGCGGTCAGTGTCTCGTTCGACCAAATCGGATATCGGAGCGGGTGAACATCGCCGACCGGAAAGATCGTGAGCACCACCAGCGGGATGCCGCGGGCTTGGATTCGGTCGATGATCTCCCGCAGGTTGGCCCAGCAGTTATCGACGATTTCCTGCGAGCGGCTGCGAAACACGCCCATCGCCTTCAAGTCGTTGATTCCGGTCTCGAGGACGACCATCCTGGGCTCGCGCTCGATGATGTCAGCGTCCAGGCGTGCCAGGAGCTGAGCGGTCGTCTCCCCGTAGCGACCCAGGTTGAGCACCTGAAGGCCAGCAAGGCTCGGCGGCGCCGGCAAGGATGCGATCCGCGAATCACCTGCGAAGAGGAGGGCGAGCTTCGCCCGATCGGCGGCCGGCCCCGGGTTCCCGGGTGCCGGTGGCGGTCCGCTCTTCGCAAGGTCCAAGCGCAGCCAGAGATCCGCCCGGTAGGCCGATAGGGAGCGCGCCCCCTGCACGCCGGCGACGAAGATTGCGATGGCTGCGGCGACTAGACCGAGGCGCACCGGCGCGCTTTTCGAAGATTTGCCAGGCGATGAGCTCATTGTTTGGTCGCGTTGCGGGGGTAGCCGCGTCGAACGCCGTGTTTCAAGCTTAGCGAGCCCGGTGGATGCTGTACAAACTCCCGCTTCCTCATCGCCAAGACCCGCCGGCGACCAGCTTGTGCGCAGCCCGATCAGGGGGCCACGTCGATGAGGAAATCAGCCGCTTTCGCATGATAGATTCGCAAATCGGCCGACGAGGAGCTCGCGTCGGATCAGGATCTGCTGGGCATCCTGGTTTCGGTCATCCGGCCAGAGGTCGTTGGCATGGAGCAGACCGTCGAGGTGGAAATCGACCTGCCGAAGAGCCCGGGGATGACGCAACGCGCCAATTGTCCGCGTCTCTCATGCGAAGAGTCCAACGCGCGAGAATTGCAGAGGCGGATGCGGAGATCATCTCTGCATTGATCCACGCCCGGATTTTCGACATAGGAGAGTTCAGGGCCTGCCGCAGGGCATCGCTGTGGCATGAAAGCTGCTCATCCGCAGCGCGCCCCTGCGAACCTGCAACCGATCGCGCAACATATGCGGCGGAGAAAAAGGGAGACCTCTTCATGGCCCACGGCAGCAGCCTCGACGCGGAATCGCTCCGGCTCGTTCTCGATTCACTGGACGATTTCGCCAGGGCGAACCTGAGCGATGAAAAGCTCCTCGAGCTCGACGAGAAGGACATCTTTCCCGAAGAGCTCGTGCGGGCGATCGGCAGTGAGGAGCTCGGCGTGCAGCTGGTGTTCATCCCCGAAGAGCACGGCGGGATGGGCGGTGGTGCCTTCGACGTCTACCGTGTCTGTGAGGCCATGGCTCGAATCGACGTCGGTCTGGCGACCGGCGTCTTGGCGACCTTTCTCGGTAGCGATCCGATCGTCTTCGGGGGTACCGCCGAGCAGAAGGAGTACTGGCTGAGCCGCATCGCTGAAGAGGGATTGCTGATGGCCTACGGGGCGACCGAGCCCGCTGCCGGCAGTGACCTCGCGGCGCTCAAGACAGTCGCCGTACCCGTCGAAAAGGACGGGCAGGTCGTCGGGTACGAAATCACAGGGAACAAGCAGTGGATCTCCAACGGCGGTCGAGCGGATGTCTACACGGTGCTCGCGAAAGCGCCCGGCGGGCCGACCTGGTTCGTGGTGGAGCGAGGGGCTGAAGGCTTTACGTCAGGCAAACCAGAGGACAAGCACGGGATCCGGCTGAGCAACACCACGGCGCTCATCCTCGAAAACGTCTACGTCGATGCCGATCGGCTCGTCGGGCTCGAAGAGGGTCAGGGATTGCGGCAGGCGCAGCTCGTCTTCGGCTTCACGCGACTCATGGTGGCGGCCTTCGGTCTCGGCGCGGGCTGGGCGGCACTCGACCGGACGATTCAATACTCGACCGAACGGATTCAAGGCGGCTCGCCGCTCTCGGAAAAGCAGGGCTACACGCACAAGCTGATCATTCCTCATGCGGTACGTCTCGAGGCAGCGCGCGCCTACATCGAGCAAACGGCCGAGGCCATCGACAAGGGCGGCGACGAGCTCCTGAATACCGAAGGCGCGATCGCCAAGTACCTAGCCACCGAGGCCGGAAACGCCGCAGCGGAAGCAGCGATTCAAGGTCACGGCGGCTACGGGTACACCAAGGAGTACATGGTCGAGAAGATCAAGCGCGACGTACGCATCACGACGATCTACGAAGGCACTTCGGAGATCATGGAGATGACGATCGGTCGCGATCGCTGGCAGCTGCACCTCAAGACGCGGGGCCAGCACTACCACGATCTCGGGCGGCGGCTCGAAGGGGTACACCGCGAACATCCCGAGGCCGGCGCCGGCATCGCCGCTTTGGGAGCGCACGCTCTTGCGGAAATCATGGAGCGTGCGCGCGCCAAACGGCTCACGCGCAATCAGCACGTGCTTTTTCGGATTGGGGAGCTGGCTTCCTATGTGGAAGGCGCGGCGGCGTTTGCTCGCCGAGCGGTCCGCGCAGAGGTCGACGCGCTCGACCCGAAGGCCCCAAAACGATTTTCCCCTCCGGCGCTCGCCGCGATGGCTCGAGTCTTTGCACGCGAAGCCGCTCAGCACGTTGCCATAGACGGCATGCGCTGGATCGTGGGTGCCGAGGACCCAGGAGATGCGGACAGCCAATCGCTCGAAGCGAGCGCAGGACTGTCCAAAGTTTATGCAGCCCAGGTGGGGTTGATCGATGACATGAATCAAGTGGGGGATGCGCTCTATGAGCGCTCCTGACGGACGAGGAGCCCGCAGATGCGAGACAAAGTACATCGAGCGATAGCCATCGTCGGAGTTGGCGCGGTGCTGCCCGACGCACAGAATGCCGATGAATTCTGGAACAACGTATCGACGGGCCGCTACAGTATCAGCGAGACCCCGGTCGATCGATGGGATCCGTCCCTCTACTACGACCCCGATCCGAAGGCCCCGGACAAGACCTACTCGAAGATCGGCGGCTGGGTCCGCGACTTCGACTGGGATCCACTCAAGTGGAGGCTTCCGATTCCGCCCAAGGTCGCAGACTCGATGGATCGGACGCAGAAGTGGTCGATCATGTCGGCCCGGGAAGCCTTGTTGGACTACGGCTACCCGGAGCGTCCGCTCGACGGCGACCGGACGGCGGTGATCCTCGGCAACGCGATGGCCGGCGACCAGCACTACAAGACCGCGCTTCGCATTTTCTTCCCCGAGTTCACCCGTGAGCTGGATGGCGCAGAGAGCTTTCAGGCGCTTCCGCAGTCGGTCAGGGCCGCGATCGTCGAAGAGACGATGGGGCGAATGCGAGAGCACTTCCCGAGCATCAGCGAGGACACGATGCCGGGCGAGCTGGCGAACATCATCGCTGGTCGCGTCGCTGCGGTGTTCAACTTCCACGGCCCAAACTTCACCGCCGACGCGGCCTGCGCATCGGCAATGGCCGCCTTCAGCGCGGCGATCTCGGGCCTCGAAGAGGGCGACTACGATGCAGTGCTGACCGGCGCTGTCGACAGCAACATGAGCGCATCGAGCTACACGAAGTTCTGCAAGATCGGTGCGCTCTCGGCGACCGGAACACGACCGTATGATCAAGGCGCAGACGGCTTCGTGATGGGCGAAGGGGCGGCGGTCTTCCTGCTGAAGCGGTTGGAAGACGCCGAGGAGGCCGGCGATAAGATCTACGCCGTGGTTCGGGGAATCGGAGGGTCGAGCGACGGCAAGGGCAAGGGGATCACCGCGCCCAACCCCATTGGGCAAAAATTCGCCATCGAACGGGCCTGGGCGCATGCCGGCGAAGATCTAGCAACGGTGAGCCTGATCGAAGGCCACGGTACCTCGACACGGGTGGGTGATGTGGTCGAGGTGCAGAGCATGGTCGACGCGTTCGCCGGTGCTGGCGTACCCAACTCGAGCATTCCGATCGGCTCGGTGAAGTCGAACATCGGGCACCTCAAGGGAGCCGCCGGAGCGGCCGGCCTCCTAAAGGCCGCCCTCGCGCTGCACCACAAGCAGTTGCCGCCGAGCATCGGGCTCCGGACCCCCAACCCCAAGATCGGCTTCGGCCAGATCCCCTTCTACGTCAACACGGAGCTCCTGCCTTGGGACGACTACAAAGAGGTCCGCAGGGTCGGCGTGAGCGCCTTCGGCTTCGGAGGAACGAACTTCCATGCGGTCCTCGAAGAGCACGTGCCGGGAAGGATTGAGCGCAAGAATCGAACCTCCGTTGCGGTGCCATCGGGGTCCGCTCTACCGCTGGCTTCCGGCGGCGTTCCGATGGCGGATAAGGCGCCGTTGCGTGGTTCGCTGGTGCTCGGCGCAGGCTCGACGGCGGAGCTAGCGATCAAGCTCGAAGCGGTGCTCGAAGAGGCGAAGACAGGGCACGCGCCCGATCGCAAGCCACCAGAAGCTTCCGATCTCAAGGCCGTAGAGCGTATCGCCATCGACTTTGGCGACGCCGCCGAGCTCGCAAAGAAGGCCACGAACGCCCTCAAGGGGCTCCGCGCAGGCAACGCTGCGATCTGGAAGGCGCTCCGGCCGCAGGGCATCTTCCATCAAACCGGCCCGGCGCCGAAGACCGCGTTCCTCTACACCGGTCAGGGCTCCCAGTACGTGAACATGTTGCGCGAGCTTCGCGAGGTGGAGCCGATCGTGGCCGACACCTTCCGGGAAGCCGACGAGGTGATGAAGCCGCTCCTCGGCCAACCTCTGAGCGAGATTGTTTTCGTGGACCCGAGCGACCAGGCTGCCTTGGCCGAGGCTGACGAGGCGCTTCGTCAGACCGCGATCACGCAGCCCGCCGTGCTGGCAACCGACTTGGCGCTCACCCGATTGCTGGCGGCCTATGGCGTCACGCCGGACATGGTCATGGGACACAGCCTCGGGGAGTACGGTGCACTGGTGGCGAGCGGTGCCCTCGGTTTTCGGGAGGCGCTCGAAGCGGTCAGCGCGCGCGGCCGCGAGATGACCAAGGTCTCGGTTGATGACAACGGCTTGATGGCTGCAGTTCTCGCGCCGATCGATGAGGTTCAGGCCATCGTGAGCTCACTCGATGGCTATGTCGTCATCGCCAACATCAATAGCTTCGGCCAGTCAGTCATCGGCGGGACGACGCCTGGCGTGACGGCGGCGGTGGAGGCGATCTCCAAGGCGGGATATCAGGCGATCCCCTTGCCGGTGAGCCATGCGTTCCATACCAAGGTGGTCGCCCCAGCGAGCGAACCGCTCATGAAAGAGCTGGCTCGCCTCGGCGTCGAATCCCCGAAGATCCCGATCGTCGCGAATGTGAGCGGCGAGTTCTATCCGATGGGTCCGAACGTGGCAGCGGAGATGATCGAGATCCTCGGCCAGCAAATCGCTTCGCCGGTGCAGTTCGTCAAAGGTCTAGAGACTCTATACGACGCCGGGGCGCGTATCTTCGTCGAAGTCGGTCCGAAATCGGCGCTGGCTCGCTTCGCCGATGATGTGCTGGGCAGCAAGTCCGACACCCTTTCTTTGTTCACCAACCATCCGAAGATCGGCGATGTTCCGGCGTTCAACGCCGCGCTCACCGGTCTTTATGCGAGCGGGCACGGCGCTCCGAGAAGCGAACGGAGGGCGCCGGAGCTGAGCAACGACGGGGTGCCCCGGCGCGTGGCGATACCTAGCGCACCGCCCGCACCGCTCCGGGCCCCCGCAGCAATGCGTCCTGCGCGTCGGGCTGCCTCGGTGACGGCTGGGGGCGACCGCTATGCCCAGCTTGGCCGCTTGTTTGCGGAATTCCTCGATCAGGGGATGGAGATCTATCGCGGCGGGAGCCCTGCCGATTCCGGAGAACCGGTCGTGGTCACGGGAGCCAGCATCGGCCTACCGGGCGGCGCCAAGGTTTTCGCGGACAGCAACGTCGATCGAATGCTGCACGGACAGACCTTCATCGACGTGATCCCGGTCGGGCTCAGGCGCGCCATCGCGGACAAGAAGATCACCCGACTGGTCAAGTCCGATAAAGGAGGGCCGCGTTTCGAAACGATCGACTCGCCCTCCGACGTGATCAAGCTCGCGGGCCGAGGCGGCGACATTGCTCTGAGCAGCGACTTCGGCATTCCGGAGGAACGCGCCGCCGCAATGGACTCGACCACACGGATGGCGATCGCCGCAGGCGTCGAAGCCTTGCGAGATGCGGGAATCCCCCTGGTCATGCACTACAAGACCACGTCGAAGGGGACCAAACTTCCGGACCGCTGGGGCCTGCCCGTCTCCATGCAAGACGAGACCGGGGTGATCTTCGGCTCGGCATTCCCGGGCTCCGACATGCTCATCGGCGAGGTTCGCCGATACTTCGAGAGCAGGACACAAGAGAAGCTTCTCGAAGAGCTACGAAGCCTCCGCATGCGCATGGCGGGCAATGGCAGCAACCCGTTGGCGGCCGAAATCGACCGCCGCATGGCAGAAATCGAAAGCGATCTCCAGCGAGATCCGTACACGTTCGACCGTCGATTTCTCTTCAAGGCGCTGTCGATGGGGCACTCCCAGCTCGCCGAGTACATCGGTGCGCGAGGGCCCAACACCCAAATCAACTCCGCCTGCGCCAGCGGCACCCAAGCGGTTTCACTCGCCGAAGATTGGATTGCGCGCGGCCGTTGCAAGCGTGTGATCATCGTCACCGCCGACAACGTCACCAGCGACAACATGATGGAATGGGTGGGCTCCGGTTTCCTCGCGAGCGGTGCGGCGGCTACCGACGAAGTTCTCGAAGAAGCCGCCCTGCCCTTCGATAGACGCCGCCACGGGCTCATTCTCGGGATGGGTGCCTCCGGCATGGTGATCGAGACCGCCGAGGCAGCGCGAGAACGAGGGCTGAGGCCCATCGCCGAGGTGCTCGGCACCGTCACCGCGAACAGCGCCTATCACGGTAGCCGCTTGAACATCGAGCACATCCAAAGCCTGATGGAGAAGCTCATCGCGGACTGCGAAGCGCGGCACGGCATCGATCGCGCCGAGATTGCGCCTCAGACCGTCTTCGTCTCGCACGAGACCTACACGCCTGCTCGTGGCGGTAGCGCCCAGGCGGAGATCAGCGCGCTTCGTACCGTATTCGGCGCCAACGCAGACCGCATCGTGATCGCGAATACCAAGGGCATGACGGGCCATGCGATGGGCGCGGGCGTGGAAGACGCGACCGCGGTCAAGATCCTCGAGACGGGGATGATCCCGCCGGTTGCGAACTTCAAAGAGGTCGATCCGGAGCTTGGGATGCTCAATCTTTCCAGGGGCGGGAGCTATCCCGTGCAGTATTCGCTTCGGCTGGGAGCCGGCTTTGGGTCTCAGATCAGCATGTCGCTTACCCGATGGGTCCCGAGCCCGGACGGACGCCGAGCCGCGCCGCGGGACTTGGGCTATGCAACGCGGATCGAGGACCGGGCTCGGTTCGAGCGTTGGCTCGCGGAAGCGAGTGGGTACGCTTCGCCCGAGCTGGAGGTTGTGGGTCGAACGCTGCGCGTGAAGGACCAGGGGCCTGCAGCGGGGACAGTCTCAGTGCCAGCGCCAGCACCAGTGCCAGCACCAGTGCCAGCGCCAGCACCAGTGCCAGCGTCAGTGCCAGCGCCAGTGGCAGCGCAAGCGACCGCGCAAGCGAGCGCGCTTGCGAGCGACCCAGTGACCGAGAAGGTCTTGGCGATCGTTTCGGCGCAGACCGGGTATCCTCCCGATATGTTGGACCTCGAGCTCGATCTCGAGGCGGATCTTGGAATCGATACGGTCAAGCAGGCGGAGACCTTTGCGGCCGTTCGCGAAGCCTATGACATCGAGCGCGACGACAAGCTCGAGCTGCGCGCGTTTCCGACGCTCCAGCATGTCGTTCAGTTCGTGCGGGACCGGCGGCCGGACCTCGTGACAGTGTCAGCTCCAGCGTCAGTGCCAGCGTCAGTGCCAGCGACCGCGCAAGCGAGCGCGCTTGCGAGCGACCCAGTGACCGAGAAGGTCTTGGCGATCGTTTCGGCGCAGACCGGGTATCCTCCCGATATGTTGGACCTCGAGCTCGATCTCGAGGCGGATCTTGGCATCGATACGGTCAAGCAGGCGGAGACCTTTGCGGCCGTTCGCGAAGCCTATGACATCGAGCGCGAGGACAATCTCGAGCTGCGCGCGTTTCCGACGCTCCAGCATGTCGTTCAGTTCGTGCGGGACCGGCGGCCGGACCTCGTGACAGTGTCAGCTCCAGCGTCAGTGCCAGCGTCAGTGCCAGCGTCAGCGACAGCGACAGAACCCATCTCGGAGAAGGTGTTGGAGCTCGTCTCGGGGGTTACGGGCTACCCGCCGGATATGCTCGACCTCGACCTGGACCTCGAGGCCGACCTCGGAATCGACACGGTGAAACAAGCGGAGACCTTCGCGGCGGTGCGTGAAGCGTACGGCATCCCGCGCGACAACAAGCTCGAGCTTCGGGACTTCCCGACGCTCAACCACGTCATCGCCTGGGTGAAGAACTCCTTGCCAGAGGCCGATTCGGCCAGCGAGGCCGAGGCGAGCATCGCTTCGCCCTCAGCACCCGCGACTCCTGAATCGACCGACGGACTTCGCCGCGTTCCGGTGCCTGTGCTCCGGCCGCCGCTATCCTTCTGCAAACCGACGGGCGTCAAGCTCGACGAAGGAGTGCGCGTCGTCGTCATGGTGGACCAGGGTGGCGTCGCAAAGGCCCTGATCAAGCAACTCAAGAAGCGCGGTGTTCAAGTCCTTGGCATCGATGGTGTTCCGTCCGCGGACGAGCTCATCGCGACGCTCGAAGGCTGGATGAACGAGGGTCCGATCCGCGGCGTGTACTGGCTAGCGGGTCTCGATCGAGAGGAGGCGATAGCGGACCTTTCTCCGGAGGCCTGGGCCACGGCGGTGCAGCTGCGGGCTAAGCTCTTGTTCGCCACGATGGGTTCGCTCTATGAGCAGGTCTCAGCGCCGGGCACGTTCCTGGTCTCGGCGACGCGTCTCGGCGGCAAGCATGGCTTCGACCCGAACGGGGCGATCGCGCCACTAGGCGGCGCAGTCAGCGGCTTCACCAAGACGTACAAACGCGAGAAGCCCGAAGCCACGGTGAAGGTCGTGGACTTCGGAGCCAAAGCCAAGGTCGCCGCAGTAGCCGAACGGCTCATCGCCGAAACGCTCTCGGATCCAGGGGTATGCGAGCTCGGCTACGTGGGGGAGGAGCGCTGGGCGATTACGGCATCGTTCGGAGCGCTGCCATCCGAACGTCCGCTACCGCTTGGAAAAGATACGGTCTTCGCGATTACGGGTGCCGCGGGCTCGATCGTCTCAGCGATCGTCGACGACCTGGCGAAGGCGTCGTCCGGAGGGACCTTCCACCTGCTCGACCTGACGCCGAAGCCCGATCCAAGCGACCCGGACCTCCAACGCTTCGCAAGCGATCGCGATGGTCTTCAGCGCGAGCTCTTCGAGCGCCTGAAGCAAGGCGGACAAAAGGCGACGCCCGTTGTCGTGCAACGATTGCTCGGTGAGCTCGAGCGGAAGCACGCCGCGCTTCAGGCAATCCAATCGGTTCGCGCGGCAGGCGGCGAAGTGCACTACCATTCGGTCAACCTGCTCGACAAAGACGCGGTGGCTTCAGCGGTCGACGCCATTCGCAAGCAGAGCGGCAGAATCGACGCCCTGGTGCATGCAGCCGGTCTCGAGATCAGCCACTACCTGCCCGACAAGAAGCCGGCTGAGTTCGATCTGGTCTTCGACGTGAAGGCAGGCGGCTGGTATCACCTCTTGTCGTCGATTGGAGACATGCCGCTCGGCGCCGCGGTAGTCTTCAGCTCGATCGCGGGCCGATTCGGCAACGGCGGTCAAACCGACTACAGCGCCGCCAACGAGCTCCTGGCGAAGTCGGTCTCGAGCTTCCGCAACGCGCGGCCGGAGACCCGAGGCATCGCCATCGACTGGACAGCCTGGGCAGACATCGGGATGGCTTCCCGCGGTTCGATTCCAAAGATGATGGAGCTCGCCGGCATCGACATGCTCAAGCCCGCAGATGGCATCCCGGTCGTACGCGACGAGCTGGAAGCAGGGACTCGCGGGGAAGTCGTCATCGGCGGCGCGCTCGGCATCTTGATGCAGGACTGGGACGAGAGCGGCGGGCTCGACGCGAGCAAGCTAGAGGGCATCCCCCAAGGGCCGATGGCCAGACGCCTTGTCTCGATGGGCGTGCACACGGGGCTCATCGTGGAGACCATGCTCGATCCAAGAGAGCAGCCTTTCCTCTACGACCACAGGATCGGCGGCACAGCCGTGCTTCCGGGTGTCATGGGCATCGAAGGCTTTGGGGAGATTAGCAAAGCCTTGTTCCCGGACTGGCACATCAGGGCGATCGAAAACGTCGATTTTCTCGCGCCCTTCAAGTTCTATCGTGACGAACCGCGCGCGCTCACCTTGAGTGCCCAGTTCGGCACCGATGGTGACGATCTCTTGGCTATCTGCAAGTTGATCGGCGCGAGGACGATCATGGGCAAAGAAGAGGTCAAAACGCACTTCACCGCGACGGTTCGGCTCGCACGCAAGCCGGTCGACACTGAGAAATCCGACGCGCCGGCCTCTGCGGCGGGAACGACGGTGAAGGACGAAGACATCTACCGAGTGTACTTCCACGGCCCGGCCTACCAGGTGCTCGACACGGCCTGGCGCGACGACGGAATGGTCGTGGGACGAATGAGCGACACGCTCCCTGGGGATCATCAACCAGCGGAGCTCGAGCTGCTCACTGAGCCTCGGCTCGTCGAGCTCTGCTTTCAAACCGCAGGGGTCTGGCAGATCGGCACGACGGGTCGAATGGGACTCCCACAACACATCGATCAGCTGACCATCGTGAGACCGGCGGACCAGGCTGAAGGGCGGCTGCATGCAGTCGTCAGACCCAAGGACGGCGGCAGGTCCTACGACGCACAGGTCACGGACGAAGCCGGCAATCTCTACGTGGCACTCCGCGGCTACCGGACTGCCGAGCTTCCTGATGACGTGGACCCGGACAAGCGACAACCGCTGCGCGCCGCGATGGATTGACGAACGATGGGCAATTCGAGCTTCGAGCGAGTCGCCATCATCAACCGCGGGGAGCCCGCCATGCGGTTCATCATCGCCGCGCGGGAATATGAGCAGGAGCATGGCGAGCGGCTTCACACGATCGCCCTGTACACCGATCCCGACCGACGAGGAATGTTCGTGCGCGAAGCCGACGAGGCTTACTCGCTCGGCCCGGCGACCTACCTCGCAGATGGCGGCTACCACAAGTCGAGCTACCTCGACTATGCACGTCTCGAACGCGCCCTCATCGAAACACGGGCCGAGGCCGTATGGCCCGGCTGGGGCTTCGTTGCGGAGCACGCCGCGTTCGCGGACCTCTGTGAGCGCTTGGGAATCGTATTCATAGGACCGACCGGCGACATGATGCGCAAGCTCGGCGACAAGATCACGTCCAAGCAAATCGCCGAGGGGGCCGAGGTGCCGGTGGCCCCCTGGAGTGGTGGCGAAGTCGCAACTCTGGACGATGCGCGTCTGCATGCCGGACGACTCGGGTACCCCTTGATGATCAAGGCTACCGCGGGCGGCGGCGGCCGTGGGATTCGACGCGTGCAGAGCGAAAGCGAGCTGGCCGATGCCTTTCAGAGCGCTCGCTCCGAGGCGGAGAAGGCATTCGGGAACGGTGCCGTCTTTCTGGAACGTATGGTCACCGGAGCGCGACACGTCGAGGTCCAGGTCATTGCAGACGACGAGGGCACGGCGTGGGCGTTGGGGGTGCGGGACTGCACCATTCAACGGCGCAATCAGAAGATCCTCGAAGAGACGCCATCCCCGGTCTTGACGCCCGAGCAACAGCTCGAGCTCGAGCAAGCAGCGGTCCGTCTCACGCAGGCCATCGGTTATCGCAACGCGGGAACGGTCGAGTTCCTCTATCACAAAGGGACGAAGCAGTTCTCTTTCATGGAAGTCAACGCGCGGCTCCAGGTCGAGCACCCCGTCTCTGAAATGGTGACCGGCGCCGATCTCGTGAAGCTTCAGATTCATGTCGCGCGTGGCGGCCGCCTCGACGCCCAGCCCCCGACGAAACGCGGGCACGCGATTGAGGCGAGACTCAACGCAGAAGACCCAGAAGACAACTTCGCTCCATCGCCAGGCCTGATCGAGCAACTGAGATTGGTCAGTGGCCCTGGCCTCCGGGTGGACACCGGCATCGCGGAGGGCGACCAGATTCCATCCGAGTTCGATTCGATGATCGCCAAGATCATCGCCCACGGTCGCAACCGCGATGAAGCGATGGCTCGGCTCCGGCGCGCTCTCTTGGAGAGCGAGGTCGTGATCCGCGGGGGCACCTCGAACAAAGGCTTCCTGCTCGGGTTGATCGACAACCCGGCTGTCGTGTGCAGTGAGGTCGATGTGGGCTGGGTCGATCGATTGGTCGCAGAGGGCAAGCACCTGCCGCGCGAAGGTGCTGAGATCGCACTGCTCCAGGCCGCCATCGAAACCTATGGAGCCGAGCTCGAGGTCGAGCGGGCGCAGTTCTACTCCTCTGCAGCTCGCGGACGCCCAAAAGTCGAAGACCGGCACGGCCATGCCATGGAGCTCACCTACGCGGGGAACACCTACGAGCTGACTGTTTATCGCCTCGGTGCGCGCCGCTACCGCATCGATGTCGACGGCCAGCGGGTCGAAGCGCTGGTCGATCGGTTCGAGGGCGCGGAACGAAGACTGCGCGTAGGCGAGCAGAATTTCCGCATCCAGTCGGTCGACCAGGGCCTGAGCGTGCGCGTGGAGGTCGACGGTGTGCCGCACCGCATTTCTCGCGACCGTGGCGGTCTGGTACGCGCCCCATCGCCGGCTGTCGTCGTCAACGTCCTCGTTTCGGAGGGTCAGGACGTCAACGTGGGCGACGGTCTCGTCGTTCTCGAGGCCATGAAGATGGAGATGGTCATCGGGGCGAAATTCGCGGGCAGGGTGCGCGAGGTCATGGTGACGAACAACGTGCAGCTGGCGGTCGGTGCGCCGATGCTGCTCATCGAACCGCGCGGGGGGGAACAAAGATCTGCGACCAGCGAGCGACTGGAATTCTCCGATCTCGTCGAATCGCGCGATTCGAACTGGTCGGCATCGCGCCACAACCTGAGGGAGCTTCGACGCTTGATCATGGGCTTCGATGCGGACCGTATCGAGCTGTCGCGCGAAATGGGAGGCGGAGAGACCCTCAGTGCTGACGCGGCGCCGGACGACCCGGAGCGCATCGCCTACGAGGACGAGACGCTGGAGATCTTCGTCGACCTGACCTCGCTGTTTCGGCGCCATTCACAGGATGAAGACGGGTCGGAGGATTTCGGCAAACATACCGCAGAGGAATACCTCTTCACGTTTCTCCGCGACCTGGTCGTTCACCGTGAGGAAGATCTACCGCAATCGTTCGTCACCAAGCTCCGCCGGGCCCTCGGCCACTACGGAATAACCGAGATTCGGCGGAACGCGGAGCTACAAGGCGTGCTTTTCCGTATTTGTAAAGGCAACAATCGCGTCGACGAGCAGATCGCCCCCATCCTGAGCTTGCTGCAGAACCGCCTCGACCATGTGGGGCTACTTCGCGAGCGTGCTAGCGATGAGTTCCGTGCCATTGTCTCTCGTCTGATCGTCGAAACGCAGGACCGATACCCAGCCGTTCATGATCTGGCGCGGGAGCTTCAGTATCACTACTTCGAGCGGCCGATTCAGGAAGAGGTGGCGAGCCGGGCGCTGAAACGGGCCGAGGAAATCCTTTCTGGCCTACCCATCGAGGCAGGGGCGGCCGACAAGGCCGCTCGCGTTGCCGAGCTCGTCGCGATTCCTCATCCCCTCAAGGGATTCATGTCTCGGAGGCTCGCTCAGGCGAGCCGCGATGAGCGCTGGCTGATGCTCGAAGCCCTCGCCCGCCGCTACTACAAGATGAGTGAGCTGCACGATTTCGAGCTCCAGTCCGAGGCGGGAATCGACGTCTCGAGCTGCTGGTACGAGTACGAGGGGCAGAGGATCCACTTTCTCGCGACGCACGTGAGTGGAGCGCAGTTGCGCGAAGCCATCACCGTGCTGAACCGCCGACTCGAGTCCGTGCCCGCAGGGGAAGACGTCGTCGTAGACTACTACGTATTGCACGAGGACGAGCTCGAGGGCCCCGACAAGACTTCCGACGGACTTCGGAGGCTACTGGAGGCGGCACCGCCTACACGTCCGGTTCGGCGAATCATCGTGTCCGTGACCGGAAGCGAAACCGGGCTCGGTGCCAATGAGCTACAGGCCTTCACGTTTCGTATGAAGGACGGTAGCTTCGAAGAAGAGCTCATCTACCGCGGAATGCACCCGATGTTGAGCAAGCGGCTCTTTTTGTGGCGCTTGAAGGACCTGAAGACCGAGCGCGTCGAGTCCGCCGAAGACGTCTACCTGTATCGAGTGACCGGAAAGGACGAGCGCCTCATTTGCCTCGCCGAGGTCCGCGATCTCACACCCGTTCGCGATGGGTCGGGGCGTGTGGTCGCGCTGCCAAGTCTGGAACGCACGCTGTCGAAGTGCCTGGTCGAGATCCGGCGCGAGCAGAGCACCCGGCCTCCCAACAAGCGTTACCAGTGGAATCGGGTCCACCTCTTCCTCTGGCCGCCGCTCGACATCAGCCAAGACGAGATCAACGGCCTCATTCACAAGCTGGCGCCGGAGACGACCGGCCTCGGGCTCGAGCGGATCGTCGTCCAGGGCGACATCCGCAATCCTACGACCGGCGAGCTCGAGCAGAAGCTCATAGACGTGTCCAACCGGGGACGCAGCGGGCTCCAGATCCGCCTACGCGAGCTTCCGACCCAGCCCATGCGACCGCGGAGCGCATACGAGCAGACCGTGGTCCGCTTGCGTCAGCGCGGTCTGACGCACCCGTACGAGATCATCGCCATGCTCACGCCGGGTGAGGACAGCGCGGTCCAGTCGGATTTCCCGCGCGGCCTGTTCCAAGAGCTCGATATGAACGAGGCCAACGAGCTCGTGCCTGTGGACCGACCGCCGGGCAGCAACGAGGCCAACATCATCGTCGGACTGATCACGAGCTATACGGACAAGTATCCCGAGGGCATGACTCGCGTCGCACTCTTGGGCGATCCGAGCCGGGACATGGGGGCCTTGGCCGAACCTGAATGTCGACGGATCATCGCGGCCCTCGACCTCGCAGAGCAAATGCATGTGCCACTCGAGTGGTACGCAGTTTCCGCTGGAGCGAAGATCTCCATGGAGAGCGGTACCGAGAACATGGACTGGATCTCCGCCGTCCTGCGAAGACTGATCGAGTTCACACAAGCCGGGCTCGAGGTCAACGTGCTGGTCTGCGGCATCAATGTGGGTGCCCAGCCGTACTGGAACGCCGAAGCGACAATGCTGATGCACACCAAGGGCATCCTGGTGATGTGTCCCGGCAGCGCGATGGTGCTCACGGGCAAGCATGCGCTTGACTACTCGGGCGGCGTCTCGGCCGAAGACAACACGGGCATCGGCGGCTACGACCGAGTAATGGGTCCGAACGGCCAGGCGCAGTACGCCGCGCGCGACCTTGCGGATGCGTGTCACATCTTGCTTCGGCACTACGAGCACAGCTACGTGATGCCCGGCGAGCGCTTCCCCCGGCGCCTGGCCACCAGAGATGCCATCGACCGCGATGTCTGCGATTCGCCGCACGGTCGCATTGGCGCATCGAGCTTCGCAACCGTGGGCGAGGTCTTCAACCCAGAAACCAATCCGGGACGGAAGCGACCGTTCGACATTCGCAAGGTCATGCGCGCGGCCACCGACCAGGACCACGAGGTGCTCGAGCGCTGGTATGGGATGCGCGACGCCGAGACAGCGGTGGTCTGGGACGCACACGTCGGTGGCTATCCGGTCTGCATGATCGGCCTCGAGTCACAGCCCCTGTCGCGGCTCGGTTTCGTGCCCGCGGACGGGCCTACGGTCTGGACGGCGGGCACCTTGTTTCCGATGTCGTCGAAGAAGGTCGCCCGAGCGATCAACGCTGCAAGCAACAACCGCCCGGTTGTCGTGCTGGCAAATCTTTCCGGCTTCGACGGCTCGCCTGAATCGTTGAGGCTGCTGCAGCTCGAGTACGGCGCCGAGATTGGCCGCGCGGTGGTCAACTTCAAGGGGCCCATGGTGTTCCTGGTCATCTCTCGCTATCACGGCGGGGCGTTCGTCGTGTTCTCCAACAAGCTCAATCCCTCCTTGGAGGTGTCGGCTCTCGAAGACACCTACGCATCGGTGATCGGTGGCGCACCCGCAGCAGCCGTGGTCTTCGCAGGGGACGTTCGCAAACGAACCCTCTCAGACGAACGAATCATCGCGCTTCAGCAACGGCTCGACGCGGCCCAAGGCGCCGAACGCCTGGTTTTGGGTGACCGACTCACGAAGATGCAGAAGGTGGTCCATTCGGAGAAGCTTCGGGAGGTCGCCGAGGAGTTTGACAGCGTCCATAGTGTGCATCGCGCGCTCGAGGTGGGTTCGGTTCACAAGATCATCCCGGCGAGCACACTGCGACCGTACCTCGTGGATGCGATCGAACGCGGAATCCGACGCGAGCTGGCCGAGGGATGACGATACGCTGGCTGCTCCTTCCAAGCTCTGACTTGCCCGAGGGAGACGCCTGGCTCGCCGCGAGTGAGCGGGAGGTCTTGGCCGGACTTCGCTTTCCGAAGCGGCGTTCAGAGTGGAGGCTCGGGCGCTTTGCGGCCAAGAAGGCCCTTGCCTCCTGGACGGGGATCGACGCCCTCGATCGAATTCAGGTCATCGGCGCCGAGGACGGCGCCCCGGAGGCATTCATCGACGGAAAGAAGATCGAGTCGGGCATCTCGATCAGCCATCGCGAGGGGCTGGCTGCCTGCGTCATTGCGTCACACACGAGCGTCGGTTGTGATCTCGAGGTCATCGAGCGGCGAACATCCCGTTTCGTGAATGACTTCTTCACCGATCGCGAGCGCACAGAGGTTCATACGACGCAAGATGCCCTACGCGATCGTCTCGTCGCCCTCACCTGGAGCGCCAAGGAGAGCGCACTCAAAGCCCTGCGCGTAGGGCTACGCCGCGATACCCGCAGCGTCGAGGTCGAGATCGATGACCTCGAGACCACTGAACCAGGTTGGCATCCCCTGCGGACCAGAGTCAGCCCGGAAGGTTTCACTTTCCGAGGCTGGTGGCGCCAAGAGGAGGGCATCGTTTTCAGCGTCGTTCTTCCTTCCACGGCCAGAATCGCGTTTGCCGGTCCTCACTCTCTTGTGGCCATCAGGACTTCGTGAACCAGCCGCGGAGACGGCTCAGGAGACCGCCCTTCTCTTTCGCGATCTGGTTTTGGATCTTCCCGAGCGTTCTCGACGAGGTTTCGAGCGGATCGAAGCTCGAGGCAAGGGCGGCGATCGAATCCTGGAAGTCTCTGATGACCTCTACGAGACTCGGGTCTGCTGCGAGGAGCGCCTCGAGCTCTTTCTCGTCGTCTTCGGTTGCCGCACCGGCCGCATGGAGCGCCGCCAGAAGCTCTGCTCGTTCTTGTTGTTCGTTCATGTCTTCATCGCCCGGTGAATGATGGGGAGCGTGCTGCGCAAGGAGCGCATTCCCGCTAGAATTCTCGATTTGACCGTACCGACCGGGAGCTTGAGCACTTCGGCGATCTGCCCGTGTGACATCCCTTGGAAGTACGACAGCTCGAGGACGGCGCGCTGCTCGGCGTCCAGGCGTTGAAAGGCTTGCCGCAGGGCCTGATGCCAGCGCGTCGACGAGGCCATCAGGTCGGGACGCTTTCGTTCGGTCATCAGTGCGTCCCCCTCGCTGTACTGGAACTGCCGATCGCCATGGCGGCGTCTACGGGCGCGGATCGCATCGAGTGCTCGGCTTCGCGCCACGGTCACGACCCAGGCAATGACACTCCCTCGCGAGCAGTCGAACTGTGGCGCCCGCCGCCAGAGCTCCACGAAGACCTCCTGCAAGAGCTCCTCGGCCTCCGCGGGGGAGCTGAGCATCTTCGTCAGGAGCGCGAGCACGGTGCTGGAGTACTGCGTGTAGAAGGCGCTCAACGCCGGACCCGAATCGCCTGCGGCCATGGCGGCGACGAGATCTTCGGAGCTTGTGGGTCGAGCTTCAGTCACGATGCATCCGTGAAGGCCGGCGCGGCCTGAATCGTTCCAAGGCTGCCAAACTCTGCATCGAGCTCACGATGGAGCATGATTTCATCACCGATCGTGTCCCACCACTGCGCGGCCTGTTCCTGTGACCAGCGCTCGATAGGCAAGGCCTGAAGCCGCTCGGCGATTTCGGCCCCGGACGCCGGCCGGTCGGCAGCCTTCTTTTCCAGGCATTCCATGATGATGCGTTCGAGATCCTGATTCAGCTGACGCCCTGACGTCAACGACGGCGGCTCCGGCGCGGTGCTCAAGTGCTGAGCGCAAATCTCGATCGCGTTGGTCCCTTCGAAGACGAAGCGGCCCGTGAGCAAGAAATAGCCGACCGCCCCCAAGGCGTAGAGATCAGAACGCGCGTCGATCGAAGGTGGGTCGAGGATCTGCTCCGGGCTCATGAATCGCGGCGTTCCGATGATCGCTTCGGTCCAAGTCTTCGTGGCGTCGACGTTGCTCTCCACGTTCTTCACCAAGCCAAAGTCGAGCACCTTGGTGACGTCGTGGACACCCCCCTGCTGGGTCAGCATGATGTTGTTGGGTTTGATGTCCCTGTGTACTAGGCCCATCGAATGAGCCTCGTTCAACGCCATGGCACACTGCCGAAGGACGTGAACCACTCTCGACTCTGGCAAGGGGCCCTCGGTGCGCACGACGTCTACAAGGGTCACGCCTTCGAGCAGCTCCATCGCGTAGTAGAAGGTCCCGTCTTCGGTTCGTCCATAGTCGTAGATCGTGACCGTGTTGGGATGCCTCAGCTTCGCGGTCATCTGCACCTCGCGACGAAAGCGTTCGAGATCTTCCGGCGCGTTGAGCGCGGGGCTCAAGAGCTTGATGGCAGTTGGTCGCTTGAGCATCCCATGCTGCGCGCGGTATACCGTGCCCATCCCCCCCTCGCCGAGCTTTTCTTCGACGATGTACTGCCCGAGCTTCTTTGCATCGCGCACGTCTTTGCGAAGGCCGTAAATCACGCGAGTCGCCCACGCTGCCAGCAAGGTGGTCAGCGCCCATGCAAAGCCGATCTGAATCGACTGGCTTCGCGCCAAGGTGCTTGGTTCTTCGATCTTCCGGAAAAACCCGTGGCTGTTCCAGACCTCGAGGTCGACCCTGAGGAAGTTGAGATAGACGGCAATCACGAGAGGAATTCCGATCGCAAAGCCGAGCCAAGCGGTGTGCCTCGCAGTGCTGGGAACGAAAATCGCCCGCGCGATCAAACCAAAGGACAAAGCGTACGCCGTGGTCGTCGCAGCCCCCGCCGCGGCTGGCAGATAAGCACCCATGACGACCAGACCCACACTCGTCAGGACCAGCCCGATACCTTCGACGATTTGAATCCTTCTCGTGTCGAGCGGACGCGAGCGACAAATGAGCCAAACGCAGGTAACCGGGAGCCACGCGGCTGCATGCGCCAGAAACGAAGCATGCACCAGCTCTCCGCGTAGATACCCGAACGCAGCGCCGAGAATGATGCGACTGATGAGGCCGAGGAAGAGGATCACCGCCACGGCGAAACCGAACGCAGCGACACGTTGCTGCAAGAACTCCCGGCTACCGCTGGTCTGGCTCACTCCGGTGGTCACACAACCTCGCCCCCAATAGTGCGTCGGGCAGCGTATTTCGCCAAGAGATGATCGACCGCCTCTCTGCTGTTGGCTCTTGCGCTTGCCTGCGGGCGCTAGATCCGCGCGAGCGGACCCGGGACAAGTAGCCCTCTCAGTTGCAGTCTCCGGGGCCGTCTTCTCGGCTGCCGACGTCGGGACTGCTCCCGTTGAAATCACCGGGGGCATCGCCGTTGAGATCATAGGAGATCAGGTCGTCACCACCGTCTATCAGCGTCGACGCGCCAAGGCAGTAGAGGTCTGGGTCGCCAGCCGCCGTGCTCGTGTAGAGCGGGTCGACGCTGTACTCCCAGAACGACGGCGACGGAAGGCATCCGCAGGCGAGGCACTTGTCGCCGCCACAGGAGCCACCGCTGTTGTCGAAGTCGTTGTTGCCGTAGGCCGGTCCTGCTGAGAGCGGCGCGGTGCACGCCGCGCTGGTGTCGAAGGTGACGACCTTGGGACCGTTGTACCCGAACTCCGCGTTGCCGGTGACGTTGTTGTTCCGAAGACAGACATTGAAAGAGTCGTCTCCATAGAACTCGAGACCCGAGCCGCCGTTGTCAGCGATGGTGTTGTGATCGATGATTGGATCCGTCGCCTTGCGAATTTGTATGCCGTCCATGGCGTTGAGCGCAACCGTATTTCCAGCGACGACGGAACCGATCGTATCCCGTACGATGATCGCTCCAACTTCATTGCCTTGTGCGTTCGTCCCACCGGTGATGATGTTGTCCAAGATCTGAGCGCTGTCACCGCCATCGATGTAAATCCCGCGGCGCTCGAATCCTTCGAAGACACAATTCCGCACGGTGTTGTTGTCGGCGGTAATCACGACGATGTCCTCGGCGTTCAAGACATTGACGACGTGCACGCCATCGATCACGTTGTTCGGTGTCTTGAGCTCGAAAACCAGGCGATTGCCGCCTGAGTTGACCGTCAGAGTCGCGCCTGCAACCTGCCGGATGGTGAGGCCACCGGTGGGGTCGTTGATAGACGGAGCACCCGTGGTCATGGTGAAGTCGTTTAGGACGATGTAATCGTCGCCAGGGTTGTCGTTGGCCGCATTGATCGCTGCCGCGTACTCGAGCTCGCTGCTCGCCTCCAGGCACTCGGACCCGCTGTCGGCCGGATCGGTTCCACAGAAGGTCTCGAAGCAATCGACATGAGGTCCGCCGTCGGAATTCGTCGTACAATCGAGGTCGCAGGTCGGAACGGCGTCATCGCAGTCGCTGTCGACGCAGTAGCCGTCTGCGTCGACATCGGTACAAACCGAGGCGCAAAGCGGCTTGTCATCATCGCAGTCGCCTAGGGCACAGGTGCCATCCGCATCGGCGTCCAATCCGTCGTTGTTGGGATCGAAAGCTGCTACGGCACAGTCATCACAGCCGTCGCCATCGGTGTCCGCGCAGACCGAGCCGTTTCCATCGTTCGAGTCCGTCGTCGTATCGACGCAGCCCACGTTGCCCATGGTTCCGTCGCCCAGGCCGTCGCCATCGGCGTCCACGCAGTCATCCCCACTGTCGCAGATACCGTCCGCGTCCTCGTCTACCCCATCGTTGAGTGGATCGAAAAAGCCCGTGCTGCAGTCGTCACAACCGTCGCCATCCGTGTCCGCGCAGATGGTGGCCACGCCGACGTTCGAATCGCTCGTCGCGCTCGCACAGCCCACGTTGCCCCCGGTGCCATCACCCAGGCCATCGCCATCCGCATCTACGCAAACGTCGCCGGCGTCACAAATTCCATCCCCATCGCCGTCAGTTCCGTCGTCGCTCGGATCGAAGGTGCCACTTGTGCAGTCATCACAGCTGTCACCATCGGTGTCCGCGCAGACCGTACCGTCCCCATCGTTCGAGTCGCTGGTCGTATCGACGCAGCCTGCGTTGCCAAGAGTCCCGTTCCCCAAGCCGTCACCATCGCCATCGACGCAGACGTCTCCGGCGTCACAGATACCATCCTCGTCGCTGTCTACGCCGTCGTCGAGCGGGTCGAAAGAGCCGCTGCTGCAATCATCACAGCTGTCGCCATCCGTGTCGGCGCATACCATGGGGTCGCCAAGGTTCGAGTCCGTCGTCGGGTTCAGGCAGCCTGCGTTGCTCTGGGTCCCATCACCCAGGCCATCGCCATCCGTGTCGACGCAGGCGTCCCCGGCGTCGCAAATCCCGTCGCCGTCGGCGTCCGTGCCGTCGTCCAGCGGATCAAAAGAGCCGCTGCTGCAATCGTCGCAGCCATCGCCATCGGTGTCCGCACAGACCCGCTCGTCGTCATCGTTGGAATCGGTCGTCGCGTTGACGCAGCCGACGTTCTCACGTGTGCCGTCACCCAAGCCGTCGGCATCCAGGTCTACGCAGTCCCCACTGGGACCGCTGCACTCGCCGGTTTCAATCGAGCATTGTTGGTTCGCGAAGCAAGCCGCTCCGGAGAATGCGCCCAGCTCGACGGACTGAGGGTCGGGGCTCCCGGCCTCGATCGTCACAGAATTGCAACCCGCACCCACGACGGCGCAATTTGAATCCTGCGCAACGGCGTAGAGCCCATATTGGCCAGGTTCGGGAATGCCGATCGCCGGACCTGCACTCCCATCGCGCAGCACGAACATGGAATCCATCGCATCCTCGGGTCGATCACCCATCACGACCGAAACACAGGAACTGACCAGGTATACCTCGACGCGCACCGCTTCATCCCGCGCGGCTCGTGGCACTCCCGGCGCAAAGGTCACGTCCACACTGAGCCCTGCGGCGCCCGGCTCGCCGCCGCAGCCACCTGCGAGCAAGACGAGCATGCCGAATGCAGCGGTCAGGGAGCCTAGTCTGTGGATGACGCGGGTCACCAGCTCACCGTCACGCCGCCCGCGGCGGGCTGGCTTTGGCTCGAGCCTTTCGAGAGGAGGATACCTGCGGTGACCCCACCTGCGACCGCGACCACGCTAGCGGCGACGATCCAAGGCCACTTCTTCTTCTGCTTCGCCGTGGGCTCGTCGACGGGACCCGAGTACTCAGGCATCTGAAAGACGCTTGGCGCCTTCGCTGGCACCGCTTGGGGCAGCGGTTCTGACGCGACCTCCACGGGCGACGCAGCCAAGGGTGGCGGCACCTCTCGGCTGCCCTCGATGCTAGCTCTGAACAACACCGTACCTCTCATGGTCTGAGCGCTGGCATCGCAGCCCTCGTGCGCGCCTGATTTTGGAAGTGCGAGCCTGGCGGTCGTGCCCTGGGTGGTGCGCGCAACGAGCCTGCCGTCAGGCGGGACCCGACACTGAAGGCTGACGTGGTGTACGAGGTCTTTCGGCACATGTTCGACATGGGCGATGACGAACGGTTTGCCGTTGGCGACTGTCTCTTCGACCACGAGCTCGACACCGAGCGTTCCGCCGTTCGCTTCGAGCATCTCAGTGAACGCTCTACGCACAGGAGGCGGCGCGAGTCCGCCAAGCTCATGGCTCGGACGCAAGGCGCCAACGCGCTCCAAGTCGCGCAGCATTGCGGTCTCGTTGCCCATCGCATGATGAACGAGGGCCCTCATTTCGAAGAGCAGGAGGAGTTCCTCCACTGAGAGGTCCGCGTCCCTGGCGGCGAGGTTGAAGGCGCGGAGCGCGGCCCGGAAGTCGGCATCCTCATAAGAGGCTATCCCATCGTCCAGGAGGTAGTGAGCTTTCGCCTCGGCCGAAATCAGGGAGAGAAGACCTAAAAGTCCAATGATTGTGAGTTTGGAAGACATCTGACCTAGTCCAAGTAAGCTAGCAAGAATGAAGTGCTAATCAAAACTTTCACCCATAGCGGCTGAGCTGCGCTATAAAAGGTTGAGGAATCGTGAGCTTGAGTACGAACAAATCGGGGGTTCGGGACGAGCCGGAGTCGGATCTGCCGGAAGCGGTGGCGGACACGCTCCCGCCCGAGCCGGCACCGCCCGAGCGGATCGGCCGCTACGTGCTCCGCTTCGAGCTCGCCTCGGGGGGCATGGGCTCGGTCTATCTTGCGCGGCTTGCCGGAGCCCAGGGATTCGAGAAGTTGGTCGCGCTCAAGCGAATCCACCCACACCTGGCCAAGGACAAGGCCTGCGTCGAGATGTTCCTCGACGAGGCCAAGATCGCATCCAGGATCACGCACCCGAACGTGTGCAGCGTCTTCGATTTCGGCGAGGCCGATGGAGAGTATTTCCTCGCGATGGAGTACCTCGTCGGCGAACCACTATCGCGTCTGTACACGCGAGTAGCGAAGGACCAAGACAAACGGCGCGATCCTCTCCTGCCGCTCAGAATGGCGCGCATCATCGCGGATGCTTGCGAGGGGCTCCATGCGGCGCACCAGCTGAAGGACGCCCATGGGGATTTGCTCAACGTCGTGCATCGCGATGTCAATCCGCGAAACCTCTTCGTCACCTACGACGGAGCGGTACAAGTGGTGGACTTCGGTCTGGCTAGCGCGCGTGAACGCCTACACAAGACCGAAACCGGTGACGTGAAAGGGACCATGGCGTACATGGCTCCGGAGCAACTGAGGACCGGCACTACTGACCGAAGGATCGATGTCTGGGGATTGGGCGCCGCCCTGTGGGAGGGCCTGGCGGTCAGACGACTATTCAAGCGCGACACCACAGCCAACACGATGTACGCGTTGCTCCATGATGAGATCTTGCCGCCCTCCGAGTATCGCCCACAGGTTCCAAAAGAGCTCGATGACATCGTTCTGAAGGCACTTGCGCGTGACCCGAATGAGCGCTGGCGATCCGCGCGAGAGATGGGTCAAGCGCTGCGTAAGTTCTTGGCAGATCAAGAAGCCTTGATCGGTCCGCCCGAGCTTTCAGACTGGATGACCGAGCTCTTTCCCCAGGGAGAAGCGCGCAAGACTCAGCTCATGGAGCTCGCGCGGATGGCCCACGCGCCGGTGCTTTCGATTCCGGCGACCGGCGAATTCGACGTGACGCAGACTGCGATGGGTTCCGGGCTAGTTCCGAATCTCCCAAAACGACAAAAACGGCAAGGCTTGAGGATCGCTCTGGCCGCGACTGCGCTTGTCATCGCCGCGGCGCTCGGGTTGTTTTTCGCTCGGGGCGAAGGTTCTGTGGAGAAAGCTTCGGTGCTCACGACCATGACCAACGCTGAGGCCGTTCCGGTCGACGCAGTAGAACGGGCCGCCGTCCAAGCAGCGGACGGCCAACCGGCCCCGCAGAAGATGGAACCGAGCATCGAATTGGAGGCGCAGCCCGCGGTGAGCGCCGAGCCCGAGCACGAACCGCAAGCCGAAGCGGCGAAGCCGCGCGCCAAGCAGCGCGCGCGCCCCATTCCTCGCAAGGCCCTGAAGCCCGGCACCATCAATCTCGTCACCCGTGGTGGCTGGGCAGAGGTGTTCAAAGATGGCAGGTCATTGGGCACGACCCCAGTTCGACTCACGCTCCCTCCTGGACGCCACAGGCTCAGTTTGAAGCCATCGGGAAACGGAGCGCCAAAGCGGATCACGGTCGACGTCGAAGCTGGCAAGACCAAGCCAGTCTCGGTCAACCTGAACTAGGCCGCCTGATCGCGCTTGACCTTCGGTTCCAGATCGCGCTCTGATGGCGCTTCAGAACGGAGGTTACGATGGACCAACTCCAACGCCGCGTGCTCCCCGCGGTCTTTTCGGTTTGCGCTTGCTGGGCCGTCTCCACGAGCCATGCATATGCGGCGCCGCCCTTCACACTGGTCGCCACCGGGTTCGATTTGCAGCAATCGGCGCGGCCAGCGCTTGCCGATGACGGCACTGTCGTTGCCGCCGAGCCGGAGGGTCTAGTCCTCGGGGACGGCGTCACCGTGGGCTTCATCGATCTTGCTCCCTCGGGCTTGATGTTCAGCCCATCCAACAAGAGCGTGCGACCGGTGCAAGTTCGAAGCGCAGGGGACATCGTCTTCGCCGCAGACCGTTTTGCAGCGACAGGATGTGCACCCTACGGCGCACGCGGCGTGTATCGCACCGACACCGGAGGGAGCCCGCCCGCCACCCTCTTCGAAGAATGCATCGAGGGTCCGTCCGTCGGCGAGAAAGTTGGCCCGCATGTGAGCATGTCCCCAAACGGCACGGTAGCGTTCAGCTCTATCGTCTCGAGCGCGGGCGCGATTCACCGCGGTCCGGTGGCTGGTCCGGTTTCCCTTCTGCGATCCGGATCGGGGACGTTCTACAACACAGGTGAGATCGGGGTGAACGATTCCGGCCAAGTCGCGGTTCAAATGGAGTACGGCGACCCGTTCGGGGGCCTGAAGCGCGGCATTCTGATCTTCGAGCTTGTGGAACAGGCGCTTACCGAAATCGACACCGCCCTCGAACGAGTCACGATTCAACCCTCGATCGCCATCAACTCGGCGGGTGAGGTTGCGTTTTCGAGCAACTTCGACTTCAGCATGGACATCGATGGCACCTTGTACTCGTATACCAAAGGGGTCTACGTCTCGGATCCGACGCTCTTCAACACCGAGAAGATGCTGACGCAGATCGCGGATGCCGCCGGGGGCTACTGCGGCTTCGGCCGGGTCGACATCAACGATGCAGGCACGGTGGTATTCGAAGCGCAGCTAGTCGGCGGACTATCCGCTTGTACGCCGGACCCCAACGCGATCTATGACGGCATCTTCATGGGGAGCGACCCGGTCAACGATCGTATCGCAACCTTCAATGACGCCGCCCTCGAAGCCCATCGGTACTTCGACGAGATCCGACTCGGCGAAATCAACAACAGCGATCAGGTGTCGTTCTTGACCACGTACAGCGAGCCACTCGTCGAGCCGACCTACATCTGGCGGGCCGAGCTCAGCGAGGTGCGAAACGAGCGCTTCATCGAAGGGCTCATCCGGCGTTGGCGCAATCTCATCCGCCGACTGCTCGAACGCTGGGGCTTGTTTCCGTAGGGGCCCGCTCGACCAACGCCAATCGCCTGGACGAAAACAGCGCCGGCGCGTACTGTTTTCTCTTGGAGGTATCGCCGATGGGCGTACGTGGTTTCTCGGGAATGCTTGCCATTGTCGTCGCCGTGCTTGGCTTCGCCGCGGACGCGCGGGCGGAGCTTCCCGACTACACGCTTTTCGAAGCCGACCAGGTGCGACCGCTCGCCATGTCGCCCGACGGCACGCGCCTCTTTGCGGTCAATACGCCAAACGCGCAGCTCGAGATTTACGACCTCGAGGCTACGGGCCTGACTTTGCTCGAGACGGTGCCGGTCGGCCTGGAACCCGTCGCGGTCGCTGCTAGACGCGACGGCGAGGTCTGGGTGGTCAATCACCTTTCAGACAGTATTTCGATCGTCGACGTTGCGGTGAGCCCGCCGCGCGTCGTGCGCACCCTGCTCGTCGGTGATGAGCCGCGTGACATCGTCTTCGCCGGCCCCGGCGGCAATCGAGCGTTCATCACCGCCGCGCACCGCGGTCAGAACAGTCCCTATCCGCAGGGTGAGTACGACGTCGAAGGCACTGGCCGCGCCGATGTTTGGGTCTTCGATGCCAACTCGCTCGGCACCTCGCTTGGGGGCGACCCTTTGACGATCCTGGGGCTCTTCGGCGATCGCCCGCGCGCTCTTGCCGCGTCGCCCGACGGTTCCACAGTCTTCGCCGCAGTCTTTCGCTCGGGCAATCAAACCATGACACTCGGAGAGCCCGTGGTCTGCGATACCGATCAGACCGATGATCCTTGTATCGTCGAGGGCGTCGTCTATCCCGGAGGTCTCCCATCGCCGAAAACCAACGCCGCTGGCACGCAGAGCCGCGAAGCAGGGCTCCTGGTGGGCTGGAACGCGGCAACGGAGCAATGGGAAGACGAGCTCGCGCGTGACTGGAGCAACGGCGTCCGCTTCACGTTGCCAGACGTCGACGTGTTCGAAATCGATGCGGACGCGTCGATGCCAGTCCAGATCGGTTCGGCGTCAGGGGTCGGGACCATTCTCTTCAACATGATCGTCAACCCACAGACTGGCGACCTCTACGTCACGAACACCGAAGCGATCAACCGCATTCGCTTCGAAGGCCTTGGCGACTGGGTCAGCGAGCTTGGCCCCAAGGCATCCGGCGATCCGGCATCAGTCCGCGGCCACTTGCACGAAGCGCGTGTCACCATCATTAAGGGCTCCGTCGCTGTGATTCCTCGACACTTGAACAAGCACATCGACTACACAGCCCGGCCGCAGCCTCCGGAAACCAAAGAAAAGAGCGTCTCGACGCCTCTGGAGATGGCGATCAGCGCTGATGGCAGCACTCTGTATGTCGCCGGGTTCGGCTCGAGCGCGATCGGCGTGTACGAGACGGCGTCGCTCGAAGCCGACACGTTCACGCCCGACGCAGCAAACATGATCTCCCTGCCCCGGGGAGGCCCCAGCGGTTTGGTGCTCGACGAGGCCCGTGAGCGCCTGTACGTCATGACCCGTTTCGAAAACACCATCGTCGTAGTCGACACCGAGACCCGCGGCGTCGTGCAGACCGTCGAGATGAAGAACCCCGAGCCCTCATCGATTGTCGAAGGGCGCCCTTTTCTCTACGACGCAAAGCTCACTGGCAGCAACGGCGAAGCCTCGTGTGCGAGCTGTCACGTGTTTGGCGACATGGATGACCTCGCCTGGGACCTCGGTGACCCGGATGGCGTTCCCGCCCCCAACAACAACCCCTTGCCGCCGACCGACGAGTTCCCGTTGATCGGCTTGCTGCCGGCACTTCAGGATTTTGATCCCCTGAAGGGTCCGATGACGACCCAGAGCCTTCGCGGGATGGCCAATTCCGGACCCCTGCACTGGCGCGGCGATCGAACTGGCCCCGAGTGTAGCCCTATCCCTTCGGACCCAGCGTGCTCAGAACGTGGGTTCAACGAATTCAACGTAGCCTTCCCGGGCCTCGTCGGGCGGGACGAAGGCGAGCTCGACGAACAAGACATGCAAGCCTTCACCGACTTCGCGCTTCAAATCACCTATCCGCCGAATCCGATCCGGCAACTCGACAACTCGCTGCGTCCCCAAGAACAGGCCGGGCACGATCTGTATTTCGGCCGCATCACCGATACCGTCGCCAATTGCAGTGGCTGCCACGTGCTGGACCGGGAGCTCGGTTTCTTCGGCACGAGCGGCGGCTCCACGTTCGAAGGCGAGGTGATGGAGTTCAAGGTCGCGCACCTTCGCAACGCCTATCAGAAGGTCGGCATGTTCGGGATGGCTCCCTCGCCGTTCTTCACCGGCGCAGAAACTGCCTTCACGGGCGATCAGATACGCGGTTCGGGCTTCCTCCATGACGGAAGTGTTCCAAGAATCACTGACTTCCTGAGCGCGAACGTGTTCAACAACCTGACGGCGACAGAGCGCGAGAACCTCGAAGCGCTGGTCATGGCTTTCGACACCAACCTCGCACCCATCGTCGGCCAGCAGGTGACCCTCAGGACCGAGAGTGAGGCCGACACCCTGGCGCGGGTCGACCTCCTGATCGAGCGTGCCGGTACACCCTTCGTGATTCCAAACGAGGATATGGCGACCGAATGTGATCTGGTGGTGGCTGGCGTGGTCGATGGCGAGGCGGAGACTTGGCTACGACGGTCGGATGGCTCCTTCGAGAGCGCGAATGGCTTCATATCCCAAGAGAGTCTCCTCGCCCTGACCGATGTTCCGGGCCAGGCGCTTACGTTTACCTGTACGCCTCCGGGCTCAGGTCCGCGCATGGCCGGCTTGGTTTCAGACGGCACGGGCGGAACAGGTGGCTCGGGCGGAGCGGGCGGAGCGGGCGGGGGCGACGGCAGCGGCTCGGGCGGCTCCGATGGCTCCGGTGGAACGACTGCGGGCGATCAGGGCGGCTGCAGCTGCACGGTCGACGCGAGCCCGCGCGAGGGAGTGTCGGGCGGATTGCTCGGAGCGTTGACCCTACTCGGCCTCTCGATGATGCGGCGCCGGCGAATCAGGGTTTGTACTTGATCGCCATGTCGATCAGTCGGTCCTGCTTGCCGGTATATGGCGGGTAGAACCAGTGCAGGAACGACAACCACGGGTTGGTGAAGACCGGGCGCATCTTGCTGAACTCCACGAAGCCGTCGAAGCCATGGTAGTGCCCCATGCCGCTCGCCCCAACGCCGCCAAATGGCAAGTCGTGCTGCGCAATGTGCATGATGCAGTTGTTGATGGTGACCCCGCCGGAGATCGTGCTGTAGATGAGCTTGTCCTTCCGTGCGCGGCTCTTGGTAAATACATAGAAACCGAGTGGCCGGTCCCTGACCGTGATGTACTCGATGACCTCGTCGAGGTCTTGATAGGTCATGATCGGGAAGAGAGGACCGAAGATTTCCTCCTGCATGATGATCATGTCGTCGTCTACGTTGAGCACGAGATGGGGCGGAATTTTGCGGAGGACGTCGTTGAACGATGCGCCATGCACCAGCGGCACGAGCTTCGCGCCCTTTGCCTCGGCATCTTCGAGCGTCATGCGAAGGCGCCGGTACGCCTTATCATCGATGACCGACGTGTAGCTCACATCGCTCGGGTCCGGATAGCGTTCGGCTACCAGGCGCTGAGCTGCAGCCACGAATCGTTCTTCGGCACCCTCGGGAAGGAAGAGGTAGTCCGGTGCCAGGCAGGTCTGCCCGGCGTTGACGAGCTTTGCGTACATGATCCGCGAAGCGGCTTCGTCGATGTCGAAATCGTCACAGACGATCGTCGGTGACTTGCCACCGAGCTCGAGGGTGACAGGGGTCAGGTTGTCGGCTGCGGATCGCATGACCGTGCGGCCGACGTCCGCCGAGCCGGTGAAGATGATGTGGTCGTAGGGCAGGGTGGAGAAGTCTCCTGCACGCACGCCGGGCAGAATCGCAACGACGTCCTCGGGGAAGACCTCAGCGAACTTGTCGGCGAGCAGGCGGCACAGGTTCTGCGAGTTGCTGGCCATCTTGATCATGGCGCGGTTGCCGGCCGCCAAGACACTGACCAGCGGGCTCAGTGTGAGGAAGAGCGGGTAGTTCCAGGGCGAGACGATGCCCACCACGCCCTTGGGTTGCGGGATGACTCGATTCGAGCCGGTGGCGAAGAGCACCGAGACCTGACGGCGTTGCGGCTTCATCCACTTGCGAAGCTTCTTCACTGTATGACGGATCCCGTCCACGACCGGGAAGATCTCGAGGATCTTCGACTCTTCGGCGCTCCGATGCCCGAAGTCTTGGGCAATGGCCTCGACGATCGCATCGCGGTTCTCCACCAGGATTCGCTCGAGGGCGCGGAGCCGCTCCTTGCGCACCTCGAGGCTCGGATACGGATCGCGCAAATACGCTTCGCGCTGCAGCTTGAAGATGCGTTGCGCCTCGTTTTCGACGGTTTCGATGGAGCGGAGTTGAGCGGTTTGGGCCATAGCCGCCTAGTTGTAGCGTCACCGTGCAGCAGACCGCAAGCCCGACTTTCACAGGCCAGGGCCTACTATTGCCCGGCGCCCTTGGACTCGAGCTCGACCCAACGCGCCATCATTCGGTCGATCTCCTCTCGAAGCTCCCCTTGGCGAGCCACGATGGCAGGGACCTCCTCGGCGCGCTGGGCGTAGAGTGCCGGGTCGCTGAGGAGCGTGTCGACCTCTGCGGCCTCCGTTTCGGCGTGCTCAATGCGGCCCATGAGCTCCTGAAGCTCCTTCTTCTCTTTGAACGAAAGCTTCTGCCCGTTCGCGGTCGCGCTGCCCTTTGGCGTCTGGGGGCTCTTGCCCGTGCTCCGCTTGCTCTGGGCCTGGCGCGTGGCTCGCTGATCGCGATAGTCGCTGTAGTTGCCGACATAGGCGACGACCCGGCCATCGCCTTCGAACGCGAGGATCTTCGTGGCGACCCGATCGAGGAAGTAGCGATCGTGGCTGACGATGAGCGCGGTCGAGTCGGATCGCACGAGCATCTCCTCGAGCGCTGCAAGGGTGGCAACGTCGAGGTCGTTGGTCGGCTCGTCGAGGACGAGCACATTCGCCGGTGCCAAGAGCAACTTGGCCAAAGCCACACGCGCTCGCTCGCCTCCGGAAAGCGATGACACCTTGTCCCGGATGCGATGCGGAGCGAAGAGGAAGCGCTTCAGATAGCTTCGAATGTCGATGGAGCGCCCCTGGAAACTGACTTGGGGCCGATCGGGCGCAACGCTTTGTTGGATGGATTCGTCCTCGCTCAAGCCGCTTCGACCTTGATCGAAGTAGGCGAGCCTCGTGTTGGCGCCGACGACCACGCTGCCCCGAGTCGGCTCGAGCTCCCCTAGAAGCACGCGAAGCAAGGTCGTCTTGCCCGCACCGTTCGGGCCAACGATGCCGAGGCGATCCCCCCGTGACACGATCAAGTCCAGCGAATCGACCAGCTCGTGCGGGCCGAGGCGCACCCCAAGGCCGTGTGCTTCGACGACGGTCCCGCCAAGACGTCGTGTCTGGGCCGCGAAGCGCGCCACTTGCTCGGCTTTGGGACCGGCTTCATCGCGGAGCGCTTCTACGCGATCGACGCGCGCTTTGGATTTGCTCGTGCGGGCCTTGGGAGAACGGCGGAGCCATTCGAGCTCGGTTCGCAAGAGGTTCTGACGGTTGGCTTCGGCGCGCTCGGCGTGCGCCAGTCGGTCGGCCTTGGCTTCCAAGTACCTGTGCCAGCCGCCCTCATAGCTGAAGACCTTGCCCTGATCGACTTCGAGTGTTCGGTTCGCCACCCGATCGAGGACATAGCGGTCATGCGTAATCAGTATGAGCGCGCCGCGATATTGCTCACGCAGATAGGTTTCGAGCCATTCGATGGTGTCGGCGTCGAGATGGTTGGTCGGCTCGTCGAGAATTGCCAAAGTCGGTTCCTCGACCAGGACTCGCGCAAGCGCCACGCGCCGCTGCTCGCCACCACTCATCTCATCGACGTTGCGATCGATGTCCCGAAGCCCGAGTTGCTGTAGGAGCACGTCCACGCGATGGCTATTCTCCCAACCTCCGAGCCGCTCGACTTCGTGGGCAGCCGCCGCCTGTGGCTCGGTGTGCGCTTCCCATCCCAGTCCTTGCGCGGCGATCAACCGGCTGAGCTCTTCGTGTCGCTCGAACGCCTCGGCCCAGGCGCCGAGCCCTTCGAGCACGACCTCTCGCGCACTGCGACCCGCTGGCAAGCTCGGTTCCTGGGGCAAGTAGCGAATCTTCGCTTCGCGCTGACGCGCTACGCGCCCCTCGTCAGGTTGGTCTTCGCCCACTAAGATGCGAGCCAGGGTCGACTTGCCCGCGCCGTTGTTGCCGACGAGGCCTATCCGCTCACCTTCGTGAATCGACACGTCCACACCATCGAGGAGCCGCGTCTCGCCGTACGCTTTGCTGAGGCCCTCAGCAACCAAGATAGGCACGTTCGTCCGCTCCTCAGCCCTTGGTGAATGGGCCGTCGCCGAAGCTCGTCACGACCGTCATGAGGCCACCTATCCACGATTTCGTTCGACGGGCAAGGGAGCTGGGCTGGCTCGAAGCGGGTTGACGAACCGAGGGGTCTTGGTCACGCTAGGTCGGTCTTCTGGACGGGAGTTAGATATGATCCGTAGCTTGGTTATCTTGAGTGCCTTGGCGCTCGTAGTGGCTTGTGGTGACGGCAACCCAGAAAGTCCCGAACGCGAGCCCCAGGAAGTCAAGGTCGATTCGTTCAACGTGGCCTTGGCCGGTGCGTTCATCCCGTTCGAAGCAGAACGCCGGCAACCGCTCGCGGACGCGATTGCAGCCCACGACGCCGACATCCTCTGCCTCCAGGAGGTCTGGACTCAGGAGGACAAGGAGATGATCCGGGACGCCGCCGCCGAAGCCTTCCCGTACGTTGTGTTCTTCCCCGACAACCTCGACACGGTGATCGACGACCCGACGGACCAGCAAGGAGAGATTCCGCCGACTCCGACCACGGTGCCCTGTCCGGACGAGGTCTTCGGGATGGATACGTCGACCATGAAGGCGCTCATGGATGCTGCCATCGACTGCGTGAGCGCAAACTGCTCGACCGACCCGGGAAGCGAAGACGGCCGGACCACGAGCACTTCGTGCGCCACAAAATTCTGCACGCCCGTGATCACTCCGATCTTGTTCGGAACGGACCCTCAACACGGGCGCTGCTACGCTTGCATCGCCCCGCAGCTTCCGACGTCGACGTTCCGAGAGATCCGCGAGAGCTGCCCCACGGTGGTCAACCAGGAGCTCGCCTTCGGCGGACAGAACGGCGTCATGGTCCTCTCCCGTCATCCACTCAAGGACAGCGAGGACTGGGTCCTGCCCGGCACCTGGAATCGCCGGACGATCCTCAAGACCACTGCCGAGCTGCCGAATGGGGCAGAGCTCGATACCTATTGCAATCACCTCACGCCGATCTTCAACCCCGCGAGTGGGATCAACGTCTACCCATACACGGGGCAGTACGGTGTCGGGAGCACCCTACCCGTTGACTGGCCCGCTGGCTGGCAGGCCGAGCAAGAGCTCCAAGCCGAGAAGCTCATCAACTACGTCGCCTCGGAGAGTGGGGAACGCCCGGCGGTGATCCTCGGCGACTTCAACTCGGGTATCGCGTTCCCGGCGCAAGACATCGTGGCGGAGGGAGAGGAAACCTACCAGCTCCTCGAGGCGGCGTACACCCCTGCCTACACGGCAGAGTACCTAGGCGAACCTCTTTGCACCTTCTGCAGTACCAATCCGGTCACCAACCCTGACAATGACCCCAACGCGACGTCGGTTTGGATCGATCACATCTTCCTGCACAACTTGCCACAGAGCGCTGTCCGCTCGACCGCACGCGTTTTCGACGACGACCTGGTGCCGGTCATCGTTGATGAAGTCGAAGTCGTCGTACCCTTGTCTGACCATTTCGGCATGCGCTCTGTGATCGTCGTGCCCTAGCGCCCCAGGTGAAGATGCGAAGCGCGAAGGCGTTCATCAGAGTTGACGCTGTCCCGGACAAGACCCCGACGGCAAGGCCGCTGCGGCGCTAGAATGGATAGGCCTGCAAGGTGTCGAGGGCCATCGTCATGAGCATTTGCACGGCTTCGGGGGTGTCGATGGGGATGCCTGCCGCGCCGCCCCCGTAGATCGCGGAGCTCTGGGGCTTGGCGTCACGGTTCTGGTGCGCGTAGTCGACGGCTTCCGGGAGCTCCGTGGCAAAGGCCTCGGCAACGCCAGGTTGGGTCTGGGGCCTGGTCACGCACATATGAATGGCGGACGGGTGCTGTTGCCCGTTGAAGCGCCAGCCGCGCGTCTTCATGAAGTCGTTGACGTGATAGATGTCGAACTCGTCCGAGCGGAACGCGAAGCAAAAGGTGGGTGACCCCATGAGCGAAAGCTCGGACAGGCTCTTGACCGCATCCTGCATCTTGAACGAGGTTTCGAAGATCTGCTTCGCGTAGCGCAAGTACCCCTCTTTGCCGTACCGCACCATGGCGGCCCAGGTCGCCGCAATGAGGCCGCCGGAACGGCTGCCCGCTAGCCCATTGGATGCGTAGATGCCGCCCTTCCAGCTCGGCTCGATGTAGTACTGGTGCTTCCGGAAGGACGCGTCTCTGTAAACGACGACCGAGGTGCCCTTGAGGCCATAGCCGAACTTGTGGGTGTCGGCGGAGATCGAGGTCACGCCCGGCAATCGGAAATCGAAGGCCGGGATCTCGTAACCGAGCGCCTCGCCCCAGGGCAGGATGAAACCGCCGAGACAGCCGTCGACGTGGAGGCCGATGCCGTGCTGCACGGCCAAGTCCGAGAGCGCATCGATGGGATCGATGGTTCCGTACGGGTAGTTGCCCGCCGAGCCGACGAGGGCGATCGTCCGATCATCGATTCGGTCGCGGACGAAGTCGACGTCGACCAGCGTGCTCGCAGAGTCGGTCGGTGCGTGGACGGCCTCGAGCCCGAGAAGGTGCGCACCCTTGCGAAAAGCCGGGTGTGCGGTGTCCGGGAGGATGATCTTGGGGCGATCGATGCCGCGCTCCTCGCGGGCCTTGTCCCGATAGATGAGCAAGGCGTTGATGATGCTCTCGGTGCCGCCGAAACCAACGGCGCCGCAAGCCTTGTGCGCAGGGTTTTGCTTGCTCACCTCGTCGCCGTGCATGAGGTCCAGGGTCATGGCGATGATGTCGGACTCGAATCGGGTCATGCTCGGACAAATGTCGCGCTGAAGCGAGTTCACGTATGAAAAGAGCGCGCAGACGGCGTTTAGGAAGTCGTAGTGCTCGTGGTCGCCGCTGTACATCGTGCCCGAGCAGCGGCCGTTCTCCCATGCCTCATCCTCTTTGCTGGCAATGGCTCGAAGCTCATCGAGAATGGCGTCGGTCGAGCGGCCCTTCGAGGGGAAACCGCGGATCACACCGTGACTCTCTGCGTACGGGTAGAGGCCTCGCATCAAGGATTCGATCGTCTCGCTCATCACTCACTCCCAACGTTCAAGGCGCGAAACAGAGAACGGTTCTTCCTAAACGCGCGGACGAACTGTGCAAACATCTCATCGTAACGCGCCGCGACTTCTCGCCGCGGCTCATAGGTTGCTGCGATGGGGACACGCGCTTTCATTTCCTCCAAACTGAGCTCGCCGAGGCGATGGAACCCAAGCAGGGCGAGGCCTCGGCTGGCGGCGTACTCCGGGTCGACAAGCTGCTCTACCGGAAGCTGTAGGATATCGGCGAAGATCTCTGCCCAGGCCGAGGAGAGTGCGCCTCCCCCATAGAACCGGATGCGCGAGATGTCTCGCTTGGCAAAGCGAGCGACCTTTGCTTGGACCCACCGGAGGTTGAAGGCCACGCCCTCGAGCACGGCACGGCAGAGATGTTCGCGTGTCGTTTGGAGCGAAAGGTTTAGAAAACCGCCGCGGACCTTTCCGTCTTCGGACGGAGTCACCGACCCGGTGAGCCAGGGGAGGAAGAGGACACCGTCGCTTCCGGGTGCGATCGATTGGATGGCGCTCTCCAAGACGGAGAAGGGTTGTGGGCGGCGGTGATCCGCGAAGCCGTCATTTGCGAAGACGAGGCGTTCGAGAAAGTAGTCGAGGGCTCCGCCGCCGATTCCTGCCTCGGCCATGACGAAGTATTGGTCGGAGATCGGGGAAGGCATGCTGACCAGGGAGTTGAGCACGTCCGTTTTTTTGAAGTCTACGTGGGTGACACAGACTCCCGTCGTGCCGATCGAGATGCCGGCGTGGTCGCCAGCAAATGCCGCGGCGCCCACGCCGCCGGCCTGGGTGTCGTTGATCGCTGGAAAGACGAGTGCGTCTCCGGCGAGCCCGAGGCGTTCGGCGACCTCGGGGAGCACCGGCCCCAGGGGCTCGTCCAATGGAACGAGCGCGGGTAGCTTTTCCTCGTCGAGGCCGGACCATTTGAGCAAGGCCGGGTGGTAGACGGGGTCGGGGCGACGGTTGTCGGTGAGCAACATCAAAAAGCTGGAGCAGCGGTTGCTGACGTGGCGGCCGGAGAGCCGCATGGCGACGTAGTCCATCGGTTCGAGGAAGGTCGCGGTGCGTTCATAGGCCTCGGGACGTGCGAGCTTGAGCCAGCGCATGTGGGCGAGTGAGTCTGCGCCGGAGTCGAGCGGCGGGATGCCGTGGATCTGCACCCAGCGCCCCATCTGAAACGGATTGGGTTTCATCCCCTTCCCGCCCGGGAGCTTCTTCAAGCGCGCTGGTGCGCCTCGCTGGTCCATCCAGACGACCATGTTGGCCGTTGGGCGCCCAGCGGGGTCCACCGGGATGATCGAGGAGTATTGGCTGGCGCAGGCAATGCCTCTGACGTCGTGTCGGTTGGGCAGGGAAGCAAGCGCCTCATCGGCAGCCGACAAGACTGTTTGCCAAACGCGCTCGGCATCCTGCTCCGCGCCACCGTCCGGGGTGAAAATCGTCTCGATCGACCCACGGCCGGTGCCGAGAAGAGAACCGTCACGATCGACGACTGCGGCCTTGACGTTCGACGTACCAAGATCGATGGCGAGAATCGGCAAAGGACCTGCCGACTATTGCTCGATGCAGTAGAGGCCCAGGAGAGTGGAGCATGCCGGAGTGATGTTCTCGGTCCATTTCGAGCTCGTCGTGTCGGTCGCTCCGCACAGGGCGACTCCGGTCGAGCCACTCGTGAAGGCGGCGCAATCGTCGTCAGGGTAGGAGCCACCCGTCGCCAAAGTTCCGGTCCAGACCTCGCCCGGGCGAATGACACCGCTCGCGTCGAGATTGATCGGCGTGAGAATCGAGCCGTCGACGAGGTCGTCCCAGTCGTTGGCAACGATGGTTCCGTCTACGAGAACGTACGGACCGCTTGATTGGGTAACGCGTTGGAAGACCGGCGAAGCGATGGTCGACAGCCAGGCTTTGAACTCGCCTTCGAGACCTGCTGCCGACGCTTGCGCTGCGCAAATCTCATCGGCGCCGGCGATGCCACCGAGGTTCGCGGTCTGAGCGGTGGAAGTTCGAAAGATGCGCCTATCGGTTTGGCCAGAATCGCCGCCGGTGCCAGCGCTACCGCCGGTGCCAGCGCTACCGCCGGTGCCAGCGCTACCGCCGGTGTCAGCGCTACCGCCGGTGCCAGCGTCGGTGCCACCGTCGGTCCCTGCACAGGCGAGCAAGCCCGTAAGGGCGATGGCGATCAGAGGGAGGTACAGGCTGGATCTCATTCAGGTCCTTTGGCACGCCAGTCGGGTCGAAACAACTGCTCTAGGCCAGCGGGTCCACTCGCAGGCGCGTGAGCTTGAGCTTGCTGATACGCCAGTTGCCTCCCTCTTTGCGGTATTCCTCGTGATAGTGGCCGTAGCCGCGAATGCCGCGTGAGGGTTTGAACTCGACGTAGTCCTCCATCGCCCAAATGCCTCGCGCCTCGGTCGGGCCGAGCAACTCGATTTCGGGCATGTGGCCGTGGTGCACGGTGATCGCTTTGCCCACCGCCCTCCGAACGAAGTCGACAACGTCTGCGCGGCCCCGAATGGTATCGCCGGGCGCGTGCTTGTCCTGTGACACGTCGACGACGATGTCGTCGGTGAATACCTGCGAGAAAGGCAGCCACTGCTTGGTGTCCATGAGTCGAAAGTAGCGTGCCTTGAGTTGCTTGATCGCTTCGATCTCCAGTAGCCTCTCGGAAGCGTTGAGCGCGGGGTCTACTGAGTCGGACATGGAAATATACTACAGCAGCGGGTCGAATTCGGGGATAGCGATGCTTCGTTCTGCAAGGGCCCTCCATTTCGCAACCTGTGGAGGCCGCCAGATGCGCTCCACTCGAGCCGTCGTATGTCCTTGGAGCGAAACGCCGTAGATTCGGAACCGACTCAAGACGGGAACATACATGCAATCGGCAATCGAGAAGAATGACTGGTTCGAAGCTCAGCTACTTCGCGTGTTGAGAACAAAGGTCAAGAGGCGGTTTCGGGTCTAGTCATCCTCTTCTCGAACGGCACCTCGCTTTCTCTTCTTCTCGCTTTGACGGCGCTTTTCTTGGAGGCGGCGGCGCTTCTGGGACTTGGATGGCTTCGTTGCGACGCGGCGCCTGGGTGCGACGAGTGAGCTGAGAATCAATTTTCGAAGGTTGGCGCGCGCGCGCTCGAGGTTTTGCGTCTGAGAGCGCTCGGCCTGGGCACTGACGAGCACGCCACCCTCGGCGTCCAGGCGGCGGCCAGCGAGCTGGCGCAAACGCCGCTTCTGAGCCTGAGTTAGGACATCGGTGGCGTCGAGGTCGAACCGGAGGGTGACCTTGGTCGCCACCTTGTTGACGTTCTGGCCGCCGGGACCCGATGAGCGGGCGGCGCTCCATGAGAGGTCAGCCGCGGGAACGGTGACTTCGTCGGTGATGGGGAGGTGCTTCATGAGCGCAGAAACGCCCTCGCGTGGGGCTCGGTGCTGGGCTTTCCCGGGGGTGGCCTTCCACGGGATGATATCACAGAGCTCGCAGAGGAAAACGCGCCCACGGGGAGCAGCTGATGCTCAGTCCGAGCTGCGCCGGGGTCTTCTCCGCGAGCAACCCTGACCTGAAAACCGGCTGAATCGTATCTCGAAGTGCAGGATCGCACGTTGGCGCACTGTGCTCCTTCACTGTTGGAAATCAGAGAATTTGCGAGGGGGAGCGTCCCCCGTTAGTCGGCGCCGTGTTTGGCGATTAGGTCTTGGGCGATTCGCTCGGGGACGGTGTCGTAGTGGCTGAGCTCCATGGTGTAGCTCCCGCGGCCCTTGGTCATGCTCTTGAGGGCTGGCTCATAGTCCATCATGTCGGCCAATGGAACCGATGCCTTCACGACCGTCCTGCCGCTGCTCATCACGTCGGTGCCAAAGATCTTGCCGCGACGGCTAGAGAGATCGCCGGTGATGGACCCGACACTGTCACCGGGCGTCGTCACTTCGATGTTGACGATCGGCTCGAGGAGCTGAGGCCTAGCTTTGAGAAAGGCCTCTTTGAAGGCGAACTTCCCCGCGGTCTTGAAGGCGATCTCCTTGCTGTCGACCGAGTGTGTCTTGCCGTCGAAGACGGTCACTCGCACATCTTCGATCGGATAGCCGGCGATGATGCCCTGCCGCATGATGTCACGCACGCCCTTCTCGATGGCCGGCATGAAACCCTTCGGGATGACGCCGCCAACGATCTTGTCGACGAACTCGAAACCGCCGCCTCGTTCGAGCGGCTCCACGCGAAGGCTGACTTCCCCGAACTGGCCCGCACCACCGCTTTGCTTCTTGTGCCGGTAGTGGCCCTCGGCCTCTCCGATAATCGTCTCGTGGTAGGCGATCTTGGGCAACTTGGTTTCGACCTCGACGCCCTGATTCCGGATGCGCTCAATCACCAGGTTCACGTGCATCTCGCCCAGGCCGTTGATGACGAGCTCACGCGTTTCGAGCTCGAAGTGAGCTTCGAATGTCGGGTCTTCCTCACGGATACGGGCAAGGACTTCGGCGATCTTGTCTTCGTCGCCATGCGTCTTGGGAACGACGGCCAGGGCATGGAGAGGGGTGGGATACGGCAGGGATTTGTGGTGCACGTAGTCGAGGGCGTGGTCGTCGTGGATGACGTCACCAAGGTGCAGCTCTTCCACCTTGGCGATCGCGCCCATGTCGCCCGCAATGACCTCCGTCACTGCCGTGCGTTCCTTGCCTTGCATCTGAAAGAGGTGGCTCAGGCGCATGGGCTTCTTCCCGTCCCCGATGAAGAGCTGGTCACCGGCTCGAAGCGTGCCCTGGTAGACTCGAAAAAGGCAGAGCTTGCCAAGATAAGCATCTGTCGTGACATGGAACACGCGAGCCAAGGGGGTCTTGCTCGCGTCATCTGCGTAGATGAACGGCGCTTCCTCTTCTCCTTCGCCGATGAAGAAGGGCCGGGGGTTGCCTTCGGGTGGGCTTGGGAAGTGCTTGACGATGACGTCGAGCAGCGCCTCCACCCCTGCGCCGCTCAGGGCGTCGGTGAAACACACGGGGACCACGTGCGACTGATCCATCGCGCGCTCGAAAGGTTCGTGAAGGGCTTCGTAGTTCGGCTCTTCGCCTTCGAGGTATCGCTCCATGAGTGCATCGTCGATCTCGACGACCTGATCGAGGAGCTCCGTGTGGAAGCCCGCAACCGGGCCAAGGTCGCTTTCTCCCTCTCCGTTCAGCAAACAATCGACGACGGTCGCACCATTGTCCGCAGGAAGGTTGATTGGAAGGCAGCCACGGCCAAAGACTTCCTTGAGCTCCGCAAGGAATGAGCCGAGCCCGCCGACGCCTGCCCCGATGTGGCTGATCACGATCGCTATCGGAAGATCGAGGCTGCGCGCAAGCCTCACCAGACGCCGACTCATGCTGTCGATCCCCGCCTCGGGATCCATGACGAGCACCATCGTCTCGGCGGCGGGAAGGCATGCGATCGCTTGTCCGATGAAATCTGGGGCCCCGGGAAGGTCGAGCACATTGATGCGCTTCCCTTGATGCGTCGCGTGCAAGAGGGAGGAGTAGACGGAGTAGTGATGCGCCTGTTCTTCTTTCTCGAAGTCGCTCACCGCGGTGCCGGCGTCGACGTTGCCTTGCCGGTTGATCTCGCCGGCTCGAAACAAGAGAGCCTCGGCTAGGCTGGTTTTCCCGCTCGAGCGCGGGCCCGCGAGGAGGATGTTGTGGATGTCGCTGGTTCCGAAGTCGGGCATGGGCGAAGTTGAAGCAAATGTTGAGCAAGGCTGCAAGGCGGCCTGGAAGATCCCCCACAGGGCCAGAAACACTCGGCTTTTTGAGTGTGCTAGGCCAGCACCGGAACACCGGTCCTAGCGCCAGTAGTCGACGCGCCCGTGAAGGAAACCGTTTTCGTCGGCCCAAACGGTGTGGCGTTCGTTGAGACGTTCCGCGGGCGATTCTGCGGTCCAGGCTCTCCACTTGACATACGCACACTCGCGCCGTTCCCGCACCGCTTCCAAGGTCTCCTCATCGTCGCCTCGCTGCGGGACCTCGCCTCCAGTGGGAGCGCCCTTGCATCGCACCTCACTACTTTGTGCGGCGGGAACGAGCCCCGGCTCCACGGGGAGGTCGCGGTCGTCTCGACTCCGGTATGGCCAAGTATTGAGCCATCGAACGGCTTCCACGACCGTGGCTGCGCGGGCGCGTTGTCCGTCGTGAGTGACCTCGTCGAGGGAATCCCAAAGAGACGCACTCGAGCAGCAAGGGGTGGCAATCGCGAGAAAACCCTCGCCGGCAGCGCTCCAGGATGGCGGCTCCTTCTCAGCGTGTTTGAACATTCTGATGCCGGCTATCAGAATGAGAATCGCTGCGACCAGAGCGAGGGCGACAGCAATGCGTTTGTTCGTTGTCTTCATCAGTCTACAGTACTAGCTCAGCGGGGAAACAGGACAAAGCGACAAGTCGTCGAGCGCAGGGCTGGCCACCACCCGTTTGCAGATCATGCAGAGCTTGTATGATGAGCTCGCGGCGCTGTGGGCGATCGAGTGAAATCAAACAGGAACTCTGGCACCCCGATGCATCGAAGCGGGCGCGCGAGATCCTCGGGGACGGCGCTCTCAAAACAGACGCGTTCCCCAGTCGTCGGATGCGGAAACGATAGTCGTTGCGCGTGGAGGGCGAGTCGGTAGAGGCCGAGCTCGGCGCGATAGCGGCGGTTGTCGGCGCCGTTTCCGTAGTTGACGTCACCGGCTAGGGGATGATCGATGCGTCTGAGGTGGCGGCGGATCTGATGCCGACGCCCAGTTCGCGGTCGAGCTTCGACCAGTGAGAGACGCCGGTCGGCGACGAAGAGCGTTTCGTATTCGGTCACCGACTCAACGTCAGGCCCCCCTTCCCGTTTGGCCATCGGGCTGTCGATCACGCCGCGTGCCGGGGGCGTACCTCGCACGAGCGCCAGGTATGTCTTGCCGACGTCTCGGGCGCTGAACGATGCCTGGAGAGTCCGGGCGTGCTCTGGCGAGAGAGCGAACACGAGGACGCCACTGGTCGCACGATCGAGGCGATGCACCGGGTACACCCACTGGCCGATCGCCTTCCGTGTGAGGTTGAGGGCAAACGTCGAGCTCTGGTCATCGCCGCGATGAACCGATAGGCCCGAGGGCTTGTCGACGACGACGATCGCGTCATCGTGATAGAGCACGTCGACAGAGGTTGGGACCGGCGGCGTGCGGTGCGCCCTCGGGTCGATGATGGCTTGCGAGCTCCCTTTGCAATCACTGTTCATCGTGCCGTCCCATCAATGAGCGACCGAGCTCGAGTACAGGTGAATGATCGCGACGCCGGCGATGATCAGCGCCATGCCGATGATGGTTGGTAGATCGGGGACTTGCCGGTACACGACTGCGCCAGCCAGGGCGACGAGCACCACGCCAACTCCCGCCCATACCGCGTACGCGATACCGACCGGAATGTGTTCGACCACGAGCGAGAGCATGTAGAAGGCAAGCGCGTAGCCGCCGATGACCAGGACGCTTGGAATCAGCTGGGAAAATCCCGCCGATGCCTTGAGGGCACTGGTGGCCACGACTTCGGCAACAATCGCGATACCAAGATAGGCGTAGGCGAGTTTCATCGTGTCTCCTCCTGTGCTTCGGCTGCTGAAGCCGACCGTTGGGGCGATTTCCGGAATTTTGAAGCGGCGTGCCCTTGCTCAATTGGAAACCTCTGCGACGTGAACAACAGCACCACCACGGTGCACAATTGGGGACGTCACGTGTCCGATGATCACACCTCCGCCCTTGGCTTTCACGGGCATCTGATTGCGTCCGAGCGCGTCGAAGATCAGGGCCAGCGTATCGCCCCGGTGTACGTCTGCTCCGAGGTGTACGACCATTTCGCAGAAGCCCGTTCGTGGAGCCCGTACCCATGCGCTCGAGCGAGAGATGCGAGGTGGAGGGCCACCCGATACGAGACCTTCCGGTACCATCTGGAGCGCCTTCATCACCCGAAGCACGCCAGAAACACCGACCTCGATGGCCGTTGCATCGAAGCGGTTCGCCTCGCCTGCCTCGTACAGCAACACTGTCTTTCCGAGGTCCGTGGCAGCCGCTCTGAGTGATCCATCACGCAAACGAGAATGGACGGTCATGGGGGCGCCGAACTCCCGCGCGAGCCGAAGCGCGTTCGGATTCTCGATGTCGCATCGTAGCTGCGGAAGGTTGGTTCTCCCGCCCGACCCGGTATGCAGATCCAGCCCTACCTCACATCGCGCGACGATTTCGGTCATGAAGAGGTTTGCCAATTGCGACGCGGAAGACCCGCGTTTCGATCCGGGAAAGCTGCGATTGAGGTCGCGCCTGTCAGGCAAGTAGCGGGACTCTTGGACCACTCCGAAGGCGTTGACGACAGGCACGGCGAGCACCGTTCCGCACAGCTCCTCTGGAATGATTCGGTCGAGGACGTGGCGAATGATCGGAATACCGTTCAGCTCATCTCCGTGGATTGCGGAGCTGATCCAAATCACAGGCCCTGGATTTCTGCCGTGCAGGACGCCGACTGGGAGCGACAGCCAAATGCCGGTCGGCAGACGGGCAACCCGCAGCTCGGTTTGGGTGAGCTTTCCTGCCGGAGCTGCCAAGCCGTTGATCTCAAAAGGGGCGCTCGCGTTAGCCTTGAATCCGGTCTTTGGTTTTGCCGACCTTGGCATTTCTCTCCAGGTATTCGATGACGATGCCCGCAACGTCCTTGCCGCTCGACGCTTCGATGCCCTCGAGCCCCGGCGAAGAGTTGACCTCCATCACTACAGGCCCATGATTGGACCGAAGCATGTCGACGCCGGCGACCCGCAGGCCGAGCTTATTTGCAGAGCGTGTCGCCGTGCTCCTCTCCTCGGGTGTGAGCTTCACGCTGCTTGCGAGTCCCCCGCGGTGAAGGTTGGATCGGAACTCACCCTCGGGCCCCTGCCGTTTCATGGTGGCGACGACCTTGTCTCCGACGACAAACGCACGAATGTCTGCGCCCCCCGCCTCTTTGATGAACTCTTGAACCAAGATGTTGGCATCGAGCTGAATGAAGGCGGCCATGACCGACTCCGCCGCCTTGTCGGTTTCCGCCAGGACCACGCCCATGCCCTGCGTCCCTTCCAAGAGCTTGATGATGACCGGGGCCCCACCCACCATCTTGATCAAACCCTCGATGTCTTTGGTGGAACGCGCGAATCCGGTCACGGGCAAGCCGATTCCCTCGCGAGCCAGCAGCTGGAGCGCGCGCAACTTGTCGCGTGACCGGGAAATCGCCTGCGAGGTGTTGAGCGGAAAGGTCTTCATCATTTCAAACTGTCGGACGACGGCCGTTCCATAGAACGTATGGGAAGCTCCAATACGCGGAATCACCGCGTCGAAGTGAAGTGCTTTGCCGCTGAGCAAGACCTGTGGTCGGTGCGAGGTGATGTTCATGTAGCATCGCGTGAAGTCGACCACGCGCACCTCGTGCCCTCGTTCGGCCGCCGCCTCTTTGAGGCGCCGGGTCGAGTAGAGCTTTGGGTTTCTGGAAAGGATTCCAATTCTCATCGCCGCCCCCCGTGTTGCCGCCTCTTGTGTCTCTTTGGAACCAGTTCCCGATGCAAATACGATCGATTCGGATCAACCACAAACCGGCCTCGGATCGCCTCACGGCCGAGCAGCATGCGAAACCCCATCTCATCGCGTGAAGTGAGGGTCAGCTCGATGGGCCAGGTCTCGTTTGCAAGGAGGAGCGGACTTCGAATGATGGGACGAAGCTCCCTGTGCCCGCTCGAGCTCTTGACGTGCCGGTATTCGTACAGGCGCGCCTTGCACTGAACGATTGTCACCGAATCGCGTTGAATCGGGTGGACCTTGAAGTGAACCCAGGGGTGCTTGCCCTCGCCTGGCACCTGGATGTCGAAGGCGTGCAAGGACGAGCTGCGGGCTCCGGTGTCGATTTTTGCCTTGATCCGTCCTATCCCGAGGTCGGGCAGCGCAAGCCACTCACGCCATCCGATCGCAGGGGGCTGATGCGGACCAGCAGCTCTGCGAAGTTTGTCGCTCATGACTTCAGCGCTCTTTTCGTTCTCGAGGCGGTGCCTCGGCGCTGATCTCGTCTGTGCTCGCAAGAGACCCCGCAAAACCTCTCTGCACACCTCGTCGGATGCTGCGGCCAATGCCGCGCTTTCCGCCCAGGCCCAATCATGTTGCCGGCTCCGGGTTCCCTTGGCGTTCGAAGCGCAGTCGCAAGACACGGTGCCGGAGCACCTGGAGAACGGTCACGCGGTACTCGCCCACCTCGAGCGTGTCACCTCGCTTTGGCATTCGGGCGAGATCCGAAATGATGTAGCCGGCGATGGTGTCCGCCTCGTCCTCATCCAATGAGATACCGAGAAAGTCCGCAGCCTCCGGTAAGGGAACGTTACCTGCAAGCTCGAATACGCCGGGCGAGATCTCGGACATCTCGCTTCGCTCCTCATCGAATTCGTCGTGAATCGGCCCGACGATTTCCTCGAGCGCGTCCTCGAGAAAAGCCAGGCCAATGATCGTCCCGTGCTCATCGACCACCGCCGCCGCATGGGTTTGGGTTCGCTGAAGCTCTACGATGAAGCGGGAGAGGGGCTGTGTATCGGGAACGGTCGGCATGCTCAGCGCGAGCGCCTCGAGGCGGAGCTCCTTGTCCTGAAGCAGCTCGGCCAGGACGGTTCTCGCATGCACGACCCCTCGAATGTGATCGAGATCGGAGTCACCGAGCGGGTATCGTGAATGACCGGTTTCACGGAGAATCCGAAGGTTCTCCTCGATCGTGTTGGCCGTAGACAAGAACGCGACGTCTACGCGCGGCAGCATGATGTGGCGCACCTCGAGGCGCATCAACGCTAGGACGTTGTCGCCGATCGACCTCTGTCGCGCGGTGATGTGTCCGGCCCGCGCCGAAGACGCCAGGATCGAGCGTAGCTCATCGATGCTGGCGGACGCTTCGTGCTCATCGGAAATCCTCAATCCAGCGATGCGCAACAGGCCGTTGGAGAGCGCGTTGATGAAGGCGATCAGCGGCCGAAGGGCAGTTGCAAAGCCATACAGCGGATATGCGACCAGTAGGCAAATCGACTCGGCCCGCTGAATCGCCCAGACCTTCGGGGCTTGCTCACCCACGGTCATATGCAGAATCGTGATGATGGCAAGCGCGAAGCCAAGCGCAATCCAATGAAGCGTCGCTCCTTCACGAATTTGAATGCCGGCTAGACCTGCGAGCTCGATGAGAAGCCGCGCAACCGCGGGCTCCGCCAGCCAGCCGAGGACGAGGCTCGCGATCGTGATCCCGAGTTGGCAAGCAGAGAGGTACAGGTCCAAGCGCAGCAGCATCCGCTGAACGATTGCGGCCCGGCGGTCGCCCGTGCGAGCGAGTGCATCGATTCGCATTGGCCGGACCTTGACCAGGCCAAACTCTGCCGCGACGAAAAAGCCGTTCAGGAAGACGAAGACTGCCGTGGCAAGGAGCTTCCAGAGGACCGTGGTGTCTTGCACGCGAAGCTGAGCCTAGCACCAATTCACAGGTGCCATGAGGAAGAATGCTTCCCAGCGGTGAGACCCGAAGCCCAGCTCTCCTTCCGCAAGGTCAGCTTACGCTTCGCGCCCCAGATACTCTCGCTCTAAGAGGCGGCGAGCATATCGGCGAACCAAGTGGCCAGCCCGAGGAAGGTGAAGAAGCCGACGATGTCCGTCACCGTGGTGAGAATGATGGACGACGCCGTCGCCGGGTCCCTGTTCAACTTGACCAAGGTCACCGGGATGACTGCGCCTGCCGCCGACGCCGCGATCATAGAGACGATCATGGCGAGGAACATGACGAGGGAGAGGCCGAGGTTTCGACTCCAGGCGTAGACACCGATCGAGGTCACGGTGGCGATGGCAATACCATTGACCAGGCCGATCAAGAGCTCCTTGACGAGCACACGAAAGGCTTCTGAAACCCGAAATTCACGCAGCGCGAGGCCGCGCATAGTGACTGCAAGCGCCTGGGCCCCAGTGTTGCCCGATTGCCCCGCCACGACGGGGAGGAGAACAGCGACGGCTGTGAAACGTGCGATGGTACCCTCGAAAAGGCCCACGACGGAGGCGGCCATGAAGGCGGTGACCAAGTTGATGTTGAGCCAGGGGAGGCGACTTCGAACACCGACCCAGGGTCGTGACAGTGCGCGTTCCTCCTTGGAGCCACCCACCATTTGCTGAAGGTCCATGATCGCGTCCTCCTGCGCGGCCTCGAGCAAGCCGACTTGCCGAATGATGCCGATGACTCTGCTCTGAAGGTCCACGACCGGGAGGCTCGATAGTTGATATTCGTTCAGGAGCTCGACCACGTCCTCACGCGGCGTCATCGGATGAACGAACGCGACGCGCGGACTCATCAGCTCCGCGAGCGGCTGCTCGGGTTTTGCTCCGACCACGTCTTGCAGGCGGACGACCCCTTTGAACTTCCCGTCATCGTCCGTGATGACGAGGTCGGAGATCCGTCGATTCCGAAGCCCCTGAATTCGGCGGAGCGCCTCGCCGACTGATGTTTCGCTGCTGAACAGCGCTACCCGGGCGTCCATTAGCTTGCCCGCGGTACCGGGAGGAAATGCCAGAATCTCTTGAATCTCCTTCCCAAGGGCCGGAGGGACCGAGGCTAGGAGCATGGCTCTGGTGTCTTCCGATAGACGGGCGAGCAAGTTTGCCGCGCGTGCTGGGTCGAACGCTGAGATCAGATGGTGGACCCCCTCTGTGCCGGCAGCGGCGAGCACCTCGGCGGCATGATCGGGCTGCATGTAGCGAAGCAGTGTCGCATTGGTATCCGGTGACTCCTCGGCAAGCACGCGCGCCACGTCGTCCGGCGAAGCGCTCTCCATCTGTCGCGCTGCCTCGGCCGGATGCAAGTGCAAAAAATGCCGAACCACCTCCCGAATCGCGCTATGCACCGCCCGCGCTCCCTTCGGATCGCTGGCTCCCAAGCACGGCCGAGCTCGCCAAGTCGAAGAGCCCCCGCAGTCCAAGGCCATAGAGCTCGCCGAGCGACGCTGCGGTCAGCGCTCCCTGATCTTCGAGCCGAGCTTCATCCCACCGCTGTTCGAGCTTGCGAATGGTCTCGTACCGAATGACCCCGACGAAGCGCCCGTCCGCCTCGACGACTGGCATCGCATGGACGCGCTTCCACGCCGGGTGCGCCAAGACTGACTGCCAGCTGGCTCGCGCGGGCAGAGCGGCGACCTCGCGGACGGCGATGAGTCCGACGAGCTGGTCCGGTCGCGCACCCAGCAGCTCGCGCGTGTTGACGACGCCCACGAGCTTCTGGCCTTCGTCGACCAGGTACAGGTAGTACAGCGCGTGCGCTGGATCGCGGCGGACTCGCTCCACGGCATCCGCCACGGATAGGCCTGCTGAGACGGAGATGACCCCCGGGTCCATCACGGCGCCTGCGCTTCCGTCGGCATAACGAAGCAGACGCTCCAGCCCTTTGCGCGCTGAAGGGCTCACATGCTCCATGACGGACGAGCGTTGCTCCGCGCCCATGGTACGAAGGATCGCGGCGGCGACGTCGCTGCGAGTTGCCGACAAGGCATCGGCAGCCTGCTCGGCAGGCAGAAGCTCCAGCACGTTCGCGCCGGTGGTAGGGGTAAGACATCGGAGCAGCCCCGAAAAAGGGCCAACCGGTAAGGCCTCCATCACCTCGGCAGCATCGGAGGTCGGCATGGATTCCAAGACCCTTGCGGATTGAGCAGGGTGTGTAGAAACGAATTGCTGGAGCAGGCTAGCCTCGAGCGTCATGATCTTCCTCCTGATTCAAGAGCACCGAGCGGTTCTGCGCGAAGTGCCGGCCGGGGACGGAGAGCTCGCCTTCCGCGTTTTCGAGCACGACGGCGGTTCGCGTCGTCCGGGCGATCCGACCCTGGTCGGCCCCGATGCGAACGACTTGGCCGACGCGATACGATTTCTGGACGTAGTGCATGGCGAGGATGTCGGCCATCAGCTCCCTTGCGCCGAGACCAAAGGCCAGTGCGGTTCCGCCGAGCGCTGCGGCCAAGACAATGAGGAATACGGAGGTGAGTAGCGACACGTCCAATCCCAGCTGCCCCGCTGCGATGAGGACCGCTGCAACGACGATGGAGAGCTGCGCCAGCCGCCCCAAGCTGCGGGCTTGTGACGGCGGGATTCGGAGGGCGGTCTTGATTGCGGCGTTTCGCGCAACTCTGCCAGCGAGGACGCCCCCCAAGACGAGCGCCATGGCAATGGTGACCTTCGGCAAATAGCTTGCGAAGCCGGCGATCCACCTGCTGAACATAGGAAGCCCGAGCGCGTCGATGGCGAGCAAGAGGGCGCTTAGAAGAGTCAGCCAATAGACTCCCGTTCCCGCTACCTCTCCGGTGCGCTGCTCGTCTCCCGCATCGGTCCAAACCGGTCGCGCCGAGCCAGGGGGCGACTGCAACGGAACCCTTCGGAACATTCGCCGAACGGCTTTCCGGAGAACCCAAGCCAACAACCAGCCCAGCAGGAGGACGAGAGCGGCGACGACGATCTTTGGAAACGCCTCGATGAGGCCGTGCTTTGCTCGCGTGAATAACTGCAGAAACTGGCTGGCCGAATCATCGAGGTCCATGAGATCCCTCCCCTGAGAACGCTACTTTGCACGCGGGCGCCCGTAATGACCATGGCTATCTCAAGTGGAAACGCCGACTGCGGTCTGAAACGCGGGTCTGATCGTAGAGGATGGGCTGACCATCGAATTCGGTTCACCGTGAAGTGGACCAGGGGTAGGCTTGCGACGTGAACCGGCTCTTCATTGCACTAGTGCTCTCCGTCTTGGGTTGCGAGAAGGCCACCGAGCGGTCTTTCGAGCGCGGAGCATGTGAACCGTTCGGTGTCGACACCGCGATCGACGTCCCGGCGAGCTGTGCGCTCGACTTCGCGGCCGAGGGTCAGAGCGTCCGTGTCTTCGCCATCGGCCCGGTCATTCGATATGCCGAAATGGAGGACTACGCCGCTTTTTGCAAGGCATGGGATGACGTCGTCCGTACCGAGGTGCTCCCCTGCCTGGCGAACGACAAGCCCAACCTCTTGGTGTTTCCCGAGAACGCGAGTCTTGCCGGAGCCTTCGTTGGCTCGCGGGGAGCGGAGGGGCGCGCGGAATCCAAAACCCTTCTTGCATTCCTCTCGCTGTTCAATAGCTACGCTGGGCCGGTGGGCTACTACGCGGCGCGGTTTCCCGACGCGAGCCTGAATCAGCACTTGGTGCTCGGTCTGACCGACACCCTCCATCGCGCTTTTCAAACCTTCCCGGCAATTGCCCTGCGCTACGGGGTCTACGTCGCCGTGTCCTCTGACTTTGCCCCGGCGGAACCCAGTGATGATCCACAAGACGTCGAGCAACTCGCAGACCCCGATCTCGATTCGGTGTCGAGCGTCTACGTCGCGAGCGAGGGGACGGGCTACAACTGGGGGCTCTATTTCGGCCCCGATGGACAGGAGATCGCTCGCATTGCGAAGGGCTATCTAGTCCCCTCCGAAGAGGACCTACTCGGCCTCGGCCATGGGCCGTTGACGCGGATGCGCCCGGTGGAGCTCCCATTCGCGCGCTCGGGCATGGTGATTTCGAAGGACGCATGGATGCCGGGGCTCTTGCACCGTCTCGATGCGCTCGGAGCGAACCTGTTGCTTCAACCGGAGGCGTTCTCCGGCTGGGGGGTCGAAGAATATGAGGGGGACTGGCTTCCCGATATCGTGCGTCAGTCCGCGTGGGCGCACACTCAGCGGCATGGCTCGTTTCGTCATACGGTCACACCCTGCATCAAGGGCAACTTGCTCGAGCTCGTCTTCGATTGCCAGTCCCACATCACGCAGTCGAGCAGCCTGAGCGACACGGCTAGCTCGTTCATCGGCCAAGATCCGTACCTAGGCATGCTCGCAATCGAGCCCTGGGTCATCGAAGACCCTGGGCCCCCCCTGTCGATCGACGAACGCCGCGCGGTGCTCCGTGACCGCGGTGAACGGATGTTGCCAGGCAGCGGGGACCCTCTCGAAGACGCCTACGCCGGGCAGGTCGTCGCCGCGGACCTCTCATTACCGATCGATGGACAGGTGCCGCCGACCGGTGACGGGGAAAACGGCGCGCTTGGCGCGAGTGTTCTGGTTGCCGAACCGAACGCAATCGAAACTCATCAGCGGTTCCCAGCCTTGGCCGCCGATGCGACCTCGCTGATCGTCGCGTGGATGGAGGGCGCGCCGGGCGCGGAATCGGTGCGGCTGTTTACGGCCGAAGGTGGCGCCGCCCTCTCTGAAGTCAGCTTGGGGAGCTCGCCCGGTCTCGTGCAGCGCCTGCCTCGCGTCGCGGCTGGCGCCCGACGGCTGGGGGTGGCTTGGGAGGAAGAGCTCGGCGATCAAACCAGCCGTGTCGTGGTGTCGACCCGCGTCGATGGGGCCTGGACGAAGGTGGATCTGAGCGACCCTGCTGCCGCTGACGCCTGGGAACCCGATGTCGCGATCGACCCAGTGACGGGCCGCTTCTTCGTCGCCTGGCTCGACTTGCGGGCTGGCGGGCGTCCCAAGCCCTGGGTCGCCCGAAGCGACGACGGACGGCAATGGGAAACAGTTCGAGTCGACCAGGGCAACGCGATCGCGGGCAACCCGCGAGGCGACGCGGCGTTCGTTCGCGTCGCGGCGCACGACGACCAGGTATTCGTGGCATTCTCCGATTTCCGGGAGTTCAGCTGGGACGTGTATCTGTCTGCGAGCGGCGATGGCGCGGAGACCTTTGTGCCCGCAACACGAATCAATCCGGCTGCGACGGAGCTCATCCCCGTCTTTGACGGAGAACCAGTCGAAGCGGAGCGCATCCATGGCGACGTGGCGCTGACGCTCGGCCCCTCGGGAAATCCCATCGTCGCTTGGACCGATAGGCAAAACCGTCGCTACGAAAGCCGCGTCCGCGTCTGGGCTGCAGGTGAGACCGTTCGCCTCGACGACGCCCCCGACGGCGTCGACGCGTGGCGCCCAGCGTTGGCCGCCGACGCCGCCGGCGAGCTGTTCACGGTCTGGCAAGACCTTCGAGACGGGACGAACCGGATCCGCCTTGCCAAGGCCAAGGGCTCGCCCCTCGCGGCTGAAGCGAGCGCCATCGTCGATGACGCGGCTGCCGGTACGCATCTATACGCACCTCAAGTGGCGTTTCGGGGCGAGCAAGTCCTGGTCGCATGGGAGGATCCGCGGTCGGGCTATGCGCGAGTCCGCCTCGTGACCGGCAACTGAGTGGGGCTCTTGAAGACGTAAGCAGGCGACGCCCGACCGTTGAAGCTGGACAGCTAGCGCTGGAGCACTAGAAGTAGAGCTGCGCTTTGGACGGTTCGCCCACGATATTGAGCACGTTCGCGCTCTCGCATTTCTGCGAGAACGCGCGGTGGACGCTAGACTACAAGGGCGTTTCATACACTGAAGAGTCGTGGGTGCTCAATGTCGGTCGCGTGGAGGCTCGGATACACAAGCTCCTCTTCCCAGTGTCGCGCAGGCTCGCGTTCAAGGCGCTTCGGGTGAATCGGGAGGCGGCTGCGGAGAGCGAGGGCATCGTGCGGGGATTCCTCGAAGAGCGGGATGCGTCGTTTCGCGACCCGACGCGGTCCTTGGTAGGCGACCGATTCACCTTGGCAGACCTCACCATGGCGTCGATGCTTTCACCCTTGGCGCGACCAGCGGAGCACCCGTTTTATCCGAGGATGGCTTACGGCGAAGCCGGAACCGCGGCACTTGGCGCGATGCAAGGCTACCGCATGATCGAATGGGTGCGGAACTGCTACGCGCAGTATCGCGCTCGCTAGGTTTCGAGCGCTCGCCCGGTGCTAATCCGCGTCACCTCCGCAACGCATGTCATTCGCGGCAGCGTCGATGCTATGACGCGTCGCCTCGAGGTCGGTTTGTCGTGACCATAGCTCGAGTTGTCGCCGAACTTCGGGGCAGAGCTCATCTCCAACGCCAAACGAAAGGGCCAAGGCCAGTGCGTCGGCAACCTCGCCTCGCTCGTACTTCCAGCGCATTGCGTGTGCACGAAGCACCGGATTGTCGGAGTGAGCTTCCAGGGCGTGGGCCATCGCGATGTCACGGGTCCGAAAATCGGAGAGCTCGGTGCTGAGAACGAAGACCGGCATGACGAGCGCTTCGGGCCAAGGCGGCCCGGGCATCTTCGCAAGAGCTTGTCGCGCGAGCTCGGGCTGAGCGCTCTCCTGTGACGTTCTCGCATAGTAGAAGAACATCGTGGGGTCGTCGGGGTGGTCGGCGAGCATGGCGTTCTCGTACGCGGTGTGATTCACATAGGCCAGACTTGCGGTCCTCGTACCGATCGCGGCCACCAGTAGCAGGGCTACGGCAATGCCCCAGACGAGGGCGCCGCGCTGAGACCATGCATCGACGGCCTGCGTCACATAAGGTGCCCCCGCCAGCAAGAACAGAATGGACGGCATGTAGAGATACCGATCGAAGCCAAGCCAGATGGCCTGCGAGACGACGACGCATGGGGCGATCGTGAGCGCTGCGCCGATGAAGTAGGCAAGACCGCCGATATCTCTACGCCACAGCAACCCGAACCCAGCTGCAAACAGTGCCGCCGCTCCGACCCACTCGCCAGTGGATAGGGGCTTGTAGAGCTCCCACGCGAGTGAGTGCATCGCTTCTGCACGGAGAGCGAGCAGAGCGTCAGCGCTCATGGCGAGCAGCTGCGGTACCTCGGCCCAGACGGAAGCGTCGAACAAGATGTCTTCAGCCGCTCCGAATCGCTCGAAGAAGGGAACGTAGATCCAGCGTAGAAATAGGTAGAACCCGATGCCTGCGAAGAGCGGGACACCCGCGGTCCAGCGAGACGGGCGATCGGGGAGTCGAAAAGCAACGCCGAGCCACAGAGCCACGGCAGCGAGGACGAATGGCAACTTGGACGCAGCACCGAGGAACGCCAGTAGCGCGATCGCGAGCGCCTCCCAGCGCCAATCGGTCCACCGGCGAAGCAAAACCGCGGCCAGCGCGGCGAGGAAGAACCCGGCCACCAAATCGGAGCGGCCGTTGATCCATACGTACACCTCGACGGCGACCGGGTGTAACAGGAAGATCGCTGTCAGAAACAGCATGACGGCCTGGGCGGACGATCGAGCATCCGAGGAAGCTTGGCGGAGCAGCGCCACGTACAGGAGCGCTCCGGTCGCGAGGTGGAGCACCCAACTCACTAGATGATGCAGCCACGGCTTCGGAATGAGCGCATGGGAGAGGAGCAGCGTGAACATGGTCACGGGGCGGTACGGTCCGCTCGTAGTCGCAACGCCGTCGACGGCTTGATAGTGGTGCGCGTTGCGCGTGAAGACGTCCCAGACGTGCGTCCAGTTGCCGTAGTAGGGATTGCGCAACATGTGGAAATCATCCCCGACCCAGCTGCCGAGCAGGCCGGGCATCGCTGCGAGAAGCGAGATGAGGGCGATCACGGCGAAGGCCAACCATCGCGGCCGCGCAGGTCTCGTCAACAGCAATCCCATGCCCCAAGATCCTACCGACCTTGCCCAAAACGAGGCGAGCTTTCTGCGATTCCTTTGCAGTGTCGTGGGATGGCGGTCGTCGGCGGGCCACAACGAACCGCCATGCGCTTTCCTTCTGCTCTTGCGGAATTGCAGAGGAATCCAGCCGGGTCGGAGCGGCACGGTTCTGGCTGTGGTGCAGAGGATGAGCCGCAGACGAATGATCGAGCCGGGAATGGTGTGGGCCCTTTCCCGCCGGACCACACGCCGTTACTTCCTTCTCAATCCCGACCAAGCACGACAGATCGAGCAGTCGTATTGGTACTGCCTCGGTCATGCGGCGCACAAGCACGGGGTGATCGTGCATGCGGCCTGCTTGATGTCGACCCATGCCCATGAGGTCATCACCGATGTGCGCGGGGAACTCTCCCTGTTCCTCGAAACCTTTCACCGTCTTCTTGCTCTTTGCGTGAAGTCCATTCGAGGCTGGCCTGGGGAGGTCTTCGACAAAGACAGCACCAGCGCGGTGGAGCTACTGACGCCGGAGGCGATGATCAAGTCGCTTGCCTATCTCATTGCGAATCCGGTCGAAGCGATGGCGGTTCGCTACGCCAAGGATTGGCCAGGGGCACAGACGCTGCCTGGTGACATCGGCTCACGCATAGTGAAAGCACGCCGGCCCACTCACTTCTTCAGGGCCAACAACGCGCAGTGGCGTTAGGTGATCGAGCTTCCGCTGCAGATGCCTACCGCCCTCGAGCTCGACTACGGCACCGAGCTTGCGCAGCGACGCATCGCCGAGCGTTTGCAAGAGCTGGAGCATCGGGCCTGGCAAGAGTCGAAGCGCACCGGCATTGGGTTTGTCGGTCGACATCGCGTGCTCCGGCACGCCAGCACCAAACGAGCCCGGAGCCGCGAAGCATTCGGGAGTCTCAATCCGCAGTTTGCAGCGGCTGGGAATCATGAGGCGGCTAGAGAAGCGGTGGAGAGGCTGCGGGCGTTCAATGCGCAGTACAACAAAGCGCTTGCGGCCTGGACCTCAGGCAAGCGCAACGTGCTCTTCCCGATCGGGACCTGGTGGATGCGAGTGCATCACGGGGCACGGTGCGGGCCAGCGCCGTAGCGTCCAGCTGCAAGATGCGCGCATGCCTCAGAACACAGCGCTCAGAACCTGGCTGTGAGGCGTTAGGGTGCGTCAGCAGTGCGACGCTGATGGGTTTGTAGCGCGAAGCGCTAGCCGAAAGCCGGCCAGCCGCGTCCATCTGGCGGCAGCCACGGCCGCTCGTAGGAGTCGACGACGCAGTACTGCTGCGTCGTCGACTCTTCGCGGTGCTTCTGTTCTCCGCCAAGCTCGGTCAGATCTGCTCGGTCAGATCTGCAGGGCTAAGGTTGGGTGCAGGTGGATCGCAGGGTGCGATCTGCGTTGCGGCATGCATCGTCGTTCGCGCGACCTAGGACCCGGTTTTCGATCTCGGTGCACGTCATGGCTGCTTGGCAGGTGAGTGTATTGACGATCGCGCGACTGCAGTCAGCGGAGCCATTCTCCGCTCGGCCGTAGTCCGCGACGCAGACCTCGATGCAGTTCGAATTGGCGTCGGTGCGAGGGCAGTCGTCGATGGCGGCACACACGGCCTCGCAGGCCAGCGAGAGCTCATCGCTGGCCGGCTCCGCCTCACCTGGAGTGCACTGGAGCACCGCCTGCTCCTTGGCCACGCACTGGTCATCGTAGGAGCTGCTGATGGCCCGACGCATGAGCTCTTCGCAGCTGAGATTCAACTGGCAGCCGATGGCAACGTCAAGCGCACCGGGGCAGGTGCCTCCAACGAGCTCGGCGTCTGCGACCGCCGCCTCGCAGTTGGAAACGCAGTCGCTTGGGGCGTAGAGGTTGGGACAGTCGTCTCCGTGCTGGCACATCTGCTGGCACTTGCTCCCAATGCCTCCGTCAGGCGAAGCGTCTCCACAGCCGGTGGCGGTAAAGCAGGCACCCAGGCAAAGCACAAATCGAATGCTGTGATTGCGGATCATTTTTGTCTCCTCTTGCTTGGATCGGTTCAAGTCAGACGGCCTACAGGCAGGCGCCGTACGCGGGTCGAACGGCCGACTCCTCGAGGGTTTCCGCCTCATAGCGCTGCCAGTGGTTCGCAACTTCGGCGGCTTGGATGTCAGAGACATTGTCGGCCTCGCGGCGGCGGCCTCCGTGCACGTGCTCCCTCGGCTGAAGGGCGAACAAGAACAGAGCCATGGCCACCAGAACCAACAGAAGGTCCCTGAGCATCATCGGCTGCTTCCTCGTCGAAATCGCTGCGTCGTCGTCCATGTCCCACTGCATACGCAGGAGTCATGCCGCCCAAAAAGCCCAATGCTTTCCGGAAATCAGCCCCAGAGTGACGTACGTACGTCGGTCGGTTTCGGATCGAAGACCGGGAAACGTCGACTTGGGCGCGGCGGCTAGAACCGTCCGGCAAAGCCGAGATAGGCAAAGGTGCGTCCGACCTCGACGCGGGGTTCGAGCTTCGCCTTGCTCGGTCGAAGGAGGTAGACGAGTGGCATCGTGATCAGAGGCGCTGCCGTGAGGCCGGTGAGGAGCGCGATGCTGATTTGCTCGCCTCGGTCGAAGCAAGCTCGAACTTGCGCTGAGCTGAGCTGCAGACTGGAACAGCCGACGCCCGGTTCCGTTTCCGCGGTGACGCCGTACGCGATCGAGAAGGCAGCCAGACCGAGCCCGCCCGCGCCGGACAGCCACCCCCACCATGGGGTCTTGTCTCGCTCTGGTAGCGCGAGCGGCATGGCGGTGATCAGAGCTGCCGAGCCGACCGAAGCGCTGACGATGATTCCTGTGCCGAGGTCAAACCACTTCTGTTGAACGAGCCGATCTGGTTGCATCGCCTCGACTCCAGTGACCCAATCCACTCCCGTGTTGTGGTGCGGGACAACTAGCGCATAGCCGGTCGCAATCCCCGCAATGCCGAGGCCGACCAACGTGAGACCCGAAATGAACTGCCCGCGCGGCCTTCGCCCAGCCGGCCAGCTACTTGGGGTGGCTGTTCGGCTCACCTCGTCGCGTCCGCAGGGAAATGCGACGGGCTTCGTGGAGGTGAAGTCGGTGCATTCGCCCGCGATCAGCGCGCGCGCGGCCGCGCCGAGGTCGGCCTCGCTCGGTCCGCTGCGGCCAACGAAGATCCTGGCTACCGCGGCAGGCCCAAGGGGTTCATCGGAGGCCACCTCCATTCGCTCGAGTTGCATCGTCTCCGCCGTGGGCATCGATAGCAGGACGACGGTGCCGGCCGCGACTTCTTTTGCAATTCGTTGCGCATCGCTTGCCCTGTGCTCCAGCTCGTCGGCGATGTTCGTGTAGCGCAAATGAAGGCTTGGGCGGCTCTCGACGGTATCGTCGAAACGCGAATCGACTTGGCGCTCCGTTCGCCCCGCACCGACGGTGACGAAGTGGACCCTGCCCCGCTTGCTGGGATCACATTCAACCTGAACGCGGTACTGACCGGGGAACAACTTACCTATCGACACCGGCGTCTCGCCCAAGAGCACTCCGTTCAAGCGTGCCGCGCAGCCGGTTGGCGAGCTTTCGAGTCGGAGCGCTCCGGTTTGCCTGTTCTGTAGTGCATCGATCTGGCCCAGAAGATCGGTCACCTCAGGCGGGTGCATGTATGGGCTCGGCTCGGCACGAGGCACGAGCTGACGACACTCTCGAGCCAGAGCCCGTGCGCGCGATTTCGATTCGGTCGCCAGCGCCGCGCGAACCACGTAGAGGCAGGTATCGAACACCCGCCTCGCCTGCTCCGGATCCCTGTTGAGCTCTTCAATCGCCGAGCGTGACAAGTCCTGTGCGGCGCTCAGCTTCTCGAGTGCCCTCTTGTAGTCGCCCTCGGCCAAGTCATCGACGGAGCCGAGCGACAGCGACAGCCAGCGGTCGCGCTCGCGCTGGTCCAGTAGCGCAGCCGGCGCCGAAACCTCCGCCTCGAACTTCGCCGCCGCGGTTTCGAACGACCAAACCTCCGCACCATGCTCGACGAGTGCGGCACGAGTGGCCGCAGCGGCAGGGTCCATCCAATCTGCGTCGGCGCTCGAGCTGCTGGGCACGATGAGCCAGGCGTTATCCGTCTGAGCCGCCGCGCTGCCGACTAGCAGAGTCCAGCAAGCGGCGGTCAGCAAGAACAGGCGCATTGCGCCTACTATCACGGTTGCGAACGGCTGGATCAACAACATCCTGAAGGGGTAGTCGCGACGCCGACAAGCATGTAGTCTCGGATCACTGATGCCCCCATCGAGTCCGACACAACCCTGGCCGCGCCTGCGCGACGTCGTAGAGGCCTCCGTCACGGGGCTCCATCGCGGGCGCTTCATCGAGGAAACGCTGGAGGCGCTGTGCGTGCAGCTCGGCGCGGCTTCGGCTTGGAGCACGCTGGAAACCAAGGGGGGAGGGCCCATGCATCGGTCGCGCACGACCAGCTTTCGCGGCGTGGCCCCTGCCATCTTGGCGATGCATGTGAGCGATGTGCTCGCACAGGTCCAGAGCAAGCTCAAGACCGTCGCGGGCCGCGTTCCCTATGCGCCGGACGGCTCGTTCATCGCGGTTCCGCTCTGGTCACAGCCCACCTCGTCGAAAGGGCGGAGCCTCGTCGGGTCGCTCTACATGGAGTTCACCGAAGATCAGGGCACGAACGACGACGTCGTCGGGGTCGTGGAGACCGTCGGTACCCTGCTCGGCGGGCTCATCGCTCAACAGACGGTCATCGAGGACACCAAAGAAGACCTCCGCGCCCAGCGCGCCACCGAGCCCACCAGCCAGCGTCTCACGCTCGACGAGCTCCTGGAGCCCGAGAGCATGGCTTCCGTTGGCGACGAGCTTCGCTCTGCAATCGGGGGCGACGAGTCGATCATGATTCTCGGCGAGTCCGGCACCGGCAAGACCCAACTCGCAACGGCGTTCGCACACGCAAGCAACCAAGAGCCGATCGTCCGCGCCACGCTCGGCTTGGCCGACGATTTGAATACCATCACCTCGGAGCTCTTTGGCCACGAGCGTGGCTCTTTTTCGGGTGCTGTCTCGAAGCGGAAAGGCCTGGTCGAGTATGCGAACAACGGGACTCTCATCTTCGACGAAGTGCTCAACCTTACGCACCATGCCCAGCAGCTCCTTCTCGACTTTACACAGTTTGGCTCGTACCGGCCGCTCGGGTTTCAAGGGCCCGAGCCCAAGACGGCGAAGCTTCGCATCATCTCGGTGACCAACGGCGACATGCAAAAGGCGATGGCGGAGCGCTCGTTCCGCCAGGACCTGTACTACAGGCTCGCCGCGGTGCCCATCACCCTGCCCCCGCTGCGGGAGCGACGCTGGGACATTCCGAACATCGCTGTTCGGTACCTGCACCGAATCGACCCAAAGACGAGCTGGGAGCTCGACGGCAGCGCGATGGAGGCCCTGCTCTTCCCGGGGCTACGCTGGGCCGGCAACATCCGCGAGCTAGAGGCTTTGCTGAAACGCGCGCGGAATCGGGCACGCGCGAGCGGTTCGGCCGATCCGGTCATCGAAGCGCAACACCTCGACCTCGTCAACGGCCAGGCGCCGGCCGAGCCCAAGCCGGCGTCCGTTCGGCCGAGCGTGAACCCCGGCCACGACGAGATTCGCAAGCGATGGAAGAGCCTCGACGCTCAGCAGCAGGAGCTCGACTCGCTCGAGAGAGCCGTCATCGAAGATGCGCTCGCCGCATGTCACGGGATCGTCGCTAGGACGGCGCGCATGCTCGATGTGCCGCGGACCGGTCTGATCAGCCGCATGGGCCGGCTCGACATCGACCCATCCCGTTTCAAAGAACGGCGGGACTGATGCGTTCGGCTGTGGGGCCGGCCTCCTTCGAGCTCGATGGCTCGACGGAGCGACGGCGACCGAATGCGAACACGCCGATGACCCAAAGCATCGCGGCGACGGCGACGAGTGCGCCGTAGAGTAAGAAAACCGTCTCGAGTGACAGGTCGGTGTTCGCGACTTCCTCGAGCAGGTTCTGGTTGACGGCGCCGATTCGTTGGATGGTGATCATGGTATCTCCTCGTGGAGGATCGAAATGCAGATTCCGTGCCGCGCCGCTTTTCCCGATCGCTCGGGCTCCCGGAGACGAAAACGACGTGTGCACGTCAGGTTCTGACGTCGCAGGTCGGTCGGATTCGAGGCCGAAAAGCGCGTAAGGTCAGCGAAATCAGGTGTTTTCTGGCTTGGCACGCGCGCTGCACCGAGCCGGGTCATGCACAAGACGAATGCCACCCCGTATCGGAACCTGACTCTGGCCCTTCTTGCCCTGGGCACGCTCTGCGGATGCGGCGACAGAGGGATGTTCTCGAGGGGAGAGCTGAGGGGGTTCTCGCAGATGAAGCTTGGATCGGAGATCGACAGTGCGGACGTCACCGTAGGGCATTGGTCCACGCGATGCGGCGACAATGCCGCCATGCCCTGCCCGGAAGGCATGGCGCCGGACGTGGAAGTCTACGTCGAGCCGACGAGCTTAATCTTCGACTTCTCGAACGTTTCAGAGCAAGGGACGTTCGCCGACGTCGACTTCGAGGGTTTCGTCGTCGAGATCGCCGCGCGCGCCAACCGGCCGATTATGTTCGCGGTGGTCGACACCCGCGCGACCAACGTCGAATTCCACGCGGACGCGGTAACACACGACAGGGGGCATCTGGACGTGAACCTCGCAGGCGTTTCCTACGATGCAGACAGCTTCATCAAGATCGATTTGTTGCTTGGCCCACTCAATCTGCTCCGCAGGGGCAAGTAAGCGTGGTTTGTCACCCACCCTCGCACCGAGGCGCTTGAATTGTGTTGGATTTCACTCGTACGATGGTCCCGGACGTCCTTCTCCCTCCCTTTGGCGTCCAGATGGAGCTCATGGCGAAACTTGATTTCGATGCGTCTTCGAGTGACTTGCTCGGGACCGAGATTGGACCCTACCGACTGGTCCGGCGCCTCGGAATGGGCGGCATGGCGGAAACCTTCGTCGCCATTCGCCGAGGGCCGAGCGGTTTTTCGCAGCGTGTTTGTCTCAAGCTGGTGTTGCCCTTCTTCCGCGAAGACGAGGAGTTCGTGAGCTTGTTCCAACGCGAAGCCAGGCTCGCCGCCAAGCTTCGACACAGCAACATCGTCGGCGTCATCGACTTTGGCGAAATCGCCGGCCGTTCATACATGGCGCTCGAGCTGGTCGACGGCGTCGACTTGCAGGTCTTGTTGGATGCGGAGAGCGGAAAGCGATTGTCTTCGGAGCTCGTCGCGCTCATCGGTCATGACTTGGCCTCGGCGCTCGACCATGCGCACAATCCACCGCGAGAAAGCGACTTCGATGGAAGCTACGGCGGCTCGATCGTTCATCGCGACATCTCGCCATCGAATGTGCTCATCAGTCGCCACGGCGAAATCATGCTGACCGACTTCGGCGTCGCCAAGGCCGTCACCGGGAGCTCGCGCAAGCACAGCGCGGTCAAAGGGAAAATCCCATACATGTCGCCCGAGCAACTTCGCTTGGAGCCGCTCGACGGACGGGCGGATCTCTTTGGCGTCGGCGTGGTTCTCTTCGAAGCTTTGTGCGGACAGCGTCCGTACGAGGGCGGCCACGACCCAGCGACGATCATGCTGATCCTCCGAGGGACCCATCAGCCCCTTGCCTCGCTGGCGCCCGGCGCCCCGCCGGAGCTCTGCAAGCTGATCGACAGCCTCATCGAGCCCGACCGGGACAAGCGCCCGGCAAGTGCGGCGGCCTTGATCGAGTTATTGGATCCATTCGTGCCATCGCCGCGCGTGCGTCGACAGCTCGGCAAACGAATTGCGGAGCTGAGGCCGGAGGAAGACTCGATCAGCGGATACCCGCCTGCTTTTGGCGAGCAGGACACCGCACAGCACGCGGAGCTCGACGCGAAGGAACGAGCAAAGCGAACGAGCGGCATCGTGGGGGCGGGCGAAAGCCAAAGGCACATGGAGCCCTGGGCCGAAGGCGCTGTGCCTGAAGCTACCGTGCCTGAAGAGAAGCCTTCGCGTGCGAGTCGAAAGACGCTGGCAGCGTCGTTGCTCGCCTTCGTCTTGCTCGTCACGGGCGGCGGCGCTTGGTGGTCTAGTCAAGACGGAGGCGAGTTCGTTCCGCGGGCGACCATCGAAACAGAAGCTGCGCCGCTCGTCACAGCGACGCCGGAGATCGAAAGCCCCGAGGGAAAACAACCAGTTGGCGACGTCGCGAAGCCCGAAAGCCCTGCGAGTGAAAGGGCAACCGCAGAGAGTCCGAAAATGGCAAGCCCCGATGGCTTAGTCGACGCGGAAACCTCGAGCGCGGACGCATTGGGTAACGAAGTCGCTGAGAAGGTCGAACGCGGGAAAGCGAAGCCCAGGCGCGCCGCCCCAGCGGTGGCAGCTCCGCCCGCCGTGCTCACCGTCATCGTCTACCCCTGGGGGGACGTCTGGATCAACGGAAAATCACGCGGTCCCGCACCCTTGAAGAACGTGTCACTCAAGCCCGGACGCTATCGAATCAGCGCCGGTCAAGGAGCACAAACGGTCACGCAAACCATTCAGCTTCGCTCTGGAGAAGAGAAGAGGGTGAAGCTGAAGCTCGACGTAGCGAAGTAAGCGAGAGGTCGCGTGACGCGGCTGCTCTCTGCCTAAGCAACAGAACCTAAACACAACTGACGAGGGAGAATTTTTACGTATGGACCGCGAGGCGGCCATCACGTTAGCGTCGACCCTCGCCCGACGATGGAGACTTGCGTCTTCATCGAGTCCGAAAGGAGAACCTCATGAGTAGTCTGCTTGAACGATCCATCTTCGTATTGCTGACGATCACCATGGCCGCGTGCACTAGTGTTGGCGATGCTCCTGGGGCTGAGGGGAGTGGGGGAACGAGTGGAACGGGAGGATCGGCGTCCGCCCCGACGGTCACGCTCAGCGCGACGCCCATGGTGGTGGCGAACAGCGGGAAGACCCAACTCAACTGGAGCTCGACCAATGCAGAGAGTTGCACCGCGAAGAACGGCTGGGAAGACACCAGGCCACCGGAGGGCGGCCCTGAAGATCGATTCGTGTTTCGCGATACTCGCTACGAGCTTACATGTACGGGTCCAGGCGGGACAGCGTCCGATCAGGTAGACGTTTCAATCAACACGAGTCAGCTGCTCGTCTCCGTCGACATGGATCTCTACCTGGTCAAAGGAGGCGACATCTTCAACGTCAACGTGACGGTTTCCAATCCGGGCATCCGGACCGTTCAGAATGTTTTCGTCAATCTAGTCATCCCGCAGTACGTGGTCATTAATCAGGACGCCTTGCCGTCGAATGCCACCTGCAGTGTCGATTGCGGCGAAGGCGACATGCTTGCATGGGAGATTGGCTCAGTTGCTGCCGGGAAAGTGACTTTCGTCTCCGTTGAGTCCGAAGTCGCTCAGACCGTGCCCGACGGAGAAAACATCCAGTTCGAGGTGACGACGACTGCAGACGACGAACCCAATGCAGTCGTCACGGAGAACACCACTGAGGGGGACAGCGACCTCGGTCTCGGGCTCGTCCAAGCGCCGAACCAGCCAGAAGCCGGGGACGTCGTCGTATACACCCTCAGCTATGACAACTCGGGCGCCGACCCACTCCCCCAGGTCGAGCTAACCCTCACCCTGCCCGCTCTTGTGAATTTTGAGAATGCGAGCAATGGCGGAACGGTCGACGATGACGGGGTCGTGACCTGGACTTTCACCCAGCTTGCGGCCGGGGAAAGCGGCCAGGTCGAGGCAACCGTAGAAGTGAATCCAACCATCCCCCCTGGCGCACAACTGCGGGCCGCAGCTGGGGCCTCGGTCAATGGAACAGCCGTTCGCGCACGAGCGACTACGCTAGGGGCCGTCGGCGACGAGCCGGTCGAATGCTTGTTCGACGACGAGTGCGCCGAGGACGAGAGTTGTGACGAACAAACCAACCAGTGCATCCCGAACATGATTGCCACGATCGAGGTGAATCCGAATCCCGTGCGGCAGGACGAGCACGCGCTGGTCAACATCACGGTCACCAATCCGACAGGAGACCCGATCACCGCCGACGTGGTCTTGCTGCTCCCCGAATACATCAACACGGTCGGGGCAGTCGATCGCTCCGAGGGCGCGATCTGCGGCGCGGGCTGTGGGGCTGGGGGCAGCGTGAGCTGGACGATCGAAGAGCTCGGCGCCGGTGAGTCCGAAGTCCTCTGGGTCCGGCCCAAGGTGATCTCCACATTTTACGCGAGCGCACCGCCAAACGGGACCGAGCTGACCTTCACGGTGGATGTCGAGATCGTCGGGGGAATGACGCTTCGGAAGTCTGCAACGGCCGTCGTCAACGGTAGCCGAGCACTGGACTTGCGCGTGGACGAGAGCGTCAATCCTGTGAAGGCGGGCGACGATCTGCGTTACACGATCCACTATGCGAATCGCAGCCCAGACCCCTTGGACTCGGTCGAGCTCACCTTCCAGGTGCCGGACCGGACGACCCATTCGAGTGGCGATCGGGCCCTGCTGTTCAACCTCGGCCGACTCGCTGCCGGTGAAGGAGGCGTCCAAGAGGTGACCGTTGCCGTCGACGGAGCGGCGCCATCCGGCACACAGCTGAGAGCCGTGACCGAGGTCACCGACGCCGGCAGTGATGAGGTGAGCCGTGTCATCTCCCTGACGCCGGTGGGTGAGGCGGCGCTTATCACGACGGTCGAGGTCAATCCGGATCCCGTCCTTCGTGACGAGCACGCGCTGGTCAACATCACGGTCACCAATCCGACAGGAGACCCGATCACCGCCGACGTGGTCTTGCTGCTCCCCGAATACATCAACACGGTCGGGGCAGTCGATCGCTCCGAGGGCGCGATCTGCGGCGCGGGCTGTGGGGCTGGGGGCAGCGTGAGCTGGACGATCGAAGAGCTCGGCGCCGGTGAGTCCGAAGTCCTCTGGGTCCGGCCCAAGGTGATCTCAGCACTCTACACTTCCTCAACACCGCCTTTCGGAACCTTGCTGCCCTTCGAGGTCGACGTGCGGCCTAGCAACTCGGTGACGCTGCAGGCTGTAGCGAGCGCTCGGGTCGCTGCGCGCGTCTTGAGCTTGCGCGTGGACGAGAGCGTCAATCCTGTGAAGGCGGGCGACGATCTGCGTTACACGATCCACTATGCGAATCGCAGCCCAGACCCCTTGGACTCGGTCGAGCTCACCTTCCAGGTGCCGGACCGGACGACCCATTCGAGTGGCGATCGGGCCCTGCTGTTCAACCTCGGCCGACTCGCTGCCGGTGAAGGAGGCGTCCAAGAGGTGACCGTTGCCGTCGACGGAGCGGCGCCATCCGGCACACAGCTGAGAGCCGTGACCGAGGTCACCGACGCCGGCAGTGATGAGGTGAGCCGTGTCATCTCCCTGACGCCGGTGGGTGAGGCGGCGCTTATCACGACGGTCGAGGTCAATCCGGATCCCGTCCTTCGTGACGAGCACGCGCTGGTCAACATCACGGTCACCAATCCGACAGGAGACCCGATCACCGCCGACGTGGTCTTGCTGCTCCCCGAATACATCAACACGGTCGGGGCAGTCGATCGCTCCGAGGGCGCGATCTGCGGCGCGGGCTGTGGGGCTGGGGGCAGCGTGAGCTGGACGATCGAAGAGCTCGGCGCCGGTGAGTCCGAAGTCCTCTGGGTCCGGCCCAAGGTGATCTCAGCACTCTACACTTCCTCAACACCGCCTTTCGGAACCTTGCTGCCCTTCGAGGTCGACGTGCGGCCTAGCAACTCGGTGACGCTGCAGGCTGTAGCGAGCGCTCGGGTCGCTGCGCGCGTCTTGAGCTTGCGCGTGGACGAGAGCGTCAATCCTGTGAAGGCGGGCGACGATCTGCGTTACACGATCCACTATGCGAATCGCAGCCCAGACCCCTTGGACTCGGTCGAGCTCACCTTCCAGGTGCCGGACCGGACGACCCATTCGAGTGGCGATCGGGCCCTGCTGTTCAACCTCGGCCGACTCGCTGCCGGTGAAGGAGGCGTCCAAGAGGTGACCGTTGCCGTCGACGGAGCGGCGCCATCCGGCACACAGCTGAGAGCCGTGACCGAGGTCACCGACGCCGGCAGTGATGAGGTGAGCCGTGTCATCTCCCTGACGCCGGTGGGTGAGGCGGCGCTTATCACGACGGTCGAGGTCAATCCGGATCCCGTCCTTCGTGACGAGCACGCGCTGGTCAACATCACGGTCACCAATCCGACAGGAGACCCGATCACCGCCGACGTGGTCTTGCTGCTCCCCGAATACATCAACACGGTCGGGGCAGTCGATCGCTCCGAGGGCGCGATCTGCGGCGCGGGCTGTGGGGCTGGGGGCAGCGTGAGCTGGACGATCGAAGAGCTCGGCGCCGGTGAGTCCGAAGTCCTCTGGGTCCGGCCCAAGGTGATCTCAGCACTCTACACTTCCTCAACACCGCCTTTCGGAACCTTGCTGCCCTTCGAGGTCGACGTGCGGCCAACGAACTCGGTGACGCAGTTGGCTGCGGACACGGCGCGCGTGCACCAGCCTTGACCGACAGCAGACCGCAGGTGGTGTTCATCTGAAGACGGACCGAGGAGCCCCGTTGCCAGGAAAGGGGCCGGGCTTCGCACTCCGTGTCAGTAGTTGCCCGAGACTATGAGATTGTAGTTCAGGCTGCTGACGCCCGATGTGTTGAGAGCTTGAACTTCGACGTAGAACTGCTCGCTGGCGGGCAGCTCGACGCCGGCGAACAGTTCTTCCTCCGACGGATTCGCTCCCGGCTTTCCCATACCGATGGGCCGCAGCTCGGAATCTAGGAGAACGAGGTCGAGGTCGAGCCCTTGCTCCATTTCGTCCCAGGTCAGGAGGATGTCGTGCCTGCCTCCGTCGCCGGTCATCGACCAGACATCCGAGTTGTCGTTCTCGGATGAAACGTAACCAGAGGCGACATAGAGAAGCTCAGCGGTGCAGACGACTCCGTCGTTGCTTTCGTCGACGAGTCGCTGGCCAGAATCGAGCTCCAGCCTCCTCTCCACCATGATGCCGGAGCACGAGCCACCCGTGCCTCCCGCACCCACCTCCGGCGGTGGCGGAAGCTCCGTGCAAGCGACGAGGCGAAGCGCAAGAGCGAGAGCGACGACCCATCGAAACATGCGTCATGCTAACCCAGTCGCGGGTTTCAGTCAGCTCGGCTCCTAGCCCGGCCTAGTCGAGCGGCAAGACCTCGAGCCGATAGCTCTGCGTCGTTCCCTTCGTGTCGAACGCCTGGACCTCGATGACGTAGAGCTCGCCTTCTTGCAATTCTACGGAGATGTTCTCGCTGCTGGTGTCGGGCGTGGCCGACTGGGCGATTTGGGTGTCCGCGGAATCGGAGAGATAGAGGTCGAGATCGCGGGTGATCTTGTCCCAGGTGAGGTCGATGCTGTGCTTGCCGCCACAGGTCGTGACCGACCATCGGTCGAAGGGATCGGTGCCAGTGCAGGATCCCATGGCGCACGCGCCGGATACAGAGCCCATGACGACTCCGGCCTCGACGTTATCGGCCGGTTCGACGTTGTCGGCCTCTTTCGGGAATACCTCGCACGGGTCTGCTCCACCCATTCCTCCCTGGCCGCCGCCGCCACCCATGCCGCTTGCGTCTCCGTTTCCGCCTATCCCAGACGTGCCCCCACGGCCACCGCCATTGCCATCGCCCCCGGTGCCGCTGTTCCCGCCCGCCCCCGGCAAAGGCGGAAGCTCGGTGCATGCCACTAGACCCAAGAGTGCAGCAAGCGCCACGGCGACTCGGCAAGACATGCGCCCCATCCTAACGCGCTTCTGCGTTCGCGTCAGTGTCGGTGTCGGTATCGAACCGAGAGGATGCCGCCGAAGCCCTGGGGCTTGAAGTGGACGTAGAAGCTGCCGTTGGCGGAGCCGCGGCCGAGGCGGATGCCGTTGTTGACGACCTCGGTCGCGCTGCGGAGGAGGTCTTCGGAGACGAAGCCGCTCGCGGCCGGTTTGGAAGCAGGCTTCAGGACGGTTGCGCTGGGCGCGAGTCGGATGCTCGACGCGGCCTGGATCGCGAGCACCGCCGAGGACGCGCCGCGGATGACCGGCGTCGAATCCGCCGACGCATGCTCTGGCGCGAAGAGGGCCGCAGCGGCGGTGAAGGCGAGGAGCGCGGGGAGAAGGTGGCGAGGGCGGCTTGTCTGCGTTCGTTGCATGACGCCGCTAATGAGCAGCGTTCGTGCCAAGGCGTCTGAAGAGCCCCTTGGCCTGAATTCATGGCTGTTTCTCCAGCGGCGGGCCCGCGGCTGACGTGGCTCGGTCGCTGTCGTCCAGCAGGAACTGACGTGTGTGCGTCAGTTTAACGCTTGGGGCTGATTCGGACCTTGGCCGGGAGAGAGGTGCCGGGAATTTGGTAGATCTGCGCGGGAATTCGGGTGTAGCGTCACCGCTGCAAGGAGCTCGGTATGAAAACGATTCGTTGCATTCTTGTGGTGTCGCTGGCGCTCGGGATTTTTCCCCCGCGGAGAGCCGATGCGGACAGTTCCACTTACGTCGCGCCCAAGGACGAGGCTTACATCGTGTTTGTGAAAGCAGGACGGGGCTCGAAGAAGGCGCAGTTTATGATCTTCGACGCAGACCTGAAATGCGTCTCCCTGTTCGAAGACAACATGAGCGAGATCATTCCGGTGAAGCCGGGCACGCACACTCTCTACACGATGGCCACCAACGCCCATCGCATGGAGCTCAACGTCGAGGCAGGACGCACCTATTTCATTCGCATCTCCTTGCCCAAGTACGGATATGGAACGATTCAGCTCGTTCCGGCGAAACGCGATTCCGAGGCCTTCGCGCAGGTGAAGGAATGGGTGAAGGGCGCGAAGGCCAGCAACCCCAACGAAGACTCGTGCCGTGGTTTGCAGCTCGGTGCAGGCAAGCGCGGGAAAGACCCGTATCCGGGCAAGCGCGATGACGCCGACAACAAGTGGAAGCAAAATGCCGAGTACCGCGAGAAGCTGACCATGAAGAAGACGGACGGCTTCACCGCGGAAGAAGCCGGCAAGCTCTAGCGCAGAGGGGAGCCTGCCTTCGAAACCCTTGTCACTGGCTAGGGCTTGCCCCACGATCGGCGTTCCATGATCGAAACGCCCCTCTCCCTCCCGAACGGCCTGACGCTCAAGAATCGAATCGCCAAGGCTGCGATGACCGAAAATCTCGCCAACCCCGTCGATGGCGACCCGAACGAACGCCTCTTTCGTCTCTACCAACGCTGGTCGAATGGCGGTGCGGGCCTTCTCATCACCGGCAACGTCATGATCGACCGGCGCTTTTTGGAGCAGGCGGGCAACGTGGTCTTGGACGCGAAGAGCAAATTCACGGCGTTCCAAGAGTATGCGCGCCGCGCGAAGTCCGGTGGCGCGGCCGTGTTCATGCAAGTGAACCATCCGGGGCGTCAGTCGAGCTTGTTCCTCACACGAAAACCCGTCGCTCCGTCCGCGAGCGGCGCGGTCAAGGTAATCGCGTCGTTCGCAAAGCCGCGTGCGCTCGAAGCCGACGAGGTCGAGGCCTTGATTCGCGCGTATGGCGCGATCGCTCAGCGGGCGAAGAAGGCGGGCTTCGACGGGATACAGATGCACTCGGCGCACGGCTATCTCGGGAGTCAGTTTCTCTCTCCCTTGACGAACCTTCGGACGGACCAGTGGGGCGGCTCGCTCGAGAATCGCGCTCGATTTTTGCTGGAGTCGATTCGGGCCGTGCGCGGCGCGACTTCCCCTGGTTTTGCGGTGTCGGTGAAGCTCAACTCGTCGGACTTTCAACGAGGTGGGTTCACGCACGAGGAGTCGATCGAAGTTGCGCGCTTGCTCGACGCGGAAGGAATCGACCTGCTGGAGATCTCGGGCGGCAACTACGAGAGCCCCGCGCTCCTCGTCGGCGTCGACGACGAGCGGGCCGAGAGCACCAAGGCGCGCGAGGCCTATTTCTTCAAGTACGCCGAGGGGATTCGAGAGGTGTTCAAGCGTCCACTGATGCTGACGGGCGGTTTGCGATCGGCCTCGGTGATGAATGAGGTCTTGCAGAGCGGCGCCGTCGATCTGATCGGCCTGGCGCGGCCGCTCGCGGTGGACCCGGATTTTCCGGCGAAGCTCCTCGGAGCGGACAAGTCGATTGTGTCGCCGGTGAAGCCGGTGCGCTTCATCAACAAGCAGATCAGCGCGATGGCCGAGGCGGGATACCACGGCGCGCAGATCGAACGGATGGGCGACGGCAAGGAACCAAACGCGGACCTATCGCCGTTTCGCGCGACGATGCACTACCTGGGCGCGCAGGTGCAGGGCTTCTTTCGCCTGATGCGGCGCCCGGCGCTGCCTAAGCAACTGGTGGCTGGGACTCAGGCGCCAGACTAGAAGTCGTGGGCGAGGATATTTTCGGCGCGTCGTACGATTTCGCGTCCGTAGTCGGTCCAGGTCCCCTGACCCCAGTAGCGGAAGCAGCTGGTTTGCGAACAGAGCAGATGAAAGAGCGCGTTGCGGTAGCGCGGATCCTCGGTTGGGATCCCGGGCTTCAAGACCTTCTCGCTGAAATGAGCGCTCAGCTTCTCGATCGGGCCGAGCAGGTTCTCGTATCCGGCGACCCAGGAAATGCTGTTGGTCCAGCTCCCGCCATCCATGTGGAAGCTGCTGTCCTCGCGTTTGAGCTCGTCGATGACCTTCTCGAGCCGCTCTGAGCCGGCACCAGCCTCGAACCGATCCCAGATCCGCTTCTGATGGATGGGCTGCAGGCCCGGCAGATCCCGCTCGGAAATGCCCATGGCGAACAACTGTTCCAAGTACTCCGTCACGTTGACCAGCGGCACGTCGGTCGAGGAACACTCGCGCACCACCTCGAAATATTTCGACGGGAACTCGTTCATCATGACGCCGCCGTTTTCTCCGTCGGCGATCTGCGTCACCAGGGGGGGAACGCTCTTGCCCGCTAGCTCGGTTCTCCGGAGGCCTTTGGCTTCGTAGTACGGCTGCATCTGTGCAACGAGCTTGGTGTCGCTTCCCTGGGTTTTGATCACCGCGACGATTTCCGCGGTTTCACCGGCGGCGCTTCGGCAAACCAAGCGGTACGGGAGATGCTTCTGTGTCGGCGGAGATCCGGTTTGCGGCAACTCGACCGTGTGCTCCTGGACCAGGACCCAGTCGTAGCCGCATTCCTTGAGTGTGCGCACGAACTCATAGGCAACCTCGGGGTGGTTCGGAAGCGCCATCTCCGAGGGAGAGAAGCCACGCATCCGGCCAAGCGCCTCGATGCCGAAGATGGAAGCGAAGTGCTGCTGAAAGGCGAGCACGTGCAGGCGATAGTCCTGCACCGGCGTCGACGGCGCCACCGCGTGGCCCCAGGGACAACCGAGCCACTCGACGGCGTGATGGTACGATGGGTTGCCCGTGATCGCCCGGAGGCCGTCGAGCACGTCGCTTCGACCCATTTGGCTGAGCCCGTGCAACAACTGGCCCGAGTACTCGAGCATCACGCGGGGTTCTTTGCCCTCTTCGATGAGCCGCGGGATGAACTCGCCCATTCGCTGGTAGCACCAGGCGAAGGGCGCGGCGTTGTGGTTGTCGCCGATGCCCGGATTCTCGAACATGAGCTGAAGGTTGCTGATCAGCTTCGCGCTCTTTAGCTCGGCGCCCCCGGCTGGGATCAGCGGCTGATGCATGTGTAGGGCTACGGCGGCGCAGCTGCGGACCTTGGCGAAGTCCACTTGGCTTTCGTGAACAGAGGTAGCCCCATCGCGTGCCGCCTGCCGTGCTTGCGACACGCGTCTCTCATCGCCAGAGATGCTGGGGAGTCTGTCGACGTGTTCCCGGGTCTCAGTCATGGGTGGACCGGCGCAAACGCGGCGGCGAAGGGCGCCCCCTACTCAACTCGGGCAGCCGTCGCCAGGGAGCCCTCGACAATTCTCGTATGATTCGAGGCATCCCCCAGCGTTCAAGCAGTCCAGGCACGAGGCGCTACAGCTGTCGTCTTGGCAGAAGATTCGGCAAGACGAACCCTCCTCCAGGCCGCATCGCTCGAGCGCTCCGAAGCAGGCAGCGCATTCGACCGAAAGGCCGGAAACGTTCTCTTCGACACACTGGCTAATGCACTCCTCGTATTGTGCAGCATCGAATACGAAGCTCGCGCAGAAGGTCGAAACGTTTGTGAGCGAGCCACATCGGCCCGCAACTTCGCGAATCGGAAGGCCTGCGTTCTCGATGGAGACGACGTCCGATGCATTGTCGCAAGCGCCTTTGGGCCCGCCGCCTACCCCTCCTTGGCCACCGAACCCGCCGGCGCCGCCGGCACCATCGGACGGAGCGCTGCCCCCAGGGAGAATCGGTCCGCCCCCAGCGTAAGTGGGCGGCTCCGCGTCGTTACAGGCCCCGAGAAGCAGAGAAAAGCAGAGGATCCACTTCATGGGGTGAGAGTGATCCCTTGCGTCGACTCGGTCAACCGAAGTGCGAGCGTCCCTGCCTGCGTCGGTGCAAGGGGTTTAGGAATGCGCGCTTTCGCAACGAAGCTCTGTACGCGATGGTTAAATGCAAGAACCCGCGTGCCAAAGCGCGCGGGCTCTCACAGTGATGCTGCGATGGGCAGCTCTGGCTCTGGTCAGTTCACGGCGAAGTCCACGCCCGCGCCTTGAGCGTCGAAGGTGCAGACCGACTCGTCGACCGAGACGAGCGGGTTACCGCCCAGGGTCAGGTCGAGGGTGAAGCTGCCGTCCCAGTTGACATTGACGGTCGAGCCCGTGCCACCTGTCGGGCCCGCCGCGCCCGAGCCTGCGGTGATCTCGCCCGGGGTTGCGATGACCAGGTTGTTACCGGTGATGTAGGCGCCGATGAGCTGCCCGGTTGCGGCCGCGGTCAGCCCGCTTCCAATCGAGCCCGGGATGCTGCCCCCGATAGAGGCGCCCGTCACGTCCGCAGCGATCGCCAAAGCGCCGAGCTCAGCGGCGTTGCCCAAGGTCGGCAGCAAGAAGTTCCCGGCTGCGATCGTCCATCCGGTGCTCAGGTTGTTGGCGCCGTCCGAGACGACATCGAGGGTGATATCCACCTGGAGCTGGATGTTCGTGTTGAGCGCGGTCACGAAGACCGTGCAACCGCCCGTTGCACCGGGGCCACCGCCAACCGGCGTGGTGTTCGCCTGCCAGAGGGTGCTGCCCGAACCGGCCGCGATGACCGCGATACCGTTGCCGCCAGCGCCGCCTGCGCCGCCTGCGCCGGCCACGCCGCCGACTCCGCCTGCGCCGCCAGCTCCAGCCATGCCGCCTTCACCGCCACCGCCGCCTGTGCCGACCATGCCGCCTTCGCCGCCACCGCCACCTGTGCCGACCATGCCGCCTTCACCGCCGGAGCCACCTCCGCCGCCCATGCCGCCGCTGCCAGTCATGCCGCCGCTGCCAGTCATGCCGCCGCTGCCAGTCATGCCGCCGCTGCCCGCGGGTGTCGAATCGTCACTGCATCCGAACACCGTGAGTGTCAGTCCAAGCCCGAGTATCAATGCTGCTCTTCTCATCGTTTCTTCTCCCCAACCAAGCCACAGGAAATAGTGACCGGAATCTCCTCACAAGTTCAGCCCCGCGTCAACCAGTCTTTTCGCGAGGTCGCCCCGGTCACCGGCGAACTTCCAAAAGCCGGCGGAAATGAGGCGAGATTTCAAACAGGGGAGTCTCCCGCGTCACCTGGTTATTCCATCGCGCTCAGTCTGCGGGGCCCGGCGCACGTTCATGAGAGTGCCCCGGTCCTCGAGGCGCAGCTCCACCGGCCGCGACACCTCGCGCTTCCTGCAGCTGGGGACTCAGCCACCGCGTGGGCAAGGGCTGTTGCTGGCATCCGCAGACGGGATCTTTCGTATTGGGAAGAGATGAAGCGAATTCGCATGTTAAGTTGAGGGATGGCTCGGGTGCTCGTGTTTGATGTCAATGAAACCCTGCTCGATCTGCGGGCGCTCGATCCGACGTTCGAGCGCTTGTTTGGCGATGCGGCGATTCGGCGGCAGTGGTTCGGGCTCGTCCTTCGCAATGCGATGGCGCTCACGATCACCGGGGACTACGAGGACTTCATCGCCGTGGGTGCCGCGAGTTTGAACATGGTGGCCGAGCAATACGGGGTGACGCTCAGCGAAAGCGACCGGATCTCCATCCGGGAGACGATGGGAAATTTGCCGTCTCACACCGACGTGCTGGTGAACCTCGAACGCTTGCATGGGGCGGAGCTTAGGATGGCAGCGCTGACCAACTCGCCGCTCGATGCGACCAGGCGACAGCTCCACAAGGCGGGGATCGCTCCGTTGCTGGACGAGATTCTCTCGGTGGAGGGGACCGGCAAGTTCAAGCCAGCGCGCGAGGTGTACGAGATGGCCGCAGCGAGGCTTGGTGTGGAGACGACCCAGCTTCGGATGGTGGCGGCGCACGACTGGGATATCGCCGGCGCGATGCGAGCTGGCTGCGCGGGGGCGTACCTCTTGCGAGCGGGGATGGTGCTCAATCCTCTCTACCCTAAGCCGGACATCGTGGAGCCCGACTTCCATCGGCTTGCGAATCGGATCCTAGAAGTCGAGACGGGTGAGACGCGCTAGTTTTTTGCGCTCTGCGTCTCAAGTGCTTGAAATCAAGAGAGTCGCAACGGGGAGCGTGTCCCCGAATTCGCTCGACAGAGGCGGGGGTTTCTTGCATTAGGTCGAGTCGGACAGGTTCGGATCGATGGGCACTGAAGTCAGAAGCAGCGACAACCTACACGATGTTCGGTACGAAATACGCGGGCAGCTGGCGCAGCGCGCGCACGAGATGGAGCGTCGGGGGTACGAGATCATCTCGCTGAACATCGGGAACCCGGGGCTCTTCGGCTTCCGTACGCCGGAAACGATGCGCATGGCGATGATCGAAAACCTCCCCGAGAGCGAGGCGTATTGTCATCAGAAAGGCATCTTCCCGGCGCGCGAGGCTGTGGTGCTACAGCAGCAGGAACGCGGCGTCATGAACGTGACCGCCGAGCATGTGTTCATCGGCAACGGGGTGAGCGAGCTCATCGATTTGACGCTTCGCGCGCTGCTCAATCAGGGCGACGAAGTGCTAATCCCGAGCCCGGACTACCCCCTGTGGACCGCTTCGGTCACGTTGAACGGTGGCAGGGCGGTGCACTACCCTTGCCCGCCGGAGAAGCAGTTTCAGCCTGATCTCGATGCGCTGGCCGGCCTGATGACGGAACGAACCCGCGCGATCGTGATCATCAACCCCAACAATCCTACCGGCGCCGTATACAGTCGGGAAGTGCTCGAAGCGATGGTCGCGCTCGCCGAACGGCACAATCTCGTCGTTTTCAGCGACGAAATCTACGACAGCATGGTGTACGACGACGCGGAGTTCGTCCCGGTTGCGCCGCTGGTGAAAGACACACTCTGCGGCACTTTCAGTGGTTTGTCTAAGGTCTACCGCGCTTGCGGGTTCCGTGTCGGCTGGGTGGTCTTCAACGGCAGCAATGAGCTCGCGAAGGACTACTTGCAGGGTCTGGACCTGCTCGCGTCGCTTCGTTTGTGCAGCAACGTGCCTGGGCAGTGGGGCGTGCAGACCGCGCTAGGTGGCTATCAGAGCCTGAAGGAGCTGGTTCGTCCGGGCGGGCGGCTCTACGAGTCCCGCCAAGCGGTGATCAGGGGCGTCGAAGCGAGCGAGTACCTGCACCTGATTCCGCCGGGAGGAGCGATGTATGCGTTCGTCGGTGCCAACACAGACAAGCTGCCCGGCTTCGACGACCTAGACTTTGCGATGGAGCTCCTCGAGACCCAGCACGTGCTCGTGACACCAGGCTCCAGCTTCAACGTCGACTACCACAACTACTTCCGCATCACGGTATTGCCGCAGGCGAAGGTCATCGACGACGTGTTTCGGCGGATCGAGAAGGTGTTGGGGGGGTAGTACGAGCACGGGGCGGGACGGATTAGAACATAGCCCAAGCATTCGATTCAAAGCCCCGGCATGCCTCCGAGGAGGTCAAGAGGGACGTCACCGTCTGGGAGCTGCCCGTGATGGCACTTCACACCGTTTCGGATCAGTTGCGTGAGCAGGCGCCGATCGTGCCGCTGATCGAGGAGCGTCGGAAGAATCCGAAGGACGACGTGCTTTCCCAGCTCATTCACGACGAGGTAGACGGCGCGAGCATGACGCCGGAGCAGGTGAAGTCGAACGTGGCCATCATGTTCACCGCGGGTTCCTCGACGACGCAGGACTCGATCCGAAGTCTCGCCTATGGCGTTGCGACAACCGAGGACTATTGGGCGCAGGCTCGTGGTCACCCCGAGCTTCGTGCGAACGCGATCGAGGAAACGCTGCGCTGGCAGCCGGCCGTGTCCTTTCTTCCGCGCTTGAGCAAGAGGGATGGGGCAACGCCTTACACGAGCGTCTACCGAACCTCGAGCCACTGGAGCCGGAGCAATCGGCTCCGAGCGGAACGGTCTTTCGGCAACCAACGCAGTTGAAGTGCCGATTTCGAGGCACAGTGGAGCCGCTCGCGGCCGTGCTTCGCAGGGAGGTGACTGCAACAAGCCATTTGCCTTTGGCGACAATGACCACGGCCAGAGCAGTCGTCCGATACCTCGAGCCCGAACACACGCGCCACGCCGTGGACGCGGACGAGTCGTACAAAGCCAGTGCCCGCTGCCAAGTTAGGCGCGGCTCCATTGATCTGTGCATTCGCGAAGCCGCAGACGTTGCGACCTTGCGAGCGCTTCATCTGAGCTGCTAGCGTCCCGGCGCAAGGTGAACGGTCTGCGTCCTCTAGTTGTTTCGGTTCTGCTGTCCTCAGCTGCGTGTCTGACAGCGTGCGGTGGCCAGGGAGAGGTTCGGAAGACGGGAGGCACGTATGCGGGACGGGGCCCCAACTGCGACTACCGGGTGATCCGCAATCGTATCATCGAGCCCTACGAGGAGCTCGGCGTCATCGACATCGATGCGTTTGCCGCTCCGCAGCTGCCGAACGACGAGGAACGCTTCCGTAAGATCGTGGGGCCCCAGGTCTGCGCCATGGGCGGCCATGCGGTGATTCCAGCGATCAACATCTACGGCCGTTGGGTTCAGGGAACGGTCATCCGGTTCCATCCAGCCGAATGCGATCGCTGCGAAACCGCGGCCATCATGAAAGAAGGGAGCTAGCGACCCATGTTGATGGCCGGCTTGATTTCCCTCCTCACCGCGATGGGCGCCGCCCCGACGCCTCAAAAGCTCGAGAGCTACAAGCTCCACTACCGAGAGCGCATGCATCACGTTCACATGGACTTCTCGGGCACGCGAGAGAAGATCGGATCTGGGCGGCGAACGAAGACCATGACGATCGGCCTCGGATACGAATACCACATCGACCGGCAGTTCAATGGCGTCTCGTTCGAAGTGCTCGGCCAGAAGCTCGGCAAGTTCTTCGGCAAAGGGCCGCAGGACTGGTGGGTCGGCGGTGGTATCGGCTGGTGGCCGATCCGACATGTCAAAGTCTTCATGCAGGCGGGGGCACTTTTCGACGACCTCGGGACCGCCACGACGGGTCGGGTGGGAGCGGGCTACAACCTGAACTTCTTCATGCTGGCCGTGATGCCGTACGTCTATGTTCAAACCACCGACGATGCTCGATTCAGTTGGAACATCGGGGCGCGGATCCAGTACTAGCCAGCCATGCGACGCATCGAACCAGCTTTGTCGACTCTGTTCGCCCTCACGATGGCTATGCTCGGCTGCAAGCCGCCTCCGCCTACGACGCCGGCCGCGATCGCATCCGAGCCCAATCGGCTCTACTGGGGAGATACCCACGTCCACGGGAGCTACTCGCGCGAAGCCCAGGGCCGGGGATACCGCTCCGTGGACCCCGACACCGCGTACCGCTGGGCCAAAGGACTGCCCGTCGTTCATCCTCACACGAAAGCCAAGGTGCAGATCGAGACGTCGCTCGACTTCCTCATCGTCACCGATCATGCCGAGGGGCTCGAAGCTACGGACTGGAACGGCATGGTCGAAGCCGCAGAGCGACACTATGCGCCTTGCTCGTTCACCTCGTTCATCGGCTGGGAGTGGACCGCAGACTCCGATGGAAAGAATCTCCATCGCGTCGTCTTCATGAAAGACGGCCGAGAGCAAGCAGCCGAGTTCACGCCATTGAGCCCGGTCGACGGCCGCCGACCAGAAGATCTATGGGCTTGGCTCGAAGAAACGAGCGCGCGCGTGGGGACCGATTTCCTTGCGATCCCTCAGAGCTCGAACCTCAGCCGCGGCGCCATGTTCGCGGAGGTCGATAGCGAGGGGCGCCCCATGACCGCAGCGTATGCGCGCTCGCGGATGCGATGGGAGCCGGTGGTGGAGGTCACTCATATCAAGGGCGACGCCGAGACCCATCCGAGTCTCTCGCCGGATGACGAGTTTGCGGACTTCGAGAGATTTTCGCAGACGCCTAGAGACAGCTCCGAGCAGGCAAAGGCCGACCCGGGCGACTACGCGCGCAGCGGATTGCTCCGTGGTCTCGGCATCGACCAGGTCGTTGGCGCCAACCCCTTCCAGTTCGGGTTGATCGGCTCCACGAATTCACAGACGGGCCTCGCTTCGGCAGAAGAGGACAACTTCTGGAGCGCATCGGATTCGGATCCAGAGGCCGAGCGCGTGCCGGGGTTGGAATGGATCAAAGACAGCGACCTGAGCGCGCAGGGTCTGGCAGCCGTGTGGGCCGAGGAGAACACCCGCAGTTCGATCTTCGCGGCGTTCAAGCGCAAAGAAGTGTACGCGACCACGGGCCCTCGTATCCGGGTGCGCTTCTTCGGCGGCTGGAATTTCGACAAGAAGCAGGCCAAGAACGCGGGGATGGTCAAGACGGGCTACACCCTCGGATACCCGATGGGCAGCGACCTCAGCAGCGCCCCCAAGGACAAGGCGCCCGGCTTCTTGATGTACGCGGTGAAGGATCCCGAAGGGGCGAACCTCGATCGGATTCAAATCGTGAAGGGCTGGGTCGACAGCGACGGCAAGACTCACGAAAAGGTGTACGACGTCGTGTGGTCAGGCGACCGTGCGCTCGGACCAGACGGCAAAGTCCCGCCACTGGAGAACACGGTCGATCTCGCGACAACCGAGTACCAAGACACCGGTGGAGCGCCGACGCTCAGCGGCTTCTGGTCCGACCCCGCGTTCGATCGCGAGCAACCGGCCTTTTACTATCTTCGCGTGCTCCAGATCCCGACGCCAAGGCACACCCTCTACGACGCGCTGGCCCTTGGCACGGACCCGAGCAAGACCGGTCATCCGCCGACGATTCAGGAGCGCGCGTATACCTCACCGATCTGGTACACACCCTGAGCCGAGGCTGCGGCGACGCGACAAGCTGCGCCCTAGCGATTTCACTCGGAGCCGAGGATACTCGTGCGATGTTTTCGAAACGCGGCGCATTCGACCTGACTCCCAACGCCCTTGCGCGAATGTCGGAGAGGACGCCCCCTCGCTGGGATCTGACCTGTTCGAATCCTACGCGCGCCGGGATTGCCTTCGGGGACGAGGCTCTGTCGTCGGTGCGGAACGCCACTCGGGACTTCTACGACCCCCACCCCCGAGGGATCGTGTCTGCTCGGCGGGCTTTGGGTGCTCAGCTGTCTTGGAATCCCGATCACCTCGTGCTCACCGCAACGACCAGCGAAGCGTATTCGTGTCTCATCAAGCTCTTCTGCGACCCAGGCGACCATGTTCTGATCCCCGAGCCGAGCTACCCGCTTCTTTCCATGCTCACCCGTCTCGAAGGCGTCGTCGCTGTGCCGTACTCCTTGCGCTACGACGGCGAATGGCACGTCGATCGGTCGACTGTTCTAGAGCGCGTCGGTGCACGGGCCCAGCTGATCCTGTCGGTGAGCCCGAACAACCCGACGGGTGCTTATCTGTCGCCCGAAGACCTGGCGTTTCTCTCGAGCCACGGCCTGCCGCTGGTCTTGGACGAGGTATTCGCGACCTACGATTTCCGCCATGAGCAAGCGCGTCCTCTGCTCCACAGCAAGGCTCGCTCCGGACTGCTCTTTGCCCTAGGCGGCCTCTCGAAGGCTGCTGCGCTGCCACAATTGAAGTTGAGCTGGATGGCCGTCTCGGGAGCCGAGACGCTGGTGGAGCGCGCGCTCGAGCAGCTCGATCTCATCACGGACACCTATTTGTCGCTCAACGATCTGACGCAGTGTGCGCTCCCTTCGATTCTGCGCGCATCGGAGGAACGCCGGCGGCTGGTCTTCGAGCGTTTGCAACAGAATCGACGAAGACTTGGCCAGCTGATTTCGGGTGCATGCGAGATCTCCGCGCTGACCACAGAGGGAGGTTGGTATCAGGTTCTGCGACTGCCCGATCTGCTGTCCGAAGAGCAATGGGTGTTGCGCTTTCTACAGCATGGTGTCCTCGTCCAGCCGGGCTGGTTCTATGATTTTCCCGAAGAGGTCCGAGTGGTCATCAGCCTTCTCACCGAGCCGCATGCCTTTGCCGAAGGCATGCGCCGATTGGTCGAGGCCCAGCGCGAGGTATCGAGACGCGCTCACCCTGGTTGAGGTGTATCGCCGAGCCGCAGATCGCTCGCCAGACAGCAAACCTCGCTTGGGGTCGTCCTGGAACTCACCCAAAGAGGCTACGCCTGATCCTGCAGGAGCGCCTCGCCTTTGGTCAGCCAAGACAGGCCAAAGGCCAACACCGCGATCGATTCGAGCCAAAAGACTGGATCGTATGCGCTGAGCGCGTTTTCAAAGCGTTCCGGTAGAAACGCATAGACGAGAATCAGGACGATCGAAGCGACGATGGTGAAGCCGCAAGCTTTGTAAACTTGGTTTCTTCTGATCTTCTGGCGAGTCGGGGTTTTCGTCTTATCTGTCTTGGTAAACAAGCAGAGCGAGAAGTAAGCCAACGTGACAAAGAACAAGGCCGCGAAAATTAGGTGTGCTGCCCCGATTGTTCTCTCGAGCGTCGTTGGGTCACCGGACGGAGTCGTCGGGAAAAGGGCGACACCGATCGCGAAGACGCATGCGAGGTCGCCCGCGAGATCGTCGAGTCTTTCATATCCTTTGTAAGAGAGCAGAAATACTCCGATCGCGCAGAGCGTGCCCACCAAAACATCCCGCATCCCCGTGTAGTAGAAGTCGCTGATGGATTCTGGGATCCCGACCTCGAAGATGAGAATGGCGCCGAGAGATAAGACGAAGGGTAGCGAAATGCCCAGGACCCCAATGGCTCTGCGAAGGGCCAGGTAGGACAGGACCAACGACCGTGAACCGTCTGCCGAGTCTTGCATCTGGATCTCCTTTCGAGGGACACTCTGCGGTCGGACAAGTGGCCGATTCCACGGCGATGCTCAACCAAAGATCGCAACGGCTTGGATCCTGAGATGCTGCGATCTGTGCCGCAGGCAGCGCATGAAATCAAGAGCTCACGAGGGCGGACAGCGTCCCCAATCTGACCTCGGTGCCGGTCGAGCTAGTTCCGAAGCCCCAAAACGGTCGGACGGCGCTCTTCCTGTCGTCGTTGCGCTGCCAAGGCACGACGGACCCAGAGGCCATCTCATGCCTCGACTCGAACGACTGCCTCCTGATTGCATCTGTGGGGTGATCGGAGGAGGATCGGGGGATGGCCGAATCGATCATTGACGCCTGGATCCAGCACCCTACTGGGAAGTTCATCGCTGATGACATGTTCGCCTCGCTGAGGCGCTGGATGCGATTCGAGGTGATTCCCGATGAGATCCCCGTCGAGCTCACCTTGGCCGCGCTCGATGGCGCAGGCGTGAGCAAGGCCCTCATATCGGCCTGGTGGGGACCGAATGGGCCCTTGCTCTCGAACGACGAGGTGGCGCAGACGGTCAGCGCGCACCCGGATCGATTCATCGGCATCGGCTCGGTCGACCTATTTCGCCCAATGGGGGCGGTCAGGGAGCTTCGCCGCTGCGTCAAGGAGCTCGGCTTCGTCGGCGTGCGTCAGTTGCCCTGGCTCTGGGGCCTGCCCCCGAACGACCGCCGCTACTATCCGATCTACGTGGAGTGCATAGAGCTCGGCGTTCCGTTCTGCTTGCAGGTCGGCCACGCAGGGCCGCTTCGACCGAGCGACCCCGGAAGACCCATCCCCTACCTCGACGAAGTCGCTTGCGAGTTCCCGGAGCTACGAATCGTGGGCGGGCACATCGGGTACCCGTGGACGGATGAAATGATCTCACTCGCGACCAAGTACGACAATGTTTACATCGATACCTCCGCATACACGCCGGAGCGCTATCCGGAATCACTGGTCCGATTCATGAAGGGCCCGGGCAAACGCAAGGTCCTGTTCGGGAGCAACTATCCGATGATTCAGCCGGCGAAGTGTGTGGCCCAGCTCGATACGCTCGGCCTCTCCTTGGAAACACGGCGGCTCTTCCTTTGCGAGAACGCAGCAAGGGTGTTCCAGCTCGAAGCGTGAGAGTGAACGCCTGGGCTCATTTCGGGACCGCAGACTCGGGGCGTCGGCTTCGAGCGTTTGCGAGGATGGAGAGTGTGACCGTGATGATGAGGGGGAGTGTGATGGCGAGGGCCGCGTGCTCCAGGAAGGCCGCGTCGGTCGGGGCGCCGTTTAGAATTGGCACCAGTATCGTGATCGCAAGATAGCTCACGAGGGGGATGGCGAGGCGTTTCATGGTGCGGCTTTCGTGCGGGCCCGGGCGAGGAGGCAATCGGCGACGAGGTACAAACAGCATAAAGACGTGAAGTACACCACGATGCCTTCGGCGTGATGAATCTGGCCGGACGAGAGGCCTGCAATCGATACCGGGTGCGCTTGCAAGAGCAGTGCGATGACGATTCGAGCGGCATTGACCGCGATCGTGACTACGTAGGCGAGCGCCACGCTGGTGAATAGCAAGGCTAGCTTGCTGGGGAGTGTTCGCATCTGGCCCACGAAACCCAGGGCCGCGGTACAGATCGCGATGATCATGAAGTTGACGCCGGCGCAGGAGGGCGCAATTGCGAAACGGAGCTGCTCGTTCACATAGCCCACGTGCTGCTCGAACAGGAAGGGCTCGCCAAAGACTGCCTCCACGAGCCAAGCAGTCGGAGCGAGAATCCACTGGAGCGCCTCCGGGTTGGCCGTGCTGTAGTGCCGTTTGAGCCCGTACGTGACCCCAAACATGGCCACGATCACGACCCCGCTATGGATCCCCTGGCGCGTCATGGCCCGTTCGGCAGACACGAGCGCCTCGACGTCCAGATCAGTAGCGCCCCGGCAAAGAGTAGGGCCATGAGCATCGTAAGAGGCGGTTCCGAACCTTGGGTCAGGCCCCCAACCGCCTGGTTGCTGACGCCCTTCGGTAAGGGCAAAGGTTGCTTGACCTCTTCGCCTGCACCGAGATCGTTGCGTGGCGTTTCGTCGACCGCGATGAAGGACGTGTAGTTGGTCAGAAGGCCATATCGGAGGCCGAGCGCCGTCACTTCCTCTTTGGGGCTTTCGACTCCGAGTGTTGCGCCGAAATCCGACAGATCGGCGATCCGTTGGCGCGCCCAGAGATAAGACAGCGCGCGGTTCTGCTCGGCCGCTCCGACTTCGGCGACGTCGAAGCGCTTCGTCATCGGCCCCTTGCCTCCGACGCCTCGAAGCGTGATCGTGCCGGCCGGCTCCCCGGCAAACTTTCCGAATACCAGGACCGGCCGTTCTGCCAGGACGTCTGGGACCGAGGTCGGCACGATATCGTATGCTCGGAAACCATCGAGCTCGACGCGGATGTCGGTCAGAACAGGCGCGCTGACGTATTCGCGGAAGCGCTGCGCTGTGGTCGCAGCATCCGCGGCGTCGGTGACGACGAACTGCTCGCCGAAGCCTGCCTTCGCGATCCCCTCGACGAGGTACCGGTTCACTGAGGTCCCAATTCCGAACGAAAAGACGTTCGCTTTGCCGAGGTGGCTGCGGATGTATTGGAACGCCTCGGCCTCTCCAGCAATGTACCCGTCCGTGATCACCAGGAAGCTCCGCGATGTCCCTGGTTCGTGCGCCATCTCCATCGCCATCCGGAGCCCGCTCAAGAGCTCGGTTCCACCGCCACCCTGCTGCCCTTCCAGCACCGCGATGGCCCGCTGCACGTTCTGATGCGTAGCGGGCACCGAGCGCGGCGCTAGCTGTGTCGAGCCGCCGGAAAAGAGAATCATGTTGAACGTATCGATCGGCCGAAGGTGGCCGATGAGATCGCGCATCAATCTCTTTGCGGTGTTCAGCGGGAAACCATACATCGAGCCGGAAACGTCGATGATGAAAACGTACTCGCGCCCCGGCATGTCGCTCGGCTCGACCCGCGACGGCGGCTCGGCCATCAGAAGGAAGAAGCTCTCGTCATTTCCTTCAAAGAGCATCAAGCCGCTCTGCACAGCCCCACCGGTGAGTTGGTAGCTCAGAACGAAGTCCCGATTTCCCCCGTGCCGTTCCGACTCATCGAGTGCTACCGCGACGAGCCGCGTCCCTTTCCATTGCGCAGCTACTTTGTGCGACGTGCAAGACAGCGCCTGCACATCGATGCCCGTCGAGAGCCTCACGTTCATGTCGAGGGCATACGTCGGTGCCCTCCCCTGCCGGAAATACGGGCTGCTCACCCAGCTGTCCTCGGGATTCGCGGCAGCGTGACGTTGACTCGCATAGCGCGGCCCGACGACCGTGGGGTAGACGAACGCGTAAATGCCGTCCGTCGGCCGGAGAAGCTCGGTATAACTCAGCTCCACTTCGATGACGTCACCAGGCAAGATGTTCGCGACTCTCATCCGAAAGACATTCGGTCGCTCCTGTTCGAGCAGCGAGGCGCTCTTTCCAGCAGCCTTGGCTTCGGCAAACTCCTCGGACGCGGCTTCTCTCTCTTTGATCTTCGCAACGATCACGCGCTTGCCAATCTTCATGCGCATTCCGTGCACCGCAGCGTGCGTCGATCCCGGAAAGACGTACTCAGCGTGGATCGGCCGGCTGCCTTCGTTCTTGTAGGTCTGTGTAACCTTCACGTCTGCGATGACGCCCGCTATGTCTACCTTCACGTCCGTCTTCGCGAGGGGGAGATGGTCGACGGTCGGGTCACCCTCGATGAAGAAGTAGGGGGAAAGTGTCTTGTCGGCCGTCGTCGTCTCGGCCTGGCCGGGTACGGCGAGGGCGCCGAAGAGCCCGGCGAGCAACAGCGTTCGCGACCAGCGGGGCTTGAGTGGCACGGGGGACCTCCTTATTGGAGGCGCCTCATTGCAACCGCGGTGCCAGCGCGTTTCGCTTGGAAAATCTCGCAAGCCCGGTCTGCCGCGTGTCACCGCTGGAACGTCACTGTGTCTTTGGAGACGCGGTTTGAACCTTCACCCGGAGGCCCCCGGTTGATTGCTTGGCAGAAGACCTACTGATCTCCAGGGCACACGCCCTCGTCGTGACCTAGAATAAAGAGCCAAGTCTTGCGCGGCCGTTCCCAAGACGCGCAGCTCTTTCGGGCACCATTCACTACGGATAGCGAAAGCGCTGCAAGAGGAGCTGGCACATCGCGTGCGGACCAGACTCTCCCGGCTTCGTCGTCGAGCCGCCGCTGCCGGATCCAAGCTGCGAAGGTTTGTACGGTGCCCCCAACGCGAGCACTGGCCTTGACGCCGACGCCTGCTTCGCCGCGATCGAGGGAACCACGACGTGGACGCCACGTCTCTGGGACGTGGCTTCGCTAGCGGACTTGCGTTCCTGGGTCTTGGACAATCCACCTTCGATCCCCACCGAAGATCCCTACCTGGCGCCGCCGGAATTGCTGCCCGAGCCGCTTGGGGTCTGTGCGGTCATACCCATTGGCAAACGGACGTATCGCCTCGAGAACTTCGAGGACGCCATCGCCGTAGAGCGGGCGGGCGGCATCGTCACGCATGGCTACGCATGCGGTCGGTGCTCGTCGCTCCACGATCTCGCAGCCTATGCGGAAGCGCAGGACCAGACTGGCCCGTTCGTCAGTGCGCCTTGGAGACCCTCGGCGGTACAGTCGAGGAGCTCGCCAGCTGTATCGAGGATAGAGTGGGCTTCACGCCGCCTTGCGCGCACACCTGGGCCTAGCCGGGATGAACGACACGCGCGAGTGCTACAGCGTCTGCATCTCGAACCTGACCTCACCCTACAACCAACTGGACGGCTCCCTCAACCCATGCCTGCAATGCGACGAAGACAAATCGGTGCCGGTGTTCAAAGTCGTGGCAGGCCGTTCGCGCCCAAGCTCCGGTCTAGCTGCGGCCATATGTCGTCCATGTGCCGAGGTTTGGCGCGTGGATCACGGGTATGGGTAGTTGTGTTCTTCGGGAAAGCGCGGATGCCAACATGAGAACGAGCGCTTCGCTATGGACTGCTCCGAACGAGCCAGGAGGCCACCCTCCTAGCGACGACTTCAACGACCAAGGGCCGCACGCAAGCTGTCGGAGACGGCCTTTGTCACGAGTCGTCGGCTCTCGACGCTGCGAAGCACCCGCTGGTTGACCTCGAGCTCGATGCCCAGGTAGTGCTGCGAGCCGTGCCGCGCACGTAGGGATGTCGTGAACCCATCGGACTTGCCGAGATACGGGTAGTTGCGGCGGACTCGAACCCTCGGGGCGATCGTGCGCAGAGAGTCCTTCCATCGGCTGCAAAACACGCGTTCGGGCAGTCGCGACGGATCGTAGAGTAGCCCCACGTCGGCTGTTCGATCCCGCCCGTCGATCCTGGGGGCGAAGCTATGCACGCCGATGTGCACGACCTGCCGGCCGCGACGCGCTCGAGCTTCGATCCAGGATGCAACGGCATCTCGATGCGGAAAGTAGTACCTATCGAGCACGCGCGTGCGCTCCGATGCGTCGAGACCCCGCGAAAATTCGGAGAACAGCTCCGGATGCCCGGGCGAGCGATTTAGATCGACCAAGAGGCGGGTGACCTTGCTGGCGTGGAGCGTGACCCGGTGGCTGCGTTGGAGCGCGTGGGCTAGCGAAAGTGCACCGAGATCACTTCCCCGATGGCTAGAGAGCGCTCTGCGGGCGGCCCTGCTCTCGAACAAGCGCTGATACTCCACGGGAACCTCCGCTCCACCGTGCTCACAGCTCAGTACTAGCGCGTATTCGCTCACGCCTCGCTCGAAAATGTCTGCCCATGAGCCAGGCAGTCGGCCAAGCGGAGATACACTTGGCGAAGGGCCTCCTGGCTTGGCTCCGGTCCGGCGGCGCGAAGGATGCGGCGCGCCAGGCAGCCCTGGCTCGAAATGACCCGCAAAGCGGCCGCTGCTTCCGCATGTTGCGGCCGATTTTCGATCTGAGTCTCGATCAAGTGTTGCCAAAGATCCCCGGCGCGCACAGGACCGCTCCCAGCAAGACCGAATGCTTCTAGGAATCTCGGATTGTCGATGATCGCATCGTCCGCGTCCGCAATCATCGAAAGGAGGATCTCTTCGAGCTCGGTCTCGTGCCAGGACCGTTGATCGGCGAGCGAGGTCCAGGTCTCCTCAACGAGTGCCCGCGTGACGGCGATCGCGGCATGGGCGATGGCCAGATCCATCCTTGGGCACTCTTGCACATCGATGAGACGAATCTCCAATGCCATCCGGTCGAAACGCGCGATACAGCCGCGCGCGTTGATCCACTCGTGTTGCAGTGTTCCCTCGGGGTCGAAGGGAGCCAGATCACGGTAGATCGACTCGAGGAGCGCCTGATAGTCGCGTCTTCGAAAGACCGCTTCGGGAATCACCCGGCCGCTCACGGACGGAATGCGCTCGGCATTGTGTCGATAAACCTCGAGTCGTGTATCGAGGTAACCGCTCGCTTGGCCATCGACGAACGGAGAGCTCGCGGCCAATGCGGGCAGGATCGGCAGGAGCAATCGAATCGCCGCATGAAGTCGCTCGAGCTCGGCGTCGTTCGCGAACGGCAAGTTGATGTGCATGCTTTGGAGGTTCGACCAGCCATGCCCGCGGCAGTCGAAGACTCGGTGGAGCGCTTCGTAGATGACGTCGTCCTCGTGAGGCCAGAGCCGAAGCTCGTCCGTAGCCATCCACGGATGCATGGCGCTTGGAAGCAACCGCGCGCCCATGGGTCGGAGCAGGGCATCAATGGCTTCGATGTCTCGTTGAAAATCCTCGTGCAGATTGAGCAAGCTCGGCACCGGTCCGTTGGTCTTTAGCTCGATGAGATGCAGCGCCAGCTCGTTCGACCAGCGAAGGGCGCCCCGATCGACTTCCATCTCGTAGTCGCCGGCCACCGCTTTCAAAAGCTCGTCCGCGATGGGCCGCACCGAAAGCGTCTTCGCGTCGACGATCATGTATTCGATCTCGATGCCAACCGCGTCGAAAAGGTGAAGAGTCGGCGAAACGGTCAATGGCGACCTCGACGCTCGAGCCGATCGTAGATGCTTTGCATGATTGCGAGATAGAGGTCGTCCTTGAGAATCTCGTCTTCGGTACCCGCTTCGATGCTGGGGTTGTCGTTCACTTCCATGACGAGCAGACGACCGTCGACGTCCTTGATGTCGACGCCGTAGAGACCATCCCCGATGAGCGCCGACGCACGTACGGCCAAAGCGACGATGGCTTTCGGCGCATCTTCGATTCGGAGCGTCTCGGTCTTGCCGTAGAGGCGCTCGCTCTTGCCCAAGGCCTTCTGAATCTGCCAGTGACCGCGTGCCATGTGGTATCGGCAGGCGTAGAGGGGTTTTTGATCGATGACTCCGATTCTCCAATCGAATTCTGACGCGACGAACTCCTGAGCGATCACCAGCTCGGACTCCTGAAGGAACTGTTTCAGATGAGCTGCCAGCTCTGCCTCGTTATTCGCCTTCACCACGCCTGCCGAGAACGAGCTGTCCGGCTTCTTGAGCACACAAGGCAAACCGAGCTTTTCAGCCACGCCGCTCGCGCTGTCACGATCGACTACGACAGTCTTGGGACAGTCGACGCCGTTCTGTTCGAAGAGCTCGGCTTGATAGACCTTGTTCGTACATCTGAGAATCGACTCCGGATCGTCGATGACCACGAGCCCTTCGGCTTCGGCTCTCCGCGCGAAACGATACGTATAGTGGTCAACCGCGGTCGTTTCGCGCAGGAACAACGCATCGAACTCCGCGATTCGCCCGAAGTCCTCTTTCCCCACGACCCAGGCATCCAGCCCCACTTTCTTGGCCGCGCGAATGAATCGTCCAATCGCCTTCGGGTCGGACGGGGCGTCGACCTCATCGGGGTTGACGAGGATCGCGAGGTCGTAGCGCGCTCGCTTCACTCCGGAGGGGCGAGGCCGATCGAAGAACCGCTTCGCTTGCTCGATGACGAACTCGCGGTGCGTTTCGGGGATCTCGTGCGATGCGATGACGCGCAGTTTCTCGAGTCTCCACTGGTCACCGCGAACGAATTCTGCACGCAGCAAGGGCGCGGGGAAGTGATTGAAGAGCGCGCGGCAGAGGCGATCGTAGCGCTTGGCCATGTTTCGGCCGAAGTAGATGCTGAGCACGAAGCGCTCACCCTTGATCGGGGCGAGCGTCTGTTGAAGCAAGAGCTCCGTTGTCTCCGAGGCGATGCGCACCATCGATGACTGGCGCAGGTCCTGCATGGTCATCACGGAGGGCAATGGCTTGTGTCCCCTAGCTGCCGCTAGAAGCGAGACGTAGTAGCCCGCACTCTGATAGCCGTAGCTCCGACAGAGATTGAAAACCTTGGCCCGTTTCATCTCGACGAATCTAGGATTCGTCAGATAGTCCGAGGCAGCGACGACCTCGGTGCCCGGTATCTCGAGGGGCCAGCTTTGCGGCCGTTCGACGACGATGAGAGTGGTCATGCCCGGGCGCCTACGCGATCTGGCTTCGGTGTGAGGACGAGGAGATTGGCGTCGTAGGTCATCACGCCGAGCGCAATCGCCGCGATCAAGCGGGACATCGGAACGCTGTATCGATGGCTTTGAAATCGCGGATTGTCATGCGAAGGGTCCGCCACGGTGACTTCACGCTTCTTTCGGTCATAGCCGCTCAAGACCACGAAGTGACCGACCGGCTCGCCCCTCAGATCATCGTAGTCGTCCTTGTGTTCCCTGGCGCAGCCGTAGAGATAGGTCGCGCTGAGGCCCGTGAGAATGGGAACCCCTCGGTTCAGGAAGCGTCGAATCAGGGCGGGACGTAGCTCCTCGAATCGGACGACACCTCCTAGGCTGAGGTAGTCGAGATACAAATCGGTCGAGAGTCTGAGCTTCTGGGTGCGCTTGTGCTTTCGCTGAGCCTCGAGGCGTTCGGCGAGATCGACGCCATCGGCGAACCAACTCGGATCGAACAACTGCAGATTGTAAGTGTAGATCTCGGCGTCGTACCCGCGCCGAAGCGCATGGGATGCGAGCGAGACCGCGAGCGTACCCCCCTCGGGCAAGGGCTTGACCTCGGTGACGAGCGCATCGAGTGGCACTTCGTCACGCCAATAGCGGTACACCGCGTGCAGGCAAGTCGGCCCGCAGGTCGTGTCTCCCGGTTGCGGAAGAATGTCCAGCTCGAGCTGGGCTCTATGTGGCCTTTTCATATCCGAAGGCGAAGGTATAGGACCAGGGCAAGGGGCTCGCCCCGGGTTCGTCTTTCACCAGAGGATTACTCGGATCGAGCTCGGGCTGAGCATATTAGCACCTTGCTTGCCGATGCGCTCGGCTCCTGAGCTCGTCACCGGGCTGCGTGCGCCCTGCGCGGTCAGCCCTGTCCTTGGGCAAGCGAGTAACCCTGTGCGCCATCGATTTCGCGCAACCACTCGGCGCCACAAAGCCGAAACCGTTCGCCGACAGCTGCGAGTTGCGAGACGATTTCGTGCTGTGACACCCGTCCCTCCCTCTCGAACCTCGCCCGGTAGTGATTCACGCAATCGGTGTACGCCGAGCTGACTGGCGACACCTGCGTGCCGCGATTGGAGATCATCGTCAGCTCGAGCCCGCCGCCAAGCTCAGCAAGCTCCGCCTCGACTCGTTTGGGGGGCAAGCCGGATTCGAGAAACACGTCGACGCCCCGCAGCAAGGTGCTCTCGGGCGCGGGAGTCACCCGCATCATCGGCTCTGTTCGACGCCGAACTTCGAGACGAGGCAATTGCTCCTGGGGAATGTGGAGGCCCTCGAGCGCGTCGAGCATCCTCTCGGTGAACACGGATGTCCGGAAGAGCGGGATCGGCTGACCGAGATCGGGCCGCTTGTGCATCGCGCGCAGGGTCTGTTCGAGCGCTTTCTCGATGACCGACGCGTGTGTAACCAGGCCGAGGTGCCGAAGCATCATCGTGCCGCTCAACAGGAGCGCCGTGGGATTGGCCGCGTCTGTTCCGACAATGTCGGGTGCGGTTCCGTGCACCGCTTCGAAGATGCAGATTCCGTCCCCGATGTTGGCCGACGGCGCGTACGCCAGTCCGCCGACGAGCCCCGCGGCGAGGTCTGTGATGATGTCTCCCTGAAGATTCGGCAGGACCACCACTTCGAACTCCGACGGGTCGAGAACCAGACGCATGGCGAGTGCGTCCACGATGACATCGTCGGCTTCGATCTCAGGGTAGTCCTTCGCGACGTCGTAGAACGTTTCGAGGAACAGACCGTCAGTCATCTTCATGATGTTGGCCTTGTGCGCACATGTGACGCGCCGAGCGCCTTTGCGCGCAGCCACCTCGAAGGTATAACGATGCACCTGATCGCTTCCTGGCCGTGTGATGAAGCGCCGGCATTGGGCTACGTCGTGGGTCTGCATGTGCTCGATGGCGCCGTACGTGTCTTCGATGTTTTCTCTCACCATCGTGAGGTCGAGCCCGCTGACACCGGTCGGCGTCGGCACGCCATGGAATGTTCGATACACACGCTTGTTGGCGAACGTGCCCCAGATCTTTCGGGCCGTGACATTGACGCTCTTGTAGCCACCGCCCTTCGGCGTCTCCATCGGGCCCTTGAAGAGGATTCCGGTGGATTCGACGGAATGGCGAGCGGATTCGCTAATGCCTGTCCTGTCGCCGGCAAGGACGACTTCCTTACCCATCTGAACCTGCTCGTATTCGAGTGGAACCTGTGCCTTGTCGAAGATGTTGAGCACCGCCCGCATGACCTCGGGCCCGATTCCATCGCCTTGCGCTACCGTGATTTTCATCGTTCCTCCAAGAAGCTGTTGATTTGCTGCGCCGACGCGACTCGTTCATCGTCATCGGCGATGACGATTTGAGCGGCGGTATCGATCAGTTGGGGCATGAGGTCTCGATCTCTTTACGCAACGAGGTATTTCGGGGGCGAGAGTGTTTCCAAAAGGGCTTCACCGTTTCGGAGGGCGCGCTGCGGGTCGTCGTCGAGCAGGAGCACATGACCCATCTTTCGACCGGGTCGCGGCTCGGTCTTTCCGTAGAGGTGAAGGCGCGCTTCGGGCAGTGATAGGATCGGCATCCAGTCGGGGTCACCGTCGCGCCAGAGGTCGCCGAACAAGTTGAGCATGACGGCGGGGCGTGAGAGCGAAGGGTCGCCGAGCGGAAGGCCGAGCACGGCGCGGACGTGCTGCTCGAACTGCGAGGTGGCGCAGGCCCCGAAGGTGTAGTGGCCGCTATTGTGAGGACGCGGCGCGATCTCGTTCACCAGCAACTCGGAGCCGACTAGAAACATCTCGACCGCCATCATTCCCACATGGTCGAGCTCGTTCGCGATCGACCGCGAAATCTCCATCGCATCCCGCTCGACGGACCTCGGAAGCGGCGCGGGCGCCATCGTGGCGTGGAGGACGTGGTGTCGGTGAACGTTGTGCGCGACGGGGTAGAACCGCATTTCGCCGTTCGAGGCCCGGGCCAGCAGCACCGAAATTTCCGCGTCGAATGGCACCAGCTCTTCGAGCATGGACGAAGCACGACCCACCTTCTCCCAACTCGCTTCGAGCTGGTCGCTGCTGCGGATGACAACCTGCCCCTTCCCGTCGTAGCCGGCGTGACGGCTCTTCAACACGCAGGGGAAACCGACCGTCTCCACGGCTTCTTCGAGCTGTGCCGACGATTCCACGGCGACGCAAAGAGGCTGTGGCGCCCCGATCCGATCCAAAAAGCACCGCTGTGCAAGCCGATCCTGGATTGTGCGGAGCACGCCAGGCGATGGACGAACGGGACGAATGAGCTCGATGTAGGCGAGCAGGGATGCAGGAACGTGCTCGGAATCGACCGTCACGACGTCGACCGACTTCGCCAGCCGTTCGGCGGCATCGACGTCGTCGATGGCCCCGGGAATCCAGAGGTCGGCGAGTGGGACCGCAGGTTCGTCCGCTTGCGGTGCCAGAACGCCAACCCGATATCCCATTCTTCTGGCCTCGAGAGCCATCATACGTGCGAGCTGACCGCCTCCGATGATTCCGACCGTTGCTCCAGGTAGTTGACGCGTGCTCATAGCTCAGCCTCCAAAACTCTTGCCGTCTGAGCCGACCGAAACGCTTGGAGTCGGCTCCGAAGTGCGTCGTCGCTGCGTGCGAGCATCGCCGCTGCGAGCAGTGCGGCGTTCGCGGCGCCCGTATCGCCGATGGCGAGGGTCCCGACGGGTACCCCCTTGGGCATTTGAACGATGGAAAGAAGCGAATCGATACCGTTGAGCGAGCTACTGCGAACAGGAACGCCGAGAACCGGAAGCAAGGTCTTGGACGCTGCCATGCCGGGCAGATGGGCCGCTCCGCCCGCCCCGGCTATGATCAGCTCGATCCCCCTCCCCTCGGCCTGTTCGCAGAAGCTGAACAGGAGATCGGGGGTCCTGTGAGCCGAAACCACCTTGGCTTCGTATGGGATTCGCAGCTCCCCGAGGACCTCAGCCGCGTGCTTCATGGTCGGCCAATCGCTCGCGCTGCCCATGATCAGGGCGACCCGGGGTACATGCTGAGCTTGCTGAGCTTCTATTGCAGAGGGCTTCATCGTGCGCTGATAGATTCGCGAAGTATATTTCGCGTTTTATATATCGCGAATACCTCCTGGCGCAAGCCCGCCGTTGCGTTTTTCTCGAAGCGGAGCCGTTAACACGCGATTTGACTCATGAAATCTCGGTCGTATATCTTGCGCACGAGGAGCTCCGAGTGCCCAAAGCGAAAACCAAGGATCGGACGCCTGAGGCCTCCTGGACGTTCCTGACCAATCATTCACACGTCCTGCTGTGCCTGGTGCAGGACCCTGAGGCGCGGATGCGTGACGTCGCCGAGAAGGTGGGGATCACCGAACGCGCCGTGCAGCGCATCGTCTCCGAGCTCGAGGCAGCCGGCTACGTCTCCCGCAAACGCGAGGGACGCCGCAATACCTACGAGGTCGATGGCTCGCTACCCCTTCGCCACGCCGTCGAAGGGCACCAAACCCTCAACGCGCTCATCAAGCTGATCCTCCACGAGCGCGGGCGCTGACCGTTGGCAACCCGGAGCGGAGAGCCGCAAGAGACCCATTCCGGCCTGAAAACGAGAGACGCTTTGCTCGAGCCTTACACTCTCACGACGACTTTTCCTCGGGCATGTCCGCCCTCGAGATAAGCGAGGGCGGCCGGCGTTTCGTCTAGAGAGTAGGTCCGATCGATAACCGGCATGAGCTTTCCAGCATCGACCAGCTGCTGCAAAAACACCAGGTCCTGGCGGTTCGGAACCGAAAGATAGCGGCGCAAGTCTTGGCTCACGAACGGTGAGAGCAAGAGCGGCTTGACCAGGCGAACCAGCATCGCGAGCCCCTGCGCCCCAGTGCCGCTATTGAGGATCAACATTCCTCGCGGTTGGAGCGCGCGGCGTAGGTCCGACAAGGACCGGTTCTCGACGTTGTCGAAAATGAGATCGTAGCGCTGCTCCCCCGCCGCAAAATCCTCTTGGGTGTAGTCGATCGTATGGTCTGCGCCGATCGAGCGAACCATCTCGAGGTTCGTCGTGCTACACACGCCAGTCACCTCAGCTCCGAAGGACTTTGCAATCTGCACGGCGAAAGTTCCGACCCCGCCCGAAGCTCCGTTGATCAGCACCTTCTGCCCTGCTCGTACCTTTCCCTCATCGCGGAGTGCATGGAGAGCCGCGAGCGCGGAAGTCGGCAGGGCCGCGGCCTCCTCGAAGCTGAGCTTGGCTGGCTTTCGCGCAAGCGTGTCTTGTTCGACACAGACGAACTCGGCGCAGGCGCCGTTGCATGCGCCGAACAGCTCATCGCCAGGCTGAAAGACTTTCACATTCTTGCCGACCGCCTCGACCTCCCCCGCGACGTCGAATCCGGGGACATGGTGCTTGGGTTTGAGAAGCCCAGTGGCGAAGCGGACCGCGAATGGCTTCCCTCTGACGCTGAAGCAGTCGCCAACGTGGAGGCCCGCGGCACGAACACGCACCAGCACCTCATCGTCAGCGACAGCCGGCTCATCGATGTCCCTGAGCTCGAGGAGGTCCAGTGAGCCATAGTTGTCGTATACGATCGCTTTCATGCTGTCCTACGCCCCGTACTGGATGCGATATCTACTAGGCGACTCGGTGACCTCCCAAAAGGAGAAGCGTAACTTCAAATGCCCTCTTTGCCGCTGAGAATTCTCCTGTCAACCGGCCCTGATTCCTGGGCTCGAGGACATGGAGGGCGTCAGGTTCCACGACCTCTACGAAGCCCATCCGGACTTCGACATCGACGTGACGACAGAACAGCAACTCTTGCTGGACCACTACGTCGTCGTGCTCCACCACCTTTTCTATTGGTACAGCGCTCCGGCGCTGATCGAGCAGTGGGAGGATCTCGTGCTGACTCATGGATGGGCCTATCGCAGTGGGGGGTGCCGCGCTCAAAGACAAGTGGGTCTCCTCACCGAACCCCGAGCTTCGACGGGCGAGCGAGGATGCGGTCTCCACCATCGTGAGGGTCAAGCCATCCTGGTCCGCATTTGGATCGCTCATCGTGCGTCGGTGCGAGCAGGCGATTCCTTCCTGCTTGCGAAAGTCCCCACCTCGATGCGACGCTCAGCCCAGAATGGAAGTCGCAAAGCGCCGGGGTGAAGCTGACCGAGTCCTCTCACGCGAGGAGGCAAGAGCCTTCTACGACCGCTTCGGGCGCAAGCAGGACCTCCAACGAATCTACGAAGACCCCGCGATCGAATTGCTTCTCCAATACGCGGGCTTCGAAACTGCCTGCGCGGTCGTCGAGCTCGGGTGCGGGACGGGCCGGCTCGCGGCGCGTCTCCTCGAGGAGCTTCTTCCAGACGACTCCAAGTACCTTGGGCTGGACATCAGCAGAACCATGATCGACCTGGCCCAGAGCCGTGTCGCGCCGTGGGCAGAGCGCGCTCGGGTGGAGCGAACGGACGGTTCGCTGACTCTCCCGGTGAGCGACGGGGCCTATGACCGTTTCCTATCCACATATGTCCTCGACCTCCTCAGCGAAGAAGACATCCACGCGGCTGTTCGCGAGGCGAGGAGAGTGCTCGCCCCGGGCGGGCGCCTTTGCCTGGCGAGCTTGACCTTTGGTGAGACGTTTTCGTCGAGGCTCGCCTGCCGCGCTTGGACGGCGATTCACTCGCTCAGCCCGCGGCTCGTCGGTGGATGCAGACCTCTTCGCCTCGAGGCCTTCATCGGCAGTGACTGGCAGAGCCTTCACCGCGAGATCGTCTGCGTGCTTGGAATCTGCACCGAGGTGCTGACCGCGCGACGAGTGTAAGCCCCAGGCCAGGGTCGTCGCGGCCCGCGGTACTGCACTGGCGACCTCAGTTTGCCCGCCGCCGCGGCGGATCTACCGAAGAAAGGGACATACTCTGGTCACTATGATTGGACCTTCACCGGGCAAGTACAGCAGCTGGGAGAAGACCGGGTGGTCTATGCTGGCATGGTCCCTGAGGTGATGTTCAATCACCAGGGCAAGGGCTTCATGCACAAGTCCCGCGTCGGCTGCACCATTTTCAACGACGTCAACAAAGGACGTGCCAATGCGAACGGGACTTGTGTGGTCACGGACGCGGATGGAGACGAGACCTTCGTCGAGTGGAAATGCGCGGGTGTGATGCCTGCGTGTCCGGGAACCGAACGCTTCGTGGGTGGGACTGGCAAATACAAGGGGAGAAGTGGAGACCAGAAGTCTCAGGGAAACTTCATAGGCGAAGTTGCTAGGCTGGTCCGACTGGAAAGGGGACTACAAGATCGGGTGAAGCTCGGTTTGAGTACCAGCCTGCAGGCTCGGCCCAGGGACTGGGTCACCGCCATAGGTGACCGTGGGTGCTCGGCACCTTTCAGGCGGACCGTCCCAAGAACGAAAAGAGCCAGAACGCGGATCGGCGCTCCCAGTCAACGGAAGTCGTGCGATCGCTGAGGTCACGGGAAGTAGTCGACCCGATAGTCTATGTGGCAGTGCTCGACCCACCCCGGATTTGAGAACCCCGTGAACGACGTGCCGAAGCCCAACTCCCCAATCACCGAATTGCTAGTGGCATCGAGCTCGACCTCACCGTCGCCAAGAACCTGTGCGAGGCACTTGGCATCTGCGCTCGATTCGCGAATCCCATACTTTCGGTAGAAGCGATGACTCGAGGTCACGATGTCTGGCGCAGTGTCCAGCTTGCTGATTTCCGTCCACGCGTACTTCGCTTCGAGCGCGGGTTCCTCGATCACCTCCCCTGCGCTGGTGCCGCTCTGATCGCGGCCAAGCGATATCGTCTCTACCAGTTGGGAGTCGATTCCTGCAAACTGGAGGAACACATGAGCCCACTGACTGTCGAGCTGGTGCGGCAAGATGTACCGGTACCGAGTGGGAAGGGTTCTACTGGTGCCAGCAAGAGGAGCAAGCTCTTCGCGGGGTCCCTCGATGTCAATCCACACGTGAGACATGCCCACCGGCCCGATGTCGATCCGTTCGTCCAGAACCATCTTCTCACACTGCTGCACCATGACCAGTGGGAAGCGTCACCGGCCCGTCGAGTGATTGCTGAGCGCGCGGCTCTTTCCGTGGGTCGAACGAACCACCGGGAATCAATTCCTCCGCCCCCGAGAGTTTGAAGGGGAGCTAAAACTTCACGGTGGCCAAGACCTGGAAGTAGATCGGCCAGCCCGGAGTGAAATGGAGGTCCTCGCAACCAGCAAAGGTGCCGTCCGGCTCGATGACGGCGCGGGTTCCAGTCGGGCAATCTGCGGGAATGTCTTCGCCCAGAAGACGTCCCGTGGTCGCAAACTGCGCTTGGCGCCACTTGGTGTTCAGAAGATTGAGCAGCTGCGCCTGCACGCCGAAGCGCCGGTTCTCCCAGCCAAAGGAGGCGTCGACCCGCAGAAACCCTTCGGCAGTCAGAAAGCGGTCTTCGGTGGCAGGCCGGTCGGCGATGTAAAAGAAGCCAAGGCGTCCCGAAAGCCCCGTGCGCGGATCGCGAGCCGTCAAGCCCCCGCTGAGCAGGACCTCTGGGGCGAGTGCAATGGCATTGGCGTTGCCTGGATTGTTTACGAACTCCGCCCGGACCCAGGTCGCATCGAGGTCCGCGAGCAACCAAGGCACGATCTCGAGACGGAACTGGGCTTCGAGCCCGAGTCGACGAGTTTGCCCGCTTGCTTCGGTGGTGCCCTCGTCGCCCACCCAGACTACCTCGCTGTCGAGGTCCAGCCAGAAGAAGGCCGTCGAAAGCTGCAGCCGATTCCATGCGATCACCCGTGCACCCAGCTCCCAACCGAGCGCTGCGGCGACTGGGGTCGCCGGATCGGCGCCCAGAACGACCCCGCGCGCATCGTTCGAGTGAAACCCGCGCCCGAAGTTGACGAAGAGCTCTAGCGGTTCGACTGGCTGCACGATCAGGCTGGCTTTGGGTAAAAGGATCGCTTGGACCCGTTCGCCGCTGCTTTTGGTGCCTAGCGTGCTCCGGTCCTCGAGTTGGTCCGTCACGTTGAAGACGAAGTAGTCGAAACGAAGCCCACCGACGAGCCGCAGCCATCTCCAATCGAGCTCTTCCTCTCCGAAGACCCCTATGTTTCCCTCGCCGATGTTGGCGTCCACGCGTGTTGAAGCGATCTCGCGTGCAGGCGCATCCTGCAGTGTGTTGTCGATGGCATCGAAGCGAAAGTTGGCGCCCATCCGCGACTTCAGCGTCACCCTGTCGAATCGATGGGTGAATCCGTACTTGGCCCGTAGGCCCAGGGCAGTGCGCTTGTCGCCTTGGCGGATCATGTCGCCGCTGACCGGATCGTTCGCAAAGTAGGTGAAGTTGGAATACAGTGCGAAGCGCGAGTGGATGAGCCACCCCACGAGGCTCAGCCCTTCGCCTCCGGTCGAGCGCTGCCCATGTGTTCCCGGCTTCGCAGGTGAGTCGAGGTTGAGGTATAGGCTGTATCGCTGGCTCTGCCCGCCCTCGTTCGGGTCGATGCTGCCAAAGCGGTCGAGACTACCGGCGCGTACTGCTCGCAGCGGAATCTGTCCCGATGCGTTCCAGTCGTTGAGGTAGGCGGTGCCGGTGAGCGCTAGCTTTGTCTTGCCACGAAGGTCGAAGGTGGTTCGGGCGAAGATATTCGTGCGCAGCAAGCCCTCGGGATTCTCGAACGGTCCATCGGTGCCGAATACCTCGATGGCAAGGAGGGGCTTCACCGCATCGAGCTTGGGACTGATGATTCCGACGCCTCGAAAGCTCCGATACATGCCACCCCCGACGCTGAGGGAGCTGGTGGGCTCTTGGTTCTCGAGGACGAGATTGATCGCGCCAGCCGTCGCGAAGTCGCCGTATTCGCCATAGTATGGGCCTTTACGGACCTCCATCCGTTGGATCAACTCGGGGATGACGAAATGAAGGTCGGTGTATCCCTGGCCGTGTCCGTGACTGACCCAGTTGATCGGAACGCCGTCGACGTAGAATGCGACGTCCGTGCCGTGATCGCCGTCGAAGCCGCGAAGGAAGTACTGGTTGGCTTTGCCACCTCCGGCGTGCTGAATGGAGAAGAAGCCGGGGGCCGCGTTGAGAAGATCACCGCTCGAAATATATGGGCGGAGACGCAACTCCTGCCCCGTGAGATCGATCGAGGACGCGGAAATGTCGGACGGAGCCACGACTGCAGTCGCGCTGAAGCCCGTCTCGGGAGCGACATCTCCGGTGGCGGTCGTCTCGGGCTCCTCCTCGCTCTGGGTTGGCGCTGCATGAGGCTCTGCGGGCTCCCCCTCACCTAGTTGGTGTGGAGGATCGAACAAGACCTCGAACCGAACGATGGCGGGTACGGGGATCCCATCACGTTTCGCTGGCTCGAAAGCCAAGTCGAGCACATACCGTTGTGCCAACTCGGAGAACTGCGCGGCTTGCTCCCCTTCTCGATCGACCGAAAGCACGTGCACCTCTTCGACCCGCCCCTCCGGGTCGATGCTGATCTGCAACAGCACATGGGCCGGCTTGCCGTCAGCGTCGGGCGGGTAGGACGGATGCAGCTGTGCGTCCGAACGGAGCGAGGGCGCTTCGAGCAGGGGTGAATCGGAGGGTGCCTGCGCGGCTTCTTCTTCCTGGGCGAATGCTGAACCATGCACTGCCAGGCAAGCCGCAAGGGCGACCATGAGCTTTGAGAGTTCACGCATGACGAATCGCCGAATCCACGGGACCCCAGAGGCCCCGCGACCCAAGTGAAAGGTTCGACTTCGAGGAGAACCCTTTAGGTGGGCGGTGCGCGCGCTCGCGTGTTCTCGGGTTGACAGTCGGCGGGCTGCTCGTCGTGTGTCAGAGGCGGCGGATCGGTCCAGCTTAGAAGCGCCTCTTGTACATCCGGAAGAGACGGAACCGGAACGTTCGCAGCAAGCTGCCCGTGCGCGATGCTCCCTTTGCCGTGATCGGACGGCGACTCGTGCTCGTCCTCGTCACCTTCGTGATGGTGAGCGTCCGCTCGCTCGTGGTCGTGGTCCCGAGGATGCTCGTGAGCGCTACGATTTTCGTGTGCCCCATGATGGTGCGCACCGAACGCGCCATGAAATGCGACGTGTACCGTCGGCAGCAGCACGAAGCCAGCCAGCCACAGAAGGGACGCGAGCGCGGCGCCAAAGCTCTGATGACGGTTTCCGGAATGCCGAAAGGTCACGACCCCGAACGCTATCGATTTCCGACGGAGTAATCAATGGGCCATTCGGCAACTACCTCTTCGGGAAGCTCACCGAGTGATTGAAGAGCAGGCGGTGACTGCTCTTTCGCTGTGGCTCCGTAGTGATCACGAGTGCATCGTGGAGTACCGCCGGACGGCGAAATTTCAGGTGCATGTCGTACACGACGAAGCGGATGCCCTTCTCTTGCATCTGGCCCAGCGTGAAGCCCTGCGTGGCCAGGCTCTCCGTGCGGCCTCGTTCGCAATACTTCAGGTAGTTGGCGTGGTACACCACTCCCTGGGCATCGGTATCTTCAAGATATACCTTGGTGAACAGCACCAAGGGCGTGGGGCCTCCCGTCGTCATGGAGGTGCTCCTAGCGACGAGCTGACGATGCGGAACCTCCATTTGTCCCAATGGGCCGAGAGGGTCCCGGCCGTCTCTCTCATCGGTCTCAAGTCATCCATTGAAGCGATGATGCAATGATGTCGCGGGCGCTCTGTCGGAAAACAGGTCCGTGCGCGAGGATCAGTTGCTCGGGGTTCCAATCGAGGATGGTTTGGAGCGCTGCGCGAGCGGTCTTCCGATCGATGAAAGTGGCTCGCCACTCGCGCGGAGTGCTTCCATCGGAACCGAGCAACCCGTCGAGCTTCATGAGCCGTCGCTTCCAGCGGGAGAACGCGTTGGGATCGTGATTCTGGATCAGGTCACATACGAGTGCAGTTTTCGATGGGCGATGAAAGAACACGGCTTCGTCCATTGCGAAGCTTCCGCCCACCATCACGAATTCGATCGCGCCTTGCCAACGTGGCCGGGGCTCTCCACGGAGCTCGGCAAAGAACGGCAGGTCAGGGCGCTTCTCCTTCAACCCAGGCGCTCCGCGGAGTTGGGCCGATGGATAATGCGCGACCCAGTCGCCGAAAAACGAGACCGTCGGCCCGTCCAGGATCCAAAGCCCTTCTCCAAGGGTTTGCAGCATCAGCGTCCCCTTCGGAGCGCAAAAAGATGCGCGCGGTTCTCTTCCTCATCGCATCTTGGTCGGCTCATAGGCAGCCAAATACGCCAAACACAACAAAGATCCAAGGGTAGGCCGCGAACGAGGCATCGAAGCATTCGAAGCGACGAATCCTGCCATCGACGAGGCCCGTTCGGTTTTCTTGTGCCTCGGAACCATGGGAACGACGGTCGGCTCTTCTCGTGGAACGCTGCCCGCGTTGACGGACCTAGCGAAAGGCGCAATCACTACGATCTATCATGAAGGCCGCGGGTGCGATGCCGGTGTCTCGGGTCGAGCCGCTGCATGCGGTTGTTTCGGGCCGTCTGCGCGTTCGCGTTCGCGGACTCTATCGCTCCAGGCATCTCGCGTCCCGGATCGAGCAATCGTTGCGTTCGCACCCATCGATTCGGCGCGTGCGAGCGAGCGCACGCACCGGCAACGTTCTGGTGCTCTTCGACGATAGTCTGAGCTCCATCGACGTTCATCGGATGCTCGACTCCGCGCTCGACACAGCGGCGACCGAGGTGGTCTCACTGCGCAGGCGGCCTAGCCGTCTAGCCTCCGATTCCGGTTTCGCCCTCCTGTTCGCCGAGGCATGGCGGCGAGCCAGAGGTTTCCGGGACCGCGCAAACAACGACGACAACCGAGTGATTCATGTCGCGTTCCCCCAAAACGATCTCCGTTGGTACTTGCGCACGGTCGATGAAGTCATCGAGTCATTCGAGAGCTCGAGCACGAACGGGCTTGCGGCAGAGAAATTGCCTGAGTTGCTCTCCCGCTACGGTCCCAATGCGTTGCCTCGGGCCGAGCCGCGAAGCGCGCTTTCGCTCATCGGTGCTCAGCTCAAGAGCCTCCCGGTCGCGCTGCTCGGAGTGTCCGCGGTCGTCTCGGTCCTCACGGGGGGCGTGCTCGAGGCAGGGGTCATTGGTGCCGTGGTCGTGACCAACGCCCTCATCGGATTCGCGACCGAATCTCAGATCGAGAGAAGCATTCGATCGCTATCGACGGTCACGGCGACGAAGGCTCGCGTGATTCGGGATGGGCAGGCGCTCGAAGTTGCCGCTGAAGAGATCGTTCCCGGCGACATGCTCGTGCTCGGCCGAGGTACTCGGATCGTGGCGGATGCTCGAATCGTGGAGACCTCGAGACTGGACGTGGACGAATCTGCGTTGACGGGAGAGAGCATCCCCGTGACGAAACAGTCGGCACCGCTGGAAAAAGAAACGGTGCCACTCGCCGACAGAACGAACATCGTCTACAGAGGAACCTCAGTCACGGGCGGCAGCGGTCTCGCGGTCGTCGTTGCAACTGGTTCCGGTACGGAGCTCGGCCGCATTCAAGAGTTGGTCAGCCACGCAGGGCCACCGGAAACTCCGTCGCAACGCGAGCTCAGAGTGCTCGGCAATCAACTCGTTTGGGCGGGCGCCTCGGTCTGCGGCGCGATGTTCGGAATCGGCATGCTTCGCGGCTACGGGTGGATGCAAATGGCACGCTCGTCGATCTCTTTGGCGGTCGCGGCTCTGCCCGAAGGTCTTCCAACGGTGGCGATGACGGTTCTGTCTCTCGGAGTGCGCGATCTCCGCAAGCGCGACGCTCTGGTCCGTCATCTAGACGCCGTCGAGACGCTAGGGGCGCCCCAGATCATCTGCTTGGACAAGACCGGAACGATTACGCAGAACCGGATGTCCGTCGTATCGGCGCTCGCCGATGGCTGCCGGCAAGACTTCAGTGCCGATGACCTCGGCCGCGCCGAGGCTGCGCCGGCGTCGCTCGACAGCCCCGCTTTTCGCCGCATGCTCGAAGTCGCCGCGCTTTGCAACGAGGTCGCGCTCGAGAAGTCGGACAGAGGCTGGCGCCTCCATGGCTCGCCGACCGAGCGCGCGCTTATGGAGCTGACGCTCGCTCACGGCATCGACGTCGAGGTGCTGCGGGCGACGTATCCGATGGTGGATCTGCAACTGCGTGCGGACGACCGAAACTACATGGTCTCGACCCACTCGCTCGGCGAAGGCAAGTCATTCTTCGCTGTGAAGGGCAGCCCGGATCAGGTCCTGTCACTCTGCGACCGGATCTATGATCAGGCTGTGGTGCGACCCCTCGACGAATCGGATCATGCCAAGGTCGAAGCCGAGAACGGCCAGATGGCGGGGCGGGCCTTGCGCGTTCTAGGGGTAGCGTACGGGGAGCACCCTGATTCCCTCGGAAACCCAGATCGCTACGTCTGGCTCGGCCTCCTAGGCATGACCGATCCGCCGCGCATAGGGGTGAAAGCGCTCATCGAAGAGTTTCACCACGCAGGGATCGACACTGTCATGATCACTGGAGATCAGAGCGCCACCGCCTATGCGATCGCAAAGGAGCTCAATCTCGGTCGCGACGGATTGCTCGAGATCCTCGACTCCACCCACATGGAGGAGGTCCCCCCAGAGGTGCTCAGCTCCTTGGCTCAACGCGTCCAGGTGTTCTCGCGGGTGAGCCCAGCACACAAGTTGGAGATCGTCCAAGCGCTTCAACGGGCGGGGAAAGTCGTCGCAATGACTGGGGACGGCATCAACGACGGCCCGGCGCTGCGAGCGGCGGATGTAGGCATTGCAATGGGCGCCACCGGGTCGGAAGTTGCGCGTGAGGTTGCCGACGTCGTGCTCGAGAGGGACGACCTAGAATCCCTGATCGAGGCGATCAGGCAGGGTCGAACGATCCACGACAACATCCGCAAGTCTGTGCACTTCTTGCTCTCGAGCAACACGAGCGAAATCCTCACGATGATGGGCTCGATCAGCGCCGGCCTTGGCGAGCCACTGACGCCGATCCAACTCCTCTGGCTCAACCTGATCACCGACATCTTCCCCGGCCTTGGGCTCGCCGTCGAACCGTCCGAACCCGATGTCATGGAGCGCCCTCCCCGGGGCTCTGACGACCCGCTCTTGCGTAGTGCCGACTTCGTCCGCATCCTCACCGAGGGCGCGCTGCTCGCGGGCGGCACTCTCGGCGGCTACGCTTGGGCGCTTCGCCGGTACGGCGCCGGACCGAAGCCAGCTTCCATCGCCTTCATGACCCTCACGATCGCCCAGCTCCTACACGCCCTATCGTGTCGGTCCGAACACCGAAGCATTTTCGACCGGGAGCTGGGCCCGATGAACCTTCCACTCAAATTGGGGGTCGGTGGCTCGCTCGCGCTCCAGCTGCTCGCTGGGGCGGTCCCCGGCTTGGGCCCGATCCTCGGACTCGGTCGCCTGCGCGCCCCTGACTGGCTGGCAATCGCCCTCGGAGCGGGCTTACCTCTGCTGACCAATGAGGCGCTCAAGAAGGGCGGATTGTGGAAACGCGAGTTTCACCCGGCATCGTTCGGAACCGGAACCGTTGGCTCATCGCAGAGGAGCGTGCATCCATGACTCGAGACTTCCTGTTTACTTCCGAATCAGTGACCGAAGGTCACCCCGACAAGCTCTGTGATCAGATCAGCGATGCGATCGTGGACCGCTACCTTCAGCAAGATCCCTTCTCCACTCTGGTCGCCGAAACCGCGCTATCGAAAGGGATCGTGTTCATCGCATCGCACTTCTGCTCGAAAGGCACGGTCGACATCCCGGGGCTGGCGCGCGAGGTGATTCGGGACATCGGCTACGACGACGAAAGCTTCAACGCACGAAGCTGTAGCGTCATGACCAGCCTCAACGAGATGCCATCGCGCGCGGAGCCAACACCAGATGAGCGTGAGCTCGACGACGAAGCCATCGAGCGCATTGCCGTGACCGAGCACGCAACGGTATTCGGATTCGCGTGCAAGCAGACCCCGGAGCTCATGCCGCTGCCGATCGTGGTCGCGCACGACTTGGCGAAGCGGCTTGCCGAAGCGAGACGCAAGGGTTCGACTTCGTACCTCAACCCGGATGGAAAGACCCAGGTCGGAATCGAGTACCTCGACAACCGACCACATCGAATTCACTCGATCACGCTGGTGGCGAGTCAGAAGAAGGATGCCCCGAGCCTTTCCCGGTTGCGTGACGACCTGATGGAGCAAGTGATTAGGCCCGCATTCACGGGAAAAGAGCTTCGTCCGGATGCGGATACCACCATTTCCATCAACCCAGAGGGCGCGGTCATCTTGGGCGGTCCGACGCTTCACTCGGGCTCGACTGGTAGAAAAGTGGGGGTCGACACCTGGGGCGAGTATGCACGAAATAGCGGCTCGGCGATGTCTGGCAAAGATCCAACTCGAATCGACCGCATTGGAGTGTATGCGGCGCGACACGCTGCGAAGAATGTCGTCGCGGCCGGTCTCGCAGATGAATGCGAGGTCCAGCTGAGCTACTCCATCGGATTGTCGCGCCCGGTCACTGTCCGGGCACGAACGTTTGGCACTGGACGGATTTCGAATGCCGAGATCAGCAAGCGGATCGATGCCAATTTCGATCTTCGCCCAGGAGGGATTATTCGTGATTTCGAGCTGCGCTGGCTTCCGATTCAGCGCAAGCAGGACTTCTATCGGCGCTTGGCTAGTTACGGACAGGTGGGACGGCCGGAGCTCGACCTGCCCTGGGAGCGGACCAACGCGGTGGCGCGGCTTTCCTAGGACTTGCCATCGCCGTCTTGTTCGTCGCCGTCTCGGTGCTGCCGGAGCAGACGCATCGCCTCTCCGAGCAAGGTGGGCCCCGACGGAAGGATCGAGCCTCGAAGGGCCTGGAGGACCGCCAACATGAACAAACCGGTGGCGGCCCGCTGAGGATTCTGGTCCATCCGGGCCCAGAGAACTTCGGCGTCGAATCTGTCTAGCCGGTCGAGCCAATGGACGATGGTCTGCCTGGTGTCTTTCGGGGTTTCGCATCGAAACAGGCCAGCGGCTTCGGCGTGCTTCAAGAGCTCGGAGCAATCGCCGCGATGGAGGACCAGGATGCTGCCGGTGTTCGGATTCGTGGCAACCTCGAGCACCGAAACATGCTGCTCCAAAACCTGCTTCACCCCTTCGAAATAGGCCTCATCGCCGCGGCGCTCAGAACAGCGGACCCGAAAGCGACCAGTGCTTTGATGGCACAGGGCGGCCGTCGCCCTTGGTGGCGCCTCAGCTCGCTTGGCTTCGGTCTCTGGCGTCTTGCGTGGCATCGCTCATCCCGGCTTCTTCAGCCATCTCGGCACTCACTTCCGCCATCAAGTCCTCCATGTCCTCGCGGAGCTCGGCGAGCTTTTCGACGCCGCCTTCGACGGCCCGCATCGTTCGCTTCAGGCTGGCTTTGACGAGGTCTCGCCGACGGCTGTCCGTCTGAGGGAGGAACATGGGAAGCAGTGAAGCCGCGGCAGCGCCAAGTGCAAATCCGATCGCCACGTCCCGAATCGAGATTGATTTTGCCATCGATTCCTCCTTGTAGCGGACAGTTTCAGCATGCGCCGAACTGCCTCTGTTGTCGACGCGAAATTCACTTTCCGTATCTGCAATACCGGCGGTCGGGATCGCTCGATGCGCGAAGCGCTCGAGCTCTGCCCGGAGGCGTTCCTGCGTGGTGGGCGGGTAACCAACGGGCCTTGCGGCGAAACGAACGATTCAGTCCGAGCGGTCCAAGCTCGCTTCGCTTGCTGTCTGGTACCCAGGATCTCCTGGACTCTGGCGGGAAACGGCAGAGCGGGGATTTGCGGCACGATGTAGCAGGTACGGTGTGATGGCCGCCGCCAGGAGAGACGCACCGGAAGGCGCGAGGACCTCATGGTGGCGCCCGGCAAGCCACTCGATACGGACCCCGTCTCGAACCAAGCGACCCCAGCCCAAGTCGGGTTCGTGTGGGCCTTCAAACGGATCGAGCTCCGTCCGGAAAAGCACGAGCTTCGCGGGGATCGTCTTCGGGCGATACTGCATGATCAAATCGAGCTGGGCCTGCATGGAACTGAGATCGTCTTTCGAAAAATCCACCTGGGCGTGTCGAAAAAGCCCGCCGATGTCGTGGCGGTAGTGTCGTCCGAACCAGCGAGCCGGAGCGCGGAGCGCGGCCTCGAGAACGCGCCCGGCCGACGCTTCGATCGAGCCTCTGTTTTCGCCAATCTCCCTCAGTCGCGCGGCCGTCGTCCGAGCCAAACGCCAAAGCCGCTTCGGACTCGTAAAGGGCGATGGAACGGGAATCGATGCAGGGGGCGTACCGTCCAATACCGCGAAGAAATCAACTTCGTGGCCGATCTCGAGGAGCTGCTCGGCGATGGCGAGAGCAACGATACCACCGGTCGAATACCCGGCAAGAGCATGAGGGCCTTCGGGCTGCGCCTTGAGAATCAACTTGGCGTAGGTTTGCGCCATCGTATTAAGGCTGTCGCCCGCAACTTCGACATCGGTCAGACCCGGGGTCCGAAACCCATAGACTGGAATCATCGAGTCGAGGGCTTCGGCGAGATGGACGTAGTCCAGCGCAAGGCCGGTCACTCCAGGGGCGAGGAAAAGCGGCCGGACTGCTGGGTCTCCGGGCGCGAGCTGGACGATCGGCTCCTGACGCTCGACTTCGATGCCTTGACGGACCAACCGCGCAAGACCTTCCAAGGTGGGGTCGCGGAAGAACGCCTGCGCGTCGCATGAACGGTTCAAGCGGCTCTCCACTTCGTTGAACAGCTGGACCACCAGTAGCGAATGTCCCCCAGCCTGGAAAAAGTTGATCGATGCGTCTGAGATCGGCTTCCCTAGCAGTCCAGTCCAGATCTCGGCGAGCTCCGTTTGGATCGGCTCATTCGGTGGGGCTGAGAGCTGGTCACCGAGCTGCGCGTCCTCGCTGAGGCGCGCGGCGGATAGGGCTTCGCGGTCAATCTTGCCAGCAGGAGTCTGCGGCAGCTCGTCAAGCGTCAGGATCCTCTTGGGGACCATGTGGCTTGGCAGCGCCCTCGAAAGACATTCGCGAATTCGGGGCAGGTCGACGAGATTGCGATCGCCGACGACGAAGCCGATGAGTGCTGCGTCTCCACCTCGATCTCTTCGTACCACGACTGCGGCTTCGCTTACACCCGGGCATGACAACAGGTGTGCTTCCACTTCGCCGAGCTCTATACGAAAACCTCGCACCTTGACCTGCTGATCGACACGATCGACGTAAACATAGTTCCCGGCACTGGTCTGTCTCACGAGATCTCCGGTCGCGTACAAACGAGCGCCCTCGCGCCATGGGTGAGGGACGAAACGCTCGGCGGTCTTCTCCTTCTGCCCGAGATAACCGAGCGCGAGGGTGCAGCCCCCGATGTAGAGTTGTCCCACGACCCCTTGCGGAACCGGACGCATGTGATGGTCCAAGACGAAGTGGGAGACACCGCGGTGTGGACGTCCGATCGGCATCGCTGGATCCGGATCGCTTTGTCGATCATCATAGAAGGTGGACGTGATGGTGGTCTCAGTTGGACCATACGCGTTGATCCAGCGAATCCAATCGGTCCGAGCTTCACGAAAACGTTCATGGGCCTCGACAGAGGCCTGCTCTCCACCGACCACCAGCAAGCGAACGCACCGCGGCCAAGTCGCCTGCGCGCGGCTGTCCGTCAGCTTGTGCCAAAACGCGGTGGGCAGATTCAGGACCGTGAGCCGGTGTTGCTCCGCCGCGGCGAAGAAGCTCCGGCTCGTCTGCGCAAGCTCCCGATTTCGTAATACCAGCGTTGCGCCAGCGCAAAGCGTCGGAAAGATCTCTTCCAAGGAGACATCGAAGCTCAGCGCAGCAAACTGCAGAACGCGGTCCTTCGGAGTGAGTCGAAACACATCGACCGTCGTCATCGCATGATGGCTCAGAGCGCCATGGGTCAAACAGACCCCTTTTGGTATTCCCGTCGAACCTGATGTGTAGACGACGTAGGCGAGCGAGTCCGGGGCAACGGCCGGCGGGGCCGAGCTCGGGGGAGGCACCTCCGGACTGAGCTGCTCGAGATCGACCACCGTCGCGCTGGTCCTCGGCATGCTCGAGCTCGCTCCGTTGACGAGAATGAACCTCGCTTTCGAATCATCGAGCATGAATGCGATCCGCTCGGGCGGATAGTCAGGATCGGCCAGCATGAAGGCCGCGTGCAGGTAGTGAGCTGCCAGCATGGCGACGACGGCCTCGATCGAGCGCGGGAGCAGCAAGGCCAGAAGGTCACCCTCCCTCACACCGCGCGCCTGGAGCGCGTGGGCCGTCGAGCGTATTCGCGATGCGAGCTCCGCATACGTCATCGAGCGACCATCCATCGCTTCGATCGCCGTGTGCGCTCCTCGAGCGTGCGCCTGATCGAGAATCCGCTGAAGCGCACTGATCTCCGGTGGTTCTTGCTCACGCTCGGCTTCTGCGGCGGTCAGTCTTTCATAGACCCCGCGGTCCAGCACTCGGAGGTCATGAAGCTGTGCGTCGGGATTGCATGCTACTTCAGACAGCAAGCTCACGTAGTGCCGCAGGATTTGCTCGGCCTCGGCGGCAGAATACAGACCTGAATCGCGCTCGAGTTGCACGATGAGTGCCCCGGCCTCCATGAACGTATAGAGGCAGAGCGGGTAGTTGGTGTGCGACCGTGACCAAACCTTGCGCGTCTTCCAGCGCTCGCTCAAGTCGCTGAGCCTGCCAGACAGACGCCCCGGTTCGAAGACGGTAAGGGTGCGGAACAATTCCTTCTTGCTGGATGCGCCAGTGGCAGCCTTGATCTGGTGAAGCGGGGTTTGCTGAAACGGGCGTCCCTCCAGGTGCTGTTGCCGGAGCGATCTCAGGGCTTCTTTGATCGATGGATCCCCGCTGAGATCCAATCGGATGGGAACGGTCGCGATGAAGAGTCCGACGGTTTGCTTCGCGCCTTCGATCGTCCCCGTTCGTCCCGACCAGGTGGTACCAAAGACGACGTCGTCTCGGCCCGCGTAGCGGGAAAGCAAGACGCCCCAAACGAGCTGAGTCACCGTATTCAGACTGGCGCCGCATTCGTCTGCAAGTTTTTTCAAGCCCCGGCTCGTGGGGACATCGAGGCGTCGACGGTGTTCGACAACGTGCGAATCTCGAGATGCAATACGACTGTCGTTGCGAAGAGGGAGCTCGGTCGGCTCGGAGAATCCCTCCAAAAGGCGACGGAAGTGCTCCACGCCGGCCTGGGTATCCCGTTCGGCCGCCCATCGGATGAAATCAAAGTACGACGGCGCCGGACCGACAGGCTGAAGGTCGCCCTGATACGTCGAAAGCACGTACTCTAGCACCGAGGCGTAGGATCCACCGTCGATGAGGCAGTGGCGGACGGTCCATACGAAGCACCAGCGCGTATCGGACAACCTGAACACCGAAACTCGCATCAGCGGAGCGCGAAATAGATCGATACCTTCGCTCCGATCGCGATCAAAGAAGCTCGCAAGCATTTCGCGCTGCTCGGCTTCGGAGTGCTTTGTCCAGTCTTCGAGTCTGAATGGCAGGTCGACGCGCGGGCAAACCCTAACCAGCGGCTCATCGGGCTTGGGCCACTCGAACTCCAGGCGCAGCGCATCGAAGCGGTCGAGGGCGCTCTGCCATGCCGCTCGAAATCGCTCCGGATCGAGAGGATCCTCCAACTCGCAGACGACCTGCTCGATGTTGACCATACGCCCGCGAGCCAGGAGGCTTTCCGCCAGCATCCCCCTCTGCATCGGGGTGACCCTCAGGGCGACGGGCCGGTCGTGCTTCAATGCTCGCCCCATCGCGGTCGAGTGTAGCCTCCAACGCTCAAAGGACCAGCTGAAACGGCGCCCACCGCCCTTAGTGTCATCGGGGCAAGATTGCCCGGGCACGCTCAGACGCAGGGCTAGTGTCCCTACAGTCGACGCGGGCACGGCATCTCAGATGGGTCGGGTTGTTGTGCTCAGATGCCATTGCCCGCGATCCCATCGCTCGCTTTGTAGTTCGTGACGGCCGCGTGCCGGAAGAAGTACTGGGTGGGAGATGGCGACCAGTTTGAGCTCCCAACCATGCCGAGGTGCGCATTGAATCTCGGAAACCCGTCGCGCCAGGTTTCAATGCCGGTTTGTTCCAGTGCCAGCACGCCATTGATGTAAACCCTCGAGAGGCCATCGGTTGCGCCTTGGCCCGATGACCGAACGTACTCGAGCTCCACTTCGACCCATTCACCAAGAGGAACGGCGACAGTGCTGAGAACGCTGTCAGGCGTGGTGGAACCGAGCAACCGAAGCGCGGACCAATCTAAAAAGAGCTTCATCGTGCCCGCGCGATCGACCTCGAGGCTTGGCCAAAAATCCGCGAAGAGCGGGGCGCCCTCGTCCGTGGAAGGGGAAACGTCTAGGATCGACAGCCATGCCGAGCCGTCCCCGGTGAGCCTGTCCTCGAACAGGAACTCGGCGAACATGAAGATCGAGCCCTGATCCTCGAATTGCTTCTGTAGGTACGCATTGCGGTCGCGCCCGCCTCGAATCAGTCGTCGCATGTCCGCGCTAGGTGCAACCGTTGCCTTCGAGTACCAGACCGGCTCTGTTCCCAACGGGTCGATTACCCTGTCGGTGGCCGGACCGGTCCAAATGTTGCAAGGGACGGGGGTTCCGATCGGCTGTTGGCAATAAGGGGATCCAGGGTACTGAGGCCGGCCCGACGGGGAGAAGTTGAAGCTTGGCGCGAAGAAGGCCCCGCTCTCGCTGCTCGCCCAAAAAACGAAGTCAGGCGGCGCTGCTCCAACGCCGGGGGCTAGGTCTTCCTCGTTCGCAGCGGTCCATCTCGTGTTGTCCCGAATCCAGTCTTCGAACGCCTCAACGCGCACCCAGGTTCCTTCAACACCCGGCGCACATTCACCGGAGCCCCGAGACGCAACGCCCGCAATCCGGGGTTTGCCGTCAACGAACGCATAGAGCGGCCCGCCGGAGTCACCGCAACAAATGGATCCGCCTTCGATGAGGAAGCCACGAAATATTCTGTCTCCGAGCAGTGAGACGTATTGATTGCCTTCATACAACTCTTTGATCGGGCCAGCCCCGGCATTGTCGCCGTAACCGTGCGCGAGAAGCTCCGTGCACATCGGCGCCATCGAATCCGTATGCGGATAGGCGGCATAGGGCTCCGGCAGATCTACGCTCGTGTAAATCAGCATCAGGTCTGCGCCCGACTCTGATGTGCTTGCGGTTGGCGGATCGGCGGGTACCGGCCCCACGTCCGGGTGCAACCTGAAGCGATCGGACACGGCGATCACGGGCGCCGTGTCAAGTGGTTCCGTGTGGACATCGTGCCAATCGCTAGCCGGGTTCAGACAGTGCGCAGCGGTCAAGAGCGTGCGCGGGCTGATGATCGTTGCCGTGCACGAGCCGGAGGCGAGATTCATCCACTCAACGCGGGCAGAGCTGATTCTATCCGATGCGATGGTGCATCCGCACATCCTGGGAACTGGACCACCTGCGGCGGGGTCCATCGCCCCCGCGCAGAAGAGGCCGGTGCCGGTCTGACCGCCGTCGCCTCCGATGCCACCTTCTCCGCCCTGGCCGCCTGTGCCGATCTGACCGCCGATTCCTCCAGTGCCACCTTCTCCGCCGTAGCCACCGGTGCCGGTCTGACCGCCGTCGCCTCCGATGCCACCTTCTCCGCCCTGGCCGCCTGTGCCGATCTGACCGCCGATTCCTCCAATGCCACCTTCGCCGCCGTAGCCGCCGGTGCCGGTCTGACCGCCGTCGCCTCCAGTGCCACCTTCTCCGCCGTAGCCACCGGTGCCGGTCTGACCGCCGTCGCCTCCAGTGCCACCTTCTCCGCCCTGGCCGCTTATGCCACCCTCACCTCCGATGCCACCTCCGCCGCCGGTGCCGCCCTGACCGGCGATACCTCCGCTGCCGGCCGTTCCCCCGCTTCCACCGCTACCAGTGGTATCACCACACGCGACCAGGCCTAGCGCCAGCACGCACATCAATCCGCGCAAGTAACCCATGAAGACCTTCCCGGGCGAAATCGCTCGCTCCAACCCTCGTCACATCAGTCAATTGGGGGTGCCAACGAGCGTGGGCAATACGTAATTGTTAACCAATGACTCATACGAGCTCTTTGCACCACGTGACCGCTCGAGAAAAGATCGCGCCAATCCTGCCCGCACGCGGCAGACCGCCGCCTCGAGCGCGGCTGATTCTCTATCAAAGCGTCGAGGCGATCGGCCCGAGCTCGGCGGCTAGCTGATCGAGCGGGCAGTCGGCTTGGGTGCAGGCATTCAATTTCACGGCGAGCTCACCCAGATGAGCGGCTGCGGCGCTCGGCAGCTCGCTTGCTTTGGAACCCTTGTTCGACGGTGTCACCGCCTCGTCCTTGGAGCAGCCGTTGCGCCCAATCGATCCCGGCCGGGCATTGTTGCTTCAAGTCCACCTGCTCGAAAGCGACGAGGCCGCCCACGGGCTCCCGGATCTGCGCTTCACTCGGCAAGATCCACTGGTACCGGCCGTAGTGCGAGATGCTCGCGATCGCGGCGAGCATGTCGAGGTAGAGCCCGCCCATAGGCCCCACCGTGATGCCGCCTTCGCTCGTGTCGGATAGCGGGTAGCTGGCGATTATGCTGCCATCCTGAGGTTTGATCGCGATGAGCCAGGTCTTCGGCGCGCGCGTGACCTTCCTTCCGAAAAAATTCATCGCGTAGCCGCCGAGGACCGTGGTCCAGATGAGATCCGGCGTGACGGACGCCACGCTATCGATGAAGCCAACCGGCTCGCCTTGCTCCAGCAAGCCAAGGCGCGTCCAGAGCGTGGGCAGGTGCTGCCCGACGAAGTCGTTGTAGTCGCGCTCCCGGCGTTTCTCGCCGCTCTCACCCGCTACGGCGACGAGGCGCTGGCCGCCGAGCAGATAGACCGTGTCGTCCGGACCTACAGAAGGCGAGCTTGAGGCGATTGTCGACCACGTCGATGCCGTGGAAGTGGCCTTCGCTTTCATCTTCGGCCGCGCCAATCACGTAGATTCGACCGGTGTCGGGGTGCATGGCAGGCGTGTTGGTGGTTTCGTGGAGGGAGCGAGGAGATCTGAACGGTCAGAAATCGACCGTGCAATTGAGTGGGAGCATGCGGAGTCGGGGAACGCTCAGAAGCGTCCGCTCAACGAAAGGCCGCCGGCTTGGTGCGTGAAGATTGGGGTCACCTGAAGGGAGGCCTTTGTGACTTGCCCGCCCGCAGGCGGCAGCCCCGCCTCATAGCGTTCCCAAAGATCTCTTGGCGGAATGAACGATAGCCCGAAGCCGATGGCACCAATCGCCGTCAGCGTGCCCCCCACGCCGAATCCGAGCCGTCGTGCGAGGGTCGAAAGGTCGGCGGCCGATGTCAGGCCAATCAGTAAGCCCCCGCCGACGACGAGCCCGAGGCTGCCCCAACGACGCTGTCTCGTCTTCGTGTTCGCGCGAACCTTGAGAGAGTATCGAAGCTCACCTTCGAAGCGCGCTAGCTCGTCCTCGGTCATGCCTCGACCGGTCGTCTCGGTCCAACGCGCGTAGCGCTTCTCCGAAGGCGAGGGGATCGCGAGCAAGGTCACGCCCATCACGAGCGTCGCGCCACCGGCCACGGCAGCCACGAAGCCGAACCCTTTGCTGAACTCGGTCCGCGGTGAATCGTCCAACAGGGCAACCGTTCCGAACGCAACGAGCAGACCCGAGCCGACGACCGCCAGGCTCCCGTTGAAGAAACGATTGCGCCGCCCCTCATCGTTGGTGTACAGGAGCCAACGATCGAGGTGGCCGATCTGGGCGTCGGACGCCTCAGGCGCAGCGCTCTGCGGGGCGACTCCCTGGGTCGCAAACTCCTGCGCGGAGGCCGACCCAGCAAGCAGTAGAAAGAAGCCCGCGCTGAGCGCCTTGACATGCAAGTTCCGCGTCGAGCTCCGACTATGAGCGGACACCATGAATCAACCAATGCCGAAATCTACGCATCGAGCCAAATGCTCGCAATCCATCGGTACGCACGCTCGAGGTTGAGCCGCCGAGGCCTGCGGTGTCAAGGACCCATGCGGACCGGCCAATCCTCGCAGATCGCCCACCACTGCATCCAACCTGATTCGTTATTGCGGATACCGCGAGCCTCGTCTACGGCCCAAGCGATTCATGCGCTAGGGAGCGGGGATGCCAGAGGAACTCCAGAACGAGCCGGTCTTCCTGCTCATCATCAGCGGGCTCATCGTCATCTCGATGTTGATCAAGTCGGGAGCACATAGTTTCCTACGCATCCCTCCCGTCGTTGGTTATATCGTCGTCGGAGCATTCCTTCATGTCGCGGAGGACTACTGGGGCTTCCTTCCGCCTGGAGCGGTCACGACGCTCGACTTCTTGGCCGCGCTCGGAGTGGCGGCATTGTTGTTTCACGTCGGTCTCAAGAGCAACATCGAGACCCTGACCGAGCAGCTTCCGCGCGCCTCTCGCGTCTGGGCTTCGGATGTCGTCGTCTCCGTCGGGCTGGCCTTCGTCGTCGCCAGGCTGGTGGGGCTCGAGCTTTTGCCAGCCATGTTCGTAGCGGCTGCCTTGTCGGCGACTAGCGTGGGTATTTCCATCGTCGTCTGGGAGGACACCAAGCGCCTCAAGTCGCGCTTGGGGCAATTGCTGATCGACGTCGCGGAGTTGGACGATCTATCCGCGATCATGCTGATGCTCATCGTGGTGGCCATCGCTCCAATCCTCCAACAGGGCGGAGAGCCCCGAGCTGTTCTGAGCGCGGCCTCCGGTGCATCCCTTCAGATGCTGCTCAAGTTGGCTGCCTTCGCCGGGTTGTGCTGGGTCCTCGCCAGATATGCGGAGGAACGATTCACGAGGTGGATGGACAGGGCCCTGCGTCCTCCAGATCGAATCCTGTCGATCGTGGGGGTGGGGTTTGGAATCGCAGCCCTGGCGGGCATCCTCGGCTTCTCGGTTGCAGTCGGCGCCTTGTTTGCCGGCGTGCTCTTCAGTCGTGACCCGAGGAGCGTTCGAGAGGAGGCGAGCTTCGAGCCCATTTACGCGCTCCTCACTCCGTTTTTCTTCATCGACGTGGGCTATGCCCTCGAAACGAGCTCGATGACACAGTCCTTGGTCTTGGGTCTATTCCTGTTCGTGCCAGCGGTCGTCGGAAAAGTCCTTGGAGTGGGGGTGCCGGTCGCTCGAGCATTCGGCGCTCGAGCTGGCGTGTTGCTGGGCGCCAGCATGATACCTCGCGCAGAGATTGCTCTACTGGTCGCACGAACGGGCAATCGACTTGGCCCATGGGCTGTTCCCGATGCCCTGTATGGCGGCCTCGTCTGCGCGGTTGGGCTCGCTTCGATCGTTTCTCCGCTCATCGTGCAGCGCCTGCTGGAACGATGGGACGACGCATCCCTCGGTGAACCATGAGCGACGAGTCGCAGTTGGAGCTTGGCGCCGGCGCCAAAGAAGCGATTCGCCAAGAGGTTGCGGAGAAGATCACAGGGCTACCGTCTCGCAGACTCTATGGGACGTTCGCGGGAGTCTTTACACCTACGCTGCTGACCATCCTGGGCGTCATCATGTACCTGCGGGAAGGCTGGGTTGTCGGGAACGCGGGACTGCTCGGCGCCTGTGCGATCATCCTCTTCTCCTATCTCATCACCATATCGACCGGCCTGCCCCTCGCGTCGATCACCACGAACATTCGAATTGGCGCGGGTGAAGCTTTCTCGGTGATTTCCCAATCATCCGGCGCTTGTCGTCGATCTAACCATCTTCGCGGTGCTCGTAAGCATTGCCCTCGTCAGTGCCGGTCTCGCGCTCAAGGTGCAGTACGTAATCCTGGTCATCGTCATTGGTTCGCTGGTTTCCGTAGCCGCCGATGGCGGCGTGGCTCCACCCGACCATCCAATCGAGTGGTGGGGCGACCTTCCCCTCCGCCCTCGCCTCCTTGGTGGGCGCCCCGCGAATCCTCCAGGCCTTGGCCGACCACGAGATCCTACCCGCGAGCAAATGGCTCTCGCGCCGTTCCCTCTCGGGTGAGCCACGGAACGCGATGCTCATGACCGTCGGCATTGTCTTCGTTGCCCTCATGCTGCGCCGGCTCAACATCATAGCGCAACTCATCACGATGTTCTTCCTGATCACCTATGCGATGATCAACGTCGTTTTGCTGATCGAGCAGAGCCTCGGCCTCGTGAGCTTTCGACCACTCCTACGGATCCCGCGCGTCGTATCGCTGATCGGTGCTGCTGGATGCATTCTCGCGATGTTCGTCGTGAACCCGACGTTCGCGCTGGTCGCGGTGGTTGCCGTCTTTGCGGTACACGCATATCTCGTTCGCAAACGTCTTCGGACAGCGCACGGCGATGTGCGAAGCGCCCTCTTCGTCGCTTCCGCAGAGTGGGCAGCGAGAAAGGTCGCAGCGATGACCGGTTCCGAGCGAGCCTGGAAGGCCAACCTTCTCGTCCCAATCGAAGAGCCTCAGGAAATCGAACGCGTCTACGATTTGCTTCGCGACTTGGACGGCTCTGCAGCTTTCGAGCTACGCAGATAACCTGGTTACGGGCATGGAAGCCTTGCGTGGGGCGTTCTTACACTCCAGCCTCGTTTTTCTGCGCATGGCTCTCATCGACACCGGTCGCGAGGCACAGCTCGCGCGGATCATTTCCGATGCGGAGCGGCAGGGGCTCGGCATTTGGCTCTACACTCCTGGGCCGGTTGGCGTCCCGCAACTCGGGCCGATCCATCTGCTGCTCGATCGGCCCGAGGACGGCTGGGAAATCGGCCTCGATCTGGGCGACGCGGACCTCGCGCTACTGGTCGCTTACAAGCTGACACAGAACAGAAACCAGGAGCTGGTGCTGATTGCAAGACTCGACGAGGATACGGAGCGCGCCCAGGCTCTCGCGTAACTCAAGTCCGTCGCAGAATTGGCGCGGATCCCCGAGGCCAAGCTTCGTACGGAGACGCCGAACGATGAGCCGCCGGAGCTCGCACCATCGATCACGGTCTTCGTCCTCCGTCTACCGCCGAACCTGTCGGATCTCAGAGAGCGGGCAACACGAGCAGCGTCGCCGTGTCTTTTCGCGCTCGATTCGGGCCGGGAGAACGCCCTCGCGTGACGCGAATCTCACTCTCGGCCCGCGAGCAATTCGACATGCCTCTTCGAAGCGCGCGATTGGCCCATAGGACCCAGGCTAGAATGCCCTGCTTCGCCGAGGCCTAGTTGTCCGGTCGGGAGTTGAATCCAACGCTTGGTATCGATCTCAACCTGCGATGAGCGGAAGCAAGGCAGTTGCGAAGCTGAGCACCAAGAAGAAACCGCACATGTCGGTCACCGTCGTCAGGATCGGACCCGATGCGAGCGCGGGGTCGAACTGCATGCTGCGTAGGAACAGGGGAACCAGGCCTCCGAGCGAGACGGAGACGATGGTATTGACCGCCAACGCGAGGCCGATGACGAGGCTCAAGTAGATATTGCCTTTCCAGAAGTATGCAGCCAGACCGAGGAGCGTACCCAATACGAGCGAGTTGATGAGACCGACCGTAAGCTCTTTGCGCCAAACGCGGAACGCATCGGACGGACGAATGAGCCCCAGCGTGATCTCGCGCATACTGACGGCGATCGCCTGATTCCCCGAGCAGCCGCTCATGTCGGAGATGATCGGAAGGAACACGGCGAGCACGATCACCGCCGCGAGCGTCTCTTGATAGAGTGCAATGACGCTTGCGGCCACGATGTTGAGCACGATGTTGATGCTGAGCCAGGACAAGCGGTGCCAGGCGCGGGTGAGAGTCGGCATCGTGCGAAGCTCTTCCCCGCCAACGATGCCCTGCGCCTTGAGGTGATCGCTCGCCTCGCGCTCGCCCACCGCTTCCGCGACGTCCGCGTGACGCACGACGCCGACGAGCCGACCCGCGCGATCGGTCACGGGAACGCCACGGTAGGCGCGCGTGGCGAAGAAATCGCGAAGAGTGGCGAGCGGGGCTTGCACCGGGACGACTTCCATGGCCGTGATCATGATCTGCTCGACCGGGGTCCGCTCCGAGGTCAGCACCAGGTCTCGCAACCTCAGCACGCCTTTCAGGATGCCGGTCGTGTCGGTGACGTAAATGTACTGCACGTCGTGGCGCTGATAACGCTCCGTGTTCCGGCGAAGATCTTCGAGCACCTCTCCCACCGTGACCTCGTGAGGGAAACTGAGATACTCCGTAATCATGATCGCGCCGGCGGTACCCTCCGGGTACTGCGCAAGACGCTCCGCGTCCGCTGCCTCGGCGGGAGGCATCTGCTCCAAGATCGCTTGGGCTTCATCGTCCGGAAGGTTCGATATGAGGTCGGCCTGCTCGTTGCTCGGTAGCTGCGCGACAATTTCCGCCGCCTTGTCCGAATCGAGCTCACCCAACACGTCCGTGGCCTGAGCCTCCGGGATGCTCTCCATCAGGGCGCCGCTGGTCGCGGGCTCCAGCATCTCGAGGAGGCGCGCGCTCTCTTCGTTGCCGAGCAAGCTCATGACACGTGGCAGATCTTCCGAAGGGACCGTGTCCACGAAGGCTTGTGCGGCAGGGCGATCTTGCGCGTTGATGAGGCTTCGCAACATCTCCCATGGTGGCGGCGGATCCTCGGTTGAATCGTCGGTCTGGGTCATCGCCGGCAGCTATCACCAAGCGGTGGGGAAGTCACGGCTCCGAACGAGTCGCTACCCGCGCAAGCTTCTCGGTGGCCCTCCAGGCCTCGGGGGATTCGATCAGGATGGAGCCCGGCCGCTGTTGCTTGGCCCGATACATGAGGGCGTCTGCTTCTCTCAGCAGGTCATCCGAGCTCGCGGTTCCTCCGGAAAAGACGACGGCGCCAATGCTGGCCGTGACTCCGACTTCCGCAGCGCTGCGAAGGCTACCTAGCGTAGCCGAGAGTGCCGTCTGAATACGCTCCAGAGCCAGTGTCGCTTGCGCTTCATCGGTCTCGCTGAGAACGATCGCGAACTCATCTCCGCCGAGCCTTCCGGTGGCGTCGTTGGACCTCAACGTAGTGGCGAGCTTCAGGCCGACCTCTCGCAAGACTAGGTCGCCGGTGGCATGGCCAAAGCGATCGTTGATCGTCTTGAAGCGGTCGAGGTCCAAGTACGCCAGCGTGAACGCGCGACCCGTACGCTGAGACCTCGAACGCTCGCGCTCGAGTAGCTCCGCGAATGCCCGTAGATTGTAGAGACCCGTCTGAGCGTCGGTCCTAGCAAGCGCGCGCTCTCGGTCGAGCAGAGCTCGAACGCGTTGGAGCACAAGCGCCGCAAAGATGAAGATGATCAGTCGGGCGATAGCATTCCAAACGCCAATAGCCGGATGGCTGTACACATGGCTCGATACGTCGGCGGAATACCAGAGGACGGCCGAAAGCAGGGCAGCGACCAACGAAGCGCTCAGGCTCGCCCGCCAAGCCAGAAGCCCCACGGGCAAGAGATAGAAGACGGAGAAGGAGATCTCGTGACCGGTCCAGTAGTCGAGCGCCGCGATCACCGCGATGCCGGCGAACGCGAGTGTCAAGATTGTCTTCATGCCCCTCCCCGGGCCTGGATTCTACGTTGGTTGCGCGAGGGGTTGCGACCTTTTGACCCAGGGGGGGTCAGACGCGACAGGCCTGCTGCCACAGCGAAGTCACTGGCGTCGTGGCGCAGTCATTTCGCCACCCTTTCACCAAGATGCAATGCCTGCGCCCCCCCGCCCGAGAAACCCCAGAAAAAATGACGCCCGCACTCGGCATGGTCCTTGCTTTCTCTTCAAAAAGGAGCTGTGCTGTCATGCGTTACGTGAGTGGGTGTGTTTATGTGCTTGCACTAGGCGTCGTGACCATCATCGGCTGCACGACTGATAGCCCGCTGGCCCCTCCACCAGAGTGTACGGGCTTCGAGGCCCGGCGTGAGGCTTTCTTCGATGCAACCATCGAGGCCGACACGCAGAACACGTACTCCGAGATCATGCGCCTTGCGAAGGGAGTCGCACCGGACGAGTCCAAGATCCAGTTCGACCTCGATCGATTGGTCAGCCGCGAAGACACCTCGGATTTCAAGCTCCCGGCCCTGCTCTGGATGATGTACGAGTACTCCGACTCGGAGCTGTTGAGCGCCGAGATTCTGGCGAACGCAAGGAGCACGCTCCTTCAGCACAAGTTCTGGCCGGATGAGCGGCTCAACGAGCCGGACCCGGAAAAGACCGACAGCATGGTCTACGTCACGGAGAACCATTTCATCTTGTACGCCAGTAGCGGATACTTGGCGGGGCAGCTCTATCCGGACGAGGTGTTTGCCGCGAGCGGCGAAACGGGCGCCAAGAAGATGGAAACGTTCCGGCCTCGAGTCATGCGCTGGCTCGAGCTCCGCTACAAGTCCGGCTTTAGCGAATGGCTTTCGAACGTTTACTACGACGAGGACATCCCGGGCCTCGTCGCCTTGGTCGAGCTTGCTGAGGACGAGGAGATCAGCACGCTGGCGAAGATGGTGCTGGACTTGATCGCTGCGGACATGGCCCTGAACCAGTACGCGGGGGCGTTCGGGAGCACCCACGGACGAACCTACGAGCAGAAGATGGGTGGCTCTCGCGACAGCACCCGCTCGACGTTCAAGCTGCTGTTCGATCTCAACGAGTTCAGCCCGGGGAACATGAGCTCGTCGGCGCTCGCGCTGAGCACGAAGTACCAGCCGCCGTGCGTGGTCTACGATATCGCGCGTGATGTGGATAGAGAAGAGATGGAAAACCGCCAGCGGATGGGCATCAAACTCGGAGAAGCCGAAAGCTGGGGCCTCGATACCGGACGATTCGAGGATGGCATGACGTTCATGACGCTCGAGGCTTACACGCACCCGCTCACGATTGGCCTCTGGGTCGACATGCTCAATGCCTACGGGTGGTGGGCGCACGATGACTATAGGCTGTTCGAGCCCTTCCGCACCGTGCTCGAGGACGAGGAGACACGGCTGGCGCTCGCCGAGGCCACCGAGAAGGACATCACCCGGAACATGCGTCCTGAGGTGAACATCTACACCTACCGGACCCCGAGCTACATGCTCAGCACCGCACAGGACTGGCGCAAAGGCTACGGCGGAGATCAGCAATCGATCTGGCAAGCCACCTTGGGGATGGATGCGGTGGCCTTCACGACACATCCGGCGAAGGAGGACTGGGGTGGTGATACGCCGCGCTATTGGACTGGGTACGGAACGATGCCGCGCGCGATTCAGGTGAAGAACGTCGTCCTCTCGCTCTACGACGTCGACATCACAGCCGTGATTTACGTCCCCGATCAGCCGCTCTATAGCCATGCGTTTCTCGACAAGAGCCAGTTCGACGAAGCCTACAAAGAGGGAGGCTGGTTCTTCGCGCGCCACGGGGATGGATACCTCGCGCTCTGGACCTCTGATCCGGACGCGGATTGGGAAACAAACGACGACCCGGAACACCAGGATCTCGGAGACCACGAGATCATCGCGCAGGGCGGGAAGACGGTTTGGATTTGCGAGCTCGGGAGCGCCTCCGAATACGCTGACTTCGCAGCCTTCAAGGGTGCGATCCTAGCTGCTAAGCTGAACGTCGACGCCGAAGCCCTGACCGTCGACTACGAGTCCCCGTCGCAGCGGCGCCTCGTCATGGCCTGGGATGGGCCGCTGACGCAGGACGGCATACCGGTCGAAGTGAGCGACTATCCCCGCTACGCAAACCCATACAGCGCGTCTCCTTTCCGCGATGACGTCATCTCGTTCGAGTACAAGCACCCGTCGGGCGAGTACCAGAGCACGACCTTGGTCCTCGACTTTGCGAATCGGACGCGTGAAGTCAGCCACTTCCTAGACTAGGAGGAACCGTGAAGCGACTTCTCATCTTGAATTATTGCGCAGTCGCAATTGGACTGCTCATGGCCGCCTCGAGCTGCACGAACACCGCGACCTGCAGCGGCTACTACGACTGCTGCGACGCAACGGTTCCCGCGGCTGAGTGCTATGCCAGGCGGCGCGATCCGGAATCCGAGCAAGTGGACCTTGCCAAGAAGATCGCGCTTCGGTACATCGACGGTCACCCCATCGAGCAAGAGTTCTGGGGCTGGAAATCGGGCGTCTTGATGTACGCGCTGACCGAGCTCTATCGGGTGACCGGCGACCCGGGTCTTCACGCCTATTACCAATCGTGGTTGGACTATGGGATCGAGCAGGGCTACCAGATCTACTGGAGCGATAGCTGCCCGCCGGCCATCACCGCGATCGCGTTGCTCGCTGAGAACTCGACGGCCGCCTATCAGCAGGTCGTCGACGACACACTCGAGTATCTCGATACTGTCGCGCCGCGGACCGCAGAGGGAGGGATCAGCCACAACGGCATCGTCGGGGGGACGTCTGTCTGGATCGACAGCCTCTTCATGTTTGGGATGGTATTGAATCGTTGGGGCGAGCTCGACGATCCCGCTCGCCTCGACCTGATGTCTGATCAGATTCAGATCTTCTCGGACATATTGCAGGACGACGGCGGTTTCATGCGGCACGCGCAGGACTGGCCCCCCTATGATGAGAGTGTCTACTGGGCGCGCGGCAATGGTTGGGTCGCGGCATCCCTTGCGGACTACCTGCGCATCCGGGTCGAGCGAAACCAAACCGACCCCGACGTGGAGCAGGTGTTCCGCGATCAGATCGAAGCGATCATTGGAGCGCAACAGCAACCGAGCGGCCTGTGGCTGACCGTGATGAGCCACCCCGAGGAGCCCGACAATTATCTCGAAACCAGTGCGAGCGCGTTGTTCGCATACGGCATTGCGCGCGCCTACCGCTATGGGATCCTCGGGGATCAGGAACGGAAGGTTGCGCAAAAGGCCGTCGAAGGCCTCAAGCAGAGGATCAGCGACGATGGCGATGGACCCGTCGTCACCGGGGTTTCGCTCGCCACCGACCCCTGGTCGCTCCAGGAGTACCTTGACGTGGCCACCAAGGAGGACGTGAATTACGGGGTCGGGGCGGTGATCCTCGCCCTGCTGGAGACTTCGGGCCTACCCGAGTGAGCACCTAGTCTCCCAAGGGCCGAGGCCCCATTCCCAAGCCCTCCCGCCTCTTGCGCGACAGCAGTCAGGCCCCGGCCGATTCACCTGGCGCACCAAAGCGCTAAGCGCCCTACCTTTCGCGATCCGCGTTCGACAGCGGTCATTCTCGCGAATCGTTTCCCCAAGTCGCGGGTGAGGAGGATTAGTGCAAAGTCGATGCTTCGGCGCAGGGCCAACTGAGAGGCGGAATCGATTCCGCATCGACTGGTGGGATTCACCAACCATCAGGAGACAGCCTCTTAGGAAGGGGACGGGTCCTGGAAACCGCCCCCCGATTCGAACCACCGAAAACCAAATCAAATCATGCGCTTCGGATCTAGGAATGCAGCCTATTGACAGAGTCTAATTTTAGACTAAGTCTAATACATGGAGTCAGACGACGCGCAGCGGCTCGAGAGGAGCGGCATCAGGCCCTCGGCGCAACGGTTGGCGATTGCGCGCTACGTGCTTCACGCAGATACGCACCCCTGCGCGGACGAGGTCTGGAGCCGGGTGCGGCAGTCGTTCCCCATGGTCTCCCGGGCAACCGTCTACAACACCCTGAACCTGTTTGTGGCAAAGGGACTTTTGCGTGAGCTCGTTCTGACCGAAGGGCGCCTCGTATTCGATCCAAACACCGACAAGCACCACCACTTCATCGATGAAAGCAGTGGGAGGATTTACGACCTTCCCTGGGAGCTCGTGAAGGTGTCGCGGGTCGAGCAAATCGAGGGCTTCGACATCAAAGATTACCAGGTGCTGCTTCGCGGCACCAAGGAGGACAGATGAAAACCGTAGGTGACTTATTTCCCGACTTCGAGCTTCAGGCTTCCGTCAGCACCGCGCCCGGAAAGGAGTTCGAGGAGGTCACAAACCAATCTCATGCCGGCCGGTGGCGCGTCATCTTCTTTTGGCCGATGGACTTCACGTTCGTCTGCCCCACGGAGATTGCCGAGTTCGGGCGCAAGAATGCTGCGTTCGCGGAGCGCAACGCCCAGGTTCTAGGCGCCAGTACCGACACGCACTACGTCCACTTGGCGTGGCGCAACGATCATCCCGACCTGAAAGACCTGCCCTTCCCGATGCTCGCCGACACGAAGCGGGAGCTGTCGACCGAGCTCGGCATCCTGCACAAAGAGGCTGGTGTCTGCCTTAGGGCGACTTATATCGTCGACCCCGAGGGCGTCATCCGATTCGTCAGCGTCAATGACCTTTCGGTAGGCCGCAACGTCGACGAGGTGCTCCGGGTGCTCGACGCGCTCCAGACCGGGGAGCTGACCGCTTGCGGTTGGAACCGCGGTGAGCCTACCCTCGATGCAGCCTGACCATCCGACAACCCACAAAGGAATACACGATGGACCTCAACACCGGAATCGCACCCGCAGAGCGTGAAGAGCTGGCCGGCGAGCTTTCGAAGCTTCTCGCCGACAGCTATACGCTCTACCTCAAGACCCACAACTTCCATTGGAACGTCACCGGACCGATGTTCCAGACGCTCCACCTCATGTTCGAGCAGCAGTACACCGAGCTCGCGATGGCGGTCGACCTGCTTGCCGAGCGGATTCGCGCGCTCGGCGTGCATGCTCCGGGAAGTTATGCCGCGTTTGGTCGTCTATCGAGCGTCGCGGACACGGACGGCGTGCCCAAGGCGCTCGATATGGTGAAGCTGCTCGTCGAGGCGCACGAGACCGTGATTCGAACCGCCCGCGGGGCGGTGCGCGCGGCCGAGAAGGCGGGTGACCAAGCGACCGCGGACCTCGGTACCCAACGCCTTCAGCTCCACGAGAAGACGGCCTGGATGCTCCGAAGCCTGCTCGAGGACTAAGGCGCGAATCTTCGGTCTTCGCCCCGCGCCAGCGACGAACATTGAGGTGAAGTGGGCGTACGGCCCGATCGATGCGGTGTTGAACATTCCTCGCATGCGGGCGTGCGAACCCGCATCGGGAGCATCCCTCCCGGCCGTTGCAACGCTGGAGCTGAAAAACGGAAATCCTACCGCTTAGGTGGCGTGCAACTATTCGATGCTAAATGTGTACTCTGCGCCCATGCGGGGCGCGGAGAACTTCGGAAAGTTGATCGCGATCAGTTTTCTATTGACGCAGACTTGAAAGGGTTTGCTGCCAGGTTTGGTGGTGGCGCCCGTGATCTCTCCCTTGCCTGAGATCACCATTTGAATCGAGATTCGGCTCATGTGCGTCGTTTTGATCTCCCTGAGTACGCATCCCTGAAAGATGTCGTTCACGTGTCTGTTCATGACATCGGAGACTTTGGTCGAGCTCAATAGCTGTTGACCTTCGTCGTTGGTGAGATCGCCCAATTCCGCGGGCTCGAGCATGGCCTCGACGTACGAGGGCAGCTCGCCCTTTGCCCGCTTCGCTTTGGATGCCGTGAAGCCGAGAGCCGTGTCGCCGCTGCTTGCCGTGCCCGGGGGTGGTAACGCTAGAGCGTAAACCGTGGCGGTGCCTGGAACGGCTCCGTTTGGCATGCTCGCTAGCGGTTCAGGGTTGCCCGAATTCGGTGAGCTCGTCGCGCAGCCGGAAACCGCGAGCGCAATCGCTGTACAAGACATGAAGAGACGCCTAGCGAGATCGCTCATCATCGTCGCGCCTGCTTCATTTTCTTGTCTTGCGCCCGGGCACGCTCCTTTGCGATTTTCGCACGCTCGTCCGCGTCCGGATGGGAAGCCTTGAGCGACTTCTTGCCGCTGTCGCCGCTGAGCTCTGCGAGCTTGCTGAACGCGCCTTCCATGGCGTGGTAGTCATAGCCGTGCTTGACCATGAAGTTGAACCCATACTCGTCTGAAGCTGATTCATCGCCCCGCGAAAACTTCGCGTTCAGAACGTCTTCGATGAACGCGCCAAGCTGGCTCTCCGCCAATAGCTCGCCGCCCGAGCCCGTGTTGGCCGCCACGGCATTCTTGCCTGCCGCGACCGAGTAGGCCTTCTGGTATTGCTTCTTCGCGTGCTGGAGCTTCACGTGCCCGATTTCGTGACCGATGACACTGCGGACTTCGTCGTCCGTCATGATGATCATCAAACCAGCCATGACGCGAATGCTTCCATCGGGTGTCGCAAACGCATTGACATCCGATACGTTGTAAAGCTTGAAGTTGAGCTCGAGCCCGTCTTCTGACTCGAGTCCCTTCACGATCTTGTCGAAGCGCTGCGCCAACGGGTCGCCATGCTCGACGACCGGATTTTGCTCATCCATCGCCGCTACGGCTTGGAGTGACAGCTTCGCCATGTCTTCGTCGGAAAGCGTGGCAGCTCTTACAGCATGTTGTGCCGCGGTAACGTTGTGCTGTTTGAGCAACTTTCGTCCAAAATCCGCCTGTGCCCCTGCGGCGAACGAAAGTATGCAAACTGCGATCAGTAGCTTCTTCATGGACGCGAACCCCCGGCGCTCAAGTTAGCAAGACGCGCGACCTCTTGGCATGGCTGCGCAGCTCTTCAGTATTGGTCCACGAAATGCCCGGTTTCAGACCCTTCGCTGGGGGCTTGTGAGGGTCATCCACCGGCTGTGCGGCCGCGGACAGCGAGCACCTTGGCACTAAGCACAAAGGTTTTTCGGGGCCTGCCCAGCAAGTCGAAGCAGGCCTCGCGGATCGCGGCTCGGCGCGGCGGGTCCTGCGCCTGCAGACACTCCGAGGCAGGGCCTATCCCAAGCGAAAAGGGCAACCACAGTTCATCAAACTCCGAGTAGGAGGCTTCGATCAGAAGCTCATCCGTTTCCACGTCGCGCAGGTTTGCTCGCTCGCAAAGCTCGACGAGCTCGTTCGATCTTCGGAAAGGCATGCGGGCGTCGTCGGGAGCGCATGGATCGAAGCGAAGCACTGCATCCCAGAATGTGCGGGTCATTGCGAACCCGTTTGCCTCGAACGTGCAAAATGACACCGAGCTGACGATGCCAGCGAAATCTGCGAAACGAGGCGCGAGCGCACGGGAGTACCTTCCGATGAACTGATCGTAGCCGTCCGCCGCCACCTCGAAACCCATTGCCTCTCTTGAGCACCGGCCGTCGCGGACGCCAAGGCGCGCCGGTTCGAGAGGAGGCGGTGGACCCGGGACCGTCCCGCATGACTTCGAACGCGCCTGGCAAGGGCTGCCCACGGTTTGACCGAGGATTGTTCGAGACCGAAGGCCGCCGTGCGGCTGGCGCTCTCGTCCGATCGGCTCTAAGCGAATCCCATGAGCTTGCGCCGAACAGCCATCCTTGGCACCGTTGCGACCTGCCTTCATCTGGCCTTGTCGCCGAGCGCGACCTCCCAGGAGCTCGACACGAGCTCCTGGGCCGATTCCTCAGCGCTTGCGCGCTTGGAGGGCGCCTATCGATACGCGGGCACCCCCGCCGAAGACCATGCCAAGATCGATGCGTCCGTTCAGGCGGCCGTGAGCAGCCTCGGGTGGCTCGGCCGAAAGGTCGCCTCCAGCAGGCTCGCGAATCACAAAGAGCTCCCAGAGCGAATCCTCATTGCGCGCAGGGGAGATGACGTTTCGATCACCATGGGCAAGTACGACGCCGTTGCGGCTCTCGACGGTTCGCCGAAAGAGCTGGTCGCTCCCAACGGGCGCGATGCGAAGCTCTCGTATCGGGTGACTAGGGACGAGATTCTTCAATTTTTCGTGTTCGAGCATGCGAAGCGACAATCGACCTATCGCCTCGATGGCGAGGGCAGGTTGGTGATGTCGGTCTTCATGACGAGTGAGAAGCTCGCATCCCCGATCGCCTACGAGCTCGTCTATGAGACGGACGATCAGGCCGAACGCGGCACTCGCTCGTAGGCGCATGTGACACGCGTGAATCGGGGTGAGCGTCTTTGAAGCGCGACGGACTCAGTCGGTGTGAAACCGATAGCGGGCACCCATTCGTGTGGACGCAAAGGGCGGAAAGCGCAGGTCTTCGAGATAGCCCTCCAGGCAGTTTTTGAAGCGGCGACGGCCAGGCTCGATCGTCGTGCCTACGACCATTCCGTCTTTTCCGCGGATGGCGAGATCGATCGTGACAGTCCCGAGCGCGTTCCCGCGCTGGAGCTCTCTTGCGATGCACTCGTCGTACATTTCGTCGAGATGCTCGTCCATGAACCGGGCGATCTCCTCCCCAGTCAGCTGCCCTTCGCCACCTCCGGCGGTGGCATCGCCGAGCTCGACCGGGAGTGCCATGGCTTCCTCGTAGGACATCATCTTGATGTCGCGACGCGGGGGCTTCTTGTCTGCCGACTCCTCTTCGTCGACCTCTACCTCGGGAGCCCAGATCTCCAGGTCGACCTCCTCGTCGGAGGCCACCTCTATGACAGGCGGCTCGCCACTGAGGTCTGCCCCGCCGCTTCTGACCGCGGTGGTTCCCTGAGACTGCTTCGCGCCGCAAGCGGCGCCAATCAAAGTCAGCCCGACCAAGCCGATCGCCCGCATCGAAACCCATCCCATCGACCAAACAGTCTAGCCTCTAGCCAAGGCTTGCTGCACGCGCGATTGCTTGTCTCGTCGAGCCTTGGAAAATTCAAAAGATCGTCAACTCAGCGTGGGCCGGAGCAGGACCACTCGGTACATCCCTCCGAAAATGCTCGGCTCGTCGTGCACGATTTCGCACGGCAATCCGGAGATGATATCCCCAAGCCGTCGGTTGATGTCGGTGCCGAGCAAGGTCGAGAATGCGTTCGCGATCCTACGGCCCCGGGCGGCTCTGCTATCGTCGGCCGAGAACTTGTCGAACACGACGATTCGGCCCCTGGGGCGCAGCACCCGAATCGCCTCCTCCATGCACCGGGAAGGGTCGGGAACGACGCTCAAAACGAGATTGAGAATGACCGCATCGAACGCGTCATCCTGGAGCGGGAGCGCTTGCGCATCGCCGATCAGGAGGTCGCTGCCAGTACCGATGCCGACCAGGCACAGTCGTTCGCCTGCTCTGAGACCAAGCAACTCCATGGCTCGCTTTCGGCCCTGGACAAAGAACCGTTCGAGCACCAGGTCATAGATCGGCGCCCAAAGCGTGTACGCGAGCCGATTCCACTGATAGTTCATTTCCATAGGCGAGACACGGCGCAAAGCACCCAGCCGAAAAGCGATAGCAGAAAAAGGCGTCGCCTTCGCGCTGCGCAGCGGTCAGCAGAATCCGGCCGCTCTCTCGGCTCTAGGCTCTGCGCTAGGCCTGGCCCTCGAGTCGGGCGAGCACCTCATCGGTGAGCCGTGGAATGACGTCGAGCGCACCCATGTTTTCCCGCACCTGCTCGACCCGGCTTGCACCGGTGATGACCGTCGAGACTCGGGGGTTCGTTGCGCACCAGGCGATCGCGAGCTGCGCCGCTGTGCACCCGAGATCTTCGGCGACCTCGAGCACACGGCGGATCTTGCCTTCGTTCGCTGGAGTCAGGATGTACTCTCGTAGCCACTCGTAACCCGGCAAGGCGGCGCGGCTCTCATCGGGAACCCCGTTGAGGTATTTTCCGGTGAGGGCGCCAGATGCGAGTGGGCTCCAGATCGTCGTTCCCATCCCGTGCTTCTCGTAGAGCGGCGCGTATTCCTTTTCGACCCGATCACGCCAGAGAAGGTTGTACTGAGGTTGCTCCATCACCGGCTTTCGCAGGCCGTAGCGCTCCGCAATCTCGTAGGCTTCCTCGATCGCTTCGGCGGGCCACTCCGACGTCCCCCAGTAGTGCGCCTTTCCCGACGCGATGATGTCGCTCATCGCCCAAACGGTTTCCTCGACCGGCGTTTCCGGGTCGGGCCGGTGACAAAACAGCAGATCGACGAAATCCAAGCCCAGGCGTCTGAGTGAGCCATCCATCGCGTACATCAAATACTTGCGATTGAGCGTGTTCTTGGTGTTCGGACCTTCGCGTAAGCCCCAGTAGAGCTTGGTCGAAATCACAAATGACTCCCGCGGCCAGCCGAGCTCCTGCACGGCCTGTCCCATGATCGTTTCCGATTTGCCACCCGCGTAGACCTCCGCGTTGTCGAAGAAGTTAACACCGGCTTCCCAAGCAGCTTGCATGCAGGCTACCGCGGTGTCGTTGCCGAGCTGATGGTGGAAGGTCACCCAGGAGCCAAACGAGAGCACGCTGAGCTTGAGGCCGGTGTTTCCGAGGCGTCGGTATTCCATTTCCACGATGTGGCTCCTGTGAAATGCATATAGTTTTCGACGCGCGGGGCGTAAAGACCTCAGCCTCTCGCAGCGTTGGTACTTTGGGTAGCGGCTTTTCGGCGAGGTGTTGCGATAGCCTGAGCTCCACGATCGACGAAGTCAGTCGATGATGTAGTACGCACCGAGGACGCCAAACATCTCTTCCTCGGTGGTGACGCCGCCCCAGACCGGACAAGCGTCGCAGACGCCGACCTCGCCGCAGACAGAGTCGTCTCCGTTGCAGGTCATGCCTTGATTCGGCCCGCCAAGGCATGCGCGATCTTCCGGCTGACAGCCGCACGGCCCGATCAGAGGCGTGCGATCCCCGAGCGCGCAGGTGTTCGCGTCGGGCCTGTTCGAGTTCCTTCGCACCTCCTCGGGATTGGTCGCGCCGTTGTCCCAAATGGCACAGTACCGGAACGTTCGATCGCGTTCATCGGGGCTATCGAGATCGAGAGCGTTCTGCTCGCCGAAGCGTTGATAGAGGGGATCCTGATAGTAGAAGCTTCGGTAGTCGGGGTCGCGTTCAGGCGCCGGGCAATTCGGGCCCCCACTGCACGCATCGTTGGGTGGATACCAAATGCGAAAGTCGTGGCCGAATTTGTGCGTGTGAGACGAGAGCGTGATCAAGCGCGAACCGATGGGCAAGGTGAACGTCGCGCACGCCTGCTGGCTCGTAAACGGAGCGATCGTGCCCATCGAAAAGATGTGATCCAACACCGTCAGGTCCTGTCGGAGAAACGCGCGGTCCTCGGGCGCACTATAGGTGAAGTTCATGTACTGGGCGACGGTCGTGTCCTCTTTGGTCAGGTTGAACGAGTGGCTGTTCCAGATCGTGAAACCGCGCACCGGCATCACCCCGTACACCCCGGGCGCGAAGTCTTCGACGAATGTCGCTTCTTGCGCGACAGCGATGTTCAGCCGCGAGGCCGCTGCGCCAAAGAAGCCGAGAAAGCTTCCGAGATCCTCGGGCCCATTCGGGTATCGAATGCACCCTACGGCGGTCAACGGCGCCGTCGCGCAGGCGCTTTTGTCACCGCACATGCCTTCGACGGTCGGGTCGCAGGGCATCCCATCGTTGGCGCCATCGAGGCACTGCCAATCCTTCCAGACAGGGTTCTTCGGGTCCCACTCGTGTTGGTTTTCGGGAGCCGGAATGTAGGACTCGACGATGCTGTGATGGGACTGCGGGTCCTGGGCAAGGAGGAAGTTCGAGTATCCAAAACACTCACGGCTCGGACCGCCGTAGCTTTCAGGGCAGGGCAGTCGAACGGTTTCCGGCACCCGGTCGCTGTAGTCGTAGTACGTGACGAAGCAGACCTCGTTTTCGGACTCAGCCGGTAGCGTCCAGCCACCAGAGAAGAACTGGATGCCTTTGTCCGCAGCGGGTGGAGGCAGGGGCGGGATCTTGTTGGGAGCGGCCTCCTCGCTCGGCGCACATCCAAGCACTTGAGGCGCCCCGCGGACCACACCGACTCGCGGTGCACCAGCACGGATCCACGCGCGCACCAGAGCGAGCTCTTCCTCGGTCAGGATCTCAGCGCTCGCGGGCATCGCACCGCCCGAGATCCCGTAGTCTGCGAGGTCGGTGTCGAGTGTCTTTGCGGCGAGCTTCAGATAGAGCACGCTTCGCTCTTCATCGGCTGGGAACACGAGCGGAAGATCGCCCGTCCCGGCCGCCACGTTCACCACGTTCTGGTAGAGGTTCTCCGGGCGGAGATCGAGACTGCCGGCTGCCTGGGACGCGTCGGCGCCGTGGCAGGTGCTCGCCGTGCACCCACGCGCGTCGAAGACCGACTGAACCAGCGCGAAGGTGCTGTCGGCGTTGCATTTCTCGGCGAAGTCGCTGTCACTCCCGCAGGCGGCGAGGGTCATAGCCGGCAATAGATAGGCCAACAGGGCTAGGCGGCGCATGAGTCGTCTCCTTGGGACCACGAACGGGAACCGTGGCCGGTCAGAGATAGACGTATTGGCGCATCTGGTCAACGTCCCTTGGGCTTGCTCGTATCCCAGTGGCGGAACGCGCCTCAGTGCAGACTTGTGGACGGTCCCACGCTCTGTTCTCGGTTACAGTCCGACGATGGGTCGCCTAGTCGCGCTGGTTTGGGTGCTCCCCGGCGCGGCCAACGCAATGGCGCAGGCGACCGAGCTGACGCCAGCTCCAGCCGAGCCCGGCCCCGCGTGGCCGCTGCTCAAGTCGGTCATCGGTCTTTCCATTCTCCTCATCCTCGCTTGGTTGGCCTCGCATCCCAAGGTCCGGCAGCGGCTCGAGGACGCACTCGGCATTGGCCACGCAATTACCTCCGGCGTTGCATTCGTCCTGCTCGGGTTGCTGGCGCGTCATCCTGCCGTCGGAATTCTCGACGACGAGGTCCTGTACGATCTGACACCGCTGGTGCACTTCGCACTCGGCTGGCTCGGTCTGATCATTGGATTTCAATTCGATGTCCGAGTCCTCGATCGGCTGCCAAGAGGCACCGCTACGCTGGTCGGCCTGGAAACGCTGACGCCGTTTCTCCTCGTAGGCACGACGGGCGCAGCGCTGATGCTCTTCTTTGGCAGGCCTTGGAACGACGCGACCTTCGTCCGCGACGCGATCGTTCTGGCGACGGCAGGCGCTATCTCCGCAACCGGTTCGGGCGATCGTGCGGCGCCGCAGGATGCGCACGGTGAGGAGCCGGATCCACAGCTTGCCGTCGAGTCGCTAGACGAGATCATCGCGGTCGCTGGCCTTGCAGCGCTCGGCGCCTTCTTTCGTCCCCTCTGGATCGAGTTCGAGTGGGACTTACCCGGAACGGTTTGGTTGATTTTGAGCCTTGGCGTTGGACTGTGCCTCGGTCTCATCATGTATGCGCTCTTGGCGGGGCGCAGGGGTTCGGAGTTTTTGGCGCTCTTGCTCGGCTCGGTCGCGCTCGCTTCTGGGATCGCCGGGTACTTGTTCCTCTCCCCATTGGTCGTGTGCTTCATCGCAGGTGCCCTCCTGGTGAATCTCCCAGGCGAGCACAAGCAGCAGTGCTGGACGATTCTCATGCAGCTCGAGCGCCCCATTTACTATCTCTTCTTTGCGATTGCGGGGGCGCTTTGGGATGTCGCAGATTGGCGCGGCTGGGTGCTGCTGGTCGCGTTCCTCTCGAGTCGCGGAATCGGATACGCGATCGCAATGCGCATGCTCGGGCGTCAATCCCCCCGTTTGGCGGCCCGCGTCGAGGCTTCGGGGTGGCGCTCGGTCCTCGTTCCACCCATCAGCATGGTTTCCATCGCGATCGTGATGAGCGCCCAAGTGCTCTATCGAGATCCGGCCATTCCTTGGATCGTGACTGCCGTGATCGGAGGCGCGATCACTTCTGAAGTGCTTTCTCGCCGGAGACGTCCGAGATGAAGAACCTGCTCATCCTCTTGGCGCTCGGATCGCTCGTGCATACGGCGCAGACTCTGCTGCCCATCGGCGGGGACGCTCGGGGAACGGCTGGCACCGCGCTTGCATTTGGTCTCCTTCTGCTGGTCGCATTCGTCTCGGGCGACGTCCTGGCGCGACTTCGACTTCCCAAGCTCGTCGGGTACATTCTCGCCGGCATCGCAATCGGACCGCACGCGCTCGGTCTCGTCTCCGAGAACATGATCGTGCAGTTGGACTTGATCGAAGGGGTCGCCATCTGCTTGATCGCGCTGACCGCCGGGGGCGAGCTCAATCTCAATCGCTTGCGCCCCGTGCTTCCGACGATCGTCGCCCTGACGGGCTGGGCGGTCATCGGCACGAGCATTCTCTTGGGGCTGGCTTTGTTCTTTGCAGCGCCGAGGCTCGCCTTTCTACATGACCTGGAGGGGCCCACTCTGCTGGCGTTTTGCGGAATGCTCGGCGTCTTGCTCAGCGCTCAATCCCCCGCCGTGGTGATGGCCATGCTGAGCGAAACCCGCTCGGAGGGGCCAGTCAGCAGGACCATGCTCGGAACGGTCGTCATCGCTGATCTCGTCGTGATCGTGCTCTTCAGTGGTGCGTCCGCACTCGTCCGCTCCATGATGACGGGCGAAGGCGATGCGGCCGGGACAGCGCGAGCGATCGCCTGGGAGCTCTTCGGCTCGATGGGATCCGGACTTGTCGTTGGCATCGGTCTCGCCTACTACCTGCGTAAGATCAGGCGAGATGCCTCACTCTTCGTAGTCCTGCTTTGCATCATCGTCGCTGAGATCACGACGAGGGTCAGCCTAGACCCCTTGATCGTGATGCTCTCTGCCGGACTCGTGATTGCCAACTTCAACGAGCCGGACGCTTCCCAGCTTGTCCATGATCTTCAGGCCGCCTCCCTCCCGCTGTATCTGGTGTTTTTCGCCGTTGCTGGGACAACGCTTCAGCTCGATCTCCTGTTTGGAGTCGGGGCGATCGCCGCAATCCTGGTCGCACTCCGCGCCTTCGGATTCGGTGTCGGCGGAGCGATCGCCACTCGACAAACGCGCTCTTCGACGGAGATCCGCCGCTGGGCTTGGACGGGCCTACTGCCGCAAGCGGGGCTCGCTCTAGCCCTGGCGCTGGTCGTGCAGCGCTCGTTTGGAAACACTGGCAAGGGCGCGAGCGCGCTTCTTCTGGCCGTTATCGCCATGAACGAGCTGCTGATGCCCATCGTTCTGCGCAACGCTCTCGTGCGGTCCGGCGAAGCCATGGTTCGAAGCTCCGTCGCCCCAGACGTCCGACTTCCCGCCCCGGGGCCTTCGGGCAAGCTGCCCTAGAGCGCTCGATTGGCTGGCCGTCCGGAATTTGGCGATGGGCGGCACTGACCATCTGCCTCGTTCTCATCGCCTTGTCATCGGCCGATTCGCAGCAGGCACACCTTCAGATACTGACCTTCGCGGAACACGGGGAGGACCGGGTGGTCGGGCGCAGCGCCCCAGGTTTCGAGGATTGTTGCGGAGCGACCAGTCGCCCGTGCGGCGTCGCGAAGTGATGTCTCGAACAGGTCAGGGCTGATGTGGCTCGAACAGGATGCGGCAAGATAGAGGCCGCCCTCGTCGACGTGCTGCATGCAGCTCTGATGAAGCTTTCGATAGGCGCGGATCGCCCTGGGAACCGTACGCTGGCTCGGGGCGAAGCTCGGTGGATCCGAGATGACGATGTCGAAGCGCTCATCGTCCCGCAAGGCCTGCATGTACCGGGAGACATCGGAAGCCACGACCCGGTGTCGCTCTCGATCGAGAGAATTCGAGCTCCAGCTTTGCGTGGCGAGCTCGAGCGCCGGCCGCGCCGAATCGACCGTCACCACTTTGCGGGCTCCACCAAGACCAGCCGCCACGGAGAACCCCCCCGTGTAGCCGTAGAGGTTCAGCACGCGGCAGCCCTCGCTCAATTCACGGATGCGCTGACGCGACTCGCGATGGTCGAGGAAGAGCCCCGTCTTCTGCCCGTGCCAGAGGCTCGCCACGAGCTTCATGCCACACTCCACGACCGTGACCGCCTCGGGCGGAGGCTCCCCCCAGACCTGCTGCACGCCAAAGTCCTTGTCCTTTGGGACCCGAGCCACCGCACCTCGGACCCCGAGTCGCTCGAAGAGCGGCATCAAGGCCTCGAGCCAGGTCGGCAGCCAGGAATGGAGCGCGGGGCTGTCGAAGCGGAGCACCGCATAGTCCCCGTACAAGTCGACGACGAACCCAGGCAGGCGATCGCCCTCCCCGTGCACCAGCCGATAGGTGTTCGTATCGGGAGGTAGGATGCGTTGACGGAGTGCGAACGCCTCGGCAAGTCGTCCTGCCAAGAGGTCCCGGTCCACCGGTTCGTCACGGGTTGTGAACATGCGCACCGCGATCGCACCCTCGTCGGAAATCCCGCGGCCGATGAAGCGACCATCTCGCCCCTTCACCGCTACGACGCGGCCGGCGCTACGAGGCGCGTTGCGCAAGGCTCTGCGGAACACCCAGGGATGACCCGAGCGAAGAACGCGCTCCAGGGGAACTCTAAGCCTTAGCGTTTCCTCTCGCGTCACGAATCTACCGGCTGTTCTCGACCCATGCGCACTGTCTCGTCGAGCAGCATGTAGCACATGGATCTTCACGAAGTGGGCCGGCGCTTCAACGATGCCGAAGCGTGAGAAGACACTAGCGAAAGAAGAACGAATGAAGGAGCGAGTCCGTCTCGAATGGGATCTTACTCCAGAGACGCACGCCAAAGGCGAAGACTACGCTGACCAACGCAACGACGAGCAACCGCGCTTTTGAGCTCGATAGGGTCGACGTCAGGCCGCCGAAGAGAATGAGACCGAAGGCATACGACGGCAGGTAGTGATAGATGTAGCTGTCGCGATTCGTCAGTATCCACGGACAAAGCGGCAGGAACCACAGCATGAGCAGATAGCTCTGACCCGGGGTCGACTGGAAAACTTGTCGCACCATCCCCGGATCGCCGTGACGCAATCGACGTAGCACGTCGAACGCCGACCAAAGCACGGCGGCGTTCACGCCCCACCACAAAATGGGGTTGCCCGAGGTCGTCATCATTCGAACGACGTCGCCTTCGCGGGCGTAGTGAAGCCTCAGGGTCTTGAGCGGGATGAACCAGGTGTACCAGCGCGAAGTCGCCGAATGTTTCCAGTCGTCCAAGGCGATGTGATGGTGGAAGAGCTCGGCGGTCTTCTTCACGACATCGAGGAGCCCGAACTCGTCGCCGCACAGAGCAAGCCCCAAAGAGAACTGGGCAACGTACACGGCCGCCATGGAGCCCATGCTGAAAACGAGCAAACCGAAAGTCTTCGGATGGGCGCCGAAGCGACCTAGCGTCACCAGCACCAACGGGACCACTAGAACCACGCCGGTGAACTTGAACGACATCGACACGCCGATGAGGATCGCACCAAGCGTGATCCCTCGCCACGAGCGCGCGCGCCAGAGCGCGAGCGCCGCGGCGACCATCGAGGTTGCCAGCATTCCATCGAGGAGCGCGGTCTTCGAAAAGGCCAGAGCGAAACCGCTGGCCGCGATGAACGCACCCGCGTACAAGCCTGCGGTCTTCGATCGAAACGCCGAGGCACCAAACGCGTAGGCGAGCGCGATCAACGCCAAACCGAAGAGGAGTGGGGCAAGGCGCCAGCCCGCACCGTCGTCGCCCACGGTGAGGATGCCGAGCGCGATGAGAAGCTTTCCGAGGGGTGGATGGTCGTTCCAGTCGGAGCGCCCATTGATGATGTTTCGGGCGTTCTCAACGAAGTGATGCTCGTCCCAGGTGAGCTCGTTCGGATAACCGAGCTCGTGCACCCGCGCTACGACGCCACCGATGATGAGCGCCACCAACAGAAGCTGAGTGAATCGATCGAGCCGGGCATCGCGCGACACACTCTCGTCGGGGCGGAGCTTGGGCATCCCGCAGAGGCTATATCGCACTACCCACATGACCAACGAGCAATTTTTACGAAGCGATCATCCAATTCGAATGTGAGCGCCAGGTTGCAAAAGCGGTCGGAAAGGTGACGTTCCATCGTGATTTTCTGTGAGCGCGAGGGCGCTCCGCTTGGTTTCGGAGCACAAGCGAGGGAGGACTCGACCGGCACGCTCTTTCGAGCCGTTCAATCGGCTGACTCGAACGCCTCTCTGAGCGCTTTCGCGAAGTCGCCAATCGCCTCGCGAGCGCGAGGAAGAATGCTCATCGTAGCGAAACCGTGAGGTAGGTCGGGAACGTGTTGATGGTCGACTGGAACGCCCGCCCTGCGCAGCTTGTCCACGTACTCGACCCCCTCGCCGCAGAGCAGGTCGAACTGCGCCGTCACGACGATGGCCGGTGGGAGCCCGGCGTGAGAGTCCAGGTAGAGCGGCGCAGCGAGCGGGTCTTCGTAGCTCCCATCGCCTATGTAGTTCTCGAAAAACCACCGAGTTGTCTTGGCGTCGAGGCCGTAGCCGGTCTGCAGCTCCGCCTTGCTGCGGCCAACATGATCGATACTCCCAGTGCCTGGATAGATAAGGAGCTGCGCGAACGGAAGCGGTCCGCCACGATCACGAGCGAGGAACGACACCACCGCGGCGAGGTTTCCGCCCGCACTGTCACCTCCGATGGCGATTCGATCGGCGCGAATCCCGAGCTCTTCTGCATGGCTGGCCACCCATCGGTATGCGTCGTCGCAATCTTCGACCGCGGCAGGAAACGGCTCTTCTGGCGCCAGGCGGTAGTCGACCGAAAACACAGCGCATCGGGCAGCCGCGCAAATCCTTCGGCAGAGGGTGTCGTGGGTCTCTACGCTCCCGATCGTGAAGCCGCCCCCGTGAATGTAGACCAAGCCTGAAAGCGCTTCGGCCTGGCGCCCGCGCTCCAGTGGATAGTACGCCCGCGCAGCACGCTGCCCGGATCGCATGTCGATGCTGAGCTCCGAAACCCGTCCGATCTCGGGCGGCGACGCTTCGAGCACCCTGTTGAGCCGCGCGTAGTAGCGTCGGGCGGCCGCTGGGCTGAGGCTCGGCATCGAGCGTTCGGCGACGCGGCCCACCCGAAACATGTATTGCGCGCGCCGATCGAGCGGCTGACCGTCCACTTCCCAGCGCATCTCGGTCATTCGCCTCACGGTGGAGTCGGATGCACGAAGAATGCGCCCGATCACCTTGGACTCGATCCGCTGGAAAAACGTCATCTCCATCTGGTCGTCACTTGGTTAGACACGCCTCGCATCTGCGCTTAGCCTTACCGGACCATCGGTTCAAGGAGCGCCATGAAGCAGCATTTCGACGTTCTCGTCGCCGGCGCCGGTATCTCCGGTATCGCGGCGGCCCACTATCTCCAGCAGAACTGTCCCGAGAAGACCTTCACGATCGTCGAGGGTCGCGACGCGATCGGCGGCACATGGGATCTCTTCCGTTTCCCTGGGATCCGTTCGGACTCCGACATGTACACCTTGGGGTTCTCGTTTCGACCTTGGCCCGAAGAAGACTCGATCGGCGAGGGCGGATCGATTCGGAGCTACTTGCAGGACACCGCCGAAGAGATCGGCATCGCCGAAAAGATTCGCTTCAGCACTCGGATCGAGCGCGCGAGCTTTTCGAAGGCCGAAGGTCGCTGGACGGTGTACACGCGCAACGCCCACAGCGGAAAGGAAGAGACGCTCACCTGCGACTTCTTCTGGTCGTGCATGGGCTATTACCGGTACGACCGAGGCTATACACCGGACTTCGAGGGAACCGAGCGCTTCGAGGGTCAGATCGTCCATCCGCAAGAGTGGGATGAAGCCATCGACTACGCAGGAAAGCGCGTTGTCATCATCGGCAGTGGGGCTACTGCCATGACGATGCTTCCCGTGGTCGCGAAGAAGGCAGAGAAGGTCACCATGGTGCAGCGCTCTCCGACCTACGTGATCGCGTGGCCGCGCCGCGATCGCATGGCGCAGATGCTCCGATGGCTACTCGGACCAAAACGCGCCCACCCGATCATTCGGTGGAAGAACATTCGCTTGATGGCCCTCCTTTATTCGTTCTTGCGGCGCTTCCCAGCGCTGTCGAGCCGCCTGCTCATTCGGCAGGCGTACAAGCGGCTCGGCAGTGATTACGACGTCGAGAAGCACTTCACACCTCGCTACAACCCATGGGACCAACGCCTGTGCCTCGTGCCCGACGGTGATCTCTTCGATGCGATCGCCTCGGGTCACGCCGACGTGGTCACCGATCAGATTGATACGTTTACGGAACGAGGACTCGCCCTTCGCTCGGGAACCGAGCTCGACGCAGACCTGATCGTCACCGCTACGGGATTCTCGCTCCAGTGGCTGGGGGGCGTCGACCTCGATGTCGACGGCGTGCCCTTCGAACCCGCGGACGCGTTGATCTACAAGGGCTGCATGCTCGGGGGGCTGCCGAATTGCGCGTTCGTCTTCGGCTACATCAACTCGTCATGGACACTGCGTGCAGAGCTCGTCTGCGAGTACATCTGCGAGCTGCTCCGTTTCATGGATGAGCACGGGTACGGCCAATGCTGCCCAGACCCCGATCCAACCGTCGAGGCCCTCCCCGCACTCGACTTGATGGCTGGCTATGTGACGCGCGCAAAGGGGCTCATCCCATCGCAAGGGTCACGCGATCCGTGGCGCCTCAACCAGAGCGTCGCGCTCGACAAAGCCTTGCTGAAGGGCCAGCCCATCGACGACGGAACTCTGCGTTTCACCGAGCGAAGACCTGCTCGAGCGGACATGCCCATCGTGACGCATGGCGCGAGGGCCGAAGTCGCGCCGCCGAGCTCGTAAGGCAGCTCGACCGGTGCGCCGGCCGTTGCGCACTCTGTTGTTGGCTTGCTTCACGAAAACTCTTTTCATTTTCAATTGAATCTCCCTATCTGAGCTCTGAGCGTTGGCTTGCTCGATGGGGCGTCGCGAGTAAGCCTCGGGGCGCTCGGGATGCCATCGCTGTCGAGAAGACGCTTCTTGGAGATTTCATCCGCGGCGGTCGGGATGACTGCAGTCGGTGGGCTTCCCGCGTTCGCGCACGATGCGTTGGGCAAATCGGAGACGCCCGGCACGGTGGCGACGATCTGCGATGTATGTTTTTGGAAGTGCGGCGCCGTCGCGCATCTTCGCGACGGGAAACTTTGGAAAATCGAGGGCAACGAGCTCGATCCTTTGTGTGAGGGTCGACTTTGCCCCCGCGGTACCGGCGGCGTTGGAGCACACTACGACGCCAATCGCCTGAAGTGGCCGCTCATTCGCAAGGGCGAGCGCGGCCAAGAGCAATGGGTCCGCGCCACATGGGAGGAAGCGCTGCAAACCATCGCGGACCGCATGTCGAAGCTCAAAGCCGAGTACGGCCCCGAATCGATGGCGCTCTTCACGCACGGGCTCGGGGGCAGCTTTTTCAAGCACACGATGCACGCCTACGGCACGCCCAACATCGCCGCGCCGTCGTACTCGCAGTGCCGGGGCCCGCGAGACGTCGGCTTCACGCTCACGTTTGGCGAGGGCGTCAGCACCCCGGAGCGCACGGACATCGCCAATGCTCGGTGCCTGGTCTTGATCGGCTCACACCTCGGCGAGAACATGCACAACACGCAGGTGCAGGAGTTCTCGCACGCGATTGAACGCGGGGCGTCGATCATCGTCGTCGACCCGCGCTTCTCCGTAGCGGCGGGCAAAGCCAAGCACTACCTGCCCATCAAGCCCGGCACCGACATGGCACTGCTGCTCGCGTGGATGAACGTGCTCGTCAAAGAGGAGCTCTTCGACAATGAGTATGTCGAAGCGTACGGATATGGGTTCGACGCATTTGCGGCGCACATCGCCCAGTACACGCCCGACTGGGCCTATCCGAAGACCGGTATCGAGCCCAGCGTCATCCGGGAAACGGCGCGTGAAATGGCGAGGCATCGCCCGGCCTCTCTGGTCCACCCCGGCCGGCACGTGACCTGGTATGGCGACGACGCGCAGCGCAGCCGTGCGATCGCGCTTCTCAACGCATTGCTCGGGAGCTGGGGGCGCAAGGGCGGGTTTTACTATCCCGCAAGCGTGGACATTCCGGCCTATCGGTACCCGGACTACCCGACCCCCCGCCGGCCGAAAGCCGACAACCCCGGCAACAAGTATCCATTTGCCGACGGCGCGCTGACCAACGGAATTCGCGAGGCAACCATCACGGGCAAGCCGTACCCCATCAAGGGCTGGATGGTCTACGCAACCAACCTGCTCGAGGCCATGCCGAATCGAGAGGAAACGATCCGGGCCATTCAAGAGCTCGACCTCATGGTGGTGGTCGACGTCATCCCCAGCGAGATCGCGGGCTGGGCTGACGTGGTGCTTCCCGAGGCGGTTTACCTCGAGCGATACGATGACCTTCACCTGAGCTGGTTTCGCCAGCCGTTCGTCGGGCTGCGTCAACCGGTGGTGGAGCCACCCGACGATCAGAAACCGGGGTGGTGGATCGCCCGCGAGCTCGCGACGAAGCTTGGTCTCGAACGCTTTTATCCCTGGACACACATCGAAGACTACCTGCGCGCGCGGGTCGAATCCGCCGGGCTCAGCTTCGATGATCTCAAAAAACATGGAGTGATCCTGGGGCCGAAGGAGCCGCTCTACTTCGACGAAGGAGTCCCCGCGGAGTTTTATACGCCGTCCGGCAAGATCGAATTCTACTCCCCGCAGCTCGAAGCAGCCGGCTTCGACCCCGTCCCCACGTTTACAGCTCACGAGCAGCCGCCGCCCGGCGCGTTTCGCCTGCTCTACGGGCGGTCCCCCGTGCATTCCTTCAGCCGCACGCAGACCAACCCGGTCCTATCCGAGATGGAGGACGAAAACGAAGTCTGGTTGAACGAAGACATCGCCCGACGCTACGGGCTCGCAAGTGGCGATTACGTCCGGCTCAAGAACAGCGACGGCATCACCAGCAATCCGGTCCGCGTCAAGGCGACACAGCGCATCCGAGGCGACTGCGTCTACATGACGCATGGTTTTGGACACTCGGCGCGCGGGATCTTCCCGAAGTACAAAAAGGGTGCAAGCGACGGTCAGCTCATCACGAAGTATCGAGTCGACCCGCTGATGGGAGGCACCGGTATGAACATGACTTTCGTCACACTCGAGCTGGAGGCCTGACGAGCATGGCCCGTTTCGGAATGGTCATCGACACAGCCAAGTGCGTTGGATGCATGGACTGCGTCGTGGCGTGCAAGACCGAAAACGACGTGCCGGACGGCTTCTGTCGCGACTGGATTGCGACCGAAGTGACAGGCTCCTTTCCCGAGCTCTCGATGGAGATCCGCAGCGAGCGCTGCAACATGTGTGACAACCCACCCTGCGTCTACTGCTGTCCCACAGGAGCGAGCCACGTCTCCGAGTACGGCAAGCTCGTGCAGATCACCAACGAGAAGTGCATCGGATGCAAGGCTTGCCTGGCCGCTTGCCCTTACGGCGCGCGCTTCACCCATCCGGACGGCTACGCCGACAAGTGCAGCTTCTGCGAGCATCGTCTGAGGGAAGGTAAAGACCCCGCGTGCGTCTCCGTCTGCCCAACCTATTGCATGTATTTTGGCGACCTGGACGACCCCAACAGCGAGGTCAGCAGGCTCCTCAAGTCGCGCAAATCAAAGACTCTGCTGCCCGAGGCGGGCACGCAGCCGCGGATTCACTTCCTCACCGACGAACCCAAGTGACGCCCATGTCGGAATACACGACCACCAACAGCAATCCCTTCGTCGACATGTCGCATCAGGTCTGGGCGTGGGAGATTCCGGTCTATCTGTTCTTGGGCGGCCTGGTGGCCGGCATGATGGTCATCTCCGGGTACTTCTTGCTCAGCGGCCGATGGCGTAACCCGCGGTCCTTTTGTTATGCGCTGCCAAGCTGGAGCCTGGTCCTGCTCTCGCTCGGTATGCTCGCTCTGTTCTTGGACCTCGAGCACAAGCTCTACGTCTGGCGGCTGTACCTGACCTTCGAGGTGACCTCGCCCATGTCCTGGGGCTCGTGGATTTTGCTGCTCGTCTATCCGGCACTGCTGGCCAATTTGTTTCTCACCCCGCCAGAGCGCCTCCGGGACCGCTTCCCACGAGTCGCAGACATTTCAAACCGCCTGCAGGCGCAGCCGTCGGCAGTCACCGCGATTGCGGTCGTCAACATCGGGCTTGGGATCATGGTCGGCATCTACACCGGGATTTTGCTGAGCTCGCTCGGCGCCAGGCCGCTTTGGAGCAGTGGTCTGCTCGGCCCGCTCTTCTTGGTTTCGGGCTTGTCGACGGCCGCGGCGCTGGTCCATTTGTTGACCAAGGAGCCCGAGGAGTCGGCCTTCGCGATGCGCGCGGACATCGGGCTGTTGATCACGGAGCTCGTGTTCATCGGCTTGTTCCTCATCGGTTTGATGAACGCGTCGAAGGTGCACCAGGAGGCCGCCAGCATGCTTCTAGGCGGCCCGTTCACTGCCGTTTTCTGGGTCTTGGTCGTTGGGCTGGGCCTGCTCGTTCCCATCGTGATTCAGAGCCTGACTGTGGCCCGCCGCATCGGTCACACCCCCGTGGCGCCGCTTCTCGTCATTGCCGGCGGCCTCGTCTTTCGTTTCGTCATGGTCAACGCTGGGCAGTTGAGCCATTGGACGCCAACATGATGCTGGCTTCGCCGCGCAGCTCGGGAAGGAAGGAATCGATGACAAGTGCACGTGAGCCTGCCCCCTACATGAACCCGTATCTCGCGGGACTCGGCTTGGGCTTGGTTCTTCTAACCACCTTCGTGGTGATGGGCCGCGGCCTCGGCGCGTCGGGCGCGTTCTCGACGATCGTCGCAGTCGGCGTGGACGCGGTGGCGCCGGCGCACGCGGCCGGCAACGAATTCTATCGCGGCTACCTCGAAAACGGCTTTGGAAGCCCATTCAAGAGCTTCCTGATGTTCGAGGTCATCGGCGTCTTGATCGGAGGCTTCCTCTCCGGCTCGCTGGCGGGCCGGGTGAAGAAAACGGTCGAGAAAGGTCCCAGAATTTCCGCCAAGGGCCGAATGGCATTCGCCGTGGCCGGCGGCGCCCTGATGGGCTTCGGCGCCAAGCTCGCCGGAGGTTGCACGAGCGGGCAGGGGCTTTCGGGTGGTGCGGTCCTCGGCCTCGGCAGCTGGACCTTCATGATCATGGTTTTCGTCGGAGGCTATGCCGGGGCCTACTTCATGAGGAGGGAGTGGCGATGAGCGCGCCCTTTTACAAGTACGCGCTGTTCGGCGACGAGATGTCGCTGATCTTGGCGGTCATCATCGGCATCGGCTTCGGTTTCTTCCTCGAACGAGCGGGCTTCGGCAGCGCCAGGAAGCTCGTTGCGCAGTTCTACTTCACAGACATGGCCGTCTTCAAAGTGATGTTCTCGGCGATCGTCACCGCCATGCTCGGCCTGTTCTATATCTCCTGGGCGGGTTTGCTCGATCTTTCGATGGTTTTCGTCGCGCCGACCTACTGGCTGCCGCAGTTGGTTGGCGGGCTCGTCCTCGGTTTCGGCTTCATCATCGGCGGTTACTGTCCGGGCACGTCGCTGGTTGCGGTGTCGACGGGCCGCCTCGATGCCCTGGCGTTTTGCGGCGGCGTCCTCGGCGGAATCTTCGCCTATGGCGAGGTCTATCCGTCGATCGCCGGCTTCGTGACCTCGACCTCGATGGGTCGGGTCACCCTCGATAGCTGGCTTGAGGTCCGCCTCAGCCTCGTCGTCTTCGCGGTCGTGTTCGTGGCGGTGCTCGGCTTCTGGGGCGCGACGACGGTCGAACGGAAGCTCGCTCGGCGCGAAGACGCGGATGCGGGAGCGCTGACATGAGCCGCATCGACCCCCGGGGCTGGGGGCTCAATCAGCGGCTTGCGGCCGTGGCGCTGACGCTCGCGGCCATCGGCTTGCTGGGCTCGCCATCCCCGGGTGCTGCGGTCACGTTGAATACCCGCGAGCTTGCCGAAATCGTCGAATCGGAGGTCGATCACATCACCGCCGATGAGCTTGCTGAATGGATCGTTCAAGGCCGCGCCGACTATCGACTGATCGATGTGCGAAGCCCCGAAGCGTACGCCGAGTATCACATCCCAAGCGCCGAGTCGGCGACCCTGCGAGAGCTGCACGACTACCCGCTCTATCGCAACGAAAAGATCGTGCTGTACTCCGAGGGAGGGATTCACTCCGCGCAGGCCTGGTTCTTGTTGCGGGCCCGGGGCTTTGCAGGGTCGTACATTCTTCTCGGGGGCCTCGATGCCTGGACCGACGAAATCCTGTTCCCCGAGCTTCCCGCCGACGCGACTCCCGATGAGGTCGCCGAGCTCGAGCAGCGCCGCAAGGTGAGCGAGCTCTTCGGCGGCAAGCCTCGGGCAGGCGGGGGCACCGTCGAGCCTGCCGGGGTCGAGCTACCCAAAGTAGCGCCCCCTGCGCCTGTTGCGGCGCCAATGAAACGAAAGAAGCCCCATAAGCAAGGCTGCTGATGGCGACGGCTCGAAGGGCGACCGCGATTGGAAGAGATGCGCTCAGCATTGTCCTAGACCGGCAGCCGCCAAAGGCCCTATCTGCGCCGCGAGCTACTCGATGTGACGTCTAGTCCCGTCAAGACCCGCAGTCTTCGTTCGGGGTCTGCGCCGCCTTCGCGCATTCGACCTGGAAATCGTAGGGGACTTCATCGGCGCAATCAGGCCAATTGCCGCTTGTCATCCAGAGCTCGACGAGCCGAAGACGCGCACATAGGCGTGCGAAGCGCGAGCCGTTCCGCAACTCCGGCATTCGGGCCTGAAACAACAGCGAGGTCCGGTAGCCGGCTGGGCCCATGTCGTCAGCGCTTCCGCTCGGCCCGAGTCGCGCGGTTTCGGCCACCCGGTATGCATCGTCGACGAGGCCGAGATGCGCTGCGTACACCAGAGCTGAGACGTCGATGCCGCCCGTCTTCGCGACGCGCTCGTCCAAGGCGCATCGCCAGGCGCCGACGTTCTCCGGGGTCGGGTCCCGCTTGGTTTCTAGGGAGTGACCTGTAGGATGGTCACGGTACTGGGATCTCTGGGTCCGTTTTCCACCAGTAGGTAGAGAACGTCATCCGCGGCGGCGATTCCTCGATAGCGTTGGAAGAGCTGTCCGTAGCCTGGGATCTCGTACGTGCCGAGCACCTGGCGCGTGTCCGGATCGATGCGCACCACTGGCGAGGGGCTGCCGAACACGATGCCCCAAAAGTAGGTTCCGTCCCAGGTCAGAGCGGCGAGATCGAGCGCAAAGGGGTAGCTGTTGATGAGGGTCTTGGTGGTCGCGTCGACCTGAAGCAGCTCACGCTCACCGGCGGTGCTCGATTCGCCCGACAACCAAAGATGGGTGCCGTCCCAGGCCATCGCACCGATCGAGAGTCGATGACCCAGATCCAGATCGGTGTCGATGCTGTCTATCTGGACATCCGCGAAATCACGCCGAGACACGATGTACCCCGCGCCCGTGTGAAACCAGAGAAAAGAGCCGTCATAGGCCTGCACCCCGGCGACGTTGCTGGGCAGATCGATGGGGGCGCCGAGTGTGCCGAGCACGGGATCGTACTGCAAGAGTTGATCGTTTGGCTGGGCATCGGCGCCAAACCATAGGGACGAACCGTCCCAAACCAGTCCCGTCTCGGTGTGCGGGTCGGCCTCGAGCTCATTGGAGGACAGGACTTCGGAGAAGGCCTGGCATTCCGCTCCCGCTGGGAGCACGTCGAGTTTGATGAAGGTCTGACTGCGGCCGACGTTGTCCATCAAGGTCATGGCTTCGCCGTCGACCGCGAAAGCGAAGCTCTTGGGCGAGAAAGCCGAGGCTTCGTCGAAGATCTCCATGTCGATGAACACGGCTCCATCGCCGAACGGTGCATAGATGAAATCCAGACAGCCCAACGCACCGCTTTCCGGCTCCCTGAAGACGAACTCCCCGGTGCCGTCTTCCCGGAGCTGCATGACGAGAAACTCAGCACCTGGAAAGAACCGGAACAACTCGCCCTCACCGGGTTGCCAGCTCCCCACGAGCTCCTGAGTGGCCGCTCCTTGGTTTCCGTCGTCCGAACAACCCACGAACACTGTGGCAAGAAGGCCAAGCAACAAAAACACGCCACCCGTCGTTCTCACCCGCCCACCAGTCTGCTTCATGATTACCTCCAAACGATGGTCCCAGGTTTGGACTCGCGCGCAAGATGCGGGCCAAACGAGAACATGTGAAATTCCTTCTTTTTCAGCGGATGCGCGATCTCGGGTCCTGGGAGGTTTCCGCAGACCAGCAGGGCACGAGGGCGGGGCCGGTTTTCCGCCCTCACAAGACCACGGCCTTACCGTCTTCGGCCGTCTCGAGGTCGATCTCCGATAGCCGTGAAAGCATGTCGTCACTCATGTGCGTCAGGATGATGCGTTGGCAAGTCATGCGCGGCCGATTCTCGACAATCCTCGCGTAGCTATTGTGGAGCGGGACGTCTTTGTCGAAGACGTAGCACTCGCAGGCGAAAAGATCGGCGCCGGCCGACGCTTCGAGGAGCGCATCGGTCCACTGGGAGTCCCCCGAGTACGCAAGGACCTTGCCGGCGACCTCGATGCGCAGGCTATACGATGGCGCACCGCTGAAATGCGCAGCGGGAAACGCGATCACGGATACGCCGTCGATCGGGGTCGCTTGCCGCGGCTTCAGCTCGACGATCCGCAGATCGAAGCTTGGCTCGACTTTGGATGACCCTGCGAATAGGACCTCCATTGCCTGCATGAGTCGGTCTTCTAGACCAGGAGGCCCGGCGATCGTGAGCGGCGCGCTCCGTTTGGAGACGAGCTGGGCGTCGAGAAGGAAGAACGGAAGACCGCCGAAATGGTCGCCATGCAAGTGCGTGATGAGGACCTTGCTCACATCGCGCGGCTCGACCCGCTGCTGCCGCATCGCGATGAGGGAAGATGCGCCGCAGTCGATCAGGAAGAAATCGTCCGGGCTGCGGACGCCGATGCAGGTCTGGAAACGGCCTCCGCTGCCGAAGGCGTCGCCGCTGCCGATGAACTGGATTTCGACTCGGGCCATGGCGACACCTCTTTGCCAGGAGCCTAACGCGTTCTCTGTTTCTCCCGAAACCGCGAAATGAAACTTCAGCGAATATGCTGAGAAAGCTCGGACTTCGGAACGTCGGCGAGAGAGGATTCGCGGATCCGGACGGGACGCTTCGAGCTGCGATGCAGAGCCGTAAGCGCAGGGACTGAGCCGCTACGGAGCAATCCTCTTCTTGATCGCCTTGGCGAGAGGTGAAGGGACGCGGCCGAGCGCGTTGAGCATGTGCGGTAGCACTTTGAGTCTCAATCCTTCGTACTCGCTAGGGACGATCGCATCGATTAGATACGGGCCGCGGGTCTTCAGTGCGTTCCGCAGCGCTGCGTTGAAGTCCTCGGCCGTTTCGACGCGTTGCGAAGGCACGCCCATTCCTTTGGCGATCGCCACGAAGTCAATCGCGGGTTCTGACAAATCTAGTTGCGCCTTGGCTTTGGATCCGATTTTGTCTGCTCCGACGCGCTCGAGCTCGATATTGAGAATCCCATAGGAGCGGTTGTTGAAAATGATCGTAGTGACGTCTAGACCCTCGCGTGCGATCGTCCATAGGGCCTGAATCGTGTACATGGCGGAGCCATCGCCGATGAGTGCGAGTACGGGACGGCCCGGCGAGGCCGTTGCCGCGCCGACCGCGACCGGCAAGCCTTGTCCGATTGCTCCACCAGTCAAAGTCAGCACGTCATGACGAGGCGCACCCGCGGTGAGGCTCGCCAGCCTCACCCCGGAGGTTTGCGCCTCGTCTGAGATGATGGCGTCTCTCGGCAACAAGGCACCAATGGCCTGGCACACCTTGGCAGCGTTGAGCTTGCCGTTGGGCAACTCTGGACGTACCGCGCTCTGCAACTCGGGCTCTGTGTCGGACGCACCAACCGCTTCGACGAGTGCCTGCAGCGACGCGAGCGCACCTTCGTGCGCCTGCACCAAGGTGTGGGCTGTGCAGCTATCTGGCACGAGATAGCTCTTCTTGCCTGGATAGGCGAAGAACGACACGGGGGCCTTTGCATCGACCAGAACCAAATGGTCGTAGCCGTCGAGCTGCACCGAAGCCATTTCGGCGAGATACGCAATGCGCTCAACGGAGGGCAGCCCTTCACCTCGCTCGAGGCGCGTCGGGAAGACCTCGCAGAAGAGCTTGGCGCCTGTCTTCTCTGCAATCTGCGACGCCGCGCGCAGCCCCGCCTCACGTAGCACCCGATTGCCCAACAAGAAGGCGACCTTCTTGCCCGACTTCTTGATGACGCGCGCGATCGCCTGCACCGTCTCATCGGACGCCGGCGGCGCTTGCTGAGGCTTGTGCGCCTGCACGGGTTCGGCACCCTCTCCCCAGGACACATCCGCGGGCAAGATCAGGGTTGCAATCTGTGCGGGCGGGCCCATGGCCACCGCTACCGCTTCCGCCGCATCGGCAGCCAATTGGCTGGTTTCACGCGTCGTCTTGATCCACGTAGAAATGTTCTTGGCGACGGTCTCGATGTCCGACTGCAACTGCGCGTCGTATTGAGCGTGATAGGTCGCATGATCTCCGATGATGTTGATCATAGGCACACGGGCCTTGCGCGCATTGTGCAGGTTCGCGAGCGCATTGCCTAGACCGCATCCGAGATGCAATAGCGTTGCTGCGGGCCTATCTGCCATGCGCGCGTATCCGTCGGCAGCTCCGGACGCCACGCCCTCGAACAAACACAATACCGCGCGCATATCAGCGCGGTCCAACGCGGCAACGAAGTGCATCTCCGACGTTCCGGGATTGGTGAAGCAGGTGTCCACACCACAGTGGATGAGAGTCTCAATCAGAGCTCGTGCGCCGTTTCCCATGGTCGTTCAGTCGCGGCAGCGTACTCTGCGACCGACATGTTGGCTAGCGATGCAGCCTGACAGCCACAGCTTAAGGCCGCGAAGCCGTGGTTCAACGCCCACGCCTTGCCGCTGCGACGCGCTTGGCGCCAAGCACCACCGCGTCCTTGAGATCCAAAGGTAGCGCCCTGCGAATGTTTTTCAGCGTGTCGGCGCGCAGGCGCCGCTTGGACAGCGCGTGGGCCTCCGAGTCGAGCGCCAAGAGCGCCGCAGCTTTCTCGTGTGCTTTCTCGAGTAGTTGATCCGCGCCTACTAGGTCGTCGACAAAACCAGCTTGCAGTGCCTGCTCGGGAGAGAACTCTTCGGACAAGGTCACGGCACGCTCACGCGCTGCAGGGTTCAGGCGCAATCGAAGCACCTCGCAGGCAACGCGCGGCATTGGAAGGCCAATCGCCACTTCGTTGGCAACGTAGGTGTACGGACCGGGAACGCCAAAGCGGTAGTCGCCCGACAACAACATGAACACGCCCATCGCGTACGCGTGACCAGGTGATGCGATGACCACGGGCGTTGGAAACGACAAGAGGCGCGCGGTGAGCGCGTAACCTGCGCGCAACATCTTGACCGCCTGCACGCCGCCGGACTTCATCACCTTGAGGTCGAACCCCGCCGAAAATACCCCTTCGCGCCCGGTGATCACCAGGGCTGCGCGCTCCTGCTCCGCGCGCTCGAGCGCCGCGTAGATCTCGTCGAACATTGCCGGTGAGAGCGCGTTGCGTTTTCCGTCGTCCATCGTGAGCGTCGCGACCGAGTCATCGATGTCGAGTGTTGCCAATGAGCTTTTCATGCGTTGACAGATAGCACTTGGCCGAGGGCCGCCAATTCGACGGCCGTACCGGCGCCCAAGGGGCGGCGCCGCGTGTTCACTTCTTTCTCGGGCACACCCCTCAGGGAGTGTGTCACCGGTGGTGAGCTCGAAGAGCGTCGTCGACCACGGAGCGACTTCGGCCCGGCCGAGCTAGACAGCCGTGGCGACATGGAGTTGGACGACATCACCACGACGAATCACGCGGGTTTGAACGACGCTTGCGGTCCAGCCGCCATGGCCGAGCATGGCTGCAAAGCCGCCGCGGCCCAAGGTGTCTTCCATGCGGGCGCACGGGTCACAGCGGCCCGTCAGCAGGAGCCGGGTATCGCCGATTTCCGAATCTGCGCCTCGGGCGAGCTCGAGATTGAATCGACGGACAGCCAAGCTTCTTTGCGTTTGTTCAATCGCCGATGATCGGCGTCTGGGCCGAGATCCCAGGCTTCCGCCTCCACGGTGGGCGCGAGATGCCGGGGCCGCACTTCGATGATCTCCACGTGCCCACGCTGCTTGCCGGCTTCGATCACCGGATTGGATGAATCACTTCCCTGACGAGCAGGTTTGGAAAGCGCCGACTTTGTGTGATCGCGTAGAAGCTTTCCGTAATCTCAGGGATTCGGCACCGCTCGACGAGTATCCCGTCGCGAAGCTCATCGTGCACCACGACCGGTGGCACGAGCGCGAGGCAATCGCTGTCTCGGGCGAAGAGCCGGAGCATGGCCATGTCGTCGACCTCGGCGACGATCGTCGGTCGAATTCCCGCGAGCTCCAATAGCCGATCGAACGCCACACGTACGTCGCTTTCGAGGCTCGGCACCAGGATCGGCATCGTTGCCAGGTCTTGTGGAAAGCGAAGCTTGGGCTGGTTCGGAGCGGGTGGACCGACGATGCTCACGGGTTGCGCTTGAAGCAAATGGCTATGCCAAGAGGATTTGGCGTCGCTTGCGACGGGTTGGTTGGACAGCACCAAGTCGATGGCGTGAGCCTCGAGCTGCGACAGGAGCTCTCGCATCGTGCCCGAGCGCACGACCAGCTCGACGTCGCCTCGATCGAGGAGCGGACGAAGTAGCGCGATCTGGAAGTTCCTCGACAACGTCGTGATGGCGCCGACACGCAGCGCCTTTCGCTCCGTTCCCGGCCTCTGCTGGAGGGTGCTCACCAACTCCTCGCCCGCGCGAAACACCGTGTCCGCGTAGTCGAGGGCAATGCGTCCAGCCTCGGTCAGCTTGAGACCCCGCCCTTCACGCTCGAAGAGCGCGTGGCCGAGTTGGTCCTCGAGCTTCTTGACCTGAGTCGAGAGCGCGGACTGCGAGACATTGAAGCGCTCGGCCGCCTGCGTGAGCTTTCCCTCGTGAGCGACACCCCAGAAGTATCGGAGATGGTGGTAGTTGAGCTGCGTCATGAGACTATTCTAAAATAAAGAACGGTTTGTTTCAATCTTTGTATTTTACAGAACAAATGTCGGTCGCTAGATCCTCCCCTGTCTCTTATCGGAGGATTCATGCCGACCTCAACCATCTCGATAATCACCCTTGCCCCGTTGGCCTTAGCCCTGGTCGGGGCAATCCCTTCACCCGCCGCCGACCGCCGGCCCCAGCTGATGGTGCAAATCGCGCGAGGCGCCACGGCTCTTGCCTTTGGGGCTGCCCTGATCGCGGCCACGGGCTTCTTCTTCGCCGAGACGGCGGTTTCGGCTCGGAGGCTCGTCTTCGACGTCGCAGGAGTCGGGCTCACCGTGTACTACGACGCACTCTCGGCAGTCATGTCGTTGCTCGTCTCGTTCGTCGGGATGATCGTGATCGGGTACAGCCGGAACTACCTCGCAGGGGACCAGGGGCAAGGTCGGTTCATCAGGTGGCTGTGCCTGACGCTTGCCGCGGTGTTGACGCTGATCGTCTCGGGCAATCTTCTGCAGTTCACCTTGGCCTGGGTGGCGAGTAGCCTGTGTCTGCATCAGCTCTTGATCTTCTACAGGCAGCGTCGAGCCGCTCGCCTCGCTGCACGCAAGAAGTTCGTTGCAAGCCGGCTTGGGGACCTCTGTCTGATTTCAGCGATGATCCTCGTCTACTCGCTCTTCGGGAGCCTCGATTTTGAAACGGTCTTCGAGGCGGCCGACGGGCTTCGGAGCTCGGCTTCGCTTCCCGTTTCGGTGCATGTGCTTGCCATGTTCCTCGTCATCGGTGCGATGCTCAAGTCGGCGCAATTTCCGTTTCACGGATGGCTGACCGAGGTCATGGAGACACCCACCCCGGTTTCCGCGCTTCTCCATGCGGGAATCATCAACGCGGGCGGCTTTCTCATTCTACGGCTGAGCGACGTGATTTCACTTTCGGTGCCCGCCCTCGAGATGCTCGCGGTGGTTGGCGGATTCACGGCGCTCTTCGGCTCAGTCGTGATGCTGACGCAGACGAGCATCAAGGTTTCGCTCGCCTGGTCCACGATCGCACAGATGGGCTTCATGATGTTGCAATGCGGTCTGGGCGCGTTTTCCGCCGCCGCGCTCCACATCGTGGCGCATTCGCTCTACAAAGCGCATGCATTCCTCTCATCGGGTAGCGTCATCGACCTTTCGAGGGCTTCTTGGGTTGCCAAACCTCACGGCAAGCCGCACCCATGGCGTCTGGTCATCGCGCTCACGGGCGCGGTCGGCATCACCTGGGGGGTGAGCCTCGCGTTCGGCGCCTCCCTGACGCAAGCGCCCGGCATCTTCGCGCTCGGCGCGATCATGGTCATGGGCGTGACGCATCTGGTGGCCAATGCGATCGATGAACGCCCGAACGCCTTTGTCATCGCCCGAGGCATCGGGCTAGCCGCTGGGGTCGCAGTCGCATACTTCGCCCTTCAACTCGGAGCCGAGCAGCTCATGACAGGAAGCCTACCTTCGAAGCAGGCGCTCCGCGGTCCCTTTGATCTCGCCATCGTCGCGGTAGTGGTCGTCCTATTCGGCGCGGTGACAGTCCTACAGAACACGATGCCGTATCGCATGTCCAATCCCCGATGGCAGGCGTTCTACGTTCACCTCTTCAACGGCCTCTACGTCAACGCAATCACCAACCGTCTCGTTCAGCGCTGGTGGCCGGTCGGCCCGGCCTCTGCCGCAAAGGGAGTTCATCCATGAGTCAACCCATCGCCCAGGAGCTGTCGCAAGCGCAATCCATCGAAGCGGTCCTTCCGGTTTCTTCTCCAAACGATTCTCGGCCCGTGACACCGTATGCCCTCGACGCGGTGCTCAGCACCGCGCGCAGTCGAATCGCGCCCCTCTGGCCTCTCCAACACTTCGTCGCGGTGAATCCGTTCCTCGGTCTGTCGAGCGAGCGCTTCGAGGAGGCCTGCGCCACCATGCGACGGGTCGCGGGTGCGGACATGCTCATGTCGCGCGCCTACTATCGAACGCTCCTAGCAGAAGGTCGGATCACCAAGCGAGACCTCGCGGGCGCTCTTCGCAGGGCGGAATCAATTCCGGGAGCCCCGAAGGATCTCGCAGAGCTCGGTCGCGCAATCGAAGTCGACCCGGGCTCGTGCGACCCGATCGCGTGCACCGTGGCCGATGTCGTCGCCCATGTGCATGGCCACGTGGCCTCGGCTTCCGTCGTCGAGGAGATCTCGAAATGGTGCGCGGCGTACTGGGACGAGGGACAGGCCGCATGGCGCATGCCTTGGCGAAGCCTACCCCTCTACTCGGCATGGCGCGCCGCATCCGGTCTCGACCGGACCCCCGAGGTGATCGGTTTCCACGGCTTCCGCGATGCGATCGCAGCGCTCCCAGACGACCCGATCGATACGATCGAGACCATCCTGGAAACGTTGGGGGTCTCCGGTCCTGCGCTCGACCTCTACCTTCATCGAGCGCTCTTCAGCGTCCGGGGCTGGGTCGCGTACGCCCGATATCTCGGTTGGAGCCAGGAGCTCGATGGCGAAGCGGATGATGCCGTGAGCCAGCTCCTCGCGATTCGGCTCGCATGGGACTACGCGCTATTCAGACTCCATGAAGAAGGGCCCGTTGGTAGCGCATGGACGGCTGCCGTGCGCTCGATGGCCGACTCGGCCAGAGCGGGGGCGCCGCCCGATCGTGACCTGCTGATCGACGGGATTCTCCAGACCGCGTTCGAGCTCTCGTTTCAGCGTGACTTGGTCGAGAAGCTTGCGGCTGCGCCCGCGGCCCCAGCCGTCACCTTGATGCGCGCACCGGTGCAGGCTGCCTTTTGCATCGATGTGCGGTCCGAAGTCTTTCGACGCGCGCTCGAGGCAGCGGCACCGGCGGTTCAAACGATAGGATTCGCCGGCTTCTTCGGATTCCCCATCGAATACGTGCCCATCGGACGGCAGAGCGGAACCGCGCAGTGCCCCGTTCTTCTGAAGCCGAAGTTCGTCGTTTGTGAGGAAGTGGCCGAAGCCGACGAAGAGGAGAGAACCGAGATCCTCGGCCTCCGTTTGCTCCGTCGCCGCGCCGCCAAGGCATGGAAGTCGTTCAAGAGCTCGGCGGTCTCCTCGTTCGTCTACGTCGAGACGGCGGGGCTCGCATTCGCGGCAAAGCTCGTCGGCGATGCCACCGGAATCACGCGCACCGTGACCCATCCGAGCGCCGACGGGCTCGATCCCAAAGTCGTCTCGCGCATCGGACCGGAAATCGAACCGGGCACCCTTGCGGGGCGCGCGACAGGGTTGACCGAGAGCCAGCGCATCGAAACCGCAGCCGGCGTGCTCAAAGCGATGTCGTTGACCAATGGTTTTGCCCGACTCGTCGTGCTGGCGGGTCATGGAAGCACCACGGTGAACAACCCCCACGCATCTGGTTACGACTGCGGCGCCTGCGGCGGCAACCCCGGCGGGGCGAACGCTCGAGTGGCCGCGTCGATCCTCAACGACCCTGCCGTCCGCGCTGGCCTTGCGGAACGTGGGATCGTCATTCCGGCCGATACCTGTTTCCTCGGATGCCTGCACGACACGACCACCGACGGGGTGACGATCTTCGATCGTCATGAGATCCCATCCTCCCACGCTTCGGACCTCGAACGGCTGGAAACCTGGCTCACAGAGGCCTCTTCGCTCGCGCGCGCGGAACGGGCAGTGCTTCTCGACGTCCCTGCGACCGTCGAGCTCGATACAGCGATCGTGAAGCGCAGTCGGGACTGGTCGCAGGTCCGACCGGAATGGGGTCTCGCCGGCAACGCCGCGTTCATCGCCGCGCCGCGCGAACGCACGCGGGGCATCGACCTTGGAGGCCGAGTCTTCCTGCACGACTATCGCTGGCAACAAGACGATGGCTGGAACGTTCTCGAGTTGATTCTGACGGCCCCCATGGTGGTCGCGAGCTGGATCAATCTCCAGTACTACGGGTCCTCGGTGAACCAGGAAGCCTTCGGCTCTGGAAACAAGGTGCTCCACAACGTCGTCGGCACCCTCGGCGTTCTCGAGGGCAACGGGGGGGACCTCAAAGTAGGCCTCCCCTGGCAAACTCTGCACGACGGCGAACGTCTGGTTCACGAGCCCTTGCGCCTGAGCGTGTTCATCGAAGCTCCAAGCGATCAGATCGACGCGATCCTGAAGAAGCACGACGCCGTCCGCGAGCTCGTCGACAATGGTTGGGTGCACTTGTTCGCGCTGACCCAGGGAGGCCGGTCCTGCCTTCGCCGTACAGGAGAGGGTCTGTGGGTGACCTAGCGCAACTCGACGCAGAGTCGATCTTCGTCATTCGAGAAACCGCTGCCCAGCTCCAAGAATCTGCTTCGCGTCGACACGGGTAAGAAGTTCCGCGTGTGCCGATCTTGGCAGAGCTTTGTCACTGCCTTCTCCATACCATCTGGTAGACAGATGACGACTAGTTCGTAGAGAGATGGACGGTCGCAACCAGACTCTGATGCAGGCGACGGGCTCGGTTGCGGAGCAGGGTCACGATGTAACCTCCGTGCAGAAGATCGCCGTTCACCGAAGAGCGCCTCGACGCGACCATGCATGCGCTCAGCGAGTTTCTTCATCGAGTACCCGGACCGCGCTCGGCTGTTTCTGCGCAAGATCCTCGAAACGAACTTCTTCTTGCGATCGCCCCATGACTTCAAGGTGCGAAGCGACAGTCTTGCGTTTCGAGGCGCACAAACGCAAAGGTTGCGAGGCACTTAATTGTTTACTTGTCTGTATTTCTTTCTCATTTCGACCCCGCTCTGAGTGGCCATCGCAGCTGCCCAGTTGGCATGTGTTGTGCCCGTGTGGTTGCCAAGGGAGGTTCTGATGGGCCGTCTATTTTGATGCGCGGTTTGCTCGGCTTTGGTGGCGCTTACGACTGGGTGCAATGAGGAGAACGCTGGAGCCGTTGGCATGGGCGGCACGGGAGCAACCGGTGGCGCTGGGGGGGAGCGACACCGTGATACTCTCCGTGATGACCAGCGAGGGCGAAGGCTTCGCGCCCATCGGGCCTCCGCTAGAAGGTGTCCGGCCCTGTGAGAGCGATACGGCGAACTGCGCAACGATCGACGCGGACGGCACTCATCGCTTGGCATGGTCTCACCCGTGGAGTACGAACTACGGAACGCGTCATGAAGGGCCGCGAGTCCAGTTATCTCTCTCCGGAAAAGCCAGGACACACCACTCCGGTAAAGCCGGGCCGATTCAGTGGTTTCGTCGAGCAAGCCACTGAGGAGTATCAAGTCGAGTATGGCGGGACCGCCACGAACTGCAGCGTCCAGATTGGGTGAACGGGGGATGCGCCAAGCCGGGTCAAGGTGCCCGTCAGGGCTGGGTACTTGAGTTTCGGCACCATGGTCTGTGACGAACCTTGACCTCTCTCGCGATCCTGTTCGGCCATCTCGGCGTCCGGCGTGCGAACCGCTGTTGCCATGGTCATATTCTTCCTCGCCTGGAGCTCAACGAGGAGCACGATGCCTCGGTGCTGGGGGCAGTGCTCGAAACGCCAGGAGGCGTGGCGGACGTTCGTGCTGGTCGAGATGGCCGCGAGCGTATAATCTCGTTTTCCGTTCCTCCTCGCTGAGCCACGGACAAAGCGCGGTCAGGTATTCATGGAACCCAGCAAGCTAAGCGAGTACGACGACAGGCTAAACCAGTACCTGCGGCTCAATACGTTTCCGGTCGCGATCCGATTCCTGCGCAGCTGGGCCGATGTGCCCGCACGGGCAAAGCGTCCTGGCAAGGATTTGAACAATCGCTTCACCACTTGCCAGGCGATTGCGATGTCGCGTCGTTACGGCTGGGTGCTGGCGCTCGGACGGGAGGACAGCAGCTGCGTGCTTGGTGCAATGGCGCTTGGTCTCGAACGGCGCCTGCCTCACTATGCCGAAGGCAATCTTTGTATCAACCTCTACACGGAAAATCTGCGCGCCGGACGCATCAGCGAAGAGAGCGTGCCGCGCTTTGCCGAGGGGGAGTACGTAGGCGTGGTGACCGCTCCCTTGAACCGCGCATCGGGTACCCCAGATTCCATCGTCATCTACGGCAATGGTGCGCAGATCATGCGGCTCGGCCAAGCCTACCTTTGGAAGCGCGGCGGCACGCTACGCAGCGAGTTCCGCGGCCGCATCGACTGCGCCGATCTCGCCATCGCTCCAGTGATCAAAGGCGAGCCGCAGATGATCGTCCCCTGCAGTGGAGATCGGATCTTCGGGCAGGTCCAGGACCATGAAATAGCCTTTGGTTTTCCGTTCTCGTTGATGGGGGAGATCCTCGAAGGGCTCGAGGCGACACACAAGGCTGGCACCCGCTATCCAGTCACCAACTGGCTCAGCTACACCGGCGGGTTCCCACCCTCGTATGACGAGTACCGCAAGATGCTCGATGACGCCGGCCCACCCGAAAAGGACTGACGAACGGTGGGGCTTTCGCGCCCTCCACAGAGGTCAGTTTGGGTACTTGATGAACGGCGTTCTGGGCTCGGCAACGCGGTCTTCGACGAACGGGTGCGCGGCAGCGACGTCCTCGGGATTTTCGATTCGATGGGTGACGTCTGGAGCTCCGATCTCCAGAAAGCCGCGTTCGAATCGTAGGTGATGCTAGCTCGTTGAGCGCATCGCGAATTCAAGCGCTCTGTCCGCGCGGGACGCCGGATGGCACAACCAGCCAGTACCGCGCAATTCGATGGACCCAATCGGTTAAGAGAGCAAATGCCGCGATCATGGCGGCGAACATCTAGTGACGGAAAAGGTTGTGGGGAACGACACCGCTTGGACTGCGAGCTTCCTCCTTTCTACAGACCTTCCATCGATCGCTTGGCCGACTAACATCCCCTTCGAGCCTCCAGTCCCAACGATGCTAGATCAGCAAAGCGATCGCATGAACATGAGCGCCGAACTGCCCGACCTGGACCTCGCCGTTCGCGTCGGATACGAGATCTCCTACGAGGCCGCGGCGGCGACGCCCGCGCTGGCGACACTCAAGCCCCGTGAGGATTCCTTTCAGGCCATACGGGAGGAAAGCATTTCTTTCCAGCCCGGATTGGAATGGACGGAGTTCGAAGACGACCACGAGAACACCGTCTATCGACTCGTCCTGGAACCCGGTCTGAACGTCCTACGTTACGACGCGATCGTGAACGTCCCCAGCCAACGCGAAGACTTCCTTTGGCTCGACGATCCGCATCCGCCCCACCTGCTGCCGGCCACCATCCTTCGCTACACGGCGCCGTCGCGCTATTGCGACTCCGACAAGCTCCTCGACTTTGCGTGGAACCATTTCGGGCACCTCCCCAACGGGCTCGAACGCATCCGCGGGATCTGCACGTGGCTCAACGCCAATATCGAGTATCGCACCGGATCGGGTCGCTCGGATCTGTCGGCCTGGGAAGTCATCGAGCGCCGCTACGGTGTCTGCCGGGATCTCGCTCATGCCGCTGTCGCCCTGTGCCGTGCGTTCAACCTCCCCGCCCGGTATGTGAGCGGCTTCGTGCCCGACATCGGGGTTTTAGACCCTGGGACGATCCAAGATTTTCATGCGTACTTCGAGGTCTACATGGGAGGCCGTTGGCAGGTTTTCGACGCGCGATTTCTCGATCCCCGTATCGGCCGAATTCGGATCTGTGCTGGTTACGATGCCGTGAACTGCGCGGTGAGCACACTCTACGGCGCGGCCGCCCTCACCGGGTTCTACGTTTGGTCCTACCAGGTCGATCCCGCCGAGGTGCGGGTCGGCGACCCCTTGGATCTCTCCAAACGCCTTTGCGGCACCCTCGAGATCCGTCACCACCGGTGAGGAAGGGGGGAGATCGCTCACGCGAGCTTAGCTCAGGGGGCGACGCGAGCTTGCCCCGCCCAGCTTGTTCATCGCATTCCAAATCGAATCGGGCTGATTCGGAATCGTCCCTACGCCACGGCCACGAGCCCGGCCGCATTTTCCTTCCGCCACCGTGATCGTGTCCGCGTGCACATCCGATTCCACGCACGTCCAGCTTGTTGCATGGCTCGACACGACCGACGCCCTTCGCATGTAGCTCTGCGCTACGGTCTTTTCCGATTCGGAGCGTACACTCCGGTCTGCGATCGGAGTCGGTCGCTACATCCTGACTAGTACCGCGAAATTCGGCACTCCGCATGAGCCCATGGTCTAAGAGACTCGCATCATCGCGGCCTTCTTGCGGGGAGGAACGTACGGCGTATATGCCCCGGCCGGATGCAGGACTCGGGACCTAGGTCGAAGCGCAGAGTCGGACCCATGGCCCTCGCGGCCGTGGCTCTCGGCGCGTGCAGCGCTCCCCGTGCGGCGGAGGCCCAGGCGGGCGGAGACGCGACCAGTGTCCAGGCCGCCATGAAGCAGACCGAGCGACAGGTCGCCGAGGGTCTCAGCAGCGACTACAGGCTGGAGTTTGGCGATACCGATGACTGGATCGAGCTCAAGACAGGTGAGTGGCTGAGGGGCGACCTCCAGTGGCTGCGTCCAAAAGGGCTCGAAGCCGGCAAGAACGTAAACTTCTACAGCAACAAGCTCGACAGCCTGACGCTTAGTTGGGGGAGCATCGCCGGCGTCCATTCTCCCAAGATCAAGAGCTACGTGTTCAAGAACAAGACCACAGTCTCGGGCAAGGCCATGATCACCAAAGACCTGGTCATTGTCGAGACCAACGAAGGCGTCGTGACACATCCTCGCAGTGAGCTCGCCTCCATCTCCGAGGGACCGCCTCGGGAGCGGACCTGGTGGTCGACGATGCTCAGCCTCGGGTTCTCTGCCAATGCGGGAAATACGAACCAGGGTTCGCTCACCACGCAATGGAGTCTGTCGCGCCAAGATGGCCACTCGCTCGAAGCGGTCAGCTACAATGGAACCGTGGCGTACACCGACGGCGAGCTCAACGTCAATCGGCACCTCGGCGACCTCGATACCGCTCTGTTCCTCTGGGACAGTTTCTACCTGATTCCGGCCGACGCGCAGCTTCTCCACGATGCGTTCCAGAATATCAAGCTGCGAGCGACTCCAGGCGTGGGGGCCGGGGTCTATGTCTTCAAGAAGACCCGGCAGAGAAGGAACCATACGAACCAGTTCGAGTGGGACATGCAGAGCGGTCTTGGGTATCAGTTTCTCAGATTGATTTCGACCGTACCTGGAGTCGACAACCCGCAGAACGATGGATTCATCATGTTCCGAACTCATTGGAAACTGGAGTTTCTGAATGACAACGTCGAGCTCACCATCGACTGGCGCAGCAACCTCGTCTATACGAGCTTCGGACAGACGAACCACACGGGGACGGTGGACGTGAGCATCGAAATCACGGACATGTTCAACTTCGTCAACTCGTTCCTCTTCCTGCGAACCCGGGATCCAGAGCCACGATCGGACGGGACCGTGCCCAGGAAGAACGACTATCAAGTGGTCGTCAGCCTCGCCATCAAGATCAATTGACACCATCCAAGTCGGGGAGCGCCCGCGGGGTGCGTAGGCTCATCGAGCGAGACATCTTGACATTCTGGGCCAGCGCAGTGACCGCGCTCAGGTCATGGGTGCACATCACAAAGCCGTAGGAATCATCACGCTCTGCGTCATTGTGCTGCTGCCGGGCAAACTATCCGCGCAAGATGAGGGCATCCAGTCGGAGACGCTGCGGGTCGGTGTGGTCGAGTTAGAGCGGTTCGCGATGAAGGCCGTCAGAAGAACTCGGAGACAAGAGGGCTCTGAGTTGAGAGACACTTTGCCGAGGGCGAGAGCCCTGCTGAGGAGTGTGCCATGCCGAGAAGAGAAACGCTTCGAGTGAGGCCGCCGTGCGTGACATCTGTCGCAAGACGCGCTGGAGGTTTTCTGCGGAAGAAAAGATCCGGATCGTGCTCGACGGCCTGCGCGGTGAGGTCAGCGTGGCCGAGTTGTGCCGACGCGAAGGTATCGCCGCGAATCTGTGCTACCGCTGGAGCAAGGACTTCCTCGAGGCCGGTAAGGAGCAGCTGAGCGGCGACACGGGGCGGGAGGCGACGAGCACCGAGGTCAAGAACCTGCGAACCGAAAACAGTGAGCTCAAGGAGGTCGTGGCGGAGATGACGCTCAAGAACCGTGTGCTCAAAAAAAGTCTGATGGGTCATGGCGACAAGGACGGCACATGAGACGCCGTGCATCCGAGATGGAACCAAGTCCCCGAGAAGGTCCGGGCCGAGGTGATCGATTTGGCCCTCAAAAAGACGGAGCTTTCAGCCCGGGAGCTCGCGTGCCACTTCATCGATGAGCGCCAGGATTTCCTGAGCGAATCGAGCGTCTACCGCATCCTCAAGGCCGCCGATCTGATCACGAGCCCGGCGTACGTCCTGATGAGTGCGTCGGACCGCTTCAAGCATCCGACCAAGCCGGTACACGAGATCTGGCAGACCGACTTCACGTACCTGCGGGTCATCGGCTGGGGCTGGTACTACCTGTCGACGGTGATGGATGACTTCGGTGCATAGCGTCCGAGTCCGCCACCGACCGAGGCTCCTGAGCGACAACGGTCCAGCCTACGTCTCGAAGGACCTGCAAGATTACCTGCAGGAACAGGGCATGACGCACACCCGAGGTCGCCCTTACCACCCGCAAACACAGGGGAAGATCGAGCGCTACCACCGCTCGATGAAGAACGTCGTGAAGCTACAGCACTACTACTTCCCGTGGGAGCTGGAGGCAGCGGTGCGCGATTTCGTCGCCTACTACAACCATCGCCGCTACCACGAGTCGCTCGACAACTGCACGCCGGCGGACGTGTACTACGGCCGGCGCCACCGGGTCCTGTCCGAACGGGACAAGATCAAGCAGCTTACGATGCAACGTCGCAAAAAGGAGTACCGGGCCGCAAACGCGCGCCTAGGCCAAAACCATGAACCGTCTCTTAGCAAACGCGCCCTCTTGTCCGAAATCTTCTGGCGACGCACAGCGCGCGAGATTACAGGGCCCAGGCGCTTCGTCAGTTGAGTGGCAGTGTGAGCACAGGCCCGGCTTTCCTCACGTTTCCGGACTGCAGCTGGAAGAGCTGATCGAGCAAGTTGAACGTCGACTTCGAGTTGAGGTCCGAGTCGTCGATGTAGAACCAGGTCCCTCGATACTCCACACGAACGAAGGCGTGGTTTGGGACCTGGTCGCTCGAGGCGACCCGAAACAGCGCATCGGTCAAGACTGGCCATTCGAACTCGGTCCCGTTGCGATATCGGGTCACGGTCACTTTGCCGGCTTCGACGTCCTGCGGCGGCGGCTCGACGCCCTGGGAGAGATAGCTCATCACGCCGATGAGCGCGCGCGGCAAAATGCCGATTTCGCGAGGCGAGCGATAGGTCGGGTTCGTCGTCAAGAAGAACTCGTTGAGGTCCGACCGGAGGCCCAGAATCTCTTTCAAGCGTTTCGATTGCTCCGCGATCTCGGGAGCGTCCCCGAATACCAGGGTCATTACAAAGGGCGTATCTGGGTCCCCGAGCGGGATCGTGCCGAGGGCCTCTTCGGGACCGAGGCGCCGGTAACGCAAATCCAAAGCGTCGGCCTGGCTCATTTCGTCGAACAGTGTTGCGACTTCGACGAATCGCTCGAAGTCCGGCGCGAGATCAGGCGTCGGCCCAGCCGCAGTGGGCGCGTTCCACACGTCGTTGATCCGTTGGACACAGCAGCGGAGGAGACGTTCGAACCGCCAACCCGAGTGACTGAGGAGCACAATCGCCCCCATCGGCACGGGGGACAAGAGGCGGTTCACGAACGTTTCGCCTTGAAGCGGCGTGTACGTGATGGTGGGTCGGTCTTCGTAGTACACGTCGCCGCCAACGCCACCCACTGCTTTGCTACCCCGCCCACCGATTCCGCCCACCGATGCGGAGCCTGCAACACCCATCACGTACTGGGTCGCGACGCTCGACACTTCGATGAAATAGGGGGTGTCGCGATAGCGGAGTCGGACGAGGTTGGCGAGCATCTGCTCGTTGCGGGTATCGATGATGGCCGAGTTGTAGTCGAAGCGCGTGTTTCGGATCGATTTGGGACCGACTTTCGTGCAACTCGACAGCAAGACCACAGCCATGAGGCAGGCCAGGCGAAGAGGGGAAAAAGGGCGAGCGATTCGCAGGATTGCCGTCATCTCGCCGCAGAGAGTATCTCAATTCACCAGTTTGTCTTGTCCCGACTCCACAATCTTGGTTGGCCCTTTTCGTTTCGAATGGGTAAGGAGGTCCCCAAGCATTTGCTTCGGAGGTCGGCCATGGAACCCTTGCCTCGATTCGTCCCGATAGACAGGATGGTTGCTTTCAGCGACGGCGTGTTTGCGGTTGTCATTACGCTGTTGGTCCTCGGGATCGAGCTGCCCTCCTCCGACGCCGTTCTGACGGGAACTGGGCTCGCGCAGGAGCGCGAAAAGATCCTCCACCAGCTGCTCATCTACTTTGTCGCGTTTTGGCTGGTCGGGATGTATTGGTCCCAACAAAGTCTCTTTACTGCAGGGCTCAAGCAGATCGACCGGGGAACCTTCGTCCTCAATCTCCTGCTTCTCTTGCCCATCACGCTGCTTCCCTTCGTCACCCAGCTCATGGGAACCATGCGCGATGACTGGAGGGCCGTTCTGAACTTCGCTCTAATCAATGTATTCGCGACGCTCGTGATCGAGCGCATGTGGAACCGCATCGCGTCTCTCCCCGAAACTCAAAAGAGCCCGCAGACAGCGACGCTCGCTGCGAGGATGCGGGTGGAGGTCCGCGCTCACGCGGCTGTGATGGTCCTCGGTGTTCTCGTCGCGCTACTCGACGTTAGGGCAGGCACGTTACTATTCATTCTGATTCCGTTCGCCCACTTCTACAATTTCCTCCGCGATCCGTTTCGCTCTCGCGTGGGCTAGGGCCCCCGATTACTGCACCAGTTTGAGTTCGCTCGGGCGCCAGCTCTTCGTGAAGAACGATTCGAGCGGGCTGTAGAGGCGCAGGAGCATGAACCAGCCTTTTTCCGGCAGGGTTTGAATCCAGTTGCCGCGATCGACGCCATCGGGTTGCTTCGGCCCGATGTAGACGGTCGTCGAGCCGTCCTCGTTCGATTCGGCCGCGGGCGAAGGATAGGCTTGGCTACCCGCGCGGGGGTACTTTTGAGGCGTCTGAAGCATCGAGCGAGTCTGGTTGTCGTAGAGAGTGATCGACCAGAATTTGGCTGCGGGAATGCCCTTGGGCAGTGTCACCTCGTAGGTCTTCGCCCCATCGAACGGGTCGCCGTTCTCATCGAGGAAGCTCATCAAGTACTGCGATCCGACCTTGGGAACCTGCATGATCATGCCGGGCGAATCGAGTGTGTATGCGTAGTAGAACGCCGTGCGTGAGTCGAGCGTGCGCGCGCCGGTGGGGGGGTACGGTTTGAACATCCCCCCTTCGAACGCCGGAGGCGGCGTCTCGAAAAATGCCCCACCTTCGAAAAGCATGTTGAACCACTGCGAGTCAGGATAGTACGCCCACTCGGGATGGACCTGTGCGGATCGCCAGTTGAGCGCACGGCCAAAGGCGCTTCCGACCGCGGCCGCATCGCTCAGGATCTTCTTCATTCTGTCGTCGGGGGCGAACTCCTTGCCCTTGACGATCCCGATCGCAGCGAGCTGGCCGGCAAGCTCCGTGTCGTAGCTGCTGGCCGGCTCTGCCTGTACGTTGGCGTCAATCATCTCGAACAGACCGTAGCCGCTCGGCGGAATCGTGTTGAACGAGAGCCCGCTGCCTTCGATGAACTTCATCTCGGGAACCTCCGGATTGTTGGCCAACGCTACTTTCCCTTCGAGTGCGGTGGCGATGCTCGTGCCGTAACCGCCGGGCGTGTAGGGGTAAACTTTCATGTGGCGCTTGATCACGTCCACGGTCGGCTTCGGGTCGTTGTCCGTGAGGAAGGCGCGCGCCGCGTAGAGTATGTGATTGGTCTTTGAGTGCGCGACGAAGAAACCGTCGTCGGGCAGTGGCCCGTCGTAGCCAGGGGGCACAATCAGGTACTTGCCGCCATGGCCTCGGTCGGGCCCGGGGGCGCCGATGTCGATGATCCACGAAAACCACATGTCGTTGATGGTGCCGAGCCCTTGCGGCGGCTGCTCGATGACCATGGGGCCGTTCGAGAGATCGACGCTCGCCAGGTAGTAGACCGTGTCCGCGTTTCCAGTGAGAAACAAAGAATTGGAGTCCATGAGCTCGGAGAAGATGACGACGTCCCCGTCCCTCGCACCGATGCTTTGGAAGCCTTGCCTAATCGCATACGCAGATGCCCCGCGGAAGGTGTTGTTGTAGACGTTGAGGGCGCGGGTGAAATCAATGGTGTCGTATACCGTTGCAGCAGTGTCTGCGGTCGGTACACCGTCCTGTAGCTCCAGCGTACCGATGCGCGTTTCCACGCTGTTGGGCGTGCCAAGCGACGAGGGCGTGGCAACCGCCAGCTTCGGGGTCTGCGCGGCGGGCGTCGGAGGCGGGGTAGCGTCTTGGCAACCGGCCAAGGCAAGAATCGCAAGTGCCATCGAGAAGCTGCTTCGCATCGTCATCGTTTGGAGGGTCCTTTCGTCCACTGGCTCGCTGAAGCAGTTCGATCTCGCGCGTTTGCCATCTCTTGTCAAAGAACGATTCGAGTCGTTGGAGCCGCAGGGTCTAGGCGAGCGCTTGGCTTCGCGTCCCTCAACTCCCGCGAATCGCCCGCGATGTCACCCCGCACCAGCGCTTGCAGGCCCGACTGAAGTTCGACGTATCCCGATACCCAAGCCGCTCCGCAATCGCCTCTACCGACATGTCAGTTTGCCGGAGGTACCAAACAGCGAGCTCCTGTCGCACGTCGTCGAGGAGCATCTGATGCGAGGTTCCCTGCGCTTTGAGCTTTCGGTTAAGCGTGCGTTCCGACATATGGAGCGTCCTGGCCATCTTTCTCAGGCTTGGATACTCGCCTTCTCGGTCGAGCAAATGGTCGAGCTCCTTCTGCGCGCCATCGCGTAGCCGAGCGGACCGTACGACGGAATCTGCGTCGAGCGTCTGACATCGAGCCCTAGCCAAGGTTCTTGCGAATGCGCCCTGCACGCAGACTGAGGCAGCCGCGCGTGTCGTGGCCCCGGCTTGTTCGAGTGCGTGCCCGTCTTCGAGTCCATATCGCACGCAAAGCGCCGCACGTCGCTTGGGCCGGAAACAGCGTATGAACGGGCTTCGGGGCGGGCCTAGCAGAAGCAAAGGCCCTGTCGGCACGGTGGCTGGCACGACACAATATCTGGCTACCGCGCAATTCGGCCCTCCGCATGAGCCTGACCGGCTAAGAGGCATGATCTCCACGAGACTTCGCTGGGTCTTGGACGCATGCGCGTCGAGGACTCGCCGGCGCTCGCCCTCGTAGCAAGAGAAGACCTCCTCCGCCGACTCAGAGGATCGCGCCCCCGCCACGAGACTGGCCCTGAGAAAGCGGCGCCGAGAGAGAAAGCTGAGGAGTTATCAATCCAAAACGTCGAATCGATTCTCCGCGCGTAGGCGATGCGCGCTGCAGAAGTTGGGCGGGTGCGTGTGCTGGGCTCGCGATGAAACGGGCAACCGACCTTCGTCTAACCCCAACCCTGGCACTTGCCGCGTTCACGATGCCGGGAGTGCTCAGCGAATACGACGGGCTCGACGGAGGACGCGCCGCGCTAAACCTGCGCTTCGAAGAGATGTTCGGCGAGGCCGGGTACGAAAGTCCTGACCTGGGGCGACGCCGGCAAGAAACGCTCGTTTTCCACCGAGCGTATGGAGGCGCCCTCCGAGCCGAAGGAGCTTCGTCGCTTGCATACGACACCATGCTCGAGCGCGGCAGGATCGCGGTGGACACCAAAGCGCATCGCGCCGAGTGGGAGGCCGTGGATCGACAAGTCCGCGATCGGCTTGCCGGACGGATCTATCCGAAGCGCTTACTCGACTCCATGATCGCGGCGGTGGGAAAGCCGGAATAGCAAACCGGAACGAAGAGATCTGGTGGCCCCGCAGATCTTCGCTGAGTCTCCTCCGGAAAGCGGCATCCCGGACTACCTCAGATAGGTTTCCTACGGGACGCTGGTTCCTTGCTGCGCACGAACCCCGCCTGCTGCAGTCGCTCGTGCGCCTCTTCCTGCCGGGCCTGATCGACGAGAACCGCCACTCCGTCCTTGCGCCGAAATCGAGTTCGGGTTCCCACGGTGATCCTCCGCTTGCATCTTCGCCGGACCATCGGCAGGTACGCGGGACGACTCTCACCCTCGGTAAAGATCCCCCTGGGCCTCCATGCGCGGCAAGACCACCACTCGACTTCCGCCTCACCGCGATCGATCCGCTGACTCCAATGAGTCACATCGGTCGCTCCACCGAAAAGCACCTCTGCGTCCTTTGTTTCCAAGATCTCCGGCGTGACTCCGCTCGACCAAGTATCGATCGCGACGACGCAGCGCTGCTCCTTGGCCTCTTGGTGGACTTCGTTGACGAACAAGAGATTGACCTCGGGGCTCTCGGTGATGGCCACGGCGCCGGTGCGAAGCGCGACTTCGGCACGCAGCAAGAGCCGAGTTTCGAGAGCATTGCCGAGCAGCACCCTGATCCCGAGCACCTCCGCGCGCTGCACTCGATGCGGGTCCTCGTCGAGGCAGACGACCTCCTGTCTTGGGGTTTGCAAGAGCTGTGCGAGTGCGAGCGCAAGCTCGTTCGTCCCCAGGATCACCCAGCCGGCGTCTGAACGTCGGCGCAGATCGAGCAGTTGAGCGATCGGCCCTCCGCTGAGACCCGACCAGATGACGGTAGCGGCGATCGTTGCGAAAACAAGCGCTTGCAGCTGCGCGCCTCCAGCCATCCCCTCGCTCTCCAGCCGAATCGCGAACAAGGACGCGACCGCGGCCGCGACGATACCTCGGGGTGCGATCCATGCGATGAGGACTCGCTCTCGCCACGACAGCGTGGTGCCGAGCGAGCACACGAGCACCTCGATCGGACGAACAAGAACGACGAGCGCGATCACGGTCAGCGCACCTGCCCAACCGAGCGCGATGATGTCGTCCACCCGAGTGTTCGCTGCAAGCAGGATGAAGACCATTCCGATGAGCAGCACGGTCAGCTGCTCTTTGAATTCGACCAAGTCGCGGCTCTTCCGGATCGGGGAGTTCGCTAGGACCATACCGGTGATGGTGGCTGCGGCAAGGCCGCTCTCGTGCACCACCGAATTGGCGAGCTCGTAGACCAGGACCGCGATCGAGAGCGTCAAGACCTTCTGATAAGCCTCCGGAATCACACCCCGGAATCGAAGCAAGCCCGCGAGCACGCCGCCAGCGATCAGCCCTGCCACAATGCCAAAGCCGAGCCGCAAGGCGATCTGAGGCGCTGCCAGGATGAGGCTCTCGTCCGAAGGCCGGAGCACGGCCTCGAGAACGACTGCCGCCGTAATCGCACCGATGGCGTCGATCAGGACGCCCTCGGCCTCGAGAACGGTCGCGACTGCACCCCGGATGCGCAAGCGCCTAAGAAGCGGGGTCACCACGGTGGGCCCGGTCACGATCACCAAGGCGCCAAACAAAGAAGCGAGACGCCAGTCCCAGCCGAGCAAGCTGTGGGCCGCAACCGCTCCGCCGATCGCGGTGAACGCCGCACCCAACGTGACGAGGCGCCGAATGACGACTTGCTCTCGCCGTAGTCTGCGCAACTCGAGCTGCAGCCCACCTTCGAGCAGAATGATCGCAACGCCCATGCCGACGAGCGTGTGTAGCGAGGAACCCAGCGACTCTGGATCGACGATACCCGCGACCTCGGGCCCTAGCAGCACCCCGACGGCGAGGAGCAAGACGATGCTCGGTATCCGGAGATGGTACGCAACCGATTGAGTCACCATGCCCCCGGCAAGCGCAATCGCCACGGTAAGCGCAGGGTTGTGCATGAGATCGAAGTCCATCGGAAAGCCCTCGCGCAGAACGCGCGAGCGTAGCACGCTGCGACCCTCCGAGCGACGGCTCACCCGAAGCTCGGCTGGGATCGGCCAAGCCTTGGCCGTCGACTTGTTGCGCGGCGCTCAGCAAGTGCTTGCCGCCGCGAATCGGAATCGACTCACTCGGACCGATCAGGTCCGCCTGGATGTGCGAAGCGCCGTTCCCGTCGATGCGATCGTGGAGCCAGATCCCCTTGGGGATGAGCTTGTCGAGGCAGCTCACGACGTCTTTGCCAATGTTGGGGTCGTCGTTCTCTTGGATCATCAAAGCCGCGGTCGCGCCGTGGGCGCAGAGCGCGCAGAGCCCGCTCTAGACTCCAGACGCGCGAACGAGTTGCTGAGCTTCGCGGGCGAAGTCGACGAGCTCGCGCTCACTGGTCGTCGAAAGCGTGATCGTATCGGTGAAGAGCTTCATCGTAGGCTTTTAGCTTCGCAACAAGTCGGTTGCCACCGAGACGAAACGCCCGGGCAGGGAATGCACATCGGGGAGCAGCATCCAGCCGTGCAACCCGAACATCTGCGTCAGGTACGGCTCGCCTTTGTCTCGTACGGCGAGCGTGAGGCAATGAGCGCCCAGCTCCCCGGCCTCTCGAAGCGCCTGGCGCACGTCTTCGACGCCGTAGTGACCCTCGTAGTGATCGTAGTCCGTTGGCTTGGCATCGGTGAGCAGCAAGATGAGGCGACGGCGCGCCCCACTGCGGCCGAGCACCTCGAGGGCATGCCGAACGGCCGGACCAATGCGCGTGTAACCCACCGGCGCGATCCCGTGCAACCGTTGCAACCCCAAACGCGTGCTGTCTTGGAACCCTTTGACAAGCAAGAATCGGCAGTCGCGCCTCGTGTTGCTGTAGAACGCGCCGATCGCAAGCTTGGCGGAGGTAGGCTCGAATGCCTCGGCGAGCACCTGTGTGGAATCGCGGACGACGTCGAAAATCCGTTTGCCCGAGACCCAGGAATCGCTCGAGAGACTTGCGTCGACCAAGATCAGCATGGCGAGCTCGGAGTCGTGCACCTTTCTGCGGAAGTAGATTCGCGGATCCGGATTCCGGCCCGCCAAGAGCGTCGCCTGCCGATCGACGAGCGCGTCGATGTCGACTTCGCTGCCGTCGAGCTGACGGTTGCGCCAGCGGCGCTCGAGCTCGAGACGTTTGAGCTCCGCTTGAAGACGTAGCACCTCCCCGTGCAGTCGCCGGCTCGCTGCAGCAACACTGGAGAATGAACCGCTTGGTGGTGAGGCTTGCTCGTTGACCGTGCACCAGTCGTCACGATACTCGCGTCGCTTGAAATTCCATTCGGGATACCGATGGGCGCGACTCGACGGCGGCTCTTCGTGTAGGTCGGCGGTATGCAAGCCGGCCTGTAGATCCGCGCGGTAGACCGATTCGGCCGTCTCCGAGCTTCGCGTGAGCTTGCTCAGCTCCAGCTCGCCGAGCGCCTCCTCGTGTTCGGCGAGCTGATCGGAGCCATCGAGCTGCTTGCGTCCGCTCTGATACTCGGTGGCGGTGTGCACCTTCTCGAAGGAATGAACCAGAGGATTGTCTCTGTCTTTCTGAGATTCGAGGTCGACGTACTCGACCTCGCTGGGCCGGCCCCGCATCTTTCTTTCGGTGCCGCTCGGTAAGTTGCTGTGAGGGTCCTCTGGAGGCTCGAGGGAAGCATTCCAGGGCCTGGAATGCGGCAGTAGGAGTCCCCAGGGTGATCGATAGTCATCCTGGGCTCTTCTTTTCGAGAGCTCTTGGAGGCGGCGCTCGAAGTCGGACGACGCTTGGGAAAGACTCCGTTGGTCGTGTTGAGCTCTTGTCGCATCCACGAGATCCCGCTCTACGACATGCGCTGCGGAGTCGTCCTCCAACGGCTCCGGGTCGCGGCGCAAGATGGTTCGACACGCATTCGAGAAGCAACGGCTCGCAGCGGTCCGGTCATCGAACGGGAACTGACTGCCGACAGTCTCCGCAGCACGATCGACGAGCGACTCGGCCCCGGGATAGCGAGCCTCGATATCTTCGTGGATCCTTGGAATCGCGATCAGCATGGCCAAGGTGCGCCTCTGACTCGACCAGTCTCCGTCGGCAACGAACCCGAGCTCCGACGCGGTTACCCCGATGACGACACGGTAGAGATAAAAGGAGGCCTGCTCCTCTGGGTCCGCAATCCAGGCGACGCTCTCGGGTAAGACGAGCCTTTCGGGCCCGGCGCCGCCCATGGCTTTGCCAGAAACGACCTCCCACTTCGCGCCAGTGAGCAGATTGCTCAAGGTCTCGAAGCGAGCTCTTAGGGACTCGAGCGGAGGCTCGACCTCGGCAGCGGAGCTCTTGCCCGCGACTCGCCGAAACGACCGGTAAAGCCAGGCAAACGCTCGCTGATCCCATTCCATCAGAACATCAGATTGGCCAGATCCTGCAAGGCTTCCAACTGCGTACGATCATCGGTGATCGGTTGTACGACCGCCGCGTTGCAGGCAACTCGGGGCGCGACCCCGCTCGCGATCAGCTTTCCGGCCGTCACGAGAAGTCGAGTTGAGACCGTCTCGGCGAGCTGGAGCTCCTCCATGGTGCGTACCTTGCTCGCAAACTCCACGAGTCGCTTCGCCGTGCCGTTCTCCAGCTCGGCTTCGTGCGCCACGATTTCGGTTTCGACTTTGGCTTCAGGATAGGAGAACCGGTGCACCACGAAGCGCTGCCGGGTGGACGGCCGGAGCTCTTTGAAGCCACGCGCATAGCCCGGATTGAAGCTAGCGACGACCATGAACGTGTCGGGCGCAATCAGGGTTTCGTCCAGCCGGTCGATGTAGAGCTCGCGTCGATGGTCGGTCAGCGAATGAAGGACCACGATGACGTCTTCACGCGCCTCGATGATCTCGTCGAGGTAGAGAATGGCGCCCGCTCGCACCGCTCGGGTCACGGGGCCATCCTGCCAAATCGTCTCGGCGCCCCTGATCAAAAAACGCCCAACCAGATCGATCGACGAGGTTTCGTCGTGGCAGGCCACTGTAATCAGGGGCAAGTCGAGTTGCGCCGCCATCGCCTCGACGAACCGCGTCTTGCCGCAGCCGGTGGGTCCGGCGAGCAAGAGCGGTAGCCTTTGCCGATGGGCGTGCTCGAACAGCTCGACCTCTCGGCCGACCGAGCGATACCAGGGTGGGGTCCCGCTCATTGCGCCGGAGCCACTGCCCTGGTGCCCGTGGGAATCGGCTCCTCAACGTCACCTACGGGCCAGCCATGGCGAATGAAGTTGTAAATGAATGCGAGGATGCCCGACGTGAAGAGCGTCGCCGCAAGGATGAGCCCGATGAAATGGACCTGCAGCTCCCGCTGAACGTCGAGGAACTCCATCCCCGCGCGACGCTCTAGGTAGACCTGGGCGACGCCGGCAATGCCGAACGCAACCGTCATGGCGGTCATGCCGATGTTGGTCGACCAAAACGCATAGATCGCGCTCGGCGTATCGAAGAGCTTGCGACCGGTTAGTTGCGGCATCGCGTAGCTGATGATCGCCAGGACTAACATCGCGTAAGCGCCCCAAAAAGCCATGTGACCGTGCATCGCGGTCACCAGAGTGCCATGCGTGTACAGGTTCACCTGCGGAAGTGTATGTGCAATGCCGAGGAAGCCAGCTCCGACAAACGACATGACACAGGTACCCACCGTCCAGAACAAAGCGATTCGATTCGGATGGTTTCGACCGCCCTTTCGCGCGAGCGCGAGGCCGTAGATCGCCATGCCCAAGAAGGCGAGCGGCTCGAGCGCGCTGAAGATGCCGCCGATCCAGAGCCAGTAGTTCGGCGTGCCGATGAAGTAGTAGTGGTGGCCCGTGCCGAGTATGCCGGACAGGAACGTGAAGCCGACGATGACATAGAGCCACTTCTCGACGATCTCGCGGTCGACGCCGGTGAGCCGGATCAACAGATACGCGAGAATGCCGCCCATGATGAGCTCCCAGACGCCCTCGACCCAGAGGTGGACGACCCACCAGCGCCAGAACGCATCGTGTGTCTGATGATCGGTCGGGATCATGCCCGGCAGGTAGAGGACTGCTGCCATCAGGAGGCCGAAGAAGAGCACGATCGAGGTCGTGGTCATCTTGGGAGCCTTCCAAATCGTCATGCCAATGTTGGCGACGAACAAGAGCACGTCGACGACGACGAGGTAGTCGAGAGGACGCGGAATTTCGAGGAACTTGCGCCCTTCCCACCAGTTGAAGTGGAAACCGAAGATCGCCGTGACGCCGACAATCACGAACGCAATCAATTGTACGTACGCGAGCTTGGGCCAGTAGAGAGGCCGCTCACATTCATCCGGAATGATGTAATACGCGGCGCCCATGAAGCCCGCCAAGAGCCACATCACCAAAAGGTTGTTGTGCGACGCGCGCGCGACGTTGAAGGGCACCCAGGGATGCAGCCCGTCCAAGCCGACGTGCGCAAACGCCATGATGAACCCGTACACCAGCTGCAGGCCCAGCAAGAGCATGCAGGTCGCGAAAAACCAGTACGCTACTTTTTGTGATTCGTACTTCATAGCCCGCCCTCGCGTTGCTTGGAGAGAAAGATGACCACTTCATTGCGTTGCTGCTCGGTGAGCCCGAGCGTCGGCATGGTGGTGCCGGGCTTCACGGCCTGGGGGTCGGTGATCCACCTCATCAGGTAGCCTCGATCGAAGCGGTCACCCACGAAGTCGAGTGCCGGTCCAATGGCGCCGCCAACCCCGCCCAGGGAGTGGCACGCAGTGCAAACCTGAGAAAAGATCTCCGGTCGCTCGCCGCCAGGGATCGGAATGGGCGCCGCGCCCGCCAAACCGATCGTGGGTTTCGGAGGAAAGCCGTTGAGGTCCATTCGGCCGATCCACTCGAAGAATGCGTTCATGTCGTCGATCTGGGCTTCGCTGAAGTCGTACTTCACCATCCGACGCTGCCCGGGATAGACCGCCTCGGGGTCCCGGAGCATCTGAGCGATGAAGGCTGGCCCGCGACGCTCGTAGACACGCGTCAGCTCGGGCGCGTAGTACGCCCCCTCGCCGAGTAGCGTGTGACAGCCCATGCAGTTGTTGTCCTCCCAGAGCTGCTTGCCTCGTGCGACCGATTCGGTCAGCTCGCTCGAGTTGGTCTGAGCTGGGATGCGTTGGAACGTGTCGACCGTGAGCCAAATGAAAACCGCACTGAAAAGTAACGTTCCAGACAAAAAGAACGCGCGCGCCGCAGACTTCGACAGCATGGTCACCTCCTCTCCTCATAAAGATTGGTGAATCCTTCTTTAGAGACCGCGGTCTCCAGACGATCGGGCCGGATGCTAGTGGGGGCGCGCGCAACTGCAAGTCCGATTGGTGCGTGGCGCAAACTTTGCGCGTGTGGGAAACGCGAGTCCATCCTCATCTGTGGGCGTCGTTTCGAGCTCCTGGCACAAACCGCGACCCGTCCGAAGAGCAAACGCTCCCGCGACGAGGCTGCTTACGATTCGGACCCGCGGCGTCAGGAACGCTTTGACTTGAAGAGGTCCGCGCTCTCTTGCACCAGCGCTAAGAAGACGGCGCCGAGGCCGCCGAGACGCAACGAACGCACCGGTCCCATGGCTCCACCCCTGAGGTGAGCGCGGTCAACAAGCCCAAGCGTCGTCGAGCTCGGGGGGTGCTCGAGCGGGCGCAAGCTCGACCGGGTGCGCAGGGAGACCGAGATGGCGGAGGATTCCGCGGATGGCGCTCGACAGCATGATGGCGGCCACGAAACGCAGCCGGCCACTGCAGTTGGGGCACTCGAGGACATCGATGTCGAGGCCGCGGCGCATCAGCTCGGCCAAGGTACGATCGTAGGAGCCGGCGACCTTCCTCGGGCTGCTTGCCGATGATGCGCCGTCGACGCGCAGCCGTCCAAAGTCCATGACCTCGCGACGCCACTTGGCGTTCGGCGCGAGCATGCCGTGATAAACGATGAGGTTGAAGTAGGGCCGCGGAATCATCGCGGCGAGCTTTTCGAGTAGCTCCAGGGGCTGAAGGGCAAGGTGGCTAGTCCCATCGCGCCATGGTGTCTTGGGTCGGAGGAGCACGGTTCCAGCAGGTGTAAGGGACAAACGGTCCTCGGCGACCGCGGCCGCAAGAGATATCGGCAAAGGGGCTCCAGCTTGGAGCGGTTCTTCGCACGGACAGACGTGTTGGCGTGAAGGTCCACGACCACAGGACCGCATCAAGACTCGTGCTGGGGTTCGCCCCTGCGTTTTCCACGCGTCTCCGATCGATCGCGCTGAAGCGAGGTGGCGGACAGCGTCGGAAAGCTGGCGGCCGCTACCCTCGGCACATGCGTGGCCTTGGTCTCACCGAAGCCCCAGCCGCGAGCGTGGCGAAGGCGTCGCCGGCGGCAGGAGTGTCTGATTGATGCCTAACCCAAAAACAAATGCGTCGCTAAATAGCCCATGTCATGCCGAAGATGACATGTGCGCATGGGAGAATGAACCCCGAACGAACGCCCCACCCTACACCACCTTCGCAAACCCCCTATCCACCAGCTCCTGATTGAGGTACCGCCCCTTCAAGAACGTCTGCTCAATCCCGCGGTTGTTAAACACGTAGAACACGTGCGCCACGTAGCGGCCGTGCAAATCGGTCTTTACGGTTTTGATGACGATGGAGCGAGCGACTGCGAGTTGTTCGCGGACGTAGCGGCGGCCACGGGCGCCTTCGGGGGCGTCGATGCGGGCGAGGCGGATGCGCTGGCGGCGGATGACTTCGAAGCCTAGGTCGATGTCGAGGAGCAGGGTGTCGGCGTCGATGATGTCGCGGGGCTCGGCTTTGTAGAGGTAGCTTGGGTCGCTGGGGCGGGGGAGCTCGACGGGGGTGCCCGGCTTGCGGGTGATTGCGTCGGTGTAGCGGTTGCCGTTGATGGCGACGGTGAGGCGTTTGGCGGAGAGGGTGTCGTCGAGGGCGAGGTCTTCGTAGAAGGCGCGCTCGTCGGGATCTTGGAGCTGCATGAGGACGCGGTAGTGGGCCCAGGTCAGACCTTGGACGCGCGGGGGGCGTCGGTAGGTTCGGTAGAAGATCACGTGCGTTGGAGGGTGCAAACGCCGATGTCAAGATCGGCGCTGAGGTCGGTGAGGATGGCGTTGTGGTAGCCGGCTTGGGCGTTGAGCTTCTCTTGGGCGATGCGCTTGCCGATGGCCCAGTAGCTCTCGATCAGCGCCTGGGTCGCGGCGCGCTCGGCCTCCTCTTTGCCTTCGACGATCATGCGACGGAGGTCGGTGAGGAGCCTCTGGTAGTCGCGTTTGCTCAGGGTGGTGGCTCGGCGCATTACATCTCTTCCCTAAAGGACGAGATTATCATCATTTGAGCTCGGTGGCGGGTCGGTTCAAGCTTGCCGAGGAGAAATGGCTTCGTACTTGGAACTCGGTCCCGGCTACGGATCGGCCGAAGACGAGGGCTTCGTCGTGAAGCACCGCGCGCGCTGCCATTGCGGGGCGGTTCGCTACGAAGTCTGTGCAGACCCGGTTGATGCGAAGATCTGCCATTGCCGCGCCTGCCAGGTGTTGCATGGAGCGCCGATGCAATGGGCGGCCATCTTTCACAAGCGTGATGTGCGGCTCGTCGCTGGACTCGAGGCGCTGCGCTTCTACAACGGCGAGCTCGACCGGCCCAAGAGAGTGTTGCCCTGTAAGGTGAGCTGCGCGCGTTGCGGCACGCTCATCGCAGACGAAGGGCGCAGCATGTGGCTGGCGTTCCCGACGCTCTTCGACTTCGGGGCGCCTCCGCAAGTGCCCGACACCTTCCGCCCCACCTGCCACATCTTCTACGCCACGCGCGCGATAGATATGGACGACGGCCTACCGAGGTGGTCGGGACACAAGAACGAATCGACGTTGCTTTGAGCTGCGCAGCGAGCGACTGAGACCCCACAAGCCATGACCAGAAACGGCAGATCGGTTTCGAGACGCTGTGCGATGGGCCCTCGGTGGCGAGGAGCCCGCGGAGCGCTTCTTCGTACTCATCGGCCGTAGGGATTTTCGTTCCTGGGCGAGCGCCCCCGCGGCGAGCGACCGAGGCGCACTTGCGTGCGCCGCAGGGAGCGAGCGAGGAGGTAAGCCGGCCAGGGGCGAAAACACCCCGGCCGATGGTGGGCCATCCTGGACTCGAATCAGGAGCCAATGGGTTAAGAAAAGCGATCGGCCTGTCGCTTTCCCCTGTGAGACGCGAGATTTTAGGAAATTGGCGAGACACCTGGTGTCGCAGAACGACAGGAAACGACACTCGAACCTCGGCCGTCACACCGAATATGACACCAACATCGGGCACACGGCAGCTCGGCGTGCCCGGCTCACCAAGGCGCTCTCCCGACACACGGGACCTTTCGGTGAGCCCGATTGCACAGAACTAGATGTTAGGTCGCGTGGGGCGCGAAACTGAAAGGGCGTTGGTTCTTCCTAGGTTCTCACTCACTGATGGGGGTCGTCGGTGCGCTTCGATTCGAAGTCCGGGGGAGGGGGACTCCCTATCCAGCCGCGGCGTTTGAAGTAGAACGCCATTCCGACCGCCACGCTGATCATCACGCCCCAGACGACGAAGTAGCCATTCCGACTTCGCAATTCGGGCATGTACTCGAAGTTCATGCCGTAGATGCCTGCGACGAACGTGAGCGGGATGAACGTGCTCGCCATCAAGGTGAGTACCTTCATGATCTCGTTCGTACGATGGCTGACGTTCGACAGATAGGCGTCCGCCAGGTCGGAGGCCATGTCTCTCGATGAATCGATGAGCTCGGCAATCTGCGCGATGTGGTCGTACGTATCACGGAGGTAGACGCGTTCTTGCTCGCCGAAAAACGTGCTTTGTTCACGGAGCATAGCGTTGAGCGCCTCCCGTTGAGGCCAGGCGACCCTCCGCAGCACGACCAGCTTGCGTCGGAGCGCCCGAATGCGATCGAGGACGTCAGGGTGAGGGTTCTCGAGCACGAGCTCTTCGAGCTCTTCGAGCCCGTCGGAAAGGCCTTGAACGATCGGGTAGTAGCGGTCGATCATCGCGTCCATGAGTGCGTAGGCAAGATAGCCCGGACCCCTCGAACGGATCGCTCCGAGGCCGGCGGTGATCCGCTCACGAATCGGATCGAAGAATCCGAAGTACCGCTCCTGGAACGTGAGCAGATAGTGTTTGCCGACGATGAAACAGACTTGGGGAGTCCGCACGTTCCCGTGATCGTCCACGCGAGGCGTGCGTGCGATGATCAACTGGTGATTTTCGTACAACTCGGTTTTCGCCCGTTGCGGCACGTTCACAGCGTTCTCGAGCGCCAAGGGATGCAGGCCGAACGTGTCACCAATTGTGCGAATGGTCGCCTCGTCGCCCAGCCCCTGCACGTCGATCCAAGTCGTTCGACCGTCGTCCTGCAGCGCCTTCAGCTCGGAGGGGCTCTGGATTTCAATTCGCTCGACCGAGTGTTCGTCGTATCGAACCACCGCGATCTTCGGAAACGGAGAGCCAGGTGGGATCGCCAATGTCCCGGGGCGTGAGCCAATTTCGGGGTTGTGCTTCTCGAACAAAGGTGCCTCTCTACGTCGCGTCGTCTCTCGTCCTGGATCTTGCTCTTCCATTGTCGGTGAGGACGCGCACCTCCAAGGGTGCGGAGCTGTCAATGTGAACGTCTCGCTGCGGGAATGCAATCACGAGCTCGTGTTGCCGGAAGAGGTCGTCGATCCGAAAGCGAACACGACTTTGTACCATCCGCATCTCCATCGGTGAGCGCGCCTTGACCCAAAAATAAACGTCGAAGATCAGTGCGTTGTCGCCGAAATCCTCGAATATGAGGACCGGCTCGGGGACTTGCAGAATCTGATCATCCTCGTCGATCACTCGCCTTATGAGCTGCTCGACCAGGCGAGTCGGTGACCCGTAGACCACGCCCACACTGACTTTCGCGCGTATGAGGTCATCCGACAGCGTCCAGTTCACGACGTTGCTCTCCAAGAAGAAGCTGTTCGGTACGATGATGTGACGACCGTCGACAGACCGAATCTGTGTGCTGCGCGCGCCAATCTTTTCGATCGTGCCGTGATTGCCATCGACCTCCACGACGTCGTGCGCCCGCACGGGCCGTTCGAGCATGAGAATCAGCCCGCTGATGAAGTTGTTCATCACGTTCTGACTCCCGAACCCGACCCCTATCGCCAAAGCGCCGCCCAAGACTGTGAACGCGGTGAGCGGAAAGTGAATCGCGCGGAGAGCGAGCAGCGTGAATGCCGCGAGCAGCGCGTAGAAGCTCAGAGTCCGGAGCGCATGTGCAGCTCCCGCATCGAGCTTGAAGCGGCGTCGCGTCGTCTGCGCGACAAAGCTCGAGCCGCGCCGCGCCGCCCAAAGCCCGATGAGGAAGAGCAGGATTGCAAGAACGATCGACCCGGTTGTGATCGAAGCATCGTCGACCGTCGTAATCTCGTAATTCCACAGGTCGCCGGCCGTCTGCGCAGCTTGGGCGACATACTCCTGCCAATCGATGAGCTTCGTTTGATCACGAATCTCAGCGAGCACGCGCTCGGCAAACCTTAGGTCCGCGGCAGCCGCAGCGGCTTCTGCCTGCTGCTCGTCGTACAATCGAGACAGGGTGTCGACGTGTTCCAAAAGGGTTCGGTGTAGGTTCGAACCGGCAGGTGCCTTCGCGAGTTGGCGTCGGACCCCGTCGAGGTTGCGCCCGAGCTCCGAGACCCTCCCTGCGACTTCGCGCTCCATGTCGCCGAGCGCCGCGATCTCTTCTTCGGCCGAAGCTTCCCAGGCTTGCAGGTCGCCTCGAGGGGCCTGCCCTCGGACCAAATAGTCCCAGTAGCTCCGGATTTGGCGCTGTCCTTGCTGACGCGAGAGCTGGGCCTGGGTCATTGCGATCTGTCGGCGCAACAGTTCCCGAAGCCCGGTGAGCGCCTCGACCTCGGCGAGCAACTCGGCCGACGGTTCGGCGCGACGGAGGTAGCGGTTCTGGGCCGCTTCGAGCGCGAGCTCCACACTTGCCAGGCGCCGCTCGGCAGCCTCGTGCCGCCGCGTGAGACCTCCTTCGCGTTCGGTCAAGGGGCTGACGCTGGGAGGCGAGCCTTCTCCACCTTTCAGAAGCATGTCGCGCATCTCCTCGATGCGACGTTCAAGCTCGGCGCGAGCTTCTGGATGCGCGACCTCTTGCAGGGCGCGCGCCTCGGTTCGACGCAGATACACTTCCTCCTGCGCCACGCGGCTTTCCAACTCTCGAAGCTCGAGCATTCTCGCGGCGCCGGCCCTGGCACCGGGCTCGGCCTCGGCGAGGAGGTCTCGCGCTTTCCGTCGCTCCTTTTCCGCCTGCTCGAGACGGTCCTTTGCGGCTTCGAGCGCGTCACGCGCTGCCCCGAGAAGCGCGTCGCGCTCCTCGCTTTGCGCCGCAATCGCGAAGTGCAGCTCGTAGAGCGCGTTCAACGCAAGTGGCGAAGGCGCCTCCGGCGGGGGCAGTTGGGACGCCTCTGCTGCCGGAGATGGCCGGGACAGGATCGCGGCCTGATTGTCGAGGAGCTCACCGAGTTTGCGGAGTTTGTCTTGGAGGGCGCGCAGGTGGTCGACGTCAGCCTGATCCCCCTCGCGCAGCGTTTCCTCCAGGGCCCGAAGCTCGGACGTCAGCTCCGATCGACGGGCCGCGATCGCACTGGGGCCGGTCGGGTCCTGTACCGGCGCAGCCTCGCCGCTCGGTCCACCAGGCAGGCCCGGAAACTCCTGCGCATCTGCAGTCGCGCAGAGGAGCAGCACGACGGCGACAGTCGAGATCCGGTCGAACGCCGATCGTGTGAACGTGACCATCGCGACCCTTCCTGTATCACGATCGTGTCGAAGCCACTAATACGACTTGGCGCGTCTGCGCGAAGCTTCTGGCTAAGCACCGTTGAGAGCGTTACTCGCCATGGACGTCGAGCCAACCCACCTCATGAGGATTCAAGTCCTAGCGCTTGGGAGCGCTCTTGGTGCCTGGCAGACTCTCGAATCCGACTTCGAAGTCGACCATCGTGGACCCGAGCTCCGCGAGGATGGACGGACCGCCACTGACCGAGGAGCGTCCTTGCCGCCGTTCGATTCGGACGATCGGCATCTCTGATCAGTCTATCTTCAAGTCTTGGGAAGGCTGCCAAGAGGGTACCGTCTGGATCGGCCGACGCATTTCGGTGCCGCCGGCCCACGTCCCCGTCGGAACGGATCAACAGCGCGCCTTCAGGTTCGATTTCACAGGCTGCCTCAAGACGAGCGATGCCCTCCAAGGCCGATGAGGTCATGCGTCGAGCCTCTTAGCTCATCGGGCTCATGCTGAGAGAGCGCCTCGTCGAAGGCACTGGCTACCATGGTGCCGTGCACCGCGGCATGATGATGCGTGGTGAGAACGTCGCCTCGATGTTTCGTGAAGTGGAGGGCTCGTGCCCCTCTCTCAGACCGACGAGGAGCGCGATCGGCTGCGACCTGTTGGGCGGCTTGCCCGTTCCGAAGAGCCTCAGCGTTGCACAGAAGCGAGCGCGGCGGTTTCATCATCGCCGCGGGTCGGGTGCATTGAGAGCGTCCGCATTGACCTGGATCGCGTGAGCGAAATAAGCGCCTCGAAGGCAGCCTATGGGTTGGGCTCGATCAGCCGTCGGACCATGGCTGCACCCGTAGTGACGCCGAGAACGATCCCACCCGCAACGATCGCCCCCAGGAACCACAGAAGCCCGGGATTGGCGTCGCCAACGATTCGGAGACTCGCGACGACGACGGTTCCCATCGCGGCCGCGCTCAACCCCCAGCCGACTGCACTTGCTGCCACCCACGAACCAGCCCGACGAACCTGCGACCGCAAGACACGCCACTGCAACAGGCCGGCGATCGCTCCGCCGCAGGCAGTGACCAGGGTCCACCCCACAATGGCAGCAAGGCTCCCAAGTTCCTCCAGCTCCTCGGAGTAGCCGAAGATCAGGACTGCAACGCCATAGCCCGCGCCTCCAGCGATACCCAAGCCGGCAGCGCTTGCCGTTACCCATGCGCCCGATCCGGAGACGCGCTTCCGAAGGACTCGCCATTGCATCAAGCCCACGGCCAACCCGACGAAGACCCCGAAAACGGAATACGCAAGGACGCCCTGAACGGGGCCGGTTCCCACGAGGGGCTCCAAGGAACCGGCCACGTTCAAGCCAACTAGGAACCCTGCGAACCAGCCTGCTGTGGTTCCTCCCACCCAGAGCCGCCGAAACCGCCGGTCAGAATCGCTGTGCATGCTTTCTCCATAGCCGATCGAATCCGTCAAACAAAACACGGCTGGTCATAGCGAATTCAAAGGCCCTGTCTGCGCTGTGAGTCACGCGACCTAGCATCTAGAACCGCGAAATTCAGCTCACGGACCGCCGCGGAGATCCGACCCACGTTGCCCGACACGAAACCGTCGCCACGAAGCCGCCAAGCCCCTCGGAGATCCCGCGGAGATCCCGGAGATCCGACCCACGTTGCCCGGAGATCCCGGAGATCCGACCCACCTTGCCCGAAACGCAGGGAGCTTTGAGGGATTTGGCTGTGATCTCGTGAAGTGGCGCCCGCCGGCGGCCGCGCACGAAACCGTCGCCACGAAGCCGCCAAGCCCCTGAAATCACGAGATCCCGGCTCGGCATGGCGTTCGCTTCTATCGACGCGGCATGACCCGACCCCGCATTGTCGATCCGGGTGCTACCTTGGCGCTCTCTCGGCGGACCACGCGTCGCTATTTCCTCCTGAACCCCGACGAAGCGCGGCAGATGGAGCAGGTGTATTGGTATTGCCTCGCCTACGCGGCGAAGCTCCATGGCGTCTTGGTTCATGCAGCATGCCTCATGTCGACCCATTCCCATGAGGTCATCACCGATGTGCGAGGGGAGTATCCGAAGTTCCTGCAGACGTTTCACCGCTACTTGGCGTTGTGCACCAAGGCCTATCGCGGGTGGCCCGAAGAGGTGTTCAACAAGGATAGCAGTGGCGCCCATGTGTTGCTGACGCCGGAAGCCACCATGGAGGCCATCGCCTACCTGATTGCCAACCCCGTCGAGGGAGGAGCCGTACGGTATGCCAAAGACTGGCCCGGGGCGCACACCCTGCCGGCGCACGTCGGGACGCGCGTCATCCGGGTGAAGCGGCCCAGGCACTACTTCGACCCCAACAATCCGGAGTGGCCCGAGGAGCTCAAGCTTCGCTTGGAGATGCCGGTCGCACTCGAGCTCGACTACGGACCCGAGTTCGCTCGAGCGCGCATCGCGGAGCTGGTGCGGGGCCGACAGCATCAGGCGTGGAACAAGGCCAGGCGCACCGGTCTCGCGTTTGTGGGTCCGAGGCGTGTACTGCGACTTGCACACACCAAGCGCGCCAAGAGCTACGAGGTCTTCGGGAGCGTGAACCCGCAGTTTGCCACTGCAGGCAACCGAGTGGCTGCCACCGCGGCGGTGAAGCGGCTCCGGGCATTCCGGGCGCATTACGCACGCGCGCTCGCGGCGTGGACCGCCGGCGACCGAAGCGCGTTCTTCCCGCAAGGCACCTGGTGGATGCGGGTGTGCCATGGGGCGCGCTGTGGGCCTGGGCCGTAGCGTACGAAAACCTGGCTGAGGATTTGGCGGCTGCCCTAGGGAGCAGAAGCGCAGGGGTGTATGGCGAGGGGCCGATTCGCTGCAGAGACGCCGCGAGAAGTCGGCCTTGGGCGATGAAATCGATGGCGCTGGCTGCCTTCATCGGGACGATTGCACTGATCGCACGCTTACGGGCGGTGCTCGACGAGCTCCGTGTGGCTTTGCATCACCGCCAACGTCGGTTGGATCTTTGTGCATCACCGCCAACGTCGGTTGGATCTTTGATCGCACGCTTACGGGCGGTGCTCGACGAGCTCCGTGTGGCTTTGCATCACCGCCAACGTCGGTTGGATCTTTGCATCACCGCCAACGTCGGTTGGATCTTTGATCTGGGTTGGATCTTTGGATCTTTTTTTTGTTGGTTGGATCTTTGTCAACTTGCTCGGCGGCGAGCCAAGCTCCACAACCCTCCGCAGCGTGCCGCAGCTCGACTTTCTCAAAGACCTCGTGGTCATCCTCGCAGCTGCCGTCGTCGTCGTCGTGGTGCTTCGCCGCCTCGGGGTTCCCGCGATCGCAGGCTTCATTCTCACGGGCGTGCTGATTGGGCCCACGACCCTGGAGCTCGTCGACGACACCCATCAAGTCGAAGTCCTCGCCGAGGTCGGAGTCGTTCTTCTTCTCTTCGGGATCGGCCTCGAGCTGTCTCTCGAGCGCCTCCGCCGGCTCTGGAAGGCGGTCGTCCTCGGCGGCGGCATTCAGGTCACCGTGACCGTCGCGCTCACCGCGCTGGTTGCGAGCTCGTTCGGGCTTTCCCAAGGAGCGTCGGTATTCGTGGGCTTCATCGTCGCCGTATCGAGCACGGCGGTGGTTCTCCGCGGGCTCTCGCGGCGTGGCGAGCTCAACGCACCGCACGGGCGACTCGCCGTTGGGATTCTGGTCTTTCAAGACCTCTGCGTCGTTCCCATGGTCCTCGCCGTCCCATTTCTTTCCGGCCGAGGCGGTTCGAGTGAAGAAGTGCTTCGCACCGCCGTCACCGTCGTCCTCGTCCTTGCTGGCGTGCTCGCGGCAGGCGTCGTGCTCATTCCACGCGTGCTCGCATTCGTGGCCAAGACTCGAGAGCGCGATCTCTTCGTGCTCACCGTCTTTCTGATTTGCCTCGGCACGGCCTGGCTGCTCTCGCTCGCCGGGATCTCCTTGGCGCTCGGCGCCTTCCTCGCAGGCCTCGTCGTTTCGGGAAGCGAGTTCCGCCATCAGGCCTTGTCGGACCTCATCCCCACGCGTGAGGTCTTCGCGAGCCTCTTCTTCGTCTCGGTCGGCATGCTGCTCGACGTGCCCGATGTACTTGCGCACTGGCTTCCCGTTTCCTGGCTCCTGCTCGCGATCCTCGCCGGGAAGTTCGTCATCGTCCTCGGCACCGCGCTCGCTCTGCGCTTGCCGCTCAACGTCGCGATTCTGTCCGCGGCGACCCTCAGTCAGGTGGGCGAGTTTTCGTTCGTGCTTCTCAAAGCGGCCTCCGGGACAGATCTGCTCACGGCATCGTTCTCCCACATCTTGCTCGTGGCCATCGTCCTCTCCATGCTTCTGACCCCTCTAGCCATCAGGTTCGGCCCGCACCTCGCGAGCGGGGCCGGTCGCTTTACCTGGCTCAATCGCCGCCTCGGAGCGCCGCCGCCAGGCGTCGACACGCAGGAGCCACACAGCGACCATGTCATCGTTGCGGGCTACGCGATCACGGGACGAGCGGTTTGCCAGGCCCTTCGCGACGCCGGGGTCCGATACATCGCCGTGGATATCAACCCAGACAACGTGCGTGAAGCCCGGGCCGCAGGAGATCGAGTCGTCCTCGGCGACGTCACTCAGCACGAGCTCCTCGAAGAGCTCGGCTGCTCGCAGGCACGCCTCGTCATCTTGAGCATCAATGACCCAAGGGCCGCGGAGCGTGCCGCGCGGACGATTCGTCATGCCGCACCCAAGGTTCCCATTCTTGCGAGAGCCCAGTATGTCATGGACAGGGACGCGCTCCTCGCCGCCGGCGCCACCACGGTCGTCACCGCCGAGGAAACCGCCAGAGACGCCATCGTGAGGACGCTTCGGCTGCCGAAGGCCTAGCTCAAAGCTACGCCGCAGGACGAACGAGCACACTGCCCCAGAGCATCGCCCTGTCATCTTCGGCGCGGTTAAACGGCGAATCGGCATCGGCGTCTCCGAAGCTCCGCAGCACGGTCATCGCATCGGGCGCGGCGGCGTGCCTCACGGCGGCAAGCAGTCTCTCCCGTACGCTTCGTCCGCTCCATCGAGGATATTCGAAAGCGTGATTCCACCGAAGGTTCCGGGCCGTTCGCTCTCGAGGAAGCTCGCCGCGTCCGCATGCACGAGGCGAACCTCTCGGGCCTCAGGAGGCGGCGGCTCGACCGAGAGCTCGCCGAGAAGGAGTGAACGCGCGTACGGGTTGCTGCGGTTTGGATGGAGAGCGAAGCAGCGTTCCATCCGAGCGCGCATCGCCGAGCCTAGGCGCTTCGGGAGTAAGTCGAGCAGCCGCGACGGCCACCAGCCTGCTAACGGCGCGAAGAATCGCATGAAGTCCATGATGCGCTCGGCCCGCCCACGGAAACCGGGGTCGCCCGCGAATCGACGCTCTCCGTACGTGAGCTGCACCGGATTGATGTCGATGGCCACCACCTCGTGCTCGGGCGCGAGCCTCATCGCCTCTTGGCCCATCAGGCTCAAGGTGAGAGCCGGTAGGCGTTTCGGAGCTTCTGACTCTTTCTTAGATCCAAACGGAGGTGTCGCGCGTCCCCTTCGGCGAGAACGGACTGTCGACAAGCGCGACCGTCCTGCGTAATGCAAAGGCCGGAGGAGCAACGATGAGGACACAACGAGCACTGATCATATGGGCCGCGCTGGTCGTTGGGGCTGCCGACACGGAGGCCGGAGCGGACGACGCTGAGGGCGTGGCGCTCACCATCTATAACCAGGACTTCGGGGTGGTGCGCGAGAAGCGAACCGTGGACCTCAGGGAGAAGGTTGGGACGATTCGATTCACCGGAGTTGCCGCCCAGATCGACGGCGCCACCGTGCAGTTCAAATCACTCACCCATCCAGGCACCACGGTACTCGAGCAAAACTACGAATACGATCTGGTCTCCGCAGACAAGCTGCTCGACAAGCACATCGATCGGTCGATTGCGGTGCTGACCAAGGACGGCTCCCGATACGCCGGGACGCTTCTCAGCTTCGATCCCGCCCAGCTGGTTCTGCGCCAGGAGCAGAGCGTGGTGATGATCCAGCGCGGCGACAACGTTAAAGACATCCAGCTCGGCGCCTTGCCGGACGGATTGATCACCAAGCCGACGCTCGTCTGGAAGCTCGCCACGAAGAAGACCGGCCGTCAGTTGGTAGAGGTCGCCTACCAGACCGCTGGGCTCGGATGGCACGCGGACTACAACGCGGTCCTCAACGAAAAAGACACGGCGCTCGACTTGGGCGGATGGGTGACGATTGAGAATCACTCGGGCGCAACGTATGAGAATGCGCGTCTGAAGCTCATCGCGGGCGACGTGCGGCGTGTTCAACCGCCCATGCAGATGTATCGCAAGGACATGATGGCCGCCGAAGCCGCGTCCAGCTTCGAGGAAAAGCCCTTCTTCGAGTACCACCTCTACACGCTCGGTCGGCAGACGACCGTCGCCGATAACCAGACCAAACAGGTCGAGCTCCTCAAGGCGGCAGACGTACCCGTAAAGACAGTGTTCCTCTACGACGGTGCACCCCAATACCGCTTCTACGGAGGACTCGTGAGTGACGCGGGCTACGGCAGCGAGCAGTCGAACAGCAAAGTCAGCGTCATTCTCGAGCTCACGAACTCAAAGCGAAACCACATGGGCATGGCACTGCCGAAGGGCAAGGTGCGGCTCTACAAGCGTGACGAAGCAGACGGGGCGCTCGAATTCATCGGTGAGGACGAGATCGACCATACGCCGAAGGACGAGACCATTCGGCTGCACATCGGGGATGCGTTCGACGTCGTGGGCGAGCGCAAGCGAACCGACTACAACGTCGATACCAGTCGCCACGTCATCACCGAGAGCTTCGAGATCCGCCTTCGGAACCACAAGGACGAACCGGTCGAAGTGCTCGTGAAGGAGACGCTCTACCGCTGGAACAACTGGGAGATCGTCAAGGCCTCGGACAAACACGAGAAGTACGATGCCAACGCGGCGCACTTCCGGGTCAAAGTCGGCAAAGACAGCGAGAAGGTCATTCAGTACACGGTGCGCTACACGTGGTAGGTCATCGAAGAGTTCTGGCACCCGGACAGTTTCAGAATCGCCAGAGCGCCAGATCTCTGTAGTTTCGATTGCGGAAAGGAACGCGTTTGTAGCGGCTATCTTCGCCCATGCGGCGACGTGGGGCTGATAGTCGACACAAACGCTCTTTCCGGTTCACGTCCCTTCGGCTCGTTGGTGCGACACAACGCCGCCGTCGTGCTCTCCAGCGCCAGCAACGAGCTTCGCTCAGAAGCGCTCCGGCCGTAGCACCTGCACGTCGCCGACGCTCAGCACACCAACGTGACGGTCGAGGAGTCGGTACAGGTCCTGGAGGGCTTTGTCGATTCTCTCGACGTCGCCAATCGCGATGACGACGACCATTTCCTGAGTGGTGGAGAGGTCGCCTTCGCTACGCCAGTGCGTGCTGCCGCCGAAGCCCGCCATCGCGGGCAGCACCGTGTATCCCGTGAGCTCGGCGTCCTCGAGGATGTTGCATGCCCGCGTGAGCGCCATTCGCTCGACGATCAGCTCGAGTCTGCGTTTGTCGTGCATCGCGTCCTCCTAGCCTGTCACCCACTGCGCCGCGAGGATGTAGAGAGGTATCCCGACCGTGAGATTGAAGGGAAACGTAACACCCAGCGACAGGGTGAGGTAGATGTACGGCCGCGCCTCGGGAAGCGCGAGCCTCATCGCTGCCGGTACCGCGATGTACGACGACGACGCGGCCAGCGTGATGAAGAGGGCGGCGTCGCCCGTTGAAATCGGGAGCAACGCGCAGACGAGGGTCGCTATGGCACCCGAGATGAGCGGCATGTAAAGCCCGAACGCGACGGTCGTGAGCCCGAGCATCTTGTAGCCCTTCCGAAGCCCGCGTCCTGCAGCGAGGCCCATGTCGAGGAGGAAGAGGCAGAGCACCCCCTGGAGTGGAGTGACGAAAAACGGCTCGACCTTCGCCATGCCCTGGGTTCCCGTCACCCACCCGATGATGAGGGAGCCGATCAGAGTGACGACGGATGCATTGAGGGCGACCTCGCGAAAGAGCTCCTGGGGACCGCCACCGGGCTCGTCTTCGCCGCGGGTTCGCTCGCGGCGAACGAGCAGCAGGGCCGTCATGATCGCGGGCGTTTCCATCAACGCCGCGGCGGCCACGAGAAAGCCGGAGCTCTCGACGCCAGCAAGTGATACGGCCTGCGTCGCGGCGACGAACGTGACGATGGAAATCGAGCCGTAGTGGGCGGCGGTCGCGGCGGCGTCCATGCGGCCAAGACGAGTCGTCAGGCGGAGCAGCGCGTAGGCCACCAGAGGGATCAGGAAGGAGAGGGCGATGGCGGAACCCATCACGGCCAACACCTCGGCGCTCAGCCCGCTCTTCGACATCTCGACGCCGCCCTTGATGCCGATGGCCATCATCAGGTAGATGGCGATTCCCTTGGCGAAGGCTTCGGGAATGGCCATGTCCGAACGCGCGAGCGCGGCCGTGAGACCGAGGACGAAAAAAAGGACCACCGGGGAGAGGATGGTCGCGAGGGCAAGCTCGAGCGCCATGATGCCGCCGTCTACACGCTTCTAAGCGAGAAACAAGCGCTCATCCCCGGATGTTGTAACCGCCGTCGACGTTTCGCACGTCCCCCGCGATTCGTGTCCTCAGATCGAGCAGGTGGGCCACCTCGGTGGCGAGGTCCTCCGGCAGTGCATTGCTCAGCGGGCTGAGCTCGCGGCACAGCGCCTCGGTTTCAGAGAGCTCTTGGATGATGCGTTCGAGCGCAGCCTTGGCGACCCCGACGTTCTTGTAGGTCGCCGTACCGGTCGCTCACGGGCGCTGGCGCCGGGTCCGTGCTACCCCGCGCGGCGATGGAACGGCTCGAGGCGAACGCTCGGGACTTGGAAAAAGCGGCCGAAATTCTTCGCACGGGCGGCCTCGTCGCGTTTCCGACCGAGACGGTGTACGGCCTCGGGTCTCGCGCGGACGACCCCAGGGCGGTGGGGCGCATCTTCGAGGCGAAGGGAAGGCCGAGCGACCATCCGCTCATCGTTCACCTCGCGCGCAAGGAATGGCTGCCCTCGTGGGCCAGCGAGGTTCCGGCCGAGGCCTCCGTCCTCGCGGAGCGATTTTGGCCAGGGCCCCTCACGCTCATCCTCCCGCGGCGCGAGTCGGTGCCGGACGTCGTGACTGGCGGTCAGCCCACCATCGGCCTTCGCGTCCCCAGGCACCCGGTCGCGCTCGACCTTCTCGACCGCGTGGGCGTCGGACTCGCCGCGCCGTCGGCGAACCGATTCGGACATGTGAGCGCGACGACCGCGGACCACGTCGAACACGACTTCGGCGAGACCATCGACGCCGTTGTCGACGGAGGCCCCTGCGCCGTCGGCCTCGAATCCTCGATCGTCGACCTCAGCGGTGAGGAGCCGAGGCTCCTGAGGCCCGGTGCCGTCCTGCGCGGCGAGCTCGAAGACGCCCTCGGCCGCCCGCTCGGCGAGCCCACCGACACGGCGCCGAGAGTGCCTGGCGCCTTGGCTTCGCACTACTCGCCGAAGACGCCGCTCACTCTCGTCGAGGAGAACCAACTGCCGCGCCAGGTGGAACAAAGCGCTGGAACACTTTGCGTCCTCGCCGCGGCTCATCCCGACCCGAGCTCCTCTCGACTGAGCTGGATCGAAATGCCAACCGACCCCCACGGCTACGCGCGGGCACTCTACGACACACTTCGACGCGCCGACCGCGCCCGCGCCGACCGCATCCTCGTCGCGCTCCCCGGCAGCGGCCCCGAGTGGTCGCCGATCCTCGACCGATTGACCCGCGCCGCCCAGGTTGGGGAAACGGACTAGCCCCGAGTCGCTACCCGTCCTCCATCGAGGTTTGCCCGGACATCCAGCTCCATTAGCACAGCGAAGCTGGGCGTTTGCGACGAGCCCGACGGGCTAAGAGAGCGCCGGCCTGCTTGAGTCCCGCCGTTTCCTTATCCCTGGCTAGTCTGAGCGTTTTCGCTTGCGCGTGGCACACTCGAATGGTAGTGAATTCGCAATTGATTTTCACTTTCAATAAGGACCCACGATGACCCCTTCAGGACAGCGGAAAGTCTTGGTTTTCTTGGCAGTGTCCGCGTCCTTCGCCGGCTGCGGGGGCGGCGTCAACGATGGCGGAGAGACCCCGACCACTTACAGGTTCGAGCGCAGCGAGGAATCCACCGTCGCCTACCTCGGTCAGAGCACCCGACAGCTGCTGATCAAGGACCTGGTCGGGCTGATGAAGGAGATCAGCGCCGAGGTGCTAGGCGGCCAGAACCTCGAGCGCTACGACACGCCGGAAGAGGTCGTGGCGTTTCTGACGCCGCTCTACGAGCTGGGCGGATTGGCGGACCCGAGTCGCGCGATTCCCGACCTCGTCGCCGAGGGGGATACGACGCTGCAGAGCACGTATGCAGACTTCAACGATGCCAACCTGCAGGAGAAGCTCGCCGGGAACGACGCCGTCACCGACCACGCCGATTGGAACGGCGGAGATTTCGTCGGATGGAAGACGTCCAACTTGGTGATCGATGCCCAGGGAAACCGGGCCGCTCCGCAGACTCCCGAGTCGCTCTTGCTCGGGTTGTTCTGGACCTTCGCGACTCAGGCCTCGGGCGCGGCGACGGGCAGCTTCCCGATCGACGCAGCGACTCCACTCTACTTGACCCCCGACGGGCTCGATCTCACTCAGCTCCTCGAGAAGTTCCTACTGGGCGCGGTCAATTTCAGTCAGGGCACGGACGACTACCTCGACGATGACATCGACGGCAAGGGCTTGCTTTCGGCAAACGAGCTCGACGGAGACAACCCGTACACGACGCTCGAGCATCAATGGGATGAGGCCTACGGCTATTGGGGAGCGGCGCGCGACTACAGCGCTTACACCGACGAAGAGATCGCGGCCGCTGGCGGCCGATCCGATTATCAAAACGGTTATCACGACACAAATGAGGACGGCTTCATCGACCTTCTGAGCGAGCTCAACTTCAGCGCCTCGGTCAACGCGGCCAAACGCGACCTCGGCAGCGCCCCTAAAGCCCGCACCGACTTCACGGGGCAAGCAGACCTCGCATTTCGAGCTGGACGCGCCCTCATAAGCGCCGCGTACGAGGCAGGCACGCAGGTGGACCTGGCCGCACTCCAGGCCGAGCGCGACACCGCGGTCCTCGCATGGGAAAGGGCCTACGCAGCGACGGCCATCCACTACATCAACGAAATTTTGGGCGACATGGACGCCATCGGAGGCGAGGACTACAGCTTTGCCGACCACGCGAAGCATTGGTCCGAGCTCAAGGGGTTCGCGCTCGGCTTTCAGTTCAACCCTCGGTCGCCGATGAGCGACGAGGATTTCGCCGCCCTTCACGCAGCAGTTGGAGACTCGCCAGTCGGCGCCTCGGCGAGCGGTCCCGTCGACAACGAGGCGTATCGAGCACAACTCCTCGATGCGAGAAACGGAATTGGAGATGCTTATGGTTTCGATGAAGCGAACGTCACCTCTTGGTAGGGTAGCGATCCTACTCGCGCTCGGCACGGCCGTCGTGAGTTGCAGCAGCGATGGCTCGACCGGCGGCGGCGGGACTGGCGGAGACATGGGACGACGCGGCGAGGTGCTGGCAGCCCTCGGCGAGAACGTCGTGCTGCCACTGATCGAACGGTTCGCAACGGAGGCGGCGGCGCTCGAAACGGCGCTTGCGGGCGCCACGACGGACGCCGGCGGCCGCGATGCCGCGCAGAGCGCATGGCGAGAGGCGATGAGCATCTGGCAGGAGCTCGAGATGATTCAGCTCGGCCCGCTCGGCTCGAGCCTCAGCGTGATGGGCGGGCAGGATCTGAGGGCGCGCATCTATTCGTGGCCGCTTCTCAATCTCTGCGAGGTCGATCGGCAAACGATCGGAGAAAGCTACGACGACCCCGACGCGCTGGCACAGATCTCGGGCGCCCCGATCGGTCTGTGGGCGATCGAGTATTTGTCGTTCACCGACGACCCGGGCAACAACTGCGCTCCCTTCGACCCGATCAACCAGGAGGGCACCTGGGAATCGATGGCCGACATGGTCCCCGAGCGGCGGCTCACCTATGCCGCTTCGCTCTCCACGTTGGTCCGTCGTCGGGCTGAAGAGCTCGTCGACGCCTGGTCACCCGCTGACGGCAACTTTCTCGAAGAGCTCAGCAATCCGACCCGCAGCGGCTCGGTCTATCGCACTGCGCAAGAGGGGTTGAACGCGATCTCGGATGCGTTGTTTTATCTCGACAGGGAAACCAAGGACATGAAGCTCGGCGCGCCGTTGGGGATCACCGGCTGCTCGGCCGCGCAATGCCCAGAGGCGCTCGAGTCACAGTGGGCGCTTCGATCCAAAGAGCACGTAATCGCCAATCTCCGCGGCTTCGAGCTCTTGTTTCTCGGAGGTGACCCAGACGCCGACGATCTCGGCTTCGACGACCTGTTGCGAGACATGGGCGCGGACGGCGTCGCGGACGACATGGCAAGCGCGCTGACGGCGGCTATCGCCGCGACCGAGGAAGTTCCAGGAACGTTTCGTGACGCATTGACACAGAACGAAGCAGCGATGACGACGGCGCACACTGCGCTGATATCCGTCACCGACATCCTCAAGTCCGAGTTTCTTTCGGTTCTCGATCTCGAGGCGCCCGACCGAGCCGCGGGCGACAACGACTGATGCTCCGCTCGCTTCAAAGAAGGCTGCTCGAGCCTCGCGACGCTGCCTCCTTGGCGGCGTTTCGTTTTCTCTTCGGCGCTATTCTCTGCGTGAGCTCGGTTCGTTTCCTCTGGAACGGCTGGGTCGAGCGCTTCTACGTACAACCGACGTTCTTCTTCAAGTACTGGGGCTTCGAATGGGTGCGCGTCCTACCAGAGCCCTGGATGACCGCGGCCTACGTCGCGATGGCGGTGCTCGCCGCATTCGTCGCGCTCGGGTTCCTTTATCGTTTCTCGATCGCCGCGCTGTTCCTGCTGTTCACGTACGTGGAGCTCATCGACGTCACCAACTACCTAAACCACTACTACCTCGTCAGTCTCCTCGGATTTCTGATGTGCTTCTTGCCGTTGCAACGCGCCTACTCGATCGACGCGTGGCTCCGGCCGGACCGATTCGAGCCCGTGGTGCCGGCCTGGATGCTCTACCTGATGCGCTTTCAGATCGGGGTCGTCTACTTCTACGCCGGAATCGCGAAGCTTCAGCCTGACTGGCTCCTGCACGCGCAGCCTCTCGGAATTTGGCTCGCCGCGCGAGCGGAGACACCGCTCATCGGAGCGCTTCTCACGTGGCCCACGATGCCCCACATCATGAGCTGGGCGGGCTTCTTGAACGACACCTTGGTCGTCCCGTTTCTTCTCTGGCGTAAGACGCGACCGTACGCCTTCGCCACGGTCGTTTTCTTTCACTTCTGCACACACCTGCTCTTCGTCATCGGCGTGTTTCCGTTCTTGATGGTCAGCGGAGCGACCTTGTTCTTCGATCCGGATTGGCCGAGAAAGCTCGCCTCGCGCTTGGGCGCATGGGTCGGCCGTCCGATCACGCCAGCCGTCGGCTCTGGCGAGCCTCGAAGTGAGCCGGCGGGACGTTGGTCGACGGCGGCCGCGGCGCTCGTGGCGGTTTACTGCCTCGTGCAGGCGGTCGTTCCGCTTCGGGCCCATCTCTACCCCGGAGACGTGCTCTGGCACGAGCAGGGGATGCGCTACTCCTGGCGCGTGATGGTTCGCGAGAAGAACGGAAGCATCCGTTACCGCGTCCGGTGGCGTGGAGCGCAACGCGAGGTCCAGGTCCCGCCGAGCCGCTACCTCACCAACCATCAGGAGCGGGAGACGTCCGGACAGCCCGACTTGATCCTTCAGCTCGCGCGCCGAATCGCCCGCGACTACGAGGACCGCGGCCATGAGGACGTCGAGGTTCGCGTCGACGCGCTGGTGTCGCTGAATGGCCGGCGCGCCGCAGCCATGATCGACCCTGACGTCGATCTCGCGAGCGAGTCGGACACGCTCGCCATCATGCGTTGGATTGCACCCTCCCCTCCGGGCGAGCCTCTGCCTGCTTATCCCGACGCACGGAGGCTCGTAGTCCAGTCGAAGCGGATCGCGAGGTGAGCAAACGGCGATTCAAGCGCGCTCGGGCAGGACTCGTGGCGCGACTGCTGGTCCTCGTGGTATTCGGCGTCGCTCCGCGGGTAGCGCACGCGGAAGAGCCCGAGACCCACCCGGAGACGGACGCCCGCGTCAGCGCCGACTCCAATGCTCGCGACGACGCCATGCTCGAGGAGGAGCTACAGTTACTCGAGGATCAAGTCTACGAAGACGGGGAAGGCGCGCCGCCGTCCGAGGGCGAAGGCGAGCCCTCGCCGCCGAGCTCGAAACCGGAACCGAGCTCGGCGGTACCCGAGCTCCGCGAAGTGACGGTTCGCTATCGGCCTCAGGACATCTTTCGCATGGGCGGCTCGGTGCAGGCGCTCGACCAGAAACAACTGCAGACCGTCCAGTACGATGATCCCAACGCGGTCCTGCTTCAGGTTCCCGGCGTCTACATTCGGCAGGAAGACGGTTTTGGCCTTCGCCCCAACATCGGTCTTCGGGGAACCAATCCCGACCGAAGCTCGAAGGTCACGCTGATGGAGGACGGCGTGCTCTTCGGCCCGGCGCCCTACTCGGCTCCTGCCGCTTACTACTTTCCGATGATGGCCCGAATCACCGGTGTCGAAGTCTTCAAAGGCCCGGCAGCGATTCTCTACGGCCCACAGACCGTGGCTGGTGCGATCAACTACCTGAGCCGCCCAGTGCCCGAGAAGCCGCGGGGGCAGGTCGATCTTTCGTACGGACGATTTCAGACCTTCCGCGGCCATCTGCACTACGGACGCCAGAACGACTGGGGGGGATTCATCGTCGAGGGCATTTACCTCGGCACTCAGGGCTTCAAAGAGCTCGATGGCGACTACGGCCGCGGCAACACCGGCTTTCAGCGGGGCGAGCTGATGGTCAAGGGCTTCGTCAACAACGACCTCGCATCGCATGCGTTCAATCGGCTGACCGTCAAGTTCGTCGGATCCAGAGAGAGCTCGAATGAAACATATCTCGGCCTCACCGACGAGGACTTCGCCTCGAACCCCGACCGCCGCTATGCCTCGAGCCAGCTCGACAACATGCAGTGGTGGCGCACCGCGATCGATTTGACCCACAACTTGGCCGTCGGCGATCACATCCTGCTCGAAACCACCGGATACTGGCGTAACTTCGATCGAACGTGGGAGCGGCTCAACCAGTTTCGAGATGGGACTCAGCTCCTCGACGTTTTGACCCAGCCGACGACACCGCCTCTGGACTCGTACTACCTCGTGCTCACCGGCGAGCAGAACTCGCCATCGGTGACTGGCGGAACCGACGCCCAGGACCTGATGGTCATCCGCAATCGACGCCGGTTCGTCGTGATGGGGATCCAGACGCGTCTTCGGGCGGATTTCAAGACGGGAAAGGTCCGTCACGAGATCGAGTCCGGCTTGCGATTTCACTACGACTCGGTGGACCGCTTTCAGCCCGAGCAGGGCTACCGTATGCAAAACACGCAGCTCGTCTGGGACGGGCTCACGTACGTCGACGATCCCGACCTGCTGATCGACGACAACAAGGGAGAGGCGCAGGCCCTGGCCGGTTACCTCGTCTACGGCCTCGAGATCGACGAGCTCGTCATCAAGCCCGGCGTGCGCGTGGAGTACATCCGCACGTTCTTCGAGGACGAGAGGAATGCGCCCGAGCTGGGCCGGGTCAGCGAAGACCCCCAACTCGTGTTCCTTCCGGGCATCGGCCTCCAATACACCATCTTCGAAGGCTTCGCGGTGCTTGGCGGGGTGCACCGCGGGTTCAGCGCCGTAACTCCGGGCAACCGCGAAACCACGGATCCCGAGCTATCGATCAACTACGAGGCCGGCTTTCGCTACGTCACGAGGGACGGAACCGGCTTTGGAGAAGTGATCGGGTTTTTCAACGACTACAACAACATCACGAGTGAGTGCACCCAGTCCGCCGGGTGTGATCCCGACCTCGTCAACCAACAGTTCAACAACGGGCGTGCCTTCATCGGCGGGGTCGAGGTGATGGGAGGCTACACGGTCGCGCTTCCGCGCGAGCTGTCGATGCCGCTTCGAGTCGCATACACGTACACCAGTGCGACGTACCAAACGACGTTTGAGTCGTCCGATCCGACGATCGGCGACGTCGAGAAGGGCGATCCGATCCCCTACGTTCCCGCCCACGTGCTCAACGCCCGGCTCGGGTTCGAGAAGAGCTTCTGGGGTACCTATTTGATCGGGAACTACTTCGGGAAGATGGGGGAAGGCTTCGTTGGCTTGCAGCGGCTGCCCGACACCGAGAGTTACTTCATGTTGGATGTCGTCGGCCGCGTTCGCTTCGAACCCGTGGAGGCTTACCTTCGCCTTCAGAACATCACCAATGCGCGCGCGATCGTGTCCCGACGACCCTACGGCGCCAGGCCGACCGCGCCGCTCATGGTCCAGGTCGGCGTTCAAGTCACCTTCTAACTATTTGAATTTACGCGGGATTCAAGCTCTTCAATTGAGCCGGCCCCGGAAGATGGCGGCGGGGTTGTTGAAGATGATTATCAATGTCAGAGTTCTCTCGCGATGAACCCCCGCTCGCCGAGCTTTCTGCTCTCTTCCATCGTGGTTCACGGTGCGTTTTTCTCCGCGTTGGCGGCCACGCCCACCGAGGTGGAACCGAGCCCCATGAGCCGTGCGATCGAGTTCATCACGATCACCGAGCATGGTGGCGGACGCCTCGGAAACGACGAAAGCATCGGAGACGCGGCGAAGGTTCCCGAGACGCCACCCGAACGGCTCTTCCGAAAGGTGGAGCCGAAACCGAAACCCTCACGTCCGGTCGCTGAGACCGCCCCGAAACCCGAGGCGCCGTCGGTTCCGAACGAGCCCATCGCGTCCGGCGCGCAAAGCGAGGGAGTCACGGAGAATGCGACCGCTGCAAACGGCGATGCCTCGGCAATGGGCTCGGCGGGCACCGACCCGGAAGCGACGAAGTCGGGTGTGGGCAGTGGCGCGGAAGGCGTCGATCGACGGTCCGCGCTGCGTGCGTGGCTCAAGGAGGTCCAGCGCGAGGTCAACAAGATCGCCACGCGCAACTATCCACGCTCGGCCCTCCGCATGCGACTGGAAGGCAGGTTGCGCCTCGGCGTGACGATCGGCCCCGACGGAAAGATTCTCGGGGTCCGAGTTCTTTCGTCTTCGGGTCACAGCGTGCTCGACGAGTCGGCCACGGCCTCCGTCAACGCGCTCCACATTCCGCCGCCGCCCGAGGCCCTCGGCTGGCGCGCACGCGAGATCTCACTTCCAGTTCGGTACGCGCTGGATTGAATCGAGCTGAAACGAGTCCCGGCTCGAGATCGAACCCGCGGCCAACACGAGGACCCGATCCCCGTCAATCGTTCGTGACGCCTGAGTCCGGGATGGCTGCTTCGCTGATACCGGCGCCTCGTGCCTCGGGCTCCCCGGCGGTCGCGTCCCCGGAATCCTTGCATCCAGGACCGCCCTCGATCTTCACGGCATCGTGCTCGCAGGTGATCTTGTCCGATTTGGCCCTACTGGTGATGAGAAGGCGCATCCGACCGAGTAGCCCCCCTGCTCCCGCCGAGTCAGAGCATAGTCGACACAAACGCAATGCCGTTCACTTAGGAGTCCCGCGGCGGTTTCCCTTTGCGGTTTGAAGGATACTGACTGGCTTTTCGCTTGAACGCTCTAGGGTAGCGGCGCGAGGAGCGCCGCTCTGGCAGGAGGAAAAGCGACAGTTGTTGCCGCAAGCGTTTGAGGTGCGTGGGAATGGCTCCCGGCTGAGCCACTGCGCACCAGAGAAACTCGTCACGAATGAATCGGTGGGACGCGATGAAGCTGATCCTCAGAGGGCTTACGTTCGCTTCCTTTGCGACCTGCTCCATCTCGCGACGCACGAGGTTGTACGCTAGAAGGACGCCCCACAATTCCTGCCGCACTCCCTGCGGAGTTTGACTTCGCATCGGGACGTTGCGCTCGAGCATGTCGGTCTTGAGCTCACCGAAGCCCATCTCGATTTCCCATCGCTCGTGATACAGAGCGATGATCTCTTTTGCCGGATACTTCGTTGGGTCCAGCAACGAGGTCAGCAGCATTTGCTCCTTTCCACCTTTCATCCGATAGCGGATACGACGCACCCTCCAATGCAAGGGCAGCGTCGGCTCCTTTGCTCGTGTGGCCGCACATATCGTAAACTCCACGAGCTCATCGGTGTGGGTGGTGCGCGTGACCACTCTGCCCGTTGTATCCGAGCGTGCACGAACCAGAAAATGGCGATTGGCGCCACCTTGGTGCAACGGGTGCAACACGTTGGAGGCCTGAAACCCGCGGTCCACAATCGTCAGAGAATCGTCGGGAATCTCATCCCAAAGTTGCCGCGCATAGGTGTGCTCGCCCTGCTTGCAAGGTCCAAAGGCGACCGCAGCAAGCATCTGTGAACGAAGCGCCATCAACGCAACCGCTCGCATCACGGGATATCCGCTGCCTTCTGGTGCGAGGCGACCGACAATGAGTCCGAACTCGTGTCGGTTCGCCTCTGAATCGGGAACACGCAACGACGTTCCATCCACTGCATACAACGCCAGACCACGCCACCGACCCCGATCGGCGCTTTGATGAGCCCACTTGTTCGCGCACTGCTCAAACAGCCACCGCACAGGCTCTTGTCCCAGCCGCGCTCGAGCCTGCGAAATGGCGCTCGGAGCCACCGTTACGTGACCCGAGCCGGGCAACGCCAGGTCGAGCTTGTTCACCACGTCCGTGATCGACCGGTCCTTGAACAGCGCCATGCCGAGCACCAACCACACCACTTGCTCCGCCGGTAGCCGTCTGCGTCTCAGCGTCGCCGTGCCTGTCGCACGCAGCGCCTCTTCAATCCACTCTCGCGGGAGGTGCTTGCGAAATGCATCGAGCTCCGGCGGTCCACCTAGACTCGCACAACCAGTGACAATCTCCTGCAACATGGGCCAACCCCCCTCGGTGCTGGCCAGTCTGATCTCATCGGCGACCGATTAACAGAACCTTTCCACGCCGACTTCCCAAAGCATTTCGATCACTTCCATCACTAACTGATCGGCATTGGACACAAACGCCCTTTCCGGTTCGCGTCCCTGGCGACATACCATCTGATATGTAGCGACCTGTCTACTGAGAAGATGGGGTTTGCTTTGTTTCCGTTGTGGTTGGTTGAACGGCTCAAAGAAGCTGGCGAACAAAGCGACGGTTGACCAATCTGATATTCGTGGATCGACCCGAAGGCCGCCGACATGGTCATCATCCGTCGGGAGCTCGCTCAGACTAGTGGCGCGAGTTGGGCACGGCCGTGCCTATCGCATAGATGTTTCGAGGCTTGTCCTTCCCGTGGGGATGCTTGCCAGCTTCTTTGAACCGTTCAACAAGGAGGCCCTGCGTGTTCATCTCGGCTTCGCGCTGCCGCCCGACGGCCCACACAAACCCGGCGAGCTCTCGACTCATCGCGGTCACCGCGGTAAGCATCGCCACCCCGCGAAGGCTTTGCAGGGCCAGGACCAGCTCTTGCATCCGTGGCGGCGCCTGCTCGACCGCGCGGTCGAGCGCCTTGTCGAGCCGCGCCACGCGCTCGGTGGCATGCTCGACTTCGTTCTTGTAGTCCACAAACGTCTCCTCTTGCGCCGTATGGTCGAACACCTGCGAATCGAGCCAACGCCAATGCGCCTGGCCCCAGGCTTGGCTCTGGATATCTCGACGGCGGCCCAGGCGAAGCAAGAATTCCCCAGCCGGTTCGCCCTGCCGAGCTTTTTCATCGCCTTGCGAATCGAGTCGGGCTGATTCGGAATCGTCCCTACCCCGCGACCACGACCACGGCCGCCTCCTTCGGCCACCGCCACCGTGATCGTGTCCGCGTGCACATCCAGTCCCACGTACGTCCAGCTTGCTGTATGGTTCGACATGACCGACTCCCTTCGTATGTAGCTCTGCGCTACGGTCTTTTCCGATTCGCGGCGTAAACTACGGTCTGCGATCGGAGTCGGTCGCTACATCTTGACTAGTACCGCGAAATTCGGCTGTAAGCCCAATATAGAAATGTCGGGTTTGTGCCAGATTCAAATGTCGGGGTTACCCGCCCCCGATGGACTCAGGGCTCGTCGTCATGAGCCGGCGCGAGATCGAGCGAGCGCATGTGATGCGCGCGATTGAGGAGCGCCGGCTGACCCAGAAACAAGCCGCTACGCAGCTGCGGTTGAGCGTGCGTCAGATCGAAGAAGGCATTCGGAAGACTCGTGCGCAGCGTTGCAAACGCATTCAGCAGCCGCGTCACCGTCGCGATCGCACGGGCGAGCTTGTGCAGATCGACGGCTCGGACCACCACTGGTTTGAGAACCGCGGTCCGAAATGCGTGCTCCTAGTCTACGTCGACGACGCGACGGGCAAGCTCATGGCGCTCCGGATGTGTGAGTCGGCGTTGAGCTACTTTCACGCGACGCGCGGCTATCTAGAGCGTCACGGCAAGCCGGTGGCCTTTTACAGGGACAAAGCGGGGGTGTTCCGCGTAATGCCAAGAGTCCCAGGGCCGGCGACGGCTTCACGCAATTTGGCCGCGCCATGACCGACCTCAATATCGACGTGATTTGCGCCAATACGCCCGCGGCCAAAGGCCGCGTGGAGCGCGCACACCAAAGGCTTCAAGACCGGCTCGTTAAGGAGCTCCGGCTGCGCGGCATCTGCACGATGGACGACGCCAATCGGTACTTGCCCGAGTTCATCGAGGACTACAATCGGCGCTTCGCACGGGCCGTCCGAAAACGCCAACAACAAGAAGAACAGGAGCTCGTCCGCTCCGCCAAGAGCAAGCGCGAGCAGCGCATCGTGCGCGACCGCTTCGCGGACCGGCTGCCGCCTCCGGGACCCTGAGCCGACCGGCCCGCGCGAGGCCTACCGACGCCCTCTCAAGCCATCCGCCCTCTTGCCCCCACGGCGACGTTCCCCCAGACGCACCGACGTGTTCGCCCTGCAGAAACCGCCGTCAGACGCAGCTTCCGGCCGGCCCGCACCCGGCTCCTCCCCGACATTTCAATCTTGGAGAACTAGCCGACGCCTCAGTTTGGTTTTGACATGGCGCTCACCTTGAGCCCGATGGGCTAAGAGGCGGGTCGTCGATCGCGAGCAGCCGAGCTCCTCGTTTCCAAGCTTCGGCGACGCCGCCGGCGGGTTCGAGGTCTTCATGTCCGAGGGGTATAGCCATGTGGACGTCGTGTCCGCCGAAGACGACGAGACCAACAACTTCGTCGCGCCGCTACTCGCGTTCATCGAGCGCTACCTGGAGTAGTTGCAGCGTCAGCCCCAAAGCTCGTAGAGCGAGATTACGATCTCGAGGAGGATGAGCATGACGATGTACCACTCGACTCGGAGACTCTGGCTGTGCAGCCGGAGATCGAGGAGCACGCGGGCGGCGCTCGACATGACGTCGAGCTTGCGTTCGAGAGCTCGGTGCCGCTCGACGAGCTCGAGCTCGTCGCTGAGCCGCGCGTAGAGCGAGTCCAACTCCGGGTGCTCCCAGAGGACCTCGGGCTTCTCGGCCGCTTCGACTCTACCTACCGTACGAGTGAGGGCGAGAAGGGTACTGCCGATGCGTTTGGCGAGTGCGCGTGCGCTGCGCGGGGTGCGTCCCTCGCGTTCCAGGTCAAGGGCCAGAGGCTCCACCTCCTCAAAGGCAGACGCCGCTGTCTGCTCGTAGTGAATCAGTGCGACACTCTTCGCGAGGGCGTCGGCAATCACTTGCATCCGGTGGATGTCGATGGTCGGACAGACCACGACCCCATCGCGTACGCGATCGCCATCGATCTTCTGCGTCGTGAGCCGGAGCCCGTCGCTGACCGGCTCCTCGAATCGCTCGCGCAAGAGCGCGTCGAGCTCGGCCTGAAATGCTCGCTGTTCCACGGGCATCACGTTGATGAACACGGCTACCCCGTACCGAAACAGCACGCAGAGCCCATCGCGACCCGCCTCGACCACCAGTGGCGTCGAGGCCAGACGGTGTGCTTCGAGCTGACGCGTGTCGATTCGCTGAGCGAGGTACACAGCGTCGACCGCAATGTGACGACCTTCGAGGGCCGTCCGGCGCAATGCGTCGATACGCTTGACCATTCGCGCCTGATAGCATGGAGCCGGGCCGGCAACCCGAGGCCTCTAGGACCTACGAGAGCAACAAACCTTCCAACAAACCTTCCCAGGTTGAAACCAACGAACCTTCCCAGGTTGAAAAGAAGGAAACCCGCGGGGGCAGCGACCGAAGAGTAGGGCATGACGCTTCCTCGGCGCGTGGTCCCGAACGCGACCTACTTGGTAACCCGCCGGTGCCTCGGGCGACGCTTTCTCCTTCGTCCTGACCGCATCCTCAATCAGGTATTCGTCTACTGCCTCGCCCGGGCCGCCGAAAAGCACGGCGTCGAGGTCCACGCCCTGGGTGTGATGAGCAATCACCATCACCTGGTTGTGACCGACGTTCAGGGCGTGCTCCCCGACTTTTTGATGAGCCTCCATCGCACTCTGGCGATGTGCATCAAGCGGCTCCGAGACTGGGATGAAGTGGTGTGGGAGCCCAACGTTTCGACGAGCGCCGTCGAGCTCACCGGGCCCTCCGAAATCCTCGACAAGGTCGCCTACACGATTCTCAACCCGGTGAGCGCAGGGCTCGTGCGCGCGCCGCACTGCTGGCCGGGGGTGCTCAGCACGTGCGCCGAGCTTGCGCGGGGCACGCTCGAGGCCAAAAGGCCCCCGGTGTGGTTCAAGGACAGCGCACCGAAGACGGCGAAGCTTCGATGGACGGTGCCACCGAGCTTTGTGCGCAAGGAAGCCTACCTCGATGCGCTCGGCAACCTGGTCGGGAGCCGCCTTCGTGAACTCCGCGTCGCCCATCGCCGTTCGGGCAAGGGCTATCTCGGAGGCATCCGGGTTCGAAAGACGCGCGTGACGGACCGGCCCAACACCCGGAAATCCCGCTTCGGCCCAAGCCCCACGTTCTCGGCCCTGACGCGGAGGAAGTGGCTCGAGGTCGTGAAACGCCTTCGCGCGTTTCGAAGAGCGTATCGCGAAGCCTATGCGGCGTGGCGTCAGGGCGAGTCGAGCGTCGAGTTCCCGCTCGGCACCTGGTGGGTCGTCCGCTACGCCGGGGCCCAGGCAGCGACCTAGCGAACGGACGCCCACAGCCCTGAGCTGGTCGACCCCTTGCGAGTCGTGCGTACGCATCCACCCTTCGCAACCGTCTTCTGTTCGGAGGACGGTTTCGAGCGTTCGCCAAAGTGCCCGGAGCGCTGTGCGGCCCGCTTACTGCGCTCGCTGCCGTCGCAAGCAGTAGGGGACCGGCCCCCGCCAAACGGACTCGTTACAACTTCAACGTGGGAAGGTCGGGCCGGGCCGTAACTTCAACGTGGGAAGGTCGGGCCGGGCGGCGGGCCGGGCGGGGGGGGGTGGGGAGGAAGGAGCAGAAGGCAGGCCTCACGGAGTACGAAGCCCGATACATCAACGCACGCTCATTTCGACATGCCGCGGTGACCGACATGACCGTGCGTAGCAACGAGCTCGCCAGCGTCTCGTGCCTGGCCGGCCACAAGGACGTGCAGACCACCTCACGGTACGTCCATCCACCGTTTGAGGCTAGCAAACGAGTCAACGATGCCCGTTTTCGGGACACCGTTTGGAACACGAGCGAGTTCTACGAAGAAGGCGAAATCGCTAACTCGTTGAAACTACTAGCGGACGCGAAGGGATTCGAACCCCCGACTTCTGCCTCCGGAGCCCACTCCGCGATCGCGTTGGCCTGCGTTTTCTAGGGTTTCGTGATTCCGTCGAGCGTGCCGTAGCGCGCGAGAGTGTTCGGTCTTGCGCGCTCGTGGGATTACTAATCCCACCCGAAGTCGTGCAGCTGGCCTGGGCCGTGTTGGAGGATAAAAGCGCCACCGAGCGCGAGGTCGAGCTCGCCCGCTGGGCGCTGAGCGCGTGCGCATAGCCACCCCGGGTAACATGACATGAGGGACCGCGCATCGGCTCTAGGCTCACTACTCGGCCTATTCGAAGTCGCAGAGGTACATGAGATCGCCCGGATTCGAGCCCGGATACCCGCCCTCGAGGAAGCGCTCGCTGTTCTCAAACAGAAGAACTCAGAAGACCGATGAAGCCAAGCTTGGGCTCTAGCGATCCAGGTCGTGTAAGCATGCTGGAGCTTTGATCGGCAGAGGCGCTAAACACATACTCGATGCGTGAACGACCAAGACAGGCGGAAAGACACCTGGTCAGCCAGGCCCTTGGTGCGGAAAATCATCAGCTTCTTCTCGCAACTGAACGTGACGGTTTACCGATGGACCGCGGGCTTTCTAGGCTCGAACTGGCGCCTCGGAAGCGCCTTCCCTTGGGGTATTCCGCTCCTCTTGCTGTCGACACTTGGACGCAAGACTGCGGGACGCGGACCACGCCGCTTGGTTTCCTCGAAGAAGGGGACAGGGGCATCGTCGCGGCGTCGCAGCTTGGGCTTTCCAAGGACCCGCTCAGGTACAAGAACCTTCAGGTCCACCCTGAATGCCGCGTGCAGATCAAACGCAGCAAGATGAAGATGCAGGCACGCACGGCGGCTCCGGAGGAGCGTGCCCATCTGCGGCCCAAGCTCGTGGCGCGCTACTCGGGTTTTGCCGCGAGCGCCCAATACGCGCGTCTTCGTCGACCTGGTCAGGACGGAGAGCGGCCCCCAGATCAGAAGTTATACAGCCAGTAGTCGCGCGACACGGTGGCGCGGATTGGACCGCCAAAGCTGGCTTCTGAGCCCAGGCCAACGCCATTGCGAATGCTCAGTTTGGCCTCCACCCCAGCGGCAGCGAAACCCACGTCGGGACCGACGCCAATGGAAAAGATCAGGTCCGGGTTTTCGTAGTCTGCCTCGATCTCTCCCTCAGCAATGGCGACGCCCACCGAAAAGCCCACCGTGCTCTCACCAAAGGTCAAACAGACGAAGCCATCGGCGCAGGCTTCCATCCCGGTTTCGAAGCTCGGCTGGCGAGCGGTCGGATCGATTGCTTCCATGGCCTCGATGACACTCGGCGCACGACAGACGGACGAGATTCCGTCGAGCTCGCCAAGGTAAGATTCATATTCATCGGGGATTGTGTTCACGTCCCCACTCTCCAGGGCGGCCACCATCCAATCGACGAGGTCAAGGAGCGCCGTGACCTCGCGTTCGTCAAGGTCACCGATGCGTTCTTCGATGGCGGCATAGGAGCAAGCTCGGTACCGAGCGCGGTGCGCATGGTTCAGGCCGAGCAACTCGCCAACCCGACCTAGTTCGTATTGAAAGGCGGCCATAATCTCTGAGGCCATCGAGGTGCAGTACGACATCTCACAACCGAGGTCACAGGCGTCGTCAAGACAGTCGTAATTACAACGGGTGTATTCACGGCGAAGCGTGTTCTTCCGGTCCTCATGCGCATACCCGTTCACCATCAGGTCCTCGACGATCGGGCTCGCTGCCCGCATCAGCCAGGCTGTTTCGTCGTCTATGCACGTCTGGATGCCGTCCCGAATCTCTCGCCCAGCATCGGAGGAAGCACCGGTGGGCATCCGGTCCGTGGGGTCGACCCCCGAATCCAGAGGACCCGCAAGATCGGCCAGTTCGTTTGCCTCCGGGTCATCTGGGTCGATGGCCAGGGCTTGTTGTGCATGGATGCGCGCTGCATCGTCATCGCCGCTCTCCAGTTGCAACTGGCCCGCCCGCAGGTGATTGAACAAGGAGGTGGGGTGCCCACTGAAGCTTCGCTGCAAGAAGTAGATGGCGCGGCGGCGGTCCCCTTCCTGTTGATAGATGTGAGCCAGGCTCGCCAGCGCAGTGAAGAGCTCGGGATCTTCGGCCAAGGCGCGTAGCAGGACGGAGCGCGCATCGCCCGTGTTGTCATTGGCGAGCAGAGCCCACCCCAGTTGGTTCAAGGCGAACGGATCGGTGGGATCCGAGAGCACGGCCTCGGCAAAAGCCCAGGTGCCGCCGCTGAGGCTTCCGGCGAAGACCAGGGCGACGCCGGCCATGAGATAGGCGTCAGCCTCGCTCGTTGGGTCGCTCTCGACCCGAGGCGGCGCGGCGAGCGGTGCAAGGCGCATGGCCTCGGTGGCGATATGGTCGGCAATCGCTGTCCGTACCGCCTCCGGAACCTCGTCTCGCACCTCGGATTCAACCGCCATGGCGATGGCCACCACCTCGTCTCGCGACGGTGCCGTCGGCATGAACGGACCCGTCCAGGGCAGAGCGCCATGGTCGGGCAAAGATCCTCCGTTCTCCTCGCCCCCCGCACACGCTGCTACGCAAAGTAGGGTGCAGACATTCACGACACCTTTTCGAACTCGGCTCGACAACATGATTGCCGCCCTTTGGGGACTCCTTACGGCCTCGACCGGATGATCGTCGCGCTGTCTACGAGTCCATCTTCCAGCAGGACGTAGAGATCCTCACCGACGGCGGCGATCCCCTGCAACTCCTGAAAGAGCGAGCTGTAGCCGAAGATCTCATACGTACTGCTCACCTGCTGTGAGTCCAAGTCGATTTGAACGATCGGCGAAGGGCTCTCCGGAACGATGCCCCAAAGATGAGTCCCGTCCCACGTCATCGCCCGAAGGTCGATAGAGAAGTCGTATCGGTTGACGAGGGTCTTGGTGGTGGGATCCACCTCGAGCAGCTCAGCAGTATCCGTGCTTGCCGATCGGCCGGCGAGCCACAGATGAGCGCCGTCCCACGCCATCGCTCCGATGTATAGCTTGTGTCCGAGGTCCAGCTCGGTGTCGATGGTATCCACCTCCACATCAGCCCGATCACGACCGGTCGCGATGTGATCGAGAGGGGCTATGAGCCAAAAGAGAGAGCCATCATAGGCATGGACCTCGTTGACGCCGCTGGGCCGGTCCAGTGGCGTTCCCAGTGCTTCATCGTTCAGGTCGAACGGAATCAGGGCGTCGCTCATGCCTGCGTTGGCGCCAAACCACAAAGCTGCGCCATCCGAGACCAAGCCGGTGTCCCTGAGTCTGGTTTCGCTAGCTTCCACCAAGACTGTCGGAGCGAGCTTCACACACTCGCTACCCTCAGGCGAGGATGACAGTCTACTGAAGATCTGTCGGCGCCCTGTGCTGTCGGTTAGCCCGAGCAGGTCGTCTTGAATGTCGTAGGCATAACTCTTTGCGACAAATGCCGCGTATTCGTTGAACACCTCGATTTCCATGAATACGGCGTCTTCGCTGAGCTGGGTGAAGAGAAGATCTACACAAGCCAGCACATTGCTCTCGGGATGCCTGAACGTGGCAACCCCGGTGCTGTCTTCACGGAGCTCGAGCACCACGAACTCGACCTCGGGGAAGAACCTGAAGATCTCGCCGTCCAGGGGCTCCCAGCTTCCAACCAGCGCCTCATTGCTTATCCCGCCGCTTCCGTCATCAGAGCAGCCTACCGGCACCATGGCCAGGACGAGACTCACAACGACAAGGCTGACAAGCACTCGCCCCGACCGCGGAACAGTCACCACACATCCGTGCGTCTTCATCACCTTACTCCTTGCCGGCTCGACTCAAACCCGTTGGCCGGCGTACGGAGACCCGATGCACGGTTAGTGCCAACGCAGGACCTGCTGATCACTCGTTTCTTGGGGAAAGCTAACGCGCAAGTCTTGCGTTTGTCTGCGAAACTACGAAAAGAGTGCGCCGAAAATCGTGAGCGACGCGAAGGACGACATCGTGGCTTCCGGGTTCATCGACACCCATTCCCACGGACAGGATCCGTTTGTCTTCAAGCTGTACCCTGCCCTCTACAGGCATTCCCTACGTGGTCGTGGACGACTGGTTCCCGGCGGACAGGACGCACCTCGATTCAGGGTCGCGGGGAGGCGTTGTCATCCATCCGCTGGCGAGGCAGATCGCGCAGCGGTGCAAGGAGAAGCTCCTCGAATCGTCCGAGAGGTGACGCTCGGCCCAGGTACGAAAGACCTTCGCCAGCGCTGGAGGTGCCGCTCACGGACCTCTTCGCGAGCTGGCTGGCAGCGATGGGAGCCGAGGTGTCGAAGGATACCGTCCGCTGCTGGGAGACGTACGCAGCCGCTCATTTCATCCCGTTCTTCGAAACCTGTTGGGCACCAAACCAGCGATTCCGAGGATTCCGAGACGCGCTACCGGTACGGCCCATCCGAAGGGGAAGCGCGAGACGGTTACGCTGACGCCGGAGGAAATGGACGCCATCGTGGCTCAGCTCCCAGAGCGTTCGAAGCTCGGCTATCCGATGCGGGCGTACTACGAGGTGGTGCGAGAAACGGGGCTTCGGCCTTCGACGCGCAGCATTGGAGGCTAGTCTCAAGGAGTACGAGCCGCAATACATCAACGCACGCTCATTTCGACATGCCGCGGTGACCGACATGACGGTGACACGAACGATTTCTGCGAGGAGGACGAGAGCACTAGCTCGTTGAAATCGCAGCGGAGGCGGTGGGAATCGAACAGCCGGGAGCTCGCCCGATTCCGACGTTTCTCGAACGGTTTCGCGGACAGGTATCGATGAGAACTGGACTTCCCCCGCCCCTGTAGACACCTCGAAGCCAAACGCGAGGTGCTTAAGCTTCGAGCCGAGCTTCGGCGCGCGCAAGAAGAGCGGGACATATTAAAAAAGCCGCTGTGTACTTTGCGCGAGAGCCCGAGCAAAGTACGCATTCATCGAAGCGCACCGCAAGGAGCACCGCATCCAGACGATGTGCCGGGTGCTCGGCGTGGCGCGCAGCGGGTTCTACGCCTGGCTTCATCGGCCGCTGTCGGATCGAGCGCGGCAGGACGGCCGTTTGCTCGAGCTCATTCGCGCCTCGTGGTTTGCGAGCGGGGGTATCTATGGGAGCCCCCGCATGTGGGGCGACCTTCGCGAATCGGGCGTTCGGTGCAGCAAGAAGCGCATCGCCCGCATCATGAGAGAGCACAAGATCCGGGCCATTCGTGGCTACAAGCGCCCGCGTCACCGCCCTGGGCGTCCCGCCGCACTCGCACCCAATCGGTTGCAGCAGCAGTTCACGGTGAGCCGTCCCGACGAAGCCTGGGTGACCGACATCACCTACCTCCGCACATGGCAAGGGTGGCTCTACTTGGCCGTCGTGATCGACCTCCACTCGCGCCGCGTCGTCGGATGGTCGATGAAGTCGTCGCTACACCGCGAGCTCGTACTCGATGCGCTCTTGATGGCGGTGTGGCAGCGCAAGCCTCGGCAGCACGTCATCGTGCATTCCGATCAAGGCACGCAATACGGCAGCGATGAGTGGCAGCGTTTCTGCCGAGCGCACCGGCTCACCACGAGCATGAGCCGCCGCGGCAACTGCTACGACTGTGATGATGCTTGGACGCCGATCGATCCTCTGGAAAGATCGTCGTGGTCGTTGCTTCGGGTGATCTGACCCTTGCTATGATCGACCTTGGGTGTCCTGGCGTTGACGTGTCGGTCACCCGCAAGCAGCGGCGTATCCTTACCAGCCAGGCGGGTCGTGACCTCATAGGAGCCTGAATACTTCGGTCCCATCACAGTCCTGTCCTTCCTCGTCTGACCGGTGAGTTCAACCACTGACCGGAAGGAATACCTGCATGCCAAGCGTCTCGCCGAAGCCCACCGAAATCATCGTGGGCGTGGATACACACAAGCACCAACATGTCGCATTCGCGATCGATGGACTGGGCCGCGTCGCCGCCGAGCCTATCACGATTCCCGCAACGGGGGCCGGCTATGCCCAACTGCTTGCATGGGCCGATGCGCTGGGCACCGTTCACGCCTTTGGGGTGGAGGGTTGTGGCTCCTACGGAATCGGTCTGGCACGCTTCCTTCGGCGCCATGGTCGTAGTCTGCAAGAGGTCGCTCGCCCTGTTCGCCGAGGGGAGCGTCGAAAGTCTGGAAAGAGCGACGCGATCGATGCCGAACATGCCGCACGCACCATCCTCACCAGCACAGGAACTGCGACTCCAAAGCTCGCGAACGGTCCTGTGGAGGCGCTCCGACTCATCAAAATCGCCCGAGATACAGCGGTGAAAGCGCAGTCGATGACCATGATCACGCTCAAGGCCATGGTCGTCACAGCGCCCAGCGGGTCGCGCGAACGAATCGAGCCGCTCAACAACCACCAGCTCGTCCTGGCATGCTCCGCTCTCGATTCGTCGGAGGCAGTGTCCGACCCCGAAGTCGCCGTCCGGTACGCACTCGGTGCGCTCGGCCGCCGGTGGCTACAACTCCACGAGGAGATCAAGACGCATACCGCTTATCTCAAGGAGCTCACGCGAGCGTCGGCGCCGGAGCTGGTCGACACGTTCGGAGTCGGGTTCGACAGCGCAGCCGAGTTTCTCATCGCGGCCGGTGACAATGCCGACCGTATTCGTTCCGAAGCGGCTTTCGCCAAGCTCTGCGGAGCATGTCCGATCCCCGCAGGGTCGGGCATGACCAACGGTCGTCATCGTTTGAACCGAGGCGGTAATCGCCAAGCCAATGCCTCACTCTATCGAATCGTCATCGTCCGGATGCGCTGGCATCCCGCCACCATGGCGTACGTCGAACGCCGCACTGCCGAAGGTTTGTCGAAGAAGGAGATCATTCGTTGCCTCAAGCGTTTCGTCGCTCGGGAGATCTATCGCCTCCTGCCAAGACCAAGTTCTGCGAGTCTGCCAAAAGCCGCCTAGCCTCCTTGACATCTATAGGAGCATCAATGCGGTCGCCGAGTCGTTTTTCAGCAGCTTGAAGAAGGAACGGATTCGAAGGAAAATCTACAGGACCCGGGCCGAAGCCCGGGCCGACGTGTTTGACTACATCGAGGTCTTCTACAATCGAAAGCGGCGGCACAGCCACATCGGAGACATGAGTCCGGCGGCCTTCGAGGCCGTCCTCAGCAACCCTAGCCGGGTGTCTACGGAAGCGGGGTAAGTCCAGCAACCCTAGCCGGGTGTCTACGGAAGCGGGGGAAGTCCATTTCGACGCGTATTTGACGCGCACTTGGTGAAGACCCTCATGTGCTCAGCGTCGATGTCGGCCCGCTTGTCTCTCCAAGAAGCGGATGAAGTCGTGCCCGAAGGCATCGTTCGGGCGGAGCTTCGCATAGACATTCACCTCTGCCAGCGCCGTTTCGTATTGGAAGAAGCTATGGACGTTGTAGATCGCCGCGTACTTGTAGACGTCGGGATGATTTGGAGCCAGTGTCTTAAGACGCGTAATCAACGGCATGACGTGAACAGGGCGCCGACCGGTAATCACGTTCAGCCGGAGCAGCGCCATGAGGACCTCGATATCGTCGCTCGCCCGCTCATGGGCCTTTTCGAGCGCGCGGATCTGCGCGGCCATTTCTTCGTCCTCACTACACGAGTACCGGTCTTCTCTCGGCAGGGGCAGGTCCTTGCCGCTCGATTGGGGTGCGTCCGGAAGGAGCGCGACGTAGGGGTAGTCGCCGCGCGCGATCCACCAGCTCGGGCTGGGTCCCATCACGACGAGGCGGCGCTGGTGCACGATGTCGAACTTCCAGCCCGTCGATGTGCGGCAGAACAAGAACGGTGCGTTGTCCCACCCGTCGCGGTTGCCGAACCAGATCACTGCGTGATCCTCGTCCTGTCGCACCTCGTAGTCGGCCTGACGCCAGTGTGGGAGCGAGCGCACGGTGCGAGGATCGGGGTGGTCGGCGCTGCCCATCGCCATCTTGGTCATCTCGGTGTACACATCCACGTCGATGTCGGCGCCTTCACCCGCCCACTTCAGCAATAAGGTTTCCCAGGCCTCCTTCGCAGAGCGTGCTCCGAGACGCGCGCCATGCGGGGCCGCAATCATGGCGTCGTCTTCTTTGCGCCCGTAGCGATCGAGGCTGCGCTTTGCTCCGGCGCCGCCGGAAAGCAGCTCTCGATCGAGCTTGGCGATGCGATCGGCGCCGTCTCTCCCATAGTGTTCGAGCTCGGCTCGCTTTTCGATCTCTTCCATGACCGCAGCGAGACCGGTCCCGATATCGCCGGTGAGATAGTACGGACGCAGCTGCAGATCTTGGATGTCTGCAGTGAATGCATCGGTGAACACGTCTTCGAGCTCGTAGGTCACTTCGAGCTTCACCTGTTTGTCGTCTTCCACCAGTAGCAGGAGCAACCCGCGCCCATCCTTGTCGCCGCCGATTCGCCAGCGGTCCACGAGCTTGACCGCGACCTCCTCGAGATAGGTCCCTGCCGGAAGCTTGGGCAAGGTCACGATGACCGCCTCGATTTGGACGCGTTGGGACATTCGGCGCAGAAACCGCCCGATGTTTTCTTCGTAGTGGTGGAGGTCGCCCGTGTAGTCGAACAACTGACGGCCTATCTCCGGTCGACTCTCGATTGAAAAGCGCTGTAACGGCGGCGTGCTGTGGGTATCCCGGTGTGTGGTCTTCAGCCCTATAGCAACGAGCCCCGTCACCAAAACCCCAGCGGCGATCAGCCACCTCATTCGTGCCCCATGAGCCGCTGGGCTCCGTTCCCCTCCCATGCCCTCAGTCTAACGGGTGATAGATCTGCCTCGCAAAACTGGGCAGGTCTTTGTGAGCTCATCACCCAAAGGTCGCCGGTTCAAATCCGGCCTTTTCGGCACTTGCTGTCTCCTGCTGGCGAAAAACACGCTGCCAAAGCTGAGCTCGTTGAACGGCGTTCGGAAATGGGAAGCAGACGAAGGAGATCCGACCGACGTTGACGGAAGCGAAGGCCGATGGGAGGGCTAAGCACCAAGCCGTCGTGAGCCGACCGGGCACCCGAGTTGCTCGGCGAAAGCCCTCCCAGCCTCGTTGCCGGCGGCGTTAGTGCTGATTCGGGCGCATATGGGAGAGCTGGCAGATAGTCGATATGAACGCCTTTGAGGTTCACGTCCGGCGCGACATGAGATCTAGTACCGCGTAATTCAGACTTCCGACTGGGCCCAATCGGCTAAGAGAGCGGGGCACCCCAGCGCCTCCGGTAGAGCTGGACCGATTCAGGAGTAGACGCGACCTGAATGTCGGTCGAAAAGCCCGGATAGCGGATGAATGGCGGTTGCATGCCGACGAGGTCGAAGTGCTCGACTACTATCCGTAAAGGAGAAAACAATGCCAAAGAAAGTGCGGGAACCCATGATCGTGCGCCAGATACTCGCTAGCTTTGCTGCTTTGTCGATTCTCGCTCCGAGCGTGTCGATCGCACAATCGCGAGACCAGGTTTCGGCGCAAGAAGAAGCGCAAGGAGTAGACGAAGAGGACCCCAAAGAAACCAAAGTCGGCATCGTCGAGCAAGAGGAGGAGCTCAAGAACGGACTGCTATTCGGCTTCTCGCACGCGTTTCGTCTCTCGCGAAACCGACAAGGCGCTGCTGCAAGCGAGTTGCGCGGCTCCGAAAACGTCTATGGCCTCCTGTTTGGCTACGAACGAATCCTCCACCGCTCCCTCGCGCTCAGCGTCATCAAGCCCTTCTACTTCAACAGCAAGCGGGTCGATTCGTCGCTCGAGATCGTCTTGGCCGGCAAATACCGCAAAAACAGATGGGAGCCTTTCCTCGGAGCCGGAGTCGTCTCCACAATCAGCAGCGTCACCGAGGAACAAGGCGGGGAAAAGGTCGAGACGGTCGACTTTTCAGTGGGGCTTCTATTAATCGTGGGTTTCAAGTATTTCTTTTCGCCCAACTGGGCAATCGAGCTGGAGTTTGGCTACGAGCTCGCACCCAAGCGCACCACCGTCGAGCACGCTTTCGCCGATTCGTACCAAGGTGCGTATTTCTTCTAAGGGCCTCAGCAGTCTTGCAGAAGGATGTACGTCATCAGAGTATTTCGGAGAAGAGGGCATGTTTGTTAAGAGACGGTTCGTGGTTTTGACCTAGGCCGCGTTTGCGGCCCGGTACTCCTTTTTGCGACGCTGCATCGTAAGCTGCTTGATCTTGTCCCGTTCGGATAGGACCCGGTGGCGCCGGCCGTAGTACACGTCGGCCGGCGTGCAGTTGTCGAGCGACTCGTGGTAGCGGCGATGGTTGTAGTAGGCGACGAAGTCGCGCACCGCTGCCTCCAGCTCCCACGGGAAGTAGTAGTGCTGTAGCTTCACGACGTTCTTCATCGAGCGGTGGTAGCGCTCGATCTTCCCCTGCGTTTGCGGGTGGTACGGGCGGCCTCGGGTGTGCGTCATGCCCTGCTCCTGCAGGTAGCTCTGCAAGTCCTTCGATACGTAGGCCGGTCCGTTGTCGCTCAGGGTCTCGGACGATGGCGCACTCGCACGCTCTGTACTCCGGTGAGCGCCAGTGCTTCGTCGAGCGTCTCGGTCACGTCCGTGGTCGCCATCGTCGGGCCCAGTTTGTAGGCGAGGATGAAGCGCGAGAAGTCATCCATCACCGTCGACAGGTAGTACCAGCCCCAGCCGACGACCCGCAGGTACGTGAAGTCGGTCTGCCACATCTCGTGTACCCGCTTGGTCGGATGCTTGAAGCGGTCCGACGCGCTCATCAGGACGTACGCCGGGCTCGTGATCAGATCGGCGGCCTTGAGGATGCGGTAGACGCTCGATTCGCTCGGGAAATACTGGCGCTCATCGATGAAGTGGCACGCGAGCTCCCGGGCTGAAAGCTCCGTCTTTTTGAGGGCCAAATCGATCACCTCGGCCCGGACCTTCTCGGGGACTTGGTTCCATCTCGGACGCGGCGGCGGCGTCTTGTCTTGCAGGGCATCGAATCCACCGTCGACATACCGCTTGTACCGGCTGTAAGAGGTGCTCGATGGGATGCCAGTTGTCGCAGCGTGACCCGTACCGGCAAGTCGGTGCGCTCGGCCATGTCAATCAGCTCCATCTTCTCGGATGCACTGCGTCTCATGTGCCGTCCTTGTCGCCATGACCCATCAGACTTTTTTTGAGCACACGGTTCTTGAGCGTCATCTCCGCGACGACCTCCTTGAGCTCACTGTTTTCGGTTCGCAGGTTCTTGACCTCGGTGATCGTCGCCTCCCGCACCGTGTCGCCGCTCAGCTGCTTCTTACCGGCCTCCAGGAAGTCCTCGCTCCAGCGGTAGTACAGATTCGCGGCGATACCTTCGCGTCGGCACAACTCGGCCACGCTGACCTCACTGCGCAGGCCGTCGAGCACGATCCGGATCTTTTCTTCCGCAGAAAACCTCCGGCGCGTCTTGCGACGGATGTCACGCACGGCGGCCTCACTCGAAGCGTTTCTCTCTTCTCGGCATGGGACACTCCTCAGCAGGGCTCTCGCCCTCGGCACAGTGTCTCTTAACTCAGAGCCCTTTTGTCTCCGAGTTCTTCTGACGGGCTACAATCTCACTTCACCCCGACGATCGGCGCCTCGAACGAAAGGAGCTTCAACAAATTGTGGAAAGACTCGTGGATACTCTGGGGTTTTCCGAACACCAATACATCGCCGTGCGTCACAGCGACACCGACCACGAGCACATCCACGTCGCGATTAACAAGATCCATCCCGAGACCTTTCGGATTCACTCCCCCTCCTGGGACCACCAGAAGCTATTCACCGGGGCCCAAGCCCTCGAGCGGGAGCTGGGCCTGACACCCATGCGGTCGAGGACGCGCGAGAGCGAGAGGGTCCCGCAACGAGCCGCGGACTGCGAAGCGCACCATGGAACCGACAGCTTCGCGCGCTGGGCCCGGGAAAAGCTCCGACCTGCTCTTCGTGCAACTGAACTACCAAGCTGGGATGACCTGCATGGCGTCTGCGGCCGTTTTGGCGTCGTGATTCGGCCTCACGGCAACGGACTTGTATGTGAGGATGTGGATCGAGGTGTCCGTGTGAAAGCCTCTTTCGTCGCTCGCGAGCTCAGCAAGAATCGGCTCTGCCAACGGCTGGGACCTTTTCAACCGGCGTTGGAGCGCCAGTTAGAAGCGGCACTCCAGGCGCCCCTTCGGTACTCGCCCATGCCAACCAGGGCACCCCAGAGCTTGTGGAAGGAGTACGAACAGAGCCTCGACCAAGCGCGTAAGCAGCGCCAAGAGGCATGGGCCGGCTACCGAGACTCTGCCTCTCGCGAGCGTCAACAACTGGGGCAGAAGTACCGCCTCCAACGAAGGGTCATCAATGCCCTACCCGTCTCAGTTCGCGATCGAAGCCAGCTGCTGCGACAACTCGCGCTTCGACAAGCCATCGAAAGCCGGACCCTCGAGCGAAAGCTTGCGATCCAACGGAAGGCGATTCGAAAGACCTGGCATCCCGGCACCTGGCGGCACTGCATAGCGAGGCGCGCCGCCGAGCGCGACGCCCGCGCGATGCGGCTTCTGAGGCGACTGGAACGGGGCCGCTCCAACGAAGGAAGGGAGTTGTGAGATTCAGTAGAGCAACGCGCCCGACGGCGACTCAGGCTCTGTCTCGAGCTCGGTTTTCGCCTGCTCCCGCCGGCAACATGAGGTCTTCGAGAAAGAACGCCGCAAGGTCATGCCTTCCGGAGAGCCCAGCCTTCTTGTAGACCGCCCGGGCCTGCTGGCGAGCGCGATCGTTCTTGCATTGATGCTCCTACCCCTCGTGCTCCCTCAAGGCCCTTTGCGCGCCGCGGTGGCGGTGGGCGCCTGCCTCGGCACGTTGCTGGTCTTCGGGCTGGGGTACGGAACAGGAGAAGCCGGTGGTCGACTAGTCTATGAGCACGGAGCGGCGCAGGCCTATGTCGCGCCTGGAGGTGTGTTGCCCGGAGACCGCATCCCTTCGGATGAAAATGCGGACGACGACAGTGATGACTGACGAACACAACGAACGACATCGTACGGAACGGACCACGCCGAAATGATGATTCGAAGGCTTGGCGACCAGCGGTGTCGCAGCGATCGGCTATGATGCGCGGGCAATGTTCAAGAGAACCAAAGGCCCTCAGGCGAGGCGACCTCAGCGGTTGCTCGAGCGGCTGCGCGATGAACGGAGCAGGCGAGTCGTATTTGTCGCGCATTGCATACTGAATGAGAACACTCGCTACCTAGGCGGCGCTTTTCGACCGGGCGTTGTCGAGGAGGTGCTGGAGACCTACGTCCGTCAAGGCATCGGGATCTACCAGATGCCGTGCCCAGAACAGCGGGCCTGGGGTGGGGTTCTGAAACGCTGGATGCTCCTCTTCTATGGCTCTGAGGGGACCGCTATACACAGGCTACGAGGCCTGATCGTGCCACTCTTCTTGGCCTACACTCGAGCGTTCTATCGGCGGCTCGCGGCCCGTATTGCTCGAGACATCCAGGACTACGCTCGCTCGGGCTTTGAGGTGGTTGGCATCGTTGGGATCGGAGGTTCGCCTTCATGCGGGGTCGACCGTACGTTGGATTTGAAACGTTCGCTCCCTGTTCTCGCGTCTACGCCGATCGGTCAACTTCAGCGCGAGACATTCAACGAACGTGCCATCGTGCGGTGCCTTGCCGAGGGGCAAGGACTTTTCATCGAAGCCCTCGAGCGCGAGCTCGATCGTCGCGGCTTGCACGTTCCTTTTCTCGAACACGATCTCATCGGGGAGATGCACGGCAAGTGACGCGACGGTTCGACATCTCCACGCGTTTGGCAGCTACTCCGGCTGACGTGTGGGCACGGTGTACCTCAGTGCAAGGTGTCGCGCGCGAGCTCAGTCCTTGGTTTCGCATGACCTTTCCGCGTGGAATCGAAGACTTAACGCCACCGAACGTCGAACTGGGGAAGCGCTTGTTTCGCAGTTGGATGCTCTTATTTGGAGTGCTGCCGGTTGACTTCGACGATGTCACGTTCGTCGAACTAGAGCCGGGCCACCGGTTCGTGGAACGTTCAACCATGGCAAGCCAGCGCGTTTGGTTTCACGAGCGCATCGTTGAACCATGTGACGGAGATACACTGATCACCGACAGGCTCGAATGGGAGGGCCGCCTCCCAGGCGCTGAGCTTGTCTTCGCCGCCGTCGTACCACGGCTATTCGGATGGCGACATCGACAGCTGAAGCGGAACTTCGGCGAGGCATGAGCGACTTCAGATGGTTTGCAATTTGCGCACCCTTCGTGGGCTCGCCGCCCGCGCATCTTGTTACGTCTTGCGCGCAACGAAGAACCCGAAGTGGCCCTCGTCATGCGACGCCTCGACGTGTAGCCCTGCTGCTTCGAGTGCGCGGGCGAGTCGCGCGTGATCAAATCGGTCTTCCCTGGGGTGGTCCAGTAGGGCGCGCGCCAGCGGATGCTTGAGGAACTTCTCGTAGATTTCGTCAGCGTAGAAGCGCCCCCCAGGCTTGAGGACGCGATGGACCTCACCAAGCGCTGCTCTCCAGTCCGGAATGTGATGAATGATGCCGAAATCGAAGACAGCGTCGTAGGTGCCATCTTCAGCCCGGATGTCTGTTGCGTCGCCTATCCACAGTGAAACCCGGTCGCCAAAGCGCTCGAGACGGGCTTGTGCGCGGCGAACCATATCCGGGTCGAGATCGAACGCATCCACAGTGTCCGCGCCGAATTGCTCGAGGATGATCTCCACACCGACGCCCCGCCCGCATCCGATTTCGAGCGCCCGACCCCCAGTCGTGGCGCCGCCCAGTTCGCGGAGGCGCTTTGCCTCGTAGTAGCGCTGCGCTGCCTCACGCAGGGGGTTGTTCATCAAGAGCTTTTCGACTTTGTTGAGTAGCATCAGTCGACTTTCTTTTGAGCTGAGAGCGGCGGCTCGGATTGATCGCGCGGTGGGGCGGAGCTTCCTCGAGGCGAGGATCCCCCACGCCTGAGCAGGCTCCCCGTCATGAAGACCGAAATGAAGATCAAAGCGAATGGCACCCAGGTGCCCAGCGCACTCGAGAACATCGCGAAGCTCCGCTGGATCAACCAAGCGACGATCAGGGCGTCGAGCGCGACTACGATCGCCGTGAAGGTGCCGGCGACGAAGATGGGACGGCGACCGCCGCTGCGCAGGAACAGATGCGCGGTGACGGCGGCGAAGATGATCGGCGCGCCGACCGCGTGCGCGACGATTGCACTGGGTTCTGACACCGTCGCGAGCAGCGCGCCCATCAACGCCCCGCAGGCTGCCCAGCCGACGACGCCGTGCGCGATCAAAGCGGCGAGCGATGCGCGCGGGATTCCGATGTCGGATGCACCTGGTCGCCGAAAGCGAAAGTCGCAGCACTCCCCGCCCTCAGCAAGCGTCGTCGTGCGGATGAGCTCGATGCCGACCAGCTCCGTGTGCGGCCAGTCGAGCTCACACAGGACGGGCGCGAGCTCCTCGGCACCTTCGGCGCGCAGGAACTTGATGATCCCGCACTCGACGAAGTCGATGCCGAAGTCGAAGCACCCGGGCTCGCCCGGGACGAAGCGGGAGACGTAGTCATCCGGGTTCGGGCGGTCCTGAGAGGCAATGGCGAGCCGGCGCACCTTCTTCTGATTCGCCGGGCCCATCCGAATTCGTCCGTAGAGGCCTCTCAGCACGCGCGGATAGCGGGACCAGTAGGTTCTGAAGATCTCGCAAAAAAGCTCCGGTGCTTCGTCGAGCGTCAGCCCGCGCGGCACGAGCACTCGCCACAGGGCGAGCCAGAATGCCGATCCGTACAGGCTGAACGAGCGATGGTTCGCCGAGCCGCCGATCCACGGCAAGCGATCGATGACCGCTTCGTACTCTGCGCGAGTTTCGGCGATCGCCACATCGAGGCCCTCCTCGCCGAATCGGTCCACCAGCAAGACCCGCAGTGTCGTCACACCGCGATCGAATTGTCGCAATAGGCGGCCGCGCAGACGCGGGTCTCGATCCACGGCCCTCTCGCTTGGACGATGGGGGGGGTTGAGATTCGTCGTAGCCAGCTGCTCCATCTCATCCATCCAACATTAGAAGCCTGAAGCGGTGATGCGTCCGTTGCCGGTTTGCAGGGTGATCGCTCCGTTGCCTTCTCCCAACACACCCATGGCGGTCTTGCTGGTCCTCACCAAGTTCTGTAGCTCGAGGTTGGAAATCTCGATGCTCCCGTTGCCGACTGCGGCAGAAAAGTCAGCCGACGTATTCACAGGTATGAAGAGATCGGTGTTGCCGTTCGCAATGGTGATTTCGACGGAGCCGCCAGGAGGGAGAGTTGCCCTGGCCGTGACATTACCGTTGCTGAGTTGCACGGACACGCTGCCATCGGTGTTGGTCGCGTCGATGTTGCCATTGGCGCTCGTGACCAGCACTGCCAGATTCCTGGGGAGACTGATTTCGTAGTTGACGACGAAGTTACGGCGTTGGTTGTCTTGTGGCTGGATCGTCCGCACGACGATTTCCTCCGCGAATTCCTCTACGTCGACCTGAACCTCCGGGAGCCCCTGCTGTGCTTCATCGAGGGTCTCGGCCTGCACCTCGCGTGTTCCAGCGACCGTGATCACATCGGCTCCGGCCACTCCCGCGATCGAGATGGTGCCGTTGATGGCCTCGAGCACGAGACGTGTTTGGTTCGCGACCCCCTGTTCGAAAGAGAATTCTTCCGAGACAACCTTCCGATCGGAGCGGAAGACGTCGCCACAAGCCGCCAGCCCAACGGCGATCAGTAAGATGGAGGTTGCGGTCCGGTGCATGGTTCGCCTCCGAACGCCCTTGTGTGCAGTCGAGCGCTGACAACAGGAAGCATGCGCCCAACTTGTTTCGCTTTTCAAGGGGATTGTCGGAAGCGCAATCAGAGCCCCAGCGGGCCGGTAAACATCTCCAGTCTGCGTTCGACAACTAGTGCGGCCGAGTCGTCGAGGCGCACTTCCATCGCTAGTCAGACCTCGGTAAGCTCGCCTCATGGCTCTGACCGGATCGCTATCGAGCAATGCGGTGGTCGCGACTCGTCACGGCGGGCCGGGGGTCTTGGAGGTGCGCGCGGTCGAGGTCGCTGCGCCTGAGCCGGGTGAAGTTCGTGTGCGGGTGGAAGCTGCGGGGATCAGCTACGCCGATCTGCTGATGTGCCAGGGGCTGCATCCAGAAGCTCGCACGGCGCCACCCGGACTGGTATCGCAATGACCTCGCCGCCCTGTTCGCGATGCTGGCCGACGGCCATATCAATCCCCGCATCGCCGCAGTGTGGAAGCTCGACGAAGTGCCCACAGCCATCGAGGCCCTAGCCGGCGGCGGGGCCTTGCCAGGCAAACAGGTCATCGCGGTCGCGGCGAGCTCAGAGCGATGGAGATCCGATCGGATTCTACCGCGGAGTCATTCGCGACTCTCCATTGGACACTCTGATGAGCTGAATGCCAAAGGGAACCAGGGCGATAGCGAGCATCACGGAAGCAACCAGACCGAAGAGGTCGATGTCGATGGCAGCGGACACCCCCAAGAGCATCATCGCGACGATGAGTAACATCAGTGCGTGCCCAAGATGCATGAGCCGGTTGCCGTGGAACTCACCAACCATGAGTGGATCGCCTCTATCACCCTTCTCGCCATTGGGGACCTCCCATCACAATACTAGCCACAACGAGGCCGCCAAGACCGCCAACACACCGAGCGCGATCCATAGAGCGTTCCAGTTGACTGGTATCTCCGCGCTCCCGTCGGGAACGGGCTCTGTGCCTGGGTCGAGGTACTGGTAGAGCCGATCCATGTCCGGAGTGGAGATCGACGCAGTTTCGGCGAGTCCGCGGAGCTCATCGGCGATGGTCTTCATCTCATTCCGTGCTCCGAGCGCGTGACCGATCTTGATGCTTGTAGTGTCGCTCTCGACCATTCGCCGCATGAGGGCGAGGAGCAGCGGCTCGGGAAGCCACTGGAAGACCTTGTGGCTCTTCGGTGTGATGGGAATGCCGTGCGCGCTCAGGACTCTGTATCCCTCGCGAATCGCTCGGAGCATGAGCACCAGCGCGTCGCGCGTGCGCGCGAGCCGACCGGCGTCCACTCCTGCCATGTACAGGGCGTTGGCCGTGGGGCTGATCTCGGCGACGTGGGTCTTTAGCCACGCATCCATGTTCGAGCAGATCGAGGCAGGGAATCCAGCCGCTCCGAGGGCGTTCGCAATCGCGTCGAGCCGTGGGGACTTGGTGCCGTCCAGCTCGCCGATCGTCGTGGGCTGTTCCCTGGCCGGGACGATCAGATAGCGGATGCTGTGATCACCGGCCACCGCTGCGGCACCGGGGAACCCGAGAAGCACTCGCTCGCGGCCGAGGACCTCTACCATCTCACTAGGGCCGGCGGCGTTGTTGCCGAAAAACATGACGCTAGGCGTCTGCCGGTTTTCGGCCAGTATTGGCAACACTTCCGAAACGTGGTCCTTGGGCAGGACGACCAGAACGAGGTCATAGGCGTCATCGGTGTCGAGCCGACCGACGGCTGGGACGCGAACCGTGGTCTCTTTGCCCGTAATGGCGTTTTCGAGCTGGATCCCATGCTCGCGGATGTCGTCCAAGCGCTTCTGCCTCGCCAGGATGGAAACGTCCTGTTCAGATTCTTTGAGCAGACCTGCATAGAGACTGCCGATGTTACCCGCTCCGTAAACTAGGATTCTCATCTGTTTCCCTTGGCGGCCTACTCGGCGTGGCCATCGTGAGCCTTGCCGTCTTGCCGTCCGTCCGCCACCACTAGACTGTGCGCCAGTAAGAGAGGAGTGACCATTGTGCAGATCATCTGGGGAATCATGGGATTGATCCTGATTGCTGCTGCCGTGGTGGCCCGGCCGACGTCATGATCACCAAAGCACCACCACTCGTCTATGCAAGAGTCGGGGGGGCTGCGTACCTCGTGATCACCATCGTCGCGGTGCTCTACGGGGGTCTTGTCGAATCCAAGCTCATCGTTTCGGGAAACGACGCGGCAACAGCCCACAACATCCTGGCCCACGAATCGCTGTTTCGCATCGGCATCGTCTTGGTCCTGATCATCTACGCGAGTGTCGTGGTGGCGTCCTGGGCGCTCTATGTGATCCTCAGAACGGTCCACAAGAACCTTGCCTTGCTCGCGCTGCTTCTCAGGTCGGCAGAGGCGATCGTCGGTGCCGCTACTGTGCTCATCAGCTTCGCCGTCCTGTACGTTCTCGAGGGCAGCGGCTCTCCGAGCGCCCTTGAACCGGAACAATTGCAAGCTTTGGCTGGTCGGCTCATCGACGTGCGTACCGCCGGGCTAGATATCGTCTTGGTCTTCATCGGCCTCGGAGCGACCGTCTTTTGTGTTCTGCTCTTCAGGTCGAGGTGCATCCCCCAACCATTGGCTGCTTGGGGGATATTCACGTACGTGTCGATGCTCGGTCTTGCTTTGGTGAGCATCCTCTTTCCCAACCATCCGTTGATGCTCGCAAACGTTCTCTACGGAGTGGGCGCGTTGTTTGAGCTCGTCCTAGGCCTTTGGCTCTTGTTCAAAGGGGTAGACCTCCAGCAATGGGATAAGCATGCATGAGCACGAACGTTGCGAAGCCCGCCAAGGTGGCCATCATCGGCGCCAGCGGAACCTACGGCAGAGGGATCCTCGCCCGGGCCGAGGAGCTCGGCGTCGAGGCGGTGGTGGTCACGCGGTCTCCACACAAATTCAAGGAAGTGAAGCCGACGACTACAGTGGTCGAGGCGCAGCTCGACGACGAGAAGAAGTTGAAGGAGGCGTTCGCCGGCTGCGATGGCGTCATCTCGGCTCTCGGCGACGACCGAAAGAAGCGTCCGAAGACCCACAGCCTCCCGCACGTCTGGAACGCCATGAAGGCTGCCGGCGTGACCAAGTACATCGGCATGGGCTCCGGAGCGATGATGATGCCGGACGAGAAGCGTGGGCGTTTCCAGCGCACCGTGCACCCCGTGCTGAGCGTTCTGAAGCTCTTTGGCGTCGACTTTCTCGAACAAAACGAGTGGGAGCGCGACAGTCTGCTCATGGGCAACAACGGCGCGGATGGCATCACCTGGGTGCTCACCAGACCGGTGAGGCCGACCAAGACGCCCTTCGTTGGAGCTCACGTGCACAAGGATGAGCGGGGCCCGATGGATTGCTCGATCTACGACCACGGCGACTTCTGCTTGTACTGCGTGGCATCGAGCGAGTGGGACAAGCTTGCCCCGCATGTCAGCTCCGGGCCGCAGCCCGAGAAGCAGTAAGACCTGTGAGCGGGGACGTGGTTCACCGCGCTGCGGCGGCGCGCTCGTGCCACCGCTGTTCGTCTACCCCTTTGAAGAGAAGCCACAGGAAGAACGGTATCTCCCCGGCCCAGGCCGCCACCCAATGATGGCGGAATACACGTCTGCGTAGCGCGGCAGAAGAATGTTCCCCATGCTCTCTATCAAATACCTCAACGCCGCGAGCGCCATCAACGCACCGAGCACTTTGGGAACGAAGCCCGAGGTGCAAATCAAGTAGCCCAGCACAAAGCAGTGCAGCGCAAAGAACGCCTCCCAGATCAAGATCACCCGTCCCTGCGCATCGACGAACAGCAGAGCGAGCGCGTCCAACTGCGCTTGTTCGAACGCCGCCAAGTAGCCCGCGCCGCTCAGAACCAGCAGGACAGCAAAGCTGGTGAGCAAATTGACTCCCTGGATCACGGCCATCGTCAACCTGGCGTACGCCGCGATCAGAGAGAGCGTTCTGTTGACCGGTTCGAACAATCGATAAAGAACCACGACCAACACAATCTCAGCTAGGAACAGCACCGCATCGCTGACCATCCCCAGCCGGAACAACCACTCCGAAGCCCGGATGTTGTCGGCGGTGGCCGCGGCGTCTCCAGGCACGACCAGCGCGGAGGGAACATACATCATCCCTAAGCCAGCGCACGCGAGTATCACCAGGACCAGAATCCCTGCCGTTCTCGCGTAAGAGAGCGGCAACATCGCAGCGGCGCGGCTTGCCATGGTGATCACTTCGTGTCGGCTTGCATCCGGAGCTGCTCCGCCAATTGGAGCACTGGGTCAATGTTGGACTTCTTCACGTAGTCGAATCCCTCCAACTCTTCTCGCCGCGCCTCGGGATCGGGATTCACCAATGCACCCATCTTCAGAATCAGCCGGATCCACCAGCTGACCTCCGCATGGTTCAGCCTGCCGCGCAGCGCAACATGCTTCATTTGCGCAAGCAGTGTCTCAGGAAGACTGGCCGCAATCCAGCCATCGAGTCTTGGCCCGGCCGACGCACCGGAAACGGTGAACAGGATTGTCGGCTTGTTTTCGATGCTAGCCCTATGGGCTTTGACCCATTTGCGGATAGTCAGCCGGTACACGATCACCGAGCTTCCCAGGATCAACAACTCGTATTTCGATGGGTCGGCGTTGGCCTCTTTAACGTCGAAGACGGGCAAACCGGTCGCTTCGCCGATCCAATTGGCGTACTGAGCGGTGCTACCGTACTGCCCCGAGAAGAAGATTGCTCCGTTCATGTTCAACACTGCCTCCTTGATCCGCGTCTAGCACAGGGAGCAGCGCGCGGACGGATGGGAGTCCCAGTTGGCTAATGGGGTGGCCCAGGAAGACGCACCGGGATACGGATAGCTCGTGGCCCCCAGGCAAACCATTCTCATCGCCGGAGCGACCGGATCCGTTGGCGGTGCTGCCGCTCTCGCGCTTTCGAAAGGCGGCGCACGAGTCGTGCTGCTCGGGCGCAGTGCTCGAAAGCTGAACGCAAAGGCGGACTCGATGCGCGAAGCGCTATCCGACATCGGCATCGACAACCCCAGCGGAGACATAGCCACACTGACAGTCGACTTCTCCGATTTGGAGTCCGTGAGAGCGGCAGCCGAAGAAGCTTTGTGCCGCTTTCCGGCGATCGATGGGCTGGTACTGTCGGTTGGCGCCCTCGTCCAGAATGGTCCTCACGTGCTCCCCAGTGGACACGAGGTGATGTTCGCCACGAATGTCATGGGGCCGTTCCTCTTCACGCAGCTGCTGGTGGAGAGATTGCAGCAATCAGATGGCCTGGTTCTCCACGTGATCGCGCCGTTCTGCGAAAAAGTCGACTGGGACGACCTCGAGAGCATCGATCATCACAGGTCGATGACCGCATTCAACAGGACCAAGACCTGCAACCGTGTAATTGCAGGAGAGTTGGCTCGTCGGTATACGGGAAAGATCTCCTCAGTCGCGTTCGATCCTACCTTCGTCATCGATAAGTCAGACCCTGACTTGAAGAAGAGATGGCCGACTGGGTTAACAGGCCTGGCGTGGCGAATCATGGCCGCGCTCCGTGCGAAATCCCCCGCTGTAGCAGGTGAGCCGATTGCGAAACTGATGCTCTCGCAGCGAGATCGAAGGTCGATCAATGGAGCGCTGTTTGTTCTTGATCAACGGGCAAACGAGGCAGACATGGCGATGAACGATGAAGTGCTGGGAGCACGGCTGTGGGAGAGACTAGAGGTGCTCACGGAAGCGCCAAGCGGTCGACCGTCCGTCTAGATTTGGCGCGCTCATCGGTCGGTGGCCGTGTGCGCTTCGGCGATTTCGCGGGTGAGGTTCAGGACGCCGTTGACCACGATCTGTGCGCCGGGCCCGACGCCGAGCGTCCAGTACCGCCTGAACCATTTGCGTGCGTCCTCGAACGACCTTCGGAGCCTAGGAAGAACAAACGCCCTTTCCGCTTCGCGCGCCGCAAGTCGACATAACAAGTTGATACCGCGAAATTCGGCGCTCATCGTCCTCCCGATGGGCCAAGAGAGGCACCGGCGGCAAGGGTTCTGAGCGTGTGAGCTCTGCACCTCTTTGATCACTCGTGGTCCGAAGAAATGGGGCAGGTCACCCGGCGCTCCGAAGCGCGACCTTTGTCTCCTACTATTCGCGCCAGACTCGATAGAAATGGACGTTCTGCCTTCGGTTCACGACGTGACAGCGTGTCAACCCATCGTCGCTCAGCGAAAGAGCAGCGTCCAGATTGGCAGTGTCGCGCAAGACCTTCTTGTCAGCGGGGAACACTGCCTTGAAAAACCCAATGGGAGCATTTTCAATCGGGCTCGGAGCGAACACAAAGCGCGTCTTCGTCTGAACGGGGTTCTTGGTTTCGAACCGCATCCAGGCGTCGTAGTGCTCGAGCCACATCGAACCGGCCCCTGCCAACCCCGACACCTCGGATGATGACGTCTCGAACTCGTAATCGAAAAGAGATTCTGCAGAGACCTCAAAACCTCGACCGAAGACATAGCCAAAGATCCGAGTTCTGTTCATGTAGAGCAGAGAAATCGCAATCACGACAGCGAAAGAAATCGCTCCGATCTTCTTCTTGTCTCGACTGATCATTGCTTGATGTCTCAAAGGTTCAGGCAAGCAACCGAACCCGCGATAGCGCGGCTGCTGTCAGCTCATAGCATAGCAACTACAGAAGCCCTCTCCGCACGCGTCACCACGCGACATAAGATCTAGTACCGCGCAATTCGGCGCTCATCTTGAGCCCGGTGGGCCAAGAGAGCCTCGCTACCCTGTCGCCCCGCTGCGAAGCGTCGTGCTTCTTCGAACTCCTGGAGCCGATCGCCTCCAATGATCTCGAGCACCTGTGCCATCGACGTCACGGGCGTCTCGGGCCGAGGCGCCGAGGGAATACCGCAGGCCTTGCACAAGAGTCGAAAGCACTACCCAAGCCGTTCGTTTCATGGCGCGGAGGCTCGCACAACCTCCGCACCAACCCTACCCAGCTGGCTCGCGTTCGTGGCGATCGCCTCGATCGAGCCGTTCGAGCGCCGACGACACGAACGAACGCGCGGTGCCGATCGGGGAACATGCCACCGGATTGGGCGGCGCCTTTGCTCGGCTGTCTCTCGGTCAACGATTTCTATCCCAGTGGCGGGAAGCGACGAGCAAGCCCAGCGTCCTCGGCCCATGGCGGCTCACCCTGACACCCAAGGAAGCTCTTGCAGAGCTGCGGCCGGAAATGTGACGCTGTGCGCTAGATGATGATCAAGATACGCCTCGAGTGGGCCCTCCTTGCGCCGATCCTCGGGACCCTCGCGAGCGGCTTCGCGTCACCCTGCCCTGCAACTGCACAAGACGCCCGAAGCCCCGACGCCGGCACTGCCGCTGATGCTGGCGCCGCCGCTGTCCCCGTTGCCGCGGAGTCCGTCGAAGACGCTTCCGACGCAGAGCGAATCGTGCGGATACGTCGTGGCATCCAAGCTCGACAAAGAGAAGCTTCGCGGTCTTGATATCGAGCACCGCTCGCGTGTGAGGTGGTTCGAAGACCTCGCCGAGGGAATGACCGAGGTCGCGTCGCAGCTCAACGAGAACAAGGAGGCCCTCGAGCGCCTTGGGGAGAAGGCTGACCCGGAGGAGACCAAGGAGCTCAAGTTACGAATCGTGGAGCTCCAAGAGGACTATGACCTCTACAACCGACAGACCGATCTCGCACTCACAGCGGAAAAGAGGACCAAAGATCAAATCAAGGCGCTGACCGCCAAGATCGAGACGGATGAGCGTTCGCTCGCCGAGCTGACCGGGGACGCCCCGATTGCCCCGCGCGCGCGAGCCGTCGAACCTGCGCCCGTCCCCGCTGCCAAGGCGGCCCGAGATGCGCCAACCCCACCCAAAGAGGGTTCATCGGCCGTGACCGCGGCTCAGCTGCGAGCCCAAAAGGTTGTCGCGGACAAGGAGCAGGAGCTCGAGCGGGCCCGGTCCGAAGTCGAGCTTTATGTCGAGCGACGGCGGGCGCTCGAAACCCAGCTCAAGCTCGAGGAGGGTCTTGCCAAGACCGAGACGGATGAGATCGAAAACCTCGAGCGCGCCGTCGAGATTTGGCAAGAGCGTCTCGACCTAGCAACCGAAGAGGGCGACGAGGAACGCGCAGCGCGGAGTGCCCGGGCAATCGATGGTCTCGCCGACATCATCGGGGAGGCGAAGAAGGCAACGGCGGTTCGCGCCGAGTATCGAGCATCCCTTCAGAAACGACTCGAGCTCGTCGGTGAGGAGCAACTTCGCGTCAACTCCGTGGCAGACCAGAAGCGCAAAGAGCTCGAAAGCGCCCTGCGGAGCCTCCTGTGGCTCGAAAGCCCCGTCCACCGCCAAAACATCGCGCATTGGGCGACGCACCGAGGGCCACGAGTTCTGCTCGTCATCGCGATAATCGCGTTCTTGCTCGTGCTCCTGCAGGTGAGCGCACGTGGCATCGCGCGGACATTCGTTCGACGCCGACGTGGAGGCCGCTCGGAAGGGACGGGGCGGGCCGATACCCTCGCCATCAGCTTTCGAAGCGCGGCGCGCGTCCTGATCCTGCTGATCGGCGTGATACTGATCCTCCAGGAAGCGGGATTGGACATTCGGACGGTGCTTGGTGGCGCGGCGATCTTCGGCGTGGCTGTCGCCTTCGGGGCGCAGGACCTGATGCGGGATTACCTCTCGGGGTTTTTGATTCTTCTCGAAGACCAGTATCAACTCGGGGACTTGGTGACGATCGAGGGCATCACCGGGACCGTCGAGTCGGTGAACATGCGCGTGACCGTGCTTCGCGACCTCGAAGGGCCGGTTCATTTCATTCCGAATGGCAATATCAAGAGCGTGACTAATCGAACGTATGGCTGGGCGCGCCCGGTGTTCGAGATCCCCGTGCGATTCGACGAAGACGTGGACCGCGTGATGGAGACTCTCCTCGAAGTCGCGAACGGGCTGATGACCGACCCAAACTGGAAACCCTTCGTCAGAGGTGAGCCTGAGATGTTGGGCGTCGACAAGCTCACCGATCACGGGATCATCATCAAGTTCATGGTGAAGACCGTGCCCGATCAGCTCTTCGCGGTCCGCCGCGAGATGCTGCGGAGGATCAGTAAGCGGCTCAACGAGCTAGGCATTCAAATCGCCGTGCCACACCGGTTCATCCAGCGAGAAATCAGCGATAAAAAGCCCTAACCCCCGTTCCATCCGAGCAAAGTTCGACATGGGCCGGGACGAAGGGGCTGAGAGGATCCATCAGCGTCAACGGGAGATGGGCATCATTCCATCCGGTACCAAGCTCACCGAATGCGGCGAGCACAGCGAGTCGATGTAGACGAGGGGGTGGAAAGCGATCTCGTACGCGAGAGAGCAACTACCTTGTACGATCAGTGTTCCCGTCATCTCAGTGGCGGAGAGGACTCGCACTACGTTCCCCTCCGCTTGGATGCTGACCTCGCCGGCGAGGTCAGCTCGAGATCCACAGACGAACCCGAGATCCAACGGCAGCCCCCAACCACCCCGCAAGTGCAGTTGATCGCCGCAAAGCCGTCCCTCGATCCGGTACTGGTCGTCGACGATGATCGTCACGTCGTTGGCGTTCTGCTTGAACGACCAATGGGAACCGCAGGGTTCGAATGGAACCCCTGGTGTCACGTCGCAGCCTGGACTGCGGATCGTGACGAGGCCGCGGTCGGACCAGAACGTTCCATCCAGATTCGCCAGCGGCGCTTCGTCGCAGTCTGGAAGTGTTCCAGTTCCTGGGAGAAAACCAGGCTCGTCGCTGCAGCTCCCGAGTGCGATCAAGCTGTAAATGCAGAAGATCCAGCGCATGAGGAGAGCCTAACACGCGGGGCTATCTCTTTCGTTATGGATGGTCGGTTGGTAGCGACGGGCGAATAAGCCGGAGGCGTTGAGCGCAGCACGCGGGGCTTGAGACATCTGCGATGTCTTACAATCCCACTTCTTGTCGCTCGATGGCGTGCTCGTTTTTCAGCATTTTCTGCTCGCGCAACGTTTCGGCGGGCAAAACCGACAACCATGTATGGGGGACACGCCCGACTCATATCAACCGCACGCGAACGCTCGTGATCAAGAAGCCCAAAGAAGACCGGCTCTCGATTCGCCCCTGCTGACAAGACACGAGGCAGCAGGGTATTGTCGCGTGGGGCTACGGACGTTTGATCGACGCGTGTCGCCGCATGTGCGGGCGCTCTCCATTGGCGCCCGCATCTTGTTTGACCGAAGGGATATCGATACATGGCTCGAAACTCAGAAGGATGGGCGCTCAGTCGAGATCGGCGCACCGGTGCCTACACGGTCCGCTTCACGCATCGGGGCCGACGCCAACACCGATCCACGGGCGCTCGAGATCTTGCGGGAGCTAAGGTCGAGGCGGCGCGAATCTACGCCGAGACTGTTTTCGGTCGCCGGCTGCAAAACCGACAACGAGAACTGAAAGCGCTCGATGTCTTGTTCGCCGAGTGGCTCGGTTAGATCGAGTCCGAGATCGCGCCCGAGACCTGGAAGACCTTTCGCGGCTACTGAGTGAACCACTTTTTACCCTTCTTCGAGTCGGCCGAGCGGCTGACCGTGAGCTCGGTCGAGGACTACAGCTGCATGCGCTTGCTGCACGTCACGCGACCCACCGTGGCCAAGGAGCTCTCGGCGCTCCGAAACTTTCTGGGCTGGGCGGAGCGACGGGGCGAGATCGACGAAGCCCCCGTCGTTCGAAACCCGCCCAGACGTTCAACCGGAACCGCCTTCGACGGAGGGAAACGGGACAAAGTCCGCGTGGCGCTCACCAGCGAGCAAGCCGAAGCAATTATCGACTTTCTCCCAGATCGAACCCCGGTGGCCGGCCACCCCATCAAGGCCCTGTTCACGGTCATCTGGGATACGAGCCTCCGCATCGGAACCATGTGGCGCCTCGAGGTCCCGAAGCACTACAAGCGCGGAGACGACGTGCTTCGGATCTCACAGGACATCGACAAATCGAGATACGCCCGGTCGCTCCCGCTGACCCCCCGCGCCCGCCGCGTGCTCGATGCGATCTGCGAGGACGAGGGCCTCATCTTCCACCACTTCGAGTACCGGCGGATTCTGGCCCAAGCCGCGCGCAAAGTGCTCGGCACCGAGCACGAAGCAGTACACTTGAGCGCCCACGACTTCCGCCACGCCGCCCTCACGCACATGGCCGCCGTCGGCAGCGACCTCACCGCCATCGGCCACATCGCCGGCCACAAGAACGCAACCACCACCGCCCTCTACGTGCACAACTCGGAAGCTGCTGCACGCCGCGCAGTCGCTCGTCGAGCCGGAATTCTGGACACCAAAGTGGACACCGACGCCGGCCAAGCGGCCGAAAAGCGTCCAGTGGTACGACCTAAGTTTTCGGAATCATGGGTGGGCCATCCTGGACTCGAACCAGGAGCCAATGGATTAAGAATCCACTGCTCTACCACTTGAGCTAATGGCCCGATTTGCCGCGTTCCCGCGGCACACCCGGAAGGATTCGAACCTTCGACCTACGGATTCGAAGTCCGGCGCTCTATCCAGCTGAGCTACGGGTGCTCTTTTCTGGGGATCTTTTCGCTTGAGGCCGGCTTTCCCCCTTCGCTCGCTCCCTGCGACGTACTCGAGTACGCCTCAGTCGTTCGCTACGGGGGGGCGCTCGCCCTCAAACGAAAATCTCTCCCACCAAAGATTGTTACGCAAGTCTGTCAAAGAGTTAGTGGGGTGAGTGACGGGAATTGAACCCGCGACACCCGGAGCCACAATCCAGTGCTCTACCACTGAGCTACACCCACCAAAGGGGGCGGAGTCTAGCCTCACTTCGCGGGTAGGCAAGGCTAGACACAACGGCCTTTTTCGTAATGCCTTCGGGCCCATTCCGCCATGGCAATGCCGGCGGCGACGCTGATGGGGTAGCTGTGATTGATACCGAACATCGGGATGCCGACGACTTGCTTGGCAGCCTCCAAAATCCCGGGCGAGCAGCCGTCGTCCTCGTTGCCGAAGACCAGGACGGCGTTCTCGGGGAGCTCGGCTTCCCAGAGGCCCACTTGGGCTTCGTCCTTTTCGAAGGCGACCAGCGGCCAGCCTTCCTTCTCCACCGCATCGAGGAAGATTCTCTCGCTCGGGAGCTCGACGATGTTTTCGTAGCGCTGCATGCCCATGGCCGCGCGCTCGTACCAGGGTTCGGTCCCAATCAAGATGATTTCCTTCACTAGGAACGAATGTGCGGTGCGGACGATGGAGCCGATGTTGAAGGGGTTCTTGGCGCGGTCGATGGCGATGCGGAAGGGATGCCGAATGCGGTTGAGCTCGCTTCGGATTTCACCCCGGGGCATCTCAAACGAGGGGACGCGCGCCATTTACTTCCACTTGATGGAACAGCCCATCGAAGGGACGTGCTCGAAGTCGACCGCGCGGCCTTCCAAGGCAGCGTCGAGGACGGCGCGGAGGTCGCGGCGGGTGACCTGTTCAGGCTGCTGCCAGTTGTCGTCGATGCGCCCGTTGTAAACGAGCTTGCGGTCGCGGTCGAAGACGAAGATGTCGGGGGTGCAGGCTGCGTCGTAGGCGCGCGCGACGCTCTGCGATTCGTCGTGGAGGTAGGGGAAGGTGAAGCCCTTGTCGGCGGCCCGCTTCTTCATGTTGTCGAAGGAGTCGGCAGGGTAGTTGTCGGCGTCGTTGGGGTTGATGGCGACGAGCTGCACTCCTTTGTTGCCGTAGTCTGCTTGGATTTCGAGGAGGCGGTCTTCGCTGGCGATGGCATACGGGCAGTGGTTGCAGGTGAAGACCACGACCAGGAGCTCGGCGTCGGCAAAAGAGTCGAGCGACCAGCGCTTGCCGTCCACGCCGGGCAGCGAAAAAGGCGGAGCGGGGGTGCCGACCGCCATCCCTTTGGAGTGCATCAGAGCCATGGCTACCCTGTAGTGCCGGCGGCGGGCCAATGCCAGCGGACGCGGCGAGCGTGTTAGGTTAACGACGACGATGCCCGAAGGGGACACAGCGCATGACCCGTTGCTCGGAGCCACGCTCGGTGGGCTCTACCAGGTGCAGCGCCTGATTGGGGTCGGCGGCATGGGCCGAGTCTACGAAGCGACCCATCGAAACCTCGGCAAGGCGTATGCGGTGAAGGTCTTGCCAGAGGGGCGTGCGGACAAGCCCGATGCCGTCGAGCGCTTCCTGCGGGAGGCGAAGTCGGCGACCAAAATCGACCACGAGCACATCGTCAAAGTGGTCAACTGCGACAGCGACGAGGAACACCGGCTCTTCATCGTCATGGAGCTCCTCGACGGAGAGAACCTGGCCGAGCGGCTCGAGCGGGGCGCCCTGCCCGTCGAGGAGGCGGTGGAAATCGCCCGGCAAACTGGAGAGGCCCTGCAGGCCGCCCATGACGCGGGCATCGTGCACCGGGACCTGAAGCCCGAGAACATCTTTCTCACGCAGAAGCAGGGCCGAGATTTCGTGAAGGTGCTCGACTTCGGCATCTCGAAAATCAAGACGCCGGAGCACGGCGACCCGAAGCTCACGGCGACGGACCAAATCATCGGGACACCGCTCTACATCTCGCCGGAGCTCGCGCGGGGCGTATCGGTGGTCGACCACCGGACCGACGTATACGCGCTCGGTGTCATCCTCTACGAGATGCTCACCGGCTCGCCGCCGTTCATCGGGCAGAATCATTTCCAGCTCCTCTACAAGCACGGGAACGAAGCGCCGGACCCACCGTCGCATCGAAGCAAGAAGGCGAACATTCCGCCGCACGTCGAAGCCGCCGTGCTCCGTGCCATGGAAAAAGACCCGGCGGACCGCTTCGGCACGATGAGCGAGTTTTGTGATGCGCTGCGCGGGCCAACGGTGCCTCGCCGGGCATGGACTATCGGGATGCCCTTGCTCGCCGCGGCGCTCGTCGCTGCCGTGGCCTTCCTCTTGTGGCCGACGCCTTCCCCTGTGCAGGTCGCCGAACCGCTGGCACCTAGATCGCCGGCATCGCCCGCTGTGACAGAAAAGTCAGCCAGCCCCGCAGAAACTTCTCCAATCGAGCCGCCTGCCGAGGCGGTGAGCCTTGCCCTCGATTCGCGGCCTCGGGGCGCTTTTGTCTGGGTAAATGGTACCAAGAGGGGCCGGACCCCGCTCGAGGTCGAGCTCGACCGAGGGCTCCGGACGACGGTACGGTTTTCGCTTCACGGTTATCGCAGCGAGGAGCGCGAGCTGGTCCCCGACCAGGACGATGCGCTCCTGGTGCGCTTGAAAAAGAAAACCCGACCCAAGCCCTCACCGATTAAGACAGACTTCTAGCCAGTGTTTGCCCGATTCCCGCTCGCGCTCCTCGCCCTGCTCTGCTTGGCGAGCCCCTCCTTCGCGGCTGCGCAGAGCAGCACCGAAAACGCCGAGGCGCGCGTCTACTTCGAGGAAGGAAACCGGCTCTTCGAGCAAGCGAATCGGTCCTGGGGCCCGCAGCGAACCGGGCTGCTTCAACGCTCGCTCGAAGCGTACGTAGACAGCCTGCAAATCGTACGGAGCCGCAACGCGCTCTTCAATGCGGCCATCGTCCTCGGCGAGCTCGGGCGCAACGCCGAAGCGTTCAACTACTTCAGCGAGTACCTGCTGATTGAAGGCTTGTCCGAGGCCGACCGACGGAACGCAACCGAGCGCCGTGACGCGCTTCGAGCTGACGTGGCGGTGCTTCGGGCGACGACCGAGCCTCCCGGGGCATTGCTCTGGGTCGACCGCAAAGACCTGGCGCCTCGTGGTGAGACACCGATCGAGCTCGCTTTGCCCGCTGGCGAGCACCGGGCCTTCGTCGAGAAGGAAGGGTACGAGCCGGTCGAGCGGGTGCAGACGATGGTGCGTGGGGAAACCGCCATGATGGAGCTGGTGCTCGTGCCGATTGTCGTCGAGCCTGTCGTGCCGGAACCGGAGCCAATGCCCGAGCTCGCGCCGGAGACAACCCGTCCGCGGCTTCGCAACGCGGCCATTGGAACGGCGGCGAGCACCTTGGCGACCGCCGGCGTGGCGATCGGGCTCTCGGTCCACGCGCGGACGCTGCGAGACGACTACATCCAGGCCGCCGCGCAGTACCAGATGAGCCGCGAGCCGGCCGACTACCAGCGGGCCCAGGACCTCGCCGACCAGACCGAGCGCTTCAACCTGGCTGCGGACGTGCTCTGGGGAACGACCATCGCCCTCGGTATCAGCGCAATTGTGCTCTATGGAGTGCACCGAAAGAAGCAGAAGCGGGAGGCACCCGAGGTTGCGATTTCGATGTCGCGGCAGGGAGGCTTCGCATCGATTCGGATGCCGTTTGGAGCGGTCCAATGAGTCGCGTGCTCCTAGCGCTGCTCGCCTCTTCTTTGCTGCTCGCGGTCGGATGCTCCTGGCTCAACGCGCCCGAGCGAAACCTCACGCCTCCGGACGGCGGCGTCGACGGCGGCGGCATCGAGCTCTTTTGTGACGACGAGCTCGACGACGACAACGACATGGCGTTCGACTGCGACGACAGCGACTGCGCACAAGAACCGGCCTGTTGCGAGCTTCGGCGCACCAGCCTGCGCGATGACTGGACCGGCGCCGACTTGAGCGACGATTGGATTTTCGCACCGAGCGGCGGTGGCCCCTGGGGCCCGCTTCGACCTTCACTCGAGGGCACGACGTTTGTTGGAGGCTTTCTTCCGGACGACTCCCCGCGCGCGCTCGTGAGCAGAGACTGCGTCTCGCTTGCGCTCGGCGGTTGGCTGAGCACGACGCTGCGAACGAGCGACGCGACGGGCTGCGGGCCGAGCACCGAATGTGAACGCTACGCCGGCGTGGTGCTCACGGTCGCCGATGATTCGGCGTTTGGCGGAAAGCTTCAAGACGAGCTTGCCGTCACGCTTCATGCGGGCGGCCTCGTTGTGGTGACCCAAGCCGATGTCGAAGTGGCGCGCGCAACGGTGGGCGTCGACCAGAACATCGCCGTCGAAGTCGAGCTCCGACCGAGGCTCGATGACGCGAACCTGCCCATCATGGAAGCCCAGGTGACGGTAGACGGAGAGCTGCTGCTCGAGGGGTTCACCGTTACTACGATTGCCGACTTGCTCGCCGAGGGCGACTGCGCCGAAATCCCAGGGCTCCGGGTGGCGGCACAGGGCCGGGGCGATGGTGTGTACGTCGGTCCTCTCGAGACCGCCAAGCAGGACTGTGCCAATCCGAGCCAGTTCGATGAACAAAGTGCAACCTTGAGCGCGGCGAACCTCGGACTTAACCCTTCCTGGGTGTCGGCCTACGTGGGTTCGCCGGCGTTGGCCAGCTCACGAAGCTCGATTTCGGACGTCCAGTGGGACTTGATGATGGAAGGGAGCAACGACCCGCCCGAGCTCGAGTCGACGACGCACATTGGCTACGCCATCGGCCACGCACGGGTCGCCACCGACGAGGCCGGCGACTGGCCGCTCGCCGGTTGGACGTCGAGCGATTCACCCAAGGTGGGTGACGACCCGCCGTCTTGTTTGGACGGCACCTGCTCCGACAAGCGAAGCGTTCGCGAGCCGCATCTTCTCGCTGAGCTCAATGTCGACGGGGAGCTTCGCGACCTGGTCTTGTCTTTTGCGCGCGAGCTGGTGAGCGACCCGAGCGAGCGCGACTTGTTTGGGATTCAAATCGTGCGCCCGGTCAGCAGCCCGGTCACTCCGCTGGCCCTTCCCGGCACGCCGACGCTTTCGCCCGCCGAGATTCCCGAATGCGTGAGCTTGCGGGATCCATCGCTAATTCCAGTGGATCCGGAGGCGCAGCAGGGGTACTGGCTGCTGTTCACCTGCGTCGAAGGGCCAGGAGCGGCAAGAGAGATTCACGCGGTTCGGATTTCGCGCGCACTCGAAGTCGTGCGCGAAGGCGGCGCACCGATGCGGCGACGGGTCCTGGTGGCGGGTGAGCTCGGGCCGTTTGCAGCAGCCGGGATTCGTTCGCCCGAGCCGCTGATTTCGTTCAAGGGGGACGGCGTCCGCTTGCGCATCTGGTTCTTGGCGCAGAGCACACCTGGCCAATGGGGGGTGGCGCTTGCCGAGGCCCGAAGCCACGACACCTCAGCGCTCGAGTTCGAGCTCCCGGAGCCCTTGCCCTTCTTGGTGAACCCGATCGTGAGCAGCACGTCGAGCTTAGTCCTCAGCGGCTGCCTTGGGGAGGATTGCGCCATCACTGGAATCGCCGTGGCGCCCCGTGCGGACGATCCGAGCAGGCTCCGATTCGTGTTGGCACGGCGCTTGTATCTACCGGGTGGGGGTCGCGCCGACCAATTAATCCCTTTGGAGCAAACTTGGAGCATGCCTTGAACCGAAATCGACGAGCCCAGCGCTTGAATTGGCTGGCCATGATCGCCGTCGTGGCGGCGATGTCGCTCGGTTGCGGCGATGCGAGCAGCGACGGCGCGGCGTCTCTGGACCATGGTCCCAACGTTGGAGGCGCAGGCTCGGCGGGCGACTCCGGGCTCGGCGGCCAGGGCGGCGCGCAAGGCGCCAACGCCCCCGATGGCTTCTTCGACAATCCGGTCGACCTACTCTTTGCCGATGCGCAGCGGAACCCAGGCGACTTCCTTGGGCCGAGCACCGACGCGACCGAAGGCGCACGAAGCTACAACGAGGCGGCGCTCGCCTGTTACGCAGCTACCAACGCGTGTGGGGCCGCGGAGTGCGGGGCCTTTGCTTCCTGCTGCGTGAACACCGGCACTTGCTGCATGCCGCTTGTCGAGGAAGCACCGTTGCCGGCAGCGCTCGACTTCCGAGCGTGCAATGGGCAGGACCTAGTCGACTGCGCGGAAACCAGCCTGGCCAACGCGGTGACTTTTGGCGAGCTCGAGCCGCTGCTCAACGCGCGAGGCCTGGTGCCGAACGGGACGGCGGAAGCCGAAGGTGGCGTGCTCATCGGCGAGCCGGTGAATCTCGCCTCGCAACGCGTCGAGCTCGACGTGCAGTTCTCCTTGCCGGTCGGTTGCGGCGGCACCTGCCTCGAGAGCGCCGGCGTGGCGTTCACGGCGACCGAGCCCGGCTCCTTGGTCGACGCGGAGGTCGGCTTGCTGTTGAGCGGATCCCGAGAGGTCGTGAACGTCATGATTGGCAACGAGGTGGCCGACTCCTTCTTCGCGGCCCCCGGGAGCACGAAGTGGCGCATGGTCCTGTCGTCGGGCGGCTCGGCGCAGGTGTTCCGCGACGGAGAGCTTCGAGGCCGATACGGGTTTGATGCGGCCGCCCTCAGCCAGGCGCGACTCGTGGCCTTTGGGCGAAATCTGAGCGAGCCGAGCCAAAGCGCCGCGATTGCTGCGATTCAGGTTCAGCTGGCGCAGTGCGACAACCCGCGCTCCTGGATGGAGCGGCAGCCGGTTTTCGTTTCCATCGGCGTGAACGACTTCCCTCGGCATGCGTTCGGCTCTGGGCCTTCGGTGTTGGACCTTCAGCAGAGCAGGCAGGTCGCATACGAGCTCGACGGTGAGATCTACGTCGGCGAACAACGGACGCCTGCCGAGATTTTCGTCGAGGTGCCGGCACCGGCGCTCTCGCCGACCGAGCCCTACGAGGCGATGGGCCTCGGGGACCCGGAGCTGGTCTTCGATGGGAGCAATGTCTTCCTTTTCTACACGGCGCGCGATGGGAGCGGCGCGGGAAGCATCGGCGTCGCGGCGTCGGATGAAAGCCTCACGCAGTTCAGCAAAGCCGGCGCGCCAGTCCTGGTTGCCACCGGCGATGTCGTCTCGTACGACGCACCGACGGTCGTGTTCCGTGACGGGCTCTGGCTGCTCATCGTTCGGGCAAGCCTTTCGAGTGGCGTGACCGAGCTTCGGGCGTTCTACACGAGCAGCCTCGAGACGGGCTGGGCGCGCGTGGTCAACGGTGCCCTCGAGCAACTCACTCGCGTGCAGAGCGCCACATCGGCAATCACGGAACCGAGCTTGGTGATTCACAACAGCGCCTACCAGCTCTACTACGCGCGCCGCAGCGGCACCCGTTGGTCGGTGGAGCTCCTGGTTTCCGACGAGCTCCTGCTCTGGCGGTCGATGGGTGACGTGCTCGGCCGGAGCGACCAAGCGTTCGATAGCCTGGGCGCACGGAGCCCGGACGTGATCTCGGGGCCGGACCGAATCGACATCATCTACTCCGGGCAGGACGGGGTAGCGTTCCAGCTCGGTACGGCCTTTCGGACTGCCCCTTCGGACACGGCACCGAGCGTCTTTTGACAGCGCGGCGCTGGGCGCCGATGGTGAAGGGATGGCTTCTTTCGAGACGGAGCCCCCCCCGGCGCAACCGAGCGGCAAAGCCCGGCGGCGGAGGAGCATGTTCATCGGGGCGTTTGTCTTGCTGCAGTTCTTGGTGCCGCTGACCTATCTGGCGCGCGAGGACGCCACCGACGAGCGGTTCACCTGGCGAAGGCTCGGCGAGGTGGTGGCGCCTGCGTGCGAGACCCGCGCATCGCTCGAGCGGATGGATGGCGAGCGGGAGGCGATTTCGCTCGAGACGCAAATCCACCGCGACTGGCTCGTGTACATAGCGCAGGGACGGCGGGCCGTGGTCGAGGCTTTGCTGCAAAAGCAATGCGAGGCGGACGGGGTCTTGTCGGTCGAGCTCGTCAACCGCTGCACCGACGAGCGTGGCGTACGGGCGTACACACTTCGCTGCGGCGGCGAGCGGGCCCACGAAACCGTGAGGACGGCAGCGCGATGAAACCGCTCGAACGGTACTGGTTTGGAGAGGTGGCGCTCGCGCGGCCATACTTGCTGCTCCGCTTCGTGCTCGTGCTCCTCGCCTTCGACACCTGGCTCAACATGATGCCGCGGGGAGCACGCTACGGGGTCGGCGCGTTCAACGTGGCGCACTTCCCCTGGTTCGATGGCTTTGTCCCGAGCTCAGGCTTCTATCTCGGTGTCCTGGCGTTCACCGGGGTGCTCGCGCTGAGCCAAGCGCTTTACCGACCCCACCGGATCGCGATCGCGCTCATCGCCGTCGGCTACACCCTCGGCTGGTCGTGCAGTCTTCTCGACTCGGTCCCCTATCACTACCTCCTTTCGCTCTATCTGCTTTGCTTCGTGTTCTTTCCAATGCTGAGCGCGCGCGCGGCTTTTTCTCGGTCCGACCGGGCGCCGCGGGGGAGCGTTGCGGCCTACGTCCTGTTCTGCGTCACCACGGCCATCGTCTATTTCTACGTCGCGGCCTGGGCTGCGGCGCGTGGCGAGTCGTACTGGCTGCCCATGGCCTGCTGCGTCGGATACCTGATGGTGAGCATGCAAGACCGCGTCGAGCTTCCCGCCGTCCGGATGCTTACGCCGATGCTGGTGGCCGCGCCGCTGTTCTTTCACTTGTCAACACCAGAGCCCAGATGGCTCCCGCTGTACATGACCGGCATCGCGCTCCTCATGTTTTCGCCGGTGCAATGGGTTCACGCCTTCGGCCGCGCCCTCACCCAGCCGGCGCGCGGCCTCATCGATGAACGCGAGCCAGACCAAGGCGGCCTCGACGAGCGCGCCTCGCAGGTCTTCTACCTCTCCTTGTTCGGATTGGTCTTCGCCCCGATGCTGAGTACGTTCGTAGACCTGCCGGGTGTGAAAACCGGCTGCAGCTTGACCGCCATCGCCATGCTCGTCGTGATGGGGCGGCAGCTCTACTTCACGCCGCGCTGGCGTCCGCTCTGGCGCGTAGCCAGCCTTTTCGCCGGTTGCCTTGCGCTCTTGGTCACCATGAGCGCCAGCAATGCCCGTTTCGACTACTACCGTGAAGGCGCGCTCGACGCGGACCGGCGTGGGGACCAAGACGCTGCGACGGTGTTCCGCGAGAAGGCCGAGCGTTACGCCCCATAGGTCGGTTCCCGGGGGTTCCGCTCAAGAACGCGCCAATCGCGGCGCCGGCTGCTAGTCTGCGCCTGGATGTTGACGGGTGACGGCTGGATCACGGTCGCGGTAATCGTGGGGATGGTGGTCGTCATGGCGGCGAATCTCGTCGGACCCGACCTCGTGCTCGTCGCGGGTGTCACCATCCTGCTCCTCGCGGGCATCATCGAGCCGGCCGACGCCTTTGCCGGCTTCTCGAATCCGGCGGTCATCACGATTGCCGCGCTCTTCGTGGTCGCTGCAGGCGTGAAGGAAACGGGCGGGCTCGATCTTGCAGCGCGCGTCGTGCTCGGGCGTCCGCGGTCTTTGGCCGGCGGTCAGTTGCGCATGATGTTTCCGGTAGCGGCCCTGTCGGCGTTTCTCAACAACACGCCTGTCGTGGCAATGTTCGTGCCGCTCGTGACGAACTGGGCTCGTCGCTGCCACTTCAGCGTGTCGCTGATGCTTCTTCCGCTTTCGTACGCGTCGATTCTCGGCGGGACCTGCACGCTCATCGGCACCAGCACCAACCTGGTCGTCGCCGGCCTCGCCAAAGACTGGGATCCGACCATCCAGTTTGGCATTTTCGACATCGCGCTGCTCGGCATTCCGGCGCTCAGCATCGGGATGCTCTTCATCGTGGTGACCTCGCAGTGGCTGCTCAAGGATCGGCGCGGCGCGCTCCAAGAGCTCGGGAGGGCGCGCGAATACACCATCGCGATGCGCGTCGAGAAGGGCTCCCCGGTCATCGGGGAGAGCATCGAAGAGGCGGGGCTTCGTTCGCTTCGAGGGGTCTACCTCTACGAAATCGAGCGCGGCGGCCGCGTGCTTGCCGCGGTTCCGCCGACGACGGTCTTGCGCGAGGGGGACCGACTGCACTTCACGGGGGTCGTCGACTCGGTGGTCGACCTGCGCAAGCAGCGCATCGTCCCCGACACCGACCAGGTCGACAAAATCACGGCTGCGCGTGACCGAATCCTGGTCGAGGCTGTCATCGCGGCTCATTCATCGCTCATCGGGCAGACCGTCCGGCAGAGCCGTTTTCGCACGATCTACGACGCGGCGATTCTGGCGGTGCACCGCCAGGGCGTGCGCGTGACCGAGACCAAAGTCGGCGACATTCGGCTGCAAGCGGGCGACGTGCTCCTCATCGAGTCGCATCCGGGATTCGCGCACGCGCGTCAGCGGGACCCCAACTTCGCCCTCATCGCCGAAGTGGAAGACAGCGCCCCACCCCGCCACGACCGAGCATGGCTGGCCGCTGTGGTCCTCTTCTTGATGGTTCTCATCAACGCAACGGGCACCATGAACCTGATGACGGCAGCACTCAGCGCGGCTGGCCTGATGCTGCTGACGCGTTGCCTGACCGGCGAGCAGGCCAGGCGCTCGGTCGACTGGACGGTCCTCATCGCGATTGCCGCCGCGTTTGGAATCGCGATCGCGCTACAAGAGAGCGGCGCGGCTGAGGTCATCGCCTCTCGCATCATCGATTTCGCCGCACCGTTTGGAAGCGTCGGCGTGCTCGTCGCGCTCTACACCATCACCGCGGTGCTCGCCGGCCTGGTGACCACCAAAGCCTCGGCAGCGCTCATGTTCCCCATCGCGGCGACCGCCGCGCAAGCGCAGGGCATCGGCCTGTTGCCCATCAGCTATATGACGATGATTGCCGCGGCGACGGCTTTCTCGACGCCCATCGGCTTTCAGACCAACCTGATGGTCTACGGCCCGGGCGGCTATAAGTACACCGACTTCCTGCGATTGGGTTTGCCCCTTCAGGCGCTCGTCGGGATCAGTACCGTGTCCATCATCGCCTTCGCCTGGCTCTGAGCTGCCGTGCCCCGTTTCCCGAACATCTCCAAACACGCCCACTCGGTTTCGGCCCGGGTCTACGGCAACCTCGCGGAGCGTGCGCGCGCGAAGAACGTCGAAGTCTACCCGCTCCACGTCGGGGACACCTACCGCGACCCGGTGCTTGCCGCGCAGGCCGAGCGGCAGTTGAGCCGGGAGCACCCGGGCCTCCATCAGTACGCGGCGGTACATGGCGAGCCGAGCGCCATCGAAGCCTTCATCGATTACGTTCAGGACCGGCACGGGGAAAGGCTCGACGGGGAGCTGGTGCAAGTGATGTCGGGCGCGACGGCGGGCCTGAGCATCGTGTGTCAGGTCTTGCTCGAGCCGGGCGACGAGGTCTTGCTTCCCTCCCCGTTTTGGCCGCTCAGCCGAGGCATCATCGCGACCAAGGGGGCGGTCCCCGTGCAAGTTCCCTTCTATACAAGGCTCGACGAGCCCGACTTCGACCCCGAGGCAGCGCTCGAACGCGCCGTGACCAAACGCACCGTCGCGCTCTACATCAATACGCCGAACAACCCGAGCGGCCACATCCTGTCCGAGCCAACCGTCGCGGCGATCCTCCGCGTCGCCAAGCGGCATGACCTCTGGCTCTTCTGCGACGAAGCCTATGAAGAAATCTACTTCGACCGTGAGCCGCCCGAGGCGATCTGGAAGCGTCGAGAAATCCGCGACCGGGCGATTGCCTTTCACACGCTCTCAAAGACCTATGGCTTTGCGGGCGCACGCATCGGCTTCACGCACGGGCCGGACAGCGTGATGGGCGCAGTCCGCGGAATGCAAACCTTCCACAGCTATTGTGCGCCCCGTCCCATGCAGCTCGGCGCGGTTGGAGCCCTCCGTCAGGGGACCGCCTGGGTGGAACAAAGCCGCGTCCTCTACCGTGATGCTGGATATCAAGCGGCCGACGCGCTCGGCGTGTCTCGACCGGAAGGCGGCACGTTCCTGTTCATCGATGTGACCCCACTTCTAGAACCGGGCGCCGAAGACTCTGGCGCCTTTCTCGAGCGTTGCGCCGATGAGGGCGTGCTGCTGACGCCGGGTCGCTCATGCGGCGACGACTACGCGCGCTGGGTCCGCCTCTGCTTCACCTCGGTGCCCCCGGCTCGACTCGAGGCTGCCTTGGAGAAACTGGTTCCTTTGTTTCGAACACCGTCTTAGCAAACCAGGCGTCGATGGACACCGAGCCTGGGCCCGTGAAGATGAGGCACGCGTAGACCGCCGCATAGAGCAGTGGAAGCTCTCTCATCGCCCAGGGGTCTTCGAAGTGCTGCACGAAGGCCGCCACCATCATCGCGATGAAAAGCGACGCGGCAGCGAGGCGGCCGAACAAGCCCAACAGCAGCAGGACCGAACAGCCAACCTCCGCAAAGACGATGAGCATCGCGCTCATCTCGGTGCCCACGTTCAGCGGGTCGGGGAAGCTCTGAACGAGCGTATCGTAGTCGAGCGCCTTCGGGACACCGTGGCTCAGCATCAGCAAGGACACGGAGATTCGAAGCAGAAAGACACCGTTTTCGGCGAGCTTTTGTCGCATGTTGGGGATCATACAGTGGGGCCGCTCCGCTCGCATGGCGAATCCGGCACTGCCTTGTGAACGTCGCCGCGAACCTCGTTACACTGAGACAATGGGGGTGTGTCCGAGCTGTGTGTCGATGCCACTCTCGGGTTACGAGGCGAGCCCGGGCCTGGAGGTCGAGCTCTGCGCAGAGTGTCGCGGGCTCTTCTTGGACCGACACGAAATCCGTGAGCTCGTCGGCCGTGGGTCGCTCGGCCGCGCCACCGAGGTCGTCCCAGTTTCGCTCGACGAGGACGTCGGAATGCAGTGCCCAAAGTGCGTCGACCCGGCGATGCAACCCCTGAGCATCAAGGGCGCGCCCGAAGCCGTCGCCTGGCAGTGCCGCGCGTGTGGAGGGATGTGGCTCCCGGACGGTGCGTTCTTCGAGCTCGCGCGCGCGCTTCGAGCTTCGCTGCCGGCAGTCCCACCAATTGTCGCGCCCATGGTAAGCCGCGCGCCCTCGCTCCCGACGGGACCGCGCCTCACACACAGCCGAAGCGATTTCGACCGAGGGCTCGAGAATCTCTTGGCGGTGCCGGTCGCGCTCCTGCTGAGCTTCTGGATTTGTTCGAGCAACCTTGGGCGCCTTCTCTCGTTCATGGTGAGCATGCCCTTTCACGAGCTCGGCCACGCCGCCGGCTCATGGCTGAGCAGCCGCATCGCCATCCCGCTTCCGTTCTTCACGTTTTGGTACGACGAGCAATCGGTGTTGATGGGCCTGGTCGTTGCAAGCGTGCTCGGCTGGTTCTTGTTCCACACCTACCGCGAGAAGAACCGGTTCATGTTCGGTACCACGCTGGGAATCACGCTTGCTTGGGCCGTCATCACCTTCCTCGTCTCCCCGCGCACCACCTTGATGTGGCAGATTCTATCTGGCGCGCTGGGCGAGATCGTCTTGGGCGCGTTCATCCTCATTGCCTTCCACTTCCCAGGGCCCGATCGCCTGCGCTGGGACTTCTGGCGCTGGGTCGCACTCATCCCGGCCGCGCTTTGCTTCACCCATGCGCTGAGGCTCTGGCGAAGCGCGACCGGCGACACCTCCGAAATTCCCTGGGGCTCGGCCATTGGCAGCGAAAGCGACGGCGACATGAACCGCCTCGTCCGCCATTTTGGCTGGAACGCGAATGAGCTCGCGGCCTTCTACCTGAACGTCACCTACTTGGGCGTTGCGGTCCTGGTCGCCGCATACGCTTTCGCTGTGTATCGATTGATTCGCAAAAAACGGGAGCTAGGCGCGTAGGCCCCACTTGGCCTTGTTCTCGGCGACCTGCTCGGGTGTGGGTTGGTCGGTGCCCTCGTTGACCGGAACCTCGAAGTCGTCCTGCGCCTCGACCATCTTGGCGTTGAGCGCAGTATCCTCTTCGAAGATTTCTGGAACCGACGCGTCTTCGTAAATCGCTTCCCAAGGGCACTCCGGCTCGCACGCGCCACAGTCGATGCACTCTTCGGGCTGGATGTACAGCTGGTTCGGAAACGCCTCGCGATCGTCACCCTTGTACTCGTAGATGCACTCGACGGGACAGACATCGACGCAGGATTTGTCGACGCAGTCGCGGCAAAGACGTGTAATGACCCAGGTCATCGGACTCCCTTTCCCAAGAACTGGCTGAACGCTAGCAGGGGCGCCCGGCCGGGTCAAAGATGGCCGGCAGCGCGCTCATCGCTTGGTCTTGGAGCTTTTCTTCTTTGGCACAGCGGCTGTCTTCTTCTTCGGCGCCTCACTCGGGTGGCAGCCGGCGCAACTGAAGTCCGCGACGCCGAGGAGCTTGCCCATGGCAGGCGTGACCACCTCTCGCATGAACTTCACCTCCTCGGGGAAGGTCGACAGCATGCCCCGGTGCCCGGGTGTGCCCTCGGGCGGAACGATGTACATCGAGGGCGCGGGCATCTTGAAATCGATTTCCCGCATTTCTTCACCATGGCAATCGACACAGTCGAAGTCGCCGAACTCCTCGGGATCGTGCGCTGCGAAAAGCTCCTGCATGATGGGGTTCACCTTGCCGATCATGTAGAACTCTTTGTCGGCGACGCTCATCTCTTCCCAGAGCGAGTCGGGGGGGGTGAGGCCCATCGCCTCCATGGCGCTGAGCTTGCCGGTCGAGCCGGAGCTCGTGGACCTCGAGCCACCGCAGGCCATCGATAGCAACACCAGCGCCAGGCCAACTGTTTTCATGCTTCCCGTCATCGCTTCGCATGGTAATTCATGGGTGGCGTGTTCGCACAGTTTCAACGGAAGATGGTCTTCCCGGGGCCGGATGGGGTGAGCGTCTCGTTGCTGGAGGAGGTGGCCGGCAAGGTTGGGGCGACGGAGCTGAGCATCCGGACCGAAGACGGCGAAACCCTTTACGGCTGGCACCGGGCCGCGGTCTGGTCTGGGCCGCGGCGCGTGGTGCTGTATTTCCACGGCAACGCCTCGTCGCTCCTCGCACAAATCGAGTTGCAGAACCTGCTGCTGAGCGAGGGCTGGGACTTCGTCGGCGTTCACTACCGCGGCTACCCGGGAAGCAGCGGTGTCCCGAGCGAGGAGGGCGTACACAAAGATGCAATGGCGGTCTGGCGCTGGGTCACGAGCGAGCTCGGCACCGACCCGAGCCGCGTTGCGATTCACGGACGGAGCCTGGGCGGTGGCGTGGCCGTGCAGCTCGCTGCGAAGGTGAACCCGGGCGCGCTCGTGATGGAGTCGACCTTCACCTCGCTTGTCGACCTCGCCAAGGAGCACTATCCTTGGCTTCCAACCCGGAGCCTGCTCCGTCATCGCTTCATGACGCGCGACTTCGCCGGGAAGCTGTCATGTGCCGTCCTGGTCGCGCATGGCCGCGCGGATTCCACGGTCGATGTGCATCACGGCAAGGAGCTCGCGATGCTTTTTCGAGCGGACGAGTACATCGAAGTCCCTCGCATGGACCACAACGACGTGCTCTTCGTAGGCACCATTGCGGCACGTTACCTTCAATTCCTCGAAGGCGCGGTGCCCGGCGCTCAGTAGCAGAGCTGACCCAGCGGCCGTATTCGGTGATGGGCACGCGCTCCCGGCCATCATCGGCTATGGTACCACCCAGATGCGAATCGCCTCCACTGCCGTCCTCGTTGTTCTCTGCGTTTCTCTCGCGCTCGGTTGCCAACGCGGCAAGGAACAAGCCGTGTTCATCCAGCCGAATATGGTCCAAACGCGAAGCGATGCAGCCCCGGCCGATCCCTTCGGCTCGGCGAGCGACGCGTACGCAGCCTTGCGCGACGCCACGGACGCTGCGCTCGCGCTGCACTGGAGCGGAGCGCTCGAAGACTTCGCGCCATGGCTCGAAGCGCAAACCGTCGCGGTCGAACGGGCGCTCGCCTTGCTCAAGGCGCTTCGGCTGGGGCCGCTCGACGTGTACGCGGTCGCCAACGGACGGATCGCCATGGTGTACGACGGGATCGCGACCTCGCTGACCCAAGCTTCGAAAGAGGCCGAGCGGGCCGGTTTCGATGCCGACTGGAAGGACCAAGAAGAGCGCGTCTGGGAGCAGGCCAATGCATTCTGGGCCCGCTGTTCTCGCGGCTGCAGCGCGAGCGGAACCCACCTGGACGCCTGGGAATTGCGATGCCGCGCGGGACTGGCCAATAGCCAAGTAAAATCGACCCCTTAGCCCAAAATCAAATCGCCTCGACAGCCCAAGTGAAACATGTTCTATTTCTTCCCTATGGCGAAAAGGAAGAAAACACTGGCCCCGAAACCGGCTGATCCACCGCTCGTGCTCACCAGGAGCGAGCGCGAACGCTGGGACGATGAGGCCGACGTCGTCGTCGTCGGCTTTGGTGGTGCGGGGGCCTGCGCGGCACTCGAGGCGAACGCCGAAGGCGCCCGGGTGCTCGTCCTCGACCGCTTCCACGGAGGCGGCGCAACTGCGATTAGCGGCGGCGTGTTCTATGCCGGCGGCGGGACGCACATCCAAGAGGAAGCGGGCGTCACGGACGATGCCGACGAGATGTTTCGCTACCTTTCGCTCGAGGTGAAGGGCGTGGTGTCCGCAGAGACACTCCGCGACTTCTGCGACAAGAGCGTCGCCAACCTAGGCTGGCTCGAAGGGCACGGCGTGCCGTTCGAAGCCTCGCTCTGTCCACATAAGACGAGCTACCCGACCGATGACTACTATCTCTACTACTCGGGCAACGAGGGGTTCTCCCCTTACAAAGACGCGGCCAAGCCCGCACCACGCGGTCATCGCGCCAAGGGTGCCGGACTCCCGGGCGAAAGCTTCTACGAGCCGCTCCGCCAGTCGGCGCATCGCACAGGCATCAGGGTCGAGTACGAAACCCGGGTGACGCGGCTCATCGTCGACGGCAGGAACCAGGTCCTCGGTGTCGAGTACCGGCAAATCGAAAAGGGCCTCTGGAGCCAGCTCTACCGGAGGCTGCACCAGGCGGGCATTGCCATCGTGAAATACCACCCGAAGACGGCGGCGAGCCTTCGCGAGCGCTGTTACAAAATCGAAGCCGAGCACTCCGTCGTCAGGCGGGCCCGCGCGGTCAAGGGCGTCGTCTTGGCTGCCGGTGGCTTCATCTACAACCGGCAGATGGTGAAGGAAATCGCCCCGAAATACCGCGCTGGAATGCCTCTTGGGACCAGCTCCGACAATGGCAGCGGCATCCTGCTCGGCAAGAGCGTCGGCGGGAAGACCGATCTGATGGAGCGGATCTCGGCCTGGCGCTTCATCAACCCGCCCGAGGCCTTCGCCAAGGGCATGATCATCAACCAGCGCGGCGAGCGCTACATCAACGAGTTCATGTACGGCGCGGCGGTGGGCGAAGCGATGGTCGAACGGAACGACGGCGTCGCGCTGCTCATCATCGATGGCGAGCTCAAGAAACTCGCACGGAAGCAGTGCAAGCCAGGCAAGGCCCAATGGTTCCAGCGCGCGCCGGCGCTGCTGAACTTGTGGTTCAACAGCAAAGAGGCCAAATCGGTCGAAGAGCTCGCGAAGATCACGAAGGTTCCGGTCGAGACGCTTCGTCGGACGCTCGACGAATACAACGACGCGGCGGACGGCAAGGTCGCGGACCGTTTCGGCAAAGACCCCGAGAAGATCCACGCCATGCGCAAGGGGCCTTACTTCGTCATCGATGCCGGCATCAAGAGCAAGCGCTTCCCCTGCCCGACCCTGACCCTCGGTGGGCTCGTCGTCGACGAGCAAACCGGTCAGGTGAAGAGTGAAAACGGCGGCGTGATCCCCGGCTTGTACGCTGCCGGACGGAACGCGGTGGGCGTGTGCTCGCGACAGTACGTGAGCGGTCTGTCGATTGCAGACTGCGTATACTCGGGCCGACGCGCCGGGGGCGCGGCCGCGCGTGGCGAGGTGTACGCGGCCACCAAGAGCCCGGCAACTACCTCGGAATCGTCGCCCATCGAGGCCAAGGCGGCAGCAGACAATCCGCTCGAGGCTCTGCCGGTGCTCTGTGAGCGTCAGGTCTTCGATCCATCGCCGGAAGCCCATCAAACGCCGGCCCGGCACGCAAGAAAACATGGCCGCTACCCCCGTGAGGCGCTCAACCGGTCGATTCGCCGCCCCGGCAGCACCACGCGCTCGCCTGGATCGCCGCGCGGTCGTCTTTTGAAGCGCGCGCCCTGAGCCGCGACGGTGGGAAGGCCGGCGCTAGGTGCGGGCTCGCCTGGCTTGACGGCGACGCAGGCTGGCACAAAGGTGGCGAACTGCGATGACGGACAAGCTGAGCGACGAAGAAGCCAGGGAATGCGTTCGAAAGCTCCTCGCCTACATCGGCGATGACCCAGATCGCGAAGGTTTGCTGGACACCCCGAAGCGGGTGCTCGGCGCGCTCGAGGAGCAGTTTCGCGGTTACCACGAAGACCCAGTGGAACACCTCTCACGGACGTTCACCGAGGTCGAAGGCTACGACGAGCTCGTGTTGGTGAGCGACATCGAGATCTACAGCCACTGCGAGCATCACGTCGTGCCCTTCGTCGGCAAGGCACACGTGGCCTACATCCCGAACGGCAGGGTCGTTGGCCTGTCGAAGATCGCCCGTGTCGTCGACACCTTCGCGAAGCGCTTGCAAGTTCAAGAAAAGCTCACCGCGCAGATCGCCAACGCAATGGACGAGACCCTCTCCCCCCAGGGCACAGCCGTCATCCTTCAATGCCAGCATTTCTGCATGTGTTACCGCGGCGTCCGCAAACCCGGCTCCTGGACGACCACCAGCCGCCTGACCGGCTGTTTCCTCAAGGACGAAGCCGCACGCATGGAGCTCCTGACCCTCGTCGGCATGCATCGATCGATCGGCGGCGCGGGCGCCTAGCCTGCTATTTGCCGGCGACCTCATCGGTGCTCTCGATCTCCAGGCCCGGCCGGCGTAAGCTAGCTTCATGCATGAGCAGCACTACGACTGGGTGATCATCGGTTCGGGCTTCGGCGGAAGCGTCTCCGCGTATCGCCTGACACAGAAGGGGTACAGGGTCCTCGTCCTCGAGAAGGGGCGGCGCTTCGAGGACGAAGACTTCCCGAAGAACAACTGGGATCTGAAGCGCTGGATGTGGAACCCTTCGCTCGGCCTGAAGGGAATCTTCCAAATGTCTTTCATGAAGCACATGACCGTGCTTCACGGCGTGGGCGTCGGCGGCGGTTCGCTGGTGTATGCCAACACCTTGCCTACGCCGAAGTCGGCGTTCTTTCAGTCGGGGTCCTGGAGCAGTCTCGCCGACTGGGAATCTGAGCTCGCGCCGCACTACGCGACGGCCAAACGGATGCTCGGGGCTCAGCCGAATCCGGTCGTCACCAAGGGCGACCAAGTCGTGCGGGAGATTGCGCAGGACATCGGCCGCGAAGAGCACTTTCACCCGACGGAAGTCGCGGTGTACTTCGGGGAGCCCAACAAAAAGGTGCCCGACCCGTTTTTCGACGGCGAGGGGCCCGACCGCGTAGGCTGCAACTTCTGCGGCGCTTGCATGACCGGCTGCCGAATCGGGGCGAAGAACACGCTGGTCAAGAACTACCTGTACCTGGCCGAGAAGAACGGCGCCGAGGTGCTCCCCGAAACCCAGGTGACCGCCATTCGGCCGAACGAGGGCGGCGGCTACCGCGTCGAGACCCGGCCCACCTTTGGCAAGGGCGAGGGCCGCACCTTCACGGCCGACCGAGTCATCCTCTCGGGCGGCGTGATGGGCACGATGCCGCTCCTGCTGCAGATGAAGGAAGACCCGGACGGACTTCCCATGCTCTCCGACCGCGTCGGTGATTTCGTTCGCTCGAACAACGAGGCGCTCATCGCGGTCGTCTCGCCCAAGAAGGGCACGAACTTTTCGAAGGGCGTGGCGATTACCTCGATTTTGCACACCGATGAGCACAGCCACTTGGAGCCGGTTCGCTATGGCGCAGGGTCCGGGTTTTTCCGAACCTTGCTGGCGCCGCACGCGCCGGGGCCGACCGTGCTCTCCCGGATTTGGGGCGGCATCGCGGCCTTCATACGCCAGCCCGTTCGCTGGCTGCGGGCGCTCTTCGTGAGCGACCTGGCCAAACATTCGCAGGTGCTGCTCTACATGCGGACGCTCGAAGGCACCCTGCGCATGAAGCTAGGGCGGGAGTGGCGAACCGGGTACCGACGCGCGCTCGTCACCGAGGTGGACGACCCGAGCCAGGCGCCTTCGGCGTTCATGGAGGAGGCGACCGACCTCGCCGAGCGCTTTGCCGACAAGGTCGAGGGGGTGACGACAACGCTCATGACGGAAACGCTCTTGGGCGTGCCGTCGACCGCGCACATTCTCGGCGGCGCCTGCATGGGCGACTCCGTGGAGACGGGCGTCATCAACGACAAGCACGAGGTGTTCAACTACCCGGGGCTCTATGTCATCGATGGTTCCGCAATTTCGGCAAACCCGGGCGTGAACCCTTCGCTGACGATCACGACGCTTGCGGAACGCGCGATGAGCCTCATCGAGGCGAAGCATCGACCGGCGTCGCTCGAACCGTCGAACGAGAACGTGCGTTCGTCTGAAAACGTCGCACACGTGTAAGGGTCAGAACCGGCAGGCGGCAGCGCGAGCCCGAAGGGCGAAGCCCGGCGCGAAGCGCCGGCAAGGCAGAGCGAAGCGAATGCCGCTCCAGGGAGGATTACGGGTGGGGTGGGCGGGCGCTGTAGCTAAACCTGACCAGGCAACCCGCCCAAGACCCGTCCCCTAACATCCGCGGCAGCACAAGCCGAGCGGCGACTCCCCCCAACACCCGCAGCCACAAAGGCGCTGCCTCTATCGTCCCGTCACCAACTGCGTCAACGTCGCTTCCGGCTCCACCGGCTCTGGGGGTTCGAGCTTGAAGGTGTCGACGACTTCGCCGCCGCGTTCGTCGCAGTAGTAGGCCCACTCGCCCCACTGCGGATCGTCTAGCTTGAGGAAGAGCGCCACGCAGGCGTAATAGGCGCGCGCGGAGAGCTCTGCGAAGGGCGTCAGGTGTTCGGTGAGCGCATTGGTGTAGATCTCGAGCAGCTCTTTGTCCTCTGCGATGTTCTCGGGGACAGGAGCGCCGCGGATACTGCCCGCCATGTCCTCGTACATGTAGCCGAAGAGCGCCGTTCCGATGCCGCGCTCGAAGAGCGAATGGGTGCGGAGAGCCTGCGTGGCCGCAAGCGCACGGTCGGTCGCCGCTTGGCGTCGAAGGATCCAATCGCGAAACGCGCCTTCGGCCCAAGTTTGAATGACCTCTTCAGTAGCGCCGTCCGGGGGCTCAGGCGGACGAACCGCCACCGCTTCTTCGACCCGGCGCCAGAGCTCCTGCAAGTCGGCGCTGAGCTCTTCGCGCGGATAGACAGGCTGGGGAACCGGTATCGGGCCCACCACGCCTTCCTGCGAGCCATCCGGAGTCTGCCGCCCGGCGCAGCCCATTCCAAAGGCCAAGACGAATAGAAGCCAACGCCGCATGCGGCGACGTTAACAGGCGGAGATCGGCCGCGCGAATTTTGGGCGGAATGCCGGTTGACTTCGTCGCCCAGTTCGCAGTTCCATCGGTAAATGGCCCCGTCACTAGTCGAGCTGACCGACGCCGCCAGCGTCGACCGCGCCGCCCGAGCCCTCTTCGGCAGCCCTCTCGAGGCGAGGCCGGCGGTTTCGCAAAGCTTTGCCGCCTGGCGCAGCGCCGAAGGGGAGCCTCTGACCTCGATCCTCATCAACGAGCACAGTCCGAAGAGCGAACTCGATCTCCTTGCCCTCCACATCGCGCGGGCGCGGTCCGATGCGATCGTCATCACGGGAAAGATCCTTCGGGAGGAGCCCATGCTCAGCTTTGACCTCCGCGCCGATCCGCGCTGGGGCGACGCGTTGGTAGACTGGCGGGAACGCCGCTGGGCGCTCTTCGAACCGCCTTGGCTGCTCATCCTGACGGGCCGCGGCGAGCTCGACTTCGACCACCCGGTCTTTCACGGATGGGCGAGGCCGCTCATCTTCACGAACGACCGCGCCGCAGCTCGCAAGCTCGCGGCCGCCCCCGTCCCCGTCGTCGCGGACGAAGCGCCCGACATCCGGCGTGCGATCCAGCACCTTCAGGTCACTCGGGGCTGCGAGTGCGTGTCCATCGAGGCGGGCCCTTCGACGGTTCGTGCGCTCTACGAACGTCCCATGGCCATCAAAGAGCTGCTGCTGTCGGTCTACCTCGAGCCGACACTCGACGAACGGGCACAGGGAGCTCCGCTCATTTCGCTTTCCGAAGTTCGCGCGCTGTTCCGCACCGAGACCTGCACCGTCCATCGCGAAGAGGGACAGCATTGGAGCTTTCACAGGCTCCGGCGCTAGCGGGGCACGCCTTCGCGCACTAGCCTTGGCGCCTTCACCATGCCGAACCTCTTCCAGCGAATCCCCCGAAACGCCTTCCTTCTCATCGCACTGTTGGCGCTAGTCGTCATGAGCCCGGCGGTGACGAAGAGCGGCTCGGCCTGGCTCCTCGAGTTGTTTTTCGATGCGATCCTTTTAACCGGCGTCCACTCGGTGGGCCCGGGGAAGCACCGATGGCCGTTCGTGGTCTTGACCGTCTTCACGCTCGGCGTTCGCTGGACCGAGCGCCTCTCCGGCGTTGTCGCGCTCGACGTGGGCGCCTTGGCCGTCACCGTGATTTGGCTGGCGTACGCCGTCTGGATCATCATCGCCCACTTGTTCCAGCGTCGAGACGTGAGCGTGGACACGCTCCTCGGGGCCATGGTGGCCTACCTCTTGGTGGCAGTCGCATTCACCCTGATGTTCGAAATCATCGAGCTTCGGCACCCAGGTTCGTTTTCCGGGCTTTCGCCGTCCGCTGGCGACGATCGACGAGAGCTGAGCAGCTCGATGGTGTACTTCAGCCTAGTTTGCATCACGACGATGGGATTCGGCGACATCGCGCCGGTTTCCCATCTTGCCCGCCCGCTCGCCGTACTCGAAGGGGTGTTCGGCCAGCTCTACCTCGCGGTGATGATTGCCAGGCTGGTCGGCCTGCACATTGCCGGCGGCGACAAGCAGGAGCCTAGGCAACGGTAGCCGGGTTGCTTCGGCGAAGTCGCGTTTTACGCGGGCGCAGGCGTCGTAGTTCGGTCGTCGCCCTTCTTTGCCTTGAACAAGATCGCGTAGAACGTGGGCACGACGATCATGGTGAGCACGGTCGCCACCAGCAGACCGCCGACGATGGTGACCGCCATGGCGACGTAAAATGCGTCGGTGAAGAGAGGGATCATGCCGAGCACCGTCGTCGCCGCGGCCATCGCGACCGGGCGCAAACGGCTCACCCCGCTGTCGAGCACGGCGTCATAGGTCGGCTTCCCCTGGCGGACCTGCAGGTCCATTTCGTCGACGAGCACGATCGCGTTCTTGATGAGCATCCCCGACAGGCTGAGGAAGCCGAGCAGCGCCATGAAGCCAAAGGGCTGTCGGAAAAGCAGAAGGCCCCCCGTGACGCCGATCAGCGCAAGCGGCACCGTGAGCCAAATGGCCAAGGGCTGGCGAATCGCGTTGAACAAGCCGACCACGATCAAGACCATGATGCCGAAAAACAGGGGGATGGGCGCGAAGAGCGCGGCCTGCGCATCCTGGGTGCTCTCGTACTCGCCGCCCCATTCGACGTGATAACCGGGGGGAAACGGCAGGGCCTCGATCTTCGGCGCGAGTCGGCCCCAGAGAGCCGGCGCCGAATCGTGCGTCGGGTCGGTCACCACCGTGAGGGTGCGCTTGCGGTTCCGGCGTTCGACGACCCGATCGCTGAACTTCGTTTCGAGGCCGGTCACGACGTTCGCCATGGGAACGTAGCGCTGCGAGACGGGGCTCCAGATCGGGATCTGCGTCAGGTTCGACACGTCGAGCCGGAGCGGGGCCGGCTGCCGAAACACAACGGGAATGACTTCATCGCGCTCGCGGTAGACACCCACGCGCCGCCCTTCGAAGGTCGATTGAATCGCCTGAGCAACGGTGCGGGTCGTGATCCCCTGGGCATCGGCCTGCTCTTCGGAGAGCCGCGGGTGAATCACCTTGACGCGCTCGAACCAGCGCCCCCGAGAGCCCTTGGCATCGCCATCGGCTTCCATGATGGCGAGCGTCTGCTGCTCGAGGTCCCGGAGCACGTCGACGTCCGGGCCCACGAGCCGGGCTTCGATCTTGCCTGGCTTGCTCGGCCCCAAGTCGAAGGTTCGACCGAACGAGATCGCATCCGGGGCAACGCTTTGAACGTAGTCTTCCGCCCGTTTGATGTCCTCTGCGAGCGTCTGGTAGTTCTCGATGTCGACCAAAAACTGGGCGAAGCCGCTGTGCTCTTTTTCGGGCGTGAAGGTCAATATGAAGCGCAGTGGACCTTGACCGATCGATGAGGCCACGTGAGTCACCCCCTCGAGCTCAGCCAGCCCCTTCTCGATGATGTCTACTCTGCTTTCGGTCACGTCGATGTCCTGATCGACCGGCCAGAAGACATCCAGCCGGAACTTGGGCGTCGTCGAAGCCGGGAAGAACGACTTGTCGGTGAACTGGAAGCCATAGACCGAGAGCGCGAAGACACCGGCGACCACGGCGACGGTGACCCAGCGAAACTGAATACAAAGCGCGAGGAACGTCCGGTACCGCCTGTAGAAGGCGCTCTCCTCTGCGCCCTTGCTGTCGCGCAGCTCCTTCTCGGTCGGAGGCTTGAGGAACCAGATACCCAAGATCGGCGTGATGGTCATGGCCGTCACCCAGCTAAGCGAAAGCGCGATCCCAATCACGATGAACAAGGACTGGCAGAACTCACCGGTGCTGTCGGGGGACAAGCCGATCGCCGCAAAGGCGATGATGGCCACTGCGGTTGCACCGAGCAGCGGCATCGATGTTTGACCCGCGACCTCGCGGGCTGCCTCCTCGGCGTCCATGCCGTCTTTGATGCGCACCAGCATGCCATCGATGATGACGATGGCGTTATCGACGAGCATCCCGAGCGCGATGATCAGCGCGCCAAGCGAAATACGCTCGAGGGCCACGCCGGCCGGTCCCATGAAGATGAACGTAGCAGCGATGGTGAGGACCAAGACGAAGCCGATGATCAAGCCGCTCCGGAGCCCCATGAACAGCAAGAGGACGACGATCACGATCAAGACCGCCTCGACGAGATTGATCAGGAAGGCATCGATCGCCGTGGTGACCATGTCGGACTGCATGTAGATGACCTCGAGCTCCATCCCGAGGGGGAACCGGCCCTCGAGCTCTTGGAGGCGCTGCTTGATGCCCTCGCCCATGCTGACGACGTTCCCGCCCGTCTCGGTCGACACGCCAATGCCGATGGCCTTGTGTCCGTCCATGTGCAGCTTGCTGCGGGCTGGGTCTTTGTACCCACGCTTGATGTTCGCGATGTCGCGAAGCCGCGTCTGCGACTTGTCCCCTTGGCTGATGAGAATGTCCCCGAGGTCCTGCGAGGAGTGGATCAGCGAGTCGGGTTGGATGTTCAGGTGCTCTGGGCCAGCCTGCACTTTGCCTGCGTCGACGACAATGCCCTCGGCGACGAGCTGATTGGCAATGACCTCCGGCGAAATCCCGATCTGCGAAAGTCGCTCTCGGTCAAACTCGATGTAGATGACTTCGGGGACCACACCAAAGAGCTCGACCTTCGCGACGTCTTTGACGAGGACGAGCTCCTTACGCAGCATTTTCGCTACGTCGTAGAGCTCGCGATAGCTGTACTCGTCTCCATGGAGCGCGAAAAACACGCCGTAGACGTCCGAATAGTCGTCGTTCACCACGGAGGGCCCGGCGCCGGGCGGCAAGTTGGCCTGGGCATCGCCTACTTTGCGCCGAAGCTCGTCCCAGACCTGAGGCAGCTCTTTACTCTTGACGGTCGAACGCATCTCCACGGTGATGGTCGACATGCCCGGGACGTTCCGTGACTCGATTCGCTTGATCTTGCCGAGCTTTTGAATCGCGAGCTCGAGCTCGTCGCTCACCTCTTCCTCGACCTCGTACGGCGTTGCGCCGGGGTACGGCGTGATGACCAGCGCCTCCTTGATGGTGAACTCGGGGTCTTCGAGCCGCGGCAGGCTGTTGAACGACTTGAAGCCGGCATAGAGCGCACCGAAGGTCAGAACGATGATCAGGGTGCGGTTTCGAAGCGAGAAATCGGTGAGATTCATTTCCGAGTCTCGTCCGATTCCTCGAGCTCGGTGACGGCCATGCCTTCATCGAGCAAGTGTACGCCCGACATCGCGATGGCCTGGCCTCCTTCGAGGCCTTCTTTGACGACGATGCGGCCCCCCGTGATCTCACCCACCTTGACCGGCAGCTTCGACACCGTCATCGATTCCTCGTCGACGAGCCAGACGTAAGGCTTCTCCTCGCTATCGGCGAGGACGGCTTCCACCGGCAGCAAGAAATCGTCGGCTGCCGTCGTCCGCAAGCCCGTTAGGATGAGCTTCGCGGTCATGCCGGCAAGAACACCGATGCCCTCCGGCTTCTTCATGCTGAACGTGGCGCGGAAGGTACGGGTGTTCGGATCGGCCGCGGTGGCCAGCTCAGTCAGCGTGACGGGGAACTGGCGCCCGGGCAGCGCGGAGAGCTCGACCACCGGTTTCGCGGTCGCATTGAACTCTTCGAGTGTGTTTTGACGTCGCCCTCCGGCGAGGTCCCGCTCCGGGACGTCGACGACGACTTCCATCACCGACTCGTCTTGCAGAAGCAGCACGGGCTCACGGGCCGCGATATTCCGGAAGTCGCTCACGAGCTTTCGCGCGATCACGCCATCGAAAATCGCTCGGAGCTTAGTGTCCTCGAGCGCCTTCTGCTGGATGCGAAGCTCTGCGCGGCTCACGTCGCGCGAGCGGGTGGCCACGTCCAGGTCGCGCTGCGTGCCGGAGCCGGAGGCGAACAGCTTGCTCTCGCGACGATACTCTGCATCGGCAAGCCGAAGACGCGCACGGGCGGCCTCGACCTGGGCCTGATAGTCGCGCGGATCGAGCCGCGAGAGGATTTGGCCCTTCTTGACGCGCTGCCCTTCTTCGACGTTCCAGTCGATGATGCGACCATCGACCTCGAACGCCAGCTCGACGACTTTGACGGCCTTGATGCGACCCGGATAGTCGGGCCGGGTCGTCCCGAGCTGGCCGTCGAGCCTGTAAATTTTGATCGGCCTCGGCGGGGGCTCGGGTACGACGGCCGCCTCTTCATTGCAGGAGAAGAGCATCGCAACCGCGAGCACGAAGGGCGCCGCGAGCAGGCCGCGGAAAAGCGTTCTTGGGGGCATGGAGGATTCCGTCTGCAAGGCGAAACTCGGGGGCGTCCGTGGGACACGTGGCGACGCCGGAGCATAGGCAGGCCAACCCGCGTTGCCAAGGCAAAGTAGCACCGTGCAAGCACTCCCTGGCGGGGAATTCTCGCAAGACCGCCTAGGGAATCAGAGACTCGTAGACTATGCTGCGGCCCCTATGCGGCTGCGTTGCCTGTCCCTCATTGCCCTGCTCATGACGCCCATGCTCGCCGGCGCGCAATCTGAGAAGCCTCAGGTGAAAGTGACCGCGGTGTTCGACGGGCCCTCCCCGGTGTTCGACGCCGTCATTGAAGACTTGTCGCGCGAAATTAGAACGCAGCTCTCCGATCGCTTCGACGTCGTTCTAGTGCCGCTGAGCTTTGAGGGTGACTGGACGGCCGACGGGGTCGAGCGTCAGCTCGATGAGGCCTACTCGGATCCCGAAATCACCGCCGTCTTCGGCTTCGGACACCTTACAGTCCTCGCCGTTGCCGCACGCAAAGACCTTCCCAAGCCAACGATTCTCCCCTTCGTCATCGAAGCGCAGCAACAAGGGCTGCCTCGCAGAGGGGACGTCAGTGGAAGACGAAACCTCTGCTACATCAGCGAAGAGCTCGACATTCGCGACGAGGCTGCCCGGCTCAAAGAAGTCGCTGGCTCCAAACGGATCGTCCTTCTCGCAGAGGAGTCGCAGCGCGCGATGCTTTCCTCGATGACGGGTGCCCAGACGGTCACCGTCGCGATCGCAGAGCCGACGGTGGAGGCCTTGCTGGCGGCGATTCCAAGGACGACTGATGGCCTGATCCTCGCCGCGATGCGGCAGGTGAGCCTGGAAGATCGCAGTCGGCTGCTCGATCAGATCACCAAGCGCCGTATTCCGAACATCGCGGTAAGTCCTCGTTGGCTCGACCAGGGCGCGATGATGTCGATCCGGTCACCAAACAACGACGAGCGAAGGGCTCAACGAGCAGCGCTCAACCTCGACCTGATTCTCGAGGGCCGGCCTGCATCACAGATTCACGTCGATTTCGAGGAACGCGAGGACTTGCAGATCAACGTGCAAGCCGCGCGGGCCGTCGGCGTCCGTCCGACCTTCGAGGTTCTGCTCGAGGCGGACTTGGTGAACGAAGAAGAGGCCGCCGCGGAGAACCGCCTGCAGATGAGTCGCGCCATGAAGGAAGCGGTCGACAAGAACTTGGATCTGCTGGTCTCCTCGAAGTTCGTCGAGGCGGGCGAGGAGGGCGTGAAAGTCGATCGAGGTCCTTTGCTTCCCCAGGGCCAGCTGGAAGTTGGCATCGTCAACAGGGACCCTGATCGGATCATCGCGGGAGGCCAGCTGGCGCAATGGCAGGCGTCCACCTTCGCGCGCGCGAGTCAAAGCCTTTACTCGGAGCGAGCCTGGACCCGCTTCAAGGCGCGCAAGCTTGCGCAAGAAGGACGCGAGTACGGCTACTTCACCGACGTGCTCGACATCATGCTCAGCTCGGGCGTGGCCTATGTGGGCGTGCTCCGTGCCGAGGCGCAGGAGCGCATCCAGCGCAAGAACATTCAACTCACTCGCGAGTACCTCGAGCTGGCTCGCCTTCGGCTCGAAGTCGGGGTCGCCAATGCGAGCGAGCTCTACCGTTGGCAGGTGACGCTTGCCGACAACCAGGCTTCGGTCGTCGATGCGCGGGCGCTGGTGAGTCAGAGCAAAATCGAGCTCAACCGCGTGCTCAACCGTCCCTCGGAGCGACCCGTTGCGCCCATCGACCTGCCGGTCGACGAGTCGGGCCGCACGCAGGCGCCCGAAGATCCGATCGGCAAGTACATGAACGACCCCTGGTCCTTCGAAAAGCTCAGGGACTTCATGGTTCGCGAAGGGCTTCGCAACTCGCCTGAGGCCCGTCAGGTCGAGGCGCAGAGAGCCGCGGAACGTCGCATCAACGAAGGCCGGACGCGGGAGCTCTGGTTGCCGGAGTTTTTCGTAGAGGGCGGTGTCCAGCACGATTTCTGGCGGGAGGGTGAGGGCGCGGTCACGCCACCGAACCTCGAAGCGCTCGGCATTCCGCAGCCCGACAAGTTTGGATGGGACGTCGGGCTCTTTTTGGCCATTCCGCTGTCTCGCGGCGGCTCGGGCGTCGCGGACATGCGACGGAGCGCGATCTTGGTCGAACGACTGACTGCCGAGCTCGAGCGCGTCGCGCAAAACATCGACACGGGCGTGCGCACCGAGCTCCACAGCGCGGCGGCGGCGCTGGCCACGGTGGAGCTCACGCGAAAAGCCGCCGTCGCGGCGGCCAACAACCTGGTGCTCGTCACCGACCTCTATCGCCGGGGCAAAGTCGACATCATCACGCTAGTCGACGCGCAGACTCAGAGCCTCGTCGCCGACCTCGGCGCGGCGAACGCTGTGTATGACTACGTGATCGCTTTGCTCTTCGTCAATCGCGAAACCAGCCACTTCCGAAACCTCGACACGCCCGAAGCGCAGCAAGACTTCGCACGCCGCCTCAACGAGTTCGTCTTGACGTCTGAAACGGGGTACGCGAACGCAGCTCCAGCCCCATAGACGCCGTCTGTTTGGCGTTCTGAACGCTCCCGCCTATCTTCGGCCCCGTGTCATCTGCAAAAGAGCGTGGGCCGCGCCGACATCTGGACCTCGTCCAGGCAACGGGCGTGGGTTTAGGCGCCATCGTTGGCGGTGGCATTCTCGTTTTGGCGGGCGCAGCCTTTCGCGAAACAGGCGCGAGCACCATCCTCGCGTTCGCCTTGAACGGCGCCCTCGCAATCATGACCGCCCTGAGCTTCGCCGAGATGGCGTCGATGTTCCCGGAATCGGGCGGCGCGTACACCTTCGCCAAGAAAGTGCTCACGGTCCGCTCCGCCTTTGGCGTCGGCTGGGTCCTCTGGTTCGCGTACATCGTCGCCGGGGTCCTATACGCGCTCGGCTTTGCCGAATACGCGGTCTTGGCCGCGAGTGAGCTCTCCGTCGCCCTTACCGGCTCAGACCCGGCCTGGCTCCACAGCCGCGCGACGCTCAGTATCCTCGCCGTCCTGGCTACGGGCTCCTACAGCCTCATGCTCCTTCGCAAGACCGAAGGCGGCGGCCAGGTCGAAACCATCGGCAAGCTCGTCGTCTTCGGCATCCTCATGCTCGCCGGCGCATGGGCCCTCGGAAGCTCCCCAGGCGGGACCGTCGAGCGCGGCCTCAGCCCCTTTTTTGAAAACGGAGCTACCGGACTCCTGACGGCCATGGGCTTTACCTTCATCGCGCTTCAAGGCTTCGATCTGATCGCCACCGTCGGGGGTGAAGTCAAAGAGCCGGAGCGCAACATTCCGCGCGCCATGCTCAGCTCCCTCGGCATCGCCCTTTGCGTGTACATCCCCCTGCTCTTCTTGGTCTCTACCGTCGGGGTGGCGCCCGGCAGCAGCATCTCCGGGATGAGCGCCGAGAACCCGGCCACGGTCATGGCCGACGCCGCCTACAACTTCGCAGGCGCCATCGGTTACTGGCTCGTGATCGTAGCTGCGATTCTGTCCACCCTGTCGGCGCTCTCTGCCAACGTGCTCGCCGCGAGCCGAATCTCGCTTCGCATGGCCGGCGACCGAACTCTCCCGCGCGTCCTTCAGCAACGTCATCCAAGCCGGGGCACCCCCGTCATGGCGATCTACGCCACCGCTCTCGCCATGGCCTTCATCCTCCTGATGGTCCCGAACGTCAGCGCGGCGGGCGCGGCGGCCAGCCTCATCTTCCTGATCTCGTTTGCGCTCGTGCACTGGACCAGCCTGCTCGCGCGCCAACGCAGCCGCACCAAGGCGCCGTTTCAAACACCTTGGTTCCCTGCGATCCCCGTGATCGGAGGTCTGGCCTGTGCCACCCTCGCGATCTACCAGGCGGTCGCCGTCCCCGGCGCCGGCGGCATCGTCGCAGTCTGGCTCGGCCTCGGCGTAATTCTCTACTACGCCTTGTTCGCCAACCGTGCCCAAGCCATGGACGCGTTCGCCGAAGCACTCGACCCGCGCCTCGGCGTCCTCCGGGGCCTGAGCCCGCTCGTGCTCGTACCTGTAGCCAACCCTGGCACCGCCCAACGCCTGGTCCGCCTCGCCAACGCGCTCGCCATCCCAGTCGTCGGCCGCGTCCTCCTTCTCACCGTCGTGCGCCGTCCGAGCGACTTCGCAGCGGCCCAAGCCGAAACCGAGAAAGCACTCGCGGACGCGCAAACCGTCGTCGGCCAAGCCATGAGCGCTTCCCTGGCGGCGGGCCACGCCCCCGAGGCGCTCATGACCATCGCGATCAACCCTTGGAACGAAATCGTCCGCGTCGCCCGAGCGCGCTCCTGCGAAAGCCTCCTCGTCGGCTTCTCCTCCCTCGAACACCCCGAGAACGTCCAACACATCGAGAACCTGCTCAACAGAGTCGAATGCGACGTCGTCGTCCTTCGGGCTCCGGAAGCCTGGTCCCTGAGCGACGAAACGAGAATCATCGTACCAGTGGGCGGCAGAGGCGGCCACGATGCCCTCCGCGCCAGGCTCCTCGGTAGCCTGGGCCGCGCCGGCTTCACCAACGTCCGTTTCATCCAAGTCACCGACCAACGCCTCACCGCCTCCGCGAAGGCGCAGCTAGAGCGCGCGCTCCGAATCTTCGCCGAAGAAGAAACCTACGGCACCCCCGACGCCAAGCTCATCGAATCCGACGACACCCTGGAAGCCCTAGTCAACGAGGCCGGCCCCCACGACCTCATCATCCTCGGCCTCCAGCACGAACGGTCCAAACGCCTCTTCGGCAAACTAGCACTTCAAGTGGCCAGAAGAACCGAAGCGGCCACCCTCATGATCAGCCGCCGAACCTAGAAACTGGCGCGCCTGGAGGGACTCGAACCCCCGACCATCGGCTTAGAAGGCCACCGCTCTATCCAGCTGAGCTACAGGCGCGTAGGTTTTTCTGCGGTTTCATGGGCCCCCGTGGGACCCGTTTTCAGACTGTAACGTATTTGTCTCAGTCCCGAATTTTTCGCGGCGGTGCATCGGTGCGCCGCTTGCTCTGTTTAAACGTCGACGGCGGCCACCCTGCTACCGGTGTCCGCCGCCATTCATCGCCTGTTCCGGCCCCTTACCGTGACGGCGACCCCGAAAGGCCACCGACATGGTGCCTGCTTCATACATCGCGACACGATCGAGCGCAAGTCCTGAACCCGTAACGACCGAGTATGGTCAAGGCGTCCTCGACGGCATCGAGGAGGACATCCGCAACATCGACAAGAGCGAGGGAGACCACTACTCCCGACTCTTCGGCCGCATCGCGAAGCTTTGCAAGCACTGCAACGGGGGCAGCATTGCGTGGCACGACGCGGAAGCGATGTTGTATGCGGTCGTCGAGGAGACTCGGCTCCGAACCCGGCACGAGCTCAAGAACGACATCCGAAGCGCCATGCGTCGCGTGGGTGACGAGGCGCTCCACCCGCCCGGAGAGAGCCGCGCCGCAGACAATGCCCCGCGCCTAGCACCGGAGCCTCCCGAGACGCCCTGGGCGGACCCGGTGGGCGTTCAGGCGCTTTGGGAAAGCACGGTCCCGATTGCGTTCGACGACGATGCTTATGCGTGGTCCACGCTGCGCGGGTTTGACCATCGCGAAGCAGAGTTTCAGCGGCTGGCGCGGTTCATTCCTCGCCTCACTTCCGACGATCTGACGCCGGAGCAGGTCGAGGCCGTCAAGCGCGTGCTTCCCTCAGGGACCAAGCTCTGGGGCGAGTGGGGGCCGCCGCTTCGACTTGGTTATCGTGTCGCGCTCCCGACGTATGATGCCGACGGTGTCCTGCGGTCGCTTCGACTGCGGCTCGTCAACATCAAGCGCGGCACCGACGGCATTGCGAAGCTCCGCGAGCTCAAGTCGGGTGACAAGAAGTCGCTGAGCCTCCGTGGTCGCGCCAAGGGCGCCATCCTTGCCAACGCCGGAGCGCTCGAGCTCTTGCGGGGTAACCGACCTCGTGGGGAGTTCGTGGTCATCGTCGCCGAGGGCGAGATGGATTTCCTGGTCCTCTCACTCGAGCCAGACGAGATCACGCGCTGCGTGTTCGGGCTTCCGGGCGAGGGCGCGTGGTCGTTCGACATTGCGAAAAAGATTCCGGGCGACGCCCGCGTTCTCATTGCGACCCATTCCGACAGCGCCGGCGAGGGATATGCGAAAGCGGTCCGAGCCACGCTCCCAGGACAAGGCCGGCTCGAACGCTGGCGACCGTGGTCGGTGGGCATGGAGGCGCTGAAGCAAGACCTCACGCCATACGCGGACGGTCGAAAACTCAAACATGACGTGGCGGACGTCCACGGTCTTCGCGGGGGTGCGAGCAGTGGTTTCTGAAGAACAGACAAGGCGCGCCGCCGAAGCGCGCAAGCGATTTGAAGAGGACCGGACGCCTGAGAACGAGCAGGCGTTTCGGGAGGCGGTCGAGGAGCTTCAAGGCAAGGCGCCACGCGTAGTCGACAAGCCGCTCACCGACCTGACCGAGGAGGGCGTGGCCGACTACTTCGTCACCATGTTCGAGAACGAGCTCCGGCACGTTCCGAAGTTCGGCTGGTTCCAATGGGCCGACTCGCACTGGAAGCAAGACGAGACCGGCGAGGTCTACGGGCACTTTCGAGAGGCCACCGCTCGACTTCGAAGACAGTGGGAGGCGATGCCGAAGAAGACCGACGAGCAGAAGGCCATGGCTAGGTCATTCGGCCAGTTCGTCTCTCGAATGCGATCTGCTCGGTCACACGACGCAGTGCTCAAGATTGCGTCTCGCGACCCGAGGCTCGTGATTCGTCCCGGTGACCTCGACCAGCAACCGACGCTACTTCCGTGCCTCAATGGGACGGTCGACCTCACGACCGGCGAGTTCCGCGAAGCAAGGCGCGAGGACTTGCTCAGCCGCGTGGTTCCCGTCGACTACGACCCGATGGCATCGGCCCCGGTTTTCGAGAAGTTCCTGCGACGCATCCAGCCCGAGCGGGAAATGCGCGACTTTCTCCAGCGTCTTCTCGGCTATGGTCTCTTCGGCTTCGTCCGAGAGCACGTGTTCCCCATCTTCTACGGCGACGGCGCCAACGGGAAGAGCGTGCTCGCGCAGGTCGTCCAGCACGTCGTCGGAGAGTACGCGCAGACGGTGCCGCGAACCTTGGTCGTCGAGACCCGAAACGAGCAACACAAGACCCAGATTGCGCGGCTTCATCGCACTCGAATGGGATTCATCCACGAGACCGAGCGAGACGCGAGGCTCAACGTCGAGGCCGTCAAGATGCTGACCGGAGGCGACGTGCTGACCGGCCACTTCATGCGAAAGGACTTCTTCGACTTTGTGCCGAGTCACGCGCTCTATCTGCTCAGCAACTGGAAGCCCCAGGTCGACGCGGCGATGCGAGCGGTATGGCGACGCCTGTTGCTCGTGCCGTTCGATGTCGAGATTCCCATCGAGGAGCAAGACCTCTCGCTCGCCGACAGGATTATCAAAGAGGAGTCGGCGGGCGTCCTGCGTTGGCTCGTGGAAGGCGCCGCGTGGTGGTGGGTTTTCTCGCAGGTGCGTGACGGGAGCTCAGGGCTGCTTCCGCCGAAGCGCGTGATCGACGAGACGAAGGATTACCAGCTCCAAGAGGACATCGTCGGCCGGTTCATCGACGAGTGTTGCGACTTAGGCAATGGCCGAAAGGTTCAGGCCGGGAAGCTCTACACCGCATACAAGAGCTACTGCCAGCGCGAGGGCATCGAGAAGCCCGCGACGAGCAACAAGTTTGCCGACGCCGTCCAGCGAGTGAAGGGTGCAGACGGTCGCCGCATCGGCAAGAGCGAGAAGGACTCAGTCGACGGGCGAAAGTATTACGACGGGGTCGGCCTCCACGCCTCAGCCGAGCGAGACCCTCGAGAGGTGCCCGACGACGACCCGGAGAACTGGTCCTTCTAGAGTTCCGCGCACCCGCCGCGCCCGCACGTCCCGAACCGTTTGTCACAAAACGGGGGTTGACAGAGTCCCTGTTTCAGGTGTGTCCTGGACATCCCCCGAGAGGAAGGAGTATCGCTATGCGAGCTTTTGGCGCGGCGAGGACGGTCCCGTTGTTTCTTGCGGTTGTTGCTGCACTGACGATCGGTTGCAGCAGCGACGGCGGAGGCGGCAATGGTGACGGTGGCAGCGGTGGTACGGCTGGTTCTGGAGGTACGGCTGGCTCTGGTGGGAGTGCTGGAACCGGCGGAACGGCGGGAACCGGCGGCACTGGAGGCACCGGTGCCACCGGAGGGACCGGTGGCACCGTATCCGGATGGATTTCACAAGATAGCGGCTTCGGGCACGATCTCCGGGCCGTGTCGTTCACCGATGCAAACACGGGGACGGCCGTGGGTGAATGGAATCTGATTTATCGGACGACCGATGGAGGCACGACGTGGACCACGCAGCCTAACCCAGCCCCCAATGTTGGCTTCCTCACTGGCGTGTCGTTTACCGATGCAAACACGGGGACGGCTGTGGGTTGGGATGGGCTCATTTTGCGGACGACCGATGGGGGCACGACGTGGACCGAGCAAGATAGCGCCACCTTGGACTCGCTCTATGGTGTGTCGTTCACCGATGCGAACAACGGGACGGCCGTCGGTGCGAACGGGACCGTAGCATTGAGGACGACGGATGGGGGGGCCACGTGGACCATACAAAATCGCGGCGTGGGCGGGTGGGGCGTATCGTTCACTGATGCGAACACAGGGACCGCCGTGGGCGTTGCCATTTGGCGGACGACCGACGGGGGGGCGACGTGGACCATGCAAGCCAGCCTCGCCCCCATGGTCGCCACCGGCGTCTTTCAAATCCCCGACATCCTCTATGGAGTGTCGTTCACCGATGCGAATAACGGAACGGCCGTCGGTGCGAGCGGGACCATAGTGCGGACGACCGATGGCGGGGCGACATGGACCGAGCAAGGTAGCGGGACCACGAACGACCTCAATGGCGTGTCGTTCACTGATCCGAACACAGGGACCGCCGTGGGCGACAGTGGGACGATAGTGCGGACGACCGATGGCGGGGCGACGTGGACCGTGCAAAGCAGTGGCACCACCAACGACCTCTATGGCGTATCCTTCACTGATGCGACCACGGGGACGGTAGTGGGCGACTTCGGGACCATCTTGCGGACGACTGACTGACTGCACCATGTGCGACGTCGGCGCGTTTGAGGCGCAGCCGTAGGAGACCAGGGCCTCCAAGGTGTCCGGAGGGTCTCCGGTGAGGTAACTTGCTGGAATAACTTGCTTTTGTACTTGCCACCCAAAGCGCCACCGGAGACTACGGAGACGTTGCGGGGTTGTAAACTCTACATGGTTTTCTCTCTCGTGCGTGAGTGCTAACTGAGCAAAGGTATCCGTAGTCTCCGGTCAGAACAGAAACTGCTGCGTTTTGCGCCCTAAAAGTACCGGATACCTTGCCTCCAGGGGTCTCCGTAGGTCTCCGGGAATTGACCATACATATCCATTACCGCTGTAGAGGTCGCACTAGGAGTGCACGGGTAGGTAACACCAACCGTTTTCCACGCCTGGCACCTCTCGCGCTTGGGTAAGGAGGGAGCGACAGTGACCGGCAAGTGGCTCTATAGGCCAACCGTCACCGTCTCGACGGCGCTGTGATTGCGGATACTTAGCGCTCAGCTTCCGGCATCTTCCCGCCGACTGTCACGCCAGTGTCCCCTCGAGAGCAAAAGTGGCCATACACGACCCCCACGGTGCCATAGGTAACCCCTGCTCGGAGCGGCCGGCCGAGCCCTCTGCGGTCCGCAAAATTCTCAGTCCTAGATTTCGACTTGGAACAATTGCACAGAATTTTGCAGCGCGTAGGCCCAAAGTAAGCTGCATATTCCCAGGGAGTGCTATACTCGAGCCATCGGTGTGGTGGTCACCTCCCCACGCCCGGGCCCTGGGTCGGTCCGTCATTCAGCCGACCTGGGGCGCCTTTCTATTCGCGCAGTAGCAACTCCGGCAGCGCTGAGACCGGCCCTGGACGATGTCGTTCAAGTAGCGGGCGTAGACGTTGCCGCAGCTGACGCAGAAGACCTCGATGGTGGTCAGCTTGTCCCAGGCGTTCTTGCGGTAGGGCTCGGAGACGACCTCCCAGCCCGTGACCCGGCCGTACTTGTCGACGATGCGTTCACCGAAGCGGATGGTTCGCCAGTTGCGAGCTCGGCGCTGATGCTTGCTCGGTGTGCGCTCTACGCCCTTCCAGAGCCACCGTACGGCCATGCTCGAGCCTACCATGGCTCCGGCATCATCTCAGCCTTGAAATAGCCTCAAATGGCGCTGTACGGGCTTGCAGTCCCTGTTATAGTAGCGGCAGGCTGGTTTTGATATCCCTGGCCGAGCTCGAGCCGCTTTGGTTTCATGGGGCGGCTCGAGCGACTGATGACCCCGAGCAGTGCTTCTCGCTTGTCGCTGCTCGTGGGCCATCGCTAACCCCGACCGATGTGCAGTCACTTCTCGGCTTTCTGGCATCAGACTGAGCTCACGCGGAAAGAGCAGGAGAACAACCACGGCTCGATTAGCGGGCACTCCAAGGGGCTGAGTGTCATCGGTTCGCCGGGTCCAAAGTTCGTGCGGCTCGAGCGCTATTGGAAACGCGAACCGAAGGACGCAGGGCCGTGTCCGCATTGCGGCGAACCCGATCGGTGGAAGTGCTGGTCCAAGACGAGGAGACTCGAGCTCTTCGGAATGGGTCGTCGATGAACGACGGGGACGAGGCAGGTGACGCGCTCCGACTGCTGGCGGTCCTGTTGTGGTGGGCGGCTGCGATTGCGGCAGCGTTCGCGACTGCTCTGCTCTGGTGAGCTCGAGCGCTGAGCATAAAAATGCCCTCGACGGCTCCCAGGAGAAGCAACCGTCGAGGGCTTTGCGTTTCGACGCCGTTAGGATCGCACAGCGGCGTGCTCAGTCAACCGTCGCGAATGGGGAGCGATGCGCCTACCCGGGGAAAGGAGGCTAACCCTGGCAGGCGGTCGCTCGTAACTGCTGAACGGAAAAGCGACAACGTGAGCGCACTTCCGGAAAAATTCGTCGCTCGAGGATGCGCTGTAAGGCCCGCAAATGTTTTCCAGGTCCTAGGCATCGTCCGAATTCCGAGGCGCTGAGAACTCGTCGGCCAAACCAATCGCAATCACCGAACCGACGACTTTCCAGCACACGCGACGGTCGCCGACCTCGAGCTCGCAGAGACGCTTGTCCCCGGACTCGAAGTCGGCGCGCTCCACCACGAGGCGAAACACATCCATCCGGTCGAGTGCGTCGAGCGCCTTGATACCGGGGGAGAGCCGCGCCTTGATGTCACTCATGGCTGCGCTCGCTGACGCTTCCACTCAAGGAACTCGGCCTGCTCGCGTTGCCATTCGCGGTAGAGGTCCCATCCGACGCGGTTTTCGTGCATGGACTGAAGCGCGGCGGTGCCGCTCTCGGCCGTGGCGCAGGAATAAAGGTGGTACGGGCCATCCGTTTCGAGTCGGGGGTCATCGAGCCAAACCAAGACGAGCGGCTCGTCTCGCCCGTATGCGTCCCTGTTGCGCACCTCGATCTGTTTCAGCGTGGCGACCCTGCCGTTGGCGTAAGAGCGTCCGTAGTCCGGCACAACGGCGCCGACGCGAAGTTCCGCAGCGCTGAACCTGTAGCTGATGTCGTTCGGCAGCCCGTGGACCAGTAACCCTTCCGCGATGACACTGTGTCCACGCCAGTTGCCGAGCGGCATAGAGGCGATGCGGCGCTCCATGTCTGGGTCCATCGACGGCGGGTCGTTGAGACCCGTGCCCCACTGGGTGTAGACCGCATCGAGGTTCGCTCGGCGGTATTGGTGGCAATCCTTCCTGCGCGGGTTCGGGTAGTGCTCGACTCTCGTCTGGTTCCAGTGGGCAATCGTGACCTCGATAGGCGGCTCGTCCTCGTACTGCCCCGGGAGCGGTCGCCAGTAGGCATAGAACCCGCCACACGGCTTTCTCGTTCCGAGCAACTCGGACTTGACCGCGTGTGCTTCGTAGACCGGGCTGTGCCGGATCTTGCGCCCCTTCACACGTTCGCCAATCTCGAGGAAGTGCGGGTGCTTCTGCGTGCCACCCGAGTCGATGTGGACACCGCCCGTCTGCGTGCGCGGCTTCGCTCTTGGGTAGAAGCTGCTCGCCGCGACCACGTCACCCGGCTTGATTGGATCTTCATCCTCGGCAAGCCAGCCAAGCTCGCGACAGGCGCTCTCCCAGTTCCCGAACTCATCTCGGCCGACCTTGCCGAGAACCCGAGTTTCCCACTCGTCATCCGCATCGTGCTGTATCTTTTGAACCACCTGCCCGGTCGGGTTCAGCACGCAGACGTAATGTCGTTGCATTACCATCTTCAAATACCTTTCCGGGCCGCCGGCGTGCGCACGTAGGTGGGGTCCCACTTGCCTACCACCAACGAACCTTCGTAGTCGCCGTCCTCGGTGCCAAACCAGACTTCATGCACGCCGTCTTGAATTGGGTCTATGTGGGTGACGACCACTAGGCCGCCCTGTTCATGGAAGAAAACATCGTCTTCCTTCAACTCGTACAGCTTCTTTTCCATTTTCACTCCTTTCCGAACCCGGCCGCCGCAGAGGCACCATTGCCTCCACGACGGCGAGCTCTGTTACATCAAAACGGAATGCTGTCCTCGTCGGCGAGAACGTGCGCTCCGGCCGGTGCCGGCTTCGGCGCCCGGCTCCGCACCCTAATGGCGCTCTTGAGCTCACTGCCCACTGCCACCTCGGCCTTGAAGAGCGCGACGCTTTGGCCCTTCCACGCCTCCGGCTCACCTGAGCCGATGAGCGCCTTGATGGTCCTCACGTTGGTCTTATTCAGAACCCAGCGGGTCGGGCCGCCCGGCACCAACGGCGCCGCCAACTTCACGACCGGCTTCTTCTGAGAAGTCCCGTCCCGTTGGTCGAGCATCTCGACGCCGACCGACTCGATGACTGCGACGACGTCGCCGGAGTCCGGCAAGTCGACCGAGCTGATGAATTTTCGTTCGAATGTGCTTTCAATGTCCATTTTCAGTTTCCCTGTCAGTTGAGTTTCAATTTCAGCCGGATGATTCCGGCAGAGTCTTGACGCGGCTCACGAGGTCGACCTCGACGCTCGAATCGAACGTGCGAGACCGGACCTCGCGGCCGTCTTCGTAAATGACCTCGACGTCTCCCGCGTCGGTGACGACGGCGTCCATCGCCGCGCAGCACTCGACGAGCTCGTAATCGAAGACGAACCGGTCGCCGGTGCGGAGCCGGGCAATCATCATCACTCGATCTCCTCTTGAAGCTGGTCGATGAGTTCGCTCACGCGCTGCATCGGCTCTTCGATGTCGTCCTGGCGCTCTGCCCAGATGTCAGCGTCGATGTGCTCTGCGATGGCAGCTCGGATGATGTCGCGCAGAGCAATCTCATTGGTGGCAGTGAGCGCATTCAACTCCACCATGTCTGGTCCGTACCGGTCGATGTACTCTTGAATTTTGCTGTTCTGCCCCTTCTGCTGCGCGCTGAGGCTGCGTCCGGTGTGCATCTTGTCGTAAGCGCTTTCCATCGGGAGGTTGCGCTCCCTGGCTTGCTCCAGCGTGATGGCGACTCTGGTCACCGAGTCGACCTCGGCAACGTCGCGCACCCACCGGGCATCCATCCCAACGCCCTGCATGTCGTGGTCGCCCGCATAGAGGACGACGGGCTCCTGACCCCCGTCACGCACCCGACGACACCAGTGCCCCACGTTCAGCTTCTGCCGGATGGACGCGTCACCCCCGGTGCAGAGAAAGTCGGTGCGCGTGCGGCCGCAGGCGTTTTCAACGATGCTGCGCAAGCCCAGCTTCTCGCAAAGGACGAGGGCTCGCACGGCCTGCCCTTCCCAGGGGTCCAGTCTCAGTTGCGGGATGCTGTGCGCCCAGTCGTCCACATCGTCGTGGAAGCTCCACCCCCGGATATCGTGGTCGCCGTCATCGTCGAGCAGGTCTGGGTCGAAGGCGTCGGGTCCACGGTCTCCAGCAAGCCACTTTTTCCGAGCTGTGATGAGAGTGTTTACAACCCATGTGCCCCAGAGCACCTGTTTCTTCGTGCCGTCCGGGTTCTCGGTTTTGTAGTCCGGCTCGATGAAGCTCCAGGGTTTGTCGCGGAGGTAGTAGTAGCAGTCGCGCACGCCGGGCGGCCCCAGAACGCGAGCTTCGCTGTAGTCTCTCACCCACTGGAGAAACTGCCGCCGCTCCTCGTCGGTGACTTGGATGACGAGTTTGCCTTTCTGGATAACCAGAATTTCGTCCTGCGGACGTGGCGTGACGGGGGTCATGACAGCACCTCGCCTCGAATTCGTTCCCGGACTCGCGCCGTTGCGCCGGGGGCGAGTTTCCACATGGGCGGCACTGCGACCGGGCTCGGGTCGTAGAAAATGGCCGTGTCGCCCTCGGCCCACGAGAGCCCTCGGCACATCAGTCCCGGCGGCACAACGATGCCGCGCTGCGGTCGACTCATCTGTCCCGAGGAGCAGTCAATCGTCCAGCCCTTGCTGCGAACCACAAGATGACCGTGGAGCCCCGGCGACTGGTCCGGCATGTCGTGGCGAACAGCAACGGTCCACGCATCGTCCGGCATCGGGTCGACGGGCTCGGGGGACGTCTGCACCCACTCGCACCACGCACGATTCGCGGCGGTGCAATCCATGACCGCGAGCGAGGCTGGGATTCCGTGTTCGCGCAGCACCTCGAAGGCGTGGTAGCTGGCCGGAATGCAAACATCCTGTTGTGCGTATTCCTCGACCACGATTCCGGGAAGCCGCTCAACGATTCGGCTGTACAGCTCGCTGCGCCTCATGACAGCCGCCCCATCCACTCCGCCCATTCGGACATCCGGCTCGCGAGTATCTCCAGATGCAAGGCCATGAGTCCTCGCATCGAGCCCGGTCGCTGACCTTCTTCGTCCCACGGCAGAATCCGCTCGAAGAAATCCGCGAGCTGTCGTTCGTTCTCTTCCGTCTGATCGCGAACCAGCGTGCTCCACTTGTCGCAGAACTGTTCAATGCGCTCTGGCCGTGAGAGCCACGCCAAGCGAGCGGCGCACCGCGGGCAGTGTTCGTTGAACGGCATCTCCCATGCCCGGCGACGGCCCTCGACAGAGCAGCGCTCGCAGCCAGGCAGCTCCCTCGGATACCGGCGACTCATGACGCCCGCCTCAGCTGAGCGCGGACCCATCGGCCAGCGAACCGGAGCTCGAACTCGACCCATTCGCCGAGACCAGCGACCCGCCTGCGGGCCTCGAAGAACCTCTCGGCGTCCTCGCGATACCGGAACGGCCGGACCGCCATCGTGCCGTGAATCGGATTGTGGACGACCACTCGCCACGGCGCCTCGCTCGCAACCCCTTGCTTTCTCATGCCTCCTTGCCTTTCTGCGCCCTGGCCCGGGGCCTCAGCGCAATCCCAGAATAGACCCATGTCCTCCTTTGTCAACCTAACGGGTGGACAAGTACGGCGGTGCGCGCTACGGTGTTGGCTATGGACGGCGAATTGCGCGACACTGGGGCCCATGGCGGGGAAGAAGACCTCCATCTATCTGACCGACGAGGACTCGGCGCGGCTGGATGCGGTGCACGAGGCGATGCGGACGGCTCCGAACCTCCGGCAGTTCGATCTGAAGTGGAGCGACACGCTTCGACTTCTCTTGCGCCAAGCGCTCCAAGTGGCCGAGCTCGAGTACCTGCACAAAATTCCCGAGGACGCCGACGCAGAGGAGTGGCTCGATGCGCTCAAGGAAGAGCATCGGAAGCAGTCCGCGATTTTGCGAGCCCTTGTCGACGAGGGCTGGGCGGAATCGAAGCTGACGACGGGTGGACGGCGCTGGCTTTCGAAGGACGGCCGGGTCTCATTGGAGCCGCAGCCGGAGGCGCTCCCAAAGAAGCGCCGCTCAACAAAGAAGGATCCGAAGAAGAACGACCGGGAGTGACGGCGTCGCTCCTTGATAGGAGCAACGTATGAACGGACACGAAACGAACCCCCAGGTCGCCTTCCGGGCACCGCGCACGCTGATCAGGCGGCTCGACCGTCTCAGCAAGGCGCTTCAGAAGAGCGAGGGAATTCCCGCAAGGCGAAGCGTCGTCATTCGACGTGCCGTGCTGGCAGGTCTGCCGCACCTCGAGGACGAAGCGCTCAGTCTGCTCACCGACGAGCTCGGCCGTCACCCCGACGTTGACGAGGTGTCGCCGTGATCAAGCTAACCAAGTGCGAGCCACGCACCACCCGAGACGGATTCGCGCCCACCAACCGCGAGGCGCCCAGCAACAAAACTTACGAAAGAAAAAGTATGACCATCGAACAACGGCGAGACGCCGACATCGTGCGCCAATGCGGGGAAACCACCGCCATCAAGAAACAGTACATGGACGCGCAAGAGCAACGCACGATCGACGCAGCAGTAGGAAAAGTCCGGGCTGCTATCAAGAGCCTGGAGGCGAGGATCGACGCCCTCGAAGCACGGCAGGCGAAAGCACGGCAGGACGCACGCCTCGGACCACTCAGGGCTTACTTCAGCCGACCCGTGAAAGCCTACGAGCTCGACGAAACAGCGAGCCTACTCCGCCGTTACCCCATTTTTGGAGATCGACCATGAGCCATTTGTATACACAGCCGCGAACGCCCGAAGAGGACATGGAGCTCCGGCTCCGTGATCTCGAGGAACACGACTACGCACTGCTTCGAGCGGCCAAAGCGGCGGGTGCCCGCGTCGTGACCCGGGCTGGCATGTACGTGATTCTCAACCCCGAGGTGATGGGTCTCGAAGCTCCCGCCCCGGACGACGAGCAACCCACGTTCCGGCTGCCCCAGATCCATAGGCGCGACGTGTACCTTCCCCTGGAAGACCGAACGCTGACCGCGAGGGCCTTCACCGATCCATGCCGCAAGACGCCGAAGAAAGCGATCGAGTTCATGGCCAAGTGCACGCGGACTCCGGTCCTGCCGAGATTCACCGCGGTGCGGACGAACGATCATCTCGCCGTTGGCGCGACCGAGCCCCTGGCACTCGACGCGCTGGGTGCAACTCCAGGCGACACGGTTCAAGCGCTGCTCATCGACTGCGACAGCGAGCGGCTCGCGATGCAGATCGCCGAAGAGCAACGCGACGGCCTCCCGTGGTCAGGGGACCTCGAGATCGGTTCGACGGGCCGCTTGCCGTTCGGATGGCACGGACAGCGATTGACCCCCGAAGAGATGAGCGCACGCGACCATCAGGTCCGGGTGGACCGCGCTGCCAAGCGGGCACGACGCGACAAAGTCATCCGTCAAATGCAGAGGGAGCCGCTGTGACTGACGAGCGGCGATACGGAGGATGGAAGGACGTGGCCAACTACTTCGGCATCGGCCGAGAGTCCGCCTACGACCTGTGCAGGGCCCATTCCTGGGCGGAGAAGCACGCCGGTAAGTGGCTGGTGAATCTCGCTCGGATGCGCGAGTGGGGCGATTTTGGAAGGCATGGAGTGTGGCAAAACGAGTCTACAAGCGGGGAAGTGTCTGGTGGGGCGACTTCCGTGCTCTCGGCGGGAAGCAAGAGTCGCTTGGCGTCACGAGCAAGGCGTCGGCCCTCGTCAGATACAATGAGCGCGAGCTGGCGCTCAGTGAACGCCGACTAGGACCGCTTCCCCTCGGGATGGTGCTGACGTTTGCGCTCGAGGCGAAGAAGCGTCGGGCCAAGGCCCACGGTCGCGATGTCGAGAAGACACTCAGGACCGGCCGCCAGCATTGCGAAGTGCTCGAGCGTCACCTCGGAGACCTCGGTCTCGACTTCAACGACCCGCACCTTTCGCTCGAGGGCGTGGGCGAGGACTTCCTCGACAAGCGCACCGCCGACGAGACCAACAAGGGAACGACGGTGACGCCGCACACGGCGCTCAAGAACCTCAAGACGCTGTCCCAGGGACTTCGTGAGGCGCGCAAGCGCAAGTGCTTCGAGGGCGAACCGAGCGAGGTCATCCCGGAGTTCCTGACCGATGGTGCCGTCTACACTCCATCGGACCGCTGGCTCACGGCGGACGAGTTCGACGCGATGTTCAGCAAAGCGCCCGAGCAGCGCCGCAAAGACTTCGTGTTGGGCGTCGAGACGGGCGCAGACCACGGCGAGCTCGAGAAGGTGGACAAGGCTCTCCATGTCGACCTCTCGACCGTGCGAGGCCCCCAAGGTGCCATACGACTGCCGGCGACCAAGACCGAAGAGCGCGACCGCTGGATTCCGTTGAGCGTCGCAGCGCGCAAGGCCGTCGACGAGTGTCTCGCCGAAGAGGGCGATTACCTCGTGACGCCGTGGGCCAACTTCAAGCGCGACATGGCGAACCCATGCAAGCGCGCCGGCGTCGTGCCCTTCATCTGGAAAGACATTCGCCGCACGTTCGCGAGCCGTTGCGCGCAAGCGGGCGTGCCCGAGTTCTGGACGGTGAAGCTCATGGGCCACCGCGACAGCAAGATGATTCGTCGCGTCTATGCGCGTCTTTCGCCGGGAACCTACACCGAGGCCATCAAGCGACTCGAGACGATTCCGTATGTCACGCCAGTGTCTCGTGGCGACATCGTCGAGCTCAGCAACTACAGGGAAAACCCTGCATGACTCAGGAAGCCATGGTGCAGAAACCCCTTATTCAAAACGACGCTGTATTGCTTAGAAGGCCACCGCTCTATCCAGCTGAGCTACAGGCGCGTCTCGGCGCTGTTTAGCACGATAAGCATTGAGGTGTACGTCGACGGCCATCGGACAGCGGCATTCCCCCCAAACCGCGCCACACAAACCCTCGCGGTCGCAGGCCGCTAGGCGGCCGACCCAGCAAGTCCGAGCGCGACCCGTATATCTCGCAACACGCTCTTCTCGACTGACTTGATGCGTCCGTCCGCAGAGGCTGCGATCTCGGCGGCACCCATGACGAGCTCCGCGTGTTTCGCAACGCCCTTGGCGCGGGCCACACAGCTCAGCGCAAGGCGCGTTCCGTCTTCGGGATCGGAGAGCATGACTTCAGACAAGTCACCGAAGGCTTGGGAGAGCTCGTCGAAATCGATTCTGGGGAAGACATCGGCCTTGGAAGCCAAGGTCTCGAGAAAACGATCTGCCTCTGCTTTGGTGAGCTCGCCGTCCGAGGCGGCCACCAACACAAACGCACCGGCCACCGCTCGCAGCAGGCCCGGCGGAACATGATCGTCAAAACGCTGCCATGCTGCGAGCGCGTAGGCGACTGACTCTTCTGGGATCATCAATGGCTCTCCAATGAAATCAAGCGTAGCCCGATGTCCGGCCTCGGCCAGCGCGGATTCGTCCCGTGAAGCCAATCTAGTGAAATCAAGGCGCTTCTTTGGCACAGCGAGCACCCAGCCACGGAACGCGCCTGGGGGTCGAGTCCTACCAGTTCACGCCATCAGGTTTCCAAGAATCAGATCCGCAGCCCGCTCCGCCACCGCAACCGTGGGGGCGTGCGTATTGCCTGAGGGCAGCAAGGGGAAAATCGACGCGTCCGCGATCCGCAACCCCTCGATCCCGTGCACCCTGAGCTCGTTGTCGACCACGGCCGTCGGATCCTCTACCGAGCCCATCTTCGAGGAGCCAACCGGATGATAGACGCTCATCCCCTCGGTCCTCCAGAACTCCAAAATCTCTTCGTCGCTCTGCACCGAGTCGCCGGGCAATATTTCGTAAGTGGCGTGCGGCTTGAACGCCTCTGACTGGTAGATCTTTCGCTGCAGCTTGAATCCCTCGATGGCTAGCTCACGGTCGTGATCGGTCGACAAGTAGTTGTGGATGATCTTCGGGAAGGCGGTTGGATCGGTGCTGCGCGCATGCACGCTCCCACGTGAAGTCGGTCGAATGATGCAGACCGTCGAGTTCACCCCGGGATCGGGCGTCGCCACCATCTTGCCGTCGGCATCCATCCCGCCCGCGCCAGGTGTGAAGTGGATCTGAAAAATCGGACGTTCCGCGCCCTCGTTCGGCACGAAGCCACCCACGTTGCAAGCCGGCATCGTGAGCGGTCCCTTCTTCATGAACATGTACTTCAGCACGGCGAGGACGACTCGGGGGAATTTCCCGTCCTCCGAAAGGCAGTGCTTGGTCTTCACTCCTTGCTGAACCCAGATCTGAAAATGATCTTGAAGGTTCTCGCCAACGCCGCGAAGCTCATGCTTCAGCTCGATGCCGAGCTTGGAAAGCACTTCCGGGTTGCCAATCCCGGACTGCTCGAGCAGCGGCGGCGAGTTGTAGGTGCCAGCAGAGAGCACGACTTCGCGATGGGCGTTAACCCGGTGCACCTTGCCCTTCGCGTCCTTGTACTCGATGCCAATGGCCTTCTTCCCTTCGAGCAAAATGCGCTGTGCGACGGCCTTGATCACAATAGTGAGGTTCGGTCGCTTCTTGACGTCCGCGCTTAGAAACGCGTCGGCCGAGCTCCAGCGTTGACCGCCTTTCATATTCACCTGGACGTAGCCGATGCCCTCTTGCTTCTCGCCGTTGATGTCGTCGTTGCGGGGAATGCCAACGCTTACGGCCGCCTCGATGTACGCGTCGCTGATGTCGTATTTCATCTGGACGTGCGTGACGTTCAGCTCCCCACCCTTGGCGTGATACTCGTTGGCCGGGCCGGGCTCGAAGTTCTCCGAGCGCTTGAAGTAGGGAAGCATGTTCTTGTACGACCAGCCCTGGCATCCTGGGAGCGCGCCCCAGTCGTCATAGTCCTGTCGCTGACCGCGCATGTAGACCATTCCGTTGATCGAGCTGCAGCCACCAAGAACCCGGCCGCGCACCACGCTCATTTCGCGGTTGTTGAGGTGCGGCTCGGGCTCGGTCTTGTAGAGGTTCGTCGTCTTCGCGTCGTACATCAGCTGGGTGAAGCCGATGGGCATCTTGATCAGTGGGCTACTGTCCTTGCCGCCAGCCTCCAACAACAAAACCCGGTTCCCCGGATCTGCAGATAGGCGATTGGCAAGACAGCAGCCTGCTGACCCTGCCCCGACCACGATGAAATCAAAAGCGTCTTCAGGCATTTCGTCTCACAGCCTTCGAGTCGCAAACCACCGTGGTTTTCTATCACAGGACGAGGCGGGGACAACCTCGAGGGTTTTTTGGCGCGACGCGCGCGCTCAACTATGATTCGCCGAATTCAGCAGATTGCCCGCATTGGGAGGTTGGGATGAAGGGAATGTGTGTACCGTCAAGGCTCATCAGACCGCGCCCCGTGCTCGTCGTAATGGCGTTCGCGACGTGGGGAAGCAGCGCATCGGCGCAGAAGGAGGAGATTCCGGATAGCGTCGCGGCCGACGTCAGCGCGGGTAAGACCGAAGCGGCCGGCGATGCAACCTTCTTGGCGGCTCCCGAAGCCGATGCCGCCGAAGAGGTTCCGGAAGCAGAGCCGGAGCTCGAAGTCGATTGGACCCTCAACGCCGGTGGCGCGATCAACACCGGCAACACCCGTTCGTGGAATGTCAATGCCGGCTCCGATGTCATCCTCGCGAAGACGGACCATCGGCTGACCTTGGGGGCGCTCTTCAACTTCGGCCGGGCGGCCGTTGCACTACCGGACCCTTACACGACCGTAGCGCGGCAGTTCTTTTTCGCCTCCCGGTACGACTACTTCTTCACCGAGAAGGACGCTGTCTGGGCCGGGCTTTCCTATCGCTGGGATCCGCTCGCCGGCTTCCGCGCCCAGCTGCTGGCCAACGCCGGTTACCTCCGGGCGTTCATCAAAACCGACAAGCACTACTTCGCCGGGCGCATCGGCTACAGCTATACGTTTGAGAACTACCAACCGCCTTCGGACCTCACCAGCAACTCGAACATTCAGGGCCTCTTGGCGGCGCTCGACTACGAGAATAGGCTCAACGAGCACGTCGAATTCCTCGCGAGCATCGTGACCATCTACAACCTCAACAAGGTCGAGGTTCAAAACGCGCTGCCATTCCAGGACATCCGCATTTATCTGACCGCCGCGCTGCTCTCGAAGCTGACCGACAAGCTAGCCTTCGAAGCCCGTTTCCTGATGCTCTACGATCGCCTCCCGCCAGGCCCAGCTCTCGTCAAGGTCGACACCACCACCTTGTTCAGCTTGGTCTACACGTTCATGTAGCGGGGCAGCGGGTGCCCTCGACGAGATCGAGGGAACCCAGCGCCCCGTCCATGTTTCGCGCGGCTACTGCTTGGCGAGTAGGTCGCGAATCTCTTCGAGAAGCACTTCCTCTTTGGGCGGTGGCGGAGGAGCTGCCTCTTGGGCGGCCTCTTCCTTCTTTCGAAGCGAGTTCATGCCCTTGATCATCATGAAGATCACGAACGCGATGATCACGAAGTCGAAGACCGACATCAGGAAGGACCCGTACTTGAGCACCGCGGCGCCTGCTTCTTGAGCGGCCGCAAGCGATTCGTAGCTTCCATCCCCGAGCAGGATGTAACTCTGGCTTACGTCGAAGCCCCCAGTGAACAGGCTGATCACTGGCATCAGCACGTCACCGACCAGCGAAGCAATGATCTTCCCGAAGGCCGCGCCAATGATGATGCCCACGGCCATGTCCATCACGTTGCCCTTGAGGGCGAACTCTTTGAACTCTTTCAACATCGATTATCCTCTTTCATTCCAGCACCTCGACACCGAGGCGGGGTCTGTATGCCCGCATTCGTACGTGGCCGCAACGGGGCCTATTCACTTCACCCGTTTGGACGACGTGTTCGAGGCTCGCCGAGCGACCTTACCGCGCGACGAAGGTCACATCACGCTCATTTTCCTCGGCGTATTCCGCTGACAAAAACTCGTCGTAGCCGACCTGGTCGAGCAGAAAACGCTTGAAGTGGGCGACCATGTACAGGTTCTGAAGCCGTTGCGCCTCGGCGATCGAGAACACCTCGTCGGTACAGGTGTCGTTGTAGGGCTGAATCAGCGCGGCAGCGCCGAGGCCTGACCAGGAATCCTGAGCGAGCATCAGGACGTCCAGGAGGAAATCCCCGATCTCGCAGACATTGGCAAAGTGGGTGTGATTTGCACCGATGACTTCGACCTTGAAGAGCGCTTCGGCATTGGGCATCCGATCGAACACATAGTCGTGGTTCTCGAGCGCGCCCGGGTCCAAGGTGCCGACGAGGAGAATGGTAGGTTCGGTCACCGTCGCGAGGGCTTCTTCGCCGAAGTTGTTGGCGCCGACGCCGCCGGCGATGACACCGATGGCCTTGACTCGCGGGTCCGGGTCGGCGCCAGCCCAGCCAGCTACGGTGCCAAGGGCCGTGCTTCCACCAAACGAGTGCCCAAGGACGCCGACCTTGGACTCGTCGATGCGGCCTTCGAACGCATCTCCACTGGTCTTGGAGCGCTCGAACATCTCGTCGATCAGCGCAGAGACATCGAGCACACGCTTTTCTGCGGGGGCTGGATCACTTTGGTCGAGCGCGGTGTTTCCGGTGTGCTCTGGCGAAGCGACGATGAAGCCGTGACTGGCCAAGGTTTCCATCAGCGGGGTGGACTGCGTGTTGATCCCGCCAAAGCCGTGCGAGAAAACCAAGAACGCCAAGGGTCCATCGGCCGACGACACGGGAAGGTCGTCCACCGCCAGATCCGAAGGGAGCGATATGCCGCCCTGGAGCGGGTACCTGGTCACCGGTTCGGCTGCCGCATCGGCCTCATCGACCGGATACCAAACATCGACGATCAGCTCACGACCGTCACGCGCATCGTCGACCAGCGTGAACGCCGTATGCCCAATTGCATACGCCCCTAGCGCGTCCGGCGCGCTGACCTCTTCGGTGGTGCTGGCACCACTTTCCCCGCCGCACGAGGCGAGCACGGAAGCCAAAACGACCCATACGAGGAAGGAACCACGCTGCGTCTGCTGTACTTTCATTGCCCTCTAGTCCTCATCGTTCCGCCTGCCCCGCGCGCCCGAAGTGTAAGTCCACAGACCCGCGGATGAAAGCCAAATGCTGCGACAGCATAGGACCTAGATCAAGTCCCGAAGCTCGAAAGCTGCCCCGAGGTTGGCGGCGAGTCCCCGCCCGCGCTACCCCGAGCAAAACGATGTCGGACAAGATCACCCCGAGCCAGGCCGCATGGAACCGTTTCGCCGATCAGCTCAAGGAAGTCGGAGAGAAAATCGTTGGCCCCATCGGCGCTAGAAGCCCTCGCGAGCGAGCGGATGGCTTTCGCTACCTGGCCTCGTTGATCGCCGCTGGGCAGGAGCTCGAGATGGAGGCAGACCGCGCGCATCCGGTGCTCGCGCGCGCCTTCACGCCGCTCCGGAGCTTCGTCGGTGACGGGCCCGACACCCTATACCACGACGCCAAGCTCGACGAGTCGCTATCGTACGAGCTCACGGTCCGACGCGGTGACGACATCTTCTTCTCAATCGTCGTCTACGCGAGCGACGACGAGGGCATGCGCTCCATGGTGAGCTTCTTGATCGACAAGGACATCGCCTTCGAAGAAGACGGAGGCGATCAGCTGGCAACGATCCACATCAGTCGGGAGCGTCCGGAGGGCGCGAAGAACTGGTTGAAGCTCGAGGGCCAGCAGCCCTTCATCATGACGCGACAGTATTTCCCCGAGTGCGTGATCAACGTCGACCGGGGCAAGTACCGCCCCGCCATCATGAACATTCGATGCACCGACGAGATGCCGCCCCCCGCCGAGTACTCCGTTGTCGATCTCTCCGCCGGGCTCGACCGCCTCGTCGCGTTCATGCACGACACGGTCGACGCTGGCTTGGGCGTCTCGGCCATCGTGGGCATGAGCATGATTGAGTACGAGGGCAACGCGCACTCGAGACCGACGCGAATCGGAGCAGACGGCCAGCTCGCCGTGGAAGAAGGAGAGCACGAAGAGTACACGCCCGACGAGGTCTTCGAGATGATCGACCCGAAGGTGGTCGCGAACAATCTCCCCGGTCCAGGCATCGGCTACTCGGGGGTTTCGTTCAAGCTGGCCGATGACGAAGTGATCGTCATCGAAGGCAAAGACGTCCCGTGCCGGTACTGGTCATGCCAGGTCTTCGACCATTACCTCCAATCGGGCGACTACCGGCATCATCCAGTGGCGCTCAACAATCGCCAGACCGTGTACGACGACGACGGATCCTTTCGGATCTACGCCTGCGGCGAGAACCCCGGCGTGAAGAACTGGATCAGCACGGAGGGCCGGCGACGTGGCCAGATCGTCCTCCGAACCCTGCTTGCCGAAACCGACCTCCTCCCCGAAATGCGGGTCATCAAGATCGCCGATATTCCGAAGCGCGACCGCGTCTAGCGAACAAGCCCTAGGCAGCGGCACGACTTCTCGGTGGCCTCCCAGCAGGCGCAGAAGTACTATCGGACCGATGCCGGATCAGCCGGAGATGGGAGTTCTCTTTGCTGCACGGGATTGGAAGGCAGCCGGTCACGGCGTCGCGCTCGCGACCGTGGTGAGAACCTGGGGGTCTTCACCAAGGCCCGCTGGGAGCCACCTGGCCGTCCGTGATGATGGCGCCTTTCTAGGGTCGGTGTCGGGCGGCTGCGTAGAAGGCGCCGTGGTTGGGGAGGCACTCGAGGTGATGAAGACCGGCGTCTCGAGGGTCCTCGAGTTCGGCGTCACCAACGAGCGCGCTTGGGAAGTGGGCCTCGCCTGTGGCGGCACCATTCGCGTCTTGTTGGAGCCGCTCCTGTGAAATCGCAAACCCTGACGGCGTTACTCGCAGACATCGAACGGAACACCCCCGTCGTTCTCGCGACGAACCTCGACTCGGGCGACCAACGTCTACTGCGCCGAGGCGACGGTATGACAGCGATCGAACGAGCCGATGTCGAGCTTGCTCTGAGATTGGACGCCTGCGTGACGACCGACGCCGAAGCCTCAGAAGCCATCTTCTACGAACCGTTCAACCCACCGCTTCGCATGATCCTGGTCGGCGCTGTCCACATCGCCCAGCCCTTGTCCGCGATGGCGACGCTCAGCGGCTACGACGTGACGATCGTCGATCCTAGGGAATCGTTTGCGGCGTTGGACCGTTTCCCTGGCGTCACGCTCCACCTCGACTGGCCGGATGCAGCCCTCGAGTCTCTTGGCCTCGATGCGCGCTGCGCCGTCGTCACCTTGACCCACGATCCGAAGCTCGACGACCCCGCCCTCCAGGTGGCTCTTCGAAGCGAAGCGTTCTTCATCGGCTGTCTTGGAAGCAAGAAGACCCATGCGTCTCGCCTGTGCAGGTTCCGCAAGGCAGGGTTTGGGGAGACGGACCTCGAACGCCTCAAGGGGCCGGTCGGCTTGCCGATCGGCTCCAGCTCGCCCGCCGAAATCGCGGTATCGGTCCTCGCCCAAGTCACCCAGACCCTCCGAAACCCATCACCCAAGGTCTCGCAAAAGGGGATAGTCCCCTTTTTCAGTCGTGGCAGCTCGAAGACCTTGGATTTTTTGCGCAACCAGGAGTTCTTCGAGATGGACTTAGACGAGCAAACCCGGATGGAAATCGAGTCAGCGGCGTTCCGACGGCTGGTCACTCACCTGCGCGAGCGGACCGATGTCCAGAACATCGCGATCATGGAGCTCGCGGGGTTCTGCAGAAACTGCCTGGCGCGCTGGTACCAGGAAGCCGCCGAAGAAAAGGGGCTCGGCATCGATCAGGAAACCGCCCGCGCGTTGATCTACGGCATGCCCTACTCCGAGTGGAAAGAGAAGTACCAGAGCGAAGCGAGCCCGGAGCAGAAGGCCGCGTTTGATCAGCATCACGAGTAGGGTCAGGCCATGGAGTTTGGCGCGGTCGACATCGACGCTACCGGCTTCGGAAGGTCGATTCTCGCCCATACACTACGGCTCCGCGACGGCGCTGAGGCTATCCAGAAGTGATCGATCCTACGGCAAAGGACATCGGTCGCCTCCGGGAGACCGCCTACGCGCGAATCGTGGCCGCGCAGTTGGAAAAAGGCGACGTACACGAAGACGATGCGGCGCAGAAACTAGCTTCGTTCTTCAAGCATCCTTCGATCAGCGCATCGGCGATTGTAGACCGCGGCGACGTCATCCCTTCGGGGCTGATTGACGCCGGCGGCGAGGTTACGCATTTGGGCATGCCCGGCGATCCGGGGAATCCCTTGATGCTTGGAACGCTGGGCGACAGGACGGCTTGGCGTCGGTGACCTCTTGAAGGAGATTCCAGGACGACCCATGCCCCGAAACCTCACGAATCCGCGTCGATCGAACAAGCATATCGCCGCCGTGGTGCTTGCGGCGGGGGAGTCGCGAAGAATGGGCGACGCAAACAAGCTCGCGATGATGGTGGATGGGACCCCGATGGTGGCAAGGGTCGTCGATGAGCTTATGGGGAGCCGTGTGGATCGGGTCATCGTCGTCACGGGACATGAACGCGAGCGCATCGAGGACGCCTTATCGGGTCGCGAGGTGGAGATCGTGCACAATCCGGACTACGAAGAGGGGATCGCTGCCTCGGTTCGAACCGGCATCGCGACGCTTGGAAACGACGTGCATGGGGCGCTGGTGGCGCTTGGTGATATGCCGTGGGTGAGCACCGAGGTCATCGATCGACTGGTGGATGCGTTTGCGTCGGACGGAGAGCTCAGTATTTTCATTCCGACATTTGGGAGGAAACGCGGCAACCCGGTTCTGTGGGGTTCGCAGCACTTCCCCGAGCTTCTCGCACTCTCAGGCGACGTCGGGGGCAAAGCACTCTTTCACCGGCATGCCGCTGCGATCTGCTATGTCGACGTCGAAAGTCCTGGCGTGAACATCGACGTGGACACGCCCAACGCCTCGCGGGAAGGGGAATCCAGGCCCCGCCGATCGGGGGTTCACTGAGCGGCGATAATCACGCTGACCTTGCCGAGCCCTTGGCCGCGCACCGTCACTTCATCGCCGACTGCAAGGAAACGCGACCTTTCTCCGTCGAGCTTGGACGCGAGCTTGCGAAAGCGGCTCAGTCTCACGAGCTTGCTCAAGCGTACCAACCAGCGAGACGTGCGCATGGCGACGCCCCCCGGAGTGCCCGTGAGGACGATCGTGCCCTTCGAGAGTGGCGCCTCGGGAAACTCGGCGTGAACGAAGCGCAGCATCTGGAGCGGCGTGTAGATCAGATCCGCCGTCGACTGGTGCTGACGAACTTCACCGTTCACCAGGCTTTCGATCTCGACACAGGGAATACCGTTGGGCATGGGCTTCTCAGGCACCCAGGCCTTGTCCGCGACGGGCATGAAGCCGGGGAAGCTCTTCGATAGGCCCCAATACGCATGACGGTTCGGTCGTCCCTCGCCGAGAATGCCGACCGATCTCGCGGAAAGGTCGTTGGCGATGAAGAACCCGAGCCGCGGCGCGAAGCTCGGGTCGTCCAGCCGCGACGGGTCGACGTCCTCGAGCAAGACGAACCCCATCTCGACCTCGTAGTCGAGCAAGGGTGCCAAATCCGGGAAGTCGCTGCGAAGGGTCTCCCCCAGCCCGAGCTCGAGCGAATCGGCGCTCTCGATGAGCACCTCCGGAGTGGGAAACGGCACCTGAGCGCCCGTCCGCACGACGCTACTGCGGCTCTTCACGAACACAGGAGGCGACGCGTCTCGATCGAACGACGAAGCGGTCTCTTCAATGTGGCCCGCATACGAGAGGCCGATCCCGAAGGCCTGGTTGGGCGCGTCGAGAGGCACGTACGCCCCCTGCCCCAGGTCGTAGCATTGGAACTCTGCCGGCACCGGCACGTCCGACAGCGGCCGAAAAAGGAAATAGCCGAGCGCCACGATGGAGAGCAAGACCGCGGCCGCGACCCCAAAAAAGATTCGTTTCATCGCAAGTAGCACCTTTCGAAAGCGCGCCGCAGCGCATGTTCTGGATCACTCGGCTGCGTCGGTTCACGCCAGGCCACGTGTCCATCGGGTCGAATCAGCAGCGCCCCATCATGCCCGATTCCACAAAGCTCTTCGAGCGCGCGCTGAGCCTCGCTTGTATCGCAAAGCGAAACTAGGTCCCGCACCTGAAGCTTTGACCGCAGCGAACCCAGCACCAGGTTCGCTGCGTCGCGCCATGCGTCACCCCCGTCTCCCAACAAGAGCGTAAAGCGGACGGGGTCCAAAAGGTCGTGGGTCGACCGGCTATTCTCGGGCGGATTCAGCCAGAGATGGGGAAACCTTGCCCCGGGCCTCGTCGATGGTCGGTACTCCCTAACCAGGTCGGCTGCCTGCTCTGGCTCGGAGCGGTCGGGCACGGTTGCGCCCTCCTCGTAGACGTAGCCAAGATCGAGTCCGATGCGGTCGAAGTGCGGCGTTTGGTCCGCGATGCTGTCGAGGACCCGTCGTTTCACCGTCGGTTCCTGGTCGAAGCGCGCAAAGGCGTGAAAGGCGCGCCGGTTGAGGAGCCCGATGATGGTGTCGCGCCAGCGTGCAGGCAGCCACTTGAAAGGAACACTGTTCCTTACGCGGGCCAGCATCTCCATCCCGTTGCGAGGAAGCCCAAGCGCTTCGACTACTTCGAAAATCTTGTCGAAGTTGGCCTTGCTCTCCGCGCAGTTACGAATGGCGACAGGACGTCGCTCGGTTTGGTACGTGTGGAGCAACGCTTCCTGTGCCTCTCCTTTGAGAACCGCGGCAAGCTTCCAGCAGAGGTTGTGCGCATCTGCGATTCCCGTGTTCATTCCGAGGCCGCCTGTCGGCGGAAACCTGTGCGCCGCATCTCCGACCAAGAAAACTCTGCCACGGCGGAATGCCTGGGCCACCTGAGCCGTCATGCGCCAGAAGCTGATCGATTCGATCTGAATCGACTCGCCCGAGATTCCCACAGCTCTCGCGATGCGGGCTCGAAAGACTTCTGGGGTGTAGTCTTCGGCGCGTTCGTACGGTGCGTAGATCGGTACGTGATACACCCAGCGCCTCTCGATGTGGTGCGCGATCAGGGTGCCAACCGTCTCGGGGTGCAGGATCCAGTAGAGCTTTGCAGGCGTCGTCACGTGCTCCCGGAGATTGAGCTCGAAGTAGGCATTGACGAAGTCCTGGAGCTTCTCCGGGCCGTCCATCTCGATTCCAAGGGCGCGCCGCGCTCGGCTCGAAGCGCCGTCGGCGGCGATGACGTACCTGCTGTAAATTCGAAGCGTCGAGCCGTCCGAGCCTCGATGAATGATGCTGGTTACGCCACCGCCGTCTTCTTCGAAGGCTTCCCATTGATGGTCAAACAGCAGCCGGACCTCCGGCCTCTGCTCGACGTGTGAGAGCATCCTCTTCTCGAGCTCGGTCTGGGAGAGGTTCAGGTAGGGCTGCTTGGAGCGAAGGTGCCGCCGGTATTTCTCCGCATTCTCGGGCTGCTCGAGCAGATCGATCCGCCCGAGCTCCTCGTTGATCGTCTTGCAGAACACGATTCGCGCTGCATCGGCAGGCGGCGATGCCTCGGCTTTCAGCTCCTCCTCCGTGAACCCGAGTCCATTTAGGATCTCAATCGATCGGCCGTTGACCTCATGGGCCTTCGGGTGCTTCGAGAGACCCGGCGCGCGTTCCACTACGATGGTCCGAATCCCCGCCTGCGCCAGACAAAGGGCGCTGACCATCCCTGAAGGGCCCGCGCCGATGATCAGGACGTCGGTTTCGAGGTCGAGGGTCACGATGGCGTCGAGCTCTGCACGGCTAGGGACGGCTCGAGGAACTTCTTGAGGTAGACGAGACTGACGAGCAAAATCGTCGTGATACTCGCGAACGCGAAGACGTTTTCGTTCAAGCCGAGGATGGTGAGGTGGAACTCGGGGTCGACGATCGAGCCGCCGTACGCGCTCTCGAGCACAGCAGCTCCCCAGAAGCCGAAAATGTTACAGGCCTGCCAAGCCCAGGAGATGTACAGGCTCGAGATCTGATGAGGACGTCTGAACCAAATCAAGTAGAGGTTACAGATGCCCGAGAGCCCCATGAACACCAGTGTCCAGGCCAAGTGGAAGCGCGCATGCCCGACCCAGCTCGGGTTCAGGAGGTGTGTCACGCTTAAGTCTCGCACGATGGGGCCGAAGAACTCGAGCACGCCGATCGTGAGCAACACCTGGGCGACTCGATAACGTCTGCTGATAGTGGCCATGGGTTCTCCTCGAGGTCATCGCATGCATACCTTAAACGAGAGTGAGCGTGATAGCGGATGCGTTCATCGGCGTCTTCCTCGACAAACTCCGCGCACCCCCAGATTGAGGGCCGGGGCTTGTCGCACCCCCAGGCCCGGACTAGGGTCGCCCGGTGCGTTTCGATCAGGTCTCCATTTGCAGCGTCGCCCATGTCGATGGTGCCGACCGCGTCACGTCCGAGGAGCTCGAAACGAAGCTTGCGGAGCCCATGCGGCGCCTCGGCCTCCAGCCCGGGTTTCTCGAGGGGGTCACCGGAATCCGAGCCCGCCGCATGTGGGGCGTCGAGTTCCAGCCCTCGCAGGCGGCGACGGCGGCAGCAGAGCTCGCGATCGAGCAAGCCGGTATCGACCGCGGTCGTTTGGGGATCGTCATCAACACCTCGGTGTGCCGTGACTACATCGAGCCGTCGACGTCCTGCATCGTCCACAGCAACCTCGGGCTCGGTCCAGACTGCATGAACTTCGACCTCGGCAACGCATGCCTCGGCTTTCTCAATGCGATGGACATCGTCGGGAACATGATCGAGCGCGGCCAAATCGAGTACGGGCTGGTGGTCGACGGCGAAAACAGCCGCTTCGTGGTGGAGAGCACCCTCGCCCGACTCAATGAGCCGGATCTCGATGAAGCGACCTTTCGCGACAACTTTGCCACGCTCACCCTCGGGTCGGGTGGCGCAGCGATGGTGCTCGGCCGGAGGGATCAGGTAGCCAACGGTCACCGCTACGTCGGTGGCGTGACGTCGGCGGCAACCGAGCACCATCAGCTCTGCCGCGGGCAGGTCGACCAGATGCAGACCAAGAGCAAAGAGCTGCTCGTTGCGGGAGTCACACTCGCCAAGAAGACTCATGAAATGGCAAAGCGCGAGCTCGGTTGGAACCCTGACGTGGTGGCCGAGTACATCCTGCATCAGGTGAGTCGGGCGAACACCGAGAAGCTCGCCGAGGCGCTCGAGCTTCCGACCGACAAGTTCATGCATGCCTATGTCGAGCTTGGCAATGTTGGACCTGCGGCCGTTCCGATGGTGCTTTCTAAGGCGGCGGAGGCAGGGCGCATTCAGCAGGGCGACCGTGTGGCGCTGATGGGCATCGGCTCCGGGCTCAACTGCAGCATGTCGGAAATCATCTGGTAAGCCGCCCGTGAAGGTCTCCGACGAGCTCTATCCCTTTGAGCCTCACTGGCTCGCTCTCCCATCAGGGCATCGGATGCACTACGTCGACGAGGGCCCTCGCGGCGCGCCGGCGGTCCTGATGCTGCACGGAAACCCGACCTGGTCGTTCTACTGGCGACGATTGATCTCGGCGCTGCGCCCCGGCCATCGCGTCATCGCGCCCGATCACATCGGCTGCGGGAAGTCCGACAAGCCAGGCGACGACAGATACTCTTACCGGCTCGTGCAGCGGGTCGATGACATCGAAGCTTTAGTCGAGAAGCTGGGCCTCCAAGACATCACGCTCGCCGTTCATGACTGGGGCGGTATGATCGGCATGGGCTGGGCGCATCGGCACCCCGACTTGGTCGCCCGCCTCGTCGTCTTGAACACGGCGGCGTTTCCGATGCCATCGACCAAGCGCCTGCCCGCTTCGCTCTGGTTGGCGCGTGACACCAAGGCGGGAGCTCTTCTGGTGCGCGGTTTCAATGCGTTTGCCAGGGGTGCGACGCGGTTTGCCGTCACCCGTGCCAAGCTTCCCAAAGAGGTGCGTGACGGCCTCTGTGCGCCCTACGACAGCTGGAATCACCGCCGCGCCGTGCTCCGCTTCGTGCAGGACATCCCTCTACGAGAGAGCGACCCGAGCTTTTCCTTGGTTCGCGAGGTGGGCGAGCAGCTCCATCAGTTCAACGACCGGCCAGTGCTGATCTGCTGGGGCGACCGTGACTTCGTCTTTGATGACCATTTCCTGAGGGTGTGGAAGAGCGCGCTTCCCGATGCAGAGGTCCACCAGTTCCCCGACTGCGGTCACTATGTCCTCGAAGACGCGCCCGAGGAGATCGAGCAGCTCGTGCGCAGGTTCTTGGGAGTCGCGGTATGACGCCCGAGCTTTCGACGGTCGCTGACGTGCTGCCGCAAATGGCCGCGACGCAGCCCAATACGACTGCCATTTGCTTTCCGACCAAGCGACGCGATGCCGCTGGCGACGTCATCTACAACAAGGTCTCCTACCGCGAGCTCGACGAGCGCAGCAGCCGAATCGCCACCGGGCTCCATGCCGTTGGAATCGAGCGCGGTCATCGCGCCGCGCTGATGGTGCGGCCGAGCCCCGAGCTCTTCGCCCTCACCTTCGGTATGTTCAAGGCGGGCGTGGTTCCGGTGATGATCGACCCGGGTCTGGGCATCAAAGGCCTGAGCAAGTGCCTGGCGCGCGCGCAGCCCAGTGCGTTCATCGGGATTCCAGTCGCGCACGCGGCGCGCATCGCTCTCGGCTGGGGCCGGGCGACGGTGAAGCGGACGATCACCGTAGGCGGCTGGGGTCTCGGAAAGCATACGCTCGGGCAGGTCGAAGCGCTCGGCGCAAAACGGCTTGCCGCAGGCGAGAGGCCCGTGCCCACCGGTGGCGACGAAGTGGCGGCAATACTGTTCACGTCGGGGAGCACCGGACCGCCCAAGGGCGTCGTCTACCGGCATCGCCACTTTCTCGCCCAGGTGAAAGCGATTCGCGAGATGTTTTCGATCGAGCCGGGTGAGATCGATCTGCCTACGTTTCCGCTCTTCGCGCTCTTCGACCCCGCGCTCGGCATGACGACGGTCATCCCGGACATGGATCCGAGCCGGCCGGCCAGCGTGGAGCCGCAGAACATCATCGAGCCCATTCAACGTTTCGGGGTGACGACCATGTTCGGCTCACCCGCGCTTCTCAATACGGTCGGTCGATACGGTGAGCAGCACGGCATCAAGCTGCCGAGCTTGCGCCGTGTGATCGCCGCCGGTGCACCGATGCCCGGGCAAACGCTCGCCCGTTGGCATGCGATGTTGCCCGCCGAGGGCGATGTGTTTCCTCCGTACGGCGCGACCGAGTCGCTTCCGGTGGCCTGTCTACCAGGACGCGAGATCGTCGCGAAGACCTGGGCCGAGACCGAAAAGGGAGCCGGCGTCTGCGTGGGCCTCCCCGTCCCCGACATCGAGGTGAAGGTGATTCGCATCAGCGACGACGCCATCGACACCTTTTCAAGCGAGCTCGAGCTCGAAGACGGCGAGATTGGTGAGATTGCGGTCAGGGGCCCGATGGTGACCGAGGCCTACTTCGGAGACGAACGCAATACGGCCCTCTCCAAGATCAGAGACGGCGATCGCGGCTGGCATCGGATGGGCGACGTCGGTTGGCGCGATCGGGAAGGACGCCTTTGGTTCTGCGGACGCAAGAGTCATCGCGTCCTCGTCGACGGCGAGACCATGTTCACCGTCCCCTGCGAGAAGATCTTCGATGCACATCCGGCGGTCTACCGCTCCGCGCTCGTCGCTTGTCGGGGGCAACCGACGCTCTGCGTCGAGCTCGAGCCTGGGCACGACCCCGGCGACTGGCCAGAGGTCGAGCAGCAGCTCCGCCAGATCGCGCAGGCTCATCCGCGAGCGAATCGCATATCCCGCTTCGTCCGGCATCCGAGCTTCCCGGTCGACATCCGGCACAACGCAAAAATCGGGAGGGAGAAGCTCGCAAAGTGGGTCGAGGCCCAAGGTCCATCGTGACGGTCCTCGTCACCGGTGGCGGAGGCTTCATCGGCCGCTCGATCGTCCGGGCCTTGCTCGATCGGGGTGAACGGGTCCGAGTCCTGTGTCGCGGCGACTATCCCTTTCTTCACGACTGGGGCGTGGAGCTTCAACGCGGGGATATTCGCGACCTCGATGTCGTGGACGGGGCCGTCGACGGCTGCGACGCCGTCTTTCATACAGCGGCGCACATCGACCTCTGGGGTCCCTACGAAACCTTCTTCGGAGTGAACACGCTCGGCACTCGCCACGTGATCGAGGCGTGCAAGAAGCATTGCGTGAAAAAGCTCGTCTATACGAGCACGCCAAGCGTCGTGCACTCAGGAGACGCCGTGTCAGGTGTCGATGAATCCGCGCCCTATCCCTCCCACTTCCAGGCGCACTACCCGGCCACCAAGGCGCTTGCCGAGCAAGAGGTCTTGGCCGCCAACACCGATACGCTGCACACCGTGGCGATTCGACCCCATCTGGTTTGGGGTCCAGGGGACAGCTCAGCGCTTCCACGGCTGGTCGCTCGCGCCAAAGCCGGACGCCTAACGATGGTCGGGCGGCCGCAGCTGATCGACACGACCTACATCGACAACGCGGTCGCTGCCCATCTCTTGGCGCACGATCGACTCGCACCGGGTTCTCGGGTAGCGGGCAGGGCCTACTTCATCACGCAAGGCGAGCCGCTCGAAGGCCCGACGTTCATCAACGACATGCTTGACGCGGCTGGCTTGCCGCCCGTCACGCGAACCATTCCAGCCCCGTTCGCCCGCTCGGCTGCCGCGCTGGCCGAGGCTGTGTGGAGCGCCTTGAAATTGCAGTCCGAGCCTCCGGTGACCCGTTTTCTGGTGAGCCAACTCTCGACCGCGCACTGGTACGATATCTCCGCGGCCCGCCGAGACCTCGGTTACGAACCGGCGGTCAGCTACCGAGAGGGAATGGTACGGCTCGCGGCATGGGCCGGGAGCCAGACCTGGTAGCGGGTCTCCGAGCTAGCGCCCGAGCAGCTCCGCAATGTCGAAGCTCTGCGAGAGCGTGTGAACGATGCTCCGAGGTTCGACAGACTCGATGAAGGGCAACTGAAGCTGGGGCAGGCCAGGGTATCGTCTGGAGAAGGCCTCCGTGGTGCGGGAAGCAGCATGGTTGCGTGTTGCCCGTTCATCGTTGAGCGCGATGAGAACATCATCGATGGCCGGGGTCGTCTCGTCCGAAGCCTCGAGCACCTGAACCCAGTCGTGCTCTGGCACGTAGGCGGAATTAAGGATCAATGCCCGCGGAGTGATTTCGAGCTTTCCAAGCTTCTTGATCAGATAGTCGACATCGTCTCTTGCAGCAGCCGTCGGAGAAGCGACCGGGTAGTAGCGTGTCTCGGGTCGAAGCAGTAGATTACTCGTATGCTCGTTGAGGAGGATGAAGCGCTCGCGAACGCGCGCCATCTCGGAAAACAATCCTGCGACGTCCCGTGCCACGGGACCCAGGGCGCGCACGAGTAGTTGTTCGACCCGACCCATCTTGTCGTCTTGCGGCGCAACGCTCGTTCGCTTGCCGATGGCAGCCATCCAACCGACCGCGCGGCCGCCGAGAAGCTTTGCCAAGCGCTTCGGGTAGGTGATGAAGTCGATGGCGTTGCGAGACGGCGCGGTGTCGATCACCACCGCATCTACCTCATGCTCGATGATGGCTCGCCAGGTCAGGCTGATCGCTGCGACCTCGTGGATCCCGGGGACCGCGGCCTCGAGGACACGGTAGAGGCGGTTCTCGAGCAGCCGCGCGAGCGCCTCGGGCTCCTCCTCGAACAAGAACTCGACGAAGGTGCGCATGGCATCCTCCGGGTCGGGCATGAGCCCAAAGAGCTGGCTGCTCCCGGAATCGAGCGAAAGCTCACGCGCCTGCGTTCCGAGCTCGACACCCATTGCATCGGCAAGCCGGCGCGCCGGGTCGATGCTGACGATCAAGGCCCGGTATCCGCTCTTGGCGAGGGCCAGCGCAAATGCCGCCGACACGGTCGTCTTGCCGACGCCTCCACCTCCGGCGCAGACGATGACCACCGGTTGCTTCATGCAGCACCTGCGCTCCGCAACCACTCGGCCACGGTTCCCGCGGTCGGATCGGTGGGTGCAAACGGAAGCAAGGTCAGCCCGCTGTCACCGCCCTTCTCTTCGCCATAGCGGTGCACCGTTTCGTCCAAGGCTTGCATGACTTGCTTTCGCACCACGTCGCGGATCGAGAGAAACGCTGCAAGCTTCTTCGCTGCCTCGCCAAGCGCGCCTTCAGCTTTCGACATAGCTAGCGCATCGGCGAGCGCGTTCTCGGGAGGCGCGTCCGGCACGCGATTGACGACGAGCCGATCGACGGAAAGCCCGACCTCTCTTTCGACCGTCTCGCAGAGCGTCAAGGTTTCCCAGAGCACGAGGCGCTCGGGGAGCGTCACGACGACGATGGAAGCGCGCCCTGGTGAAATCAGCTCGGCCTCGAGCTTCGCGCAGAGGTCATGAACGGGCCCACGGCCGGTGAGCTCTCGACCTTGCCGGGCGACTTTGAGCCACGCCACGCTGTGCCCAGTCGCGGGCATGTCGAAGACGACGCGCTTGCCCGGATGCTCTGCGACGACCTGGCGCGCGAGCTCCAAAACGCCGAGCTCGCGAACCGCGGGGGCGGCGCCGATCAAGGGGCGCATCGCGAAGTTGTCGAGCGCAAGCTTCGCGAGCGTGGCCGACCCGAACACCGGAGCGGCGGCTTTGGCCACGGCCCGGCTCGGGTCGAGAACGACGTGCTCTAGGCCCCTTGGCCGATCGCGGAGCACCCGCCTTGCTCCGGCACCGTCCCCGAACTCCACGTAAACCGCTTCGCCTTCCGCTTCCGCGGCCGCGAGCGCAAGCCCGGCTGCCACAGTGGTCTTGCCTACGCCCCCCTTTCCAGTGACGAACACTGCGGGAGCGAGCGGAACGTGTGTCCCGGTTGTTGCAACGCTAGTCGGCAAGGCCGGACGCCATCCCTTCGAGAACCTCAGCGAGCATCAGAACATACGCTTCGCGGATGAACCCAACGTAGTGCGGTGCAGTATGCCCACCGGCGCGGGTGAGCGCCTCGATGCCGCGCACGGTTTCGTGCCAAGTCCGGCAGATGTCTTCGTACCTCCATTGGCCGGAGATGACGGGAGTCAATCGCCCGTCTTCGACGTCGGTCTCGATGTCGAGATAGTCGTCCATCATCTGCACGAAGAGCGAGACCTCATACATCCAGGGCCGGGCCCCCTCGCCCGCGTATTGGTGCACCGGAAACAGCAGGCCGTCGATCGTTCCTTGAATGCCCGCCAATCGATGGCCGAGCCCGGTCGCGTCGCTGACGCCAGTCATCCCGGCCACTTCGGAATCGACCCAGTCCTTGAGTCGTCCGACCGCATGCTCAAACGGCACTCGCTCAGTAGGGGTCAAACCTCGTTCCATCTCCACCTGTAGGGCGCGCGTCAGTCGGAGCTCGGGGGTGTCCGGTTCCCAATCGCCATCGAGGAGTGCGTGGAGCTTGCGGCCTCGTTCCTCGGGCCGGTCCTCCATGCAGTGGTCGAAGGCATGATCGATCATCGCGATGAACGCCGCGATGAGAATGATGCGACGGTGCTGGTCGGCCAGCGCCACGCGGCCGAGCACGTTGAGCGCCGCACGCGCCGCAAGACCGAGCACTTGGTTCGGCAAGGCCAGTCGATTCCCAATCTCGGTGATGAGAGCCACCGAAGCTGGCCTCTTCGGCGCACAGAAGAGCACCGTGTACGGTGCCGACGCGTACAGATCGCAAGCAGCCAGGCGCATTTTGACGGCAAACGGATCTCGGAGCATCGCCGGCCAGTGCTGGCGAATCAGCGGCATGACGAACTGATCGTAGTGGCGGGAAGTGACCTCTCGGATCCCGACGGTGAGCTGTGCGACCGAGGGATCGGCTTTTCCGATGAGGGCGCGGAGCTGCTCGATGCGCTCGTCGCGCGAAAGCTCAGATGCTGGGATCACGGTTTGCGAAGTCTGGGAACTGGGGTTGAACATGAGTCGATGCGAGCGTAGCAGCAGAATTTTCCGAGGGCTGCCCTCGGTGGCGATTGGGTCACAGGTGTAGAAGCTCTTCCGGGCTCTCGATGAAGCGGCTTGGACCTGCGGCTTCCAAGGTCTCTCGCGCGAAAGGGCCCCAGCTTACCGCTGCGGTCTCGACACCTGCCCGCCGACCGGCCTCGATGTCGTGATGGGAGTCGCCAATGAAGATCGCCTCCGCCGGTGACGCATCGAGAGCCGCCAGGGCCTTGAGCACAGGTTCGGGGTGCGGCTTGCCTCGGACGACGTCATCTGCGCAGATGCGAACCGAAAACTCCTCCTCGAGGCCGAGCAGTCGCAACCCTCGATTTGCGCCCCGGCTGAGCTTACTAGTCACCAAAGCGAGCCGTGCCTCGCTGCGGTGGAGCGTTTTCACGACCTCGATGACGCCGGGGTATGGCTTTGCCATTTCATCATGATGCTCGAGGTTATAGTCGCGGTAGGACTCGAGCATCGCGTCGAGCTCCTCTTCAGAGCTCGCGAGCTCGCTGAGCTGGACGCGAAGCGGCGTACCAACGCCCGCAAGCCATCGGGCGTCCGACCGCTCGGGGCAACCGTGGACGCGCGCGGTGTGATGGAACGACTTCAAAATGAGCTCGATCGAGTCGAGCAGGGTTCCATCGAGATCGAAGAGGTAGGTTTTCATATCGATGACCGATCTGGGCAGGGCCTGCTCACCAAGCGCCTGTCCCAGGCTCTCCCTTGAAAGGCCCGACCACGTCCGGTGTGACCCAACCTCCGTAGAAGCCCCCCGGCTGTGGAGCGACGCGGTGCTCCGCGACATAGCACTTGAGCTTGCTCGGGTAGAAGCTCAGATACCCGCGGATAGCAGCGAAGTCTACAAACGGTTCTTCGTAGCTCCAGGCTGCGTTCTGGCTCTCATGTCCTTCGAGCCGCAGTGACCAGTACGTCGCCAGCCCCTTCCACTCGCAGAGCGAGGCTCCCCGGGCTCGTGAAAGGAGCTCGGTCCGAACGTCCTGCGGCGGGACGTAGAAGGTGGGTGGGCTCGCCGTCTCGAGAACGCGGATCGCTTGGCGCGACTCTGCGATGACCGTGCTTGCGTGCACGACCCGAACGAGACGGGTGTCGGGTTCGAGCCGCGGCGGGCGCGGGTAGTCCCAAACCGATTCCTGACCCGGTGCTGGTCGAACGGCCCAGTCCGGCCGTCCCGCGCCACGATGGCTCCACTGAGCGCGCGCTTGCATGAGATCGTCTTCGTTCATGCAACGACGATAGGGCCGGCAAGGCTCATCCGGGAGTGACCTTGCGCTACTCGCACGCTTCTCGCGTGACTTGATGTCGGAAGTCGAACATGCGTTCGAGATTTCGGCGCGCAAAGCCGCCTCCAAAGGCGCGGCCGAGGATGCCCAGCGGGAGCTCGTATTCGATGTCATCGGTCAACAGGCACTGATTTTCGCCACGGGGTGTGACGATGTGCTTGTGCAACCAGCTCGCAAAGGGGCCCTTCACCATGCGGTCTGCAAACATCCGCCCAGGCTCGTAGGCAACGTGCTCGGCGACGATGGTTTGCCACAGCGGCCCCACCTTGACCTGCAAGATGACCTGCGTCCCGACCTCGAGTGAAGTCGGTGGTTGGACGATCCTAGTCGTCTGCCACGGCGGCTGCAGCCTTTCGAACGCATCAGGCGCTTCATGAAACGCGAACACCTTTTGAGCGCTCGCATCGATCAGGCTCTCTTTGACGAATCGCATGTCTTTCCCCTGCTGGAGCCCTAGCACGCGTTCGCGCTGCCCACGATGGGATCTTCGCGCCCGCTTGCTCGATCCCACGTCAGTGGTACCGTCCGGCTCACAGAGGTCGAGGCGTCGCTGAGCGGATAACCCGCACTCGGTCGTGCCTGTGTCGAGAGGCGCGGAGTGTCCCAGGCTGGACGAAAACGAGCAGGACGATGGACTGCGGTCCTTGTCGGGTCGCTCGCGGCGCACCTCCTCGCGCTTTGGGCCTTGGGCCGTCTCCCACGTTACTCGGCCACATGGACACCGAACGTGATCGACGTCGCGTTCACCATTGCAGACCCTCAGCCAGCCGCGGCGACCGCTAGGAGGGAGCCCATCGAGCTTTCGGATCCCGAAATCGCTTTGCCGATAGCGGTGACGCAGCCCAGGCGGCCCAGCAACAGAGCCGATCGAAGCGTCGATCCAAAGCCCATCGCGACCCCGCGGCCGCCCTCGGAAGCCGAGGTGCTCGTCGCGCTCGACCCGAGCAGCGTCGCGCGCGCTTTCCTCATCACTCAAGAAGCCAGCGCAAGCGACCCGTCAGAAGAAGCGCAGAACGGTTCGCGGCCGGCCGAAGCGGAGGCTGGGCCAAGGAACTACTTCGAAGGCGTCGGCGCCAAGCAGCACCTCTCCGTCCGTGACCCTCCGAAGCTCCGCCGGCACCGGGATGGGACCCATCACTACCAGGGCCATGCGTTTAAAGCGATCGTCGAGAAGGACGGCTCGGTCACCTTCGACGATGGCTACGGCCAGGGGGTCACCGTCCGATTCGACATCAGCGAGCTCATGATGAGAAGGCGCGGCGAAGACCCGTACCGAGTCGAGAAGAACTGGTTCCTCGAGGGCACCTCGGAGTTTCGCCAAGAGCTCTTCGAACGCTGGAAGGCCAAACAGACTCTCGTCGCCCTCCGCAAGCTCCGCATCAGCCTTCTCCGTATCTCGGAAGACGAAGCCCTCACCGGCGGACAGAAGGCCGACCGGGTGATCGCGATGTTCCAAGATACCGCAGAGGACGAAGCGGGCGCCTCCGCGCGCGAGGCGATTGCCGAGTTCGTGGCGGAGCGAATGCCAGAGGTCGAGCTGCCGCGCGACGCTCAGTGATCCTGAGCGCCGCCCCGCGAACCCGATCCGCGCTTCTGCACTTTACGCCCGCGCGCGCAGCGCCCAGTCCTCACTCAGTTGTCAGCGGTCGAGATGACGGTCTCGGAGATCTTTGCGGCTTCGACGTCCGCGGGGCAGTAGGGCATGTCGTTCCAACCCTTGCCCGACATCAGCTCCGTCCAATCGGAGTAGTGCGGCGACGTCGGGTCGGTCGACTGCGAGTAGGTGAGCACCGCAAAGGCATCCGGGCATTCTGATTCGTCCCAGGTCACCGTTTGGATGTAGCTGTTGCCGGCGCGGATGTCGCTATAGCCCTCGCCGTCGACGTAGTTGGCGCTGATGACGCTCCACATGAAGCCCCCCGATCCGCCGTGTACGGGAATCTGGGCACTGCGATCGCCATTCCAACGGAATTGAATCGAGCCCCAGTCCGCGTCGAGCGCCGTGCCTCGGCTGACCATGGTGTCCACGCCTGCGCCAATTCCACACCGAATCGCTTCGACCACGGCTGCGTCGGCCATGTTGACCGTGCGCGGCGTGTTGACGGCGTCGTTCGGATCGAAGGGCACGACCCAGAACGACTCCCCGCGCGCAATGCGAGGCCAGACTTCATTCCAGAGCCCGGCGCCAACGCTGTCGATGTTGAAGAGACGGTCCCAGTCGGCGAGAATCGCGCAGGCGCCTTGGGCCACCGCCGGGTTGGCGCTATACGGATTTCCGCCACAGTCTCCCGCCGACCAATCCGCAACGCCGTTGCAGGCAGTCAGGACGTCGTCGAGGGTGAGCTCTGCCGCGATGTTGCGACTGCCGAACATCACGTCCCGGAGATTGGCGATGGTGAAGCCCGGGGCGCCGAGCCCATCGGTGCCCGCGATGCGCTCCTCGGCTTGGACGAACCCTTGCCGCGTGCGGAGCGACTGCTGAATGCGCTCCGGCGGCTCGAAACCGTTTCGCCCCATCAGCGGCGAGTAGTCCTCGAGCAGCATGTTCGGGCTGCTGAGCCAGTAGCTGTCATTCGAATTCGAGACGTAGGGGACGGTCTCGCTCGTCCGAATCTTCGGGAGGTTGCCGAATCCGAGCAGCCCTTCGGGGCCGTCGGGATCGGTGCCCCACTCGCACTCGCTCCGCGACCCGTCGAGCGTCGCAATGCCCTGGCCGGTGATGGCCAGCCCGAAGAGGTTGTTCCCGCAGTCGTCGAGCTTTGCCTTGCTGACATTCGGCACGGTCGAGACGTCGGCGTAGTACCCGGTGCCCGCACGATCAGCAGCGATCGTGTTGACCCAGGGGAGCGCGATGTCTTTGAGCGCGTCCTCGAGCTCGTCGATCGAGCGCGACTGACCCATCTTGGTGAATTGATCGAGGATTCTGGTGTTGTCGATGTTCGCATCTCGAACGGCAAATGCGTTACCCCCAATCGCCGTCGGCCAGCCTGCAGCCAAGCTGCTCAGCGCGCCCAGGTCCAAGATCGGGCCGTAGTGCGTCATGTAGATGTTCTTGGTTCGCTCCTCGATGGTGCCGTCTGGGAGCTTGACCTCGATCGTGACCGGATTGGTTTCGATGTCGCGAATCTCGTCGTCGTAGTGATACTGGTACGGGTTGTCGTCGACCAGATCCAGCACATAGAGGCCGAAGCGCTGCGCCGTCGACACCGTGTGCGACCAGGCCAGGTCGCCGTTGAAGCCGATGTTGACCACTGGCACGCCCTGAAGCGACGCGCCCATCACGTCGTACTGCCCCGGGACCGTCAGGTGCTGGACATACCAGCGCTCCGGGCCCTGCCAGGGGAAATGGGGGTTTCCGAGGAGGAGCCCGCTCGCGCTCTGCGAGCCCTCGGCGCCGATGCCGTATGCATTGCTGCCCATTTGCGTTGGCTCGGGCAGGCCGAGCGCGGAGAAGTCGACCGGCTCGCTTTGGATCAAACCCCTGTCCAAGCTCGCCAATGATTGAGTCGGCGCCGAGTCGTTGGCTGCGATGATCAGGTTGGTAAGCTGCGAGATACCCGCACGGAGGATTAGCTTGCGGTAGACCTTGGCGAGGTCGACGTCGGTGATTGGGCGAACCCATTCAGCATCGCGACAGCCCTCGGGGCCTTCCGGCAAATTCTCCACCCCTGTCTCCTCCAGGTACCGGCTGAACCCGGCCGCATAGCCAAGCGCGAGGTGCTGAAGATTCCGGCTGGCCGCGGGCAGAAACACGTTCGCGACGTACTCGTCGCTAGCGAAGAAGCGGTAAATGTAGTCTCGGTTCTGGTTGCTGTTGCTGTCTCCTAAGTATCGCGCGCTTTCTCCGTTGGCGACGACGATCTCGCGCATCAAGACACAGAAGTTGTCCTGCGCGTAGGCATAGCCCGCGCCGTATCCGAGGCCGCCGAAGTTGTCGGCGGTGACGTGTGGAATGCCGTAGGTCGTCCGGACGATCGTCGCGCTGAAGTCTTCCGAGAGCGCGCCACCAATGCCGCCCATGCCGCTTTCACCGCCGAGGCCGCCCGCTCCACCGGCGCCGCCGCCACCTGTCGCGCCGCCGGTACCCGACATGCCGCCGCTGCCCGCCGTGCCGCTGTCGCCACCGGAGCCTGTCTGCGCAGTGTCACTGGAGCCGCAACCCACCGAAAGGGCAAGCACCGCAAGCCCAAGCCAAGCCAAAGATCGAATCATCGAGAACCTCCTACCGAGCCAGCCGGGCTCGGAACCGCCGTGGGAGGCTATCCTGGACCACCGGCAGCTGTCTACCTCGACATCCAGAGCGCGCAATTGCAACGCAACCCGCCACCACAAACCTCGAGGCAACCCTATTCGGTCGACTCGACTCGGGGCGCAGGCTGGGTTCAGGGGTCACAGCCGATGGTGCTTGTGAGTCCTCGGTCCTGTGATAAAAGCATCAGCCATGCGACATGAATGCTTGAAGTTGGCGATTTGCGCCGCGATCTCTGGTACAGCAATTTTCGGGTGCGATTCCAGCAGCGGAGCAACGACGCCTTCCACGAGCTGCGCGGACGCAGCGGCCGATGCAACGCAGACCTGCCTCAGCGAAGTCAACGCGGCCTGGGAGGCCTGCTACGAGAACGGCGACACGGCCTGCGGCGCGGATGACCCGGCGGTCGCCGCAGCACTCGACGCGCTCGAGTCGACCGTGACCGCCAGCTGCACCGATGGCGAGCTCAAGTCGCTCGACGTGACGGCGCTGGTCGGACGGCTTCAAACCTCGTGTGCCTCCGAAGCCATGTCGCTCGCATCTCGTTCCTATGGCGGTCCGCAGGGAGCGGTCTGGGCGGACGGCGACGTGGACAACCAGGCTTGTATTCAGGCCGCGCACCTCAGCGCGTCGAATCTAATCGACGCCGTGGTCGCAGGCGGAAACGACTGTCTCGCGTCCGAAGTCTGCGACGAAGCCACCTTCGATGCCGACGTCGTCGCACTCGCGGCATCGGCAACGGAAGAGATCGCGCAATCCTGCGATGCGCTCGAGAGCCTGATTGCGCTCACGCCTGCACAATACGTCGAACGAGCGGTGCACCAGTCAAACTGCGTCATCGCCACGGTCAATGCGGACACGGCTCCGCTCACGCTCTCGTGCGGGCCTGAACGTGCCGGCGAGACCCCGGCGCGCGGCGAATACGTCCAGGTCGTGCTCGACGGCGAGGAGTGGGGCACCCTCTGCGGCGACGGGAGCCCGTTTGCCTTCCAACTTCGACTTGCGCCCGAAGGCGAGCCGCTCGACCGCGTGCTGATCGGCATGGAGGGCGGAGGCGTCTGCGTCTTCGAGGCGGACTGCTCGAACATCGTTGACAACGCCCCTGACTTGCTCGAAGCGCTCAGCGATGAAGCGCCGACCAGCGGAATTATGAGCAACGATCCGGAAGCCAACCCGTTCGCAAACTGGACCAAGGTGTTCCTGCCGTACTGCAATCAGGACGTCTACACCGGGGGAGGCGTCGAACAGCCCTTCACCGACTTCACCATTCAGCGATACGGCGCCCTCAACGTTCGGGCCGCCGTCGAGTACGTTCGCAACCTGCTCTGGCGCATGCTCGACGAAGAGGGGGGCGACGGGTACCGACCCGATCAGATCACAGCCGCGCTAGGAGGTTGGTCTGCCGGCGGGTTCGGCACGCTCTACAACTACCACTGGGTGCTCGACGATCTCCAATGGCCGCAGACCAGCGGCTTCCCCGACGCTTCGCTCGCGCTCGACAGCGGGGGTTTCCCCAGCATCAGCGCGCTGGGCGTCCTCCTGGTCGCCCAATGGGCGGCCTTGCCCAACTTCCCGCCATACTGCTTTGCGGGTGACTGCGCCGTCGGTCCCACGCTCTATGCCGCAACCACGCCTCGTCTGAAGGCCGTGCCGAATCAGCAGCTCTTGATCCTGACCAATCAGAACGACAGTACGCAGGTGGGGACGACGTTCTTCCCGAGCACCGAGGCCTGGATCAACGCGGAGCGCGCATCGGTATGCGACACGCGCGACCTCGATGGCATCCAGTACTATCTGACCAGCGACACCGAAAGCGTGCACGTCGTGTCGCTTGGACCTCTCTATGAAGGCTCGGTCGACGGCGAGGTCATGTCTGACTGGCTTTGGAACGGCGTCGTCGCGGATCCCGAGAACGTGGTCGACCGGATGGAGGAAGGCGACTTCCAGAACGCGATCGAGGGCGTAAACGCTTTCCCCTGCGCGGTGGCGCCGTAAAGGTCCTGCCGCACCAACGGCGCAAAACCGGCCGGTTCCCCCGGCGAGAACGCCAGTCATCAAATGCCGCTTGCCGAGGGGATCGGGGGGCGCGTAAGGTCATGATTCCACCGACCCGTATTCGCGGTGGGTCTGCCGGAGGAACGGCCAATGAATAGATGCATCTTCGCTCGATGCTGGGTGAGCTTGTTGCTCGCTGCGGCTATGATTGTTGCAATCACCCCGTGGAGGAGCGCATCGGCTCAGCCCGGGTTCACCGCCTTCGAGACAGGGCCGGTCCGGCCGCTTGCCAAGTGGAACAATGTCTTCGTTGCCGTCAACACGCCGGACAACCGGCTCGAGGTCTTTCAGGCGCTGAGCGGGGGTCTCGATCCCAGAAGAGGCGCTCAAGTAGGCTTGGAGCCATGCGCCGTCGCCATCACCAGTGACGGCAGTCAAGCCTGGGTGGTCAATCACCTCTCCGACAGCGTGAGCATCGTGGATCTATCGCTCGCCCGCGTGGTTCGGACGCTGCTCGTCGGCGATGAGCCCCGCGATATCGTCATGGCCGACCCCGATGGTGAAGGTCCCCTTGCGGAACGCGCCTTCATCACGACCGCTCACCGAGGGCAGCACCGCACCGATCCGTCGATCATCGGCGTGCCCGGTGCTGGTGATCCGGAGCTGACGGCGCCCAGCGTGCCACGCGCCGATGTCTGGGTCTTCGATACCGAGAACCCGGGCGCCGGCGTAGGTGGCGTGCCACTCGAGATCGTCGAGCTGTTCAGTGACACGCCCCGCGCGCTTGCAGTGAGCTCCGATGGCAGCAGCGTCTACGCGGCCGCCTTCCATTCCGGCAATCAGACCGCCGTCGTCAACGAAGGTCCGGTCTGCAATGGCTTCGGGACGAGCCCCTGCAGCGGCGATGGGATCATCTCGCCCAACGGGCTCAGCGGGGGTCAGCTGCCGGGTGGCAATCCGGGGCCCTCCCAGAATGCAGCCGGGGACAATGCGCCCGAAACGGGCTTGGTCGTCAAGTTCCACCAGCCCTCCGGCCAGTGGCGAGACGAGGGCGGCCGTAACTGGAGCAACGGGATTCGCTTCTTCCTGCCCGACTTCGACGTCTTCGAGATCGATTCGACGACGCTCGATGAAACGACCGCCTTTTCCGGGGTGGGCACGGTCAACTTCAACATGGTCGTCAATCCGGTCAACGGAAACGTCTATGTGTCGAACACCGACGCGCAGAACCTTACCCGTTTCGAGGGCCCCGGCATCTTCGGCGGCAGCACGGTTCAAGGCAATCTGCATCAGGCGCGCATCACTGTCCTCGAGGGCAGCAGCGTGTCCCCGGTGCACTTGAACAATCACATCAACTACAACATCCTTCCCGCGCCGCCGGGCACCAAGGCCCACAGCCTCGCGACCCCTCTGGAGATGGTCGTCTCGTCGGATGGCGCGACCCTGTACGTCGCCGCGTTCGGTTCCAGCAAAGTCGGCGTGATTCCCACCGCCGCCCTCGACAACGGCACCTTTGATCCGACCACCGAAAGCGGCAACTACATCCCCGTCAGCGGTGGTGGCCCGAGCGGGCTCGTTCTGGATGAAACCTACGAGCTGCTCTACGTGCTCACGCGCTTCGACAACTCGATTTCGGTGATCGACCTACTCACCGACACCGAAGTGAACCACTTCCCGCTCCACAATCCAGAGCCGCCCTCCGTCGTCGAGGGGCGTCCCTTGTTGTATGACTCGAACCTGACCTCGAGCAACGGCGAAGCCAGCTGTTCGAGCTGCCACGTCTTCGGTGACTTCGACAGCTTGGCCTGGGATCTCGGCAACCCCGATGACATCGTTACGACCAATCCGCTCGTCGTCAATCTCGGTGCCTTTGTGAGCTTCTTTCCGGGCGGGCTGGGTGCAACGATCAACGGCACCGGCAACGTTCAAGATTTTCACCCGATGAAGGGTCCGATGACGACCCAGACGCTCCGCGGCCTCGCTACGAGCGGCGCCATGCATTGGCGCGGCGACCGCTCGAATGGGTTCTTCGGAATCAGCACCAACGATGAAGACTTGGCCTTTAGAAACTTCATCGGCGCCTTCAACGGCCTGGTTGGCGATACAGTGCCGCCAAACGATCCGACGCGACAGGCTGACATGCAGCGCTTTGCCGATTTCATGCTGCAAGTCCGGCTTCCGCCGAACCCGATTCGCAACCTCGACAACTCGCTGACGAGCGCTCAGCAGCGCGGTCTCGACTTCTTCGATGGAAGCACCGGGCAGCTTTCCGACGGCTCGTCGGTCTCACCCGGCGTGACCGGATTCACCTGCGAGGGCTGCCACCGGCTCGACCCGTCTCAAGGGTTCTTTGGCACCGGCACCTTCGCCAGCTTCGAAAACGAGCCGCAGATCATGAAGATCCCGCACCTCCGCAATCTCTATCAGAAGGTCGGAATGTTCGGGATGCCCAACGTGGACTTCAACCTTCCCGGCGACGGCAGCCATCGCGGCGAGCAGGTGCGCGGCACGGGCTTCTTGCACGACGGCAGTACCGACACGGTTTTCCGTTTCTTGACAGCAGACGTGTTTCGGAATCCGGGGCTCGTGTTCAACGATCCCAATGTCGGTTTCGATGGGGGCAACCCACAGCGTCGTGATGTCGAGGCCTTGATGCTCGCATTTGACTCCGACCTGGCGCCCATCGTCGGGCAGCAAGTCACGCTGACCAGCAGCAACCTGGCGGATGTGATCAATCGCATCACGCTGCTCGAGCAACGCGCCGGAACTGCGTTCACCTCGGCCGTGCTTGGCGGGACAGTCACAGAGTGCGACCTGGTCGTGCATGGCTACGTTGCAGGGCTTCCCCGGAGCTTCCTCTACGACCCGGGCTCCAATACGTACGAATGGGACTCGGCGGCTCAGGCGCCCATCACGCCAGCGGCTCTCCGTGCCTTTGCCAACACGGCGAAGCAGGAGCTCACGTACACCTGCGCGCCGCCAGGGTCTGGCGTCCGCATGGCGTTGGACCGTGACGGAGACGGGGTGTTCAACCGAGATGAAGTGCTCGCGGCCACCGATGCCGCGAATCCCGGTTCGGTCTCCGGCGCTTGCAGCGACGGCATCGACAACGACGGCGATGGTGCCATCGACCTTGCTGACAATGGCTGCGCCACTGCGGCACAGAACATCGAGAACCCACAATGCGAGGATGGCTACGACAACGACGGCGACGGCCTGGCGGATTTCGGCAGCGACACCGACTGCGACAGTTTCGATGACAACATCGAGCGCGCTTGCAGCATCATCGCGGCGGGTGTCGGCGGCTCCCAGAACGGCATGGCCTGGCTGTTCGTGCCAGCACTGCTCCTATGGCGGCGCCGGCGTCGCCAACGAGTGGCCTGAGCAAGCTCCCGGTCACTCTTTCGTCCTGTGTATTCGGATGCATGAAGCCATGGGGGCCGAAGGTTGACGAGCTTGCCGCGCACTGCGCTCAAGTGCCACAGAAAGTAGTGTACCGACCGAACGACGCCGGAGCGGGTTGCGCAAACGCGCTGTGCTCCGGTCTTTCGACGAAGGGATCCGAGAGCACGTCGAGCAGCGTGTTGAACGGCTTCAGGTTGCCCCCAATCGCAGCGGCGAGTGCTGCTTCGACTTTGTGGTTTCGCGGAATGTAGACGGGGTTGATCCGGTCCATCTCAGCCGCGATGTCGATGCTCGTGCCTGCTTCCAACTTCATGCGCGCAAGCCACCGCTGCACCCATTCGCGCGCGTCGTCGTGATCGGCGAAAAGAGACATCGTGACCAGATCGCTGCCCCGGACCAGGTCCGAGAGCCGTCGAAAAAGAGTCGTGAAGTCTACCGCGTGCCTTTGTGCCAATGCGAGCAGAGAGCGAATCAGCTCCTCATCACCGGCTCGACTGCGCTGGAGGCCGATCTTCCGGCCCATTCCCCTGACCCATCGTGTTTGGAGCTCCTCCTCGTACTGCGCGAGCACGGTCTGGCAAAGCGCGACCGCTTCGTCTGGATCCTCGGAGATCAATGGCAGCAGGGACTCTGCGAAACGCGCGAGGTTCCATTTTCCGATGGCGGGTTGATTGCCGTACGCATAGCGGCCGTGGTGATCGATCGAGCTGAAAACTGTATCGGGATCATATGCTTCCATGAACGCGCAGGGCCCGTAATCGATGGTTTCGCCGGAAATGCTGACATTGTCCGTGTTCATCACACCGTGCACGAACCCTATGAGCATCCATTTGGCCACGAGCCTCGCTTGCGCGATGGCAACTTCCCACAGGAGCCGCAGAGCCGGGCTCTGCGCATCCAGGTGCTGCGGGTAATGCCGCGCGATGGTGTACTCGGTGAGTCTCAGAAGCTTTGCCATGTCGCCACGAACTGCGAAGAACTGAAAGGTGCCGATCCGGATATGGCTTGCCGCCACTCGGGTAAGAACCGCTCCAGGCAAGCTGGCATCTCGCACGACCGTCTCCCCCGTCCTGACAGCTGCAAGCGCGCGTGTGGTCTCGACGCCGAGGTGATGCATCGCTTCGCCCATCAGATACTCGCGGAGCACAGGACCAAGCGTCGCTCGTCCGTCGCCTCCCCGCGAGAACGGGGTGCGGCCGGCTCCCTTCAGCTGAATGTCTCGTCGATCTCCAACGGAGTCCAAGACCTCTCCGAGCAACAGGGCCCGGCCGTCTCCCAGCTGCGGAGAGAGTTGGCCGAACTGATGACCCGCGTACGCCTGGGCCAAGGGCATCGCGCCCGGCGGAACGACGGTTCCGGAAAACACAGAGGCCGCCAAGTGCCGTACGCGATCGACGTCGAGCGCGAGCTCCTGCGCAAGGGCCTCATTGAAGACGAGGAGCTCCGCATCCGGGAAACCCGCGGGTTCTACAGGCACGTAGAGTCCATCGAGCCGGTCGGCGTAGCTGTTGTCAAAGTCGAACAGAGCAGCGGTCACGAGCTCTTCCTGCTTTTCGACCCGCCCGCTCGCGAAGGCGGCTGCTTCAGTGCGTTCGAAGAGACTCTTGCATCTCGGACCGACCGTCTGCGATCGCGCGACATGTACCGACCTCCGTTGGATTGTTCGACGAAAGCAGTATGCTCGCGGAGAGACGAATGCGCGACCGGGTCCCCGATCTCTTGTATGTGCTGAACCTGTCGCTGCTCACGACGCATCAGGTCGATGCCGCGTTTTGGCACGTATCGGACCTGTTTGGGGTATCGGGGGGCTTCCATTCTTTGGCGTAAGCGCGTTGACGGTGATCATTCACGCGGCGTTCTTGTTCGTGGACCAAGTGGCGTTCTGGGCTCCTGTGTTTATCGCGATCTTCACCGCGCTCGCGGGAAGCAGACAACGACCCAAAGCCGCACTTCCACCCGAATCAATCGCCGTGGCAGTGCCGGCGAGGGTTTGAGGGATGTTGCCTCAGAGACGCTCCTGCTTGCGGCCGTCCTTGTGAAGGACGGCGTACAAATCCTTGCGCCGATCCGGCCAGGGTCGCACGGCACCGGTGCCTTCGGTGCGTCGAAGAAGCGCGAGGTCGAGGTCGTGAATGATCATCGTCTCGGCATTGGGTGTGCCCTCGGAGGCGACGCCGTCACGGGCGAACGGCACATCGGACGGAGTGAGAATCGACGCCTGGCCGTAATGGATGTCTGCACCTTCGACGTGCGGAAGGTTGCCAATCGCACCCGCCATCACGACGTAGATGTGGTTCTCGATGGCCCGCGCTTGGGCGCATGCGCGCGCGCGAATGTGGGCGGACCGGATATCGGTGTTGTAGGGGACGAAGAGCACATCGGCCCCCTTGGCCTTGACGATTCGCACCCACTCCGGAAACTCGACATCATAACAGATCGCGATCGCGATCTTGCCGCGATCGGTTTCAAACACCGAGATTTCTCGACCGGCGCTGACACCCCACCAGCGAACCTCGGCGGGCGTCACGTGAGTCTTGTACTGCTTGTCGATGCGGCCGTCGCGATGAAATAGATAGGCGATGTTATAGAGGCGCTTCTTTTCGACAGCGAGATGGGTTCCAGCGATGATGTTGATGTTGTATTGGATCGCCATGTCCGAGAAGAATGAAATGTACTTCTCGGTGAACTGATCGAGGGCTCGTGCCGAGAGCGCGGGGCTCGAACGGGATACCAAGGCGAGCAACTGAGTCGTCAATAGCTCGGGAAAGAGCAGAAAATCCGCCCGATAGTCCGCCGCCGTGTCGATGAAGAATTCGCAGTGGGTCGCGAAGTCGTCGAAGCTGCTGACGGGGCGCATCTGGTACTGCACAGCGGCAACGCGCATGGCTGCGGCGGCCCGTCGCCTTGGGTCCGGCGGGACGAACGACGGGTTTCGCCATTCCATCAGGACCGCATGGCCCCGCGACTCCGTGTCACTCGGAAGATAGTTCTCAAGGACTTCTCGTACGACGAATCCGTTCGCGATTTGCGCGAGAATCACAGGGTCTCGGATCTCTTTCCGAAGCACTCGGGCGAGGTATTCCTGCGGTGACATTTCGCTTGCGTACCGGCCGTACCTCGGCATACGGCCTCCAAAGATGATACCCCGAAGATTGAGCCGTCGTGCGAGCTCCTTGCGCTCGTCGTAGATCCGACGAGCGAATCTTTGGCCGCGAAAATCTGGATGGACCGCAATGTCGATTCCGTAGAGGGTGTCACCGTCTGGATCGTGCGTGCGGATCATGCCGCCTTCACATACGTCATCGTACGAATGGTGCTCGGGCATGTCGTCCAGATTGACGATGAGCGAAGCAGAGGTCGCGACGACATGCCCATCGACCTCGACGCAGAGTTGCCCTTCGGGAAACCTCTCGAGCTGGCTCACGAACTGGTTCAGATCCCAGGACTCGAGCTGCGGATATGCGCCCCGGTGCACCCGCTGCACGTCGCGAAAATCAGCCTTCTTGAGCTGCCGGACGACGACCCGGGGCTTTGCACGTAAAGGAGGGTCACTTGGCATGCCCGACGCTAGCAGGCGGCCGGGGGCGCGCCACTGGCGTTGCCCGCGCGCGAAGAGCTCTTCTTCCGGTTCCGAGGAACCTTTCCAAGGCACCTCACAGCCCCGAACGCCCGCTACCTAGCGGGCAGGGCGGGGTTGCTAGCGAGTTCGGACGACTTTGACCGGTTCTCTCGGCGCGATCTGGTAGAGGTCCGGTCGGCGATCCCGAAGCGGACGGACGCTTCCTAGCTCCCGGACTTGCTCGAGCGCGCCCAGGTCCAGGTCACTGATGACGACCGTCTCCGTGTTGAAGTCGGCCTTCGCTGCAATGGCATCGGGCGGGAAGGCGAAGTCGCTCGGCGTGCAGATGATCGCCTCACCGTAGTTGATGAGGAAGTTGTCGACCTGGGGCAGGTTTCCGACGTTCCCCGAGAGAACCACGTAAACCATGTTTTCGACGGCGCGGGCCTGACTGCTGTACCGGACGCGGAGATAGGCTTTGCGCTCGTCGGTGCTAAACGGAACGAAGAGGACCTCGGCGCCGGCCAGTGTCAAGATTCGAGCAAGCTCGGGGAACTCGACGTCATAGCAAACCAGGATCGCGATCCGGGCATGGCCGGTATCGAAGATGTGAAGCCCATTGCCGGGTTGGATCCCGTACTCCGCTCGCTCGTTTGGCGTAATGTGAAGCTTGGATTGCGTGTAGACATTGCCCGATGGCGTGAAGAGATGGGCGACGTTCAACATCTCACCGTCGACGACGACTGGATGCGAACCTCCGATGATGAAGATGCCGCTCTTCTTGGCGCGCTTCACGAACATTTCCTTATATCGGTCGGCCATCGCTGCCAGCTCCCTCACGGCTTCGAGCGGCTGCATCGTGATGGGCATCATGCTGAAGAGCTGCGCGGTGAAGAGCTCAGGGAAACAGAGGAAATGGCTGTTGTACTGCTCGGCGGTCGAGACGAAGAAATCAACCTGTTGCTCGAACTCTTCCCACGAGGAAATCCTCCTCATCTCGTACTGGGCGGCACAAACCCGAATGCGGCGAACGGGTCGCTTGAGTGGTGCCCCTGCGATCCTGCGCCTCTCGGGGCTGAAGTTGGGGTTTACGTACTCGAGGAAGGTTGCATAGTCGAGACTCTGCTCGTCCCGGGCGTAGCCCATGTGCACGGATCGGACCTTGTATCCGGCATGTAGGTGCGCGTTGAGTGAAGGGTCTCGGAGCTCGCCGCGAATGACGCGGGCGACGTACTCCTCTGCCGTGATGCTCCCCGCGTGCTCCCGGTAACCGGGAATGCGACCACCAGCGACCATTCTGCGAAGATTGAACCGCCGAAGGATCCGCTTGCGCGCCGCGTAGAGCTTCTTCGAGATCCCCCGGCCTCGGAAGTCGGGATGAACGGCGATGTCAGCGCCATAGAGGGTGTCCCCGCTTGGACTGTGCGTGCTGAAGGTGCCGTTCCCGGTTATCTCGCCCCAGGAGTACCAGGGTGAGTCGTCGTCGAGCTGAACGATGAGCGAGCTGGCATAGCCAACCACGTTGCCTTCGAACACGGCGACGAGCTGTCCGTCCGGAAAGGCTTCGATCTCGAATTGGAGCTCCCGGGCAGCCGGCAAGGTCTGGGGCGAAACCTGAGGATAGGCTGCGAGCTCGCATGCATAGATCCCCGGGATGTCCTCGAGGGTGGCACGGCGAACGGTGACACCGGATGGTTTACCCTTCTTCTTGACCGGAGGGGCTCTGTGTTCTTGATTGGGGGGGCTCATGGGATGCCGCGTTAGCACAATCCGGTCCAACCCACGCATCGAATCGTGAGCGCTTCCACCCGGGGCGCTCAGGCGGGGCCGAATCCATGGCGGCGCGCGACCCCGGCGCACTCAGTGGCTACGTCCGTCTCAGGTCAGCGAGCCTTCCTTGCGGCAGTCGGGTTCCCGAGGTCAACCCGATCCAGTACCTCGCTGCCCTTACTCACTGCACGACGATCGTATTTCTGCAACCAACCACGACGTTGAGCCTTGCTCTGTCACCGGCCGCGCTCACTTCATCGCAGGTGTTTTCGCACAGGTAGATCTCCGTCGGCGCGCTAGGAACGTCGTAGTACCAGGCCAGCTGACCGGAGGCGAATTCCCGGCCGCATGCTCACAGTCAGTGCCCATGCTCGCCGCACGATCGAGGACGAGATAGACGTCGAGAGGACTGCCCTCCAGCTGTTGTTCATGGACGATACCAGTGCGGCCGCCAAAGCCGCCGTCCGCGCTGCCAGCGCCCGAAAATCGTCAATTACCCCAATTGTACCATGAGAATAAGTCCAGCCAGTTCCTGAGCCGTCTCCAAATCACCTGCCCCGTTGCTGCTTATCGTAGTCCTGACTGCCTAGCGAGCGTGAAACACGTCGTCAGCGAGCTCGTCGGCGATCTCGGTGTTCCGACGAATGATCTCTGCCAAGGTCTTGCCTTCGACCTCCATCCGCTGAGTGTCGGAGAGGGTCTTGGTGTACCAGTAGCGGTCCCCATCGCGGAGCCATTCGAACTGCCGCTTGATCACCGCGACCATGAGCTCGCCCACATGGCCGCCGTCTACGGCGTCCTCGGCAAGCGCCCCCACCCAAAGATCCATGTCATCCGCGGTGTCGTAGACCGCGCCAAGGCGCGCCTGTGTGATGGCATCGGAGGTCACCTCGGGGAACGACGCGGCCTGCGCGAGCCCCATGGAGGCACGGACGGCATTGTAGTGTGGAAGCCCATGGTCGCGACCGCGCTGTGCCCATAGCGATAGATCGCTGTCGAGAACACGTTCGCGATCCTCGGGGCGAGTTTCGCGTCATACCCGCGAGAAGGGGCGAGAGCGTTCGGACCCAGCAGCGCCGGAAGGTATTAACGGTAGGTGATAGCTTGGATCTCTGCGCCAACCATCTGCCGGGCCTGCTCGTAGATCTCGTCTCCCGAGAGGCTTCGGTTTCGCCTGCCGATCTGAGTAGCCAAGCGGTTGTGCTCTCGCACGAACAAGGTGTGCAGCGCGGTCAGCCCGACTTGCTCAGTGGCTCGCAGATCGCCGGCGAGAAAGAGCATTGGTGAGTCGCCGTCGGCGTTCGGAAGCCCCGATTCGTTGAACGGAAGAAGGTTCCCGGCGCTGACCGCGAGCTTCCCGGAGCCGTCATTGGTGCGAAGTGCGGCGGCACGTTCGTAGTCCGAGCCATACACGTTGGAACCGTCGATCCAGTGTGTGATCTCGTTGAGTTGCTGCCGAGGATTCGCGTTACTCGTCCCTGTGTCGGGGTCGTAGATCGATCGATTGAAGTCGATGACCTTCGTTCCCGTCGAGAGCGGATGGAAGAAGGGGTCGCCCGTTGGGACGGGGATGGGGCCGGTTCGGGAGGGTCCGTGCCATCGGTCAGATCGATGTCACCGTCGAGAAACTGGCCGCACTGCGGAAGAAAATCACTAGGACCGAGGGAATCGGGGTGCGTCTCCAACTGTGCACGCACCGCATTGCTCACTTCCCGTGGCGATGGTCGGCTGAGGCTGGGCATCGCTGAAATCCCTTCTTCGTACTCTGGCGACATCCAACGATTGAGCCGAGGATCCATGGCTCCGAGGTTTTCATCGCTTTCGTTGTTGCCGGTTCCGTCGATGCTCCGAAACGCCCGATTCCGCCTTTCGCGCTGATCGTGCGTCGCGCGTCGGTGGTCACCCGGGCGGCCATCCAGGCGATCATTTGAGCGGCGTATGCCCAGGGACATCGATACCACATTTGAGACGCCTTCCACCCCTAAGCGCCGCACATCGCCAATGTGGCCCTCCGCAGCGCATGCACTCGCAGCGAAAGCGAGGAGAATGCCACGCGCGAGCATAGGCCCCGTAGTTCTTGCTCGGTTCTCGTTTTGACTTTGCATATTCTCTTCCAATCGGTTCCTGCTTCGACTGTGCGGGCTGCTCCAGCTTCAGCCGCACGAGATTGTTCAGAAACGCGAGCAAGTGGCTCTGTTCCTGTTCCGATAGACGGACGAAAGCCGTCCGTGAGTGCCGAACTTCGGTGCTGCCGCTGTCGACCACGTTGTCTGGCTGATCGCGAGTCAGGTCGAACCAGATTGGGTCGGCGGGGTCGACGCCAACGGAGATTGGATCCTGCCCGGCTGGGAATCCGTCGTCCCGAAAGAACATATTCAGGCTGGGCTCACTGAAGATCGGATCCTCGAGCACCAGCGCGGGCGTATTGCAGCTCATGCACTCGGCTTGCTCGAACAACGCTTCGCCACGCGCGATCGCTTCGCGCTCTTCGGAGCCAAGCTGTTCGAGCCCAGCGTCCGCCAACTCCAACTTGGTGACGGGACGAGGCTGCGCAGCCAAGTAGATCGCGAGCGCAGTCCGATCGCCAAAGCCAAATTCGTTGACGACGCCGTCTCCGTCCCCGTCGACGCCATCACCGACGATCTCCACGCCTGCATTCCTATTTCACCATGACTTGCATCACGATTGAACGCGAGTACCGACGCGAAGTTGCCTTTCCACTGAAGAGGCTTCACGACGAAATCGCTGTCGACGCCATCGAGGTGTGAAATCCCAGGACAAGGGTGACAACTCGGCTCTCCTCGGCGACAAGCCCGAAGGAAGAGAGTTGGATGACGAAGGCAGAGCAGGTTCGGCTTGCGCGATGGCGGATGAAAGTTCTCCGGCACGCTCCAGACACAACACAGAATGTTTCGCAAACGAGTCGGTATTTCGGGGTTTCTCGGAAGACCTTCTACAAGTGGAAGGCTCGCCATGAGGAACACCCGGAGATCGGGGTGTGTGACCGGTCACGTGCTCCGCATCGCTCTGCAAATGCGACGCCGGCGAATGTGATTGCAAAGATTCTCTATTTGCGGAAGAAGTACCACTTCGGGCCCGAGCGGATTGCCTGCTATTTGCAGCGTTTTCATCAAGTCTCGATTGCGGTCTCGTCGGTTCATCGCATTCTTTGCCGACACGGGCTCAACCGCCTCGCAGCAAGTCAGAAGTACCGACGTCACAAGCAGCGCTGGAAGCGCTGCGCGAAGCAGCCAGGTCACCACCTGCAAGTCGATGTGAAGTTTCTCGAGCGCATTCCAGGAACACGAAAGCGCTTCTATCAGTTTACGGCCATCGACGATTGCACCCGCATACGGGTCCTCAAGATTTACGACGCATGCAATCAGAAGACAGCCATTGAGTTCATCGACGAGGTGATGCGACGGCTGCCTTTTCGGGTGCTCGTCGTCCAAACGGACAACGGTGCGGAGTTTCAATCGAATTTTCGCTGGCACCTCGAGGACCTTGACGTCCCGCACGTCTACATTCGACCGCGAACCCCCCGCTCAATGGCAAGGTAGAGCGGTCCCATCGAATCGACGACGAGGAGTTTTACCAGCTCTTGGAAGACGGCCCCGTTCGCGAGAGCATCTACCTGTTCAATAAGAAACTGCGCCAGTGGGAAGACTACTACAACTTCCATCGGCCACACGGCGCGCTCGATGGACAGACCCCCTACGAACGTCTATCGCAGAAAACGAGAGTCGAGGCGTCACCGAGCCCCTGAGAGACTACACGTAATCCCTAGTCGGGGCGACTGGATTCGAACCAGCGACCTCATGCTCCCAAAGCATGCGCACTACCAGGCTGTGCTACACCCCGTGACCTTGTTACTACTGCGGTCTGGCGGCTTGGGGTAGCCGATGGCTAGCGGTTCTGCAACTCCCGCAGCACGCAGACGAGCTTTGCGGCCGCGATGGCGCGGTGGCTGATTTCGTTCTTCGTCTCGGGGCGGATCTCCGCCATCGTCTCCCTGTGGCCCGCGGGAACGAACAAAGGGTCATAACCGAATCCGTGGGCCCCCCTGGGTTCGCGGCCGATGCGCCCTTCACATGCACCTTCTGCGGTCGCGAGCTCCCGCCCTTTCTCGTCCACGACCACGATGGCGCAGCGGAATCGGGCTGTCCGTTGCTCGTCGCTGGTCCCCCTCAGCTCTTCGAGAAGCTTCTCGTTGTTTCGCGCGTCGGTGGCACCCTCCCCGGCATAACGCGCCGAGTGCACACCGGGCCGACCTCCAAGGGCGTCGACTTCGAGCCCACTGTCATCGGCCAAACAGGCGACGCCGGCTAGCACCGCAATCTCGGTCGCCTTCTTGCGTGCGTTCCCGACAAAGGTGTTGCGGTCTTCCACGACCCGGATGGGCTCTGGCAAAGACGCCATCGTCTCGAGCTCGAGCCCAGGCACGCCCTCCAGCAGCCGCTCGTACTCCCGCAGCTTTCCAGCGTTCATCGTAGCGATCAGAATGCGCATCAGGGCAGCAGGCGATCGAGGTCGATATCCAGGGCTCGAAGCGCACGGCGCTGTTCCTCAGCAAGCGCCGGCATCGCGACTAGCGCCAAGTCGATCATCTGATCGAGCTTCTCGCGCATGATCGGGGCGCCCTCTGCGGTGCCCTGCACCTCGACCACGGCACCGCGTGGCGTACCGACGACGTTCAGGTCGACTTCGGCATCCCGGTCTTCGGTGTAGCAAAGGTCCAGCATCGGCCGGTCTCCGAAAAGCCCCACACTGATCGCGGCAATCGGCTCGCGAACAACGCCCCTGTCGACCAGCCCCTTTGCGCGCAGCTGGTCGAGCGCGATCGCCGTCGCCACCATGCCGCCGGTAATCGACGCCGTCCGGGTCCCACCGTCGGCATCCAGCACGTCGCAATCCACCGTTATCAGCCGCTCGCCGAGTATTCCGAAATCGACCGCACCCCGAAGCGCGCGACCGACTAGGCGCTGAATCTCGGTCGTCCGTCCATCGACCCGACCGCTCCTTCCGTCGCGACGATTCCGCTCCGGATTGGCGCGCGGATGCATCGCGTATTCCGCGGTGAGCCAACCCTTGCCCGAGCCACGCATCCAATCGGGCACGCCTTCCGAGATCGAAGCTGCGATCAGAACGGTGGTTCCACCACAACGATAGAGCACAGATCCTTCCGGATTCCGCTGTACGTTCGTTTCGATCGAAACCGGTCGCAACGCGTCATAGGAGCGCCCGTCTGCTCTGCTCATCCAACCCTCCACAGGGACGAACCACTAGTCGTTTGCAATGCGGCTGGCAACCAAACTTCGAACGTCGTTCCCTGCGGGTGTCGGGCCTTGCAGGCAATGCTCCCGCCATGTGCGACCACGATCTGCTGCGTGAGCGGCAAGCCGAGGCCCGTGCCCCGCTCCTTCGTGGTGTAGAACAGGTCGAAGACGTGCTCGCGCTCTTCCTCTTTGATGCCCGCGCCTTCATCATGAACCTGAATTCGCACGCCGCTCTCGTAACGCGTTGCTTCGAGCTTGGCTGTTCCGCCGTCAGGCATCGCTTCGCGCGCATTGCGAAGCAGGTTGAGTAGCGCTTGGCGGAGCTGGGGCTCATCCATCGCTACCGCCGGCAACTGCGATGCCAGGTCCAAGGAGAGCTCCACACCTGATGCATCCATCTCGCGCCGCACGAACTCGGCGGTATCACGCAGAAGATGGGTCGGATCTTCCGGGGTGAGCGAGGGCTCGGGCAAGCGCGCCAGGCGCAAGTACTCCTCGGTGATGCTTTCGAGCCGCTCGAGCTCTCTCTGAATCGACTCCAGCAAGCGTTGACTCTCAGGGCCCACATCTCGGACTTCGTCACCGAGCATGTCGACGTTAAGACCGATGCTCGAAAGTGGATTCCGAACCTCGTGCGTGACGTGCGCCGCCATCCGACCGATGGCCGCCAGGCGCTCGGTTTGGATCAGACGGGACTTGGTAGCTATCGCGTCCGACACGTCGTCCGCGACGACCAGGACGCCGCGTGAACCGCGCTCCGCAATCTCGTCACCGAACGGCGTCACGAGCACGTCGACCAAGCGCTCGGTGAAGCCGGCGATTCGCTCACCTTCCAAGCTCAGGGCATCTCCGCCCCCTGCGACTTTGGCGATGGCGCGGCCGAGCGCCGGGAATCGGCGAAGCAGCGAGGTATCGTCGATCGAAGCGCCCACATCGCGGACACCCACGCCGAGGATCCCTTCGGCCGCGGGATTGGTGGTCTTGACGATTCGATCGCTGTCGATGACCAGAATCGCCGCGCTCAGGGCCTCGACGATCTGCACCTGCATCCGTTGAAGTCGCTGCTCGGCAAGCGCCGCCTCGCGCAAGCTCTGATCACGCGCCGCCAGCGCGCGGACCATCCGCTCGAACTCCGCCACGAGCTGGCCTAGCTCGTCGTTGCGCCTGATGTCGACCGCGCTCGAAAGGTCTCCACGCGCCACGGCCGCCACCCGCTCGTGAAGGAGCGGGATCGGTCGGAGCAGCCGCTGCGAAAGGAAAGTCACCGCAACGCCAACCATCAAGGCGAGCAATCCGAGCAGCCCGAGGAGAAAAGTCGCGCGCTCCGACTGCGCGGCCGCCAGCGCACTGGTTCGCGAAATTCGCTGCTGCACACTTTGTGAGGCGCGGTCGTAGTTGCGCTCGATGCGTTGCTCGGTGCCGCGAAGCTCCGTCAGGAGCCGGTCGATCACCTCCTGCTCCTCATCTTCCATGTTGAAGAGCTGCTCATACTGGACGTCGATCTCGCTGTAGGCCTTCGCGATTGCATCGAGCTCTCGGCGCACCGAGCGAAGTGCCGCTGGCTGTCCGAGCTCCTGCGCAAGGGCCTCCGCATTCTCGATGCCGTCGTAGGCGCGCCGCAAGGTCGTCGGCCGAATTCGCAGCGCAGCCCGGAGCCACGATTTGGTCGGCGTGCTTCGTTCCGATTGAAGCGCGCGCTCAACCAGGTTGGCATAGACGCTCTGCGTCGCCTTCGCCTGGCTCAGGGTCAAGGCCAGGGGCAGGTATCCGTCTTCCAACAAGCCGAGCGTCTGCGACGTCCGATGGTGCTGCAAGAAGCTCAGGCCACCCACCACCCCAAAAGCGACGAGCACGACGATGTACCCCAGCACGATGCGAGTGGGAATCGTGAGCGACCGACGCTGACCCGGGCGAGCCATAGCGTGATCCTAAACCTGCTCGCCAACCCTGGCGAGGATCCCGGCCCGGGGGGCAAAACCCATGCGAAAACCGCGCACAAAACCGGGCTAACGGCCCTCATCCGTGCTTCGGTTCACCGCGACGACCGGTCGATGAAGTGGCGTCATCCGCCCGAGCTTACGTTTGGGGATAGGATCACGGGTTGCACCTTCATCTTTCCGCAGTGTAGTGGAGGGGCCTGCTTCAGCACAGCCGGTTCCGATTGCATCCAGGGGACTGACGACACCGACATTATCTTCGCCTTGGGGGGGCGACGATTGCATCTGCGGCGAAGCCGGTGGCGACCAGGTGCTCGACGGGAACGCCGACAATGACGCGCTTGACGGCGGTACGGGCAGCAACACTGTGAACGGAGACTCTGGCCTCGATCGCTGCGTGGACTTCAGGATTACCGATGACAGCTGCGAGCTCCTCACCCGTGCAACCTCGCATCAGTCAGCGCGTTAAGCCACCGAGGCTGGTCCATCGTCCGCTGGGTTGCTTCTTCGGAAGCTGGCACCGTGGCTTCTCCCTCTACCGCGAAGTCGATGGCGAGTTGGAAGCGATTCACGAAGGGCTGCTGCCCGGCCTGCTGGATGCCCCTCAGGGCGGGGTCGATGGCTTCCGCGACGACGGCGCCGACGCAAGCGAAACAGCGCGATACTTCCTGGTCGAGGTCGACGTGCGAGGCGCAAAATCAGAGCTCGGTCCCTTCGAGGTCAGCTTCGCCTCCGGAGACGAAACGCTCCTCGAGCGGAGCGCGCTCTTGGCACGCCAAGCCCACGAGCTGGGCCGGATCGGGACGAGCAACTTCGACGGCGCCGTCCGCGTCAGGCAACCTTCAGTGCTGTGGTGCTCGTCGGCAAAGGCTCGTTCGACTACCGCGACATCATGAGCCGTGGTGGGAACCTCCTCCCAGCGCTCATGCGGCGGGCGCAGAATGGCCTTCTCTCCTCGGACACTGCCTTCGCCGATTTCCTCGGGGACGATGGCATGCCAGACAGGACTCGCTCGACGCCTTGCCGGACGACGTCACGCTACTCGCCGATGCGACCCTTCCCAGCGTAATTTCGGGGCGTCCAGCGACTCCGTCAGTGAAGCTCTCCCGGCCAACTGGAACGCGACCGCCGTGTACTGATCCGAGCTAGGTGATTTGGGATCGACCCGCGCCCTGTTCTTCGACGAGGTTCGCAAGAGACCCCGCCTGGTGAGCTACTTCGGTCATTCCGGGACTCAAGCGTTCGGATCCACCGAGAGACTCTTGACCATCGAAGGCCTGGAAACGATGACGATCGACGAGTCACAGCCATCGTTTTCCAACATGACCTGCCTATCGTCGCGGTTCGCGGTACCGGGTCTCGTTTCGCTCGGCGAAGCGCTCTTGCTCGACGACCGGGCGGCCGTCGCAGTTTGGGGTCCGTCGGGCGTGTCGATCGACGAGCAAGCGACCTTGTTGGCCCGCAGGCTGTTGAATGAGCTGAGCTCGGGAGAAGAAACGCGAATCGGTCTCATGATCAATCGCGCCTTTCCGGTGCTTGCTGAAACGGAGTGCGGTCGCGAGATGATCGGGATTTACCATCTGTTCGGGAATCCGGCGCTACGCGTGGTCGAATCGGAGGACCGGGGCGGCCCCAACGACCCGACCGATCCAGCTAGCACAGGCTTTGACAGCGGCGGTGCCGGGAGCTGTTCGGTCGACTGGTCACGACCCAGCACCGAGGTTCCATTCCTCTTCCTGTTGAGCGTCCTGGCGCTTGCTTGGCGACGGCGACGCAGCGCTGCGTTGCGCTCAAACCGATAGGGAGAGACGACGGCCCCGGGACGGTCTTGGCCCGGGCGCCAGCTTTGCGCCGGCTTCAGTTCACGTGGGCTTCGGTTGCGCCGCCGATCGACCGGCCCTGGCGGGCGTGATGCTCGATTGCCGCCCGTACAAAGCTCGTGAACAGCGGATGGGGCCGGTGGGGCCTGCTCTTGAACTCGGGATGGAACTGGCAGCCGATGAAGTGGGGATGGCCCGGGAGCTCCACCATCTCGACCAGACGCTCGTCCGGAGAGACCCCGCACAGAACCAGCCCGCTCGCCTCCAGCTGCTCTCGATAGTCGTTGTTGACCTCATAGCGGTGCCGGTGCCGCTCACTGATCTGCGTGGTTCCGTAGATTTGGGCCGCCAACGAGCCGGGCTTGATCGTGCAGGGGTACGCCCCCAGGCGCATGGTCGCGCCCTTCGATTCGATGCCTCGCTGATCGGGCATGATGTCCACCACGAGGTGCTTTGCATTGCGATCGAACTCGGCGCTATTGGCGCCTTCGAGCCCGCAGACATTGCGCGCGTACTCGACGACGGCCATCTGCATGCCGAGACAGATGCCGAAGAAGGGAATCCCGTTCTCGCGGGCAAATTGAATCGCGCGGATCTTTCCTTCCGAGCCGCGGTCGCCAAAACCCCCAGGGACTAAGATCGCGTCGTGTTGACCGAGCCGTGCCTCGAGGTCGCCACCCTCGAGCTCTTCGCTGTCGACGTAGTCGAGATCGAGCTTCACGTCGCACTCGAGCGCCGCGTGCACCAAGGACTCGTGCAACGACTTGTACGAGTCCCGCAAGTGGACGTACTTGCCCACGAGCGCGATCGAAACGTGACCTCTGCCGGGAGACATGTAGCGCTCGACCGTCCGACGCCACGCCGAAAGGTCGGGATCGCGTGACCAGATGTTGAGTCGCTCGGCCAGGAGGCGATCGAGCCCCTGATCGTGAAGCGTCAATGGCAGCTCGTAGATGACTCTCACGTCCGGTGCGGCAATCACCGCCTGGACAGGCACGTTGCAGAAGTGTGCAATCTTTTCTTTGAGCTTGTGCGGAAGCTCCCGGTCCACTCGGCAGAGCAGAAGCTCCGGCTGAATCCCCAGGCCCAAAAGCTCTTTGACCGAGTGCTGCGTCGGCTTGGTCTTGAGCTCGCCCGCCGCTGCGATGTGCGGGATGAGCGTGACGTGAACCGACACGCTGTTCTGCGGCCCCAGCTCACCGCGCAACTGGCGGACCGCCTCGAGGAACGGCAACGACTCGATGTCACCGACGGTGCCACCGACCTCTACGATCGCAACGTCGACGTCGCGCGTGGCCTCGCGAACCCTGGCTTTGATTTCATCGGTGATGTGCGGAATGACCTGAATCGTCGCGCCGAGATACTCTCCGCGACGCTCTTTCGAGATCACCGAATCGTAGATCTTGCCGGTCGTGAAGTTGTTCGCCTTGGTCATTGTCGCCTTGGTGAAGCGCTCGTAGTGACCGAGGTCGAGATCTGCTTCCGCCCCATCGTCGGTGACGAAGACCTCTCCGTGTTGGAAAGGCGACATCGTGCCCGGATCGACGTTGATGTACGGGTCCAGCTTCATGTTGGTGACCCGCAATCCTCGTGCTTCGAGAAGCGCGCCAATCGAGGCAGCCGCTAGGCCCTTTCCGATTGAGCTGACAACACCCCCTGTGACGAAGATGAACTTGGTGTGTCGCTTGTTCATCGAGTGGGGCTCCTAGAGCATTGCGCGTTGCGCGTTGCGCGCAACAGGCGGACCCTAGAGGCCCGGCCCAATGGTGTCAACGCGACTCTGGCTCGAACTTGCCGATACCGTGATTGTGCAGATTTTCTAGCGCTGCGACTCCGGCGAATCGACTGGTTCCGCAATGAGGGAAGCACGCGTGACACCCGTCGACCCAAAGCGTTCGCGGAGCGCACGCGTCGTTGCTGCCAATCGCTCCCGCCGCTCTCGGTCGACGTCGGGAAAGAGCTCGGCGTCCGGCTCTTTGGTCAGCGACGAAACCGAAACCCCGGTGAGACGCACGCCCTCGTCGATCGCCTCGAAGCGCGAGAGCAACTCACTCGCGGTTCGAAAGATCGCATCGGTGTCAGAGATCGCCCGAGGAAGGCAAGCCTGCCGGGTTCGAATGCGATGATCGCCGTACTTGATCTTCAGGGTGACGACCCGTGCCCAGAGCCCCTTGTTCACGAGACGGTCGGCGACCTCCATCGACTGCCGCAAGATTGGCTTGAGCAGTGCATCCATAGTCGTGAGATCCTGCTCGAAGGTAGCCTCGCTGCCGAGGCTCTTCGGCGGCACCCCGACGACCACGGGCCGCTCATCGATCCCGCGCGCAAGCTCTCGCGCGACCGATCCCCAGCTCCCCATGAGGTGCTCGAGCGTCCGCAGGTCCGCGCGGGCTAGGTCTCCGATCGTCTGTAGACCTGCCGCCCGGAGCCTCACCCTCGCCTTGGGCCCGACCCGCCACATACGTTCGAGTGGCAGCGGAGCGAGGAAGTCGGCGGCTCCGCCCTCCGGGACGACAGTCAGCCCATCGGGCTTATCGAGGTCGCTTGCGATTTTGGCGACGAACTTGTTCGAGGCGACACCTGCCGACCCGGTGAGTCCGATCTCCGAGCGCACGTCATCCCTTATCCGACGCGCGATTTCCGGCCCGTCCCCAAAGAGCTTCCGGCTAGCGGTCACGTCGAGGAACGCCTCATCCACCGACAGCCCTTCGACCTCTGGCGTATAGCGCCGAAAAACAGCAAAAACCTGGGCACTGAGCTCGGAATAGCGGGCGCGCCGCGGGGGAACGACAATGGCGTCGGGGCAACGTCGCAGCGCCTCCACCATCGACATCGCCGAGCGAACCCCGGCCGGGCGCGCCTCATAAGAGGCCGCCGTAACGACCCCTCTCCGCGAGCGAGCGCCAACCAAGACGGGCCTCCCGCGCAATTCCGGGGCGTCCAGCTGCTCCGCCGACGCAAAAAACGCGTCCATGTCGAAGTGGATGACTGTACGCATGTGCTCTGTTGGGACCCTACCTCAACAGGTCTTGATCGCCAGCGCGATCAAACGTACCGTCCGGCGCTATGGCTGAATCGGGTAACGACAACCCTTATGAAGGTCCCTGGGGGCCCCTGCGACGGATAGACGACTGGATCTTCCATGTGGAGATGGGGGTCTTGTGGACCTTCCTCGGTGTCTCGGCGGTCATGGTCTTTCTCGACGTCGTATACCGGCGTCTCGCGGCGCCCGATAGCAAGGTCGCCGAGCTCACCGCTCGGGTCCTCCGCATCGAAAGTCCCGAAGCGATGGACACCCTGACCACCATCGGTCCGATCGTGACCTCGATCATCGGCGTGGGCCTCGTCTACTTCGCCTTTTGGACCGCCGAGAAGCATGCGTCCGAGGGCCGAGAGCAGTCGCGCATCAAGCCGCTCATCGAAACCGCCGCCGCCTGCGCCGGCCTGGGCCTCCTCGGTTGGATCATGCTCCAGCCTCGAGTCGAGTCACGCTGGTTCTATCTGCTTCTCTACGCGCTTTGTTCTGCGGTATGGCTCTTCACTCTGCTCCGGGGGCGTGCAGCCGGTTGGGTCAGCAAGCTCATCGCCTTCGTGGTGGTCACCGCACTGTACCTGTACATCACGTTCAACTTCTTCCCCGACGGGTACAGCTGGTCCAAGGAGCTTTCGCTCATCATGCTCCTTTGGGTCGGCTTTCTCGGTGCAAGCGTTTGCGCGCACGAGGGCAAGCACATTCAAGTGGGCGCGCTCAAGAAGGTCGTGCCCCCGTCGATGTCCCGGTTCTCCGATGCAATCGGCTACCTCCTGACCGCTGGGTTCTGCTTTTTCATGGCGTTGTTGGGCTACGAGTACGCGGCGGAGGCGATTCAGCTCGAGGGCCGATTCGAGCAGACCAACATTCCCGACTGGGTGGCAACGATCGCCGTTCCTGCGGCGTTCGCCATGACGATGATTCGCTACATCGGCGCAGCCTTCAGCTCGATCATGGGCGGCTCGTACGGTGCCGCTCCCGAAGAAGAAGCCGTGGTCGCTGCGACCCAGGTTTCCAAGAAGGGAGCGGAAGGATGAACCAGGTCCGAGAGCGCAAGCTTCCACTCCTCATCATGATCGCGATCATCGTCTTCCTGCCGTTCCTCGGCAAGGGCGGTATTCTCGCATCCGCGATCATCGCCGCAGCACTCGTAGGTGCGCCGCTTTTCGTTCTGATCGGTATCGCTACCCTCGGCAGCCTCTTCCTTTGGAGCGGTTTCCGGGAGCCGATCCAATTCACGATCGTCATCGAAGGCATTCGGAGCCTTGCGGACAGCCCTACCCTCCTCGCGATCCCGTTCTTCATCATGAGCGGCGCGGTCATGAGCCGCGGGCAGATCAGCCAGCGCCTGGTCGACTTTGCGCAGGCGCTCATCGGCTGGGTCCCGGGGGGCATGGCGATGAGCGGCGTCATCGCGTGCATGCTCTTCGCAGCGATCAGCGGCTCGAGCCCGGCCACCGTCGTCGCGATCGGGACCATGATGGGGCCTGCCCTCATCGCCGAAGGTTACCGAGAGCGTTTCTCTCACGGCTTGCTCACCTCGGCGGGTTCGCTGGGCATTCTGATTCCGCCATCGATCCCGATGATCGTGTACCCGATCGTGAACCAGACGGCAGTGATCGAAGTCGAGCGCCTCTTCGCTTCGGGCTTCGGCCCTGGCATCGTCATGGGCTCGATCCTGATCGGCTACTCTTTCTACCATGGCATGGTCGACAAGATCCCGACCTCGCCATTCAAGTTCAAGCGGCTCGCAGCCGCTACCCGGGATGGCTTCTGGGCCTTGATGTTCCCGCTCCTGATCCTCGGCGGCATTTACGGCGGTATCTTCAACGCGGTTGAGGCCTCTGCCGTCAGCGTCGCATACGCGGTCCTGGTCGAGGTCTGGCTGCACCGAGCGCTCAAGCTCAAAGACATCCCCGCCATCTTCGGCGAGACCGGCGTATTCCTAGGTTCCTTCCTGGTCATCATGGTCATGGCGCTGGCGCTCGGCGAGTTCCTCGAAAAGGAGGAGATCCCAGCGCTCATGGTCGAGTGGATTCAGGGCAAGGACCTCGAGCACTGGCAGTTCCTCATCCTGCTCAACCTGATCCTTCTCGCTGTCGGCATGATGATGGACATCCTCAGCGCGATGTTCGTCTTTGTCCCGCTCTTGGCGCCGATCGCCGCTTCGATGGGCGTCGACCCGATGCACTTCGGCATCATCTTCATCGTCAACTTGGAGATCGGCTACCTGACGCCGCCCGTCGGCCTGAACCTCTTCGTTGCAAGCGCGCTCTACGAGAAGGGACTCGGTCACATCATTCGAAGCGTTGCGCCGTTCGTGGGCCTGATGCTGATCGGCCTCGCCCTCATCACCTGGTACCCGCAGATCTCGATCGGTCTCGGCAACGCGATCATGGGCGCGGACCCCAACGCCCTGGTCGACGAAGACGGGGACGGCGAAGATGACCGCGGCGCGGATGCCGGCGGCATGCCCACCATGGAAGAAATGATGCAGGAAGCCATGGAAGCCGACGACGCCGACGAGGAGGAGGACCTCGAGGACGAGGACCTCGAGGACGAGGACTTCGAGGACGAAGAGCTCGAGGATGAAGAAGTCGAAGGAGCACCAGACCCCCAACAAGGACAGTAGCCCGACGACTCCGGGCTGAGCACGGCTGCGCGAGGCGGAGAGCCGTGATAGGCTCGCTCGCCCGATGGCGTACACCGTTCTCGCGAGAAAATACCGGCCCCAGCGCTTCGAAGACCTCGTTGGTCAGGAGCACGTTGCGCGCACGCTTGCGAACGCGATCGAAGCCGATCGCGTGGCGCACGCGTTCTTGTTCACCGGCGTTCGCGGGGTGGGCAAGACCAGCACGGCCCGACTGCTCGCCAAGGCGCTCAACTGCGAGCGAGGGCCGACCCCGACGCCTTGCAACGAGTGCGCACCCTGCCTCGAAATCACCGCAGGCATCGACGTGGACGTCCAGGAGATCGACGGCGCTTCGAACAACAGCGTCGAGGACGTGCGCCGCCTGCAAGAGTCCCTGCCGTATCGGCCACAGCGGGACCGCTACAAAATCGTAATCGTCGACGAGGTCCACATGCTCTCGGCGGGTGCGTTCAACGCTTTCTTGAAGACCCTGGAAGAGCCACCTGAGCACGTGAAGTTCATCTTTGCGACCACCGAGAGCCACAAAGTGCCGGTCACCATCCGATCTCGATGCCAGCAGTACGATTTCCGGCTCATTCCTCACCGACTCATCGCCGAGCGAGTTCGTGGGATTCTTCGTGCGGAATCTCTTGCAGCGGATGAAGAGGCGATTTCGGTCGTGGCTCGCGAGGCAGCGGGCTCGATGCGCGACGCCCTCACTTTGCTCGACCAACTCGTCGCGATCTCCGACGATCGAATCACGGCAGACACCGTGGCCGCAAGCCTTGGAATCGCGGCACGCGAGGCTCTCTACGACGTGGCTGGTGCGGTCCTTCAGGGTGACGGCGCCGCGGTCATCAAAGCGATCGACGCGCTCGCCGACAAGAGCGTCGACATGCAGCACTTCGCCCGCCAGCTTCTCGAATTGATGCGAGACCTGGTCGTCCTCAAGCTCGACGCCGGAGACCCGGCCGACTGGGTCCCCGAAGAGCGAGAGGCCGCCGAAGCGCTCATAGGGAACATCGACATCCTCGAGCTCCAGCGCGCCTTTCGAGCGACCTCGATGGTCATGGACGAAATGGCTCAGAGCCCGAACCCGAAGCTCATGCTCGAAATGGGCTTGGTGCGAGTCGCCACTCGACCTCCTCTTCAATCCGTGTCCGAGCTTCTCGCCCGACTCGAAGCACTCCAGGGAAATGCCGGCACCACGGGCAGCGCGACCGGCGGTTCGCGGCCGCGCGCGCCAAACCCCAAGCCTGTTCCGCGTTCGGCGACGCCGGAGCCAGAGGCCAAGCCCGAACCGAAACCCGAGACTGCGCCGGCACACAAACCTGCAAGCGAACCGGCACCCGAGCCGAAGTCGAAGACGCCAAGCCAGCCGATCATGCCGGCCACCAAGCACTCCGGCGGTTTTCAAACCAGCACCGGCGAGGTGCTGACCCCGATTCGCCGAGCCGCCCTCCAAGAATGGGAAGAGCTCGTCAGTACGCTCGAACGGCAGCAACCCGCGCTCGCTGCCGTGCTGGAGCACGGGATTCCCAAGGCCGTAGGCCCCGACCGAATCGTTCTCTCGTTCAAAGACGGCTCGTTCTATGGGCGCCAAGCAGAGTCGCCCGAATCGATCGCTGCCATCGCGCGAGCCGCCGAAGAGCAACTCGGCGCGCGCCCCGAAATCCAGATTCGCTTCGACGCCAAGGGCGAGGCTGCGACCAAAACCGTCGCGGCTGTCGCCGCCCAACGCAAAGAAGCTGCGACCGAAGCCAAACGCAAAGAGGCGCTCAACCACCCTCGCGTGCGCGACGCCATAGACGTATTTCCCGAATCAGCTGGGAAGCTGAAAGTGCACATCGAAGCGGACTGAAAGGATCGAATGAATTTTCGCGGCGGAATGGGAGAGCTCATGCGGCAAGCAGGCCGTGTCCAACGCAAGGTCGAGAAGCGTCGGGAGGAGCTCAATGAGGAGACTTTCGAAGCCAGCGCAGGGAATGACAAGGTGACTGCAGTTGCCAACGGCATTCCCGAGCTCGCCGAAATCCGAATCGACAAAGCGCTTCTGCAGGAAGAGGACCTGGAGATGGTGCAGGATCTCATCGTCGCGGCCGCCAACGCCGCTTTGACGAAGGCGCGCGAGCACGTGGACGCCGAAATCGAGAAAATCACGGGGGGCCTTTCGATACCTGGGCTTGGCTGATCGATGACGGCAAACGACCCGATTGCTTCGCTGATCTCGTTGCTCTCGAGGCTGCCCGGAGTCGGCCAGCGCACCGCCGCACGACTGGCTTTTTTCGTGCTCGAAGGGGAGGCGCAGTACGCCGACGCGCTCGGCCAGGCTCTAAAGACGATCCACGACGAGGTCACGCGCTGCGAGCTTTGCGGGAACTACGGCGCCGAGTCGCGGTGCGCAATCTGCCAGGACACGCGCCGCGATGCGTCCCTGGTTTGCATCGTGGCGAAAGTGCCCGATTTGATCGCGCTCGAAGCACTCGGAAGCTTCCGCGGCCGCTACCACGTTCTGCACGGCCTCCTGGCACCGCTCGACGGCATCGGTCCTGATCAACTTCCGCTCGATGCGCTCGAACATCGCATCGTCGATGAAGGTATCAAGGAGGTCATCGTGGCCACGCCGCTCAATGTCGAAGGAGAGGCGACGGCTCTCTACGTGGCCGACGCCTTGTCATCGTCCCCGGTGCGCGTCTCACGAATCGCCGCAGGGGTGCCTCACGGCGGCGAGCTCGAATTTACCGATCAGGTCACCCTGGTACGCGCGCTCGAAGAACGACGGGCCGTTCGCTGAAATCGCGAGGGGCTGAATTCCGGCCCGATTTCGGCGGAAGCCATCGTATTTGAATCTTTCGCCGGGCCCTCTCGTAGAAGAGCGAGAGGTGGCCCCATGCTTCGAATCCCAGTCTTTCCACTCATTGGCTTCGCGATCGTGCTGAGCAGCGCGACCTCGGCGCGCGCCGAGGTCGTCGTCGTCAGTCCTCAACAGGCCTCGTCCCCGGTCGTGATCAAGACGAGACCACCCACGGTCGTCGTCGTCAAACATACGCCGATTCAGCAACCCCCAGCGCCCCCGCCGCCACCGCCTGCGAAGCGGGACCGCAAGCTCGGACTGCACTTCGACTTCGGTGGCACCTTCGGGCCGCGCGTCTTGATGGGCGGCTTCGGGGGCGCGCTTCGCTTCCGACCCACCGAGCACGTCGGGATCGATTTGGGCTCCGGCTACTACGCCGGCAACGACTACCAGGGCTTCTACCGCACGGAGATTCCAGTCACTGCAAACGTCCTCTTCTTCGTCAATCCGCAGCACAAGTTTCAGTTCTACTTGTTGCTCGGTCCCGGACTCTCCTTCAGTCGAGTCGAAACGATCAACGAAGTTCGCCCGATGACCCATGTGGGAGGTCAGGCCGGTGCGGGGATCGAGCTCAGGCTCGCGCCCGCGTTCGCGCTCAATGCGGACGTTCGTGGCGTGATCCGCTACCGAATCGACAATGACCCGCGACCCGAGTTCTTCGACGGGACGCGCAGCACCAATACCTCGGGTGGCGCGATACTCACCTTCGGCGGGACGATCTACTTCTGAGCTCGGCTAGGGGCTGCTGCTGCTCCGACGGCCGCCAAAGAGCTTCTTGAAGAAGCTGCCCTCGCCCTCGACCCGCGATTCGTCGTCAGGAGGTGCGGCAGGAGTTGTCTGCGGGGCATCGTCCTCTCCGAGCTTCTCGATCTCTTCGAGCTCCTCTTCGTCGACCAGCAAGACGAAGTCCGACTCGTCCAATGTCTCGACCTCGGTGCTCTCGTCTTCCCAGCTGCCGCTGGCCTCTCGGGGCACGGCTGGTCTCTCATCGTGAGGGTCCGCCGACTCCTGGTCGAACGAGACGTCCTTCGCGAGGGCGCTAAGCTCGCCGTCGACCGCATCCAAGTCGACCGCAGTGGTGCTGGTGAATCGTCGTCGAACCTTCGTAACCTCGGCGTCGCTCTTGCCTAGCTCTGCGAGAGCCTGGTCCACCCCATCCAGCTTCTCTTCCGGTAAACCCACATCATCAATGTCACAGGAAAATGGCTTTTCGTAAAGCCTTTCGCCCGAAAAAGTCTCTCAGGTCGCTTCGGAAAACCTCGTGATTTCGGCATCGAGCAGAGGAATGCGGTCCTGGCCCCAGCTGGAATACGAGCCGATCTGCACCGAAGGTACACCCCAAAGCCCCAGCTCCGTCAGGGCTTGGCGATTGGCCTGAGCCAGTTCCTGCCAGCTGCTGTCCTCGATGGCAGCCCGCACTTCGGCTTCGCCTATCCCGACTCGCTCCGCGAGAAACAAGAGATCGGGAAGGTGTCCGACGTCACGGGCCTCCGACCAAATGCCCTGCATCACCGAACGCGGAAACTCGAGCTCGAGCCCCTTGCCGGCGGCGCAACGAAAGAACACCGCCATGCAATGTGCAATGCCTTGACCCAAGGGATCGCAGACCCGTCCGAAAGGAATCCCTAGGCGATCGGCTTCGCGCTTGGCGTCATGCACGATGTAGAGCCTCTTCGCTCGTGGGACGGGCAGGCCTCGCATCACCATCGGCAGAACCGGTCGCACCGTCACCTCGACGCCGTGGCGCTCACGGAGCTGGATGAGCTGAGGAATCGACAAGTAGGAGTAGGGGCTGCGGAACGACACGAAGGCCTCGATGCGCAAAGGGCTTGTGCCGGAGGACCGGATCATCGACGCCAGAGTCGGTACGGGGCCGGGCCGGAGATCGAGACTTCCTTCGAGCCCCTCGCGACGCAGCCTCTCCTCGAGGAAGTGGAGCCGGTCAATTCCCCAGTACCAGTCGCCCCCATAGTGGATCATGCCAGGCTGGTAGTGCCCAGCGCGTTCGAGCGCCGCGTAGTTCGCTTCGAGGGCAGGACGGACCCCCTCGCCGGACAGGCTGCCATAGCGCTCGACGATGGCAGCCAGCGCTGAGCCGTCATCCCGCCACACCGCCTCGCCGAGCTCGGCAGCGACCTGCATCTGCTCTTCGGGCGGGCGGCGTTTCAGCAGGACTGCATGAGCCCGCCGAACCCGATCTTCGGGGGGCGGCACGGCATGGGCTGGAAAGCTCAGGCCGTAGCATTCTGCGAGGAGCGCGGCGTCACCGATCGCGTGCTCGAGCAGCATCTCCGGTGCTGGATTCGCCGCGATGCTTGGCTGCGCGACCGGAATGAGCTCGATCTCGAGACCATAGCTCTTGGTCAAACCTGGCGCGGCCTGGACCAGGAGTTGGCTGTACGGATCGTCGGCACGATAATAGAAGCGTGCGCGCCTGCGGCCGCCGCGGAGTACCCGGCCGACGGTGAACAGAGCATGCTTCGCAGGTCGTGAGCTGAGATAGGCATCGAGAACGGTGCCGACGACCCGGGACTTGGCGGACACCTAGCTGGCTCCTACCAGCTCGTACACCGTATCGACCGCCTCACTGAGCTTGCTCGGGTCGGGACCTCCGGCCTGCGCGAAGTCCGGACGCCCGCCGCCCTTCCCACCGACGACGCCGGCCGCTGCCTTGACGATGTCGCCCGCACGGAATCGACCGATCAACTCTTTCGAGACGCTGCAGACGAGCAGCGCCTTCTTGCCATCTTTGCTGGGCGATCCGAGCAAGATGACTGCCGGCGCGAGCCTGTCCCGAAGCTGGTCGGCCATGTCGCGAAGGGCCGCTGCATCGCCGAGCTCGACGGTAGCTCCGAGCACCTTGGCGCCGTCCACCTCACGCGCATGGGCCGACAAGTCGGCGCTGTCGCCGGACATCAAGGAACGCTTGAGCCGTTCAATTTCACGCTGCGCGTCCTTTTGCTGCTCGATAAGCCGGGCGACCCGGCTGCGAAGCTGCGCAGCGGGCGACTTGAGCAAGGAAGCGGCGCCACTGAGCTCGGACTCGAGCCGACGCAGGTGCCCAAGCGCGTTCAGCCCCGTCGTCGCCTCGATGCGCCGGACACCGGCCGCGAGGCCTGTCTCGGAGAGGAGCTTGAAGAGCCCGATGTCACCGGTGCGCTCGGCGTGTGTACCCCCGCAAAGCTCGAGTGACGGACCTATGGTGAGCATGCGCACGACGTCGCCGTACTTCTCTTCGAAGATGCCGATCGCGCCCCGCGCCTTGGCTTCGTCCATGGCCAGAGCTTCGGTCGTGATGTTGGTGTTCTCCAGCACACGGGCGTTGACGAGATCCTCGATCTGTTCGAGCTCCGCGGCTTCGAGTGGGCGGGTGCCGCTGTAGTCGAAGCGCAAGCGGTCCGGACCGACCAGTGAGCCCTTCTGCGCCGCGGTCTCCCCAACGACTTGGCGGAGAGCCCAGTGCAAAAGGTGCGTCGCGCTGTGATTGCGGCGGGTGGCGCTCCGAAGCGCGTGATCGACACGGAGCTCGACCTCCTCCCCGGTCTTGAGCGAGCCCGACACCAACTTGCCGCGATGAACGATCAAACCTTCCACCGGCTTCTGAGTGTCTTCGACTTCGAAGCCTGCACCATCGAGCTCGATGACGCCCCGGTCGCCCACCTGGCCGCCCTGCTCCGGGTAAAACGGCGTGGCGCGGGTGATGATCTCGCCCGACGCACCCGTCCGAAGCGCGTGGACCTGGCCCCCATCCGTCAGCAGCGCGACGATCACGCTGCGAGCGGCCTCCTGCTCGTAGCCGAGGAACTCGACGGCCCCGAGCTCTTGTGCGAGCGCTGGGTACACGTCTGCAACCGCGCTACTGCCGATCTTCGAGCCCTGGCTCCGCTGACGCGCCCGTTCGAGCTCGTCGTCGAAGCCCTGCTGGTCGATCACAAAGCCTTGCTCCTCGCCGATCACGTTCTGAAGATCGAGGGGGAAGCCGTATGTGTCGTAGAGCTTGAACGCCACCTCACCTGGCAAGGAACGCTTGCCGCCGAGGTCGATCCACTTTTCGTTCTCTGAGATGAGCTGGAGGCCCCTGTCGAGGGTTCGCCGGAAGCGCTCCTCCTCTTGCTGCGTGATTTGCTCGATCAGAGCGCGTCGTTCGGAGAGCTGAGGGTAAACGTCGCCCATGTCGTCGACGACTCGCAGGGTGCAGTGATGAAGAAACGGCTCATGGATGCCGAGGCGGTGCCCATGGCGGATCGCGCGCCGCATCACCCGGCGAAGCACGTAGGCTCGCCCCTCTTTGTCGGGGAACACCCCCTCGGAAATGAGAAACGCCGTCGTCCGGGCATGGTCGGCGATGACCCGCATGCTCACATCGTCATTGGACTGGCTCTCGCGGTAGCGCTTGCCCGAGATCTCGGAGGCCAAGTCGACGATCGGCCGCAAGAGGTCGGTATCGTAGTTGCTCAGGACGCCTTGTTTGACGACGGCGATTCGCTCGAGGCCGGCACCGGTGTCGATGGAGGGAGCCGGAAGCGGGTCCATTTTGCCATCGGCGTGCCGATCGAACTGCATGAACACGAGGTTCCAAAGCTCGAACCAGCCACGGCCGTCCGGAGCCGGCTCATCGCCGAAGCTGCGGGGGTCGATGTCGTCGAGACCAAGGCAGTAGTGGATCTCCGAGCAAGGGCCACAGGGGCCGGTGTCGCCCATCTGCCAGAAGTTATCCTTGGCGCCGCAGCGAATGATTCGCTCGCTTGGGAAACCCGTGATGTCTTTCCAAATCGCAGCTGCCTCGTCGTCGGCTGGTGCTAGGCCCTCTTCGCCACCGAAGACGGTGACCACGATGCGCTCCGGGTCGAGGGCCAGCGTGTCGATGAAATAGTCCCAGGCAAACTTGATCGCGTCGCGCTTGAAGTAGTCGCCGAACGAGAAGTTGCCGAGCATCTCGAAGAAGGTGTGGTGGCGGGCGGTGACGCCGACGTTTTCGAGGTCATTGTGCTTTCCGCTGATGCGGATGCATTTCTGCGACGTGGTGGCGCGCGAGTACGGTCGGTCTTCCTTTCCGGTGAAGACGTCTTTGAACTGCACCATGCCCGCGTTGGCGAACATGAGGGTCGGATCGTTGGGCGGCACGAGCGGACCCGACGCGACCCTTTCATGCTCGCGCTCCGCGAAGAAGCGAAGGAACGATTCCCGAATTTCCGATGAGCGGGCCATGTGCCTCGATTGCTAGCGCCTGTGCAGCGCCCACGCAACGCCTGTGCTAGAGCTTCGGCCGTGCTCACGTGCCTGCGCGTCCGGAGCTTCGCCATCATCGAAGCGCTCGAAGTCGAGCTCGCCGCAGGGCTCAACATCGTCACCGGCGAGACCGGGGCAGGAAAGTCGATTCTGGTCGACGCGCTCCAGCTCGTGCTGGGGGCCCGGGGACGACCCGAGGTCGTGCGCACCGACGCCGAGGCCGCGGAGGTCGAGGCCCTCTTTGATTTGTCGGAGCAGCCGGAGGTGCTGGGGGTCCTCAGAGAGCAAGGCATCGAGGCAGACGACGAGCTACTCATTCGCCGAGTCGTGAGCGCCACCGGCCGCACGCGAGCCTATATCAACGGGCGGCTCGCCACGCTCGCCCAACTCAAGGAAGTCACCAAGGGCCTGGCCGATATCTCGTCGCAGCACGAGTACCACTCGCTCGCCGATGCGCGGCACCATCTCAGCTATCTCGACGCCTTCGCAAGTCATGCCCCACTGCTCGAAGAGGTGGGCCGTGCCCACGCGGCGCTCCTAGTCGCCAGTGCACGACTCGAGGACCTGGTAAACGAAGAGCGTGGCAGGGCCGACCGAGAGGACCTGCTTCGCTATCAGGTCAACGAGATTGAAACGCTTCGGGAAACGCTTGAGAACGAAGAAGCGCTCGAGCTCGAGTGTGAGCGCCTGCGACATGCGGAGAAGCTCGGCAGGGCGGCAGGCGAGGCGGAGGCGCAGCTCTATTCGGAGGATGATTCCATCTGCGGGGCAATCTCGCGAATCGCAACGGCGGTCGAGCAGGCGTCGGTTTTCGATCCGACCCTGGTGCCGATGACCAGGCAGGTTCGCGAGGCCCTCTTGCAACTCGAGGATGCGGCGTCCGAGCTGGGAAGCTATGCACGGGACCTTTCGTTCGATCCGAATCGGCTCGGCGCGCTCGAAGACGAGCTCGGCCGTCTGTCACGATTGAAGAAGAAGTACGGAGAGACCTCCGCCGAGATTCTCGCGTACCGTGACCAGGCCGCCGAGGAGCTCGATTCGCTCGAACGCTACGAAGAGCGCCTCGACCGCTACCAGCGCGAGTTCGACGACGCGCTTGAGGAAGCTTCCCGAGTAGCGCTCGTGCTTCGTGGCAAACGGCAAAGCGCCGCGGTCAAGCTCAGCAAAGCCATCAGCAGGGAGCTTTCGTCGCTCGGCATGGGCGAAGCCAAGGTGATCGTAGAGCTCGCGGCCCTCGAAGGCGGACCACGCGAGCTCCAAGTCGAAGGCGCGCGACTTTCGCCGACCGGAATCGACCACGCCGAGCTTCTGATCGCGCCAAACCGCGGCGAAGACGCAAAGCCGCTCCGTAAGATCGCAAGCGGCGGTGAGCTCTCTCGAGCCATGCTCGCGATCAAGCGCGTGCTCGCGGGGCTCGGCCCGGCAAGCCTCTACGTCTTCGACGAAGTCGATGCCGGAGTCGGTGGGGCCGTCGCCGAAGTCATCGGCCGCAAGATCCACGAGGTTGCCCAACACAGCCAGGTCCTGTGCATCACCCACCTCCCCCAGATCTCTGTCTACGCCGACGCCCATTACCGCGTGCACAAAGAGGTCGTCGGCAAGCGAACCAAGAGCGACATCCGGCTGCTGTCCGACGAGGAGCGGCTCGAGGAGATTGCGCGGATGCTGGGCGGGGTCACCGTGACCGACCAGGCGAGGGCAGCCGCCCAGGAGCTGATTCGCAGCGCTGAGACCTGAGCGGTCGCTCGTTGGGCGCTGCCGCTGCTACCCCGACTTCGGCCCGACCAGCGTCCGCAACACCCCCTCCACCGCGACGGCTCCACCCCCGTCCCGAAGCGTGACCTCGACCTCGTACTCCCGTTTTGTGTTGGACTCGATGGGCGGCGTGCGGCACTCGCCGGTGATCGTCCCGCGCGCCTTCTTGATGTAGTCCAGGCTCATGCCGGCGACGATGAATCGGGCATCGTCTGGCAGGGAGTAGCCGAGCGCGAGGTTTCCGGTCAGCTCGACGAGATTCGCCAACGCCACCGCATGCACGCAGGATAGATGATTTCGCACCGCGCGACGATCGGCGAGCGTGACGCGCGCATAGCCTGGGCCGAGCTCCTGAACCACCGCGCCGATCGTGGCTGTGTAGGGCGCAACCGTTCCGACGATACGGCTGAAGACGCGCTTGCCCCCCGGGATGCGCTCGAAACGGTCCCAGGCTTCGCGAATGAAGTTGGTCTTGGATTCGGTCGCGAGCGCCTCGGCTCTCAAGAACGTCGCAAAGGCCATTTCGAAAACATTACTTCAAGTCTCCGAGCTCTCCAATGCCTAGTCACGCCGGACCGGGATGCAAAGAAAAAGGGGGGGCACCCAAGCTCAGTGGCCCTTCTTCACCCCTAACCGTAACGAAGCAGCGCGAGCGCCGTAACTACGGTGAACAACCTCTCCTTCATCCCAAGCTCCCTGCCTGGTACCGCTGGTTTCACCAGCTGGCGGCTATCAGGCGGGGACTATTCTCGAATGGGGGAGAGGCGACGCCTCAGACTCTGCCGAAGCTGGTAGTTTCGCGGCATCTGGACTCACTCCGAAATGAGCTCCCCGAGCCGAGTCAGCGTCTCTTGCGTTCCTCCTAAAATGAACTCGAGATGCTTCGAGGTCATGAAGTAGCGGTAGAGGGGATAGTCCCTATCGAAGCCCATGCCACCATGGACGTGCTGGGCGGCAGCCACCACCCGGGCACCGGCTTCAGACGCGAAAAACTTCGCAACGGCGAGCTCTTTGCCGGCATCGAGGCCTCGATCGAGACGCCAGCACGCTTGCCACATCGAGGATCGCATGACCTGAACGTCGATGTATGCATCACCCACCCGCTGCGTCACCCCTTGGAACGTGCCGATGGGAACACCGAACTGCTTGCGTTCACCCGAGTACGCCGCCGTCATGAAGAGCGCCTGCTCGGCGATCCCGTGTTCGACCGCACAGATCGCGAGGTCGGTGCGATCGACGAGGTAACGCAGGACCTGCTCGCCCTGCTCCGTGCCACCGAGGACATCGCCGGCCCCAACGGGAGCGTCATTGAGCTCGAGAAGCCAGAGCGGCTGGCCGTTGGTTCCCTTCTGCTCACCAAGGCGCACGCCGTCGGCTTTGGGATCGACCAGCAGCACGAGGATCGAGCCACTGTCGGCTCGTGCCGGCACGACGATCCGTTCCGCGAAATCTGCATAGGCGACGTTGCTGAAGCGCCCGCTGACGCGCCAGCCATCGCCGTCGGCCTTGGCAAGCGGGGACGGATGGAGCGGGTTGCGGCTCCGCGAATCGACGAGAGCCGCGGTCAAAATGGTGCGGCCCTGGGCGATTCTAGGAAGGAAGCGCTCCTTTTGCTGGGAGGTCCCGAACTCCACGAGGGGAAGCGCGGCGGCGACGAGGGTTTCGATCGCGGGGATCGGCGCGACGGTGCGCCCGACTTGCTGAAGCAGGAGGCAGAGCTCGGTCAGCCCCATCCCAGCTCCACCGTACTCTTCGGGAATGGCGAGGCCGAGCATCTCGGATTCGGCGAGCTGCCTCCATGCGCGCTCATGAAACCAGCGGTCCTCCTTGGCGAGCGCCTTGAGCGAGTCGTCCGTGACGATGTCGCTGAGCACCTGCTTGACGAGGTCTCGAATGCTGTTCTGGTCTTCGGTGAACGAAAAATCCATTGGGGGCCTCGTCAGCGTCGTCCTAGGCGGGGCATGCGAAGCCCAGCCTGGCAAATGATGTCTCGTTGAATCTCGTTGGTGCCGCCGCCGAAGGTGAGCACCAAGGACATGCGGTAATACTTCTCGAGGCGTCCGCGAAGAAGCACCCCTTCGGAGCTGTGGTGAAGCACGCCCGCTGCTCCGTGAACCTCCATGAGCAATCGCGACCCTTCGACATAGAACTCCGAGCCGAAGACTTTGATCGCAGAAGCATCGGCAGGCGAAAGCGTTTCATTTGCGATGCCCCAAGCTTGCTGCCAGTTGAGCAGCTTGAGCACTTCGAGCTTGGCATAAACCCGCGCGAGATTGGTTTTCACCCAAGGCAAATCGATGACCCTGCCGCCATCACCGTTTTGGGCCTTCTTCGCCCATTCGATGGTCTCGGTGTAGATCCTTTCGAGTGGACCCACCGAGCAAAGAGCGACGCGCTCGTGATTGAGCTGGGTGGTGATCAAATGCCAGCCGTTGTTCTCGCCACCGACTAGGTTCGCGACCGGAACTCGCACGTTGTCGTAATAGACCGCGTGCACGTTGTTCTCACCGAGCGCGTGCATCGGCGTAATTTGAACGCCCTCGGCCTCTGCGGGAACGATGATGATCGAGATCCCCTTGTGCGGCGGCGCATCGGGATCGGTGCGACAGGCCAGCCACATGTAGTCGGCATGGTCGGCCAAGCTGGTCCATATCTTCTGGCCGTTGATCACGTATTCGTCGCCATCGCGGACCGCGCTGGTTTGAAGCGACGCGAGGTCGGTACCCGAGGCGGGCTCGGTGTATCCGATCGAGAAATGACACTTACCTTCGAGAATCTTCGGCGGGTACTTCGCCTTCTGCTCCTCGGTTCCGAACTTGAGTAGGGTCGGCCCCACGGTATTCAGCGTGAGGATCGGAACCGGAAAGCCAGCGCGCTGCACCTCATCGAAGAAGATGAACTGCTCAATCGGACCCCGGCCCTGGCCGCCGTGCTCTTTCGGCCAGCCAATGCCGAGCCAGCCATCGGCGCCGAGCTGTTGCATCGCCTCGTGATAGAGAGGTCCACCGCCCTCGACTTCGTCGAGCTCGGCGATGAGCTCGTCGGTAATCAGGTGATCGAAGTATGCGCGAAGCTCGTCGCGCAATGCTTTTTGCTCGGGGGTGTAGTCGAAATACATGGCCTCACGCTTTCCGGCCTGCGTACCGGAGTGAAACATGTTCTAGTTAGCCATGGGCCTGATGCAAGTCGACCCCCCGATCGGATACGAAAAAAGCCGGCTCGATGGAGCCGGCTCCTTTGCTGAAAGGTTCGAAACCCTGTGCCCTAGCGGCCCAGCTGCTTCTTCGCGTCTGCCTTAGCGTCCGCCGCAGCGGCCTCGGTATCCGCCTTCGCATCAGCAGCGGCTGCTTTGGCGTCCGCAGCTGCTTTGGCGGCTGCTTCCTTGGTGTCCGCGGCAGCTCCCTTGACGGCATCCTTGGCATCGGCGGCAGCGTCCTTGGTGCCTTCGACGACCTTCACTCCGGCTTCCTTGGCGGCCTCGACGGCTTTTTCGCCGGCTTCCTTGGCGGCCTCTGCGGCATCAGCGGCGGCTTCCTTTGCGTCCTCGGCAGCTTCGCCGGCCTTTTCAGCGGCTTCGTCGGCAGCTTCGCTGGCTTCGTGGGCCGCGTGGTCTGCCGCTGCCGCTGCCTTGTCGGCGGCGTCTTCGGCTTTCTTGCAAGCCGTCATGGCCCCGCATAGCGAGAGCACCAGGCTCAATCGAAAAATGTTCTTGGTCATAGCGATTCTCTCCGTTGATGGCGCGGGGCTCGCCACTACACCCGAACTCCCCGCTTGAAGCGTCGCAGGTAGCGGCTTCGTCCCACCGCGTCAAACACGAGACGTACACGGACGCACCTCATGCTCAGACAGCGCTCGATGGTCGCCGCTTGCATCAACAGGCGAGTCGGGAGCGTAACGTGTTGCAAGCACAGAGGAAGGCGATTTCCTTGGCGATCGCGCATTTTCCGTTGATAAGAGATTACTGCAGCCGTAGTGTTGGCCTCTCTCCAATTGTCATTTTGTGTCAACAAGGCGGCCCACCCGGTTTGATCGCTTCGTAACAAGACGTTCTTCTCGCCCATGGCTCATCCTGCTACTGCTTCGACGACCATGAAGCGAATCAGGGTGGGCATCGCGGGTTTGCTTCTTCTGGTCGCGATGACCGGATGCGCGCAAGCAACGACGGCCGAGCAGATCCAGCTCGACGCGCAACCCGAAGCACGAGACGTCGAACACGTCGGCCGCTTGACCGACGGGAGGCGCGCACTTGGAGGCAGCCCGTGGGACTCGGAGACGGCAGCCCTCTTCCGCGGAACACGCGCATACGTGACGTTCGACCTAGGCAAGACGACAGCGATCGAGGCCGCGTACCTCCAAGGGGACAACAACGATCGGTTTATCCTCGAAACCTCGGAGGATGGCGCGCGGTTCGCGACGCTCTGGGAGGTACCCGCCGTGGGCCCGCAGGGGCTTCGCGCCCGCTGGGCCGCTGGGCTCGGCGGAAGCGGCCGCTTCGTGCGGCTGAGCGCCATCGGTGGGGACCCATGGGTGAGCGTCAGCGAGATTCAACTTTTCTCGGCGACGCCGGCGGTCTGGCCGCCGAAGATCCCCCTGCGAACGGAGCTGCGCTCGTCACTTTGGGCGCGACTCGCGATCTTGTTGTTCGGGGTGATCGCGACCCTGGCGGTGGTCTTCCACCGTCGGGACTCTCGGAGGCTGCTATCGAACATCCTCTGGGTGGCGACCGTCGTTTGCGCAGGGTTTGTCGCCTATCTGATTTCCGCGATCTGGCCGGCGGAGGTCAGCGTGATCGATGCGTCGCGCGCCATCTGCGCTGCAGTGTCGTGCGCGGTGGTCTTCCGGCTCGGGTTCCGACCCGAGCAGGCGCGAAAACAACTGCTAACCGGCTTACTTGCCTCCATGGCCTTCGTGTCGATCCTGACCTTCTACAACTTCGGCCACCCGCAGTTCTACGATGTCGCGGCGAAAAAGCCCTCCTACGTCCATACCTGGGACCTGCGTGTCTACTTTCCGTTCGTGAAGTACTTCGACGAGCTGGGCTACGACGGAGTCTATCTCGCAAGCGTGAAAGCCTACGCCGACGACGAGCTCGGTGGGTCGCTAGACCGCATCCAGGACACCCAGCTTCGCGACCTTCGAGACTACGAAATGCGCGGTGTTTCCGAAGTTGCAGAAGAGATCCACGGCGTGAAGAACCGCTTCTCGGCCGAGCGGTGGACCGAGTTCAAGCAGGACATGTCCTACTTCTGGAACACGATGGGATCACGGGCCTACTTGGAGAGCCTGCGCGACCATGGCGGCAACGCCACACCCGCCTGGTTGCTCGTCGCTCACCTGATGTACGGCTCCGCGGATGCGAGCGAAGCGACGTTCCTCTGGGGTGCGCTCGTGGACCCGCTCCTCCTGCTGATTTTTTTCTTCGTGGCGTGGCGCACCTTTGGCCTGCGAGCGGCGCTCGTCTGCCTGGTCGCCTACGGAGCGACGACGATCTATCAGTTTGGCAGCAACTGGGGCGGCTCCACACTCCGAAACGATTGGATGGTCTTGCTAGGGCTCGGCGTGTGCGCGCTCGAGTCACGGCGGCTGTTTCTTGCGGGGGTGCTCCTCGGCTGGGGCGCTATGATTCGGGCGTTTCCCGTGCTGGCGCTCGTGTTCTTGGCGGCGCCCATCGCTTGGAGGCTGCTGGTGGTCCATCGGCAACGCCGTGAAGAACCGAACGCCGACGCGCGTCCGTTCGAGCAATTGTTTCCGCTATTCAAAGTCGCGGCCGGGGTTGCCGTGGTGGTCGTGGCGCTCGGAGCCTTGTCTGCCGGCAAGTTCGGAATCGAGGAGTCCTGGGGCGCCTGGTCCCAGAAGATCTCGATGCACGCGACCAGACCCAACATCAATCACATCGGGCTCACCGCCTCGCTCAGCTACGAGCCCGACAACCTTTGGGGCAACCTCCGCGCGCGAGGCATCGACCCGGAGCAGTGGGGACCGCTGACGGCGCAAACGATGAAAGACCGACGATGGCTCATCGTCACCGGCATGCTGTTCTACACCTTGCTCGCGGTATTCGCTTGCCGGAGATCGAGACTCTCGGACGCAGCCGTGATCGGCACCATGATGATCCCCATCTATTTCTACCCGGCGAACTACTACCTACACATCCTCTTCATCTGGCCGCTGCTTCTCGCCGCGAGGACCGGGCCGAATGGGAGTCGGGATTGGTCACTGATCGCGGCAGCGGTACTCGGATTCTGCTCACTTCAGTGGTTTGGTTGGCTCATACCGGGCCGTTACGGGCAGTTCACGCTCTGGAGCGGAATGCTCCTCGGCCTGATCGCTGTCCTGCTCGTCATCGCAATCGCTGCGAGCAGGAGGTCACTTATTTCCGAAACTGCTTGAAGTCGGGCGAGCGCCTCTCCATGAATGCGGAGAATGCTTCCATGTTGGCTACCGAGCCCATCAGCTCGGCGAAACCGTCCATTTCGAGCTTCCGCGCGAGCGCGACCTTGTCGTCGTGCATCGCCTTCATGATGCGTTTGATCGCCACCAGCGAGTCGATCGGCCACTGCGCCATCTCGCGGGCCTTTTCGATCGCCTTCGGCAAGAGCTCGTCATCTGCGAATACCTGGGTTGCGATGCCATACTCAAGCGCCTTGTCTGCCCCGAAGAGCTCGGCGGTGAACAAGAGCTCGGCGGCCTGCTTGGGGCCGATCGTGGCCGGACCCAGGTACGCGGCAGCAGCTTCGGTGACGAGCCCGAGGCTGACGAATGGGAAGCGCAACTTCGCACTCTGCCCGAGGTAGACGACGTCGGCATGAAAGAGCACGGTCGCGCCGAAACCAATCGCGCATCCCTTCGCGGCACAAACCAACGGCTTATCGAACGCGCAGATCGAGTCCATCATCAGCTCGAACGGCGGCTCCTGGTCCCGGTTCATGTCGATCGCGGAGAGATCGAGCCCCGAGCTGAAATCCTCGCCTGCGCCAGTGAGCAAGACCACAGCAACCCGCGGGTTCTCCATCGCTTCAGCAAACGCATCCCGAAGCGCAAGGAACGCCTCCGAGTCGAAAGCGTTCCGTCGTTCGGGGCGGTTCATGGTCAGCGTGAGAACACCCTCGTCGTCGAGATGGGTCAAGACCTTTGCGTCGGACATGGGAGCTCAGTAGCACATTCGCGGACGAATCGCGGCGCGACCGAATGCGTCAGCGACTGTGTTGCGCGACTGCTAAAAAGCCCGTCCCCCGTTCTCCCGCATCAGCATCAGCAAGTTCTTCAAGATCACCGGGCGCACCTCCCCGCTCTCGAGCGTTCCCGCATGCAGCAAATGGACCGGCCGAAAGACGTGTGACGCGCCGATGAGCTCGCCATCTTGACTCCAGGCGGTGGCCCCGAACTCGGAGCTGAGCTCGGATGCGGGGAAGCGGTCTCCCGCTGGGAGCGCGAGACGGAACTTCGTCGGCAGCCCCGCGAATAGCCCCTCGTTCGCCGAGCCGATATCGACCAAACGGCCGTCGACCCGGTCCTCCGAGACGTCAGCGCGCTTGGAGCCGAAGAATTCGGCGACGGGCAGGACGGCCGATCCAACCGCCAGGACTGTTGCACCATTCCAGCACAGTTGGTGCGTCCATTCTCGCAGACGCTCGGCTCGCGTGGCGCCGGGTCGCGTCGCGATCACCGCGAGACCGCCTGGATCGGAGAGCACGCTCGAAGAGGAGAGCAGAGGCGCCTCGGCCACGTCAAAACCGTGGACACGAAGGTCGACCGCGAGCTGGAACGCCGAGCCGTCATGCACGACGGTCGCCTTTCGCTCTCGTGCTCTGATTCGGGAATGTCTGTCCTGGGCTTGTTTTCTATCTGTTCGTGCCATCGTTTGGGCTCCCAGCCCCTCTCACGACAGCCTCAGATGGTTAAATCAAAAAGGCCGCCCTGAGAGGCGGCCCTTGAGCGACAACGCGCGCAGGCCACCTCAGTCGGTGAACCAAAAAAAGTAGCGGTTGTCGCGGTAGGTATTCATCTCTGGGGTGATTTTACGGCAGTTGACGGAGGCGTCAAGCACCCGACCAGCGGCCCGCGGAAACTAGTGGAAACTCAGCCGCATTACCTAGAAAGACGTACGTCCATGCGAGCACTGGTCCGCCGGACGTCGCGGCGGTGATGAGGGAACGTCGGTAGAGCGAGCCATCGATGTCATAGCCCGTGAAGTCCTCATAAGAGTCGAGCTCTTCGAGCGTCGCCGTGATGTCGTCGACTCCGTAGAGCTCCCCGTGAACCGTGCCGGAGTCGCTGAGCACGAGCCCTGGGTACCAGTCGATCTGAACGAGCGTTGCATTGGCCACGCGAGCGGCGCCGTGCGTGCGTCTGACTCTGGGTGCCAACAAATCATGGCTACGCTCGCCCTTCATCAGAGTGCCGTAGGTGAAGATCGTATCGGGTTGCGGCGAAGCTGCGATCCCATCGGCTGCAGCCAGGAATCCATCGTGCCGATGCCCAAACCTCGATAAGCCACGCGTGACGATCTTCCGATACTCCGCCCCGGGGGGCACGAACGGCCCCAATCGCTCCTCGCAAACGCAGTAGGTCCTCGCCGAGTGAGCACGCCCGTCTTCGGTCAACGCCGTGACGGAAACGCGGCGGTAGTAGCCCCCAGACACGCCTTCCTTCGCGTCGAGGCCATCCCAATCATGGACGCGAAAGAGAGCGCCCGGAATCGCGGCGCCGAGCCGCGGACGAACATCGAGAGCCCCTCCTTTTCGAAGGCGTGACCGATAGTGAAAGACCAGCTCGTGATCGGGGAGCCAAGCGGGCCCGAGCGCTTCGATCGAGCTCGGGTCGTAACCTTCCTTGGCGCACCAGAGGTTCCAGTTCTCGGAGTCGAGATTGGAACCGTAGGCGAAGTAGAGCATGCCGCAGTGTAGCACCGGCGCAGATGCCAACGCTGGCACTGGCACTGTCGCTGTCCCTGACATAGGCTCGGCCCGCAATGGCGCGAGACCTCTCAGGGCGATGCGGAAGCTGCGGTTGGTACATCCGCAAACGCGAAGAGCCCGACGGGTCATGGGTCGGCGATTGCCGACTTGGACAGGGCCGCTGGCCGCTCAACGACATGGCGACCTGTTCGAGTCACAAGTCCAAAGACATTCCCTGGGACCAGGCCCTCAAGCGAAAACCGGCGGCGGGCACGCCCCGGCACTATCGGGATGAGCCGGCGCCGAAACCGCGGCCGATCATTCCTTCAGAGATTGGAATCGACATGGATCAAGAAACCTTTCGACAAGTGCTGCGCGAAGTTCTTCTCGACGAGCTCGGTATTCGCGAGGTCGAGCTGGGCGATCGCTGGAACGATGGCGAGCTGGTGCTCGTTCCCGGCAAAGAGGGAACCCAAGAAAAGCGGATCCCCTTGGACGTCTTCTTCAAGAAGATAGTAATGGTCCGCGACAAGCTCCGCGTTCTCGAACAAAAGGTGAACGGCAACAAGAACCTGAGCGACGAAGAGAAGGTCCAGCTTCAGCAATACATCACCGGCTGCTATGGATCGCTGACGACCTTCAACGTGCTGTTCAAGAGGAAAGAGGACCAGTTCGCTGGTCAGAAGAAGTAGTCCGGGAAGGGTCAAACGAACGAGCCGGTCTCCCATCTTGCGATTGACGCGCGACGCGAGCGCCTAGATCATCCCCAGCTCGAGCCTCGCCGCCTCGGTCATCCGATCCGGCGTCCAGGGTGGGTCCCAGACGAGCTCGACGTGCGACGTCGACACTCCTTCTACGCGACCCGACTTTTCGGCGACCTCCTCTACGATTGCGCCGGCCACGGGACAGGCTGGCGCAGTGAGGGTCATGCGGATTTCAGCCCGGCCGTTTTCGTCGACCTCGACGCCGTAGATCAAACCAAGATCGTAGATGTTGACGGGAATCTCTGGGTCGTAAATCGTTTCCAGCGCTTCGACGATCGCAGCTTCGACGAGCTTCGGATCGATTGGCGTGGCCGGCTTCTCCCCGCTCCCGCCGAGGGCCTCGGTGATCCGCTCCGTCGGCGGATGGTGCGGCTCGGTCACGGGCAGGAACACGTGGTCCGACGTGCTGCGCGGCTGGATCTTGTGGATCTTCAAGCGTTCGATGTCGTCGCCCACAGTCCTACTCCGTCCTTGCTTCGCCACTCTCGTTGCGAAGAGCTTGGTTGAGGGTGTGCCAGCCAAGCGTCGCGCATTTGACGCGCATTGGGAACTCGCGGACACCGGCGAAGACGGCCAGCTTGCCGAGGTCTTCGACGTCGTCCTCGGAGCTGTCTTCGCTCGTGAGCATCCTGTGAAACGTCGAAAACAGTGCCTCGGCTTCGGAAACCGTCTTGCCTTTGATCGCCTCTGTCATCGTGGAGCAGGACGCTTGGGAGATGGCGCATCCCTGCCCGATGAAACCGACATCGGTAATCGTTTCGCCGTCGAGCTGGAGGCGGAGTGTGATCTTGTCTCCGCAGAGAGGGTTGTAGCCACGTCCTTCTCGATTGTACGGCTCGGGAAACCTGTGGTTCCGAGGGTTCTTTCCGTGATCGAGGATCACTTCCTGATAGAGCTCACGAAGGTCCATCAGCCAAATAGCTCCTGCACTTTGTGAAGTGCGCGGACCAGGACGTCGATGTCGTCTGTCGTGTTGTACATGCCCAGCGAAGCACGCGCGGTCGCGGCGAGGCCGAAGTGCTCCATGACCGGCTGCGCGCAGTGGTGCCCGGTGCGAATCGCAACGCCCTCGGAATCGACGATCGTCCCGACGTCATGCGGGTGCGCTGAATCCATCAAGAACGAAAGGACCGCCCGCTTGCCCGGCGCCGTTCCGATGAAGCGCAGCCCCGGCACCGCCTCGAGCCTTTCGGTCGCGTACCGCAAAACCGCTTCCTCGTGCGTCTGGACCAATGCCGCGTCAAAGGAAGACAAGTAGTCGATGGCGGCCCCGAGGCCGATCGCGCCAGCGATGTTCGGCGTCCCCGCCTCGAACTTGTAGGGAAGGTCGTTGTAGATCGTCTCTTCAAAGGTTACCGAGCGAATCATGTCACCGCCGCCCTGATACGGCGGCATCCTGTCCAGGAGCCGTTCCTTGCCGTAGAGCACGCCAATGCCGGTTGGGCCGTAGAGCTTGTGGCCACTGAAGGCATAGAAGTCGCAGCCGAGCGCCTGCACGTCGACGTCGACGTGCGAAACCGCCTGCGCCCCGTCGAGCAAAACCAATGCGCCGCGCTCGTGTGCGAGCGCGATCAGCTCGGACACCGGAAGCAAAGTACCGAGGGCGTTCGAAACGTGTGCCATTGCGACCAAGCGTGTGCGATCGCTGAGCTTGTGCTCGAAAGCCTCTCGCAGTATTTCGCCTCGGTCGGTCATCGGCACGACGACGAGCTTCGCGCCCGTCTGCTGGCATAGGATCTGCCACGGCACGATGTTCGAGTGGTGCTCGAGCTCGGTCACCAAAACCTCGTCGCCTTCTCGAAGCGAGCTGCGCCCCCAGCTTTGCGACACGAGGTTGATTCCCTCGGTCGTTCCCCTGGTGAACACGATCTCGGACTTCTTCGCTGCGTTCAAGAAGGCGCGGACTTTCTCGCGCGCATCTTCGTATCGGAGCGTCGCCCTCTGCGAGAGCAGATGAACCCCTCGGTGGATGTTGGCACAGTCTCTTGCATAGACCTCGTCCACCGCATCGATGACCGATTGCGGCTTGAGGGAAGTGGCTGCGCTATCGAGATAGACCAAGGGCTTGCCGTGCACATCCTGGTGAAGCGCCGGAAAGTCTTCGCGCACACGCCGAACGTCGAACATCACAGGCGCGCAAGCTGTCATGGGCAACACCTCGGTCACGTAACCCCTCGAATCTCTTCTCCGTACGGAATTCGCGCGAGTAGCGCCTCCCGCATGCGCGCCCGTGTCGCGTCGTGGCTGACGCGGTCCACGATCGACTCCAAGAACGCATAGGTCAGCATCGCGCGAGCAAGATCTTCGGGGACGCCACGAGCGCGGAGATAGAAGAGCTGGCTGTCGTCGAGCGCGCCTACTGTAGCCCCGTGGCTGCAGATCACGTCGTCTGCGTCGATCTCGAGGTGCGGCTTCGTGTGAACGGTAGCCGTGTCGGAGAGAAGCAGGTTGCGATTCTCCTGATGCGCCTCCGTCTTTTGAGCATCGCGATGGACGATGACGACGCCGTCGAACACGGCGGTGCCCTTCCCCGAAACGATTCCGCGGTAGGTTTGCGTGCTCTGGCAGTGAGAGGCCTGATGCTCGACCAAGGTGTGATGGTCGACGTGGTCATCTCCCTCGAGCAGATATGCGCCGTCGAGCTGGCATTGCGCGCCCTTGCCTTGCAGCAGGCAGCGAACATCGAAGCGCAAGAGGGCGCCGCCCAAGGTGATCACGGTCGAGCGGTATCGGCTGTCGGCAGCCTGGCGGACGTCGACACGGCCGACCTGCAGGCCGGCGTTCTCGTGCACGCGAACGTGGCTCATCTTGGCATTGCGACCCAGGTCGACCTCGACCACCGCGTTGCTGAGCTGCCCCGACTCGGTCCCCGAGTAGGTTTCAATCAGAGTCAGCTCGGCGCCCTCACCCAAGGTGACGAGCACCCGCGGGTAGACGACACCAGGCTCTCTGGACGTCGGAATCCTGTGGCTGATCTCGAGCGGCTCCGACGCAAGCGTATCGGGGGGAACGTCGATCCAAAGCCCGTCGCGGAACAGAGCTGTGTTGAGCGCAGCGAAGTGGCTGGGCACGCCTCCCAAGTCCAGCCGCGCTTGTAGAAGCTCGGGCTGTCCTTCGAGGACCTCGGCCAGATGGCGGACTGAGACCCCATCTGGAAGCGCCGAGACCAGCGACGGAACACCCCGGTCGTCGACGGAAAACTCGGTCTCGACGAGCGACCGCACCGGCGTGAAGCGCCAAGCTTCGGTGCGTTTGGTCGGAAGGCCTTGCTCGCGAAGCGCATCGGCCGCACGCCCCCGAAGCACCCGCAACCAATCGGGTCCCGTATCGAAGGAGGAGGGAAGGCTCGCGAGCAGCGTCTGGCGGTTCGCGTCCGTCACAGCCGAGATGCTTCCCGGACCTCGCTGTACCCCTCTTTCTCGAGACGCTTGGCGAGGTCCTTGTCGCCGGTTCGAACGATCTGTCCGTCGATCAGCACATGCACGACATCTGGAACGATGTAGTCGAGCAGACGTTGGTAGTGCGTGATGACCAACATGGCCCGATCCGGAGCGCGCAGGCCATTTACCCCTTCGGCCACAACCTTGAGCGCATCGATGTCGAGACCGGAGTCCGTCTCATCGAGCACTGCGAGCGAGGGCTCTAGCATGGCCATCTGAAAGATTTCGTTGCGCTTCTTCTCGCCACCGCTGAACCCATCGTTGACCGAGCGCTTGGTGAGCTCGTCAGGGAGCTGAACCAGCGCCGCTTTCTTCTTCGCGAGCTTCATGAAATCGATCGCGTCCAGAGGAGCCTCCCCGCGGTGCTTTCGAATCGCGTTGAGCGCGGCCTTGAGGAAGTAGATGTTGCTCACACCTGGAATCGCGACCGGATATTGAAAGCCCAAGAAGACGCCCTCCGCGGCGCGTTGCTCTGGCGGCATCTCGAGTAGGTCTCGGCCTTTGTACGTCACGCGGCCTTTCGTGACTTCGTAGCCATCGCGGCCAGCAAGCACATATGCAAGCGTGCTCTTCCCAGAGCCATTCGGCCCCATGATCGCGTGCACTTGCCCTGCCTCGACCTCGAGATTGATCCCCTTGAGGATGGGCTTGCCATCTACCTCGACGTGCAGGTCCTCGATCTTCAACATCAGCCGACTGCTCCTTCCAAGCTGACGCCGAGGAGCTTCTGCGCCTCGACCGCAAATTCCATCGGCAGCTCCTTCAACACTTGCTTTGCAAAACCGTTGACGATGAGGCTTACCGCGTCTTCCTCGGAAAGGCCCCGCTGCCGGCAGTAGAAGAGCTGGTCTTCCCCAATGCTCGATGTCGTCGCCTCGTGCTCGAGCTTCGAGGAGGCATTCCTCACGTCCACGTAGGGCACCGTGTGCGCGCCACACTTGTCGCCGATCAGCAGAGAATCGCACTGCGTGTAGTTACGCGCGTTGGCTGCACCCCGGGAGATCTTCACCCCTCCGCGATAGGTCTGCTGCCCATGTCCGGCGCTGATCCCCTTGGAAATGATCGTGGATTTCGTGTTCTTGCCGAGGTGGATCATCTTGGTCCCCGTGTCGGCTTGTTGACGGTGGTTGCTCAAGGCCACCGAGTAGAACTCGCCGATCGAGTAGTCACCCTTGAGAATGCAGCTTGGATACTTCCAGGTGATCGCAGAGCCCGTCTCGACCTGAGTCCAACTGATCTTCGAGCGGGCGCCTTCACAGAGCCCGCGCTTGGTGACGAAGTTGAAAATGCCGCCCTTTCCGTTCTCATCACCTGGATACCAGTTCTGCACCGTCGAGTATTTGATTTGCGCGTCCTCGTGCGCGACGAGCTCGACGACCGCGGCGTGAAGCTGGTTCTCATCGCGCATCGGCGCGGTACAGCCCTCGAGGTAGCTCACGTAGCTGCCCTCGTCGGCGATGATCAGCGTGCGCTCGAACTGGCCTGTGTTTGCAGCGTTGATGCGGAAGTAGGTCGAAAGCTCCATCGGACAGCGCACGCCCTTCGGGATGTAGACGAACGAGCCGTCGCTGAAGACCGCGCTGTTGAGCGCTGCGAAGAAATTGTCGGAGACCGGTACGACCGAACCCAGATATTTCCTGATGAGCTCGGGATGCTCCTTCACTGCCTCGGAGAACGACATGAAGATGACGCCGACTTCGGAAAGCTTCTCGCGAAAGGTCGTGGCAACCGAGACGCTATCGAAGACGGCATCGACCGCGACTCCGGCGAGGATTTCCCGCTCATGGAGGGGAATTCCCAGCTTTTCGTAGGTTCTGAGGAGCTCGGGGTCGACTTCGTCGAGGCTCTTCGGAGCGTTCTCCTTGGACTTCGGCGCCGCGTAGTAACAGATGTCTTGATAGTTGATCTTCGGGTAGCGGACCTTGGCCCAGGTCGGCTCCTTCATGTCGAGCCATCGCCGATACGCTTTGAGGCGCCACTGCAGAAGCCAGTCGGGCTCTTCCTTCTTCTTCGAGATGAAGGCGACGATTTCCTCGCTCAAGCCAGGCGGTGCGTACTCTTGCTCGATGTCGGTGACGAAACCGGCTTCGTAGCCTTTCTTGAGAATGTCATCGATCTGTTCGGTTGCTATGGACATGAGTCACTCCAACTTAGCGGACATCGCTGCTCTGGGTGCCGGCGGCGCGCATCCGCTCAGCGTCTTTGCTCGAGCGGGCAATCGACACGAGCTCCGCCGCGCCGTGGAACGCCATGTCGGCCAGGCTGATAGAGGAAAGCGCGCGATGAACCGCGAGGTTGATACGCTGCCAATTGGCCCGCACCCCGCAGTTTGTTTCGTACTCGCAAGAAGAGTGGGCGCTGTCGTCCGAGCACTCGGTCACCGCAATAGGGCCTTCGATCGCTTCGATGACTTCGTTGACGCCGATCTCCTCGGCAGGGCGAGCAAGCGCATAGCCACCCTTCGCTCCCCGCTGCGAAATCACGACGCCAGCACGCGCCAGCTTCTTCAGGACCTTGCTCGCCGTCGGCTCCGGGATCTGGGTCTGCAAGGCCAAGTCGCGGGCTGCATGTGCCCCATCGGCCGCGGCCAGCTGCGTGGCCAGCATGACTCCGTAATCGGTCATTTTAGAAATTCGCAGCATTTTCAGAGACTTACATATCGGACTGCATCGGTCCCATATGTGGATCTAGAGTACGGCTGCCTGAGTGTCAAGGTAGGCCAATGGCCAAGACCTTCGACGCGTTCAACGAGAAGCTCCGGGGCTTCATCGATCAGCAGAAGATGTTCTTCGTGGCGACCGCACCGTTGACGGCAGACGGCCACGTCAACGTCTCGCCGAAAGGTCTCGCGGGAACCTTGGCCGTGCTCGACGACCGGACCATCGCGTATTTGGATTTCACCGGGAGCGGCGTCGAAACGATCGCGCACCTCCGCGAGAACGGCCGCATCTGCGTGATGTTCTGTGCATTTGAAGGCCCGCCGAGAATCGTCCGCGTGCACGGCGTCGGAGATGTCGTGGAGCCAAGCGAGGACGAGTTCGGAGGCTTGCGTCAGCAGTTCGAGGACTACCCTGGGGTTCGCTCGATCATTCGCGTTCGCGCAAGCCGCATCAGCGACTCCTGCGGCTACGGCGTACCCCTATACGACTACCGAGGCGAGCGCGATCAACTTCCGCGCTGGGCGCATAACAAGGGCGAGGTTGGTCTCGCCAACTACCAGCAGGAGAACAACGCCGAGAGCCTCGACGGACTACCGAGCCTGCTCGGGAACCATTAGGATCGGCATGGGAGAGACCCGAAGGCAACGCGCAGCCGTGCTTCCGACCAGCAATCGGCCGAGCACACCCTGCCGGTGCGTGCCAACGACCATGATGTCGGCCTGCACCTCCTTGGCCGCTTTACACATCGCATGCGAGGCATAATCCGCTGAAACGACTTGATGAAGCTGGGCGCCAGGCGCGTGCTCGTCGATGTACGCCTCGAGTTTCTTACCGGCTTCGAGCTTGCTTTGGTCGCGCAAGACCTGGCGCCAGGTGCGCTCCTCGTCGGGCTTTTCCTCGCCCCCCGCGGGGATCACGACGTTGGCAATGTGTAGCTCGCCGTGCACGCGCGCAGCCGCGCGCTTCGCCCAGGTGACGGCAGCCAAAGACGATGCCGAGAAGTCGGTGCCGACGAACCAGGTGGCGCCCTCGAGAGCTTCGGGAATCGGACTGTCCCCGGTCGCGACGAAGACCGGGCGGTCGGCCGCGCGGATCACACGCTCGACGGTCGATCCGAGAACGAGCTCGTTGGTCCCTCTACTTTCGACCGATCGAGACCCGCTCGACCCATACGCGCCGATGATGATGAGGAACGAACCGCGTTCGCCCGCCAGCTCGGGAATGATTCGCCAAGGACGTCCACGGACGACGAACGCTTCGCACTCGACGCCGGCCGCGAGGCAACGCCCCTGCTCTTTTCGAAGCTCGGCCTCGAGGGAGGCCTCGTAGATCGTGGCATCTTGCCTCGCTGCTTCGGTCGCCTCCTGAAGCTCCGGGGACTCGGGCCACCAAGAGTCCGCGTCGTCGAGAACGTGGACCAGGTCGATCCGCGCCCCAAAGGCTTTGGCCGCCGCAATCGCAAGATCAACGGTTCGGGGACCCGCCGAGGTCAGATCGTCTGCACAAAGGATGCTCGCTCCTGCCATGGGCAAAGCATAGATCAACCCGTTGGAGGCGCACATGGTCAGCGCTAGGCTTGATGAAGCCGATGGACCACGCGCCGATTTACATGGACCACCACGCAACGACCCCCGTCGACGAGCGGGTCCTCGGGGCGATGCTTCCTTACTTCACCGAGCGGTTCGGCAACGCAGCCAGTCGAACCCACGCCCACGGCCGGGCAGCCCGGGACGCGACCGAGCACGGACGGGCGGAGCTTGCCGACCTGATCGGGGCCAAGCCCGAAGAGTTGATCTTCACCTCCGGCGCCACCGAAAGCGACAATCTGGCGATCCGCGGAATGGCAGAGGCGCGCAAGGGCGACGGCAAACACATCGTCAGCGTCCGCACCGAGCACCGGGCCGTTCTCGACAGCTGCGCCGCCCTAGAACGAGAGGGTTGGCGCATCACACGGCTTGAAGTCGATGAAGAGGGACTCCTCTCGCCGGACGCGGTCTCCGAAGCGCTCACTGACCAGACCGTATTGCTCAGCGTCATGCTTGCCAACAACGAAGTAGGCGTCGCGCAGCGACTCGCGGAAATCGGCGCGATCGCGCGGGAGCGCGGTGTCACATTTCATTGCGACGCCGCACAGGGCCTCGGCTACTTGCCTTTCTCGATCGAAGGGATGTCGATCGACTTGGCGAGCTTCTCTGCGCACAAGATGTACGGTCCTAAAGGCGTGGGCGCGCTCTACGTCCGGAAGGCGTTCCAGACGCGTGGAATGCCGTTGGCGCAGATGCACGGGGGCGGTCACGAGCGCGGGCTTCGTTCCGGCACCCTCAATGTGCCCGGCATCGTGGGCTTTGGCGCTGCGGCGGCGATCATGAAGAACGAGGGCAAGGCCGAGGCGGCGCGGATCGAGTCCCTTCGGGACGGCTTGCAGGATCGGCTCCTCGATTCCCTCGAGGAGGTTCGCCTGAACGGCGCGGCGGGAGCGCGGCATCCAGGAAACCTCAATCTGTCGTTCGGCTACGTAGACGGTGCGCGTCTGCTCCTCGAGCTCAGCAAAATCGTGTCCGTCTCCACCGGGTCGGCCTGCAGCAGCGCGACCAAAGGCCCGAGCTATGTGCTCGAAGCAATGGGCGTTCCGAAGGCCTGGAGTGCCGCCTCGGTGCGCTTTGGCCTTGGGCGCCACACGACTGCAGACGAGGTCCAAACCGTTGCCGGTGCCGTGATCGAGACCGTAGGCCGGCTCAGGGAGCGCTCCCCGCTCTGGGCGCGGAAGGCGAGTGGAAAGCCCGTCGACTGGTGACGGAGCGTTGATGCTGGCGAAACCCGGCCTCCCGCCTTACATAGAGAGAGATGAGCGAAGCGAAGGGCATCACATTGACACCCAAGGCCGTTCAAATGGCCAAACAGAAGGTGGCGGACGCCGGCGAGCCCGTCGAAGGCTTGCGACTCGGCGTCAAAGGCGGCGGCTGCTCTGGGTATTATTACGTGTACGACTTCGCCAAGAAGATTCGCCCCAACAAGGACCTGGTGTTCGAGTTCGACGGCCTCAAAGTAATCGTCGACGACCGGAGCATCGAGTTCCTCGCAGGCGCAGTGCTCGACTGGGAGTCCGGCTTGATGAGCTACGGCTTCAAATGGAAGAACCCGAACGCCACAGGTGACTGCGGCTGCGGCGAGTCTTTTGAAGTCAGCTAGAAACCCTCTTCGAGCGGCACTGGGATTGGATTGGGGAGGTCGGCGTAGGGCCGGAGGTCCTCAGCGCTGCAATCTCCGGGAAGCGCCGCGGGCGAGCTCAGCTCGACCGAGCGACAGCAACGGCCGAACGCAGGCTGGGCGCCGCCACTCGCCTCTGCGCAGGGCTCGGGAAGGGGGAGCTCGACCGGGGCAACTCGGTCGGCGATGCGCGCCCGAATTCCCTGGAAGCTGAACGCGATGCCGATTGCAGTGCAATCGTCATCCGGGCTCCCGACGGTTGGATCCGCGCGGAGATCCAGATTGTCGGTGAGCAGGCCAAGGACGCTCCCTTGGAGAGTTTCGTCACAAATGCCAAGTGGCCCTAGGGCGCCAACCAGCTTGCCGGCCGGGAAACGGCCTGCGATCAGGCCCTTGTCCAGGGTTTGTCCGTCGTCACTGATATCCGCGACCACGAAGCCGTTGAGCGCAATGGAGAAACTGCCGGGGCCGGTCAGAAACACGAACGTCGAGCCCGCATCCAAGGGAAACACGATGCGACCGTTGCTGACATAGGCGTCGGTCTGCCAAACCACCGAACGGTCGAGGTCTCCCGTAATCAGGGTGGACGGATCGACGAAAAAGTAGTCGTCGCCATCCCAGGCTGGGTTGGGAGCCTCTCCCGCGGAGCCAGGCAGCATCAGACTGGAACCGTCGCTCCCCCCCCACTCCAATTCGGAAACATCGTCGAGGGAAGTTCCATCGACGGCGGAGAAGGTGGACATGTCGACCTTCGCGTCGTTCGGGGTACCGTTCCATCCGCGCAGCCGGAGAAGGACGGTCCCACGACCGAGCCCCTGGTGCAGGGCAATGTTGTCCTCGAGGCAGGCGAGCAAGCTCACGACCGTGGGTAGAACGTACTGACCGAACGCGTTGTCGATCCCCTTTTCCCCGTCGAGCGGAGGGCTCCCGTTGGCCGCAACACATTCAGCGGCGTCCACGATCGTCGTCGTATTCATCCCATCCAAGTCGAGCCCAAAGCGGCGCCAACGATCGCCCGATTGATCGAGCGAAACGTTGCGGAAGGCAAAGACTGCTTCGACATCGTCGGCCTCGCTGCTCGTGGAAGAAGGAGGCCTGTCCGGAACCCCGGCGAGTCCCTTCTCGACCAGCTGGGCGTCGTAGACGCTACAGGCGGTGGCAAACAGCAGAAGCAGCGGGAGATGGAGAGGAGTCTTCATGGGTCCACGCCCAATCCAGGGCGCCAAAAATATGATTACAACATAATGTCACAGTGAAAGAAGAGCCGGCAAGACTGAGAGATACCTCACGAATACTCGGCTGAGACAGGTCCGGAGCTCGAGTCCGGCTAGGGGTCGACCGGGGCATCGGATGCCGGACGGCGCGACCAGACCGCGGCCAGCGCGCTTCCGATGATGCAATGGGTGACCGCGGAGATCGCGCTTGGAATGGCGGTGAGCGGGTTGGCGAAGTGAGCCTGCGCCAGCACCGCGGCCAAGCCCGAGTTTTGCATGCCGACTTCGATCGAGGTCGTGCGTGCGACGCTCCCAAAGCCTCCACTCAGACCTCCGAACAGGTAGCCCAAAAAGAAGCCCAAGGCGTGGGCGGTGACCACGGCGCCGAGCAACTGCAGGCCGGATTCGAGCACCGCGTCTTTGCGTGCACCGAGGATGGCCGAAACGATCAAGACGATCATGAGCACCGCCGCGGCGGGCGCGACCGGGAGCAGCTTCTCGGTGAGCTTTCGCAAATAGCGGCGCATGAAGAGCCCAACTGCAACCGGCAGCAGGACCACCTTCGCCGTGCTGAGGAAGAGGGCCCAGCCATCGACCTCGACGCGACTGCCCACGATCCACGTCGTGAGCAGGGGCGTGCACGCTGCTGCAAGCATCGTCGAGAACGCGGTCATCGAAACCGAGAGCGCTACATCCGCCTTCGCCAAGTAGGCGATCACGTTGGACGCGGTTCCACCCGGACAGCAACACACGAGCACCAGGCCAACCGCAAATGCCGGCGGCAGTTGAAACAGGCAACCCACGCCCCAGCCGAGCGAGGGCATGACGGTGTACTGCAGGAGCACTCCCCAGAGAATCGGTGCCGGAGCACGAAAAATGCGGGAAAAATCGGAGAGCTCGAGAGTGAGCCCCATCCCAAGCATGATGACCTGGAGCCCTGGGCTGATGAGTCCATACTCGAGGAACCACTCGAACGCCGGCGGGTAGACGAGCGCGAAGACCGCACCGAGGGTGACCCAAAGGGGAAAGAGCCGAACGAACGCAGCCACGATCTCGCGATGTAGCACAGCGCGCATCCTGCCGGGCCACGCGAGACGTGGACGCGCTTCCATGCTAGAAGTCCGGCTCTCATGTTCCGCCCACCCACCGACGATGTTCGGATCGAAGGTCTTCGCCCGCTGATCCCACCTGCCATCTTGATGGAGGAAATACACCCAGGCGACGAAGCCATTGCTCGGATTGCAAAGGCACGACGGGAGATCAGCGACATCGTGCACGGCAAGGACGACCGGCTGCTGCTCGTCGTCGGTCCTTGCTCGATTCACGACTCGGACGCGGCGCTCGAGTATGCCGAGCGGCTCAATGTGCTGCGCGAGCAGCACGCCCAGGACCTGCTCATCGTGATGCGCACCTATTTCGAGAAGCCACGCACCACGGTCGGATGGAAAGGGCTGATCAACGATCCCAACCTCGACGGAAGCTTCGACATCAATCGCGGCCTGCGCGTGGCGCGTGGTTTTCTAAGCGCGCTCGCAGAGATGGGGCTGCCAACCGGAACCGAGTTCCTCGATCCGATTTCGCCCCAGTTCGTCGCGGACCTCGTGTCCTGGGGAGCGATTGGCGCGCGAACCACCGAGAGCCAGGTACATCGCGAGCTGGCGAGCGGCTTGTCGATGCCGGTGGGCTTCAAGAATGGGACGCGAGGGACGGTTCTCATCGCGGTCGAAGCCGTGAAGGCCGCCCGCAACCCACATCATTTCCTTTCCGTCACCAAGCAAGGCCTGACGGCCATCGTCGCGACGAAGGGCAATTTGGATTGCCACGTCATCCTGCGAGGCGGCGGCGGCAAGCCGAACTACCAGCCCGAGCACATCGCATCCACGGTAGAGATGCTCGAGGCGGCCGGGCTCGAGGGTCGACTCATGGTGGACTGTAGTCACGCCAACAGCCAGAAGGATCACGAAAAGCAGGTCGGCGTCGCGATGGCAATCGGCCAGCAAGTCGCGCAAGGCAGTCGCGGGGTATTCGGTGTGATGCTGGAGAGCTTTCTGGTCAGCGGCCGTCAGGACATCAAGCCCGGCACCGAGCTCACCTACGGGCAAAGCATCACCGACGCCTGCATGAGCTGGGATGCCACCGTGCCAGTCATCGAGGGCCTCGCCGATTCCGCGCGAAAGCGCCGCAACGCGGGGGGCTAAGAGGCCCGGGGCTCTAGAACCCCTCGGGTACGGGTACGGAAATCCGGACGGCGCCGGAGAGCGAATCGAAGCGTGCTGCTTCGAGGGCCTTCTCGGGAGCGTCGCAGGCGTCGAGGCGGGCCTTGCCCGCGAGCCATTGGCTTGGACAACAGAAATCAGGCGCGATCGAGCTCGGTTGCGTCGTTTTTGGGCGAGCTCAGGATGTCCGCGAACTGGTCGATGAGGGACTCCATCAGCTCGCATCGAAGCTGCAGAGGCCCACCTTCGGCGTGATGTCGGTGAGTCTTTCGAGGGTCAACCGACCGGCGAAAAGACCGTGATGGAGCTGTATATGTCTTCGCTACTGGTGCGTCGACCGAGTTGGTGAGCGCGACCGTGACGCTCGCATCGGTGCCGGTCCCGTTCCAAACTCGAACCCAAAGAAGGACCGCGCCGATCCCGCGCCCTTGCCTCAACGCCAGGTTGTCTTCGAGGCAGGGCAGAGCGACAGTCGTCGTAGGGAGAAGATGTTTACCAATCGCGTTGCTGAGCGCGCGCACTTCGTCGCAGCTGCTGCCCGCTACGACAGGGTAGCGAGCCAGGCATGGAGGCAAAAAAACCCTAGGCCGAAGGCGCCATCGTGCGAATGAACATCTCCACCATCTCCCAGGGGAGATTCGACGGGAGATTGAGGATCGGAAGGTCGATTCCGTACTCGCGGCGGCGTTTCAGCTCCAAAATGCAGTATTGGGGGTCGCCCGCAATGCTGAGCGCTTCGATCATCTCGTCGGAGACGGCATCGGCTGCCTGCGAGCGGGTCTTCTTGTCTCGGTAGAGCTCCTCGACCCGCTTGCACTCGTCGGCGTATCCAAAGCCACTGAGAAGCTCCTTGTAGTAGTCGCCCATGCCGCCGATGTAGAAGGAAATGATCTGGCGGGCCTCACGAACCCCTGCATCGCCGAGAGGGATGACCGTCGTGAACGGCGCCGTGACGATCTCGCTCGGGTCACGGCCCGACTTAGCGGCGCCTTCGGCGATCCAGGCGTGCCCTTGGTCGAGCTTGGTATAGGGCCAGAACGTGGGAATCCAGCCATCGGCGAGCTCACCGATCGAAGTGATCGATTTCTGTTTGAGCGCGGCCACGTAGATCGGTACCTCGGCGCGCAGTGGTTTCATCGCCAGCTCAAATGGGCGGTAGTCGTGAAGCTTCGCGCCGCTTTCGGTGAGTTTCTTGCCCGCTAGCAAGGTCTTGGTCACCCGAATCACATCGCGCAGCTGCGTGAGTGGCTGTTTGAACTCGCGTGCGTGAAAGCCTTCGATGACCCGCTTCCCGCTGGTCCCCATGCCGAGGATGAGCCGGCCTTCGCTAATCTCGTCGACCGTTGCGGCGTTCATCGCCATGAGACCCGGCGACCGGCTGAAGCAATTGACGATGGCGGTGCCGATCTTGATCTGCTTGGTGTGTACCGCTATCTCGGTCAGCAGGGAGAAGATCTCGTATCCCCAGGCCTCGGGAATCCAAAACGAATCGTAACCGAGCTCCTCCGCGAGAACGGCAGCTTTGAGGTAGAGCTTGCGGTCGTAGTTTTTCCAAAATGGGAGAAGCCCGGTTGGTTCGGTCATCGATTGCCTCCGGAGCTCGGAGTAGACCGTTTGAGATGCGGATTCAAGAGCCCGCTGCCCTTGACAGTCTCCTCCGATCCATGCCACGAGCCTCCCTTCGCAGGAGCCCACAGGCATGAAGATCGACGCTGGATTGCTGGTCACCGACATGAAGCAAGTCCCGAGCCGAGTCCGCGAGCTCGAAGAGGCGGGGTTCGACGGATGCTTCACGTTCGAAGGGCCGCACGAACCGTTCATGCCGCTGGTGCTTGCAGCGGAGCATTCGAAGCTCGAGATCGGAACAGGGCTCGCCATCGCATTCGCGCGCACCCCCATGACGGTTGCGAACCTGGCTCATGACCTCCAGCAATTTTCGGACGGGCGCTTCTGGCTCGGCCTCGGCTCTCAAATCAAGGCTCACATCGAGGCACGCTACAGCATGCCCTGGGCGAAACCGGTCTCGCGTATGAAGGAGTTCGTTCGCGCGCTTCGGGCGATCCTCGCGAGCTGGAACGGCAACGAGAAGCTCGACTTCCGAGGCGAGTTCTACACGCACACCCTGATGCCACCCATTTTCAATCCCGGGCCGGCCAAGGGGGGCCCGCCCGCGATCTATCTCGGGGGTGTGGGGCCGAAGATGACCGAAGCGGCCGGCGAAGTCGCCGACGGGATGCTCCTACATCCATTCCACACCGAACGCTCGCTCCAAGAAGTCATGCTGCCAAACTTGCGCAGAGGCTTGGCCGCCTCGGAGCGCAGTGTCTCCGACTTCACCATCTGCGCGCAGGTGCTGGTCGTGACCGGCGCGGACGAGGCCGGCTTCGAGAACGCGCGGGCGATGACGCGGAACCAGATCGCGTTCTACGCATCGACGCCTGCTTACCTCAGCGTGCTCGCGGCCGAGGGCTGTGGCGAGCTTCAGCCGGAGCTACGTCGGCTCACCAAGGAGGGCCGTTGGCACGAGATGTCGGCCCTGATCGACGATGAGCTCCTGAACCGAATTGCCGCAGTCGGCACCCCTGGCGAAGTCGCGGAGATTCTCCATACGCGCTATGGATCATTTGCCGGGCGGCTTGGTTTTTCCTCTCCGTTTCCACTCCCGCAGGACTGCGCATCCGAAATCATCAGCGGGCTGCGAAACCGCGCGAAGCCTGCATCAACGACGCCCGTATGAACGAACCCCGTTGCATCCCGCTCGAGGCGATTTCCGACGAAGCGGTCGGCGGCAAGGCCGAAGGGCTCGTTCGTCTCCTTCGGAACGGTTTCGACATTCCTCCGGGCTTCGTGGTGCTGGGCGCAAGCGTCGGCCGCATTCCAAACGACCTCGACGAGCACTACGCCCGTCTCGGAGCAGGCAGAGTAGCGGTTCGCTCCTCGGCGATCGGGGAGGACTCCGGCGAAGCGTCGTTCGCCGGGCAGTACGAAACGGCTCTAGACGTCGAAGGCAACGAGGCGCTTCGCGCGGCCGTCGAAGACTGCCTTCGTTCTCTGGAGAACGCGAGTGCCGTTGCGTACCGCGAAGAAAAGGCGCGCGACCGAGAAACCCAGATGAATGTCCTCGTGCAAGAGATGGTCGATGCGCGTGCGGCCGGTGTCCTCTTCACCGCACACCCGGTCAATGCGCGACGCGATCGCGTCGTCGTCGACGCCGTTGCTGGCCTCGGCGAAGCACTGGTCAGTGGACATGCTATGCCGGACCATTGGCTTCTCGGGAGGGACGGGGCGGTGCTGGAGAGCGAGCTGCAGAGCGAGGTGCCCGTCTTGAGCAACGCTGAGCTCAACCTATTGCTCGACGGGGCCCTTCGAGCCGAAGCGCTCTATGGCGCGCCCCTCGACATGGAGTGGGCCATCGACCAGGCCGGCGAGCTTCGATGGCTTCAGGCCCGTCCGATCACACGGCTTCCGGCCGACCCGAACGAGCTCGACACCAAGCCCGATCCGAACGATGTCTACACCTGGTGCAACATCGGAGAAATGATGCCGGGTGCGGTCACGCCGCTGACCTATTCGGTGACCGGCCGTGGCATCGACCTCGGCATGCAGCGGGCCTACCGGCGCATGGGAGCGAACGTGCCCCACTGCCAGGGACTTCGCTACGTAGGGATGTACTTCGGACACCTGTTTCTCAACCTCTCGACACTGTCCGAGCTCGCGTCGGCCGTAGCGGGATCCACCAAGAGCCAGATGTGCATCGCGCTCTGTGGCAGGGACATCGAAGAGGTCGCCGAGCCGACGCCAGAGCCGACATGGAGGCGCGCGATGAACGGCGCCCGGTACTTCTCGCTCCTCGTCGCGGCAACCAAGCACCGCAAGGACCTGGACGAGCTCCTCGCGGGCTTGAGCCTGCCGAAGATGGGCACCGCGAGGCAGCTGTATCGCGCAATCGACGAGAGCCTTCCGCAGCTCTGGCGAGCCTACGAGCTCCATCTCTTGTCTTCGTCTTCGTCAGGCGCGCTAGGCCCGATCTTGCTCGCAATCCTGGCGAAAGGAGAGGAGCCGACCCAAATGCATCACGCGGAAGTCGCGGAGATGCTCGCCGGCGCGACGAACGTCGAGAGTGCGGACATCGCAGAGGGTGTCGAGCGAATCGTCGATCTGCTGGTCGAACACGAAGACGCTGGAGAGGCATTCGCCAAAGCCGACCCCGAAGCGGCGCTTGCCTGGCTTTGCTCGAGCGATGCCGGCGCAGCGAGCGAGGAGTTCGGACGCTATCTCGATCGGCACGGTCATCGCGCGGTTCGCGAGCTAGAGCTTCGGCAGAAGGAATGGGCTATCGATCCGGCACCACTGATCATCTCTTTGCAGTCCGGCCTACGGGCCCGTCTCCAATTCGGCATGCGTCCTCGAGCCGAACCCGGGCCACGGAGCTCGTCGCAAGGCCATCCGATCCTTCGCAGGCTCCTCCCCCTTGCGCATGCAGCCATTCGGACTCGCGAGCACACGAAGTCCGCGCTAGTGGCGGTGACAACGGCGTTCAAGCATGCCTACAGGGCTCTCGGCTCGCGGATGACGGAAGAAGGCCGACTGCCGGACCAGGACGCGGTGTTCTTTTTGACCCACCAGGAGCTTGGCGAGCTGCTTCGTGGCCGCCGCGAGCTATCCGACCTCGCGGTGTCACGGCGGCGGGTCATCGCCTATCAGATGCCACTTCACTTCCCCGAGGTGTTCCGCAACCGACCCGAGCCGCTAGGGCTCGAGCGGATGGAAGGCAGAGATGGGGCGCTCGTCGGTAAGCCGGTGAGCCGAGGCAAGGTCACGGGGCGCGCACGGGTCGTCGAGACCCTCGAGGAGGCGGCCGCGCTCGAAGCAGGCGAAGTCCTGATCGCGCCCATCACCGACGTCGGCTGGACGCCCTATTTCAGTCTTATCGCTGGGCTGGCCACCGACGTCGGGAGCGCGGTCTCGCACGGGGCGGTCGTCGCTCGCGAATATGGCCTTCCGGCGGTCGTGAACCTCCGAGTCGCGACCCAGCGCATTCAAACCGGGGACCTGGTCACACTCGATGGCGACCAGGGCACGCTGACCTTGGTCGAGCCTGAACCTCGTTGAGCGCAGGCCTTGGGGCTCTTGACTTCCAGGGGCAGTATGCGATCCGCAAGCCCCGAAGGAGCTATCCATGGTCGCCACGATCGGACTCACCGGCTTGCGCCCGAACCCGTCCCGCGTCTCTCGAATCGCGTCCCCCCCGTACGATGTGATCAAACCAGGAACCCCACTCGAGAAGTGGCTCGCAGGCGAGCCGAGCTCGCTCTATCACATCAGCTTGGGAGCAGAGCCGGCAGCGGCGCGTGATCGCTTGCTCGCCGAGGGGTCACTCGTCGAAGACGACGAGCCTTCGTACTACGTCTACGAGCAGACCTGGCCCGACGGCCGGCGAACCGGAGTCTTCGCGGCGGCGGAGGTTTCTCCCTATGGCGCCAGGCAGATCATCCGGCACGAGAAGACTTTCGACGACAAAGTGAAAGGGCGAATCGAGATGCGCCGCGCCACCGGTCTTCACGTCGGACCGGTATTCGTCCTGACCAGAGCACCGATCGCGTCGGTCCTCGAGGAGGCAAAGCAGGAAGCCGACCCGATCTACGACTTCACGAGCGAGTTCGGCGGCTACAGCGAGCTCGAGGGGATTCGAAACAAGGTTTGGCGCGTGCCAGAGGCAAGCCAGACGGGTCGGGCGCTTCAAGCTGCGCTCGACACCGAGCCTTTCTACATTGCCGATGGTCACCATCGTTACCACGCGAGCCTCTTGAACGAGCAGACCCATTTTCTTTGCTACGTCACCGAAGAAGCGGTGATCCAGGCCTACAACCGCGTCATCAATGGCGTTCGCCCATTCTCCGAAATCGCGGGCGACCTCTACTTGAGGCCGGTGGATTCGTTCCGGACGCCCAAAAAGCACAGCTTCTGCATCTACACGAAGAACGGCTGCTTCGAGCTCGACGCGAAAGAGGTTCCCGGCGACGTCGTCGGGCGCCTCGACTGCGCCATCCTCGAGCGCGAGCTCTACCCGAAGCTTGGACTGACCCACGATATGGTCGTCGATGCCGATCACTTCGACTACTACTCGGAGGCGGCGGTCGACGAAATGAAGGCGGCGGTCGATCGAGGCGACTACGACATCGCGATTGCGCTGCACCCGGTGAGCCTCGAGGAGCTCATGGCGGTGGCCGATGCAGGCCTCGAAAATCCCGAGGTGGTCATGCCTGAAAAGAGCACTTTCTTTCAGCCCAAGATCCTCTCCGGTCTTTTTCTGTACCGGCTGGCCAAGAAATGAGCGCCCTCCCGCAGTACGGTAAGCACCTGCATCCAAGCGCGACGATGCGAGCCGTGGTGATCGACCGATACGGTGGTCCAGAGGTGCTCCGACAGGCACGCGTTCCACGTCCGGTTCCAACGCGCGGCCAAGTTCTCGTCCGAACGCGCTTCATCGGAGTGAATCCGAAAGACGTGATCGTCCGCAAAGGAAAGTTTCGCATCGCGACAGGCAAGAAATTTCCGCTGATCCTTGGACACGACATCGCTGGGGAGGTCGTAGAAGCCGGGGACGGCGCTGATCTCGCCGAAGGCGAGCGGGTTTATGGAATGATCAACGACTTTGCGGGACGCGCATACGCCGAGTACGCCGCGGTCGACACAAAGCAAGTCGCCAAAGCGCCTTCGTCGATCGAGCTGCGCGCCGCTGCCGCAGTGCCGCTCGCGGCCCAGACCGCACTCCAAGCGCTCCGAGACGACGCCCACGTGAAGTCAGGTCAGAAGGTCCTGATCAACGGGGCATCGGGTGGCGTCGGGGTATTCGCCGTGCAGATCGCGAAGATCCTCGGCGCAGAGGTCACCGCGGTGTGCAGCCATCGAAACGTCGATCTAGTGACTGACCTCGGCGCCGACCGCGTCATCGACTACACGCAAACCGAGCTCGTCGACCTCGACGAACGGTTCGATGCGATCTTCGATGTTTTCGGCAACTACAGGTTCGACAGCTTGAAAAACCAGCTCTCCCCGCGGGGCACTTATGTGAACACGATTCCGAGCGCAGGCATCTTCAAAGACGTAGCCCGAACGTTGCTAGGCCCAAAGCGAGCCAAGTTGGTGATCGTCCGTTCTCGACGAGGCCAGCTGGACTGGCTGTGTCAAGAGATCGATGCGGGGCGTCTCCGCGTCGTCGTCGACCGCTCCTTCCCCCTCCAGGATGCTGCCGAAGCCCACCGATACATGGAAACCAAACGTGCCCGCGGCAAAGTCGTTTTGGAAGTCTAGGCTAAAGGGAGCGCAATGAATTTTACGTATAGCGACAAGGCACAGGCACTGATCTCCCGCCTTCAAGCGTTCATGGAGGCGAACATCTATCCGAACGAGGCAGCCATCCGCGTGCAGCATGACTTGCTTCCTGATCGCTGGGATACACCGCCCCTGCTCGAGGAGCTCAAGAAGAAGGCACAGGATGCCGGCCTTTGGAATCTCTTTTTGCCCGAGAGCGAGCGCGGCGCCGGGCTGACCAATCTCGAGTATGCACCGCTTTGCGAGATCATGGGCCGCGTCTGGTTTGCGCCCGAGGTCTTCAACTGCGCTGCGCCCGACACAGGCAACATGGAGGTGTTGGACCGCTACGGGACCGACGCGCAAAAGGCCCAATGGTTGGATCCGCTGCTCGCCGGACGCATTCGCTCGGCATTTGCGATGACCGAGCCGGACGTCGCCTCTTCGGACGCGACCAACATTTGCACCGAGATTCGACGCGACGGCGACGAATACGTGATCAACGGTCGCAAGTGGTGGACCTCCGGCATCATGGACAAGCGCTGCAAGATCATGATCGTGATGGGCAAGAGCGATCCTGACGCCTCTTCGCACCTGCAGCAGAGCATGATCCTCGTGCCCCGGGATGCGAGGGGCGTGACCGTCGAGCGCTATCTCCCGGTGTACGGCTTCGATGATGCGCCTCATGGGCACGGGCAGGTTCTTTTCGACGACGTGCGTGTGCCGGCGAGCAACATGCTGCTCGGTGAGGGCCGCGGATTCGAAATCGCGCAGGGACGTCTTGGTCCGGGCAGGATTCACCACTGCATGCGGCTCATCGGCGTCGCCGAGCGCGCGCTCGAGAAGATGTGCGTGCGACTCATGAGCCGGACGGCATTCGGCAAGAAGATCTACGAACATTCGGTCTGGGAGGAGCGGGTGGCAGACGCCCGGATCGACATCGAGTGTGCGCGGCTCCTGACGCTCAAGGCCGCCGACATGATGGACAAGGTCGGAAACAAGGCGGCGCGCGCGGAGATCGCGATGATCAAGGTGAAAGCGCCCATCACCGCGCTGAAGGTCTTGGACGATGCGATTCAGGCACACGGTGGCGGGGGGGTCACGACAGACTTCGGGCTGGCGGAAACCTGGGCTCAGAGCAGGACCCTGCGACTCGCCGACGGTCCGGACGAAGTTCACCGCCGGACCATCGCGCGAATCGAGTTCAAGAAGCACGCGGCGCGCAGCCGCTGAGCTGGCTTTGTCAGCCAAGCGGGATCGGTTACCATCCGCCGCGATGACTCTGAGAAGGCTTTCTTGCGTCCCGCTCGCCATCATGATCGCCTGCAGTAGCGATCGCAGCGCCAACAGCAACCCTCTCGAAGATCGCGTCGACGCGCTCCTCTCTCAGATGACGCTCGAAGAGAAAGTCGCGCAGATGGCCGGGAACACCGCATTAGGGGCGGACTACGGCCGAGAACTTTGGAACGTCCCCGGCCTCGAACGTCTCGGCATTCCTCCGTTTCGAATGTCGGACGGCCCGAGGGGCGTCGGAGTGCGCGATGGCGCAACCGCGTTTCCTGTGGCCATGGCGCGCGGCGCGACCTGGAACCCTGAGCTCGAACGTCGTGTGGGTGAGGCGATGGGGCGAGAGCTCCGCGCCATTGGCGGCAACGTCTTGCTAGGACCGACAATCAACAATCTGCGGCACCCGAGCTGGGGACGATCCCAAGAAACCTACGGAGAGGACGTCCATCTCTTATCACGCATGGGCGTCGCCATGGTTCAGGGGCTCCAGCAGTACGTGCTCGCCAATCCCAAGCACTTTGCGCTCAACAGCATCGAGGACACCCGCTTTTCGGTCGATGTGACCGTGGACGAGCGTTCGCTTCGCGAGATCTACCTCGCGCACTTTCGGGCGGCCGTTCATGAAGGCGGCGCCGCGTCGATCATGAGCGCCTACAACTCGGTCAACGGACAGTTCTGCGGCGAAAACGAGGTCCTGCTGCGCGGCATTCTCAAAGGCGACTGGGGCTTCGATGGTTTTGTGCTCTCAGACTTCGTCCTTGGGACGCATCCGAGCTCAGCCCTCAACGGCCTCGACCTCGAGATGCCGGCGGCCGCCGTCTTTCGGACTCTTCTGACTCAAGTGCAGACCGGAGAAGTCCCCGAAGAGGTCGTCGACGACGCCGTTCGGCGAATGGTCCGAAAGAAGCTGGAGTACGGGCTCGACAAGCCCAGCCCTGTCGATGAAAGCGTGATCGCAAGCGATGCGCACCTCGCCCTGGCACAGGACGTTGCCACCGAAGGCGCGGTTCTGCTCAAGAATCAGCGAAGCGTTCTCCCGCTCGATGTCTCCGGGCTGACGCGGATTGCGGTGGTGGGCTCACTCGCCGGTGCGATCAACATCGGCGACACCGGTAGCAGTAGCGTGCGTCCTTCCTTTGTCATCACCCCTCTGCAAGGCATCGTGGATGCGGTCGGCGATGAGGTGGCCATCGACCAGATCGGCAGGGACGTCCTCGGGGCCGACGACCTCGCGCTGATCGCCGCCGCAGATGCGGTAATCGTCGTCACCGGCCTCAGCGCTGAAGATGAAGGAGAAGGAGGGATCGGCGCTGGAGACCGCCTCGACCTAGGTCTATCAGCGGAGCGGGTGGCATTGCTCCAAGACTGTGCCGCCGCAAACGAACGTACGATCGTCGTGCTCGAGGGCGGCAGCGCGATTACGATGGCCGACTGGCTCCCCGACATCGAGGCGCTCTTGATGGTCTGGTACCCAGGGCAAATGGGCGGCGAAGCCATCGCAGATCTTCTCTTCGGCGACGCCAACCCGTCGGGCAAATTGCCGATCACCTTTCCCACAGGGGTCGATCAGCTCCCCCCGTTCGACAATGTGTCGGATGAAGCGACCTACGGCTATTTCCACGGCTACCGGTACCTCGACCGGAACGGCTCGACCCCCGAGTTCCCGTTCGGGTTTGGCATGAGCTACACGACATTCTCCATCGAGAACCTTCGGGCGAGTCAAACCGAGGCCCGGGCGGGCGATGTAGTCCGCTTCAGCGTCGACGTGACGAATACCGGTTCGGTGCCCGGCGCCGAGGTCGTGCAGCTCTACGTGGCCTACCCGGGCTCGGCCGTGGAGCGCTCCGAGCGCGACCTCAAGGGCTTCGCCAAAGTGATGCTGGAACCGGGTGCAAGCCAGACCGTCGAGATCGCCTTGCCGGTAAGCGAGCTCGCGTACTACGATGTCTCCGCTTCCGCCTGGGCCCTAGAAGGGCTGGAGCACGCGATTCACGTCGGCAGCTCTTCACGAGATTTGCCCCTGTCTGCGACCCTGACTGTCGCCGCCCAGGCTCCCGTTTCGGTGTACTGAGGCGAGGTTTCGCGCTAGCGTCGGATCGGTTTTGGGTAGGAGTAGCAGATGCGAAGATTGACCTGGGCCATCGCAGCGCTTGCCGTGATGCAGGCTGGCCACGCGGGCGCGGCCCTTGCCGATGCCGGATTCAGGAGTATCGACTTCCCCGCCGAGGGTGGCATCCAAGGACGAGCCGACCTCTATGGGTCCGAGGAGTCGGCCACGCTGATCCTGCTCTTTCACCAGGCCGGCTGGAGCCGCGGGGAGTACAGAGAGATCGCCCCAAAGCTGGTCGCGCGGGGGTATCGTGTGATGGCGGTCGATCAGCGCTCGGGCGGCGCTATCAACCGGGTGCAGAACGAAACCCATCGGCGGGCCACGAAGATGGGCTTGGCTCGAAGCTATCTGGATGCATACGTCGATCTGGAAAGCGCGCTCCGCTATGCGCACGAGAAGCTCGGCGCTGAGCGAATCATCGTATGGGGCAGCTCCTACTCGGCATCGCTTGTCTTTCGTTTGGCCGCCGAGCATCCGGACCGGGTGACAGCGGTGGTGGCGTTCGCTCCAGGCGAGTACTTCGAAAAGCAGAAGGGCCCGATCTACATCCGGGACTTCGCCAAGCGCGTGAAGCAACCGCTTTTCGTCACCTCCTCGAAGAAGGAGCGTGAGCAAGTGAAGCCGATCTTCGATGCGTCCCCTGCCGAAAAGAAGATCCTCTTCACCCCGGCGTCCAGCGGCCAGCACGGCTCTCGCGCCTTGTGGGAGAAGTTTAACGACCACGACGTCTACTGGGCAGCGATAAACGGCTTCCTCGGCAGCTACGCTCCCGCGATTTCCCCAGCGCCGCCCAACTGAGCCCGCTGGAAACGCCACCTAGCCGCGCTAAAGCGAGGCCCGTGGGCACGACCCCCAGCCAGCCTGTCTTGGATCTCGATCACGCGCGACGAGCGGGACGACAGCTCGGGCTCGAGATCGATATTGCAAGTCAGGTGCAATCGTACCAAGCGCATCGTTGGCACCGAGGCGACACGCCGCACCCGACCCTGCAGCTCGACGACGTGTCGGCGATTCCTTTCCTCGCCGAGATCGCAGGCGTCGAGGAGTATCAGCACCGAGGCCGTCTCCGCGCGGGTGATGGCGACCTCTACGTCACCGTCACGCCCGCCGTCAGTGGCTACGAATCCTACTGTCACGACACCCTCGTCATGGGTGCACCAGAGCATCTGGTAGCTGATCCCGTCGGACCAGCGATTGCGGTCGCCCGTGCCTGCACCAGAGGGCACTGTCATGCCCATCTCGTCGAAACCGCCGCGGCGGCAGGCGGGCTGACGATTCATCCCTACATGGGCATCGAGGACGTCTGGGAGCTTGCGGCGATGCTCAGCGTAGACAGTCGCTGCCCAATCCGTGTGCTCGCGCCACCGCCTCCCGTCACGTGGATCGCCAATGACAAGGCCCTCTTCGGCGAGCTCGTCGCGCGCGTGCTCGGACGCGAGGCGCTGGTCGAAACGCGGATCTCGCGCGACGCCGCGGGGATCGCCACCGATCTTCGAACGCTATCAGGCCGGCACCGGCGCGTCGGCCTCAAGCGAACCCGATGCGCATCGGCGATGGGCAATGCCGTATTCGCATCAAGCAAGATCGACTCGGATCGCGCAGCCGCACAGATGGTGCAAGAGTTCCTTCGTCGCACCGAATGGCCCGACGGCGAGGAAGTGCTGGCGGTCGCCTGGCTGGACACTGACCTCTCGCCATCGACTCAGCTTTGGATCCCGCCTCTGGGCCTTGGCGAGCCGCGCCTCGACGGCATCTACGAGCAGATCTTGAAAGGCGAAGAGAAGGTCTTCGTCGGCAGCCGCCCCTCGACCCTCCCCGATGCGGTCAACCGGGAGCTCGGATCCGCTGCATTGATGTTGGGCGCCGCGCTTCAAGAGCTAGGGTACGTCGGTCGCTGCTCGTTCGACCACCTGGTGATCGGTGATCCGAACGGTGCCTTTCGAGTCCTGTTCACCGAATGCAACGGGCGTTGGGGTGGCACAAGCACACCGATGAGCCTGCTCGACCGCCTGGTCGATGGCCCACGCCCGGCATACCGCGCGCAAGACGTGGTCTATCCCGAGCTCATCGGGGCGAGCCTTGCCGACCTGCTCGAGCTCCTCGGCGATCTGCTGTTTCGAACCGATAGCGGCCAGGGACGCTTCATCCTCTACAACCTCGGCCCCCTCGATGGGCACGGCAAGTTCGACGTGATTTCGATCGGCTCCGATTCAGAAGACGCCGAGCGAGGCGTGCTCGAAATCCTTCCGAAGCGCCTCGGCCTGTGAAACCGGCTTGCCGCGACGATGGCTATCTGCCTATGGTCCCCGCATGAGCGTGCAAGGCCCGTCCAACCGCCGAATTCAACTGATTCGTCTAGTCTGCTTCTTTTTCGCGGCGTCCTCGTTCGTCATCGGAGGATGGATGATGCTCGACCCCGCCTCGGCCTGGGCTTCGATGGGGCTCCGCATCGGCGACGATCCGTTCGTCCAAGCGCTCTACGGCGGCGCTATCATGGGCGAAGGCGCCATGTTCGCGCTCGGCGCGATCTGGCCGGTTCGCTACCTGGTCTTCTTCCAGTATCTGGTCATCTACAAGGCCTTGGCCTGCGTGGCGGGAATCGCCGTGTTGCTCCGCATGGAGCCAGCCCCGATGGGCGCATGGCTCGTGATCGGCGGCTGGGCGTTCGCGGGCTTGGTTTCTGCCCTGGTATTCCCTTGGGCAGCGTGGCCTCAGGTGGAGAGCTGGTACGGCGTCCGCCGAATGAAACCATGACCGCTTGGTGCTAGACTCACCGTCCGATGTGGGAATGGTTGCGTGAGATCTACAGCGAGCCGATGTTCTGGCTGTTCCCCGTCGCCGGGACGGTCCTCGGAGTGGTGGCGTTCCTAGCGTTCGCCGTCCCGTTCACGATGCTCGCCTGGAAGCAGCCCAAGTGGGCAGAGCCCTACCGCATTCAAGCCCGCAAGACCGGCCGCCGCTCGATCGTAGGGCCGGCATTTTGGCACGTGGCCCGCAACAACGCCGTCATGGCAGTCGTCACGCTTGCCGCCTGGCCCTTGCTTCGGCTCTCGAATGTACACGCCGGTCCCCTGCCCGCCTGGTGGGTCATCGTTCTGCAGATCTTCTTCTTCGTCGTGCTCGACGACTTCCTGTTCTACTGGATGCACCGCGGCCTTCACGAAAGCCGCTGGCTCTTCAAGAAGATCCACGCGACACACCATCGAATTATGACCCCCTGGGCGATTACCGGTCACTACATGCACCCGGTGGAGCTCGTGCTGACCGGGACGGTGATGCTAGCCGGCCCGATCCTCGTCGGCGCGCACGTCGTGACCCTTTACATCTGGATCGTGCTCCGCGAGTGGGAGGCCGCCGAGGGCCACTCGGGCTACGACTTCCCCTGGAGCCCCACCCACCTGATCCCCTTCAGCGACGGCGCCACCCACCACGACTTCCACCACGCAAAAGTCAAAGGCAACTACGCGGGCTTCTTCCCCTGGACCGATGCGGCCTTCGGCACGATGTGCGCTGGCTACGCCGCTCACCTGGAAAAACGGAGGAAGCTGAAGGCAGCGGCGTAAGAACCGGGGCGCGGAAAAAACGCGTCACGGGGTTCCATCGAACGGCTCGGCTTCGGTTGTGGGGGTGTACAAGTGTCGCTGTTCGGCTTTGCTGCCGCGGATGTTAGGGGACGGGTCTTGGGCGGGTTGCCTGGTCAGGTTTAGCTACAGCGCCCGCCCACCCCCACCCGTAATCCTCCCTGGAGCGGCAATCGCTTCGCTCTGCCTTGCCGGCGCATTCGCGCCGGGCTTCGCCCTTCGGGCTCGCGCTGCCGCCTGCCGTTTGGGAGCCGGGTTCGCCCTGTCTCCGTACGGAGGGGCGCCGGCGAACGCGATGGGGGGGTTTGGCGGCGCCCCAGTTGCCTCTACTGCACCTCTTTCCGCTTCTTGATATCGAGCGCGGCCCGGATCCCCTTCTCGCGGATCACTTTCAGCTTCAGCCCCGTCTCGGTGAGCTTGAAAAATCGCTTCCCGTACTTCCGAAGCTTCTTCTTGTCGATCTCAAAGCCGAGCCCCGGGCGCCGGAACGGCGGCAGCATGCCGTTCTTGTTCGGCAGAATCGGGTCGATGATGCCTTCGCGGAGCTCTGGAATCCAGGACGGTTCTTCGAGCGGGTACTCCAGTGGGTGGCTGTTCTTTCGATCGGCCAACGCCATGTTCCAATTCACGTAGAAGCCGATGCCGTTGGTCCAGGTGTGTGGCGAGTAGATGCGATCGTGCTCGTGGCAGGCGTCGATGACCTTTTTCACCTGGGCCATGCCACCCGCGAAGCAGGCGTCCGGCTGGTAGATGTCCAGGCAATCCTTTTCGAACATGATCTTGATCTCGTCCCAGCCGTGGTTGAGCTCGGCCCCGGCGATCTTCACGCTCGAGGCCTTTTTCAAAGCCGCAAGCCCGTCGTAGTCGTGCCAGTCGAGCGGCTCTTCGAGCCAGGAGATCCCGTTGTCGTGACAGGCAGCGGCGAAGTCGCTTGCTCGCTTCAAATCCCAGGCCGGCACGCGATCGACGATCGACACCAGCCAGCCCTGATTTGCATCGACGCCGAGCGCGAGGTCCTCACCTATTCCTTTTCGCACGACTTCGATCTGACGGATGTCCTCGGCGAGGTGAGGACTCTTCACCCTGAGCTTGGCCGTGCGGTAGCCGCGCTCCATCATCCGAAGCAGCTCGTCCACGCGCTGCTCGGGCGGATGCACCTCACCGGTCGAGAGGTAAACCGGAAGCGGACGCGGCGTCCCGCCGAAGAGCTCGTAGACAGGCTTGCCTTCGGCCTTGCCCTTGATGTCCCAGCAAGCCGCCTCCAACCAGAAGTTCCGCCACCCGAGAAAACCAGCCTGCTTCAGCAGGTCCTGCACCCGATCGATGTCGGTCGGGTCGCTGCCTAGCAGGTATCCACCGAGGAGGTCTCCGAGGCCCTGCCGCTCCTTGCCCATCGACTGCCCAGCCGCGTAGCCCTCGATCCCGTCCTCGGTGACGAGCTTCGCGAGCGTGAAGCGATTGTGCGTCTGCGGGTATCCCGGGATCCACGACGGCCAGAAGGTCTGACGAAGCGGAACCGAGACGTGAAAGAGCTCGATGGAAGCGATGCGCATCTTCGCTACGCTCTCAATCAGGCCGCCGTTGAAGGGATTTCGGGGGTGTCGATTGCAGCGATTGCCGCGTCGACGTCCTCCTGGCTGAGCTGATGCCGATGCAGCTTGCCCGAAAAGTAGGCCTCGTACGAGGACATGTCGAAGTGACCGTGACCGCAGAGGTTGAAGAGGATGACGCGCTTCTTCCCCTCTTGCTGGGCCTGTTTCGCCTGGCGAATCGCCGAAGCGATCGCGTGGTTGGCTTCGGGCGCTGGGATGATGCCCTCCGCACGCGCGAAGAGCACCCCCGCTTCGAAGCTCTCGATCTGATCGACCGCCTCGGCGTCGATCAGCTTGTCGTGAAGAAGCTGGCTGACCAGCGCGCCGGCGCCATGATAGCGCAAGCCGCCCGCATGGATCTTCGCCGGCACGAAGTTGTGTCCGAGGGTGTACATCGGAATCAGAGGCGTCATACCGATGCTGTCACCGAAGTCGTAGCGGAACACGCCGCGCGTGAGCTTCGGGCAGGACGTCGGCTCGCTCGCCAAGCAGCGGATGTTCGTCCCCTCTGCGAAATTCATCCGAAGGAACGGAAAGCTCAGGCCTGCGAAGTTCGAGCCTCCACCAAAGGGCGCGATCACGACGTCGGGGAGCTCGCCCGCTTTTTCCATCTGCTTGACCGCCTCTTGTCCGACGACAGTCTGGTGCGTCAGCACGTGGTTGAGCACGCTGCCAAGAGAGTACTTCGTGTCCGGGTCGGTCGCCGCGCGCTCCACCGCTTCGGAAATCGCGATGCCGAGACTTCCGGGCGAATCGGGATCCTCGGCGAGAATCTTCCGACCGGCTTCGGTCCTGGGGCTCGGCGAGGGAAACACCTCCGCGCCCCAGGTATTCATCATGAGCTTCCGGTAAGGCTTCTGATCGTAGCTGATGCGCACCATGTAGACTTCGCAACCTACGCCGAAGTGCTGACAGGCGAAGCTCAACGCGCTTCCCCACTGCCCGGCGCCCGTCTCGGTCGTGATCCGCTTCACGCCCTCCTGCTTGTTGTAGTACGCCTGCGCAACCGCCGTGTTCGGCTTGTGCGACCCGGCCGGGCTCCCACCTTCGTACTTGTAGTAAATGTGCGCCGGTGTATCGAGCGCCTTTTCGAGCGAGCGGGCTCGGTACAAGGGAGACGGACGCCACTGCGTGTAGAGCTGCCTCACCTCCTCGGGAATCGGAATCCAACGCTCTTGGCTCACCTCCTGCTCGATCAGAGCCATCGGAAAAAGCGGTGCCAAGGCCTCGGGGCCGATGGGCTCCTGGGTTGCCGGATTGAGCGGCGGCAACGGCTTGTTCGGCATGTCCGCTACGATATTGTACCAACGCTCAGGGATTTCATTCTCTTCGAGAGTGATCTTGGTTTGCTTCATGGCGTCGCGGAGCCTACCAGCGCTTTGCGTCCCAGACGACCCCTAGCTAGCCGAGAAAGGCGCTTTGGCCCGATGACCGACTCCCAGCCAGCCCAGCTCAGCCGATCCCTTGGATTTTGGGCGCTCGTCTTCTACGGCGTAGGGGACATCCTAGGCGCCGGGATCTATGCCCTGGTCGGAAAAGTGGCAGGCGTCGCCGGAAGCGCGAGCTGGGCGGCCTTTGGCGTCGCGCTCTTGGTCGCGGGCCTCACCGCCCTCACCTACGCCGAGCTCGGCGGCCGCTTCCCGCGAAGCGCCGGCGAGTCGTTCTTCACCGAGCAAGCGTTCGGTCGCCCTGGCCTGGCGCTCCTAGTTGGCTGGATCGTTCTCTGTTCTGGAATCCTCTCGCTGGCCACGGTCTCGGTCGCCTTCGGCGGCTACATGAGCGGGCTGGTTCCCTGGCTTCCACCATCGCTCACCGTCGTCGGCATTCTCCTCTTGCTGGCGGCGATCAACTTCCGAGGCATACGAGAGTCGTCGACCACGAACATCGTCGCCACCATGGTCGAGCTGACGGGCCTGCTGATCGTGATTGTGGTCGGCGCCGTCTTTCTAGGGCGCACGCCCGACGCAAGCATCGCACAAACCATCGAAGCGGGCCGCACCGTCGGTTGGACGGAGATCGCATCTGGCGCGGCCCTCGGCTTCTTCGCCTTCATCGGCTTCGAAGACATGGTCAACGTCGCCGAAGAGGTGAGGGATCCAGAGCGCAACATGCCTCGTGCGATCCTGATTGCGCTTTGCGTCACGGGTTTGGTCTATTTACTGGTCGTCGTAGTCGCAACAAGTGTCGTCGCGCCGGCCGTGTTGGCCGACTCCGAAGCGCCCCTTCTCTCCGTGGTGCGTCGAGCCACCGACGTCGTTCCCGACCGACTGTTCACCTTGATCGCTCTCTTTGCAGTCGCCAACACTGGCTTGCTGAACTTCATCATGGGCTCCCGCCTGATCTACGGCATGTCGCGTCAGGGGCTGCTGCCTGCAGCGCTCGGCAAGGTGCACCTCAAACGCCGCACGCCGCACCTCGCGATCCTCTCGGTACTGGCAGTCGCGCTCGTCTTGGCGCTCTCGGGCACGCTTACCTATCTGGCAGGCACGACCAGCCTGCTATTGCTTCTGGTTTTCTTTACCATCAACGTCTCCCTCGTCACGATCAAGCGGCGCGATCGCGAGGCGCTGCGCACATTTTGCGCGCCTCGGCTGGTTCCGATCGCAGGCGCTCTGAGCTGCCTCGGGTTGATGCCGTTCGTGCCCACAGGATCGCTCCTAACGGCCGGAATCATCCTCGGCTTGGGTGCGAGTCTGGTTGCGGTACGCGGCGAGCGCCGGTCCGCCTAGTCGCCCTTGGGCTTCGGCCTCTCGGGCGGAAGCGAGGGCCGAAACTCAGCTTGTCGCAGGTCGATAATCACGATGACCAGGAACAGCGCGAATGATAGCGTGCCAATACCTTGGCCGACCGACATTGCCATCATGACGGGAATCCAACCCTGGTCGAAAAGAGACCAGCTCATCAGCGCCAGGGCGATCAGGCCGAGCACGCAGGCGTATACCATCAGTCGCGACCGGGAAGCCGTATCGAGGAACTTCTCGATCTTGGCTCGAGCGTTCATCCGCCCTCCGGCGCTGGGGCCTGGAGCGCCGAATGAGCCGCGGCCTCCGATGGAGTTTCCTCGCCCGATTTGCTAAAAGGATGCGCGTATCCGTGGCAGCCGGCGCTGGCACAACTCGTTTGGTCGGTGCGCAGGTCGTCGAGAAGTCCGTTATGGTCCGCCACTTCGTTCCATACCTTGCCGGTCGTACTGTGACACTGCATGCAGTTGTCGTTCTTGAAGGGTCGCGCGATGTGAATCTTCTCGATGACCTCGTCCCGGTCGTACCACATCCACTCGGAGACGAACTTGTACACGTGGCCCATGCCCCCGAGCTTGGTCATGGCGTAGCCGAACATCCCATAGTCCTTGTGGCAGACGTAGCAGCTCTCACCCCCGAACTTGTGGGTGCGAGAGTGAATCGCGGCGAGCGATTCGCTGCTCGGGTCGTTGGCGTCCTCGATCCACATGTCCATCGTGTGGCAGCTTCCGCAGAACCCTTGACGCTCGGTTGCGGCGAAGCCCTCCAGGTTGCCAATCATGGCAACCATGATGGGCAGCACGCCCACGCCAAGCAGCATCACCGACTTGCCCGCCGCATCGAGAGGCGGCCTCTTGACCAGGTAATAGAGCATGATGCTGGCCGCAACGACGGCACAAGCGAAAGCGATCCAAGACAGCGGCGATACGTGCATGATTCAAGGGGCTCGTCACGTCCGTGGCGGTTCGAGCCCGATGAACATGATCCACGATCGGGTCGCAGTGCAAGTGGGCAGATCAGCCGCTCGAAGCATTGGCGGGTCGGCCTTGCCGCGGCCCTTGCACTGACCATCCTAGCACCCTTTTCTCCGGCACTTGCCCAGCCCCACAGCGTGGGCGTCGAGGGCTGGGGGCAGCTCGACCCCAACGTCGGGCTGATCGTCGTCGAGGCGTCCACGCGCAAGTATCCGTACGTCGACGCCGAAGCGCTGATCTGGGGGGGAGCCGGATCGCCTCAGTACGGCCTGCGTGACAATGAATTCACCTTCGAGGCGCTCGTGGCGACGATCAAAGTGAGGGATCCAAAGGGGATCAGCGACGCCAGACTGGGCCGGTTCATCCTTGCAACGGGCGCGGTGCGCGCCCAGCACGTCGATGGCGGGCATTTGATCCTGCGCGCGCCCTCCAAGACCCACTTCGAATTCTTCGGTGGGGTGCCCGTCGACGGGAACATCGAAGGCCGCAGCTACGACTGGATAGCAGGGGGCCGGGTCTCCCAGGGGCTCGGCAAAATTGGGGTCCTCGGCGGCTCGTACTACAACCGGTACAACGCCGGTCAGCGCTCCGATGAAGAGGTCGGGGTCGATTTCTCGCTACGAGCCGCGAGCTGGCTCGACATGGCGGCCAAGTTCTCGTGGGAGATCGTGAACCCGGGCCTTGCCGAAGTGCTTGCGACCATTTCTTCGCAAACCAACAATCGGAAGTTTCGCGCCGAAGTTTTCGCGAGCAAGCGCAACGTCACCCGCCTCCTGCAACAGACCTCGCTGTTCACCGTGCTCGGGGACCCGGGAATCTTCGCGACCGGCGCAAATCTCTTCTGGCGTGCTGCGCCACGGCTCGACTTGACAGTGGAAGGGGCCGGGCGGCAGGCAGAAGACCAATGGGGCTGGAGCGGGTACCTGCGTGGGCTCCTCCGCACCGACGACGAAGGCAAGGGGAGCGTCCTCGGTGAGCTGCGGCGCATGCAAGTCGCCACGGCTCGCTGGACGGGGATCCGCCTCGCTTCGGTCATCCAGCTCTTCGAGGACGTCCAGCAGAGCGTGGGCCTGATGCCTGAATTCGAGGTCATCATTCCCGATGACCGCAACTCCATGACTGGCAGGGCCTGGCCCTGGGGTCGGCTCGCGCTCCGATACCGGCACCAAAGCGGTTGGTCCTTCGCGGCGGCGGCCGAAGCGAGCGCCAACCAGGTCCAACGACTCGACGTGCGAGGGCTGGCGCGCGTCGCTTTTCAGCGTACTTGGCACGGTCAGCAATGAAACAGATCGTCGCCATCGCAGCCCTGATCCTGCTTGCCGCCTGGTCGGGAGCCTGCGCCAAGATGCTCGGCCTCGATCGAGAAGAACAGGACCACCCTTTTGAGCATCGCGCGCACGTCATCGAGGGCATCAATTGCTTGGAATGTCACGGGGGGATTCAAGAGACTGGAGACACCGGACCGTTACATTTTCCGACGACCGCAGACTGCGTCGAATGTCACGAGGAACCCCACAATCCAGATACTTGCTCCGACTGCCATGGGCGCGCGAGAAATCGTCAGGCGGCAGAAATGGCTCGCAAGCATCTGCGCTTCTCGCATCTGACGCACAGCGAAGAAGGCGCCGGTGACTGCGTGCGATGTCACGTCAACGTGACCAGCAATTCCGACTACGTTCGGGTCAAGCATCCGACGTGCTTTAGCTGTCACGCGCACAAAGGCCAATGGGACACACGTGACTGCGGTGGTTGTCACGTCGATCTGCCCGGCGAGATGGCTCCGCCCGAGAGCCACGTCATCCACGACGGCAACTTCCTGCGCGAGCACGGCGTGCAGGCGAACGCGCAGGGCGACCTCTGCACCGCTTGCCACACCCAGCGCCAATGCGCCGCCTGCCACGGCGTGACCGTGCCCACGATCCCCTCACGATTTCGTTTTGATGACCCTATGCGGGATTCGATGCACCGCGCGAACTTCATCTCGGTCCATGACCAGCAGGCCGTCGCCGACCCCGCGCAGTGCATCGTCTGTCACAGCGAGCTCTTCTGCGTCGACTGCCACACGAGGTTGGGAATCTCAGGCCAGAATCCGGTTCGCGGGAATCCGCATCCGCCCGGCTGGTCGGGCCCGCCGGGCTCGTCGAATACCCATGGGCAAGCGGCCCGCCTCGACCCGCTCTCTTGCGCGAGCTGCCACGGCGGCGCCGGCGAGACCCTCTGCGTGAGCTGCCATCAGGTCGGCGGACCAGGGGGCAATCCACATCCGCCGGGCTTCAATAGCCGCTTGAGCAAAGCCAACGATCTCCCGTGTCGGCTCTGCCATATCGGAGGACTATGAAGCGAGCCGCCATCCTCGTCGGGATCTTCGCCGCGCTCGGAGTCGTGGCCGGCTTTCTCGTTGCGAGGCTCAGCACCGACGTCTTCCCGACGATGAAAGAACAACGCAATGCCGGGCCCACCCGGACGGTGCCGAAAAACTGGCCCCAAGTTCGCCTGTCTCCGGGGCACTCTCAGCACATCATCAACGAACGGGTCAAATGCGACGAATGTCATGACCCCGCCGACGAGACCTTTCGGGCTCCCGACACCGGGGTATGCACCCAATGCCACGAAGAGCAGGCGTCGTTGGCGCACGTCAACCTCGATGGCACGCCGATGGACTGTTACACCTGCCACATCTTCGGCGCGGAACCCGAAGTGTTCGGGCGATGGCACTGCACGCGCTGCCACGGGCCGTTCCAAAGCGATGGCATGGAAGGCCTCGCCATGCACAACACCGTGCCATGCGAGACCTGCCACAACCCGCATAAGGCCATCGACGAGACGATTCGTGAGTGCGGCGAGTGCCATGAGAAGATGAATCTGCAGCATGGCCAAACGAAACTCAGCGGAACATGCGCCGATTGCCATGGAGGGCATCAACTCGCTACCGATGCAGCGTCGTGTTTGAGCTGCCACGCGACGAAGTCGCCGATCGTTCCTGCTTCTGCGACCTTTGGAGGGGGACATGATTCATGCGCAGACTGCCACAAGGCTCATGCGTTTTCGGCAGAGAGCGCACTGCGGTGCAACTCCTGCCACGCGGGCGTGCGCGTGCTTGCGCAGAGCTCCGCGCCGGAGCACCGCGATTGCACGAGCTGTCATTCACCCCACGACGTGCGCGCAGCGGGAGATCAGTCCTGCAAGGGGTGCCATCGAGATGTGGCTTCGACCCATGCCGCACAGAGCACCAAGGACTGCGTCGGATGCCACGAGCCGCATCCGCAGCGTGTCGCGCAAATCGCGCTGCAGTGCTCGAGGTGCCACGAGGAGGCTAGCTCGGAGCGAGCGTTTCACGCCGGAAACATTCCCTGCACCGGTTGCCACGAGCCCCATCGATTCGACCTCAGCGGCCTCAGCGATCGCGCCCTGTGCAGGCGGTGCCACGTCGCTCAGGTTCGTCTAACCCGTCGAAATTTGGGGCATTCCAGCTGCTCGGGCTGCCATCAGGGAACGGTGCACGAGCCCGCTGGAGTTCTGACCTGCGGCAGCTGTCACGAAGAGAAGCTCGCGCGAAGCCCGGCTGGCCACCGTGAGTGCGCGTCGTGCCACGAGCCGCACGGCGGCACGGTCTCGGCACAAACCAGTTGCACGGGATGCCACAAGGTTGCGCAGCTACCGGGGCTGCACCGCCTGGCCGACGTGCCGATCGGTGAGGGCCACACTAAGTGCGCGGCTTGTCACGACATTCACGAATTGAAGGTTCGCGCCGGCCGCGCAGACTGCATGACCTGCCATGAGGACGTCGCCGATCACCAACCCGATGCCAAGGTCTGCACGGGATGCCATACATTCATCCGCGCCCGTTAGTCAAAACGGAGGCAGCGTTCGAATCTTGATCGCGACGCCGAGCGTGAGAATGAGAAGTAGCAGCGTGCTGATTGCAAGCCCCCGGCGTCGGCCATCGAACGCTCGCAGCTGCGCGTATCCCACCTCCAATGCGGCCGCTTGGTTCTGGGAGATTTCGGAGACTTTTTCCTCCATCACGGGCTTCGAGAACGCATGAATCAAGGTGCGGGCCTGAAGGAGGCCCTGCCGCGCTGCCTGCTCGTAATCCTCTGCTTCGGTGACGTCCATGCCCTTCGTCTCGGCTTCGGCGAGCAAGTCATCGATCTCGTCGAAAGATCGTCGAACTGAACCGAGCGTATCGGCGTAGTAAAGTGCGAGATCCGATCCTTCATCACCGGTTTCGTGGCACTTGCGGCACGCGCCATCAGGCTCGTCGGCGAGCCAGTCGTCGGACACATGCGTGATGAGGTGCTTTCCGTGACATGCCACGCAGTCGGCAAGCGATTTCTCCTTGAAGTCCGGGGCCAAGGGACTCCCTAGAAACAGCTCGGCGTTGTAGCTGTGGCACGTGCCGCAGATGTTGCTGATCGCATCGATCGACGGAGGAGCCGCGCCGTGGTTGCCGTGGCAGTCATTGCAGGCCGGTGCCCCGCGCACGTCGTGCTTCTCGAGGAGCGCCTTTCCATGGACGCTCTGGGTGTACTCTTCGTATTGATCGGTTGGAATGTCGAAATCGCTCATGTACTCCGCGTCAGCGTGGCAATGCGCGCATGTCGCCGGAACGTTCTCGGCATAGACCGGCGACTTGGCATCGTTGACTTCCCGCACTCCATGGGCGTGATGGCAGCTCACGCACTGGGCCACTCGAGTTTCTCCCTTGGCGAGAAGCTTTCCATGCACGCTTGTCCTGTACTTCTCGAGCTGATCGATCGGCAAGAGCGGCTTGCGCGCCTTCATGTACCCGATATCAGCGTGACAGCCGCCGCACGAGAGGACGATTTCTTGCGCAGAAAGTGTGCCACGATAGTTGGTGCCGCGACGTTTGGCGAGATGACTGTCCCCCTGCGTCGGATCGCCGCCGTGACATGCATCGCATCCAATTCCGGCATGCGCATGGACATCGTCCTGCCATAGCTCAGCCACCCCGTCATCGGTGGTGAGATGGCATTCCAGGCACTTGCCTCCAGGAAGCTCCTCGGCGCTTGCGCTCGAAGCAAGTGCGACAGACAACACGATCAGAGCGGAGACAAAAACGTTCTTCATGCGAAGTGCCCCCGATAGGTCATGATCGAGAGGAACAACAGTGCGGCGATGCCCGCAATCATGACGATGGTGGTGACCCGGCGACTCCGCCCTGTGTCGATCCACGGAACCAAGCACCAGAGGAGCCCGCCAAACGAAATCATCAGCAGCCCGAGCTTTTCTCCTTCAATCGGCCCGACATGGGCGGGCATGTATTTGAGAAACTCGAAGGTGGCGAGGAAGTACCACTCGGGCTTGATGCCCGCAGGAGCGGGAGCAAAGGGGTCGGCCTCGACGCCGAGCTCGGCGGGAAAGAACACGGCCAAAGCCGCCAACACGTTCAGCGTGATCAACCAGAACAGCAGCTCGCGCATGAAGAAGTGCGGGAAAAACGGCATCGTCTTCCGGCGGTCTGGCTGCGTTTCCCATACCTGCGGCTCGTGGATCCCCTGAAGCTGGATGAAGAAGAGATGGCCCGCGACGAAAAGGGTCAGCAACGCCGGAAAGAGGGCTACGTGAAGTGCGAAGAAACGGGGCAGCGTCGAACCCGTGACGTCTTCGCTACCACGCAGCACGTACATGATGGGCTTACCGATCAACGGGACGACCCCGACGATGTCGGTGCCCACTTTCGTTGCAAAAAAGGCGAGCTCGTTCCATGGCAAAAGATAGCCGCTGAACCCGAAGCCGAACAGAATCACGAGGAGCACGATCCCGGAGAGCCAGGTGAGCTCACGCGGCTTTCGATACGCGCGCATGAAGAACACGCTGAACATGTGGATGCACGCAGAGAGGATCATCAGGTTCGCCGACCAGGCATGCACCGATCGAATGAGCCAGCCAAACGGAACCTTGGCGGAAATGAATCGCACGCTCTCGAAAGCCGTGTCGGCGCTTCCCTTGTAGTAGAACATCAACATGATTCCCGTTCCCACCTGAATGAGGAACAGAAAGAGCGTGATGCCACCGAAGTAGTACCAAAACGCGCCCCTGCCGACCGGCACGGTCTTGTGCTTGGCCCACTCCTGAAACTGCGCGATGGGGTAGCGGTCTTTTGCCCAGCCGAAGAAGGAACGCTTAGGATTTCTGGGTGACATAGACATCGTCCCCCTGCGTGTGCACTTCGAGGGCGTCCAGCGGCCGCGGCGGCGGGCCCGACACGTTGGTTCCGTTCAAGTCATAGACCCCGTTGTGACAGGCACACCAGATGTCCTCTTTCTCGGAGCGGTACTGCACCGTGCAATCGAGGTGGGTGCACTGGGCGAGATATGCAGCGAAGTTACCGTCGGGTCGGCGCACCAGAAGGGCCGGCTTTCGGCCAAACTTGAACACCTTCCCCGAGTTCGGCTCCATTTCCGTGAGCGTCGTTGCCTTCACCGAAGAAACCGCCGCTTCTTGCTCAGGGGGCGGGCTCAAGAAACGAAGCACCGGATAGATGACCGAACCAAGCCAGGCGAAGGTGCTTCCCCCGAGAAACCAATTGAGAATCGACCGCCGGTCAAACTTCATCAGGCTCGCCTCTCCGCCAACTGCGGCCGAGCCTATCGGATTTCGCGACCGAATCGCAACGATTATCGAAACGCGTCGACGCGTCCGTTGATATGCGGAGCTTCGATGGTCAGCCGAGTACCGGCGGCGTTGATGCCCACGTGGCAGTTGTTGCATGCGATCTTCGCGTGGCCCACCGGCGGATTCTGGTGGCAGGAGTTGCACTCCAGTGCGAGCCCCTCTTCATCCCAAGCGACGACAGGCGTGGTGCCACCGCGCACATGGCAGCTGGTGGCGCAGACACGGGTCTCGGGATCGTAGCTCGCGTCGGGTCCCCAGGCGGGCTGGAAGACCACGTCGATGTCACCGTTGGCGTGGCGTCCGCCGAGCATCGAGTAGTCCTCCCCGAAGTGGCACGCCTGGCAGTCGAGGCCGCGCGGGTTGTTCGCTGAGGACTGCACGTGAGGCGCATGAGCGTAGCCCGCGGGTGGCCCAGGAAAGTAGCACTGGTCTCGCGGCGGATAGGGACGCAGGCCATCTCCGTGGCAGGTTCCGCACGCCATGACACCACCCGGTACGTCGTGACAATCGGTGCAATCGGTGGCGCCAGGCGGGTAGATGGTCACCTCCTCGACCGGCGCCGGTGACCCCGCATGACAAAGACCACAAGCATCAGTCCGCTCGGAGTCGATGATGGGCTGCCAGTCGGTCTCTCCCAGGTAGCTGCCGTGCCAATCGGCGGCACGCGGATCGGTCCACTGGCCAGGGTGGGTGCTTCTCGCATCGGGAAAAGCGCCGTCGCTGACCCAGGTCCTCAGGGTAAACGCATCGTCGGCATCGAGCAGGTCCGAGTGACTCGGCTCCTGAAGCACGGCGAGGATCGGCGCCATCTGATCAGGCGGCGAGGTCGCCGGCTGCCCTTCGGGGTCGGGGATACATCGGATGGTCGTGAAATAGTCCTCGACCCGATAGTCAGCTTCCGCGCCTGGGCCGCTGTGGCACCCCAAGCAGCGCTCTTGGAGAATCGGATTTACATCCGCAAACACGACCGGCGGTTGGTCGCGATCGCGCGCCTCGTTGCAGCCAAGAACCGCAACGTTGAACCACACGAGCCCGGCAAGCCAAACGCTCGTCCCGCCCCTCATGGCGCGGGGGGGTTGGGCAGTAGGTTGGCATGGCAGGTGCCGCACGCGTTGGTGAAAGCGACAGGCTGCTCAAGCGGCTCACCAACCTCCCGCCAACGGGTCATCGTCAACCGATGGCTCGCGATGTCGTTCCAGAAGTACTGGACGGGCAGCGATACGCTCGAGCCTGGATCGAAAAGCGCGGGCACTCCTGCGCCGGAGCGGGCGGTCGGCACCAGATGGCAGTCGGCGCAGAGGAGCCCGAATCCGGTGTGGACCGTATTGCCGGTCGCGAATTGGACGTGAGCATCCAAGTTGCCCGATTCCGCCAAATCGCTGTGGCAGGTGGTGCACAGAGCGTTGGGATTGCCCGAGGTGTCCGTGGAAGCGATGTCGGCATCGTTGGCGTGCGGGCTGTGGCAGTTCGTGCAAGATACGAGCCTGGATCCGTTTCGGTAGTGCTTCGATTCTAGGTGTCCGGAGTACTGCTGATAGTCCGCCCGCGGGTCGCCTGAGGCATAGAAGTCATCCGGCGCGCCGCTGACGCGCGACGTATGAAGGAGGGCGAAATCGCGACGGCGGATACCGGCCGGCGGCATCTCGTCATCGGCCGAGAGCGGCAACCCGGTCATGCCCCCACCGATGCCGAGGGGTCGCGAGTGGCAGGTTCCGCAAAGCGCCGCCCGGCGACCCGGAGTCAAGAGCCCGGGGGACACCATGAACCTGCCATTCGGGCTTGGCGTCAGATGGTCCGAACCCGGGCCGTGACACGACTCGCAGCCGACGTTGATGAGCTCCAGCCTACCGTCGCCGTCATAATCAAACGCACCAGCCGAATCGACGACGGCGCTCGCAGACCAACCGTCCGCCTCGCTACCGCTCAGATCGTAGCCCGTGAAGTGACAGCCCGCACAGTTGTTGTCGAAAGACTCGCCTGAGGGAGGTGAGAAGTCCGGATCACGAAGTAGGTCGGAGCTGAAGTCGTACCAAAGGTCGGATCGGTAGTCGCGCCAGGGCCAGTCATTCGAGCTGCCGTTGCCCGGAAGGCTCCCGTTGTCGAAGTCGCCCTCGTAGTTGTATTGCATGGGGAGCAGGAAGTAACTGAGGCTGCCGTCCCTGTTGCTCCGGCGCGCTAGATACTGTTGCGTGCCCAAGGCTCCTCCGTAGGTGAGGACGACATCGTAGCTATGCGTGGGCTGCGCGTTGACGAGATTCTCTACTTCAATGAAGTAGGCGCCGATCGCGCCGACCGGCTTGTTTGAGTCCCGCCGCAAGTCGATTCGAAATCTCGTGCTTGAGCCCGGATCCTGAATCTGCACCTTGCAGCTCGACGGATCGGCATGCGTCGAGGCCGACGCATCGCAATCGTAGTAGTAGAGGGACGTGCCCGCCTCGAACGCCGCCAATCCGGCATAGAAACCAGGCCAAGGCTCGACGTCTTGCAAAATCGAGGGCGCACCTGGTACCTGAAGGCCTACGTTGTGCGCGGTTCGGGAGGTGGTGTTGAGGGCATGACAGCCCAAACAGGTCGATGAGCCGACGTAGGTTGCTCGCTCGCTCGGCTGAGGGCTCACGCGGATGTCCAGCTGCATGCCGATCAGTGACGCAGTATCGATGGCGACGCTGCTGTTGTCACCGCCTGGCAAGTGCACGCTGTCATCCTCCGCGGGTGTCCAAACGACGAAGTAATTTCCCTCGGGAAGCGTTTCGAACCGGTATTCGCCGGATTCGTCGACCGCGGCCTGCTCGTAGTCTGCGCCGGCGTCGAGGAGGTCTTCGATCGGTTCGTCGACTTCGAGCATCGCAGTCGCCTCCGGCGACAAGGAGATATCGATCCGCGTCTCCGACAGCGCCTCGACGTCGCTTGCAGGCACGAGGTAGACAGTGCCGCCGGGCACCGGGAGCATGCTCGGCTCCATGACCCGGCCCACCAAGCCCTCCAGCTCGGGATCGATCCCAGCGTCCGGCGTCGCTCCTGGAGGCCCTTGTGGCCCCTCCGGGCCCTCTGGCCCTTGCTCGCCCGTGTCACCCTTGCAGGCGCCGATCATGAGACATGTGCAGACGAGAAGCGGGAGCCACGAGAACCGTGAGATGGAAAGCATCATCCGGATAATATGCAACCGGGGCAGGCCTTCAAGCGAAGACATGCCCCGGACCGCTGTTTCTGGGCTTCGATGGCCCTATGCGTCCCGCTGGCTAAGGCCGAGTGACGCTCGGTGTCCCACCCATTTTGACGATGGAATCGACGAGGATCTGCTTGATGTAGGCCCCGTTGTGTATGTACGCGCCTGGGTCCTTCGCGGCCACCTGGTAGTTGTAGGCCGCGGTCAGCATGTCGAAGTCGAAGTCGAGGTATCGGTTGGGATAAATCGCTGGCACGCCACCCTTGAACCAGTATGGGTAGGCGACCGGGTCGTACTGCACCGGCGAGTCCTTGGGCAGCCCCGTAGAGGGATTGCCCGTTGTGGCGTACGCCTGGATCGCTGCCAGCAGCTCGGCTTTCAGGGTCTCAATGTCTTCGAAGTTCGTGTTCAGCGAGCCGCTCATCGTTGGGAAGCTGCTGCCAATGTGGCAGCCGTTGCAGTCCGCGACCTTGGGCAAGAAGGTATGCTTCTTGTCCTGGGCGTCGTCGGCGTTCATGTGACAGCCGATACAATCGATGAGACCCGCAGCAATCGGCAGCTGCGTGTGTGTAAGGAAGCGGTTCTTACCGAGGTAGCTCTCTCCCTCATACTGGTATCCACCCCGCACATCGTTGCCGAAGAAGGTCGCCCCGACGGCATAGTAGTGGATATTGATGAAGCTGTAGGAATCGTAATCCTCGTTCTCACCGTTTGGCACCGCTGCATTCACACTATCGGTCGAGGCATTGCCCTGGTGACAGGTGATGCAGATGTTGCTGGCGTTGTTGAGCGTAGCTGTCTCGCCAGACGGAAACGCGACCGGTTCGAGCCGTGGGTTGGTGCCGACGGCGGCATAGCGCGTCTCCGCGTTGGCGAAGAGGTTCGGATCGTTGTGACAGGATGTGCAACCCACCGCAGTCAAGGGCAGCTGGGGAGTCAGTGACCCACCCATCGCGTAGATGCCGAAGCCGTTGGCGTTGTGGCACTTCGTGCACGTGGCCTCCACCTCGAGCTCCGGATCCCAGTGACGGAAGACCTCGGAGCCGGAGTCGCCATGGCCGCTGATCTGCCATTGCTCGGTCTTGGAGGCCGATCCAATGGCCGAGCCGTCGAGCGTCAGGTTGCCTCGACCGATCACCGGGACGGCGGAGGTTCCACCGAGGTCCACGATCGAATCGTACAGGATTTGCTGGAGGTAGGTCCCGTTGTGGATGAACCCATTCGGGTCTTCCTGGGTGACCTGGTAGTTGTACGCAGCAGAAAGAAGGGCTGCATCGAAGTCTTCGTACGCGTTGGAGCGGCCACAAGCCATCCCGTTGTCGTAGCAGAATCGGCCGTCATAGATGATGGGCTCTCCGATGACGGTGTCTGCGTAGTCTTGGATCTCCGCATAGAGCTCTGCCTGCAGTGCCTGAATGTTGTCGTAGTTCCGCTTGGGCGAGCCGTCGAGCGTCTGGAAGCTCGTGCCGCCGTGGCAGTCGATGCAGGTGTCGACAGCCGGGATCCAGGTGTGATTCTCGCCGTTCTCGGCGTTGGTCATGTGACAGCCCTCGCAGGTCGACAGATCATCGGGGTGCGATGGGAAGGTGTTGCGGGTGACGTACTCGTTGCCCTCGTACTGATACCCTGGATTGGCTTCACTTCCGAACAAGCTTGCAGCCGCGCCAAAGTGGTGGATGCTGACGGCCTCGTACGGCCCTGGGCCCGCGTCGATCTCCTGCTGCACTGACCTGCCGGACTCACGCCCCTGGTGACAGACCAGGCACATGTTGCTGCTGCCAAAGAGTGAGAGGTGCGCATCTTCGGGGAGCTCGTCCACGGGAAACTGCACGGGCTCGAGCGCAGCGAAGGACGGGTTATAGTAGCTCGAGGGCGAGCCGGTGTGGCAAGCCACACACTCGAGACCAAGTGACGGCGCGTTGGCTTGAGTCACCAGACCGTCAGGCGCATAGTCGAGGAAACCCGCCGCGGAGTGGCACTGGGCGCAACCGGTGGAAACGGGGCCCGGATCAAAGCGACGCCACGTTCCTGCTGTCAAGTCGCCGTGTCCGCTCGTTGCCCACTGCTCGTAGATCTCGGACGCGGGTCCACTGGCTAGGGTGTAGCCTTCGGACTCCTCGCCTGTGTCTGCGGGAGAGGGAGCACCGCCGGCGCCACCTGCACCGCCCGCGCCGGAGGCGATCGCTCTAAACTTCAGCACTGTGGTCTCGGTGAGCGTGATCGGCCCGGCGTACGCTGGGCTCGGGTTGTCAGGGTCTGCAGGGTCGACGTCCGTGAGATCGGTGGTGAAGTAAATGGTCGCGCCAGCGCTCTCGGGTCCGCTGGCGATCAGCCTGACCGTGATGTTTGGATCGAACGTCCTCCCGGAGGGATCCGCATTGACGCAGAGGTCTTCCACGCACGCGGGGATGCTGCCGCCCGTGCCGCCCGTGCCGCCTTCGCCGCCGCCGCCGCTACCCGCAGAGCCACCGCTACCCGCGGAGCCACCGCTTCCTGCGGAGCCGCCGCTTCCCGCAGCGCCGCCGCCGTCGTCGGAGCTACAACCCATCACTGCGACCGTGAACGACAACATCGCGAACAACACGCAACGCGAAACCAAAGACTTATTCATTTGCATGGCCCTCTCACCAATCTCCACCCGATGCTGGACGTGCTGATTCTGTACAATTCGCACGAGAAATCAAAGGATTGTCACTGAAAAACGTTTTCAACAACCGATACCGATCGCTGCCTTCACGTGCGCGCAAAATCTGCGCGCACAAACTTATTATGCGCGTCGTACTTGCGGCGTCGGCAGACATCATCTGGGAATCCTCATCTGGTGCGCTTGCTATGCAAGCGCGGTACCAAGTTGAAGCGCTCACTCCTGGTCGACGACGCCCACTGCAACCGGTGCGTCGAGCGCGTCGACGCATGCACGGTCGATCAGGCTACGCATGACATGCATCTGTTCAGCGCCGAGACCCTGACCGATCAAGGTCGCTCCGTACACGAAACCGAAAAGCGCGACCGACGCGGGCACGATCCAAAACGCCCAGGGCGACTGACCCAGCGTCAGCTGAACGATGCCGTACGAGAATCCGCCGAGCGCAGCGATCGCCAGCAAAATGTAGACGCCCATGAACATCGTCCAGACGTTTGGATGCGGCGAAAAGCGGCCGCGAATCGCCGAGCCGTCCGGCTCGTCTTCGACTTCGAGGTTGAGATACGGTGACCAAAACGTACGCTCTCCGTCGCGCATCAAGACGACCGCATGTTTCTGAAAGACCTGACCACGCAGCGAGCCCGGGGCGTTTTGAAGCTGCGATTTCAGCGCGCCGAGCCAGCGCTCACGCTCCACTGGGAGCTGTAGCTCGAACCGAGGTCGCATGCGTGGGGGCGCCATACGGGTGAGGATACCGGATTCATTCTCCGAACCGACGCGAAAAAAATGCGCGTGATCGCTGGCCTTCGCTCGAGGTCACGCCGGTGGTGGCGCGGAGGATGGGAACACCACTTGGGACGGCGTCATGAATGGGCGCTTCTCGATGTCGACCTGCCGCTCGGGGAAGAAGTCTTCGAAGCAGAGCTTGCTGGTCGTGCGCAACTGGTCGGCAACGACCTCCGCCATCGAAGTGTCGAGGAGCATTCCCTGCTCGGCCAGGTCTCCCCGGAGCCGATGGCAAAGCTGGTCGATTCGTTGCAGCGCCGATAGATAGGAGCCGCGCCAGATCTCGAGATACGGCCGGTGGTCCATCGGGTTGGTCGAGAGCAAGCGGCGCAAGGTGTTCGACGGGAGAAAGGTGTACGAGCTGACCTCAGGATGTTTTCGAAGCGTGGCGTTGCGCGCTCGTTCGAAGCGAGTGAACGTAATGGTCCGAATGTCTTGGTCGATGTTGTAGAGCACGCCACGTCGATGGGCGACGCCCGGAAGCTTGGACACGTACGGAACGAATGGATCCAAGGTCATGACGAGCGTCGCATTTCGTTGGATCGCTTCGACGAAGTTGGAGGTTCGGGTGATCGCGCCGTCTTCGTAGTAGCGGCCCTCGATGGGCACGGACGAGAACGCTGGGTTGACGCTGAGCGAAGCTTGAACGGCCTTGCTGATCGGGACGTGGTCGTAGCCTTCGGAGCCGAACAGGACGTGCGATCGGGCGTCTTGATCGGACGCACCGACGTAGAGCTCGATCGGAAGCTTTCGAAAGTCGTTGGTGCTGCCGGCCATCTCTATGATCCGGCGCAGGATTACCTCGAATTCGGCGGAGTGAAACGGAGCACCGACCAGGCTCGTATACTCGAGAAAGAGCTTCTCGGCGGTGTCTTCCCCACGCCCTCGAACGCTATCCCAGAAGGCGCGAAGGGCAGTCTTGGCCGCGCTCGTCATGCGCCAGCGCATGTCCTGGTGATTGAAGTGCGAGAGGCGCAGGAGGCTCAGCGACAGCGGCGGGACGCGACCACCCTGCTCGTTCGCGATGCCGGCCATCAGCTCGTCGGGCGTGTAGCCAACCGAGAGAAGGCTCGTGACCACGGCGCCGGCACTGATGCCGAACATCATGTCGAAGTCGTTGACGCCGCAGTTGGTGAGGCAGTCGTCGATGCACTTGAGCACGCCCATCTCATAATAGATACCAGTGATGCCTCCGCCCGACGCGCAGATCGCGGTCTTGCCAATGCGACGCGAGCTGGTGAGCTCGTCAGCGGTGCGAAGGATCTGCTCGGCGAAGCGCTCGTCGCTCGACCAGGCGGGAACGTCCTCCTGAAAAGCTTGCCGAACGACGTAGCGGACGCCTATGGCGCCGAGCTCGATGATCAGATCGTCGAGACGCTTGGCATCCGGACCCGACACCAAAACGACGATGCGGTGAAAGCCGTACCGTTGCTCGACGTCCTCGTCGTGGTCGAGCTCCCTCAAGAGCTGGCGAATCTCGGCGACGCGGTTTTCGAAGTTCTCGCACCAGCGAAGATCGACGAGCAACAGATTCACATAGGCGGATCGAAGTGCGCCGGTGGCACCTAGGGTGTCCCAGACGGGCACGAATTCGAGCTCGTGGCCTCGGATTCGAATCACGGGGTAGAGGTCGGACCGGACACGCTCGGCTCGGGGAGTAGCGCCCATGTCGTTGATGAGCGATTCGAAGCACTGCAGGCCCGAGCCGACGTAGAGCACGCGTTTGCGCGTTTTGCCTGGCTCATACTGGCAGGGGGCATCACGAGTCATGAGAGGAGTCAGCTCTTCGGGGGTAGCGACCTGGCATAGGACAAACCCTGCTCTAGCCAGGCCTCGAGGCTAGGCGCCGGCCGGATACCGCGCGGGCCGACATATACCATGCCTTTCATCGGTCGGCCCGTGAAGTCCATCGCGCGTGCACCGGGCTTCTTCAGAGCCGCGTCGTACGCCTCGGGCCCCACACGCACCATCAGCTCGTCGCCGATGATCCCGCAGGCCATGTGCCCATTCACCAAGAACGCCAGCCCACCGAACATCTTCTTTTCGCCTATGCCGCGCCGACGTTTCAGGAGCTCACGTACTCGCTCAGCGAGCTTCTCGTCGTATGCCATGGGCTCAGATGTACTTGATGCTGAGGTCGATGAGGAGCTGCTTGAACTTGGTGAATGGCGCCGTCATCAGATCGATCCCACTGAGGGGCAACCACTGCTTGAGCACGCCGCGTGCGTTCGAGAACGCCTCGAAGCCGAAGAAACCGTGGCCCTTGCCTATGCCGCTATTGTTGGAGCCGCCGAAGGGCAGATCGCTGTTGAAGAAGTGGATCGCGTTGTGATTGATGCAAGTGCCACCCGCGCGGGTGCTGGAGATGATCTGGTCGATGTTCCGTTTGTTCTTGCTGTAGATGTAGAGCGCGAGTGGCTTTTCCTTCGAATTGATCATCTCGATCGGCTCGTCGAGCGACGAGTAGCCGTACACCGGAAGCATGGGCCCAAAGATCTCCTCGGTCATCAGGTCCGATCTCGGATCGACGTCGGTCAACACGGTCGGCTCGATGTAGTCCTCGCTGCCTTCGGTGCCGCCGCCGTAGGCCAGCGTGGCGCCCCGCTGCTTGGCGTCCTCGAGATATTTGGAGAGCCGTTGGTAGTGTCTGTGGTTGACGATCCGTGCGTAGGAGTCCGAGCGTCGCGCGTCGAGCCCATAGAAGTCCTCTATGTTTTTTTTGAGCTTCTCCAGAAACTCTTCCTTTTTGCTCTCGTGCACGAACAGATAGTCGGGAGCGATGCAGATCTGACCGTTGTTGGTGAATTTGGCCCAAGCGATACGCTTCGCGGCAACGTCGAGGTTTGCGGTTTCGTCGACGATGGTGGGCGACTTGCCACCAAGCTCGAGCGTCACCGAGCAGAGATGCTTCGCGGCCGCCTCCATCACGACCTTGCCGATCGCCGGGGCGCCCGTGAAAAAGATGTGATTGAACGGCTGGCTCAGAAGAGCGGTCGAAGTTTCGACACCGCCTTCGATGACTGCGACTTCGCTTTCGTCGAAGACAGATTCGATGATCTTTCTGGTGAGCGCGGAGGCGTGAGGCGTGTGTTCGGAGGGTTTGATCACGACCGTGTTCCCGGCCGCAAGCGCGGTCACGAGGGGACCAAAGGTTAGAGTGATGGGGAAGTTCCAAGGGGCGATAATCAACACAACGCCTTTGGGCTCGTAGTGAATGTAGGAGCGCGTCCCCAGCAGCATCAGGGGCGTCTTGACTCGGTGCGGGCGCGTCCATTTCGAAAGGTGGCGCACCGTGTGCTTGATCTCGCTGGTGACCGGAAGGATCTCGGTCAGGTCGACCTCGCTCGGATTCTTTCGAAAATCCGAATAGAGCGCATCGCGAATCTCCTGCCTGTGGGCCAGCACCGCTTTGCCGAGCCGCTTCAGCTTCTCCTTGCGCTCCCGCGCGGTGCTCCGGGCGATCGCGTATTGTCGACCTCGTTGAAGTGCGAAAATCCGCTCGACCTCAGCTGTGTTGGAGTCGATTCCACGCTCTATTCCTGAAGCCTGATGGGCGCCGTTGCGGCTCACCTCGGTGCTGACCGGAGCTGGGGACTGCGACATGTTCTGAACCTTCTGTGAGGAGGGGTAGGCCCGAGTGATGCGACTCGGATTTGAGGGTGATCAAGAGGATGATTGGCGGCGCTTCAGATTGTCAAGCAGCGACCTCTGCGGCGATCTTCTCCGATACTTCCCAGAGCTTGGCGGCCATCTCTTCATCCCGGCCGTGCGTGCTCGACTCGTCGCAGCCCGCGAAATACTTGCCCGACAGCCCTTGGACTTCCGGATGGACGGCGAGATGGCACAGCGTCGCCCGTTACGTCCTCGGCGCTGCTTCCATCGCCAAATCCGCTCGGACCCTTGCCCTTGAACATCGAGAGTAGGGACATGCTCGGTTTTCTAGCGCTCAGTAGAACCCGGTACAAGCGTCGACGTCGATGCAGTTCTGGAGCGCGCAATCCGAGCACTCTTGGGAGCCTGCGTCCGCCAAACAAGGCGAGAGGCAGAAGGCCGTCGAGCAGGCGGCGATGGAGCCGTAGCAGCCCGTGCAGGCGGTCGAAAGCCCACTTTGGTCGCTGATGCACTCAGCAATGCAGGTGCCGAGCGCGTTGCGCGTCGTCTCCGAGCGATCGCCGAGCACGGCCACGATCTCGGCACCGCAGGCACTCTGCGGACAGCCGGCGGCAAGCATTCCCACGATTGCGGGCCCGCTCTGCTCATCGGTTGCCAGTGCCTCGAGCGCGGCCTGGTCGGCATCGTTCAAGCACTGGTCCAAGGGCGTTGGGATGACCCCGGCGCCACCCGTGCCACCGCTACCGCCTGCCCCGCCCCGGAGGGTTTCGCTCACGATGAAGGCCTGGACCCCGCCAAACCGGAACATCGTGCTGAACGAAGTGCAGAGGCCGCTGCTTTCGTCGTAGTCGCCGTCTGCAAGCTCGGCCATCGCTACCTCGAACTCATCGATCGTGAAGTTCGCGGCATTGTCGTTGTCGGTCGTCGGCACGCCGATGATGTCTCGAATGTTGGCCACGTCCCAGTAGCCGGAGACCGTTCCCTCGAAGGCGTCGTCTCGGAGCTCGACCCTCAGCCAACTATCGTGAAGCAAGAGCTCATCGCGCACGATCATGATGTCAATCGGAAAAAGGAGATCGAGCGGGCCAGCTACCAGTACGCCGTCGACCACGGCCCCCTCGACCGAGCCGCTGTGATATCGGGAGTCGGGGTGAATGCCCAGCGTGGCGCCAGGCAAGACCGAGTTGTCTGTACCGAGCGCGGGCGCGTCCTCACTGCTGAAGATCTGCACGCGAACCTCGTCGTCGTTCCGAGGGTCGTCGAGGCCCTCGACCTGCAGAAGAATCGTCATCGAGCCGTTCTTGACCGCCCCTGCGATGACACCGTCGACCAGTTGCCCTTCATGAAAGCCGCCGAAAACCGGCTTTCCGTCTTCGCGGAGCGCTTCGTTGCGAATGATTTCGAGAAAGCCGTAGTCGACGCCGGGGACCTGCGCCCGGCTCGTCCAGTCGTCGTGAGCGCACTCATCGCTTCCCGGCGCGTCGCTGCTCGAGACACGGCCGTCGAGATCAAAGCCATCGATGCCGGCCGCAGGGTCCTCGGGGTAGTAGAAGCCAAACGAGGACGCCACGAAGCCGAGGCCGGGCAGGACTTCTGGCCCCGCTGCTTCGTTTGTGCCACCGCTCCCAACGCTGTTGGGTGCCGATGAGGTGTCGCCGCCGCAGCCGAACAAGAACACGCCAACGGCCGAAGCGACGACACATTGGACTGCGTTGGTGACGCGCTTGTTCACGGCCGTTCCTTAGTTGAGCTTGTCACAGGTCATGAGAGCATTGCTCGCCACGGGTGAAACCGCGACGTACCCGTTGAAAAACGCTTCGACATCGTTGGGAGGGGCAGTCACCTCGGATTCGCAGTCTTGCGGGCCGCCAATGATAGGCCAGTCGTTCGGATTCTCGGTGGCCAGGGGCACCTCGAGAGTGCCCCGAATCGAGCCCGTTTCGCAGCTGGGGATGTTGATGCTGCTGATGTTCTCGACGGAGGCGTTGCCGGCGAGGAGTGAAGCCCGATTGGCCTGCAACCAGACCAAGACTGCGGCGACCCCGGCCTCGTAGTCGAGGGGCCCATCCCCGGCGACCCCGCCCTGTGAGGCGGCCAATGCCGGAACACCAAGGCACGCGGCGGTTTTCGCTGCTCCGACGGTGCCCGAAAGACCAGATGCCAGAAGGGTCTGTCCGATCGGGATGGCGCCGAGGTTCTGGCCTTCGTTGATGCCGGACAGAACGACGTGAGGAGCCGCGTCAGTGAAGAGGTTCTCGAGCGCATAGATGACCGAATCGGCGGGGGTACCTTCCACTGCAGTTGCGGGATAGCCGCTTGCGGTCGTGGCTTGTGTGGCCTGAAGCGGAGGCGGGCTGGTCGAGTCGCCCGTGCCGCTCTGGTCCATCGCGGGTGCGGAAACGGTGAGCACGATGCCGGGGTCGTCTCTCAAAGCTTCGACGATCGCATCGATGCCCTCCGCGCCCACGCCGTCATCGTTGGTCACCAGAACGCGGATAGGAGCGGCGGGAGCTTGGTCTGAATCGCTGCTGCAGGCGAGGAGCAAGGTCATCGTGACGCTCAGAGCAATAAAAAGCACGAGCGATAATCGTTCAATTCCAACCATGCACGCGATACTAGAAACAAGCCCTGGCGAGCGCAATAGGCGCCAGATGCGGAGATGGGAACCAGGCCAACCAGGGCAGATCTGATCTGGGTCGCTTGCCGGGAGAATTAGGGGAGGAATGGCTCAGCAGAGCGTTGCAAGCCGAGCTGAGTGGTCACGACAGCAGTGACCAGGTCATCGCGATGCTCAGCGAGTCATTCGGTGACGCCCATCGACACATCAGGGTGGGCGAGCACGTCGTGGCGGCGGAGCCCGATGGAAGGCCGCTCGGACCGCTAATTCCGAGAAATACAGCGGAAACAGCCCCGGACCTTCGTTGCCCGAGAGCAAGAGTCGGGCTAGAACACGCAGTGAATTTATGAGTACAAAAGCAAAGCTCGACTACGACAACACCAACTACGAGATGCCAATCGTCGAAGGCTCTTACGACGAACGCGCGATCGACATTCGCAGGCTACGTAAGGACACCGGCCTCATCACCCTCGACTCTGGGTTCATGAACACCGGGGCAACCGAAAGCCAAATCACCTATATCAACGGTGAAGAGGGGATTCTGCTCTACCGCGGCTACCCCATCGAGCAGCTGGCAGAGCATTCGTCGTTCACCGAGACGAGCTACCTGCTCATCTATGGTGAGCTTCCCACGCAGACGCAACTCGACGACTTTTCCGAGATGCTGACCTATCACAGCATGATCCATGAAGACATGCGCCATTTCTTCGACGGCTTTCCGTCACGTGCACATCCGATGGCGATCTTGTCGTCGATGGTGAGCGCGCTATCCGCGTACTATCCGGACAGCCTCGAACCGGACTCTCACAACATCACGCACATTGCCCGACTCCTTTCGAAGCTTCGTACCATCGCCGCATTCAGCTTTCAGAAGGGCCAGGGGCGACCGGTCGCCTACCCGAAGAACAGCCTCGGCTACTGCGCGAACTTCCTCTACATGATGTTTTCCCATCCTGCCGAGCCCACGTACGAGCCCGACCCAGAGATGGTCAAGGCGCTCAACGTGTTGTTGATCCTGCACGCCGATCACGAGCAGAACTGCTCGACGTCGACCGTCCGTCTCGTCGGATCGAGCCAGGCAAACTTGTATGCGGCGATCAGCGCGGGCATCTCGGCCCTCTGGGGGCCGTTGCACGGTGGAGCCAACCAGGCCGTCATCGAAATGCTGAACGAGATCCGGAATGAAGGCGGCGACTGCAACGCGTTCATGGAGCACGTGAAGAACCGCGAACGACGATTGATGGGCTTTGGGCACCGCGTGTACAAGAACTTCGACCCACGCGCGACGATCCTCAAGAAGTACGCAGACCGTCTGTTGAGCCATCTGAAGATCGAAGACCCGCTCTTCGACATCGCGCGGCAGCTCGAAGAGGTCGCGCTCTCCGACGACTACTTCATCAAACGCAAGCTCTACCCCAACGTGGATTTCTACAGCGGCATCCTCTATCGTGCGATGGGCATCCCGACCGATATGTTCACTGTGCTCTTCGCGCTGGGGCGAATCCCAGGGTGGATCGCGCACTGGAAAGAGATGATGGAAGACCCGGACGTTCGTATCGGACGTCCCCGCCAGATCTACACCGGCGCGACGCGGCGCGACTACGTGCCTCGAGAAAGCCGCCTGCCCCCGGCGCCCTAACGACTCGGGGAGCGCTTAGGGCATGTTGAAGACGTAGCTCTTCTCTTCGACTCGTCGGCTAATCCTCCAGCCGGCCCCGGTTCGTCGATATTCGTCCACGTACCAGAGGCCGCACATGAAGATGTGCGTCTTGCCGTCGGGCATCGAAATCTCTTGGGGGTTGAAGCACATGACGCGACCCGTCGCCTTGTCGCCATCGACCCGGATCTGGGCGTTGGCGTTGAGGTGTTGATGGTTGGGAAACATGCCCATCACTTGATGCAGAAACGCGATGATCTCGTCGCGGCCGCCGACCGGCGCCCCGAATGCGCTGTAGTCGATGTGTGCATCCTCGGTGAAGACCTTTCGAAGGTCGTCAAACCGCTTCTGATCGATGATGGAAGAGTAGTCGTAGATGAGGTCCTGGATCTCGAGACGGTCGGAGATCTCCTGCAGTGACAAGGTCATCGATGCTCCTTTTTCTTGGGCTCCAAAGCTGAGAGTAGACCTCGAGCATTGGGCCGCAAGATGGCGGACTGAGAACCACTTCCGATCGCGCGCCCGAGCTCCTATACTCGGAGCGCGACCGGGGAGATGGCTATGAAGGCACTTCTCTTCGACATGGACGGTGTGCTCTATCAGGGTGATCGGGTCATCAAGGGCGCGGTGGAAACTCTACACTGGTGCGAGCAGCGCGGAATTCCGCATCTGTTCGTGACCAACACGAGCTCCAAGCCGAGACGGGCTCTGGTCGAGCGCCTCTCGGCCATGGGGTTGTCGGTATCGGCAGAAGAGGTCTTCGCGCCGCCCGTTGCTGCGCACGAGTACCTGACTGCGAAGAAGGCAACGCCCGCCGCACTCTTCGTTCGCGCGCCGACGCGAGAAGACTTTGAAGGGCTCGAGGTCGTCGGCGATTCGGATGAGCAGGGTGCACGGAGCGTGGTCATCGGCGACATTGGTGAGGCATGGGACTTTCGCACTTTGAATCGTGCGTTTCGTCTTCTGATGGCAGAGCCACGGCCGGTGTTGATCGCGCTCGGGATGTCGCGGTATGCGCAGGGCGAGGACGGGCTGGTCTTGGATGTCGCGCCATTCGTCAAGGCCCTCGAGCACGCGGCAGACTGCGAGGCGGTCGTCATGGGAAAGCCGGCGAAGCATTTCTTCGATGCCGCGATTCGCAAGCTCGGGACGACCGCGGCCGAGACTGTCATGGTCGGCGATGATATTTGGAGCGACGTGGCGGGGGCACAAGCAGCCGGGCTCGCTGGGGTTTTGGTCCGGACAGGCAAATTTCGACCCGCAAACCTCGAAGGAGACCTCCGGCCAGATGCTGTTCTGGATTCTGTGGCCGATCTGCCTCGATGGTGGGAGAATCAGCATTGCTGATGAGTGAACCCTTCAACGCAAGCCTCAAGGCACACGAGCTCCCCCGCGAGACCCTCGTCGACTTGTGGCATCGGACCGTGCAGGCTCACGAAAAGCTATTCGAGACCTGGTTTGCAGCTGTTCGTGAGAAGTACGGAGAAGACCTGGCGAATGCGGTAGCGCGCCGCGGCTGGCCGCTCACAGACACCGGCGCGACCCCGAAGGAGCTCTTCTTGGACGATTTGAGATTCATCGTCGCGGCAACCGAGCTCAAGCCCGACATGCTCACCGTCGCCGTTCGGGACCAAGCCGAAACCCCTGCGGAGCTATCGAGCGGCCGCTCTTGGTTCCAGCTGCTCGTGTCGGCTTCGCGCCTGTCGAGCGGCTGGGCAAAGTCCTCCACAGGGAGGCCCGCCTGGGTGGGCAGTCCGGGCCGTCTTCGCGGCTTTGCGCGGGGCAAAGGTATCGACCTCGGGTTCAAGGTGCTTTTGAAGGCGTGGCAGGTGTCGCAGGGCACGCGGGTCTCTGAGATCGACATCGAGGCTTTCGAACAGAAGGTGGCGAGCGTCTACGACGAAAAGACTCTTGCGCTCTTGTGGAACTACGCCGCGCTTGCGTACATGCTCGGTACCGACCGTTGGTACACCGGCATACGTGACCGCTACGGGTACGACGCTGCGCAGAAGCTCGAGAAAGACGTGTGGATCGATCGCGGCGCCGCCGAGCACGACCTGCGCATTGGGCAGGAGGCAATGGGAGTGACCAGTGACGATGTTGAAGGCTTGCTTCGTAGCTTCCAGTTCGCGCCGGGCGAGGTGGGCATCCTGGACGTCGAGTTCGAGCTGGTCGACGAGAACCACGGGATCATGACACACCGCGCCTGCCCTGCCCTGGATCGCTTCGAGCACTTCGACGACGTCCGACTCAAACACTGCTGCGACATCTGCATTGCGGGCATGCCGATCTCCGGCGAGATGCTCAACCCGAAAATCGAGTGTAAGCCCTTGAAGCTCCCGCCCCGTGTCGACGCAAATGACATCGCGTGTCGCTGGGAGTACCGCTTACGCGATCAGTCCTGAAGGGCGAGCCGAGCGGCGCTCTGGCTTTCGGCGAGCTCGAGGAGCTTGCCGAGCGCGATGGAACAACCGGGCCCCGGGCTCGTCGCAGAGGAAGAATCTCTCCCAGGTCGCGACGGGAACAGGATAGGCTCCGCGGAATTGTCATGAAACGACCTTCATTCCGATTGTCATTGTTCGTGCTTCTCGGCGGAGCGCTCATCGCAACGCCATCTGGAGCTCGCGCCGAAGAAGGCCAAGAAACCAAACCGGCGCCAGCCATGTTTGATGCGTCGTATCCGGTGCGCTTTGCCCGTAGACCTTTGGTCCTGAATGAGGGAATGGTTCGGGCCGACGGCCGGGTCACCGTGGGAGGCGTGTTCGGGCCGGGCACGTTTTCCTCGCTAGACATCGGCGGAGCGGTGAGTCCAACGGAGAGTCTCGAGGTGGGCCTGAGCGCCGAGCTCACGGGAGCGATCCCCTCTCCGGGCGGCAACGCCTTGCTCAGCGTCATCTTCTCGCCAAGCGCAAGCTACGGCGACATCCCCATCTACGCCCGCTATCAATACGCTCAATCGAAGACAGCCCTTGCCGCGGTCGACCTCGTTTTGGTCTTGCCAAGCAACACTGATTTCTCGCTCACCGCTGGCGCACCGCTTCGTATCTTGGAGCTCTTTGGCCTGTTCACGATGGACATGAACATCAACGTTCGTTACAGGAACGGCGACAAATACGCTAGCTTCATCTCGAGCCCATCGAAGAATACCGCTGATTTCACGTTCTCGGGAGCGAGCATCACCAACATCACGGACAAAGGCTACATCGAGATCGGCGGAGGCGTCGGGCTGGTCAACGTCGGAGGCGGAGACGGCGCCAGGAACGTGGTGGAGCTCCCGTTTTTCCTAGGCGGCGGATATACCTACAAAGGCAAGATTTTGGCCGATATTTTCGCCCAGTTTGGTTGGCAACCCTTGATGATCGCCAACGGACCTCCGAACGTGGACACGTTTAGCGTCGGCGAAACCTGGTACGTCACCGTCGGTGCGACAGTCCACACCAAGGCGCTTTTCGGCAAGAGCAAGCAGTAGCTCAAACCTCGGTTGCGCCGAGTCGCTCGAGCAAGGCCTTTGTCATGTCGGCGACTTCTTGCCGCCCGAGCTCACGACTTTCACTGCTTTCGTAGCTTTCCGTATCGGCGTCGGGAAGGCCCTGCAAAAAGCGGCTCGGTGTGATCTTGATGATACGTCCGCGTGCAACGCGATCCCTGTGCCGCGTGAGGTAAAGAAGGTCGCGCGCCCGGGTGATGCCGACATAGAACAAGCGTCGTTCCTCTTCGAGATCGGTCACCGAAGCATCGGTGATCTTTGGGTCAGTGGTCCGTGCATGGGGCAACACGCCTTCCACGCAGCCAATCAGAAACACGACGGAGAACTCGAGCCCCTTCGCGGAATGCAATGAAGATAGCGTCACTTGCCCGCCTTGCGCTTCGGGCTCCTCGGGGTCGGTAGAATCGAGCGCAATGTGGTGCAGGAGCCGCTGCAGGCCTTCGCGGTCGGCATCGCCGCGGGCCTCGAGTCTCGCGATGCTACGGACTAGGAAGTCGATGTTGGCGCGCATTCGTTTCGCGTCGGGGCTCTGGGCCGCGTCGTCCTGCAGCATGCCGACCCCCCGCAGCAATGAGCTGGCCGTATCGGCGAGCCGAGCCGCCTGGAATCCCTTGCCTGCCCTTTCGATCGCTTCACTCAAGCGTACTGCCGCGGCTTCGGCGCGGTCGGAAAGCGGCTCGATGCTCCCTGCGTTCTGCAAGGCCCGAAAAAGACTCATCCGATGCGCTTCTGCATAGTCGACGATGTGGCGAATAGACTGCGCGCCAAGGCCCCTCGGTGGAGTGTTCACGATCCGTCGAAGCGAGAGCTCGTCGCGCGGATTCAAGGCAACACGCATGTACGCGATGCCGTCCTTGATCTCCTTGCGATCGAAGAACTTTGTTCCCCCGAAAACGCGGTACGCGATCCCGGCGATGCGGAGCTCTTCTTCGAGCAGCTTGGCCTGCGTGTTGGAACGGTAGAGCACCGCAATCTCACACGGGTCGGTGCCTTCTCTTTGGAGCTTCCCGATCTCGGAGGCGACGAACTTCGCTTCCTCTTGGGGCTCGGGAAGCGCGCAGAGGCGCACGGGCGGCCCAACTTCGCGCACGGGCTTCAAGAACTTGGCATAGGGCCGCTTGCTCGCTTGCTCGATCGCCGCGTTGGCGACGTTCAAAATCGAGGCATGTGACCGATAATTCTCCTCTAGCTTCTTGACGACTGCCCCGGGAAAGTGCTTCTCGAAATCGAGAATGTTGTCGACGCAAGCGCCGCGCCAGCCGTAGATCGACTGGTCGTCATCGCCGACCACACAGACGTTCCCGCGCTCGTTCGCTAGGAGGCGAACGAGCGCTAGCTGCGCCAGATTGGTGTCCTGGAACTCGTCGACGAGTATGTGTGCGAACCGCCCACGCCACTTGCGCCGAACCCCAGGTCGTTCGCGCAGCAGTGAGACCGGCTTGACGACCAAGTCGTCGAAATCGACGGCGTGCATTTGTTCGAGAGCGGCGTCATAGGCGCCATAGATGCTGGCGGCGGTTTGGTCGTACTCGTCGGCCTTGGCCCGCACCTCCCCGGGCTTGAGCATCGCGTTTTTCCAAAGCGAGATTCGAGAAAGGATGGCCTGCGCATCGAGCCGTCGGTCCGCTATCGCCTCAGTTCGAAGAAGCTCCCGAACGACGCCGAGACTGTCACCCTGATCGAAAATCGTGAAACGCGAGCCCAGGCCCAGCTCCTTCGCCTCCTGGCGGACGAATCGCACCCCGAAGCTATGAAAGGTCGACAGCCAGAGCTCATTCGCCGTCTGCGACCCGATCATCTCGCCCAGTCGATCGCGCATCTCGTTGGCGGCTTTGTTGGTGAAAGTCACCGCCAAGATCGCTTCCGCGGGGACTCCGCTCGCTAGCAATCGGGCGATACGAGCGGTGATGACGCGGGTCTTTCCGGAGCCGGCGCCGGCCAGAACCAGTAAGGGCCCTTCGTCGTGCTCCACCGCCGCGCGCTGCTGTGCATTGAGTCGCAAGGTTGCCCGAGGTAGCCCGGCAGGCGCTCTAGTTCAAGGCAATAGGGCCAATCGTTCTCGCTTGCCATGGTCACGTCAAACAATGGTAGAAATCGTGCGATGCGAGTGCGACGGCGACCGTTTGTCTACCCGGCCGGAGCTCCGAAGTAGATCATGGGTGAGGAAATCGAACGCAAGTTCCTCGTTGCCGGAGACGGTTGGCGCGACGGGGCGGAAGCAACGAGGTATCGGCAGGGCTTTCTCGCGACTGAGCCCGAGCGGACGGTCCGTGTTCGGCTGGCCGGCCCGCGCGGCTCGATCACCATCAAGGGCAAGACCGTCAGCGCACGTAGAGAAGAGTTCGAGTACGAGATCCCAGCGTCCGACGCCCAGCGGATGCTCGACACCTTGTGCAAGAAGCCGCTGATCGAGAAGGTTCGCCATACCCTCCCCGTCGGACGACACGTATGGGAAATCGACGTCTTCGAGGGCGAGAACGCCGGCCTAGTCGTCGCCGAAATCGAGCTTGAGAGCGAAGATGAAGCGTTCGACAAACCGGATTGGCTGGCCGAGGAAGTCACCGACGACCCCCGCTACTTCAACTCCAACTTGGTCGCCAGGCCGTACCGAGCTTGGTAGGTCGCTCCGGCTTCAGAAATCGGGCTCGGGAGCAGGCCCGAATCGCCTTTCGCTGGACAGGGGGTTAGGGACACCAGGTATCCTGGATGCTAAAATGCGTTTTTCGTGACTTCCGATCCCCCAGCCGACCTGCCCGACTGGTCGCGCGAGACGCCGCGCAGCCTCTGGGATCCGAGCCGCAGACTTCTCCAGACGATCCGGAAGTATCAGGCCTGGGACAAGCGACGAGGTCTAGTCGCGCGCCTGATGATGAAGGTCTGGGGGCTTCAACACCGATTCTGGTCGGTCGTCACCGCATCCGAGATTCCCCTGGGTTGCAAGATCGCAGGGGGCCTTTTGCTCCCGCACCCAAACGGGATCGTGATCCACCCGGACAGCCAAATCGGCCCGAACTGCTTGATCTTTCAACAGGTCACCTTGGGCACCCGGGGAGAGACAGGCGCTCCGGTGATCGGGGGTCGCGTCGACGTTGGTGCCGGCGCACGCCTACTTGGAGACATCGTGATTGGCGACTACAGCAAGGTCGGCGCCAACGCGGTCGTCATTTCATCGTTCCCGGCGGGCTCGGTGCTCAGCGGCATTCCCGCCCGGCAAATCTGATGCGCTAGGCTTCGACCATGCTGCTCCCACCATGCGGTCTCTATCGAACGACCCGACCGATCGGAACGGTCGACGCCGGTCGGCTGGTCTATTTCCACAACCACGGAAACCCAGGTCCGGGCCTCTATCTTCCCAAGGAATGGCGCTTCAACCGGGCACAGTTCGAGGAGAACGGCCAGGTGTTGGGCGACGCAGGTCTGGCCCGGTTTCTACAACCACTTCCCGCCGAAGGTTTCTATCGAGTGGCCGAGTCGTTTTATTGCTGTGAAAAGCGGTGCCGGCTCTTCGAGCAGGACGCCTTGCTGCAGCTTGGATACAATGCGGACGCCGAACCCATTCTCTTCGTTCCGGAGCTGGTCGATTCGATGTTTGCCATCCCCGCAAAGGGTTGGAAAACGACACCCGAACTGTTCAGCAAGATGCAAGCCCTGCGAGTGCCCGTGACCAAACGGGACACGCTACCGCCGCAATAGCATCTGAAATTGAGCTAGGGGCTGTCGCGAGGTAGCCTTCCTGCGCTAGAGTCCGGGCATGAGCACTATTGGGATTCTAACGGGTGGCGGCGATGTACCGGGTCTCAACCCGGCCATTCGCGCTGTCACGATTCGCGCACTGAGAGAGGGCCACCGCGTCATCGGCATCCGTCGAGGTTGGGCCGGCCTAGTGGACATCGTTCCCGACAAAGACGCGGACAACCGCTTGTGCGTTCAGGTTCTGACCGAGGACATCGTCGACAGGGCAGGACGGACCGGCGGCACATTCCTGCACAGCTCCAGAACTCGCCCGAGCACCTTGCCCAAAGATCTCGTGCCGCCACATCTTCAAGACAAGTATCAAGACGACGTCAACGACATCACCGATGAAGTGCTGAAGAACCTCGACTTCCTCGGCATCGATTGCCTGATTCCGATCGGCGGTGACGATACGCTCAGCTACGGTGCCCACCTGCATCAACGCGGCGTGCCCGTCGTTGCGATCCCTAAAACCATGGACAACGACGTCCCCGGCACCGACTACTGCATCGGGTTCAGCACCTGCGTCACGCGAACCATCGAGCTGACGCACAAGTTGCGCACCTCCGCCGGGTCGCACGAGCGCTTCCTCGTCATCGAGGTCTTCGGTCGATACGCGGGGTATACGGCTCTGTTGCCGAGCATGGCCGGCGCTGCCAGTCGATGCGTGATACCGGAGTATCCTTTCGACATGGAGCGGCTCACCGAGCTGATGGTCTACGACCGCAACCGAAACCCCAGCAACTACTCGGTCGTTCTCGTCTCGGAAGGGGCGACGATCGCCGGCGATTCCGACATGTCGTTCGAGGGCGAAGAAGTGGATATGTTCGGCCACCGAAAGCTCGGCGGCATCGGCGACCGCGTTGCAAACGGGCTCAAGCAGCTCTCCCCAAAGTACAACGATGGCCGGCGCGTGAACGTAGTGAGCCAGCGGCTAGGATACCTGGTTCGCTCCGGCAACCCCGATGCGCTCGACTCGATTGCACCGATGGCATTCGGAAACCTCGCCTTGGATTTGGTCACCTCCGGCACTTCAGGTCGGCTGGTCTCCGTCCACGATGGCCGCTACGGCAGCGTCCCTTTGGAAACCATCGTCGGTGCCAAGAAGGTCGTCGACGTCGAAAAGTACTACGACCCCGGGCGCATGCGTCCGAAATACAAGTCCTTCGCTGGACTCCCGCTGTTCATCATGACCAGCGACATCTAGACTCATCGGCGGGTCGCGGTCCCATATCCTGGGATGCGAATCATCGCGGGCGGCGTTTCCAGCTCCGGCACGTAGACGATGCCACCTGGAAGGTGCGAGACTCTGACCAAGGTCGCGTCGAGCTCCTCGCTCTGACCCGAGGCGTCGACCCAGTCGACGGTGAGGCTCTCGCCGAGAGGTGGGTCCTCGACCCAGAGCGTGTTGCCAATGGCGAGCTTGCCGTCGATCTCGATGATGACAGGCCGGAGGGCGAGCGGGGTCTCAGCTCGCTTGAGCGAGGCCGCGGACGGGGCCGTCACCGCGATGAGTCGCTCATAGAGCAAGGCATAGTTGTAGTCACTGATCCAGACGGGGCCGCAGTAGCCCATCACGTCACGATGTTGAGTATCGACGAGCTGCTGCGCCGCGATGTCGAAACCGAGCACACCAATCCCGCCGTCAACATATGGGAAGTCGGGATCTGCGCCTGATGCTCCGCCGCAGGGTGCATGATAAAGTCCTAGGGTGTGCCCGATCTCGTGCACAAAGGTGCCCACTCCATCCTCGTAGAGTAGGCCGATGGCAGCGCGGCTGAACGCGTCACCCGCGCCCGGTACAGGACCAAGGCCGGCAACGCAGCCCTGCGAACAGAAGTCGGCCGCATCATCGCTCGGGCGAACCGCGCAATAATAATAGGTGTTCGCGCTCGCACCATCGTTGGCACGAAGCGAGAGGCACTCACTGAGAAGATCAGACCAGCCCTCGCCATCCGCCCCAATCTGGCGATCGAAGTCGAGAGGAGTCTGACGAATCGAGACCTCCAAATCGACGAGCGGAAACATGCCATACATTCGCTCCGTGAAGCGCGCGACGGTTGCTGCATCGATGTTCGGCGTACGGTTGGAGCCATCCGTTTGATAGACAACGGGCACCAATACGATTCGAAACGGCCCCGGGGGCGCCTCGGCGCCGAGTGACTGAGTATTCGAAGCGGGATACCGCGACCCGCTGACGGCGCCCGCGTAGCTCTCACAGGGCTCGAGCTCCAGAAGCTCGAGCGAAAAGGTAGCGTTCTCAGCCAGCTCGCCCCGTGCAATTGGGAAGTTGATCGTGCTAGCGAGATCCCCTGCACTGGACGCGTCGGTAACGCGCTTCTGAACGGCCTTCGTCGTTCCGCCGAGCGTGAGCCTTGCGACGATCTCGCGCGCCTCCCACCCGGCTTGCGGCTCGACGAAGACACGGAGCACGCCGTCCCGAGAGGCGACGACGGGCGTCTGTTGGTTGCTCGCGAGCACGCCTTGGTCCGCGACGAGAACCGACACGCCTTGGTTGATAGAGACGTCGCTGATCCGCAGTGACCGCGCAGGCAGTGGAGCCGCCGTCGCAGGATCGCAGACGGGGGGCGGTGGCACGCTTCCGTCCGGCGTCAAATCTGCGACGGGGTCATCCTCGAGACCAGCATCCAGGCCGCTGCGTGGCGGTGCCGGGTCGGCGAGCTCAGACGAGTCTACCTCGCCACCTTCTCCAATCACACCGGTGCATCCCGAGAGCAGCAGAGCGCAGAACGCTAGCTTCGAACTGATCTCGAGCTGCATCTATCCAAGCTAGAGCGCAGGGGCCCTCGTGGCTGTAATTGTTTGTGACGCGTCGAAAAGACGGTCCATTTTTCAGGTGTTTTGGGCTAGATCTGGGGATCAGAGGGCGTCGCAGACTTCCCTCGGGACGCAGCTCCGAGTGCCCAGGCCGATGTCGCAGCATGCCAAGTCTACGCCGGGGATGGTCAGACAGTCGCCGTCGTCTACGCACGTGCCATCGATCGGACCAATATCGCCGCTGCAGATCGAACCCGTGTCCTCGCTCGCGCCGGTACAGGCCTCGAGCACCTGCTGCTCCGCAGCGGTGAGCGTGATGGTCTCGTCGTTTGGACATACGATGGTGATGTCGGAGGTTTCGGAGTCCGTCACGAACTGGAAGGTCTCGTCGTTCTGGTTGGTGAAGTTCAGGATGACGTCGGTGTCTGCGGAGGCCAGGTCGAGCATGCTCGTGCCACAAACCACCCCGTCTGCATTGATGAACTGGCTGTTGCCGCCCAAGCTCGTCTCGATCCGCGCGCCATTTTCGTATGTGATGCCGCTGAGACTGAACATGCAGCTGCCCTGTGGGTTCCAGCACAAGAAGATGTCGCCAAAGCCCTCGGCACAGGTCCCGCTAAAGGTCGAGGCCGTCTGCACGTTGTCACAGGTCACCACGATCCCATCGGGTAAGACGACCACGCCGCGACGAATCGTGAACGTTCCCACGTCCGTGCAGCGGGTATCGCCGGGCGTTGGGGGTACGTCCGTGTCCTCACTGCCCGACGTCACTTCTCGAATCTCGCCGCCTTCGTTATCATGTGAAACCGAGACGGAAACTTGGGAGCTTTTGCGGACCGCCAGATAGAACCGGCCACCCTCGACCGTCGAAGCGCTCGAGCTGCCAAAATAGTCGAGGCCTTTTGCGTCGACCTCAGCCCCTTCGATGGGATCGCCGTTCTCGTCGACCGCCACGCCGGTGATGCACGTCGCTTCCGCCGTCTTGTCCGCGTTCCACGCCGACATGTGGCTGATTTCACCAACATACGTGTTGCTCACTGGGTCGAGTGTCGCAGTGCCCTCCTCGACCCATTGACCCGTCCCTTCGTCGAGGCTCCACAGCGGAATCGTCGCGGGAAGCTCGCCCGGCTCAATGCCGGCCGGCGCCGGAATGCGAATCTCAAGAGTCTCCCCAGGGGCCACCTGCAACTCGTCTTCGCCTTGCATGATCGTGACATCGACCATGCCGAAAGACTCGAGCAGTGAGACATCGCCCGTTGAACGCCCCTCGAAGCTGCCCGTCAACGCTTGCACCTCGTCACTCACGGACGGATCGACCGGCGTAAGGTGCACGTCGACCATCCCCGTCACGGAGGCACCACCGGGACTACTCAGGGCACCCGGATCGATCATGACGGTCGCATTGCGCGAACCCGATACCATCCCGCCCGTATCCGCGTTCACAGGCGTCGCCGCCGCTCGTTCTCGAAGGGTGACGTGCGATGCAGTGGGAGAACCGTCGGCGATCGTAACCTTGCGAACCGTCGGCAGGTACCCGTCTGCCGCGAAGCTGGCTACCGCCGGACCGCTGCTCGTCTGGATCGCGAACTCACCTTTGCTGTCGGTCGTTGCGGAGACTCCGTTCACTTCGACAGTCACCCCGGCGATCGGACCGGAGGCCCCTTCGATAGTGCCGAAGAGCCCTGTCTTCAGCGTATTTGTGCTGCTGTCGCCACCCCCATCGCTGTCCTCACCGCAACTTGCGACGGACGCGACCAAGACCAAGGCCAAGAGGAATAACGATCTGCAAGTCGAGTAGCCTTCATGCCCGTGTTTCTCATACGCTTCCGAAACACGCAAGATTTGGCCGATCGACGACTGTGTTCGAGCGAGTGCACGACGTTCCCAGGAGCCGGAAGCAAGCAAGGAAGAAACCACCTGTTGTCAGGATGTCGAACGCACGGTCGATCCAGGTGCTCGCCAGCCGCTTCGCGCAGGACGCGGCGGCGAGAGCTCGGCCGAAAGAAAGCCGATCCGGCCCTTAATCCGTTTCTCCGCTGCCGGCGTAGGCCGAACAGAACCGGCAGTCAGCCCAGCGGAGAAAAAGATGGACCTCAAGCTCAACACGACCGTTCGCCAAGCCGCTCTCACCGTTTTCGCCGCGTTGATCGTGCTCACGTCCGGCTGCGGAGACGGCTTCCTCCTCGATGGAACCGGCATTCTCAACGCGGCTCTTTCCAAGCAGCTGAGGGAACGTATGGGCAGTGCCGAGGTCGACGTGCTCGAATACACGGTCTGCAAAGTCGAAGGCACCAGGGACTCCACAGCCGGCTGTGAGGGAGTCTCGGGCACCGGAATCGAAGTCTTCGTCGACGGCAAGAGCGTCATCTTCGACTTCTCCAACGTCGCGAAGAGCGGCAAGATCTCCGAGACGGGCTTCGAAGGCTATGTTCTGTCCATGACCGAGCATTCCCGCGTTCCGCCCATCCTCGAAGCGGTAGTCGATGCTGCCAAGTCCCGGATCAGCTCCCCAAATATCGACGTTCGATTTGACGATGAGAACGTCGCAGTGAACTTCCAGGGCCTCGACTACGATGACAGCACCTTCATCAAGGTCGACCTGGTCTTCGATGACGCTACTTGCACATCCTCTCCCTGATGAATCAGAAAGCCCGTCTCTCTCGAGACGGGCTTTCATCATTCGGGCGATGGCTGACCCTGCCAGAGAGCAGCCCCTGCAGTTGCATTAGCCGGAATTGCGACGGCGCCGATGCCGCAGACGGATCGGCCCCCAGTCGTCGGGGTCGTCATCGATTTCCTCGTCGTCGGTCCAGGACCCGTCGACCCGCGGCTCGTCCTCCGAGTCCAGGAGGAGCGGCTCCCAGTCGTTCAGGCTGTCTTCCGAAGGTTGGCAATTGGGGTCTGCCCAGGGATCTTCCTCGAACCAGTCCATTTCGCTGCGACGTCGGTGAAGCCGACCGCGCCTCGTTCCCTCGCTTCGCATAGGCATCTGAAACCTCCCTTTCTCCAAGGCTAGTACCGGGTGAAAATCCGGGAGCACGTTTCGTGCCACCGACTACCGGCACGTCTCATGCCCGTCTTCGGCTCGTCTTTCCGCGAACGCGCTGCTTGCGACTGGTGCCCATAGTGCAGAAGCTGCACTGGCAAGCTTCCGGGTTCGATGCAGCTTCTGCGCTCTGGTTTCGGGGGCTCCGGGTTCCCCTTTCCGCCGCCAGAACACGGGGGATCGAGGGACGGGCACAGTGCTTGCTTCCGATCGAAGCCATGAAGAGTGCAATCACCGACGTCATCGCTCCCGAGGTGATCCGAGAAATCCGTCTCGAAATCGAGGTGCTGCTGGAGACAGCTGAGAACATACAGGCGGGCCTCGAGACCGGGCGATTCGACGAGGTGGCTCGGAACGCAGCAGAGCTGGGTCAGGTCGTGCGCAGGCACGTTCTTCTCGTGAATGGCATCCTCGATGTCCTCAGCCCCGACGATATTTCAGCCCCCGGAGAAGCTCGATAGCACCTAGAGCCGATTCTCATTTCTCGCGCGCCGACGAGGCGCGCGTGGCGAGCCCCCACTCCTGGAGCCGGTACTGAATCGTTCGTTTGCTCACACCCAGAATCCTGGCTGCCTTCGTCGGCGACCCCCCGACGGCTTCGAGCGTCCGCATGATGGTGTACCGTTCGACTTCGGCCAAGGTCACCCCCGGAACCAGCAGGCTCAGCGGCTCGACCTCGCGGTCCGGTGGCTCGATGGCTAGATCTTCGGTGCCGATGAGATCGCTCTCGCAGAGCACCACCGCCTGCTCGATAGCGTGTTGAAGCTCCCGCACGTTCCCCGGCCAGGGGTAAGCAAGCAGAGCGTCTCGGGCGCGCGGGGTGAAGCCGCGCACCTGCTTGGCATTCTCGTCTGCGTAGAGGCGGAGGAAATGGTCGGCGAGCAGCGGGATGTCGCTCGGCCGCGCACGAATCGGAGGAACGTCGAGGACGACCACCTTGAGGCGGAAATAAAGATCTTCTCTGAACTTTCCGTCATCGACCAGCGTTCTGAGGTCCTGGTTGGTCGCGGCGACGACTCTTACGTTCACCGTGACGGTCTCATTGCCTCCGACGCGCTCGAATTCTCGCTCCTGCAGGAATCGAAGCAGCTTCAGCTGAACCGAGAGTGGCATCTCGCTCAGCTCGTCGAGAAAGAGTGTGCCACCCTCTGCCTGCTCAAATCGCCCACTCCTGCGTGTGATGGCTCCGGTGAAGGCTCCCCTCTCATGCCCGAAAAGCTCGGATTCGAGGACGCTCTCGGCCAGGGCCGCACAGTTCAGTCGAACTAGGGGCCCATCGCTTCTGAGCGAGTGCTCGTGAATTGCCTTTGCGATCAGCTCCTTCCCTGTCCCCGTTTCGCCTTGAATCAGCACCGTCGAGCGGCTCTGCGCAGCTTGGAGCATGCGATTGAGAAGGCGCTGCATCGTCGGGTGAGCGCCTATGATGTGATCCAGACGCGTCGTCGGCAGGGCGACGGCAACCTCGGACCGAGCGTCGATCGCATCCCTGGCGTGGATCGGCTTGTCCATGGAGCGCTCGACGACGAGGGCCAACGCGTCCGGTCGGATGGGCCGGGTGAGGCAGCGGTCGGCGCCGTGCTGCATGGCCTTCACGGCGGTGTCCGTCGAACCCGACTCGCCTATCGCGATGAAGGAGGCTGACGGAAGGATCGCTCTGGCCTGCCGAAGGAATCTGTATCCGTCGATTCCGTCGAGATCGAGCTCGACGAGCACCACATCGGGGACTGACCGCTCCAGCAGGTCGAGAGCCTCCGCCGCGTCAGCGGCAGTGTCGACCACGTGACCCATCGCGACAAGCTCGTCCCGCAGCTCCGCTTGAATCTTCCCGTCGCTTTCTACGACCAGGATACGGCCAGTGTGCTCTCGAGTCACGGCGCAAGAATGGCCTGGCCGTGACGCCGCGTCCACGGGTCGCGCAACCGGGAACTGCTCGCCACGCACCCCGTGCGCCCTGGCAACCTAAACGATCACCCGGAATGCGCCTGAGCGGATGCGCTGCTCGCGCAGAGCTCCCGGACGGAACGGTACCCTTCACCCCATCTCGCGTAGCGCTCCACCTCGGTCGCCGTCACCGAGTCGACGAGAGACCAGAGCGGCTGTTCGACGAGCTCAACTAGCTCGAGGGCAGCCTTGATTTGCTCATCCCAAACGTGGCAGAGCTGATTGAGGTCTCCGGCTTGGACGTGACCACGGCAAGGGACCCTGGAGCACAAGAGCTTCATGGGTTCTGAGAGGTTGAACATGCCGTATTCGTCCGTGATCTGTTCCCCGATTTCGATGTCGCGTATCGCGATTTCGAAGCCGTAGGCCGTGCTCATGGTGTTGCACTGGCAACAATGGTTCACGTACTTGGCATGGTCCCAGCTCACGATTCGAGTGCCGCGCGAGTCGATATACGAGTAGCGCTCGATAGGTTCACGCAGCGCGGGATCTTCGAGGCGTGGATCGTCGGGGCGAACCTCGACTTCGAGCGGGTCCCAAACATAGGTGATGGTTCCCTTCGGTAAGCGTGCGGTCGCGAAGACGCCGTATCCGAGCTGGGTGTCGATGTGTCGAAGCTCCGTCGATGGATGAATCATGGCTCTCGTTCAGGTCTGAGTGAGACGAGCGCCATCAGTCGTCCGCGCTGCGTGTGCGTTTCCGAGGTGAGCAGCTCGCTGTAAGGCGTTGCCCGTCGAGGTCATAGCCGTCGAGCTCCTCCGCGGCACGGAGGGCATCATCCAGATCCTCGTAGTCGACAATTGCGCTGCTTCCAGCTGTGCTCTGGTCTTGGTCGAGCAGCATTTCGGCGTCAGAGACCTCGCCGAAGGGTTCGCAAAGATCCAAGAGGTCATCCTCGTCAAAATGACTTGGAAGCCCCTCGATGTAGAGACGCGCCGTCATGTTCGCCTATCAGTAGAACGTACAGCGAGCACAGAAGTGCACGATCGGTGCCAAGCCGGACCATGGGCGTGACGCGAGGAAAAGCGTGGCCCGCCGAACTACGAGTGCAAGTCTTGCCCTAGTCCATCGTGCAAGAACTGCACTTACCGCTCTTCCTCGCGTTCCTGGGCCCCTGCGCAAGCTCGCGGGCCGACCGGCGTGGCAAGCGAAGAGGCCCCAAAGAAAGAAGCCCCGCTTCTTTCGAAACGGGGCTTCATAATTCCGGCGGCGTCCTACTCTCCCACAGGGCTGCCCCTGCAGTACCATCGGCTCTGATAGGCTTAACTTCCGAGTTCGGGATGGGATCGGGTGTGACCCTACCGACATTGCCACCGAATCCGTAGAAAGTTTCTCTGTGCCGCTTCTGTGAAGCGGAATCAGAAGCAAGTTCGAGAGTCCGTGTTGATGGATGTTCTCGAGCTCTTCCTTCCAACCCTGATCTCAAGCCACGCACGAAACGTGTCTTAGAAAGAGGTCAAGCCTCACGGCCGATTAGTACTGGTCAGCTCCACGTGTTGCCACGCTTCCACACCCAGCCTATCAAACTCGTAGTCTACGAGTGGCCTTCAGGGACCGAAGTCCAGGGATACCTCATCTTAGGGCTCGCTTCCCGCTTAGATGCTTTCAGCGGTTATCGATTCCGTATATAGCTACCCGGCTATGCTTCTGGCGAAACAACCGGAACACTAGGGATACGTTCAACCAGGTCCTCTCGTACTATGGTCGACTCCCTTCAAGTATCCTCCGCCCACGACAGATAGGGACCGAACTGTCTCACGACGTTCTGAACCCAGCTCGCGTACCGCTTTAATTGGCGAACAGCCAAACCCTTGGGACCTGCTCCAGCCCCAGGATGCGATGAGCCGACATCGAGGTGCCAAACCGCGCCGCCGATATGAACTCTCAGGCGCGATCAGCCTGTTATCCCCGGAGTACCTTTTATCCGTTGAGCGATAGCCCTTCCATGCGGAGCTACCGGATCACTAAGGCCTGCTTTCGCATCTGTTCGACCTGTCGGTCTCACAGTTAAGCTCCCTTATGCCTTTGCACTCTACGGCTGGTTTCCAATCAGCCTGAGGGAACCATCGCGCACCTCCGTTACATTTTAGGAGGTGACCGCCCCAGTCAAACTGCCCACCAGGCAATGTCCCCACACCGGATCACGGTGTTGGGTTAGAAGTCCAGAACAGCCAGGGTGGTATTTCAAGGGTGACTCCACCGAAACCAGAATCCCGGCTTCGAAGTCTCCCACCTATCCTACGCAGACTGTCCCGAACTTCACTGCCAAGCTGCAGTAAAGGTTCACGGGGTCTTTCCGTCTTGTCGCGGGTAGAGCGTATCTTCACGCTCAATACAATTTCGCTGAGTCACTGGCCGAGACAGTAGGGATGTCGTTACGCCATTCGTGCAGGTCGGAACTTACCCGACAAGGAATTTCGCTACCTTAGGACCGTTATAGTTACGGCCGCCGTTTACTGGGGCTTCGATTCGCTGCTTCGCCGAAGCTAACAACTCCTCTTAACCTTCCAGCACCGGGCAGGCGTCAGACCCTATACGTCCTCTTACGAGTTCGCAGAGTCCTGTGTTTTTGGTAAACAGTCGCAACCCTCTATTCTCTGCAACCCACACCCGCTCGGAGAGCAAGTCTCGTCACGGACACGGGCACACCTTCTCCCGAAGTTACGGTGTCAATTTGCCGAGTTCCTTAGCCAGTGTTCTCTCACGCGCCTTGGGATTCTCACCCCGCCCACCTGAGTCGGTTTGCGGTACGGTCACTGAAGACCCTCACTACGCAGCTTTTCTTGGAAGCATGGAATCACCGAGTTACGGAGCCGGAGCTCCACCTCATCACGTCTCGGAGTAACGTTTCCGCGTTTGTGGCTATTGCCTCCTACGGAAACCTCCTACCTGCTTGAACGGGCACTTCCATTCGCCCGATCGGCCTATCCTTCTCCGTCCCTGCTTAGATCAATGGATTCCTCAGTGGTGCAGGAATATTAACCTGCTTCCCATCATGTACCCCTTTCGGGCTCCACTTAGGGGCCGACTAACCCACAGGAGAATTATTCTTCCCTGGGAAACCTTGGGCTTACGGCGAGAGGGTTTCTCACCCTCTTTATCGCTACTCATGCCTACATAAGCTCTTCTCACGCCCGACAGTGCTCCTTACGGTACACCTTGTATCTGCGTGAGAATGCTCCGCTACCGCTCTAATGAATTAGAACCCGAAGCTTCGGTACCAGACTTAGCCCCGTTACATTTTCGGCGCGGGTTCGCTCGACCAGTGAGCTGTTACGCTTTCTTTAAAGGATGGCTGCTTCTAAGCCAACCTCCTGGCTGTCTGAGCGCCCCCACATCCTTTCACACTTAGTCTGGATTAGGGACCTTAGCTGTCGATCTGGGCTCTTTCCCTCTTGGCTACGGACCTTATCACCCGCAGCCTGACTGCCTAGCAGTTGTCACCGGTATTCGGAGTTTGGTTGGGTTTGGTAATCTGGTAGGACCCCTAGCCCATCCAGTGCTCTACCCCCGGGGCAATTCACTAGACGCTATACCTCAATATATTTCGCGGAGAACCAGCTATCTCCGAGCTTGATTAGCCTTTCACTCCGATCCTCAGGTCATCCCCTGAATTTTCAACTTCAGTGGGTTCGGTCCTCCACGCAGTTTTACCCACGCTTCAACCTGCCCAAGGATAGATCGCTCGGTTTCGGGTCTACGCCCTGCTACTAATTTCGCCCTATTTGGACTCGGTTTCCCTACGGCTTCACCTATCGGCTTAACCTTGCAACAAAGCGTAACTCGTAGGCCCATTATGCAAAAGGTACGCCGTCGCACATTCCCCGAAGGGCATAGTGCTTCGACTGCTTGTAGACACACGGTTTCAGGTACTATTTCACTCCCCTTGCCGGGGTGCTTTTCACCTTTCCCTCACGGTACTTGTTCACTATCGGTCGTCGAGTAGTACTTAGCCTTGGAAGATGGTCCTCCCAGATTCCCACAGGATTCCACGTGCCCCGTGGTACTCGGGTGCCAGTGCAGAGACCAAACGCTTTCGACTACAGGGCTGTCACCTCGTATCGCCGACCTTTCCAGATCGTTCATCTAGCATTTGGTTTTGTAACTCTGTGAGAGCATTAGGGCGCTCTCCCACTGGACCCACAACCCCGTACCAACAACGCCCCTAAGCTTACATTGGTATGGTTTAGGCTAGTCCCCTTTCGCTCGCCGCTACTAGGGGAGTCTCGGTTGATGTCTTTTCCTCCAGGTACTTAGATGTTTCAGTTCCCTGGGTTGGCTATCCAACGCCTATGTATTGAGCGTTGGACTTCTGGGTATGACCCCAGACGGTTTCCCGATTCGGATATCTTCGGATCAAAGTGTGTTAGCCACTCCCCGAAGCTTTTCGCAGCTGCCCACGTCCTTCATCGCCTCTCGACGCCAAGGCATCCACCGTGTGCCCTTCCTAGCTTGACCTTTTCCTAAGACGCATTTCGTCTTCGAGCTCGATAAATGAGCGATCCGCCGCTTACCTCCTCGTCGCTCCGCTGCGAGGTACAAGAGTACCTCTCACTTCGCTCCTGCGGGGGCGCTGGCGCCTCGCACATTTCTCTTCACTCGAAGGTGTTGGCAGCGCCGACCGCGAATAGTCGGAATACCAACGCGTGGTCTGTCACGACGGAAAGTCTTGATGACAGACCACCTCGTAACTCGAGACCAGGGTTCGAAAGAAGAGCCTGGTCACAGCTACGGCTAGAAAGAGAAAATTTCTACAGATATTCAGTTGTCAAAGATGCGAGAAATCAAGCTAGTCAACTCGATTGCTCGGGTCGATGGCGCGCCTTGTACGCTGCCGACCGAAGAAATCAAGCGTGGGTCCTCACGGAGGTCTTGGCAAGTCCCGAAGGCCCTCCCCATCTGGTGGAGCTGAGGGGGCTCGAACCCCTGACCCCCGGCTTGCAAAGCCGGTGCTCTCCCAACTGAGCTACAACCCCTTGGCTTTCGCTCCATATCCGGCACCTGGCCGGCTTATTGCCATCGTTGCCTCGCTGCGAGGTACCTATGTACCTCTCACTTCGCTCCTCAGGCAAACGTTCGCCCATGCACCGAATCTGAAGCGAAATCCGATTCTTAGAAGTGCATGTCCAGCGCAGGATTTATGCGTCAGGTCCAAGCGCCCCCGCAGACCCGGAGTGAGAGCTACGAAGGTAGCTCGCGGCGGAGGGTCGAGGAGGTAAGCCGGAGCTGGCGCAAAAAGACAAGCTGGTGGGGCACGCTAGACTCGAACTAGCGACCTCACCCTTATCAGGGGTGCGCTCTAACCACCTGAGCTAGTGCCCCGTGTATTCTCGCAAACTGTCAAAGAGAGTCAGAACTGGTTTCCGCGAACCGTTTTCGAAGCTCGTCGAGGCCTAAACCTCGATAACTACTTCGTTTTGTTGGTTCCGTCCCCCGTCCTCAGGCTCAAACGGACGGCTTCTTTAGCGGCCTTCCCCAAACTGGTCAAGGACTTTCAAACAACAAAGTGCGAGAAGCCTGGAAGACTGGTTTTCGTTGCGTTTCGCGCGCGGGCTGTCGCCAACTTGATCCCGGGAATCACCGAGTTTCCGCACAGCCCGTCCGCATTCGTGGAGTCACTGCCAAGCGTCTAAAATCATGGAGGAAAGGTCTGCTGAGGATCTATTTGGGCGCGGGTAGCGCCGGAGCTCGAAGGAGGCGTGCGCGATAGTAGGAGAGGCAGCGGCTCATTGCCTCTTCCGGGGTGACGATCGGTTCGTATCCGAAGTCCCGAGTCGCTGCGGCGCTGCTCGCACTGTGCGAGATCGCGAGCTTTCGAATTTCGTGTGGTGCGAAGAAGGGTGACGGCAAACCGAGACGGAAGTGCAGATACTGCCATAGGCGCATGAAGCCGAGCACGGGCTTGTACGGGAGGTTGAGCTTGGGGATCTTGTAGCCGAGTCCTTCGATCAGCGGCCGCATGAACTCGAACATCGGCAGCGGGCGAGTGTCGCCGACGAAATAGGCTTTGCCGCAAACCGGGCTACCGGGGACCAGACGCTTTGCCACGAGAATCTCAGCATGCACGAGGTTGTCGATGTAGATGTGGTCGTGCAGCGCGCCCGGAAAGCCGATGGTCGCGACCAGTCGGCCCTTGGTGACCTGCTCGAACATCTCGTCGAGCATCAGGTTCTTGCCAGGACCGTAGATCCCGTCGGGACGCAAGGAGGTAGTGAGCAGCCCATGTTGGCCATTCGCGGCGAGCACGCGCTTCTCGCCTTCGATCTTGGTCTCGGTGTAGAGGCAGCTCATGTTCGTCGCGTAGGGCGTGTCCTCGTCCATATCGGTGTTCGCCTCGGAGTTGAAGCAGACATCGATCGAGCTCGTGTGGACGAAGCGGCTGACGCCGTGCGCGTGACAGGCGCGGATCAGATTTTCCACGCCACCCACGTTCGCATTGAAAGCCGAGCGTCTGTAGCTTTCGGACACCGCGCTCCCGCCAAGCAAGGCAAGCAGGGCTGCCGTGTGAAATACGGTATCGATGCCCTCGCAGGCTTCCATCATCCGCTCCGCGTCTTCGATGTCGCCTCGGAAAATTTCGAGCTTCGGGTGCTCGAGCTCGAGCGGCGTATTCCGGATGACCGCGCGAACAAAGTGGCCCTCGTCGAGGAGCGCTCGAACCAGGTTGCTACCAAGGAAACCTGCCGCGCCGGTGACGAGACAGGTTCCGAGATGGTCGAGGGGTTCGTTGGAGCGCACCATGAGCCGGATTGGAGCACGCCCTTGCCGAGGATCAAATCCGCCGCCCTTTCCGCGACGGCGACGACCGGCCAGTGGGTATTGCCGGAGGGAATCAGCGGAAAGATCGACGCATCGGCGAGGCGTAGGCCTTCGATGCGGTGTACCCGGAGCTCACGGCCCACGACGGCCTCGGGTTCGGTCTTGTAGAGCTTGGCGACCCTCTCGTCGTGCATCAGCTGTGTGAAGCCGATGGGCACCTTGATGAGCGGGCTACTGTCGCTTCCTCGCGCTTCCAAGAGGAGGACGCTGAGCTAGGGATCGGCCGAAAGCCGGTTTGCCAGAAGGCAGCCTGCGGAGCCGCCGACGACAACAATGTAATCGAAGTCATCGTTGGACATGCTTGACCCTATATGTAACGTTCGTTATATCGCTGCAACTCTATGACCCCCAGGAGAGAAGCCAGATGTCGGAGCCCCATTTCCTCTACGAGAAGCGCGGACACCTCGCGATTTGTACTTTCAACCGACCGGAGAAAAAGAACGCGCTGAGCATCGAGATGCTGGTCCGCATGGCGGACGCCTGGGACGAAGCAGACGGGGACGGCGATGTGCGGGCGATCATCCTCACCGGCAGCGGCGGCGTCTTCTGCTCGGGCAGTGACCTTGGTTCCATGAGGTCGGGCAAGTGGGACGCGGACGACCAATGGCTGATCCGCATGAAGAACGACCCGGACATTCATTGGAAAGCCCTTCTTCGCCACTACCTGACGAAGAAGCCTCTGATCGCAGCGGTCGAAGGATACGCGCTGGCCGGTGGCACCGAGATCCTGCAAGGCACCGACATTCGCGTCGCGGGAGAAGGTGCGGTGTTCGGGGTGACCGAAGTTCAGCTCGGCTTATTCCCGCTGGGAGGTTCGAGCGTGCGCCTTCGACGGCAGATCCCTTACACCATTGCTGCCGAGATGTTGCTCGCGGGCCGGCGACTCAGCGCGGAAGAGGCCCTCCACTACGGGCTCATCGGCCACCTCGTGCCCAAGGGGCAAGCGCTCGACAAGGCCCTGGAGATAGGCGAAGGGGTCGCGGCCAACGGCCCGGTTGCGGTCCGTGCCGTCAAGCAGTCTCTGATCGAGAACGATGGCATTCCCGCGAAAGAAGCCCTCGCCCGATCGCTCGAGATCGGACAACCCGTCTTCAAGACGAAAGACGCAATCGAAGGCCCCACGGCATTCATGGAAAAGCGCAAGCCTGTCTTTCAGGGCTCTTGATGGCCCGAGCCGAACCAGCGCAACGCGACGGAAGCACGCGGGAGGTGATCCTCGAGACCGCGGAACGTCTGTTTGCAGAGCGCGGCTTCGCGGCGACGAGCGTACGTGACATCGTGGGCGAAGCAGGGACCTCGGCGCCGAGCCTCTACCACTTCTTCGGCAGCAAGGAGAACCTGCTCGTCGAGTTGATCGATGACCGGCATGCTGCCTATTGCGACGAGCTCGAAGCGGAGCTGGCCTTGGCCGAGACCCCGTTCGAAGTCTCTCAGCGCTTCGTGAAGTTCGTGCTCAGCAGCATGACGAAGAGGCCAACGACCGCGAAATTCTTGCTGGGAATCATGTTTGGACCTCGGCAGAACATTCCCGAAGACATCGTCGGTGAAACGCTGATGCGATCACAGCTCATCGTGCAGGTCCGGCTACGAAAGGTCAGTGAAGGGCTTTCGACGCAGCGCATCGATTTCGCGCGGATGATGCTGCTCGGAATGGTGACGCCTGCAATCCTGCTCTTTCTCACCTCGGACGTGCAATCGTTTTCCCCGAAGCTGCCGGGCTGCATCGCACATCGGGTCGTCGACATGTTGACGGACGCTCACCCCATCTGTGCTTGGCCGAGCGTGGACGTCGATGGCTGAGGCGGTGAGCAACGCGATCACCGCCGAGCCCCTGCGCTTCGAGCTCCCGAACGGCTTGTCGATCGCTGCCGATGCCTATGGCGATCCAAGCTGTCAGCCGGTTCTCTTCCTGCACGGCGGAGGTCAAACCCGGCATGCCTGGGGCAACAGCGCGGAAGCGGTAGCGCGGCACGGCTTCTATGCGATCTGCATGGATCACCGCGGCCATGGCGAGAGCAGCTGGGCGGGCCGAGGCGAGTATCGCGTCTTCCACTTCGTCGAGGACCTGCAACATGTCATCTCGCAACTAAGCGACAGGCCAATCTTGGTGGGCGCATCCCTCGGCGGCATCGCCTCTCTGCTCGCGGAAACCGAGCAAGAGCAGTCTGTCGCCAAGGCTCTGATTCTCGTCGACGTGACACCTCGCCTCGAAACCGAAGGCGTCGATCGAATCATCGGCTTCATGAAAGATGGAACCTCCGGCTTCGAGTCGCTCGAAGAGGTCGCCGAGTCGATCGCGAGGTACCTTCCACACCGAAGGCGGCCGAAAGACCTTTCCGGCCTGGCGAAGAACCTCCGCCTCGGAGAGGACGGGCGCTACTACTGGCATTGGGATCCGGACATGCTGAAGGCCTGGGAGCCGAATCAATCCAGCGACGAAGACGATCGTGAGCTCAAGGAACGGCTGCAAGAGGTCCGACGCATCGACATCCCTACCTTGCTGATCCGCGGGCGCCTGAGCGACTTGGTCTCGACAGAAACCGCCGCAGAGTTCCTCGAGATGGTGCCGCACGCGGAGTACGTCGACTTGGCGGACGCCCATCACATGGTCGCCGGTGACCGAAACGACGCCTTCACCGAAAGCGTGACCGCGTTTCTAGTTCGGCACTTCGGGTCTGGGAGCGAGCAAGCATGAGCGTTCGAACCGCATTTGTGACTGGAGCAGCAACCGGCATCGGCAAGTCGCTGATCGAAAAGCTCGATCGCGAGGGCTGGCGTTGCTTCGCAGGCTACAACCGTCAAGCGCCCGACGCCCTTCTCGCAGCCTGCAGCGAGCACACGCGAGCCGTCCCGTGTAACGTGACCGACAGCGCGAGCGTGAAGGCAGCCCTCGATGAGATCGGGGAGGCGATCGGCGATGGCCCACTCGACTTGCTGGTCAACAATGCTGCGACCACGGGCGGCGCCGGAGGCGGCGTGGAAAACGTGGACATCGATCATTTCAAGCACCTCTTCGAGGTCAACTTCTGGGGACCGCTCCGCGTCACCCAAGCCGCCATGCCGTTGATTCGTCGAAGCAAGCACGGGCGCATCATCAATGTGGGTTCGGCCTCGCAGTACCTCACCATCCCCATGGGCTGTTCGTATCCGGTCACCAAGTCCGCGCTGAAACGGCTGACACAAGCGCTTCGCATCGAGATGAAACCGTTTGGCGTTCAGGTCACCTGCGTCGAACCCGGCGGGGTGAAGACGCCAATGATGGACATCAGCGAAGAGCAGGAAGCGCAGCTCTGGGCCTCCTTTCCGGAGCACCTGCTTGCGCAGTACAAGGCGCAGTTCAAGTTCCCCGGCGACGCAATCGCGTCCAGGTTTCCTCTATGGACGGCAGAGAAGTTCGCCGACCGCCTCTACCGCGAGGTGATCGACGCCAAGAAGCTCAAGGTCAACTACGTCATTGGCCCGGGCGTCTGGCTGCTCCCAGTGATGGAACGCGCCCTCCCGGACTCCCTTCGCGAGAAGATCTTCGAGCGAATGTTCGAGCGCTGACCGCCGGGCAAGAGGGGCCATGGCGACCTCGAGCCTGCCCGCGGCCTTCCGCAGGGGCGACCTAGACCATGGGCCGAGCCGCTCGTTCTCTTCCCAATGGAAGAAGAGCTCCTCGGGATTGCACTTTGCAACCATTGTGGATTGGACGCGAAGTGGCGCCGTATCGAAGAAATCGAGGGCAACCGGTTCGAGCTCGTGCACCTTGATCATGAGGCCGGAAGTATGCGGCAATCCGGGATTCCCGCACATGGCGCTGACCCCGCGCAGACCAGAGCGGGCGGATTGAAACCATACCGGCGCGGTCTATATGAGAGCACATGACGAAGAAGAGAGCGCTGGTCACCGGAGCCGGAGGCGGACTTGGTCGCGCAACGGTGGAACGGCTGGTCGCGGGCGGTTGGAAGGTGTTTGCCGCCGACATCAGCGAGGAAATGCTGCGGAGCTCGATGCACGATCCCGACGTCGTTCCCGTCGTCATGGATGTGACGAGTCAGGGGAGCATCCAGGGCGCCTACGACGCCGTGGCGAGCCAAACCGACCGCCTCGATGGCATCGTCAACTTTGCCGGCGTCATTGGCGTGGGCTCCCTGACCGACATTCCCGAAGAGCGACTCTCGCGCATCCTCGACATCAACGTGATGGGCACGTATCGGGTCAACAAGACGTTCCTTCCGCTGGTCGAAGCCGCCAAGGGCCGCATCGTGAACCTCAGCTCGGAGACGGGCTGGCAGAGCGCAGCGCCGTTCAACGGCCCCTATGCGATGAGCAAGCACGCAATCGAGGCCTATTCGACCGCGCTGCGCCGCGAGCTCGCGCTCCTCGACATCAAGGTCGTCACCATTCAGCCCGGGGCCTTCCGGACCAACATGGTTGCAGGCATCGAAGACGCCTTCACCGCGGCGGAAGCCGAAACGCCGAGGTTCGCTCGAGTCCTTCGTAAGCTCAAAACGCTGGCCGGCAAAGAGATCGAATCAGCACGCGACCCCGACATCCTAGCTCAGGTCATCGAAACCGCGCTCACGTCGAAACGACCAAAGCCGATCTACTCGGTGAAGCCAGACCGACTGCGGTCGACGATCGAGAAGCTTCCGCTGCGCGCGGCCGATGGCCTCTATCTCGCCGTCTTACGTCGGGCGCACAAGGGGTAGCTGCGATGACGACCGACATCGTGAAGATCAAGCCCAGGCCCCAAGGGCTCGACAAGCCCTATGTGGGCAAGATCATCAAGACCATGTCGACCGTGCATCTCGCGCTCTACCGATGGACCGGTGGCCTGCTCGGGTCGAAGTGGCGCGTCGGCAGTGCCTTTCCCTGGGGCATTCCGGTGCTCTTGCTGACCACAGTCGGACGCAAGAGCGGTCTGCCGCGGACTTTGCCGCTGCTCTTCATCGAAGAAGGCAAGAAGATCATCGTCGTGGCTTCGAAAGGCGGGCTTCCCGGCGACCCACTCTGGTACAAGAACCTCGTCGCCAACCCGGAATGTGAAGTTCAGATCAAGCGCCGCAAGATGAAGATGAGGGCGCGCACGGCGGCTCCGGAGGAGCGTGAAGACCTTTGGCCGAAGCTCGTCGCCCACTACCCCGATTTCGCCAGCTACGCGACCTGGACCAATCGGACCATCCCAGTGGTGATTCTCGAGCGGGCTGGCTGAATTCAATCTTCGCAGACTTTCAGCGTGACTTGCGTCTCGGCTCCGCCAACTAGCTTGGTCTGGCAACAGAGCCGCACCTTGTCAGGAGTGTTACCGAAGATTTCGAGCACTTCGAGCTCGAGCTCCTCTGCTATCGAGAGGACCTCGCCGCCCTCGACGACTTCGACCCGGCATGTCCCACAGGTGGCCGCGCGGCATGAATATGGAACGTCCGCTGCCGGGTTCGCGTCGGTGATGTCCATGATCGCTTCGCCCGGCGCGGCGTCCACCTCGAAACCGGAGGGTTCGAATCGTACTCGAATCGTGCTCATGCTCTGATGTGGATCGGGATCTTCATGAAGCCACGAGTAAATGCCGATTGCCGTCGCTCGGCGCGGTCCCAGTCGATTTCGAAGTGCTCGCCGATACGTGAGCCCATCTCTTCGAAATAGATGCGAATCATCATTCGCGCGACGTGCGCGCCGATGCAAAAGTGTGGGCCCTGTGCAAAGGACAGGTGACGGTCGATTTTGCGGTGGATGTCCAGCTCGTCCGCGTTGTCACCCCAGTGACGCGGATCACGGTTGCCGGAGGCGTACAGGTTGTGGACCTTGCTGCCGGCGGGAATCGTCGTGCCATGGAGCTCGACGTCTTCGGTGGTCGTGCGCGAAAGCCCCTGGACGACCGATTCGATCCGGAGCAACTCTTCGATCGCGTTCGGGATGAGCGCGGGATCTGCCAAGAGCTCGCGGTGCTGATCGGGGTAATCGTGCAGAAACTTCATCGAGTTGCCGATTAGGTTGGTCGTCGTGTCGTTGCCACCGGCGATCATGACGAAGCAGAAGCCCAGGATGTCCCAGTCGGTCAGCGTCTCGCCATCGACTTCGGCCTGGGTGAGCTTGCTGATCATGTCGTCCGTCGGATGGGCCCGGCGCGCCTGGCACATGGCGCCAAAGTAGGTGACCAGCCCCTGGACCGCCCCAATCGCCTGCTGAATATCGAGGGCGAAGTCCGCAGAGGCCGAGGTGATGCCGTCGGACCAGGGGTCGAATTTCTCGCGGTCCTCGGGCGGCACGCCGAGGATGTTGGCAACCACCATCGTCGGCAGCGGAGACGCTATGGCCTCGATCAAATCGACCTCTTCTCCATCGGCCGACTTCTCTTTCATGGCTTCGACGCCGTCGATCACGAACTGGCGGACGGTCGGTTCGAGCTCCTTCACGGTGTCGGGCGTGAACGCTTTGGTGATCAAGCGCCGAAGCCTCGTGTGGTCCGGCGGATCCATCATGATGAAGGTTGGTGGAATGCCGAGCTGACTTATCTCGTCCTTGGCCGGCGTGAGGCCCTGGGCGGACGAGAAGGTCTGTGGCTTGCGGAGTGCGTGAAAGATGTCGTCGTACCGAGACAAGGCGTAGAAATCCATCCGCGCGTTGTAGTGAACCGGATGCTCATCCCGAAGACGCTCGTAGAACGGATAGGGATCGGCGATCAGCTCCGGGTTGAACGGATCGTAGATCGGATCGTATTGGATGCATTCTCCCTTTGTCGCCGAGTCATCCATCTGGTCACGCTCCTCAAACAGCCTGGCTGAGTTTGGCTGGGGAAGGATGGGGGCTCAAGGACTGTGGCCAAAAGAAACCGGCGCTAGTCGAGGACCAGCGCCGGTTCTTCATCTCGCTTGCGTTGTGCTGAAACGTTAGCCAGCACCGCCGGCGCCACCAGCACCGCCAGCACCACCGCCGCAGCTTGCGAACGCCTCGCCGCATTCACTTTGGATGCACTGGTCACAGTCATCACCCGGCGTGGGCGGGCCCGCACAGGGGCCAGGCGGGTCTGCCAACCGGAGCCGGCTCGCCGCTTTCGATAGCCGCCAGGTCATCCGTATTGTCGCAGGCTGGCGGAATCACCTGAGGAGCGCCGCCCGATCCCGCTGAACCGCCTGCCCCGGCAGTGCCGCCATTGTTTTCGTCTTCGCTGCGGCCGAACGAGGCGACAGCCAAAGAAAGGCCAATCATCATTACTCTACCAACCATAATTACCTCCCCTAATTTAGGTATAGAGAACACGTAGCCTCCTTTTGGAGGCCGCGCGCGCCGAGTGCTTGGTCGGCTGCCTAACCGCACGGAAATGCACCTCTTGTGGTGGAGCGCTCTGTAGCGGCAGCCGCGTAAAGTACGTGTCATGTATCAAGTGAGAAGCGACTCTCGCCCCGAGGGATTCGGGTGCTGATGCGGCGGATGATCTCGGGCCAGTAGGCTGTATCCAGGGCAAAGAAGGGCTTGCCGGAGTTCATCAGCGCGACGGAGATGTCCCGCTCAGGATCGGCCCAGGCGAGGATATTGCTCAAGCCCAGATGGCCGAACGCCTTGCCCGCGCGGAAGCCGTAGAGGCCGAGGGGCTCGGTCCCGAGCATGAAGCCCATCGAATAGGACATCGGCAAGAGGATCATCCGGTCGACCTGGCCCGGTGTCTGCGGTTTGACGGCTCTGCGAACGGTAGCCTCTGAAAAGACGCGCGTGCCATCGAGCTCGCCGCCCGCGACGAGAAGCTCAAAGAAGCGGCCGATGTCGTTCGTCGTGCCAAAGAGGTTTGCCGACGGAATGATGCCAGTGCGGAAACGGGGATCGTTGGAAAGCTCGACCAGCTCTTCGACTGAGATACCGAGCGACCTCTTGAAGATATCTCTGAGTGGCCAGATCAATTTGGGCCCGGTGCATGCATCGAGCGCTGCGTCGGCGAGCCGCTCTTCGGGCAACCCATAATTTAAATAGCCGATTCGGAGCGGTTCCGATATCTCCCGCTGCAAGAACGCGCGAATATCGCGGCCCGTGATGCGCTGTATGAGCTCGGCGAAGATGAAACCGCTGGTGACTGCATGATAAGCGGGCACTGTCCCCGGTCGGTAACTAGGTTCGAGCTCGTAAATCATTTCCAAGATTCGCTGCGGGTCTTGCAACATGTTTAGGTCGGCAGCGTCGGTAGGCGCGGCTGGAATGCCGCCACGATGTGTCAGCAAGTCGCGGATCGTGATCCGCCCTTTTCGTTTCCGCGCGAACTCCGGAATGAACGTGGCCACCGGTTCATCGACGTGAAGTAGCTCGCGCTCGGCGAGCAGGTGAATGAGCATCGCTGTCACGGCCTTCGAGCCGGAAAAGAAATTGAAGAGGGTTCTCGTCGTGGCGGGGACGAGCTCTGCATCTTTGGGATCGTTGGGTGCGTTGCCGCGTGCATGCCCGATGACGCGGTCGAGGACGACCTCACCGCGCCGCCGGATGCAGAGCCCGAGCGCGGGGTGAAATCCAGTTCGATAGAAGTCGACGACGGCGCTCCAGATCGACTCGATGTCTTCGCGGCGCAGGCCGACCGAGGCCGGATCGACCTCTGCGGAACCCCGGGAGGTCACGTCATCGGGAACGAACACGCGAACGCGCCTCGACGACAAACCCCGGATCTTCAAGCCTCTCAGTCGTTCCATCGCGAAAGCTAACGGAACCGCACTTCTGCCTGCATCCCGCGTTCGCCCGGATGCATCGAGAGCTCGGTGACGAAGTCCGGCTCGAAGCCCTCGCAGAGGTTCGGTTCAACGCGCTGGACCAGCGTGGCGAGGATCATCCGCATCTCCATCATGGCGAACTGCTTGCCTATACAGACGCGCGGCCCCCCGGCGAACGGAACATAGGCACCGCGGGGCAGGCGCCGCTCAAACTCACGGGTCCAGCGCTCCGGCCGAAACTCCATTGGGTCGTCGTAGTACTTGCGGTTACGACCCATCGCGATGTGGCTGATGGTGATGGTCTGGCCCTTCTTGATCTCGTAGCCCTCGATGACCAGGTCCCGCTGCGCTTGGCGGGCGTACGCCCATACCGAGGGCAGCAGCCGAAGGGACTCCTTCACGACCATCTCGAGGTATGGAAGGTTTGGAAGGTCTTCGACCTCGGTACCCCTGCCATTTAGGACGCGGCGGAGCTCTTCGCGCAGCTTGGCGAGCTCGTTCCGATTCTTCGCCAAGAGGTACCAGGTCCAGGTCAGCGCATGCGCCGTCGTCTCGTGCCCCGCGAAGATCAAAGTCATCGCCTCGTCGCGAAGCTGCTTGTCAGACATCCGTCCTTGCTCGTCTTCGACGAACACCATGTGCGAAAAGAGGTCGCCGCGATCCTTCTCGTTGCTCAGGCGCTCCTGATGCGCGTGCTCGATGATCGCTTCGATCTTCGCGATCGCGCGCTTCTTTCGCCGATTCTCCCTGCTGGGCCACCAGTCGGGCCGCGGGAGCATCTTGTCGGCGTCCGTCACCAGGATCTCGCTGATATCAGCCAGGGCGTCCCGAATCGTCGCGGAGTCACCCTCCCCGATGTCGATGTCGAACAAGGTGTCGGCGACCACCTCGAGGGCAAGCGCGTTGAGCTCGAGGCGCATGTCTCTGCGTTCGCCCTCTTTCCATCGATTGAGCATTCGCTCCGTGAATGCGACCATCGTCGGCGCGTAGGCGTCCACGCGCTTCTTGTGGAAACCAGGCAGGATGAGCTTGTGCTGTCGCTTCCAGGACTCTCCGTCGTTCGGCACCAGGCCGTTTCCGAGAAACGGCTTCCACATCATCTTGATGTAGTCCGGCTTGTAGAAGTCCGCCCAGTGCGTGACGTTGATCGCGTAGACCACGGCGGGATCGCGCACAAACACGAGGTCACGCAGCAAGGCGCGAGAGACGAATACGTCACCGTACTCGGCATGGCCGTCGATCAGGAAGCCCGAGCGATCGTGTGCCAGGTCCATCAAGCATCCCCAAAACCAATGCCCCTTCATCCGGGGGATCGCCCTGCTGGGAACTGAGCTAGGGCTGGCCTGCGCTGCGGCTTCGGCGGTCACGTAGTTCGTCTCATCCTCGCTTATCTGTTTGTAAACCTAGGGTGGAGGCGTTCGCAACCAGTTCCTTCGCCACAATTTCGGGCCCGCCCTCGAGAAGCGACGGAAACGGCTATATCAGAGTCGAGCCTCTGGCTTCCGACGCGGCAGCATTGGGCTGCAACGCCCTTTACGCGGGCATCGGGGCCGACTATACGATTCGTATGAAGAATCTTTCTCTTGGGCTGGTCCTGCTTTTGAGCGCGGGCTTCGTCGTGATCGGCTGCGGCAGCAGCGATGGCGCAGTGAGCGCTTGCGAAGGCGGTCAGGTCGATTGCGACGGGGTCTGTATCGATCCCATCGCGCCGACGCTCGCAGCGATTCAGTCGGAGATTTTCGAGGGCCGCGGCTGCGCCGCGAGCACATGTCACGATGCCGACCAACCAGAAGCGAGTCTAGACCTGAGCTCCGCGGCAGAGTCTGGAATGAACCTCATCGGCGTCAACTCGGTACAACTCACACAAGTCCTGCGCGTCGACCCAGGCGATAGCAACGCATCATACCTGATGAACAAGATCCTAGGCGAAGGCATGGCCCTCGGGACGCTTCGGATGCCGTTTAACATCGGGGGGGACGTGGTCCTATGCGAACCGGAGATCAGCGCGATTCGTCAGTGGATCGACGACGGCGCGCCCGTGAACTGACCCGAGCATCGAAACCCGAGGAAACGGGCGCTCGCCTTCCGGAAGGAGATGCGCGCGCGCCAAAGCGCGTTATGATCGCGCCATGACCGCCATCGATGAGCTGGGCAAAGCCCGATACGTGAACCTCGAAACCTTCCGAAAGAACGGAACGGGCGTGCAAACGCCGGTCTGGGTGGGCCGCGATCGGAACGAGCTGGTGATTTTCACGAACGGCGACTCGTACAAGGTGAAGCGATTGCGGCGAAACCCGAAGATCCGAATCGCGGCCTGTAATGTCCGCGGCGGGTTGAAAGGTCCTTGGCACGAAGGCACGGCGCGGCTCGTCGAGGACGAAGCGGAGAAACAATCGGTTCTCCAGGCGCTCCGCAAGAAGTATGGCTGGCAAATGATGTTGGCCGACTGGGGCGGACGGCTCCGCGGCTCGAAGAAGAATTGGGCCTTCATCGCGGTTCGACTCGACGGCAATGAATAAGGTCCTCCCCCCCAAGGTCCGAACCGTCATGCGGCTCCTCCTATTTCTTCTGCTCGCTTCTGGAATTCCTGGGTTTGCCCTCGCGCAAGACGCGGCCGAGGGAGACGACGTTCGCTCCGCGGACGAGATCCCCGAAGACATGCCCGCGCCGCCGGAGGATGCGCCGCCTGCCGAAGCGCCGGCCGTCGACGGGACCGATGAACGACCTCCTCATCCCGAGACACCCGAGCCACTCGAAGAACAGCAACCCTCTGCGGATCTCCTTGCGAAGACTTCGTATCATTGGTTACCCGGGCACTGGATATGGACGGGAGAGCAGTTCGAATGGAAGAGCGGTGAGTGGATCTACAAGGTCAAGGACATGATCTTGGTGCCGCCGCGCTGGGAATGGGACGGCAAGCAGTGGGTGTTCTACGATGCAGGCTGGGCGAAGCCGGGAACGAAGAAGGCCGTCTACAGCGCGACGTCCGCTCCTGGAGGTCCCGACGTGGCAGCCAATGCGGAGCAGGCGCCGGCCGCCACGACCCAAGAGCCTGTTCACCAAGTCTCGACGACAACCGTCTACGTCTGGACGGGCGTGTACGTTCCGCCGCTGATTCTCTTTCCGATTTGGCACCCTTGGTATCACTATCACTGGTATCACAGGTACCCGGCGTATCGGCGGCCGCCCGCGTACCGTAGCGCGCGCTATCACTACTCGTACACTCACCGACCTGCATACCGCCCTCCGCCGCAGGCCCGCCCTCCGGGCCATGGCGGCAGGCCGCCGAGCACTGGGCGACCCCCGAATCAAGGCGGCAGGCCACCGAGCAGCGCTAGGCCACCCAACCAAGGGGGTGGCTCCCGGCCGGAGACCAAGCCAGGCAACCGTCCGTCGCAGCAACCTGCGACGAGGCCTTCCCAGCAGCCTTCGGCCAGACCAGCGCAGCAGCCCTCGGCCAGGCCAGCTCAGCGGCCTTCGACAAGACCGGCGCAGCAGCCGAGCACCAGACCCTCAACCCAGCCTTCCAATCGCGGAAGCAGCGGCCGTCGGAGCGGCGGCGGCCGACGAGGTGGCGGCCGCCGCTAACCGAGCGCGACTAGTCCCGCCGCCGAACCAGGACGCCGGCGTAGGGCGCCAACCACCATTGGGAGGCTCCGAAGAAGTTGCCCTTGCCGGTGAAGGAGTACTGGAAGCCGACGTCGATGTAGACGCCGCTTTTTTTAACCTCGAAACCAAGCCCAGCCTTGCCGGTGAACCCCGGAGTGAAGCGGTACACGGAGTACTCGCTGCAGTACCAGTAGCCACAGCCAACGGCAGTCTCCGCAAAGTTCCAGAAGTTCATGTCGAAGGAGCCCGTGATATACGGAAGGACGACCTTGAGGTCCGGAACCTGAAAGCGAACCTCGGGGAGCGAGAGGTAAATGCGGGTTAGCGGGCGGCGTCCGGACAAGATGGTCCCACCGACGTTCACACCATTCAAGTCGATAGGCATCCATTGCAGACCCACGTCACCACCGATGACGAACCAACCAAAGTCTGCGCCGCCGAAGAAAAAGATGTTGGCGCCGGGACGAACGACGTCGCGGGGCACGTCGAGGGCGATCGGAACGCCGATCCCAAGCGACCAAGTGAAGCCCACGTCGAGACCTTTCTGCTGATCTGCTTCTTGAAGGGCCGGATACGGGGTCGTGGAGACCATTTGGTCCGGTGGGGCCGGCGGCGGTGCGGGCGCAGCAGTGGCACCGGTGTAGCCACCTTCCTGTGTTGATGGGTCCCACTGGGCGGATGCAAGCGTGGCGGGCAGCCAAAGCGCGATCAGAAGCGCCGTCGATCGTAATCCAGTCATCCTCATTTCAACCTCCGCGGTCGACAGGACCCTATAGCGAGAAGCAACTATATTCAACGCCCCAAGCCGCCTTGAGCGCCTATGAGACTTCGACTAGGCCTTGCGTTTGCTCGGGGTCGGTCGGCAGGCCCCTCGATCGAGTTCCAAGGGATTTTATTATGCAAATTGAAGCGCAACGCCGTCAGCTACAGCTGACCGCGACTTTCTTGATCACGGTGACGCTCGGTTCACTCTTGCCGCTGTCAACACTGGGGCAGGACACCCCGTCCGCAGAGCAGAAGGGCGCTTCGGGCCAGATCCAAGAGCTGGTGGCCGACCTGAAGCAACGCGGTGCGGTTCTCAACCAGCTGCAGCGAAGGGTCGAAGAAGATCCGGATGGGGCCGCCTCGGCGATGCTCGAGAAGGAGATTTCGGACCGTAGGGCTCGATACCGACGGGACGTCGCAAAGCTCGTGCAGCTCGTCGTCGACGCAGAGGACGCAGGAGCCGAAGCCGCGCAAGGTCGCTCGACTGCGACCGAACTTCTCCAAAGAGACGCGCGCGCGATGCGCGAAAAGCTAGAAGAGACCGGGAGGGCGTCCGTCGCGCTGGTCGATGTCGCGGCCAAAGGCACCCTAGACGAAGCGCAAAAGGCGCGCAGCGAGCTCAGTCGAAGACTTTCGACTTCAAGCCGCTTGATCAAGTACCTGGATACGAACATCGACCAGCAGGAGATGCTCGGTCTCGACGTGAAAGCGGACATCGAATACCTCGTCGCGCATCTCCAGCTCCGCGCTGACATGACCGCCGGAGTGCTGCAGAGCACCAAGGCAGAGATCGACGAGATCGCCGCAGGCGCTGGGGCGGACGCGGATGCCGAGGCGCAGAAGCAGCTGGCTTCCCTGAAGAAGCAACGAGACGCGCTCGCCGAAAGCCAACGCGTAAACGTCCAATTAATGGACGAATACGGGCTCGAGACCGCCCAGCTCAGGCAGGGGATCATCGTCGCGACGGGGAAGCTCTCGCAGGATATCTTCGACAAGGACGTTGCTTCAGGCCTCGTGGAATCATGGTTTGCCAATGCTAGCGATTGGTTTCGGAGCAACGGGGCGTCTCTCGTCTTTCAGGTGCTGGCGTTCGTGTTGGTGCTGTTCGCGTTCTTCATCGCAGCGCGGATCGGGCGAGGGCTGATGCGGCGCGCCATTGACCGCTCGAACCTCGACGTGTCGAGCTTAGCAAGGGAATTCTTTATCAAGATGACGGGACGACTGATCCTGCTCTTCGGGTTCATCATCGCGATTGCGCAGCTCGGGGTCGAAGTCGCCCCCTTGCTCGCCGGCCTTGGCATCGCGGGCTTCATCATCGGCTTCGCCTTGCAAGACACGCTATCGAACTTCGCATCCGGGATGATGATTCTCGTATACCGTCCGTTTGATGTAGGCGACGTCGTCGAGGCAGGCGGCGTCACGGGCAAGGTCAACAAGATGAACCTGGTGTCCACCATGGTACTGACGTTTGACAACCAGCTGCTGGTCGTGCCGAACAAGCAGATCTGGGGAGGCGTCATTCGCAACGTCACCCATCAAGACACGCGGCGCGTGGACATGACGTTTGGCATCGGATACTCCGATGACGTTCCCAAAGCCGAGAAGGTGCTAGCCGAGATCGTCGCGAGGCACGACAAAGTGCTGAAGGATCCGGAGCCCGTCATCCGACTGAACGAGCTCGGCGACTCTTCGGTGAACTTCATCGTCCGACCTTGGGCGAAAACCAGTGACTACTGGGAAGTCTATTGGGACATCACGAGGGCGGTGAAACAACGGTTCGACGAAGAAGGTATTTCGATTCCGTTTCCGCAGCGCGATGTGCACATCTATCGCGAAGATGGCGACGGCGGTGAGGCCTAGCTCCCTTTGTTCGTCTTCCGGCGCTGGCGTTCGCCGAACCAGAGAAACGGCTTGAGCATTTTGAGACTGAGCTCCGGGAACGGGCGCATGGCGTGGGCCAGGACGCCGCGCGACTGCGGCACGGTGACCGCGAGCCTGGGCTTGTCGACCAGGTCGAGGACGACGCCTGCCACCTCTTCGACCGTCAGAAGCTTTGGTGCGGCGAAGACGAGGCCCGCCTGCTCGTTGCCGCGCTGACTGCTCACCATATCGGTGTCGATTCCGTCCGGGCAAACCGCGCTCACCTTGATGGGCAACCTGGCGCGCTCGATGTCACCCGCGAGCGAGATCGTGAACCCCAAGACGGCTTGCTTGGTCGCTCCATAGATGGCCAGACCCGGGACCGGCGTGATCGATGAAAGCGAAGCGATGTTGATCAAATGGCCGCCGCCATCGCGCATGGCCGCGATGGCCGCGCGGGCCCCCCAAATCATGCCCAGGACGTTGACCTCGGTCATCTGTCGAACGAGCTCGTCGCCGTGATCCCAGGCGTGGCCCGTGTGAAGCACGCCAGCGTTGTTCACCCAGAGCGCGGGGGAGCCACGTTCAGCGGCAGCGCGGGCAACCTCGTGATGCGATGAAGGATCTCGGACATCCTGGTGCATCGACCAGGCCCCGCCGCCGATGGCGTCCGCAGTGGCCCGAGCCGAATCCTCGTCTATGTCTGTCGCCAGGACGGTGAACTGCTTCGCTGCGAGGCCTTTTGCGATCTCTCGGCCGAGTCCCCTACCGGCTCCTGTCACGACGGCAATCTTCATTCCCGGTTCTTGCATGCATCTCGGTGAGAGTTCAAGAGCTGGCGAAAGGCCTGTAGACACCGCAGACGGGGGGATTTAGCATCGGCGCCATGCTTCCCCGTTTCTCTCACCTTGCCGTGATCGCGTCTGCTGTTCTTTTCACCGTCGGCTGCGGCAACGATGCCAGCAGCACTGTGGGGTCTGGGGGCTCGGGGGGATCCGCCGGGTCGGCGGGTTCGGGCGGCTCCGCTGGGTCGGCGGGTTCGGGCGGGACTCTGGCCCTCGGCTGCGATCCCTTGACGCCGAGCTATTGCGGCTTCCCCTACCCCAACGACTACTGGACGGTCGCGGACGCGAGCACCGAAACCGGGCTCCGGCTCGCGCTCCCGGAGGTCGTCATGCCCGCGACGTTTTACGGGTCTCGATCAAACCCCGATGCGTTCAACGAGATGGATGGTTTCTCGCCTGGGATCGCTGCGATGACCCACTTCCCCGGCGCGACCGTCGCCGGGCTCGCGACGCCCGAGAGCATTCAAGAATCGCTGAGCGCGGAGTCTCCGACCGTGATCATCAACGCCAAGACGGGTGAGAGGCTCGCGCACTGGGTCGACCTCGACGAGTACGTCGTGCAGGCGAAGCTTCGCGTGGACGCGAACGAAGACAGGCCTGACTTCACGATCGATCGCGAGCTCGGGGCGCTCAGGCAAGAGCAAGCGCTGATGCTGCGCCCTGCGATCCGTCCCGAAGATGCGACTCGATACATCGTGGCGATTCGGAACGTCCGGGATGGAGACGGTGCCCTCGTGGCGCCATCCCCGGGCTTTTTGGCCTTGAGGGACGACGAACCGTCCGGTGATGAGGTCATCGAGTCACGGCGCAGTCACTTCGAGGAGATTTTCGCGACGCTCGAAGAGGCCGGCATCGCGCGCGACGATCTTCAGATCGCTTGGGACTTCACCACGGCAAGCCGGGAGAACAACACCCGCGCGATGGTCCAGATCCGCGATGACGCCTTCGCAAAGTACCCAGACGGTGTGCCGTACACGATTGAGCTGAAGAATGAAGAGATCATCGAGGGAATCGCCTGCCGCCTCGAGATCCGCTTCGAGATGCCTCTCTACATGACAGAGGGCGAAACCGGAGGGCTGCTCAACCTCGGCGACGACGGTCTCCCGGAGCAGAACGGCACGTATCCGTACTTCGCGGCGATGATCATTCCCGTCGCCGCCCAATCGACGCCCTCGGGCCTCGTTGCGGTCGGGCACGGTCAGCTGGGATCGAAAGAGGGTGTTCTCGGATACCAAGAGATCATGGCCCAGGCGAACCTCGCGGCCTTCGGGATGGACCACAAGGGGTTCTCGCGGGACGACATCCCCACGGTGGTGGCAGCCATCCTCGGCGGAGACTTGTCGCTCTTCCGAAAGATCCCCGAGCGAATGCACCAGGGCTTCCTGAACTTCCTGATGGGGATGCGGACCTTGTCCCGGGAAGCCGATGGCGGTCCATCGACGGCACTGAATCAAGCGCTCGTGAACGACTGCGGCGGCGCGACGATCGACGGCTCGAAGCGCTACTACTTCGGGGGGAGCCAGGGCGGGATCCTGGGCGCGAGCATCATGGCGCTCAGCACCGACACCGAACGCGGTCTTTTGGCCGTGCCGGGCCAATCGTACAACCTGCTTCTCAACCGGAGCGTGAACTTCGATGAATACTCTGGGGAGCTGTACAGGAACTACGACTGGAACGCGCTCGACATGCAGATGAACCTCGCGCTCATTCAAGGGCTCTGGGATCGCGCCGAGCCGACGGGGTACTCCAAGTACATCCGGACCAATCGCTTGCCGGGTACGCCTGCGCACGAGGTGGTGATCCAGGTCTCGAAGGCCGACCATCAGGTGACGAACCTCGGCGCCCACATCATGGCGCGCACCATCGGCGGGGTCGTCAACCTCGCCCCGTTGATTCGACCGGTCTGGGGCCTCGACGTCGTCAGCGGCGAGCACACGGGCTCGGCAATGATCGAAATCGACTTCGGGAACCCGGATCCGCCGCTCACCAACATCCCGCATTGGGCAGACACCATGCGGGACCCGCACGGACGCGCGACCGAGCTCGAAGCTCTTGGGCCCATTCTCATCGAGTTCTACGAGAACGGAACCATCTCGAACCCGTGCAATGGGCCCTGCGACCAAGACGACTTGGTCGGCCCTTAGAGCGCCTAAATCCAGCCGAGCACGGCGCCGAAGACGATGAGGCAGGCCACGTCGAACCCGAGGATTGCGCCGACGGTCACGGCTTGCCGTTTGACGGACGTCATGTCGTGCACCCAGTAGGCGACGACGAAAAACGGGAAGTAGCCGATTAGAAAGATGAGCCAGGGCGCGGAGCGGTTCCACCAAGAGTAGTCCCAAGTCAGCGCATTGACGGCGTTGAGCAGATACTCGATGAAGACGGCGAGCGCGCTGAAAAAGATCGCGAAGACCCAGCGGTTGGGCAGGCCGAGAACCTTGGCCTCCTTGCGGGGAAGCATGACGCTCGTGACGATGCCGAGAATTGCGAACATGAAACAGATCTCGATGTTCAAGCCGATCAGAATCAAGTACGCCGTCTCGCCCGGCGCAGCCCAGACAGGCGAGTAGCCGCTGAAGTGGAAGACCAGCGCGTTCCAGATCTCGTTGAACCAGTCCATTCCCCAGAGCGCGAGGCCGGCGAAGACGACGCTGTAGTTCTTTCGCCCGATCTGATCGTGATAGATGTAGAGCACGATCACCAGAAGCGGGATCACGTACCACTGAAAGCCGGATGTATCGCGAAGATTGGAGAGCGCCTGCAGCGCGTGATCGGTGGGCATGAGCGGGGCTTACCATCAGCCGGCGCGCATCAGCTAGCGCAGAAATTGCGCCTGAAGCCGCTGGCCTGGCTGATCTTTTGAATCTCGGGGAAGTGGCGCTATTCTCGGACTGCGGCGCACGGTGGGTCGAGCGCCCGTTTCACAGCACGGTCTATGTTGCGGTTTCTCTCGAATCGATGGTCTCTCTTGTGTCTGGTGGTTCTGGTCGCGGGAATCGGCGGTGGGGCCGTCGCGCTCGGCGAGCGCGCTTCCGATCAGCAGCTGCACGGCACCGAAACCGTCGACGGGAAGCGCCTACTGCGAGCGCCCGGACTCGACGACTGGAACGAACGTCAGCAAAGCCCGAAGAACAACCCCGGTACGGCCGGGCTCTTTGGCTCCGCCTTTCACTACGACTCGTTCGTCTATGACAAAGCCGAGAGCAGCCCGAAGGTGGCGGGCATCGTTCGGCGCGGCACCGTCCTCAAGGTGGGCAAGCAAGTCAGCGGCAACGGCTGCAAGGACGGTTCCTGGTACGAGGCGACACCGTTTGGATACGTCTGCACTTCGCTCGGCTTCAATGTGAGCGACTCGCCAAGCGGCAATCGATATGGAGTTCCCCCGGCCAAGGTGAGCACTCACCTTCCCTACCAGTACTCGCGCGTCATCACGAAGAGGGCGCCGCGCTACTTCCGCATCCCGACGGTAGAGGAAGAAAAGCAAGCCCGACGCGCGATGGAGAAGAAGGGCTCGACGCCCGAAGTGGTCTCGACGCTCATGGAGGGGGACTACTTTCTCGCGCTTGCGGAGAAGGAGACTCGCGAAGCTGACGGCGCGGTATTCTACCGTACGGTCCGCGGCCGTTTCGTGCGCGAAAGCGACGTCGAGCTTCGCAACCCCGATGTGGTTCGCGGCGAAGAGCTCGGCCACGACGGCTGGACCCTGCCCTTGGCCTTCGTGTACGGCGAGGACCGAGACCTGTTCGACCTGAAGGGCGGGAAGGCAAACGTGACTGGTAAGGCTCAAAAGCACGGACGCTTCGCCGTCACCGAGGAGCTCAGCGTAGGCGGCGTTCTATACCTTGCCGGAAAGCCTGGCGCGGCGAGGCGCGAGGATCTGCGCGTGGCGCGGCAAGCCAAGCGCCCAGGGGACGTTCCGGCGAACGGGAAATGGATTCACGTCGACCTGAAAGAGCAAACCCTCGTCGCATACGAGGGCGACAAGCCCGTCTACGCAACGGTCATTTCGAGTGGCAAAGAGGGCTATGAACCGCCCACCGGACTCTTCGAGGTCCAACAGAAGCACATTTCGACGACGATGAACGCGACCGACCCGATTGACGGCTTCTACGAAGTCGAAGAGGTTCCCTGGACGCTCTACTATCATGGGGGCTACGCGCTCCACGGCGCGTACTGGCACACCGATTTCGGCAAGGTGCGCAGCCACGGATGCACGAACATCGCGCCGGTCGACGCGCGCTGGCTCTATTATTGGAGCGAGCCCGAGGTTCCCGCAGCCTGGCACGCCGTACGCTTCCAACCGGAAACGACCTGGGTCCAGTTCACCAATTGAAGAGACCCCGCGCGAACAGTAGGAGCGCTGCACCGCCCGCCACGACGACGATGGCATTGCGGAGCCGAGGCCCATCGACGCGCGGAATCAGTTTCTTGCTCGCACGCAGCCCGAGCCCAACTGCTGGTAGCAGCGCGGCTCCGATGACGACCTCGTCCCAACTGACCTTGCCGGCCAGGGCGCGAACACTGATCGTGATACACAGACCTATTGCAAAGACCAGGCCCAGATTCGCACGAACGGTTGGGCCCGAGTCATTGCGATAGAGCAGCGCGATGGGCGGCCCGCCAATGGCCGAGACCATCGCCATGGTTCCCGAAGCCACGCCGGCGCTGAACTCACGGACGGCTGTTCTGCGGAAAGTCCCGCGGCTCAGCACGATGGCGACACCAACGATGACCATCACGGACATCAGGACATCCAGTGCGGCCGCACTGAGCAACTTGAGGAGGGCCACGCCAATCAGCGCGCCCGGCACACGACCCGCGAAAATCCAGAGGGTGCTCCTCACCTCGATGGCGTCGCGTTCGCGAAGGACGATGGCGAGGGTCAGCGGGAAAACGACGAGCAGTTGGGGTACCGGCGCAAATAGAGGATTGAGCAGCGAGAGGACAGGCACGCTGAGCAGCGCGAAGCCGAAGCCAACCGTGCTGTGAAGCGCTGCGGCCAGAAAGCTCACCAGGAACGCGACGGCAAACTCCGGCGTGGCGATATGTGCTAGGGCTTCCATCGGCGGTGCTAGGGTAGTCAGGGTCTGATCATGCGGCCAACCAAGACGAGCAGGACCCGAGACCCTCTGCAGAAGACGGCCAGCCGCGTGCTGGGGGCGGCCAGCAGCGCGCTCGACTTAGCGGTTCGCAATCTGGACAACGCCCGCCGAATCGCCAAGTTCCTGCGAGGTCGGCTGGACCTGGAGGTGCGAGAAAGCGACGTATTCATCTCGAGCTATCCACGCTCGGGTACGACGCTAACGCAATGGATCGTGTATCTGTTGGCACACGAGGCGCAGCCCGAACCAACGCATATCACGAAGGTCTCGCCTTGGTTCGAACGCTCGCTGGCTATCGGAGAGCTAAGTGCGTCGGACCTGGCGAGCTTTCCATCGCCCCGCGTGTTCAAGAGCCACTTGCCGAGAGAATGGCTGCCGGACGGAGCGCGCTACATCTATGTGGAGCGCGAGAGCTCGGATGTCCTGTTTTCGTATTTTCACTTCTACCGAGACTACCTCGGGTTCGATGGAACACTGGGTGAGTTTCACCAACGCTTCATGGAAGGACGCCTCCAGTATGGGTCCTGGTTCGACCACGTCGCCGGTTGGCGCAACCGGGCCTCTGATCCCGACGTTTTGATCATTCGCTACGAAGATCTGATCCGGGATCGCAAGGCATCGATCGAACGCATAGTCGATTTTCTCGATTGGGATCGCGACGAACGCTCCATCGACCGGGCCGTCGCGGAGAGCAGCTTCGATGCGATGAAGCAGCGCGAGTCGATCTTCGATCACGCGACGGCCCTGCTTCTCGAACGCGGCGTGAGCCCTCAGTCGTTTCTTCGCGCAGGAGAGAGCGGAGGTGGAGTCGACGCGCTAACGGACGAACAAGCGCGGGATCTCAGGGAGCATAGCTCGTCGGGGCGCCGACTCGCGATTCTCGGGCTGCCCGCTTTTTTGCAGTAGCTGGGCGGGCGGAGGTGTCGACGACGAACTGAAGGAAGCTCTCAGGAGTGCCCGGGTCGTCCCCAGTGAGATGGAGATACGCGCGCGCAAGCTTGCCGATCAGACGGCGATAGCCTCTGACCGCGGGCGATGCGGCGTCGCTGTAGAGCTTTCGGACTGCGTTTTCTCGGGTCCCGAGGAGGAGGCGATCGGCCGGCTCGCGGCAGAGGTAAGGACACGCGCGCGGCCGCTGCGGATTCAGGGTCCGTCCGCCAATCGTATACGCAAAGGTCACTTGGTCGCCGAAACGATTGCGGTAGAGTCGATCGAAATAGGTTTCGTCGTAGGTGCAGGCAGACAAGGCCCAACCGACCTTCAATGCTGCGCCACGGGAACGCATGATTTCGGTCTGCACCAGTTGCTGTGCCACGTAACCGTTTTCGATCTCGAGGGCCTCCTGCTTTCGCTCGACCTCGGCGGCCGGTGCCAAGGAAGACGAACGATGGATGTCCACGGGGAAACCAAAGCGATCGATCAGTGCCTCGAGCGGCGCCTGTGCAAGCGAAGCAGCGCGATGCACGTCGAGCCTCGGGACGCCGGCGTCGCAAGCGTTGCTATCGGCGATGAGGATGGAGCTCTTGGCGAGCCCGAGCTCCCTCCGCACCATCTCTTGCGCGAAGACTAGAATCAGCACGTCGATCGGGAGACCGCAGCTCGCCTCACCGGCAGCAACCCCGACGCCGAACCAAGTCGATGTCGTCGACTCGAGTGCCTGGGCGGAGATCACAGGCTCGTATTGCCGCCGAGCGAAAAGCTCTTGGCGGTTTGCTAGCGAAGCTAGACGCTCCCCCGAATAATCTGTCCCTACTTGGCTGCTCATCAGGCGTTTCGCGGTGCGTCCCGAGGAACTACCCTAGCGGACAAGGCCCAGGCTCGCAAAACCTTTGAAGGCGCGAAACGGCTAGGACACTTGCGCCGATAAGTTGGAATGATCACGCCCTAGCGGCATCCTGTTGTATGCTTGGGAGAACCGCTTGAGATTCCTCGCCAGTTTTTTAGCCCTCGCTAGCTTCCTCGCGCTCGCCGCTGCCTTGCAGTCGAGCCATGCGCAGGACACACCCTGGAAGCGGCGCCTTCGCATGGGGGTGGTGCTGAACGAGTCCGCAGACGGTCCGCCGGAAGACAGAAGGGGTTCTCTGACTGCCGACGAGATGCGCCGTCTTGCTCTGCGTCCACGAGGGAGCGGCCTGGCCGATTTGTCGTACTGGCCGGAGGAGCCCGGCTCGCCGGCAAGTGTGAGGACGAGCGACCTCGCGGCGGCAATGACTCAGCTCTGCCCAGCATCGGTGAAAGCCAGCGAGCTCGAGCGATACGCCGCCGCCATCGTTCGATACAGCCAGGAGTTCGCCGTCGACCCGTGGCTGCTTGCCGCACTCGTCTACACGCAAAGCAATTGTGACCACCAGAGCAGCAACAGCTACGGCACAGGCCTCGCGTTGATCAACCAGGGGATGCATGCAGCCAACATCAGAGATGGGGTCTACCGCTTCGGCGCCTGGACGGACAAAGGCTGGACCCGCAAGGAGCTCGACGTAGGCGCCTTTCCGTTTCGCCGTGAGGCGCTCGCGCGCCCAGAGCCCAACATCTACTTCGCGGCCGCTTTCCTCCATGTGTTCGGCCAGCAGTGCCCACAGATCGACCGAGCCTTCGACTCTGCGCCTCACCGCCACTCGGTCTCGCATTTCATCTGGGGCGATCGCGTCAGCGACGCGGGCCCCGAGGATCGGATTCTCACGGCGCGGCGCCGTCTCCTGAGCAGCCACGCACTACTGAATCGCGGGGGCCAGTCGCGCATCGGCATCTCATTCGTGAGCCCGCTCGATGGCTATCCGCGGATCGCGATCAGCGGCCTTGGCGAGCCGCGCGACAACGGGCGCCGAACCCATCGCGGCATCGACTTCGCATCCGAGGAGGGCGAGCCCGTTCGCTCCATCGCAGCTGGCGTCGTGACGTTCGCTGGTGTGGACTGGGAACGCCGCGCGCAGATCCCGCTCGAGCCCTGGGGCGCCGTGCTCGTCCACGGGAGGCACATGGGCCCACGTGGATTGTTCATTGAAGTGGATCACGGCAACGGCTTGGTGTCGCTCTATGCGCACCTTGCGAGTTACGATATCCATGTCGGCGATCGCGTGGAAGCGGGCCAGCGGCTCGGCGAAGTCGGCCGCACCGGAATCAAGGATTCCGGCGCCCATCTTCACTTCGGGCTATTCCAGGACGGCCAGGTTCTGGACCCGCTGGATCACTTGGCGGCCTTTGTCTTCCCGCCGAATCTCACCAATCGGGGCCACGCGGAGCTCGCAAAGCATCACCGGCCGAAGCGCTACCGACGCCGCTGAGCACTGCTGTGGGGCGAAGCCCCTTGGTCGACGCAAAGGGTCGAGTTGACGGAGTCGATAACTAGGGACAGGACCGTGGGTCCGGCCACTTTTCGAAGATCAGCTCAATCGCCTGCTGAGCCTTGGTCATCGCATCTCCGCCTGATCCGACGACCGACTGTGCGAGGCCGGCAAAAATGAGATCCGGCGTCGCATCGCCAACGGGTGGGAGGCCAATGGGAACCAGTAAGCTGCCCACGTCATATTCGACGTAGGTCGGAACCCAGTAGGCGCAGGAGTCCCAGTACCAGCCCCAATAGCCCCACCACCAGCCGCCGACGCATTCGTAATAGTAGCCGCCTTCAGTCTCGCGTGAGACACCGTTTGCCGCCCAGAGGTCAGGCTGGTTTTCGTCGGTCACGTCATCGGGGTCGATGAAGGTCAGACAGACGGGTTCAGCCTGCATGGCCTCCACGATCAAGTCATTGACCATGTCGTTGAAAGCCTCTTGATCGGCATCGAGGTCCGGGAGGCGGTCGGGCGGGACGATGTCCGAGGTCACGACGCTAAACTTCTTCGCCTTTTTAAAATCGTCGAGGTTGTCTCGGTTCCATTGAACATCGACCGAGCCTGTCTGGACCACGGTGCTATCGGCACAGCTCAGAACGAACAACGCCGCAGCAGCAAGAAGAACGAAACGCAAGTGACGAATCATGAAGATCTCCTATCGCCGCCGAGATAGCACGGTCCGCCAGGGCATCAATTCTATGGGGCGTCCGTGGCGCTGCCGCTGCGTTCACTCTGCTCGGTTCGAGGGACGAAACCACTCGGGACGCGGGGCGGAGGCGGCACGACGCTCTCGGGGGCAATGGTCGTTCGAAGCATTCGCGTGCCCCAGGGTGCGCGCGCGGCCACGAACAGCGAGAGCAGGAGCAAGGCCAGCACGATGCCGGCAAGCCAGCGGTTAGCCTGCCGCTTCTGGAAGATATCGCCTGCGCCGACTTCCGGCATCGTGCGCGGGGCAATCTCCAGCCCGTACCTCTCCGCCAGCTCTACAATCTGCGTCAAGTGGATCCCGGGCACGCCGATCTCGAGAAAAGCACCCAGCACCGACGGAGGCATGTCCTCGATGCCTTTTGGCGGCCGCGTGTTGACGCCAGGCACGAACTTGCGCTTCCCGACCTTCGTGCCGACCGACACCGTACCGCCGCCTATGTTGACGTAGGCCTTGATGGGACGGTCGCCTGCGACTTCGTGGTAGAGGCGAACACGCTCTTGGACGCGATCTTGATCGACCAGACCGTAGTTCTGCGGGACCTGTTCGGCCTCCTCTTCGTCGCTGTCCGATCGCGAGTCGTCCGACTCGATCTCCGCAAGCACCGGAATCTTGTTCCGCTCGATGGCGCGCTGGAGCATCTGGCGCCCGCGCTTGGTGAGGCCGATGGCATCGTCGCCCACACCACCGAGCGACGCGGCAACCGATTTGTAAGGGAAGACCTGGTTCTTGCGGAGCGCGGCTTCCATGTCGAGCCACGTGAAGCTGGGATCGTTGGCACCATACTGGGAAGCCGCAGTGCTCGAGATGATGATGGGCTCGAGACCGAGCTCGTGAATCGCGGCGTAGACCGCTACATTGATCGCAGGGAAGGAACCGGAGACGCCGACGGCGACCACGTCGCCGGTCTTGACATGAATCTCCTTCAGCCACTCCACCACCACCGCGGCGAAGTTGGGGTTCACTGTGGTTTGCTTGGAAACCAGGCTGCCGCTGCCGCTGGTGATCGGCGATAGTGGATCGCCAATCAACCTCGAGCCGGATGGATCGAACTTGGGCTCGAGGCGAAAGCCGCGCTGTTCAGAAGCGTCGGCGATGACGTCAAACGCGTCTTGCGCCTTGCGGGCGGCGAGCATCTTCTCTGCGTAGTGGGGCTGCTGCTCTTCGGTGGGGAACACCTCGACCGCCACGAGTCCGACCACAGCCAGCGCCGCAACCAGCGCGCGCTGAACCTGAGAGGCCCCCTCGGGCTTCCAGTACATCCCTCTCATAGCGCTACCTCTCCAATCGCTACGACCAAGACCATGCGAACGATGATCGCCGCAGTGACGAGGCTGAGCGTCGTCTCGAGGACGCCCTGCCGCTGGTACCAAATCGCGATGAGCCCTGGAATGATGAAGCCGATGATCGCGCCTTCGGCGAACGGAGCAGCGGGGGAGTCCAACCACATTCGCATACCGAGGCCCACCAGATAGCCGACCAGAATGGTGAGCGCCGTTCGACGTCGGCCGTAGACAATCGCGATCTGCGAAACGCCCTTGAGAAAGCCGAAGGTCAAGAGGGCGGCCAGCAGCGTCAACCCGATATCGACCGGCTGGTTCATGTAGAGGGCAATGTAGCCTGGGACGACCATCCCGCCGGCTGCAAGCCCGAAGAGCTCGCCGTAGAGAAGGCTGGCTGCAAGGCCCAGCCCGATCGAAAGGGTCAACAACTCAATCTCTGGCATGGTCCATCCCCCGATTGGCGAAATACTCGGCCAACGCCAAGCCCGGCCCCGCAATGTTCCCAAGGCCCATCACCAGGGCGGAAGGCTCGGCAAGGCCGAGCAGAATCTCGAAAATGTCGGCCGGATGGGTCCGGTCGACGAAAACCAAACGCGTCGGATCGAGACCGCTCTTCACCGCGGCTCGGGCGAAAATGTACTGACCGCTGCCAAGCAAGACCACCTCGTCCGCCTGGGTCCATTGGGCGTATGACTCGGCGAGTTGCTCGGAGCGGTCGGCGCGGTCCGATCGGCAATTGAAGACGGCGATACGCCTGGTGAGCTCGCGATGCCGGCGCAGGGATTGCTCCCAGATGTAGTGGGTCGAAATCGGGTCGTTGGCCGCGAATCCGTTGACGAAGACGATGTGTCGGCCGAAAAACTCCACCTGGGCTTCGGTCATCGCTCCAGGGTCCGGCTTGGCTCTCCACATGCCTCGAAGAGCAGTCTCGTTGTCGATCCCGATTTCCTCGCAGACGGCAAGGGCGAGCTCGATGTTGTCCCGGTGCTCCAGATAGGAGAATGCCGCCACTTCTTCGTCCGTGAGCGGCCGGCTGATCTGCTCGGAGGCGTGAAAGCGTGAACCACGATCGGCGGCAACTTCTTCAAAAAAGGGGCGATGATGCCGCTCAGCGGTTAGAAAGACGCCGTTGACCGGAACCGTTGCGGCAAGCGCCCGAGCGACGTCGTCCTCGGTGGGGCCCATCACGTCGAGATGATCGGGGCGCGCGTTGGTGATGACGCCGTGCGTGGCGCGAACGAGCTTCGACTCGGAAAGCCACTGAAGTTGGGGTTGGAGCGCCATGCACTCCACGACGAGCGCATCGGCTCGCTGGGCGGCGGCCATGGTGATCGACTGCTTCTGCTCGATCACGTTGGCGCCGCCGGGACGGTAGACCGGCACTTCGCGGCCGTTTGGCAAAATGAAGCGGGGCACGGTGCCCGTGGTCTTGGCCACTGTGCGAAAGCCGGCTTCCCGCAGGCCGGCGGCGATGAGCCGGGTCACGCTCGTCTTTCCGCGCGTGCCGTTCACATGAATGCGAATGGGAATCCGCCGCAGCCGGCTCCGGTGAAGGATGAGCTCGATAATACCCATCGCGATGAGCAGCCCGCAGGCACAGAGAAGGATGACAATCTCGTTAGACACTCGACTCGCCCCCGGGATAGATAGATCGGAAGCCCCCTGACGCCTGCCTCTTATCAGGTGCCGCTGCTGCGGCAAACCCGCTGCGCTGCGGCCTCCAAGGGTGTCGCGGCTGCGCCGGCCTCTCTTGCGAACTTGGTCACCGTGGCCCCTCCATACCCCTAAAGGATGAATAAAAATGTAATGAACTGTCGTGATCCCTAGACACCTACACCCTTAGGGATCCATACAGACCCTAAGGGGTGAAATAGTGAAACGAGGGGTTTGCTTGGGCCTAGTGGGCCTTCTACTGCTTGGATGCGAGGGCGTGATTGGGGGAGCCGATGGCGGGCCACGTCTGGGGGACGACGGCCCGTCCAACGATCCCGGCTCATCGTTCGGATACGCGAGTCAGGCCTCGCTGCTCCGGCTGACCAAGGCTCAGCACCAGCGAACGATGGCGGACCTCCTCGGTCACTTCCTCGGTGAAGATGCCGGCGCCGTGCTCGACGCAATCGAGCCGGCGTACGGCATCATCCCCGACGACCCATCGGAGATCGACATCGGCGGCCTGGTCGGCTCCACGTTCAGCCGCATGTCCCAGAACGTGGGCGAGCTTCACGTCCGCGGCTACTTCGACGTCGCACAGATCGCGGCCAATGCGATCGTGCAAGACGACCTGCGGCGCGGCAGAATGTTCGGCAGCTGCGTCGACGCTGCGAGCGACGACCACTCCTCGTGCATCCTGCCCTTCATCGACTCGTTTGGCCTCTGGGCGATGCGCCGCCCGCTAACCGATGAGGAGCGCGACTTCTTTCACCACGCGATCTTCGCGAACGACAGGCAGAATTACGAAGCGACGCCGCAGGCCCTTGCTGACCTGCTCGTCGCCTTCCTAATCTCCCCCAATTTCGTCTATCGGGTGGAAACGGGTGGTGAGGAAATCGACGAGGGCCTCTACGAGCTCGACGGGTTCGGGCTTGCCTCTCGGCTTTCGTACCATTTCTGGGGATCGATGCCCGATGAAGAGCTCTTCGCTGCAGCGGAGGATGGCTCTCTAATGACCGAAAGCGGTTACAACGCCCAAGTCGAGCGCATCTATTCCGACGCGCGCACGCGTGTGACCTTCCAGTCCTTCTTTGACGAATGGCTCGAGCTCTATAAATCTGGCGATCCCTTTGGCGGCGTGTCCTCTGGGAATGCGCAGAAGATGGCCTTCATCGAAGGGGTCAACGTCTCGCCGCAGCTTCGGGACAACATGATCGCCGAGGCGCTCGAGATGACGGAGTACTATCGTCAGCACGGCACCTTCGAAGACCTCTTCACCAGCACGGGATCGTTCGCGCGAACAGCAGATCTTGCCGCGATCTACGAGGTTCCGACCTGGAGCGGCCAAGGGCCGCCAATCGAGTTCCCGACGCCTGAGCGCAGGGGAGTGCTCGGCCGGGCGGCGCTACTCGCAGCAGCAACGGTGCAAACCCACCCGATCCTCCGAGGGGTTCGCATTCGTGAGAACTTCTTGTGCGATGCGCTCGGGACGCCGCCTGCGAACGTCAACCGAGACATCGAGGAAGTCGACGCGCTAGTCGGCGCGACCACACGGGAAAAGGTCGAGTTCCTGACCAGCCCCGGCGGCTGCGCGGGTTGTCACCAGTACATCAATGGGCTCGGCTTTCCGCTCGAAGCCTTTGACGCACTGGGCCGGCACCGAAGCGCTGAGATGGTCATCGATACCGAAGGCGGCGTGGAAATGTTTCCGATTGATGTTGCGGCCACACCGTTTATCGACGGGCTCGGTGACGACCGCACGGTGACTGGGCCGGCCGAACTCGTCGATCAGCTCATGGAGGGCGGCCAGCTTCAAGACTGCTTCGCGCAGCACTACGTTCGCTTCGCGCTGGGGCTCACCGCTGACCCGGACTTCGGAGGCGACCCCGAGACGATCGAAGCCCTGGGCGACGAGTTGCGCTCAGGAGCCCTTTTGAGCGACGCGCTCAAGCTGATCGCATTCATGCCGGCGTTCAAGCAACGCCTGAGAGGAGACGAGTCCTAATGCCGGTCCGCCAACTGGGTCGCCGCCACTTTCTACTGGGCACCGGCGGTGCCGTTCTTTCGATTCCCTTTCTTCAGTCCCTTCAGCCGCGGACCGCGCGAGCCCAGGCGCCAGATCAGAAATTCTTCGTCGCGTACATGACTGGTCATGGAGGCGTCTGGCCGGAGCACATGTACCCGGCGAGCAATGTCCTCACCAACAGCCATGCGCTCTACGCCGATCACACGATGCGCTACGGGCCTCTCTCCGCATCGTCGTCCGGCGGTCAGGTCTCGCTCTCGCCCGTCTTGACCGGTCCGGCTGCTTCGATGCCGCAGAGCCTGGTCAACAAGATGATGGTGATCCGAGGGCTCGATGTGCCGACGTACATCGGCCACTCTACGGCCGCCACGCTTGGAAACTACGAGCGAAGGGACCAAGGGCCCGACAGTCCGAGTTTGTACGTGCCCACGATCGATCAAATCCTCGCGGCATGGAGCGGATTCTACGGCGGGGGCGATCCGTACATGCTGAAGTCGATGCATGTGGGGGCGGCATTCTCATGGGTACAGCGTTCGGCCGGAATTCAGGCGATGGATCCGGCAACCAGCCCCGCTGTCCTGTTCAGCCTAGTGCTCTCTACGGTTCCACCGTATCAGCCTTCGCCGACGCCTTCACCGACACCTTCGCCGACGCCTTCGCCTTCGCCGACGCCTTCGCCGACGCCTTCACCGACACCTTCGCCGACGCCTTCGCCGACGCCGACGCCTTCCCCTTCGCCGACGCCTTCGCCGACGCCGACGCCTTCCCCTTCGCCGACGCCTTCGCCGACGCCTTCGCCGACGCCTTCGCCTTCGCCGACGCCCAGTCCGATCCCGATGCCGGGGCAGCCCGGGGAGAGCCGAACGCACGTGCTCAATCGTGTGGTGGAGCACTTCAATCAGCTGACCACGGGAGCGTTCGGAGACGCGCGTCGGCTCAGCGCTGGCGACAAGGCCCGTCTGAACGACCACATGGATATGGTCTCCGACCTAGCCCGCCGCTTCGACACCGCTGATGCGGTTGCAACGAAGGCCGGGGGAGTCGGAGCCGCCTGCAATCCGCAGTCTGGCAACACCGGGAACACCGACACCAAGGACGACATGTACTCGCCGGTCTACACCGACCTGAAAGCCTGGCACGAAGACTACAACGCGGTCTTTGCAGCGGCGATCTCCTGCGGAGCCAGCCGGATCGCTACAGTTCGCATCGAGAACACCTTCCATCAGAGCTCGCAGTACACGATCGACTGGGAGCAATGGCACGAGCCCGTCGCGCATCGCGCGGCTACGCCGCGAGCCAACTGGAGCGGTGGTACCCATCCGCAGGACATTCTCATCACTGCGAAGAACAACTTCTATCGCGACGCGTACCTGGATCTACTCGAGCGCTTGGACGCAATCGATGCGGGTGACGGAACCTCGCTGCTCGACAAGGGCCTGGTCATGTGGTCCCAGGAGTCTGGCCCCGTCACGCACGAAATGGACTCGACTCCGGTCATCACCGCGGGCAGCGTCGACGGCTACTTCAATACCGGAAACTACTTCGACCTCCGCAACGTGAACGCCCCTCAGTACTGGGACGACGGCAGCGGCAACACCGCGCTCCACGCGCAGCGACGCCCGGGGATCATGTACAACCAATGGCTGTCGAACATCTTGCAGTCGATGGGCATGAGCCCGAGCGAATTCCAACGAAGCCACCAGTACGGATGGGCGGGCTACGGTCACGCCAAGATCGATCGCCCCGAACAGCACCCATCACGGCTGATCAGCGACGCGAACAAGAAGATTCCAAAGGTCACTTCGGGGACCTGAGCGGTCTCACTGCCCTTCGACGATCCTGATCTTCATCAAGTCACTCGATAGGGCGGGCGCGTGGATGGTCAGCTCCGAATCGCTACGCGTCCAACTGCCGTGAACATCCTCGCCGATGTAGACCCGGTACGCCCGGTCTGGGTCGAGGTTACGCACGACCAGGTCGGTGGGGCGGGTGGTGACCTGGGCGCCATTGACCGTGACGTAGAGAATGGGATCGTCCCAGATGGCCTGATTCACGAAGGCATCGGGGTTGGAAACATGTGAGACGAATGGCTGCGCGTAGAAGTCAGGGCCACGTGGGTCTTCCACGACTGACCGGAAATTGTTTTCCGCCGTCGTCGCCTCTGCCCAGAGGGTGAAGCCGTTGGGAAACACCATGAACAGAGGCCACTCGGATTGATTCAGAAAGCCGTACTGGTTTCCTACCCAGAATCGCTCGCCCGCGACCGCATCGAATCCTTTCCGGAGCAGCGCGTAGCTGTCCGCATCGCCCATCTCCCGAGTCAGAACCGCCGCGTAGCCGGTGCCGATCATGTCGATCAGGGACAGATTCTGAAATTGCCCATGTCGGTTGGGTCCAAAGCTCACGATTCCGGTCCCGGGTTCGACGATCTCGATCGCCTCGCTGATGAAAGTGGGATAGTGCTCCTCGACGACCTCCGGGGCGAAGCCGTGCATGAAGTGGTGTGCCCAGGATGAATACGCCCCGGGTAGCACCGTATCGAACTCGGGCACGGCCTCATAGGGCTTGTATCGGTTGTAGTAGTACCTTGTCTCGGGATCGAGCATGTTCGCGCCGTGCCACTCGACGAACCGCGCGTTGGCCTCGGACGCATCCAGCTCGATCGACTTGGGCAGGATGGCGAAGGCGAGCTGTGCGACTGTGTTGCAGCAGGTGAAGACCCAGGGGGTCTCGCAGCTGACCGAATAGAAGTTATCTCCGTTGCTGTCTCGGTTGCTCAAGCTCTGCTGATAGATGTCGCGTGACAAGTCGCGCAGGTTGGTCGTCCAGGTCTGGGAGCCGTCCGCGGTCCTGAGCTCGACATCATTATCGATGTACTTCCCGTCGCCGGCGTGCCGCTCATAGAAGCCCATCAACAACTGAAGATGGCCCGTGTACATGATGTTGTAGGGGTGGATGGGGTTGGCTCCGCCCCAGCTGAAACCGAGCTCATCGCCGCGCATCCAATAATCCCAGACGACCGGGTTCAGAAGCTTCTGGATCATCCCATCCATCGTTTCGAGGTAGCGTTCTCGATAAGCAGGCGTCTGTTCGGCGAGCATCGAAACGCCATACCCCGTGAAAGCAATCGTGTATCGGTGCATGTTCACCGCACCGCCTGGCGCCCCCTCTCCTGCGGCCAAGCCAAACGGTACCTCTGGTCCCCAGTCGGCGGCGTTGAGGTCGTCCGGCGGAGTGATGGAGATCGAACGGATGTAATTGAACATCCCGAGCTTCTCGTTGCTCACGAAGGGAAGCTCGTCGAAGTCCGCAATCGAACCGGACTCGCTGAAGTCGTCCAGTCGGTCGATTCCCCCGGCGCCGCCAACACCGCCGGCACCGCCAATGACATCGGCCGGGCTGGCGCTTCCGCTTCCACAAGCGGTCACGAAGGCCAAGCCTAGGAGGCAAGCGATGGTGAACCCTCTGCTCGGAAATCTCATGAAACCTCTCCTGAAGAAGTCGCGTCTCGCAAAGAAGCGGTATGGTAAAGGCGAGCCGATGTCAACGCTCGTGAGGCCTAGTTTCCCCAAGACCCGCCTGATCGCGTGGGAGGTCTTCGCGATCTGCTCGGTGACCATCATCTTGTGTGCGTGCTCGAAGAAGAGCGCCGAGCAAGTGCCGATCATCGCGCAGCTCCCTGCGCCTTCGCTCGTCGACCAGGATCGGCAGGTCTTCGAGCGCGAAGCGATGGAGGGGAAACTCTGGGTGACCTCCTTCGTGTTCACCCATTGTCGCGCGACCTGCCCGCGACTGATGGCGCAGATGAAGAAGCTACAAGGACGCGTTTCCAACGTTCCAAGCGCCCAGCTTCTTTCGGTGAGCGTCGATCCGCAAAACGATACACCCGAGGTGATCAAGGCTTACATGCGGAGGAACGGATTCGATGAATCCAACTGGCGCTTCGTGACCGGCGACGAAGATGCGGTTCAGGATTTCGTAGTCGGCGGCTTCAAGGTCGGCTACGGTCAGACCCGATGGTCGACCGAGCTGACACACTCGAATTCCTTGGCACTCGTGGATGACCTCGGCCGGATCCGAGGCTACTACCGCTCGGATGACGAGGGCCTCGCCGAGCTCGAGCGTGACCTGCGGGCGATTGCGCCCTAGCAGCGGCAGGGATAGGAGCACGAGCTCTTGAGGTGCAGCGACGAAGTCATGAATGCACCCATCGGCCAAGCGGCATGAGCGAGGCACGTGAAAATGGGGTCGGGCGACCGCATCGGCTCTTCGGAGTGAAGATGATGAACCTGATCGGTCGTGCGGCCAATGCCCTGGGCATGCATCCGATCGCGCTCGACGAAGAAGAGTTGATCGATCGAGCGATCAAGAAAGCGCGGAGCTCGGATTTCGGCGGGGACGAGTTCCGGGAGGGACTTCGGCGCTTCCTGGCCAGCGCCGCGAGCCAAGCCGAGCTCACCCTACTGGGCCGTCTCATGGTCCAGCGGTACGTGACCGACAACCTCGTCAATCGCTTGAAGCTGGTCGACTGGCGCAAGAAGCATAGGGCAGTCGGGTGGCGTTCGGGGTGGGCGTTGGGTGCTGAAGTCTCCGGCGCACCTGCACTTGATCGACACGCTCCTGGATGTGTTTCCCGACGCGCGGATCGTGCATACGCATCGGGACCCGATCAAGGTCTGCGCATCAGTCGCGAGCTTGACTGCCACACTTCGAGGCGCTTCGACCGACAGGATCGATCTGCACGAGGTCGGCCGCCAGCAGGTCGACTGGTGGGCCAAGCTGATCGACCAATCCCTACGGCAACGAAAGCGCCTCGCGCACAAGAGCGAGCAATTCTTCGACGTAACGATGAGCGAAACGGTGTCGGACCCGCTAGACGTGGTGCGCCGAATATACGCGCACTTCGGCTACCCACTCAGCCACGAAGTACAAGCCCAGATGCTCGCGTTCATGAAGGACAACAGCCGCAACAAGCACGGCTCACACACCTACGCTGCCGAGGACTTTGGAATCGACCCCGTGCGCGACCGGGCACCGTTCCAAGACTACATTGACTATTTTGGCCTTGCCGAGCCTAGCCGCTGACCGATCTTCAGACCGCCCCGATGGATTCGAGATGCTGACATGTGCGCTCGATGCCTTCCTCCACCGAGACGGCGGGGTCGTAGCCGAGCTCGCGGCGTGCCTTCTCGATGCTGAAGTAGTGGTGGGTGCACATGTAGCGGATCGCAAAACGCGTGAGGCCGTCTTCTGCGTTGAGGGTGCCGCCCTTGAGGGTGTCGATGCCCTCTTTGACCGCCGCAATTGCGTAGACGAGCGACCTGGGAGCCGTGTACTTCACGGGGGGGAAGCCGAGGCGCGCGGCGACTTTGCGGATGAAGTCCCAGAATGGCATCGGTTCGCCATTGGTGATGAAGTAGGCCTGGCCGGCGGCAACGCTGTTCAAACCTTCCTTGGCGAGCGCTTGGTCGGCGAGGAGGACCGCGTCCGTCATGTTGGTCACGTAGGTGTAATCGGAAAGCCAAACACCACGCCCGATTTGAACCTGTAGCTGCCCGTTGCGACCTTTTGCAAGCAGCGTGGGCATGAAGCGGTTGTCCCCCGGACCGAAGACGACGTGCGGACGAAGGGCACAGGTCGCCATACCGCCCCTGCCGTTCTCGGCGAGCACCAGCTTCTCCGCCTCGATCTTGCTGTCCGCGTATGGGGCCTGGGAAACCGACGAGTACGGAAGACTCTCGTCGCCGTTTTCGATGTCCTTGCCCTCGTAGACCACGCTCCCGGAGCTGATGTAGATGAAACGTGGGACGCCATTGAGCCGCGCTCCTTCGAGCATGTTCTTGGTGCCGCCCAGGTTCACCGACCAAACGATGTCCTTCTTATTCTGCTTGGTGTGGACGATCGAAGCATTGTGAATGACGCTGTCGACGCCACGGCAGGCCTCGATGACGGCAGCCTTGTCGGTGATGTCGACGCGCCTGTGCTCCACGCCCTCGACCGAGCATTCCGGCGCCAAATCGAGGACGATGACCTGATCACCCCGATCCCTGAGTGCGCGCGCAATCGCCGCGCCCAGGAAGCCACAGCCGCCCGTTACCAAACTGACAGTCATGACTTACTCCACCGTGCCGAAGATGATGTCGGGCAAGGGCGTGATCGAAGCGTAGTTGCCCGAAAGCATGCTGTGATGATGGCGGTCGTGGACCGCTGCGAGCTTGCCAAGGGTCTTGAACGGGAATCGAGGGCAGTCGATACCCGCATGATTGAGGATGTTGAGCGCGGTGTAAATGGTGAACAAGACAGCGAACGTGATGACGTGCACGCCTCCGACGAACGCAAGCGAGCTGAAGAACAAGCTGAGGCCGAGAAAGGTTTCGACGGGATGCAACAAGAGGCTGTCGATCTGCCTCGGATTTCTCGCCGCGTGGTGAACAGAATGAACACCACGTAGGATCTTCCATTCATGGAATGGGTAGCGGTGCATGAAGTAGTACCCGAAGTCGTAGATCAGAATCACGGTCACTCCCTCGAGCAAGAATCGCCAAAGCGGCATGGCACGGTCGTGGTAGAGGTGCTCTCCCAATCCGAACATCACCGAAAAGATGAGGGTGATCGAAACGACCATGTTGAGTCGAACCCTCCAACGGAGCTCGCTCTCGCTCTTCGAGCGATGGGGGTCGTCGCTGATCAGGTACTTCTGCGCTTCAGGGCTGCGGTAGGCCTTGTTGAGAACGACCTGTGCGATCCCCGCCGAGGCGTAACTGGCGAGGATGGCTATCAATGCTTTCATTTCCACCGTCATCTCATCACCTAGGGCACCAATCTGAGAACGAGCGTACCAGCAATCATGAAGGCGAAAACGGCAACGGCCGCCAGCCTCGACCAGGTCTTGCTGTAGGAGGATTTGACGCCTGAGGCGGCCCGGAAAGACGTCGATTCGCTGTCGAGCTCCAGAGGTTCGGCGCTCGCGGGAAAGCTTTGGCAGAGGAGCGCGACGCCCCGTGCGACGTCCCTTTCGGAGAGCGCGTCGTGCGTGCGCATGTAGACCTTGCCGGTGTTCACATGGGCCATGCAGGAGCCGCAGTACCCCGACTCGCAGGAATGGGGCGGATTCAGGCCCGCCGCTTGCGCACACTGCAAGAGGGTCTTGCCTTTCTCGTATGGAACGGTTCGAGATCGGCCGTTCATCCATAGGCTGAAGCCAGCGGGGGCCGCGAGAGACTCGACGTGGATCGCATCCGCTTCGACCCGAGCGGGATCGGCGGGAGAGACGAAGCGCTCGATGTAGACGAGCTCCTCGTGCACCCCTGCCTCTTCGAGCGTCTCCCGGATGAGCTCCATGAAAGGCTCGGGGCCACAGATGTAACACTCGGCGACGTCGCTGTGATGGAGGAGCCCTCGCACGTCCGCTGGCTCCACACAACCGCTCTCCGAATCGAAATGGTATCGAATGTGTAGGCGCTCGGTATGCTCTGCTGCGAGCTGCGCGAGCTCAGCGCCGTAGATGACCGAGTGCAGGTCTCGGTTGGCGTAGAGCAAAGTGATGCAGCGCTTGGTCGTCGCGAGGGCGCTCTTCAGAAGTGAAATGATCGGAGTGATTCCGCTTCCGCCGGCGAATAGGAAGAGCGGGGAGCTCGATCGAGTTTCTGGATCCAGAACGAAGCGGCCCTCGGGGATGCTTGCACGGATCGAGTCACCGACCTTCAGATTGTCGTTGAGCCAGTTGGAGATTCGACCTCCTTCTACCCTTTTTACGGCAATTTTGAGAGGTTCATCGAGGTCGGGGCAGCTCGACAAGGAATAGCAGCGCGTGACTTTGAAGTCGTCCCAAGGGAGCTCGACGGTGAGGTGCTGGCCTGATCGATACCGGTAGGCATCTCGCAGGCTCATCGGCACTCGGAGCTCGAACGAGCTGGAGTCGGCCGTCTCGCGAATGACGGCGCTGACTTCGAGCTCGTGAAACTCGACGCTCATGGCTCTTCTTCCAAACCAGCCCTCTCGAGAGCTGCGGCCAGATGCTCTGGTTTGCAGTAGCTCCTGAGCAGATGCCTGAGCGCCGCATCGGCTAGGCGACTAGAGTCTTCCTTGCATCCTCGATCCATCCACATCGCCAACCGTGCTTGCTGCGCCGCGATCATCATCCTTGCCATGAGCTCCGGATCGTCATCGACGAGATACCCGTCTTCGATGCAGCTCCGGAAGAGGCTCGCGACGAGATCCAAACCGACCCCGAGTGCCTCGACCTGTTCGGGGCTGCGTAGCAGCTCGATCGTCGACCAGGCGGTGACTTCCTTGAGTTGCATCTTGGTGAAGTCGAGGTGCTCCATGAAGAAGGACAGCTGCGTTCGAGTTCCGGCGATGAGGATGTCGAGCGAAGACATCTCTTTTTGAAGAACGTCTTGTGTGCGGAGCATGACCTCGCCCAAGCGCCGGCGGTGCACGGCGCGGTAGATCTCCCACTTGGAAGGGAGCACGCTGTAGAGCGTGGTCAGCGAGACCCCTGCCTCGGCGGCGATCCGCTGCACTTTGGTGGCCTCGTAGCCCTCCTGGCCAAACACCCGTTCCGCGGCGTCGAGGACGGCCTCGCGATAGAGCTCGCGCTTCCTATCCTTCAGGGATTCTTGGGCTTTTGCGGCTGCGGCGCTCGTTGACACGGTTGGGTCGGAATGATAAGGGCGAAAATCAGAATGTCAATTCCGATTTCGGCGGAGACCGAATCTGCACCTTCCGCGCCGGCTAGCCAGATCCCATGTGTCGACCCGGCGACGCGAGAGCGACTTGGAGCGATTCCCGTCGACTCTCCTGAGGACGTCGCTGCCGCCGTGGCGCGTGCCAAGGTCGCGCAGAAAGCTTGGCGTAGGACTTCGTTCGAACAGCGACGCGAGCTTCTGCGGCGGCTGCTCGCATTCACGGTCGATCAGAAGGACGAGATCTGTCTCGCGGTGCAGCGCGACTCCGGTAAGACCCGAGAAAACGCGCTGATGGGGGAGATCTGGCCAACCTGCGAGAAGTTTCGCTGGATGATCAAGAATGGCGAGAAGTATCTTCGCCCCGAACGCGTCTCGTCTGGCTTGCTGCTCCATAAGACGGCGCGCCTCGAGTATCACCCGCTCGGTGTCATCGCCGCAATCATTCCCTGGAACTATCCGTTCCAGAACATCGTCAACCCGGTGATCCCGGCTCTGATGTCGGGAAATGCAATCGTCCTCAAGCCATCGGAGTGGGTGGCCTGGTCGAGCGACAAGTTCGTCCAGGCGCTTCAAAAGGTCGTCGAAGAAGCGGGACACAATCCGGATCTGATTCAGGCGGTGCAAGGGTACGGACCCACCGGCGCAGCACTCGCTCGCTCTGCGGTCGATTCGATCCTGTTCATCGGCTCGGTTCGCAACGGGCGTCGCGTCATCGAAGCCAGCGCGGAGCGGGTTGTCCCGGTCGTCATGGAGCTCGGCGGCAAGGACGCTTTCATCGTCTGCGATGATGCGGATCTCGAACAGGCAGTCCATGCCTCGCTCGCTGGTTGCTACATCAATTGCGGACAGAACTGCGTCGCTTCGGAGCGAATTTTGGTCTACGAGGACATCTACGACGCCTTCGAAAAGCGAGCCGCAGAGCTGGTTCGAGAGTTTCGACAGGGCAGCAGCCGTGAGGGCGTTGTCGATGTCGGCGCGATCGTCACGCCCCTACAGCTCGACGTGATCGAGATGGCGGTCGATGGGGCGATCGCCGAGGGTGCTCGGGTCATCACCGGGGGCAAACGCGTGCTGAGCGACAAGGGTGATTACTTCGAGCCGACCATCTTGGCAGACGTGACGCCAGAGATGGACATCGCACAGGAAGAGGTCTTTGGCCCGGTGATGCTCTTGATGCGCGTACGAGATGATGCGCATGCGGTCGAGGTCGCAAATGGGGTGGCGTACGGCCTCTCGTCGTCGGTTTTTTCCAAGAACCGCTCGCGGGCTCGCAAGATCGCCTCGGAGCTCGAAGCCGGCATGAGCGCGATCAACGAGTTCGGCGGAATCACGTACATGGCGCAAGGACTCACCTTCGGTGGCGTGAAGGCTTCGGGATACGGTCGAATGAACGGTCGTGAAGGCTTGCGTTCGATGTGCAACATCAAGGCGGTCGTCGATGATCGCTTGCCGATCAACAAAGCCAACCGGGTTTTCCCGGTCGCTGAGAAGGACTATGGCGTTTTCAGTGCTGTGATCGAGCTGATCTATGGCAAGAGCCTCGCGCAGCGATGGCGTGGCTTGCTGAAGCTGTTGGGCCGAAAGCGCTGATGGACCAGTTCGACTACATCGTGGTTGGGGGCGGATCAGCAGGCTGCATCGCAGCCGCTGAGCTCGCGGGTGATCCTCGGTATCGCGTGCTCCTACTGGAGGGCGGACCCAGGGCCGAGGAGCACCCCGAAACCCTGGTCGCGGACGGCTACAAAGAGGCATTCGTCAACGATGCCGTGATGGGAGAGCGGTTTTCGGTTCCGCAGGCCCACGCCGGCAAGCGGCGAATCTTCGCTGGTACCGGGACCGTGATGGGCGGCAGTGGTTCTGTGAACGCCATGGTCTACACGCGTGGCTCGCGCGAGGACTACGCAGAGTGGCCTGAGGGCTGGCACTGGGACGACAATCTCGCTGATTTCCGCGCGATCGAGGAGACGCTTCGACCACATCGACGCCCTGCGACCGCCTGGACCGAAGCCTGCATCGCTTCGGCGGAACAGCACGGCTTCACCCGGAAAGAAGACCTCAACGACGGCAACATGAGCAACGTCATCGGCTACGAGTGGATGTCCTACGAGGGCGAGAACCGTCGAAGCTCCTACGTGGCGTTCATCAAGGACGCCGGCGCACGTCCGAATCTCACCGTCGTCACGGGCGCCCTCGCCCATCGGGTCGTGTTCACGGGCGAGAAGCTGGCCCGTGCGGTCGAGTTCGAACATGCGGGTGCGCTCCAGCGGGCGGAGGCGAGCAAAGAGATCGTACTTTGCGCCGGCGCACTGGAGACCCCGAAGCTGCTCATGCTCTCGGGCGTGGGTCGGAGCGAACACCTGCGGACCTTCGACATCCCCCTGGTTGCCAATAGGCCAGCAGTCGGAGACGGGCTTCACGATCACCCGAACGTGCCCGTCTTCTTCCAGGCCGAGAAGGGCATCGACTGCTTCTATCCGCAGCTCTACAGCTTTTTCCGTACCAACCACGCGAGCGACCTTCCGGCCTCGCAGAGCGACACTTGCTATGTGTACTGGCCGGCTCCTTCGGCGATGCAGCAGATGATGGAGCGCATGCTGCCGCCGATGGCGGTCCCGCATGGGCTCTACGGCCCGCGATCGCGACAAATGGTGCGCGGCATGGTGGGCACCGCGTTCAAGCTCGGCGCTGTACGACGTTTCACCGACCGGATGTTCGGGATCATCTTGATCCTCGGGAAGCCAAAGAGCCGCGGCACGCTGCGTTTGCAGTCGACCGACGTGCGCCGCCAGGCGCTCATCGATCCGGCCTATTACTCGGACCCGGAGGACATGGAGACGATGGTCAGAGGCGTTCGGATTGCCAAAGCGATAGGTGCTTCGGGCGGGCTCGCGGAATGGGGGGCCAAGGAGCTCATGCCTGGCAAGCGGGTCCAGAGCGATGAGGCCATCGCCAACTACGTCCGAAAGAACACGATTACGACCTATCACGTCGCCGGAAGCTGCAGCATGGGTGTCACCGAAGCGCACGCGGTCGACCCTCAGCTCCGCCTGCGAGGCGTCACGGGTCTGCGAATTGCGGATGCTTCAGTGATCCCTTGGACGCCGGTTTCCGCGCTCAACGCCCCGAGCATGCTGATCGGCTATCGCGCCGCGAAGCTCATCCGGAGCTGATCCGCGCCTGGATGAATCCGCGCACAGGGACTCGCGTCGGATGTTCAAACAAATCGATTGCAGTAGCAACGCGCCTTCCCCATAGGAAGATCCATGACCAAAGCCAAGCACCTCTTCATCGCCGTCCTAGCCCTGGGCGCCTTCATGCTGCCAGGGACTGTTTCCCTACCCCAGGCGAACGCTGCCTCCTCGACGATCATTCGCTTTGCATCTCTCGCACCCCCCGGCTCGGCGTTCATGAAGTTGATGAAGGCTTGGAACCGGAGCCTGAAGACCGAAACCGAAAACCGAGTCGAGCTTCGCTTCTACTCGGGCGGGAGCCAAGGCGACGAGCGCGACTTCATCCGCAAGGTGCGCGCGGGGCAGATGGACGCGGCCGGAGTCACGACCACGGGCCTTGGAATGGTCGCGCGTCCGGTTCTGGTTCTGACCGCACCCGGAATGATCACCGAATACGCGCAGCTCGAACGCGCGCGCGAGCAGCTGGGCGAGCGATTCTCCAAGTTGTTCAGGGAAAATGGGTTTGTCATGCTGGCTTGGGGAGAGGCCGGTAAGAACCGCATTTTTTCCATGGAAAAGTTTGCGAAACCCGATGACTTGAAGCGGCTCCGACCCTGGGCATGGAAAGACGACCCGGTTTTCGCCGGCTATGTCAGCACCATCGGCGCGAATCCGGTGCGCATGGGCGTGCCCGAAGTCTACGGAGGTTTGCAGACGCGAATGCTCGACACCGTGCCCGCCTCGGCGCTCGCTGCTGTCGCGCTCCAGTGGTACACGCGCCTCAACTACATGGCGAAGGAGAACTTCGGCATCATCATCGGCGGCTCGGTCATCAAGCAGGAGAAGTTTGATCTGCTGAGTGAGCATGATCAGAAAGTGCTGATGGACACCAGCGAGCGCGCCGCACGAGCCGGCGACGTGATGGCACGCCGGGACGACGAGCGGGCCTATGCTTCACTGATCAAGCGCGGCATGGTCGAAGTGGACACCGCTGCCTACCAGGCCGAATGGGACGCCGTCGCCAAGAAGACGCGCGAAAGCCTGACCGGTCGGGTCTACAGCAAGAGCCTCCTCGAAGCCGTCGAGAAGGTCGTAGCGGGCGAGCCTAACTAGCCCAATTCGTCACGGAGAAACCGAAGCGAGAGCTCATTGAAGAGCTTCGGGTATTCGACCATGACCCAATGGCCGCAGCGGGAAATCAGCATCGTGCGTGAGTTCGCACAGCGGCTCGCGATTTTGGCCGCACCGCTCGAAGGACAGAACTTGTCATTGGCGCCCCAGAAGCAGAGCACCGGACACTGAATCTCGGAGAGCCTGTCTTCCTGGTTCGCAACGTGGATGCGGGCAATGTTGTCCCGGTGTTGCGTCATCGCGATCTGAAATCGCTCTTCGATCACCTCGTCGGTGATCTTCGATTCGTCATGAAGCTGCAGCGTGAAAACCTTGCGCATGGTTTCCTTGCTGATGCCCTCTTTGAAGAGGACGCGAATCATCGCTTTGATCCCCTCCATCTCCATGTAAGTCTCTCGCGCTTCGAGGCCGCCCGGCGCCATCAAGACGAGCTTCTCGACCAGCTCCGGATAGTTGAGCGCCATCGTGATGGCGATCGCTCCGCCCTGTGAGTTGCCGATGACGGCGGCGCGCTCGACAGCGAGGGAGTCGAGGAGGCCCTTGTACTGGGCGGCGACGTCGTCGAGGCTGAACACCCCGTCTTCAGGCTTGGTCGAATAGCCGTAGCCCATCGTGTCGGGCACGATTGTTCGGTAGCCCTGCTCGGCGAGGAAGGGGTAGTTCCCCTTGAAGTTACTCCAACCGCTGGCGCCTGGACCGCTGCCGTGGACGAACAAGACGACGCCACGTTCCCCGCTGCCGGCCTCGTGGTAGTGCATCGTGATGCCCTTACCGGTGTCGGCGTATCTTCCCTCGGGAACTGCTTCTACGACCATGCTTCGGACCTCGGAATAGAACGTGTTCTAGCGCAGGGACCGGGAGCGGTCCAATCACGGCGCCTCAGTCCTTTTTGCCCTTCGCTTCTTTGGCGCGCCGGTAGGCCTTGGTGAGGAGCTGCGGAGGATGATGCCCCCACTCGCTGACCTTGTCGTGGGTCATGCTCTTCCAACCCTCTCCGATTTCGATGGCCCCAGCGCCGAACTCGAAGTGAAAACCGGAGGGCGTGTACCCGTAGAACGAAAACATCTTGTCGTTGGGGTGCCGCCCCAGGGTTTGGTGAACCATCCCGCCGGAGAAGAGGAAGCGATCGTAACACCTGCCGACTTCATCCAGCGTCTTGGACTGCACCATGAAGTGGTGAATGCGCTTGAGCTGCCCGCCACCGAATGCAAGCGAGTGATGCCGCGCGTTGGCGTGCATGAAGGTGACGTTGATCTCGTGCCCAAAGTACTCACAACGAATGTAGTCGCTGAGCTCGAGCCCGAAGATGCTCGCATAGAACTGTTCCTGCTTCGCGTCGTCTTTGGAGACGACGACGACGTGTCCAAAACCCTGTTCGTCCGCGACGAAACCCGAAGCGACGACTTCGGAGAGGAACGGCTCGTCGGCCATCCTGGGACCGTAGAAGATCTCGATCGGGTTCCCAGCCGGATCACTTGCTCGAACGAGCGCCTGAACGTTTCGCCTAGCGGCGTCGTCCTGGCTAGCCTCGACGACCTCGTGTCCGGCACGTTTGAGGCTTTGGACGATCTCTTCGAGCGCCGCGGGGCCTTCGACCTCCCAGCCGACCGCCGCCAGGTCGTCCGCCGGCCCCTTCTCGATGAAGAAGCGCTGCTGATAGCCATCCATGCGTAGAGAAAAACCGCTATCACCGCGCCGATCGACCAGCTGGAGACCAAGAATCTTGGTTCCGAAATTCTCCCACGCCGCGAGGTCGCTGACCTCGAAGACCAAGTATCCCGCTTGCTTTACCGCAGCCATTTGCCTTGCCTCCGGCCGCATCATAGTACGGAGGCCGCATCTGGCTACGGAGAATGTTGATGAAATCCACCGCAACGGCGAGAGGGCCCACGGTCCCGACTGCAGCAGTCATCGCAACCGTCGTCGTCGTCGGCACGCTGTTCCACACCTGGCTGCACCAGCGCGAGCACGGCATCTACAACATTACGCAGATCGGCTTGGCGTTCTTCCTGGTGATCAACATGATGATCGCGTGGTGGGAGATCGCGTTGTTCGTCTGCCAAGATCAGATTCACGCCGAGTACGAGGCCACCAAGGAACCTTACCGCGGACGCGAGCTGCAACGAATCGGAGAGATCTTCGCGCGCCGCATCCCGCTGTTGCGCGTTTTCTCCTTCAGCGAGTGGACGACGATTTGGTCGGGCTATTCGCTCTTCGACCCGGGGTACTCCGACCGACGCTCGTTCGGCTACAACATCGACGTAGGCAACGGCTTCACGACCCTGATTCCGGCAACCCTATTCGCATTCGGCATGACCTTCGAGCTGATGCCAGCGCGCTGGCTCGGCATCATCGGCGTGGTCATGTTCTGGCAGATGTTCTACGGAACCTCGGTTTACTTTTTCCAGTTCTTCAACAACGGCCGCCACGAAGGCCACTCGCTCAGGGACCTCCTGCTCTTCGTCGGCATCACCAACCTGATGTGGCTCGTATTTCCGATCTGGGGGCTCTGGACGAGCATCCAGCTGATTCTGAGCGGCTCCTACGGCCTCTTTCTCTAGATCGCGCGCCGGTCTCTCGATTTCAGCATCATTTTCTGCATCTGCTTGAAGTCGGCAACGGCATCCTGCTCGTCGGTCGAAAACGGATAGTCGGCGCCGATCGAATGGGCAACGACCAGCCCGGACATGAAGGACAAGTCGTGTCCGCCCTCTGGAGTCGTGAACGTACCGCAGTAGTAGAGCCCGTCCTTCCCCTGAAGGTGTCGCATCATCGACATGATGATGAGGTTCCCCAGCGAGACGCTGTGGGTGGGATGGGGCAGCTCGATCCGTTTCTGAGCTCGCTCGATCGGCCGCTTCGCGTTGAAGGTGACCAGCATCGGCACACCCTGGTCCTTGGTGCTCGGGTTCTGGGCCGAGATGACGAAAGTGCACTCGAGCTCGCCCGCTTCATCGATTTGCGAATAGGTGTTGTACCCGGAGAGGATCTTGTCGCGATGTTCCCCGGGGAAGATGCTCGTGTCGGAGTGAACGATGAAGCTGGAGAACGTCGGATCGACGTCGTCTACGTACTCAGCCCTGCTGAAGAGGAGCCTCTGAAGCCAGCTGGGAGATTCGAGCGCGTCGAGCACCGAGGTCGCATCACAGGCGAAGACCACCTCATCGGCTTCGTAGCTCCGCCCTCTTGCATCAGCGAGGATGTACCGACCGTTTCTCCGTTTCACGCTCGTGATTTCGTGGTCGCAGTGCACCCGATCCGAAAATCGCGCCGTCATGCGGTCGAAAACCTGCCGGGGCGCGCCTTGCCAGGTTCCCATCTGCGTAGGCTCTTCGAGAGGTACGATGCTTTCGAGCAAGGGCAGGATCACCGCGGGAACCCCGCGCATCGAAGTCGTGATGAAGCTCGCGCAGTGGATCGGAACGAAGATCGTGTCCCAGAAGTCGCGCGAGATCCCAAAGAGCCGGGCCATCCAGTAGAGCGGGATGAAGTTGAGCGGGTTGAAATACGAGAAGTGGTAGAGAGAGTCGTGTTTGTTTCTTGGCAGGAAGAAATCGTTCACCTTGCTGACGAAGGCGACGAGCCGCTTCCACCGGCGAAACTCGGGCGCGAATCGCTGCTGGAGCGCGGTTTGCCCGTCCTGGCAGAAGTGCCCCTCGGGGGTCTGCACGAAGTATGAGATGGGCAAGGTTTCGATTCCGACGCCTAGCTGCTGCAGGAGCAGCTCGTAGTTGTGGTAGTACATCTGCGGCCAGGCGACGACGAGGAGGGGCGAGTCCGCATGGCCTCGATCGGTGCGCCAGCGAAAGGTCTTCGCGTTGCCGCCGAGCGCAGGGCCCTTCTCGAAGATGTCTACCTCGTAGCCCGAGCGGCTGAGCGACCAGGCCGCGCCAACCCCGGCGATACCCCCTCCAACGACCGCTATCTGCTTGGTCATACGGCTCTCCCCAATCTCCTTCGCTACGCCCGCTTTGGTACCAAATCGACGATCGGCCCGTGGCGCAAAGTGTGACAGAGGCCTTTGTAGATGCCGAGCGATTCGTAGACCGCCGCGGTCATCATCACCGTCCGGGTCTGCCCGATGATCGTGAATGGGAAGCCGCTGTGCAGAAAGGCAAACGAAAGCCGGTGCTCGGGGTTCGCCCAACCCCCAGCTCCACCTAACCCGAAATGTCCGAAGGCCGCCGGGACGTCCATCAGGAAAGCGTCGGTTCGGTGATAGCCGAGCTTCCAATGAAGGGGATAGATCGTGACCCTGTCGGCGCGCCTAGTTTGGACCTCGGACGCTTTTCGAACGACTTCTTCGGAGACCAGCCGGACGCCGTCGAGCTGGCCGCCCATCGAAAGCGGCGCGTACAACTTGGCGAGCGAACGCGCGGTCGCGACGCCGTTCATCGCAGGCAAGCAGGCCTTCCAAAACGCCGGATGCGAAAAGAGCTCCTTGGCATTTCGCGGAGTAATTCCGCGGCGACAGAGATCGCGCATCTGATTGGAGCGGACCCAGAAGGGCACGCGGTAGTCGATCCTGAGAGGCAGAGCGCCGTGCCGCTGGAGCTCAGGCAAGCCCACGAAGTCGGGTATGCGATCCATTTGGCTGTCCGCGTCGCCGATGTACAGCCCGTCGAGGTCGAGAGGTTTGACGATTCGTTGCTCGATGAACTCCGACACCGTGAGGCCAGAAATGCGGCGAATCAGCTCGCCCACGAGCCAACCAAAGGTGAGCGCCTGATAGGCGTTGGCCGTGCCGGGGTGGAAGTCCGGCTCGATCTTGGCAAGGCGCGAGACGATGAGGTCCCAGTCGAGGATGTCGGTAAGCTGCTCCACGACATGGACGACCTTGTGAAGGCCTGCCTGGTGCGAAAGGACTTGCCGGACGGTGATCTCCTGCTTGCCATTGCAGCCGAACTCTGGCCAATAGTCGGCGACCGGCGCCTCGTAGTCGATGAGACCTTCGGTCGCCAGCACGTGGATCGCGGTCGAGGTGATTCCTTTCGTGCCTGAGTAGCAGATCGACATCGTGTCTCGCTGCCAGCGCGCGCCGTCTTTCCGCGCAGACCCCGCCCAGATGTCGACTACGGGCTTGCCTTCGATGAACACCGCCGCCGAGGCACCTCCGCCGTACTGCTTGATTTGCTTCCGCATCAGCTTCACGACCGGCTCGAATCGTGGCTCGTATGCGCCATATATCTCGATCTTCGTAGACATCAGCTCCGTCCTGGGTAGCGCACCGGGCTAGATCGGTCCAAAGAACGCCGCGGCGAAGTCCAATAGGAAGATCATGATCAGGCTCGCGGTGCACGCTGCGGCCGCCGTCATCGGCAGGCTCCAATTCTTGTTACGCTCCTCGTCGATCCAGCAAAAGATCGGGAAGCTCGCTACGAAGTAGAGCGAATAGAAAAGGGAGCCGTACGTGAGCATTCGCTCCAGGTCCTTGTAGTAGAACTGGCTCTCCATCCAGGGGTTCGCCATGGCCTTGGTTTCCATCCAGGCCCAAAAATAGGCGATGCCGAGGACCAGGATCGGCCACGCCAGGGCGCCGCTCGGAATCCGGGAGGTGCGGATGCGCCTGAGGACGATGACCGCGGTCGTGTGATAGGTGAGAAAGTACGCCTGGGTGAGCAGATACATGATCAACGGCACCCGTTGTTCTCCGGAGCCCACGAGCGCCGAATCGAGATTGAGCTCGATCATCGGGTAGTCGTAGACCATCCCGAGCACGTCGAAGAAGTACTCGGTGCCGAAGTAGTTGGCCGCGAAGTTGAAGATCGCAATGTAGAGGTTCGCTTTGAACCAGTAGGTCTGGTACCAGCGTCGCCCGATGGGCTTCTCGTCGCGAATGAGGGCTGGGATCGCCGCCAGGGGCAGCGCGACGGCGACACCAATCGCCATGAAGCCCCACTCGCCCACACGATCGGTGACGCCGAGGCCCATCACGAGCCCCATCATCGTCATCCAGACCGGCGAGTAGGCGAGGAAGAACCTCTCGCCCCAGGCCTTGCTGGGGTTTGCCGAGAACCAGCGCGGGACGACAGCGCGCGTCATGCGGCCCGGCGGCGATATCGAATCCGAATGGGCGGCTTGGGCCCGAGGACCAGGCCCTGGAAGTCGGTTTCAATCGGATCGCCAGCGAGCTCGAAATCATAGCGATTGAGCAAGACCGCGATGATCGTTTTGATCTGCAAGATCGCGAAGGCGTTCCCCATGCACTTGTGTCGACCACCGCCAAAAGAGATGTACGCGAACGGGCGCTTGTCCTCTTCGCGTCCGGGGCCGTAGCGGTCCGGATCGTACTCGAGTGCGTTCTTGAACACTTCCTCGTCCCGATGCGCAATCATCGGCGAGACCGCCACCCAGTTCCCCTTCTTCACCCGATAACCCAAGATTTCGCAGTCCTCGAGCGCCGCTCGGAGAAGGATGAAGAGCGGCGGATGGATGCGGAGGGCCTCTTTCACGGCGCCTTCGGTCTTCTCGAGGTCGCGAAGAGACTCGAAGCTGTATTGCTCGGCGTCCGCGTAGCGCGCGTGGATTTCGCGTTGCACTTCCTCGAGGAAGCGCGGGTGCCTCAGGAGCTCGACTAGGGTCCAGGCGGTCGTGACGGAGCTCGTGTGGTGCCCGGCAAACATGGCAGCGACGAGCATACCGGTGATCTCGTGGTCGCTGAGCTTGCTCCCATCCGAGTACTCCGCGTCCATCAGCGTCTGCAAGAAGTCTTCGCCCCGGTAGCCGGACTGCTTTCGCTTCTCGACGATTTCGGAAACCATCTCCCCAAGCCGGGCGCGCGCCCTGTCCCGACGCCGAAAAGCAGGGAGCGGTAAGTACGGATGGATATAGCCCCAGGCGACGATGCCTCGCTCGAGATCGTAGTAGACCTTCGAGAACTCCGCGCTCATCTCATTGCGGAACTCTTTGCCGAGCAGGCAGCTGCTCGACGTGTAATTGGTGAGCATGCCGAAGAATTGGCTCGCCTCGATCTCGCCTTGCTCGCCCCAGTCGGCAAGAACGTCTAGGGTCTCTTTGGCCACGATTTCGGTGTAGGTGCGCATGCGATTGTTGCGCAGCGCCGGGTAGAGCATGTGCATCTGCTCTGCCATTTTCGCGGGCTCGGCTCCGTAGGCGACCCCCTCGCCAAAGACGGGAACCATCATCTTGTAGGCCGCGTTAGGACTGAGGACTTCGTCGGGCTGCCTGAACAGGGCCTCGTGCGCCGCCGGTCCGGTGAAGAGAATCATGTCCTTGCCGAAGAGCTTGAATCGACCGACCCGCCCACACTCGTCGTAGGTCCGCTGGAGCAAGCCGATCGTGTCCTTCACGAAGGCCATGGTGTGACCGACCAGCGGAAGCCCGCCCTTGAGCTTGGGAGGCCTCTTGAGCTTGCCGGCGGTCATGGTCGTAGTGGCGCTCTGTGCTCTTGCTGTCACCCTGGGCTCCTAGTCGGTCGCATGGTATCTGGGAACGGAAGGAGCTCCAATGCGAATCAAAGCGGATTTCGATCTTTGCAAGGGACACGCCAACTGCATGGGCGAAGCCCCCGAGGTCTTTGAGGTGGATGACAATGGCTACCTCAACATACTTCAGGAAGAGCCGCCCGAAGAGCTGCGCGAACAAGTCGAGCTCGCGGTCAAGCACTGTCCCACGGGCGCCCTCAGCCTCGAAGGCTGAGCTGTCATTCCCACGGCTTGATGTGCTCGGTCATCAACTGGTAGCTGCTGTGTTGGAGGTACGCGGCTGAGATGAACTCGGGATGGGAAAGGCTCGCCTGACTAGCGGGACCGACAAGGGCCTTCCCCAGGCGGAGGGCACTCAGCGACGGCCAACCAGTCCATGGTGAGAGCGACGCCCACATGAATCAGGACCCCTCCCCAGATGGAGCGGGTGCGCATTGCTAGCGTCCCGAGGGCAATCCCCGCAAGAATTGCGCCGAGGGTTTCGGGCAGTGGCTTTGGGTAGTGAATCATGCAGTAGGGCACGATCATCACGTAGATGGCGCCATAGCCGAACTTGTGCCGGAGCCCGTTGAGCATGTAGCCGCGAAAGAAAAACTCGAGGGCGAGGAATTGAACCGTATAGAGCAGCTGCCACGAGAGGAAGTGGGCGACCGACTGATTGGCGTACTTATAGAAGGGATAGGTGCGAAGAAATTGCTCTTGCTGCGCGACGAGCAGCACGAAAGGGAGCACGAGTAGATAGAGCCCAACGTAAATCCAAAGGTGGCGGCCGAAGCCGCGGAAAGAGATGTAGTAGTCGCGAATGCGCTCGCCTGGCATCAAGAGGATGGTCAGCCCTGGGATCAGCACGTAGGTCACAATTCGAACGCCCGACCACCAGGCCCTGGCCATCAAGTCCCATTCCGCGCGTGAATGAACCTTTGGGTCGTACGGAACGAGGTCGGAGAATGTCGCGTTGCCGCCGAAATACCGCGCGAGCGTTAGCACGACGGCGGTCGTGACGAGCACGACGATCGGTCGCCAATCGAGTCGCTCGGCACGGGCGGTGTCCGCCTCCGCGTCAGCCTGACGCCAAGAATCCAAGAAGACGCGCTGAAAAAACCCCTCTATCCCATCCATCGAAGCGCGGGACTATAACCGATGGACGATGTCGATTGTAGGCTAAGCTCTGGGACGGATGGCATCTGCCGTGAACAATCGACTGACTACCCTGATCGTGCTGACTACGCTGGCGATCTGCGCGCTCTTTTGTGCTCAAGGAGCGACCGCTCTGCTTGCCGAAAGGACGCTGGGCGCCGAAGAGGAGGCCAGCCCAGCCCCTCCCGGCAAGGCCGTGGCGCCCGCTCGGACTCAACGCAAACGCGATCCGGTCGTCATCCTGAAGCGCAATATCTTCGACTCTGCGCTGGGCGACCTGTCCAGCGTCCCCAGCCAGGAACCGGCGCTGGCCTTGGAAGACTTGCCAGCAGAAGACGTGGAAACCCTTTGCACTGGAGAGATGCGGGTGATCGGTACGGTAGTGATTCCCGGCGATCTCGAACGCTCGCTCGCCGCCATCGTAGGCACAGACAAGAAGGCGGGCCTGCACTACGGCGGGACCGAGGTCGAAGGCTCCAGGATTCGTGCAATTCATTCCGACGCGGTGGTGCTTCAGAGCAAGAGCGGCCTGTGTCGCCTCGCCATGTTCCAGGTTGCTGGTTCGACCAACAAGCCCGTGTTCAGGGGCGCGTCGGAGCCCAAGGAAGTCAAACAGAAGAATGTCAGGAACGCCGCGATTACGGATCGCAACGCCGGCCTGACCAACGAAGAGATGAACGAGGGCATCGAGCGCGTCAACGACAACAACTTCAATCTCTCGCGGACGATGCTCAACAAAGTGCTCGACAATGCTGGCAAGATCATCGGTATTGCCGCGGTCTCGCCCAAAATCGAAAACGGAGAGTCGATCGGCATGGAGATTCGAGGCATTCGTCCCTACACGCTTCTCACCAAGATCGGCATCCAGAACGGCGACATCCTCGAGAGCGTCAACGGCCAATCTCTGAGCAGCCCCGATGCGGCACTCGGCGCCTACACGACCCTGCGAACGGCCGACAAGTTCACTCTTTCGGTTCGGCGCGGCGGCCAATCGATGATGATCAACTACAACCTCCAATGAGCGAGGCGCCGGAAAGCTAAGTCAGGACGGTTTTGGAGGCACCGTTAGCGCAGCCGGCAGTGAACGAACGTGCAAGTCCCGCTGTGGGAAAGCGATTTCGATGCCGGCCTCGCGGAACGCCTTGTCGATGGCCATGTGCAGATCGTGTCGCGCCATGAACATCTGCTCCGCGCTGCGCACGAAGACTCGGAGCTCGAAGGAGAGCGAGCTGTCGCCAAAGGCGTTGAAGAGAACGTGAGGGCGCGGGTCTCTCAAGACACGCCATGACTCTTTGGCCACCCGTTCCAGGACCTCGATGGCTAACTTCGTGTCCGAGCCATACGCGATACCGACTGGAATCGAGAGGCGCAAGACCGAGTCCGACAGCGTCCAGTTGATCAGTTGGCCCGTCACGAACTCTTTGTTGGGCACCAGGAGCTCTTTTCGATCGAACGCGGTGATCCAGGTCGCACGGGTTCGGATTCTCGACACGGTTCCACTGACTTCGCCGATGGTGACGACATCGCCCACTCGAATCGGGCGTTCGAACAAGATGATCAGCCCGGAAACGAAATTCGCGAAAATCTCTTGAAGACCGAAACCGAGGCCCACGCCGATGGCAGCGACCAGCCATTGAATGCTCGACCAGCCAACGCCGATGGCATCGAATGCAAGCCCCAGGCCCGCCAAGACCACGGCATACTTCGCGATGGTGGAATAGGCATAGCGTACGCCGTGATCCAATCCGCGAAACAGGGTGGCTTCAAGCAAACCGGGAACGGCGCGCATGAAGACCACAGTCAGCAAGATGATGAAAACGGATCGGATGAGCTCTGCGAGTGTGATCGCGACCAGTCGCTCGTCGGTGGAGAAATGTTCGACCCCGGACGGGTCGAGCTCGGAGACCGTAACTTTCTGGGTGACACTCCAGAGCTCGACCTGCTGAAGAATTCGTGTCGCCGGCAAGAGGTCGGCCCAGACGGCGAGCAATCCGAGAACGACGATCAGAATCCCAGTGCCGATCATCAGGCGGCTGAGCTGCATCGTCGGCGTCGGCCTTGCGGTGACGTCCGAAGGCTCGTCGTCTTCGAGGGCAGCGTGGCGCCCGGACACCATGGTCCAGCGGGCGTAGAGTTGAACGCCGAATGCGACGAAAAAGACGAGAACGGCAGATAGGTGCAAGCGAATGGCCAGCTGGAGGGCAGTCCAGTAAAAGCCGTAGAGTGCTCCAAAGACGAGTCCGAACGGCAGCAGCACCGAGGAAATCTGGAGCACCCGCCAGAGCCAGGGACGACTGGGCTCGCCTCCGTGCAGCACCTGGGTCACGGGGCCGTCTGATCGCAAGGCCAGATAGTTGAACGCGGCGACGGCGAGCATCGACAAGGAGAACGTCACTCGGCCGACCGATTCGCGCCAAAGGTCCTCGCCACGTGCCTCGAAAACGAAGATGATGAAGACAGCAGGCACGGTCAGGGCCAAAAACCAGCGAAGGTTTCGCCACAAAGACTGCGCGGCGCTGGCTGGCCATTCACAATGCCCAACGGCGATTCCTTCCGGACGAACAAGAGATCGGCATAGGCGGATGGTCGCCCAAAACGCTGAGGCGATCAGCAAACCGTATGCAAAACAGCGAGTGAACTGGGTAGCCGCCGGAGACAGGCCGAGACGCCACCCCAGATACGCGAAGACCGCAGGTAACCACAGTGCCAACGCAAGCGTAAGCAGAAAGGCTTCTATCGTGGGAGCCAAGGTCGCGCAGTCGGGTCTGCGTGCCGTTTCGGCGAGAACCTGGAGTCGCCGCCTGGCTCGCCGCGCCAAGGGAACGAACACGATGACCAGGATCAAGACGAGAAGATTGACGGGCCAGAACTTGGTCGCTGTTTCTCGAAACGCCCTGCCGAGCTGCGCCCAATACTGCGGGCTCACTAGCCAAGTCACCGCATCGCGCCCGTCGGAGACAAGCTCGGGCTGCACCGCTTTGCCGCTCGGAATCCAAAGGATGCGTTCGTCGATGTAGTCGAGAAGGTCCTTCGTGCGATCGATGAGCTCCCGCTGGCTCGCATCGAAATCGACGAGCTTCTGAAAGTAGGTCTCGTAGTCGTCGATGAGCGCGTCCATGTACCTGCGCTGGGTCTCAAAGAGTTGCCGCAGGAGCTGCTCGACCTCTCGACGGGCCTCGGGCGAGAGAGGCTCGTCGACCGAACCCATGACCTCGCCGACTAGCGAATCGATATCAGCGAGCGCCTGCCGTTGCTCACGAAGCTTGATCTGCTGAAGCTGCACGTCGCCGATCTGCTCCTGGCGCATGCGAATGAACCGCTGGTACATGCCGATGTCGGGTGCTTCGGCTCGATGCTGCCGAAGCAGGGCGCCGACCGAATCCGCGAGACCGACCGCCTCGACGCGCGCTGCGAGCCCAACGAGCTCGGACTCGATTTCCGCAATCTTGGCCACGGCTCGCGCGAGCTTGTCGCTGACATCTTCGATCTGACGGTGGAGCCCGCCGTCGCCGGTCCAAACGGAAGCCAATGCCTCGTTTCGCCGATAGAGCTCTTCGAGTCTTTGCTTGAAGCCTTCAGGTAGAGCGGTCAGCTCCTTCAAGAGCTTTTTCGCTGCCTCGTTCTCGCTCTCGACCTTGAGCAGCTCCACGCGTTGCATCGCTTCGCGGAGCTTGGTGCTCGAAGCTTGATAGTATGCGATTCGCAAGGTCGCTCTGTCCCGACGCTTGGCGAGCAGCGCACCGCGGACATCGTAGCTCGCGAGCTCGTTCTGATACGCCTCGATCTCCGCTAGCAGCGCTTGCCGCCTCAGCGAGCCGATTTCGGAAAACGCCTCCATTTCCGGCGCATCGCTGCCCGCCGCGATGGGCGTGCTTTCGAGATCTCGAAGCCGCTGCTTCGCGATCAGAAGCAACTCGGGGACCCTTCTACGCCGCTCCGCCCGGGCCTCGGATTCCGCATCGAGCTCGGTGGCCTCGCGTCGCGCCGCCGCGAGATCCTGCTCCGCCTCCAGCAGCTGGGCGGCGAGCTGAGCCGCGGTCGCGCCCTCCTGCACCTCGATTGCCTTCCGCTCTTGAAGGCGTGCGACCTCTTGGTCGATGATCTCGGAGCGGGCTTGTGCCTCTTCCCCCGCGCGCTGGTACTCCGCAGCCGTGGCCTGCCAGCTCTGGAGTCTGGCGCGCAGCTCCTGTATCTTTGGATCGGTCTCGAGCGGCTCCGGCGGCGTCTCGCGCGGACCTGCGTCCTCGGCGGGCGGGAGCAGCGGGCTCGTTTGAGCCACCGCCGAAGATCCAGCAAGACCAAAGCCGGTGACGATGGTTAGCCACAGCGGTGTGCTTCGTCGGCTCATCGCTGATTCCGGTTTCGCATCAGGCCCTCCTGCGCGACCGAGGCGACGAGCGCTCCGTTCCTGGAGTAAATCCGACCGAAGTTGAGTCCGCGCCCTCCGCCGGTACGTGGGCTCTCGGTCACGTAGAGCATCCACTCGTCTGCGCGACACGCTTGGTGGAACCAGATCGCATGGTCCAGGCTGGCGAGGATGAGCTTGTCGGTCAGGAAGCTGTGACCGTGCTGGGCGAACGAGGCTTCGAGCAGTCCGTAGTCGCTGGCGTAGGCAAGGACCGCCTGATGAATCACCGCGTCTTGGTCGTCGAGCATACCAGTCGCACGAAACCAAGTTCGGTGGATGCCAGTACTCGGCTTGGGGTCGAGCAGATCGACGTGATCCACTTCGCGTCGCTCGATGGGCCGGTCGAGCATCAAGAGGAAATCGATCGCCGGATGGTCCGAGCGATCTTTGTAGGCGCGCAATCGCTCTACGTTCGTGGGCACCATCTCCGGTGGTGGAGCATCGGGCATCTGCGTCTGGTGTTCGAGGCCGCCTTCCGGTACCTGGAACGAAACCGACAGGTTGAAAATCGCTTTGCCGTGCTGCTTGGCGACGACACGCCGAGTCGCAAACGAGCGCCCGTCGCGAATGCGGTCGACGTGATAGATGACGGGTACCGAGGTGTCGCCCTCACGAAGGAAGTAGCCGTGCAGCGAATGCGCCACCCGACCCTCGACCGTCCGGCACGCCGCGATCAACGACTGCGCCGCGACTAGGCCACCGAAGATTCTCGGCCGGCCGTCGTGCGCGCTCGAGCCGCGAAAGAGATCGTCGTCGAGTCGCTCGAGATCGAGTCGCTCGAGAAGGCCGGTGAGCTTTGACACCCGGGTGAATTAGCACGGGATTTCCGCGATGTAGCCTTTCGATCTGTACCTTCATGAGCCCCTTGACACCTACACCCTTTAGGCTGCAATAATGCTCCACTAGGGTTAAATCTGTGAGAGCTCGATACTTTGGGATCTGCAGCGTGTTCGTGCTGCTCGGCTGCAACGGAACGATTGGTGGGGCCACAGATCAAGCTGGCGGCCCTGGAGCGCCTGGAACGCCGGCCCCTCGCTGCGGGCGCTCCGTCTGCGGCGCGACCGGTGAGCTAGCCGCAGGAACCGCGTTTCCGCGTCTCACTCATCGTCAATGGGAGAACAGCGTGGCCGATCTCCTCCGCCTCGCCGACCCACCCAATCTTTCCGGCAGCTTCGAGCCCGACACGAGAATCAGCTTCTTCGAGAACAACATCCGTGCGCTCCGGGTGAGCAGCGACCTCTGGGGCGACTACCAAGATGCGGCCGAAACACTGGCGGAAGCCGCGACGAGTAATGAAGCGGTGCTCAATGGCTTGCTACCGGACGGGCTTCCGAGTGACCCAGCGGAACGCGTTCGCGCTCTGATTCGCGACTTGGGGCGGCGAGCCTACCGGCGTCCGCTCTCGAGCGAGGAGGTCGATGGGCACGTCGCACTCTTCGAGCAGGGCATCACGCATTTCCCCGACATGCCCGCGTTTGAGGGAGGGGTTCGCGTCTTGCTCGAAGCCCTGATGCAATCGCCTCATTTCTTGTACCGAGTCGAGCTCGGTCAAAGTCAGAATGGGGACACCGTGCAACTCGGCGACTTCGAGATCGCTTCACGACTCTCGTACATGATTTGGAACAGGGGGCCGGACGACGCCTTGCTAGACCAAGCCGAGCAGGGCGCCTTGCATACTCCGGAGCAGATCGCGAGCCAGGCCGAACGATTGCTCGAGGACCCGCGTGGCCGGGCCATGCTCGAGCGCTTCCATTCGCAGCTCTTCAACTGGGACCTCTACCGCGACCTGAGCAAAAACCCTTCGGAGTTCCCGCTCTACTACGGCGGGGTAGGCCAGGACATGTACGAGGAGGCACGCCGCTTCGTCGAGCACGTCGTAGAGACCGACGGGGATTTCACTGAGCTGCTGACCGCGCCCTACACCTTCGTCAACGCTGGGTTGGCCGCGATTTACGGGCTCGAGGGCGGATTCGACGATAGTTTCTCGCAGGCGAGCTTCGACGCGTTGGCTGAACCTCAGCGCGGCGGTCTTCTCACGCAGCTCGGCTTCTTGGCCTCTCACGGCGGGCTCACGGGCTCGGTTCACCGAGGCGTCTTCATCAATCACCGGGTTCTTTGTACCGAGTTGCCTCCGCCGCCAGACGTCATTCCGCCGATTCCCAGTGATGATGGGATCACGATGACTTCTCGACAACGGATCGAGATGCACACCGGTCCTGGGACCTGCGGTGCGAGCTGTCACGGGACCTACATCAACCCGGTCGGCTATGCTTTCGAAAGCTTTGATGGGCTCGGGCAATATCGGACCGAAGAGCTCGGGTTGCCAATCGACTCGGCAGCGAGCTTCGAGTTTGCTGACGGTCCGGTTTCGTTCGACGGGGCCGCTGAGCTCAATCAAGCCATGACCGAACGGGTGCAGACACACGACTGCTACGCCAAGCACTGGGTCGAGTATGCGCTCGGGCGCGACACCGCCGGCTCGGATCTCGACCTCATTCAGAAGATGGGCGACGCCTCTCTTGCGGGGCTCTCGATCAAGGAGCTCATCCTAGAGCTCGTCCGGAGCGAAGAGTTCCAGGCGCGCAACGCGGAGGGTTCATGAGCTTTTTCGGCAAACGGCCGTTCACGCGGCGACTCTTTCTCACGGGCGCCGCTGGCGTGACGGTGGGACTACCGTTCCTGGAGACCTTTTCATCGAAGATGGTTCGCGCGGCCGGACCCGACGATCCTGGTTTCGTCGTGTTCATGCGTCAGGGCAACGGGTGCTCCCAGGCCCTGCAGAACAGCAACCCAGCCGAGCCGGAGATGTTCTGGCCCCGCAATTTGGGAGCGCTCACCACGGCCTCGATGCTCGCCGACGCCGACCGCGCGACCAGCGAGCTGAGCGCGCACGCAGACAAGCTCTTGATGGTTCGAGGGGTAAACGGCGCATTTTCAATTTCCGGCTGTGGTCACGCGCGCGGAGCGCTCCAGGCACTGACCGCGCAACCCACTGGCGATTCCGAAGCGAGCAATAACTCCCTTGCGCTCGGCGAGTCGCTCGACAATCGAATCGCCCGAGAGCTCAACCCCGACGGCCGAGGGCCCCTCACCCTCGCCGCAATGCGACCGTACAACTTCCTCGACAGCGTCCTCTCTTATCGCGGGCCCAACGATCGCCGCGGTGCACAGACGAACCCAAAGGTCGCGTTCGACGACATCATGGGACTAGTCAATCTGGACGAGGGCTCGGCGAATGCGATCGCGCTCCGCCGCCAAAGCGTCAACGACCTCGTGCGCGACCAGATGCAGTCCCTCTTGAATCGAAGCGACCTGAGCTCGGACGATCGCGCTCGTCTCGACTTGCACTTCTCTGCGATTCGGGACCTCGAGCTTCGGCTTGCGGAGTGCACGCCACTAGCGCCTGCCGCCGTCAACGCGATCAGCGCGATCGACGGCGCTCACGAGAACGGCGACCGCGTCGTCGAAGTCGCAGAGCTACACATCGACGTGATCGCGCTTGCACTGAGCTGCGGCTATACGCACGCGGTGACTCTTCAAATCGGCAACGGCAACGACGGGACGCGATACCGCTGGCAAGGCGAGGAGTTTCCGTCGTATCACTGGATCTCGCATCGCATCTTTGCGGACGGCTCGGACGGCGATCCGATCCCCGACGCGCAGGCGAAACATTCGGCCGTAGACCGCATCCACGCGCGCCTCTTCGCAAGACTGCTCGACCGGCTCTCGGCCTATACGACCGAAACGGGAACGCTTCTCGACAAGGGCGTCTGCGCCTGGATCAACGACCTCTCGAACGGCCCACCGCACTCGATCAACAACCTGCCGTACATCCTCGCCGGCAGCGCCGACGGCTACCTCAAGACCGGGACCTATGTCGACGCAGGCGGCGTTCCGCACAACAAACTGCTCAACACCCTGGCCACCGCCGTCGGGCTTAGGAAGGACAACGGAGAGCCAGTCGACGATTTCGGGCATGCGAGTCTCGAGCGCGGTCTGATCGACACAATGCTGGCTTGACTCGGGCCAAGCTATGATCTCGGTCGTGCTATAGTTGAGAGCAGATGGTGGAACCTACAGGGATTTGCGATACGCATGCGCTCCCGCTCGATAGGGACGGCGAGTGCGAGTTGTGTCGCCTGAACCTGATGCCCTCGAAGGCGCCGCCGAGCTCCAGTGCATGGTGGATGCTGATCATCCCTCTTCTGCTGCTCGGCGCCGGTGCCGCCTGGGCGTTCGCTTCTCTGGGCTCCCGTCCCGAAGCCGCCCCCCAACGAGGCGTCCGCGTCACCGAGCCTCGGCCCGCCTCCCGTGCCCCGGTCAATCCGAGGCCCAAGGAACCCGAGCCTGAAACCAGCCCGCTGCCACCCGAACCTCCCATTCCCGCTGAGATGAGCCCAAACAAGAACATCCCGGTTCCGAAACCGAGTGGGGACGAGACGCCACAAAGCACCGAGCTCGATCGGCAACCGAACGGTCTGACCGGAGCAGCCGCCGAAAAGGGCCCCGATTGGAAATGGGAGCTCGCCCGAAAGCGCGTGATGATCACGATGTACGCGACGCAGTGGTGCGGTGCGTGTAAGGCAGCGCGCGCGTACCTGGAGGCAAACCGGATCGACTTCACGGAGCTCGACACCGATGACAACGCCGCCGCGAAAGAGCGCCTTGGCGAGCTCAACCCTCTCAACACGATCCCCACTTTCCAAATCGACGAGCTGGTGTACGTTGGCTTTCAAAACGAGCTCTTCGAGGCGAATCTCGACAAGGCCGCGCAGAAGCATCTTTAGCATCACCCCGATCTCAGAAGACCCGGAGGCGCGGGAAAATGGGGCCACTGCGCTGATCCACCACCTCCATGAGCGAGCCGTTACACTTTCCGATTCTGCGTAAAATGGCCGTCTAGTTTGCATTGGCCGGGACATCCCCGATAATCGGAACATGGGGGGGGTGCCGAACATCGATGCGCCGCCGAAGGGCGTAGGCCTTCGGTTCGACGTCTCGATGTGGCCGCTGACCGTGATCTCGATGCCGCCCGTGATGGCGCAGGCTGACATCAAGTACATGCAAGACTGCTACGAGCACGTCTTCGCAGCGCCGACGCGACATGCCCTGATCGTCGATGCGACGACGTTCGTGCGAGTGCCTGATGCGACGCTGCGAAGGCAGATGAAGGCGTTCGAAGACAGCCGACGACCAATCATTCGTGAGAAGAATATCGGCAGCGCGATCATCATTCAGAGCGCAGTCGTTCGAGGTGCGTACACGGCCCTCCGGTGGATTTCCCCGCAGCCCGCCCCGAATCGAGCCTTCCCCAATCTGCGAGAGGCCGCCGAGTGGTGCGTACAGGGAATCGAAGAAGACGGGCAGATCGTACCCATCGCCGCGTACACGCTTGCCGGCCTTACGGGGCACGCTTCGACGGGTTGAGCAGCCCAGAGCTTACGAGTCTCGATCCCGTTCGAGTGGCCGCGAGCTTCGTGTCACGATGAGCTGCGCATACTTCGAGACGAGCCCAAAAGCATTGCGAGCCAGGACCATTCCGTCGATTGGGCTGCGGTCATTCGCACGATGATCGTGAGCGGAACCGATAGCAGCGCGCCGATCGGCCCGAGCACGAATCCCCAAAAGACCATCGAGAGGACCACCACCGTAGGCGAGAGGTCTGTTGCCTGACCTGCCCAGCGCGGCTCGATCAAGATGCCGATGAGCAGGTTGATCAGACCATAGCCTGCGGCCAGCCCGAATGCGGGGAGCCAGCCGAGGGTGATGAGGCATAGCGCGATCGCTGGAATCGATGCGAGAATGCTTCCGATGCTGGGGATGTAGTTGAGAATGAAGGCCATTAGTCCAAAGAGCAGCGAATGGCCGAGCCCGACGACACTGGTCAGACCGGCGACGAGTAGCCCCGTTACCGTGCTCGTCACCGTCTTGATGAGGAGATAGCGCTGGACGTCGCGAGCCGCCCCTTTGAGCGTCTGTACCCCGAGCCGGCCCAGGTGATCGGTTCCAGAGAGCTTCTGGGCTATCGAACCGCTCTCGACGACCAGGAACACGGTGATCAGCAGGACGAGCGAACCGGCGGACACGACGCTGAGTGCGAGCGTCAGGCCCGGAAGCGTGAGACCCCGCACCAACTCGCTCGGATCGAACTGCTCTACCGCAGTGGCGGGGATGCCGAGCCCCTGAGCCCAGAGCCACGACGCCGCCTCGAACTGCAAGCGATCGAAATCCTCGCGATACTGGCTGAACGCCATGGCAAAATCGGTGGCCGCACGAGTCGTGAGAAAGCCGAGGGCTGTCACGACGGCGACCGCCGCAAGACAGGCCAGTGCGACCGCAAGCCAATGAGGAACGCCGCGGCGGGTGAGGTCGAGAATCTTCGATAGGCTGATCGCGATGAGGCTCGCGAGAAGAATGGGAATCACAATCGGCTGCCCCAAGTGCAGCACGACCAAGAACACCCCAAAGGCAGCCAAGCGAACCATCGAAAGAAGGCTAGCACTCAATCGGATGGCGGGGGAACGCGACAAGCCGGCCACGATCGACCAGGAGATCGGAGAGCGCCTCGCGACAGGCATGCTCACGATTGGGCGCCCCGAAGCCACGTCTGCTCGAGGAGCCATGCTTCTAGGCGCCGGCCCAGTCGGCGTGCTGCCCATCCGGAGCCGTTCTCCTCTTGAATGAAGTTGAATGCAGGGACGCTGTGACTACGACGTCTTGCCGAGCATTAGTCGGAAGAATGAGGCGCCGGTGTGTTTCATCGTTCCGATGATGTAGACGAGCCCGATCAGCCCATCGAACGCCACGATGCCGTATTGCCAGGATTCGGCGATGCCTTTTGGAACCATGTAGAGGATGCTGGCACAGGCCGTCAGTCGAACAAAACCCTGCCAGAAGACGATTGGGGCGCGCACTTTCATGTCTTGCGCAGACCAGATGAGCGCTGCGCCGGCAAAGATCAGGAATGAACCGCAGGTCATGAGCGCGCCGAAGTGCGTGTCCTGCGGCTCGAGAATTGCCGCCGCCCAGGTTGCCAGGCCGATGGGGATATCCAGAAACCCGGTGACCAGCACGAACTTTCTAAGCATCCTACTCTCCTTGTGCGCCCGAGACCGAGCGGCGGCGCGACTCTAAACGACGCGCCCGCAGCTGTCACTTGGTTCGCTCCGAATGCAAGGCCACCGTTGCGCCGGGCGCTGCGAGAGCGTACCGTCTGCGACGGTCGGGCATCGACTTCGAGGACACTCACGTGCATACGATCCATCGCACGCTAGCTTGGCTGATCGCCACTGCGGGCTCGCTGCTCATCAGCATGGCGGGTTGCAGCAGTAGCCCGGCCACAGAGATCGAGGTAGACGCGGGTCCGATTGCTCTACGGCGCCTCACCGCAGAGCAGTTCGGCCGAAGCATCCATGACGTGCTCGGCGAGCACATTACGGTGCCGAGGCGCATCGACCCAGACGATCGGCGCGCCGGGCTTCTCTCGGTCGGGGCTTCATTTGCGAGCGTGACGCCGTCGGGCTTCGAAAAGTACGAAGCGGCGGCGGCGGCGGTGGCGGAGCAAGCGCTCAACGCTTCACATCGCGATGAGCTGGTCCCATGCCAACCAGCTACGGCGACCGCGAGCGATGAGGACTGCGCCCGAATGTTCCTCGAGCGGGTCGGGCGCCGGTTGTTCCGGCGCTCATTGACAGCGGAAGAGACCGATGCTCGAGTCGGGATTGCCAACCAAGCGGCGGACACGCTCCGTGACTTCTACGCCGGCCTCGAGCTAGGGCTGATGAGCTTCCTGGTCTCACCCGAATTCCTTTTTCGCGTCGAGGTTGCAGATCCAAACCCTGCTGATCCGTCGGTCGGGCGCCTCAGCAGCATCTCGATGGCTTCCCGCCTGAGCTATCTCCTCTGGGACAGTACCCCCGACGAGGACCTCTTGGCAGCCGGGGAGAACGGCGACCTCATCACCGAAGACGGGCTGGCAGCGCAGGTCGAGCGCATGCTCACCTCTCCCAAGCTCGAGACGGGCCTCCGCGCGATATTCTCGGACCTTTACGATTTCAAGCAGTTCGATGACGGCCTGGTCCGCAAAGATAACGCGCTCTTTCCCGTGTACACGCAGAGCATGGTCGAGGAGGCCAAGGAGCAAACCCTCCGCACCATCGTCGCACACGTGACCGGGGAGCGTGACTACCGCGATCTATTCACGACTCGCGAGTCATTCATGACCCGAAGGCTCGGTGTCGTGTATCGCTTGCCTGTCGCAACGGCCGATGGTTGGCAACCCTACACCTTCCCCGACGACGCTGGCCGAGCGGGTCTGCTCGCTCACATCAGCTTCAACGCGCTGCACTCCCATCCAGGTCGAAGCTCCGCCACGCTCCGTGGCAAGTTCGTGCGCGAGGTCTTGCTCTGCCAGGATATCCCAACCCCGCCGGCCAACGTCGATTTCTCAATCGTCGAAAACACGACCGGCGAGCTACGAACCGCGCGGGAACGCTTGGAGAAACACGTGGCGAGCCAAGCCTGCGCTGGATGTCACACCCTGACCGATCCCATCGGTCTGGCGCTCGAGAGCTTCGATGCGGTGGGTATGTTTCGCGAAGAAGAAAACGGCGCTCTGATCGACACTTCGGGCGAGCTCGACGGGATCGCGTATGACGACGCTGTGGGAATGGGCCAGGCACTGCGCGACAACCCAGCGCTTGCCCCGTGCTTGGTGCGGAGCGTCTTCCGCTACGCGGTGGGTCGGAGCTTCGAGCCTGGGGAAGAAGCCCTTCTCGAATCCTTGGACGATCGCTTCGCCAAATCGGGGTACCGCGTGACCGAGCTCCTGCGCGAGATCGTCTTGAGCGATGGGTTCCGCACGACCTCGGGGCCACGCGAAGCCGAAGCCCCTGGAGACGAGTCGTGAAGCGGTTCGATCGCAGAGCTCTTCTTCGCGGCGCGTTGGCTGGCGGCACAGTCTCGATGGGGCTGCCCCTGCTCGATTGCTTTTTGAATGAGAATGCGACCGCGATGGCCCAAGGCGCGCCGCTGCCACTCCGATTCGGCGCCTGGATGTGGGGCTGTGGCATGAATCCCGGTCGCTGGACCCCGAACAGCCAAGGCACTGGCTTCGAATTGCCGATCGAGCTGCAGGCCCTCGACCGTCCGCTCGCAAGCGGCGGCAAGCTTCGGGACCAGGTCAGCGTCTTGAGCGGCTTCGACGTCCATCTCGATGGGCGGCCGAACTTTCCCCACACCGCCGGCCTGATGGGCACCCTGACAGGCAGCCTGCCGCTCGAGGACTACACGGTGCCAGCGCCTACGCTCGATACCATCATCGCGGGGCAAGTCGGTGGTGCCACCCGATTCCGCTCTCTTGAAATGTCCTGTACGGGCAATCGAAATCAAAGCTACAGCTACGAAAGCCAAAGTGTCTTCAACGCACCCGAGATTTCCCCCATGGCCTTGTACACGCGAGTGTTCGGCCCCGAGTTCGCCGACCCAAATGCGGGGCCGTTCACGCCAGACCCGCGTGTAATGCTCCGACAAAGCGTGCTCTCCGCGGTCAAAGCCGACCGTGATCGCTTGCTTCAACGGGTGGGCACGCACGACAGGGAACGGCTCGATCAGTACTTCACCTCGGTCCGGCAGCTTGAGCAGCAGCTCGACATCTTGCTCGCCGGACCGCCGGACCTCGAGAGTTGCTCGCGCGCGCCAGCACCAGGCGCCGAGAGCCTTGGGACCGAAGTTGGGCAGTCGATGTCGACCAATCGACTGATGGCCAGCCTGCTTTCTTTCGCGCTCGCATGTGACCAGACTCGGGTCTTCAGCATGATGTTCTCGGACCGGATTTCAGGCCTGCGCCAACCGGGGTCGAGCTCCCAACACCACCAGCTCACCCACGATGAGGCCCTGAACCCGGATCTCGGCTACCAGCCGGAGGCTACCGAGTTCGTGTACAGCTCCATGGAAGCCTGGGCCGACTTCGTAGAGCGTCTCGCCGCGATCCCTGAAGGCGATGGGACCCTGCTCGACAACTGTCTCGTATTCGCACATTCGGATGTTTCGCTTGCCAAGATTCACGGCATCACCGGCATCCCGATGATGATCGCCGGACGCGCTCGGGGAGCCTTGAAGACCGGGGTTCACGTCGCTGGCGCCACCTCGCCGACGACCCGCGTGGGGCTCACGATCCAGCAGGTCATGGGCTTGAACACCGAGAGCTGGGGCACCCGCTCGATGGAAGCCACGCAGCCGATCAGCGAGATCTTGGTCTGAGCGGGCCTTCGCACCGAGCTTCCTGTGATCCAGCACACAGTGAAGCGCCCTTGTCATTGACGCTGTAAAAACGCACCCCGAAACTACTAAGACGCGATGCCGGCCCGAGGGGAGGGTCTGCATCGGCAGTGAGGGGGATTCGATGGCACGCTTTGGGTTGGTTCTTGGGGCATTTTGGATGACGACGCTGGGCGCCAGCGCGCAGGACTTGCCGGGGACCTTCTCCGTCGAGCAGAACGGCGTCACGCTCGCCGGAGACGGCGATGCAGCAGGCGAAGTCCCGGCGGACGCTCCAGAACGAAGCAAGGTCTACGACAAGAGAGTCGGAGGGATTGTCTGGCTCGAGGCTACGGCAGGCCCATCGAGGTTTGACGTGACGCGATTTCGGACGCTCAAGCTCATCCCCGACCAAATCAGCTCGTTCATTCCAAGCGTGGTCGTGAGCGGTCCCGAGTTCGGTGCTGCCCTTCGCTTTCGCGCCGGCTCGTCGACGATAGGTGCGCGCTTCAAGCACGCAGACTACGACCCGTTCAATCTGACCTCGATCGGTTTGGACCTCGGTTTCCTGATCCGCGCGGTTCCGTACGTGCACCCATCGATCCGGCTCGGTTTCAACTACTACATGACGACTGGCGGCCTCATTATTCCGGAGCTCCAAGGCGACTTGAACAATGTCCGTAGCCAGGGTGGCGGCGCATCGATCGGTGTAGGTCTTCGCATCCCAATCGTGAAATGGTTGTCGATCGCGGCTGACTTCGACTACTCGATTATCGGCCTTTCCTTTCGAGGGAGCTACAACGTTCCCGGTGTCGGCGCGCTCGGGTTCACCGCTGGCACCGCCGGCACCGCTATCGCCGGAACGTTTGCTCTGACCGTGCACCTCGGCGGCTGACCCGTCCCAGAGGCCGCGCGACAGGCGCACACAGTGTTGCACGTAAGGGTGTCTTCTTCCGCAATCTGGCTATAGTGACCAGGTCGCAGAGCGCGCTTCGTCCCTGTGCCGAGTCGAGCCGATGAAAGTCGCCTACCTCACAAATCAGTATCCGAGCGTGAGCCATACGTTCATTCGTCGCGAAATCGCAGCCCTCGAAGATCAGGGCATCGATATCGTGCGGTTTTCAATTCGCCCGCCTCCTACGCGTCTCGTCGACCCGGAGGACATCGCAGAGCAAAGCCGGACGACGGTCTTGCTCGCGCGGGGCATCCCACACCTGGTACTCACGGCAGCGTGGACCGCGGCTCGCCACCCAGTGCGCTTCGCCAAGACCTTCGCCATGGCCGTCCGGATGGGGCTTCGTTCGGAGCGCGGTCTGCTTCGCAACCTGGGCTACCTGATGACGGCCTGCACTGCCCTTCAGCTGTTTCAGCGGGAGCAGTGCGGTCACGTGCACGTTCACTTCGGAACCAACCCGGCAGCCGTCGCGATGCTGTGCCGGATGCTGGGCGGACCGCCGTATAGCATCACCGTACACGGGCCCGAGGAGTTCGACCGGCCCTGGCCGCTCAGCCTCACCGAGAAGATCGAAGCATCGAGCTTCGTCGCCGGCGTCAGCAGCTTCGGGCGAAGCCAACTGTATCGACAATGCGGTCACGAGCACTGGCCCAAGATCGAAATCGTTCGATGCGGCGTCGACCGGAGCTACGTCGATACCGAAGTCACTTCGATCGGCGACTCGCGGCGACTGGTTTGCGTGGGGCGACTCTGCGAACAAAAAGGCCAGCTCCTCTTGATTGAAGCCGCCGCCAAGCTCCGCGATCTCGGTGGGCAGTTCGAGCTGATCCTCGTCGGCGACGGTGACATGAGAGCAGAGGTCGAGTCGCTCGTCGCGCGACACGGGCTCGGCGAAATGGTCACCATCACGGGCTGGGCATCGGGTGACGAAGTGCGGGACTACCTCGTCGGCGCACGTGCCATGGTGCTTCCGAGCTTCGCCGAAGGGCTGCCGGTAGTGATCATGGAAGCGCTCGCGCTTGGCCGACCGGTCGTCTCTACTTACATCGCCGGTATCCCGGAGCTCGTCGTGCCTGGCGAGTCCGGCTGGCTCGTTCCTGCCGGCTCGATCGATGCACTGGTCGATGCGATGGGGGAGGTCTTGAAGACACCTTCGGCAAGACTCGAAGAGCTCGGTCGCGAAGGGCGGCGTCGGGTTCTGGCCGCCCACGATGCAAGCATCTCGACCAGACCCTTGTTCGAGCGCTTCACTCAGGGTCAGCGATGAGCCTCGTGTGCGCCGGTCAATTGTTCCGGTTATGCTGACTGACGAGGTCGGTAGCAGTTTATGAAGATCATCGTTACGGGTGGTGCGGGCTTTATCGGCGCCAACTTCTTGAACGGGTTGGTGCCCGATCTGCCGGAGCACCAGTTCGTCAACCTCGACAAGCTCACCTATGCCGCCAATCTCGGGAGCTTGAAGGCGATCGATTCGCTACCGAACTACGAGCTTCGCCGGGTGGACATCACGGACATGGATGGCGTCGACGCGGTGTTCGAGGAGTTCGACCCCGACCTCGTCGTGCACTTCGCAGCCGAAAGCCATGTCGACCGGAGCATTCTCGGGCCGCGCGAGTTCGTCCGGACCAACATCGAAGGCACCTTCAACCTGCTCGAAGCCTGCCGAAAGCGCTGGTCAGGCGACGACAACCGACTCTTTCATCATGTGAGCACGGACGAGGTCTACGGCTCACTTGGCGAGACGGGGCTCTTCGAGGAAACCACGGCGTATGACCCATCGAGCCCCTATTCCGCATCGAAGGCGGCAAGCGACCACATCGTTCGCGCCTACCACCGAACCTACGGCCTCCCGATCAAGATCACGAACTGCTCCAACAACTACGGACCGATGCAGTTTCCGGAGAAGCTGATCCCGCTGATGATCCTCAACGCAGTGGAACGGAAGCCTTTGCCAATCTACGGCGAAGGGCTCAACGTGCGCGACTGGCTCTACGTTACCGATCATTGCGAAGCGATTTGGTCTGTGATCCAGACGGGTCGCATGGGTCGTACGTATAACATCGGCGGAAACAACGAAATGAGGAACATCGACGTGGTTGACACGCTCTGTGAGGTCGTCGCCGAGGAAACCAGCACCGACCTCGCCGAGCTCCTCTCGCTCAAGAAGTACGTCGCCGACCGGCCCGGCCACGATTTGCGCTACGCCATCGACGCGACCCGGATCCGCGAAGAGTGCGGATGGGAACCAAAGGAGACCTTCGGCACCGGCATTCGCAAAACGGTGCAATGGTATCTCTCGAACGATAGCTGGGTGGAGAGCGTACGCTCGGGTGAGTACCGCAAATGGATGAACCTGAACTACGGCGACCGTGCGGGATAGAGGGCGAGCATGATCAGCAAGGGCATCATCTTGGCAGGAGGCACCGGTACCAGGCTGCATCCGCTCACCAAAGGCTTGAGCAAGCAACTCATGCCCATCTACGACAAACCGATGATCTACTACCCGCTGTCGACTCTGATGCTCGCGGGGATCCGGGAGGTCTTGGTCATCACGACACCACACGAGCAGGCTCTGTTTCAGGGTCTTCTCGGAAACGGTGAGAGCTGGGGGATGCGCTTTCGGTACGCTGCGCAGCCGAGCCCGGACGGCCTGGCACAAGCATTCTTGATCGGCGAGGACTTCATCGATGGCGATGCCTGTGCGCTCGTGCTGGGCGACAACATCTTCTACGGTCATGGGCTCCAAGGCTTACTTCAGCAAAGCGCTCAGCAAGCCGATGGCGCCACCGTTTTCGGTTACTACGTGAGCAACCCCACGGCATATGGCGTCGCCGAGTTCGACGCCAACGGTGTAGTCATCGGGCTCGAAGAAAAGCCAAGGGAGCCTAAGTCCAACTATGCGGTGGCAGGCCTCTACTTCTATGACGAAGACGTGGTGGCCCACGCCAAGGCGCTCAAGCCGTCCGCGCGAGGTGAGCTCGAAATCACCGACCTCAATCGCAGGTACCTCGACGCAGGAAAGCTTCGGCTTCAGCGGTTTGGGCGCGGCGTCGCGTGGCTGGATACGGGGACGCCGGGGGCCCTGCTTCAAGCCGCCAATTTCGTGCAGACGATTCAGGAACGCCAAGGCTTGCGCGCTTCTTGCCCCGAAGAAATTTCGTTTCGAATGGGCTGGATCGACGCCGAGCAGCTGGCACGGCTCGCCAAACCTCTCGAGAAGACCGAGTACGGTCAGTACCTGCAAGCATTGGCCGCCGGGTTGGACATTTAATGAAGGTCGAATCGGCGATCATTCCGGGTCCGCTGATCATCGAGCCGGCGGTTCATGGCGATGAGCGCGGCTTCTTCATGGAAACGTATTCGCGCGACCGTTACGCAGCGGCTGGGCTCCCCGGCGACTTCGTTCAAGACAACGTATCGATGTCTGCCAAGGGCATCTTGCGCGGGCTTCATCTCCAGCACCCGAACGATCAGGGCAAGCTCTGCAGTGTGCTCGACGGCGAGGTGTTCGATGTGGCGGTCGACGTGCGCGTTGGCTCTCCGACCTTTGGCCGCTGGGTGGGGGTGACTCTGTCGTCGAAGAACAAACGGCAGTTTTACGTTCCGCCCGGCTTCGCCCATGGTTTCTGCGTGCTCAGCGAGCGCGCGCTCTTTTCCTACAAATGCACCGACTTCTATTCGGCTGCGAGCGAGCTCGGGGTCGCCTGGGACGACCCGGACATCGGCATCGATTGGCCCATTTCTTCGCCGACGCTCTCGGGGAAGGACCAAGCCAACCCCTCGCTGAAGGACATCCCGACCGAGAAGCTTCCGCACTATGAGTGACATTCTGGTCATTGGAGCCGACGGCATGCTGGGTCGGTGCTGGACCGAGCTCCTCGAGAGTCGAGGCATCGAGCACAGGGCCACCATGCTCGAGGATCTCGACATTCGCGACCGGGCCGCCCTGAACGGCTTCATCACGCCGGGGACGGACTGGGTCGTGAACTGCGCCGCATACACCCTGGTCGATGCAGCCGAAGAACATGAAGCCCTCGCGAACGAAGTCAACGGCCACGCGGTCGGCGCAATGGCCGAGCAGTGTAAGCTCGTCGGTGCCAAGCTGCTTCACTACAGCACCGACTATGTCTTCGACGGAACGGCGCGAGTGCCCTACCCAACCGATCATCCGAGGAACCCGGTCAATGCCTACGGTCGAAGCAAGGCGATCGCCGAGGAGCTGATCGAGCGCTCGGGCGTAGAGCACCTTCTGGTGCGCAGCAGTTGGCTGTACGCGCCCTGGGCGAAGAACTTCGTGCTCACCATCCGCGAACTAGCGAAGACCCGGCCAAGTCTTCGCGTCGTCGACGACCAGCGAGGCCGCCCCACCGACAGCCGAAAGCTCGCCGAGGTGAGCCTGGCCCTCGCTGATCACGGCAGTCGCGGCGTCTTTCACGTAACCGACGGCGGAGAGTGCAGCTGGTTCGAGCTTGCTGCGTTGATCGCAGAAATCGTGAATCCGGAGTGCCGCGTCGAACCTTGTACGAGCGACGAGTTCCCACGCCCCGCGCCCCGTCCCGCCTACAGCGTCTTGGACATTTCGGCGACGGAACGGGTCGTCGGGCCGCTGATTCCATGGGAAGCTCGCGTCCGTGACGTGTTGGGCATCGTCGAGCCTTAGACTAGCCGCCGCTGCGATTCTTGTCTTCGCGCTCCTGATCGCGATCAGCGCATCGCCGACTCGTTCTCAGGCGCAGGCGATCTACTACCGTTCAATTCCGCTGGGCGATCGGGCGATGGGCCTAGGAGGCGCCTTCACCGGCATCGCGAGCGATCCTTCGGCCACGTACTACAACCCAGCCGGCATCATGATCGGCGGACGCTTCCAACTCATGGGAAGCCTGACGTCGATTGTGTTTACCCGCAAAACGATCGACAACGGCTTGAACTTCCAGAACGTGAGCGAAGACTTCAAGTCGACCGCTACGACGACGCTCCCCTCTTTCGTTGGAACCGTCGTGAAGTTCGGGCGCGAGCGCTTCGGAGACCGCCAGTTCGCACTTGCGTACAGCACGTTCGAAGTCAGTCGCGAAGCCTTCGGAACGGGGGCCTCAGAGTTCCAGGAAGCTGGGACGCTCGACCTGCGTTTGGGTCGGGGCTTCAGGGATCGCTGGTACGGAGTCTCGTTCGCCGCGCAGGCGACCAAGAAGGTCGCCCTCGGCCTCACGGGCTTCCTCGCGCAACAGCAAGGCGACTACCGCGAGGACATCGGCTCCGCGACGGGAGGCACAATCGACGAGAACGGGCAGCGCGTAGATGGTGATTTTGCAACGACCAGCCTTTCGCTCTCAACACGGGCATACGACTTCGTGTTCAGGCTTGGCGCGCTCTATCGGATCAACCCCCGCTGGCAAGTTGGCTTCGTGTTCCAACCGCCAGGCGTTCCGCTGAGCCAGAAGGGCAGCGTCTTTCGACGCACGAATTCGGCTTCGATCGATGGCCAGACTACTTATTCGCTCATCGACCAGGGCGACCTCTCGACGAGGGTGCCGATCCCCTTCGAGCTCCGCGCCGGCTTTGAGTTCAAGGCCAATACCTTGACGACTCTGTCGGCGGACGCCGCGGTGAGCGGCCCGGTTCGTGATCGCGACATATTCGGCCTCCCCGCGGCTCAGCTCGAGGTTCTTCCCGAAGACCTCGGGGTGTACTTCGCCAACTCGACCGAGCGGCGCTGGACTCCCAACGTTGCGATTGGTGTGGAGCACATGTTCGGCAAAGCTGTGGTGGCAGGAGGCCTGTTCACCAATGTCTCCGCCGCCCCCAACGTCCCCGAGACAGCGAATGAATACAGCCCTGACCAAGTGTCGATGTTCGGCGCGTCGGTGTCGATCGGAATCGACACGAAAGGCTACCGCCTCGGTCTTGGGGCGACTGGATTCTTCGGCAGGGGTGACGCGCTCTCGTTCACTATCGACCGTGACACGCAGGTCGTCGGCTATCGACGCACGAAGGCGACCACCTCGGCCCTGATCCTCTACATCTCCGGCGCCGTCTCCGTCGCATCCAAGGGCGCAAAGAACGTCCAAGAGAAGATCAAGGAGAAGCAACAGAAGAAGAAAGAGAACGGCGACACCGACGAGAACGAGAACGGGTCCGAGGACGCAACGCCTCCCCCTGACGCAAACCAGAGCCCGCCCTCAGTCGAGTAGGTAGACCTTCGTCGGGGGAAGGCCGATCCCCGGCCCAATCGCGCTCGACCCCACTTCGACGAAGCCGCTCTCATCCGCCGCAAACTCCAAAACCGCGTTCTCGGCCGCATCCGGCACGTAGAGCATCTCGCTTTGCGGATCGTAGGCGGGTTCCCCGATCACGAACGAGCTCATGGATTCGTACACGAGCGTTTGCGCCCCAGTCTCGAGATCGATCAAGTACAAACCGTCCGTGGTCGTCGCGAAGTCGCCGCTTACCACCCCAAGCGCTCGCTGCGCGTCGATCGCGATTACACCGTTCACCGCAATCGCCGACGCGGGGTCGTCGGCTACCCGCCAAACCTCTTCAATTGCCACCCCGCCCTGGCCTACGTCGAGCAGCGCAATGCCTGAGGACGCCCGAACCTGCGGCTCGTCTCCAAAGGGCTGCGCGAAACCGACGCATGCCACGACGAGCTTGCTTGGCTCCCCGGGCACAGGAACGGTGCGCCCGCAGCTCTTGAGCCCGGGCAGCTCCAGCCCCTCAACCGACTCGTCTTCGAGGTCGACGACTGCCACCATTCCCGGTCCGGCTGCGTCGAAATTGGCACTGATGCGATCGAGCCCGACGACGATGGTCGAGCCAACGAGCACGCCGCGGCTCGGTCGCGCGAAGACGTCCACCGTGAGCGCTCCGTCTCCAGTTCCTGCTCGGGCGGTCGTGTCGAGCGAAGAGAGGTCGATTCGGGCGCCCGTTGCGCTCATGTCAGAAGGATTGACCTCGAACAGGTCGTTCCCTTGGTTTTCGGGCACGGCGGCCGGATTCAAGTTCGACTCGTAACGGGGAACCCAGGCGCTGTCCGAGTGGACGAAAATGAAATCCTGTGGGTTCGAAGAGAAGCCCGAGTCTCCGATGTCGCCTTGGGTCCGCAGCTGTCCATTGAGATTCCCAGTCGGCACGAAGAAACGAGTCACCACATCGGTGAAGAATCGATCGATCACGGCAAGCGTTCCGTCGCCGGCTTGGCGAGTGGGCAAGACCACGTCGCCCGACAGGGTGGCGACCAGACCAGGATACCTCGTCCCGGAGCTGAGCCAGCTCTCGTCGATGGCGACGAAATCGGCGTCGAGCATCGCGATGGACGAGCTGCTGAAGTCCGAGCTGAGCACCGCATAGCGCGGCGTCGACGAGAGCGGATCGAGCGCAGGGCTGCCAGGTGCGTCGCCGCCACGGCTCCGTGGATCTCCATCCCCGCAGCCGACGGCGACGAGCAAGAGACAAGTCAGCAGAGTGAATTTGAGATCCCGTTCCATTTGCTTCCTCTCGCGTCGGGATAGGAAGGACAGGAACGAGGCACGTTCAATCGTGAAACGAAAACCATGGCCACCCGCCCTCCCCGAGGCGTTTCGAGTGAGCTCACGAGGGTAGGTCTCCGGGCTGGTAACCCTAGGTTCTGCCGCCTTCCCAGGTTTTCACCCAGTGGCATCGTGGCAGCGCATTCAGTTACATACCGTGGCGGGTCCGCGTCGGCCTCTCACCGACTTCCCTCTTCAACCGATCGGATTTCTCTCCATCGGCCTATCTCCAACGGCTTCGAGGAAGCCGCCTTCGACCTTCGTAAGGACGTCAACGCTAGTTTGGCGTCGAGGAAAGTCAACCTACCAGGCGTGCCGATAGCTGGCCCTTCCACTGTAGCGGCGCCCGGGAAGTGGGTAGCCCACCAGATCTTGGCCGCGAACGTCGAGCAGATCGTCGGCTCGGAACCCCAAGCCCAGGCGCCCCTCGAAAAGGAGCGCCCCGACCCCGGCGGCGAGCGCCGTGCGCGCGGAAATCTCGACGAGGTTGGCCGGGTCCTCATAGGCCTTGCCCAGATAGGCAAGCTGGAAGAACCCGAAGATGTCGGAGACCCGCTTCGACAGGGTCCCCGAGTGGACCTCCGGCTGAACATAAGCGACCCATTCCGGCTGCACTGGCAGTTGATTGCCATTCGCTTTGTCGATCGCTTGCGTCCAGGTGACCTCGCCTTGGAGAACGAAATATTGCGTGACTCCACCGCGAAGCTCGACCTCGACGCCTCGATTACGGGCGCCGCCGATATTCTCCGCCTTGAAGGTCGAAGCCGAAGTTCTGCGAAACCGGATCGCATCGTCGAGATGGGTCAAGAACGCGCCGAGCGACGCATAGCCGCTCACCGCTTCGCGATGACCACGAAGCGTCACTGCTCCGTCGTAGGCAAGCGAGCGCTCTTGCACCAAGTCGGGGTTTCCCTCGACGTTCGTGCGGTTGCCGAAGAGCTGGAGCAACGAAGGCAACTTGAATCCGCTGCTGACTGATCCGCGAAAGGCAAGCCACTCCAAGGGCGAGATCGCCGCAGCAACCCGATAGGTCGGAAGAAGATCGGACGACTCTCCTGGCGGCTCACCAACCAACGGAGCTTCTCGAATCGCGACGCGGGTCCAAGCCAGTCGAACGCTCGACCGCAGCTCCAAACCAACTTTCCCGACGTCACCGAAGAAACGGGTTTCCAAAGTCCCCGCGGCGGTGAGGCGATCGGAAGCCGGTTCGGGAAGCGCGGAAAGCTCGTTCTTGGGATCGTATGCTTGATAGCGTGCGGTGCCAATCGTCGTGATCTCGAACCAGGGCAAGGCCATCACCGATGCAGCCACGCGTCCGAAGGCCGTATGGGTCTGGTCATCTGTGCGTCGAGGACCGCCTCTGCCTAACTCACCGAGCCTGTCGTCGAGCTGGTTTCTTCCGTAATCGTAGTTCGCCAACACTTGGAGCCTGTACGGATGCGCCCCGTCCTGCTGTTGAAGCCATGAGGCGGAGCCGATCAGCCGGGTCGTCTGTGTGCGCGCCCGGAGCGCGGGAGTCGCACCCAGCCCCGGCTCTCCGCGCTCGCGGCCGAGGCCGAGGAGGACCAGGTCGAGCTGGCTCGATTCGCTGGTCTTGGTGCGCATGTTTGCGAAACCGAACCCTTCGACGAAGTCGGCGTTCTGCCGGCGGCGCTCCACGTCGTCTGTGGGATCGAACAGTGTTGCGTTGTCGTCGAGGTAGGGATAGTCGTTCCGCGCTCCTGCCCCGCCAACGGTGCCAAAGAACGAAACCTTCTTCGAGGAGGCTGCGCCAAAAACGTTCGCACGCCAAGACCCGAAGCTGCCCCCGGTCAGACGCGTCCCCACTTCGGTCTCCTCGTAGTTTCGGGGCCGAAGACGCAATACGCCGCCGATCGCACCTTCGTTCAGCCAGGCGGGCGTGCCGCCCCGAAACACCTCGAAGCCTTCGATGGCTTCCAAGGGCACCAGACTCAGGTCAAACGAGCCCGCATCGGGGCTGCTGATCGGCACGTCGCCCAACATCACCGCAACCTGGTCGCAGGCCACGCCGCGAAGCCGAAGGCAAAACGGCGAGCCCGCCGCTCCCTCGGACACGACGCGCGTACCGGCCGATTCGAGCAGAAGCTGATCGGTCGTTTGGGCAATGATCCGGTCGCGGACAAGGACCTCGCTTCCCGCCGCGGTCGCGTCGAGCGAGTTCGTCGCGGGGATCGGTCGGGCCACCTTGGCGGTTTCACCGAACTGAGCGGAAGCAGGAGCAGTGATCGCAACGACTGAGATGAGCGCGGAGACTGCAAGACCGACGGGACTCCTTCTCCCCCGCGCTCGCTCGATCCGCCATTTCCCGACCTCGTCCAAATCCCGTTCCTAGATCGGGAACGGCCGATCGAACGGAACAGAAATTCCGACGCGCGACTCTCACCATCCCCGAGGTGATCAGCACAAAGAACACGATCGCAGGTTTCCGGGCTCGCGACCCCAGGTCCTGTCACCTTCCCAGGCTCATCACCCAGTGGCATCACGACAGAACATTCAGTCACATACCGTGGCGGGTCCGCGCCGGCCTCTCACCGACTTCCCTGCTTGAACCGACGATGACCGATCCGGCTTTGAGCGTCAATCGTCCTCAACGCGTATCGATCGGTCTCGGACCGCGTGGTAAGGACGCGCAGTGCGGCTCTATCCCCTGTTGTTTCTGCTCTTGCTCATCGCTGCGGCCCTCGCCGTGCTGGTCGGCTCGGGCGATCTCACCGATCCGGAGCTCCGCGACACGTTTCTGAAGCTCCGCGGCTATCGCCTCGCGGCAGCGTTTCTTGCCGGGGCGGCCTTGGCAGTCGGCGGTGTCGTCGTGCAGGGCCTCTTTCGCAACCCTCTGGCGAGCCCGTCCGTGCTCGGCACGACCGCCGGCGCGAGCTTTGGCGGACAAGTCGCCCTCCTCGCGTACGGTCTCACTGGCGCCGGAAGCAGCTTCATCGTTCCGGAAATGATCGTGCCGATCGGTTGCTTCGTCGGGGCCTTGGGGGCTTTGGCGGTTCTCCTGCTCTTCTTGCGCATCACCCACGACCTGCTCGCGCTCCTCCTGACGGGGTTCGTCCTGAGCGCGCTCTTTTTGAGTCTTAGCGCCTTCGTCACCAGCGTTGCACAGGAAACCTGGGAGCTCGGCCGGGCGGTGGTCTCTTTTTCACTTGGCTCGGTGAGCGGGACCGGGCCGCGTCAACTCTCGTTCGCTCTGCCGCTCATCGGGCTCGCGCTGGTCGCGTCCTGGTTCTGGGGGCGCTCGCTCGACCTTCTCCTGAGCGGCGAGGAAGAAGCTCAATCGATGGGCGCCAACGTTGGGGCAGCACGCTGGTGGTCGGCGATTTGGGTGAGCGTTCTGGTTGCTGGAGCCGTATCGGTAGGCGGCAACGTCGGCTTCGTAGGACTGGTCGTGCCGCACATGCTGCGCCCTTTTGCCGGGACCAAGCATCAGCGATTGATCCCTGCGGCTGCTTTGGCCGGCGGGATCTTTCTGGTGTCCTGCGACGTCGTCGCTCGACTGATCCCCTCTCGAAGCGAAATCCCCCTCGGCGTCGTGACCGGCCTGATCGGCGCACCACTGTTCTTGTTGCTTCTGATTCGGCTGCGCCGGGAGCGCGCTTATGCGTAAGGGCGAAGGACACCTCGGTCTTCGCGCACGGAGCTTGAGCGTCACGCTTGGCGGCCGCAGGGTGTTGCGAGACGTAGACCTGGAGGCCCATCCCGGCGAAGTGCTCGCTCTCCTCGGTCCCAACGGAGCGGGTAAGAGCACGCTTCTCAAAGCGCTGGCGGGCTTGTTGCCTTATAAAGGCAGGGTCGATATCGGGGGGGCAGACCTTGCCCCGCTTTCGACTCGAAAAAGGGCGAGGCGGATTTCCTACGTGCCGCAACGGAGCCTGCTCCAATCTGCGCTCTCCGTGGAGGAAGTCGTCGCGCTGGGCCGTTACGTTCACGGCGGAAGCTTCGGCGGCATGTCGAGAGGCGACAAAGAGGCGATCGACCACGCACTCGCGACCGCGCATGCCGATGCACTGCGCGATCGGATCTTCACCCAGCTCTCCGTTGGAGAACAGCAACGCGTCTTGCTTGCCCGCGCTCTCGCCTCCGACGCACCCATCTTGCTGCTCGACGAACCGACCGCCGCGCTCGACGTCGGCGAAGCAATGGCGGTCCTGCGATTGATAAGAACGCTCGCTGCACGCAAACACACTCTCATCGTCGTGCTCCACGACCTCGCCGATGCCCGCAGTACGACCGACCGCGCCCTCTTGCTGAGAGATGGATGTGTCGTCGAGCAGGGGGACACCCGAGACGTAGTCAGCGCTGAGCCGATTCGAGCGGTTTACGGTGTGAGGCTCATCGAGAATGCACGCATCGGTTTCGAGCCCGACTCTGAAACCCCGAACCCGGAGTGACGTGAAGCGGGTCAACATCATCAACGGGGCGCTCCTTTTCGTGGCGGTTCTGACGAGCGCGATTCTCACCGCTGCCATCTCGAAGAGAACGCCGCTCGAGGACTCGCTTACCGGAGTGCGAACCGTCGAAGACGCGGCCGGACGGCCCATCGCGGCGCGGGAATACGTCCGCATCGTCAGCACGAGCACCATCGCGGATCAGGTTCTCATCGAGATCATCGCGCCCGAGCGCTTGCTCGCGGTCAGCGCCCATACCCTACGCTCCCGAGACGCACGCCCCTACGAAGACAAAATCGGCGTCGAGCACGCACGTGACATCGAGACGATCATCGAGCTTCGACCCGATATCGTCTTCATCAACAACTTCATCGACCAACGCCAGGTCGAGCGGCTCAAGGAAGCCGGCCTGAACGTCTTCGACCTCGGCCCAATGCGAGGTCTCGAAACTCTGCTGCCCAACATTGCGCAGATAGCCTCGGTGCTCGACGTGCCCGAACGCGGTCAGGCGCTCTCAGACCAACTCGTCCAGAAGCTCGATGCGGTCTCCGCGGACATCCCCGACGGCAAAAGGCAGCGTGGCCTCTACGTCGGTATCCACGGCGATCGGCTCTATGGCGGAACCGCGGGAACGAGCTTTCACGACGTACTAGTGGCCGGGGGTTTGGTCGACGTTGCTGCAGAAGCGGGCTTCAACGGATGGCCGGCGTTCACCAACGAGCAGCTCCTCAGCCTCGACCCCCCTTGGATCATCACCAATCCCGGCACGGAGCGTTCGCTCTGCCGTCACCCTGGTTTTCAGTCACTCGCCGCTTGCAAGACAGGTCAGGTTCGCAGCATTGACACACATCTTCTCACAGACCCGGGGCTCGGCATGCTCGAGGCCGCCGAAGCGGTGCATGCCGCGGTGTACGGCGATGACGCCTAGGCTCGTGCTGAGCCTGCGCCGAGGGTTAGTCCAGCAAGGCCGCTAGGAGCTCGCTGTAGGCATCGGTCCGTTTGAACTGAGGAAACTCTTCGGCGACGTTGTCGGGGCATCGGAACAAGATGCCCCGGTCCGCCTCCTTGAGCATCGTCGTGTCGTTGTAGCTGTCTCCCGCCGCGTGTACTCGGAAACCAATGTTCTTCAATCCGGCAACGGCCTTTCGCTTGCCGTCGGGGATCCTCAGCCGGTAGTCGGTCACCCGGTCGGTCTCATCGGTCACGAGCTCGTGGCAGAAGAGCGTCGGCTGGCCTAGTTGGCGCATGAAGGGCGCGGCGAACTGGTAGAACGTGTCGCTCAGGATGATCAGCTGGGTTTGGTCGCGAAGCTCGTCGAGGAACTCCTTGGCGCCCCGCAGAGGCTTCATCTGACCGATCACATCTTGGATGTCCGAGAGCTTGAAGCCGTGCTCGTTTAGAATTTCCAGCCGTCCGCGCATGAGCACGTCGTAGTCGGGCTCGTCGCGGGTCGTGCGCCTGAGAGCCTTGATTCCGGTCTTCTCTGCGAAGGCGATCCACACCTCCGGGATGAGGACTCCTTCGAGATCGAGGCAAACGACCAGTGGCGGCATGAGCGGTACTCCGAGGCCCGCAAGGGGGCAGCAATGCGAGGGCGCTTCGTCTACCCGATTTTGCAGCCCAGGCAACCAGCTTCGACTCGACAGACGCCCTAGCTGGGATCAACAATGGCTCACTCATGACCTACAGGAACGCGATCTTTGCGGGTGGTGGCAGCCGCTGCTTTTGGCAGCTCGGCTTCTGGGAAGGCGCGAAGGAGGCCGGTCTCGATCTCCAGAGCTCGGTTGAGTTCGTCGGCTCGACCAGCGCCGGTTGTGCGATGGCCACCGCTGCAGTCCTCGACCGTTCACACTACGCGCTCAATCTCTTCAAAGACTTCACCGCACGAAACCCTCGGAACATTCACTGGGAAAACGTCAACCCGTTCAAGCGGGGTGCGCTGCTTCCTCACGCTCGAATGTACCGTGAAGCGCTGAGGGAGCTGATGGGCCCCGATGATCTAGACACCCTCGGGAAGCGTTCCGTGCACTTCCTGATGAGCGGGTACCCGGAGTGGCTTAGCGGGGCGATCGGCGCCACGGCAGCGCTCTGTATCTATGGCCTCGAGAAGAAGTTTCGCAAAGATCCCCTCCACCCCGAATGGCCAGCAAAGGCCGGCTTCAAGCCGCTCATCGGGCGTGCGAACGATTGCCGCACGCTGCAGGACTACATCAGCATGGTCCTTGCGGCCTCCTGCATTCCTCCCATCTTGCCGGAGGGGCACTTCGAAGGTCGTAAGGTGCTGGACGGTGGCTTGATCGAAAACATTCCCGTTCGCCTCGCCGAGAACGAGCCGGGAGAAACGCTGGTTCTGCTCAGCCGCAAGTACGAGCGCGAGCTTCCATCGACGAGCCGTGTGACCTGGGTACAACCGTCGAAGCCAATCAAGATCGACAAATTCGACTACGCAAACCCGGAGGGTTTGCAGGAGACCTTCGATCTCGGCATTGTCGACGGCAGGCAGTTCGGGCGTAGTTGTGTTCTGAGCGGCGGAGCCTATAGTTCTGCGCGGTGACGCGTTCAGTCTTGACACTTGTCGTTGCGCTGGGTCTTGCGTCGCTCGCGGTTTGGCTTGCGAGAGGCATCCAGCTCGACACCGGGCTCGAGGCACTCCTGCCCAAAGACTCGGTTTCAGTCCTTTCGCTCGAAGAGACCCGAGACAAGCTCGGCCTGGAAGAGCCTCTCACGATTCTCGTTGAAACCGGCGAGCCGACCCGCAGCAGGGCGCTGGCCGCCCAACTCGCAAAGACCTTCGCGGAATGGCCCGAGACGGTTTGGGTGATGACCGGCTACGGTCTGGATGCGCTCGCCGAGCGCGCGCTTTACTACGTCGACGCCGAGACCCTCTACGAGTGGAGCGAGCTTGCCGAAGAAGCGCTCGATTGGGAGGCCTGCAAAGCCTCTCCGCTATGCGTGACGATCGCCGACCCACCCGAGCTGCCCGACGGCGACGAGATTCGGGAAGCGATCGATCGCTCACCGGCCGGAACCGTGCTCCGAGAGCTCACCGGCCAGTCGGCCAAGGAGGCCGGCAAGAGCACTGAGGGCGGTTCGGGCGAGGGTGAGGAGGCGGAGCAAGCGCTTTGCAGCGACGACGGCAAAGTCTGCGCGGTACAGGTCATGCTGAGCGGCTCGCCCGGTGACCTCGGCTATGCTCGCATGATCAAGGAGCGGGTGGAAACGATCACCGTTCCATTGGTGCGGTCGCAGCCCGAGGGCACCCGCATCGAGGTCATCGGCCGCTATCGTGTGGCGCCTCTCGAGCACGGCATCATCCTGAACGACCTGCGCTTGGTTTCAATCCTCGCAGCCCTCGGCACGCTTCTCATGGTCCTGATCTTCTTCCGCGACCTGACAGCGGTCGTGCAGCTCATGGTGCCGATGCTCAGTGGTCTTGCCGTCGCAATCGGACTGATCGCCCTGATTCAGCCCAAGATCAATATCATCAGCGCATCGGCGCTCGCGATCCTCGCCGGCATGGCGATCGATTTCGGGATTCATCTTCTGATGCACTACCAGTCCGCACGCGCCGACGGATCGAGCGCGGCGGAGGCCGCCAAAGCAAGCGTACAGGACCTTTGGGTCTCGCTCTTGGTTGCAGGCGTCACCACCGCCTGCGGTTTCGGCGCGCTTTCGATGACCGATTTCCAGGGCTTCTCCCAAATGGGTTGGATGGCGTCGCTCGGGATCATGGTCACGTTGCTCTGGACGCTCGCGGTATTCCCGAGCATGGTCCGCGTGCTCCCGGGCAGCGGCAAGAGCACTCGGCAGCGGGCGGCCAAGGACCGCAGCGCGCGTGGCCTCGCCTGGACCCTTCTCGTGCTCGGGCTCTTGGCGCTTCCCTTCGCCTTGCGAATCGGCTTCGAGCCGAACCTAGGCAAGCTGCAACCCAAAGGCGTTGGCCACGGTCTGGACGATTCGATGATGCGCGCGCGCGGCAACATCAACGCGCTCTACGTCGGGAAGTCGCCGGAGGCGGTCAATGCGGCGATCGGCGACGAGCTCATGACCGTCGGCGCTGTCGAGGCGCTCGACGTCGAACCGATCGTGGTTTCGGCCCAGGTGATCTTTCCTGACGACTCGGACGAGAAGACCGAAATCCTGGCTGACCTCAAAGCGACGCTGGTGCGGGCTCGCCAAAAAGCGATCGAGCGCGAAGACAGCGAGCTGCTCGACGAGCTCGATGAGCTCGAGCCCTGGGTCGATGTCGACGGCCCGCCCCAAGCCGATCAGATCCCCCAATGGCTCGCCGCGACGCTGGTCCTCAAGGACGGCTCGATCGGAAAGAGCGGCATCATTTACGTCCCACTGAGGGGCTCGAATGCGGAGGCGATGGAGAGGCTCGCTGCCTGGCTCGATCAACTGCGCGCGGCGCATCCGGACGTGACCTTCGCGTCGGCAGCGGCGCTCCTCGGCGAAGTGACCCCGGCACTGATCGCCGACTCGCCCTGGATTCTCTCCCTGGTCTTCCTCGGCTTGATCGCAGCAACAGCGATCGCGAGCCGATCGTTTGCCGTCACCCGAGACGTGTTCCTGGCGACGGCCCTGTCCACGATCTTCTTCGCGGCGACATTGTCGCTCCTCGGTATCGACCTTCATCTCTATAATCTGCTCGCGGTACCGGTCGTGGTCGGCCTTGCAGTCGACGGCGCAGTGCACGTCCGCTGGGCTAGGGACTACGACAGTCCGCGCCAGCAATACGCCACGTATAGGGCCGTCGCAGCGTCGACCCTGACCTCGATGGTGGCCTTCGGCGCCTTGATGACCGCCGAAAGTCCCGGCCTTCGTTCGCTCGGGCAGGTCGGCGTGATCGGCCTGGGAATCTCGATTGCGGTCAACCTGATCTGGCTTCGCGCCTGGTGCGCACCGAACAAACCGAAGGAAGCCTGACCCGATGTGCGGCATCGCAGGCATGCTGGCCGCGACCCCCCAGGCAAAGCCCGATTCGGGTGCCGTCCGGCGCATGTGCGATGCGATGGTGCATCGGGGTCCCGATGATCACGGATATTGGAGCGAGGGCCCCTGCGCGCTCGGTCACCGGCGTCTCTCGATCATCGATCTGCGCCCCGAAGGCGCTCAACCGATGACCAACGAAGACGGGTCGGTCGCTGTGGTCGTGAACGGCGAGATTTACAACTTCCAGAGCTTGCGCCGCGAGCTCGAAGCCAAGGGGCACCGCTTCAGGTCACGTTCGGACTCCGAGGTCCTCGTGCACCTCTACGAAGAAGAGGGGCTGAACTTTCTCGATCGCCTGCGCGGAATGTTCGCACTGGCCCTTTGGGATGTGTCGCGCCGGCGCCTGGTGCTCGCGCGCGATCGCTTCGGCAAGAAGCCCCTCTTCTATCATGCCGGACCCGAAGGGCTGACTTTCGCTTCGGAGCTCGGCGCCTTGGCTGCTTCCGATCACTTCGAGCAACGCCCTGACATCGACGCGATCGACGCGTTCCTCTGCTTGCAGTACGTGCCCTCGCCCTGGACGGCGTTCGAAGGCGTTCGCAAGCTGCCGCCCGCCTGCCGTCTCGTTTGCGAGAACGGCCGGGTAGGCGAGCCGGAGCGCTACTTCGAGCTTCGTTTCGACCAGCCGACGGACCGCTCGCTGCCTGAGCTGACCGAGTGCCTGCATGCGCAGATCGAAGACGCAGTTCGGGTGCGGATGGTCTCGGACGTACCGCTCGGCGCGTTTCTCTCGGGCGGCGTCGACTCTTCGCTCATTGTCGCCATGATGGCCAAGCGCTCCTCGAAGCCGGTCAAGACCTTCGCGGTGGGCTTCACTAGCAAAGACTTCAGCGAGCTCCCGTATGCGAGAATGGTGGCGGAGCGCTATGGGACCGACCACCACGAGATCGTCGTGGAGCCCGACATGGCGTCGGTCATCCCGGAATTCGTCCGGCACTACGGCGAGCCCTTCGCCGATACCTCCGCGCTGCCGACCTGGTACCTCTGTCAGTACACCCGCAGCGGGGTCACAGTTGCCTTGAGCGGAGACGGCGGCGATGAAGCGTTCTGTGGCTACTCCCGTTATTTCCATTCGTGGACAGCCCGGAGGCTCCGCGCGCTTCCCGGCCCGCTGCCATTGGCCCTCGCAAAGACGCTGGGCAGGATCCCGACCCCTGCGGCACGGAAGGTTCGCGACTTCGGGCGTCGGCTCATGGAGCCCGAGCATGTTCGCTTTCTCGGCCTTGCAGCGCACATTCCGCACGAGGACCGGCTTGCGCTCTACGCTCCGGCGATGCGCGCGCGTTTCGCTGAGGATCGAGTCGCGCGCCGCTTTGGAGAGCTCTACGCGGCTTCGACGGCGTCCGACCCGATCAATCGACTGCTCGACCTGGACATTCAGACCTACCTGCCCGACGACATTCTCACGAAGGTCGACATCGCTTCGATGGCGCACTCGCTCGAGGTGCGATGCCCCCTCGTCGATCAGGACCTCATGGTCTTCGCCGCCTCAGTCCCCGGCGACATGAAGCTCCGCGGGCACAGGACCAAGCTCATCCTCCGAGAAGTCGCCAAGCCACTTGTTCCCGAGAAGATTCTCAAGCGGCCCAAACGAGGCTTCGGCCTGCCCATCGATCGATGGATGCGAGAAGACCTCGCAGCGATGTCGCGTGATATCTTGCTCGACCAAACTGCACGTGAACGGGGCATCTTCGAAGCGGCGGCCGTCGAAGCCCTGCTTGGGCAGCATCAAAGGGGCGAGCCGCGTGGCGATCAGATCTGGGCGCTGATGGTGCTCGAGCTTTGGTATCGAACATTCATCGACAGATGAGCTCGCCGCGACTTCTACCCTAGCGGGCCCAGGAATAGGCACCGCGGCCGGCCCTCGCCGATCTGTGCTAGACAGGCCCCGCGTGATTTCCATCGTCGTTCCAACGTATCGTGAGGCGGCCAACCTCGGCCCGCTTGCCGAAGCCGTGGACGAGGCGCTTTCGGGCGCTGGACACGAGTACGAGCTTCTTTTCATCGACGACGATTCGCAAGACGGTTCCGCAGAGATCTGCGCCCGGCTTTCCGAGCGCCTTCCCGTGCGCATCGTAGTTCGAAAAGGCGAACGCGGTCTGGCGACGGCCGTGATTCACGGCATCTCGATGGCGTCCGGCGGCATCGTCGTCGTGATGGATGCCGATCTCTCGCATCCCGCAAGCGCGATCCCGGCCATGATCGAGCGCCTCGAGCGTGGCGAAAGCGACTTCGTGCTCGGTTCGCGCTACGTCGAAGGCGGCTCGATCCACGACGAATGGAGCGTCTTCCGTCGGCTCAACTCCGTCATTCCTTCCCTTCTTGCGAAACCTCTTTGCCCGCTCAAAGACCCGATGAGTGGCTTCTTCGCGATCCGGCGCAGCGAGATGCCGGACGCGGACCATCTTTCGCCGATCGGCTACAAGATCGCACTCGAGATCTACGTCAAAGGCGACTTCAACCGACCGAGCGAGGTGCCGATTCACTTCTCGGACCGGCAGCACGGCGAAAGCAAGCTCTCGCTCAAGGAGCAGCTGAACTTTCTTCGCCACCTCGTTCGCCTCTACGTCTACAAGCTCCACCACGGCGCCGAAACGTGAAGCTACTCGGGGACGATCGGATGGTCTTGTGGATCGTCCTCATCTTCGCGCTTTCTCAATTGATCGCCGTCGGCTGGGACCTGCCGGGCTCTTACGGTTGGGAGAACGACGGTATCGCGCCCCGCGACATTTTCGCTGGAATCGCGGTCAACCTGACGCCGGGTCAAGGACATCGCTATCCGCTGTTCCACAATCTGCTGATTGGGCTTCTGTCCGTACCGATCCTCTTGCCCGCCGCGCTTTCCGCAGACGACTGGACGCTCCCCGCACTGATGGAACGGGTCCTCACCGTTCCGCCGATGACGGGCGTCTCGCTCGTCGCAAAGCTCGTCGGCCTGCTCATGGCCTGCGTCTCCCTGCTGGTCATCGCGCGGATCGCCAGACGCACGGTGAGCGTCGAGGCCGGCCGCTGGGCAGCGATTTGGGCCGCTACCTGCCTCTCGTTTGCGTACTACGGACGGGTCAGCAACCTCGATGGCCCCTATCTGATGTGGACGGCGCTGGCGATCGATCGCCTGCTCAGTGTCGCTGAATCGCGAAAGCGCCGGGACTACCTCGTTTTCGGTATGTTCGCAGGGGCCGCCGTCGCGACCAAAGATCAGGCCTACGCGGGCCTGATACTTCCGGGTCTTATCTACCTTTTGCTCTTGCCGCTCCGAAGCGATCAGCCCTTCGGACCGAGGGCAGCGCACTACCGAAACACCGCGTTCGCCACCTTGGCGGGGACTCTGTCGCTCGGGACACTGGGCGGCGGGCTCTTCAATCCAAGCGGCTTCGTGACACGCCTTCGCGAGCTCACCGGAGGGGCCAGCCAAGATTGGATGTGGTACGCGCGAACCCCCGAAGGCGTTCTGAGGAACGTCACCGACATCACGCTCGGACAGGAGACGTTTTTCTGGCCCTGGCTCGTCGTGGGACTCTGCTGGGTCGGCGTCGGCCTGGTCGTCTTTCGGCGCCGCGGAGAAGGCATTCGCTCGCGGACGTTTCGCTTGCTGCCGCTGACCAGCGGCATCAGCAGCATCGTTTTTTTCACCTTGGTTGTGGCGCGCTGCGAGCACCGCTTCGTGATGCCGCTGGGATTCTGGCTTGCATACTACGGCGGGGTCGCATCCGCAGCATTGCTCGCACGGCTCGCCCCGAGAGGTCCGTTGGCGCTGCGCGGCGCACAAATCGGGCTCGGCGTGCTCGTGCTTTGGGCAGGCGGCCACAGCTTTGAAGTCCAGCTCACTCAGCGCGGCGATGCGCGACACCAGGTGCAGGCGTACCTGGCCTCGCTGCCCGAGGGCACGCTGGTCGAAACCTACGGCTGGCTCGTTCATCTACCCCAGTTCGATGTGTCCGATGCTTCGCCCTACCGCCTCCAGCGCGTGAGCCGCCGCCCGATCCCCACAAGGAACCCGCTGGTCGGTGCCGAAGAGATCGATGCGCCGTACGGCGAAGTTCAGACGCGCAAGCCCGATGTGCTGATCGTGCCCGAGGCCACGGCGCTGGAGTTCATCCCCCTCGAGCTCCCCGAAGGCATGGCAGTGCCGGCGGTAGGGGAGCGCGCGCGAGCGGACCAGGATGCGCAAGCGTTTTTTGGCTCGGTGTTGAGCGATTCGCTCGAAGGATATGAAGTCGAATTCATCGCCGGACCCGAGCTCCCTCGCTGGGCCGAAAAGCTCGGTGCAGAGCCCGTTCAAGTGCATGCGAGCGTCGGCAACCGGCAGTGGGTTCTTCGCCGCTCCGACCTCTGAACATCGTCGGCTGTGACCGAAAACGGCGAACGCGCAGAATGTGCGCGTCGTTTCGTCTTGAAAACAGGCCGTACGGTTGATCGCTTTCAAATGCACCGGCTACCTGTTCAGCACCTTTCGATGCCTCACGCAGAGCATCTCTGTTTGAAAGCCGGCCCCCTGCCCGTCCTCGATGCGCCCGACATTGAAAGAAGGGGGTAGACAGAACGTTGCGCGATTGTGCATTCTCCGCTGCACCGGGGTCCTCACCGGTTCCGGAACACGCATGCGGTGCGCTCTCGTGAGAGAAGGTGGAGGTGCGACGTGAAAACTAGTTGGATCGCAGTAGTCGCCATGATGGCGGCCTTGTTGTCAACGGGGCAGGTGGCTGCGCAATACGGACCGGAAGAGATCGGAGCCGAGGAGTCTCCCATCGTAGACCCAGATGTCGTCCCCGATGACTCTATGTCGGAGCTCGACAAGATCAGAGCGATGGACGCCGGGTCCGAGACCAAGACGGTCCCCGGAGCGCGGCCTCCGAGCGTGACTTCGGGCTCAGCGGTCGGCGAGGCCGGCATGGGCACCGAGGCTTCGGAACGTGAGCGCGCACGCAGAAGCATTGGCACTGTGGGTCAAAGCGTTCGCGCAAAAGAAGAAGACGCGATCCCGCTCAAGTTCCAGTTCCACGGCTACTATCGGACTCGTTACAACTGGATCGGCAACGCGCCGATGCCCAAGGGCAGCCAGGTGAACCAACCCGGGTTTCCAAGCAAGAACGCTTCGTTCGGTGAAATGCGTCTGCGTCTCGATCCAGAGGTCACCTATGGGCCCAACCCGGACCTTCCGATCGCGCGTCTTCGCTTTACGATCGACGGTTTGGACAACGTCGTCTATGGCGACAACGCGCGTGTCTTCAGCGTCCCGCTCTTCGCCGTCGACCAGTCCAAGACCGACCGCTTCGGAACCGATCTCACCGAGTCGCTGAAGCTCGAGCGTGCCTGGATCGAGTTCCTGGTTCCGATCGGTCAGATCCGAGTCGGCCGAATGGAATCGCAATGGGGCCCGGGCCTCCTCACGCACGCGGGCAACGGCCTCGCCGAATGGGGCGAGTTCTACCGCGGCGAGACCTTCGATCGAATTCTGTTCGCCACCAGGCCGATTACCTTGGCGCGCGGCATCAGCAAGGGAGACACGCGGCAAACCCCGCTGATCTACGCGTTCGTCTACGATCGGCTCACTCAGGACCCCGTCGTGGACTCGGTGGTTTCCTCATCTGCGACCGGGAGCAACGGGGCGGCGACCAACCCCAACTTCAAGCCCTTCTACACGACCTTCCCCGAGCGCTCGACCTACCCGTTGGCGTTCCTGACGAACCTCGACCGGCGCGTGAACGAGATCGTGAACGTCCTTGCCTGGTTCGACGAAGACTACGGTCGCGCCGCAACGGATGAGTTCTTCATCGGTGCCTACGCGGTCTACCGATGGCAGCAGTCGACCAATAGCCGGGTCACCATCCCCGACGTCGCCTGGCGCTTGAAGAGCACGCTCAAGAAGAAACGCAATTTGGCGATCACGACCGAGGGCGAGTTCTATACGATCCTCGGGCACAGCGGCGCGCTCGGGTTCACGGGGCCTCAGCCTGGTGTCAATCCAAGCTGTCCTCCTGGGCCGTGCAAGGAAGGCGAAGCACGTATCTTCAATCTCATGGCCCGCCTCGGAGTCATGGACGAGGGCAGCTGGGCGTTCCAGGCCGAAGGCGGCTGGGCATCGGGTGACGACAACATCTTGTCCGGCGCATTCCCTGGGACTCCCATCGAGAACCCGGCAACGCTCAGGACCCGAGGGTTCAACGAAAACGTCAAGGTCGGCCTCCTGATGTATCAGGTCGGGCTGAAGGCTCTGACCTACCAGGCCCTGAGCCCGCTCAACGCGCAAGAGCTCGGCGCCAACGGCAGCGTCTGGAACTCGAAGTACATCATGCCGAGCTACCGCTTCACGATCGTCCCGGGGCTCGAGGTCCATACGCAGTTCCTCGTGGCCTGGGCGGACAAGCTCGACCCGGTGGTCTACGGCGCGGGCAACTTCAACAGCCAATGTGGCTTCTCGGCCGAGTGTTTCATGGGTTGGGAAGCCGACCTCGCCATCCGCGCCAGGATAGGCGCCAAGGACATCGTCTGGGTCGATTTGGAATCCGGCATGATGCAACCCAAACAGGCATTCACCAACGCCGGGTTCAACGAGAACTGGCTCTGGACCGTAGAGCTCCGCGCTGCCATGATTTTCTAGTCGCGTAGAACCAAGAGAAAGGAACCAACCATGAAACTAGTCAATCTTATCTGGGTTCTCGCATTGGCTGCCGCGGCAACGGCCTGCAACAGCGGTCCCGCCATCTCGGGATGCACCGTCGATCCGACGACCGGCTTCTGCTCTGAGGTAGGCGGCGAGTGCGGTCCCGTAGTGGACGCATGCACCAATGCCGAGGACACAGCGGTGTACGACGGTCTCATGTACACCGACGAGGAGGAGGTCATGTACACGGGTTCGGAGGCAGCATCCGCCATCGCAGGTGACTGTATCAGCGGCGCTCCGGGCTCGAATCCGCCGATTCCACGCGAGGACGCCTGCGGCACGTTCGCAGCGGGCGTGCTCGGCTGTTTCCCGAACTGCCCGAGCTGCAGCGCGGCTGATGCTCCGGCGATTTGCGGCGAAGCGTGCACGCCTCCTGGGCTGGGTGAGCCAGACCCCTGTGGCCTCGGCTTCTATTGTCAACCGGACGAAATGACCTGCATCGACGCAGTCCAGGCCGCTGCGGACTGCGTCGCCGGGTGCACCGCGACCATCATTACCGCGGCGTCCCCGCCAGGCCTCTCGGACGAATGTCTGGGATGCTATGGCACCACGGTGGCCTGCGGTGCGGCCTTCTGCACGAATGTATGCTTGGCAGACCCGGAATCTGCGGCCTGTATCGAATGCCGGTGCACCAACAACTGCATTCAGTGTTTCGATGTCTGCTCGGGCCTGCCGAGCGGCGGCGAGTGCGGCTAGGCAAAGCGACATCCGCTGACCAGAAGAGGGCGCCCATCGTGGGTGCCCTTTTTTTGGTTCACCGGGTGCAGGTCAGATCGCTATTCTCCAGAGCGGCCAGGCAAGGATAGGAGTCGAGGTTCACCTGATTGACCCGGTCATAGATGTACGGACAATCGAGCTCAGCGGCGCAGGAGAACGTCGCTTCCACCGCCTCGCCACAGGGCGCGGATGTCTGGCGGCCGGCTGCTAGAACTTCTTCGCAGCTCTGCACACAGACCGCTTGCTCGACGGCGTAGGCCTGACACTCGCCAACGGCCTTCTCACACCAGGCGGTGCAGGTTGGGCCCGGTTCATAGACGATGGGCTCCCGATTGGACCCGGCGTCGCCAGCGCAGCCAAGCGCCACAATCGCCATGAGGAGCGAAGAGCCACGAATCAGTCTAAGCATGGTGTACCTCAGTAGTTCTTTCCGACGATCTCCTGAACCCGGATCATCAAGGACTTCGAATAGAGCCGTCCGGCGAGCGAATTCCGCGCGTCGCGTTGGACCGCCTCCCAGGCTTCCTTGTTGCGCCAGATGTTCACGGACTTGAGCCGCTGAGCGAGCACCTCGCTTGCTTCCTTGTCGGCCCGCCTCCCGCCCTCCCGGAACTCCTGAGCGTGGTCCTTGGCGCTTTGCCGAATGTGGTCCTGGGCGGCCTTCGGGAGCGCGTCGAGACGGTCCTTCCTGATCACGTAGGCGCCGACGACGATGCCGCCGCCTGGCTTGGTCATCGTCTTGAGCTTGGTGTGCCACTGAAACGCCAGGACGCCGATCGAGGACGCAATGACCGTATCCACCATTCCCGTCTGAAGGGCCGAGAACACCTCCGGCAGGCCCATCGTCACACCGTTCGCGCCCGCCGCCTCGATGAATGCGCTCATCGTCGGCGAGCCGCGCCAGACCCAGGGCCTCACGTTCCTCAAGTCGTCGGGATGCTGAATCTTGTGTTGGGAGAAGATCCGGATTTGCCCCGAGTCTCCCCAAGAGATCAGCTCGTAGCCGGCCTTGTCGAAGAGTGCGACCAGCTCGGGGCCGAGCTTCTCGCGCACGTCGTCGAGCGCCGGGTAATTGGTAATCAGGCCTGGCGCCTGAAGGACCAGCACCTGGGGTACGAGCGCGCCGAGGCCGGTGGAGGTCAGGAGCGCGCCATCGAGCTGGCCGACGCGCATCTTGCGAACCACCGTCATCTCGTCGCCGGCCACGCCGCCGTCATACATCTTGAGGTTCACCTGCCCGTGGGCGACCTCTTTGAGCTCCTTTTTGAGACGCTGAAAGGCCTGGCCGAGCTCGGACTGCCTGGGCGCCAAGGTGGCGATGCGAAGCTGATGCTGAGGCTCCGCGGACGCGTCGATCTCGACAGCGGTCCCTTGGGCGCCTGGCTCGGGGGCGTCTTCGGCCCGGGCTTCACTCCGAAACGAATGCCCGCTGACCAGAACCGCAACGAGAAAAAACGATGGCAAGAAAATACGGACTCGCATCCTGAAGCAAAGCACGAACCGCGAATGGTCTCAAGAGCCGCCGCTGGTCGCGCGTATCACCCCGCTGTTGCGCAGATCGAGGCCATCGAGGCAGCCCGAGATGTCTTGGAGCAGTTGTGGCACCGCCGTCGGGTCCGCGATGGGGTTCACGATGCAGACGTCGATGCCCGCTTCGGCATAGGCGCGAATGCGCGCGCGGATGGTCTCGCGAGCTCCGACGACGGCCATGGCGTCGCAGAGCCGGTCGCTGACCCCCATGGCCACGCCGGCCCTGTCACCCCTGGCAAAGGCTTCACGGATCTGCCGCGCTTCGTCGCCGTACCCGATCCACTCGAAGCATTTGTTGTAGCCGGGTGTGGCCGCATACGCACCGAATACGGTTCGGATCAGGTTCCGGCCCATCTCGAGGTCGTCGGCCATCACGACGTGGAGCCGGGCGACGACTTCGATCGCGCTGGGGTCGCGCCCTGCTTCCTCGGCGCCGGCCCGAACCTCCCCAAGCACTTGCGTGAGCGCCGACTCGGGGACCATGTTGAGACAAACCCCGTCGCAAAGGGCGCCGGTCAGGCGCAGCATGCCCTTGTTGAGCGCGCCGAGGTAGATCGGTACCTCCCCGACGGTGGCGCCACCCAGTCGAAAACCCTTCACCGAGAGGGTCTTGCCTTCGTAGTTAGTCTTCTTGCCGCTCATCATCTGCCGCAGCACCTCGACGTGCTCGCGCATGCGCATGAGTGGCCTGCCAAAGGGCTGGCCCGCCCAGTCTTTGACGATGTTCGGAGAGGAGAGACCTAGGCCGAGGATGAAGTTGCCACGGGTCATCTGGCTGAGCGTCAGAGCCGCCATCGCGTGCACCATCGGGGTCCGAGTCTGCGCTGGAACCACCGCAGTCCCAATGCGCATTCCTGGTACGCCCTGCGCAATCGCGCCCGCAAGCGCGTACGAGTCACCGCCATTGACCTCGGCCATCCAGATCTCTTCATACCCTCGGTCACGGGCGAGCCGCGCCATCTCGACTGCTCTGTCCGCTCCAGCCAGCGGCAAGGTCATCCCCAGCCGGACGTTCTTTTCCACGCGCTCCATGCAAGGACCATAGTGCAAGACCTCGGTTTCAGGTTCCGATTTTTCGCTCATCTGGTTCGCAGAAGCTGCTAACAACGGGGGATGACCGATCGCTTCGAGGTTCGCGCTCCGACGCAAGCTCTGGTGATTCATGTCCGCGCCGAAGTCGGTCGAAGGGTTGCGCCTGGGCAGGCGCTCGTGATCCTCGAGGCGATGAAGATGGAGCACGTCGTGTCCGCAGAGCGGAGCGGTGTCGTCCGACAGGTGCTGGTCGAGGTCGATGCGATGGTGGCGGCTGGAGATCTGCTCGTCCTTCTGGATGGGGCCGAGGACATCGAGGTGGCCAGGGACGTCGAGGAGGAGGCGCCGCGCGACGATCTCCGGGCCGACCTCGCCGAAGTGATTGAGCGACATGGCTTCGGGCTCGACGAGAACCGCCCCGAGGCCGTTGCGAAGCGCCGCAAGACCGGGCAGCGCACAGCCCGCGAGAACATCGCGGACCTCGTCGACGAGGGTTCGCTGGTCGAGTATGGCGCGCTGGTCATCGCTGCACAGAGGCGGCGGCGACCGATCGACGAATTGATCCGGCGGACGCCGGCCGACGGCATGATCGCAGCCATCGCCCATGTGAACGGCGAAGTCTTCGAGAAGGCACGGACCCAGTGCGTCGTGATGTCCTACGACTACACGGTCCTCGCCGGTACGCAGGGCACGATGAACCACCTCAAGAAGGACCGGATGTTCGAGCTGGCCGAGAAGCGAAGTCTGCCGGTGGTGCTCTTTTCGGAGGGCGGAGGCGGGCGTCCCGGCGACACCGATCATGCGATCGTCGCAGGCCTCGATTGTCGCGCGTTTCAGTACTTCGCCGAGCTCTCGGGAAGGGTTCCGCTCGTCGGCGTCAGCTCGGGCCACTGCTTCGCGGGGAATGCCGCGCTCCTCGGCTGCTGCGACGTGGTGATCGCGACCAAGGGCTCGAACATCGGCATGGGCGGGCCCGCCATGATCGAGGGCGGCGGTCTAGGGGTCTACGCACCCGAAGAGATAGGGCCTTCGGCGTCTCAGTATCGCAATGGCGTGATCGACGTGCTGGTCGACGACGACGAAGCCGCCGTTGCGGCCGCAAAGAAATATCTGTCGTACTTTCAGGGCGCCCTCACCGACTGGACCTGCCGAGACCAGCGCCTGCTTCGCTCGGTGATTCCAGAGAACCGTCTCCGCGTTTACGAAGTGCGTAGGGTCATCGAGACCTTGGCCGACGAGGATTCCGTACTCGAGCTCAGGGGCGGCTTTGGCGCGGGCATGGTCACCGCCTTGGCTCGGGTCGAAGGCAAGCCCATCGGCGTCCTGGCCAACAATCCCATGCACCTCGGGGGCGCGATCGACAGCGAGGCAGCCGACAAGGCGAGCAGCTTCATGAAGCTCTGCAGCACCTTCAGGATCCCGCTGCTCTTCTTGTGCGACACGCCCGGGTTCATGGTGGGGCCGGAGGCCGAAGAGACGGGACTCGTGAAGCGCGCCGCGAGGCTCTTCACGACGAGCGCAGCGCTCGAGGTTCCCTTCTGCACGATCGTCTTGCGGAAGGGCTACGGGCTCGGGGCGCAGTCGATGGCAGGCGGCAGCTTCAAAGCGCCGGTGTTCACGATTTCCTGGCCGACCGGCGAGTTCGGCGGCATGGGTCTCGAAGGTGCGGTGAAGCTCGGTTTTCGAAAAGAGCTCGCGGCGCTTGAAGACCCCGAGGCCCGCGAGCAGATGTTTCAGCGAATGGTGGACAAGCTCTACGAGCGCGGAAAAGCGGTCAACATGGCGGCGCACTTCGAAATCGATGCGGTCATCGACCCAGTCGAAAGCCGCCGCTGGATCCTGAGCGCCATCGCGCCGCCCTAGCCCTCGAGAGACGCGTGGACCTCGTGGGCTGCCCGCGCTCCGGCGGAAATCGCTCCATCCATGTAGCCGCACCAGCGCTTGGCGCTCTCGGTGCCAGCCCAGAAGATCCGCCCGCTCGGTTTTCGCAGATGCTCGCCGCCGGCTGTGAGCACGCCCGGGGTCAGCGGGGTGATGCAGCCGGTGCTCCAGGGGTCGGCCGCCCAGTCCTTTTCGACGTAGCCGGTCGCATCGAGGGCTTTGGGCCCAAAATAGCGCTCGAGCTCCTTTTTCAATCCCGCCTCTCGCGCCTTGCGATCGGCGAGCTGCGGACACTCGACCACCGAGAGGAAGCAACTGAGCACGCCGAGCGACCCGTCCTTCGGGGAATTGTCGAAGACCAGTTGGATCGGGCTTCGGTCGCTCTGCATCGCGCCGTTGAGCCCGTCCGCCCGCCAAAACGGGCGCTCGTACAACATGGCGGCCTTGATGAGTGGCAGGCGTGGCAGCCGCGACCAAGCGGTGGCGAGGTCTTGTCGAGGCTTCGGCAAGGCCGGTGCGAACTCGATGCGGGTCGTGTCGGCGGGCGCCATCGCGACGATGACACGGTCGGCGGTGAAGGTTTCGGCCGCGGTCACGATGCGCATCCGTTCCGGAGCCCGATCCTCGATGCGAAGCACGGGACGGCCGAGAAGGACGCGACCGCCGAGCTCGGCCGCCATTCGCTCCGAGATGACCTGCGAGCCTCCTTCGATGCGCTGGTCCTGAGCGCCCCCATCGTTCATGATCACCGGCAAGAGTCCTCCGGCCGAGCGGAGATAGTGCAGGACCCAGAGGAGCGAGATGCGCTCGGGGTAGCCAGACCAGACCGCGCGGCTGATCAAACGAAATACCGAGGGCGTGAAGCTGGTTGCCACGTGCTCGCGGAGCCAGTCTCCCAAGGTGGTCTGGTCGAGCGTCGTCGCATCGTTCATGCGCCAAGGCTCGCCGACCGGCATCTTCTTGCTGAGGCGGTCGAGCTGCCAGGCGACTTTGGCGAAATCGGCTGCCTCAAAGAGGCTGACCTCAGGCAAGAGCCCGCGTGAGATGAGACCTTCGATGTCGTAGGTCGTGTCGCCCTCGTAGTACTGATCGAAGGCGCCGATCCCGAGCTCGTCGATCAGAGCGGCAATCGCGTCTTGCCCTGGTCCAATCCATTCGCCGCCAACTTCGACGATCTGTCCGCCTCCTATCGGCATGTTGAGCGTCCGGCCGCCCACGCGTTCCCGGGCTTCGAGGACCAGAAACGAATCCACGCCGCGTTTTTGAAGCTCGCGGCCGGCCATGAGACCCGAGAGCCCGCCGCCGATGACGATCACGTTCAGGTGGCGGGTCTCAGCAACTCCTTCATCGGGCGCGACGGCATGCACCAGAGCCGGCGCCCCGATCGAGGCCGCCGCCGCTGCGCCTCCGGTCACGTGGACGAACCGCCTGCGGCTCAATCGCTCGTTCATGGTGCCGGGCACCCCTTCCCAGCGGCCAGCCAGGCGACGATGACGCGAAGCTGGTCGACCCTCATCGCATCCACCACACCTTGCATGATCGCATCGGCGTCGCCGCGCGTGCCCGCGGCCGCTTCTTCGAGACGACGCTCGAGGTACCGGGGGTATTGTCCGCAAAGTCGAGACGCAAATATGCCATCGCTTCCCTCTCCATGTGCGCCATGACACGAAGCACAGTGCTGGGCGTAGGCGCTCGCGCCTCGCGCTCGCTCATCTTCGCTGGCATGGCTCGGCGCGACCTCGATCTCGGGCAGCTCGGAGAGGTACTTTGCGATGTCGCCGATCTCTTCGGGCGGCAAGGTCCTCGCGTACGGATCCATCACCGGAAGGCGCATCATCCCTGCCCTCAGCCGATAGAGCTTGTTCTCGATCACCGCGCGCCGTTGCCCGGCCAGGCGCGGGATGGACCCGTCCGGCCTGCCACTGCCGTCGTGTAGATGACAAGAGGCGCAATGCGCATATGCAGCCGGCTCAGCGGCTGGCGTCTGGTCGTGTAAAACCTCGGCAATGCGCGCGGCCTCCGCCGCACTAGGCCCACGTGAGATCAGCCAGAACCCGACAACAAGGCAGAGCAAGACGAGGAGCGCCACGACCGTGATGAACATGCGCACTGCGCGCGAGAGCTTACCAGAGGATTCGGGTCAGCGGCGGTTTCGAAATCGCTTTGGCCTGCCACTTCCGAATCGCTGCGCGCAGCGCGAAGATCGGTCTGCCGGAAGTCGAGCTTGGCGTCGTTCCCGCTCGGGGCGGAACGCAACGCCTGACCCGTACCGTTGGGCGCGCCAGAGCGCTCGAGATCATGCTGCTCGCGAAGAAGCTGAGCGCCGACGAAGCCTTCGCAGCGGGCTTGCTCACCGAGGTCTGCCAGCCGGACGAGCTCGACGAGCGAGTCCTCGAGCGCGTGATGACCTCGGAAGACTTGCGGGAAGGTGTGACTGCCTTGTTCCAGAAGCGGCCGCCCGCGTTCAAGGGCAAGTGAGGCTGGGCATCGCCTATTTTCTAGCCAGCTTGGCCCAGGAGTCTTTGAGCTGAATGGTGCGGTTGTAGAGCGGGCGCTCCGGCGTGCTATCGGGGTCGACGACGAAGTAGCCCAGGCGCTCGAATTGAACGCGTTCGCCGGCGCCGCGGGCGGCGAGGTTGGGCTCGAGCTTCGCGTGCGGGAGCACCTCGAGGGAGTCCGGGTTGATGCGTGAGGTGAAGTCGCCTTCGAGCGTTTCGTCCAGAGGGTTCTCTTCTTTGAAGAGGCGGTCATAGAGCCGGACTTCGGCGTCGATGGCGTGCTTTGCGCTGACCCAATGAATCGTCCCGCGCACTTTGCGACCGTCCGGCGCGTTGCCGCCTTTGGATGCCGGGTCCCAGCTACAACGGAGCTCCACCACGTTCCCCGCATCGTCTTTGATGACTTCCTTGCAGGTCACCAGTGCACCGTAGCGGAGACGCACCTCCGTGCCCGGCGCCATGCGAAACCACTTTTTCATCGGTTCTTCCATGAAGTCGTCGCGCTCGATGAACAGCTCACGCGTGAGGTGCAGGCGCCGCGAGCCGAAGCTCTCGTCGTCCGGGCTGAAGGGCGCCTGAACCTCGACCTCCTCGTTCTCCGGGAAGTTCTCGAGCACCAGCTTCAGAGGACGCAAGACAGCCATTGTGCGTGGCGAAGTCGCGTTCAGGTCTTCGCGAAGCGCATGCTCCAAAAGTCCCACGTCGACGATGCTGTCCCGGCGCGAAACCCCGATCCGCTCCGCAAAGCGTCGGATTGCGGCGGGCGTGTACCCTCGACGTCGCATACCCGCGATGGTCGGCATCCGCGGATCATCCCAACCGCTCACATGACCCTCTTCCACGAGTCGCTTGAGCAAGCGCTTGCTCATCACCGTGTAGGTCAGGTTCAGGCGCGCGAACTCGTACTGCCAAGGCATCGGGTCGAAGTCGAAGTGCGAGACGAACCACTGATAGAGCGGGTTATGGTGCGCGAATTCGAGAGTGCACACCGAGTGTGTGATCCCCTCGAAGCCATCGGACATCGGATGCGCGTAGTCGTACATCGGGTAGATGCACCAGTCGTCACCGGTCCGGTGGTGCGTCACTTTGCGAATGCGATACATCAGTGGGTCACGGAGGTTGACGTCCTTCGAGGCCATGTCGATCCTCGCCCGGAGGACGTGAGTGCCTTCTTCGAACTTGCCGGCACGCATGCCCGCGAAGAGCTCCAGATTCTCCTCGACGCTTCGGTCGCGGTACGGGCTGTTCACACCCGGCCTGTAGAAATCGCCGCGTCCCTGGCGGATCTCCTCGAGGTTCTGGCTATCGACATATGCCAGTCCGCGCTTGATGAGGTTCACGGCGCAGTCGTAGAGCTTCTCGAAATAGTCGGACGCGAAGTACTCGTGACTCCCCCAGTCGAAGCCGAGCCAGCGCACGTCCTCACGAATCGATTCGACGTACTCGATGTCTTCTGCTTCCGGGTTGGTATCGTCGAAGCGCAGATGGCAGCGTCCGTCTTCGGAGAGCTCTGCGGTGGTGAAATTCAAGCAGATCGACTTCGCATGCCCGATGTGCAGGTACCCGTTCGGCTCCGGAGGAAACCGTGTCACGACCTTGCCCCCATGCTTCCGAGTGCGGATGTCTTCCCTCACCAAGTCATGGATGAAGTTCGGCGCGTTCTCCTGCCCTTCGGCCCTGCCATTTGGCTCGTTCATGCCGCAGGTCTAGCGCGCTTTTGGCCCCAATGCCGCATTCGCTTCGACCATGGCGCTCCGCCGTCCCAGCTGTGGCGCTTGCCGCGAGCGGGACTATCCTTGGGCGCATGATTTCGAAGATCATCCTCGCGCTCCTGGCGATCGTCGTCGTGTTCGTGGTCTACCAGCGCTTCACCGCGGTTAGGATTTCCGGAAGTGACGCCCATTCTCTCGTCGCCAACGGAGCAATGCTCGTCGATGTCCGTAGCGCAGGGGAGTTTTCGGGAGGTCACATCGACGGTGCCCTCAACATTCCCATTCAGGAGCTTTCGGGACGCATGGGCGAGCTCGGCGACAAGAGCGGCAAGATCGTCGTGTACTGCCAAAGCGGCGCTCGTAGCGCCATGGCCAAGCGGCTCCTCGAAAGCAACGGCTTCACCGAAGTCCACGACATGGGCGGCATCGGACGCTGGTGAGGGCTATGTCCGACCCCTACCGATGCGCCGATTGCGATCTCGAGTTCGTCCCTGAAGATGCGGGGGACGATCCGCGCTGTCCGAAGTGCACCCGCACCGAGGCGGTAGAGCCCGCTAACGAGTCCGCGCTCCAAAGCGACATCTGGCGTCAATGGCTCCTGGTATTCGCTCTACTCTTCATCGCTGGCATCGCATATCTGGTTTTCGAATGACCATTCACATCTCCTATGTATCGGACGTCTTGTGCATCTGGGCCTACATAGCCGAAGCTCGGCTAGATCAACTGCGCAAGGAATTCGGATCGTCGATCGACCTCGAGTACCGCTTCATCCCGATCTTCGGTGCCACGCGACATCGAATCGCGGAAGGTTGGAAGAAGCGAGGGGGCTATGCCGGCTTCGGCGCGCACGTGCTGGAGGTCGCCAAGGGCTTCCCGCACGTTGCGGTGAACGAGCGGGTGTGGAGTCAAGTTGCTCCGACCACTTCATCGGCGGCCCACGAAATGCTCTGCGCTGCGCGACTGCTGGTCGACGAAGGCGTCGTGGACTCGGCGCGGCACCAGGAGCTCGGCGGACGCACAGTCTTCGAAGAGGCCGCTTGGCAGGTCCGCACGGCCTTTTTCGAGCAAGCCCGCGATGTCTCGAATCGGGGCGTGCTCCTAGACGTCCTCGGGCAGGCAGGGCTTCCCAGGTCAGCCATCGAAGCGAAGCTGAGCAGCGGCGAAGCGATGGCCGAGCTCTGCCGTGACATCGAGCTCCGGGACGAGTACAAGATCGAAGGCAGCCCCACCTATTACCTGAACCAAGGTCGACAAAAGCTCTACGGCAACGTCGGCTATCGGGTGGTGTCTGCAAACCTGCGCGAGCTCCTAGAACGGCCGGGTCACCAGGCGTCCTGGTGCTGAGCTCGCCCTCGGAGCCCGCGCGGTCGACTCAGTGGATCGACTCCCGCCCTTCTGCTCCGCTGGCGCTGACCGGGTCGCGGCCGAGAAGCCGCATGATCCCCAGTGCCAGGCCACCACCCGCGAGGGCAGCAACGTGGAGCGCGACGATGGACATGATGACGATGAGTAGCTCTGTATCCATGGGAAACCCCCAATCGGCCCGGCGGAACACTTGCTGGGGCGTATGACCCGCCTGCCTCAGCCACTAGCTTGGATACGACGACGCAGCGCGTCAAGTATTAAGGCTGCAATTTTCCGATAATAATGTTGCTTAATGTTGGAAAACGCAATGATCTCCTGGACCTTCGGGCGAGGGTTCGGCGCTTGCCGACTGTCTCAGGACAGCTCTGGAAGGCCGGCAAGCCGCCTCCGCAGCAGCGATGCGCGCCCCTGCTGCGGTCAGGCTGTGTGCGTCCCGCTATTCGCCCGAGGCCGGTTGCGCTGCTCGACCCTCACCGGCGCGCCCTCCCTGAACCGCACCTTCATCTGCATGCCACGCTCGCCCGGGTTCAACGAGATCTCTGCATTGAAGTCCGGTTCGAAGCCCTCGACGAGATTGACGTCGACGTTCTGAATCAGCGTCCCGAGAACGATCCGCATCTCCATCATGGCGAACTGCTTGCCGAGGCAGACCCTCGGCCCCGCCGCGAAGGGCACGTAGGCGCCCTTCGGGAGCTCACGCTCGAACTCGCGCGTCCAGCGCTCGGGCCGGTATTCGAGGGGATGGTCGAAGTACTTGGCGTTTCGGCCGGTCGCGAGCGGGCTGATCGCGAGGATCGCGCCCTTAGGAAAGAAGTAGTCGCCGAGACGCAGATCCCGCTGCGCCTCGCGCGCGTAGATCCAGACGGCCGGAAGTCTGCGAAGCGATTCCTTGAGGCACATTTCGAGGTACGGCAGGTCTCGAAGGTCCTCGATGGCGATTGGCCTGCCGCCAATGGTTTCGTCGATCTCCTGCTGCGCCTTCGCCAGCTTGTCCCGATTGGTCGCCAGCAAGTACCAGGCCCAGGTCAGGGTGTGGGCAGTGGTCTCGTGGCCGGCGAAGATGAGCGTCATCAGCTCATCCCGCATCTGCTGGTCTGGCATGCTGCCCTGCCCGTCGGTCGCGAACACGATGTGCGACATCAGGTCGCCGTGGTCTGTGCGGTCCTTTCGACGCGCGGCAATGAGCCGTTCGATGACGCCGTCCATCGAGTCGAGCGCGCGTACCATGCGCTTGTTGCGCTCGGAGGGCCACCAACGCGGGGTCGGGATAGGCGTTTGAGCATGGTCGATCAGCGCTTCGCTGATGTCTTTCATCGCCTGATGCACCGTCTGCGAATCGTGCGCAAGGTCTGTATCGAACAGAGTCTTCGCAACGATGCGAAGCGTGAGCTCGACCATCTCTTCTCGAAAGTCACGCTGTTCTCCGTCCTTCCAAGCTTCAATCATGTCGCGCGTGTACTCGGCCATCGTTGGCGCATAGGCGTCGACGCGCATCTTGTGGAAGCCAGGCATGATCAACTTGTGTTGCCGCTTCCATGACTCGCCGTCGTTTGGGACCAGCCCGTTGCCGAGGAACGGCTTCCACATCTGCTTGACCACCTTGGGCTTGTAGATGTGCTTGGCCTCCGTGACGTTGATTGCGTTGACGACCGCCGGGTCGCGGATGAAATAGGACTGGCCGGTCAAGACCCGGGTCACGAAGACATCGCCGTACTTATCGTGCGCCTCGAGCACGAACTCGGCGGGATTGCGCTGGAAGTCGAAGGTTCCGCCCCAGAGCCAGTGGCCTTTATGGCGTGGCATCGGCTTGGGCGCGGATAGATCGTCTCGTCTGTCGAGGAGTAGCGTCATTTACTTTACGTAAAGTAAACTACGTGTCTCCTAGGTGCAAGTGAGCAATCGGTAGCTCTCGCCCGAGTCGTCCGCGACGCGCAGCCCCCGACGACCAAGCAACCCCGCAGGCACGCCTAGTACCAGATCCGGCCGCTCGAGGAGTCCCCGAAAAGCAAGCCGCGCGAAGGGCTCGGCGGGTTGCCCTGGTCGACTTCCCAGCTGCGCGTCACCGAGGCCGGATTCCAGAGATCGCCCTGCGTGCCTGGCTGATCGGAGAGCTCGTGAGGCACCGTCTCGACAGCTTCGGCGCCAGCGCTCCAAAGCCCACCGAGGCTCTGTTCTGCGTAGCGTGGGGTTTCGAGCCCTTGGCTCGGTGCCGCTTCGGTGCCGACCCAGAGCCCGTCGAGCCCCCCTTGGTTCTTGAACTGGGCGGCGAGGCTCGAGCTCGGTTGCAGCGCGAGGCCGGAGCAACCGACCGTGCCAAGCGAGAGGACGACCCCGAGTGTGAGTACTGACTTGTGCATGTTGACCTCCTGATGTATTCACTGTATACATATATGTATACGGCGTTCACTTTCAATGTCAACACTGTTTACTCAGCCGCCCCAATTAAGTTACATTCAGCCATGGCAACCGCTAGAAAAGCTTATCATCACGGAGAATTACGTGAATCCCTGCTCGAAGCCGCCCAGGGCCTGCTCGAAGAGGACGGTCCGGGCGGTCTTTCCCTGAGGGAGGTCGGGCGCCGACTCGGCGTCACCCCCGGAGCTCCGTATCGCCATTTCGAGGACAAGGAGTCGATCCTGGCCGCCCTGGCGATCCGCGGCTTCGAGCGCCTTCGCGAGATGATGGGTGCCGAGCAAGACGACGGCGCTGGTGGCGAAGTGCGGCTCCGACGAGCCGGCCTCGGCTACCTCGAGTTCGCATCGGAGAACCCGGAGCTCTTCCGACTGATGTTTGGCTGGATGCCTTCGCGTGACATCCCTGAGCTCTGCGAGGCAGGCGATGCAGCCTTCGCCGGCCTTCAAGGGATCCTCGAAGCCTGCGAGCGAGAGGGCGTGTTGACCCGAAGCGTGCAGGAGGCCGCCCTCCTCGCCTGGTCCGCCGTCCACGGCGCCGCGTTCCTCTTGATCGACAAGCGCCTCATCCTCGGAGAGAGTGAGCCCTGCGCGAAAGGCGTTTTGGAACGCCTTCACGATGGCATTTGGTCTGGAATCGGACGCCGATGATGAATTGCGCCGTGGCGCCAAAACAAAGATAGTTACGCGCCATGCGACTTATCTTGGTGGTTGCCGCGCTTTGGCTTGCAGGTCTTCCGACGGGCCTCGCGCAGTCCGAGGATTGGTTCGTGCTCCCGACCGCCACCGACGACGAGGTCGGATGGATGCAGCCCACCGTCAGCAAAGTCAGCCGCGAGCTCCGAAAGCAAGGCATCGGGGTCTGGTCCTCGGTTCAGGCGACCCGCCGATTCGAGCAGCGTGGCTCGTCCCCGCCCGCGGAGCTTACAGCAAGCGCGATCGAAGCGTGGTCGGCTCTCTCCGAAGCCGCCGTCCGCCAGCTTGCCAACGGCGAGTACAGCACCGCGCTCGCCCAACTCGAGGAAGCGCAGGGCCTCTCTGGCACCGCCCTCGAAGAGCTCAACCGAGACCCCAAGCGCGCCCGGACCGTGCTCGACACCTGCCTCTACATGGTCAGGGCGCTGCTCGAAACCGGCGATGAGGCCGGCGCAAAGGCGCAGGCCGAAGCTTGCGTGCGAATGGTCCCTGGCACCGCGCCCACCCGGTACATGCACCCTCCAAGGGTGTCGATCGTCTACGACGAGGCCCTCGAGGCCGGCCCGTCGCATGGCAGCAGCCTGCTCGTCGAAAGCGAGCCATCGGGCTGCGCGCTGCGCGTCAACGGCGTGCTCGTCGGCGAAACGCCCCACGACATGACCCACCTCTACCCCGGGGAGTATCGCGTGCAGGTCGAGTGCAGTGCGAGCACGCTGAGTCGCGTGCACCGAGTGCGGGTGGCGCGCGGCCGAACCACTCTCTTCGTCTTCGCTCACTTCGATCGCGCGGTACGCGCGAAACCCATCTTGCACCTCCGATACGACGAGCCGCAGAATGAAGACCAGCGCGCTCGAGATGCCCGCGAGTTTGCAAGGACCCTCCCCGCCGGCGCCGTCCTGCTCGCTTCCCGACCAACGCCGGATAGCCTGGAGCTTCGCCTGATCCGAGGCACGCGAAAGGACTCGGCATTTGTGCGAATCGGATCGGCGTCGAGCGGGCCCGACACCTCGCAAGTCGTTGAAGCGACGGCGACCTTGCTCGCTGGCGAGTGCAGGGACTTCACGGGCGCCAAACCCGTCGCCTTCGATTGCAGCACCGGCCAAGCGGAGCTGTCGCTCGCCGGCGGCTCCAAGAACGATCGCATCACCGAGCCCCGTCCGCCCCGCGGTCAGTTCATCTCGGGGCTCACCCTGGCTTCGCTCGGCACGGCGTCTCTGCTCACCGGCTACGGCCTCATGCTGGCCCGTAGCTCGGCCGGGGACGACTGGAACGCCGACCCCGGAAGCCTCGGCGCCCACGGAACCTGGCTTAACATCGGCACTGGCGTGATCATCTCCGGTAGCGCCAGCTCGGCCATGCTCGTCACCGCCATGCCGCTGGTTCTTCCGTACAAGAGCAAGACCCCCTGGTGGGCCTGGCTGAGCGGCGGCCTTGGACTCGGATTCACCGCCGGGGCGATCGCATCTGCCCTCACCGCGGACCCCAAGCCCCCGAGCTCCTGCTCGGTCAACAATCTCAATCCCCAGCCCTGCGTGAGCCGCGCCAAACGGACCGACCTGGCGATCATGCTCGGCGTCACCGCCGCACCCCTGCTGACGATGCCGCTCGTCTACCTCTTCAGAAAGGAAGAGAAGAAGCCCAAGGTGGCGCTCTCCCCAAGCATCGACGTGAACCGATCGGGCGGTGCGTTTGGTGTTCGAGGGGTGTTTTGATGCGGCGGCAGCTAGCCGTGCTTGTCCTCGCGCTCGAGGCGGGCGCCTGCAATTCAGCGGTTTGCGCTCCTGAATTGTTCGAAGTCGATGGCGCCTGCCTCACGGTTCCCGTCTGTGATGAACCATGCGGGGCGCACGAGATCTGCGATGGCAGCACGCGGCCGTACAGCTGCAAGTGCGCGCCGGGTTACGAGGGGGTCCCGTGCGCCTGGGTCGGAGTCGTCCGGGATCCGGAATTCGAGGGACTACAAAACGCTGACGGCGAATCCTACTGGGTGGATGAGGGAGACAAGGGTGCCACCATCGTCCCTTCCGTTGGGGGCGGAGGAGAAGGCTCTCTTTTTGCAAGCGTGGTTTGCAATGCCGGCGGCCTGAGCCAGGTACTCGAGATGCCAAGCTACAGAGCGGCTGGGGCACCCCTGATGGCCGAGGTGACCTACCAGGCGGACGACGTCGAGGGAGCTGCCATAGGATTCGACCGGGCTTGGAGGTATCTTCCCGCGACGCTTGGCCACTGGGAGACCGCTCGCTTCTGCCTAGGTGAGGCGGCGTTCGGCCAAGAGCCGAACGGCGGGCCCGTCAAGCTTCAGGTTTCGGCATCCGAACGTGCACCCGGCTGTTTCGAGGACGAACCGGTCGGGAAGGTCCGGGTCGACGAGCTCTTCATCACGCCGGCTGACCCCGGGAGCTGTCCGCCCCCCGGAGACGTGCTCAACGGTGCGGCCAATGTCGAAGACGGTGGTTGGAAGTTCGCCCAGGAAGGCGTTGCGGAGGCAGCCTTGGTCGAGGGCGTGGGACAAGGAGGCTCCGACGGCGCTCGCCTCTTGAGAGAATCCGGCTCCACTGATCTTGCTGCGATGTCGACGCAGGTATCGGTGCCAACTCCCGGTACCCTGCCCTTTCCGGCGATTCGCTTCTGGTGGAGAGGGAGCAGCACGCAGGCATTCCAAGTCGAGCTCGGCACCTTCGTCGGCCTCGGCGAACCGCGACGGTCGCTCGACCGATTGATCGGTAACAACGCCGAGCGCAACAACATCTACTGCCTGCCCCCATGGACCCACGGGAACGTCGTCGACATCACGTTCTCGCTGGTCGACGAAGGTGCGGTCGACGAGACAGAGCTTCTCGTCGATGAGGTGGAGGTGGTCTCGGATCCCGACTGCGGCGAATCGACTGACCTGCTCGATCCGGGGTTCGAGTCGGCCCCGAATCGCTGGCCGGGTGTTTATCTTGGCGCGAGTCCGAACCAAGCCGCGATCATGCAAGACGATGGTGCACTCGCACGCAACGGAGACGGCGTCTTCGAGCTGACCTATTGGACCAGTGAAGCGGAGATGCGGTTCGAATCCTTCGTCCTCGTCCCTCCAAGCGATGAAGCCGGAGGGCCCCAACTCGTCTTTCATTCCGACGTCGTCGCAGTCCCAGAGACGACGGTCGAGTGGGTGCTCGGCAGGGCCGACGAGAAGCGAGGAGATCTCACGCCTGGCGGTGACTGGCAGCGCAACGAAGTCTGCCTTCCGCCCGAGTGGGCCGGCCGATGGTTCCGTTTCCAAGTCCGGGTCGGACCGCCAAACGAAGCGGGCATCGCAATCTCTACGAAACGAGTCTTCCTCGACGACTTCGAGCTCACGACTTCCGCAGACTGCCCGGCAGTGAGGGAATGACTGCGTTGCTTTTGATCCCATGGTTTCGATGGGAGCCGATCTTGGTCGAGATCGGGAAGCACGAGGTCACCGTTTACCCATTCCAAATCACGGTCGGCGTTGCCGTGTTGGTCGTCCTTGCAGTGGCGGTGGTGTTTGCCCGCAGGCACCAGCGCTCCGTAGAAGCGACTCTCGATTTTGCCGTCCACATCCTCTTGTTGGCCTTTCCGGTCTCCTACTTGCTCAACGGCATCTTCTACGAGCCCGATACATTCTTCTACCTGCTCAGCAACCCGTCCGAAGCGCTAGCCCGAAGGCTAGGCTGGACGATGTACGGCGGCGTCATCGGCGGAATCATCGGTGCCTGGGTTTGGAAATGGCACCGCAGGGGGTCGATCTTGGCGACGGCAGACGCGTTTGCCTTCGCCGGACCCTTTGGCTGGTGCATCGCCAGAACCGGCTGTTTCGTCGTACACGATCACCCCGGGCGCATCAGCAACTTCGCGCTTGCGGTTGCGGACTACAGGACCGGCGCGCCGCCGTATCTGCCGCGCCACGACCTCGGCCTCTACGATGCGATCGTCTTGGCCGCTATTGCAAGCGTCTTCCTCGTCTTGTCTCGTGCGCCGCGCAAGCCTGGGATCTACGTCGGGCTCTTGGCGCTACTCTACGCGCCCTGCCGTTTCGCTCTGGACTTCTTGAGGGCGCCAGTCGCGGAAGGCGGCGACATCAGGTACGCCGGGCTCACACCGTCGCAATACATCTCGATCGGACTCATCGTCGCTGGCATCCTCGTCATCCGCCGGGTGAATACGAGCGCCGCTGAGCCCAGCTGATCTGGGCTGCACACACGCACAACATCGTCACAACGGAACCACCGACAACCCAGGGATTGCCCTCGAGGTAGTTGAACGTTTCACCTTCGAGCAAGTGCCGGCCGTCGAGGTAGTAGCGAGTGCCGAAGCGCCAGAAGTTCCACGCGTAGTGCAGCGCGAAGCCGAAGCCAATGTGTCGAAAGCGCACGAACAAGGCGTTCGCGATGACGCCGAGCGAGAACAGAGTCGTAAGCGCCGGGAAGCCGATTTCGGTCCCGTCGAGCCCGTAAACGACGCGATGGCCCCCAGAGAAGACGAGCGCGAGCCCGACGATGACGGCCTTGGGATATGGAAACACCTGCAACAAGAGGGTCAGTAGCGCTGCGCGCATCAGGATCTCGTCGTTGAAGACCTGGAAGAACTGGTGGACTTTGGCCCGTGGAGCCAGAACGCGGCGTGCGATCAGGGCCTCGTCCACGACGACCTCGCTGAGCACGCCGTAAAAGAGAGGCAGAACCAGCGCGAGAAGGGCAACGCTGAGCGCCAGGTCGCGCCTCGTCATTGCGAGCCCGAAGCACCTAACTGCGCCCTTGCCCCGGAGGACCGTGCCAATTGCGAGAATGATTACTGTGCTCGGAATGAACCGCCACCATGAACCCGCCAAATGGAGATAGGGAAACAGATACGCCGAGGCGCATGCGACGGAAGCCGCTACGAAGAAGACAGAACGCACGGCCCGTGGTTATCCGCACACAGCGGGGATGCACAAGCCGGCGCTGTCACAGACGCCTTCGCCCGTCCCTCCGGGCAAGGTGCACTTCGTCGGCGTCGAGGTGTCCGAGGGCTCATGCTCGCAACAAACCTGGTCGGGACACATGCCCTTGATGAACTTCTTGAGATTGCAGGTGTCCTTGGTACACGGATTGTTGTCGTCGCAGTTCACATCGCATGGGGCGGCGTCTTTGCAATCTCCTCCCCAGCAGTACCCTGAGCCGGGCGGCTCAGCGGGTGGGTTACAGTCGAGGGTATCGCCGACATTCTGGGCCAACGCGCACTGACCAGTTCCGGGATTGCAGTCGGCGCTCTGACATGGACTGGTCTGACTGCATTGACCAGTGCATTGACCATGCACGCAGTAGCCATTCTGACAGGACCCCGAACCTTGACCTACTGGAAGAACACCCGTTGGGTCACACGCTGTTCCATTGAGCGCCGAGGAATCCGTCCCGCAGAGCACTCCGTTCGCACTGTTGCAGCCCTCGATGCTGCAACAATTGATTCTGCCGAAATTGTACTTGACGCACGGATCGGATTCCCCGGCCGAAACACATCTTTGCTCGATGCAGATGCCCTCGGTGCCGCCGTTCCGCGGGTAGTTGCAGGATTGGAGATCGGTAAGGCCGACGCACTCGTTGGTCCCACAAGTTCCACCGGAGCACTGCCCGTATACACCAGCGCTCAAGGGGCACTCGGTGCCATCGGCCGCATTGTAGGGATTGTCTGCGGGGCTTGGACAACCCCCAGCGGGTTTCGGATAGCACTCCGAAGTGCAAGGGTTCGTGTCCTCGCACTGGTCATTGCAGCATGACCCGATGATGGCCACATAGATTGGGCAGATGATGGCAAGCAAAAGAAGACTAGTACGAATGGATGCTGTCATGACTTCTCCTCCGCTGCGCGTGCTACCCACGAGTGGAAAGCCTTATTTGGGGACGAATCAATCACCTATGGCTGACGCTGTCCATACGTATTAATTCACCCCGGACAGTCCGCGATCTCGAGCGCGGTCGACTGCGTTCTCCACCTTGAGTGAGGGGCGTGACCCAGGCATGCTTTGGAAAGATGCGCGCTTGCCTGATCACGCTGACGGCTGTTCTTTGTGTGGGTCTTGCTGCTTGCGATTCGGGGACTTGCGGGCCGGACGCTGTCGAAGTCGATGAACGCTGTATGGCTTTGACCCCGCAAACGGCAGATTGTGACGAGGCATGTGGTGCCCATCAGTACTGTGACGGAAGCACGGGCGGCGCCACCTGCAAATGCGTCGCTGGCTATGAGGGAAGCCCGTGTGCATGGGCTGGTGCGCCCGTCGACCCCGAGTTCACGAATGCTGAATCATGGTCGATGAGCCGTGGCGCCACTGTCTTACCGCTAGAAAATGGTCTGAATCCGGGCGTCGCCTTCTTGGCGCCTAGCGTGGTCTGCAACGCAGGTGAAGTAAGCCAGACCATCGAGATGCCGAGCTTCGACTCGGCGGAGCCGTTCATCGCGGAGGTGACGTACCGAGCGCAGAACGTGCATGGGCTAGGCGTTGGCTTTGGTCGAGCAATCAAGACTCTGCCCGCTACGGAAGATTGGCAGACCATACGCTTCTGCCTCGGAGAGTCAGCCTACGGTCCGTCCGATGCTGAGTACGGAGGCTCGGTCAAGCTGCGGGTCACTGCGTCTGAGCGAACCGTTACCTGCCCCGACGACACCCTTGGCAGAATTGAGGTCGATCGACTTTGGATCGATGTCGCACAGCAAGGCGAATGTCCCAAGCCCGGCGAAGTGTTAAACGGCGCAGCGGAGGCCGGCGACAGGGGCTGGATCTTCGAAGGGGACCCGTCGAAAGCCGCTCTGATGGAGGGGGTCGGGCGAAACGGAACCGGCGGCGCCGCACTGGTCAAAGCGGAGGGCGGGGCCACGTCCACGTCGATGGCGGCGCAGCTTTCGGTGCCCTTGGCGACTGACTCTTTTTCGCCGGCACTTCGCTTCTGGTGGAAGAGCTCGGTCGGGTCGGCGTTTGCCGTGGAGATCGGTGCGTTTCCAGACACGACGCGACCGGTTGATACCCTCGTCGGAGACGATTCCTGGCGCAGTTATGCGTACTGCTTGCCTCCTTGGACCCACGGGAACGTGCTCGATCTGGCATTCTTTCCTGCGACTGCAGACTCCACAATCGCAACTGAGCTCGTTGTCGAAGATGTGGAGCTGTTCTCAGACGATCGCTGCGGTGACTCCCCCGAGCTTCTCGACCCTGGTTTCGACTCAGCCCCCAACCGCTGGCACGGGGTGTCAGACCTGGGCTCCCAGACCACCGGGGAGTCGATTACTCTGCGAGACGATGCGGAACTGGCGAGAACCGGCCGCGGAGTTCTCGAGATGACCTACACAGCCAACGATCAGCTGCTACGGTTCGAAACCTGGCTGTTGGTCCCCGAGAGCTTCGAGAACCGCGGGCCGCAGCTCGTGTTCTTCTCGAAGGTGCCGGCTGACGCGCCCATGGTCGTCTCGTCGTTCCTCGGGAAGTCCACGCGACCAACGGACGAACTATTGCCGGGCGACCTCTGGCGCTCCAACGAGGTTTGCCTGCCGCCGGAGTGGGCAGGTCGTTGGTTCCGATTCCAACTACGCATCGGCCCTTCCCGTTTCGAGCCTTTCACTACGTTCGACCCGCCCATGCGGGTGTTTGTCGATGACTTCGAGCTCAGGACTTCGGAAGCATGCAAGGCGGAGTAGCGGGTTTCCCTTGACCGGGTCGTCAGAGCTGCATGACCATCCTCAGGGATGTGTCGATCTCGTTTCTACTCGGTCAGTCGTTACCTCGCGCTCGTAGCAGCCACCGTGCCTGGCGTCGCTAGCGGGGCGGTCGTCGACGCGGAGGGTGGCATCACGATTTGGATTTCATACGACAACCTAGATACTTGGAAAGGCAGCACGATCGATGCCTCCCCTGCGAGCAAGCGGCTAGACTTCGACGAGCTGGCCGGGATGGGATTGAATTCCTTGGGCCAGCCGGTGATGACCTGCGCGAGCACCGAAGACGCATGTAAGACGCACGACCCGAGCTCCCAAAGCCTCTCTTGCGCAGCAAGCACCACCTACGCCGACGCAAGGGAAAAAGTGAAAGCCGACATCCTGAAGCTCGCGAGATACATTCATGACTCTACCGAGGGCCGACACTTCCTACGAAGGGTATATGTCGCGGACCAAGGACGTGGCTGGGATACAGCCGACGTTCAATGGAATGTCGGCAAAGGAGGCATTGCCTATAGTCTGAATCCCGACGCACATCGAGCTGGTTGGAACTATGCCCAAATGCATGTGCACCTGCACAGCGCATGGCGGACCTGCAGTCCCGACGTGCTGCACCACGAGCTGGGTCACTATCTGTATGGACTGCTAGACCGCTACCCGAGGCCTGACCAACCCTACCCCGGCTGCTTTCCGGCCCCTCTCGACGGAGAACTGATCGAGGTCACGCTGCATCAAACGAACCCCGAATACGTCGAAGAGACGGTCATGTCGGGCACATTTCCCCATCGCTTCGTCGATGACTCAAACGTCAAACTGCGTGTCACGCACGCAGGGCTGGGCAACTACCAGGGAAGGAGCTCGCAAGAGCTCACCGGAGATGTGCTCAAAGACAGCGACTCAAGCAATGATGGGCCCAATCGCTGGGCGGCTTGCACCTTGCCGTTTGCCCGAGGCGAATGGAGCATGCTTGGTGCTGCCCACATTGACCTCGAGGATGTGCATGTCGAGGGGGAGTTCCCCGACATGACTACGGAGCCCTTACCGAACGCCACGCCCGACATACGCTTCGTCAGCAGTAACGATCCCAACCCCGGGACGGTCCTTTTGCTGGACAATTCGAACAGCATGAACGCACCGGCGAACGATCCCGCGAGTCGGCATGTCCAAGAAGCCGCTTTGTTCTTCTACCATAGCTCAGCGCAGCCCACGGTTTCGACGGCAGCCAATCCGCAGGCGAAACCAGGAGAATACGTAGGAGCCTTCTTGTACAACAACCAAGTGTCGACGCTGGTCGCGTACGGGGAGTTTGATTCAAACCATCCGATCGACGTCCCGGCGTTTCCGAACGCGTCTGGATCGACCAACATCAACTTAGCGTTCGCCTCTGCAATTGAAGCTCTCGAAGAGGCTCACGCGGGAACGAGCGGGGCGAACGGGGGTACGATCGTATTGCTCTCAGACGGCCAAGCCACAGCAGGAGGCGACCTCTGGAACGAGGTCCGTCGGGCCGGTGAAATGGGAATTAAGATTCACCCGCGAAGCTACGGGGTGGCGAACTCAGAAACGATGGAAGAAATCGCCGCTTACTCCTCCGGCAGCGACGAGATCCTCTCCGCGCCAAGCAGCCCCGCGGAGCTGAAGCTGGACCTATGCAGGGAAGTGACGATTCTCCGCGGAAGCACCTCGGTGTACTCGTGCAAAGGAAAAGTATCGGACGTCGCCAAGGATTCGATTGCCTGCGAAAGCGAGATTGAGCGAGGTTTCGATGGGTCTCGGGAGTTCGTACAGTCGACTTTCAACGTGCCGAACGGTACGCGTGACTTGCTGTTCTATGTCTTTCTAGAGGACGGCAATGCTGCGGAGCTGACGCTCGAGTTGGGTCAGGGCGGGACTCTCGAGGAGATTCCGAGCGAGCCCTTGGCGAAGAAGGGCCGGTTTCACGGAGTCCGCATCCCCGACGTAGACCCCGGTGAGTGGACGTTTAGGATCAAGGCGCCGTCTTCACCAAGCGGAGCCCAGTCATTGCTGCCAGCCGATGACAACATCGAGATCGTGGCTTATGCGAATCACCCGGAATTGACGACCGATGTCTGGATCGAGGAGGCCCGGGGAGCGAAACCCGCGACTCTAAAGGCGCGGCTGACGTACCGCTACCCACTCTCGGGCATTCAGGCTCAGGCGGTCTTCTATGATGGAGGACGTCGCCTGCGACCGAAACCAACGCCGATGTGGCAAGGCAAGCCCGGTCCAGACAGGGACAAACATGATGGGGTCTACTCGACCCTCATTGACCTAGAGACGATGCGCAGTGAAGTTGGCGCGGAGCGAGTCAGAATCGACGTCGAGTTTGCCATTGGGCAGGACGCGATGCCGGCCCCAAATATAGCGTATGAACCTGGGACGGTTTGGAGTGATGTGAAGAGCGACTACATGACGCTCAAGAACACGACGGAATTCAAGGCATATGGAACGCTGGTGACGTCTCTCGACCGAACCGATCGAGCACCTCCGGCGATCCACAAGATCCACCGAATCCCACGCCGACTGCGCCGGCGACTGCCAGGAGGCGGACCGTACATCGGCGCAACGGTTCGGAACGCTCATCCCTTGAAAGAGCAAACGCGCGTGTCCCTTGGGCAGGGCGTTACGGGGAAGGTTATCGCTGCCCATCCGCACCGCTGCAAGTCCCGCACGACCTTGTGGATCGAATATCAGATCGCCGACGCTGCTCGTCCGGGCCAACGCAATCTCGGGCTGCAGTTTGGCCGAACGATACTTTGGAAAGATGACGCCTTGGAGCTCGATGCGCCGTAGCCGTCACGGCGCATCGTCGACGCAGGTGCTGACGCCGGTGTACGCGCAAACACACTCGCACCTGCCTTCCGTAAGGCAGAATGAGCTACGGACGTTTTGGCCCCCATCACAGACGTAGTCGGAGCACCAATCTACGCAGGATCGGTCCCCGGACATGTCGGGCTCGCAGTCCTTGTGTGCCGTGCAGTCGGGAACAGCGCACACACCAGCGCTGCAGACACATAGGCAGCGATTGTCGTCCGGCAAGCAGTATCCTGCTCGCGTACTTTCGGGCCCGTTGCAATAGGAGTCCCTGCAAATCTCCAAGCATCTGTCCTGGTCGACACTGCAGGTGTCGGGGTACCCGCAGTTCATGCTGTCGCTAGGATCAGGCATGGTTTCGCACGAGTCTGCGCCACAGATCAGAATGCCGCAGAATACGGGGACGAAAAGGCCTCCTAGGATTCGCATTCGTAAACGGTATATCTCTGCCCGATGCCTTACAACATCGAAGAGCGCATGCCGGCACGCACCCGAGCGCAGGCGACGGCTGTTATTCCAGTCGAGTTTCTCCATGGACGCTCCGATGTCATCCAGATTCCTCTGCGGACGCGGCGCAACCCAGACCGATTAGCGACTTCCGGGCGCGCGTTGACGCGCAAGTGAGGACGAACTCCGAGCACGCCTTCAGCTGAGAACGCCTGGCTGAGACTGGACAGTGAGCTGGTCCGAGGCCACCGGCGGCGACGGGCTCCAATGCACCTGTGTGAGCAGGACCGGGATCGCGACGAGCAAGATCGCGACGACCGGGTGCTTGCGGATGGACTTGCCGATGTACTCGGCGCGTTGTTGCTTGGCCTGTTCGATGATGGCGGAGATGTTTTGTGCTTGCATGGGGTCGCTCCTCTTGGATGTGTTGACTGACTTCTGAAGCACGACCCGTGCCAACCCAAAAGCTCAATGCTTTCGGCGCCGGCTGCCGGAGAGAACCGGCACGATGACGTCGTTGGTCGCCGTCTTCGACGTCGGGCGTCGTCGACGGGGACACGCCAGAGATGGACGAAACCTGGGTTCCTACCCGTACGAAGCCGCGAACGCGTCGATGAAGGCGTCGAGCTGGTCGGCCGGGAGCGCGTTGATCCCGGCGGCTGCAGCCCGGCCGCCACCGGTTGAGAACTTCCGGCAGAGCTCGTCGGCGCCCTTTCCGTCGTCGAGTGGTGCGCGGACGCTGACGAGGTAGGTGCCGTTGGCGCGTTCGGTGAGGACCGCATGTGCGCGACCCGGCGCGCCGTTGGCGAGTTCATTGCTGTAGACGCCGGATACGCGGCGCGCCCAGGCTTCGTTCGGTAGGATGACGACGGCGGTCTTCTCGGATTGCCGGATCGGTTTCACCGCGGCGGCCGCGGCCATATCGACTCGGTAGCCCGACTCGAGCTTCTCGAAGGCGTCGGGCGCGTCTTCGATGAAGGCGAAGGGCGTCGGGTACGGGCGCACGAGCTCGAAGAGCTCCGCAGGGGCGAAGTGCAAATCATCGAGCGAAGAGCCGTAGCCGTTGTAGTTCATGTAGATGCCGAGGTTCTCGAGGAGGCCTAACTCTTCTTCGGTGAGGTCGAGGGGCCCTGCGATCGTCCGCGCGCTGGCTTTGAGATTGTCGCCAAAGGCGCCGGTCACTGCCCATTCGACGTGACGCCCCTCGAGATAGCCGTTGATGAGCAGGCTGGTGCAGACCTTGGGGTCCGGGTCGATGATCGTCGTGAGCAGATCGTTTTCGGGAATTTCACCCGCAAAGTGATGGTCGACGTAGAAGACCTCCGCGCCCGCTTCGAGTGCCCTGAGGACGCCATCGCGATTCTTGTCGAAGCTGAGGTCGAGGACGGTGACCCGATCGCCGGCGGCCACCTGGGCCTTTGCAACCAGGGCGATGTCTCGCTTCACTCCGGTGATGAGGTTGCTTTCCACGGGCTCGGCATTGCGCAGCTGGGCGAGCGCGCAGATGCCATCGGCGTCGCCGTTGAAAATGTCGATCTGACCCATGAGGGTTTCTAACCCGCGGACGGAAAACGCGCGAGCCCTCTTCGATGCGCGAATCTCCGGAACCAGGCGCGTGCGATCACGAATGGGATGGCGAAGAGCACGTGGCGGAGGCGGATCCCGCTCTTCTCCGAGCCGTAGACCGGACGCACCGAGACTTCGTGCATCCGCAATCCGCTGATCGTCAAGCAGCTGAGAAGATCGTTTGGATAGCCGTACGTCTTCCACAAGCGGTCCCAGTCGAGCGCTCGCTTGGCGCGACGATTCATCGCTACGTAGCCGCACTGCGAATCCTGGATTTCGATGCCGATCGCGCGCCTCGTGAACGCTGAGAAGAGGCGATTGCCGAGCCATCGATGCCAGGGCATCGAGGCATTCGCGCCGGGCCAGCCGAGGCGATTGCCCTTCACATAGTCGGCTTCGCCGTCCAGGAGGGGCGCGAGCAAGCTGGGCAGATCGACCGGGTCCATTTGCCCGTCGGCTGCCATGACAGCCGTGATGGCCGCGCCGAGCAGGAGCGCGTGCCTGCAGCCGGTCGCAATTGCAGCGCCGACGCCTTGGTTGGTTTCGTGCCGCAGAAGCGCCACCGGACGCAAGCTCGCCTGCGCGATTTCGGAGGTCGCGTCGGTGCTCGCGTCATCGACGACGATCAGGTGATCGACAAAGCACGGAACGCTCTCTATCGCCGCGCCGATCAAGCGCGCTTCATTGAACGCCGGCATGACGACCGCGATTGTTCTGCCTGCAAGCACTGCCGCTCACTCAATCACTTGCCGGGCGCAGTCGCAAGGCGTAACCCCTGATCAAATGGCCGAGGTCCTCTTCGTGTCCAAGCCGGTCGTCCCGCCTTGGAACGACAGTAGCAAGAATTTGGTCCGCGACATCGCGGGACATCTAGAGCGCCACGAGCCCATCCTGGCGAAGAGCGCGGGTCGCATGGCCATCTTTGAGAAGCTGCTCCTGGGCCGCTCGCCCGAGGTTTGGCATTTCTTCTTCGCGCCAAACCTGAGGTCCTCGTCGGCGGCGCGCCTTGCTCGCGCGGTCCGCAGGGTACCGAGCGTGCACACCGTCTGCAGCCTGCCGGCCGAGGGCGTCGCAACGCGGATGCTCCTCTTCGCCGACCGGACCGTGGCCCTTTCTCGGTTCGCGTACGATCGCTTCATCCGAGAGGGCGTCAGCGAGAGCGCTCTTCGCCTGATTCCGCCCTGTGTGCCTGCGCTCGCGGCGCCAAGCGATCGCGAGCGTGCCGAGCTTCGCAACAAGCACGGGCTTCCCAACGGCGTGCCGGTTTGGATCTACCCGGGCGATGTCGAGTTCGGCGACGGGGCACAGATCGCGCTCGAAGGCTTCGCAACAGCGAACCGCCGCGACGCGATTCTCTTGATGGCCTGCCGCCGAAAGACACCAGCCGCAGATGAGGCGCTTTCCCGGCTCCACGCCCAAGCCAAAGGCTGGGGCATCGACCGTCGGGTCCTCTGGCCAGGAGACACCGTGCACATTCAGGATCTGCTCGCGCTCAGCGACTTCGTGCTGATGGTGAACCGTACGGCCTACGCGAAGATGGACTACCCCATGGTTGCGCTTGAAGCGATGTGCCTCGAGCGGCCGGTGCTGGTCGCCGAGGGGACCCCATCTGCGGAGCTCGCCGAAATGGGCGGGGCGTTTGCAATCGAGCCAAGCGCGGATGCCCTGGCCGAGGCGATCGAAACTCTCAGCAGCGACGACGCTCGCCGAAAAGCGCTCGGTGCGAAAGCCCACACCCTCGTCACCTCGAAGTTCTCTCCACGAGAAGTCGCAGCAGCTTACGAGCTGCTCTACGAGGAAGTCCGTGCCTGATTCGGGCGAAGCCGAAGCAAGGCGCTACTATGACGACTTCAGCGAGTCGTATGATCAGGCGCGTGGCCGCGGCTACCACCGGATGATCGATCAGCTCGAGCTCGATCTAACCGAGCCATACGCGCGCAACGCGCGTGTCCTCGAGCTAGGCTGCGGCACCGGCTTGATCCTCGAACGGGTGGCTGAGATTGCAAAGGAAGCGGTCGGCATCGACCTCTCGAAGAAGATGGCACAACGCGCGATGGATCGCGGCCTCGATGTACGCATCGGAAGCATCTGCGACCTCCCCTTCGAAGACGAGCGCTTCGACCTCTGCTACAGCTTCAAGGTGCTGGCCCACGTCCCCAACATCGACGCAGCGATTCGCGAGGCCGCGCGCGTTACCCGGCGCGGCGGACACCTCTTGCTGGAGTTCTACAACCCTTGGAGCCTCCGCTATCTCGCCAAGAAGGCGACCGGGCCTCGACCGATCGGTCGCGGCCGCAGCGAGGCGGACATCTCGACGCGCTGGGACTCGCCTCCCTCCATTCGAAGGCTCTTGCCGACCAACCTCGAGCTGGTGGACTACTACGGCGTCCGTGTGATCACGCCCTTTGCCGCCGTCCACCGCATCCCAGGCCTGGCGCAGGGCTTGAGCCGCGCCGAGCAGCTCGCGAGCCGTTCCCCGCTCCGATACTTCGGCGGCTTCCTGGTCGCGGTACTGCGCAAATCGTGATGAGACGGGCTTCGGTCTAGGCGACGAGGCGCACATCGACCTCGTGCGATCGCACGGGCCGATACTGCGCTGGGCGATCGACCCCGAGGTCGCGGCGTACGTCTTCAACGGGGCGCGCGAGCCATTGGTGCCAGGGCACTTCGAGAAACCACGACGCGCGCTTCGCACGGCGGCGACCGTTGAGGATCACCCCACGGGCATCGAGGTTGCGGTCGGTGACGCGGCCGATCTTGAACCAGGCCATCGACGCGATCATGCCGACGCCGATGTTCCCGGTTTGCCCGTGGGTGAACGCCAAGAGCGCCGCCTCCCCAACCAGGTCGCCTTCGTAGCCGAGGACTGCATGCCAGAGGTCGTGGCTGTCGCGTAACCAATTGCGAATCCAAAGGTACTCCGCCGCGGCATCACGCCGGCTTTCGACGTCCGACGCTTCGACCAGGCCGTCCGCGGTGATTCCCTCGGCTTCGACGAACGCCAAGTATTCACGGCCAAGGCTTCCCTCTGGCAAGGCACGAAGCGCGTCGCGATCTTGTAGCAGGGGAATCAAGTCCGGCTGTTCGGCAAGAAGCCGGCGCCCTTGCTCGCTCTTCTGAAGCCGATTGCGCATCCGAACCAGGGCGGGCCCTTGCATGGCTTCGATGATCTCGAAGACCTGTTGGGTGTCATCGGGATCCGCAAAGAGCTCTCGCATGGCGCGCGCTGCCTTCAGAGGCCGCATGGACCGAATGTTCATCGAGCGTCCCTATAGCCGGGATCCTGACTGCGATCATGCAGAACCAGGCGGCGGGGCGCTCTACTCGGAGGTCACTTGAATCTCGTCGAGCCCGATTTTCTCGCCGACCAGAACCACCCGCAAGGCGTGTGCGCCCTTGGTGAGCTTGACGCGCAGGGGTGCGGCCACGCCGTCTTCCATGGAGCCAAGCTCGATGAGTGGCTCGCCGTCGACTTCGAGAATCAGGCGACCCGTGCCGCTCCCTTTGATGCGAATCCCGAAAGTCCCCGTCTTGGGAGCGAGCAGCATCCAAGCGTGCCACTCCTGACCGGCCTTGTTGAGGCAGGGCACGTATTGGCGCCAGCCGCTCACCTCGGCGCTGTGCGACCAATCCGTGTCGTCGATCCGAAGGGTGGCCGGCAGCGCCCGACCGTAGGTAGGCTCTGCGCGCAGCCGCTCCGACGCTGCTCGAAAGCTCCGCATGATCGGATAACTCGAGGCGCCGGCGAAGTCATAGCTCGGCCAGTAAGTGTACACACCCCAGACCGGAAGGAAGCTCCCCGATTGATCCCAAAGCATTATCGCCTGGTCGTTGATCTCGGTCGCACGGGGATCCCGAAGCTTGACCCAGTTCTGAATCGGCACCTGCCAGAAATCTCCGCCGAGCGACCAACCCGACTCATAGGCAACGACCTGAAGGCCGAACGCGCGCGCGTAACGGGCTTGCGAATTGAGCTGGTAGGCGAGGTCGGGAACGCCCTCCTGGCCCTGCGCCTCGCCCTTGGCAAATCCGCTCGTCAAGATTGCGTCGGCGCTCGCCACTCGAACGGTGTCGATCACGAGGTAGTTCGGGTCATCGTCTCGACCGATGAACGTGATCCTATGCGTCCCCGGTTCTTCGATTTCAAAGACCGCGCTACCCCACTCTCCTTCGAGGCTGTTGATGTTTCGAAACCAGCCGCCGATCTCTGCGGTGTCCGGGCTTACTCGCGGGTCGCTCTGGTCGCGTGGGCTAATCTTCTGCTGGTCGAGAAGAATGTCGAACCGCGCGTATTGCGGCCAGCCTTCCGCGACGCCCGCTGCGCTGAACGCAATGGCGTACGAGCCGGCCTTCGTGAATCGGACCTGCTGGCTGATCGACCCCTTCCCGATCAAGAAGGCGGCCTGCTTACCGTCCACTGGCTTCGGAAGGTTCTTGAAACCGTCGATCTCTTTGCCTTCTTTCGGACGAATCAGCCCCGCTTCGCCTTCGAAAGCCCAAGCCGACCCCGAGGGCCGAGCCTTGCGCGTACCGGCGCCAATCGAAACCTGTTCGAAGCTGGGGTCCTCGAAGACAGCGCCCGATTGCTGCCCGGCTCTGTCCTCGAGCCCGTAGTACGCCGCGCCCCCGCCACCCCAGACGTAGTAGCTGACCGGGTGCGGGTCGCTCACGTTCTGACTGGAGCGGTTGTTGTAGTACGCGTCGATGAAGTCGAGGGACGCAAGCGCGGTCTCCTGGTAGTTGTCGTACTGATACTCGATGAGGATTCGAACCCGTGAGCCCATCGCGGCGTCGCCCCAGATGCGCCGGAAGGTCTTGCTGGTCTGCACAGTCCGCGTTGCATGCCAGCGCCGCATTGCGGGCGCCCACTCGGGGTTGCCCGCCCGGCCATCGAAGTCGATCGCCTTCCAGGCGTCGGAACCGTTCTCATGTGCCTCGACCGTCAGCCGTTGCGCGGTAATGGTCGACTCGAACCCCCAGTTCCAAATCTCATTGTCGGTCTCGACATAGAGACGCAAGTTGACATTGAGCGGTGGATAGACCGGGTTGGCGGTTGGCTGACGATAGGGCTCGCGGCCATCACTCCCATAAAGCAGCAGAAGCGCCAGCTTTTCGAGGTACTCGTCGTTGGCACCGACCGGGATGGTGATGTAGAGGTCTGCCCCGGTTTCGTTGGCGAGCATCACCAGGTACTCCCAGTTCGGTTGGCCGCTCGCCCCGAGAATGAAGGGGTAGTCCGGCAGCGTGCGCCTGGACCATTCCCCGCCTACGTCCTTGTCCGAGATCACCCAGCGGATGAGGGTGTAGTGGTTCTCGACGATCCGTTTGAACGGGCGATAGACGATCTCGTCCGGTCGATGATGCTCTGCACTGCCCTGTGCGATCGGCCGCATGAGCTTCACGCGTGCCACGCCATCATCGCTGCTTCCGGGTCGACGCTGAGTGTTGTTCAGTTGCAACATCGTCCGCGACCCATCGAGCGCCATCGTTGCGGTCGTCGTGTTCGTTGCCGCTTCGTACCCGGCGCCTTTTGGCAGGGTGTATTCGAACTTGCGCCCGTCGGCTTGAAAGATCGGATGAGTACAGCACTCCTGCTTGACCTCGGCTTGGCCCTCGAAGCTGAGCAGGTAGGTGCCCGACATTTCCGGCGAGCTCGGGTAGAACATTTCGCTCAAGACCAGCTCGACCCCCGAGCGGCTCGGCCAACCTTCTGCGTCGATCCCGGCCTCACCATCCGCGTAGCGCCTGCTCTTCATCAAGTCCGCCCAGACGTAGTCGTGCCAGATGTTCTGGTTGATGTTGATTCCCTGCTGACGAACCGGATCGATCACCTCCGGAGGAGTGCTCGCGCTCTTCCAAAGCAGTCGGCACTTCGCGCTGCCGCTGAGCTCGCGGTACTCGACCTCGATTTCGTAGAGCTCTCCCTTTCGCATGGGGAGCGTATTCGACTCGAACGCCCCCGATTCGTTCCATCGGTCGACGACTGTGCTCCACTCCGATGCGCCGGGTGCTCGCACCCTGACGCGAATGCCATCGTCCGCCTCGCCGAGGAACGTGTAGGCCTCGCCGAACCTCGGAATGATCTTACCTGCCCAACGAACCGAAAATCCGTCCCTGGGGAACGAACGGTACGGCTCTGCTGTGGAGCCTCCCACAGGCCGAAAGTCTTCCCAGTCGAAGTCGACACGCAAGTCGCGTCGACTGAACGAAGGCGTGCCTTCCAAGTTGGGGTTCGTGTAATAGCTGCCCTTCAACCCAGAGTCAGCAAAGCCGCCCCCCACCGCATCTGGCGCGGACGCGGCCACCGGACTCGCGAGGAGCAAGGCGACCACCGCTACCACGCCTGCCAGGTGCGGAGCCCCCGAGCTGCTCTTGGCTTGCTGCGCCGCAGCGATCCGCGCCTCCCTATTCTTGCGTCGCATCAGGGCAGCTTCCTGCAGAATCCCGGTCACGCAACCCAAGAGCGCGCCGCTCAAAACGAAAGCCAGTCCACTGAAGTCAGCATTGGGGATCATGTCGAAGGCCGCGAAGCCAATCATGAGCCCGAGCCCGGACAAGAGACGCCGGTCGGAATCTCGCGGCACGAATCTCGCGCGCCGGAGCAACAGCAAGAGAGGAAAGAGCATCAGGCCGAACCTGCTGGCGAAGCCCACGATTCCGCTGTCGCCGAGCTGAATGATCCACTCGCCGTCGCGCGTCGACGAAAGGTGGCCGGACCAGGGCTCGAAGAGACAGGCGCGGCAATAGCTTCCCCAGCCGAACCAGGGGCGCTCCATCGCGCGCTCGAGCAGGAGCTCTTCGTTCTCCAGTCTGAACATCATCGAGTGGGCCCGAGCTGGCCCGTACTCTTCTTCGGCCCAGGCTTTGAGATCATCGACGGGGATCCATTCGTTCGCGCGTGCGATTGGATAGGCTAGCAGGAGGCAAACCAAGACCGTACCCACCAGGACTTGAACCTTTGGACGCGCGAACAGGATGATCGGTACCGCCACGGTCGTGTAGAGAAGCGACGCTACGCTCTTGGTGGAAGCCAGGACGATCCAGAGGTACGCGGTGACCCCAGCCGCCGGAAATCGGAGGATTCTGACCCCGCCTTTGTGCATGGAAGCGGCCGCCAAAACCGACAGCGAGGTGAACAGAGCGACCGCGAGCCCGTGAGCCATGAACACCATGGGGCGATACCCGCCCGCGCGTATAGTCTGATTGAAACCGTGCTGATGGAAGCCGTAGACCCAGCGGTGAAGTTGAGGGCTCATGATCAGCTCGACGAACATGAGGAGCGAATAGAGCATTGCCGAAATGGCCATGATGCTGAGCAGAGTCCGGAGGTCTTTCGAGGTCCGGAACATCACGGAGCCCAAATAGAACGGAAGTATCGTGCTGAGCAGGGCAATTACGATCGCATGAACCGCATCGTAGGGCGCCTGTCCAGGCACGAATCGCGACCCGACTCGGAACCCATCGAAGTTCAAGAAGATCGTGAGCACCGAGCCGACGAGAAACAGGCCGACGAGGAACCTGACCCCTTTGCTCTTGGGCCCCGACCTCAGACGCTGGCGGTGAAAGAGCAATGCGCCGATCAATATCCAGACGAAGATGATCTCGAGCTTCGCGAACTCGGGAAGCCCAGCCGGCTTGAAGAAGACGACCTCGGGAAGGAGCAAGAGCCCACCGAAGTAGAGCGTGGCCGTCGCCCTCGCGGGAGGCCACCGCCGCATCCCCCAGATCGCAATGGGAATCCAGATGAAGAAGGCGAGGAGGCTGAATATGTTACCGCCGGTATAATAAGACACGCTCGCTTCGCCTGATCCTCGATACGATCGTGCCATGGAAGCGGCGGAGCCACCAGGCCGGCCGCCGCGCTCGTGCGTTTACCCTTGCCCGTCGAGCGGGTCTTTGACGGCGATCTGACCTATAGTGACTTCGATGAACCTGCTGGCGATCCCCATCGCTATCGCTGCTGCGATTCTGTTGATCCCCGCGCTGATCTTCTTCGTGGAATGCTTCGCGAGCCTCTTTTTGCCGGGCGGGAAGCCACGCCGGAGGCCCGAAGGCGTCTCGGCCGTGGTCATGATCCCGGCGCATGACGAGAAGGAAGGCGTCGGCCCCACGATCATCGGAGTCCAGTCACAGCTCGTGCTGGGCGACCGGGTCCTGGTCATCGCCGACAATTGCACCGATGACACCGCCGACCGCGCTCGCGCCGCCGGCGCAGAGGTGATCGAACGCACCGATGCTGCTCGGCGCGGAAAGGGATACGCACTCGCCTTTGGCGTCGAGCACCTGGATGTCGATCCACCGGACGTGGTCATCGTGGTCGACGCCGACTGCCGGCTCACACCGGGTTCCATCGATGCGCTCCTCGAGCGAGCCACGCAGACCCAAAGGCCTGTCCAGGCCGACTACGTCTTCCAGCCCTCGGAGCGTTCCCCGCTCTCGATGATCTCGGCGCTTGCTACGATGGTCCGCAATCGCGTCCGACCTCGCGGGCTCAGGCGCTTAGGCCAGCCCTGTCATCTGACCGGCACCGGTATGGCCTTTCCCTGGAAGGTCATGCGCGCGGCCCCCGAGCTTGGCGACAACATCGTCGAAGATCTCGCGATGGGTATCGAGCTCGCCATCCTGGGACATGAACCGCTGCTCTGCATCGAAGCGGGGACCCGAAGTGAGTTGCCGACCGGACGCAACGCCGCGATTCAGCAAAGGCGGCGCTGGGAGCACGGGCACATCGCCACGCTGCTCGAGCACGGTCCGCGCCTCATCCGCGAAGGGATCGTCCAGCGGAGGCCGGGCCTGATCGCGATGGGCGCCGACATCATCGTTCCTCCGCTGGCGTTGCTGGTCGGCCTCCTGCTCCTCATTCTGGGGCTGTCCGGATTGCTGGTGCTCTTCGGTGCTCCGAGCTATCCGGTCTGGATCGCAGCAATCGCGTTCGTCCTAGTGGCCCTCGGCGTCGCGATGGGCTGGGCTCGCTACGGTCGAAAGGCCGTCCCGTTCCGCTTTTTGCTACTCGTTCCCCTCTACGTGCTCTGGAAGATCCCTCTGTATGGATCGTTCTTGCTCGGGCGCCGCGAACGGAAGTGGCGACGTACCGAGCGCTGAGCTGAATTGGACCTCTGGCGCCTTCCCGCTTGGATTTGGTAGGGCCGATTCTGCGGGCTAGACTGAAATCGTCCGGAGGCCGCGGCCTCGACGAAGTCATGCTGTGTGAACGAGATACCGCTGCCACAGAGGATCGGGATTGCTGAACGTGGGAGCCCCCATCGTAGGACGCATCTTGCGCGATGCGGTCGGGTCACATGCGCCGCGCCAAAGCCGCGAAGCGCATTTGCGATCAGCCGTCGATTGGCTCAAGCGGGCGGCCGCCGCAACACCCGACAACGGAGTGAGCTACGGCTACTCGATACGGGGTGGCTGGCGACCTTCCTACCGGGAGACTTCGGGCTACATCGCGGTCACCCTGTACGACCTCGCGCAACGGCTTGGAGATTCTGAATCCGCTCGCCTCGCCCGGTCGGTGTCCGACTGGCTTTGCGAAGTGCAAGAACCAGATGGCTCAATCGCCAACCCCGAGTACCGTGTCGGCGAAGGGATCGTGTTCGACACCGGACAAGTTCTCCTCGGCTACGTTCGCGCCTACCGGGAAACCGGCGATGCTCGTTTCCGAGACGCGGGCGCTCGTGCCTGCACCTGGCTGGCCGACCGAGTCGATGACGACGGGGCCTGGCGGAGAAATACCCACCTTGGAAACCCACACACCTACAACACACGCGTCGCCTGGGCGATGCTCGAATTCAACGATGTTGCGGCCGACCCGGCGATCGAAGCAGCTGCGCGGAAGAACCTCGACTGGGCGCTCACTCAAGAGAAGAACGGCTACTTCGAGAACTGTGCCTTCGAGCCGAATGTCGCGCCATTCACGCACACGATCGCTTACGCGATCCGAGGCTTCCACGAGGCCGGGCGACTTCTAGCCGATGCGCGCTACGAACAGACGGCAGTCCGAGCGGCCGACGCTGTTTTGGAGCACGTGCGGCATGACGGCTGGATCCCGGGACAAATCGACGAACAGGGACGGGCGAGCGCGCGCTACTGCTGTCTCACCGGCAACTGCCAGCTCGCGATCATTTGGCTCAAGCTCTACCAATCGACAGGCGGGGCCCGCTACCTCGATGCGGCGAAGCGCAGTCTCGGCTACGTGATGGAGCAGCAGGATATCAGCACCTCTACTCTCGCGCTCCGGGGTGCCATCAAGGGCTCCCAACCGATCTGGGGACGATACGCGCCGTTCTCGTATCCGAACTGGGCAACCAAGTTCTTCATCGATGCGATGCTCCTCTGGGATGAGGTCGCATCATGAAGACGGTTGAGATTCTGAACGGCGCGTTTGGCTGCGTCACCTTGGAGGACACCGTCGACTGGGCACGTGATTGGATCGCGAGCGGTCAGCGAGGCTATGTCTGCACCGTCAACGTTGCAATTCTCATGATGATGCGCGCAAACCCCAATCTACAGCGCTTCGTCGATGGCGCCTCACTCGTGGTGGCGGACGGCCAGCCCTTGATCTGGGCCTCGTATCTTCAGGGCGACGCTCTGCCCGAGCGGGTCACCGGTGTCGACCTCGTCGACGAGCTCTGCGAGCTGGCTTCTGAAGAAGGCTTCGGCGTGTACTTCCTCGGTGCCCGGGCTGAGGTCATCGAGACGGCAGTCGCCAACCTGAAGGCTCGTCATCCGGGGCTCGAGGTCTGTGGCGTTGCCGACGGGTACTTCAGCGCCGCCGAGGCATCCGAACGCGCACGAGCCATCCGCGAGAGCGGCGCCAAGCTCCTGTTCGTCGGTATGGGCGTGCCGCGGCAAGAAGAGTTCCTCGAAAACCAGTGGGAAGAGCTGGGAGTCTCGCTCGCCATACCGGTGGGCGGCAGCTTCGACGTGCTCGCCGGAAAGGCACGCCGCGCCCCGGTCCTGCTACAGCGCCTTGGGATGGAGTGGGCGTTTCGCCTCGCTCAAGAGCCTCGCCGCCTTTGGAAGCGATACCTGCTCACCAACACGCAGTTCATTTACCACGTACTTAGAAGTGCCACGCGCTCGGAGCCCGACTCCCGATGAGGTCGGGGCGGAGACGGAAATGACGTCGAAGAAGAAGCTCCTGATTGTCATGGGCACGAGGCCAGAGGTCATCAAGTTGGCTCCAGTGGTCATCGGCGCCCGAAATCGACCCGAGGAGTTCGAGACCGTCGTGGTCGCGACCAGCCAGCACCGAGAGATGCTCGATCAGATGCTCGAGACGTTCCAGATTGAAGTCGACTTCGACTTGGATATCATGAAGCCCAACCAAGACCTGCGTCACGTCACCAGCGCGGCGTTGAACGGCCTTCACGACGTCATCGGGGCGGTTCAACCCGATTGGGTCATCGTCCAAGGCGACACCACCACGACGTTTACCGGAGCCCTTGCGGCCTTCTACCATCAGATTCCGGTCGCCCACGTCGAAGCGGGGCTCAGGACCTACGACAAGCAGCACCCCTTCCCCGAAGAAATCAATCGAAGGATGACGGGCCAGATCGCCGACGCACACTTTGCGCCGACCACCCTGTCGCGTGACAATCTCATTCGGGAAGGCGTGAGCCCAGATGCCATTTCGGTCACGGGCAATACCGGGATCGATGCACTTTTTCTCACACTTGCTTCGACTCCCGGGGGAGCAGTAGCGTCGACCGGTGAGCGGCGTTTGCTCGTCACGGCCCATCGCCGAGAGAACCACGGCGAGCCGATGGAGCGAATCTGCCGCGCCGTGCTTCGGCTGGTCGATGATTTCCCAGACCTTCGTGCCTACTATCCCGTGCACCTGAGCCCCAGGGTGAGGGACGTGGTCCTCCCTTTGCTCGGGGATCACCCTCGGGTCGAGCTCGGTGAACCGCTGGAATACCTTGACTTCGTTCAGGAAATGAACCGGTCCCATATCATTTTGACCGACTCCGGCGGGATCCAGGAAGAAGCCCCTTCGCTCGGGAAGCCGGTCCTCGTCATGCGAGAGACCACCGAGAGGCCTGAGGGAATCGACGCCGGGACCGTCCGTCTGGTCGGCACCGACGAAGACCGCATCTACGCGGAGAGCGCGCGTCTCCTTGGCGACGATGCGGCCTACGAAGAGATGGCCCAAGCGCGAAATCCCTACGGGGACGGGAAAGCCACCGAGCGGATTCTCTCGGTTCTCGCTGGCTAAGCTGGAGCTTCGAGAGCGAACGGGTTAGGCTTCGCCGACCTTGGCAAGAACGCGCGTCACTTCACCAGCACTAGACGTCGTCAGCGAAGCCAGAGCGCTTCGCGTGCAAGTGCTCAACGTCTCGCTGCTCATCTCTGTCGTCGTCGGTGGCGCCGCGTTCGTGCGAACCTTGATCGATGCGATCGACCGGGGCGCATGGATCATCATGAGTGGATCGATCGCCATGTACCTCGGCTTGATCATTCTTCTCTTCGTCAAGCGTCTATCCTACTCGATTCGGGCTCGTGGTTTTCTCACCCTCCTTTACATCGTGGCGGTCCTCTCCCTGTTGGCGGTCGGCTACCTCGGAGCCCCCATGCTTATCTTGGCCGGTCAAAGCGTTCTTGCGTCCGTGCTGTTCGGGCGGCGAACTACCTTCTTCATCCTGGGCGTGAATCTTGCGACCCTGCTGATCGTGGGTGCCCTGCTGTCGAGCGGCGTCACAACGGTGGAGACGACCGCCTTCTACGATCCGGGTGTATTCATGAATTGGCTCCGCGTCACGGCGATCTTTGCAGTGTTTTGCGGAATCTCCGTCGTGAGCGTCGACGTCATCACCAATCATCTCAACCAGAGCTTGAGGGATCAGGCCGAGCTCATCGAGAACCTCAAAGGCGCAATGCAACTGCGCGACGCCGCAGAAGACCAACGGCGCATGGCTGAGCGACGCCTTCGGGAATCGCAGCAGATGTCCAAGGTCGAAAGCTAGGAACGGCTGCCGAGCGGGGCGGGCCGCAGATCGACCGCCGGCACACCTGGCCCTATTCGACGACGACCTCGCAGGTCGCACTGCATCCCGACCCCGGGGCTCCGTTGTTCGGACCGGCGTCACAACCTTCACCGAGCTCGGGCTGCCTGATGCCGTCACCGCAGCTCGGGCCCGACGAACAGTCGGGGTTGCAGCCGCCAGGCCCACCTAGGTTGTCCCCGTCGTCGCATTCCTCGAAGCCAGCGTCGACGTTGCCATCGCCGCAGTGAGGACCGAGTGCCGTGCAGTCCGGCATGCATCGTCCATAGGCGCCGGTGTTTTGCGCAGCACCGTCGTCACAAAACTCGAAGCGGGTCACCACGCCATCGCCGCAGCTGTAGTCGCAGGTCGAGATTTGAGTGACAAAGCCGTCGAGCGTCAGTCTGAAGTTGGACGCGCCGGTGTGGCGTTCTGCGTGGAAGATGGATACTTCGTACACCTCGCCAACCGTCAGACGCGCCTTACAGGCGGCCACGATGGCATCCTGGGTTGGGCTACCGGCATCGTTGGGGTCTGCGAAGCTCATGACGTCGGTGACCCTCGGGTGCAGCCCGCCAACGTCCAGGCACAGGAACCCGTCGACGAACACCCAAAGGTCATCGTCGCCGCTAAACGTGAGCACCTCGTCACCCTGATAGACGAAGAAGTAGTGCACCTCGGTGGTGAAGCCGAAGTTGCTTGGCTCGCTTCCGCCGGAGGGAACATGCAGGGTCTCGCCGTAGGTCGGCTCAGAGGGCCAAGCCAATGCTGCCAGCACAGGGTCGTCCAGCGGAAAGAATCCTGGAGGGTGGTCCAGGCTATCGTACTCGTACTCGTTGTCACCGGTCTTTGGAAGGATGAGCTCTCCCACCACTTGAAGGTTTCCGATCGGATCTAGCGACGAGCTGGTTCGGTACCACTGTGCGAACGATGCAGCGCTGTGTGGTGGGCCCTCATTGGAGCCGTAAACGTACGGGTTCTCCCCCGAGAGCTGGGGCTTGCCCTCTGCATCGAGCAGGTCCTCGGTGATATCGAATGCGATGCTTCCGTTGGAGTCGTCGGGGTTGTTGAAATCCCAGCTGAAATTGGTCGGTTCCGGATCGCTCGTGTCGTTGCTTCGGAAATCCCTGTAGATCACCGGGATCACGAGCTCATCGCCCAGGTCTACCGGAGAGAGCACGCATTCGAAGCCGTCCTCCTCCTGGCAGTTGCTCGAGCATCCATCCCCATCGTTCGTGTTCCCGTCGTCGCAGGCTTCGCTCGTGCCTGGCAGGATCACCCCGTCGCCGCACATCGCCTGGCAGACCCCCCCACTGCAGCTCGGCTCGTTTCTGCAAGCCGCATCGCAGCCGTCGAACGGTGTAGCGTTGCCGTCATCGCATTGCTCGGTGCCTTCGCGATTGCCGTCGCCACAGACGATCGGCACGCAGTCAGTATCAGGCGTATCGCACTTGTAGCCGTCCTCGAGCTGGCACGCATCAGAGCAGCCATCGCCGGCCATCGCATCGCCGTCGTCGCACTGCTCGAACCCGGCGACAATTCCGTCGCCACACTCACTGGCCGCGCATGCCACGCCTGGAAGCGAGCAGGACCATCCGTCCTCCCGTTGGCAGCTCGCGCCACATCCATCGCCGGCGGTCGCGTTGCCATCGTCGCATGTCTCCGGCGGGTCGATGCGCGAATCGCCACAAACGATCGGCACGCAAAGGACGCCCGCCGTGGGGCATCGGTAGCCTTCTTCGACCATCATGCAGTCGGCCGCGCATCCGTCACCGCTATTCCGGTTCCCGTCATCGCACGCCTCAATCGGGGCCCGCACCCGGTCACCGCAGTCCAGGAATATCTGGCCGCCGCTGCCGCCATCGCCACCGACACCAGCAGCTCCGCCAGCGCCGCCGCCTCCAACACCAGCGTTGCCGCCAGAGCCAGCAGCGCCGCCGCTGCCTCCGCCGCCCCCCGAACCGGCAGGATCCGGGTCACCCGAGCAACCCGGCGGAACCGACAAGGCGAGGCAAAGCCCCGCCACCCCCGTCAAAACATGAACACGCCCCATACCAGCATCTTAGAGGCAGACGCGGGCAGCTGCCAAAAGCGGGCTATTGCTCCGCGCGACGGACCCTCACGACGATGATGGTGGCCGTCATCATGGCGCCAAAGGAGATGAGGGTTCCCCAGGCGGCGCCAACCTCGCCCATCTGTGGAACGAGGATGAAATCCGCGGCGAGGTTGAGGAGGGCTGCGGCCAGCGCGATGAGGGAAACGGTTTTGGCCTGCGTCGCCGCTAGGAGGGCCGATTGCCAGAGCAGGGAGATGCCAAGGCAACCGAGGCCGACCGCAAGGATTGGGATCGAACGAAGGACGCTTGGTGATGTGCGATACGATTCCTCCAAGAGCGGTGTGTACATGACGATCAAGGGTAGAACGACGACCAAGAGAGCGACCCAAGCTGCGATCTGAAGGCTGCTTCGCCGCAGGAGCTTCGCAGCGCCGTCTCGGTCGCCCTTTGCATAGGCCGAGTAGTAGAGCGGGTTGAATGAATGAAGGGTCACGAGGTTCACGGTGCTGACTAGTAGGGCGATGCGGTAGGCCGCCTCGTAGCGCCCCGCCGCAGCGACGCCATTCCAGAGGGCAACGTAGAGACGATCGGCGCTTTGGTACCCGACGTAGGCGAGCAGGGTGAGCACCATCGGAGCCGAAAATCGAAACGGAGCGCTCAGTGAAGCGAGCGACGGGGGCTGCTTGAACCAGCCTTGGTGACGGAGGATGACAAAGGCCGCGATCCCTGCGCCAAGCTGCGCGAGGACAAGCCCGCCCCAGCGCGCCTCCCAGCTCCAACCAAGCAGGAAGAAGAGCGAGATCGCGATGAACGGTCGAGTGCCTTCTACGAACTCCGACCAAAGCGCCGCTCGCGCGGGCTGGCTCTGCGCCTCGTGGATCGTCTGAGCCATGATGCGCGCCGTACTGATCGCCGCCGCGATGATCACCCCGCAGACGGCCCAGCGGGGCAGCGACTCGCCCCGAAGTGTGAAAATCGAATCCGGAAGGACAGCGACCCCAAGCGTCGTGAGGCCCCCGACGACGAGCGCCAACGCAAACATGCCTCCGAGGTCGCCCGCGAGATCGGAGCGCGGCTTCTTGTGAAGGTAGACCAGTATGTAGGTCTGGGGCGCCAGGGTCACCGTGGCGACTGCAACCCCGTACACCACGCCTTCCAGAATTGCGAAGCGACCGTAGTCGGCCTGGTCGAGCAGATGGGTCCAGAGCAAGTGCGCGAGCTGGACCAGGCCACCCATCGCGCTTGCCATCGTGTAAATGAGTACGTTCCGGCGGAACGTCTGCTTCTGTTCGGCTGCTGCGTCCAGAGGGACAGGAGGTACTTCAGCCTGGGGGTCGGCGCCAGTGGGAGCTGGCCGAGATCGGCTCAGCGCCAAGGATTCGCGATCTCCGCCTCACTTTACAGCGTGTTGCCTAGCGCCGTGCGCGAAACATCGTCAAGAAGAGGCTTGCGTGTCGGTGACATCCCTGGCTCGCTAGAAGTTCCGATGCTCAGGTACGCCGCAGATCGACGCACCCTTGTGTACATGGCCGTCACGACGGGGCTCCTCGTCGTTCAATGGAGCAGGGACACGTTCAGTCCCCTCTTGTTCGCTGCGTGCCTATTCATGGCAGTGTCCGTTTCGGTCATCGCGCATAACCACAATCACGTGACGATCTGGAAGTCGAAGCCTCTGAACACGCTCACGGACTACTGGATCACCTTGTTCTACGGATTCCCTGCCTTCGGTTGGATTCCGACGCACAACCAGAACCATCACAAGTTCAACAATCGCGAGGGAGACTACACGCTCACCTATCGCTACACCGAGAGAACCAATCTCTTCACGCTGCTCACCTATCCGAGCGTGAGCGCGTTTCATCAGCAGAAGCCGATTCGCGACTACCTCTCGAAGCAGTACCTGGTCAACAAGAGGCGCTTTTGGTTCTGCATCTCGCAGTACCTTCTACTGGTCGCCTTCCTCGCGGCGGCGTTCTTGATCGACTGGAAGAAGGCGCTGCTCTACGTTCTGATTCCGCAGCAGGTCTCGCTGTATGTCGTGATGATCTTCAACTACGTCCAGCACGTGCACGCCGACGAGAAGTCGGCCGTGAATCACTCGCGCAATATCGTCGGCCCGCTGATGAACTGGCTCTTGTTCAACAACGGTCTACACACCGTTCACCACGACAATCCTGGGCTGCACTGGAGCAAGGCCGCGGCAGCCCACGCGAAGATTTCCGCCGACATCGACCCGCGACTCAACGAGCAAAGCTTCTGGTGGCTCCTGGCTCGCGTCTACATTCTCGGAATCTTCAATCGAAACGCCCGCGGCAGCTCGATGCGCCTCGAGCGCATCGCGTCCGCGCAAGAAATCTAGCCACCCAGCATCGGCACCTTGCCGCGACGCAGTCGAATGCGAAGCCTGTCACCCTTGGGCAAGGGATAAGGGCTGTACTTCATCTCGAGAGGCAGCTCCGGATCGAAGAGCTCGATGTCCGCGAGCTCGAGGAGCAGCGCGAGGGTGGCGATGATCTGCACATCCGCCAGCGCCGCACCGAGGCAGGTGTGGGGGCCCATCCCGTAGGGGTTCAAGGTGCCAGGCTCGGGTCGAAGCGCATCAGGGCCCAGGAAGCGCATCGGGTCGAAGCGCTCCGGCTCATCGAAGTACTCGTCCATCAGGCCGTGCGCGCCAACGCTGATCAGCAACTGATCGCCCGCGCGAATTTGGTGTCCGGCGTAGACGAAGGGCACCCGAGCGTATCGGACCATGGCGAGGGTCACCGGATAGCGACGTGCGACCTCCAGCTTCACGGCTTCGGCCAGTTTCAATCGATCCAGCCAATCGCGACCCGAGAGCGATGCAGAGCTCGCGTATTCGAGCTCCTTGCGAAGCTCGGCTTGGAGGTCCGGTAGCCGATAGACGGCGGAGAGCACGAAGCTCAAGCTCGCGGCGACGGTGTCGATGCCGGCGAAGTACGGTGTGATGGCGAGCAGCGGAATGTCTCGTTCGCCCAGCAAGCCGTCCTGCACGCAGCGGCGCAGAATCGGGAATAAGCCATCCTCGGGATTGCTTTGTTCGACGGACCGAAACAGCTCGACCCCCATGTTCATGATGCGCTTCTTCGCCCTCCGAAACCGCGGGTCCCAGAGAAGAAACCTGGGCCAGCGCCGACCGACCGTGACCTCGATCGAGGTGTGCATCACGCGGAGCAAGTCTTCGTGGTATTCGTCAGGGTCGACACCCGCCATGTCCATCAGCGCGGCGAGCTCGTGAAAAACCAGGTCCCTCGTGAAACGTTCGACGTCCACGGCTTGACCGTCCCAGCGCCTCAAGCATCGCTGGACGACCTCGCGCAGCTCTGGCAACCGGTTTTCGAGCGTGCTTCGGGACATCGAGGGACGGAGGCGCTTGCGGAGCTCGGCGTGGAACTCGCCATCGGCGCTCACGAGGGCGCGCTCGCCGCCAAACAGCGTGACGAACTCGTGCCATACGGGCTTGGACTCCAAGAGTTGGCGGCCTTGCTTCGACAAGAAGCGCAGACCCTCGGCACCCGCCAAGACCAGCATCGGCCGGTGTACGAATCGCACCGAGAACACGGTACCCAAGCTCCGGTAGCCGCGGATGAACATCCCGTAAGGGTCGTAGAGGAACTCGGGGAGGTTGCCGAGGACAGGAGCACCAGAGAGCCGGGGCGGTCGTGGTGCCCCGAAATCACCCGCACGAACTTCGGGTTCTTTGCGCGTCGGCTGGTTCGCTGGAGGCGTGCTCTGGGCGCTCGGTGGCATTGGTCTGTGGGTCTATAGCAAGCTTTCTCGATTCCGAGAACGCTTCCCAGGCCGCCTCCGGCGCGAGGAACTGAAGCGGGTCCAGCTCCGGTTTCACCTTCTGATAGATCGTCGGGAAGGTGCCGTCCGCCTGGTACTTGGCGCGCATCGCACGCCAAAGCGTGTGATCGAACATCTCGGTGAATTCTTCCTCTGTGCTGAAGACGTCACAATAGGTGTGCAGGAAGCCGCCAAGCGATCGCGCTTTTCGCTCGAGCTCACGGACCTTGGTTACCGCAGGGTACCGCTGATCGCCATCTTTGACCCTCTGGGGAAATCCGTACACCCCGATGTCCAGAAAGGCCGCCGTCTCGCTTCGCCCTGAGTACGGCTTTCCGCGATTGGCTGGCAGCCTGACCATTCCGCCCCTGTCGATGACTTTGCAGGGATAGGCGAGCAATGGATAGATCTCGAAGTTGTCGTGCACGTGCGTAACCATTTCCGCGAAGTGCTCCGCTGGGAATGCGTACTCCTGCCAGACTTGTCTGCGGATCGTATTCTCACGCTCGGCCTCGGGCCTGGTGCCCTTGAGGAGCGTGGTGTTCGGTGGGAGCATCCAACCCATCGTGTAGCGGAACCAGGGTTCGTTGGCCGTCGGCAGAATCTGCGCCAGGCACATGCACATGCTTCGGTCGTGGCGCATCAGATAGTCGTGCGTCGGAACGAGCTCTTCGTAGCGTTGGCCCTCGCCCAGCTTCAGCATGCTCTCGACGTGCTTGTAAAAGAGCGGCTTGAACCAGCGGTTGACGGGATTCACCGGCAGCTTGGAGCTGGCCGCCTCATCTTCGTCAGCGAGGTGCCCTTCCATGATCACGGCCAAGCCTTTTCCAAAAATGATCGTTTCGACGAAATGGGGTGACTCGTCCGCGCTGATCAGTCGCTGATACTCCTGTGCATAGGCAGCCAGCGAATAGAACGGACGGTACACCATGCGGACGTACGCTGTGGCAGGAATGACGCGCATTTCGAGTGCCACGAGCAGTCCGAGCGTACCGTGGCTCCAAGGGAGCGCTCGAAAAAGGTCGGCATGCTCGTTGTCTGTGGTGGCGCGGACGACATCGCCGTTCGCAGTGACGATTTCATAGGCGGTCACGGTGTCGTGGACTAGTCCGCAGATGTGCGAGTGCGTCGTCATGCCGAGCGCCATCACCAGGCCACCCATGGTCGCATCCTTCATTTCGATGGTGGCTTCGAGCTGGAGTCCCATTTGGTCGAGGTGCTTCGCAACCTCGCCTACAGTTACAAACGGCTCGAGCCGGACCACGCCCTTTTCCTGGTCGACGCTCAAGATCGCAGTGAGGTCGCTCATGTGCACGGTCTGCGCTCGTGATTTGTCTGCCATCCGGGTGTTGAGTGACGCTGCGGGATTTCGATCCGTGCGGAGCGGCTTCTGTGCCCAAGCCTCCCCGTTACGGCGGGCCTTTGCATACCTCTGTACGTCCGCTCTGACGCGCGCCAGCCGCGCATCGTGCTCTTCTGGGGCGCTCTCTTCGACGCCGAAGCTCTTGAATCGCTGCCAGGTGGTGGCCGCCGTGCTCAAAGGAAGCGCAACGCCGACGATGACCAGCTCACGATGCTCGTCAGCCCAACGCTTCGCTGCCTCGACTGCGCGACTGAAATTCATCTCGACTGTCTAGCCCATCGCAGGGGCAAAGTCGCGCCAACTCTGCCAGGCGATCAAAGCGCGTCGATGATCGCGTTGAACGTAGCGCTTGGCCGCATCGCCTTGCTGGCCAGATCGTCGTTCGGGAGATAGTAGCCCCCAACATCCATCGGCTCGCCCTGCACGGCTAGCAACTCGGCGACGATCTTGTCTTCGTTCTCGGTCAAGGCCTTGGCAACCGGCGTGAAGTACACCTCGAGCGCGGCGTCCTCCGAGTCGGCCAGAGCCTGAGCCCAGTAGAGAGCGAGGTAGAAATGGCTGCCGCGGTTGTCGATCTGGTGCACTTTGCGCGACGGCGACTTGTTCTCGAGCAGGTACTTGGTCGCGGCCGCTTCGAGGGTGTTCGCCAGGATCTTCACCTTGGGGTTGTCGTGGCGCTCCGCGAGGTAATCGAGCGAGGCCGCTAGGGCGAGAAACTCGCCGAGCGAATCCCAACGCAGGTGGTTTTCCTTCTCGAACTGTTGAACGTGCTTGGGTGCGGAACCACCAGCGCCCGTCTCGAAGAGGCCCCCGCCGTTCATCAGCGGCACGATGGAAAGCATCTTGGCGCTCGTACCGACTTCGAGGATGGGAAAGAGGTCGGTGAGGTAGTCGCGCAGGACGTTGCCCGTCACCGAGATGGTATCCTTGCCTGCTTTCATGCGCTCGAGCGAGAAGCGCGTGGCCTCGGCCGGCGACATGATTCGGATATCCAAGCCTCTGGTGTCGTGCTCCAGCAGGTAGGAATCTACCTTGGCGATGAGCTGTGAATCGTGTGCGCGGGCCTGGTCGAGCCAGAAGATCGCCGGCACTCCGGTTGCACGCGCACGACGAACGGCGAGACCGACCCAGTCACGCACTGCTGCGTCCTTCGTTTGACAGGCGCGCCAAATGTCACCGGCCTCGAGCTGGTGTTCCATGAGCGTCTTGCCACTATCATCGACCACCCGGACGACGCCGTCGGTCGAGATCTCGAAAGTCTTGTCGTGGGAGCCGTACTCCTCGGCTTTTTGAGCCATCAGGCCGACGTTGGAGACGCTACCCATCATCGTTGGGTCGAAGGCGCCGTGCTGCTTACAGAAGTCGATGACCTCTTCATACACGGGGGCGTAACTGCTATCGGGGATGACCGCCTTGGTGTCCTGTTGCTCGCCGGCAGCGTTCCACATCTGCCCGGAAGTGCGGATCATCGCGGGCATCGAGGCATCGATGATGATGTCGCTCGGAACGTGGAGGTTCGTGATGCCCTGGTCCGAGTTGACCATTGCCAGCGCTGGCCCCTTCTCATACGCTTTTTTGATGTCGGCCTCGATTTCGGCCCGTTTGCCGGCTGGGAGACTGTCGATTCTCGCGACAATCTCGCCAAAACCATCGTTCGGATTGGCTCCGAGCGCTTCGAGGGTTGCTGCGTGCTTCGCGAAAACCTCCGAAAAGAACACACGAACCGCATGCCCAAAGATGATCGGGTCGCTGACCTTCATCATCGTGGCCTTCATGTGAAGCGAAAAGAGCACGCCAAGGGCCTTGGCATCGGCAACCTGCTCGCGCAGGAACGCGAGGAGCGCCTTCTTGCTCATGAACGTGCCGTCTAAGATCTCGCCTTCGAGCAGCGCGAGGCCGTCCTTCAAGACCGTGGTCTTGCCGTCCTTGGCAAGGTGCTCGATGCGCACGGTGGTCGCCGCAGGCAGAGTGATCGACTTCTCGTTGTGAAAGAAATCTCCGGCGTTCATGGTCGCGACGTGTGTCTTCGAATCGCGGGACCAAGCTCCCATAGAGTGCGGATTCACGCGTGCGTATTCTTTCACGGCTAGCGGCGCCCGACGATCCGAGTTTCCCTCTCGGAGAACTGGGTTGACGGCGCTCCCTTTGACCTTACCGTAGCGCTCCGCGATCGCCCGTTCCTCATCGGTCTTCGGCTCTTCCGGATAGTCCGGCACCGCGAAGCCCTTGGACTGCAGCTCCGCAACGGCCGCCTTCAACTGAGGCACCGATGCGCTGATGTTCGGAAGCTTGATGATGTTGGCCTCCGGTGTCTTCGCGAGGCGGCCAAGCTCAGCCAAGGCATCGTCGACGCGCTGATCTTTCTCGAGCGCTTCGGGAAAGCTCGCTAGGATTCTGCCTGCAAGGGAGATGTCTGGGAGCGCGACATCAACTCCTGCAGGCGCGGTGAATGCGCGAATGATCGGCAGCAGCGAATACGTCGCCAAGAGGGGGGCTTCGTCGGTTTTCGTGTACAGGATGGTCGGCTTCTGGGTCATCGGCTGCTTCTCTCGCTGCGGAAGATCTGCGCGACCGTTTCCCGCAAAGTCGGCCCAGCCGCAAGCCAGCGGCACCGGAAAAGGCCCGTCCGTCGCCGCTTCGTGCCCGTTCCCCCCCAATTTGCAGTGATTGCGCGCTGGGGCAGCGCAACCCTCCGCTACGAGGACGACGATAGAAAGGTCGTGCTCGGCCACGGCGACGCGGCCTTCATCCTTGCCGCAGCAAACAGCAAGTCGCGTGGACGAGCCCAAACGAAGCAACCGCCTGGCTGGGGGTAGTCTGGTCCGACTTACCGCCGAAAGACCTTCGGCCTCTCGAAGGAGGACGCCGAGAGCTCGAAAACCCTGGCTGCGAACCAAGGCCTCTACAACGGCTTCCTAGCCGCCGGGCTCCTGTTGAGCTTCTTCGTCGCGAATCCAGACACCGCTTTCACCTTGAAGCTGTTCTTTCTAGCCTGCGTGGCTCTTGCAGGGCTCTACGGAGGGGTCACCGCCAAGATGTCGATCCTGTTCATGCAAGGCCTGCCCGCGATGATCGCACTCGCACTGCTTCTGTTCTCGCGAGGCTGAGGCGATCCGCCCTCTAGGGCATTGTGTCTTCCTGGATCAACGCCGCGGCCCGTTCGCCAATCATCATGCTGGGGGCATTGGTGTTGCTGCCCGTGATCTCAGGCATGATCGATGCATCGACGACTCGCAGCCCTTCGATGCCGCGCACGCGTAGACGCGGGTCGACGACCGCCATCTCGTCGACGCCCATTTTGCAGGTGCCGACCGGGTGGTACACCGTGCCCGCTCGGAGCCTGATTTCTTGGATGAGGTCTTCGTCGCTCACGCGATCGACACCCGGCGACAGCTCGTCTCCGAGGTGCTCGGCCATCTCCGGATGGCTGCAAATCTCTCGACACTTGCGAATCGCGTCGAGGAGGAGCTGCATGTCCTCCGGCTCGCGGAGGTAACCGGGATCGATGTGTGGCGCATCCGCGGCATCGGCGGAGCGGAGCAGCAACTCGCCTCGGCTCTTCGGGTAGAGCAGCGTTGGCAGCACTGAGAAGCAGTGTCCGGGATCGACGTATGCGCGTTCGGGGCCGTCCTGATTCGGATCCGGGTAGCCCCAGGGGAGCGTGTGGAGCTGCAGATCCGGAATCCGCAGGTCCGGACGACTCTTGATGAACGCGCAGGCCTCGAAGACCGTCCGTCCGAACCAGTTGTTACCGAACATGTACTCCTTGAGCATGCCGCCCAAGAAATGCGCCGCCGTGCCACGGTGAAGGCTGGTTCGAGCCCGGAACACCAGCGGCACCAAAATGTGATCGTGGAGGTTCTGGCCGACCCCCGGAAGGTCGAGCTTCGGTTCGATGCCATGCTCCCGAAGATGATTCGCAGGGCCGACTCCGGAGCGCATGAGCAAGTGCGGCGAACCGATCGCCCCGCCGGACAGAATCACCTCGCGTCGCGCCAGGGCCAGCAGCCGCTTGCCGGACTGCTCGTACTCCACAGCCGTCGCACGACCGTTCTCGATGACGACTCGGTGAACCAGGGCACGAATCTCCAGATTGAAATTGGGCTTCGAGAGACTCGGTTGCACATAGGCTTCGCCCGTTCCGCTGCGAAGACCGTCGCGGCAGGACATCTGCATCACGCTCGCGCAGTGTTGATTCTCGGCATTGAAGTCATCGAGAATGGGGACGTCGCAGACTTTCGAAACCGCCGTCATGAACGCGATGGAGACCGGACTGAGCTCATTCTCGGGGTGGCGGCTCACCCGAATCGGACCATCGGCGCCGTGATACTCGGTTTCGCCGTCTTCGTGGTCCTCGAGCTTCTTGTAGAACGGAAGAACATCCGCGAAGCTCCAGCCCTCGCAGCCACGCGCAGCCCAGTCGTTGTAGTTCTGCTTGTTCCCACGGAGGTAGATCATGCCGTTGACCGAGCTGGAGCCGCCGACGACTTTTCCGCGCGTATAGGTGATTCGGCGACCGTTGAGATTCGGCTGCGGCGCGGTACTGAAGCCCCAGTCAACCTTCTGCTTGAGCTGCTTGACCTGCTGGACGAGGCTGATCATTCCCGGCTTGCGCACCAGAGTGGTCCGGTCGCTCCCCCCTGCTTCGAGCAGAAGGACGCTGACCTTGGGATTCTCTGCCAGACGGGCGGCAACGATGGCCCCGGCGGATCCGGATCCGACGACGACGTAGTCGTATTCAGCCATGCTCTCGCCGAAGTGGAACGTGTTTCACTGTTGCCGATATAGCGGGCAGGGGCACGTCTTGCCAGCCCTCAGGCGACACCTAGCTCGAGGCGAGCGCATTGGTACTCGGGACTGATCGCTCCGGCGGCGTCTCGTACCGAGCATCGGAAGCGATGAGGCGCCTCGACCGGTGCTCGTGAGAACTCGAAGACGGTAAGAAACGGATCTGGCTTGTCGGCTCTCATGGAGAAGTCGGCCCGGCCGTTGAGATGCAGCTCGTGTCGCGCAGCCGCGGCGATGACGCGCTCGGTCCAGCGCGTTTGAAATACGATGTAGAGCCGTCCTGTTTCGCTCAAGGCCCGAGCGGCGGTCTCCATGTACGCCTCTACGCCGCCACGTTCTTCGAAGCGGCAGGCGCGTCGTTGTGGATCGTTCGGAAGCACGCCAGCAGCGAGGGGGAAATAAGGCGGCGAGGCGGTCACCAGGTCGAAGCGCTCGCCTCCGAAGTCGACGTCGCGAAAGTCCGCGTTTCGCACTTCAAATTGGCTTCGATCCTGCGGAAGCTCGGCGATGGCGCGGGCGGCCATGGCTACCGATTGAACCTGCGCTTCGATGCCGACGGCCCGCTCCGGCCTGAGCTTGTGGCTCACCATCAGCAGAACCGACCCCACCCCGCATCCGAGATCGAGGTATTGCCGTGGCGGCTTTGGATTTCGGTAGACCGCGTACCAGGCGGTGATCAGGTCGTCGGTACCGGTCCGATGTCCTCCGCTGCGCTGGTAGATGTGCCAGTTGCCGATGAGACGCTCCCGCGCCGCGTCCTCGGGCCAGGCGCTGAGGTCCGGTTTGCCCGGCTGTACCGGATTGCCATCCATCTGGGGAAGCTAGCACCCGGGCGCCGGGGAGCACTAGGCGCTCGCGGGTTTGATCACGCCGATCATTGCGCCGAGCGGGTCGCGGAGTATTCCGAAGCGCCCCACACCCTCGGCGTCCATCGGCTCGGCGATGACCGTGGCTCCGTTCTTCTTGGCGCGCGCAAGCGTTTCGTCGCAATCGTCTACGGTGATGTACTGAAGCCACATCGTCGGAATGTCGGAGCTGGGTGCTTGCAACATGCCGCCGCGCATCTCGTCTCCGTTTTTGAAGACGTAGTACGTGCCATTGGGCATGCTCATCTCTTCGTGCGTGTACCCGAGCGCTTTCTTGTAGAACGCGAGGGATGCCTGGGGGTCTTGTGTCCAAAGCTCGTTCCAGTGGAGCGAGCCTGGCCCCTCGACGCGTGGCGGGTCGCCCGTCTCCCCTTTGAAGAGGCAGAACATCCCGCCCTGCGCATCGCTCACGGGCTGCATCCGGCCAACGCCAGGCACGTCGAATGCGTCCATCTGCGCGGTGCCACCTGCGGCGACGACTTTCTTCGCCGTCGCATCGACGTCAGCGACCGAGACATAGCTCACCCATGCCGTCGGCACTTCACCCTGAGGCGACGTGACGCCGCCAATGCCGGCTTCGCCCGCCTGGATCAACCAATAATCGGGTCCGGCTTGCATCTTGGTCGGCTCGATTCGCCATGGCAGGGTCTCGGGATAAAACGACGTGGCTCGATCGATGTCCTTTGTGAGTAACTCGAACCAAACGAATCTTCCGTGTTCGTAGCTCATGAGGGCTCCTTTCGTAGCGGGGCGATCGCCCCGTCACTCCCCAGTCGACCCGGGAGCCGTGAATTCGACACCCGCTGAGGATTTTTTTCCAGCGTCATGTCGACAACGGCCGGCCTCACTCGACTAATTCGCAGAAGACGGGCAATTTCGGGCTCTCCGCGTTGTCCAGACCCCGAAGCAAACCTCCGGAGGTGATTCATGAACTATCTGTTGTTGATTTACGAGGACGAGAAGGCACTCCACGAACGAGACGAGAAGACCCGAAATCAGGTCTTTCAGGAATACGGTGCGTTCACCGCTTCGGTTCGCGAAGGCGGCCATTTCATCGCGGCCGATGCGCTGCAACCCACGACCACTGCAACGTCGGTCCGCGTACGCGATGGAAAAACGATCACTACCGACGGCCCTTTCGCCGAAACCAAGGAACAGCTCGGTGGGTTCTATCTCGTGAGCGCCAAGGACTTGGACGAAGCGATCTCGATCGCGGCGCGCATTCCTTCCGCGCGGTTTGGGACGATCGAGATCCGGCCGATCTGGAACTACGAGTGAGCTAGATTCGGAGGATCGCGCGCGTGCAAGCCTCTGCTTACGAGCTACTGCAGGCGGTCCTACTGGCGGACCGCGCGCGGATTCTGTCATCGTTGATTCGGACCTGCGGAGGCGACTTCGATCTCGCGGAAGAAGCGCTGCACGACGCGGTGTTTGCGGCCACGACACAATGGCCTCGAGGAGGGCTGCCCGATGCTCCCGACGCATGGCTCCTTCAAACCGCGCGACACAAGGCGATGGACTCGATGCGGCGAGATCGGCGCGCGCGGACGAAGCTGAACGAGCTCGGTCAGTGGGCCGAGATTCCGCGTCAGGAGGAAGAGTCGACGCAGATCCCATACGACATGCTTCGGCTGATCTTCACCTGTTGTCATCCAGCGCTAAACGAAGAAGCGCAGCTGGCGTTGACCCTGCGTACGGTGGCCGGGCTCCCCACCATCGAGATCGCGCGCGCGTTCCTGGTGAGCGAACGGACCATGGCGCAGCGCCTCGTTCGCGCGAAGCAGAAGATCCGCGAAGCCCGCATCCCCTATCGGGTGCCGGAGCGAAGCGAGATGCCCGAGCGCCTGGAGGCGGTCCTGCTGGTCATCTACCTGCTGTTCAACGAAGGCTACAGCGCGTCGAGCGGTGAACAGCTGGTGCGCCACGAGCTCTGCGCCCATGCGATTCACATCGCCCGCGTGTTGTCGGACTTGATGCCCGAAGAAAGTGACGTTCGAGGTCTGCTCGCCTTGATGCTGCTACAGGATTCGAGGCGTGACGCCAGAACCGACGCCGAAGGCGATCTGGTGCTTCTTCGAGATCAAGATCGAACGCGTTGGAACCAAGAGCAGATCGAGGAGGGGCTCCGGCTGTGCGACGAGGCGCGTCAGACCCCATCGCGCACTGGGTACAGCATTCAAGCCGCGATTGCAGCCGAGCACGCGCGGGCCGCTGTCGCCAACGACACCGATTGGAGGGCGGTCGCCCGACTCTACGAAGCACTACTGACGGTGCGCCCAACCCCGGTCGTCGCGCTGAATCATGCCGTCGCGATTTCCATCGCCTACGGCGCAGAAGAAGGGCTCCAATTGCTCACGCCACTGGCCAAAGACCTCGATGGTTACGGGCCGTTCCATGCCGCGCACGCCGATTTCTGCCGAACGACCGGGCGTCGACAGGAGGCCGAAAGCGCGTACCTGCGGGCCATCGCGCTTGCCACCAACGACCCCGAGCGTCGCTTCCTCGAAGGCCGGCTCCGCGAATTGCAGGGTTTTGCGAACTACTGAGCTTCCTCGGCACGACGAACCCCGATTGACCTTTCCGATCGTCGCGGACCCCGATCGGGAAGTCGCGGCTCTCTACGAAATGATTCATCCGGAAGCCGATGCGAAGCTCACCGTGCGCTCGGTCTTCCTCATCGACCCAAACAAGTAGGTTCGCGCAACGATCACCTGTCCACCGGCCACAGGCCGCGACTTCGAGGAGGTGCTGCGCGGGCTCGGCGGGCTGCAGCTGACCGATGACTACCAGGTTGCAACGCCCGCCAACTGGAACGATGGAGACGACGTCGTCATCGTGCCGTCGATCACCGACGCGAAGGAGATCGCGAAGAAATTCCCGAAAGGGCAACGGGAGCTACGACCCTACCTTCGGATGACACCTCAGCCGAACGAATAGCTCGCAGCGATTGCTGCCCTTGTGCGAAAAGGCCCCTTCCCCTACGGCGCCGAAGGGGGCAGAATGGTCAATATGCCACGTCAACAGTTGAACCAGGCGTTGGTCGCGCTTCGTCGAGAGCTCGAGTCCGGCGCGAAGATCGAGACGGAGGACCGTGAGGCGCTGCTGCAAGCGGCGCGTGAAATCGAGGAGGCGCTTGACCGAGCCGAACCCGGCGAGAAGCCCGCTGAGGGCGGGCCGCTGAGCAGACGCATCACCGCGCTCATCGAAGACTTCGAGACCTCACATCCAAAGTTCGCCGAGATCCTCAGCAGCGTTTCGGAAAGCCTTGCCAACTTGGGCATCTAGATGACGAGCGCTTGGTCAACGGTCGGGCGGCTCGTCGGTCATGCCGTCGCAGTCTTCGTCGACAGGAGCTTCTCCCTCCGGCGTAGGCACCTCCGCGCCCGGGAGGACCTCGCCGATGCATGCACCAAAAGCACTGCCCTCGTCGTTGCACTCTTCGGAGCCGACTGTGCAGGCCCCGACGTTCGCGGTGCCAGGTGGACCACTGTAGCAATCGCGCATGAATCTGGGCTCGCACTCCGTGCCGACCGCGCCGCCGAGACCGCCGTTGCCGCCGTCGCCCATTCCCGCATCGACGCCCGCGCTGCCGCCGGCGCCACCCAAGCTCCCGGTACCTCCATTCCCGCCGTCGCCACCGCCTTTGCAGGAGAGGGCTAGAACGCACAAACAAATGCAAGAGAGACCGGTAAATCGCCTCATGGCGAGACTATACGCTTGCGCTGCGTTGGCGAGAAACTCCTGCGCCGCAACGACCCAACCCAGACCCATCACCTAGCGGGGACTGCCGTCGTGGCCCGGAGCGGGTGTATAGGAACGCTATGGAGGTGCATCATGACTGCGCCACTTCGCCTGGTCGCCTATTTCTTCGTCCTAACGTTCGCGTTCGCTTGTGCGTCGTCTCCCAAGGGGGAGCCCACGGGCACGGCGCCGCTCGAGGCCAAGAATGCCGAGCGGACGGCACCGCTTCTCGAAGGCATGGGGGATTTGCATTGGCGGATATCGTCTGATTCGGAGCTCGCGCAGCAGTACTTCGATCAGGCACTGACGCTCGCCTACGGCTTCAATCATCTGGAGGCCGAACGTTCGTTCCGAGAGGCTGCGCGGCTCGATGACGATTGTGCCATATGTTTTTGGGGGGCTGCACTCGTGCTTGGCCCAAACATCAACGACCCCGTGCCGACCGCCGACCGCGAGTTGAAGGCGTACGAGACGCTGGGCGAGGCGGTCGCACGCTCGGAGCACGCAAGCGAGAAGGAACGCGCACTCATCGAGGCGCTGCAGGCTCGCTACGCCGCAACGCCACCGGAGGATCGCTCTTCGCTCGACCTCGCGTACGCCGACGCCATGCGTGCGGTCGCCAAGGGATTTCCAGACGACCTGCAGATCCAAACGCTCTTCGCGGAGGCGATGATGGACACGATGCCCTGGGCCTACTGGACCAAAGACGCGCAACCCAAACCGCTCACCGAGGAGGTCTTCGTCACGCTGGATTTCGTATTGGAGCGTGACCCCGATCATCCGGGCGCCAACCATTTCTACATTCACGCCGTGGAGCAAGAGCAGCCGGAGCGTGGTGTGAAGCCGGCGGACAATTTGCGGCGCGTGGTCCCGGGCGCAGGGCACCTCGTACACATGCCTTCACACATCTACATCCGAGTGGGGCGATATCACGATGGTTCGTCAGCCAACGAGCTCGCGATTGAAGCCGACAACGACTACGTCACGCAATGTCGGGCCCAGGGAACTTATCCGGTGGCGTACGTGCCGCACAACCATCATTTCCTCTGGGCGACCACCACGATGGAGGGACGCAGCGCGGACGCACTCGACGCTGCGCGGCACACGGCCCAACACGTCGATCGCTCGCTGATCCGTGAGCCGGAGATGGGCATGCTGCAGCATTTTTCCGCGATTCCGTACTACGCCCTGGTGCGCTTTGGAAAGTGGGAAGAGATCCTCCGCGAACCCGCTCCGGACGCCGACTTGCTCTACCCGACTGCGGTCTGGCATTACGCCCGCGGCATCGCATTCGCACGCGACCGAAGGCTCAAAGAGGCGAATGAAGAGCTGCGGCGCGTGCGGGCAATCGCGTCCGATCCGCGCCTAGAGGAGATCAAGATTTGGGGCCTCAACCCGACGTCTTCGTTGGCGGCAATCGCGGAGGCCGTGCTGCGAGCCGAGATCGCCGCTGCGCGCAAAGAGGTGAAGACGGCGGTTACCCAGCTCCGCAAGGCCATCGCGATCGAAGACAGCCTCATCTACGGCGAACCACCGGACTGGTTCTACCCCGTGCGGCACAATCTCGGCGCGATCCTGCTCGAAGCCGGCCGTGCCCGCGCGGCAGAAAAAGTATACCGCGAAGACCTCGCCCGTTTCCCCGACAATGGCTGGTCGCTCTTCGGGCTCGCCCAGAGTCTGCGCGCGCAAGGCAAGAAGCAAGAAGCCGCTGAGGTGCAACAGCGCTTCGAGAAGGCCTGGCAACACGCCGACGTCGAGATTACCGCCTCGCGCTTCTAGCCCGACGCGCGCAGACTCCGGGCGAGCCCGAAGATCCGCAGCAGCCAGACTACTGCATAGCTCTTGCGAGCAGGTAGGCGTCTGGCCCTAGAGCTCGGGGGGTCGCGGGTTTTCGCGCTGCGCCTCTTAACCAGCTGAGATCACAGGTGTCTTAAGGGGCTAGCGTGTCCCGGACATTCAGCGCTGGCACTCCGGATGAGACGCACAATCGGCGCAAACGCATCCCTCCACGAAGGCCTGGCAGTTGCCGTTGTCGAAGCAGTTGGCCGGATTGCTGCAGAAGCTGTCCTCGTCGCAATCGACGCACACACAGTACTCGCCGTCATTGCAGACGCCGTTGTAGGTGCAGAACTCGCTACTACCCCCCGTCGCGCCCATGCCACCCATTCCACCGTTGCCGGCCAGACCACCGGTCCCGGCTTCACCGCCGCTTCCGCCCGTGCCGGTCGTTCCGCCGGTGCCGCCGCTTCCACCGGTTCCACCCGTCCCCGTGCCACCAGCTCCGCCTGCGCTTTCGCCCGTGCCACACGCCGCCAATGCCAGCGCCAACACGATACCCAACACTCGAATCGAAGTGCCCATAGTGCCTCCAGTCGTCGGACTCGAGAGTCCACTATAACCGTCGGCGCGATTCCTTGATAGGGGTCGGCGTTAGCCCACTGACGAGCAGGATCGACTGGCCGCCCAGCAACCTGGGTCCACTGATTCCTCTCGGATCGTGGAGGCGCGCAACGACGGCTCCAGCTTCATAGAAGCTCAGAAGCAAGGGAAAACGGGAATCGTTCGGCCGATCGAACGCTAAAAACTGAATCGGAATCGTGCAGAGCTCAGCGAGCTGAGACCGCCTAGGTATTACTCGGATATGACCATATACAATTCTCCTTCGAGCAAACGCTCCTTAGAAAGGAGGTGATCCGGCCGCAGGTTCCCCTACGGCGAAGGAGCACTCTACCCCAGCCGTCCGATCTTGCCGCGACTCGTGGGACCCGTTCACATAAGCGCGCTTCAGAGCCTTCGAAGCGCGAAGAACACGTCTCCCGCGACGCGCAAACCGTAAGAAATGACATGAGCATCTCAGCGGCAGCACGCAAGGTGCAAATGGTTGGGCCGTCCAACGAGCGCATGGCCTCTCGAAGCACGATGAAGGTCTTTTGGACCTGCACCGCGCTCGTCTGGGGTGGCGTGGGTGTCTGTGCGGGCCTGTTCTTCGTGGGCGTCCTGGAGTTCACCACGAGCACCAAGATCGGGCCCTACGGGATCAGCATCTGGTTGAACGTGTGGATGCTCGTGTTCGTGCTGCCGCAGGACAAAGGTCGGTCGAAGCTGGACCTCCACCACGGCGCCCTGGTCCTGTGGATGCTCTCCTATATGCTGACCAACGCCTTATGGGAGATCCCCTGGGTGGTGTTCTCCCCCTTCGTGTTCGACAACCTCCACACGCTCGACGACGTGGTGGCGCATACCGGGTTCATGCGCGAGAGCGTGCTCAACATGTACTGGTGGGTGCTGGCGTCTTTCAGCTCCGTGGATCTACGCACCGTCAACCACAACTCTACGTTCTACACGCTGGAGCTCTACGCCTTCGTGAACGTTCTGTCGGTCATCTGCTTCTTCTACCTGAACAAGAAGCGTTCGCGCTATCGCTACCTGATCCCGGTGCTCGGAAGCGGCGAGCCCGTGGCATCGACATTCATCTTCTCCTTCTCTGAGGTGTTCGCCGGCTTTGAAAACATGCCGGGCGGAGTGGCCGACACCCTGCTCGCCCTGGTCTGGACGCAGTCCAGTACTTCCTGTTCCCTCTCATCTTCGGATACTTCGGCGTGAAGCTGCTGATCGGAGATTGGCGTCAGTGCCACGTCGGAGGATAGGGGCGTAGCCACTCAACAGAGCTCTCAGAAATCTAATTCGGAATCGCGCATAGCTGGAACAGCGGTGCCGGTGTTGCTCCGACGGGAAGCCGGGGGGATGATCGAGTATGCAACGGCTCATCACCCTCGCCTTTTCGCACTACAATGAGAAGGCTCGATGGGTGCTTGAGCGATTTGCCCTGCCCTACCAAGAGGAACCGTACCTGCCGTTCTTCTGCTCGATGGCAGTCGCCGTATCCACGCGCGGTCGAGGAGGTGCAGCCGACCGAACGTCGTCGCGGTACTCGACCCCGGTCCTCTTCACGGAGGACGGGCGCGTGCTCACCGATTCGACGGAGATCGTGAGATTCGCTTCAGGTAGCGAAGCTTCATCGTTTCTGAGCCCTGAAGTAGACGCTCTGGTCGATCACTACGGCGACCGGCTGGGTCCATACACGCGCGTACTCGCGTACTGGCATGTGCTCCGACATCCCGGGATGATCGAACAACTCGCCAAGGCCAACGTGAGCCGCCGGCAAGCGCAGATCTTTCGGAAGCTGCTTCCACTGGTGAGGTCAAACCTGGAACGTTTGTTGAATCTCAGCGAAGCCAGTCGAGACGAGGCGGTGTCACGTCTGCGCGAAGAGCTCGACACGACCGCGGCGAGGCTCGAAGGGGACCGGTACTTGTGCGGCGATCGGTTCACCGCCGCCGACCTCACGTTCGCCGCACTCCTCGCGCCAGTCCTATGCGTCACGCCCGAGGAGGGCTACGGCGCGGTACTGCCGTCGATCGACGCTCTGGACGGGGAAGCGAGAGAGCTGGTCGAAGAGACCCGGGCCCATCCCGCAGGACAGTTCGCACTCCGCATGTATGCGGAAGAGCGCCGCCGAATCGTCCGCTGAGAACTGAACGTGACTGAGAACGTCGAAATCCGAGAGAGCGCGGCGGACGACTTGGCTGTGATCGAATCACTCTACCCGGAAGCATTCCCGGATGAGGATCTGTTGTCTCTGGTACGAGAGCTATTGAGGGGATTGTCGCCCACCCTTTCGCTCGTCGTGGTGATCGATGGCTTGCTCCTTGGACACGCGGTCTTCACGGGGTGTTACGTAGCCGAGAGCTCCGGCGCGGATGCTCTTCTTGGACCGGTTGCCATCGCACCCGCCGGGCAGAGAAGAGGAGTCGGCAGCGCGAGCCGGATTGCAACGCCTCGAAGACGCAGGCGTGACCCAAGTGTATCTATTGGGCGATCCCAGCTACTATGGACGTCTTGGTTTTAGGGCCGAGACTCGCGTCGCGCCACCCTATGAGCTGCCGCTTGACTTGGTCGGTGCCTGGCAGTCACAGAGCCTGTTCGGTGCTGCAGAGCCACGTTCGGGAAAGCTCGTGCTACCCGGCCCGTGGCTTAGTCCGGCTTTGTGGGCGCCGTGAGAGCGATGACGAGGGATCTGAGCGCGTCGGCTCTGTACTGTCGGTCGAACCTTTCCCGAAACATCGGTACGAGGAACCGAAGTCCGATATGATCGGTTACATCTCTCTTTCTCCTAGGAGCTCCCGGAAGGAATCGCGGGGCCGCCCTGGGCCTCTGCGCGTTGGTAGGCGGGGCGACTCGTCACTCGGTCCCGCCAAGCCGACATGTTGGGGCGCTCACCTTTCGCTCGGGATAGTGCGGCCTCGACCGGATAGAACATTTGGATGTCGGCGATCGAGAAGGTCTGGCCTGCGAAGTACGGTCGCTCAGCGAGAGTCTTTTCCACGAAGCCGAGGTGCAGGTCGAGCGCAGGCGTGGTGTAGCTCTCGTCCACTTTGTCCGCGATGCCGCGCGCGATGGGCTTGATGAAGAAGGGCATGGGCGCAGACCGCATCCTGTCGAAGATGAGTCGGACCAAGAGCGGCGGCATCACGGACCCCTCGGCGTAGTGCAGGAAGAACGTGCACTCCAAGTTCTCCGCCTTGTCGGTAGGCCTCAGCTTCCCCTCGCGACCGGCGAAGTATTCCATCACGGCCCCCGACTCGGCGAGCACGCACCCGTCGACCTCCACCATTGGAAAACGTCCAAGCGGATGCACTTCAGTCGCCGCCGCTGGCGCTCGAAAGTTCTTGTCACGCTCCCAGGATTGGATGCTGTACTCCAGCCCGAGCTCCTCGAGGAGCCACAGCACGCGCAGCGAGCGAGAGTAGTTGAGGTGGTAAACTTTGATGCTCATCCACAGACTCTACCACCGTTGCCAAAGGGGGATGGTATCGGAAGACAGACGGCGTTGTGGCCGAGCTGGGCGAACACGCCCTGAAGCCGTGGCGCGTGTCCGCGAGCGTGCCGAGGAGCTCGGAGAGCCGCTTGCGCTCGCAATCATCGTCAAGCAGCCTCGAGCGACCCAGCGAAGAGATCCGAGAAGACATTCGGCAGGCATTCGATGAAATATCGCCGATGCTCGTATGCAACGCGATCGCCATCCTAGGCCCGGGCTTCTTCGCGAGCTTCTTCATCAGCATCATCTCGCAGACCGTGCGCCTCACCCGAAAGCTAGGAGCCAGTTACCGGATCCACTCTAGCCTCGAATCGGCCGCGTCATGGATGCACGAGCAGCTGGACGACCCGAACATCACGAGCGAAGAAGCTCTAGAGACCTTGCAGTGGGCGGTCGATCAGACGCCGACGCCACATGCGGGCGACACGGATTGAACGTCAGGTCGTAGAAGTTCTCCGCCGGGCCGAGACGAGCCATGACAGAAGCACTGATCGCTCGATGAATCGCATCTCCTGAGATAGTTACTAGCGGGTGCGTCGAATCGTTCGCGCCGCCGTTCTCGCCGTCGCCGCAATTTCTTCGACCGCGCTCGCGCAGCCGGAGGCGGTAGACTCGGACGCTGATTCGTCGATCGTGGCGACCGTTGCCGGGCGCTCCAGACGTAGCGACCGCGCCAGACCTGGCGACCAAACCGGACGCTTCGCCGTGTGCAGATGCCTTCTTTCAGTGGGAGCTCGAGGACGCGAAGGCTCGGAGCAGGCGCGCGCGCAACGCATTGATCGGGACAAGTGCCGCCGTCGGCGTAGGAGTTGCGTTCATCGCACTTGGCAATTCCCAGTGCCAAGTCGTCTCCCCGGCTGGTCGAGACGATGCGCTCCTGTGCAACAACACGGGCGACCTGCTCTGGGGCTTGGGGGTCGGCATGACCGTGACCGGCGGCATTGGCATGATTACCTCGGCCATCATCCTCGGTGTGGCCAACAAGAGAGTCCGCCAGACCAAACGTGACATCCGGAACCGCTACTACAGCCGGAAGGTCCGCTGGGACGCGCCTTCCGGCGGCTTCACGTTTTAGTAGTCGTCGTGATTCAACGCCCTTGGTGAAAGCTGAACTGGAATCGAGCAGAGCTCGAAAGGCTTGCGACTGCACCCTATTCGTCGTCGATGGCCGCCCTACGTCGGTCTCTCACCGCGCGTAGCTCTTCTTCGAGGATTTTGTCCTTGCCTCTTCCGACGTATGCTTTGACCTCGATCAACGCATCGAGATCGATGACGTCGAATAGCCTCTCTGGCAACAAAGGCAGTCGCACCGTGGGTAGATCCGACACCTTAGCGAAGGGCTCGACTTGGGAGAGAACGTCGAGTCGGCCGAGCTCGGTCTCCACGAGCAGCAAACGGAACGTGGCGAGCGACTCCGCGTTCTCGGCAACGAGGGGAAGATCGGGCCGCGTGAAATGGACCGGCTCAAAGGGAGCCAACGCGGCGAGGAGCGTCCGGATCTTGTCAGCGTCCAGCTCCATCGCGATGTCGAGATCCTGAGTCGCTGTCGTCGCGCCGTGCGCGATCGCGGCCACGCCTCCTACAACGACGAAGCTGAGCCCGGAGTCTGCCAGAACCTGGAGCAGGCGCTCGGTTTGCTGCTGGGGACTCGTCACTGCGGAACCGACTCGCCCCAGCGACGAATGGCCTCGTCGACTTGGGCCTTTCGCAGTGAGGCGCGCTCGCCCTCGCTTAACGTGCGTGCCTGCATGCGTTGATACATCCGAACACGCTCGAAGTGGCGCCGCATTCGTTCTTCGACGGAAAGTCGAAGGTTCTCTTCGATCAGCCGGGTATCTACGCCAAAGTCGGCCACCTGATCCCGAACCTGGTCCGCGCCCCGAGTCATGCTGGTCTGCAGAATAGCACGGGCGCCAGACCTCTAAGGACAGGGAGAGACCCGAAAAAGCGGCCATTCCATGGGCCGATCGAACGCTGAAAACTGAATCGGAATCGTGCAGAGCTCAAACAACGTTCTCTGCATAGGTACTACTCGGATATGACCAGAACTATTTCTCTTTCGAGAAATTGCTCCTTAGAAAGGAGGTGATCCAGCCGCAGGTTCCCCTACGGCTACCTTGTTACGACTTCACCCCAGTTACCAAACACTCCTTGGGGACCTGCCTCCCTTGCGGGTTAGCGCGGCCACTTCTGGAGCACTCGACTCCCATGGTGTGACGGGCGGTGTGTACAAGGCCCGGGAACGTATTCACCGTCGCCTGCTGATCGACGATTACTAGCAATTCCGACTTCATGCACTCGAGTTGCAGAGTGCAATCCGTACTGAGGCTGGCTTTTTGCGATTCGCTCCACCTCGCGGCTTCGCAGCGCTTTGTACCAACCATTGTAGCACGTGTGTAGCCCAGGACATAAGGGCCATGAGGACTTGACGTCATCCCCACCTTCCTCCGGGTTAACCCCGGCAGTCTCCTTTGAGTGCCCAACCAAATGATGGCAACTAAGGATAAGGGTTGCGCTCGTTGCGGGACTTAACCCAACATCTCACGACACGAGCTGACGACAGCCATGCAGCACCTGGACCTAAGCTCTCTTGCGAGCACCCCAAACTTTCATTCGGGTTCTTAGTTTGTCTAGCCCTGGTAAGGTTCTGCGCGTTGCTTCGAATTAAACCACATGCTCCACTGCTTGTGCGGGCCCCCGTCAATTCCTTTGAGTTTTAGCCTTGCGGCCGTACTCCCCAGGCGGAGAACTTAACGCGTTAGCTACGGCACAGCAGAGGTCAATATCCGCTGCACCTAGTTCTCATCGTTTACGGCGTGGACTACCAGGGTATCTAATCCTGTTTGCTCCCCACGCTTTCGCGTCTCAGCGTCAGTAAATGTCCAGGTGGCCGCCTTCGCCACTGATGTTCCTCCCGATATCTACGAATTTCACCTCTACACCGGGAATTCCGCCACCCTCTCCATTACTCAAGACAAGCAGTTTCGGATGCAGTTCCTAGGTTAAGCCCAGGGATTTCACAACCGACTTGCGAGTCCGCCTACACGCGCTTTACGCCCAGTAAATCCGAGCAACGTTTGCACCCTCTGTATTACCGCGGCTGCTGGCACAGAGTTAGCCGGTGCTTGCTAAGGAGGTACCGTCAAGGCGCAGGCATTTCCTCCTGCGCTGTTTCGTCTCTCCCCACAGTGCTTTACGACCCGAAGGCCTTCATCACACACGCGGCGTGGCTGGGTCAGGCTTTCGCCCATTGCCCAATATTCCTCACTGCTGCCTCCCGTAGGAGTCTGGCCCGTGTTCCAGTGCCAGTGTGGCTGATCATCCTCTCAGACCAGCTACCCGTCTTCGCCTTGGTAAGCCATTACCTTACCAACAAGCTGATGGGACGCAGGCTCGTCCTCTGGTGGTGCTTTGAGGCACCTTTTACCACTTTCACCGTAGTGAGCGTGGTCTTACGCGGTATTAGCATTCCTTTCGGAGTGTTGTCCCCCGCCAGAGGGTGGATTACCTACGCGTTCCTCACCCGTGCGCCACTGTACTCACCCCCGAAGGGATTTTCTCGTTCGACTTGCATGTGTTAGGCCCGCCGCTAACGTTCGCTCTGAGCCAGGATCAAACTCTCCAGTTGAACTGTTGAGCTGGTTATCCTGTTGTCCCAAGCCAGCCCTGGTGAGGTCTCCGAATCGCTTGCGCGATTCACCTCACCGCCTCTTTCGAGAAGCTGCCTCAGGAACAGAGCATCACATTTGTTTATTGCGTGTTGCTCTCGGATTGCGGTCATTTAGACCGCCTCTTGAATTGACCCTAGTCGCGCGTTTTGTTGCACGACTCGGGACCCGAGTACGTAACTATTGATTCCGATTCAGTTTTCAATGATCGATCGGCGGAATGCCCGCAGACCCCCTGCAAAGGGACGCCGAAGTTAGCGCGGAACGGGGGGTGGTCAAGCAGGAATGTCGACTTTCCTGAGAACTTGCTAACCAACTGTAATCCTGACGTTTTTAGGGTTCTCATTCGGTGAAATCCGCGATTTCTGCGCCCGACTCTGCTCAGAGACGGTTTCGATCTCGATCTATCGCGACCAGGAGATGCCCGTCGACGTCGTCGGTGGCGGGGTCGGCGATCCAGGGGCTGAGGCATTCGCGGTCGAGCACGCAGGGGTCGGTGAGCGTCTCCAAGAATGCCACGAGGTCTTCGACGTCTTGCTCGCTGTGCTCGATCGGAGCTCGGAGTGAGTCGATGCCTCTGCCTGAAACCTCGAGGAAGTCCAGCATGTCCTGCGTGTTGCCGTCGAAGTCGGCTGAGGCGGCGTCGGGGACGCTGCCCGGGTCGAAGCGATCGATGGCGGCCTGCGGATCCAAGTGGTGCCGAACGACTTCGGCGAGCTCGTCGTATGCGCCGGCGTGTAGGTACGGACCAGTGGCCGAGACGTTCAAGAGCGTGGGCGTCCGGAAGGAGAAGCGATAGTTGCGGTCGTCGTTCTCTCGCGCGCGCCCGTGGTCGTTCGTCCCCGAGAAGCCGTCGCCCTTCCCCCGGCCGATTTGCGGCGCGCAGATCGAATGGAAGTCCTCGTCGGTGAAGAAGTCGCCGGAATGACAGCCCGCACAACCTGCGCCGCCTTCTGCGCGGGTTTGAAAGAAGAGAAGCGCACCGCGTTTCGCGGATTCCCCGATCGCGTCGAGGTCACCTTGGACGTACGCGCGCCAGGGCGTCTCGGTGAAAACCTGAGAATCCTCATACGCCCCAATCGCTTCGGCGATGCGCTCGTAACTGAGCTCCGAAGAGCCGAACGCTGCTTCGAATTCCGCGGCCCAGCCACCATCGTCGATCAGTCGTTGTTCGAGCGCCGCACGGAGCTCGATGTTGGTCCCACCCGGGACGAAACGAAAGCCGCGCATCTCCTGGGCCGATGTGACCGGGAAGCGCGACTGCGCCTCGGAAAGGCTAGCCCCCGCGTCGGGGTCTGCTGTTCCAAAGGCGCTGTCTGGAGTCCGGATGCCGCCCTCTTCGAGGTTCTCGACTCGTGAATCCCAGAACAGACCCTGGTCCCAGAGCGCGAGATTGAACGTCGTCGGGGCATTCCGCGGGACCGTGAGGTCACCGTCGGGATGGGTGCGGCCCGGTCCGAGCATGTCGGGTTCGTCGGCTCCAACGCCGATCGACTGCGGCAGCCCGTCGCCGCCGCCGAGGGCCGGGTGGTGACAAGAGCCGCAAGCCGTATCGAGGTCGCCACCGAGGCTCTTGCTGAAGAAGAGCTTGCGTCCCAACTGGGCGAGCGGTTCATCGATGCTTGGAGTCTCGTGGCCCGCGGCTGGATCGCCGCGCAGCCCGTGCTTCTGAATCAAGCCTCGGAGGGCGATATCGGTTTCACTACTGAGGTCTCCGTTGGGGCCATCGCAGGCTTGCAGAACGAATATCCAAAGACTCAAAGCAAGCCAAGTTCTAATCATGCACATCTGGAGACCCGCAAGAGAAAGCTCAGGTCAGTCAACATATCACAGGAGGCCTGTCAACTGCCCCCTGACGAAAATGACAGCCCATGCTGGCTGAGCTGTCATCAGTGGCGCTAGACTGGTTGCCCGGTGCGAGATCTCCCCAAGCAAGCCCCGGAGCTGCCAGGCGTCGCCCAAGCTCGGGCACGATCGATGCTTTGCAGTGTCGCATGGGTGCCAGAGCCCCTGCGATGAGAACGGTGAGCGTTGCCCGCTCCGCGACTGCCTCTCGTCCAGGCGAAACGAGCGCGTCGTTCACATTCATCACGGGCGGGGCGGCGCCGAATACGTCGACGTCGAGCTTCGGCCGCTGCTCGACGAGGATGGAGAGATCGAGGGCTTCGTGGAGCTGATTGCGCCGATCCAACACGCGAGCGCGCGAGCCGGCGGCTCGTTCGTCGGGCGATCGAAGGCGTTCACCGCAATGCTCGAGTTGATCCAGCGCGGGGCTCGAAGCGAAGTGCCGATCTTGTTGTTGGGTGAGTCGGGGACTGGCAAGGAACTGGCCGCCCAGGCGATCCACGACGCAAGCGCGCGAAGCAGGGGCGCGTTCGTGCCGGTCGAGTGTTCTGGGCTTGGCGAGGCCTTGTTCGAGTCTGAGCTCTTCGGGCACGCGCGCGGCTCGTTCACTGGCGCGCATGCGCGCAAGCCAGGCCTGGTGGAGGCTGCGACCGGTGGAACGCTTTTCCTCGATGAAATTAAGGATGTCCCGCTTTCGTTGCAGGTGAAGCTTCTGCGGGTGCTGGAGTCGGGCATGTTTCGGCCGGTCGGCGATGTCGAAGCGCGGAGCGCGGACTTTCGGCTGGTCTGCGCGACGCATCGGGATCTCGATTGCATGGTGCGGGAGAGCTCTTTCCGGAGGGACCTGTACTTCCGGATCAACACCTTTCCGATCGCGATGCCGCCGCTGCGGGAGCGGCGACAAGACATTCCTCTGCTCTGCGACACGCTGCTTGCGAACGGCGCAAAGCGGCTTTCGGCCAAGGCTCTGACTCTGCTGCAAGAGCACGACTTCCCAGGGAACATCCGCGAGCTTCGGAACATCGTCGAGCGTGCGGTTCTGCTCACGGATGGAAACGAGATCGAGGCTAGGCACCTGCCCGCGTACCTCCGAGGTGACAGGAATGCGGTGCCGAGCCCGCCAGCGGCGAGCGAAGGCTGGCCCTGGGGCGCCGAGCTACTGCCTCTCGAAGAGGTGGAACGCCGATATCTGCGATGGGTGTCCGCCCTGCACCGGGGCGATCGCAAGGCGCTTGCCAAACGGCTGGGCGTGAGTGAACGGACCCTCTATCGAAAGCTCCGCCAGGCGATTGACTCCGAGGAGCCTGGCTGACGCTGACGGCGGCGGTGACATGCCTGGCTGCCAGATCCGTCAGCTCCGCCGCGAAAGACATCACGAAATCGTTGGGGAAATGAGTGCATACACTTTGGTCCGGCTCTTGCTGATAGAGTCGCCGCGGAGGCGAGCGGATGGATCCTAAGGTGGCCCCGGCGACGGGATCAACAAGTCCAGGCGAACACTGGTCTGAGCTCGAAGCAACGTTACGTCGCATCGAAGCGCGGCTGGAACGGCTCGAGCAGGCCATTGAACCTCTCACCGAGGTCACCGCCGCCGCCCCCGCATTGACTTCGACGGCGATCGACGTTCTCGATGACTGGGCCAAGCAGCATGGAGACCTCGATACGCGGTTGCGAACCCTGTCCGAGCTGCTCGAACGAATGACGCGGCCTGAAGCGCTCGCACCGCTGATGATGGTGGTGGAGCTGAGCGAGCAAGCGAAGCCCGCGGTGGCGACGTTCACGGACATCGTCGACGAGACGATGGCTCGGGCCGCGTCGGAGGGAATGGAGATCGAGCGCCTCGTCGAGTCGTCCAAGAACGCGATCCTGAAGCTCGCTCACCTCGCGACCGCGCACGAAGTCCAGGCCTTGCTCGATTCGGGCATGCTCGACCCGGCCGCCCTATCGACACTCGGCATGACTGCACGCGCCGTAGCTGACGCGAGCTCAGAGCCGGCGCCGCGCATGGGATTGCTTGGTGCGCTCCGGGCGGCGCGGCAACCTTCGGTACAGCGCGCGCTCGGCTTCCTGATTCGGGTCGCGGAAAACGTTGGTGAGAACCTGGCGACCGCTCCCGCGCTCCTGCTGAATAGCACCGGAAATTCCAAATCAGAGAGAACTCCATGAGTGAACAACACGACGTGCTCATCGTTGGCGGCGGAACCGCCGGCATCACGGTAGCGGCTCAGCTCCTCCAACAGGAAGCGGCGCCGAAGGTCACCATCGTCGATCCGTCGACGACGCACGACTACCAGCCGATCTGGACTTTGGTGGGCGGCGGCGTGTTTCCCCGAGAGGTGTCGCGGCGCGCGATGGCGGACGTGATGCCGCGCGGGGTCAACTGGATCCGCGATCGGGTGACCGCATTCCGCCCGGAAAAGAACGAGATCCAGACCGAGGGCGGGAAGACGCTCAGCTACAACGAGCTCATCGTCGCGGCTGGGATTCAGCTCAACTGGAACGCTGTGAAAGGCTTGCCCGACGCGATCAACAAGGGCGGGATCTGCAGCAACTACGGCTACGACAAGGTGTCGTACACCTGGGAGACCATTCAGGCCTTCCAGGGCGGCAACGCCGTGTTCACGTTCCCGGCGACACCGATCAAGTGCGCGGGCGCACCGCAGAAGATCATGTACCTCGCCGAGGAGACTTTTCGGCGACGCGGAATTAGGGAGCAGGCCAATGTGATCTACGCTTCGGCCACCGCGGGGATCTTCGGGATCCCGAAGTACGCCGAGGCACTCGACAAGATCATCGAAGCCCGGAACATCCAAACGCAGTTCTCGAAGAACCTCGTCGAGGTCCGGCCCGAAACGCGCGAGGCCGTGTTTCGCGATGTCAATGGCGCCGAAGAGCTGGTCTTGAAGTACGACATGATGCACGTCACCCCTCCCCAGGGCTCACCGAGCTTCATCAAGGACAGCCCGCTGGCGAACGCCGAGGGCTGGGTCGATGTCGACAAGCACACGCTCCAACACACGAAGTTTCGGAATGTCTTCTCGCTAGGCGATTGCAGCAGCTTGCCCTGCTCTAAGACGGGCGCCGCAGTTCGGAAGCAGGCGCCGGCCCTGGTGCAGAACATCGTCGCATTTCGAGCGGAGAAGCCACTCACAGGTCACTACGACGGCTATGCCTCCTGTCCGCTCGTCACCGGCTACGGCAAGGTGATCCTGGCGGAATTTGGCTATGATGGGGTGCTCATGGAGACCTTCCCATTCGACCAGGCGCAGGAGCGATACAGCATGTACGCGCTCAAGGCGTACGGTCTGCCGAACCTGTACTGGCACGGGATGTTGCAGGGACGGATGTAGTCCGAACCAAAAGAAAACGAGGAATAGATGGAAGTCAAAGCCTTCTTTGATGCACCCACGTTCACGCTGACCTTCGTGGTCTGGGACGAAGAAACCAAAGATGCGGTCGTGATCGACTCGGTCTTGAACTACGACCCGCTCTCGTCGCAGACCAGCACCGAATCGCTCGACGAGCTCTCGGACTACGTCCGGCAAAACGGTCTGAGGGTTCACTACGCGCTCGAGACGCACGCGCATGCCGATCATCTGTCCGGTGCGCAGCTCCTCAAGAAGCGTTTCGACGCGAAGACCGCGATCGGCGAGCACATCACGGCCGTGCAGGAGGTGTTCAAGGGCGTCTTTGACCTCGGCGATGACTTCCCGACGGATGGACGCCAGTTCGACAAGTTGATTTCGCACGGCGAGACAGTTCAGGCGGGGAGCCTCGAACTGAAAGCGATCGGGACGCCGGGACACACACCGGCATGCCTGACCTTCCAGATCGGTGATGCTCTGTTCACGGGCGATGCGCTCTTCATGCACGACTACGGCACGGGCCGTTGCGATTTCCCGAAGGGAAGCGCGAGCGACCTCTACGACTCGATTCAGGATCGACTCTACTCCCTGCCTGATGAGATGCGGGTCTTCCCGGGCCACGACTACATGCCGAACGACCGGGAGCTCGCTTGGGAGACCAGCATCGGTAAGTCCAAGGCCGAAAACCCGCACCTTCGCCCCGAAACAGCCCTCGAGGAGTTCGTGAGCCTTCGGCAAGCCCGAGACGCGGAGCTCGATGCGCCCCGACTGCTCTTCCAGAGCGTGCAGTTCAACATCAACGGCGGCCAGCTTCCTCCGACCCGGGCCAACGGCCTGCGCTACTTCAAGATCCCGGTCAACATGCGCGAACCCACCGACGATATCGGCGATCCCACGGGGTAGCGGCACCGGTCCCTGCGCTTGTGAGCCCGTCGACTTGATCGTAAGCCTCTTCGCATGGGGCTGATCTACTACGCTATCCCCTTTTTCCTGATGACGATCGGTCTCGAGCGCTGGCTAGTGGCTCGAAAGGAGCGGGAGGGCGGTGCGGGAACGAAGCTCGCCGGCTTCGCGCCCAAGGATTCATTCGCGAGCCTCGCCATGGGCCTCGGCTTCCTGCTCATCGAGATCGCGCTTGCCCTGCTTCCCTTTGCAGGGCTCGCCTGGCTCTACCGGTTCCGGCTCTTCGAGATTCCGGTCGTCTGGTGGTCTTGGATCCTTCTGCTCTTTGCAGAGGACTTCTGTTACTACTGGTTCCATCGGCTTCACCACGAGGTGCGGACGCTTTGGGCCGCGCACGTGAATCACCATTCGAGCCGGCACTACAACCTGACGACGGCACTCCGGCAGTCCTGGACGACTCCGTTCACCGGCTTTCTCTTCTGGGCGCCGCTGCCTCTGCTCGGTTTTCCGATCGAGATGATCCTCGTTCAGAAGTCGATCAGCCTCCTCTATCAGTACTGGCTACACACGGAGCTCATCGATCGCATGGGCTGGTTCGAGCTCGTGTTCAACACGCCTTCACATCACCGGGTCCATCACGGACGCAATCCGATCTACCTCGACCGCAACCACGCCGGCATCTTCATCATTTGGGACAAAATGTTTGGGACCTTCGAGCCTGAGACCGAAGCGGTCGACTACGGGCTCACCAAGAACATCCAAACCTATAATCCCGTCCGAATCGCCTTTCACGAGTGGGCCTCGATGCTCAGAGACGCCTGGAATGCCAAGAGCTGGCGGGGGCGTCTGGGATATCTCGTCATGCCACCGGGCTGGACCGAAGACGGCGCTGGAAAAACCTCCACCGTCCTGCGACGAGAGTACCTGCAGGCCACGGTGAGGGACGCTCCGGCCTGAGCGGCGGACCGTTTTGCCGACAGACGCTCCGTTTTCGATAATGCTAGGCAGATGAAGGTCCTCGTCGTCATGGTGAACTTCCGCACGCCGAAGCTGGCGGTTCGCTGTCTGCGGTCGCTGGAACGCGAGGTCGAAGAGGTCGGCGCGATGCATGTCGTCGTCGCCGACAACGACTCGGGCGACGACTCGCTGCAGGTTATCGGAGAGGCGATCGAGGCCCATGGCTGGGACTGGTGCACCTTGATGCCAGTGCCCCACAACGGCGGATTCGGCGCGGGCAACAACGCCGGCATGAGGCCTTACCTCGATGCCAAAGACGCACCCGAGTACGTGATGCTCGTGAATCCCGATGCGCATGTGCGCCAGGGCGCGATCAGCGCTTTGCTCCGGTTCATGGAAAGCCGGCCGGACGTGGGTATGGCCGGCGCTAGAGTCGAGGACGAGAACGGCGTGCAGTCGCAATCGGCGTTTCGGTTTCCGAGCGCGTCGAGCGAGCTGGTCGAAGGCTTCAAGCTGGGCCTGCTCACCAAGCTTCTCGATCACCGACAGCTTCTGGTGGAGCTCGGAGACGAGCCGATGCCGGTGGACTGGGTCACCGGCGCCGCGGTGATGATCCGCAAAAGAGTGCTCGACCAGATCGGGCTCTTCGACGAGGGCTTTTTCCTTTACTTCGAGGAAGTCGACCTCTGCTACCGTGCTCAGCAAGCCGGCTGGAAGGTGTACTACGTGCCGGACAGCGTCGTCGTGCACCTGCAGGCTCAGGCCACGGGCATCACCGACGATCGCGAAGAGAAACGCCGCTTCCCGGCGTACTGGTTTGATTCGCGGCGACGCTTCTTCGTGAAGAACCTGGGCAAGGCGCACGCCCTGCTCGCGGACCTCGCGTTTCTCGGCGGCTACAGCACGTATCGGGTTCGGCAGGTAGTCCAGCGCAAGCCCGATCGGGAGCCGCCCCGGTTCTGGGTCGACTTCCTGCGGAACAGCACCCTTGTCAAGGGGTTCGACGTTTAGCGCAGGAACTCGTCGACCGGGTCGTGAATCCCGCGTTTGATGAGCACTTCGCGGGACGACTCCGGGGACCAGCCAAGCCGCTCTCGCGTCTTGGTCGGGTCGAAGGTCGAGGCGAAGGTCCGCCCGCGCCAGTCCGAATAGGCCGGCCGAAGCTCCTGGCCAGCGAGGCGCTTGATCGCCCACTTTGCCATCGCCTCGCCATAGAGACGCGGCGCCGAGCTTGCCACCCTGCGGAGCTTGATCCGGGCGTGATGCTCGAGCTCATCCAGGTACTCGTTGGCTGTGATGCACGGGTCGCTCGCGAGATTAAACGACTCGCCTTCGATGCCGGGGACGTCCATAGCTCTGACCATTGCATCGGCGACATCCTCGACGAGCACGATCGGAAGCGGGTTGTTGCCATCACCATAAAGACGCGCCACCGAGGGGTACGGCCATGCGGCAATGCCCCAGTGCCGAGGCGGCCCGCCTTTGCCGAGCACGATGCCCGGCCGGAAGATCACCACAGGCAGGCCCGCAGACTTCCAAAGGCCGAGGAGCTGCGCTTCGTTTTCAGTCTTCGATCGCGCGTACACGTTCGCGCGCAACATCGACGAGACGGGCTTGGTGTCCTCGGTGATCGATGCACCGGGTTTGCCGGCTTCGTAGATCGCGATCGAGGAGGCGTAGTAGAGTCGCTTGACGCCGGCCTCCAGACAGAGCTCAGCGACGCGGCGCGTCGGCTCGACGTCATACTTGAGATACTCCTCCCAAGTCTTGCCCGTTCCACGAGCCAGGTGGAAGACCTGCTCGATGCCCCTGAGCGCCTCCCGAATCGAATCTTGGTTGAGGAAGTTGCCTCGAAACAGCTCGACCCCGAGCTCGGCCAGATCAGAAGCGCTGCTCGGGTCACGGGCGAGCACCCGGACCCCGTAGCCCTCCTCTACGAGGCGCCGGACCAACGAGCGGCCGATGAAGCCGGTGCCTCCGATGACCAGAACGGTTGGCGTGCGCTCGACCGTAGCCGACGGCTCGTCTTCGGCCTGCGCGTCGGCTTCTTCGGCGGCGCTCAAGTCGGCTGATGCCGCGACCTTCTCGGCCAGCTCGACAGCAGCCAGACCCATCTGAGGGCTCACGCCCTCGTCGATGATGCCCCCGCGCGAGTCGTAAAAGGCACGCACAGCCCGGGCGATGCTTCGGCCGAACGGTTGGCCCTCCGCTTTGTTCACGCCGGCCTTCGCGAGAACGAACTTCGCGAGGGTACCGGTCGCTTGCACAAGCGCATCTTTGGCCGAAGAGCTGACATCGATGTAACGATCCACGTCGAGCAAGTGCGGCGAGTGTTCGTGGATGACGTAGGTGCTGCGTTCGAGATCCACGGTGGCCGACGCGACGCTGCCGCGGACGTGAATGTAGTGCTCCGGATACCCTTCGATGAACGAGAATCGGATCCGCACGCTGGTATTGCCTGCCCAGCCCATGATCTCCCAGCGTCGAAAGAAGCGGAGTCCCCCAGGCAGGGTCACTGGATCGAAGGGCCGCGCCTCTACCGAGTCGAGCTCTCCGATCAGGTGGTGGCAGTGCGCAAACGAATGCGGCGCGACCTCGAAGAGAATATTCTGCGGAGCTTGGAGCATCCAGACGTTGAAGGGCCCGCCGGACAGTTGGCCGAGCTCCTTGTTCCAAACGATGTCGACCTGATCGACCTGCCCCAGGCGCCCCTGCCGGAGGTCGGAAACGAGACGCTCGTACACTTCGTAGTAGAGGAAGTTGTGGCTCGTGCCGAAGGCGCGGCCTTGCTCGTCGGCGACCTGAGCGAGCTTGCGGCAAAGCTCCGATGAATGCGCCATGGGCTTTTCGACCAGCACGTCGACACCCCCGCGGAGGGCCTGCTCGACCGGATCGGCATGAAGATGCGGCGGCGTGAGCACGTGCAAGACGTCGATCTGCTCGGCTTCGAGCAGCCTACCCAAGTCCGAGTACGCGGAGTCGATCCCGGCAGCCTCGGCAAATCGCTCGGCACGCCCGAGGTTCAGATCGCAAACCGCACGAACGGTGACCCCTGGAACGGCTCGAGCAGCGTTCAAGTGATAGTCGGCGATGTACCCCGCGCCGACGATGGCTGCGGTGATTGGCGTTTCGTTCATTCCGTCCTCTTGTGCTCGATGATCTCGGGTGTACGTTCCCGCAAAGCGTCCAAGTGAAACCTAGCAACCCCGGCCGCCTCGGGAAATGACGAAAGGGCGCAGGAGACTCCCCAAGCAAGCGAGTGCGCCCAAGGAAAACCTCGCTTGCGCGTTTGCAGGGCCACGCGCGCGCCAACCACCGGGTAGCGGGCGAGCGCAAGGCAAGAGGCACCCAAGGTGGGCGGGGCCATCAGGAGCGCACCTACGGGCACGGCAAAGCCCCACAGCAGCGCTCTTCGCTTCTCGCGGACGAACTTTCGTTCCGGTGTCGTCGCACCGTGCATACCGGAGACCTGCGCATAGGCGTATCCCGTCCTTTTCTGGCGCCGCCACCACTGCCAAACGTGGTGCATGTCGACGTCGTGGATCATGCTTTCGTAGTCGAGTCGAATGAGCTCGTAACCCTCTTTGCGGAGGCGCAGCGCAAGCTCATCATCCTCCGCAGCGATCACTTCGGGATTCCAACCGCCGACTTTCTCGAGGGCATCCATTCGGATCATGACATTGCCCCCGAAGCTCGTCGTCGGTCCGACCGGACCGAGGTGCCATTCAACGTCGCAGATCTTGTTGTACACCGACTGTTCCGGATGCCGCTCCTTCAAGTAGCCGCAGACCGCTCCGACACTCGGGTGGGAGTCGAGCTCCGCGGTGGCGGTTTCAATCCAGTTGGAGTCGACCTCACAGTCGCCGTCGACGAACTGAACATACTTCAGCTCGGGGTGCTCCTCGCGCAGTCGCTCGAAGCCGGCGTTCCGGGCGCGCGCCGCCGTGAAAGGCTTGGACATATCGAGGTCGACCAGAACGGCGCCATGCTCGATCGCCCGATCGCAACTACCGTCGGTCGAGCCCGAGTCGACATAGACCAGCGGTCTCGACCCATCGGAGACCGACTCGAGGGCACGCACGAGACGCTCGCCCTCGTTTCGACCGATCAGCACGACACCAGCCCGCGATTCGCCCATGGGTCTCAAAATACTGATGAACGGGCCAGGAAAAAGGGGACCAACCCCTTTTTCTAAGTAGAGTCGTTTTTTGCTGATTTTCGACCTCCTGCCGAAGCTCACGGTGCGACCTCGAACCGTTCGCCCGCGAGAGCCGAATCGCTGGCCGCAGGGCGAAATAGAACGCCGGGTGGATCCGCTGATCCACCCGGCCTGTAGCAAGCAAGCTTGAGTCGCTAATTGCGCCTATAGCGACGAATCGCCAAGCCAAAACCAAGCATCAGTAAAAGAAGAGCACCCTTCGGTCCCCCTTGGCCAGGCGCCCCGATACTGCAACCAACGCCGCGTCCGCCCATAAGAAGGAGGCGGCCGGGGCCTTGCGGCTCACCGAGCTCTTCCAAGTAGTCCGGAACGCCGTTGCCGTTCTCGTCCCCTGCCTCGTCACCGTCGTCGGTGCCATCACCATCGCTGTCGGTGTCGAGCCAGTTGACCAGTCCATCGCCGTCCGGGTCATTGTCGCCGAGCGTGTTCGAATCCTCGAGCTCGACAGCCGTATCGATGCCGTCACCGTCATCGTCTTTGTCCAAGTAATTCGGCGTGCCATCGCCGTCCGTGTCGTCATCCGTCGGATCCGAATCCCCGTCTGGGCTCTCGTCCGCCGTGTCGATGCCGTCACCGTCATCGTCCTCGTCGTTGAAGTCCGGCGTCCCGTCCTCGTCCGTGTCCGGACAGCTCGAAGGCTGGAGTGGGCTTCCGGGCGCTGGGCATTCCACCGCATCGGGAATCCCGTCACCGTCGGAGTCGGGGACGTCGGACTCACGACGGCAGCTGCTGTTGCAGCCATCGCCATCGACCGCATTTCCGTCGTCACACTCCTCCCAGCCGGAGGCGAGGTCGATCACGCTGACCCTGTCGTCGCCGCAAACATCGAGGTAGTCGGGCCGTCCGTCGCCGTCGCTGTCCGGGCAACCGGCTCGAAAGTCCGGGCACTCGTCGAGCGTCGGCGCTCCGTCGTCGTCGTCGTCGGGGTCGAGGTAGTCGGGCGTGCCATCACGATCGGAATCCTCGTTCGTCGGGTCGCGGTCCCCGTCATAGTTTTCGTCGGCGGTGTCAATGCCGTCGTCGTCGTCGTCCGGGTCTTCGAAGTTGGGGTCCCCGTCGCCGTCCGTGTCGGGACAGCTCTCGGGGGTGCCAACCGGGTCACTGGGTGCCGGACATTCGATGACATCGGGAATCCCGTCGCCATCGGTGTCCACAGGCGTATTGTCGGCATCTAGGTAGTCCGGCGTCCCGTCGTTGTCTCCGTCCGGACAAGGAGCGCCTGGATCGGTGCATTCGAACACCGTGTCCACGCCGTCGGCGTCATCGTCGGCGTCCTGGTAGTCGGGAACCGAGTCCCCGTCCGTGTCTTGGGTGGGCGCGCTGGTGCCGCCGTTGTCGGTGTCGAAGGCGTCGTCGAGGCCATCACCATCGGTGTCGAGGTCGAGCGGTGCCCGATCTGCGATGCCACTCATGTCCGCGTCGTGGCCTTCAACCGAGTCGACGATGCCGTCGCCGTCCGAGTCCTCGTCGAGGTAGTCGGGCGTGCCGTCCGAATCCGATGTCTCACAGCTCGTGCCCGTGCTGCACTCGACCACGTCGGTGATGCCATCGCCGTCGCTATCGATATCGCGGTGGTTTGGAACGCCGTCCCCATCCGCGTCACAGGCATCCGGATTGACGCCGCATTCGGTCGCCGTCGGGATCCCGTCGTCGTCGTCGTCAGGATCCATGTAGTCCGGGCTTCCGTCGTCATCGGTGTCGACGCATCCCGCGACGTTACCCGCGCATTCGACCTCGTCAGGGATCCCGTCCCCGTCCGTATCAGTTGGGAGATTGTCCGGGTCCAGGTAATCCGGTGTCCCGTCGCTATCGCCATCGGGGCAGCCCGACAGGGCGTCGGGGCATTCGAAGGCCGAGCCAACGCCATCTCCATCGTCGTCCGGATCTCGATAGTCAGGCGTACCATCACCGTCGTGGTCCGGAAGCGTTGCGGGAACGCCGCCGGCCATGTCGAGGTCGTAGGCGTCATCGAGGCCGTCTTCGTCGTCATCCATGCCAAGCGGCGCGAAGTCAGGCTCGCCGTCGGCGTCGCCGTCATGGCCTTCAACCGCGTCCAAGATGCCGTCGTCGTCGGAGTCCGTGTCGAGGAAGTCGGGGGCGCCATCGCCATCCGAATCTGCGCATGCGGTGGGGTTCTCGCACTCCACACGATCGGCTATTCCGTCGCCGTCGCTGTCTTCATCGATGTAGTCGGGCCGATCGTCGCCGTCGCGATCTTGCCCCGTGGCGCCGATCCCGCCCTGATCGATGTCGAAGGCATCGTCGATACCGTCTCCATCGGCGTCCACGCCGCTCGGAACGGCCTCAGGCTGCCCATCGGCATCGCCATCGAAGCCTTCGACGCGATCGAGCAAGCCGTCGTTGTCGCTGTCGGCGTCCAGGTAGTCGGGCGCGCCATCGCCATCACGGTCGGGCACGGGCGCCACGATCCCGTCCGCAACGCAGGCTCCCGGCATGCCGGCACAATCCGCGTCGAAGGCGTCGTCGAGGCCATCACCGTCCTCGTCGTTGCTGACCGAAACCGAATCCGCGATGCCGTCCGCGTCCGCGTCGTGTCCTTCGGTGCTATCCGGAAGGCCGTCTCCGTCGCTGTCGAGGTCCAGGTGGTTTGGCAGGCCGTCGCCATCCGCGTCCACATTCGTCGGCAGAGAGTCACAGATCCCGTCGGGCTCCGCGTCGCTGCAGGTCACCGCATCGGGGTCTGTATAGTCTGGGACGCCATCGCCATCATCGTCGAGCGACCAATCGGTGCCGTCGCCTTCCTCGGTGTCGACGATGCCGTCGGCGTCATCGTCGATGTCGACGTCGTCGCGGATCCCATCGCGATCGCTGTCCGGGTAGTCACAGGCATCGTCATCGGTGCAGACCTTGAGACCAGGGCAGTCCTCGTCCGAGAGACATTCGACGCAGGCACCGCCAGCGACCGAGGTGTCACAAAGAGCCATCCCTGCCGCGGTGCAGCCACTGTCCATCGCGCCGCCGCTCATGTCGTCGAGGCACAAGACGCAGGCACTTCCCGCCGCGCCGGTCGCCCCGTTGCAGACGGGCAGTGCCGGGTTCGTGCAGCCCTCGTCCGGATTCGCTCCGGCCTGGTCGTTGACGCAGGCCACGCAGGCGCCCGGGCTCGACACCGAGGTGTCGCAAACCGCCGCATTGCTGTCGGGGCAGTCGGAATCGTCGAAGCAGCCGGCAACACAGCTGTCCGTCGCTACATCACAAGCGTCGCCGGAGCCGCAGTCGGCAGATTCGGTGCAGTCGACGCAGATCGGATTGCTCCCGCTCTCGTCGCAGGCATTGTCACCGCCCGAGCAACCGACGTCGGTCGCTCCCGAGCCGCTATCCACGCATCCCGCAACGCAGAGCGGAAACACACCGCTCGCGTCGCAGTAAGGGGCGACGCCCCCACATCCGGCGTCGATATTCGTTCCAGTCTGGTCATCGAAGCAGACGACACAGCCCAATCCGCCGGCGTCGCACTGACCGGTGGCGCACTCCGAGCCGAGCGTACAGCCCGAGCCTTCTTCGAGGAGGCAGATGCTATTGCAGCCATCGAGGGCGTCGGTATTGCCGTCGTCGCAAGCCTCGCCCGATTCGACCGTGCCGTTGCCGCAGGTGTCGGCTGGCTCGCAGACCGCTGGAACCTCGTTGAGATCGCAGACGCCGCTCGCGCACTCGGCACCGGCCGCGCAGCTCTCATCGAGCTCTTTCAAGCAGCTGTCGTCGCAGCCGTCGCCAGTGGCCGTCCCGCCATCGTCGCAACCTTCCCCTGATTCGACAGCGCCGTTTCCACAGATGTCGGCGGGCTCGCAGCTGTTGCTTCCAAGGGTATCGCAAACGCTGCTCTCGCACTGGGCGCTTGCGGTGCAGGCCTCATCGTCTTCGAGCAAGCAGGTGGTTCCGCAGCCATCGCCGGCGTCAGTCGAGCCATCGTCGCAGGCTTCCCCCCCCTCGACCTTGCTGTTGCCGCAGCTGCCCGCCGCCTCGCAGACGGGCGGAAGCTCCGTGGAATCGCAGACCCCGCTCTCGCACTCCCCATCGTCGGTGCAACCCTCGAAGTCCTCGAAGAGGCAGTTCGGGCTACAGCCGTCGCCCGACGCCGTGTTGCCATCATCACAGGCTTCACCCACCTCCCGTTTTCCGTTGCCGCAAACCGGTTCGGTGAAGAGCACCAAGGGACAGGTGCCCGTGATGTTTTGGGCGTTGGTGAAGTTCACCTGCATGAACGTCGTCGTGCCGCTGTCCGAGATCTGTGGCGTCCAGCTGAACGTCGTGTTGAAGGGGCTCGCGCCGCTCGTTCCCTCGGCGGGGTTGAACGTCGCGGTGGTGGGCTTTCCGGTCACGCTGAGCGTGAGGTTGTTGCCAGGGTCCGTGGCGCTCAGGACCTGCGAAAACGGAACACCGATCGGCAAGGTGAAGACGCCGCCGTCGGGACAAGTCGGGACGGGTTCAGACACGATCTCGACGAGAAGGTCGAGCGCCGTTCTGCTCGCCAAGGGCGGAGACCCGTGCGTCGATTCGAGAACGACGTGAACGACATATTGCTGGCCGCCGACCGCGTTGGTCAGATCCCAGGTCATGCGGCATTCGTTGGGACTTGGCGTCGTCACGGAGGGCTGTGCCCCACCGTTCGGGACGGTTGGAAGCTCTTGCCCGGCGGGCAGGCCAGATTCCGCGCTCGTCGCGAAGCGACAGCTGACCGGATCACCGTCGGCGTCGAACGTCAGAAAGTCATGGGTGCGGACCCCTCCACGCTCCAACTGCACGATGGCCGTGGACCCGGTAGCAAGTGGCGCCGTATTGCCGTCGCCGAGGCCGACGGTAGCCTCCACGCGAAAGTTGGCGTTGGCGCCGTTCTCGAGCCCTGCGACACGACAGCAGGAATTGAAGAACGCCGTGTACTCTCCCTCGCCTGGGTAGTCGTGCGTCACGACGTACTGACTCGTGCTGTACGCGTTGCCGACGGTGTCGACCCCGCTTCCTATCACCGTGCCGAGAACGGGGCCGTTCGAGGTGCCGTCACCGAAGTTGAGGTTGGTGCTGTCGAGCGCTCCGTCCCGCCAACTGGTGGTCACGGTGAACTCGACGCGAAGCGGAAAATTATCCGGATCGGGCGTTCGCCAGTTGATCGTTCCGTGGCGGAAGTGGCTTGCGCTGGCGTCAGCCGACCAACCCCAGGTGCAAGCCAGTGCGACACATGCGACGAGCGCGTGATTCAAGACTCTATTTCCCACAGCTTCCTCCAAAACAACTCGCCGAGGCCCCGACCAGCGGCGAGAGACTTGTATAGCTTATTGCTGTGTAACTAGAAAAATCAAGTATTTGTGGGTGCTGCTCGTCGCCAAATGAGGCCCACCGCACAGACGAGCAGGAGCCAGGCTTCTCTTGGCGCCGATGACTCACCCATAGGGCTTGCCTCGCAGCGAGATCCGGAGACGGGCGCCGCCGGCACGGGCGGGCGGGAGCGTGGCGGAGCCTGTTCGGGCCCGAGACAGCGTCGGCCGTCCGTGTCTTGCACGCAGCGAGGAGTCTCGGAGCTGCAGCCAGAGTCGAGGGAGTCATCGGCCTCGTCGTCGACGCAGTACACGCAGCGCCTGAATACCAGATCACAGATCGGTTCGGGCATGGAGCAATCGGCTCCGCTGGCGCAGGCACCCGGCCCCGGGGCTTCAGGATTGAGATCCAACGAGTCGGAGAGCTCGGACGTGTGTCCCGCGACGGTGGCAGTCAGCACGATCAAATCGACCGACTCCTCAATCGGAAGCGTCAGCGCGAAGGCTGCTTCGTTGTGCTCGCTGCACGCATCCGAAGCGTCACCGTCTTCTTCGCTGCCCTCGACCGCACTCGCGAGGGGCCGTAGGGTTCCCGGCGTTCCACCCGGAACCGTGAGCGCCTCGTACACGTCGATGACCGCGCCAGGTGAAACGCATGCGTGGATGTGCAGCTCGCCGGGCTCCAGCTCGAAACCGGTGACTTCGGGATAGTTCGTCGGCAGCAATTCGTCCGACACGTCATTGTCGGTACGGCCCGTGGGCCCAGCGTCGATTGCTAGGCCTTCGTTCAGAAAAAGGGCGTTTCCCTGAACCAGTGCAGTGCCGTCCATCGCGCGGATTCCGACGCCTCCGTTGTGTGCGATCAGGTTGCCTTGGTTTGGATTCTCGCTACCGATCAGCGCGTCGGAGCACCCCGATTCGAGGTGGATCCCGTCCCCTTCATTAGGGAGAACATCACCTTTCGCGATATCGACTCCGATCAGATTGCGCTTCATGGTCAGGGGGCCGAGCGTGCCGTCTAGACAGGAAATTCCATGCCCTGCATTGGCCGAGATGACGTTGTCGAAGATGATCATTCCGTCCGAATCCGAGCCAATCGTGAGCCCGGGGCCCGCGTTGCCGAGCCCTAACCGGCCGGTGGCATCGACACCGATCTTGTTCCTCTCTACCGAAGTCCCGGTCACATTCCTCAGACGAATTCCGCCTCCAAGATTCGAGGCGATCGCGTTGTCCCAGACTTCGCTCCGATCGGAACTGTCGATGTCGACGGCAAACGCGAGCGGGTTCTCGAGGGCGTTTGGCCGTGCTTCGAGCCCCGCTGGATCGAGGCCGATATAGTTGCCATGAAAAACGAGATTGTCCGACCTCTCGACGAGAACCGCTTCGGCACCGGCCCCGGAGATGAGATTTCGCGAGAGCTCGTCCGGACCTCCGATCCTCGGTCGGTACGTGTCTCGGACGTGGATCGCATGGGACCCAAAAGCCGGCTCGCTCGAACCGGGGGGCATGGCTTCGCCCGTGAGAGGATGGACGCCGAGGTAGCAGCCTCGGACCAGGAGGTAGTCGGCGCTCTCTGCGTCGATGCCGGAGACCGCAGCGTTCGTGATGGCGATCGCGAGAACGAGGGTATTCTCAGCACGAACGCGGAGCACTTCGTCGACCCCGTCTCCGTCGACGATGATCACTGGCAGGTGCTCCGTTCCAACGATGTACCGTGGCTCCGTGCTACCATTGATGATCAGGCTTTCCGTGATCGACGGAAGCGGACTCTCGAGGAGAATCGTAAAGGGCGGAACTTCGATTTCCCCGAAATCGAAGGCGATGACGTCCGGTGCATCGGGATGATCGTTGATCAGCACGTTGGCGGTATCGATAGCCTCGCGGAGGCTGCAGTCTCCCACCGGCGGCTCGTCGCAACTTCCGTCGTCCGTGTCGGCCGTCGTGTTGACGACGAAGTAACCGTGAGCATTGGCCGTCTGGTTCCATCCAGAAACCAAGACCAGCGAGGCAAGGGCCAAGACAAACCGCATCGCATTCCCCCCCAACCGAGCGCGCGAAGCACCTCGGCGGAACGCTTAGACTCTAGAGGAATTGATAGACCCACCCCAAACGCCGGGGAGCTCGCCCTTAGTCTGGCGCCGAGAGGTCCGAGCTACCCATGAGGAAGGTGTCGACAGCCTTGGCAGCGCCCCGGCCCTCGGCGATGCCCCAGACCACCAGGGACTGGCCGCGGCGGCAGTCGCCGGCAGCGAAGACGCCTTCGGTGCTGGTCGCATATTTGCCGTACTCCGCCTTGAAGTTGCTGCGCGCGTCGCGCTCGAGGCCGAGCTGCTCGGCAAGCGTATCTTCTGGTCCGAGGAAGCCCATGGCGAGAAAGACGAGGTCGGCTTCGAAGATCTCGCCGGAGCCCGGCACTTCACCCATCCGCCACTTTCCGTCTGCATCCTTGGTCCATTCGACGCGCACCGTTTCGACTCCGGCGACGTTTCCGTTGCCATCGTCCAGGAAGCGCTTGCTGAGCACGCGATACTCGCGAGGGTCGTTCCCAAACTTCGCGGCGGCCTCCTGGTGGCCATAGTCCACCCGGAAGATCACCGGCCATTCGGGCCAGGGGTTGTCATCGGCACGCTCCGCCGGGGGTTTCGGCAAGAGCTCGAAGTTCACCAGGGAGGTGCAGCCATGACGAATCGAGGTTCCGATGCAGTCGGTTCCCGTATCACCACCACCGATGACGATGACTCGCTTTCCCTTCGCACTGATGTACTTCCCATCCTGGAGCTTGCTGTTCATGAGGCTCTTGGTGTTCTTGAGCAAGAACTCCATGGCGAAGTGGACACCCTTGAGCTTGCGTCCCGGAATCGGCAAGTCGCGTGGCCGGGTGGCGCCGCAGGCAAGCAACAAGGCGTCGTTCTCGCTTCGAATCTTCTGTGCGTCCTTGTTGACGCCGACGTGCGCGTTCGTGACGAATTCGACGCCCTCAGCGCGCATGATCTCGACCCGCCGATCCACGATGCCCTTGTCGAGCTTCATATTGGGTATGCCATAGGTCAGCAGGCCGCCGATCCGGTCATCTCGCTCGTAAACCGTCACACTGTGCCCCGCTCGATTGAGCTGCTGGGCGGCCGTTAGCCCCGCAGGGCCGCTGCCGATGATCGCGACCTTTTTGCCGGTCCGCTCATTAGGCGGCTCGGGCTGAACCCAACCCTCTTCGAAGCCCTTGTCGACGATTGCGCACTCGATGTTCTTGATGGTGACGGCGGGGTTGGTGATGCCGAGGACGCAGGCGCCTTCACAGGGGGCCGGACAAACACGGCCCGTGAACTCCGGGAAGTTATTCGTTTTGTGCAGGCGATCGAGCGCCTCGCGCCAACGTCCGCGGTAGACGAGGTCGTTCCACTCGGGAATCAGATTGTCGATCGGACAGCCGGTGGCCGATTGACAAAATGGAACGCCGCAATCCATGCAGCGCGCGCCCTGCGTGCGAAGTTGCTCTTCGGGAACGTCGACCGTGAATTCGTCCCAGCCGGAAATTCGTTCCAGCGGGTCCCTGTACGGGACCGTCTCTCGCGCAAACTCTTTGAACCCAGTTGGCTTGCCCATCGTCCTACTCCGCCGCCGGAAGGTCCTGAGATTGAAGGACGTCGGGCCGGGGAACACCCACGGATAGGTCACCCCTCTGACCAAGCACGCGCTTGAAGTCGGTCGGCATCACCTTGACGAACTTCTTGAGGCTGTTCTCCCAATCCTTGAGCAAGCGCCTGGCAACGGCCGAGCCCGTGTATTCGAGGTGCTCTTCGATGAGTCCCTTCACGACCGCGATCTCTTCTCGATACTGGAGTCGCTCGAGCGCGACCATCTCTTGGTTACACATCGAAGCGAAGTTGTTGTTCACGTCGAGCACGTAGGCGACACCGCCGCTCATGCCAGCACCGAAGTTGCGTCCGGTAGCGCCCAAGATCACCGCTCGGCCACCGGTCATGTATTCACAGGCGTGGTCGCCCACGCCCTCGATGACGGCCCAGGCGCCCGAGTTTCGAACGCAGAAACGCTCGGCTGCTCGGCCGCGGAAAAAGGCCTTCCCCGCGATGGCGCCGTATAGCACGACATTGCCCACAATCATGTTCTCCGCGGGCACGAACGTCGCCTTCTTCGAGGGGTAGACGATGATCTTGCCGCCGGACAAGCCTTTGCCGACGTAGTCGTTTGCATCGCCCTCGAGCTCGAGGGTCACACCCTTGGCCAGCCAGGCGCCAAAGCTCTGGCCCGCAGAACCCTCGAACTTGAACTGCACCGTGTCTTCAGGAAGAAGGTCCTCACCCCACTGTTTGGCGATTTCGTGGCTGAGCATCGTGCCCACGGTGCGGTTGGTGTTCTTGATGCCCAGCGCTGCACGCACGGGCTTGCCCTTGCAGATCGCGGACTGAGCCAGCTCGATGAGCCGATTGTCGAGCGCCTTGTCGAGGCCGTGATCCTGCTGTTTCGTGCAGTAGACGTCCGTGACGGCGTTCTTCTTTTTGGCCTTGGTGAGGATCGGTGTGAGGTCGATTCCCTGCGCCTTCCAGTGGACAATCGCATCCACGGCGTCGAGCTTGTCGACCCGGCCCACCATCTCGGTGAAGGTGCGGAAGCCGAGAGAAGCCATGATCTCACGCGCCTCTTCGGCGACCATGAAGAGGTAGTTGATCACGTGCTCTGGCTTGCCTTTGAACTTCTTGCGAAGCTCCGGGTCCTGGGTGGCGATGCCGACGGGGCAAGTGTTGAGGTGGCACTTGCGCATCATGATGCAGCCCATCGCGATGAGCGGTGCGGTGCTCAAGCCGATCTCTTCGGCACCGAGCAGTGCGGCGATGATGACGTCACGGCCTGTCTTCATCTGCCCATCGGCCTGCAAGACCACTCGGCTCCGAAGGTCGTTCATGACGAGTGTTTGGTGAGTCTCGGCAATTCCGAGCTCCCAGGGAAGACCAGCATGTTTGATCGAGGTCAGCGGCGAGGCTCCGGTACCACCGTCATGGCCACTGATCAGGATGTGATCGGCGTGCGCCTTCGCAACGCCGGCCGCGATCGTGCCGACACCCACTTCGCTCACGAGCTTCACGCTGATGCGCGCCGCAGGATTGCTGTTCTTGAGGTCGTGAATCAGCTGCGCGAGATCCTCGATCGAGTAGATGTCGTGGTGCGGTGGCGGACTGATCAGGCCCACCCCGGGTGTCGAATTGCGCACCGAGGCGATCTTCTCGTCGACCTTGCCGCCGGGAAGCTCCCCTCCCTCGCCGGGCTTGGCGCCCTGCGCCATCTTGATTTGGAGCTCATCGGCGTTGGTGAGGTAGTTGATGCTCACACCAAAGCGCCCTGAAGCGACCTGCTTGATCGCCGAACGCATCGGATTCATCGCACCATTGGCCAAGGGCAAGTATCGCTCCGGGGACTCTCCACCCTCGCCTGTGTTGGACTTGCCGCCGAGCTGGTTCATCGCGATGGCAAGCGTCGAATGCGCCTCCATCGAAATGGAACCAAAGCTCATCGCTCCGGTGGCAAAGCGCTTGACGATCTCACTCGCGGGTTCGACCTCGCTCAGCGGAATTCGCCGGCCATTCTTGAACCGCATCAGGCCGCGGAGCGTGCAGCGGTCCCGAGCGCTGTCGTTCGCATGGTCAGCGAAGCGCTTGTACGCGTCACTGCTATTGGCGCGCGCCGCAACCTGCAGGTTGGCGATGGTTTCCGGATTCCACATGTGCCGCTCACCGTTGGCGCGCCAATGGAACTGCCCATCATTCGGAAGGATCGGAAGTCGAGGCTCTTCTGGATCGCTCGGGTAGCCCAGCGCATGACGTTCGACGAGCTCCTGCGCAATGACGTTGAATCCGATTCCTTGGATTCGGCTCGCTGTACCCACAAAGCAGACATCGATCACCGAGCTGTTCAAGCCCACTGCTTCGAAGATTTGCGCGCCCTTGTACGACTGGAGCGTCGAGATCCCCATCTTGCCGAATACCTTGAGCATGCCCTTGGCCACCGCTTTGCGATATCCGTCGACGATGCTGTCGTCGTCGGGGAACCGCTTCGCGTCGAGCGTTCCGAGCCGGCGCTCCTGCCACAGGGCCTCGAACGCCAGGTAGGGATTGATCGCGTCGGCGCCGTACCCAACGAGACAGCAGTGATGGTGCACCTCTCGCGCCTCGCCCGTCGCGACGACGATACCGACTCTCGTGCGCTTTTCGGTCGCAACCAGATGATGGTGGGCTGCGCCCGTCGCCAGCAAGGCACTGACGGGGATCCGGTCTTGGCCCGCGGCGCGGTCCGTCAGCAGGATGAGGCTGTACCCCTCGTCCACCGCCTGCTCGGCCTCCTGCCGGATGCGTTTGAGAGCGGGCTCGAGCCCCTCGGGGCCTTCGCTCCGGGGCCACGTGATGTCGATGAGCTTGCTGCGCCAACCGCGCTCGTCGATTGTCTTGAGCGCCCTGACCTCTTCATTGGTCAAAATCGGGTGCGGAACGCGAAGGCGGTGGGCGTGCGCGGGAGTCGTCGTGAGCAGGTTCCGCTCCGGTCCGATGTAGCACTCGATTCCCATGATCACTTCCTCGCGGATCGAGTCGATCGGTGGGTTGGTGACCTGCGCGAAGAGCTGCTTGAAGTAGTCGTATGCGAGGCGCGGCTGATCGCTTAGAACCGCGAGCGCAGAATCGTTGCCCATGGACCCTACCGGATCGCGCTTCTGCTCGATCATCGGCCGCAACATGAACTGCATCGTCTCGGTCGTGTATCCAAACGACTGCATGCGCGACAGAAGTGTCTCGGGCTCGAAGCCGTGCGCATCCCCGTGCACCGGTAGCTCGCTGAGCTCGAGACGCTGCTCCTTGAGCCACTTGCCGTACGGACGACGCGTCGCGAAGTCGTGCTTGAGCTCCTCGTCCGGGATCATACGGCCCTGCTCGAAGTCGATCAGGAACATGCGTCCGGGCTGCAGGCGGCCCTTGTGCTTGACCGTCTCCGGCGGCACCGGAAGGACGCCGACCTCCGAAGCCATGATCACGCGGTCGTCGTGGGTGAGGTAATACCGGCTCGGGCGAAGCCCGTTGCGGTCGAGCGTCGCGCCGATGACCTTGCCATCGGTAAACGCGATGGAGGCAGGCCCGTCCCATGGCTCCATCAGGCAGCTGTGGTACTCGTAAAAGTCCCGTTTCTCCTGGGGCATGTGCTGGTGCTTCTGCCAAGCTTCGGGGACCATCATCATCGCCGCCTCGGGCATGCTGCGGCCGTTCATGTACAGAAACTCGAGGACGTTATCGAGCGTGCCCGAGTCCGAGAGCCCGAGCTCGGCGACCGGAAAGAGCTTCTGTAGGTCGTCGCCATAAAGCTCGCTCTTCACGACGCCCTGCCGCGAGTGCATCGCGTTCTTATTGCCGCGAAGGGTGTTGATCTCGCCGTTGTGGCTGAGACAACGAAGGGGCTGGGCACGCTCCCAGGTCGGAAAGGTGTTGGTCGCGAAGCGTGAGTGGACCATTGCTAGGTGGGTTTCGTAGTCTGGGTTGGTGAGATCCCCATAGAACGGAAGCACCTGCTCGCAGGCAAGCATGCCCTTGTAGATGATGGTCCTGCTCGAAAGCGAGCAGGCGTAAAGCATCGAACGCTGCTTGAGGCGCTCATCGACGCGCAGCGGGCTCGCGGCGCTCTTTCGGATGATGTAGAGCTGCCGCTCGAAGGCGTCTTGGTCGAGTCCTTGCGCTGCCGCGATGAAGAGCTGCTCGATGCGCGGCATGCTTGCGATCGCGGTCGGTCCGAGGTTGGCGCCGTCGGGATCGGTGGGGACCACGCGCCATCCGAGAAAGCGCTGCCCCTGCGCTTCGATCGCTCTGAGGAACGCGGCCTTGCAGGTTGCCCGCTCCTCGTCGTCGGTAGGCAGGAAGATGTTGCCGACCCCGTACTTTCCGGGCTCGGGAAGCTCGATGCCGAGCTCCTCTTTGGCGGCGCGGCGCAGAAGTTTGTCCGGCACGGCAGTGAGCATCCCAGCGCCGTCGCCGGTGTTCGTCTCAGAGCCGCGCGCCCCGCGGTGGTCCATGTTGCAGAGAATGCGATTGGCATCTTTGACGATCTGGTGCGACGCGACACCTTTGATCTGAGCAACGAAACCGACGCCACAGGCGTCCTTCTCGTTCGCGGGGTCGTAGAGACCGTGTTTTTCTGGGAGTCCGTACTGCATATTCAGGTCGTTTGTGGGGTTTGTGGGCTTTCCGCAGAGCGGCGTGGACGTTTGCGCCGTCGCGCATCGGACGCAGGCTCACCCATGGGCAGGGCGATTTCTGCTCGCTCAGTGTGGGTCGAAAGCACCACCATCGTTTCGGTGCTAGCGACCCCTTCTATGGACCGGATGCGGCTGATGAGCTGCTCCAGATCCTCGGTATTTCGAGTCTTTACCTTGAGAAGCAGGGTGTGGCCACCGGTCACGTGGTGACACTCGAGCACCTGCGGCACCGCGTCGACCCACTCCTCAAAGGCCGTTAAGAGCTTCGGGTCGCCGATCGAGACGCCGATGAAGGCTGCGATGTCGAGGCCGATCTTTCGGGCATCCAGAAACGCGTGATAACCCTTGATGATTCCTGCGTTTTCGAGCTTACGAACCCGCTCCATCACCGAGGGGGCGCTGAGACCCACCAAGGCGCCGATCTCCTTCAGAGAGCGCTTGCAATCGCTCTGCAGCTCGTCCAAGAGCTGCCGATCGATTTCATCCAGGATGTATCTTTCTCCTAAATTCATTAGGCCAAAACCCCAAGAAGCCTAATAGATAGTGCTTGTTTGTCCAGAGGTCAATCGTTGGGCCGATGGAAAAAATGACCTTGGTAATTCAATTGTAGATGTAATACTTTGTTGATAGCGGCACGGATGCATCCATGTCGCGGTGATCGAAGGTTTGATGAAGGAATCGACTGCCATCGACGAGGGGTCCCGGCGTCCTCGGCGCCTAGATGGGCTGTCACGAGAGCTCCAATCGAACGCGCCTTCGAAGATCGGCCGCTATGAGCTCTGCTTTGAGCTGGCCTCGGGCGGAATGGCGAGCGTTCACCTCGCGCGGGTGGAGGGTAACCCCGGCTTCGAGAAGCTCGTCGCGCTCAAGCGGATCCACCCTCATCTCGCTCAGGAACGAGAATACGTCGAGATGTTCCTCGACGAGGCGCGCATCGCTTCGCGGATCACGCACAGCAACGTTTGCAGCGTTTTCGATTTCGGCGAAGTCGACGGCGAGTATTTCATTGCGATGGAGTACCTCGTGGGCGAGCCGCTGTCCCGTGTTCAGCGCCGTGTCCTTTCGGACGCAGATCAGCGTCGATCGACGCAGCTACCAGCCCGCATGGCGCGCATCATCGCGCAAGCGTGCGAAGGGCTTCACGCGGCGCACGAGCTCAAGGACGCCGACGGAGAGTCACTGCACGTCGTTCACCGGGACGTCTCGGCGGACAACCTCTTCGTGACCTATGATGGTGCGACCCAGGTCGTCGACTTCGGCATCGCGCACGCTCGGCAGCGCGCCCACGAGACCGACGCAGGGCAGCTCAAGGGTACCTTCCCGTACATGGCACCCGAGCAGATGACCGCGGCGGTCGTCGATCGCCGGGTCGACGTGTGGGCATTGGGTGCAGTGCTCTGGGAGTTGCTCACCCTCCGGAAGCTGTTTCTGCGGGATAGCGACGTGAACACGATGTACGCTGTCCTCTCAGGGGAGATTCGCCCGCCATCGGACTTTCGAAGCGACGTCTCCGAAGAGCTCGATGACATCGTGCTCAAAGCGCTTCAGCGAAGCCCAGACGAACGTTGGCAAAGTGCCCGGGAGATGGGCAAGGCGCTTCGACGTTACCTGGCCAAGCAGGAAGAGTTGGTCGGCCCAGCCGAGATTGCGGACTGGATGGCGGAGCTCTTCCCGAACGGGGAGCTGAGGAAGCGCGAGCTCATGGAAATCGCGCGGATCAACAGGACAAACATCGAATCCGATCCGACGGTTCCAGTCGAGCTGGAGAGCACCTCGAATGCCTCGCAAGTCCCGGTCAGCTTCGTTCAGCGCACGCCACCGGCGCCGCCACTGCCTGCGAGTCTACTGCTGATGCTAATTGGGGTGGTGATGGTCTTGGCCGTCGCCACGTTGGACTGGCTGCGGCAGTAGCGTCATCAAGCTGAACGCAAAGTAGGGCGGGCCTGCCGCATGGATCAGACCTCTGAGGCGGCCACGGCGGTCGAGCACCGGGGCGCCAGAGCTTCCTTCGCGAATCGGACAAGAGGAAAGCAACCGTATCGAAGGAGCCGGTGCCGAGCGAGCGAGGCGACCGTTGTCGTCGACGATGCAGCGACGGCTTCGCACCTGGTGAACGTCGTCGTAGAAGCGGTCCGCGGTCACCGAAAGCACCCGGACGACCTCGCCCGGGGGAACCTCTCCTTCTCCGAGAGGGATGGGAGGGCGTGCAAGGGCGCGACCGAGCTTCAAGACCGCGTAGTCCGGAGAGAGAAGGCTAGCCCCCGGCATCGAGACCGACTCGATCCGCTCACAGCCCACCCATTCGGGCAGCCGGCCCTCTGAACCGGCAAACCCCAACCAGAGGCCATCGCATGCGCCTCTGCCCGAAAGCTCCCAAGCCACGCAATGCCCGGCGGTGACCGCGGTGCGCGGGCCGATCAAGGCGGCGGTGCAACGGCTAGGTTCGCTGGGCGCTGAAAGTCCGACCAGTAGGGCGACCGATTCGTGACAGACTTCGCCTGCGGGACAGGAAACCTGGTATCGCGGCGGCCGGGAATCGATGTAGCCTGCGCTCGGTGAAGAGGTCGCCGCGCACGCCGTCAACGAAAGGAGTGCCGCTACTGAGACCCCTTGGAACCACCGTGTCCTGCCCCTCATCCGATCAAGGTATCAAGCCTGCAGGACGGCGTCACATGCCGCATTTTTCGTGGGTTTCTTGTTCGAAAAAGGCAAATTCGGTACAAGCGATCGGGATGCTCCGCACGCTCGGGATCGCCATGCTGTACTTGGCCGCGTCGACTTCGTCCCGAGCGAAGGCAGACGCGCCTATCGTGATCGTGAAGCCGGGCGACGCACTCAGCTCGATTGCGAAACACGCCGGCGTGTCGGTCCAGCAGATCAAGACTTGGAACCGGCTCAACGGCGACATGATCCGAATTGGCCAGCGGCTCGTCGTCGGTCCCGATACAGCCGAAGTGCCGGATGAAGACGAGATCGATTGGACCCCACCCTTCGACTACCCAGTTCCAGCCAAAGAGAGCCCATCGCAAGACAGACCGCGAATCGCGGCATGGGATCCGTCCAGCGCCGTCGCCACGCGAATCCCCGACGAAGCGGATGACGCGACGAAGCCCAAGCCAGGAAGAACCTACCGTGTTCAGAAAGGCGACACGCTCACCGGCATCGCGCTCAGACATGCTACGACGATTGCGGAGCTGCTCGCATCGAACCCGGGCCTCAAGGCCGACCAGATCTTCCCGGGCCAGACAATCGATGTCGGCGCACCGAGGCCCGAAGTGTTGTTCAAGCTCGAGCGCGGAGACAGCTTGCTTGCCGTTGCCGATCGCTACGAGGTCAGCTCACGCGACCTGAGCCGCTGGAACGCGCACCTGAGCCATCGAGACCCGCGCCCCGGCACGGACATTCGCATCTACACGAGAGTGCCCGTGAGTCCCTCGGAAGCAGTCGGACCTACCAACCGGGGACGGCTAGAAAGCGGGGTGCGTCTACCACCGCACCGTGGCTACCTGATCCGTACGCCAGCACGCGCATACGGCACCGAGGAGACGACGCGTTGGATAGTCGAGGCATTCGACGCCGTCCATTCGAAGTTCAAGCACAGCAAGGTCGTTCGCATCCACGACATCAGTGACCGCGACGGCGGCAGGCTGCGCGACCACAAGAGCCACCAAAACGGACGCGACGTCGACATGAGTTACTACCAGAACGAGTGCGGCTCCAACGGCTGCGAGTTCGAAGTATTCCGGTCGTCGGAGCTCGACGTCGCCCGGCAATGGACTTTGCTCGAGCACTGGCTCCGCCACGGACAGGCGGAAATGATCTTCATCGACTATCGACTGCAAGCCAAGCTCTACCGCTACGCAAAGCGCAAAGGGGTCACCAAGGCGCAGCTCGATCGCTGGATTCAATATCCGCGTGGCAAGTACGAGCCGATGGGCGTGATTCGACACTTCCGGAACCACGAAGATCACCTTCACGTCCGCTTCGTCTGCCCGTACTCCGATCTCAAATGCCGGCCCTGAGAGTTGACGCGCCAGACGCCGGCCCAGAAGCCGGGCCGAATAGTGCATCTTCGAGCTTGCGCATCGCTTGAGCCCGTGCGTTGATTCGCAGCCGCTGCGCGGGCGTCATTTCGCCATAGGTGATCGCGTAGCCGTCAGGCAAGAACATCGGCTCGAAGCCGTGGCCCAGCTCTCCGCGAATCGGCCAAACCAAGGTCCCAAACGTCTGGCCACGAAAGGTCCTGGTGCGGCCATCCGGCCAAGCGACGCAGAGGACGCAAACGTAGATGGCTCGGCGACTCGCCTGCTCGCCGAGCTCTTGAAGCCGCACCTCGACGAGGCGTCGAGCGACATCGAAATCGCGCGCTTCGCCTGCCCAGCGCGCCGTATGAATGCCGGGTTCACCGCCGAGGGCAGGTACGGCGACACCCGAATCATCGGCGAGGGCCGTCCGGCCCGTGGCGCGCGCAGCCGCCAGCGCTTTGAGCTCGGCATTGGCTTCGAAGGTTGCGCCGGTCTCCTCGGGCTCGGGAAGGCCAATGTTCTTCGCTGAGACCAGTCGGACCGGGAGGTTCGCAAACAGCGCGTTGAGCTCCCGCACTTTGCCGGCGTTGTGACTCGCGAGGACCCATTCGTCGAAGGTCTGGGTCATTGGTTTGCACGTGTGAATGGCAAGGGAGGCGGTGCGCTCTCGGTGAAGCTCGGATAGGGCTTGCGCCGGTCGAGTTGCTTCTGAAAGACTGCGGGCTTGGGCGTCGGCAGATCGCAGCGGCCGCGTTCGCAGACATAGGCTGTGGTCTTGCCGCCCAATGCGCGCTTCGCTTCGAGCCAGGGGATGACCACTTCTTGTTGACTTGCTTCGACGTCGGTCAGAACCGTGAAGGCCTTGTTCGGCACGAAGGCCGCCCGGAGGCGGTCATTGAGCGGGCTTGCTTGTTGCCGGTCGGCCGGGGCGATCAGTGCAATTTCGAGGGGCGTGTCGTAGTAGCGATCGAGGGCCACCAGGAGCAAGGGAAAGTCCGCCGGTGAACGAGTCACGTGGAAAGCCAGCGATGCGAACAGGCGCTCGGCACGGCTCCTCCATTTCTCCTCTCCGGTGAAGTCCTGCAGACGGAGAAGGTTGTTGGCGGAAACGGAGTTCCCGGAGGGAACCGCCTGGTCATAGGCAGGCTTTTCCCGAACCAGCAGGGTTTCGGCTCCGCTTGCAGTGAGGTAGTAGCCGCCGCTCTGGGTGTCGAGGTAGCGGAGGTCCTGGTCGGTTTGAAGCTCGACTGCACGCTTGATCCACTCCGGGTCGCCGGTCGCTTCGTAGAGGTCGAGGCAGGCCGCCACCATGAAGGCGTAGTCATCGAGAAACGAAGCACTGCCCTTCTTTCCCTCGCGGTAGCTTCGGACGAGCGCGCCATCCTTCGCGCGCATCCGTTCCAACACGAAGCGGGCCGCGCGAACGGCGATATCGACGTACTGGGCTTCAGCGAGCACCCAGCCTCCTTGCGCAAAAGCGGCAATCATCATGCCGTTCCACGCCGCGATGATCTTCTCGTCGCGCATGGGCGGCGGGCGTGAGGCCCGGGCCTCGTAAAGGGCTGCCCGTGCGCGCGCGAGCGTTTCGGCGACCCGCTCGACGGGAATACGGAGCTCGGAGGCGACCTCTCGATCTGTCTTGTTGCGGTGAAGGATGTTTCGGCCTTCGAAGCTTCCGGGCTCGGTCACGCCGTAGGCGGCAGAGACGATGGCAGCGCTGTCTCGCCCCAGCAGCTCTTCGAGCTCGCCCGAAGTCCAGGTGAAGAACCAGCCCTCTTCTTCGTGACCAGCAGGATTCAGGCTGTCCGCATCGGTGGCCGAGTAGAAGCCGCCTTCGAGAGATGTCATCTCGCGAGCGACATAGTCTAGAACCTCCCGCGCGATGCGCGCGTAGCCTGGATCGCCCGTGTGCTGCCAGGCCTGCAGATAGATGACCGCAAGCTGGGCATTGTCGTAGAGCATCTTCTCGAAATGCGGCACGATCCATTGCGCATCGGTCGAGTAACGGTGGAAGCCGCCCCCGACATGGTCGTAGATGCCGCCCGCTGCCATCTTGTCGAGCGTGGTGGACACCATCGCCGTCGTTCCCTGGTCACGCGTTCGGCGCGCATAGCGTAAGAGGAGCGCCAGCCGCGACGGCTGCGGGAACTTCGGTGCGCCACCGAAGCCTCCGTCAACGGGATCAAAGGCCCGGGCGAGGTCCTGCGCAGCCGCCGCGATTACCTTGTCGCTCGGTACGCCGGGCCCGGGCCGAAACGCAGCCGCCCGCTCGACGCGCTGGCTCAGGTCCTGTGCGCGCGCGACGACTTGGGTTGGCTCGCTCATGTAGACGGCGACCATCTCGGTGAGGATGTCGATCAATCCGGCTCTGTGCCCACGCATCCCTCTTCGAGGTGGGAAGTAGGTCCCACCGAAGAACGGCTCCTTGTCGGGAGTCATGATGACGGTCATCGGCCATCCCCCCCGTCCTGTGAGAATGTTGACCGCCGTCATGTAGACGCTGTCGATGTCGGGCCGTTCTTCTCGGTCGACCTTGATCGCGACGAAGTGACGATTGAGATAGGCGGCGATCTCCTCGTCTTCGAACGACTCCCGCTCCATCACATGGCACCAGTGACAGGTCGAATAGCCCACCGATAGGAAGATCGGCTTGTTCTCTCGCTTGGCGCGCGCGAAGGCCTCGTCAGACCAGGCGTACCAGTTGACCGGGTTGTGCGCGTGCTGGAGCAGATACGGGCTCGACTCCAGGATCAAGCGATTGGTGAAGCGCGGCGAACCGTCTTCGTTCAGACGGCGAGTCCGCGGCACGTAGCTCGGGCCCCGCGAGGCGAGCGACTGGTCGAGTCGTTGCTGCAGGGCCGCATCGATGGTCGCGACCCCGGGCAGGTCGGGGTCGCTCTCGGTGCCTGCGCTCGGCTTGGCGCTCGGCCCGGCCCGGCTCTCGGGAACCGGGTCGCAGCCGAAGCCAGGCAACGTTGCGGCAGCAAGCAGGAACAACGCTCCAAAAGGACTTGGTGAGAATCGGTTCATTTTGCCCAAACGCCAATGAGAACGGGAGCTTGCGGAGACCTGCTCGTAAGGCTAGAGGAAGTGGATCGCAACCGGATGCAAGACCATCGCGTCCGTGATAGACGAGCGGCTCCGTTTTCTGGTCCCCTAGGGCCGGCTCCTACCCGAATTCCGAGGATTTGTAATCGATGGCTGAGAACACTCCTTCCATGTCACCTAGAGTATTCGAGCATACCAGTCGTAAAGATTGGGGCCGATCGGTGCTCGTTCTTGAGATTCCGGACAAGCGCACCTTTCTTTTCGAAGACGGCGCGGAGCGCAGCTTCCGGCCCGATTACTGGCACAAAATGGAGCTCGTCGAGGTTCAGCCCAACGAGGCCGTGCGCATCGACCGGATCGCGCGTCGCAACCAGGCGCCGGCCCCGGGCTCGAGTCGGAAGTCGAAGGCACCCCCCAAGAAGCCCGATATCACGTTCGAGCAGCAGGTCGCCTACTTCATGACCCTTTACCCGGTCGGATTCGAAGATGAGGCGTACATCAAGACGGAGCGGGGAGAGCCGAAGGGCAAGGGCGCCGAAAAGCTCAAGGACGCTGCGATCGAGCGCGCCGAGGATCTCCTCAGCCAGAAGAACCTGGACGATCTGATCGGAAACGCGAGCTACGAAGAGGTGCATCAGTTGATCTACGATCTCCTGACGGGCACGAAGAGCACGGTCCAGAAGGCCGAAGCGACTCGCTTCAAGAATCTGCCTGAAGACAGTCGTGAGACGGTCGCGATGGCCCTTCAAGAGCTGCTCTACGGCGATCGCAGCTATGCGCTTCGCTTCGACTCCTTCGTCGCGGCACTAGACGTCGAGGACGGCGCGACCTGGCCACTGTCGACCTTGCTCCCCGCGCTCGTCTATCCAGCCGACCATCTGTTCGTAAAGCCGACCTTCATGAAGAAGCAAGCGCTGATCCTGGACATCGACCCCAAATACGACACCACGCCGAACTCAGTGACCTACATGCAGTTCCTCGAGGCCGCCCACAAGACGATGGAGCTGCTGCAACAAGCCGGACAGCGACCGCGCGACCTCTGGGACGTGCACGTCTTCGTGTGCAAGACGCTGAGCCCAAAGGCGATCAAAGAGGCCACCGGCGCCGCCTAGATCGAGCCACGGGATGAAGGCGCTGGTCCGAGCGGAATCGTGGCCGATTCGAGGTGGATTTCGAATCTCGCGTGGAGCTCGGGCTGCGGCTGAGGTGCTGGTTCTCGAGCTCGCGGACGGCGGACAGGTGGGTCGCGGCGAGTGCGTGCCCTATGCGCGGTACGGGGAGTCGATCGACTCGGTCTCGGCCGAAATCGAAACAGCTTGCAGGAGCTTGCAACGTGCGCGCGCGCGCGAACAACTAGGCACCATGCAGGCGGGTGCTGCGCGAAACGCGATCGACTGTGCACTGTGGGACCTGGAGGCCAAGCAGACCGGGACGGCAGTCTGGAAGCTTGCGGGCCTCGGCTCGCCGCCCCGGGCGGTTCACAGCATGCGCACGGTCAGCGTCGACAGCGCCGAGAGGATGAAGAAGGCCGCCGCCGAGCTCGCTTGGGCGCGCGTGATCAAGGTGAAAGTGGACGGCGGCCCCGACATGGATCGTATCTCGGCTGTGCACGAAGGGGCGCCCGACGCTTCGCTGGTGATCGATGCCAACGAAGCCTGGTCGGCGGAGCAACTCCAGGCCTGGCTCCCGTTATGCCCGAACCTGGGTGTGGTCCTGCTCGAACAGCCGCTCCCGGCGGACAACGACTCGGCACTGGATGGGCTCCCACACAGCGTGCCGATTTGTGCCGACGAGTCGTTTCACGATCGGCGTTCGTTTTCCCGCATCCGGGGTCGCTACGAGATGGTCAACATCAAGCTAGACAAGACGGGCGGGCTCAGCGAAGCGCTCTACTGCGTCGGGGAAGCACAGCGCCTGGGCTTGCAGCTCATGGTTGGATGCATGGTCAGCACTTCCCTGGCCATCGAGCCAGCTCTGCTTCTGGTCTCGGAAGCCAAGTACGTCGACTTGGACGGCCCCTTGCTCTTGGAGCGCGATCGAGAGGGTGCCCTTCACGACAAGGACACTAGCCTGCTGCGACCATCAGGCTCGATTTGGGGCACCCCGTAGGAAAGACACGGCCCCACGAATTACGTCGGGGTGGTTCATCACGAACGTGTGGACCGCGGGGACGATGTGGTGCTCGCTCGAACCTTCAAGGCGAGTTTCCTCGACCCGCACCAGGCCGTCGCCCAGCACACCGGCGGCATCCCCTGCGAAGATCGCAGTGGGAACATCGGGCACCGGAAGGGTGGCTGCAAAGCCTTCGGCGATCTGTACATAGGACGGGCCGAGAATGCGCCGCATGACGCCCCCCTTGTCGAGCGAGCCGGCAAGCGTCGCACCTTGATTGGGCGGGGCCAGCATCACGACGCGCTCGACGACCGACCGCCAGGGCGCATCGTAGCTGAGTAGCTGCCTTACGATGAGAGCACCGAGGCTGTGCGACGCAAACGAGAGCTTCGTCGGAGTAGGCACCTGGTCGAGCAGCTCGGCAAGCGTCGCGGCGTGATCTTGAATCGACTTCCGGGTGCTCGGATAGTCGAGACGCGCGGTCGTAAAGCCTGCTCCTTGAAGTGCCTGATCCAGACGCGCAAGCGAGCGACGTGTCCGGCCTAGGCCGTGCAGCAAGACGACGAGATGATCGGCCGGGTCTACAACAGGCTGCGCCTCTTCGAGCGCGCGCATGCAACGTTCTGCTGAGCCACGGCATACGATCCATCCCGCCGGGTTGAGGAGACGAGAGCCAGACCTCTCCCAATGGCGTTGCAGTCGCCAACCGTTCCGCCATCGCACGTCGGCCCACAACTGGGTGCCGGGTGGCTCGATCATCCCCCGAGGTCTTCTCTGAGCCGATCCTGGATCTTGTCGTCGCTCGGGTAGATCTCTTCGACGTGCTCCGAGTCGACGAGGGTCGCGGTCAGCTTCTTGAGCATGTGCTTGACCGAGCGAGCGTCGGAACCTGCCGTGACCAGCTCGATCAGCAAGGCATCCTTGCGGTCAGGGTTGAGCTCCAGCTCTCCAAGCTCCACCATGCGATCGAGCGAAATCGAGAGGGCGTGCATCAGCTTGCGTGTAAACGGCGTGTGCTGAAAAGGCGGCGGCTCGTCGACGTACGCGTCTTCCTCGTCGGGCGACGGGACGCTCGCGGCCGTTCGCCAGCCGTCATGCCGCTCGATCCAGTCGAGCGCCATGCTGGCAAGCTTCGGATCGTCGCCCGCTGCGGTCTCCTCAATGATTCGCGGCACGTCGCCGGCGTGTATCGCCTGCTCGAAGTCGATCAAATGATCGACCAGTGCGCGATGGATCGCGTCCATGTCGGAAACCCCGATCTCTTCGGGAAGCTGGAGCGAGCGCGTGGCTAGGAACCGCCGTGTGAGCCAGAGCGAGAGACGCCGCTGCCAGCCATCTTCGCGATCGACCGCCGGGCTGCTGCCATCGGACTCGACGAGCGGCCATTGGCCTCGCGAGATCGCATCCCAGGCTTCGAATAGTGGGGTGTCGAGCAGCTCTTCGACGATGTAGAGGCCGGAAGTCGGTCCCTTTTCCCAGTCGTCGTCCAACAAGGCCGATGCCTCGCTTTGGATGTCCTGGAGCTTCGCATCGTCGATCTCACCGTTTGCGTGTCTCACCTGCGCAGTCATCCAGCGAAGTGCGCCTGTGATGTCGTCGAACTCGAGGTCGCCGCGCATTCCATCCTTGAGGCTGTACACTCGGTGGCGACCTTCCGGATCGGCGATCGTGTCGGCGAGAAAGATCAGGCCCTCGAGCTCCGAGGAGACGAAGGGCTCCACCTCGCCCACCTGAAGCGCCCAGTGCAATCGCCACGGTCGCGACGTGTCGCCGACGGCCATGCCCGCGTAGGTTGAGTCGAGCAGCTGCAGCAATCGAAACCCATGGGCTGCGTCCGAGGTCACGTGCAGAAGATCGACGAAAGCATCGATTCGAGACTCGCCGAGCTCGGGCGGCTCACCTGGTTGGCCGAGGGCGAGCCAGTACGCCTGAACACCCTTTAGAAACGCCTGTTGGGGCATAGGGGGCGGAAACTAGCCCAATTTTGAAAAGGTGAAAGCCTGCGGTCGACTTGAAACACGTTCTATTTTTGCCTAGACCCTGTGGCGTAAGGTCGCAGGGAGCCAAACGATGCCAATTGATCAGGACGCATTCAAACAGGCGCTCCGCGGCTGGGCCAGCGGGGTGACCGTCGTGACCTCGCGTAGCGGCGACAAGGTGCATGGCATGACGGTGTCAGCGTTTTCCAGTGTTTCGGCCGATCCGCCTCTGGTTCTCGTCTGCGCGAATCAGGCCTCCACGACACACGGCATCATCGAAGAAGGCGGCATCTTCGCCGTGAACATCCTGGCGGCCCACCAGCAGGACGTTTCGAATGTGTTCGCTTCGTCGGAGCACGAGGATTCGCGGCTGGAGAAGGTGAGCTGGACCGAAGGCACTACGGGAGCGCCCCTGATCGACGACGCCGTAGCGTCGCTCGAATGCAAGGTTTCGAGCGCGCACCGGGAGGGAAGCCACACGATCTACATCGGAAAGGTCGAAGCCGTTCACACGAGGGACGCCGAGCCCCTCGTCTACTTCAAGGGCGGCTACCGCTCGTTGCACTGCAAAGACTAGCCCTTCGTGAACTGTCGCCAGAGCGTCTCCAAGGTTGTTTCGAGCATGCCCGCCTTGGTGGCGTTGTAGGGAGTGAAGTTCATCAGGCGGATGTAATCGACGCGGGCGCTCGGTCCCTCGCCCTCGATGTCTAGGACATTGAGACAGCCGGGGTCCTGCTCGATGCGGCGATAGACTGCGGGGCCGGCGCCCAAGGCCTGAGCGAGAACCGTTCGGTTGACGACGCCGTGACAGGCAACGAAGGCCTGGTTCCAGTCGTCGCGGCTCAGAAGGCCCTGCCATGCTACGGCGACGCGTTCCCAGAGCTCTGCGTAGGACTCGCCGGTGAGAAATCGGGCGCCGGGCTCGTCGGCGTTGTCGAACGCTCGGACGAAGAGCGTTTCCATGTCCTCAAAGCTGTCAATATCTTCAAAACTGCCTGTTTTCGCTTCGCTCAGGCCTTCAATGACGTCGATCACAAGGTCTCTGTCCCCTATGGCCAATCGCGCGGTCTGCTCGGTGCGTCGAAGCCCCGTGCAGATCGCCAGGTCGATGGGCGCTTCCGTCAACAGCTGGCCGAGTGCTTCCGCCTGTGCGACTCCCGTCTCGTTGAGCGCCGGGTCGTGGTCCCCGGGTGCTTGGCCCGGTTCGAAATAGGAGACGTCCCCGTGTCTCGCCAAATACACTCTGCGTCTGTTTTTCACGGCGCCGCAGCATAGCAGCGGGTGCCCCAAGGCGCTTCGGCTGCTAGGGTGCGACGCATGGCACAAACGAACTGGGTCCTCCTCGTCCTGGCCGCGCTGGCCGTCCTAGGCTGCACCAAGAAGGAAACCCCGGCTCCGGCGGCTGAAGAGGTGGCCCTCGAGAAGGAAGAGCCGGCGGCAGCGGCCGTCGAGCCGCTCAAACCGCTCCCGAGCTCGGTCGAGGTCAACATGGACAAAGTCTTGCTCGGCAGAAGCCTTTACCACGACACGATCCTGTCAGGAGACGGTACGGTCGCCTGCGTCACCTGTCATTCGCTCGATCATGGCGGCGCGGAGCCACGCAAGACCTCGACGGGGATTGGCGGCCAGATCGGGCCGATCAACTCGCCCACGGTCTTGAACGCGGGATACAACTTCGTACAGTTCTGGGACGGGCGCGCAAAGGACTTGCAGGAGCAAGCTGCCGGTCCGGTCGCCAACCCGATCGAAATGGGCGCCAACTGGGACGAAGTCGTCGAGCGTCTGAAGCAGAACAAAGAGTACGCGGCGGCTTTCGCCAAACTCTACGAAGACGGCGTCACCCAAGCCAATACGACCGACGCCATCGCGGAGTACGAGAAGTCCCTGATCACGCCCTCGCGCTTCGACAAGTTTTTGCTCGGTGACGAGAACGCGATTACCGATGCAGAGAAGAAGGGCTATGCCACCTTCAAAGAGGTCGGCTGCACCGCTTGTCACACCGGCATCAACGTCGGCGGGACCATGTTCCAGAAGATGGGTCTCGTGAAGGACTATTTTGCCGAACGTGGGACGCCGCTCACCGATGCCGACATGGGACGTTTCAACGTCAGCAAGAACCCGGCCGAAAAGCACTTTTTCAAGGTTCCGAGCCTTCGAAACATCGAGCTCACGTCACCCTACCTGCACGACGGCTCCCAATCGACTCTGGAGGCCACCGTGAAGATCATGGGAACCCACCAGCTCGGCAGGGACCTGACCGACGCCGAGGTCAACAGCATCGTGACGTTCCTCAAGAGCCTAACCGGCGAGCTGCCCGCCCACGCAAGACCGGAGGGCTAGGAGACGAACGGGGCGGAGTCGACGTCTCTCGTGTCGACGCAGGCCCCTGTGGCGCATTCTTTCCATGCTCCGGTCTCTAGTTGACCACTTCGAGCCTAACCGGCTGAGCCGGATGCTCGCGGCTGCTGGGCGCTGGAATGTACTCGTGGCTCGTGGGGATCTGCGCTTCCGCGGATGCTTCGCCGGCTTTCGGCACCGCACGGCGCATGAGCATCTGCCAGGCCACTTTGGGCGCCGGAACCTTCTCTTTGAGCTCGACGAAGATCAGGCGGCCGAGCGACGGGATGTATGGAGACATCTTGTCGAAGGTTTCCTTCACGTACGGAAGGTCTTCGGTGAAGATGGCGCTGGTGCGCGAGACGGCGCGCGCGGCGTGGACCTTGGCTCGCCCGAGGCGGCCCTTTCCGACGAGCGGACCGATTTCGTGGATGATGTCGGCAGCGGTTCCGGCCGCGACGTGCGGCGCTTTGTAGAACGTGTGGCTGTATCGAGGATTCTTCTTCAAGAACTCTCGGGCTTGCTCCTCGCTGATGCCGTAGTGAGCGAGCGCATCTCGGTATTCCTGACGCGCGCGCTCGCGAGCCTTGAACATGTACATCTGCACGCGGGAGTAAAAGTTCACCGCACCGTCCCCGCTCGTTTCGACCGGGCAGTAGATTGCGTCCGGATGGAGCTCCGTGATGACGGTTTGAATGCCGTCGGAGACCCCGGAGCTCGGCATGCAGCCAAAGGGCTTCACGCTGAGGGTCATGTGCGCCTTTTGCTTGGCGACGTTGAGGATCAGCTTGGCGACTTCCATGTGACCTTCGCCACCGCGAAGCTCGTTGTTGTAGAAGCTGTGACCAACCCGTGCGATCTCGTCCATGTCGGGGAGCTTGTTCCCCTTGAGGCCGGCCACCGCGCTGAACGTGGCAAAGGTCGCCCGAAGCGCCAGCTCGCCGAGCCAGACGCCTGCCATCTTGTAGCCCACATCGGAACCTTCGAGCCCATAGTAGGCCTCGTCGGTGCCTCGGAGCGTCATTCGACGTTCGGTGTCGTGGCGCATCTCCCACAGCGTGTAGAGGAGCCAATTGACCAGGGTCTGAATGTCGTTTTCGCCACCTTCGGATTCGACGAAGCGCTGGAGGTGGTAGTTGCCGTCTCCCTCCGTGGTCATCGCCCAGAACTCGCCGATAATCGCGACCTTGGGCTTTGCGCGCAGGCGATCGAGCTCGACCGCCTGCAAGTGCTTACGGCTACGCCAGAGCGCTCGGAGGACGCTGTGGTTCTGCCTGAGGGCGCTGTGCACCTCTTGCTTTGCCGCTGCGATCGCTCGATCAGTCGCGCCTTCTTCGACCTCATAAGGTCGCAGCCGGTAGCTCAGCAGATTGAGCACGTCGCCGGCGAAGAGGCCGCGCGCGAGCGCCATGAAGAACTGTGGGTTCAGGACGAGGCCGAGCTCTTCGCCGGTGGCCTGCTTGAAGCCCGACTGCTGCTGAAAGAGCACGACCCGAAATCCGTCGAAACCCGCATCGCGCAGGGCCTTCCGGTATTCGGTCACGTACATACCGAACCGGCATGGGCCACAGGCGCCGGCGGTCAAAAAGACGTAGTTGTCGATGATCTCCTGCGCCGTGAGCCCCTCTTCGTCGCGCAAGCGGCTCAGCTCTTTGACGAGGTTTCCGACCGTGAAGTAGGTCGGATTACACTGCGCCTTGTTGCCGAACTCCTTGCCGTAGCGAAGAGACTCGACGTCGGCGACCTCCATCGGACGGGTCTTGTAACCGATACCCTCCAGCGCAGATGCAACGAACTCGTCGTGTGCCAGCGTGAGACCTCCGTTGAGAATCGTGGTCGTGGGGCGCTCCTTCGCGGAGAAGAACGCATTGACCATCTCGTCGGTCCACTGCTCGCGCTCGTCGTCGAGCCCTAAGCGAGCTCGCTCTTCTGCCTCGAACGTCGCAAGCTCTTTGTCGATGTCGATTTCGAAACCATCAGCCATGATCAGCCCCTTCACACGCGGACGAGCTTCCCGTCCTTGGTCTTTCTTCCGAGACGAATCAAACCCGCCGATACCGCGGCTCCGGAGACCACGTCCTCCTCGGAATTCAAAAGGTCGACTCGGTACTGGTTCACCTTTTCTGCGAGCTCTTGAATCTCGCGCTCGAGCCCGAGGTCGGCGCGCCTATGCGCGGCCAGCTGCTCCTGCTTCATGCGAAGAAGCTCGAGCCGCTTCTCGTCGATGCGCCGGCGAAGCTCTGCTTTGCGCGAAGCGACGTCTTCGAGGTGCTCCTCGCGAAGCTTGAGGGAGTGCGCGTAGGTCTTGACGCGGATCTTGATCGAGCCGCCCGGCTTGTTGGCGTCGATATCGTGCAGTGATGAGCAGGGGACACCGCTCTTGGCCACGATGCTGTCGAGAATGCCGTAGGTCGGCGCGTCGTGTCCGCACTTGAAGCTGCTCAAGTCGAGGATGGCGACGTTGGGATGACGCGACGCGAACTTCGCAGCCCAGACCTTTTGTGCCGAGTTCGCGGAGTAATTCTCGGGCCAGACGTCGTTGACGCTCAAGACGTCTTCGTCCTCACCGTAGAAACGGCGGAGCCAGTCCGGGTCTTTCGGGATCGAGCGGATGCTCAAGATCGGATAGCCAAGCACCTGGAATTCGTCGGGGATGCCATGGTGAAGGCCGGGATCGTTGTGATAAGGACGTCCTAGGACGAGAATGGCGATCTTGTTGTCGTACTCGACCTGCTCGAGGATCGCCTTGCCCTTGGCCTGAATGTCCGCATCGAAGCGCTCGAGAGCTGCGAGGGCCTGCTCGGTCGCGAAGTCGCTTTCGTCTTCGGTCATGCCGAGCACCTTCTCGAATGCTTCGAACATGTCCCGCTTCAGCAGGGTCGGCTCGGCGAAGCTGAAGGCCGGCGCGAGGTATTCGATGCCGCGGTTGGCGAAGTAGTCCTGCTCCTTGGTGAACGCGGCCTTCATCACGTCTGGAGTGCCCGCGACGATCGGACAGCTCGCGTAGTCGACCGCGCCGGTCACGAAGGAAGGAACGTGGGTGAGGATTGGAAAGAAGATCGCGTCTAACGGGGTCGCCTCGTGCCTGTGGAAGAATAGCTGATGGAAGTGCGCCTGGGCCACCTTGGACGGGTAGCAAGGGTCGACCGAACCGTATTTGCCGCCTTCGGCAAACATCTCTTCGGAGCTCGGCTCGCTGAAGACGATGTTCTTCGGTCGCACGCCGAGCACCTCGAAGTAGGTGCGGAAGAACGGCGCCGTCGAGTACATGTTGAGGACGCGAGGAATGCCCACGCGCCAGTGCGCTCGCTTCTCGGCCGCCTGCGAGGATGAACGCTGAAACCCTCGCCGGTACTTGGTCCGCTCGATGGCACCGAAGAACTTGCGCTCGACCTTCACATCTTCGATGGTGCTGCCGGCCTCCGGCATCGGCTCGACCCCCGGGACACGCTTGAAGGCCTTGAGGCCCTCGTAGCTCACGAGGTTCGGAAAGTCTCTCATGATCTGGCGGCGCTCTTTGACGATCTCCTCCATGGCGACCTTAGACTCGACCATTCCCTTTTCGCATGAAAACCCGCTGATATATCGGCTGGTGGAGCCATCGGGCCGGAAGGCGTCGATGAAGGTGCGCGAGCAGTTGTTCGCGCAGAAATGACAGGTCGTCGTCTCGTCGTTCGTCGTCGTGTACTCGAGATCGATCGCGGCATCCAGGCCGATGAACCTCGAGCTTCCGCGGCGCTTGACCACGCGCAGCGTCTCCATGGCGGCACCAATGGCGCCCGCCTCGCCGCTGTGTGGATGAACGAAAACCTCGGCGTTCGGGACGCGCTCCCGAATGTAGTCGACCTGCGCTTTGACGGCCGCCAAGTTGTACTGCGTGCCTCCTTGAAGGACGAACTTGCGGCCGAGGGCGGCCATGCGAGGAACGCCGACGACGTACTGCCAGACGTTCTTCGGAAGAACCTGCGCGAGACCGGCAAGAAGCTCCTCCTTGCTAAAGCCTTCTTTTTGAAAGTTCACGCGGTCGGTATCGAGGAAGACCGCGCAGCCGTAGCTGAACCTGGGTGCCAGCTCGGCCTGGAAGGCAGTCTCCGCATACTCGGTGACCGGCAATCCGAACTGGTCGGCCATCGCTTGAAGCAGCATGCCGTTGCCCGCCGAGCACTGATTCGAGAGCTTGAACGTTTTGATGTCGCCGTTTTCCATGAACAGGACCTTGATGTCCTGACCGCCGATGTCGCAGATGACGTCGACGTCGCCGAAGTAGTGCGTCGCGCTCATCATGTGCGCCACGGTTTCGACGATGTTCACGTCGGCCCGCACGCATTCTTCGAGCACGTCGGCCGCATAGCCGGTGGCTCCAAAGCCCAGCACTTCGAGCTCGGCGCCCTTGGCGCTCATTCGCCCGCGGAGCTCACCGAGGAGCTCCTTGCTATCCTGAATGGGGTTCCCCTTCGAGAGCGTGTAGGCCTTCATCAAGACTTCACCGTCTTCGCTCAGCAGGACCGCCTTCGAGGAGGTGCTTCCGCCGTCGAGGCCGATGACCGCTCGGACCTTCTTGCCAGTGACTTCGGGCTCGATGAACATCGGGACGTGGTAAGCGCCGAGGAACTCCTCGAGCTCCTTTTCGTCGCGGGCTAGCGGCGGGCCTGCAGCCTCGCCCAGGCGCTCCTTTCGGCCTTCGGTGATGTACCGACGTAGACCGTCGAGGCCGCTGTAGACGCCAACGTCTGCGGGCTCGTGCATGCCGTACATGACCGCGCCGTATGCCGCGTAGAGCGCCGCGTTCTCCGGCACCGGAATCAGCTCCTCGATCGGCACGTCTTTGGGGTAGTCGTAGCCGCGCTCGTCCCAAGTTTCAGGAATGCGCTTTCGCCAGCACTCCTGAAGAAACGGAAGGAAGGTGTTGGGGCCGCCCAAGAGCAGCACCTTGTGTCGTAGGGTGTTGCCACGCGTGAGCACCGAGAGATTTTGCATTACGATTGCGTCGGCCAGCGAGCACATGATCTCGTCGGATGGGATGCCTGTCTTCACGAGATTTACGATGTCGGTTTCGGCGAAGACGCCGCACTTGGCTGCAACATGATGCAAGTGCGTGTCGTCGAAATGCAAGTTCAGCGTCTCTTCGGACGGCATGCCTACTTTGATCAGGCACTTGTCGATCGTTGCACCGGTGCCCGAGGCACACTTGTCGTTCATCGAGGCGATCGCGGACTTGTCTCCTGTCCGCTCGTTCTCTTTGAAGACGATGATCTTGGCATCCTGGCCACCGAGCTCTACGACGGAGCCGGCGTCGGGGTGGAGCGTCTCCACCGCCAATGTGACCGAGTTCACCTCTTGAACGAACTTGGCGCCGAGCGGGGCCTCGAGCGGCTTGGCGCCCGAGCCGGTGATGAAAGCTCGGACGTCATCGCAGCCGAGCTCGGCGAGGATCTCCCCGATGCGCACCATGAAATTGAGAACGCACTCCGCCTGCTTGGTGTGGTGACGCTGGTAGTCACTCCAGATGATTTCTTTGGTCTCCGGGTCGACCACGACCGCTTTCACGGTGGTGGACCCCACGTCTAAACCGATTATCACTCGCTGCATCAGAACGGCGGCGTCCTTCCCTCGTCAGGTGGCAGAGATAAACACAAGGTTCCTGGAAAGTCACGCGGCTTGCCTTGCAAATCAGGTACGTCGACGTCACACCTCGTACTTCGGCAGGCGAGATCGTCTAGGCCGCTCTGGAGGACTGGATGGGCAAAGTGTTGATCATTGGCGCAGGGGGTGTCGGCGGCGTCGTCACGCACAAATGCGCAGACGACCGCGAGACGTTTTCCGAGATCGTGCTCGCGAGCAGGACGCTGTCGCGATGCGAGAAGATCCAGACGCAAGTGCGAGAGCTTCGCGGCCGTGAAATCGAGATTGCCCAAGTCGATGCCGATGACGTCGCACAGACGGTGGCCTTGATCAAACGAGTCGAGCCAGACCTGCTGATCAACGTCGCCCTTCCCTACCAGGACCTGCCCCTGATGGACGCCTGCCTCGAAGCCGGGGTCGACTATCTGGACACGGCCAACTACGAGCCGCCAGACGAGGCGAAGTTCGAATACAAGTGGCAATGGGCCTACCAGCACCGATTCGAATCGGCTGGAATCATGGCCCTGTTGGGCTCGGGTTTCGACCCTGGGGTGACCAACATCTTCTGCGCCTACGCTCAAAAGAACCTCTTCGACGAGATCGACTACATCGACATCCTGGACTGCAATGGCGGCGACCACGGCCGCCCGTTCGCCACCAACTTCAACCCGGAGATCAACATCCGCGAGATCACCCAACGGGGTCGCTACTGGGAGAACGGGGAATGGGTGGAAATCGAACCGATGTCTGAGTCTCGAATGTTCGACTTCCCGGCGGTGGGCGAGCGCAAGGCGTACCTGCTCTATCACGAAGAGCTCGAGTCCTTGGCGAAGCACATCAACGGCCTCAAGCGCATTCGTTTTTGGATGACCTTTGGGGACGAGTACATCACGCACCTGCGTGTGCTGCAGAACGTCGGCATGACCAGCATCAAACCGATCGAGTTCGAGGGGCGCGAGATCGTGCCGATTAAGTTCTTGAAAGCCCTGCTCCCCGACCCTTCGACCCTCGGCGAAAACTATACGGGCAAAACCAGCATTGGCTGTCTCATCGAAGGTCGGAAGGACGGGAAGCCTCGGAAGGCTTTCATCTACAACGTCTGCGACCATGCAGAGTCTTGGAAGGAAGTTCGCGCGCAGGCGGTCTCGTACACGACCGGCGTCCCAGCGATGGTCGGCGCGAAGATGGTTCTGACCAAGAAGTGGCGCCGTAAGGGGGTGTTCAACGTCGAGCAGTTCGACCCGGAGCCGTTTCTCGAGGAGCTCGCCCTACGTGGCCTGCCCTGGCACGTGAAGGAAATGTAGTGCTCCCCTGCGCGCAGCTCGATCCGAGTCGTGTCGATTCGCCGGCCTTCGTGATTGACCTCGCTTCCTTGGAGCGGAACCTCGAGCTGCTGGCCCATGCTCGGCGTGCCGCGGATTGCGGCATCCTGCTGGCGCTCAAGGGCTTTGCAGCCTGGTCGACCTTTCCGCTGGTCGCCAAGTATCTCGACGGCGTCGCGGCGAGCGGCCCCGATGAGGCACGCCTTGGGCACGAGGAGCTCGGCAAGCAGGTTCATACGTATTGTCCAGCTTTCGACGAAGCCTCGCTGCGCGAAACGATTCGCCATTCCGACCACGTCACCTTCAACTCGCCATCGCAGATCGATCGCTTCCGCTCTGTCATCAAGGAGCACGCCTCGGATGCGAGCTTCGGGTTGCGCATCAATCCCGAACACTCCGAAGTCGATGTGGCGATCTACGACCCTTGCGCTCCGGGGTCACGACTAGGGACCACGAAGCACGCCCTGGTGAGAGCCGACCTCCGAGGGATCGACGGCCTACACTTTCATACGCTCTGCGAGCTTGGTGCCGACGCCCTTCAGCGCACCCTCGCTGTGGTCGAAGATCAGTTCGCTCCATGGCTGGACCATGCGAAATGGGTGAACTTCGGGGGTGGACATCACATCACGAAACCCAACTACGACGTCGGCCTGCTCATCGACTTGATCCGGGAGTTCAAGCGTGAGCACCGGGTCGACGTCTTCCTCGAGCCGGGCGAAGCGATCGGGCTCAACGCGGGCGTGCTCGTCGCATCGGTGCTCGACATCGTCGAAAACGATGGGCCGATCGCGATCCTCGACACCTCGGCGACGGCGCACATGCCCGATGTGCTCGAGATGCCGTATCGCCCCCTCATACGAAACGCCGCGGAGCCTGGGAGGCTCCCATACGACTACCGGCTCGGCGGTCTGAGCTGTCTCGCGGGCGACATGATCGGTGAGTACTCCTTTGCCAGGCCCCTGGAGGTCGGCGACCGGCTGATCTTCGAAGACATGGCTCACTATACGATGGTCAAGACGACGACCTTCAACGGGGTCCGGCTGCCATCGATCGCGCTGTACGACCCGAGGAATGACTCGTACCGCGTCCAGCGCCGCTTTGGGTACGAGGACTATCGAAACCGGTTGTCCTGAGGCTTGAACTTCGATCCAAAGCGGTAAGACTCGCGTGATGGGGGACTTCTCGGATTTCACTACGTACGCCAAGGAAACCGGCGCGCGCCTCAGCGACCAACCGCTTCTCTTCGAGACGACGAAACGGCTCGACGTCACGCAGCAGGAGCTCTTCGACTACGTGACCGACTTCGATCGGTCGAGCGAGTGGATCATCGGCGCCAAGAAGAGTTGGACGGACAATAGCGAGGCCGAAGCACCGGGTGAAATCGGGGCGGTTCGCGTCATCAAGAGCGGAGGCCCAACCCCGGTTCTGGAGCGGGTGAAGGCTTACGAGGCGCCACGCATGCTCGCGTACTCTGCAAATGACGAGGCGTTCATGGGGCTCTGCTCCGACCATCTTGGTGTGATGACCTGCGAGCCACATCCCGACGGCGGCACGGTGATTTGCTGGCTTGCCTATGGGCGGCTGGCGAGCAATCCGATCAAGGCCTGGGCGGGGAAGAAGCTGCTCCAAGTCGCGCTCCTCGGAGGCATGAAGAACCTGGCACGAAAGTTTTCGCCTCGTTGAGCGCATGGAGCTCATCCGCAGCAACCGCACCGAGAACCTAGCGGACGCGCTCGCGTCGCGAATCCGCGAAAGCCCTCTCGGTCCCTTTGAACGCGAAGTGATCGTCGTCCAGAGCCGGGGCATGGAGCGCTGGCTCACGCTTGCGCTCGCCGAGCGGCTCGGCATTTGGAGCAATCCGTCTTTTCCATTCCCGCGCGCGGTGATCGAACAGGTTCTCTCTGGCCTTTCGCTCGGCGCCTCGGATGAAGCAAGAGCCTACGAACCGGACCGTTTGAAGTGGACGATCGCCGAGCTGCTACGCGAATCAGCGCCTGCGAAGCTCAATGCCTTTCTGGGCGAGCCCCGGGATGCCGATCGGGTGCTTCGGCTGGCCACGAGCGTCTCGGTCGCATTCGACGACTATGTCGTGTACCGACCGCAGCTCTTGGCACGCTGGGCCAAGGGGGACGATGGCCGTGAGGATTGGCAGCCCGAGCTCTGGCGTCGGGTGGTAGAACGACTGGGCCCGAATGATCTCGCGTCGCGAGTTGCTCAGGCGCTCACGGCTCTCCGCTCCGGACAGGCGAGCGGCGCGACCGATGTCAAGCGCCTCAACCTCTTTTCACTCGAGACTCTGCCCCCTTTGTTCCTGGAGCTATTCAGCCTGCTGTCGAAGTCCGTTCCAACCACCTTCTACCTGCTCGAGCCTTCGTCGGAGTACGTCTCGGATCTCGACCCGGCGCCGCGGCTCTCAGCAGAAGTGGGTGACAGTGCGACCGACGGCCACCCGCTCCTTGCGAGCCTCGGTCGCCTCGCTCGCGACTTCCAACAGATTCTCCTCGAGGTGGACCATGCGGTTCACCTCGAGGCCGATCGATTCGAAGCCCCTAGGCGGACGAGCCTCCTCAACTCGCTGCAAGCCGACATCCTGGAGTTCCGAAGCCCCGCCGAAGAGGGCGCGCGGCAGGAGATCGAGGCGTCCGATGTTTCGATCGCGCTCCATGCCTGCACTGGGCCGATGCGCGAGGTCCAGGTGCTTTACGAGCTGATCCGCGCGGCGCTCGAAGACGACGCGACGCTGCGTCCCGAAGACATCGTGGTGATGACACCGGACCTCGAGGCCTATGCGTCTGCCTTTCGCGCTGTCTTCGCCGAGGACGATCGGCGCCCGATACCCTATGAGGTGCACGACCGGAAGACGCGCGATGACGCTTCGTTTTACGACGACTTTCTCGCCGTGCTCGATGTTCTCGATTCACGCTTTTCCGTGCTGGATCTGGTCCCGCTCATGGATGCCCACTCGCTTCGGGAAGAGTTCCGATTCACGCAGGACCAACGTGCGCGGCTCGCCGAGCTGCTCGCAGCGGCCGGGGTTCGCTGGGGAATCGATGCACAGCACCGTGCCGAGCTCGAGTTTCCCACCGAGCCGCTGCACACCTGGCGCGCGGGTCTTGGCCGACTCTTTCTCGGCTTTGCATTGCCACCAGAGGCGACCGGCGTGTTCCAAGGTTCCTTGCCTCGAGGTGCACCGAGCCTGAGTGACGCGGAGCTCGTGGCGCGCCTGGCCCGGCTCTGTGAGCTGCTGTTCGAGCTCCAGCGCCGCAGTCGGGGGGCGCTCGACGTCGATTCTTGGGTCCGAGAGCTCCAGCGGCTTTGCTCGTCTCTCTTCGCGGAGAACGACGAAAGCAGCGGGGGCCTGAGAGTCCTCCGCTCTGCGCTCGGGGACCTCGGGTTGATCGCCAGCGCCGGTGGCTATCGCGGTCTGATCACGTTGAAGACGCTGCGACGCGAGCTCGGAGCCTTGCTGGTTCAGCGAGCGCCAGCCGTCGGCTTCCTTCGTAGGGGGGTGACGCTCACCGAGCTCGTCCCGCTTCGCTCGGTTCCGTTTCGCGTGGTCTGCCTGCTCGGAATGAGTGAGGACGTTTTTCCCCGTGCGGACAAGCGCCCAAGCTTCGACGCGCTGGTTTCCGATCACAAGCCCGGGGACCGAAACAGAAGAGACGACGACCGTCATTCGTTCCTCCAAGCGATCCTCTGCGCGCGAGACCGGCTCATCATCACGTACAGCGCGCTAGCTTCGGGCCCGAGAAGCGTCGCCAACCCATCACCTGCGGTCTGGGAGCTCCGAGAAGCCGTGCGCCAGTACTATGTTCTGCCGGGGAATGAGCCGGTGCTCGAGGCGACGGCGCATCCGCTGCATCCCTTCGACCATCGATACTTCGAAGAGGGCTCGCTGCCTCGAAGCACGTCGCAGCGCTATCTCGAGATCGCTCGTTCGCTCGGGGAGCCAAGGCTGGAGCCGACCCGCGTCGAGCTCAGAGGCGAACCTGAAACGGAGGAGCAATCCCTCTCGGTCGGCGAGCTTGCCGCCTGGCTGTGGAACCCCACCTCGGCCTTCATCGAAAGGGTGCTTCAGGCCCGCTTTGCCGCGTCGGCGCTCTACGAACCCGCGAGTGGCCTGACCGAGCTTGGTCGCTACGCTGCCGCCAGGGTCGGCAACGAAGCGCTGCAAGGCGGTCTTCGCGGCGAAGCACTCGACGCTTACCTCGGCGCTTCCCCCGACTTCCCGGATGGGACATGGGGTGCTCTGGAGAGGCAACGGATCGGAAGGGAGATCCGGGTCATCGAGAGCCGCAAGGCGATGCTCGAGCCTGCCGAACCAGCTCAGTCGGAGCTCGTCAGCGCCGAGGTGGCCGGCTTGACTCTCGAAGCGCGGCTCGACGGCCTGTACCCGGAGCAGCGCATCCTCGAGCGCTTCACGAACCCGGGTTCGCGAAGCGAGCTGACTGTCTGGCTGGAGCACCTGATCCTACAGACCAAGGGCGCACAGCAGAGCACCACGCAGCTGGTTCTCCGAGGAACGGAAACCAGGGCGAGCCTCATCTCTTTCAAACCCGTTTCCGATGCGCATGCTCAGCTCGAGGTCTTGATCGACCTCTATCGCGCCTCGCGCGAGGCGCCGCTGCCCCTGCTCGAGAAAGCATCGAGGCTGTTCGTCGAGAAGCTCTTGGAGAGCGGCTCGGTCAAGGCTTTTTCGACGGCGCAGAAGGAGCTCCAGATGCAGCGCAGATGGGACCCATACCTCCGGTACGTGTTCGGGCAAGAAGACCCTTTCGATGACGCCGCTTGGCGCGAGGCCTTCGAAGCCGCTGCGATCCAGCTCTATGAGCCGCTTTTCAAGCATCGGAGCGAAGAATGAACGCCGTTTCGCCTGAGCTGATCTCGCTCGATGCGCCAGCGCTGGTCGAAGCCAGCGCCGGGACTGGGAAGACCTACACGATCACGACGTACTTCGTTCGCGGGATTTTGGAAGATGATCTCAATCCCGAGCAGATCCTGGTCCTGACCTACACGAAGGCCGCCACGGCGGAGCTTCGGGCACGCGCGAGAGAAAGAATCGTGGCGACCATCGGCTTGCTCGACGCAGAGCCGGGCAACGCCGACGTGCTTCAGGGCGTCGTCGACGCGGCGGTGGAGCGACTGGGCCGAAGGCAGGTGGAGACGACGTTGAGAACGGCGCTTGGCGAGATGGATCGTGCGGCGATTCTGACGATTCATGGGTTCTGCCAGCGGCTCCTTCAAGACTATCCGCTCGAGCTCGGCGTGGACTTCGATTTCGAGGTCTCTGAGGACACGGCGTCGATCCACTCCGAGCTCGCGGTCGACTTTTGGACCAAGGAGCTCTACCAGGCGCCCGACTGGCTGCTGCGCGCTCTGGAAAAGGAGACGATCAACGTTCGACGTCTAACGCAGCTGGCGAACCTTGCCCGCTTGCCCAAGGCCGAGATCCTCGGGCCGGCGCCGAGCGAGGTCGACGAAGAGGCGCTGAAGCTCTGGCTACAGTACAGACGGGAGGCTGCTGAGCTCTGGAGAGCGCATCGAGACGAGGTGCTCGAGATCTTGCTGAACGACCAGGGCCTCGATCGTCGGCATTACCAGAGGCGCAGCGTCACGAATAGGTGGCGCCTCGAGCTCGACGACTTCTTCACCAAGACGCGCTTCCGATTCCCGCCAAGCTTCATCGACAGGCTGGCGCAGGGCAGCATGCGAACGAAGAACTCAAGCAAGGAGCCCGAGCACGACTTCTTCAAGGCGTGCGCCAGGTTCTGGAGCGTTCACGAACCAATGATTCCGGGGCTCGAGTTCGCGGCGTTTGCTTTCCAAAAACGCTTCATCGAGTTCGTGAGGCAGCAGACCCGCAAGCGTCGAAGCGACCGGGCGGTATTCACCTACGACGACCTACTCGACACCGTGTACGCGCCTTTTGACTCTTCTCGTTCGCACGAGGCCTCTTTCGACCCTGACGCGATCGCCACCACCGTGGCGAAGGCGTACCCCTTGGTCCTGGTCGACGAGTTTCAAGACACCGATTCGGTGCAGTACGGGATTTTCCGCGCGATCTACGGTGAGGGGTCTGCCGTCTACGTGGGGGACCCAAAGCAAGCGATCTACGCGTTTCGTGGCGCCGATGTGTTCTCGTACCTCGGAGCCGCGGAGGACGTCGGGGAGCGCCGCTACAGCCTCAGCACGAACTGGCGCTCTGACCCCGGCATCGTACACGCCGTCAACAGCTTGTTCTCTCGTCGGAATCCGCCGTTCGTACTCGACGGGATTCGGATGGAACCAACCTTGCCGCACTACCAAGAGCGCCGCTCGACCTTCGACCCTGCGATGGAGATCGTCTTCTTGGACCAAGCGCTACTGAGCGGATCGACCGCCGACGCGATCGCTCCCATCGTCGCCAACGAAATAGGCCTTCTGCTCGACTCGAAAGAAGAAATCGAGAGTCGATCCATCGAACCCGATCATGTCGCGGTCCTTTGCCGCAGCAACGTCCAGACGCTTGCTGTGACAGCTGCGCTCAGGGAGCTGGGCATTCCGGTATCGCTCGATGGCGGCTCGAGCGTACTGAGCACCGAGATCGCCTCGGACCTCAGCACGGTGCTCGAAGCGGCTCTGATGCCGGGTGACGCCTCCCTGGTGCGTCGCGCCCTTCTCACTCCGCTCCTCGGCGTGTCGCCCCAGGCGCTTTCGACCATGAGCGATGTGCTCTGGTCGGAATGGATGTCTCGCTTCGGGCAATGGAGTGAGACTTGGGAAAGTCAGGGGGTGTTGCGCTTCATCGAGGACATGCTCCGCAGCACCGGGATGGAGGCGACCATCGCGAGGCAGCCCCTGGCGAGGCGTAGGCTCACCGACCTCCTGCACGTGGAGGAGCTCCTGTTGCGTGGCGAGCGCGAACGAGGTCGCGACCCGGTGGCGCTCATGCAGTGGCTTCGCCGCCTGCGCGAAGACGGCGGGGGCAACGGCGGCATCGCTAGCGACGAGCTGCAGCAGCGTCCGGATGCAGAATCAGGAGCGGTCCGGGTTTCGACCATTCACAAGAGCAAGGGTCTCGAATACCCGATCGTCTATTGCCCGTTCACGACCAACGACGCCACGCTCCGCGGCTTCGATTACAGCGCCGTGAAGTTCCATGATGAGCAACACAACCTGACGGTCGACTTAGGCTCGGAGAACGCGGACGCACACAAGCGGAGAAGCGAAGAGGAGGCGCGCTCCGAGGCGCTACGTCTTCTCTACGTCGCGGTGACCCGAGCAAAGTATCGCTGCACTCTCTTTTGGGGTCCAGCTCACAACTGGAAGAAGTCTGCGCTGGCGTACCTGCTTCACGGCAGCGAAGGCCTCGACGAGATGACGCAAGGAGACATGGAGGCAGACGTCCAGACTTTCGCGAGCGAGACAGGCGGCGCCGTGGGCTGGCGCTTCCCGCACGAGGAAAGAGCAAAACCGCGCGAACGCTTGGTAGGGCGCCAGAGTCTGTCAGCGCGCGAGCAAACTCGCTTCTTCATGCACGCGCCGCGGATCGCGAGCTTCACGAGTCTCACGGGGCAACACGAGAAGACGCCGAGCCCGATGGAAGCCGAGTCCCTGGTCGATGAAGCGCCAGCGCTCTTTTCAGACTTGTCAGGAGGTGTGCGTACCGGCCTTCTTCTCCATTCGATCCTCGAGCATCTGAGCTTCGCCGAGCTCGATACCGACGAAACCAAGCAATTGATCGAGCGCGAGCTTCACGGCTTCGGCTTCGACCCCTCGCTCGCGGCGTCGATTCAGGGTGACCTCCAGTTGGTAGGCTCGACACCGTTCAGCAGCAAGGCGGATGCACCTAGGCTGATCGACCTGCCGGGCGATAAGCAGCTCCGGGAGCTCGAGTTCACGCTCTGCGTGGATCGGCCCAAGCTCTCCGATCTTTCGGCGCTTCTGAAGAAGCACGGGGCGCCGACGGCAGCGCCGGACTACCCCGAGCGACTTGCCGAAGTCAGCGCGCAAACCCTACGAGGTTTCTTGCGCGGCTACATCGACCTGACGTTCGAGTGGAAGGGCCGCTGGTACATCGCCGACTACAAGTCGAACAGCCTTTCTGCGTACGAGCCGGCGACCGTCACCGAAGCCATGCAGCGTGAGCACTATCTGCTGCAGGCTCTGCTCTACAGCGCGGCGGCTCAACGGCATCTGAGGCAGCGGGTACCGGGCTACGACCCGGAAGCCGACTGGGGTGGTGCCCTGTTTCTGTTCTTGCGCGGCATGGGCGGCCCCGATCGCGCGGGGGCGAGTGTATTCTTCGATCGGCAAACCGCGGAGCTCTTGAACGCGGTCGACCAGTGGCTTGGAGGGGCACGTGAGCCTCGCTGAGCTCCAGTCCGCGGGCCTGCTCGACCTGCTCGACGTGGAGCTTGCGAGGGCTCTCGGCCGAATCGTCGAAACTTCCAGTCCTGAGATCGAGCTCGCGATCGCGCTCACGAGCCGCAATGTGAGACGGGGCCACAGCTGCTTTCCGATCGGCAGGTCCGCCGCGGAGATCTGGCCCCGCGAAGCAGATCGACCAGGCGATTTGCCTGACGCCGCGTGGTGGAAAGACCTGATCGCAAAGAGCCCACTCAGCCGCGGTGGACCGATTGTTCTCGATGAGGCGGGTCGTCTCTACCTCCGGCGCTATTGGCAGCTCGAACGAGACATTGCTCAGGAGCTCGCGCGACGCGCCTCGATCTCCCGGACCATTGCGCAAGACGCGCCCTGGCTCGAGGCATCCCTCGGACGCCTGTTCGGGGACGAGCCAGATTCTCCACAACGGAACGCAGCTCTAAATGCGCTTCGGTATTCGGTCTCGCTGCTCTGTGGCGGGCCGGGCACGGGGAAGACGAGCACGGTCGCCGCGATCGTCGCCCTGATCATCGAATCTAGACTTCGGCAAGGCAAGGACGCACCGCGGTCGATGCTGCTGGCTCCAACTGGAAAGTCAGCCGCCCGCCTGGCAGAGGCCGTGCGTCTAGCGAAGAACCGGCTCGAAACCAGCAAAGCGGTGTTGGAACAGATCCCTGAGCAGGCGACGACCCTACATCGGGCGCTCGGCTTGCACCGAGATGGCTCACGCTTTCGGCGCAACGCCGACCTGCCGCTCGAGGCCGACCTCATCGTGGTCGACGAGGCTTCGATGGTCGACCTCGGTTTGATGCGACAGCTGCTGAACGCCGCGCCGCTCGAAGCCACGGTCTTGATCGTCGGTGACCCCGACCAGCTCAGCTCGGTCGAAGCGGGCTCGGTTCTTCGGGATCTGGTTATGGCGAGCGCTGAAACCCGCTGGAGCGGCAGGGTTACGCTGCTGACGAGGACCCATCGCTACGATGAGAAGCAAGCGCTCGGGCAGCTGATCGCGGCCATCCGTCAAGGCGACGGGCCGCGCGTCGAAGCCCTTCTTGAACGGGGTGACGCCGAAGACGTCGTCTGGGCTTCTTCTGCGCGCCTAGCGGCCGAGCTCGAGAGGGCGGCTGCGCATTGGGCCAGGGTCCTCCGCACGCCGACCGCAGAGGAACATTTCGACCTTCGTGGTCGCTACGTCATCCTCAGTCCGTTTCGAAGAGGGAGGGTTGGAACGCGAAGGCTGAGCTCGGCGATCGTGGACCGCATTCGTCTCACCGAAGGAAGCGAGCCCGCCGTGCGGCCGATCATCATCGAAGAAAACAGCCACGAGCTAAAGGTGTACAACGGCGATTTCGCCATGCTGGTCGAAGGCGAACCGTCGGTCGCGACGGTGCAGAGCGAAGCAGACGGCTTTCGAGAGATCGCCGAGGCAAGGCTGCCGCGCTACTCCGAGGCGTTCGCGCTGAGCGTGCACAAAGCGCAGGGCTCGGAGTTCGACGAAGTCCTGCTCATCCTTCCGGAAGAAGATGCGCCGATGCTGAGCCGCGAGCTTCTCTACACGGCGGTGAGCCGCGCTCGACATGCGGTTCGACTAGTCGGGCCCAAGCACGTGGTCGCGGCGATGCTCGAACGGAGGGCTCGGCGCGACTCGGGCCTCGTCGATGCGATCGCGCAAGCGCTAGGTTGAGCTGGACTCCGGTAGAGCGAGGGGCGAGTTAGGCAGCATGAGGCGGCCACTGACGACGAATCTTCTGAGCAACCTTCGCCGCTGTTTCTTCGTCGATGGGCTGCGTCGGGTCGGCACCCAACTGCTTGAGGATCACCTTGCAATGAGCGGGATTCCAATTGAGGAGCTTTGCGAGCTCCCTGAGCTCATATGACTCTGTAACGACCATCGTGCGCTTCCTTTACTAACCGTAAATTTATAGCGCAGAAAGGGGGCACGATTCAAGGAGTTATTTGCCTTTTAGTAAATAAGCGGCTACTCCCAATAAAGCCAACAATAACAAGGTGATGATGAGCGAGGACGGCCCGCGCCGCGCAGGGGGCGGCAGCGAGTCGGGGGAGGCGCAATCGGGGGCCCTTCGATGGGCTGGGCGGCCAGAAATTCCTCGATGAGCCGGGTAGCATCCGCGATCTGGTCCATTTCGACTCGAATTTCGGTCCCGTGCCGCTCGCGGTCGGTGATGCCCGGGTATGCGGTGTCGCGGTGATTGACCAGGACGGCTGCGATACCCTCGGCTTCCAGGGCTTCTTGGAGGGCTAAGGCAAGCACCTCATCGTCGGTCTCGTAGACGCTTCGTGTCTCCATTGTGTCAGAGCGATTGCACAAAAGGAGGCACGGGACAATCGAGCGCATCGCCAATGGCGCGAATGAGCTCCGCCTCCTGGTCGGTGACCGTGTCGTCGGCCATGACCGTCGCGGCACAGGCCAGCATGAGACGCCGTTTGAGCGCGGGCGCCGCGGCGTCGTATCGGCTCAGCGCTCGATCGACGGCCGCCAGCGTGCACTCGCTCGGGGGGAGGATGGGCGCTGCCCCGCTCCCTAGCTGAAGGGCTTGTTGGCCGTGGCGAAACGCGCGCGCGGCTTCTTCCTCGCCGCGGCTTCCCACGCGGGCCATGGTCGAAAGCAAGACTCCTGTGTCTGGTAAAAGCGGGTGAAGTGACCGGAAGCGAAGCGGAGCTGGGCCTGCGCCTTCGAAGTGTCGCGCGAGGTGACGCTGAATCATCCGGCTGAGCGTGTACTCGAACAGATCGATGCGTCGGTCGCTTTGCATCAAGGCATCGATCACCTGTCGAAATCGCTGGTATTCGTCGGCGGACAAGTTGCGCAAGGTGGGCAGCGCCATGTCGACGAGCGCAATTTTCTCGGCGGAAGATCGATCGATGGCCTCGGCGTGAAATCGAAGTGTGAGGTCGGCCGTTTGTGAATCCGTGAGGTCTGCAAGGCGGAGCAGCTCCGTGCCCCGGAGCACCTCGTCCTGTGCGAGGAGGAGCCCGAACACCATGGCCTGCGCCATCGGCGCCTGATGGACCGCGTGAATCCACAGATTGGGCAGTGCGGCGTGCAGGGAGCGAGCAAAGGCGACCTGCTCTGGGCGCGGACTTCCGATGTGCTCGATCGCTTGGCCGACAGCCTCTTCGGTCGGTACCTCCGCGAATGCGTTGACTTCACCGCCTGGCGGAGCGGGCGGTGAGCTCATCCCATCGGCAATTTGTGGCAAAGCCACCGCGGTGAACTCGCCATTCCAATCTGGCTCGAGCTTGCGGATGCGATCTCGGAGCGGCGGGTGGGTCCTAAATAGGCCGCTGAACAAGCGAAGCCGGCGAATGCCGTCGGCAAAGAAGATGTGGCTGGCTTCGTCGGCCTTAGGCGTTTGAAGAAGCGAGCCCTTGGACCCGCCGCCGATCTTCTTGAGCGCTCCAACCAGTCCGTCGGTGTCCCGCGTGAACTGCACGGCGGAGGCGTCGGCCAAGAGCTCACGCTGCCGGGAGATCGAGCTTTGGATCATGCGACCGAAGAAAACGCCGATCGAGCCGATGGCAAGAAGCCCGATTCCGATGACCGCTACACCGCCTCCCTCCTTCTTGCCGCTTTGCGCAGAGCCGCGGATCAGAAATCGACCAATGAGAGCGAGGAGAAAGATCCCGTGTAGAAGCCCGATCGCACGGAGGTTGATGCGCGAGTCTCCGTTGAGGATGTGGCTGAATTCGTGGGCGATGACGCCTTGAAGCTCGTCGCGCTGGAGCAGATGTAAGGTTCCCTCAGTGACGCCAATGACCGCATCGCTGGTCGTGTTTCCCGCGGCGAAGGCGTTGATGCCGGGTTCGCGGTCGAGCACGTAGACCTCGGGGGCGGGGACTCCTGAAGCGATGGCCATCTCTTCGACGACGTTAATCAAACGACGCTCTTCGAGCTTGGTCGAGTCTGGGTCGACCCTGCGTCCGCCGAGTCCAACGGCCACTGCCGGACCGCCAGCGCGGAGTTGAGCGATCTTGTAAGGTGACCCCAGGCCGACGACCGTCGCGGTGCTTGCAAGCGAGAAGAGGAGCACCCCGGGGTTCCAGAATGCGAGGGCGTACTGGGCGACGGTTTCGTAGTCGCCGGTGATGTAGCGGAAGCCGGCCGAGTCCGCGGCTCCGAAACCATGGAAGAGCATGGCCAGGGCGTACACCGAGGCGATGACACCGATGATGGCGAGCGCAAAGAGAAGCGTCAGACGTCGGCTGCGCTTTTTTGCGAGGACCTGTTCCTCGAAGAAGTCCATCGCCTAGAACTGAACTTGGATGGGGGCGCGCTCGGCTTCGTCTTGGACCTCGAAGAACTCTGCGCGCTCGAAGCCGAACATGCTGGCCACGAAGTTGGACGGCACCATCTCGCATTTGTTGTCGTATCGCATGACAGCGTCGTTGTAGGCCTGCCGGGCGAATGCGATCTTGTTCTCCGTGGTCGAGAGCTCTTCGGAGAGCTGCATCATCGTCTTGTCCGACTTTAGGTCGGGGTAGGCTTCCGAGAGTGCGAAGAGCCGCCCAAGCACTCCGCTGAGACCCGCTTCGGCGCTTGAGAGGCCCTGCATGGCCCCTGGGTCCCCCGGCTTGGCGGCCGCACGCGCCCGCGCTGTTTCGGCCGAATTGCGCGCCGCAATGACGGCCTCGAGGGTCTCGCGTTCGTGCGCGAGGAAGGCCTTGGCGGTTTCCACCAGATTGGGAATCAAGTCGTGACGCCGCTTGAGCTGAACATCGATTTGGGAGAACGCGTTGCGGAAGCGGTTCCGAAGATTGACGAGGCCGTTGTAGATGCCTGCGAACCAGGCGATCATCGCGACAGCAAGCACCAGCAGACCAATCAGCCATCCCATGGTGTACCCCCCTTAGCTGCAAAAGACGCTTTCAGTGTAAGTGCCCCTCCCTATAAACTCAAACCCAGATGAAAACGGAAGAGACGGTGCTGATCACGGGTGCCAGCACCGGAATCGGCCTCGCGGTCGCTCGCGCCCTCACCGAAACGAACTACCGCGTCATCCTCACGGCGCGAGAAAGCTCGCTTCCGCGCTTCGCCGCCCATGCGATCGGAGAATCGCAACACGTTCGGATTCGTGCGCTCGACGTCACCAAGCCGCAGGAGCGCGAGGCGATCATCTCCGAGGCGGAACGCGATTGGGGCGGGGTCGACATCCTGATCAACAACGCTGGGCTTTCCTATCGAGCGGTGGTGGAGCACGTCGAAGAGAGGGAACGCCTCGCACAGATGAACGTGAACTTTCGCTCGCCAATGGAGCTCATCCGGCTCGTGCTTCCCCGAATGCGCGCAAAGAAGGCGGGCCGCATCATCACGATCAGCTCGGTCGGTGGCATGATGGCGATGCCGACGATGGGCGTGTACAGCGCCTCGAAGTTTGCGCTCGAAGGAGCGCACGAGGCGCTCTGGTACGAGGTTCGGCCCTGGGGGATTCGCGTGAGCCTGGTGCAGCCGGGATTCGTCGATTCCGATGGGTTTCAGAAGGTCCGGTACACGGCAAAAAGCGACCGATCCGAGCACGAGCTGGCAGAGCCCTACCACGAGCACTACGTCAACATGTCGCCATTCATCGCGAGGCTGATGAAGGCATCGCCGGCGACGCCGGAATCGGTTGCCAAAGTCGTTGTGAGAACCATGCGCCGGCGAAAGCCCCCTCTGCGCGCGCCGGCAACCTTCGATGCGCGCGTATTCGCGATGCTTCGGCGTATCTTGCCACGCACCGCCTATCACTGGCTTCTCTATAGAATGTTGCCGCGGATCGACACTTGGGGACCATCGCCGAAGCGCCTGTCGGCGCTTCCGCCTCCGAAAGGCGGCACGGACTGATCAGCGCGAATGGCGAGCGAGGTACTTCCTTTTCTCCCGCTCGCCTTTTCGCTCGAAGATCGGCATCATGAGCTTCCGTAGGCCGGGGACGAGATAGCTGAGCGTCGCGATCTTTCCGCTCAGCGCCGGCTTGGTGCGCTCTCTTGCGCCATCGCTCGCAGAGGCGAGGATGAGATCGGCGATCTCGTCGGCGGTGCTCATCGGTTGCGAAAACACGAGAGCTGGGACTGTCTCGATGACGCTTTCGTCGAGGATGAAGCTCGTTTCGACTGGGCCGGGGCTCACCACGGAGATACGAATGCTGGTGTTTCGGAGCTCTTCGGCGACGGCAAACGAGAAGATACGGAGACCGAATTTCGTCGTCGAATAGGTCGCCTCGTCGTCGAGCGGAAAGCGCCCAGCAAGGGAAGCGACGTTGACGATCGTCCCTGAATCGCACTTCCGCATGTGCCGAAGCGCGAGCTTGGTGAGCATCATGGGGCCGCGGAGATTCACGTCGAGAATCCGAAGCATCGAGTCCATGGCAAGACCTGTGAGCGGCCCGCGGGAGTTATACCCAGCAATGTTGACGAGGATGTCGATGCTCTGAAACCTCGATCTCGCCTCATCGAGCAAGCGCTCGCAGGCGCCGAGGTCCGAAACATCGGTGGGTACCGCGTGTGCCACGTCGGAGCCGAGCTCGTCGACCAGTCGCTGCAGGGGCTCCGGGCTACGCGCGGCCAGCACCACGCGTGCGCCCTCAGCGACGAACTTTCGCGCGCAGGACTCGCCGATGCCGCCGCTCGCCCCCGTGATCACCGCTGTCTTGCCGTCGAACTTGGTCATCCGGTTGCCTTCCTCGCTTCGAGCATCAATCCAGCCATCTTCGTGAAGGCCTCTCGAACATTGTATCCGGTCTTGGCGCTAGCGCGCACCAAGTACCAGTTCGGCTTGCTCGCTGCCGTGATTTGAGCGTCGCTGAGAGCGAGCTCTTCGGTCAGGTCGGACTTGTTCAGGATGAGAACCGCGGGACGCGGGCCAATGAACCCCCGCTCTTGGACCTGTGCCTCGAGCAAATGGTCGAGCGTCCGAGGCTTGGTCGCGTCCGCCACAAACACGAGGCCTGAAGCGCCCGAGATGAATGATCGGTTGTACTGCCCCGAAGCCTCTGATCCTGCTGGGTCCCAGAGCATCATCTCGAGCGAGACGTCGCCGAGCTCCACGGTGCCGCTGTAGATCGCCATCGCGATCGACGGGTTGTGCTCTTCCTCGAAGCTGTCCTCGACGAATCGCCTGACGAGGCTCGACTTGCCCACCCCCGGCGCGCCAAGAAGACAGACCTTCCGCCTCAGCCGCATCTCCTTCTAGTACGCCAAGTCCAGCTTGCAGCAAAGCCCCCTGCGGGGACTGGCCACTATACGCCCTCTTGCCCTAGAGTGCGGTCGATGAGCGAGCACAAAGAGAAGCTGGAGTTCGGCGGGGTGCCCGGAAACCTCGCGATGATCATAGGCCTCCCCATCTTCACGGCGTATCTATTCTTCGCTGTGCGTTTCAACGACGGCGCGGTGCTGCCGGGGCCCAACGCGGATTGGGAAGGTTTCAGGCAGGCAATGGTGCCGACTGGACGGGCCGCGCTCATCTATGGCGTTTGGCTTGCGCTTCAGGCTCTCCTCCAGCGGTACGCGCCTGGCCGCGAGGTGCTCGGCGCCGAGCTGCCCGACGGCAGCCGCCTTCCCTACCGAATGAACGGCCTGTTCTCGCTCTTCGTGACGTTCATTTTGGTAGCGATTGCGCACTGGTCTGGCGTGTTCTCGATTCGCGAGCTGTACGACCAGTTCGGTGCGCTGATCAGCGTGATGACGATCTTCGTCATCTTCTTCAGCGCCTATCTCTACTGGTACGGCCAGCAGCACGGGCAGGCGCGTCATCTGAGCGGCACGTTCATTCATGATTTTTGGATGGGCACGGGGCACAACCCGCGCGTTCCGCCAGGTCCCGAGGGACTCGACCTGAAGATCTTTTGTGAAGCGCGACCTGGGCTAATCCTCTGGGTGCTGATCAACACCTCATTCGCCTACGTGCAGTACGAACGATACGGCTTCGTCTCGACTTCGATGATCCTCGTTTGGCTCTTTCAGATGTTCTACATCATCGACTACTTCTGGAACGAGGAGGCCATCCTCACCACGATGGACATCAAGCACGAGAACTTCGGCTATATGCTGGCGTTCGGCGACTTGGTCTGGGTGCCGATGACCTACTCGCTCCAAGCGCACTACCTCATCGATCGCGTGCACTCACTGCCCTGGTGGGGCGCTCTGCTGATCGTCGCCGTCAACATGCTCGGCCTCTACATCTTCCGGGTGGTGAATCTGCAAAAGCACAAGTTCCGCAAAGACCCGGACAACGCACGGATTTGGGGCAAGAAGGTCGAGTACCTTCAAACCGAGCAGGGCGGGAAGCTCTTGCTGTCCGGGTTTTGGGGTTGGTCCCGTCACTTCAACTATGTCGGGGACATCCTGATGGCGGTTTCCTGGTCGCTCCCCTGCCTTTTCGGCTCGGCCCTGCCCTACTTCTACCCGATTTACTTCGCGATTCTACTGATCCATCGCGAACGCCGAGACCACAAGTTCTGTTCGAAGAAGTACGGCGCGGACTGGAAACGATACTGCGACCGAGTCCGTTGGCGGATCATCCCTGGCATTTACTGACCTTTTCAAAAAGAGCAATGTCCGCTTTTGAGAAGGGTTGTTGCGCAGTAGGATTGCTCGGTCATGGACCGCATGCCGGTAACTTCTACTGAGGTCGAACGCGTCGAGCGCGAGCATAGGGAGCGAACCCGCGATCTGGTCGCTGTCGAGGAGCCGCTGCAGATCATCGTCGAGCACGGGGCCTTGCACAGCCGAATCGAAACGCCTCTGGTGATGACCATGCGGACGCCAGGGCATGATGGGGACTTGGTGACCGGCTTTCTGTACGCGGAGGGAGTCATCGCGACGGCCGGGGACCTGATCAGCGTTCGGCACTGCGCCCGCTCCGACACGCCCGACAACGTCGTGCGCGCAATCTTGCACGAGCATGCGGCGATTCCCTCTCGATTGCTGGAGCGAAACCTCACGATGACGAGCGCCTGTGGGGTCTGCGGCGAGCGCACCATCGAGTCGCTGTCGAAAGATGCCTGCGCCCAGATAGCCGTGGAGCCGAGCGCGTTTCGCGCGAACGCCGTTCGGCAAGCGCTTGCGTCTTTGGAAGAATCGCAAGCCTGGTTTCGGTACACAGGCGGTACACATGGTGCGGCGCTGTTCGATGTGCGTGGCAAGCTTGTGCTGCACCGAGAGGACGTTGGGAGGCACAATGCGCTTGACAAGCTTGTCGGTGCCTGGCTCCGAGCTGCGACTCTCGAAGCGGCCGATGGCTTCGTGGTCGTGAGCAGCCGCGCCAGCTTCGAGCTGGTTCAGAAGACCGTCCGCGCTGGCTTCCCGATGCTGGTTGCGATTGGTGCAGCGTCGAGCTTGGCCGTGGGAACGGCGCGGCGCTTCGACCTCACCTTGGTTGGATTCGCACGCGAGAACCGCTTCAACGTCTACTCCAGGGGCGAACGAATTGCACGCGAGGAAAACGAGCCGGCGTTCCTTCAGGTAGAGGCGGGTTGATGACGACTCACCGACCGAGCCGCGCAGAGCCACCGGAAACCGACGACGAGCTTCACATCAAGGCGCCTGAGACGAAAGCCGCGGGGCTCGCATCCGTGCGCTCGGCGTTCGCGCATATGCATCGGCACGGCCGCTCGCTCCCCTCTGCGATTCGCATCCTCGGTCGAATGAACCAGATCGACGGCTTCGATTGCCCCGGATGCGCCTGGCCCGACCCGGATGACCGCGCGGTCCTGACCGAGTTCTGCGAGAATGGCGCCAAAGCCGCAGCCTGGGAGAGCACCAGTCGGCGCCTCGACGGAGGGTTCTTTCAACAACACAGCATCGACGACCTCGCGAGAAGGTCCGACTATTGGCTCGGCCTTCAAGGCAGGCTCACGCAGCCTCTCTTGCTCCGCCCGGGCTCTCGCTTTTACGAGCCGATCGGCTGGAGCGAAGCGTTCAAGCGCGTTGCCGATGCGCTCAAGACCCTCGACTCGCCCGACGAAGCGATCTTCTATACGTCCGGCCGCACCAGCAATGAAGCCGCTTTTCTCTACCAGCTCTTCGTGCGGGCCTTCGGGACGAACAACCTGCCCGACTGCTCGAACATGTGCCATGAGTCGAGCGGTGTCGGTCTCGGCGACACCGTGGGGATCGGCAAGGGCTCGGTGACGCTAGACGACATCCACGACGCCGATACGATCGTCGTGATGGGTCAGAATCCCGGTACAAACCATCCGCGAATGCTGACGGCCCTGCAGAAGGCCAAGAAGAACGGTGCGCAGATCATCGCGATCAACCCTCTCCCCGAAGCTGGGCTAATCGGCTTCGTGAATCCAAAGAGCCCGATGCAGGTGCTCCGCGGAGGCACTGAAATCGCCGACCTCTTTCTTCAGGTGCAGATCAATGGCGACGTGGCGCTGCTCAAAGCGCTGATGTGCCGCTTGCTCGAGATCGAAGAGGAGCGGCCCGGCGAGGTGCTCGATGACGACTTCATCGGCCTCTACACAGAAGGTTTCGCGGAGCTGCGCGCTCATTTGCAGGCACAGGACGTCGACGCGCTGCTGAAGGCCGCTGGCATCAGCGGCCCGGAGCTCGAACGAGCTGTGGAGATCATCCTCAGGAGCCGGAAGACAATCGTCTGCTGGGCGATGGGGCTCACGCAGCACCGAAACGGTGTCGGCAACGTGCGCGAGATCGTCAACTTCCTATTGATGCGCGGGAGCATCGGCATACCCGGAGCGGGGACCTGCCCGGTTCGCGGACACAGCAATGTCCAAGGCGACCGGACGATGGGGATTCACGACCGGCCGTCCAAGGTGCTGCTCGATCGAATCGAAGAGGTGTTTGGCTTCGAACCGCCCCGTGAGCCGGGCTTCAATACCGTCGAAGCGATTCACGCGATGCTCGACGGCCGCGCGAAGCTGTTCTTCGCGATGGGGGGTAACTTCCTCCAGGCGACACCGGACACCGAACGCACGGCCAAGGCGCTCGAAAACTGCGAGATGATCGTCCACGTGAGCACCAAGCTCAACCGCGGCCATCTGGTTCGTGGCAACTGGTCGATCATCTTGCCTTGCCTTGCGCGCTCAGAGGTCGACCAGCAGGCCTACGGCCCGCAGTTTGTCACGGTCGAAAACTCGATGGGCGTGGTTCATTCGTCACACGGGCACCTCAAGCCCGCCGATCCGGAGCTCTACAGCGAGCCATCGATCGTTGCCTGGCTGGCCGAACAGGTCCTCGGCCCCGAGCATCCGGTGAGCTGGTGCTGGCTGATCGAGAACTACGATCGCATTCGCGATTTGATCGCCAAGACAATCCCCGGATTTGAACAGTTCAACGCGCGCGTACGCGAGCCCGGCGGCTTTCATCTCTACAACAGCGCGCGGGAGCGAAAGTTCAGCACCGAAAGCGGCAAGGCGCGTTTCACCATCAATCCGGCCCCCGACCTCGCACTGCCCGACGGCTGCTACCGGATGATGACCGTGCGCACACATGACCAGTACAACACCACCGTGTACGGGAACGACGACCGCTACCGAGGCGTCTGGGGCGGCCGCCGCGTCGTCTTCATGAACGAAGGCGACATGCGCGAGGCGGGCTTCGAGGCGGGCTCCAAGGTCGACATCACAAACGATTTCGGAGGCGAACGGCGCCTCGCCCCGCGCTTCACCGTCGTCCCCTATCCGATTCCAAGCCGATGCATCGCCACCTATTTTCCAGAGGCCAACGTCCTAGTTCCTCTGAACAGATACGCCGAAGGCAGCTACACCCCTGCGTCGAAAGATGTGACCGTTCGCTTGGCGCCAAGCGCATGACGAACGCTAGAGGCGGCGGAGGATTTCGTCGGCCGCACGCTCGCCGGATTGAAGGGCACCTTCCATGTACCCAATCCACTCGGTCGCGGCCTCGGTGCCGGCCCAGTGGATCCGACCCTCGGGCTTGCGGAGATGCGCGAAAGACTTGGTGAGAACCCCGGGCGGCAAACCACCGACTGGGCACCCGCGCGACCACGGCTCAGCGCCCCAGTCGAGCTCGTGATAGTCCTGAAACGATTCGGCTTCGCTCCCGAAGTAGCGTTTGAGCGCATTGCCGACTCGGCGCTTTCGGTCGGAGAGCGGTTGCGCAGACCATTGGCGCGCTTGGCTCCCTACGACGAAGCCGATCAAGGCCGGCTGCCGGCCGTCGTGCGAACTGTTGTCGTAGACGACGCTAAGCGGCCCCTCCGAGCTCACGACTTCACCCGAGAACCCTGCTTCGCGCCAGAACGCGCGCTCGTAAGTGACGAGCACCTTTACCGCAGCGCCCATCGCGAAGCGCTGCGTGAGCTGATCGCGCCCAACCGACACCGTGGGCTCGTATTCGATTCGCCCGGCCAGCGGTGGAGGAACGGCAACGACCACGAAGCGCGCTGCGACCGTCTGACCGTCGCAGATGGCATCGACGCCGTCTTGGCTCTGGACGAGCTTCCTCACAGGCGCCCCTAGAATCAGTGCGTCGCCGAGCTCCTCGGCGAGCGCGAGCGAGAGCGCCTGCGCCCCGCGGACAAAGCGATCCTGTTGCGCACCGCCGCGGGTCTCCGAATGGCTCAGCAAGCCGCCCCCGGCGTTGAGGTACATCAGAAAGTAGAGCGCCGAGAGCTCGCGCGCCTCCGCTCCGAAAATCGAACGGATCGCCGCATCCATCACGGCGATGATTTTCCTGGACTTCACGAACCGCGCTCGCCAGGTCTCGAGTGTCTCGCCATCGAGCTCATTGGCGCCTTCTGCGCTCATCGGTGCGGTCGCCGAGATGCGCTTCTGCACCCGGTTGAGGTAGCTGAGCGCTCCCTGCATCTGAATCAGGCTGGGCAGCGACATCGAGGCAATCGACCGCTTGTACGTCGACACCTTACCCTCGACCTCCAGAACCTTCTTGCCCTCGCTGTACGTCGGAAATGTTTGAATGCCGAGCTCGTTTGCAAGCGCATGCACGCGGTCTTGCCCGGGCCCAATCCATTGACCGCCCAGATCGAATTGGCCTCGGCCGATCGCCTTCGTCCAAGTGCGCCCACCAACTCGATCACGCGCCTCGACGACGACGACAGTCTTCCCCTGCGCGCGAAGCTTGCGTGCCGCACAAAGCCCCGAAAGACCGGCCCCAACGACTACGACGTCCACCCGATCGCCCATCAAAGTCGTTATAGTACGCAGTGGGGGGGTTACTCAATTTTGGTGATTCTGGTTCGCGGCGAGACCCGGCGTCGAGGCTCACTTTTCCTCTCGAAGGACTGCTGGATGACGAAAAACTCGTCGGCATCGGGCAGTGTCATCAGGTGCGTGGGGCTCCGTGGACGCAGTTGCGGATGCTCTCGCGTATCGAGCTCGATGAGAAAGTCCGTCCCCGGGATCGCGAACCTCGAGAAATGAGCCACACCCAAGGAATTGGTCTGGGCCACGCCTTGTCCGTCGAGAAGAACCGGAAGGCCCGCCCCGTTTTTCGCCCGGACGATGAAGGCCCCCAATCGTTTCTGCGGCCGGCATCTGAGGGTGATCTCCAAGGCGCGCGAATCGAGCTCGCCCAGAGACTCGAAGCGCCGAAGCCTCAAGAGCTTCGCTGCTGACGGGGGTTCGTGTCCAACTGGGCAGTCGTGTTCAATACTCATTTGCTGACCAAGCTGCCCATGGACCTCGCTCTGCAACAGACCCGCGGAGTTGGTCTCGCCTACGAGCCTTCCGTCGACGGATATTCGAACCCCGCTCAGCCTATGGCCAGGGTCGGATTCGACGGAGAAGAGGAGGTCGATGGCTTGCGTGGAGGCCGCAGTCTTCTGGCATGAGGCCCAGACCGCGACGCCGACGACGAGGATCGGGAGGCGCGTCAAGGACATCTGCTGCTCACGGGTGGATCGGCTCGGTCACAGCGGAGCTTGGCCCTGAGAACGGCGACGAAGTCTCGGAACGTTCGGTCCTCGGGGAAGAGCTCCGCAAGGGATTGGTACTGCCTCAGCGCGGCGGGAAAGTCGTTTGAGGCGATCAGGGCTGCGGCGTGGCGCTCAAGCTCGTCTCGCTGAGCGGCTGCGATTTCTCGAATCGCTGCTTCGCGCTGAATGTCAATTGGCCGGTTCATTTCTAGGGAATGCTCGGACGGACGCGACAGCGCGGATTCGCTCGCCGGCCGGGGGGCCCCGAGCTCGGTGAGAGTGACGCGCAGGGCCTCGGCGACCCGCGATTGCTGGCGAGCGACTGATCCGAGGCCAACCAGGAGAGCAAAGGCCAAGCTGAATTCGATGACCTGGCGCGGGTGGCTCGAGAGCAGCGCGCTCGCGCCTCGCCAAGTCGGCCGTGCTGGGGGCTTGCGGCGTCCGTCTGGAATGCTTGCCGACCCCGCCGGAGTCGCATGACCAGGCCCCTCGAAAGCTGGCGGCACGCCTGCGAGGCGGGCCGGTTCGACGAGGGTGCGTTCTTCGTCCCCGTCCCAGATGGCCATCGTGGCAGGCTCCTCGTTCATTCGCCGCCTCCAAGGTCGGTGGGCCGTTCGAACAGATGCTCGATCCGATAGCCCGCGTGACCGTCGTGCCCGAGTATCTGGGAAACGTAAGTCACCTGGCGGAACCCGTCAGAGCACCGGGACACCTGAACGATGAAGTCGACCGCCGAGGCAATTTGTGCGCGGAGCACGTTGAGCGGAACGTCGACATCGCTCATGAGGGCCATCGTTTCCAATCGGCTCAGCGTGTCGATGGGGAGCGTGGCGTGAACCGTCGAGAGACATCCACGGTGACCAGAGGTCATGGCTTGGATGAGATCGAGGGCCTCACCGCCGCGGATTTCACCGATGACGATCCTGTCCGGTCGCATTCGAAGCGTCGCCCGAAAGAGGTCTCGTATGCTGACCGAGCCACGGCCGCGAGCGTCGGCGGGCTGTGCCTCCAGCTGCACGACATGGGGGAGCTGAACCTGAAGCTCTTGCGAGTCCTCGATGACCACCACGCGTTCGTCATCAGCCGCAAGCGATGCCAGCGCGTTCAGGAGAGACGTTTTCCCGGAACCGCTTCCGCCGGCAACGATCACGTTGTACTTTCGCCCGATGATCGATCGCAGCAGAGGCGCGGTGTCTCGAGACACGGCGCCTAGCTCGACGAGTCGTTCCAAAGTCAGCTGCTGCCGCCGAAAGCGCCGGATGCTCACGACCGGACCGGAAGGAGAAGCAGGTGGAATGATTGCTTCGACGCGAGAGCCATCTGGCAACCGGGCCTCCAGAATGGGCTGATGCGCGTTGAGCTCGCGGCCGACGAATTGCGAGAGGTTTCGAAGAGCGGACATCAGGTCGTGCTCTGATGCAAATCGGCTCCCAGTGAGATGGAGCCGACCTTCCGTCTCGACGTAGATTTCGCGGTGACCATTGATCATGATCTCGCTCACCGCGTCGCCTTCGAGGTAAGCAACGACCGGGGCGAACAGAGACGCGACGGTCTGGTCGAAGACGTGACGCGGGATGCTCATGGAGCCTCCCCAAGGCGTGCGCTCGGATCGCTCAGAAGCGGCTCGAATCGCGGAGCCTCCATGATTTCTGTAACCTCACCGAGAATCGACCTCGCTTCGGCGGCATGAGGGCCTTGCGGGGTCAATCTGAGATACTCCTCTAGGTGGGCCATCGATCGCCCTCGGTCGGCTTCACCTTGTCGATAGAGCATGGCGAGCCGGTAGTGGGGCAAGGCCCTCTCAGGTTCCGCTGTCACGATCCGCTCGAGCTCCGACTGCGCCCGAGCGAGGTTTCCTATCGCCTCGTAAATACTGGCAACGACGAGCCGCAACGACCACTGTGCAGGATGGTCGCGGAGGTATTCAGCTGAGTGGTTGAGCGCTGATTGGTAGCGGCTCGCTGCGACGCAGACACGGACCAACCAGTAAACCACAGCCGCCTCGTCGTGACCCCGTTGTCGCGCGGCGCTCAGGTATTGCTCGGCGCGCAAGAGATCGCCGGAGCGCGCGTGAGCAACGCCCAAGAGGAAGAAATCTTCGGCGCTGATGCTGCTGAGCTCGGCTTGGAGCTCGGGTCCTCGATACAGGGTTCTATGATGACAGCCGCCAACGATCGTGAGGCACGGCAAGAGCAGAAAACCAAGTGCTCGGCTAGCGCGACGTGCTCGCTCGTGCCGCGGCCTTCCCGATGTTCTTCTCGAGCCATTCGACATACTCGTGCCTCCTCAGGTGCTCAGTCAAAAGAAGGAGTCGACGAATCTCGCTGAGCGCGTCGGACCATCGATCCTGTTCGAGCGCGTTGACCAAGTTCAATCGCGCTGCGGCATAGTCGGTGTCGACCCGAGCAGAGAGCTCTGAGCTCGAACGACGGACGCGTGCGGCATCCCGCTCGGCGCCGGCGAGTCGATAGCAGGCTTCCGCTTCCTGATAGCGCTGAACGGCACGAACGCCATCCCGGGGATTGTAGGCGTACCGGTCGGCTCGAAGAAGGGCGAGCTCCTCTGCACGGCGCCCATTTCGAAAGGCCTCGCCGCGAGGCGAACAGGTCGCGACGTCGACGAAAAGCGCGGGATACGCACCGAGCGCAGGCCCGCGCACCCCCTCGGTTGCACCATCTCGGAGCCAGACAGCAAGCGCGACGAACAGGGAAGCCGCGAGTAACACCAATGGACCATTGCGCCTGTTCTTCGAAGCCTCCGTCATGCCGACCCCAAGCCTCCCATCATGAAGCGAACGACGACAGGGCCGAGCAGAAGGACGATGACGCACATGAAGATCAAGGTCATTGGCCCGAGGAGCATGAGCGCTGCTTCAGATGCTGTTTCTTCGGCAGCGATGCTGCGCCGCAGACGCTGGGTCTGTGCCTGTATGGTCAAGACGCTGGCGAGCGGGCTTCCCTTTTCCTCGGCTTGAACGACGCTATTGACGAACTCGCGAACCTGGTCGGTCGGAACGCGCGCAGCGAACGCTTCCATCGCGCTTCTTCGAGTATGGCCGAGGTCTAGCTCCCGCAGGACTCTGGCGAACTCTTCGATCACGGGGTCACTGGGATCCGACGCGCTATCAACGATGCGGCGCAGTGAACCCGGAAAGTCCAGACCCGCGCTCATGCACATGGACGCGAGCTCGACGGCCCCCGGAAGCCCCCTACCGACAGCCCGCGCTCGAGCTTTGGCGACGCCCACCACGTGAAACCAGGGCAGCGCGGCCCCGATACCTAGAGCTCCAAGCGCGAGCAGCCGAGGTATCTCCACGCGCTGGCATGAAACCAGAGCAACCGCTCCGAAGCCGAGCCCAGAGAGCACGCACAGGCCAATCAACTCGTCCTCGGAGAGGCCCAAGTAGTCGCCAGCATGTGTCAAAGAGCGTCGCATTCGCTTTCGAAGCCGCTCCGCGCAAAGGAGCGCGACCCATGCGGCGAGCAGGCGGACCATCGGCTCGAGAGCAGCGAAAAGGGGGCCGTTGCGTAGGGCCTTGCTGCGATTGAGACCTCTGGCACCCAGCGTCGGCCGCTCCGCAGCCGGCATCTTCGCAAGCTGCAGCGCCAGCCCAGAGGTTCCTCCGACGATCGCGACGAAGAGTACCGCGAGCATGATGTCGAGCTGAACGATCATAGGTCGGCCTTTGCGATGTGATGAGCCCAGACCGTTGCAAACGTCCAGACTAGGGCGCAGGCGCCAAGAATGGACTGTCCGATCCGCTGGTTCAGCATAGGATCGAACCACGAGCGATCGAGCCAAGCGATCATGATGCAAAGAAGAAAGGGTACGGATGCCAAGACCAGAACCTGTCCTCTACCTTCGGCAGTCTTGGTTCTGAGCACGCCGTCTAGCCTCGTCGCTTCGCGCAGAGCGGCTGAGGCATGCTCCAAGGTCCGGGGCAGATCGCCGCCGGTTTGTCTGGCAACGACAATCGTCGCGAACGCCCCCGCGATCACCGTGCTGTTGATTCTGCTTGCCGCCGCTCGAATCGCTCGGTCCAAGGGTGCGCCGAGGCGAATCTCTTTGACCAGTAGGTCGACCTCTTCGCTGAATGGCTTCGGAACCAACTTGACCGTGGAGGCGATGGCCTCTCCGACCGACGAAGTTGCTTTGAGCGCATTGGCCAGCATCAGCAGCCAGGAGTCGAGCTGACGTTCGAGTTGAGCGACGCGCGCGACGTGTCGCTTCCATAAGATGAATGGCGGTCCGCCGACCGTAGCGGCGGCGAGCAGAGCGACGACTGGCTGACGGCTCAGAGCAAGCAGGCCGGCAAAGGCCATGAATACGATGAGTTGAGCATGCGCGATCTGGGAACCTCGGTAGGGCATCAGCAGAAAGCTCGAGTGCCGCTCCAGTCGCGCGGTGTAACGTTGCCACTGACGTCGAAGGAGGTTTTCCTCCACCGATATGAGGAGATACCCGCTGGTCGCGCATCCGACCAGGAGGAGCGCTCCGGAGAGCAGAAGAAGCGGCAGGGCCTCGAACCTCACAAGAACTCTCCACCGTGGATGAGCCCCTGCGTGATGAATTCGTCGAGAAAGCTCGGGACATAGCCGGTGGTCCGGTGCTCACCCAGAACTTCGCCCGAAGCGCCCGTGCCCGTTCGATGGAAGGCGAAGATGTCGTGGAGGACGAGATCGCCTTCCTCCCCGAGCTGTCCGACTTCGGTGACGGAAGTTATGCGACGGGAGCCGTCCGAGAATCGTGTTTGTTGAACGACGACGTGAAGGCTTCCGGCGACTTGCTCGCGGATGGTCGTCGGCGACAGATCCAGGCCTGCCATCATGCACAGTGTCTCGATGCGCTTGAGCGCTTCCCCGGCGCTGTTCGCATGAGTCGTCGTCATAGAACCCTCGTGACCGGTGTTCATTGCCTGCAACATGTCGATTGCTTCGCCGGCACGGCACTCTCCAACGATGATGCGGTCCGGTCGCATTCGAAGCGCGTTCTTCACGAGGTCCCGAATGCTATACTCGCCGCCCCCTTGGAGGTTCCGAGGCTTGGACTCGAGTGACACGACATGAGGTTGATCGAGGCGCAGCTCCGCAGCGTCTTCGATGGTGACGATTCGCTCTCCTGGCGGGATTTCGGTGGAGAGGACGTTCAGCAAGGTCGTCTTCCCGCTGCCGGTCCCGCCCGAGATTAGCAAGTTCTTCTTGGCGCGAACGCAACGCTTCAGGAACCTCGCCATGGCTACGCTCAGGCTACCAAGCGCAACGAGCTCGTCCATCTGCAGTGGGCGCTTTGCAAATTTCCGGATCGTGATGCAAGGCCCCCGGACCGCGAGCGGGGGGATGATGGCATTTACCCGGGAGCCGTCATCGAGGCGTGCGTCGACCAAGGGCGTGCTCTCGTCGATTCGCCGGCCCAGGGGCGTCACGATTCGTTCGATCGCTGCACGACACGATTCATCGTCGGTGAAACGCAGCGACGTGAGGCGGATTTTGCCCCCTCGTTCGACGTAGATCGTGTTCGGATCGACGACCATGATTTCGGAGACCGAGTCGTCGTCCAGCAGCTCTTGAAGCGGCCCGAGCCCAAGCGCTTCGTCCGTCATCTCGGCGACGAGCTTTGCAGGGTCTGTGGCAGGCGAGAGCTCGGAAGCAAAGTCGGCCACGATCTGCTGCAGAGCTTCGACGACTCGGGGCCTCAGGACCTGGGCATCCATGTCGGCGGCCTCGAGAGAGGCTAAATCGAGGTGGTCGAGGAGCGCTCGGTGAATGCGGCGCCTCAGCTCCGGGGACGCAGGAGCTTCGTTCCCAGCAAGAGCGGAGATCCGAAGGATGTATGGGCCAACGCGAAGCTCCCCTCCGGACGCTAGCGGTGTTTCCGATGTACAAAGTCGCTCGCCTTCGAGGATCGTACCGTTGGACGATTGATCGAGGACGCGGGTGCCTCCGGGCCCCTGCTCCACCCTTAGGTGGATTCGGCTCACTGCGGGGGACGGAAGGACCACGTGACAACCAGGGTCGCGGCCGACGAGGAGTGAGCTCGTGTCGGCAATGCTCAGCTCTTTCCGAGAGCCGTCGGGCATGAGAACAGACACCCCGAACCCGGAGCTCATCGAACGCGCTCCTTCGCACCGGTCGTGACGACGTCGCGACCAACGCGCGGTTGGTCCATCAGGTGCTGATCGTCGACGCCACCTTGGAAGCTCTCGTACACGCGTAGCGCTTCTTCGACGCGGTCCCTTTGACTCAAGCTCACCGGCTCGACGACCGAAGGCACGACCAACATATATGATTCGTTGTCCTCCGTCTCACGAGAATGCGTTCCGAAGAGCGCGCCAATGAACGGAACGAGCGCAAGCCCAGGGATTCCGTCCTTCCTACGGCGTTCGGTGCGTGCTCGAATTCCGGCCAAAGAGACCGACTGACCGAGCTCCAGGTTGACCAAAGTCTCCACGTGCGAAGTGATTCGACCGGGGATTCCCCGCGCCCCCTTTTCGGCGTCGAGATCGGACACATCCGCAACGATCTCGAGCTCGATGCGGCCGGTCCTCGGATCGTACTTGGGAAGGACGCTCACCTTCGTGCCGAACTCGATCGCCTGCACGTTCACCGTCAGATTGTTCTGGACCTGAACGTTGAACTCGCCCCCAGAGGTGAAGACGGCTTCGGCACCGTTTGCGGTGACCAAAGTCGCCTGCCGATACATCTTGGCCCAGCCCTTGGCCTGGGCGAGGTCGAAGCTGGGCAAGAACGTCTGGGGAAGGATTTGAAATGCGCTCTGCGTGGCTTGCCCGCTCCCACCCGTGATGGCGATAGCCGCTTCGGACGGTCCGATCGTGCTTCCGATGTTCCCGGGCCAGTTGAGCCCGATCTGATGGCCGTACCGGTCCTGGATCAAGACGAAGTAGAGGTCCAAGCGGATGTTCTCTCTCCCTCCGAGCCCTTTGACGGCGTCCGCGGCAATCACGCGAATCGTGTATTGCATCTGACTCCCATCGTTCTTGATGAGAAGGAGGGATGTCGTCCCTTCTTCCTTTCCGACGATCACGAAGCGACTCTGGTCGCGTGTCACGCGGATGTCTGCAAACCCGGGAGCGCCCTCCGAGTAGCTCTTGATTCCATGTGCTGACAAGCTCTTTTGCTCGCCAACTCGCAGGACAATCGAACTGGGGGCTTCCACATCGGCCGCAGCCCTCTCCGCGCGGGTCGCGCCGACGAGCATGAGTGCCACGAGCACCTGACCTTTCGACAGCTCTGGCATCCTAGTCGACCTTCTCGATCCGCAGTCGCCGTTGTCGGCGCGCCCGCTTTTCTTGCTCGAGCACGTCGGAGTCGTCGGTTTCCTCCAGCCCTTCGTGGATCTCTAGATCGTCCTCATTGCGCAAGATGAGACTCAAGGTACCGTCGCGCCCCGCCTGGGCGAGCAAGCCGGCTTGATCGATCGTGACGAGCAGTGTGACGGAATCGGATCGAAGTGCAGAGCTTTGCTGATCCGCGGCGCCGAAGCTGTCGCCTACGGCAAGAATGAGGACATTCTGCACTAATGGAACCGTGACCACCCTAGCCTCTACGCCCGGCTTGGATTTGGTGAGCAAGACGTCCACCCGATCGCCAGGACGCATCAGCTCGCCGAATGAGCGTCTCCCGGGTCCCCTGACGCTCATTGCGCGCATCCCTTTTGGAATACGGCTCGACAGCGAGCTTCGATCGCGGGGCGTCGTGGCAAGGTCGGTCCACAAGAGGGTCTGATTCGCTTCGAGGGCAATCGATGAGCGGACGCCCAAGACTCTTGGAAGCTCGGTCGCCAGCACCTGCCGTTCTTCGACGTAACTCTCGGGCAACGTGCGTACCAGCAACATCTCCTCGGTGAGAGGCCGACCGGCCTCGACATCTTGCCTGGTCACGAGCAATGCAATCGGATCACCCCCAGTTGCCTCTCGCTGAAACTGACGCACGTAGACGGCGAGGACGACGAAGCCGAATACGGCAATGGTCAACGATGTGATGATGGCGCTTCTGTTCATGGGTCTGTGCCTGCGGTCACGACGGTTCAGAGGAGAGAATGGAGAGCAGGGTTTGTGAGGCTTCGCCGGGGTGGGAAAGAACTGTGACCATTCGATTTCCCTGCTCGGCGGAGACCATGTGAATCCCGTCGATCGAGATCGACTCGGAAGGACGCTGCTCGATGATCGTCCAGCCGTTCTTCGGGAGCTCGGTCCGATAGAACGACGCGAGCGCGGCTGCCGACTGGTCGGCCACGCGATACACGAAGACGCCGCTTGGTTGCCACGGTTCCCAGGCGGATAAGACACGCTGCGATCCGGGAGGACGCGGCACGCCCGCGAGGTCACTGCCCCCGCCGTCAGCACCGGCAACTGGTAGCATTTGCCGAAGGTTGAAGGCGGAGTCTGCCCAGACCGTCAGAACAAAGGTCTTGTCCTGCGCATCGTCCGACACGCGACGCGCGCGCACGTATCGAAGGGCGCCGAGCTGGGCCAAGTCGCCCGTCTCGGAGAACTGAAGTAGTCGATTGCTGAGTGAGCGAAGATCTCGACTTGCATCGCCCAGCTCGAGGCAAGCCACATAACCTGCTTCGTCGTTGTGCGCGGTCTGCATCGAAAGCCGCGCGATGAGCCCAGCATCTTCCCCGACGCAAAGGGATTCGTAGTGTGCGAGGACATCCTTCAGGGGCGCGTCGATCGTTTCGGTGCGAAAAGAAATGTAGACGCCGTTGAGTTGGAGAGACCGCGTGGCCTCCAGAGCTGCGCCGGGATACTTCATGACCTCGGTGCCGACGCCCCAAAGCAGTTCTGTCACGTCTGCGCGAACGGACCGGAGAACGAAGAGCGAAGCCAGGGCCGCGACGGCGGCGAGAAGCAGCCCCAGGCGAAGGAATGGCAGGAATCTATCGACAAACTTCACGTGCGTACTCCGTCGTTTGCAGTCCCGTGCGGCAGGCTTGCTCAAGAACGTTGCCCCCGCCCTCGGAGTCCCTCGAGCTGGTGTTGCAAAGCAAGGTCGTCACTCCGTGCTGGGACCCCAACTGCGCGCCCAGCAGGCGAGGCATCCGCGCTTGAGCCATGCCGACTCCATGGGTCACCTTCCCAACGAGGAAGCGACCGACGTTCCCAAGGAAGGAGTCCAGGGAGAAGCGACTGTCCCGCACCCTGAGCAGGGCATCGAGACCGCCAGCGCGAATGTCGCCTTGGATACGCCCACAGTCTCCGCTGCGGCAGCTCTGCGCGGGACACTGGCCCGAGTCGGCTTGCAACCATGCGATTCGCCGAGCGCGAGCTTTGGCCTCTAGCTTCGCGCCGTACATTCCATGGAGAGCGACGACGGCCGCCAGCGCTGCAAAGAATACGGGAAGGCTGATCAGCGCTTCGACCATTGCCGTTCCTTCTTCGTGTCGGACTAGTCGTTTGAAGCGCTGATCCATGCTGTGCTCAGTGCGCGGAAATCGCGTTGATCGAGAAGTCTCGTGCGACATCACAGAGCCCTGCGAGCCCTGCAAGCGGGCCTCTCCCTCGCCCTGCCGAGCATGCGCTGAGGATTCCGCTCGGAATCCAGTCGCGGGAAATACGGAACCTGCGAAGGCGTGCGCGCCAACGCTGCTTCCATAGCCATTCCGCCTTGTGCTCGGTACCATCGAAGTAGTACTCGGCCTGCGCGAAGGCGAGACGCCCAAGGAGGTGGGCTTTGTGCGCAGCACTACGCCCGTCCTCCTTGCCGCCCTGCGCGATGCGAATCCCCCCCTCCCCGTGCTGCCAATGGTTCTCGTGCGGGTCCCGGCCGATACTGTACGCGCGGTATTGAAACTCCTCGTGCCCGAGCCAAACGACGGTGCCATCGCGGCGGCTTTGGAGGACGCGACGCGGGGGCTCGACGACGTCGTCGGCGCATGTCCTCCGTTTACCGAGCCGAAGGGCCTGGCCGACTGCGCCGCCGAGGAGCTCGAGAAGCCACTTGGGCACCTTGGAGCTCACATTGCTCAAGCGGTTGCTCAGGCCGTCGGCGACGCGGTCGCAGAGGGTTCCGATCTCGTCCTCCTCGACGGGCAGTCCCCGACCGCCTTTGGGGAGACGGGAGCCCAGAAGAGGGACGACGAAACCACCGGCGACGGGGGGATCATACGCGTCCTGAAACGCCATCGCATCGACTGCACGAGCCTCGGCAAGCAATGGGTACCCCCGCTGAACGGCGTGGTGCGCTGCGTCTAGGGCGTCGTGGGCGATTCGGACGAACTGCTCGACGGCGTCGCCGAGCCTTTCGACCGTGCTCTCGACGGGGCTGAGGAGAGCAATGAGCGCCGCGGCCTTCGCGGCGAGGATGACGGTCCCGGCTAACCCGTAGAGAACTCCGATGATGATCTCCAGCAGCACTTCGACGCTCCGAATCACCAGAAGAATCCCTGTGGTAACCGCCATCACCACGTTGAGGAGCGCGTGCAGGTTCATCCCCTTGGCGCCCATGACCGAGGCGGCATGCGCTCCCGCATCGGCGCCGTCCTGCATGATGCGCCGATAGATCACCGCATCGCCGACGCCCAGGAGGTAGTAGAGCGCTCCAATCAGGAGCAGGGCCATGAAGAGGGACATGAGCATCATGGCTCCGCGCGTCTCTTCGACTAGGCTTGTTCTCTTCGAGGCCATCATGAGCCCCTCGGTCGGTACTCGTAAGACGCGTCATGGATCATCAACGTCGTTTGATGCTGGAGGCCTCGGAAGCGCCCGCCGACGAAGCCCTGCGCCGGAGGGAAGAACGCTTCGCCGAGGTCTTCCTTGCCGTGGATGTCCGCGAATGCCCGACATAGGATCCTTCGCGCGAGCGGCACCGTGCACTGATAGGCGTACGTCACACGGACGGTGATCTCTGAACCCGTGGCAAGATCGTCCTCGAGGCCGGGAAAGGTCACTGCGAGAGCGAACGGTTGATAGTAGAGCGCGCTGAGGAGCTTGCGCTCGCTTCCAATCGCCTTGCCGATGCTCGGACTTGCGTCGCGACCCACATTGGTGGGGGCCAAGGGCATGAGCGGAATGTGTGCGGCGAGGCGAATCGTGTTGAGGCGTGACCTACCGAGGTTCAGGAGCTTGTCTTCTGAAAATGCCGTCAGGACCGCTTTGGGGTCCGGAGGCTCGCCCATGGCCGACGCGACCTGGCCCAACGCCCGCTGTAGGTCGGACAGAGCGACCGGGTTGCGGTCGACGCTCATCTCGGGTTCGCCGCCGTACTCGTTTGGGTCGTCCGGCAAGACGACGACCGCGGACCGAGCGGCCGAGTCAGCGGAGTGCTTCACCATCAGATTTGCGTGTGCGATGAAGGCGAGCTGAAGCACGCATAAGAAGAACGTCCACATCGGAATGAACGCGATCAGAAGCTCGAGAAAGACCACGCCACGCTTGTCCGCGAGCAGTGAAAGAGGAGCCGAGATCAGAGTGGTCACAGCGCAGCCCAGGCCAAAGAGAGATGCGGAATCGCAATGAAGCCTGTCGCGACGAAGACCGGCGCACCCATACGAATGGGCGCGGACAGCTCGGCGCATGGCTCCCGACGCCAGCCGGCTGGAAGGACAGGGCGAAGACCCACGACCAACGCATTCCCAAGCGTGGCAAACAAGGCGCCCTTCCAGGCGAGCGCCGAGCTAGCGACCACCATGGCCACCAGGAAAGCCGCAAGTTGAACCTCGACCCCGAGCAGCAAATCAAAGCCCAGGACGGCGCCGAGCGCCCCGAGAAGCTTCACGTCGCCACCCCCCATCGCGCCCCGGCGAAACAAGAGGTACGGCACCAGCCCGGCCAAAAACGCGGCGGCGAGGCTGTGTAGCGCATACTCGATGCCAAAGGCGAGCCCATAGGCTAGTGGCGCCAAGAGCAGAGCGGGGAGCGTCAGCCAGTTGGGAATCTCGCCTCGCTGCCAATCAGAGAGCGCCGCGATAGCGGCAACAAAGAGGGCAAGGCCCGCGGCGATGGTAGCGGCTGTGTTCATGGGACTGCCGGCTACTGCACGACGTCGGCGATGTATCCATCGGCGGCTTCGACCTCGCCGATCAAAGTCTCTCCGAACTTCTGCCAGGCGGCAATGCCAACGACAGCGATCAAGCCGAGCACGATGATGTACTCGACCGTCGTCAAGCCCCGCTTGTCCGTTAGCAATGGTCCGCTTCTTTCTGCATTGTCGTTCATGATGGCCTTCCTCTCTCAGGGAACCGGTAAAAGGATGAAGAGCTTCGTCAGGTAAAACGCCTGCACGAGCGGCACGCCGAGGGCGTAGAGGGCCAGGCCCGCCGTTAGAACGACGATCCCTGTCACCAACGTGTACTCCGCGAACACCACGCCCGGTCATCGGTCGTGGGCGGCCGCGGTTGCGTGAAAAACTCCTCGATGGGGTCTCGCCCACAATGGATGAGACCCGGCCTCGCCCCGGCAGGCGCCAGACGCCGCGATGCACAGCGCCCAGCAAAGGTGCCCCGCGCAGTCGAGGGCGGGAGGCGCGCGAAGCCTTCCTGGACCGCGACTTCTCCCTTTCTCGGGGAACAATTGCGTATGGACAGTGGTTATCGGAGGTGTTTTGATTGGGAATCGATCCTTTAGGGCGGAGTCGAACAGCATGGCCTCCTGGAAGAACAGCATCGAAATCCACGCACCCTCAGAGAGGGTGTTCGCCTATGTGGACGACCCGATGACCTTGTCGGAGTGGATTCCGGGCTTGGTTGAAGTTCACAATGTGATTGGGAGCGGCGAAGGCCAGCAGGAGGAGTGGACCTACAAACTGGTAGGGCTTCTGCTTCGCGGGCAGGCTACTGTCGTCGAGCACGTTCCCAATCGACTTGCCGTGCATCAGACCATCGGGATGGCGCACGGCACGGTTGGATACGGGGTCGAGCCCCATCCGGAAGGGACGACACTGACCCTCGAGATCGAGTACGAGATCCCGTTCCCGGTACTAGGCAAGATTGCGGAGCACGTCCTCATCAGGCGGAACACCCGGGAGTTCGAGCTGGCCCTGCTCAACGTCAAAGAGGCGCTGGAAGCCTAGCCGCGTCAGTCCGTGGCGCGGACCTGGACGGTCGTCGGGCGGTCTTCGGGCATCGGGAGGATGGCATTCCAGCCCGGCGGCAAGACCGGCTCGGTCAGCTGGAAGAGGTAGCGGGCATCTGCCGGGGAGAGGTTGATGCAGCCGTGGCTTCGGCGGCGGCCGAAGTCGTCGTGCCAGAAAGCGGCGTGGAAGCCGTAGCTGCCCTTGAAGAACTGCACCCAGGGAACGTCTTGAATCGAATAGTTCTTTTCGACGTCGGTGCGCTCGATGTCATCCATGTCGGAGTACTCGAGCTTGGCCCAGATCTGGAACACACCGACGGGGGTTTCGGATTGCCTGCTGTCGCGGCCGGTTGAAACCAGGGTTGCAAAAATTGGCCACGGGCCTTCGTAGGCGACCAGCACCTGCTGGTCGATGTCGATGTCGATCCAGCGGTCGGTGGGGCCGACGCCTTCGGGAGGGTCGACGAGCTGGCTCCGCGCGAGCGCTGCGGTTTTGACCCAGCCTCCCCCTCTGAGCTTGGTCCAGGCGCCCTTGCTGGCTCCGATGCGCACGACGCTGTGGCGCTGGAGTTGCCCGAGCACACGGCCCTGCGGCCTCTCGTACAGTTTCGCCGGCCGAATCGAAACCCAAGCGAGGTCGAGCGCCGCGCCTCGGGCGAGCTTCACGCCGCGAAACGTGCTTCCGTCGACGAAGTGGACCGAGCCGCGTTCGATCCAGAGGTGGCGGCGAGTGCGAATGAACTCGACGCCCTCGTAGACCTGCTCGCCGGTAATGACGATGCCATATCCCTTGCCAAGCGCTTCGCTGTAGTCGTTTCTGAAGTAGTCGCTCGGATGCGCGTAGGCGCGGGTGCCGTCGAAGCGGACGAAAGCGTAGCGCTGCGGCAAGCGCCTGCTTCGGTCTAGGAGCAGGTCTCGCTTCGGTCCGGGTGGCGCGGGAGAAGGCTCTACGTGCTCTTCGCAGATGAAGAGCTCGTCCCGGGTCTGGTACCAGACTCCGGTCGAACAACCTTTCCCAAACACCCTACGCGTGAAGCCGAGGCGCGTGCCTGCGCCAACCGTCCCCCGGCGACGCGACTCGCTGTCCGGAGAAAGCATCACCGGGGCACCGTCGTTGACGACTTCGACTGACTTGGCCCAGGATGGCGCCGGCGCTGCGGTCTCGGCAAGGTCCGCGTCGGCTGAAGCCGCTCGGGGCCAGCCGAAAGCCAGCGCTGCAAACAGGAGAACTGTCGCCCTGCCCATCGACTCCATCATAGGGGAGAGCGATGTGGATCGCTCAATCTTCGTCGCCGGGATCGTTGGTTTCACCCCGCAAACCGTAGCGTTTCGCGAGCTCACGAAGATGGTAGCGGGTGAGCCCCGCCGCTCGCGCGCTCCGGCTGATGTTGTCACCGTGCTTATCGAGCACGGCCTTGAGGTACTGCGCCTCGAACGCGTCGACGACGCGCTGCTTGGCGTCTTTGAACGGAATGTCGTTGTCGACGAACTGCTCTGCGGTTCCACCGGGAAAGACCATCGGTGGCGTCTTCTGCGAGGCGGGCATGAGGTCGTGCATGCCGAGCTCGGTTCCATCGGCCAGGGACACGGCGCGCTCGATCGTGTTCTTCAGCTCGCGGACGTTGCCCGGCCAGGGGTACGCCTGAAGCTTGGTCATCGCGTCGTCGGTAATCGTGAAGCTCACGCCCTCACCCTGTGGGGCGCGCTTTGCCGACTCTTCGAGGAATTGGCTGGCGAGCCCCGGAATGTCCTCGACGCGCTCGCGAAGTGGCGGAAGGTCGACCTGAACGACGCTCAATCGGTAGTAGAGGTCTTCGCGAAACGTACCATCGTTGACCATCTGGCGGAGGTCGCGGTTGGTGGCGGCCACGACGCGCACATCGACCGGGATCATTCGCGTGCCGCCCACGCGTTGCACCTCCCGCGTCTCGAGGACGCGCAGGAGCTTCGGCTGGAGGCTGAGGTCGAGCTCGCCGATTTCGTCGAGAAACAAAGTGCCACCGTCCGCAACTTCGAAGCAGCCGCGCTTTCGGTCGGCCGCGCCTGTGAAAGAGCCACGCTCGTGGCCGAACAAGATGCTCTCGATGAGGTTCGCGGGAATGGCGCTGCAGTCCTGAACGACCAGCGGGCGCTGTGCTCGCTTGGAAGCACGATGAATCGCGCGGGCCACCAGCTCCTTGCCGGTGCCGGTTTCGCCGCGGACGAGCACGGTCAAATCGGATGCTGCGACCTTTTCGAGCACGGCGAAGATCTCGCGCATGCGAACGCCGTGGCCGATGAGCTCGTAGAACTTCTCGCGCCTGCTCAGGTCGATTTCGATCGAGCCGGGGCCATGCTCGAAGCGAAGGACCGTGCGCCCAACCCTCAAGGGCATGCCCGGTTCGAGCCAGGCCTCGCGAACGCGAACGCCTGCTACCCATGTCCCGTTGGCTGAACCGAGGTCCCGGAGCAGGAATCCATTTTCCTTAGCGATGATTTCGCAATGGGTGCCGCTCACCGCCGTATCGTCGAGCGTCAGGTCGCAGATGACACTCCGGCCGATGGTCATGCGCTCGCTGGCGATGTCGAGCCGCTTGCCCTTCCCCGGTCCGTCTTCGACGACGAGCCTACTCTTGCGAAGCTTTCGCTTGGTCGCTTTGTGGTCGACGAAAACCGTCGTGAGCGCCGGGTCGTCGTTCACTCGGCGTCCTTTCGAATGGCTCGAATGGCCGCCGCATAGTCGCCCTGATTGAAGACTGCGCTGCCCGCGACAATCACGTCGGCCCCGGCTTCGACGACTTGGCGCGCGACACCCGGCTTCACGCCACCGTCGACTTCGAGGTCGATGTCGAGGCCCGCCTTGTCGATCATGGCACGAATCCGAGCGAGCTTGTCGTTGGCGGACGGGATGAAGCTCTGGCCTCCAAAGCCAGGGTTGACGCTCATGACGAGGATCAGGTCGACCTCTGCCAGGACGTAGCGTAGGCAATCGGGAGGCGTATGGGGGTTGAAAGACACGCCCGCGCGCTTTCCGAGCGTGCGGATCTGCTGGAGCGTCCGGTGCAAGTGGGTGCAGGCCTCCGCGTGGACGGTGATGATGTCCGCGCCGGCGTCGGCAAACGACTGAACATACTTCTCGGGTTCGACAATCATCAGGTGCACGTCGACGACGCGCGTGGTCGCGGCGCGGATGGCTTCGACCACCAGCGGGCCGATTGTAATGTTTGGCACGAAACGGCCGTCCATGACATCGACGTGGATCCAGTCGGCGCCCGCTTGCTCGACGGCCTGGACTTCGGCTTCGAGTCGGCCAAAATTGGCCGAAAGGACAGAGGGGGCGATTCGGAGCGGTTTTGGGGAGCGGGGCACCGCAGCAGTCAAGCGCCGCGGGGGCATCGTGTCAATGGCATCCGTTCCTTGACCTGCACTGTCCCGGCAACGGACAATGGAAAGACGCCTCAGGGGAGGGCAGACGAGCTGAGATGACCGATCAGCGATACAACCTGATCGAACGACTTGAGGCCGGGGGCATGGCCGAGGTTTTCCTTGCGGAAGCCACGAGCGTTCAGGGTTTCAAGAAGCGGGTCGCTATCAAGCGCGTTTTGCCTCATCTCGCCTCGCACGCGAATTTCATCGGGATGTTTCTGGACGAGGCGCGGCTCGGAGCGCGGCTGACGCACGCGAACATCGTTAGCGTCTTCGACATCGGCAAGTCGGACAACAGCTTTTTCATCGTGATGGAGTTCGTCGACGGGACGAACCTGAAGAAGATCATGGAAACGCTGCGGGTCAAACGGCAGCCCTTCCCCCTCAAGGACGTCATCTACATTGCGATGGAAGCCTGCCGCGGCCTGAGCTACGCGCACGAGCTCCTCGACGACGACGGAAAGCTGGTCGAGCTGGTTCACCGGGACGTGTCGCCACCGAACATCCTGATCAGCAAACGTGGCGAGGTGAAGGTCACCGATTTCGGCCTGGCGAAGGCGCGAACGCAGCTCGAACGGACGGACCCCGGCGTCGTAAAAGGCAAGTTCAGCTACCTGTCGCCTGAAGTGGCCAACGGGCAGCCGGTTGATGCGCGCGCCGACATTTTCGCGCTCGGTGTGTGCATCTGGGAAATGCTGTCCGGGCGGCGTTTGTTTCTGGGCGATACCGACTACGACACGGTCCAGGCCGTTTCGAGCGCCGATGTCCCGAGCCTGGTGGGGGACCACCCCGAGGTAGACCCTCAATTCGAAACCCTGCTCCTCCGATCGCTCGCCAGAAACCCTGCGGAGCGTTTCCAGACGGCGCGGGAGTTCGGCGACGCGCTGGCGAGCTATCTCTTTCACCATCAGATGAAGGTGACCTCGTACGACATTGCGAACCTGGTCGCCGCCGCACTGGAGCGCCAGAAGTCGGTGCCGCCTCAGCCCATGATGATTGACGGCATGATCCAAGAAGAGCTGGCTAGGTTCACCTCGCTCGACAGCACGGTCAACATGCCCGCCGACCCGTCGAAACCGTTCCGCCTCAGCCCCGACGACGAAGGCGCACGGCCGCTGGTGGCCTCGGATTTCGTCGATCCTAGCAATTGGTTCTCGGGCGACCGAGAGGTCGAGACGGCGATCGAAACCGTGCGCACCAGCGCACCGCCCGGTGCGACCATGGGCTGGTTCGAGTCCAAGGACAGTCGGTCGACGGCTCCGCGCCGAGGGGCTATGCCCATGGGCCCATCGCTGATGCCATCTCCTCGAGGCGGTGAAGAAGATGGGCGGGGGCCGGTGATGACGTTCCGCGCGCCGGGCGCCGCGCCGATCTCGTTTGCGGACAAGAAAGCCAGCAAGCCAGTCGAAGAGAAGAAGGCCGAGCCGATCTCCACGCGCAAGCCGGGCGGCTCCAAGCTTGCCCTCATCATCGCAGGGGTCGTGGCGCTGGCCGCGATTGGCGTTGCCGTCGGCTGGTTCGTCACGCAATAGGTCGACGCTTCGCCTTGGCTCGGACGCCTCGGCTCAGTTGACGAAGACGCTGGTAGTCTTGTAACGGCAAGGCTTGCTCGCCAAAGCGCACGGCGAGGTAGGCATCGGTGACCTCCCGAACCTCATCGGCCGCGGGGAAGCCAGCTCGGTCGAGCTCCTTGGCGTGCTCGGCCGGTGTGACGTCCGGTGGACGCGCTTGCCCGGCGCTCCGAAGGCTGCTCTCGAGCGAAAGGTAGAGACGAACGGCGCGGTCCCGGTTGGGGTCGAGCTGTCGCCCTGCGCGGGTTTGGCGCCGGCGTTTGCGGCTCCATCGAACGAGCAAGGCCCCGGCGCCAAAGACGCTCACGACCGCGATGAACCAACGCCAATCGGGGCGAAACGGAATGGGCCCCAACGAGTCCTCGGCGGGGGACTTGCTTTCTGCGTCGAAGTGCTGAGCATGCCGATCGCCGCGGAGGGATCGGTACCAGTCTGCGAGGCCGTGCAAGGCCTTTGCCTGGTCACGTATATTGAATTCGACGACGTACTCGGCCCAGCGCACGCGCATCGCGTCGACCAGCTGTCGCATCTTCACGGCCAGTCCAGAGGGTGCTGCAAAGACCTGGCCGGAGGCTGGCGTCGGGTCGTAGGTGCGCCAACGGCCCTCGATGTACACCTCGACCCAGCTGTGGGCGTTTCCGTTTCGAACCGCGTAGTAGTCGCCGTAGGGGTTGTAGTCCGCGCCGAGAAACCCGGTGACGTTACGCGCGGGCAGTCCGAGCGAGCGCATCATGATCGCCATCGCGGTGGAGAAGTACTCGCAGTGCCCCGCTTTGGCTTCGAACAAAAAGACGTTGAGCGGATCTTTGCCTTGCGTGTCCGGCTGCTCGAGCGTGTAGCGGTACTTGCCCCCCCCGCGCAGGTATCGCTCGACGTACTGCGCCTGCGCATATGGGTTGGCGGCGCCCTGGGTGACCTCCCGCGCCAAGTCGGCGACGCGGCCGTAGCCAGGTGGAACCTCCACGTAGCGTCGGCGAAGCGGGTTCGGGATCCTCTCAGGAAAGCCACGCGACTTCACCTCGACCACGGCCTTGTACGTCAGAGGACCTTCGATGCGACCCCCGTAGCGGATGTCGAGGCCAGGCGACTGAGTGATGCGCCGATATCGATTGCGACCAGAGCGGAGCACCGGCGGCACCTGGAGGGCCACTGTCCCATCGGGCAAGAACAAGACGGCCTCGTCCATGGGGTCGAGAATGATCTCGTACTCGAGGTCGTCGGGGTCTTGGGGGCGGAAAACGATGTACTCGTCTTGAAGGCGTTTCAGCTCTTCGCCGGCGACTTGCGTCCGCGACCATCGTCCTTCGCTGTAGCGGTCGAACGAGGTGCCCCGGAGGCGCAGGTTGAGCGAACGGGGTGCCGGGTCGGGTCGGGTCTTCGGCTTGACTCGCATGACGACTGTGGGGTCGTCGCGAATCGTGCCAAAACCGCCGAGCTCTACATCGTCACCGAATCCGGCCACTGACTGTGTCCGCACGCCAAGCCCCGAGAGGTAGCCAAAACCGACGCGCGGAAACGCGACGAACATCGCCGCGGTCAGCACGAAAAGCGGAAGCGCGAGAAGCGTCGTCCCACCAAAGAACGCGGGCGTCGCAAGCGCCTTGCTCTGGAGCTCGCTCCGGAGCATCGGGCTTTGGGCGCCGTACTCGCTCTCGAGCTCTTTTCTCAGATGCGTGAGCGCGAGCATCCAGGGCATGACGAGGACGAAACCAAAGAAGACGAAGGCAAAGTCGAGGCCGGTGGAAAAGACGGTGCCCGCGATCAGGTGCAGGAAGCCGAGGATCGCGATCTGCTGATGGTCGGCTGCGGTCTTGCGATGTGAGAGTCGCGAAATTTGAAGGAACGCGGCGTATTGAACGCCGACGGACAGGATCGGCTCTCCGAGCATGGCACGCGCGATTTGAACGCCAAGAACCACCACAGCGGCGATGTTCCAGAAGCGCGAGTAGCCCGGTCGGTCGATGAGAGGCGGCTCGGCAAACCAACTCGCCGCAAAGGCCAGGACCACGACAATCGACTCGACGGGGCTGAAAGTCGTGCCGAGCAACAAGGCGAGTAGGCCGAGAGCTGCGAAGAGGTACGTCACCAGCTTGTGGGCAAAGCCGAATCTCATGCGGCACTCCTCTTGTTTTCATGACCCGGGGCCCGGGCGCGCGCAGGCCGAAGGAGCGCGAGGAATTGCCAAATGGGGTCAGGCGGGGTTCCGCCAGGAACGAGCGGTGAGACACCGTCACTCGCCTGAACCTGCACCGAAACGCCCTGGGCGAGGTAGTGCGAAGCGAGGGTCGCGGTCTCGGAAATCGAATTTTCGAAGCGTTCGAGCCAGGCGGCTTCATGGCCGCCAGTGGACGGTAGAAGGTTGTCTACGCTCAAGGTCACCAGCGCGCTCGATTCCTGCTCATGCTCGCGAATCACCAGCTCGCCTCGGCTCGCGGTTCGTTTCCAATGGATATTCCGCGCCTCGTCGCCTTCGCGATAGAAGCGCACGCTGCCCGCGAACTCGCTGCCGCTACCGGTTTGGTGAATCGGCGCGGCATCTCCCTGCATCGGGCGGAGTGGGGACGCGGCAGCGTGTTCGAGGAGCTTCGGATAGACGACGATCTCGTCGGGCAAATAGATCGTGTAGCCCTTCTCGATGAGGCCGAACGGATAGCGTGTGAGCACCCGCATGGTTCCAAGCTCGAAGATCCCGCGACGCGGCGATTCGAAGCGATAGCTCGCGACGGCGGTCGCTCCCGGCAAGACGCGCACGAATCGAGCTGCTTGTGTTTCTTCGCCATCGACCTCGTCGATGGCTTCGACCGAGACGCTCGAGAGCCAGCGTTTCTCGTTGAGCACGGCGATGTCGATGAGCGAACGCCGCCCGGCGAAGAGTCGCGCGGGCAATTGGCGCTTGATCTGGAGCTTCCAAAGCGCGAGGTCACTGAGGACACCGCTCACCAAGAGCAGGCTTAGAAGCAATCCTAGGACCAAATAGAGAAGGTTGTTGGCGGTGTTCACGGCGGCGAGGCCGACACCGATGGTGACGAAGAGAAACGCCCTCCCCTCGCGCGTCAGCCGAAACCTTCGCCGTCTTCGCTTTCGCCGAAAGATTCGCATCGACTGGCCCGATTAGAGTGGAACAGAGACGACCGTGAGTAGCTCACGAATCACGCGCTGCGCATCGTCCCGCATCGCAGCTCCACCCATTCCGCCGCTGACCTTCACGCGGTGGGCCAAGACGGGGCCCGCAAGCGCTTTGACGTCGTCAGGCAGCACGAAGGAGCGACCTTCGACCAGGGCCCGCGCCCGCGCCGCGCGCTCAAACCCGAGCGCACCTCGTGTGGATACGCCAACGGACAGAAGCGGCGTGTTTCGAGTGGCGATCACGATTCGATGCAGATAGTCGAGGATTGCGTCGTCGACGCGCACCGAGTCGACTGCCTGCTGGACGTGCCGAAGCTCGTTCGCGCTCATCACGGCCTTGAGTTGTTGGACCGGGTCTGCGCCACGACGATTGAGCACCTCGCGCTCGACGCCAGGCGGCGGGTAGCCCACGCTGAGCCGCACGAGGAATCGGTCGAGCTGTGATTCAGGTAGCGGGTAGGTCCCGTAGAACTCCTGCGGGTTCTGTGTGGCCACCACGAAGAACGGCTCCTCCAGGGGATAGGTCTCCCCGTCGATCGATACCTGCCGCTCATCCATCGCTTCGAGAAGCGCGCTTTGTGTCTTGGGCGTGGTTCGGTTGACTTCATCAGCGAGTAACACCTGCGTGAAGATCGGGCCCGGCCGAAACTCGAAGGTACTCGTCGACTGATTGAACACGTTGCCACCGAGGACGTCGGTCGGCATCAAATCCGAAGTGCACTGCAGGCGTCGGAACGTCACACCGACCGAAGCCGCCAGGGAGCGCGCTAGGGTCGTCTTGCCTACGCCGGGAACGTCCTCGAGCAAGAGATGCCCGCGCGCCAGGAGCGAGACGACCGCCAACTTGATGACCTCTTCTTTGCCCCGAACGACCAGCGCGATGTTCTTAACGAGGCGCCGAGACAGCAAGGTGGCGTTTTCCGAGATGTGCGCGACGCTTGGTTGAGCCACCTAAGGAGCCTATCATACTCGACGATGTGGGTAAAATATTACAATATGACTGACCTCTCGGTCAGCCATCCACTGTTTGTCCACAGTTGCTCCATTCGCTGAAGACCCAGCTATTCCGTTGTCTTGGAATCTGAACGTGCCGGAGAGTCCACAGTCTCCGTTGAGGACAGGATCGCGTTGGGGTCCTCGAAGAGGAATGCCTCGATCTCGGCTCGTTGAGCATGTGCATCGCGCCGACCCATCTCGATGAGGGTCTGGGCGAACGCGCCGTCGAAGAGGAGGTAACTCGCCAGATCCGCGTCGGCCCCGGCACCGACATCGAGCATGCTGATGAACGCGCGTCCGAGGCTCTTGCCAAAGCGAACCCGATTGGAGGCGAGATACTCAGAAGCGACCTGTCCAATGTCGATTGTCGGCCGCAAGACCAAGGAGCTCAGCAAGCGTCGCTCCGCCAGCGCGCCCCGCGCCCGCGCCGCATCGTTGATCCGATCGAGAAACTCCGGACCGTAGGCGCGCACACCGTCCCGAAGAAAGTCGTTGATGCGCTGAACTTCTAGAAGGTCCGTGTTGACGTGATCGAGAAGGAACGCGTTGAGCACTTTTCCAAGCATGTACGTCGCGCCCGGGTACTTGCCGTCTTGCACCGCACGCGGGCCGGGAGCGTGAGGGGTCGAAAGCCCAATCACCAGCAAACGGTTCATGCCGAGATGAACCGAAGGCCCCATCGGCGTATTGAGGCGAAGACCGCCGTCACAGTGGATCTCGTCGCCGATTTCAACCGGTGGGAAGATCAGCGGAATCGCCGCCGAAGCGAGCACATGGTGCTGGCCGATCTGGGCGCGGCGTACCAGCGCATGAAGGCCCAAGCTCTCCGGAATTCCAACGCCAGGGGCTGCGTCGACGAAAATCACGGGTTGACCGGTGCCGACGTGGGTGGTGCTCACGGTGAGCGCTCGAAGCGCACCGCTTCGAATGTTCTGCCTGAGCCGGCGCCAGCGAACGTTCCTACCTACCAGAGCGGAGAGCGGGCCGGGGTCGAAGACGCCGCGCGCCTGGCCAGTGCCGCCAAGAAGCACGCGATAGAGGCCCGCGGCTTGACGGAGACCAAAACCGAGGACGTGCGCTAGCTCGAGCTCCGTCCAGATCGACACGAGCTGTTTCACCGCGCTCGGCACGTCCCCAATGGCAGAGGCGACGAATGTCCCGTTGACGGCGCCGACGCTGGTGCCCGAAATCAGGTCGACCTTCGGTCCGACCCCTTTGGTATCGACGAACTCGCTGAAGATGTACTGCAGGACGCCAACCTCATACGCGCCTCGCGCACCGCCTCCTGAAAGTATCAAGCCAAGACCACTCACTATGCTTCCTCGTCTTCACAGCGTAACAGTCGGAGAGGCTTCTCGCCGAAATCATCGCTCGAAAGCAGGCTCCGAATCTCTGGCGGGAGCCAAATTTCGCCATGGGGCAAGCGGCGGAGCGCGCCGAGCAGCACTTCGGCCCGGCGCCAGGGCGGGGCGCTCGGTGAAATATAGAGCAGCATCTCGCCCCGGACACTGCAAAGGCCTCCGTCGACATGGGCTTCGTCCGGAAGCTCTTCTTCGCGCAAGCGTATCCCCAGGCGCGTCAGAGCCCGTTCCAGAGCGTCGAGCCGAACCGCTAGTTCCACGGCCCTAGCGTGCGGCGGTAGACCGAGCCCCGCAATCTAGTCGTTTCGGGGAGCGATTTGCTAAGATGCCCAGACCGTGATTCGCCTCGCAAAACCATGGATCGGGGAGGACGAGCATCGTGCCGTCGCCGCCGTTCTCGAATCGGGCCAGCTGGTCCAGGGGGCACTGGTCGAGCGATTCGAACAGGCGGTCGCTGCGCTGACCGGTCGTCGGCACGCGGTCGCCGTCTCGAGCGGCACCTCGGCGCTTCAACTTGCGCTCAAGGCCTTGCAGGTAGGGGCAGGCGGCGAGGTGATCTGCCCGGCTCTGAGCTGGCCGAGCCCGGCCCATGCGATTCGTCTGGCCGGCGCGAAAGTGCGCTTCGTCGACGTCGATCAGAGCGAGTGGAACAGCACCGCCGAGGCCCTTCGCGCAGGGCGGAACGCCAACAGCAAGGCGGCAATCGTCATCGATCAGTTTGGGAACCCGGCCCGCGCCCAAGAGATCCGCGATGCGCTCGGGTCGCTGCCAGTCATCGAAGACGCAGCGTGCGCCCTCGGGAGCCGCTTTTCGAACGGCCCCTGCGGCAGCCTCGGCACGATCTCCTGCCTGAGCTTTCACCCTCGTAAGATCGTGACAACAGGGGAAGGCGGGATGTGCCTCACCGACGACGACGACATCGCTGACAAGCTTCGGATGTTGCGCAATCACGGACAGCTCGGCGGAGCGTTCGTGGTCGCTGCGGGAAACTCCCGCATGACCGAAATGGCAGCAGCCCTTGGGCTCGCGCAGCTTCAACGGCTCAATGAGATCGTGGCCCGAAGGCGTGAGCTTGCCGCTCTCTACAGATCCGCCTTGGGCGAAGAGCTCGACGTTCAGCGAGAGCCCGCTGGCGCCGAATCCAATTTCCAGACCTTTGGAGTGATCCTGCCTCAGGGATTTGGACGCGATACCGTTCGCGCGAAGCTACGCGAACGGGGTGTCGAGGCGGGCCTGCTGTCTTTCGCGATTCACAAGCTCGGTAGCTTCGCCGGCATCGACGCTTCACTGCCAATCAGTGAGCATCTCGCGGCGCGTGGCTTGGCGCTCCCTCTCTACCCACAGATGCGAAACGCGGAGGTCGAGGAAGTCGTGAAAAGCCTTCGTGGAGTGCTCAATGAGTGACGACTTGGTCTTGGAGGTGAAGGGGCTTCGCAAGACCTTCCACATCGGCTTCTTTCGGAAGCGCGTGGATGCGGTGCGGGGGACGAGCTTCTCGGTGAAGCGCGGCGAAATCTTCGGCCTGCTCGGCCCCAATGGCGCCGGCAAGACGACCACCATCAAGGCGATTCTTCGCCTGATCTTTCCGACTGAGGGCGAGATCCGGATCTTCGGTCGCGCGGCCAACGACCGCGAAGCAGCCAAGCGCGTCGGCTACATGCCAGAAAATCCTTATATCTATCAGTACCTGAAGCCGATCGAGTTTCTGGACCTATGCGGTCGGCTCATGGGCCTTCCGAAGCGCGAGCGTCGCCTTCGTGCTGAAGAAATGATCGACAAGGTCGGCCTTCGGCACGCGGTGGACCGGCCGATCGGCAAGTTCTCGAAGGGCATGATGCAGCGTGTCGGCCTAGCGCAGGCGATTTTGCACGACCCCGAGCTCCTGGTGCTCGACGAACCGATGAGTGGGCTCGATCCGATCGGCCGAAAAGAAGTACGCGACATACTGCTCGAACAGCGGGCGCGCGGAAAGACGCTCCTGTTCACCAGCCACATCCTGAGCGACGTAGAGCTCCTCTGCGACCGCGTGGTGATCATGCAGCAGGGCGAAATCACCTCGGAAGGCGAGGTCCACGACCTACTGGAGTCGGCGGGGCGCCGCGTGGAGATCCGACTGAGCAGGGCCTCTCGGGCCCTCAAGGATTCGCTCGGCTCCCGGGGGATGGTCGTCGACGAAGGGGCCGGCTATCTGACGCTGAGCGTGGACGGCCAAGAAGCAGTCGATGATATCCTCCGAATCTCGAACGCTGCGGGCGCCAGGCTCGAAGCGATGATCCCAGAGCGACAGAGCCTCGAGAGCCTCTTCTTGAAGGGCGCCAGCCCCTGAGCCGCCCACTTGCTCCGACGACGATGTTCCTTAGAAGGATGAGATGACCGTCAAGCGGGTTTCACCAGCGGAGGCCGACGCGCTCGTTCGAAACGAGGGGTACGTCTACGTCGATGTACGCTCCATCCCGGAGTTCGATGCGGGGCACGTACCGGGCGCCTACAACATTCCCTTGCTGCATGCGACGCCCTCGGGCATGCGTCCAAACGGAGAGTTCATGTCGGTGGTGGCTGCGGTCTTTCCGAAAGGCAGCAAGCTCGTGGTCGGCTGCCGCTCGGGCAACCGCTCGCTCCGAGCGGCCGAGGCTCTGCTCGCAGCCGGCTTCTCCGACGTCGTCGACCAGCGGGCCGGACACGATGGTGCGCGCGACGCATTCGGCCAGCTGCGGGAACCGGGCTGGCACGGCTCGGGCCTCGAGGTCTCGAGCGAACCCCACCCGGAGCGAACCTACGAAGCTCTGCTCGGCCGCCGCAACGGCTAGCCGAAGAGGCTCGCCCAAAGAAGCCCGGGCAGCCTGGCGAGAGATGGGTCGGCATAGAAGTACGTGAGCCTCGGGCCGATTGCGACCGCCCTGTCGTTGTCGACGAACCAGGCCGGTCTCGGGAAGACGCGGAACGGGCCTCGAAGCACCGATTTCTGCGGCCGGTCGAACATGAAGGTGTTGTGGACGACGCCCTGGCCTGATCGAATGTCCTTGCGCTCATGGCCGGGGAACGCGCCCCAGGTGGGCGTCACCAGGCCGTAGATCAGTCCCGACCAATGGTTGACCGCCACGGCACCGTAGCGAAGGTTCGCGATCGCGCGCTCCACCGCCTCAGCGACAGCGGGGTCTTTGAGCGACTTCGGGTGGACGAAAATGCTGCAGGCCAGCGTGCCCCAGACCCGCTCGTTACAAAACTCGACGGCCTGGTCGATGTAGTCAACGATCGATGACGCCGAGAGCGCGACCTCGCTGGTCTGCCCGCACCAAGATTCGGTGTTGAAGCAGATGTCGTCGGTTTGATTCGGGTCGAGGTGCGCGATCAGCGTCCAGGGAACGCGCCCTTCGCCCTTGCTGCCAAATTGCTCCGCGTCAGGATGGTGCTCGAGGAACATCTTCTGACGTTCTTCGGCACCCGGGTAGTACGGCTTTCGGTCGCCGACCTTCCGAAACGCTTTCCGGAGCGATGCCAAGAGCGCCTCGCGCTTGTGCCATTGCTCGTGCTGCACGATCACCCTCGTCGCGGTGCAGTTGAAGCCTGCGTTGTCGACGATGGTGGATGCGAGGTTCATCCCTTGGAAGTCCAGGTCCTTTTGGGACCAGGGGCCGGGGACGATGATGACGGGGCTCACGTTGCCGAGCTCGCAGGTGAGGCGCTTTTCATTGCGCGCCTCATCCGCTGCTTTTCTGCGTTCGCCGTCTTCGCCAACACCAAACACGATCGCGTCATGGGTCTTGTCCGAACCGGTGACGTGGATCTCGTCGACTAGCGGATGGCTACAGAGGTAGTCGCCTTCGGCCGCGCCTCCGTAGACGACCGAGAAGAAGCCGCGTGCGCGGAGCGGCTCGAACATCTCTGCGACGAGCGGGCCGAGATACTCGTTGACCGGGTTCATCTTCAAGAGGACGACCTGGCCTTCCACGAAGAGCTTGTAGAGGGTGTCCATCGGCCCGATCGAAGAGACGTTCCCAGCGCCGAGTACCAGGGCCAGCTTCCCCTTCGGTGACTCTTGCCGATAGAACGAAGCTTGGTGCTCACCGAGGCGTTCGAGGCTGACGCCGGGCTCCATCCAAACTTCGGCGGTGAAGCCTTGGAACAGGAGCCCATCGAATCCATCGACCGGAAACACCGGGGCGACCACCTGCCCATCGGGACGCGAATACGCTTCCTTTGGAAGCTGCGGCAGGCCGAGCTCTTGGATGTCGGTCAGCGATGTGATGAGCAGGCTGATGTTCTTGACAATCGCAGCCGGGCCGACGAGCCACTCCTCACCCTCCTCGACGTTTCCGAAGGTCATGCCCTTGGCCTCCACCGAAGCCGCGACCCAGCGCTCGGCGACCTCGACGGCCCTTTCGAGAATGTGCCCGAGGAGCTCGATGCGTTCGTCGATGTCGAGCGCCGCCCACTCGTTCTTGTGCTCCTCGAGAACAGCGAGCGACTCATCGAGCCTCGTCCGCGAGGTCGGCTCGATTCGATGCTTCGCCTCGGGGATGGCAGCGGAGCCTCGCTGCCCGGCAATGGCTTGAGTCAAGGGAGCCTCCTTCAGAACGCAGGTGCCGAGGACATGTTGGGGGTTTGCCCTGCGGAGATCAAGAGCTCCCGGACCTCGTCGAGGCTGTCGCAGATGCGTGCGGGGGGAAGGCTGCGAAGAAAGACTTTTCCATAGCCTTTTCGGCGGATTCGCGAATCCAAAATCGCGACGACACCGCGATCCTGCCGCGTTCGAATCAGGCGTCCAAAGCCCTGTTTCAAGGAGAGCGCAGCAGCGGGAACCAGGTAGCGCATGAAGGAGGATTCCCCCGCTTCGTCGAGGCGTTCACAGCGTGCGGCGACGAGCGGATCGCTCGGCACGTCGAAAGGCAACTTGTCGATGATGACGAGCCGAAGGGCCGAACCGGGGACATCGACACCCTCCCAGAAGCTCGACGTTGCAAACAGGACTGCGTTACCCTGATCGCGAAACCGATCGAGCAAGGTCTGTTTCGGTGCGTCACCTTGGACGAACCACTCGTAGTCGAGTTGCCCCCCGACACGCTCCGAAAGAATCCGCATCATGCGCACGGAGGTGGAAAGAACGAACGCACCTCCCTGGCTCATCCGAATGAGCTCGAGGATCTCTTGGGCAGCCGCGTCGGGAAAATCCGCAGCGCGTGGGTCGGGCAGGTGCGTGGGCGCGTAGAGCGCGGCTTGCTCTTCATAACGGAATGGCGACTCGACCAGCTCTTCACTGACTTCCCTGTCGATGCCGAGACGGTGTTTGACGAAGCGGAAGTCTCCACCGGTGGTGAGCGTGGCACTGGTGAAGATGATGCAAGGAACGCGTTCGTGAAGGCGCTCGCGCAAGAGCGGGCCAACGTCGATGGGGCTCGAGCCCACGGCGGGACTTCGTCCACGGGCCTGTGCCCAACTCACCTGGCCTGTCGCTTCGAGAGAGCCGAGCGCATCGCGGAGCTGGTCCGCCCGCCTTGCGATTTGCAGGGCGTTCTCTCTCGGGGGCTGAAGATTTCGGCAGGAGGCGCTGAGCTCGGCGAGTGTGTTGTCCAGGGCGAAAAGAGCGTCTTGGGGGAGCGCTTCGGGAGGCAAGCGGACCCGGCTTCCATTGGCGTTTGCAGGCATCGCGCTGAAGAAATTCGAGGACCGTTGCAGGACTGCATCGAGCAAGCGCGTCGTCTGCATTTTTTCATCGCGCTCCACGCATAGCGCCGCTCGGGCATCGCGAACCAGTCTTTCGAGCATGGAGGTCGAAACCCGTGAGCCGAAGAAGAGCGTCGCGGCGTCTTCGATCTGGTGCGCCTCGTCGAAGATCACCGCCTCGTAGTCGGGCAAGACCGAAGCAAAGCCAGTGTCACGAAGCGCTAGGTCTGCAAAGAACAAGTGATGGTTGACCACGACCAGCTGGGCGGCCTCGGCGCGCCGACGAACGCGGGTCACGAAGCAGTCGTCGAAATGGTCGCAACGCGAGCCGATGCGCGTGTCCGAGCCGCTCACCACCCGCGACCAGATCGGGTCTTCCTCCGCGATGGACGCCAGCTCCGCTCGATCGCCAGACTTGCTGTGCTCGATCCAATTGCGGAGCGCTGGCAGCGATCGCGCAAACCGAGGCTCCGTGGCGTCGGCGCTGCCGGAGAGCTCCTGAAAGCGTCGGAGACAAAGGTAATTGCTCAGCCCCTTTACGCAGGCAGCGTCGATCTCGATTCCGAGGTGGCTTCTCAAGGCAGGGACGTCCTTTTCCATGATCTGGTCCTGGAGCGCGCGGGTTCCTGTCGAGACCAGCACGCGGCGCCCGCTCAGGGCCGAAGGAATCAAATAGGCCCAGGTTTTGCCGACGCCCGTTCCCGCCTCGATTAATAGAACGCCGTCGTGGCGCAGAGTGTCCTGCACCGCGCGCGCCATCCGAATCTGCCCGGGGCGATGCTCGTAGCTCGGAATGCCGCGGGCCAACGGTCCTGAAGGTCCAAGCAGATGGCCGGCATCCATGGGCCCGCTCTAGCACGACGCGCTACCGCTGCCTTGGCGACGCGCTATAGAGAACCCGAACGTGATCCCCATCCGCGACATCAACCAGACGCACCGCACGCCAATCGTCACCTGGTCTCTCATCGGCGCCAATCTGCTGGTCTTCGTCGCGAGCTTGAGCCTTGGGGACGTCGGAGCCGAAGCTCTCGTGATGCGCTTTGGCGTGATCCCCGACGTGATCGTCCACGGCAACTGGGCCGCGCCGCGCATGGACGGGGGCGCATTCGGAAGCTGGGTGACGCCGTGCACGAGCATGTTCCTGCACGGAGGCCTCCTGCACCTCGGGGGGAACATGCTCTTTTTGCACATCTTCGGCGACAACGTGGAAGATGTCCTCGGCCGCGGCCGTTTCCTCTTATTCTACCTCCTATGCGGCCTCGGCGCGGTCCTAGGACAGATCCTCGTGGACCCGGACAGCGTGGTGCCGATGATCGGTGCATCGGGGGCGATTTCCGGTGTGCTCGCCGGCTACATGACCCTCTTCCCGCACGCGCGTGTCGTGACGCTCATTCCGATCTTCATCTTCATCCACTTCATGGAAGTTCCCGCTGTGATCTTCATCGTGCTCTGGTTCGCGCTGCAGCTCGTGCAGGGCTACCTCGCCCTCGGCATCATCGCCGAAGGCGGCGGCGGGGTGGCCTGGTTCGCGCACATCGGCGGCTTTCTGGCTGGCCTTCTCTGCGTTCGGGTGCTGTACCGAAAGCCTAAGGCGCGTCGGGAGCGTCTGTTTCGCTAGGCGCGGGGGCTTCTTCGACCCGCTTTGGCTCGGCGGGCCGCTCAGGCACGGCTTCTTTCGCCTCGCTCGGCGTGGCTGCCGCCGGAGGCTCGGTCTTGGCCTTCACCTCGCTCGGCGAAGGCACGGCTGGCGCCTCGGCCTTCACTTCGCCCGGCGCAGGCGCGGCAGGCGGCTCGGCCATCGCTTCGCTCGGCGCGGCGCCTTCCTTCTTGAGGGTCACGTTCACGGCGGCGAACATGCGGCTTTTCTCCTCGGTGAACGAAGAGCGCATCAGGTTCGTGCTGGCCGTCTTGTAGCCCTTCATCGAGATCACGATCTTGCGGGACCGTGGCATCGACTTGAACTCGAGCTCACCCGGCGTGACGATCACTCCGCCACCAACCGCACTCGCCATCGCGCCTTCGGGGCTAGTGACGACCTGAACCACATAGCGAAGCGGCACGAGCTCGAAGCTCAACGACTCTTGGCCGTCTGCAACCTCGATCTGCTGCCGCTGACCCAGGTAGCCGCGAATCTTCGAGTAGACCGAAAGCTTGGTCCCGACCTCGTGCTCGAGCTGGACCGGCGTCCGTCCGGCCCGTTTGCCGTTGACGGAGATGAACGCGCCTGGCGGCTCTGAAACGACCTCGAACTTCACCACGCCCGCTTTGGCGGCCTTGACCGGCGTCACTTCGGCAGCCTTTGCTTCGGCTGGAGCCTTGCTGGTCTCTTCGCCTTCCGCCCGGGCCGGAGCGGCTTGTGCAGCGGCGGTGTCTTGCGCCGCGGGCGCTTGGGGAGACACTCCCTGAGCTTGGGTCGGGCGAGCGAGGACAGGTGCTTCGGGAGCGCGCACCGGCTCTGCCGTGGGACCGGCGTCGGGCGAGAGCGCTTCGATGAGGCCGTCCAGGAAGCCGAGCTGCCATGCCGCAACTGCCGCACCGGCAAGGACCAGCACCACGACGAGAAGAATGACCAAGCCGGGCCGAGCCTGTTTCTCGGGCGTGGGCCGCGTCGTCCAAACGGGCTCGGGAGCCTGCGGAACCTTGAACGCCTCTGACGGAATGCCAGGTGCCACAGGGACGGGCGCGCGACCCCTGGATCGTTCGGATTCAAACATGCTGGCGTCGATGACCTCGCCTGGACCGGGTCCGAACGAGTCGGTGACCGCTGGACCAAACAGGTCGGGAACGTCCGCTTCGAGCGGCTCGTTCGCCATCACGTCGGCGGGCACCACCGGCGTGGCTCGTCTTTCGTGGCTGAATGCTGCTGCAGCGTCCTTGGCGACGACCGTCGCGGCGGCCTCCGGACGGTAGCTTTCGTTCGGGTATTCGTGAATCTTGGTCGTTTCGTTTTCGAGGAAATCGTCTTCGGGGTCGAGCTCTTCGAACGCCGGAGCCGCGGCGCTGCTGATTCGCGGCGCCGTATTGATGGCCGATCCGCCGAACGCGGACATGGCGCCACGGGCCTGCGTTTCTGAAACCGACTGCTTCTGATGAACCGGAACGTTCTGCTGCGCCGCGAATGCCCCGTAGGCGGTGGCGCTCCGCTTGTCGTCACCAAGCTGACGGGCTCGCTGCGCTCCAGCCTGCGCTTCGCGTCGCGCGGCTTCACCCGCCCCGCCCTCTTCGAGCGCCGACGCCAGAAACTCGCTCACGTGCCGAACCTTGGTCCGGTCTTCTCGGCCAGCCTGGTCTGAATCGATGAGTTGCCGAGATGGGGCCCCTTCCTTGCCCTGATCGAAAACACCAGGGCGAACCCGATCATCGGAGATCCTCTGCACGATGGCGCGCGACTCCGCGTCCATCTTGATGAACTTGATGCCCATGCCAGTCGGATTTTCTGCGTCGGCTTCGGCTTCTTCACGCCTCCAAACGACGCGACCCACCCCGTGGATCAGTGTCGATTCGTCTTGGAGCATGAACTCGAACTTCAGAAGCGTTCCCACCGGCAACGGCTTCTTGGCCTTGATGAAAACACCCCCCCGCGAGATGTCGCTGCTGTAGCGTTCGATGAAATCCTCGAGCGTCGCGCTCTTGTATCGGATCTTCAACGAAAGCAGCGTGCGCTTGTCCTTGCGTGCGTCGGCCATGCTTCTTTTCTGAAACCCCCACTTCACATTAGCTAGCGATTCGTGAAGCAACAAACGTTTGGGTGAGAAAACGACTCGTGCCAGGGGTTAATGGATGACCTCCATTCGCAGCCGAAGCTGACGCCGCTGTCCCGAGGTAGTCCAAAGTCGCACATCGCGAGGTGCTGGATTTCCCATGCAGACGCCATGCAATTGCAAGGCAGACCTCGATTGTGAACAGTGGCTAATCGTTGCGCAGCGAATCGCGAACCCTGTGCGCAGCGCTTCACGGACCGCGGCGGCAAACGATTCGAGCCCCGCTTCGATCCTGAAGTGGCGGCTGGACCAAGGGCGCCCAAAGGAGGTGCCTGGGCCTAGACAGAGCGCGCAGGCGTCGGTCAGGGAGTCCGCCTCGACGTCGACCTCGAACCCTTTCGAAGTCATGGTTACTTTGACCAGCGCCTCGCGCGTCCATGCAGGCGGCACACCGCCGAGCCTCTCGAGCGAAGGGTCGAATGCCCCGAGGAGCTCGGGAGCCACGTCGAGGAGCGGCCCAAGCGCGAAGTCACGGTTTCGTAGCTCAGGGTGAGGCACCGAGAGACCGGGCGACTCGTGTGGGCCGCGCTGATCCCAAAGAAGGTCCAAGTCGACGCTGCGCGGACCCCATCGTTCACCAGGGTCGCGCCGTCGGCCCAGACGTCGTTCGGTTCTGAGCAAGCTAGCCAGGAGCTCGGTCGGCGAAAGCTCGGTCTCCAAACGAAACGCCGCGTTCAGGTAGCGAGGCTGCGGCGGCCCCAGGGGTTCGGTCTCATAGATCCTCGAAACGGCGCGGACCTCGATCCCCTCTCGCGCATTCAGGAGTGCGCGCGCAGCACGAATCGCTGCCTCTCGCGCTCCGAGATTCGAACCCACGCCCACGACGACCGCGCTCATAGCTCTCGCTTCGATTAAAAGGGGATCGTCCCCTTTTTCATAGTGTTGATTGCGGCTAGGTTCAGCGCATGTCGGAGATGCCCCTTTTCGAGCGTCTTCAGAGCGATGACCCTGATGGCGATGAACATGTCTTCCGGGTCAGCGAAGTCAACCGCGCGGTGCGCCTCACGCTCGAGGAGCATTGGGGGAAGGTGCTCATCGAAGGCGAGCTGTCCGACGTGCGGCGCGCGAAGGGTCACGTGTACTTCACTCTCAACGACGAGGAAGACCCGGCGCAGCTTCGTGGCGTGATGTTCCAGTCCGACGTGAAGCGCACGAAGGCACCCCTCGAGAACGGGGCGCGCATTCGGTTCCGCGGGACGCTCTCGCTCTATACGGCGCGCGGTCAGTTTCAGCTGATCGCACGCTCGGCACAGCTCGCCGGCGAAGGCGACCTCGCCGCCCAGTTTCGAAGGCTCCGCGCGAAGCTCGAGGCGGAGGGCCTGCTCGACGCGGCAAAAAAACGCCGGCTGCCCGCGCTGCCGCGTCGGGTAGGGGTCGTCACGAGCCGAGCGGGCGCCGCCTTGCGAGACATCATTCGGGTCGCTTCGGAACGCTGCCCGGTGCAGATCCTCGTCGCCGACTGCCGAGTCCAGGGTGAGGACGCGCCGGCGAGCATCATATCGGCGCTCGAGCTCATTCAGCGAGTCGAGGATCTGGACGTCGTGATCATCTCGCGCGGCGGCGGTTCCGCAGAGGATCTCTGGGCGTTCAACGATGAAGGCGTGGCGCGCGCGATCGCAGCGTGCCGAGTGCCGGTCGTGAGCGGCGTCGGCCACGAGGTCGACATGACGATCGCCGACCTGGTTGCGGACCTGCGAGCGGCAACTCCGTCTAACGCCGCAGAGATCGTCGTACCCGCGCGAGCGGCGCTCCTCCGAGACCTGCGATCCTGGGAGCGTCGATTGCAGCAGGCACTCGACAATCGAATCGGCGGCCTTCGTCTTCGCCTCGAACGCCAGCTTCGCCCGCTCTACGGCGCACGACGCGTCATCACCCCGATTCGTCGCGAGCTCCGCGATCTCCAAGAACAGCTTCAGCAGACGCAGCGCGCCGAGCTTCGCGAGAAGCGCGAACGGCTCGGAGAGCTCAATCGACGCCTGATGCGCTTGGACCCTCGATCGGTGCTCAGGCGCGATCAGCGCGGGCTCGCCTCGCTCAGCTCCAAGCTCCGAGACGCGGGCCGCTTACCGATGCGCCATCGCCGTGATCAACTGCTCGCGCTCGAGTTCCGGCTCAAAGGCCGCGGTCGGCCGATGATCCAGCAGGCACGCGCATCACACGCGGAGCTCGGCGCACAGTTGGACGCGCTCTCACCTCTGCGGGTGCTCGAACGAGGCTATGCCATTGCGATCCACGAGGCGACCGGCCGTGCGGTTCGGAGCCGGTTTGACGTGAAGGAAGGCGACCGGCTTCGCGTCCGAGTGTCCGATGGAGAGTTTGGCGCAAAGGTCGAAAGCCATGACTAGTCCGATTCGACTCGGCATTTTCGGATGGCCGGTCGCCCATTCGAAGTCGCCGCAGATGCACGAGGCGGCCGCGCGCGCCCTCGGGGTCGAGCTTCGCTACGAGCGCTTCGAGGTCGCCCCCGAGGATTTGGCCGCAGCAATTGCCGCCAAGCACGCGGCGGGGATCCGAGGCTACAACCTCACCGTCCCGCACAAAGAAGCGATGATGTCGCTCATCGAGGACGTTGCGCCTGCTGCCCGGGCCATTGGCGCCGTCAACACCGTCGTCGGCGCTGATGGCCAGTACCTCGGGTACAACACGGACGCCCCGGGCTTGGTGCGATCGCTCGAAGACGCTGGTGTTTCGATCAGCGGCGCACGCGTCGTCGTGCTCGGCGCAGGGGGCGCGGCGCGTGCGGCGGTCATGGGCCTGGCCGAAGCGGGCGCGGCCGAGATCCGTGTGCTCTCTCGGAGGACCAAGCAGAGTGAAGCGCTTTGCCGATCGATGGCCGACGCGGTCGGCTGCAGTCTGGAGGCGGCACCGCTCGGGGAAGCCGGCCGTCATTTCAGGGGTGCCAGCTTGCTCGTTCAGGCTACCAGCGCGACTCTGGGGTCGAACCCAGACGCCCGAGCGTTCGCGGATTCTCTCCCGATCGAAGCCTTGCCCATCGGAGCGGCGGTCGTCGACCTGGTGTACAAGCCGCTCAAAACCACACTGCTCGCACGCGCTGACGCGCGCGGCCTCCACACAATCGACGGCCTCGGGATGCTGCTCCACCAAGGTGCGATCGCTTTCGAGATGTGGACTGGGCTCGAGCCGCCCCTCGACGTCATGCGTGCCGCGTTGAACGACTGACCGCGTTCACATCCGCACCCGTCCATAGCCACGATCGGTGTTCGCGTGTCCCTTGCTCACGGAGCTTCCGGCGTGGGTCGATCATTCGCCGTCGAGCTCCGCGACCCCAAACATCTCAGCGGCGTGCACGAACACCAGCTCTTCGGCTTCCATCACGGGATCGGGTGACGCGTCGATCCCGACGGTGCAATCCTCGATTGCGAAAAACTCCTCGGATTGCATCAGCTCGTCGGAAACGCGCGCGCCTTTCGGCAGGCGCAGCGTTCCCATCACCAGGCCACCGGCAAACAAGCACGCAACTTCGTGACGCTCGCGCCCATCGTCTCCGTGAAGCCCGAGAGCCGCCTCTTCCCCTGGCACGACGAGCCACACCGCCTTGCGCTGCAATGCTAGAAACGGAATCGTCTGTGGTTGTGCCGGCAGACTGACATTCGTCATCCTAAAAAATGCCTCGCCCCCATTCAAGAAAGGCAACAACGCCATCCCCTCCGGGACATGCAAGGTCCCAATCACCCAACCCGTGGGCGTGAACAAGCGCACAGTGGTCACAGAAGGAGACACTCTCCGGATTCTAAATACCTGATCTTGGTCTAGGTGTCGCCTACGTGTTTGGCTACGGTGCGACGGTCGATGCCCAGGACTTCGCCGGCGCGGCTGTAGCTGCCCTGTCGTTCGTAGACCCAGCGACTGTAGACACCGACCACCTGGTCGAGGGTGGCGTTGGCGCTTCGCATCTGTTCGACGAGGGAGTCGAGGGGGCCGCCCTCTTGGGGGCCCTTTGCCGGGAGGTACTGCCCATGTATCAAGAGGTTCCGGACGCACTGCTCGAGCTCGCGAATGTTGCCGGGCCATGGGTAGTCATCGCCGACGCTTCGCTCGATCCCGGACATGACCTCCTCGAAGCTCGCGCGATCCGCATCGCCCAGCGCGCGTTGAATCAGCACCTCGACCAGGTGACCCAGCTCGCCACGGTCGCCGGCAAGCTGCTCCTTGAGCGAAGGCGTCCGGATCACGTCCGCACAAAGGCGATAGTACAGGTCCTCGCGAAAGCGCCCCATTTGCATTTCACGCGACAGGTCTCGGTTGGTAGCGGCCACTACTTTGCCGCCGAAGCTTCTCGCTTCGCTGTCTCCCAGTCGGTGAAACGTCCGCGACTGCAAGACCCTCAGTAGCTTCACTTGCACTTCCCGATCGAGCTCGCCGATCTCGTCCATGAAGATCGTTTCGCTCGACGACCGCCCTTCGAGGTGGCCCATGCGATCCGCGTTTGCCCCCGTGAACGCGCCTTTCTTGTGCCCAAAGAGCTCTGATTCGATCAGCGTCTTCGACATCGCCGCGAGATGAAGCGGATGGAACGCCGTTCGGAAGTCGCGAGCGAAGCGGCGTCTCTGGGCATCGAAGGGGATGAATGACGAGAAGCCGATCGCGCTCGCAACGAGCTCTTTACCGGTTCCGGAGGGCCCCAAGATCAAAGTGCTCGCCTCATGCATGCGACCTTGGAGCTGACGCAAATAGCGCCAGGGGTCGTGCGTGAACAAAGACTCCCAGACAGTCGCCCGCAACCTCGCCGCAGCGACCGAGGTGCCTAGGATCTGATGGAAGACGAAGTGAAAGGCGCGCCGTGTCTGAAAGAAGAGCGCGAACAAGTCGGCGGGCTCGCGCGCCCAAGCAGGTGGGCCCACGTGCCGAAACAGCTCACCGAAGTCGTTCTCGAACGCCTCGTAGCAGCCTACGGCCTCCGTGGGAGCGTCCGCGATGATCGATTCGTAGAGCGCGGCTTCGTGCCGGTAGTAGAGGACGTACAACGCGACCCCTCTAATCAGCGCGCGGTCCGCTTCGCTGTATCGTGTGCCGTTCTCGAAACCGGCCTGCGCGGCCGCCATCTCCCGTTCGGCTTCTTTCTGAATCGCTGGGAGCGCCGGATCCCCGAGCGGCCAGTCCAGGGCCCGACTCCAGGGGGAGGATCGCGCCACCCGCTCGCCCACGATGACCGCCTCGAGCTTCGGCCGCTCCGGGCCAAATGGATTGGTGAAGCCCAGCTCCCCAATCGCGCTTAGGCGGGCAGCCTTCTGGGAGTCGAACATGTGCATAAAGCGTACAGGATTTGTGCATTCTATGTATCGTTCTGGGATGTCTGAGCCCCTTTCATCAATGTTTTCGATGTCTTATATCTTGGCACGCTCCCTGCTCTATCGGCCGCAGGAGGTATCGATGAATCGAATGAAGCGATGGACGATGAGTGTGACGAGCTGGGTCGATGGGGTGCTCGCCCAGGTGGAGAACCACGACGCGGCGGTGAGCGCGGCGATCGGCCGGGTTCGCCAATCCACGGCTCGGGCGCGCGTTCAGCTCAAACGGGTGGAACGCGACCAGGAAGGCCTGAGGCAGAGCCTCGCTCGGGAAGAGCAGGCGGTCGAAGCTTGGCGCCGCCGGGCGAAGTCCGCCGACGACGAGGAGGTCGCACTCGAATGCATGCGCCGGTTCAAAGCATCCGAGCGTCGGCTCCAGCAGCTACGGCAGCGGCTGGTGGAGCACGAGCGTTCTCACAAAGAGCTCAGCGAAGGCATCCGGATGTTGAACGCGCGTCTCTCCGAGCTCACCGAACGCAAGAACCTGATGCGCACCCGCCAATCACGCGCGGAGGCCGCTCACGGCATGGCGAGCACCGCCGGACCGATCGGCGACCTCGAGGACGTCTTCGACCGATGGGAGACGCGGGTCGGTGAGATCGAGATCGCGTCGAAATGCGCAGAGCCGATCGACGCATTCGAAGCCGAGCTCGAGTCGATCGACGAGAGCGCCGATCTTCGGCTCGAGCTCGAAGAGCTGCGCGCAGAGGAGATCTAGAGAGCGCCATGGACACCCGACTTCAACGACTCTTTCAAATGTTGCGTTGGTTTGGCGCGGCGATGATCGTCGCCGCTGCAGGAACGTTCCTGGTTCAAAGCTGGGAACAGGTGGGCGACGTAACCCGCTACCTCGCGCTCCTCGGCATGACAGCGCTTCTGCCGGCGCTCGCCTACATCTGCGGCATTCGATTGCAGGAAGGCCGGACCGCGCGCGTCCTGATGCTCACCCTCCTCGCGCTCGTCCCGATCCACGCAGGCCTGCTCGGAGGCTTCGTCTTGTCGCAGTTTGGGACGACGACCAGGACCCTCGGGCCCGTGGCACAGTGGGTCGCGCCCAGCCCGCAGGCGGCGCTCCTGCTCGTCGCTGGCGCTGCAGTCGCCTTGATTCCTTTGATTTGGGCGGCCTTCCGAGTCCTCTCGCGTCCTCACGCGCGCCTGCTCAGCACAGCAAGCGCGGCGAGTCATGCGCTCTTGCTTGTTCCCGATCGCAGCGCTCTTGCCGCAACCCTGATCATCGTTCCCATGCTTGGAGCCACGGCTTGGTGTGCTGCTCGCATCAAGCCGCAAACCCTCGAGTCACGACTCGCGGTCGCCTCCCTCGTGGTGCCGGCCGCGGTCCTCGCAGCGCGCCAAGTTCTCTTCTACGATGTCTCGAGCACATTCTGGGGGACCCTCTTGGGAACCGCGGCCATCGCGCTCTTCACACTCGGAAAAGAGATCGCTGATGGAACGATCGAACGATTCGCAATCGTGCCAACCCTCCTTTGCATCGCTGCCTTCATCGATGCGACTGTCCCCTTGTGGGCGCCCAGGTCGCTGTCGAGCACTTGGCTGATATACGGTCTCTTCTCGGCCGTTCCGCTGCTCGGATTCGCCTGGACCAGTGTGCGCTCGAAGGCGTTTTTCCTGGGAGCCGCAGTGATCCTGAACGCGACCACGGCAACCACCACCCTGCTCCTGGCCCCGCGCGCCTGGGCGGCCCTTGAGGCCATCGCCCTTGGCCTCGGCGTCTTGAGCTACGGTTTCGTGAAAGGCCGGCGCGTCCCCCTCTATGCGGGGATCGCACTCGCCGGCTTCGGCTTCGTCATCGAAGTCGTCCACGCCATCGAAGCCTTCGAGGCCAGCGGCTGGCTGGCGCTCGCCAGCTTCGGCGCGGCGCTGCTGGGGCTCAGCGCCTGGCTGGAGCGCCGGGCGCGATCGGTCCGTCACGCCGGGGCCGCTGCCAATCTGTCCCGGCCGGTTTCGGGCGGCCTGTCACAATGACAGTCAAGCATGCGAAAACGGCCACGTTTCGCTCGAAATCAAACGGTAAATCGGTGTCCGGGGCGCTGGCACGGCGCCTGCATGACCCAGAGCAGTCATGAAGCGAACGGGTTTCTATCTCCTTGTCATCCTCTCGATCGCGGTCGGGGTCGCTCTGGTGGCCGACGCCATGGTGGTCACCGACCGCGAACGAATGGATGAGTTCATCGACTCGGTGACAGGACGGATTTCCGGAACGCGGATCGACAACGCGTTGCGCTACGCGAATCCCTCGAAGGTGACGGTCGAGCTCGTGCACGACGGCCACAGCCGTCGCTACAGCGACCGCAACGCTGCCGCACTCAAGCCTGACGCTCGCAAAGCCTTGGCCTCGCTCGAAGGCTCGAGGCTCCACCTCATCCAGGAAAGCGTCTCGCTCGATGGCGAGCGTGCACGCATCGCACTGCGCCTTCGCACCGACGCCGGGCTCGCCAACACCGTCTTCGATCTCCGTCGACAAAACGACGAGTGGATCCTCCGTCGCGTGATCGTCAACTAGCTCGGCTCGAAACAAACGTCCGCCGCGCGGACTCCGCGCACGCGCAGCACCTTGATGCGCGCACGGGCGCCACGAACGATCTCGACGTCGGACTTCGACACGCCAAGCGCCTTAGCGAGGAGCTTCCGGAGGGATTCGTTTGCCGCGCCATCGACCGGCGGCGCGCTGAGCGCAACTTTGAGCGCGCCATCTTGAACACCGATGACCCGAGTGCGACTCGCGCGCGGCGCAACCCGCACCTCGAACGTGACCGAACCATCCTGTTCCCGAATGTCGAGCTCGCTCATCGCAGAACCAAGCCCACTTGACCCCTGGGCCGAACCCAGCGAGATTTCCGCGCGATGCATCCGGTCTTGTTCAGCATTCCAACGCCCTGGGGCGCGATTCCCATTTACTCCTACGGCGTGATGTTGGGAAGCAGCCTGCTCTTTGCCTGGTACTACATCCTGTACATGGGCAAGAAGGTCGAGGGCTACAACCGAGAGCTGCTCGCGAGCTGCTTCACCTGGACCGCCGTCGGCGCGATCGTCGGTGCCCGTCTGCTCTACATCCTCACCAACCCGGACTCCTACGACAGCTTCGCGTCCTGGTTCGACCTTCGCTCGGGCGGCCTGGTGGCCTACGGCGGTTTCCTCGGCGGCTTCGTCACGGCCTTGATCTTCTGGCGAATCAAGAAGATTCCTCTCCTCCCTTTCGCCGACATCGCCGTGCCCACGCTCGCATCGGGGCTCATGCTCACGCGCGTGGGCTGCTACCTCTACGGATGTGACTACGGTCGTCCGCTCGAAGAGAGCGCGCCCGGCTGGCTGCAGAGGGCAGGGACCTTCCCGAAGTGGGACAGCGATGCTTATCCGTCGTTTGCCTGCGACCAGACGATCAACGGCTCACCCGCGTATCAGCACCATCTAGAAGAATACCCCGACCTCATGGTCGATCGCCTGAGCTCGCTCGCCGTGCACCCGACGCAGATCTACGAATCGATCGCCGGCCTCGCGCTTTTCATCTTCGCTACCTGGCTGCTCACCCACCGCAAATTCCGGGGCCAAGTTCTCGTGACGGTCGCGGCGCTCTACGGCGTTTGGCGCTTCTTCATCGAATACCTGCGCGACGACCTCGGTCGCGGCTCTGCTTTTGGCTTCTCGACTTCTCAACTGATCTCGATGGCGCTGATTCCGGTCTGCATCATCGCCTATGTCCACCTCAAAAAGCGCGCTGACGAGAAGGGCGACATCGAGCTCCCGCCCTGGGCGCGCCATGCCGCTAGCGAAGCTGCTGCACAAGCGACGGGCGCAAAGAGCAGCCGTCCCGAGAAGTACAGGCCCAAGAAGATCAAGAAGCTCAAAAAGAAGAGCTAGCCGCGGTCACTGTTCGCTGGGCTGCTTGGCGCGGTTGAACGCTTCGAGCACGCGCGGCGAAGTGCGCACCGTGTCGAGCTCGAGGTTTGGCTGAAGGGCGAGGGCTGCGCGAAACGACGCTTCGGCGAGGTCTGCGCGTTCGAGGGCAACGTAGGCCACCGCCAGCTCCTTCTCGATGGTCACCAGCTGTGTCGAGCTCAGGCCCTGCGTCCCGAGAAGCCGGTTCCCAAGGGCCACCGCTTCGGCGAACTGGGCTTTTTCCACCTGTTGAATGAGCTCCGGGAGCGAGCTCTCGACTTCATCTTGCGCCTCTTTGGCCGCTCCGCCCGCGGCAGCAAGCAGAAACGCCGACGAGGCCTCGGTCTGACCTTCGCCCGCGAGCCTCAAGTCGAACAAGGGGACCAAGACGACCTGGCCGCGCTCGATTCGCGCGCCCGGATTGAAGCTTCGTATGCGCTTCACCGACAGTGGGCTGTCGGGCATGTACATCTTCGCGATGGTCGCGAGCGTCTCGCCCGGCCCCACGACGTGGCGTAGCGGGTAGGGGACCAGAAGCTCGGCCCCTTCATCGGGTTCGAGGCGCCGGTTGCCCTTGTTCGCCTCGATCAAAGTCGCCGCCCTCGACGGCAGCCCATAAAACCGGGTGGCGATCGACTTCCAAGTGTCGTCCTTGGCTACGCGGTAGAAGCTGACCATCGGAATGAAGATCCAGCTCCCGGGCAAGAGGCCCTTGGTCCCGGCACCCTTCGTCGGGTTCGCTTCACGTAAGACCGCGTCACGCGTGGGATCTCCATAGTAGCGCTGCGCGATCGACGCGAGGGTGTCACCCTCCTGCACCGCGTGCGTGTACACCGGTTGCGCTCCTGCGCCTGCAGACAGGCCAAAAGCCACGACGAGCAAAGCGGACGCCAAGCCTCGCTTCATGGCGTTACCTCAGGCTCGTCAGCCACCGCAATCGGCTCCGAGAGGGTTGCCCGGTCGTGCATCGTCTCCCCTGCGCGGATGACGATCTCATGCTCGACTGCTGCAAAGTACGGATTGCCGTACTTCACGTAGTGGCGGCCAGGTTGCAAAGGGATCGCGCGCGCGGACGGAGTCGTCAGCACGTGCTGCCCGTCCACGTATACGTGCGCCCAGGGGTCGGCACTGACGGTGAGAAACCCAGCCTCCGCAGGACTCAGGGCCGGGGGTGCTTGACCGGGCGATGGGCCCGACCATCGGCCGCTCGCCGCCTGTACGCTGAGCCCCAACGTCACCAGCACCAGCAGCGCCGCCGCTTGCCATTTCGCGACCTTTCGCAAGAAATTGCCGTTGCGCCGTCCAATTCGAAGGGCGCGTGGCGCCACGGCGGAGAGCACCTCGTCGGTCTGGTCGCTGGTCATGACGCCGATCTCGTTCAGGAACATGACCAGACGCGCGTTGTGGCTCATCTGCACGCGCGGTGCGAGAAACTCCGCCAGATCGTCGATCAGCGCCTGGGTGGTCGGATAGCGATTTGCCGGCATTTTCTGCAGGCAGCGGGCCATGATCCGTTCGAGCTTTCGCGGCACATCGACGCCAAGCCTCTTGGTCGCCTCGTAGCGGTCGAGGCGGATCTTCTGCATGACCGTGCGTGCCTCGTCCTCGACGAAGGGCTTGCGCCCCGTGAGCATCTGGTAGAGCACGATGCCAACCGAGAAGATGTCGCTCCTGAAGTCGAGCTTGTCGCCGAGAATCTGCTCTGGGCTCATGTAGCTCGGCGTGCCGAGGCCTGTTCCGGTCTCGGTCAGATCGCCAAATCGCTCGTGCCGTGCGATGCCGAAGTCCATCACCTTCACATCCCCCTGCATCGACACCATGATGTTTGCAGGCTTGATGTCGCGATGAATGATCCCGCGGAAGTGTGCGTAGTCGAGGCCTCGGGCGAGCTGGAGCGTGATGATCGCAGCGATGTCGGCGGGAAGGCGCGGCGAGCGCTCGAGCAAATCGTAGAGGTCGATCCCGTCGACGTACTCCATGATGATGAACATCGAACGCCCATCTTTGATGAAGTCGATGACGTGAAGGATGTTCTCGTGCTGGAGCGACGCCATGAAGTGCGCCTCGCGTTCGAAGCGCTCCGCGAATTGGCTGTCGATCGCGATTGAAGGCTTGAGCGCCTTGATCGCGACGCGTCGATTGAGCGGCTCCTGGATCGCTTCGTAGACGACAGCCATGCCACCGCTGCCGATTTCGCCGAGAACGCGACAAGTTCCGATTCGCTCCACCATCGCGATCCATCAAGCTAGGTGGGGGGTCGGGCGGTGTCAACGATCGCCAAAAGTTTCGAGAGAGCCGACACTTAGGGCGGAGATTGAGCTTCTCCTCGTGGGAGCACACAAAGCCCGCGTTCGAGTCGATCGAGGCCTCCGCGGCCGTCCCGAACGACGAAGTTGAAGCGGACCAGCGCACCGTCTTCCGGCACCTTGGAGTAGGGGAGCCACTGAGTGAGAATCGAAGCGCTGGCCGCTGTGGAAGACGGGCATTCCGTGATGAACGAGAAGGCGACCTCGAAGCCGCCTCCATCGGCAAGCCAGCTCACCTGGATCTCCTCGCTGAATTCGACGTCATCGATCGTGAACGACTGAAGGCTCTCGCAGGGCACGCTGAGGTTGATGCTCGATGCCGCGCTCCCTTCGACGGGATGCTTGTCGCGCTCTTCTTTGCTGAGCCCATCGAGGTCGGCCCTGCAGCCGGTGAGGGGTGCGTCGCGGGCCACGCCATCTGCGTAAGGCGGCGGCCACGTCTTGCCGTCCAGAAAGACGTTGCGGATCTCGGGGTTGAGGTTGGGATCCTCGGCATCCCGCTCGATCGGAATCTGAACCGTCACGAACCTCCCAACCATGCGCTTATCGTCGTAGACGATGGGCTCCCCATTGGCGTCCTCGCAGGGCACGAGATCGTCGGTCTCGCCCAAGAGAAAACGAACGATCGCGTCGGCCGAAGGCACACCCTCGCCGCACACAACCCCTTGAAGAAGCACCTCCCTGGCCTCGACCGCGTCGAGCTCTTCTTCGGAAGGCACCTGAAATCGGACGACGGGCAAGGCAAACGGGTCGCTGGGCGGCGGCCCGCTGCACCCGTCACATGCCTCGATCAAGGTGCCGCAGATCGGCACGCCGATGCGCGTGGGTGTGGGAACGCAGGCGAGGAAGGCCCAGGTCAGGAGCGGGGGGGTCAATGCAGGGTCCTCGGGTTGGTCGGAGGGCGGGGCTCCTCGATCGATCACCAAGATCGAAGCCTGCACGCCGTCACCAGGGCTCGGGTTGGCACGCCCGGGCGCCCCCTCGACGTCGATCCGAGCGCCGACGACCCGCAGGTCGTTGACCGCCGAGGCCGGAGGGAAGCTCTCGCTACACGCCATCGCCAAGCACAAGAGAATCGAACCGAGCGCGCGTCTCACAGCTGCCCCCTCACCCCGAGCGCGGGGATGATCGGAAGCCCCAGCAGCGGGGACTGCTGCGTGAAATCGTAGTTGTAGATGATGCCCTCTTGGTTTTGCTGATTGTACGCGTTCCGGATGTCGAGGAACAAGGCCAGCTGCCAGCCCTTGAAGAGCCACTCCTTTTGGACGCGAACATTGAGCTCGTGGAACAGAGGGTTTCTGAGCGAGTTCACCCGTCCGTCGATCGGAATGTAGACGTCGCTAAGCGCATCGTAAACCGAGCCGATGACCGGGGTGTTCGGGTTGCCGCTCACGAGGCGGAACAGGCCGCCGATCTCCCAGTTGCGCGGGAACTTGTAGACGAACGCCGCGGAGAGAATGTGCGTCTGGTCGAAATCAAACAGACGCCAGGGCTCCTCGGGCCCGTCCTTCCGTTCGCTCCGAGAGAGAGTGTAGGAGAGGTAGCCGAAGTACTTGCGTCCGGTCGCGGGGCGGAAGTTGGCGCTGAGCTCCGCGCCGTAGATCCGGCCGATGCCGCCCGTCACGTAGAAGGGCGCCTCGCCGTTCGGCGTCGCGATGGCCCGATCCCATAGGTATTTGTAGAAACCTTCGACGCCAAACCGGAAGCCGGGGATCGGGTCGTACTCCCAGCCCGCGCCCACGTGGACCGCTTGAATCGGATCGAGGTTGGGGTTGCCGATGCTCGTGTCGGACTCCTGGAACTCCGGCGGCTGGCTGAAGATCCCGAGGCCGAGCTTGACCCGCATGTCCGGTCGCACGCTGAAGATCGTCGTCACGCGCGGGTCGACCGCGAACTCGTCGATGTCGCTGAAATAGTCCACGCGCAGGCCCAAGATGAGCTCGGTGAACTTGCCCAGCCGGAGGTCCGATTCGAGGTAGAGGCCTGGGCGGTAGACCGTCGTATTCACGTCGGCAAACACCTGCTCTTGCCCTGCGAGCGAGCCCTGCTGGCTTCCTCCTCCCTCCTGCGCGGTCGGCTGCGGGCCAACGTAGACCAGGTCGACGGGGGTGACGAATACGTCGAGGCCCGCGATCAGTCGAACCCTGTCCGTGATCTGGTATCGCCACTCGGCGCGGCCGTAGTTCTGAAGAAAGGTGCCTTCGAGTCTGAACTCATTGCCCAAGCCGAACGCGATCTTCGTGGGACCGATGTTGAACGCCAGCTCCTGCTCGACCTTGTCCCCGATCCGGCGGGTCCAGTCGATCTGGTTGTTGTAGAAGCTGGTCGAGAGCTCGGTGTTGCCTCGAATCGCCGGATCGTCGCCGCCAGCCTGCTCCAAAATGAGCTCGAGCCGGTCGCTCGAGCCGTATGCCGAGATGCGGATGCGGTCTCGTTTGGTCGGCGCGAATTTGAGCTTGAACTGGTAGTCGATGTAAACGGGCGCCTGCCGGATGCCGATGTCGTCCGGGAGCAACGCGGGCAAGATCAGGTCGATCAGGCTTCGCCTAAGGCCACCCGAGATGCTGATCTTGTCGGTAATGGGACCCTCGAGCGTGACGAAGGTATCGATGATCGAGAACTCGGCCACTCCGTGAATCTTGTCTTGGGCCGGGTCTCTGGTGGTGACCTCCAAGATGCCACCGGTGCGCCGGCCGTAGCGGACCGAGAAGTTCCCCGGGTAGAAGTCGATCTTCTCGAGCTGGTAGGAGTTGTAGACGCTCGTGATGCCACCAAAGTGGAAGATCAGCGGAACGGGGATGCCATCGATGAACGACTCGCTGTCCTGCGGGGCGGAGCCGCGAACGATGAGCAGGCCAATTCCAAATGGAGGTCGCGCGACGCCTGGCAAGAGCTCGACGGCGCGAAGGGCGTCTCCTCGGGTGCCGGGGATTCGAGTGAGTTCTTCCTTGTCGATCGTGCGCTTGATGACCTCGCGCGGCGGCGCATCGATGACCGCTGTCGCCCCAAAGCCACCACGGCCCCTTTTTTTCTTGGCGCCAAGCCGGTAGATCACCTTGGTCTCGACTCCTGCGGCGAGCTCCTCTTCGACTTCCAAGTCGCCGTACTCGCCCCCTAGAATCCGGATGCTGTACTTCCCCGGCTCCAGATCGGTCACGATGAACGTCCCGTCAGCTCCCGAAACCAGATCTCGGACGAGCTCACCACCCTCGTTCTCGATCTCGATCACGACCGAGCCCGCGGAGCTGTCGTCCTGCGCGAGGAGCGCCGTCCCGCGAAGCCAGCCCGTCGTCATCACCTCGGGTGGCGCCTTGAGCTCGAAGACATACCGATAGCGAATCCGCGACGCGATCGGCTCCCAGTCGGTCCGAGCCGGCTCGAAGACGAACTGGCGAGCGGCCGCGAGTGCAGCTTCGTCAAACGCCTCTCCTGCTGATAGCAGCACCGTCGCCTCGGTGACCAGCCCATCCTTGCCCACGACGATGTCGAGCTCGACCACTCTCTCCTCTGGCTCTTCGCCTTCGGTTTCGGGGTAGGCGGCCTCGACGAAGCGAATGAGCCTCGGCGGTGTGATCAGGGGTTTGTTCTCGGACTCGGCGCCGGCTTTCGGCTCAGCTTGCGCCTGCGCGCTGCTCGCGAGGATCCATAAGACCAAGAACGCGCCGACCAAGCGAAGCACCGCGTCAGCATACGAACGGCGCCGAGGTCACACAAACCGAAGCCCTCGCATGAATTAAGGCGCCCCGACTGCGTGCTCGCGCAGCCGGGGCTGGGTGTTGGATATGCTTGCCTGGATAAGATCTCTGGGAGGTCCTGCTTGGAGAGCTCGAAGCTACGCGATCTCGAAGCCGCGCGGGGTGTCGAGATCGTGAACAGTCGATGACGGTGGTCAAAACGAAACCGCCGCTCCCAAACGGGGGCGGCGGCTTCTCGTCAATTGGATGGTTGAGGCGCTCGGTTCAGTTAGCCGGGAACGCGTTCCAAGCGCCGGTCCAGACAGTGCCCGCGGCGAAGGCGCCCTGGCAGTTGGTGTTGCTCACCGAGTAATCCGGCGTTGCGCTGCCATCGACAGCCCCGCTGAAGTCGCCGAGCTGTGGATCCTCCTCGAGGTTGTTCTGCGCGGGCATGTTGGTGTTCTCCGGCAAGTAGTTGGCGAGATCCGTGAAATCGCCGCTGCCGCTGTAGTCGTCGCAGTCTTCGTCGCCTGTGGGGTTGCCCGGATCGTCCGGGTCTTCCATGCAGCCAACGTCCTCTGGGAAATCCGGGGCGTTGTTGTCAAAGCACGAGTTGGTCACGAGGAGGCCATCGGGCCAACCACCCGCAACGTCCCAAGCGCCGTCCCGGATGTCGACGCCAGCGCGGTTCCAGCCAGAGACGACGAGACCGTCGAGGGCGCCCCAGGTGCCACGGCGAAGAACGATCCCCTCGTTGTTTGAGGTATCTGGCGATGCCACGAGAGTGCCGTTCCGGACCTCGGGGGCCGAGCGCGGCTGGACGTCGTTGTTCTGGCTGAAGTTGTCCGCTTCGATCCCGCGGGGATCCTCAGAGCTGCCCGCAAAGTGGTGAACGATGAAGTTCTCCACCTTGCCGCGGAAGCCCTGGTCCCAATCGATTCCGTCGTCGCCCGTGCCCGAGACGATGACATGGTTGATTTCGGCCGTACCGCCGAAGAACTCCACACCATCGTCGAGGCCCCTGTGGATCTGGATGTAATCGAGCACCGTATCGCTACCGCAGCCACCGACGGTCAGGCCGTTGAGCTCGTTGCCCTCCGTCCCGCCAAACTTGAAACCTGCGAACTCGATGCGAACGTACCGGAGCGTGCCGCAGTTCCATGTGTCGTCATTCCCGCCGAACCTACCGCGGGCCTCGCCATCGGGGAGCCCCTCGATGTTGGCTACGCATTCGCCTAGCTCTCCATCACAAGCCGCGCCGCCCCAGCTGAGCTTCGCCTCCCCGAGAAGGACAACGCCGCCCCAGTCGCCAGCTACGCGCTCACCTTCCGTACGCGACGAAGTCATGACGATGGGTGCCTCGGAAGTGCCCTGGGCATCGATCGTGCCGCTCTGGGTGACGATCAGCGCCGAGCCATTGTCGCCGCCGACCGTGACACCAGCCTCGATGGTGAGGTTCGCGCCTACCACATAGGTGGTGCGCGTAAGGACGTAGGTGCAATCGGCGGTGAGCAGAGTGTCCTCGGTGATCTCTTCTGCGGTGATCAGTACCTGGCCACTGCCGCCGGCGTCCGCGCACAGATCAACCACGCTGCCGGAGCCGCCAGAGCCGCCAGAGCCGCCAGAGCCCCCGTCGCTGCTACACGCTGCGATAGAGACGACCATGGCGCCGATAACAGCCATTCCTACATAGTTTTTCATATCCATATCCTCTTCATGGGCGGCCCTTCTTTACGCCGCGTGATTTTGGTCGTGTCCTGAGCGGACCGTTCGTCCGTCGATTCACGAATCAGTAGATGTACTCCGCACCGATGCTCACGGTCGTCCCGTAGTTCTCCAGCAAGACCAGTGTTCCGCCTTGCTCGTATCGCTGCTTGGCAAATGCGATGTTCTTCCACTTGAGACCGAGCTTGACGTGTGGCGTTGGCTTCCAGGTCACCATGAAGTCGAGCAGATGTTGGGGAAGCTCGTAGACATCGGGAATGATGAAGTCGCCGGCTGCAGATCCCGCTTCGACGATCCTCGGCCCGAATGCGTTGTAGACCAAACCCACCATCACGCCCGCGTCAGGATCGTCAAAACGAAGTGACAGATTGGTAACGAAGGGTGATTGATTGAACAGCCGGCGCTGCAAACGGCCGGAAATTCCTTGATCTTGTGGCAGGTTCGTCTGCGAGCCCATCACGGCGACGTTGCCCAGGAAGAAGAACCTGTCGAGCTTCTCATGAAAGCGGCCGAAGCCCAAACGGAGCTCAACCTCACCGCCCACGAGCCAAGCGCTCTTCGCGTTCTTGAAGCCCGCGGTGCTATTGACTTGATTGAAAATCACGAACTCGATGGGTTGGTCGAACCACTTGAAAAAGGCGGTGGCCGCAACGAGGTCCGTCCCACCGAAATAGTACTCGTACCGAGCCTCCGCATTTTGCACCTGGCTGCTCTGTAGGTCCGGGTTGCCAGCAATGTTCCAGCCTCGAATGAAGTCCGCGTAGGTGAAAGGCGCCAGCTCCCGGATCGCGGGCCGAATGACGGTCATGCCGTAGCCCAGAGTCACGAACATCTCTTCGTTGACCTCAAAGCGGAAGGTCGCGGACGGCAAGGGATTGAGGTCCGTGCGGTCGGTGCTCTTGAGCTGGCTAGGGTCCGTGACCTCAGCAAATGGGCTCTGCGACTGCACTCTTTGGGTAAAGGCCTCGAAACGCATGAGCCCCAGGAACTTGAGCCAGGGCGCCAAGGGCGTCTCGAGCTGCAGATAGCCCGCGAGCAAGCGGTTGCTGGCCACATAGCTATCCTCGATCTGGGTGAGCTCGCGAATCGTCGAAATCCTTCCCAAATTGAGCCCATCGAAGACTGCCTCGGGGTCGCCAATGAGCTGGGTCGCGCCGAGCTGCTGCTGGACGAAGCGCCGGGCAGTGAAATCACGATCTTGGTATCCGCCGTAGGCACCGACCGAGCCATATGCCGTTTTCTCGAAGGCTTGGAATAGCGGAAACCGCGCGCTGCTCTTACCTTGGACGAAATACTGGTTCAGAGTCGCGTAGTAACGGCTTGCATTGGTGGTGAGCTGACTCTTGGTGAACTGCTGAATCTCGCGTCGATCCGGCTCATCGCGCCGCCCCAGGCCACCGCTCAAATTCCACTGCAAGCGCGCTTGCGTGTCCCCAAGGTTGCGGTGGTCGCCCGTGAGTTGATTGAATAAGATCGAGCGGCCGATGAAATTGTAGCTGTTCTTGGACAACAGAAATTCGTCTTGGAGCCCCGTGTCCTCCTTGACGCCGAGCTGCGTGAGAGTCGTGTCGTTGCTCACGCGGCTGAACATCGAGGTGATGTTCAGGAAGTTATCAGGGTCGAGCTCGAGGAACGCGCTACCGAACGTTCCCCAGAGCACCTCCTGCTTTCCGCCCTTGATGTCGAAGTCCTGCAACAAGCGATCGATCTGGCCTTCCGCATTGAACCGGTAACGCTTGTTGAAACCGGTGCGAATCGCCTCTTCATAATCGTAGATGAAGCTGATCAGGTAGCCCGCTCGCCTACCTTCCTTTTTGAGGTCACCCGAGTCGCCCACACTGGCTTTGATACTGAGCTGGGGTATCGCGAGCTTGTACTTCGGATTCCAAACGTTCTCGAACTGACGCCCCACCTGCGCGACCTGGTCTCGGGTTTGATAGCGGCTGCCCGAGCCGGCCCGACCGACATCGAGGCGATCAGCACCGACCGCACCTGGCAGTGCGCGTGTGCCGTCATCGAACCCGATCCAGTCGCGCCTACCCCCCTGATAGGTGGGCATCTGCTGAAAGGTGCTCAGTGAGTTGACGCCGACCGATGCACCCACTTTGATCGTCAGGTCGCGTGGATACTTGTTGGTGTCGATGAGCAACAGGCCACCCGCAAAGGAACCCATGAGATCGGGTCGGGGCACCTTGACCACGGCAAGGTTGCTGACGATGTCCGTTGGGAAGATGTCGAGACGTATGCTCGGAACATCGGGGTCGACACCCGGCACGGGAACACCGTTGAGCAGGATCAGGTTGTATCGGTCTGCGAGGCCTCGAACGATGATGCGATCGTCCTCGTCGATCGTCACGCCCACCACGCGTGTCACCGCCCCTTTGGCGGTGCTGTCGCCGGCGCGCTTGATCTCTTCGGCGCTGATCGCGTCCTGCACGCCCACCGTCTCTTTTCGGATGTTGAGCTGAGCCGCCTCGCTCGAGGTGTCCGCGCGGTAAACGACCTCTTGCTCTTCGACGCCGGCGTCCTTTTCACTGATCGGGTCGAGGATGAAGTTGATCCGGCTGAATTTCCCTCGGGTGACGGCGATGTCGTCCCAGCGCGCGCCGTGGTAGAGGTCGTAGTACGAGCGAAGCGTGTACTTGCCCGGGGGCAAGTAGAGCCGATATCGGCCGCGCTCATCGGTGATGGTGCTCCGGAGCTTGCCGTCTTCTTTGCCTTTCGCGAGGACGGGCGCGTCGGGAAGGACCTTCTTCGGCTTGCGGGAGACGACCTGCCCTTGCACGCCCGTTTCCTTGTCGGCTCCGGGCTCGAGCTTGTTCGGGTCTTGAACTTGGACGGCCTTGGAGACGACCGGCGTCGGACTATCCTCGATCTCCTTGCCCTCGGCGTCGGTGACCTGGTCTTCCTCCGTGTCCGGGCTGGCGCCATACTCGATCACGACTTCGTCGACATCTTCGATCGAGTCTTCTTCCTCTTCTTCTTCGGCGGCCCCCACGTCGGGCGTAATCCACTCCTTGCCATCGACATCACGGCGGATGATTTCGTCCTTCTTCTTCTCCGACGGCGGCTCTTCCTTTTTCGCGTCCGAAGGCGCCACCTTGGCGGGCGGCTCCTCCTTCGCCGGGGGCTCGTCCTTCTTCTGCTCGGACGGCGGTTCGTCAACCGGCGGCGTCTCCTCGGAAGGCGGCGCCCCGGACTCCTGGGCAAGTAGCTCCCCCGGAATCGACGCACGAATCCCCACGAGAAGGGCTAGTAGTAGCCCTTCTTTAGTCAGCCTGGACATTTCTCTCCTTCGACGAATCGGGCCCAGAAGGCCCGACCTCAGATCGGCATGCTCCTAGTCGTGCACGCCCTCCGTGAGGACAGCGATGTGCGCCGCTCCTCCCACGCGCGCCAAATCGAGCGCACGCACGGCGCGTGAGTACGGCGTTTTATCCGCCGCATCGAAAAACACTTTGCGCTCGCCGCGCGCGATCAAGACACGCCTGAGCTTCTCGGCGAACTCCTCGTCCGGAACGACCTCTTTGTTGATCTGAAAATGGCCTGCCGGATTCACGCTGATGACCAACGGCTGCTTCTCGCTCGGATCGGGAGGCGTGATGTCCTCGGATTCGGGCTTGTCCGGCACATGCACCCAGAAGTGCGCCGGCATGAGCGGCATGATCACCATGAAAATGATGAGAAGCACCAAGACGACGTCCACCAGCGGCGTGACGTTCATCTCCGGTCTAGCTTTGCTCTTCTTACCTTCAGAGGCTCCGACGTTCATTCCCATGAGATTCGCCTTTAGTTGAGGGCCTGCTTGCGCTTGCGAACGCTATCGGCGAACGCCGCTGCATCGTCCAGAGCCGCCTTGGTCGCCCGCAGCGCAACCCCCGGGAAACCCACATCCTGCACGACGGCCATGACATCGCGCACCTTGTCGTAGGTCAGCCGGTGGTCGCCGCGAAGCACGAGTCTTTTGTTCGGGTCGTTCGCATTTGCCGCTCGGAGGTGAGCGCCGAGCGCTTGCCTGCTCACCGCGTAGTCGTCGAGATAAAGCCGTCCGTCGACGTCTATCGAAAGCACATAGGGGTCAGGCTCGCCCTTGCGTTCCTCGTCCGGGTTCTCGAGCTTCGCGAGCTCGAGGTTCATGTCGCTCACGGCCGCCGGCAGGATCACCATGAAGATGATCAGAAGCACCAAGACGACGTCCACCAAGGGTGTCACGTTCATCTCTGGCTTGACTGGTTCGCGCTTCTTTCGTGAGAGACTAGACATGGGCTCGTCCGCTTAGCGGTCCTGGTTCATTCGGCCGGAAAGGGTGTCGCCACCTGACCGTTCATCGCAGTGCTGGGCGGGTCCAAGATCGCCTCGGGGTCGCCACCGAGGGCGCCTGCTTCGAGCTGGTCGACGAGCTCGCTGCCCGCGTTGGCAAGGCCGGCTTCGTACTTGGAGATGAGGCCACTCAACCAGTTGAAGAGCATCACGGAGGGGATCGCGACCATGAGGCCGTACCCAGTGACGTAGAGCGCCTCACCGATGAGGGGCCCAATGGTGCTGAGGCCCCCGCCACCGTCCTGTCCGATGACCTTGAAGGCACCGAGAATCCCGAAGACGGTTCCGAGCAGGCCGACGAACGGAGCCGTCGAACCGGTCGTGGCCAGCACGCTCATGCCCTTGTTCAGGTTCGTGCTGAGGTTCTCCCCGGTGCGCTCGAGGCTGCGTTGCGTGAACTCGGCGGCCCGGTCCCGGCTGTGACCGAGTGCAAGGTTCTCTTGAAAGACCTTGATGCCTTCGAAGATGAAGCGCGCAAGATGGCTCCGCTTCTTCGCATCGGCGGCGATCTGCACGACCGCATTCGCATCACCCCGCTCCATTGGCTCTGAAACGTCGGCGGCAAACTTACGCGAGCGCCGCTTCGACATGAACAGCATCAGCAGTCGGTCGACGGTGACGGTGACGCCCCAGACCCCCTGAATCGTGAGCACGACTACCGCGCTCTTCACGATCGGGTTCATCGTGTGCCACATCTCGAGAATGTTGATTTCCATGGCTAGCACCTCTTTCAAATATTGGACGGCTTGAACGTAAACTGTCGCCGGTACGGGTACGGAACCGCGGTACCGTCGGGTAAGCGCGCTGGCTCGAATCGTTGAGCCAATGCGCACTTGAGAATCGACTCGTCGGGAATCAGCGGGTGCGACGCTTCCATGTCCGCTTTCGCCGGGACTCCGTCGGGCATGATCAAGAGGCGCACCCGAACGCGAATCGTCTCCGCGCTCGCGCGTACTTCGACCGGCACCTCCGGCGCTCGGCAACCGCTCAAGAACTTCGGCCGGCGGACGGTTTCGCGCCTCTGACGCGGGCCGGTCTTCTTCTTTCCCTTGCTCCCACCACCGCCGATCATCTCGTCGATGTTGATCTCTTCGACCTCGGCAAGGCGCCCTTCACTCGCCTCTTGAAGCTCTTCATCGGGGATTTCCTGAGGCGCGCTGAGCCCTCGCTTCTGCCCCGGCTCGGCTTCGACTTCCTTCGGCGCTTCCTTCTTCTCGACCGGCTTGGGTTTGGGCTTCGGCCTCTCCTGCTCGACCGGCGTCGGAGCCGCAGCGAACTCGACGGCGACGTCGCGCTCCTGGCGATCCACGACAACCTTTGCCGTCGCAACAGCCGCCGCCACGCCCAGGCCTGCAACGACGTAGACCACCGAAGACACCGCCAGCGAAAGGCCCATACGTCCTCTCGACTCGTCAGACTCCTTCTTCTTCTTGTCGAAATCGCTAAACATCATTGAATCACTTCAGTCGGTACCCAACGCCGCGCACGGTTTCGACCTGGCGTCCGACCTCTCCGAGCTTTTCTCGAAGGCGCTTGACGTGTGTGTCGACCGTCCTCGTTTCGAGGGTGCTGCTGTGGCGCCAGACCGCCTCGAGCAGCCTCTCTCGGCTGCGGACCAATCCGCGGTGCCGAGCCAGATCGACCAGGAGCTTGAACTCCAGCGCAGTCAGCCCAATGACTTGCCCGTCGACCGTGACCTCGTGCCCGGGGACGTCGATGCTGAGTCGGTTGATTTGAAGACGATCGGAATGCTGGCCCGCTCGAAGCTGAGAGCGCCGAAGCACGGCTCGGAGGCGGAGAGCCAGCTCCCGCGGGCTGTAGGGCTTGGCGACGAAGTCGTCGGCGCCGAGCTCGAAGGCGAGCACCCGGTCGACCTCGTCGTGATCGCCGGAGACGAGGATGACCGGCTTGCTGCGGGTCTCGGGTCGCTCTCGGACTCGTTTGAGGACCTCGGTGGCCCGCATGTCCGCGAGCTGGTCCTCGACGATGAGGCCCGAAACCCCCTGCTTGCTGAGGAGCCGAATCGCGCTCTCCCCGTCGCGAGCGGCCTCCAGATCGGGTCCGCTGGGCCCGAGGGACTGCCTAAGCGCCGATAAGAGCGCGCTGTCACCCGCTACGACGCAACGATCTACCGCCATCATCGACGAGAGCTTGAGCAGCCAGCGTGACAGGGCTGCGTCGCAAACGTATCGAGATCGTGATTCGTCCGTGGCGATCCTGTGTCAAGAGGAGGGACAGAGCGGCGACCGGGAGGTGACGCGGTGTCGTCGCCCGGCTGTCACACAGCTGTCACATAGCGGGCCCAGAGTCGGGGCGATGGAGCGAATACATTGAGAAAAGCGTATCAAAATTACTCGGCTGTTCTGTTTCTCGCAGCGGCCCTCGTTGCGTCGTCGTGCACCTCGGGCAAGAGCCGGGAGGAGGGCGACGGTTCCAAAGATTCGGCTCAGACCCGTCAGGCCTCCACGCTGACGATCAAGGGCTCCGACACGATGGTGATCCTCGCCCAGAACTGGGCGGAGGCCTTCATGAAAACGAACCCGGGCAAGGTCGTCCAGGTCTCCGGAGGAGGCTCCGGCACCGGGCTAGCAGCGTTGATCAACGGCACCGCAGATCTCGCCAACGCGAGCCGGCCCATCAAAGACAAGGAACGCGAGCAGCTCCGCAAGCGTCGCAACGCCGAGGCGCAGGAGTTCCGGGTCGCTCTGGACTCGCTTGCGGTCTATGTACCAGCGTCCAACAAGATCGAATCGCTCACAACCCCTCAGCTCAAGAGTATCTTCCGCGGCCAGACCACAAACTGGAAAGATGTGGGCGGTGAAGACAAACCCATCGTGCTCTATAGCCGAGAGAACAGCTCGGGCACCTATGCGTACTTCAAGGAACACGTTCTCGAGGACGAAGACTTCGCCGCGACCGCACAAACGCTGCCGGGCACCGCAGCCGTGATCAACGCGGTCAGCAAGGATGCGGGCGGCATCGGCTATGGTGGCATCGCGTATGCCGAAGGCGTCCGCACGGTGAAGGTCGCGCCGGCCGGCGGTCAGCCCGTCGAGCCCACGATGCAAAACGCCACGAGCGGCAAGTACCCGCTCTCGCGTTTCCTGAACATCTACAGCGCAGGCGAGCCCAGTGGAATCGCCAAGGAATACCTGGACTTCGTGCTATCCGACGATGGTCAGAAGATTGTGGAAGGCGTCGGCTACTACCCGCTTCCAAAGGAAGCGACCCCGGCGGCACAGTGACCGAGCAGGTGCTCGAAGGAGGCGAACGTACCCGCGTCGCAAAGACCGAGCGGCGTACCGGCGTTCGCCGGCGGGGCGCAAAGTCCTCGCTGGCAGGCTCGTTTCACACCCCGCTGTGGCACCGCGTCGCAGAGCGCATGATCGCAATTCTCGCGCTGGCCGCGGTCTTGGCGATCGCGCTCATCTTCATTTTCATCGCGCGTGAAGCAGTCCCAATGTTCTGGGAGGCGGACTTCGCCGAAGAGGTGAATATACGGGACCTCTTCTTCGCGAAAGAATGGAGAGGCTACGATGAGCCGGTGTTCATCTGGCAGCCGGTGGGGGAGCCGGCGAAGTTCAACGTGGTGCCGTTGTTCATCGGGTCACTCAAAGTAACCTTGCTTGCGATGCTGATGAGCGTTCCACTCGGAGTCGGATGCGCGATCTTCATCGCGCTCTATGCGCCTCGCGCCGTCCGTGAGGTCGTAAAACCAGTGATCGAGCTCTTGGCGGGCATCCCGTCGGTCGTGCTCGGCTTCTTCGCGCTCATGGTGCTTGCGTCCTGGGCGCAGGCAACCTTTGGGTTTCATTTCCGGTTGAACGCCATCGTCGCCGCGATGGGCCTCGCTCTTACGATCGTGCCGGTGGTCTTCACGATCTCCGAGGACGCGATCCAAAGCGTGCCGGGCACCCTGACCGAGGCAGCCCTCGCGCTCGGAGCCCGCAAATATCAGGTCGCGCTGCGGGTCGTGCTCCCCGCGGCGATCCCCGGAATCGCTGCCGGCATAGTCCTCGGATTCGGTCGCGCCATCGGGGAAACGATGATCGTGCTCATGGCTTCGGGCAATGCCGCGATCATGGAGCTCTTCGACTTCAGCACCAGCGTGCGCACGGTCACCGCAACGATCGCGGCAGAGCTCGGTGAAGTCGCACAGGGCGATCCGCATTGGCGGGTGCTCTTCCTGCTCGGCGTGATGCTCTTCGCTGTGACCTTCGTCCTCAACCTCCTCGGCGACCTATTCATTCAGCGACTGCAAAAGAGGCTGACTGCGTCATGAGGCACACGAGCAAAGACTGGCTGCTCGCAGGCCTGACCGGACTTTCACTCCTGGTGATCCTCACGCTGCTAGCCGTGCTGCTCGGGCAGATCGTCTGGCACGGAGCACCCGTCATCTCTGCCGAGTTCCTGAGCCAGAGCCCGGGCGCCGACATGATCAGCGGCGGAATTTGGCCGGCGATCTACGGCACCGTGTTCATGACCCTCCTGATGACGATCGCGGGCGTGCCCGTCGGCATCGCCACCGCGATCTACCTGAGCGAGTACGCATCGGCCCGATCGCGCATCGCCAAGGTCGTGCGCATCGCGGTAAACAACCTCGCAGGCGTTCCTTCCATCGTGTTTGGGCTCTTCGGGCTTGGATTTTTCATCATTTTCGTCGGCGGCAGCATCGATGCGCTGCTCTACGATGACTCGACGCCTGTGTGGGGAAAGCCTTCGATCCTCTGGGCCTCGCTCACCCTCGCGGTGCTGACCCTGCCCGTGGTGATCGTGACGACCGAAGAAGCGCTGAGAACGGTGCCTCAGGAGTTCCGTGACGCATCGCTCGCCCTGGGCGCCACTCGCTTCCAGACGGTCTACAAGATCGTCCTCCCCAATGCGAAGGGCGGCATCCTGACCGGCGTGATCCTCGCGGTGAGCCGTGGCGCGGGCGAAGTTGCTCCTATCATCTTTTGTGGCGCAGCCAACTTTCTTCCCTACCTGCCGACCGACCTTCGTGACATGTTCATGCACCTCGGTTACCACGTCTACGCCCTCGCGACGCAGTCACCGAACGTCGACGCGGCGAGGCCGACCCTCTTCGGCACGGTGCTCGTCTTGCTCGTACTCACGTTCTCGCTCAATCTGCTAGCGGTGATTATTCGAGCCCGGTCGCGCGCAGCTCTCCGATCATGACCAAGCTCAAAGATGCGGCCGCCGAAGTCCCGAACGACGTGAAGATGGAGACACGGGAGGTCAACGTCTATTACGGGGACAATCACGCGATTCGGAATGTCGACTTCGACATCGTCGACCGGAGCGTAACGGCGCTGATCGGACCTTCGGGCTGCGGCAAGAGCACTTACCTGCGCGCGCTCAACCGGATGAACGACACGATCGACATCTGCCGAGTCGAGGGCCGTATCTTGCTCGATGGCGAGAACATCTACGACCGAAGCGTCGACCCGGTGGAGGTCCGCCGCAGAGTCGGCATGGTCTTCCAAAAATCGAATCCGTTCCCGAAGTCGATCTTCGACAACGTGGCCTTCGGCCTTCGAATCGGGGGAGAGAAGGACAAGGACATGATTGCGCAGCGCGTCGAGGAGTCCCTCAAAGGAGCGGCTCTCTGGGAAGAGGTGAAGGACCGTCTCCAGAGCTCGGCGCTCGGGCTCTCGGGCGGCCAGCAGCAGCGCCTCTGCATCGCGCGCTGTCTGGCGGTCTGGCCGGAGGTGATTTTGATGGACGAGCCCGCCTCCGCCCTAGACCCCATCGCGACAGCGAAGATCGAGGAGCTCATTCGCGAGCTGCGCGAAGATTATACGATTGTGATCGTGACGCACTCGATGCAGCAAGCCGCCCGAGTCAGCGATTTCACGGCATTTTTCTATATGGGAGAGCTCATTGAGCACGGCAAGACAGACAAGATGTTCACCCGGCCGACCAGAAAGCGTACCGAGGAGTATATTTCCGGTAGGTTTGGATGATGGCCGACTCTAGCCGACCGCTGCGCACTCACACCCATCAGGAGTTCGAGGCCGAGTTGCGCAACCTCAAAGATCGGCTCCTCGCGATGGGGGGCCGGTGCGAACAGATGATCAGCAAGGCGGTTCGCGCATTCGAGGACCGCGACGTGAGCCTGGCCAACGAGGTCATGATGGCCGACCACCCGATGAACGAGGACGAGGTGGAGGTCGACGACCTCGCGGTGCGCATCCTGGCGCTGCGGCAGCCGGTCGGCCGCGATCTGCGCTTCGCCGTCGCCGCGGTCAAGGCATCGACCGACCTCGAGCGTATCGGAGACGAGGCCGTCAACATTGCGGAGCGCGCGATGGAGATGGAGCCAGCCGACGGTCTGAGCCCGCCCGGCTCCAAGCTTCCCGAAATGGCGCATCGAGCACGCGCCATGCTTCGCGATGCACTCAACGCGCTGGTCGAAGAGAACCCGGGCAAGGCGCGCGACGTGTTTGAGCAAGACGACGCAGTCGACGACATCTACGGTGAAGTCATGGGGCTCTGTCTAGAGTACATGAAGGACGACCCTTCTCATATTCCGGACGGCATGCGGATTTGCAACTGCGCGAAGTACCTCGAACGGATCGCCGATCACGCGACCAACATCGCCGAGATGGTGATCTTCATGGTGGATGGCCAAGACGTCCGGCACCGTGCGCACAACGCCTGAAGGCGGCCTCAGCGATAGCCGATCGGCGGGTAAACTTCGTCAGGCGGCGGGCAGCGGAAAATCTTGCCGGTCACGACCATGGTCATTCCGTCTTCGAGATCGGGGTGCGCCGATTCGAGGAGAATGTGCGTTGCGCCACGCTCGGCGGCCTGCTCGAGCGCATCTTGGCGAGCATGCTGAGCGTTTCCACCGGCGCCTTCGACCACGCCGAGCTTCTCGCAGCGCGGCTCGGCGTTCGCCACCCGCACATCCGCCGCGGTTTGGCTGCTCATGGGCTTACAGGCCGCAAACGCAAGGCAAGGCAATACGAGGAAGGCAACGACCAGGCGGCTCAACTTAGAGCGAGGCCTGGAGTTGGAGACGGAAGACTGTGGAGCCGTCTCCGAAGGTGTTTTCCCAAAGCTGCGAGACATCGGTCTGAATCTTGAACGGGTGCCGAGCGAAATAGTAGCTCACCGAGAAGGTGGTTCCGTACTGGTCGGTCAAGCTGGTGGCCCCCCTCTTCGAGTTGGCCTTGATCAGCGCGCCGCGAGCCGCGAACTCGAAGCGCGTCTTTGGAATTAGATACCCGGCCTGGAGCATCCAGCCAACGCCGTTGCGGGGGTCGGTCGGGAGATCTGGGTCGTAGTCGGGATCCATTGGTGCGATGTCGCCCACAGTTCGCTGGCCCGTTCGAAACGCGAATTCGCTGATTGCCGAGAAGCCGCGCGCTTTGAAGATCGCATCCACGTAGACGAAATGATAGTCGGCCGAGCCACCGTCTGCGAAGGGTACGCCGACCATGCCACGGTTGCGCTCCGCGTTTTGGAAGAAGGAGTACGTGGCGCCGATCGAGAGGCGCGGCTTGGTTCGAGCGAAATCGACCTCGCTGTAATCTTCAAAGATCCCCATCGGCAGGTACTCGACACGAGCGAGGTAGACCATCGAGAAGTCCTTGAACTGCGGGTTGTTGAGCCCGTTCCCGGATGAAAGGCCGAGTACGTAGCGCATCTTGTTCTTCCCGAGGAAGTCTCGGGATCGGATGTCGATGCCCATGTCGCGGTCGAGCGAGAACTCGGAGTTGACCTGAGATCGGTCGACCATCTGAAGGTCGCCCGAGGAGATCACCCGCGTCCGGTTCGACGAAATTTTGTACTGTCCGACACGAACCTGAATGTCTCGGTTCTTCGTGAAGTCGAGGTAGTAGTCGAGGACGACGTTGTCTTTGCGAAGCGGGTCGATCTCGAGCTTGTATTGGTTGTGCTTCCCGAAGGCGTATCCCTGGAACACGAAGCGCGCGCGCCGAAGCCGGAAGTCCTGCAGATTGGCTTCAGGCTCGTCGCCTTCATTGGTCCCCAGGTTCTCGTCATGGGAGTAGGTGTAGAGTATCTGCACCCGGACTCGAATGCGAAGCTGGAACTTGTCGTCGGCGCTGTTGATTTCGACGCCCTTGCCCGGCCTGAACTTGATGTCTCCACGATCGACGATGTGGTCTCCCATCATTTCGTCTTCGCCCTTGGGATGGAGGTCTTCGCCCGGGACGTCCCGTCGAACCCGTTCTTCGGCCGCCGCCTCCTGGTCGGTTTCGGAGCTCGGGTCGTACTCCCGCCTTTCGGCCTCCGGGGGCGGAGCCACGATGACCGTGGTCCCTTCGGGCGTCTCGGCCTGCTCGAGCGCCTGCTCGACCGCTTCCTTTTGCTTCGGAGGAAGGTCCTCAAGCATTTCCTCGGTCGAAGTTTCCGGCTCTTTCTCAGAAACAGGTACGTCTTCGGCCAAGACGGGGCGAGCTAAGCTCAGGGCCAGGAGGGCCAGCGAAGCGTGACAAATGAAGCGGTTGGATGTCATTTGCCGGCGTGTTACGCGCCAAATGTGTCAGCTTGGTGACACGGCTGTGTCGCTCTTGGGGCTATCCGCACGGGGTATGCTGAGCTGGAATCGGGTCCATCCGTCGCTGCTATCGACGTTGATCTCACCACCGATCTTGGACACCAAATGCTTCACGATCGATAGCCCGAGGCCCGTGCCGCCGAGCTCGCGGGACCGGCCCGCATCGACTCGGTAGAAGCGCTCGAAGACACGAGGAAGGTGCTTGCTGGGAATCCCTGGGCCCGTGTTGGCAACCTCGATGAACACATCTTCCCCTTCCGGGGCAACCTCGACCCGCACTTCCCCCCCCGCGGGCGTGTACTTGATCGCATTGTCGACGAGGTTCACCAGCACCTGTTCGAGCGCGCGCTGCTCGGCCAAGACCAGGGGCGCATCGTCCAGCCCCGAGCAGATGACCTTCAAGCCTTTCGCCTTCGACTGGGAATCGAGCCCTCGAACGACTTGGTCGAGCAGGGCTCCGGCGCCGACGGGCTCCAAGTCGAGCTCCAGATCTTCTCCCTCGAAGCGGCTCAGGTCGGCGAGGTCGTCGACCAAGGCCTGCAAACGCCGCGCGTGCCTCAGAATGACGTCGAGGAAGCCCTTGGCTGATTCCGGATCATCGATCGCCCCTTCTCGGAGGGTTTCGGCAAAGCCACGAATCGCGGTCAGAGGAGTGCGAAGCTCATGGCCCGCGTTAGCCACGAAGTCCCGCCGGACCCGATCCGCAGCTCGTTCAGCGGTCACGTCGTGGAAGAGCGCGACGACGCCTTGATGATTCCGAAGCGGGGAGACCGATGCCCGGAGAACGTGCCGTCCGTTCTTGTCGAGGCGGTCGAGCTCGATCTCGAGCCGGCCCGAAAAGCCTTGCTGTGCGTCCTCGATCGCTCGGTGAAAGTCCGGGTGGCGAATCGCTTCGACCGCTGTCTTTCCCTCCGGATCGAAGCCCACCAACTCGGACAAAACCTCGTTGCTGAGCGTGATGTGACCCGTGGCGTCGGTCACCATGACGGCCTCCGCCATGGCGTCGAGGATGGTTCTCAGGCGGTCCTTCCGGCTCAGCTTCTTCTTTTCGGCAGCGGACAGCTGCTCGGCGAGGGCGTCGAGGGAGCGACCGAGCCTCCCGATGGTACCTGGGCGCCGCAATCGGGCGCGCCGTCCGAAGTCCCGCTCCTGGAGGGCGTCGGCCAGCTGCTGAAGGCGCCCGAGGTCCTCTGCGTCCCTGCGGGCCACAATCCAGGCGAGCACGGCGGACAAAGCCATGCCCGCAAGCAAGACGAGCCAGCCGGACAGTTCCGGGGAGGCTCTGCGCCAAATCCCATACAAGGCGGATAGCATCAGGGCGATGCCCGCCCCAAGCAGCGCGTAACGTCGAATCACGCTTGGACAATACGCGGGCCCGGGCCCTTGACCAACCTAAGACTTGAGCGCCCGGTAGCCGACGCCTCGAACCGTCTCGATCTGAGCGGCGCCCGCGCCGAGCTTCTCCCGAAGCCTCTTGACGTGCGTGTCGACGGTACGTGTCTCCACGTTGGGGGAGTAGCCCCAAACCCGTTCGAGGAGCGCGTCCCGCGATTGCACGCGCCCGGCTCGGCTCGCAAGGTCCAGCAGCAGGCGAAACTCGAGCGCGGTCAGCAGGATCTCCTCGCCGTCGACCTCGACCCGGTGGGCCGGCACGTCGATGACGAGATTGCCGAGCGCGATCACCTGTGGACCGTCCACTTCGGCGGCGGGAATCGTTCTGCGCAGGATCGCGTCCACGCGCAGCACGAGCTCGCGTGGGCTGAATGGCTTGAGCACGTAGTCGTCAGCGCCCACCTCGAAGCCGACCACCCGATCGACCTCGTCGGTTCGCGCGGTGAGCATGATCACGGGGAGACGAACCGTTTGAGCACTGCGTCGTAATCGCCTGCATACCTCGAGGCCCGAGATGTCAGGCAGCATCACGTCGAGCACGAGCAAGTCCGGCTGGCTTCGCTGAATCTCCGCGAGGGCTGTGCTGCCATCATGGGCAATGCTGACATCATGCCCTGCGCCTCGAAGGTTGAATGCCACCAACTCGGCCAGGTCGGTCTCGTCCTCTACGACTAGGATTCGCGAACCCATACTCAGATGCTAGAAGCCTGCTCAGCTCCTGTGACGTCTCCGTGACGGACCGGTTCCAAGCGAGCAACCACGAGTCTACGCGTCACGGGCCGGATCACAACGCTGATCAGCTCTGAATCAGATGGGATTTCTGCCATCAAACTTAGCATTTGAGCCAGGCTGGAAGGAATGAGAAGGTGGGCGCCGAGGTGCCATGAGAATACCGCTTGCCAACTTGCTCGCTCGCAACCCTTTGCCCAAGGTCGGCGACCTGATGGCCGAGGTCATCCGGACCAGCGACAAAGTCCGGGAGTTGATCGAGCTGCTCGCCGCAGGTGATCAGGCCGGCGTCGAGCGCGTCGCCAAGGAGATCAGCGCGCTTGAAGGCAAAGCCGACGACGCGAAGAACGCGGCCCGGTCGAAGATGCCGGTTCGTCTGTTAATGCCGGTCGATCGGCGGGACGTGCTGAAGCTGATCAGCCAAATCGACGCGATCGCAGATTGTGCCGAGGACGTGGGCGTGCTTCTGACCATTCGCCCGCTGACGGTGCCCGAGGTCATGAAGCCGATCCTCGAGCTTTTTGTGGATCGGGTCCTCGCGACCATCCGAGAGGCAGCAAAGCTCATCGACCTAATCGACGAGCTGGTCGAATCCGGGTTCTCGGGGCCGCCCGCAGAGCAGGTCCTCGAGCAAGCGGCGATTCTCGGCCGCGCCGAGCACGAGGCGGACAAGATCCAAGATCAGTGCGCCAAGGCCCTGTTCAAGCAAGAGGACGCCATGCCCCCTGCAGCGCTGTTCATGTGGACCAAGGTCCTCAACAAGATAGGCGACATGGCCAATCACGCGGAAAACGTAGGGGATCAGTTCAGGCTTTTCGTAGCCGGCTAGGCCCGTGTCCGTGGAGTTATCGACGATCGTCCTGGCCGTTGCGGCCGTCGCGGGCCTCTACATGGCCTGGAACATCGGAGCCAACGATGTGGCGAATGCCATGGGCACGTCGGTGGGCTCTGGCGCGCTCACCCTCCGACGCGCCATCATCGTCGCTGCGATTTTCGAGTTCGGCGGGGCCATGCTCGTGGGCGGCACGGTGACCCAGACGATTCGCAAGGGCATCGTCGATGTGGCCGCCTTCGGCGGGGATCCGATGGTCATCGCGATTGGGATGACCTGTTGTCTGCTCGCCGCTGCCCTCTGGCTCAACCTTGCGACCTATTCAGGTTGGCCGGTATCGACGACGCACAGCATCGTCGGTGCCGTCGTGGGCTTCGGCCTCGTTGCTGGCGGCTTCGAGGCTGTCAACTGGGGAGTCATGGGCAAGATCGCCGCGAGCTGGGTGGTTTCCCCGCTGATGGGCGGGACGCTCGGCTATTTCGGTTTTGTGTTCATCAAGCGGCGCATCTTGAACGTCGATCGGCCGCTGCTCGCGCTTCGCGGCTGGGGTCCGTTCATGGTGTTTCCGATCTTCGCAATCCTCGCGCTCAGCGTCCTCTTCAAGGGGCTCAAGCCGCTGAAGCTCGATCTGGCGCTAGGACCTTCGCTGTGGATCGCGGTAGCGGCGGGGCTGTTGGCAAGCTTTGTATCGGTTCCGCTCTTGCGACGAGCTACACGCATCGCATCGACGGATAGAGACGAGCGCACCCACCGCGCTGAACGCGTCTTTCTCGTTTTGCAGGTCTTGACGGCCTGCTTCGTCGCATTCGCACACGGAAGCAACGACGTGGCCAATGCGGTCGGCCCGATGGCCGCGGTGTTTGGTGCCACTTCAGGTGAGCTGGGCGCCAAGGTCGAGGTGCCCTACCGGGTGCTCCTGATTGGAGCAGTCGGCATCGTCGTCGGTCTTGCGACCTACGGCTACAAAATCATGGCGACCATCGGCAAGAAGATTACCGAGCTCACCCCATCGCGAGGCTTCGCGGCCGAGTTCGGAGCCGCGACCACGATCGTCATGGCGAGCAAGCTCGGCCTTCCCGTGAGCACGACCCATACGCTGGTCGGCGCCGTCATCGGCGTCGGATTCGCTCGCGGCATCGGAGCCATCAACATGAAAGTCGTGACCGGAATCGTCGCCAGCTGGTTCATCACCGTGCCCTTCACCGCGATCTTGGCGGCTGCTCTCTTCATGATCGGCAGGCTCTGGCTGCCCTAGTGGCCGCGACTGCGGGCGCGCGCTAAGCACCGCCCATGGCTTTATCCGTCGGCATCGTCGGCCTGCCCAACGTCGGCAAATCGACGCTTTTCAACGCTCTTTCAGAGAAGGAAGCGGAAGCGGCGAACTACGCGTTTTGCACCATCGACCCAAACGTCGGGATCGTCCCGGTGCCCGACCCGCGCTTCGACAAGCTGGTGGCCCTCTACGGCCCGAAGAAGGTGGTCCCAGCGAGCGTCGAGTTCGTCGACATCGCAGGCCTGGTAAAGGGCGCCTCCAAGGGCGAAGGAAAGGGCAATGCCTTTTTGAGCAACATCCGAGATGCCGATGCGGTCGCGCATGTGGTTCGTTGCTTCGAGGACGAGAACATCCTGCACGTCGACAACCGCGTCGACCCGCTGGCCGACATCGAGACGATCGAAACCGAGCTGATCCTCAAGGATCTCGAGACCGTCCAGAAACGTCTCGACAAGGCCGAGCGCGCCGCCAAAGGGCAGGACGCGTTCGAGAAGAAGGCGCTCGAGGTCTGCAAGCGCCTTGCGGCATCGCTCAACGAGGGCGAACCGGCGAGTTCGACGGCGCCCCGAGACGAGGACGAGGCTTTGGTGATCCGCGACATGTTCTTGCTCACGAACAAACCCTCCTTTTTCGTCGCCAACGTGAAGGACGAACAGCTCGCGAGCCTCGACGAGGATCCACTCGTCGCTCAGGTCCAGGCGCTCGGCAGGGAGCGCGGCGTCCCGGTCGTGGTGATCAGCGCGGAGATCGAATCCGAAATCATGCAGCTTCCCGAAGCCGAGCGCCCCGAGTTCATCGAGTCGCTCGGCCTCGACGAGCCGGGCCTCCACAAGGTGATCCGCACCGGCTACGCGACCTTGGACCTGATTACCTTCTTCACCGCAGGCGAGCCCGAGGTGCACGCCTGGACGATCGACCGGGGCACCAAGGCCCCGCAGGCCGCAGGCAAGATCCACAGCGACTTCGAGCGAGGTTTCATCCGGGCGGAGGTCATGAAGTGTGAAGACCTGTTCGAGCTCGGCTCGGAGCAGGCGGTGAAGGCCGCCGGCAAGCTCGGGATCGAAGGCAAAGAGTACGTCGTGCAGGATGGCGACATCATGCACTTCCGCTTCAACGTCTAGAGCTCGGCGTCGTCGTAGACCTTGAAACCGGTGATCGGGCCACAGTCGGTCTCGAAAACGGCGACACCGTTCTCGTCGACGCCCATGTCCTGATTGTTGATGCCGCTGGCACCGATCTTCAGATTGGCATCGGTGTAGGCGAGGAAGTCGCACATCTCGCCGTACTGAAGGCCGCGTCGCAGGGTCTCATCCGTATTGTTGATGAAGCCGCACTCCGAGCGCAGCTTCGGCGCGCCGTTGTTGTTCATCGGAGGGTCGATGATCGAGCCGATCGGCTCGCCGATCTTGTTCTCGATGTTGAAAATCGTCTGCGTGCTTCCGTCACCCTGGACGAAGCTCAAATTGAAGGAGTGGCCCCATTGGTGATAGTGGCCGAGCACGTAGTAGACGTTGTAGTCGACCGTGTCTTCGTGAAGGAGGTCTTGAAACGGCTCTTTGAAGTCGCAAGTCATCGACGTGCGCGACCTCGTCGGCACACCGTCGACCGCAGGGGGAATCGCGAGGTCCCCAATGGCAAAGCTGAACGGCGTCAGGCGGACGCGAACCTCTTCGACCGGCACGGTCTCGACCTCCATGGTCATCGCGGTCTCGAGGGGCCCGGCGGTGATGTTCAGAAGATGGGTGCTGCCGACGATCATGCTCCGTGCGGGAATTTCGAGCGCTGCACCGTCCGGAAAGGTCTGAGTCTCTTCCAGAGCCTGGGTCGATTGAGCGAAGAACACGCCTCCCGCCACCGCCGCGAAGTACTCGTGAAAGTCTCGGCCGCTGCAAGACCAGGTGCCCTTGTCCTGGGCGTTCGGACCCTCGCTTGGATTCGGAGGGAAGAGCCCTTCGGGCACGAAGAACCAGTTCGAGTGATGCCAGCCGCCGTCGTTGCTCTGCCGAACCTTCTTCACGTAGATCGGCTCGTCATTGCCGAGCACCCAGCTCTGACAGACGTCCGAGGTTTCCTGGGCACGCGCGAGCATCTGCGGCTCGTAGCGGTGGCTCAGAGTCATCGTGGACTCTCCGCTGCCACCGCTGCCGATGGTCCCGGTACCGCCGCTGCCACCGCCAGCGCTCATGGCTGTGCCGCCGCCGTCGCCGCATCCAAGGAGAAAGAGCGCGAAGGCAAATGATAAGATTATCAGGCGCATTGGCGTAGGATTCTTCATTCGCTGGCGTTTGGCAAGATGCTCGCTTCGATGAGCATGTATTCGTTTTGCCCATGGTTATCGACGTGAAAGAGCAATGGTGTCCCCTCCGGGTAGTCCTTGGGCGCAGTCCACAGAGCGTCGGGGAAGTCGTAATCGACCGGGAGCGTCACGCGATGGTCGAGCACCTGCTCATCCCCGATGACGAAGCCAATTCGAGCCGTGCCCGGGACCGGAGCGGTGAGCTGCGAATGGCGGGTCCGCACCTCGACCCGGTCGCCAGCACGGATCGCGCGGAGTGACGGCTGCTCGAGGGTGATCCAGTTGCAGAGCGGAACCCTATCGTCGGTGGGCATCCGCGTGTAGACCGCCAGCACCGTGAACGCGTCGAGGCATTCCGGCACGACCGAGGCAATGCAGCTCGGGGTCAGCGCGAAATCGACGCAGTCGTCCTCCGGCCAGGGATACTGGTCACAGTTGATCGGCGTGAGCTCACAGACCGCGCCCTCGGGGGGCGCACCGAAGAACTCCGCGCCCTTATCGGATTGCACCCACTTCGTGTTGTCGACCAACGGCCCCGGGTCGCTCGTCACGGCCGCATCGCTGCTCGAGCAGCTCCAGAGCGCGCAGCAAAGGCAGAACGCCACCAAAGCTCGACTAAGCATCCTGCCACCGAGGATCCGTGCCAAGAGCACGCCTGGCTAGCTTTCCCGCGGCACGCTGATGCGAACCAGCACGTCCGGTTTGACCTTCAAGGCCCCCAGGGCCGCCGTGAACGGTTTGATCCCGAAGTCCGGCTGGTGGATCTTCACATCGGCCGTCCATCGGTCGCCCTCCGCGCGGACGCTGGTTTGAATGTTCCGCGACTTGCCGTGCATCTCCAGCGTACCCTCGACGGCAAATCCTTCGCCGCGTTCCACCACCTTGGTCGAGTCGAATCGAACCTCGGGATACTTGCGCGTTTGCAGCACGTCCTTGGTGGCGTTGTCGTAGATCTTCTTCTTGTCGCCCTTGCTGAGCGCAGAGAGGTCGTCGCGCCCATCGACGCGCGCGCAGACGACTTGCACGCTGCTCGGGTCGAAGGTCGCTTTGATCTGATGGGTCGTTTCGTCGACCTCGATCGAGAAGCGCTCCACCTGCAGCTTGAGGTCGTGAGCGAGCCTGGAGAGCAGCCCGTCTTTGAAAGAAAAGAGAAGACATTCGGAGTTGTATGCGTCGTACCGAACCATTGTCGGCGATGTAGCGCACAGCCGAGCGATGGGCCAGTTTCAATACCGTACCATCACAGTTCCGGCGGTTTGACGTAATACGAACCGAGAAGAAGAAACATCTCCTCTTCGGTGGTGACACCGCCGCCGGCCGGGCAGGCGTCACAAACGCCATCTTCGCCGCAGACGGAATCATCGCCATCGCAAAGCATGCCTTGGTTCGGGCCGCCGAAGCAGGAGCGCTCCTCTTCCGCACAGCCGCAGGCATAGATGTCGATGCCCTGCGATCGAGCGAACTGCGCGATCGCGCCGACGAAAGTGCAGGTTTCCGCTTCCGGCTTGAGCGACTCACGCCGAACCTCCATCGGATTGGTCGCACCATTGTCGTAGCGGGCGCAGTACCTGAAGGTGCGGTCTTCCTCGTTGGGGCTGTCGAAGGTGAGGATCTCGTCGCCGGTGAAGCGCTGATAGAGTGGATCTCCATAGTCGTAGCTCGCGTAGTCCGGCTCCCGATCGGCCGGACCGCAGTCCGGGTCACGCGTATTGCAGACCGCATTCGGCGGATACCAAACTCGGAACTCCTTGCCGAAACGATGGGTGTGTGAGCTCAGCGTCAGCAACTGCCCATGCTGTGGAATCGTGAATGTCGTGCAGACTTCTTTGGAAGAAAACGCCTCGATGCGGCCCATTCCGAAGAGGTCGCCAGCGTCGAAGATCTGCTCGCGCGGGTAGACCATCTCTTCGGCCTCCGCGAACTCGAGGTTCATCCATTGCTCGACCGAGGTGTCGGTCTTGGTGAGATTGAAGGCATGGCTGTCCCAAATGACGAAGCCTTTGACTGGCATGAGGGAGAACACATTCGGCGGGTATTTCTCGCGGAAGGTCGCCTCCTGCGCGGTGGCCAGGTTGAGCCTGACCTCCGCTGCGCCGAAGAGACCCGCTGCGGTCCCCATCTGAGGAGGACCATTGGCGTAGAAGATGCACGCGACCGTCGTCGCAGGCGCTGTGGCGCACTGACCACGATCGCCACACTCGTCACTTCCCGGGGCACAGGTCGCGCCCGCGTTCGAGCCCCCGAGGCAAGTCCAATTCCTCCAGTATTGCTCGTTGTTTGGATCGTACTGGGCTTCTTCGCCTTCGGGCGGAACGTAGAACTCGACGATGCTGTGGTGGGACTGGGGATCCTGGGCGAGCAACACCTCGTTGTAGGCGAAACATTCTCGTTCGGGACCGCCCTGCGTTTCACCGCAGGGCACCTTGAGCTCCTCCGGGATGCGGTCCGAGTAGTCGTAGTAGGTGACGAAGCAGACCTCGCCCTCCTGTTCGGCAGGAACCTCCCAGCCGCCGGAATAGAATTGAACGCCCTGATCCGCCGCAGGCGTCGGCAGCGGCTGAATCTTGTTCGGCGCGATCTCGCCTTCGAGCTCACAGGACGCAAACTGCGCTGAGCCATTGACGATCCCGGTTTCGGGCGCGCCACCGCGGATCCATGCGCGCAGTAGGCCTAGATCATCTTCGCTCAGGACAGCATCACCGGTGGGCATCGCGCCGCCGGAAATGCCCAGTGGGCCGAGCTCAAAGTCCTCCGTCTTCGCGGCGACCTTCTGGTAGAGCAAGCTGAGGTCCTGCTCGGCAGGGAACACCCGGACGTAGTCACCGGAGCTCGCCTCGACGTTGACGAGATTCGCGTAGGCCTGCGCCGGTCGAAGGTCGAGCCCTCCATTGGCCGTTTCACCGTGGCATGCCGATGCGGTGCAGCCTTTGGCCTCGAAGATCTGCTGCTGCACTTGCGCGAAGGTGCTGTCGGCGTCGCACTTCTGACCGGAGGGGACGACGGTCGCGCTGTCGGTGCCACATGCCGCGAGAGTCAGGGTCGCGATCGCGGCGATCGCCAATTGAACGGGATTCATTCGTCGCTCCAGATGGGGTTCTAAGCCTAAGTGAGTGGGGGATTGTTCCTGATTGATCTATCGGTGCAAGTGAAAATGTGAGCCCTTCTCACGATTCGCAGCACGCGTGCAGATTTTGCGCCTTTAGGGTAGGGGCTCGGCAACGAAGTAGGAGCCTAGGGGGATGAACATCTCGTCATCGGTCGTGATGCCGCCGAGAAGCGGGCAGGCGTCGCAGACCCCCTCAGGGCCACATACCGAATCGTCGCCTTCGCAGCGCTCGCCCTGCTTGTCGCCGCCGAGGCAGACGCGCTCCTCCGGCAGGCAGCCGCAATGGGCGAACGGAACGCCGCAGACCGGCGTGTTCGGCTTGGTCGAGTCGCGCTTCACCTTAAGAGGATCGTCGGCGCCGTTGTCGTAGACCGCGCAGGCCTTGAGCGTGCGGTCCGCCTCGCCCGCGGAGGAGTAGTCGTTCGGCGGATCATAATAGGTGTAGAGCGGGTCGTCGTAGAGCCTGCTCTCGTAGTCGGCAGTCGTGTCGGGCGGGCGGCAAGCGCTCGTGCTCGCGCAGGGCTCGTTTGGCGGTAGCCAAATCCGGAAGAGCTCGCCGCGAATGTGCATGTGAGAGCTCAGCGAGAGGAGCTGTGCGTACTGCGGCAGGGTCCAGGTCATGCAGACCTCCTGCTTGGTGAAGGGCGCGACTGTGCCCATCGCGAAGATATTGTCCGCTTCGAAGATCTGCCTGCGAATGAACTGTCGCCCCGACTCGGGCACGAAGCTGAGGTTCACCCACTGCTCAATCGACGTCGCTTTCTTGGTGAGGTTGAAGCCGTGGCTGTTCCACGAGACGAAGCCCTTGAGTGGCAAGACCGAGTAGACACCCGGCGGAGGGAGGTCGATCGCAGTCGATTCCTGAGCTCCGCCAAGCTGAACTAGTGTGTCACTGTCGGAGGTGAGGAAGCCGGCGCCCACGCCGAAGTCGTCCGGCGCGAAGCGGTACCCGATGCAGGCCACCGAGGTGCGCACCGGGGTCGTGCACTGGCTCCGTGCGCCGCAGGCATCGGCCTCGGTCGGGTCGCAGGCTTCCCCCGCTTTGACGCCCCCTAGGCAGGTCCAGGGCCCCCAGTCGCCCCCATTGGGGTCGGACTCGGGCGTGTAAACGCCGATGATGCTGTGGTGTGACTGACCATCCTGGGCGAGCTCGTTTCGGCCGAAGGCAAAGCACTTCCGACCTTCGCCGAACTGATCGCAGTCGACCTGGTACTCGGCCGGCACCTGGTCGGTGAAGTCGTAGTAGCTTGCAAAGCAGACCTCGTCTTCGGACTCGCCGTCGAGGTCCCAACCCCCCGCGTAGAACTGCACGCCTTCATCCTGGGCGGGTGCGGGGAGGGGATTGATCTTATTTGGCTCCGGTTCGAAGCTGCCGTCGCAACCGAGAAGCTCGAGCGTCCCTCCGACGATCGAATCGGCGGGTGCGCCCGCTCGAATCCAAATCCGGATCGCCTCGAGCTGGTCGGAGCTCAGCGGCTCCAGACCGATGGGCATTGCTTGGCCGAGAGCGCCTGGGTTGGTGCCTTCCGTTCCCGCCGCGAGCTTCTTGTAGAGAAGGCTCAGCTCCTCGTCGCCCGGAAGGACCCGCTCGATCGAGGGATCGATCTTGCTCGATCGCCGAACCAGGGCATCGAACGACGCACCTGCGCGAAGGTCGAGTTCGCCGAGCATGTCTTTGCCGTGACAGGTGCTTGCGGTGCATCCCTGGGCTTCGAAGATGGTCGTTTGAATCGCGTCGTAGGTGCTCGCGTAATTGCAATCCTTGAGTGTGCTGCCCGAATTCGAGTCCGAGCTGCAAGCAGCCAAAACGAGCACCGATAGCGCTGAAACGAGAACCAAAGAAGAGCTGTGTTTCGGCATTGGTCTCATCGTCCCGGCGGGTCTGGAGCTGAAATACAAAAGGTCAACTGATTCCGGTTCAATTGACGGAGAGCGGTGATTGGCGCAAGCCTTGCGCCTCTCTGGAGAACCTCCGATGCCGCTCGAAATCCTCTTCAAGACCGCCAACTACGCGATCATTCCGTTCTGGTTGCTGCTGATCGTCGCCCCGCGCTGGTCCTGGACACAGCGATTGGTGTACGGGCCAGTCGCGCTTCTGCTGCTCTCGCCGATCTACGCGTACATGCTCTTTGGCTATGGACCAGGGCCCGAAGGTGTGGAGTTCCGTTCGCTCTATGGCGTGATGCAAGGGTTTTCGGTGCCGCAGCTCGTGGTCGCGGGTTGGATTCACTATCTGATCTTCGATTTGTTCGTCGGCGCTTGGGAGACGCGGGATGCACAGCGGCGCGGGATCCCCCATCTCCTCGTGATCCCTTGTCTCATCGCGACCCTGCTGGTCGGGCCTCTGGGGCTTCTCCTCTACGTGCTCCTGCGCTTCTTCGCCAAGGGGGTCCTCGAGTACGACGAGGCGGGAACCCTTTGAGGCCCCGCGACGCCGGGCACCTGGGAGCAGGGTCACGGCGCGCAATTAAGTGGGGCCAGCGCCATTACTGGCGCCGGCCCTCGTTGATCCGGACTCCCACCAAGGGGGGGAGCTCGCCTAAGGGCTAACTCGCCCGCACCTCCGGTGCGAGTCCGATTCTAGAATTGCTGTCCATATGCATATTCCTCCCCCGGCGATGCCGGCGCTCTTGGGTCTCTGAGCACCATGCCCAGACCACGCGGAGCGTTCCTTGGTGGTTAGACCCACGGATATCGAGGGCCGATTCACGGCAGCGAGTCTCCTTTCGGAGTTCGCACCAGCGCGGGGCAATTCACCCAACCGCCGCCAGCGATGAGTCGCATCGCAAAAAGGAGAACCCTTCTTCGGGCAACGCCACTCACGCCATCAAGATAGTCCCTAGGCCCGATCGCGCCAAGTCCAGAACTGACTCAGAGAAGGAATTCGTCTTCCAGTTGCAAAATCTGAAGGTTACGCCCCGGGATCTGCGCAAGCTCTCGAAGCACCTTGGCCTCGAACGTGGGCTTGATGTGATAGAGCAAGATTGGAAGCGCATCGGTTTGGGTCAGCTTGTCGAGCTCGGACGAAAGCATCTCCGGAGTGAGATGCCGAGATGCCCAGGCGAGGTCGGTTTCGTCGTTTGGAAACGAGACTTCCATCATCAGCGCTTGAAGATCGTCGAGTGCGTTGATTCGTGTCCAAAGATCTTCGGTCGGTCCCGTGTCTCCACCGTAGACGATGCTCTTGCCGTTCTGACGAATGATGAACGCAGAGGTGTCGACGGTGTGGTTCACCAGGACCGGCGTGACTTCGTAACCGTCGACAGCGGCGGCCTGGTTCGGCTGCACTTCGACGTAGCGTACCGTCGGTCCGCCCCTGGCATCGATCTGCGTGAAGTCCGGCCAGAGGATGTCATTGAAGAAGTGCCTTCGGAGCGCATGGATGGTTTCGGGGATTCCGACGATCTCGAGCGTCGAGCCACCTTGCTGGCATCGATTGTCCGCAAGCGTGGCGAGGTCACGAACGTGGTCCATGTGCGGGTGACTCACGAGGACCGAGCGAATGCGCGCCTGTTCGTCGAGCGAAAGAGAGCTCGTGATGGCGCCGGCATCGATCGCCAGGCTGTCGCCTACCATGAAGCTGGAGGTTCGATGTTTGGGCGTTTCACCGCCATGACAGCCAAGCACTCGGAGCAGCATCAGGGTGCCCCTGAATTACGGATGAAATCGAGGAACTCGAGGAGCCGCTGGCCGTCTTTGATGAGGACGAATCCGCTCGACACCTCGACGACACCGACACGAGTCAGTCGCCGAAGGGCTGCGCGCACTTCGCTCTCGTCGACGCCCAGGGCAAGCGCCAGATCCTTATCGGTCACATGAGGTGCAGCCGAGCTCGTGGCTCGTTCGAGGATTGCCTGAAGCTCGAGGATCACGCGCGCGGTCGTGTCGTCTTCGAGAAGAAGATCGATGAACCGATTCGCATTCTCGATGCGTTCAGCGAGCTGTCGAATCAATCGAATCGCAACCTCACCGTTCCCAGCGACCATCTCTTGAAGCTTGGTGGCCGGAATTTTCAAGAGCTCCGCCTCTTCGAGCACCTCGGCGGTTGCCGTGCGAGGACGACCGGTGACGACAGCCATCTCTCCGAAGAAATCCCCAGGGCCGAGCGTAGTGACGACGCGCTTTTTGCCGTGGGCCTCTTTGAGGACGCGGATCTTCCCGGCGCGAATGACGTACATCGAGCCACCCGGGTCGCCTTGACGGAAAACCGTCTTACCCCGGGGCACGCGAACACCAAATCTGTCAGCCAAAGACTGAGCTGTCATACCCCCACCGCATTCAATGTACTCCGCTGCGAAGTCGACCGCCAGATCGATAGGCCCTAATCTCGTGAAGGAGGGCTCGATGACGCTCGACTGGCAGCAAGTCCAGGAATTCGCGCCGGAGTTGGGACTGGTGCTCGACTTCATCGTCGCGCTGGCAGCGTCCTCGCACGTCATTCTCAACAAGAGCGACACCCGCTCGGCGACGGCATGGGTGGGACTGATTTGGCTGGTTCCGTTCGTCGGCTCGCTTCTCTACATCTTCCTCGGGATCAACCGGATAGAGCGGCGCGCGAAGATCCTCAAGTCCGGCGTCACCGACTACAGCGTCCCGCTGGACGAGGCTCCACGTTCGCCGGCAGATTTGGATCGGGAGCTCGGAAGTAGCCGTGCGCGATTGATCGAGCTCGCCCGAGTGGTGGCCGGCGTCACGGGCCGACCCTTGCTGGTGGGCAACCACGTCGAACGCCTCGTCGATGGCGATGAAGCATATCCAGCCATGATCGGTGCGGTTCGCGACGCGAAGGAATCGATCTCGCTCATGAGCTACATCTTCGAAGCCGAAGGCATCGGGGCCGTGCTGATCGATGCGCTCGCGGAGGCCATCGATCGCGGAGTCGAAGTCCGTGTCTTGGTGGACGACGTCGGCGTGCGTTACGCGCGCCCTCGAATCCATCGCGTCTTGAGGAAGCGAGGTATCCCGGTCGCGAACTTTCTGCCCGCATTGCTGCCTCGCTCCGTCACGCATTTCAACCTGCGGAACCACTGCAAGGTCCTGGTCGTGGACGGACGACTTGGGTTCACCGGTGGCATGAACATTCGTCAGGCCTCGGTCTTGGCCTCGAAGCCAGCCTATCCGACCAAGGACCTGCACTTCCGTGTCCTCGGTCCGGTCGTGGCGCAGCTCCAGGAGGCGTTTGCGCGCGATTGGGCATTCACGACGGGGGAGCGCTTGGCCGGGCGCCGCTGGTTTCCCGAGCTTCGACCGGCGGGAGAGACGCTAGCGCGTGCCATCGCCGACGGCCCAGATCGGGACCTCAACACGCTACATTGGGTGTTCCTCGCGGCGATTGGTGCAGCGCGGCGCTCGATCCGAATCATGACGCCGTACTTCTTGCCGGACCAGGTTCTGATCAAGGCGCTTCACCTCGCCGCCCAACGCGGAGTCGAGGTCGACATCATCGTGCCGGAGGTCGGAAACCTCCCGGTCGTGCGTTGGGCAATGTGGGGCCAGTACCGTCAGGTACTCGATGATGGAGTTCGACTCTGGCTCACGCCGCCGCCCTTCGATCATTCGAAGCTGTTCGTCGTCGATGGCTACTGGTCGTCGATCGGCTCGGCAAACTGGGACCCACGCAGCTTGCGCTTGAGCTTCGAGCTCAACTTGGAGTGCTACGACGAGGAGCTCGGGGCGAGTCTCGAAGATCACGTCCGAAACCGCCTGCTGGACGCACGGCTGCTGACGGTGGAAGAGCTCGACGGCCGTTCGCTTTTTCTGAGGCTTCGAGACGGGACCGCGCGGCTCTGGAAACCTTATCTCTGAGTGCGAGTGAGCGCGCTCATGCAGCTGGCCGTTGCGGGGGCTGCGGCCCAGTCGATCGAAAGATGCGCGCGCAGGACGGCCAAGTCCTCCGGCTCGTCGATGTCGTACCAGGGAGGGAGTAGCGCGGGCTCTGTTGGAGCATTCGCTTTGACCGTGTCTTCGAGCGCAGTTTGCGTAGACCAGTGAACCCCTTCGAAGCTCGGGCAAAGGCCCCCGGAGGCCCCTACGGCATAGTAGCCACCGTCCTGCGCCGGGCCGAGCACGAACGGTCGTCGTTCCAGTGATTCAAAGGCCGCCCCGATGATCTCGATCGGCAAGGTGGGGATGTCACTGCCGATGACTACGACGCGCTCGAACCCTCGAAGGCCCTCTTCGAAGACCGCCCGGAGCCTCACACCCAGGTCACCCTCGGGTTGAAGCCGTGGCGAGGTCCCAAGGCGCTCCGCCCATTCGGAAACGATCGGGTCCCAGCCGTCCGACCAGAGGGCCACCTCGACGCGGCCCGCCGCGCGAACCCGCGCGCAGCGCGCGAGGGTGTCCTCGACGAACGCCTGGTAGAGCAGAGCCGCGCCCTCCGCTCCAAACCGTGCGGCAAGTCGGGTCTTCGCCCTTCCTGCCTTTGGAGGCCGCACGAAGACGGCGAGCTGCGCTAGATCCATGCGTAGCGGCCTAGCAGCCAGAGGATCTTCACGCCCGCACCCAGAGAGCCACGGAGCGTGCCGCTGACCTTCGAGACTCCGATTCGCTGGCGATACGAGACCGGCACTTCGCGATAGGGAACCGAACGCTGCGCGGCCTTGATCTGCATCTCGACCGTCCAACCGAAGTTGCGGTCTTGCATGTCCAAGGCCTGCAAGGTTTGCCAGCGTATCGCGCGAAACGGACCGAGGTCGCTGTAGCGCACGCCGTAGAGCAGCCGAAGCGCGCCACAAGCGATTGAATTCCCGACACGCTGCTGCGGGCTCAAGGCGCCGCGCTCCCGGACGCCCCGCGCACGTGAGCCGACCACCATGTCCGCATCACCGGCCAAGATTGGGGCGATCAGGGCGTTGAGCTCGTTCGGATGGTCGCTGTAATCGCCATCGAGAAAGACGACGATCTCGGGCGGGTCGTCGGCGAGGTGGGCGAGCGCCCTCAAGCAGGCCGCCCCGTAGCCGCGCTCGGGCTCGTGGACCAGCTCGGCCCCGTGCTCGAGGGCGCGCTCCGCGGTGCGATCGGTCGAGCCGTTGTCGGCAACGACCACCCGCCGAACCGCCGGGCGCGGGATGTCGCCGAGCACCAACGGGAGGGCGGCTTCCTCGTTGAGGGCGGGGATGATGACGTCGACGTTTAGCATGGGGTGAACGTACGCCGGCCGGGCGGCGTCGTCATCGCGGACTGGGACCTCGCCCAGGGCCTTCGACTGCGCTTTGCCACGCCCCCCGGATATCGCCTAGCCGACGCGAGCTCCTAGAGCCGCTTCGAGTAGTACTCGATGACGAGGTCGATTTCGAGCGCGAAGGGCACCGACTCCACTTTGGGGGAGCCCTTGACGGTGGCGCTTGCTTTGCCCTCGTCGAACTCGATCCAGTCCGGACGGGCGATGCGGACATCTTCGAGAGACGCAGCGACCGTCGACAGCTCTTTGCTGCGATCGCGAAGGCTCACGACGTCACCTTCACGCACACGATACGACGGGATATTGAGCCGCTTGCCGTTGACGAGGAAGTGGCCGTGGCAAACCAGCTGACGAGCGGCTGGGATCGTCGGCGCGAATCCAGCGCGGAAGACGAAGTTGTCGAGACGACGCTCGAGAAGCTCGACGAGCTTGTCACCGGATGGGTCCTTGCTGTGCACCGCTTCCCGGTAGAGCCGCCGGAACTGCCCCTCGTTGAGGCCGTAGTTGAAGCGCAGCTTCTGCTTTTCGAGAAGCTGCTTCTTGAAGTCGCTGATCTTGCGGCGACGCGCTGACTTGGGCCCGTGGACGCCGGGGGGATAAGGACGATCCCACATCGTCTTGCGCGAAAGACCGGGAAGGTCGATGCCGAGCGCTCGCATGCGCTTTACCCTGGGTCCTGTGTATCGAGACATCTATAAGGCTCCTGGCGCGGAATCCCTGGGCTTTTGCCCGCTCCGCGCGAGGCGGCCCTTATACGGCAATCTGTGGGGGAGGCAAATCGAGGTGGAGATCGAGATTGCAGACGCCTGCAGCCGGCTAGCTCAGGGCCGAATTTCCCGGTAATCAGGCGAGGTGGGGGAGCGTCGGACCATTCATTTCGTGTCGCTCGGATGCGCAAAGAACCGCGTCGATACCGAGGTCATGCTGGGGGTGAGCGACCAGTCGGGCTTCAAGATCGTCGAGGACCCAGCCGAAGCGGAGGTGATCGTCGTCAACACCTGCGGCTTCATTGGGCCGGCCAAAGAGGAGTCCATCGATACGATCCTCGAGATGAGCGCCCACAAGGCCGGCGGCAGCTGCCAGAAGTTGGTCGTGGCCGGCTGCCTCTCGCAGCGCTATCCGGACGAGCTGTCTCGGGAGCTTCCGGAAGTCGACCACTTCCTCGGCTCGAGCGACATGCTGAAGCTCGCGTCGGTGCTCGGCGGTGGCCAAGAGCGAATGCTGGTCGGCAACCCGGCACGATACACCATGCGCGCCAGCGACCCGCGTGTCCTGACGGGTCAGACCCACCGCGCCTATATGAAGATCGCCGAGGGCTGTAACCGCGAGTGTAGCTTCTGCGCGATACCCTCCTTCCGAGGCAAGCAACGCTCGCGCGACATCACAGACCTCGTTCGCGAAGCTGGAATCCTGGCTGCGGCCGGCGTCGTCGAGCTGAACCTGATCAGCCAGGACACGATTGCCTATGGGCGCGATCTTCCCGAGCACCGGTCACTCGCCGAGCTACTCATGGCGCTCGCCGAGGTGGACGGCATTCGCTGGATCCGCGCCCACTACCTCTACCCCGAGAAGCTGACCGACTCGCTCATCGAGGTGATCGCCGAGCAGGAAAAGGTGCTCCCTTACGTCGACATGCCGCTTCAGCACGCCTCCGATTCGATGCTCCGCGCGATGCGACGTGGTCACGGTGGCGACCGGATGTACAAAGTCGTCGAACGCTTGCGCCGCTCGATTCCAGACCTCGTCTTTCGAACGACCTTCATCGTCGGACACCCCGGTGAAACCGACGGGGACTTCGAGCAGCTGCGAAGCTTCGTCGAATGGGCCGAGTTCGATCACGTTGGCGTGTTCCTGTATTCGCCCGAGGAAGGCACCCCGAGCGGCGACATGACCGATACGGTGGACCCCGAGGTCGCCAAAGCCCGTTACCACGAGCTGATGGACGTCCAGCGTCCGCTCAGCCGCGAACGCTTGGAGCTGAGGGTAGGGACCGAGCTCGACGTTCTTGTCGAAGGACTGAGTGACGAAAGCGACTTGCTGCTCCAGGGGCGTTGGTGGGGTCAGGCGCCCGAGGTCGACGGAAGCGTGTACCTGGCCAATGGAACGGCGCGAGCGGGAGAGATCCGGAGGGTCTTGGTGACCGATGCCGCAGACTACGACCTGATGGCAGACTTCATCGATGGGCCAGTCGGCCGAGACGCCCCGCCCGACGCAAAAGATCCCCGAGCGCCCAAAGTTAAGCTACGAACACTAGCGTGAAGTGGACTGGGCTCGCTCTGCTGCTCGCGTCGCTCGTGGCCCTCACCGGCTGTGCAACCGCGGTTCCAGCGATGAGCGGCGGGTCGACGACTCCGAAGAACCGCACGGACCTGGGCTTGGGTGGCGCTGCCCGCGTACCCCTCGGCGATCTCAGAGACCCGGCCGTGCTCGACCCGGGTGCCTCGCAATACCGCTACGCGACAGACGCCGGCGGCGTCGTTCCAATGGCCTACGGCCGCTACGGAATCGCACGCAACTGGGACCTGGGCTTGATGGTTTCGGGTGCGACCGTCAAAGCCGAGGCGCGCTACGAGAAAGTACTCCAGGAAGGGACGACTCGATCGAGCTTGATCGTCGGCCTTGCGCCTTACGGCGGTTGGATTCCCGACCGCGATCGATCGGGCAGCGGTGGACGTGTGGGCTTCGAGGTGCCGATCGTTTACGGAGTCGACTTCGGCGGTGTCTACGAGCTCTGGATCGGAGCGCGCGGCAGTGGGGAGTATGTCTTCGGGGACTTTCAGGTCGCAGGCTCCGAGCAAAGGGCCAGTGGAGCAGGGGTCCGAGCGGGGCCCGTCATCGGAATGGCGCTCGGCGTCCGCCGGGTGCATGCCCTGGTCGAGCTGACGGCCGCGTACGAGCACTGGTTCGTCGACCACGCGGGAGCCTCGCTCGACCGTGGTGGTTTCGTGTTGATTCCAGGCTTTGGGCTTCGTCTACGGCTCTAGCCGATTCGAGTCGGCCTTCGGCAGCTCAGGCGGTCTTCGGCCGGCGCGAGCCCCGCGGCTTCGGGCGCTTGTTCTTCGGCTGCGGCTTTTCGTTGTCGCCTCGAAGTAGGTTGCCGACAAAGGCCCCCATCAGCGCCATCATCGTAGCCATCAGGACTCCGAGCACATAGGCGCCCGTCGAGAGCTGGTAGACGTCCGCGATACTCGAGAGGAATACCATGGTGGGAATCGCCGCCAGGAAACCCCCGACCGGTGGCTCGAGAAAGTTCTTGCCCGGCGAGAGGTAGTTGATCGCTGCGGCGCCGACGAACCAGAGGACGATGATGATGACGATGCCGGGAAACCCCTGCGGATCATAGGTCGGAATGATGAGAGGCAGGAGTCCCACGGCGAGCGCGGCCATCACGAGAAAGAGCCCGAATGAGATGAATACCCAGCGAAGCTCGAACTCATCGGGTTGATTCCGACGAGCATAGAGCTCCTCTTCGCTCAGCTCGGACGCAAGCTCCGACAGGCGCGCCCCGCAGGAACGACAGCGCTCGGAAATCTTCGGATTGCTCGCGCCACATACGTGGCATTCGATCTCTTCGGCAGCCATATCTTCCTCACTCGACTGGTAGCGTCTCCCCGGGCGCATTGTCTACGGCGGACCGCTGAAGCGCAACTGCCAGTACATGCGGGAAAATCGCGCGTGCTTGACGCGGGGTGCGAGGCGGCTACCTTCCCGCCGTTCCCGAAAAACCGGGCTGAAGGAGGCCTCGAGTGGCCCGTTTTATCGACGAGCTCAAGCGTACGCATAGTTGTGGTGAACTCAGAGAGGAGAACATCGATCAGGAGATCGTCCTCTTTGGCTGGGTGCAGAACCGACGCGACCATGGCGGCTGCATCTTCATCGACCTGCGTGACCGCGATGGGCTGACTCAGGTGGTCTTCGACCCAGAGACGACGGACAAAGCCGCCTTCCAGACTGCCGATAAGGCCCGCTCGGAGTGGGTGCTCGGGGTGCGGGGCAAGGTTCGCGACCGTGGCAGCAAGGATGACGGCACGAGCCTCCACAACCCACGACTCGAAACCGGTGCCATCGAAGTCATCGCGCTCGAAGCGACGATCTTCAACAAGGCCGAAACGCCACCGTTCGAGATCGAAGACCAAATCACGACCGGCGAAGACAAGCGCCTCGAGTACCGCTATCTCGATCTGCGACGCCCGATGCTGCAGAAGAACCTGATGATGCGGAGCAAGCTCAATCATCAGGCCCGCAACTACTTCAGCGACAACGGCTTCATCGAGGTCGAAACACCGTTCATGGTCAAGTACACGCCGGGTGGCGCACGGAACTTCTTGGTTCCGTCCCGTCTTTACAGCGGCCACTTCTATGCGCTCGCGGAGAGCCCGCAGCTCTACAAGCAGCTGCTGATGTGCGCCGGCTTCGACAAGTACTACCAAATCGTCCGTTGCTTTCGAGACGAGGACCTGCGCATCGACCGGCAGCCGGAATTCACCCAGATCGACATCGAGATGTCCTTCATCAATCAGGACGACCTGTTCAAGGTCCTCGAAGGCTTGGTGTTCCGGCTTTGGAAAGAGGTCCTCGGAGTCGACCTGCTCCAGCGCTACCCGACCGGCGAATTCCCTCGGATTCCTTACGCGGAATCGATGGAGCGCTTCGGCAACGACAAGCCGGACATGCGCTTTGGAATGGAGCACGTCGACCTGACCGAGCTAACCGTAGAGCATGGCGGCGGCGGAATCGGAATGTTGGAGCCAATCGCGAAGAAGTTCAGCGACGGTGCGTACCGACGCGACCTTCCGACAGAGATCGTGAAGGCAATGGTCGTCCCATCTGGGCACGGTTTCTCGCGCAAGGATCTCGACGCGCTCGAGAAGTTCGTGCATCAGATGGGCGCCAAGGGCCTCGCGCGCGCGAAAGTCGATGGCGAGGGCAGCTGGCTGCAAAGCCCGCTTGCCAAGATGGTTACGCCCGAGTTCCGGAAGGCCGTGAACGAGAGGGTGGGAGCAAAGGACGGAGACCTCATCTTCTTCCAGTTCGGGCCGACGGCGAAGGTTCATACCGTGATGGCCAACCTCCGTCTGCATCTGGCGCGAAAGCTCGGCGTGATTCCCGAAACCGGCAGCGGAGGGGACTGGAACTTCCTTTGGGTCGTCGACCCGCCCTTGTTCGATCGCAACGAGGAGAAGAAGCGCTGGGAAGCCGCGCATCACGTCTTCACTCGCCCCCATGACGAGTGCATCGAGCTGCTCGGCAGCGACCCGGGAAAGGTTCTTTGCTATCGCTACGACCTCGTGCTCAACGGCTTCGAAATCGCCGGTGGCTCGATTCGATTGCACGACCCGGAAGTCCAGAAGAAGGTCTTCGAGGTGATCGGCCTGAGCGACGAAGAAGCCCGAGAGAAATTCGGCTTTCTCCTGGATGCCCTGACCTACGGCGCCCCGCCCCACGGCGGAATCGCGTTCGGCATGGACCGCGTTGCGATGCTGGCGGCCGAGACGGAGTCGATTCGCGACGTGATCGCGTTCCCGAAGACGCAGCGGGCCAACGACCTGATGACCTCGGCACCCTCCAGGGTCGATCCCGAGCAGCTCTTGGACCTCAAGATCAAGACGCTGGAGTAGCGTGCCGGGGCCCGAAGGAGGGCGCAGGGTCTAGACGACTAGAAGCCAAGCGACGGGTCGACGAGCCATCTGACCGGAGAAGTCCACGTAAGGAAGGGCATCGGGAAGCAGGTCCCCAAACAGTAGGCCGCAGCCCACTCCCGACCGCTGAGACCAACCCCTCTTGAATAGTGGGAGCTTGCGCTGCGTCTGTAATCGCGGACAATGTCAGCAATCATGAAAGTCGTCGTTACGAGTTTGTTCACCGCTCTGCTGCTTCTCGCTACCACACTGCCCGCTTTGGGTGATGAGGGGGGGCAGGACGACATCAAGAACTGTTACGACATTCACGGTGAGGCTCGCTATGGAGCGCTCGCATACAAGCACGTCATCATCGTGACCAATCGCTGCGACGTGACCTTGCAGTGCGAGGTTTGGACCGACGTCGATCCGACCCCGCGTCTACAGGTCAGCGTGGAGCCGAAGGGCACCGCCGAGGTGCTCGCGCGCAACAACTCGCCGACTCGGGTGTTCACGGCGTTTGGCGAGTGTAAGAAGTAAGGGCTGCTCAGTAGAGTGGGTTGTCGTCGGTCTTCTCGAAGAACCGTTCGAAGATCGCGTAGCCGTGTAGCAACTGGTCGAGCTCCGTGTACTCATTTGGCTGGTGTGCCTGCGCTGCCGTACCGGGGCCGAGGTTGACACCCGGCACTCCAATGGCATCGAAGCGTGCTACGTCGGTCCACGCCTGCTTGCTGCGGACGCCGTTGACTCCGCAGCGCATCAGGTGCCGAATGTACGGATCGCTTGCGTGCGGATGGCCGGCCGGTGAAAGGTCGGTCGCTTGAACCCTGCACCGATCGCCGGCGAGCTCGCGTAGCTCAGCGAACGCTTCTTCCGGTGAGCGGCCGGGCGCAAAGCGATAGTTCACGTTGAGGTCCGCCCTACCGGGAACGACGTTCCGCGGTCCGCCGCCCTGAATGACGGTCGGAGTCATCACCTCGCGATACAGGTAGCCGTCCAGCTCGACGTCGCGTGGCTCTTGTCGCTCCAGCTCGCTGATGAATTTCGCCACTTTGTAGAGGGCGTTGTCTCCTTGCCACGGGCGAGCACTGTGGGCGGTGCGGCCGAGGAAGGTCAGGGTCGCGTGAACCGAGCCCATCGCGCCAAGCTGCATCTGATTGTCACTCGGCTCGAGACAGATTGCGAGGTCGAGCTCGTGGAGATCGGGGTGCGTGTCGAGGATCGGTCCGAGCCGGTTTTCTTCGAATGGGCCTTCTTCGCGTTCGTAGAAGATCAGGGTGAGGTCGCAGGGAAGGGTTTTTCGATCCATGCGTTCGACCAACTCGATCATGATCGCCAAGCCAGACTTCATGTCGGCCGCCCCGGCGCCATAGAGCCGGTTACCCTCGATGCGTGGCGGGCCATCGTGCTCCGTGCGAACCGTGTCGAGGTGTCCAACGAGGGCAATGCGCGGGGCGTCCCGCCGCCGTGCCACCGCATGCACGATCAGGCTGTCGTGGAACCGTGTAATCGCGGCGGAGCCCAGGCTGCTCGTCAGTCGTTCTTGGACGTGATCGCAAAGCGCCGCCTCTTCACCGATCGGGCTCGGAATCCGAGTCAGGGTGAGCAGCGTGTCGCGAAGCGCATGGTCGAGCTCAGTCATCGTGGCGGAGCCTAGCAGGCGGTCCGAGCGGAGGCCTATCGATCGACGTCGCTGGGCGAGTCCCAGTCTTCGAGCGCGCGCTCCACCGCAGCGCTGAACGACAACATATCGACCTCGACGGACGCGAACAGCTCTTGAAATGACTTCTCGCCGCGGGAAAGGGCGTCCGCGACCGTGTGGGCCAGCCGGCGGGCGTCGTATCGAGCGAGCATCGGCTCCCAGGGCGCATCCTCTGTGCGCGTCGGGGCGACCACCGTGGGGATTGGCTCTGTGCTTCCCCGAACCGAGAGAAGCCCTTCGTGCTCTCCCATCTGGCGCGACTTTCCACCGACGAAAATTGCGAGGAGGGGACGCGCCGACATGAGCGATTAGACCGGAAGCCCGGCATCCCTCACGAGGCGCGATTCGAGCTTGTCGACGACGCGATTGAGTTGGTCCTGTTGAATCGCGCTCGTGATGAAGTTGGTGACGAATACGGTGGCGTAGGAGGCGACGTCGAGGATGACCGCGATGATCGAGGTGTCCTGCGCGGGGCCGAGGCCGTTGCGCTCTTCGAACTCGGCGATCTGCTGGGAAATCCGGTAGTCGACCCAGATTCCGTAGATCGCGAAGGTGAGCAACACGAACAGGAAGTCGAGCCAATAGCCATGGCCGGTCGGGGTGCGCCCATCGAGCGCTTTGAGGTCTTCGTAGATGCCGTGGTACCAGAATGGGAGATAGAGCCCAAGGGTGACGATGCTGAGCACCAAAACGAGGGCAGGTTCACGGCGCTCTATCATGGGAGCTGTCATCGAAGGGTCCCTTCCCGCTCGCGCGTGGCTGTACGTCGGCTAGGTTTCGTCCCATGAAGGAGGACGCGATGCAAGCGGCAACCATCGCTGTCATTGGTGATGTTCATCTCTTCTGGGACGACGACGACGTCGCTTTCTTCAACCGCGGTGGATACGACCTCTTGCTCTTCGTCGGCGATTTGGCGGGATATGTCCAGCATCGCGGGCGCCGCGTCGCGCGTTCACTGCGCAAGCTTCGCGTGCCGGCGATCTGCGTCCCCGGAAACCACGACGGCCTCCATGCATTTCAGCTCGGTGCCGAAATCACACCCCGCGCGCACCGACTTCGAGACGCGTTCTGCCGAGGTCAGGCGGGTCGCTGCGCGAGCCTCGAGCGTGCGCTGGGCGACGTCGAGCTCCTGGGATACAGCAGGCGCCGCATCGCCCCCGCCGGCGTTCCATTGAACATCGTGGTGGGCCGGCCGCATTCGATCGGCGGAAGGCGCCTCGCCTGCGCTCGCTATCTCGCGAAACAGTACGACATCCACTCGATGGACGCATCGGCGGCACGATTGAAACGTCTGGTCGATAGCTGCGACGACGCGCCGATCTTGTTCCTCGCACACAACGGGCCTTCCGGGCTGGGCGATCGCGCGGACTCGATCTGGGGCTGCGACTTTCGCATGAAAGAGGAAGACTGGGGGGACCGGGACCTCCAAGAGGCCGTTCAGTACGCGAAGGGCAACGGCCGGACCGTGCTCGCGACGGTGGCCGGCCACATGCACCGCAAAACGAAGTCCGGAAAGCGACGCCCCGCGCAGGTCACCCAAGACGGCGTCCTCTACGTCAACGCCGCCGAAGTCCCCCGACACCGCGAAGAAAACGGCGAAAAGCTGCGCCATCACGTAAGACTCAGCCTAGGCGCGAATTCTGCAACCGCCGAAGACCTCTGGGTCTAGATCCCGAACCCGAGCGCGAAAGGAATTCGTGACATAGTCCGCCGATGCCGAAGCGCCCGATGAAGCTCTGGCTCATGAAGAGCGAACCCGAAACCTTCTCGATAGATGACCTCGAGCGAAAAGGAAGGGAGCCCTGGGACGGGGTCCGCAACTACCAGGCGCGAAATTTCATGCGTGAAATGGCGGTGGGCGACCTCGTCATCTTCTACCACTCCAACGCAAAGCCCCCCGGCGCAGCAGGCATCGGCCGCATAGCTCGGGCGGCCTATCCCGACCCCACTCAGTTCGACAAGAAGAGCGAGTACTACGACCCGAAGTCCAAGACGGAGGACCCGCGTTGGTCACTCGTCGACGTCGAGTTCGTGGAGAAGTTCGACAAAGAGATCTCACTTCAAGCGCTGAAGGACGACGCGGCCCTAGAAGGAATGCTGGTAACCCGAAAAGGCTCCCGACTTTCGGTTCAGCCGGTGGATGAGAAGCACTTCAAGCGAGTCCTGGAACTAGCGGGCGCGAAGACGCGAGCTCGCTAGAAGCGCATGACCAGGGCGCGGAAATGAGCGCGAGCCGTTCTCCGCTTGTATGGCTTGTTCGCTGATTTGACCTGCTTAGCGATGTCAGTCGATCATGGGCGCGCTTTGCGTTCGAACTTGATGAAGGGCCTTCTGGCCGGAGCTCCACCGCTCATTGCTTACCTGAGCACGACGTCCGGGTACGCGCATTGGCTCGACAGCGGGGAGTTCGTTGCGGCGGCAGCGGACTTCGGGATCTCGCATCCACCCGGTCATCCACTTGCTTCGATTGTCCTCGGGACAGCGAATCTCCTCCCCATCGGGGCGCTCTCTTTCCGCATCGCGATCGTCTGCGCACTGCTTCTGGCGATTGCCGCAGTGGCCCTGTTCTTCGCCTTCGAGACCAGCTTGAAAGTGACTGATGCGATTCGCCCCTCGCTCCGCGCTCCCCTGGCACTCGGAGCGACCTGGTGGGTTGCTGGAAGTCCGGGCTGGTGGTTTCAAGCTGTCCGCCCCGAAGTGTACGCCCTTCAAGCAGCGCTCCTGTGTATCGCGATGGAACGCTTGCTTCGCGTTTCCGTGTCGGGAGAGGGAGGCGATGTTCGTCCGCTCTATCAAGCCGCTTTGGCGCTTGGTCTTGCGCTCGCGAACCATCACTTCATCGCTTTGCTCGCCATCGTGCCTTCGCTCTGGCTCTTCATCGGCATTTGGAAGACCTGGGGTTGGCGGCCATTCGCCTGGTCGATCGGCTTCGTCTGCGCCGGATTGCTGACCTACCTCTACTTACCTTTGCGCGCGCTGCAGGAGCCATATCTGAATCTCGGAGATCCATCGAGCCCCGGACGATTCATCTGGGTCGTCACCGCGCAGGCATTTCAGAAAAGCTTCGCTCCCGAAGCCGTCGCGCCCTTCGGGGAGACGCTCGTCGACGTTCTCATCGCCACGGCGGACGACCTGCACGTCGTCACGCTCTTCGTGGCGCTACTCGGTGCTTACTTCATGCTCCGGGTCAAATCCTCTAGGAAATACGGGCTCTTCTGGCTGACTCTCTGGCTGGTGTACCTGCTCGGGCGCGCGACCCTGGGCTTCGTTCGAGGCAACCCCGATGCGATTGCCTATTTCATGGTCTCGTATGCGTCGCTCGCGATCTTTGCCGCGTTCGCCATCGGCGTCTTGTTGTCCGCTCTTGGAGCGGCTGTGCCTAGCAAGCCGAAGCTGGCTCCCACGCTCGCTGCGATCGTTGCGCTCGCCGCGTCCCTTCAATTCGTTCGCTCCTCCGATGCATCGACCCTCGCAAGCTTCGCCGATACGGATGTGTTCGACGATGGCCTGCGCCGTTCCCTACCCGCACGTTCCATCGTTTTGGCGCACAATCCGCAGACGATCTTTCGCTACTGGGGCGGAGAAGCCGAGGAGCTGAACCGACCCGACGTGACCATGATCCCGCTACCCCTGCTCAGCTATCCAAAGCTAGTGGACCGCTACGTCAGGGACGAGCCCGAGCTCAAGCCGCTCCTTCGAAGTTATCTGCTCGACGGAACCCTGAGCGCGCCGGAGCTCCAGAGCCTTGCCGCGATTCGGCCCGTCTATGTCGAAATGGACGTGCGCGTGACCCAAGAGATGATGGACCTGCTAGTACCCGAGCAGCTCTACCATCGCGTGCTCACCGCGGACACGACCGACACCGACGAGGCGCGAGCGATGCACGACCACGCTGCGCTCTGGGCCGACATCTACCAGCGGATAGGGCAACCGATCGAAGAGCACACAGAGGTTCAGCTGATCTGGCGCCACTACACGGATTCCTTGTATTTCGCGGGAGTTGGCGACCGCAACGCAGCTCTTCGGACCGTGGCTGCCGGCCTGGCCCTCAATCCTCACTCCCAAGAGCTGCGGACGCTGCAGGAGGCGTTGAAGAAGTCGTCACCCGGCGAACGGATCGACGTCGCGCCCTTCATGATTCGTTGAGCAGGCAGCTCAGCGGGCTTGGCGCTCGGCTCGACGCGCGCGCCGATAGACCTCGTAGAGGCTCTGCCGAACCTGTGGTGGCACACTCTTGCGAAGGTCGATCTTCCAGGCTCGATCCTGCTTGACCAGTACAATCGGCGCGAGCTCGACCGGTGCGGACGCTGCCCGCACCTCAGCGCGCTCGCCTTCGAGGCTGATCTCGAGCTCGTCCTTGCCTGCGATGAGCTGTCCGAATACGAAGCCACCCAAAGCCTGATCGTGTTCTCCCTGCCAATCCGAAAAGCACGCCCGGAAGAGCTTCGAATCGAGGAGCTCGAACCGCTCATGGGCTCGGAGTCGGCGTCGCGCTTCCTCCTGAGACATCTCTTGCACGCCATACGCCCGGAAGAGCGAGTCGATAGCAGCGCTCGGCGACTCGAACCCAGCGGGCGCCGGCCTGCTCTTGCACGAGGCGAGCAGGAGGGCGGCTAGGACACTTAGAAGCGGGGCACGCACCCCCTGCTTATTGCCCTGTTTCGGAACGGTGTCTAACTATTGACGTGAACTTCGCCATGGTTAACTTGCGTCGAAATGCGACTCGATAGACTCACCACGAAGACGCGCGAAGCCTTGGTTGCTGCCCAGCAGAACGCAGCCGACCGGGGCAACCCGGAAGTGTACCCCGAGCACCTGCTGCTCGAGCTCTTGGCGCAGGCGGATGGACTTGCACCCGCCATCCTGGAGAAGGCGGGCGCCGATCTGCAAGGAATGATTCGCGCCTTCGGGGCGATCCTCGACCGCATGCCGAAAGTGGCGGGCGGCGCGGAACCCGGCCTTGCGTCGCGTCTGCGCGACCTTCTGAACAATGCTTGGAAAGAGACCGAAGCGTTCAAGGACGAGTACACCTCGGCGGAGCACGTGCTCTTGGCGGCATACAGCGACGCTCAGCTGAAGAAAACACTCGCCGCACAGGGTGTCGACCGCTCGAAGCTGCTCGGAGCAGTCCAGCAGGTTCGCGGGAGCCAACGGGTGACCGACCCGGACCCCGAAGGGAAGTTCCAGGCGCTCGAGAAGTACACCCGCGACCTGACCGAGGCCGCGCGGCAAGGCAAGACCGACCCGGTGATTGGCCGTGACGAGGAGATTCGCCGCGTCATGCAGGTTCTCTCGCGGCGCACCAAGAATAACCCCGTGCTGATCGGTGAGCCCGGTGTCGGAAAGACCGCGATCGCCGAGGGCATCGCACACCGCATCATTCAGGGTGACGTCCCGGAAGGCCTGCAAAACAAGAAGTTGCTGGCGCTCGACCTCGGGGCGATGGTCGCCGGCTCGAAGTACCGCGGCGAGTTCGAAGAGCGACTCAAGGCGGTGCTGAAGGAGATCGAGGATGCCAAAGGCGAGGTGATTCTGTTCATCGACGAGTTGCACACGCTCGTGGGTGCCGGTGCCGCCGAAGGCTCGATGGATGCGAGCAACATGCTCAAGCCGGCACTGGCCCGAGGCGAGCTACGATGCATCGGCGCGACGACGCTCGACGAGTACAGAAAGCACATCGAAAAGGATGCGGCGCTGGCCCGAAGATTCCAGCCCGTTTTCGCAGGCGAGCCGTCTATCAACGACACGATTGGCATTCTGCGCGGGCTCAAGGAACGCTACGAGATTCACCATGGCATCCGAATTCAGGATTCCGCGATCGTCGCTGCCGCAACGCTCAGCGAGCGCTACATCACCGACCGTTTCCTGCCCGACAAGGCCATCGATTGCGTCGACGAGGCCGCATCGCGGCTGAAGATGGAGATCGACTCTCTGCCCGCGCCGATCGACGACGTCCAGCGAAAGATCACGCAGCTCGAAATCGAGCGAGAGGCGCTCAAGAAGGAGAAAGACGATGCGAGCAAGAAGCGTCTCGTCGATCTCGAAAAGGAGCTCTCGGATCTTCAAGAGCAGCGCGACACGATGCGCGCGCAGTGGCTCAGCGAAAAGGAGCTGATCACGGAAATTCGCCAGAAGAAGGAGCTCGTCGAGCGACTCCGCCTCGACCTCGAGCGCGCAGAGCGCACGACCGAGTACGAGGAGGCCGCGCGTCTCCAATATGGTGAGATCCCTGCGGCCGAGGCGGCTGTCACCCAGGCGCAGCAAAAGCTGGCAGAGATTCAGAGCAGCGCCTCCTTCCTGAAGGAAGAGGTAACCGAAGAAGACATCGCAGAGGTGGTCTCCAAGTGGACCGGCATCCCGGTGAGCAAAATGCTCGAAGGGGAGAGAGAGAAGCTGCTCCACATGGAAGAGCGTTTGCGCGAGCGCGTAATCGGTCAGGAGGAAGCCGTGGTGGCGGTCTCGAACGCAGTACGGCGCTCGCGTGCCGGCCTGAGCGAGCCCAATCGGCCGATCGGCTCCTTCCTCTTTCTCGGGCCGACCGGTGTCGGCAAGACCGAGCTTGCCCGCTCGCTTGCAAATTTTCTTTTCGACGACGACAAGGCGATGATCCGGCTCGACATGAGCGAGTACATGGAAAAGCACGCCGTGGCCCGTCTCATCGGTGCCCCTCCCGGATACGTGGGTTACGAAGAAGGCGGTCAGCTGACGGAGCCGGTGCGGCGGCGTCCGTACGCAGTGCTCCTCTTCGACGAGGTCGAGAAGGCACATCCCGATGTCTGGAACGTTCTTCTGCAGGTCTTGGACGACGGTCGACTGACCGACGGACAAGGTCGCACGGTCGACTTCAAGAACGTCGTGATCATTCTCACGTCGAACGTCGGCTCGCATCACATCATGGCCCTCGACGACGAGGAGTCGATGCGGAAAGCAGTCTTGGAAGACTTGCGTGACTCGTTTCGACCCGAGTTTCTCAACCGGCTCGACGAAACGATCATCTTCCACCGGCTCGACCGTGCTCAGCTTCGGGACATCGTCGATGTGCAGCTCAAGGGCTTCGAGAAGCGGCTTGCCGAACGAGACCTCCAACTCGAGATCAGCGACGCAGCGAAGGACTTCCTGGCCAACGTCGGCTACGATCCGACCTATGGCGCTCGGCCGCTCAAGCGAGCCATTCAGCGATATCTCGAGAACGGTCTAGCCGAAGACATCCTCGCGGGACGCTTTTCGGCAGGCGATACGGTTTACGTGGAGGCGGGCGAGGGAAAGCTCGGTTTTCACAAGGAAAACGCCAGCTAGCGGGCACGAAACGCGGCTGAGCGACGAATAGGGCTGTACTTTCGGATCCATACGAGGCCTAGCCGCGGAAAAACCGGCATGCCTTGCGCGCCCGGGTACACTGTGTAAGCCTCCGGCGCTCTTAGAAGGAGCAGAAGCGTTCATGGTGGAAAGCGTACAGTGCAAGCCTATCGAAGTTCACGTTGGTGAACGTGGACTCGAGCGTGCGGTTAAGCACCTCAAACGCAAGATGGCCACCGAGGGCATCCTCCGGGAGCTCAAGCGCCGCCGTCACTACATGAAGCCTTCGATCAAGAAGCGTAAGAAAGCCGCGGAGGCCGCGCGTCGCCGCCGAAAGCGCGTTCGTCAAGTCGCCGAGCGCCCGTTCTGAAACGAAGCCTTCGGAATCATTACTCCGAGGGCTTTTCGCTTTCCGGCTCGAGACGCCGACCTGGGCTCCAAGCGTGAAACCGTCCCGTCTGTGCTTCTAGGAAACGCGCGAGGCGGTGAAAGTCGCTTCCGTTCGGGATGAGCCGAACCTCGGTGATGAGCGTCCGCGGATTGATCAACTTCGAAAACTCGATGTACTGCAAGTCTAGCTGACCTCTGACGCTGACCATGTGGCCGTCGAGCTCTTCTTCGACGAGGGCACGGTAGGCGCCGATTCCGAGCTGGCTCGCGAGCATCACATCGAATGCGTGTGGTGGTGCGCACCGCGACTCGTAACCGAGCTGAATGTGCCGGACCTTCTTTCGCGCGCCAGTGCGTTCCTCGTAGCGGGCCTGGACGCGATCGGAAATCACCTTGGCGAGATCAAAGGCCGCCAGGCGAATATGACCGTGTTCGTCCCGCGGTAGTCCCGACACCGAATTCTGGGGCAAGAGCTCGGCAAGACCTTCAGCTAAGACAACCGTGCCGTAGAATTGATCGCGTCGTTCGCGTTCGAGCATCATGTCGACGATGCGATCGACCAATGCGGTGATTGAAAGCCGGAGCTCCACCGTCTCTATCCCGGTGACCGGGTTGACGCTCACTTCTTCGATCGCCAAGTCGCCCTGCACGTCTTCGGTCGACAGCACCATGCTGGCCTCACCAGCGATTGCAACGCCATAGGAAAGCCAACCCGCCTTGCGTCCCATGGTCTCGACGATGAAGTAGCTGCTCGTGGCGATGCAATCGGCTCGCAGATTCAAGAGCTCTTTGGCCATGACATCGACTGCTGTGAAGAATCCGAAGGTGAAGTCGATGCCGCGATAGTCGTTGTCGATCGTCTTCGGTAGATGAACGATGCGCACGCGATTCTCCTCGGCGACGTGATGGCGCTGGTACTGGTATAGGAAATTCGCCGTCTTGAGGGTGTCGTCACCACCGATCGAGATCAGCGCGTCGACCCCGAGGTCGACAAGCGCGTGATGAATCCTTGCGAGACGCTCGGTCTTCTCGGGGTCGAGAAGGTCGGACGGAGTCTGAATCGAAGCGCCAGGATTGACGCGTGCCGTGCCGACGATGATGCCCCTGGTATTGCGGATGCCACGAATGTCTGCTGGCGCGAGCGAGCGGTAGTGCTCCTTCTCGATCATCGGGTGACTGACCGGATCGAAGTCCTGGAGGTTGGTGTACCCGTGAAAGATCCCGAGCACCTCGATGCCAGCCTCCAAGAATGAAGTCGCCGCCGCAGCGATCACCGCGTTGGCTGCTGGGGCGGGACCTCCAGAAAAAACGATTGCAACTCTCTTCATGCTCGTGGCCACGGCGAACTGTAGGCTTCCGAGCGCCGGATTGCCATCCTCACCGACAGGCGCTCTACTCGGTCCCAGCACGATGGCGATCGACCCCGACAGCTTGGGCTACGAGACCCCAACGATTGAGTTCGAGTACGGTTGGCGCGACACCGTGATCTATGCGCTCGGCGTGGGGGCATCAGCCGACGAAGAGCTGAAGTATCTCTATGAGGGACTGGGGCCGAAAGTTCTCCCGACCTTCAGCACGATCCCGACCTTCGCAGCGTTCGATCCCCTGGTCGATCGGATCGGCTGCGACCGGCGTGGCATGGTCCATCATAGCCAGCAGGTGGACCTCTTCGGGCCGCTTCGCCCTGAGGCCAAGCTTCGCCTGATGGGCCGGGTGTCGCGCCTTTACGACCTGAAACGACTGGCCATGTCGGTCTTCATCATCGAAGCGTTCGACGAAGACGGCCAGCTCGTCATTCGAGGCGAGGTCACCCTGGTCCTGCGAAACGATGGTGGCTTTGGGGGCGCCCGCCCCCCGAAGACCGAACGAATCCCACTGCCCGATCGAAAGCCGGACTTCGAAGTCAGCGAGAAGATCGCCCCGACGCAGGCGCTTCTCTATCGTTTGAGTGGCGACTACAACCCGCTTCATGCCGACCCGGAGTTCGCCGCCGAGGCGGGCTTCGACAAGCCGATTCTGCACGGCCTTTGTACCTATGGCTACGCGGGTCGCGCGCTCACTCGGGGGGCATGTGCCGGGGATCCCGAAAAGCTCGCAAGGTTTCGCGCACAGTTCAGCAGTCCTGTTTTCCCTGGCGAAACGCTGATCGTGCGCAGCTGGAACGAAGGCGAGCGCGTGATTCTGGGCGCCAGCACCGAGGAACGGCCCGAACAGCCTTGCTTGAGCAACGCCTACGCCCTCTTGCGCTGAGGGAACGCCGCCTTTTTTCTTCTTGCCGAAGCATTGATCCAAACACAGTGTCCCTTGGTGGAGCGTACTTCGTTTCCAAGCTACCTTTGGATGCTGGTCATCTGGGCCGCGTCTGGCTGCACCGGGGCTGCTCCGGCCGCAACTGAAGCGCCTGCCCCACCGGTTCACGCAGCGACCATCAAGCCCCAGGCGGTGACCCCGACCTCGGTTGCGACCGCCGAGATCCTCGCGAATCGCCATGCGAACATGCGCTCGGAGACCGCGGGTCGAGTCGTCAATGTCCTGGTCGAAGCGGGCGAGCGGGTCGAGGAGGGTCAGGTTCTGCTGCGCCTCGACTTGGGGCGCCCTGCGTTCGCGTCGCAGGCTGCGAACGCAGCGGTAGCGCAAAGCGAAGCCCGACTGATGCAAGCCGAACGCGAGCTTGAGCGAAGCGAGAAGTTGGTGCGCACCGGCGGCCTGCCAGAGCAACGTCTCGATGATGCCCAGGATGCGGTTCGCCTCGCTTCGGCCGCTCGTGATGCGGCGCGCGCCGAGGCTCGACTCGCTCGACGTGGTCTCACCGAGGCGGTCGTCCGCGCTCCGTTCAGCGGAACCGTGGTCGAGCGGACGGTCGAGCTCGGAGAGTACTTGGCGCCGGGAAGCCCGATGCTCAGCCTGGCGGACACGAGCCACTTGAAGGCGCGCGTCCTGCTCGATCCACGAGAAGCGATCGACGTGTCGATTGGTGCTCCGGTCCGTATTTCGGTCTATGCGAGGCCGGGTGAGGTCTTCAACGGCAAGGTAGTGCGGGTTGGCGAAGTCATCGACCCCCGCACGCGTCGGCTTGCGGTTGAAGTCGAGCTCGACCCGCACGGCGGACGCCTGCGTCCGGGTCTAGTGGCCAAGTTCGAAGTCGTCACGGGCGAGCCAAAACTGGAGATTCGAGTGCCCCTGGATGGGGTTTTCGAGCGTTTCGGCAGCCAACACCTGTACGTCATCGAGGACGGAATCGCACGACGTCGGGCCATCGAGCTCGGTTCGGTGGGCGCCGGCTTTGCAGAGGTCGTCCAAGGCGTCGAGCCAGGTGAGCTCGTCGTCGTCAAGGGTGTCACGCGGGTGGTCGATGGCTCGAAAGTACAGGTCGTACCGGTCGACGCGGCCCGCGCATCGTCCACCGAGCAAATGAGCCAGCCGTGAGCATCCCCGCCTTCTCAGTTCGCCAGCCTGTGCTCGTCAACATCGTTGCGATCTCGACCGTGCTGGTTGGCGCGATGGTGCTGAGCGTCATGCACCGTGAGTCCCTGCCAACGCTACCCACCGGTTGGGGAACCGTCACCACGACGTACGTGGGGGCATCGCCCGAGGAGATCGAGCAGCTGGTCACCATACCGGTCGAGAACGCGGTCGGGGATGTCGACAAGGTCGAAGAGATCTGGGGCGTATCCAAAGAAGGCGTTTCGTACGTGAGCTTCCATCTGGATGATGATGTCGAAGACATCACCAGTGCCATCATGGAGATTTCGAACGAGATTAACCGCATCGACGACTTGCCTGTCGATGCCGAGCGCCCCGTCGTGCGTGAGGTCAAGGTCGACTTCCCAACGATCACGGTTGCCATTCGAGGCGAGGTTCCCGAGGTCGTTCTGCGCCAGGTCGGCAAAGACATGGCGGACCGAATCGAAAGGCTGCCGGGGGTCTCAGGTATCTGGCGCAACGGCATTCGAGATCGGGAATTTCGAGTGGATGTCGATCCCGATCGGCTTGCCGCATACCAGCTCCCCCTCACCGCAGTAAGCAGCGCGCTTCGATTCAGGGCGGCCAACGTACCCGCGGGGACGACCAAAGGAGAAGGCGATGCCCGACTCGTCCGCGGGATGACCCGAATCGGTGACGTCGAGGAGCTTGCCGGCGTGGTGATTCGGCCAGACCATGCGGGCGGGTCGGTGCGCGTAGGAGACGTCGCCGAGGTTTCCGACACCTTTGCAGCCGGAGCATTCAGCGGCCGAGTCAACGGCGAGCCCGCCGTGGTCCTCACTGTTCGCAAGGAAGAGCAGGCAGACAGCGTACTGATCAGCCGAGGCGTACGCGCCCTGGTCGATCAACTCCGACCTAGGCTTCCGCCTGGAGTCGAGATCGACCTCTTCGGGGACGCTGCCGCGGAGGTCGAGCACTCGCTCGGCACACTCTACTCGAACGCTGCCGTCGGGCTCTTGCTCGTGGTGCTTCTTCTCTGGGTGGCGATCGGCGCCCGCAACGCCACGATGGCAGCGATCGGTCTTCCGGTCGCGTTGGCCGGCGCGCTCGTCGCGATGCACATGATGGGCATCACGATCAACATGATGTCGCTCATGGGGTTGATCCTTTGCCTGGGCGTGGTGGTCGACGATGCGATCATCATCATCGAGAACATCTACCGGCACATGGAAGAAGGCATGCCGAGGCGAAAGGCGGCCGTCATCGGTACGCAGGAAGTCTTCTGGCCCGTCGTATCATCGACCCTCACCAGCTGGGCGGCGTTCTTACCTCTGCTGATGATGGAGGGCGTTCTGGGAGATGCCTTTGCGATCATTCCCAAAGTCGTCGTGGCTGCGCTCGCCGCGTCACTCATCGAAGCGATGTTCATCCTGCCGAGCCACATGTCCGATTTCGGTAAGCTTTCGCATTCCAAGCTTGCGGATTTCGGGCCTCCGAGAACCAGGCTGCAACGGGCAAGCGCCCGCATCCTGAGTAGCTACGAACGAATACTTCGCTGGTCGCTGCAGCACCGGGCAATCGTCGTCGTCTCGGCGTACGCCATCTGCTTCGTCATGATCGGCGTCGCACTCAGCGCCAAGGACGTGATCCTCCTGACCGAAGGTGATCCGGACATGTTCGATGTTCGGATCCACATGCCGACCGACGCTTCCAAGGAGGAAACCGAAGCGCTTCTCGCCGAGCTGGACGCGCGCATCATCGCGCTCAAGAACCCGGACGTGGAAGCCACGGTGGCCGTTCGGGGGATGACCCGCACCGACATGGGCCTGAGCTCGGGCGACCATCTCGGTATGGTCACGGTCTTTGTCGTTCCAGTCACCGAACGAAGCAGCCTGCACGGCGGTCGCGACCTGGTGGCTCAGGTAAGCGAGCTCTACGAAGACGTGGTAGGCCCGGCACGCCTGGAAATCGTGGAGGTGCGGCCCGGGCCCCCGCGAGGCGCCCCCATCGCGGTGCGGATCCGTGGAGAGAACTACGAGCGCCTGGTCGAGCTCGCCGAGGAGGTGCTTGCCGAGGTACGCGTGACGCCGGGCACGCGGAACTCCGGCCACGACTACGAGCTTGGAAAGCAGGAGCTCCAGATCAAAGTCGACGAGCAACGCGCGGCGCTTCACGGCCTCACGCCGGAAATGGTGAGCGGATGGCTGCGGAACGCATTTGGGGCAACCCCTGCGGCGACGCTTCGTGAGGGCGACGACGAGATCGACATCGTCGTTCAACTTCGGGAAGACGTCCAAGAGGACCCGGCCCGGATCGCTTCCCTTCAGTTGATTGCGCCCAACGGCGATGAAGTCGCCATCCGCGAAATCGCCGACATTTCGCATGGAAGGGGCCCGGGCGTGATCCGCCGCTATCAACAGAAGCGGGTCGTCAGCGTGCTTTCGGGAATCGATGAGGAGGCGACCAATAGCGGAGAGGTCAACTCGACGCTGCAGAAGAGCCTCGCGCGGCTGGAAGCTGCGAATCCCGACGTCCGCTTTGAATACGGCGGCCAGTTCGAGGAGACGCAGGAATCGGTCGATTCTCTGTTTCGAGCGTTCATCGTCGCGATCTTGCTGATCTACACGATCCTCGCAACGCAGTTTCAGAGCTTCTCTCAGCCCCTGGTGGTGATGGCGGCGATTCCGCTCTCCTTCATCGGTGTGACTGGAGGTTTCTTGCTAGGCTCCAAGGCGATTGGCTTGATCGCGCTGGTCGGCGTGGTCGGGCTCACCGGAATCGTGGTGAACGACTCGCTGGTGCTGGTGGATTTCATCAATAAGCGGCGCGACCAGGGCATGGCGCTCGACGAAGCGATCGTGGAAGCTGGCAGGCTTCGACTTCGGCCAATCTTTCTGACCAGCATCACCACGATCGCGGGACTCTTTCCTCTGTCGCTCGCGACCGAAAGCCTTCCGCACCTGGCGCCGATGGCGCAGGTCATCGTCTACGGCCTGACCTTCTCGACACTGCTTACGCTATTGGTGATTCCCTGCCTCTACCGGCTCGACGTGGACTTGGCTGGGCGCCTCTCAAGTTGGTTCGCACCACTGATTCACTGGGCGACGGACCCGGGCGCGGCGGCCGTGGACGAAGCCCCAGACACGACCGTCCAGACGAGCACAGAGTAGCCGCCGCCGACCCGTGGCAAGCGGCTCGGGGAGCTGCTACGCGCAGGTCATGGCCAAGCGTTTCGAGAACAAGGTCGTTTGGATCACTGGTGGAGGCAGCGGGATAGGCCGTGCGCTCGCGCTCGGCTTCGCCGATGAAGGTGCCGCTGTGGCCGTGTCCGGAAGGCGTGAGGAACGGCTTCACGAAGTGGTGCAGGAGCTCGAATCGCGCGGAGCCAAGGGCTTGGCCGTGCGTTGCGACGTTGCCGACGAGGCATCGGTCGCCGAAGCGGTTCAGAAGGTCGTTCGAGCTCTCGGCGGCCTCGATGTCGCGGTGGCCAATGCAGGATTTTCCGTCGCTGGCCGAATCGAAAAGCTGTCTGCAGCAGACTGGCGTCGTCAGCTGGACGTGAACGTCATCGGCGCCGCGATGACGGCCCGCTATGCGATTCCGCCACTACGCGAGCGGAAGGGCCGCCTGGTGCTCATCGGTAGTGTGAGCTCGATGATCACCACGCCTGGTATGGGAGCGTACTCCGCCTCGAAGCATGCCGTACGCGCAATCGGGCAAGCCCTTGCAGTCGAGCTCCACGGAAGCGGCGTGAGCTGCACCACCATCCACCCCGGCTACATCGAAAGCGAAATCGCCCAAGTTGACAACCAGGGGCGCTTCGATCCAGCGAGAGAAGACCGCCGCCCAAAGAACCTGATCTGGTCCGCGGATCGAGCAGCGCGTGTCATGATCGACGCGATCGCAAAGCGAAAGCGCGAGTTCACGTTCACCGGGCACGGCAAGGCAGCCGCCTTTGCCGGGCGCCACATGCCCGGTGTCATCCACTTCGGCCTCACGCGAAACAAGAAGCCGTAGGCGCGGTCGCTACTGCACGACGAAGCGGATCATGAAGAGCAGATAGGTCTCTTTGCGACCGCGAACGTCCTGTCGAAGCGCCATTTCTGCGCCGATCTTGCCCTTGGTGAAGCCAGCGCCCGCCGTGATCTGATTGAGATTTCGACCCTGATCTCGACGGTAACCGAAGCGAAGGGGAACCATCTCGCCGGCGATGTAGCTCACGCCGGCCCCTGCGATCAGCTCGGTCTTCGGAAAGGTCGTGAAGTCGAAGAGAATATCGCCGCCAATCGTGAAGCTCTCGACCGGGGTGAGGGCGACACTGGAGCCGGCCATCTGGGGCGCCAGCGAGGAGTGCGTCTTGACGAGATTGTACCCAAGACCTGCAATCTTGAGCCAGGGGATGGGCGTGATGGTCATGGACGCGTCCAAGGTGATTCCGTCGAACGAAGGTCCCGTCCGCTGCCCTTCGAAGCGTTCCGACTGCAACCGCGCCCATCGAAAGCCGATCCCGATCGCGAGCTGTGGGATCGCTTGAATCCCGATGCCGGAGCGCCAATCCCAGCCGGAGTAACGCCGGTTCTCTCCGCTGAACACACCGCGGAAGCTCGTTCCCATCGCGATCTTCTTGCTGGTCGTCGAGTCGGTGACCGAGCTGCCGATCGTCCAGTACGTGCCCCCACTGCTCTTGCTCCCAGGGATGATCTGGCTGAACGCCTCGACGTGGTAGGTGCTGACCGCCGCCATGTTGGACGCGTTGTATGCGAGCGCGGAGATGGCTGTGGCACCTGCGCGAACACCCGCGCCCATCGCGAGGCCGTAGCTGGTCTCGAGTGTGTCCTCTGCCGGAACGAGCGCAGGGTCACCAGGGCCACCGGTCCCCGAAGGCGCCTGGATCTGTCCCAGCACGGACCGAGCCGGGTACAAGGCGGACAGGAGACCCATGATCACCGCCGCCCACAAAGCTTGTCTTGCCCCCATGGGTCTTACTCCCGCGGAAGCTAACAGCGATGGAACACCCCTCCAAATTGTCGACTCCGGCCGGTCCAAGGCGTGAACGCGGTAGCGCCTCGCTTCGCTTCCGATGGCGTTGCGATTAAGCGGCGAAGCGCTAGGTGCCTGAAATGCTCGATTGGATACTGGATAAATCCTTTATCGGTTACACCGCCCTGGGATTCCGATGCCGTCCTCATTCGCGAATCGAGGCTGACTTAACGGGTCGCGTCGCCCTCGTCACCGGGGCGACCTCGGGCCTTGGTCGCGAAACGGCCAAGGAGCTCGCACGCCTCGGGGGAAGCGTCGTGCTGGTTGGAAGAGACCCCGAAAAGACTAGAGCCGTCGCGGAAAACATCCGCGAGCAGACCGGTAACACCAAGTTGCGCACTGAAATCGCTGACTTGAGCGTGATGGCGCAGGTTCGCGCGCTCGCGGGTCGGATCGAGGCACCGCTTCACATTCTGGTCAACAACGCCGGAGTGCTCTTGGCTGAACGCTCCGAGACCGAAGAGGGCCTGGAAACCAGCTTCGCTACCAACCTCCTGGGCCACTTCCTGTTGACCAACCTCCTCATCGAGAAGCTCGAGGCACCCGCCCGCATCATCAACGTGTCATCGGGCGGCATGTACAGCCAGCGCATTCGTGTCGATGACCTGCAAATGGAACAGGCCCGGTACGACGGCACGACCGCCTATGCGCGGGCGAAGCGTGGGCAGGTCATCCTGACCGAGCTCTGGGCGGAGGCCCTGAAGGCGCGCGGAATCGTCGTCCATTCGATGCACCCAGGCTGGGCCGACACCCCCGGGGTTTCGAAGTCCTTGCCGCGATTCTACCGGCTCACCAAGCCGTTGCTGCGCACGCCCGCGCAAGGCGCCGATACCGTCGTGTGGCTCTGTGCGGCGGACGAAGCGGGGCGCTCAACCGGACGGTTTTGGCACGATCGGACGGCACGGCCGACACATCGCTTGCCTGGGACGAGGGAAACGGCTGCGGAACGGCAGGCGCTCTGGACGCGATTGGCCGAGCTCAGCGGCTGGTCTGGTACCTTATCCGAGCTCGCGGAAGCAGGATAGATTCCCGCCATGGTCAAGCCAGCAAAGCGTGGCCCAACCAGGCGGCGTATCCTCACCATTTCGCTCTACGCAGTTTGCTGGCTGTCGCTCACCATGCTGAGTCCGTTCTGGCTCGTGCTTGCCGCTTTGGTTGGCCTCGCACGGCGTCGTTCGTTCATCTTGCTTAGGCTCCTGGTCTTCGCTTGGTTCTATTTCGGCCTAGAGCTGATAGCGCTAGTGCTCGTTGCGTGGACCTTGGCAACGCGGAGGAGCACTGAGTCACGGATCGGTGACCTCTACCGATTGCAGGCCTGGTGGGCCAATGCGACCTTGCTGATCGCCACGAAGCTGCTTCGACTTCGTTTCGCCGTCGTCGGTGCCGATTGCGCAACGCCGGGGCCGTCGATCCTCTTGATTCGCCATGCGAGCATTCTCGATACCTTGTTGCCGAGTGTGTTCGTTCAGCGCCCTCATGGGTTTCGAGTTCGCTACGTGCTCAAGCAGGAGCTCTTGTTCGATCCTTGCATCGACATCGTTGGCAATGCGCTGCCGAACTACTTCGTCGATCGCACGGGAAACACCCAGCGGGAGGTCGCGGGAATCGCGGCGCTCGCAGAGGGCCTCGGGACCGATGGGGTGCTCATGTTTCCCGAGGGAACCCGCTTTTCCCCGCAAAAGCGGCAAAGAGCGCTCCAGAAGCTCGAGACCGAGGCTTCCCCGCTACTCGCCCGAGCGCACGAGCTCACTCATGTCCTTCCACCAAAACCCGCTGGCGTGCTCGCGCTTCTCGATGCGCTACCCAAGGTCGACTGCGTCTTCCTGGCACACACGGGACTCGAAACGTTTGCAAAGATTCGAGACCTCATGAGTGGCGCGGTGGTTGGCTCGACAGTGCACGTTTACTTGTGGCGTGTAGACGCGAACGACATTCCGACGACGACGGATGAACGACTACGTTGGCTCTACGCTCAATGGAGTCGAGTCAACGCGTTCGTGCGAAACGCGCACGAAACTTTTTGAATTGCCGGTGGAAAAGTTGTGGATGAGACGCACATGATGCGCCGATCACGAGTGATCCCGCCACTCAAGAAGTAGTCACAACTGTGAACGAAGTGCGTCGCATGTTGCGCGAACGATAACAAGACGTAATTCGGAATGATTGCAACAGCTTGCCAACAGGTGCGCGACGACGCGGTAAACTACGCCTTCGTCTGTCAAAAAAACGGCATGTGAATCTTTCGCGATCACAAGTGGTTAGAAATTAGTTCGTCGATCCCCGTAGACGCTTGCGAAACACACTGCTAGTTTCGGCGCCCTTCAGTCGAATCACACACGTTGGCCATCGCCATGGTCGGCGAAAATCGATTGTGGGATTGTATTCGCTCATCGCCGATAGGCTGTGGATTGCCTGTGGACGTCGGTGCCGCATTGCGTGTTTTCTGGGGGCTAGGACTCGATGGAACAATTGTGGGAACAAGCGTTGGGCAGTCTGAAAGCGCACCTCTCCGCTGAGAACTTCGAGACCTGGCTGCAACCCGTTCAGTTCGGCGGCATCGATAGTGATTCGATCGTCCTCAGGATTCCCAATCAGTTCTTCGCCGAGTGGATTGCCGCGCACTACCTCGACATGATCCTCGACACCTTGCAGAGCGAGGCCGGCGAAACCCCCATGCCCAAAAAGGTTCGCTGGGAGCTCGACGAAACCCTGCGTGGCCAGGGGCAAGCTGCGCGTGAAACCCCGCCGCTTTCGGCCCGGCGCGCCCCTCGCGCGACGCCGAAGCCTCCCGACTCCGCGGACCTCAACCCGAAGTACCGCTTCAAGAACTTCGTCGTCGGCCCGGCCAATCAGCTCGCCCACGCAGCGAGCGTGGCCTGTGGCTCCGACCCTGGACGCCGTTACAACCCGCTCTTCATTTATGGTGGTGTCGGACTCGGTAAGACGCATTTGGTCAATGCGATCGGCCACGCAATCGTCCAACGAAACCCACGCGCGCGAACGCTCTACGTCTCGGCCGAACGCTTCACCAACGAGTTCATTTGGTCACTGCAAAACCAAGAGATCAATGCTTTCCGGAAGCGCTATCGGACGCAGTGCGACGTTCTGCTGATGGACGACATCCAGTTCCTTGCTGGCCGCGAGCAAACGCAAGAGGAGTTCTTCCACACCTTCAATGCGCTCTATCACTCCGACAAGCAGATCGTGGTGACCTCCGATGTCTATCCTCGCCAGATTGCGGAGATGCAGGAACGGCTGATCAGTCGATTTCAATCTGGCATGGTCGCAGACGTTCAGGCGCCCGAGCTCGATACCCGAATCGCCATCTTGCAAAAGAAGGCCGAGAACGAGGGCATCGAGCTCGCCGGCGAGGTGGCGCTTTTCATCGCGCAGACCATCCGTAGCAACGTCCGCGAGCTCGAAGGCACGCTTCTGCGTGTTGCGGTGAAGGCAGAGCTTCTCGGACTTCCGATGAACCTCGAGTTCGCCAAGGAAGCGTTGCGGACGGTACTGCCCAATCAGGACACGGCGATGACCGTCGAAGAGATCCAGCGGATCGTCTGCGGTTACTTCGGGATTCGTCTGGCCGACCTCAAGTCACGTCGGCGGCACCGCGCGGTGAGCTTTCCTCGAATGATCGCGATGTACGTTTGCCGCCAGCGCCTCGGGACCAGCTATCCCGAGCTCGGCGAGCGCTTTGGTGGCAAGGACCACACCACCGTCCTGAGTGCCGTTCGGAAGATCAGCGGGCTGATGGAGGACCAGGACGAACGCGTCCTCGGCGCTGTGGGTGCGATTGAGCGCAAGCTCGGCATCTAGTGCGGGTACTCAATCTTGAATTACGAGCGTTTCCACGCCTCGTGGGGCCTCTTGGCGTGGCCTCGCCGGCCTGGGCCTTCAGAAGGATTTTGGTGTATACCAGCGCCTGTGCACTGGCTGAGATCAGGCTGGGGAGAGCCCCTGTGGACTGCTCGGGGGCTCGGATGTCCCCAGTCACCTCAAGATCAACACAGGGTTCCGATGTCATCCAAAGCTCAGTTGTTCCGACGGCTTATCTTGCTTCTTCCACAATTCACAGCTGTTAAGACGACTACGAATTTTTAAATTAAGAGATCTAGCGAAGTGAGTAAACAGAAAAAGTCCTCTAAGGAGTGAACCGAAACATGGAGCTCACGATCGATAAGCAGCAGTTCCTCCGTGGACTTGCGCGTACGCACGGTGTGGCTGATCGCAAAAGCTCGATGCACATCTTGTCGAATGTCTTGCTCACGGCCGAAGGGCCTGACCGTCTTCGTCTGTCTGCAACCGATCTGTATCTCGGCGTCACTGCAGTCGTTCCAGCACGGATCAAGAAGGGCGGCAGCATTGCCGTCGCGGCACGGACGATCTTCGACATCGTGAAGAATCTACCCGAAGGTGAGGTGAGCTGGAAGCTGAGCGAAAGTCATTTGGTCGAGCTGAGTTGCGGCAAGGTGCGCTATCGCATCCCGGCCATGCCCGGTGAGGACTTTCCGCCCCTGCCCAATCCTGGCGATGCCGATTTCGCACATGTCGATGCAGGGCTTCTCGCGGAGCTCATCTCGCTGACCCAATACTCGATGTCCCACGACGATACGCGGCCGCACCTTGCAGGAACGCTCTTCGAAGGCGACGGAAAGGTGGTCCGTATGGTAACCACCGATGGCCATCGTCTCTCGAAAGCGCAGCACAAAATCGCTGGAAAAGGTGCAATGGTGAACTTCAGCATGCTGGTCCCGCACAAGGGAATCAGCGAGCTCAAACGGCTGCTCGATGACATCAAGGGCAGCAAGGGCAAAGGAGACGAGCCGTCCACCATTGGCATCGCGACCAAGGGGGGCAATGCGTTCTTTCTCCGCGACGATCTCTGCCTGAATGTGAAGTTGGCAGACGAAAACTTCCCGCCGTACGACAAGGTGATCCCGAGCAAGCAGAGTCGAACGGTGATCGCTGCGCGGGGGCCCTTGGTCGAGGCGTTGAAGCGAATCAGCTTGGTGGCTAACGACAAGAGCGGCGGCGTGCAGCTGACAATCGAACCGGGCGTCCTACGACTCCAGAGCCAGAACCCCGAAGTGGGCGAGGGCAGTGAAGAGGTCGACGTCGACTACGCAGGGGACGAGCTTCGTATCGGTTTCAACGCGCGATATTTACTCGATGCGCTGAGTGCCCTTTCGAATGACGAGATTGCAATCGAGCTAAGCGGTGAGCGTGATCCCGGCGTGCTGAAGCCAGTGGGTGACAACTCCGACTTCATCGGGGTCATCATGCCCATGCGCATCTAGTAGAGCAGGGTAGGGCGTTGACCTCAGACTTGCGGAGCGCCGAGAACCCAAGCCGTGTCACGTTCCTCCGTGCTCAAGGCTTTCGGAATCTGCGCTCCTTGGCGTTCGAGCCCGGGTCGCACTTCAACGTCATCCATGGTGACAACGGTGCAGGGAAATCGAACCTTCTCGAAGCAATTGACTATTTAGGCGCCCTGAGAAGCTTTCGTGGGGCCAAAACCGAGGACCTGATCGCCCTCGACACCGATACAGCCCTGCTCGAAGCCAGGTTGGAAGGAGGGGCGGCGGCTCACAAGCTGCGAATCGAGATTGGGCGGTCTCAGCGGAGGGGTTTGCTGCTCGATGGGAAGCGCCCACGTTCGACGAGCGCCTGGCATCAGACGGTCCGCATGGTGCTGTTCCATCCTGGGGACCTCGTTCTCGCATCCGGCTCCGCAGACAAACGCCGCGCGTTTCTCGACCGAATGCTCGAGCAGATGGATCCGATCTATGGCTCCACGCTCACGAGCTATGAGAAGGCCCTTCGCAGCCGCAATCGATTGCTCAAGGAGGAGCGGACCGATCGACGCTCGGTTCGGGCTTATGACGCCATTCTCAGCAAGGCAGGGGCGGTGGTAGGCCAGGCTCGCCGCCGCCTGATCGAAGATCTGGCGCCGCGGGTCGTGCGCGCGTTCTCAGAAGTGTTCGCCGGCGATACCCCTCTCGGCGTTCGCTACCTGCCGCGCGTGGAGCCAACGGAGGAAGCCATTGCCGAGGCCCTGGAGCGTTCGTTCGACAAGGACCGTGCTCGTGGGTTCACCGTGGAAGGTCCGCACGGTGATGACCTGGAGCTCCAGTTGCATGAGGTAGGCGCGCGGCATCATGGCTCCCAGGGGCAGCACCGAACGATCGTGCTTGCCCTCAAGACGGCGGAGCTCGACCTGCTCAGCGAGCGTACGGGCCGGGTGCCGATTCTTCTTCTAGACGACGTTTCGAGTGAGCTCGACCGAAGCCGAAACCGGCGTTTTTTCGAGGTTCTGAGCCAGACGGGCGGCCAGGTTTTCCTGACGACCACCCATCCGGAGTTCATTCTCTTGGAACAGGATCGAGTCGATTTCCAAGTCGATCGAGGTCAGGTCACTCGATGATTCGGGCGCTTCTGATGTAGTCGAGCTTGGGGAAGCTCTTCTTCAGGTAGCTGTTGCCCTCTGTCTGCATCTGTGCTTGCGAGGGCCCGCGGCCGCGAGGCGCGCCTTCGCCGTAGCCGTCATAGAGGGCATCGACCGGAGCCATGTCTTTGACCTTGCCGAACGGCGCAAAGCCCATTGCGTCGAGACGGGAGTTGTCGCCGAAGTTGATGAAGAACTGCGTGGTGCGCGAATTGGGTCCCGAGGTCGCAAACGACACGGTGCCGCGCATGTTACTGGCTTTGACGGGGTCGTCAGGGATCCGCTTTTCGCGCCATTCGGCGTTGAGAGCAGGATCGCCGCTGATGCCGCCCTGCGCCATGAAGCCACTGATCACGCGGAAGAAGGCCACGTCGGTGAAATACCCATTTTGGACAAGCTCGTAGAAGCGGTCGGCTCCGTGCGGGGCCCAATCTCGACGCACCTCGAGCACGATTGCGCCTTTCGTCGTGTCGAGCTCAACCGTGTACTGACTCGGGGCCGCACCCTGGCCCAGGGTCGTCGGGCTCCTCGCCTTTGAGCTGGTCGCCTGGCTCTCTTCGCCCTGGGTCCTAGGCTCAGTTTCTTCTTCCTTGGGGCAGCCGACGAGAAGGACGCCGGCCAACAAACACAAAACTGCGGTTCGCATGGGCGTACCTTGGCAAGCCCCCGCCGGAGCGCAAGCTCGCCTGCCTTCAGGAGTCGAATAGGCCTCGAAGCTTCTTGAGGAAGCTGGCTCGCTGCGGGAGCGTTTCGTCACCGATCTCCGCGGCAAGCTCGGTGATCAACTTACGCTGACGCCGGCTGATCTCCTGGGGCACCTCGACCACTACCGTGACGAGCTGATCGCCCTTGCCGTAGCCGCCATAGACAGGAATTCCTTTGCCTCGGAGACGGAATGCCTTTCCTGATTGGGTCCCGGGAGGGACCTTCATGATGACCTTTCCCTCGAGCGTGGGGACGTCAATGCTGGCACCAAGCACGGCCTGAGGAAAGGAGATGGGAACGGAAACCAAGATGTCGGCGCCGTCGCGCTGAAAGAGGCTGTGATCGGTGACTTTGATGTTGATGTGAAGGTCGCCGTTTCCTTCGGGACTTGCCTCCCCTGCGCCTCTGACCGTTCGGACCGCGCCATCTTTGACGCCCGCGGGGATCTTCACGCTCAGCGATTCGGCGCGCATCTGTGTGCCGGACCCTTTACAGGCCTCGCATGGCGTTGGGATCTTCTTACCCGTGCCGCGGCAGGCATGACAGGGGCGCGCTGCGGCAAAAAGACCCCGTTGATACTTCACTTGTGCGCGTCCTTGGCAGACGTTGCACTTGTGGACCGGTGTTCCCGGCTTTGCGCCGCTCCCGTCGCAGGTCGTGCAGGCGGCGGGGCGCTTGATGTCGATCTTCTTTTCGACGCCGAGTGCGGCTTCGATGAACGTGATCTCCAAGTCGTAGTTGAGGTCTCGCCCCGTGCGGCGCTTGCGACGGCCCCCGCTAAACACCTCACCGAAGAGGCCTTCGAGAATTTCGCTTACGGCACCGAAATCGCCGGCTTCAAAACCAGGGCCCCCGCTCTCGAATGCGCCGTGTCCATAGCGATCGTATTGCCTGCGCTTGTCCGGGTCGCAAAGGACGGCGTACGCCTCAGTTGCCTCTTTGAACAGATCCTCGGCCGCCGGGTCGTCCCTATTGCGGTCGGGGTGATACTTCATCGCGAGCGCGCGATAGGCTTGCTTGATCTCGTCGCCCGATGCGGTTCGGCTGACTTCGAGAATCACGTAATAATCACGCTTGGACACTGGCTTTCGGAGTGTAGGCGCCGGGCCTCGGGGTGCAAACGGCATGGAATCCCACCCGATAATGTGGGAGGGGAGTCAGATGCCGGCGGTCGAGCTCGAGATCGAAGAAGATGAGGCCGGGGAGCGGCTCGATGTCCTCCTTGCGCGTCGGGTTCCCGAGCTCAGCAGGGCCAGGGCCAAGCAGCTCATCGGGCGAGGCGAGGTTTTGGTCGATGGCCGGCGGGCTAAGAAAAGCCATTTGATGCTGGTTGGCGAAAGGGTGACGCTCAAGAGCTCGCCCGGTCCATCGGACTTTCACGCCGCGCCGGACGAGGGCTTGGTGCTCCAGGTGCTGTTCGAATCAGAAGACTATGTCGTGGTCGACAAGCCGGCTGGAGTTCCGAGCCACCCATTGAAAGAAGGAGAGGTCGGCACCCTGGCGGGGGCACTGGTCGCTCGATATCCAGAAATGCGCGGAGTGGGGTACAGCAAGCGCGAGCCGGGCATCGTTCACAGGCTCGACACTGACACGTCAGGCGTGATGCTCGCGGCGCGCAACCAAGAAACTTTCGATGAGCTTCGCCGAAAGTTGCGGGCAGGAGAGATCGAAAAGAGATACCTCGCACGCTGTGTTGGGCTCGTTCCAGCACCGATCCTCATCGAGACCCCGATCGCGAGCGACCCGCGCGATGGTCGCAAAGTACGGGCCTGCACCGATCCACGCGAGATCAAACGCCTCGGCGCCCAGCCCGCTCGAACCGAAGTCCTGAGCAGCAGGCCGGCAAAGGACGGCTCGTTGATCGAGGTTCGCGTCAACAACGCCCGACGCCACCAAATCCGCGCACACCTAGCCTCCATAGGCCACCCCCTCCTAGGCGACCGGCTCTATGGCGGGCCCCCCTTGAGCCACCACCTACTCCACGCTAGCTCCCTCCAATTGGGAACAGGATTGTCCATCGTAAGCCCTTGGAAACACAGCCTTTCCGAGCCAGAGATCCCAAAGCAGGATCGCTGAGGGTCCATCACCTGGTCAAGCAGCCACGGGATGCACGCAGGAGACTCGTGGCGAATTCAGTCTCTCCGGACTTGGATCCTCTCGCCTTACGCTCGCAGCCTGGCTCGGAGCTGCTCGACTTGATCACGAAGCTCTGCGGCCTTTTCGAATTCGAGGTCCTCGGCAGCGAGCAGCATCTCACTTCGTAGCTCTTCGATACGAGCTGAGATGTCTGTCGGATCCGCGGGAGCTTCGCCCTTTCTCAAGATCGGAATGACGACGTAGTCTCCCGCTCCGATGGAACGGTCCATTTCGAGGATTGCCTTGCTGACGGTTTGCGGCGTGATGCCGTGCTCTTCGTTGTACTCGGCTTGGCGCGCCCGGCGTCGTTCGGTTTCCTCGATCGCATAGCGCATCGCCTTGGTGATTCGATCGGCGTACATGATCACTTCACCGCCTGCGTTGCGCGCCGCACGTCCGATCGTTTGAATCAAGGATCTCGGCGATCGAAGGAAGCCTTCCTTGTCTGCGTCGAGGATGCCCACCAGTGACACTTCCGGAAGATCGAGCCCCTCGCGCAGAAGGTTGATTCCAACCAAAACGTCGAACTCACCGCGACGTAAATCCCTAAGGATATCAACGCGTTCGAGCGTATTCACATCGCTGTGAAGATAGCGAACCCGGACGCCGAGCTCGCCGTAGTATTCCGTGAGGTCCTCGGCCATTCGCTTGGTCAGTGTCGTGACCAAGACGCGCTCGTCACGCGCCACGCGGTCGCGAATCTCGCCAAGCAAGTCATCGACCTGGTGCTTCGTCGGACGAACCATGACCTGTGGATCGAGAAGACCCGTGGGTCGGATTACCTGCTCGACCACGACGCCGCGCGCCTGCTCGATTTCCCAATCGCCGGGTGTCGCGCTCACATGAATGACTTCCCCGACTCGTTCTTCCCATTCGGAAAACCGCAGCGGTCGGTTGTCGAGCGCACTTGGCAGTCTAAAGCCGTGTGCGACTAAGGTCTCTTTGCGTGATCGATCCCCCCGATACATCGCTCCGATCTGCGGCACGGTGATGTGCGACTCGTCGAGGATCACCAGAAAGTCGTCGGGGAAGTAGTCGAGCAAGGTCGGTGGCGGCTCGCCTTCCTTCCGGCCCGAAAGATGCCGACTGTAGTTCTCGATGCCATGGCAGAAACCCATTTGCTCGAGCATCTCCAGGTCGTACATCGTTCGTTGCTCCAGTCGCTGCTTTTCAAGCAACTTACCTTCTTTTTCGAGCTTTGGGAGCCACTCGAGAAGCTCCTCTCGAATCGAGTCGATCGCCCTCGTTCGGTGCTCGTCAGGAGTTACGTAGTGACTGCCCGGGTAGACACCGTACTGTTCGAGCTCTTCGAGTACTTTTCCGCGCATCGGGTCGATCTCGACGATTCGTTCGATCTCGTCGCCCCAATACTCGATGCGCACCGCGAGGTTTTCGGAATGCGCAGGAAAGATCTCGACCACGTCGCCGCGGACGCGAAACGTACCGCGATGGAAATCGATGTCGTTGCGTTGGTATTGAATGTCGACCAGGCGTCGCAAGAGAACGTCGCGTCGAAATTCTTGTCCGACCTCGAGGTTGATCAACATCTCTTGGTACCACTCGGAGGAGCCGATTCCATAGATGCACGAGACGCTCGCAACGATGATTACGTCGCGACGGGCGAGCAATGAGCGGGTGGCGCTGTGGCGCATTCGGTCGACCTTGTCGTTTACGATTGCGTCTTTCTCAATATAGGTGTCGCTCGACGGGATGTACGCCTCAGGCTGGTAGTAGTCGTAGTAGCTGACGAAGTATTCGACCGCGTTGTTCGGAAAGAGCTCTCGCATTTCGCTGTAGAGCTGCGCAGCCAGGGTCTTGTTTGGAGCGATGATCAGGGTGGGTCGCTTGGTCGTCGCGATGACGTTTGCAATCGAGAATGTCTTTCCGCTCCCCGTGATCCCGAGAAGAACCTGGTGCCGTTCACGACGCGAAAGCCCCTCCAAAAGCTCGGAAATGGCAGCCGGCTGGTCCCCTTTGGGCCGCAGATCGGTGACCAGCTCCAACTCCCTCGCCATCGACGAAGGCTATCACCCCTTGAAAAAGGGGACAGTTCCCTTAATGAACGAACGATGGATCTCGCTCGCTTCCTCGACGTCAGCACCGCGATGGCCGCAAGTGCCGCGCGGCCCAATTTCGGAAACGTTCACCACGAACGCCGGAAGCTGCCCGAGCGGCCGTTGGAGCTCTACGAGTTCGAGCTCTGCCCATACTGCCGGATCGCGCGCGAGGCGCTTTCGGCGCTCAGCCTGGATCCCATCGTCTATCCCTGTCCGAAAGGCGGCCGGCTCTTTCGCGAGAAGGTCAAACGAGAGGGCGGTCGCTATCAGTTTCCGTACCTGGTCGACTCCAACACCGGAATCTCGATGTATGAGTCGGCAGACATCGTCGACTATCTCTTTCGAGAGTATGGGGACGGACGGGCGCCCTGGTTTCTGAAACGGAGAAGCTTCGCGGTAACGACATCGATGTTGGCGTCTGCGTTTCGGCCGGGTCGGGGACGATACGCCGTTGCTTCGCGTCAGCCAGAGACGCTCCTCGAGCTCTACTCCTATGAAGGCTCGCCGTTTTGCCGGATCGCGCGCGAGGCGTTCTGCGAGCTCGAGCTTCCTTACCGGCTGCACAACGTGCCACGGCGAAGCCCAGATCGGCAGCGCTACGTCTCGATTTCGGGAAAGATGCAGGTGCCTTACCTGCTCGACCCGAACACCGGGGCTCAGATGTTCGAATCGGCAGAGATCCGGCGCTATCTGTATGACAATTACGCCCTCGCGCAGGCGACGGGCTAGCTGTTGGTCTTGGCGAAGCCCTTGGCGAAGTCGACGAACTTCTGGACGTCCGACGGCTCCATGGCGTTGTAGATCGAGGTGCGGATGCCGCCGACGGAGCGGTGGCCCTTGATGCCGACCATGCCGGCCTTGGCAGCATCAGCAACGAGCTTCTTCTCGAGGTCTTCGCTCGGGAGCCGGAAGACGGGGTTCATCACCGAGCGGCTGTCGGTCTCCACGGGACAACGGAAGAAGCCCCCACTTTCATCGATCATGTCGTAGATGTAGCCGGCCTTTTCCCGATTGCGCTTTTCCATCGCAGGCGCGCCACCCTGGTCGCGCACCCAACGAAGCACGTTGCGAACCATGTAGACCGGGAACGTCGGGATGGTGTTTTGCAGCGAGTCACCCTCGAGGATCGTCTTGTAGCGAAAGATCTTCGGAATGCTGCTCGGACTTCGCTCTGCCAAGTCTTTGCGCAAGATCAGGACCGTAATGCCCGCAGGGCCGAGGTTCTTCTGGGCTCCGGCGTAGATCAGGCCGAACTTCGATACGTCGATCGGACGCCATAGAATATCGCTCGACATGTCGGCCACGAGCGGAACATCGCCGCTGTCCGGGTACTGGAAGAACTGCGTTCCCATGATCGTGTTGTTGCTCGTGAAGTGCACGTATGCCGCGTTCGGGTCGAGCTCGAGCTCGGCCTGCTTCGGGACGCGTAGATACTTTCCGGCGACCTTGCCGCTGCCCGCTTCGCGCGCGTCGCCAGTGACGAGGGCCTCGTCCATTGCCTTGTCGCTCCAGACGCCGGTGTTGATGTAGTCGGCCGACTGACCTTCTCCACGAAGGTTCATCGGCACGAGAGCGAACTGGGCGGAGGCGCCTCCCTGCATGAAGAGCACCTCGTGCGTATCGGGGATGCTCATGAGCTCGCGGAAGAGCTCCTTGGTCTCCTCGTGAACTTTCGCGTACGCAGCACCGCGATGGCTGTGCTCGATGAGCGACATCCCCGTGCCTTCGTGGTCGAGGAACTCGTTGTGGGCGTACTCGAGAGCCGGCAACGGAAGGGTTGCTGGCCCCGCACTGAAGTTGATGACACGAGCCATAGGCGGCGGAGCCTAGCCGCGGTTCACGGCGGTGCAACTCGCATCGTCTGCTGGTCTCGACCCCCGGAAAATGGTGGAGCTGAGGGGGATCGAACCCCTGACCTCCGCATTGCGAACGCGGCGCTCTCCCAACTGAGCTACAACCCCAAGGCCGGGCGATCGTATAGCTTCGGGGGTTGCACGTGCAACTCGAAGCGCCTGCCCGGCCGGCAGGAAGGCTGAAAGTCTGTGCGGTGGCCGGGTTTGCCGATCGGCTGCCCGTTCCTCTATCTTGAGAAGATGGGAGAGACCTGGGGCATCGGGGTTCGTTGGGCGTGCGCCGCCGCGCTCCTGTTCGGCATGGCTTGTAGCCTGCCCGCAGCTGCGCAAGAGACGGCGGATGACGCCGCTGCGCGTGAGTACTTTGAGCGGGGGCGCGCCGCGTTCGAGCAGGCCGACTACGAAGGTGCGCTGGTCTATTTCAGGCACGCGTATCGACTCAGTGGCAGGGCTGCGCTTCAGTACAACATCGGCGTTGCGGCGGATCGATTGCAGCGCGAGCAAGAAGCGCTGGAGGCGTTCGAGTTCTATCTCGCAGAAACGGAGAGCCCGACACGAGAGGGCGAAGTGCGCGGACGCATTGATGCGCTTCGTCAATCGCTCGCGGAAAAAGCAGCCACGGAGCGTGCCCTCGAAGAAGCGGCGATTCGCTACGAGGCGATCGCTCGAGAACAAGAGATGAGCGACGGCGTGCGCGTTCCACGTTCCGCGATCATCGGTGGCAGCGTCTTGGCGGCCGCTGGCGTTGCAGGTGTTGCAGCCATGAGTGTTGGGCTCGCGCAAAACGGGTCGTGCAGCAACGAAGTCGCGGGACAGTGCACGACACAGAGCTCCGCAACGGCATGGACTTACGTCTACGGCGGCTTGGGCATCGCAGCTTTGGCAGGGAGCGCGACTTGGTTTGCGATCGGCGCAAAGCGCACGAAGGAAAAGCGAACGACTGAGCTTTCGTTGTTGCCAATGGGGCTGATGGTATCGGGTTCGTTCTGAAGAAGGATTGGACTAGCTCTCCGCAGAGACCATAGAAAACCCTATATTTTCAAGGTGTTGAGCAGATTCGAAGCCGCGTCGACCAGGTCCGAAGGGCTCTGCACGCGAGGCGCGCGCAGGATCGGAATGCGGGGTAAGTAGTCGGCTAGGACATCGGCATTCGAGCTGCGACTCAAGTCGTCTTTGTAGGCTCGGTCCACGTGGTTGAGAACGATCGCACGGACGGACACGTTTCGCTTCCTGAGCGCTTCGACCGCCGTGAGCGTGTAGGACAGAACGCCAAGCGCATTGCGCGCAACGAGAACCGTTTGCAAGTCCAACAGTGCGGCGAGATCCGCGATCGTGTGTTCGCGATCGAGGGGAACCAGGACACCGCCGACGCCTTCTACGATGGTGTAATCGGCGTGACTCCCCAGCTCGCGGACGCGCTTGCTGAGTGCGCGCAATGAACCAATCCGCGGGCCTCCGCGCTTTTCGATGGCGTACGGCGCAAGGGGTTCTTTCGCGCGGTACAGACCCGGTGCGGTGGCCAAGGACAGATCGCCACAGGCAGTCGCGAGGGCGAGTGCATCGACCGGATCCGGATCGACACCGGTTTCAATCGGTTTGACTGCAGCGATGCGTTTGCCTCTTTCCACACAGGCACTCGCAAGCGCGGTTGCGAGCCAGGTCTTTCCAACTCCGGTGCCCGTCGCGGTAATGAACACGCCCTTCATGCTAGGCCTCCCATGGTGCGCCGCCGAGCGATGCGAAAGCGGCGATCGCGTGTGCGATTTGTTCTGGCCGATGCGTAGCCATTGGCGTCAGTCTGAGCCTTGCGGTTCCTGCTGCAACCGTCGGTGGTCTTATCCCTTGAACGAAGATGCCACGTTCGAGGAGCTTGGCCGAGAGCCGCATCGTACGATCGTTGTCCCCAATCAAGATAGGGAGGATCTGACTTGCGCCCTCGGTCACCTCGAAGCCGAGGTCCCTGAGCTCCGAGCGAAGCCTGGCGGCATGGTCCAGCAAGACCGTGCGCGCATCGTCAGCCGCGCGAACGAGGTTCAGTGCCGCAATCGATGCGCGCGCGATCATGGGGGGCGGTGCCGTGGAGTAGACAAAGCTTCGGGCTCGATTGCGGATCAGCGAGACGGTTTGCTCGCTGGCCCCTACGAATGCGCCCGCAACGCCAAACGACTTACCGAGTGTTCCGACGATGAGGTCGGGCTCGACGCCTTCGGCCGCGGCCAGGCCTCGACCGTCCGGACCAAGGACGCCGAGGGCGTGCGCTTCGTCGACCATGAGCCCCGCGTCGAAGCTGCGGGCCAGCTCGGCGATTTCTTTGAGCGGCGCGGTCACGCCGTCCATCGAAAAGAGCGAGTCGGTGACGATCATGGCTCGCTTCGCGCGCGCTCGATTCTGCCGAAGGAGGGATTCGAGATGGTCCGTGCTCCGGTGCTTGTAGACGTGGACTTGCGCCCTGGAAAGGCGACATCCGTCGATCAGGCTAGCGTGGTTCAGGGCATCGCTGAAGACCGCATCCCCTGGGCCCAGCAGGGCTTGAATCGTGCCGAGGTTGGCCGCATACCCGGTCGCGAACAGCGCAGCGGAGGGAGTGCCAAGGTAGTCTGCGAAGAGGGCCTCCGCTTCCTGATGCGCATCCATCGTTCCGGTGATGAGACGAGAGGCGGCGGAGCCGACCCCATCGACTTGCAGTGAAGTCCTTATGGCCTCGGCGATCGCCGGATGGTTCGCCAAGCCGAGATAGTTGTTGGAGCAGAGGCACAGGATTGGCCGCCCGTCGATCAGGACTTCGGGACCCTGGGGCCCGGAGATGCGAGGCGGCTTCCGGAGAAGGCCGGTAGCTACCAGCTCGGCAAGAGCTTCCTGGATCTGGCTCTCGAAGCCCATGGGCGTCATCTAAGCTCAGCGATGCGCAGGGGTCAAACGCGCCGGGGCCGACGGCGTTGCACGTGAAACGCCCAAGGTCCCGATTCCCCGGGCGCGTGGATGTTGCACGTGAAACCCTTAGAGCTTGAGGCCTAGACGGGGCGCAGTCACAAAGGCTTCCTGGACCGTTTGCAAGGCCTCTTCGACCTCGTCCGAGTGGCCTTTGGGCAGCACGATTTCGAGGTGGGCGATCAGATCCCCTCTGGGCCTTCCCTTCAGCTGCACGCCTTTGCCGCGTAGCCGAAGCTTCGCGCCATTCTGCGACCCCGCCGGCACCGAGAGTTGTACGTTGCCCTCTGGGGTCGGCAGGTTCAGCCTGGTTCCGGCGTAAGCCTCGAGCGGCGTCACGGGCACCCGAACATGAAGCTGCTTTCCGCGGATTGAGAAGTACGGATGCTTTCGCACCTTCACCTCGAGAACCAGGTCACCCGGAGGTCCGCCTTGAGAGCCTTGCCCTCCCTGGCCCCGCAGCCGGATCTTGCCCTGGTTCCGGACGCCCGCTGGGATCCGGACTTTTAGGGTGCGCTGGCCCTCGTTCGAGCGGAGGTTGAGCTCCTTGGTGCAGCCGAGCACCGCATCTCGGAAGTCAACCGTGACCTCCGACTCGAGATCGGCACCCCTTCGGGGTGCATAGACGTAGCTGGCTCGGCCCGGTCGTGCGCCCCCGAGTAGGTCCTCGAGATTGAACTCGAAGTGGCCGCCTTGGCCCCCTGCTCTCTGGCCGCGGGCTGCGGCGCCGAAAATGTCGCCAAAGTCGAAGCCGCCGAAGCCCGCCGCGCCCCGGCTCGCCGCCTGATAAGCTTCCGGGTCAAAGCCATCCCGCAAGCCCATTTCCCCATACTCGTCGTACAGCTTTCGCTTCTCCGGATCGGAGAGAACCGAATAGGCCCCTGATACATCTTTGAAGCGCTCCTCCGATGCTTTGTCGTCCGGATTGCGGTCTGGGTGCAGCTCCTTGGCGAGCTCACGATAAGCTTTCTTGATCTGCTCCGGGCTCGCATCCCGCGACACTCCCAAAATAGCGTAGAAATCGCGGTCAGCCATGTGGGCCTAACATAGCCACTCGATGGGTTCTTTCAACGCTCCCCCCGCCGGAAACGGGCCGGATCCGGATGATTTGAGGGCTTCTAGTGCCAAAATCGGCATGAAGATAACCATATAGAGACAATATCGCCCCAAGCCAGGTTTTCATTGCCGTTCTTGCTGCCTCCCGGGTCGCATGATACTCGCTCGCCATGGCCTTGGTCGATGTTAGTCGCATTCCGAAGCATGTCGCGATCATCATGGACGGCAACGGGCGATGGGCTCAGGCGCGAGGGAAACCGCGCACGGCAGGACACGAGCGTGGTGCAGACGCAGTGCGCGCGACGATGCGTGCGGCTCGCAGGCTGGGGATTCCTGCGCTGACCTTGTATGCGTTCAGCGAACAGAACTGGGATCGACCGGAAGCGGAGATCAACGCGCTGGTCGATCTGCTCTGCGAGTGCTTGGTGTCGGAACGAAACGAGCTCGTCGACAACGAAATTCGCCTGTCTGCGATCGGCCGCCTGCACAAGCTTCCTCGACATGCGCAGACGCGCTTGCGTTCGCTCGCCCAAGACACCGAATCGTATGAAGGCATGACGCTCACGCTCGCGCTCTCCTACGGCGGACGAGAGGAGATCATCGACGCGGTGCGGGCGCTTGCGATCGAAGCACTTGCGGGTGAAATCGAGGCAGAGGCGATCGATGAAGCGGCGATCGAACGCTACTTGCCATCGATGAACGTGGGTCCGGTGGACTTGCTGATACGCACCGGCGGCGAGCAACGGATCAGCAACTTTCTCCTCTGGGGATCGGCCTATGCGGAGTTCTATTTCACCGACGAGCTTTGGCCGGATTTCAACGGAAATTCTCTATACCGTGCGATTGAGGCCTATCAAGGCAGGGAGCGCCGATTCGGGCTGATTCCCGACGGCGACGACGAGGTAACCGCCAGCAAAGCACCTCGGAAATTGGAGCGCGCAATATGAACGACGCGATCGAACAACCGCCGATGAAGAAGGGCCTCTCGGGTACCGCGCTTCGCGTCGCCACCGTCGTTCCGCTGATACCGATCATCCTCTGGATGATGTTCGCGGGGCCGCGTTGGCTCTGGCAAGCCTTCATCTTGGCGGCGATCGCAATCGGTGGTTACGAGCTCATGTCGATGAATTTTCCATCGTCCCGCGGGCTTCGCATTTGGGGTTCGATAACCTCCGTCTTGTTTGCATACGCGATCATCTTCATGACGAGCTCCAGCGCTCTATACGGTATCGTCCTGATCATCGTCCTCGGTGCGATGGCTTGGAGCCTCTTACAAGAGGACCCGCTTCATAACGGGAGCATTCGCGTCGGCTGGTTGTTGGCCACGCCGATCTACGTGGGCGGCACTCTTGCGGCGGTCGCCCTCATCCGCGACTTCGATCCGACCGGGGCCTGGGTTCTTCTGGCGATGGCGCTTGCCTGGGGCAGCGACACGGCGGCGTATTTCGTTGGCCGCAAATTCGGGAAGACCAAGCTCGCGCCGCGGATTTCTCCCAAAAAAACGCTGGCGGGCTCGGCAGGGGGCTTGGGCGCGTCGGTCGTAGGGGCCCTGGCCATGAGCTTCTTTCTGCCGGATCTCGGACCCGTCGATGCGATCGCGCTCGGTGTTCTCGCTGGCTCTGCAGGACAGGCTGGCGACCTCTTCATATCGGTTCTCAAGCGGAGCAGCGGTGTGAAGGACAGTGGCGGAATCCTACCGGGGCATGGAGGAATTCTCGACCGCGTGGACGCCCTTGCCTTCACGGCGCCGGCGACCTGGGCGTACGGCCACTTCATTGCCGGTTTCTGATATCCTCTTCGCGTGCTCGAGATTGAGTCCAGCGCTTCTGCTCCGCGCAGCGTATCGGGTGCAACGCGGCTCCTTCTGATATGGATCCTCTCGTTCTCAGCATGTGATCCCAGCGATTCCGCCGAAGCACGGGTCGCGGAGACGCAAAGCCCAAAGTCGGCGAGGCACGATGACGCTACGCCTGCGAGGATCGATGCCGAATGGGTGGCTTCCAAGTTTCAAGCCCCGCCACCGCCGAAGCCTAATGATTGGCTTCGCGAAATCGAAAAAGATCCGATCGCTGCCTTGAAGCAAATGGATCCAGGCGCGCTTCAACCTCGTCAGAACCAGTCGCCCAGGTCCTCCGAAACCGGGTCGTTGAGACCCGAGAATCGGGCTCAAAACAATGCGCAGGACCAGCCTGAGAAGCCTCTGGTCGGCTGGCCGCCAGTGCTCGGTCAGCTCTACCCGAACCTCGTCTTGAAGGACCAAACGGGGCAGATCACCGCGATCGGTGACTTCCAAGGGAAGGTGATTCTCTTGGAAGTCGTCGGACTTACTTGCAAGGCCTGCCACGCGTTCGCTGGCGGCAATGAACCCGGCATGAGCCGCTTCCGAGGCGTCGAGCCGCAGCGCGGGCTCGTCTCGATCGATCGCTTCGCGATGGGTTATGCGGGGCTCTCACTTGAACATCCGGACATCGTCTTCGTTCAACTCGTGCTCTACGGAATGGACGGCGAAAGTCCGCCTGCCGAAGACGACGTGCGGGCCTGGGCGCGTCACTTCAAGATGGACCGACGCAACAATCAGGTCGTGTTGATCGGCGACCAGCGCTTCATCAGCCCACAAACCAGGAGGCTGATCCCTGGCTTCCACCTGATCGATCAGAACGGCATCCTTCGCTCGATGAGCAGCAACGACCCGCGCCACGATTCGCTGCACCGCTCGCTCCTTCCCAAGCTCGCGAGCCTGGTCAAAGGCGAATGAAGCTCAACGACCGGCGGCCTTCTTGATCGCCCCGAGGTCCAGGATGGCAGCTCCTTCGCCGACGATCGTGGGCTGCTTTCCGTCCCACTTTTCGACCGCCCGCAAGTATACGATTTCAGGGCTAATTGTGTTCCGGAGGAGCTCCTGTGCCTTCGCCTCGGCTTCCGCTTGGGCAAGCATCGCATTCGCCACACCCCGTGCCTTGGCCTCGGCCTGCTCGGCTTCGACCCTGATGCGCGCGAGGTCGTTCTTCGCAGTGAGAGCGCGCTGCTCGGCCACCTGTTTGGCTTCCACCGCCGCCTGGTACTCCGGCGCGAATTGGAAGTCCGTAATCGACAGCTCGGTCACCAGGATGTCGCTCTTGGCCAGCGTGACCTTGATGCTGTCACCCAGGGTCGCCTTCACCTCCTGACGCTTGGTGATCAGCTCTTCGGCGGTGTACTGCGCCGTCGCCTGTTTGAGCGACTCTTGAAGCGCGGGATCGATGATCGTGTTCTCGACGACCAAACGCGTCCCGATGTTGCGAAACACCTCGACCACCTGCGCAGCGTCGATTCGGTAGTTCAACGCGATCTTGGTCGACACGACCTGAAGGTCTTTGGACGATGCGGTCGCGCTTGCTTCCATCTTGTGCACGCGCGTCGAGATGTTGATGATCTGCGTCTTGACCGGTGTTCGGAAGTGGATGCCTTCCTGGAGCGCGATATCCTGGATCTCGCCCCATTTGGTCACGACGCCCAGGTTGCCCGCGTCGACCTGGGTGCAGCCCGACAGCCCAGCAAAAAATAGTCCTACGACGAGGGTTTTGAGCAATTCTGAATCCACTTTCATATGCATTTCCACTTCTATAGCGCTCCCGAGCCGATTGTCGCCCCGCTTGGTCACCAATCCAAGAGCGCAACGAGGATGCCGGTCGCCACGATCAGCGCGCCCGCCATGCTGTCGCCATAGTGTTCGATCCACTCGCCTTTGAACAGTCGCGCGCCAGAGTGGGCCAAGGCAACCAAGGCGACCATCGCGCCAACGGTAGCAACCTCATACGCGACGACGATCGACGCCGTCTCCACGCTGGACAGCGGAGCCGCCGCAAACAAGATTGGAATCACGGCGACGCAAGGGTCGGCACAGTAGATCAAGAAGAGCGACCAAGTCGAGGCGCGTGACGCGTCGTGGACGTGGTCGTAGTGATGATGATGGTGACCGTGGAGCCTGTGGGCGAACGCGCCGCGAAGACCCCAGATCGCATAGGCGACGCCGAAGCCAATCAAGAGCAAACCCGCAACCGATACCATGCGCTCGCCGAACGACTGAAAGAGCTGCGCCCCGAACATCAGCGCGAGCAAGCCCAGCAGGACGGACACCGTCACGTGACCGAGCCCGCAGATGAAGGCGACCCGGGCTGCCCTTGCTCTGGACCAGTTTCGCGCCCGGGCCACGGCAGCGATCGGAACCCAGTGATCGGGGGCCAAAGAGTGCAATGATCCTATGGTGATGGCCCCGGTGGCCAGGGATAGGAAAAGGCTAGTGCTGCTCATGCTGCGATCCCTGTGGGTGCCCGTGATGGTGATGGTGATGCGTTTCCGCCGGCCGGGCCAACGCATCTGGACGTCGCTCTTCCAGCCAGTGCAGCCATGTGTCGATTCCCTCACCGGTTTTTGCCGAGACCTTGAGCATCTTGGCTCCTGGCATCACGCGGGCGAGCGCGTCTTCGACTGCGTCGACGTCGAAATCCAAATGCGGAATCAAATCGACTTTGGTGAGCAACACCAGATCCGCTTTTTGAAACATGACGGGATACTTGAGCGGCTTGTCTTCGCCTTCGGTGACCGAGAGTGTCACCACGTTGGCGGCTTGGCCGAGATCGTAGATCGCGGGGCAAACCAAGTTGCCGACGTTCTCGATGAAAAAGATGTCGCGGTCGCTCGACGGGAAGTGATGCAGTGCGTGGTGTACCAGCCGCGCATCGAGATGGCAGGCAGACCCCGTAGTGATCGTAGACGAAACGATGCCCGCAGCATTGAGGCGATCGGCGTCTCGCTCGGTTGCTAGGTCACCGCTAACCGCGCCTAGCTTGAGGCGGCCCGCTGCCGCCTTGGAGGTAGCCTCCAAAACCGCGGTTTTCCCGGCTCCGGGAGAGCCCATCAGATTGATCGCCAACACCCCTAAGCCCTCGAAATGATTCCTATTATGGCCCGCCTGAGCGTCGTTGTCGGAGAGGATTCTCTCCTGCACCTCGATCGGTACGATCTCCGGGTCACCGCATCCGCAGGTTTCACACATCGGGGGCCTCCATTTCAATTCGTTCCAAGATGATCTCGTCGCCCTGAATCATGCGCGCGGGTCGCCCGCAGTCATCGCAACGCAGGATCGCTCCGCGCGCAACGCTTCGCTCACACGAGGGACAGGCCCAAGCCGCAGCAACCGTATCGATCGCCAGCTCGGCGCCTTCACAAATCGTGCGCTCGCGAAAAGTGTCGAACGCGGTCTTCAAGAGGTCGAGCTCGACTCCAGACAGCTCGCCGATCTTCACGTACAATCTGTGAACCCGCGAACCTCCGTGCAGGGCAGCTTCTTGTTGCACACGGTCGATCAGAGAAGCGATGATGGAGTACTCGTGCATCTGTCAGTCGCTCTCGAACTCCGGTGAGCGCTTGTCGAAAAAGGCCGCCAGGCCTTCTGCGAAGTTGGGACCGTTGGCGATTCGCGCGAGCTCCGTCAGCTCAGCATCGAGATGAACGTCGAGACGATCCATGCCCGCCGCTTGATTGAGAAGGCTCTTTGCGACCCCGACCGCGCCGGTGGGCAAATCGGCGAGCTCCCGAGCGATTCGCGTCGCCTCCGCATCGAGCGAACTAGCCGGAATGACGCGGTTAATTAGACCCCATTCCAGGGCCTCCCGCGCAGTCAGACGCGGGTTGAGGAGCACCAGCTCGAGCGCTTTCCGAAGGCCGAGCAGGCGGGGAAGGAAGAAGGTCGAGCTTTCCGCACCCGTGAGCCCAGTTTTGAAGTATGCCCACTCGAACCAGGCGCGCTCCGAAGCAACGACGAGGTCGCAACTCATCGCAATTCCAAACCCCCCTGCTGCGGCTGGCCCGTCGACCACTGCGATGAACGGTTTCGGGGCGCGCCGAATCTCCGAGATGGTGCTATGGATGTACTCGAGAATCTGTTTGAAGATTTCCCCATAGCCTGCGTCTGGCGTGCGGGTCTTTGGCTGCAGGTACCCGAGGTCTTCTCGATCGCCGCCGTCGCGGATGTACTTCAGGTCGGCGCCACTGCAGAACACGCCGCCCTCGCCTCGAATGACCACCGCGCGCACGTCGCGATCGCGCGCGAGCTGCAGACCTGCTCTTCGGAAGTCCTGAGCGGTCTCGATGTCGAGCGAGTTCAAACGTTCGCGGCGTGCGATGGTCAGGATGCCTACCGCTCCTTCTCGCTCGACTCGGATATGTTTCATTTCGCCCATCGCTCAGCAGATCCTCGGCAGAAGCTCGCCCTCGGCCTCGGCCAGCAAACGGCTTCCGAAGCCGGTGTCGAGAATCACAAATCCAGGCCGATCGGCCACGCATTCCCCGATAATTGCCGCGTTTCGGCCCAGCGGGTGCGAGCGAAGGGCGTCGAGCACTCCTGCTGCGACCTCGGGCCCTAGGCCGAAGATCGCCTTGCCTTCGTTCGCCGAGACGAGGGGGTCGATTCCGAGCAGCTCGCCCACAGCGCGAACCTCATCACGGAGCGGCACGGCGGTCTCGTCGATGATGATTCCGACGCCGCTCTTCTCGGCCATCTCGTGGAGCGCGCTCGAGAGCCCACCGCGCGTGGGATCCTTGAGAGCAACCACGCCCTCCCCGCCGACCTCGAGGCCTCGGCGAACCAGTGTGTGGATCGGCGCAACGTCGGACTCGAGCGTCGTCTCCAGCGCGAGCTCGTTGCGCGTTGCCATGATGGCCAGACCGTGATCACCCATCGTTCCGGTGACCAGAATCTTGTCGCCCGGTCGCAGGCCGCAGTCCGAAACAAGGCGCGAGGTCAGCGCGACGCCGGTCGTGTTGAGGACCAAGCCGTCGAGCTCCCCGTGACCCATCACCTTCGTGTCGCCGGTGACGATCGTGGTGCCGGCCTCTTCGCAGGTTGCGCGGATCGACGCCCAAATTCGGAGCAGATCCTCTTTTGGGAATCCGTCTTCGATAATCGCTGCGCAGGTCAATGCAAGGGGCTCGGTCGCTCCCATCATCGCGAGATCATTGACGGTTCCAGAGATCGCCAAGCGTCCGATGTCGCCGCCGGGAAACTCGATGGGCTGCACGACGTGCGAGTCGGTGGCGATGACGAGGTACTGATCGCCGATGCGAATCGCCGCCCCGTCGTCCATGGCGCCGAGGCCGATGCCGTCTTCGACCTTACCGAGGCCCTTTGCAAAGACCTGCTCGATCAGCGCGCGCATCGCGCCACCGCCGCTTCCGTACTTGAGCGTGATCCGTTCGTCGATGAAGCGGGCGTTGCGCGTCATGCAGCGCCTCGCTTGATCGAACGAAGGTCCGGTCGACCGCCGTACTGATTCCAGATCTTGCAGGTGCCTTCCGCGCTCACCATGCAGGCGCCGACCGGCGTGTCGGGCGTGCATTCCTTCCCGAACAGTGGACAGTCGGATGGAGATGCGATCCCGGCCATGATGTCACCACACTGGCACTGCTGAACCAGCTTGGGCGGTGCGTAACTCCAGAGCGCCGACGCGTCGACGGTGAAGCGCTTTCTCGTGTCGTACTTCGCGAACTCATCGCGCAGGCGGAGGTTCCCGTTCGGGACATGGGCGATGCCCCGCCAGCGACCTCCGGTCGCACGGAACACCTGCCACAAGAGCTTCTGTGCATGGACGTTCCCTTCCCGAGTCACGCAGCGCGGAAATGCGTTTTCCACCCGGGGCTCACCGCTGTTGATGACCTCCATGAGCTTCACCAGGCCGGCCAAGACATCGAGTGGCTCAAACCCTGCGATCACCACCGGCAGGCCGTGACGCTCCACGAATTTCTCGAAGACGCCCGAGCCGGTGATCGTGGCGGCGTGTCCGGCCGCGAGGAAGCCTTCGATTTTCGTCTCCGGCATTTCGGCCACAATCTCCATCACCGGAGGGATGTACTTGTGTGCCGAGAGCACGGAGAAGTTGTCGGGCGGATCGTCGACCAAGACCGCTGCCGTTGCAACCGCGGTCGTCTCGAACCCCGAGGCAAAAAAGACGATGTCTTCGTCGAGCTCACGCGCGAGCTCGACGGCCTGCGTGACGCTGTACACCACGTCCACCTGTGCACCCTCGGCTTTTGCATCCGCGAGCGATTGAGACGTGCCGGGCACCCGCAGCATGTCACCGTACGACGCGATTCGCACACCCTGCTTTGCGAGCGCGACAGCTTCGTCGACCTCGGGCACGTCCGTCACGCAGACCGGGCATCCAGGTCCCATGATCACATGCAAATCCGGAGGAAAAGCGGCACGTAGGCCGAATTTCGCGATCGCCTGCTCATGGCTCCCGCAGACGTGCATCACCGACACCGGCGCATGATCGGCTTCATGCACCAGGCGATCGAGCGCTTCGCGAAGGCCGCGCGCGCGCGCCGGGTCGCGAAACTTGAGCTGGGCCACCTGGTCACTCGGATTCATGAGAGCTTCTCTTCGAGCGATCCGTTGCATCGGGCGCGGCGGCGATCTCTCCACGAACATCTGCCGCCATCAAATCCTGCTCGTCGGCCAAGCGCAGAAGCTCGTCGTACAAGGCCAAGGTCTCGGCTGCCTCCTCCGGTGGAATCCGCCGAATCGCAAAGCCCACGTGATTCAAGATGAAGTCCCCGGGATCCACCGGCGCATCACAGACCTCCAGGCGCACTTGTTTCCTCACGCCCCAAAAATCGACGGTCGCGATCTGGTTCTCGCGGTCGACTTCGACCACCTTGCCGGGAACACCTAAGCACATGGAAAAGCTCCTTGGGGCATCAACCTTTGTCTCCCAGAATGGCGTCCGCGATCAAGGCCTGACCGAGGGCGATTCCGCCGTCGCCCGGTGGAACTTGGCTGTGCCGTAACACCCTGGTTTTATTGGATATTTTTCTCTCAATTCCGGCGGCCAGCCAGGCGTTTTGGAAAACACCGCCCGTCAACGCCACGGGTAGCTCCCCCCGTTCTGCCAGAAGCGCCTCCAGCAGCGCAACCGTGACCGCCACGAGCGCGTTGTGAAAGCGCGCCGAAACCTGTCCGGTAGGCAGTTCGGCCCGCAGATCGTCCACAGCAGCACGCACCGTCGGCCGGAGGTCAACCTCCCAGGGTGCGCGCGCTCGGTCGATCTCGAACGGATATGCGTCCACGACCGATTCGTCTGCGACCTGGTCCCACGCGATCGCAACCTGACCTTCGTACGTGGCCCGCGTCCGGCCGAGCGCCAGCGCGCCAAAGCCGTCGAAGTAACGTCCGACTCCTCGTGCTTGCGGCGCATTGAGCTCGCGTTCGATCATTTGCTTCACCAAGCGAATCGATTTCGGGTCTACGTCGCCCAAGAGCGCAATCGAGTCCCTCGATGGCGCGCCGTCGTAAGCGTCGTGCAAGAGCGCGTAGCCGATTCTCCAAACCTCGCGCATTGCAAGATCGCCTCCAGCCAAGCGGAGCGGCCGAAACGTCGCCAAGCGTTCATATCGACGCGCAGAACAAAGCAAAAACTCCCCGCCCCAGGCCGTTCCATCCTCGCCAAAGCCCGTGCCATCGTAGGCCACGCCGAGGACGGGCCCCTGCAGGCGATGCTCGGCCATCAGGCTCACGACGTGTGCGTGGTGATGCTGAACGCCGACCAGGGTGACATCATCACGCGCGTTCGCGTAGCGTGTCGACAAGTACCCCGGGTGCAAATCATGTGCAACGACGTCTGGATGGATCGAGAGGATCGTCTGCATTCGCTCGATCGCTTCTTCGAAAAAATCAAGCGCAGCGACGGTCTCGAGGTCCCCGATGTGCGGTCCGAAGTACGCGGTGTCGCCCATCGCAATGCAAAACGTGTTCTTCAAGTGCGCACCGCAGGCGAGGATGGGACGCGCCACCCGACGCGATAAATAGAAGGGCCTTGGAACAAAGCCCCGCGACCGGCGCATGATGGTCGGTGTCCCGCCGATCACTCGGCCTACCGAGTCGTCGCAGCGCATCGCAATCTTTCGATCGTGGAGCAAGATCGCATCCGCAATCCCTTCGAGACGATGCCGGGCTTCGTCGTTTTCGTAGCAAATGGGCTCGTCGGACGTGTTGGCCGAGGTCATTACGAGAGGCCGCTTCGCGGCCGCGAGAAGCAGGTGGTGGAGTGGGGTATAGGGTAAGAACAGCCCAACAAGCGAAGTATCGGGGCTGACCTCGCCGGCTAGACCAGCGCCTGGGCGCCTTCGCAGCAGGACCACCGGCCGCTCCGCCGCCGTGAGAAGCGCCTCTTCCTGGGCACCGATCTCTGCAAGTGCCTGTGCGGCGGCGAGGCTCCCCACCATGACGGCAAATGGCTTCTCGTCACGATGCTTGCGTTCCCTCAGACGACGAACAGCTGCTCCGTTGGTTGCATCACATGCGAGATGAAATCCCCCCAAGCCTTTGACCGCCACCACTCCGCCGCGAGACAAGCGCTCCGCTGCGTCTGCGAGCGCATCGACCTCGGATGCGGGGTGACCATCGAGTCGATCAAAGCTGAGCGTAGGCCCACATCGTGGACAGGCATTGGGCTGTGCGTGAAAGCGTCGGTCCTCGGCGTCGTTGTACTCCGCCTGGCACGCCTCGCACATGACGAACCCCGACATCGTCGTTGCTGCGCGATCGTACGGAATGCCCGTGGCAATCGTGAAGCGAGGCCCGCAGGCCGTGCAGTTCGTAAAGGCATATCCAAATCGACGGTCGTGACGATCCAACACCTCCCTCGTGCAGTCGTCGCAGGTCGCGAGGTCCGGCGGGATGGACAGGGCCTTCTGACCGTCGGCATCGCTCGATACGATCACGAAGGCATCGAGGCGCTCGTCTGGAATCGTCGTCTCCCGGAGCTCTACGATCTCTGCTGCGGCCAAGGTATCTCTTCGTAATTCCTCCATAAATCGGCCCAAAACAGCTTTGCTTGCGAAGGCTTCGATCGTCACGCCCCCGGGGTCGTTTCGCACTCTTCCGACGACGCCCACGCGACGCGCCAGTCGGTAGACCCAGGGCCGAAAACCAACCCCTTGCACGGTCCCTCGAATCTCGATGCGATGCCCTGGCATTACGGTCCGTCCTCAGCGACGCTGAGAACGTAGGCGATGAGGTCCCACTTCTGTCCATCGCTCAGCGTCGGCCAGGCCGGCATCGAAGTACCGCGCTCACCTTCGCTCAAGACCTCAAAGACCGCGATCGCAGTCGTGTTCGATCGCCATTCGCTGCTGCCAAAGTTCACCGGCTTCCCGGACAGCGCGTTACTCCGCACGCCGTTTCCGTCCGCCCGATCGCCATGGCAGAGCGCACACTTCTCTCTGAAAAGCGCCTTTCCGCGCGCGCGCGCTTCGTCCGACGAAAGTTGGGCTACGGGGACCTCGACCTTGTCGTAGTCGACGGCGGACGATCCGGCTTTGCCGCTACACCCCAAGAGTGCGAGCGACATGAGCAGTGCTCCCATGGCCTTCATCGCGACTCTCCGTAGATCGGACCGGTGGATACCCGAGTGACCTGAGCTCTTCGACCACGCGCTCGACGAGCTCGGGAATGCTTGCCTGGACAGCGGGCGTTCGTTCGAGCCCGAGCTCGATCGAGTCCGGCACCACGCCCAGAATCAGCACCCTGTCCGGATACCGATCGAGCAGGCTCGCCCCTGCGAGGAGGTCCGCGACCCCAATTTGATGCGGCGAAAGGCGCTCGTAGACCGCCGGAGCCACCTCTTCGCCTTCGATCCGAACCTGCGTTCCGGGCGGCCCGTCGGCCGCGATCGCATCGACCAGGATCACCTGATCGGCGCTATCGACCAGCGGCAAGAGCGAGAGACCGAGCGTGCCGCCGTCCACGACCATGACGCCCTCGGGAAACTCATACTCGCGAATGAGCTTGTGGATCGCGGCAATCCCCGCTCCGTCGTCTGTGCAGACGACATTGCCGAGCCCCAGGATGAGGACCGGCGTGCGGTTAGTCATCCCGGTTGCGCCAGCTCTTGGGGAGGAACTTGTAGCCGCTGAACAAAGAGTCGATGAGGCCCATCCCTTCGACGCGAGATACGAGCATCGCACTCCAGATATGGTGCGCCACGAAGCCGAGGAGGAACCACATCGCGATGTGGTGAATCCAACGTGCGGTCTGCGCGCCGCCCAAGATCGGAAGCAGGAACCCCCAGAACTCCATGTAACCGGTCGCGCTCACCGAATAAAGAGCGAGCCCCGTGAGGATCAGCGTGATGTAGATCGCGAACACGAGCAGGTACGTCATGCCCGCCAATGGGTTGTGACCGACGTTGAGCGGTGGCTCTTTGCTGACGAAGGAGTAGAACTTCAGCATCCTGAAGACATCCCCACGGCGCCGCTTGCCCACGGGCACGAATTGATGCCAGCGCGCGTAGTACGAACCCACGAACATCCAGGCGATGCGCGACGCGACCGCAAGCGCAAAGACGATGGCCGTGTAGAAGTGGACGACCTTCACCGTTGCCATCACGAAGTGTTCGCTTCCTGGTTGCGCTGGGATCAGATACGGATTGCCGATGTAGATCCCGGTGATCGCCAGGATGAACACAGAGACCATGATGAGCCAGTGGGTCGTTCGGACCAAAAGGTCCCAGACGTAGACTCGCTCGATGCCGTGTACGTCGTGCCGACGGGGGCTCACCTGGGGACGAGCCCCTCCCTTTACCGCGGCCGTCGTCGGGGGAGTCATCGCACCTTCACGCGAGTGATCTCGCGCCCTCCAGGTTCGACGACGTGCACACCGCAGGCCATGCACGGGTCGAAGGAATGGACCGTCCTCAGGATTTCAATTGGCTGCTCCGGATCGGCGACCGGGGTCCCGACCAAGGCTGCCTCGTAGGGCCCCGGCGCATCGCCGGAATCCCGTGGGCCGGCGTTCCAGGTGCTCGGAACCACGCATTGATACCGCTCGATCTTCCCATCTTTTACGTGGACCCAGTGCCCAAGCGAGCCGCGGGGGGCTTCGTGGAAGCCGGCTCCCATCGAATCGGCGGGCCAGGTCTCCGGCTCCCACTTGCTGTTGTCGTGGATGCGAAGCTCGCCGTTTCCCATGTTGGTGGCAAGCTCGTCGACCCAGTCGCCGATCTTGTCGACCAGGATCTGCGTCTCGATGCCACGTGCCGCGACCCGGCCGAGCGTCGAGAACAAGGCCGCGGGTCCGACATCGAGCGTCTTTAGGACGTGGTTGACTAGGCCTTGGACCTGCTCGTGACCCTGAACGTAGTTGACCAGCATGCGCGACAAGGGACCGACTTCCATCGGCACTCCGTCGTAGCGGGGCGACTTGAGCCAGGAGTACTTCTTCGACGTGTCGAGGCGTTCGAAGGGCGGCTTCGGGCCCGTGTAGTTCGGCTTGGTTTCGCCCGCCGACGGGTGCAGCGCTTGGTCCTCGCCGCCCGCGTAGTCGTACCAGGAGTGCGTGATCTGCTCGGTGATCTTCGAAGGGTCGAACTCTTCGACCTTCGAGAGGTCGCGACCCCTGATGATGCCAGACTTGATGAAGTGTTCCGGTTTCGCTTCGTCGTCGAGCGGGTACTCGCCGTACACCATGTAGTTGCCGACGCCCGCGCCGTAGCCGGCCCAGTCTTTGTAGAACGAGGCGACCGCGAGAAGGTCCGGGATGTAGACCTTGCTCACGAACTCCTGCGCGCCGGCGATCAGCTTCTTGAACTCCGCGATGGTGTGGATGTTGAGCGAAGCCTGCTTGTCCGGGTCGACCGGAGTGGCCATCCCGCCGACGAGGAAGCTCTGCAGATGGGGGTTCTTGCCGCCCAAGATGGCGTGCATCTTGATGAACTCACGCTGCCAATCGAGCGCTTCGAGATAGTGGGCGACCGCCATCAGGTTCGCGGCTGGTGGTAGCTTGTAGGCCGGGTGGCCCCAGTACGCGTTGGCAAACGGCCCGAGCTGGCCTCGCTCGACCAGCCCTTTGACACGGTCTTGAATGACCTTGAAGTACGTGGCGCTCGACTTCCCCCAGTCCGAGATCGACTGGGCAAGCGCCGCGGTTTCCTTCGGGTCGGCCTCGAGCGCCGACACGATGTCGACCCAGTCGAGCGCGTGCAGGTGATAGAAGTGGATCACGTGGTCTTGGATGCACTGGGACGCGATGATCAGGTTTCGGAGGATCCGTGCATTGGGTGGCGGCTTCGCGCCGATCGCGTCCTCGACGGCGCGAATCGAAGCGATGGCGTGCACCGTCGTGCAGACGCCGCAGATGCGCTGGGTAAAGGCCCACGCATCACGCGGATCGCGGCCTTGCAAAATGATCTCGATACCTCGGAACATGGTCGAAGAAGACCATGCATCGGAGACCTGACCTCCCTCGATTTCCGCCTCGATGCGCAAGTGGCCTTCGATGCGGGTGACCGGGTCGACAACGATATGAGTCATTCTGCGCCTCCTTCATCGGTCCGCGCGGGCGGGCCTTCGGGTGGGTGATCCGCGCCCGTTCCAACGAGCTTCTTTCCGAGGTGGACCAAGGTGTGCCCCGCAAACGCGGTGGTGACACCAATGGTCGCCCAGAAGCCGATCTTGTCGATGTTCGAGCCTTTGCCGAAGCCGGGGAAGCCTGGCAGGTGCGCGTAGAACGGCGTCATCTTGTCCCAGAAGTCCGGTTCGGCGCAGCCGATGCAGCCGTGGCCGCATGCGATCGGCCAGCTCGTGTTGTCGTTCCAACCGACGTTCGGACAGTTCTGGAACGAAACAGGGCCCTTGCAGCCCATCTTGTAGAGGCAGTGGCCGTCGCGGTGGGCCTCGTCGCCCCATTGCTCGACGTACTGCCCGGTGTCGTAATGCGCGCGCCGCTCGCAGTTGTCGTGAATCGACTTACCGTAGGCAAAAAGCGGGCGATTCAGCTTGTCGAGGGCTGGGAACCGACCGTAGGTCAGGAAGTAGACCAGCGTCGCGGTGAGATTCTGGGCGTTCACCGGACAGGCGGACAGATTGATGAGATTCTTCACGCCGGGCACGGCGTCAGACACACCGAGCGCGCCGGTCGGATTCGGCGACGCAGCGGGAATGCCGCCAAACGATGCGCAGGTTCCGACTGCAATCGTCGCCAGCGCGCCGCCGCACACCTCCTTGGCAATGTCGATCGCCGCCTTCCCGCCGACGGTGCAATACGCGCCGTTCGCGCCGGTTGGGATCGAGCCCTCGACGACCGCGAGGTATGCGCCCTTCTGATTCGCGACGACGTTGTGAAGGTTCTCCTCGGCCTGGTGACCGGCCGCCGCCATGATCACCTCGTGGTAATCGATCGAGATCAGATCGAGGATTACCTCGGCAGCGGTCGGCTTGCTCGCGCGGAGAAAGGATTCGGTGTTGCCTGCACAGTCCTGGAAGTTGAGCCAGACCAGGGTTGGCTTCGGCTTGTTCTCGATCGCGTCGGCGATCATCGCCGTCGCCCCTTTCGGCAAACCAAACATCACCGCCATCGCAGAGCAGAAGCCCATGAACTCGCGACGTGAAACGCCGCGTGCCTCTAACTCCCGCCGGAAGTCATTTCCCGGTTCATTCATCGGATCCTCCTCGCAGTTGCAGAGCAAAGGACGCGGCACTAGTGCTATCGGCCGCCTGTGAGAGGACTCTACCTCCGCAAAGACGCGAAAAACAAGGTTCTCGTTGCAGTTGAGAGACGTTTTCGACGCGTCGCGCGCATCTTTCGTTTCGAGCCGATCAGGCGCAATATTTGCACCGATATTTTCCGGGCGAGTCGCGCACGCGGTAGCATGCCTCCAATGACTGCCGAGTCAGAAGAGTATAGGTTCTTCGAAGTCGTCCAGGGCTACATCGAGCAGGCGGCAGCGCTGACCGGCCTTCCGTCTCATGTCAAGGGCATCCTCGAAGAACCGAAAAACGAGCTCATCGTACACTTCCCAGTGCGCATGGACGGCGGCGAAACCCGCGTGTTCAAGGGCTATCGGGTTCAGCACAACAACGTGTTGGGCCCTTACAAGGGTGGAATGAGGTATCACGAACAGGTCACGCTCAACGAGCTGAAGGCGCTGGCGACGCAGATGACTTGGAAGTGTGCCCTGCTTGGCATTCCCTTTGGTGGCGGAAAAGGCGGGATCAAGTTCAACCCTCGCGAGCACTCGCTCGATGAGCTTCGACGCATCACCCGCCGATTCACCCACGCCTTGGGTAGCAATATCGGACCGGCACACGACATTCCTGCGCCGGACATGGGGACGAACTCGCAAACGATGGTCTGGATGATGGACACGTACATGAACACCGGGCCGTCCTATGGGAAAAGCGACCAGCGCGCTGTAGTGACCGGTAAGACCATCAATTCGGGAGGCTCTGAGGGCCGCGAAGCGGCGACCGGCCAGGGGGTGGTGCATTGCATCAAGGAATGGGCGCGCGAGCACCACTTCGATCTCGAAGGTGCCACGGCAATCGTACAGGGCTTCGGCAACGTGGGTTCGCATGCATCGGTGCTGCTCTCGAAGCTCGGCGTCTCGACGATCGCGACCGGAGATCACTCCGGCTATCTCCGCAACGAAGAAGGCTTCAATTCGCATAAGCTGCAGGACTACGTCCAGGCCAAGGGTTCGATCGAAGGCTACCCCCGCGGCGAGAAGATCACGCGCGACGAGTTCTTCGAAACGAAAGCGGATCTCTTCATCCCTGCTGCGCTCGAGAACCAAGTCGGCGCCGAGGAAGGCCGCAAGCTCAATGTGAGATTGATCGCCGAAGGAGCAAACGGCCCGATCAACCCGGACGGTGCTGCTGTGCTGGCCGATCGCGGGATCCCTGTCATCCCCGATATCCTCGCGAACTCGGGCGGCGTGACCGTCAGCTACTACGAGTGGGTACAGAACCGAAACAGTGAGCACTGGGACGCTGAAGAAGTGCAGCGACGCTTGCTCCACATGATGCGCCGAGCCTATCAGCGAACGATGTTCTACGCGGCTGAAAAGAAGGTCGATCCCCGCGTTGCCGCATACGCTCTGGCGCTCGAGAGCCTTGCTACCTCTTACGACGAGCGCGGGATTTTCCCCTGAGCTATCTGGAAATTCTGGACCTTCGTACCCAGACGGCGCAGTAGCAAACAGCTTGACAATTGGGGTCTCGGGAAGCACTTCAATCAGCCATGGTTAGCCAGGCGGTATTTGAGGGAACGATCCCGGAGGGAGGCGTCGGAGACCTTCTTGGCGGCCTCGAAAAGGTCGGCACGACCGGCGTCCTGACCTTCGAAAGTGAGCACGGCTCCGGCGCCGTTAACCTCGTCCACGGGCAGCTTGCCGGCGCCGAAACCTCCGCCGAGGAAGAGCGCGCGCTCCAGGTCCTGCTCTCGCTCCGTGAAGGCGAGTTCGCCGTGTACCCGAAGCTTCCGCACCTCCCGGTTTCGCGCGGGACCGACACCACGCGTCGCGGCTCGCTGGCGGTACACCCGCCTGCCGACTTGATGCGCTATTGCGAGAGCGCGGGACTCACCGGAAGGCTCTTGCTCGAGCACCGCGGGCGACTCGCGATCGGTTACTACGAGAAGGGCGAGCTCAACGATGTCAGCATCGACGGTGGAACCGCCGCGGACTTCGTGCTTGCGCTCGAATGGACCGAGGGCACCTTCCGCGTCGATGCGGTGCCGCCTCCCCGAGAGACTTTGCCCGACGCGCTTCGCGACAAGGCATCCGACGCGCCTCCGAAAAACCCAACCGCGCTTCCCTTGCTCGAGTCCTTTGAACAGGGTCTCGCAGACCTAGGTCGTCCCGACGCGACGCCGGTTTCCGGGCTTGGCCCGCGCATGGAGGAGCTCGATGAAGATGCGACGATTCGCATCATTCGGCGGCCCGGAGAGGAGGATCTGCCTGAGCCGCGCGCGCGCTGGCGCGCACTGGACTATTCTCCCTCCTTCCCGACGGAATCTGCTACAACTGCTCCTGTGAAGTCGAAGGACGACGGTAGGCCGATTGGCACGTTGCGCACGCTCGGATGGGTGGGCGCGGTTTTTCTCGTGGTGGCCGCGTGCCTCTGGCTTCTCGCGTCGCTCCCGCCTCTGGAGTAACCTGCCCGTCGTGAGCCCGCGCTTGCGACCGGGACGCTGGCTGCTCAGCCTGATCGCCTTTCTTCCTCTGGTCCCGCTGCTGGCCATGGATCTTTTCGTGCTGCCTTTCGCGTCCCCCGCGATCGCGATTGCGCAGGAGGCCGACACCAGGGGCGTGCCCTATCGTCCGGGCGACGTCGTTCCCATCCCGCCACCGGAGCAAGGGTCCGCGGACGACGAGCTTCGCGACCCGTACGGTGTCGCAGGCGAGGGGCGCCATGCGGATCAGGTCTCGTCGCAGGTCCGCTACGTCCTCGAGGGCATCGTCGTCGTTGGCAACAAGCGAACCAAGGCGAAGCTGATTCGAAAGTTCGTTCCACTAAAGCAAGGCGACTTCCTCGATCCCGAATCGACCGAGCTCTTGGCGACTGAATGGCGGCTGATGGGCACCGGTTGGTTCGACAGCGTCCGCATTAGCCTCGAGCGCGGCGCTGAGCACGGCTACGTCGTGCTGGTCGTCGAAGTGCGCGAGCGCAACACGATCGTGATCGAACAACTGGTCGCTGGCCTGTCCGAAGGGGTGCGAAAGACCACCGACCGAGGCCGCACGCTGTTTCCCTGGCTGGGGTTCAAAATCACTGAAACCAACCTCGCGGGCCTCGGGATTGGCTTGTCCGGTACCGCATTGGTGAGCGAATTTCAGCAAGGGGGACGGCTGGACCTTCGGTACCCCAAGCTGATCAAGGGTGAGTACGACGTCCGATTCGGGACGTATTTTCTCAACGGACGAGAGTTCTACGGGAACGGTCCCCTGGTCAGCGTCCCCTGCGGCCAGCCGACCTGCCCCGGCACTTCGGAAGTCACCGCTGCGGTGGTTCGCTATCGTCGGGGCGGCTTCATGGTCGGTACGGGCAAGGACTTCACGTCCAAGCTCCGCTACAGCCTCGACTGGATCGGCGAGATCGTCAGCGTCCTCAGTCGTCCCGAGGCGGCGAGTGAAACGGTTGGGAATGAGATCAAGCCGATCGAATTCGCGATAGAAGATGGCAGGAGCTTCGTCTCTTCGTTGCGCTTTGCACTGACCTTCGACAAGCGCGATGACCCTGGGATCACGAAGGAAGGCGTCTTGTTCGTTGGCGGTGTCATGCTCGGCACGCGGGCGCTTGGCAGCGACTACGACTTCATCAAGCTCGACGTTTGGGTGAGGCGCTGGTGGCGGCTTCCCTGGCTCCACACCATAAGGCTTGGCTTTTTTGGCGGCGCCGCTTTCGGCAACACACCGTTCTTCTATCTCTTTCACATCTCGGACCTCTCCGATCTCATCCCGTCGCGATTCCTCGAGATGCAGCTCGACGGGCGTCCACCGCCTAATCTTCTCGGCACCTCGATCGAGAACAACTATCTCGGCGAGCTGGCCTGGCGCCTCGACATCGAATACGACGTCCCCGTCTTCGAACGACCTCGGGATCGCGGCCTCCGAGAGGTCAACCTCTACTTGCTGGTCGGCTTGATCTCCCTGTCGGACTTGCGAGACCAGCGCACTGGTTTCGGAGTGCTAAGCGGCTACGAAGGCGCGTCTCGATATCCACTCGACCTGACCTTCGACTTCGGATTCCGATTCGATACAAGCGTCGGTGTTTTCCAAGTCGGTCTCTCGACAGTGGTGGGGTTCATCAGACTGTGAGACTTGCTCTTGCAGCCATGGTCCTGTTGATCGCCGCGGTTGCCTATGGGCAATCGCAGTTGCCCCTGCGCGACTTCGGCGTCGCCTGGTCGCAAGGCGCAGCGAAGGTGTCGTTCTCCGCGATCGATCTAGCTGACGAGCGAGTACGTCGCGAGCTTTCGAGTGGCCTTCGCAAGCGCTTGGTAGTGACCGTCGGTGCGCACCTCAATGGATCCAACTGGCGGATGGGCGTGCGGCAGTTCGGCTGCGATGTGACCCGGGACCTCTGGGAGGACGGCTATTTGGTTCGCATCGGCGATCGGAGCGAGCGGCTCGACACGCTCGAACAGGTGCTCGACCGTTGCCTGCTCGTGCAAGGCTTGTTCGTCGGCGATCCGAAGAGCTACGAGCTGCAGAAGGGCAAGGACATCTACTTCGCCGTGAGGGCGGAGTTCAACCCCATCTCGAAGAAGCAGTGTAGCCAGCTCATTCAGCCAGCCACTGGTGGCGATCCGGTCGGTCCCATCAGCGTGAACATCGTCCGGCGCCGGATCTGCCGAGCCGAGCGAACCGTCGAGTTCCGAAGCCAGCTCCTCAGGGTGCCCGAATGAGCCGCTTCGAACGAAAGATCCTCTTTGCGATCGGCCTATCGGTGTTCTTAGCTCTCGGCGGCAGCATCTTCTTGGCTCAGGGAGCGCTCCGCGACGTGTACGCGGTTGGCGTCAACGAGCGCTTCGGCACTGAGCTCGTCCATGGTGTCGAGGCACGCCAGAGTCATCTGATGGCGCTTCGCACGGGCTCTGACCAGGTCGCGGACGCCGTGGTGTGGGCAGTCGAAGCCGAGGTTGCGAAGAGGGGTGAAAAGTCAGCACTCGAAGCTGTCTTGCAGAACCTCCTCGAGCGCTACGAAGTCGTGCAAGGGATTCGTGTCGTCAATGCCGGGGACGAGGTGGTGGCGGAGGTCGCTCGTCCGCTCGATTCCTCTTCAGAGCCGCTCCGGAGCACCGTTCGGAAACGAGAAACACAACTGGGGGCCGGGAAGGTGCGGGTCGCGGTGGAGGTTGCCGTTCCCGAACGATACTTCGAGCGATTGCAAGAAGCGGGCGAGGTCGCCGACGTCTATTCGCGATTGCAGCGCCAAGGCGCATCGGTGTCGGACGTGTATGCCTGGGTCTTTGGCGTGCTCGCGTTTCTCGTGATCGTCGCTGCGTTCTTGATCGGTGCGATCGTGTCGCGGCGGGTGACGCGACGCGTGACCGACTTGGCCGAGGCCTCGCGCAAGGTCGGTGCTGGGGATCTCACGGTCTCGCTCCCCACAGGCGCCGAGGACGAGGTCGCCGAGCTAACCAAAGCTTTCAATCAGATGGTTCGCGACCTACGGGATTCGCGCACGCGCATCGAGTACTTGCAACGTATCGGCGCATGGCAGGACTTCGCGCGGCGTCTCGCCCACGAGATCAAGAACCCGCTCACGCCGATCCAACTCGCCGCTCAGGAAATGGATGAGACCTATACCGGCGAAGACAAAGCCTACCAAGAGAAGCTCGCGCACGCACGAGCGATCATCGAGGAAGAGGTTGCGACCCTCCGCCGTCTGGTCGGCGAGTTCAGCGCGTTTGCCAAGCTGCCGCAGGCCGATCTGTCGCCGTCGGATCTTTGTGAGCTCGTCCACAGCATCGAGAATTCGATCCCCGCGGTCCTCGAGGATCTAGGCGAAGGGGCCGCTCGGGCAGTGGAAGTTCGACTTAGTTGTGCAACGGAACCCATCGCCGTGCGTATGGACCCCATGATGCTCAAGCGCTGCGTCGACAACATCTTGCGAAATGCGATCCAGGCGGCGTCCCGCGAGCATCCACACGGAGGAGGCCTGGTCTTGCTCCGCGCATACCAGGGAGAGCGCAGAGCCTTCGTCGAAGTTCGCGACAACGGTCCCGGCATCGATGAGGAAAACTGGGAACGCGTTTTTGATCCCTATTACACGACCAAAGCGGAAGGCACCGGCCTCGGCTTGGCAATCGTGAAGAAGGTGGTCTTGGAGCACGGTGGCGAGGTTCGGCTGGATCGCGCGCCCGAAGGTGGAGCGCGATTCAGCATCGAGCTACCCCTGATGGAGTCGTGATGAACCAGCAGGAAAAGCCCCCGCAGCGAAGGTGGATTCACTGGTTCGTGACCGCGATGGTCTTCGTCGGGGCCTATGCCTGGATGACCCGCGGCAACGCGTCCCCTCTCATGGGCAAACAAGCGCCCGAGCTGAGCATGGCCGTCGCCGCCGGGGCGGAGCCGGACGGTCCAAACAAGGTGACCCTCTCGGAGATGGCTGGTGCTGTCGTCGTTTTGGACTTCTGGGCGAGCTGGTGCAGTGCCTGCAAACGCACCACTCCGATTCTCAATGAGCTCCGCGAGGAGTTCGCGGGGCAGGGTGTCGCATTCTACGCCGTCAACGTCGAGCCCATCGATCGCCAGAGTCTACAGGCGGCTCATGCAGCGTTTGGCACGAAGTTTCCGAGCCTGCACGACCGGACCGGCACGGTTCAAAGGCGATATGCCGTCAAGATGCTTCCAACCGTGATCGTGGTAGGCACCGACGGCCTTGTTCGCTGGGCTTCGACGGGGGTCCCGAGCAAAATGCGCCTTCGAGGGGCGATTTCCGAGGCCCTTGACTAGCCGGCTTCGGTCACGGTTGACGTCCTGGGATCCCGCTGATAGTTTCGCCGGCCGCGCGGGGCCCACAGTGTAGGTTCCCCGGGAGTGGAGGAAATTCCTTGGTTCAAGCGCTTCAGGGTCCAAGCTTAGAGGAGCGAGTCGCCCAGCTTCAAGAGCTGCTGGATAGCGCCGATCCAAAGGCGCGCGAAGAGTATCAAGAGCGCTTCGACATCGCCTGGATCTATCACGACAGCGCGCTCGAAGGCGTCGTGTACTCGATGGACGAGCTCCGGGCTGCCATCTACGACCAGGTCGCCGCCGACCCCACCCTCATTCCGGTCTACGACGAGATTCGCAACCACATGGGCGCGATCGAAATGATTCGCGAGATGTCGTCGCGCCGCCGCTTCACACCCAACCTCGAGGTCATCAAAAAGCTATACGCTCAACTTGCACCCGAGGAGCTCGAAGGGAAGGGGCCACCGAAGTACCGCAAGGACATGCCGCTTCACCGCCTGTACTTCCACGAAATCTCGCAGCCCGACAAGATCAGTTATCGCATGCGTCAGCTCGTCGAATGGCTTTCCGATCCAGAAACCAAGAAGACGATGCATCCGGTTCGCATGGCGAGCAAGGCGCACTACCAGTTGCTTCACATCTATCCCTTTCCGCGACACAGCGGCAAGGTTGCACGGCTGGTGATGAATCTCATTCTCATGCGCGCCGGTTTTCCGCCCGTCGTGATCCATGCAACCGAGAGGCAACGCTACTACGAAGCGCTTCGCAGCGGTGAAGACGCAACGGCGAATTTGGTGAACCAGGCGCTTGGCGCGGCGATCGAAACTGCGATTCAGCACTTCGAAGACTTGAAGTGACGCCCTAGAACGCGTCCCCGAGGAAGCGCGGAAGCGCCGAGATCGCTGCGAGATAATTGGCGCCGGCCTGAAGAGTTGCTTCCGCATTCTCAGGTGTAATTCCGCCGATGGCCACCAGTGGACGGGACAGGGCCTGTCGGACCTTCGCGAGCGTTGAAAGGCCGACCACGGGGTCGGGGTTGTCTTTGGTGTTGGTTTCGAAGACCGGGCCGAATGCGATCAGGTCTGCGCCCTCTGCTTCGGCGCGGAGGGCCTGTTCCAGGTTGTGCGTTGAAATACCGATCTGGATGCCGCCAACGACCCGCCGTGCATCTGCGATGCAGAGATCATGTTGCCCGAGGTGCAGGCCATCCGCCTCGACGAGGTGCGCAATGTCTGCGCGATCGTTGACGACGAAGGGAACCCCCGCATGCTTGCACGCCGCGCGGACCCGCGTCGCGATCTTCAGGAACGCGAGGTCGTCGAGACGCTTCGCGCGAAGTTGGAGAATCGCGCATCCGGCATTCAGGGCCTTGAACGTCAACTCTAGGGGGCGTTCCGTGAGCTCTACGTCGACGATCGCGTAGAGAGAATCAATCAACGGGCTCGTCTCCAGTCAGCTTGTCATAGAGCTCCGGCCGGCGATCGCGGAAGAAGCCCCAGTTGGCACGGTAGAGACGAAGCGCGTCGCGATCGAACGAAGCACAAGCCACGCCTTCTTCCTCTCGCCCGAGCTCGGCGCGAAGATCACCGCGCTGATCGCAGACGAAGGAGCTGCCATAGAAGGATAGATTTCCTTCGGTGCCAACGCGGTTGGCCGCGGCCACGGGCATGGCGTTGGCCACCGCATGACCGATCATCACGCGTCGCCAGGGCGGCTGACTGTCCTCCTCCGGCGCCTCCGGCTCACTGCCGATTGCGGTTGGATAGAGCAAGGCCTCGGCTCCTTGGAGGGCCATGCTCCTAGCCGCTTCCGGAAACCACTGGTCCCAGCAGATACCGACACCGATGCTGCCGTGGCGGGTTTTCCAGACCCGAAAACCCGTGTCACCGGGCCGAAAGTAGAACTTCTCCTGGTAGCCAGGGCCGTCTGGGATGTGGCTCTTGCGGTACAAGCCGAGCCGCCTCCCGTCGGCGTCGATTGTCACTAGGCTGTTGTAGTAGGCTTGGCCCGCGCGTTCGAAGAAAGAGATCGGAAGAACCACCTCGAGCTCGGCAGCCAGGGCTTGCATGCGCGTCACGGTGGGATGTGAGTCGAGTGGCGCCGCCAAGTCGAACGCACGCTCGTCTTCGTTCTGCGGGAAGTAGGGACCTTCGAAGAGCTCCGGCGTGACGATGATCTGCGCGCCGCGCCCTGCGGCCTCGCGAACCAGAGCTTCGATTCGGGCGACGTTGGCTTCCAGCGAATCGCCAAGGGCGCACTGGACGATTCCGATGGAAAGTGAAGAGGCGGTCATGGGGCCCTGGGCTGAGCTTGTGTGACGCAGTGAAACGCTCCGCCTCCCCATAGCAGGTCTGCGGCCGGCAAGCCGATCACCTCTCGACCCCGAAAGGCGTTTCCGATCTCGGCGAGCACGGCTCGGTCTTCCGGGAGGCCGTAGGTTGGAACGATCACGGCAGCGTTGGCGATGTAGAAGTTGCAGTAGCTGGCTGGCAGCGGCTCCCCATTGGGCGCTTGCAGAGCAGACGGTGACGGGATTTCGATCGCGTTCAGTCCGCTTGCGCGCAGCTCCCGCACGATCGAATCAAGCACGGCGGCGTTCGGTTTCCCTGGGGTCGACTTCATGCAAAGCACCGTATCGGCTGCCACGAAACGCGCGACCATGTCGACATGACCATCGGTGTGGTCATGCTCCAAGCCCGCATCGAGCCAAATCAAACGATCGATCGATACCAGATCGCTGAGGGCCTTTTCGAAAGAAGCGCGCGTTAATCCCGGATTCCGATTGGGGTTCAGGGCGCACGAAGCGGTGGTTAGAAAGGTTCCCTGACCGTTCGTCTCGAGGGCGCCTCCCTCCAAGACGAGAGGACAGTCGAGGCGCATCGCCCCGAGTCGCTCGGTCAGCCAGTTGCTGACCCCCGAGTCGAACGGGATCGGGTACTTGCCACCCCAGCCGTTGAACTCGAAGCAGAGGCCGCCGAGGGAGCCGTCGCTCCTGTGCCCTAGGAGCGGCGCCGTGTCGCGCAGCCAGCAGTCGCCGTAGTCAGCCGTGACATAGCGAACATTGAGAACCTCACCGATCAACGAGCGCGCCCGCGCCTCGACTTGATCGTTCTTCACGAGAAGCCGCACGGGCTCGTTTCCCGCCTCGGCGATTGTTCGACAGAGTGCCGCAATTGACCGTTGTGCCTGGCCGAGGTTGAAGGGCCATTCCGCTTGAGAATACGGAAATCCGAGCCAACAAGCGCTGTGCGGCTCCCATTCAGCCGGAAGCCGAAGTCGTTCGTTCACCGTCGAAACCTACCACGCGAACACGCGGGCCTCACCGAACCGCGCGACCATGGCGTTGACGTGCTCGAGGACCGCACGACGCCGCTCTGCGAGTCCCTCGAGTTGCTTCTCGTTGAGCACTGGAGCAAGCGGATCTCCACGCAAACGGGCAGAAAACGCCGCAATATCGAGCTTTCGCACCGCTTCGATCGTCGAGCGACGAAAGCGCTGAAGGGCCCTCAAGCGAGCCTCCATCAGGCCCAGGCGCTGCTCTCCGGGCCAGAAGCCGGCACCGTTGTCCAAGTAGATCAGCGGGCCGCCCTCTCCCCGCGATCGAAGGTTGGTGAAGTCGCCCCCCCAGCGGTCGACGTTTTGGGTGAGATAATCGAATACGATCAGGTCGGAGAGCTCCGCGGGCCGCTGCGCAATATCAGGGGTCTTTGCGATCGGTCGACTCGGATCGGTCGCTTCGCGAATTCCCGAGCGCCTGTTCAGATCGGCGCGATAATCTACAGGTCGTTGGTAGGGAGTGATCGGAAGCGAGCTCTGAACCCGTAGCCAGCGCTCCCAGTTGCGACCCACGCGAATGCGTTTGAGTGGCTCCGGGATCCACCAGATGAACGCGCCCTTTAGCGTGCCATCCGGCGCAATGCCGAGCTCGCTCACCCGCGGATCACTTCCGGCGGCAGCTCGCAGCTCGCTCCACCGAAATCTGCGACCGCTTGTCGGAGGTACCCGGCCCAGCCCGAGCTCGCGATCGAGATAGTACGCGGCGACCTCTGAGTACCAGTGGGCCGCGGAGAAGGTCTGCTTGGGCTTGAAATAGCCCCGAGTCCCGTCCGCGAGCCTGATCTCGAAGGCCAGGCTGCGGCCCCCTTTGCCCTTGTTTACCCCCGCGATCTCCTCTGTCCTCAGCGCTGCAATTCGCTCGCTATCCGCCTCTCCGAGAAAGGCGTCTGCGCTGCTCTGCGCGGCGACCGTCCAGGGCATGAGGAGCGCCATCAGCAGGGCGATCGAGGCGACTCGCAGCACCGACGGGAGCGTACTGCCCGTTCAGCTCAAACCCATAGTTTTGGGGTTCAACGAATCCCAGGCGGTGCCGCACATCCGTCCGACAAAGTATTACTTTTGCCCTAAGCGGGTGAAAAAGCGGAGTTTTGGGCCTCACCAAAGCGCCGCGCTTAACCCCTCCGGCTGGCGAAACGCGAGGATCTGTCGCAATAATGATCCTGCATGAGTCTCGGGGGGATGATCCATACGACGCGGCTACTCGTGGTGGCCTCTGCGATCGCGCTCTTGGCAGGCTGTGAAGGCTTGATCGGTGACGCCGAGGGCGGTCCAGCCAGGGCTGCGGAGGCGTTCCTCTGCCAGAATCCTAACGCAATCACAGTCGGGTCATCTCCGGTGAGACGCCTCACGAACACCGAGTACGAAAACACCATACGCGACCTCCTGGGTGGGAACGTTCCCCAGGTGCCAGAACAGCCGAGCGATGCAGTCTTGGAAGGCTCCTTCGAGAACGACGCACAGTCTCTCGGCCCATCCGATGTTCGTATTGCGCGCTATGAAACCGCGGCGATGACCCTGGGCGAGCACGCGGTCAACGACTCCACCGCGCGCAATCGCGTGGTTCCTTGCGCAACGGCGGATGCCGATTGCGGCCGGCAGTTCGTCGAGAGCTTTGGCAAGCGAGCGTTTCGTCGCCCCCTTACCGAGGCCGAGCTCAGCCGCTGGGTCGACTTCTTCGAATCGCAGCGCGTCTCCATCGACTTCGATGCCGCAGTCCAGTTGACCGTCGCCGCAATGCTGCAGACGCCACAGTTCCTCTACCGACTCGAGAGCGAAGGCGGCGCCGCAGACGTGAATCATATCGAGCTGAGCCAGCACGAGCTTGCGAGCCGACTTTCGTACTTCCTCTGGGAAACGATGCCGGATGACGCGCTCCTTGCAGCGGCGGACGCCGGTGAGCTCGAGACCGACGCCCAGCTCGAAGAACAGGCTCGGCGGCTTCTTGCGGACAGGCGCGCGCGCGACGCAGTACGGAACTTCCATCGCCAGTGGCTGTACCTCGATCGGGTGCTCGACGAGGACAAGGTAGCGGAGCTCTTTCCCATGTGGGGCCCGCAGGCACGCGCCTCTGCCAAAGAAGAAACCCTCCGTTTCATCGAGACCACCTTCTTCGAGGGGGGCACGGTCGAGGATCTGTTCACCAGCAATCTCGCCTATGTCGACGACGTGATGTCGGAGCTCTACGACATCCCCGCACCCTCCGAGCCCTGGGCTCAGGTCGAGCTCGATCCGACCGAGCGCGCAGGCCTTCTGAGCCGCGTCGCATTCCTTGCCGGCTTTGCACACGAGGCGAACGGCTCTCCTCCGCTTCGCGGCGTCTTCGTGATGGAGCGTCTGCTTTGTGAGCCGCGTCCCTCGCCACCTGCGAACGCCGATACTTCCGTGCCGGAGCCCGATCCCAACGCAGGGCCGGTGACCAACCGCGACCTGTTTGAGGAACGCGTGGCTCCGTCGGCCTGCCAGGGTTGTCACGTTCGAATCGACGGCTTTGGCTTCGGATTTGAGAACTACGACGCCGCTGGCATATTCCGTAGTGAGGAGAACGGGCTTCCGGTCGATGCATCCGGCTTCGCAAACGGCATCGGAAACGACGCCGCGTACGAAGGCGCCGTCGAGCTGCAAAACCTTCTCGGCCAGAGCGAAGTCGTTCGCGATTGCGTTGCGAAGCAGTGGTTCACCTATGCGAACGGCCGACCGATGGAGCCCGCCGACACCTGCCAGGTCGAGGCGATTCAGGCCGAGCTCGAAGCAAACGGAGGCGACCTCGTCGAGCTACTGGTGAGTATTGTGACCCGCCCCGAGTTCCGGCTCCGCACCAGCGGAGAGAGCTAACCCCATGAGCCGAAGCCCATTCATCATCGATCGTCGCCGTTTCCTAGGCACGCTGGGTTTGACCGCAGGGTCGCTGATGTTGCCTTCATTCCCGGGGCGCAGAGCCCATGCGCAGTCCGCCCCGAAGCGTCTCGTGCTTTTCATCACACCGCATGGCACGGTGCCGGGGCGTTGGCACATGCGCCAACCGGGCCGCGACAACGAGGAGTACGACTATTCGCTCAGCGGCCTGAGCGAATCCCAATTCAGCCAAATTCTTCGTCCCCTCCACCGTCACCGAGACAAGCTTCTGATCGTCGACGGCTTGGCACGCATGGTGACCTATGCCGAGGAATACCGCGTGGCAGACCTCGGGTACGCTGGTGACGTCAACCGTCACCACATCGGCCAGGCGCACCTGCTGACGAATACCTGGGCGTTCCAAGGTGCGGCTACAGCCCGTGGCGGCGCTCATTCCATCGACCAGGAAATCGGCAATGCGGTCGGTCAGCCGGGACGCTGGAATAGTCGCGTCTACGGGTTCAATCATCAGCACGCCTACAATTATGTGGGGGCCAACCAGCCGGCACCGCGGGAGCAGAACCCACAGGCCGCGTTCAACGACATTCTCGGCCTGGCGCCCGCGCCGAGCGAAGCCGGAGAGCCAAGCCGCGCCGACATGCTCGATGCTGCGCGCGCCAGCGTTCTCGACATGGCAAGCGAGGAGTTTGCCACGGTGTTGCCGAAGCTCAGCGCCGCGGATCGAGAGAAGCTCGAGCGGCATCGCACGCTCGTCCGGGACCTCGAAGTCGGTGTGAACCTCAGCGCTCCGATGGGATGCGACCCATCTTTCTCAGCTCAGGGGCATGTCATCGATCAGTTCTCGCGACTCACGACCATGGCGCTCGCGTGCGACCTGACTCGCGTCGTGACCCTGGTGACGCAGGACATTCCAGGAAACGAATTCGGCGTATCGCCTGGGATCGACATGCACCAGGATATCGCGCATTCGTCGGACGAGAACAGCGGCAGCTCGCAGGGTGTCGAGGGGATGACCGAGTACAACCGGGTGTATGCAGAGCACTTCGCTTACCTGCTAGACCAGCTCGATTCCGTCCAGGAAGCGGGCGGCACCTTGCTCGACAATAGCGCCGTGGTGTGGGTTTCGGAGCTTGGAACGGGCACACACGAGATTAGTCGCGTGCCAAACGTGATCGCCGGTGGCGCCGGGGGGTACTTCAGGCCCGGGCGCTACGTGCACTACCCTCAAAGCGCGCTTACCGTCGGCTGGGGCCACCAAGCGCAGGTCGGGCCGGCCCATGAGCGGCTGAACGTCAGCTTGATGCATGCGATGGGGATGACCGATCGGAGCTACTTCGGCCTCGAGCAGGTGACCATCGGCGGGCAAACCATCTCGCTCCGCGACCCGGTGCCGCGCCTCACCTAGTCGCTTGGCGGCGCGACACCGATCAGGTCGATTTCCTGGCCGACCGATTGTGCCCTCGCCGTGTCGTAGATCGCCCGCGCGAGCGAGACATCCTGGATAGCTAGGCCCGTCGAGTCGAAGATGGTCGTCGTCGAGACGTCCGGTTTGGGGAGTAGACCCGCAACCACTTCGCCCAGGGTGCCGGCGAGCTGGTCGACCTCGAAGTCACCGGCGGCGAGGGGGACGTTGATTTCGCCACTTCCGGTGGCCTGATGAATGTCGTCGATATAGACCGCCGCGTTGTTCAGGAGCTCGGTCGCGAGCTCTTGCTTTCCCGCCGCATCGGCGCCCATCGCGTTGATGTGTGCACCGCTTCGAATCCATTCGAGCTTCACGAAGGGGGTTCGCGATGGCGTCGCCGTACATACGATGTCCGCGCCAGCAGCTTCCTCCAGGGAAACCACGCGGGCGCCGACCTGGTCGGCGAAGGCGGCTGCGGTCGCTTCGTTGCGGTCATACGCTAGGCTTTCGAAGCCATCGAATACGACACAGTGCGTACCATGCAGCGTGTACGCCTGCGCCCCACAACCGATGAAAGCGATCGTCTTGGGGCCGCGTTGCGCGAGGTACTTGGATGCGATTGCGCCGGCTGCGCCTGTCCGAAGCGAAGTGAGCCAGGTACCATCCATGATCGCCAAGGGGAACGCGTTGGCGGGATCATTGAGCACATACACCGCCATGACCGTTGGCATCCCGAATCGCCTGCGATTCTGCGCGTGCACGTTCACCCACTTGATTCCCGCAGAGTCGCCGAGGCGCGACGGCATCGCACGGAAATCACCGTCGTGATCCGCGATCGGAAGATACACCTTGGGGGGCATCGTCGCCTCGCCGCGACCAAATGCCGCAAACGCAGGCTCTGCCGCAGAGACCGCGAGCTCCATCGTTGCCAGTCGTTCGACGTCCGATCGTGTCAAGAGCAAGGTTCTCATCCGCTCAGCCTCCCCGGAAATTCTATTCGCGACTTGGCGCGTTGGGTATAGTCCGCCCGCCCCATAGGAACTAGGAGAATGACCATGTCCCCCTCTATACTTGCGCTCGTCGGCTATGTCGCGTGGACGATCTTGTTGACGACGACGATCGTATTTTATCGCACCACGCTCGTCCTCAAGAAGGAGCGTGCTGCCAACCAGTTTTTACCTAGCGGCGAAGACGTTTCTCCGTTCTCGAATCGACTTTGCCGCGCACATGCGAATTGCTACGAGAATCTTCCGGCTTTCGCGGCGTTGATTCTCTTGGCGCTGGTGACCGACAACGCCGGCATCACCGATCCGCTGGCACGCTGGGTCCTGGTCGCGCGAGTGGCACAATCGACGGTGCATCTTATTTCGACGAGCGAAATGGCCGTGTCGCTTCGAGCGGCCTTGCTCCTCGTTCAGCTAGGCATCGAGGCCTACTGGGTCGTTCAGCTTGGGCTCATGGGATTTAACTAGCCCTGATTTCAGTGAAAGTCGCGGGATTGGTGTGTGTGCTCGGCGAGTGAAACGTCTGGGGCCCATAGCGACTTTGCGATCAGGTGAATGACGCCATCGGCTTTTTGAATTTCTCCCGTCACGCCGAGTAGGGATGCGGTTTTGGCAAGCACGGCATGGCGGTCGAAGACCTGCTTCCAAACGACGACGTTGACGAAGCCGGTTTCGTCTTCGAGGGTGAAGAAAGTAACGCCAGACGCCGTGCCCGGACGCTGGCGGCAGATCACCATGCCGACGTACTCGAGCTCGTCCCCGTGTCCGCAGCCATGGATTCGGCTTGCTTCGGGTATGCCTCGTGAACGAAGTGCGCCGCGAAGCCCTCGCATGGGATGGCCGCGTGTGCTGTGATGACTCGAGCGGTAATCCCAGATCACCTCGTCCTCACTTGCCAACGATGCGAATGAGATCTGACTCGGTCCAGGTTCGAGCGGTAAGGAATCCTGCACAAAGCGTGACAAGCTCCGTACCTGCCAAATCGCGTCGCGCCGGTTGAGACCGAAACACTCGAAGGCGCCCGCTTCAGCCAGCGCATGCAGGGCCTTCTTGTTGAGCCCGGTCCGTCGAACGAAGGTCGCTAGATTTGGCAGCGGCAGCTCCGTAGCTTCGATGCGCTCTCGCTCGAGGACTCCGAGCCCCTTCACATAGCGAAGTCCCATCCGCACCCCGTAAAGACGACGCTTTGCGTCGTTCAGGGGGCTTTGCCCCGTCTTGCTGTCTATCGGGAACAGGGTGCAATCCCATTGGCTTTTGTTGATGTCGATGGGGTGCACCTCGACGCCGTGGCGCTTCGCGTCTTCAACCAGTGTGGCCGGGCTGTAGAAGCCCATCGGCTGGGCGTTCAAGATCGCACAGGTGAACACCTCGTGGTGATGACGCCGGAGCCAAGCGGTGACGTAGGCCAGCAAGGCAAACGACGCGGCATGGCTCTCTGGAAAGCCGTACTCACCAAAGCCACGAATCTGCGAAAACACACGCTCCGCAAACTCCTCGGGGATGCCTTCTTCGAGCATACGCGGGACCATGCGCGCCCGGTGTTTCTCGATACGGCCGGACTTCCGCCATGCGGCCATGTCACGGCGCAACTGATCGGCTTCGCCTGCTGTGTAGCCGGCGGCTTCGACGGCTAGCTTCATGACTTGCTCTTGGAAAATCGGGATGCCGAGAGTCTTCTTCAAGATGCGCTCCAACTTCGGGTGTGGATAGACGACTTCTTCTTCGCCCTTACGCCGACGCAGGTACGGATGTACCATGTCACCTTGGATCGGACCGGGACGCACGAGCGCAACTTCGATCACCAAGTCATAGAAGGTCCGTGGCTTAAGCCGTGGCAGCATCGCCATCTGTGCACGGCTTTCGATTTGAAAGACCCCGACTGTATCGCCTTTCGACACCATCTCGTACGTGGCCTCATCTTCGGCAGGGACTGTCGCGATCTCGAGGTCCTGCCCTTTGTGCTCGCGCAGTAGATCAAACGCGCGGTGAATGCAGCTGAGCACTCCGAGGCCCAAGAGATCGACCTTGAACAGGGCCAAATTGTCGACGTCGTACTTGTCCCACTGGATGACGGTGCGGGCCCCCATGCTTGCCGGCTCGATTGGAACGATCTCGTCGACGGGACGATGACCTAGAAGGAACCCGCCCGGGTGAATCGATAAATGCCTTGGAAAATCGAGCACTTGAGTCGCTAGAGACCAGAGCAGCTGAGTAGCCGGAGCGTCCTTGTCGAGGCCGGCTTCTCGAAGGAGCTCGGGGTTGAAGCTGTCGTCGCGATGCCTCAGTAGTCGTGTCGCGGTCTCCAGATCCGTTCGGGCCAGGCCGAGCACTTTGCCGACATCACGGACCGCAGAACGAATACGATAGCGAATGATGTTTGCGACCATCGCGGCATGGCGGCGCCCGTATTTTTCGTAGACGTGTTGAATGACTTCTTCGCGACGCTCGTGCTCGATGTCGAGGTCGATATCTGGTGGCTCGGCACGTTCGACGCTCAAGAAACGTTCGAACAACAAGTCCATGCGCACGGGATCGATTGCGGTTATTCCTAGACAAAAACAGACTGCGCTGTTGGCGGCACTGCCGCGCCCTTGACAGAGGATGTTTTTCTGACGGCAGTATTGAACGATTTCGTACATCGTGAGGAAGTAGCCGCCATAGTCCAGCTTGCGAATGATCTGAAGCTCGCGTTCGATCTGAGCGCAAACGTCATCGGGCACTTTGCCCCGGTAGCGCGTCCGCGCACCGCGAAACGTGAGCTCGCGCAACCAGCCTTGCTCGTTGTGGCCGGAAGGAAGACGCTCTTCTGGATATCGATAACGAAGGTCATCGAGGCTGAACGTGCACTGTTCAGCGATCTCGATCGTGCGACGAAGGCAGGCAGGGTCGTCCGAAAAGAGACGTTCGAGCTCCTCGGCAGGTTTGAGGTCGTGCTCCGCGTTTGCGCAGATCGTACGGCCGGCTTCCGAAAGCACTTTCCCCTCGCGAATGCAGGTCAAAACGTCCTGAAGTGGGCGCCGGATCTTGTCGTGATAGAGGACTTCGTTGACACCGACCGTCTGAACTTCGAGCTCTCTTGCGACAGAGCGCAAGGTTTTTTCTTTTGGCTTTTCGTGATCGCTCAGATGACGAGCGCAAAGGGCGAACACCGAGGAAGGTCCATGGCTCGCGTGCAGGGCGCGCAAGGCTTCAGGCCTTGTGGAGAGAAAGAACAAGTCGTGCAACGGATCCAGCTCTTTGCTGTGAATGAGAGAAACTCCCTTCTCGCAGCGGGCATGACCGATTGACAAGATTCTGCAGAGATCAGCATAGCCGCGTCGCGTCTTGGCGAGAGCAACGACATGCTCTGCATGCCCTTCGATCTCGACCATGAGCTGAGCCCCGATCACAATTCGGATCCCGAGCTCTTTGGCTCTCATATGTGCGCGTACGAGGCCATACACCCCGTCACGGTCGGTCATTGCAACTGCAGAAAGACCGAGCGCATGTGCACGTTCGACCAGCTCTTCGGGAAAGGATGCGCCTTCCAAAAAGCTGTGGTTGCTCTTGACCCACAACGGCACGTAAGCGCTCATTCAATCGAGCACTCCATGCAAGAACCAGCGCCTTCGCGGACGATCGTAGAAGAGCCAAAGCAAGTCGCCCTGATCGGTTTCTGCGTAGTAGTAGTCGCGTTCGACGAGACGCTTCCACCAGCCACCGCTCACGCGATACGGGCCATACATGTGCTCGATAGAATGCTCTTTCGCGAGTGAAGGCCCGGCCTCGGGCTCCTCGGGGATACGGGGAGGGAGCGGCTTGGGACGAGCAAAAACCCTTCTAACCATTGAGGAAATTGGGCCTATCGCGGCTTGCTCGCCCATTCGAGCCTGCTGAATGGGCTCCCAGCGAAAGGAGGCCTCCGGCAAATGCGCCTCTCGCAGGCGTGCCCGGGTCACCGACTGTTCGCCGTATGCTGCACGAACTCGGTCGAGCGCGCGATGTGCAGCTCTCATGTCGCGACGGGCTTGATGACCGGGGAGCGCAACTTGCTCTGCCTGTGAGCGCACCGTCTTGGCGACGATCTCCACTTCTTCGACTGCGCCTTGCAAGCTCCGTTCGCCGAGGCGAAGGCGGATGAGCTCGAGTAACAACATCAGATCCAAGGTCGGTGATGCTGGCTCGATTTGTTCTTGGTGAAGAGGTGCGCGCTCCAAATGCAATGAAAGCTCGAGTGCTTGAATTGATTCTCCACGGGCACGAACCTGATGCAGCAAGGAATGCAGAGCGCCTTTGACTGCAAACAGCAAACGGCTCTGATCTCTGTCGGGAGGCTCGACTTGAAAAGCGATGCGAGCGGGCTCTTCGAATGCATGTGGCTGAATCGGCAGCTGCATGTCTTCGGAAAACGAATCGTGAAGCGTGCTTGCCCTAGTGCCGAAACGACTCAGAAGCTCTCCTCCAGGAACTGCGAGAAAATCACCGAGTGTTTCGATGCCTAATGCACCAAGACTTTCGCAAAGATCTCCAGGCAGATCGAATTCACGAAGCAAGGTTTTGTTCGAACGTTCGATCTCTTCCTCGACGCTCTTCGAGATGTAGACTCCGCTCTGTGCCATGGAGACCGCGAGCGCTCGCTGGCGATGAAAGCCAACGGTCACCGAGTTACGCCAATGTCGGGCGCGCAAATACCGGTGAATCGAGATCGCCCAGTTGCGATAACCGCCATAAAGGCGCCGTAGACCTTCGGGATCGAGCTGGAACGCGCCAGCCCGATCGAGCGCTTCGACCCGGGGAGAGAAGGTTTGAAGCGCAGAGATCAGCTCTCGGCTGACTTCCGAGGTCTGCTCGGGCAAGAGGACGGCGGTATGCAGGTTCGGAAGGAGATCACGCGCCACGGTTTGTCGCATGCCAATGCGAAGGCGGTTCTTCTTTGCAAACGCGTTGAGGTGCGTGATGCGGCCGTTCGGGCCTTCGTCATCGACAAGGGCAACGGGTGCTGCGCGCCAGCACGGCTTTTGCCGCAAGAGAATTTGCAACGGGAGCATCGGCAAAAGAACGCAACTCACCCGCCTCATGAGCTGCCTCGCAAACCGGATGGAGCGATTGGGATGATCGACGAAAGCTCGGTGGCAATGCCGACTTTGTCTTTGAGAACATGCGTGTGAACTTCGAAGTGATCGGCTCGAAGAGAACCGCGTTGCGGCTCAACGCGCAAACCAACCAAAGGGCCGGATGAGGGTTCCTCTCGAGCATTCGAAGTGAGTAAGAGAATACGTCCGTCATGCTTGCGCAAGAGACCTTGAAGACGGCCTTGCCAGTTGACCGAAGAACCGGGCGGGAGCGCATCGCTGAGGTCGATGACCGTCAAGCCGAAGGCACCAGAACGCGCAAGCCACTCGGCAACGCGAACCAACGCGAACGGACCTACATGACGCGGCACGTGAATTGCGATGAACGAATCGAGGTTCACTCCCGCCGCATCGAGGTCGGGAGGAAACAAGGCGCCGTCTTTGGGCTGTACCCAGGCGACCAGCTCGGCGCGCGCCTGCGCCTGGATCACACAGGACACCGCCGTGGTCGTCCGCGCACAGGCATGCCTGCCAGAAACCTCGACCAAGCGCCCCCGAGGCAGGAGCTCCGAGAGCGGTAAAGCTTTCGCTCTAACCCGCCGAGCCTCAAAATCGATGACAGTCCCAAAAGCCATGGGACCACCCAATATACTGAACAAAATAACAGTTACAAGGAGGATACGCGTCCGCCTCCTAAACTATTGAAAACAAAAGGAATTTATGCTGGAACGGTCCATCTAGCCGACTTGAGGGGCTTGTTCAGACAAGGGTTTGCACCTCCTGTGCCATCTCGGAAGGCGTGCGATCGCCAAGCCCTGCTGCATGCTGAGTCGCGATGCCGCGAACGACTTCACTCTGGTCCTGCATCATCTGGCTCAGCGCTTCTTCGTGGGACATCGAGCGCAGGGTTACCCCGAGCGCGGCGGCAGCAATGCGCGCTCGACGCTCCGCCGGCTCTCCTCGGTCGACGATCACTAACACCGCCTCGCGAAAATAGCCTGGCAATGTCGCTTCCAATACTTCGTGGCTTGCTGCCTGCAAGCGATTGTTCTCGCTCGTCACGCCTCGCCAAACCAAGGCGAAATTTTCCTCGGCATGCCTGAGACCCATCAACGAGAACGCTTGCTCCAAGGTTGCCCGCTCCTTGTCTTGGAGCGCGATGCGCAACAGCTCTGCACCTGGCGTATCCGGACTGCCACTGCCTTCGATGGCCGCGCGCCACTGGAGAAGCTGCACCACGCGTACCAAGCTCGCGCGAAGCTGTTCCTGCAAGAGCGCGTCGTCGAGAACCGTAGAAGGATGGCTCGCTTGTAAGCGGCCCAGGGCTCGCAGGATCCTCATGCGCAAGCCTCTTTCCTGCTCCCGATCCAAGTGCCGAAGTAGAATGTCAGCAGCTTTCTGTGGCTCGAAAAGGATGATCGTATATGGAATGCGAAGACGTACCTTCCAGGGCACCGACGGGTCCGAAAGCGCCGTTTCGAGCGCATCCAAGGCCTCGGGTCCGATCGCCAGGATCGCTTTGCGCGCGCGCGCTCGCAATTCGGAGCTCCCGAGAAGCGACAAGAGAAGCGGCAGATAGCGTGGCTCCGGATTTCCCTCCATGGCGCGCAGGGTCTGGAAGCGGACCGAATCGTCATCGTTCACGATCAGCTTGGTCAGGATTTCGTGGAAGACCGCCCCGCCTTCGTGCGGAATCGCACCTGCGCGGGGCGACTGAGTATGCGAGTTTCCCGTGCCAATCCATTCATCCGACTTGGCGGCCGTCCCGCCGCTGCTGGCGAATGCCTCGCGCTCGAGCCGCATGTCGATGACGCCGTGCCGAAGTCGCGCGCGGAACTGATCCACGTACTGACGGCGCGTCGACATGATCGCCATGAGCCAGCCTAGGACGAGAAATAGCAGCGACACGGCGAGCTGCCGGGTGCTCAGCCCCACGCCGACAGCCGCGATGATGAGCAACGATGCCAGCGCCTGCCCCACGCGATGCCCGAACACCTCGATCAAGCCCTTCGCCCGTTCGCGCCGTCGGCTGTCGAGCGGCAGGTAGAGCACCTCGATTGCGCCTCGATAGAGCGTGTGACGCAGGCTCCCATCGACCGCTTTGAGCGCCACGGCAAAAGGCAGAATCGGCCCGATGGCTAGGCCGAGAGCGCCGCCGAAGACCAAGGCAGGCAGAAGCGCCGAGCTTCGATGGGCGCCGAATGCACGCAAGAGCCAGCCCGCGCCAACGAGCTGCACCAGTAGCGCCACCGTGTTCAAGCCGAGGTAGAAGCGTGCGAAAAACGGACCGAGCCCGGCGGGTGGAATCTCGGCCGCGACCGTGCTCTTGAAGACGAAATCGACGATCGTCAGCGTAATCGTTCCCATCAGCACGAACCCGAGGATGCGTGCGAGATACTTGTCCCGAAGAAGCCAGCGCATCGATTGCCGCGGTTCAACGCTGGGCTGGTCCGTGGGCGCGACGCTCCGGCTCTTCCATAGAAACGGTGTAGCTCCGGCTAGCGCCAGAACCGCGGCGGCAGTGAAGACGAGCGCAAGGGGTGAAGCTAGTCGGAGCACGCCTTCTGAAAGCAAGGACCCGAACGTGGCGCCGGTCACGCCGCCGGCTGCAATGGCGGGAAAGATGCGTTTCGCTTGCCTCACAGTCACCGCGTCGTCGAGCAAGAGCCAAAACTCGATCAGGACGACCGTAATCAGCAATCCCGTCCAAATGTAGAATCCAAACGGCGCCCAGGAGCCAAGCTCCTCGAGCAGTGCCCAGAAGCCAAGCGTCACCAGCGCGCCAAACACGAGGGATGCCGACAATAGCCGTCTTCGATCGCGGACGCGGCGAAGCACCTGCTCGTGGATCTTCAACTCCACGATCGCGAGCACGGCAATGGCCAGATAGGCCCGTGGCAAATGTTCGGCCGGTAAGCTCGTCAGAAACAAGGTGTCACGGGCCGTCTCCATGACCGAATGCGCAGTCGTGATCGCAAGCAAGCCGATGAAGCCCACTGCCAAGTTCCTTCGATCCTCGCGGCGAACGGAAAAACGCATGTTTCAGATGCAACTTATCGTCAAAATCGAAACAGGGACATTTCTAGCGCATTGAACGCTCCACACAGAGGAGCTAGCCGCCACGCCGCGACTCCAGCTCTTCGACCGAGCGCGGCCAGTCGCCCTTGAGCAGCCTCGAAAGAGCACGGTCGGCGAGGAGCTTGCCGTCGGTTTGGCAGGTCGGGCAGTAGTTGGTTTCGCGACTCGCAAAGACAATTCGCTGAATCGGGTCTCCACAGCTCGGGCATGGCTCTCCGTACTTCCCGTGCGCCGCCATTTCTGGCCGAAACGCGGTCACCTTCTCTGGAAACGATTCGCCGTGCTGCTCGATCAGGCGCGCCGACCATTCTGAGAGGACATTCTGCGTCGCCTCGTGCAAGCGCTGGACTTGCTCCTCCGTCATTCGCGTCGTCCAGAGCAGAGGGGAGAGCTTGGCGCGGTGAAGAATTTCATCCGAGTACGCGTTGCCAATGCCGCTGAAGATCTGGGGGTCGGTCAGCGCGCGTTTCACGGTGTGGTTTCGTTCGAGCAGCGCATCCTTGAACTCGGGGTAGTCGACTCCGAGTGGCTCGATTCCACCGGGGTCGTGTGCGAGGAGGCCGTCTTCTCCGCGGCAAAGGTGTAAAGCCGCGCGCTTCTTCTTGCTGGCCTCCGTCAGCAGAAGCGTTCCCTCGTCGAAGTCGAATGCGGCGAGCCCCATTCGACCGGGGATCTTCTGTCCTGGGGGTTTCCAGCGAAACCGGCCAGCAATCATCAGGTGGATCACGATGTACAGGTCATCCTCGAGACCCAGCACGATTCGTTTCCCGAGTCTGCGCAATCTGAGGACTCGCTTCCCCAGCAGCTCGTCGACTGAAGGTTCTACCGTCCGGAGCAGGAACGGTGATGCGATGCGGACAGCGCGGAGCGTCTGGTCGAGCACCCGCGGCCGCAGTGCGTGAAGGTAGAGCTCGACGTCGGGAAGCTCGGGCATGTCTATCGGAGTCGAGGGTCGAGCCGGTCTCGCAACCAGTCGCCGGTGAGATTGAAGCCGAGGACAGTTAGGGCGATTGCTCCGCCCGAGAAGAGGGCCACATGTGGAAAGCGGAGCAGCACGCTCGTCCCCTGGTCGAGCAGCGCCCCCCAGGAAACTGCTTTTCCAGGCCCAAGGCCGAGAAACGAAAGGGTCGACTCCGCTAGGATCACGACCCCCAACCCGGTCGTCGCCTGAATGACCAGCGGGCCGAGCAGGTTCGGAATCACGTGCCGGACGAGAACCTGCGGCGTGGGCACACCAAGCGCCCGGGCGGCTTCGACGAACTCTCGCTCTCTCAAGCTCAGGGTTTCGGCGCGAGCCAGTCGCGCATAGAGGACCCAGCCATTGACTGCGAGCGCCACGATCAAGTGCATGAGGCCAGGCCTTGCGACCAGAGCAAGAACCGCGATGTTCAGCACGATTGCGGGAAAGGCTTGAACCAGGTCTGCAATGCCAGTGATTGCGTGGTCCGTTGTTCGGCCCGCGTACCCCGCCCAGGTTCCAAGCAAGGTGCCGATGAGCACCGACACAGCGACGACGACGACGCCCACTATCGCGGCGAGCTGCGCACCGTGAAGCAGTGCGCTCAAGATGTCGATTCCATTGTCTCCGGTTCCGAGAAGATGCGACCAGGACGGAGGGTCGTACTCGTGGAGGAGGTCGATCGCGAGCGGGTCATAGGGTGCGACCGAAGGACCCACGATTGCCAGCAGGAAGAATCCGACCACGATCGCCAAGCCGAGCGGTGTCTTTCGAAGGCGCTTGCGGAAGCTGCTCATGAAAGCCTCACCCTCGGGTCGACGAGCCCGTACGCCAAGTCGACGATCAGATTCACGCCGACGTAGATCACCGCGATGATCAGGACGCAGCCTTGCACTACTGGGATGTCTCGAGCGAAGAACGCATCGAGAAAGAGGGTGCCAAGCCCGGGCCGTTCGAAAATCTTCTCGGTCACGACCGTCCCAGAAAGCAGTGCGCCGAGCTGGGCCGCGCCGATGGTCATGACGGGCAGGAGCGCGTTTCGAAGTGCGTGGCGGAGCAGCAAGGCTACGGAAGGGACCCCTCGAGCACGGGCAGCGGTGATGTACTGTTGGGCCAGCACCTCGATCATCGCGGCTCGGGTCTGGCGCGTCAGGATGGCGGCAAGCGCCGTACCGATCGTGATCGCGGGTAAAATCAGGGCCTCGGGGCCGGCCAGGTCATCCCCGGGCAGGGGCAGCCAACGAAGCTTCACGCCGAACGCGAGAATCAGCAGAGGTCCCAGCCAGATGTTGGGGATCGCCAATCCCGCGACGGCAACCGTCGAGGCGATCTTGTCCCAGCCCTTGCCGGCCTGGGCCGCGGCGATCGTGCCGAGCGGGATCGCGACGAACCAGGCCACCGACAAGGCGGCGATCGCCAAGAGAATCGTGTCGGGCAAGACCTCGCGCATCATCGACCAGACCGAGCGATCGGGCTGCCTAAACGAGTCCCCCATGCTCCCATCGGCCATGTCGCCGAGGAACGATAGGTACTGCTCCCCCACCGGCCGGTCGAGATCGAGTGCGCGTCGGAGCTCGGCCTTCTCTTCCGGGCCCGCCTGGTCACCTAGAATCGCTTCGACCGGGTCACCTGGGATGAGGCGCACGAGCAGGAAGACGATCGTCACCAGCCCGACGACGGTCAAGACTGCGCGCACGAGGCGACCCGCAAGATAGCGCAAGAGGCCCGGAGACATCATCCGGACCATAGTACGCTCAATCGCCGTTGGCGTGGGTTTCCTGTCGAGCGGCGCTACATGCCAGCGTCGACCTCAACTACCGATTCCAGGGCTTCCGGATTGACGCCCGGGTCCAGGGCCACGCAGATTTTAGATTCGGCCCTGGTGCGATTGAGGTCGACGATGCGGGCAACCCGCTCGTCCAAAGGGAGGCTGGGATCGTACTTGCCATCTCGCGTGATGCCGCTCGGGAAAGCGCAGGAATATTCGCTGCGGCCGCAGTTCGCGTTGCTGCCGCAGGTCTTCATGCACCAGGTTTCCGCGGTGCGGCTCGGGATGAACCGCCACTCGACGCAGGCCCCTTCCGGACAGGTGTCAGGGTCACAAGCAAAGATTGTGCAGTAGCCGCCAGGCTGAGAAAGGTCGCACTGCCGCTCGCCTGTGACCGAGCAATCGGTGGAATTGCCGCAGCCATCGCCAATGTGCATTTTACACCCGCTCAGCGCAAGCAGCGCAACAAAGGCCGACAATAGGATCGTCGCGGCTCGCATCATTCGCGGCGGAGCATACGGGACCGGCACCGTGATCGCCAATCGCTCTGCGTCGGCGTCAATGGGTGTTAGATTCCCCAAAGGTTGAGACGTTTTTGGCTGGGGGTGGGGTTTGTGTTCCTTGTCGGCGCTGGGGCGTGGGCTGCCGATGGGCTCGAACGCGTCGCGAGCCTGGTCCGAGCCGGCGACGAGCGTGGAGCACTCGAGCAGATCGCCCTCCTGCCCGAGCAGCAGCGGGAAGAGGATGCCTTGCGCTATCTCGAGGGGCGCCTGCTCGTGGCGGTCGGCCGCTCGTGCGAGGCGATGGCGACGCTTGCACGAGCTCCCTCGAGCCTTCCGGGGTCGATCCGCGAGGACTGGCTGCAACGCTGGGCGATCGCTGCGGCGCAATGCGGACACTGCGCCGAAGCACGTCCGCTGCTCCTGGGCGCAAGCTCGACGAATCCGGCCATCACTCGACGCAATCGAGCGATTGCTGCCGATTGCGCAGTCCAGCTCGGCGAGCTCGAGACAGGCGCCGAAGAGCTCTCGAGCTTGACGCAATCGAAGAGTGGAGTCAGCAACCGAGTAGCTCTGCTCGCCGTCTTGTCGGACGTTTACATCGAGCTCCAGCGCCCCGACGATGCACAGAAGGCGGCGCTCGAGGCTTGGAAAACAGCGGTCCACCCGGGCCAGCAAACGGCGGCGCGCAAATTGGAAGAACGCGCATCGCCGAGCCTTGCCGATCGAATCGACCGTGCCGAGGAAATGGTCGAAGCACTGCGTTTTGAAAAGGCCGTCGAGGAGCTCGAAGCGATCAAGCTCGAAGCAGACTCGGCGCTCTGGGCTCGCTGGCAGCACGTCTACGGGATGGCGCTCTTTCGTACGCGCAAGCGCTACCTGGATGCGGCGCGCGTTCTTCACCGCTCGGCATTGCTCGGCGGCCCGACCGAGATCGAAGACGCTTTCCATTCGGCACGAGCTCTGTCGCGCGCCGATCAGGACGCGCGCGCGATACGCTCGTACCGGCGGTTCGCCCAACGCTACCCTCGCGACAGGCGCGCGCCCAAGGCCCGCTTCCTGGCTGCCTGGCTCGAGGTCCGTCTCGGCCGCGCCAACGGTGAGAAGCAAATGGAAAAGCTGGTACGCGGGAAGTCCCAAGTGCGCGGCCAATGGCGCCGCTCCGCACTCTGGGAGCTCGGCTTTCGCGCATTCGAAACGCGTCGATATGCTCGAGCGGCGCGGTTCCTGACTCAGTACACCGCGCTCACGACCAGCGCAATGGACAGAGCGCGGGGCTTCTATTGGCTGGGCCGTGCCTATCGGCGCGGTCCCAGGGCGCTCGAGGCATACCGCGAGGCGATCGCCGTCGAGCCCTTGCATTGGTATGCTGTCTTGGCAGCCCAGCGCCTCAAACGACTCGAGGTCGAACCCCCGGAGCCCTTTGAAAATGCGGTCTCTCCAAGCTCTCTCGAGGTTCCCGAGGACCCGCTGCCGCTGCCGCTGACCTTCGAGTTCTATCGTCGCCTCGGCCTCGATCTCGACGGCATCGCCTGGCTGAATGCGCACGAGAACACGCTCGTTGCGGAGCGCCCGAAGTCGCAGCGCATTCCGCTCCTGGCCAAGCTCTATCGCGATGCGGGCGCCTATCGAGAAGCGCTTCTCGTGGCTCGCCGGCGCATGGTCTACCTGCAGAGCGACCCTGCCGCCCACCGCTGGTGGTGGGATGCCGCGTACCCGATGCCCTGGCGCTCGATCGTGGACGAGCATCGAGCGGAGCTGCCACGCGCGCTAATCTACGCGACCATGCGTCAGGAAAGCGGCTTCCGTCCGGATGTGGTCAGTCGCGCCGGTGCCGTAGGGCTCATGCAGTTGATGCCGGAGCTCGCAAGCAAGCTAGCCGGCAGCGCGGTCACGCGACCGATGCTACGCGTACCCGAAACCAACATCGCTCTCGGACTCCAAGAAATGGCCGCGCTCGCCGCAGAGTTCGATCAGGTGTACCCGCTGAGCATCGCTGCCTACAACGCGGGCAAGAGCCGCGTGAGGCGCTGGATCAAGGAAAGCCAAAAGATGGAGCTCGACCGCTTCGTCGAACGCATCCCGTTCAACGAAACGCGCAACTACGTGCGTCGCGTCAGCACCCACTACGCACGCTACTCTTACTTGGATGATCCGGCATCGGGCTGGCCAGAGCTACCCGCCTTCGTTAACCCTTGATTTGCCAGCCCTGACGTTTTCGATAGACTGGTTCCAACGATTTGGGTTGCCCGCGATGGGACCGAAGGCCAAGAGATGGTCGGATCACCCTAGAGGGGCACGAGAATACGGATGAACTTCATAGCTGCAGGGCTCTCTGACGTTGGACTACAGCGAGAGCACAACGAGGATAGCTACTGCATCCTGTCGGAGCATCGCTTGTTCGTCGTTGCCGACGGGATGGGCGGCCACCGAGCCGGTGATGTTGCAAGCCGTATGGCGACGTCGGAGATGACAGCCTTCTTCGACGCGGCGGATGCGGACGGTCAAGGTGTGCAATGGCACGGCAAAGACGAGTTGCGCATGACACCTGACCAACGTCGCCTCGTGTCGGCTGTGAAGCTCGCCAACCAGCGAATTTTCCAAACGTCGGTTCGCAACCACTCGGTTCAAGGGATGGGGACCACGGTGGTCGGTGCCTTGTTCAACCGAAACGAGCGCAAGATCAACGTTGCGCACGTCGGCGACAGCAGGGCCTATCGGGTCCGCGCTGGCAAGATCACCCAGCTCACTCGAGATCATTCCCTATTGAATGACTACTTGCTCGTCATGCCAAACCTTTCGGATGCACAAAAGGAGCGACTTCCTAGCAATGTGATCACGCGCGCCCTCGGAATGCAGCAGGCGGTCGCCGTGGATCTGTCGGTCGAAAGCGTCGAGCCGGGGGACGTCTACGTGCTCTGTTCCGATGGCCTCAACGGGATGGTGAGCGATGATCGAATCTGCGAAATCGTACACGAGGCCGGCGCAGACGTTGAGACGGCCGCAAAGACTTTGATTTCCCAAGCCAATCAGAACGGGGGCGAGGACAACATCACTGTCGTCGTCGTTCGGATCACCGAATAGACATGCCGAAGAATTTCGCGATCCGGCAACTGCTGGACTGCTCGGAACAAGAATTCTGGGACCAGATCTTTCGCAGCGAAGATTTCAATCACTACTTGTACGAGGGCCTAGGCTTCGAGTACGAGCTTCAGGAATGGAATCCGGAAACCGGCTACCGGCGAGCGAGGGTCTGGCCTGCGCAGCAGATGCCGCGAGCCGTCGCAAGAGTTCTCGGCGATCGCTTCAGCTACATCGAAGAAGGCAAGCTCGACTCATCGACCAGGCGCTACGAGTTCATCGTCATTCCCTCGACCATCGCCGACAGGATTCGAGTGACCGGGACCGTGAGCATCGAGCCGGTCTCGCCCGAGCAGTGCGAACGCTGCGTGAGACTCGACATCGGCGCGGACGTTCTCGGCTTCGGCCGCCTCATCGAAACGTACTTCGCCGCTGCGACTCGGGCGCAGTACGCGAAGAACGCGGCGCTGGTCAACGATTATCTAGCAGGGCGGCGTTAGCGGCCAGCTGGTCGTCCGCCTTTTCGGGGATCGCTTGCGGCGTCGAGCCGCTGTTCTGCGGATTGTTCGATTTGAATGAGTTGTACGTTTGCAACGTTGTGAATCGGCTCTACTTCGTGACCGCGAGCGATGAGCGCGTCTCGTAGCTCCGGGTCCAAAGGAGCAAGGTCCTCCACGCGAAGCGTTTCGGGCACTCCCTGATGATGAATGCGGGGCGCTGCCACGGCCTGCGCTGCGTTCATGTGTTGCAGCAAGACGTTCATGGCTACCTGCTCGGTGGCGGTGACGATCCGGCTTCCGCCGGACGCGCCCACGCAGAGCACGGGACGGCCGTTCTCGAGCACGATCGTGGGGGACATCGTCGATACTGGACGCTTCCAAGGTCCTGGCATGTTCCGGGCCCCACCCACGAGGCCGAAGGCATTTGCTTCTCCGATACCGCTCGCGAAGTCGTCCATCTCGTCGTTCATGACGATTCCCCCGCCCGTGAAACGGGCCCCAAAAGGCAGGTTAACCGTCGTCGTCACCGAGGCCACATTCCCCTCGGCGTCGACGACGCAAAGATGAGAGGTGCCAGCGTGGTCCGGCGCACTGACCTTGGCTCCTGCCCATTCGATTGGCATGTCGTAGGCGGAGCTCGGGTGAGCTCGGCCGTCCGCGGCGAGCTTGGCGCGCGCGTCGATCCGCGACTCGTTCATCATCTTGTCGAGCGGTAAGATCACCTGGTCTGGGTCACCGAAGTAGCGCTGGCGATCGACGAACGGCCCCTTCCACGACTCGGCCATCGCGTGCAGCAGGGCTTCACCAGCGATCGGTTTCGAGCCGACCACCCGCTCGAGAATGGAGAGGCTTTGGATCATCGTGAATCCGCCGGCGCTCGGCGGAGGCGCGGTCACCCAGCGGTATCCGAATGCGTTTGCCGCCAGCGGCTCCCGAGTCCGTACTCTGTACGCTCGCAGGTCCTGCAAGGTCATGATTCCGCCGTGTTCCTGAACCGATGCAGCGATCTCCTGGCCGATGACACCGCCATAGATCACGGCCGCGCCTTTCTCGGCAAAGGCGCGGAGCACTCGGGCTAGGCCCGGACGTCGCAAGATCGAGCCGGGCCGCAGGTCCCAGCTCGCCATGATCGGATCCTTTTTCAACTGAACCGCGAAGGCGCTTCCCATGGCGCCGAGCGCTTTGCTCACCTCGGAACCCTGCTCGGCGAGTCGTAGCGCAGGCGCAACGACCTCGCGCAGCGGCAGCTTACCGAAGCGCTCGACCAGGGCCACGATGCCAGCGGGCTCTCCAGGAACCCCGACCGCGAGGCCCCCGAGCTGTGACGGAGAGCTTGCAGGGCCTTCAGGTCGCTCGCCTTCGACCTCGAACATCGTCCGGCTCGCGGCGCGGGGAGCGCGCTCACGGAAGTCGAGGAAGGTCAGCGAACCGTCCGCGGCCCTGTAGTAGAGAGCGAACCCCCCACCGCCTAGGCCGCTGCTTGCGGGGTTGACCGCACCGAGGGCAAGCATCGTGGCGGCCGCTGCGTCGGCGGCGTTTCCTCCCGCAGCGAGAATTTCAGCACCTGCCTCCGAGGCCTCCACGTGATCCGCCGCGACCGCCTCCCGCTTGAAAATCGCGGCGTGCTCCGGCGGAAAGCCGACCGCCAGGCCCGTCATCAGCAACGCTGAAACACAGCCAAGCGCAATGGATAGCCAGCGTTTCATCGTTCCCACCTTGCCTCCAAAGCAGCCCCGGTGCTACCGAAGAGCCTCATGCACTTCGTCTTCGTCATGGACCCAGTGTCGACCGTCATCGTCGACGAGGATACCAGCTTCATCCTGATGCTCGAATCACAGGCGCGAGGTCATCGTGTCGACCACTGCTTGGCAAGTGACGTAGGCCTTCGTGGCCGTCGAGTGGTCGCGCGGGTCCGTAGGGCGACCATGCAGCTCGACGCGAAGGAACCGATCCGATTGGGCAAGGCCGAAGACATCGACTTGGTGGATGTCGATGCGGTATTCGTCCGAAAGGACCCGCCATTCACCGATGCGTACCTCTGGCTGACGCTCGTGCTCGATCACCTGGAGGGCAGCACCCTGGTGGTCAATGACCCAAGAGGCCTCCGCGAGGCCAACGAGAAGCTCTATGCCCACCACTTTCCAGAGATCGTCCCAGCGACGATCATGACGAGTCACAAGGACGAGATCCTTCGATTCCTGAGTGACATGGGCGGCAAGGCCGTGATCAAACCGATCGATGGTCACGGTGGCGAAGGTGTGTTCCTTCTCAGCAATGGGGACAGCAACCTCAACGCGCTGATCGAATCGGTGACCCATCTAGGCGCGAGGAATGCGATCGTGCAAGCGTTGATCCCCGAGGTGTACGAAGAGGGGGACAAGCGAATTCTGCTCGTTGACGGCGAGATCCTCGGCGTTGTCGGACGTGTCCCGAGCAAAGGCGACCTTCGGAGCAATGTGCACGTTGGAGGGTCTGCGGCGCCGGCCGAGGTCAGTGATGCGGATCGAGAGATCGTCGAAACGATCGCGCCGCGTCTGCGTTCCGATCGGCTCTTTTTCGTGGGCCTCGATGTGATTGGCGGCAAGCTCATCGAGGTGAACGTCACCAGCCCAACGCTCCTTCAGCAGATGTCACGCCTCGTCGGAGAGAACCTTTCCGCGATCGTCATCGATCGGCTCGAAGAGAAGGTCCGCGCCTACCCGAGCTGAAGCTCAGCTCGAGGCGATTCGGACTGCTGCGGAAGCTCCGGCACCTGCGATCGCTGCCACCGCCACCGCCACCAGGAGTGAGACCGTCGGGCTCATCAAGTCCAGGCCGTCGAGGATGAGCCCGGTCATCCCGAAGAACGAGACAAAGAAGGTCCAGAACCTCCGCGATCGCACTGTCCGCGCGAAATAGTCACCACCCGCCACCCCGTCGAGCTGACCGAACTGACTCGCACGGGTCGTGTCGTCGTGTGCTCGCGTCTGATCGTCCGAATCAACGCGCTTCTCGCCGAGGAAGAGCGCTGAGCCGAGGAGCACGGCTCCGAGCACCAGGGACAGAATGTAGACGTTGATGAGCATTCGAAGCTTCCCAGCATCAAAAGGCTTGCACGCCAATTGCGCCCCAGGAGACCTCGATAGGATGCAGCCCTTCGTCTTTGCAGGCCAGCTCAAACCGGTTCGCAGCAGCCCGGTCGATGAAGAATGCGATGGCGACGTCTCCGCCGCCGGCGCCGCAAGGCTTCGCGCTCCCTGAAAATCCGGCTGCAAGCTCGGCAGCACGCCTCAGCCGGGCATCGAGGATGGGGGCGCCAGCCGACTGCCCCAGCATGCCCATGGTAGCAGCGTAGGAGGCCGCCTCGGCAACGACCGCCGGCGCATTGCCGCTCTCGAAGGCGGATGCGAATCGAGCCGAGATCTCTGAAAGCCGGTCCATGCACTCGCGATACCGGCGCGGGTCCCTGCGTCGGAGCGCATTCACATGTTTGACGAGCTCGCTGGTTCGTGCGGCGTGCCCCGTCCAAACGAGGGAAATTTCCAACTCGTCTGGGCACCGAAGGGCATGTGTGTCCACTCGATCGCCGTGCCGCTCGAACCTCAGGAATCCCCCGAAGGCCGAGGCCGCAACGTCGACGCCACTGCCTTGCGGAGCGATCGAGGAATGACCTTCCAAGGCGCAGGCGAAGACTTGCTGCAAGGTGTCTGGGTGGGTCAGATCGTAGCCATGCGACGCGAAGACCGCTGCGGCCGCGCCGACGGCGGCGGCTGCGGATGAGCCCAAGCCGAGCTTGATGCGATCCTGATAGAGGTCGCTGGCGTGCACGCGCAGCGACCGGCCGACGGGACCGAGCGCAGCTCGCGCAACTGCAAGCGTGGTCTCAACCTCTGGTGGCATCGCCGAGCGATCCTCGATCCAGGTTACCGTGACGCGCCGATCGACCGCCGCGACGACCGCGGGCGCACCTTCGAGCACTGCGTATTCCCCACAAAGCAGTGCCTTCCCCGGTGCACTCGCACCCCTCAGGGTCACCGATGCACCTCGATACCGGGGCCTGGCTTGGCGACCCAGGTTCGTGTCACGCCCTGAGTTCGGTCGAGCGCCTGACGAACCCGGCTTGCGTCACTGGCTCCACAAAGCGCCTTCACATGCGGCCCAGCATCCATGGTTGCCCAGACGGAAACCCCGCGTTCTCGAAGTGCGCGCACCGTGGCAAGCGCAGCTAGTGTCGCTGGCGCCCAGTAGAAGATCGGCGGGTCGGAGGTGATCGCACAGCAGTGAAACGCCAGCGTGCTTCGCTCCATGGCAGCGCCGAGCGTGTCGAGCTCGCGCTCTTTGATCGCACGTTTGATCGTTCGCGACCATCTGGGGGCCTGATCGAGCCAGGCCTGGTAGTAGGGGGAAGTTTTGCGCGAGCGTTCCATCCCCTCGGTCGAACCCACCTTCTTTTTGCCAGGCTCGGTCAGCCCAACGACCAACCTGAGGTTCCAGTGCACCGGAGGCGCGATTTGCCTGGCGGCCAGGTCGACATCGCCATGTCCGCCCGCGGGGAGCTCGACGAAACCTCCATAGATGGAACGCGCGGCAGAGGCGCTCGATGCACGGGCCAAGGCGCTGAGTTGGCGTGCGTTGAAGGGAATTCCGGCGGCTGCCGACGCAGCGCCCGCAAGCGCCGCGAAGCCGGACGCACTCGATGCAAGCCCTGCGGCAGTTGGAAAGTGGTTGTGGCTGCTAACGTGCGCCTTCACCGGTAGTCGGGCCTCCCGCCGGACGCGGTTGAGCATGATGGTGACCCGCTCGGCCTCAGCCTCGGTCGCGCGCCTTCCGTCGAGTCTGACGAGGTCGCTAGAGAGAGAGCGATCGAAGCGGACCCGGGTCTCGGTCACGAGCTGGTCCAGCGTCATCGAGATGCTCGGCACGGCCGGAACGTTTCGCCGCACGTCAGCCTTCCCCCAGTACTTGGCGAGCGCGATGTTCGCGCAGGCTCGGGCCCTTGCTTCCATAGGGCGCCCGCTCATGCGCTCACCTCGGCCACGAAGGCATCCTCTCCAAGCACCGCGCCCAAGCGAAGGGCTTCGTCATGCTTCGCCGCCAGCGCGAACATGCAGCCTCCGCCGCCGGCGCCTGTCATTTTGGCGCCCAATGCTCCGGCGCTTCTCGCGGCCTGACACATCTCTTCGAGCTTGCCGGTGCTGAGCATCAGCGAGCTGAGGATGGTTTGATTCAAGTCGAGCAATTGCCCAAGCGCGACGTGGTCGCCGGCTTCGATGGCCAGCTTCGCGTTGCGCACCAACACCTCGATGGCTTCGAAGGCCTCGTTCACGCGTCTGGGCTCGTTCTCGAGTTGGCGTGCGACCGAGGCGACCATCTCCTTGGTGCTAGACGACTCGCCGCTGTAGCCGACCACCAGGTACAGCGGCTTGTTCGAACGCAACGGCTTGAGCGGATCGCCTCTGCGGTAGAGGGCCACGCCCCCAACTGCCGACATGGCATTGTCTATCCCTGAGGGGTTTCCGTGGAAGACTTTCTCCCAGGAAAGCGCTGACTCTGCTAGGTCCGTCCGAGTGCGTTTGATACCCAGGGCCTTATCGATCGCGTCGAGCACGGCCACGCCGATCGCAGCGGAGCAGCCAAGCCCCGCCCCCGCTGGCAGGTCGACGGCAGCGCTCACCTCGAGCCCTGGACGGTTCGGATAGAGCGAGAGCGCCGCGGCAAACGCGCGTTCGAGCGGTTGGCTCCCGCGAGGATCGGGCCTGATCGCCAAGTCCCAGGGTGTGAGGCGCAAGAGATCGCGCTCGGCGGTCTTGGCTTTTGCGGTAACGCCGCGCTCGATGCCGACGGCGATCGCTGGGTAGCCATGGACGACCGCATGCTCGCCGAGAAGAATGATCTTTCCTCTCCCGAAGCCCATCAATCTCCCCGGTCCGTGAGCTGCCTCGTGACCTCTCCGAGCATCTCTTTGGCGTCGTCGTCGAACGGGCTTGCGGCTAGTGCGCTTCGGGCTTCATCGGCCAAGAACCCAAGCCGTGCTTCGACTTCGGCTCTTGCGCCGTCGAGCACTTCGGCAGCGCTCCGAATCTCGTCATCGCTCGCGTCCGGGTGCCCCCAGACGGCATCGAGCACGGCGCGCTCCGCGTCGCTCGGTCCTAGCGCTCGAAACGCCGCCACCACCGCGTTGTGCTTGCCGTGCCGGAGATCATCACCGGGCTTTCCGGTTTCCTGCACGCTTCCGAAGGTGCCGAGCAGATCGTCCCGAAGTTGGAACGCTACGCCAAGCGGCGCGGACCATGCGCGAAGGGCAGCCATGCCCGCTTCGTCCGCATCGGCGAGGATGCCCCCGAGCTCGGCCGGCCCGCGTGTCGTGTAGCTTCCGGTCTTCAGCTCGTGCATGCGCTCGACGTTCCCGTCGGTCATGAGGTCGAGCTGCTGCCCAGCGAAGACTTCCTTCTGGATCTTCACGAAGAGCGCCAAGCCTTCGTCCCGACGCCCCTGCGGAAAGCTGGCCTTGAGGAAGAGCTCCCATCCGAAGGTCGAAGCCAGATCCCCCGCGAGGATACCCAGGCTCGCCCCAAGGTGCTCGTGACCATGTCTCCGCTGAAATGCATAGTGGACCGCAAGCCCGCCACGGCGTTCACAGTCCTCGTCCATCCAATCATCGTGAATCAGCAGATAGGTCTGCAGCAGCTCTAGCGCCGCCCCCACCTCGAATGTCGCGCCGAGGTCACTCGATCCGCTCGCAGCCCGGTAGGCCGCGGCCGTTACGATCGGGCGAAGCCGCTTTCCGCCACGCATCGTGAGGTCTCTAACCTCGGCGACGAGCTCGATCGCCAAGGGCGAAAGCGCCGATGCTTCCTCGCACTTCTGGTCGAAAAAGCGTTCAAGGACGGCGTCGATGCGCTGTCGGATGCCCGCCATCCAAGACTCCAGATCCATTTGCCCTTGCGCCACGGTGTCAGTGTCCCTATCCCGAGCTACGTACACGGCGGGACGCTCCCTAGCAAGCAATGCGATGAGCACAGACATCGAGCAGAGAAAGGCGGATCATCTCGATCTGTGCGCGACCGATGAGGTCGCGTTCCGGCAGCGTACGACTCTCCTCGAATGCGTACGGCTCGTGCACCAGTCGCTGCCGGAAGCAAGCTTCGATTCGATCGACACGCGCGTTCGCTTGCTTGGCAAAGAGCTTCGTGCCCCGCTCCTAATCGCGGCGATGACGGGCGGCCACGCGCGTGCCGCCGAGATCAACCAGGCGCTCGCCGCGATCGCCAACGAGCAGGGCTATGCGTTTGGCTTGGGCAGCCAGCGCGCGATGCAGAAGCGGCCGGAGACTAGCTGGACCTACCAGGTGCGCTCGCGCGCGCCTGACACTCTCATTCTCGGCAATGTCGGGGTAGTTCAGGCGCGCGACCTGCCAACCGAGACAATCGCCGAAATGCTGGCTGAGGTCGGCGCCGATGCGCTCTGTGTTCACATGAACCCGGCCATGGAGCTGGTTCAGCCCGGTGGCGATCGTGACTTCAGCAGAGGCCTCGAGACCTTCCAACGCCTCTGGGCGGAGCTCGGCATGCCCATCATTGCGAAAGAAACGGGCAGCGGACTCAGTCGCGAAGTCGCGACCCGTTTGCGCGCCGTCGGCATTCGGTACGCGGATACTTCCGGAGCAGGTGGCACCTCTTGGGTTGGGGTCGAAACCTTGCGTGCCGAGGGGGACGGCCAGGCGCTGGGCGAAGCGCTCTGGGATTGGGGGATTCCGACTGCCGCATCGGTCCGGTACTGCGTCGAGGCGGGGATGACCACGATCGCAACTGGCGGGATCCGATCTGGCATGGACGTCGCCCGCGCGATCGCGCTTGGTGCGAGTTGCGCGGGCATCGCGCGAAATGTCTATCAGGCCTTCCTTGAAGGCGGCGCCGACGGCGCCCGAACGTTCTTGCGGCGTGTGGAGCTCGAGCTTCGTTCCGTCATGCTGCTCTGCGGCGCAAAGACGATCGGAGAGCTACAAGAGGCTCCGCGAGTCGTGACCGGCGAGCTCTGCGATTGGATCCGCTAGTTTGTACCCGGCTGCTTGGCCTTGGGTCAGCTCTCGGTCAGGACCGAGCCCGGGACGGTTTCGCGCTCTTCGGGCACTGGCTCGTAGCGCAGCAAGTCCTCGACGCGTTCGAGCAGCTCACCTTCGAAGCGCAGCGAAAAGCGAGGTTCGAGCAGCTTCATTCGAACACGCCAAACGACAGGGTCGGCAGGGTCGCGCAAGACGACCGGCGTGGCTCCGGCGAGCACCCAGGGCGAGCTGAGCATCGCGTCTGTGAGTGCCAAGCGCACCTTCCCCGCGTCCTCGTACCCTTCGAGGCGTACCACCACTTCGTGCTCCGCATCCGAGCCGGCGTCGTACACCATGGGCGCACCGACCATCGCGCGGTTGGGCACTGTCAAGCGGTGCCCCTGCCCGTCACGGAGCCAGGTCGCACGGAGCGAACGACCTTCCACAGTCCCCTGAAAGCCGTCGCCCGAAACCCACATCCCCTTCTTCACACGGCGCTCGGCGGCCAGGATTAGGCCGGACACCAGGTCGGCGAACAGATCTCGAATCGACCAACCGATGACCAGCGCAAGGACGGCCAAGGCCCATAGGATCCAGTTCTCGCCAGTTGGGACGAGGTAATGAACGATCGCGAGAAGCAGAGAGAAAGCCGCGAGGCGAAGCGCGAAGACCAGCGCGCCGAGCATACGCCTAAGAGGAATGCTCTTCGTGGTCCAGCCGCGAGTGCGCTCGGCGATGAGCAGCACCACGCCGACGGCGAGCAACCACAGGAAGAGGATCATGAGCGGGTTGCGTTCCTGTGCTCGTGTCGACTCTTCGCTCCGAGCGTCTGCGGCCTGCTCCCTCGCAATCGAGGTCGGAGGCTCCTTTGAGCTGGGTTCGGCTAGCTTCTCTGCCGGCTCGGCCGGAGCTTCCGACTGTGCTTGGGGCTCCTCCGTCAGGCCCTGAGCTTGCGCGGTCCCTGGCGCCGCAACGAGCGCGACCAGTAGAAGTGATACGAAGAGTCGTTGAAGCTTCGATGTCACAGCACCCAACCCCGCTCTGCAAAGACGCGACCCAACACCCCTCGTAGATGCACCGCGATCACGAACGCACCCTCTCGCTCGTCGAGCAAGCCTAGGTGGGCCAAGCGACTGAGCTGCGCCTGTGCCGTGTTGACGTCGAGCCTGAAGAGCCTTCCTTGGCCGGCCGCGTCCATCCAGCCTTGGCGGGCGATTTGGTAGAGGTTGACCAAGACGTCGTCCGGGAGCCGTCTCACCCGAGTGTACAAGGACGCGGGGATCGGTCCGACATGGACGATGTCGTCCTGTATTCCTCGAATCGAAGCCAACCACAGCCGAAGCGCATCGCGGACGAGGCCGCCGGTCGCCTCGTGCAACTCATGGAAGTACTGGTCGTAGGGCCTTCGAATCCTGGTGGCGCTCCTGGCGAACAGGCCCTCGATCCGCGAGCCTTCTCCCCGGTCGAAGGAGTGCTCGAAACCGCTCAAGCGATGCCTGGCGATGACTGCGGCCTGCAACTCCTCTTCACTCAGGGGATCGAGTCGAACCACCTCGGGGAACGCGTCCCGCAGAGGCGCAACGGTGGAGGCAAAGTTCCAGAAGAGCACCGCGCCATGCGCCAGCCAACGTCGCCGTCCGCCCTCTTCGATGATTCCCTTCACGAAGCGTCGCAGTGGGCCGAAGCCACCGGGAGCCATCGACAGCATCCAGTGGAGGCCGTCGACGACGACCAACTGGCCTTCCGGCGCATCTTGAAAAATCGCGTCGACATCTTCGACCTGCACAGGTGCGCTGAAGACCACGCGCTTCACGTTCTTCCAGCGGCGGCTCCGCACGATTGCGCTCGAGACGGCTGCCTTTCCAACGCCGTCGACGCCCACCAGCGCGACCGAGCGCAATCGACCTTTGACTTCACTCGAAAGCACGGCCTCCCCTCGGCGGATCTCCTGGTCGCGGCCGGTGAGCACGTCGCCGGCCTCCATCGTATCTGCGGCGAAGAGGCGCCGGTAGACCAGAGGCAGATTGGTCGCCACCTCGGGAGCTGCAAAGGTTCCCGCGGAGAGCTCCTCGGTTGGTACGGCTCTGGTAAGGCCGAGACGCTCACTCCAGCGCTCGAGGCGCTCCTCGCCGAACAAGGCTCGAAGGCCGCCGCGGAGTTGTGCCTTGAATCGCTTTACCCGGGGCTCGCGCTCGACCTTCTTCATGATCCGAAGTCCGCTGGCGGCGCGCCGCATCGCTTCGAGGCGTGACCTGCTGAAAGACCCTTCCGCAAGCTCGCCGCGCAGCGTTTCGAGCGTACCGAGCGCCGCGTCATGCATCTCGCGTTCGATGATCTCCGGCCAGCCCTTCGCTTCGGCGCGAATCTCCTCGAGGGAGTTGTAGTTTCGCTCGAGCTGGCCATAGACCATTTCGCGAAGCAGCGTGTGCATCTCTTCGGGAATCGACTCGTCGTGGACGATTTCGAGCTCGGCGGTTGCTAGCTCCACATTGAACGCAACGACGCGCTCGAGCTCCTGAAGCAGGTTGGCCAAAGGCTGAACGCGGTCCGCCAGGTCCTGACGGCTTGCGAGTAGCTTCGGGGCCACGCGGCTGTCGATATAGGTGAGGACCACCTCTCGGAATGGCACTTCAACCTCGGGTAGTGCGGTCGGCAAGCGCCACTCGCCTGTCTGACGCTGCCCTACGGTCACTCGGTAGCGCGGCGTGAGCGCTCGGCAGGCGTCCACCAGGGTATCGAGCAGAGGGGCGATTTTCGTCTCGTCGCTCAGGTCTTGGTAGAGCTCGGCAGTGACGCGGGCGGCTTCGCCGGTGGCCTTGCTCGTCGGCTCGGTCGCCTTTCGTAGCGCGGCAGCCAGCTCTTCGCCGGAGTAGTCGCTCTCGAGCTCTGCGTTCAGCACCGACAGAGCGCTTTGGAGGGTATCGCTCACGCGCTCTACTTGAGATGTCGCTCGTCGCTTCACCGTGTTGGTGAGCCTGAGAACGTATTCGGCGACGTTGTCCTTGATTCGCGCTTCTAGGCCGAGAAGCTCGAGCTCCATGGCCAGCGTCGAATACTCTGCCGAGCTTGCCTTTCGAAGGTTCGAGACGTCTTTGGTGAGCGTCTCCATTGCCCGCATGCGGTTCGCGAAGCGGCGGCTCGTGCGTCGCTCGCCAGTGCGAAGGTCGAGGGTTCCAAAGATCGGCAAGTCCTCTTTCATCCTGACAAAACCCGTCGCCAGGGCGCTCGCAGCACGATGGGTACCGTCGCCGGTGATGCGCACCGTTTCATCGAGCGCGAGAGCCAGCTCTTCTTCGACGTCGTGCCTCAGACGAACCAACTGCCCTTCGAGGTCGGCATCCGGATCAGCGGAGATGTCGACGATGTCGTCGTAGCCCGCGATCACACCGTCAAAGAGACTTCGTGTGCGAGCCGCGAGGTGCCGATCGGCTTCGACGAAGAGCGCGGCCAGGGCCTCGAGCCGAGCAGGCGCATCATACGAGAGATGGAAGCGACCAAGGGCGCGTAGCCGGACATCGCGAGTCGGCGGAGTTTGCCCTAGGGCTCTGCGCCAGCCCCGCCTCAGCCGCAGCATGCCCCGGCGGAGCCGCTTCCAAATCGAATCATCATCTTTGGTCTGGTAGGTGACGTCTTCGAACGGCGCCGTGACGACCGACGGAAGCTCGTCGACCAGACCGTCGACGTTTTCGAGCATGCCTTCGGGCGTCCAGGTGAGCTTGGCGAGCGTAACCGACCGGCCGAGGACGATCCCCCGCCAGTGCGCCGCCAGGTCAGATTGAGCGGAGCGCAATAGCGTCACCAGCTCGTCCCGTTCCGCGCCGTCTTCAGCGCGAGCCTGAACGGTCAAGCGCCGATGATGGCGTAAGAACTCACGTCGAAGGTCCCGCAAATACTTCCCCGCGTCGAGCTGGAACTCTCGAAGGGGGCCGGTCGATACTTCACGCACGAGACTCTGCAGATCACCGCCGAGGTCCTGAACACGACTATTGAGCTTCGCGCTCTTCGTCTCCAGAGGATCGCCCCATAGGTTCTTCGCGCCAACGTGCTCGGGCCAGGGCTCTAGTTGTTTGGATGCTCCGTCCTCGCCGGCTGGTCGCATCGAAGGCGGCCTGACCGACAAATGCCTCGTCGGGGTGAGCGACTTTCGGCTGACGCTGGTTTCACCAGCGAGACTGAGGCCGAGCTTGAAGATGACGGGGCCCAGCAGCTCGTTGATCGCAACTCCGCCGATGAGCAAAGTTTCGAGCGAGCGCCCGAGCTCGCCAAACTCCCTACCGATGATGGCGGCCAGCAAGATCGACACGCCGGCCTGGGAAACGAAACCCATCCAGCCGAAGGCTCGAGTCCCATCGTCCGCTTTGCCAATCCGGGCGCCGATCTTCGTTCCAGAGAACAGCGCAAACGCGCGGACCGAGACGATGGCCAACGCGAAGAGGGCGACCTGTTGCAATTCCTCGAGATGGAGCTTGGCGCCGGCGAGCGTGAAGAATACGACGTAGACAGGCAAGGAGAGGCGCTCGACCGTTTCGATCAGCCGGTGTCCCGTCTTCGAGAAATTTGAAACCCCAAAGCCTGCCGCGAGGAAGACGAGCACGGTGTCCCAGCCGAGCTGATTGGCAATGAAGGAGACTAGGTACACGACGCCCACGACGAAAATCAGAAGCTCCTGATTCACGTAGCGGATGTAGAGCGCCATCAGTCCGCCCACGACCACCGCTCCGAAGAGGATCGAGATGACGATGTGCTGGAGCAGGTAAGCGGCAATTCCGCCTTCCAACGCGCCCATACCGACTTGCTGCGCGACCACGACCTGTGCAATCGCGAAAGCGACGACGACGACGACGTCCTTGAGAACGACTGCGGACAGAACGTTCCGTGTCATCGGACCAACAGCCTTGGACTCCATGATCACGGCGATCGTGGCCGCCGGGGAGGTTGCCAGGGATACGGATGCGACCATGGCGCCTACGGCGAGCGCCGCCGCCGTCGGCAGCCCTGCAAGGCCAGGCAGGCCGATGTAGGGCACCGCACCCGAGATCAGCCAAAAGAACGCCGTCACCAGGACGCCAATTGATACGATTTGTGCGGCGATGATCGAGCTGATCGCGCGGAGCCCCTTCCTAAGGCCTTCGAGCTTGAGCTCGCCGCCGGCGGTGAGCGCGATCAGCGCGACGGCGAGCGTGTCGAACAAGCTCAGCTGCTCGATCACCTCATCGTTGAGAATGCCTTTGTCGAAGGGTGCTGGAAGACCGAATCCATTCAGAACCTTCGCCAGTGATGGACCAAAGACCAGGCCGGCGATCAAATATCCGGTGATGTGAGGCAGCCGGATTTGACCGACGAGCCCGCCGATGGTGTAGCTCGCCAGAACGACGAATCCGAATGCGAGCATCCCACTTGGGTCGAAGGGATGCTGGGCGAACTGCTCGAACTGATAGAGCGCCACCATCCCAAACAAGAGCAGCACGATGACGGTGATCTGCCGCCGCGCGTGCGTCTCTTCGCCAGGGGGAGGGATGCTGTACGCGCCCGTCATCACCGCCTCCAGAACGCTGGGAGCATGAGCGCGAAGAGCGTGAAGAACTCGAGTCGTCCGAGAAGCATGGCCATCGAGAAGAAGAACTTGCTACCAGGCGAGTAAGCGGCGAAGTTGTCCGGCCCCACGTGGAAGGGTGCGGGGCCCATGTTCGACAGGCAAGTCAGCATCGCCCCAAAAGCCGTGGGCGCGGGAACGCCTTCGACCAGGGTCACGAAGATCAGGCCGAAACCGATGCATCCCATGTAGATCAGAAAGAAGGACGCGACGTCGGAGAGAACCTGGTTGCTGATCGCGACTTTCCCCATGCGAACCAGCTGCACGCTGGCCGGGCGGAAGCTCTTTTGGATTTGAGCGATCGCCTGCTTGCCCATCAAGACCGCTCGCTCGACCTTGATGCCGCCGGCCGTCGAACCGGAGCATCCGCCGACGAACATGATGAGGATCAAGATCGTCAGCGCCGTCGAGCTGTAGGCGCTGTAGTCGTCGGTACCATAGCCCGTGGAGGAGATCGTGGTCGCCACCATGAAGAAGGAGTAGCGAAAGGAGGTTAGGAGCTCTTCATGCACGCTCAGGTTGAGGATCGTCAGGAAGATGACCGCCGTCACGACGATTGCGAGGTACCAGCGAAACTCGATGTTACGGAGCAGCGACCTCCAGTTGCCGGTTCGCAACAGGCCATAGTAGAGCCCGTAGTTCACGCTGCCGATCAGCATGAAGCAGGCGATCACGTACTCGACGGCGGCGCTGTGGAAGCCGCCTACCGAGCTGTCGAGGGTCGAAAAGCCGCCCGTCGACATGGTCGTGAACGCATGGCAGACCGCGTCGAAGAGGTCGAGGCCCAAGATCTTGAGAAGCGCGATCTCGATGATGGTGAGGGCGCCGTAGAGCTTCCACAGCGCAAATGACGTCTCGGCGATTCGCGGCCGCAAACCCTCCGCCGTGGTTCCAGGCACCTCTCCACGAAACAGATGTTTGCCACCTGCGCCGAGGTTCGGGAAGACCGCGACGAACAAGACGACGATGCCCATGCCGCCTAGCCATTGAATCAGCGAACGCCAGAGCAGAAGTGGCCGCGACAAGCGCCCCTCGATGTCGGAGATCACCGTTGCGCCGGTAGTCGTCAGGCCGCTGACCGCTTCGAAAAATGAATCGGAGGCCGACATTCCTGCTCCGAGAACGAACGGAACTGCACCGCAGACCCCAGCCGCGACCCAGATCAAGCTCACCGCGAGCAAGGCCTCGCGCCGCGATATCCGCTCGGAGACGAAGCGATTCCCATAGAGAAACGCCGTCAGTCCTAGAATTGAGACGATGATTGCCGAGAGCGCCATCGCCGCCGCGCCGCCTTGCGGTCGGCTTGGGTCTGGCGCGAATTGGTCCCAAAGCATGCCGACACCAGCGCAGAGGGCGATCATCACGCCGATCCCGAGCACGACGGCTCCGACGGGTCGGATCACGCCACGAAAGTCTCTCGATTGCGTGCTCACTCACCCCTCGGCCGGAAGAGACGCTCGACGGTTGCCCGCGCGTCCCTGGTGGTCATCAGGATCACCCGGTCCCCCGGATGCACGACGTCCTTTCCGTGTGGAATGATCACCTCGTCGCCGTGTACGATTGCCGCCAGCAGCGAGCCGCGGGGCAGATTCATACGGTGCAAGGGCTTGTTCACCGCGCGGCACTTCGCGCTTGCGGTGAGTTCCACGACCTCCGCTTGGCCGTCCTCGAGCACCGTCAAGCCGTGAAGGCCCCCACCTCGTGAGAAGCGAAGGATCTGGTCGGAGGCCACGGTGCGCGGCGACAGAACGATGTCGATGCCGAGCTGTCGATATATCGACGCGTAGTCCGCGCGCTGCACGATCGTGGCGGTTCGCTTGCAGCCTGCACGCTGCGCGAGAAGCGCCGCCATGAGGTTGATCTCGTCCTGCTTGGTGACGGCGGCGAACAAGTCATAAGTACCGACCTCCTCCTCGTCGAGGAGCGCCCCGTCGGTACCATCGCCATGCACGACCTGGACCCCTTGGAATTCCCCGCTGATCTCTTCTGCCACCTCGAGATCGCTTTCGATCATCATGATCGTGGCCTGTTGCTGCAGGAGGTCGCGCGCGAGCGCCTTGCCGACCACACCGCCACCAACGATACAGACTCTGCGTGCTTCGCGTTCCTTGCTGAAGAGTCGCTCGGCGGCGAGTACGCCCTCGGGCCGGCCGATCAGATACACGCGGTCCCCTTTGACCAAGACGTCGGCGCCGCCAGGGACGAAGAGCTCTCCCTCACGAACCACCGCGCTGACCAGCGTATGTGGTGGCAGCTCGACGGACGAAAGCGGCTTGTTCAGCATTCGGGATTCGTCGAGGTCGATCTGTACGAGCTCGACTCGATCCTGGGCGAGGTCGATGACGTCCGAGGCGCCGTAAGAGCGAGCGATGCGGCTGAGCTCCTGTGCGACGAGCACGCGAGGATTGATCACGACGTCGACGCCGAGCAAGCCGTAGCGGATTCCTTCCGTCCATTCGGACCAGGCCGTCCCCTGGACGCGAGCCACCACGTGCTTTGCGCCGAGCTGCTTCGCGGCCAGAGCGGCGATCAGATTCATTTCGTCGTGGTCGGTTACCGAAACCACTAGGTCTGCTCGGCCCACGCCAGCGATCTTCAGCAGGGTTTCGCTCGCGCCGTAGCCGATGATGGAGGCGACATCGTAGTGCTCTTCGGCGTATTGCACCGCCTTGGGGTTCGAATCGACAGCGATGATGTCGTGGCCTTCCTTGTCGAGCACGCTCAACAAGTGACGACCCACCTCGCCCAAGCCTATGATGACGATGTTCAAGTGGCACCCATCTCAATCGTTGTTGGGGAATCGCTATCCTTGAGCTCGCGCTGGATTTCACCTTCATCGGCGAGCAAGCCGCGGAGCAGTCGTGGCCCGACCAGGTCGTTGATGATGACCGAGCCCAGCACCACGGAATACGCGACGTTCGCCGCCTCGCCTTGGTAGACGAGGCGAAACGAGACCGCCATCGCCAGCGTGACGTCGCCATGCGCCAAGAGCCCCCGAAACAGATCTTTGCGCAATGTCGTCCCCCAACCTGCAATCACGCTTGCGATCCACTTCGCGCCCGTGCGGGCGGCGAGGAATCCCGAGAGCGCGACTAGGGTAGGCGCTAGGGGAGTCGGCTGCCAGAGCGCGCCGGCGAAGACGAGCAGCACAATCGCCATCGGACGTTCGGTCGACTCGAGCGTCGTGTGCAAGAGCTGGCCGCCTCGCGCGAAATTCACGAGAACGAAGCCCATCGAAAGGTTGACCGCCAAGGGCGACAGCTCGAGGAAGTAGGCGCCGCCTGAAGCGAAAGCGATGATGCCGACGAGCGCCAGGAAGCGCGAGTTGTCCGATTCGTCGCCAGCCAGGAAGAGCGAAAACAGGAAGCCGAGCGCAGCGCCCAGCAAGACCGTGACCCAGGCCCAGAGCGAGGGGGAATAGTCCTGCGCTTGAGGCGCATTCTCGTGGAATACGCAGAAGATCAGACCAAAGGCCAATATCACGGCGATGTCCCCGAGCCGCGTTCCGTTGCGCAGGAGGGAAGTGAGCCTTCCGCTGATCTCGTAGCGTCTAGCCAGAAGGTCGAACGGCTCGGTCGAATCGGCAGCGGCGAAGCAGGCAAGGGCCGCCGCGCTCAGTGCTGCATCGCGCCGCGTCGTCACGAGCCAGCCGGCCTCGGTGAAGAAGTAGTAGGCACCGAACCCGACCGCCAGGCCGGGCAGAAGGTGATGCAGGAAGACTACTCGCCAGGTTGCCGGGTCGAGCTTCTGAAGGCTGGTGAAGTCGAAGTCCGTGCCTCGCAGAAGTCCGACCCAGCCCGCCGCGAGGGCGATGATGGGAAGCAGACCCGTCAGATTGTCGAACGCGTGAATCGCCGGAAAGGCTGGGCCGAGCAGGAAGCCGAGAAGGAGGTACTCTGCGCCACTCACGACGAGGAAGCGCCGTTGCAAACGCTCGACGACGTTGTGGGCGAGTACGTACGCAACTCCGATCACGACGACGAGCACGACCACCGTGCCAAGCTCGCCCGCGCTACCCTTCGCAGCGGCTCCGCTCGCCGCGTACGCAGCGCTAGGCAGCGCCGCCCAGACGAGCACCACTGCGGTCAAGATCAGGCTCCCCGCCATATCCGCTCAATTGTGAAGAAGAAGCTCTCCGAACGGTAGTTTCAGGCTGGACAGCCGTTCAGCCAGCCCGCGCGTTCTAACCCCGCAGCCCATCGAGCACGATCGCGATCAAGCTCCTGCTTGTTTCGATCGGGTCCAACTGGACCTGTTTCCGCACGGAGGCCAAAGCGAGCGCCTCCACGGCTCCGAGAACCGCCAGCGCGCTCACACGAGGGTCGGAGACCGACACGAAGTCTCGGTCTGCGGCGATCTGGCTCAGGGTCATGGCCTTTTCGTCGAGATCGTTCGCCAGATCGGAGATCGCCTGCCGTGCCACCGTCGCCGGCGCCCGGCGCTCCTGGAGATAAAGGCACATCGCATCCGGATACATGGCAAGCGCCCCAACCAATCGATTGCCGAGCTGACCGTATGCCGCGACCGCCTCGTCGCGACCATTCGCCTTGCGGAGTTGCTCCTCGCATGCGTCGATCGCCTCATGCGTGGTAGTGGCGACCGGGGTGATGACCGCTTCGACGAGATCTGATTTGTCTCGAAAATAGCGGTAGAAATTGCCCTTGGCCATGCCGGCTTCGCGGGCGACGTCATCGATCGTCACCGCTTCGATCCCGCGTTCCAGAAAGAGCGAGAGCCCAGCGTCGATCAGGTCCTGGACTCGTTTCCGTCGGTTGAGATCTCGCTTGCCACCAAATGCGCCGGGTCTTTCAACGGGGCCGGCGCGCCTTGGCCTTCTCTCGTCGTCCATCGAGTTGCTCCTCGGGGGTCATGAGCCGCTTCGAGGAGCGAGTATGGGGCACGCGCGGCCCAGGTAAAGGGTCATTCGCGAAAATATTGCGCCCGAGCGTCCTCGATTTCACAAAATTGCGCCAAATGGGAGAACCCAACACAATTCGAAGAGTTAGACGCGATTGACAGGGACGGTGCCTCCCTCTAAGAGCTTGGCTTGGGACCACTGGAGCAAACTGGATGACCTTGCCAGCGCGCAAACCGGATTGGCTTCGCGTGCGGCTCCCAGCAGGGCCGGAGCAGGACGAATTCACTGTTTTGAAGTCCCGGTTCCGCGGAAGGGGTCTTCATACCGTCTGCGAGGAAGCCCGCTGCCCGAACATCTTTGAATGCTGGGGGCAGGGGACCGCAACGGTGATGATCCTCGGCGAGACCTGCACGAGGGGCTGCCGCTTCTGCTCCGTTCAGACCGGGAAGCCCGGCGGCGCCGTAGATTCGAACGAACCCGAGAATACGGCGCTCTCGCTCGCCGAGATGGGGCTTGCGTACGTGGTGCTCACGATGGTCGATCGCGACGACCTCCCCGATGGCGGCGCCGCGCACGTCGCGAAGACGGTTCAGCGCATCAAGCATCATAGCCCTGAGCTTCGCGTCGAAACCTTGGTCGGAGATTTCCAGGGGCATCACGATGATGTTCGCGTCGTGGTGCAGGAAGGGCGCCCTGATGTCTTCGCGCACAACGTAGAAGTCGTACCGCGTTTGCAGCGGAGCGTTCGAGACGTGCGTTGTTCTTGGGAACGTTCGGTCGATGCACTGGTCGCCGCCAAAGAGCTCGGCGCTTCGATCACTAAGACCTCGCTGATGGTGGGCCTCGGAGAGGAATCACGCGAGGTGCTGGACGCCATGCAGCGTTTGCGAGATGCGAACGTCGACGTGCTCACGATCGGTCAGTACTTGCGACCGACTACACGCCATGCGTCGGTGCATCGATACGTCGAGCCCTCCGAGTTCGACGACTACGAAAAGGCTGGGCTCGACATGGGGTTCCGCTTCGTGGCCTCGGGCCCGCTCGTTCGCTCGAGCTATCGTGCGGCCGAGGTCTTTCTCACGGGGGCGCTCTCCGTAGGGGCAGAGCATGGCTCGGCGCCCAAAATGAATCGCTACGGCAAGAAACGAAAGCTCGACGTGCTCGGCTGAGGGGGACATGCAGGTCATTCGGGAGGACGGAAGCCTCGATCCAGAGCTCGACCCGGGCTTGTCGGTCGATCAGCTCGTCGCGCTCTACAAGGCGATGGTTCGAACCCGTATCGTCGATGACCGGCTCGAGAAGGTTCAGCGGCAAGGGCGGATCGCGTTTCACGTGGGCTCCCTGGGCGAAGAGGCTGCCATCATCGGGGCCGCCGCCGCTCTTCGCGACCGGGATTGGATCGTTCCCTGCTATCGTGAAGTAGGCGCGCTGCTCTGGCGCGGCTACCCCTTACAGCGGTACGTCGACCACATGTACGGGAACGCGGGCGACCCAGCGCGCGGCCGACAAATGCCGGATCACAGCTTCAGTCGCGCGCATCGCTATCTCGCGGTGAGCGCCCCGATCGGGACGCAGATCCCGCACGCCGTTGGCGTCGCGATGGCGGCCAAGAAGCGGGGCCTCGATGAATGTGTTGGGGTCTTTTTCGGCGACGGAGCCACGAGCTCGAACGATTTCCATGCCGCGATGAATTTCGCCGGAGTGTATCAGTCGCCCGTTCTCTTTCTTTGTCGCAACAACGGCTATGCGATCAGCTTGCCCGTCGCGCAGCAAACCGCGACCCGAACCCTGGCCGAAAAGGCCGCCGCGTATCGGGTGATGGCGTCTCGAGTCGATGGAAACGACGTGCTTGCGGTTCTCGCCGCAGCGCGCGAGGGGGTACAGCGCGCCGCAAATGGCGGAGGACCGACCTTCATCGAGCTCCTCACGTATCGTGTCGGCGGCCATTCGACCTCCGACGACCCCCGGATCTACAGAAGCGAGGAAGAGGTCGACTCCTGGCGCAAAGCCGATCCCATCGTTCGGCTCCGCAAGCACATGGAGAAGCGCGGGAGTTGGAACCAAGAGCTCGATGGCGACTGGCGCACGGTTTGCGATCTGGAGGTCAAAGATTGCATCCGGCGCGCCGAGGAGAAGCCACCACCTCAGCTCGCCGAGATGTTTACCGACGTGTTCGCCGAACAGCCCTGGCACCTCCGCGAGCAGCAAGCGCAATCGGTAAATGGCCCCCGGGGCGAAGACCAGGAGGACGAGACGTGACTCAGATGAACCTCGTTCAGGCCATCAACAGCGCGCTGCGGAACGCGCTCCAAGAGGACGAAAACGTCCTGCTCATGGGCGAGGACGTCGGAACGCTTGGTGGCGTCTTTCGTGTCACTCAAGGCCTACGTGAAGAGTTTGGCGCCGATCGGGTGCTCGACACGCCGCTTTCGGAAACCGGGATCCTCGGGACGGCGATCGGGATGGCGCTACACGGGCTACGGCCCGTTTCCGAAATCCAGTTCGCGGACTTCATCTACCCGGGTTTCGATCAGCTCGTCAGCGAGGCAGCGAAGTATCGCTATCGAACGGCAGGTGATTTCCATGTGCCGATGGTCGTGCGCACGCCGTATGGCGGCGGCATTCGTGGCGGTCAGTATCATTCCCAGTCGCCCGAGGCTTTGTTCATTCACACACCGGGACTGAAGGTCGTCTGCCCGTCGAATCCCTACGACGCCAAGGGGCTCTTGCTCCAAGCAATTCGCGACGAGGATCCGGTGATCTTCTTCGAACCGAAGCGTGTGTACCGCGCGGTGAAGATGGACGTTCCCGACTCCCAATATCTGGTCCCTCTCGGCGAAGCGAAGGTCGTCCGGCCTGGCGCGCAGCTCAGCTGCCTCGCTTGGGGAGCAATGCTCTACGAAGCCTTCGCTGCAGCCGAAGAGGTGGCCAGAGAGGGGGTCGATGTCGAGGTCATCGACCTCAGAACGCTCTGGCCACTCGACATTGGAACGATCTTATCGAGCGTGAGGAAGACTGGCCGGGTGGTGGTCGTCCATGAAGCGCCTCGGGCGTGCGGCTTTGGAAGTGAGCTCGTGGCGCTCATCACCGAGCGAGCATTCCTTCAGCTCGAGGCCCCACCGCTTCGCGTGACCGGTTGGGACACGCCCTTCCCTTTGACGCACGAGCGCGAGTATCTTCCCTTAGCGCACCGCATAGCGCCTGCTCTGCTCGAAACGGCGAGGTACTGAGCAATGCGTAGGGTCGACTTCAAGCTTCCTGACATCGGAGAAGGGGTGACTGAAGGCGAGATCGTCCAATGGTTCGTCGCGGTAGGCGACCGGGTCGCCGAGGACGACCCGATGGTCGAGGTCATGACCGACAAAGCAACCGTCACGATCGGCGCACCCTGCGACGCATGGGTCGATCAGCTCTGCTTCGATGTGGGTGCAGTCGCACAGGTGGGACAGGTGATTCTCACTCTGGAAGCTGAAGCGGCATCGGACCTGGGTCTTGCGAAGCGATCTTCGAGGCCGGCGGCTAGCGCGGTGGGGGAGATTCGGGATGAGGTGCCTGGGGCGGAGCTTTTTCAGACCGGATCCGGCGCAGAGACCGGCGTTGTGGCTGGATACTTTCGAGCCAGGCCTTTGGCGACGCCAGCTACGCGGCGCCTCGCCAAAGAGCTTGGTGTCGACCTTCGGCGGGTTCGTCCTGGCGCTGCGGAGCCGCGAGTCACGGACGACGACGTGCGCCTCGCCGCGATTGGCGAGCGAGCGCAGACCTCGCTCGAAGAGCGGCAACCGATCACGGGGATGCGGCGAAAAATCGCCGAGCGTATGCACGAGTCCAAGACGACGGCCGCGCACTTCACCTTCGTCGAGGAATGTGATGCGTCCCGCCTAGTCGATCTGCGACAGCGACTCTTGCCAGAGGCAACGCGCCGCGGGGTCTCGCTCACCTTCTTGCCCTTCATCGTCAAGGCGGTTGCAGATGTCTTGCCTCGCCATCCAGTATTGAACGCCGCGGTCGACGAGCGTAGGAACGAGCTGGTTTACAAGAAGTACTACAACATCGGAGTGGCGACAGCGACCGAGGCGGGACTGATGGTTCCAGTGGTGCAGAACGCGGACCAGCTTCCACTCTTCAAGCTCGCAAGCCGGATCGGACATCTCGCGCGTTTGGCACGAGACGGAACCATTGCACCCGAAGATCTTCGGGGCTCCACATTCACCGTGACCTCGCTCGGGAAGCAATCGGGTCTTCTTGCAACGCCCATCCTGAATTACCCGGAGCTCGGCATCCTCGGCGTACATCGTATCAAGGAAACACCGGTCGTTCGCGACGGCGAGGTGGTTGTTGGCAAAGTCATGTTGCTTTCGCTGTCGCTCGACCACCGCATCGTCGATGGACACGTCGGCGCGGCGTTCGCCTACGACGTCATCGAGATGCTGGAGAATCCGGACCGCCTACTCCAAGGCGGCCCCTGATGGCGGCCATTCGGCAGAAGCTACTCGGCTGGTACGACGAGGCCGCGCGTGCTCTTCCTTGGCGCCGAACCCGCGACCCTTACGCGATCTGGGTGTCCGAGGTCATGCTGCAGCAGACGCGCGTCGAGACGGTCATCCCATACTATGAGCGCTTCCTTGCGAGCTTTCCCACCCCGATCGCTTTGGCCGAGGCGAACGAAGACACGGTCCTCTCGCATTGGAGCGGCCTTGGTTACTATCGGCGCGCGCGCTTACTTCAGGCGGGTGTCCGTGAGGTGGTGGCTCAGTACGGCGGAAGGGTTCCTGAAGATGCTGAAGCGCGGCGCGCCCTCCCCGGGGTTGGCCGCTATACGGCAGGTGCGATCGGCAGCATTGCCTTCGGCAAGGAAGAGCCCATCGTCGATGGGAACGTGGCCCGTGTCCTCGCGCGGATGTTCCGAATCGACACCCCGCTCGGCTCGCCCGTCACGAACAAACGACTCTGGGAAGAAGCTGGGCGTCTGGTTCCGGGTGCTCGACCTGGCGACCTGAATCAGGCCCTGATGGAGCTTGGCGCCATGATATGCACGCCCAAGGAACCGAGCTGTGAGTCCTGCCCCGTCGCCGCAGACTGCGAAGCACACGCATGCGGCGAGGTTGGTTCTCTCCCGGTTCCGCGTCCGCGAAGAACGCCCAGCGAGATGAAGCTGTCCGCGGTGGTGGCAACGCGCGGTCGTGAGACCGAGCAACGCGTCTGGCTCCTTCAGAGCCAACAGAAGTTGTTCGCTGGGCTCTGGGGATTGCCGATGGTTGCTCGAGAAGATTCCGGTGCGCACGATCCTCGAAGCGCACTTCGGGACGCTGGCATTTCAGCGAGGCTCGACCCGGATCCAATTGGGGAGATCGAGCACGTACTGACGCACCGGCGAATGCGGATCGAGTTGTTCAGAGCCAGGGGGGCGAAGGCTGCGGAGTCGAAGAGCCGACGGCTATTCAGCGTGGATGAGCTCGAGAAGGTTGGTGTCTCCAGGCTGACGAAGAAACTTCTGGCCGCAGGCCTCGAGCGTTAGCGGGGCTAGGGAGGGCTACAGCGCACCCTAAACCGCAAAGCGCGGCCCGGTCTGCGTTGCGCATTCGGTGTGAGGGCCGGCGCCGATGCCGGCGGCAGCGCCAATGAGGGCGCCGCTGTCCCTCCCCCCGCAGCGGACTAGCCCCCCGACCCCCTCAGCCGATACACTATCGGCGTGGGTGTTCTCGCGTATCGGGGCCTGTCTAAGCGTTTCGGGCAGCACACTGCGCTCGATCGCGTATCGCTCGAGATCATGCAGGGCGAGGTCTTTGGCCTTCTAGGTCCAAACGGTGCGGGCAAGACGACCTTGATCCGAATTGGGCTCGACATTCTTCGCCCGAACGAAGGAGAGGTGTCGCTCTTTGGCTTCGCTCCGACTCCCCAGGCGCTCGATCGCACAGCCTATCTTCCGGAGGAGCGCGGAGTGTACCGTCGTGCCAAGGTGGGTGAGCTTCTAGCCTATCTCGGCGGATTGAAGGGGATGAAGCGCCTGGCGGCTCGTGCTTCGGCAGACCATTGGCTCGAGCGTGTGGGTCTGAGCCATGTCGCCGACCAGCGGGTCGAGAGCCTTTCCAAAGGCATGACGCAGAAGGTTCAGATCGCAGCTTGCCTGATGAGCGACCCCGAGCTTTGTGTTCTAGACGAGCCATTTTCCGGTCTGGATCCGGTCAACGTCGCGTTGGTCACCGAGCTGATCGAAGAGCGTCGGCGAACCGGCCAAACAACCGTCTTGTCGACCCATATGATGCATCAAGTCGAAGCGCTCTGTGATCGCGTTGCGCTCATCCATCGCGGAAACCTCGTGGTGTACGGACAGCTCGATGAGATTCGTCGACGCCATTCGCCGCACGGAGTGATCGTCTGGACGGCGATGGATCTGACCGCCCTTGGGGTAGAAGCCACAAGACAAAGAGCCGGTGGCTGGCGCGTCGAGTTGCCGCCGAGCGCAACGCCGGCCGGATACCTGAACGAGCTCGTCCGAAACGGCGTCTCGGTCGACCGTTACGAGCCGCTGGTGGCGCGCATGGACGAAATCTTCGTCCACTTGGTCAGCGAGGTGCACTGAGTCATGCGCCTCCAACGCATTGCGGTCGTCGCGCGCTTCGAGCTCTTATCGGTCGTCAAACGCTGGTCCTATTTGATCGCGACATTCGGCCTGCCTCTCTTCCTGGCTGCCGTTTCGGGCACGGTCCTCGGCCTCCAAACGTATTTCTTCTCGCAGCGCGCTGCAGAGAGCTCGCGCTTCGGCCTCGTCGACGATGCAAACGTCATCGATCGTTCACTGTTCGAGGAACGGGATGGCGAGCTCCGGTGCAAAGCGAGTGAGGGAGCCGACGATGTGGTGCTCTACGACCAACGCGACGCGGCGAGCAAGGATCTCGAAGCGGGCCGCCTTCGGGCTCTGTACGTCGTCCAAAAAGACTACCTCGCGAGCGGAAAGGTGCGTGCGGTCGAGTCGAACAAGACTCCGCTTCTGAGTATGCGCGGAACCTCGATCGAACCGCTTCTCCAGAAGCTCTTGAGAAAGTCACTCCTCGAAGGGCGGCTCGACGGACAGTTACGAGAACGAGTGCTTTCCCCGGCGTTCTTCGTGCGCAGCCGCCTGGGGCCTGAAGGCCATGAGCTGGTCGACCTCGACCAGGCCCTCGACCTCCTCGTGCGCACGACCATCCCGCTCTTCTTAGGAATCCTGCTTCTTACCGCCCTGCTGAGCGCTTCGGGATACCTCGTACAAACCGTGTCGACCGACAAGGAGAGCAAGATCGTCGAGGTTCTACTCTCCTCGGTGACGCCTGAAGAAATCCTCGCCGGCAAGCTCTTCGGCCTTGGCGCCGCGGGGCTCGTTCAGTTTGCCGTCTGGTCCTCGATGGTCGTATTCGTGGCGATCTCTGCTTCGGCGGCGCTTGCAGCGGTCGTGTCGATCCCCTGGGTAGCCCTGGCCGTGGCGCCAGTCTTCTTCGTCCTCGGCTACCTCTTTCTCGGTAGCTTGATGCTTGCGACCGCCGCGCTTGGCGCCAACGCTGCCGAAAGTCAGAAGCTCACCATGGGCTGGGCCATCCTTGCAATCCTTCCCTTGATGGTGCCGGTGATCCTTCTCGAAGAGCCCAACGGCATCCTTGGTCAAGTGATGACATGGATCCCCTTCACTTCCCCGCTCACGGTCATCGTCCGGCTCGCAGTCGACTCCTCGGGCATTGCCTGGTGGGAGGTCCTAGGCTCGATGCTGGTATTGGTGGTTTCGACTTGGCTGTCGATTCGAGTCGGTGCGCGGCTATTTCGGGTTGGATTCCTCCTGACGGGAACGATGCCTTCGCTCGGGGAGCTCTGGCGGCAGGCGCGCTGAATCTCTGAGAATCTACACTAGGCAACCGGGCCCGGCATGGGCAGCTCGAGCTCTTCGATCAGCGTCGCTGTGTTTAGCTCAGCCGCCGAGTAGGCCGAAACCCGCATCGCAACGAAGTCCAGCACCGTAAACGACTGCTCGTCCTTGCGGTGAATGGTGCCGGCGTTGATGACGGTGAGGCCCGGGAAGACACGGACCATTCGTTCGTGTGTATGTCCGCCGATCATGAACTGAATCTCGTCATCGAACATCAGCTCCCGCAGGGTTGGGATGTCTTGAAGGGCGTAACCCCGCGTCTCGGGGAGAAGCCAGGCTTCGTCGTCCTCGCCGACGCCGTGACAGAGGAGCGCGTTGCCTTTGGGCGTAGCATACCTTCGCACAGCTGGGAGCGACTCGATGAACGAGCGCGACGCCGCGCTGATTTCAATCGTGGCGTTCTCGAGCGATCGTTGCTCACCAGCGAGAAACCAACGTTCGTGGTTGCCGGCTACGCATTGCACATGTCGCGCTTCGAGCAGACGTACCGTGGCGTCCGCATCGCCGGGCCCGTCGACCAAATCGCCGACGCAAAGAACCGCTTCGACGTTCATCCTGTCCAGGGCATCGAGCACTCGCCCGAGCGTCTCGTCCTCGCAATGAACGTCGCCGATCACCCCCAATCGGCCGAGCATGCCACTCTCGCTCACGCCAGCAACTTAGGAGGTTTTCCACCTAGCGCCAAGAACTACGCGACTGGTGCTCTCGAGCCTCCTGTTGTAGACCCGCTCCCATGCTCGACCTGCGCTTCGTGAGCGAAAACTTGCCGGATGTGAAGGCTGCCCTGACGCGCCGCGGCTTCGCGGATGCTGCCCTCCTCGATCGACTTGGATCCCTGGCCGAAGAACGACGATCCGTCATCGCCGCAGTCGAGGCGCTGCGACAGGAGCGGAACGAGGCCAGCCAGGCGATGGCGAAGGTGGCCGACAAGAGCTCCGAGGAGTTTCAGGCCAAGCGCGATCAGCTTCGGCGCCTCGGCGACGAGATCAAGCAAAGGGAGTCGCGGCAAGCCGAGGTGGAGACCGAGCTCGAAGCGATCTTGCTGAACTTGCCGAATCTTCCCCACGCCGACACTCCGGACGGCCTGAGCGAAGACGACAACGTCGAGATCCGCGTCTGGGGGGAGAAGCCTGTCTTCGCCTTCGACGTCGTCGATCACGTCGAGGTCGGTACCAAGCTCGACATCCTCGACTTCGAGCGCGCCGCCAAGATCAGCGGCTCGCGATTCGTCGTGCTCAAGGGTCTTGGGTCACGCCTCAATCGCGCGCTGATGCAGTTCATGCTCGACGTACACAGCAGTGAGCATGGCTACGAAGAAGTCTGGCCGCCGGTGCTCGTCAAAGACAGCGCCATGCGCGGCACCGGCCAGCTGCCAAAGTTCGCCAAGGATGCGTTTCGGATGGCAAAAGACGAGGACTGGGAAGCGCAGGCCGATGCACAGGGGCACGAGCTCTATCTCGTGCCGACGGCCGAAGTGCCTCTTACCAACCTTCACGCGAACGAGATCCTCACTGGGGCTGACTTGCCGGTTGCGTATACCGGATACACTGCCTGCTTCCGAAGCGAGGCGGGGAGCTATGGTAAAGACACACGTGGCATGATCCGTGTTCATCAGTTCGACAAGGTAGAGCTGGTTCGTTTCTGCCATCCCGACCAGGGCGTGGCAGAGCTCGAAGCTCTTACCCATCATGCCGAGTCGATCCTGCAGAAGCTCGGCTTGCATCATCGTGTCGTGCAGCTCTGTGCGGGCGACATGGGGTTTGCCGCGCAGAAGTCTTACGATCTGGAGGTCTGGCTGCCCGCGCAGAACGCCTATCGGGAGATCTCGAGCTGCTCTTGGTTTGGCGACTTCCAAGCGCGACGCATGAACGCCCGTTTTAGGTCCGACGAGAAGGCCAAGCCGCGCTTCCTTCATACCCTCAATGGTTCTGGCCTTGCGATCGGCCGGACGCTGGTCGCGATTCTGGAGCAGAATCAACAGGCCGATGCAAGCGTGCTCATCCCCGACGCGTTGCGTCCCTACATGGGCGGACTGGAAAGAATCCCAGCGCCCTAAATGACCGGCGAATGACAAGGCTCGGGATCCAACGCGACGTTCCGCTTGCCCCGCTCACCAGCTTGGAGCTCGGCGGGCCCGCGAAGTATCTCGTGCGCGCGAGCGACGAAGCCACCCTCGTCGATGCGCTTCGCTGGGCCGCCGACGAAGCGATTCCGGCAGCCATCCTGGCCGGCGGCTCGAATCTCATCGTGCCCGACGAGGGCTATGCAGGTCTGGTCGTTCACATGGCGATCGGCGAGCTCACGTTCTCAGAGGGCGGCGTCGTGACAGCAGGCGCAGGAGTGCCCTGGGATCAGGTCGTGGACGGTGCGGTCGCCCGAAATTGGGCCGGGGTCGAATGCCTTGCGGGAATTCCGGGGTCTAGCGGTGCAACGCCCATCCAGAACGTCGGGGCGTACGGCGCGGAGGTCGCCGGGGTGATTGACCGGGTCCGCGTTCTTCGCCGCGACACGCTCGCGTTCGAGGAGCTCGCCCCAGAGGCCTGTGGCTTTGGGTATCGCGACAGCCTGTTCAAGCGCGACCCCGAGCGCTTCGTCATCTCCTCGGTCCGCTTCGCCTTGCGTCCTGGGGGCCCCGGGACGATTCGCTACGCCGAGCTCGAGAAGCGTGTTGGGCGCGACGCAACGCTTGCCGAGATCCGGCAGCGCGTGCTCGAGCTTCGCCGACACAAGTCGATGCTGATCGATCCCGCCGATCCCAATCGCCGAAGCGCGGGCTCCTTCTTCCTGAATCCGGTCGTTTCCGCCGCGGAGGCGGACCGCCTCGTCGAGCAGGCGCTCCGCGAGAGACTCGTGAGAGCTCCCGAGGAAGTCCCGAGCTACCCGACCCAGGATACCCGGGTGAAGCTCGCTGCGGGTTGGCTCATCGAAAGGGCCGGGATTGCAAAGGGCAGCCGACGTGGCGCCATCGGCGTATCGAGCAATCACGCACTTTCTCTAGTGCACCATGGTGGCGGCACGACCACCGAGTTGCTCGCCTTCGCCGACGAGATCCGAGCACGCGTTCGCGACCGTTTCGGCATCGCCCTCGAACGCGAGCCGCGACTGCTGGTCTAGGTCACTCCGCGAACGGGTCGCTGAACGCCGGGTTGGTGAGCAAGCTCTCGTCGGTCAGCGTCCGAAGAAATGCGATCAGGTCCTGCTTCTCTTGCTCGCTGATCTTGAAGCCATCGAGGAAGCTGCTCTTGTTGGGGTTGTCGAAGCCGTCGCCCGCGTCGGGCCCGCTTTCGATCAAGCGCCCTCCACGCGCATAGTGGTCCACGACCTCTTCGAGGGTGGCGATCGAGCCGTCGTGCATGTAGGGCGCGGTGACCGCGACATTGCGCAGGCTCGGCGGCTTGAACTTCCCCTTGTCGGCCGGGTCGTTGGTGACCTCGAAGAGCCCCTGATTGCCTTCCGGATAGCTGCCGTCCGAATCGAGATTGTAGAGGCCGTTGTTGATGAAGGTCTGCTGATTGAACTCGCTGCCACTGTGGTCGACCGACTGGGAGAGCAGGAAGCCGCCGTGACAATGGAAACACTCCAGCGCATCGGGGACTCCCTCCTCGGTGGTGCCTCCGAAAAAGAGCGCCTTTCCTCTTTGCTCGGACAAGGTCAGCGCGCTCGACCCCTGGTCGTACCTGGAGCTGAAGCTGGTCAGGGCACGCTGAAACGCGGCGATCGCCTTGGTGATGCTGTCCAGGTCGATTGGATCCGCTTTTTCGGGAAAAGCCTTGGCAAACATGTCCGGATAGCGCTCGTCGTCGCGCAGGCGGCGGAGAAGCTCGTCTTCCATGTTCGCCATTCCGAGCTCGACCGGATCCTCGCCAAACATCGGCACCAAGGCTTGCTCTTCGAGCCGGACGACCGCCGGGTTCGCCCAGTTCAGCGATGCCGCATAGCCTACGTTGGCCAAGCTCATTGCGCTACGCGGATGAATCTCGCCCGTCGAGCCCTTGGCCTGGGCCAGCCCATCGGTGAATGCAAGCTCCTGCAAGTGGCAGCCCCCGCAGCTCTGGGTTTGGTTCCCCGATAGCTTCGTGTCGTAGAAGAGGAAACGCCCAAGCTCGACCTTTGCATCGGACATCGGGTTGTCTTCGGGGACCCGCGGTTGAGGAACGGTGTCCGGAATGTCCCAGACCCATTCCTTGGACACGGATGCGGTCTCGCTGTCACCGCATCCGGTCCAAAGGAGCAATGGGAACAAGACAAGCGCGAGAGGGAGATGTTTCATGTGGAGTTGGGAGTAAGACCGACCTCTTGACCGAGCAGGAGCACTACTCGGCGGAGAAGAACTGTTGCGTGCCAGCTTCGGAACCAGCAAAGGAAAGCCCTAGGTTTGCAAAGAGCGGTGCGCAGTCCGTGTCCGCAGGCTTCGACATGCAGCCAAAGTCAGCAGCGGCGTCGTTGTCGAGAGCGGCGCCTTCGACCAGTGCTGCGTAATCGGCGATGACGGTGTTGGCACTCGCGTCGAACGCATCAAACTCGACCTCCACACGGTTGCCGTTGGCGCACTCAGTGACCCCACCGGCCTCCGGGTTCCCGACGCAGCCCGTGCTGCCCAGGTGCATACGCCAGTCATTCGCGCTGAACTGCCCGGAGTCGATTCGGAGGAACTTGTATCCGCCCTGCCAATCCCAGAACAGTGCGGTGATATTCAAGGGGCTCTGTGCCGTCGAATGATTCTGGTGGTTCACTTCGAAGGGCACACCCATCTTGAAGCGAAGGCCGTCATACTCCCCAGCCGGCAAAGAACCCGTCACCAGGCCGTTGAGGTCCGCGTTCCCCGTCGCGGCGCAGTCCTCGAAGTCGAGCAACGCGACGCCGCCCGTCTGGAACTTGTTCTCATCGAGCGCCACCGGAATCCAGCCACCGGCCGCGTTCTTCATTTGGACATCGTGCACGTAAAAGCGAAAGTCGCTGAGCACGAGCGAGGTATCGTTCGTCCCGAGGTTCTCGTACGTCTCACCACAGACAAAGGGTTGCTCGCCGACGACCGCGGCGAAGCTGAGCTCGACCTCCTGCGACGCGCTCGAGTCGTCTCCACAGCCCAAAGCAAAGGCGCTCAGCGCCATGAGTATCCATAGTCTTTTCATTTCATTCTCCACCGTCTCTAGTGCCCGACTTCCTAGTTGGTAAGGACAGCCCGCAACGACGAACGTATGTTTTGGGTTATCTGTTCCTGCACTTCGGTTGACTCCTCTAGTGCAAAGTCTGCAAAATCGATGCCATCGAACCACTTCGTCTGGTCGATTTGGATGGAGACGCTTTCGAGAACGGGGCTGTCAAAAACCAGCGGCCGGTCGAACTTCATCTCGCAGAGAAGGATGTCCCAAATCCGCGCGACGAGAGCGGCTTGCTCCACCCCCTCGGCGTCCTCGACACGCCCCACGATGACAACGCTGTTCTGCAGCATGTCCAGGTTTTCGTCGGTTACACCCTCTGCATCCTGGTCGGCTGGCATTGCGATCACCCGAATGCCGCAGTAGCGATCTGGAGGCGGTCGTAGGGTTCCAGCGAAGAGCGGGACGCCGGCGCTCTCCATGAGGTCGATCACCAAGGGAACCCCCAAGCTCGTCGGTGACGAGAACGCGTGGGCTTTCGCTCGCGCGGCCCCGACCCGCTTCAGAAGATCCAGGACAAAATTGTCACAGCGCAGAAGCTCGACCCTGCCAACGGCGAGCAGAGCTCGCTCGAGACGGACCCGATAGCCCAAGTCTGTGCGGACCGCTGCGGGTGTGGCTACCGGTTGGTAGGCGACGTCCACCTCGATGCCTTCAGTCACGCGCGCGCAGTTCGGGAGCAATGCCGCGGCGAACAGTGCAGCTGCGATGAGGAGACTAAATCTCATAGACCAGCCCTGCGGTGATTGCGAGACCTTCCACGTGACTTCCATCCAATCGCTGAATCATTGGAACCGCCGTAGTGAAGTGCAGCAGCACCTTCTCATGAGGCAGGCCGATTAGGCCAAAGGTTCCGTAAGTGACGTGACCGCCGGTGTTTGGGTCGCGAACTCCGCTGATGTAGCTTGGCTCGTCCAATCTGAGCTCGGCGCCCAACTGAAAAGCGAGAAAGTGCCAAGGCTGAAACTGCGCAAGCGCGGTTTGCCGGTAGCTGATCCCGACCCTCGTATCCGCGGTACCCTTGGTCGGAAAGATAGCGACCGATGAAACGTAGAGCGACCAGGGATCGTTGAACATCGTATACGAAGCGCCAGCGATCGGGTCCCAGGAGCCGGTGCCTGCCTGAAACTCCAAAGGAAGCGGGACGCCCTCTGCATCACGCTCGATCGAGCCGGTCGGGAACTCGATGCCGCCGATCAGGCTGACGAGATGTCGGGGCGCAAACTTGCGATCACGCCAGATGACCGCGCGGGCCCGAAACTCCAAATCACCCGGTGCCCAGATATCGGCCTGCGCGAGGTTGATCGCGCTCACCAAGCGGTGGACCAGCGGCATCATCAAGGAGAGCGTCCACCGGTCGCTTGGCGAATAGGCGCCGGCGAGCTCCATGCGCTGTTCAGCCAGCCTGACCTGGTCGACCTGAGCGTCGCCAATTCGATCGTTCCGATGGCGAATGGTGCCCGACGTGCGGACGCGTTGGCTCTTGGGTTGTTCGAAGCCGACGATGGTCAGGGTCGGATCACCAACGGCGCAAGTCCCGCACGCGGAAGCCTCCGCCGCAATCCAAGACGGCGCGAGCAGCACCGCGATCGCCCAACAACCCTTCACCGGCCTTAGCTTAGGGAAGGAACCCCTCCGATCGTACGCGGCAAATCGTCGCGGCGGCTCAGCGCGACATGGGGAACTTCGACAGCTTACGTTGGAGCGAGCGACGATGAATTCCCAATCTTTCCGACGCCTTGGTGATGTTGCCCCCGCAGTCGGTCAGCACCCGCTGGATGTGCTCCCATTCGACCCTGGCCAAAGACGGCGTCTCGGGAGTGACGGTTTCTGAGGCCGTGCCCTCCGAATGGGTTCCGGCATCTCCCCGCTCGAACGAAGCGATCACCTCATCGACGTCAGCGGGTTTGGTCAGATAGTGCCTCGCACCGAGGCGCACCGCTTCGAGCGCTGTAGCGATGCTCCCGTAGCCGGTCAGCACCACGATCTTGGTCGCTGGATCGATCCGGTGGAGCTCGCGCACGACCTCCAAACCCGACTTCCCCGGCATACGGAGATCGACCACGGCGTACTCGGTGCTCTCCTGCTGAGCGACTGCCACCGCACGATCGTAGCCATCGGCTTCTTGTGCTTCGTAGCCGCGCTCCTCGAAGGCACGGGCCATCCGCGACCGGAGTCGCTCGTCATCATCGACGAGCAGAATCGAAGGCTTTGGGTTGCTGCGGTCTTGGGCGTCGGTCATGAGCGCTGTGGAAGCACGACCCGGATCGTCGTACCTCGGCCGCTAGCGGACTCGATCGTCAGCTGGCCGTGCAGGGAGTCTACGAGCGTTCGTGCGAGGAACAAGCCCAGGCCCATCCGGTCACCGGTGTTCTTCGTAGTGAAGAACGGCTCTGTTGCGCGTGCGACTGCCAACTCGTCCATGCCCTTGCCTTCGTCGACGAAGCAAAGCTCGATGCCTCGATCGGCCTTCCGCACCTCAAGTGAAATGCGCCCGGTGTCACAGGCATCGAAACCGTTGCGTGCGATGTTCTCGACCATCTGCACGAGGGCGGCCCCGGGTGCCTCAACATAGGCAACCTCAGTCGAGGTGACCCAGCGTTCTGATTGCTCCGGGCTCAGGCGCGCGCGCACTTGCGCGAACAGCGCCTCGACCGAGATCGAGCTCAGCGCCTCGCCCACGTGCTCGCCGCCTGCCGCCGCCATGCGGCCGAGGACCAGGCGGCATCGCTCGAGCTCTTCGCGAATCAGCTTCGCATCCTCGACCAGCCCCTCACAGCCCGGAACCTTTCGAGCTTGACGTTCCATCTCCTTGGCGGCGACCGCGATCGTGCCGAGCGGCGTGCCGAGCTCGTGCGCCGCACCAGCCGCCAAGGTCGCAATCGAGGCAAGCTTTCCCCAGCGGTGCGTCCGCTCTTCGGCCTCGGCAAGCGCCCGCTCACGCCTGCGGAGCTCCAAAGACAGCTGGCTCACGAAATAGGTGATGAGCGCCACCGCTAGAACCAAGGCGATGAACATCCCGTACAGATGGGCTTGAAACCCACCACTTTGTTCGGCATGGCCCAGGTGCTCACTCGGCACGTGAGCCACGAACAGCGTTGCGAACGACACGATCGAGAGCCCGGCGATCGTCCAGGTCCAGGTCGGCGCGAGCATCACCGCGGACATCGCGATGTAAACGACGTAGATGACACTGAACGGGTTGGTCGGGCCACCTGAGAGGTAGAGCAGGCCCGAGAGGAGCGCGACGTCCAAAACGAGGAACGCGCCTAGATGACCTGCATCAGCCTTGCGCGACGCCAGCCAGACGTTTGAAAGGGCGCCCACGGCCACCAGCGACCACATCGGAACGAGGGGAAGGGCAACCCCGAGGCCCTCTGCGGCGATTAGAATGGCAGTCGCTTGAATGGCGAGCGCTCCCCAGCGCATCCTCGACAGCCATTGCGCACCGGTTTCCGACGCTCGTTCTTCGCCGCTCACGACTCGGATTGAGCTTCGTTGGCCGAGTCCAATTCAACGTTGCCGTACATCGCTTCGGCGATCTTGTAGGCGCTCAGCTCGAGGGTCTCGAGGGCGTCTTTGATGGCGATCGCGTCGCCTTCGTTCACGGAATAGTGCAAGGCCTCGATGTCGGCCTCGACCTGAGCCACGACCTCTTCGGGAACCAGTTCGCGGCATTCCGCAACCGCCCGCTCGCTCGTGTAGAGCAGTGCTTCAGCCGCATTGCGGAGCTCGGCGAGCTCGCGACGCTTCTGGTCGGTCGTCCTGTACGCGTCGGCTTCTTCGATGATGCGCTCGATGTCTTTTTCGGTGAGGCCGCTCGATGCAACGACGCGGATGTTCTGCTCACGGCTGGTTCCGAGATCCTTGGCGCTCACGTTCACTACGCCGTCGGCGTCGATGTCGAAGGTCACTTCGATTTCCGGAACACCTCGCGGTGCAGGCAGGATCGGCGCAAGCTCGAACTTTGCCAAGGACTTGTTGTCCGCTGCCATCTCGCGCTCGCCCTGCAATACGTGAATCGGCACGAAGGACTGGTTGTCGACGCTGGTTGTGAACACCTCTTTGGCGCGGGTGGGCACCGTGGTGTTCCGCGGGATCAGCTTGTAGAACACGCCGCCGCCGGTTTCGACACCGAGGCTCAGGGGCGTCACGTCGAGCAGCAGAACCTCTTCGACCTCCCCAGCAAGCGCAGCGCCTTGCAGGGCGGCGCCCATCGCCACCACTTCGTCCGGATTCACCCCCTTGTAGGGCGCCTTTCCGAAGAAATCCTTCACCTTCGACTGGACCAGGGGCATGCGCGTTTGACCACCCACCAAGAGTATTTCGTCGATATCTTCCGTCTTGACGCCCGCGTCCTCCAGAGCCTGTTTGCAGGGCCCGAGCGTCCTGTCGATGATTTCCGACACCAGGATCTCGAGCTCACTCCGCTTGAGCTTGGTTTCGAGATGCTTCGGGCCCGATTCGTCGGACGCGATGAACGGAAGGTTGATTTCCGTCTCGAACGAAGAGGAGAGCTCGTGCTTCGCCTTCTCGGCCTGCTCTTTGAGGCGCTGAAGCGCGACGCGATCACCGTGCAAATCGATTCCGCTGCTCTCTTCGAAGCGCCGAGCCAGCTCTTCGACCAGGGCGTTGTCGAGGTCTTCGCCGCCGAGGTGGGTGTCGCCCGCGGTCGACTTCACGCTGAAGACGCCGTTGGCGATCTCGAGGATTGAAATATCGAAGGTGCCGCCGCCCAAATCGTACACGGCAACGCGCTTGCCTTCCTTCTCTTCGAAGCCATACGCAAGTGCTGCCGCAGTCGGCTCGTTGATGATTCGGCGAACTTCGAGGCCTGCGATCTTGCCTGCCGCAATCGTCGCAGAGCGCTGCGCGTCATTGAAGTACGCGGGCACCGTCACGATCGCTTCTTGGACATCCTCCCCGAGGAACGACTCCGCGACCTCACGCATCTTTTCGAGGATCATGGCGGAGATTTCCGGCGGCGAGTATCGATGACCGTGCGCTTGGATCCAGGCGTCCCCGCCCTCGTTCTCGACGACCTCGTAAGGCACTGCGCGCTTGTGCCTCTGCGCGGGCTCGGCTTGGAACGGAAGTCCCATCAGTCGCTTAATGGCGAAGATCGTGCTCTGAGGATTGGTCACGCCCTGGCGCTTGGCCACGCTGCCCACGCGCCGCTCGCCGTCCTTCGCAAAAGAGACCACCGAAGGTGTCGTGCGGCTCCCCTCGGCATTCGGAATGACCTGCGGCTCCCCGTTGTCGACGAACGCAACACAGGAGTTGGTCGTGCCCAGATCGATCCCGATGATTTTCCCCATCTCGCCCTAGTCCCCTTTATACTCCGACCTCGAGGCTTGTCGCAGCAAACCTGCGATCACCCATCGTGCTGGTCGCCTTCCGCGGATGGGGAGCCGCCTCCTTCGTCCGTGCCGCTCGGCGGCTTGGCCACCACCACCATGGCCGGCCGCAAGAGACGGTCTCCGAGGAAGTAGCCTGGAACGATCTCGGTCACGATGGTGCCTGGCGCATGCTCGTTGGTCTCTTCCTGCTGCATGGCGTCGTGGCAAGTCGGGTCGAATTGTTGCCCAACGGTCGGGACGCGCTTGAGCCCCAATCGTTGGGCAATGTCCTCGAAGCCGCGCAGCACCATGCGGACGCCCTCGGAGACTGCCGAAACCTCAGTGGCGCCCGCCATCGCGTCCGCTGCCCGTTCGAGATTGTCGACGATCGGTAAAACCTCGCGGAGCGTGTCCTCGATGCTTCGGCGGCGAACCTCTTCGATCTCCTTGCGCGATCGCTTGCGAAAATTGTCGAAGTCGGCGGCAATCCGAAGGAGCTGATCGCGCATTCGGTCGCGTTCTGCCTGCGCCTTCTCGAGGTCGCTGGTCTCGGCTGCTCCCTCTTTGGCCGCCTCTTCCTCCGGAAAAATGACCTCATCGTCTTCGCCAGCGCCGTTGGTCTGCTCGTCTTCCGGTTTGTCCCCCGCGTGTTCGCTCATTCCCCCAACCGTCTTTCTCTAGGAGCCCTTGGATCTGCCTGGCAGCCTTCCATCGAGGACGTCGCTTAGCACATCGGCTGCAAATCCTACCAAAGGTACGTATTTCTTGTAGTCCATGCGTGTGGGACCCACGATGCCAAACGAGCCAACCGGGGTCCCATCCCGGCGATACGGGCTCGAAATGACGCTGATGTCGTTCACGTCGTCGAGGGCCGCCTCCGAGCCGATGAAGACCTGAACGCCATCGGTGAGCAAGGTCTGTTCGAGCAGCTCGAGAAGCTTCTGCTTTTCCTCGAAGGCGCTCAGGTATCGGCGGATCTTCTCCGCATCGCCGAATTCCGGGCGATCGAATAGAGCACCCTGGCCTTCGATGACCACCTGGGTTCGTTCCGGCTCGCCTCCGACCGTGGCCTCGACCATCTGCTGGGCCTGCTCACGCAAGACCTGATACTGGCTTTCTTCGGTGGCGAGGCGCACGGCAAGCAGATCTCGGACCTCCTCGAGTGTCCGACCGCCGACCAGCTCAGCCAGGTAATTGTTCACGCGCTCGAGGCTTTGGTCGTCCACTGCGAGCTCTGTCACGACCACTCGATTTTCGACCGTGCCACTCCGCGTCACCAGTACCGCGAGTGTCCGTCCCTCGGCGAGCCGCATGAAGCGCAATTGATCGAGGCTCGTTTTCGCGACCTGCGCTCGCGCGATGATCGCCGCCGTCCCAGTGAGGCGGCTCAGAAGCTGCCCTGTTTCACGTACCGCGTCGGCACCAGGCTCCAAGCTCTGAAGCCGTCGGATCAACGCGGTCCGGTGTGCGCCGGAGATCTCCCCGGCGCTGGCCATCGCATCGACGAAGCGTCGAAACCCCGCATCGGTCGGGACACGGCCCGCACTGGTGTGTGGCTGGTGCAGAAGCTCGGCTTCTTCCAAATCTGCGAGCACGTTCCGGATCGTCGCTGGTGACAGTTGAATGGCATAGCGCTTCGCGATACGTCGCGAGCTCACGGCCTTTCCCGACGCGATGTACTCGGTCACGACCGCGAACAGGATTCGGCGATGCCGCTCGTCCAAGGTGATTGTCACACTCTCACAGAAAGTAGAAGCTGCAGGGGTTCTGTCAAGCCCGCGAAACTGGACAGAAAATTGCAAACCAGACCCGGATTGAGGCAGGCTCGGCACGTGAGAGCAGGCGCTGAGCTTCTTCCGTTCGCCCTGATGGTGATGGCCGTCATGACGGTCCCCACGCTGGTCCTCGACGAGCAGGGTCTGCCCCGCTATCGGCACCTCCGCGAAGAGCTTCAGGAGCTGCGCGCATCCAACGAGGAGCTGGTCCAGGAGATCGCCATCCTCAAGGGCCAGATCGATGCTCTCCGCAGCGATCCAAACTATGTCGAACGAATTGCCCGGGACGAGCTGGGGATGGTTCGGGCCGAGGAGTTCGTATTCCAGTTCCCCCCGCCCTAGGTAGGCGGATTTCCCACATTCGAGCCAATTTCTTGCTGAACGGATGCTTCGGGGCGTAACAGCGAGTGGGTATGACGGCCCTCGTCCAGGCAGCGCTTCGCGCAAGGCGGACCGCGCGGTCGACATGGGGAGCGGCGGCCGGCTTCCTGCTCGGCGCGTTCTTGCTAGCGGGTTTCTTTCTTCCCGAGCGCCATGGTTGGGGATGGGGACATCTGGCCTGGTTTGTGAGCTGGTTGTTGCTTTTCGGACATCGCGCTCGGAGCGCCTATCCAGAAGGCACGAACCCGAAGTCGGCGTTCGAGCTGGGCGTCCTGCTGCTCGTGGGCGTGCATGCCTTGATTCAGTTTCGTGGCGGGGTTGCCAGTGAGCTCTATCCGTTGAGCTATGTCGCCGTCGCGCTCGTGGCCGCGTTCGCCACGGGTCGGGCAGGCGTTGGGGTCGTGCTCTTCGCACTCGCGCTAGGATTCGCAGTCGCAGTCCTCGGCGAGCACGTTCGCGATCCCCTGCGCCTCGGCTTCAACGCGCTCTTCACCGTAGGCTTTGGGGCGCTCAGCTATCTGTTCACGCGCGCCGAGATCGTTCGTGTGCGCCGCAAGTCCGCGCTCGAGCTCGAAGCACAGAAGGAAAAGGTCCGCGACGACACGCGACTCTTTCGTTTGGTTGCGCCCTCGTCGGGCGTGGCGAGGGACGAGGATCGCCTCTATCAAACCAGCGTCCAAGAGGTTCGCCAAGCGCTCTACCACGCTCTGCAGTTGCTCCACCAGACGCTGGACCTCCACACCTGCGTGCTGCTGATGCCAACGGGCGAAGAGGACGAGCTTACCATCGTCGAATCGGTCTCGGAGAGTGACGACCTTGCGGACGGCCCGTTTTCCCTCGGCGCGGGCGCGGTCGGAGCGGCCGTTCGCCGAAAGTTGACCACCAACCTTCAACAGATTCGGCCCGGATACGCGGGCATTTGTTACTATCGGGGCCCAGCACCGATCCGTGCGTTCATCGCGGTGCCCGTCCTCGAGCGAGGCCATCTCCGGGCTGTCCTTTGCGCCGATCGCGTCGTCGACCGAGGCTTCAGCCCCGAGGAAGAGCAACTGCTCCGCGACAGCACCTCCCACGTCCTGCGTGCGTTCGAGAACGAACGCGTCTTCATGCAACTCGAGCGCTCGAAACTAGAGCAGGAAATCCTCTATCGGGTCTCCCAAGACCTCAGCACCGCACGGACACAAGACGCCGTCATGGAAGTGGGCCTCAAAGCGGCGCGAGAAATCGCGCCACACGACTTCGCCGCAGTGACCGAATACCAAGCGGAGGGCAGGCGCCACAGCGTGCGACGCGCTTCGGGTGAGCGCGCGCTCGACTTTCAAGGCCTTCGCTTTCGCGACAACACTTCGCTCACGGCGATGGTCGTCAAGAACCGACACTACCTGCCGTACCGTGGCGACTTCGATCCCAAACAGCAGGTGCTCTTCACCAAGAAGGCCAAGCTCAAAGGGATGGAGTCGCTTCTGGTTCTGCCATTGGTGGTGCGCGAGGAACCCATCGGTACGCTGATCGTTGCGGCCAAAGCGCCCGGCGCATTCGGAGCCCCGGTGCGCGCGACGCTGCAAGCGCTTTCGAACCACCTCGCCGTTGCGATGGCCAACGCGCGGCTCGTTCGCCAACTCGAGGAGCTCGCCACGACCGACGGGCTGACCGGCTGCTTGAACAAGCGCGCGTTTCTCGACCAGATGGAGCAGAAGCTTCTTGCAGCGCAGCGATTCGGCCGAAAGCTCTCCGTCATCGTGACCGACCTCGACCACTTCAAGGCCGTCAACGACACCTACGGCCACGCAGCGGGTGACCGGGTTCTTCAAGAGCTCGGCCAGGTGCTCAGGCGGGTCAAACGGGAGACCGACCTCGTGGCGCGATTTGGCGGGGAAGAGTTTTGCGTGCTCTGCGAAGAAACCGACTCGCGCGGCGCTCAACTTCTCGCGGAGCGCGTTCGGGAAGAGCTGGCGGGCACCGAGCTCCAAACCGAGCTCGGCCCATTGAGGGTGACGGCCTCGCTTGGCGTCGCGACCTTCCCAGACCACGCATCGACCGCGCCGGATCTGTTCGCGCAGGGCGACAAGGCGCTCTACGAAGCAAAGCACCGCGGCCGCAACCGGGTCTGCACCGTCTAGTCGGCTCCGGACGCTCAGCGCTTCAGGCGCGCTTGCGTTCGAGTGTTTCCGGGTCGAGCATCCACTGGAAGCAGCCATTTGCTTCCGGACCTGCTTCGACGCTCAGCAGGCAAGCCGAGGCCGGTAGAAATGAAGGGGCCGTGGTGAGCCGGCCGAGGTGGGCAGCAAGCAGGCCTATCTTGGGCATGTGAGAGACCATGACGATGAGCTCGTCATCCTCGGCATCTTCGAACGGTTCGAGTACCTGCGCCATGGTGCCCTCTTCGGTCGAGAGCGCGCTCAGCACTTCGACGGGACCGTTGAAGCTGGGCTGGCTAGCGGCCAGCAGCTCGGCGGTTTGGACCGCGCGCACCAGCGGACTCGTGTAGATACGCGAGTATCGCAGCTCCCACTTCACGAGCGCCTCGCCGACCAGAGACATCGTTTCCCGACCGTCCTTGGTCAGCCAGCGCTCGTAGTCGGTTTGCGCAGAGCGCGTATCGACCGCCTTTGCATGCCGCACCAACAGAATCTGCATGGTCGGAGCTTGGCACGCTGGCTAAGGCTCGTCCCGCAAATCATGCGCAGAGAGCGCGAAAGCCTCCTCCGGGGCCAGCACGAGCCGGCGCCGCGCATAGACCGCAAACCAGAGAAGCCCGAGGCCGTACCAGACCGCCGCGCCGATCACGACCTTTTGATAGATCGGGTCGGTCACGAACAACGCCACCAGAGTCAGCAATGCAATGAGCAGCGCCACCACGGCGCCCGGTATCCCGAGCGGGCTTCGGTAGGGGCGTTCGATGTCGGGGAGGCGAACGCGCAGCAGAATGTACGATACCATCTGGAGCGCGTAGGCGATGACCGCCCCAAAGACTGCCATGTTGAGAAGCACGGCGCCGACCGGATGCTCGGGGCCGAGCGCATGAATGCCGTATGCGACGAGGTAGCCGAGCAGGGCGCCGACCAAAAGTGCAATGTGGGGCGTCTTGCGGCGAGGGTGCGTCCGCGAAAGCCAACGCGGGAAGTATCCCGCGCGCGAGAGCGAGAAGATCTGCCGGCCGTAGGCGAAGATGATGCTGTGAAAGCTCGCGATCAGCCCGGTCACCGCGACCAGGGCGAGAAGCCTTGCGCCGAGGCCCGAGCCGAAGATCGTCTTGAACCCCTCGAACAGCGGCTCAGCAGATGAGCCGAGCTTCGCGGAGCCGGGCGCGATGCCCGCATTCAAGAAGAGCGTGAGAAACGCGGCGATGATCAGGGTGAGCAGGCCGTAGAGCAGGCCGCGCGGCAAATCGCGGGCCGGCGCGTGGGCCTCCTCGGCGGCAAGCGGTAGCTGCTCGATTGCGAGGAAGAACCAGATCGCAAACGGAAGCGCGGAGAGGATGCCGGCGCCTCCGAATGGGAGCCAGCGGTGATGGCCTTGCCCAGGCTCGATGTTGAGCGCCCAGTCGAGATCGAAGTGGGGAATCGCCGCGACCCAGAACACGACGAGCACACCGAGGGCCAGGGCCGTGATCACGACCGTGAAGCGAAAGGTCGTTTCCACGCCGGCGACGTTGAGGCCGAGGAAGGTTGCGTAGGCCGCGAGCCACCAGAGGGGCTCCATGCTTGTCGGGCTTCCGAAGATCGCGCCGAGATAGCCTCCGATGCCGACGACGATGACCGCGGGTGTCAGGATGTACTCCATGTTCTCGGCGAGGCCGGTGATGTACGCGCCCCAGGGGCCCATGGCCGATCGAGCGAACGAGTAGGCGCCGCCGGTATGCGGAAGAGCAGCAGCCATTTCGGCGATGCTGAAGCAGAGCCCGGCGTACATGACCGTGATGATCAGGGTCGCGATGAGAAGCCCGCCGAAGCCCCCGGAGGCCAGGCCGAAGTTCCAGCCGAAGAAATCCCCAGAAATCACCGCGCCGACCCCGAGCGCCCAGAGCGACCAGACGCCGGCATAGCGCCGCAAACCGCGGTTCGCGAAGTACTCCTCGGCGACGTGATCGTACCCGACCCCCTGGCCGTTCTTCTCCATGGCGCGGAGTGTAGCGGTTTGTCGAGACTGGCGATAAGGTTCCGCGCATGTTGCCGATCGATCTTTCGGGCAAGCGAGCCTTCGTTGCAGGTGTGGCTGACGACGGCGGCTTTGGCTTTGCGATCGCCAAGGCCCTTGCCGTGGCCGGTGCTTCGGTCTGCGTAGGCACCTGGCCGCCGGCGCTCGGAATCTTCGAGACCTTGCTCCGCCGCGGAAAGCTCGACGCTTCTTTGCAGATGCCCGACGGCAGCAAGCTCGAGCTCGAAAGGATTTATCCACTCGATGCCGAGTTCGATTCGCTCGAAGATGCGCCTCGGGAGCTCTGTGAGCAGAAGCGCTACCGGGAGCGGGGCGACTTCAGCATCGACGGAGTGGCCCAGAAGCTACGCGAAGACTTCGGTGGCGCTTGCCTCGACATCGTCGTCCACAGCCTCGCCAACGGACCCGAGGTCAACAAGCCCTTGATGCAGACGAGCCGAAAGGGCTACCTCGCTGCGCACGGCGCCAGCGCGTACTCGTTCGTCTCGATCGCCCAGCGATTCGGGCCTTTGATGCGCGACCAAGGGGCGCTCCTCGGCCTTACGTATCTCGCCAGCCAGGGCGTCGTTGCCGACTATGGCGGGGGGATGGCCTCGGCGAAGGCCGCTCTCGAGGCCGATGCCCGGATGCTCGCGTTCGAGCTGGGTCGAGCCAGGGGGCATCGAGTCAACCTGATCTCAGCGGGCCCGTACGCGTCGCGCGCGGCATCGGCAATCGGCTTCATCCACAAGATGATCGAGTACTACGAGATGAACGCCCCCTTGGCCGATGCGCTCCGCGCCGAAGAGGTCGGCCATGCGGCGGCATTTCTCTGTAGCCCGCTCGCCAGTGGGATCACCGGCACGGTTCTCTACGTCGACAAGGGCTATCACGCGATGGCAGCGCCCGCCGACGTCGGCGGCTTGATCGACCGGTTGGTCGGCGACTAGGCGGCGACCATCTCGTGCTGAACGGTCGGTCGGATGCTGCTCGTGTCCGTGCTGACTTTCAGTGTGGCGACCAGCTCGCGTTCGGTCTGAATGCGTTCGGCGAGCCAAGGGTCGAGAGCACGCATCAGGGCTCGGGCCGAAGGATGGCGAGCTGCGGGCATTCGGCTCATGAGCTTTGCGACCAGGCGGTCCATCTGCTCGTCCACGTAGGCTGAGAAGCACCGCGCCCGCGGCGCGTCTTCGCGGATGATGCGGCGGAGGACGGCAGTCACGTCGGACCCCGTGTATGGAAGCTTGCCGGTCAGGGCTTCGAACATCGTGACGCCAATCGCGAAAAGGTCGGCCCGGGCGTCGACAAACGGGTTGCCGCTCGCCTGCTCCGGGGAGGAATAGCTCGGGGTGCCATAGACCCGGCCTCGCTCCCTTGCGCGCTCATCGGCCGGCGCGGACTCCGCGGCGCAGACACCAAAGTCGATGAGGTGCACCTCGAGCTCGCCGTAGCCAGCCCGATTGAGGAGAATGTGCTCGGGCTTGATGTCTCGATGCACGTAGCCGTGCCGATGCACGCTGTGCAGAATTGACGCCAGCCGCGCCATGATCACCGAAATCTGTGCGCCATTGAGCGGCCCGCAGCGCCGCAGATACGAGGCAAGGCTCTCCGAGCGCATGTGCTTCATCACCAGGTATGGCGATTCGTCGTAGAGCGTGCCGTGGTCGATCACCGGGACGATGCCGGGGTGAAAGACGCGACGCGCAACCTCGATTTCACGCCGCACGCGGCTCATCAGATCGGGATTTCCACAGTGTGTCGGCCGGAGCATCTTGATGACCACCCGTTCGAGGGTCGCCAGGCGCTCGGCCTCGAACACGATCCCCGTGCCGCCCATGCCAATCGCGTTCCCGATTCGATAGCGCCCATCGAGAATCTGCCCCCGAAGCTCGCCGCGCTCAGCCTGTGCCGCCATAGGGCTGAAGGTTCAGGCGGCAGGGTCGTTTCCGTCAAAAAAGCTGCAAATTAGGGGGGGGTGGCTTGAGGGGTGGGGGTAAGCTGGTTGCGTGGTTTGGTTTGTTTGGTTACACCGCCCGCCCGCCCCCACCCGTAGTCCTCCCTGGCGCGGCGGTCGCTGCGCTCCGCCTTGCCGGCGCGTTGCACCGGGCTTCGCCCTGCGGGCTCGCGCTGCCGCCTGCTGGTTGGGGGCGCAGTGCTCAGCGCGCCGTGCGGAAGCTGTTGATCGTCTCGCGCTCGTCGTATTGGTAAGCGAACCGCGTCGCCCGCCGGAACGGGTCGCTATCGACTACGATGGGGTACTTCAGGTGATCGATCGCACCGGCCGGAAGGTGAGGTAGGCCCAGGCGGCCTAGGCCGAGCTTGAATATCGCCTCGGGCACCGGGAGCGGCCGGCGGCCGGCCGCTCGCACGATCGTCGCGAGCGGCACCGGCGTTGGGCCGGAGACATTGTAGATTCCGTGAAGCTTGTGGGCGAGGGCGCAGACGATCGCTTCGGCTGCGTCTTGCTCGTGCATGAACTGAAAGAGCGGGTCGAAACCCATGATCAGCGGCACGTTCGGGCCGTGCAGAAACGAGGCGAGCGTTCCGTGCTTGCTGGGGCCGAGGGTGTAGACGATGCGCAACACCGCGGTCGTGATTTCCGGGTAGCGCCAAAGAGAAGAGACCGCGTACAAGTCCGCCGCGACGAGGTCGGCGAGCTCGGGGAAGGAGTGCGTCGACATCGGCGGCTCGTCTTCGGTGTGGTAGAGCGGCGAGTCCGCCGCAGCCCCATAGAACGTGTGTCGACCGACAAAAACCGCCTGTTTCACGCCATAGCTCTGGCAGTGATGAATGAAGGCGCGGGTGCCGTAGAGGTTCACGCGCATTCGGTCGGGGCTTTGCTTCACGAGGTGGGTGACTGTGGCCATGTGGATCGCGGCGTCGGGCCGGTGGGTTCGGAACACTTCTTCGGCAGGCCGCTTGCGGATGTCGGCCTGGAAGAGCTCGATCTCCTCGGGCGCTTCTGGCCAGGGCCGGCGATCGATCCCGATCACCTGGTATCCGCGGCGGAGAAGATTGAGCGCGGTCAAGCGCCCTATCGTCCCCGCGATGCCCGTGATCAAGACCTTCGTCACAGGACGAGATCCTCTTCCGAGATCTGTTTCTCTCGGAGCTGACGTCCTTGACGGATCAGGTCGGCAATTCGTTCCTTCACCTGGTCGACCTTTTCAGCCACCACCTCGTCACGTTCGTGCCCGGTGCCTTCGAAGACCATCGGCTTGCCGTAGAGGAGCTGAAAGCGCGTCGGCTTTGGGATGAGCAAGCCCCATTTCGTCACGGGCACGTATGGAACACCGAAGAGTCGACCGAGTCGCTTGAGATTGGCGATCGTGGGTAGCGCCTCTCCGCCTCCGACGAAGCCGAAGGGCACGATGGGGCTCTTGGTTTCCAGAGCGAGTCGCATGAATCCAGTGCCGAAATCCACAAGTGAATCCGCGTCCTTTGCGAGCTTCGCGGTTCCTCGAGCCCCTTCGGGGAAGGCCAGGATGAGCCGACCGGCATTGAGTAGGCGTTTGGCTTGATCCGGATTCCCGGTGAATTGCCCCGTCCTGCTCATGAACTGCGAAGCGCCAGGAAACTGGTGGATGAACTTGTCGAGCATCGCATGGGGGAGCCGCGGCGGCTCCGCGTCGAGCAGCATCGAGCCCATGACCATCGCGCCGTCGATCGCGACTCCGCCCGAATGGTTTCCCACGAGGACGGCCCTCCCCTTTGGCGGCACGTTCTCGAGGCCGAACACATCGACTTTGAAGTAGAAGCGATAGATCCAGGCGAACGCCGAGACGAATCGGGTCAGATCGCTCTTGTCGATCCCATATGGGTCGATCCCGAACTTGTTGAATTCGAGATCGAGCGCCTCGATGCGGGCGGCGACTTCGGGATCGATGGGAAGAAGGTTATCGAGCAAATCGGCCTCGGCTTGTCCCGCGATCTTTATGCGCCGAACGCGAAGAACGCAATCTCAGTCCGAGCCAGGCTTGCGGATTCCGAGAGCGCGCATCTTTTTGTAGAGATGGCTCCGCTCGAGGCCGAGGTCAGCGGCGGTCTTGGTCACATGCCCATTTCGGAGCTCGAGGGCGCGCGTGATCAGGTCCCGCTCGGCCGCGTCGAGCATCTCGCGGAGGGGCGTTTCCGGCCGAAAGTATCTGCCAGAGGCCGCTCCTGAGTCGCTTGGAACCAAGGCCCGGGCCTCGACTTCGCTGATGGTCTCGCCCGGAGTCAGGATGACCAAGCGCTCGACCAGATTGCGCAGCTCTCTGACGTTCCCGGGGTAGGGATATGCTTTGAGCAGCTGCATCGCCCCGGGCGTGATCCGCTTTCCGGGCCGGTCGTGGCTCTCACAGGCCAGTGCGAGGAAGTGCTCGACCAGGAGCGGAACGTCCTCGAGCCGCGCCGCGAGCGCTGGAACCTGCAGCGGCACGACGTTGAGCCGGTCATACAGGTCCGCGCGAAACCTCCCTGCATCGATCTCCAGTTCGAGCGACTTGTTCGTCGCGGCGACGACCCGCACGTCGACCTTCACGACTGACGCTGCGCCCACCCGCTCGAGCTCTCCTTCTTGCAAGACCCGCAGGAGCTTCGCCTGCATCTGCGGCGGCATGTCACCCACCTCGTCGAGGAAAAGCGTTCCCTCGTGCGCACGTTCGAACTTTCCACGCCGTTGCTTCGTGGCGCCCGTGAATGCACCGGCTTCATGCCCGAAGAGCTCGCTTTCGATCAGGCCTTCGGGGACGGCCGCGCAGTTGAGCTTTTCGAAGGGCCCACTCGCTCGGGCAGAACCAGCGTGAATCGCTGCGGCCACCAGCTCTTTGCCGGTGCCTCGCTCTCCGAGGACCAAGACCGGCGCGCTCGAGCGAGCCGCCAGCGCGATCTGTTCTCGGAGCCTTTTCATCCGCCGGCTATGCCCAAGCAGAGAGTCCCCGGGCCCATACCGCCGCCGCAGCTCTCGATTCTCCTGCTGAAGCTCCCGCAGCTCGAGGCTTCGCTTGAGCGAGAGCAGCAGGCGCTCGGTCCCGATCGGCTTCTCTATGAAATCGTCGGCTCCACGCCGGGTCGCCTCCATCGCGACTTCGATCGTCGCATGCCCGCTCATCATGATGACCGGGGTCGTGACCTCTCGGCTGCGGAGCTCGTCCAGCATGGCGAGCCCGTCGATTCCGGGCAGCTGTACGTCGAGCAGAATTGCGTCGAAGCTCTGTTTGGAGAGCTTGTCGAGCGCGATTTCGGCGCTGCCGGCAACCTCTACCTCGTAGCCTTCGAGGCCGAGCGCGCGCGAAACGGAAGTCAAGATGTTTCGTTCGTCGTCGACGACGAGCACCATCGCGGCCACCATGGAGCTACGTTAGCACAGCGCGCAACACGCTCAGCTGCTGGCCCCGTCGCCCAACTTCTTCATGGGAATCGACCGAATGTAGGTTCCCGACGTCCGCTGATTGGCCTGGAGCCAAGGCGTCAGATCCGTTGGCGATTCGGGGCGTGCGTAGAGATAACCCTGCGCGATGTCGCAGCCGTGGTCTCGCATGTACTCGAGTTGGACTTCGGTTTCGACTCCTTCGGCGATCACCTCGAGACCGAGATTCTGTCCGAGGCCGATGATCATGTTCGAGATCGGTCCGCCGCGGTCGCTCGACTCGATGCTCTGGACGAAACTCTTGTCGATCTTCAGGGCGTTGAGCGGGAACTCGTTGAGATAGGTGAGCGAAGAGTAGCCCGTGCCGAAGTCGTCGATCGCGATGCGCACGCCCACCTTGCGAATCTCGCGAAGCAGAGCGCCAGCTTGGGCTGGGTCGCTCATGAGGCAGCTCTCGGTGAGCTCGAGCTCCAGGAGCTCAGGTGAAAGCGCGGTCTCGGCGAGTGCAGATCGAATCTTGTCGAGCAGCATCGGATCCTCGAACTGCTGCGCCGAGACATTCACACTGATCCGCATCGGCTGTAGCTCCATCGCATGCCATCTTCGAATCTGCTCACAGGCGGTGTTCAAGACCCATTCGCCGAGTTCGTTGATCAGCCCAAATTCCTCGAGCGCCCCGATGAAGTGATAAGGGGTGAGGAGTCCTCGGGTCGGGTGCATCCAACGAATCAGCGCCTCAACCCCTATGACGGCTCCGCTTCGAAGGCAAATCTGTGGCTGATAGACCAGCTGAAATTCGTTCGCCTCCACTGCGCGACGCAGCGCCCATTCGAGAGCTCGCCTCGACTGGGCTTCTTCCTGCATGGCATCTGCGAAGAACTGGTAGCAGGCGCGCCCCGTGGATTTCGCCTGGTACATCGCGAGGTCAGCGGCTCTGAGAAGCTCGGACAAATTGTTCCCGTTCTCCGGATACATCGCGATGCCGATGCTGCTCGAGGCGTTGACCTCGTGACCATCGAGGTTGGTGACCTTTCGAAGGCTATCCACAATTCGCTCGATGACGGGCAGAACCTCTCTCGCCTCACTCACGCCTTCGAGCACGACCGCGAACTCGTCGCCTCCTAGGCGAGCAACCGTGTCCTGGTCACGGACGCTCGCCCGGATTCGCTTCGCGGCTTCGACGAGCAGCTTGTCGCCTACCTCGTGCCCCAACATGTCGTTGATCTCTTTGAAACGGTCCATGTCGAGAATCAGGGTTGCGACGCCCGAGCCGGATCGCATCGCCCGAGCCAAAGCATGATTGACGCGCTCTCGCAGGAGCGATCGGTTTGGCAGCCCCGTGAGCTGGTCGAACTGGGCGAGCCGAACCAGCTCCAGCTCCGTGCGCTTGCGCTCGATCGCATAGCGGATGACCCGGTGCAGATTCGCCCCGTCGATGTGACCCTTGACCAGGTAGTCCTGCGCTCCGGCTTTTACCGAGCGCAACGAGATCGCCTCATCTTCCCAGGCGCTGACGATCACCAGCGGCACCTCCGGATACGCGGTCTGCAGGCTGGCAACGGTATGTGTGCCCCGGGAGTCCGGTAGATTGAGGTCGGCGAGGATCACGTCCGGGCTGAGCTCGTCGGCCGAGAGCACGGCGTCGTTCACAGTCCGCACGTGTGTGATGCGATAGTACGACTCCGATACCCGCCGCAGCAGCCGCCGGATGAGCTGCGCGTCGATGCGGTTGTCCTCGACGAGGAGAACCTCACGGACCTCGCGCTCCTCCTCGGCTCTATCGACCATCCACCACTACCCAAACCGCAGAAATGCCGTTCCCACTGACCTATTACAGTGCTATGGTTTTGTAGAGGCGTCAAGAGTGATTCCACGCTGGAGTGAGGGTGCGGCGCAATAAGGCTCAAACAAAAGCGATCGAGGGAGCGGAGAGAATGCGTGTCCTCATCGTTTCGGAGAATCCGGAGCAGATCGTGCTCGTCCGCGAAGGTCTTCGCGCCTGGCCCGATTCGGTGCTCTGCCGGGTAGCGGTGAACCGCGAAGACGCGCTGGTCCAGCTCGAGAGCCATGAGCCACAGGTACTCTGTTGGGATACCCGACTCGGCGCAGAGCTCCCGATGAGCGGGCCAGGGATCTCGATCTTGCTACTCGGCGACGAGCTCTGCACGCTCCCCGAGGCAGAGTGCACGGAGAGGCTTCTGCCGGACACGTACATCGAGGGCCTTCGGCAGGCCATCAATCGAGAGTATGAGCTTCGTCGCCTCTTGATACAGTTGCGAGAGGCCCATGGCGTCGAAACGCAGCGCCGCTTGCTGCTTGCGCGTGCCGCCGATGGCATCGTCGTCGTGGATGCAGCGTGCCGCGTACTCTTTGCAAATGCTTCCGCCGGCGCAATGCTCGGTGTCGAGTACGAAGATCTGATCGGCGAGCCCTTCGAGCATTCGATTCCGGAGGAATCCAAGCCAAGCACCTATCGAGTGGAGCAACCCAACGGCCTGGTGTCTGCGCTGACGGCGACCGCGATAGTATCGATCTGGGATGGGCGCGACGCGACCATCATTCAGATGCAGCCAGCGTTCCGACCAAGTGCCCCTCCGGCCGCCAGTTCGAGCGCACCGCCTTTGATGCCCGGGGCGCGTGTCTCCGAAGACCGCCTTCGTACGGTTGGACGCCTTGCCGCAGGCCTCGCCCACGAGGTGAACAATCCACTCACGTTCGTCCTTGCAAACCTCGAAAGCTTACGCGAATCCCATCAAGCCATCCGTCGTTTCGTCCGTAAACTGAGGGTCGATCTGGCTACCAAGGAGGCGATCACCCCCCAATCTTTCGAGCAGATCGCAGGAGACTCGAATCTGCAGGAAGTCATCGACGATGCCGCCGACATGCTCACCGACTGCTACAAGGGCACGCACCGCATTCAAGACATCGCCCGGAGCCTCGGGACTTTTTCGCGGGCCGACGAAAGTCAGGCCGAGATGCTGGACATCACCCGGATCGTCGATGACGCCTGTGCCATGGTCTTCAATCAGATTCGCTATCGAGCCCGACTGGTGAAGCGCTTCGAGCCCATTCCGATGATTGCAGGGTATCCGGGCCAAATCGCGCAAGCGCTGGTCAACATGCTGACCAATGCCGCCGAGGCAATCGAGGGCGGGGCCTACGCGCAGCACCGGATCATCGTCTCGACGCGAGTCGAAGATGAGCAGGTCGTCATTGCGGTGAGTGACACCGGCGTTGGCATCGACGACTCGCTTCGCGAACAAATCTTCACGCCGGGCTTCACGACCAAGGCTCATGCTGGCGGGCTCGGTCTGGGCCTGAGCGCCTGCCAACGTGTTGCGCACGAGCACGGTGGGCGGCTCGACGTTCAGCGCCTTCCCGACGGCGGGAGCTGTTTCACGTTGATCCTTCCGTTCGACACCGGGCTCACCGTCGTCGAGCCGACTCGCGAAAGTCGACCGATCTCCGAGACTCCCCTCGAGCGGTCTCGACTCCTGATCATCGACGACGATGCGATGGTTCTCTCGGCACTCCGAAGACGTCTGCACCCACGCTACGACGTGGTCACAGTCCTCGGTGGTGTCGAGGCGCTCGCACGCCTCGCCGAAGACGCGGCCTTCGACTCGATCATTTGCGACCTGATGATGCCGGAAGTCGACGGGAAGTCGTTCTATGACGCCATCCAAAAAGAGCACCCCGAGTTGGCTGACCGGATCGTGTTCATGAGTGGCGGCGCCTTCACGCCTCGCCTGCGGAAGTTCGCCTCTGCGGTGTCCAATCCAGTCCTGCAGAAGCCGGTGAGCAGAGAAGATCTCGAGGCCATGCTCGGTGCACGCCGCGACGACGTGCCTGTCGAACGACGATCAGTCGTTCCTTAGGCCTAGCTCTTTCATCTTGTTCTGGAGGCTCTTGCGCGAGATCTTGAGGAGTCGGGCCGTGTGGGTGACGTTGCCCCCTGTTTGATCGAGCGCCCGCCCGATGAACTCGCGTTCGAGCTTGAGCGTAGCTTCCCGAACCGCCTCCTTGAGCCCCGTCTCGCCGGGTATCGGACTGCTGACCCCGACGAGGCCCGGTTCGAGCTCGCCCTTCGTCTCTCGGATCTCCGCGGGAAGATGCTCTGTGCCGACCTCACCATCTTCGGCGAAGATCATGCATCGCTCGACCACGTTCTCGAGCTCCCGGATGTTTCCTGGCCAAGCATAGTGGAGCAAGCGCTCGCGCGACTGCTCGTCGAAGCCCGTCACGGAGCGATCGAGCTTGGCGTTGAACTTTCGTACGAAATGCTCGAGCAGCAGCGGAATGTCGCTCGGTCGAGCGCGCAGGGGCGGCAGGTGCACGTGCACGACATTGAGGCGGTAGTAAAGATCCTCACGAAAACCGCCTTCAGCGATGCTCTCCTTGAGGTTCCGGTTCGTCGCTGCGACGAGCCGGATGTCGACCGTGATCGTCTTGATGCCGCCGACTCGTTCGAACTCTTGCTCCTGAAGCGCGCGCAGGAGCTTCACCTGCATGCTGACCGGGATCTCGGCGATTTCGTCGAGAAACAAGGTTCCCCCATGCGCCAGCTCGAAGCGCCCTGGCTTGCTCGTGACCGCCCCGGTGAACGCCCCTCTTTCGTATCCAAACAGCTCACTTTCGAGCAGGTCTGGCGGGATGGCAGCGCAGTTGACACTGACGAAGGGCCTGTTCTTGCGCGCGCTGTTCTCGTGGAGTGCCCGCGCGATGAGCTCTTTGCCCGTCCCGCTTTCGCCGGTGATGAGGACCGTGCTGGGCGTATCGGCGACCTTCTCAATCGCGTCGTAGACGCCGACCATCGGCTCGGACTCCCCGATGATCCGATAGCGGCCCCGCTCGTTTGGGTCTCCGCTCACGTGTTTCTGGGAGAGCTCGCGCGTTCGGGCTGCCTTGGCGACCACCGCTCGGAACTCCGCCCGGTCGAAGGGCTTGGTCACATAGTCGAACGCACCGAGCTTGAGGGCCTCCACTGCGGTGTCGACTGTACCGTGTGCGGTGATCATGATCACCGGCACGTTCGGAAAACGTCCGCCGACCGCCTTGAGGACTTGCATTCCGTCGAGCTTGGGCATGCGAAGATCGGTGATGAGGACATCGATGTGATGCTCCGCCATGGCCTTGAGAACGGCCTCTCCGTCGGCGACGCAGTGCACTTCGTACCCGTCATGCTGCAGCTGCGCTCGCAAAACGCGCCGCAAATTGTCCTCGTCATCGGCGACTAGGACCTGTTTGGTTTCGCCCACGTTGGGCAGTGTAGTGCAGCACGCTCCGCTGTACAGACGCCTCGGCGGAGCTCAGCTCGCGACGCTCAGCCGTTGCTTGGCGGCCCTGATGACCGTTGCGCGCTTCTTCCGCGCCCGTTCGTAATCCAAAACCGCAGTCGCTTGTGGTCCCGAGAGCCTCTGAACCCGGTTCACGACGTCCTTGGCGGTTAGCTGATCGTAGTTGTGCAGTGGAGCGTCTGCCTTCTTGGCCGCAGCCTTGCCTGGCCTTGGCTTCGCCGCCCTGGGCTTCTTTGCAGGCTTGGAGGCCGCTGGTTTGGCAGCCTTCACCGATTGTTCGAGCCTCTCATCAACCCGGCTTTGTGCTTTTTCGAGCAGACCCCTCGCCGTTTGGAGCACGGTGGTCTCCACCGCCTCGGGCTTGAGTGCCTCGCGGGTGCTCAAAGCCTGCCGCTCGGCGCGATTGAAACGCTCCTTGAGCGCGGTGACGTACGCGTCGCGGGTCTGCAGAACGAGGCGCTGCCAATCGAGCACTTCCTTGTGCAAGGCCTTGCCAAAGGCGTCCGCGGACTGGCTCGTGCTGACCGCCAACCTGCTACCCGCGGCGCCGATATCCTGGACGAAGGTCCGACTGGCCTCCCGGGATTCGACGAGAAAGATCTCGCCTGCGTCCCAGGTTTGCTGAAACAAGAGCGTCCCCTGCCGTTGAAGCCGGGTGCTGCTCCGACGAAGTTGGTTGTTGCGAATCATATCTCCATCCTCTCCTGGATGACGCAGCGCGTTATCCAGCCTGACGATAGCTACGAACCCGCCCGCGTCAAGATCATCCCGAAACCGTGAACCCTTTCCCCAGTTCGCATAGACTTTCGGGCTAGTGACCCTTGTGGCCTTGCGAACGCTAGTCGTAGACGACTCGAGCTCCGTCCGGAAGCTCCTCTGTGAGCTCTTGCGCGAGCGAGGTCACCAAGTGACGATGCTGGAAACCGCCGAGGCGGCCCTCGAGGCCCACCTGCGCGAGCCCTTTCAGCTGATGCTCGTCGATTGGACCTTGGCGGGGATGTCCGGCCTCGACCTCTGCCGAGCTGTCCGCAGCCGCCCCGGCGGCGAGAACGTGGTCATTGTGGTCATCACCGGCCGCAATCGTGCTGATGACCTGCACGCGGTGCTCGACGCTGGCGCATCAGACTACGTTTCGAAGCCCATCGATCCGGAGATCCTGGATACCCGGCTGCTGATCGCCGAGCGGTCGATCCGGGACGGCAATCGCCACGCTGCCGAGCGGCAAGAGATGGAGTCCCGCCTCGCGTTTGCAGATCGAATGGCCTCGATCGGCACCCTCACGGCCGGTGTTGCCCACGAGCTGAACAACCCGTTGATGTACGTGCTCTCGAATCTGCGACTCATGCGGGAGGAGATCGACACCCAGCCCGACGCAGAGTCGCTGGAGCTCGCTCGGCAGCAGCTAGACGAGGCGATTCATGGTGCCGTTCGCATGCAGAACATCGTCCGCGACCTCAAGACCTTCTCCCGCGTCGACGACGAGCAACGAGGCAATGTCGACGTACAGAGCGTCCTCGAATCGTCCATCAACATCTGCTGGAATGAAATCCGCCACCGCGCGACGCTCGACCGAGACTTCGGCGAGACGCCAGCGGTGGATGTCAACGAATCTCGGCTAGGCCAGGTATTTCTGAACCTATTGATCAACGCCGCCCAAGCGATGCCCGAGCGCCCGGTGGCGGAGAACGGCATCACGGTGCGCAGCTACACCGACGAAGAGGGCTGGGCAGTGGTCGAGGTCAGCGACAACGGCACCGGCATCGAGCCCGAGCGCATGAGCCATGTCTTCGAGCCCTTCTTCACGACCAAGGGCATTTCCGAAGGCACCGGCCTCGGGTTATCGATCTGCAGAAGCATCATCCGAGACGCCGGAGGGACGATCGAGGCGCAGAGCGAGCCCGGTCGCGGAAGCACGTTCGTGGTGCGGCTACCCGCTTCGATCCGGGCGCACGCGTCCGAACAAGCGCATCCGCCGTCAACAGCCACCGCTGGCTCGAGCGCATCGGTCGTCGTGATCGACGATGAGCCCTTGGTCGGTCGATCGATCCGGCGCGCGCTCCGCGGACACGAGGTGGACGTTTTCTCGAGCGGTAAAGAAGCGATCGCGCGCCTCTGCTCAGAGGAACCCTTCGACGTCGTCTTCTGTGACCTGATGATGCCGGAGGTCAGCGGAATGGAAGTGTTCCGACAAGTGTCAACGCGACGCCCCGAGGTCGCGTCGCGCTTCGTCTTCATGACGGGCGGGGCCTTCACCGCAGAAGCCAGAGCGTTTCTAGAGGAAACTCGGCTGCCCTGTCTCGAAAAGCCCTTCGAGCTCGGTCGGATCCGAGACTTGGTGAGCGAGCGAGCCGAGGGCGCTTCCCCCGACCTGGTGGCGATGGGTGGATTCGAACCACCGACCTAGCGCGTATGAAACGCCCGCTCTAACCACCTGAGCTACATCGCCAGCGGGGCGCGAGTATAGGCATGGGCGCAAAGCGCGCAATGTGGGCTAGCGTCCGAGCCTGAATCCGAGCTTGGCACGGCCTTGGGATTGGTTTATGGCCGGGGTCGTGTCTAGAAACGTTCGTTTCTTCCAGCTCGTCCCCCTCGCCTTGCTTGCCCCTGCCATCCCGGCGTTCGCGCAGTCGGGCGGCTGGGGTGAGCCTATCGCAGCCCCTAGCAAAGCCGAACCGGCCCTGCAGCCGGCGGACCCGGAGCCCGCTCCGAGGGCACGACCGGAGCCAGGTCCAGCCGAGCCTTCCCGAGCGGAGCCCAATCCGGATTGGGCCGACGCGGCCCCGACTGCTGAGGAGCAGCGTTCGACGGAAAATCCCGACTGGGTCGAAGAGACCGAGCCGCCGGTCATCGAGAACACGAAACGCCGGGCGTCGGAGGCATACGACATTCGCTATGCGAACCGCAGTCTGACGATGCCTCGAGGCATGATGCGCGGCACCTTCGACACCGTGGTCGGCCGACGCACCGAAGGTGCGCAAATAGACCCTCCGTTTGGGACGACCGGCACCATCTCCACGATGAGCTTCGGTGTCTCGATCACCCTTGCCGAAGATTTCGAGATTGGATTCTCGCGTTACCGAATGGGCTCATACCCGGATATCGGCATCTTTCAGGGCTTCGGTTTTGGCGGCGAAGGGCTGATCAGCTTCAGCATGTCACCAGACGCGAAGTTCGGAGACATTCCGTTCTACGCTCGCTTCGAAGCAATCGATCGCGAACACGCGAAGCTGGGCTTCGACGCGGTGTTTCGGATTCCATCACGGACGGAGTTTGGATTCCTCGGCGGTATTCCTCTCCGCTTCATTGCTCAGGAGCAGCTCGCGTTCGACACCGGTGTCCAGTTCGCCGTGGACAGCAATCCCGCAGGGCCATCGGTCTGGACCCTGAACATCCCTTTCACGTTCGTCGCCAACGCCACCGATCAGCTGTTCGTGAAGCTCAGCAGTGGTATGACCTTCTTCGATCTGGGTCACACGATTCGCACCGCTACCTCGGGCCTGGTTCAAGGCCCGTTTTACTTCTTCCCGCTCGGCGCAAGCGTCGGCGGTACGGTCGAAGCCGGCACCACGATGATGGATATCTTTGCGAGCTTCCGCTTTCCAGCACTTTATGGTTTCACCACGCGAGCTTCCGAGCTGAACGCGGAGAGCTGGCAAGTCACCGTTGGAGTCAACCTCTACTCGCCCGTTCTATTCAAGGGCAGCGCGCTCTGATGATCTACGAGCTCGGCGAGCGTCGCGTACGAATCGAAGGCGAAGTCTACGTCGCCCCGTCGGCCGACGTGATCGGCTCGGTCGTCCTCAAAGACAAGTGCAGCGTCTGGTTCAATGCCGTTGTGCGTGGCGACTCGGACGAGCTCGTGGTTGGCGAGCAAACCAACATCCAGGACGCTGCGGTCCTTCATACCGATCCCGGCATCCGCCTCGTCCTGGGACGCGGCGTGACCGTCGGCCATCACGCCATGGTGCACGGCTGCGAGGTGGGCGACTTCAGCCTCATCGGCATCCACGCCGTGGTTCTCAACCATGCCAAAATCGGCAAGTACTGCACGATTGGCGCCAACGCGTTGATCACTCAGGGGCAGGAAATCCCGGACTACTCGGTCGTGCTGGGCTCCCCCGGCAAGGTCGTTCGCCAGCTCGCCCCCGACAAGGCCTCGAGCCTCGAGAAGAGCGCCGCGGGCTATGTGAGCCGCGCGCGCGAGTACCTGGAGGCTCTCCGAGCTGACGAGCGTTTCGCCTGACTAGATTCGGTCGGGCAGCATTCGTTCGCCGAGCTCTTCGCAAAGCGCTTCGAGCGCGGAACGGTCGGGGCCTTTCCAACGGAGCTCGTCCAACGATTCCACGATCGGGACGTCGGTACGCAAGGTCGCAAGCGTTCGATAGAGCATCGCATCGTCGCGATGTTCGCGAAGGTTCTGCGCAAGGCTCGCCCCGCCGCGGACCTTCACGCCCCAGTCGAGATGATCGTCGGAGATGTTCTCCAGGTGAACGAGCTCTGCGAGCACCGCAGACGCGCTCTTCGCCCCCCAGCGCGCGATGCCGGGGATTCCATCGGCCATGTCACCGACCAGCGCCAAGTAGTCCGGGATCGATTCCGGCGACACCCCGAACTTCTCGCGAACCCCGTCTTCGTCCAAGGTGATCCCGCGGCGCCGGTCGAACGTCACCACTTCGCTAGCGCGCACGCACTGACAAAGATCTTTGTCTGGAGAGCAAATGACCACCTGCTCGACCTCGGGCGAGTCGGCAAACTTGGCGGCGGCCGCTGCCAGCGCGTCGTCCGCCTCGAATTGCACCATAGGCCAGGTCACCATGCCCAGGGCTCGGCTCGCGCGCTCGACGAGTGGGAACTGAGCAAAGAGCGCAGGCTCGAGGCCTTCGCCGGTCTTGTAGCCTTCGAAGAGGGCGTTACGGAACGACTCGACTGTCTGGTCGAACGCGCAGCCAAGGTGCGTGACCGCTGGGTCCCGGAGCATCACCGCCATCGAGCGCATGAAGCCTCGGGTCGCGCCGACCTCCTGCCCGGTCCGCGACTTTGCCTCCGGCGCACCGAACCAGGAGCGAAAGAGCTCGTAGGTTCCGTCGATCAGGTGGACCTTCATCCTCCGCTCTTATTGCAGTTCCACGCCGAGACAGCACGCAGTTGGCAGAAGGACTCGCATTACGAGGACTTGTGGGACGATCTTCTACATATGGCCGAAGGCGGACTGCCCTGCCGCGGGGTAGGGTTTGCGAAGCGGACTGTAAGATAGTCACGTACATCAAACCCCCAAGTATTGCGGGTTTTTTTTTGCATGCCCCAACATCTAGTAGCATGCGAATAATGACCATACATAAAGTGTCATCTACTGCGATTTGAGCCTCGGAGTTCCATGACTCGATGCGAAACATTGGAATTAACCCCTATTCGAAGGGTACAAAGGCTCGATATTGCTGCAGAAAAGAAGAAAGCACATGAGGCTGATCGTTTCTGCTTGACTGGCCCCGCCCCTCGGAGCTACTTCGCAGGCTCGCCCCAAGCGGTTGTGGTGGCTGGGAGGCTGCCATCGCAACCTATTGTGGGGCGATTGTGGATAGTGGGTGGGTCACCTGGGGACGAAGGGTGAATTCTACCTGGATGGTGAGTTGCGTCTGGTTGGAGGTATGCTGTGGCGTTGGATACGAGGGGAATGAGTAGCAATCTAGAGATCGAAGGTGCCCGGCGAGCGGAAGTTTCGCAGAATGCCGGCGGTCTTTCGATGGAACGCAAGCTGACCGAGGCGGGTACAGACCCGCTGGAGGCGGTGGAATACGTCCTTCGCGACAGCCAGATCACCAGCTCGGACGGCTCGGTCGTCTTCGAGCTGAAGGGAGCACAGGTCCCTGAAGGCTGGAGCCAGCTCGCGACCGACATCGCGGTGTCCAAGTACTTCCGCAAAGCCGGCATCAACGGAGACAAGAACCTCGGCGAGCGCAGTGTTCGTCAACTCGTCTATCGCGTGGCGCACTCACTCCGCGAGGCGGGTGACAAGTTCGGTGGTTACTTCGCCGACCAAGAGGCAGCGGACACCTTTGAGGCTGAGCTCTCTCACCTGCTCATCCATCAGAAGGCGGCATTCAACTCCCCGGTCTGGTTCAATTGCGGCCTTTATCAGCGCTACGGCATCGAAGGCTCGGGGGGAAACTACGCCTGGGATCCGGAGAAGGACGTCATCTTCGAGACCAGCACGGCGTACGAGAACCCACAGTGCTCCGCCTGCTTCATTCAGGCCGTCAATGATGACCTCATGGCGATCTACGAGCTGATCAAGAACGAAGCGCGCCTCTTCAAGTATGGCTCGGGCACCGGCACCAACTTCTCGAAGATTCGCGGCAAGCAGGAGAAGCTCTCGGGCGGCGGCACCTCGAGCGGCCTCATGAGCTTCCTCGAAGTACTCGACCGCGCGGCAGGCGCTACGAAGTCCGGCGGCACGACACGACGCGCCGCGAAGATGGTCTGCCTCGACATGGATCACCCGGAGGTCGTCGACTTCATCGAGTGGAAGGTTCGTGAAGAGAAGAAGGCGAGGGCGCTGATCGAAGCCGGTTATGAGTCCGACTTCAACGGCGAGGCCTACCATACGGTCTCCGGCCAGAACTCGAACAACTCCCTTCGCGTGACCGACGAGTTCATGAATGCAGTCGAGACCGACGGTGAGTGGAAGACGACGCTGCGCACCAGCGGCGAGGTCTGCGACACGTACCGCGCGCGCGACATATGGCGAAAAGTGGCTCAGGCGGCATGGGCCTGCGCCGACCCTGGCGTCCAGTACGACACCACGATCAACGACTGGCACACCTGCCCGAACACCGACCGGATCAATGCTTCGAACCCGTGCTCCGAATACATGTTTCTCGACAACTCGGCATGTAACCTGGCGTCGATCAACCTTTCGAAGTTCCTCGACGAAGAGGGACGCTTCGACATCGAAGGCTATCGTCAGGCGATCCGCATTCTGATCACCGCGATGGACATCGTGGTCGACTACGCAAGCTACCCCACTCAGGAAATCGCCAAGAACAGCCACAATTTCAGGCCTCTCGGCCTCGGCTATGCCAATCTTGGCACGCTGCTGATGCAGCTCGGTATTCCCTACGACAGCGACGAGGGCCGGACGATCTGCGCCGCGCTCACTTCCATCCTCTGCGGGCATGCCTATGCGACTTCTTCGGAAATTGCGGCGAGCAAGGGTCCCTTCGCGGGCTTCCAGCGCAACCGTCAGCCAATGCTTCGTGTCATGGGCAAGCACCGTGAAGCGGCCTACCGCATCAACGAGGCCGGCGGCCCTGGAATGACCGACGACGAGCCGACCGCTTGCCCCCCCGGGCTGATCCAGGCGGCGCAGGAGGATTGGGACCTGGCTTGCAAGCTCGGCGAGCTCTACGGCTACCGCAACGCGCAGGCGACCGTGCTCGCACCGACCGGAACCATCGGCCTTTTGATGGACTGCGACACGACTGGGATCGAGCCGGACTTCGCCCTGGTAAAGTTCAAGAAGCTCGCGGGCGGTGGTTACTTCAAGATCGTCAACCAGAGCGTTCCGAACGCGCTCAAGCGGCTCGGCTACACCGACGCGCAGCTCGCAGACATCGTCGCCTATGTGATGGGCACCAACACTTTCACCGGCGCACCGCACTGCGGGCGCAAAGGCTTGCTCGAGAATGGGCTAACCGAGCGCGAGATCGAAAAGGCCGAGGCTGCCCTTCGCGGGGTGTTCGATGTCGGCGCGGCGCTGGCACCCTGGGTCATCGGCACCGAAGCCTACGAGCGACTCGGGATCGACGCCGCGACCTACAACAAGCCGGGCTTCCATCTGCTCCGCTTCTGGGGACACAGCGACAAAGAGATCGGTGAGATCAACGACGTCGTCATCGGCCGCATGACGGTTGAAGGCGCGCCGCACCTCAGGGCCGAGCACCTTCCGGTGTTCGATTGCGCAAACCGTTGCGGCAAGATCGGTGAGCGCTTCATCGATCCCATGGCTCACGTCCACATGATGGCCGCAGCCCAGCCCTTTTTGTCAGGCGCGATTTCCAAGACGGTGAATCTGCCGAAGGAAGCGACCATCGAAGATGTAGAGGAGATCTACGAAGAGGGTTGGAAGCTCGGTCTCAAGGCGATCGCGCTCTATCGGGACGGCTCGAAGTCGTCCCAGCCGCTCAACACCAAGGACGACTCGAAGGGCGAGGAGAAGGAAGAAGCCGCTCCGAAGGCGAAGGCTGCTGCACCCGTTGCCGAGGCTCCGGTCCAGGAGTGGCTCACGCCGCCGACCACCCGGCGCCATCGTCTCCCGAAGAAGCGTAGCGGCTTCACTCAGGAAGCGCGTGTGGGTGGACACAAAGTATTCCTTCGCACAGGCGAATACGTGGACGGCTCGCTCGGTGAGATCTTCATCGACATGCACAAGGAAGGCGCTGCCTTCCGCTCCCTGATGAACTGCTTCGCGATCAGTGTGTCGATGGGCCTCCAGCACGGTGTGCCGCTGGACGCGTACGTCCGGCAGTTCACCTTCACACGCTTCGAGCCGCAGGGCATCGTCGAGGGTCATCCGAACATCAAGTTCTCGACTTCGATCATCGACTACGTCTTCCGCGTGCTCGGTGTCGAGTACCTCAAGCAATACGACTTCGCGCAGGTGCCGCCGAAGGAGGAGCAGGAAGAGCTCCAGAATCCAACCGACGTCGCCGCGGCGCATCGCCTCGAAGGCGCGCAGTCAAGCGAGCCGCCGCCGGCGATCGAGCCGGCCGAGCAGGTCACCTTTGGCTTCGATGACGGAGGCCACCAGGCGAACGCGCTCGACCAACAGCTCGGCGAGATGATGGGGGACGCACCGATGTGCGACAAGTGCGGGCACATCACGGTTCGCAATGGGGCCTGTTATCGCTGTCTGAACTGCGGCAACTCCATGGGCTGCTCCTGACCGGGCGATCCGCTGCTAGTCAGGCGCTCGCACAAGGGCCGCGCAATGGGGATGATCGGCCCATCCCTTCCCCTCAGCGGTATCTAGAATTGAGCTGAAACGCCTAGGCATGAACCCGCGTCGGGCTCAGCCTGGAAGTCCGATCACCAACAAGAAGCCGAGTGCCCAGACGCAGAGCACTGCAATCAACGAACGCATCGTAGCCTCCCATTTCAACTGGCCCACCATCGGGTCGCTATATCGGAATTCTGGGATCGTTCGACTTGGCTTTCCATACGTAATTCTTATCCTTTTTTGCCGGAGCAAGAGCTGTGCGCGGATAGGTTCTCATGGGGCGGGTTCGGTGCCAGCCACAGCGGCGGTGTCAGCCCGCGAGAGCGACTCGCTGCTTTGCAGCCGTCTTCGTCGGGCTCTACACCTCTCTCATGCGCCTCTCCTTCTACAAGTACGAAGGTCTCGGAAACGATTTCCTGATCATCGAGAAGGAAGAGCTTGGCGGCACCCCACTCACGACCGATCAGGCCGTTGCGCTCTGCGATCGGCATCGCGGGGTCGGAGCCGACGGTGTGCTGCTACTCGATCTTGCCACGCCTTCGATGCACGTCATCAACTCCGATGGCTCGGTTCCCGAGATCTGCGGCAACGGACTTCGTTGCGCCGCCTTGCATCTTGCGCGTCGTGCCGGCGCGACAGCGCTCGAGGTGACGCTCGATACCCTGGCAGGGCCGCATCCCTGCGTCGTCGTGAATCGGCCACAGGCTGAATCGGTCGCCGTGCAGATGGCGCCGCCGTCTCTTCGGCCGGCCGACCTCCCGCTGAGCTCGGCGACGCCCTGGCTCGATCACCCGCTCACGGTCGATGGGCGCACGGTTCACCTGAGCGGCGTCTCGATGGGCAACCCGCACGCAGTGACCTTCGACGAGCTTGGCGACGCGCGCTTCGAGCTTGGCCCAGCGATTCAACGTGACCCGCATTTCCCGCGAGGCGTCAATGTCGGCTTCGTTTCGGAGCGTGAAGGGAGCAGCATGCGTTTGGACGTTCTCGAGCGAGGCGCAGGCTGGACCCAGGCCTGCGGAACCGGCGCCTGTGCGGCCGCCGTTGCGGCGGTCGAGACGGGGCGGGCCGAGCGAGGCGAGCAACTCAGCATCCGCCTTCCGGGCGGAACGCTGGCGATTACCGTGCGCGCACCAGGCGACACAGTCCTCATGGAAGGCCCTGCACGCTTCGTTTTTCTCGGCGAAGTCGAGCTCTAGCTGGCGGATTGCAAGAACGCCGCATTCAGTCAACTTTGCCGGATGGCCCGTACCTTCCTTGGAGCGCTCACTGTGCTCACCGTCTCCTTGTCGGCAATCGGCTGCGGCAACGACGATCGCGCCTCGATACCGGTCGACGAATTTGGCCGCTGCGCGGATTTCGAACCGCTCCGCCAGGTCTATTGGGGCGACACACACATCCACACCAATCTCTCGTTCGACGCCAACATGCAGGGCACGCGGACCTCACCAGAGGACGCCTACGATTTTGCCCGAGGCGAGGCGATTTCGCTCCAGCCTTACAACGAAGACGGCACTCCGACTCGGATGGCGCAGATCGATCGCCCTTTGGATTTCGCCATGTTGAGCGACCATGCGGAGTTTCTTGGGACGCTGAAGGTCTGCCTCGATCCGACCTCAGCAAGCTACGATACGCCGCAATGCGAGAGCTACCGCGCTTCACTCGAATTCAACGCCGACCCCGGTGCTGCGGAGGGAGTCTTCATCACGGTCAACGTCCTGCTCTCCTTGCCACCTCAAGAGACACGCTATCCGGCGCTCTGTGGACCAGGCGACGCAGCCTGCCTCGAGGCGGGCCTGGACGTCTGGGCTGGGGTCGTCGATGCTGCACAATCCGCGTACGATCGCAGCGATCGCTGCCAGTTCACCACCTTTGCCGGCTACGAATGGAGCGCCGGCCCCGGCTCGGCGAATCTCCACCGCAATATCATGTTCAAGAACGAGAACGTGACGGCGGTGCCGTACAATTACTTCGACGAGCCCTATGTGGAGGGCCTCTGGGACCGCTTGCGGGAGGAATGCATCGACGCCGACACGGGCTGCGACGTGCTGACGATTCCTCACAACAGCAACCTCTCCGAGGGCCGCTATTTCGAGAACGAGATGGCCAACGGAGACGTGTTCACCGCCGAGTACGTCGAAGCGCGAAACCAGATGGAGCCGATCATCGAGATCTACCAGCACAAGGGCGCTTCGGAATGCCTGCCCGGCTCTGCGACCGAGGATGAGCTCTGTGGCTTCGAGATCATTCCGTTTTCCAACCTGGCATGGACCAACCTGGAGCGGATTACACCGCCAGACCCAAAAGGCTTTCTGCGCGTGGCCTATGGAGAGGGCATGAAGCACGAAGCAAGCCTCGGGACCAACCCATTTCAGTATGGCATCACCGCTGCGACCGACACGCACGTCAGTGCCTCGGGCTTCGTGTCGGAGGACGACTTCAAGGGTCATGGCGGCGCAGGTCAACCGAACCGCTTCCTTCCCCCGCCCCAAGGCTTCCCCGATATCGAGTACCTGAGCCCCGGTGGCCTGACCGCGGTTTGGGCCGAAGAGAACGCGCGTGACGCGATTTTCTCGGCGATCCGTCGCAAGGAGACCTTCGGCACCAGCGGGCCTCGGATCCTCGTGCGGATGTTCGGCGGCTGGGACTACCCCGAAGATCTCTGCAGCGCCGAGGACCTGGCCGCGCAAGGCTACGAAGGAGGGGTTCCCATGGGCGGAACGCTTGGCCCGCAACCCGGCCCCACTTCACCGGTGTTCGTCGTGTCGGCCAAGCAGGACGCGGCGGGCGCTCCTCTGCAGCGCATTCAGATCGTGAAAGGCTGGCTCGACGGCGACGACTACCAAGTGAAGGTCTACGATGTCGCTGGCGACAAGAACAACGGGGCGACCGTCGACCTCAGAACCTGCGACACGCAAGGCGCAGATTCGGCAGACCTCTGCGCCGTCTGGCAGGACCCGAGCTTCGATTCCACGCAGCGCGCCTATTACTACGCTCGCGTCCTCGAGAACCCGACCTGTCGCTGGACCACCTTGCAGTGTTCCCAGGCCGACTACAACTGCAACGAATGGGACTTCGAGGCCTGCAAGGCGCTGAAGATGAACCAAGAGAGCAGCTACACCTGTGATTGCTGCGATCCGGCCATCGGCCTGCGACCGGACATCTGCGACGGCGTGAGCTGCGATGATCCTGGCGCACTGCCTGAGATCGAAGAGCGCTGCTGCCACCAGGTGGAGCCGGCCATCCAGGAGCGCGCCTGGACTTCACCGATCTGGTATCAACCCCCGCGCTGATGCTGCGGCCGCTCCTCCACTTCTTCGTGATTGGCGGCCTGCTGTTCGGCGCCAAAGCCATCTACGCGCGGAATCGAGCCGAGGGGCCGGAGATCGAGGTCCGGGTGGCGGCCGACGCCAGTGAAGCAGAGGTCGACAATGCGGTCCGCGAGGCAATTCTGCTCAACGAGGCCCGGCGCTATCGCTGGGATCGAACCGACCCGGTCGTGTACACACATCTGGTTCGCAACATGCGTTTCATCGAACCAGACTCCCCGGACGACGACCCGACCCTGTTCCAGCGCGCCGTCGAGATGAACATGCAGGCCCACGATCCGATCGTTCGGGCGAGGTTGCTCTATCGCGCCGGCGCGGCGCTCGAGTTTGTGCCCGAGGATCGCATGCCGGGCCGCGAAGAGCTCGAAGAGCACCGCCGCGCGCACGGCGACCGTTTCGAACGTGAGGGGCGCCTGCGTTTTCAGCACGTGTTCTTGAGCCGCTCGAAGCGCGGCGAAAGCCTTCTGTCCGACGCACGGGAGATGCGGCAACGACTCTCAGAGCTCGGCGATGCGGCGCCGACGGGGCTTGGCGACCCCTTGCCGGGCCTTCGTTCCGAGCAATTCGCGACACCATCGGAGCTGAAAGACGAGTACGGCTTGGAGCTGGCAAAGATCGTGGAGGAGGCCATCCTGGGCGCCTGGCGCGGCCCGGCCACCTCGGTGTACGGCCTTCACTTCATCAAGGTCATCGACGTCGACCCGCCCTACGTGCCCGCGCTCGACGTCATCGCGGCCGAAGTCCGTGCCGATCGGCTCCGCGAAATCCGCAAGGAGCTTCGCGAGGAGCGCATGGCCGCGCTTCGCCAAGCCTATCGAGTCCAGATCGAGAGGTCGCCCTGATACGGATCTCCCTGCTGCTGATCCTCGCTGCCCTCGGGCTAGGCTCTCCGAAGCGTGCCAGCGCCCATCCGCTCGCGCCTTCGGTGCTCTCATTAGAGCAGCACGCCGACGGAACGGTCACCATGGGCTGGCGAGCACCGCGCAAGCGTCCGACGGGGCAATCGCTCAGGCCCCTGATCCCCCAATCCTGCGCGCAGCTCGGCCAGACGACGCGTCAGAAGACCGAAGATGAAACCGCCATCATCGAGACGACCGAGCTTCGCTGTGAGCCCCCAGACATGCTCGGCACCGTGGTTCGGGTGGATGGCCTCGAGGGCTCGAGCGTCAACGTCGTCGTCCGCATCGTTCGTGCCGACGGCGAGGTGCACCACGCGATCCTCGACACCGGCACGCCGGCGTTCACCGTCGTCGCCCAAGAAGACGAGTCGCATTCCTTTTTCGAGTACCTGATGCTCGGCGTCGGACACCTGCTCACCGGCTGGGACCACCTGACCTTCGTCCTCGGGCTGCTGATCCTTTTCGGCTGGCACCGTCGCCTCATCGCGGCCGTCACCGCGTTCACTCTGGGTCACAGCATCACCCTCGCGCTTTCGGTCTTGAGAATCGTGTCGCTCCCCACGGTTCTCGTCGAAGCCCTCATCGCTCTGACGATCGTCGTGCTCGCGCTGGAGATCCAATCGGGCAAGCACGGTCCGGTCTGGAAGCATCCCTGGGCGCTGCCCGGCGCCCTCGGCCTTCTTCACGGCCTTGGCTTTGCATCGGTTCTCTTCGATGCGGGCCTCCCTAGCGATGAGATCCCGCTTGCGCTCCTTGGTTTCAATCTCGGTCTCGAAGTCGCACAACTTGGAGTGATTGCGGTTGCCTGGCTCTGCTTCGCGGCCATCCGTTCGGCGCTCCCATCGACCTGGCGGAGCAATCGAGCCGTGCCTGCCTACGTCATCGGGTCGCTGGCAGCGTTCTGGGTCATCGAACGGACGCTCGCGGCCTTCGGCATCGTGGTTTAGAGGCGGCCTGTCTTGATAGCGGACAGGTAGCCGCGCAGCTCGGCGGCGGCCTTTGTCTTGTCGAAGGGCACGAGCGGCGAGGGAGCGCCCTCGGCCAAGGCGGCATCCAGGTGCTCGAGGAAGAGGGTGCATTCGTCCGTAGCCAGCCCAAGCGTGGCGTCGTCGATCGCATCGCGATCCCTCAGCGCGCTGACGGCTCGAGTCAGCGGCCCACGGCGCTCGTATTCGGTGCCGCGACTCAGACGCAGCCCAAGCACTCGGAAGTGGCGCAGGAACTCTCCTGTGAAAGCGAGGTCAGCCTCGTCGCCCGATCGGTCCGGCGTCAGCAAAGCGGCCGACGCTTTCGCGATGAACGCTTGCAAGATGAAGCGAAACGCCCAGATGTCTTGATGGAGGTTCCGTTGCACGCGCTCGCTCTTGCGTTCGGGGCGTTCTGACCAAGCCGGCCGGCTGATTCCGTGGAGCTGCTTGGCGGCTTCTTTGACGGTGGCGCGAAGCCCGAGCAAGCCATCGTGCATGCGCTCGGCCGCAAGCGCGTCGAGCCCTTCTGCGCCGAGCTCGGGCAGAGGATCATTGAGCACCGATCGGGCTTTCGCGTGAATGCTGATCGCGATCGCTTCGACCGAGAGCAGTCTCTTACCGAGCTCGTCGGCGAAGGTTTCGACTTCCTGGACCAAGAGAAAGCGACTGAGCGCCGCAAGCTCTCGACGGACCGCCGCGACCACGACGTGTGCGCAATAGATGCCTTCGTGTGCCCTTAGCTGACGGTCAGCGATGCCGAGGAAGCGATGATCGCGAAGCAAGGTGAGGAAGCAAATCATCGAGGCGCTCTTGGCCCCGTCGCCTTCCCAGGACTCGAGCTCCGGAGGTAGAGCAGCGGTACCTACGAGCTCTGCGGCACTGGAGAGCTCCAGCGGCTCTGGTGGCTGGAAGAACCGGTTGCACCGGAGCTCACGCACAAAGAGGTCGCAGCTTGCCTGAAATGCCTCCGCGTCGACGTGCGCTAGCTCCGCGAGCTGCTCGTTGACCCGAAGCGCATCGCGCAACGAGCGTTCGAGCGCGCGCAACGAGCACTCGGGCTCGCCAACTGTCAAACCGATGAGGGCCGATTGCGTCACTCCGTCACCTCGCAATCGGCGGGCGAGCTGCATCGCCCAGCCGTAGGCGACACGGACCGCAAGGAGCTGCGGATGGAAGTCGGTCACCGGATCCGAGAGCGCCTGGTTCTCCAAGTCACGGAAGGCAACCAGCCCTGAAAGCACGGCTTGAAGTGGCAGCAAGGCATCTTCGCGTTGCTCGTCGGTCAGCGCCGCACGCCAGCGCTCGAAGAGCTCCGCATCGGCTGGCGACCAGCGCTCGGCCGACGAAAAAAGGCCCTCATTGGCCGGTCTTGGGGAGGAATTCACGGGGGATAGGGTTCTAACAGCGCCTCTCGAAAAGGCGCGGAGTCTTCGAGGACAGGTTCAGAACAGGTCGGTCTGTGCTTTGGCCGGCTGCTCTTTGCCGAGATGCTCGAAGGCGTGTCGGGTCGCCACACGTCCCCTCGCCGTGCGCGCCAAGAGGCCCTTCTGAAGCAGGTACGGCTCGTACACGTCTTCGAGCGTATCGCGCGGCTCACTCAGCGCGGCCGCTAAGGTTTCGATGCCGACGGGGCCGCCATCGTAGTGATCGATGATCACGCTCAGGTAACGCCTGTCCATCTGGTCGAGTCCCGCAGCGTCGACATCGAGCCGTTCGAGCGCTTCACGGGCCGATTTTGCGTCGACCTTGCCATCGGACAAGACTTCCGCGAAGTCGCGTGAACGTCGTAGCAGCCGATTGGCGATGCGAGGCGTGCCCCGGGAACGCCGAGCAAGCTCCTGCGCTGCCTCTGCGCTGATCGAAAGGGCGAGCAACCGTGCGCTGCGTTCGATGATCGACCGCAGGGCGTCTTCTGGGTAGTAGTCGAGACGCGCCACGTAGCCGAAGCGCGATCGCATGGGGTTGGTGAGCAGGCCGGTACGTGTCGTTGCGCCTACCAGAGTGAACGGGCTGAGCGGAAGTTGCAGCGTTTGGGCGTAAGGGCCATCGCCATTGACGATGTCCATGCGGAAGTCTTCCACGGCCGTGTAGAGGTTCTCTTCGACGGTCGCGTTCAGGCGGTGGATCTCGTCGATGAAGAGCACGTCGTTTGGCTCGAGCTTGGTGAGAAGCGCTGCGAGCTGGCCCTTGTGCTCGATCGCCGGACCCGAGGCTGAATGCAGCGTGACCCCGCGTTCACCGGCCAAAATGAGAGCCAAAGTGGTCTTGCCAAGTCCGGGCGGGCCGCAGAAAAGGGTGTGGTCGACCGGCTCGCCCCGTCGGCGTGCAGCCTCGACGAAGACCCGGAGATTGTCTTTGATTCGCTCCTGGCCGACGAAGTCGTCGAACTGCGACGGGCGAAGGCTTCGGTCGAACACGCGGTCATCGATTTGCTCGCCGATGCTAAGGTTCTCGTTTGCTCTGGCTTCCATCTCGGTCATGACAAGGCTGACAGCGCAGCACGCAAGAGCCCTTCGACGTTCTCGTCGCTTGAAACGCCCATGGCGCTTCCGACCGCTGCCTCTGCCTCGCTCCTTTTGTATCCCATCTGCATCAAGGCACCAACGACTGTGTCACTGGTTGAGCCCACCGGGCTAGGAACCGCCCGAAGCCGGACCCCGGTCTTGCCGTTCGCGGCGAAGTCGAGCTTGTCCTGCAAGTCGAGGAGAATTCGCTCGACGGTCCTCTTGCCGACGCCGCTGATCCCCTTGAAGGCCGCCTTGTCTTGCCGTGCGATGGCGTCGCGGAGCTCGCTGGCGTTCATGACGCCGATGATGGCAAGGGCAAGCTTCGGTCCGATGCTGCTCACCTTGAGAAGGGCGCGAAATGCGGCGCGGTCTTCGCTGCTCGCAAAGCCAAAGAGCGTCATGGCGTCTTCGCGGATGTGCGTGTGAATCTGAAGCGAGACCTTCTGCCCAAGCTCCGAGCCGAGCCGCCCCGCTGTACCCAGCGGCAGGAACACTTCATATCCGACACCATTTACATCGACGATGACCGACCCATCGGCCTCCCGATGTTCAATCGTTCCATTGAGTCTGCCGATCACCGACGAGAGGTTAGCAGGTTACTGAACAGATGTGCGTATTTCTGCGCATTGTGGGGGTCCTGAAGCCGAGGCGGAGACCGGGATCGGGGCAGGGGCAGCGTCAGTGGCAGCGTCCGTGTTAGCGCTAGAGCCAGGCCTGCCGGTGAGGGGCCGCCGTCCGCCTCAGCGGCCCATTGACTTGGATCGGCTCGCTTGGATGTGGGTGATGGCCACCGCTAGGGCGTCGGCGGCGTCTTCCTCGGGGGCTTCGTTCAAGCCGAGGAGTGCCGCGACCAGGCGCGCCACCTGCACCTTGTCTGCGGCGCCGCGGCCGACGACCGTGCGTTTGACGACTGCGGGCGGGTACTCGTGGATCGCCAGGTCGCGCTGGGCTGCGACCAGCAACGCCACCCCGCGGGCGTGTCCCAGCGTGAGCGCTGCATTTGCGTATTTTGCGAAGAAGATCTCCTCCACGGCGATGGCCTCGGGTTGGTGATCGCCGATGATCCGCTCGAGGCCCTGGTGAATCATCTGAAGACGCCTTGGGAGCGGTTGCTTCTCCGGGACCGCGATGGTTCCCGCGCCGATCTGACGAAGCCTCGTTCCTTCGAGCTGCACGACGCCCCAGCCGGTTCGCCGGCTGCCGGGGTCTATGCCGAGGATTCGCATGTCCCGGTCAGGCCATTTCGGCGAGCGCTTGCTCGCTGAGCTCGAAGTCGGAAAACACGCTCTGCACGTCGTCGTGATCCTCGAGTGCCTCGAAGAGCTGAACCAGCTTTTCAGCCTCGCTGCCCTCGACGATTTTCGTATTGTTCGGGATGTACTCGAGCGCCGCTTCACGCATCGGGATGTTCGCCTTCACGATTGCGTCGCGAACCAGATCGAGATCGTTACGCGCGGTGGTGACGACCCATTCATCGCCGACTAGCTCCATGTTTTCAGCGCCGCCGCCGACCGCCGCCTCGAAGAGCTCCTCTTCGCCTACCGCGTCCTTGTCCACCCGAATGATACCCCGCTGCTCGAATGCCCAGAGCGCAGACCCACTGCTGCCGATCTGCCCGTAGTTCTTGTCGAAGAGCTTTCGAACCTCGGCGATAGTCCGATTCCGATTGTCCGTCACGACCTCGCAGATGAATAGCGTCCCATCGGGACCGACTCCTTCATACACAAGCTCTTCATACTGGACACCTTCGAGCTCGCCGGTGCCCTTCTTGATCGCCCGGCTCACGTTCTCGGCCGGCATGTTCACGCTGCGGGCCATGTCGATCGCCCGCCGCAGCCGGGCATTGCCTTCAGGATCGCCGCCGCCGACCCGGGCCGCGATGGTGATCTCTTTGATGACTTTGGTGAACAATTTCCCGCGCTTGGCATCCTGAGCACCCTTGCGCCGCTTGATCGTCGACCATTTGCTGTGGCCACTCATACCGTCCTTCTTATTCAACGGAATTGCTCGCGTTTCAAGCGAATCCTCCGAGTGAATAAGCCCCTGGCGGGTCCGTCGAACCCCGTATGAAACGCCTTGGGATTCTCATCATCGCAATATTCGGGGTCGTCGGCTGTGACAGGGACTCGCGCTACTTTTGTATCGCTGACGGGCCCTTGAGCGACCGTGGTTGCTTCTTGTGCCGAGGAGACGAATGCGACCCGCAACCCGCGCCACAACGAAACTTGTGCGCAGCGGACGCTGACTGCGCCGTCGGTGAGCTTTGTACGACGCTTGGCTGCGTTGCCGAATGCCAAGTCGAATATGACTGTCCCATCGGCACGACTTGCACGGACAACAGCCTTTGTCTCAACCCCCTCGAGAATGAGCCGGAGCCACCGGCGTTCCGCTGTCAGTTCAACTTCGAGTGCGGCGACGAGCGCATTTGCATCGACGGCGAGTGCCTCATCACTTGTATCGATGCGCCCTGTCCCGAAACGCAGCAATGTGTTGCGGGGGCGTGTCGCCCTTGCACCGACGAGAGCTGCCTGAGCAATTGCACCGAAGATGCGAACTGCGCCGAGCACGAGTACTGCAGCTCGTTCCAGTGCATTCCCGACACGCGTCCCGCGCAGTTCTGCCCGGAGAACGAATGCCAGCTCGACCGCGTCTGCGTACGGGGGCAATGCCGAACGCCTTGCGAGACCGACGAGGAATGCGCCCGAATCGATACGACGATCCGCTTCTGTGCGCCCGTCGAGGAACAGAGCCTCTGCGTGCGGAGCAGTGAGGTGCTGGCCGAGTGTCAGCTCAACATCGACTGTGGGCTCGGCGAGGAATGCGTGGACGGCGCCTGCGCCGTGAGCTCCACATCGCCCTGACGAACCCGCAGTGCTTCATGGAGGCTAGCTAGCCCAACCCAGGTGAATCCAGCGCAAAACAGTAGCAAGAAGGGCACGCTTGCCCAGCTCTTGGTCGCGATTGCAACGAACAAGCTCGTCGTGCAGTACAGCGCCATCCCCAGCTCGACCGTGTTGTGCCAAGGCCAGCGAACGCGGTAGCAGAGGGCGGTTGACCTGGGCGCGCCATCGAGAACGCCCCGCTTCGGTGTCCGAACGAATTCCACATCGCGGCCGAACAAGCCTTCGAGAGCTGCCCGCCCATTGTTGATTGAAAGGCCAATGCCGAGTGCCATCATCGCGGGAAGTCGCTTGATCGCTTGCCATCGCCCCCCGTAGAGATCCCGATGTGCGACGACATAGAAAGCGGCAACCGAACCGCAGGTCGCCAAGAACAGAGGTAAATCGAGCATAAGGAGCTCCGGACGTTCCATTCCGCGACGGATCAACATGTTGGGGAGTTGGAGCAAAGCCAGCACGAGCAAGAACACGTAAGCAAGGTTGTTCGTCAGGTGAAACAGCGCTTCGGTCTTCACTTTCCAACTCACTGGCGCGCGCAAAACCGTCACGAGGAGCTTCCGAGCGGTTTGGACCGAGCCCTTGGCCCAACGATACTGCTGCCCTTTGAAGCCGTTCATCTCGGATGGCAGCTCGGCGGGCGCGCTCAGTTGTGGCGCGTATACGAACTTCCATCCTGCAAGCTGCGCCCGATAGCTCAGGTCCATGTCTTCGGTGATCGTGTCGTGTTGCCAACCACCCGCGTCGACGATGGCGGATTTGCGCCACATGCCAGCGGTGCCGTTGAAGTTGAAGAAGCATCCCGAGCGATTGCGTGCGCTGTGCTCGACTACGAAGTGCCCGTCGAGCAGCATTGCCTGGCAGCGGGTCAGCCTGGACTGGTTGCGGTTTAGGTGAGTCCACCTCGCCTGCACCATCCCCACGCTTGGCTCTGCGAAAAAGTCGATCATTTCCCGGACGATTGCTGACCCGGGAATGAAGTCGGCATCGAATACCAGCAGGAAGTCCCCCTTCGCGAGCTTCATGCCGGCCTCGAGCGCCCCTGCCTTGTATCCAAGGCGGTCCTCGCGATGAAGATAGACGACGTCGAGCCCCTGCTCTCTCAACGCGGCGCATTTGGCGCGGGCGATCGACGAGGTCGCGTCGGTCGAATCATCGAGCACCTGGATCTCGAGTCGATCGGCCGGGTAGTCGAATCGGGACGCTGCGTCGATCAATCGCTCCGCGACGAACATCTCGTTGAACATCGGAAGCTGCACCGTGACCCGGGGAAGCTCCGCTTCGCCGAACTTCGACTTGGCCGAGCTTGCCTCCCGACGGTGGCGTAGATACGAGAAGAGCAACGCGCTTCGATGAAGCCCATAGAATGCGAGCACGCCTAGCGTGATTAGGTAGAGAGCGATGATCAAGGTCTGCACGTGCAATTCCAAGACTACGAAAGATCCGCCGCGAAGCTAGGCGGACGGCATCTCCGCGGCGGCTGCCATCTCGGCGCCGGCGCGCAGGCGCGTTAGGGTTCGTTCTTTGCCGAGCACCTCCATCACCTCGAAGAGGCCCGGGCTGCGAGTGCGTCCGGTGATTGCCACACGCGCCGGTTGGGCGACCAGCTTCATCGGAAGCTGGTTCTCTTCGAGCCAAGCTTTCACCGTTTGTTCGAGTGGCTCCTTGGCGAACGGCTCGACGGTTTCGACCACGTCGGCAAGCCGGCTGAGGCTTTCCGCGTAGGCCGGGATGAGAAACTTCAGTTTTCCCTTGGCTTCGAACTCGACGTCCCGAAAGAAGTATTCGACCGCCTCGGCTACGTCGATGAAGGTCTCCGCTCGCGGTCTCACGTAGGGGATTGACTTCAAAAGGACCGGATCGTCGGCCGCGACTTCGATCCCGATCTTGGCGAGGAAAGGCACCGCGCCGACCGCGATCTCCTCGTCGGAGAGCATTCGCAGGTGCTCGGCCTGGACGTGCCGAAACTTCTTCGCGTCGTATCGCCCGGCCGTCGACCCAACTTTGTCCCAGCTGAACTTGTCGATCAGCTCCCGCCGCGTGAAGATTTCCTGGTCGCCGTGCGACCAGCCAAGGCGCGCCAAGTAGTTGAGCACGGCATCGGGCAGGTAGCCCATGTCGCGGTATTCGAGGACGCCGACCGCGGCATGACGTTTCGAGAGTTTCTCACCATTGGGCGCGAGGACCATCGGCATGTGCGCGAACGCCGGGACGGGCGCGCCGAAGGCTTCGTAGAGGAGGATTTGAGGAGCCGTGTTGACCATGTGGTCGTCGCCACGAGCGACGAGCGTCACACCCATCGTCAAGTCATCGACAACGCAGCCGAAGTTGTAGAGCGGCATTCCGTCGGGTCGAAGCAAGATCGAGTCTTGCAGGGTTGAATTCAAGATGTCGATCTTTCCTTTGACCTGATCGAGCCAGCTCGTCGTTCCATCCTTGGGCGCCCGAAAGCGAATCACGTGCGGTGCGTTCGGATTCGCCGGAGGATCCTTTCGATCCCGCCAGGGGCTTTGGAACCTGAAACCATCCTTGATGTCGCCTTTCTGATGCGCTTCTCGGGCCGCGGCGATCTCTTCTTTTGTCGCGTAGCAGCGATACGCGTGACCCGAATCGATCAGCCTAACGGCATGAGCGGCGTAGATGTCGAGGCGCTCGCTTTGAACGTACGGGCCGTGATCTCCACCGACTTCGGGACCTTCGTCCCAATCTAGGCCGAGCCAGCGCATCGATTCGAGCACGATTTGAATGCTCTCGTCCGTGCTGCGGTCTCGGTCCGTGTCCTCGATTCGCAGGATGAACGTACCCTGGTTTCGGCGCGCCCAGAGCCAGCTGTAGAGCGCCGTTCGCACACCGCCGATGTGCAAGTAGCCCGTGGGCGACGGTGCGAACCGAACGCGAACTTCCGACATGCTCGGAGAGCTACCTGCAGCCCGTGACCGGGTCAAGCGAAGCCGAGACCCTCTCTATGCCCTTGGCTGAGCGTTCGCGTCCATGACGCCAGTGAACGAGATGCGTGCACCGATGATTGCGAGTTTCATCTCGCTCTCTTCTTCGGTTTCGTTCGCCCTTCCCGGTTCCCAAGGGCCCAGCTGGGACACCCCAACCCGTCGAAATGCCAGCTGGTGATTCTCTCCACATCAAATCCCCTTGACCCCAACTGGCTCGGTAATCAGGCTCCGTCGTTCATGGGAGCGTCCGAGGTCCTGATCGAACGACTCAACCGAGGGGTCCGGAAGCGCAACGCGCGCTGGACTTTCGTGAGCGACGTGCCGTTCGGCGACGCGCTGAGGCTTCGGCGCTTTCGCCTGGGCAATGGACTCACAGTACTTTCGCTGATCGATCGCTCCGCTCCCACGGTGAGCTACCACAGCTGGTTTCGCGTGGGCTCCCGGCACGAGCGCCCGGGTAAGACGGGCCTCGCGCATCTGTTCGAGCATCTGATGTTCAACGAGACGCGCAAGCATCCGTCAGGAGACTTCGATCGTCTGATGGAGGGCGCAGGGGCCGAGGCAAACGCTGCGACTTGGACCGACTGGACCTATTACTACGAGAACGCGCCGAGGGATGCCTTGCCGCTCCTCATCGAGTTGGAGAGCGATCGCATGGCGAATCTCGTTCTTCGTGCGCCGCAGGTCAGCTCGGAGAAGGAGGTCGTCGCCAACGAACGCAAGCTTCGGGTCGAAGATGACGTCGAAGGCAAGGCGCTCGAGCTGCTCTATGAGAGTGCGTTTCGTCGCCATCCCTATCGCTGGCCGACGATTGGTTCCATGGACGACATTCGCGGCTTCACCGTAGAGGATTGTCGCGAGTTCTACCGAAAGCACTATGCGCCCAGCAACGCGACCATCGTGATTGCCGGGGATTTCAAGGAGTCGAACGCTCTGTCCCTGATTCAGAAGCACTACGGCGGCTTGTCTGGCGCGGTCGGAGTCGAGCCAGGCAAGCAATTGAAGGAACCATCGCAGCGGGTCGAGCGAGTCTTCCAACTCGCTGCGCCGACTCCGACTGATAAGCTGCTTCTCGGCTACCGCGCACCCTCGTTCTTGGATCCCGACACCCCCGCGCTGGTCGTCGCAAACGAAGTATTGTTTGGCGGCCAAAGCTCTCGGCTGTACCGGCTGCTCTGCCTCGACGAGGAGATTGCGCTCTCGGTGCGCGGCTCGATTTCGCCCTTCGTCGACCCTGGCTTATTCGAGATGTGGATTTTTCTGCGTGAGGGAGAGAGCAGGGCCGCCGCGCTCGCCTTGCTCGATCGGGAAATCAGTCGCCTCGGCTCTGAGGGCCCAAGTGCCGTCGAGCTCGAAAAGGCGATCAATCAACTGGAGCTTTCGTTCTTGCACAGCATGGAAACGGCAGGCGGGAAGGCCGAGCAGGTCGGCTTCTACGAAACCGTTGCCCATGACGGAGCCGCGGTGTTCGACCGGCTCGCGTCCTATCGGAAAGTGGCAGCCCAGGACGTGAGACAGGCTGTGGCAAAGTACCTCCGTCCTTCTCGCCGGACACGGGTCGAGATTCTGCGAAGAGCCACATGAGAGTGCTGGTCGAATCGAGCGATGTGCTTCCGCTAGTGGACGTCGAGATCGCGCTCGCGGTGGGCAGCCTGCAGGACCCCGCCGGTCAGGAGGGCCTTGCGCAGCTCACCGGTCACCTCATCCGGCGCGGTCCTCGGGGGCTTTCGCAGCAGAGGTTCGAGGAACGGCTCGCGCGCCTTGGGGCGCGAGTCTCGGTCCAGGTCTCGATGCGCTCGACGCGAATTCGCGCGACCGTGCTTCGCCGTAACCTCGAGCCCTTGCTCGGGCTCCTCGCCGATTTGGTATGGCGGCCCGCCCTTCGCGCAAACGACTTCGCGAAGCTCAAGCGGCAGGCCCAGGCGGGGCTGACCGCGAGGCTCGACGACGACCAGGCCCTCGGAGCAGTCTGCTTCCGCGAAGCGCTCTTCGGCGAGCATCCGTATGGCCGCGCCCTCGGTGGGCACTCGGACAGTCTCGCGCAGATCGGCGTGCAACAGGTCGAGAGCTTCTACGCGCGAAACATCGCAAAGGGCGCTTTTGTCGTGGGGATCGCGGGTGACGTGAGCGAGCCTGAGGCGCGCGCCTTGACAGCATCGCACTTTCCAAAAGCGAAAAGACGCGAGCACAAGGGCTCCGCGGTGCCTGCAACCAGAGCGCGCCGAGGTCGGCACGTGGTCATCGTCGACAAGCCCGAGCGAACGCAGACCCAGCTCTTGATGGGCACGCTTGGTGCGCGCACGCGCGACCGCAATCTTTTTCCGCTCATCGTCTCGAACACCGCATTCGGTGGCACCTTCAGCGGTCCGCTCATGCAAGAGGTTCGCGCCGTACGTGGCTGGAGCTACGGCGCATACAGTCACCTGCTTCACGCGAAGCAGCGCGACGCCTGGTACATGTCGACCGCCCCCGCAGCCGAGTATTCCGCCGACTGTGCCGCTTTGCAGCTCGATTTGCTCGAGCGCTGGGTCGAGCTTGGGATCAAGAAGGCGCAGCTCCGCTTTGCCCAGCGCTATTTGATCAACAGCCATTGCTTCGACCGCGATACGCCTTCCAAGCGATTGGAATCCCGCCTCGACATCGAGCTTTTGGACATCCCTCGAAGCTACGTCGAGAAATACGACGCGCTAGTGGCAGGCGTCAGCCCGCAGGAGGCCAATGATGCGACTCGCGCTCGGATTTCAACGCGAGATGTCACGATTGTCGTAGTAGCGACGGCAAGCCAGGTGGCCGGTGCTTTCGAACGGCTCCCCGGCGTGGAGTCCATGGAAATCGTGCCTTACGACCGCGGCTAGTTACTGAGAGCCCGCCGGAGCTCGACGCGGCTCCAGATTCGCGGCACCCGAACTTGAGGTAGCTTCGCCAGTCGTTTGGCCTGCTCGTGCAGCGCCCCGCCAGGCTCAGGCAGGATGATCGTTCGGAGGTCTTCGGACCTCGTGAAGAACTCGATGACTTCCATCGACCGGGCATCGTGCGTTGCCGAGTGGATGATGAGGCCTGCGTACTCGATCTCCTCGCCCTCCAGCTCCCGCACCGCGTCTTCAAGGGTGTCAACGCCGGAGACTGAGAAGCCGAAGCTGCGGATCTCCGATTCGATTTCCTCGCGCACGCGCCGTCGGGGCTCGAACACCAAGAGCGGAAGCTGCGCCGCAGGAGCCTCGCGTCGCAGGAGCGCGCGCAAGACCGCGTTGTGGATTGCGTCCTCTTGGTCGGCAGACAAGATCGGGAACGAAATCGCCAGACCGACACAGCCGTTCTGACCGCGCACGCGTCGAACCGCACCCGTAAGACTCATCGTCTCTTCGCCCGTATCGAGATCAATTAAGAGGTGGACCAAATGACCGGGGCGTAAGTCGCGATCGCCCAAAACCATCGCGCCGCCGGCTGAAATGTTCTCGAGTGTGTACTGCCCCACACGATCACCTCGTTGGAACAAGATGGCACGGCCATCGAGATCCACTCTGTGATTTGAGCGTCGATCCCGTTGTGCCCTTGCATGCCCCATCCTGTTCTCAGGATGCCGAGCTGAGCGACGAAAAGCTAGTCCGCAAGGGGTGATAACCGATCGAATCTGTTCGATTTTGCGATCTATCTTTTTGGGGTTCTCAAAGGCATGGATGATTGTATAATCGGTCACGCGAGGCCAGCCGATGATGCACACCAAGATTCGCGACATCCTCCGACGAAAAGGAGAAGACGTGTACACGGTTGCTCCGCTCGCCACGGTGATCGACGCGGTCAACGCGATGAACGATCATCATGTCGGTTCGGTTCTGGTCAGTGAAGCCGGCTATCCAGTTGGGATCTTTTCGGAGCGCGACGTGTTGGTTCGCGTCGTCGCGGGGCATCGCGACCCAGGCCAAACCCTCGTGCGTGACGTGATGACGACGCGTCTTCACACCGCATCACCGGATGACACCCTGCTCGAAGTCATGCAGTTGATGACTGACCGTCGCTGCCGCCACGTCCCCGTGATGGAGGGCGAGGTGCTGCTGGGCCTCGTGTCGATCGGCGACCTCACCAAGGCCATCCAACACGACCTGCGACAAGAGGTTCGTCAGCTTTCGAGCTACATCGGAGGCCCGTACTTAAGCTAGCGCGCGCAACGGGGGGCGTTCTGGTGACATGGGAATTGGGGTCTGGTAGAGTGCCGGGCCTATGCCGAGCCTCAAGTGGATGGTGCAGCAGGGCCGGCCCCGCGTATTTGGAATCTACAAGCGTGTGACCTCTATCGGACGGGCCGGGGCCAACGATGTGTCGATCGATTCGGAGGCCCTCGAAGCGCATCATGCGCAACTCGTGTTCGATGGGCGCGACTTCACGGTGGCGCCCGTAGACGCGGGCGCCACCCTTCAGGTGAACGGTAAGAGGAAGAAGAAGTCGAAGATCTTTCACAACGACAAGCTCACCCTGGGTGACGTCGAGCTCGTCTTTTCCTTGTACGACGAGGGCAGCTCCCGCGATCCGGACGCCGAAGGACGGGTGTCTCAGAGCTCTGAGATCGAGGGTATGATGAAGCTGAGTGATTTCAATCGCCGGCTCCTCGAGATACGGGCGATCCCCGACCAGATCGAAGCGCTGCTCGACGCGGTGATAGACGTCGTTCACGCGAACAAGGGGTTCGTCATCCTTCTCCGTGACGGCGATCCAGAAATCGCCGCCGCTCGAAACGTCGATCGAGAGACAATTCCCGACGCGGTGACCCAGCTTTCGGACAGCATTCTTCGACGCTGCATCGATACACGTCAGCCGCTGATCGTCAGCGATGCCGTCAATGACACCATGTTCAACTCGAGCGAGAGCGTGATGAACCTTCAGCTCAGCTCCGTCATGGTCGCGCCCTTGATCGCTCAGGGCCAGCTCCTGGGGCTGATCTACGTCGGCAACGACAACGTGGTGAATCTCTTCGAACAGTCGAGCCTCGAGGTGCTCACGGTGTTCGCTGGCCAGGCATCGCTCATCTTGCAGAACGCGATCTTGCTCAACCAGCTCACGACCGACCGCGATCGCATCGCCGAAGAGCTCGAGTCGCAGAAGTTCGGCGGAATCATCGGCAGTTGTCCGAGCTTGCAGGAGGTCTTTCGACGCGTGGAGAAAGTCGCAGCGGCCGACATCAACGTGCTGATCACTGGTGAGACCGGGACGGGCAAGGAATTGTTCGCCCGAGAGCTACACCGGCGTTCCAACCGCGCTGGCGGTCCGTTCATCGTCGTCAACTGCGGGGCGATTCCCGAAAACCTCATGGAGTCTGAGCTCTTTGGCCACGTGCGCGGGGCGTTCACGGGTGCCGTGTCCACTCGGCAAGGCAGCTTCCAAGCGGCCGATGGGGGCACGCTCTTTCTCGACGAGATCGGCGAGATGCCGCTGGCGCTCCAGGTCAAGCTCCTGCGGGCTCTTCAGGAACGCGTCATCGTGAAGGTCGGCGACACCAAGCCTCAGTCGGTCGATATCCGAGTCCTCGCAGCGACGAATCGCGATCTCGAATCATCGATCAAGGAAGGCACGTTTCGAGAAGATCTCTACTATCGCCTGAACGTGGTCAACCTACACTTGCCACCGCTTCGGGAGCGCGGCGACGACATCACGATTCTGGCGAAGTTTCTACTCCACAAGTACGCCGCGGAGTTCGGCGCGACGGTCAATGGATTCACTCCCAAGGCGGTCGAGGCCATGCACAACTACGACTGGCCTGGGAATGTTCGCCAGTTGGAGAACCGCATCAAGAAGGCGATCGTCCTCGCCGACAAAACGCTGATCGGCCCTGACGACCTGGACTTGGGGGGTGATCAGCAGCGCTCCGTCGTTCCGCTCACGCAGGCACGGGAGGACTTCACGCGAACGTACATCCTCGAAGTGCTCGACCGAAACGGCGGCAATCGGACGCGGACGGCGCGCGATCTGGGCGTCGATCCGAGAACCATCTTTCGATATCTCGAGCGCGAGCCCAACGCACCGGAGCCTGGCGGAGCAGCGGAGGGCTGACATTAATGTCATGGGTAAGCCCCTAGATTCATGACAGAGTGTCAGAAACCCAGGGCTTTTCGGGTTTGGGACCGCGGCATGACCCTTGCTTCTAATTTCGCCGGGATGCTTTTCTTTGCTTCATGTTTGGCGATGCTCGCCGCCGCCTCGAACGGTGGCTGCATTGCGGCCAGAACCATTGAATTCGAGGAGCCCGAGAACTTCCCGCCTTCGATTGTCAGCGAGCCGACCGCCGATTTTCCGCTCAACCGAGTCGGTCAGCTCAACCTCGACGATCCCGTAGAGACCAGCGAAGTGCCGCTCCAGGTCATCATTCGCGACCCGAACTTCGATCAAACCCTCGACTATCGGATGTTTCTCGACTCGCCTCCGCCTGAGATTCCCTTCAACGAGGGCGAGGTCCTGCCCTCTGGCTTCCTCGAGCGTCCGACCGTGTTCTTCGTTCCCTACGACCTGCTCAGCCCTGGCGAGTGCCACCGGATCGAGCTGGTCGTCGTTGGGGAGTTCGACAGCTTCGTCGAGCCGCGTCGTCCGGCCGAAGAGGGCGATTTCGATGACGCGACCTGGTGGATCCGGGTCATCGATGCGGACAATCCGGTCATCTTGCAGGAGTGCCGATGAAGCCGCGGCGGCCCTTGGCGCTCGTCTTGCTTCTGCTCGTCCTGCTTCTAGGGTGCAGCTTCGACCAAGGCGCGGTTCCCACGATCGCCAACGCCTGCGGGGGGAATTCGGGCTGCGCCGAGGGCGTCTGCGATGGGAGCATCTGCATCGATGATTCGGGCGCAACGGTGGATCTCGCCATCGAGGTCCTGCACGGCGCGACCGAGATGCAGGTCGTCACACCGGCGAGCTGGGCGTTTGCCGCAGCACCTGCAACCGGCTCGATCAGTCGCGACCTCGTCTTACCGGCGACCCGGCAAGTCCTCGGAAAGGTGCGCTGGGACGGGGCACGCGTTCCGGCGACACTTCGTTTCATTCGCAAGATGGATCAGGCCGTCGCGGCCCTGGCACCGGTCCCGATCGAGGTCGACACCTTGCGCGAGCCCTTGGGCGCCGACGGATCCGACCTCGACGATTTCAGCGCCATCTTAGTCGCTGGCGCGACCTACGACCTGTTGGTGCTGCCTAGCAGCGATACCGTTCCGGTGAGTGTGCAGGAGGCCGCCCCCGCGATACGGACCCTTCCTCCGCTCTACCTCGAGCTCGCAATCGATTCCGGCGATGCGAGCGAGCCGTTTCGCGTCGACGTCTCGTTTCCTCCTGGGCTTGCGCAAGACTGCACGGATGATCGCGACATAGGCTGCACCTTCAGCGCCGAGATTGTCAGCTTCGACGACGAAACCCAGCTCGAGCTTCCCGAGGCCGGCTTGCAAGTCCGAGCCATCGACGAGCAGAGCGGCCGCGTCGTTTCTTCGATCGCCGAGACAGATGCCGCCGGGCGTTTCGCCATTCGCATCAGCGAGGATGCATCCGACTATCTGATCCGCGTCACATCGAGCGCGGGACGCCCTTCCTTCCCGGCGGTCACCGTCGATCCGGACGTGGTCTTTGCAAACAGCCCCGAGAAAAAGGTCGTCTCCATCCCAAGGCTCGCCGCCATTCAGGTGACGGGAGAAGTCCGGGACAGGCTCGGCAGAGCGGTGCCCCTTGCCACGGTACGGTTCGTTTCCGCGGGCATCTTTGGCGGGAGCCAGCCCGGGCTAGTCGGGTCGTTCAGCAGCTCCACGACGACGAACGAGGATGGCAGCTTCGGCAAAGAGCTGCTGACCGGATTCTATTCGATCACGGTGACGCCGCCCGAGGACATCGAAAATGACTGGGGAGCTCTATCGGATAGCTCAGTGGTCGACGAAGAACGTACGAGCGTCGGCGCCTTGATCGTCCCTTGGCAGCTCGGTCTTCGAGGCACGGTGTCGACGTTCCGCGAGGAGCGAGCCGCAGGGGTGACGGTTTTGGCTCGGGCGAGATCAGCAATGGACACTGGCGCCGTGAATACGTCTCAAGAGACGGTGTCGGGCGACCTTGGTGATTTCGCGATGAGCGTTGACATTGGCCTCTACGACGTACAGGTAAAGGTTCCGGCGGATTCCGGCTACGCCTGGCTGGTCGAGCCCGACCTCCTGATGAGCCTCGAAAAGGGTGACTTGGAAAAGGACTATCGCTTGGCACCGCCCGTGGCAGTCTACGGAGTGATCCGCAGCAATGACGGGGAAGCGGTGCCGAACGCGCTAGTCCGCGGCCACCTTTTCAACAACGGCGTCGACGGCACCAGCCGTCCTCTCCAAGTCGCAGAATCGCTGTCCCGCGAAGATGGCAGCTACCGCCTGCTCATCCAGCCGTTTTTCGGCGCCGAATGAACATGAGGATGATGGCGGCAAGTCCGAGCCAGCCAGGCCAGTCCCCGAGTCGCCCGTAGATGGTATCGATTTCGAGCATCCTCACGTCGTAGCGCAGGTTCTCGCGCGTGAGCAGACCGGTTTGGGCCACGACTCTGCCAAGTGGGTCGATGACGGCGCTGATGCCGCTGTTGGTTGCGCGCACCAGGTAGCGGCGATGCTCGATGGCGCGGTACTGCGACAAGACGAGATGGATCCACGGCTCCTGCGACTCGCCGAACCAGGCGTCATTGGTGAGATTGATCAGCACGTGCGGTTTCGCGGTCCGCACCATCTTTCGTGTGAAGCGCGCGAGCACGTCTTCGTAGCAAACCGGCGTGGAGATTCGCCATTGGCCGAGCGTCAATGGGCGAACGTGTGTGCCAGCGCTGAACCGTCCGCTGTTCGGAGAAAGATCGTAGAGGATCGGGAAGACATCGCCGAAGGGGAGGTACTCTCCAAACATCAGCAGATAGGTCTTGTCATAGGTGGACTGCACGGTGCCTTGGTCATCGGTGAGAAACACCGTGTTGTAGACCTTGCGCTTGCCGTCGATTCGCGCGGTCGACACACCACCAAAGAGGAGCGGTGACTTCAAGTCTTGTCGGACCAGATCCGCCGACATGGGCACCCTGCGCGGAAGGCCGTCGATGAACGCAGATTCGGGCCAAACGAGTAAATCGAGCGCGCCTTCCTCCTCCAGCTGGCGACTTTGTTCGAGGTGGCGGCGATGACCTTCCTCGGCCTCGCTGCGTTTTTCGAAAATCCCCATGTTCACCTGCACGATACCCATGCGTAGGATGGGTGCCTCTTGCATGATCGCTTCGACTTGGGGGATCCGCACCATGCCGTATACCGCCGCGAACCCGATCGCGGCCAGGGATATACCAAAGAGCGCTTTGGGTGCGTCACGCTCCGCCCGCCTCCAACGCCAGGCCTCGTAGATCGACAAGTTGACCAACGCGATCAGCACTGTGATCAGCATTGGTCCGCCGAGGTCTGCGATCTGAACGAGCACAGTCTCGGCGTAGAGGCTGTTGGAGAGATAGGTGGGGAAGAGTGACGGATAGAGCCATTCGATCAAAAGCAAGGTCGGAATGGCGACCAAGCTCGTGCTCCAGCCGCGCTTTCGCAGAGCGCGGTAGACCAGGCCGTACACCGCGAAGTTGAAACCGAGATACGCGGAAAAGAGTAACCAGAAGAGCGCGCTCGCTGCATATCCATACCCCGAAAACACGTCGAGAAACTCGACCAGCCAGTGATAGCCGCCCGCACAGGTGACCGTTCCGTAGAGCCAAGCGACCGCGAGGCTGTGGCGCCAGTTGCGCATCAAACCGAGCTCGAGCGCGGCCCAGAGCGGAACCAGGCAGATCAGGGAGAGCGGCCAATATCCAAAGCCCGCCCAACCAAGAAAATAGAAGGCGCCGCCGAGCATGGCGAGGCCGTATGCTTGGTAGCGAGGCGCCGGGCTCGCTTGCTTGGAGCTGCTCTCGGTCACTGGGCGCTTCGTAGCACGCGTTCGGTCGATTCGCGCACGATGTCGAGCAAGCGCTCGAGGTCGGCGTCCTCGATGTTGAGAGGTGGAACGAGGTAGACCGTGTTGCCCAGGGGGCGCAGGTGGGCGCCAAGCTCGAGCGCGGTTTCGGCGATTTCCCAGCCGATGGTGCCCATGTAGCCGCGCGCGCCCACTTCGAACGCCGCACACATCCCGAGGGCACGCGGCGCGGACACTCCCGCGATTTCGCGCATGTTCTCGATTCGTCGAGCGAGCAGCGCCGCTTTGGATTTCGCCGTTTCGAGAACCTGCTCGTCACGGTAGATCGCGAGCACTTCGCGCGCGACCGCCGCGCCTAGCGGATTGCCGCAAAAGGTATGTCCGTGCATGAGCGCACGGCGCTTGTCGCCGCGAAAGCCGTCATAGATCCGTTCAGTCGCCAAAGTCGCAGCGAAGGGAAGCATTCCGCCCGAGAGGCCCTTCGCCGTGCACAGCAGGTCCGGGGTGACGCCCGCCTGGTCGCAGGCCCAGAATGACCCCGTTCGGCCGAACCCAGTGAACACTTCGTCGGCGATCAGGAAGGTGCCGGCCCGCTCGGTTTCCTCGCGTAGCGCAGCCAGGAGCTCGGTAGGGTACATCCGCATGCCCGCCGCGCCTTGAACGAGCGGCTCGACGATGACGGCTGCGATCTGGTCCGAGTCACGGCGGACAAGCGCGAACAGCTCCTCGAAAATCGCGCCCCAACTTCGCTCAGGCACCTCCGGTGGCCTATGCACCTCGAACATGAGTGGCCGAAACACCGAGCTAAACGCATCGACGGCCCCTGCGCTCATCGCTCCCAAGGTGTCACCGTGATAGGCGCCGGGGAGCGCAAGGAAGCGGGTTCGAGCCGGACGTCCATTTTGCTGCCAGTATTGAAACGCCATCTTCAGGGCGACCTCGACGGAAGTGGAGCCGTTGTCGCTGTAGAAGACCCGGTCGAGGCCATCGGGGGCAATCTCGGCGAGCTCGGCCGCGAGGAGCGCCGCAGGTTCGTGCGTCGCCGCCGCCAGCGTGCAGTGCATCATTCGTTCGGACTGCCTCGCGATCGCGGCGCGAAGACGCGGATGCCCGTGACCGAGGTTGTTGCACCACCAAGAGCCACTTGCGTCGAGAAACCGCCGCCCGTCGGCCGCAATCAACCAAGGCCCTTCGGCCCGATCGACGACGAGAAGCGGCCGCGTTTCGTGATCCTCACTCGAGGTGTACGGGCGCCACAGGTGGGCCCGATCGAGGGCGATCAGCTCGTCGTCCGAAGGCATTGGACTGACTTTGCGATGAGGTGATGACCGGCGCCAACCGGGGCGCGGGGGACGCGAGCGCGTGCGTTCGGGGCCGCGTTAGAGCTCCCCTACATCGGCCCGACGAGCACTTCTCGCCGGCCCCCTGCCTTGGAGCTCGGTGGCCCTACGACGCCTTGCTGTTCCATTTGCTCGACGAGCTTTGCGGCCTTGTTGTAGCCGACGCCCAACTGACGTTGCACGTGACTGATCGAACAGTAGCCTGCGTTTGCAACGACGGCGACGGCCTTGTCATAAAGCGGGTCGTCGCTCTCGGCGCTGAAGCCGTCGTCGTCACGTGGTTTCAGGATCTCTTCGTGGTATTCGGGGTCGCCCTGCTCGCGCAGGAAGTCGCAGACCGCTTTGACTTCCTCTTCGCTGACATACGCCGCATGCACGCGTTGCAGATCGCCGGACCCTGGCGGAATCATGAGCATGTCGCCCATGCCCAGGAGGTGCTCTGCTCCGGAGCGGCCGAGGATCGTCATCGAGTCCTGCCGCTGCGCCACCTTGAATGCCACACGCGCCGGGAAGTTCGCTTTGATCATGCCGGTGATGACATCGACGCTGGGGCGCTGGGTGGCGAGGATCACGTGGATGCCAGCGGCTCGCGCTTTCTGTGCGAGCCGCGCGATGCAGGCTTCGACGTCCTTGGCAGCGACCATCATCAGGTCGGCGAACTCGTCGACGACGACCACCACCGACGGCAGCTTCTCCGGCTCGAAGTTCTCCGCATCGGCCGCTTCACCGTCGGTCGGGTCGAGCAGGATCTCCTGACCGTTCGCGTCCTGGGCGCTGACTTTGCCTTTGCGCTTCGGGATGAACTTCTCGATCGAGAGCTCGCCCCGCAGGACGCGGTCGACCCGCCGATTGTAGGTGTCGATGTTCCGGGTGCCCGCATCGGCAAACACCTGATAGCGCCGCTCCATCTCGTCGACCGCCCATCGCAGAGCGAGCGCCGCCTTCTTCATGTCGGTGACGACAGGTAGCAGCATGTGCGGGATCCCATCGAAGACCTGCAGCTCGACTACCTTTGGATCGATCATCAACATCCGAACTTCTTCCGGTGTCTTCTTTGCGAGGATCGAAGTCAGCATCACGTTGAGCGCGACGCTCTTGCCGGACCCGGTTGCACCGGCGACCAGCAGGTGCGGCATCCGTGCGAGGTCCACATAGACAGGCTGGCCGCCAATGTCCTTACCAAGCGCCATCGGAAGGGCACCCACCTGCTGCTCCCAACGCCGATCTTCGACGATTTCGCGGAGATGAACGGTTTGCCGGAAGTCGTTCGGGAGCTCGAAGCCAACCCGCGCCTTGCCGGCAATGGGCGCCACGATGCGCACCTTCTGGGCTGCCAAGGCCATTGCGAGGTCATCGGCGAGGCCCGCGATCTTGGAGACTTTCGTCCCACTCTGCGGCTCGAACTCGTACATCGTCACAACCGGCCCAGGATGGATCTCGTCCACTCGGCCCCGCACCCCGTAGGCCGCGAGCTTCTCGGTCAGTAGCTCCGCATTTTCGCGAAGCGCCTCGGCGTCGACGAGGATTTCGGAGGCATTCGGCTCGTCGAGAAGACTCGTCGGAGGCAGATTGAAGTCGCGGTGACGGCGCTGTGGAGCCGTCGAGATCTCCAAGGGCTTCTGCTGAGTCTCTTTCGGCGCGACGATCTTCGGGCCTTCGGCCGAGTTGGCCCCGGCATTCGGCGCTCTAGGCGTCGGCGCGGGGGTCGCGATCGACGGGGACGGCTCGCTCTGCATTTCCTCACGATCGTAGTGCATGCCCATGATCCGGGGCTGACTTGCTCGGATCTCTTCCTCGTGAATCTCTCGGGCTTCTGCCCAGGCATCGCGAAGCGCCAGGATCAGGCCTCGAGCCTTCGCCCATGCCGCATGGCCCAGTCGCGCGAACGCTTGAACGGTCTCTTCGAGTGTCCAGGGGGTTCGCAGGATGACGGCGGTTCCCAGAATCGCGAAGCCGATGATCACCGTCCCGTAAAATCCAAGCAGAGAGCGAAGAACCTCGCCGAGCAGCTCTCCGACCGCGCCTCCAGGCGATGCCCCCCATACCGCCTTCGGCTCGATCAGCAGGTGCCCGAGCGCCGCACCGATCACGACGAGGACGAGCGTCGAGGCCAGCGTGGCCACGCCGAGCATTGCGGAACGCCTGCGGAACAGTCGCCAGGTGAGCAGGGCGCCCTCGAGCGGCAAGAACCAGGCGACCAGGCCAAAGGCGACCATCAGCGCTCGGGCGAATCGATGGCCGACCGGGCCGACCAAGTTGGCCGCACCGTTTCGCGCGTCGTAAGAGACGAGCGCCAGCGTCAGAAGGACGGTCGCGGTCAGGGCCAGGATCGCGAGAACATCCTGCCCCCTGCCCTCCGGGGCCGTCAGGTCACCCGAAGAGGTGGTTTCATGTGCGCTCAAGTAAGATGCCTCCTACATCCACAGGCTATGCGCGCGCAGCTTGCGTGGTCAAGAAATCACGGTGTTCCAAGCGTCTTGAAAGCGCAACGGAATCCTCTATTATCTTGCCGGGTTGCATGTTCAGGGGGGATGGTTTCGCCGGTCGCATGGGTTGGACGACAAAGATCGTGGTTCTTTGCTCGGTCGCCGGCGTGATGCTGACGGGCTGCAAGGTTGATAGCGAGGACGTGCAGCAATGGAAAGAAACCGTCAAAGGGCCGGCGAGGCTCAGCGCGGTGATCGGCAGCGACCGATACAGTCCCGAGCTTCGGACCGAAGCGGCGCTGGCGCTCGTCGAGATGGATCGCAGCGACGTGGATGCGCTCGCCCTTCTCGAGAAGTCATTCGATGATCTCCGCCGCGAGGACCGCGCGACCAGCGAAACCATCGTGGGCGGAATGATCCCGCGCCTCGAAGCGGTGCTGTCCGAGAAGCCCGATCCGGGGGCCAAAGGCCCCGACCCGATGCAGGTGCGCGCGAAGGACGCTGCGTACATGGTGGTGCCCTATGCGCCTGAGAGCTCTCGCAACGAGCTCATCCGCGCCGTCGTAGGCTGGTACTCCGCCGACTTCGAAGGACGGAGCCTCGCAGGGGACTACAGCGCCGAGCAGGTGACGCGGGCTCTCGGGGCGGAGGCAGCGGGCATGCTCGTCGATGCGCTGCACGAGAAGATGCCGCCCCAAGCGATGATCAAGATCTCAGAAATCATTGGGGAAGACGGCGACGAACAAACCAGAAAACGCGCAGGCGCGCGGCTCGTGACGATCGAAAAAGCGATGGAGAAAGCCGCCTTCGTTAACTGGCTTGCCGATCAGATTCGCGATTCGCTCAAGGCATCGGGCGAAGAGCCCGACGAAGCGCGGGTGAGCTCCTTGGCGCTCTACAACCGCGAGAACTACATCAATCAGGGGGCGCTCCCGGCGATGCAGTACCTCGGCGAGCAAGCACTGGTGTCGAGCCGCTTGCTCGCGATCGCCGACACCAAGCCCGGAGAGGGCGACCCCGAAGCGTGGATCGAGCGCCTCAACGCGCGGCGAGCTACCGCCCTCAAGGCGCTCGAGGGGCACGTGACGCGCACACACCTGAACCGTTTGCTATCGATCGCCCTCGATTCGAGCAACCCGGTCGAGGTCCGCGACTATGCATTCGATCGCGTTGGAGATGTCCGCAGCCGCGATGCAATTCCTCGGCTTTGGCCCCTCGTCGAGCGCGTGGGATGCACCGAGGCTTCCTGCACAGCGTCGGACAAGCTCGAAAAGCGCCTCCGCTGGCGGGCCGGCGAGCTGGTTCTGTCCCTCGGGGGCTCCTCCGCGATCGAGCCATTTTCACAACGATTACCGTCAGCTCCGGGGATTCAGTACGAGCCGGAGGAGCTCGAAGGCTACGCGACCCGGATGAGCCAAATGACACCTCCGCCTACATCCACCGTCATCCCACTGCTCAATTCGCAACAGTGGTGGAATCGTGTGGTCGCATTGCGCTATCTTGAACGCAGAGGTGGGGAAGCAGATGTCCCCGTCATGAAGCGGTTGATGTCGGATGATGGCGCGGTTGCGGGGCAAGGTTGGACGGAGCTGAATCCACCGGTGACAACGGTGGGCCAGGTTGCGGAAGCCGCCGTCACGGCGCTTCGGACACGCGAGGAAGGTGACAAAGAGTGAGTAGTCGAAGCCATGGCTGATCAGGGCGACAGGAAAACAATGCGTGCATTTCAGTGCCGCGACTACCTCTTCGAGATCTTCGATCGATTAAGCAACGAGCATCAGTGTTCGGTCGACTACCTGATCAACGAGGCGATGCGCGAGTATGCGCGCGCGCGCGAGCAGTCTGTTGCCGCCGTTGGAGTGCAATCCCAAGACCTCGTGAACTCGGCGGTCGCGGGTGGGCCAGTGAGGTCTGCGCTGTCCATCGACGCTCGGCGGCCACCCATGCTGACGCCGGTGCCCTCGCGCCGCCCGACCGTGCAGCCGGCCGTCAATCCGTTGATGGCGGCTACCGTGCCACCACCGCTCCCCGGGCGCCGGCCCTCCGACCTTGCACGCCGACGAGTCCTAATGCTTCAGTTCAACGGCGAATCGATTCCCGTCGACAAAGACGAGTTCATCATCGGCAGAGGTGCGCGAAGCACGGATCTCGCGATTCGTGATGGCAATGTTTCACGCAAGCATGCGGCGATCGTCTTTCACGATGGAGCGTACTTCATGAAAGACTTGGGCAGCACGAATGGAATCGAGTTCGCGGGTCAACGTGTCGAATCCAAGCGAATCGAAGAAGGCGACGTGTATCGCATTTGCGATTACGAGATTCGCTTCTCGTTTCAATGAGCCGAGCTGGGCGCGTTTGGGCGGCGCCGGTTTCATTGTGCTCGGGCTCGCCTGCGCCCTCCCCGCCTCTTCAGGGCTAGCGAATGAGGCGAGCGCGTCGGCGCAGACCGTAGAGCTTCGGAACCGACTCACTCAGCTCGAGGCTCGCGACGATGCCAAGTATGCCAAGGGGGCGCTCGAGCAAGCGCGGAGGGCTCTGTCGGCCGCTTCTCACGACGCCGAACATCCAAGCGCAGCCTCACGCGCCCGGAAGATCGCCGAAGCCGCCATGGTCTTGGCGGATCGGCAACTCGCGCATCGCAGGGCCCAGGCCGAGCTGTTTGCCACCCAACGCCGCCTCAGCTCGAGCCGTGAACGCGCCAACGCGCAGCGACGGGTGCTCGAAGCGCTCATGAAAGATCGGGCATCGCTGGCGCGCGAAGGAGAACGTCCTTGATCGCACGCGCGGCGCTTCTCTTTTGCTCCGTCGCCAGCGCGGCCTGCGCCGGATCGCAAGCGTCGCGAACATCCGATACGCTTTTTGCCACGCCGGCGGCAGAGCTCGCACGCGAGCAGGCTCCCGATCTCTACAGTCAGGCGCGCTCGGCCTGGGCCGACGCGGAGGACGCGCGGCGGCACAAGGACGAGACGGCCGCCGACGACTATCGAACCGAGGCCCGGCTCTGGTTGGCCGCAGCCATCGCCGAAGCCGAACGCGTGCGATTGGATCGTCAGCGCGCGGAGCTTCAAGAGGAGGAGGAACGCTGGTCAAAGCAGCTGGCCCGCGACCAGGAGGCTTCCGCGGTCGTCGCCCGAGACATTTCTCGCTACGAGGCTAGAGCGGTCGCGCTCCGAGAAGCGGAGCGGCTAGGAGCATTGACCGAGTCGCCCAAGCTGAGCGATGCGACCCTCGACGCCGTGCTGACTCGAGTGCGACTCAACCTCGCTCTTGCCGAGGCCCTCGGGGTGACCGACGAGCAGCTTCGGCCGCTCCGTGAGCGGGCGGACCTCGTCGAGAGCGAACGGCCGAAACCTGCCAAAGTCGCCGAGTCGCTCCTCTTGGAGAGCGAGGCCGTCATCGGAGAGGCGCGCGCGCAATGGTCGGAGCCACGCCCGGGTGCCTCGACGGAGCTCGTGGAAACCGCATTGGCCACAGGCTTCGCCGCCGATCGCCTGGATGGCTCCGTGCTGGTCCGCTCGGAACGGTTCTTCGGCGCCAACGGGCAGGTGTCTCTCGCCACCGTGAAACGATTCATGGGACTTCTGAAAGCGTTTCCGCACGGACCGGTCGCCTGCCAAGTAGCGGTCCCCGAGCTCAGCAGCCGGGTCTGGGCGCAACGCGCCGCACAACTAGTCGAGCGCCTACGACGGATGGACGACCCAGCGCGGGTCTCCACCAGCATGGTCGTCACCGCCTCGCTGAGCGCCGGTACGGTTCAGTGCACCTTTGCCGCCTATCGGGAGCCCTGACGGCGCCTCTCTCAATCGAGCGTGCGGAAGGCAGCTTTGGCGGCAGCCTTGGTTTGCTCGGGGCTAGGAGCGTACTTGGATGGAGGTGGAAGCTCGGTCACCGAGATGCGGGTCACCTTGCTCCCGATCTCGAGAATCGACACGTCGACCTTGGTGGGGTTGACTTCGGCACCGCGAACGCTCGCCTGCTTGTAGACCGCGCCCGTCCCGCGACGCTCCACGTTGCCGGTGATCATCATGGGCCCGAAATAGGCGAGCACCTTGTCGATCGGGGCGCGGATTCGATACACGTGAAGGACCCCATCTTCGCGATGGAGCTCGGCGCCTCGGGGAAGCCGGATTCCTACGATGTACTCGTCCGATGGGAGCAGACGCCCCTCGGCGTCAAACGTTCGAGTGTGGGGCGCGCGCTTCCCGGACTCCGCTCCCGCCTGCTCCCGCTGGGGACCGCTAGCGCCCATGGGCGTGTCCCGCTCGGGCCTCGAGGTGCAGCCGGCGAGGACCAGCAGATGGGCCACGAGAGTCAGCAAGAGGATCGGGGAAGCATTCATCGCTCTAGGAAGTATCATCACGCCGCCGGTCATTCCACAGTATCGGCCATGCCCGAGACCACCGTGAAGCCTTCGGGCGCGCTGATCGTTTCGTCGAGGATGTTGATCGCGAGCTGGTTGACCGGAATGGCAGAAGAGCCGCTGAGGTGACCCATCAACTTGTACTCGCGCCCGCTCGTCGCGATGGGCATCGCCAGGGTTGACGTGGAGCCGTCGAAAGGATCGGTTATGCTGATGTCCTGCGTCGTGATGCAGACGGGTTCCTGCGCGACTTGTAGGCCGACGAGCAGAGCGTTTTCTAGCAAAGGGATGTCGTTCTTATCGAGAACGTAGGTCGGAGTCCCCAAGGCATCCTCCAGCACGGGCAAGGGATCACCCGCACTGGTGGGGTCATCCAAGTAGTTCAGGCCGAAGATACGGCTGCCTCCGAACGGGCAGGCATCGATCGCCGTGCCGCTCGCCGCCTTGAACGATCCGAAAAAGACCTGACCACTGAAGAGCTCGATCGGGCCGGTCATCTGCTCGCCCGGATCCAGCTCGATTTCCCAATTGAGCCGGCCGTCGACCGTGTCGACCGAACCGTCGGCCTCGAAGGTCAGCGTCTCGGTAATCGACACGACCTTGTTAATCGCTGTTGCATCGTCGAGCACGTCGATGTTGCCGGTTCCGGTCAGGATGACGATTCGCCCTTGGATGTCGGTGCTGATCGCCGGTGCGTAGAACGTCGGCTCGGCGACGTCACTGGCCTCGTCGTAGTAGAGGTCGTGGAGCGCCCGAGCCTCCCAGTCATCTGGATCCGGCGAGGACACGTCGATGCGCCAGAGCACGCCATCGGCGTCCACGGTGTATGCCACGCTGCCTGTGGTGCCGGTATCGCCTCGGTACACTGAAACCGCGCCCGTGAGCGGTGCCAGGAACGTGTCTTCTTTCAGCTCGTGGATAATCCTGCCGGTGATCATGTCGATGAAATAGAGGACTCGGCCATGTTTCGTTTCCGGCGGCACCGTCGTCTCATCTCGCCAGCAGCGTCGGTTGGCACGGGGCGTGATGACGTCGCCGTTTGCCTGTTTCATGTCTTCGGGAAGCTGAGGACCTGAGGCGATCGGGCAGGAGCTGCCGTCGATCACGCCTTGTCCGCCGGGGAGCATGATCACGGCGCGCGACTGCTTCAGCACGAAAGCCGGGCCGCCGCTGCCATTGTCTCCACCCTGGAGCAAAATCTGTGCGGCCGTGGGTTGCCCGTAGGTGTCGCCGAGGTTTGGGGCGGTGAACTGCCAGAGGAACTCCGGCTTACATGGATTGGTGACGTCCAGCGCCACCATGCCGTTGCCGCCGTTTCGGAAGCTGACGAAGAGGACCGTGCGCCAGACGTTCGTCGCGCCGCCCTGCTCTGCCGCGAAGGGGCGAACGTCGTAGAGATTGCGGACCTGAATACTTCCGTCCGCGTACCATTGCTTGCTGCCGCCGGCCAGCTGGTCGTCGAGGTCGTCGAGAAACATCGGCGCGATGAACCCCCAGAGCTCGGTGCCCGCGGCCTTTCCATCGGCACAAGCAAACTCGTCGAGTTCCTTGGCCGAGGTGAAGGTGTCGAGCTCGTAGTCGTCGGCTAGGAAGGCGTGGATCACGCCATCGTTCGTTGATGCGTAGATCACCCGAGGGCGTTCGCTCAGCTGCCATCCATCCGCCGACAGGTCTTCGGAAGCATCCGGGCTCTCCTGGTAGCCCAAGCCCAGTCGCCAGTCGTTGAATGAGCTGTCGTCGAGATCATCGACCAGCGGGCCCACAATCGCTGGCGTAGAATGGTAGATGTCGCCCAGACGCTCATCTTCGCGACCGCTTCCAGGCACGCCGTGAACCCATTCGACCACGGTATTTCCCATCGCTGTATCGGTGCTGCCCACTCCCAATAGGTACTCGGGATCGATCGCGGTGCTGAACTCGCCGGCCCGTTGCTCGACGATCGCCGCACCCTCGCCAGGTACATCGAAACCCGCCGACGTGAGCTTGTTCGCGCCGCTGCCGGTGAGGTGCGTATTGACATCTGCTGGATCGTCCGGCAGCACGGTCCAGAGGTTTCTCGAGAATCCGCCCGTGAAGCTGACTTTCGAGCTCGAGCCACCCCAGGCCTCGACGTCCGACGGGGCCGCGTTCTGCCCGTTGAGCACTTCGTGGAAGCGGTCTGCGTCCGTCACGTCTTGCGGAACCGGAATACCATCGACGCACAAGAAGCGCCTGCGCTCCAAGACCCCGTCCCAGGGGTCCGTCGAGTCCAGGGACGCATTGAACCCGGAAATGAACTGCGACTCTACGAGGCCTGGCGATGCGCCCGTCAGGACCGGTGCCGTTCGGCTGGTCGCCCCGGGGTTCTGCTCGTTGAAGATGAAGCTCAAGGCGGTGACGAGCTCGGCGCGATCGGCGACGAGGAAGGCCTCAGTCGTGTCACCCACCGAAGCGATGTCGTTGAGCAGGTTCACCACCTCGTCGACCTTCGCCGGGTCCCCATCGAGTGCGAAGCCGATGACATAGAACTTGTCCAAATCGCCCGCGCCGATCATGGACGAAACGGTGTCGGAGATCTCATCGTAGGGACAGCCGAGCTCGGTCACGGGCTCGTCCTGGCAGTTCACGGGGTTTCCCCGCATATCGCCGTTTGGCAAACCGTCCGTGATCAAAACGGCGCTTCGCGGCCGGCAGCCGTAGTAGGCATCGCCATCCCCACCTGCGACCGTCTTCCTCTGCACGAAAATGTCGTTTTGAATGAAGTACTCGAGGTCGCTGACCATCGCTGCCGTCGGCGTCGCGCCATAGGGGCGCAGTGGATTCTTACCGAGGCCGATGTCGCCGAGAATGGTGGCCTGAATCGCCGCGTTCGTGTTGGCCATGGCCGCGGTGCTGTCCGCGCCCACGGTGACCAAGCCGCCCTCTGGAGCGCTCGCCGACCGAATGCCGTTGTTGATCATGTGCGGCGCGAGAGATCCCGGAAACGAATAGGACTTGTCGTCGGCGTACGAGTACATGCCCTTGGTGCTGAGCGAATCTGCTTGAAACGGCACTGTCAGGAAGTCGGCTTCGGTGACCAGCGGAGGTCGGTCGATCAATGTGCCGACCGAATCGAAGGTCATCAGCCCGAACTTGATGCGCTCGATGTAGGTGTCGAGCACGCCATTCGCGCTCTGCGTTCCGCCGAGCTCGTGCGGGAGCTGAATGTGCGGAAGGAAGTAGCCTTCGTCGTACTCGCCTGTGTAGATGCCGCCGATTCGCAGATCGGAGTTGCACTCGTAGGTGTCGAACTCGCCGGTGAGGGCCTGGGCGACGAGGGACCAGCGGTTCTGTTCGTCGGTTCCCGGTGCCCCGCCGCACATGGGAAGGCATTCGGTGCATCCTGGCGTGGTGCAGAGGCAGTTGGGCTTTCGCTCCATCGACCCCGAGGTGTCGACCAGAAGAATCACATGCGGCCGAATATTTCGAATGTCCGGTTCCTGCGCTGAAACCTTTGCGCTAGGTCCGACTGTGGCGACCAGTAGGCCAACAACTGCAATGTGAAGCCAAAATCTCATCATGTCCCCGAAATGAATGGCCCGCTGACGACGTATGCGCGCATGTCCGCGCCCGCCTCGTTCCACTGGCGACCGACGTCCTCGGCTTCCGAGTGATCGGCGCTGCCGTCTCCCACCTGCGCGCGACCGCGAGCCGTCATGGTCGTGCGCATGTATTTGAACTTCGTGCCGCCTTGGGCTGCCGCGCCTGGCGGGAGCGTGCTCACGATGTGCTCGTCATAGAGGTCGACGACGACCGCCGGGCTGTACGCCGAGCCCGCGCCAAATACCGCATCGGAGTCGACGGGGATCTTCTTGAAATGGCCGCTGTCGTCGGGCTCGATCAGCGCTTCGAAGTGCTCCGGGTAGAGCCTATAGGCTCGGCGATTCCTGGCCAAGGGAGGTTCTGGATAACAGTGTCTCGTGGCGGCCGTGGCGTTCCCGTGACATCTGAAGAGCTTCCCATCGGTGTCGCCACTGGTCTGCAGGATGTCGCGGACGGTCATTGGGCCGAAAATGTCGAACCACTCGAGCCCGGCGATCAGGGCGCCGCGGGCAGCGTATCGGGTCTGCATCTGCTGACGCGCGTAGCCGGTACCCCGGACCTCGTGCGAAACGGTCGTGGCCGAGTACACCGCGCTCGCCGTACCGACCATCACGATCATCAGGACGACGAAGAGCACCGCGCCCTCTTGTTTTCGAGGCTGTTTCATCAGAGGTTCCTCCTTGCGACACTCATGACGGGGATCTCGATGCGCATGTGGCGCACGCGCGCGGAGCCCTTTTCAGCGGCGTTCACCTCGAAGCGCGTGCTGATCGAGCCGCTGTTCGAGTATGGGATGGACGGGTCCTCGAGCGGGCTGCGAATCCCCAAATCGATGTGCACCGAACGGACCTGGTTCGGGTTATCGTTGATGGTGTCCTGGTCGGAGGTGCCGGTTAGCGCGTTGGCGAAGTCGGTGATCGACGGTCCTATTGCCTTTCCCGAGTCGGTGTCGAGTAGGAAGCTCACCTGGAAGTCGGCGACGAATTCCGCCAGCACCTGGGTGGTGCCCTGCAGCACGTTGCCGGTATTCGGGTCCAGGATGCGTCGCACTAGCAGGACGTTCCTCTCTTCGCGCAGCGTGCCGACAGCGCCAGCGGTCAACGATGATTCGAGATCGAGAAAGAACACCTCGTCGAAGTCCATGAAATCGGTGCTGACCGAGCTCGGAGTGACGAGCGCGTACTCGACCCATTGCAGAGGCGCGATGTTGGATCCCCCGCCTTGTCCCGGAAGGCAGGCAGTGCCGACGGGTAGGGGCGGGGCGACTAGGATGCGCATTTGATTTTGGGTGTTGTCCGCCTTCCCGAAGGAGGTCCGAAAGAAGTGACGCCCCTCGGGTGTTTCGATGTGAAGCACCGATCCGGTCTGAAAGGCACGCGCGCCTTGTTGACCGACACCCTTCCAACTCGCGGTCTCCAGAGCCCAGGCGGGGTCCCAGCCGAGACTGCCGTCCAGGTAGTCCGGCGCCTCTTGGCCGCCGACGAAGGGCCCCGCCGTCTGGCCCCAGAGAAAGGTCCTCTGGTATGCCTGGTTGCTGTTGTCGAGGATGATGTGCGTTCCCTCGGGGCTGATCGAGTCGACGAGGAGCTTGTCAGTGAGGTACAGGCTGGTGAGCACGCGGAGCCGGTCTCCATGGACCCAGGTGTTCTCGCTCGGGTTGAGGAGCGACTTATCGGTGTCGGCGTAATACTGAAAGGCGCCTATGGGGGAGGTTCCGCCGCCGTACTTCTGGAGAACTGGAATGATCGAGTCGCAGGTGGATTCGAGATTGGCGGCGGGCGAGCCGAAGAGGCCTGCCCGAGAGATATCCCTGCGAAGCTCCATCATCGCGGCACGTGACGACCCTTGCGTGGTCGCAGTCCGTTGCTCTTCGAAGAACTGTTGGCTCATCGCCGAGCCGAGGCTGTAGACCGAGGTGATCGCGGTGAGCCCTACGACCATCGCCACCATCAGCTCGATGAGAGTGAAGCCGCTCTTGCTCACGTTCCTTCCCTCCTTAGCCAGGTCACCACGGTCGAGGCGAAGACCACGTCGATGTTCGGGGGTAGTGGACCCCCCTCGAGGCCCCAGCCATCCGCGATCACGGCGTCGCAATCGGCGTTGCGAAAGGCCGTTCCATCCACCCAGTCCGAGTGGGTTGCGGTGCCGGCCATGTGGCCTTCGCGATACCAGTAGGTGCGAATGTCGACCCGGGCGGAGCTTCCCTGCCGCAACCAGCTCAGGCGTAAGTTGGTGCAGTACTTCGGTTTGTCGCTTCCTTCTATGTCCTCGCCGAAGTAGTCAAAACCATAGGATTCTTTGTCTGAAGGGGGGGCCGGCCTGAACCAAGCTGTGCCCGTGACCTGGTTCGAGAGCGCTTTTAGGTAATCGGTCGCAAGAAGCGAGGTGCTGGTGATGCCCCGCTCGGTCCAACCGAGCGAATCCCGTTCGACCCGCTCGACCCAGCGCTCGGTGATCGCCAAGGCGGTGTTCATTTCGAGCGCGGCCCTGTTCGCATGGCTCACCGACTGGTGCATCGCGAGGATGCCGAGCGAGCCGACGGTCATGATGCCAATCGCGATCATGACCTCGACGAGGGTGAAACCCGACTCTGTCTTTCTCAATTTGTTCATCGCATGATCCGTGGGGTTCCGGTCCCGGCGGGAATCAGGACTTTACGCACGACGCCGACCACATCCGTCCCGACCCTGCGGTAGACAAGGAAGCCAAACCCGGCCCTTTCAGGGTCGGTTTGCCAATTCGAGTGGAGGACCGAGTCGATGAAGACCTGGTTGTTCGAGCCAGCCTCGTAGCAAAACGTCGCGAAGTTGTGTCCGTCGACGCGAATGACGTCGTTGTCGCCCGGATCTGGGTCGTAGGTGTCCGGATAAAGGTTGTCGACGCAGCGCCAGTTGTCGGCGCACTTCATCTCTTCGAGCTCCGGGCCGCCGGCGATTTTGAAGCTGGTCAGCGCGCAACCCGCGCTGCTGCCGCGCAGGGTTTCGAAGGCGTACGGGTTCGAGCCGGCCAGAGCGGTGCCCCCGTCGTTTTGGTAGACGACCTGGTGCGCGCGGCCGAAGGCCATCGACATGTACCGGGCGCGCTGAAAGAGCGACACCACTTCCCGAGCCACCATCGCGACGCGCCGGTCCGCGAAGCTGTCGCCGATGTTGGGCATGGCGGCGCTGACGAGCACACCCATGACCGCCAAGACGACCATCAGCTCCAGCAGCGTCAGCCCCTCGCGCCCTTTTCTAGAATTCCCAGCCACGTCCGTTCTAGATGCAACTCCCATACCGAAGTCGGAACCCCACTAACTATCTGAAATCAAAGAAAACCATTCAAGCCACAACAGCTGGCACCTATAAACAACATGCGGACTCTATGAAAAAATTGCAGGCTCAGGGCACTCATTCCAGCCACGGCGCGCGACGCGCCTCTTCGAGGACTCGCCTGTGCTGCAATAGGGAGGCCCCTCAGAAGGGGCCGAGCCCACCGTCGGTTCGATGTCCTCGTAGATACAGGGGTCGACGTTTATAGAGGACCGGGTGCGGAAGAGAGGACTCGAACCTCCACGTCCTTGCGGACACATGAACCTGAATCATGCGCGTCTGCCAATTCCGCCACTTCCGCTGAAGAGAGGGCGGGATACTGGTTGGGTCCTAGCCTGTCAAGGCAGGTCAGGCGGCGAACGACTGCCGAGAGAGCTTTTGGGCCCCGTGCATCGACACCGCGAGTACCAGGCCCTCCATCGTCAGTCGGCAACGCGCCTCGTCGACCAGGCCCTGCGCCTCGAGCCGCTGCAAGAGCCTCTGAACGCGGGTCTCGGGAACATCGAGCCAGGTCGCCAGCACTTCGGGCGTCGCCTCGAGGTCGGCTCGGCCGAGCTCATACAGCGTCTCGAGCAGGCGCCAGGCCAGTTTTTCTTCGTGATTTGCCATCAGATCAAGAGCATCGCCTGATACTGAAAATCAGTCCAGTTTTTGGTGTTCAGTGCGTCCGTAACCTACAAGCTCGTGAATTCTAACCCCTTTTCGGATCAGATCTCAAGCTCGATCAGGAGGAACTTGTTGGAGTCCCGCTTGCTCGACAGCTCCCGAATCTCCCGCCCGGGCACCAGTTTCCGAAAGCGCGCCAGCCTCGCGTGCTCGAGCAGGAAAAACACGGTTCGGCCTTCGTTCTCTTCGAGCCATTCACGAATCCGTTTGTTGTCGGTTTCGGCAAAGACGTAGACACGATTGCCGGTATAGAAGTTCTCGCCCTTCCAGTTCATCTGCCAGGCGACCAGTGGCTCGTCCGGGCTTCGACGAAGCTCGTAGTAGCGCTGCGCCAGATCGCGCATCCCCCAATGTTGGGAGAGGTCGACCATGTAGACGTTCAAGCCCCAGGCACAGAAGACCAGCGCCACAGCAAGCAGCGCGCGTATGGCGACAGGGCGCCAATAGCGAAACGCGGCTCCGGCGGAGATAAGGCCCACTGCCACCGCAAAGCCTGTGAGGATGGCGCGGTAGTCCAGGTGCTCGGGCCAGAGCCGCTCGTACTTGTAGATGAACAAATGGATCAGCCGTTCGTTTCCCTGCGGCCGCGCCGAGGTCGCCCAGCTCAGATCGCGTCCGACGAATGTGACGAGGCAGGCTCCTAGAACCAGGGCAACGCCGAGGCCGACGCTCCAGCGTGGAGGCGATAGCTTCGTTTCGGCGCGTGCGAGATCCCAGCGCGCAACACCGGCGAGCGCGGCGCTAAGAACCAAGATCGCGCCGGCCTTCCATGGTTGGCCTTGCCGGAGCACCCAGTCTTCGACTGGAGCGGTGCCGGCGGGGACGACGCCTCGCGGATCTCCGGCGAGCCAGGCAAAGCCCAGAACCGCGCATGAACCTGCCGCCGCTGCGAGCAGGGTCGCCCTTGGTCTCTTCGGGCCCCAGCACTGATCGAGAGTGATGCCGACGAGGATCCCTGCCGGCACGATGGCGGGGAGAATGTAGTGGTGAAATTTGGTCACCATCGCGCTGAAGAGGACGAACGAAGAAAGGAGCCACATTGCAAGGAGTAGGAGCGTTTCGCCTCGGGCATCACGCTCCGAGCGCGAACGCATCCAAATGCCGACCATGAGCGCGGCCGGGAGCAAGGCGATCCAGGGGAAGGTGGCGTAGCCGATCTGGCCCAAGAAGTACGCGACCGTTCCTTGGTCGCCGTGCACTCCCGTGGTCAGCCGGTTGATGTGGTCGTGGACCAGCAGCCGGTTGGTGAACGCCGGGCCGTGCCGAACGTACATCGCCAGGTACCAGGGCATGCTGACCACGGTCACGATCAGAACGCCCGTCGATACGTTGAGCGCGCCGCTACAGAGCAGCGACCAACGGCGCGAGGCGAGCAGGTAGAAGAGGGCCATCAGTCCCGGAATTGCGATTCCGGGCAAGCCCTTGGTCATGAAGGCGATCGCGGTGAAGAAGTAGAACGCGTACATCAAGAGCGGCCCAAGGCGCCGCTCTCGCCGGACGATCAGCGCGATCCCAGCGAGTAGCGCAAGCCAGAGGGCGCCTTGGAGGAACGGTTGACCCGCAAGACCGCCGAAGGCTGGAGTCTGGTCATGCGGGCTTGGGTTCCCGGGGACGTCGACGTTGCCCGCTGAGCCATAGAGGAATCGGTCGATGTGCGCGACGAGACCATGGCCCTCGATCCAGGAGAGGTTGCGAGAGATCAAGTACAGCGCTTGCGGAAGAACGAGCACGAAGATCGCGAAGAGGATCAGGTGCTGCAATGAGACCTTCCGCCGCCCGAGCTGAAACGTCGGCGCTTCGCGTTTCGGATCTTCTTCGATGGCGAGGAGCAAGCAGCAGGCCGCGATCGTGATGGCGGCGACCAGTGGCAGGTCGGTGATCGCCTGGTGCGAAACGAAGAAGAACTGCGGCATGGTCGCGGTGACCAGGGTGGCCAGGACGCCGGCTCGCGGACCGAAGGAGCGCCGAACGGTCGCATAGATCGCCGCGAGCGCCGCCAGCGCCATCAGCAGGGCAGGCAGGCGGAGAGCCCATTCTGGGTGGGCAGGATTGGCGTCTGGCATGAAATCCACGCCGAGCAAGCCCATGCTGAGCGCTTCCATCCAAAAGAGCAGGACGGGTTTCGACCAGAACCACTTGTCCTGCGCCCACCACAAGCTGATCCAGTCGTTTCGTGCGAGGATCTCTCGCGCGACTTCTCCGTAATGGGTCTCCCAGGGGTCCCAGAGCCCCGTCGTACCAAGCAGGGGTAGGTAGATCGCGCAGATCGCGATCATCACGAAAAGGCCGGGCCGCTGAAGGCTCGGAGGCACGAAGCAAAGCAGGGCGAGCACAATCGTGATCGGCAGCGACTCATATCCTCCGATCGTCGCTCCGGCGATCAGGACCGCCAGCGCCAGGCCCGCCCACGCCAGCGGAGAGACCCGCTCGCCCGGCCGCTTGCCCAAGCTGGTCTCGCGCCACGGGATCGCCTCGCCCGCCGGAGTCGGAACCAGCCAGGCGACCCAGGCCGTCGTCGCGAGCAGGGCGATCAGCGCACCCCAGAGCGGGCCAAATGCAAACGGCTCGCGGTTGGCCATCCAAAGAACGATGCCGACCGTTGCAGTCAGCGCGGTGAGCAAGCTGGCCAGGTTCTTTGGCTGCCGATTCATTCTGACCGCGGGCTCTTGCCTTTCAGATCGAAGAGGGTGAGCCCAGCTGCTGGGACGAGAAGCTTCCGCTTGCGCTCGATCCCCCGTCCGTCGGACGAACGGAGGACGATCCGAGCCTCATACTCCCCGGGCTGAAGGCGCACCGTATGGCGAATGACCTTGCTTTTCGCATCCGACGGCTTGAATCTGACGCTTGCCACCGCGTCTCCTTCCTGAAGGTAGTCCACGTCGATCTCGGCCACGTCGGGGTCGACGGCATAGGCGACCTCCAGGTCTCGAGGCCAGATGCTCGCCAGGTGGTTCCCAATGACAATCGCACCAATTATGGCGATCACAGTCGCAATCCTCCGCTTCGTTGACGATGGCCCTATGTTTGTCCTGAAGTCCCACATGCAGCACGCCCCAACCCAAACCCGCAGAAGCGCCACAACCTTGGCACCAAATAGAGACGGTGTTAAATTGAGGATTGTTTCTTAGTGCGTCGTTATGGTCCGCCTCACCAATATTCTTGAAAAGGTGAAGGGATACCATCCCCGAGCGGACACCGATCTGATCAACAAGGCCTACGTTTATGCCTCGCGCATGCACGATGGGCAGATGCGCAAGTCGGGGGACGAGTACTTCATCCATCCGGTCTCGGTCGCGGACATCATCGCCGACATGCGCTTGGATGCTTCGAGCGTCTGCGCCGCCTTGCTGCACGACGTCGTCGAAGATTGCGAAGTCAGCCTTCCCGAGGTCGAGACGGTCTTCGGCGAAGAGGTCGCTTTCTTGGTCGATGGGGTGACCAAGCTCGGAAAGGTGAACTTCGCGTCGCGTGAAGACCGCCAAGCCGAGAGCTTCCGCAAGATGCTCGTCGCGATGGCCCGCGACATTCGCGTGCTCTTGGTGAAGCTCGCCGACCGGCTCGACAACATGCGCACGCTCGAGCACATGTCACCGTCTTCGCAGGAGCGCATCGCCCGGGAGACGATCGAGATCTATGCGCCGCTCGCTGGTCGCTTGGGGATTCAATGGCTCAAGGCCGAGCTCGAAGACTTGAGCTTCAAGCATCTCGAGCCAGAGGCCTACGCCCTCTTGGACGAGCAGGTTCGGACGGTCGCCAAGAACACCGACCACTACATCAACGACGTCACCACCAAGCTCAAGAAGATGCTGCTCACCCGCGGCTTCTCCGTGAACGTGAGCGGGCGCCGCAAGCATCTCTATTCCCTGCACCGCAAGATGAAATCGAGCGGGATCGGCTTCGAGCAGGTGCATGACTTCGTCGCGTTCCGGGTTATCACGGAGAGCGTCGCTGATTGCTATGCCACGCTCGGCGTCATTCACTCGGAGTGGACGCCCGTTCCCGGCCGCTTCAAGGACTATATCGCGCTGCCGAAGTCCAACATGTACCAGTCGCTGCACACGACGGTCATCGGGCCAGGCAATCGTCGAGTGGAAATCCAAATCCGGACCCACGAGATGCACCGGACCGCAGACTACGGCATCGCAGCGCATTGGCAGTACAAAGAGCACGGCGGCGGTATCGATCCCAAGGACGCGGCACGTTTCGTTTGGCTTCGTCAGCTGATGGAGTTCCAAAAGGAAGTGGTCGACCCCGAGGAGTTCTACGAGAGCGTGAAGGTCGACCTCTTCCCGGAGGACGTCTACGTGTTCACGCCCAAGGGAGACGTCATGACGTTCCCGCGCGGCGCCACGCCGGTTGACTTCGCCTATGCGGTTCACTCCGAAGTCGGACACCGCTGCTCGGGCGCCAGGGTGAATGGCGCGATCGTTCCTTTGCGCCACAAGCTTCAAAACGGTGACGTGATCGAGATCATCACCAGCAAGAATCACCATCCCAGCAAGGACTGGCTGGAGTTCGTGATGACCAGCCGTGCCCGCTCGCGCATCCGCCTCTACCTCCGGGCCGAAGAGCGGAAGCACGCCGTGAAGCTCGGTAAGGAGCTCCTCGAAAAGGAGATGCGGAAGAACAACGTGTCGCTTTCGCGATTCCTCAAGGGGAAGCGCTCGAAGGAAGTGTTCTCTCGATTCCATGCGGGCTCCGAGGACGACCTCTATGCACGGATCGGCATCGGCAAGCTCGCGCTGCCGAGCGTCATGGAACAGGTGCTTCCGAAGGAAGACGCCGAACGCGACAGCCTTCGGCCCGGTTTCATCGAGCGCGCGGTTCAGCGCGTTGCCGGTGATGTCGAGGGAGCGGGGATCCGCATTCAAGGCATGGACAACATGCTCGTCCGCTTTGCGCAGTGCTGCAATCCCGTCCCAGGTGATCCCGTGACCGGTTGGATCACGCGTGGCCGGGGGGTTTCGGTGCATCGAAGAGGTTGCCCGCGCGTCCTCGAGCTCGACCCCGAGCGGCGCGTCCAGGTCAGCTGGGCGGACCACGTCGACGTCGACCTTCCGGTCTCGCTACGCGTCATGACCGATGATCGAGCGGGAATCCTCGCATCCGTGTCTTCGGTATTCTCGACGAACGGCGTCAGCATCAGCGAAGCATCGTGCCTGTCGAAGGATGGCCGCGCCGAAAACCTGTTCCACTTCCGAGTCGGCGACATCGATCGCCTCCGCGAAATCATGCGAGGCGTCGCCAAGGTCAAAGGCGTCCTCGACGTGGAACGCGTCTAGCCGCCCCCTCAGGCCGCCGACCGCAACCCGCCCCCGGGCTCATCCGCTGCCGTCGCGCGTCTCCCGCCACAGGATCCCGATTGCCGCGGCCGCTCCAGCGATCGCCAGCAACAGGATCCACCAGCCGATGTGCTCGACGTCCTGGCTCAGGGTATTGAAGCCCTCGATTCGATACAAAGTCGCAGGCAACAACAAGGGCAGGGCGTTGACGCCGGCGTGCATTGCAATGCTAGCCAAGGTGGAGCTCGTTCGGAGCGCGACCGCGCCAAGCACGAACCCGCCGACTGTAGCGTACAGAACGGCCGAAGCTTCCGCGTGAACCAGGCCGAAGAGGGCGGAGCTCCAGAGCAGTGCCGGTGCGTCGCCATACGCCTCTTTGAGGTCCTGGAGCAGCCAACCTCGAAACAGGAGCTCCTCGGTCACCGGGGCGACGAGGACCAACGCGACCAGAATCGACATCCCAGCCCACCAAGTCGTCGGATTGACCAGCCGGTACCGGCGGGCGAGCTCGTCGAAGCTGAGCGGCCAGAGCTCTTGCACGAGGTTCCCGAGCTCGGCGAGCGGGAGCTGCAGGAACGCTCCGGCGATGAAGCAGAGGGCTACGATTCCTCCGAGCAGCGGCCGAACGTGCATCGATTCGAGCAAGCCAAGATCTCGCCGGCGGCGCGGAAAAGCGATGATGTACAGGACCCCGAAGGCCGCCGCTTGGACCAATGCGAGGTTGAGCGGCGCCTGACCGGCGGCCTCGATCGCCTCGCTCGGGGGCACCGACCAGCTCGAGAGCTGGAGAAAGCCGGCGCAGAGCAAGAGCAGCTGAACGAGGGCTGGGAACGCTAACGCGATCAGAAGAGCTTTCAGATATCCGCCCACGACAATGCGCAGCCTGCCATGTACCGCCGGGTCAGTCCCAAGATATGAGCCTGCCCTGCTCGTCCGACCCTGCTATAGCCGCTGAGCAGCATGAGGATCCGCTTCCTGTTCATCGTCGGCTTGCTGAGCCTCAGCTTCGCCTGTGCACATTCGGGATCAACCGGCGGAAGCGCCCGGGTGAAGGGGGCGGAACCGATCGCTCGGGTCGAGTACCCCGACGAGGCCCGGCGGTTCTTGATGATGTCGCTCGACAACCCGGAGCGCCTCGAGCTTCGAGATCGCCTCGTCGCGTCGGTGCTTTTACAGGCGCAGAGCCTGGCCGACGTGGGTGACTACGAAGGCGTCGTGCTCGAGATGAGCCACTTGACGACTTTCTTGTCGCCTTCGGACTATGCGGCCGGGGTTCTTCCGAAGCAGGTCGAACCGATCGCGAAGTACATCGCCGACCGCGGAGGGCACCTTGGCGACGAGGGGTACGTGCTCGCGGCGAACTTCATGCTTGCGCGCTTGACCGGGGACGAGATCTACCAGAACTACTACGACGAGATTGCCGATTGGGGACGCGATGCGCGTTCGAACCTCGACACGGTCACCGAGCAATACGCAGGCCTGATTTCGGTCTGGACCGATCATGCGGACCTGACGCCCGCGCCCGAGGTTCTCGACACGCTGGCCGGTCTGCACATCGCTGGACGCGATGCGGTCGCTGCAGAGTCGCTCGAGACGCGCCATCGACTTGGCATCGGAGGGGAGCGGCAGCTTAGGCTTGCTCCATTGAACGTCGCGGCGGTCTACCTTTCGCATGGGGACATCGCGTCGGCGATCGCGAAGGTCAGCTCGATGGGCTCCGACGGAGAGCTTCAGCTGCGCCTGCTCGAGCTGCTGCGGACGGCTCAGAGCAATGACGACGAGGGGGCGGCTGCGACCTTTGAGCTCGTCGAGGGCTACCGGGTGGCGCGGCCCGACGTGGCCGCCGGGCTTTGCCAGGCGACGCTGATTCGTTTCCCAAGCGACTATCGATTTCCGACCTGCATGGCCCGGGTAGCAGCGGATTCGCAGCAATTTGCGGACGCAACTGCCTGGTACGCGATCGCCATCGAGCTGGCACCGGATATGATCGAGCTCTACGACGAGGCGCTCGGCCAGCTGGACGAGTTTATCGAGACCCGGCTCTCCGACCCGCACCCCGAGCGCTCCGGCTCGCTTGCGCGAGGCGCTGAGACAATCCTAGCCGAACGCCAGAAGCGCTGGCCGGACTCTACGCCGCCGATCGCGCCCAACCATCTCGAGTTTCTGATCGGCATGCTGGAGATGAACGCCGGTCGCGCCGCCGAAGCGGAGCGACGCTTCAAGCAGAGCCTAGGAGAAGACGAAAACGTCGAGGCTCTGATGCAGCTCGGACTGCTGCTCGAGCGAACCGGGCGGCCAGCCGAGGCCGAGCAGCAATTCCGGCGAGCTTTGGCGCTGAGCCCGTCGGCGACTCTTGCCGACGACGTCCGCCGTGCCGAGATCCTCGAGAACCTAGGCAACACATCTCGCGCGCAGGGTAAGACGGGCGACATGAAAGCGCAGTACACTGCTGCGCTCGAGGCCTGGACGGCTGCACGCGACCAAGTCGAAGGGCCGACTGGCGCGATCGTCGAGATGCGACGGGGGGTGCTCCTCGATCACTTGGGTCGCCATCCGCAGGCGGTCGATGCGTTCGAGAGCGCAATGACCTTCGCGCCACAATGGCGGGACGTCTATGCTGGCATCCTCTCTCACCTCGTCTCCTCCCCGGTCGACATCGAGCTCGCGTCGTCCGTCTGGCGACGGTCGCAGTTGCATCTGAGCCTCGCGCCCGAGTGGAAGGTCTACTTCACGCTCTGGATTCAGTTCATTACCGCCCGCGCCGGCCAGCCGCCCGTACAAGAGCACAGCGAAATCCTCCGAAGCCTCGGCGGTAGCTCCACCTGGTGGGGCAAGCTCGCGAGCTTCGGCGCAGGCGAGCTCGACTATGCAGGCCTCATGAGCGTCGCATCGAGCTTGGGTGAACGGACCGAGGCGCTCTACTACGAAGGGACGCGGCTCTTCATAGAGGGCGACAAGCAGGGGGCGGACAGGAAGTTTCAAGAGGTCTTAGACACCAACATGGTGAGCTTTTTCGAGTTCGAAATGGCTCGGAAGCTGCTCTTGGAAGAGGCCGGAGCCGGGGAACCGTGATCGACTTCGAGAAGCTCGGGAAGCTCTATCTCGGCAGGGAATTCGATCCTGAATCCGGCGAGCCGAACGACATCCCGGTCCTCTACGACTCCAAAGACCTCACCACGCATGCCGTTTGCGTCGGCATGACCGGGAGCGGCAAGACCGGGCTCTGCCTGACGCTGCTCGAAGAAGCCGCGATCGACGGCATCCCGGCCCTGTGCATCGACCCCAAGGGCGACCTCGGAAACCTCTTGCTCACCTTTCCCGAGCTTCGGCCGAGCGACTTCGAACCCTGGATCGACCCTGCCGAAGCGGAACGAAAAGGCCACACGGTGCACGAAGAGGCCGAAGCGGTGGCCAGGCTATGGCGCGACGGACTCGCGAACTGGGGCCAGGACGGTGCCCGCATCGCGCGCTTCCGGGACGCGGTGCACATCGCCATCTATACCCCCGGTAGCTCCGCCGGCAGGCCGCTTCGTGTGCTCGAAGCATTCGATCCTCCGAAGGAGGGGGCGGACGAGGACGAGCAGCGCGACCAGATCATGGGGGCCGTTTCCGGTCTCCTCGCGCTTCTCGGCATCGAGGCCGATCCGGTCAACAGCAAAGAGCACATCTTGCTGTCGAATCTCTTATCGCACGCCTGGTCGAATGGAGAGTCCGTGCAGCTCGGTGACCTCGTCCGTAGGATTTCGGCGCCTCCTTTCGGTCGGATCGGCGTGATGGACTTGGAGACCTTTTATCCAGCTTCCGATCGGCAGAAGCTCGCGATGCAGATCAACGGCCTCCTCGCGTCTCCCGGCTTTTCCGCCTGGTTGGAGGGAGAGCCGCTCGACATTCAGCGTCTGCTCTGGACCGAGGAGGGCAAGGCGCGGATCACGATTCTTTCGATCGCGCATCTGAGCGAAGCCGAGCGTATGTTCTTCGTGAGCACACTGCTCAATCGGGTCTTGTCCTGGGTGCGCAGCCAATCGGGGACTTCGAGCCTGCGCGCGCTCCTCTACATGGATGAAGTGTTCGGGTTTCTCCCGCCGGTCTCAGAGCCCCCGTCGAAGAGGCCGCTGCTCACCTTGCTCAAGCAGGCGCGGGCGTATGGCTTTGGACTCGTTCTCGCGACCCAGAATCCGGTCGACCTGGACTACAAAGCCCTTTCGAACTGCGGCACCTGGTTTCTCGGGCGGCTTCAGACCGAGCGCGACGTGGCCCGTGTCGTCGACGGGCTCGAGGGCGCATCGGCAGCCGCGGGGAGCGCGCTCAACCGGGGCGAGATCGAGCGCCTGCTCGCCGGGCTTCGTAGCCGCGTGTTTCTACTGCACAACGCCCATGAGGAGTCGGACGTTCTGTTCCAGACGCGGTGGGCGATGTCGTACCTTCGTGGGCCGCTCACCCGCAAACAAATCAAGCTGCTGAGCCCGGCCGCCGACCCAGACGCGCCCGATGCTGAGCCCCACGCAGGGTCGACGCAGGGTGCGACCGCGGCTAAAGGGGCCCGACCCGTGGTCGCGGCCGGTATTGACGAAGCGTTTCTGAGCGATGCGCCGGGGGTCTATCGCCCACATTTGCTCGCGTCGGTCTCGCTTCACTATTCGCTCGCGGCCCATGGCCTCGATGAATGGGAAGAGCACCTGATGCTCGCGCCGCTCGAACGGGACGCGCCCTGGGAATCCGCCGAGCTCGTAAGCCCGGAGGCGCTCGAGATCGATCATGATGCACCGGAAGAAGCCCAGTTCGTCACGCCGCCTTCTGGCTCGGTCGGCAAGGCTCGCTTCCGCAGCTATGTCAAACAGATCAAGAGCTATCTCTACCAGAGCCGACCCAAGACTTTGTGGCGAAACAAGGCCTTGAAGCTGGAGTCGAAACCGGGGGAAAGCAAGGCCGAGTTCTCGGCGAGGCTGCAGCTCGCGAGACGCGAACGACGCGATGCGGCCGCCGAACGACTGCGCGAGCAATTCGCCAGGAAGGTCAAGAGCATGCAAGACCGCATCGGCCGCGCGGAGGACAAGGTCGACCGCGAGCAGAGCCAGTATGACCAGCAGAAGCTGCAGACCGGGATTTCGATGGGCGCCACCGTTTTGGGCGCGATCTTCGGAAGTCGCGGCATGGGTCGCGCGACCACCGCGGCACGAGGGGCGGGCAGGGTCGCTCGTGAGCGCGAAGACGTCCAACGCGCCGAAGAGGACTTGCGCAAGCTACAGGACGCGCTCCGGGAGCTCGAGATCGAGGCGGAAGAAGAGGTCCGTGCGCTCGACGCCGAGCTGGAGCGGGAAACACCAGAGCTCGAAGAGGTCATCGTCCGCCCGAAGAAAGCCGACATCCAGGTTACCGACCTCAGGCTTGCGTGGAAGCCTGACTAATCGTCTCGAACGCCTCTCGCACCTCCGGAGGAGCCTCGACGAGCTCGATCAGCACGCCTTCGCCGCCTATGGGCATAGCCTCATTCCCCTTGGGATGAATGAAGCAGACGCGGTGACCCGCGGCGCCAGCCCGGATCCCTCCGGGCGTGAAACGCACGCCTCGATCGCCGAGCCATTCAACGGCCGCTTCGATGTCGTCGACCCAGAGACCGATGTGGTTGAGGGCCGGCATGTCGACCCGTGGTTTCTTCTCGGGATCGATCGGCTGCATGAGGTCGACTTCCACCGTGAACGCGCCTGCGCCCATCGTCACGATATCTTCGTCGACGTTCTCCTTCTCGCTCTTGTAGTTTCCGTGCGGAGTCAGTCCCAGGGTGTCGACCCAGAGGCGGCGCAGCACGCTCTTGTCGCTCGCGCCGACCGCGACCTGCTGGATTCCCAATACCTTGAACGGACGTGTCGCCATGGTTCCTCTCTTCGGGCGCAGAACCTTACCCCGGTTGCCGCCCATGTCCACTTGGGACAGTCTCTCGGCCCGTGAAGACCTCTCTCACCGGCATCAAGCCCACGCACTTGCCGCACCTCGGAAATTACCTGGGCGCGATTCGGCCCGCGCTCTCGCTGGTCGACCAGTACCGGACGCTCTACTTCATCGCCGACTACCACGCGCTCACCACGGTTCGCGATGCGGACGCCCTTCGCGGCTACATTCGCGACGTCGCGGCGACCTGGCTGGCTTGTGGGCTCGACCCTGAACGCACCTTGCTCTTCAGGCAGTCCGACGTTCCTGAGGTGTTCGAGCTCACCTGGGTGCTGAGCTGTATGCTCGCAACCGGCCAGCTCGAACGCGGCCATGCATTCAAAGACGCCTTGGCTCGCGGGGAGTCGCCCAACGCGGGCATCTTCAACTATCCGGTGCTCATGGCGGCCGACATCCTGCTCTACGACACCGATGTCGTCCCCATCGGCAAGGACCAGAAGCAGCATCTCGAGCTCACGCGCGACGTCGCGACGCGGCTCAACCACGCCTATGGCGAAGAGACCTTGGTCGTTCCCGAGGCGCTGATCAGCGACGCCCCCCTCGTCCCGGGCACCGACGGCGAAAAGATGAGCAAGAGCAAGGGCAACGGTATCCCCCTCTTCGAGTCGCCAAAGAAGCTTCGCAAAGTGATCATGAGCATCAAGACCAGCTCGGAGTCGCTGGAGGATCCAAAGGTCGCCGAAGGCTCGACGGTCTACGAGCTGTACTCCCTGATCGTTCCTGAGCAGGCTCCCGGCATGAAGCGAAAGCTCGAGGCGGGCGGCTACGGCTGGGGCCACGCCAAAGACGACCTATTTCAAGCCGTGGAAGCCGAGATCGGGCCCAAGCGGGAAGCGTATCTATCGATTCGTGCGGACGAGCCTGGGCTCGACGCCATCCTCCACGCTGGTGCCGGCAAGGCGCGTGAGATCGCGCGCGCGACGATGCAGCGGGTGCGTCGCGCGGTCGGAGTCGACTGAGTCAGTAGACGCTGCTCCACTGCGCTTCGTCGTCGAAGGATTCGTATTCTTCGGTCTCGGGCTTGGGTTGTGTCTGCTGCGCACCCTCTGGGATCACCAGCAAGCCAGGATGCCCGCTTTCGATCGATTCGTTGGTCAGCAGGAAGGTCTGCTTGTGCTTCTGCCAGGTCTGCCGAATCACCGTATTCGCCAGGACCATCGTGGTCTCGTCGTACCAGCGAACCGCCACTCGCGAAAACGCCCCAGCGCCTTCCTCGTCGGTTTCCGGGTTCATGCCGAGGATTTCGGTATCCGCAATCTGAATGTCATGGCCCCAGCGCATGTGCGAGAGCTTGTATTGGGTTTGGAAGGGAGGTGAGACATGTCCGCTCGCGACGTCCATGCGGCCCCAGCGAGCGCCTTCGTTGAGCTCGATGACCGAATCGCGCATGCGCGTTTCAGGGCTCAAGTTCTGAATCAAGCAGCCGCCGACCCCAATCAGGGCGGCTGCCAACCACAATCGTCTCGCCATGGCCCGACGCTAGGCCCGAGGCTCTCTGCTGGGCAACTAATTGGCGAGGCGAGCCTTGGCCGCCCGGTTCTGTGGGTCGATCGACAGGGCCTTTCGCCAGGCTTTGCGGGCCGCTTCATGGTCGCCTCCGAGCTCGAGCGCATCGCCATACAGCAGATGGTATGGGGCCCGACGCGGCCGCTTACCGACCGCTTTCTCCGCCCATTTCATCGCACGCTCCGGGTCGCGTTTCGCCACGAATAATGTGGCATAGCCCGCCATTGCTTGCGGGTTCTTCGGGTCTAGCTCCCAAGCGCGATCGAGAGTCGCTTCGGCCAGGCGAAGCTCGCCGCCGCGGATCAAGGGCAGCGCGCGATGGACGAGCACGTCCGAGGCCTTCGATGGATCGCGGGGCAGATTCTGAGTCGGGATCGCGAGGGTTGCCGATTCGCCTGGAGGCCGTCTGTATGCAGGCTCCCGCTTGAGCTCGGGTTTGGGCTCCGGTTTGGGCTCGGGTTCGGGCTCGACTCCGTCCTTCGGAACCTTTGCTTCGGCCTGCGCTGCTTCCTCGAGCTCGACCTCATCAAACGCCATGGCCACTGCTTCGCTCCCGGGCTCTTCGACGGGTTCGACATCGTTGCGCGGGCCGGTGATGAGACCCTTCGGGCCTTCTGGCTCCGGCGCGGTTTCGACCGACTCAGATCTGCCGGAGTCGCGTCCTACCCAGTACTGCCAGCCGAGCACGCCGACACCCGCGATCAAGACGGTCAGAAGCAGCGCCTGGATCCACGCTGGTAGGCCGCCAGACGCCGGAGCCGGAGCCACGATCGTGGAGCCTTCCAGTTTTCGAGCGAGCTCTGGCGCGAAGAGAGACTCGGCGCCGGGCACGGGTGCGCTCGGCGGCTTTCTGCTCGCGGCCGGAGGAAGCTGTGGTGGAGCGGGATGGCGCGGCGCCGGGACCGTCTTCTGCTCGTCGAGCACTTCCTGGGGGAGCATCTCGAATGCCGGCGCCAAGCCAACCTCGGTCGCTTTGGGCTTTCGCGGCCTCTCGCGTGCATGTTCGACGCGGCGGGGGTCTTCATGGCTCTCTCGCAGCCCGCGGGCGACAGGCACCGTTTGCGGCCGGGTCTCGATCCGACCCAGCATGCGCCCGAGCCTGTTCGTCGGTGACTCTTCGCCGGGAAACGCCTGAGGCTGCCGTCCACCAACTGCGGCCTGCAGGTGCGCGAAGCGCCGGGGGGCGATCGTGCGCGAGTCCTCGAGCGAGTAGGGCATTGCCGCCCCGGGTGGCTCGGTCGCGTGTTCCTCGGCTTCGGGCACGGCCGGGGGAATGGTTGCGGCATTGACCTCGACGCCGATGTCTCCGTCCGCAAAGCCGAGTTGGTGTGAAACCACGCCGAGCGCTTCGTCGACCGGCATCATGATGTTGGCGACCGAAGGCAGATCTTGTTCGCGCACCGATATGCGGCCGGAGTTCAGACCCCAGATAGCCAGAAGCGCCGGCATGCCCTGGAGCGTTTGTTTCGTGCCTTCGTGCAGCGTGGCGTAGGCTCCGACAATCGAGTTGTCTGCGATGTCGACCTCGATGTTCCGTTTACCGCCGCTGATCGAAACCCGACGAACGCCCGGCACCGAACCGAGCGCACGGAGCAGGCGCCCCGGGCCGATCAGCTCGAGCCTCGTGTCGAAGTCGACTTCATCCGCCGCCCGGCGCGCCTGCTCGGCGTCCTGGTCGATCATCGGGAGAAGTCGGGCTGCAAGCTGCGGGAGGTCCGGCTCTGCATCCGATGCTGAGGTCGGCCAGAAGTCTTCCCAGCGGACGACCAGCATCGATGTCCAGCGAAGCTGGGGGTCCTTTCGCATCGCCCGCACGAAGTCGACCCCATTGCCGCCGACGGCGTTCGAGTCCAAGACGACGACCTGTGGATCGACTTCGCGAATCCTCGGGATGACCCACGTGGAGAAGTCAGCCGCGGCGATCTGGACCCCCCGCGAGCTCAGCACCGTCGCGAGCTTTTCGGCACGGAGCTGGTCGGAATCGAGGACGACGATCCGCGCCCCCTTCAGCAGAGCCAGGTCAACCTGTTTAGAGGGCGCAGCCAGGGGCTTAGAGGGCGCAGCCACGGGCAGCGTAGAGAGCCGCCCCCCCGTCGTTTCGTGGAACTCGTACTCGAGCGGTTTTCCCTCGGCCACGGCGTCATGCAGGAGGTCTAGAATCTGCTGCGTGCGGTGCGCCGACCCGCGTTCGGTCTCGATGACGACGGGCATGCCGTCGAGCACTCCTTCCGGAGAGCGAATGCTCAGGATGCCGGTTTTGGTTTCGTCGGAGACGAGATCGAGCAACTCCTGAAGATTGTTCTCGTCCAAGGCACCGGTGACGAAACCTGGGCGCCCTGGAACCTCATCGGCGAGCTCCGCCAGCCTGCGCGCGATGCTGTCCGCGCCGGCGCCGCGCGGAACGATCGCGACGGCACCCGATCGGAAGTCCTCCGCGTCGTCCTTGAGTACCGCGTCATTCGAGACCACGGCGATCGGCAGCACGTCGGTCGCCCGATTCGTCGCCATGCGTTGTATGACACGCTCGCCTCCTCGGATGGCGGCATCGCCAATGAGCACGACCATGTCCGGTGCATACACGCGAACTGCTTGCTCGAGCTCCGCCGTTGCGGACGCGGCGACGGAAATCCCATGGCGCCGAAGCGCTTCCCCCAACGCTGTCTGCATCGGCTCGCCCTGGCCCACCATCAAGACCGTGGGCCGGTGCTCCTGATCCGGCATCATTTGGATGGTGGCTGATTATCGAGCATTTCGCCAGCTTGAGGTGATCGGATCCTTCGCTATGATCGGAGCCACATGAGCAGTACAGCAATCGAGTTCCTTCGGGAGAGCTTTCCAAAGCTCTTTGACAGAGGGGTGAAGGTCCTTCAGAGCCGCGCCGCCGAAGGAGACGAGCGTGCCCAGCGTGTTCTCGATGACGTGAGAGGCGTCAGCGGTGCGGCGAGTCTTCAGATCGACGACCAACCGCCGGTCGTGCTCTCCGCCAAGGAGGGTGTGATGAGCTCGGGAAGCACCCCGGCAGAAGGGGTTCCCATCAAGATCGCGGCGGCGCTTCCAGGTGACGCGGCGCGCCTGTTGCTCGGGGAGGCCTCGAAATCCGGTGCCCTCGACGATGATGAGGTCGCCATTGGCGCCGCCCAGACCGCTTCCAAACGGTTCGAGGACGCGCTGGCAGGGCGGCCCCTCACCTGTCATGTCACCCTCAGGGGCGTTCCAGAGCTCGGTGACATCCAGGTTCGGCTTGGATTCAACGTGTCCGAGCCCCCCGTGGAGCCCGGCTTCACGACCGAGCTTCAGTTTTCGGATCTAGAGCTCGTCCAACGTGGAGAGCTCACGGCTCAGGACCTATTTTTGGGTGGGAAGCTCAAGATGGAGGGGGATTACTCACTCGCGCTCCAGCTTGCGATGCAGTTGCTCACCAACCCCCTCTGAACGGACGATCCCTAGTCGTGCGGCCAACTGGTCGGCCGCCCAGGCGGGGTAACTTGCCGCTCGCTCCCCGGGTTCGATACCCTGAACTTTGGTAACGGGGGGTTATGTTTCGGGCAATCGCCAAGAGTCGCTATCTAGTGCCGGGCTTCATGTGCTTCGCGCTCGCCTTCATCGTGGGGCCGGTCGGGGTTGCCACGGGTGCACTGGCGGGCGCCCAGGCAGCATCCATCGCAGGCGTCATCGCTGCGGCTCTCGGATTCTGTGGGCTCTTGGTCATCGCATCGGGCCTGCCTCCTTCGATCGAAGTCGAAGCGGTCGACTTGCAGCTGCGGTCGATCTATCGGGAAATCGAAGAAGTCGAGGGCGTGATCGGCGACAACGTCAGGGAGCTATCGAGCGGTCTCGGAGAGCAGATGGTTGCCGTCGAGGAGACCGCCCGTTCGATCAAATCGATGGCGATCTCCTTACAGGCGATCAGCGATCGGGTTGAAGCCTTGTCGTCGAGCACCGAAGATAGCGCCTCGAGCATCCTACAAATGACGGCGACGAATCACGAGGTCGCAGAGAACATGAGCACCCTCGGGTCGAGCGTCCGTGAAACGGCATCGTCCATCGAAGAGATGACGTACAGCATCAAGGAAGTCGCACGGAACGTCGATGCGCTCGCGCAGACGGCCGAAGAGACATCTTCCTCGATGAATGAAATGGACGTGTCGATCGATCAGGTTCAGTCGAACGCCAACGAGACGGCGCGCCTTTCGGCCGAGGTCGCAAGCGACGCGGAGACCGGAGCGGAATCGATTCTCAAAATCACCGACGAGATCAGTCGAATCAAGTCGTCTTCGCTCGAGGCGGTGACTGCAATTTCCAATCTGGGCGGCCGGATCGAGGCGATCGGCGACATTCTCAACGTCATCGACGATGTGGCCGAGCAAACGAATTTGCTCGCGTTGAACGCTGCGATCATCGCTGCACAAGCTGGCGAGCACGGCAAGGGATTTGCCGTCGTTGCGGACGAGATCAAAGAGCTGGCGGAGCGCGCAGGCGCGTCCACCAAGGAGATCTCCGAGCTGATCAAGACGATTCAGGAAGAGACGAAAAACGCGATCGAAGCGGTCGAACGCGGTGCGAGCACGGTCGATCGCGGCGTGACGGTGAGCGCTGAAGCGGAGCGTGCGCTCAAGAAGATCCTCGAGTCCTCGAAGCAATCGACTACGATGGTGCGTGGAATTGCCCGAGCAACCGTCGAGCAGGCCAGGGGATCGAAGCAGGTGACCGATGCGATTGGACGTATCGCCGAGACGGTCCAGCAAATCGCTGCTGCAACGGCGGAACAGGCGCGCGGCTCGGAGCTGATCATGAAGAGCGCCGACAATATGCGTTTGATCACTCAGCAGATGGAACGAAGCAGCCAAGAGCAGGCCGAAGGCGGCCGTCAGATGAGCGGCTCCATCGAGAACATCTCGGACATGGTCATTCAGCTCCACCAGTCTCATCGAAAACACTCGGAAAGCTCCGAGCAGACCTTGGCGGCGGCCAACCGCATCCAGGAGCTGACGCGCGACTACGAGAATCGTGTCCGTTCGATGCATCGGGCGGTCGAGCGCCTCCGCCAGATACGATTCGGGTCGTGACGTCTGCCAGTTCAGAACGGTGGTTTCGGGGACCGACCACTGGTCACGTTCGCTCGACCCCGCTGGGCCCTCGTCGGCACCGCCTGCCTCTGGTTGCCTCTCTCAGGCGAGGATTCATCTTAGGGACGCATGTTTGGCATCGGCCCCACTGAGCTCGCCTTGTTTCTGGTGATCGTCCTGTTGGCAGTAGGGCCTGACAAGTTGCCCGCGTTCATGCGCACTGTCGGCAAGGGGCTCCGGCAGGTGCGTAACGCCAGCCGCGAATTCAAAGAGGCGATTGGGCTCGATGAGCTCATGCGCGAAGGCGATCCCTTCCGGGCTCCGCCGCTTCGACCGCCCATCGCGCGGCCCGTTCCGGTTCCGAAAGAGATCGCGGAGTCGGCACCGCCCGATTCTGCCGAAGCGCCCAGCGCTCCGAGCCCCGCGAGCCCTCCAAGTCTTCCGATTCCGCCTGGAGCGACCTCGGCTCCGCCGGCTTCGCCTTCTGATCCAGCCGATGCGCCTGAGCCTGTCGCCGGCGAGAACGACCCGGCCGAGGCGAAGCGTCCATGACCTCGACGGAGATCCAGATCCCGGAGCCAGAGTCCCCGACTGGCGCCGACGGGGATGCGGAGATGACCTTCTTCGAGCATCTCGGCGAGCTCCGCTCCCGCTTGCTGAGGGCCATCCTCGGTTTGGTACCTGCCGTCGCGGTGGGCTGGGTCTTCAAGAAGGAGATCAAAGACTTCCTCGTCGCGCCCCTTCAGCCTGCCTGGGAGAAGCTCAACCTACCCGGCGAGGCCGTGCTGCGATTCTCCGGTCCGGCAGACGCCTTCATGATGTACATGCAGAACTCGCTCATCGCGGGCGTGCTACTCGCCTCGCCGTGGATCTTCTGGCAGCTTTGGATGTTCATCGCGCCGGGGCTCTACAAGAAGGAAAAGGCGATGGCGGTGCCGTTCATCGTCTTTTCGACGCTCTGCTTCACGGGCGGTGCGATCTTTGGTTACAAGCTCGTGTTCCCCCAGGCGTTCACCGTCTTGCTCGGCTTCAGCGACGAAACCCTGGTCGCGACACTCTTCGTCAAAGACTACATGCCTTTCTTCCGCCGGATGCTCCTTGCCTTCGGCGTCGTTTTCGAGGTGCCAGTCATCGTCGCGTTTCTCGCTGGCGCGGGCATCGTGACCTGGCAGGAGCTCCTCAAGTTCTCACGCTGGTGGATCGTGTGCGCTTCGGTCATTTCGATGCTGCTCACGCCGCAGGACGTCTACTCGATGGTGATGATGCTGGTCCCCCTGATTGCCCTCTACTTCGTCGGCGTCTTCATTGCATACCTGCTCAGCATATTCAGCAAGGACAAGAGCCCCTAGCCCCGCTCGGGCACCGGATAAGGGGGGTACTTGGGCACGTCGTCCGGTAGAAACCACTGCTCGCCCCAGATGCTCGCGCCGCCGTCGATGTAGAAGGTCTGACCAGCGACGAAATCGGCGTAGCGCGACGCGAGGTAGGTGATGAGGTGCGACACCTCCTCCGCCGTGCCGAGCCGCTTCAAGGGGTTCGCTCTTTCGGCGTTCTGGAGGAGCTCTGGCGGGTACTGCTTCGTGCCGCTGGTGACGATCACGCCGGGCGCAACCGCGTTCACCCGAATGCCATGAAGCGCCCATTCGACCGCAAGCGTCTTGGTCATGTTGTCCACGCCCGCCCGGGCCGCTCCGGTGTGCACCATGCCTGGAAAGCCGCGGATGATCTGAGCGATGACGTTGACGATTCGGCCCCGCTTCTGCGGAATCATCGCCTTGTTGGCCACCGCGTGCGTCATGGTCCAGGTCCCGATCAGATTGTTGCGCACGACCGCTTCGAAGCCTTTGGGAGAGAGCGCCTCCGCAGTCGTCGGGAACTGACCGCCTGCGTTGTTGATCAGCACGTCGATTCGACCGAAGCGGTCGATCACCGAATCCACATAGGCGGCAATCGCCTCGGGCTCTCGAATGTCACAGGGAGCGCCAAACGCTTCGATGCCCTTGGACGCGAGCTCGGCCAGGGCTCTTTGCAAAGGCTCCGGACGCCTCCCGCAGATCGCCAGCTTGGCTCCTAGGAGACCCATCTCGGTGGCAGCAGCCAGACCGATCCCGGTGCCACCACCAGTGATGAGAACGACTTCGTCGGTAAACAATCCATCCACGTACAGCTGATCCATGTCGCGCCTCATACCATGCAGGGCGTGATCCGACGATCAAAGGCTCAGCTTGCCGCGAAGGTCGTGCGATCCCGAGTCAGCGAGGTGATGAGCTCGCGCAAGTCTTCTGCGAAAAAGGGCTTGGAAAGAGTTGCCTCGACGGCGAGACGACGAGCGATGTCGTTTCGCGCGGTGCTAGCGCTCAGAAGAATGACCGGCACTCGGCTCTGTCTCCATCGGCGGCGAAACTCGCGCAGGAACATCTCGCCGTCTTCGATGGGGAGCATCAGGTCGACGATCATCAAGTCCGGCAGTTGCACCGCGCATTGTGCGAGGGCCGAGCGCACGTCCGCGACCATGATGACCACGTGCCCCTCTTGCTCGAGCAGAACTTGGAGCATGCGCCGTACGGAAGGGTCGTCGTCGAGAACGAGGATCGTCTTCTTCGCGGCCACCGTTGCATCCTAACAGGAGCATCGGACATCGCGAATATGCGCTCACCGCCTACATTGGAGCCGCTGGGCTCACCTCCATGAGTTGGACTACTCCTCTCGGCGCTGTCGCGTTCGTCGTTGCATTGGCGTGCGTTCCGAGCTGAGCAACCCTGTACTGACCGTGTCGGCCCGGCTTCGCGGGCATGAAGTCAGTAGGGTGCCTTGTTCCCGTCCTTAGGTGAGACCTCGACTTCGACGAACTGCGTTCGAAGCTCTACGACCAGCGAGAGCGAGCCTTCGGCGAGGAACACTTGGCGCCAAATCCGGCCCCGCGCGTCGTTCACTTCGAGGGCATGTCTGGTGCCCGGCGTAACTCCGAACAAGGTATTGTCGATCTTCCTGCCGTCGAGGAGAACCTCCGCACCTGCTGGGACACCGAGCAACTCCACGGTTGCCATTGAGCGTCCCGCCCCTGGCGCACCGCTTGGCCCAACGCCGGGCTCTCTCTCGAGCAGAGCCCAAGCGATCGCCACCAGGACGGCCAGGACGGCGAACGCCATCATCCAGCGGCTGTCCAGCACGCGCCCGACGTTCTGCAGAGGAGTGCTGTTTTCGTCTTTCTCGGAGTCCGGCATCGCTGTCTTGCCTGCCACGGCTTTCTGCCGTGCGCGATTGGGTTCCCATTGTAGGATGCCCGCACCGTCTCCGTCACGTTCTCGGATGGATTCAGCATGACGACAGCAATTCTCGAAGCGCGCGGTCTGACCAAGAGCTACGGCCAGCGCCTGGTGGTCGATCACCTCGACCTGAGCTGCCACCGGGGCACGGTCCTCGGCCTCCTCGGCCCGAATGGGGCGGGAAAGACGACGACGCTCCGCATGCTCTACGGCTTCGTTCCTTCCGATGAAGGCACGATCCACTACGCCGGCAAGCGGTTTTCGGAGCATCGAGCCGAATCCAAGCGCATGATCGGCGTTTGTACCCAGGATGATTCGCTCGATTATGATTTCACGGTTGCGCAGAATCTCCTGATCTACGCGAGCTACTTCCGCCCGCGGGTCGAAGATCTCCAAAGTCGCGTCGGAGATCTCCTCGAGCGCTTCGAGCTCGCCCCGTATGCAGACGCTTCGCCTCAGGTCCTCTCGGGGGGCTTCATTCGAAGGCTCCTGATCGCCCGTTCGATCGTGCACAGGCCGAGCATCCTTTTCCTAGACGAGCCGACGACCGGCCTGGACCCAAGCGCGCGCCTCGACGTCTGGGAGCTGATCGACGGGATGCGGGCCGAGGGCTTGGCCGTCGTGCTCACGACGCACTACATGGACGAAGCGGAGCGATTGAGCGACGAGCTGCTCGTCATTCACCAAGGCCGGAGCCTCATCCACGGCGAGCCGCATCGCGTGATCGATGCTGTGCTCGGCGACCACGTCATCATCGTGCCTCGCGTGGAGCCCGCGCGCGAAGAGATAGCCGCATGGCTACGAGAACGAGGCGCACAAGAGGTGGCGACGGTTCTAGGAGAGCTTCGGGTACCCGTGAGCAAAGACGACTTGGTGGCCCTCACCGCTCGTTTCGGCGAGGCCACTTGGCAGGTGCGCCCACCCAACCTCGATGACCTCTTCATCGCGCTCGCCCGGCGCAACGGGAGGTCGCAGTGAGCAGCTTCACGAGCCTCAGCGCGGTTGCTGACTGGCGGTCCTGGGCGGTTTTTCGACGAAATGCCTTGGCTTTTCTGCGGAATTGGCGGACCGCCTTGATCCCTCCGGCGATGGAGCCGGTGATCTTCTTTGTCGCCTTCGGCATTGGCTTCGGTGGCTACATCGAAGATCTGAGCTACCGGGGCACCGCGATCAACTATGCGACGTACGTCGCGCCAGGGCTGCTTGCCTATACGGGCTTTGGGACTCCGTACTACGAAGCGCTCTACTCCGCATACGTCCGCATGTTCTACCAGAAGACCTGGGACGGCATCCTCGCGACGCAAGTCGAGCTGCCAAGCGTCGTCTGGGGTGAGATCCTCTGGGGCGCGACCCGCGGGATGGTGAACATCTCCATCGTCTCGTTGGTCATCGCGGTTTTCGATTGGATCGGCGTGGTTGACGTGAAGGTTTCGTTTCTCGTCTTCGTGCCCCTGCTTGGATTCATCGCGGGCTGCGCATTCGCTTCCTTCGCTCTGATCTTCACGGCCATCGTGCCGGCGATCGATCACATGAACTATCCGGTCTTTCTGATCGGATGGCCCTTGAGCTTGGTCAGCAACACTTTCTTTCCGATCGAGCCCGACAGCGCGGCCTTGCGGGCGCTGATGCAAGTCAATCCTGTCTATCAGCTCGCCGAGTGCACACGCGGCCTCCTCTTGCTGGGTCACCCCGGTCCGCACCTGCTCGGCTTGCTCGGATCGACCGCGCTTTTCCTCGTTCCGTGCACCCTTCTTTCGGTGCGATTGACACGCCGTCGAGTCCTTGGGGACTGAGCTTCCGAGACCCAGAATTTCGTTTGTCAGATCAATGGCTTAGCGACTGCATCAGTCCTTGCGCCGTCCCTCCTTCGAGGCTAGAAACCCAGTCATGGCCGAACCTCCAATCGCCGAACCGAGCCCTGCTGCGCCAGGCTACGATCAGAGCGCAATTCAGGTGCTCGAAGGGCTCGAGGCGGTGCGGAAGCGGCCCGGCATGTACATTGGCGATCCGCACGACGGATCGGGCCTGCACCACCTGGTTTGGGAAGCGGTTGATAACGCAGTCGACGAGCACTTGGCCGGCCACTGCGACCACGTTCAAGTGATCGTTCACTCGGGCGGCTCGGTCACGGTCATCGATAACGGCCGAGGCATCCCGGTCGGCATGCATGACAAGGGTGTCAGCGCAGCCGAGGTGGTGATGACGCAGCTTCACGCGGGCGGGAAGTTCAACAGCGAGAGTTACTCGGTCTCGGCTGGCTTGCACGGCGTCGGCGTGAGTGCCGTCAACGCGGTGAGCGAATGGCTCAAAATGGAAATTCGTCGCGAAGGTCGGCTCTGGTTTCAAGAGTACGAACGCGGGGTTCCGAAGGCCCCACTCGGGGCGATTGGCACGAGCACGAAGACCGGGACCAAGGTCACTTTCAAACCCGACCCTGAGATCTTCACCATGACCGACTTCAGCTTCGAGGTGCTGAACAACCGGCTACGCGAGATTTCGTTTCTGAACGCTGGCCTCGAAGTCTCGCTCGAAGACGAACGTGGCGACGGCAAGAAGGTCACACACAAGTACGAAGGCGGGATTCGCGAGTTCGTCGAATCGCTCAACAAGAAGAAAACTCCGCTTCACGACGACGTCATCTATATCCACGCGGTCAAGGACGGTGTCGACGTCGAGATGGCGATGCAGTGGAGTGACTCGTACAACGAATCGATTTTTCCCTATACGAATAACGTCTACAATCGCGATGGCGGCACGCACCTGACCGGCCTCCGCACCGCGCTAACCCGCGTGATCAACCAATATGGGTCACGCGAAAAGCTCCTGAAAGACCTGAAGAACCCGCTCAGCGGCGAGGACGTGCGCGAAGGGTTGACCGCGATCATCTCGGTCAAGCACCCCGACCCGGCGTTTTCGTCTCAGACCAAAGACAAGCTGGTGTCGAGTGAGGTCAAAGGCATCGTCGAGAGCATCGTCAACGAGAAGCTCGGTCAGTACCTCGAAGAAGAGCCAAAGGCTGGCAAGCGCATCGTCGAAAAGACTGTGCTCGCGGCGCGTGCTCGGGAAGCGGCACGGCGCGCGCGCGAGATGGTGCAGCGAAAGGGTGTCCTCGACGCAAGCACGCTGCCGGGCAAGCTGGCCGACTGCCAGAGCAAAGATGCGAGCGAGAGCGAGATCTACATCGTCGAGGGTGACTCGGCCGGTGGCAGCGCCAAGCAGGGCCGCGATCGTCGCTTCCAAGCGATCTTGCCGCTACGCGGAAAGATCCTGAACGTAGAGCGCGCGCGCTTCGAGAAGATGATCTCGAGCGCAGAGATCGGGACCCTCATTACCGCGCTTGGCTGCGGCGTAGCAGGCGGGGAAAACTTCGACATCGAGAAGCTTCGGTACCACCAGGTCATCATCATGACGGACGCGGACGTCGACGGTTCTCACATCCGCACGCTCCTGCTGACCTTCTTCTACCGTCAGATGCCGCAGCTCATCGATAAGGGCTATCTCTACATCGCGCAGCCGCCCCTCTACAAAGTGACGAAGGGCAAGAAGCTTCGATACCTCCAAGACAACGAGGAGCTGAGCCGTCATCTGATCGAGCTCGGGACCGACAACATGCGCCTTGGGGTGAAGGGCAGCAGCACTCAGCTCAGCGGAGAGCCTCTGCGGAATCTGCTCAAAGACGTTACCCGTTTCCGACAGCTGGTCGAGAACATCGGGCACAGGGTGGACCCGCACGTCGTCGAAGCGCTCGTCACCGCGACCGACTTGCAGGTCGAGGACTTAACCGATCGCGCAAAAGTAGAGGCGGCAATCGCTCTGCTCGAGGAGCGCGTTCGCGCCAAGCGCGATGGCGACCTGGAAGCCAGCATCGAACGAGACGAGGAGCACGACCGGTACCGGGTCGTCATCGCGACGGAAGATGGCGGGACGCGCCGCGTCACGATCCTCGACTTCGATTTTCTCTCGGCGGGCAACGTTTCGGAGCTTCGGCGGATCTACCAGGGCATTCGAGCGCTGGGTGAGCCGCCGTTCCTGCTGACCGTTCTCGATAAGGACGGTCAGCCCAGCGCTGAGGCCTTCGAGGTTGCGGACCTCGAGGAGCTCTGGGCGGCGCTCGATTCCCGGGCGCGAAAGGGTCTCGGGATTCAGCGCTATAAGGGCCTCGGCGAGATGAACCCCGATGAGCTTTGGGAGACCACCATGGATCCGGATTCGCGGACGCTGCTTCAGGTGCGAATCGAAGACGCTCTCGAAGCCGAAGAGCTTTTCAGCGTCTTGATGGGGGACCAAGTCGAGCCCCGGCGCGCGTTCATCGAGGACAACGCGCTCAACGTGACCAACCTCGACATCTAGCGGAGATCTAGACCGCGCGGCGCGGTCGAGTCAGTAGCCCCTGCACCGCGTCTGCCACGCGCGGGATTTCTTCTTCGATGATCTCGAGGATGTTCTTTGCCGAGTCGACGCTGCTCTCGCTCTCTATGCTGCCTAGAAGCTCACCGATGCGCGTTGCCCCTATCTGTTTGCTTGCGCCCTTGACCGTGTGGGCGCTCAGGCGGGCGGCTTCCAAGTCTCCTTCGCCCAGTGCGACCCCCATCTCGGCGACGCAATCCCGAAGTTGGTCGACATAGCCGAGCATGATGTCCTCGATGAAGTCGTCGTCTTCTCCGTCGAGCGAAACGAGCTGGCGAACCATGTCCAGGTCGAGCACGGGAGGCGGTGGAAGCGTCGACACCGCCTTGCTCGGGCGACTACCCGAAAGGGGCACCCAGCGTTCCAAGGCCTTTGCAAGCATCGAGGTCCGAACCGGCTTGCACACTACATCGTTCATGCCCGCATCGAGGCAGCGAATTCTGTCTTCTCCGGCGACGCTTGCAGTGAGAGCGACGATGGGAAGGTTCTCTTCGTCCCGCAACTGACGAATGCGCTTGGTGGCCTGGAAGCCATCGATCAGTGGCATGTGGCAGTCCATGAACACGAGGTCGTAGTCGTTGGCCGTCGCCTTCGCCAAGGCCTCTCGACCATCGCCCGCAAGGTCGACCGCGCAGGAGAGCTTCTTCAAGAGAGCTTCGGTCACCATGCGGCTCGTCGGGTCGTCCTCTGCGACGAGCACCCGCGCGCCTTCGCGGATGAGCACTTGGCCGCTGCCGTCGGAGTCGAGCACACGCAGGGTGCTTTCGGGACCCAGACCTAGATCGATCTCGGCCCAGAAGCAGGTTCCTTCGTCGATCGTGCTGCTGACCCCCAGCTCTCCCTCCATTAGGTCGACCAGCTGTTTGCTGATCGCCAAGCCCAAGCCGTTGCCTGCGTTGCTGCGGCTCAAGACCTTGTGGCTTCGCTGGTAGCGCGTAAAGATTCCTTCGAGCGATTCAGGAGGAATGCCGACTCCGGTATCCCGCACGGAAAGGCGAATCCGTGCCTTCTCGGAGCGGTGGATGACCTCCGCTCGGATCTGCACGGAACCCGAGTCGGTGAACTTGATCGCGTTGTTGACCAAGTTGAGCAGCACTTGGCGAATCCGGCCGCTGTCTCCCATGAAGCGCTCGCTGCTGATTCCCACAGCCTCGGATACCAGTCGAAGGCCCTTGGCATCGGCTCGGGGTTGCATGAGCTCGACGACTCCGCCGATGAGTGCGCGGAGGTCGAAGGGCACGCTCACGAGCTCGACTTGGCCCTTCTGAAGTTGCGAGAAGTCGAGGGTCTGGTCGACGATGTCCACCATCGCCTCTGCAGACTCTCGGATCGCGGTGATCATCTTCTTCTGTTTTTCGTCGAGCTGGGTATCGAGGAGCAGGGCACTGAGGCCGAGGACGCCGTTCATCGGAGTGCGGACTTCGTGGCTGACGTTGGCAAGTAGCTCGGTCTTTGCCTGCGACGCCCGTTCCGCGGCGAGGCGAAGCTCTTCGAGTTGAACGAGAACGCGGCCGCGCGCGGAGTTGAGTCCGACCGCAAGCGCCGAAAAGCCCGCTAGGTAGCCGATGCCACGCGTCCAGTTCACCCCATCGACCCAGAGCGAGGCAATCCCCCAGCTGAGGTCTCCGACGATCAGGATCGCAAGTAGCCACCAACGATTCTGAGCCATTGCACCGGCGGCGAGTTGAATCAGGATGAAGAGGTATATGTCCGAAGCATCGCCGCCCAGAGCATAGGCTAGCGCGACAGTCGCAGTGACGACGAGGAACGCCGAACCACCAATGTGCGGCGCCCAGAGGAGCGGTAGAGGATGGTGCAGGGCGCGCCAGCCGAACGCGAGCATCGCGATCCCGGCGAGCCCGTAGATCGTCATCAACTTCAGATCGGTTTGATTCGCTCCGGTAGACCAGTGTCCGAGCGAGAGCCCGAGATAGGCGATCCCGGCGCAAATGAACATCGTCGGCAAGTACTGTTGCGAGACCGAGCTCACCATTCGCCAGCGCTCTTCGGCGCTCAAGGGTACGCGCGCAGCGAGCGTCTCCGCCGAGCACGCAGACCCCGCCTCCCAGACCTGCTCCCCCTCCGGTTCGACCCCCATGCCATTCAGTCTACCGGTCCAATCGCCCCGATTCACGGCTTGTCGGAAGGGAGTTTGCGACGTGCCTCACGAATCGTGCGAACGGCCGCTTCGTGTAGCAAGCCATTGGAGGCGACCAGCTTTCCGCTCCGAGGGTCGGCCGCTTCGCCTTCGTAGGTCGAAAGTAGGCCACCTGCCTCTTGGACGATCAACGCGCCCGCGCACATGTCCCAGGCGTTCAGCCCCTGCTCCCAATAGATATCGTAGGTGCCATCGGCGACTAGACATAGATCGACCGATGCAGCCCCACATCGCCGAATGCCTCTCGCGCGCTGCAAGAAGAGCGCGAGCTCTGCAATGTTGTTGTCTGCGCTCGACCAGCGGTCGTACGGAAAGCCCGTTGCGCAGACCGCTTCTTCGAGCTCGCTACGGCTGGAGACCGAGCAGCGTTTTCCATTGCGAAACGAGCCCATGCCTTTTACCGCTTTCCACGTTACCCCCAGTGCAGGCGCATGCACCAAGCCAACCAGGCCACTGGAGCCGCAATACAGAGCGATCGACACGCCGAAAAAGAAGTGCCCATGTGCGAAGTTGGTCGTGCCGTCGATCGGGTCGACGTACCAGACGAGCTCGCCCTCGCCGGTTTCGGCGTCTTCCTCGCCGACGATGCGGTGATGCGGGAACGCCTGCGACAGCTCCTCACGAATCAGGCGCTCGCTCGCGAGGTCATACTCGGTCAGGAGATCGAAGCGCCCCTTGCGGGCGATCTCGGTATCGGCGCGCCAGCCCCTCATTACGAGCTTGCCCGCTTGTAGCGCCGCGCGCTCAGCCACCTCCAAGCCGCGCCGACTTTCTCGTTCGATGGTCATGAAGTCCCGCATTTTCGCGAATTTCGGGATCTACGCCATCGGCATCTGCACGTTTGGGGGGTGTTCGCTGGCATTTCGGCCCTAAAACCCGTACAAGGCCGTGCGCTGCGAAACACGCGGCCCGGGCGCCGCCCGATGTAGGCAGATGTAGTTATGGCCCACAAGGACATTATGACGCCAAGCATTCGCAATCCATTTGAAATGGATGACGGAACCCCTCCCTCCGCTGCTCCGGCGACGGGAGGCGGTCCCTACGATGAAGCGCTTCGAGAGGGAGAGCTGCTTCGTGCGCGACCGCGTACGGCAGCCGGCCCCGTTCACATCGGAAGGCAACACGCCAAGCGGCGCATGACCGTCTGGGAGCGCCTAGACGTGCTCCGCGATCCGGGAACGGAGCCGACGATCCTCTACCAGAACTGGGGTCCCAATCTCGACGGAGCGTCCATCGTCACCGCGGTCGTCCGCATCGATGGTCGCGAGGTCGCGGTCTACGGTCACGACTTCACGGTTCGCGCGGGATCGATGGATGCGACGAACGGCACCAAGCTCGCCAACGTGATCCGCCTAGCCGGCCGTCAGGGGATGCCACTGGTTGGCATGAACGACAGCGCGGGGGCCTTCGTGCCCGCAGGGATCGGCGGTCTAGATGGCTATGCCGAGGCGTTCACCGCACTCCGCAAGATCAGCGGCGTGGTGCCCAGCATCATGTGCATGTTTGGATACAACGCTGGCGGCGGATCATACCTGCCTCGGCAGGGGAGCTTCATGATTCAGCCCGCCAACACCTTCTTCGGGCTGACCGGCCCCGGCGTCGTGAAGTCGGTGCTTGGCGAAGACGTGACCGCGGATGAGCTCGGCGGCCCCGGCGTTCACGGTCAAAGCGGTGTCACCGACCTCACGGTTCGCGACGAGGTAGGCGCTTTGCGAACCGCCCGCCGCTTGCTCAGCTATCTGCCAGGGAATAATCACGAATTCGCGCCATATCAGGAGACATCCGACCCAATCGACCGCCCGACCGGCGAGATCGACACCCTTCTGCGCAAGGCGTTCAACTCGCCAACCGGCTTCAATACGCCCATCGACGTTAGCATCATCCTGCAGCAGATCTGCGATCACGGCGATTACTTCGAGCTTCAGCCGCAGCGCGCGCGCAATACGATCACGGCATTCGGACGCCTCGGCGGGCACGTAGTTGGTTTCGTTTGCAACAACAGCGCGGTCGCGTCGGGCCAAATCGACGTCGACGCGGCGTTCAAGAACTCTCGCTTCATCCGCTTCTGCAACCTCTACAACATTCCGGTGATCTTCATGGAGGACACGACCGGCTTCTTGCCGGGTCGCGACCAGGAAAGCCGAGGCATCGTGCAAGCGGGTCGGGCCATGCTCGATTCGATCATCGATCTCCGGACGCCCCGACTGCTGCTCATCATTCGCAACGCGTTTGGTGGCGCATATGCAGCGTTCAACTGCTACGCAACCGGTGCGGACCACGTCATGGCGCTTCCGACGACGCGCGTCGCGGTCATGGGTCCGGCCGGTAAGGAGTTCGTCTACAAGAATGAAATGCGGGAGATGCGCAATCAAGCCAAGGCGCGCATGCAAAAAGCAATTGCGGCCGGCGCCTCCAAGGAGGATGCCGAGGAAGAGATGGCAGCCTGGATCAAAGCACAGGATGCTGCATTGAGCGCCCGATACGAGAAGGAGCTCATGAACCCGAAGGAGGCCCTGAGCCTAGGTTCGATCTCCGAAATCGTTCCGCCAACCGACGTGAGAGCGGCACTCGCAAAGAACCTCGATTTCTATCTCTCCCACTACAGTCCCGGGCCGCTGCAGGCGGTTCAGCGAGAGTTCCACTGATGCCTTCAGACAGCTACATGCACAACCCGCTCATTCATCGGGACCGCCGCCTCGGACAGTCGGAGTCTGACTGGGTGCGCTCGTTCAGCTGCGAGGACATGACCGTCCTCATCGTCTGTCGCGGCCCTATTCGCCAGGAAGCGCTCGACATCTTTGCCGAAATGGGGATGAGCAAGGTCGGAATCCTGCTCTCCGAAAAGGACTCGATCGTCTACCCTCGCGCCCTGGCCCCTGAGCTTCGCCGCCTCGATCCTTCCCGCGTTCACTCGGTTTCCGACTACACCGGCGCAAGCAAGGAAGAGCGCGCCGAGCGCATCCAGCAGATCATCGGGATCGCGAAGGGCAAGGGCTACGATTACGTGTTCGCTGGCTACGGTTTCATGGCCGAGGACGAGCAGTTCGTTCGCTCGATCGAAGAGGCCGGCCTTCGTTTCATCGGGCCTTGCTCGTATACGGTGCAGGCGGCTGGCTTCAAGGACGAGGCCAAGCGCACCGCGGAGCGGGTCGATGTCAGCGTGACGCCGGGCATCAACAACGCCACGGCCCGATTGCTTCTGAAGAACTATCCGGACCGCAAAGCGCTCGAAAAGCTCGCCAAGAAGCACAGGCTCGAAGTCGCGGAGCTCGGCGACGAAGAGGTCGAGCTCGAAACATTGGCGGACGCCATTCTCGGAGCGAGCTATGACGCGCACATCGATCTCTACACCGTGGATGAGTTGGCGGCACAGATTAAAATCGAGGTCGGGAACATCCTCGAGAAGTACGAGGGCAGCCGGATTCGTCTCAAGGCCATCGGCGGTGGAGGTGGCAAGGGGCAGCGCATCGTCGACAGTGCGGACCAGGCGCCTGGGATGGTTCGTGAGATCTTGGGCGAGGTGAAAGCGCTCGGTGTAGGTGACAACAAGAACATCCTGGTCGAGCTGAACATCGAGACGACACGGCACAACGAAATCCAACTGCTCGGAAACGGCGACTGGACCATTTCGCTTGGCGGGCGCGACTGTTCGCTGCAGATGCACGAGCAGAAGCTACTCGAGGTCTCGATTACGCAGGAGACGCTTGCCGCTGCAGTCGAGCGTGAGCGCGCTGCGGGCAAGGAAGCCCAAGCCAGCGCCATCGAGCAAGACTTGAACATCCTTCGCCGGATGGAGGAACAAGCGGAGCGCTTCGGCGAAGCGGTGAAGCTCGACTCCGCGTCGACCTTCGAATGCATCGTCGATGGGCCGCGCCACTACTTCATGGAAGTAAACACGCGAATCCAGGTCGAGCATCGGGTGTCCGAGCTCTGCTACGCACTGCGATTCACCCATCCAGAGGACCCCGAGGACAGCTTCGAGGTGCACTCGCTCGTCGAGGCGATGGCTCTGCTCGCAAAGCACAAGGCGAGGCTGCCGCGGCCACGGCGTGTTCAACGCGATGCGGCTGCGGTGGAGGCTCGCCTCAACGCGACCGATCAGTCGCTCTCTCCCCATGCGGGTGGCGAGATCATGAGTTGGTCGGATCCGATCGAAGGCGAGGTTCGCGACGACCAGGGCATCTGCTTCAAGAACCCCGATACCAATCTCTTCATGCGCTACAAGCTGGCCGGTGCGTACGACAGCAACATCGCGCTTCTGGTCACGACCGGCGACGATCGCCGAGACAGCTACGAGCACCTACGAGAGGTGCTTCGCTGCACGGTGCTTCGGGGCCCGGACCTTCAGACGAACCTGCAGTTCCACTACGGGCTGGTACACTGGTTCCTCGCGAACGGCGTCGACGCCAAGCCAACCACCCGCTTTGTCGTGCCCTACCTCACGCTGATCGGCGAGCTGCTGAACGAGGCTAACGAAATCGATGCGGACTACGCCTACCAGCGACTCTGCCAGCAGTATCTGAAGACCGTTTCGGGGGATCCCGCCGCCGCAAAAGCAACCAACGACCTCTGCATCCTGAAGAAGACGATTCTCGGGCGTCCGCTCGGTCGGATTCTGAGGCAACCGCACCTGCTTTCGGCCTGGCTCAGCTCGAACAAGAACAACTTCGAAATGGAGAAGGGCCGCGTCATCTGGCTGCGCAACCCGCTCCTGGTGCTCGCCGACACGTACTACCTTCTCCACATGGACGCGGCTGTGAATCTGCCGGCGGCACACCGGATTTGGGAGCAGGACCAGGAAGTGCTTCGCGATGGGGCCGCGTTCTACGCGACCGCGCAGGAGCGCCTGGGCGACCTCAGTTGGCCCGAGCTTGACCGGACCCTGAAGTCCGAGAAGACCCCGAAGGGTTTCGACGCTGCCCAGTGGAGGCGGGTCCGCGAAGCGCACCTGGGCTTTCAGCTGGGCATGGAGCTCTACAGCTTGCTTCCCCTGATCGGTCACAAAGTCGGCTTCTTCGAGCTCAAAGTCAACGAGGACCTCACGATCAGCATTCCCGAGCGGCTTTTCGATCGCGACCATCAGGCAAGGATGAAGAAGGTGCTCGTCCCACCACCAGTCAACAAGGCCGACGAGATCGTCGCCATGAGCGGCGGCATGTACTACGCGCAAGAGGCGCCAGGGATGCCCCATTTCATCGAAGAGGGGCAACACTTCGAGACAGGCGACCCGCTATACATCGTCGAAGTCATGAAGATGTTCAACAAGGTCTACGCTCCGTTTTCGGGCACCGTTGACAAGATTCTCGTCAACACGAATGGGACCATCGTCTCGAAGGGTCAGCCTCTGTTCAAGGTTACGCCCGACGAACAGTTCGTCGAAGAAGACCCCGCAAAGACGAAGGCCCGCATCGAGTCGAACACCGAGCAGTATCTCGCGGTCGTCGCCTAGACCCCTCGCTCAGAGTCGGTCGTCCCGGGCTGTCGCCACGACCACGCGGTTCCGACCCGCGGCTTTTGCCCGAAAAAGAGCTCGGTCTGCGGTGGTCATCAGGCGCTCCTTGAGGTCGCGCGCTGGTTGGCCATTGAGATGGCGCAAGCCGTTGAGCAACGCAACTCCGACCGAAACCGTGATCGTTGGCAGCGTTCCTGCCGGGCGCATCGGCCCTGCGGTGTTCGCGGCGACGTGGCTCCGCAAGTGATTCGCCAGCGCGCATGCGCTCTCTTTCGAGGTGCGCTTCTGGACGACGATGAATTCGTCGCCGCCGAAACGGAACACCTCGCCGACACCGGCTGCGGCTTCGTGGAGCGCCCTGCCTGTGCGCTTCAGAGCTTCGCTTCCGGCCGCATGTCCGAGCTTACTGTTTACCCGCTTCAGATGGTCGACGTCCACGAACATGACTGCGAGATCGCGTTCGCCTCTACGCGCTGAGCTCACGGCCCTGGTCAGCTCACTGTCGAGCTTCCGAACGTTTTGCAGGCCGGTCAGCGGATCGTGTGCGGCCAGACCCTCTTGCCTTCGGAGCGATGAGGTTTGAATCAATGATGTCGTGATATAGGTCGCAAGCCCTTCGATCACCTGAAGATCACGGCGCGTGAAGCGGGCGGGCGAGTTCGGATTGACCAGCTGCAGGACTCCGATCGGCCGGTTCCCATCGCGAAGGGGAGCGAACAAGGCCACGCGGGTTTGCTGTGACGAGCGCTCCGAGAACTGCGGGTCCGACGCAAGTGATGATGCAACGAAAGGCGTTCGCCTCCCGAGTGCGCGCTTGGCCAAGCTTGGATGACCCGCGGTCCCGCGTTCGAGCAGCAGCTTCCCTTCCGGACCGCAGCTGGCGACGCAACGAAGCGACTCCACCGTCTGTCCGACGTAGAGCGCACCAGCGGTTGCTCGAACGGCACGCGCGGCTGCCACGAGCCCTTCTTCGAGGACACGCATGGCCGGCCGCGCCCGGGAGCTCGATGCCCCGAGAACGGATTCCTCGAGCTTTGCCCCCCTCAAGATGTGAACCCGCACGATCAAATCGTAGGCAGTTCGGGCACGATAAGCCAACGGAGTGCTCCATTGTGCGGGTTTGTAGGTACGCGCTCGGGATGATCTCATGGACGCTCCGCGACGCCTGGCTCTGCCGGGCCTCGATGGCGAGTGGGCGCGGAATCCCCAAGTTTTGCTTGCGATCACGGCCTTCGGGCCCGAGGTTCAGCGAGACTGGGGTTTCCGCAACTTCTTCTGGTGGCGGGCCCCTGTGGGTACACTAGAAGCTCCACTGGGGGTGCCATTGGCGAAAAAGGACGACCTTCTTCGACAGTATCGAAAGATGATGGTGATCCGGCGCTTCGAAGAGGAAGCGGCCCGCAACTACGCCAAGGGCAAGATTGGCGGCTTCCTTCACCTCTACATCGGGCAAGAGGCAATAGCGGTCGCCGCCGCTGAAGTACTGGAAGAGCGCGACTACATCTTCCAGACCTATCGCGACCATGGCATCGCGCTGGCTCGGGGAATGTCCCCGAATGCGGGCATGGCCGAGCTCTTTGGTAGAGACACCGGCTGCTCGCGAGGCCTCGGCGGTTCGATGCACTTCTTCGATGTCAAGCGAGGTTTTCTCGGCGGTTGGGCGATCGTTGGAGGTCACCTCGCGCTGGCGGCAGGGACCGCGTTCAAGTCGAAGTACACAGGAGAGGATCAGGTCACCATCTGTTTTTTCGGTGATGGCTCGACGAACATAGGCGGCTTTCACGAGGCCATGAGCCTCGCAGGCCTTTGGAAGCTCCCCGTCGTCTTCGTTTGCGAGAACAATCAGTACGCGATGGGTACGCCCCTCGAGCGAACCAGCCCAATCAAAGATCTATCGATCAAAGCCAAGGGCTACGGCATGGTCGGCGATCGCTTCGACGGCCACGATGTCGAAATCGTTGAAGAGCGAATCGCCGAAGCCGTCGACCGCGCAAGGACCGGCGGCGGACCGACCTTCATCGAGGTTCTGACCTACCGCTTCCGAGGTCACTCGATGAGCGATCCTGCGAAGTACCGCACCAGGACCGAGCTCGAGCAACGCAAGCAGCAGGACCCGATCACCGTCGTTCGCGACAGACTCATGGGACTCGGGGTCGAGGAGAGCACGCTCGACGACATCGACCTCGGAGTCGATGAAGAGATCGACGCGGCGGTGCGATTCGCAGATGAATCGGAGCCGGCGCGCGAAGACATGATGATGAGCACCGTGCTGGCGCCGGAGGCTGAGTCGTGAGGCAGCTTCGCTACCGAGAGGCGCTCCGAGAAGCGATGCTGGAGGAAATGGAGCGTGACGAGCGGATCTTCCTGATGGGCGAGGAAGTCGGTCACTACCAGGGCGCCTACAAGGTGTCGGAAGGCCTCCTCGAAAAGTTTGGAGAGCGGCGCGTCATCGATACGCCGATCGCGGAAGCAGGCTTCGCAGGAGTCGGCATCGGTGCGGCGATGGCAGGGCTCAGGCCGATCATCGAGTTCATGACCTGGAACTTTTCGTTCGTGGCTTTCGATCAGATCATCAGCAATGCGGCGAAGGTCCATCAGATGAGCGCTGGCGCGATTCAGGTGCCGATCGTGTTTCGGGGTCCCAATGGCGCGGCCAAGCAGGTCGCGGCGCAGCACAGTCACAGTTGCGCGCCGTTCTACACGAACATCCCTGGACTCTACGTCATTCAACCGAGCACGCCGCGCGATGCGAAGGGTCTTCTCAAGAGCGCGATTCGGAGCAATAATCCTGTCATCTTTCTCGAGGGCGAAACGCTGTATGGCGTCAAAGGCGAGGTTCCGGATGAAGGCGTGGAGGAGCTCACCCCAATTGGGGTGAGTCGTTTGGCCCGCCCGGGAACCGACTGCACGATCGTGACCTGGGGGCGCCCGTACTACACGGTCTTGGCCGCTTCGGAGAGGCTTGCCAGCGAAGGCATCGACTGCGAGGTAGTCGATCCACGCACCCTCCGGCCGCTCGATACCAGCCTGATGGTCGAGAGCGTGAAGAAGACCAATCGCTGTGTGGTGGTGCATGAGCACTGGCCTTATGGCGGGCCTGGAGCAGAGATCGTCGATCGCATTCAGCGTGAAGCCTTTGATTACCTCGACGCGCCGGTCGAGCGGGTGACCGGGCTCGACGTACCGATGCCCTATGCGCTGAATCTAGAGGACAAGGTCCTTCCAACGGAGGAGCGGGTAATCGACGCGGTGAAGCGCGTCGCGTACGCGAGCTGAGCAAATGGCCAAGATCATCGGACTCCCCAAGCTTTCGCCCACGATGGAAGAAGGCACCCTAGTCGCCTGGATCAAGAAGGAAGGTGAGGAAGTCGAGGTCGATGACCTGCTGGCTGAGGTGGAAACCGACAAGGCCACGATGGAGTTCCGATCGTTCGATCGTGGGGTCTTGTTGAAGATCTTGGTCCCGGAGGGCGAAACGCTGGCGCCGGATGTGCCGGTGGCGATTATCGGGAAGACCGGGGAGGATATCTCGGGGCTGATCGAGCAGGCTCGCTCTCTCTCAGGGTCAGCCCCAGTGTCAGCCCCAGTGTCAGCGCCGGTGTCAGCGCCGGCGCCAGTCTCAGCGCCAGCGTCAGCGCCCAGGACCGAGAGCGGATCTGCGGCCCCAAACGTCGGTCGCGTTCTGTCCTCTCCTCTCGTCCGACGTTTGGCTCGGGAGCAGAGCATCGATCTTCGGCTTGTCCGGGGGAGCGGGCCACAGGGGCGCATCGTGAAGCGGGACATCGAATCGTATGGTGGTGGCGCCGCGGAACCCTTCGTTCCCTCGGGCGAACGTTTACCGCCTCGCGTGGTGAAGGCCAGCAGCATGCGGCGGACGATTGCGCGGCGACTCACGGAATCCAAGCAAACGATTCCGCACTACTACCTCACGATCGACACCGATATTGCGCCCCTTGCCGATGCGCGTCTGGCCATGAACGCCGAGCTCGAAGCCGCGGGGAAGAAGGTTTCGCTGAACGATCTCATCATCAAAGCAGCCGCGGTGGCCCTTCGGCGCGTTCCCGAAGTCAACGCATCCTGGATGGACAAGGAGATTCACTACCATCAAGTGGTAGACATCTCGATTGCTGTTGCCATCGAAGACGGCCTGATGACTCCGGTGCTGCGCGACGCTGATCGAAAAGGCGTCGCCCAGATCGCCGACGAAGTCCGCGCCCTCGCCGAGCGCGCCAGAGACAAGAAACTCGAGCCTGAAGAGATGAGCAATGGAACCTTTTCGATTTCGAACTTGGGTATGTTCGGCATCGAAGACTTCACAGCGGTCATCAACCCGCCCGAGGGCGCAATCCTTGCAGTCGGGACGATTCGCAACGAGCCTGTCGTCCAGGGCGATGCCATCATCCCGGGCCGTCGCATGCGCTTCACGATGAGCTGCGACCACCGAATCATCGACGGAGCCACAGGGGCAAGGTTCATGGAAGCGTTCAAGCGAATCATCGAAGCACCGCTCAACATGCTCCTCTGAGCGACACCATACGATTGGAGAACGGCTCGCCTTGCATGGTCCGAGCTCCCCAGTGCATCCGACCACCTTTGCAAGGCGAGCCATTCGACGCAGCCCCGTGTCACGCTTTTTTCCGCGCCCCGGCTCGCGTTTCTAGCAGGAACCGTGGAAGCGTTTGGCATCTGCGGGGAAGATTTTCCCCGGGTTCAAAATGTGCTTTGGGTCGAAGACGTCTTTGATCTTCTCTTGGAGAGCGATCAGCGCCGGAGACTGCTCCATGGACAGATACGGCGCCTTCAGAACCCCGATTCCATGCTCGCCGCTCAGGGTGCCATGCAGGTCGATAGTGCGTCGAAAGAGTGCCTCGATCGCCTTGTCGACTCGGATCTTGTCGTCCGGATCATTCCAAAGAAAATTGACGTGTAGATTGCCGTCACCTGCATGGCCATAGGTTGGAACCACTAGCTCGTGTTGGTCGGCGAGCTCTGCGCAGTAGCGGAGGAGATCGGCCATCTTGGTGCGTGGCACGACGATGTCCTCCGAGAGCTTGTTCTTGGCGTGCCGCTTCAAGCTGTGACTGAGCTCACGGCGCGACGCCCAGAGGCGCTCACGTTCACTGCCGCTCTGTGCTACCAGAACCTCGAGCGCGTCCAGATCGAATAGGACGTTGCCCGTTCGTTCGAGCGCGCTTTCGAGCTCGGCCTCCGCGCCGTCGAGCTCGATGAGGAGCATCGCCTTCGTCTCGTTTGGGATCGTCAGGCCGGCTTCCGGTCGTACGATGCGGATCGCTTCTTCGTCGAGAAGCTCGATACAAGCTGGGAGCTGTCCCTGCGCCAGAAGTGCGGATACGACGGGTGCGATCTCATCAAGGCTCGAGAAGCAAGCCATGGCCGTGACGGTTGCCTCCGGCTTGGGGATCAGGCGTAGCGTCGCCTCAGTGACGATTCCGAGCGTGCCCTCGCTGCCGACCATGAGCGCGGTCAGGTCGTAGCCGGTCACGCCCTTCTTGGTCTCCCGACCCAGCTCGAGAATGGTTCCGTCGGCCATGACCACTTCCATCCCCATGACGTATTCGCGGGTCACGCCATACTTGAAGGCGCGTGGTCCGCCGGCGTTGGCGGCGAGGTTGCCGCCAATGGCACAGGAGTCCCGGGAGTTCGGATCCGGTGGGTAGAAGAGCTGCTCCTCCTCGGTGACCCGCTTCAGCTCGCCAGTGATCAGGCCGGGCTGCACCCGGGTGGTCAGCTCGGCCTTGTCGATGCTACAGATCGCGTTCATCTTCTCGAACGCCAGCACGATTCCACCGGGAACCGGAATGGCGCCCCCGACGCGGCCCGTGCCGCCACCTCTTGGCGTGACCGGAATCTCATGCTCGTATGCGGCCTTCATGACCGCCGAGACGTCCGCGGTGCTCGAGGCGCGTACGACCGCTTCCGGCATGCAAGGTTCGACCTCGCTTTCATCGTGCGCATAACCTTCGAGCATGCTCGGGTCACGGATGACTGAGCCGGTCCCGCAAGCGCGCTCTATCGCAATCAAAGCGCTATCGAGTGACGACATACCACCAGCCTTTGGGGCGGTCGGCGCGGGCGGTCAAGGTCCCCACGGCTCTGGGGGATGCGACGCTTGGTCGAACGCGCTAGGCTCCTCCACAAGCAGCCGCGTGCGACGATTGCCGCGCCACTCCCTAGATCATGCGATTCTTTGCTTACCTCATGCTTGCCGGCGCGGTCGCAGCTGGCTGTGATCCATCGGCCGCCTCTACGTTTCCCGGTGATGCCGGAAACGATGGCTCGGTTGATCCGGATGGCGGCGTAGCTGGCATGGGCGGCGTTGGTGGCGTTGGTGGTGGCGGCGGTGGCGGCGGCATCGGTGGCGTGGGCGGCGTAGGTGGTGGCGGCATCGGTGGCGTGGGTGGCGGAGGCGGCCCCTGGTGCCGGAGGAGCGCGCTCTGTCCCAGCTGTCCGGATCTCGACGTCCTCTGTGATGCCCAAAACCCTTGTCCGACCGGTGAGGTTTGTCTTCCCACGGGTTGCGAAGACTTGTCGCGTTGTTTCCCCATAGGCGGTGGCGCTTGCGCAAACGACGGAGACTGCGGAAATCCTGCCTACTATTGCGAGCTGACGATCAACCGTTGCCTCCGTATCGAACCCGGTTGCGATGATTCCAACGATTGCGTCGCCGGATTCGCGTGCGAGAATGGCGCCTGTGCCGACCGCCGTGTTCCCTGCCGGTTCGGTGCCGACTGCCCCCATGGCTTCACCTGTCGCTATGTGGCAGCCGACCAGCGGTTCTGTCGCCGCATCACACGCCCTTGCGACGACGACCTCGACTGCCTCACGCTCGGTGTGCCTTGCGGGGACGCGGATGGCGACGGAGCTGGGGAATGTATGCCCTCGCTCATGCCCAACGCGCCCAACCCCGTCTCCTGTGACACGCTCCAGTGCACTGCGGGAGATGGGCCAGTCTGCGAATCGAGCATGGAAGGGACGGTGGCCTTCTGCGGTGAGTTCGGGCCCTGCGCCTCCGTGGACGATTGCGCCTTCGGGTTCGACTGCCGGGACCTTTGGGGTGACGGCCGCAAGGAGTGCGTCTTACCGGAGGGATCCTGCGTAGATTCGAGCGTCTGCGCGATCCGCGAGGTCTGCGCGTCCCCTCGAACCGACGCTCCGCCCGCCTGCCTTTCAGGTGCTGCGAGGTAGCCCTTACGCGAGAGCTCGATATGCGGTAACGTGGTTTCCCCCGAATGTAAGCAATTTCACAATGATGACCCCCACACAGACCGTCCGTTTTTCGACTCTTTGCGCGGCGCTCTTCGCGCTTGCGGCCTGCGGCGAGACCGAGAGCGCAGTCGACAGTGAGAACGCCGTCATCGATCCGCCGGCGCAGTGCGCCCCGGATCGTCCCGATTGTTCGATCAGCGTGGACCAGCCCGTGGCGAGCGACTTGAACGCCGAGAACTCGGCCGGCATTCGCTATTCGAATGAGACGGGCTCACTGGTCATCGACCGAGTGACCTCGCTGCCTGATGCAGATGGCGACGGGGTTCCGGACGATGCGGACGATTGCCCCGGGACGCCGGACTGGATCAGTTGCGACGACGATCCCAGCAACGACGGGCTCTACCAGACGGCGTTCTATGACCCCAGCGGCGCAGACGAGGTCGTTCGGAGCTCTACGGTGAGTCTTGTCGCCGAGATTCCGAAAGTCGACATCTACTTCCTGATCGACGCAACGCCGACGCTCGCCGAAGAGATCGCCGAACTTCAGGCCGAGATTCTCAACATCATCGGCGACATTCTCCTGAGCTTCCCGGACGCCCGGTTCGGACTTGGCCTCTATCGGGCGTACCCACTGGCCCCGCTTGCGGCGGCGTACAGCCAGGCGCCCTATCATCACATTCTCGACTTCACCGACGATGTGGCGCTGGTGGAGACCGCTGTCAGCACCCTGAACACGGTGCAGAACGGGAAGCAGGCTACAGCCGCAACTCAGGCGCTCTACTCGGTGGCGTCAGGGCTCGGTCTCGCTGATACGGTTCCGAATCGCGGAGCCTGCCCGGACGCGCCCGTTGCCGATATCGGCTACCCCTGCTTTCGCGATGGCGCCTTGCACCTGGTCATGAACATCACCGACGCCGAGGTGTTCAATGGGCCGAGGCTCACGGACGGCTCTCAGTACGATGACGAGGGCTTTATGCCAGGGGATATCCCCGGCGCCGACACCCTGCCTCCGGTGGAGATGTTCCCCCAGCTTTTCGACGCCGACACGGCCGCGCTTGCCCTGGATCTCGGCGATCTCTCGAGCCGATCGCTGACCTTGATGGGCATGAGCACGCTTCTGAACGACCGAGTCAATACAGCGATGGCCCCCGGTTGCGACACGGTGTCCGGCATGCCGCCGGGCGCCGACATGGATGGCAAGGACGTCGTTCTCAAGCTGCGTTTCGACTCCATTTCGCTCGGCGAACAAATCACCGTGCGCGCCGACAACACGCACTGGCCCGCCGCCAACGTCGCGGTCTTCGACGACGCGGCACTCGACCCAGCCATGGCGCTCGCCTGTGACGGGGGCACCGTCGGTGTCGGGCTCTGGGGCGAGGTCGTCTGGCCACCATCGGCATCTCTGCAGTACTACCTCGTCGCTGACGGCATCATTCCGGCTGCCGACCCGGGTCTCATGCCCGAAGGGGCGTTCAGCATCTCGATCCTCCGCAGCGGCGACCTACTCGGTAACCCTGCCTGGCTCACCTCGGCTGCGCCGGTGGCTTGGGCCGACGTCGAAGCCGTACTCGGCTCGAGCAACATCCGCGTCGCCAGCGTGGTGACCTTGAGGGACGCGATGAGCATGACCAGCGCGGGTACCGCGGACGCGAGCGCGATCGCCTTGGCCACAGACGCCCGCACCCGATTCGGTGCTCCCTGGCTCACCGAGCTCACCTCGTCGATTGGCGAAGGCCTCGGTGCCGCGATCGGCAACACCATTGCCCTCGCAAAGGACGACTCGGTCTACGACATCTCGATGGTGGACCTCGACAACGACGCGACCGCCATCGACGAAACGGAGCTCATTGCGCAGATTGTACAGACGAGCTGCGCCGAGGGGCAAGCGCTTGGCTGCGCCTCCGGGACAGCGAACGAGTGCCGCAATTGTGAGCTTGGCGCCGCCGTGGAGTACCAGGTGCTCTTCTCCAACACGACGGTCGAGCCCACGAGCAGCTCTCAGGTCTTCGACTTCGAGATCGTCGTCTGGGCCGACGATGTCGTTGAGGTCGAGCGGATCCCGGTTCGCGTCATGGTGCCCGACGCGGCCGCCCACGTGTTCGATGACACGCCCGCCGCGGCCTTCTATCGCAACGCTTACGACAGCACCGAGCGCTGCGACACGCCGCCCGAGCGTCCAAGGTGGGGCGAGCTGCGTTGGGAGGGCAGCACGCCCTCGGATTCCAGCATCGAGTTCCAGATTCGGACCGCAGCGAGCCTCGGAGAGCTGCCGAGCGCGATCCCCCTCGTCATCTCGGCCAGCGGCAGCGCAGTGAGCGGCACGTTCAACGTCAGCGAAGAGCTGATCGCGGCCGGCCAGACATTCGGATTGCCTTATATCCAAATCACGGCGGTTCTCAATCCATCGAACAGCCCGCCCACGACACCCACGCTGCTTGGATGGACCTTCGAGTTCATCTGCGAGCCTGCGGAATGATCTGAGCCTGCTAGCATCGGAGCGGCGTGGCTGAAGCAGGGAGAAACCCAGGCCTCGCTGTCTGGGTCTGGGTGCCGATCGCCGCTCTAGCGGCGTTCGAGCTCGTGGCGCAACCGATGATTCGCGCGGCGACGCCTAGCGACCGCTCCTGGGAGGCGGCATCGGAGTACGTCCGGGCGCGCTACCGGTCTTCGGACCGTATCGTCGCGGCCCCGGCCTGGGCGGACCCCATCGTTCGCGCGCACCTAGGAGACCTTCTTTCCTTGCGCATGGCCGCTCCGCCCGACGCTGCCGGCATCGATCGTCTCTGGGAGCTCAGCATTCGCGGCGCCAGCAGTCGTGATGAGCCCGTCGATCTCGAAAAGGATTTCGATGGAGTGCGCGTGAGAATGTGGTCTTTGCCGAGCCAGGAGCTCGTCTACGATTTCGTCGAAGAGATCGCGAGCGCCAAGGTGGAGCTTTTCGACGCGGATCAATCCAAGGCCTGCCCCTGGGTAGCGGCACGCCAGGCACCGGGAGGCCTCGAACGCGGGCCGATGACCCCCCGGGAACGCTTCGTCTGCGACGCCAGGCGCCCCTGGCTCTGGGTGGGTGCGACGGTTCTCTCGGACCTCGAGCTCCAACCGAGGCGTTGCATCTGGCAGCACCCCGCCGGCCCCGATCCGGTCCGCGTCACGTTCACCGACGCTCCGCTAGCCGATCGCCTCCTGGTCTATGGAGGTATCGACTACCAAGCGGAGCGCAAGCGCATTCACGTCCCGGTCACGCTGCGGGTTTGGATCGACGAGCGGCTCGCCACTGAGCTCGTCCACGAGGATGGCGACGGCTGGTCGGGAGTCGAAATCGACACCGGTGGGCTCGGCCTCGAGCGTGCCACCGTGCGCTTTGAAACCACGGCAGACAATCCCGACGCCCGACTCTTCTGCTGGTCTGCCTCGAGCGTGAAGGGGCGAAGCCCCGTTGACGATGCGGAGCATCGGCCTTCCGGGGGGGCACCACGATGAGCGATGCCAGGGCCTTGAAGGGCTGGGATCATCTGATCGGGGCCGCCCTCTGCGTCGGGTCCCTGCTCCTCCTGGTCGCGACGGCGTCCGACTTGGCGATGTCTCGCGACGAGAGCTTCTACCTTCACGCCGCAAAGAACGCAGCCAGCTGGATCGAACAGGCTCTGAGCGATCCCTCATCGGCCTTCGAGCAGGAGCGCATCGACCAGGCCTGGCGGTACAACTGGGAGCATCCCGCCTGGATGAAGCTCGGGTTTGCTTGGAGTTGGTTGGCGCAGAAGCACCTGGGTCCGTTCTCGAACGAGTCGCTCGCCTTTCGCTTTCCGGGGATGCTCACCGCCGGCCTTTTGCTCTGGTTGATCTATGCCTGGGCCGCCTCGGTCATGCGCCGGGAGGGCGCCCTCTTCGCGGCCCTGGCGTTCGCTTGGATGCCACGGGTCTTTTATCACAGTCACCTTGCCTGCTTCGACGTCCCGATCGCGTTCTTCGTGACGCTCACGGCGTACACCTATTGGCGATCGCTGGCGGACTCCCGCTGGGTGCCATGGCTGGGTCTCTCCTTCGGCCTGGCGCTCGCGACGAAACACAACAGCTGGATCTTGCCCGGAATCTTTCTGATCCATTTTATCTGGGTTCGGCGCGACCAAGCCCGATCTGGTCGAAGCGAGCGCGTTTCGATCGCCTGGCTCCCGTCGATGCTAGTCCTCGGTCCGCTGGTGATGATCGGAACCTGGCCGTGGCTCTGGCACGAGACCGGACGCCGGCTCCTCGCCTATGCGAGCTTTCACCTTCGACACGTTCACTACACCTACCAATATCTGGGCACCAACTACTTCGAGCCGCCCCTTCCCGTTTCGGTACCGTTCGTCATGACGTTCTTCACCGTGCCCCTCACGGTGCTCGCGCTTTGCTCGTTTGGCCTCTACGAAAGGCGGGACGCGCTTCGGCCCCCTTGGATGACGAAAGCAGGCGCCCCGACGAACCGCAGGACCGAGGTGCTCTGGTTCGGCTGCATGCTTGCGCCTTTGCTGGTGATCGCGCTTCCGAGCTCTCCGATCTTCGGCGGCACCAAGCATTGGATCACCGCCTACCCGTTCTTGGCCCTCTTTGCCGGTTGGGGCTTGGTTGCCGTCGTCGAGAGAGCCGAGATTTCGGCCTGGATGGGGCGACGCTGGCCGACCTGGGCCTTTGCCGCGCTTTGCCTCTTGCCGGGTGCGGTACAGACCGCGCACAGCCATCCTTTTGGCCTGTCGCACTACACGCCGATCGCCGGGGGCGTGTCTGGCGCGGCTGACCTCGGAATGAATCGCCAATTCTGGGGTTTCACGACCGGAAGCTTAGCGAGCTGGATCAGGGAGAAGCTCCCATACGGCGGCTCGGTCTGGACTTGCGACACAACCAGTGGGTCCTGGGCCATGATGCAACGGGACGGTTTGATTCCTCCGAACATTCGTGCGGCAAGCTCCATGGCCTCCGCGGATTTGGCCCTGGTTCACCACGAGCCGCATTTCGCCGAAGTCGACTATCAGGCATGGGTCGCCTTCGGGAGCGTGCAGCCCGTCTTCGTCCTGCGCTACGACGGTGTCCCGATCATCTCGGTGTACGAGAACCCAAGGAAAATCGGTCGCTAAGCCGAACGCTCGCCGGCCTTGTCGATGCCGGCGCGGGCCTTGTTCATGAGGACGATGAGGCTCTCGACGATGCCGATGATCACGTATGCGGCGAGCAGCCAAACCAGCGCCATCGACGGGTGGACCTTGAGAGCGATCCAGACCGTGACGCCGAGCGCCACGGAAATGAACAGCACCGTGCGCAAATTGAGCTGCAAGTCTTTGAAGGAGCGAAACGGCATCGCGCTCACCATGAAAACCGAAAGTGCCAGCACGAGAATCGAGATCAGAAATGGTGAGAACGGCAGCTTTCCGGTAAGCGTGTTTGCGACCACGATCGAGATGAGGATTCCGGCTGCGGCGGGGATCGGCAGGCCTTGCGTGTATTTGTCAGGGCGCTCCGGGTGCCCGTCATCGCTTGTCGAGGTGACATTGAAGCGCGCGAGCCTGATCGCACCTGCAGCGACGTATAGAAAGCCGATGAACATGCCGGCCGTACGGAGCTCGGAGAGCGACCAGTGATAGACGAGGACGGCGGGCGCGACCCCGAAGGAGATCACGTCGGCGAGAGAGTCGAGCTGAACCCCGATGGCGGACTGGGTTTTGGTCAGGCGCGCCACTCGGCCGTCGATACCGTCGAAAAAGAGGGCGAAGACGATGAGGAGGGCTGCGCGATAAAAATCGTCGGAGTCGGGCTGGTCCGATAGAATCAGGAGGGCGTTGTAACCGCAAAGCACACTCGACAGTGTGAAGAGATTGGGAAGAATGAAGAGGCTCTTCTTTAGGTCGACTTTCACGCCAGGCTCGACTCCATCCGCAGAAGCAGGGCTCTCACCTTACGAGAACGGGAATTTCGTGTCCAGTCCGTGTGTCGTATCATGGCGAAGCTGCAGGTAAAAGGCTCGCTTGCTGAACACCGAGCGAGTAATTTCGCAGACGCAGCTGCCCGGTTGATTCATAGAGAGCGCTCAAGGACTTCGATGCTAGCTCCGGATACCCTCCGAGCAGATCGAAAAGCGCGGCAGCCTCCTCGGTACCAAATCCGCCTGCATCACGGAACGCAAGCAGAGCGTCCCGGCGCTTCTGCAGCGGCTTGCCCCAGCCGTGCAGCGCGAGCCAACCCCAGTAGGCCTGGCTCTCGATCGGAGAAAAGCCTTCCACGAAAGGTCTTCGATGAATCGCGTTCCAGCGAGCCTTGTACATGACGCGAATCGTGAGCGGCGGTGCAACCATCACGCCTTCGTGCAGCGCCCCGTACTGGTTCAGCACTTCGTCGAATCCACCGATGATGCCCTGTTCGTCTTCGGTCAGCGGCTCCTCAGCTCGAGCGCTGAGCAGGCGCATGAAGCTTTCGACGGCGTCGGCGCGCATCGCCTCGAACGCGGGCGCTCCATGCTTCTCTATGAGTGCTCTTGTCGCATGGTGGATCGCGGCCTGGCGTCGTTCGTATTCTCGTCGTTCGTACGGGGGGTTGGCTTCCGCTCGGCCGTGGTCGAGAAAGAGCGACCGGAGGCTGCGGACCTCGTCGCTGTCGGGCATTTCTTTCGAAAGCGTTTGATCGAGCTCGATGGCGTCCGCGACGGCGGCTCGATCGAGGACGAGGCTCGGCATCTCCCAGGGGTCGACTGGCTGCGGAGTTGCGAGCGTCACACCCCCCACGGTCGCGGCCACAATCCACGAGATCAACTTGAATCCAGCCTCGCTCACCTTCGCCGAACTCTATCATGCCGAGCGGGACTGCCCCCATTTCGATGCCTGCTAGGCTTCTCCGGTCTGATGAAAGTCGAGGTCCACTTCTATGCTGCTGCCAGGGAGCTCGCTGGCTGCTCCAGCGCGACGTTCGAGCTCGTGTCGCAAAACCTGCCACAGGCGGAGCTGCGTGGCATAGTCGGTGATCGGTTTCCCTCCCTAGCAGCCTTCCTCGAACGCATGCGGCTCGCGGTCAATGGCGACTTCGTCGATGCCGCGCAGATGATTTGCGACGGTGATCGGGTCGACGTCCTTCCGCCTGTTGCAGGCGGTTCGCCGATCGTTCTTTGCGAGGTCCGCGCCCGAGAGATCTCACTCGACGAGGTTAGCAAGGCGGTCGAGCATCCCGGGGCCGGCGGCATCTGCATCTTCCAGGGCGTCGTGCGGGATCACGCCGATGGGAAACGAGTGTCCAGACTCGATTACGAGGCCCATGAGAGCTTGGCGAACAAGGAGATGCGGCGCGTGCTCGAAACGGTCGTCGCTGAACACAGCGGTGTCCGCATCGCCGCAATACATCGGGTCGGCAAGCTGGGCATCGGTGACGTTGCTGTCTGTGTCGCGGCGAGCGCAGCACACCGAGACGATGCATTCACCGCTTGCCGCAAAGCGATCGATCGGATCAAAGAGACCGTCCCTCTTTGGAAGAAGGAGTGGGGGCCCGACGGGGAAGCCCACTGGGTGAACCTCGATGGCTAAGTGCCAGTGAGGCCGCGAAGGTCCGACAGGAGCGCCTCGCTCAAGACGCCCACGCAAGTCAGATATGCGTCTTTCGGATCGAGATAGCGCCGGACTGCCTGCTGGATGTCGCCTGGGGCGACCCGCTCGACTCGATCGGCCACGGTCTCGACGCGTTCGGGGAGATGAAAAAGGGCGCTGCTCCCGATGAAGTGGGATGCATCCTCGGAGTTGTCGCGCACCGTGCGCAGGTCCCAGAGGTGGCGGCGCTTCGCTTTTTCGATCTCGTCCTCGGTCGGCGGGTGACGACGGAGCTCGGATACGAGCTCGAGTACGGTTTCCACCAGATAGGGCGCCTTTCTGTGCTCGACCGACGCCCCGAAGTCGAAGACGCCACAATCCTCGAGGGAGTCGTTTCCGGCGAACGCCTCATAGGCCAGGCCTCGTTCTTCGCAGATCGTTTGATGGACACGCGTGCTCAGCCCGTCGTCGAGCACCCGACCAAGCAAGAGCAGGGCTGGCGCTTCGGAGCTCGAAACCCCCGGCGTGTGGAACGAAAGGCGCACGTCGGTTTGGCTCCCGTGCTCGTGCACGTACGAGAAGCGCTCTCCTGCTCTGCCCTCGGGCGACCGACTGGGCTCAATTGCGCTTCCGGACGGCATTCCCTCGAACTCCGCGCGAATCGTTCTCTCGACTTCCGCGCGATCGAAAGCGCCCGTGACACAGAGCACGGAGTTGCGTGCGTTGTAGTGACGGTTGTGATGCTGCTGGAGGTCGACGGTTTCGAAGCGGTCCAAGTTCTCCACAGGTCCTACGATCGGGAAGCCGAGTGGGTGTTCGGGGTAGAGCAGTCGTCGAGAAACGTTGTCGACGTCGATCTGCTCGCCTTTCTCGTTGAGGTCTTCGAGGATCTCTTCACGAATGATCTGCTTCTCCGTGCGAAGCTCGCTCAAGAGCGGCTGCTGCAACACTTCGGCCAGGAGGCCGACGCCCTTGGCAATCGTCTCGGGCGGCAAGCTGAGGTCGTAGCTGGTAAAGTCGACGTGCGTCGCCGCGTCGAGGGTTCCACCCAGTCGCTCGATCGCGAGGTTGAGATCGTGCGCCGCCGGGTGCACCTCGGTGCCGCGATAGAGCATGTGCTCGAGGAAGTGGCTCAAACCGTTTGTCTGCTCGGTTTCGTAGCGCGAGCCAACGCGCACGAAGAACGAAACCGTCGCGGACTGAAGGTGAGGCAGAGGAACGAGCCGCACCCGAAGCCCGTTCCCGAGCGTCAGCGACTCGGAGGGCAGCCCGGGGAGCCTCGAGCCCTTAGCTACGGCCATCCGAGGCTTGAAGTGGGTTGACGCGCAGTGCCTTGTCGGCCGTTGCCCGAGCGCGTAGCTGCTGGATATAGAGGTCGATGGTCTCTCTTTTTTTGAGTGTCCGAAGAACCTCGCGAGTGGACTCTCGAACCGAGTCGGTGAACGCCTCCTCGTCAGGACGCTGTCGATCGATGAGCCGGAAGACGAACCACTCGCGGCCAATCTTCACTGGCGCCCTCGGGAACGTCTCACCTTGGGGCAAGGAGAACACCGCTTCGAGCAGTGCCGCGGTCGAAACTCCGGGCACGGGGGTGTCGGAGCGACCGAAGTCGACGGTTTCATCGAGCGTCGGTGTCAGGGCAGACTCGCTGCCTTGCTCGGCTGCAGCCTCTAGGTTCTTTGCGATGGCTTCGTCGTCCTGAGTCGATCGCCAGGAATCGAGGGTGCTGGCGGCGGCTCGTTGGGCTCGCTCGTCCAACCAATCCGCTCGGTAGAGGCCTTCGGCGAGCTCTCGTTTGGCCTCGTCGACCGGGACGTCTCCCTCGCGGATCGCGCTCACTTTGATCACGTGAAAGCCGTATGGGGTTTCCACGACATCGGATACCTCGTCCACCTTCATAGAGAAGAGAGCCGTATCGAACGCTTCGGGCATTGCGCCCTTGCGGAGGAAGCCGATGTCGCCGCCTTTCTTTGCGGTCACTTGGTCGTCGCTCGTTTCGCTCGCGAGCTTCGCGAAATCTTCACCATTGGCAGCGCGCCCCCGCAGCGCCTGAGCCCGTTTCTTGGCTTCGGCCTTCTGCTCTTCGCTCGCATAGGACCCTGCCTTGATCAGGATGTGGCGAGCACGAACCTGCTTCTCGAGGTTGGTATAGCGGTGTTTGTTGATACCGTACTCGGCGTCCAGTCGGTCTTGGTTCTCCGCGATCCAGGCATCGAGCGCGGCGCCGCTGGTCGGCGGCATTCGCTGCGCGTAGTAGGCCGGAGCGAAACGGACGTACTTGATCTTCGCGCTGTCGTTTTGGCGGACGTAGTCGTCCCAGACCTCCGCTTCGCTGACGGTGACCGTCGAAGCGAGGAGCTCGCGCATCTCTGCTGCCAAGTACTCATCGACCTGCGCATCCGCGAACTCGCCGACGCTTCGGCGAAGGCCGTTCTGGATGTAGCGCTCGGCGAGGTCCTTGTTGAATCTGCCGTCTTTGTCCGTGAAGGAAACCGGAATCTCGCCCTGGGGAAGGATGGGCGGCGCTCCCACTCCCAGTGACAACAAGATGACGCCCTCGTTGACGAAGCGCGCCATGACCTCTTCCTGGCTTACATCGAATCCCACCTTTCGCGCCTCGCGCGCGAGCAGGGTGCGGTCGATCAGGCCATCGAGAACCAGTTGGGGCAAGCGCATCGAGCGCTGCGTCTCCTCGGGGAGTCTCCCGAAGTTTGCCACCGAGTACGCCGCCTCGAAGTCGCCTCTGCTTAGCGTTTGGTCGTAGACCCGCGCGAGGTATGTGCTGCCACCCGCGGCACAGCCTTCGGCCTGACCACCGCCGAACTGCAGGGCAAACACCGCCGAAAGCAGCACCACGAGAAGAACGAGAAAGAAGCCTTTGAACTTATCAACCATCGCCAATTTCCGCTGAAGAGGCCGAACCATAGAGGAGACGTTGGCCCGCGGCAAACAGTGGTCTTTGGGGCCCTGCTCGGCCCGAGAGTTGGCGTGATCGGTCAGGGCTTCTACACTCCGGCCTCGGGTGCGCGGAGCGCATTGGACTGGGGAAAGTGAGGCGTATGTGACCCAGGGCTCGAGCCTACCGCCACTGAAGAGCAACGAGAGCAAATACGGCATCGTCGCACTGCTGCTACTGCTCGTTGCTGGAGCCATTTGGTTCTTTGCCAAGAGCTGCGAATCCGGCCCCGAGGCCGAGCCCGTCGAGGTCAAGCCCGCGGTCGTGACCAGGGAGCAGTTCGCTCCCGAGATCGAAATCCCGGAAGAAGACGCGGGCCTCAGCGACAGCGCAGAATCGGCGCCGGATGCAAGGCCCACGCAAGGACAGACCCCTCCGTCGGAGTGGATCTGCAACGGCTCACTCACCGCCGCGGAGCTCAGTGCGGTGATCCGTGGACAACCGAGCAAGCAGGTGCAGGCCTGCTACGAGCGAGGACTCAAGGACGACAACATGCTTCAGGGCACGATGAAGCTCTTGCTCACCATCGGTGCGAGCGGTGGCGTGAAGGCCGTCGAGGTGAGCGGCTCACTCAAGGACCCGCAGGTCTACGGCTGCGTGAAGCGCGTTGCGAAGACTTGGAAGTTCCCGAAGCCGCGAGACGGTTGCGTGCGTACGGAAGTTCCGTTCCAGATGACACCGAAGCTCTGAGCCGCTCAGGCGTTCGCGAAACGAAGGACGTCGGCGACGTCGTCTGGGCTGCCCAAGAAAACGGGCGTGCGCTGGTGCAGCTCTTTGGGCTGGATCGTGAGGATTCGGTTCATACCGTCCGAGGCGGCGCCGCCTGCGGCTTCGACAAGAAATGCCATCGGCGAGGCTTCGTAGAGAAGCCGGAGCTTGCCGTTCGCGTTCTTCGCATCGCGCGGATAGACGAAAACCCCGCCGCGAAGAAGGGTCCTGTGCACGTCCGCAACCATCGCGCCGATGTAGCGAAGGCGATAGGCCTGCTTGTTTTCGGACGGAGTCTTGATCCAGTCGACCCAACTCTGAATGTGTTTGTCCCAGCTGTGGTAGTTGCCCTCGTTGATCGAGTAGGTGCCGCCGCGCTTGGGAACCTTGATGTTCGGGTGCGATAGGAAGAACTCGCCGACGCCGGGATCATAGGTGAAGCCGTCTACTTGATCGCCTGTAGAGTAGACCAACATGTTGGACGAGCCGTAGATCACATAACCAGCAGCCACGATGTCGATCCCAGGCTGCAAGAGGTCCTTGAGGCTTCCTGGCTCGCCCTCGGGTGTGAGACGGCGATGAATCGAAAAGATCGTGCCGATCGATGCGTTGATGTCGATGTTGCCTGAGCCATCGAGAGGGTCGAACTGAAGGACGTACTTGCCCTGCGGGTACTGCGAGGGAATTTGAATGGGCTCTTCGACCTCTTCGCTTCCCATGACGCAGACGTGACCGCCGGCCTCGACCGTGCTCACGATCGTACGGTTGGCGAAATCGTCGAGCTTTTGGACCTGCTCGCCCTGCACGTTCGTCGCGCCTGTCCGCCCGAGGATCCCTGAGAGGCCCGCTTTGCTGACCCGGCTGCCTATGATCTTGGCGGCAAGGCTGATCTGTTGGAAAAGTCCTGTAAAATCGCCGGTGGCCTCGGGCATGCGGCGCTGCCGATCGAGCAGGTGCCGCTCGAGGGTGGTTCCGATGGGACTGAGCAGCGCGGGGCCGATCGACGGTCGGTTAGACATCGCTGCGGGGCATACCAGAGGCCTCCGAGCCGCGCCAGGAGCTGCAAAAGCAGGGTGGCAGGTCACTCTTGTATTGTTGTAAACTTACCGTGATGGGGCATCTGTGACGAACTTCCGCAACTGGCTGAAGGACACCCAAGAGCGGAGAGCGGGCACGCCCCGCTTTCGCACGATGCTAGGCCTTCCGGATGTGCTCAGCCTTGGCAACCTGAGCGTCGTGTATCAGCCGATCGTCTCCCTCAAGACGATGGAGCCATTCGCTCACGAGGCATTGGTTCGGAGCAACTCGCCGCACTGGATCAACCCACCGAAGCTCTTCGACGAGGCGATTCAGTCTCGATGCGTGGGTGCGCTCGGCCGCGCGATTCGCGAGCTTTCAATTACACATTGCCCTGGCATGCCGCTCTTTCTCAACGTGCATCCGAACGAATTCGATGAGTCCTGGTTGGTGCAGCCCGATGATCCGATCTTCACGCATGACTTGCCGATCTATCTCGAGGTGACGGAGTCGGTCCCACTGACCCACTTCGCGTACTGTCACAGCGTCCTTCGCGAGATTCGCGGCAAGGGAGTCGCACTCGCAGTCGATGACCTCGGCGCTGGCTACTCGAACTTGAAGTATATCGCCGACCTCAAACCCGAAGTAGTGAAGCTCGATCGAGCCCTGATCGCAGACCTTGCAGACGATCGCCGCGCACAGGTTCTCGTTCGCCACATCGTGCAACTTTGCCACGAGCTCGGTGCGCGCGTGGTTGCTGAAGGCATCGAGCAGGAAACCGAGATGAAGGTAGTCATCGACTGTGGTGCGGACTACGGCCAAGGCTACTACTTCGCGCGTCCGGCTTATCCGGCGCCTGGAGTCAGCGAAGCGCCGCTCGAAGTGATTCGCAAAGGTGCCTAGCGAGCGCGCTTCAAAAGGGGACGGACTGATAGCTGACGTCCCCGGCCTCGTGACCTTGGACCTGGAGAATTGCGCTCACCTGCTGCCCGTTCGGTCCACGCTGCATCGACACGACGAGGTCGACCGCGCTCGCGAGCAGCTGCGCAACGTAGGTTCGGTGGGCTCCGGTAGAGCCGGCGGCCAGCATCAGGCCCTCTATGGCGTCCTTGGTGCTCCAGCAATGTACGCCGAGGAGGTGACCCGGATCGCGACCGAGCACCGCGGTCAGAGCAGTCATCGTGTCGGGTCCACAGAGGTCGTTGATGACGAGATGATCGGCGTGAAGACGCGCTCCATGAGCGATCGCCTCGCCAAGCGGAATGCCCGAATCGGCGGCGGTTAGGGAAATCAATCGGTCTCGATCGATGTCGAGCTCCGGAGTGGCCTCCACGGTGACGATGTTTTCGCTTGCCGGAAGCTCACGAACAAGCGCGGACATCACCTCGGCGACGCCCGAGCCCCGAGGCCCCGCGACGACGATGTTGCGGCACTCCGCGACGGCCTTGGCCAGGTACGTCGCCGCATCGGCACTCATCCAACCCTGCTCGGCGAGTTGCTCGAGCGAGCTGGCGTTGTGGATGCGAAGCTCGATCACGGTGGCGCTCATCACCAGGGGCGGCTGCATGATCGTCAGGCTCGGGCCGAACGAAAGCCGCCCGTGAAGCACCGATCGGCCTTCGAGCGACTGACCGCTCTCCGCCGCAAGGCGTCGCGCGACTCTCTGGAGTGCGGTCTCCGAAGAGAACTTCGACGTTGCCGCCCGCAGGCCTTCGCCCTTGTCGACGAAGATGTGTTCCGGCCCGTTCACGACGATCGTGCGAACCGATTCGTTGGAGAGCAAATCATCGAGAGCCCCCAATCCCACCGCCTCGTGCAGGGCCGCATGCGCCACGCCGCGCATGTCCAAGTCGGCATGAACTAGGCCGTCGGTCTGCATTGCGAGGAACGTCTCCGCGATCGCCGCGCGCGCAGCGGACCAGCGTTCCTGGTTCTTCATGGCCGCAGGGTCGACGTCGTCCATGTCAATGCGTTCGGCGAGACGGCTGAGCAAGGTGTTCAACGGATCGCCTATCGAAATCGCCGTCTCGGTTTTCGCACGAGCGCGGGGCATTGACGTCTCTCGGCGTTGAACGCGGGGAGGGCTTGCCGTCGCCCGCGCGTCCGGCAGCAGTCCCGTCACGCTCGAACCCCCCGGCGTCGCCCGCCTCGCTGCAATCGTACGCCGGATCGGAACCGAGGTGGCGACCGGCATGGGAGGCTTGTCAGGCAGCGGAGGCGGTTCCGAAACTCGGGGCATCGAGCCCGCCGTCTCCGAGCGTTCGTCCGTGGCTTCGAGCGTAATGATGAAGTCGGCGATGTAGATCTTGTCGCCCTGTTTCAATGTTTGAGCCGAGGTGATCTTTCGACCGTTGACCCAGGTTCCGTTCGTGCTGTTCAGATCGACGACAACTGGTTGCTCGTTCTCGAGCGTTAGGCGCGCGTGCTGCTTGGAAACGTTGCGCTTCGACAGGACGATGTCGTTGCCTTGGACGCGACCCACCGTCAGCTCCGGCTTCGAGAAATCAAGCCTACGCCGGACGCCGCCCTCATCGGTGATCACAACCGCGTACATCCCCTTCGTCCATTCAAGAGGCGGCTGAGCCTGGCGTCAAGTCATTGCCGATTCTCGCCCCAGCGGCTAAGCGCTCCTCAGACTGGCGCGGCCCTGCTTCATTCGTATAAGCAACTAGAATTATGAGCTTTTCACAGACAGCCATCTCCGGTTCAGGTCAGCTAGGGTTAAGAAATTACCCCGCTTGGCCTGAATCCGTACCACCAAAGGGGTCAACTGGGGTAGCTTACGCGGCATGCCGGGTGGGTTTCTGATTGTCGAGGACGAGCCGACCTTGGCTCGGACCCTCGCTCGCACGTTTGGGCGTCATGGTCCGGTCGAGGTCGTGCACAGCATGGTCGCAGCCCGTGAACAGCTGCAAAACCACGACGAGTGGACGGGGGTCGTGCTGGACCTGATTTTGCCAGACGGATACGGTTTGGACCTTTTGGCCGAGATCCGAAAGATTCACGGCGCGCTGCCCGTTCTCGTGCTCACGGGCGAGCTCAATCGTGATGTGGTCAACAAAGTTCAGACCATGCGGGGAGAGTATGTCTGCAAGCCCGCGTCGGCGGACAATCTGAATCCGTTCATTCAGAGAGCACTTGCCCAGGAGCGCGTCGATGACGCAGCCATCGGGCAACGCATCGAACACCTGGCACGCCAGCTCAAGCTCACGCGTCGCGAAACAGAGCTTCTCACGCTTTCGGTCGACGGCCTCTCGCGCAAAGAGCTCGCCGATTCACTCGGCGTCGCAGAGAACACGGTCAAGGCCCAGATTCGCTCGCTCTTGAAGAAGAGCGGTGCGCGAAGCCTCGCGACCTTGGCGCAGAAGGTCATCAAGGGCGCGACGCGTGACACGCTCCCGCCCGAAGCGCCCATCGGCGCTACCGACTGAGCGTGGCCTCGACCAAAGCGAGGTCCTGCTGGACTTCTGCCCGGCTGTCGGGGAGCAGACTCGCTGCCCGGCCGCCGACGAGGATCTTGACGCGCTTCGGGATCGCGTCTTCGATTGCGGCGATTTCTCTTTGAGAATCCTTGGGCCTCAGATTGGTGATCGACAGCATCAGAAGGTCAGCGCTCGTGTCGTTGACTGCGTACGCGATCTCTTCGGCCGGCAGATCAGGGCCTAAGTAGAGAACGCTCCAGCCATGCATCGCCGCCAACATCGCGACCATGAGCGCACCGAGCTCGTGATGCTCTTTGGCCGGCGTCGCAATCACCACTCGGCGTCTGGCGTCACCCGCCGGGTAGAGGCGCATCAACGAAAAGAGCAAACCCCGCATGACCGTCGAGCAGGCGTGCTCGTGTGCGATGCGAAGCTCGCCAAGCTTCCAACGTTCCCCGATCTCGACGAGGATCGGTGCCACCAGAGTCTTCAAGAACTCGCTCGGCTCCGTGCTCAGGGCCGCACGCGAGAGCATCTGCTCGGCGTCGTCGGTGCGAAGCTGCTCGATCGCCGTCATCACGCGCGACCGAAGCTCCGGCAGATGTTGCACGATCGGCTGGCTTGGAGGTTGGGGAAACGACGCTGCCATCTGTCGAAGATCGACATCGGGCAGCTTTGCGATTCCGCCGATCGAATGGCCGTTCTCGACGAGCTTGTGGAGCAATCGAAGCCTTTCGACGTCCGCGTCGGTGTAGAGGCGGCCACCAGCCTCCGTGCGCTTGGGGACGACGGCGGAGTAGCGCTTTTCCCACATTCGAAGGCTGTGGGTGGAAAGCCCGGTCATCTTCGAAACCATGCCGACCCGGTATTTCGCTTCGTCTGCCACTTCCACCCTTCTATCCAACGGGGCATCGATCGCGTTCGGGACCTGTCTAAGGGTTGTCTATACCCCCTGATTTTGGGAATCAAGCAGAAGTCCGAAAAAAACCGCCCCACCCAGCTTGACGCCAGTCGAGACCGGTCTCGAAACCTGCACAAGACCTAGACATAACTTAGACAGATCGAAGGAAGTAAAGATTGCTAAGAAAGCGATGGGGATGATCGATGCGTCCGTTCTCGCCGTCGGGCTCGTCGGCTGCGGAGAAGATGGAAAACCAGCGCCGACACCCATGGCAATGGTCCGCGTGACGCATCTCGCTCCCGAGATCCCCACGGCGGAGGACACAGGCGTGGGCATTCTCGTGAACGCGGAGGCCTCGGGCATCGAGAACCTGCAATTCGGGAACAGCACAGGATACGTGGAGCTCCCCGCGGGCGACTACATGTTCGGGATTGCGTCCACGGGCTCGACTACCACCGTTCTCGACGTGCCCGCCACGCTTCCCGCCGGGGGCATCTTCACGGTCGTGGCCTACCGAGACGCGATGGCCGACGCGCCGGTGAACGTGCTGCTTTTCGATGACAGTCCGGCGGGACTCGAGTCCGGTAGCGGTCGCGTGCTGGTCGGTCATGGCGCCGACGACACCCTTCTGAACCCAGTCACCATCGTGAACACCGATGACGACACCGTGATCGTCGAGGATCTCGCATTAGGAGCCATTGCCGGTCCACTCGATCTGCCCGCGGGCAGCGTCAACATCGGGTTCGACGTTACCGGAGATGGAACGTCTGAGACGCCGCCGCTTCAGGCGCCGGTCACCGCTGACGTGGTGACTACTTTGATCGCAGTTGATACCAACACTGTAGACGAGCAGCTCGCGCCAGCAGTGTACGCGCTGCTTCCGAGTACCTCTGGCGCGATCCCGACTTTGGCTCCGCCGCCCCCACCGGCTCGACTTCGCGTAGCGCACCTGGCACCTGAGGTTCCGGCCGGTGAGTACGACTTCGGCATAGCGGCCGCAGGCACGACGACTTCGCTCTTCGACGTCAACGATGTACTCCCGGCGGCCGGCGGCACCTAATACCGTGGTGGCCTATCGTGATGGCGCGCAGACCGTTCCAGTGGGTGTCCTGCTCTTCGACGAAGACAGTGAAGGACTGCCTTCGCGAGAGGAGCGTGTCTTGGTAGGCCATGGCGCGGACGCTACTGCTGTGAACCCGATCGATATCGTAACTGCTAGCGACGCTCTGCTCGTCGATGAGTTCGCTTTCGGTATCGTCGCGGGTCCACTCGATCTCACAGCAGGGATCGTGAACATCGGCTTCGATGTCGACACGGAGGCTTCGGGGAATGGAACCGACGCCAACGACGTGCTGGACGTTGGCCCGCTCGCAGCGCCCGTCGCCGCGGACATCGTGACGGTTCTCGTGGCGGTCGACACCGATGCCGGTATGGGCTTGGTCCCAGCCGTCTATGCGCTTGCTCCATCCACTAGCGGCAGTATCCCAACTCTTTCCTCTCCCTAGTCCTCTTCAAGAGACTGCCACGTTGTAAGCAAGCGCGGGGCCGCTCCTTTCGGGGAGCGGCCCCTTCTCATTGTCTAGTTGACGCCTCGCGCCGAATGCGGGTACGACGGCCCTCACGGTGTTGGCGACGAACAGACGAGGATTGCGCGCTGGGGGTCTCGTCGCTTCAGTGCTGACCTTCGCTGCGTGCACGCAAGAGCCCGCAGACCGCGAGCCGCTCTCGGTCGCACCCGATCCTGCGAAGGCAGCAGCACTCAATCCCTACCAGAGCTCTGGCTACCGTCTCGGGGTCGTCCGGCTGCATGCGGGTTTCAGCCCGGACCCGTGGGTTGTTGAGGGAACCGCGTTCGGCGAAATCGAGGCGCGCTCGATCCACCGCAAGTGCAAGGGATGGATCTCCGAAACGCCGGACTACCTTCTCGACGCCGACACAGCATTCTTCCAGCTTCACGTGTTGGCCCGTTCCGAGTCGGACGTTCTGCTACTCGTCCGCAAGCCTGATGGCGAAGTCCAATGCAACGACAACCGCAATGGCACAAAGGACCCGATGCTCCGTTCAAACTTCCCGATCGGCACGACGCAAGTCTGGGTCGGCGTCCAGGAGAGAGGCGCGACGGCCGACTACCGCCTTGGATTCTCCGAGGTGAAGTGGCGCTCGTCTGCGCTTCCCCTGCCCGACGCGAACTAGAGCTGGCGCCGCCGCCAAAGCGCCAGGAGCTCGCGACCTTCCCGCCCCGGATGCGTCTGCTCGACCTCCCTGATCTCGAGCTCTTCGAAGGCGTCTTCGATCAAGCTTCGGACCAGGCCGGTGTTGACCGGCCAAGGTGGACCCTCGCGGCCTGAAATGGGTTCTTCGAAAGGAAAAAGCAAGGTGGCGAGCAGGCCCGACGGCTTCACCAGGCGCTTCATGGTTTCGCTCCAAGCGCTCCGCTGTGGAGGATCGAGTGCACAGAAGAAGGTGTAGTCCCAGACGAAGTCGAAGTTGTTTTCGGGCTCGTAGAAGAAGAAGTCACCGACTTCGTAGGAGACGGGCCCAGGAAGGTCGCGATGAGCATCCAGAAAAGCCATGCGTGCTTCTTCGGAAAGGTCGAGGCCGACCACTTCTCGATCCGCGTGCGCCAGGGTTGCAAGGTCGTAGCCGGTACCGCAGCCGGGCACGAGAACCCGACCTGCCGGAACCTGTCCGAGGTCGAGCAAGCTGTGAAGCGCGGGGGGTGAGGTACCCGCGTCCCACGGTGTGCTTCCCGCTTTCCATGCCTGTCGCCAATCCACACTTGCCATTCTGCGTCCCTAGCGAATCAACCCTATGGTGCGCGCGGCCTCGCGTGCAACCGGGAGCACGGCATCGTAAGCCGTTGCGTTGCAGACGAGGATGCCCTTTCGATTGCGCATGTCCGCGCCGCCGTACCGATAACTGTTGCCGTCGAGGTCGGTGAAGCGCCCACCGGCAGCTTTGAGAATTGCCTCTGGACCACAGGCGTCCCACATGCTCGAGCGGCTCGAAATGTGCACATAGAGGTCCGCTTCCCGTTCGGCGATGAGACCCGTCTTGAGGCCGACGGAGCCACGGATTGTCTCGTGTCGGATGCCGAGGCGGGCAACGACCTCGGCGACCGCTCGGTTTCTGTGCGACCGCGACACCACTAGCTTCAATTGGCTCGGGATGGCCACCTCGCTGACCTTCAGCTCACGACGCGCGCCGCCCACTTCGAGAAAGGCGCCGTCGCCTGCGACGCCGACGTAGAGCTTGTCGGCCTCTGGCTGGTAGACTACGCCGGCCGTCGAAACTCCGTCGACCGCCAGGCCGAGCATCACCGAGAACTCGCCGTTCCTGGCAACGAACTCCTTGGTTCCGTCGAGTGGGTCCACGTACCAGCAGCGTCCCGGCCGCAGCGCGTCGCTGTTGTCTTCGTTTTCTTCCGCGACGATACCGTCTTTGGGGAAGGCCTTTCGAAGCTCCCCGACGATGAAGTCGTTGGCCCGCGTATCAGCCTCGGTGACGGGATCTGCTTTGGCTTTGTAGGCGACGCTGAAGTCCGTTGCATAGACTTCCATCAAGATTGCGCCGGCGTCACGAGCGATGCGTGCAGCCTCCGCGATTTCCCGATCCAGCATCTCGGCGCTGTACCACGCGATGCTACCTGCGTCACCGCTCAGCGAGCGATCTCTTCGGCCAATCGCCCGAGGAGCTCCATGACTTCACTCACGTTTTGCAGAAGCGTCGCGGAGTCGGGTGGCTGGTCTCCTCGCTCCTCCGAGCAAACGAACGCCCCCAGACCGTGCCGCGCTGCGAACTCGATTGCGGGGAAGTCGGTGAGATCGTCCCCCGCGAAAAACACGGAGCTCGCACCGGAGCGATCGAAAATCTCTCGAAGCGCGCTGCCCTTGTCCGAGGGCACCGCCTCGGCTTCGCGCAGGGCCTTGCCTCGTCGCACGTGAAGGCCGAGCTTCTGCGCCAGCTCGTCGGCTTCGCGAAGCAGCTGCTCGGCGCGGGCTGGATCGTACGAGGCAATCGCGCGCACGTGCACCGCAATCGCTTGGGGCTTGTGCTCGATGAACGCGTCGCGACCGTGCGACTCGATCCAATGCCGAAACTGGTCGAGCGCCTCCCGTTTCCTGTCGTCGAGCTCGCGTGGTGCCGGGGCTTCCCCCGGTGCCAAGATCAGCCCGCCGTGCTCGACTGCCCGCCAGATCCCGTCGAGCTGTTCCATGCGGCCAAGCGAGCTGAGATCCCGGCCCGTGACCAGTGCGAGCTCGATGCCGGGGGCGGCCGCGAGGGTTTTTAAGGTGGAGAGCGTCTCTTGAGGGATCTCCGCCATGTCCGGGTCCCGGACGATCGGGGAAATCGTGCCGTCCACGTCCAGCGCGATGAGCAGTGGGCGTTCGAGGCCGAGAAGAGATTCCAGCACGACCTCGCGCTGCCTCACTTGCCCTCCAGCGCGTCGAGGTAGCGGTCTGCCCAGCGGTGCACGTCGAGCCGCATCACCTCGGCGCGCATCGAACGCATTCTCGTCCGCTTTTCGCTAGGTTTCATGACGAGCGCACGGTGAATCGCGTCGGTCGTCGACTCCACGTCATATGGATTGACCAGGACTGCGCCCTTGAGGTGCTTCGCGGCGCCCGCAAACTCGCTCAATATCAACACGCCGTCCTCGTCCGTCCTCGCCGCTGCGTATTCGTGCGCGACGAGGTTCATGCCATCGCGCAAGGGCGTCACGAGCGCAACGTCAGCCGCTCGGTAGTGCGCGAAGATCGCGCGCTGACTCAGATCTCGATAGAGGTAGTGGATGGGAACGCAGCCGGTTTCTGCATAGCGCCCGTTGATGTCACCGACCATGCGATCGATCTCTTCTTTGAGGTCGGCGTAGGCTTGGACGTCGGTGCGGCTCGGCACCATGACTTGGATCAGCGCGTAGCGCCGGCGCGCGCCCTTGTCTAAACGGAGCAGTCGTTCGAAGGCGGCGAGTCGCTCGGGAATGCCTTTGGTGTAGTCGAGGCGGTCGACGCCGAGCATCAACTGGCGGTTGCCGGTCGCTTGGCGAATTCGATCGACCTCGCGCCCGAGGTCCGGATCGTTTGCGAGCGCCTGCAGCTCCTCGACGGGGATTCCGATCGGCGCGGCGATAGTGCTCACCTTTCGACCGCGATACCCGATCGTGCCGCGCGATACTTGATGGGGCGTAAAGCGCTCCACGCAATGGCGGAAGTGCTCGGCGTACTCGGGAAGGTGAAAGCCGAGGACGTCGGCGCCGAGCAAGCCTTCGAGGATCTCCTCGCGCCAGGGCAGGATGCTGAACGTGTCCGGAGGCGGCCAGGGGATGTGGCAGAACCAGCCGATCCTCGCCTTGCTACGCCTGGCGCGGAGCATCCCGGGAAGTAGCATCAGGTGGTAGTCCTGAATCCAGATCAGGTCGCTCGGGCCGCTCGTCGCCAGGGTGGTGTCGGCGAAAGCCTGGTTGGCGCCCACGTAACTCGACCAGGGGGCCTGGCCTACATGAATCGTGGGCTCGAAGCCGTGGAGCAGGGGCCAGAGCACAGCATTGGAAATGCCCTCATAGAAGCCACTTTGCTCGTTGCGCTTGAGGGCCACGTGGGCAAGGTCGTACTCGAGATGAGGCGCCGGAACCGTGACCGAGTCGAAGTCCTTCGCGGGTTTCGCGCTCACCCAGACGCCGCCGCGCTGCTGCAAAACGGGGTCGAGCGCAGTCACCAAACCACCCGCCGAGCGAACCCAGCGCTCGCGGCCTCGGGCAGACTCGTGCCGATAAGGGCCGCGGTTCGATACGACCACGAGCTTTCGGCTCTTTCTCGCCATCGAGTAGCATTGTAGTCTGCCCGAGGTCATGGACCCAGCGCAGTTTCTGCAAGGACGCAGCCGAGAGACCGAGATCCGACGCGACGCGCGCGGACGCTGGTTCAACGGCAAGGATGAGATCAGCCACCCGATCTTGGCTCGCTCCTTCGACAGTTGGGTGGACCGGGCCGAGGACGGACGCTTCTGCCTCAGCAACGCGATCAATTGGGCCTACGTCGAGATCGAAGGGCCGGCGTTTTTCGTGAAAGACGTGGAACCGAGCGAAGCAGGAGTCGGTCTGCTTCTCTCGGGTGGCCTTCGCGAGCCGCTCGACCCGTCGACGCTCTGCCAGGGGCCCCAGGGCGCTCTTTGGTGCGCCGTCCGCGACGGCCGCTGCCCAGCGCGCTTCGATAACCATGCGCTGAGCAAGATGGGCCACCTGATTGGAGAGGACGAAGAAGGGGTCTACGTGCGGATCGGCCTGGAGAAGGTGCACCCACCGGAGCTCGACGATCCCCTTTCGCTCGGGCTCAAAAGGCGCTAGAGGTCCCTCGTGTCTCGACGTGAGGTCCTCGCCACCACCATCGTGGCCGTGATTGCGTTTCCCTTGATCTTCATCTTCACCGGCGCAGTGGTGGATGCCCGAGCCCGTGCGCGGGAGGCCCCCTTCAGGGCGATCGTCGGCAACGCTCGCTTCGAGCAGATGATGGAAGGCGGCGGCGGCGTTCCGCACTACCTCGGCGCATCGCTCCGCGCGCCGGAGTTCAGCCTTCCCAAGGAGGGAGGCGGCGAATGGAAGATGTCGGAACAGCGCGGCAAGGTCGTGGTGATGAACTTCTGGACGGTGACCTGCCGTCCCTGCATTCAGGAGATGCCAACCCTCGAGCTCCTCGCCGAGATGACCGAAGATTGGGGTGACGTCGAGGTAGTTGCAATTTCGACGGACCGGAACTGGGCCGAAGCCGAGACCATCATCCCGCGCGGCTCTCGCATCACCAGCCTTCTCGACGCCGAGCGAAAGGTCGTGACCGACCTCTTTGGCACCAAGCTCTTCCCCGAGACTTGGATCATCGACGCCGACGGGGTCGTGCGGTTCCGATACGATGGCGCTCTGGACTGGTCGGACCCGGTCGCGCTGGACTTGATTCGCGCGTATCGGTGAAGGCTCAGGTCTCCGCGAGGAGGTGGCGCGACACCCAGACGCCGAAGCCGACGAATAGGAGGTCGAAAGCCGCCAGGATACGAATCCAGCCGACGACCTCGGCCATGCTGGCACCTGCGAAGAGCTCACGCGTCGCGACGGCGGAGGCCAGGAGGGCAGGAGCCACCAAGGGGAAGACGAGGACACTGAGCATCAAGTCTCGGGCGCGCGTACGGATGCCGACCGCCGAAAACAAAGAGGCCGTCGAGACGAAACCCACCGAGCCGAGGAACACCAGGACGAGGAGCGGCAGCAGGATTGGGCTGCCGTCGATCTGGAAGAAGACCAGGCAAAGTGGCACCAGCAAGAGCTCGATCGCGAAGAGCAGGATCAGAGCGCTGATCGTCTTGCCGATGTAGATCGATGGGCGCGGAATCGGTGCGAGCAACAGGCCGAACACGGCGTCGTTTTCGCGCTCCAACGCCCAGCTTCGGCCGATCAGCAGGATCCCGCAGAAGAGGATCGAGATCCAGAGCACGCCTGGTGCGACGTCCAGAGAGCTGATCGGGTCTGTGTAGAAGGCCAGAGAACCGAGCGTGACGACGAGAATCGCAAAGAGCCCCGTCGAGGTGAGGATCTCCTTGGTTCGCATTTCCAGCTGTAGGTCTTTGACGGCGACCAGCCACGCGGCGCGGAGGGTGTTCATGCCAAGGGCCCCACGATCCGGCCTCGGTCCATGTGTAGAACGCGGTCGGCCACCGAGCTCGCAAACGTCGCTTCGTGAGTTACGATGAGAATGATGGAGCCCTCGCTCTTCTGCTGCTCGATCAGCTCGATGAACGAAGCGTTCGATTTCACGTCGAGGCCAGTCGCTGGCTCGTCCATCAGGAGCAGGCGGGGCTCGTGCAGTAGAGCGCGTGCGATCGACACCCGCTGCGCTTGCCCGCGAGAATAGGTACGGACGGGCCGGTTCCAGTACTCTCCGAGGGCGAGAACTTCGCACAGGTCGTTTGCTCGCTTTTCCGCGTAGGGAATGTCTTGAAGCTTCGCAGCGAGGACGAGGTTTTCGTGGCCGCTGAGCCCTGGGTAGAGCTGAAGTTGGTGAGCAATGAAACCGATCCGCCCGCGGAGTTCGTCGGCATGCGAGATGCCGTACTTCCCGTAGCGAATCTCGCCTCTGGTCGGATACGCCAGCGTCGCCAAGAGCCAAAGCAGCGTCGACTTCCCAGAGCCGTTCGGACCTTGGATCACGGTGGCTTTCCCCGCCTCGAAAGTCAGGTCCACGCCGGCTAGCGCAAGCGTTGCCCCGTAGGACTTCGCAAGGCGAGCGACCGAGACTTCTTCAAAATCGAGCTTCACCGGTCCGCACTCTAGAACAAGTCTCGCACAATGCCGTCAAGTTTCAGCCAGCGGTCGGTGGGAACCCACAGCCAGTCCCCCTTCTCGACGAGGTTGCCGCGTTTGATCGCGCGATCGATCGCGCGTTCCCTGCCACCCCTCGGATCGCGTCCCGCTCGCGCTTTGGTCGCGCTGAGGTTCATCCCGTCGATCGTGCGTAGGCCGAGCATCAAGGCCTCGCGGATGATCTCCTCGGGGCCTAGCTCTTCGAGCTCCGCCTCGAGCGTATCTTGGCGCAGGTATCGCTGCGGGTTGGGCTCATTCCGCCATCGCTTCGCGCGCCCCACGCCCTGGTCGAGGCATCCCACAGCGGCAGCACCGAGGCCGAGATAGGCGCCGCCCCGCCAATAGTGAAGATTGTGTCGTGACTCTTCTTCCGCGGCCGCGTAGTTCGACACTTCGTAGTGCGTCCAGCCGAGCTCGGTGAAAACGCGTTCGGCGTGCTCGAAGAGATCGGCGTACTGCTCTTCAGCTGCGATGCGAAGCTTCCCCGCGCGCTGAAGCGAGCCGAACATCGTCTTTTCTTCGATCGTCAGCGCGTAGGCCGACACGTGCTGGACGCCCTTCTCGGCGATGCAGAAGATGTCTTCGCCCAGCTCTAGGGCGGTCTGGCCTGGCATTCCGAACATCAGGTCCGCGCTCACCCGCGGCATTTCCTTCGTGGCGTCCCCGAGCGCAGCGAGCGCCCGCTCTCTGTCGTGCAAGCGGCCTAGGAAGCGCAAGTGAGGATCGCGTAGGGACTGAACCCCGATCGAAAGACGGTTCACACCGGCCTCGCGGAGGAGGGCAGCGTGGTCACCGCGGAGCGAGCTTGGGTTGCACTCGACCGTCACCTCGACGTCGTCGACCGACTCGTCGAAGGCGCCGCGAATGGCTTCGAGGGTTCGCTTCAAGGCACTCGGCTTCCAGAGTGACGGCGTTCCGCCACCGAAGAAAACCGACTTCAGCTTCCGCCCCTGAAGACTCTCGGCGCGTGCCCCGAGCTCGCGAAGCAGTGCGTTGGCATACTCCTCGTGAGGAAGCGCAGTCGGGCGAATTGGCTCAGTTGCGAAGTCACAATACGGACACTTGCGCGCGCACCAGGGGAAGTGGACGTAGACCGAAGTCTCTGTGGGTTCGCTTGACATGGGGGGCGCCGGGCGGGAGGTATACTCTGCTTTTTGGAGCTGGTCGCAGATGACCCTACCGGTATTCCCTTCGCTACGAATTACAGCCGATGCCCTGATTCCCCAGGGTGCGTTTGCCGAGGCCCAGGCTGCGTTCTTGAAACCCGACCCGGAGCTGGTCATGCAGCTCAGCAGCTTGCTCCGGGAAAAGAACGCCGGTGTCGTCGCTCATTTCTACATGGACCCCGAGCTTCAGGGTGTGCTCTCCGCTTGCGATTGGCCACAGATCCACGTCTCGGATTCACTTGCGATGGCAGACCGCGCGATCACGATGGCCGAGCAGGGCGTGACGACGATCGCAGTGCTTGGCGTCGATTTCATGAGCGAGAACGTACGCGCGATGCTCGATGCATCCGGGCACGCTGACATCCCGGTCTATCGTGTCGCGGTGGATCCAATCGGTTGCTCGCTGGCCGAGTCGGCTGAATCCGATGCCTATGGCGCGTACTTGATGAGTGCCTCTGAAACCCCGCGATCCTTGCACGTCGTCTACATCAACACGAGCCTGGTCACCAAGGCCAAGGCGCACGCCATCGTGCCCACAATCACCTGCACCTCTTCCAATGTGGTGCGCACGGTCCTGCAAGCGGCCGCGCAGATTCCCGACGTCCGAATCTGGTTCGGGCCGGATACCTACATGGGCGACAACCTCGCACAGATGTTCAAGAGCTTGGCGGAGATGCCGAACGCGCAGATTCGAGAGCTTCACGCCGCGCACGACCAGGCATCAATTCGCTCGCTGTTGCCGCGTTTTCACTACTTCGCGGAGGGTACTTGCATCGTTCACGAGATGTTCGGCCGCGAGGTAGTCGACCTGGTCCGCAAACACTACGCGGACGTGTACGTCACGGCCCATCTCGAGGTGCCGGGCGAGATGTTCGAGCTCGGCTTGCGGGCGCAGCGTGAGGGCAATGGGGTGGTCGGCTCCACGTCGAACATCCTCGCGTTCATCTTGGGCAAGGTCGAAGCGGCGATCGCGCGCGGTGAGCGCGGCAACCTGCGATTCATCCTCGGCACCGAAGCGGGCATGATCACGCCGATCGTCCGAGGAGTGCAGGCCATGCTTCAAGATTACGCCTCGGAAGGCGGGGCGGGCCTCTCGGCGGAGATCGTGTTTCCGGTTGCAAGCGAGGCGGTCGCTCAAGACGAGCAGAGCGGGCTCGGAATCATGCCGGGCGTTGCCGGTGGCGAAGGCTGCTCGACGGCGGGCGGCTGCGCAACCTGCCCATACATGAAGATGAACTCGCTCCAGGCGCTGCTGGGGCTCCTCGAGCGCATCGACGTCGAGCCGCAGTCGAGCTTGATTCCCTTTGAGCCGCGCAAGTACATGCAAGAGATCCGCGGTCGGTCCGTGGCGGACCTAGGCGGCGAGCCCATCTTGCACATGCGTGCTTTTCAGCGCGCCGGCGAGCTTCCCCAGGCGCTGGTCGAGGATGTGCTCGGCCGTGCGTCGGTTCGAGCCCGCTCCCAGGGCTAAACGGAAGACCTGCGATTCGCCTTCGAATCGAGGCCTTGACCGGGGATGCAACATACTTATGTTGCTGACGCCCAACATCCCGCGGAGCCCATGTCGAAGCGTGACTACTACGAAATTCTCGAAGTCCACCGCGACGCTACAACGGTCGAGCTGAAGAAGGCCTACCGCCAGAAGGCGCTCGAGCTTCACCCGGATCGCAACCCGGGCGACCCCAAAGCCGAGGAGGAGTTCAAGATCTGCGCTGAGGCCTATTCGGTCCTGAGCGACCCCCAGAAGCGCCAGATCTATGATCGCTACGGGCATGCAGGCTTGGGCGGTGTTGGCGCACCGGGCTTCGGCGACATCGGTGACGTCTTCAGTCAGTTCCAAGACATCTTTGGCGACCTCTTCGGTGGCGGCGGTGGGTTTGGCTTCGGCGGTTTCGGCCGGCGGCGACGTGACCCCAATGGTCCCGCGCGCGGCGCCGACATTCGGACCGATGTCAGTTTGTCGCTTCGCGAGGCGGCGTTCGGTGCGACACGCAAAATCGATCTCTCGCATCCATCACCGTGCGCAGCCTGCCGCGGCACTGGGGCCAAGGGTGGTGAGCTCCAGAGCTGCGAAACCTGCGGTGGCCGAGGACAAGTCGCGCGGGCACAGGGCGCATTCGTGATGACGACCAGCTGCCCGAGCTGCCGAGGGCAGGGTGCGCGGGCCAAGGAGGCCTGCGACGAATGTGATGGAGTCGGCCAGGTCGACGTCGAGCGCGTCGTGAAGGTCAACGTGCCTGGCGGCGTCGACGCCGGTCAGAGCCTTCGACTCAGCGGCAAGGGGCAGGAGGGCGTCCGTGGCGGTCCGGCGGGCGATCTCTACGTCACCGTGCATGTCGAGCCCGACGAAGACTTCCAGCGAGATGGCTTCGACCTGGTACACCGTCTCGTGGTGACCTATCCCCAGGCCGCGCTCGGCGCGAAAATCGACGTACCTGCCTTTGAAGAGGACGAGGGCGCGACCCAAACGATCAAGGTACCCTCAGGCACCCAGCACGGCGAGACCGTCGTGGTCCGAGGTGGTGGCGTGCCTCGGCTGAACGGCCGTGGGCGCGGCGATTTGGTCTGTGTGGTTGAAGTCGAAGTGCCGAAGCGGCTTTCGCGCGAGCAGAAGCGGCTGCTCAAGGATCTGGACCTTAGTTTCGAGCGGTCTTGAGAAGGGCTGGAGATCAGGTCGCGTCCGGGTGTAGGCTGGTCGCCTGCTCTGGGACACGTCCCCGCGGAGATGATTGATGCAGCCTCTTTCCGGACTCGACTCTTCCTTTCTCTTTCTCGAAGACGCACACCAACCGATGCACGTCGGCAGCGTCTTGGTCTTCGAGGGCTCGATGGATTTCGAAAGCTTTCGTCAAACGATGGCGTCGCGGGTACATCTGGTGCCACGGCTTCGGCAGCGGCTCGTCATGGTGCCCTTTGGCATCGGAAAGCCCTACTGGGTGGACGACCCGGCGTTCAATCTCGACATGCATCTGCAGCACGTCGCGCTCCCGAACCCCGGAAGCTGGAAGGAGCTTCGCGGACTTGCCGCACGAATCTTCAGCGTGCCGCTCGATCGGAGCCGACCGCTCTGGGAGATGACCTTCGTCGAAGGGCTCAATCAGATCCCTCAGGTGCCACCTGGCTCGGTTGCTGTGATCAACAAGATCCATCACGCGGCGATCGACGGCGTCTCCGGCGCGGACATGATGGGCGTCCTCCTCGACATGACGAAAGAGCCTCGAAAATTCAGCCCGCCGCCTCCGCGTGCGATTCCGCCGGTGCCAAACGAGCTCCAAGTGCTGTCACACACCGCCCGCAAGATCATGGGCAAGCCGAGCGAGATCAAGCGAGTCGCAGGCGAGCTCGGGGACGCGCTCCGCGCTGCAGCCAAGGTGAAGGACAGGGGCATCGATGCGCCTCCCATTCCGATGACCGCGCCGCCCACGCCGATCAATCACACGATCACCGGTCAGCGAATCTGGAACACCGCACTGCTCGAGCTCGATCGCGTCAAAGGGATTCGCAAGATCGCCGGCTGCACTCTCAACGACGTGGTGCTGGCGATTTGCGCCGGTGCGCTTCGTCGCTACCTAGATGAGAAGGGCGAGCTTCCCGACAAGCCCTTGATCGCCATGGTCCCGGTGTCGACGCGTGGGGAAGATGAACGAGGCAAGATGGGCAACAGAGTTTCTGCGATGTTCCTCGACATCGCGACCGACGTGGCCGATCCGGTGGAACGCCTCAAAGTCATCCAGCGGCATACGCAAGGCGGCAAGGCGTTCGAAAAGGCCGGCGCAACGCGCGCCTTCGTCGACCTTTGGGATTTTGTTCCGTTTGGTTTGGCCAATCGCGTGCTTCGGCTCTACTCGCGCTTTCGCGTCTCGGAGATGCACAACCCGGTGTTCAACTGCGTGATCACCAACGTGCCGGGGCCGCAGATGGACATGTACATGGCGGGGCACAAGCTCTTGGCGAGCATGGGTATGGCGCCTTTGGTCGATGGGATGGGCCTGCTGATCACCGTGCTCAGTTACAATGGCGTCCTCTCGATCAGTCCAACGTCCTCGCCCTCGGTCATGCCGGACCTCGACCAGTTCACGCGATACCTGCGTGAGTCAGCAAACGAGCTCGAGGCGGCCGTGGTTCCGCACCGGCTTCCCTATGCCGAAGCCGGCGACCCTCAGGCGCAGGCGGTGGCCGAGATGACCGCGGCCTTCGTGGCGCGAATGCGGTCAACCCTCGAGCAAGCACCCGACGATCGCTCGCTTCAAGAGGGCAAGTTTCACCTTCGGATCACGGGCCTTGGCGAGCAGAGCTGGATGATCGACATGCAAGACCGAAGCGTCACCGAGGGCAACGGCCGGCCGGCGGACGCCACCCTCACGATCCGCGACGCGCATCTTGCCGAAATTCTAAACGGCAACCTAGACCCGCAGATCGCCTTCGTGCAAGGCAAGCTCCGGGTCGACGGCGACATCAACAAGGCGATCGAGTTCGGCAGCTTTTTGCCGAAGATGATCGCCTAGGTCGCGTCCGCCCGCTCAGTCTCAGCGAAGGGCGCTGAACCGCTGTGGCTGGGTGTCACCGGGCAGCTTGGCGCGAAGCTCGGGCAGCTCTTCGGCTGCGAGCCATTGATAGACGCCGTAGGTTTGCAGGACCCGGCGCGTGTAACGTCGCGTTTCGTCGTAAGGAATCTCTTCGATGAAGACGTCGAGTGGGCGAGCTGCGTCCTCTTGAAGCCAGCGACGGACCGCGCCTTCGCCGGCGTTGTAGGCCGACGGCACGAGTGCGGGGTTTTCGTTCAAGCGGCCCCAGAGCCAGGCCATGTAGCGCGCTCCGATCTTGAGGTTGACCTCGGGCTTTTTCAACGTGCGCGGGGTCGCTTTGACGCCGAGCTCGGTAGCGAAGCGCTTGGCCGTGGGCATGATCAGCTGAACGAGCCCGTAGGCCTTGGCCCAGGACACCGCTTCGGGGTCGAAGGAGCTCTCTTCGCGGGCGATCGCGCGCACGAAAGAAGCGGGAATCCCTTCCTCTTCGGCGATTCGTTCAATCAGGGGGGAGAAGGCCTGCGGGTAGGTCGCCTCCCAAATCAACTTGCCTTCACCTCTAGGGAGCAGGCCTTCGAAGTCTTCGAAGTGTGTTCGAATGACGCGGCTGAGCTTCGCCTCTGCGCCCGCGTGTTGGAGAAGCACGGCGCCGACGACCGCCATCTCGGGATCGACGTCGCTGCCGAGCATGCGGAGGCTCGACATCTCCGAGGAAGCGTAGGTGACCTCGTTGACGAGCAAGAGCTCGACCATGCGATCGAAGGCCGGCTCGTCGAACTCGTCGCGCCAGGAAAACACCATGCGTGTCGGCTCCTCGCTGGATCGCATCTCGGTCATGATCGACCTGGCTCGGGCCGGGTCGATTTCGCCAAGTCGCCAGAGCGCCTGCTGCGCGTAGTAACGAAGTGGCCAACGCTCGACGATTTCTTCGTAGGCATCGGCAGCGTCGATGCGTTGGCCCATCAGGTACAGTGCGCGGGCGCGCCAGTAGTTCGCTCGTCCGGTGATGCCCTCTTGGCGTTCGTCGCCGCCACGCTTCACCAGGTCGTCGAAGCGCTCGTATGCGCTTTGGTACTCTCCATTGCGAAACTGAACCCAGCCCAGCTTGAACAGTGCGCGCGCCCACATGTCGCCGTCCGGGTAGAGCTTCGGAATCAAAGCCAGTCGTGCGAGTGAGGCCTTTTTTCTACCATTTTCGAGCTCTGCGAGGGCCGCGCGGTAGCTCGCATCGTCGGCGAGGCTGTGGTCGGGCGCTTCGGCTTCGAGCTTTTCGAACTGTCGGATCGACTCGTCCCATTGCCCGATGCGGCCATAGGCGCGCGCGGCGTAGTAGCGAGCCCAGGTCCGCATGTCACGGTCGACCTTGGCGCACTTGTCCGCGACCTCCCGCATCACCGGAGCGCCTCGTGTACGCTCTCGGTCTTGGATGAGCGCCCGACCCTGCTTGTAGCGAGCCTTGCACCAGATCGGGCCACCGGTCTTGAGGTGTTTGACGAGCTTCCCGAGGAGGAGCTCGGCCTCACGGTAGCGCTTGTCGTTGTAGAGCGAATCGGCCTTGTCGAGGCTCTGTTGCATCCGCGGGCGAACGTCTTGCGTAGCGGGAACCGTCGCAGTGCTCGCCGGAGTTGTGGCCGGGAGCGAGCCGTCCAATCGGAGCTCTAGCTCTGCGCCGGACTCGCTGGTCTTGCCGGTACGGATTTCGATCGTGCGCGCGCGGTCGCTGCCTGCCCAGTCGTCCGTCAGCGAGGCGACGATCTGCGCTGCGATCACCGGATCCCTTCGCTCGAGAAGGGACGCACGCTTCAACTTCGCCCAGCGCGCGAGAGGGTGATTGAACGTCCCGAGCGTATCGAGGTGAGCGAGGGCGACCTCGGTGTAACCCTCGGCGCTCGCCGCCTCGGCCGCCAGCCAGTGAAGTCGGCCCTTGTCCTTGGCGCCAGCGCTCGGCAGCGAAGCTTCGGCGAGCTCGCGCGCTCGCCCGGCATTGCCCTTGTCGAGTTGCTTGCGGACCTGCATCACCGGCGACTTGTCGCGCAGCTCGACGATGACGGGGTCGAGAACCTTAGGCGGCGGCGCAGGAGCGGCGGCGACCACGGGCTGTGGCTCGGCAGGTGGCGGCCAGACTTCGCGCTGCACGTTCTGCTCCTGATGGCAGGCCACCAGCAGCCCCATGCACGTCGCGACAGGCCAGATCCGCTTCATCTACCGAACCCTAGTGAGTCCTTCCTGGACGGGCAAGTTCCCCCCGCAAAGTCGATGCTTCGCGCCGATCACGGGGCTTGGGATCGTGAAGTCTACGCTTCGCCTCGGCTAGGGCCCTTCGCCCCCTCAGCGCGCGCGTGATAAGGGGATCGCGAGTGAGCTACGCCTTTCAGATCGGCGCGCGCTATCTTCGCTCGAAGAAGCGCGCCACGGTTTCCATGATCACCCTGATCTCGATCATCGGAGTCGCCCTGGGGGTTGCGGCCCTGTTGGCTGTCCTGTCGATCACTACCGGTTTCGAAAATGCCTTCCGGGACAAGGTGCTTGGGGTGAACGCACACGTTCTGGTCTTGAAATACGGTCGCGAGTTCCGGGACTATCGCGACGTCCTCGCCACGGTCGGCGAGATGCCGGAGGTTGCTGGGATCGCCCCGTTCTCGATCAACGAGATGATGCTCACCAAAGGCGAGCGCCGCGGGGTCGTTCTCGTCAAAGGCGTCACCCCCGAAGGCCTTCGCACCGTCCTCGACCTCCCGCATCAACTGCTGATCGGCGGCCTCGAGGGCTTACGCCGGCCCGGTGCGGTTCCAACCCAGAGCGAAGCACCCCAGGCCGACGACGACTGGCAATGGCTCCGCGACATCCGCGACGGTAGGGGCTCACCCGGGAGCGGGGGCCTGGGTACGAGGGTTCCCGACTCCGCGTTACCCGCGCGCTCGGCACGGCTGGATGGGAAAGGGGACAGCCCCCTCGTCGAGGAGGCGCCGGCTCGCAGGAAGACCTTCTGGGAAGAGGAGCAGGAGCGACGGCAAGGGCAGCGGGAGGCCGAACGCAAGGCCCGTCGGCCCCGTCTCGGGGCGGTGGCGGAGCCCGACGAGATCGAATCGATGCTCGGGGGCTTCGATGACCAGGACTTGGAGCTTCCCGATGACCCCGCCTGGGAAGCCGGCCTTTCCTACGGCGAGGCGCAGGAGCCGGTCGAGACGCTACCAGGGATCATAGTCGGCAAGACCCTGGCCGAGGATCTGGGCCTGAAGGTCGGCGATCGTGTGCGATTGATTTCGCCGCTCGCCGCGCTCGGCTTGGCGCTTTCAGAAGCGCGCGGCTCGGTGACCCGTTCGCGCGAGTTTCGGGTCATCGGTGTATTCCAGGCGGGCTTTCAGGAATATGACTCGGGCCTGGTCTACACCGACCTCTTCGAAGCCCAGCGTCTCTTCGACGAGGGCGACAACGTCACCGGCGTCGAGCTCCGCGTCCACGACCTCGACACATCGTTCGAGCTCGCCCGTCGCATCGAGCAGGACCTCGGCGGCGCCTTTCATTCGCTCGACTGGTCGGAGCTCAACCGCAACCTCTTCACGGCGCTCGAGGTCCAAAAGATCGCGCTCACCTTGGTCATCGCCACCATTATCTTCGTGGCGGCCTTCAACGTGATCGCCACCTTGATCATGGTAGTCCTCGAAAAGAAGCGAGAGATCGCCATCCTGAAAGCGATGGGCGCCACCGATTGGACCGTCCTCGGCATTTTCATGCTCCAAGGCGTCGTCGTCGGCGTGATAGGAACCTTCGCTGGTGTCATCGTCGGCGGCGGCCTCGTCACCTACCTCGATAAGATCCAATTCCCGCTCGATCCGAAGGTGTACTTGATCGATCATCTCCCGGTGGTGCTCAACCCGAGCGTCTTTCTCATCACCATCGCGATCGCGCTTCTGATCTGCACCTTGTCGACGATTGCGCCCTCTTGGTGGGCCGCGCGGATGCTCCCGGTCGACGGCCTGCGATACGAGTAAGAGCCCGACGACCCCTGGTTTCCTGGTCGGAGGTCCTCGGTGCGAGCGCGTCGCAGCCCAGCGCTCCCTCGCGATCGCCTCGGGTTCATGTGGCGCGAGCCAGGAGCTTGACGCCCCGGCCCGGCCGCGCTACCCATGGCGTCCTTTTGCGGGAATAACTCAGCGGTAGAGTGCAACCTTGCCAAGGTTGAAGTCGTGGGTTCGAATCCCATTTCCCGCTCTAAGATAGCTCAGTCGTTACGGGTGGTTTCGCGACGGCTGGCACTTCGAGCGTCGTCCCCGGTTTGGGAACCTTCCACACGATGTTCCACTTTGGGACCATCGACGAGCGCGAGCGCGCGGTCGACCGCGCCTTGCTTCTCCTCGCGCGCGATGTGCGAGTAGTGAAGGAACATCTCTTCCGTCGTGTGGCCGATCATCGAACGCGTGATCGCGCCCGAGGCCACTTGGCGGAGGATGTTGTTCCAGGTTCGGCGAAAGCCGTGAATGGTGAAGCGGTCGCGGATGCCGACCGCCTCTAGAGCTCGCTCGAGGGGCTTTCGGAGCGAGGCGTTGCGGTGATGAGTCCCGACGCGGCTCGGGAAGCCCAGGCCCTCGGATAGCCCAGGAGCCTGGTCTCGGACGAGCCGCTGTCGGTGTTGCTTGAGGACCGCCTTGAGCAGCGGTGGGGGAGAGGCACGTCTCGGACCTTGCCGGTTTTGGTCGTGCCCACGCGGCCCTGCCACTGCGAACGGCGGATCCAGATCACGTCGGCTTCCTCGTCGATGTCGGACCACTTCAGTGCCGACACCTCGCCGAAGCGTGCGCCCGTGAGCGCCATGGTGAGGAACAGTGGGTACCAGTCGGGCTCGGTCTCCCGCAGGTAGCCCAGGACCCGTCGCAGATCCTCGGGCTTCAGCCGGTTCCCAACCGGGGGCGCCTCGGGAAGCGTGCTCACGCGAGCGCAGGGGTCCCGAGGCAGCCCGAGCTGCGCCTGCGCGTCCCGCAGCAGCGTACGAAGCAGCCTCAGCCGCGAGTTGATGGTGCGGGGCTTGCCCTGTTGGGCATCACGCCATCGGAGCACGTCCTGAGGCGTGATGGCATCGACGTAGTAGTCCCCCAACGCAGGCAGGATGTGCTGGTCGAGGGCGACCGCGTACTTGTCCCGCGTCGAAGGCTTAAGAGTGGGAATCTTCCCACTCATCCACGAGCTCGCGTGTTCGCCAAGGCGAAGACGGTGCTCTGGGGCCGTGCCGCCCGTCAGCAAGAGGGTACGAAGCAACTCCCTTTGGGAGCTCGCCTCGGCCATGCTGGTGGCGGCGATCACTTTCTTCTGATCCCTTCGCTTGTCCGTCTTCGGATCGTTCCAAGTCACTCGAACTCGATAGCGACCCGACGACAGGCGTTCGATTCCCGGATAACGAGATTTGCTCATGTGCTCCTCCCGTCCCGGACGCTGCGTACCGCTGCGCAGCATAGCGCCGGCACCCGTCGGCAATCCAGCGGTCGAGCGTCGAGCGCCGAAACATCAGCGTTCGCCGGGGGCCGCGCCCATCCGGTGACAACACACCGCGGTTCACGAGCGAACGGACACCGGAGGGCGTCAGCCCGAGAAAGGCCGTAGCGCTGCGACAGTCGAGCGATGGGTCGTCGTCCCATGGCGCCGTCATCGGGGCTCGTGGTTCGGGATCGCGTTCATGCTCATACCCTGTTATCGGTTTTGCCCCCCGAAAAGTTGTTCTGGATGCGGTAAGCGAGGTCACAGGAACGTCGGTTTGTCGCCCTCGGCGATAGAAATCGACCTGTGCGTTGCGTGGTGTTGCACGTCTTTGCACGAAGTTGCGTGGCACGCGCGACCGATTGCACGGTCGATCCGATTGTTGCGCTCCGTTGCGCACGGTTGCGCCACATACACCGATGTTGACGCAGTGGGGCAGGGCAAGATGTGGGATTGTAAGACATCGAAGATGTCCCAATCCCCGCGTGCCGCGCTCAACGCCTTCGGCTTATTCGCAGCGGACCAAACAAGGCGCAACACCTTCGCGCATTGGGAGCACAGTCACGCTCGAATCCGACAGAGAGGTCGTCTATGATGCTCGCAGAAACCGCCGCTGCGGGAGTCCAATGTCAGACGTGCCAACGCAGACTTCGGACCAGCCTATAACCGTTCGGATGAGTATTGGAAGAGCTTTGGCGAAGGGCGCCAAGTTCAACCTCTCATCTTTCTTCCGGTCTTGCTCCCGGGCTGTGGCCTGGCATTATCGAAGTGATTCCCGCAGGGCGCTCGCCCACTGAATCGGATTGCGAATTCCGGTGTATACGGGGGTCACTTTCTTCTTGATATTCAGCAGCTCATAGACGCCGATCTGGGCCGATCGGGTGGAGTAGTCGACCAGGAAAACGCAGTCCTTGGGGATCTCGACGAACTGTCCCAGAAGCGCCAGGTTCGTCGATCCTTTGGGGACGACCTGGGGTCGATCAGAGATCTTCCTTGGACTGAAGTGGCTCGTGGCGTAGGGAAGCGTCGTGGGAATGCTCACCGTTGCTTCTTTAATCTCGTCCAAGTCTCTGATGAACCCCAGGTGGTAAACCAATTCGGTGAGCAACTCCTCTCCCGTCGATTCGGTCATCGTCTTCTTTATGTAATTGCCCTTCGTGTTTCCATAAAGTCCGTAGCCCAGCATGACGGTCGTGTCGGGAGACTGATTTCTGAAATGCGGTTGAAAAGGAACATGCAAACCGAGCCCCCAGTTTGAGTCGATACAGGACAGGATATGTTGCTCTCCCTGGACCTCGACCCTCGAGTACTTCCTGATCCTTTCTGCAAACGACGGGCCCTTCGTGGTGATGGTGAAAACAGCCCATTTGGTCCTGTCCACGTCACTGCTGAAAGCGTCAGGGTTGCCCATGTCGGGCACTTTCTGGACCATCTTTTCCCACAGCGACCAGCCTCCGTCTCTCTTGTCCGTGACTAGGTCGGGAGCCTCGTTCATGCCGCCTGCACGTGAATCGGCCACTTTTGATCCGATCGTGATGAAAACACAATCGTGATCGTTGACGACTATTTCGTCCTCGTTGCCCTTTTTCACAAAATGGACCTTTTGAACCGATTTCTCGGTCCTGGAAGGTCGGAAGTCTACGTCGGTGACCTTGACACCGGTCTGGATGTCGACGCCCTGATTCAAAAGCCATCTCTCGATCGGCGTCACGATGGATTCGTAGTTGTTGTACGGCGTATTCCAACCTCGCTCGAGAGTAGTGATGTTCGGGGTTTCGTGGAAGAAGCGCTGCATGTAACGCTTGCACTCGATGAGGCTATGCCAAGTTTCGAAACCGAACATGGAGGCAAAGAGATACCAGAAATTGGTTTTGAAAAAGGAAGAGCGAAAGTACTCATCCACCCGCCTGCCGTCGATAGCCTTTTCAGGAACTGCAATGAGAGCGATGAGGGCGATTCTGTCGAGATGGGTCAGACCGAGCTTCGTGTGATCGACTCTGGCTCCCTCTTTTCCTACGAGTCTGGTGACGGTGTTCAGCTTGTGGGTTCTGTTGAACTCGAATATCTCATCTTTGACGCTTCTCCTCGGGCGATGATTTTGGAGATTATCGATCTCGTCCTTCCTCTTCTCCATTGCTTCCTGCTCGGCAAGACAGGGGATCGCCGAAAGCATGTCGAAGTAACACTCGTAGGCCTTTTCGTTGATCAGCCTTGCGCCGCGCATGGAGTACCTCTCGTTGCCATCCCATCTGCCATCGAGCGCTCCACCCAGGACATTGAGCTCTTCAAAGATGTGAATGTTCTTGCCTGCTATTCCGCCGTCCCGGATGGCGAAGACTGCGGCGGACAAACCCGCAATCCCTCCGCCGATGATGTAGATTTGAGCTCGATCTCTTACCACGCGAGTGATCTCCGCTAGGGTCGAAGGATGAGAATCGAAAAACTCAACTCACCTCGACACTCAGCTTGGCGAAGTTAGCACTTCTCTTGAACAGCCGTAAGAACGCCTTTAGCGCATTTTCAAGGCCTTCCTGTGATGCCAATGAAAACGGGCCCGGGAAGCCGCTACGGAAGAATCCCGCCGACCGAAATGGCCGACGTCAACCCGCGCCGGTTCGACGAAGACGACTGACCGAGCCCACGAAAAGCGGAACAAGAACACCGAGCAGCGACGAAAACCGGACCGTGGACGCCATCTGATATCGTTCATCTGCGAACCGCGCTGCGACAGATGGTGCAACGGTCTCGCTCCTGAGCATTGGCGGAACCACCGCTTCATTACGAAAGAGAAGATCGACGCTTTTCAGTCGTGGAGCTATGGGCGGTGCGCGTCGCGGCGAGTCCTTTGTACTCTTTGAAGGCTGCCTCGAGGTCTTCGACGAACTCGTGCACGTGGGGGAAACTTTCCCAATCGGCGTTGAAGCCCCAGTAGAGCCCGCCATCGTAGCTGAACAGGGCGATGCCGAGGTTCTGAGTTGGCGGGATCGGCACCAATGGATACATGGCCTTCACTTGCGCGCCAAGCATGTAGAGCGCGAACGGCGGCCCCGGAATGTTGGTGACCACCACGTTGTAGGCGCGTCGCCGGATCGCCTCGCGGGAGAGGTCCAAGATGAGCCGTTTGCTCGTCAGCTCGGCCACGTCTTCCAGGAGCTCGGCACCGGCCGTTTGGTTGGATTCGTTCTTGAGTTCGGTCGTGATGATGATGACCTTGTTCAATCGCTCGATGGGGTCAACCTCAGACACCGGCAGCTCTGCGAGAAGCATCGCGACCTGATTCCCAGGCGATGCGCCACCGCCCTTGCGCGTGCTGACGGGCAAGAATGCCCGGAATCCCACCATCGAGTCGACATCCATGTTGCGTGCTTCGAGGAAGCGCCGGACGGCACTCGTCGTCGTCGCGACCACGACATCATTGATGGTGCCTCCGAGGGCGTTCTTGACGGCCTTCACCTCGTCGAGGTCGAACGAGGTCCAGTCGAAACGACGGTACGGGCTGACGTCGGGAGCGGTAAACGGGCTTTTCGGACCGGGGGTCATACCCGACCGCAAGACCTGCACTACCCCTCCCAAGTTCTGCTTGATACGGGGACCGAAGTGCGAGAGCTTGCGAAGCCCATCGATGCGGTACTTGACCTCGGCTCCGAGAAGCTGTGCACCACTCGGAGCGGGCCGCGGTGCCCATGCGCTCGGCTCTTTCTCGGTTGCAGCCGGGGTCATCTGAAGCAACGCCTCGATGAGTCCAACACCCGCCAGGCCATCGACCATGCAGTGGTGCGCCTTGGCAACCAAAGCAAACTGGTCGTTTTCGATCCCTTCGACGATCCAGAACTCCCATAGCGGCCGGCTCCGATCGAGGGGCTGCGAGAACAGCCTGCCCACGAGGCGCTTGAGAGTTCGCTCGTCACCGGGAAGAGGGAGCCTCGTGTGGCGAAGATGGAAGTTGATGTTAAATCGATCATCGTCGATCCAAACCGGATGACCAAGCCCCGGCACCCACGCTAGACGCTGCCGATAGCGCGGCATCGTGTCTAGCGCAGCCAACGTATACCGGGTGATGCGCTCGATATCGAGACCGCCGTGGCCCAACGTCAGTGGCTTGGCATCGAAAAGAAGCGCCGCGCCAACGTGCATCGGCGCTGTCTCGTTCTCGAGATCGAGGAAGATCGCGTCGAGTGCGCTTAAACGTTCGTAGAACGTGTCCGCCATTGTGGGCCCCAAAGAATACGCTCTCGCACGCAGAGAGACCAGCTCCAGCTCGTGATAGGCACTCTGAATCCGTGCCGCCGCCGACGGCTCCTCTGGGCCTGATTTCTGGTCGGTACACTGTCAGTCTTCCGTTTCTAGGGGCCTACCCAGCACTGGCAGATCCATGCGACCTATAAGCCGACCGTCGTGGTGGCAGATGTCGTTGCGGGTCGTCCTGACTTTCGAGACGCGGTGGAGCGTTTCTCGCCACCGGACTCTCCGATGCGAAACCTGTCGTTGCGGGCTGGCACATACTAGGACAACCGTCGGGTCGGGCTCTCGGCAGTCCGTCCGCGCGAATAAGCCGAAGGCGTTGAGCGCGCCCCTCACGGCCGAGCTCGGGACGAAGGCCCGAAGCCGGAGCCGTGCAGTTTTGTTGGCAGACAAAACTCCACCTTGCCCGAACAAATCGGGACCTTTCTTGGCGCACGATGAACAACTCTGGAGCCTGCTGCGCGAATCTGAAGCGAAGTGACTCGTCTTGCCTCGTAGTGACGCAATTTGCGGCAGGATGAGTCAGACCTAGCTACCTTGGCGCAAAACGATGCGGTGTTATCCAGAAAAGAGCAGGACGAGCCAGATCCGACCCAGGGTGGGCGTGAGACTGAAGCGGAGCCTGGACGGGTACGCACACTGGGCATAACCTAGCTTGAATGAGAACCCGATCCGACATCCATGCGTTCATCGATGCACTGGACGACGAGGAGCTCGACGCGGTGCGTGCGGTTCTGAACGCCGTTCGCACGAAAGATGGCTTTGATAGCCTAAGCGAAGATGACCTGGAGAGACTGCGGGCATCGGTGAGACGTGGGTTGGGAGACGAAGCGAGTCGCAGGGCAGCCAGAGAGCTCACGCGAATGGCCCAGGAAGACGAGCTCGGATACGAGTAGCTCGTGCCCCTGAACCGCTGGCCTACCGGGGAGAGCATAGGGTCACCTAAGAAAGAATTCTTTACTTTGCGCTTGCGTTGGTAAAGAATACTTTCTTAGAGGCAGATGGCAAGAGTTACCGGGAGATACGAGCGTACGGCGGTCGCCGGCGAGGAGGTCAGGGCCTTCGTGCCGCAGCCCCTGCCTCCGGCGGACCCGCCGCTGCGCCTCGACTCCGAGGTCCTCGCGCTTCTCGGTCGTGCCGAGCGGGAGCTCAGTCGCCTCGAGCTCGCCGGCGAGATGGTGCCCTCGGTCGACTGGTTCATCTACGGGTTCGTCCGGAAGGAAGCCGTGATCTCCTCTCAGATCGAGGGAACGCAAGCCACGTTGATCGACCTGCTGACATTCGAGGCGCAGCGCGAAGACGATTCGCCGCCAGGACCGGACGTCCAGGAAGTGTGCAACTACGTCGACGCACTCGCGTACGCGAGAGAACAACTTCGCCGTCGAAAAGGGCTGCCACTCTCGATGCGACTGCTCAATGGAACGCACGCGCGTTTGATGAGAGGTGCGCGAGGTGCGGACAAACAGCCAGGGAAGGTCCGGCGCACCCAAAACTGGATCGGCGGCACGCGTCCGGGGAACGCCGTCTTCGTTCCACCGCCGCCAAACCTGCTCGACGGGCTCTTGAGCGATTTCGAGCGCTACATCCACGCGGACGATCGGCTGCCGCCCCTGGTTCGGGCAGGGCTCTTGCGCCTACAGTTTGAAACCATCCATCCCTATCTCGATGGGAATGGAAGGATCGGCCGTCTTCTCGTCACCTTGCTGCTCGAGGAGTGGAGCCTGCTCTCGAAGCCGCTGCTCTACTTGAGCCTCTTCTTCAAGCAGAACCGAGAGGACTACTATCGCCTACTCAACGCCGTCCGCCTCGAGGGCGATTGGGAAGGCTGGATCCGCTTCTTTTTGGAGGGCGTCGCGTCGATCGCAAAGGAAGCGACCGATACCGCGCGCGACCTTTTCGCTTTGGTAAGTGCGGATCGAGCGCGCGCGTTGGCGGCCCCGGCGAGCTCCGTCATGGCCGTTCGTCTTTTCGAGGCACTGGGACAGCACCCCATCGTCACGATCGCGCGCGTGACGGAGCTCCTCGAGATCACGAAGCCAACCGCGACCAAAGCGGTCAACACACTGGTGGACGCAGGCATCTTGACGGAGACCAGTGGCCGGCGCCGGGATCGTATCTACAGCTATTCCGCCTACCTCGATCGTTTGAGGGTTGGCACCGAGCTCGAGGGTTGAGACCCTCGAAGGGGACCGGTCACACGTCGTTGCTCGCTGGCGAGCAGGTGCCCACTCTGTCCGGCTGCAACCCTTCAAGAGTTGCAGGCAAAAGTTCCACGAATCCTTCCACTTTCCAAGGGACACCTCGGGACATGTCGGGACGGCACGCAACGTCGTGGGACTCCATGTGGTTGATGTTGTCGAATTTCCCGAATGCGTTTGGGGCCCCCAAAGGGTTGCCAAGGTCGAAGTCGTGGGTGTACTCGGCTTCGCCTGCGTACTGCTCCCGTACTCGTGCAGCGCGCTGCACTCGTACACTCGCAAGCGAATCCCATTTCCCGCTCCACGTCACGATTGCGGCTCCGTCTTGCGGGGCCGTTCTTCGTCGGGGTCTCGGCCCCGAATCCATCGAGCTGAGGGGTCCTTTTGACTCGCTCCGCCAACGATCGCAGGTTAGCTTTGGAGCGTCGGGCGGAATCGGAGCCCCCTGAGCGCGCCAGACACTTCACCTCCGGTAAGGCCGAAGCGCCATGAAGCAATTGCGTTTACGTTCTGTCCTTCGGTCGCCACGGGCGCTCCTCGCCCTGGCTGCCCTGGGCGCCGCGCTTTGGCTGGTCGTGGCGCCTGCCTCCGCTGAAAAGGGCGCGACCCAGATCGTCTTTGCCTCGGGGCCCGACGACACGGGGACCGTTCGGCGCATTGTCGACAGTTTCAACGCCGAGCACGCCGGCCGGGTCGAGGTGACGTGGCGGCAGATGGATCGAGACAACAACACCCATCGCCGGCAGCTAGTTGCCGACTTCACCGCGAAGGCGGAGGCGCCCCACGTCATCGCCAGCGACGTGGTTTGGACGGCGGAGTTCGCGAAGAACGGCTGGGTCGAGGACCTGACGAAGCGGTTCTACCGTACCTACAAACGCGCCGCGCTCCTCGGACCGGCGCTCGAGTCGGCGACTTACCGATTTCGGATCTGGGGGGTGCCCTGGTACTCCGACGCCAGCGTCCTCTTCTACCGCAAGGACCGCCTCGCCGAGAGCGGGTTCGACGCTCCGCCGCGGACCTGGGACGAGCTCATGCAGATGGCGCGCCGGGTCATGAAGGACTCGGGGATGCGCCAAGGTTTCGTCTTCCAGGGCGCCGACTACGAGGGAGGCACCGCGAACGCCATGGAGTACATCTGGGGCGCCGGCGGCGAGGTGATGAGGGGAGAGCTGAGGGTCACCAGCCCGGTGCGCGCCACCCTGGCCGAGACTGACGCGGTCACTATCAAGAGCAAAGACGCCGCCGCAGGGCTCGACGCAGCGCGGCGCCTGGTCGCCGAGGGCATCGCGCCTGCGGATGTCACGACGTACCGCGAGCAGGAGGCCCTCGACGCCTTCCTAGCGGGTGACGCCGTCTTCCTGCGGAGCTGGCCCTACGTCCAGGGCATCGTGCAGAAATCCGCTCTCTCGGGGACGCAGGTCGGGGTCAGCTGGCTGCCCTCCGTGTCGACCGAGCATGTGGGATACAGCTGCCTCGGGGGCTGGAACCTGATGGTGAGCGCGCGCGCCAGCAAAGAGGAGCGGGCCGCGGCGTGGGAGCTGATCCGCTACCTGACCTCGCCTGCGCAGCAGAAGCGACAGGCACTCGAAGCGGGTCTGCTGCCCGTCGTCCTATCGCTGTACGACGACCCGGAGGTCCTCGGCGGTGTGCCGGTCGCAGCGCTCGCCCAGGAGGCGATGTCTTCACGAATCCGCGTTCGTCCGATCTCCCCCTTCTACTCCGAGATGTCTTCGCGAATCGCGAAGGCTTTCCATCGTGTCCTGAAGGGCGAACTGACGGGAACCCAGGCGGTGGAGGCACTCGACAAGGATCTGCGCGTCATCGTCACGCGCAATCGTTGACGCCAGCGACCGGCATTCGCGACCTAGGATTCGTCGACGGTTGCGGCTTGCCGCCGCGGCCGTAGGGGCTGTGCTCTGCCAAGGTTGAAGTCGTGAGCTCGAATCTCGTTTCCCGCTCCAAGAGCCGGCCTCTCGAAGTCGGCTGTTCTCTTTGTTGGGGATCGTCAACGCGAGGTCTCAACCTTGCAATGGCCGCGCGGCGGGTTGTTCTTCTCGTGTAGCGGCAAGCTTTTTGTATTCCTCGAATGCCGCTTCGAGATGCTCGACGAACTCGTGCACGTCGGGAAAACCTTCCCAATCAGCATTGAAGCCCCAGTGCAGCCCACCATTGTAGCTGAACAGGGCAATCCCGAGGTTCTGGGTCGGCGGGATGGGAACCAGAGGAAACATGGCCTTCACCTCTGCGCCTAGCATGTGAAGGGGAAACGGCGGACCCGGGATGTTGGTCACCACGACGTTGTAGGCGTGTCGTCGGATAGCCTCGCGCGAGATGTCCAAGATGAGGCGCTTGGTCGTCAGGTCGGCGACGTCTTCGAGGAGCTCTGCGCCTGCCGTCTGATTGGACTCCTTCTTCAGCTTGGTCGTGACGAGGATGACCTTCTCGAGGCGCTCGATGGGATCAGGCTCTGATACGGGGAGCTCTGCGAGGAGCATCGCGACCCGGTTTCCGGTCGTTCCACCGCCAGCCTTGCGCGTGTTGACAGGAAGAAACGCCCGAAAGCCCGTCATCGAATCTACATCGATGTTGCGGGCTTCGAGGAAACGTCGGATGGCGGCCGTCGTCGTCGCGAGCACGACATCGTTGATGGTGCCACCCAGCGCGTTCTTGATCGCCTTGACCTCGTTGAGATCGAACGAGGTCCAGTCGAAACGACGATACGGGCTGATGTCGGGGGCGGTGAACGGGCTGCTCGGACCGGCCTTCATTCCGGACTGGAGGACACCGACCACACCTCGGAAATTGTTCCGAATGCGCGGTCCGAAGTGAGAAAGCTTTCGCAGGCCGTCCATGCGGTGCTTGACCTCGGCTCGAAGAAGTTGGGTGCGGCTCGGAGCGCGACGTGGCGTCCACGCTTTGGGCTCTTGCTCTGTCGCCACCGGCGTCATTTGGAGCAACGCCTCGATGAGCCCCACACCCGCCACGCCATCGACCATGCAGTGATGCGCCTTGCCAATCAGAGCAAACTGGTCGTTTTCGATGCCTTCGACGATCCAAAACTCCCAGAGCGGCCGGCTTCTATCGAGGCGCTGTGAGAACAAGCGACCCACCAGGCGCTTGAGTCTTCGCTCGTCGCCAGGAAGCGGGAGCCTCGTATGGCGAAGGTGGAAGTTGATGTTGAATCGATCGTCGTCGATCCAGACCGGATGACGGAGCCCTGGCACCCACGCTAGCCGTTGTCGATACCGTGGCATCGTATCGAGCGCAGTCAACGTGTACTTGGTGATGCGCTCCATATCGAGCCCGCCGTGCTCCAGCGTGAGCGGTTTCGCATCGAAGAGAAGCGCTGCGCCCACGTGCATGGGCGCGGTCTCGCTCTCGAGGTCCAAAAAGATCGCGTCCAGCGCGCTCAGACGTTCGTAGAATGCGTCTGCCATGGTGGCTTGACGAGAATACCCGCCTGCCACGAACCTGGGAAGGCCCAACCCAACCCGACGGGACAGCTCGGGCCAGCCTCTGGCGTGATGTCGACATGAGAGCTATGTCGCTCGGCGAGCTTGCGCGCCGCAGCCTGCGAAACCGTTCAATGAGAGATGCGCCAAATGAGCTGGTATCGAATTAAGACCGCACTCGTCGGGCTCAAGCGATTGGCAGAGCTGACGGAGGAGGACAAGCAAGCTTGCATCGATGCCTACAAGTTCTTTCAGGGAATGCAGGATGGCGCGCCAACCGAGACAGCGGATGAAACGAAAGCAGTCGCGGACTACTACAAGGTCCTGAACAATCTGCTCTCGGTGTTCGACCTGGAGAAGCTCTATATCCCGCCGCAGCTCGACGAATCTCAGGGATTGTATGGGAATCAGCTCTTGGTGGAGCAGGCTGTATTGAAGGAGCTAGGTCTAGAAGACCCTAGGAGATCGCACCTCTTGGACATGGGGTGCGGGAGGGGGAGGGTCTCTCACCACTTCGCCACGCTGACGGGCGGTCAGGTGTCCGGATACAACATCGATCCCAACCAGATTGAGAACGCGATCGACTGGGCGGCGGAATGCGGAATGAGCGATCGGCTTCACTTCAAGGTGGGCAACCATCACGCGCCACTGGAGTACGACTCAGGAATCTTCGATGGATGCTTTTCCTTTCAAGCGGTCTGGCCGTTTTTCAAGAAAGAAGAGCTCGACGCCCATGCGGAAGAAATGTTCCGTGTGTTGAAGCCTGGTGCCCGATACGCGTGCTCTGAGTACCTATTGACGCCGCATTTCGACTGGGAGAACGAAGAGCACGTGCGCCTGCACAAGGCGTTCTTGCCAACGCTCGCTGCGACTCAGTCCATGTATCCAGCGGATGTGTGCGCCGCCCTCGAAAGGGCGGGTTTTGCGATCGTCCTTTCAGCTCCCTCGAAGAGGCCGGCCTGGCCGATTTGTGAGCAGAAGAGGGATTTGATTCTCGGCGGGCGAAAGATCATCAGGGCGCTCGAAGCAATTCGCATTTTGCCCCCCTGGGTCGAAGAGTCGCTCGAGCTTCTCCAAAGCGGTGGTCAGGCATGGACCGATGCGGAAAAGGCCAAAATTGCGGATTTGAACTGGAGAATCGTCGCGGAGAAGCCCCTGGTCTAATCTGCCGTGGAGCTTGCGCCGATTCCGCTCTTGTGCGTGCCGGGCGGCGTCGGATGGATCTCCGGAACGCGCTCAACTTCCGCTTGGCTGGGCCAAAAATTTGCACCCAGGATCGTCCTGGGCATATCTGCCCTTATGGACACCAAGACGATCAAGACCGCACCGAGGTCCGAATCCAAACGGTCGACGAACCGGAAACCAGCGAGCAGCGTCGCAGCTGCTGGCACAGCATCAAACCGATCATCTACAAACGCCGTCGGCAGGAGAAAGCGTAGCAAGCCCGCTCCAGAGCGATCGCCTGCCAGGCCGAACGTGGCGCTCAGCGGACCCCAGCGGGCTCAGCGCATTGCTGAAGCCGCGTACTTCCTCGCTGAGCAGCGCGCCTTTGCCCCAAATCACGAGCTCGACGACTGGCTCGCCGCTGAACGAAGCCTTTGGGGTTCCTAGCCGTGCGATCGTGGCGGGCACCAATCGGGAACAGTAGAATCCCGACGCCGACCCTGCCGACGTAGTTTCGGGATCGAAAGGCGGGCTGGCCAGGCGCTCAGCCCCAGCCGAGTTTGCCGATCGGCTGCTCGAACCTCTCCTCTGGAAGTCAAGCTTCGCTACAGAGAGATCGCGCAAGAGGAAGCAGTGCCAGAAGACGACGCGAGTGACGCGGCGCCCATGCCAGCCGCTGCGAGCATCCCTGAAGCCGTGTCGCGTCCTGCCGGAGTTGCGTTCAGATGCCCAAGTGCGCTGACCCCGTCGATCAGCCGACCGCGAAGAAGAAGTGGCCTTGGATCGTCGCCGCCGCCGCTGCCCTCGTGGCAGGCGCAGTCACTGCGGGCGTCGTCGTTTCACAACGTTCAAACCAAGACTCGTCGACAAGCGGCGGTTTCGCGGTGAACTGCTGAGTCGAATCACTCAGAGCGCAAGCGTCATCGCTATGCTGCTTGGTACGGTTGCGTCTTTCGCGGCCGGCTGTGGCGGCGGGACGTCTACGGACGGCCTGAGCATCGAGGCTTCGCTTGCCCCGGGGGATACGCGGTCGGCGCGGGACGGGGCGGTTCGGCCTCGAGCTCTGCGGCGATCCGTCGAGTGACCTTTGCATGCGAAAAGACGACGTCACGGTGAGCGCCGACTACGGGCCAAGAGCGCGACCGCGGCCGTCACTTTCAACCTCAGCGCCGCGTGCACCGCACCGCTCTCCTCAGGGCCGGCGTACAGCAACAATCAGTTCGCCAACATAGCTGGCGCTTGCGGGGGCTCGGAATGCGACCCATGTGCCTGTCTCCCTCCGGGACTGCTCTGGGAGCAGAGCGTCGACCCGCTCTGTTCGAGCATCATCGTCGGTGCGGAGGACCTCTACTGCCCCGGGGCGTCCTCGACGCTGATCGATGCCGGCGACGAGCTTCTTCCATACGACCTCAACGACGGCGCACCCGGCAACTTCAACGGGAGCAGCCCCGACATCGGCGGTCGAGAAGACGGTCCGAACGCCTGCAAACCCTAGCGTGCGACTCCGTTGAACGATAATCGCCGCGAATGATCGCATAGCGAAACGCAATCCCCACACGAGGCGCAGGACGCCTAACATGGCCTGATGCCGGTGTTCGTCGAGGAAGTCGAGTCAGAGACGCCGTGACCCAGAAGTGCCCCGCAAGAGTTCAACGCGTCGACTTCTGTGCACCGTCGACGCACGACGATCCGTACGAGATGTACGATCACTTCCTCGAACATGAGCCCATCTACTTCGATGAGAAGAACCAGCTCTGGGAGGTCTTTCGCTACGACGACATCGTCACGATCACGCGTGACACGGAAAGCTTCATCAACGCAGAGGGTGTTCGCCCGGGCATACCAGGCGATCCCGCGATGCTCTACCAGGATGGCGAGCAGCACAAGCAGCAGCGCGCGCTGGTCTCCTCCGGCTTTACGCCGCGCCAGATGCGCAAGATGGAGGACCGTGCGCGCGAGATCGTGAAAGAGCTGGTCGACGAGATGCTCGACCAAGACGAAGTCGACCTCGTCGAGGACCTAGCCGCAGTTCTTCCTGTTCGCCTCATCTGCGACATGCTCGGCACGCCGGACGAGAAACAGGAGTCGGTGCGGGAGTGGATCGGTGCGATGATTCCGGGCGGCCAGGGGCCCGACTACGTCACCGACGAGGTCAACGATGCCTTCGCGCAATTCGTCATGCACCACGAAGAGATGGTCCAGGCCCGACTCGCTGCCGGCTGCACGGGCAGCGATATCTTGACCATCTGGATGAATGCGGAAATCAATGGGCAAAAGCTCGACGAGTCGCAGCTTCTGTTCGAGCATGCCTTGCTCAACGCTGGCGGAGCAGAAACGACCCGCAACGCGATCGCGGGCGGACTCGAGCGTCTCTCGAATGACCCGAAGCAGTACGACGCCCTCTACGAGGAACCGTCGTTCATCCCCAACGCGGTCGAGGAGATCATTCGCTGGGTGTGTCCGTTCGTCAACATGTATCGGACAGCCGCATGCGACTACGAGCTTCACGGCAAGGTCATCAAGGAAGGGCAGCAGGTCGGGCTCACCTATGCAGCCGCCAATCGCGACCCTCGCAAGTTCGAGGACCCGCATACCTTCGACATCTTCCGCGACTTCTCGAAAGGGGCGAAGCACCTATCGTTCGGCCTTGGGCCTCACTTCTGCTTGGGGGCTTCGCTTGCCCGCTTGGAAGTGCGTCTTTGCCTCGAGGAAATGACCAGACGTGTCAAGACGATCCGAATCCCGGAGGGCAGGGCGGTCGAGTACATGTCCTCGTCCTTCACTCGTGGTCTCGCCAAGTTTCCGGCGGTCCTCGAAGCCCGCTAATCTGGAAATCGTCACTCCACGTTGCGTTCGATGAACCGGAGCAGCGGCCTGATCACGTTGTTGGTCTCGTCGTCCTCCGCGGAAACGATGTCGACGTGGCTGAAGCCCTCCGACATGAACACCTCGAAGCCGCCTGCCGCATCGCCAAAGGTCGGGAACGCAGTGCTGGGCTGCCCACGGTCGACCACGCGCGGGGTACTGCCATCGCAGCTCGGCGCGGTGCAAGGTGCAAGCGAGTCCGCGTAGCCGAGCATCCGTCCTGGCGCCGGTACCAATCCGTTGCTGCCACCAAAGGCGATGACCGGAATGTTCACCTTGCGCGCCTGGGTCATGTTCTCGATGTCACTGCGGCCGCGCCCCAATGGCGGTGGCGCAGAGAGCGGCGTGGTGTCGAGACCCATGCCCGAGACGACCCCCAGCCCGGAGCTGGGATAGTACCAATCTGAAAAGTTGGTTTGCCCTCGGTAAAACGAAGGCATCATGTGTCCTTCGAGATCGGTGGACTCTACCTCGGTGCCCCAGGGGCGGGCCTCGGCGAGCTCGGTTGGCCGAGGCCCGTTGTCCGTCAGGACTTCGGCTGGCATCTCGTCCCCGTAGTTCAGCCAGGTGCGCACGCCCTCCACTGTCGGACCGATTGCCCCGAGCGAGGTCGCGACGAAGCTCGCGAGGTTTGCCGCCGCGCCATCGTCGTCCAAGAACAGGCCGATCAGCGCAACCGAGGTGGCCGGCTCGGTCCCCAGCAAGATCACGAGTGCTGCCAGCTCCGGCACCTTCGCCACCGCATTGTTGCCTTCGATGCCGTTCTGATCGGCTTGCAAAATCGAGATCCCGCTGTCGCCCTTGAGGTCACCCTCGAGCGCCGCCACCTCCGACACCGCCAGGAGCTCGGGCGATAGGAGGCCGGCCACGACGGAGTATGCGGTCACCGGCCCGCATGAGGTGTTGGGGTCGAACTCCGCGCAGTCGTCCGCCCGCGTTGCAGCGGTGCAGGGCGTCAAGCCATCGATACAGCGGGGCTCTTGGCTGCGCACAGCTTCGTAGAGCCCACCGTCGAACCGCGCTTCGATTCGGTCCAGCTGTTCTTCACTCGGGGCTTCCGCGGGCAGGCTGCCACCGCCCCCTTCGAGCAAGACCAGGCCGCGGAGCTTTGCGTAGCCGGGTTCGGGGTCCCCGCCAGCCAGGTTGAAGTCCGTTGCGGCGTAGCGCGCCGTGAAGCCCGTTCCGGCGGAGTGGCCGCCGAGGAACACATTGGCGTTGCGCGCGGCGCTCCGAGCCGCCTCCACCACGGCATCGATGTCTTGCGAGTGCACAAGCGACGTCCATTGCGCCATGAACGCGAGGTCATCCCCGGTATTGTAGAAGATCGAGCGGCGGTTGAGCGTCGAGGCCAAGGTCGGGTGCATTTCGAGCTCGAGCTGCTCACCGAACAAGAAGTCCAAACCGAGCGAAGGGTCCTGCTCCTGCTCCGCCAGGTCGAGCCCAGCCGTGTCCTCCAACTGGTTCGAGCGCCGATCGACCGCCCAGACTTCGACCACCATGGACGCCTCGTCCTTGGCGCGCCGAATCAGGCTCTCCGCGAGCACCGCAAACGTCGAAGCGCCGCCTTCGAAGCCCGGGACCAAGACCAGGATGGCATCGGGCTGGCTCTCGGCTTGGTCGGAGAGGTGGTAGCGCGTGTAGCGCGCTTGGTTGAGATCGAGCTCAGCGCTGCCAAACATTGCGATGAGCTTCGGGTTGGTCACCGTCACCCCTGGGCTGCCAGGCGTCTGTGCGGGCTTTGCATCGCTCGGCAGATCCACGGTCTCGAGCTCGAGCACGGAGCTCCCCGACTCGCCGGTGTCGCCCTCGCAGGCCGTCAGAAACAAACAGGCAGTCAGAAAGAAATAGGCCCCCCGAACCGAAAATGGCGTGGCGAGGGCAAGAGCATGGGCTTGGGCGGTCGATGACATCGGGTTCACTCCGGATGCTGGGGAACGAGCCGGGAGCCTGGCACAGCCAGGTCGAAAACGGAAGTGCGGCCCGCAATCGAAGACCTCGACCGCGCGAGCGATGTCGCCGACGAGGACGCTTGGCGCACTTCGCCATTGCGACTATCGTCCCCGTTTCAACCGGTGAGGTACTGATATGCGACGGCTTGATTTCTTGGTGGTTGGCTCTTTCGTTCTGCTCGTTGCGCTTGCGGGCGTCGGATGCGGCAGCGATGAAAGCAGCAGCACGAACAGCGGCGGGAGCGGCGGCGCTACAGGGGGCGCTGGAGGTGCCGGAGGCGGCAATGGCGGCGCAGGAGGCAACGGAGGCGGGACTGTCGAGGGCTGGCCTCCAAGCGCAACCGTTTACTTCGACGAGCGCGGCGTCCTGGCTGCGGACTGCGCGACCGACGCCGACTGCATCAAGGTGCTCGGGTACTATCACGCGTTCAATCGTTTCGTGCAGATGGAGTTCCGGCGGCGTCTGACGACTGGTCGGCTCTCTGCTCTCTTGCCGAAGCTGCTTGCTCCGCTGGTCGGCGTGACCGACTTCGACGCCGACCAACGGCAGCTCTTCTCGACGCGCGACGGCGTGCCGATTGAAGAATACTTCTTGGAACAGGTCTCGCCCGAGCTCCTCGAGATTCTCGAGGCGTACGCGGTAGGCGTGAACCAGTGGATCCGGGACGTTCAGACCGGCGCCAACGGCGCGAAGTTTCCTCGAGAGCTAACCAATGGACTTCTCGATTACGGCCCTGAGGACATCCCCGATTGGACCCCACAAGATACGATATCGGTGTCGATGCTGCTCTTCGAGCAGCTGTCCAATAGCTATTCGGCCATCGTCAGGACGGGAGAGTCGCGCGCGCGAATCGACGATGACACGCTCTTTTCCGACCTTTATGCCAGGCGGCCCATCAAAGAGTCTTCGATCCTCGAAGCCGGGACCTTTCCGCCGCCGGCGATGCCCCTGGCCGTGCCGAAGAGCCTTCAGCGCTGGGCCTCATCGCGGCCCCTCGACGCAGGGCCGGCGCTTCGCGCGCTTCGTGAGAAGCTCGACAAGGCCGACAGGCTAGGCCCGATCTTCGGGCAGGGGGAGATCGGCAAGGCGATCGGTTCCAACAACTGGATCGTGAGCCCCTCCAATACGACCGCGGGTAATGCGCTTCTTTCGAACGACCCGCACCTCGGGCTCAGCAACCCGCCGATCTGGTACACGGTGACGCTCGACTCCAAGACCAACGGCACCGGCACGCTCCGAGGCGCGGGTCATACGGCTGCGGGTGTTCCCGTCGTCCTCATCGGTCAGAACGAGGACATCGCCTGGGGCGTGACCACCACCAACCTCGCGCTGACGGACGTCTACGTCGAGGAGCTCGTCGTCGATGAGCAGGGCGCACCCACTGGCGTCCTCTTCAAGGGCGAGGAGGTTCCGTTCCTTCGGAAGACCTTCGCCATCGAGTTCAACGACGGCACGACCGAAGATCGTGAGCTTCTCTATGTGCCCCACCACGGCCCCGTTCGTGAACTCGACGCCGAAAACGGCGTTGCGCTGACCTTGAAATGGACAGTCCAGGACGTCAGCACCGACCTCGAAGGCTATTTCGGCCTCCTGGCTGCCACCAAGGTCACAGAGGCGCAGGCCACCCTGCGCAAGATCACGACCGCCGCGCAAAACTTCGTGATCGCGGACCGCGACGGCAACATCGGTTGGTTCCCCTACAACAGGGTTCCGAAGCGCACCTGGGCGACCAACCTCGACGGCGGCGCTGCACCATGGCTGCCCATCTCGGGGGCGGGCGACTACGAATGGGACGAGTACTTTGCCATCGAAGAGCTCCCACAGGCCATCAATCCGACCCGTGGCTTCCTCGCTACAGCCAACAACGACATGACGGGCGCGCTTTTCGACAACGACCCGACCAACGAAGGGCCACCCTTCCAAGTAGACGCCGCCGCCGGATACCGGCATGCGCAGATCGTCCGTCTGCTCGAAGCGGGGGGTAACGCGCACTCAGCGCAGACGATGCTCGATATCGTCGCGAACACGCACTCCTTCATAGGCGAGGAGATGACGCCGGCGATCCTCGCGATCGCAAACGACGAGACGACGACCCTTTCGGCCACGGCTCAGAAAGTGGTCAACGCGCTCGAAGCGTGGGATTTCGAGTGTCCGACGGGCCTCAGCGGAACCAACTCCGAGATGTCGCCGTTCGACACGACGCCGGGCGCTCTGGAGTCGGCTTCGGGATGCGCCGCGTTCCACGTCGCGCTCCGAGAGCTCAACAGCGCCATCACCCGCGACGAGAACGCACAGGGCAACCCCGATGTCGCCGCGCCGGAAGACACCCGCGTGAACTACGCGGCGTTCTACTCGATCGTCGACCCCGACCAGCTCGGTGCAGGAGACATCTATTGGGACGACATCGAGACGCCGCAGGTCGAGACGCGTTTCGACATCATGGCGATGGCCCTCGAAACGGCCGGCGCGTTCCTCGAAGCTGAGCTAGGCGCGGACGAAACCGAGTGGGCTTGGGGACGGCTCCACGGCGCCTTGCTGCGGTCTGACCTCGATGAGCTCGGCATCGCCCAGTACAACAACCCGGCGTCCGGCGAGTCCGCGTACGCGAATGACGGGGGTCTGTATACCGTGGACGTCGCCAACCCGAACTCCGACTATCAGCAAACCGCTGGGCCCTCGACGCGCTTCGTCTGCGAGGCCTTGCCGGCAGGCGTCAGCTGCTCGTTCCAGATCCCCGGCGGCCAGTCCTCGGACATCGACTCGCCGAACTACGACGACCTCCTCCCGGACTGGCTCATCAATGCGCCCAGCCCGCTGGTACTCGACATCGAGGAGGCCAAGAACAACGCCGCGCGCACCGTGCCGCTGGGGCAGTAACAGGAGAGCCCGGTATCATCGGATCATCGATGGACAAGCAGCAGGAAGTCTATATATACTGTATGAATGCATAATTATAGTAATTTCTTGCTGGGGCTGAGCCTTGTGCTCTGCCTGGGTGGCTTGGTCGGCTGCTCCGGTGACGGCGGTGGCGGGAACAGAGGCGCAGGTGGCCAAGTCGGTGGCGGTGGGGCCGGGGGCGTCGGTGGCGCGGCCGGCGCCGGTGCTGGTTCGGGCTCCGGAGGGGACGGCGGAAGCGGTGGTGTCGATCCGGCGGACCAGTGCGGCGACGGCGAGCGCCAGGCGATCGAGGCCTGCGACGATGGAAACCGCCGCAGCGCGGATGGCTGTGCGGCGGACTGCATGATGGTCGAGGAGGGCTTTCGCTGCCCCGTCCCGGGCGCGGCGTGCGCGCCGCTGGTTTGCGGTGACTCTCGCATCGACCCGCCGGAGCAGTGCGACGACAACAACGCGAACGCTGGGGACGGTTGCAGTGCGAGTTGCCAGCTCGAAGCGGGTTGGATCTGCTTGCAGCCCGGCGTCGCTTGCAGCGCCGCGGCATGCGGCGATGGCATCGTCGCGGGATTCGAGCAGTGTGACGACGGAGGCACGGCCGACGACGATGGTTGCTCGGCAAGCTGCCAGCTCGAAGACGGATTCAAGTGCGAGACGCCTGGCGCGCCCTGCACGACCACGACCTGTGGTGACAATACCAGAGAAGGCACCGAGCAGTGTGACGATGGGAACGTGACGCCCTTCGATGGCTGCGACCCCCACTGCAAGAACGAGCCGAGCTGCTCCGGTGGCGATTGTCAATCGGTCTGTGGCGATGGCGTCATCCTCCCCGGTACAGACGAAGCATGCGACGACGGAAACACGGTCGGGGGCGATGGGTGCTCAGCGACCTGTGAAATCGAAAGCGGCTTCACTTGTACGACGATAGAGTCGGAGCTTCCCGACGAATTCGTGGTGCCGGTGATCTACCGTGACTTCCGAAGCCGACAGAGCGGCGCAGGGGTTGACCCCACCTTCCACCCCGATTTCAACCCTCCTCCAACGGGTAGTCACCTAGGAATTCCTACCAATGAGCTCGACGCAGCGGGCAAGCCCGTGTTCAACGCAGCCGGGGCTGGCGTAGGCACCGGAGGCTGGCCCCAAGACAGCGCTTCGTTTGCTGCATGGTATCGGACGAGCCCGACGCTCGTCGCCGACGGCAACATCGAGGTCGTCCGAGAGCTCACCCTCGCCCGGCCCAACCCAGGCATTCCGAATCGCTACGAATTCTCCAGCGCCTCGTTCTTCCCGCTCGATGACGACGGCTGGGAGTTGGAGGCTCCGCCGCTCCAAGAGCTGCCGATGACCAATGGACACAACTTCGGTTTCACCACGGAGGTCCACTACTTCTTCGTCTACCAGGGTGACGAGGTGCTTCGTTTCGAAGGCGACGACGACCTCTGGGTCTTCGTAGACGGCCGCCTCTGCATGGACATCGGCGGAATTCACGCGGCCGAAGATGGGGTGATGAGCTTCGACCCGGCGGTGGTCGATGCCAACACAGCGCGCCAGGCGATCGTCGACGCTTGTATCGCGGACCTGGGGCTTCAAGAGGGGAAGGTCTACGAGGTCTCGATCTTTCACGCCGAAAGGCACGTGACGCAGTCGAACTTCACGCTGACACTCGATGGATTCGTCACCGAGCGATCCGAATGCAGCGACCAGTGCGGCGATGGGATTCGCACGCGCTTCGAGTTCTGCGATGACGGCACCGCAGAAAACACCGGCGAGTACGGGCAATGCAACGAAACCTGCACGGCCCTCGGCCCGCACTGCGGCGACGGCATCGTTCAGGAGATGTTCGAAGACTGCGACAACGGAGAAAACCTGGGCGGCCTCAACGGCTGCAACCCCGATTGCAGCAGCGGCCCGTTCTGCGGCGATGGGATCCGCCAGCCCGAGCTCGGCGAATCCTGCGACGCCGGCGAACAGAACGGCGAACAGGGCTCCGGCTGCAGCGACCTCTGCGAGGTGGTCGTCGAGTAGGCCGAGGAGAATTTGCGCATCGACGTAGCTTTTTCCGCTCCTCGAGGGCAACGGAATTTTTACGTATAGACACGCTGACGCCCGCTGAATAGCCTCGCTGTTTCCACCAATTACAGGCCCGTGCCCAGCGGTGCATCGATGGAGGCGCTCATGAAGAACCTTGGATTGCTCTCAATTGGCGGGGTGACGGTCGTTGCCATCGCAGCCTTGATCGGCTGCGGCGGTGACAGCGCAGCGGGTACAACTGGCGCCGCCTCATGCGATGGCTCGGCGGTCGAGGCGTCTTTTGCTGACAGCTGTGCGGCGGGGCTGGCAGACGTGTTCACCTGCTGGAATCCCAACGGCGACTGCCAGATTTCCGGCTTCACCACGACCTACGCGAACGGAGCCAGCCTCGTTAGCTCGCTCGATCAGACCTTGCAGTTCCGGAGCCCCAGCAACGAGCTCTGCGGGACGGCCACGGCGATGGTCGGCACCGGGGCTCTGCAGCAAGTTTCCTTCCTCACGAGGGCAGGCGAGACCTACGGATACGAGATCAACGCGAGCACGTCCGAAGTGACGGTGGTCTGCCCCGGTGGCACGCGCGTCAGCATCGACGCCGAGCAGGCGCAAGCGGTTCAGGGCTGTAGCGGGGCTGGGCAGATCAATATTTGCCAGAACGTCGACATCGTGAACCCGATCGACCCCAACGACATCGACCCCGACGACATCGGAAACATCGGGAGCGAATGCACCGACGACTCCCAATGCCCCGATTCGCTAGGGCTCGACTTCGTCTGCTGTCGGAAAATCGCAACCTGCCTACCGGCGATTTCCTGCAACGCCCTATAGACGGATCTCCCTCGCTCGTCTGTCGGAAAAGCAGCAACCCGAAGCAGCACGCGCCCTGATCGCGAATCAACAAACGTGCCACCCGAGGTTTTGGGTCCTAGGCTTCTTCGTTCGATGCAACGTCGACCGAACTCGCTGAAGCTCTCTTGGGGGATTCTCATCCTGGCGCTCCTCTGCGCCATCGGGTGCTCCCGAGACCAAGCCTCCAAGACCTCGTCCGATGCCGTCCGCGAGAGTCGAAGCCAAGACCTGCGAAGCGCAGAGAGCAACAGCCCTGCGCAGAACAAGGAGCTTGCGCGCTACCTGATTCGAAAGAACTACCAGCAGTGGAACGGGTCCCAAGAGCTGAGCTGTCTGGAACGGCTCTGGGAACGCGAAAGCCATTGGAACCACCGAGCGGTGAACAAGAGGACCGGTGCCTGTGGCATTCCCCAATCGTACCCCTGCAGCAAAATGAAGGGCATGGGCGCCGAGTACGGGGTCAACCACCGTCGCAACCCGTGGCCGCAGATCGCCTGGGGCCTAGGGTATATCGAGAATCGATATGGGAGCCCGTGCGCAGCGTGGAAGCGGTTTCAACGCGGAGGCGGCTATTGAATCGTCGATCGCGCAAGTCGGCTCAGTCACAGAGACGCACGATCCAGTTGTCGACCGCGCTGTCCTCGCGGGTGCCGTTGACGCAAGTCATGAACCCAAACCGCAAAGCTTCGCCTTCGGGGTCCGGCGCTTGCAACGTGGAGGAGCTCGGCCAGAGCCCTAGCTCGCTGTCGGTCATTGCATGGTCGACCAAGCCATTGTCGCCATCGCCGAATTTGACTCGAACGGCGTCCGCGCCGGACCAGTAGATCTCTTCGCCTTGCAGGACGAGCACGCTGAAGGTGGTTTGTAGGCTGGAGAATTCGCCGCCCGGCGTGGATGCTTGGATCGACGGGTAAAGGCTCGTGACCGCACCTTCTGCAGGGTCATACGCAGCGCCTTCCTGCAGGCTCATCACGCAGGTCGACCGGGCGCTTTCGCTCCAGCCGGTACCAAAGGTGCCATCGGCAAAGTCCAGTGGCTGGCCCGCATTGCAGTTGGGAACGTCTGCAAGCGGGGGGATCTCATCCTCTCCGCCCATGCCACCTGCGCCGCCCATGCCAGCGGAGCCGGGATCGACTCGGGTTGCCGTCCACTCGATTTCACAGCGCGACTGCCCGACTACCTTGGTCGTGGTGCCCGAAGCCGAGCGTCCATTGAACACGCCGTTGAACGAGAGCTTGTCGGTGCTACCCGAAGGCGAGTAGTCCCCGACGGCGAACGCCTTGTTGCGAATCGGAACAGGCTGCTCGTGGCTGAATCCAAAGCCGCGGTCCTCACCGTCTTGGTCGGTGCCGGCGGTGTCCTCCTCCCGCATCTCGAAGGAGTGGGGCGTCGTGTCGGGCGGCTGAAGGTTAGACGAGCCGCTCGGCGATCTCGTCGTCACGGACGAAACCCCGAGGCAGGCCGATGCACGGAGAGAGTCACTGCTATCTTGTGAGATAACCTACAAGGGCTACATATTTCAAGACCCAGGGGGTAATCCTCAGCCCAAATAGACACAAAAGGATTATAAATGGCCCAGCCTCCTGCTAGGATCAGATTCCCTTCGGCTGGAGTTGCAAGCATGGGACCTCGGTTGTTTTCCCTGGTGATGATGGTGTTGGCCCTCGGAATTGGGGGCTGCGAAGGCGCCATCGGCCCCTCAGGAGGTGGCCTTTCGCGCGACGATCCATCCAACCCTGCGGGTCCCGGGGGCTCCGACTTTCCCGTCGACGACTCGCGACCGGCGCTCTCGAGCTGTGATGCGTTCGAGCCGGCGGCGCCATTCGTGTACGCCGCGAAGATCAAAACGCTGCTGACGGGGCTTGGCCTATCCGCCGAAGAGCTCGACACGCTGTCGGCGAGCCCAGGGGCGTTGCGCTCTCAAATCGAAGCCTGGCTCGAGATGCCGCAAGCCGACGCGAAGTTGCTCCGCTTCTTCGAAACGGCATTTCAACAGGACGGGTTCGAGGAACAAGCGCTCGTCGACCTCTGGGGATACAGCAACTTCCAGATGGGGCGACTTAGTGACGGAACCGCGGCCGACGATGCCTTCATTCGAACCTTTGAAGAGAGCTTCGGCCGGACCGTCCTCGACATCGTACGCTCGAATCGGCCGTTCACCGATGTGCTCACGACGCGGACGGTTCATCTCACGACGGCACAAATGGTGGCCCTGGCGCTCAGCGACGACCGCGAGATCGATGACGACGACGACCGAAGCTACAAGCACTCACGCAGCATGATCGACCAGCTCGTGTTCACGACCTCGGACGTGCCGCTCTCAGAGACCTTGAATCCCAGCTCTCCGAGCTGGATGCGGTTCAGCATCCCCGCCGAAGGGCTTCCGGAAGGATGCGGAGGCGAGGCCGTGAAGACCAATGGCGATCTGGTTCGGGCCGCGTTTGCCGCTCTGTTCGGCTTCTACACCAACAACGACGGCTGCATGCCCGACACCTATCGCACGACCCCGGCCCTCGGCGAGGAGGCCTTCTTCGACTGGCGTCCGGTGACGATCCGCGCACCGGGCCCGGGCGAAGAGCCGACCATGTTCTGGGAGCTGGACGCGATCCGTGCGTCGAATGAGCTGGTTCTGCGAGTCCCGCGATCCGGATTCATGACCACGCCTGCGTTCTTCGCCACCTGGCCGACCAACGATGCGAACCAGGCTCGGGTGACCATCAACCAGACCTTGATCGTGGCGCTTGGAAAGAGCTTCGATAGTGAAACGACGCTCGTGCCTGCTTTCGACGACGCGCTCGACGATTCGCACGCCGATCCCACATCGGTGTGCTGGGGTTGCCACGTGAACCTCGACCCGATGCGGCAGTATTTCCGCAACTCGTTTACGTACTACTATCACGCCCAACAAGATGCCTCCGTGCAGGCGCTTCGACCGTCCTTCGCCTTCCAGGGCGTCTCGGTCGAGGGCGCGCCGGGCGACGGGATCGACGAGCTCGCCAATACACTCTCGAGCCACCCACGCTTTGCGCCCGCCTGGGTGCAGAAGGCCTGTTACTTCGCGAACAGCGCGGCTTGTCCCGAGGGATCTCAGGAATTCCAGAAAGCGGTCGACGTCTTCGAGCAATCCGGGATGAGCTTCCGCGCGATGCTCGTCGAGCTCTTTGCCTCGCCGCTGGTCTCTGCAGCCAGCTGTGTCGAGGACGCGGGCGGCGATATTCCGTCGGTGGCGCGCGCGCGTCATTTCTGTGCGACCGTCTCCAACCGGCTCGGCATCTCGGACGCCTGTGGCACAGAAACCTACTATCAGTCCGAACGGCGCGGGGAACGTGGCATCAACCGGCAGCTGATCGAGGTCGTTCCTGATGACGGCTACAGCCGTGGCGGCGAGATCCCCGTCGTCATCGCAGACCCGAACCTCTTCATTCGCGCAGCGGGCGAGGCGATGTGTGAGGGCTTCAGCAATATGGTGGTCACGGCGGACGGGAAGTTTCCTCCGACCGATCCGGAGGGCGCGATCCGCGCCTTGGTCACCGACCTCGCGGGCTTGCCGGAGTCCGACCCGCGGCACGCCGGCATGCTCGACATCCTGAGCAGACACTTCGAACAGGCGGAAGCCCAGACCAGCGGCACCAATGCGCTCCGCTCCACATTCATCGTCGCCTGCACGTCTCCGAGCGTGCTCGGCATGGGCCTTTGAGGGACAGGAAGATGAAGCTCCACAGACGCAAGATGCTCTACGCGGCGCTTTTCGGCGCAGGAGGGCTCGGCCTCAAGTCGCTGGCCACCGGCATTCCCATGTCCATTCTGGCCCGGCCTTTGGCGGCGCGCGCGCAGGACGCCGCGACGACGCGCATCTTGATTCTCTCCTCGTCCTCTGCCGGCGACCCCATCAACGCGAACGTGCCGGGCACCTACGAAGACCCGGCCGTCGAGCACCCGAACGGACCCGAGATGGCGCCGACGCTCATGACCATTGGCGGACAGCAGCGCACGGCAGCGAAACCCTGGGCGGAGCTCCCGGCGAGCATGCTCGCCAAGACGGTGTTCTTCCACCACGGAACCTACACCAACTCGCATCCGAACCACCCCAAGGTGATGCGGCTGATGGGGAGCACCGAGCGCAACGAAATGCTCGTCAGCGTCTTTTCCGACGCCCTTTCGAGCGTCCTCGAGACGGTGCAACAGGAGCCGATCAGCGTCGGGGCGCGCGGCGGCAACGAGATCCTCACCTTCAAAGGTCGCTCCCTGGCTAACGTCTCGCCGGTTGCGCTCAAGACGGCCCTCGCCCAAGACGAGAACGCGCTTGGCGATCTGCGCCCCCTTCGCGACCAGACCGTCGACGAGATCTACGCGCTCTATCGGCAGCACGGCACCGAAAACCAGCGCCGCATGCTCGACCGCTTCGTCGCGACGCGTGACGAAGCGCGATCGCTATCGCTCGACTTGGTGGAGCGGCTAGCCAGCATCGATGGCAACAGCGAGACCGACCAGGTGCTTGCAGCCTCGGTCCTTGCGGCGATGAACGTCTCGCCGGCCATCACCCTTCGCATCAATTTCGGTGGCGACAATCATACCGACCGTGAGTTCGTGAAGGAGACTGAACAATCGGTTGCAGGCGTTGGCCACCTGAAGGCGCTCGTCGAGACGGTCGAGGGCATGCGCGCCGAGGGTGTGCTCCGAAGCGACGTCATCGTCGGCACGCTCAACGTGTTCGGACGGGATCTCGCGCGAAAGGGCCGAGCCGGGCGCGACCACAATGGGCGACACCACTGTGCGGTCCTCATCGGTGAAGGGCTTCGCGGCGCTGTGGTGGGCGGCATCGAGCCGACTGGGAAGGACTACCAAGCGCAAGCCATCGACTCCGCGACTGGACGCGCGTCCGCTTCGGGCGACATCCCGCACGAAGAGACTTTCCAGTCGATGGCGAAGACACTCGGCGTGGCACTTGGCGTCCCGCGCACGCGGCTCGATGAAGCGATTAGCGGAGGCAAGGTCATCGAGACGGCGCTCGCGGGCTGACGCTCGGCTGATCGAGCCGGTCCCCGACCGCTGCGAGCCTGCATAGACTCGGCAACCCGATCTTCGTCAGTCGCTCACTGCACGCAGATGATCGTGACATCATCGGAGTTGTTGTCCTCGTTGCACTCGGTGGTCGTCCGGCCGCCTTCGCCATCGTCGTTCACGACCATGGTGATCTTACCCTCGATGTCTACGTCGATCATGCACGAGACCTCGAGACAGCCGCCGACTGGGACCGGGCCCTCCGTGTACGAGACGCACAAGACGTTCTCATCCCCCGGGTCCCCAACGTAGAACGTCGCCGGCATCGATGCGCCGACCGTACGGGTGCCCCGGTTGCACACAGTCGCCGTCAGAATGCGCGTCTCTCCCGAGGTTCGGCACACGGTCTCGTCGACGTCGCCGGTGATGTCGGGTTGTGAGCCTGCTGCAGCGCCGCCTTGTACGTTCTGCCGAAAGTTGTTCAGGTCCGGTTCACTGAAGTTCGCGGTCCATTCCGAAGTTCTCGGCACCGTGCCGTCGTCGTTGATGTTGGTCACCGAGTAGCTGTGTTGATTCCACATCGGGCGCGACGAGACCCAGCGATCGAGCGCATCGCGAAGCACCCGGAGGCCCACCTGCCCAACGCCTGGCGGATGCTCGGCCCTGCAGGTATTGCCGCTGCCTGGCGTTCCCGCGATGGTCGTCTTGCACGCGTAGCCTTCGAGGCACTCCGAGTCGCTCGCGCAACGACAAAACCCCTCGTTGCAGACGCCGGAGAGGCAGTCAGCGCCCGTTTCGCAGCGGTTGCCGCGGTGAATCGGGTCGATCTGCGGGCAGCTTCGGTCGCAGTTCGCATTCGAGCCGATGAGGATCTCGGTGTTTGAGTCCCCGTCGGGGTCCGCGATGACCGGGTTTTCGAACCATGTGCACGAGGTGCGAAACGCCGAGTACAAGACCTCGCCCGTCGAGCCCTCGTAGATTCGCGTGAAGCACTCGTCCGCATACACCGCCTCTGCGGCGCCGTCGCCCTCGAAATCGAACACCGAAGAACCGGTCCGATTGGAAGAAAGGTCTTGCGAGGAAGTCGACCAACGAATCTCCGTGGTCAGACAAGATGGGTCGGTCGCGCAATCGAGATCGAAGAGTCGGTAGAAGTTCCCCCCAGCCGACGCGAATTCCGGGTGGCCGTCATCATCGAAATCTCCGATGGTCGGTGGACCCCCGCCCAGGATGTCCGAGCTCACGTCCAAGAGGACTTGGCCCGAGAGCGTCATCAAACGAGCCTTGCCGTTCCCGGTCGAGACGATTTCGGCGACTCCATCGAAGCTGTTCGCGTCGAACTCCGCTGCCGTCGCGCCGGGCGTTCCGAAATCTGCAACCGCCCAAAACTGTGCGCTGTGCCCGAGCGGATATGCGAGGTCCCATCGATCCGTCTCCGCATTCCAGCGATAGATGTCGCGCGCCGTGATTTCGACCTCACCATCTCCGTCGACGTCTGCGACCGCCGGAATGCTCATCTCACCCGCGCTCGGCAACACCTGGCCGGCATTGAGTCGGTTGCCCGTCGGCCCATCGTAGACTTCACTCGCGGAGAGCACCTCGGGAAGTCCGTCGTCATCCAAATCGTGCAGGGCGATCCCATCCCAGCGCGAGCCGCTGATGTCGTTGCCGAGGGCCACCCAAAGGCGGGTGTAGGTCTCGGCGGGCGCGCTCCAGCCGTACGCGACCAGGCCGCCCAAGGCGCGATGCGTGACGATGTCTGGAAAGCCGTCGCCGTTGATGTCCCCGATGGCTGGGGGCGAAGCCGCAATCACGCGGTTCGATGGGTCATCGAGGTTCACGATCTGCTCGCAGGTCTGGCCGTTCAAGATTCGAATCACACCGAAGCGAGCGGGGTTTGTACCCTCAGCTGCTTCGGAGCCGCCGTCGAGGCCGTTGTACGTCACGATCACGATCTCTTTGGCAGCTCCCGAGTCGAAGGGCAGGTCAGCGACCAATGGAGTCGTGAGAACCTGGACATGCTCAGGGAAGGGATCGCCCGCCGGCGGCCCCGTCCATTCGCATTGAACGTCCGCTTGAAAAAGACCGATGGTGATGTCGCCAAGGCAGAGCTCGTTCACCTCGCCACGCGGGCCAGTGCCATAGGAGATGCAGCTCGCGCCGTCTTTCGGATCGGACAGGCAATCGACCCCGCAACAATAGGTGTCGCCGCCGCAGTCGTCGTCGTTGCTGCACTCACCCTGAGTGGCGAGACACTCCTCTTGAACGCAGACCTCACCCGGAGCGCAGGGGCACCCGGAGACAGAACCATCCTCGTCGACGCCCGCATCACTGCCGCGGCCATCGCCCAGGGTGGATTCCGACGAGCAAGCCCCCGTCAGCATCAAACCGAAGCACAGGCACAGCGCGCAGCTGTACGAAAAGATTTCTCTCTCCCCCATCGTCATAGGGTAGCGACCGATGCTATCCGGCGCCAATGCAAGCAAGGTCACAAAACGAGGATCGAGCCGACCTTGCAGCAATCGAATCTAGCGACCCGCCGCCGACACGAGCGCCCAGTTGGGCAGCACGCCGGGCTCGATTTCGAAGAGGGCAGTCCCGAGCACGTAGAAGACGACGGAAATGAGGACAGCGCCGATCAGGTTCAGCGCGAGTCCCACTCGCGCCATTTCCGGGATGCTGACGCGCTGACTTCCGAACACGACGGCATTCGGAGGCGTCGCGACTGGCATCATGAATGCGCACGACGCCGAGAGTGTGGCTGGGATCATCAAGAGGAGCGGGTGGATGCCTGTAGCGACCGCAATGGAGGCGAGTACCGGGAGGACCATTTCCGTGGTCGCCGTGTTGGATGTGAGCTCGGTCAGAAACGTCAGGCCTAGGCAGGTCACGAAGACGACGAGCAGTGGCGGCACCCCGGCGAGCCCGGTGAACTCCTCGCCAATGAATGCGGCGAGGCCCGTCACCTGAAAGCCGTGCGCCAGGGCGAAGCCGCCGCCAAAGAGCAAGACGATGTTCCAGGGGAGCCGGCGGATCACACCCGGCCCCATGATCGTCGCAGACTCGGCCCCAGCGGACCGGGCGGGGATCAGAAACATGATCGAGGCCATGCAAATCGCGACCGTCGCATCGTCGAAGAGCTCCCCGTACGGCAAGAGTTGCGACCACCCCGGCACCCTGAGCGATCCGAGCACCAGAGGCGCCCGAAACAACCAGAGCAAGGCCGTCGACACGAAGACCGCGAGGACGATCCGCTCCTCGTGACTCATCGACCCGAGCTTCTCCGCCTCCTCCTCCACCACCGATTGGTCCACCGTCACCAGATCGGGGATTCGGTAGAACAGCCGCGTGAGCAATAGCCAGGCCACGATGAGTAGGATCGCGGCAATCGGAACGGCCATCATGAACCAGACGCCGAAGCCGATCGGGGCTGCATCGGGAAACGTGATCTGAAAGATCCGCTGCAGGGACAGATTCGGCGGCGTCCCGACCAGCGTCGCGATGCCGCCGATCGAGCAGGAATAGGCGATTCCCAACATGACGGCGACGGAGAAGTTGTGGGTCGTCTCTGTGCCGAACTGCTCTTCCATGCGGAGCACGATCGCGAGCCCGATCGGGATCATCATGATCGCCGTGGCGGTGTTCGAGATCCACATGGAGAGAAAGGCACCCGCCAACATGAAGCCGAGAATGATCCGATCTGCTCCGCCTCCGACGTTGCGAATGATCCACAGGGCGATTCGACGGTGGAGATTCCACTTCTCCATGGTCAGCGCGATCATGAAGCCGCCGAGAAACAAGACGATGGTGCTGTTGAAATAGACGGGCGCCGTGTCACCCGTACGCTCGATGCCGAGCAGCGGGTAGAGGATCAGCGGCAGGAGCGCGGTTGCAAAGAGAGGAATCGCGTCGGTGATCCACCAGGTCGCCATCAGAACGGCCACCGCGGCCATCCGCGTGACCTCGGGCCGCTCGGGGTCGAGCTCGAAGAAAAGCAAGAATACGAACAGGGCAGGGCCGAGAAACAGGCCGATCCGCTGACCCCTCGTCCGTCTGCCTCGCCCGGGGAGCCCGCTATGACCCCGCTCCGGCGGTAGCAACTCTCGCGACTGCGATTTCATGCGTCGATCCCGTTCACGCCGCTTCGACGACAACGCCTCCGTGCTTCGCCCGACGCCCCGTCGACATACCCGAACGCCGGTGCGAAAGCCAACAAAACAGGACCGACGCGTATGCGCCGTCCTCGGCTTGGTTCCGGCCGAAGACCTCGTCAATAAGAGGAGGCGGGCCTAGGTCGCTCCGATGGGACCCTGCTGTCTCGTCTTGCCAAGCCGCTGAGACCGGGCGATGGTTGCTTCGATGCGGACAGTTTCCCTCGGCCTGTTGCTTCTCACCATCGCCGCTTGCTCTCAACAAGGCGCCCTGAGCGAGATCGACCCAACGCTCAGTCACGCCTTCGAGCCGATCATGGTGGATGTGGCCGAAGAGGTGAGCGGTACCTGCCAAAGTTGGACGCTCGACAACGACGAACCGATCTTCGTCTCGAAGATACGCCAGACGAACGATGGCGCCTGGCATCACTCGAACTGGTTTTTCGTCCCCGAGGGGATGTACCCCGGGCCGGACGGGACTTGGCCCTGCGATCAGCGCGGCTTCCACGACGTGACCGCCGGGCTCGCAGGCGGCGCCTTCTTCGCTCAGTCCACGCAAGCCCTTCAAGAGCTTCAAGCCTTTCAAGAGGGAGCGGTGCTCGAGATCCCGCCCCGTTACAAAATCGTCGGCGGCGTCCATCTCGTGAACATCACGGCCGGCGCGCTCGAAACTGCGCTACGCTTTGACATCGAGACGGTTCCCGAAGAGCAGGTCCAAATTCGTCTTCGACCCATCGCGTTTACCAACACCACGCTCGACATCGAGCCGCAGGCCAGGTCCCGTTACGGCATGACCTGCGACCTCGAGCCGCAGTTCCAGAACGTTCTCGGACGCGACCCCGACTACAACATCTACTATGTCCTTGCGCACTATCACGAGTGGGGAAACTACTTCCGCCTCAGCTTCGTCGATGACGTAGGCGCCGAGCGAACGATCTTCGAATTCGAGGGCTCGGTTGGCCAGCCGCTGGGAACCACCCTCGACCCGGCGATCAACTCGCAGGGCGCTGGGAAGCTTCGGTTCGAGTGCGGCTACATCAACAACACCGACCAGCGAATCACCTACGGCCTGGCAGGCAAAGAGATGTGCGTGTTCCTCGCGTACAGTGACGCGGACTTGAAAATCGGTGCGACCTCTGGCGTCAACACACCATTGGGGCCAAACCAGGACGGCGTATTCATGAACGAAACGGAGTGCGGGCCACTCGTCGCCGCCGCGGCTGACTGACCTTCGATCGGGGTCATAGGTCGCTTGCCGGCCTCACGAGCACGCTGCCCCAGAGCATGGCTCGGTCGTCGTCGGCGCGGTTTGCTGGGGAGTCGGCATCTGCATCGCCGAAACTGCGCAGGACCGTGACCGCGTCGGGGCTGGCTGCGCGTCTCACGGCGGCGAAGAGCCTTTGCCGATAGTCCTCGTCGGTGCCGTCCAAGATATTCGAGAGAGTGAAGCCATCGAAGCTCGCGGCTGGCTGGCTCTCCAAAAAGCTCGCCGCATCCGCGTGGACGAGCTGCACGTCTTTGGCCTGCGGCGGGGGCGGATCCGAGGAAAGCTCACCGAGCAGAAGGGAACGTGCGTAAGGGTTACTTCGATTGGGGTGTCGCGCGAAACAGCGTTCCATGCGCCCGCGCATGACCGAGCCCAGGCGCTTCGGCAGGAAATCGAGAAATCGTGGCGCGTACACCGCGCGAAGTGCCGTCACCGAAAACAGCCCATCCACCGCGGCGCGAAAGCGCCAGGTGTTGAGCTCCCGTTTCCAGTACTCCATTTGTGCGGCCGGATCGTCGAGCTCGACGAAGGCACGCACCTTCGACGGCCACCAGCCTGCCAGCGGCCCGAAGAAGCGCATGAAGTCCATGATGCGCTCGGCTCGGCCGCGAACGCCGGGGTCGCCATCGAAGCGCCGCTCCGCATAGGCGAGCTGTACCGGATTGATGTCGACCGCGACGACCTCGTGATGAGGTGCGAGCCGCATCGCCGTACAGCCCGCCGAGGCAATGCAAAGGACGCGGCTCTGAGGTCGAAAGGCTTCGAGCTCGATCGACGGATCCTCGTACATGCGGCCGAAAAGCACCTGCCGAGGCCCGAGGCGGGCATCGAGTCGCCCCCGCTCCCAGATCGTCACCGCCGTGCTCGCGCTCATGGCGCCCCCGCGCCCGGCAAGCTCGCGGCCACCCAGGCCAGCACCAGGAAGGCGAAGTTCTTGACCAGCATGCCGCGCGGATCGTGAATCACGTGCCTCGACCAGATCCAGCCATTCGCGTTCAGTGACACCAGCAGCACGGTTTGCGCAAGCGCGCAGAGGAAGGGAGCGAAGCTGGTCAACACCCAGACCCCGATCGCGACCTCCACCGCCCCCAAGGTCATCAAAAAGGGCACACCGAATCGCTCTCCGTAGCGCGGCACCGCTTTGACGACATCGAACTCGCGCGGCTCGCCGCGGAGCAACTTGCACCAGAGTCCTTCGTAGAACCAGACCGCCGCAACCGCGGCACGAATCAACCAGGTCGGTGGCATGAGCTCAGGCAACTCGGTCCCTCACCCGGCTTCGATCTGGCGTCGCATCGTGCTCAGGAGGTAGCGGTGAAACCAATGGCAGACCATTTTCTCCAGTGGCTTCCAGAGCCAACGCGGCCACTTGCGGCTGAGGTAGCGGGTTTCGACCGCGACCTCGGTTTGGCCGTCGGGCAGGCCGCGCAAGGTGTAGCGGCCGCCGCACAGGCGCATGCCGCCCCCCACCGTCAGCGCTTGCTCGGCGACTTCGAACTCGTAGAGGTCGCCCTTTTCAATCTTCGTGATGCGCTTGAGGAGGTGCCCGTGTTCATAAAGGCAGGTCGCCTCATCACCGACCTCCGAGACTTTGCCCTCATTGCGGATCGGAACCGGCAAGAGCAAACGCAAGTGCCATGGCGGGCGCCCGCCGAGCTCCTCGTAGAACACGAGGCCGTTCCACACGCGCTCGGGCGGCGCCGCGAAAACCATTCGGGTGACGACCGACACAGGCTGCACGGCACTTGTGTCCGACTCGACGAGCTCTTCGGCCACCGCGGCCTCCATCTCCTGGGTCATGACTTCGCTCCTTAACGGAGTTCCATAGGGCCAACAAGTGGTCAAAACACTCCCTTCCGTCCTCCGACTGGATGGCATGGCCCCGTCCCGCGTAGTAAGAGGCCGAGATGGGCATGCTCGACCAACTCGACCTCGACGCCGTGAAGCGGCTCTACCGCGCCGACTTACCAGCGCCCGTGGACGTGCTCAACCTCATCCATTTCAAGGATGAGGAGGCTTACAAGTGGTATGGGCTCCTCACCCTGCCGCTCTTGAAGGTGGTGGGCGCCGAGGTCGGCTGGATGGGCGCTCACGTCGCGTCGCTCCTCGGCGAGTCGCGGGCCGATGAGCTGCTGGTCGTCCGGTACCCAAACCAGCGACGCTTCTTCGGCTTGGCGCTCAATCCTTACTACATGCTGGTCGCAAATCCGCAGCGCATGAAGGCGGTTCGCAAGTTCGAGGCCTCGTTTACACACTCGTTCGACTCGCTCGACGACTTGCGCCGCTGCAAGTGGGTGCTGGCGCTGCACTTCCATCAGGCGCCCGATGCGGTGCAGAGCATCGTGGAATCAGCCGGCGGCAAGCTCGTGTACCAGAGCAACGAAACCTCGTCCATCGTGATTAGCAAGCGCCCTCATCCTGCGAACACCAATCCACTCGTGTTCAAACGCACGGCTCTCTTTCGCTTCGAAGACCAGCAGAGCTGCGAGGCGGCGATGCGGCCGGAGGTTGTGAGCCAGCTTCAGGAGGCCGGCGGCGATGCATCGGTCCAGCTCTACCGTCGGGTCCCGCGAAGCAAGGCCCTGCCTGCTGAGCTCGGGAAGCTACTGCGTTGAATTTCGCTCGAAGTTGCGCCAGCAGATGCGACTCCTTATCGTGACGATCGCGTGTCCGAGGGTAGGCCCAAAGTCTCAATTGGTGTTCCCGTATACAACGGTGAAGCGACGCTGCCCGACGCCTTGGCGAGCCTCGCTGCGCAGACCTTCGAGGACTTCGAGGTCGTCATGTGCGACAACGACTCGAGCGATGGGACCGAAGCGATTTGCCGCGCCTGGTCGGAACGCGACCCTCGCTTTCGCTACTGCCGAAACGTAGAGAACTTGGGCGCTGCCGGCAATTTCAACCGGACATTCGAGCTCTCTCGGGGAGAGTATTTCAAGTGGCACGCAGCGGATGACACCCTCGAACCGGACTACCTTCGCGTTTGCGTAGAAGCCTTTCGCAGCGCACCCGACAGCGTCATCCTGTGCTTTCCCAGGCGCCGATTCCTGAGGCCAGATGGCTCCTTCGCCGGAGATTGCAGCTTCGAGCTCCCTCGGCTCGTCGACGGTCCAACACGCGAGATCCGAACGATCCGCTATGCGGAGCTTCTTCGCCTGGGTGATCAGCACGCTCCGGCCATCGTGTTCGGTCTGATTCGAAGCGAGGTTCTTAGGCGCACCGGTTTGATACGGCCTTTCAAGGCCGCTGACGTCGTTCTCAATGCGGAGCTCGCGCTCTACGGCGAGCTCTGGCAGCTCCCCGAGCCTCTGTACAATCAGCGCATGCATCCTCCCAACTCGGCACGTGCGCGCATGTCGGAAGAAGAAGAAGCGCGCTGGTACGACCCTGCGGCTTCAACGGGCACCGCCAACCTCGCCTGGCACCTGTTTCGCGAGCACGCCCGTTGCATTCGTCAGTCCGAGATCCCGCTCCGTCAAAAAGCGGCTCGCCTGCGCGACCTCGCCTCGTTTCCGCCTGCAAGAGCGCAGATCGCGTTCAATCTGGCACTGGGCGAGGCCGAGTATCGTCTCATCCAGAGCCTCTCCGATCGGTCCCAGCCCAAGATCAAGACGCTGAAGGCATGGATGCTCTATCAACGCTTGCGCAGGGCCGCTCTCCCGCGCTGGAAGGGGGTTGCCGATCAGGTGACAGGGGCCGATGAAGAAACCGTCTTACAGCATTTTCTAACCCTCTGCGTAGACACCGGGCATCCGCTTGCGGTCTCTGTCGTGCTCCGCTGGCTCGAGGACCGTGACAGCCACAAAGCCCACGCAGCGGCCGGTACCATCGCTGAGCGTTCCGAGTTGTTTCGAAGCCTCGCGCGCGATGGTTTCGGCAGCGAGCTTCAAGCATCGCTCGACGAAGCTTTGGCGGGTTCGAGCTAGGTGAACGTCAGCCCCGCCCAAACGACCAGGGCGGAGATCGCCAAGCCTGCGAGATCATACATCGGTAGCCATACGCGATAGCGTATCGAGATCCAGACTTGGAGCGGGTAGTAGACCACGTAGGAAACGGCGATCGCGATGATCAGACCCTTCGCCCCCGCAAGATAGCCGCCAAGCACCATCCCCGGGAGCAGAACGGCCGCCCGAATCGCCACGGCGACGAGTCCAACCCAGGACTCTCCACGTGCAAGATGAATCGGTCCGACCGCGCCGATGACGAAGAAGAAAGAGCCCGCGCTGATGATTTGAACCATCCAGCCCGCATCCCAGTAGCGCTCATCCCAGAGAAACTCGACGATATCGTCGCCGAAGACGATGAGAATCCAGATTGCAGGCAGAAAGAGACCCATCCGAACGAGCCTGTAGCGCGCGATGCGACTGAGCAGCTCGGGCGTCGTGGTCTTTCCGACGCGAGAGTAGATCGGGAACAAGACCGTTTCATCGACCTTGTTCGTGACGTCCTCGACTTGGCGGGCCACCAGGGCCGCGATTGAATAGACCCCGAGCTCACCCATGCTCATGAACGCGCCCATGACGAGTCGATCGCCTTGGCCGAGCATATAGGCAAGGAGGGAGCTGAGGAAGATCCAGCGACCAAAGACCGCCATGTCGCGGAGTGTTTCGCGCTCCCAGTGGAAGCGCGGCATGCGACCGTCGCTCAGAACGTAGCTCAGCACGGTCCAGATGAGACTTGCCACGACGCCGCCAATCGCGAGCGGCCAAACCGAGCGCCAAAAATAGGCCAGCCCCAGCATTACCGCGACCCCGCCGATTTGCATGCTGAGCTCGACTAGCACCAGGGCGCGCAAGCCGAGCTGACGATTCAGAGTCATCAACGAGGTGTGCGCCAGGCCGCGCAGGATCGCGCTGCTCGAAGCCACGGGAATGAGCCACATGAGAAGCGGCTCGCCGTAGGCGCGGGAGATCGGATAGGCCAGAATGGAGGCAAACGCCCAGAGACTAAAGCCGCGTACGACCTGAACGGTCCACGCCGTATCGAGGAAGGCCACGTCTTCGCGTTCGTGTTGGATGATCGACTGCGCGATGCCCACGTCCGAGAACATCTCGAGGCCGATGATGACCGCGTTGACAATCGCCATCATTCCGAACGCATCGGGGAACAAGAGCCTCGTCAAAATGAGGTTCGCACCGAGTCGGATGACCTGCCCGATGAGCACGCCTGCGGCTGCCCAGGTAGACGCACTCAAGGCTGAAGCCCGAAACCGGGCTCCGCTTGCGGCTGCAGTTTCCCCTGATTGAGGCTGGCTCATCGCGAATCTGGACCGATCCTCCCGCCCGGCGCCCGGCGTATCCTTTGCGCGTCCATCTGGCAAGTAAGGACGATCACAATGCTTACAGCCTCGGTGATAGAGCTTACAAAAGCCAGGAACCCCATCTGGTTACACATTTGTGTTCAGGTACGCTACAGTTATGGACCTGCCTTGGCGCGCGCTTTCCCCGCGGCGCTAAGGGACTAAGATCACATCGGAGACTGACACTGATGCTCGCCTTCCAGCCTCGCAGCCGAACCGCGGCGCCGTTTGGATTTCTTCTGTCGTTGATGCTCGTCGCATGCTCTGGGAACGACGGCGCGGGTGGGGGCGACTTTGGGAGCAGCAGTGTCGCGCTAGGGTCCGCGCACGGGATCACTTCCGACGACTTCAGCACCGGCACGCTCGATACTCAGCGCTGGCAGGTGGTCGACCCGCAGGGCGATGGCACGGTGGCTTTGGTCGGCTCGGGCACGCCAGATGCCCATCTCCTCCTCTCGGTCCCGGCGGGCACCGTCCACGACCCATGGACGACCAACACGGCGCTTCGCGTGATGCAGCCGGCCGACAACGAAGACTTCGAGATCGAGGTCAAGTTCGAGTCGGAGCCGGCGCTCGCATACCAGAGCCAGGGGCTGTTGGTTCAGCAGAACGCCACCAACTACGTCCGTTTCGACGTGTTCAGCGACGGAAGCGCCTTCAACGTCTTTGGCGCCGCGTTCACCAACGGATCACCGGCGATTCCGATTTACGCAGGCATCGCTTCGGCGCCGACGATTTACTTGCGCCTCGGGCGCAGTGGCAACCAGTGGACGGCGCGATACTCCTATGACGGAACGAGCTGGACGACGGCAGGCACCTTCAATCACACCCTCACCGTCTCGTCCGTTGGCGTGTTCGCGGGGAACTTCGATCCGAACCCGGCTTACACGGTCGCAGTAGACTACTTCTACGAGACCAGCGTCCCCATCGTCGACGAGGATCCGGCGCTCTGCGATCCGGGCGACCAGCTGGTCCTGACGACACAGGCGAGCAACGGCACGATCCTTCGCAGCCCGGATCAAGCCACCTACGCCTGCGATTCGCTCGTCACACTGACCGCGCAGCCCGACCCGGGCGCGACATTCCTCGGCTGGGGTGGCGCACTGAGCGGTAATACGAATCCGACGGTCCTGACCATCAGCGCGGATACGACGGTGACCGCGAGCTTCCTGCTGGATCAAACCGCTCCTCAAATCAGCAGCGTCACCGCGGTAGCGGGTCAGACCTCCGCGACGGTGAGTTGGCAGACCGACGAGCTCAGCACCGGCTTCGTCGAGTACGGTCTGACCGCCTCCTACGAGATCGGCTCAGTCGCATCGGCTACGCCTGCGACCGCCCATGCGGTGACTTTGCCTGCGCTCTCGGAAGGGACTCTTTATCATTACCGCGTCAACGCTGAGGACAGCTTCGCAAACAGTGGCAACACGGCGGACGCGACCTTCACGACCGGTACCAGTGGAACCGGTGGGACTGGCGGCTCCGGCGGTAGCGCAGGCACGGGCGGCAGTGCGGGCTCGGGCGGAACCGGCGGAACAGTGCCGGGCGCCATCACCTCCGATGACTTCCACACCGGCTCCCTGAACACAGGGGTCTGGCAAGTGGTCGACCCACAAGGCGACGGCACGGTGGAGCTGGTGGGCGCAGGGACGCCCGACGCACATCTCGTGCTCTCGGTGCCGGCCGGCACCGTTCACGATGCCTGGACGAGCAACACGACGCTCCGAGTCATGCAGCCGGCTGCCAACGAGGACTTCGAGATCGAGGCCAAGTTCGAATCGGAGCCGATGCTTGCGTTCCAGGGCCAGGGCTTGCTGGTTCAGCAGGACGCGACCAATTACATCCGCTTCGATGTCTTCAGCGACGGTGGCTCTACCAACGTCTTTGGGGCCGCGTTCACCAATGGCTCACCCCAGATTCCGATCTACGGCGCAATCGCTTCGGCCCCGGCGATCTACTTGCGCCTCGGACGCAGTGGCAACCAGTGGACAGCGCGGTACTCCTACGACGGAACGAGCTGGACCACGGCCGGCACGTTCAACCACAGCCTGGCGGTTTCCTCGGTCGGGGTCTTTGCGGGCAACTTCGACCCCAACCCTGCCTACTCGGTGGCCGTCGACTACTTCTACGAGACCTCGGCTCCTATCGCTTCTGAAGATCCGCCACTCTGTGATCCGGGCGACCAGCTGGTTCTGACGACGCAGGCCACGAACGGCACGATCCTTCGGAGCCCCGATCAGAGCAGCTATAGCTGCGGGTCCGAGGTGACTCTGATCGCGCAGCCCGCCGTGGGCGCCACCTTCCTCGGCTGGTCTGGGGCGCTGAGCGGGACGAGCAATCCTGCCGTCTTGACGCTCGACGCGGACGCGACGGTGACCGCGAACTTCCTGCTGGACACGATTCCTCCACAGATCAACAACGTCAATGCAGCGGCCGGTCAAACCTCCGCGACGGTCAGCTGGCAGACCAATGAGCTCAGCACGGGCTTGGTCGAATACGGCCTCACCGCCGCGTATGAAATTGGCGCTGCGGCCTCGGCCACGCTGGCGACGGCGCACGCGGTCACCTTGCCCGGCCTCAGCGAAGGGACGCTCTACCACTACCGCGTCAGCGCGACCGACGCCTTCGGCAACGGCGGAAGCACGTTGGATGCGACCTTCACAACCGACAGCACTGGCGGCGGCGGGAGCGGCGGCACGGGCGGGAGCGGCGGTACGGGCGGCAGCGGCGGCACGGGCGGGAGCGGCGGTACGGGCGGCAGCGGCGGCACGGGCGGGAGCGGCGGCACGGGTGGCAGCGGCGGCACGGGTGGCAGCGTAGGTTCGGGCGCGATCGTTTCCGATGATTTCCATAGCGGCGTCCTCGACACGCAGCTATGGGAAATCGTCGATCCGCAAGCGGACGGGACTGTGACATTGGTCGGCGCCGGGACCTCGGACGCTCAGCTCTTGCTCTCGGTCCCAGCCGGCACCGTCCACGACCCATGGACGAGCAACACGGCGTTGCGAGTCATGCAGCCGGCCGCGGACGAAGACTTCGAGCTCGAGGTCAAGTTCGAATCCGAGCCGACCCTGGGGTTCCAGAGCCAAGGCCTCTTGGTCGAGGACGACGACTCGAACTACATCCGTTTCGACGTCTATAGCGACGGAAGCTCGCTCAACGTCTTCAGCGCAGCGTTCACCAATGGCTCGCCCTCGATAAAGGCTCAGCAGAGCATCGCCTCGGCATCGACGATCTACATGCGCCTGGGGCGTACCGCTAACCAGTGGACTGCGCGTTACTCCTACGACGGCGTGAGCTGGGCGACGGCGGCGAGCTTCTCGCATACGCTCACCGTTTGGTCGGTCGGCGTCTTTGCGGGCAACTTCGATCCGAACCCCGCGTACACGGCGGTGGTCGACTACTTCTTCGAGACCTCCGCACCGCTCGTCCCCGAGGACGGCCCCCTGTGCAATCCGGGCGATCAGTTCACAGTGAGCACCTCGGCGATCGGACAAGGCACGGTGGCGCGAAATCCCGATCAGAGCGCCTACGCCTGCGGCTCCACCGTGACGCTCACCGCCCAACCGGGTCCGGGTGCATCCTTCGTCGGCTGGGGCGGTGCGCTCTTCGGCATCACGAACCCGGCTGTTCTGACAGTGGAAGCGGATGCGACGGTGACGGCGGAGTTCCTGCTCGACTCGACCCCGCCGCTCATTAGCAACGTCAATACGACGCCGTTCGAAACCTCGGCCACGGTCACTTGGCAAACAGACGAAGGCACGACTGGCTTCGTCGAGTACGGCCAGACGAGCTCGTACGAGTTGGGCTCCGTCGCCTCGAGCACCTCGTCGACGTCCCACACGGTATCGCTCCCCGGCCTTAGCGATGGCACCGTCTATCACTACCGCGTCACCGCAGAAGATGGCGCCGGCAACAGCTCGAGCACGGGCGATGGCGTCTTCACCACCGGTACGAGCGGCGGAGTCGGCGGACCGGTCATCGATGTCTGGTACGGGCCGTACCAGCGGTTTGGCGCGGCAGGCATGCCTCAGCGGTTCATCAACGTCCTGGGCAACGTCCAGGACTTGGACGGTGTCGCCTCCCTCACCTACTCGCTCAACGGTGGCCCGGAGCTCCCGCTCACGCTGGGCCCGAACGGAAGCCGACTCGCGGCGTGGAACGACTTCAACGTCGAGATCGGCTACGACGAGCTTTCGCCCGGCCTGAGCGACGTGACGATTCGCGCGCGCGACAACTTGGGCAATACCAGCGTCGAGTCAGTCCAGATCGACTATATCGACGGTGTGGTCACGCCCACCACCTACAGCATCGACTGGAACACGGTGAGCGATGTGTCGGACGTGGCGCAGATCGTCGACGGCAAGTGGTCACTCGAGAACGACGGCCTGCGGTGCATCGAGCCAGGTTATGACAGGCTGGTTGCGATAGGGGATTTGAGCTGGACCAATTACGAGGCGACCGTCGAGGCGACCCTCAATGCACCAATCGACCGCTTCCAGGCTCCGATCATCGGACTCGCCATCCGCTGGACCGGGCACTTCGACTGGAACGGTCAACAGCCTCGCCTTGGCTGGCATCCCCTCGGTGCCCTGATGGCCTACATTTGGCTTCACGACTTCTACTGGGGTCTCGCGACCTGGGAGAGCGATGGCTTCCAGTCCTTTGGCCCCGGGGTCACTCCTGCGCCTCAGGTCGGCGTCACTTACGTGTTGAAGATGCGCTCCGAACCTCTTCCAAACGGCGACATCGAATACAGCTACAAGATGTGGCCGAAGGGTCAGGCCGAGCCCAGTGCTTGGGGCATCACCTACGTCTCCGACCAGTCGCCGGTGGGCGGCTCGCTGCTGGTGGTTGCGCACTACGTCGACGTCACAATTGGGAATGTTGCGATCGTACCTGTCGGCAATTAGGCTGAGGCTATGATTCGGTTCACCCCGACACTTCGGTGGTGCGCAGGGTTCCCTCTAGGATCTAGTCGACTTGGCAAGTGGAGGTCTCGATGAATCGGGCAACGGTTAGGGTGAGCTTCAAGCTGGCAGGCGCGGTGCGCTCATGAAGGTTCTTGTCACTGGCCACAACGGCTACATCGGCGCGGTGATGGTCCCTTTCCTGCAGGCGGCGGGCCATGAAGTCGTCGGACTCGACACCTATCTGTTCGAGGGCTGCCACCATGGGCCCGCGCCCGTGGATCCGCCGGCGCTGCGAATGGATCTCCGCGACGTCAAGCCGTCCGACCTGGAGGGCTTCGATGCGGTGCTGCACCTGGCGGCGCTCTCGAACGACCCGCTCGGCGATCTCAACAAGCAGTTCACCTACGACATCAATCTACACGCGTCTGTGAATCTTGCGAAGGCCGCGAAAGAGGCCGGCGTCGAGCGCTTCCTCTTCTCGTCGTCTTGCTCGCTCTACGGAAAGCCACCGAGCGACGACCCGGTCGATGAGACGGCGCCGTTCGGCCCCATCACGCCATACGGGGAATCCAAGATCAGGGTCGAGCAAGAGGTCGCACCGCTCGCAGACGAGAGCTTCAGCCCGACCTATCTGCGGAACACGACAGCATACGGATGGTCTCCGCAACTGCGCGGCGACATCGTGGTCAACAATCTGACGGCCTATGCCTTCATCACAGGGGAGGTTTTGATCAAGAGCGACGGCACTCCCTGGAGGCCATTGGTCCACGTCGAGGACATCTGTCGCGCATTCCTGGCGGTGATGGAAGCGCCGCGTGACGTCGTTCACAACCAGGCGTTCAACGTCGGACGGACCGACGAGAACTTCCAGATCTCCACCGTCGCAGACATGGTCGCGGAGATTGTACCCAACAGTAAGGTGGTCTACGCGCCGGGCGGCGAGCCGGATACTCGAAGCTACCGCGTCGACTTCTCGAAGATCGCGAATGCGCTCCCCGCTTCGAAGCCCGAGTGGACGGTTCGCAAGGGCATCCAGCAGCTACTCGAGGCCTACCAGAGATACGGCCTGACACTCGAGCAGTTCGAGGGAACATACCTCCGCATTCGGCACCTGCAGCGACTGCTCAACGAAGGTCGCCTTGGAGATGGCATTCGTTGGCAGACGCCCTCGGGAGCCACAGGCGACAGGAAACAGGGCAGACGATGACCGACGCATCTTCGCAATTGACCGGCGCGCGGTGCCGGTTCTGCAATACACCGCTTCACTTCACCTTCGTCGACCTCGGCATGTCCCCGCTCTGTCAGACGGTCATTCGCGAAGAACAACGAAATCTGATGGAGCCCTTCTATCCGCTCCACACCTACGTCTGCGACGAGTGCTACCTCGTCCAGCTCGAAGAGTACGTGAAGCCCGCGGACATTTTCACAGAATACGCCTACTTTTCGGCGTACTCGGACAGCTGGCTCTCTCATGCGAGCAACTACGTCGACATGATCTCCGAGCGGCTGGGGCTGGACGAGAAGTCGAGCGTCGTCGAGCTAGCGAGCAACGACGGCTATCTTCTTCAATACTTCGTGAAGAAGGGCATCCCTGCGCTTGGCATCGAGCCCGCGGCCAACGTCGCCAAGGCGGCCGAGGAGCGCGGCGTGACGACGATCGTCGAGTTCTTTGGTGCCGATCTGGCAAGCCGGCTCCGGTCGGAAGGAAAGAGCGCTAACCTTATTCTCGGGAACAACGTCCTCGCTCAGGTGCCTGACATCAACTCCTTCGTCGAAGGCATCAAGATCCTTCTCGCGCCGGGCGGAGTGGTGACCATCGAGTTCCCACACCTATTGAAGCTGATGAACGAGAATCAGTTCGATACGATCTATCACGAGCACTTCTCATATTTCTCGTTTGCGACCACCTCCCGGATTTTCGCGGCGCACGGCATGGCGCTCTTCGACGTCGATGAGCTTCCGACCCACGGCGGCTCGCTTCGCATTTACGGGCGCCATACGGACGACCACAGCAAGCCGATCACTGCGCGAGCCAAGGACCTCCTCGAGCGAGAGGCTGCCGCTGGTCTAGGAGGCCTCGACGCCTACCGACAGTTCCGCGAGCAGGTCGAAGCTACCAAGCGCGATCTTCTCGAGTTCCTCATCGAGAAGCGCCGTGAGGGCAAGTCGATCATTGGATACGGTGCACCGGGCAAGGGCAATACCCTCCTCAACTACTGCGGCATTCGGACCGACTTCCTCGAGTACACGGTGGATCGCAATCCGTACAAGCAAGGCACGTATCTTCCGGGGACCCACATTCCGGTGCACAAGCCCGAAAAGATCGCCGAGACCAAGCCAGACTACATCCTGATTCTGCCTTGGAATCTCAAGGATGAGATTGCGGCCCAGCTCGCGTACACTGCGGCCTGGGGGTGCAAGATCGTCGTACCGATTCCTCGGGTGCAGGTTTTATGAAGACCGCGAAGCTCACCTTCAGGCCAGCATGGGGAGTCTCCCCATGAAGGTGGTCTTGTTTTGTGGCGGGCAGGGCACGCGCCTTCGCGACTATTCCGAGAGCGTCCCGAAGCCCATGGTTCCCGTCGGGTATCGGCCCATCCTCTGGCACGTCATGAAGTACTACGCCCACTATGGGCACCGGGATTTCATTCTTGCGCTTGGCTACAAGGCCGATGTCATCAAGGACTTCTTCCTGAACTACAATGAGGCCGTGTCGAACGACTTCGTGCTCTACGAAGGCGGCAAGCGAATCGAGCTCGCGAACAGCGACATCGAGGACTGGACGATTACCTTCGTAGACACCGGGGCGAGCTCGAACATCGGTGAGCGGCTCTGGAGGGTGCGTTCGTACCTCCAAGACGAGGAGATGTTCATGGCTAATTACAGCGATGGCGTCACTGATCTTCCGCTCGCCGACTATGTCGACGAGTTCAAGAAGCGCGACAAGGTCGGAAGTTTCGTCGCGGTTCGCCCTCCGGGCAGCTACCACGTCATTCAGATCAGCGAGGAGGGTGAAGTTTCGGGGATTCAGCCGATCATCGACACCGGCGCCTGGATCAACGGCGGCTATTTCATCTTCAGAAAAGAGATCTTCGACTACATGCGGCCCGGTGAAGAGCTGGTCGAGAAGCCCTTCCTTCGACTCATCGAAGACGGGCAACTTATGGCGCATCGCCACCAGGGATTCTGGGCTCCCATGGACACCTTCAAGGACAAGCAGCGGCTCGACGAGCTCAACCGCAGTGGGGAAGCGCCTTGGCAGGTTTGGCTGCGCAACGACGAATCTTGAAGAGAGGACGAGCCGCCTGTGCAAGAATTATCGCTGCCGACCTCGAGCCCAACCATCCTCTGCCTCGGCGCGCACAGCGACGACATCGAGATAGGCTGTGGAGGCTCACTCGTTCGCTTGCTCGGCAAGATGCCGGGGGCTTCGGTTCACTGGGTGGTCTTCAGCGCCGAAGGCAACAGGGCCGATGAGGCACGTCACGGCGCAAAGGTCTTTGCCGGAGAGCGGCTCGACTCGATCGAGCTCCACTCCTTTCGTGACGGCTTCTTCCCAGATGTCTTTGGCGCGATTAAAGAGCGCTTCGCGGCCCTTCAAAAGGCCGTGGACCCAGACTTGATCTTCACGACCTGGCGCCGGGACCTGCACCAGGATCATCGGATGGTTTCCGAGCTCACCTCTCAGACGTTTCGCAATCATCTAATTCTCGAATACGAGATCAGCAAGTACGATGGCGACCTGGGCTCGCCCAACGTCTACGTGCGACTCGACACCGAGGAGGCCGACCGAAAGATCGAGAACCTGATGACGGTCTTCGCCTCCCAGCGCGACAAGTACTGGTTCAGCAGGGAGACCTTTGCTGCGCTCATGCGCGTGCGAGGCGTCGAATGTCGCGCGGCGAGTGGCTATGCCGAAGCTTTCTATGGGCACAAGCTCGTTTTTGGCGCTGGCTCCCCGCTATGACTGGCAAGTGTTGGAGTTGCGGCAGAGCCGATCCCCAGCCGTTCTATCGCCTAGAGAGAATTCCAATCTCGAGCTGCGTCTTGCTCGACTCCCAGGCCGAGGCGCGTGGCTTTCCCAGAGGTGAGCTCGAGCTCGCCTTCTGCGAAGGCTGCGGCTTCATCCAGAACAGCCTCTTCGATCCAGCGCTCCTCGACTACAGCCAGGACTACGAAGAGAGCCAGGGCTTTTCCCCGACATTCGGTACCTTTGCACAGGGGCTCGTGGACCGACTGGTCGAGCGTTACGACATTGCTGGCAAGAAGGTGTTCGAGATCGGGTGCGGCAAAGGCGATTTTCTGTCCTTGCTTTGCAAGACCGGGCAGAACCGAGGCCTCGGAATCGATCCAGGTTACCGCGCAGGCCGTCTGGCTCCCGAGATCGACGCCAAGGTCATCGCGGAGCTCTTTACCGAGCCAGGGCCCGAGCTGACTGGAGATCTGATCTGCTGCCGGCACACGCTCGAACACATCCAGCCCGTGGGCGAGTTCCTGAGCTTGGTTCGCAAGTCGGCCGAGCAAACCGTCGGGTCCGTCACGTTCTTCGAAGTCCCCGACACGTGGCGCATCTTGCAAGAGGGCGCGTTCTGGGACGTGTACTACGAACACTGCTCGTACTTCACACTCGGCTCCCTCGGTCGACTCTTTCGCAGAACCGGTTTCGACTTGGCTTCACTTCGAACCGGCTATGGCGATCAGTACTTGCTCCTCGAGGCAAAGATCAGCGATGGTCGGTCATCGAATGCATTTCCCGGCGAAGACGACTCGGAAGCCGTTCGGTCCGCGGTTCGTTCTTTCGTCGAGACGACACGAGAAGCGATGCGCGGATGGGACCGCCGTCTTTCAGAGACTGCGGCTTCTGGAAAGAAGATCGTCATCTGGGGGGCGAGCTCTAAGGGTGTGGCATTCCTGACCAGCCTGGAGTCGGGCGGTACCGTGGAGTACGCCGTCGACATCAATCCTTACAAGCAGGGCCGGTTCATGCCCGGCGCAGGCCAGGAAATCGTCGGACCCTCCTTTTTGAAGGACTACGCCCCTGACCTGGTCGTCGTGATGAATTCGATCTACCTCGAGGAAATCCGAGGCGATCTAGCGAAGTTGGGGCTTAAACCCGAGATGCTTGCGGTCTAGCGCCCCGCTGGCCGCCACTCTGTGGCCGACTGCGCCGCGGACTGTTAACTTGAACCTGAAAGCGAGCCAATGGAAAGCACCCGTTCCTCAGCAGAAGGCCATCGCGCGCCAACGGCCATCGTGCAATGCCCGGCATGTGGGTCCAGGCAGCTCACGCCGTTCCACAGCATGCAGAGCATTCCGGCTCTGAGTTGCACCATTTGGGACAGCGCCGAAGAGGCGAGAAGTTGCCCGCAAGGCGACATCGACTTGGCGCTTTGCCAAACCTGCGCCTTGCTTCTGAACACCGCATTCGACCCCGAGCTTCTCCATTACGACGAGGCGTACGAAGCATCCCTGCACCACTCACCGCTGTTCACGCGCTACGCCGAGGAGCTGGCCCAAGGTCTCATCGAACGATACGACCTCCACCAAAAGGTGGTTCTCGAAATCGGCTGTGGCAAAGGGGCGTTCCTCAAGATGCTGGTCGAGATGGGGAACAACCGGGGACTCGGCTTCGATCCCAGTTACGACCCGGAGCCCGGCGAGGTGCCAGACGAGCGGATCACCTTCGTGAAAGAGTTCTATACCGAATCGCATCTCGACATCGCTCCAGATTTGGTCATCGCACGGCAGCTGCTCGAGCACGTGGAAGAGCCCTTCGAGTTCTTGACCGGGCTAAGACGCACGCTCGGCGATAGGCACGAGACCATCGTGGTGTTCGAGGTCCCGAACGCACTCGACATGCTCCAGCGTGCTGATCTCTGGGATGTCATTTACGAGCACCCCATCTACTTTACTCCGCTGGCGCTCGATAGGCTTCTCCGCTCTGCCGGCTTCGACGTGCATCGCGTACGACCGGGCTACGAAGGGCTTTTTCTGATCATCGAGGCGTCGCCGAGCGCCGAGCCTCCCAAGCCGCAGGAAGCGGTCGGGCACCTCGTGAAGGACGAAGTCGAGGGTTTCGCCGCTGCTTACACAGAGCGCGTGAGACGCTGGGGGCAGCGCCTCGGGGAGATCAAGAGAAAGGGGCAGCGCGCCGTCCTCTGGGGAGCCGGCGCCCGTGGCGATACTTTCCTCAACGCGATTGGCATTCGCGAGGAGATTCCCTTGGTGGTGGACCTCAACCCGCGCAAGTGGGGCAAGCACATGGCCGGCACCGGCCAAGAGATCCAATCGCCCGAAACCTTGAAGGCCAACCCGCCTCAGGTCGTCGTGATCGCCAACGAGATCTACAAAGACGAAATCGGCAAGAGCCTTCGCGAGATGGGGATCGACGCGGAGATCCTGGTCGCCTAGCGATGCTCTTTTTCTGGACACCGGACAACGCGATCCCTATCGGTGGAGTCAAGCAGATCTACCGTCATGTCGAGATCCTCGGACGAGCCGGTATCGAGGCGCGCGTCTTGCACACACGGCCGGGCTTCGCGTGCACCTGGTTCGAGCACAGCGCGCCCATGGCGTACCTGGGGGAATCTGCCCTAGGCCGCGTTCGCCGTGAGGTCTGGTTCGGCGTCCACCGCTCGGCTCCACCGGCAGATTTGAATCTCTTCGATGGCCGCAAGATCAAGCTTGCCGATGGTCGCGGCTCGTACCGTAACCATCGGCTGAGCAGCTCGGATGTCCTGGTCATGCCGGAATACCTCGGCGCATCTCTCGCCCATGCCGACATCCGTCTGCCGATGGTCATCTTCAACCAAAACGTGCACGGGACCTTTTGGGGCTACGGTTTCGGTGAGAATGCGGGCAACAGCGTGTATAGACGCCCCAACGTGCTCGGTGCCGTCGTGGTGTCCGAGCACAATCGGCGGTACCTAGAATACGCCTTCGAGGGCCTCGAGGTTCACCGGGTAGTCAACGGCGTCGATTCGGCCTTGTTTCACCCGAACGACTCGCCCCGGCGCAGGCAGGTCAGTTTCATGCCGCGAAAGAAACCTCAACATCTCGAGCAGCTGATCAACATTCTCGCGAATCGCGGCACCTTGCGCGGCTGGGAATTGGCTCCAATCGATGGTCTGGACGAAGCCGGCGTAGCCGACATTCTTCGGCACGCCTTCGTCTTCCTCAGCACCTCTTATGAAGAAGGTTTCGGATTGCCTCCGGTCGAAGCGGGGATGGCGGGCTGCCTGGTGGTTGGGTACACGGGCAGTGCCGGCGACGAGTACTTCGAAGAAGGTCTTTGCGAGCGGGTCGATCAAGACGATATCCTCGGCTTCGCTCAGGCCGTCGAACGAACGCTTTCCTATGTGGAAGCCGACGAGGCAGGAGCAATCGAACGGGGCCTCGCGTTTTCCAAGTTCTTGAGTGGGCGCTATTCCCTCGAGCGCGAAGTCGAGACGGTCCTGGCCGCCTGGCAGGCACTTCTCGAAAGGCGCTGAAGCCGGGCCCTGCTCTTCAGCGGGGCCGGACACGAAGCGGTAGGTTGTCGAGCGGCCTCGTGAACGGAAAGTGCTGCAACTTCGCGGGGAAATAGTTCTCCTCGGCGAACTCGATTCGATACTTCCCGATGAGCTCGCGGAAAGTGATCAGGAAGAGCATGCGCGCGAAATGCATCCCGATGCACTTGTGCGCGCCGCCTCCGAAGGGTACCCACATGAAGTTGTGCTTCCGGTGCTCGGCCACCTCTTCGGAGAAACGCAATGGGTCGAAGCGGTCCGGATCCTTCCACCAATCCGGAAGACGGTGGATGTAGTTCCCCGGGATGCAGACCATCGTGTCGGCCGGCACACGCAGCTCTCCAATCTGGCACTCGCGAATCGTGCGCCTGAGAAACAGCGGCACCGGCGGGTGCATTCGAATGGTCTCATAGAATACGCAAATCAACTCGTTCACCGAATGGAACACGGTTTCGAAGCTGAGCTCCTCGGGCCAGGAGGAGACCTCGGCTGCGAGTCGACCTTGAAGCGCCTGGTCGTTGCTCAAGTAGTAGGCCGCCATGGTCGAGGCGCTCGTCGTCGTGTCATGCGCGGCCAACATGAGGAAAACCATGTGGTCTGCAATGTCCTCGTCGTCGTAGTAGTTGCCGTCTTCCGTTTTCTCCTTGCAGAAGTGCGCAAAGACATCCTGGTCGTCGGACGCTCGCTTCTTCTCCACCAAGTCCATGAAGAAGCTCTTGAGATAGCGACGGCCTTCGAGGCCCCGGTGGTACTGGAACCCCGGGATGTCTAATCGGACGATGCCGAGCGCTCCCTCCATCATGTCGGTGAAGGCGCGGTTGATCTTTGGAACCGTGCTCTCCGAATCTTCGACCCAACAAAACACGTTGAACGCGATCTCGAGAAGCAGCCGTTTCATTTCTTCATAGAAGAGGATGCTATCGCGGGCAGCCCATCGCGCGACCGTCGTTTCGGCGATCGCCTGAATCTTCGTCGCGTACTCGCGCATGGCGGGCGGCTTGAACGAGCTCTGCATGATGCCCCGATGCAGGCGATGCTCCTCGTAGTCACGCATGACCAGGCCGCCTTGAAAGAAGTCGGCCATCACCGATTGCCAACCCATCTTGGTCGAGAAGTTCTTCTCGCGATCCATCAGCACCCGCTGCACATGATCGGGGTGCAGCAGCAGCACGCACTTGTTGCCGGTGATCGAAATGCGACTGACCGGTCCGTACTTCTCGTAGTAGTGAGAAAAGAGTGACTGGGGGTCATGAAACATCGCCAGGGTCTTGCCGACGAAGGGCCAGCCGTATTCGCCCTGCAGGTGGCTGAGGTCACGATTGGCCGGGCGCTGGTCGTAGGGAAGCTCGGAAGCACTGTCCATCCCTCAAGTATACGGTTTGTAAACTTGCGAGGGCAAGTCGGAAAACGTGCATTCTGTGCTCCGGCGGGCTCTGCTCCTAGCCGTGCTGCGCGAGTGAAGCCCTACCTTCCAAGGGAAGACCGACCGCAAACGCCCCTGGCAGCTGGCGTTCATCGAAGCGCGCGGCGCGCCGGGTGATCAGCTTGCCCTCGAGTTGAAGTGGACCAAAGCCCGCTGGGCGAGCGAAGCCGGTGCCGATCCTGGGTCTATGTCGTTCTCTCGGGCTGAGCGCTTGTGCCTGTCCGCTGGGGTCGACGACATAGGCCAGACTGTCACCGACCGATGCCCCCATCACCACGCCCTGCTGGACGAGCATGACCAGCGCACTGGTTTCCCCCGCATCAGGGTCGCCCAGCACGGCATGGTCGATGCCCTCTAGCAGCATCACCCAACCTCGGGGATCTTGAGGAAGGGCGCCGCTGCGGAAGCACCGGGCGAGCTCGGTGACGGTTCGCGCCGCAGCCGCCTGCGCGGCGTCGCGCGAGTCCACCCCATCTGCGAGCGCGATCAAAGTTCGATGTGCGTCCCTCAGCACGCAGAGCCGATCGTGGCTCGTGTCGTGGCTCGGTCGTTGCGATGCGCTGATTTCGAGTTTCATTTGGGCCCCCACTTGATTGCTTGTACTGACAGCAACAGGGCGCGGTTGGGCGCTATTCTCGCTCCGTACACCAAAGTACATTGCCAAGTTGGCAATTCGAGCCCTGGGTCGCGCAAGCCCCTGGGGTTTGGCGCTTTTTCAGAGCTCGTGAGTTATGGTCCCCCCTGATGTCGTTCGGGATCCTCTCCAATGTCTAAACGCCCAACCTTGCGCGACGTCCTCAAACGCAAACCCGTCGTCGCCTGGGCCCTCTACGACTGGGCGAATTCCGCGTTCGCAACGACGGTCATGGCTGGCTTCTTCCCCGTCTTCTACGGTGCGATCAGTCAGGAGCTCAGCACCGAGGACTCCCAGTTCTGGTTCAACGTCACCTTGGCGGCGGCGAGCGTGCTCATCGCCGTCTTCGCTCCAATCCTCGGCGCCGTCGCCGACCGGGGCGGTTCGCGAAAAAAAATCCTCGTCTTCTTCGCGAGCATCGGCATCCTCATGACCGCCGGTTTGGCCTGGGTGCACGCCGGACACTGGTGGATGGGTTTGCTGCTCTACGGCCTCGGGACGGTCGGCTTTTCCGGCGCCAACGTCTTCTACGATTCCATGTTGGTCGACGTCGCCGACGAGACGGAGCTCGATCTGATTTCAGCGCTCGGCTACTCGTTGGGCTACATCGGCGGCGGTCTCTTGTTCGCGCTCAACGTGCTCATGGCGCAGAAACCCGAATGGTTCGGCTTTGAAAATGCGGGCAGCGCAGTCAAGGCGTCGTTTCTGAGCGTCTCCCTTTGGTGGGCGATCTTCACCGTACCTTTGCTTCGCTTCGTGGACGAGACCCCAACCGAGGATCGGGTAGCGGCCCTCGAATCGATTCGCGCGGGCCTCCGACAGCTGCGAGACACGCTCAAAGAGATCCGCAGCTTCAAGGTCTTGGTACTCTTCCTCGTTGCATACTGGATTTACATCGACGGCGTGAACACCGTCATCAAGACCGCGGTGTTCTTTGGAGACCGGGTTCTGGGCCTCGAGCAAGGGGCTCTGATCACCGCGTTGCTCTTGACGCAGTTCGTTGCTTTCCCGGCAGCGCTCGGATTCGGCTGGCTCGGCCAACGGATCGGTGCGAAGCCAGGCATCTTGATTGGCATCGCCGTCTACCTCGCAGCCCTGGTTTACGCCTGGCGCTTCCTCGAAGACGAAAGCGATTTCTACGTGCTCGCCGTCGCGATCGGATTGGTTCAAGGTGGTGTGCAAAGTTTGTCGCGCTCGCTTTATGCCCGCCTCGTGCCGCCCTCGAAAACAGCCGAGTTCTTCGGCTTCTTCAACATGGTGGGGAAGTTCGCGACGCTCTTCGGCCCTCTGCTGATCGCCTTCACACCGATGATCATCCCTCGGTCCAGTGAACGCGACGGGATCTTTTCGCTCACTCTTCTGTTCCTCGTAGGTGGTTTCCTGCTAAGTCGCGTACGGGTAGCGGAAGGTGTAGAGGCGGCCCAGGCTTTCGATCAGAAGTGATGCGCAAGCTTTGCGCGAGCTAGGCATGATAAAAATTACGTATGGTCCCAGCGTCGATGCGCGCCTATGTTCCCTCCGCAATGAAGAGGATTTGGTTGGTAGGGGGGGGCGCCTTTGTGTTCACGCTGGTGGTCGGGATTCGAAGCATGGGTATCGCCTCGGCGCCTTTGCCAACTGAGACTCGGCTGCTGACTCATCATCTCGGCGTCGCCCTCTCACGATTGGACCCGGGGCCTCGTTCGCGGGAGTACAGGGAAAGCCTGGCCTATCTTCGGCTGCACGCCGCAGAAGCCGTCTCCGAGCTGCGCGGGCCGCTGCTCGGCGAGCCGGGCAGCTTTCGCAAGTGGCAACTCACGTATCTGCTCGGCGAGTTCGGTGACCAGAGCGCCATCGACCTGCTCCGAACCTTCATGGACGAGCCGATGCCTCAGCCTGAGCCCGCCCACCCGGGAGGTCACGAGATCGATCTCCGGTACAGCGAAGAGAGCGTCTCGCGTGTCCAGGCAGTGACCTCGACCGCGAGGATCGCCTCTCACCGGCCCGAGCTCCGCGACCAGGTCATCGAGAGCCTGGTCGCGGCTGCCCAAGGTTCTCCCCGGCTCGAGGCCACCGCGATGTTCGAGCTGGGCGAGCTGATGGGTTCCGAGCTCGAGTCGCTGCGTGGCGTTTTCGGCCCTGAGAAGGCCCAATACTTCGAGCCATTCATGCCGCCCCCCGAGTGGCAAGGTCTGCTCAGCCGCCGAATGCAGAAGCATCGAGGAGAGCAGGAAGAGCGCCGTGAGAAACGGAAACCGCTATGCCGGGCAAACTGAAGCTCAGGCTCGATCGAGCGACCGCGCTTCTGGCTGTGGTTCTGTTGGGCGTCCTCGCGTACATGTTCATGCCGAGCTGTTCCATGCTCGCGGATGCCGACGACACGCTCTGCTATGCGATCGCCAACCCGAAGGACGGCGTGGTTGACTGGCCTGACGACGAGTACCTGCAGGACCCGACGCGATGGCACGAAGATTCCGAGGGCGCATGCCACCTCTTCGACAGCATCATGACGAACCCCTGGGTGCAGAGCGAAGATGCCCGCCTCTACATAGAGGGATTCGGCCTCGTCCAAGGCCACAACTGGGGCGATTTGGGGCGCCCGGAGCCGGCGACCTTCAACCCGAAGACCGAGTACCTGGAGATCGATACGCCGATGGGCCGGACCTACAATGGATACTCGAACATCGTGTTCGCGAACCTCGAGGGCATCGAGCTCGACAGAGGACGCTCTTTGAGTGACTTCGAATACTACGACACCTTCCTCAAGTGGGCATCCGCGTTCGTTTCGCAGCGTACCTATCGAGTCAATGGCAACTGCTACCGAAGGTGCGAGACCGTGGACAGCCATCGCTGCGTCATCGCAAATACGGTGACCGGCCCATTCCGAAACGACTACATCGATCTCTTTCAAACGTTCTTCTACGAGATCGATTCGATTTGGCGAGGCGCGACCATCGTGCACGAGGTGAGGCATGCGCGAGATCAGGTTGCCCATGATGGAGGCTCGGGTTGTCCGCACCTTTCGGCCTGCGACAAGCGCTGGTCGACCGCTGGCGCCAACACCTACGAGCTTCTCTGGCTCGCCGCCTACTATTGGACCCCCGTCGACCACCCCTTCATCACGCCGGCGCGAAGGAACAGGGCCCAAGCGCTATTCAACTCGCGGCGTTACGAGATGTTCAACGAGCCCGTCAGGTGGAAACTCGGAGACCTCGCGGAAATCAACGAGCTGCCGGAGTTCTACGTGGAGCAGGTCGCATGCTCGGAAGACCCGAACCACCCTCACTATTGCCTTGTCTTGGCCAACTAGGAGGCACCCATGACGCGACGACGATGCGTTCCAACCACGATGCTCTCAGCCGCTCTTGTCTGCGGCCTGCTGCAGTTCGGCTGCACCACAGAAGAGCAAGTCTCGTCAACCGCAGGCGGCTATACGTTTTCCAGGGATTTCGATGGTGAACGACGTGTTCTCCGACTTGATCCCTCAGACGAGCAGTCGGTGCAATGCATGATGGCGAGCCTACCGGCCCCGACAAACGCTGCCTGGAGAGAGGCCTTCCTCAACCCAGAGCTTCATCTCGCCCTGATCGACCTCGTCTTCGACGAGGCACGCCTGCCCTCCTATCAAGCCGATGCGGACGCCATCGACGCGAAGGGGTCTTTCGTTTGCAGTCCGCGCCCTGGCGAGCCGGACTTCTGCTATTTGCCGCAACTGGTCGTCACCGGTGACGTGCCGAGACTGCTCTCGCACGGTGACAGCTCACCCCTGCGCTTCGGTCTCCAGCCCGAAATTTCGCTCTCCGAAGACGGTCAAGAGCTCCTCGACACGTTCGTCGTCGTCCACGAGGCCTGCTGGGACGCAGCCGACTAGCCGAGCAGCTCGAAGCGATCGCAATAGCCCGCGAAACGTTCGTGGATTGCATCGGTGTCGAGGCCGAAGCCCTCGCTGCTATGAACGTGTCGCGGGCTCGGCTTCGCGCGCTTTGCCCGCATGTACTCGTGCATCGCGATCCTCGCCTCCTCTGTAAGCTCCATCCCGAGTGCCTGATACGCCTTCGCGATCGTCCCCACCGGGTCCCGACTCAGATCCGGCGATCGGACGTGTGCGACGCGTCCGGCGGGAAGGCGGTCTAGCGTGCGAACCGCAGGCTCGAGCAATCGAGTCATGTAGCTCTCCGAGAGCTCGGCGCCGATCGCCCTGGCGTCGACATCAGTGCTGAAGACCGAACGCGCGTAGGCGTGAAGACTACAAATCGAGCTCAGCGTCTCGGCCGGATCCCGGTGCATGAACACGAACTTCGCGCCCGGAAACACCTCGAGGATCTCCTTCACGAAAAAGGTGTGCGTAGGATCCTTGAGGACGAACCTCTTTCCATAGGGCCGATGGTGCTGCACCAGCTGGAGCTGGCGGCGGTGCTGGCGGTACGCGATGCGGGCATCCTGCACGAGGAGCCAATCCAGGTAGCCGGCCACCCTGTACTGCACGTTGAATTGTGGCGTCCGAAAGACGTTGGTGAACATGCCGCGGCACTCGTCGGTTTGCTCCGCATCCATCGGATGAATCGCTTTGATGCTTGGCGAGAGGATGTCGGCGAGCATGAGCGTTCTAGCGAGCTTTCGCTGTCGCGGCTCCGGTCCTTCCGGCGTATAGACAGGATCGAAGCTCTCCCAGTGAGGCAGGGTTCGGTTGTCGGGGTCTTCGCCGAGCAAGCGATGCAGAACGGTCGTCCCGCTCCGGAAGAGACCCAAGACGAAGACAGGGCTTGGGAGCGAGGTCTCCTCGATTGCGGGAGTGTCACGAAGCGCCTGCTCGACCCGCAAGTGCGTGCCAGCCATGCGCGTGCAGTCGATCCACGCCGCAATCTTCCCGATGAAGTTGAGCGCCGCGTCCTGATTGAGCGATTCCGTCAGAGCGACTAGCGCTGATTGTGCCTCCGCACTTGGATCGCCGGCATCAGGGTTCAAGCGCTGCGCGCGCTCCCAGTAGAGGTCCGCCGAAGGCCGGCCCAGGGGCTCAAATGAACCGCCCATCGCGTTGATCGCGCGCACCCACCATGGATGCGAATCGCGCGCATGAGTGAACTGAGGAACCCGTACCTCCGGGCGCCGTCGCAGTCGAATTGCGGACGGAAGCTCGAGGTCGATCGCAACAGGTGGCGGCGGATAGGTAGACTGTCGGCCCATGGACAACTGGCGGTACCAAACCACGATCGACGATCTGCGGGTAGTTTTCGACGTTTTCTGGCTTTGAGGGGGTGACCCCGGGCCCAAAGAGGCCTAAAGTCGCCGTACTGAGCCGATGAGAAGTCTCGCACCAGTCCTAGCCGCGAGTCTGCTGTGCCTGATGGGCGCTGCGCCAGCATCGGCCGAAAACCCGGGGCAGGAGGGTGCGGTCGTGACGGTCGACACCCTCGGCGCGGCAGCCGACTACCCGGTGCTCACCCGCGGCCAGGTGATGCTCATCAACGCGCAGCGCCTCATCGTCACCGAGGAGCCGCTCCCGCTTGCCAAGGTCGCCGAAGCGCCGCCCGCGCCAGAAGCGATCGAGGCCGACAGACCCAGCGCGCCCTATGCCGGCGCGATTTGGGTCGCACCGCACTGGATCTACGGTCCAACGGGCTTCTCCTGGGTCGCCGGCCGCTACGTCGCGCCGCGGGCAGGTCACGTCTTCGTCCCGCCGCGCTGGGCCTCTTTCGAGGAGCAGTACTTCTACTTCTCGGGCTTCTACGTTCCGTACGGTGTCTATGTGCGCAGCTACTTCAACCGCTACTACTACAGCGGGGTGCCCAACCGGCAGTCACGGCCCGACCACGGTCCGTACTGGCCTATCGGCGCACCGACCCGGGCGAACAGCGCGCTGAGCAGCGCCAGCGCGCGTGACCCGTACTGGCCGATCGGCGCTCGCCGCTAGAGCGCCAAGCCGCTCAAGGGGCCCTGGCTGTACTGCGGCACACCGAAGGTGCTGGCGGGTTTGTCCATCGCGTGCGTCAGCGAGACCAGAAGCTTGCCGTGGGGCTCACCTCCGAAGTCGATGTGCTGCCCGGTCCTGAAATAGCCCTGACAGCCTCCCGCCAAGATGATCGGAATGTCGCGGCGCGTGTGCGAGTTCCCTTTGCCGAGCTCGTTGACCCAAACGACCACGGTGTTGTCCAGCAAGCTGTTGTCGCCCTCCTGAATGCCATCCATCAGGCCGAGCAAGTAGGCGAACTGCTCCGAATACCACTTGTTGATCTCGAGAAGGTCCGCTTTCGCGCTGCCATCGCTGTCGTCGTAGTGCGAAAGGCCATGGTGCCCTTCACCGAGGAGCTGCGGGACCCAGTTGAAGCGGACGCCACTCACCGAGCGTGACCATTGGAGCGAGGCGACCCGCGTGAGGTCGCAGGCGAGCGCCATCACGAGCATGTCCATTTGGGCCTTGCCGGTGAGCGGATACATGTCGTTCTGCTCAAAGGCGCTCCCAGGCAGATTCAGCGCGGGAGAGACGCAGGCCTCACCAAAGCTCGTCGTGATTTCGAGCCTTTGCTCGAGGTCTCGAATCGACTGCAGGTGCTTGTCGAGCTTCTGCTTGTCCTCGTAGCCGAGCCGGCTCTGGAACGCCGCGTGGTCCTCCATGACCGCGTCGAGCACGCTCTTTCGCCGTTTCTGGATGAGCCTCAGCGCGAACGGATCGGAGTCGATGTCACTGAAGAAGTCGGTGAAGTTCTGGTTCGGGTCTTCGCGCGGAGGTACGGGCTGATCGGGAGCCGAGTACGACATCCGGGACCAGACCGACGAGCTCTTCACCTGTACGCCGAGCTCGAGCGACTTGAACTTGGTGACGACGTCCTTGGCGACTTCGTCCGCAATGTACTGATCGACCGACTGGCCGCCGCCCCAGCCGACGTATTGCTCGTTGCCCGCGTCGCAGTTCCCCTCGCAGAACAAGCTGCCGGGAAGGATCTCGGCGTTGGTCAGCAGGCAGGCCATACCGGTCTGATGGCCGTCGCCGATCGAGTCGTAGGCCACGTCTTGGTCGACGCCGTCGAGGAAGATCAGCTTGTTCGAGAAGGGCGCCATCGCTGCGTGAAGAGGGTGCCCGCTCAAGTCCATGTTCCCGGGTGGGCTCCAGATGTCTTGTCTCGTGCCGTTCGCCGTGAACCAGAAGACGATGCGCTTGGGCCCCGCCCCGGCTTGAGCGAAGCCCTTACGCGGCAGCATCGCATCGAGCATCGGCAAGCCGATGGCCACCGTGCCGCCAAAGAGCGTGCCCTTGAGCATGGCGCGACGTTTGATCCGCTTCACAGCACACCTCCATTGGCGTCGGGTTCGAGCCCGACCGCGCGGCGGTAGAGGAAGGCATTGGTCTGCGTCAGGGCGACCAGGAGCGCCTTGATGTTGAAGCCCGAGGCACGAAACACATCATTGAGCTGCTCGACGCTGCAGCTGTCTTCGGCCGTGACGGTTCGGTTGTATGCGAAACGGAACCACTGGGACGAGACGCACTCTCGTACTTGCGTACTCCCGGCGAGAGCGCTCGCGAGCTCGATCGCGCCGTCGTAGTCGCCATCGATGTCATCGGTCTGCACGACCTCCCCGGTCGCATCGATGTTCTTGCCGTTCTGCTGGTCACGCCACTGCCCAATGGCGTCGTAGTGCTCGAAGATGAAGCCGATCGGGTTCATCAGGGTATGGCAGCCGGCGCAGGCTGGATTAGCGCCGATCTCCTCGAACTGCTCCTTGGTGGTTTTGGTCGGGTCGAGCTCTGGCGGCACGATGACCAAATCGTTGGGCGGAGGCGGCAGCGTGTTGCACATCAGCTGCTCGCGCACGAACTTTCCGCGAAAGACCGGCGAGCTCTGGTTGACGTTCGCATGCGTCGCCATGAGGCCTGCGCTCGTGAGGAAGCCCGCCCTGCGTTCCGGATCGACCTGCACCTGCCGAAACTCCGGTCCCGAGACCGATTCGAGCACGTCACCACCGTAAAAGCTCGCGAGCTCTTCGTTCATGAAGCTGTAGTCGGCGGTCAGGAGGGTTTCGAGCGAGCCGTCACCTTCGAGAATCACCTGCTCGACGAAGGTTTGAATCTCTTCCTTCCACAGCCCGCGGAGGGAGCTCTGGTAGGCGGGGTAGACCGCCGTGTCTTTGGTCACGCTGTCGAGATGGGTCAGCTGGAGCCACTGCGTGTGGAAGTTTCGGATGAGGTCGCGCGCCTTCTCGTCCTCGAGCATGCGCGTGGCCTGGGCCGCGATTTGCTCTTTCGTTCGCAGCTCGTCGGCCTCAGCCGCAGCGAAGAGCGCGTCGTCGGGCATCGTGTTCCAGAGCATGTAGGAGAGCTTGGTGGCCATCTCCCAGCTAGTAAACGGCACCACATCGCCTTCGATGGGAGTCTCCGCGCCAAGCTCGGGACGATAAAGGAAGGAAGGAGATTGCAGCATCACTTGAAGAACGACTTCGATGCCGTCTTCGAATCGCCCGAGGTCGGCGTCGGCGATCGCCCAGTCGAATACGCTCTGGAAGCGTTCGATTTCAGGCTCAGACAACGGTCGCCTGAACGCGCGCTTTCCAAAGTCCTCGATGAAGGACGAGGCGCAGGCGTCGTGGCCGTCGAGCTCCGGGTCGCAGCCGGGGATGAGTGCGCTCATGTTGCCGACGGCCCGCGCGCTGATGTCCTCGGCGACCTTCATGTACTGCTCGATCAGCAGGTCACTGCTCGTGAGCGCGGCGGCCTGGTTGTTGAAGCCCGCGACTTCTTCTTCGGGCGGAAGCGCATCGGCCGGACTGCTGGTATCGCCGAGCAGGTCGCGGACGGTGCGGTTGTACTCGAACCGCGTTAGGCGCCGGATCGGCGTGTCGACGACGCAGAGGCTCTTGGCAACGGTATCGTTGATGGCGCGTTCGCCTTCGCCACCGATTGCACCGTTGCAGCCCGCGAGGAAAACGGCGGCGAGCATTGGATAGAATTTACTCCCTTGGGGCGGCAATCTGGATGCTCCTTTAGCTGGAGCCTTCCAGGATACATCCTAAAGGGTCGTGACGCACATTCAGTGTTCAGTTGAAATCGTATGCCGTCTCACCGAAAAAGGGGACAGTCTCCTTTTCTGGAACTGTCCCCTTCGTTGGTTTGTGCGCTATCCCACGGACAGCCCACGGCCGCTGCCGCCTGCCTAGATGAACAGGTGCATTTGAAGGATGAACGAGTTGCCTTTTCGGCTTTCCACCGTCCCGTCCGGGTTGAAGATCGGGCGATTCCGGTATTCGAGGGTCACCTTGGCGTTGTGCTTCTCGATGAACATGTTCACGCCGAGACCGAAGTGAGCCATGATGTCGCTGTAGGCCTCCCACTTCGAGATCTGCGTGTTGACGTACGGCTGGAACTGGATCGACTGGCCCACCGTCCCCGGCAGCAGGAACCCGAGCTCGCTGTACGCCGTGTGGCCAGTTCCGAGAAGGGTGTACGCGTTTCCTCCTCCGTTCAAACCCGTGCCCGGGTCCGCGGGATTCATGATGCCGATGGGGCGGATGTGGTTCGGCCCGTAGTCGTTGTAGTAGTAGACGCCGTACCAGGTCGCCGCTCCTCCGTGTTCGGTCTTGAACGGCATGTCGAGGAACAAGTCCGCCCCAATGTTCAACAAAGTCCGCTCTCGGATCGATGCCGGGTCGGCCGCATCCGCTAGGTACACGATACCCTTGGGTTGTGCGTGGAATCCAAACCCGAAGTTGAAGACCTTCTTCGATCCGATATAGGTCCCCACCGTGTACGGAAGCACGTTCGATTCGATGTCGAGAAACTGGAACTGGAAGTATCCCTGGTAGGCCCAGTTGTTCGCGGTGGCGTTGTAGTTCCCAACCGCGCCGACCTCGGGCACCGTCCCGGCGACCAACGAGACTTCGTAGGGAGTAAACGGCCTGGTGAACGCGAAACGGTAGTCGAACAGCCCGAGCTTGCCTTTGGCGTAGATCCCCAATTGGCGCGCGAACTGGTCGGTGCGCTCGATGGTGGTCCAGTTCACGATCGGTGCATCCAGGCTCATCAAGGTGATCGTACTCGCGTTGGTCATACGTGAGACGCCGTTCCAGTACAGAAGCCCGGCGCCGACGTAGAGCTTGTTGTTCCTCGATAGCTGGAACTCGGCCCAGGCGTCGTGAAAGAAGAGCTGGGGCTTCCGAGCGTTTCGGAAGGTCTGGTTGTTGATGCCGATGTGCATCAGGAGAAACACGCGCGGGAAGATCTGACCAAACGCCAGAAAGCGTGCGCGCCGGAGGCCGACGTCCGCATACCAGGGGTCCGCGTTCCCAAGCACCTCGGTGCCGGGGTTGAGCTGCATCGCCCGCGTCCAGACCTGCAGCCACATGGCGAGCCGGAAATACAGGGTTCCGTCGTCGTTCAAGCTCCATTGAAGCTTCTTGGCGCGGCCATCCGCCGAGACCAGGCCCACTCCAGTGCCCGGCGCTGATGTGGGCTCGGGGGCCAGCTTGCGGCCCATCAGCTGCATCTGGCGTTTGGCGTCCGCTAGCCGCTTTTCCATTTCCGCGATGGCCGCCTCGGCCTCGTCGAGCTCTTGCTCGAGGTCCTGCTCTGTCGGCTCGGCCGCTGGCTGGAACGCCTCCGCTTCCGCTGCGTCGTCCGCGTCGTCGATGGCTGTCTCCCCAGGAGCCGGTTGGGCCAAGGTTGAGGTGGGGACGAATCCCGCTAGCGCAACCCAGGCGATCGCTGTGAACCAGGCGCTCCATGCTCGTTGCGGCCGAGGGCCGTCTCTACGTTCTTGCCTCATCACAACCTACCTCTCTGCTTCGAGTAAATCGCTAGTGCATAGCCGTTGGTGCCGACGAGCCCGCGGGGATGCGGATGTGCTCGACCATCTCCTGTACGTCCTGGGGTGGCGGCGGGGTGAAGCGGCCAACCACGAATGCCACCACGAAGTTGAGCAGCATGCCGAGCGCGCCGATCCCCTCCGGTGAGATCCCGAACCAGTATTGGTCGGGGGTGCCGCCCATGAACTTGAAGTAGATGATGTACGCTGCGGTGAAGGTGATTCCCACCAGCATGCCGCTGACCACGCCTTCTCGGTTGGCCTTCTTGGCAAAGACGCCGAGGATGATCGCCGGGAAGAACGACGAGCATGCGAGACCGAAGGCAAAGGCGACGACTTGCGCGACGAACCCCGGTGGGTTGATGCCAAAGTAGCCGGCGATCAAGACCGCGACGCCGGCCGCGACACGCGCGGCAAGCAGCTCCTGTTTCTCCGTGATCGACGGGACAAACACGCGCTTGAGCAGGTCGTGGCTGATCGACGTGCTCACGACGAGCAACAAGCCAGCCGCCGTTGAAAGCGCAGCAGCCAAGCCGCCCGCAGCGACCAGCGCGATGACCCAGGCCGGCAGGTTTGCGATCTCCGGGTTGGCGAGGACGATGATGTCGCGGTCGACGTAGAGCTCGTTCTTGGTGTTCGGGTCAGCGTTGCTAACGACGCGTTGGCCGTGATCGCCGCGTGCCGGGCTGCCATCGGCGGCCTTGGCGAACTCGGGCTTACCGGCGAGCGCAGCCCCTGCGACGTATTGGACCTTGCCATCGCCGTTCTTGTCTGCCCACGCGAGTAGGCCGGTGTCCTCCCAGGTCTTGAACCACTGGGGAATCGACTTCTCTCCCTCGACCTGCGCGTAGTTGGCTTCGCTGACCGTCTCAATCAGATTCGTACGTGCGAAGGCAGCGACTGCGGGAGCCGTGGTGTAGAGAAGCGCGATGAAGAAGAGTGCCCAGCCGGCGCTGAGGCGGGCATCACGAACTCTCGGCACCGTGTAGAAACGAACGATGACGTGGGGTAGGCCAGCGGTACCCGCCATGAGCGCGCCGGTGATGCACAGGACGTCCAATGTCGATTTGCTGCCCGACGTGTACTCGGCAAAACCGAGCTCCGTATTCAACTGATTGAGCTTGTCCAGTAGCTTGATCGTTTCTCCCCCTGCGACTTTCGAACCGACCGCACCGCCGAGCGACGCGCCGAAGCCAATCTGGGGAATCAGGTGATCGGTGAGCAGAATGCTGATGAAGATGGCCGGAACCAGATAGGCGAAGATCAAGACACAGTACTGGGCGGCCTGCGTGTACGTGATGCCTTTCATGCCGCCGAGAACGGCATAGAAGAAGACGATCGCCATGCCGATAGCGACGCCGACGTTGATCTCGACCTCGAGGAAGCGGCTGAAGACGACGCCCACGCCGCGCATCTGCCCGGCGACGTAAGTAAACGAAACGAACACGGCGCAGACGACCGCGACGATACGGGCACCAGTCGAGTAGTACCTGTCTCCGACGAAGTCAGGGACTGTGAACTTGCCGAACTTGCGCAGATACGGTGCCAATAAGAGCGCGAGTAAGACATAGCCACCGGTCCAGCCCATCAGGTAGACGGCTCCGTCGTAGCCCATGAACGAGATCAGGCCCGCCATGCTGATGAACGAGGCTGCGCTCATCCAGTCAGCGCCGGTCGCCATGCCGTTGACCACTGGGTGGATCCCTCGGCCGGCGATGTAGAAGTCACCGGTCGTGCTGGCACGCGACCAGATCGCGATGCCGATATAGAGCGCGAAGGTCCCGCCCACGATGATGAATGTCCAAGTCTGTACGTCCATGGTTCTCTCCTTTTGTGACTCGAACGATCAGTCCTCGTGAACGTCAAACTCTTTGTCGAGCTTGTTCATCAACCAGGAGTAGATGAAGATCAGGGCTACGAACACGTAGATCGAACCCTGCTGCGCAAACCAGAAACCAACCTTGAAGCCGGTGCCCGGGATGGTGAAATTGTCGAGCGCGCCCACCCAGAGAATCCCGGCGCCGTACGAGACGAGCCACCAGATAGCGAGAAATGCGAACAAGAGTCGAAGATTCCTTTTCCAGTAGCGCGTCGCGTGCTCCGCGCTGTGTGGCGCGCGGTCGTCCCTTCGTTTCGATTCGGTCGTCATCGTGTGTTCCGTTTCTCCGCCGTCGGCGGTAGTCACCCCTTCTTCAACAGCGCCTCGACCACGCTTGGGTCGGCTAGGGTCGAAAGATCTCCGAGTTGGTCTCCTTCACCGGCAGCGATCTTGCGGAGGATGCGCCGCATGATCTTTCCGGAGCGGGTCTTCGGAAGGCCGGGCACGACCCGGATTTCATCCGGCGTGGCGATCGGACCGATCGCCTGGCGCACCTGCTCTTTGAGTGCGCCTTGAAGCTCGTGTGGCTCCCAGTCTCCGCCCGCGATCGGGACGACGAAGGCAAAGATGCCCTGACCTTTGATCTCGTGCGGGCAGGGAACCACCGCTGCCTCCGCGACTGCCTGGTGCGCCACGAGCGCACTTTCCACCTCGGCAGTGCCCAGACGATGGCCGGAGACATTGATCACGTCGTCAACGCGCCCCGTAATCCAGTAGTACCCATCCTCGTCGCGTCGGCAGCCGTCGCCGGTGAAGTAGTACGGTGGATACTGAGAGAAGTACGTCTCGATGAAGCGCTTGTGGTTGCCATGAATCGTACGCGCCTGGCCCGGCCATGGGTGCTTGATGCAGAGCAAACCACTGACGTCGTTCCCCTCGAGCACCTTGCCTTCTGGGTCTACGATGACCGGCTCGATGCCGAATAGCGGGAGGGTCGCCGAGCCTGGTTTGGTAGGAGTTGCGTTCGGAAGCGGGCTGATCAGGATCCCGCCGGTTTCGGTCTGCCACCAGGTGTCAACGATGGGCACTTTACCGTTGCCCACGACCTCGCTGTACCAGCGCCATACCTCGGGGTTGATTGGCTCACCAACGGTGCCCAAGACCCGCAGGGACTTGCGGCTCGAGCCCTTGACCGGCTCCGAGCCCTCGCGCATGAGGGCTCGGAGCGCGGTGGGCGAGGTGTAGAGCGTCGTCGCGCCGATGTCATCGATGACGTTCCAGTACCTACTCGCGTTGGGATATGTGGGAACCGATTCGAACATCACCGTGGTTATGCCGTTCGCGAGCGGACCATAAATGATATAGCTGTGGCCCGTGATCCAACCGATGTCCGCTGCGCAGAAATGAATGTCATCGGGCCGAATGTCGAAGACGTACTTGAACGTCGACGCCGCGTACGTGAGGTATCCCGCGGTGGTGTGAACCAAACCCTTCGGCTTTCCAGTCGAGCCGGAGGTATAGAGAATGAAAAGCGGGTCTTCCGAAGCCATCCATTCGCTCGGGCAGGTGATGCGCTGCTCGGCCATTGCCTCGTGCATCCAGATGTCCCGGCCTTGCTCCATGGGCACTTCGGTGTCGGTGCGCTTCACGACCAAAACACTCTCGACGATGGCAAGGCCCTCGACCGCATCGTCGGTGATCTTCTTCAGAGGGATGCGTTTCCCGCCACGCAGGCCCTCGTTTGACGTGACCACCACCTTTGCCTCCGCATCGATGATCCGGTCACGGAGCGCGTCGGCGCTGAAACCCCCGAACACAATCGAGTGAACCGCCCCGATACGGGCGCATGCAAGCATTGTGTAGGCCAGCTCGGGAATCATCGGAAGATAGATACAAACCCTGTCGCCCTTCCGGACACCCAATGATTTCAGCGCGTTGGCTACTCGACCGACGTAGGTCTTCAGGTCGCCGAAGGAGATGTGCTCGTATTCGCCGGGCTCGTCCGCGACGAAGATGATCGCGGTCTTGTTGGGGTCCTTGGCCACGTGCCGATCGATGCAGTTGACCGCCGCATTGAGTCGACCGCCTCCAAACCAGACGAACTCCCCCGGCCCATGTTCCTCGAACACACTGTAGGACGGGTAGAACCAGTGCAGTTCCTCGCCCTGACGTTTCCAATACTCCTGGGGGTCGGTGACGCTGTCTTCGTAGAGGCTCTGGTACTCCTCCAGATCGGTGATGCGTCTTCTGTATTTGAGCGGGGGTTGTGAGAGTGTCATCGGCAAACCTTACATTTAGGCGCACCGATTTCCACGCAATACTCGTACCAACAAGGCCGATCAAGAAACCACTTTGGATCTTCGTCTAACGCGGCGCGGCAAGCGTTACGATTCGTAGCAGCGCGCTACAGATCGAAACGCTCTGGAAACGCGTATTCACTGTCCAGGTGGGCGGGAATCGCGCCGAGGAATGCCCATGCGTTGTCGGCGTTCCCAGAGAGTCTTGCGGCTGATGCCAAGACGCTTCGCCAGCTCGGTCTCGCTCAGCTCGTCCTGATGCGAAAGGACGAATCGCTTGAGGTATGCTTCGAGGGACGCGTCGTCGCCATTGACCTCGCTCGGGATGCTATCGGACGGACGCGACGAAGGCAGTCCAAGCAGCTCCGCAGTGATTGGCCCAGACTCGTGAAGAATCACCGCGCGTTCGACGGCGTGCTGAAGCTCGCGCACGTTTCCGGGCCATCTGTACCCTCGCATCGCAATCACCGCGCCCCTGTCGAGCTCGAGCGGTTGGCGCCCGAGCTTCGTCGTGGCGCGTGCGATGAACACTTCGGCGAGCGCGGGGATATCGTCGCCACGTTCGCAAAGCGGTGGGAGCTCGATCTCGACGACCTTGATGCGGAAATACAGATCGGCCCGGAATTGCCCGTGTTCTACGAGCATTGGAAGGTTCCGATGAGTCGCCGCAACGAGCCGGATGTCGACCGACTCGGCCTTTCGCGCGCCGACGCGCCGGACCTCGCGCTGTTGAAGGATTCGCAGCAAGCGCGCCTGTGCGGCCTGGGACAACTCGCCGATCTCATCGAGGAAGAGCGTTCCGCCGTCGGCGGCATGCACCAGACCTTGCTGCCGGCTCGAAGCGCCCGTGAACGCGCCCTTCTCGTGTCCGAACAGCTCGGATTCGAGCAGCGTTTCTGGAATCGACGCGCAGTTCACCGGGACGAATGCACCCGTGCGGGCGCTTTGGTTGTGCACCGCGCGCGCGATCAGCTCTTTGCCCGTGCCCGACTCACCGAGGATCAACACCGTTGCCTCGGTCGGCGCGACTTTGCGCGCCCAACGCAAGGTTTCCTGCATTGGGCTCGATTGGGTTGCAACGATGTCGTAGGGATCTGCCTTTGCGCTCACGTCGCCCAATGCGAGCGCGGCACGCTGGCGGAGCACGCGCTCGACGGCGGCGCTCAACTCGTCTGGCTCGAAGGGCTTCGAAAGATAGTCGGCCGCACCCCGTTTCATCGCGTCCACCGCCGCGCTCACCGAACCATAGGCCGTCATCACGATGACCGGGACCTGACCTACGCGTTCAAGCAAGACGTCACCCGCCTCACCGGCCAGCCTCACGTCGGTGATCACCAAGTCGAAGCACTCGGGGCGCTCTCTTTCGGCCGCCGCAACACTCGCGACGGCGATGAGCTCGTGCCCATCCCGTTTGAGGATACGCTCGATCTCCGCGCGGATGACCCGCTCATCCTCCACCAAAAGGATCTTCGCCACCGGTGATTAGTACCAAAGGAGTGCACTGTCCTTCAATCCCTCAGTTTTCATAGGCTTGGAGGGCGATCGTGAACCGGCTTCCGCCGGCCCGACGTGGCTCGTAACGGAGTGAGCCCCCAAAGCGCTCCACGATCTGGCGAGACACCGAAAGACCCAGCCCCGTGCCCTGGCCGTCCGGCTTCGTAGTAAAAAAGGGCTCGAAAACGCGGGAAGAAAGCTCTTCGGGGATGCCCGGGCCCTCGTCGTCCACCTCGATGAGCACCGAACCGTTGTCGACGCGCGTCCGCACGTACACGGTTGCGCCGGACGAGCAGGCCTGGCGCGCGTTGTTCAACAGGTTTACAAGGACCTGAGTTAACCCATCAGGGCTTGCCATCGCAGGTGCGTCGACGGAGAGATCCAGGTCGATTCGACAGCCCTCGGTCTCGAGCTTCGCGAGCTCCGCGGCGTTGCGGATCACTCCAGCGACGGGGATAGCCTGTAGCTCGACCGGGGTCTCATCCCGCCGGCTGAAGGTGAGCAGGCTCTGCACGATCCCGTGAATGCGCTGTGCCTCATCCACGATGATTCCGAGTCGATCGGCGGCGTCGGCCGCGCCCGGGTCCGCTGCGAGGTTCTTGGCAACCATCAAGATTCCGGTCAGCGGGTTGCCCACTTCGTGGGCGACGCCCGAGGCCAGGGTGCCAATCGAGGAGAGGCGATCCTTGTGTGCCACGTGCCGTTCGAGCTGCCGGAGCGCAGTCACGTCTTCGACGACGAACACTCGACCCTCCTCGGACTCGCCGGGGATCGTCGCGGTTTGCGCACGCAGCTCGATCTTTCCGTCTCCCAGGTCGTACTCACGTTCGACGACCGAGCCCGTTGGCTGACGGGCGAGCTCGTCGAACAGCGGCCACCAAGGGTCTGGGATGTCATGCATCGCGTGACCGCAAATGTCGTCTTCATCCAGGCCCGAAATGCGCTCGAGCTGTGCGTTCCAGATGACCACCTCTTCGTGGTCATCGACCGTACAGACGCCCACTGGCAGCTCCGACATCAGCCGTGAAAGGTAGCGGCGCGCCGCCTGTGCGGGTGAGTTTCGCTGCGACCCTACGGCGTAGCGCGAGTCGAGCTCTCTGAAAGCGCGCAGCCGTTCCGCGAGCGCATCTGCACGAACCGGTCGGCCACCTTGGACGTAGGTCCGGGCCGCCAGAGGGCCTATGCGCTCGCTGAGGCGTCCTTCGAGCTCGGTGATCAACCGAAGGAGCTCCGGCCGGTCCCGCGGCGGCCAGAAGACGTCGGCCGCGGCCGCGGCCTGGTAGATCTCCTCGATTGCGGTTCTCTTTCCGACGTACGAGGTCAAGCGTTCCTGAAGCGCCTCGGCGGAATCGGGGACTTGCAAGAGCCGAGTCACGCGCGGTTCACGACAGGCCTCCGCGGCGTTGCGCTCCTCAGCAGAGCGTGTGGTGAGCAGGGAGACGCCCATGAAGACGAACGCATGCGCCGTGAAGCTCAGCCAGATCGCCGGTCCTCTGGCGCCCGGGTCGGTGAAACCAAAGAGCGCGTAAAGGCTCGACGCGTCGAACTCGACGCCGAACAATGGTGATGCGGTCAGCAGCGCCCAAGAGGTCGCGCCCACGAATAACCCCGCTAGCACTCCGGCCCGTGTCGCGCGCCGCCAAAAGAGCGCGCCGAGCAATCCGGGTAGCAGATGAGTGACCGCGACGAACGAGGCGAGCCCGAGATCGACGAGCGAGCGCGTCCGCGGAAGGGTGAAATGAATGAGCAAGCCGGCGACGACGACCCCGATGATGGTCGAGCGGCGAAAGACCGCCCAACGCGTCAGCAGCGACTCAGGACTCGGCCCGAACCGCGGTACGAGATAGTTCGAAACCATGCCACTGAGGGCGATCGAAGACACCAAGATCATCGCACTTGCGGCGGACACGGCTCCGAGGAATGCAAGCGTTTGGAGAGCTGGAGAGCTTTGAACCGCGACGAGAACATAGACGTCGGGTCGGACGCCCGGCGCTGCGAGGTCGCGGCCGGCCCAGTAGAGGATCGGCACCGGTAGGTTGATCGCGAATAGGTAGAGTGGCAGGGCCCATCGGGCGGTTTTGAGGCTTCGCGGGCCGGGTCGCTGAACAAACGCGACGAAGAACTGACGAGGAAGCAGGAACGCCGCGCAAAACGTGACGAACACAAGTGCGATCCAGGAGTCGCCCATCACCGGGCTGACCATGTTCTCGACGAGATTAGGCTGCGCTCGCAGATACTCGTTGAGGTCGCGGAACCCGCCAAAGACGGCGAACAAGGCCGCACCGCCGACCACAAGCAAAGCGATGAGCTTGAACACGCTCTCGAACGCCAGCGTTGCGATGAGCCCGGGCCGATGCGCGCGACCGTCGGCGTAACGCACGCCGAGCGTCACGGCAAATGCGCTCAACAAGAGCGCGTAGACGGAGCCGAGCTCTTCGCTTGGTGCCTCGCCGACCAGAATCGCGGCCCCGTCCGCAACCGCACGGAGCTGCAGCGCGATATAGGGCAGCAGACCTGCGACCATGAAAAGCGAAACCGCAGCGCCCAGGGTGCGGCTTTGGTATCGAAAGGCGAAGACATCAGCGATGCTCCCGAGCCGATAACGGTCGACGAGCTCCGCCACTGGCGCCCAGAGAAAGGGGATCGCGATGCAGGACAGGGTGACGCCGAAGTAGATCGCCAAGAAGTCGTAGCCTTCGGTCGCAGCGAACCCGACGCTTCCGAACAAGGTCCAGGTCGTGGCGTAGACGCCGAGAGCGAGCGCGTAGCTGAAACGGTTGCGCCCCAGGCGGCCCCAGCGTGGCGAGCGTTCGACGACCTCTGAGCCGAGGATGTAGAGGCCGAGCAGTGCGACCGCGAGGAAGAAGAGGATGAAGTGATTAAGCTGCATGGTCGGTGCGATGAATCAGCGCCACGACCGCGATCATCCCCAGCCAGAATGCAAAGGGAGACCACCAGGTCTGAAGCCAGACAGCCCGAACCGGGGTCGCGATGAGCACGATCGCAACCGCGAACAGAAGCAGCGCACGCTCTTGCTCCCTGTTCATTTATGCGTAGCCGATGGCCTGCAGGCGTTCGGCGATTTCGTCGAGGATGACCGGGTCGTCGATCGTTGCCGGCATCTTCCATTGCGCCCCGTCCGCGATCTTCTTCATCGTGCCGCGCAGAATCTTGCCTGAACGAGTCTTGGGTAGGCGCTGCACGACGATCGCGGTCTTAAAAGCCGCAACCGGGCCAATCTCGTCGCGGACCATCTGGATGACCTCGGACACGATCTCGTGCTCGGGGCGATCGACGCCCGCATTGAGTACCAAGAGGCCAAGTGGGATCTCGCCCTTGAGCTGATCGGCGACGCCCATGACCGCGCATTCGGCCACGTCTGCGTGCGCCGAAATGACTTCTTCCATGCCGCCGGTCGATAGGCGATGTCCGGCAACGTTGATGATGTCGTCGGTCCGGGACATCACGTAGACGTAGCCATCGTCATCGATGAAGCCCGCGTCCGCGGTCTTGTAGTAGCCGGGAAACTCGGTCATGTACGAGCTCACGAAGCGGTCGTCGTCGTTCCAAAGCGTCGGCAGCGATCCTGGAGGAAGCGGAAGCTTGACCACCAACGCCCCTGTCTTCCCGCGCGGAAGCTCGTGACAACCCTCGTCGACGACGCGAACGTCCCAGCCGGGCACGGCAATCGTCGGCGACCCGTGCTTGATCGGAAGCTGCTCGATTCCTAGGCAATTCGCACAGATTGCCCAGCCGGTTTCGGTTTGCCACCAATGATCGATGACCGGTACGCCAAGCTTTGCTTCCGCCCATTGCAAGGTATCGGGGTCAGACCGCTCGCCGGCTAAGAACAAGGCGCGCAGCGTGCTCGTGTCGTAGTCGCCGAGCAGCTCTCCGTTGGGGTCTTCCTTCTTGATCGCACGAAACGCGGTCGGAGCGGTGAAGAGGCAGTTGACCCCATGGTCCTCGATGACTCGCCAGAATGCACCGGCATCCGGCGTCCCCACCGGCTTCCCCTCGTAGAGGATCGTCGTGGTTCCGTTCAGAAGCGGCCCGTAAACGATGTAGGAATGGCCGACGACCCAGCCCACGTCTGAGGCAGCCCAGTACACTTCACCAGGCTGAACACCATAGACATTGCGCATCGACCACCGAAGCGCGACCGCATGACCTCCGTTGTCACGAACCACGCCTTTGGGGATGCCAGTGGTTCCGGAGGTGTACAGGATATACAGGGGATCGGTGGCGGCAACGGGCACGCAATCGTGTGGCTTGGCTGCTGCCACCGCGTCTTGCCAGGATGTGTCACGGCCCTCGGTCAACTCACACTCGCAGCTTTCGCGCTGCCGGATGATGCATCTCTCGGGCTTGTGCTTCGATAGCTCGATCGCCTGATCGAGCAAGGGCTTGTATTCGATGACGCGCATGCCTTCGATGCCGCAAGACGCGGAAACGATGATCTTTGGCTCGGCATCGTCGATGCGGGTTGCCAGCTCCTGCGGGGCGAATCCACCGAACACCACCGAGTGCACTGCACCTAGCCGCGCGCAGGCTAGCATCGCGATGACCGCCTCGGGGATCATCGGCATGTAGAGCAGGATCCGGTCGCCCTTGACGACGCCTTGCGATGCCAGAGCGCCTGCGAAGATGGCGACCTCCTTTCGGAGCTGACGATAGGTGTAGGTTCTTCGCTGGCGTGTGACCGCGCTGTCGTAGATGAGGGCCGCTTGATTCCCGCGCTTCTCGACGTGCCGGTCCAGGGCGTTGTAACAGGTGTTGAGTTGCGCTCCGGTGAACCAACGATAGAACGGAGGGTTCGAGCTATCGAGGACCTTGTCCCAGCGCTTGATCCAGTCAATTCCCTCTGCCTGCTCTGCCCAAAAACCTTCTGGGTCTTCGAGCGAACGACGACGCATTTCCAAAGTTGCCGACATGATGAAGCTCTCCGGCGCGTTACAATACTGCGGCGCTCCGTCGAAAGCGAGCGTCTTCGAACGAAGAGAGCGCCCCTGGGGTTGACTTCGCGCGTCAGCTAGTCAGTGTTTCCGGAGGAGACTCGTGAATGAAGTCTGGAATTTCTTGCTGCTCCCGCATGTTCGCATTCGCTTTCGTGTTCGGTCTTGGATTCTCGCTCGTTTCCTGCAAGGCGGATCAGCTCAGCGGCCTCGGCGCCGAGATTGTTCTGCTCTACGACGAGCCCCTAGGTTGCGAGAACCTCGGCGAGGTCATCGGGCGAGGCGGCGGCCTGACGGGAGCCTACTCCAAGCCATCCATCAATGAGGAGTCCGCGGAGAACAACGCCCGGAATCAGGCCGCCGAAAGAGGCGCAACCCATCTCTTGTTGCGTGCGGAGGAAGTCGCTCAGGGCGATGGCCATCAGCCGGACGAGAAAGACACGGAGCCTGAATTGGCCCATGGGTACGGCACGGGCTCCAACGTCACGGTCTCGGGAACGGCGTTCAAGTGCCCTCCAGGGGCGGCTCCAAAGACGAGCGCGATGCAGATCGAGCGGGGGACCGCCCTCGTCGAAATTCCTGCGCCGACGTCGATCTCGGTGGCTCCCCTCGGACCGCTCAAGAGGGTGATCGTCTTCCATCGATCTCCGCTTCCATCGGGGGGCGGGATGGGTGAAACCGAACAACTCAAGGTCGAGGACCCAGCGGAGATCCAGCAGGTTGTCGATTCGTTGCAAGAGCTGGCTTTGGATCCGATGAAGTTCATTCCTACACATCGCGTGGAGCTCGTGGGTGAGCTGGGTGTTCAATCGCTGCTCTATGGATTTGGGTATCTGCAGTACGCGGGCGCAGTCTACCGACTCACGACCGCTGACTTCGAGCTCGTCTTGCAGCTGAGGGAAGCGCCGCCGCCGGAGCTCGAGCCGCGGCCACCCATGGTGGAAGACTCGGCGGGGCCGTAGTCCTTCGAGCCGCCTATGCGAGATCGAGCCTTCGTACGAATCGGCGCAGGTGGCCGATCGCGCTCGGCATGTGGGGGATGAATCCCATGTGGCCCGTTCGGTACCAATGAATCTCGGGCTCGCCCCAGCGTCTCCACATCGCGCGCATCACCTCTGCATCGAAGAAGCGGTCGTGCTCTGCCGCGAGGAGCAGGATGCGTTCGCTCGGTATGACGGGCACTAGCTCGTTCCAGCCGATTCTTTCGAAAAAATTGCCAAAGTCCGAAGGAGTCCAGCCAAACCGGGCGAGGTCTTTCCGCATCGCGCCCAGCACCGGGGCATCCCGGAGCAGCGCGCCCATGTGCATGTGCGCGATGAGCGGTGCTGCAAAGGCGAAGCGAGGCTCGAGGCAGGCTAGGCTTGCGGTAAACGCCCCCCCGAGTGAAAGGCCCGCCACGCCGACCGGGCTCGGCGATTGGTCGAACATGACCGAAAGCAGGGTTCGGGCGTCGAGAATGGTTTGGCGCATGGCCTCGAAGCTCCGCACCACGTCGGCCGTCCAGAAGCGCTCGCCGTCATAGGGGGAGCTGCGCGGCTTGCGGCGGCCGTGGTACGGCGGCTGAAGGTGGAAGATCTCGATGTCGAGCGTTCGAGCGATTGCACCTAGCAATCCGTGCTCCTCGACCACCGTCTCCGGCTGCATGTAGCCATGGATGTAAAGAAGTCGCGGACGGCCCTCAGTGCCCTTGGGTCGAATACGCCGTACGTAGACGGTCTGGATGCGGCGGCTGCGCGCATGGTAGTGCGCGTTGAAACTCGGCTCGATGGGCTCGTGCTGCGAAGCGAAAGACAAGTCCTCGTTGTCGAAACCGGGCAGCGACCATCGCCGGCGCTTACGAACCCGCGGAAGTCGGTCGGGCGCGGGGAAGAGCTCCTCGCGCGTGGCGCCCTCGTAGGCGGCAAGACGGCCGAGCGTATTGTGCGGACGCGAACGAAGGAGCTGCAGCGGGCGCACCAGCACGCCCGTTACGTCATCGAGATTCGGCAAGGAGCCCTTCATTCACCAACCAGTCGTAGTTGTCTTTGACGGCAGCCTGCATGGGTTGGATTCGATAACCGAGCTCGCGAATCGCTCGGTCGCTCGAGAAGTGTGCCTCGGTTCCGCTCGTGATTGCGGCGATCTCAGGCGTAATGTCAGGCTCGTTGCCGGTAACGGCGGCCAGCATCACGGAAAGCCGGCCGAATACCTTGAGCACCCAGGCGGGTGCAGTCCTCGGGGCCTTGGCGCCTGACAGCCGAGCTACTTCTGCCACGAACTCCGCCATGGTGCAGTCCTGGCCGCATAGAATGTATCGCTCGCCGTTCCGGCCTTGGGTAACCGCGCTGAGATGCGCCTCCACCACGTCCCGGACGTGGGTGAACGAGGTCAGACCAGGGGGAACTGCCGGTAGAGCACGGTCGCGGAGCAAAAAGAAGATCTGCCCCCAGTTGCTGGTATCATACGGACCCACGACGTTCCCGGGGTTCAACACCACGACTTTCATGCCGAGCTGGACCCCTTTGAGCGCCTCGAGCTCGCCCAGATGCTTACTGCGTTCGTAGTTGATCCACGAGTCCTTGCCCTCGCGCGGAGTTTCTTCGGTCACGCGACCTTTGACACGCCCCCAGGCGGCGTTGCTCGAGGTGTGAACGAAGGTGCCGACCCCCTTTGCCGCGGCCGCCTCGACCATGTTTCGGGTTCCGTCGATGTTGATCTCGTTCTGCCTGGCATTGCCTTTCGACCAGAAGCTGGTGTCCCCTGCAACATGGAAGACGACGTCGGTGCCAGCGGGGATCGCTCGATCGAGCGATGCGCGATCGGTGATGGAGCCTTCGGCGAGCTCGATCGGCAAACGGTTCAGATAGCCGAGCTTGGAGCTAGAGCGATGGAGCGCCGTGACTTTCCAGCCGCGCTCTACGAGCAATTCGACGAGATTGATTCCGATGAAGCCGGTCCCGCCGGTTACGAATGCGGACTGTGGCATAGCGAGTCTTCTTTCTTGCGCACGATAGTCTCCGCTTGATCGCGGCCGTGTCAATCAGCCAGGCGAGGTCCGAGGAGTCTCCTCGGAGTGCGGCCCATGTCCGCATGACCCGATCTTGCGGCGGCTATCGGATCGACCCAGACTCCGGCCGTGGCTGGAAATGAGACTCGCGTCCTTCTTCTCGAAGGCATTCACGAAACCGCCGTCGACAGCTTCGCCGCCGCCGGCTACCCGAACGTCGAGCGCCTCGGCCATTCCTTGGCCGGCTCGGATCTGCTTACTGCCATTGCGAACGTCGATCTGATTGGGATCCGATCCGGCACCAAAATCGACGCTGCGGCGCTCGCCGCTGCGAAGAAACTCAAGGCCGTCGGATGCTTCTGTATCGGCACCAACCAGGTCGACCTGGACTCGGCTCGACGCCTCGGCATCCCCGTTTTCAATGCGCCCTTTTCAAACACCCGAAGCGTTGCCGAGCTTGCAATCGCCGACATCATCTTGCTGATGCGCGGAATTCCCGAGAAGTCGGCTCGCGCCCGGCGTGGCGAATGGGCCAAGACGGCACGTAACGCCTACGAGGTTCGCGGGAAGTGCTTGGGGATCGTCGGCTACGGCCGAATCGGAACCCAGCTCGGTATCCTAGCAGAGGGCCTCGGGATGCGCGTGCTCTACTACGACATCGAGCACAAGCTTCCGCTCGGCAACGCCGCGCCCGCGGCCACTCTCGAAGAGCTCTTCGCCCAGGCTGACGTCGTCAGCCTCCACGTCCCCGAGACGCCGGCCACACTCAACATGATCGACGCGAAGGCGCTGAGCGGCATGCGTCCGGGCTCACTCTTGATCAACGCGGCGCGCGGCACCGTGGTCGACATCGAGGCGCTCGCCGAAGCCCTCGCATCGGGGCAGATCGGAGGCGCAGCAATCGATGTCTTCCCAGTCGAGCCCAAGTCGAACCAAGAGATCTTCGAGTCACCGCTTCGCCAGTTCGACAACGTGATTCTCACGCCACACATCGGCGGCGCCACCGAAGAAGCACAATACAACATCGCCCGCGAGGTGGTGGCCAAGCTGGTGAAGTATCATGCCAACGGCTCCAGCGTGTCGGCCGTAAACTTCCCGCAGGTCACGATTCCCGATCACCGAGGTCGCCGACGCATTTTACATATCCACAGAAACGAGCCCGGAGTCATGGAGCAGATCAACCGCGTATTCTCTTCGCACGGGGTGAACGTCGCTGCACAGTACCTGGAGACCTACGCGGACGTCGGCTATGTCGTGATGGATGTGGAGCTCGACGACGCCGGCTCGCTTCTCAGCGAGCTCGAGGCCATTGCGGCAACGATCCGGGTACGAATTCTTCGTTGAGGCTACCGTATCTCGGTCGCCGCGGTTGCGACGTCCCCCTCGTCCGTTTGGGAATCGTCGACCCAGGCCATGAATACCGTATAGCCGAGCGACAAGACCACTGCGCCGACGAACAAGCCGAGGATACCACCCGCGATGAACCCGCCAATCGAACCCATGAAGAGGACTAACATCGGCACGGGCGAGCCGCGCCCCATCAGCAAGGGTTTCAGGACATTGTCGCTCAGTCCGACCGAGACAGACCAGATCGCGAACAGAACGGCTACGGCCGTCGAGCTCGTGTAGAACACGTAGACGATCACCGGAATCAAGACCAGCGCCGGCGGAAGCTGCATCACCGCGAGAATCAGGATGAATAGCGTCCACAAGCCGGCGGCTGGTACGCCTACCAGCAGCATCCCCAGGCCGGAAAGGAGGGACTGAATCGCGGCGACCCCGAGAACGCCACGCGTCACGCTTTGCACGCTGGATGCTGCCAAATCGGCGAGCTTGGGGCCTCGTGGCCCGACGATGATGTACGCGACCTTCTCTGCCAGTCGTGCAGCTCGCTCGCCATTAGGGAGGATTGCGCCCGCAATCAAGATCGCCACGATGAAGAAGGCCAGACCCACGCCTAGGTTCCCGACGCTCGACACCAGCCAAACTCCAAAGTCCCTCATGTAGGGTGCGAGCTTCACCAAAGCGGTCTCCAAATTCTGAGACGCCCCGAGCCACAGTGCGTGCAGTTGAGAGCCGATGACCGGCCAGTCCGCAACGAAATCTGGCGGCGCTGGGATCGTAATCTGGTCGCGGGTGAAATCAGCCGACAGACGGTCGATCGAATCCACCAGGCTTGCTCCGAGGGCGACGGTTGGAACGATGAGCAGGAGCAGTGCGACCACCACCATTAGCACGGCGGCGAGCTTCGGGCGCCCGCCGAGCGCGCGGGTCAGCTTCGCATAGGGCGTCTTTACGGCGATCGCGATCACGACGCCACCGATGATCGGGTTGAGGAACGGCGCCAGGATCCTCAGGCACCAGAATACCAGCAGAGCGAGAAGGCTCAGGCGAACCGCGGCCTGCGTCACGCGACGGTCAAATGCGCGTTCCTCTTCCGTGCTTTGGCGGGCTGTCATTTCAGCTCTCGCCAACCCAGAGCAGCGCTTGGTCTCTCGCGTCCATCGGGAAGGCGCGAACCTCGGCATCGACGAAGCGTGATGCAATTCGTGGCAGCGACGACACCACGCGGTCGCCAGTCACGAACGCGACCCGCCGAATCTTGCTGTGATGCTCCCGGACGAAGCGAACATGTGAGCTGAGCGCGGCGAAGTCATCCCAGCCAGGGAAGTGCTCCGTGACGACCATCAATCCTTTGAGAAGCCCTGCCTTCTCGATGTAAGGGTCCACCTCCGCGCTCAGGCGTTCGAAGTCGGCGGCCTCGAGCTCTCCCTTTGGCTGCAGAATCAAGACGCCCTTATCCTCGATGAGCTCGAACGACAAATGGCCGCGCGATGGCGGCTCCGATATCCATTGGCGTGCGTCCTCGAGATCGTCGCCGTCGAACACGCGAACCTCTCCCGGCAATGCGAAGCCGAACGCCTTCACCATCTTTTCGATCCAGTCGACATTCGTCACGACGGCGACTCGCTCGAAGGAGGTCAGGTGCTTCATGCCAACCTTGGCGTCTTCCCATGCGGCCCCGCCCGAATAGCCTTTGAACTCGTCCCCGACGACGTACAAGAGGCGCACCTTCCGGTGCTTGCTGAGCCGCGCTTCGATGGCGGGAACCAGCACGGTTCTGTAGTCCTCAGCGGTGACTTCGCCGCGGGCTCTGAGCCCCAGCACGCGGTCGGGAAGGTCGGTCATCACTTCGATCATGGGAGGCTCCTCTCGATAGGTTGGCGATCCTGCCACAATCGCAGAGGCAGACCAATCTGCGCTCCTCTGCACGCCGACGATTCCTTCGGGCGTGCAGAGCGGTAGCGCTTCGCTTGAAATATGGCACCTTCCCACCAAGCTCATGAGCCGCAAGATCACAATAAACAAGGTCGTCACGCTCTCCTACGTCCTGCGCGACAACAGTGGCGAAGTCATCGACGAGTCTAGCGACGGAAGCCCGCTGCTCTACCTTCACGGCGCCCAGAACATCGTTCCCGGTCTCGAGGAGCAGCTCGAGGGCGTGGCCGAAGGCGCGTCGATCAAAGCCACGGTCTCGCCTGAAAAGGGATACGGCCCGCGCATCGGTCAAGCCCAGGAAGTTCCGCGCAACCTCTTTCCCGCCGACGCCGAGCTCACAGCAGGCATGCAGGTCGTTGCACACGACGATCAGGGCCGACAGATCCCATTCTTCATCACCGCGATCACCGAAGAGACGATCACGGTGGATCCGAACCATCCGCTCGCCGGTGAAACCCTGCACTTCGAGGTGACCGTCGAGTCGCTCCGCGATGCATCCGACGAGGAGATCGCGCACGGTCATCCACACGGCCCTGGTGGTCACCACCACTAGCCCTTCCCGAAATCAGAAGAGGAACTGGAGCTGCAGGAGGAACGCAAAGCCGTTCCGTCGACCGGCCTCCCAGCGCTGTGCAACCCAAGCGGCTTCGGCGACCACCTTGAGACTGTTTCCGATGATGTGTGAGGTGCCTGCGATCGCCAGCTCATTGTTCGTGGTTTGCTCGCCGTTCTGGCCGTACTGCTGGAGCGCGGACGCCCGGTCCGTGGCAATTTCGATCTGAAACGCTCCGTAGCTGCTGCTGTCGCTCCGGAGCCAAGGGGTCAGGTAGGTCATGCTGTACCGAACTGCGAGCTCCCAGGTGACGGAGAACCGATAGCCCGTCTCCGCCATGAACCCGATCGGCCCAAAGAGGATCTTCCCTCCCTGCCAGGGCTTGTACCAAGCCAGGTAGCTGATGATGTTCATGTGCAGGTGCCTGATTTTGCCGAGCCACTCGGCGGAGAGTCGCAGCCCTAGGTCCTGCGCTGCGACGGGGCGCGCATCCCAGGCGATGCCCGCGCCCAGACTGTGGCGAAGCTCTTTGGAGCCCGTGACGTCACTATTGGTGTCGGTGTTGATCTCTCCGAAATTCTTTGCGACACGGCCGACGAGCTCGGGATGGAACGAGCTCACGACCTCCCCATCGCCGAAGTTCGATGGGTTATCGGGCGGGTTGCCGTAGACCTCGCTAATCGCCACGCCATGGGATGCCCGGGCGTTGACTCCGCTGAAGATCCCGGCGGCATACTCCAGGTTGAGAAAGCCGCCGCTTGCCAGCATCTCGGCGCCAACCTGGCGTTCGGAGCCGAACATGCGCGTCGTAGGCGCCCAGTCGACGAGCGAAAGAGCGGCAAAGGATTGGGCGCGATATCGGTCGTAGGGGATCTTGAACTGACCCATGCGGAAGGTCGCGAACTTGAAGCGCGTGAACGAGAACCACATGTCGATTAGCTCGAACGCGCTCGGCGTCATGTTGATTTGAAAACGGCTCTGGATCCGCCCGTCGATGAAGGAGCTCGACAAGGTCGTTCGAATCCGGCGAAATTCGAGCGTCGTGCTGGACGCGCTTGGAATCCCAGCGCCCGCAAACTGCTGCTCGTACTCGAGCTCCATTTGTGCGGCAAAGCCGATCCCGATCCAGTCCTCGGTCTTCCCCACCTTGATGCGAACGGGGCCAAGCCGCATCGGAAGCGTTCGGCCGGCAGGAGCCTCTCCCTCCGCTTCGGCAAGTGTCGTCGTGCTGGGCTCGGCGGCGAGTGCGTCCCCCGAGTCGTCGCCCGTTTCCTCGCTGATCGAGCCTTTTTCCCTGGCGACCTGCAGCGTGCCCTTCTTCTGCTCTTCCTTCTTTTCTTCCTCGGCGAGCTGGGCCTCGAGACAATCGAGGTCGCAGGCGTCCTCTTCGGTCGCGGTCTCACCCCCTACGTTGGCAGCCGGCCCCTGCTCGGTCTCGGTCAGCGACGGCTCGCCCCCGAGCTGCACGTTGTCCTCGCGATCGCCCTTGGGCTTCAGCAGGCGCGGGTGCTTGTCATCCGGCTCCGCTTCGGGCGCGGAGTCGGCGTCCCCCTGGCCTGGCGCAACGGCATCCGGCTCCTCGGCTAGCGCGGCCGAGGCACAACCCAGCATCATGATCGCCAGCATCGATCGTACCTCGAAGCGCATCGGCCCCAGGATGCCAGCCGACTAGCCCTTGGGACCAGTTTTTCGGGGGGCTATCGGCGAAGTCGATGCTTGAGGATCGCGGGCAGACTCCGGCCCATCTCGCCGAGGAGCTTTGCCCAGCTGAACCGGTCGACCCAGTCGGCGACCAGGCCATCCTTGACGCGGAACTCGCCCTGGACGGGAAGGTTCATCGTCAGGCCGCCCCCCTCGAAGATGTCGATCCGGTCCGTGTAGACAACGCCGTCTCCACGCTCGTGGATGTCGGAGTACTGGACCTCGAAGCGGGTGGCATCCTTGAACATCGCTCTCAGCACCTTCTTGAAGCGGTTCTTGTTGGTGGAGGTCTTCCACGGGACGTTGACCCATCGGATGTCGTCCGAAACGAGTGCGGACGCTCCTTCCAGGTCTAGGCGCTCCAAAGCGGAGAGGAAGGCTTCGACGACTTGCTGAGGGGAACGCTCGCTCGGGGCTTCTGTCGTGGTGTGGTGGCCGATTTCGTTGGTCATGGCCGGATCATAGCGAGATCGAAAGCGAAGAAAAGGGGCCGAGCCTCGATGCTCTCATAGAGCCCGGATTTGTGGTACTCCACTCGTCCATGGGGGCTCCCCCTCGCTCCGCCATTCAGCTCGCACTCGTGGCTCCGGCGATCGCCCTGGTCACCGCTTGTGCCCACGTGCCCAAGCGCTCCCCGCTTCCTGTCGACCACGTTTACGACGCCGAGGTCCTGGGGATTCCCCGCGCCCGCATGTGGGGGGATGCGCCTCCGCCCTGGGAGCCCGACTGGTTCGAGAGGAGCAAGGCGGAGCTCCAGGAACGATACTCCGGCGTGTTTGGCCGTCCTCACACCTATCTCGCGATTTCTGGCGGAGGCGAGAACGGCGCCTTTGCGGCCGGGATGCTCCTAGGCTGGACCGCGGCGGGGGATCGCCCGGAGTTCACCACAGTCACCGGAATCAGCGCCGGGGCGCTCGTGGCCCCTTTTGCGTTTCTTGGACCCGAGTACGACGAGGTCCTCAAGCGCGTCTCCTCGGAGCTCAAGGCGGGCGACGTCTACAAGAAGCGCGGCTTGATTCGGGCCCTTCGCACAGATGCTATGGCCACCACCGAGCCGCTGCAAGCCCTGATCGCGAAGTACGTGGACGAAGAGGTCATCGAGAAGATTGCCGCGGCGCATCGCGAGGGGCGCTCGCTCAACATCGGCACGGCGAATCTCGACTCGATGAGGCCGGTCATTTGGCGCATCGGGCCGATCGCCAATAGTGGTCACCCCGATGCCCTGGCGCTCATCCGAAAGATCCTTCTCGCCTCCGCCTCCGTGCCCGCTGCGTTTTCTCCCGTGCTCATTCCGGTCGAGGTGGACGGTCGGACCTACGACGAGCTGCACGTCGACGGCGGCGCTGCCTCGCAGGTGTTCCTCTACCCCGTCGGCGTCGACTACGATGAAGTGTTGACGAAGCTCCGGGTGCCCGGCCGCCCGAAGGTCTACATCATTCGCAATTCCCGCCTCGACCCCATGTACGAGCAGGTCGAGAACAAGCTCTTCCCGATCGCTGGGCGCTCGCTCGCCTCCCTCATTCGCACGCAAGGCATCGGCGACCTCTACCGCATATACCTCCAGACCTGTCGGGACGGGCTGGAGTTCAACCTCGCCTATATCCCTCCCGATTTCACTGCGAAGCCCGACGAAGAGTTCGATCGGGCCTACATGCAGGCGCTGTTCGACCTGGCCTACGAACGGAGCAAAGCCGGCTACCCCTGGTCGAAAATGCCGCCCGAGCTTCAGCAAGCCCCGATCGAGTGCCGATGAGGAGCTTGCTTGCTGGCCTTGCTAGGCCCTGAGCTGGCTCTACGATCTGGATCATGCGAACACTTCTCCTCTCCCTTCTCCTCACCGTCGTCCTCGCGGGCTGCAGGGACGCCAAGCCATCGGCCGCGGCGGAGCCTGCCTCTGACCAGAAGTCCGAGCCAGCTTCCGAAGCCGCGGTTTCAATCATCTCGGTCGATGACGCCGACAAGGCACTTCAATCGGGTGCCGTTGCGGTGGATGCCAACTCCGACAGCACGCGCAAAAAGAATGGCACCGTGCCGAACGCTGTCCTTCTGACCTCGTCGTACAAGTACGACCTCGCGCAGCTACCAGACGACAAGAGCAAGGATCTGATCTTCTACTGCTCGAACACGAGCTGCACCGCTTCGGACGCCGCTGCCGGGCGGGCCTCCACGAATGGATACAAAAACGTCCACATCATGCGTGAAGGCATCAAAGGCTGGAAAGACGCCGGCAAGGCCACCACCCCTTACCCGCAGAGCTAGAAACGCAACCGGGCCGCAGCGGTCAGCGTTCCATCAGAGCGAGTAGGATCCGATCTGGCGCGTCTTCGAAACTACCGTTCGACATGACTACGATCGTGTCCCCCGGACGCGCTTCAGCCGCTGCCGCGTCGACCGCTTCGCGAACGCTTCTGCACGCCCGTGCCTGCCCGCCACGAGCCACGATCGCTGCTGCGATCTCCTGCGTGTTGAGCTTCTCCTCCGAGGGGATCTCAGTCCGAGCTACCGGCGCCAATATGCAAACGTCTGCCGGCGCGAAGGCATCTGCATAGGCGTCCTGGTGCAAGCGCCGTGACGCGGTCGCACTCCTTGGTTCATAAAGCGCGATCAGTCTTCCCTTCATGCGCTCGCGGAAGCCGAACAGAGTTTCCTTCACAGCCGTCGGATGGTGCGCGAAGTCGTCGTAGACTTCCACTCCGTTGCTGATTCCGACGAGCTCTTGGCGACGCTTGGTTCCACGAAAGCCGGGCACAGCGGCCATCAACTTGTCGAGAGGCGCGCCAGCGGCTTCGCATGCCATGGCAAGCGCCGCAACGGTGTTCCGCGCATTGTAGCGGCCCAGCAATGGCAGTTTGGCGCGCCCGCAGAGCGAGCCGCTCCCGAATAGGTCCATGGTGCCGCCCGGAGCGGGCATACCGAGCCACGTCGGGTGAATGTCGCCGCAATCGTCGCCGTCCAGTGCGTAGAAATGCACCTTGCAATGCGCGACGGAGGCGACCTCGCGGACCAGTGGGTCTCCCGCCCATGCGAAGAGCCAGCCGCCTCGAGGAATCAGCTCGACGAACCGACGAAACGCAGCGACGTATGCGTCCGCGTTGGGATAGATGTCGACGTGGTCGTACTCGATCGAGGTTAGAATCGCGGCGCTTGGATGGTAGCTCCAGAACTTAGGCTCTTTTTCGAAGAACGCGCTGTCGTATTCGTCGCCCTCAACCACGAAGGGAGCGCCTTCGGACCCGAGGCGTGAGCTTCGATCGAAGTTCAATGCGATCCCCCCAATGAAGAAGCCGGCGTCTATCCCGGCCTGCCGAAGAAGGTATGCGAGCAACGTCGACGTCGTCGTCTTTCCATGTGTACCGGCAACGACCAAGGGCTTGCGCCGCGCAAGAACTTTTGCCGCGAGCGCTCCGGGCATCGATAGCGTCGGAAGCCCGCGACTCATCGCCTCTTGGGCTTCGGGGTTGTCTCGCCTACAAACGTTGCCAACCACGACGAGATCCGGATTCGTGTCCAGGTTCTTGCTTCGCCAACCCTCGAGGCATTCGATGCCGAGCTCTGCCAGGTACGGGCCAACCGGCGGGTCAAACGCCGTGTCGCTCCCGCTGACGCGATGCCCCCCCTCGATCAGGAGCGCCGCGAGCGCGCTCATCCCCGTGCCTGCGATCCCGATCAGATGAACGTGCATGCGCGCTCCAGATCACTGCAATTGCCATGCAATATTGGGTCCGGTGTTGACAGAGTCACTGCTGGTTCCATTATGAAGGGAACGTGGCCGAAAGTTCGAAAAAGTTTTCCGATCGGGTGCGCGAGGTGATGGATGCCTTGATCGACGCGCTCGAAGGCTTGCTCAGCCCGCCCCCGGTAGCCGTTCCGGTGCGCGTCAGGCCGCCACGTCTGCCTAGCAGACGCCGTCGCTGAGTCCGGGTCACTCGGCTGCGGCGACCCGTTCTGCGGCCTTGAGCGTCACGGGTACTCCGCTGAACGCTGCGTTTCCACTGAGCTCGTCGATCAGCTGGTCGTCGGTCAGGTCGTTGACGCTCACGCCCGGGTGATTCGTGGCAACGCCCAGCTTCACGCCTTCGCGACCATGACCGAAGCCGTGCGGGAGGCTTACGACCCCGGGCATCATGTCGGCTGTGATCTCGGCTGGAGCGGTAACCTCGCCGACGCGCGAGCGCAATGTGACCTCGTCACCGGCCTTCACACCGAATCGCTCGGCGTCGTCCGGGTGGATCATCAGCGTGCACCGCGTCTTTCCCTTCATGAGTCGAGGGCTGTTGTGCATCCAGGAGTTGTTGCTGCGAAGGTGCCTGCGCCCGATGAGGAGGAGCTTGCCCTCCGGGGTGGCCGACACCTGGGAAGCGAATCGCGAACGAAGCCGCGCGAGGTCCTCTACGAAGAGCTGAGGCGCCAAGTCGATCGCGCCATGGGCTTCAGGGATCCGTTCCGGCAAACAACTCTGAAGGGGCCCGAGGTCGACTCCGTGTGATTCCTTCTTGAGCTTGCCGAGCGAAAGGCCGGCTCCGAGCGGGTTGAATCGTCTTCCATAAGGGCCCAGTCGAAGGCCGAGGTCGAGCACACGCTCTGGGCCCGCCTTCTGCGCTGCCCGAGCCATCAAGTACTCCTTGCTCAGCTTTCCGTGACGCTTGGCCGCCATTCGGCAGCTCAGCTCGCTCAGGATCTCCCAGTCGTCGAGCTCGTCTTCGGCAGTAGCGAAGGGCGGTGGGGAGTAGTTCGCAGTATTGCGGACAGCCACCAGATTGAGGGCAAGGTCGTAGTGGCTCCGCTGAATCGGCGAGACCGGGGGTAGGATCAAGTCCGCGTGCCGGCTCGTCTCGTTGATGAAGAAATCGATCGCCAAGGTGAACTCGAGCGATTGGAACGCCTGGTCGAGGCGTCCGCCGTTCGGGGTCGACAGAATCGGGTTGCCCGCAAGGATCACCATCGCCCGGATCTGCCCATCGCCCTCGGTGAGGATTTCTTCAGCCATCACCGACGACGGCAACTCGCCTCCAAACTCGGGCAAGCCCCGAACGCGACTGCGCCAACGTCCGTACGAGCCGCGTCCGAGGCCGAAACCCGCGATCTTCTGAAGGGAGTCGATCGCTGGGGTCGCGAACATCCAGCCACCGGGCTCGTCGAGGTTCCCAGTGACCGCGTTGAGGGCGTTGATGAGCCACATGTTGAGACCGCCGAACTCCTGCGTGCAGGCGCCCATTCGGCCATACGCGACGGCTGTGGCGGCGCCTTGCATCTCGCGCGCAAGCCGTTTTACCGTGGCTGCCGGAATTCCGGTGATCGCCTCGCTCGTTTCGGGTGGATACGTCTCGGCGATTTCGATCAGACGATCGAGGTTTTTCACGTGCGATTTCAATCGACCGAGGTCGACCCCCGAAGCGCACACTTCGTGCAGCATGCCGAGAAGGAACAGCGCGTCGGTACCCGGTTGGATGAAGACGTGCTCGTCCGCGATCTGCGCGGTCTCGGACCTCCGGGGGTCCACCACGACGACTTTGCCGCCGCGCTTGCCGATCGCTTCGAGACGCTTCTTGATTCCGGGGGCCGACATGAGGCTCCCGTTCGATGCAAGCGGGTTGGCGCCGATGAGCATCATGAAGTCGGTCCGATCGACGTCCGGCACGGGAAACAGCAACTGGTGCCCGTACATGAAGTACGAGGCGAACATGAGCGGCCACTGGTCACAGGAGCTTGCCGAGAACCGATTTTTGGTACCGAGCGCACGGAAAAACGCAGGGCCGTAGACGAGCGTTCCGAAATTGTGGGCGTTCGGGTTGCCGAAATAGAGCCCAACAGCGCTGAGGCCGCTCTCTTGCTGAACAGCGTCGAGCCGGTCGATGGCCAAGTCGAAGGCTTCATCCCAGGAGATGGGCTCCCAACGGCTTCCGACTTTGCGGACCGGCTGCTTCAATCGGTCGGGGTCGTCATAGAGGTCTTTGAGTGCGGTCGCTTTGGGGCAGATGTGGCCGTGACTGAGGACGTCTGCATCGTCGCCGCGGATCGACTTGACTTCGGTGCCGTCGATTTCGACTTCGAGTCCGCACATCGCTTCGCAGAGATTGCAGGTTCGGTAGTGGGTACTGCTCATCGGCGAAGCATACCCGAGTCTAGGCCCTCGGCGTACCCGGCGCGTTCAGCCCTTTCCGAACGAGAATGACGTGCCGTCGGAGTCGACAGCGATCGTATCGCCTTCGCCGAACTGGCCGCCCAGAAGAGCCTCCGCCAGAGGGTCCTGTAGCTCCCGAACGAGGACCCGCTTCAAGGGACGCGCTCCGAACGCCGGCTCGTAACCCAGGTCGATCAGTCGCGCTTTTGCACCATCGGTCAGCGTCAGGCTGATCTCTCGAGGTGCCAGGAGCTGCTGGAGCTGCCGAAGCTGAATTTCGAGAATCGCCGCGAGATCGCCCTTGTCGAGCCGATCGAAGATCAGCACTTCGTCGACGCGGTTGAGGAACTCCGGCCGGAAATAGTCGTGGAGCCGATCTTCGATCCGCTCTCGCAGCTTTTCGTCGGAGCCTTCGTGCTCGAGGATGAGCTCGCTTCCCACGTTCGAAGTCATGATGATGACCGTGTCGTGGAAGTGTGCGACCCGTCCTCGCGAGTCGCTCAGCCGACCGTCCTCCAAAACCTGGAGCAGGATGTTGAAAACGTCGGGGTGAGCCTTCTCGACTTCGTCGAACAAGATGACGGAGTAGGGTCGGCGCCTGACCGCCTCCGTCAGAAAGCCGCCTGCCTCGCTGTCGACGTATCCCGGTGGCGCGCCGAGCAGGCGAGCGACCATGTGCCTTTCCATGAACTCGCTCATGTCTAGCCGGGTCAGCGCAGCCTCGTCGTCGAACAAAAACGCCGCAAGGGCCTTGGCAAGCTCGGTCTTGCCCACACCTGTCGGGCCGAGAAAGAGAAAGGAGCCGATGGGACGCTTGGGATCGCGGAGGCCGACGCGGCCACGGCGCACCGCCTTGCTCAGCGCGCTCACGGCATGATCCTGGCCCACAACCCGCTCGCGAAGCCGATCCTCCATCTGAAGAAGCTTCTGCGCTTCTTCCTCCATCATCTTTGCGGCGGGCACTCCAGTCCAAAGCGCCACGACGGCAGCGACGTCTTCGGGGCCAACCGTTCTGTCTGACTCGTCACCGTCGAGCCCCAGGCGAACACGCGCCGCGCTCTCATCGATGAGATCGATTGCGCTCTTCGGAAGCTCGCGCCCCGCGACGTAGCGCCGCGCAAAGCGAACGGCGGCCTCGATCGCCGGCTCGGTGATTTCCACCTCATGAGCGGCCTCAAAACGGCCTTTCACCCCTTGCAAAATCGCGACCGCCTCCTCTGGGCCTGGCGGTTCGATCTGAATGGGGACGAACCTCCGCGAGAGCGTGCTCGCTTCGTCGTTGATCTCCCGAAGCTCGTCCGGCGTACAGCGGGCGAGGGCTCGAACCTCGCCTCGGCTCAGCGCGTTGGCGAGCATGTCCCCGGCGCCTCCCTTTGCACGCAGGAACGAGGCCAGGTTCGGCAGAAACAAGATCACTTGCCCCCCGGAATCGCGGACGGAGTCGAGGATCGCGCGCATGCGCTCTTCGAGTTGCCCACGAAGCCTCGTTCCCGCGACGAGCTCGCCCGAGTCGAGCGCGATGATCCGTTTGTCATCCAAGAGGTCGGGCACCTCACCTGCCGCAATCCTCGAGGCGAGCGCATGGACGAGCGCCGTGCGCCCCGTTCCGTCTTCGCCAACGAGCAGAGGGTTCTTCTCCTCGCGCCGTGCGAGGACCTGGAGCATCCGGCGAAGCTCGGCCTCCCGACCCACGAGAGGATCGAAGGCATCTTGGCTCGCCAAACGCGTCAGATCGAGGCCGTACTCCTCCAAAACGCCCGTTTTTGCAACTGCTGCGCGGCCAGGCTCGCGGTTTTCGCTGCCGTCTCCCAAGGCCTCCCGCAAAATCGCGCTGCTCAAGCCGGCGCTTCGCAGAACCGAGTGCAATGAACCGTTAGGCTCTTGAGCGCAGGCCAGAACCAAGTTCGCCGTTTCGACCGGCAGCCCAGCGTGCTGCGTCGCTTCGCGCTCTGCCCGCGACAGCAGCTCTAGAAATCGAGATGAAAGATACGCTTCCCCCCCGCCGTCGGTCTTCGCGAGCCTCCGAAGCGCCCACTCGGAATCGATCAGAAGGTCGGTCGCGTTCACGCCTGCTCTCTCGAGTGCGGCTTGCGCCTCCGGCGCCTGATCCACCAGCTCATACCAAAGATGGATCGGTTGGACTTCTGCGTGCTTGCGATCGTCTGCGAGTCGTTGCGCCGCCGCGACGTACCGCCGCGCTTCCTCGCCGTATGAATCGAGCCGCAGGGTGAGTTTCTTCAAGCCTCGTCGTCCGCTGCTTTCACCGCCGCCACGAATCGAAGCCGCAAGTCGTACAGGACTTCGGAGATCAGCCGCTCCTCCTCACCAGTGAGGTTTCCCCTCGTCTTCTCTTCGAGCAGTGCGATGCAGTCGATCGATTGCTTGGCGTGGGCTAGGTTGACCGGCGAGTCGTCTTCAACGCCCGGCAGCTTGCCGAGATGCATGAGCGCGGATGTGCTCAGCGACAAGATGAAGGTGTTGAAGTCGATGATCGGTTCGTCGCTCTCTTCATCACTCATGGGCGTTGCTCCGCCTACGGCTCGTCTTTCGAATCGCCGGGGTCGATCTCGACCGTATCGTACGAACCTTCGCGATCGACGAGGGCCGTCAGGTGCTGCTCGTACTCTTCCTTCGAAATCAAGCCTTTCGTGATGTTGCGTTCCACGATGCGCTTGTCGACTAGTCTATCACCCAAGGTTGCCATGCGGCCGAGTGTAGATTCGCCTCACCCGCTGTCAACTCACACTAGTTTGACACCCTCGCGGTGACCTCCGATCCTGAATTCGTGCTCCGGACCGTACCACCATCGGCCGACCAGCTGCGCGAGCTGGAGATCCTGATTCGCGCACACCACCCACTCTTGCTCGTGGATACCGTCGAGGAACAGCGTGTTCACGTGCTGCTCGAGCATGCCGCGGAGCGCATCGGCTTGCCACTTTTCTCCTGGACTCAGGTCGATGGTCTCCGCCGTGAGCTTCCAGAGCCAGGGCACACCCCGGAGAGCGGACCCCCTCAGAAGGCGCTCTCTTTCATCGAGCGATCGAACCTGGAAGCGATCTTTCATCTTCAAGGGCTCGGACCCTATCTTCACGAGCCCGCCGTCGTTGCGCGGATCAAGAACATCCACAAGAAGTACTTCGGGCACCGCGGAGCTGTCGTCGTATCCGGCCAGGGCCTCGACATGCCTCCGGCGATCGAGCATCTCTTCACGCCGCTCAGTCTGCATGCTCCGTCGTCAGAGGCCTATCATTCGTTCGTGCAAGCGGTGCTCCGCGACCTGGCCAAGCGTCATCGCGTAAAGGTGGAGCTATCGAGCGTCGACGTGTCGAAGCTCCTTGCCGCCTTGCACGGCCTCACCTTCTTCGAGGTACAGAAGATCATTACCCAGGCCGTGGTCGAGGACGGCGTCTTGGGGCGCGAGGATATCGTCAAGGTTCTCGAGGCCAAGCGTCAGATCATCGAACGCTCCGGGGTGCTCGAGTACTTCCCGCACGAGCACCAGATGGGCGACGTTGCGGGTCTCACCGAGCTCAAGGGCTGGCTTCGCAAGCGCCAGGCGGCCTTCGAAGACCCGAAGCGAGCGAAAGAGTACGGACTATCCCCGCCCAAAGGTCTGATGTTGATCGGTGTCCAGGGTTGCGGAAAGAGCCTATGTGCCAAAGCGGTGGCCGCCGAGTGGAAGCTCCCCTTGATCCGTCTAGACCCATCGAACCTCTACAACCGCTACGTCGGCGAGAGCGAAAAGAACCTGAAGCGAGCGATCAAGCTCGCAGAAGCGATGGCGCCAGTGGTCCTTTGGATCGATGAGATCGAAAAGGCGCTTTCACAAGAGGACGCAGAGGGCGGGCCCGCACAGCGGATCTTCGGTACCTTCCTCGCCTGGCTTCAGGACAAGAAGGAGAATGTCTTCGTCATTGCCACCGCCAATGACATTTCAAAGCTTCCGCCGGAGCTGATGCGCAAAGGCCGCTTCGACGAGATCTTCTTCGTGGACCTTCCTGGAACCGAGGCGCGCAAGCGGATCTTGGAGATCCACCTGGAGCGCCGAAAACGCAATCCGGAGAAGTTCGACATCCGACGGCTGGTCGACCTGACCGACGGTTTCAGCGGTGCCGAGATCGAGCAAGCCGTCGTCTCCGCCCTATACACGGCCTTCTCCCGGCAAGAAGATCTCACGACCGAAGTCATCGCGGACGAGCTCGAACTGACGAGGCCGCTCTCGGTCACGATGGCCGAGCGGATTGACGCCCTCCGCGAATGGGCCAAGGATCGCGCGGTTTTCGCCGGCTGAGCGATGTGGGATAGCGCCGGCTGGGCGGGTGCTCTAGCTTCTACTCCTTAGTTTGCGGGGTCTCCGATGATTGCACGATTGATTCCTGGCGTAGCCGGGCTAGCGGTCTTTTTGGCGAGCTGCAGCACAGCCTCGATCGACACGATCTGTGTGAGCAATTGCGCGAATGATCGCGGTCCACTCGTCGAGACCGCGTTCGGTCCGGTAGAGGGTTACGAGGAGGACGGCGTGCTCTCATACCGTGGTATTCCCTACGCCGCCGCACCGGTCGACATGCTTCGCTGGAAGCCCCCGGTCGACCCAACGCCATGGACCGACGCGCTTCCGGTCGTCGATAAGCCCAAGATCTGTCCTCAGCTTGCGTTCGCGGGCCTTCCGGTGCCTGGCTTCATGCCGGACGAAGACTGCCTCTACCTCAACATCGACACGCCGGCCCAGGGCTCGGGCATCCCGGTCATGGTCTGGATCCACGGAGGCGGCTTCACGCTAGGTGAGGGCGTGCAGACCGACGGCGGCACGGCCGGCGACCTGATTGCGCGCGAAATGGGCGCAGTCGTGGTCAGCATGAACTATCGGCTCGGCCAGCTTGGATTCCTCGCACACAGCGAGCTTTCGGCGGAGAGCCCGGACGGAGCGTCCGGCAACTATGGCCTGATGGATCAAACCGCTGCCCTTCGGTGGGTGCGCGACAACATCGCGAGCTTTGGCGGCGATCCGGGGAACGTCACGATTTTCGGCGAGTCCGCTGGTGCCTTCAGTGTCTGCAGCCATCTGGCCTCGGCAAAGAGCGAGGGCCTCTTCCACAAAGCGATCATACAAAGCGGCTCCTGCGAGCGGCCCTGGCCCACGCTTGCCGCCGCAGAAGCGCAGGGCGACGCTTTTGCCGCCGCGCTCGGCTGTGACACGAACCAAGACGTCCTGGCCTGCATGCGCGCCAAGTCGACGAGCGAGGTGCTGGGAGCCCTCCCACCCGCCCCAAACTTCGGGTTCACGCCGACCGAAGAGACGTCGGGTAGCTGGGGCCCCGTGCTCGACGGCTCGTTCTTCACCGAGCAGCCGAGCGACTCGTTCAGCTCGGGCAACTTCAACCGAGTACCGACGATCATCGGCTTCACTCGGGAAGAGGCAAGGCTCTTCGTCTGGCTCGGCGAGATCGCCGATCCACCTCTCGAGGTGACGGCCGAGAACTATGAAGAGCTGATCGCTCACTTGCTCGGAGGCAACAGCGAGCTTGCCGCCAAAGCCGTCAACGAATATCCACTGTCGGACTACTCCGAGCCTGCCGTGGCCCTTGCAGCGGTCGCGACGGACGCAATCTTCCGCTGTCCAGGCAAGCTCGAAGCCGCGAAGCTCAGCGCGTTCACCCCGACATACCTCTATCAGTTCGAGTACCAGGAGGGACACTCCCAGCTCGAAGTGGCCTTGCCGTTCATCAAGGCAGCCCTGCCGACCTACGGCCTGGGCGCCTTTCACGCTGCGGATATCCCGTACGTCTTCGGCTACGATCCGCTCATCGAGATCAACCCCGAAGACTTTTCGACCACGCTCAAGCCCTGGGGGGTCGGGACGGCGGACTGGGAGCTCTGGGTGGCGATCTTGAGCGACTTCTGGCGATTCGCGCTGACCGATGATCCGAGCCCTTTGGGCGGTGTGCAGTGGCCGACCTACGACGAAGAGACCGATCAGCATCGGGTCTTCGATACCCTGGTGTACGTCGGCAGCAACGCCGCCGAGAGCTGCGACTTCTGGGCCGGCGAAGACTACCTGGTCAGCGAGCTCTGAGACGCTGCGCTCAGCCCGCTTCCTTGAGGGCGCGCTGGTTGTAGTCGTGCTCGTCGCGCATGCCTTCCATCGTGCTCTTTTCGATGAAAGCTTCGAGCTTCTTGCGAATCAGAGGCACCTTTGCAGTGGCCTCGAACTCGATGTCGTAGGTGCAGCCGCTCCCGTTCGGGGAGATCGTGACATTGGAGTCGATCGCACCGGGTGTACCGACGACGTCGATGTGGCTCTTGCAGGTCTTCTTTTCGCCCGCATCTCGCCACTCGCGGCGCTCGACAATCGTATTGGTCGCGTTGAAGAGCTTCTTCGCAAAGCCGGGAAGGTCGCTGTCGATTTCGCGGGTCGAAGTGATGATGGTCGTGCCGCCCGACTTCTCCACTTGGATGCGCACGTTTCGCTCGCCAGACGCCTCGCAGCGCTTCTTGATGTGATCGGGATCGGTCACGAGGCGATACACTGTATCGACGTCTTGGCTGTAGTTGATGGTCAGTTTCGGCATGTCCAACTCCCGTTGCGAAGGAGGGAGCCTAACACGGTTGCGGCCGAGATCGAGGACCTAATGACCGAAGACGACGTGCAAGATCAGCTCTGCCACTGCGAAATAGACGAGGAGTCCGAGCACGTCGACGACCGACGCGATGAACGGAGTCGAAGAGACGGCAGGATCGAGACCTGCGCGCCGGATCAGCAGCGGAAGCAACGAGCCGATCATCGTACTCAAGGTCACGATGGCGAGGATGCTGGTGCCAATGGCCGTGGCGATGGCGATCGGCGCAACGCTTTCGCCCGCGAACCAGCCCCGCGCAAAGCCAATCATGCCCAGGGCGATTCCCAACGACAAGCCGATGAGCAGCTCGCGCCCGGCCACCTTCGCCCAGTCCCGGGGCCGAAGCTCGCCGACCGCCATTGCGCGGATGACGAGCGTGGCGGACTGCGACCCTGCATTTCCTCCCGACGCGATGATCAAGGGAATGAAGAGAACCAGCTCGACCGTGGCGGAGAGGAAATCCTGGTTCCGGCGGATCACCGTCGCGGTGAGCAGCTGCGCGATGAAGAGGAGGACGAGCCACGAGCCGCGCTTCCAAACGAACTCGGCCCAGCCGGTGTCGAAGTACGAGTCCTCGAGAGGCACGACACCACCCATCTTCTGCGCGTCTTCGGTCGCCTCTTCGATGACGACGTCGACGACGTCATCGACGGTGACGACCCCTAGCATCCTCGAAAGATTGTCGACCACGGGAAGGGCAGCCAAGTCGTAGCGAGCGATCGCGTGGGCTACTTTCTCCTGATCGTCGAACGCCGATACCTTGAATACATTCTCGGTCATGATCTCCGAGAGCGACTGCCCCGGCTCGCTCAAGATCAAGTCGCGAAGGGAAACCACGCCCAAGAGCTCGCCGTTGGTCCGACAGACGTAGATGTAGTAAAGTATCTCCGCCATCTCGTCGCGGCCCAAGCGCCGCGCAGCTTCCATTGCCTCCCAAACTTTCGTCTCCGGTGGCAAGGACGCGAACTCGGTGGTCATCAGACCACCGGCGGTTTCCGGCTCGTACCGGACGAGCTCGCGGACTTCCTCGGCGGCCTCTGGCTCGTGGCGCTCGAGCGCGCGAAGTAAGGCGGTTGCCTCTTCTTCTTCGAGCTCCTGGAGCAAGTCGACGCGATCGTCGGGGTCCATTTCCCGAAGCAGCTCGACAGCGCGTCGGATGTCGATCGCGTTGAAGACCAGAACCTGGCGACGCGGGCTCAGTCGCTCGACGACGTCGGCGGCAGTTTCCGTAGGCAAGGCGCGGACCAGCGAGACCGCCTCCCGCGCAGACAGGTCCTCGAGCAGCTCTGCGACGTCTTCGGCGTGGAACTCGGACACCGCCTCGCGAACGGCCTCGGGACCGATCGCTATCGCGTCCTGGAGGTCCGGTCCTATCAGTGGTGCCAAGCGCATCGCGCCCGATTCTGGCGCATACAGGTGACCGCCGCAGCAAAAATCTGGCCTACTCGGTCTCTTGTTTCGATCGGAAGCGGATGTTGATCAGCTCGACCATCAAGGCGAAAGCCATGGCGAAATAGATGTAGCCCTTGTTGATGTGCTGCCCTAGGCCCTCTGCCGTGAGTAAGACCCCGATGAGCAGGAGGAAGGAGAGGGCGAGAATCTTCATCGAAGGGTACTTGTTGACGAAGTCACCGATCTGCTTGGCGAAGAGCAGCATCACCCCAATCGCGATGACCACCGCGGTCACCATCACCTCGATGTGCTCCGCCATGCCGACGGCGGTGATCACCGAGTCGAGCGAGAAGATGATGTCGAGCACCATGATCTGCGCGACGATGCCCGGCATGCCATGAAACCAACCGGCGATGTCCTCCTGGTGCTCGCCTTCGACCTTCTCGTAGATCTCTTGGGCGCTCTTGGCGATGAGGAACAGGCCGCCTCCGAGCAGGATGAGGTCGCGGCCCGAGAAGGGATGGCCGAGGACTTCGAACAGCGGATGGGTCAGCTGCATCACCCAATTGATGGTCATCAGGAGACCGATGCGGGTGAACATGGCCCCAAGAAGACCAAGCCGATAAGCCAGCCCCTGTTTCTCCACCGGCAGGCGGGATGCCAGAATCGCGATGAAGACGATATTGTCGATCCCGAGAACGATCTCGAGGAGCGTGAGGGTCAGGAGCGCGACCCAGGCGTCGGGATTGAAGAGCAGCTCGGTCATCTGCGCGGCCCGTTTTAGCGTGACGCAAGCGTGTGCGGCAAACCCTCTTGGGCGACGGATGGCTTGATACGGCCTTCGGTGGCCTCGAAGGCACAGCGGATCTCCAAGAAGGCCTCGCGCAGGCGCTTTCTCTCCGATAGTTGCGGGGCTTGGATGGTCTGGCTAACCTGAGCCTGTGGGGTTCAAAATGAGCACAAGCCGTCTTGCATGCATGCTCCTCGCAGCTCTCGTGCTCTCTTGTGCGCAGGATGACGGCCCGGTTCTGGTGGATGCGCAGTGGAACCTGACCTGCCCGTCCGGCGGTGAGATCGATTGCGCGGCACCCGCCGAGACTTGCCTCGGCGATTCGGGCCAACGCGAGATCGTAGGTGAGCATCGGCAAGTTGCTTGCACCGGTGATCCAATGGTCGTGATCTGCGAAGCGATCCAGCGGTCCGACGGAACGAGGGTCCTTTACCTCGAAGCCAACATCAGCGAAGAGTTCGCCTTCGAGCTCCGCGGGGCGACCGTCGATGTCGGAAATGGCTCGATGGCACCCACCGCTTGCAACGTCACCATCATCGAAGACCAGGTCCCTTACGACGTCGGCGACTGCGGGCAAGATCCGCCCTCGATCGCGCAGCCCTGCCAACTCTCGAACATCGAGATCTCGGGTAACGAGTTGGTCTTCAACCTCGAGTGCGACGCATTGCTGAGCAGCACGACGGGCGCCGGCTTCGACGTAGGCGCAGTCGGCGGCGGCCCGACGACGATCCGCTTCGCCAATTGCACTGGCTTCTAGAGGGCCTTCTGAGCGAGGTCACTGCCGTCGAAGCGAAGGGCCGTCGGCTTTTCGTCGACGATCGTGTGAATTTCGACAGGGCGCGTCCAGACGCGGCTCAGCGCTTTCACGACTTCCTTGGCCCAATCCAATCGTAGGTCGGCGCCCTGGTGGCGATGCTCGAGAAGCAGCTCTGAGCGATTCCCATGGTTTGCATCTACCACGGAGATGATTGGATTGCCCGCATTGGTGAGGCTCGTCAGCAGCTGTCTCTTCACGTCCTGGAAGGTGCGACTTTCGATTTCCCAGCGATCGTTTCGCTGGTTGTACCCGAAGGCATAGAGCTTCTGGTCGATGACGAAGTCCTCCGTGAGGTACTCGTCTATGAACGTCACGTCGTTGTACAGGGCGCGCACTTCGAAGATCTTCTCGCGCCCGAGACCGGTGCGACGGTCCCAATGGCGGCGAAGCCCCCAGTCGTCGCAATCATCCCACTCCTTCCCGAACTGCCCTTTGTTCCAGCGCTCTTCGATGTGTCGGAAGAGCTCGATGCCGAGCTTGTAGGGGTTGAGCTGCCCGGGTGTGGTCGCAAGGACGCTGGCGCAGCGGTCGGCGTAGTCCACAATCTCGCTCGAGTCGCAGATGTTCTCCGTCATGAGGCGGCTGTGCCAGTAGCTGGCCCAACCTTCATTCATGATCTTGGTCTGCATCTGCGGGAGGAAGTAATAGGCTTCCTCCCGGACGACCGCGAGGCACTCGCGCTCCCATCGCTGAAGAGGAGCGTTCTCGAGAAGGAAGCCAAGCACGTCCCGCTGGGGCTCCGCCGGGAATCGCTGCGCTTGCGCAGCCTCGTCGACCATTTTCTGTTTCTGTGATTGGACGAACTCCTCGGGGTTGATGAAGGACTCCATGTACTCGCGGTCGACGCGGAGAAGCGGTACCTCCGGAGTTTCGGGCAGCTCTTCCTCTTCGGAGCTGCTTGGAGAGCTGTCTTTCGGCAGGAAAGGCTTTTGTGGATCGATCAGGTTCTCGAGGCTCAAGCAGGCGTCGATGAACTGCTCTACGGTCTCTATCCCGATGCGATTGGCCCACTTGCGGATGACCGCTCCGTGGTTGGCCATAGCATCGATCCACTTGCGCACGTCGGCGCCGCTCTTTGGGTCGCGTCCTTGGCTCGTCATGCGAAAGCAGAAGTTGTTCTTGAAAAAGTCGACGTGCGCATACACATGCGCCATCACGAGCTTCTGGTCGACGAGACTGTTGCCTTCCAGAAGGTAAGCGATCGACGGATTGTTGTTGATCACCAGCTCGTAGATTTTGGAGAGCCCGTACTCGTGGCTCTTGCTCAAACGCTCGTACTCCATGCCCCAGCGCCAATGCGGGTAGCGAGTCGGGAAGCCACCGTAGGCGGCGACTTCGTTCATCTGGTCATAGCTCAGAACTTCGAAAATCGTTGGAAAGAAATCCAAGCCCACGCCGCGCGCGAACTCTTCAATCCGTCGTTGCTCGTCGCGAAGGTAGTTCGGAAGAGCGGTTTTCAGTGCGAATTGCGCCACGCGCTACTTCCCCTTCCCGAGAAACTCTCGAATCGATTCGACGATAGCTTCACGGTCATTGATCTCGCTCGTGATTAGTTGATCGTCTCCTGAGAAGTGCTCCTTGAGGTCCTTGATGAACTGTCCGGAGCCATACGGGCTATCGACCTGTCCGTAGCAAAAGACGTTGGAAGATGGGAGGAGGAGCTTCTTCAGGATGTCGACGCAGAGCAACGTGTCGTCGACGCTCCAATTGTCACCATCCGAAAAATGGAAAGGGTAAATGTTCCACTCCGAGGAGGGATAGTCGCGTTCGATCATGTCGGCAGCGAGCCGGTAGGCCGAGGAGATCATGGTGCCGCCAGATTCCCTTGTGCGGAAGAACGTATCGCGGTCGACTTCGCGCGCGGCCGCATCGTGAATGATGAAGCGTGTTTCGATGCCCTTGTATTGCTTGCGCAGCCAGGTATCAATCCAGAACGACTCGATGCGAACGATTTCCTTCTGCTCGTCGCCCATCGAGCCAGACACGTCCATCATGTAGATGATGACCGCGTTCGCGACGGGCTCTTCCTCGGTCTTCCAGGACTTGTAGCGCATGTCCTCGCGAGTCGGGATGATCACCGGATGCTTCGGGTCGTAGGTGCCGAGCGCGATTTGGCGGCGGAGCGCGCTTCGAAACGTACGCTTGAAGTGACGGAGCGAGTTTGGGCCCACGTTGCGCACGCCTATGTAGCGATCCTTCTTGTCGACGACTGCACTCTTGCCCTTGTTCTCGATGTTCGGGAGCGCCAGCTCCTCGCCGAGGATGTCTGCCAGCTCGTCGAGCGTGAGCTCTACTTCGAGCGGATGATCGCCGGCCTGATCGCCCGCTCGCTTCCCGTCACCCTCTCCCTCCTGCGGGCTTCCAGACAAGGGATCCCCTGGGTCCCCGTCGCCCTGGGCCACGCCGCCTTGTTGCTTGTCGCCGAAGCGCAACTTCGGAATGTCGATGTGCGGGATTGGGATCGAGACGATGTCTTTTCCCTGGCGGCCCAGCAGCTCACCCTTGGAGATGTACTTGCGAAGATTCTGACGAATCCGACCGCGAACGATGTTGCGGAACCGGGAATGATCCTGGTCGATGCGCAGCGACACCCTTTACTCCTTTACGTCGCCCCTCGCGAAGATGCTGGCGACATAAGCGAGCACATCGGTAGCTGATGCCTCGTTGTAGCCGTAGTATTTGATGAGCCGATTCTTGATGATGTCGATCTTGTCCTGCGTTTCTTTGTCGATCACGTTCGACACGAAGCTCGACAGCTTGATCGAGTCCTTCTGATCTTCGAAGAGCTTCATCTCGAGCGCGCGCCGCAATCGATCGTTCGTTTCGTAGGTGAACTTCTTTCCTTCGAGCGCCAGATGACCGATGAAGTTCATGATTTCCCGTCGGAAGTCGTCTTTGCGTGGATCGGTGATGTCAATCTTCTCTTCGATGGAACGCATCAGCCGCTCGTCCGGCTCCTCGTCTTTGCCGGTGTACTTGTTCTTCACCTTCTGCTTCATCAAGTAAGCGCGAATGTTGTCGATGTAGTTCGCGGAAAGTCGTCCAATCGCCTCTTCGTCGGCGCTGATCGCGCGCTGCACTTCGTTCTTGACGATCTCGTCGTACTCGGCCTTCACGACGCCGATCAGCTCCGCATAGCGCTTGCCTTGTTCGTCGCCGACGGTGAGGGAGGCGGTGAGCCCCTTCTCGAGCTCGTTGAGCACCATGAACGGGTTGATGTACCCCTCGGTGCCTTCACGAACGAGCGAGTTGCTGATCTTGTCCTGCACGTAGCGAGGCGACATGCCTTCGAGGCCTTCGCGATTCGCTTCCTTGCGGAGCTCCTTCACGTTGTCTTGCGTGTACCCCGGGAGAATTTTGCCATCGTAGAGCTTCAGCTTCTGCAACAAGGCGAGCTGATGCTTCTTGGGCTCTTCCAGGCGCGTCAAGACAGCCCACATCGCCGCCACTTCGAGCGTGTGGGGCGCCACGTGCTTGCCGCGCAAGCGAGCCGAGCTGAAGTCTTTTTGGTAAATCTTGATCTCTTCGCTCATCTTCGTGATGTACGGGATGTCGATCTTGATCGTGCGGTCGCGAAGCGCTTCCATGAACTCGTTGTTGATGAGCTTTTTGTACTCCGCTTCGTTCGTGTGACCGATGATTACCTCGTCGATGTCGGTCTGCGCAAACTTCTTCGGCTTGATCTTGTGCTCTTGGGTCGCACCGAGCAGGTCGTAGAGGAAGGCGACGTCGAGCTTCAAGACCTCGACGAACTCGACCACGCCACGATTCGCGATGTTGAACTCGCCATCGAAGTTGAAGGCGCGCGGGTCCGAGTCAGAACCGTATTCGGCAATCTTTCGATAGTTGATATCACCTGTCAGCTCGGTCGAATCTTGGTTCTTTTCGTCTTTCGGCTGAAAGGTGCCGATGCCTACGCGGTCCTGTTCGCTCAAGAGCAGACGTTTCACGTTGACGTGATTGGACATCACTTTCGACCAGTCGCCGTCGTAGCGTTCGAGCAGGCTCTTGAAGATGAACCTGCATGCGGGGTTGAGCTCGCCCTGTACCCGGACACGCCTCCGATCGTCGCCCAGGCGAAGCTCCTGCACGGCTTGCTCCCGCCACTCGGCTGGTATCAATCGAAGTGGCTCGTCGTGCATGGGGCAGGGGAAGACGTCGTCACCGCCCGCGAGCCCGGTTTGGTGCAAGTTGGTCCACTCGTAGGTGTAGAGCGCACCTTCCGGAGTTCGCGAGTAGCGCTCGAGCCCCTTCTTGAGCAGACGCGCGATCGTGCTCTTCGACGAGCCGACCGGCCCGTGCAGCAGGATGATTCGCTTTTCAGGGCCGTAACCTTGTGCGGCGGCGTGAAGAACGTGAACCAAGCGCATCAATGGTATGTCCAAGCCGAAGATCGCATCCTTGCCGTTTTCGATTGGATCTTTGAAGAAGGGATATCGAATCAGCTTCTTCTTGTTATCGATGTACTCCTCTTCACCGTACGAGATCACCATGTCGTAGAGTCGCTGGAACGCGTTGCGCGTCACCTGCGGTTTGTCTCGTACGATCTGAAGATAGTCTTCGAAGGAGCCTTCCCAGTGTAGGTCCTGGTAGCTTTCGTAGTCCTGCAGGGCAGCAATCTGCTTGACCATTTCCCCCATGTGCGAAGTCCTCCTTGTCGAGCAGGGTAGCACCAACCCCGATCCTTGTTAACTATCGAAGCCAGGCGGCAATGCAGGTCGCGACCACGGCTGCGAACACGAACCATCTCAAGCCTGCGGTGGGGACTCTGAGCATGAGGCGAACGCCGAGCCGGGCGCCGATGATCGAAGCGGCTGCCAATACGACGGCGGGAGTCCAGGACACCAGGCCCGCCCAGGCGAAGATGCCAAGGGAGACCGAGCCAAAGGCTAGCGTCACCACCAACTTGAGCGCATTGCCGCCCACCAGATCATGACGCAGCGTCCCAACTAGGACGCCGAGCAATAGAAAACCCACTCCCGCCTGTATGAATCCCCCGTAGAGACCGGCCAGGAAGAGACCAAGATAGGAACGAGGTGCTTGCCGAGGACGGAGTGTCGGCCCGTCGGCTGGAATCAGAGTCTGCTTCCGGAGCGCGATGAGCGCTGCCATCAGAACCATCGTGGCGAGCATAATTGGCTTGAGCACCTCTCGCGGGACCCGCGTTGCAAGGAGCGCGCCGACGATCGCGCCGAGCACGGTAGGGACCAGAATCGGAACAATCGAGCCGCGGTCGAGCTTGCCTGCGCGACTCAGCGCTGCGGTGCCGGCGATACTCTGCGTGACCACACCCAGTCGATAGGTGCCGTTTGCGACATCCGCCGGGAGGCCGAGTGCGATCAACGCAGGCAGGACGATCATGCCGCCGCCGCCGGCCATGACGTTCACAATCGTGGCGAGCACGCCAGCTACTGCGAGGATCGCGAGGCTTTGGTAACTCAGCTCCTCGATCATGAACGCTCCGCGTACGCACTATACCGTGTTTTCGTTTCTCGCTACGGCTGGAGCCAAAGCGTGCTAGCGTTCGGCAACTTGAAGAAGACCTACGTCTTGGACACCAATGTGGTCCTTCACGACCCGTTAGCAGTCTACAAATTCGAAGACAACGCGGTCGTTCTACCGATCTTCGTAATCGAAGAGGTCGATCAGTTCAAAAAGGAGCTCAGCGAGCTCGGGCAAAACGCCCGCCACCTCTCGCGCATTCTCGACGAGCTGCGAACGCAGAACGGACACACGCTCGATCAAGGGGTGCCGCTCGAAAACACTGGTGGTCAGCTTCGCGTCGCCGTCCCTGCCCAGATGCCCAAACGAGCTCCCGGGCCTGGAGAGATGGACCGCTTCATCTTGCAGATGGCGCTCGATCTCCGGGACGAACATCCCGAGCAGCCTCTCGTTTTCGTAACGATGGATACGAATCTCCGCATCCGCGCCGACGCGCTCGGGCTTCGAGCCGAAACCTACGAAGGAGGCCGTGTTTCGATCGACGAGCTCTACTCGGGCGTGGTCACCGCTGATGTCGATCGCTCGCTGGTCGACCAGCTCGCCCAACGCGAACGGGTCGATGCCACCGAGCTCGACGTCGAGCTCTATCCGCATGCCGGGGTAGTGCTTCGCCAGCAGGATCAGCAGAGGCACACCGCGCTAGGGCGCTTCGATCCGAAGATCGGCGCGGTCGTTCCTCTCGGAATTGGGAGGGAAGGAGTGTGGCGTGTTCGGCCTCGAAACCTCGAGCAGTACTTCGCGCTCGACATGCTCCTTTCGCCCGACATTCATCTGCTCACCTTGGTTGGCAAGGCGGGCACCGGCAAGACCTTGCTCGCAATTGCTGCGGGTCTTCAGTCCGTCGTTCAAGATGGTGCCTACAGTCGAATGCTGGTCTCCCGCCCGATCTTTCCCATGGGCCGCGATGTCGGCTATCTACCGGGGACGGTGGAAGAGAAGCTCAATCCCTGGATGCAACCGATCTTCGACAACCTGGAGTACATCTTCAGTACTGGTCGCGGGCGGATGTCCGAGCATCGCAACTACGAGGAGCTGCTGGCATCGGGCGTGATTCAGATCGAACCGCTCACCTACATCCGCGGCCGCTCGCTCCCCAATCAGTTCCTCGTCGTCGACGAGGCGCAAAACCTCACCCCTCATCAAGTGAAAACGGTCATCACACGTTGCGGCGCCGACACCAAGATCGTCCTCACCGGTGACCCCTATCAGATCGACAACCCATACGTGGACGCTGCGAGCAACGGTCTCACCGTCGTTGCGCAGCGGTTTCAGGGCGAGGACATCGGTGCCCACGTGACCCTCTCGAAAGGTGAGCGAAGTGAGCTCGCAGAGCGCGCGACCCAGCTCCTCTGATCACCCTCGCGCTCGCCTCCGCGCAGAGCTCGACGTCGCCCTGCGCCGTTTGCACAACGCGGCGCGGCTTCTCGTCGGCTCGACCACGCACAGCGATCCAGGCGAACGACACCGGCTCGTCCGATCCGTTGCCAGAGGCGAGCATGCCAAGCCCCGATGGGAGTGGAAGCCGGTTCCCATCGAGCGAAGCGTCTGGCGTGAATTAGCGTCTGCGAGGAAGCTAGCTGCCGAGACGGAGGCGTCCGAGCTCTATCTTCCCAGGCTCGAAGAGCTCGAAACGGAGCTGCTGATTCTGGAAAACCTGGGCCGAAGCAAGCAAATTCGTCCGATGGCTGCACGGCTCTTCGGGACCGGCAGCGAACGGCTTTTTGCCGATGGCGAGCAGACCGTCCTATGCGCAGCGCACGAAATTCTCGCCCACGCGTCCCTAAAGCAAGAGCCAAAAACGATCCCAGCAGCGTCGGCCAATCGCAGCAGTCTTCGCGAGCTCATGCTCGCGTACGCCAAGCACGTCGGTCTGCACATCGCGGTGCGGGTCGATCCGGACTTGATCGCGAACGCGGCGGTTGGCGAACGCACCGTCTTCATCGCGGATCGGCTCTTCGGAGCGCACGAAGCGCAACGGCTTGCGACGCACGAGGTGTACGGGCACTTGGTGTCGGCGTTCAATGGGCGCACGCAGCCGCTCGGTGTATTTGCAATTGGCACCGCCGACTCCTACGGCGACCAGGAGGGGGTCGCGATCTATCTCGAGGAGCTTGCAGGCCTGCTCGACGCGTCGCGACAGCGAACGTTGGCCGGTCGCCTGCTCGCAACCCATGCGATGCACGCCGGCGTGTCGTTCGGTGACGCTGCGCGCGCGCTGGTCAGCGAGCATCAGTTCTCCGCTGCGTGCGCCGTCACTCTCTGTGAGAGGGCGTTCCGGGCGGGCGGCGTCGCACGCGATGCCGTGTATCTCACGAGCTGGCTGCGCGTGCGCCGTGCTGTAGCCCGTGGAGAGGTCCACCTGAGCGAGCTGCAGCTCGGTAAGGTGTCGCTCAGCGCGCTCCCAGAGGCCCGCAGGCTCCTTCGTGAGGGGCTGATCAACCAGCCGATCTACTTGTCGAACTTGGCGAGAAGCCGGGGCAGCACCGGAGCAGGGACGAGATCCGCGACGTTGCCTCCAAGCCTCGTGACCTCTTTGACCAGATTGGACGCAACGTAGAAGTATGCGTCGTTGGCCATGATGAACACCGTTTCCACCTCGGGGTTGAGGTGACGGTTCATGTTGGCCATCTGGAGCTCGTACTCGAAGTCCGCAACCGCGCGGAGGCCTCGCAGGATTACGCGTGCGTTTCTCCGGTGCGCGTAGTTGACCAGGAGGCCATCGAAGCTGTCGACCTCGATGCGGCCCGGGTCGGCGCCCATGTCAGCTGCCGACTCGCGGATCATCTCCATGCGCTCGGCGACGCTGAACAGCGGATGCTTCTTGTCGTTGTTCAAGACCGCGACGATGATCTTCTCGAACGCGACCAAACCGCTTTGAAGGATGGCGGTATGACCCTTGGTGATCGGGTCGAACGAACCGGGATAAACGGCGATGCCTCTCACTGCTTGCCTTTCTCGGCCGCGTAGGTGCCGAGGCTGATAGCGGTTTGACCATAGCGGTACTCGGCCTCCGGCGCGAGGACATTGGGCCAAATCCAATCGTGGCCAGCCGGGTGCTCCACGACGAGCCATGCACCGACTGCAAGCCGGCCGGCTGAGACCAACGCGTCTAGAATCGCTGCGATCGAATCGACTTCCGAATAGGGCGCATCGGCAAACACCAGGCTGAAGCCTAGGTCCGAGGGGGGAAGCTTGCGCACGACGTTTTCTGGCTCGCCCAGAAGGTCGAGTCGGGCCACACGGACCTCCTCGTCGAGGCCGAGCTCTCGCGCGCTCTGCCTGATCTGACGGACAGTCCGTGGATCGGCATCCACCAGCACGGCATCCGAAGCGCCACGGGATATCGCTTCGAAGCTGAGAGCCCCGGATCCGGCGAAGAGATCCAAGACCTTTGCACCTTCAAAGGCTCCACGCGATTCGAGCGCGGAGCCAAGCGCTTCTCGCACTCGATCGGACGTAGGTCGAGTCCCTCGTCCGCTCGGTGCACTAAACCTGCGTCCCGAAAGTCGGCCCCCTACGATGCGCATGACCTCAGAACTCGAGTCGAGCGGTTAGGCCGCCGCGTCGCCTGCTTGCAACCGGTGTGAGCTGCAACCGCGCGCGGTCCGAGCGTTTCTTGCTCTTCGCCGACCTCACGAGCAGCCAAGTGCCCACGCCAGCTGAAGCCAATGCCATACTCAAGAACACCCACTGCAAAGTCTCGTGTCGATCTGCTGTGGAGCACAGAGAGCCAAGTTCTTCAACTCCGAAGTTGCGTCCTGCCGCACAAACGTCGTTCACCTCTGGGCCTGCGAGCAGTCGAGCGCGCTGGAACGCCGGGTCTTTCTGGACGTTCCGAATCGTGCTCCAGCTCCAAGCCGACAGCCCGAGGAATACGAGCGTTCCGGTGTAGCTCACGGCGGCCGGCCAAACGGGAAGCTCCCTGGGTTGCTCGCTCAAGAGATCCAGAGTCGATTGCTGCAAGCCGAGCTCAGTGTCGCGACTCAAGATCAGATCCAGAGCTTGCTCCTTGCCGAGCTCGTCGAGGGGGGCATCCGCGAGAGCCTGGACTTCGATCTGTCCCATCACCGCAAGGTCCTGAGGTGTGCTCCGAGTCTTTGGGAACCGCAATGTGGAGGTCTTCTCGAACTGGCCCGTCGACGCGTTGAAATAGAACAGGTCTGCCCGAAAGTCGTAACCATCGCCGTCCTCGGAGGGCACCCTCGACACGGAGCCCGAGATCAGGCCGTCCGCCTTGATGCCTTCTGCGATTCTCGAAAGACAGTCTTCATCGGCGGCTTCACAACCGTGAACGATCATCAGCTGTTCGAGCGAGACCATGGCACTGTGAAGCTGCCAACCTCGGACGGCGCTCGCGCCTGCGCGAAGCCAGCCCGTCAGCTCATTGGCAACGCCGTCGTCACCGTCGACTGCCCGTAGCCCGGGCACCGCAACGGCCAGCTCGGTCGGCTCATCCTGAGCGCGGGCGTCCTGAGCGGATGCGAGCACCGCGATCAAGAGCAAGACTCCCCTAAGCCACTTCTTCATTTGCCCCAAGTTCCTACTCAAAAAGAATAGGCAAAACTGAAGCTTGTGGCCAAACGCACGTCCCAGGGAGGAATTGTCCTACCCTCTGCCAGATGCTACGCCCTTCGGGCCTTTAGGGAAGCTTACCGACATGCGGAAGATTTGCCTTCGCTGCGGTTCGAAGTTTGGGAGCCGAGCGGAATACTGTCCACACGATGGCAGCCAGCTCGTGACGGACGATGAGATTGTCGATCCGTTGCTCGGTAGCGTCTTGCTCGAGCAGTTTCGCATCGATGAGCAAATTGGTACCGGCGGGATGGGCACGGTCTATCGCGCCCACCAGACCACGGTGGGCCGCGACGTGGCGATCAAGGTCTTGAGGCCTGAGCTTGCGAGGGATGAGCAGGCCGTCTTCCGATTCGAGCGTGAAGCCCGCGTGGCGATCTCGCTCGACCACCCGAATCTCGTGCGCGTGTTTCTTTCCGGACGTCTAGGCGATGGAAGGCTCTACATCGTGATGGAGCTGCTCGAAGGCCGATCGCTTGCGGAGGAGCTTGAAGATAATGACCTGCTGTCGCTCGAGCGGGCCCTGATCATCATCATGAAGCTTTGCGCCGGCCTCGGTGCGGTCCATGCGGCTGGCATCGTGCATCGAGACATCAAGCCCGAGAACGTCTACTTGGTGAAGCGCGGTCGGGATGAAGACTTCGTGAAGCTCGTCGACTTCGGAATCGCCCGCGTGCTCCAAGCAGAGGGGATCGGGCCGACGACGACACAGAGCGGCCGGGTCTTCGGAACGGCCACCTACATTTCACCAGAGGCGGCGACCGGTGGGGAGACCGACCAGCGGAGCGACATCTATTCCTTGGGCGTCCTGACCTATCAACTTCTGACGGGTACGCTCCCGTTCGAAGGCAAGACCGCCGGCGCGGTCCTGATGCAGCACGTGCACCAGGAGCCGCCCATGCTCCAGACCAGAGGCCGGGGCGCCAGAGTTCCAGATGACCTCGCACAGGTGGTGATGCGCGCTCTCAGCAAGGATCCCGATGCGCGACAGCAAAACTTGGCGGCGTTCCTCGACTCGCTGGCGGAAGCTGCGGGGAACGCTGGCTTGTTGCGCGACGCGCGGGCCTTGCTCATTGGCACCATCTGGGGCGAGGAGCTTGCGTCGCCTGGCTCGTATCTCGGTGAGCTTCTCGGGTCTAGCTCGCTGCCAAGCTCGCCATCTTCTCTAGCGGCGACGCAGCCCGTCTCGGTCCCGCGGGATCCGGACGATGAAGAGCTTCTTTCGTCAGCCCCCCAGCCATTTGGCACCACCTCGCACGAGCTCGAGATTCTGTCGGGGCCCAAGCGCCGAGCAGTTGGCTGGCTCTGGGCCTCACTGGGCCTGCTGGCTTTGGTATTCGGCGGTGTCGTCGCCGGTACTTGGTGGTGGAAGCGCCCGCCGGCCGCGGTCGCCGACGGGCAGAAGGCCGAGCCGATCGAAGCCGCACCGATCGCGGTGCCAGCGGACGCTGCAATTGTAGAGGTCGGGACCGACGCGGTCCTCGGGGAAGCGCCCCCGCCAGAGGAGCCACTGGTCGAAGAGGTCGAAGTTCAGGAAGCGCCGACTGTGGAGCCTGAGCCCGAATCGGGGAAGGCGAAGCCGAAGAAGAAGCGGAAAAAGCCGGTGAAGAAGACGGCGCCAGCGCCAAAGTCAGCGCCAGTGCTACTCCCGGATTCAGCGCCCGAGCCAGTGCCCGAACCCGACGACGGGATCGATTGGACGGTGCCAGACTTTCCCGAACAGCCGTCACCTCCCACTGGGACGCCCGACGCCCCCGCGCGCAATCCGGTCGTCATCGACGAACCGCCCGGGCAATAAGCAGGGCCGCTAGGGAGCGGCCCTTCGGTCTCGCCGAAGGAGCAGGCCCCAGAGACGATTGAAGGGGTGCACCCGGTCGACGCGCTCGCCACCGCGGTAGATGGGTCGGTCTTGATTGGCCCAGTCGAAGAGACCTCCTTCGAGGTTGTAGACGTTTCGAATTCCGGCGCGCTCCAGGTCTTCGATGATCGCCGCGCTTCGATAGCCGATCGAGCAGTAGACGACGACCTTGGCATCCTCCGGAATCCTCAGCCCGGCGATGTTCGGACTGCCTGGGTCCAAGGCTTGTGCGCCGCGCAGCTGGCTTAGTGCCTGCTCCTCTGGATTGCGCACGTCGAGGAGAACCAGCTCGTTCGCATCCGATTCTCCCATCCAACCAAGGAGCGTTTCGGGCTCGACCCAGCGCACGTCGGGAAAACGTACGGAGATCAAAGCCCTCCAAGCGCTCGCGCTTCTCGCCGCCATTGCAAACGACATCGTGATGCCGAGGACTAGCACGGCGACCCATGCGGAGCGACGGTTCAAACCGCCTCCAACTGCTCCGCGAGCTCTCTGGGACTCGTCACCGGGGCCCGACAAAGAAACTGCCGGCAGACGTACGCGGTTGCCTTGCCGTCGATCTGGCTGCGATTGGCGAGGAGAGGCACAGGCGCATCTTCGCCACCGGGCCCAGCGGCGATGACTTGAAACGGCCGGTACCCGGTTTGCAAGACCGCAAGCAAGGGCCTGAGCTCGTCTCGAGTGCCAATCAGCGCGATCTCGCGCGGCTCGGCGAGGATGAAGCTGGTGGCATTGAGCCATTGTGCGAAACCCGAAGGATATTGGCTCATGAACTTGGTCATGGTTGCGACGCTTCGCTCAGCGACCTGCCAGTATTCGCCCTTGCCCGTCAGCAGGCTGAGCCTGAGCAGCACGGTAGCAGCCATCGAGCTCGCGCTTGGCACGGCGTTGTCCTGCAAATCCTTGGGACGGTGAATCAGCTGCTCATGGTCGTCCGAGGTGTCGAAGAACCCGCTATTGTTCAAGTCGCGAAAATGGCCGAGCATCAGCTCCGCCAGCTCCCGCGCCCAGTCGAGCCAGCGCGGCTCGAAGGTCGCCTCGTAGAGCGCCAGCAGGCCATCGGCCAGAAAGGCATAGTCTTCGAGGTAGGCGTTGTACTTCGCGTCTGCACCGGCTTTCCAAGTTCGGAAGAGACGGCCCGACTCACGCCGCATCGTGCGATACACAAACTCGCCGCTCGACCTGGCGGCTGCGATGTAGTCGGGTCGGTCGCAGGCTTTCCCCGCCTCGGCCAGTGCAGAGAGCATCAGCCCGTTCCAAGAGGTCAGGACTTTGTCGTCGAGCCCGGGCCAGGTTCGCTTGGAGCGGAGCTCATAGAGCTTGCTGCGAGCGGCCGCCATGCGCGCCCTCAGGCGCCCGGCATCGATCCCCAGCTGCGCCGCGAGGGCATCCGAGTCGAGATGCAGGTTGAGGATGTTCTTTCCTTCCCAGTTCCCCTGATCGGACACGCCGTACATCCGCATGAAGGTGTCGGCATCCTCGCCCAGCGCGTCGCGAATCTCGTCGGCCGACCAGACGTAGAACTTCCCTTCGACGCCTTCGCTGTCGGCATCCTGGCTGCTGTAGAAGCCGCCGTCTTCGTGGCGCATCTCGCGCAGGACGTAGTCGAGCGTTTCCTCGGTGATCCGGAGGTAGAAATCATTGCCCGTGATCTGCCAGGCGTGAAGGTAGACGCGCGCGAGCTGGGCATTGTCATACAGCATCTTCTCGAAATGCGGGACGAGCCAACGATGGTCGACCGAGTATCGCGCGAAGCCGCCCCCAAGCTGATCATAGATCCCCCCCTGCGCCATCTTGCGAAGACTGCCCTCGGCCATCTCGAGGGCGTTGGAGTCGCCTGTGCGAACGAATTCTCTGAGCAAGAGCTCGATCGTCATGGCCTGGGGGAACTTGGGGGCATCGCCGAAGCCGCCCCAGCTCGCATCGAAGCGCTGTCCCAGGCTTCGCAGTGCGACCCGAAGGATCTCCGGGTCGAGTGCTTGGGCTTCGAAGCCGACGTCCGAAAGCGCTTGAAGCTGCTCGGCGACTTGGCCGGCGCTGCGGACGACGTTCTCACGGTCCTCGTTCCACGCCTTGGTGATGCCGGTTAGAATCTGCCGGAAGCTGGGCATCCCGTGGCGTGGCTCGTTCGGGAAATACGTCCCCGCATAGAACGGCTTTCCATCCGGTGTGAGAAAGACCGTCATCGGCCAGCCGCCACGACCGATCATCGCGTTGACCGCCTGCATGTAGATGCTGTCGATGTCGGGACGCTCTTCGCGGTCGACCTTCACGTTGACGAAGTCGGCGTTCATCTGCGCTGCCGTGGCTTCGTCTTCGAACGACTCGTGCGCCATGACGTGGCACCAGTGGCACGCCGCATAGCCGATGCTGAGCAGGATGGGTTTGTCTCGGTCCTCGGCGAGCCGCATCGCTTCTTCGCCCCAAGGGTACCAGTCGACGGGATTGCGGACGTGCTGAAGGAGATAAGGGCTCGTTTCGTTCTCAAGATGGTTCGCCATGGGCTCGTCGGAGTCTGTGTGGCTCTAGGCGCTCCGGTCAACAGTGGTGGATACGCGGCGGGTGATGACGAAACAAGCTTCGCCCGCCGCGTTGGCCACGACCGTCATTGCCACGGCGGCAGGGCGAAGGGAGGGATCAAGTTCTTCGGACCGAGCGTGAACGGCTAGGTTGGTCCTGATCTTTGCTCGCAGGTTTTCGTCAGCCCTAAGCACCGGTCGGGTTCATTCGACGAAGCTGGTAACGATTCGACGACACCGCTACGACCTGACCGTTGGCGTCTTTGAGCTCACAGTCCCAGTCGTAGTCGGCCTTGCCGGCCTCGTTCGCCTCTTCTTGAGTCTTAGCCGCGTATTCGGGGCTGAGCCGGACTTCTACCGTGATGTCGCTGGTCGCGGGCTTGAGGAACTTGATCTCCATGCCCTTGATGAGCGGATAGAATTGACTTGCGTCGAAGGTCGAGAGGAAGATCGCCCCGCCGGGAAGCTCGGCGAGGGTGAAGAGGGCGCCCGCGTACATCGTTCCGACGTGATTGATGTTCGGCTGAAGCGGCATCATCATCTTCACGTAGCCTGGCGCGAGCTCCAGAACCTTCACTTCCGTCCGTGCCGCAAACGGAATCGCTTTCTCGATGGCGAATTTTGGATCCATGCGGGCGATATAGCCCGAAGGCGGCTCAGGGGATAGTGTCGAGGCGTGGTGGTGGGACAATCTGCTGCCGAAGGTGCCCCAGAAGAAGGTACACTTTCCCCGATGCGAAAAGTCCTCTACGAGCGTGACGGCCGAATAGGCCGCATTACCTTGAACCGGCCCGAGGTGATGAACGCGATCGACAATGAGCTTCCCTCGGAGCTCGCCGAGTGCGTCGCGCAAGCCAATGCCGACGAGCACGTGCACGTGATCGTTTTGTCGGGGGCCGGCCGCGGCTTCTGTGCCGGCTACGACCTCAAGTACTACGCGGAAGCGACCGGTTCGGCGTCGGGGACGCAGGAGATGCCCTGGGACCCGATGAAGGACTACGCCTTCATGATGCGGAACACGGAGCTCTTCATGTCGCTCTGGCGTTCGTACCGGCCGGTGATCTGCAAGGTACACGGATACGCCGTGGCCGGGGGCTCCGACATCGCGCTCTGCTCCGACCTAATCGTCATGGCCGAGGATGCCCGCATTGGTTACATGCCGGTGCGCGTCTGGGGCTGTCCGACGACGGCGATGTGGGTGTATCGGCTTGGCCCGCAGCGCGCGAAACGGATGCTCTTCACGGGAGACAAGATTGACGGCCGCGAAGCGGAGCGAATCGGCCTGGTTCACAAGGCGGTTCCAGCCGAGCAACTTGACGCGGAGGTTGACGCGCTTGCCGAACGCATTTCCACTGTGCCCGTCAACCAGCTCATGATGCAGAAGCTCGTCATCAACCAGGCGGTCGAAGCGATGGGCATGCACCAGACGCAAATGTTCGCCACGATCTTCGACGGCATCACGCGCCACTCCCCCGAAGGGATCAACTTCAAGCAGCGTGCGGAGCAGCTTGGTTGGAAGCAAGCCGTGCGAGAGCGCGACGACGGCAGCTTCGACTGGACGAGCAACCGGCCCTTCGAGGAGGGCTAATCGCCGTGACTGCTGACGACCTCCACAAGATCGCGCGTATCAGAACGAATTTCGGCCCGGGGGCTCAAGTGGCAGCCTCGCATAGCCCAAGCGAAGCTAGCGCTTTATCGTTACGCCGATGCAAGTGATCCCCGTCCCATGCCTGAGTGACAACTATGCGTACCTAGTGATCGAGGACGGCCAGGCAGCGGTCGTCGACCCGTCCCAAGCTGACCCGGTCTTGAGAGCGATCGACGAGGCCAGAGTCAGGCTCAGCGAGGTCTGGCTCACCCATCACCACTGGGATCACATCGGAGGGATCGAGCCGCTGATCGAGGAGTGTCCCATCAAGCACATTCGGGGTTCGAAGTACGATGCAGATCATCAACGAATCCCTCGGCAGACCGATGCCTATTCGGACGGCGATGCTTTCGACTTCGGTGGCAGCACCGTGAACATTCTCGAGATCCCGGGCCACACGCTGGGCGCCATCGCCTTTATCACAGAAGGAAACCTCTTCAGCGGCGACACCCTCTTCATCGCGGGTTGCGGTAGGGTCTTCGAAGGCACGATGGAGATGATGTCGCAGTCGCTTGCGAAGCTTCGCGACCTGCCGGGGGACACCAAGGTCTGGTGCGGCCACGAGTACACGGTCAACAATCTTCGCTTCGCGAAGACCGTCGAACCGAGCAACCGCGAAATCGAACGCGCACTCGCAGTGGCAACGGCCACACGTGCGGCAAAGAAGTTCACAGTGCCCGGGCGGCTCGACACTGAGCGCGCTACCAATCCGTTTCTCCGTTTCGACGAGCCTGCGGTCGCGGCTGGCAGAGACCCGGTCGCCTCATTCACCGCGATTCGCGCAGCCAAGGACAAGTTCTAGCCATGAACCCTCCGCGCACGCGAAGGGCTAGCTGGGCTCGCGACGAAAACGGTATTCCCCAAATCATGGCCCAGGACATCCAAGGTCTCTACTGGGGCATGGGGTATTGCCACGCCATGGATCGCGGCCTGCAGATGCTGATCATGCGGATCCTCGGGCAGGGCCGGGCCGCAGAGCTCCTCGATGGAAGCGACGAGATGGTAGAGGTGGATAGGTTCTTTCGGCGCATGAATTGGAGTGGCGGGATCGCCAAGCAAACCAAGAAGCTCAGCACCGAAGCCCGCATCGCTTGCGAAGCTTATTGCGACGGCGTGAACGCGCGTTTTTCTCAGTCGTCGCCCTGGGAGCTCAAGCTCGTGGGGGTCCGGCCCGAGCCCTGGACCATTGCAGACAGCTTGTTGTTGGCGCGGATGACGGGCTTTCTCACCTTGGCACAGTCACAGGGCGAAGTGGAGCGGCTCTTCGTCGAGATGGTTCAAGCTGGCATAGGCGAGGAGCATCTCGAGGCGCTCTTTCCGGGAAGCACCGACGGGCTCGACCGAGCCATGGTGAATCAGGTCGAGCTCAATGAGCGCGTCGTTCCCGAGGTCGCCAAATGGGGAGTCGCTGCGCCGCGGATGATGGCGTCGAACAACTGGTGCGTGTCGGGCTCACGGACGGCTTCTGGGGCGGCGATGCTCGGCAACGATCCGCATCTCGAAACCAACCGGCTACCAAACATTTGGGTCGAGCAGAGCTTTCGCTGGCCCGATGGGTACGCTCTGCTCATGACCATGCCCGGCTTGCCCGCCCCGCTCGTCGGGCGGAACGAGAACCTGTCCTGGGGCGCAACCTACACCTTTATGGATGCGGTTGATTCCTGGGTCGAGCACTGCCGGGATGGGCAGTTCCGTCGCGGCGATGGCTGGGTCGATTTCGATCGGCGCGTCGAAACGATCAAGCGAAAGAAGGGCTCGCCAGTCGTCGAAACCTTCTGGGAGAACCTGCACGGCGTGCTCGACGGTGACGCGACTGCCGAGGGATACCGACTTGCCACGCGTTGGACGGGTTCCGATGGCGGGGCGCAGTCGATCAACGCGCTGCTTCCGATGTGGACGGCACGGACGGTGATCGAAGGCATGGCCGCGTTCGCGGTCGTCGAGTCATCGATGAACTGGGTCTTTGCAGACAGTGCCGGTGACATCGGCTACCAGATGTCGGGCTTGATGCCGAAACGCCGCGACGACTGGTCTGGCTTCGCACCCCGGCCAGGCTGGGACGAGCGCTTCGACTGGAAGGGCTTCGTCCGTCCCGAGGAGCTGCCTCGGGTCCGCAACCCCCGAGACGGAATGGTCGTTACCGCCAATCAGGATCTCAATCACCTCGGCGTTGCAAACCCGATCAATGCGCCGATGGGCGACTACCGCGCGCGTCGCATCGCCGAGCTGTTGCAGGAACGCGACGACCACGACGTGGACTCCTTTCGCGCGATACAGCTGGACACCTACTCCATTCAAGCGGCAGAGTTCCTCGAGATCCTCGCGCCGCTCCTCGGAACGGGGCCCATCGCAGACGCCCTCCGCGATTGGGACTGCCGCTACGAGCTCGAGTCCACCGGCGCGACCGCGTTTGAGATCTTCTACGCGGAGCTGCTCGTCGAGATGTTTGGCCCAGCGTGCGGCGCGGCGGTCGTCGAGCATCTGCGCGACTCGACCGGCACCTTCATCGACTTCTACCAGAGCTTCGACCGCGTCCTCGTCGACCCCTCGTCGCCATGGCTTGGCGAGCGCCAGCGCGACGATGTATGGCGGGCCGCCCTTGCGAAGATCGCTGACCGCCAGCCAAAACCCTGGGGCAAGCGAAACCAGCTCACCCTCAGCAACATGTTCTTTGGAGGCAAGCTCCCCCGCTTTCTCGGATTCGATCGCGGCCCGATCCCGATCCGCGGCGGGCGCGCAACGCCACACCAGGGTCAGATCTACAACTCCGCCGGGCGGCTCACCTCCTTCACCCCATCTCTTCGCTTCGTCGCCGACATGAGCACGAGCGTCCTGCACACCGCGCTCTGCGGAGGTCCCTCCGACCGTCGGTTTTCCAAATGGTACACTAGCGGGATTGCCGGCTGGCTCACTGGTGAGCTGAAAATTCGAAAGCCACCGACCCAAGGCTGACGGCCGGGTCAGGCGCGCATCTTATCGATCGATCGCTTCATGATCGAAAGCATCCACGCTCTCGGCAAGAGCTTCGAGAGCAGGCCGGCAGACATACGGTCGGCCCATGTCGGGAGCAGCGCGGGTTGCTTGCCAAGGGCACGGAGCGCGCCGAGCGCGACAGGCTCGGGTCGATGGAGAGGGATGTAGAACGGCAAGTCCTTCTCGAGGTTCTGATCCTGGACGGGCTTGGTCTCGGTCATCCCCGGACAAACAGCGAGCGTGTCGACACCGCTGCCGCGAAGCTCGGACCAGAGGCCGCAAGCGAGGTTCAAACCGTAGCCCTTGGTGGCGGCGTAGTGACAGAAGTAAGGCGAGCCGGAGAGCCCAGAGGCCGACGAGACGATGATGATCCCGCCACGGCCGCGTGAAGCCATGGTTTTGCCGATGACGTGGGTCAGCACGAGCGTCGCTCGGCAGTTCAAGTCCAGGGTCGCCAAATGTGCGTCCAACGAGATGTCGAAGAAGGGATCGAGCAGGGAGATCCCGGCGTTGTTGACGAGAAGCCCAATTTCGAAGCTGTCCACCCACTGATTGGCTTTCTCGTCGAGGCCGGGCCGGGACAGGTCACAGATCAGCGCTCGCGCATCGATCCCGTGTGCCGCGCTCAGCTCCTCGGCGAGCGCGATCGTCTCGTCGCCCTCTTGATCGACCAGCAAGAGGTCGAAGCCGTCGGCTGCAAGATAGCCGGCGAACGCACGTCCGATCCCCCGCGCCGCTCCGGTCACGAGTGCGTAGCCTCCGTAGCGGGCGTGGAGCCCGAGCTGCAGCGAGTCTCCCAAGTCGTCCTCCTCAGCTCGTGGTCAGTCGTCCCTTCGCACGAGTGCGGTCATGAATCCAGAAGAGAAGCCAGATGACCAAGAGTCCCACGAGGCCGCCCATGCCATAGAACGGAGCGAGCCAAGTTGGGGCGCCGAACGTGAGGTCGTGCGCGGCAGCTGTCAGAGCGATCATCGTCCCCCGGGTGACCGCGACCGCAATCACCGATTCGCTGCGCACACGGAGATAAACGAGAAGCCAGGAAGCGACGATGCACCAGGGAAGGGCGAGCATGACGCTTCCAATGCCTGGCAGAGAGTACAGATTTCCAATCGCCACCGATGGCGCGAGCCAAAGCCACCAGAGGAGCCCGATCTTGGTCGAGCGCCCCCAGAATCCGCCTGGCATTTCTCTGAAGTAGTAACCGCGAAACGCTATCTCTTCGCAGAGCCCCGGGATGAGATTGAACGTGAGTCCCGCCGGCATTCCCATGACGATCAAGGTCAAAGGATGCGGTGGTGGGCTGTCGGAGAGGTACTCCTCGAACTGTGCGAGCTGCTCAGGCGGCACGGCCGAACGCTTGTTCTCGATCAGTTGCTCGACCGTCAGCACCGGATCGAAACCGGCGGCCCAGGTGACCAGCATGCCGACGAGGAGGATTGCGACCGGAAGCAGCCAGGCGATGCCCCACCATCGGTTGACCGAAAACCGAATACCGAGCGGCTTCAAGATTGGCTGCTTCAACCAAGGCCCCTGGACGAGCAGAGTCGACACCAGCGCTGGAACGGTGTACCAGAACGAGATCGCTCGACCCGCCGCGCCCGACCATTGCGTCCCGTTGAGCCACATGCCGACGACCGGCGTCCAACTGCCGATCGCCATCAGAGCGAACGGAACCCAAATCAGGCGCGCCTTCGTGATTTTCGGGCTCACCGAAAGCGTTTCCACGCGGCGAGCTCGGCTTCTTGGAACGCCGCATAGCGTTTTTGCAGCCTAACGAGCTCTCCGTAGATACGCGGCAACTGCGGCGCGAGCGCGAGCAGGATCCGCCCGGTTGCTTCTGCGTCGCCCGCCGCGCGGTGCGCCTCGACGAGCGGGATGCCCAAGTGCTTCGCCACGTCTGCGAGTCGGCGGTTCTTCAATTCCTTGAGGAGCTCACGTGCCCAGACCAGCGGGTCCACCCAGACCACCTCGTCGCGCGCTGCGGGCGGCATGTCGCCAGGCGTCATACCCTTGGGCACGGCGCGCGCGATTTCTGCGAGCAGGAACCCACGGTCGAAGGACGCGTTGTAGGCCGCCGGGAGCTTGCCCTGTAAGCGCTCCAGAAGCCGCGGCATGAGCGTTGCAAAGTTGGGGGCCCCTTCGAGCTCTTCGTCCGTGATGCCGTGAACAGCCCGAGACTCTTCGGGCACGGGCATCCCAGGGTTGACCAGCCAGCTTTCCTTGCTGCTGACTCTTCCTTTCTCGAATGTCACCAGTCCGATCTCGATGACGCGGTCGGTTTTCGCGTCGCGGCCCGTCGTCTCGAAGTCGATGACGGTGATTGGGATCTCCTCCCAAGAAGCTCCCGGCTCGAATTCCCTACACAGGCCCTCGACGTTCTGAATCGCGTCCGCGATCAGGTCGGCAATGCCTGGATAGTGGCGCCCGGTTGGAAAGCAGCCACACACATCGGTTCGTCCCCGCACGCGGGGAAGATGCACCGCATGGCCGCCCCGGCGCAAGTCGTATAAAAGGATGGATCGTGGCTTCGACGTATCGCACGCGCTTTGCTCCTTCGCCTACGGGCAAGATGCACCCGGGACACGCGCGCACAGCGCTGCTGACCTGGCTCCAGGCGCGAAAGCACGGTGGGCGAATCGTCATGCGGATCGAGGACATCGATCGCCCCAGGGTGGTTCCCGGTTCAGCGGACGAGATCTGCCGCGACCACGAGTGGCTCGGGCTCGACTGGGACGAAGGTCCGCAGTTTCAATCCTCGCACGACGACTCTTACGAGCGCGCTCTCGCCAGACTACAAGGGGCGGGCCTGGTCTACCCCTGCTCCTGCTCCCGCCAAGACATCGCTGACATTGCCAGCGCGCCGCACGGCGACGAAGGGCCCCGCTATCCCGGGACCTGCCGCAACGGGGCGACGAACCCGGAGCGCGCTCCTGCGCTTCGCTTCCGCTTTGACGGTCCTTCTCCCGGGTTCGAAGACGTTTTGTGCGGACCCTTTCCCGAAGGCAGTGCGGGAGGGGACTTCGTGCTTCGGCGAGCCGACGGAACCTGGGCCTATCAGCTCGCCGTCGTGGTCGACGATGCCGAGGCAGGTATCACCGAGGTCGTTCGGGGAGCGGACCTGCTCTCGTCGACACCGCGCCAGATTGCCCTTTATCGTGCACTTGGCTACCCCGTGCCGCGCTTTGCGCATGTCGGACTGGTGGTCGACCGAGAGGGCGCGAGACTTTCCACGCGGCATGGCGCCACCTCGATCGCGTCGCTTCGAGGAGCTGGTCGCTCCGCAGAGGACCTGATCGGAGAGCTCGCCTTCTCGCTGGGATTGACCAAAACGGCTGCCCCGATTCGCGCGCACGAGCTGATTTCGAGCTTCGACATGAGCAAGATCAGCCATTCTCCATTTACCTGGGACGCCAAGGGTTGACATTAATTGGATTTTCGACACTGATTTGTCGCGACCAGTAACTGAGGACCGGACTGTGACATCGAGCGACAGGCTGATGGAAATTGCCGAGCGCCTAACGGAGCTCGACCCAGTGCGGACATATCCTCAGCGCGGCTCGACCCTGATCGCAGGGGTGGTGGGCGCCGATTCGTTCTTGCTCGAGCGCCCAGACTCCGACCCGGTGAGCAGCGAGGACACCCTGAGCATCACGGACCCCACCTTGTCTTTGCCGCTTCGGCAAGGGCGCGCCTTCGTCGGCACTCTTCATCTCGAGATCGTTGGCGATGCGCCCGATGGCAATCAGCTCGAGGTCCTGAAATGGGCTTCCCGTCTCTTCGCAAGAGGGCTCGACTACGCCGAACGACTGACGGGCGAAGGCAGTCGAAGGCCGGGTGAGGCCGTCGAGCAGACCCTGCAACGCGCCCCGCTTACCCCGCGTGAGCGCGACGTGGTTTCCCTTCTGGTGGGCGGTGCGAGCACCCGTGAGATCGCCGCGGATACGGGGCTCACGGTGTCGACCGTGAATACGTATTTGAAGCGCATCTTTTCCAAGCTCGGTGTGCATTCGAGGGTCGAGCTGATTGCCAAGGTGGCCGGGACAGCTACCATCCCCCCGCGCCCTAACTACGACGCGCCGCATCCCGATTGATGAGCAGAGACGACGAGCTGACACACTTGAATCGCGATGGTCAGGCCCGAATGGTCGACATCGGTCAGAAGAACAAGACGACGCGCGAAGCTCGGGCCCGGGCGACCTTGCGCATGAAGCCCGAAACCCTTCGCGTGCTCCTGTCCGGCAAGGCTCCTAAAGGCGATGCGCTGGCGACAGCGCGCATTGCCGGAATCCAGGCGGCAAAGCGAACCTCCGAGCTCATTCCACTCTGTCACCCACTTGCCATCACGGGTTGCGACGTCGCATTCGAGTCAGCCGGTGACGACGAGCGTCTTCTGATCGAGACGTCGGTTCGCTGCGCCGACCGCACCGGTGTCGAGATGGAAGCCCTCACGGCTGCGACGGTTGCGGCGCTCACGCTCTACGACATGCTCAAGGCAATCGATCGCGCCATGGCGATAGAAGAGGTCGTCCTGCTCGAAAAGCAAGGCGGCCGAAGCGGCCACTATCGACGCGAAGACTAGTCCCGCCGAATGATCCGACGAAGAGCCCGCCAATCGTCCCGCGTCAGCTCGCGGGTGACGACGAGCACGGCGAGCGCGCTCAGAAACCCAAGCGCGAGCGCCAGAAGAGACTTCAGCGCCGAGTCGTCGGGGATCGCCGCCGAAACTCCATACCCCGCGCCGGCTGCGAGCGCGGCTCGGGCCCAGGTCGAAACGGGGATGAAGACGCCGAACGAGCGATGAATGACCCAGGCGGACAGCGAGAGGGCGACCAGCATGCCGATCACAGTACCGGTCGCTGCGGCTTCGAGCGTGAGCTCGCCGAGGCCCGCTCGGACCAGAAGAAGCCGATTTGCAACCACTACCACCAGCAGCGAGACGCCAGCGATCAATGCGGCGACCGATGGCTTCCCCGCCCCGCTGATCGCAGTGGCCCCGACCGCAAAGAGGGCGAACGCCGCCACCCCGAAGACCAAGATCGAGAGCGCGGGCGCTCCTACCAAGTAGTCCGTGGGGTACGCGAGTCGCATCAGGCCCTCGGCCGTGCCCGAGATCGGCGCAGCAACCGACAAGAGCAGCAGCAAGGAGAGGCGCATGGCATGCTGAATGGTGGAGCGCGCGGCCTCGCGGTTCCCGAGGCTCGTCGCCTTGCTGATCATCGGGAACACGACGAACGTCATCGAGATGATCAACTGGTATGGAACGAACGCAAAGGTCTGAGCCGCCCGGTAGTAGCCGACGTACTGATTGGCGAGGTCGACCGCGGCTTGGCTGTTCGCGGCGCTGGTGAAGGCAAATTCCGTGGCCGTTCGCTTGAGCACCTGCAGATCGATCATCAGGATGCCGTTGAGACAGATCTGGTAGGTCCAAATCGGCGCCATGAAGCCGATCCAACGGCGCCGCCGGATCTTCTCTCCTGAAATTCCGGGCTCCCCGAATCCGATCCAGATCAAGCTGATCGACACGATGCTTGCAGCGGCTGTCGCGAAGCCGGCAACCGCCCCCATCGCTCCGAACCCAAGCAGGGCGCCGCCCAAGATCCCGACCGTACGTAGCGTCGAGAAGGTCACGTCGAGGCGAGCTTGCTTTGCAAACCAATGCCTGCCGTTGAGGCTGCCCACGACGGCAGCGTAGAGTGCGTATGCGAAGACCACGATGGAGGCGATGCGCAGCAGTCGAGTGAGCTGCCCGTCCAACAAGAGCCCCGCGATCGCCGGGGCGAATAGGAACAGTGCCAGGGCGAGCGTGCCCCCGACCAGGGCTTGGATGCGAAGCCCTTGCCGAAGGGTCACCTCGGCCCTCGCCTCATCTTCGCTCACGAATTTCGAGACTGATTGGATTGTCGCGACGATCAGCACGTTGGTGAGTATCGCCACGCCGCTCATCGTGGCCGAGTAGAGCCCGAACTCCTTCGCCTCTCCGAAGATCCTCGGCAGCAAGAGCTGCACGGCATAGCTGGTGAAGATGAAGTAGCCCTTGGCGCCTGCAATCGACATCAGGCCGCGCCCAGCTCGGCGCGTGTCTTCCGAGGAATTCACCGCGGCCGGTTCTGCCGCCCGAAGTCGCGCTGGTCAAGGGTTGACTTGGATCGGCGCATGACGCCAACTACGCCCCAGTGAAGCTGAGGTTCTTCAGTTCGCGGCTGGGATCCTACGGACGCCTGGTCTCGGCGGCAAGTGTTTTGGGGGCCGTCGTGCTCGTGGGAGCCACCTCGTACTATGCCGTCGGCGCTGGCAGGTGGTCCTGGTTCGACTGCTTCTACATGACCCTGATCACGCTTTCGACCGTCGGCTTCGCCGAAACGCTCGAAGGCATGAACGAGATGCCCGAAGCGCGAGCGGTCACAATCAGCCTTATCATCCTGGGTAGTGGCACTCTGCTCTATTTCATTTCTAGTCTTACCGCTTTGATTGTAGAAGGCGATTTACAAGGAATTTTGAGGCGTCGAAGCATGGAACGGGCAATCGGCACATTGAGCAATCACGTCATCGTATGCGGCATCGGCACGACGGGTTGGCACATCGCGTCAGAGCTTCGCGCCGTGGGGGTGCCCTTTGTGGTCGTCGATGCCAACCGTGAGCGGCTCGACGAGCTCAACGCGGAGTTCGAGGACAACCTGCTTTTCGTCTGCGGTGATGCCACCGACGATCACACCCTCGACCTCGCGGGCGTCACGCGCGCACGCGGCGTCATCTCCGCCCTCAACGACGACAAAGCGAATCTATTCGTCACAATCAGTGCGCGCGCCCTCAACCCGACGGCGCGAATTGTGGCCAAGTCGATCGAGCCTGCGACCGAACGTAAGCTCCGGCGGGCGGGTGCCGACGCCGTCGTCTCGCCGAATTACATCGGCGGGGTTCGGCTCTTCAGCGAGATGGTGAGCCCGAAGACCGTCGCCTTCCTCGACCGGATCGTGCAGTTCGGTGGCGGCATCAGCGTGGGTCTCGAGGCGATCGACGTGCCTCCGGAGAGTCCACTGGTTGGCAAACGTCTGGCTGAAACCGACATCCGGGAAGCCGGGGCGCTCGTCGTGGCGGTTCACAGGGCCGATGGAGACTACGTTTACAACCCTGGTGGTGAGCACACGCTCCAAGCGGGTGACTCCCTGATCGTGCTCGCGGAATCCAAAGACGCTGCCCAGCTCCGAAATGCACTCGCGGGCTGATCCAGGCGATTTCGCTTGGGATCAGCCGAGGGATTTCGACCCCGATTTCGGCGCCCGCGAGACCTTGACGGCCACCTCGGGGTGGTTAGGTTGGCGAAGCTCCGACGGCAGCTCGGGGACAAAAGGAGACAAGAGAACATGGGAAAAATTATCGGCATCGACCTCGGGACGACCAACTCTGTCGTCGCGGTGATGGAGGGCAAAGACCCGAAGGTCATCGTCAATGAGGAGGGTGACCGGATCACACCGTCGGTCGTGGCCTGGGACGATCAGGGTGAGGTGCTCGTCGGTCAGATTGCCAAGCGGCAGTCCATCACCAACCCCGAGGGCACCGTTTACTCGACTAAGCGTTTCATGGGGCGGCGTTACGATGAGCTCGGCGACGACGCTACACGCATGCCGTACAAAGTGGTCGAGCGCAAGAATGGAGACGCCGGCTTCGAGGTTCGCGGCAAGACGCTTTCGCCGCCCGAGGTCTCCGCTCAGGTGCTCCGCAAGCTGAAGAAGGCCGCGGAGAACTTCCTAGGTGAGCCCGTGACGGAAGCAGTCATCACGGTGCCCGCCTACTTCAACGATTCTCAGCGTCAGGCGACCAAGGATGCCGGCAAGATCGCCGGGCTCGACGTCAAGCGAATCGTGAACGAGCCGACCGCGGCAGCCTTGGCGTACGGCCTCGACAAGACCAAGGACCATCTCATCGCCGTCTACGACTTCGGTGGTGGGACGTTCGACGTTTCGATCCTGGAGGTGGGTGACAAGGTCGTCGACGTCGTGAGCACGAACGGTGACACGCACCTCGGTGGCGACGATATCGACCAGCGAGTCATCGAGTACCTCGTGTCCGAGTTCAAGAAGGACACGGGCATCGACGTGGGTAAGGACAAGATGGTTTTGCAGCGTCTCAAGGACGCCGCCGAGAAGGCCAAGATCGAGCTCAGCACCAAGCTAGAGACCACAGTCAATCTGCCGTTCCTGACGGCCGACGCGGCTGGCCCGAAGCACCTCAACATCCGGCTGACCCGCGCCAAGCTCGAGTCGATGATCGACGATCTGGTTCAGCGAACCCTCGAGCCCTGCAAGAAGGCGCTTTCCGACGCAGGAAAAACCGCTGCCGATATCTCCGAAGTCGTCTTGGTCGGCGGCTCTACCCGCATTCCGATCGTGCAGGAGACCATGGCCAAGTTCTTCGGCAAGGAGCCCCACAAGGGCGTCAACCCCGATGAAGTCGTTGCGCTCGGTGCGGCCGTGCAAGCCGGCGTGCTCTCCGGCGACGTACAGGACATGGTCTTGCTGGACGTCACGCCGCTCAGCCTTGGCGTGGAGACCCTCGGCGGCGTCATGACGGCGCTCATCCCGCGTAACACGACGATTCCGAGCCGCAAAGAAGAGGTGTTCTCGACGGCGGAAGACAATCAGACGAAGGTTGAGATACACGTCCTTCAAGGCGAGCGGGCCGAGGCGAGTCAAAACCGAACCTTGGGCCGCTTCCACCTCGAAGGCATCATGCCGGCGCCTCGTGGCATCCCTAAGATCAAGGTCGTCTTCGACATCGATGCCAACGGCATTCTCTCGGTGACCGCAAAGGACGAGGCGACGGGCAAGGATCAGAAGGTCACGATCACCTCGAACAGTGGTCTGTCAGACCGAGAGATCGAGAACATGGTCAAGGACGCGGCGGCGCACGAGGAAGAAGACCGCAAGCGCCGCGAGCAGGTCGAGGCACGCAACAAGGCCGACCAGCTCGCCTACGGTGTCGAGAAGGCGCTCGCCGAGGTCAAGGACAAGCTTCCCGCCGCCAAGGTTGCCGAGGTCGAGGGTAAGGTGAAGTCGCTGCGACAGGCGATCGAAGCCAACGATGCCGCGGCGATGGCCAGGCAGTCCGAAGCCCTGGAAGCCGCCATGAAGGAGATCGCCGAGGTCGCCTACAGTGCAGCGGCGGCTCCCCAGGGGGCTCAGGCTGGAGCCGCTGCTGGGGCCGGTGCCGAGGACAGCAGCAAGGGCGACGATGACGTCATCGATGCCGAGTTCGAAGAAGGCGACTAAGAACGCCCAGTACCCCATCGATTGAGCCCCGCCCGGCCTTGTGCCGAGCGGGGCTTTTTCATTGTGCTTGCCCCAATCTCCCCAACCCCTATGTATTGGGGACAGCGCCCGGAGAAGGGGGCTTCATACCTATGCTGTCACTCGATATTCCTTTCTTCGGCACCCTGGTCCTGTGCCTCGTTCTCATCAGCGCATCGTATACGATGGCGGTGTCCATTGGAGCCGGCCGTGGGCGTCCGCATTTGCTCCCGGCGGCTCGATGGGGCACCTATGCGACCTGTGCGCTCGTCCTCGTGGCGGTTCTAGTCCTGGCATACGCGTTTCAGGTTCACGATTTTCGCATTCGATACGTGGCCCGCTACAGCGACCGATCGATGCCTTGGTGGTACTTGGTCACATCCCTGTGGGGAGGGCAGGACGGCTCGCTTCTTTGGTGGGCTTTCCTGCTTTCGGGCTACACCTTCGTTGCAGTCCGCTGGCTTCGCGGCCGCTACTCGGAGCTACAGCCCTGGGTCATCGCAACTTTGATGAGCATCCTGATCTTCTTCGCGGTCCTGATGCTCTTCGCAGCCAACCCCTTCGCGACCTACATCCGAACCACCCCCGGGGACGGCGAAGGACTCAATCCGCTGCTGCAGAACTACTGGATGGCGATCCATCCACCGACGCTGTACATGGGGTTCGTGGGCTGGTCGGTGCCCTTCGCGATCCTGGTCGCTGCGCTGATCACCGGCCGACTTGGCAACGAGTGGGTTCGTGCGGCGCGTCTTTGGTCGATGATCGCCTGGACGTTCCTCTCGATTGGCCTGCTGCTGGGCTGTCTCTGGTCGTATGAAGAGTTGGGCTGGGGTGGCTACTGGGCCTGGGACCCAGTCGAGAACGCTTCATTCATGCCCTGGCTGGTAGGCACGGCCTATTTGCACTCCGTTTTGATTCAGGAGCGGCGGCAAATGATGAAGGTCTGGAACGTCTTTCTCTTGTCCCTGACGTTCTTCCTCACGATTTTCGGAACGTTCCTAACGCGTTCGGGACTCATCGCGAGTGTGCATTCGTTCGCTCGTTCGGACATCGGGCAGTACTTCGTCTGGTACATGGCCTTCCTGCTGATCGCGATTGCGGCGCTGATGATTTGGCGACTCCCGAAGCTCAAGGCGGACAACGAAATCGAGTCGCTCGTCAGCCGAGAGTTCGCATTCTTGCTGAACAATTGGGTCTTGCTTGGCATGATGGTGTTCGTTCTGATCGCGACTACCTTCCCGCTGCTCAGCCAATGGATGAGGGGTGAGGAGGTCACCGTTGGCCCCGGCTTCTACAACAAATGGATGGTGCCACTCGGCATCGTTCTACTGTTCCTGGCCGGGTTGGGGCCGCTGGTTGCCTGGCGCAAGGCGACCGGCTCGAAGCTCTTGCGGGCCATGGCCTTCCCCGTTGCGGTGGGCCTGGGCGTTGCCTTGCTTCAGGTTCTTTTCGGCACGCGCTTCGGTTTCCCGGCCGTCGTCGAGCCGACCGAGATCTACGATACCGCTACGGGTACCGTGCTCGCCTGGATGAGTGCCGTGGCTCCCGTCGTTTCATTCGCCACCTGCGCGTTCGTGCTCGCGAGCGTGGGCCAGGAGTTCTGGCGCGGCATGCGCGTGCGCATGAGAAAGGGCGAAGCAGCGGCCACTGCCCTCGCCAATCTCGTGTCCAAAGGCCGCCGTCGCTACGGCGGCTACATCGTGCACGTGGGCATCGTCTTCATGTTCATTGGCTTCACCGGCGCTGCCTATGACGTGGAACAGGAGAGGGCGCTCCGCCCGGGCGAATCGATGGCCATTGGCACGCACACGGTGCGCTACGACCAGCCCCGAATGGAGACCGATCCGAACAAGCGAATGATCTTCACCGACATGACGATCATCGACAAAGCCGGAAACGAAGACGGTCAGGTCGCACCCGCCAAGTTCATCTATCGAACGCACCCGCAGATGCCCACGACCGAGGTGGCGATTCGCAGCCGTCCGATTGAAGATGTCTACGTGATCATGAGCACAGTCGACCCGTCGACCCAGCGTGGCACGTTCCGAATCATCATTCGTCCCCTGGTCGCATGGATTTGGCTCGGGGGCATCGTGCTTTTGTTCGGCGCGCTCCTCGGCATGTGGCCGACGGGCCGGGAGCTTCTCCGAGAAGAGGCAGCTAGCCCCCGGCGGTTTCGATTCTCGCCGGTCACGGCCGTGGTTGGGCTGGCGATCCTGATCGCCACGATGTTAGCCTGGGTGGGGGTCGCGTCGGCGCAAAACGACAGTAGCAGCACGCTGCACGCTGGTTCGGTCGTCATCAACGATCCCGTCGAGCGGCAATTGTTTGGTCGCCTGCTCTGTCAGTGTGGCGATTGTGCGCGCCTGCCGCTCGATACCTGTGCCTGCGGCTGGGCCGACGACAAGCGGATCGAGATTCGGGAGCAGCTCGCGGCAGGCGTAGAACCGACGAAGATTCAGGAGTCTTACCGCGCGCAGTACGGCGCTGCGGCGCTGGCGATTCCCTCCGACGAGGGGCTGGACCGCGCTCTGTGGGCGGTCCCTATCGCAGCGATGGGTTTCGCAGTTGGCTTCATCGTGTTGCTTGGCCGGCGTTGGCAGCGCCGCGGAGCGGTATCGAGCACTTCTATCGATTCTGATCCGGACGAGAAGCTCGAGTACGATTCGCGTCTCGACTCGGAGCTCGAGCGATTGGAGGAGAGTTGATAGCTGACTACCTTCCCCCCATGTTCGTCGTCGGCGCAGCGCTGGCCCTAGTCGCCGCGTTGGTCAGCCTTTGGCTGAGCCTGAGCTTGGCGCTTTCCGACGAGCTCGTCGCCGGAGCCCGGGCGCAGCTCACGACCGATGCGCGTCTCGGCTTGCTGACTGAGAAAGAGAATCTGCTTCAGGAGATTCGTGACATCGCGTTCGAGCATGATGCAGGCAAGCTCTCCGACGCCGACTACAACGAAATCAACGCGAAGCTCCGAGCTCAGGCTCGACACGTACTTCACGAGCTAGACGTGGGCGCCGGGCCCTTTCGAGACGAAGCGGAGGCCCTGATCGCCGAGCGGCTTTCTGACGAGGGATGATGCGACTTGCCGCTCTGATAGGCCTACTGCTCTGGGCCCCATCGATCGCGTCCGCTCAGCAGGACCAAACTGTCGTCAACCGGGTTCTCGGAAACGTCCCCGATCTCGCAACGTCAGTGGTCGACCCTGAGCTCCCCAAGGGGACGATCCGGGTAGAGGTGGTCGACCCGAACGGAGGCGCCGTTCCGGATCAAGCGGTGCGCCTCGGCATGATGGAGCAATCGGGCGGTCGCGAGAGCAAGGCATGCGTAACCGACGACGCGGGTAGTTGCTCGTTCGACGAGCTCCCTACGGACGCCAAGAATTCCTATCGAGTGAACGTACCGTACAACGGCGCGCTTTACGGCGGTTTGCCGTTTCGCCTAGACGCAGAGAAGGGCCAGCGCGTGCGGGTAGTCCGGCTCCCGACCACGACCGACGACCAGCGCATCTTCCAGGTGCTCGGCCGCACGATGATCGAATTCCGCGAAGGCCGCGCTCGGGTCAGTCAGGACGCTCGGCTGACGAACCTCGGCGATTCGACGTACGTATTTCCGGACGGCGGTCTGCAAATTCCCTTGCCCAACGGCTTCAAGGCCTTCGACGCGATGAAGGTCATGACCGACCAGCGGGTCAGCGCGACCGATGACGGCCTCGAAATCAGCGGTTCGATCCCGCCCGGCCGTGCCGATCTGCGCTGGGCGTACGACATTCCGGTCGGTGGCACGACCTTGTCCATTCGGCAGGCTGTGCCCTTTGCCACGATGGAGTATCAGGTCGTCAGCGACTACATCGAAGGCATGACGCTCGAAGTCGAGGGCTTTCAGGTCGCCCGGGTGCACGAGGGCGGCGACCGCCGGTTTCTCGTTGCGGGCGTGATGCGGAGCCCCGGTGATCCACCGATCGATCCCTTGAAGATTCACATTCGCGGCATTCCTGGCCAGGGCCCCCTCCCCTATCTCGCCGCCGCGATCGCAGCGATCTTCGTCTTATTGGGAATTTGGCTCTTTTTTAGCCCGTCCGATCAGACCGCGGTTCTCGAGAAGGTACGCCAAGATCGCCGGGCGGAGCTCCTGGAGGATATCGCCTCCTTGGAAAGCCAGCGGAACGCAGGGGCCGTTGGGCCGAGCTTCTACGAGCATCGTCGGCGCGAATTGACCGATGAGCTAGCAATCGTGCTTCGCATGCAAAGCGAGGGCGCAGGTCATTGATCCGCGGCGCAAGGCCGCGTATGTTCGCCGCCCATTGCGGTTGGAAGAATAGGGGAGCCATGGCAGAAGGCCTTAATCGTGTGACGCTCATCGGGAACCTCGGTGCCGACCCAGAGCTCAAGTACACCCAGGGCGGGCAAGCCGTGCTACGCCTGCGCTTAGCCACCACCGAGTCATATGCGAATCGTGCGGGCGAGCGCCAGCAGCGCACCGACTGGCACACTGTCATCGTCTGGGGCAAGCGGGGCGAAGCCCTCAACAACATCCTCTCCAAGGGCCGAAGCATCTGCGTCGAGGGCCGGATTCAATACCGCCAGTGGGAAGACAAAGACGGCAACAAGCGCAACGCGACCGAGATCGTAGCTCAGAACATCGTTCTGCTAGGTGGCGGCGGCGGCCGAGGCCGTGACTCGGGAGCACCCGGCGACTTTGGTGGCGGCGGCGGTAGCGAACCTCCGACGGATGACTTCGGGGACGACGACATCCCCTTCTAGATTGGGCCGGACGACTTCGGCGGCGCTCTCTTGCGGCCAGCGGCCCATGCGATCGCTTACGGCTGCTGGACTGGGGGAGGGGTTGGGGCTCCGACCGGGGTGGCGGTGTGCGCGGCGGCTAGCGCCGCTTCGAGGGCGGCCTTTTCCGCTTTCTCGAGCTCCTTGGCTTGTCGCGCGATCCGAGTCCTCTCGGAGACGTACCCCGCTGAAGCTGCGACGACGACGGCGACTTCCAGCGCGAGCGCGATGACCGTGTAGATGTCGGGCTTGGCGCCCCGGACCATCGCGAGAATCCGACCAGCAGAGAAACCGGCACCGCAGACGACGAACGTGAGGGCCGCCGCCAAGCGAAGCCTTTGGAATACTGCACCGAAAAGAGCGAATGCGCCCAGGGCGCACCAAAGCCCAACGTTGACAGCCATCGATTCGATGTAGAGGGGCCCCCGGGACTCGTGCGCGAGTCCCATCCAGTCCGGCAGGAGCGCGCCCGCGAAGAACAATGAAAGCATGGCCCAGCCGATGGAACCGACGCCGAGAATGAAGAGCACGTTGCGCGCCATGCGCTCAAGATAGCGCCGTTCGCTTTTCAATGAAAGTTAGTCCAATCTTTCGGCGTGCCGAAGGTCCGTGCCGATCTCCTCCTTGTAAGAAAGGGCCTCGTTTCGTCGCGGGCGAGAGCGCAGGCGTTGATTCTGGCTGGCAAGGTGTTCACGGCCGGCCGTCGTGTAGAAAAGAGCGGTGAGCTCTTCGACGGGGATGCGCCCCTCGACGTGCACGAACCCGCCCATTCCTACGTGTCTCGGGGTGGGGTGAAACTGGCGGGCGCACTCGAAGCCTTCGACTACGACCCCGCGGACAGAACGGCGGCGGATTTCGGTGCGTCCACGGGAGGCTTCACCGATTGCTTGCTTCAGCGCGGCGCGGCGAAGGTTTTCGCCATCGACGTAGGCTACGGACAGCTACACAACAAGCTTCGGCAGGACGAGCGCGTTATCGTGATGGAGCGCTGCAACGCGCGCCACCTGACCTCGAACGATCTACCGGAACCGGTCGACCTGGTGGTGATCGACGCTTCTTTCATCGGGCTCGAGAAGCTTCTTCCGGCCGCGCGCGCTCTGTTGCGCCCCGAAGGTGAGGTTCTCGCCCTCGTCAAACCCCAGTTTCAAGTCGGTCATGGGAAGGTTGGCAAGGGCGGCGTGGTTCGGGATCCCGAGCACAGGCGGGAAGCCATCGAATCTGTGGTGGCTGACGCCGAGCGGCTCGGTTTCGAGCTCATCGCCCAAGCCGAGAGCGTGATCACCGGCCCGAAAGGGAATCAGGAGACGTTCATTCGTTTACGTCGCTCGGTGGCACCCGGTCCATCAGCCCGGGAATGACTGGCATCCAGCCCTGTTCAACCTTGCTCTTTCGGACCTTGACCCACCAGACCTGTTCGCAGGCATCCGGGTCTTCTTCGCTCAGGCCCTCGAACGCATCGTCGAGGGTGCAGGGGGTCCAGCCCGGGCCTTCCTCTGTCCCGACCATGCACATGCCGCGGGAGTTGTAGAAGAGGAAGGAGCCAACCTCGCCTTCGGCAACCGCCAAGTGCCTTCGCTCTACCTGGATCCCCTGGTCCCAGACCTTGCGCTTCACGAAGAGGTCTCGCTTTGCTACGAGGCGCCGAGGCTTCGTGATGAGCAAGTCGCTATCTTCGACCCGGATGAGCTCACCTTCTTTCCAGGTGACGGTTGCCGTGACGAATGCTGCATGTGTCGGCTTCAGCTTGAGCTTCATCTTCTTGTACTGCGCGCCCCAGCGCAGGTCTCGATGCTCGGCAGGGTAGGGCCAGCTGTGCTTCGAGATGGCGTTCGACTTCAGGTCGTGGTCACATCCCAAGCGGAGCGCATCGGGTTGCGGCGTTGCGCTGCCCGGAGAGCTGTCACCCTTCTTGCAGGCCGAGCCGAGGACGGCGGCCAGCAACAGAGCGGTGAGAATCGAGAAGGTTCGCGTCATGAGGGCTGGTTCCCGGGGGTGGATTCGAACCACCATTCACAGGTCCAAAGCCTGTTGTCCTGCCCTTAGACGACCCGGGAGCGATTCTCCTCATAACACGCATGGGCGGCCCCTCAAGCTTCGGCCCCAGGTCTTGCAAGGATGCCCAGATTGGTGCGATACCGTTGGCGGCCCTTCGGCTTAGGAGCGCAATGGGAAACGAGGATCACAAATTTCCCGATTGGCTACTTTGGTTCACGGAGCACGGGGTTCGCATCCTCATCTTGCTCGCGATCGCCTTCATGGCATTCGTCTACACCAAGAGTCGGTCGACGACCGAGGAGCGGCTTCACGCGATCGAAGATACCGTTCAGCACGGGCCTCCAAGCTCTTATGTCCCACCGGACTTGGATGCCTACGCCGCTGCGGGTGTCTCCGTCAACTCGTTGACGCTGCACAGGGCCGTCTACGTGCCCGTCTACTCCCACATCTATTATGACGGTGGCCGCCCATACCTTCTAGAGACGATGCTCAGCATTCGCAACGTGGATCCGAAGCGCCGTGTCTACGTGAGTGCGGCGGACTACTACGACACCGATGGGAAACTCTCGCAGAGAAAGGTGGACCAGCTGATCAAGCTCGATCCCCTTCAGACCATCGAGTTTCTCGTCAAGCGGCACGACATCTCCGGAGGCTCCGGCGCGAACTTCATCGTCGAGTGGCATGCGGAATCGAATGAAACACACGCGCCACTGGTCGAGGCGGTGATGGTGGGGCGCTCGGGGACCAATGCGATCTCCTTCGTGCGCAAGGGCGAGCCGCTGCCGGAGTGGACGCCGAAATAGGCGGATGACCTCATGACCGTCCCCTAGTGCGCGGACAGGCGTTTCTTGAAGTAGAGCTTTGCCGTGGGGAACGCGACTGCGAATACGACGAACATGCAGACTGCGACAGTCATCAGCACCCGTGGGTCATCCTCGAAGTTTGCCGTGGCGATTGTGGCCGCCGCGCCGATGTTTCGCGCCGTCGTGATCAGGCCCAGGGTCACCTTGCCCTTCTTCCCGCCAGGGCCGAGAAGGTATCCGACCGCGAAGGCAGCGAGCGTGAGGACGATGGCGGAGGTGACCGCGCCGGTGCCAATGATGGCAGCCAAGGAGTCTCCGTGGAGTGCGACTGCGAGTACGAGGAAAACGAGAAGCGATAGGTTGACGACGATATGTGCAGGCTTGAGCACGCGTGCTGCCGTGCGGTCGCTGAAGTGTCGAACCGCCAACCCGATCACCAAGGGAACGAACATCTGGAGGAGAAGCGGCTTGGCGATCGCCCAGATACCGATCTCCGTTCCGGGTATGAGAAACGGCAGCACCAGCGGCATGTAGATGATCGTGAGCACGGTCAGCAGCATCGTTGCGGCGATCGAGCTGGGCACGTCGCCTGCCGCGGCGCCGACCAGCTTGGGCGTATAGGGTGCGCCGGACGCAAACCCGTACAGGAGGACACCGATCATGTATGGACCCTCGAGCGGGAACAAGATGCTCATCACGTAGACGATGAGAGGCGTCACGACCAGATTTGCGATCAAGGCCCTAGCCACGACCGGGCCGTTCCTCAGAGGCTGCAACACTTGTTCGAACGTCACCTCGAGACCGGCGGTGAAGAGCACCCCCGCGATGAACAGCACAATGGAAAGGTTGAGGATGATCTCGAGCATCTGTCGACCGGACGTCTTGTAACACCAGTGCCAGTGCCGCTGCCAGCGTGCGCGTGAGCCTCCGCGCTTCGCCATCGGCGCCGGTGCAGCTGACCGGATCTGCTATTCTCGCTAGCATGATGATCGGGACGGTCTCGGCCAAGACGCTGATCGGGGTCTTCGTCCTTGGGGCGGTGGCCGGCTGCAACGCGGAGAACAAGACACCTGCAGGCTATCAGGGGATCATCGAGCACGACGACCGGCACCTCGGTTTTCGCGTCGGCGGCCAGCTTCGCGAGATGCGCTTCAATCGTGGCGACGTCGTCGAAGAAGGTGCTCTCATCGCGGTGCTCGATGACACGGCCGAGCTTCCGATCTTACTGGCCCGCGAGGCGGACTTAGCGCGGGCCCGGGCCAATGCGGCATTGGTCTATGCAGGGCCTCGCGTCGAGGAAGTGCGTTCCACAATGGCAGAGCTCGATGGCGCCCGCGCTGTGCTGCGTGAAGCTCGGATCAACCTCGACAGGAACCGAAAGCTCCTCGAGCAGGCGGCGGTCTCGCGATCACTCGTTTCCGAGAACGAGGCGAAGTACGGACAGTCCAAGGCGCAGGTACGAATGCTACAGGAGCGGTTGCGACAGATGCGCGAGGGCGCCCGGCCCGAGGAGCTCGCCGCGTCGGACGCCGCGGTCATCGCCGCTGAGGCCGCGGTCGAGGCCGAAAAAGAGCGCTTGGCCCTCTATTCTTTGCATGCCTCCGAACGCGTGACCGTGCTCGACGTCCCAGTGAGAGTCGGCGAGGTGGTGGCCGCTGGTGCCACGGTGGTGACTGTGGCCGATACGCGGCACCCCTACGTGGACGTCTTCGTACCACAGCAGTCCCTCGCCGGGCTCGAGGTGGGCCTCGCCGCGAACGTTCGGGTCGATGCAGAGAGCGGCCCCTTCGACGGAGTGATAGAACACATTGCACCGACGACCGAGTTCACACCGAGATACCTCTTTTCGCCCACGGAGCGCCCCAATTTAGTCGTTCGGGTGCGCGTTCGGATCAGCGACCCGGACGAGCGCCTACACGCTGGGGTGCCCGCGTTCGCGGCCTTTGAGACGAAGGGCGAATAGGGGTGGAAGACCCCGTTGTCGCCGAGGGGCTCTGTCGACGTTTCGGGAAGATCATCGCAGTTCACGACGTGAGCTTTCGCGTTCGTCGCGGCGAAATTTTCGGTCTCCTCGGCCCCAATGGCGCCGGCAAGTCGACGACGCTGCGCATGCTCTGCGGGATCCTCGACCCTAGTGGCGGCCGCGCGACAGTCGTCGGCTTCGATGTCGCGACCGAGGCGGAGCAGGTCAAGCAGAACATCGGCTACATGACCCAGCGTTTTAGTCTCTACGAGGACCTCACCGTAGAGGAGAACCTGAAGTTCTATGCGGGGATCTATGGGTTGAGCCGAGCTGAGCGTGGGGCGCGGATTCCGGCGGAGCTCGACCGCGCGGGACTGAACGAGAGGCGAAACCAGATTAGCGGAACCCTTTCCGGGGGTTGGAAGCAGCGCCTTGCCCTAGTCTGCGCGACGATTCACCAACCGCCGCTCTTGTTTCTTGATGAGCCAACCGCAGGTGTGGACCCAGTGAGCCGCAGGGAATTCTGGTCCCATATCCACAGCATTGCCGCGGCCGGCACCACGGTCATGGTGACAACGCACTACATGGACGAGGCGGAGCGATGTCATCGGCTGGCCTTCATTTTTCGAGGCACCCTTCTAGACATCGGAACGCCGGCGGAAGTCGTCGAGCGGAGAGAAATCCGTGTTGCTCTGATTTCGACCAAGAACGTGGATGCGGCGATGGATCTGCTGATCGTCCATCCAGCCGTCGATGAGGTCGCCCCGTTTGGTGACCGTCTTCGACTTGCCACTCTCGGTGGCGTCGACCCGGTGGCACTTGCACAGAAGGTCCTAAGTGAAGGTACGGGCGTCGTCGATGGCCGCGAGATCGTGCCCAATGTCGAGGACGCATTCGTGGCAATGGTTCACGCCGAAGCGCGGAACGGAGACAGCCGATGAACCGAATGCTGTCGATCGCATGGAAGGAGATGATCCAAGCTCGGCGCGACCGTCTCACCATGGGAATGATGTTCGGCATCCCGATCATCCAGCTGCTGCTCTTTGGTTACGCGATCAACACGGACGTTCGAAACATCGCGACCGTAGTCTACGATCAGGATCACTCGGAAGAGTCGCGAGGTTTCGTGAGGCGCATGGAAGCTACCGGCTTCTATTTTGTCGTCGGCCACGTAGAGAGCTACGAGCAGATCGGGGTGGCGATGAGGTCTCGGGATGCCATGGTGGCGCTGGTCGTACCACCTCGCTTCGGCGCCGAAGTCGAAGCGGGAAGGCCGGCTCAGCTTCAACTCGTCGTCGACGGCTCCGACCCGCAAGTCGTTGCAAGTGCGACGAACACAGCCATGTCACTCGCTTCGGCGCGCTCGTCCGAGCTCAGCGTCGCGCGACTCCAGCGGCTCGGACTGCCGGCCGCCGCGCCCTCTCAGGTGATCGCCTTGGAGCCCGCGACTTGGTACAACCAGGACCTTCGCACCGCGGTGTTCATCGTGCCTGGTCTTGTTGGCGTGATCCTCACCATGACCTTGGTGATGTTCACAGCGATGGCGATCGCTCGCGAGAGAGAGCGCGGCACTCTGGAACAGCTGATTGTGTCGCCTATTCGGAGCGTCGAGCTGACAGTCGGCAAGATTCTTCCCTACATCGCGGTGGGGTACGTGCAGATGAGCCTGATCCTGGGGGTGGGGTCCTTGGTCTTCGACGTCCCCGTCGTCGGCTCGGTCGGCCTTCTCTACTTGCTCTCCGTGTTCTTCATCGCCGCCAGCCTTGCGGTTGGCTTCCTATTCTCGACGATTGCAAAAACGCAGCAGCAAGCGATGCAGATGTCGTTCTTCTTTTTGCTGCCGAACATTCTCTTGTCTGGTTTCATGTTTCCCTGGGAAGCGATGCCGGCTCCCGCACGATGGCTAGCTACGATCCTTCCGTTGACGCACTATCTACGCGTCGTCCGCGGCATCGTCCTCAAGGGCGCTTCCCTCGCAGAGCTCCGAGCGGAGCTGATTTGGCTGGCCGGTATCGCCCTGTTCCTGATCATCGTCGCCTCGATGCGTTTCCAGAAGAAGCTCGACTAAAACGACGAGCCGGGCTGCCGGAGGAAATCCAGCTCTTCGGTGCTGGATGCTCGCCCGAGGATCTGGTTGCGGTGAGGATAGCGGCCAAAGCGTTCGATGATGGCGCGATGGCGTTTCGCGAAGTCTAGGTAGTACTCAGCGTCGGCTTTCAGCTCGTCAGGAGCGCTCTTGCAAAGGCGCTTGAACAGCTGGTCGCAGCGCTCATGGTCCTGCCGCTCCTCACTATGCTCGAGTGGCAAGTAAAAAAATACCCGCTCGTCGAATGAGAGCTCGTCGTCGAATCCCGCATCGAGGCCTTCATAGCAGACCTCGCGAGCTAGCTCGTCTGCAGCGAACATCTCCGCGGTGCCTCGGAACATGTTCCTCGAAAACTGGTCGAGCACGATGATGTAAGCGAGAGCGCCACGCGCACTGCGTCGCCATGGCTCGCGGTCGCCCGCCACGATTGCTTCGTAGTCAGTCAGAAACTCCGATCGGATCGCTTCGTCGAAGGCGTCGGATTTCGTCCACCACAGCTTTCGCTGGCTGGGGCTGGCGCAACCCAGCTCGTTGAGCGCCCCGAACCAGAAATCCAACACGACTTCGATTCGATCAGTCATCTCCAGCACCTCCGCTCAATGATTCTACAGCATCGAGGAAGACTCGGGCTTTCAGCTCCGTCTCGGCGACCTCTCGGTCAGGGTCGCTGGCTTCGACGATGCCGCCACCAGCCCAGTAAACCACACGGCCGTTTGCAACGGTGGCGGTTCGAATCGCCACCGCGAGAGAGAGCCCCCCGTCGTGGTCGATGAATCCCAAGGCGCCACAGTATAACCCCCGAGGATGCTTCTCGAGCTCTTCGATGATCTCGAGCGCGCGAATCTTCGGCGCGCCGGTCACGCTTCCGGGTGGGAACGTCGCCTCCAGAATATCGGCCAGCGACACGTCGGGCCGCGTCACGCCGCTCACCGTGCTCGCCAGATGATAGAGCCCGGAGAAAGGTTCCACGATGAGCGGTGCATCGACATTCACCGTGCCGATCTCCGCGACGCGTCCTAGGTCGTTTCGCATCAGATCGACGATCATCGAATGCTCAGCACGCTCTTTCGGGTCAGCCAGCAGCCGCTCTGAGGAGCCATCGTCGGTGGCTTCGCGCCTGATCGTTCCCTTGATGGGTCGCGTGACCAGAGTCCTGCTCGACGCGTCCCAATGGATGAATCGCTCCATCGTGCATGCCAAGACCGCATGGTCGCCGCCGTCGAGAAACATCCCCAGCGGCACTCGGCTCGCGGCGCGCATCGCTTGCCAAAGCTGTAGCGGCTCGCCGTCGAATGGCGCGGACCAGCGCCGCGCGAGGTTGACCTCGTACACTTCGCCGAAGCCGATGTACTCGAGCGCTTTTCGGATCGCCGCACGATGCGCGCCCGCATCGTCGACCTCGAGCTCGCCGATACGCGCTGGGGAGGGCTGTCGAGCTTTCAAGCGGCCGAAGCGAGTGCGGAACAGGTCGCAGGCCTCGCGGTCATCGCCTACGACCCAGGATTGTTCGGCCGCGTGATCGAGGGCGAGTAGCGCCGGGTATCGTCGGAAGAGCATGATGGGTCCGCCAGCACGGTCGAAGCGCGGCTCCCCACGGACCGGCGCGGACCAGAACGCGTCATATGCGATGTAACCGATCCAAGCGGGCACTTCGCAGGGCTTGGGGCCTCTGGGATTCGTATCCGCGCTCGTTTCGTTCAGTCTCCCAAGCGCCGCGAACGGAGACTTGGCACCAAACTCCACCCGAATCTCGTCGGACGGCCAGGCTGCGAGAAAGGAAAAACGTCCATCGCGCGACTCGCTTCGGTTCGAATCCAGCCAGGCAAAGCCCGGCGCCGTGCGCAGGCGCTCCGCGACGGCTAGCTCATCGATCGAAGTCACGTGTTCAGCCCACACCGCGCTTCTCTACTTGCTCGTCCCGAAGCGGTAAAGCAACCTGTCGCCGTGCTACGCCGAATGGTCTTGCTCGGATTGCTCGCGGCGACGGCCTTGGCCTGCAAGGAATCCGTGGGCAGCTACGTCTTCGAAGCCCGCATCGTAAGCGGCGAGAACGGGAACCCGGCCGCGAACACCGATGCGAGCAACCTTCGAATTGGTATCCAGGAAGGCGAGCTTCCGGTTCAGCAATTCGAGTACCCGATCAGCGACGGTGACTTCGAGGCGCTGCTCGCGTTCAGCAGCTTCACTCGCCCTACACGGATTCGAGTTGAAATCGAGGGCCTGAGCACCGAGCTTCTGAGCGCCTCGCCAGTCTTCGTCCCCTCTGCGAGCGGCGGCCTGCTTCGCCTCGTGACCGCGGCGCCATCTTCGTGCGAACGAGTCACCTTCAATCGACTGGAGGCGCCCCGCGCGTTTTTCGCAATGGTACGGTCGGGCACCTTTGCTTTGATTGCGGGCGGCGCCGACGCGCCGGACGAACAGATCGAGTTCTTCGATGCTCTCGAATGGGAGTCACGTCTGTTCGTAGAAGACCTTGCCGTGCCGGAGCTGGGCAGGACCCAGGCGGCTTCGATCGACGAAGCGGAAATCTTGGTCCTGCCTGAGAACACCGATCCGTTCATCTTCGACATGCTCGACGTTGCCCAGCGAATCACGCCGGTCCTTCTTCACAAGGCAGCAGGGCCGAGCTCGGCGCTCGTTTCCGTTCCAGGCGTCGGGGCCATGGTGATTGGCGGCGACCTCCTAGGGGAAGCGCAATCGGAGGTATCGCTGGTCGAGCCGGGCGGCCAGGTGACGTTCCTTCAGTTGAGCGAACCGCGTTCGGGGGCTGCAGCAGCCGCGCTCGGCAAGGACGTCTTGGTCGCCGGAGGCAACGCAGAAGGCAACGCCGAGATCCTGCTCGAGGGCGAGCTGACGGGACAGGCGATCGCTGGCGTCGTGGATGGCGTGCGGAAGGGAGGTCTTCTCGTGGGTGATGGCGAAAGCCGTGCCCTCTGGATTGGCGGGACCGACGCCGAAGACGCGATCCGTCAGGACAGTCTCCGTTTCGACGCCTGCCCGAGCGCCTGCTCATCGAGCGCTGGACCGGAGTGGACGACGGCACGATTGAACGCGCTTCAGCCCGCGAACAGTACTCTGCTCATCGGGGGCGATGACTCGGCCTCGGTCGACCTGGTCCGCTGGGCTGGCGACGAAGTGGAGATCACCGAGCTCCTGGAAATGAGCGTACCGCGGGCCGGTGCCGGCGGACTCGTCCTGGAAAGCGGCGCGTTCATCGTGGCCGGCGGCGACGATGGTGGAAGCATCCGGGACGATTTCGAGTTCTGCGTCCCTGCTACGCTTCAACCGCTTTAGAAGGACGAGTTCGCGCTCCCCGAACCTGTTATCCTCGGAATTCCCGGGCCGATGTTACGCAAGCTGGAGAAGTACGAGGTTTTGGATGAGATCGGCCACGGTGGCATGGCTACGGTCTATCGTGCACGTGACAGCTCGCTCGACCGCTTCGTCGCCCTCAAGGTGCTCCATCCGCATCTACAGCGCACCAGCGAAGCGCGTGCCAGATTCACGCGTGAAGCCAGGAGCGTCGCGAAGCTGCGCCATCCACACATCCTCGAAATCTACGACTACAGCGGGGAGGAATCCAACGAGACCTATATCGCGGCGGAGCTCCTCACCGGGCCTACACTCAAGGATTTCGTTCTCGATCAGAAAGAGCTGCCGCCGGAAATCGCGGCTTGCATCGCCCTTCAGCTCGCCGACGCCCTCGGCGAAGCCCATGCCAAGGGCATCATCCACCGCGACGTGAAGCCAGAGAACGTTCTCATTCATCAAGACCGCATCGTGAAGCTCACCGACTTCGGCATCGCGTACATGGTCGACGCGCACACCTTCACCGTAACGGGTCAGATCCTCGGCTCCCCCGGCCACATGGCGCCCGAACAAGTCGAGGGCGGGGCCTGCGACGTCCGCAGCGACGTCTTTTCGCTCGGGACGGTCCTCTATTTCTGTGCGACCGGTCGGCTGCCGTTCATCGGCCGCAACCCACACCACCTCTTGAAGCTGCTGCTCGAGGGCGAGTACCCGGACCCGCTTCGCATCCATCCGTCGATTGGCGCAGACCTAGCGCGGATCATGAACAAGGCGCTATGCCGAGCGCCGGGTGAACGTTATCAAAGCGCCGACGAGATCGCCGAGCAACTCCGGACCTTTCTCGACCAAATGGGGATCGACGATCCCGACGAAATGCTCGCTCGTTACCTGGCCGATCCGCCCGGAGTCGCCAAGGAGCTCCATGAGCATTCGCTTCAACGGCTTCTCTTGCTTGGGTCGGCAGCAGCAAAGGCCGGCGAAATATCGAAGGCACAGGCCTTGCTGAGCCGTGTTCTGGCCCTGGACGAAGGCAATGAGCAAGCCCTCGAGCTCCTCGGGTCGCTTGGGCGTCGACGTCGAGCGAGCCACTTGATGGGGCTCGTCGCGGCTGTGCTCACCCTTGCACTGGCGGGTCTTGCTTATTGGGGTTGGCGCAGAATCGAACAGCCGCCTGCAGCAACGGAGTCAACCCCCGTCTCCGACGAGATCACCGAAGATGCGGCGAGCGAACAAGCCAAACGCAGCGATGTCCCTCCGCCGCCCGCCTCCGAGTCGGGCCTGGCCGAAGCGAAAAGCACGGTGGAGGACGACGGCAAGGACGCAGCCACAAGCACCCGACGCTGGGTGGTCTTCAAGCCCACCCCCCCAAACGTCTCGATCAGCGTAGACGGAAGCCCTCTCAAACCCTACGGCCCCGACTTTCAAAGGGTGCGCCTGAAAGTAGGCGGTCACACGTTTCGCATCGTCGGAGCAGAAGGATGCTGCGATGAGCGGGTCGTTCGCAAGCAGATTCCAGAAGGAGAGCGCGACTTCGAGCTGGCGGTCAAACTTCGTTACAAGCCTGCGAGGCTGTATCTCAAGGGCCCGGCTCCAGCCGACGCGAAAGTCCGAATCACGCTTCCCGGCAATCGCCAGATCACGGGACGAATCCGAGAAATCCTTCAGATCCCGATGGGCTCGCTTCAAGCCTCCGCACAGGTCCAAATTCGTGCACCTGGCTATCGAACGTACCGGACAGTCGTGAAGCTTCGTGCCGGAGCGGATTTGACAGAGCATTCCTTCGAGCTTGAGAGGGAAGGCGAAACCCCGTAGAACCCGCCTGAGGTGATGCGGCGCCCCGCGCTTTCCGGTTTGATTTTCCTGTTGATGGCGGCGTCCGCGCTTCCGGTCGCCGCCGACGAGCTTTCGGACTTCGAGTCGGCCCGTCGCAGCTACGATAAGCAAAGCTATACAAAGGCAGCGCGTGGGCTGGAGTCGCTCGTCGGCGGGGTCGTTCCGCGGGCCGTCAATCCGGTCGTTCGCCTCGAAGCCCGCAAGTACCTGGGGGCCACCTACCTCTTCCTGGGCAAAAAGGACGCTGCCCGTGAGCAGTTTAGGCTCCTGCTCGAAGAGGACCCCGAGTACGACATCGACCCTGTGGCGTTTCCCGAAGCGGTCGTGGAGACATTTCAAGAGGTTCAAAAAGGCGCAGCGGTCGAGCGCGCCCGCAAGGAAGCCCTCGAGGCCGCGCGCCAAAAACGGGAGCGTTCTGAAGAGGTCGAGGAGCTGATTCGTCAACAGCAGCGCATCGAAGCGCTAGAGAAGCTCGCCTCTGAACAAACCATCGAGAAGGTCAACTCTCGCTGGATCGCCGCAATTCCATTCGGAGCCGGTCAGTTCCAGAACGAAAACCGCAAGCTCGGAATCATGTTCGCCACGACTGAGAGCGCATTCCTCGCAGCGACCATTGCGACCTTCATCGGCCACAACTCGCTGCGCGACGAGAACCCGGGGCCGGGCGAAATCGAACGGGCGAGACGAGTCGAGAAGGCGCTCCGCATCGGCAACTGGGTGAGCGTCGGGGCATTCTTGAGCTTTGCCATTGCTGGTGTCGTCGAGGCAGAAGTCCGTTTCAAGCCGGTGATCCAAACCAGCCGGAGGCGAGAGCTACCGAAAGACATCGTCAGCCCGCAAAGCCGCGGCCCGCAGATCCGGCTCGAGCTAGGCCTCACGGGCGGTAAGCTGCGGCTGGAATTCTGAGCGTCGGCGAATTCTGCTTCGATCGGGAGGCCCGGATCATTCTTGCTGCGCTGGCCGGGAAGACAATGGCCGGCAATGAGCAAATCATGATTCCTTTCGAGGAGTTATGGATCCATTCCAATTCGCGGGACGCTTCGCTTGACAGCGGGCCTTTCGCGCCTATCCTTGGCTCCCTTCGACGCACGGGGAACGAGCGCGCGCCCTGGGAATTATTCGCTTTTTCAGATAGTTATGCCCACGATCAACCAGCTCGTCCGCAACGGACGCAAACAGATCAAATCGAAAACGGACTCTCCGGCGCTTCAGCGTTGCCCGCAGAAGCGAGGTGTGTGTGTTCGCGTTTACACGACCACACCGAAGAAGCCCAACTCCGCGCTTCGCAAGGTCGCTCGTGTGCGGCTCTCGAATGGGATCGAGGCGACCACTTACATTCCCGGCGAAGGACACAATCTTCAGGAGCACTCGGTCGTGCTCATTCGCGGGGGTCGCGTGAAGGATCTTCCCGGTGTGCGCTACCACGTCGTTCGCGGCACGCTTGACGCTACCGGCGCGGCGGGCCCATCCAATACCAACAAAGCGAACCGCGTCAACAAGCGGTCGAAGTACGGCGTCAAGCGCCCCAAAGCCTGAGCAAGTCTAAGTCATGAGTCGTCGAGTTAGCGCACCAAAGAGACAGATCATCCCCGACGCCAAGTACGGCGATCAGTTGGTGGCGAAGTTCGTCAACTCGCTGATGCTTGCAGGCAAGCGGTCAACGGCCGAGAAGTGCCTCTACAGCGCCTTCGAAATCATCGAAGAGCGCTATAAGGACCAGCCGCTCGACGTGTTCAAAAAGGCACTCGATGCGGTCAAGCCTCGGGTCGAGGTCAAGAGCCGCCGTGTTGGTGGTGCAACGTATCAGGTTCCGGTCGAGGTTCGCTCCGACCGGCGCAATGCGCTCGCAATGCGGTGGCTGGTCCAGTACTCGCGGGCGCGCGGCGAGAAGTCCATGGAAGAGCGCCTGGCGGCCGAGCTCATGGAGGCCTCGCAGGGCCGCGGAAACGCCGTAAAGAAGCGGGAAGACACACACAAGATGGCCGACGCAAACAAGGCGTTTGCGCACTATCGCTGGTAAGAACTTTTTTGGCGTCTGGGAAGGTCTACGGAAACCACTCAGACAAGGAGCAGTAGCTGAACTCATGACATCGCTGACATAGAGAGAGTCACCGGGAAGACCGCGACGAATCGTCGCAACCGATGTGCCTCTCGAAACCCTCTCTGAGTCGAAGAAGCCCGAGGGTGGCTTCTGGGTCGGAGGGGGTTTTGTCTGTCAAGCGCCAGCGTCGAAAGAGTCGAGCTCATAGAATCCAATGGCCAGAAAGTACGCACTCGATAAGACCCGCAACATCGGCATCATGGCCCACATCGATGCGGGCAAGACCACGACGACCGAGCGCATCCTTTACTACACCGGCGTCAACTACAAGATCGGCGAGGTGCATGACGGCGCTGCGACCATGGACTACATGGAGCAGGAGCAAGAGCGCGGGATCACGATCACCTCCGCTGCGACGACCTGCTTCTGGCGGCCCAGCAGCGGCCCCTTCAGCGATGATCAGTACCGGATCAACATCATCGATACGCCAGGCCACGTCGACTTCACGATCGAGGTGGAGCGGTCGCTTCGCGTTCTCGATGGCGCCGTTGCTGTGTTCGACGGCAAGGAGGGCGTGGAGCCACAGTCCGAAACCGTCTGGCGTCAGGCCGACCGCTACGTGGTTCCACGCATCTGCTTCATCAACAAGATGGACAAGGCTGGCGCCGACTTCCCCTCGGCGTTCCAGTCAATTAAGGATCGACTTGGCGCACCGGCAGTCGCGGTTCAGCTTCCCCTCGGCCAAGAGGCGGAGCTCGAAGGCATCATCGATCTGGTCGCGATGAAGGCCAATCGCTTTAGGGACGACAATCTCGGCGCAGAATGGGTCGTCGAGGAGATTCCGGCGGAGTTCGAGCAGCAGGCCAATGCGGCCCGTGCGCTGCTCATAGAGGCGATTTCGGAGGTCGACGACGCTCTGATGGAACGCTTCTTGGAGGGCGACACGGCCTTCTCCGAAGAGGAGATTGTCAAGGCGCTTCGCAAGGGCTGCCTCGAGCAGACCATCGTTCCGGTGCTCACCGGCTCGGCTTTCAAGAACAAAGGCGTGCAGCAGCTGCTGGACGCCGTCGTGAATTTCCTTCCCTCGCCCCTCGAGGTTCCCGCGATTCAGGGCATCGACCCCAAGGACCCCGAGAAGAGGATGGAGCGCAAGGCCTCGGATGACGAGCCCTTCAGTGCCCTGGCGTTCAAGATCGTCAACGATTCCTTCGTCGGTCAGCTCACATTTTTCCGGGTGTACTCCGGCGTGCTTCAAGCGGGGTCCGGTGTCTTGAATTCAACCAAGGGTAAGAAGGAGCGCATCGGCCGCATCCTTCAGATGCACGCCAATAACCGTGAAGAGCTCAAAGAAATTCACGCTGGCAACATTGCTGCCGCGGTCGGCCTGAAGACGGCCACCACCGGCGATACCCTCTGCGATGAAAAGGCGCCGATCATTCTCGAGCGCATGGATTTCCCGGAGCCTGTCATCTCGGTGGCCATCGAGCCGAGGACCAAGGCCGACCAGGACAAGTTGGGCGTAGGGCTCGCAAAGCTTGCTGCCGAAGACCCTAGTTTTCGCGCCCACACCGACGAGGAGTCGGGCCAAACGATCATCAGCGGCATGGGCGAGCTCCACTTGGAGATCATCGTCGACCGACTCAAGCGCGAGTACCAGGTTGATTCCAACGTCGGCGCACCACAGGTCGCGTATCGTGAGACGATCACTAAGGAAATCGAGTCCGAGGGCCGCTACGTGAAGCAAAGCGGCGGCCGGGGCATGTTCGGCCACGTCTGGATTAAGCTCGAGCCTCTCGAGGCCGGGTCTGGTTTCGAGTTCGAAAACAAGATCGTCGGTGGTGTGGTCCCGAAGGAGTTCATTGCTCCCGTGCAAAAGGGCATAAAGGATGCGATGTCCCGCGGCGTGATGGCCGGGTACCCCGTTATCGATCTCAAAGCAACGCTCTTCGATGGGTCGTATCACGACGTCGATTCGAGCCCGGCTGCGTTCGAAGTCGCTGGCTCCCTGGCTTTCCAGGAAGGTGCGAAGCGGGCGGGCATTCGTTTGCTCGAGCCGGTAATGGACGTTGAAGTTCGAGTCCCCGAGGACTACATGGGGGAGGTCATCGGTGACCTGAACTCGCGTCGCGGGTCGGTCAGCGGAATGGATTCCGTGGGTGGTCTGCAGGTGATTCGTGCATCTGTTCCGCTCGCAAACATGTTTGGTTACGTCAACGACCTTCGCTCGAAAACCCAGGGGCGTGCGGTCTACACGATGCAGTTCAAGGAGTATCAGGGGGTGCCGCAGGGCATCGCCGATGAAATCGTCGCCAAGGCGAAGGGCGGCTGAGGAGCTAACGATGGCTAAAGAAAAGTTTGTCCGAGACAAACCACACATCAACGTAGGCACGATCGGTCACATCGACCACGGCAAGACGACGCTGACGGCGGCGATCATGAAGGTCATGAGCGACAAATACGGCGGCGAGGTCAAGAGCTACAAAGACATCGCCAAGGGCGGGACGGTGCGAGACGACACCAAGACGGTGACGATCGCGACGAGCCACGTGGAGTACCAGACGGGCAACCGTCACTACGCACACGTCGATTGCCCTGGGCACGCCGACTACGTCAAAAACATGATCACGGGCGCGGCGCAGATGGACGGCGCGATTTTGGTGGTCAGTGGTGTGGACGGCCCGATGCCGCAGACCAAGGAGCACGTGCTCTTGGCGCGCCAGGTCGGTGTTCCGACGATGGTGGTGTTCATGAACAAGTGCGACGCGGTGGACGACCCGGACTTGCTCGAGCTGGTCGAGATGGAGGTCCGCGAGCTTCTGTCGAAGTACGACTATGACGGGGACAACATCCCGGTGATCCAGGGCTCGGCGCTCGGCGCGCTCAACGGCGAAGCGAAGTGGGTGCAGTCGGTGGTGGACCTGATGGATGCGGTGGACGCCCACATCCCCGAGCCGCAGCGCGACATCGACAAGCCGTTCTTGATGGCGGTCGAGGACGTGTTCTCGATCAAGGGCCGCGGGACGGTGGTGACGGGTCGCATCGAGCGCGGGGTCATCAAGGTGGGGGAGGAGGTCGAGATTCTCGGCATCCGGAACCCGCAAAAGACGGTGGTGACGGGCGTGGAGATGTTCCGCAAGCTGCTCGATCAGGGCCAGGCGGGGGACAACGTCGGATGCTTGCTCCGCGGCATCGACAAAGAGCAGGTGGAGCGTGGGCAGGTTCTGGCCGCACCAGGCTCGGTGAACACGCACACGCAGTTCGAGTGCGAGGTGTACATCCTGAGCAAGGACGAGGGCGGACGGCACAAGCCGTTCTTCAGCAACTACACGCCGCAGTTCTACATCCGCACCTTGGACGTGACAGGCAAGATTGAGCTTCCCGAAGACGTGAAGATGGTCATGCCGGGCGACAACGTGAAGATGAAGGTCAGCCTCATCACGCCGGCAGCCATGGAAGAAAAGCAGCGCTTCGCGATTCGCGAGGGCGGCCGGACCATCGGTGCAGGCGTCATTTCCAAGATCATCGAGTAGAACAATGGCAGCGAACAAGATCCGGATTCGGCTCAAGGCTTACGATCACCGATTGCTAGATCAATCGGCGACGGAAATCGTCGACACGGCGAAGCGCACCGGTGCGCGGGTCGCGGGTCCGATTCCGCTGCCTACGCGCATCAACAAATACACTGTGTTGCGTGGGCCCCACGTGGACAAGAAATCGCGTGAACAGTTCGAGATTCGCACTCACAAGCGGCTCTTGGACATCTTGGATCCAACACAGCAAACGCTCGACGCCCTGATGAAGCTGGATCTTTCAGCGGGTGTCGATGTCGAGATCAAGTCGTAAGGCGGTCGGTCCATGCCCAAGGTGAAGGTTTACAACTTGAGTAAGAAGGGCGTCGGAGAGATACATCTCGCTGACAGCGTCTTCGATGCGACGGTCAACGAGAGCCTCTTATATGATGTTCTCAAAGCCCAGCTAGCGAGTCAGCGCAAGGGCGCGGCTTCAGCGCAGACCAGGGCCGAGGTCTCGGCGACCAAGCGCAAGATGTACAAGCAGAAGGGCACGGGCAGCGCCCGTCATGGCTCCAAGCGCGCGCCGATTTTCGTCGGTGGCGGCACGGCCCACGGCCCCAAGCCCCGCGACTTCGGCTATCGGCCCCCGCGCAAGATGCGTCTAGGAGCGCTGAAGAGCGCCTTGAGCCTCAAGCTTCGCGAAGGTCAGCTGCTGATCGTCGAGAACTTCGAGCTCGCCGAAATCAAGACGAAGAAGCTCGCCGAGGTTCTCGAAAAGCTCGAGGTCAACGGCGGAGCGCTCATCGTCGATGGCAAAGAAAACGAGAAACTGCGCCTCAGCGCGCGCAACCTGCAGGGCCACTCGGTTCTGCCACCCGAGGGCGTGAACCTATACGACTTGCTCCGACACGAGCATCTCGTGCTCACGCAGAACGCGGTGCAAGCTCTGGAAGCCAGGTGTCAGTGATGCATGCCGAGGAAGTCATCAAGCGACCGATTTACCTCACGGAGAAGGGCGCCAAGCTCCGCGAGGAGGAGAACAAGTACACGTTCGAGGTGGACCTCGGCGCGAACAAGCTCCAAATCAAGGATGCCGTCGAGGCTTTGTTCAAAGTCACGGTGCGCGACGTCCGTACCTTGGTCATGCGCGGTCACATGCGCCGCATGGGCAAGACCTATGCGAAAACTCAAAACTGGAAGAAGGCCGTCGTCACACTTCGCGAGGGTGAGACCATCGACTTCTTCGAGGGTGTCTGAAGATGGCAATTCGTAAGTTCAAACCGACGTCGCCGTCCCGCCGCTTCTACGAGGCGCCGGACTTCGACACGATCACCCGCGGGAAACCTGAAAAGAAACTTCTCGACACCAAGAAGCAGACTGCCGGTCGCAACAACCAGGGGCGCATCACCTCGCGCTTCCGTGGGGGCGGTCACAAGCAGCGCTACCGCAAGATCGACTTCAAGCGGAACAAGATCGGCGTGCCAGGGACGGTGAAGGGGATCGAATATGATCCGAATCGCTCGGCTCGAATCGCGCTAATCCACTATGAAGATGGCGAAAAAGCTTACATTCTTGCTCCGGACGGCCTAGAGCCCGGTCAGCAGGTGCTCTCGTCACGCAATGCCGACGTGAAGCCCGGCAACGCGATGCCGCTTCGTCACATGCCGCTTGGCACGATGATACACAACATCGAGCTCAAGATTGGCAAGGGCGCCCAGCTCGTGCGTTCAGCCGGGACCGCAGCCCAGCTGATGGCCAAGGATGGCAACTATGCTCAGGTCCGCCTTCCGTCCGGCGAAGTTCGCTTGGTGCACCTCAACTGCCGTGCGTCGGTCGGACAGGTTAGCAACGGTCAGCATGCCCGCCTGACGCTCGGCAAGGCAGGCCGAAGCCGCTGGCTCGGTCGCCGACCACACAATCGTGGCACCACCATGAACCCAGTCGACCATCCAATGGGTGGCGGCGAGGGCCGCACCTCGGGTGGACGTCATCCCTGCTCACCCTGGGGTCAGCTCGCCAAGGGCTTGAAGACTAGAAAGAACAAGTCGACGGACAAGTACATTGTTCGCAGTCGAAAGAAGAAGTAATGGCGCGTTCAGTAAAAAAGGGTCCGTTCATCGACCAGCACCTCGAAGACAAGGTCGAGGCTGCGACCAAGTCGGGCGACAAGAAGATGATCCGCACTTGGTCGCGTCGTTCGACAGTGACGCCCGACTTCGTTGGGCACACCTTTGCCGTTCACAACGGCCGGAAGTTCGTCACCGTCTTCGTCACCGAGAACATGGTCGGGCACAAGCTCGGCGAGTTCGCGCCAACCCGGACGTTCGGCGGTCATGCGTCGGATAGGAAGGGTGGCCGCAAGGTCAACCCCGAGACAGGGAAGAGATGATCATGGAAGCGGTTGCAAAAGCACGGTTTCAAAGGATTTCGCCCCGTAAGGCGCGAGTCGTGCTCAACATGGTGCGCGGCAAGAGCGTCGCGGACGCCCTCAATGAGCTCCGCTTCACGACGAAGTCGGCGGCTCCCATCGTGGCCAAGGCCATAAGTAGCGCGATCGCCAATGCCAAGCAGAAGAACGAAGAGCTGAACTTGGACGACCTGTTCGTCAAAACCGCATTTGCCGACATGGCGCCCAACCAGCACATGCGGCGTTGGCGTCCTCGGGCGCAGGGGCGCGCGACGCGCATCCTCAAGGGAATGAGTCACATCACCGTCGTCGTGAGCGATGGGGAAGAGAGCTGAAGCGTGGGTCAGAAAGTACATCCGTATGGGTTCCGTCTCGGCGTCGTGAAGACGTGGAAGTCCAAGTGGTACGAGGACAAGAACTACGCGAAATGGCTTCATGAAGACCTGAAGCTCAAGAGCACAATCCGGAAGAAGTTCGCGCATGCTGGCATCGCCGACATCGAGATGGAGCGTGCGGCGAACAAGGCCAAGGTGGTCATCTACACCTCGCGCCCCGGAATCATCATCGGCAAGCGCGGCGCCGGCGTCGAGCAACTCAAGGCTGATCTGCAAAAGCTGACCCAGAACGAGCTGTTCCTCGACATCCAAGAGGTCCGCAAGGCAGAGACCAATGCCCAGCTCGTTGCCGAGAACATCGCAACCCAGCTCGAGCGCCGAGTCGCTTTCCGCCGCGCCATGAAGAAGGCCGTGCAGACGGCGATGAAGTTCGGCGTGAAGGGCATCCGGGTTACGGCCGGAGGCCGCCTCGGCGGGGCTGAAATCGCTCGCACCGAGTGGTACCGCGAGGGCCGCGTGCCGCTTCACACGCTTCGCGCCGACATCGACTACGGCGAGGTCACCGCGCACACCAAGGCCGGCACTGTCGGAATCAAATGCTGGATTTTCAAGGGCGAGCAGCTTCCGCAGCGCCCGGGTGCTGGGGCCATAGGAGCCCGGATCTAAGGACGAGCCATGCTTCAACCAAAGAAAACCAAGTTCCGAAAACAGATGAAGGGCCGCATGCGCGGCAAAGCGTACCGAGGCGGAAAGATCTCGTTCGGCGACTTCGGGCTTCAGGCGCTCGAGCCCGGCCGGATCAGCCAACGACAGATCGAAGCGGCTCGTATGACCATTCAGCGGAAGGTGAAGCGTCAAGGGCAGCTATTCATTCGCATCTTCCCGGACAAGCCGATCACCAAGAAGCCTCTCGAAACTCGACAGGGCAAGGGCAAGGGCAGCGTCGAAGGCTGGGTGGCGGTCATCAAGCCCGGGCGCATGCTGTACGAAATGCAGGGCGTCCCCGAGGATGTCGCGCGAGCAGCGTTTGCGCTCGCTGCACACAAGCTCCCCATCAAGACAGCGTTCAGGTCGAGGGAGACTGAGCTATGAAACCCGAAGACATTCGTACGAATACGCTCGAAGAGCTCGCCGTCATGGAAGGCGATCTGCGTCGCCAGCTTTGGAAGGTCCGCTTCGACAATCACACCAATCAGCTCGACGATACGAGCTCCATTCAAAAAATTCGCCGGGACCTCGCCCGCGTGAAGACCATTCTTGCCGAGCGCCGCGCTGAAGCGGCGAACAAGGAGTGATCGGCCATGACTGCTGTTGAACCAGGACAACCGACACCAAAAGCCACCAAGGAGCGTGGCCGGCGTCGTCGCTTGGTCGGACGCGTCGTGAACGAGACGCAGACCGAGGGGCGAGTCCAACAAACCGTCGTGGTGGAGGTCATCCGCCGCGCCCGCGATCCCTTCTACGGGAAATACGTCAAGCGCAAGAAGAAGTTCCATGCGCACGACGAGGCCAACGAGTATCGCACGAACGACGTCGTCGAGATTCGCGCCTGCCGCCCGCGCAGCAAGACGAAGCGCTGGGAGGTGGTCCGCCTCATCGAGAGGCCGCCGGAGGTATAACGATGATCCAGACCGAAACACAGCTGGATGTGGCCGATAACAGCGGCGCGAAGCGAGTGTCCTGCATCAAGGTGCTCGGCGGTTCGCGACGTCGTTATGCCGGCCTCGGCGACATAATCGTCGTCTCGGTGAAGGAAGCTCTTCCCACCGCCCGCGTGAAAAAGGGCGAAGTTGCCCGTGCGGTCGTGGTGCGCACCAAGCGTGAGTACCAGCGGCCGGATGGCACCTACATCAAGTTCGACACGAACAGCGCCGTGCTCATCACCAAGGACAACGAGCCGATCGGCACCCGAATCTTCGGACCGGTGGCCCGTGAGCTACGCGCAAAAAAGTTCATGAAGATCGTCTCCCTCGCGCCGGAGGTGGTGTGATGACTGCGCGTATCAAAAAGGGTGATCTGGTTCAGGTCATCGCAGGCAAGGACCGCGGCGAAAAGGGCCGTGTTCTCCAAGTGGTTCGGGCGGACTTGCTCCTCGTCGAGGGCGTCAACCGCGTGAAGCGACACCAGAGCCCCCGTCGTTTCAAAGAGGCTGGCATCGTCGAAAAGGAGATGCCAATTCACGCCTCGAACGTGATGCTGGTCGACCCGAAGACCGACGAACGCACCCGCGTCCGCATCGAAGCCGACAAGAAGGACCCCAACAAGCGCGTACGCGTGGCCGTTAAGAGCGGCTCGGTCCTGGATTGAGGTCGTCATGAGTGAATACGAACCCCGACTCCGCAAGAAATACACAGACGAGATCATCCCTCAGTTGATGAAGGAATTCAGCTTCAAGAACGTGATGCAGGTTCCGAAGCTGGACCGAGTCGTGATCAACATGGGCCTCGGTGAAGCGGTGCAGAATGCGAAGCTCGTCGAATCGGCAGTCGAAGAGCTCGCCGCAATCACCGGCCGCAAGCCGATCGTCACTCGCGCGAAGAAGTCCATCGCGAGCTTCAAGCTTCGCGAGGGTATGCCGATTGGCGCGATGGTCACGCTTCGCGGTAGGCAGATGTACGACTTCGTCGATCGACTGGTTTCGATCGCCCTGCCGCGTACGCGTGACTTCAAAGGCATCAGCCCAAAAGCATTCGACGGCCGTGGCAACTACACGCTCGGTATTCGCGAACAGATCGTCTTTCCAGAGATCAACTATGACAAAATCGATCACATCAAAGGCATGAACGTGACCTTTGTTACGACCGCAAAAACTGACGAACAGGGACGTGCCTTGCTGAAGTCGCTCGGCATGCCGTTCAGGAACTAGAGGACGCAGATGGCTAGTAGGCGCGCATTTGCCAAAATGGAGAAGACACCGAAATTCTCGGTGCGACAACGGAATCGCTGCAAAGTCTGCGGACGCCCGCGGGGTTACTACCGCAAGTTCGAGATGTGCCGCATTTGTCTTCGTAAGTATGGGCTCTCGGGCGATGTCCCGGGCCTCACGAAATCGAGCTGGTAAGGAGGTGCAGTCATGATGACCGATCCAATCGCAGACATGCTCACGCGCATCCGGAACGCCGCACAGGCTCAGCACGATCACACCGTTCTTCCTTCTTCGAATCTCAAGGCGCAGCTGGCCGAGATTCTCAAGCAAGAAGGCTTCATCGACGACTACCGTGTCGAAGACGGGGTTCAGAAAAGCCTCACGATCTTCCTCAAGTACGGTCGTGACCGCCAGAGCGCGTTCGTCGGGATGCGCCGCGCGAGCCGCCCAGGACGGCGCTTCTACGTGGGCCACAACGACATCCCACGTGTCCAGAACGGCATGGGTGTTGCGATTCTTTCGACATCCGTCGGCGTCATGACCGGCCGCGACGCTCGCCACAAGCGAGTGGGCGGTGAGGTGCTCTGCGAGGTTTGGTGATGACTGAGACATTTGCAGGAAAGCAGTCTAGAAACGGCAAGAAACCGGTCGAGGTCGCCAAGGGCGTACAAATTTCCATCAGCGGCCGGGAGATCAAGGCCAAGGGCCCGAAGGGCGAGCTGAGTCAGGTTCTTCGACCCGAGGTCGTCGTCACCCAGGAAGAGGGCGTGATCACGGTCAGACCTGCTCCACAGTCCGGCAAAACGGGCCTTCAGTATCAGGGGCTCACTCGTGCGATTCTTCGCAACATGGTCGAGGGTGTCGCGAACGGTTACAAGCGTTCGCTCGATTTCCGTGGCGTTGGCTACCGCGCGGAGTTCAAGAACAACCAACTCAAGATGACGGTCGGGCTCTCCCATCAACCGATCGTCGACATTCCCAAGGCTGTGACCGTAAACGTCGAGACGATCGACGAGGCGGGAACCAAGTTCCCGCGCGTTCATCTCGAGTCTCCCGACAAGCAACTCGTCGGGCGTATTGCAGCGCGGATTCGTCAGATGCGACCCCCGGAGCCCTACAACGGCAAGGGGATTCGCTACACCGGCGAACGCATTCGTGAGAAGGCGGGCAAGGCCGGAAAGGCTGGAGGTTAGTCATGCGGCAGAAACTCACCGGACGCACTCGGCGCAAGCTGAGGATTCGCAGAAAGGTGCAGGGAACCTCCGCGCGCCCCCGGCTAGCGGTCTTCCGGAGCGCGAAGCACATTTACGCGCAGGTCATCGACGACACTCGGGGTACGACAATCGCTCATGCCTCGAGCGTTGCGGCGCCTGGCGAAGGAAACAAGGTCGACGTCGCGAAGTCGGTCGGCAGTGCCGTGGCCAAGGCCTGCATCGACAAAGGTGTCGAGCAGGTCGTGTTCGATCGCGGCGGGTATCAATATCATGGACGCGTTCGCGCACTGGCCGAATCGGCACGCGAAGCCGGCCTTAAGTTCTGAGGACGAGATGGCATACAAAGACCAAATCATCGATCCAAACACACTCGACGATCTCGCCGAACGGGTGATCTTCATCAATCGCGTTGCCAAGGTCGTCAAGGGTGGCCGGCGTTTCAGCTTCAGCGCACTCGTCGTCGTGGGCGACGGCAACGGACACGTCGGCGTCGGCATGGGTAAGGCGAAAGAGGTCCCGGAGTCGATTCGCAAGGGCACCGAGGCTGCCAAGAAGAACCTCTTCAAGGTCCCGCTGACGGGTCGTACGATTCCCCACAAAATCGTCGGCTCCTCCGGTGCTGGTCGCATCGTGCTGCGCCCGGCCTCGGAGGGAACCGGCGTCATCGCCGGTGGTGCGATGCGTCCGGTGCTCGAAGCCGCAGGCGTCAAAGACGTCTTGGCGAAGATTCTCGGAACCACCAATCCGTACAACGTGGTCAACGCCACGGTTGCGGCGCTCAAGGAGCTCGAATCGCCCGCCGAGGTCGCTAGCCGCCGGAGCCGCCGCAAGGGCGAGATACAGCAGTACGAGCACGGGCCCAAGGCGGAACGTCCCGCCGCCGAGCCTGACGAAGCGCCTGCGGAGGCGAGCGCATCGTAAGAGAGGCAATCATGAGCGCTAAGAAACTCAAAGTGACCCAGGTCAGAAGCGAAATCGGCCGGATGGACAAACAACGACGAGTCCTCCGGGGCCTTGGCTTGCGCGGGATGAACAGCGAGGTCCTGGTGGACAACACCCCTTCGTTCCGTGGAATGGTCAAGAAGGTGCTCCACCTCGTCGAAGTGGAGGAAGTCAATGAGTGAGCAGAGCAAGACGCCAATCCTTTCACGGCTTCGCCCCGCAGCGGGGGCCGTCCGTGGGAAACGACGCAAAGGACGTGGCCCTGGCTCTGGCTTGGGCAAGACCGCTGGCCACGGCCAGAAGGGCCAAAAAGCCAGGCATCCCGGCAACTTCAGCAAGCTCGGCTTCGAAGGCGGGCAGATGCCGCTCTATCGGCGCATCCCAAAGCGTGGCTTCGTCAACCCCTTCACCAAGAATGTGGGAACGGTCAATGTGAAGGATTTGGCTCGGTTCGACGCTGGCGCGACGGTCGATGAGGCCGCTCTGCGAGAAGCTGGCCTCATCAAGCGCAAGGTGGACATCATCAAGGTTCTTGGCGATGGCGAGCTCGACAAGGCTCTCACCGTCAAAGTCCACGCAGCTAGCGCGACAGCCACGCAGAAGATCGAGAAGGCGGGCGGTATCGTCGAGCTAGTCGCCGCGACACCCGCCTCTTAACCGAAAGCCCGTAGCAAGCCATGAGCACCGTCGCGAACATCTTTCGAATCCCCGAGCTCCGTCGCCGCATTCTCTTCACCTTGGGAATGCTCGCCGTCTATCGCATCGGAATTTTCGTTACGACACCCGGCGTAGACCGGTCGGCCATGCGAAAGTACGTCGCCGGGCAGTCGGGCGGCTTCTTGAGCATGTTCAACCTGTTCTCAGGTGGTGCGCTCGAGCAGGCGTCGATTTTCGCGCTCAACATCATGCCCTACGTCTCGGCGAGCATCATCTTGTCGCTGATGACGGTCGTGGTGCCCTCGCTCATGGAGCTTCGCAAGGAAGGCGAAGCGGGCCAGCGCAAGATCAACCAGTACACGCGCTACGGAACGGTCGGGCTCAGTATTTTTCAGAGCATGGGCCTCGCCATGCTTTGGGAGGGCTGGAACGAAAGCTCGACGGCGGGTGACATCGTCGCCAACCCGGGCTGGAGCTTTCGTTTCATGACCGTCCTCGCGCTCACGACCGGCACCTCGTTCCTGATGTGGCTCGGCGAGCAGATCACGGAGCGCGGCCTCGGAAACGGCATTTCGCTCATCATTTTCGCAGGAATCGTGGCCAATCTCCCCGACGCCCTGTTTCTGACGCTCGAGCAATTCAAGCTTGGGGAGCTCCAGCCGATCGACCTGATGCTGCTCATCGTGATCGCGCTCGGTGTGACTGCGTTCATCGTCTTCTTCGAACGCGCCCAGAGGCGTCTGCCGATCACCTACGCCAAGCGCATGATAGGCCGGAAGATGTATGGTGGGCAGCAGTCTCACCTGCCGCTCCGCGTGAACATGGCCGGGGTCATTCCACCGATCTTCACCTCGTCCTTGCTCATGTTCCCGGTCACTCTGGCGGGTACCAATATTCCATATCTTTCCGATGCGATGCGCTGGATCAGCAACAACCTGGTCCCAGGCGGCTGGGTGTACATCGTCGTCTTCGCGTCCATGACGATCTTCTTCTGCTTCTTCTATACGGCAATCACCTTCCAGCCGGTCGATGTCGCAGAGAACCTCAAGAAGCAGAGCGCCTTCATTCCGGGCGTGCGTCCGGGCAAAGCCACGGCCGAGTACATCGATGCCGTTCTCACTCGAATCACGGTGGGTGGCGCGCTCTACGTGTCGGCCGTCGTCACGCTTCCGACCCTCCTTCAGTCTCGGTGGAACGTGCCGTTCTACCTCGGTGGGACCTCGCTCATGATCGTCGTCGGTGTTGCCCTGGACTTCGCGCAGCAGGTCGAGAGCCACCTCATCACCCGACACTATGAGGGCCTCACGGGGAGCAAGGGCTCCCGCATCCGAGCGAGGAACGCGTAATGGATCTGCTCCTTTTCGGACCGCCTGGCGCTGGCAAGGGCACGCAAGCCAAGCTGCTCATCGACCTCTTGGGGATCCCGCAGATCTCGACCGGCGATATGATGCGAGCCGAACGGAAGTCCGGGTCGGACCTCGGGAAGCAGTTCGACGAGTACATGTCAGCTGGAAAGTTGGTGCCTGACAGTCTGGTGCTGGACTTGATCTTGAAGCGCCTCAGCCAGGATGATGCCAAAAGCGGCGCGATCTTCGATGGTTACCCGAGGACGGTAGCGCAGGCCGAATCGCTCGACACCCTTCTCGAGAAGCTCCATCGACGCATCGACCGGGTGGTTTCTCTCGATGTTCCGCTGCAGGACATCGTCGACCGGGTCACGGGCCGGAGGGTCTGCCTGGACTGTGGACAGACCTATCACGTCCGCTATACTCCGCCGCCCCAAAACGGAGAGTGCATCTCCTGTGGGGGGAACAAGATTGTGCAGCGTTCGGACGACACTGAAGAGGTCGTTCGAAAGCGGTACGAAGAGTACAAAGCGAAGACCGAGCCGGTGCTCGCCCACTACGATGCCAGGGGCGTCGTGAGGGGTGTTGAAGGCGTGGGATCATTGGAAGAGATTACAGAACGCATTAAGGAAGCGATTGGGGTTGACTAACGAGCAGGATGACTGAAACCAGAACCACCCGAGGCACCATCGAGACGGTGCTGCCGCGGGCGCTTTACCGAGTGAGGCTAGACGACGGTATGGAGATCACCGCGTCACTGTCTGCCAAGGCAAGACAGGTTACGGTGAAGCTCCTGCCGGGAGACGGTGTGATGGTTGAGGTGTCTGTTTACGACCCGACGAGAGGACGAATCCAAGAGAGGCTGACATGAAGGTTCGACCAAGCGTCAGAAAGATTTGTGACAAGTGCAAGATCGTGCGCCGCAGGGGCGTCGTGCGTGTCTTGTGTGACAATCCCCGTCACAAGCAACGGCAAGGATAGAAGCGAATGGCACGTATCGCAGGCGTCGACCTCCCAGGTCGGAAACACACGGTGATTGCGCTTCAGTACATCTACGGAATTGGTCCGCACCACGCGAAGCACATTTGCGAAGTTGCAAACATTCCGGAGAGTAAACGTGCTGACGATCTCGACGAGACCGACGTCAAGAAGATCCGCGAGTGCATCGATCTGAACTACAAGGTCGAAGGTGACCTTCGTCGTGAGGTCAACATGCACATCAAGCGGCTCATGGACCTTGGTTGCTATCGCGGGCTCCGCCATCGGCGCGGCCTGCCGTGTCGCGGTCAACGGACTCACACCAACGCCCGCACCCGCAAGGGACCGAAGCGCGGCGCAATGAGCAAGAAGCGCTAAGATCATGGCAAAGGCGAAAGCAAAGCCCACCAAGGGCAAGAAGCGTAAGACGAAGAAGGTCGTGACGAGCGGAATCGCTCACATCCAGTCGACCTTCAACAACACGATCGTCACCATTACCGATTTGGGTGGTGAAGTGGTTTCCTGGTCGACAGCTGGTTCGCGTGGCTTCAAGGGCTCGCGCAAGAGCACTCCGTTTGCTGCGCAGCTCGCAGCAGAGGATGCGGCGCGCAAGGCGCAGGACGTAGGCATGAAGACCATCGCGATCTTCGTAAAGGGTCCAGGTGCAGGCCGAGAGTCTGCGCTTCGAGCATTTCAGAACGTCGGGATGCGGGTCACCCTGCTTCGCGACGTGACACCGATTCCACACAATGGCTGCCGGCCGCCAAAGCGGCGGCGCGTTTAGAAGGCTGCGGAGGCAATTAATGACGAGTCCGACTCTAGTCGCACGCAATTGGCGGGAGCTCATTCGCCCCAGAAGCGTCCCGGTTGATCAGGAGTCGCTCAGCGACACCTACGGCAAGTTCGTCGTAGAGCCGCTCGAGCGTGGTTTTGGCATCACGCTAGGTAACTCGCTGCGGCGGGTGTTGTTGTCTTCTCTTCAGGGGGCAGCAATCACGGCCGTCAAGATCGACGGCGCGCTGCATGAGTTCACCTCGGTTCCGGACGTCGTCGAGGACGTCACCGAGATGGTCCTAAACTTCAAGGAAGTCGTCGTCCGCTCGCACACCGCGCGCACACAGACCGTCCGCATCGAGAAGGAAGGCCCCGGTGTCGTGACAGCCGGCGACATCAAGGCCAGCGATCAGATCGTGATTCTCAATCCAGATCACAAGATCTGCACCCTGGCGAAGGATGGACGCTTCGCTGCCGAGCTCACGATCAACGTCGGTCACGGCTACGTCCCCGCAGACCGAAACAAGACCGCGGGTATTCCAATTGGCACGATCGCGATCGACTCGCTGTTTTCGCCGATCCGCAAAGTGAACTACGCGGTCACCAATGCTCGTGTCGGCCAGATCACCGACTACGACAAGCTCACCCTAGAGGTTTGGACCAACGGTGCTGTGAAGCCGGCCGATGCCGTTGCCTATGCCGCCAAGATCCTCAAAGACCAGCTCACGATCTTCATCAACTTCGAAGAGCACGATGAGCCGGTTGAAGAGTCGAGCTCGGAAGAGCCGCTCAACGAGAACCTCTTCCGCTCGGTCGACGAGCTCGAGCTCTCGGTGCGCTCCGCCAACTGCCTCCAGAATGCCAATATCAAGTTGATCGGGGAGCTGGTGCAGAAGAGCGAAGGCGAGATGCTCAAGACGAAGAACTTTGGGCGCAAGTCGCTCAAGGAAATCAAGGAAATCTTGGCTGACATGGGTCTTTCCCTCGGCATGCATATCGACAACTGGTCGCAGATGCTCGAGCGCTGGAAGACACAGCAGGCCAATCAGTAAAGTAGCTAGCGATAGGTCGCGGATAGGTCGTCATGAGGCATCAAAAGGCAGGCAGGAAGTTTGGTCGGAACACGAGCCATCGCCGAGCCATGTTCAGGAACATGGCGGGCAATCTGGTTTTGCACGAGCAGATCAAGACGACCGACGCAAAGGCAAAGGAGCTTCGACGCATTGCAGAGCGCTTGCTCACCAAGGCGATCCGGCTCGGCGACGACCTCATCATCGATGTGGCGAAGGTGAAGGACGAGGCAGAGCGCCAGCGCATTCTGTCTCGCCGCCTTCACGCCTACCGTCAGGTGGCTCGCTTCCTCCCGAAACAGCTCGCCAAGACCAACCCGGATGGCACCATACAAGACGTGGATCTGATCCACAAGCTCTTCACCGAGCTGGCCCCTCGCTACCTCGAGCGAGCCAAGGCCGACAAGGGTGGCGGCTACACCCGAATCATCAAGGTCAACCACCGTCGAGGCGACAATGCGCCGATGTCCTTGATCGAGTTCATCGCCTAGCGCCGGGCTCCTCTTGTAGCGGTTCAGCGGCCGGCGCGTGGCCGATCGCGGCTTTCTCGCGTGGGGAAGCGAGCGAACATGAGGACCCAGGCGACCGCGAAGAACGGCACCACGACCCTGGCCGGCGCGCCGAGGAAGCCGAGGACTAGCCCAAAGATCGCGACGCTTTCCGCAAGGGCCAGCGCCAGGATGAGGGTGGTGAGGTAGCGGCTTTGCCTCTGGCTCGCCGAGTCACCGATTCGGCTCCGCCTGTGCATGAACCTCGGTAAGAGCAGGCTGGCGCCTGCCGTCGTTGCCGCGATTAACGCGAACGGGTAGACGAACATCTCCCAGCTGGCGCCGGTCTGTACTTCAACGAGCTCGAGAACGAGCAGGTAGATCAAGGTCGAGGCGAATAGTGCCGCCCAGAGCATGCGAGGAACAAACAGCAAATCCTTCATTCTTTCATGATGGCAGAGCTCGATCGCCGCTACCAAATAGGGAACCCGCGGCTCGACCAGTGACCACGGCGACGAATCCCTGAAGAGGGATGCGAACGCGGAGGCCGGTCGCTAAGAACAATTGCGTATATCGGAGCGCCCGTCGCAGGCGTAGGCTCCGGGATTCTACGGCGATCGGTGGGCGCTCGCCGGCGCAAAGGAGCAAGACAATGGCTGATGCAGCAATTGTAATTCGATGGAATCGCGTCGTACCAGGACGCGAGAAGCAAGGCCTTTCGATCTTTGGTCAGTCCTTGGAGTACTACGGAAGCTTGCAAAGCAAGGGTGCCATCGAGAGCTTCGAGCCGGTGATTTTCAACCCGACTGGTGGCGACCTGAACGGGATCATTCTCATTCGCGGAAGCGCGGATCAACTCGAAGCGCTCAAGCGCGAAGATCGGTTCATCGAGCTCATGATGCGCGCGGCGCACAATTGCGAAGGACTCGGCGTGAACGACGCCTATCTCGAAGGCGAGCTCCAATCGCGCATGGGGCGTTGGACGCAGATCATCAACGAATAATCCCGGGTCGCGGAAAAACGCGCGAGATGGAGCTGCGTCGAACGGCTCGGCCCCATATCGCGTATGTATCCGCGGCCCTCCATATGAGATGTTCCGCGCCACGGCTCGGAATCGCATCCCGGATCGCGCGCAAGATCGCGTCCGGGAGCGACTGCGGTTTCGCGCTCAGGCTGCGACGACGGGGAGCTCGGTCGGCTTCGCGGTTTCCCGGATGTAAAACTGCTTGCAGTACCGTCGGTATTCGCCGATCGGCCCGTCGCCCTCGGCGAGAATCGGTCTTTCCACGTAGCGTTTGGCTTCCCAGATCGGCGCGTCTTGACCAACCTCTCGATTGAGGCCCCAAGTGGCTGCGGCGCGGAGCACATGCGCGAGCGCCAACCGTCGCGGTCCCAGCTGCTTCACCGACGATGCGGTGCGCAGAACGATCTTGCCGCGCTCGACGGGGCTCGACAGGACTAGCAAATTGATCTCGATGCCGAAGCGCTCGATGCTCACACGCACCAGGGAATATCCAAGTCCGTGAACCTCGACACGGAACTTGGCGACGAAGCGGATCTTGCTTCCCAGTGGGTATTGAATCCCATAGGCCCCTTTCAGGAGATGCCCGTCGATCTCGAGGTCCCCCTCGGTCCAGGCACCACCGAAGCCGTGAACCTGAACGAAGTGCCCGATGTCGACGCTATTCTCACTCGTCTCTTGCGGGTGGCTCTTCAGCTCCATGGCTCGGGTGCTGAAGGCAGTCCAACCCTCAGCGGGGCCCGGTAGGATCGGAATCTCCCAATCGGGCTGCTTCCCTTCCGGGTGGTACCAGGCGAAGATGTAACCGTTGTGCTCGCGAGTCGGCCAGGAGCCGAGCTTGGCCTTGCGCGGAACCGCCTTCCCGTACGCGGTCCGCACGCAGCGGCCATCAGCCCCAAATTCGAAGCCGTGAAATGCGCACCGGAGGTTCTCTCCAACGACCTTTCCTGCGCCCAAGTGTGCGCCCAGGTGCGGACAGTACCCGTCCGCCAAGTGCGCCCTGCCGGACTCAGTCCGATAGAGAACAAGCTCCTCGCCGAAGTACCTGACTGGAAGGACCTGGCCCGCGCGCACCTCCTTGGAGGTCGCAACGGTGTACCAACCAAACGGAATGCCCGGAAAGCGGTAGTCATCGACCACGATAGTTCTCCTCCGAAGGCGCGCGGAACCCCTTCTCGCAGGGGAATGTAGGCCCATCCCCCCCACTGCAACGAAAAACCGGGTGAATGGTACTCAGACGGGGGTGAATGGAGGGTCGGCCGGGGCGAACCGTCCGGATTCGGCCTTTGACGGCAGAAAAGCCTGCATTTCGGAGGGTGTCTATTCCACGCGGGCGGGGGCCGATCTCTTTACAAGATGCCCGAAACCGATATTAACGCGCCTGTGATAGCAAAGTTGCTAGGCCTCCCGGACACGCCCGGCGTGATGTTCCTCGTTTTTGCTGGCGGCGGGATGCTCTACTTCTTCACGATCGCGTCGATTGCGTACTATCTTTATTTCAAAAAGTTCAAAGCGCGCTTTCATCCCGACTACGAGCTCGATCCCCAAGAGATGAAGTCCGCCATCAAATGGGTGGTCATCGGGATCATCGGCAACGGCGTCCTGATGCTTCCGATCCACCTGCTGATCGCGAAGAACTACTCGAAAATGTACTACGATGTCAGCGACCACGGTTGGGGTTGGATCTTCGCGCAGGTCGTCTTGCTTCTGGTCTTCACCGAGACGCTGATTTACTGGACGCATTATGCGTTTCACCGCGTGCCCTGGCTCTGGAAGCACGTTCACCAGCGCCACCACGTATACAAGGTTCCGCAGCCCTATTCTGCGCTGTCATTCAATCCAATGGACTCGTTTCTGCAGGCAGTCCCGCATCACGTTGCGGCATTCTTCTTCCCACTGCATGCGGGCGTTTACGTCGCTTCGGTGACCTTCGTGACGCTCTGGGCAGTCTGCATTCACGATCGTGTGAGCTTCTTTCGCTGGCCCTGGCTCAACTACACCGACCACCACACGCTTCATCACTGGTACAGCGATTTCAACCTGGGTCAGTACTTCACGTTCTGGGATCGCCTGGTGGGGACGTATCGGAGCCCGAAAATCGACTACGGAGACGTGCCCGAGGGCATCATCTACCGGCCAACGCACGCCAGGGCGACTTCGACGGCTCCGAGCGCGCTCGGCGGAAGGTCCGCGAATCCGGTCTGAGCTCAGCGGGTGATTCTGAAGTCGGTGAACTCGCCGGTGTAGCTTCGCCAGCGGACATCAACGGCGTCGACTCTCGCCGTCGAAGGACCTGCCTGGGCCCAGGACAAGAAGTCTTTCACGTCATCCTCTTCGCCTTCGGCGACGATTTCGACCGAGCCATCGCTGCGGTTCTTGACCCAACCGCTCAAGCCGTGCTGTCGCGCTTCGCGCTGCGCGGTCGCCCTGAAGTACACGCCCTGAACGCGGCCGCGGACGACGAGGTGAATTCGTTTCTGGCCCATCGTTTAGTTATTGCCTATCGGCTCGGCGCCGCAAACCTCAACCGTACCGGACATCCAAAACATGGAAGTATCCGAAAACTAGGAGCTTTCCGACGTGGCTTCCCAGTGAGCCACCATCCTCGGCGGCAAGGTTCTTGGCGAAGGCAAATGCCTCGGCCGCATGCACCGCCAGGAGGCCCAAGAAGAGCGTCTGGCCGATCCCTGCCTGTGGCACCGACGCCGGCGCAAGGTAGGAGAGAACGCCCCAAACCCATCCAGCCAGCACGAGTACTTTTCCGACTGCGGCTGCGCGCTTCATGCGCGGAGCATACTCAATCGGGAAGCCTCATGACACCCGGCAGGGGCTGAGTTGGGGCGCCTGGAGGAGCCGGGACACCGAGCAACGCGGCAAGGCTCGTTGCAACTTGCAGCACATTCTGTGGTTCCGCGCTGATGCGGCGCTCGATCGCCGTTCCCCACATCAGGACCGGGACACGGCGGTCGTAGTCCCACGGGGTTCCGTGGTTCGTCCCGCCTAGCTCGGAAAGCCCGTCGAACCAGCCAGGCTCTGTGACGAGATAGAGATCACCAGGTGGTTCGTTGGGGAGCGTGGCACCGATCAGTCGCTCGATCTCCTTCCCGCTCGCGCGAAGCGCTGCCGAGTTCTGCGTTTCGTAGACCGCTTCGACGCCTTCGACCTCGGGCAGAGCCTTGCGTAATGCCTTGCCGAGCTCCTCTCGACGGGCTTTGCCTTCGGCCGTGTAAGTGAGCAAGGGCGCAACGTAGCCGGCGATCCAGTCCCCGTCACCCAGGGCTGCGTCGGCAGCATCCTCGGCCGCTTTTGTCAGTACGTGGCCCTGCAGACGGCCCCCGGGTCTGCCTTCCGCGCGGGCTCGCTCCGGAAGCTCTGCGACCCCGTGGTCAGCCGTGAGCACGAAGGCAACCGGACCACGAGCCTGCAGGAGTTGCACGAAGCGGGTGAGCGCGCGGTCGATTCGCTGAAGATTGTCGGCGTACTCCCAAGACTGCGGACCCCAGACGTGTCCGACGAGGTCGGTCCCCGAAATTCCGAGCGCGAGCAAATCAGGCACTTCATCCATGCCCATTCGTTCTGCTTTCACGACGGCATATGCGGCGGCCATCAAGTACTCGCTCGCTTCGGGCGTTCCGGCAAACGCGTACCAGGGATCTGGAGCCTCCCGCGGATCGTGCGGGAAGGCAGGATACATCTCCCCGGGCGCGGCGTCGGGGCCGAGCGCCTCCTCGAGCCTGCGCGGATCGCTGGGCTCCCAAGCTTGAAGCAGAGGCTCGACCGGATTCGCCTTGTTGAAATCCCGCAGCCATCGAGGGAGCGACGTGTCCGGCGCGTAGTACGTCGACGTCGTCATGGAGCGCGCTACAGCGTCGTAGAAGACAGCGATGTCGGGCTTCTTGCCGACCGGAAGCACAGCGGAGCGCCCCTTGATCGAGATCCCCACGATGCGCGCCCTCCCAGCGCTCTCGCGCTGCAAGATGTCGGCGACCGTTTCCGCGCGCATTTGCGTCGGGCTCACGAAGCGATCCGGATTTCCGAGAACGGCATGTTCGCGGTCGTCCACGGTGCGACGCGATCCGAGCTCGGCATCATATACTGCGTTCGCGACGATCCCGTGCACGGCAGGGGGCACGCCACTGGTGAGCGAAGCGTGCCCGGGCGCCGTCTGGGTGCAAGCGTAAGGAAACTCCGCCCGATGAGCCGCGCCGTCTTCATACGCGCGGCGAATCGCACTGTCGCTTGGGAGCAGTTGCAGCTGTTCGTCGAGCACCCAGGAGCCAAGTTGATCGAGGATGATCAACACGACGAGCCGCGGGGCCACCGAAGCCTGGGAAGCCGGCTCCGGCGTGGCCAAGGTCTTTTCGACCGGCGTTTCGGCTTGTGGTGCAGTCCTTGCACAGCCGGGCACGACGGTCGTCGCCACCGAGAGCGATGCAGCGAGAACGACACGGGCGATAGTCTTCGATTTCATCCTCACCAGCGCAACCTATCCTGGCAAAAGCGTGGCCGCTAGGCGCCGGAAGAGCCGAGGCTTGAAACCTGGGGTGGGTCGGCGCTAGACGTAGTGTCCCAGATGAGCGGACGTCTACGAAGCATTCATGCCAACGCGCGCATTGCGCGAGGCTGGTCGATCGGTTTTTACATCGCTGGCGTTGCAGCACTGGGCACAGGACTGCTCCTCGGAGCGATCGTCGCCGCCGCGACGGGCACGGCCGCCGGCCTCACCGTCGCTGCGCTGATCGCAGGCGGTGGCGTTGCGACCGGTGGCTTGAGCCTTTGGGAGAGCCGCCGCTTCGAGCAGCGCGCGAAGCGACTCGAAAGCAGGATTTCGGAACAGCGCCTCTTTTCACTTGCGGAGAAGCACCGTGGGATGTTGCGCGTCGTCGACGTGGCCAAGGGACTTGGCGTCATGAGCGCGGAAGCCGAGGCGCTCCTCGATAGCCTGGTGGACGAGGTACGCGTTTCGATGCACGTGACCGAGGAAGGCGAGATTCGCTACCTTTTTCGCGAGATCGTCGACCCATCCGGCCCGCATGTTCGCGTAGAGCTTGCCGAAGCGGAAAGCGTAGAGGAAACCGAGCCGCTGAGCGTCGAGCGAAAGAAGTATCTAAGTGATTGATATAATGGAATTTTGGGAGTGACAAGCTTGCGCCTGAAGGGGCTCAGCCCGATGATTTGCCGTCTGGGGTCGCCTAAGCTACATACGGCGACCTCGCTTAGCGACGGAGCACGACTGCAATGAAACCCGACATCCATCCTGAATACAACACGATCACCGTGCACTGCGCTTGTGGCGCCTCGTTCGAGATGCGCTCGACCCGGAGCATCGATCAGGTGGATATCTGCTCGGAATGCCACCCGTTCTACACCGGCAAGCAGAAGCTGGTGGACACCGCGGGTCGCGTCGAGCGTTTCCGCAGGAAGTACTCGAAGGCAGGCAAGACGAAGGCCGACGCGGCGCCCGAAGCGCCCGCCGACAACTAGGCGGCCTTGCCCCGCAAGGGCACCATATTGGCAACGATGGCCCAACCCTACATTGGTGGGCAGGCGGTCATCGAAGGCGTGATGATGCGCGCTCCTGCCTGTCTAACCGTCGCCGTGCGGCGGCCCGACGGGACAATTGCGCTCCGCGAGGGCCCGTACCGCTCGACCTGGTCGAAGAAGCTCTGGAAGCTTCCGGGCTTTCGGGGCGTGGCGATGTTGGTCGAATCGATGACGATGGGCTTCTCGGCGCTTCAGTTCTCTGCGGAGCAGCAGATGACCGAAGAGGAGCTCGCGCAGGACCAGGGATCGGGGCGACTGGCCGTAGTCATTTCGACCGTGCTGGCGCTTGGACTCTTCGTTGCACTGCCGCAATTTCTCGCGAGCCTGGCGTCGAAGGGCGCAGGCTGGGACCTGGGCCTCACCGACACAGGGTTCCACGTGCTGATCGGAGGATTCAAATTACTGATCTTCGTTGGATACCTATTCGCGATCAGCCGAATTCCCGATGTGCGGCGCTTGTTTCAGTATCACGGTGCCGAGCACAAGACGATTCACGCCTACGAAAAGAACCTGCCGCTGACCGTCGAAAACGTGCAGGCCCAGACTACACTTCATCCACGCTGCGGAACCACGTTCCTCGTCGTCGTCATCGTCGTTTCGATCATCCTCGGCTCCCTTGCGGCACCGCTGCTGATGCCCGAGGTCGAAGGTTGGTTGGCTCAGGCCTCGCTCCTGCTGATTCGCATCGGAATTCTCCCAGTCATCGCCGCCATCTCGTATGAGCTTCAACGACTGAGCGCGCGCTTCTGTACGACCGGCTGGCGGCGGGTCGTGCTCTATCCAGGCTTTCTATTTCAGAAAATCACCACTCGGCAGCCCGACGACGACCAAGTCGAAATCGCCATCGCGGCCATGGAGACCGCTGCCTGGCGTGACCGCATCCAGGACCAGGCACCCCATGGTCAAGAGCCGATTGTCTTTGCGAGTTTTGCCCGCTTCAGGGAAGTATTGGGCGGGGACGGCTCCTTGGGCGCGTCCCGCGCGGCCTGAACATGCTTCCCACCGACAAGCTCGAATCCCTAGCGGCTCGCTACCGCGAGATCAACGAGCTGCTTTGCCAGCCGAACGTCGTGTCGGACACCAAGCGGTACACGGGGCTCAACAAGGAGCGCTCGGATCTCCAGGAAGTCGTGGAGGCGTACGCGCGCTATGAGCAAGTCGTGGAGGACCTCGCGGGTCACAAGGAAGCGCTTGCCGACCCCGATCTTCGCGGGCTCGCAACCGACGAAATTCCCGGGCTCGAAGAAGAACGCGAACAGCTCGAAGCCGCAATCAATCTCTTGCTATTGCCGAAAGATCCGAACGACGAACGTGACACGATCCTCGAGATTCGCAGCGGCACCGGTGGCGAGGAAGCGGCTCTGTTCGCCGCAGACCTCTTTCGTATGTATTCGCGATACGCGGAAACACAGGGATGGAAGGTCGAGGTCATGTCTCTGAGCGAGGCGTCTGCCGGCGGACTCAAGGAAGTCATCGCGACGATCTCCGGTGACAATGTCTATTCGCGGCTCCGCTTCGAAGGAGGCGTGCACCGGGTTCAGCGCGTTCCGGCGACCGAGTCGCAGGGGCGCATCCACACTTCGACGGCGACCGTTGCGGTGTTGCCCGAGGTCGACGACGTCGACGAGGTCAAGATCGACCCCAAAGACCTGGAAATCAGCGCGACCGCGGCCGGTGGTCCGGGCGGCCAGCACGTGAACCGGACACTCTCCGCAGTGCAGATCAAGCACATCCCGAGCGGCATCATGGTGCGCTCCGAGCAACAGCGTTCACAGCACCAGAACAAGGCCAAGGCGCTGCAGATCCTCTCGGCAAAGCTCCTCGAGATCGAACGAGAGGCTCAGGCGAGCGCGATCAGCTCGGAGCGGCGCAGCATGGTAGGCTCAGGGGAGCGCTCCGAAAAGATCCGCACGTACAACTATCCCCAAAACCGAATCACCGACCACCGCATTCAGCTGACTCTGCACAACCTCGACCAGGTCATGCAAGGCGATCTCGACGGGCTCTTCACCTCCTTGAGAAGCCATCATCAGGCCGAGCTAATGCGGCAGCAGTCAGAGAGCTGAGCATGGGATCGCACTTCCCTACGGAATCAGCCTCTCTTCTTTGAGCTTCTTCGCGACAGCCGCGGTCATCGATTTGCGGGCGTCGGGGATCGACGACGGGTCAACCGTGTCCGACTGGCCCGTCCAGACCAGACCGCTGGTGGCCAATGAGTAGAGGTTGGTTTCCAATCGGATCGTGGTGCTCGTCTCGAAGTAGCCCGGCGTATGCACCTGGGCATAAGTGGTGCCGTAGAATCCATAGAATCCGTATCCGTAGATCCCGCCACCGCCTGCGTAGTACCTCGTTCTTGGGTTGTTGTAGGTCGATGGCGGCGTGTACTCCTGACTCTTGTCGACGCTCAGCAGGCGGGTGATGAGCACGCCATCGAAGCCACCGGCTCCCATCGCGCTTCGAATCTCCTCTTCGCTGAGTTGCTCGCTCTTCGGCAGGTGGCCCCAACTCGCCTCAGCCGAACCGCCTTGCTCCGTGATCGCCTCAGCGAATGCGTCCTCGAAGGCCTGCCGGCTCTCCTGGTTCTCGGCCACCCCGATGACGAACAGCTTCTTGAAGACCGTCTGTTCATAGCCGGGGTTGCGATAACTCTGAGAGATGTTGGTTGTTGTTTTGCTGCAAGCTGCGAGCGCAGAAATCGCGATCAGGATGACGGACAGTGTGGCGAGTTGAGTTTGGGTCACTCGGTGAAGGTACGGTAGGAGCCCGGCCGATGCTAGCCGGCGGCGAAGCCACGTGGGTGACGCGACGCGTCGCCTCTAGCAGGTCAGTCGTCCCCGTTGGTACCGAGGTGACCGAGCCGGTCCTGCTTGGTCTTCAAGTATTCGCGGTTGTGCTCGTGAGCTTCGATTTCATGCGGCTCGCGGCGCGTCACCCGGATGCCGCCGCTTTCGAGGCCTTGAACCTTGCGAGGATTGTTGGTCATTAGCGCCACCGAGCGAACACCGAGGTCCCGAAGCATGTCGGCAGCTACTTGGTAGCCACGCTGGTCCTCCTCGAAGCCGAGCGCCAGATTCGCATCGACGGTGTCGAGGCCTTCGTCCTGTTTGGCGTAGGCGCGGATCTTGTTGCCGAGGCCTATGCCCCGCCCTTCTTGTCGCAGGTAGATGACAGCGCCGGTGCCGGCTGCCTGAATACGTTCGAGCGCCAGGTCGAGTTGGTCGCGGCAGTCGCAGCGCAGAGAATGAAAGACTTCTCCAGTCAGGCACTCGCTGTGAACGCGAATCAGCAGATCCTCTGCGCCTTCGACCTCGCCCGCAATCACCGCCAGATGTTCCTTGTCCCCACCGAGCTCCCGATACACGACCAGGCGGAACTGTCCAAAGCGCGAAGGCAATTGAGCCTCGGCATAGCGTTGCACGGTGGGTGCCTGGTCGCGCGATACGCTCATGGTGAAAGGGTTCGGTACCACAGGCAGGGGACTCGTTCCATCTGACCTAGGACGGCACATGTGCATCGGAGAGCTGCGCAAGTAGCGAGGCGACCGATTCGGTGACCAAGTCCACCCGTTCCTTGATGTTGCTCGTCTCGAGTATCCGCTGACGTTCCTCGGGACTGACGACGAGCTGATCGGCTATGACGTCGGCCGCCTGCGCCGGCATGAGCTCGGCCGAAACCTGCAGGGCGAAATCCGGCTGCCGTTCTCGAACCTTGGCCGCCACTCTCGTCGCGCAGGCCATCATGGCGAGCACATCCGAAGATGATGCGCTGCCTGAATCCTCGATAGGAACGGCGCGGGCGCAGCGGTAGGCGCGACCCGCGCTAGGAACCTCGTGGAGCCGAACTCGGTTGAGGCCGTGCAAAATCACATCGTGGGTACCGTCGGCTCGCGCCTGATGTGCCACGATACGGCCCGCGCCAGCGACCTCGTAGATCGCCGGCGTGTCCTCGTAGTGGTCCTCCCAACCCGGTGCGAGCAGAGCCACCGCCATCGCGGTGCAACCACTTTGGAGGCAATCCTCGATCATCTCGGTGTATCGTGGCTCGAACAGGTGAAGCGGTAGCGCGGTTCCCGGGAAGAAGACCACTCGGGGCAGAGGAAACACCGGAAGCCTGGCCAGCTCCTCAGCCGACAACGGAGTGCTCGGTTGCCATTCCATTCGAGCCTCTACTCGGATTCATGCCAGAGCACTCTCAGCGCCCTCGGCAACTGCGGGCTTCCAAGCACATCGCAGCTCTCGCAAGCGATCGGGAAGTTTCCCTGATCGCAAGACTGACATTCTGTAAGCACGGACACCATTGCGGTGAGCTCCTCTCGCAGCTTACGGAGCTTTGCAATCTTCTGTTGCATGGTGTCGATTTGCTCGGTCAACACGTGGGACATCCGTTGGCTGGCTTCTTCGGGACAGTCACAGTCGGACTTGAGGCAAAACAAATCTTTGATGTTTTGCACGGATAAGCCGGCCTCCCGAAGGTCTAGGGCCAGTTGCAGTTTCATCAACTCCCGACCCGAAAAGAGCCGATGCCCGCAGGCGCTTCGGCGCTCGGGCTCGATGAGGCCTTCCTGCTCGTAAAAGCGCACCGTTCGAAGCGTGCTCTGACTGAGCCGCGCCATGTCTCCGGTGGTGAGCAAGTCGCCGCACGGAGATGGCTCGACTACTGGTGCTTGTGTATCGGTCACGTAGGAAGCTCGAAAACGCCTGTGTTTCCAAGAGCTTGGGGAAATATGGAGGCCGGCGGGTTCATGTCAAGGCCCTGGGTCCATGCCCTCGGGATTGTTCAGCAAACTGAGATATGCCTGCTCGATCGCTTCAAAGCGCACAGTGAACGTATAGAAGTCCCGATCACGGACGTCGCCGTAAACCCAAAGCGCCTGCTCGACCCGGAGCTGATCCTCGGGTGCGCATTGCAGCTCCGCTCCCCAGTCGGACAGGTCTTGGCCCAGCAGCACTTCGAGCGCGATGCCGATCGGGTTGAAGGTCAGCGAGGAACGCTCGAAGTGCAGACGCCAGCGCGTGTAGTCCTCGGGGTCGGTGGCCCATTGTCCATCCTCGAACTGGCGGCGCAGGAGCTCGCCGAAGTAGGCGCCGCTCATCGGGGCGAGCAACGACACCAGCTCGGCTCTCGGGGAGTCGAGGAGCTCCGCGTAGTGATCGAGAATGGGGAGCGTGTCCGGACTCAAGTCGAGGTCCATCCCAGTGGCGTTCTTCGCCGAGGTTACGCAGGCTACGGTGAGGTCCATCACGAGCTTGTTGGTTTCCATGGGAATCGCACAATAGCGTGCTTCGCCCAACTGACCATCTCCCGATGCATGCACTAGGTCTGCGCTTGGATGCGGCTTTGAACCGCCACCCGTACACTGACTGCTCAGCTCGAGGCGGGCCCTCGGCTTGTGCAGGGCTCTCGGTTTATGCCGGCCCCTCGGGCCGCACCCGCAAGGAACGGGTTCTTGTGTTTCGAGCGGAACCCGAGCCCAAAGAGGTCGAGATGCTTCGCGTCGTCAATGTCGGGGAAGACCCCGAACTTCGCGGGGCGGCTCTCGCCGGCACCTTGGACGAGCTCGATGAGGGTGAGCTCATCGACGTGCCTTTTGCCAATCATGACCCTCTCGCGCAGCAGCTCGTCCTGATGAGTCCTCATGCAGCACGCGGCCGCGAGCTGTCGGAGCGGGCAAAGCTAGTCGATTCGCTGAGTGCGGTAGATGCACTTCGTCGCCTAGAGCGCTTCGAACAGTGGAGCAGTCCCGACGAGATCGAGGAGGCGCTCCCGGTCGTCAGCATCCCGAGGACGGCCTTCGAGCTTTCGAGGCAGCGCATCGTCTCAGATGGCGCACGGTTCGGCCTGGCATGTCCGACGGGCTCGCGCTCCAGGCGGTTCGCTTCGGCTGGGCTCCCAGTGCCCAAGAACTGGTGGCTTCGCTGGGACGCCGATTCGAGGAAATCCTGTCCTCCGCGTCTGCGCAGGGCCTCCGCGCGGCTCGGGGTCAGGCGAACCAAGAGGCTCTGGCGCGGCTTTCACACATACACGGTACTTCGACCCTCCCAGGCCTTTCGTGTACCATGCAGGTTTCGGGATAACTGGCGAACCAACCATGCGGCTCGGCATATTCAGCGACGTACATGCGAATCTCGAGGCCATGTCCTCCGTGATGGAGGCCTATGGCAGCGAGGACATCGATACCTATTACTGCTTGGGCGACGTCGTCGGCTATGGCGGAAGCCCCAACGAGTGCGCTGACATCGTGCGCGACGTGGCTGAGGTCACCATCCTCGGAAACCACGATGCAGCGGTCGCCGGCCGGATGGACTACTCGTACTACTACGAAGCGGCCCGTCAGGCGCTCGACCTTCACGCACGCTCTCTGACGCCGGAGAACATGGCCTGGCTCAAAGCGCTTCCATACAAGTACGTCGTGGAGGGGACCGGCGTCGATCTTTGCCACGGCTCGCCGGTTCGGCTCGAGGAGTTCGAGTACATCTTCGCACCAGACCAGGCAGCCGAGTGCCTGCCGATCTTGAACCAGCTCGGCCACATTACGCTCATCGGCCACTCGCACCTATGTAAGGTGTTCGCCCTTCGACCCGGGGAGGTGGAGGAGCTGCCGCCCGAAGATTTCGTCCTCGAGGATGGAACGAAGTACATCGTGAGTGTGGGCTCGGTAGGCCAACCGCGCGACTACGACAATCGCGCGAGCTACACCGTCTACGACACAGACTCGCGCTCTTTCCATTTCAAGCGTATCGAGTACGACATCGAGGGCGCCGCCTCTAAGATCTTCGGCGCCAAGCTGGAACGGAACTTCGGACAGCGGCTCTTCATCGGCGTCTAACAGGCCTATCGCCCAGCCTCAGGACCGAAGGAGCCCGCGCCAGGTCGGCTTGCCGTCCGCAGGTGCGTCGAGGGGGGGTGTCTGCATGGTGCCGAGGGCGCATGCGTACGCGCTGAGCCTCCCGCTCTCATGGAGGCGGGAGCGGAGCTCCGTGATCGATGTGGGGTCTGCCCCGACGCACTTCAGACTCGATCCGATCGATTCCATCGCCTGGATGGCCTGGTCGAGCCCCTGAATCGGGACGATCGTCACATTGCGATAGCCGGGGCTCCAACGTATCTCCTGGGCTGGGCGGATGCCAAGAGCGTAGCTGGTGCCCTGAATCAGCGTTCCTTCGACCTCGGCCATTCCGCGCCACTGTGCTTGCTCGGCGCCAACCGATGAGGGCAGTGGGCCCCTTGGGAGCGTGTCGCTCATCGGGTCGAGGCCCTCATCCGCCAGACGCCGGGCAAAGCCCTGGGCAGTGAGAGCGGGGGTTTGCTCGACATAGACCAGCTGCGGGGAGAGGCATCCGCGCTGGTCGTAGGCGCAAATGTCGAGAGAAAGCTGGGCGATGGTGTCACTCAGCCGCGCCTCGCCGAGCGCTTCTGCGCCACAGTACGCCGCGCTCACGCCGTGTCCGTGAGCAATGAGCCGGGCCTTGCCAACCCGGGCCGCGACCGCGGCGATCGTTTCGTCGCTTCCATAGACCGAAACGGCCTCGGCGCGCTCGACGAGGGCAGTCTCGCATTCGAGGTCACCTCCCGGGAACGTCACCAGGTCGACTGCAGCCCCGAGGCGGGCGTCGGCGTCGCGTAGGGCGTCTCGGAGCATTGCGGGGAAGACGGTCTCCCTCGAAGAGGCTTTGACCAGGACGGGAACGCCCAAGAGTAGCGGGACGACGATGCCGCGCACCGAGGCAGTGAACACATTCCCCGCGAGCAGCAGCGAGAGCATCGAAATCGGAGCTTGCGGGCATTCGAGACTTGCTCCGCGGGCCAGGGCGAGCAAGGCGTCCTCCGTCATCGTGTCGAGCGTCGTGCCGATTGCCCAGTCCACCATTGAAGTGCTGAGGCCCGTTGCTTGCGATAGCTCGGAGCGGCGTAGTCGCCCCCGTTGCGTCAGGGTCTTGGCCGCTCTGGCAAGCCAGAGTGCACGCTCTGCGCTGCCCACGGCGCGAATGGCGTCACGTGCATCCAGCACGGCGCTGGCTCGAGCTCGAATCGCCGAGGCGTCGTCGATCACCGTGCCCCCAGGGCCTGGTCTGCGGCAAGCGAGCAGCCGCGTGGCGTCGCGCCAGCGGCCCGCCCGAGCACGACGATCCCGTCGTCGGCACGTCGCGCCAGGTCGGCGGTTTGAATGCAGCATACCGAATCCAGATTCGCCGTGTCGTCGATTCGCAGGATTCCCACCGCGTTTCCTTCGACGGGTTGGAGAGTGTCGGGCTCCACCGGCGTTGCGCGCACCCAGGGCGGCACCCAGAGCCTGCGAGGCCGAGCGGAACCCTCGATGACCTCCCGCAACGTCGTCTCGTACATCTGCGAGCTGAGCTCGGTCGCCCCGAACTCGTTGATGATGAAGGGGGCAGCGATGCCGTAGCGATCTCCGAGCGCCCGAAGCAGTAGGTCGGAATCCACTTCGCGGGAACGCCCCTTGTAGCCACCGGTCTGCATGATTCGGCTCCCCGGTGCGAGCGCGAAGCGCTGATCGCCGAGCCCGTCCTCGGCATGTACGAACGCGAACGAAGTGCCGAGCAAGGCGATCGCCTCCCCTGACGCCTCTGCGCTCCGGAGCACCTCGGTGAGGCGCTCGAGGTCGAGCGCGCCGTGACGCCAGGCCCAGGTACAATCGGTCCCGAACCATTCGGCAAATCGCGCCAACATGTATTCGAGAGAGGAGTCGGGGGATTCGTCTTCTCTTGGAGCCAGCATCACGAGCGGTAGTCTATCGACATCTGGAAAAAGCATTCGGCGCGCTGCGGCGCGGGCTGCAAGGTCGTACAGACTCAGGTCGGCGTAGACGTGCACGCTGCGCTCGGATGAGGTCGTGCCTGAGCTCCGAAACAGGCGGACATCGTCTTCCTCAGGGTGCGCCGCGATTCGTCGAAACCGAAAGACGTCGGTTGGGAGGGCGGGCGGCCAGGCTCCGTGACGCTGCAATCGGCCGTATGCTGGGATGCGACTCGCTTGCCATGCTCCGAGGTCTTCGATCAGCGCGTCCCGAAGTGCCGGATCGACGTGCTCGCCAGCCTCGAACGCTGTGATCAGCGCTTCGATTCGGCTCTTGAGGATGGTTCGTTGGGTCACGGGCCCCCGAGCGCGTCTCGCAGCGACGCGATGAAGCCCTCGACTTGCGGGTCGGTCACCGTGACCGGCGGCGCCAGCTGAATCACGTCGGCTTCCGCGCCCGCAGGTAGCACGAGATAGCCGAGTTCGAGGAGCGCGCGGCTGACGTTCAAGGCCTGCATGCTCGTTCGCAGTTGCAGTCCGAGCATCAGCCCCGCCTGACGTACTTCAGTCACGGAGGGGAGCTGCGCTTCGCGCAGCAGGGCAGCGAGCGCCCCGCCCCGAGCGGCGGCCCGCCGGGCGAGCTGGTCGCGTTCGATCAGCGCGATGGTGGCAAGCGCCGCTGAGGAACCCAGAGGATCGCCGAAAAACGTGCCCGTGTGAATCGCCTCGCGGTCCGGATGACCCCATGCCCGCATCACGTCTTCGCTCCCGATGCACGCGCTGACCGGCAGACCGCCACCAAGGGCCTTGCCCGCGCAGATCAGATCCGGGGTGACGCCTTCGTCGACCGATCGCCACCATGCACCGCAGCGGCCAAGCCCGGTGAAGATCTCATCGACGATCAGCAGCGCATCGTTTTGCTTGCACGCCCGGCCGAGCGCTTCGAGAAAGCCCGGCGGGGGCAAGCGAACACCCGCGCGTCCCTGAATGGGCTCGACGATCACCGCGCCGATGCTGCCCCAGTCGTCGGGCAGCGTTCCCAGAGCCGCGTCGACTCCGAGATTGTAAGCGGGCCAAGGTGCGAAGTGTATGTCGCGCTGCAGTTGTGCCAAAAAGGGTTCGCGGAAGCGCTTGGCAAACCCGGAGACCGCCAACGGACCGTGGCTTAGTCCGTGGTAGCTACCCTCGAATGCGACGACTCCGGTCTTGCCCGTCGCCATGACCGCGGTCTTGAGCGCCGCTGTGACAGCATCGGCGCCGCTGAGCGAAAGCATGGCCCTTGCTTGCGGCCATGGCGCCAGCGAACAGAGTCGTTCGAGAAGCTCGATCTTCACGTCCGAGGGGTGTAGGTCGCCGAGCGCGTGCAAGAGTCGATCTGCTTGCCGCTTCACGGCGTCGACGACCTCTGGATGACGATGCCCGACGAACGCCACGCCGAATCCCGATGTGAGGTCGACGTATCGGTTGCCATCGGCATCGATCACGTTCGCGCCCTGGGCCTCGACCCAGACGATCGGATCGTGACTCGCTCCCGTCAGTTCTTCGCGGCGTTTGCGTCGAGTGGTGAGCGCGGGGCACTCACTTGCCGCGAGGCGCTCTACCCAGGTTTGACCCGCCGCCGCCGGGATCGGGCGTCGAATACGTGGAAGGGCTTCACCAGGCTTCACGCTGGTGTCTTAGCACCTATTGGGCAAAGGGTTTCGGCTTCCACGGATAGAAGACGAAACCGTTTTCACGGGCTTTGCGAAGCATGTCATGCCCGTCGATGAGTAGAACGTCGACTTCCATGTCGTGACGGCGGCTGGCGTCGATGAGCTCTTTGATGATCGCGGTCACGTTGTCCCGAAAGTTGTCGGCGATCCGCAAGCCGACCGCCGGAGTCGGGTCTCCGCCTTTCCGCGCAACCTCGCAATAGGAGGCCCACTCGATCTCGAAAAAGGCCCTCAGGACCTCGGCCATAGTCTTGAGCCAGTCCTCGTTCGGCGCCTCCTGCAGCTCTACCAGCTGGATTCCGTCTCCGATCGAGGGCCCTACGATTCGCTGCGGCTGCACCGTCCGCGGCTTCGCGTCGGGCTGCGTGAGCTCCTCCTCCTTGGGAGGGGCCGACGCCTTGGCTTTGGGGCTCACCGGCGGCGGTGGCCCGATGTGCGGGACCGCGGGCAGCCTCAGCTTCTGGGGATTAAATGAAGGCAGGGCCTGAGCGGCTGGTGCGGTCGGTGCATCGGAGTTGAGCCTTGGTGCATTGGAGCTCAAGGAACGATCTGATTCGGCGTCGCCTTGGTCCTTGGACGTGACGACCATCGACGGAGTGATCGGCATGGACGGCTGTCCGGCCGTTGGAAAGACGCTGGCCGCGCCATACGTACCGCCGTCACCCAGCTCGGCCTCGTCCGCCTGCACCTCCTCGATCTTCATGTTGGGGGGCTCACTCTTGGGCTTGCGTGCAGGGCGCGAGCTCTTGCGCGGTGTCGACGCAGCCTGATCCTTCTTCGGCGCAGCCTCGCTTTGCTTGACGGCGGCCCGCGGCTGGGTCGGCGGCTCGCTATCATAGGGCATCGCGTACGGCTGCGTCGGCAGCTCGATCAGCGCCGTGATCTTTTCGGCTTCGCTTGGCCCCATGCTGTACATGGTCGAGATCCGCTCGACTGGTGGTGGGAATGAGCTTTGCGCCGCCGTCTTCTCAGGCGCTGGCGGGGGTGGTGGTCGCGACGTCCGGAAGGGACCCGTGCTGTCCATCTCGCGAAGGATCGTCTTGAGCTCGCCGCGCTCGTATTCGAGCGAATGAGCCATGCCGATGTCGATCACGACGAAGGCATACTCACGTGTCCACGCATGCCGCAGGATGTCTCCACCGATCGCGCGATGGGTCGCGATCGTTCCGTCGGCTTCCAGCCAGCCGAATTGCTCGGCCGTGGCCTTGAGCACCCTTTCCGAGCTGAATACCGCGAGAGCTTCTTCACCATTCGTATTGATCAGCGTGCGGAAGCCTTCCGCGCGTGGTTCCCAGGTCGCCAGCCAGACCGGTCGCAGCGAGAGCGCCTCGAGCGCCTCGGACTTCGGCCTCGCGCCTTTGGCGCCTTCGCGGAGCAGATCGCGAAATGCGTCGCTGCCCCGTTCATCTGCTGGGCTCTCCATCCCGATCACACCATCCGATTCACATTGTAATCGTGAACCCGGACCGGATCGCAAGTTTTCTCAGACCCTTGACAGCTCCCTATCCACAGCTAGGCTCCGCGCCTCAATTCCGGGCCCAGATAGCTCAGTTGGTAGAGCAGTGGACTGAAAATCCTCGTGTCCCTGGTTCGATTCCAGGTCTGGGCACCTAGGCCGGCCGGCGCCGCCGCCTCATCAGGAGGGCGAACAAGGCCAGGCTGGGCCAGGTTGCCGCGTGGGAACGAGGCGACACCACCCCACATCCACACCCACTCGGCGAGGGGACCGTCGCGTTGTGTTTGGCCAGCGATTGGTCGATCGCGGCGGAGTTGTCTTGCACCACCGAACCGGGCCCGCTGGTCGTCAGCGAGAGGACCAGCGCGTTGGCCGGCGGTGTGTCTTCTTCGCCGACGAGGAAGGGCCAGGGGGCGCCTGGGTTCAGACGAACGACGCGGCCATCCTCGAGCTCGAAGCGCGAAGGGGCCTCCCATCGGTAGAGGCTTCGATGACATTCGATCACGCGGCGGGCCGTGTGGATGTTGGACACCTCGGGGAGGTCGGGGTTGAAATCGAACAGCGGGTCCAGGTCCATCTCGGGCGCTGACAGGGTCGTGTAGAAGCGGGTCACGTACGGTCGCGAAAGGATGAGCTCCTGCGTGCTGATCATCGGCTCGACGACTTCCTCGCCGAGCGCGTCGATGAACGCCTGCTTGTCCAGGGCTTCGAAGGCCTCGGAATTGCAGCTGGGGCATCCCAAGAACGCATCCGCATCGACACCTTCTGGAAGAACGCGTTCAATCAGCCCTCGGTACCCGTCCCAGCCGATGAATCGACGGCTGCTCTCGGCGAGTAGCTCCGACGCGGTGAGAGCACCGGCGCTCATGCGCAGCGCCTCCCAGTCCAATCTCTCGAATTCGAGAACGAGGATGCCCTCATAGTCCGAGCTCGGACCGGCGCGCTCCGAGACGAAACCCTGTCCGCCGGCCTCGTTCGCCGCAGCAATGGCGACCTGATTGTAGTTGCGGCCCCCAGTGAGCCAGTTGATGAGCGCCTGGTTCAGCTCGAGCGCTTTGTAGTTGACGGGCACGGCGCGGCTTTCGCCGAGCACCCAGACCATCACGCCCATGTCATCGTTGGCCGCTACTGCGGTCGGCCGAATCGGAATCATCGGTTGGTCGGATTCGTAAGTGATCCAAACCGGGCGAATCGTGCCCGTGTCATTTCCTTTCGTGAGCCGAAACGCGAGCAGATTCATCGCCTCCTGCAGGTACTCGCCGAGGAGCCGTGCGATGTCGTTTGGGTCTCCGCCGGGTGGCACCACGTCGTAGCCTTCGCCAGTCAGCCATTGGACCGCGACGTCACCGACGTGCTCGAAGCTCGATTCGGGCTCGATCACCACGTAGTCGTAGGGACCGACGGTCCCAGCGGCGAGCACGTTGACGCCGCCGTTGCCGCCTGAGCCGCTATCGTTGAAATTGCCTCCCGGCGCCCCGCTCGACGCGGAATCGTCTCCGCGCTCTTGCTTGCAACGGCCTTCGACTTCCGTCGTGAAGCCATATTGCGGGTTGCTCGCTTGTTGGAGCCGGGCAAACGCGAGGTCCGACGAGACCTTCACCTCTGGAATTCCGGGCACCGGCAATACCCAGGCGAACTTCTCCGAGGGCCCCTCGTATTGGATCTGGACGACGGCCGTCACCGTTTGATCTTCGTTCTTCGAGAAGATGATGCGCTCGGCTGCCTGATTGACCGGCGCGGTGGCGGAGCAAAAAAGCCCGCCACAGGCCTGAGCGGGCATGGGCTGGGCGAGCAGGGTCAGCAGGAGGGCCGATCCGAAACCAGGGAGCAGGCGCAATCTAGACATTTTAATCGTCCTTTTGGGGCGCTGGGCGCAGCTTGGCACAGGCGGAAGCCGATGTACCGAGGGAATCAGCAAGTGTCGTGCCAGCCCTAGCGGTCGAGGGTCGTAGCGGCGTTTGCCGGTGGCAGGTCTGCGCCGTTTCGAAGCCCCAAGTAGAGCGCCGCAAAGAGCAGAATCGCCAAGGGCGCGCCGAACAGGAGGCCGACGCCGCAGAACATCGCTGAGCCCGCGACGATCAGAAGTGCAATTGAGCCCACGCCGATGATTGGCCAGCGCTTCCCACGCGCGATGCGCCAAGAATAGACGATGGCCTCGATCGGTCCCGCGTCGTCGTTGAAGGCGAGCTCAGCTTGAATGAACGCGATGCCCGAGACGATGTAGACGTAGACCGGGAGGAGCACCAGGGTCGCAAACCCGAGGGGTCTGCCAGCGTCGTCGATGATTTCGCTCATCGGCGTTTCGAGATCGACCGGGCCTACAAAAACCAACCAAACGATCACGACAATCGGCAGAACGATCAAGACCGCTCCAAGGGACACCGCAAGCGCCTGAACGATGTACTTCCCGATCTTGGATAGTTGACTAAACAAGGCCCCGACAGTCGCTCGCTTTCCGTGAAGACCTCGAACGGCCATCGCCCAAAGCCCGAGCGAGAAGACCCCCGAGAGCACCAACTGGATCAAGAACAGAACCACCTGCACGATGATGTCCACTGTTGCGAACGTCGCGCCCTGGTCCGCTCCCGACTGTTGGAAGGCGCTCACCAGCCCCCAGGCCAAGCTCAGCGCGAAGGGGATGCCCATCCCGAGCAGCCAGTACAGAAGCATGGCGAGCACCCAGTTGCCGAGGTCCCTCGACCATGCCTCGGAAGCGCGAGAAAGTAGGTCGGCGAGATGGACCCGATCGCGGGTCAGCGTGAAACCGAGCTTTGCAGGGCGTGCTTCGATGGGTCCACGCTTGGCTGGAACAGGCTCTTGAGGGGCTTCCATCGGAGCGAGGATTAGCATCCGCCGAATCGAACGGCGAAGAGAACGTCACAAACGCGTTCCGAGAGGAAGCTCTTCGACGAACGCTGATTCAATGATAGGTTTCGCGCCATGTCTACACGATGCCTTCTTGCTTCAAGCTTGGTTTTTGCTTTGATCACGGCCGGATGCGGGAGTGAGAGCGCCTCAACGCTGGGCCCCGACGGCTCCGGGGGACAGGGCGGTTCGGCCGGTCTCGGTGGCTCCGCAGGCGCGGGCGGCTCCGGCTTCCAGCCTCCTGACTACGGCACTTGGGTCAAGTTCGAGCCCGAGGGCGCAACCTGCAGCGACGGCAGCCCCTACAAGTTCTGGGTCGAGTTCTCCGAAACCTCGGACAATGTCATCGTCTTCTTCGAAGGTGGCGGCGCATGCTGGGACTACGAGAGCTGTAGCGGCAAGGGAGGCATTCGCGGCGCGGCGAATCCAAATGGCCTTTCCGACAACCACGCCGACGCCCAGCGAGAGGTCGCCGGCATTCCAGTCGGCGCGAGCGTGATCTACCCACTCCTGAATCAAGATCCGAACGTGAGCCCAATGGCCGATTGGAACAAAGTCTTCGTCGCCTATTGCACGGGCGATGTGTACTCCGGCGATCGCACGGTGACCTATGAGGATCCGGATGGCATCGAAGACGACCTCGAGTTCCACCACGTAGGTCACCGAAACGTCCTCGCGATGATCGAGATGCTCAACGACATGTTCACGACGGTGCCCAAGCTCTTCGTGAGTGGTTGCAGTGCTGGCGGTGCGGGTGCGATCGTGAATTACTACTTCTTGCGGACGGGAATCGAAGGCGTGCAGAAGGGCTATCTCCTCGACGATTCGGGTCCGCTGTTCCCCGACCAGGCGCCGACCTCGCGCTCCCTCGCCCTGCACGACCGCGTTCGCTCGTCCTGGGATGCCGACAAGCTCATCGACACGGCGCCGCGCCCCGACGAGCTCAAGGCCGATTTCGGAAACATCAATACGATGCTGGCCGAGGAGTTCCCTAGCGATCGCTTGGCGATGACCTACAACCGCCTCGACTTCAACTACTCGCTCTACTCCTACGAGCGCTTCTGGCAGCGAGAGAACCCGACCGAGCTTGTGCCGATCGTGCCATTCCTGGGCACCGGCCTGGGCCTCGACGAAGTCCTCTCGCTCGATCGTGCGGCCGTCTACAGCCTCTGGTGGGACGATACGGCGCTCCTTCTCGACCAGTACGATTCGAAAAGCAATCTCGGCTACTACCTTCCCTTCTACCGTACGACCAACAGCAGCCACTGCGTGACGATCCCGGGCTTCGAGGAGTTCAGCTTGGCGGAGGCGGTGACTCTCTTCGCGACTGACTTCGGCACCCTCGCCTGGGCAGGCACCGAGATCGGCGACATGAACCTCTACGACTACGTGGAGCACCTGCTCAACGACGAGGAGCCTCTCGAGAGCCATTTCGAAGAGACCCCCGAGGGTCGATACCGAACCTGTACGCCTGCGGAGTTTGATCCGGTAGCCTGCGAGGCCGCGGTCAATAATCCGCCGGAATGAACCTGGAATTGAAGGGAACCGTTCCCTTCAATTCCACCTGAAGCCTTCCATCGTTTGCTTCGCGCTGTAGCGGGGTTCGAAGCCCGTGGCTGCTACGAAGGCCCTGTTGTCGATGACGATGGGGTATTTCACATGAGCGATTGCGTCGTCAGGAAGGTAGGGGAAACCGAAGCGGCCGAGGACGCTCGAGTAAAGCGGCTCGGGGATCGGCACCGCTCGCTTGCCGGTCGCTTCGCAGACGATGGACAAAGGGACCGGTGGAGGGCCGGCGACGTTGAAGACACCTCGGAGCTGCCTCTCGACCGCCAAGGTGATTGCTTCTTCGGCGTCCCATTCGTGCATGAGTTGGTAGAGCGGATCGAAGCCTAACACCATGGGCACGCGGCTCTTCGAAAGGAAGCCGGCGAGGGTGCCGCCTCGGCTCGGACCAAGGAAGTAGCAAAGCCTCAGGACGGCCGTGTTGAGCTCGGGCCATCGCCAGAGCGCGCTTCCGGCGTACAGGTCTGCGGCCACCAGGTCGGCGAGCTCCTTGAAGGCCGCACCTGCAAGCGGAGGTTCATCCTCCGTATGATACAGGGGCGAATCCGGGGTCGCACCGTAGACCGTGTGGCGGCCGACGAAGACCGCCTGCTTGACGCCGTACTCATGGCAGTATTCGAAGAGCTTTCGGGTGCCGCCGAGGTTGATCCGGTAGCGCTCCTCGGTGTCCGTCGTGAAATGGGTGACCGTGGCCATGTGAATGAGCGCGTCCGGTCGTGAGATTCGGAACACGTCTTCGGCGGGGCGCTTGCGAATATCGGCTTGGTGCATTTCGACGCCCTCGGGCACGTCGGGCCAGGGACGCCGGTCGATGCCGATGACTTGGTGTCCGCGGCGGGTCAGGCGGTACGCAACGCCGCGCGCCAAGGTGCCGCTGATGCCCGTGATCAATATCTTCATCGCCTGTGCTCCTGGTCGGGGTCCGGCATGCGCTCGAACATGAACGCCCGCGGCCGTGCGTCGAGCCCCGTGCTAACCAGCCGTTCCATCGCCTGACGAACATCTTCGACGTATTGCTTAATGACGTCGTCAGGCTCCGAGCCATCTCCTTGGAAGTGCATCGGGGGCCCATAGTAGATCTGGCAAGCCACGGGCAGGGGGAAGAAAATGAGCTGCGGTGCCACCGGCACAAATGGACCATTGACTAGCTTCGCGAGCCACTTGATGTGGAAAAGCTGAGGGAACGACTCTTCGCCTCCGATGAATGCGCAGGGGATGATGGGCGTGCCGGTCTTGAGCGCGAGCCGCATGAAGCCGGTCCCGAAGCGCACGAGCTTGTATCGGTCCTTGTAGAGCTTGCCGGCCCCGCGCGCGCCTTCGGGGAAGACGAGCACCAGGCGCTCGTCATTCAGCAGCTGCTCGCCGTGCTCGGGCAAGCCGGTGAGATGTCCGAGCTTTCGCAATGCCGGTCGTGCGAACGGTGAGCGCGTCAGGAAGTACTCCGCCATGCCTTGGCCGAGCCGCGGGGCCTCGTCGTTGAGTATCAGCGAGGTGAGAATCATCGCCGCGTCCGCCCCTAGGCCACCAGAGTGATTGGAGACGATGAGGGCTCGACCGGTGGCTGGAACGTTCTCGAGACCGAAGGCCGTCACTTTGAGGTAGTGGCGGTAGATGTAAGCCATCGGTGAGTAGGCGCGAATTAGCGCCTTCCGCGAGAGTCCAAAGCGATCGAACCCGTAGTCGTCGAATTCGATCGGGAGGCGGTCTACGTTCCGCCTGACTTGTGGATCATCTAGAAGTGACATAGTGCGAGCGTCCGGGGGCAATTAGCGAGTGGTGAAATAGCTCAACTTGGCGCCCGAAGCGACCAGCTCGGAATCACTACGGGGTGGTCTTCCAGAGCGGGCGCTTGAAGCACCAGAGCGTCTCGTTCTTCTTGCCCGCCGAGGTGACGAGCTCCCAGCCCTGCTCGCCCATCTTGTTGGCGCGCTCCGTGACCTGGGCGACGCCTTCAGCCTCGAAGCACTGGTACTGCCACTGGGCCTTCTTGGGTGGGTTATCGGCCGCAGCCGGATTGGCCCCCGAGATGAAGGCGCCCGCGATGAACGCTCCAACTAGGCACACTGCAACGATGATGGTTCGCATATCCAAACCTCCTTAGGGCTTGGCTTATAACATGAGGGCTGCTGTCGGGACTGCGTTTTCAGCCGAGTATGTCCGTCACTCGGTGTACGTCGTCGGGGTCGGCGGTCGTGGGGACGAGCAGGACGTCATCGGCACCTGCATCGTTGGCTTGCTGAACGGCGTCCCTGAGTGCCTGGGGGCCGGTGGCTATGCAGATCTGCTTGACGTTCTCGCGTGCAACCGGCGCCATGAAGTTCAGATAGCGATCCAAGTAGGCGTCGAGCTGCTCGCGGGCGTTCGGTCCGAGTGCGTACCAGAAGCCGGTGCCGAGCCACGGCGCAGGACGGTCTCGCTCTTTCCACGCGCGTCGCGCCGCTTCGAATTGGAGATTCATTTCGGCGGCCGATGGCCCGAAGCTGAATCCACAGAGGCCGTCAGCCCATTTCGAGGCGGCTTGGATCGACTCGACCATGAGTGAGCCCGCAAGAAGCTTGGGTCCGCCTTCTTGAACGGGGGCGGGGCCGACTGGGAGCGCGCCCTCGACGACCGGTTCGCCACGCCAGACGCTGCGCATGGTTTCGACGCTGCGCGCGAGCCGGCTGAGCCGGTGTCCGAGCGGGGCATCGACCGATTGGTAGTCCTGCTCGCGCCCGCCCACGCCGAGTCCAGCAACAAAGCGGCCGCCTGACAATACGTCGATGGTGGCGAGCTGTTTGGCTAGCATGACCGGGTGGTGAAGCATTGGGACGAAGACACCGCTCACGATTTTTACTCGCTCCGTCAGGGCGGCGGCGGCGGAGAGCGCGGCTGTCATGTCCGGGTTGTAAAAGGAGATGCGCTCGCCTGCTGCCAGGCTTGCGAAGAAGCCTGCATCGATGCGCTCGCACCATTTGAGGAAGGCGTCTCTGTCGAGGCCCGGTGCCATCACCGGAAGGTTCATGCCGATTTCCATGTGCTCCTCTCGTCGGTGTCGGGGGCTCGTTGCATCTCCCCAAAATGGCGTCTAGGACTGGGACCACCATGCGCAATCCCAAGGACTTCTTCAAACCCATGGCCATCGGCGCACCGGAACCCCCACGGGAAATCCCGTTCCGGCCGTCGCGGATGATCCACTTTTTCGACCCCAGCAATCCGAAGATGGCTGCCAAAGCGCCGAGCATCGCTGCCAAGTGCGATGTGCTTCTCGGGAACCTCGAGGACGCCATCTCGGCTGACAAGAAGACCGAGGCGCGCGAGGGCTTCATCGAGATCGCCAAGGAGAACGACTTCGGCGACTGCCAGCTCTGGACCCGCGTCAACAGTCTCGACAGCCCCTGGTTCCTCGATGACATGTGGCAGATCGTCCAGGAAGTCGGCGACAAGGTCGATGTGATCATGGTGCCCAAGGTCGAGGGGCCCTGGGACATCCACTATGTCGATCGTTTGCTCGCCCAGCTCGAGGCGCGCGCCGGTGTGAGGAAGCCGATTCTGGTTCACGCGATTCTCGAGACGGCCCTCGGGGTCGCGAACGTGGAGGAGATCTCCGGCGCCAGCCCGCGCATGCAGGGCTTGAGCCTCGGTCCTGCCGACCTGGCGGCATCGCGCCGAATGAAGACCACACGCGTGGGCGGGGGGCATCCTGGTTACCTAGTTCGTCAGGATCCAAATGCCGACGACCCCGAAGCCCCACGCGCAACCGCACAGCAGGATCTGTGGCACTACACGATCGCGCGCATGGTCGATGCCTGCGTCGCGAACGGCATCTTCGCATACTACGGGCCGTTCGGAGACATCCGCGACGTGGTCGCTTGCGAAGATCAGTTCCGGAACGCCTTCCTGCTCGGCTGCGTGGGCGCCTGGTCGCTTCACCCGGTACAGATCGAGATCGCCAAAAAGGTGTTTAGCCCGCCGGTCGACGAGGTTCTCTGGGCCAAGAAGGTCATCGAAGAGATGGGCGATGGCACCGGCGCCGTGATGATCGACGGCAAGATGCAAGACGATGCGACCGTCAAGCAGTGCAAAGTGATGGTGGAGCTCGCGAGGATGCTCGCCGAAAAGGATGCCGACCTGAAGGCGGCCTACCAGTTCTGAGAGGTGTCACGATGAGCACGAAGCATCGCCCCCGACGAAGTGTCTTGTACATGCCCGGCGCCAACGCCCGAGCTTTGGACAAGGCTCGCAACCTCCCGGCCGACTCTTTGATTCTCGATCTCGAGGATGCCGTATCGCCTGACATGAAGGCAAAGGCCCGCGATCAGGTCATCCGAGCGGTCGAGGCCGGCGGCTATGGCAAACGCGAAGTCATGATCCGCACCAACGGTTTGAACACGCCTTGGGGCTACGACGATCTGGTCGCCGTCGCCAAGGTTGGCCCCGACGCCGTACTGCTTCCGAAAGTCGAGAGCGCCGAAACCGTGCGGCAGGCCGAGGCGGTCTTGCAGTCTCACGGCGCATCTCCCGACCTGGCGATCTGGTGCATGATGGAAACCCCCCGCGCGATGTTGCATGCCGAGGAGATCGCAGATGCGAGCCCACGCCTCGGCGGCCTGGTGATGGGCACTTCGGACCTCGCCAAAGATCTTCAGGCGCAGCACACCGCGATGCGCCTCCCCCTCATCACGGCCTTGGGCCTTTGCCTGCTTGCCGCACGTGCGGCGCGGCTCGTGATTCTCGACGGGGTTTTTCTGGACTTGAACGACCAGGAAGGGTTCATCGACTCCTGCCGTCAGGGGGCGGAGCTCGGCTTTGATGGCAAGACGCTCATTCACCCAAAGCAGCTAGAGGCGGCCAACGAAGTGTTTGCGCCTTCCGAAGAGGAGCTCAGGCTGTCCCGGCGGATCATTGACACCTATGCCGAAGCCGAAGCGCAGGGCAAGGGCGTCGTCGTCGTGGATGGCAAGCTCATCGAGAAGCTGCACGTCGACCATGCCAAGCGCGTGGTCGCGCTTGCCGAGGCGATTGCGGGTTAGGCTCGCCGCGGCGCTCCACATTGAAACTCGTTTTCATCGGGGGCCTCACCACAGGCTTGCGCAACGCAGACCAGAAGCGCTAGTCTCGCCCATCCATCATGCGCTTTTACGAATTCGAAGCGAAGCAACTTCTCGAAAAGCACCGGATTCCACTGGTTGAGAGCAGAGTTGTGAAGACAGCCGATGAAGCAGCGAACGCTGCCTCGGAACTCGGTGGCCCCGTCATCTTGAAGGCCCAGGCTATCGCGCCCGGTCTCGCCGCGACATCGATGAGAGAGGTTTCCGATGCGGCCAGTGCAAAGGCAGCGGCAACCGAGCTCCTCGGAATCGATGACGGCGGGCGCAAACCCAAAGGCATTCTGGTCGAGGCCAGGCCAGCGGGCGAAGCTGTGTACAGTTTGAGCTTCACCTACGATGGGACCATGAAGCGTCCCGTGGTGGCGGCCGCCGACATGGCCGGCAAGATCGATGATCTCGGCGACAGTCACCCGGACCGCATCGTCCGCCGGCACTTCTCTGCGCTCTATCCGTTCTCCGACTACATTGGCAAAGAGCTCGCCAGGTCGCTCGGCCTCGGAGGCAACGATCTCAACCGAATGACACGCATCGTCGCGGGGCTCGCCCGACTGTTTCTCAAATACGACTTGGCGGATCTGGACATCACCTCGCTGGTGAAGCTCGGGGACGGGAGCTTCATCGTCCGTGACGTGGAGGCGGATCTGGAGATCGAAGCCCGTCACCGGCAAAGACCGATGCTCGACGAGCTCGGCTTTGCGAAAGAAGACCTTCGGCAGGTCCGCGAGCCCACTGCGTTCGAGCTTGAGGGCGCGAAGATCGACGAGGAGGACGTCCGAGGCATCATCAGCCCGATCGCCGAGTTTGACGGCAACATCGGCCTGGTCATTGGTGCCGGCGGCGGCTCGCTGACCTTGACCGATGCGGTGCGCAAGCACGGCGGTCGCCCCGCCAACTACGCGGCGATCGGAGGCAACCCCAGCGTCGACAAGGCTCGCAGGCTCACCAAGCTGGTGCTGAGCAAGCCAGGAGTCGACAAGATTGCGGTGATGTCCAACGTCGTGTCCAACACACGTGCTGACCTCGTCGCGCGCGGAGTCATCAAGGGCATCATCGAATTGGGGTTCGAGCCGGCAGAGAAGATCCTGATCTTTCGTGTTCCGGGCGCCTGGGAGGCCGACGCGGCCAAGATCCTGCAGAAGTACGGGATCGAGTACTGCGATCGCACGGTGTCGATCAGCGAAGCGGCGAGACGCGCCGTCGAGAAAGTCGGGTAGAGGGATAAGCCATGGCCGTTATCGTTCATGCAGACTTTCAATTCATCGTCCAAGGAATCACCGGGCGTGAGGCATTGAACTTTACGAGGGAGTGCTTGCAGTACGGCTCGAAGATCATCGGCGGCGTCACACCCGGCAAGGGTGGGCGGGAGGTATACGGCGTTCCGGTTTACGACACGGTGCGCGAGATCACCGAGAAGCAACGAGTCGATGGGACCGTCATCACGGTTCCGCTCGCCTTTGCGCCGGACGCTGCATACGAAGCGATCGATGCCGGGATCAAAGAGGTGATCATCATCACCGAGGGGATCCCGCGAAAAGACGCCTCCGCAGTCGTCGAGTTCGCGGAGCTCCGCGGCGCTCGGATCATCGGCCCAAACTGCCTCGGGATCATCGTGCCCGACGTCTGTCGTTTTGGAAGCCTCGGTGGCCCGGCTGTGGACTGCCGCAAGGCCTTCAAGCCTGGGGTCGTCGGCGTGATGTCGCGTTCCGGCGGCATGACCACCGAGATCTGCAACGCGCTGACCCTCTCTGGGCTCGGGGTGAGCACGGCCATCTCGATCGGAGGCGACCCGGTGATCGGCTCGACTTATGCCGACCTGATTCCACTCTTCGAGGCCGACGAGGATACCAAGGCCGTCGTGGTCTACTCCGAGCCCGGCGGCACGGCCGAAGCCGAGCTGGCGCGTTGGACCCAGGAACACAGTAGCCGCCTTCCAATCGTGGCATTCGTGGCGGGACGATTCATGGACGAAATGCCAGGGATGAGCTTCGGCCACGCTGGAACGGTCGTGAACAAAAAGGTCGACTCCCCGGCCGACAAGATGCGCCGCATGCGAGAAGCAGGAATCTCGGTGGCGGAAGAGATCGGCGACATTCCGGACCTCGTCCGAGAGCGTATTGGGAACTGAGCAACAGAGGGACTGATCATGGCCATGTTCATACGCGTAGATGTCGACAACAGCATCGTCGAGAAAACATCCGGCCTGGCCGACAAGCTCGTCGAAGTGTGCCCCGTCAAAATCTTCAAGCGCGGTTCCGGGCCGAACAGCGTCGAGGTCGTAGAAGCCAACGTAGACGAATGCACCCTCTGCGACCTATGCATGCAAGCCTCCCCCAAAGGGGTCCGCGTCGTAAAGCTCTACGAATAGGGCACACGCTCCGACCGTGGAGTGGATCGGCGGGTCGGTACCTCTGCGTCCCCTTCATTTGCAGATCGTCGAGCAATGCGTCTACCACTCGCTTGAGCCCATGGCAGTCACCAGCCTGCTTCGACGCGCTCCTTATTGCGGTACCGAAGCGTCGTTTCCATGCAATTTGGGGTCTCCCGTCGCCGTGGGCTTGCACAAGCTCACTTTCGCGGTATCCGGCGCGTGGCAAATCGACGGATCGAACGAGCAGTAGAATGAAAGATCTCAGTAAGTACCGAAACATCGGCATCTTCGCGCATGTGGATGCCGGCAAGACGACGACCACGGAGCGCATCCTCAAGCTCACCGGTAAGATCCACAAGATCGGCGAGGTGCATGACGGCGCCGCAACCACCGATTTCATGGAGCAGGAGCAGGAGCGCGGCATTACGATTCAGTCCGCCGCAACGACTTGCTTCTGGAATGACCACCAGCTGAACATCATCGACACGCCGGGACACGTCGATTTCACGATCGAGGTCTATCGTTCACTCAAGGTGCTCGATGGCGGCATAGGCGTCTTCTGCGGCTCGGGCGGTGTCGAGCCTCAGTCCGAGACCAACTGGCGCTATGCGAACGACTCCAAGGTCGCGCGCCTGATTTTCGTCAACAAGCTCGACCGCTTGGGCGCAGACTTTTACCGCGTCGTCGATCAAATCAAGAACGTCCTCGGCGCCAAGCCGCTGGTCATGGTGCTTCCCATCGGAACCGAAGGCGACTTCACCGGCGTCGTCGATCTGCTCACCCGCAAGGCATATGTATGGGATGATTCAGGTCAGCCGGAGAGCTTCGAAGTTCAGGAAGTCCCCGAGGACATGAAGGAGCTGGTGGAGAAATACCGCTTTGAGCTCATCGAAACCGCCGTCGAGCAAGACGACGAGGCGATGGAGCAGTATCTCGAGGGCAGTGAGCCCGACCTGAAGACGATCAAGAGGTGCATCCGAATAGGCACACGCGACCTCGAGTTCTTTCCCACGTATTGCGGTTCCGCATTCAAGAACAAGGGCATCCAGCAGGTGCTCGACGCGGTCGTCGACTACTTGCCCGATCCGACTGAAGTTCCGCCTCAGCCCGAGATTGATCTCGAAGGGAACGAGACCGGAGAGTTCGCAATCGTCGACGCGAGCAAGCCTGTTCGCGCGCTTGCATTCAAGATCATGGAGGACCGCTTCGGCGCGCTTACCTTCACTCGCGTCTACTCGGGCACGATCAACAAGGGCGACACCCTGGTCAACACCTTCACCGGCAAGAGCGAGCGAATCGGCCGCATGGTCGAGATGCACGCCGATGACCGAACGATCGTGGATTCGGCGCAGGCCGGCGACATCGTCGCCCTGGTAGGCCTGAAGGACGTGCGCACCGGCCATACGCTCGCCGACCCGAAGAATCCGGCCACCCTCGAGCCGATGGTGTTCCCCGATCCCGTGATTTCGCTCGCAGTCAGCACCAAGGACAAGGCCAACAGCGAAAAGCTCAGCACGGCGCTGGGCAAGATGGTTGCCGAGGACCCGTCCTTCCATGTGGAGGTCGATCAGGAGTCTGGCGAGACCATTCTCAAGGGCATGGGTGAGCTTCATCTGGACATCAAGGTCGACATTCTTCGCCGTAGCCACGGGGTTGCTGTCGACGTTGGCGCGCCGCAGGTTGCCTACCGCGAGACCGTCACCAAGGCCATCACGGATAGCTACACCCACAAGAAGCAGACCGGCGGCTCCGGCCAGTTCGCGAAGATCGAATACGGCATCGAGCCAGCCGAGCCGGGCGAAGGGTTCGTCTTCGAGTCCAACATCGTCGGCGGCAAGATCCCCAAGGAGTTCATTCCGGCCGTCGAGAAAGGCTTCAAGGTCATGATGGCGGAAGGGCCCCTGTGCGGGTTCCCCCTGCTCGACTGCAAAGTCACGCTCAACGACGGCGCGTTCCACGCGGTCGACTCCTCGCAGATGGCATTCGAGACGGCGGCAAGGGCGGCCTTCCGCCAGAGCATGCCCAAGGCCGGGCCGCAGCTCCTCGAGCCGATCATGAAAGTCGACGTCTTCGTTCCCGACGCGAACGTCGGTGATGTCATCGGCGATCTCAACCGCCGCCGCGGCATGGTCAACGCGCAGGAAAAGGGTCACACCAACGTTCGCATCAAGGCGGACGTGCCGCTGAGCGAGATGTTCGGCTACATCGGTGACCTTCGCTCCGCCACTTCAGGTCGCGGGCAGTTCTCGATGGAATTCAAGAACTACGCGCCCGTTCCGCGAAACATCCTCGAGAAGGTCCAGGCCGAGGTCGTCGAGCGCAACGCCAAGAAGAAGTAGCAAGGGCTCCACGTCAACCAGCTACCGAACCGAGGCCGCGGCCGCGCTCGCATCGGGCTCGCGGGTAGCGCCACACGCGCTCCGGCACCATATACCCAGAGCTTCTCATGCCACGTTTGATCCCAGTTTTTGCACTTTGCCTCTTGGCCTGTGCTTCCTGCAGGAAGAAGGCCGACACCGCCGTAAAGGAGACTGCCATGACCAAGAGCGCGAGCGCGCCCGACATCCGAGGCGAAGAAGTTTCCTATCAAGCAGGCGGCACTACGCTCAAAGGCTACATCGCCTGGGATGCGAGCAGGCCTCAACCTCTGCCTGGAGTCATCGTCGTGCACGAGTGGTGGGGGCACAACGAGTATGTCCGGCGACGCGCGCGCATGCTAGCCGCGGAAGGCTATGTCGCGCTGGCCCTCGACATGTACGGCGACGGGAAGAACACTCAGCATCCCGAGGACGCGCAAAACTTCGTGATGGAAGCGGTCAGCAACGCGGAGGTCGCCAAGGCGCGCTTCTTGGCTGCAACCGATCTGTTGAAGAAGCAGGATGCGACCGATCCATCCAAGATCGCCGCGATCGGCTATTGCTTCGGCGGAGCGGTCGTCTTGCAGATGGCCCGTCTCGGGGCAGACCTCGATGGGGTTGCGAGCTTTCATGGAACCTTGTCGCCTCAGGGCCCTCCGGCTCAGCGAGGCCTTTTCAAGGCCAAGGTCTTGGTGCTCCATGGTGCCGACGACGCGCTGGTTCCTCCAGAGCAGGTTGCCGCATTTAAGAAGGAAATGGACGCGGCCGGCGTGGACTACCGGTTCATCGAGTATCCAGGGGCCCAGCACGCTTTCACGAACCCGGAGGCGACCGAGCGGGGGGCGAAGCTCAAGATGCCCCTGGCGTACGACGAAGCGGCAGACACGCAGAGCTGGGCGGAGCTTCAGAAGTTCCTTCGAGGGTTGTTCAGCTAGCCCGTGCTCACGTGAGCTCGCGCCTCATTACCTTACCTGTCGCATTGCGCGGCAGCGCGTCGATGAACACGACGTCGCGGGGAACTTTGAAGCTCGCCAGGCCCTCCTTCACGTAGGCCTTCACCGCGTCCTCGTCGAGTCTGGCGCTCGGCTTTAGGACGACGAAGGCCTTGAGACGTTGACCCCACTCCGGATCGCTGACACCGATGACGGCCGCTTCTTCCACGTCGCCGTGGCCGGCGATAAGGTCTTCGATTTCGCGCGGAAATAGGTTTTCGCCGCCCGAGATGATCATCTCGTCGTCGCGACCGTCGACGAAGAGACGGCCGTTCTCGTCGAAGTGCCCGACGTCACCGCTGCTAACCATCGAGCCCCGCCGTTCTTTGTCATCACCGCTGGTGTAGCCCTCGAAGGAGATCGAGTTGGCGACGAAGATGCGCCCGGTTTGGCCGATGGGCAGCGGTTCGCCCTGTTCGTCGAGGATCTTCACCACGGTGCCCAATGGAGGTGTTCCAGCGGTTCCAGGAGCGGCACGCATGTCTTGTGGCGAAGCGACCGTTGCCATGGCGACCTCGGTCGAGCCGTAGAAGTTGTAGAGGTTGTCTCCAAAGGTATCCATCCACTCGCTTGCCACGTGATCAGGGAGGGCCGAACCGCTCGCCGCCGTGATCCGTAGCGAGCTCAGGTCGTACTTGCGCTTCACCTCGTCGGGCAGGGCGAGCATGCGTTGCATCATGATCGGAACGACAGCGAGCGAGGTGCACTTGTGCTCGGCGACCGCACGTAGGGTCGCTTCCGGATCAAAACGTCGAGTCATGACGTAGGTCGTTCCTAGAACCATTCCAAGCTGAAACTGTCCGAGACCCCAAGAATGAAAGAGCGGAGCCGCGATCATGGTTCGCTCGCCGCTCCGCAGGGGAAGCGCGGAAAGCATCGAGGCGATCGGCATCATGCCTTTTGGAGAGCCACGCTTCGCACCCTTGGGCGTTCCGGTCGTTCCCGACGTGAGCATGGTGAAGCGCGACTCGATGCTCGGTGGCTCGACGTCGCGGTCTGCGTGGTTCACGATCAGGTCTTCGATGCTCTGGTCGTCACCCGATCCGTACACGACGAACCTTGGCATCTCCCGAAGGCCTTCGAGCAAGCCGGTAAACTCCTCGTCGTAGAGTAGAGCGCTGACCTTCTCACGCTTCGCGACCTCGGTAAGCTGCGGGGCAGCGAACATGGTGTTCAGCAAGACCATGTTCGCACCGACCTTCGAGCAGGCGAGTATCGCCTCGACAAAGCCCCGATGATTGCGGCACATGAGGCCGACCACATCGCCCGCGGACACGCCGGCCTCTCGAAGCCCGCGCGCGAGCGCATTGGACCGCCGATTCACCTCGTCGAAGGTGGCCGGGCCATCGTCATCGATGACCGCGACCGTATCGGGCTGACGGATCGCGAGCGCGATGAAGCCCATCGCAGGCGAACGTCCCCAGCCCTTTGCGGCTCTCACGATGCGTATCGTCTTGTCGGGTCGGATCGGTTTGAGTACACCTGCACGATAGAGCACGCGCAGGACTTCGAGCTTCTCGGCGAGATTTCCCACGCGGCGAGATTAGCGCCTTGCCGCTCTGGTGTCAGGGGGGTGCTGGCGCGACCGCGCTCGGCGGTCTACTTGGATCACGGACATGCAAGAGACTCAGACATCGGTGGACGAGAGGCTGGAGATCCCGGCAATGGCCTCATCGCGCGGTCGAGTAGGCGCGCTCATCGCCGGCCTCGTCATGGTGGGAGCTGCGATGGGGATCTACTTCTTGACCCGTGGTCCAGACGCGAGTCCCTACCGGGCCACCGAGGTCACCAGGGCCTCGATCGTGAACGAGATTCGGGTGACCGCAAGCATTGTCCTGACCGACCAAGTGGAGGTGCCCGCGCCCGTCGAGGGACAGCTCGTCGAGGTGGCCGTTCAATCGGGAGACCAGGTGGAGGAGGGTCAGCTTCTCGCGCGGCTCGACAAGGTGTCCGCCGAGGTTGCCTACCTCATCGCCCAGGCAGACTCGCAGGTCGCGCGCGCGCGCGTCTCCGAGGCGGAGGCTTCGGCGGAGCGCGCGAGCCGATCACTCGAGCGCACCAATCGGCTCGCCGACAAGGGGCTGGCGAGTGCGAGCGACCTGGAAGCGACGCGTTCCGAAATGACCAAAGCGCGGGCGTCTCTCAAGGCGGCCCGAGCTGAGCACTTGGCGGCCCTCGAGCGTGTTTCTCTGCGAGGGCGCGAGCGAGACCAGACCGAGATCGTCGCTCCGCGCGCAGGACTCGTGCTCGAGGCCCCGTCTCATACCGGCATGGTCGTTGGGCCACGGACACGACTCTTCCGAATCGGTGCTCCGCTCGACCAGGTGAACGTCGAGGCGCCAATAGGCGAGGCCGACATCGGCGATATGTCGCTCGGCCTCAGCGCCAAGTTCGAGGTGCCCACGTATCCGGGCCGTATCTTCGAAGCCACCGTGAAGCACATCAGTCCCGACCCCAAGACCGAGCATGGGGCAATCTTCTACATGGTGAAGCTCGCCGCGAACAATCCAGATCACGCGCTCCTACCTGGCATGACCGCGCAACTCAGGATCAAGGTCGCCCAGGTCGACGATGTGCTGGCGGTGCGCGAGGCGACCCTTCGATTTACGCCTGAGGGCGCCCCTGAAGCGCCCCCCCGCAGTCGCGTCTGGCGGATCCGCGGGACGGAGCTGGAGGAGGTCCCGGTCGAGGTCGGTTTGTCCGACGGGGCACTCACCGAAGTCCGCCCGAGCAACCCCGACGACCTTCAAATCGCCGACTCGATCGCAATCGGGCTCGCGTTGGACGGTGACAGTGGCGCCGCGGCTCCTTCCTTGTCGCTCAAGGGACATCGATGACTGCTACGTCGATCGTCGAGGCTCGAGGCATTCGAAAGGTGTTTCCGAACATGACGGCGCCCGTGCTCGACGGGGTGAGCCTGCGCGTCGATCGGGGAGAAATCGTCGCGCTCATGGGGCCGTCGGGCTCGGGGAAGTCGACCTTGATGAACATCCTCGGCTGCCTCGACGGTCCGTCGGACGGTTCGTATTCGCTTGGGGGCAAGGACGTTTCCACCTTGAGCTCGCGGGAACGCGCCTGGGTACGACTTCACTACATCGGTTTCATCTTTCAATCGTTTTACCTGATCGCAGACCACACCGTCCTCGAGAACGTGACGCTCCCGCTCTACTACGCTGGCGTGGATCGGCACCAGCGCGAGGCGCGCGCCGTCGAGCTCATCGAGCGGGTCGGCTTGGGTCATCGATTAAGCCACAGGCCGGCGCAGCTTTCGGGCGGTGAGAAGCAGCGCGTGGCGATTGCCCGCGCCGTTTCGGGTCAGCCTCGCCTCCTCCTTGCCGATGAGCCCACTGGCGCCCTCGATACGAAGACCGGCAACGAGGTCATGGAGCTGCTTCTAGAGATCCACGAGGCCAGAGCCCTGACCTTGATCATCGTGACGCACGACCCGGAGATTGCGCAGTATTGCCACCGTCAGATCTATCTGCGGGACGGAAAGATCGTCCCCGAGGGAGGTCGGCATGCCGCGGACGCGTAGTGAGGTCGTCGGACGTGCGGTCCGCACTGCGATCCGGAATCCCGGCCGCACGTTGCTCACGATGCTGGGGCTCGCAATTGGCGTCGGTGCATTCCTCGCCATGGTGAGCTTCGGAAGCGGAGCACGCAGCTCGGTGATGGAGCAGTTTGAAATCCTGGGAACCCGGGTCGTCTACATCTGGACGAACATGGGGCGTCGCGACTTCGGAGGAGCTGCGAGGCCGCTGACCGATGCCGATGTCGACGCGTTGCTGCGTGACTCGATGACGATCGAGAGGGTGGTTCCGCGCATCACCGAGGTGCAGAACGTGAAGTCGGTCTACCGAACGTCTCCCATCAACGTCACCGGAACGAAGCCGGACTTCGTCCACATTCGCGAGTGGCCGATGCTGATGGGAGGGATGTTCGACGAGACCGACGTCGTGCAGCGGGCGAAAGTCGCCGTCATTGGCACCACCGTTGCGCGCGAGCTCTTCGGCCGCCGCGACCCGGTGGGGCAGACCATCACGATTGGGGCCAACCTTCCGTGCCGAATCATCGGCGTTCTGGTTTCGAAGGGCGAACAAACCACCGGCGAAGACATGGACGAGATCGTCTTGATCCCGGCGACAACCTACCAAGCATTTCTCGGCACGCCCATCGGCTACCACGAGCTCATGGTGCAGGTCCGAGACCTCAGTCTCATCGAGACGGCCATGCTCGAAGCAGTGCCGATCATGCGACGCTCGCATCGTCTGGCCGATATCGAGGAAGACGACTTCAGGATGGCGAGCCCTGCGCAAGCTGCGCAGCTCGCACGCTTCGTTTCGACGGTTCTCACCGGCCTACTGGTCGGTATCGCCGCCGTGTCGTTGCTCGTCGGTGGAATCGGCGTGATGAACATCCAGTTGGTTTCGGTCGCCGAACGGACTCAAGAAATCGGCATTCGATCCGCGATCGGCGCCTCGCCGAGACAGATTTTGATGCAGTTTCTCGCTGAAGCCGTGGTCTTGTCGTTCACCGGTTCATTGGCAGGCGTGGCGCTAGGTTGGCTCGCGTCCACCATGGTCGGTCGGGCCATGACCTGGTCGGGCAATCTTTCGCTCCTGATGATGATGGCTGCGGCTCTTTTCGGAACCAGTGTCGGCGTAGCTTTCGGGTATCTTCCGGCGCGACGCGCAGCGCAGCTCGAGCCCATCGAAGCGCTACGCCATGAATGAGGTGGAACATGAATATGGTCTGCGAAAGGAAGGGCGGAGGGGTGGCCGTGCTGGTCGTGCTCGCCGCGATGCTCGCGCCGACAGCGGTATCGGCTGAAGTCGTCACACTGCAGAAGCTAGAGACGCTCTCGCTTCAGAACCAAGCGCATTGGGAGGCCGTCGAAGCGGGCGCGGTGCGGGCGGACGCGGAGGTCGACGCGGCTCGAGCGGGGAAGATGCCCACATTCTGGATGAACATCATGGGCGTCGCGGCACCTGGCTCTTACATCGAGCGTGTCCAAACCGTGGACGGGCGCGTGGTCAACGTCCAGGCGTCCCCCACGGTTACGGAGAGCACAGCGTTTCGGCCAAACATTCGGTACGAGGGGACGATCGACATGCGCGCACCCATTTATGACAGTCAGACCCGGGCCTCGATCAAGGCGGCAGAAGCGTATCGAGCCGCTGCGGAGGCCAACTCTGGCGCGTCTCGCGAGACTGTGCTCAGCATGGTGCGCGCCGCCTATCTCGATTGGTTGGCGACCGAGCTGACACAGGACTTGGCGCTAGGCTCCGCAGAGGAGGCCAAGGCGCAGCGCGAACGCATCGAAGAACGGGTCTCGGACGGGGATCGCGCGCCTTCCGAGCTCGAAACTGCGCGCTACGAAGAGCTCCAGGCAGAGCTCGTTGCGGCGGATGCCAGGGCGAGAGCCGTCGCCGCCAAGCGGCTCTTGGAATCTGCGGTCGGAAGCGAGCTCTCCCCGGACGCAGAGCCGGACAGCTCGCTTCTGAGCATGGACTCCAGCGAGCTCGACTCGGATAGGGGTTGGGAGGCGGAAGCGCTCGAACGGCAACGCGACGCGGCGCTTCAAGAGGCGCGGATGCATCGCAAGGGTCGAGCCCCGGTCCTCGCCATCATTGGCCAAACCGGTCTGGCCGGCGTCAACGAGCGGGTGTTCCCGATGTATCGACTCGGTCTCAATCTTGCGGTGCCCCTCTGGGACGGAGGCAAGGCGGTCGCTCTGGCGCGCGCTGCCGACGCCCAAGGCAGCGAGTTTGGCGCGCGTGCCCGCGAAGCGCGCCTGGCCCGAAACGACGCGCTGCAACAGGCCCTCCTCGATCGGGAGCACAGCGAAGAGCAACTCGATCTCGCCGATCGCCTCGTCGCCGTTTCGGAGATTCGCGTGGAGCAAGCACAGACGAGCTACGAGCTCGGCGCAGGGGATGTCGAGACTGTCGCCGACGCGCGCGTCGCGCTCCGGGATGCCCAATCCCGCCGCGTTCAAATCCAAGTCGCCCGCGCCGATGCCATTCTGCGGCTGGGCGGCAAAAACTGAGCTAGAAACGAAAGACGTACTCGACCCAGAGCCAGTGCTCAGGGTTGGGCACGCGCGCTTGCGTCGACTCACGCTCATCTACAAACACGCGGAAGTCGTAGCGAAACCGCAATACGTCGCGGTCGCGCAAGTCGAGCGCGACGTCTAAATGCGCCCACAGCCGTTGGGGAAGGCGATGATTGTCCCAGACGTCGTCGAAGTCGTAGCGTACACGGAGGGCGATGCGCAGCCGGTCGAGCGGGCGGGTCGTGACGTTCAGGATTGCAGCCATGTCCTGCTGAAGCCGGTGGCCCCCGAGCTTCCCCTTCCAGCGGTACCGAAACTGCCCCGACAAGCCGACTCGGCCTTGTGGCGCATAGGCGAGCTGCGTCGCCGCCACGAACCGCTGGCCAGCACCATTTCGATACTCGCCCCAGGTTGCCCAGGTCCATGACGAGCTGATTCGCCAATCCGTACGCGCGAAGACGAGCGCGTTGAGCAGACGGGAAGAGAGCTGACGCCATCCATCGATGAGCGCGCGGAGCCCAACGTGGCGTCCAAGCCGAGCTGTTGCGCGAAGTCGAACCCCGGCCTCGTCCGTCGCCCGCAATCCGCCTAGCTCGTCCGGAGCCGAGACGGATCGCGCATAGGGATTCGCGAAACGCGAAGTGTAGTATCGCAGCGAAGCGTCGAGCTCGCTATTGGGCAGCGTGGTCACGCTTCGAAGCACGGCGCCGTATCCGCCTCTACCGGCAGGCTGAGCATCGAAGCTCCGCGCCACCTCGACGAAGAAGTCTTGCGAACCGAAGCCGAACGCTGCGTCTAGCCCCAGAGCTCCGAAAGGCCCACCGAACGGCCTGCGCGAAAAATCTTGGAAACCGAGCTCGGCGCCTCGGACGAGCCACCTCGGCACCGAGCCATAGCCGGTGATGCCGAGATGAGCCCGGTCCCTCCAGAAATAGCTCATGTTCGCGCCTGCAAGCCCCTCGGCGAACATCGCCGGCAGGGTGGCGAACCTGGCTGTGCTCGCGGGTGCCCTTTGGTCGACTGTTCTCACGTAGACTCGCGGCGACACGCAGCCCGGGTCGGCATCTCGGCGAGGGTCGGCACAAGTAGCCGCATCGACGAGCTCGATCTGCGGAATGCGGTGGACTTGATACGAGCCCCATGCGTAGGCCTGCAGCCATCCTTTCCCAAGACGAAGCTCCTTCAATCCTATGGCGATGCCTGCAAGGCGATTCGTCCATGCGAAGTCGGGCGTGACCCTCGACTGCGGACCGGCCGAGCAGGGCGATTGTGCAAGCTCTCCGGCCGCGCGTCTACATCGGAGCGCAAGCTCGTTGTCCCATCGAAGCTCGTAGTCACCGAACGAACCGTTCGGCGCCACCTGGTCGGTCACATCAAACGTCAGCCGTTGCCCGAAACCAATGCGATAGGTTCCTGCCACGATCTCCCAGTCGTCGTCCTTCCATTCGACATAAAGCTTGGGAACCTCGAACCGTACTCCTTCGGGCGCGGCGCTAAGCGCATTTCGATTCGGATCCCAGCGAACCCGACGCAAGCCGTTTCGCGTCAAGGCCCCGGCTATGCCGATGTCCAAGTTGCCCAGCGTCCGGACCCGCGCCTGGAGCGCGGACGCGGGTGGTAGTCGGTCGTATCGGCCCGTCCATCGTCCTTGGAGCCGCAGCGAGCCCAGGGTTCGTGACCTTCCGCGCTCCGGATCGCGGAAGACGACGAATGCGCGAAGGGAACGCGCCAAGTTCGACTCCAGCACGCCGGCCTCGATCAACTCGTCCAAGCCGTGAATCGTCCCAGCCGCGTTGCGATAGGCGAGGAGCTCGTCGACCTGCGCGTAGTCCAGGTTTGGAAGTAGATACAAACTCTCCCGTCCGGCCCGATTGAGGTCGACGCGAGTCTGATGAAGGAGCAGGAGTGCGTTGAAGGACTGCTCCGAGATTTGCTCGGTGGCGAGGAGGTCGTACAGGTCTTCCTCGGTTTCGACGTCGATGAAGATTTCGTACTCGGCCGCAGATGCCGTGCGAGCGGAGAGCAGAAGAAGGAAGCCGAAGAACAGGGCGTGCCTCAGGAGCACAAGGGATTCGCGGCGCCGGGCGTACCCAAGTCACCCTCTCCGTAGGCCTCCGTGGCATCACAGCGATTACCCAGCTCGTCGATCTGAGTTGCCACACCAGCGCTGGAGCGCTCGTAGCTCACCGAGTCGAGGACTTGCTCACCGACATGCAAGCGGATCGTCTCATCGCCGTTGTTCAGAGCCAGAGACAGCTCGGCATCTACAGCAGGTAGCCCCCCATTTTCCAGGGGATTGGCGTTTCGCGCAAAGACGACGTGAGCCCCTGCCGCGACTTCCAGACAATCCTCGCGCTCGAGTGCGGCCGTGCTGGAGCTGCGATCGGAGAGCACGAGCCCGTTGAGGTCGACGGCGCTGTCGAAGCGAACCTCGACCCACTCGCCGTCGCGGTTCCCGACCTCGCGCGGGTTTGCCATCCACTCGCTGATCGAAGCCTCGCCCGGAACCGGACTGAGGATCGCCCGAGGCTCTCCCTCGTCGAGGCACATGCCTGGACCGAGGAGGATCGGACAACTAGGGTTGGCGTCGCCGGGGGTCCCGAAGTTGCCGTTGATGTACTCGTCGTGCGGCAAGGCGAGGCAGACCTCGTCATTCGGGTCGAGCTGCCAGGCCACGCCTTCGACCGTGCTCTCATAGCTCACCTGGTCGAGGACGATGTCGCCCGCAGCTGCCACGATGCTCCGCGAACCGGAGTTGCCCAGGCTGAATCCTAGCTCCGCGTCGACGCGGGGAGCCGCCGTCGGACTCGCTCCGAAGACGACCCGTGCGCCCGCGCCGACCGGAAAACAGGTTTCCTCTTCGAAGACCGTGAGCAAGGCATCGGGCGCCGGCCCGAGTTGAAAGCCGTTTAGGTCAGCTTCGGCACGGAAGAGAACCTCGACCCACTCGAAATCCGCATCTGCACCCTGGGGATCGGCCATCCATTCGCGGAGCTGCACCTCGCCTGGCTCTGGGAGTTGGATTGCCCGGCGGGTTCCGGATTCGAGGCATCCACCCGGCGGCTCCTCTACCACACAAGGGCTGTTCGGCGCGCCAGGGGTCCCGAAATTGCCTGGAAAAACCTCGTCGACCCCCTCCGGGGTCGTGCACCAGTGCTTCGCCTCGTCGTTGAGCTCGTGGTCCGGAGCGAACCTCCCGTCGAGCTCGAGCGCACGGCCGTCTGTGGTCCGAGCGTAGCCCACCTGATCGATGAGCACCTGGCCGCAGAGAAGGGCAACCCTTGCATCCGAGTTTCGAAGGCTGCCGAGCGTGCTTCCGTAACTGTAGTCGACGTGCGGCGGCATCGAGTCTGGCGCTGCATTTCCAACGACCAAGTAGTCGCCGGCCGCGATCGAGAGGTCGAAGAAACGATGGGTGGTGGCGCCGGTCCCAGCCGAGCGGCTCGAGCTCAGTGTGAGACCGTCGAGCGAAAGCGGGACCTCGCTTGCGTTGAAGAGCTCGATGTACTCACCATCGCCGTCGCTCCCGTCGGGGTTGGCATGCAGCTCTGTGATGACGACGTCACCAGGCGCTAGGTCATCATCACAGGCGCCCGTGGCAGCGAGCTCCTCCCGCATGCAACTTCCGAGCACCAAGAGCAGGCAAACGAGCCCGCGCGCGCAATTCCAATCACCCGCCATATCGACCTCCCACCGTTGTGGTTTCGGGCGTTATCGGACGGCGGTTTGGTCGGTTTCGTCCGAGGCTCAGGGCAGGGAGGGAAGCGCAACCTGATCAGGCTCGGTGACGACGATTTGAAGCGTCCGGTAGTTGCCCTTCTCGTAGCGCTCCACCGTCCCTCGAACGGTCACAGGCTCTCGTCTGAAGCGTTCGATCCCGCTTTCGCGAAACACGTCGCGATCGAAGAAGATGACGGGAAAGCTCTTGTTGGGCGCGGTCTCCAAAGAGACGCGAACCAGGCCGCCGAAGTGCTGGATTCGGTCCACGGTGGAAAAGACCGTGACCTTCTTTCCTAGATTCTGTTCGAGTCGGTCCTGCACATCCCATTGCGTCAACAGGATGAAATCTTCTCGGCGATTTGCTTCGTGCTCAAACGCACGAATGAAATCGGCGCGCGCGTCCCACCAGGCTTTGCGTTCGTCGTAGTCGCCATAGCCCTGGGCACTCGGATTCCAGATTCCGCGTTGCGCCTCTCGAGCGTCGGCTTCCGCGTGCGCGAGTTGATTGTGAAATCGGCGCGAGTATCCGTATTTCGTGAAGTACGGGCTCATCCCGGCGCGCACGCACTCGACGTTGTAGCTCGTCCAGCGACCGTTCTTCTTCACGAACGCGTACGCGAGGAGGCGTCCGTAGTTTCCCCGGATCTCCTTCGGGTCATCGCGTTCCAGGCGAACTTCGTCCGCACCTTTGAAAAAATTCTCCGCAAACTTAGAGGCCTCTTCCCCCATCGGCGTTCCAGCCTTCACGGGCCGCGCCGCGTCGCCACGCTTTGTTCTCAGGTATTGTTTGAAATCTTTGGAGGCCGCTGCCCGGTCGGTCTTGCTGTGAAATCTCTCCTCGGTGTCGAGCGAAAGCAATCGAACGGAACCGTCGATCCCTTCGACCCGGATGGTGTCCCCGTCGATGACTGGATCGTCTGCCAGCCGGTACTCTCCGATCAGCAGACCCTCTTGGTCCGATCCGCTTCGATCCCTTTCGCGTGGTCGCTCGGCAGCTCCGCTATGCGCCTCCGTGGCGTCGACCTGCTGCACTGGCGTCTCGACCGTAGCACCTCGGTCGCAACCCACGCTCCCGACGGAGATACACGCACTCGACAGCCAGATGCTCACCCACCTTCGCATCAGCCGTAACCTATTCAATTTGGCCGCTGCCCGCTAGCGCCTAGAGAGGTCGGTCATCACGACCAGCGCGAATCTGGAGCTGAGGCAGCTATTTGTCCTCCGGCGACTCTACCCTGGCCAATCGACGCGCTAGCCCCTTCTTGAAATCGAGCTCCATCTGTCGGCCGATCTGAATTCGCTGGGCTTGCGGTGAGCCCGCGCCGTGCAGTGACTCAGTGAGGTAGCCGACCGCGTTGCGGCCCATGGTCATGTTTTCGATCAAGCGCAGGATGCGGATGCGGGCTTCGGTTGGGACATCGGCTCGGCCTTTGAGGTACTTGTCGAGAAGCGCGCCGATCTCCGGGTGCTTCAGCTCTTTCTCCGATGGCGCGGTGCTGACCAGGCCACCTGCCAAGTCCTGCGCCAGCCTTCCGATTTCGAAAGGCATCCTGGTGACGTGGTGCTTGCAGACGTTGGCGAGCATGTCGTCGTTCAAGTAGCAGCCTGACTTGGTGGGCCGTCCCTGGTATGACGACGCAATGCCCGCCGCGTACATCGTCTCGTTGAGATGAGTCATCTGCACGAGCTTGTCTTTGATGTGCGAGGCCTTGTCTATGCCGTTGTATTCCGCGATTTGCGCGGCTGCACCAATCAGGACGTCGCCGACCCCCGTTTTGCAGACATAGCTGCGGCGGTGGTAGCAGGTGAATCGTTCGACCAGCATGGACGCAAACTCGTACTCGCCGCTCATGAAGACATGATCCCAGGGGACGAAGACCTCGTCGAGCACGACCATGGCCTCTTGGCCAGAGAAGTCCGCGTTGCCGACGTCGATTGAGCCCGCTTCCATGCTGCGGGTGTCGCAGGATTGTCGTCCGTAGATGTAGGTGATGCCAGGTGCATCCACGGGGAAGGCGGCCACCACTGCGTAATCTTTGTCGGCGATCCCTAGGCGCATGGTCGGCATGGCGATGATCCAATGCGAGTTGATACAACCGGTCTGGTGGGCCTTGGCGCCCTTGAGCCAAAGGCCTTCGTCGTTGCGCTTGGTAATGTGTACGAAGAGATCGGGATCAATCTGTTGGTGCGGGGCTTTGCTCCGGTCTCCCTTGACGTCGGTCATCGCGCCGCCGACGACGTAGTTTCGCTCCTGCATCGTCGTCAAGAATGCCTTGAGGCGCTCGTGGTATGGCGTGCCGTGCTTCTCGTCGATTTCGTAGGTGACAGAATAGAGAGAATTGAAAGCGTCCATGCCGACGCAGCGCTGAAAGCATGTGCCGGTGTTCTGGCCGAGCTTGCGCTGCATGACGTTTTGGGCGACCAAATCTTCGGCACTTCGTGCAACGTGAAGGAATCGGTTGACGCGTTTGCCCGTCAGGGACGAGTCTGTTGTAGCGATCGCGGGCTCACGAAGTGCAAGCTCGTAGGTTTCGGCTACTGCGTTGATCGAGGGCCGGATCATCGGATGATCGACCGGCTCGTCGACTAGCTCTCCGAAGAGAAAGACCCTCAGATTCCGGCCGCGAAGGCTGTCGATGTACTCGTCGCCCGTTTCGATTCGTTTCGGGTTCTCGCGGTCGCCGTCAGGCATCGTCCCTCCAAGCTGGGCTACTCTACCATGGGGCTCAAAGGGGGGCGCCCAGCAGCTCGGTCGAGGTTTCCTCCACGAAAAACCGGCCTTTGTCGTTCCGGGCGATTCGTCCGAGGGCGACCTCGTGGTCGTGCGTGAAGAAAAGACGTCCGCGCTGTTCGATCAAACGCGTTAGCAAGTCCCTCTTTTCATCGATCAGCTGCTCCGGATACCGGTCGTAGCCCATGGTGATCGGCAAATGCACCCAGGCACGCCCTGGGACGAGGTCCGCCACAAACACCACGGGACCATCGTCGCCCGGGATCTCGGTCAGCATGAGTCCGGGAGTATGCCCTTCGGAAAGCCAGAGCTTGTAGTCCGCGCCGAGGGTTTCGGAACGGGATCCTTTCACGACTTCGAGCCGCCCGCTCTCCTCGAGCAGAAGGGGAAGCTCAGGAATGAACGAAGCCCGGTCTCGAGCGTGTGGATGCTTGGCGCGCTGCCAGGCCTCCGCGCTGACCACGAATGTAGCCTTGGGAAATAGGAGGCGCATCGGCTCTTCCGGCTCATAGGCGTTGAGCAAACCCCCGGCGTGGTCGAAATGAAGGTGTGACAGGACGACGCAGTCGATGTCCTCGTGCGCGAACCCAGCTCGTGTCAGATTGTCGAGCAGGACGTGGCGCTCCTCTTGGATGCCAAAGCGGTCGCGGAGCTGAGGTGGGAAGAAGGCACCGACCCCGGTCTCGAACAGGATGTGCCGACCGCCGTCTTCGATCAGCAATGCCCTGCACGCGAGCGGAATGCGATTTCGTTCGTCCGGTTCGACCCATTTGTGCCATAACGCGCGAGGAGCGTTTCCAAACATGGCGCCGCCGTCGAGGCGCTGTGAATTGCCTAGAATCGACCATGCGTTGCGTTTCCCCATGGGCGAAGCCTAGCAGGGCAGGATGCGCGTTTGAAGTCAGCGCCTGACGACGTACACGTTGCACGCTGCGTGTCGGACCACGCGCTCGGCGACGCTGCCGATGAGCCAGCGCTCCATGCCGCCTCGTCCATGAGAGCCCAGCACGATCAGATCGACTCCATGGTTCTCTGCGTAATCGCAGATGGCCCTTGCTGGGGCATGGTCTGCAATCACGGCGACCTCGACCGGAACATCGGATAGAAACTGGTCTCGTAGCGCGGCCAGCTCGGCTGCGCGCGCAGCGTCGTCGGTCTTGGACACGGGCTCGAGCACGGCTTGCGGAGGAATGAAGGCTCGCGGGTCCGAGATGTGGATCAAAGTGACCTTGCTGCCGTTTGCTCTAGCGTATTCCCCAACCTCATCGAGCGCCCTCGTCGAGTGTTCCGAGAAGTCGATGCATGCGAGGATATGCTTTGCCGCCATGCGCGAAACCTATCATCTTTCCCAAATGGGGGGCATCTGGAGAGCTCGGCTGGCGCTGATGGCGGCTTGTTTCGTCGTTCTTGCCCTGGGATGCAGCAAAGCGGCCGATACGGAGGGGACCACGGCGGCGGGCCGGAGCAGTGAGGGTGAGCCGCGTAGCTCCCGCCCTTCGAGGTCCGAGATCGCCTGCCACCTGCACTCCTGCGCGCCCCCGTTTTATTGCAACCGGGGCAAGGGCGTCTGCGAGCGGTTGCCCTGCATCGAGAGCCGGGACTGCCCATACGGTTACAAGTGCGATCTTTCGAAGAACGTCTGCCAGTGAAGCCGTTCATCCGGTGTAAGCACCGCTCAGATGTCGGTCCAAAGACAAGTAATCACTGGTAACATTGGAGCTCGCACGCATGGCTGGCGATTGGAGTCAGAAGTTAGCAGCGCTTACTTCCAATTCGCCGCGAAGTAAGCGACGATAACATCTTCTGGTAGGCTCGCCCGATGAGCGCGGAACAGCAATCCTACCACCACGGAGGTCTGAGAGAGGCCCTCCTCGAGACCGCCTTCGGTCTCGTCGACGCCGGGGGCGCCCAGGCGATCAGCATGCGCGCCCTCGCGCGGGCGGCTGGCGTTTCGTCGGCCGCGCCTTTCCGGCATTTCGCCGGCAAGCAGCAGCTTTTGGACGCAATTGCCGAGAGAGCAGCCGCAGCGCTCCAAAGCAGGCTCGATGACGCGACCGATGACCGCGACGACGCCCTCACTCAGTTTCGGGCGATGACGGTGGCTTACGTTCGTTTTGCAACCGAGCACCCACGGCTTTTCGAGCTGATTCAGCGGACGCCCTCGCTTTGCGGTGCTTTCATGGGTGGACTCGAGGATGAGCGCAGACTGAAGTTGATCGCGCTCATCTGCGAGGGCCAGAATGCCGGACTCATCCCCGATGCGGATCCGGAGCTCATCGCCCTGACGAGCGAGGCCCTCACTCACGGTCTTGCCCGGATGATGGTGGACCGCCATCCCAGAGTTCGAAACCTGAGCTCTGAAGACGCCCGCAAGCTCGCCCTGGCCGCGACCCAGCTCCTCCAAAGCGGCATCGGGCTTTCGTAGCCGAACGCGACTTCTCCTTACAGCGCGGCTAGAACGCAAGCGTCTCCTTCTGGAGGCGGAATCCGATTCGGAAGAGGAAGGTTCGGGGAGGGCTCGCGGCTATCTGTCTCGCGGGTTGGTTCGATGGAGTGCTGTTCGGCTTCCAGCTGGATTCGAACTGGCGTGTCCGGAGCCGTGCATGGCCGCCGTGACCCGGATCCCTCTGTCTGAGTCGAGGATCGACAGGAGCAGGGCTCGTCGGTCTGTGTAGCCCGAGCGCTGATCGTGCGTTTCGTCAGTGCCTGCGTCGGGCGTGCCATGAATCTCGGCGGACTCGGAATGCCGATGCTCGCTCGGGTCGTGCTGATGCACATCGGCGTGAACCCAATCGCCGTGCTCGGCGCAGCGGCTGTGCTCGACCAGAGGCAGGGGACCGCCACTTGAACCGTGGAGAACGAGCGCGAGCAAGCCGGAAAGGACGCAACCATCTAGAATCATTGCAGATCCACGGATTAATTCCATTGCAGGGGGCATCGTGAAAGCTCAAGTATGGCCGAAGCCCCGTGGAGATTGGTCTGCCTACGATGTGTGCTGGAGCGGCTCACCCTGCGGGGCTACACCCTCCTCCTGTCCTGCACGCTACTATCTAATCGGCTTTGAAGGCCCACCCTCTGATGTCGCGAGACGATCCCACCGAAGTAACACGCCAACACGTGTTCAAGCAGAAGGGCCTCTCCAACAAGGAGGAGCAGGCGCGCATCGTCGTGCTCGCCGGCAAGCTTGCGGGCGACAAGTATGCCATCGGAAAAGAGCTGACGCTCGGCCGCGGGGACAAAGCCGACGTCCAGATGGACGACACGCTCGTTTCGCGTGTCCACGTGCGCATCTTCCAGCACGAGAACGGATCCTATTTGATCGAAGACCTCGACAGTCGCAACGGCACGCAGGTCAACGGGATGTCGGTGAGTCGGCGGGTGCTCACGTACGGCGACAGAATCCAGATCGGCAGCTCCTTGCTTCTGTTTGCGCATCACGATCCCATGGAAGAACAGGTCGCGCAGCGGCGCAAGCTCGAGGCAATCGGGCGACTCGGAACGGGAGTGGCACACGACTTCAATAATCTTCTTGGTGCCGTGAGGTCGAGCATCGATTTCTTGAACGGCCTTCCCGCGGAAACCAAGGTCAGCGACCCGGACGTGCGCGAAGCATTCGACGACATCCGTTCGGCTGCGTCGGCCGCGACCGAGATGACCAGCCGCTTGCTTGGTTTCGCCCGCGAAGTCGAGCGAAGTCATACCGAAGTCGACCTCTCAGAGCTATGCCACCATGTCGTGCAGCTTGCGCGTCACACCTTTCACCGAAGCATTGCGATCGAGGCCCGGATCGATCGAGGCCTCAAGGTCAGTGGCGATCGTGGTCAGCTCCATCAGCTCCTCATGAACCTGCTGATCAACGCCCGCGATGCGATGCCCAACGGGGGGAAGCTCAAGCTCACTGCCAAGAAGGCCGATCCAATCGACCTCGAGAAGGCGCCCCTCAACCCCTTGGTTGCGCATGCGATCATCACCGTGGAGGACACCGGCATCGGAATGGACGATGCAACGCGAGAGCGCGCGTTCGATCCCTTCTTCACGACGAAGGGCGACCAGGTTGGTGCAGGCCTGGGTCTCGCCGCGGTGTACGAGATTGCGAAATCGCACAACGGCCACATCACTCTGCACAGTGTGCCGAACCGGGGCAGCGAGTGTCAGGTTGTCTTCCCACTCACGAGCGAGCGGACCGTAGTGCCCACGGAGCCGAGTCTTCCGGCGATCAAGCTACCGCGGACTCAGCTTCTGATCCTGCTGGTCGACGATGAAGACGTAGTCCGGCGAAGCGCGGGTCGTGTGGTCCGCCAGAGCGGCCACCGCGTGATCTTCGCACGCGGCGGCGACGAGGCGCTGCGGATCTACAATGAGACACAGCCGCGGCCCGACCTGGTCTTGATGGACCTCAACATGCCTGGGATGACGGGCGATCTGGCTTTCAGGAAGCTGAAGGAAGTCGATCCCGAGGCGCCGGTGGTATTCGTCTCGGGCTACTGGGACCGCGACCTCGAGCGCGAGCTTCGCGGCATGGGGGCGCTCGGCTTCGTTCAAAAACCCTACGAAGCTGCTACGCTCCGGGACGCCATCGTTCAGGCGATGACCTCCCAGACTTCATGATCAAGTACATCGGCTCGAAACGGGTACTCGTACCGCACATCGTGCGCGCCGTTTCGGCGTTTCCCGAATCGGGACGCGTGCTCGACTTGTTTTCCGGCACCTCACGGGTAGCGCGTGGGCTCAAGCAAACGGGCCGTTACGTGATCGCGAACGACCACTTGGCATACGCGTCGACGCTCGCCCTTTGTTATGTGCAGGCCGACGCCGATCGCTGGCACGACGAAGCGCGGCAACTGGTCACGCAGCTTTCGCAAGTCAAACCAGAAGCTGGCTACTTCACCAAAGCGTTCTGCGAGGATGCCCGGTATTTCCAACCCAAGAACGGCGCACGCATCGACGCCATTCGCGAAGAGATCGTCAGTCGCAACTTGCCCAGCGAGCTAGAGGCGATCGCCCTGGTGTCGCTCATGGAAGCTGCCGATCGCGTCGATTCCACGACGGGTGTGCAAATGGCCTACTTGAAACAGTGGGCCTCGCGGGCGTCCAACGATCTCGAGCTTCGGATTCCGGCGATTCTCCCAGGTCCTGGCGAAGCTCTACAGCTCGATGCGGTCGAGGCGGCGTCGCGGGTCCAGGCGGACATCGCCTATGTCGACCCGCCGTACAACCAGCACAGCTATATGGGCAACTATCACATTTGGGAAAGCCTGGTGCGCTGGGACAAGCCCGACACGTACGGGATCGCGAACAAGCGCGTGCACTGCAAGGAATACAAAAGCGACTTCAACTCCAAGCGTCGCATCCGACAGGGGCTAGAAGCGGTTTTCGAAGCAGTGCGCTGCAAGCACCTCCTCGTCTCATTCAACAACGAAGGGCACGTTGACCCTGAAGAGATGATCGAGCTCCTGTCCAAACGAGGGCATGTCGGCGTCGTCGCCGTCGACTTCAAACGATACGTAGGGGCGCAGATCGGTATCCACAATCCGAACGGCGAGAAAGTCGGCCGTGTAAGCCACTTACGAAACAAGGAGTACCTCTTCGTCGTGAGCACTCTCCGAAACACGGTTGATTCGGTGGTCGAGGCCATCGAGTCGAGCATCGAAAGTGCGGCGCTTGCGTCGCGACCGCAGAAGCGCAAAAGGAAGGGTCATGAATCTGAACGACGTGTTGAGTGACGACGCCCAGCGGGCGTCGATCGTAGAGGATGTGTGCCGCTTGGTGGACGACGAGGTCGCGAAGCAAAAGGGTATCAGCGGGGTCGCGGTCAAAGCGGGCTACAAGTTGGTCCAAGGCGTGAGGCCTGGGTTCGTGCGCAGGGTCGTGGAATCATTGCTTCCAGAGTTTGCGGCGGCGCTCGAGCCGATTCGGGAGCAAGCCGAATCGCAGGGGCAATCGGTCGGAAGCTACTTCAGCGCGCACACACAGGAAGTCGCCGAGGCTCTCCTCGCTGTCACCGACGGCCGAGCTCAAAGCTCCGACCACAGCTCAGTCAAGGGTGCGTATGGCAAGCTCCGCGGCTCGGCCCGCAAGAACGTCGAAAGAGCCGTCCCCGGCCTGGGCGAAATCGTCGAGAAATACACCTGAATGCAGTACTTCGAAGATATTCAGGTTGGGGATACCAGGGAGTCGCGCGAGGACTACGAGCTAACCGCGGAAGAGATCGTGAGCTTCTGCTCGAAGTGGGATCCGCTTCCTTTTCATGTCGACGAGGAGGCCGCGGCGGCGACCCCCGTCGGGAGGCTCTTCACTTCCGCGATTCACTCGGTGGCGATCGCGATTCGTCTCGGACATCAGATGCAGACCGAGCCAGCGGCGACCGTCATGGGGCTCGGCTGGGACGAGGTTCGCTTTGATACGCCGGCATGCGTGGGCGATCGCCTTCGACTTCGCGGAGAGATCATCGAGACGCGCGTATCGGAGAGCAAGCCGGGCCTCGGGATCATTCGAAGCCTGTTGACGCTCAGCAACCAGCGAGGCGAAACCGTGATCAGGCTCAAAGCCGCGGCGCTGATTCGGCAACGGCCTCAGCAGACCTAGCCTTCGCGAGCATCTCGGCCACAGCATCTCGACTCCGGTCGCGCAGCTCGGTGACCGCTTCGGGTTCTTCGAGCTCGGGGTTCGGGTAGAGTGGCTTGCCGATATGCACGGTGACCAGGCGATCCTCGGGGTCTTTGCTAGCTCCCGTGTCGACCTCGTCCCGTGACATCAGTGCAAACGTCCCGCTGATCGCGACCGGCACCACCGGCTTCCCGGCCAAGACCGCGGCCTGAAACGCGCCGGTCTTGAACGACTTGAGCTTGCCATCCGCGGTACGGGTCCCCTCGGGAAAGACTAGGAGCGGCTTTTCGCCCCGGAGCACGCTCTCGAATGCCTCGGTGACGGCGGCGGCCGCGTCTTTGCCTTTGTTGCGGTCTACCGGCACGTGTCCGGCCAGCCTCAGGTGCCAGCCGAGAAACGGAATGTTCATCACCGAGCGCTTGGCGGCCCATTTGAAATCGCCCGGAAGCGAGGCCCCGAGCACGAGGATATCGACTAGGCTCTCGTGGTTGCTCACGTAGACGAAGCCGCCGTCGGGAACGTTCTTCTGGCCTGTCGCTTCGATGTAAATACGAAGGCCCTTGGCGCAAGACTGGCTCCACTTCTTCGCCGCCCAGGTCGAAGCCGCGCCCCCGCTGATCGGTCCCGCGGTGATCGATACGATGACCCAGCCGACGGTGCGGGCTCCAAACGGAACCCACTGCTGCACCCAGCGCCCGCGCTGGCTCCAACCCATTTCACCGCCTTTGCGGAAGATCCCCCACTCGGTGCGCGCCCATTCCACTGTGTCCCTGAGCCCCATTCTGAGCCTGTTTACCACTCCCCTCGGACCATTGAAAGCAACCCGCGCCGCGTTCAGGTCATCGTTTGAACCGGACTCGGCGGAACATCGGAAAGATCGAGCGTTTCGGGAAGAGGCCGATACGGAAACTGGAAATTCACGGATTTGGCATAGCTATAGAGCGGTGGTCCGTACGAAGTGAAGGGTGTTGGCGCGGAACCCAAAGCCCTCACCGCGCGGCGGTTGTCATAGACCATGTCGGCCGCAACGTAGGGGATGAACACACTGAGCAGTGCTCCGATGCGTCGGAGAGGCCCGAGCCTCGAAACCCTGGCGAGCGCGTCCATCGTGCGTGCGAAGGGTACGGCAAGCCCACCCGCGAAACTTGGCGTCCGTTTTCCGAGTGAAACCGAAAACGCTTCTGCGATTTCTCCAATCGACCGCGCTTCGCTGCCCGAGCTGAGGTGGTAGGTCTCGTGTTCGAGGTCCTCGCGTAGGTGCAGCTCGGCGATGCCGTGGCCTACCCAGTCGGCGTTCACGACGTCGAGACGAATGTCGCGATCGAGTGGCAAGATTGGCAGGTCGGTCAGTGCGCAGAGTGCCCGTACCATATCAAACTGCGTCGTCTCCGGGAAACGCGAGTCCCCGATGACGCTGCTAGGGCGAAGAACCAGGCAAGGCACGTCTGGCAAGAGCTCTCGCACCATGTGCTCGCAGAATTTCTTGGTCCGCGTGTACGGATTGAAATCAGGCTGGCTCCAATCGAGCGGCTCCTCTTCCATCACGCTTGCCCCGGGCCGATTGCCCGCAACCGCAACCGTCGACACGAAGGTGAAGCGTCGCAGGGGATGGTCCTCTTGAATGGCGCGCGCGAGCTTGATCATCGAGAGTGTGCCGCGAAGATTGTGGTTTGTGCACGCTCGCTCCGAACGGAAGTTGAGGGCCGCCGCATCATGGAGTACCGACTCGGCGTTCGAGATGAGCCAGTCGTAGTCTGCCGTCGAGATTCCCAGGTTGGGGGCGGCAAGATCGCCGCTGATGAAGCAGATGCGATCCAGATGTCGATGGAATTCGTCCGCGTTCATGTGCAGCTGAAGGGACTGCCAAAGCCGCTCGACGCCGGCGTCGCAGTCGGGCGCGCGCACCAGCAGGGCGAGCTCATGGTCGCTATGGCGAAGGAGCCATTCGGTGATGTAAGAGCCGATGTAGCCCGTCGATCCGGTCATCAGAATCGCCATCGACGCTCAGCGTTGTGGGCTTTGAGGGGAAGTCAAGAGTGAGAGCAGATCGTCGGGGGCGTCGACATGGACCCAGTGACCGGCGCCCTCGACTAAGTACTCAGAAACCTGTGGATTTCGCGCGGCGATTCGTTCGAGCCGTGCCCGATCGTCGAGCGAGAACGCCATGGACCGACCGCCGATGACGAGACCAAGCGTGCAGCCCTTTGGCGGCGCTTCGACCAAGTCCCAGCAGTCGGTTCGCGCGTAGTCTCGAATGAGCTCGTCGATCACCGAGAGGTCCGGTCCGAACTCGCGTCCGCCATCCTCGGTTCTGCGAAGGTTCATCGCGAGCCACTGCGCGATCGCTTCCGCTTGTCCAGCCTCGACGAGCGCCGCGACGAACGCTTCGCGGGATGCCCAGCGCCGGGGCAGCCTCTTGAGCGTTCGGAGCACCTCCGCTGTCGCGCTGGCATCTTGCTCGGGCGTGTTCGCAGAGGGCGATGCGTCGATGACCCAGGCCTCGGTCGTCTGGCCCGCGCGCGAATGCAACCAGAGCAGGACGACTTTGCCGCCGAAGCTATGGCCGACGGCGCCGCCAACGGGTCGCGCGAGCGAGTGCTCGAGCTCGGCTAGATCGTCTGCCACCGCTTGCAGGCCGTGCGGTCCGGGCCGTCCGAGGGAATCCCCATGCTCACGGAGGTCGACGAGCACCGCGCCCCAGTTCGGCCTCGCCTCGACGAAACGCCGCGCGATGCCTCGCCAGTTCGAGCGGCTCCCCAGAATCCCGTGGAGAAAGAACATGAATTGAGCTGGCTCGGCCGATCTTGCCTCGATGATGCTGTGGGCGAGCATGAGCTTGGCTTACCACGAAAGCCGGCAGGACCCGACTACTGGGCTGCAGTCGGCGTCGGCACGAGCGGGACGAGCTGCAGCAGCGCTTTTTCAAGCCGGTGGACCGCGCTGTCCGACAGCGGGCGCCGCCTCGCGCGCGCGGAAGCTCTGTCCAGGCCATCGAGGTAGCTTCGCATCTTTCGCCTCGCCTCATGGATGCGCCAGGCAACCGTCCCATCGGTTGTCTCGAGAACAACGGCCGCTTCTTTGTAGTTCAGGCCCTGAAGTGCCGTTAGGACGACGGTCGTTTGGAGCAATGGGGAAAGCTGATCGAAAGCCTCGAGCAACGCGCGATACCGATCGCGAAGGTGAACTGCGCGTTCGGGGTCGCCATCTGAGTCCACTGCAACCGCTGCGAGGAGGCGCGGGTCGTCCAGTGTGACAGTCGGCCTTCGTCTCTTGTCACGCTTCACATTGAGGGCCCGATGCATGGTGATCCGGTAGATCCAGGTGAAGAACTCGCTTCGTCCCTCGAACTCCGAGAGCTTGTGGTATGCCTTGAGAAAGGCGTCCTGTGTGATGTCGTCCGCGTCGCTCGCCTGACCGGTCAGATGGAGTGCAAGCGCGTACACGCGCGGCCTGTACTTTCGCACCAGCTCATCAAACGCGGCCGAGTCGCCCCGCTTGGCTCGGTTCACGAGCTGGCTAGCTTCCGCCCCCCGCCGCGCCGCTTCCGATGCCTCCGGTTTCTGTCTCAATAGCCCCCCGTCTGTTCAGGACCCCTAAAGGCTACTCAGTTTCCTGGCCCAGACCCAAATCCATAGGCGATGATCGCTTGTGGGACAGTGTAGGATACCAGCTCTTCAACCGGCACCACCTCGCTTGAAACGCCCAAACCAAGCTGTTACATGCAACCCGCCTGCACTCTGAAGCCCCTGGAAATGGTGGGGAATTCTCTCTTTTGCACTCCCTGGTTCTCGTCTGATTCGCGCCTGATTCTCCCCTGGGGGCCCTGCTCACACTCATGATCACCGACTGGTTCTACGGCCTATTTTCGAACGACCTCGCCATCGATCTAGGCACGGCGACGACTCTCATCTACGTCAAGGGACGGGGCATCGTCTCCTGCGAGCCGTCGGTCGTTGCCGTGCAAGCCGATCCGCGTGGTGGCAAGCGTGTCCTTGCGGTCGGCAAAGAAGCCAAGGAGATGCTCGGTCGAACGCCGGGCTCGATCCGGGCGGTTCGCCCGCTGCGAGACGGAGTGATCGCGGACTTCGATATCACCGAGGCGATGCTTCGTTACTTCATCGCTCGCGCGCATCACGATCGCAGGACGATGGTCAAGCCGCGCATCATCATCTGTGTGCCCTTTGGAATCACCGAAGTCGAAAAGCGGGCGGTGAAAGAGAGCGCCGAAGGTGCGGGTGCGCGCGAAGTGTTCTTGATCGAGGAGCCGATGGCAGCTGCAATCGGTGCTGGCCTTCCCATCACCGAGCCGAGCGGAAACATGGTCGTCGATATCGGTGGTGGTACCACGGAAGTCGCGGTCATCTCGCTTGCGGGGATCGTCTACTCGCAGTCGGTTCGCGTCGGTGGTGACAAGATGGACGAAGCGATCATCGCGTACCTGAAGCGCAAGTATAATCTCCTCATCGGCGAGCAGACAGCCGAGCGCGTCAAGTGCACAATCGGCAATGCGTATACCGATGGCGAAGCGGCGACGATGGAAGTGAAGGGTCGCGACATGGTTGCCGGTGTGCCGAAGACCGTCATCGTCAACGCCGACGAGATTCGCGACGCGCTCACCGAACCGATCAACGCGATCACCGAAGCGGTCATGATGGCGCTCGAACGCACCCCGCCCGAGCTGTCGGCCGACATTGTAGACAAGGGCATCGTGCTCACCGGTGGTGGCGCGCTTCTGAAGAACCTGGACGTGCTTTTGCGCGAGGAAACTGGTCTTCCAGTGATGGTTTCCGATGATCCGGTCTCCGCCGTAGTGCTCGGTTGCGGCAAGGCGCTGGACCATTTGGACCTACTTCGTGAGGTGACGATCGCGTAGCGCGAGGAGCAAGAACGCGGCGATGAACTACTTCCAGACAATACGAGATGCCGCCATCTTGCTTGCCCTCCTGATCATCCCCGCCGTCTTCCTGCGCGCCAGCCTCAGAGACCCGTCCGAGCTCTCTTGGTTGGATCGAGCATTGATTCAGCTGAGCGGCCCGGTTCAATACGTTGCCGAATGGGCAGCCGACGGTGTGACGGGCGTCATCGAGGACTACGTCTACCTGCTGGATGTCAAAAGCGACAACGATCACCTCCGTGCGGAGAACGATCGGCTTCAACGAGAGATGCGAACCCTGCGTTCCAACGCGCAGCAGGTTCGGGAGCTCGAGTCGTTGCTGGGTTTGCGCGAGCGCTTGGCGACTGAGACGAGAACGGCCCGCGTCATCGCCAAAGACATCTCGCCCTCCTTCCGTGTCGTTCGGCTCGCGGTCGATCAGGGCGAGCAAGCGGGTTTGCATGCAGGAATGCCCGTTGTCGCCAACCAAGGGCTCGTCGGTCAGATTCGACGCGTGTCGGGTCGCTTTGCCGATGTCCTGTTGACGATTGATCCGGAAAGTCGTGTCGATGTCGTTGTCGGCGAAGGTCGGGCTCGCGGGAGAATCGAAGGGCTCGGCGAGCGTGGCCGATATCGGTGCCGCATCCAATTCGACCGCAGCGATGACCAGGTTGCGGTCGGGGATGAGGTCTTCACGTCGGGCCTCGGCAAGAAATTCCCCCCGTCGATCCTCATTGGCTACATCAGCGAGATCGGCGAACAGGAGTTCGGCCTTTACCAGGAAGGCGAAGTCGCTCCGGCGGTGGATTTCACGAGACTCGACGAGGTGCTGATCCTGACGTCTGGGCCCAAGGACCCGGACGCGCTCTAGGGTGGGCAGCATGCAGCGCGTTCGAGGAAGCTTGATCATCGTTCTAGTCGCGTTTGCGATGCTGCTCCTGCAGTCGGTCTTTTCGACCGTGCTAGCCCCTCATCCGTTCTCGCCCTATCTGGGACTGCCTCTGGTCTACGCCTTGGCAACGGCTCCGGGCGTGCGACCGCTTCGCGGGGCTCTGACAGCCTTTGCCATCGGCTACTCATACGACCTCTTCACAGGGAACCCGCTCGGTCTCCACACCTTCGTCTTCGTGCTCGGCTACTTCGCCTCCTGGCTCATCGGTTACCTCCTGCCGTTTCGCGGCATCGTCTTCGAGATGGCATTCAGCTTCGTGCTGACCCTGCTTCTCGGGGGCTTGCTCGAGCTCATTCGCGGTTTCACACCAGGGGGCATCGCTCGCAGCGCTGCGACCCTGAGCGTCACGCTCTTTGCCTCGGCTTTTGCGACGGCTCTCCTCGCGCCGATCTTGTTCGCGCTGGTTCGTTCGGTCGACCCCGAATCTGAGAGAACGCCAACATGATTACGCTCTCTCAGAGAAGAGAGGTCGGGGAGTTCCGGAAGCGATATCGCTGGATGGCCCTATTCGTCGTCCTGGTGTTCGGTGGGATCATCGTTCGTGTCGCGCAAGTGCAGCTCTTTCAGCGCGACCGATGGTCAGGCATCGCACAGCAGAACATCACCAAAACCCAGGAGCTTCCTGCCGCACGCGGAGTCATTCGAGACATCGCAGGCCGTGTCGTTGCGTCGAACAGGCCCTCCTACGACGTCTACACGACCCCGCGATTGCTCCAGCCCGAAGACTTGGATCGCATCGGGGGCCTGATGGACCTGAACGAAGAAGACCAGGCAGCGCTGCACGCGCGAATCGACCAGCTTCCCATGAGCCGACGCAGCCAGCAGCTCGAGCTCTTCGGTGACATCGATCGCGAGCAGCTCGCCGCATTGGAAACGCATTTGGCGGAGCTCCCTGCGCTCGATATCGTCACGGTGCCTCTTCGCGACTACCCCTATGCCACGCTTGGCGCGCACTTGATTGGCTACCTGAATGAGGTCAACGCCGAGGACATTGCGCGTGCTGCCGACCCGGGGGCCTATCGGTCAGGCGATCGAATCGGACGCAGCGGGCTCGAAAAGCGCTACGAAGCCTTGCTAAAGGGGTCACGCGGCTTTCGACGGCAGGTGGTGGACGCCAGGGGCAAGACCCTCGAAGGAACCCGGCCCGACTCGCTCGAAGTCGAGATGCTCAAAAAGCCAATACCCGGGCACGACATCCAGCTGACGATCGACATGCAGCTGATGGAGGCGTTCGACCACGCGTTTCGGCCCTATCCTTCGGGGGCAGCGGTTGTCGTCGACATCCACACCGGAGCGGTTCGTGCGCTCTACTCGAAGCCGGCGTACGACCCAAACGTGATGAGCAGCGGGCTCAGCACGAGAGATTACGCAGCGCTCACCGCCGACCCGTTTCGACCCTTGATCGACAAGACGATGTATGAAACCTATTTCCCAGGCTCGACCTTCAAACCCTTCACGGCCCTGGCGGCACTCGAAGATGCGGTGGTCGATCCAGCGCAGCGTGTCGAATGCCTCGGTTCGCTCAAGATCGGCCGTCAGAAGTTTCGCTGCAACAAGCGCCATGACTGGGTCGATCTCTACGAGGCGGTAGTCGAGTCCTGCAACGTGTACTTCTGGGCGCTCGCCGAAGAGGTTGGCCTCGAGCGAATCAACCGATACGCACGGGCTTTTGGATTCGCGGATAGCACCGGCATCGGCGTCAACAGCGAGGCGAAAGGATTCTTGGCTACCCGCGAATGGTACGAAGAGCATTACGGGAGATTCCGGACCGGCTACACGCTCAACACGGCTATCGGGCAGGGCAACACGCGCGTGACCGTCCTTCAGCTTGCTTTGGCGTACGCTGCAATAGCGAACGGTGGAAGCTTGTACGTTCCCCAGGTCGTCCAAAACGTCAGGGCGCCAGACGGCTCTCTTTCTGAGACCTTCCAGCCACGGATCAAGCGGGAGGTCGGTGTTGCTCCGCAGCATCTAGAGCTGATGCGCCGTGCGCTCATCGATGTCGTTCAGGACGAGTCCGGTACGGCATACCGGGCGCGCAACAAGGACGGGGTGTCAGTGGCTGGCAAGACCGGCACCGCTCAGGTCGTCAGCCGAAAGGGGCGGTCCGAAGAATCCTCGAGCGCCTGGTACCTCGACCGCTCGCACGGCTGGTTTGCAGGTTTCGCCCCTGCGAAGGACCCTCAGGTGGCCTTTGCCGTCCTCGTCGAGCACGGTGGATCGGGCGGCGCGAGCGCAGCGCCGATTGCCACCTCGGTCATGCAGCAGTACCTGAGTGAGCCCGAGGCCAAGGAGGCGCAGTAGTAGATGGCGATCGGCAGAACCATTCGCGACGACTTCGATTGGCCGCTCTTCATCGCGGTGTCGACCATCGCCCTGTTCGGGGTGCTCAACCTCTATAGCGCGACCGAGGGCGGCACCACCTCGGATGCCTACGTCCAGCAGCTCTACTGGCTGATTCTCGGATTCGCGGTTGCTGCGCTGACCGTGGCCGTCGATTACCGGCACTTCGAGCGCTATGGCTGGCTGATCTACGGCGCCTGCATTCTCGCGCTGGTCCTGGTGTTCGTTCTCGGCAGAAGTGTCAGAGGCTCCACGCGCTGGATCGCGCTTGGCGGCTTTTCGTTTCAACCGAGCGAGCTCATGAAGATCGGCCTGATCATCGCGCTTGCAAAGTATCTGCACCACGACACCAAGACCGGAGGCCGCACCCTCGTCGACTTGGTCATCCCCGGGTTGATCCTGGCGCTGCCCATGGGTCTGGTTCTCCTACAGCCCGACCTCGGGACCGCGATGGTGCTCGCGTTCATCTTCGCGAGCATCATGATGCTGACCCAGCTCAAAATGCGCTCGGTCGTCACGCTGCTCGCGACCTTCGTGGTCGCAGCTCCTGTGACTTGGTTCTACCTGTTGAAAGACTACCAAAAGGAGCGAATAACGGCTTTTTGGGACCGCTTGGGAGGGACGCAGACCGATCTCTTGGACTCGGGTTGGCACACGCACCAGTCGCTGGTCGCGATCGGAAGCGGCGGGCTCACCGGCAAAGGCTTCACCCAGGGGACGCAGACCCGCTTTCGCTTCCTCCCCGACCAACACACCGATTTCCCTTTCCCCGTCTGGGCCGAGGAGCACGGGTTCATCGGAGCCGTGCTTCTGATCAGCCTGTACTTGTTTCTGGTTCTCTGGTCCCTGCGGATCGCATCTCAGGCCAAGGACCGTTTCGGCGCCGTGGTCGCCGTTGGCGTCGGCGCCATGATCTTTTGGCAAACCGTCGTCAATCTTGGGATGGTCTCGGGGCTACTGCCCGTCGTCGGGATGACCCTGCCTTTGTTCTCCTACGGCGGATCGAGCTTGCTCTCGACCATGTTGGGCCTGGGTTTGCTGATGAACGTGTCGATGCGGAGGTTTACACATTGAGGGAGTCCAAGAAAGTCTTGGCGGGCGTCGTGCAAATGAGCTCCACTGCCGACGTCGACGCCAACATGGACGTCGTGCACCGGCTCGTGCGCGAAGCCGCCGGTCGTGGCGCCGAGATGGTCCTCGTCCCCGAGTGCTTTTCGTACCTGGGCCCCGAGAAGGGCAAGGTCGCGATCGCTGAATCACTCGAGGACGGCGGACCGATTCTCGACCGCTGTCGAGACCTGGCAGCGGAGGCGGGCATCGACGTGGTCTACGGCGGCTTCTGGGAGAAGAGCGAAGCGCCGGGGAAGGTGCGCAACGCTTGCATCTACATGCGTTCGGACGGCTCGGTCGCCGCTGTCTATCGAAAGATCCATCTTTTCGACGTCGACTTGCCCGATGGCACCAAGGTGCTCGAATCACAGACGGTGGAACCTGGCTCGGACTCCGTGGTGGCCGATGCGCCCTTCGGGAAGCTCGGGCTCAGCGTGTGCTACGACCTACGCTTTCCCGAGCTCTATCGCCGTCTGGTCGATCAAGGGGCGATCGCCCTCGCCATCCCGGCCGCGTTCACGCTCACCACCGGCAAAGACCACTGGCACGTCCTGCTTCGTGCGCGGGCGATCGAGCAGCAGTGCTATGTCCTGGCTGCCGCACAAACGGGACACCACTATGGCGAGAGGCACTCCTACGGCCATGCGCTGATCGCGGACCCCTGGGGCACGATCCTCGCCGAATGCGGAGAGGGTGAAGGCGTAGCTGTCGCTCTGATCGAGCCGGCATATGTGGCAAAGGTCCGCAAGGCCCTGCCGAGCCTTCAGCACCGGCGCATTCCGTGAAAGCCCAATCCTAGCCTGGGAACCAGGGCATCAGTCGGCTCGTCATCCGTTGGTACTGGGCATACGCCGGATATTTTCGCGCGGAAATCTTCTCGGTTAGAGCCGTGGAGCCCTGGAACAGGAGCGAAAGAACCGCGGCGCCAGCGATGGTCCAGTTGAGCCAGCCGGCGCCCGCTGCAATCGAAAACACGTAGTAGGTCCACCAAATGGCCTGCTCGCAGAAGAAATTCGGATGCCGCGAGTACCGAAAGAGCCCCGTCGTGATGAAATTAGCCTCCGGGGTTTCGCCCCGCGCGATGGCTGCGTACTTCGCCGTCTGGAACTTCCACTGCTGCTCATCGGCCACCGACTCCCCGATGAAGAATAGGATGAAAGCAATGGCCGCGGCGTAGTCCAGTGCGTTGAGAGGCGTTCCCGCCAATCGATAAGCGGCGTACGAGGGGAGGACGATGAACAGGAGAAGGAAATTCTGGAAGGGTGCCAGAAAGGTCGCGTTCAGGACCTGGAACCAAGCTGGTCCGATTTTCGATTGAATCTCTTTCCAGCGATAGTCCTCGCCTCCCGGCTTGTAACCGCCCTTGCGCGCGAAGTTATAGGTGAGGCGAATACCCCAGAGCACGGTGAGGGCGGCCATCAGATTCAGCCGGGTGTCACCGAAGCCGACATAGGCTGCGAAGTGCATCGCGAAGAGTGGGGGCGTGATCGACCAGATTCGGTCGACCCAGGAGTACTCTCTAGTGATCAGGGACAGGAGCCAGCACAGGAGCGCCAAAGCGCCCGCAGCCCAAAGTGCGGTGGTTAGCGGATCGGTCGCCTTGTAGACATCGAGCAATTGCATGTTGTCTCTTTGCTCCTGGCGCCGTTGGCGTCAATTGGTCCCGCTCCGCCGCCGCCGCGCTATCGCTTAGACTTCGTACAGGACGTCAAGGTAGCGTTCGAGCAGGTCGGTGACGACGCCCTGGACAGGGACGGTGCTCGCCATTCCATAGACCGGCGCCATACCTTCCTCTTCATCGGGGTGAGTCCGCACATGGGTGACCGCGGCGCGCAGGTCATCGAGGAAGCGCTTCCGAACCCCCTCTTGCGTGTGTCGGAGGGTGACCGCGATGTGCACGGCCGGAGGCTTGTGCAGGCCGTTCAGGTTCCATTGACGCTTGGTCATGAAGTCCATGATGCTGTAGATGTTGAGCTCGTCGGACGTGAAGGCGATCACCCAGAGCGGGTCGCCGAGGACGCGGAGCTCGGCGATTTCGCGGATGCCATCTCGGATCTCTGCGCCCGTCTCTAGAATCCGGCGGCTCGCATCGAGATAGCCGCTTTCTCCCATGGACAAGATGGCTGCCCAGCAGGCCGCGCTGAGCGCACCCGGGCGGCTCCCTGCGAACGTGGGCGAAAAGTATAGGCCGCCGGGCCAATCGGCGACGGTGTAGTACTGGTAGTGGCGAAGATCCGGGCTGCGGTAGAGCACGACGCTCGTGCCTTTCGCCGCGTAGCCGTACTTGTGTGTGTCCGCAGACATCGAGGTGACACCGGGCAGACGGAAGTCGAAAGGTGGAACCTCATAGCCGAGCTTCTGTGCAAAGGGCAGGACGAACCCGCCGAGACAAGCGTCGGTGTGGAAACCGACTCCGCGCTTGCGAGCGAGCTCCGAAAGCTCTTCGATGGGATCGATCGCGCCGTGTGGAAACGACACGGCCGACCCCACGACACAGATGGTGTTTCCAGTGATCGCCTTCTTGGTGGCAGCGACGTCTGCGCGATAGTCGGGGCCAACCGGAACTTTGACGAGCTTGAGCCCGAAGTACTGTGCCGCCTTGTCGAAGGCTGCATGCGCGCTGCTCGGAACGAGCAGCTCTGGGGACGCGATCCCCTTCGTGTCGCGCGCCCAGTCCCGGTAGCTTCGCATCGCGAGGAGGATGCTCTCGGTACCGCCACTTGCGACCGAGCCGCAGACTTTGGCGGCCGAAGCCTGCTTGGCACCGAGCATGTTGGCCGTCATCGAGACGATTTCAGCTTCATACTTCGCGATGCTCGGCCAGAGGTCGGAGTGAAGCGGATTGGTCTGAGAAGTGATCGCATAGGCCTCGTTGAGAAAGGCGATGTGCTCTGGGTCGCCGTGGTACACCGCACCGGAGACGTAGCCATCCTTCCAGCGATCCGCTTCGCGCCGGTCGAGCTCTCGCAAGGTGGCAAGGATTTCCGTGCGGGGCTTGCCCTCAGGGGGCAAGTCGGCGTGACTCTCGACTTCGCCCTCGTACGGTTTTGCGCCTTTGCGCAGCTCTTCCATGATCGGTGCGTACTCGGCATCAAGCCTTTCCCTCACGATCGGAAAACGCTTTGCAAAGCGGTAGATGCGCCCCACCAGTGGCTCGAGTGGGCCGAGCTTGATGCTCGCCAGGTCTTTGATGTTCATCGCCCCTCCGTACCGCAGCGCCGGGCGCTCCGCTAGTCTTGGTGACGGCCTCAGCCGTTGAGCCGCCTGTACATCGCAGCGTTGTTCTTTTGGATTTCCAGGAAGGCCTTGAACAGCTCGTCATAAATCGCTCGGTTGCCGGCATCTGGCGTGTAGCGTTTTTCGATGGGGACCCGCGATGGGATGTCCTCGACCTCGAGCTTGCCGAGGCCGACGGCAGCGACGAATGCCGCGCCCCGGACGTTGGCCGAAAGGGGATCGGCGACCTGGTCGATGGGACGGTCCAGCACATCGGCGAAGATCTGGCACCAGAGCTCCGACTTCGCGCCGCCCCCGATGAATCGAATTCCCTCGAACGGCCTGCTGATGAACGACTCGACCCCGCGCATGAGCCAGCGGGTGTTGTAGGCGACGCCTTCCATGACCGCGCGCACCATGTGAGCCCGCGTCGTTCTCAGCGAAACGTTCGAAAACGCAGCGCGCAGGTTGTGATCGGCGACCGGCGTGTGCTCACCGTAGAGCCAGGGTGTGAAGATCAGCTTGTCGCTGCCGGCAGGCGCCTCCGCTGCGAGCTGATTGAGACGATCAAACACATTCGCAGGGGGGCCTCCCGGGTCGAGCACGTCATCCCTGCAAAGCACGTTGTCGCGCAGCCAAGTCATGCACGCCCCGGCCGTTTCCTGCTCGTTGCCAATGAAGTACCGACCTGGCAGCGCGGATGGAAGGGAGGCCATGTTGTGAATGAGGTCGGTCTTCTTGAATGGCACGTGGCAGGTCAGCCAAGACGAGGTTCCCACGTAGAGGTGTCCATCGAAATCGCCGACGGCGCCGGAGCCGACCGCGGCCGCGGGCACGTCCGGCGTTCCTCCGACGACCTTGGTGTTCTCCTCGAGGCCTAGCTCGCCGGCAGCCCTCGGGGTCAGGGTTCCGATCACGTCCACGGCTCGAGTGAGGTCGGGAAGCTTCTCCCTCGGGATCGTGGTCTGCGCGAGCAGCTTGTCGTCGTACTTGATGTCGTTGATGTCACGATTGTCGGTGACCCAATGGAGCGCTATCGAGTCGACAGTCGCCAGGAATTTTCCAGTGAGCCTCAGGTTCAGATAGTCCTTTGGCTCCATGAACTTGTATGCAGCAGCGTAGATTTCCGGGCGCTCGTGTCGAAGAAATAGGATGTGTGCCACCGGCTCCTTGCCGGCGAGGCTCGGGACGCCGCCCGTCTTGCGAAGCCAGCTTTCGAGCTTCCGCGCGCCATAGCCTTGAATGCGGATCAAACCGCCGGCGACTTCGGGCACGTACTTTGCGCCGCGCGAGTCGAGCCAGATCATCGCCCTACCGAGCGCGTTCCCGGCTTGGTCCACTGGCACGGTGCCTGCCCACTGCGAGGTTACCGCCACAGCGAGGATCCGCTCTCTCGGAACCAGCTCGCGGTCGGTGATCCGACGCGTCGCAGCCGTGATCGCGCGCCACCAATCGTCCGGATCCTGCTCGGCGCCGCCGCCGTCGCTCAGAAACAGCTCGGTGGACTCGACCTCGGCGGCCAGCACTTCGCCTTCGGTCGTGACGAGCGCCACTTTCGGGCCGCTGGTGCCGAGGTCGATCGCGAGAATGCATTCCGGTTCCATGGATGTCTCCTCCGCACGCCCTAGAAGTCGTATACCTCGTTCTCTAGACCGAAGTCTTTAGGCCCCAGTCCGGGGTTCAAGTCCAAAATTGGTTGGTCGTATGATCCGTACACGCGACCCTGCTCCGTGCTGCCTAGCCCCTGTTCTTCGGCTCAGTAGGCATCCATTCCTTTGGGTATATGGCCCCGAGCATAGCTCTCGGCCGCGCGCTTCCGATCTCTGTGCATGCGGCCCCGCGCGATGTAGCTCGCCCAGCTCGGCACCCTTCGTATGCGATCGCCGCTGGCAAGCGCGACGACGTACGCTTTCGCGCATTTCTCGAAGAGCTCGGCATTGAACACGAGGCGGTTCGCCGTGGTGCCGAGGCAGATCCGCTGGTCTCCGTAGATCAGGACGTTCGCGCCGCCTTCAAGCGCACCGCACAGGCGAGTGGGGCGCCCCACAGCGATGGGCCTGCCGATCACGCCGATGTGTCGAGCTTGCTCATCGAAGAGGGTTGGGATCGTGGCTCCGATGTTCGAGAGCGCCGAGGACCATGGAGTCCTCCCGACTAGAATCGCGCCCGCATCGTGGCGAGATCGATAGATCGCTGCATGCAGGCCAGCCGCTTCGTTTCCCATCGTCTCGAAAGGAACCCATCGCTGTTCGTCGCTGCCCGTCAGCAAGAGAAGGCACGCCTGATGCCCGGGTATCCTCATCGACAGAGACCCGTCAGCCTCGCCGAAAAGCGCTTTGCTGCGGAGCCTCGCTTCATCCTTGCGTAAGAGCTCGGAAATTTCGTTCATCTCGTCTGTGCTCCTCGAGCGAGCTGGTAAGCTCATTTCTGAGTCTCCTCGGTTGCTTCGCCGGACACCGACCGAAGGACATCGGCTACGAGCGCGTCCACGGAGGGGCTCAGGCGCTTCGAGCTTCGTTTGGTCCGCGCCAAGAAGAAGGCTGCGCACTCGGATTCGAGGGCGGCTAGCCTGGTCATGGCCTCGCTCGCATCACTGCCCACGCAGACCACACCATGGTTGCGCATCAAGTACGCGTGGATCTCGGGCCTCACCGCTCGCGCAACCCGCATGGCCAGCAAGCCCGTCCCAGACGGCGCGTAGCCCACACAGGGGACTGTATCCCCGAGCAGAGGTCGGTGCTCAGGACCTTCAACTCTCAGAGGCTTGGCGAGGAGTGTGTATGCGCTTGCGATCGGCTGATGCGTGTGCACGCTTGCCCCACAGTCCGGACGGGCCGCGAGAACCCTAGCGTGCAGACCCGCCTCGACCGAGGCTTCGCGATCTCCTTCGACCTGCTTCCTGTCCGAGAGACGCATGATGCAAACCTCTGCGGCAGTCATGGCGTAGTAGTCGGTTGCCGATGGTGTGACCGCGAAGCGATCCGCGTCGATGCGCAGCGCTACATTACCCCCGGTCCCAGCCAGGTAACCCCTCTCGGCCAGGTCGATGCAGATCCTCACGACCTGCTCTCTCGTCGCCTGAAACTTCATCGCGGTCGCTCCTCGCGTCCGCGTCGCCTAAACCTGAGATGCACTTACGTTTGGCGACGCTAGGAGCGATGCTTGTGTCTTGCAAGGACGAACAAGCCTTTATAGAGGCAGGCGAGCTGGATCGCTGGATTCCCTAGTGAGCGGCGGCTTCCACGGCCTTGAGCAGGCTCTTGCTGTAGATACCGCGCTCGGCGAGCTCTTCTCGGGCCTTCTTCGCTGCTGCGTCCCAGGCAGCCTCGTTCGCGGAGGCGTCGACTTCCGTGATGCCGCGGCCAAGGAGGGTCTGGTAGGCGCGGGCGTCGTCGCGGCCGACGATTTGGTCGAGCTTGGAAGCCGCACGCTTGGCGGTGTCGAGCAAGGTTTGCTGATCCGCCTTGCTGAGCTCGTTGAACTTCTTCTTACTGATGATCGAGCCGCCAACGATGATGTTGAAGTTGCTCGAGCTCATGTACTTGAGCTTCGTGTACCACTGGAACGCGACTGCAGCCATGGCGGAGGCGGGCACGACCTGCAGCTTGCCTTCCTTGAGTCCGGGGAACACGCCGGACGCGCCGATTTTCACGGGAGTCGCGCCGAGGGCCTTGATATAAGCGAGCGCTACGGCGTTATCCTCGCCGGCCCAGCCGGGCTTGCCAGCGAGGTCCGCAGGCGAGCTGAACTCAGTCGAGGAGAACACCCGGTTCTTGCCGCCGTCTCCCCAGGCGAGCAGCTTGAAGCCGCCGTCTTCGATCAACTTCTGCAGCTGCGAGTCGAGCTTCTCGCGCGCCCGGTCGAGTTGCGCGTCGGTGGTGAGAAGCCCTGGAGCCGTCAGCACCTGGAGCGCGGGGGCCACCATGCTCAAGCCCGTGGTGGCGACGCCCGCCGCGTCGAGCTTGCCCGCCTTGATCCTTGATACGAGATCTCGGTCACTGCCTTCGCTGCCACCCGAAAAGACGCGAAGCTCGACTCGGCCTTCGGTGTCTTCCTGAAGCGTTCGGCTCCAGGCCTTGAGCACTTTCACGAAAGACGAGCCGGGCGGGGCCAGCGATGCGATCCGGATTACGGTCGCCTTGCTCGTAGGTGTCTGAGAGACCGCGGAGCGCCCAGGGACAAGCAGCGCGGCGAGCGTGAGAGCGAGGATCAGGGCAAATTTGCTATGCTGCATATCGACTCACCGTTGGACGGCCCCAGGCCGCAGTTGTTCACTTTTCGGAGGCCAGCTTGGTGACCTCGGCCAGCAGGCTCTTGCTGTACACGCGGCCCGTCAGCTGCTCCCGTGTCTCTTTGGCGACGGCGTCCCATTCGGCCTTGTGCGGGCTCAAGTCGACCACTTGGATGCCTCGTTCGACCAGGGTCCTGTACGCCTTCTCGTCATCTCTCAGGACGATCTTGTCCATGGCGCGCGCGCCGCGCTCGGCGGTGTCGAGAAGGATCTTCTGGTCGCCTGGCGTAAGCTGATCGAAGACTTCCTTCTTGATGATCGAGCCGCCGATCAAGATGTTGAAGTTCTGCTTCGCCATGTAGTTAAGCTTGGTGTACCACTGGATCGCGACCGCCATGATACAGGAGCTGGGCACCGTGTCGATCATCCGGGTCTGCAGGCCGCCATACACCTCGTTGGCGCCAACGCGCACGGGGTTCGCGCCGATCACGCCCAGGAAGCCCGCGAAGACGGGGTCGTCTTTCCAGGCCCAGGGTCGGCCCGACTTGAGATCACTGGGTCGCGCGAAAGGCCTGGTCGAGAATAGACGGTTCTTGCCGCCGTCGCCCCAGGTCAGCAGCTCGAATCCGACATCCCGGAACATCCCTTCGAAGCGCTCACGAAGCTCGGTCCGGACGTGAACGAGTTGATCCATCTCGGTGATGAGCCCGGGCGCGGTCAGTACCAGGATCGGGCGCACGATCATGCCCATGCCCGTGGTGGTGATCCCCGCCGAGTCGATCTGACCGGCGCGGATCTTCCGAATGAAGTCGCGTTCGTCGCCCTGACTGCCCCCGGTATAGAATCGGAGCTCGGCGCGACCCTCGGTTTCCTGTTTGAACGTGCGGCCCCAGGCTTTGAGGATTTTACCGAACGCCGAGCTCGAGGGGGCTAGCGATGCATACCGAATCACGATGGGTCCATCCGCCGCTGCGCTCGGGACTTTGCCGCCGGGTAAGAAGAAGCTAGCGAATGCGAGACCTGTCACCAACAAGTGCTTGCAAGTGCTCACCCTTGATCCTCTTACTACAAGCCGAGGGCGGGAACCAATCGCCGCCTCAGGAATTCCCGGAGCTCGGCTTCGGTCCGCTCGGGCTCGGGGGCTGCCAGGAGAGAGAGGATCAAACGGAGCATGAATTCCATGGCCTCCGTGCCATCGGGCTCGTCCCAGCCCGTGGCGTCGATGATCTCGCTCAACGCGACACGGGTGAACATGATCGACGCCGGTTGGGTGAAACCCTGCAAGAGGTAGGCATCGAACGTGGCGGGCTGCCACACCTGCCGGAGGACTGGGTTCTCCCGGATGGTGCGGAGGGTGAACACGGCGGCTTCAACGATTTTGTCGCTCGGCTCATCCAAGTCTCGAATGTGCGCCTGGATGTCATTTGCAAGGCGGAGCCCAGCCTGAAGCAGGGTCGAGCGGATGAGCTCCTCCCGGCCTTTGAAGTAACGATAGACCGTCGGGCGGCTCACTCCGGCTTCGAGCGCAACGTGCGCGATGCCGGTGCCTGGGATCCCGTTACGGGCGATGCAGCGAGCTGTGACTTCGAGCAGGCGCTCGCGGGCGGCCGCCGGCTCTGGAGGGTCTCCATCCCAGGCCTCGCGCTGCTTGGCACGAGGATCTCGATCCGCGTTTCGCGTCATTGTTCCAGTCAGGCGTCCCAGGATATCCGCCGGGGCCTCCGAGGCTAGCAGCCCCGCGAGGCTCGGGCATTGGTCATCCGCGCGACCAGCGGCCTGCGCCGAGCGCGCCTGCGCAGAAGAAGAGCCAGCCGGCCTTCGAGTGGAAGCCGCGAACCGAGAACCCCTCGGAAGTGTCTTTACATTGTATTACATGCGTATTTAGACGTTTGCGCGCTGTCCGGTAGATCGACTACTAAGAACGAAAAAACAAAACACAGGCTCGCGTAGCAAAGCCTACAAATGTAAACACGCCGGAGCCTACCTCCCAATGCCGATGGTTCGAGGGCGCACTGTAAAGATGCTCACCTAAACTATACTTTTGCGACCTGGCTATCATTTTCTTGTTTGAAGATGATGAAAGTTTTCGTCATCATTGAAAGCAGGAGAATTCTATGGCTTTTCGCTCACTGTCGGTACCGGTATGTTTTCTTGTAATTCTATGGGGTTGCGGGGAGGCTTCGAGCGGGCCCCGATCTAGTGGTGGCACCGGCGGATCAGTCGGGTCTGGGGGCTCGGGCGGATCTGGAGGCACGGGCGGCACTGGGGGTACCGGCGGTGCGGTGGGTACTGGAGGCACGGGCGGCACGGGTGGTTCGGGAGGCACGGGCGGCACCGGGGGCACGGGCGGTACCGGGGGCACGGGCGGTACCGGGGGTGGGGAGGTCTGCGTCACCAGCGGGCTGTGCTTCTCCTGTCCTAGCGAAAGCGATGCGAGCTGCGACTGCAACGTAGACGAGGTTTGCGTACCGAGCGGTTGTGAGACCTTCGGCGGAGATCCGATCATGCAATGCATGCCCGCACCAGGCGGGGCATGCATCGACAACAACGATTGTGCTGCCGAGTACGACTGCGTCGACGTTGGATTCGGAAAGAGTCGGTGCGTCAAGCAGACCCCGGGTTGTAACAGCGGCGCTGACTGCATCCTGGGATTCTCCTGCGAGGGTGTCCCCGGCAGCTGCGTCGATCGACGCCTGCCCTGTGACGACTACCTCGACTGTCCGAAGGGGCACGTTTGCAAGGGCCAGCCGAACTCCCAGTTCTGTCTGAGGGTGAACCAGGGCTGCGAGAGCGACGACGATTGCGCGGATCTGCCCACTCCGTGGTGCGCTGATGTCGATGGCGATGGCACCGGTGAATGCGCTGGATCTCCGTCTCCTAACGATGTTCCTCCAGGACCCGCTTGCGTGAACTCGAGCTGCACTGGCAGCACACCGGTTTGCGAGGTAGCCGCGATATCCAGTCTGGCGACCTGCGGCCAATACGGTTTGTGTCAGGTTAGCGGCGATTGCGCTCCTGGCTTCGAGTGCGTTGGCCTCTGGCCCGACGGTCGCAAGGAGTGCGTCGAGACGGGCGGACTCTGCGCTCACGTCTCGGATTGCCCGGAGCAGCAAGTCTGCGCTTCACCACGGGCCGGGGGTCCGCCCAGCTGCCAGCGCGGTTCTGCACCCTAGGAGGCAACATGAAGAAATCCCCCAACGCTCCCTGGTTTCTCTTGCTAGTCGCGATGGCGCTCTCCGCATGTGAGAGCGGCGGCGGCTCCGCGGTTTCCGTTCAGCAGAAGGTGGTCACTCCGCCCGGTCCCTGCGGTGATGGCGATCCAACCTGCCAAGTGGCGATGGACTTCCCGACGCAGGGCGACCTCACCATCGACAACAGCGACAACATCGTCTTCTCAGCATCCGACGGGGCGATCACACTGACACCCGGCAGCAACGTGGTCATCGACACCGATGGGGACGGCGTACCGAACTGGGCCGACGACTGCCCGGGACCGGGTTGGCGCACGCCTTGCGATGGTGACCCCAGCGACGACGGCATCTACGACACGGCGTACTACAACTCCGACAGCCAAAACACTCTTGCGGCCGACGTCAGCATCTCGGGCAAGATCAACTTCGCGGATGCATACATCTTGATGGACAGCACAGGCAGCATGGGAGGCGAGCAGGCGCAGCTCGTCGCCGACCTGACCGCGAGTACCTTCGGCAGTTGCCCGGGCGCAGCCGGCACGGGCCTCATCGGTGCAATGAAGTGCTCGATCGCTGACCTCTGGATGGGCGTGGGAGAGTTCAAGGAGATTCCGCTGTCTCCGCATGCGAACCCGTATAGTCAGACTCCGTTTCACCACTACCTCGACATGACCGACAACGTTGGCGACATCCTTGAGGCCGCTGCATCGCTCGTCACCCGCTCCAACAGCGACCGGCCCGAGGCTGCCACGCAGGCCCTCTACTCGGTTGTGACGGGTAAGGGTCTTGGGCCCTACGTGCCGAACCGGGGCGCCTGCCCCTCGTCGCCCGCTGGACGCTGGGGTTACCCGTGTTTCCGGCCCGGGTCTCTACCGATCATCATTCTCTTCACCGATGCACCCATGTGGAACGGACCCCTTCCGGCCAGCGGCGTATATGCCAACCCTCCCTTCGACGGGATCCTGGGTGCTGGCGCGCTCCTGCCGCCGGTCGAGCAGCATCCAAACATGCTCTTTGCGACCGACGCCTTCTCGGCGCACGACCTGGGCGATTTGACCAACAAGTCGGTTACCGTGATGGGAACGAACGCCAGGTTCGATGACAGTGCGACGACCTGGAATTTCGGGTCGTGCCTGCGCGGCAGCTCCGGCAATTACTACGGGGACGGGTTCGATGGGTTCGTCAAGTTCTCGCTCAGCGCTCCGACCAGCGTGTCGCTCAGCGGCCAGGGTACTCACTACCCTCTGTCGAACATGGCCCTGGCGAACTCATCTGGCACGTTTCTCGGTTGCGACAATGGGCCGGGCGGCGGTGACCGTTGGGGTCGCCTGAACAATGTCGCCCTCGGGACTGGTGACTGGTACGCGATCAACGATTCGGCGGTGTCTCCCAGCAGTAGTGCCAACGCCAACCGTGGCCCGTTCCAAATCCGAATCCAGACCACTGCTCCCGATCCCAGTTGGCTGACGACTGACCTACCCGTGCCTTGGGCCGATGTCCAAAACGAGCTCTTGGCAGCGGGCGTGAAGATCCTGACCGTCATTAGCCCCCGGGCGAGCGACGTGACGTTGGTGACCAACGAGGCCAACGCGCTAGCGAACCTCACCGGTTCCGTCGACCAAGCTGGCAACCCATACGTCGAGTCCATCGCTGAGGACGGAACGGGGCTTTCGACCGCGCTTCTCGATGCGATTGACTCCCTGGTCGCGAACACCCGTCGCGATCTGACCATCATCGCGGAGGACAATCCCGCGACTCCGGCCGTCGATGAGAGCCGGTTCGTCACGCTGATCGAGGCCTCGAGCTGTCCAACCGTCGGAATACCCAACTGCCTCGGCGGTCAGGGCACGGACACCTGTCTCGGCTGCTTGGCGAACGCCGGAGCCGGTTTTGAGTTTCGGATCGGAAACAACTTCATACCGCCGAGCGAGTTCCCGCAGGTCTTCGAGTTCGAGCTGGTCGCGATCGCCGACGGAACGGTGGAGCTTGAGCGGATTCCCGTCCGAATCATGGTGCCGGGCGACGGCGCCAGCTACGGCAACGGCTTCTATGAAAACAACTACGCGGCGGAGGTCGTCTGTACGATGCCTCCCGAGCGTCCGGACTGGGGGAATCTGACCTGGATCGGCTCTACGCCGTCGGACAGCACTGTGGAGTTCGAGATCTTCACGGGGAACACCCTCGCGGAGCTGGATGCCCAGATTCCGGTTTCGATCGTCTATCCGACCGACACGACGCTTCAAAGCTATGATCTGGGGGAGACGCTCGTCGCCAACGGCCGTCCGAACTACATGCCTTTGCTTCGCGTGAAGGCGAAGCTCAACGCCTCGAGCGATAGCTATTACACGCCTATCTTCGAAGGCTGGTCGACCCAGTTCCGCTGCATCCCGTTCGACTAGGGGGAGGCAACGCGACCCGAAGGCGTCCTAGCGGCTGCCGCCCCGGATCAGGGTGAGCATCGGCTTGGGCGCGTAGCCTGCGAGGTAGCCGCTCTCCTCGGCTACGTAGACCCAGCCACGCTCGTCGACCCGCATCAGGTCGGGGACCAGGTCGCAGGGCAGGCTGGCGGAGAGCTTCTGCCCGTCCGCGGGGCGCACCACGTGCACCGAGGAAGCCGGCACGAAGAGCGCGCCACCTCGCAGGACGGGTTCGAGCCGGCGCGGAATTTCGTCCGCGAGCGCGTCGGCGAGGCTGGTGTTCCAGCGGAGTTTCCCCGAGCGCACGTCGAGCGCGCTGAGCTGGCCAAAGGGGGCGTTGACGATCCAGGTCTCGTCGAACGTCAGGCCGGCGCCCCCTATGCCGAGGCCCGGGTCCCTGGTTTCCCAAAGGGGCGCTCCGGTCCGCAGGCAGTGCGCGGCGAGCGTCGCCTCGTCGCCGGCGGTCGAGACCAGCGCGACATTGGCGGCGACGCAGGGGTCGGAGGTCGGAGGGCCCGGAAGCTCGCGCTTCCAGCGCGCTTGGCCACTGTAGAGATCGATTGCGAAAAGCGAGCCTTCGCGTCGGCCACGGACAGCGGCCGCGATGACCGTTTCGTGGCTGACCAGGGGCTTGAACTGAAAACAGCCGCGCTCCGCGAAACGCCAAACGTCTTCGCCGGTCGCGATGTCGAGAGCGTGGATCGCCTCTTCTCCGCAGGTCACCAAGAGCAGACGGCCGACCTTGGTCATCCGGAACTCGCCACCGCTTCGCGAAGCGAAGCGCCATCGCGGCTCGCCGGTGCGTAGGTCGATCGCGACGAGCCGGTGACTGCCTTCGCTGACCACCGCGACAGGAGGCGTGTGTTCGCCGCCCGCCATCAGGCCCACGGGTGGACCGCCGATCCGAGGTGTGATCTGGGTCGAGCAGTAGGGCTCGCCATCTTTGACATCGCAGAGCTCAACCTCGCCATCGGCCGAGACTCGAATCAGGACCGAACCGGCCATCAAGGTCGTCGAAGCTTGCCCCGGGCGCGCCCAGAGGACCCTACCATCATCGCGTGATACAGCAACGACGTGAGTCTGAGTTGCGATCACGAGTCGATCGCCGCACATGAAGACCGAGTTCGCGTCTAGGCCCTCGAGACAGATTCGCCATCGCTCGTCGAACTGCAGGGAAGGCAGGCTGCTCGGTGCCTCGGGCTCTTCAGAATCGCCACCACGGTGCATGCGTAGACGGTCGGGGTCGAGATTGACGAAGCTATCGGCGCTTCGGCGCGCGCGGATTTCCCTGCGGAGCGCGCGGACCTCTTGACGGAGGGCGCGGACGCGGAGGTTTCGGCTCTGGCCGCGGTCCGAGGCGACCAGGCTTCGAAGCAAATCGCTCGTGAGCTTGAGAATCGGTAGGGCGGCCTCCGCGATCGTCAGTCCAGTTGCGGTCAGGTCACCGTGTCCCTTCGACGAAAGCTCGATGCTGACCAGCTGGTGAGCCGATTTTCGCATGGCGATCTGGAACTCGCCCGCTCGCAGACGAACGTGGGTCGGGCGTGTGCTCTCCCAGGAATCGACTAGGGTTCGCACCGCCACGACCATTCGGTGGGCAGCCAGTATGATCGGTCCTCGCACGAGCGAGAGGCGGCGGCCCCTAACGAAAGCCCAGAGGTGGCCTTCGAAGAGCAGCGCGTGCACGTCAGCCCGCGACGATCGGCTCTGAGAAGGCGATGACGAAGGATAGACCGCAGCCTCGTACCCGAAGGTGAGAGGGATGTGCTCGCCCGGCGCGTCGAGATCACCGCCACGCTGGTTCATCGGCAGTAGACTGCCCTCGGGGTCCGGCGTGATCTTGGTCGCGAGGGCACGCTCCGCTACGCGGATCGCGATCTGCCGAGCGGTCGGGTCGAGCTCCTGACCTGCCATTTCGAGCATCGACTGCGCGCAGCGGTCCAGGAGGCGCCGCAGCGGGACGGCGCGATCGAGCTGATAGACGACCGGTGCGTTCGAGGTGCCGTAGCAGCTGACCAGGACCGAATCTCCACGGCGAACCAGGGCGTACTCGACCGCGGCGCTCGCAAGGGGCAGGAGCACCTTGGGTTTGGATCCGATCGCCAGGGCTGCGGCCGCGGCCGTGAGCTCCGCCAATGCCGGTGTTTCTAGATCGAGCTCCCCGCCGAGGAGAAGATGCTGAACACCGGAATCGGTTCGTTTGTTGGCGTATGAAAGCGATTCGTCCAAGTGGGCGACCATGTTCTCTTTGCAGCGCGAGCTGGGAAGAAGAGGGTACTTGCTGCGTTCAATTCGGATCCAAAAAAAGGCGCGTTGGCCCATATGTTGACGACGGGCTCCTCCTTCGGGGAATGGGTGCGAGGGGCTCTCCCATTAAGTGGCGCATCGCCGTAGAGAACCACTCGGCGCTGTGGTGGAGTGCCAGGTAGCGTCGAGCGCCATCGCGCAATGCGTTCGCGGCACCTTCGTTGTCGAGCAGGCTCTCTGCCGCTCTGGCCAAGGCGCGAGGACTGTCGTTGGGAATGATCGAGCAGGCTCGCTGCAGCGGAAGCCCGGCGGTGGCCCGCTCCGTTGCGATGACGGGAAGCTCGCGGGCGAAGGCGTCGAGCATCTTGATCGGTAGACCGCCCACTGTGCGCCTCGGCACCCAGGCCAAGTCGCTCGCGGCATGGGCCAGCATGCGGCTTTGCTCCGAGCCGAGGCCGCAGAACACGATCGCGTCGGCGGCTCCCAGGCGTTCGGCTACCTTTCGAACGGGGGCGGGGTCCGAAGCGGTGGCGACGAGCAATCGGGCCTTCGGGTCGCTTTGGCGCAACAAGGAGATGGCCTCGACGAGGTCCTCCCAGCCCTGGTACCGGTCCAAATTGCCGGCGTAAAGACAGACATGTGCATCTGGCACCAACCCAAGCGCCAAGCGTGCCTCATTCCGGATCACCCGCTCCGTTCCCGGAGATGATGGCCAGGGGACCGGCAGGTATCGCACCTCGTCGCCGAGAAGGGCGGCCAGCGAAGGGGCAACTGCTGCAACGCCCGCTGCCCGGGCGCACACTTGCCTTTCTACACGGCGCCCGACCTTGCCGACCAGTCGCTTCGCGACTCCGGGCAAGTAGACCGGAAGCTCGCATTCGAGCGAGGTGTGCGCGACGTAATACACTGGAGCGACGCCGGCGCCGAGCGCCGCGAGGGCGGCTTCGATGTGGTGCGCGACGATCGCTCTGGGCTGAAGTTGGCGCGCCAGCTTGCGAATCTCCCCTACGCAACGCGCGTCCAGCGCGACCTTGCCCCAGGAAGGCCCGGAGCGTAGCGAGCGAACATTCGGAAAGTTGGGTATGCGATGGATCTCGTAGGGCGCGTCGAGCTCGTAGGCCGCTTGCGCATAAGCGAGCAGGTGGGTTTGCCGCCCCGCTTCTGACGATGCCTTGAGCATGGCTGCAATCGCTGCCTGTGTGCCCTGATGCGTTGGGAACGGGAGGCAGGCGACGTGAAGGATCATTCGATGTACCCGAGTGCGCGGAGTCGAGATTCGACGAGACCCTCGTTCTGCGCGTTGCACGACGCGAGCGGGCCCGTTTCGGGGAGCGCGACCGTCGACACGTTCCGCTGGTCCAGCAGAGCCTCCCAGAGGACGCGCCCCATGAACGATGGCGGCACCGAGAGACCGAGCCGGCGCAGGAGGGTCGCGCTCAGGTCTGCGATCTGTGCATCGACTCGGCCTACGGCCTCCACGCTCGGCCCAGCTAGGGTCATGAACCCATGTGAGCGATGGCTGCCCGGAAGGCTTCGTCCCTTCTTGCCGAGCTTTTCGGCAGTACCGAGCTTGCGAAAGGGGCGAGTTGTTGGGGGCTGCACCGGCAAGCGGCTTTGCGTCCATGGGGCTGCGCGTATCGCATTCGGGGACTCGCTCGGCATCAGATTGTACGAGTAGCCGTCGTCGAGGTGAAGATCGACGACCAGGTCGGGCGCGCGATCCAAGTGCGGGCCATCGAAGAGCTCCTCGCGGGGGATCAAGTCTCGAAACACCAGCTCGCCGCTCCATGGATCGCGGGTGTCGAGCAAGGCCGCTCGAATTCGCAGGATGGTTTCCTGTCTCTGCCAGGGTCGAACGATGCCGCCCGGCTCTCGCCCGGCCAGGTTGAGGTGAATACCGGGGAAGTAGTTCAACTCGTCGCTGAACGCGACGGTGTTCGCCATGTCGATCCCACCGAATCGCACATTCGATTCCAATCGGCTTGGCAACCAGGCGTTGCCGAGGCGAAACAGGCGCTCCCGGAGACGGGGCGGAACACGCCGCAGTGCGATCTCTTTCAAGCGGGCGGCGCGAGGGCCCCGCGCTGACCGAAACCGAAGCAGAGCGTGCTCGGCCAAGAGCCGATTGAGGTACAACACTTTGTCCGACGAGCCTCCGGAACCATGGTCGCTGAGCACCGTGACCTCGGTTTGCTCGCCTCCCGCGGCCTGCATGAGCGCGCCAACGGCTTGGTCGAGCGCCTCGTAGACCCGCCCGAGCCCTCCTCCGTCCGCGGCCGAAACGCTGGCTGGACGTCTCGGCGATCGCGTGTCGTGATGTGCCCAGAGATAGTGGGACGCGGTGTCGCTTTCGCCGAAATAGAGGGCGAAGACATCCCAGTCCTGTCGCTCGAGCAACCATCTCCCCCAGTCGGTCTTCCGTCCGACGCGGCGAACCAGCGCGTCCGGCAACCCGTCGATCCAGCCGGGCTCATCGGCATGGAACTCGTCGACATCGTCGAATGACGGCTTGCCGAACCTTTGCAGGGTGTCGTCGTAGAGGGATGGAGGCCAGATGAACGAACGGTCGGCCTCGAATGCAACCGGCGAATCCCAGCCGCTCACGAAGACTCCGTGCCGAAGCTTTTCGGGCGGCCAGGTCGCAGGAAAGCTCAAGCAGGCACAGCGTAGCCCGAGCTGATCGAGCCGCGTGAAGAGCGTCGGCACTTCACGGGCCGTGCCCGAGGTGAACCGAACCCTATAGCCCTTGCGCGTCGTGAAATCGAAAACCCCATGACGAGCCGGGTCGACGCCCGTGAGAAAGGTCGTCCAGTTCGGCAGCGTGGCCGGGGGCTGCACCGACTCGAGCGCAGCGAACACGCCGCGGGACATCAGCGCGTGTAGATTCGGCAAGCGCTCCGCGCCAAACAGCTCGACGAGCCCGAGATCAAACCCATCCAACCCCAACACCAGCGCCCGCGCCGCCACCCGCAGACCCTAGCGCGAGAGCCCCCCGCTGGCACTGAGCTTGTCGTTCGCACGGTCGCTGACGCCGATGCCGACCCTGTCACAGCGTCCAGTCCCGACCCAGAATCCCCGGCGGCCTGGGAACGCCGAAGGCTCCCAAGATCGTTGGCGTCACGTCGTAGATCTCCGCTCCCTCGACGCAGCCCCGCGCCGGAATGCCTCCTCCGCTCATGACGAAGATGCCCTCCCAATCGTGGTTGCAGCCGTCGAGTCCCGTGTCGTTCTCGTCGACCACGATCCGACCTGTGCCGACCGAGCCGATCGCGCGTAGCTTCAGCTCATCGAAGTAGACCATCAGGTCCGGAGGGAAGCCCCGGGCTCGCTTGTAGTATTCTTCAGGAGCTCGCACCAAGACCGGAACCCGTTCACCCTCGTCGTTTCGCACATGCTCGAGCTCTCGACGGAGCTCATCTCGAACTGCTCGAGCTCGTTCGGGCGCAACGATTCCATTGCGCTCACGCCCTGCGACGTTGAGAAAGATCCTCGCGTAGTAGCCGCCCTCGGCCCAGGCAGTCGTTTGCGACCAATCCACGAGCGAGTGGTCGAGCGAGATCGACGCCGAGGGCCGATCTCGAAGACGTAAGTATCCCTTCTCGATCAACCAATCATTGATGCAAAACCCTCCGTGCATCGCGCGCGCTCCATGGTCGCTGACGACCATCACGGAGGTGTCGTCGTCGGCCAAAGCGCAGAGCCGTCCGATCCGGGCATCGAGGAGCTGGTAGTATTTTGGGCCAAGGTCTTTCCAAGGATTCGCGGCTTCGTGGCGCGGATGCTCCGAATCGATGTGACGCCAAAATGCGTGGTGAAAACGATCGACGCCGATTTCGACCAGCATCATGAAGCCCGGTTCCTGATCGCACCAGATCTGCTCCGCGATATCGAAGTGTTGCTCGGTCATCGCGACGATGTCTCGGTAGATCCGGTCTAGATCGTCATCGCGGAAGTTTTCTACGTCCGCGCGGTACCGTCCGAACCGCTCGATGAGCTCGGTTTCGAGTGAACGGGGAAAACACCAGGGCGCATCGCCTCCTGGCCACATGAAGCCCGACACCATTTGGCCATGCACCGGCGTTGGGGGCGAGGTCAACGGCACGAAAAGTGGAGCAACGCGACGGCCATGTTCGCCCAGCCAATCCCAGACACGTTTGACGCGAACATCGTTTCCGTCAACCAAACGCAAGCGAGTTTCACCTGGAACGCGATTTCGGAATCCATACAAACCGAGCTCGCCCGCGTCGCGTCCGGAGAGCATGCAGGTCCACGCGGGCACGGTGATGGGCGGCTCCGTGCTCCGCAGCCTTCCCCATGTCCCGCGGTCCATGAGCGCGGAGAGGTTCGGCATCGCGTCGCGATAGCGCTCAAACACCAGCTCGGGCGCAGCGCAGTCCAGACCGACCACCATCATTCGCATCTGGCTCATCAGTTCCTCAGTAGCCTCTGCGTGCGAGTGGGCCTTGGTTCATCGAGGGTCGACGATATCAGCCGCTTCGTAGATTGTGCGCTCGAGGTGCACTAGGTCAAAAGGCTTTTCAATTCGGAGGTTTGGAACGCTTTGAAGGAAGTCCCTGGCCCGCTGGGTGAAGGCGCCTCCGGTCATGAACACGATGCGGTCATTCACTGGCGTCGCCCGTTGCAGGGCCGCTCGATAGACGTCCATGCCCGTCATCTCCGGCATGATCAGGTCACAGAGAATCACGTCGTAGGCATGCTGCCCCATGAGCGCGACCGCCTCGCGGCCGTCGTTGGCCGTTGTGACGTCGTGTTTGACGAGCGCCTTCTGAATGAGTCGCGCGATGACTGGCTCGTCGTCGACGACTAGAAGCGACAGCTTGCCCCGCGTCGCCCGCCGGACTGCGCTCATCGACGTAGGTGGAATCGAGAGGGGACGTTTCGGGCGCGGCGCCTTTGGCAAGACGACACGGGCGACCGTCCCTTGGCCGGGATGACTTTGAATCTCGATCGTGCCTTCGAGTGAATATACGATGCGTCGGCAGATGGAGAGCCCGAGTCCGGTTCCGCGTCCTGCGGGCTTCGTCGTCACGAAGGGATCGAAGATCCTGCGCAACAGCTGTGATGAAATGCCGGGTCCCGTGTCTTGAACCTCCACGCAAATCCGATCTGATTCGGTGCTACGCGCGCGAACCGTGATGGTGTTCCGCGTTCGATCCCCTGGCTCGATCGCCTGCGCTGCGTTGACGATCAAATTCAGGAACACTTGACCGATGCGCGTTCTCGAGCCTTGAATGTACAGGTGACCTTCTTCGTACTCACGAACGATCCTGGCCCGGTGTTGCATCTCGGGCTGCGCCATTCGGATCGCCGCATCCAGGACCTGCTTGAGCTTGACCGTCTCGACCTCGACCCCGTCTCCGCCGTGCGACGACGAGGTGATTTCATTGGAGATTAGCCGTATCCGCTCCGCGCCTTCGTAGGCTTCGCGGATGAGCTCCGCGCCTTCGGGAGACAAGGGTTCGCCGGAATCTCGAATCGCCCGCAAATGGTTCCAAACGAAAGTGAGTGGGTTCTTGATCTCGTGAATGATGCTTGCGGTGAGTGTTCCAATCGCCGACATGCGTTCCGCCAACAAGAGACGTTGCTGAAGCTCGTGCTCGGCGCTCATGTCGGTGACGAAGACAATCGCACGATCGAAGCGCCCGTTCTCGCTTTCCACGAAACGCCAGTGCACGCGGACATCTCGCGGTTCTTGCGAGCAGGTCATAATCGCAGTCTCGAGATGGACGTCGTGCTCGTTGCGGAAGGCGGCCATCAGAATGCGCAAAAAGTCGGACTTGGACTCGGCGGTCAGCAGCTCCCGAGACCGACGGATGCACTCCTGCGCGCTTGCCGCGCCCACGAGTGAGACCGCACCAGCGCTCACCCGATGAATCCGGACTCGCTCTAGACACTCCCCGAGCGCTTCGGGATTGTTTCGCACCAACTGCTTGAATGCGTCGGCATCTCGACAGCTCTGCGCTTCAATCCAGTCGAGCGGACCTCTGAAGTCGAGATCCCACAGAGCGCTCGGCAGGAGCTCCCAGAGGCGTTCATCGCGCTGGGCTTCTGGCTCTTTCGATGGGCGGATGAGACGAACCATGAGCTTGGCGCAAGAGTCCTTCCGGGCACAAAGACATCGAATCCTAGCGAAGAGAGGGCTCCGCGCCTAGAAGGCGCCCGCGACAGCACCGGGGCCCAATGAATTCAGGCGCGATCGCGTCCAAGGGCGCTCCGCGCCTCAAGAACCAGCGCTTCGACCTCTGCCCGAGCGATCCTCGCGGCAGCCCGAGCGTCGAGGCCCGGGGGCAGGTGCTCGCCCAGACGGACCGCGATTCGAGTTCTCGGGCGCGCAGCGATCTTGGCAATGTGTGTGCCGAACGATTCCTTGCCGTACGGAATCGCTGGCGAGTAGGCGAGCCCAACGGGAATGATCGGCACGCCAAGCGAAGCAACCGCCGCGAAGGCGCCCGGGTGAAACTCGTGGACGGAATCCCCGGGGAAGGTTCGGCCTTCGGGAAAGGCAACGACCGTGCGTCCTTCTTTCGCTCGCCTTCGGATCTCACGCAGCGCCAGGGCGCCACTGCGGCGGTCTTCGCGGTCGACGAAGATCGTATCGCCGTGCTTTGCCAAGCGACCGAGCAGTGGCCAATCCGCCACGTCGTGCCGACTCACCAGGACCCCTTCGAAGAGATAGAGCATCACTGCGATGTCGAGCGCGCTCTGGTGATTGGCGACGACCAAAGCCCCGCCAAGATGCCTGCGCTGACCAACGAGCAGGAGCTCCGCGCCGAAGACGCGCAGAATCCCGTCGGTCAAACGCCTGCGGTACCGATTTGCGAGCACCTCTCGTCCCGACTCGGGGGTCATCGCCCTGTGGGTTTCGTAGGCCAAGAGAATGCTTGCGGAGTATCCGACGAAGGCGCCAGTGCGTAAGACGGCCCGCAGTTTGCTCATTTTCCCTCCTTCCGACTTTGGACTCGCGGAGCATCGGATTTGATGGCAGTCTCGGCTCGTGGCGGCATCACTTGCACCGGGTTTCCTCGTGGCGGCACCGTCGATGCGGTGCCCGTTTTTCAATCATACGCTCGTGCTCCTGATCGATCACGGGGATGAAGGCTCTTTTGGCTTCGTCGTCAATCGCGTGACCGAACTCCAGATCGAAGACGTCTTCAATGAAGTTGGCGTGACGGGAGATGCGGCTGCGAAAGTGAGCGCACCGGTCATGCTCGGTGGGCCGGTTTCCCCGGAGTCGGGTTGGATCCTCTACGACGTAGAAGGCGTTCCTCAGCCCTCGACGGGTCATACGATCGCGGTGAGCCCGCGCATCGCCTGCAGCGCATCGATCGAGCTCTTGGAGCGTATCGCCCGAGGAGATGGGCCCGACACCTGTGCGATGATCCTCGGCTACTCGGGATGGGGAGCAGGACAACTCGAGAGTGAGATGAAGCAGGGGTCCTGGATTCCGGTCGACCTCGACTACGAAATCGTCTTCGACACGCCGATTGAAAAGCGCTGGGAAGCGGCGCTCGCGACCCTTGGAATCGACCCGGCTCGCTTCGTCGACAACCAAATCGCAAGCGCCTGAGACAGGCTCAATCGGCGAGAGGTCGGTCGCCTTGTTTCTAGCGGGGTCAGAGGCTAACTCAACCGCGATGAGGTTTTGCCTCGACAACTCGATTTGGATCGCTCTGCTTGCGCTCGCTGCCGCCTGCGGTGGTAGCTCGGCGAGCTTGAGCAAGACCGGAAAGAGCACACTCGATCCCGGTGACGACGCGCGCACCGGCTACGAGAAGGCCTTGCTAAATTTTCGTCGCGGCGACTGTCTCTCCGCCGAGCCGACATTTCAAGAAATTCGGCGGGAGTTCCCCTACAGCCGCTTCGCGGCGCTCGCGGAGCTTCGCATCGGCGATTGCCAGTTCAAGAATGAAGCCTACCCCGAAGCGATCCAGACCTTTCGCCAGTTCGTCCGGATTCGCCCGTCTCACAAGGAGATTCCGTACGCGCGATTTCGAATCGCCGAGGCTTACTACAATCAGATCCCCGGTGGCTGGTTCATGACGCCCCCGTCGAGCGAGCGCGATCAGAGCGCCGCTCGTGATGCGCTGATCCAGCTCCGCCGGTTCGTAGTGGACTACCCGGACGACCAGCGTGTTCCCGATGCCAACGCGCTCATGGAAAAATGCATGAGCCTGCTCGCCGCCCACGAGCTCTACGTGGCGCGCTTCTACCTCAAGCGAAAAGCCTATCGAGGTGTGATTTCGCGGCTCAAAGTCCTGCTTACCTCATACCCGGGAGCCGACGTCGCGCCGCAGGCCCTGCTCCTTCTCGGGCAGGTCTACCTCCGGACCGACGAGCTGGAGGCGGCCCGGGAAGCCTTCAGCGAAATCGTTCAGCGCTTTCCCGGAAGCGATGAGGCCAAACGTGCCCAGACCCTGCTCGGCAAGATCGGCTGAAGGGCCCGAACGCGGATTTCTGGCCAGCGATCAGCCCGATCGTTACCTTCGGGCCCATGGCTCCTTGGGCTCAACAGATTCTAGACGCCGCGAACAAGCACTACGATCGCGCGGAGTACCCGCTTGCTCAGCCCTACTACGAGAAGCTCGTGCAGCAGGGACTACGATATCCCGACGTGTTCAATCGACTGGGCGTCATTTATCACCTAAACGGTCGGCTTCCCGAAGCGCGCTGGTGCTTCGAGCAGGCGCTCGAGGTCAACTCCGGCTATCTCGAGGCCGCGCTCAACCTCACGGTGACCTGTAACGAGCTTGGCGCATATGGATCGGGTGCACGCACCTTGGAACGGGCTCAGCGCCAGTCCGACTCTTCCAGCGATGCCTACCGGCGCGGTAAGGTCGCCAATCTTCACCGTGCGCTCGCCCGGGCATACCTGGATCTGGACCGCCCGGAGGACGCGATGCACGAGTTTGGGCGCGCCCTTCGGCTCTGCCCGAAGTTCCACGACATTCGTCTCGAGCTCGCCAGGTTGCTCAGGCTTCGCGGCAACGCACACGGGGCCCGCGAGGAGCTGACGCTCATCCTGCAGCTCGACCCGGAGCACCAGGATGCTCGTACGCTCTTGGGCGTCATCGAAATCGAGACCGGGGACCATGGTCAGGGCGTTCGTCACCTGCAGGCAGTTGTCGCGCAATGCGCCGACCATCCGGTCGCCCGGGCCTACCTCGAGCAAGCGGCTTCGGACTACCAGCGCGCGTCCTAAGCGTCGTATCGGATCGCGTTGTAGACGTTGCAAACGGTGCCACACTACCCCCCAAGTGGCTCCATCAGTCCTTCTCCTCGACGACGACGCTCAGTTTCGCGCGAGCGTCATCCCGGCGCTCGAAGCGCAGGGTCTGCGGGTTTTGGTCGCGACCAAGGGCAGCGTCGCTCGAGCCTTGATCGCGCAAGAAGCGCCCTCGCTGCTCGTCGTGGACGGCTTGTTGCCGGATACCAACGGAATCACTTGGATTGAAGATCTGCGACGAGAGGGGTTCGAGACGCCGATCATCTTCGTTTCGGCATTTTATCGAGACCTCCCGACCTTCAGGCACCTCACCCACGAGCTCGACGTTGCCAAGGTCTTCCACAAGCCCGTCACGGTCGATCGATTCGCCCGCGCAGTGGCAAACGTCGTGGCGAAGCACCGAAGCGATGCGCCAGTTGCTGCAGCTGCGCCTAGGTCCAACGACGATACCGCCGAAGAAGTGCTCTTCCCCGACGAGGCTTCAGCCGCCAGCGTAGACTCCAACCGCGCCAGGGAGTCGTACCTAAGCCTTCTTCCGATCGCTGCCGACAACCTCTCCGGCGCGATTCGTCGCGTGCATTCGGAGGCCGAGCGAACCAGTGTGGTATCGGACGCGCTTCGTCAGGCACACGAGCTTCAAGGCGCCGCACAGGCGCATGGTCTGAACGAGATCTCCGATGCCGCAGGTCGCATCGAGCTAGAGCTCCGGCAGCTGCAGGAGTCGGGCCGCCTCGATTGGACGACGATGTTCGAATCGATCGATTCGGTGCGCGCTCACGCCGCCGCAGCCGTGGGCCGTCCGAACGATACTCCGTCCATGGCCGCCGCCCCGCCTTCGGTCACGCCGGCCGCAAGCTTCTTCCTTCATCGTCCGATTCCCAAGGATTTCGTGCCGACGCTGCTCGCGCTCGAGGACGACCCGGCGATGATCGCCTACCTCCGGTCGGCTATCGACGAGGTGCTCGTGCACCTCAGGCCGGTCTCCAACGTCGACGAAGCCCTCAAGATTGCGGCGCGAAATGCGCCGACGGCGGTGCTCGTGGGCTGGCCCCTTCAGGACAGAGAGGCGCTCACCCGTTTCCTTCCCCTCTTCCGCAGCTTGCAGGGGTGCGCCGAAACGCCAGTCATTCTGCTCTCCGTTGACGACGACCCGCACACTCGAGCTCACGCGGCTCAAGTCGGGGTCGACATCTTCCTACCGCACCCGATCGAGCTCGTACGATTGCACCACGCGCTGAGCACGGCAGTCGAACGCGCGATGACCCCGCGTCCGAAAGTCGCCGTGCTTCGCGACCCCGACGCTGCGCGGCTCATCGGAGAGTCGGGCATCGAGTGCTTGCTCTACTTCAGCCTCGATGAGCTCTTGCGCGAGATCGACGTGCAGTGCCCAGACGCAATTCTGTTGGGGTCGAGCGTGACCGGGAAGCAGGTGCCGGCGATCATTCGCATGTCTGCCTGGGATTCGGACTTCGGGCTGCTCTGCTTCGACGACTCGCCGCTCGCCTACGAGCGCGAGATCAGCGAGTGCTTGATTCGATCATCGGGTTGGTTGGCGCACCTGCACGCTGAAGCCGATCGAATGGCACGACTCCGCCGGCAGCAATTGCGTTGTAGCCAGACGGGCTTGCTGACGCGCCCGGCGGCGGTCGCGGCACTCGAATTCGGACTTTCATCCGCTCAGCGTCACGGACGCACCTACTCGATTGGTCTCATGCGGACGACCGGCCTAGATGGGCTCGACCACGTCCAGGCACGCCGATTACGGACCTACCTGGGCCGAATGATCTACGGGCGGTTCCGGCGCGAAGACGTACGAGGGCGCTGGGATGAAGACACCTTCGTCGTTGGCTTCGATGCGCAGAGCGCACGCGCGATCGTGGACGTCATCCGCAGGCTTCAGTCCGACCTGGAGGCGCGCCGCATCCGGCAGCCCGAGGAGCTCTCCTTCTTGCACGTGGCGGTCGGCCTCGCCTCCTACCCCCTCGATGGCGATACCATTAGGGCCCTCATTCTCGCGGCCCACGAGCGCCTGGAAGCGGCGGTCGCACGCGATCCAGGGGCCCTCGTTTGGCGCTAGCATTGCCGCTCGCGTCCGCGCGCCGGACGCGCTAACCTTGAGCTATCGAACCGAGAGCGCAGCGCGGCCCCGTGGAGACCGATGTAGCCGCCGACATCGAGGTCGCTGATCCAAGCTTGATGCTCAGGCTCACGGGCCCAGGAGGATCGAATTTGCGCACGCTCGAAGCCGAGCTCGGTGTTTCGATGGGCCTGCGTGGCGCCACGATTCACGTTCAGGGACCCAACCGGGACGTCGAGTTGGTCGAGCGTGTGCTCCACGAGCTCATCGATGCGCTTCAGTTTCGAGACCTCAGCGCCGTCGAAATGGCACGGGCGGCACGCACGCTTCGCGCCCATCCGCAGATGAGGCTGCGTGCGCTTCTGGATGACGTCGTGCTGACGACCTCCAGTCGGCGAATCGTTTCCCCGAAAGGCGTGACGCAACAAAGTTACATCCAGGCGATCCGCAGCCACGACATCGTCTTCGGGATTGGTCCAGCCGGCACTGGCAAGACCTACCTCGCCATGGCGATGGCGATTCGTGCGCTGCAGGAGCGGCAGGTCAAGCGAATCGTTCTCACTCGCCCCGCGGTCGAAGCGGGCGAGCGACTCGGTTTTCTACCCGGAGACCTTGCCGAAAAGATCAATCCCTACCTTCGACCGCTCTACGATGCCTTGCACGACATGATGGAGCCCGGACGCATCAGCGCGTTGATCGAGCGGGGGACCATCGAGGTTGCGCCCCTCGCCTTCATGCGGGGCCGGACCCTCAACGACAGCTTCGTCGTCCTCGACGAGGCCCAGAACACGACGCAGGAGCAGATGAAGATGTTCCTGACTCGGCTTGGTTTCGACTCCAAAACGGTCATCACGGGCGACGTGACGCAGGTCGACCTGCCGGGGGGGGCGCGCAGCGGGCTCCGGCACGCCGAGAAGGTGCTCTCGCAGATCAACGGCATCGAGTTCGTCTACTTCTCCCATGCGGATGTCGTTCGACACCCGCTGGTGCAGCAAATCATCCAGGCCTACGATGTGCACGAATCGGATCGTTCCGGCGGTGACATCTAAGCGCCGCCTGTTATGCTAGCCGCCACATGACCGAGCGAATCTATGACGGCGCGTTAGACCTGATCGGCCGCACCCCTTTGGTGCGGCTCGCAAGAATCACTGGTGGCAAGGGTGCCGACGTCTGCGGTAAGCTCGAATCGAGCAACGTGGCTGGCTCCGTCAAAGATCGGCCCGCACTTTCGATGATTCTCGCCGCCGAGAGGTCGGGGGCGCTCGGCGAAGGTTCGACGGTCATCGAAGCGACTAGCGGCAACACGGGGATCAGCCTTGCGATGATCTGTGCCGTTCGAGGCTACCGCTGCATCATCGTGATGCCCGAGGACATGAGCGCGGCGCGTCGATACTTGCTCAAGTCTTACGGCGCCAAAGTGGTATTGACGGCAGCCGAAGACGGCATGGCAGGCGCGGTTGAGCAGGCAGAACGCCTCCTGAAGACGACGCCTGGTGCAATGATGTGCGGCCAGTTCGAAAACCCGGCCAACCCCGACATCCATGCCAAGACCACGGCGGAAGAGATTTGGGAGGCCACCGGCGGCAAGGTTGATGCGTTCGTGGCGGGCGTCGGCACCGGGGGCACCATCACCGGAGTCGGCCGCGTGCTGAAGAAGCGCAACCCCGACATTCGAATCGTCGCGGTCGAGCCGCGGGCAAGCGCTGTGCTGTCCGGTGGCAAGCCCGGCTTGCACGGCATTCAAGGCCTGGGGGCCGGCTTCATTCCTGCGGTGCTCGACACGAAGCTCGTCGACGAGGTGCTTACCGTCACCGACCTCGCTGCCGAGCGCATGACCCAGCGTCTAGCGCGCGAAGAGGGCTTGCTCCTGGGGCCGTCTTCGGGCGCAAACGTCCATGCGGCGCTCGAGGTCTCTCGCCGCCTCAAGGCCGAACAACGAGTCGTCACCATTCTCTGCGATGGCGGCGAGCGATATCTCTGCTGATCTGCATGAACGAGCTCGTCAAAGTCTCGCGCGCGCTGAGCCGCGTGATCTCGCGGCTCGACTTCAGGGAGCCGGTCACGCACGTCTACAATCCCCTCCAATACGCGAAGCGCCCACACGAGCTCTACCTGAGCCGCTTCGGCGGCGGGCCCAAAGAGGTAGTCATGATCGGGATGAACCCCGGACCATTCGGCATGGGTCAGACTGGTGTTCCGTTTGGCGATGTGGGCTTTGTTCGCGATTGGCTGGGCATCGAAGGCGCCGTCGATCGTCCCCGGAACGAGCACCCCAAGCGACCCGTCCTCGGTTTCAGCTGCGAGCGCTCTGAAGTGAGCGGCTCGCGTCTTTGGGGCTGGGCACGGGCGCGCTTTGGCACGCCCGAGCGCTTCTTCTCCAGGTTCTTCGTGCTCAACTACTGTCCCTTGCTGTTCATGGAATCGACCGGGCGCAATCGTACACCCGACAAGCTGGCCGTCGACGAGCAGGCGGCCCTGCTGCCCGCATGCGACCGGGCCTTGCGCAATGCCGTCGAGATCCTCTCGCCGACGACCGTCGTCGGGGTGGGGTCCTGGGCGACCAAGCGTGCCCGCACTGCGCTTGGTGAACAGGGGCCCAGAATCGGCACGGTGCTGCACCCGAGCCCAGCAAGTCCCAAAGCCAATCGCGGCTGGGCCGCGCAGGCCGAAAGCGACCTCAGGGGCTTGGGCATCGACTTCTAGGCGCGCGCAGCTCACGCTTGCGCTATGCTCCGCCTCAGGGGTCCAAGAGATGCGGAGCAAAGTCGTCCAAGTTGCGGCCATCATGGCGCTCAGTCTGGGGTGCGGGCACGAGTCCGCCGCCACGCAACAAATCAGGAGTGCGGCGGCGGTCGACCTCGACTGTCATGGGTCCCAGATCGAGTTCGTCGACGATTCGCCGATGGCAAAGCAGGTGAGCGGATGTGGCCGCACGCTGACTTATATGTACAAGTGCAAGCCAGCAGCGGGTGGTGGCCAGACCTGCAGCTGGAAGCCAGTCCGGGACCCGGACAACAAGCTCAACTAGCCACCATCTGGCTGCGCTCCGAGCAACTGCTCCTGAAGAGCGCCGATGTCCGGGTTGCTCGGGTCGTAGGTACGCGCGCGCTCGAGGGCCGAGGCAGCCTCCGCGAGATCGCCGCGTTCGATCGCTGCGCGGGCATTCGCTAGCTCGTCTTTCGCCGCTTCCTCCCTCTCGTGCGGGGACAGTGCGTCGGAGCCGGCGTCGGTGGCCGTGACGGTGCCGGTGTCCGCTCCGGCGTCCATGGACGTGTGCGTATCGGTGATCCTAGGCTTCGGGTTGCAGTCTTGCACCGCAATCCACAAGGCCAAGAGGACGCCCATGGATAGTGTCATCATCAGCGGGAGGGTATTGCGCTTGCGCCTCGACTTGGCCGGACGGCGTCCGTCGTACGCTTGCTTGAGCGCGGAGACGAAAGTTCGCGCGCTCGCATAACGGTCGGACGGCTTCTTGCGGAGCGCTCTCAAGATAGCCGCGTCGAGCGCGCCCGGAATCGCGGCTGCTCGATTCACTTCGCTCGGTGGAACCGGATCGACGCTCATGACTTTGTGCGCGACCTGCAGCGCTTCGGTCCCGGGAAACGCGCGCTCTCCACAGACGGCTTCATAGATGACAGCGCCAAACGAAAACAAGTCGCTCTGCTCGCTGTACTCGCCGCTTCGCAGCGTCTCGGGCGCCGCATAGCACGGGGTCCCAAGAAACTGACCTTCCTTGGTGAGATCTGCGTTCGGGACACGAGCGATTCCGAAATCGGCCAGCTTCACTTGGCCGTTGTCGGTAATCAGCAGATTCTCGGGCTTGAGGTCGCGATGGATCACGCCAGCGATGTGCGCGGTCGCCAGCGCGTCCGCGACCTGCTGCGCAAGGTCCAGGAGCTCGTCGCGTGACAGCGGCCCGCGCTTCTTGAGCGCCTGTTTCAGGGTGTGCCCGTGAACGTATTCGAAGACCAGGTAGGGCCCGACCTTCGGATCGTCTCCCACATCGAATATCTGAACGATGTTCGGGTGTTGGAGGCGAGCGGCGGCGCGCGCCTCGTTCTGGAAGCGGCTGAGGAAGACCTCGCGCATTTCGGCATCGAGCGCCAGGTCGCGGAGCGTCTTGACCGCCACTGGTCGGTCGAGATCCGCGTCGTGCCCCAGATAGACGTTGCCCATCGACCCCGCCCCGATGAGACGGTCGATGCGATAGCGGCCGATCTGTTGGGGCAGTTCTTCCATGGGCGCGATCTAGTGCATGGGGGGGCCCCGGGCTAGAGACGGTGGAGCTTCAGAGTATTGGTGCGCCCCGAAGGGGGCCAACCAACGACCATCGCGAACGCCTCGCCACGCTGGCAAAGGTTCTCTCGCACGAGCAAAGAGGCCGCGATCCGCAGCGTCTCATCGAGCGACTCAGGGGGCACTTCGATTCGCGGAATCACGCCCCACTCGAGCGCTAGCCGTCGTGCGACGCGGACGTCACTAGTGATTGCCAAAATCGGCGCGCGTGGGCGATGCTCCGCTAGTAAGCCCGCGGAGCGACCATCCTGGGTGAACACGACGACCGCTTTGAGAGGCAAATGCGTGGTCAATGCGGCTGCCGCGCGTGCAGCGGCGTTCGCAAATGACCAATCTTCTTCGTCGGCGCTCTTGAGCTCGCGAAACTCTCGCGAGAGATCTTCGACGTAGTCGGACTCCACCTCGCGAATGATCGCGTCCATCATCTGCAGCGACTGCAAGGGGTAGCGGCCCGCCGCCGTCTCCCCGCTGAGCATCACCGCATCCGTCCCGTCCATCACCGCGTTGGCGACGTCCGCGGCCTCCGCTCGGGTCGGCCGTGGGTTTCGAATCATCGAGTCCAGCATCTGTGTCGCGGTGATCACGATTTTGCCGCGCGCATTCGTTTCCCGGATGATCCGTTTCTGAATCATCGGCACCTTCTCGGCGCCTAGCTCGACGCCCAGATCTCCGCGGGCGATCATGATGCCGTCTGCCGCCTCGACGATCTCAGCAAGGGCGTCGACCGCTTCGGGTCGCTCGATCTTCGCGATGACCGGCACGTCACCGGCCAAGGCTTTGGCTTCTCGCACGTCGTCGGCGGCGCGAACGAACGAGAGGGCTACGTAGTCCGCCTCGAGTCTGGACACCGCAAAGGCCAGATCTTCGCGGTCCTTGGCGGTAAGAGCCGGTCCGGTGATCGAGACGCCGGGTAGGTTGAGCCCCTTGTGGTTGGAAAGCGTGCCACCGTCCTCCACCACCGTGTGTACGGTGTCGCCCTCCACTCGGTCGACCCGGAGTCGAATGAACCCGTCGTCGAGCGCAATCGCGTCGCCGGACCTGAGGTCGGCGCCCAATGACTCGTGCGTGACCGAAACGATGTCTTGGTTCCCTTCGATCTCATTCGTCGTGAGGGCGAAGCGATCGCCTTCCTTGAGCTCGATCGAGCCCTGGGCAAACTTCCCGACCCGCATCTTGGGGCCCTGCATGTCGGCGAGGATCGCCATCGGTCGCCGCGCTGCGGCCGCGGCTGCGCGGATCAGCTTCGCCATCTCTGTATGCGACTCGTGGTCCCCGTGCGAGAAATTGAGCCGTGCGCAATTCATACCCGCTTGGACCAGCTCCTCGATCTTCGACTTCGTATTGCTGGCGGGCCCGAGCGTGCAGACGATCTTGGTGCGTCTCACCAGGCCGTTGTAGCCGGCTTCCTTGCTGCAGCCAAGCTAGCGGCGACGGTAGCGGTCCGGTTCCCAGCCGCTCAGGTTGGCCTTGAAACCCAGGCGCACGACGAAGGTCGTGTAGAGCGTCCATTGCGTGCGATCACTCGTTGGCTGCGTGTTCCGATAGGATGGGTCGCTGTTCACGTAACGGGCAGCGATCCGAAGCCAAAGTCCGCGCAGCGTGGTGAGGGGCCGGTAGAGCGGCAGGGAAAATCCAAAGCCGACGCCGAGTCCGGTGCTTCGCTTGCCGTCGAGGAGAAAGGCAGGCCCGATCTCGAAAAAGATTGATTGCAGCACGAGGTCGACGAACTCGATCCAGGTTTGCTCATACAGAAAGAAGAGCGCTGGAAAGAGGGGACGGAGGTCCACACCGAGGAACAAGTGCTGGGCGGAGGCTGGGCCCCAGCGCCCAGAAAGCACGAGGCCCGCTGTGTCGGCGATCAGGAAACGGGCCTCGCCGACCAGATTCGGGTCGGCCTTCCGGTTCAGCCAGGTGGCGCCAGGCCCGGCGCCGAAGGCGAGGGTCAGGCTGCGATCCCAGCGGCCATAGAGCCCGTCCCCCATGCGTTGCGCGCTCGAAGGTGCGGCAAATGAGGAAAGGACGAGGATCGAACCGACGATCACCCCAAGACGGGCGCCCCGTGTCATGATCTCCCCATGCACTGGGCTGCATGGCGGGTCAAGAGATTGAGGCTGTAGACTCTAGGAATGGGGCGCTCGTTCGGCTTGGGGCTTCGAAGCCAGCTCATGCTCGCGCTGATCGTCGCGTTCAGCGCGGCGTTCGTGTTGCTGAGCTTGGTCACCGCAAGACTCGACGAGAGCGAAAGCGCAGAAGAGCAGCGGACGCGGGCCTTCGGGCTCGCCCAGGCGTTCGTTGCAGGGGCAGGCTCCGAGGGTGAGGGGCTGAGCGAAGAAGTGATGGGCCGGATGCTCTCCGAGGGGCTGGCTCGACGCGTCGAGGTCCACACTTTGGACGGCTTGTCGAAAAGCTGGGGGGTTCTCGAAGGCGAGCCCGACGCGATCGTCACCACTGCGGAAGGCTTGGAGCTGCGAGTTTGGGTGCCGGCGAGTTATCGCGGCGATGCGGCGCGGCGAAGCTTGTTTCTATTCTACCTCGGCCTCACGGCAGCGACGGTGCTGCTGCTGACTTACGTGCTACTGACCTATTTCATCGTGCGGCCGATCGACCGATTGAGATTGGCTTCCGAGCGCCTCGCTGCGGGGCGGCTGCGCACCAGCGTTCCGGTGCAAGGCGCCGCCGAGGTTGCACGTCTCGCGGCAACCTTCAACGACATGGCCGCGCAGCTTCGAGAAGATCGGGCATCGCTTCAGCAACGCCTCGAAGAGCTCGAGCGCACGACCGCTGAGCTGACGACCGCGCAAGAACAGTTGATTCGAAGCGCGCGCTTGGCTGCAGTCGGTCGCTTGTCCGCGGGCGTCGCGCACGAGATCGGAAATCCGCTGGCGGCGATCCGCGGCCTGCTCGATCTGATGCAATCGGGAGACCTCGACCCTCACGAGGAAAAGGAGTTCGTGGCTCGGATCCAGCGGGAGAGCGAACGGATCCATCACACAATCCGGGACTTGCTGGACTTCTCGAGAAACGAGCCAGCTCGAGAGGGACGAATCGAAAGCTCCGCTGACCTTGCGGAGGTTGTGTCCGACACCGTCAAACTGCTCGACCGACAGAGCCGCTTCCACGATGTCGAGCTCTCCCTCGCGCTCGACGAGGGCCTTCCCCGGGTGCGCGGCGACCACGAGCGACTTCGGCAGTTACTTCTGAACTTGCTCTTCAACGCGGCGGACGCTCTCGGGGGCGAGGGCCGCATCGAGGTGCGTGCCCGCAATGACGACGGCACAGTGGAGCTCATCGTCGAGGACGATGGGCCCGGAATCGATGCAGAGATCATCGATCAGGTCTTCGACCCCTTCGTCACGACGAAGGCAGCGGGACAGGGAACCGGCCTCGGGCTGGCGGTCTGCTACACCATCGTCGAGCGGCTCGGCGGGGCGATCGAGGCCGGGAATCTCCAGCAGGGCGGGGCCCGGTTCGGGGTGAGGTTGCCGGCGGCGCGCTAGGCGGGTGCATGCCAGGGTTAGCGCCAGCGTCAGTCCGGCTGGAACGCGTTTTCGATTGCCGTTTCCTCTGCGGCCTCGGTCTCCGGTGCGACTTTCGGGTGGTCTCCGAGCATCTCCTTGATCGCGAGCGCTTGCCTTTGCGTCGCCCCGGCTTCGATCAACTGCTCCTGCGTCGCGGCCAAAACTTCCCGCAGCGAGCCCAAGTTTCTCAAGAGCTTCCGGCGCGTCTTTGGTCCGACCCCCGGGACCCCGTCGAGCTCGCTTCGCAATCGCCTCTTGCGGCCCACCTTTTTTCGCAGGCTGTTCGAGGCTCGGTGGGTTTCGTCGCGCGCCAAGAGCAGCAAGGAGAGTGCGGAGCTCGCCCGGACGGGGATGGGGTTCTTCTGGCCAGGGAGGAAGACGCGGTCGCCTTCCTCTTCGCCGGCCACCGTGATACGGGGCTTCGCGACGGAGGCGAGCTCCAGGTCAGGGAGTCCGATGTCTTCGCGGGCACGGACCGCGACTCCCAGCTGACCTTTGCCACCGTCGACGACCAAGAGATCGGGCAGCTCCCAGCCTTCCTCGTCGTCCTTGCCGCGCCGGAAGCGTCGCATCAGCACTTCGTACATCGCGCCGTAGTCGTCCCCGCCGCCGACGCCTTTGACGCGAAAGCTCCGGTAGCGTTCCTTGGCGAGCATCCCGTCTTGCAACGCAACGAAGACAGCCACTGTCTCCTCGCCTCCGGTGTGCGAAATGTCGACGCACTCGATGCGATGCGGAAGGAGCTTCAGGCGAAGCTGTTTCTGCAGATCGGTCAGTCGAGCCTCCACGTCCTCGCGTGCGCGCTCCTTCTCGTTGAACGCATGCTCGGCGTTTTCGCGTGCAAGCTCCAGGAGCTTGGCCTTCGCCCCACGCTTCGGCACCACGATTCGGACGCGGCGCTTTTGTTGCTCGCTTAGTAGCTCTTCGAGCGCCTCACTCATCTCGATCTGCACCGACACCAGAATCTCGTCCGGAAGCAAGGGGCGCTCCGCATAGTGTTGCCTCAGGAATGCGCCCAGCATCTCGTCGTTTGGCACCGCGACACGTCGCAGCGCAAAGGTTCTCATCGAGAAGATGCGACCGCCGCGCATGCTGAGCACGGTAACTTCGACCTGGTCGCCCTCACGGTGAAATCCGATCACATCCTGGTCCGACTTCTGCACCCCGGCGACGCGTTGCTCCTCTTGGGCGCGTTTGACGGCGCGGATCTGATCTCGATAGATCGCGGCACGCTCGTATTCCAGCGCGCCCGAGGCTCCGTGCATTCGTTCATCGAGGTCGAGCACCAGCTCGTCGTGCCGGCCATCCAGAAACCGGGCGACGTTGGTGACCTGCGCGTGGTACTCCGCCTGATCGACATCGAGGACGCAGGGAGCCGGACAGCGCTTGATCTGGTGCTGGAGACAAGGCCTCGACCGCATGCGGAATTCGGTATCGGTGCAAGTCCGCAGCTGAAAATAGCGATTCACGAGGCGGAGCGTCTGCCGCGCCGCAGTCGCCGAATGGTAGGGTCCGAAATATTGCGCACCGTCGGGCTTCGGCCGACGAACGACCTCGAGCCGCGGCCAGGGGCGCTTCGCGTCGAGCCGCAACGAAAGGTACTCCTTGTCGTCCCGAAGCTTGACGTTGTACTTCGGCTGATGCGATTTGATTAGCTGGTTTTCCAGTAGCGCGGCTTCTTTGTCGGTGTGCGTGACGAAGGTTTCGATGTCGGTCAGCTCACGTTCGAGCCGGCTCACGAATGCGCGCAAGTCGCTCGAACCGGCTTGGAAGTAGGTTCGGACCCGATTCCTCAAGCTTCTCGCCTTGCCGACGTAGAGAACCTTTCCATCCGCGCCGTGGAACACGTACACTCCGGGCGAGGCCGGAAGCGTGTCGAGCTTTCGTTGTGCTACCTTCGCGACCACCGCGGAGCTATACCACTGACTCCGCCGTCGATCGCCCCGGATTCATGGGCTGCGAATCACTCGCTCGTCGGTCACGATCAGGTCGACCGCGACATCGAAGGGCAACTCGGGCACCTCTGAGATCAGCTGGAAATCATAAGCCAGCGCGCAAGTGCAGGCCTTTGTGAGGCGAGGGAGCAGCCTGTCGTAGTAGCCGCCGCCATAGCCGATCCGGTAGCCACGCGGATCGACCGCCAACGCGGGCACGAGCGCGAAGTCGATCTCGTCTGGCTCGATTCGCAGTGCGTCCTCCGATGGCTCAGGGACGGAAAAGGATCCATCGACGATCGGGGTTTCGGAATCGATCAGGTGCAAGCACAGCTCGTCGCCGAGCACCCTCGGTAGCACGACTCGTTTTCCTGCAGACCAAGCAGCTTCGATGCTACGCCGTGTACGCACCTCGTTGCGAATCGATGCAAAGGCGAGAACGGTCTGCGCACGATCGAGCTCTGCAAGCTCAAAGAGGCGTCTGTGAATCTCGATCGAACGAGCATCGCACGCCGACTCGGGAAGTGAGCCGCGAAGGGTTCGCATTTGATTTCGTAGCGCCTGCTTGGCGCGTCGACGGAGCTCGTTCTCGGCGTGCCCCGTCTCGTCTCGGCTCACGGCTCGATCTGTTGGGCGAGCTCAGCGTCCGCTTGGAGGCGCTGATCGATTCGCCGAATCGCCGTCCCGACGATCTGGCGCGTCTTCGCTTCGAGCTGATCGCGTCGCCGTTCGGAGGCTTCGAGATCCTCAGCGAGGCCGAGCGCCACGACGGCGAGCAGCTGTGCTGGCGTGGCCGCGCGAGCGGCCTTCGGCCCCAGCGCCTGCACTCGTTGATTCACGATATCGGCCAGGCGCTGCAGGTAGGTTTCGTCGGCGTCCGCAGACATGCGATACCGGGCGCCGGCAATTTCGATCTGGACGGTTCGCTTCACGATTGACCGGAAGGTAGTCCCGCATCTCCTTTGGCGTCAAGGTAGGACATCCACATCCATGGCCTCGGTGTTCCGCTGCGATCGGAATCCGACTCCCAGGTTTATGAGACAGGGAGCAGCCGTGTTATGTTTGATCCCTGGGGGATAGTAGGGGTCATGATCAAGGTTAGTTGCCCGTCGTGTAATGCGTCTTACGACGTGGACGAGCACCGCTTGCCCGAGAGCGGGCTTCGGATGCGTTGCCCGAAATGCAGCGAAAGCTTTCAGGTTCATCGCGACGGTTCGACCGCGAAGGCGGGAGGCGGAGCTGCGCCAGGCGCCTCCTTGCCCTCGCGCGCGAAGCGGACGGAGGTCGGTATCGGCCCAAAGGTGCCGCCGCCCGCGCCTGCAGCCGCCATCAAGAAGCAGCCGCTACCCTCGGGCGAAGTCGATCTGCCCGCGCCTTTGGTTGGCTCTGATTTAGCGGACCTCCCCACGCCGGCCATGCGTGGCTTTGAGGACCTACCAGCGCCGAAGACCGGCGCTCACGCGCTCGACTTGGAGCCATTCGCCGATCACGACTCCGCGGATTTGCCGACCCCAAAGCGCGACGCCCGTCCCTCGGGATTCGATCCCTTCGCGGACATCGACTTGCCGGCACTTCGGGACGCGGCGGGCGGAACCGATCTTCCGGCTCCTCTTGGGCGATCGCTCGGCCCCGAGTTCGACCTGCCAGCGCTCAAGGGCAGTCCAGCCGGGCTTGATTTGGACTCGCCCGGCGATGAGATCGATCTTCCCATGGCGCTCACCGACGCCGAGCTACCGACGCCGCGTGACGCATCCAAGGTTCCGGCGCCGATTTCGCTCGACTCCGACCTGCCCATGTCGAGCGAACAAAAAGACCTGCCGGTTGCCCGTCCGGACTTCATGGATCGCGAGCTCGAGGGCCCCGCTCGGATACACGGCGGAGGTCCGATCGAGCTGGACCTCCCGGATGGAGAAGAGCTCGCTCTCGAAATGGAGCTCGACGGGCCCCCGCGACCCCCCGGGCCGCTGCCCCCCCTCGGCCAGCCTGCGGCGCGGCCTCTAGGCGCGGTGCCGGGATCAGGGGAAATGGAAAGCGATTCCGATGAGCTAGAGCTCTCAGGCTTCCCCGAGGAAGGAGAGGGCGCCGTCTACCGTATGCCCCGCGTCGGTGCGGACAGGCCCGAATTCGACATCGCGCCCACGCGCGTCAAGAAGAAAATCAAGATCGAACGGCCGCCTTGGTTGATGAAAGTTCTGGCTGCGTTCGCCGCCATCGCGATCATCGTCGGGTCGGGCTTTTACCTTGGCACCACGGAGTACGGCCTCTTTGGGATCCATCTCATTGAGCCCATGCTTTCCGCCTCTGGCGATCCCGCACTGGTCGCACGGGCGATCGAGGAAGCCGAGCTCGTCGCGGCGGACGATACCTACATCGCCGAGCAACAGGCGCTCGCCAAGCTCCAAGAGGCACGGGCCGTTGCGAGCCTCAATCGCGAGCTCGTTGCGAGGACGCTCTTACACCAGTCCTACAATCTGGTCCGATTCGGACCGGACAGCGAAAGCGCCAACGTAGCCGATGCGTTGCGGGTGCACCTGAAACGCAGAGGTGATGAGGCCCCGCGGGTTCACGTTGCGCTCGCGGCTGATGCGTTGCGTAACGCCGATGGCGAGGGCGCCCAATCGGAAATCGCATTGGCGTCTGAGGACGACCCCGCCGACGCGTACGTCGATTTCGTTGCCGGTGAGATTGCGCTCAAGGCAGGCGACGGCCAGAGCGCCGTCGACGCGTTCGGACGAGGGCTGAAAAAGCACGAGAGCGCGCGAGCGCAATGGGGGCTCGCGCGTGGCTATCAGCTGCTCGGCGAAGAGGATGAGATGGCAGCAGCGGCCAAGGCGGCGCAGAGGCTCAGCCCGAACCATGCTGGGGCCCGCGTTGTCGTGGCGAGGCTGCTGATCGCCGATGGTGAGATCGACCAGGCCTACGAGCTGCTTCAGATCCCGGCGGGTCTTGCCCCGGTCGAAGGCGCCACTCTGCCGGTCGCAAGAGCGGACAGGTCCGCCGCGCTCGCGCTCATCGCGCGCATCGAAGAACAGCGAGGCCGCCAGGGTGCCGCCCGCGAGATCTACGAGAAGGCGATCGCGCTCGACACCAGCAATTCGGACGCCACGCTCGGGGCGGCGCGAATGGTTCTCCTCGAAGGCGCATATCGCGACGCGCTCGCCCGATTTCAAACCGTGCTGGATTCGACGCTACAACCGGGTGCCGAGTTGGACGTGAGCGGAAAGCCCAAAGCGGAGGTGCAGGCCAAGCTCGGTGCCGCCGAAGCGCTCCTGGCCATGGGCAAGCCAGAGGAAGCAAGGCAGATGCTAGCCGATCTCCTGAGCGAGGAGCCGGTCAGCGCCGATGTCGAGCTATGGCAAGGCAAAGTTGCCGAGGGCCTCGGCAAGAGCCAAGACGCGGTCAAGCATTTTCGCAATGCGATCAAGCTCGAGCCGACATCCGTCCGCGGATACATGGCGCTGGCCCAGCACTACTCGTCGACGAAGCGCCCCGGCGAGGCCGTTGCAATCCTTGGCGAAGCGGAGAAGAACGTCGAGATCACCGCCGAGGTGCGCCGCCTCGTGGGTTGGGCGGAGCTTCAGCGCAATCACATCGACGACGCGATTGAGGAGTTCACGCGGGCGCTCGAGATGGAGCCCAGAGATTCTTCCGCACAGTTCGGGCTCGCCATCTCTTTCCGTCGCAAGTGGAGGCTCGAAGACGCTGCCGCGGCGCTTGCGAAGGTCGAGGCGCTCGACGCGAAATTCCCCGGCCTTGCTCTGGAGAAGGGCCGACTAGCGGAGGCAAGCGGCGACATGGAGGCCGCAACGGCCAGTTACCGACAAGCGCTTGCGGATTCCCCTGACGACGCTCCACTGAAATCACGGATGGGCGCCGTCTTGGTGCTGACGGGCAAGTACGAAGAGGCGGAAAAGCTCCTGCAAGAGGTGCTGGACGTGCAGCCGTACTCGGCCGAAGCGGAGCACTATTTGGGTCGGATCGAGCTCGAGCGCGGCCAGGTCGAGTCCGCGCGGCAGCGATTCCTCCGCGCCGCCCGTCTCGATCCCCAGAGTGGCCTGTATCGGATGTACATCGCTTGGGCAGCGCTCGAGTCGAACGAGATGAGCGCCGCGCTTCGCGATCTCGACGCCGCCTTGAAGCTCGATCCAACGCTTGGCGACGCGTTCTGGTTACGTGCGCGGATTCGAATTCGCGCGGGCGCCGTCCGTGATGCGCTCACCGATTTGAAAGAGGCGATCGAGCTCAACCCGAAACGAATCGAAGCTTGGGCCGCCATGGGCGAGAGCCACTACCAGCTCGGCCAGATGAAAGAAGCCATTGCGGACTTCGAGAAAGCCGTCGCGGGCGCGCCTGAGCAGGGATACTGGTGGTACCGCCTGGGGCGCTTGCAGCTCGACGAGGGCCAACGGGTACCGGCGCTCGCTTCGTTGCAGAAGGCGACCTCCATCGGGGACGAAGAGCCCGGCGGCAAGGCATGGGTGGCCGACTCCCACCGGCTCATCGGAGACATCTACTACGCGCAGAACACGCGTCAAGAAGCCATCGTCGAGTACGGGCTTTACCTGGACCTCGCTGATCGCGAGGCGCTCGACAGGGCCGACGTCGAGATGAAGCTTCGCCGGATCAGCGAAGGCATTCGCTAGGGGGCCTCAGTCCAGCTGGTCGCGATCGAAGGCTTCCGGAAACAGGGTAGCGAGCTCGTAGTCGGTCTGCCCCCGGCTGCTGTAGCTCCGGATCGAAAGGCTCGGCCCGAGCTCGGCGAGGCATTGCCTGCAGATGCCGCAAGGGGGCGTGGGGCTCTGGGCTCCCGAGCTGATGACCAGTGCTCGGAGCTCACGCTCTCCGGCGGCAACTGCCGCTGCCAAGGCCGCCCGCTCCGCGCAAATCGTCGCGCCATAGCTCGCGTTCTCGACGTTGCAGCCTTTGAAGACCGCACCGCTTTCGGTCAGCAACGCCGCCCCGACGGCGAAGCCGGAGTAAGGGGCGTAGGCGTTCGCCCGCGCCTCCGTCGCTGCACGCTTCAAGCTCTCCCAGGCGCTCTCGTCCATCAGATCGCCTCTAGCACACCGCAGAGCATCGCTTCGAAGCGCGGCCGCACTCGGCCGGCGATCTTTTGCACTTCCTCGTGACGCAGTGGGTCTTTGGAGATCCCGGCGGCGAGATTGGTGATGCACGAGATGCCTAGGACGCGAAGCCCCATGTGGCGAGCGGCCAGTACCTCGAGCACCGTGCTCATCCCCACCGCATCGGCACCGAGCGTTCGAAGCATTCGCACTTCGGCAGGAGTCTCGTAGGACGGCCCGAGAAGGCCGGCATACACGCCGCGTCGCAGCTCGAAGCCTAGCCCCGTCGCAATGCCGCTCGCGGTCTCGATCAGCTCGGGATCGAAGGCAGCGCTCATGTCGAGGAATCTCGGGCCCTGGCGTTCGTCGTTGGGACCGATCAGGCTGTTCGTTCCCGTGAGATTGAGCTGATCGCTGATCGCCATCAGATCCCCGGGCACGAGGCCGGGGGCGATCCCGCCTGCAGCGTTGGTGACGATCACTGTCTGCGCGCCGAGAATGGCCATCAAACGCACACCAAAGGCCACTTCAGCAGGAGAATTGCCTTCATAGAGGTGCGCGCGCCCTTGCATCGCAACGATGCGCTTGCCCGCTCTGCGGCCCACGACCAGGTTGCCCGCATGTCCGGCGACGCTCGACAGAGGCATGTGCGGGATCTCGCCGTAGGGGATCGCACGCGCGTCCTCCAAGCTGTTTGCGTAGTCGCCGAGGCCCGATCCCAGAACCAGCGCCACGTCGGCCTTGCCGGTGCGAGCGCTAATCGCAGCCTCGGCTTGCTCGAGTGCCACCATCATCTCGCCCGCATTGTACCCTACCTCGGCTATAGTGCCCGCCGGATGATGAAGTGGGTCGCCACCGCCGGCTTGATGCTGTCGCTTGCATGCGCGGGTAGAGCCGTCGATGGACCCGGGAGCGAGACCGCCGGCGAGGTTTCCGAAAGCGTCGATTCGCCTCAGCTCGTCGAGCCGCCGGACCTCGTCTCGATCGTTCCCATCCCCACGGCCGTGGAGATCCCGCGGGATTGCTCGAAGCCCGTAGAGGAGTCCTGCAATGCGATCGACGACGATTGCGACGGTGTGATCGACGACGGCTGTGGGTACGGCGCGGGCCTGATGCAAGTCACCGCATCCTGGGACACTGGCGCGGACATCGATCTCTACGTCACTGGGCCGCTCGGCGACACCCTCAGCTTCCAGCGCCCCTCGACCCCTTCGGGGGCGCGCGTCGATCACTCCGGTCGCGGGGACTGCAGCGAGATGCCCAACCCGCAGATCGAAAACATTCGCTGGGTCGGCTCGCGACCGCTGGACGGCATCTATGAAGTCGAGATCCACTATTGGGGCGAGTGTGGTAGCAGTGGCGGGCCGACGACAGTGACGATCTCCGTCGCGGTGGGCCGTCGGATCGCTGGCCAGTACCGCCAGACCCTGCTCCCCGGCGAGCGGATTCGAGTCCTGCGATTCGTCGTCCAATGAAAGTCCTCCCGGAGCGGGCGCTATTTGCGCTCTTCCTGCTGTTGCAGGGCTGCATCCTCCTGGGGCTAGCGCTCGCCGCGCGGTCGGGATCTCTGCCGTCCACCGTCGTCCTCGGTTTGGCGATGTCGTTCATTCCGTATGCGGGCGTGCTCGTGTTTTCTCGCTCGCTCGACGGCCAGGGTGCGCCGGGTCTGATCGCAGTCCCCATCACGCTGCTGCTTGGTGCCGTGCTCGTGCTTGCACCGCCCCTCTTGTCCGATGATATCTACCGCTACCTCTGGGAGGGACGACTCTGGCTCGAAGGGTTCAACCCGTATCGCCTCGCCCCCGAGGACCTCGCCCTCGGACCGCTCCGCGACGATGTCTGGCTCAAGATCAACAACAAGGACATCGGGAGCATCTATCCGCCGCTTTCCCAGCTCTTGTTCGCTGCTGCCGCCTGGCTCGGGGGAAAGGTCTGGACGGTCAAGCTCTTGGCGCTCCTCGGGCAGGGATGCGCCGTTGCGCTGCTCGCCGGGATCACCAAGTCCATCAAAGCACCCTTGGCGCTCGGCCTCAACCCACTATTGCTCAGCGAAACCGCGCTCAACGGTCATCTCGACATCCTCTGCGGCCTCGCATTGCTCCTCGCAGCCTGCGCGCTCCCGCAGCACCGCTTCGTTCGCGCCGGCACCGCCACCTGCGCGGCCGTCGGGCTCAAGGTGGTCGGTCTGATCCTCCTGCCGCTCTTTGCGCGTCGACCCAAGGTCTTGATCGCGACCGCGGCGGCATCGGGCGCGCTGCTCGCGCCGCTCGTCGTTTGGCGCGGGCCTGTCGATCCGGTCTCGGGCGCGGGGCAGTTCGCAACCCGTTGGCGCGGCAACGAAAGTCTGTTCGCTCTCGCCGACTGGCTGAGTCGACAGATCCTTGCAGACGGCTCCGCGGAGCTCGCTGCTCGTTGGATGGTGATGCTTGCCTTTGTGCTGCTTTGCGTTCTGGTCGTACGCCGTCGTGCGCCGGCCCTGTCCTCCGCACGCGCGCTGGTTTGGGGGGTTCTGCTTCTCTCCCCGCAGGTCCACCCCTGGTACCTCGCCTGGCTTCTGCCACTGGAGGTCGCGGCCGGCGGGTCGGCCGGCCTGGTCTGGAGCGCGGCGGTCCTGTGCGCCTACGCGCCCCTCGACCTCTGGGTCAACCAAGGCGTCTGGCGAATGCCCCTCTGGCTCCAGTTCTTCGAGTACTTCTTGCTCGCCCTCGCGCTCTTGCTGGATCCGCGCCGTCCGACCCTGCGACGGGGAGCCTCTCAAGCGCAATTTACCCCGTGATTCGAGGGACTTGGCCTGGGAGGGCGTCGCGCACCCAGATCTGCTCGGTTTTGGCTTGCAGGGTGGGCCGCAACACTTAGACTACCCGCCCCTGAAACCCAGGGATTGACGGATTCATCTATGTACGCGGTCATTCAAACAGGCGGAAAACAGTATCGAGTTGCCGAAGGCGACACGATTCGCGTCGAAAAACTTGCCGGCGATGTCGGCTCCAAGGTGCAGTTCACCGACATCCTCATGCTCGGAGGCGAGAAGGTCGAAGTAGGCAAGCCGCATGTCAGTGGAGCCTCGGTCACCGCCGAGATCGTCGCACAAGACCTCGCCAAGAAAATCATCGTCTTCAAGATGAAGCGCCGTAAGGGCTATCGAAACCGTCGCGGTCACCGTCAGCCGTACACCGAGCTCCGCATCGAGAGCGTGAAAGGCTAAGGAAGCGCCATGGCACATAAGAAGGGTCAGGGCTCGTCCCGTAACGGACGCGATTCCAAGCCACAGTACCGTGGCGTCAAAGTCTTCGGCGGCCAGAAGGTCCCCGCAGGCAGCATTCTGGTTCGCCAGGTCGGGCAGACCTTCCATCCCGGCGCAAACGTAGGCGTTGGCAAAGACTACACGCTTTGGGCCAAGGTCGACGGCGTGGTGACGTTCGAGCGTCGTGGCCGCACCGGCAAACGCGTCGCCGTCTATCCCGCCGACAGCTGAGCGACTCCTTGCAGGAGCGTTTCCCGGCGCCCGAATTCGACTCCCCTGCAGGGAGCGTCTTTCCTCCGCCTGCCGGACGTAGGGTCTATTGCAACCGGAACATACGGCTCGATCAAGTCAAAGCTGTCGGCTTCGACATGGACTACACACTGGCAATCTATCGCCAGGCAGAGATGGATCGCCTCAGCATCGAGGCGACGGTCAGCAAACTGATCGACCGCGGGTACCCCGAAGAGCTCCGTGCGATGAAATACCGTACGGAGTTTCCGATCCGAGGCCTGCTGATTGACCGAAAGCTCGGCAATGTGCTCAAGATGGACCGCTTCCGGTATGTGAAGACGGCGTACCACGGTTTTCGAAAGCTCAGCCGCGAAGAGCGTCGGCACGCCTACCACACCCGGCGCCTCCGACCGGGCACCGGGCGTTATCACTGGGTCGACACCCTCTATTCCCTGTCTGAAGTGGCGGTCTATGCCGCCGTAGTCGAGCACCTCGAGCCGCGCAGCGAAGCCATCGACTACGGCCAGCTCTTTGCCGACATCCGGGAATGCGCCGACTTATCTCACCAGGACGGTTCCATCCTCGACGTGGTCTTGAAAGACCTGCCCCGGTTCATCGACCGCGATCTGGAGCTTGGCCATCTCCTGCACAAGCTCCGAAGCGCGGGCAAGCGCCTGTTCTTGCTGACGAACTCGGGCCCCGGATACACCGATGCGATGATGTCTTATCTGCTGGGCGACGCGCTCGCCGAGTATCCGAGCTGGGAGAACTACTTCGACTACATCTGCACCTTCTCGAGGAAGCCGGGCTTCTTCACTGGCAAAGCCGCTTTCCTCGACGTCGAAACCGGGGAGGAGATCCGGGAGCCAAGCCGCGGCAGGGTCTACACCGGGGGGAACATGGCCCGCCTTCAGCGGGCACTTGGTTTTGCTGGCGACGAGGTGCTCTACGTGGGTGACCACATCTACGGTGACGTCCTCCGCGCCAAGAAGGAATCCACCTGGCGCACCGCGATGATCATCCAGGAGATGGACGACGAGCTTCGGGTGCTCCGGGAGCACGCGACGAGCTTCGACCGCGCCGACTCCCTCGAGCAGACGCGCGACGCCGTTCAGGATGAGCTTCGCGAGCATCAGGCCCGTCTCAAGCGGGCCGAGCGGAAGCTGAACGAGCACGAATCAGGCCCAGAACGCGCGAAATGGGAAGCAAGACGGGTGCGCCACAGGCGGTCGATCGACCGGCTCCGCGCCCAGATCAAGGACCTGGATGCAGAGCGGGCCGCGCTCCACGACGTCCTGGACGAAGCATTTCACCCCTTTTGGGGCTCGATCTTCAAAGCGGGCAATGAGGTATCGAGCTTCGGCAATCAGATTGAACAGTACGCCGAGCTCTACACCTCTCGCGCCACCAACCTCAGCCAGTATTCCCCGATGCACTACTTCCAGAGCCCGCGTCATCGAATGCCGCACGAGAACGGTTTCTAGCCAAGCGCTAGCGCGGTCCGGCGCTTGACCTGAGATCGCGCCAGCGTGAAGATTTTTTGTCCCTAAGTGCTCGCGCTTGTTTATACTGCGTGCTCACTCACAACGGAGCGTGACATGGCGAAAGCGGCTACCAAAAAAGCCACCAAGAAGCGGGCGACCAAAAAGTCGGCGTCCAAAAAGGCAGTCAAGAAGGCGGCGCCGAAGAAGGCGGCCAAGAAGAAGACCGTGAAGTCCGAAGCGGCTGCACTGAAGAAGATGGCCAAGAAAGAAACGGCTGTTCTGAAGCGCAAGGCAAAGAAGACCAGCGCAAACATCAAGAAGAAGCTCACCAAGGCGAAGAAGGCCGCGAGCAAGAAGATTGCGGAGCTCGAGAAGAAGGGCGAGCAGGCCGTCAGTGAGCTCAAGGCCTCCACGAGCAAGAAGAAGCCGCCCAAAAAGAAGAAATAAGCGCGAGACCCTCGACGATGCATGGCCCCGTCCATGCGCGAGCCTTCAGGAGAGATGAAGGGCCCCGATCATCTGCGATCGCGGGCCCGTCATCTCTCGTGCAAGTAAAAAAGGGGTGGAGCGACGGGGGATCGAACCCCGGACCCCCACACTGCCAGTGTGGTGCTCTCCCAGCTGAGCTACCGCCCCGAAGAAGCGCAGGTGTTAGCAGCCCTCTTGCAGGCACGCCAGGCGCAGCGGGCTTGGTTTCTCGTTTTTCAGCCGGCCGTCTGCAACTCCGGAAATCTTGACCTTTTGGCGCACCCCGGCGAAAGAAAAGGGCGATGCGAGCGGTCGCTTTTTTCGTCATCTTGCTCAGCGCCTGCAGCGGGTACGACGACCTCGCCTTGCTCGACGTGGAGCGCATCGAGCCACCAGAGATCGAAGTCGGCGGGACGCTTCGGATCCACGGCCGCGGTTTCCCCTTAGGGCGTGCGCCCGAGATCGTGCTCCGCGGCTCGGTCTACCGCCCCGGGATGCGTGCGAGCACCGTAGACGCGCGCCTCACTGGTGAGGTTCGTTCCGAGTCGCTGATCGAAGTCCCGGTCGTCGATGAGCTCATCGATGCGCTCGGCGGTCGCGCCACCGTGGACGGGGAGCTGAGGGTGGGGTTTCGAACCGCCGACGAGCAGCGTGACGTCTTCTCTGCGGAGCGCATCCGGGTCGACTTCCTTCCCGACACCTCGGCGCAGTTGCACGCTCAGGGCGCGCGCGAGGGTCAGCAATCGGCCCATCTTGGCGCAGAGAGCTTCGGGCTCGAGCTGTCTCCCGAAGAGCTCGGTACCGTGGGCGTTCGGGTGGTCTCGGTGGACCCGGACGGCCTTGCGGCCATCCAGGGCGTGAAGCCGGGCGATACCATCATGGGGCTCGACGACATGAGTCTCTATAGCCGGCGCGACTTCCTTGCTGACCCAAGCCAGAGCGAATCGACCGTTCTGGTGGCTCGGAAGGGGCTTCGCGGGGTTTACACGCTTCGTTGGCCCCATGAAGTGACTGAGCATTCCGCCGACGCGATTGCGATCGGATCGTTCGTTCTGCTCGGGCTGTTGCTCGCCTGGCTTTCTCCGGCGACGCTTTGCCTACGTGCCCGGCCTTCGAAGGTGTCGCTTTCTGTCTGGCTGACGCGTTCGAGCCTCGTGCTGGTCTTCGCGGCGCTCTTGCTCTTGGTGTCCGCGTTCCAGTGGACGACGATGTGGATCTTGGGCTTGGGCACACTTGCAGCGCTCTTCACCCTCGCCACCAGGCATCGCGCCGGCACGTCCAGCTTTGCGCTCGCCGTGATCGCAACGCTGACCGTCATGCTGCTCGCGCGTACGGCAAGCATTCCTGCCATCGTCGCCGCGCAGAGCCCAACGGTCCTTCACTGGTATCTTTTCCAGTCCCCTGCTTCCTTCCTTGCGTTCGCCGCGTATCTCCACGCGCTCGGAGCCGTGGGCTCGCGGGCCGACTTCTCTGCGTCCCTCTACTCGGCGGCGGCGGCGGTCCTCGGCGCCGCTCTGTTCTTGGGTGGGTGGCCTCTGGCCGGGTCTGTCGCTGGCCTCGCCGCGCTCGTCGGGAAGGCCGCCTCGCTCATCGTCGCGACTCGAGCTGTCGAGATGAGCCCCAAGACGGCTGCGAGCTGCGCCGGCTTGGGACTCGGACTTGCGTTGCTTGGCTTCTTCGTCGACTTGGCTGCGCTCTTTCCGCAGTGGTGCGCCTTGGCAGTGGGCTGCGTATGCACGCTTGCGGTGCGTGCCCTGGTGCCGTCGCTACGTACCGAGTCGGCTCCTGCTATGGTCTGATCGCCTAGCCGGCTCGCCGCAGGAATTCGCCTAGCAACTCGCGCTGCTCGAGAGATGGCGACAGAAACTGCAACCCGGCCTCGAAGCCCCGGGCACCAACGGGCTTGGTCCAGCGAACGGACGCGGCACATTCGAACGGCGCACGATCCGGGTCTTCGATCCCATCCTGGGTCAGGAAGAAGCTCACGGTAAGCACCTCTCCGGTCGTGAGGGGATGCGAGAACACGATTGCCGCGCCACCGCCGCTGATGTTCTTCATCTCCGCGTGGCGCGTCTGCCCGGAAATGGTGAGCTCGCAAGAAATACGGACCTCATAGCGGCTGTGCTGGCGCTTCTGAATGCTCGTCATCACAGCTTCATGATGCGAAAGAAATCGTGCAGAGCAAAATTGTCCGCGTCAGAGAATCTCAGAGCGGCGCGCTCGTGACTGCGCACGCACCTCGTCGGCTTCGGCGCTGAGCTCGCGGTTCTCCGGTTCATCACGCTGCAATGTTGCGTAGATCGCAAGCGAGCGCTTGAAGTGCCCCTGCTCTGCGAGGATGCGTGCCATTGTCAGGGTGGGAAAAGGCTCTTCGAAGATGCTCGCGGTTTTCGAAAAGACGCCAACCGGCGGCCGGCTGGGTGGCCCCGCGGCGGGCTCGGACGGGGGTGCGGGCTCGTCGTCGGACCCGATCGGGTGTGCGGTCCCGTTCTCGGACTCAGGCACGTTCTCGGGCTCCCCCAGGCCGGCGGACGCCGCTGCACGCCCAGACGCTTGCCCTGGGACTGACGCGGACCGGGTCGTCGAACCCACCCCGACCGACGGCATCGGGGCCTCCGCCGGCCGCCCGAATCGCTTCGCCTCCCTCACCGGGGCCTCGCCCCCTGGAGGCTGTCCAACAGCCTCTTTTCGGGGTTCTTCCTGCGCGGCCTGGATGGCCCATCTGGCAAAGCCCAGCACCTTGCCGAAGAAACCCTCCGACTGCTGCCCGCCGCTAGCCCGATCGCGGATCGCGTGAATCAGCTGTCCTCGGCTCATCGCGTAGGTGTCGGATACACCCAGGCGCTCAGCTTCCTGGCGAAGCTCCGGCGTCGTCAGATTGTAGAGTCGCGTCAGATCCATCGAAGCAGCTCCGGGCTCGCCTGTTGTAGCGCGTTCTTGGCCTGCTCGCAGTCTCGTTCGATCTGCGCGCGCAGGGCGTCCAGCCCATCGAACTTCGTCTCTCCGCGAATGCGGGCCACGAAACCCACACGCATGCGCCTTCCGTAGAGATCACCGTCGAAATCAAGCAGGTGCACTTCGACCGAACGCCCCGCTTCGAAGGTTGGTCGGTTGCCGAGATTGGCGACACCCTGGAGCAAAGGGCCTTCCGGCTCGTCCAGCACGCGGGCGACCACGGCGTACACACCGTCCTTCGGGAGTTGCAGGGGCTCAACCTCGAGATTGGCCGTCGGAAAGCCCAGCGCCCGCCCGCGCCGGTCGCCCCAAGTGATGAGCCCCGTGGTTTCATGTACCCGCGTCATCATGAGCGCAGCATCCTCTACATTGCCATCCTCGCCGAGGATTCGACGAAGCCGCGTCGAGGACACGGCCTCGCCCCCGAACATGACCGGCTGCACCAGCTCAACCGAGAACCCTTCACGTTCGCTCAAGTCTCGCAGGGTGCCGATATTACCCGCGCGTTTGTAGCCGAAATGGAAATCCGGGCCCACCACGACACCCTTGGCCCGACAGAGGTCGAGCAGGACTCGCTCGACGAATCGCTCTGGCGTCATCTTCGAGAACTCGCTGTCGAACGGCAGGACCACCACCTCGTCGCAGCCGGCCCCCTTTAGGATCTCGACGCGGCGTGCCATGCTGGTGATGAGGATGGGCGCGCGCTCGGGTGCCAAGACAGCCGTGGGATGGGGCTCGAAGCACATCGCCAGCGTCTGCCAGCCCCGTGAATCTGCGGTTCGTTTGGCGGCGTCGATCAGCGCCCGGTGACCCAGATGAACGCCATCATGGTTGCCAGGGGTGACGACGGAATCGGTGCGGCGCATCAGCAGAAAGGCCCGGGAGCGGTGAACGTGCCCCTCCTTCACTCACCTACAGCGCCGTCGCGGACACTTCAACTCGAATGCGGCCGATATCGACGTTGGTGACGCAAGGCTTTGGGTGCTGTATGGTTGAAAACATGGGGAAATCAAAGGGAAGGGTCGGTTCCACAGAGGAGGCTCCTTTCGAGGAGGTCATGGACCGCCTCCAAACCGTCGTGGCACAATTAGAAGAAGGAGATTTGCCTCTCGAGCAGTCTCTGGCGATGTTTGAAGAGGGTGTCCGCCTATCGCGGGCCGGAGCGAAACGACTGGATGAAGCTGAGCGTAGGGTAGAGGAGCTCCTTGCAGCCGGAGACGAGCTGCAAACGAGTCCTCTCGAAGACAGCGAAGCGGGGGAACAATGAGCCAAGTCCTCACGGTACCAACACACTTCAACGACATTGGAGAGCTCTCCGAGGGCTTCCTCGATCGCGTCGAACGAGACACCCTGATCCTTTATGGGCCGGTGGCCTACGAAGACGGATCCGAGATCGAGTTCGCCGTGCTGCTCGCCGATGGCAGTGCTGCGCTCGAAGGAAAAGGCTTCGTCCGTGCCGCGGTGGATGGCGGCGCCGACCGCGTGCCCGAAACACGCTACGATGTCGTCGTCGAAGCCCTCGAGCTGGATGGCCGCTATGAAGTGGTGTTCGAACGCCTGGTGCTTGCGCGCCAGGCGGTTTCGGAGCCTCCTTTCACCGAGCCCGAAGAAGAAAAAACGACCGGCGAGATCGAGGCCGCAACCGAGGCCGACGGCGCAGCGGAGGAGCCCAGAGGCGATCATCCGATCGACCTGAAAGCGAATGCTGACGTGAACGACATCGAGCTCCGCGCAGATGAGGTGTTCTCGCTCGCGCCCGATGAGGTTCTCTCGGCCTCTCCTCAGGAATCCGATTCCGACTTGCCCGATGAAGACTCTGCGGTCGATACCGAGCCACCCGAGCTAAGCATCCAAGAGCCGAACACTAGCGTCGAAGAAGTCGATGTCGACGTCGAAGACGAGCTGGCCACGGTCGTGGCTGCCGTCGACCCCGAAGCAATGATGGCCGACGCCGAAGTCGCATCCCGGGAGGAGGACGAGGTTTGTTCCGATGAACAGGCGACGTTCGAGGCCCGTGCCGACGTAAGCGATCGGCGCGCACCGGCCGAAGAGGCCTACGAGCAGGCCATCGCCAACGAGGCGGGCCAGCGCGATGCGGACTATGCCTTCGAACATGGCATTGCCATGGAGCCGCGAGTCGGCATGCCGGTGCCCATTCCTTCGATGGCCGCCCCGCCCGCGACACCTCCTGCTCCGCCCCGACTTCGGCTCGCCGAGCCCCCTCAGGGCCTGACGCGGCCTTCGCTGGCACAGGCCGAGGCGCCGCGGTTCATGACCGACGGAGAGGTAAGCGATGTCCATACCACGGGTCTTTTCGCCTACGAAGATGGCCTCCCGATTCCGTCTCGGCCACCGCTCCCCGACCCCAATGGGGCCCGTTCGGCGACCGCCAATGAAGCTCAGGGCCACTACGACGTCGAAGAGTCGGATCGACCAGCAGCCAATGACGACGAATACGAAGAAATACGCCTCAGCGATTTCGCGGGCGCAGTCGAAGAGGGGTGACCTGCCGTGAGCCGAGCCGTCGCCATCCTAGTCTGCGTCCTCAGCTTCGTGTTCACGACGGAGGTCAAGGCCGATGCCGTCGTTCACGTGAAGGTGCGCAGCGCCGACAATAAACCAGTCGACGGGCGGGTTGAGCTCAGTGGCACCGGAGGTACGTTCACCTGTACAACCAGTCAGGGCAGTTGCACCTTGAGGTCGGTCCCGGGCGGTCGCTACGTTGCCGTGTTCAAGCCTGCGAGCGGAAGCGCCACCGCCCCGAAAAAGGTCATGATCCCGCCCGACGGCCAGGCGGATCTCCACATCGCCGCGAAATAGCCCGTTCGAGTTGGCACGGGACACCCCCGAACTGTCATCATTTTGGGTGGGGAACAGGCGAGGGGAATGCGCAGGAGCTGGAAATTGTCCTGTTTGGGGGGCGTTGTCGCATTGGCATGCGCCGCACCGGTTCGCGCGCAGGGCGGTGCCGAGGTCGACTCCGCGAGCGAGGCACGCGCAGCTCGTCTTACCGAGGTCCAGAACAGCTTCAGCGGACCGACCGGTGGCATTCGCATCATCGACGCTGGCTCGGGCCCTAAGGGAACGTTCCGTCTGGCGCTGAACACCGAGCTCTTCGTCATTCGCGACTACTTCGTCCCGACCGACCAGGCGCAGCACTTCGCTGCAAATCTCTCGCTGAGCATCACGCCGACGGAGTACCTCGAGGTGTTCGTCGCCGCAGAGGCGACCTCGGCCTGGGATGACTCGAACGACCCGTTGTTGATCCAGCGCGTCGCGGACGTCCTCATCGGCCTCAAGGGTTTCTATCGGGCCAAGCCCTGGCTTTCGGTGGGGGGCGACGCGAGCGTTGCCTTTCTCGGCGGGGTGGGCGACGCCAAAGCCTCGCTGCGCTCCACGAGCTTTGGCGTGCGGGGGAACCTGACGTTCGATTTCCAAGAGCACGCGCGTCGCGACGCGCCGATGATCTTGCGGGTCAACGCCCAGTATTGGTTCGACAACTCGGCAAAGCTCACCGAAGACATCGAACGGCAGAGGTACGCCGCGCTCTGGGGTGTCGCGTCCCACCCAGAGGAAACCCGCCACCTGCTCACTGCGTTCGAACGCTATGCCTACGGGGTCAACCGAAGGGACTTCGTGCGCATCGCGACGGGCTTCGAAGCCCCGCTCAAGGTCCGCAAGGTCGGGCTCCATCCCTTGCTCGAGTGGCAGTGGGGCATCCCCGTCAAGCGCCAGGGGTTCGAGTGCGCAGCGAGCACGGGTCGGAACGGCGATGGCTGCCTGGCGGACGAAGGCGTCAAAGCCTTTCCGATGGAGCTCAGCCTTGGGTTGCGCATTCTTCCTCCACCCAGGGGGCTGGCCTTCACCGTCGCAGCGGATGTCGGCCTCACCGGAACCCGCAACTTCGTCCGGGAGCTGGCGCCCACCGCCCCGTACAACATCGTTTTGGGGGTTGCCTATGCGTTCGACCCACGCCCCGCGACCCTCCGCGCCTCCGAAGTCCCCATCCCAATCGAGTCGCCGGTCGAGCCGGAACGGACCGGCCAGCTCCAGGGGCAGGTCCTCGAGGAGGGTAGCGGGCGGCCGGTCTCCGATGCCCTGGTCGCCGTGATCGGCCAGGATGGCTCTCCGCTGCTCACCGACGCCGCTGGACGGTTCGTCACCTACGGTTTGCCCGAGGGAGAGCTCCTGCTCGAGGTGTCGCATCGTGACTACGTGACCGCGCAGTGCAGGGCCCTGGTTCCATCGGAGGTCCAGTGCACGCTCCTGCCTTCGAGCCGCGACGGGCAACTTCGGGTGGTCGCGGTCGATCGCGACGGCGATCCGGTTCCCCAGCTGGCGATCACGGTCCGCGGACCTTCCGAGCACGTGCTGATTTCCGATCAGTCGGGCATTGTCATGCTCGAAGCGCTGAAGGCCGGGTCGTACACCGTCTACGTCGATGATCCGGTGTTCCTGATCACGGTCGCCGATGTGGAGATCTACGAGCGCCGCGAAACCGAGTTGCAGCTTCGGGTCCTTCGCAAGCCTTCACGATCCAGTGTCGTGGTGAAGCAGAAGCAGATCGCCCTGCGCCGGCAGGTCAGCTTCGCAACCGGCAGCGACGAAATCTTGCCGAACAGCGAGCCGCTCTTGTTGGAAGTCGTCGATGCGCTTCTTCGCAACCCAGATATCGAGCTCGTCGAGATTCAAGGGCACACCGACAATCGCGGAGGCTATGAGGTCAACATGCGAATCTCGCAAGAACGCGCCGATGCGGTGAAGCGATGGTTGACCGAGCATGGCGTGGAGCCGGCGCGCTTGACGACGAAGGGCTACGGCCCGACGCGTCCGCTTGCGCCGAACATCACTCAGCAAAACCGAGCTCGCAATCGGCGCGTTCAGTTTACGATTCTGCGTCGCGTCCGGCTGAACGTCGCCGCATCACCATGAGCCCGATCAGGGCAAGGATGGTCGCCCAGAGCGCACCTGCTGGGTTCTGGGCGGTGCTGCAGCCGCTGCTGCTCCCCGTGGAGCCCGGCGCGTCGCAGGCGATCTTGTTCCCGTTCGCGTCGGTTTCGCAGTTGAGCTGGAGCCCACCAAATGGAATGGCGATACACGAGTCGTCGAGGTTTCGGGGCCCGTAGATGTCGCAGACCGCGTTGATGTCGTCCGGCGCTAGACTCCGCTTCTCGACCGCGTTTCGTTCCGCCGAGGCGAACATCGTGGCCACGACGCAGGGGTCATCGGGATCGTTGATGTTGTCGGGATTGCAGTGACCGATTCCGATGAAGTGCCCGGCCTCATGGGTGACGATGCCGCGCAAGTCCGCGTCGGGGGCCTCGCAGCCGCCCTCGGGGCAGTCCGCGTAGGGACCGCCGGCGCCGCGTCCTGGGACGAATTGCTGATCGTTGATCATCATGTCGGCGTCGAGGATCTCGCCGTTGCTGGTGTTGTACCAGACCTTCGTCACGGCGAATGCACGTGAGTCGTAGGGAAGGTCGCCCTCGCCGTCACAGGGATCCTGCCAAGGGTCGAGGAAGGCGATGGTGTTCACGTTCCCGACGGTGTTGAACTCGGCTCGTTTGCAGGTTGAGGGCACCACCGAAGGCTGGAAGACCAAGTTCGGACTGAAGCCGCCCGCGCATTCGGCGGTTTCCCAAGTTGCGAATGCCGCGTTGACCGCATTCTCGATCTCGCTGTACTCCATCCAGAACGAGGCACGGCCATCGATCGCGTAGGAGAGGCAGGGGTTGGTCCAAACCAGGGGCGCCCCCTTTTCGACGCAGGGCTGCTCGCCGACCTGGGCCCCGCCGCCGGTCGTCATGCGGCAGTAGGCCGACGCGTCGTTTGCCCCGAAGGAAGCCAAGAGCGCCAGCCCGAAAGAGGTGACTAGCGACAGAGAGTGGAGGCTGCGCTGAATCATCGACGTCCCTCCTGCTCTTGGGCGAGGTTACGCAGCTTGATCAAGAAGGCATCGAGGCGCTCGGGCTCTGGCACCGCGCCGAAGCTCCGCTTCAGGCGGCCTTCCGCATCTCGGCGGACCAGCATCAAACCCTCGCGGCTCTGACGGACGGTGTCGACGCCTTGCTCTCGGCGCACACGCATCACGCCCTGGCCCATACCCACAGGGCGAAACGCGGAGTACGGCCCGCCGCCATGGGCGAAGACGAGGACGCGCTCGCCCACCTCGAAAGACGCTTCGCCCTCGACGCGCATCCCGATGTCGCCGATCTGGCCACCCAGGGTTTCGATGATCAGCTCCGATTCGTCGGGCGCCTGGCCTCGAATCTCCCGCTCGACCTCGATCCGATGCCAGGTCGAGATCTGGCCGTCCGGGCGGACGAAGGACTCGGAGAACAACACTCGGCCGAGGACGATACAGTCGGCTTCGGCGGTCAGTTCTTCGAGCTCGAGCCCTTGGACGATGGAGGCATCGGCGGGGCTGGTGAGGAAGAGAGCGGCCAGCAAGGGGCCCAGGAGAGCAGCGACGAACCCGAATCTAAGCATTTCCCAATGCTGGGGGCCGTCGCCCCCTCCGTCAAGCAATCTGCCCCACACGATCTCGATTGACAGTTTCCCCTAGATTTTCGTACACCTCGCTCCATGTACCAAGCTCTCCTGTCTCGCCATCTGCGATCGGCGATCGGCGCGATTTGCATTGTCGTGCTCGGCGGCTGCGACGTCGCCAAGTTCACCGCTGACTCGACGGCGGGCCTGTTCACCCGCGCGGCTCCGGCGTTCGAATCGTACTGGGACTACGATCTGGCAGGCGAGGCGCTTCCGGCGACGGTCGTGCAGTTCGAAGGGATCCTCCGAGTCGTCCCCGACAACGAGGCCATCTTGGCGCAGTTGGCGCAGGCCTATGTCGCCTATGCGTACGGCTGGGTCGAGGCCGAGGTCGAGGAGCTCGAGTTCGAAAGCGAGTACGAAGAAGCCGATGTTCAACGCCGGCGGGCGCGCACGATGTATCTGCGCGCGCTCGACCTCACCCGGCACTGGGTCCGGCTGCACAACCCCGACGTCGACCTTGCCGTCAAGGGAAGTGTCGACGACCTCGAGGCCTGGTTGGAGACGGCGTTCACAGAGAAGGGCGACGCCGAGATGTTGCTCTGGCATGGATACGCCTGGGGTTCGTACATCAATGCGGCCAAGGACGACATGGAGGCCATCGCAGACCTCGAGTACGCAAAGGCCTTCGTCGCCCGCTCCATCGAGCTCGACCCGGACTACTATAATGCGGCTGGCTACACGTTCATGGGCGTGGCCACCGCGTCCGAGATGGCCGGCGACATGGAACAGGCGAAGGCTTACTTCGAGAAGGCGCTGGCGCGTACCGAACGGCGTGCGTTGCAGATCCAGCTCAACATGGCTCGCTACTACGCAGTCAAGGAAGGCGACAGAGAGCTGTTCGACAAGCTCCTCTCCGAGGTGATGGACGCGCAAGACCCGCTTCCCGAAGCGCGACTGGCCAATCGGATGGCCCGCGTGCGCGCTGCCATGTACATCGAGAACGCAGACCAACTTTTTTAGTGATTTCGGAGAGTACCGAAGTTATTGTGCGTAGCTCCAGCGTTCCGAACCAAGCGGTTGCGGAGAGGCGAACGTGAAGTACATCCGGCATCTAGACAGAGGGCTCGCACGCGGCGAGGCGGCGATTGCCGCCGCGGTCCTTCTGCTCATGATCGCGGTTGCGGCTACGCAAGCGGCGCTCCGCAATCTCACAAACCTCGATTTCGATTGGGCGAACCTCGTGCTCGAGCGCATGGACTGGGCCGACTCTTTCCTGCAGAAGGGGACGCTCTGGCTGGCCTTCTTCGGGGCTTCTCTTTCGACGTTTGACGAGAAGCACATCGCCATCGACGTGGTTCCGCGGATCTCTCCGCCCCGTGCCAAGCAATTGTTTCGAGCCATCGTTTGCACCTTCTCAGCGGTGACGTGTTTCTACCTCGGCCGTGTCTTCTGGCTGTCGGTTCTCAACAATGCGCAGGAGATTCCGCTCGAGTATTCGGTGCTCGGACCCAGCGACGAAATGATCCACATCTGCTCGGCGCCTCTTCAGATCTTGGCCGATGCAGGGCTCTCGAGGCCAAATCTGTTCTGCGCCGTAAGGCGCGTGCTCGACGTATTCGGCGTCGAGATGTCGACGCCGGACGTTGCCCTACAGCTCATCGTTCCCTCGATGTTCATTTTCATGGCCGTGCGATTCTTGAGTCGTGCCATTGCGGCGAGCGTGTCGTTCATCAGCAATCGCCCACCCGAAGACCGCGAAGGGGAGGGCTGAGCGATGGACGGGCTTTGGATCATCCTCCTCATCGCGCTGGCCGTTCTCGGCGCGCCGCTGTTCGCCATCTTTGGTGCGGCCGCGATGCTGCTCTTCGGAGGCCTCGCCGACACGAGCATCACGGGCACGGCCAACGACGTTTTCAGCGAGAAGTTCGCTGACTCCCCACTTCTGGTGACGATTCCCTTGTTCACTTTCGCGGGCTATCTGCTGGCGGAGAGCGGCACGCCGCATCGTTTGGTCAAGGTCTCTCGTGCTTGGCTTGGCTGGATGCCTGGTGGCTTGGCGATTGTCTGCCTCGTCGCCTCGGCCTTCTTCACGACTTTCACCGGCGGCAGCGGCATCACGATCGTCGCCATCGGCGGCCTTCTTTACCCGGCCCTCGTGGCGGACAAGTACGAAGAAAATTTCTCCCTGGGCCTGGTGACGACGGGTGGCTCGCTCGGCCTATTGTTCCCGCCGAGCGTGCCGATGATCATCTACGGTGTCGTCGCCGGCATCATGATCGAGAAGCTGTTTTTGGCGGGCTTGATCCCCGGCATCATCACCGTCATCACGCTCGCGGCGTACAGCTCGGCCGCTGGCATCAAGAAGAAGATGCCACGCACCGGGTTTGATGTTCGGGAGGCGTTCAAGGCTCTCTGGGAGGCCAAATGGGAAGCGCTGCTGCCGATTGCGCTGCTCGGCGGCATGTACAGCGGCCTCCTTCGAATCCACGAGGCGGCAGCGTTCACGGCGATTTACACCCTCGTCATCGAGGTCTGGATCTACCGCGACGTAAGCTTTCGGGGCGACCTCCCGCGGATCATTCGCGAATCGATGACGCTGGTCGGCGCGATTCTCGCGATCTTGGCCACGGCGATCGGCTTCACCGCGTTCCTCATTCAGGCGCGCGTCCCGATGGCGATTCTCGACTCGATGGAGGGCTTCATCACCTCCCAGGTGATGTTCCTGATCGCGTTGAACTTCTTCCTCATCGGCGTCGGCATGTTGATGGATATCTTCTCTGCGATCGTCGTCGTGGTGCCGCTCATCGTGCCGATCGCGCTGAAGTTCGGCGTCGACCCGTACCACCTCGGCATCGTCTTTCTGCTCAACCTCGAGATCGGCTACATGACGCCGCCCGTGGGCCTGAACCTCTTCATCTCGAGCTTCCGTTTCAACAAGCCGATTACCCAGCTTTATCGAGCCGTCTTGCCGTTTATCGGGCTCTTGGGCCTCGCTCTGATCATCGTGACCTATGTCCCGTCCCTATCGACCTGGCTGCCGAGCTTGGTCGAGACCAACGCGGTGAATCTCCACTCTCGGGACGATGAGATGGGCGACGGTGATGCGTACGATCTGGACTCGCTCGAAGGCGATGAGGAAGAGTTGAATCTGGACTCGCTCGAAGGCGATGAGGAGGAGCTGGATCTGGACTCGCTCGAAGACGATGAGGAGGAGCTCGACCTCGACGCGATCGAGGCAGAGTCTCCTCAGTAGACGCGGAACCATCAACCGCATCATCGGAGAACGGCTCGCGACGTCCGTGCTCGCGATTGGGCACCCCGCCCTCCCCACACGAGCGCCTGAGCCGAGCCGTTCGACGCAGGCCCGTGTCGCACTTTTTCCGCGCCCCGATGCTACGCGTGGGCGAGCGTAGTGGATGCTTCTTGGAGCATCGCGAGGCGGTACGCGATGTCGCCGCTGATTTGGCCAGGGGCGCTGGCCAGCGAGTTGACTCGCTCGAGCAATCGGCCGAGGCGGCGTTCCAAGTCGTCCCGGGTGAGCTCGAGCTTGGTTCGCATCGGCGCGAGCTTTTTGCGGCGCGCGTCGAGGTAGTCATGCTCGCCCGCGGCGCGCCGTTCGCGTTCGTGCTTGCTGAGCACAGTCGCCGAGTGGACCTCGAGGAGTGGAGAGTCAGCCGAGACGATGGCCGGAAAGGGAGTCGGGCTGTTGATGTCTACGACGCGGGTGAAGTGCTGAGCCCAGCAGTGGTCTTCGCCGCGGCTGGTGTCGCTGATGCCCACGATCTCGACCTCGGGGTTGCCTAGCTCGCCGCAGAGCTCTTGGAGGCGCTGAACTTTCACCTCACCGCTGTTGATGCGGTCGAGGGTCGAGTAGTGGACATGGTCGACGCCAAGCGCTTCGCCTGCGACTTCGACCGTCGGTTTTGGAGAAGCGCTACTCAGGACGATCTCGATGTGAGGGCACTGCGCACGAACCCAGGCGAGGTCCTCGCGATCGATTACCTGATCAGGCTCGTGCCGGTCCCAGATGCGCCGCGCGAGCTTGCGCAGCACGTCCTCGGAGGTCGTCTGTAGGTGGCGGAGCAGCGTCAGTTGAGGAACGCGCTGGGCCGCGCGAATCGGATCAGCGACGAAGTGCCGAAAGCCGCGCTTGCGCAACCAATCAAGCCGCGCCGCGGCCTTGCCCCAGAAGCCGTAGTAGACGCCGGGATAGGCCCAGATCTTGGCGCTTCGCGCCAAATAGCGCGCTGTGCTTTGTGGATCATCCCAGTCGAAAACGAACTTGCCGCTTTGTCGCCGGCCCTCCATCCGCTCGAAGTGCTCGGGTCCGTAACCTTGATAGGCGCAAAGCTCCCAGCCCAGAGTCTCACCCAAGTCGCAGCCCAGATGAGTGGTCCTGTCGAGGTCGAGAACCAGGTAGCGGGTCTGCGGAGTGAGAACCCGCGCGCAGAGCTCGCGAAACGTCGCAACCTCGCCGTGCCGAACCAGACGGTTCACCAGGCGGTTTGGAGATTTCGCGGATGCAGAGCTCGCTTGCACGCCATCAATCTAGGACCTCGATCGCCATCCGTTTGTAAAACTTAGGTCACATCGGCTAGATCTCCGGCAGGTCTCAGACGTCCATCCATGTGTGACCGTTCGAACAACCAGCTTCTGCGCATCGATGATCGGAGCTCTTCATGAGCGCCTCGTCGGACGAGGAGCTTCTGTGCGCGTATCGGGACGGTGATATGGAGGCGTTCAAGACGCTCTTTGGCCGGTATCGAGGACCGCTCTTCAACTTCCTCCTGCGCCGCGTCCGCGATCGCGGACGAGCCGAGGAGATTTACCAGGACACATGGTCCAAGGTGATCGAGCGCTGCGCGGAGTTTCGCGGCGACGCGAAGTTCTCGACCTGGCTGTACACGATTGCTCGGAACGCCTGCGTCGACCATCAGCGGAAGATGAAATTCCGCCGGCACGCGTCGCTAGACGAAGCCCAGGGGAGCGCGAGTCGGCCAATGGTCGAGCGCCTGGCCAATCCGGGGCTTGCGCCGGACCAGCTTGCGCTTGGCGAGGCGCTCAGGGAACGAATCGCACGCGCGGTGGAGGAGCTGCCGGAGGAGCAACGCGAGGTATTCTTGCTGCGGCAGCTACAGGGCCTCGGCTTCAAGGAGGTGGCCGAGGTGCTCGGTGTGCCGGTGAACACGGTGAAGAGCCGAATGCGTTACGCTCTGGAGCGACTTCAGCTGGGGCTCGGTGATTTGCGCGAGCGGCCCGCGAAGGGAGCCGAACAGGCATGAGCTGTAAGGACTGCAAGGAACGGGTTTTTGAGCTAATCGAGCGCGAGGCGGACGATCCCGAAGGCGTGCGTGCAATCCTTGCGGACTGCCCCGACTGTCGCGCCGAGTTCGAACAGATGAAGGCTGCTTTGGCGCTCGCCGAACAGTTGCCGATCGAGGAGCCCGGAGCGGAGATCGATGCGGCGATTCTCAGCGAGGCAGAGCTGCGCATCGGGACCGCCGCCCCCGCCTCGGCGCCTGGGGCTGGGCGGGACGCCAAGGTGATTCCCTTCCGCAAGAGAATCCTCAAGGCCCCGCCATGGGCGATGGCTGCCGTGGCCTTGCTTGCCGTTGGCGTGGGCGTCTGGTCGATCCCGCGAGCGGTCCGGCTCGAGTCCGATGCGGATCGGCCGATGGTCGAGGCCAAGGGGAGCAGTCAGATCGCCGAGGCCGCTCGCGATGAGCATCTGGCTGAATCAGCGGCGCCCGAAGAGATCAACGTCGCTGCGATGGATGACATCTCCGAGGCCGGGCCGGCTGTGACCCTGGAAGCGGCCAGGGGTGCGAGTAGGCCGTCACCGCGCGCGAAGAAACAACGCGCCGCCCTGGCAAAACGATCTGCCGCTGAGGCGGACGCGGAGGATCTAGCGATGCCGCGCTCGGCGGCTCCGGTCGTCGACAGGGCTCCGGCCGTGGCCAAAGAGGAGGGGCCGGCCGCGCGCTCGGCCGAGGGGGGGGCGGCGGTCGCTGCGGATGCAGAAGCTGCCTTTGGTGCCTTAGAGCCCGAAGACAGGGATTCAAAGAGCGAAGAGGCTTCGAGCTGCATGGCCAAGGTCACTGCGTTCGAGCGGCGGCTCCGCGATGAAAAAGACTACGCGCCCGAGCCGGAGGAAGAGCTCGCGATCGGGCGGTGCTATCGGATCCTCGGCGACACGGGCCAAGCGCGCAGCTGGCTGAAGCGCGCGGCCGGCCACCCGGAAACCAGGCGCCGCGCTCGAGAGGCGCTTCGAAGCTTGCCTCCGAAGTAGAGGCGGGTGGTTTCTTTGCCCATGGCGAACTAGGGAGCGAGGCGCTGGATTCGCCAGCCTTCGCCGTCCCGATCGTATTGAAAGCGATCGTGAAGCCGATCGGGCTGACCCTGCCAGAACTCGATCGAGCTCGGCACCACGCGGAATCCCCCCCAAAAGGATGGCAGTGGGACTTCTCCATCGGCGAACTTGCGCTTCATTTCATCGAGCTTCATTTCGAGCGCCTTGCGTGAGGTCAGCACCTGTGATTGCTTCGACACCCAGGCCCCAAGCTGGCTACCTCGGGGACGGCTGATGAAATACTTCGCTGTTTCGGCGCTGGAGACGCGCTCCGCGATGCCGTTGATCTCGATCTGCCTTCCGAGCTCCCGCCAGAAGAACAGGAGCGCCACTTTGCGATTGTCTTGGATCTCGCTCGCCTTGCGGCTTCCGAGATTGGTGAAAAACACGAAACCGTCGCGATCGAAGAACTTCAGGAGGACCGTCCGAGCGCTAGGCGCACCTTTGGCATCGACGGTGGCCAGGGCCATGGCGTTGGGCTCCACATCGACGTGTTGGATCGCTTCGTCGAGCCATCGTTCGAACTGAACGAAGGGATCGGCGTCGAGATGCTCCCTCTTCAGAGGGCCGCGAACATAGTGGTGTCTCGATTGATGGAGGGAGTCGCGGTCAGTCACGTCGGGTGGCCTCAAAGACGTAGCGTGCCACGTCGTCGATCTGTTCGGGGGTGAGCGTTTCGCCGAATGGGGGCATGGCACCGACGCCGTTGGTCACAGCCGCTTCGACTTGCTGGACGCTGCGCGCGAGCTCGTCGAGGTTCGGGCCGACAGCACCGGTCGCTTCGGCGTCGGCGAGCGTGTGGCAGGTTGCACAAGGGGGTGGTGCGGCTTCGGTGAAGACCTTGCGACCTCGCTTGCCCGAGTCGGACAATTGCACGGGCTTGCGGGGCCCCTGTGGCGCCTGATCATGCTCGGGGGGCGGCGTGAGGCAGAGCTCGTCGTCGGAGCTGCATACCTGCACCGTGACGCCCATGTCCCGCCAGCTGTTGTTGCCGTAGCCCCGCTCGTTCTCGTTGCGGAGCTCGGGCTGCACGTCCCCGTCGACGTTCGTTGCGCGGCTGTAGAGCTTGACTGGACCGGGGGCCTTCTCGAGCTCGAGCGCGAACAAGCGCCAGGCGTAGCGTCCGAGCTCGGGGCCGACGAAGCGTGCCCGCTGCCAGTGTTTGCCATCGGTCGACACCTCGACCTTGGAAACCGCCTTTGTGCCTCCGAAGGCGACACCGGTGACGCGGAGCTTGCCCGCCAACACGGGGGTCTGGTCGGTTGGCATGGTAATGAACGACTTGACCGGCATCTCCCACATGGCGGGCTGGTCGGGCGTGCCCTTCTCGCCGATGGGGCGCATTCGGTAGCCGGTCTGTTGGATTTTGGCTGGGCCTTGCTCTGCGGTGAAGGCGAGGTTCTTCACGAACTTGATCTGGTTGCAGCCAAAATAGCCAGGGACGATCAGTCTCAGAGGTCCCCCGTGGGAGCGCGGAATCGGCTCGCCGTTCATCTCCCAGGCGAGGAGACAGTCGTCCAGTGCCTTCGCGATTGGAATGGAGCGTTCGACGATCACCTGATTGCGATCGAGGCCAGCCGGGATGGGCTCGCCACCGGTCGTCGTGAGGTAGCGCATGCCCTTCACTACGCCGCCGAACTGCTCGACGACGGCGCGCAAGGGGACGCCACTCCAGATCACACAGCCGGCGGCGCCCACCCCCCAGCGCGAGCCACTCGGGCCGTGCTTGTAGTATTTGCGGCCGTTGCCCGAGCATTGGAGCACGGTGGCAATGGTCGCGAGTCCGATGCGCTTGAGCGCGTCGACACGAATCTCGCCGGGCTGCTTCACGCCCTCGATGCGCGTGGTCCAGCCGTCGCGGTCGGCGACGAATTCAGGCGGCGGCAGCGGAAGATTCTGGCGAACGAACAAGACGCTGCTGGCCGTGAGCACGCTGGTGCCAAGCTTCTCGCGTCGGGTTTCGAGCGTGAGCGGGTTGTCGCCGTGCTTGATGAAGTTCGCCGGGTCTTTGTTGTCGGGGAGCGCTGGTGCCGCGGGCGCCGGCTCAGAAGACGCGTCAGGTGCCGAGGGCTCTTGTGGCGCCGTCGCCTCGCGGCAAGCGGCCACGGACGTCAGCAAGGCGCTACCGCCAAGGCCCAGTGTGCCGAGGACGAACTGGCGGCGTCCTTCTCGTGGGGAGTGTTCGTCGTGCGTGCTGGTCATGATCCATTCTCTGCCCGTGTCGTCGCCGGCCAGGCGCGTTCGAAGCAGCTGGCGAGCTCCTGTGCGGCGGGCTTGCCGCGTGGGGTGAAGCCGAGGTCGCGCGGTCCGCCGAAGCCAAACCAATTCCAAACATAGAACCCCGAGATGCTCGGGGTCTGCGCGAAGGCGTCGCAGAAGCTTCGGTAGAGGCGCTGCTGGAGGCGAGCATCGGGTCGCGCGTGAGACCGATCGTCCCATGGCTGGTCGGCCGCGCTGCTTTGGCTGGGGTAGCCGATTTCGGTGACTAGGACGGGCTTTCCGACACGCTGTCGAAGCGCATCGATTTTGGCGCGCGGGGCCCCCCATGCGCGGGTCAGCGCCTGATCGGAGGGCGTCCGGTTCTCGCTCGTGAGCGGGAAGTAGGCGGTCAGGCCGACCTCGTCGAGGGCGTCCCAGAACTCGATGGCCTGGGTTCGGTCCCAGTTGGCCGAATAGCTGAGCGCTCCCAAAAAATCGCCGCGCAACTCGGAGATCAGGGCGCGCCACTGGTCTTGGTAGGGTTCGAGGGACCCGAGCTCGGAGCCGACGATGAAACGCCTGGCGCCGGCGCTTTGCGCGAGGCGGGCGAGCGGCAGAATGAAGCGCCGGTACGATGCGAACCAGGCATCGAGCCCGTCCGCTGGCGCGATGACCCCGCGCCAATCATACGGGCCTCGCCTCAGCAGGCGGACCACCGGCATCAACGCTGCGCGCATGCCGGCCTGCTGCACCTGGATGAGGGTGCGCGCCACGGTCGCGTGGCTTGGCGAGCGACCGGGGCTCAGCGCGATGTCCGAGGCAAAGCGGTCCGTCTGGTAGGCGTTGACCACCACGAGCACGTCGGTCGCGCCTCGTGCGCGAATCTCTTCGATGAGCGGCCCATAGTCCCAGTCTGGATCGGTCGCGAACAAGCCGAGGGCAACGCCACGCACATAAGAGCGATCATCGACGCTCTGCCTCGATCTGGACGTGCCACGAGCAGCGCCGAACGCGCTTCCCAGAAGCAGGGCGAACGCCAGTGCTGCAAGTGCCGCCCCACGCACTTTAGGGCTCCACCGGAAGGTCGAGGCGGCTGTACTCCGCCCAGGAGCCGTCATAGTTGAGCATTTGATCTGGGCGGAAACCAAGCTGCGCAAGGGCGAAGTAGACCGCGGCCGAGCGCGTACCTGATTGGCAGTAGGTCACCACGGGCGTCTCGCTTCCTACGCCGTGGCCTGCCAAGAGCACTCGGAGCGCGTCGGGCGAGCTCAGACGATGATCGCCAGCTTTGTCGCGCAACACCTCAGCCCAGTCGAGGTGCACTGCGCCAGGAATGTGGCCTGCGCGGGCGGCTTTGGGATGCTTCTCGCTGCCGTCGAACTCGATCGCGCTCCGCGTATCGATCAGCTGCACGCGGGGGTGCTCGGCGATGAAGGCCGAGGTTTCGGGCCAGTGTTGGGAGGGGGGCGATGCTGGTGCACGCAGGGCGACGTCACCGGTTTCCACTTGTAGGCCGTCGCCACCAGCGACGTAGTGGCCCGCCGCCTTCCAAGCTTGCAGCCCTCCATCGAGCACCCGTGTTTCGAACCCCGCGACTGCCTTCAGAGTCCACCAGAGTCGGTAGGGTTCGGGTCCGCCGTCGCCATAGAGCACCACGGTGCTGTCTCGATCCACGCCTCGATCGCGAAGCATTCGTTCGAGCTCGCCCGCAGAACGGGAGAGGCCTGGGATCTCTTCGCTGCTCGAGTAGTCACCGCGGTACACGCGTCGCGCGCCGGGAATGTGTCCCAGCGCGAAGCGGTCTTCCGGCCGCACGTCGATCACGACCAAGCTGTATGCGCCCAAGGCCTTGGCGAGCTCCGGCACGCTGACCATGCTGTCGGGGTCCAGGTAGCCGTCCGCACGGGCCCGACTTCCGAAATGTGCAATGGCGTTCTCCGCTTCCTGGGGGCTTGGTGAGTACGCATTCATCGCCGGGAACACTCCGGTCGGCTGCGACGCCGCGGCGACCTCACCCAGCATTGGGGTCTCGGGCCGAAGCTTGTGCGGCTCGCGCAGATACCAGGCTCCGGCCATGACTAGGGCGCCGATGACGGACCAGACGATGGTGCTCTGCTTGGCGGGCGCCAGCCGTTGCAGCGGCCAGACCTCCTGGCTGAAGAAGTTATCGGGAAAAGTCTCCACGCCCTTGAAGCCCAGATGCGCAGGGGGTTCCGGCGGCATCTTCGCTGTGCCGAAGATCCAATCCCAGCAACTGAAGATGATCCCGTAGTTGACCGTGGTCTTGGCAGTGCCCTCGTAGTCATGATGCCAGATGTGCATCCGCGGACTGTTGAGGACGTAGCGCCAAGGCCCATGGCCGAGGTCCAAGTTCGAGTGGTTGAGATGGCCGATCAAGGTGCCGAAGATCGCGTGAAACATCAGCGCCTCCCAGCGGAAGCCGAGGAAGACCAATGGGAGGTAGAGCACCGACTTGTAGACGATCACCTCGAGCCACGAAAAACGGAAGGAGACGATCCAGTCCATCTCGCCGTCCTTCACGCTGTGGTGCGCCTTGTGTAGCTCCCAGAGGAATGGAACTCGGTGAAGCGCGTTGTGGACACACCACTGAATGAAGTCGATGACGACGAGAGCCACGATGATCTGCGCCCAGAGCGGCCAATCCGCCGCGGCGTTGCGATACACTGCGTCGGTTAGCCCCTTGGCGCTGAGCCAGCGGTCGATGTAGGGCAGTATCCAGGTGCTGGCCAAGCCCGCGAGGAGAAGCCCGAGGAAGTGCCCGTTGAAGACGAGATGAATCAGGTCCGACCAGAGCTTGGGGCGCAGCTGTTTTTGTTCGGGTCGCCATGGGAAGAAGCGCTCGAGAAGAAATACCAGCCCGGACAGCGCCGCCAGGCTAATCGGGTACAGATAGGCCGTCATTCAGGTTAGGGATAGCACGTCTTTTGCAAGTGATCGCGCCGTGGTATCACCCGGGGATGACAGTCCTCCTCAATCCCAAAAAGCACAGCCGACCCTACCCGGACGAGCGCTCCCGTGAAGTGATGCTCAAGACGATCGAGTTCTTCGAGCGGAAAGGAAAGGCGCGCGTCAAAGACGACTATCACGCGCGGGTTTGGTACGCAGACTTCCTCGATTTCGTCAAAGAGGAGAGGATCTTTGCGACCATGTGCACGCCAGCGGGGCAGGGTGCTCCGGATTCGCGATGGGACACCTGGCGGATTTGCGAGTTCGCGGAAATCCTCGGTTTCTACGGCCTGCAGTACTGGTACACCTATCAGGTCACCGTGCTCGGCCTCGGGCCGATCTGGATGAGCGACAACGAGGCGATCAAGGTTCGGGCAGCGCGCGCCCTCGAGCAGGGCGGGATCTTTGCATTCGGCTTGTCGGAGAAAGAGCACGGCGCCGATGTCTACTCGACCGACATGATCCTGAGCCCGCAGGGCGACGGCAGGTATCGCGCAAACGGTAGCAAGTACTACATCGGCAACGGCAACGAGGCCGCAATCGTATCGACTTTTGGAAAGTTTGCCGATTCCGGTGACTACGTGTTCTTCGGCGTGGATTCTCAGCACGAAGACTATCACCTGATCAAGAACGTCGTCGCCAGTCAGAACTACGTGTCGGAGTTTGCCCTGGAGGACTACCCGATCGAGGAGAGCGACATCATCGCTAGGGGGGAGCACGCGTGGAACAGCGCCCTCAACACGGTCAACATCGGGAAGTACAACCTCGGCTGGGCCTCGATCGGCATGTGCACCCATGCACTTTACGAAGCGATTCATCACGCGTCGCATCGGCGCCTCTACAACATGTCTGTCACCGACTTTCCACATGTCAGGCAACTGTTCACCGACGCCTACGCGCGCCTGACGGCCATGAAGCTCTTTGCGCTTCGAGCCGCGGACTACATGCGCGTCGCCTCCCCCGAAGACCGCCGCTACCTACTCTATAACCCCATGGTGAAGATGAAAGTGACGACCCAGGGCGAGGATGTGATGAACCTCATGTGGGACGTGATCGCAGCGAAGGGCTTCGAGAAAGACATGTTCTTCGAGCAGGCCGCCGTGGACATCCGCGCCTTGCCGAAGCTCGAAGGCACCGTGCACGTGAATATCGCGCTGATCGTGAAGTTCATGGCGAACTACTTCTTTGCGCCCGCTGATTACACGGAGGTGGCGCAGCAGAGTCAGGCCGCCAACGACGACTTTCTCTTCGCCCAGGGCCCCACCAAAGGGCTTGGGAAGATTCGATTCCACGACTACAACATCGCCTATGCGAGCCGAGACACCCCGAACCTCGCGGTCTTTCGGGAGCAAATCGCCGCCTTCAAGGAGATGCTGTTCGCGGCGCCGCCCGACGAAGGACAGAGAAAAGACATCGACTTCCTGCTTGCTGGTGGTGAGATCTTCGCGTTGGTCGTGTACGGCCAGCTGATCTTGGAGAATGCGAAGACCCACGACATCTCCGATGATCTGATCGACCAGATCTTCGACTTCATGGTCCGCGACTTCTCGCGCCATGCCCTGAGCCTCTACTCGAAGCCGTCGAGCAACGCGACCCAGATGGCGGCTTGTCAGAAGATGATCCGCAAGCCCGTGTTCGACGCAGAACGCTACCAGCGTGTCTGGCAGCAGGTACACGAACTTCGCGACGAATACGAAATGAACCCGTGACGGGTTCGGCCAGCCGCCGCTCGACTGCCGAAGCGATCACTTCGCTGGCGAGAAGATGCCGGCGAGCTCGTCCTTGGCGTCTCGGCTCATCAGCCGCGTCGCCTCTTCGGGAAGGGACGCACCCTGGTGGCAGACCCTGTAGACCGCCTCAGAGATCGGCATGTCCACGCCTTCGCGATGCGCGAGCTGGTGAACCGCAACCGAGGTGCGATAGCCCTCCGCGACGGCCTTCTGGGAGGTCACGATCTCCTGTGCGGTCTTGCCTGTGGCCAGCTGCTGGCCGAGTTGACGGTTGCGAGACAGCTCGCCGTTGCAGGTGAGGCTCAGGTCGCCCACGCCGGCAAGGCCCAGAAAAGTGAGGGGGTTCGCGCCGAGCGCGACGCCAAGGCGCGTCATCTCGGCGAGGCCGCGGGTCATCAGCGAGGCCACGGTGGAAGCTCCGAGTCCGAGTCCGTAGGCGGCTCCGCAAGCCACGGCGATGACGTTCTTCAGCGCACCTCCGAGCTGTACCCCGACGATGTCATCGCTGGCGTAGACTCGAAGGAGCGGAGAATGGAGGATCTCTTGGACCCGGCGGGCCGTGTCGATGTCGGCGGCAGCGAGGCTCACATCTGCGGGGAGCTGCGACGCGATGTCTTTCGCGAAGCTCGGGCCGGAAAGGTAGGTCGCGCTTGCGACGTGCTCTGGCAATGTTTCTGCGAGCACCTCGCTCATGAGCGCCAGGCTCTCCTGTTCGATACCCTTCGCCGTGGAAGTGACCAGGGCGCCAGGCGGGATCAGTGGTGCGGCCTGCGACGAGACCGCGCGCATGAAGCTCGACGGCACGACGAGCAGGACCAAGTCGGCTCCGTGCAGGGCCGCTGCCATGTCGTTTGTGAAGAGCAGATCCGTCGGTACGGGGAAGCCCGGAAGGTAGACGGCATTCTCGCCTTCGGAGGCGACCCGCTCCGGCAGTCCGTCGTCGTAGGCCCAGACGCGCGTGCGATGCCCCAGGTTGGAAGCGTAGAGGGCAAGGGAAGTGCCGAAGGCTCCGGCACCGAGGACGCATACGTTATTCATGGAGCTCGCTCGTTCATGGGCGCGAGGAAGGTAACGCCCCGGCCGCGCACCCGTCAATCGCTCCGCGAACCGCGTTCGAGTGCGCTATCAGCCGAGCCGCGCAGGATCCCAGGCTCAAGCCCCAAGACCGGGACGTGGCCCTTGGCCTCTGCGGAGGCCGGGACTAGACTACGCACCGGATGCCATGACGTAGAGGAGGTCCGGATGCAACGCTGTCTGGTCATACACCTCGGCGACGAGAACGAGGACTTGATCGCCACGCTGGGCGAGCGTCGTGCGAAGGTGCTGTGGCGCGGCTGCCGGCGTGAGCTCGATCGCGCTCGGGCTCTGGTGCGCGAGCACGATGGCAAAGTCGATGCGATCGGTTTGGATGGGATCCCGATCAATCTGGAGCTTGGCGACGCCCATCGGCGCTACCAGGCAGGGCGGGAGCTTGCTGCCAGCGCCACGCGAACGCTCGTCGTGGATGGGAGCGGCGTACGCCCGGGGCTCGAGCGTTGGAGCATCGTGCTGGCCAACCGAGCAGAACCGGGAATCTTCAGTCAGAAGCACGTTCTCATGGTGCCAGGCGTCAATCACGTCGGGCTTGCACGCGCGCTCGGGCGATTGACGCCCCATGTCGACTACTACGATCCCGAGATCTTCTTCGGCCTTCCCGACATGCCCGGTGTGGGCAGCCCGCAAACGCTCGGAACCGCCGACGCGCCCACGCTCGAGGCGCTCAAGGAAGCGCCGCTCGACAGGCTCTCGCCAGCGCCAGACGGGAGAACGCGCCGTGCCACGACCCATTTTCGCTGGGCCGACGTCATCGCTGGCGATGCCGGGATGATTCGCCACTTCGCGCCTACCGACTTGCGCAGGAAGACAGTCGTGGTGCCATGCGCGACTGAGGTGGACATCGCCGACTTCCGAGCTCGCGGGGCGTCGATCCTGGTGACCCTGATGCCATCGCTCGAGGAAGGCGTGCCGATCGCCCGGCACTCGGTGGCATTGATCGAGGCAGTGCTGGTGGCGCTCCGCGAGGACCAGACCGCGCCGCTGACCGAGGATGCGTACCTCAACTTCATGGCAGAAATTTCTTGGCGTCCGTCCATTCGCTACCTTCAAGAGGACGAGCAAGACATCAACCGGTTCGCTTTCGTCATCCACCCGCTCGACATCGGGTTCGTGCACAAGCATCCCGACTTCAAATGGACCAAGTACCTCCCTGACCGCGCTGTCGAAGAGGTGGCGGCGTACCTCAAACCGATGTACGTCGGGCGAATCGCCGGCGGCCGTTCGCCCACCACCGGCCAGCGCATCGAGGGCCACCTCTTCGCCCTCGGCTCCACGCCGCGCCAGATGATGCGCCACCGCCCTCGGTTCACCTACGATCGGCTCCATGAGGCCGCCAAGATGGCCGAACGCCGAGGCTGTCGACTGATGGGCCTGGGCGCGTTCACCAGCGTCGTCGGTGATGCCGGAAAGACGGTTGCCCACGAGGCTGCCATAGCGATCACGAGCGGCAACAGCCTCACCGTTGCGGCCACGCTCGAGGCAGCCAAGCAGGCCGTGGTCAAGATGGGCGCGACCCAACTGACCAAGGGCCGAGCGATGATCATCGGTGCGACTGGATCGATCGGCGCGGTGTGCTCACGGCTCCTGGCTCAAGCCATCAATGACGTGGTGTTGGTGTCGATCGAGCCGGAGAAGCTCATCGACCTCAAGCGTACGATGGAGAAGGAGACGCCGGGCACCAGGGTGACCATCGCATTGCGGCCGGGCGACCTCGCTGCGGACTGCGACCTGGTCGTCACTGCGACCTCCGCGTTCGGCCAGCGCATCCTAGACATCAGCACCTGCAAGCCTGGCGCGGTGATCTGCGATGTCGCTCGTCCGCCGGACATTGGCGAGAAAGAAGCTGCGCTGCGACCGGACGTGGCGGTCATCGAGAGCGGCGAGGTACTGATACCAGGCGATATCGACATCGGCTACGACATTGGCCTGCCGAAGGGCACCGCCTACGCCTGTCTCGCCGAAACCGCCCTGCTAGCCATGGAAGGCAAGTTCGAGAGCTACACACTGGGCCGCGATATCGACATGGACCGCGTCAAGGAGATCTACCGGCTCTTCAAGAAGCACGAGTTCCAGATCGCGGGACTGCGCTCTTTTGGCAAGGTGCTTACCGATGAGGACTTCGCCGAAAAACGCAGACTCGCCGCCGCGCTCACCGCCGACCCAGAACGGCTCGCCAAGACTCGCGCTGAAGTCAGCGCGCGTATCGCCGAGATGCCTGTCGAGGCCAAAGGGGTCCGCAGTGGCAGCGGCGCCATCACACGATTGGCCAACTTGGCCGGGCGCATCCCTATCCTGTCGAATGCCGTCGAGCAGCTCCGCGTGTTCCGGAGCGAGGACGAGTCCGAGACCCTGGCGGAGTAGCCTACCACATGTCCCCTCATGTCTTTTTTACAGGATTCCCCGGATTCATCGGCAAGCAGCTGATCGAGCGGCTGATCCACGATGAGCCAGAGGCGAGCTTCACGTTCTTGATACAGGACGAGATGCGCCCTGCTGCCGAGGCGTCGATTGTAGCTCTCGATGCGAAGAGCCGGGGGTTCGCCGCGCGCTCGCGCCTCGTCGCGGGGGACATCACGCAGCGGTGGCTCGGCATGAGTCAGGAGCTCTACCAGGAGGAGGCCGCGCGCACGTCCCATGTCTGGCATCTGGCAGCGGTCTACGACTTGTCGGTCCCTGAACCCATCGCCTATCGGGTGAACGTCATCGGCACGGCCAACCTGCTCGACTACTGCGAGGCCTGCCCGGGTCTCGTCCGGCTCGACTACGTCTCGACCTGCTACGTGAGCGGCGACCGGACCGGCTTGGTACGCGAGAACGAGCTCGACGAAGGCCAGGCCTTCAAGAACCACTACGAGTCGACCAAGGCCTGGGCTGAGATGGAAGTGCGACGGCGCATACACAAGCTGCCCGTGTGCATCCACAGGCCGGGCATCGTGGTCGGAGACTCGCGCACCGGCGAGACCGACAAGTACGACGGCCCATACTTCATCATCAAGCTCCTGATGCGGCTGCCCAAATGGGTGCCGATGGTCAACCTCGGTGAGGGCGGCTCGCGCGTGAATCTGGTCCCGGTCGACTTCCTCTGCGACGGCGTGGCTTCGGTCTGGAACGAGCCCGCGGCGCTCGGGCAAACCATCCACTGGGCAGATCCGAACCCGTACCCAGCCAAGGAGATTGTTCGCGAGCTCCTCAGGATCCTAGGTCGTCCGCGCAGCCTGGGCACGGTGCCTCCGGACACCGTCGAACGAGCGCTGGCGATCAAGCGCGTCCGCGAGCTGACCCAGGTGCCTCAGCAGGCGGTCATCTATTTCAACCACGATGTCATCTACGACACCGAGAACCAGCATCGCTTCCTCGAGGGCACGGACCTGCGCTGCCCCGACTTCCTGAGTTACCTGCCGACCCTCGTCCAATACGTGAAGGCCAACCCCCGAAAGGAATTCCTCGACGGCCGCGAGGCCTGAGGCCGGCTCTTCGGGCCGGCGCGGCCTAGGGCGTGGCGCGCTCGCGTTCCTCGCCTCACTGCCCCCGCAAGCCTGGTCCTTCACGGGCGTATCTGTTATTGGCATTTGTCCGAATTCGAAGGGCGCCTCCAGCTATCGAGGCGGGTCGGTGGATGCTTCCCAGGTTTGCACACGGAGATTGGTGATCAGATCGATGACTGCAACGGTACTCCCAGCAATCTTCTTCCTCTCCGGTTGCGGCGCCCTGATCTTCGAAAACCTCTGGTTCTACCAGGCGGGCATCACGTTCGGTAACTCGGTTTGGGCATCGAGCCTGGTGCTGGCGGGATTCATGGGTGGGCTCGCATTGGGCAATGCGCTTGCAGCACGCCTCCGGCCTCGCCAGTTCCGCGCCATTCGGACCTACGCCATGCTCGAGCTCGCCATCGGGATCTCGGGCTTCGCGCTGGTCGTGGGCCTGCCATGGTTGACCACGCTGCTTGCCAGCGTCTTTGGGCCGTTGCTTTCGTCGCCGTGGATTGCGAACCCTCTAAGACTCGGGGTTGCATTCCTCTTGCTGTTGATTCCATCGACTGCGATGGGCGCCACCTTGCCGGTGATGGTCTCCGCGCTCTATCAACGAGACCCCCGGTTTGGCAGCGTTCTCGGCCGGCTTTATGGCTGGAACACGCTTGGCGCCGTGGTAGGAGCGCTCGCAGGCCATCTGATCTTGATCGAAGCGCTCGGAGTGCGCGGGACCGGCTTGGCTGCCGCAGGAATTTCGCTCTCGGCGGCCGGACTCGCGTTCGTCTTCTCCAAGCGGTTCGAGCGCCCCGTCGAGGAGGATGCGCGACCACCGGCGGAGCCGACCGCTCGCCTTTCGGCGAGCGCACGATGGCTTCTCCTCGCAGCGGGCATCGCCGGCTTCACGCTCTTAGGGCTCGAGGTCGTGTGGTTTCGCTTCCTGCTTCACTTCATGCACGGCAGCAGCCAAACGTTTTCGGTCCTCTTGGCTATCGTGCTTGCGGGCATCGGACTTGGCGGGCTCTCAGGCGGGTATCTAGCTAGCTCGGAGGATCGGGCCCAGCATCTGCTCCCCGCTGCCGCGACGCTCACCGGGCTCGTCTGCATCGTTCTCTACTGGTTCTTCCCGGCAGGGCCACGCGACTACGACTGGGGCCCTACATTCGTCCGCGGGCTGTCGCTCATGTTTCCCGTTGCCTTCCTCTCTGGCGTGCTGTTCACCATGCTCGGTACCGCTCTGAAACGCGAAATCGACAGTGAGACGCGCGCCGCGGGGGTCCTGACCTTGGCGAACACGATCGGCGCGACGATGGGACCTTTGGCGGTTGGATTCTTTCTCTTGCCGACGTTCGGGGTCGACCGCGCGGTGCAGGTGCTCAGTGGCCTTTACCTCCTGATGGGGCTGGCAATCCTCGCTGCTGGGGCGTTTCCGCGTCGATTGCCCATGCGGATTCTCACCGGTGGTGCCGCCGCTTCTTTGGTCTTGATGCTCCTCGTCTTTCCTGCGGGTGCCACGCTCGAGCGCCACCTCGAACCTGTGGTCGATCCCTTCACGCGCGGTCTCGGTGCCGAGGTGGTTGCGATGCGCGAAGGGGTTACCGAGACGATCATCTACACCGGGCTCAAAGCCTTCGGAGAGCCGGTTTGGTATACGATGCTCACGAACGGCTACTCGATGTCCGGTACGAGCATCGAGGGCCAGCGCTACATGAAGCTCTTCGTGTACCTGCCGATGGCGCTGAACCCCGATGCCAAAAAAGCCCTGCTGATCAGTTATGGCGTTGGCAGCACAGCCAAAGCCCTCACCAATACCGCCGGCCTCGAGTCGATCGACGTCGTAGACATCTCACGGGACGTGCTCGAGATGAACGAGATCGTATACCCGGGCGAAGGCGAGCTTCCACTTGATGATCCCCGCGTAGAGGTCCATGTCGAAGATGGTCGGTACTTCCTGCAGACCACGGAGAAGCGTTTCGATCTGATCACCGGCGAGCCTCCGCCACCAAAGATGGCCGGGATCGTCACCCTCTATACCCGCGAGTACTTCTCGTTGGCCTACGATCGCCTCAACGAGGGAGGAATTGTCAGCTATTGGCTTCCCGTTCACAGCCTCTCTCCAGGTGACAGCAAATCGATCATCCGCGCTTTTTGCGACGTCTTCGAGGACTGCACGCTCTGGGGGGGCTCGGCCTTCGATTGGATCCTACTCGGCACGCGCAACGCAACGGCCCCGAGGAGCGCCAAGCGATTCGTCCAGCAGTGGGAGGATCCCGTGGTCGGCCCGGACCTCGCAGCCATCGGCGTCGAGCGGCCCGAGCAGCTCGGCGCATTGTTCATGGCCGGACCGGATGACCTAGAGGAGATCGCAGGCGACGCCCTGCCCTTAACAGACGATCACCCGAAGCGGCTTTCCGATGAAACCTTCGATTTGGCAGCGGGGGTACAGAGCTATGTTCCCTGGATGGACAAGACCAATACGCGTCTTCGCTTTGAACAGAGCCCCTGGATTCGAGAGTTTTGGCCGCAGGAGCTTCGAAGCGCGACCCCTGTCTATTTTCTCGCGCAATACGAGTTCAATCGGACTGTGATCGAAAAGCCAGTCGACATGCAGGTCGTGCTCCCGAGGCTCCACGTGTTCCTCACGCGGACGCCGCTCGAGACACTGCCACTATGGATGCTGCAGAGTCACGAGCTTCGTCAGCACGCGGCCCGGACTGCCCTTGCGAAAGGCAATGCGGACGCGAGCACCTATTTTGAGCTCGGTCTGGGCGAGCTGGCGAAAAGAAACTACGCCCGAGCCGAGGAGCTGTTCGCACAGGCCCTGCAGGCAGGCGCAAGCGGCCCGCGCCTGCAGACGCTCGGGCTCTACTCGCACTTCATGGCGAGGGACCCCGAAGGACAGCGTGCCCTGGTTCAGGAGCTCAAGGACAAGGCTGCGGCCGCGCAGGAACAACCGTGGATCTTGCCTTTGCTCGAGCAGTGGATCGCGCCCGAATAGGGTGATAGCGGTTTCAAGAGCGACCTAGCGGCTGTGCTGCAAGAGCCAGTCGGTCGCCAATTCGGCGAAGGAAGTCTGTCCGGCGAGAGGAGGGTAGAAGATCGGAATGTGCGGCCCGTCTTGAATCGTCCAAAGCCCCGCTTCGACGCCGTCCTCGCAGCCCGCCGTATACGCCACTTGCTCGGTCTCCTCACCCGCGATCGTAGTAACCAGGTCAACGCTACCGAGTAGGGTGGGCGAGCCAGTATCGCAGCCCGCCGCGGCGGCAAAGTACTCGGCCGTCTCGACCGCGCTCGGGTAAACGCCCGTAACGCCGTCATAGAGGATCGTCGTGTCTGCAGTCCCGTGGACTTGGAGCACACTCACCGGGCGTGTTGCGGGCTTACAGTCGGCGCCCTCGGCAAAGGTCGAGCCCGCCAGGCTGACGATCGCCGTGATGAGCTCCGACGCTTCGCATGCCATTCGATAAGACATGAAGCCCCCGTTGGAATGCCCCAGCAGATACACGCGGTTGCCGTCGATGTTGTAGGTCTGCTTGGCTTCTTCGATCAGTGCGCTCAAGTAGCCCACGTCATCGACGGCCTTGTCGGGGTCACAGCAGAACGAAGCCCCGTTCCAGAAACGATCACCGTCCTCGTTCAAGGTGCCATCAGGCATCAGCAGGACGAGGTCTTTCTCGTCGACCAGATCGAGAATCCCCAAGAACCCAGCTTGAACCTCGCCCGTGAACGGCCCGAAACCGTGAAGGACGATCAGCAGCGGATGCTGAACGCTGGGGTCGTAGCTCTCGGGGATGGCCACCAGCGCGGGACGATCGCTGCCGATCATCAGCGGAGGGTCCGCGGAAAAGCCCTGGCCGCCGGTGCCTCCGGTCCCCGGACTGCTGTTGCCGTTGGAGCTGCCACAGCCGAAGGCGATCGCGAAGAGGAGAAGTGAAGATATGTTTTTCATCCGGCGAATGATACAAGCGGGGCGTCTCCGAACCTAGCCCCTTTTCATTCGACGATGCGGATGAGGTGCGTCGGTGCCGTCGTGAGATGCGTGGCGTCGATCGCGTTGAGCGCAGCCCGAACCATTCCTTCGCGCGCGTGGTGCGTCAGGATGGCGATTGTCGCGGTGCCTGCCTCGCCGGCATCTGCGTCCTGAACCATCTGCTCGATCGAGATGCCGGAGTCGCTCAGCTTCCCCGAGAGCGCGGCGAGCACTCCTGGCTCGTCTCTGACGGTAAATCGAAGGTAGTAGCGCGACGACAAGTCGGCACTTGCTTGAAGCTTCTGCTCTCGCTCGGACGGGAGGTGCCACCGCCGGACGGGCGCGCCGGCGAGTGCGTTCTTCGCGATGTCGATGATATCGCCGGCAACACTGACGGCCGTGGGACCGGCGCCCGCTCCGAGGCCGGAGAGAAAGCTGGGGCCGACCATCTCGCCCTTGATCGCTACGGCGTTGAGCGCCCCGTCGACGTGAGCCAGCGGGTCGCTCTTGGGAACCAAGGCGGGATGGACGCGGAGATCCAGCTCCCCGGTCGCCAGACGTTCGGCGACGGCGAGAGGCCGAATCACGTAGCCAAAGTTTCGCGCGTACTGGATGTCGCGTGGATCGACCTGCTCGATGCCTTCAGTCATGATTTCGCTCGGCAGCACGCGAGCCCCAAACGCAAGGCCGGCGATGAGCGCTAGCTTGTGGCCCGCATCTCCGCCGCTGATGTCGAGCGTTGGATCGGCTTCAGCGAAGCCTGCCTCTTGCGCGGCCCTGAGCGCATCTGCGAACGCAGCTCCTTCGTTGGCCATCCTCGACAAGATGTAGTTGCTAGTCCCGTTGATGATGCCCCTCACGGAAACGATGTGATCGGACGCCAGTGACTCCCGAATGACGCGAATCACGGGGATGGCGCCGGCCACGGCGGCCTCGAAGTACAAGTCGCAGCCATTGGCCTCCGCGAGCTCGAACAAAGCTGCCCCGCGTTCGGCGAGTAGCGCTTTGTTCGCCGTGACGACGTGCTTCTTCGCGTCTAACGCGGTGCGCACCAGGCGCTCGGCAACCGCGATGCCGCCGATGAGCTCGACGACGATGTCGACGTCGTCCCGTTGCGCGAGCTCAAACGCGTCGTCGAGCAAGGTGACGCTCGGATCCTGCGCACGAACGATCTCGAGCCGGGCCGGATCCTTGTCGGCCACTGCGGCAAGCCTGATGGGCGCGCCCGCTCGCGCCCCGATGACGTCCGCGTGCTGAAGCAAGACCCTGGTCAGGCCCTCGCCGATCACGCCGCATCCACATAGTCCAACCCGAATTTCGCGTCCCAAACCAGTTCCTCCGAGAAGCGCTCACGGTAGCAGACCCCACCATGATGTCACTAGTGGGGGATGCTCGTCGAACGCGATGAGGCACGACACCGCCTATGGCCTCGTTCGAGCTTGCGAGCGCTCGCAGTGTTCGGAGTGGATCGCCAGCGGAGATTCCGGGCTGCGTTTTTCGGGTGCTTCGTTTTGGACCATCTCCGCCAGCGGAACGCTACTGGCAGGAGCCCTCGATCAAGAACTTCGAGCGTACCGCGTTGTTCTGGATGCTTTCAGGATCGGTGACCGCGACTTCCAGACCCCAACGCTCCAAGGTGTCGAAGGAGAGCGTTCCCGTCATGTCGAACTCCCAGCAATCGCTGTTCCACCAGCTGTCCGCGCTATCGTCTCCCCAGGACCAGGCGAGCCAGCCAATGTCCCTTGCATTCGCCTCTGCGATGATCCCGCGATAGTCGATATCGGGGCCGCAGGTTCCGTTCGGGGCCCTGTTGGCAAACTCACCGATGATGAAGGGGAGGTCCATGTCGACAGCGGTCTGCAAGACATTCGCGATCTGTGAGCGATTCAACGGGTCATAGAGGTGAGCAGAAAACACCAGGTTGTGCTCCGGATCGGACTCGATCAGCGCAGCCCCCTTGTCGAACACGACTTGGGAATCTCGGCCCCAGCCGCTCGCATCGATGACGAGCGGCACGCGAATTCCCGCGTTCCGCATTCTCGTGATGGCGTTTCGGTAGACGTTCTCGAAGTCGTCGTAGCCTTGTCCCTGAGAGGGTCCCGCCTCGTTGGCGATGTTCACCATCAGATACTGCTGGTGCCTTGCGATGAAGGACACCGCTTCGGGGCTCGTCCAGTAATCGACGATCGCGTCCATGTTTCCCCAGCTGCCTGGGCCCGTCGCGTCGTGCATCTCGAGCATGGGGAACATGCCGTTGGCGATTGCCGCTGCGACTGCGTCTTGTGCTTCTGTGATCGCCACTCCGTTCTGCGCCCACCAGAAGAGTCTCACGGCGTTTGCTTCGGTCCGCGCGATCTCGCTCATGGCCGCGCCCGCGCGGTCGACGTAGAGGGTAGGATGATTGACCCCCATCAGGACGACCCGCTCACCGCAGGCGTCGTAGAGGTGACGTCCCGAAGTGTGCATGGTCGGGCCCGCGGGTCCTCCATCGCCTGGAGGCTCGGGTTGCGGCGGCAACGGCGTAGGTGGCATCGGTTGCGGCGGCTCGGGCTGCGGTGGCGCTGGTTGCGGGGCTTCCGGTTGCGGGGACTCAGGCTCGCATGGGTCGCAGCTCGAACTGGGAGCGGGGCCTTCGGCCCCAGCGTCGCCTGTCCCTTCACCCCCTGGACTCGCTATGTCGCCGCATGCGCCGGCCGTGACTCCCGCGGCCAGCAGAGCGGCAAGCAACACACCCTTTGTCTTGACCATCTAACCAGCCCCCCAATCAAAATATTACCCCTTAAGGGTGCTATCAGGTAGCTGGATCGGAGGTTCGTTACAAAGAAATACGCCTTTGGGCGGTCTAATCGGCACAGCGCGTCGATGGAGCGCCGTGTCGTTTGGGGCCCGAGTCTGACGGCCACAATCGCGGGATGACCTTTGGTACGTTCTGGCGGTAGGTAAGGTAGCGCTGGCCGAAGCGGCGAACGAGGTCGCGTTCTTCGAAGAAGAGACCGACGAACATATACGCCGTCATGCCCGTCGCGAAGACGCAATGCCCGGTCGTCATGACTGGTGTTGCCCAGATGCCTACGAGGATGCCCAGCTGGATCGGGTGCCGAACCAGCCGGTACATCCACGGCGTGCGGAACTCGAGATCGGGCACGGGCCGGCTCCGAAACGCACTCCACGCCTGCGTCAGGCCAAATAGGTGAAAGTGGTCGAGCGCGAACGTGGCAGCCACGAGGAGGAACCAGCCAGCGGCTTGGATACCGAAGATGGCAAAGACGGCTGCAGAGCGGTCAACGCGCCAGATCTCCGTCGTCATCGGCGACCAGAACACATAGGCGGCAATCAGGCAGCCAACGGTCGCTAGCACATAGGTGGCGCGCTCCACGGGCTCTGGAATGATCTTCCTCGAGGCTTGCTTGAACGACCAGCGTGCCATGACGCTATGTTGCAAGCCAAAGAGCAACACGAGTCCGAGATTGATCGCGACTGCGACCGCCCATGGCCGCGAAGCACCGGGTAGCAGACGACCCCGTAGATCAAAGTAGCCCAGCGCGCTGGGGCTGACAGGGTGGCGGTACCGAGGGAGTGGTCTTGTGGATCGAGATGAGTCATTGCGCTCTCCTTTGTCAGTCTTGGAGGCGCTAGAGCGCGTCGCGCACCCTGCTAGGAGGCGCCTGGCGGGATCAAAGTCGCCAGCTCATTCCGCTTTTCGGCTCGTAGCTGCAGAAGGCGCCAGTATGTACGGCGTCGCCGAAATGCACTCCTGCGGCGGGATGGGCCTCGGCGATGCGCTGGATGCTTTCGCGAATTCGTGCGCTGACCGCTTTGCGCGCTCGGCCGCTTGGGTCCTCGAGCTTTCGACTTCGGCCGCCGAGCCCAGTCGCCACGCGCAGCTCCCCGAGGATCGCATCGCGCTCTTGCTCGAGGCGCCCGATCCTGCCGAGGTCGTTGAAGGAGCAAGCTTCTTTCGAATCTTCTTCGATCGCCAGCACCCGCGCCCGGAACTCGCGTCGCGCGCGATCGTCGAGCATGTCATCGCTGCCAAGAACCGGCGCGGCGGATTCTGCTCCTGCATGAGCGCCGCAGCGGCGATTTCTCGACCGGGATTCGCCGGGAGTGTGGCCAGGTCGTCGAGCCCCTTGCTGTGCTTGAGTAGCGCTGCCCTCTCTCCTTCCCACGGTGGATGTGCCCTCCCGTCGAGCGGCACAAAGGAGGCATCGGGGAGACTCGCGGCGAGCTCGCGCCCTGACTCGAATGGGATCACACCATCTTGGTGCCGATGCGTCACCAAACACGGGACCGTCACCGCGGGCGCTATCGCCGTGACGTCGGCAGAATACGTCAGCATCAAGAGCTGTGCTGCCGTTTCGCTGTTCGCCGATTCGCGCTGCATGGCGGTGATCCGTCGCACCTCCTCGGGCGAATGGTCCGGCGTGAAGATCGAAGCCAAGGTCTTGGAACCGACGCCCCAGCTCGCGCGAACGAGGGCAAGCAAGGCCTCCTGGACTTCGGGTTCAGAGATGGTGCAACCGCGAAGATAAGTGCCGTGCAAAATGAGGCTGCGTACCCTGGACGGCTCCCTCTCCGCGTAGGAAATCGCAGTTGGACCACCGCACGACACACCAAAGAGCGTGAACTTGTCGAGCCCAAGATGGTCGATGAGGGATCCCATGAGTTCGACTTCGCGGTCAACCGTGATGTCTTTCGGATCGCGATCCCGATCACTGAGGCCCACGCCAATGCGATCGTAGCGAACTACGAGGTGATGCTGCGCGAGAGCTCCGAAGAATTCCCGAAAGGCGTTGTGCTCCCAGTCCTTTTCGACGTGGCTGATCCACCAAGCCGGAAAGACGATGGCGGGACCGTCACCGTCGAGGGCGTATGCGAGTCGCTTTCCATCTCGAGTGCTGCAAAATCGGATACTGGGCACGCGGCAAGCCTAGCTTTCATCCCCGCCGCACACAATCCTCGGCCCTCTATGCGTGAGCTGGCGGTCGCTCGATCGGTTCTAGTGCCACTTGGGTAGGGCATTGCTCGAGGCACTACAACCAAAGGATGAACCGTGAAACCCGCACTCTGGCTTGCCGAGCTGACGCTGAATGAGCTGCGTGCGGAGGGCAGTGCCCTTCGGCAACGGGTTTCGAAGGGGGAGAGGCTCGACCAATGGCCTCGGCTTCCACCCGCGGTGAAGCAGGAACCGGTCGTGCGCGTTCCCGAACACTTCGTGATGATCCGCCGGGCGTTCGCCGCACTCGGTGGGCTGACCGTGCAGTCGCCACCGACGATAGAGATCCTGCGGTTCACGCTGCCGATAGTCATGGTGTCGCTCTCCTGCGCCAAGCGGCATCGCGCAAGGCAGCGCGGCTGCTTTCGCGCAACCCCGAGAAGGATCTTTGTGTTATGGGTGCGGCTCGAGGAGCAGTCATGGCTGATGAACCTCTCATAGCGGTCTTCGTCGATTTCGAGAACTTGGCGATCGGGGCCCAGGTGACGGATTCGGGGCGGTTTCAGATCGAGCTTGTGTTGAAGCGATTGCTGGAGAAGGGGCGCATCGTGTACAAGCGGGCGTACTGTGACTGGAGTCGCTACCAGGGCGCCGTGCGCGAGTTTCACACACAGGGCATCGGCCTGGTCGACATACCGCAGAGCCGGATGAGTGGGAAGAACAGCGCGGACATCCACATGGTCGTGGATGCGCTCGACCTCTGTTACTCGAAACAGCACATCGACACCTTCGCGCTGCTCTCCGGTGACAGCGATTTCTCCCCGCTGGTCAACAAGCTCAAGGAGAACGACAAGCGCGTGATCGGAGTCGGGGTCAAGAAGTCCACTTCCGACTTGTTGATCGCAGGCTGTGACGAGTTCATCTACTACGACGACTTGGTGCGGGCGGCGAAGCCAAAGGCCCCTAAGCCGCGGGGCGCCAAGAAGACGACCAACAAGAAGGACGAGGCGGTGGACGTGTTCGTGGAGATCGTCGAGTCGTTGCATCAAGACTATGACACCCTATGGGGCTCGATGATCAAGCAAGCTCTGAAACGCGTGCATCCGGGCTTCAACGAGAGCTACTATGGATACCGTGGCTTCTCGGACCTGATGAAAGACGTCGAAAGCCGCGGGTTGATCACGCTCGAGTACGACCCCGACCGCGGGAATTATAAGGTCGAACCCAAGCGCTAGCCGATGCCGACGGCTCGGCGTGAACGTTGCCGCGCAAGTCGGCCGCCATCTTCTAATAGCGCCACGGACTTGCGCATCTAGTCGGGTCCAGCCATCGGATTGGCGCCACCAGAGGGCGCCCTCATGGCGACGCCGACATCCGAGGCTATGAAGCCGGCGAGCGGTGCTTTCCATTCTCTCCGAGGGTGCTCGGAGCCAATCGCAGGCCGTAGCGGTCCATTTCCAATTTGCCTGGGATGCGGGACGGTTCCTGAGTCTGCGCCACACGCCGTTTCAGGGCGAAAAGCGACGAATCGTGGAGGGTTGGGGGTTTCGTTAATCCAAAGCTCCGCCGGCGGCGTAGCAGCAGGAGAAGGAGAAATTCGTCATGTTTTCGACTGTTGCATCATCCGCCCTGAACGACCGACTTCTGGCGGAGGTCGCGAGCTCCGCTGCCCTCCGGGACCCGACCCCATTGATCTACGGCACACTGGCCGCGCTCACGTTCGTCTGTCTCGTTGCCGCACAGCTAGCCACCAAGACCTCCGTGCGAGCCTTCGCGCTGCCATTGCTGTTTGGCATGCTGGTAATCGGCTGTGCCGGCGACGGCAGCGCCCTGATCGCCAACAGCGAGGAGTACCTCGACAGCCTACCGGACTACCCGGAGCCCGAACCCGCCTACGACCGCGCGCTGGACGGCGCGGAGTTCGAGTACGGCAGCGACCAGGTTTGCAGCAGCACGACCTACGAGATCAATGACGCTCCGGCAGAGGTCGTGATGTTCAACACGGATCCTCAGGTGTTCTGGCCCGGTGCTCTGATCCAGGGAGACAGCTACGAATCCGGCAGCCCGCTTCTGCTTCCTCTCGCGAACAGGGCGCCGCTCGACCTTTCCATTCAGGGCCTCTACGCTGACCAGAGCGCCGCGTTCGACGTTCGTCCCACGCAGAGCGAGGTGAACCAAGCCGTGCAGGCGCTTCTCGCCGAAGCGGTGCATAGCGGGACGCCGAGCACGCAGGGCGTCTTCTTCAATCAGAAAGAGGCATACAGCTTCGAACAGGCGGCCCTCAAGCTCGGGTTCTCGGCCCGCTATCTGGGTGCGCGAGTCAAGGGCTCGCTGAGCTACAAGACCAACAGCGAACAGAACACGATCGTGGCCAACGCGACGATTCGAACGTTCACGGTGTCGGTCGACCAGCCGCCCAGTCCGAGCGCGTTTTTCGAAGGCTTGAGCGCCGAGGAGCTCGACGAGCAGGTGGAGCTCGGCCGCCTCAGCGAGGAAAATCTGCCCGTCTACGTGGCAAGCGTGACCTACGGGCAAATCATGATGTTCTCGGCCAGTTCGAGCTCGTCGATGCGCGACTTGCGAGGTGCCCTCGCGGCCAGCTTCAGCAGCTTCGCGGGCGGCGCCGCGGCCAGCCTGAGCGAGGCTCAGCAGAAGCTCTTGCAAGAATCCGAGATCACGGTCGTCACCCTCGGCGGCAGCGAGCAAGGCGTCGCGAACCTGATTCGTGAAGGCAAGCCAGCCGAGTTCTTCACCGGCACGACGGTCGTCACGTCCTCGGTTCCGATCGGCTACACGCTCAAGGACCTCCACGGCAACGTAGTGAAGGTGGGTGAGAGCAGCCAATACGACCTCACGACCTGTCAGCCGAATGGCTTCGCAAACTTCTACGTGACGAATGAGGGCGGCCGGCAAGGCGACGGCTCGGTGACCGCGTACTACGTGGATGGAAGCGAATCAGAGCTCGCCGAGCCGATCGAGGCGCTCCATGCGCCACAGAGCATTGCCTACGACAGCCTCAACGACTCGATACAGGTGCTTTCCTCCCATGATGGCGTGCCTCATGTGGGCATCTACGAGGCCAACGGCGTTCCGTCAGAGGAGCCGCGCTACCGAGTGAACGGCGGCACACGCGGGATCGCCTATGACTCGAACCACGCGCGCATCTATGCCGTGGGCAACCTCAGCAGCGAGCTCATCGGTCGCGTCATGGAAGCCTATAACCCGAACGGAGAGCCTCTCCGGATTCAGTTCTGGACCGAAGCGGGCTCGCCTGGATACCCGGTTGCCTACGCCGCCGCCTACGACACGAAGCGAAACCGGATCTACGTGACCATCGAGCCCATCGTGAGCTGTGCACCGCCAGGTCCCGACTGTGGTGCGCCGAGCGAGGTCGTGGCCTTTGATTTCCAAGGCGCCGAAATCGAGCTCGAGGGTAGCTTCGAGGGGCTCGGCTCACCGCGTGGCATCGCCTACGACCCGCATCTCGACCGCATCTACGTGAGCGACCGGTCGACCGACGAGGTCAAGGTCTTCGATGCGGAAGGCAACTCCATCGAGCTGCCCACCCCCATCGAGAACCTGTCGGGACCTCAGGGCCTGCACTTCGACACCACCCACAACCGCCTGTACGTGGTGAACCATGATAGCAGCGTGATCACCGCGTACGAGCCCGATGGAACCCCGGCACAAGGACTGGCGCTGCCAGCCTTCCCGAACCTCAATCGCCCGACATCGATCGCATATCGACCGTTCTGAAGGAGGAAGAAACCCTCCAGCGCACCGGCCCCGATGCGCCAAGAGGCAGATTCGGTGCCCCGCTGCCAGCACCGACATCAAGATGAACGATATGCGCAGTTTTTACGCCGAGCTCGCGGCACGCGCATGGCCTGCGCTCCCTTTACTCTGGAATTCCCAGGGAATCTAGCCCCGAGGCAGGCACGCGAATTGCAAATCCCAATCCGCTATGAGCGCTCCACTCTCTGCTTGGGCATGCGGTCGTCGACCCGAGCTTCTCGCCGGGGCACAGGCCCGAGCGCGGCGCGGCAAGGCTTACGCTTGCGGGAAATGTCCTAAGCTACGCGATCGAGGTCGAGAACCTTACGTCCGGCGACACGATCAAGTCCGGACACGTCTACACGGGCGGGGCCTCGGATGACGGGGCGCTGACGGGAGCAGGGAGTGTGACCTACCTGCAGGTCACTTCCGAACAAGCGACAAGAGGGCTCTTGCGCGGGCAAATTGGGTCGGTGTCCGTGGGGCCGGAGGGCGGGGTCGTAACCTTTCCAAACGGTGTGACCCTGGACATTCCCGCCGGCGCGCTTGCGGAGAGCGTCGAGATCAATGTGAGCGACGTCCCGATCGACGAAGTCGACGCGATGATCGCCGCGCGGCGCCTCGACGTCGACGCTCGCCACGGTCTGGGGCTGGCTCGGCGCGGAGATCATCGAGGACGACAGCGGCGTGCCCCCGCACGCCGAGGTGGCGATGGATCCCAACGGCAACGCCATGGCGGTGTGGCGGCAAACGACTGACACCATCCCGTACATCGACGACATCTGGTCCAGCCACTACGACGCCGCCACCGGGCAATGGGCCGAGCCCGAGCTCGTGGATACCAACGACGGCGCCGCTGCTGCCCCCCGAGGGACCATGGACGAAGATGGCAATGCCATCGCGGTCTGGCGGCAGCGGGACGACGCCCGCGAGCACTACGACATCTGGGCAAACCGCTGGGCACGGTGACCGATCCTTCGAGCCTTCACCTGCGTTGGTGACGGCAAAAGAGGCACAAGCCAGGCAAGGCTTCGGCCTGCGCCGCGCGCAGTGCGTGCAGCTCAAGCTCAGGCCCGACGCTATGTGGGACTGAGACCCTCACTCAGGTTGCATGTCGCGTGTAGCGATGATGCAGCCCGCCCACCATCGGGATGGCGATGACCTGGTCGAGGCATCCCCGCCGAAGGTCCCGATCACGCGCTCGCAGAAGGCATTCTGCCGCGGGGACCGGGGAGCGGTCACGACCTCTTCGATTCCCATCGCAGGCACGCAACTAACGAAGGTCGCGCCCTAGCTCTTGTCTCGGGCCCGAATGAGATGCTTTGCGGTCCGCGTTGGCCCGCAAGGTTCTTTCGAGCTCCCGGCCCTTTCCTTGGGCACCCGACGCGAGATACGAACTAGATAGGCTGAGATCCCTCGACTTCGGCCTGATCGCGAGGTGCTCGACTCACGCCGTCATGGTAGACGTGCACGTCACGCTGCGGGAACGGTATTGAAATGCCCTCCGCGTCGAAACGCCGCTTCACCTCGCGGGTAACGTCCCAGTAGTCGCCCGTTTTGCTCCATGGCCGGACGACGAAGTTCATCGATGAATCGCCGAGCTCATGAAACCGAATCATCGGGGCGGGGTCTTCGAGAACCTTTTCGTGACTCGTCACGATCTCGGCGAGCACCTGCTCCGCCTTCGCAATGTCGTCCGAGTATCCAATGCTGAACGTCATGTCGATGCGACGGGTCTCTTGATGCGTGATATTGCGAATGACATCGCCCCAGATCTTGTTGTTCGGGACGACCAGGAGCTGGTTGTCGAAGGTCATGATCATCGTCGACACAAGGTTCATCTGGTTGACCGCCCCGATGACTCCGCCAGCCTCGATGGCGTCTCCTACGTCGTAGGGCCGATAGACCAGTATCATCAGGCCTGATGCGAAATTTGAAAGAGTGTCCTGCAAAGCAAAACCGACGACGAAGCCCGCGATACCCAGGCCGGCGAGCAGAGGCCCAATCTCGATGCCCAACTGAGCGATCGCGATGATGAGCCCGATCAGCATGGTGAGCCGGCCGGTGCTCTTCACGAAGAAATCCCGGGCCAAGCTCGACACCTCAAGCTTCGAGCGTTCGAGCCCTCGTCGCACGGCGCCTCGCACAATCCGCGCAAGCACCCAGAACCCGAGCAGAATCAGCAGAAACGTAAGCGCGCGGAAGACGAGCTCGGTAGCGTTGTTCTGCAGCCAATCGCGGGCATCCGCCAACCATTGTTCGAGTAGCCCCCCGGCAACCTCTCGGTCGAGAATGTCCTGAGAGAGCCTGCCCGTCGCGCTGATGATGCCCTGTCTGAGCTCTGCGGTCTGCATCCCGCGTTTGTCCATCAGTCGAACCGTCAGACGCTGGCTCTCGGCAAGCACATCGCGGTAGCTTCTGAGCGAGACGAGCTCCTCTTGGGCATCGGCGTCTTGGTCCAAACCGGGCTGGTCGACGAGGGCATCGATGTCCTTTTTCGTCTGCCGAAGAAGGCCTGCGAGGCCGTCGGCGCGAGTTTGGAGTCGCTCTTTCAGATGCTCGGTGACCGCTTTGACGTCTTCACCAAGCGCAGAGCGTTGAGCGATGCTCGAATCGAAGTACTCGAGAAGTCGGTTTGCGTCGCGAAGTAGCTCACCGAAGTCCTGACGAGCTTGCCTCGCTTCTTTGGCGCTTCCTTTCGAGATCCTCTCCAGGTCTTCGATCGCTTCGAGCGAGAGCGAATCCAGCTTCTCCCGCATGGATTTCGCGTCCTGCGTGACGAGATCGATGGTCGCCGCGCGTGCAATCGCAATCTCTCCGCCAGCGTCTTCTCCGTTTTTCACGAGCTCGACGAGGCTCGCAAGGGACCGTCGATAGCGGGATCGACGCTCCGACAGCTCTTTTCGTACAGGCGCTGCCGCCGCCATGTCCCCAACCTTTTTCAACTCTGCGCGCAGCTCGTCGAGCTCAGCGCGACGCGCTTTCAAGTCCTCGAGGAGGTCGAGAGCTTGCTGTGAGGTTGTCGTGGTGATTTCGGATCGTCCGCCTTCTCGTGGTTGCGTTTCTTGTCCGAGCACCTCGGCTTCGATCGAGAGCGAAAGCGCCACGAAGAGCGCAAGAAGAATCAGCGGCGGAAGTCGACCGGGCTTGGCATGCGTATCCATGCCGTGATCTTGCCGACTCGCGAGACGAAAGCGGAAAAAACAGCCTCGTCGCGAGGCGGCAAGATTCCCCGTCGCGCTAGTCGAGCTCCCGCAGCCCACTACCGGTGCCGGCGCCGGTCACGAGTGTCGCAGCTCCGTGCGGCCTCAAGTGTTTTATATCAAACATGAATCCTCCTATTGCAGGTGCAGAGGCCTGTCTCTAGCGTTCGGCTATGAAAGACGACCTCAACCCTACGTCTCGCGAGGTCTTGCTGTGTCTTCTCTTGCCCAACGCTTCTTGCGGATTCCCCATCGGTGCGAGCGCGCAAGAGGCCTCGACCGAGAGAGCTGAGCACGAGAGCGCGGTTTCGTTCGAAGCAATCGAGCCCGATTTCGCCGTCGACTCGGTTGAAGCAAGCATAGCCAAGATCCAAGTGCTCTCCAAGTCCGGTATCGCAGCAACCCAGGTCATCGAGATTGGGGAAAACTTCGATTGGGCACAGCTGGTTTCTGGAGAATAAGTCAAGGGTGAAATCAAACGCATGCGGGATGACGACCTCGAGCTCGACAGCGACAAGCTAGACATCTTGAAGATCGACTTTGATGACGTCGCGCTTGTTCATTCGCCACGCATCGCAACATACGTCTTCGAAGGTCGAGTGAGCGCAAGCGGCAAGGGCGTCATCATCCCAGACAAAGTCATCATCGAGACCAGAGAGGGAACAAAGGTCTTCCCGCGAAGTGAGCTGCAGTCGATCATCGAGGGCGGTGAGCGAGAGGGAAGCTGGTGGTGGTTCACGCTTGGCTTTGGTCTCACTTCGAACAAAGGAAACACCGATCAGTTCACCTACGACAGCAGTTTCAATGTCCGCCGCGAAGATCGGTTGACGTTGCTTCGTTTGGCTTACTACGCGACCTTCGGCCGGACCGACGGCTTCCAAAACGGCAGAGGTCATCTCGTGAACCTGGATTTCAGCGTGTTTCTTTTCCTTCGGACCGAAGATCCTGCACCACCCCCTGATCCCCATGTGACTATCGAGAAGAACGACTAGCAGCTGATTGTCGGCGTCAGCTTGGAGCTTGGCTAGGTTGAAGGGACAGCGGCGCGTGGGTATGGCATGCCTCTGCGTCTCGCTCGTGCGACCCGCCAGGACTACATGCCACGAAGGCGCACAAGCGCGACGCGCGGCTCCTCGCCCATTGGACGAGGGCCAAGTGACTGCCGCACCGGGCGAGCATGTCACGGCGAAGAAGCCCAAGTCCGCATCGTATCCTTTAGCGTCGATGCAGACGAACTGGTCCGTCTCGATGCCTTGCTCGGCAGACGAGCTGCTCCCGTGGCGAAGTGCTCCGCCGGTGTCTCCAGAGTGTTCGCCTCACAAGCACTGTGGACGCGCCAAGCGCTCAGCGAGGCATCGCGCATTCACGCAAAACCTCAATCGTCGCGGCGGTCTGCCCAAGCTCGCGTTTCGTGGGGGCGTTGCGGACCCTCCCAGCTACACCAGACTGAATCTCGAGCTCATCGACTCGGCTATGGACGTCCGCCGGGCGGTGAGCCCTTTAGTGGTGCAACGGTGACCGTCCGCCACCAGCGCGAATCGGCATCCAACTCAGGGGTTCGCAGATAGTTTCTACAAACGCAATGCCATTCACTTAGGAGCCTCGAGGCGGTCAGTGCGTGGGGCGGACGTCTCCGCAGACCGCAGAGCCCGGCTCCGTGCGTGGAGCCGGGATCCGCCGTTGTCGCGGAGACGGGTTGTGTCATTTGCGCGCGACCACGCAGCGCGCTTCCCAGCCCATCTGCTCGATGGGTCCGCGAGACAGGTCACCGAGTGCCTCAACGACACCCGCCTTGACCGAAGCCACGAGCTCGGTGGGGGCATCCCCGAGCGCCGCAACGATGGGAGGCACAACTTCGTTCATGAACGCCCAGTACTCGTCGAACGAATCACACGGCATTTGGCCCCGCATCGGCTCGCTTCGCTCGAGACGAAGTCCGGCATCGTCGAAGAGCGCGTGCAAGTCGTCAGGTTCGGCGCAGCGGAAGATCCCCGGACTTCCCGGCGGCGGGCTAGGAAGCTCCAGCTGCTTCCCCAGCACACCCATGAACGTCGTCAGCCACGGGTTGTCGCTCGGAGCAGCCCACACTGTTGCCGCTGCAACCCCGCCGGGCCGAAGCACGCGGGCTATCTCCCTGACGGCCTGCAGCGGATCGGGAAAGAACATGAGCCCAAGGCGACAGGACACCGCATCGAAGCTGCGGTCGGAGAAATCCAGCGCGCAGGCGTCACCGACGACCGTTTTGAAGTTGGTCAGATGTAGAGCCTTGGACTTGTCGTAAGCGATTCGCAGCATGCCCTCGCACGCGTCTAGCGCGGTCACCTCGACGGTGCGCCTCCGGGACGCCAGCGTCAGCCCTGGGTCGCCGGTGCCTGCGGCGATGTCGAGCACTCGCGCTCCATCTCGCAGCTCGAGGGCGCTCAGAATGGCGGTCGCCTGCGGTTGCAGGAAGCGCATGGTGAAGTCGTCCCACTTCTCCCACCCAGCGGAGAACTTGTTCCACGATTGCTTCTGCGATCGCAGGATGCTGGCTGGCGAAAGACGAACGGTGGTGTCTTGCGTTTGACTCGTTTGCATGGCGGATTCCTCTGAAAGGTGTGCAATGGCCTCGGTGGGTTGTCTTTGGCTCACTGCACCCGGCGAACCGCGAGCGGGGTCGGGTTGGAGACGATGTCGACGAGTGGCGAGCGCTCCTGGGCGACTTGAATGAGCTCGTCGATGATCTCTGACGGTGCGTCGGCGTCGACCTTGAGCGATACGCGAATTGCCTCATAGCCGTTGCGGACCGTGCCATCGAGGCCGAGGACGCCGTGCAGGTCCACGTCCCCTTCGAGCGTGGATTCTACCGAGCGCAGTCGAATGCCGCGTGCGGTCGCATGGATCACCAGGGTGGAGCACAGGCACGCCGCAAGAGCGTGGAGAGCGTGCTGTGCCGGGTTAGCAGCACGGTCCGCGCTCAGCAGGACCGCGGGCTCGTCGCTATCGACGACGTGGGGCTGTTCATGGATGTGCTTCTGACAGGCTCCGTCGAAGTCCGAGATCGTCGTCCGATTGTGACCGCCACCAAGCCACTGGGTATGGGCGCGGAACTGGAACTTGGCAATGACGGGTTGGTCGCCGATGGCGTTGACGGTGGCGCCCATTGCATTGGTGTCGAGACCGTTCAGGATGGAAGTCTGCTGGTTGTTCATGGTGATTGTCCTCGTGGTTGTGGGCGACGTGCCCGGATGCCTTGCCGATGAGCACAGGTCGGGCCAAGTCGCGAACAGGCCACGAATGCAAGCAATTACAGTGGCTTACCAAGCGTGCCAGGCAATGCTGGCGGACGCGAGATCTCGCGTAGCGCGAAATCTCGCGTCGGATTCGGCACGATATCTCGCGCTACTTGATACCGAGCGCCTGCAGTCGCGAGCGAAAAGTGGACGGTTTCATGCCCAGCATCGCTGCCGCCCCGGACGAGCCCGCGACCGTACCTTCGCACAGCTCCAGCGCACGTTCGAAGTTGCGCTTTTCCAGCGCGCGCAGCTCGTCGATGGTCAGCACGGTGGGCGCGTTTTCTCCCTCGTCGCGCAAGCCTGGAGCGGCGAACTGCACCGCCTCGGCGAGGTCCGGCAGCGCGCGGCTCAGGTCGACAACACCGTGTCGGGCGGTGATGACCGCGCGCTCCAGCACATTGATGAGCTCGCGCACGTTGCCCGGCCAGTCGTAGCGTGAGAGCCGATCGATGGCGAAGTCGGACGGTGCTTCCAGCGTCTTGCCCATGCGCACGGATATCCTCTTGAGCAACGTCCGCGTGAGCAGGGGAATGTCCTCGCGCCGCTCGCGGAGGGGCGGGACGTGGATCGGAAACACTGCCAAGCGGTAGTAGAGGTCTTCACGAAAGCGCCCGGCCTTGACTTCTCCGAGCAGGTCCCGGTGGGTGGCTGCCACTTCTCGGACATCCACACTGCGGGTACGCGAGCTTCCCACGGGCTCGAACTCGCCGCACTGCAGCACTCGAAGCAGCTTCGGTTGAAGAGACAGCGTAAGCTCTCCGATCTCGTCAAGGAACAGCGTGCCCCCGTCGGCGAGCGCAAACCGCCCCTCCCTTCTGCGCGTCGCACCGGTGTACGCCCCAGCTTCGTGCCCAAAGAATTCGCTCTCGATGAGGTTGTCTGGGATCGCCCCACAGTTGACCTTGACGATGCGCTTGCTGCTGCGGGCGCTCAGTTCATGCAAGGCATCGGCGACGAGCTCCTTGCCGGTCCCCGTTTCACCCATCACCAGCACCGTTGCGTCGGTAGCGGCGACTTCTTCGATATTCCGCTGCATGGCGCGGAAAGCCAGGCTCTCTCCCATCATTCCGGTGGTTCGCCCTCTGGAGGCGCGCAGGTACTCCGCCTCGCTTGCCAGCGCTTCGATCGCACGTTCGGCCTCGAGGCGGTCGTTTACGTTTCTGAGGATCAGTGTGTAGTAGGCCTCCCCTTGGGCGCCCTGCGATCGCGAGAGAGAGCCCTCTGCAGGGAACAGCTCGCCGCTCGCTATTCGCCCCGTAAGGCCGCCAGCCACCCAGCTTAGCTTGCCCGTTGACCGGCCGGCCGCCCGTCGAGGGCGCGGGCGAGGCCTCTCACTTTCTGGGAAGACTCCTCGTCGAGGAAGGGCAGAAAGTCAGTCCCGACGAGCTCGCCGGGATCCTGTCCGAACACCGACGCGGCGGCCGTGTTTGCATGCGTGACCCGGAAGTCGCGATCCAGGTCCACAATGGCGTCCAGTACGCCATCGACCAGTCGTGCCAGCCTGGCCTCCCGCTCGCGGACTTCGCGCTCTGCCCGCAGGCGGCGTAACTCGGCCGCGGCCCGCGCCGAGAACACCCGAAACAGTGCGTCCAGCCTCGGATCGGCCGGCATGGGACGCGTATCGAGCGCAGCGAGGTGCCCCAGCACGCTCCCGTCCGAATCGAGAAGCGCGAGCCCCATGAAGCTCACTGCGCGAGTCTGCTGCACGACTTGGTTGTCCGGGTAAAGATCGATGATGTTGTCTTCGATGTGAATGAGGCTCCCACTCTGTTCCACAACCCTCTCGCAAGGCGTCCCGTCGATGTCGTAGTTGAAATCGTCGACGAACCCGCCATCGAGGAACATGCTGTAGGAATTCAGGCGCCTTTCTTCGGGACGCCATTCGGTCACCCAGGCACCGAAGGTCTGCATAGCCGAACTGAGGCTCCGAGTGAGCTGAGCGAAGAACTGGGTGCCCGTTGCGCCCGCGGTCCCCTCTGCCACGCTGCGCCACAACGAAACATCGTCCAGAGAATCGAAACGCGAGATTGTGGCCCTTTGCGACACGGCCTCATAGTATCGAGTGTGGCCCCCGGACGCACCCTCGACGGGGTAGCCGCGGAGCCCGGACTCGTTTGCTCGTTGCCACGGTCACCCGCGGAAAACGTCCTCGTCCACGAGGGATCGAATCGCAATCTCATCGATTTCCAGCCCAGCGCGTGCGTGCTCGGCCTTCCACGTCGCTCGCCAGATGAGCCGGCGAACGAGCTCGGTCGTCTGGGGGCGACCCATTGACTTCCACTCCGAGCAGAGAGCATCGAGGAACGCGGTGGCAGATAGAAGAACTTTGAGCTTGACGGGGGACGCCGCTTCGCAGAAGGCAACACAAAGCCGCTCTCCGCGCGGTTCCCGACGCGACCTAACGAGCTAGTACCGCGCAATTCGGCGCTCATCATCATCCCGATGGGCTAAGAGGCTCTCCGATCGCGGTGGAGGGGCTGTCCGGACGGGCTGGCCCTCAGCCCGACTTGGCCCTGCCCGCCTTCACCTCGGTCACGTCGTCGAAGTCCAATTCTACCTCGACGTCCGCTTTTCCGCGCGGCTCGCCCTTCGAGCCGGCGGTCCCTACGCTGTTCAAGTCGGCCCCGGAACGGCCAGCAGTGCCAGCGCTTTTCCCGCCCGATGCATTCGCGTTCGCCGGAGAAAACTTCTTCACCTTGTCCGTTGCCTCCACGGGGGCTGCTTCATCCCCTTTGGCCGCTTCGACCGGGTCTACGAAGCCGTGTGCTTCGGCGATCTTCGGCACGATCATCGCGCTCCAGATGTCCTTCAGCGGAACATGCTCCAAGAGCGTTTGGGAGCCGACCGCATCCACCAAACCGGCTTCGGTGAACTTCTTCTTCTCCTGCCCGGCGGTCAAGGCCGCCGTGATGATCTTCTCGAGCTCGCTACGGGGAAGTAGCGCGGCGATGCGATGGACCGAGATACCGTCGATGATGTCACGATGGGTCATCAGCTCATCTTGGAGGGCCCGATCCATCATGAAGGCCACATGTTCCGTGGCTCTCTTCGACGCTTCCGCATCCGACGACGAGGCATCCCAGAACTCACCCTCGATCAGGAATTGCCAAAGTGCTTTGTCGGAGAGGTACCGGACACGATCATCTGGATCGAAGAGACCCACGACCGTCTCGGCGTTCGTCTCTCCTTCGTCCAAGGCGATCTGCAGATCTTCACCCGCCGATTCAGCGGACTTCTTCGACGCGATTCGGGACTTGATACCCGTGGTGGTCACCAGGATGTTGGCCCGCAGCGAAGGTCGATCACCCAAGCCCGCCATGATGGCCGCTGGAGGGAAGTGACGTATGAAATCCTCCGCAGTGCGTCGTCCGCATCCAAGGGCATGCTCGACCACGTGGGCGAGGAAGCGCTCACGTCCGTGACTGAGCTTGGAGGCGAACGGAGGTTTCTCTTCCTGGATTCCTTCGGGTTCTGTCTTCTTCGCGTCGGCCATGCCAGTCCATCTTTCGTTGAAACAGGAAAACTACACATATAAGGTATGAAAATCGCAGTCTCAGGTCAATGGAAATGTCGACCATGCCGAATGCCGGGCTCGTACCGAGAGCTCACGATCCAGTCCGCTTGCGCCTAGGAATCACTGAAAACACAAGTAGGCTCCAACATCACCCCGGTCCGTTTCTGCTCGAGTCCCACTCGACGGCGCAGCCACCGCCTCCGCGCCAGTCGTTCTCCAGGGTGCAGAACCGGGTACGGCCATCGTCGCGGTCCAAGCTGCCATCGTCGCAAACCTCGTCGACGTCGAGGACGCCGTTGTCGCAGGTCAGCGGTGCCGCGCGAACCGGGGTGGCGGCCATGGTATTTACAGACGCCGCTGCCACACTGAGGGGCTTCGGTGCAAGGCCCTGCGCCCAGCTCGCATCGGTCTTCGGGCCGCTAGGATATCCCGATTTCGCGCCGAGTCCCGGATTGAGCAAATGAACTGCGAGCGACTCCCCCGATGCTGATCGACTCTCTCCTCATTCTCGCTGGCTTCGCGTTGCTCCTGGGAGGTGGAGAAGGCCTGGTGCGTGGCGCGAGCGGAATTGCGCTCCTTGCACGGGTCCCTCCGCCGGTCGTCGGGCTCACCGCTTTGGTCCGCCCTTTGTGAATCTTGGGCAATACCGTTCGCTTCGAATGGCCGGTCATGATGCTCGCTGCGGTTCTGCTCCATCTGCTCGCACGGGACTTGCTCGTCGATCGATTGGAGAGCGGCTTCCTCTTCGTGTGCATGGTCGCCTTTGCGGTTTACGCCGTCTGGCTCGGCCGCAAAGGGGTTGCTCCGGTCGAGCAACAGGAGTTCGCAGACCTGACGACCGCGTCCTTTGGTCGGTCTGGGAGGGCCGCCGTGGGCCTCAACGTTGTGGCGGTCGCCGTTGGGATTGGGTTGCTGGGTGCAGGCTCCACGGCCCTGGTGCAAGGGGCCGTCGGCGTGGCCAGCCTGCTCGGCGTCCCGGACACCGTCATTGGCCTCACGATCGTGGCAGCCGGGACCAGCGCGCCCGAGCTCGTGACCTCACTGGTCGCCGCACGCAGGGGGCAGGACGACATCGCAGTCGGCAACATCGTCGGCTCGAACATCTTCAACGTGCTCGGCATCGTCGGAGTCGCGGGCCTCATTCGACCTTTGCCAGTTCCGCGAGAAATCATCGTTTGGGACGACCTGTGGATGTTGGGCGGATCTGCCCTGCTGTTTCCATTGATGAAAACCGACATGACGATCAACCGTATCGAAGGCGCCTTGCTCTTGGCGGGGTTCGCAACGTACATGGCGCTCTTGATCCACCGATTCGCGTGAAATCGTCATGGGCATCGCTTTAGAGGCCACGAGGATGCAATAGCGTATGAGCATCGAAGCATGGATTGCGACCGCGATAGTCGTCGCCGTATTTGCGGTTCTCGCCTCGGGACGCTACCCGCCGTACCTCGTATTACTCGGTGGCGCCACCGCGCTTTTAGCAGCAAAGATCATCGAACCCGACCAAGCGCTCGCGGGGTTTTCGAACAGCGGCGTGGTCACCGTCGGCGTCCTCTACGTGGTGGCCGCGGGGATGAAGCAAAGCGGGGCACTGGCGTTCCTCGTCTCGCGGGCGATGGGGCGCCCGAAGACCGTACGGGCCGCGCAGGCGAGGATGCTCGTGCCGGTCACGATCGGCAGCGCGTTCCTCAACAACACTCCGCTCGTCGCCATGCTGCTGCCGGTCGTCATGGACTGGAGCCGATCGATGAGAATACCGGCCTCGAAGCTCCTTCTTCCATTGAGCTATGCCGCGATTCTGGGAGGCCTCTGCACGCTGATCGGAACGAGCACCACCTTGGTCGTCCACGGCCTCCTGCTCGCGGAGGGCAAGCCCGGGCTCGGGATGTTCGAGATCACCTGGATTGGGCTTCCATGCGCGATCCTCGGCTCGGCGCTCCTGATGTGGATGGCAAGGCGCTACCTTCCCGAATACGAGAGTGCCCTGCGGATTCCCGACGATCCACGGGAGTACACCGTCGAGATGCGTGTCGGTGCCCGCGGTCCGCTGGTCGGGAAGAACATCGAGAGCGCTGGGCTCCGTCATCTGCCCGGCCTCTACCTCATGGAGATCCACCGAGGAGGGCACATTCTGCCGGTCGTCGATCCAGCGGAGCGACTCGAAGCAGACGACCAGCTCGTCTTCGTCGGAGTCGTGGACTCGGTGGTCGATCTTCAGCAGATTCCGGGTCTCGAGCCGACGACGGAGCAGGTCTTCAAGCTGGATTCGCACCGGTCGCTTCGGTGCTTCGCAGAGGCGGTCATCTCGCGCACGCATCCCTTGGTCGGGAGGAGCATCCGTGAAGGCAGATTTCGAAACCTCTATAACGCCGTCGTGATCGCCGTGTCGCGCAACGGCGAACGGGTCCAGGGACGCATCGGCGACATCCAGCTTCACGCGGGAGATTCGTTGCTGCTGGAGGCGCTTCCGTCGTTCGTCGAGCAGCAGCGAAACTCCAGCGACTTTTATCTCGTTAGCCGTCTCGGAGACGCTGGACCCCCGACCACGGCACAAGCGCCGTTGGCATTGGTGATCCTCTCGGCTATGGTGACGGTGGTAGCCCTGGGATGGCTGAGCATGTTGCAGGCAGCGCTCCTCGCCGCGGGTGCCATGCTCGCCGCGCGTTGTTGTTCGGAGGATACCGCACGACGGAGCATCGACTGGCCGCTGCTGGTGGCTATCGGTTCATCGTTCGGCCTCGGGATGGGGCTACAGGAGACTGGCGCCGCTCAATCCTTCGCCCACGTGCTCCTGCAACAGGCTGGTAATCATCCGTGGCTGGCACTTGCTGCCATTTACGCAACCACGACGATCGTCTCCGAGTTCGTCACCAACAATGCCGCGGCGGTGATCCTGTTTCCGATCGCCATGGCAACCGCGGAGTCGTTTCAGGTGAGCTACATGCCGTTCGTGATCGCGATCACCGTCGCGGCGTCTGCAAGCTTCGCCTCGCCCCTGGGCTATCAAACCCATCTCATGGTCTACGGCCCGGGCAACTACCGTCTCGTCGACTTCGTCCGGATGGGCGTTCCGATGAACCTCCTGTTGTGGGTCATCACGACTGCGCTGGTACCGTTCATCTGGCCGTTTTGAGCCGCCGGATCGCCTGCTGCGAAGAGGCGTTGCACGATCTGCGCACTGTTTGCGCCCCCTGTCAGTCGGCCCGGCAAACCCACCGACAACGCCTTCATCGAGGCCTTCAACGGGACCTTGCGGCGAGAGTGCTTATCGCAACACTGGTTCGTGTCGCTGGACGATGTCCAGCAAACGCTTAGTCTATCGCAGGACGACTACAATCAAACCCGCCCACACAGCGCGTGGGGCGGCTTGACTCCATCCTTCAAGTCCGTCGGGCGGTGGAGCGTCTAGCAGGCCGTCGGTGATTGTCCGGCACCAACGTGCATCGGCAAGCAACAAGGGCTTTCGTCAGCTCGCCCGTTACATTCGGGGTCGAAGCGACACGCCGCGGGCGACCTGGTTCCTGGCCGCCAATCTTCCTGGCGTGACCGGGCCCGCTGACCTCCAGCTCGCATGCCGACTCGTCGAGGCCGTGCACACTCAGAACACCCGCGCGGGCAACAACCGCACGTATCACATGGTCATCTCCCTTCACCCGGAGGACCGAAGCCTCAACGGGAACGAGCTCAGGCCTGTTGTGGAAAACCTGGTGGAGACCTTGGGCTTTTCCGGGCACCAGTACATCGCCGCGCGTCACAACGACAAAGACCACGAGCACGTGCACGTGGCCATCCACAAGATCCACCCGGAGACCTTTCGGATTCACTCGCCAGCCTGGGATCGCCAGAAGCTCTTCACCGCGGGCCGTGCGCTCGAACGAGAGCTCGGACTCACGCCGCTTCGGTCGAGAGTGCGCGATCGTGAGAAAGTCCCGCAGAGGGCGGCGGACCACGAAGCCCACCACGGAATCGACAGCTTTGCTCGCTGGGCCAAAAACCAGCTAGGTCACGCACTTCGAGCCGGGCAGCTGCGGAGCTGGGACGATGTGCACGACGTCTGCGCCAGACTTGGCGTGGCGCTTGGGCGGCATGGCACGGCCTCCTCTTCGAGGATGTCGAGCAGGGCGTGCGCGCGAAGGCGTCCTTCGTCGGCCGCGAGCTCAGCAAGGCGCGCCTCTGCCAACGGCTCGGAGCCTTCCACCGAGCGCCCGCGCATCAGCTGGAAGCTTCAAGAAATGCGACCCGGCGATACTCCCCCGCCCCTCCCATCGCGCCTCACAGCTTATGGAAGGAATACGAGCAGAGCCTGATCCAAGCCCGTACGCAGCGCCATTTCGTCGCCAGTCGCGCCGCGCATGCCGACCGAGGCTACGGCCCGCGAGCCGGCACCACCAGCACCGGCACCGGCGATTTGCGAATCACGCCAGCCGACACGCTGCCCATCACCAAGTCGAACAGCTTTCCACGCCCGTGCGAGCCCATCACGATGACCTCGGCATCGAGCTTGTCGGCCTGTTCGAGGATTGTCTGGATGGTCGGCCCCGGCACGAGCCGGGTGTCGACCACGTGCCCCTTTGCGCGCAGGCGTTCCGCAAGCGCTTCGAGCTCGGTCTGCGCGCGTTGGAGCTCGTGCGCCACTTGGTGCTGCACTTCCTCCGGACCCGCCGCGAGCCCCACGAACGACGGGTCGGGCTCGGTCACGTGAAGCAGATGAATCTCGCGCTTGGCGCTCGCGAGCCGATCGACAATCTCGATTTGCGCATCGGTCACGGGTGAAAAGTCGATGCTGACGAGCAGGCTCATGATTTGATCTCCGGTCGATGAATGCCGCGCTCGGCCATGCGCTTCTGCAGGATGCCGATCAGGGCTCGTGTCCAACGCGCCTTGTCCTTGGCGGAGATGTGCGACCACTCCGGCGTTCGTGCGTCCGACAGCGCCGGATAATCCTCGAAGTGAACGCCAACGGCACCGGCGGAATCGACGATCGGCTGCCACACCCGCTCGCGCGGCGTGATCTTTCGCTCGGCCTCCCTGAACACATCGCTCGACGGCGGTCGAATGAACACCACCTCGCCGCCATGCGCGCGGATCTTCGCGACATCTGCAGCGACCTGGTCGAGCAACGCCTGGAACTGAGCACGCGCCACCTCCTCCGGCGGAGGCGGCGGCAGGTTCTCGAGAATGGTCCGCCAGGTCCCGGTCACGATGGCCTGAAACTCCGGGTCGGTTTCGACGCGCTCCCAGAGGTCCGCCTGCCGGTCGCGCCGCATGTGCTCGATCTTGCGCACCTCGGGCTGCTGAAAGGGAAGATTCGGTCGGCTGGGCCACCACGGCTGCCGCGCGAGCACGGTAAAAAGCTTCGTATCGATGTTGTAGTAGGCGAACGTCGTCTCGAGCGGGTACGAGAGCTGGGTCGCGATGCGCTGGGATGGTGTCTCGTCATGGTAGTATTCGAGCACGCCTGCCCTCACCCCCATGCCCGGCAAAAAGAGCAGGGGCGGTGTGATGCCGACCACCAGCAGGCCGCGAAAATCCTCGTCGTTTGCGATATCGCTGAGCACGGGGAGCGGATTCGAGCCCTCGAGCGCAAGCTGGATCCCGTGCACGCCGGTCTCCTCTTTCCAGACGTCGAGATCGATGTCGAACAGGGTGCGCGACGAGCCAATGAACACCGTCGCGTTTGGTTCGCGGGCATCGACCCGCCGCCGGACCTCGGCCCACTGCCCGTCGCTGTTCCGGTAAGAAGCTTCGTATTGCTGCGCCACGCGCCAGTACGCCTCCCATGCACCGAGCCCCGCGGCGGCCAGCAGCAACGCCACCACCGCCACGCGCGGCCAGCCAAGCTCCGGCACCGGGCGGAGGATGACCGGCTCCGATTCAGAACTGGAAGTAGATGAAGGCATCACCAGACCCTTGAGCAATCAGGATGAAAAACAACATCGCGGCCCACACGCAGCCTACCAGCCACCACGGGGCACTGGCCACGACGTCCTCGAGGCGCCGGTTCCGCATGAACCCGTGGACGAGCAGAATGCCGACCGTCACCGAAACGACCACCGCGATCAGATAGGTGGAGAGAACCAGCTCGCTTCCCTCGAGTCCGAAGCCGAGCATCGTCCGCGTCATGCGCCATGCCGTCGCGAAGTCCGGCGCCCGGAAGAACACCCAGGTGAGGTTCACCAGGAAGTAAGTCAGCAGGGCGAGAAACACTTTGAAGCCGAAGGTGCTCGCGATCTTCGCTCCGGCAAACTGCCTTTGAAGAAATCGTTCGACCCCGAGGTAGAACCCGTGGAGGCCGCCCCACACGACGAAGGTCCATGCCGCCCCATGCCATAGGCCCCCGAGCAACATGGTGACCATCAAATTGATCTGCGTGCGGTGCCAACCTTTTCGATTCCCGCCGAGTGGAATGTAGAGATAGTCCCGGAGCCAAGTCGAGAGTGAGATGTGCCAGCGACGCCAGAAGTCCGAAAAGCCGATCGCCGCGTAGGGAAACCGAAAGTTATCGGGCAGCGAGAACCCGAGGCAGAGGGCTACGCCAATCGCCACCGTCGAATAGCCCGCGAAGTCCGAAAAAATCTGGCCGGCAAACGCGAGCGTTCCGAGCCATGCGTCCAAGAACGGCACCGGCTTGGCAGCCGTAAACACCGCGTCGGCGGCGGGTGCCAGCGCTCCGTCTGCAATCACGATTTTTTCAAAGAGCCCCAGCGTCATCAGCCCGAACCCCCAGAGCAGCTGGTTCGCGTTCGCGGGCACCGGCTTTTGGAACTGCGGGATGAGTTGCGTCGGCCGGACGATCGGCCCCGCGACCAGCTGCGGAAAGAACGACACGAACAGGGAAAAGTCGAGCAGCGAGTCGGCCGGCTTGGCGCGGCGAAGGTAGACGTCGAGCGAGTACGCCATGGTCTGGAACGTGTAGAACGAGATGCCGACCGGGAGCACGATGTCCCAATCGGGCGGCGTCCACGCCACGCCAATGGCGGACATCAGCAGTTGCCAGTTCTCGAGCAGGAATTCTCCGTACTTGAAGTACCCGAGCAGCCCGAGGTTCACGAGAACGCTGACCGCCACCCATGCCTGGCGCCGCGGCAGCCTCTGCTCGGCGTAGATCCTCTTGGCGACGCGCCAGTCGAGCATCGTCGAGATCCACAGGAGGATCACGAACGGCGGATTCCAGGCGGCGTAGAACAAGCAGCTCGCGACCAGAAGGTTGATCTTCTTGACCTTCCAAGGGAGCGGCGCGTTGTGGAGCGCAAGCACCACCGCGAAGAACACGATGAACGTGAGGGAGTTGAAGAGCACTGAGGCGAGCGCCTCCTGAACCGGGGCCTACGTCGTGCCCGGTTCGTCTCGCGGGATATTCGGTTAGGTTCGAGGCGAGTGCAACGACTATCGCCCGCCGCAGTGGTCGGCACCGTCGACCCCGGCGGCCCGCCGGTCACGCGGGCGGCGGCATCTCGCTCTCTGCGATGCTCACGCGAGCTAGTGCTGTGAGACGCAACGAAAGCAGGGCGGGGTCTCGCCTTCCGGGCACGGCGCGTCACTGCAGACCCCGAGTGGCCCATCGGGCATCCGGCACTTGGCGTAGCGTTCGACGCAAGCCGCGCCGGGGGCTGGCGATTGGGTGCCGCTTGTCGGGCATCCTGCCACGAGAAGAAAAGCGAAGAGACCCAAAGAGAGACAGGCGCGTCGGGAGCGGACGGGTTTCATGGCTGCAGTCACTCTACTACCATTCTGCGCCAACCCCCATGAAGACCTCCAACTCCTCTGCCGTGCTCTCGCGCACCCCCGACACCGTTTGAGAGTCCCTATCGAAGCCTCGCGCGATGGCCATGGCCGCCGCACCGACAGCTTCAGCGTCGAGGCGAAGATCTTCGGCCTCGGCGGCCTCTGTGCTTGTCAAAGTGCAATCATCTCGCTGAGGCGCTCCGCAAGCTCGCTCGTCTTCTCGGCCGCGAGGTCTTTGTCGAGCGAGGCCGTCACGAGCTTAGCCGTCGGACCGTCCAGCGAAGACCGCAGCAAACCCAAGAACCGGGGCGGCGCAACGAGCACCAGGCGCCAGTATCGATTCTGCATGCGGGCGTCTTTGAGCTTGTCGGCCAAGGCTCTCGCAAAGTCGGACACCGCCCGTTCGTGCGGGCCTTCGCTCTGGCTCATCGACGCGCGTCTCGGGTCACCGCTGTTCTTACGAAAGGAACGGCCAGGGCGGTCGGAAGCCATGTCCCGATCCCGTGCGCGACCCTCAGGGTGCTCGATCTCTTCCACGAGCTCTAGCCCCGTTCCGCGACCCTGGGTTTCGAAGACCCGCGCCCCCGCGTCGTGAGCGACTAGGATCCATGTATTGTAGACCATCGATCCTCTTTATCTGTAACTCTGGAAACAGGCAACAGAGGCCGCCGGCGCGGCCGGGCTCATGTGTAAAGGTGGGGTCGGCATTGCGTCTCAAGTGGCCGGCAGCCTCAACAGCACGACCAGCAGTAGCAGCATCGTCACAATCGAAATCGCCGTTCGGATTTGGTTCGAGCGATTCCAACGCGCCTCGAAGCGCTCTCGAGCCTGCTTTCGCTCGGCCTCCCCAATCGCGTCAACTTCCACGGTTTGGATCTCGCTATTGAGCGGGAGGTGAACTCGCGCCGTCGGTAGTTGCACGCCAAAGAGGTAGAGCGCCGCTGCGGCGATGAGCAGCCCACTTGTGACGCCATCTTGCTGTTGGAAACCCATTGCAAGCGCCAAGAGAAGCGCAACGACCGAACCAAGCCAAACCACCACGAACAAGGGTTGCCGGTCTTGAATCACACGATCCATGACCTGAAACGCACGGATGAACTCGCGGTCGCTGAGTTTTTCAAGCCCGGGCATCGCAACGACAGCGAACGCAAACAACAGGCCGGCGACCAGCGCGCAGAGCGCCGCCGCCACGAGCACGACGAGGTGAAAGAGCTCCATATCGCATCGGCTTACCAGGCCGAGCGCCGTTAGCCTAGGCCCCTGAGCGTGTCTGCTCTTCTGAAGCAGCCGAACCGCCGACGTTTTTCGCGGTCTCGGCCCAGCGGCAACTACGGCTGAGCCGCTTCCGCCACCGCGTCAAAGAGGCTCTTCGGGAATAAACGCCCCGTGAAGTTCTCGCGAACTTTCGCATAGGCCGCATCCCACTCGGCCTTTGCGTCGCCGGGTCCGATGACTTGGATGCCCTTCTTGACGATGATGTCATAGGCTTTTCGGTCATCACTGCGTATGACTTTGTTGATCAGCTCGTGTGCGCGCGCAGCGGTCGAATCGAAGGCTTCTCTCAGATCCGGTGGAAGCGCATCGTACTTGTCTTTGCGCATCAAGGTGCCACCCGCGATGATCGCGGAGTTCCAGCCGGTCATGTACTTCACTTGCGTATACCACTGCAGGGCAACGGCGGTCAGCGCCGACGATGAGACCATGTCGATCATGCGCGTCTGAAGAGACGGGTACACCTCCGGCACACCGAGCCGGACCGCGTTGGCGCCGATGACGTCGTAGAGCTCCACGAAGACCAGCTCGTCCTTCCATACCCACGGGCGCATGGCTTTCAAGTCCGACGGCTTTCGAAAAGGCTTGGCAGCAAACAGGCGGTTCAGCCCCGCATCGCCCCAGCCGACGAGCTTGAACCCCTCCTTCTCGAACATCGCCTCGAACTGCGGCGCCATCTTGGCGCGTACCCTGTCGAGCTCTTCATAGGTGTCGAGGAAGCCGGGGAGCACCAGGACGATCATGGCCCGCACGATCATGCTCATCCCCGTCATCGTCATGATGCCGGCGTCGAGCTGGCCGACGCGCATCTTCCGCACGAAATCGCGCTCGTCTCCCTGAGAGCCCCCCGGATAGACTCTAATCTTGAGCCTGCCGTTCGTCTTTTCCTGGAGCGTCTTGTTCCAAGCGTTGACGATCTTCATCCAAGACGATCCAGCGGGTGCGAGCGTGGCGACGCGCAGCGTGTAGGTTTCTTCGGCCTTTGTAGTGGTCGTCGTTCCGGGGAGGGCGAGTGCGCCGAGGGCCAGAAGGGCGACGGGCATAAAACGGAGGATGGCGTGGCTCATGGCTCTCGGAGTCTACCCCAAGACGCGTGCCGATAAAGCCAGCGCGCGCACCCGAGCCGTTCACACCTGTGTGACTCTCTTGCACCACTCGGGCCCGCGGCCCGTCGATTCCCCAGCGTCTCTTATCGCGCTGCGTCTCTCGTCACGCTGGCCGTCGCTGCCTCGGGCTGCTTCAACTTCGACTTCGGCTCGGGCGACAGCGACATCGAAGCTGATAGTCGATATAAACGCAATGCCGACCATTTCCATCCCTAACTGATCGGCATTGGATATAAATGCCCTTTCAGCTTCGCGCCCAACGCGACATAAGATCTAGTATCGCGCGATTCGGCGCACATCTTGAGCCCGATGGGCTAAGAGAGCTACGCTGCGCCGCATCCGCTTGGTAGCATTCTTGGGAGCGCTCGTGCTGACCGCGGGATGCCCAAGGTCAGACTGGAAACGGTGCAGCAATCTCGAGATTATGACCCGCAACGCTTCCAACCAGCAGCAGTGGATGCGTTACGAAAACGCCCGCTACTGGGTGCTCGACACGGACCTTTTGACGATCGAGTGGGAGTGCGTGAAGTGCATCGAGCTCGAATCGAAGTCGGCTCACTCCTCACCACACCGTTCAGCCTAATCGCGATGACGATTGCGTATCAACGGCCATGAGGGCGACGCACGCCGATTCGATGTGAAGCCGCGGCACCAATGATGTGAATCGATTTGGTTCGGAGCACGGCGCTCAGCGCGGTAGCGGCTCGAAAAGGTGGTCCAGCCTGCTGCGCGCAATCTGCAGCAGCTTTCTGGCGACGGGCGGCTCGAGCCCCAGTGCGCCGCGGAGTTGGCAGAGGGCGTCGACTTCGGCGCCCTGTTCTTTGCCATCGACGTTGGCCATCCAAGCCGCCACCAGAAAGAGCATGTTTCGTGCTTCGTTGGACAAAGTTGAATCGAGCATCGGTCGGACTCCTTTACTCCCTGATTCTCATGCTCCCCCACACTGTTGACAAGACAGATAAAACACCACAATCATGTAGATAGAACCTACGAGTAAGGCCTATGGTAAACGCGATTAACTATCATCATTTCATGTACTTTTGGCTGACGGTACGGGAGGGTAGCATCCAGGCAGCCAGCCGTGTGCTGAGGTTGGCTCATCCGACGGTCAGCGTTCAGATCAAGCAGCTCGAGGAGAGCCTTGGGTACGCGCTTTTCGACCGAAGTCGCCGAAAGCTCGAGCTCACGGAGGCCGGTAAGCTCGCGTTTCGCTACGCCGACGAGATCTTTTCGCTCGGCCAGGAGTTCCTCGAGGCGCTCGAGGGTCAGCCCGAGGGCCGTCCGATTCGGCTCAACGTGGGCACCAGCGATGTGATGCCGAAGCTCATCGTGCGGACCCTGCTCGAACCCGCCCTCCGGCTCGACACACCGGTCCGTCTCAGCTGCTCGGAGGATCGATTCGAGCGCCTTCTCGGCGGCCTTGGAACGCATCAGCTCGATCTCGTACTCGCGGACACGCCGTGCCCTCCGGGAAGTGGCGTCAAAGCGTTCAACCATCTCCTCGGCGAGTGCGGGGTGACCTTCTTCGCGGCGCGCGAGCTTGCTCCGAAGATTCGAAAGGGCTTTCCAGACTCGCTCGATGGTGCACCGCTCCTGCGACCCGCCAGCGACAGCGCTCTCGGCCGGGGTATCATTCAATGGTGCGAGGACAAACAACTACGACCGAAGACGGTCGCAGAGTTCGACGACAGCGCGTTGATGAAAGCGTTCGGCCAACACGGTCTTGGCGTTTTTCCATTGCCGTCGGTCACTGAAACCGATGTGAAAAGGCAATACGGTGCCCAAGTGGTAGGACGTACCGAGGAGATTCGAGCGCGCTTCTACGCCATCTCACCCGAGCGTCGTCTAAAGAACGAAGCTGTCATTGCGATTTGTAGCGCCGCCCGTGCAGAGGTCTTTGCGTAAAGCGACCGGTGACCATCAATGTCAGCGGGGTCAGAAGCTGACCCTGATCAGCGGCGCCATGAAGTCGGAGTTGAGCACGATGGGCGCCCCTGCCGAGTCCCGGTTCACAGGCCAGCGAAAGAGTGAATCGCTGGCGCCAGGGTCGACTTCGGAAAGATCGAGCCAGGTCAGTCTGGGTCGGACGATTTTCGTGGGTGGCGTCGGAGCTACCGGAGCCCTGAGCTCAAACGGGCTCAAGCGAACGCCATACGGTTGACCGGAGCTTGCCGCGGCTTCTGCAGACGACGGCGCTCCATCGAGGAGCAGGTCAGCGGACAGGAGGGCGGGGGCTGGCGTCAAATGGTTTGCACCGACCTTGCTGACGACGATGTCTTGGGCCAGCGCCGCTACAGCTACGGCGATGAGAGCGATCATCCTGCGGGCACCTTCGGAACGAATCATCAGTAACCTCCTGATCAGGATTGTCCGGCCAGGCTCGAACGTCGGCAATCCAGATAGTTTAGCGGTCTGACGTAGATAATATCTATATCACCGAACCGGGCTTTCCGACGGAAACCGACCGACGCAAGTCCGCCGTTTTCCTGACCCCGGCTGCGGGACACCCTTGAAATCACTTGGCTTTGCGGCTCGCACGCGGCGTCCGCGACGTCGGGCCCAGCCTCTAGCCTTCGTGCGTGACCCTGGGGAAACGGCAGCCGTGAGTTGGCGCCTGAACCGAGCTGCGCGGGCTACTGGCAGACCATGACGGTGTCCTCGTTGTCCATTTCAAACGGCGCTTCGAGCGGCGCCGGCCGGGGATTGCCGGCGAGGAGCAACCCGGAGTTGTCGGCTTCGACATTCGTCCAGGCCGCGTCACGTCCGTCGGGGCCGCTCGCTAGCATGGCATTGATCCAGTCGACGACGGTAGGGAAGCCACCGGTCGTGTCCGTGTAGACATCGCCGAAATCGCAGCTCGCCTCCCACCATGTCGTCGCGCCAAGCGGGCTCATGTCGAGCATGATGTTGTAGAAGCCGGTCTGGCCTCCGGGGCGTCAACGACCCCTGGAATGCATTCAGCCAGATCGGCATCGAAGCTCCAGTTGCCGAATTCGTTCGTGAGGCACTCCTGGGTGATTCCGTTGCCTGCATCGGCGAGCCCATTTCTCGACGACCCGGGAGTTGTGGTACCCGCGGTGCTCGATCGTAGGCTCCTCGGCGTACTCCTGGATCGTGTCGCCGAACTGGACGTCACCGGTACAATAGGACACGAATACGATGTGCCAGTCCTTGAAGGGGTTGTCCTCGTTCGTCAGGTCAGCAAAGCCGGAGGAGCGAGTGCTTGGGTTGTCGCCTTCGGTCGCCGTATCTGCACAGGTCGGAACGAGGCACGTGAACGCATCCCAGCATGCGCCTCCGACTTGGCAGTACATCAGCTCCGCTCGACTGCGTACAGCACCATCGCCGCGACCAAGCAGACGGCGGCCACGACGTCCCCCATGACGACCGTACGGATCGCAGGGCCGTAGCGGCCCACCTTGAACGCGAGATAGAAGAACGAAAGCAGGCTCGCGGCGGCTGCGACAAACGCGAGCGGCTGAACGGCCGGGACGAAGGCGGCATAGGCGAAGAATACCCCGAGGATGCCGAACAGAACGGCCCGGTGCCGCATGAGGATCTCCAGCTCGGGGCTATCGATCTCGATTCCATAGAGCGCAGCCAGCCGCGTAGGCCCGAGAAATCCAGTGATCGGAACCAGATGAATCGCGGCAACGACCAGCATCAGTCCCGCGATGATGTTCTTCAGCATCCGGCGATCCTCCTAGCCCCCGCGCATGCGGTCAATGCCGGAAAGCGCCCCGCGATCATCGCGCAGTACCGAGCCGCTGACCTACGCCGCCACGATCGGCTCTCTTAGCCCATCCGGCTCAAGGTGAGCGCCCAATTTCGCGGGACTAGCGCGTTCTGTCGACTGGGACGCGAACCGGAAAAAGGCCTCTATGTCGACTTCTGTGAAGCGGCGTCCCCCGTCAAGTTCAAAGTTCTGGGTTGTCTAGCCGTTTTGGCGAGATGGTCGGCATCCTTCTGTTCGCGCTCGCCTGAGGCAGCTTCTTGCTGCGGCGCATGGTGGGATTCGAGGGCTGGCCGGCGCCATCTATGCTTCGGCTCCAAAAAAGTAGCCAAAATTCAACGCGCTCGGCCCCCGCAATTTGGACTCATCGCGGGAAGGCGTGTGTGTCAGTTCTCCTTTGGGATGTTCGGGTCACGCAGCATGGGCTGCAGAGATGTTGTGTCTTCCGAAGTCGGTGCCATCGCGCCACATCGCAAACAAGATGCCGGCGAGCTTTCGCGCCAAGGCGACCGCGGCGATACGCTTGCCTCGTCGAATCGCAATCCGGTGAGCCCATGCGCGAAGCGCTTCGTTGTCCGCGCGTCGGCTTCGCAGCAATTGCCGTGAGGCCTCGACCACGAGTGCGCGCATGCGCCGGTTGCCCGCATTGGTGATGTGGCCTCAGCGTTGTTTCTCGCCGCTGCTGAGCTCCCGCGGCACAAGCCCTAGATAAGCGCGCACCCGTTTGGCGTGCGCAAAGCGTTCGACCCGGTCGACGATAGCCACAAATGAAATCGCTGTGACCGGACCCACGCCAGCCGCGGTGCACAATCGCTTGGCGACCTCATGGGTCCTGACTTGTTCGGCGAGGGCTTTGTCCGCGGCCTTGAGCTCTGCGTTGACCGAGCGCATCAGATCGAGCAGCGGCGCCACGTTCGCTCCGAAGGCTTCGGGCAAGTCGAGCTCGCCTAGGCGCTCAGCAAACGTGGCGGCCCCGCCGCTGCGCACGCGGTAGCCTTGCTGCCTCAAGAGCGCCCGAATCAGACGAATGTGACGGGTCCGCGTTTGCACCAGCGCCTCGCGCACCGCATGCGGGGCTTGTCGCGTTTCCCGAGCCACTTCGCAAAGCTCTGTCGGTCGGTGCCGATCCGCCGCTCGATGAGCTGCCCCGTTTCGGTCCGGATGCAGACTTGGCTTGCGTTCTTGTGCACGTCGATTCCAATATGGTCCATGGCTGGCCTCCACTGCGGCGATTGACCGCGTTTATTGTGTGTGGGGCATCTTGCCACCACGTCGTGGCGGCCAGCCGCTTCATTTCATCTACGCTCCTTCACACGGTAGTCGAATCGGACTTTTCGATTTGCAAACCGATCAACAGAAGCATGCTGTGCTCGATGCAAATTGTGCACCGTGGCGAAGGGAATGCGTCCCACGAAGGTGCAAGTCGACTTGAGGTACTGCATAGCTGTTGCATGTTCCACGACAGGAGGAGGAGCGCCCTTCGCCGTTCGTTGCGTCGGCCAACTCCGACGATGGATGACCGCTCGGTGTTGGGACGAGGGTGCGCATGCCGCGCGCGCACGCTTCGCGCCGCCGCCCGTGCCGCCGGCTTAGAGCCCGATCGCGCATCGCAGGTCAAGCCATACGACTTCCGGCACAGCGTCGCGACGGAGCTCACGGAACGTTCAGGGAACCTTCTCGGTGTCGGCTACCTGCTCGGGCACCGCCACGCGACCACCACCAACCAGTACGTTCATGCGCGTCGCCGCGCGGCCGAGGCAGTTCTTTTGGGACAGAATTCGGGACAGATTGAAAGTAGTTTCGAGGTGCCCACAATCGGCGATCGAGCTAACCCCCCGACATCACTTCAGTGCGAGGGACAGGACTCGAACCTGCACGCCCTAAGGACACTGGAACCTAAACGTAGGCCAGGCCCCCCACTTCCCGCGAATTTATTGGGGAAAGATGCGTCAGCAGACGTCCTGAGAGGTAGTGAAAAGACGCATTCGGGACAGGATGTCCCAGATACAGGCGTCGTTGTGACGATGTCTGATGTTCGTGCGTGCGCCAGGGCGCTCGTCCAACGTGTCGCCGAAGGTGGGGAGATCCCGATGGCGTCATTGCGCGATCTTGCCGAGCTCGCGCTGCGTTCGGAGTTGGTTGCCGTCAGCCAACAGCTACTCGACGGGCCGCCCGAGTTTGCGCTCAGGCGGGCGATGGAGCTTGCGGGTTTGGTCTTGGCGGTAGTTGCTACCGATGAGCACGCGGAAGAAAAGGAGGCGGCCAAGTGAAGCGAAACGAGGCGAGGAAGCTGAAGTCCTGCATGATCTCGTTTCGGGTCGATGAGGACTACCTCAGTCGGCTCGATGCTCTGGCGCAGCAAACCAGCTATTCGCGCGCAGAGGTGCTTCGTCGATGCCTTGTCGGGGCTCCGCTCAAGAGCACCGTCGATGCACAGGCGCTCACCAAGGTTGCACGGGTGCACGCCGACCTCAACCGCATCGGTGGTCTTCTCAAGCTCGCGATTCGAGAGGGCGTGTCTGACCCGTCCAGCCACAACAGGCTGAACCTCGAGCTCATCGACTCCATCATCCAAGTCCGTCGGGCGGTGGAGCGTTTGGCAGGGCGTCGGTGATCGTCCGGCACCAACGTGCATCAGCGAGCAACAGGGGCTTTCGTCAGCTCGCCCGCTACATTCAGGGTCGAAGCGACAAGCCGCGAACGACCTGGTTCCTGGCAGCAAATCTGCCTGGAGTGACCGGGCCCCGCAACCTCGAGCTCGCCTGCCGACTCGTCGAGGCCGTGCACGCGCAGAACACCCGCGCGGGGAGAAAACGTACCTATCATCTCGTCGTCTCGCTTCACCCGGAAGACCGAAGCCTCGACAGGAACGAGTTCAGGCGTGTTGTGGAAAACCTCGTGGAGACTTTGGGGTTTTCCGGTCATCAGTACATCGCCGCGCGTCACAACGACAAAGACCATGAGCACGTTCATGTAGCCATCCACAAGATCCACCCGGAGACCTTTCGGATTCACTCGCCGGCGTGGAGCCACCAGAAGCTCTTCACCGTGAGCCGTGCGCTCGAACTAGAGCTCGGACTCACGCCGCTTCGGCCGAGAGTGCGTGATCGTGAGAAGGTCCCGCAGAGGGCGGCGGACCACGAAGCTCACCACGGGGTCGACAGCTTCGCTCGCTGGGCCCGGAAGGAGCTTGGTCCCGCACTTCGAGCCGTGCAGGTCCGGAGCTGGGACGATGTTCACGACGTCTGCGCCACTCTTGGCGTCGTGCTTCGGCCACATGGCAACGGCCTCGTCTTCGAGGATGTCGAGCAAGGCGTGCGCGTCAAGGCGTCGTTCGTGGGCCGCGCGCTCAGCAAGCCGCGCCTGTGCCAACGGTTCGGAGCCTTCCACCGAGCGCCCGCGCATCAGCTGGAAGCTGCAAGAACTGCGACCCGGCGATACTCCCCCGCCCCTCCCATCGCGCCGCAGGGCCTGTGGAAGGAATACGAGCAGAGCCTGATCCAAGCTCGTACGCAGCGCCAAGACGCATGGGATAGCTACCGGCATGCTGCCGCGCGCGAGCGCCAGGAGCTCAAGCAGAAGTATCGCCGTCAGCGGAACGTCATCAACGCCTTACCCGTGTCAGCCCGCGATCGAGGCCAGCTTGTGCGACAACTCGCGCTTCGGCAGACCATGGAAACTCGAGCTCTGAGGCGAAAACTCGCGATCCAACGGAAAGCCATCCAGAAGACCTGGCACCCTGGCACGTGGCGCCATTTCGTCACCAGTCGCGCCGCGCAGCGCGACGCCCGCGCGATTCGACTTCGAGAGCGGGAACGCGGCGGTTCCGAGCAAGAACGGGAGTTGTGAGATGCAAGGAGACGGAGTGGAGACGCAGATGGGCGAGCCAAACGCGGTCTAGCGGTGCGTCGCAAGTCGAAATAACGAGCTAGTACCGCGCAATTTGGCGTCTACGATGAGCCCGATGGGCAGAGAGTCAAACTCGGTCGGATCTCTTGGTGGGATCTCTTGGGTCGGTCAACCTGAGTCGGATTCTCCAACTCACAGCGCGGACAGGGCCTTTGTTCCTACTACGACCGTCGCAACGTGTGTTAGCCGGAGGGCGACAAACAGAATCAGTCACTCTGGTCGGAAGCGACCACGAGGTCTACAGGGCCAGGTTGAGCTCATCGACGAGGACCACAGCATTCCAAGCCGCGTGCAATAGCATCCCAGGGTAGATGCTGTTCGACCGGTTTCGAAGCCAGCCGAACATGAGGCCCATCCCGAAGTGCGTGATGAAGATAATGGGGGAGAGGTGAAGCACGCTAAACAGAGCCGCCTGGACGATCCAGGCCTCCGTCTGGGTCAGCACACCCGCCAGCCTCGTCTGGATCACCCCTCTGAAGGCAAGCTCCTCCCAGACCGCCGGCGCGATGCTGATTGCTACGAAGACTAGCCACGTGGGAACTCCCGCTTCGATGTAACGTTCGCTCACTATCAAGAACGGAACCCCGAGAGAGTCGAGCCCCCTGAAAACGGCAAAGAACAGGAGCACGAAGGCAAGGCTGGAACCGAGAAACACGACAACGCCAGCGAGGCTCGGTAGCCGCAACGCCAATAGAGGTCGAATGTCATCGTAGAAGCGCACGCAGAAGCCCAGTGTCACGATGGCATCCAGTGCGCCGAAGGCGTGGATCAGCAAGAGGGACTCGTTGAATCGTGACACCAGACCCAACACCAGGGAGGTGCCAAGGTAGACCAAGTAGAGCCCGACCAGAGGCTCTACGTATCCCCAAGCGGAAGCACCAGCGCGATGCGACGGCTGTGCCGCGAGGGCGGACTCAACTGCCGACTCGGCGTCCGTCGGGGCTCCACACCGCGGGCAGAACTTTGCGGAAGCGCGCAGGGGAGTATCGCAGGCGCGGCACAGTCCGACGCCTCCCCCAGCCGGAGGACTCATGTCTGTAGGCTGCGTTGCTGGAAGCCTGCCTTGATACCGCGATACAGCATCGCGACGATGATTATCTTTAGGACGATGCCTTGGCCTATCGTCGCAGGGTCAACGATCGCTGAGATGACCTGCACTGCCAAATAAGTCCCAGCGGCAACCAGCACGGCGGGCAGAGGCGAGCGCCGTCCCCAGAAATAGAGCCCCGCCATCACGACCGCGAGGAGGATGTTAACGAGGAGAACCCCAATCGGTTCCCATTCGACCATCTCCCGCAACTCCCCCACGGTAACGATGTTTCCGTTCACGGGTTCGGACCACTGCGCAGCTGCGTCGTATTGCGCTAGCTTCTCGAGTGCATCCTGAGCCCGGCTGTACTGGATTCCACCAAGCAGTAGGCCCGCCAATAAGAACAGTATGGAGAGTGCTCCGATAACGCCGTTAGCGCCCTTGATGCTGAGATCCAACTGCTGCACTTCGGGAGGCTGTGCTGGCGTGCCACACGACTCGCAGAACTTGTCGTACGCCTTCATCTCGGCGGAACACTTCTCACATCGAATCTTCGTGCCTACAGCCGCTAGTCGAGCCATCTCGCCATTCACGCGAAGCTCAACGGTCTGCTGGGTGAGGCCCCATGTCACGAAGGCTTCCGCCATTCTTCCGTCGGAGAGAGAGAATTTGGGTCCCGTCTTTCCCGAAAACTCCTGTACAGGCTCGCCGTTAAGTGAAACTTGCCTCCTCCCATTCCAGCGGAGCTTCAGGCTCACGATGTCCTCCGGCCCGACTTCCCACTCAAACTTCGCCATAAGATCGAATTGTAGACCAAGGTCCCGTTTCTCGCATCAGCGCACAGATTGCGGTTCCTGGATGCGCTCGCACGAGTCTTACCCAACGCGGCAAGGAGCGCATCGTAACTTCAAAGGACCTTTCCGGTTCGCGCCCCACGCGACATAACATGGAGTACCGCGAAATTCGGCGCTCATCGTCCTCCCGATGGGCTAAGAGAGCTCGAAGGACCGCCGGAGTTCGCGCTCAGGCGAGCGATGGAACTGTCGGGCTTGATCTTGGCTTGGGCAGCTACCGGTGAGTGCAAGGCAGAGGAGGAGGGAGGCGTCCAAGTGAGGCGAATCAGACCATCCGACGACAGCACCGTGCTGTCAGACGGGACGATCCGCCCAGTATCCGGGTCGGCGCTTGAGGTGCGCCACCGCAAAGATCGTCACGGTATCCGAGTCAAAGTCGTATCGATAGATGAGCCCAAACGGAAATCGCTGCATGAGGTAGCGGCGATAGGGTTCGTCGATGAGCGGCCAACCCTCTGGGTTGTCGAGAATGTGATCAATCGCGACCTCGAGCTTCCGCGCGAAGTTCCTCGCGGCAGAGGCTGAGCGGAACTTGTACCAAAGACGCGCGCGACGAGCTTCGTCGGCCGCTTCCGGATGAATGATGAGCTCGGGTTGCTGGCTCACGTGCCGAGCATGATGCGACGGGCTTGAGCCCAAGTGAGCCCTTGAACTTGTCCCGTTTTGAGCTCGCGAGCGCGCTTGTGGACCTCCTCGATCCAGGCTTGCTCGACATCCGCTTCATCGCTCTCTTCGAGACTGTCGATCAACGAGGATACCAAGCGAGCGCGTTGGCGGACCGGAAGCTTCATCGCCTCCTCGAGCAGCTTCTTCGCCTCATCGGTCATGCTCCGATTATGCCCGATCGGGTGTGCTGTCGCTACCGCCCGCGTTCTCCGTGCGCCGCGTCTACATGACGACCGAGCTAAGCGACCTGGCCCAGGGAGCCCTCGCGTCCTTTCGTCTCGAGTGCTACTCTCTGGCCGCTTCGCCATGCGCGTGCCTGCGCTAGTATCCGTGATTCTGTGCGTCTCGTTCGTCTGCTTCGCCTGCTCCTCAGGCGGCGCCGGGGTCGGTACAGGAGGGGCGGGAGGCCCAGCCGGGATGGGTGGTGCCGCTGGCCGAGGCGGCGCAGGTGGCATAGGTGCCGACGCGTGTCGCGGACCCCTTGAGGATTACTGCTCTCGATGCCCGACGTACGAAGCGGCGTTTGCCGAGGCTTTCGAGGGATTTGAGATCTGCAGCGACGACGGCCCAAGGACAGATCTGCCCGCTGCCGGGACTTGCGGGGAGCTCCGCTGGATCGTGACGTGGGACGTGGTCGACGAGTATTTCGAGTACTTCGATGCGTCCGGCACGCTGGTCGGAGCGACCTTCGTGACGGACGTGTTCGTTCTGTGTGACGGATCGTCTGCCAGCAAGGACTATGGAATAGTGCCCGACTGCGAGCGGGTGACCACCACCAGGGTGTGCGAGCCGCAATAGACCTCTCTGCGCCAGAGACGACCGAACGTCGAAGTCGTCAAATAGCCCTTACGAGCACCCGCATGATGCCTACCGAGCCCCTGCGCGAATAAGCCGAAGGCGTTGAGCGCGGCATGCGGGGACTGAGACATCTTCGATGTCTTACAATCCCACATCTTGCCCGGTACCCAGCATGGTCCGAACTGACCAAGACTGGCGGAATCTGTCACAGGCTGACCTTTTTTGGCGCGTTCTGAATCCTTTTGGAGTCTTCTGCGCTGTCTTGGATTGAAAGGGAGCCATTTCGCGTCAATCGATTCCACGTCTAGTCAAAGTTGGTCAACCTTGGTCAGTTTGTGACAGTAGAGGACAGAATGTGACTGCCAGCGCCAAGCTCACCGCGGCGCTTCTTGTCGCTCGATGGCGTGCTCGCTTTCCAAGCATTTTCTGCTCGCGCAACTTTTCGGGGGACAAAACCGATAACCATGTATGGGGGACACGCCCGACTCATATCAACCGCACGCGAGACCTTCTGATCAAGAAGCCCGAAGAACACCGGCTCTCGATTCGCCCCTGCTGACAAGAAATGAGGCGGCGGTATATTGTCGAATCTCTCTTCGGACATTCGATCGGCAAGTTGCTGCGAAAGTTCCTCGAGTGCGAATCGGTTGCCGTTGCTTGTATGACAGGAAAGATATCGATCGATGGCTGGAAAGACACAAGGTTGGAAACTCCACAAGAATCCGCGAACTGGAATCTATCAGGTGCGGTTCCGCGTCGGCGGGCAGCGTTACCATCGATCCACTCGCAAGGCGGATCGCGCAGAGGCTCAGAGCGCGGCTGCCCGACTCGTTCGACGGGTGACCGAGGGCGATGACCCCGATCGTGCGGCTCCTGACGTGCCGCTACCAGAGCTCGTCGGGAGTTGGCTCGCGGAGGTCAGGTCTGAGGTCTCTCCGGAGACGCTGCGCACATGGGAGCTCTACGCGGGAGCGCATTTCATTCCGCACTTCGAGACGTCCGATCGACTCTGTTCCGAGGCTTGCCTGCGGGACTACATGCGCAAGCGGCTCCAAGAGGTGAAAGCACGGACGGTTCAGAAAGAGCTCTCTTCCCTTCGACGTCTGCTCACTTGGATGGCGGAGCGGGGGCTTGTACAGGAAGCCCCCGCCTTTCCAAAGCTCCCGCGGCGCGCAACCGGGACCGCCCACCCGAGTGGCCGGCGGAAACGAATTGACCTCTCCCCGAAAGAGATGGATGCGATCGTCTGCGCGCTTCCCGCGCGCACCCGCGACGGACAGCCTCTCAGGGCGTATTTCGAGGTCATGCGAGAGACCGGGCTTCGCCCAGGGACCCTCCAACGCCTTCACGCTCCAGACGATTACCGACCGGGCTCCCAGTTCCTGCGGATTCGGGCCGAGGCGGACAAGGCCAGGTATGCCCGCGAGTTGCCGCTATCCGATCGCGCACGCGAAGTGCTCGACGAGGTGTGCCCCGTCGAAGGAATCTTCTTCCCGAAGTTCGCTTGGCGTTACCCGCTTCGCACTGCAGCCCTTGCAGCCGGCTTGGAGGCCGACCGCGCATCGAACATCAAGCCCTACGACTTTCGACACAGCGTCGCCACTGAGCTCACCGAGCGCTCAGGCAATCTACTTGGCGTCGGCTACCTGCTCGGACACCGTCACGCGACGACCACCAACCAGTACGTTCACGCGCGTCGAAGTGCGGCCGAGGCAGTCCTTTTGGGACAACATCTGGGACAAATCGACGGTGAGCGGGAAGGACACTGGAACACCGCCGCCGCTAACCCCCCGCAATCACTTCAGTGCGAGGGACAGGACTCGAACCTGCACGCCCTAAGGACACTGGAACCTAAATCCAGCGCGTCTGCCAATTCCGCCACCCTCGCTTGTGGTGTGATTTCGAATGGTTAGCACGGTGGCGATGTCTTTCAAATCGGCCGATTTTGCGTCGGTGACCGGAATGGTGACCGGAATTCCCGGCCGGGCGTTCAAGACGGCACGAGTCTGTGCACGATTCGAGTGCACGTATTGCGTCGTCGTGCTGACACGTTTGTGCCCGGCAATGTGAGCGATGCCCGGCAAGTTCGGCGACACCGACGCCAGCTCGGTCAACGCACCGTGCCGCAAGTCGTGCAACGACAAGTGCCGGATTTCCTGTTCGGTGAAGCATCCTGCATCGCGTGCCGCGTTCCGAAGCGCTGGGCGGCAATCGAACGCGCCCCAAATCAAGCCGTCGCCGTCGCAGTGTCGGGTCAACACCGCCTGCGCGACTTCACTGAGCTCGACGTCGCGACCGAACCGCGCCTTGTCTATGTCGTCGGCGATTCGAAGCGTAGTAGAACCAGGCTGCCAATGCTCCGGGCAACGAAGCTGCTGCACCGTCTTGCGGCGCAGCGCCGTTTCCCAGATGAACAAGATGAGGTCGCGCACCGGGTAGTGCGTGCGTTTAGACCATTCGGGCAATGCTGCGATTAGCTTGGTAGCGCGATCATTGTTCAGATCCACGCGTACTTTCTCACATGCCGTTGTTCCGGTTGACCGTGCCGGCGGATCCTTGATCAGCGGCATATCGGAAATGTAACCCCGGTCAGCGCACCATTTCAGGAACCCCCGCATGGCCGAAAGTTCCTTGCACACCGTGCCGCGCTTCACTTGCCGCAATCGTGCCCGCGAATAGTCTTGCATGGCGCTTGACGAAATACTGCCGAGCGAATCGAACCGCGGCGCGAAGTTCTTGACGAAGTAGCCTTGGTACGTGGCAACCGTTTCGGGCGCCAGTTCAGCCGATACGTCGACGAGGTATTGCCCGACCAGTAAGTCGATGTCGACGCTGGAAGCACGCATGACGCTGACGTCACGACCTCGCGTCACCGCCGCGACGATTTCCGACGCGATCTTCTGAGCGCTGCCGCGATCGCATTCACATGTGGATCGCTTGTAGCGTTGCCCCTCGTGGGTGAAACGCACAATCCAATTTCTGGTGCGCTTGTCACGGTGTAGGGTGAAGCCTTCTGACTTGCGAGCCATGTATCGATGTCCTTTCGATCAAAGAAGCGGCGAGCTCCGATGCAAAGCCCACGCACCTGAGGCGCGACACGCCGATCAAACGTGCGCAGCCCTATCCGACAATACCTCGCCGCCTCGTGTCTTGTCAGCAGGGGCGAATCTGCCCTTGCAACCGCCGTGGGCTCATCTGTCTCTAGCGCCGGCCTCCGTACGGTCACTAGAAAGGCCACCTAACCAGACCAGAGACCAAGGCCATGGCGAAGATGCCGAGCGCGGCAAGCCCCAACAGCCATAGCTGCGCACGGCGATCGAGTCGCGTCACGGCGACGCCGTAGAGACCCGCAAACCCGCGGACCCTCGCGTCGACGTCGCGAGACAGCTTCTCACCCACATGGTCGAGGTGGGCTGAAAGCATCCGGTCGAGCTCTCTCACGAGAGATGACGTCAATCGATCACCAAGGTTCTCGACCGTGCGCCGAAGCACGCATTCGTTGACGACCACCAAATCGAACAAAGGATCATCCTGAGGAATCAAGCGACCGCATTCCTTGGCCACCTGCGCTGCGATATCCCTCTTGTCTTCATCCGTCAGCAGCGGCCGTCGGTTTCTAGGCTCGTTCGAGCGCATGTTCGATCTCCGTAAACAGGTCTGTTCTCACAATCGAAAGCCGGGACTTGGCCGGCGTTCTGAAGTGATCGCTCGCGATCGCTTCGTCGAACGTCATGAACCGGCTGAGCATCTCCTGAACGTCTTCCTGAAACGTATGTCCCCGGCGAACCATGACCACGGGTCCGAGCAACCTGTCGGAGCACGTTTGCGTTAGCTCGCCGGCGCGCTCGACGTCGACGGGCCCGAAGTGTTCGTTCTGCCAGACGACAAGAGTCGAATCCTCGACCAAAAACTTCGCGACCGTGGCGAGCCCCGCCAGTGTCGAGGGGCCGTGCTGGCCGCCCGTGACTACGCAGTGAAGGAACGTCTGGCGGCCGGCGGCTTTCAACTGACGGACGGCATCCATTTCGAGGAGGTACTGAGCCAAAGGCTCGAAGCTGCCTTGGCCGTTGTCGACCACCACCGCTTTCTCCTCGTCTGCGAGCAGGATCTCGAGAAGCTCATCGAAGCGTCTACGATTGATTCGCCGGTCCTCATCAAGGAGATCGATGCGCTGGACGCGAAGTCCGGAATACCGAGACAAGGTCTTGTTCGACGCGTCGCACTCGACGCACAACGGATCGTCGGTTCGCGATCGCAGGTACTGCGCGAGCCAAGACGCGACCAACGATTTTCCGATTCCACCTTTTGCCTGAATGACGCAATGAAACTCGCTCATGGCCGACTCCTGTCGGCTGAGGCGAAATGCGAAGATGGCGTCTTCATTCGAGCTCCAGCTTGGGAAGCTTTCGGCGGAGGTTGTTCCTGACGTACTCAATACTGGGCGTGGGCACGGTGGACGCGCGCCTGGGGATATCGTTGATGTCTCGCTTGGTCAGAACTGCGGGCTCACCTGCGGGCTCGTTGAATCCGAGGCCATGTTTTCGGACCTGCCTGTAGAACGACGTGTAGCAACCTGGGTACGGCGGGCTGACACCGCGGTAGGCCCGCCATACTTCCTTGATGTGATACCCAAGGCGTAGATAGCCCTCGATTGCATCTCGGTGACACGAGAAGTAGACGCGAGGTGGCGCACCTTGGAGTGCCTGCGGACCTGGTAGTGTTGCTCTAGCCATTTTCCCCCTACACCCTGTTATCGGTTTTCCCCCCCCAAAATGTTGCGCGGGATCCGGTAAGCTAGGTCACAGGAACTTCAGTTTTTCGCCCTCGGCGATAGAAATCGACCTGTGCGTTGCGTGGTGTTGCACGTCCTTGCACGAAGTTGCGTGGCACGCGCCGCCGATTGCACGATCGATCCAATTGTTGCGCTCCGTTGCATACGGTTGCGCCAAATACACCGATGTTGAAGCAGTTGGGCAGGGCAAGATGTGGGATTGTAAGACATCGCAGATGTCCCAATCCCTGCTTGCCGCGCTCAACGCCTTCGGCTTATTCGCGGCGGGGCTTCAGGGAGAGCAAGGCCACGCATGTGCCAAGGGTGGCGGCCGCCAGCTTTCCGACGCCGTTCGCCACTTCACTTCACTTCAGCGCGATCTATGTGAAACACTTTGAAAACACAGGGGCGAACCACGGCACGCGTCTTGATGGCGCCCTGCGGTCGTGGAGCTTCACGCGGCGGCTGCGCGCGAGGCGATTTCTCAGTCGTACGTGCGTCGCGTGCCGGAGCATGGGCTGCTGCACCGCGTCGTCCGCGAGCACCTTCAGGCCTTCCTTTGGGAGCTCGACCGACGTGATCACGATCGCGGCGCCCCTTTGTTCGTGAAGCGCGAGTTTCAGCGATTCATTCGTTGCGGAGTGCTTGCCAGAAAGCGAGCCAAGGCATCGGGCTCATCGTAAACGCACAATTGCGGGGTACCAGATGCTATGTCGCGCGGCGCGATGCATCGAGAAGGCCTTTGTCTTGCCTATCTGCCGAGCCCCAGGACGCCACTGCTCGTGTCTTACTCACGAAGCGACGATGAAGGGTTTTCATCATTTTCCCTTCTGCTAGGGTTCCCCCACGACGTGCCGCATGAGGCGCACACCCACTCTCGAAAAGGACAGATCCTTCAGATGACCAAAACGACTCGGCTTCTTTGCTGCTCGCTGCTGGCGGTCGGCTTCGTGCTCTCGCCATGGGGGCCTTCACACGCATCGGCCAAGAAAGCGAAGAAGGCGCAGCAACCGAACATCGTCGTGATCATGGGCGACGACATCGGCTGGTTCAACATTGGTGCGTACCACCGCGGCATCATGAGCGGTAAGACACCGAACATCGATAGCCTGGCGCGCGACGGCATGATGTTCACCGACTACTACGCGGAGGCCAGCTGTACGGCCGGCCGTGCCAACTTCATCACCGGCATGATTCCGATGCGGACTGGGATGACTACCGTCGGTCAAGCGGGCTCTCCGTTGGGCCTGCCTGCCGAGGCTCCGACGATTGCAACCGCCCTCAGGGAGATGGGCTATGCAACGGGCCAGTTCGGCAAGAACCACCTCGGTGACTTGAACCAATTCCTGCCGACGGCTCATGGCTTCGACGAGTTCTTCGGCTACCTCTATCACCTCGATGCCATGTCCGATCCGTACTGGCCCGGCTATCCCCAGGAGCTGCTCGGCGAGATCGGACCGCGGAACATGGTGCACTCGTGGGCGACCGACAGAGACGACCCACGCGTTCAGCCCCGGTGGGGCAAGGTCGGCAAACAGAAGATCAAGGATGCGGGTCCGCTACCGCCCAAGCGCATGGAGACGGTGGACGACGAGATCCTGAAGCACACCTTGAGCTTCATGGAACGGGCCAAGAAAGACGGTAAGCCGTTCTTCGTTTGGCTGAACCCGACCCGGATGCACATCTTCACGTTTCTCTCACCGAAGTACAAAGCGCTCGAGGGCAAAAACAACTACGGTCTTCAGGAAGCCGGCATGGCCCAGTTCGACGACATCGTCGGCGCGGTCATGAAGAAGCTCGAGGCGATGGGAGTCGCCAAGAACACGATCATTGCGGTGACCACCGACAACGGAACCGAGGTCTTCACCTGGCCGGACGGGGGTAACACACCCTTCAAGGGCGCCAAAGGTATGACGACCGACGGCGGGTTTCGGGCGCCGATGATCGTGCGTTGGCCAGAGCGCATTCCGGCCGGCAGGGTGGAGAACGGCATCATGTCCGGCATGGACTGGTTTCCAACGCTGGTCGCGGCGGCGGGGAACCCCAACATCGTCGAGGAGCTCAAGACGGGAAAGCAGTTGGGAGACCGCGAGTACAAGGTGCATCTCGATGGGTACGATCAAACCAACATGTTCACCGGCAAGGGGCCGAGCGCGCGAGAAGAGATCTGGTACTTCGGTGAGTCGACCCTCGGCGCTGTCCGACTTGGCGACTGGAAGTACACTTTCATCGACCAGCCCGACGGTTGGCCGGGCGCGAAGGTCAGACTGAACATGCCCCTGATTCACAACCTGCGTCGCGATCCGTTCGAGCGATATGCGGATCCCAACTTTGCGGTCGGGTCGCCCGACTGGTTCATGGAGTTCTACGCACGAGAGTTCTGGCGCTTTGTCTTCGTGCAGCGTCAGGTGGCCGAGCTTGCCAAGACGGCGATCGAGTTCCCGCCGATGCAAAAAGGCGCGTCCTTCAACTTGGATGCGGTGAAGGCTCAAATCCAAGAGGCCGTTCAAGCTCGTCACGGGCAGTAAAGGCCGAGGTGATTGGCTAGGGTGGTGCCCTCGCCTAAGACAGGGTTACAACGAGCGAGAAGCTGATGGATAGAATCCTGTTGGTTGCGGACAGCCTCTTTGTGTACGTCGGCAAAATAGTTCGGACAAGAGGGCACGTTGATTAAGAGACGGTTCATGGTTTTGGCCGAGGCCGCACGACCGAAGTCGCTACCGACGTCCGCGGGGTGCTTCCCCGGTTCGTGCAGGAGTTCCACCGATTGCTGGCGCTCACCACCAAAGCGCTTCGCGGCGGGGCATCGAGGCGCGGCGACCGAAGCGGTCCGGCGAATGGAGCACATACGAAAGCCACGCACCGCTCAGGGTTAGCTTCGAGCTCGATGTTGTATGCGTGCGCATCCGCTAAGGATTGCGAGGATGGATTGGTCGATTTGGCGTGGCAAACCGCGTGGGCTCAAACGAGCCCGAAGTATAGAAGCCAGCTCGGGGAACCGTGAAAGCATCGGCCCTCGGCGGGGACCGGATAGCAACCATCGGTCGCCCTGCTGACTCCGCCGACGCAGAACTCGGTCAGCTCGCGGGGACTCGGACGCGCGTCGGTCGGTTCCGGCCAACGCGGGGCGCAATCCGGGTCGAGAAGCTGGCGGGCAAGGGTGCTCAGGTCGCGCATGTCTCATCCGTGTTCGGGCTGGGAAACTCTCAGTTGTTGACGACATCTTGATACCACCGTCCAAGTGATATGAGCCGCCAAGCAGTCGCATAGATCGCGCCAAACCTCCCGATGGCCATGATGCCCCCCCATTCGCGGTTGCATCGGCGACGTCAATCAAATAGGAGTCCCATAGCGTGGCTTGGAGAAGCGCCGCGCGGGCCCGACCGTTCGGGCCGAAGGTGACCCCCAAGGAGTTGAAGGCATGCAGAACATCGGAATGAAATCGTTAGCGCTTGGCGCCTTGTTGCTCTTCGGATGCGCGGGGCAGATTCAAACCAACACGACCTACGACAACTCCGCGGACTTCGCGGCCTACAGAACGTTCGCCCAGGCACCGGCGCCGACGTACGCGTCAGACATGCCGGGTTACAGCGAAATCACGGGACGCGATATTCAGGGACAGATCGCGAACAACCTTCAGCAAAAAGGATTGCAGCCCGCGAGCTGGGATGAGGCCGACCTCCAGGTGAGCTTCACCCTCGGCGGCCAGCCGCGACAGCAGACCGAGTATTGGGGCGGATGGGGCTGGTACGGCGGGTACGGCCCAGGGGAGATGGAGACCGAAAACTACGTCCAGGGTAGCCTCGTCATCGACATGGCCGATCGCGCGAAGAAGCGGCTCGTGTGGCACGGATTCGGTACTGAAAATCTCTTCTCGGAGACCGCAAGCGCCGAAACCATAGCGCGCGCGGTCGATGCCGTTCTCGCCAAGTATCCGCCGTCCGGGGCAGCGAGCTCGAAGTAGATCGACCGCGGCGCGGCTCACTGGCCGTCAGCAAATCTTATGCGCCTTGCCCGATTTCTTCTGTTCGGCCGGTTTGTAGCCCGGCTGCGATTCAAAGTGGGCAATGGCCGCCTTCAGGTCGGTCAAGAGCATGTCCGCCATATCTCGACTGAAGCCCTCTCGAATGACGATCCGTAGCACGGCAAGGTCGTCGACTTTCGGGGGCATCGTATACGCAGGCACTTGCCAGCCGTGCTCGCGGAGCTTGTCCGATAGATCGTAGACCGTGTAGTTGCTCGAATCCTTGAGGGCGAAGGCGAAGACAGGAATCGTATCGCCGCGGCTCAGCAGGTCGAAGCGTCCGGTGTTCTCGATTGCAGACGAAAGGTGTGTCGCGATATCCCGCATCTGCTCGAAGGCGCGTTTGTACCCCGCGCGACCCAGGCGGATGAAGTTGTAGTACTGCGCGACGACCTGATTGCCCGGTCGTGAGAAATTGAGAGTGAACGTCGGCATGTCGCCGCCCAGGTAGTTGACATGAAAAATCAGGTCTTGAGGGAGATCTTCATGTGAGCGCCAGGCCACCCAGCCGATGCCAGGATAGACGAGCCCGTACTTGTGACCCGACACATTGATCGACTTCACGAGTGGCAAACGAAAGTCCCACTTCAGCTCGGGATTCAGGAACGGGGCCACGAAACCACCGCTGGCCGCGTCGACGTGCATCGGAATGTCGTGGCCTGTCTTCGCGTTGTGCTCGACCAGCGCATCGTGAATGGCTTCGACGGGCTCGAAGGCACCGGTGTATGTGACGCCGAGAATCGGAATCACCCCGATCGTATTTTCATCGACGGCATCGAGCACGCCCTGGGGCGTGATCGTGTACTGGTTGGGCTCCATCTCGATGTAGCGGGGCTCTACGTCCCAGTACCGGGCAAACTTTTCCCAAACGACCTGTACGTTGTTGCCCATCACGATGTTGGGCTTGTCCGTCGGCTTCCCTTTGGCCTTCATGCGTTCGCGCCATTTCCACTTTAGCGCCATGCCCGCGAGCATGACCGCCTCCGAAGAGCCGATGGCGGAGGCGCCTACGCCCGTCTCGGGCGCGTTGAAGAGCCGCGATACGATGTTGATGCAGCGTTCCTCGATCATGGCCGTGTAAGGATACTCGTCCTTGTCGATCATGTTCTTGTCGAAGCACTCCGCCATCAGCTTCTCGGCTTGCGGCTCCATCCAAGTCGTCACGAACGTTGCCAGGTTCAGGCGCGCGTTGCCATCCAACATCAGCTCGTCGTGGATCAGGCTGTAGGCGACGTCGGGGTCGAGCTCTCCTTCCGGCAGCTCGAACTTGGGGACTCGTTGAGCCATCGCGTTGCGCGCGTAAATGGGAGTTAGCTCTTTGTCGTGATCCGAGAGCTCGCTGAGTTTCTTCTGCCTGGTGACCATGATTGGGTAGTCCTTTCGTGGGATCCGTGAGCGAGCAACGTGACTGCGCCGCTCTAGGGAGCCTGCGTGGCAGAATGTGACGTCATTTCCGGGAGTAGCAAGTAACCACCGACGAAGAAGCAGATGGCTCCGACGAACGTCCACAAATTAGAGGCGTACGCGCTCAGGAGCTCGCCGGTTTGGACGATGACGACGGAAGCCACGGCAGATACGCCAAAGGCAACCGAGCCTAGGAGATTGATGATGGCCACCCACCAGGAGATGTTTCGAGATTGCCAACCAATCCAACGATGGCAAATCTCCGCGTACGCGAGGTAGCTAGCGGCCAGAAAGCAGATCGAGCCGATTGCATCGGGTGCCCAGACGAAGCGGTCTTGGTCGATTGGGCTCAGCGTCTGCATTGCCTCGAAGGTGTTCATGTTGAACAGAAGCGTGCCGAGCAGTTGCACGACGACCGCCCACCAACCGATCTTGTGTGGTTCCCAGCGCCACAGGGAGATGGACGGACGCTTCTTGCTCAAGGCTTCGGGCTCGTTGATGACTTCGAGCAGTTGAAGATACGCGGCGCTCGTGAAGAAGAGCGACCCTGCGAAGAAGAGCGAGCCGCTGCCGCCCGCCCAGCTCGTTCGAAGCAGTGTGCCGGCCGAGCCGACTGCGAAAAGCGCCGCCCCGATCATGAAAAGGACGGCAATCCACCAGGCGAGGCTTCCCGGGCTGATCGGAAGGAGATGACGGGGCCGCGACCGCGAAAAGAGATGTACGGGCTCTGGGTCCAGCCCCTTGCGGTTGCGCCTCGAGCTCCAGACCAGTCGCTGGCCGCTCGGATCTTCGAAAAGCACGGCCGAGCTGAAGCGTCCGAGGCCTCTTCGTTCGACGATGGTCGGCTCGGAGGTAGAGTCCTTGTGTTCGCCTCTTTCGACCCCCGACATACCCAGTTCCTTCTTGCATTTTCGATTTCGGACATGGGAGCGTCCGGCCCAGCATGAACCGAACCCTAGCAGGATTGCGGTGCCTCGCCGTCGCCGTTGTGGTCACGTTTGCTGGCGCCTGGACCGCCGCGCGCGCTTGTCCACCGCAAGCTCCCACCAGCGTCCCCTGTAGCGAGACACAGAGCCTGCTTCGCGATCCGCCACGAATCATCGGCGACGCCTGGCGCAACGGGCGAGCCGAGGTCGACGTAGGGCAGGGGATGCTCGGCCAGGTCTCACCTGAAGCGATCGACTGGCTTGCACAGCACGGCATCCAGCCTTTCGGCTGGTATATGATCGCCTTGCAGGGCAATCCACTGGGCGGTCAAGCGCAGGCGTTTCGCTATACGGGGCTTATGGATTTCGGCATCGACCTCGACATGGAAACCATGGCTCAGATCAAGGGCTTCTGGGTGCACGTTTCGGGATCATGGACGAGCGGGCTCGACCTGACGCAGGACGTCGGCGCGTTCGCTCCGGTGAACGCCGTGTTCAGCGGCGATACGATTCGACTGTTCGAGATGTACCTAGAGGAGCGCCTGCTCGGTGACCGACTGTCGATCCGCGTAGGGAGGCTCTCTGTGGGCTGGGAATACGGCCTCGAGTACAACTACTTCACCCAGTACTTGAGCGCAGCCTTTCGCTTGAACGTCTTTGCGCTCGATCCGGCCACCGTGAACTTCACTGTCATCCCGTTTGCGAACTGGGGCGTTCGCCTGCGCTGGACCCCCAACGAAAACTGGCGCCTGCAGGCGTCCTGGATGAACGGCTTCCCGAGGGATTTCACCGACGACGACAAGCATGGCGTCGACTTCACGTTCAAGCCGAGGCAAGGGTCGTTCTTCATTGTCGAGGCAAGCTACCAGTGGGTTCCCACGACTGCGCAGCGCCATCAAAACCCAGACCGACTCCCCGGCCGAATCACGTTCGGTGGCTTCTACGACACCGGTTCATTCGAGACGCTCGATGGCTCGGGCAATCAGAACAAGGTGCTCGGAAAGGCCTATTTGATCGTACGCCAGAAGCTCTGGGAGCCGACGTTCGCCGACGAACGGGGCATCGACGTCTGGACGGCGGTGACTGTCGGCGGGAAGCAGAGCATCGTCCCTATCACTTACTTTTGGAGCGGCGGCCTGGTTTGGAAGGGCCCGTTTCGGCGACTCCGCGAAGATGTGCTGGCGCTTGGTTTCGCCAGTGAGTTCTTCAGCGCCGCGCTACTCGACCAAACGGTCGAGACTGTGGTCGAGGCCGCGTATTCGTTCAACGTGACCAGCTGGCTCACGATCACGCCCGACGTCCAGTACATCATCCGCCCGAGCGGCATGCGAAGCATCGAGAACGCTTTGCTGGCCGGGGTGCTGATCTATTTGACGTTCTGACGTGCGTGCCGGGTCACGCGCTCAGTCTGTCCAGCGCTCGGACTCTGGCTGGTAGTTCAAGTCGATGTACGTCGACACGGGCTGCGAAGTCTGCGTATCGAGCGGCCGCGAGACCACATCGCCGACTCGTTGCTCGATGCACCGGCGGTCGTTGGCGCAAAGGCCGCGCCCGCCGGCGCCCAACTCGCCGTTCTTCGGTTCCCTGCGGTCACATCCAATTAGGCCACCGTGCCTCAGCCCGCGCCGCCGCCTGCGCCGCCTGCGCCGCCTGCGCCGCCTGCGCCGCCAGCGCCGTCGTCGCAGAGTCCGATGCCCTGGTAGAGCGCGCGGAGTGCTTCTTCTCGCGTCCGGAGCTCACGCGTATCGGGGAACAGCTGCTGGCTGTTGGCCTCATCGAGCACGGCTTGGAGGTCGGTATCCGTGCTGAACTCCGCCCAGGTCTGATCGATGTCGATGCTCACGCCATCGAAGAGGGCCGCTGTCTCGGAGCTGATGTCGATCTCGGTCGTAGGATCTCCGTCCGTGTCCATGGTCTGGAGAAGGACTGCGAGGTTGTGGACGATTTGAAAGTCGCCGCCGTCGTCGGGCAGTGTGCCGTCGACGTCACATCCGCCGACCGGCTCTTCCGTGACGCCAGCGATATCAAAAGGCGTGACTCTGGCTTGGGCAGCGCTTTGTCCAAGTGCGGTGTCGCCGAGGGAGAAGGTCATTGTCGCTTCTGGCATGTAGTAGCTGAAGCGCCCCGGGTCCCCGTTCTCGCCCGTGACGCCGGTTCGAACGGTGCCGTCTTCGGTCTGAGTCGAGTAGGCCACTCCGGAAACGAGGTTATCGTAGTAGTACCCCGTGTCGTAGACCGGCACGCAAACGCCGTCGACGCATTCTTCGTCGCAGGCGAGCACTTGGGTGGCTGCGCCCAAGACGCAGAGAAGAAGAAAAGCTCTGTTTGTGTTGTTCGACATATCTCTCCCCAGAAGTAGTGGTCCGGACATCGGAGCCACGTGGCGCGAGATTTATGCCCGCGCATGGTGCTCGTCAAGCGACTTTGAGGAGGTCGCCGGGGGCTGAACACCCGCGCCAGTGGGGCCGCGTTCGGCGGTCGATTGACCGGCTTGATTCCGTCCTCTACTAGACCGTTCTGAATGAAGGAGATGCCCATGAATCGAATGTTGGTTGTTGCGGGGTTGTGGCTGTTGGGACTTGCCAGCGCCTGCGGTACGCCGCAGGAAGTCGCTAACATGGAGGCAGAGGAGGAGATGGAGGAGACCTCGGGTGACGAGCGAATGATGGTCCAGTCCGAAGAGGGAGAGGGCTACTTGATGCCGCCGAACGCCGAAGAGGACATCGAGATGCAAACCGAGCCGTACCCCGAATAGGAACGGTTTGGCCGAGCTCGTTGCTGTCGCTTAACCGGTGAGCTTGCTGGTCACTCCGAACCCGCGCCCGCTGCCCGACTCTCTTAGCCCTCGGCGACTCGACGGCGCGCCCGGCACGTCTCTAGCTGCCTTGGCCCAAGTACTGCTTCAAGATTTGCGTCCATTGGTCCGTCTCCATGAACGCCAAGAGGGCTCTATTCAGCGACTCGCGCAGCTGGCTACCGGGCGGCACGGCCATGCCCATGTAGTGGTGATCGAACGTCCCAGGTAGCACTTCCACTCGTCCCAGGAACTCGTTCTTCGCCAGGTACTTCACGACGGGCCCTTGGAAGACAAAGGCGTCCGTTTCCGCGTCTACGAGTGACTTCAAACCATCCCGCGGATTCCCGAACGAACGCGCCTGCTTGATTCCCTTTTTCATGAGGTAGGCTTCGGCGCTCGATTCGGCCACGGTGCCGACGCGAGCAGTCGCCAGATCGTGCATTCCGCGCACCTTGCCGCTCAACTCACCGACGGTCAGCGAGCTAGAGATGGCCGCCGTGAAGCCAGAGATCGAAATGATCGCTGCAAACATCCAAACGACCCCGACGATCCGGCCGCCTGCGGTCTTCGGCGCTAAATCTCCGTAGCCGACTGTGGTCATCGTGACGGCAGCCCACCAGATGCCCTGCGCAACCCCTTTGGCGGGCCCGCCGCCGAACATTTCGGGGTTCCGGCGGCGTTCGAAAAGCCATACGGCGACACCGGCGATTAGCCACAGAAGGAGCAGCAAACCAATGACCTGGAGGAATTCCACGGAGAAAAAACGACGGGCAACACGGAACCAGCCTTGTTGGGCTTTTCGCGCAGGGACCACGATCGCGGCTCCCGACATGTAGTAGGCATCTGAGAAGTCCACCACGACTTCGCGTTCCTCCGTCACCGCGACTAGCGGTGTCAGGTCGAGGTCGCCTTTGACGAAGTCCTCCGTCAGCGCTTGGACACTGCCATATTCGCGCAGCTCGAAGTCGACACCCATCTCATCGGCAACCTCACGCCAGAGATCGACGGCGATGCCTTCCCAGTGACCATCGACGGTCTTCATCGCGAAGGGCTCTAAAGCGACCACACCGACCCGCAGTGTCTCCGACTGGATGCCGTCGTCTTGCGCGGATAGTTTGCCGGGCAGCAGCGCGACGACGCAAAGCGTGATGATTCCTACGACCTTGTGATATTCACCCATGACCCGACGGCGGTTACCGTGCTGGCCCAGAATGTCAAGATGTCTCGATCGATGAGCCTACGCACCCCGCGGGCGCTCGCCGACTCGGACGGTGTCAATTGATCTTGATGGCGAGGCTGACGACCACTTGATAGTCGTTCTTCTTAGGCACGGTCCCGTCCGATCGTGGCTCTGGATCCCGGGTTCGCAGGAATAGGAACGAGTTGACGAAGTTGAACATGTCCGTGATCTCGACGCTCACCTCCGCCGTCCCTGTGTGGTTCGTCTGTCCGAAGCTCGTGTAGACGAGATTGGTGCGCCAGTCGAAGGTGAGCTCGACGTTGTCGTTCAGAAACTCCAGCTTCCAATGAGTTCGGAACATGATGAATCCATCGTTCTGCGGGTTGTCGACTCCAGGTACGGTCGAGATCAATCTGAGAAACTGATACCCAAGGCCGCTCTGCATGTCCCACTCGAACTGGTTCGTATGTTTTCTTCTCTGCCTGGTCTTCTTGAAGACATAGACCCCGGCCCCCACGCCGGGAGTCGCTCGCAGCTTGATGTTCTGGAACGGATCGTGGAGAAGCTGCCCGTCGATCGGAATCAGATAGAAACGGTCCCAGAGGAACAGAGCGGTATCGAGCCCGCCGAGGTGCCGATTGACGTTGAGCTCACCGTCGGTGTACGCCACGGTTCCATTGTACCTGACCGCTTCGAGCGAGTGGCCATCTTCACGCGCCAGCCTCCATTGCGTCGTGACCGAACCCTGGTTTGTATTTCCCGCATTGGCAGAGAACCCGAGGCTGAGCATCGTCGACCACCATGTCCGCTCCCGAGGCGGTCCCTCGGAGATCGAGACGAGCTCACTGCGAGGATGTGTCACGACGCCTTCGTTGGTCTCGACAATGACCAGGTCTTTGGTGATCATGGCCTTGCCCGAGACTGTGGTCTTGTTCTTGAACACGTAGCTCTTGATCTTGGGAGAATGGACGCCGGCGATGTCCGCCCAACTAAGCGTCAGGCCGTCGAGCTTGTTGCTGTAGAAGTTCACGTTCTTGCCGGCTTCGAGCCCTTTTGGACGCAGCCAATGTAGGTCGCCCCTCAGCCATTCACCCGTGTTGAGCTCGATCCAGTCGTCGGTATCGCCAAACTCCAGCCTGTAGTCGCTGCTGAGGCCCTCGGTGACCTGTCGCTCGGCCTGCTTCATGGCGGCCTGGACACTCGTCGGGTCTCCGCCCGGCTGGGCCTCCGCCACACGGGGAAGACAGCACGCGCTGAGAGCGACGGCCGCGAGCGCCATGGGTCCGACTCTGCGCTTCGCTGTAGGTCCCGAGTCCTGCATACGGCCGCGGCATATACGCTGTGCGTTCCTGCCGGCAACAAGGCTGCGGTGTTTCCAAGAGATCTGATAAAAAAAGATCTGACCCAGGGTGGCGACGGACGAGGACGCGAAACGGGGCGTCCGCGGGTGTCCCGCGAGTCGGTTGCATGAGCTGCGTCGGCCGGTGGATGCCGACTATCAGCGCTGAGCAGCGATTTCGGCCTCAGCGAACGTACTGCCTCTCCCAAACACCGCACTCCGACCGCACGGCGCCAACAAGTACACGCATACCTTTCCCGGGGGCTGACGCCGCTGGTGAACGACTTCTGGTCCATCACCATGTATACCGATGACAATGGCTGGTGGTTCTATCCCAACCCGCTCAACAAGCTCACCGAGAGCATGCGTAATCAACCGAAGTTCAACGACGACGGGTCGCTCACGCTCTACTTCCAGCACGAATCGGGATTGACCACCTCGTAAGCGACGCAGTCGGGTAAGCCGGCTCCGATTCATGCGCTGCTTACGGATGAAGCGTTTGCCGGACCCGTCCGCTCGGTGCCTAGCATCGGCTCTCAGCTCAATTGGTTTCGCCCGAGGAGAGCCCGCCCGAGCGAGAGCGAAACGGATCGCGGAGGAAATTGTAGAAGTGGGCGAACGGAATCAGAACGAATACGAGCGTGCCGAGCCTAACGTCGAGCCGCGCGACGAGAACACCGAGGACCATCCCAGCCGCGTGAACGCGGAGCTCCACCCGCATCCTCCGAGCGAGCATCGCTGTCTGAGAGCTCTTTTGAGTTTCGGGCATAGACGCGATGCGACTCCACATGCGCTCGATCACGAACGTCGCGAGCACATTGATTAGGGCGAAGTACAGAACCGCCCTCCAGTCAGTGCGCATGATTCCCATGAGCTGGGTGACGAAGGGAAGCAGCGTGATGGGCAAGAGAAGCAGGAGATTGAGGACGAAGGTTCCCCGGTCGATCTGCTTGAGCCCGGCAGTAAAGAGACTTTGTTGGGACCAATACATCCCCACCAGCCAAAAGGTGACGAAGTAGATGAGGAGCTGGTGGAGGAGCTTTTCGCGCTCCATTGCCAGCGCAGATCCAGTCAGAACGGCGTCCGAAGGCATCTCGATCCCGAGGACCAGCACAGTAATGACAACCGCGAACACGCCGTCGCTGAAGGCAGCCATCCTGTCTATCGGGACGAATCTAGGCAAGGGTTCCATGTCCAACCTCCGAAGTAGATGCTTGGAGACTTCTTGTAGTTGAAGTCCCGGCGAATGCCAGTCTGAAACGAGATCCGACCTAGGTTGAGAAGCTGTCACCAGCAAGCCGTCGGTTTACCCATTCGAAACAAAATGGGCCAATCAAAATTGTGGAATCGCGACAAGACAAATTTGTGGATTGAGATACGTTTCGCGCCGAGATGACGACAGCATCGCGAATAGCCATCCGTTTATTTCCTGTTTGTCTGGCCTGCGTCATGACTGTGGTCTTGCTGTCGAGTTGTACGAAGGTCGGTCCCAAATCGATCCGCAAGACGCGCTTCGACTACAACTCGGCCATCATCGATACCCGCAACGAGCAGATGCTCGCGAACCTCGTCCGACTCCGCTATCGCGACACCCCCTATTTCATCGAAGTGTCGAGCGTCGCGACCCAGTACGTGCTGGGTATTGCAGGCTCGGCATCGGTAGGCGGAATCGGTGGGCCGGACAATAAGGCAGTGGGAGGCGTTGGGGGCGACGTGTACTACGAAGACCGACCCACCATCACGTACACGCCGCTTCAAGGCGAAACGTTCGTGAACCGCCTGTTGTCGCCCGTACCGATGGGGGCGATTGTGCTCCTCAGTCACTCGGGTTGGCGGTTCGAACGTCTCCTGCGCTGCTGTGTCCAACGGATCAACGACGTGTGGAACGCGCCTACTGCGGCTGGGCCGACGCCTGATCTCGCGCCGGACTTCGAGCGATTCGTCGAAGTTGCAACACTGTTCGACGAAATGAGCCAGGCCGACGCGTTGGATTTGCGTTACCGGCGCCTCGGTCCCGAAGAGCCCCTCGACACGATCCCGCTCGGGGACCCAGAGACGCCCTTTGTGATGACCCTGGTATTCGGGGACGCTCCCGAGATCGCCGAGCAATCGAAACGCTTGAAAGAGATTCTGGGTATCCGGTCGGACCTCAACGAGTTCTTCTTGACGACGAACCCGACCTATCGCTCGCCTCGCGAAATCGGCATTTTGCCGCGCGCGCTCATCGGCGTGATGAGCTATCTCTCGCAGGGCGTCGAGCCGCCCCCGCAGGACGTCGAAGCCGGCAAAGTGACGGTGACCCGATATCGCGACGGAACCGAGTTCGAATGGCGAGAGCTGACCGGCGCGGTGTTTCGGGTCGCCTCGAGCGACCAGGTCCCAAACGACGCCTTCGTCCGTGTGGAGTATCGCGGGACCTGGTTCTACATCGAGGACTCGGACCTCAACTCGAAGTCGACGTTCAACTTGCTCGATCAGCTCTTCCAACTGCAGTCCGGGAACACGAGGAAAGCCGGGCCTGTGCTCACACTGCCACTCAACTGACGAAGCGCCTGGGCCCTTTAGTCTTACCCACTAAGCTAGCGCCACGGAGCAATCTGCAATGACCGAACGTCTGCTTTTCACACGACCGTCTTCGCGAATCAGTGTTGTATTCATCCTGGCGGCCCTCACGGTACTGACTCTTCCGCTTGGTGCGGGAGCCGGCGAAAGCGGCGGCCCTGAAACGCACCCGCTCGAGCCACCCGATGTCTCCTCACCCGAAGCGACGCTGAACACGTTCTTGACCGAGGCCACGGCCGCGATTGAGGCATCCTACGAGGGAAAGCGAGAGGCGGTAGGGGCCCACCGCGACCGCCTGTTTCAGACTCTCGAGGTCGACCGACCAAGCAGCGAGCCCGAGCTTCGCGCGTTGGTCGAGTCTTCACTTTACCTTTTCGAGATTCTCATTCGCATCGACATTCCGGCTCGCAAGGAGATTCCGGGTCCGGACCTCGATCCGGAGCGCATGCCTGCGTACTGGACGATTCCCCCTACCGAGCTTCGCATCGTGCGGATCGACTCGGCTGTCGGGGCACCGCCGCAGTATCGGTTCTCGGCCGAGACAGTCGCGCGCCTGCCGGAATTTTTCGAAAGAGCAAAATCGCTGCCCGTCAAGAAACGCTTTGCGAAGTTCGACGGCGTGCAGGAGAAGTATCGCCTTCAGCCAGGATTCGCGGCACCGGCGTTTTTTCATCGTGCGGTCGAAGCGCTGCCACCTCGCTGGTTTATGACCTTGGGTGGCGTCCCGCTCTGGAAGTGGAGCGCGCTGACCATCCTCGTTCTCATGGGCCTGATCTTCTTCAGCCTGACCTACAGATTGACCGGATTCATCGCCGACCGGGAGCGATCGACCTCGAGCGTGACTGCGCGGCTCCGCGCGCTTCGCCCCGTCGTCGCCATCGCGTTGATCGCATTCGTACAGCGGGGGGTCGCCGACTGGATCCGTCTCACAGGCGCTGAGCGAGCGGTGACCATCGGCCTGCTCTCCGCGCTCGGTCACCTCGCGGCCATCTGGTTGCTGTTCACGGTCGCAAGGCTCGTCGCCGACGCCGTCATTCACGTGCGTGACATGAGAGCCTATGCCCTCGATGCCCAACTCGTGCGTCTGATTTCCAAGCTCGGTGCCGTGCTGCTCACGGTCTATGTGCTGATGAGCCTGGCAGAAAGCCTCGGTGTGCCTGTGGCCCCCATGCTCGCCGGGCTCGGCGTCGGCGGCTTGGCGGTCGCGCTTGCGATACGCCCGACACTGGAGAACGTCATCGGAGGCTTCATCCTGTTCGCCGACGCGCCAGTCCGGGTCGGCGAGTTGTGTCGATTTGGTGACACGCTCGGGACGGTCGAGGCGATCGGCCTGCGTTCGGTTCGGGTGCGCGGACGCGATCGCACGGTGATCACCATCCCGAATGCCGACTTCTCCCAGCTCGAGCTCACGAACTTGTCGCGCCGAGATTCCATCCTGCTACAGACCACCCTCCAGCTTCGCTACGAAACCACGCCCGACCAATTGCGACTCGTCCTCGTACGGTTACGCGAGCTCTTGATCCAGCACCCCAAGGTTTTGCGCGATCCGGCGCGCGTACGATTCGTGGGGTACGGTAGTTCGTCACTCGATGTCGAGGTCTTCGCGTACGTCGCGACTCAGGATCGCAACGAGTTCTTCGCGATCCAAGAAGACGTGATGCTGCGCATCAAAGACATCGTGGAAGACGCAGGCTGCGGCTTTGCCTTCCCCTCTCAAACCCTCTACCTGACGCAGTCTGAAGACCCCGATCCGGAGCTCGCCAAGGCTGCCGAGGCGGAGGTCGCGCGCTGGCGAGACGAAAACCGCCTGCCGTTTCCCGATCATGATGCCGACATCCGCAGCGAGCTCGCCGACACACTCGACTACCCTCCCAAAGGCTCGGGCACGGAATGAAGCGTGCCGTACACGACCTCACCCGGGCTGGCGTCGAGCACGACTCTTGCCGCCTTTTCCCAACGAGCTCGGCAGTCGCAGCCGCCGACGGATGACGGCCGAACGCCACCTGGGTGGGGTCGTTTCAACTGCAGTCCGGAAACGTGAGCAGTCGCGGGCCTCTTAGCCCCTGGGGACAATTCTAAGCGCCGAATTGCGCGGTACTCAATGTTGTGTCGATTTGCGGCGCACTCTAGACCGCAGTTGGCTCGCCAATCTGCGTCTCCACTCCGTCTCCTCGCATCTCACAACTCTCTTTCTTCGTTGGAACGGCCTAGCTCCCGCTCTGGTCGCTGTAGAATTCGAATCGCACGGGCGTCGCGCTGCGCGGCGCGACTGGCGACGAAATGACGCCATGTGCCAGGGTGCGGAGTCTTCTGAATCGCCTTCCGTTGGACTGCGAGCTTCCGCTTGAGGGCCCGGGATTCGATGGCTCGGCGGAGCGCCAGTTGTTGTGAAAGCCGTTTTCGGTCGCGGCCCGACACGGGTAGGGCGGCGAGGAGACCTCGCTGGTTTCGATACTTCTCTTTGAGCCGCCGACGCTCGCGAGAGGCGGTGTCTCGGTAGCTGCTCCAGGCGTGTCGGCGCTGCCTTCGGGCCTGGTCGAGAGACTGCTCGTATTCCTTCCACAAGCCCTGCGGCGCGATGGCCGGGGCGGGGGAGTATCGCAGGGTCGCGGTTCTTGCGGCTTCCAGCTGATGCCCTGGCGTTGGCTGGAAGTCTCCGAACCGTTTGCAGAGGCGGGGCTTGCTGAGCTGGCGATCTACAAAAGAGGCCTTCACTCGCATGCCTTGCTCGACGTCCTCGAAGACGAGGCCGTTGCCATGCGGGCGAAGCACGACACCAAGACTGGCGCACACGTCGTGAACATCGTCCCAGCTCCGCAGCTGCCCGGCTCGAAGTGCGGGACCTAGCTCGTTCCGGGCCCAGCGAGCAAAGCTGTCGATCCCGTGCTGAGCTTCGTGGTCCGCTGCTCTCTGCGGGACTTTCTCACGATCGCGCACCTTGGACTGAAGCGGCGTGAGTCCGAGCTCTCGTTCGAGCGCACGGCCCGCGGTGAAGAGCTTCTGGTGATCCCAGGCTGGCGAGTGAATGCGAAAGGTCTCCGGATGAATCTTGTGGATGGCCACGTGCACGTGTTCGTGGTCTTTGTCGTTGTGACGGGCGGCGATGTACTGGTGACCGGCAAACCCCAACGTCTCCACAAGGTTTTCCACAACACGCCTGAGCTCGTTCCCGTCGAGGCTTCGGTCCTCCGGGTGAAGCGAGACGACGAGGTGGTAGGTACGGTTGCTGCCCGCGCGGGTGTTCTGCGCGTTCACAGCCTCGACGAGTCGGCACGCCAGCTCGAGGTCACGGGTCCCGGTCACGCCAGGAAGATTGGCAGCCAGGAACCAGGTCGCTCGCGGCTTGTCGCTTCGACCTCGAATGTAGCGCGCGAGCTGACGAAAGCCTTTGTTGCTTGCCGATGCACGTTGGTGCCGGACAATCACCGACGGCCCGCTAGCCGCTCCACCGCTCGACGGACTTGGATGATGGAGTCGAGGAGCTCGAGGTTCAGCCTGTTGTGGCTCGATCGATCAGAAACGCCCTCTCGGATGGCGAGCTTGAGGAGGCCGCCGATGCGGTTGAGGTCGGCGTGCACCCGTGCAACCTCGGTGAGCGCCTGTGCATCGATGGTGCTTTTCAGGCGAGCACCCACGAGACATCGACGGAGCACCTCTGCACGCGAGTGGCTGGTTTGCTGGGCGAGGGTATCGAGCCGACTGAAATCTTCCTCATCGACACGGAACGAGACGATTCGTGACTTCGGCTTCCGTGCTCCGCCGCCTTTCACTTCGTCCCTCCCTTTGTGTGTTCGCGTTCCGCACCCACCCCGACGGCCAGAACAACGCTCGCAAGCTCCAGCGCACGCCTCACGGCAAACTCGGGTGGCCCGTCGAGCACTGCGCGGGCACCCGCAACCAGCTCCGAGTGCAGCACGAGGTTCGCAAACTCGCGCAGCACCAACATTGGGATTTCGCCGCCGTCCGCTACCCGATGAAGTAGCGCGGCGGCAGCCCGACGGACGTCGTCCATGGGCACAACCCCCTTTTCATTCCGGTCACCGTGACCGAAATGAGTGCTTCGGGGACACTCGTTGACGTCTTCTGGCCGCGGGCCATGTGGAGTTTCGCTTAGAAAAAGCGGGGCATTTGGGTTCTGGTCTTGCAACCTAAATCCAGCGCGTCTGCCAATTCCGCCATCCTCGCTTGCGTCGTGATTTCGGATGGTTAGCACTTCGGCAACATGGTTCAAATCGGCTGATTTCGAATCGGTGACCGGAATGGTGACCGGAATTCCGGGCCGGGCGTTCAAGACGGCGCGCGTCTGCTCGCGATTCGAGTCCATCTTGGTGAGCACCGAGATGTAGATTGCGTGCTGGGGTCGTTCAGGCGGATGCCGCTGAACGCAGGTAGTGGCGCCGGACATCGTCGCGGGTGACGAGCCAGAGGCCGATGAGATGTACTGCACTGGCGGCGAAGAACATGGTGGAGCCGAAGGTCTCGATCATGAAGAACTCGGGCCACGGCACGCTCTCCTGCACGAGGAAGGCGGAGAGAGCGTCCCAGATACCGACGATGTTCCAGACGATGACGGCGATCCACGCGCCGATCCCATTGCCTCGCACGATGAGGTAGGCGATGAGCAAGGCGCTCACGCCGATCACGGCATCTCCAACCAGCGGCATCAGCCATGCGGACGGTGGGTCGCCAGGGCCGCCGGCTCCGGCTTGGCCGATGAACGCGACGGTCATCGCCCGGCCTGACAGGAGAAGCGTGAGGGCCAACAGGACGGCCCGCTTCGGGCCGAGACCGGCTGGCCTGGGTGTTTGCGGTGTGGACTCGGTCATGGAGCATGCCTCGCTTGAATACAGTGCTGGCCACCGAATCGACGGCCGAGCGAGTCGAGGTTGCCCTCGATCATCGGCCCGAGACCATCGGCCATGGCGTCCGGCTTCACGTCTGTGATCCAGACCAAGGTGGATGTACCGTTGCCTTCATCGATGACCTGCATGGACGCCGCGTGGAACTCGATTGGGAAAGGCGAGTCGGTGATCGTATAGGCCACGCGCTGATGCTCCTCGTCGATGCCGACGATTGTTTCGGTGAGCTGCCCTCCGTCGGCGAGCGTACACGAACGTGTGTCGCCCGAAACGGAGCTCTTGTGGACGATGTCCAAGAGGTCGGAGATCTGTCCGACATCGGCAACCCTGGTCCAGAGATCTTCGGCCGAGAGGTGAACGGTTACGCTTCTATAGATGGTTGCCATGATGCCTCCTCTCAAACCGCGGTCTTGGTTTGGGCCAAGTCGCGCAGATCGTCGGCCGTCATCGCCTGGCCGCCAACGCCCCACTCCCCTGGCTTCACGTCTTCAATCGTGACCCAGGTAACCGGACGCAAGCCCTCTCCTTCCACGGAGACGACCGCGTCCGTGACCTTTCGGATGAGATCCTGTTTCTGTTCCAGGGTGAGATATCCCTCGATTCCTCTGATTTGTACGAGTGGCATTGTCGTGTTCCTTCCGCCGTGTTCTCTGGGTTTTTTTGGGACCGATTGGTCCTAAAAAGGTAAAAAGAGTCAGTCGAGCGATTGGAGCGCGATGGAGGCGACCTCTCGAAGGGCCCGTGCGCTGGCCCCGGCCTTGGCCATGGTCTTGAGTCCGCTCAACGTCGTGAGACAGTATCGAGCCAAGGGGCGGGCGGGCTTGCTCTTCGGAATGCGTCCTTCGCGCTGGGCACGCTCGACTGCGGCCACGAAGGCGGCCTCGAATCGCTTGTGCTCCTTGGTGACCAAGTCGGCGAGGCTCGGGTCACGTTGGGCGAACTCGTTTGCGGTGTTCATCACGAGGCAACCGCGTTGTTCTTCCCTGCGAGCGACACCCTCGGCGACGCCGTTCAGCGAGCTCGCGATGAAATCGTACCCAGAAGGGGCGTCGTTTAGCTGCTGCCGCATGCTGTCGACGACTCGGTCGGCGTAGCGACGTATGCAGCGCTCGAAGAGCTCGTGCTTGCTCTCGAAGCTCTGATAGAAGCTGCTCTTGGAAAGACCCGTCGCGTCGAGCAAATCTTGAAGCGAAGTGGCCTCATACCCTTTGGCCCAGAACAGCTCCATCGCGGTTTCCAGCGCGGCGCTGCGGTCGAACTCCAAGGGCCTCGGCATGACAGTTTCTTGTATAGGACCGAACGGTCCTAAATGTCAAGTCGGCTCGAGAAGGATTCGGCAGCGCAAACATTTGGGACTTCCACCGAACAGCACGATTGCGGCCGCCAATCACACGAAGGGAATCTGCAACTGCCACGCCATCCAGAGAGCCCCCGCGCAGAGCGTAAAGAGGGTGACGATTCGGTTCATGGTTTCGTGGTGCATGGACCATGCTTGTCGCTCCGCTGCTTTGCGACCCATGGAATGAAGCCCTAAGAGAACCCTCGTGATTCCTGAAGACATCGACCTCGAAGACCTGAGACGCAAGCTGTCCGCCTGAGTCGCGCAAGGCATGGCGACGCGACATCACAGGGCACACCTTTGTCATCCGCTCGTTGGGCGTTTGTCGGGCTGCCGGGGCGCTCGTCCACTCACGCTCAGCTTGTCGACGACCCGCTCGACCCCATCTTGTCCATGGACGAGCTGCTTGATCTTATCGCGGACGCCCGCTCTTGGGACACGGCCCGAAACGACGGCAACGTTGCCGAAAACCGCGAGGTCGAGTGAGAGATTCTGGTATCTGGTATGGAGGACGTCACGGACTCGTCGAGCGAGTGCCTTGTCCTGCTTCTTCCCGCGCGCGGAAACGACTAAATAGTCGCGCACGCGGCGAACACCGCGAACCTGCTTGATCAGATCGAGGGCGCGTGACGCTTCCTGCTTGTCTCGGACGGAGCCGGTCACCGTGACTTCGCCAGAGCGAACCGATATGGCGAGGGTGGTCCCCTCGACCATGACAGCGTGACGAATCACTTCGCGAACCGCCTTGGCGGTCGCCCGGTCTCCACGCGCCTGCCCGGTGATCTCGACACCGTCGGCGAGCACGTCCTCGACGCCCGGAATGTCGGCGACGATCTGCCGAGCGAGCTCCAGCTTCCACAGTGCGTCGAGGCTTCCCTTGAGAACCATGAATCGGCGGCAAGCTTCGACGCCAAGACGCGCTCCGAAGGGCACCGCCTCGGAGTTGAGATGGGCGCGCGCAGTCTCCTCCAGCGCGATTTCGGCCGGGGACTTGGCGCGGCCCCAGCTCGCCACGGTGGGGGCGGACACGCGAAACAGCGTCCGCTTCAATGGCTGGCGATCCGCAGGCCATTCAAAGACGGCTTCGACGCCGTCGCCATAAAGCTTACGGACGGTTCGAGTTGGAAGTGGACCCTCCATGACGACGAAGATCGGAACCTGCGCGCCTTCTGAACCGAAGCGGCGAGCGAAACCCGAGACGGACAGGTTGGGAATCGGGGGAACGACGACGAGGGCCTTCGTGACTTCGTCGATCGCGCCGTGGGCTGCCTCCGGGGTATCCACCCGCCGGCACAGCACTCCAAGCTCACGAATCGATCGGGTGATGTGCTTCGACAACTCGCTCTGACCCAGCACCAGGACGTTGCGGCGCCCTGAGAGCTTGGGTGCGGGGGGCTTGCGGCGTGCCGAACGCGCCGATGCTTTGGGCCGGCGTCGCCGTGGCTGTCTAGAGCGGGCTCCCTCGGGGCTGCTCATGACGCCTCCTTCGAATGGCCGTTGAACGCGCTTGGTGGAAGTGAATCAGCGAGTGGCTGGCCGCCACGGACACCGAAGTCCAACGTACGAATGGGGAACGGAATCACGATCTCGTTCTCGTCGAACGCCTTCTTGATCGCGAGGATCGCGCGACTTCGCGCGTCGAGAAAATCCGGATGCTTCGCGTAGTCGACCCAGAAGCGGCCGACCAAGTCGATCGAGCTGCTCCCAAATCCGGTGAAGAATACCTCAACGTTCCGGGAGCGGTCCCGGCTCTCGATACCCTCGAGTGTCTCCGCGACGAGCTGCTTCACCTTCTCGAGATCGTCGCCATAGGAGACGCCGCACTCGAGGTCGATACGCCGGGTCCCCGAAGCAGAGTAGTTCATGACTTTGTTTTGATAGATCTGCTTGTTGGGAATGACCGCCATCTTTCCGTCTAGCGTCCGAATGATCGACGTTCGGAGATAGATCTTCTGCACCACGCCGAACACATCGTTGGTCTCGACGACATCGCCGATCTTGAACGGCCAGCGCTGATGGATCGCGAGGCCGACACCCGAGATGAGGTTCCCGGCGAGGTCTTGAAAGGCAAAACCGATCGCCAACCCTACGATACCCGCACCGGCGAGAATGGAAGCAAGCGCCTTGTCGAGATTCATCACCCCGAGTGCGACGACCAGACCGGCCAGCAGCACCCCGATCCGGATGATGCGTGAGATCAGATCGCGAGCGGCTTGGTGAGTATCGAAGCGCCTCAGGGCCCGATCGCTGGCGCTGCACGCCACTCGTGCCGCGAGCCAGAATAGACCGAGCACGAGCAGCGCCACAACGATGTTGGGAAGCATTTCGCCGACCGTATCGGCCCATTTGGAGAGCTTCCCCATCACATCCGGATAGACTTCCTCGAGCGGCATCAGGCAGCCTTATACGTTCAGGTGACTCTCGAGGAACCACATGTCGAGCTCGGTTCCTCGCAGGATTTCGATGCAAAGGTCCTCGGTCGCGGGATCTTCGAGGTCTGCGGCCTCCCGCACGGCGTCGCGGACGAGGCGATTGTATTCGCTGTATCGATCGACGAGCGTCTTGATGTGATGCTTTCCATCAACGGCGCGGAGGTCATACTCAGGAAGCTTCGAACGTTCCGCGCTCTGCCGCGTCGTGCCCATCGCGTAGCCTCCGAGAGTTGCGGCTCGCTCGGCGGTCACGTCGGCGTAGTCGAGGAGCTTCGCGGCCAGACTGTCGAAGAGCTCGTGTCGCGCAACGAACTGCGGCCCCTTGATATTCCAGTGAGCTTGCTTGACTTGAGTACGAAGGTCCGACGTGGTCGCGAGGACGGTGTTCAGGGTATCGACGAGCTTGGTCTTGGTTTCCTCCGGTAGTGAAACGTGGTTTGCGAATCGAGTGGGCATGAAATGTTGGTTCCTTTCTGGAATGAGGTGAAGTGTTGAGAACGGTTCATCGGTCGCTCGAACCCAATCAGTTGCTGGGCATCACGATTTGATTCGCGAGTTTCTGAAAGCGCATTCGGAGATCCTTTCCGGCCCGGACGAGGTCTTCTTGCGTCCGTTCGACGGCATCTTCCACCTCGGCGCTGAATCGTTTGGCTTCGCGCTCGAGCATCCTGCGGGTGTCCTGCACCTCGGCGCTCGCGCCCTTCGACTTCATCCGGATCTCGTGTGCCGTTCGTGAGAGCTCGCTGCGGAGCCGGTTCAGCTCCTCGGAGACGTTCTCGCCAACGGTGGGCTCCGACGGTTTGTGGTTTTCGTTGTTGGATTCGTTGGTGATGGTTTCTTCCATGGTTTGGTTGGTTCCTTTCTGCTGATGGAATGCATTTCGATCCGAGCGCGAAGCCGCAATGGTCCGCTGAACCGACGCTCAATGAGCCGGCTTTGAGAACACAGAGCCACGGCCGCTGCGGCGGTCGATTGCGTTCAGCTTGGTTGAAGCGTTTGCAGGATGTGAAAATCGACTGCGCGACACCTCATGTGTTTCCTAAGCATAGCGCACTGGGCCAAAAACGCAAGGTTTTTGACCAATTTTCCCTATTCACCTCCGCCGTCGGCGACCCGATGAAGCAGTCCAGCGGCCGCCCGATGGACGTCGGAGATTGCCACAACGCCCTTTTTCATTCTGGTCACCGTAAACGAAATGAGCGCACCCGTGGCCCTCGCAAAATTCCGCCAGTCACATCGAATCGGTTTGCGGAGTTCCTCGCAGTCGCTGATACGCGAAGGTCATCACGATCAAGCTGAACGGTGTTGCGAGGAGTGAGCCGAAAATGATCGAGCCGCCGATCGCGTTTAGGACGGCCACGATCAGGAGCAGCACGAAACTTGGGGCGAGGTTCTCCTTGATGATCGTGTAGCTCTGTCCAATCGCTGCCGTCGCACCGGCGCCATCGATCGCGATCGCATGGAAGGTGAACGCGGTGATGAAGGCGAAGATCACGCCCGGTAGCACGAGCAACATCGAACCGACGATGACGCCTACGCCAATGAGAATCATGGCGATTAGACTCGCGCCAAATTCGGAAAACCCGTCGAACACGTCGGTGGCGGTGCCCTCCTCGCCGCGCATTCGCTTACTGACCAGTTTGATGAATCCGACAATCATGGGCCCAGCACACACGCCTAGGCTCACGGCCGAGATCACGAACATCAGTAGAGTGGCGACGACGTAGAGCACGACATCGTCCTTGAAAAGTGCCCAACTCTCGCGCAGTGAGCTCTCTACGAGGTTCTCGGTTTGAATCGCTTCGGACATTGGCACCTCCTTCACGAGATGAAGCCATGGATGCAGGCTATACTCCACGCTGATGCGGGAACAACGATTTGCTAGCATCAACGTTCGGTTGACGGGAGGCGAGGATCGCGAAGGCGGCGGCGATGGACCGCTCGTCGTACTGATGCATGGCTTCGGTGCGCCCGGGACCGACTTGGTTGGTCTGTGGCGAGTGCTCGATGTGCCCCACCATGTCCGCTTCGCGTTTCCCGAGGCCCCGCACGCGATCCCCGGGCTGTTCGGTGCACGCGCGTGGTGGATGATCGATTTCGCACGCGCCGAGCAAGCGATGGCGGCTGGGCCGCGAAGCTACGCCCGGGAGATTCCGCCTGGGATGGAGGAAGCGACCGATGGAGTAGTCGAAATGATCGAGGCACTTCAACGCGACCTTGGTGTGCCGAGCGAGGGCCTGATAGTCGGGGGGTTTTCTCAAGGTTCGATGGCGGCATGCAATGCCGTGTTCACCAGAAACATCACCCCTGGCGGCTTGGTGATCCTCTCGGGCACGCCTGTGAATCTGGAAGCGTGGAAGGCCGGGATGGCATCGAAACGCGGAGTTCCCGTCTTTCAAAGCCATGGGCAGAACGACCCGCTGCTCTCGTTCCAGGCAGCCGAACAGCTGCGCGACGAGATGCGCGAGGCCGGCCTTTCGACCGAGTGGGTTCCCTTTCGAGGCGGCCACGAGATACCGATGGCCGTCCTCGAAGCGCTTGGCCGATTCTTGTCGACGACGAGCGATTAGTTTCCGGGCGCGTCTAGCGCCAGGGTCTCCTCCTCGCGTCCCCGTACGACCCGCTTGCCTGCAAGTGGTCCGCGGTACTCGGTGACGATGGTGCATTGGCCTTCGTGGCCGTCGCGCTCGAAGTAGATCACCACCCAGTCCCGAACGCGGCCGAGCTCGTGGGCCCGGTCCGTGTTGGAGTAGAGCGCGGTGAAATGCCAACCCTCGTCGTAGCTGTGAAGGATGGGCAGCCAGGCGGCGCCATCGGGGTTGTTTCGCTGAGGGGCGATGCGAGGGAGCTCGCCCGCTTCGGCTTTCTCCCGGTAGTCTCGATCGATCTCCAGCAACAGGGTGACATCCGGTTTGGCTTCGGCGGTCGCGGGACCGGTGACCTTGGCTCCCGCTTCTCGTAAATCTTCGAATCTGCGTGCCCTTCCGCGCGCAGAGCGTGTCAGCATCGTCGCCAGGATGTCGCGAACGGCCTCGAGCCTTCGCGGGCCGAAGCCAGCCACCGCGTCGAGTCGTCCGTCGTGTGCGGCGACCTCCAAGGCTTCGAGCGTGTCGATGTCGAGCTCTCGGTGAATCCGCTCCGCGAGCTCTTCGCCGACGCCCGGGATCGTCTTGAACAACTCGACCGCCGAGAGCGTCCCCTCGAGCCGGCCCAGCATGCGCAGCTTCCCCGTATGCGCGATTTCGTCGATCGAGCCGGAGAGGCTCTTGCCGATTTGCGGGAGTGCATCGAGGCCTTCGCGTCCTTCGGTGAGCGCGAGGTCTTGAATGCTGCTCGGGTGCGCTCGAACCACCGCGGCTCCTGCTCGGTACGCATCGATTCGATACATGTTGGCGTGCTGCGTTTCGAGACGGTCGGCCACGCGCTCTAGGAGCGCAGCGATTTGCTCGTTCGTCACGACTGGTGGGCCGGAATCCACGCGTGAATGTAGCCAGCAGATCGTGGCAAAGGCAATAGCCGATGAACCTCTGGCGCTACGTTCCAGATCGGATAAAGCTTCCGCCTCCATCCATGCCGAACAACCCGAGCTCCCACACCGCGGCCTTTTTCGATCTCGATCGGACGCTGCTCGACATGAACAGCTCGACGCTTTGGGCCAAGCACGAGCTTCTCGCGGGCAGCATTTCGATTCGGCAGTTCGGCCGCGTGCTGGTTTGGAACGTGCTCTATCATCTTTCGCTCATCGACATCGACACGGCATTCAAGGAAGCGGTTGGACACTATCGCGGAAGGTCGTACGAAGGGCTCGACGCGGAGACACGCAACTGGTTCGCGCGCGAGGTCGCGCACCATCTTCGCCCCGGAGCCCGGTGCGCTCTGCGCGAGCACAGAGAGCAAGGGCATCATCTCGTTCTACTGACCAGCGCATCCGCATTCGCGTCGCGCGCTGCGCGCGACACCTGGATGCTCGACGACTTCCTTGCCAACGACTTTCCGGCCGACGAGGAAGGGAGACTTCGCGGAACGTTCGTGCCCCCGCTTTGCCACGGGCCTGGAAAGGTCAAACGGGCGCGAGCTTGGGCCTCGGAGCGAAGCATCGACCTCGCCGACTGTTACTTCTATACCGACTCCTACAGCGACGCTCCCATGTTGAAGGCGGTTGGGTATCCTCGTGTCGTGAGTCCCGATCCGAGGTTGAAGCGTGCTGCCCGGCAACGAGGCTGGCCCATCCTGCAATGGTGAGCACGACGCCCGGCTGGCTCGAAGGCTAGCGCTTGGCTCGCCTCGTCCATCGCTTCGGGCGGGAGGACACCTCGATCTTGGAAGCCCTCCAATGCCTCCCGGAACGCTTGTGCGCGACGGTTCTGAACGATGTGGCCACCGGGGAACTTGATGAGCTCGGTGCCGAAGTGGTCAGCGAGGCGGCGGCCGTGTTCCACGGTCGCGAGGCGATCGTACTCTCCTGAAACGATCGAGACGCGTTCTGGTCCGACCTTGGGCATGCGGCAGACCGGTGTGATGGGAGCGAGCTGCTCGCGATAGCCTTCGTAGAGCGTTCGCTGGATGTCGCCGGTGCCTGGCACGAGGTCGTTGTCATTCATGACGTCGGCTACGCTACAGATCGGAATGTAGGCGAGCACGAAGTCGACGTCCGACGTGACCGTGGCCAGAAGAGACGCCGTGTAGCCACCGAGGCTCATGCCAACGACTCCGACGTGGCTTGCGCCCGCGTCTCGCATCGCGCGAATCGCGATCTGCAAGTCCCAGATGGCCTGACGGAAGCCTTCGATCGTGAAGGCCGTATCTTGCTGCGGCCACTCGGGTGGAAACGCGTGTCCGCGTCGCCCGTGGAAGGGGAGGGCAAAGAGCGAAACTCCAACCCCTTGGCGAAAGAACTCACGCATCGGCCATGCGACGCGTTCCATCAGATGGTGGCCGGACGAAAAGCCGTTCACGAGGATCGCCATCGGCTTCCCCTTGATCCGCAGATTCAGCGTCCGGAGCAGCGCGGTCTGGTTGTCTCGGTGACTCCGATACTCGCGTTTGACGTCTTTGAAGAGCAGCGGGTGGGCGCTGTGCCAACTCCATTCCGCATAGCCGACCCGCTGCGGCGCCAGCCAGCGTTTCCGGATGGCGATTCGCCCCGGGCTCGGGAAAAGATCGCGTGGGCGATGGCGGTACCGGCTGTAGTCATCGCTCGACGCAAACGCCGTCAGGTCGTGCACCAGCTCCGGAGGGTCTTTCAAATCCGACGGCTGAAGTTTGCTGATCTGAGAGACGAGGAAGCCGTCGACTCGGTACGCGAGCTTCGGAATCAGTCCTCTCGGCTTACCGATCGCTGCGAGCTCGGCGCCACCGCTCTTGAGAGAAATCCCGCTTGCTCTGCCAAGGTCCGGAGCATCCCAAGTTTGCTGAGCTTCACGCACCATCTTCGTCTAGGCCTATATCGGAACCGTGGATTCAGCGCAATGATTGTCGCCCATCGCCGATGAGCGCCGGGCGCAAGATTTGCGCGCGCGTGGCCACTCCGCGTTTCGGTAGTGGTAAGGTCAGACGAGATGCGCGCAGCTCTTCTCGACAACCCCGCTCCGATCAGAAGGCATCCCCTGCGTCTCGGAGATGTCGATGTTCCCGAGCCAGCAGCAGACGAGGTGCGGATCAAAGTACATGCCTGCGGCGTCTGCCGAACCGATCTCCACGTCGTCGAAGGCGATCTCGAACCGCAGCGCACACCGATTATTCCGGGTCACCAGGTCGTCGGTACCATCGAATCGCTCGGCTCGCTCCGTGACGGATCAGCAAATCGGCGCGCGGGTCGGCGTTGCCTGGCTGCACCGCACCTGCGGTTGCTGCTCGTTTTGCACGAGCCAGCGCGAAAACCTCTGCGACTCCCCCGAGTTCACCGGCTGGACCGTTCACGGAGGCTTCGCGGAATACCTGGTGGCGCCGGCGAGCTTCACCTACCCACTGCCCGACGGCTTTTCGGACCTGCAAGCGGCGCCCCTCCTTTGCGCTGGCATCATCGGCTACCGCTGTCTGTCGAAGACCGGCATCGACGACTGGTCGGGTGCACGCCTCGGGCTCTACGGGTTCGGCGCCGCGGGGCACGTCGCGATCCAGATCGCGAGAGCGCGCGGAGCCGAGGTCTACGTCTGCACCCGCGATCGTGAACAGCATCAGGCCCTCGCCGAAGAGCTCGGCGCGGTCTGGACGGGCGGCACGATGGACAAGCCCCCGGTTGCGCTCGATGCCGGCATCATCTTCGCGCCCGCGGGCGAGATCGTGCCCGCCGCGCTCTCGCACCTCGACAAGGGCGGCACCCTCGTGCTTGGCGGCATTCACATGAGCCCGATTCCCAGAGCTCCCGTACGAGCTTCTTTATCGCGAGCGCGTCGTTCGCAGTGTAGCCAACAACACCCGGGCGGACGGACTCGCGTTCCTCCAAGAGGCCGCAGCAGTCCCCGTGCGGACGCATGTCGAGACATTTCCACTCGAGAATGCCAACGAAGCGCTCGAACGCCTTAAGCACGATGGAATTCGAGGCGCGGCCGTGCTGACGGTTTAACGAAAAACGCCGCGCTCCGAAGAACGCGGCGTCATTCTGATCAGGCGCGAGCGCTTTACTCAGCGACCTCTGCCATCAGGCGCGCGACAATGTACGGGTCGATGTTCGCGCAAGGGCGACGGTCTTCGAGGTAACCCTTGCCGTCGAGATCGGTCGCCATCGGGATACGAATCGAAGCGCCACGGTCGGACACGCCGTACTTGAACTCCCGGAAGGACGCGGTTTCGTGTGCCCCTGTGAGACGCTCCTCGAGGCCGGCACCGTAGTGCTTCAGATGCAGCGCGATACGCTCGGGCTGGCCGAGTTTCTCACAGTACTCGTGAATGATCTTCAAGCCGCCATCTTCACGCATCGCCTTGGTGCTGAAGTTGGTGTGGCAGCCGGCACCGTTCCAGTCGCCCTTGGCAGGCTTGGCGTCGTAGGAGATGTCCACGCCGAAGGTCTCCGCGATTCGGCCGAGGAGGTAGCGCGCCATGTACATGTGGTCTCCGACTTCGGTGACGCCTGCCGGTCCGATCTGAAACTCCCACTGGCCGGGCATGACCTCGGCGTTGATGCCTGAGATCTTCAGGCCGGCCTTGATGCACGCGTCCATGTGTTCTTCGACGATCTCGCGGCCAAACACGTACTCGGCGCCAACGCCGCAGTAGTACGGGCCCTGGGGCCCGGGGTAGCCGCCCTCGGGGAAGCCGAGCGGATAACCGTCCTTCATCATCGTGTATTCCTGCTCCATGCCGTACCAGCAATCGAGATCCTTCAGGCGTTTCTCGGTGTCCTGCGCAGCGCGGCGCGTATTGCTCGGATGCGGGGTTCCACCGTGCGTCACGACCTCGCAGAGCACGAGGATGTTGTCGCCGCCTCGGAGTGGATCGCGACACGCGAACACTGGGAACAGCTGGCAGTCGGAGTCATCGCCGGTCGCCTGGTTGGTGCTCGACCCATCGAAGCCCCAGTTTGGCAGGGCGGCAACACCGGTGATCGCACCGAGAACCTTCTCGATCAGACTCGCCTCGAGCATTCGCGTCTTCGAGCGAAGAAGCGGGGTCGGCTCCGTTCCGTCGATCCAGATGTATTCAGCCTTGATGATACTCATCGTCACTACTCCTAAAGATGTTCGCGTCGCCGGGGCACCCGCGAGCTGACTCGGCGGTAGACCACGGGGTTGACTCCAGGCCGGTGATTTGCCGTACCTGAGAGCTCGTTGCGGGATCTGTGGCTCGCCATTGTTTCCAAAAGGTTTCCGACCCCTTTCCTAGAAGAAAAAAGGGCCTTCGGAGACCGCCTCCAGAAGCGGATTTCGACGGCTGCGCGCCTCCTCGGCCGGTCTGCAGGGCCGAGGCTGTGCTACTGCACCCAGGATGGCCGGGGCAGCGTGGTTGCGCATTCGTCTAACTAACTCGGAACCATTAGTGAATCACCGGACACGGACATTCGACCCGATTTGCAGCCGCTACAGGGCGAGTGTAGAATGTTGGCATAGTTGGCTTTTTCATGTTGGGGAGTTCGTAAATGCGTAAGTCGCTTTCGATTGTGTTCGTAGGCTTGAGTGGTCTGGCCCTTCTCGCCTGTGGTGGAGACGGTAGCGGATCCTCGCAGCGGTACCGGTGGTACCGGTGGCGTGGTCCTCAGCTGCGCAAGCTTGGTGGCTACCCCCGCCGACTGCGACAAGGCCTGCTCTTCGGACTCGCAGTGCGAGGCAAGCTTCTGTCAGAACAGCAAGTGTGTCGCGAACTGCACCGCGACCGAAGGCTGTGGCGCCGGCTCGACCTGCAACACGACACGGGGTCGTTGCGTGCCCGATGTGGGTACCGGCGGTACGGGCGGCACCGGCAACTCGGGCGGCAATGGCTGTCAGTCGGTGACGATCACACCCACACGAAGCATTCCGAACATCATGTTTCTCGTCGATCAGAGCGGCGTCGATGACCGCCAACTTTGGCGGGGGCGAGGACCGCTGGGAAGCGGCGCACACTGCGATCACTGGGATCGTCGTCGGACCCACTCGATGACATCGTCCGCTTTGGGTTGACGACTTATACGTCGCGGAACGGATTCCAAAACGGTCGTACTTGCCCGCGTCTCCCGACGCAGATCGATTTCGCCTTCGACAACTCTGCGACCTTCGAAAGCCAATATCCCTATACCTATCCGTCGGCCGACGGGGAGGACACACCAACTGGCGATAGCATCGACCTGCTGGTGAGCTCAGATACTGCCGAACCTGCCGGATGACGGCCCAACGATCATTGTGCTTGCGACCGACGGTCTGCCGGACTCCTGTGAGTGCGCCGACAATTGGCCCAACCCGATCGATAATTCCAACGAATACTGCGAGTCTGGAGCGACCGACCCACAAATCGAGGCTGTCAACGCTGCGGCCGCAGCACATGCCGCGGGCATCGACGTCTTCCCCCTCTGGGTGGGTGACCTGAGCGAGAGCCCAACCGACCCCACTCGGGTGCACATGCAGGCCGTCGCGAACGCGGGCGTCGGCGGCACCGGCACCGTCTGGGTCGGCGATGATCCAGCGAGCCTCTCCACTGCCTTCCAAAGCATCGTGAGCGACAGCATCTCGTGCGACATCCAGATGGACAAGCGCTTCGACGACAAGGAGCAAGGCTTGCAAGGACGGTGACGTGACGTTCAGGGCTCAACGACGTGAGCCGCTGAGCTGCCCGATCAATGGCGCGTGAAGCCGGGCGTCGACGACGTGATCGAGCTGGTCGGCAGGCTTGCGACACGTTCAAGAGCGGCGACGTGACCTTCTCGGCCGAGTTCCCGTGCGGCGCCATCGTTGTCGAGTAGCGGTTACTCGGGCAGCTTGATCTCGAGCTCTTTTCGGGCACCCGCTTCGACCCGGACGACTCTCGTTTGGCTAGGTAGCTCTCGACCCGCTTTGACGACGTGCTGCCTTTGGAGAGGCGCGCCTTGACGGGGGCTCTTCCCATGAAGGCTCCGTCGATCCAAACATTGCCCCAGGGCTGAACGAACACATGGACCCAGCCTTTGCCCGCAGCGGGACCGGCGGCGCTGGCGCTGGCGCTGGCGCTGGCGCTGGCACTGACGCTGGCACTGACGCTGGCACTGACTCTGGCGCTGGCACTGACGCTGGCGCTGACTCTGGCACTGGCAGTGACGCTGCCACCGACCCCGGCACCGGAGCTTGCCGTTCGAGCCATCGCGCACCTGTGACGGCTGCGACGATGCTCAAGACCAATGCGCTCGCCTAGCAGGATGGCGCGTGCGGTCTTCCGGGGCTTGCGCACGCTCAGCGGTGCGATTTTCGCGTTCTCCCATTGGCGCGAAACCCGGCGGACGGCTCAGCTCCGTGTCCCGTTCTTCTTCACGGGCGCGCACGTGCATCCTGGCCTTTGGACCCCCTCGGTGGCTTTCGACCGTCGACGCAAGCTGCCATCGCAACGATGGAGGAGGCGACACGGCCCCGAGCTCTTCGATCAAACGAGCCGCGCTCGGCGTGCGCGCTGCGGGGTCGACCTCGAGCAATCGCTCGATGATTTCTCGAAGCTCCTCCGGCGCATTCGGTGCGACCTCCTTCAATGAGATTCGGTCGCCCTCCAAAATCTTCTGCATGGTCTCGACGTCATGCGCCCCGTCGAATGGGCGCACCCCGGCCAGCGCCTCGAAGAGAACCACGCCGAGTGAGAATAGATCTGCTCGCCCGTCGACAGCCTCGCCGCGCATGTGTTCGGGCGACATGTACGGGACCTTGCCTCTCGCGCTGCGGCTTGCGGTTGCTTTCGCGTCGTCGAGCGCCTTGGCGATCCCGAAATCGGCCAGCTTTGCCTCACCCGAGCGGCTGAGCAAGATGTTCGAGGGTGAGATGTCGCGATGGACGAGGCTTCCGTGCGCATGTTCGAGCGCGTAAGCGAGGTCCATACCAATCAACGCGACCGTATCCGGGGAGAGTTTCTCGCGAGGCAGACGATTTCAGAAGAGAGCGAAGGTCCAGGCCGTCGACGAGCTCCAGCGTCATGTAGTGGACGCCGCCGATGTCGCCCACGTCGATGACGCCGACGATGTTCGTATGCCGAAGCTGTGCGGCAAGCACTGCCTCGCGCCGGAATCGCGAGACGAACTCCAGGTCGTCGCTGAACGCCGGCAGAACTCGCTTCAAGCAAACACGCTGCTCAAATCCACCCGCTCCAATGCGCGTTGCTTCGAAGGTCTCGGCCATCCCACCTACGCCGAGACGGCGCAGCAAGTAATAGGGACCAAACTCTCGTGGCTCACCGGCCATTGCCCGGGAACACTAGCACCATCGCAAAAGCACTGGCGCGGTGATGACGGGCGATGCAAGGTCCCCCGCCGCTGATGAAATCCGCGTCAGGTCCATTTAAGAGCATCGACCGCACCATCTTCCGGCGCCTCTTCGACCTGGCGATGCCGATCGTCGGTTTGAATCTGCTCAGCGTCCTCACCTTGGCGGTTGACACCGCGATGTGCGGTCGTTTGGTCGATGCCGAGGAAGCGCTGACGGCACTCGGCTTTGCGGGTCAGCTCGTCTTTTTGCTGATGGTGGCGATGCTCGGGCTGACGGTGGGAACGGTCGCTTTCATCTCCCGTGCCCACGGAGCCCGTCAGTCCGATCGCATCAACCACGTTCTTCACCAAAGCATCCTTCTCACCTACCTCGTGTCGATTGCTGTGGCGATCGTCGGAAACCTCGCCGCCGGACAGATCATGGAGTGGCTCGGCGCCGAAGCAGGAGTGCGCGATCTCGCGGTGAGCTACCTGCGCCCACTTCTTTCACTCACCGTATTCTTCTACTTGAACATGTTGTTCGCGGCGGCTCTGCGCGCGGTCGGCAACACCATGCTGCCGTTCATGATCGCGCTACTGAGCAACCTCATCAACATCGTGTTGAACTACGGCCTGATCTTGGGGCGCCTTGGATTTCCCGCCATGGGTGTCCGCGGCGCGGCCTGGGGTACCGTCATCTCCCAGGCCGTTGCAGTCATCTTGATGGTGCTCATCTTGAGGCGTGACGTCGTCTATGGTGTTCGTGCTCGTCTCGGCTTGGCACGGCTTGATCAGCCGCTCGCCCGCGATCTCTTTCGCATTGGAGCGCCGGCCGCGCTCGACATGCTGGTGCTCAACATCGCGTTTCTCTCTGTCGTCGGAATGCTGGCGCGGGTGGCGCAGGTGGCCGTCGCAGCCCACGGCGTTGGGCTGAGAGTTCAGTCTCTGGCGTTCGTGCCCGGGCTCGGAGTCTCGCAGGCCATTGGGGCGATGGTCGGAAATGCGCTTGGGGCCGGCGACGAGCCTGAGGCGCGTCAAGTCGTCCACGGTGGCATCATCCTGTCGACGGCAATCATGACGTTTCTCGGCTTGTCGATCGTGTTCGGCGCGACGCCGATTATTGCGATTTTCGATATCGTCCCCGCGACCGAGCTGGGCCGCTATTCGATCCTCTGGATGCAGGTCCTCGGTTGGGGCATGCCGGTTGTCGGTATCCACATCGCGCTCATCGGAATGCTCCGCGGCGCCGGCGCGACCAGCACCAGCCTGATGATCAACATCGTCGGCACGCTCATCATTCAGGTCCCGCTCAGCTGGTTCCTCGGTTTCGTCGTGGGCTGGGACGCGTTTGGGATCTGGGTCGCCGTCCCCATTTCGTTCTTTGTTCGTATGTTCCTCGGTATTCTCGCCTATCGGCGCGGGGACTGGGCGCGAGCGGGCGCAACCCTCTGATGGGACTCGGCTGAGCAGGGATTTCTCTGCGCCCGGCTCTTTTGGTAACCTGTGGCCATGTTCAACGCCTTGATTAGGGCGGTGTATCGGGTGGCGCATTGGGGGTTACGGCTTCTGTGGTTCATTCGACGGCCGGAGACGACCGGAGCGCTTGTGGCGGTCTGGCACCACGGCCGAGTCCTGCTCGTGAAGAACTCCTACCGAGCTCAGCTCACCTTGCCGGGCGGTTACATCCGACCCCGTGAAGATCGCCGTACTGCGGCGGCACGCGAGCTCCGCGAAGAGGTCGGCATCAACGTGCAGCCTAAGCGACTGGTCCACGCCTACCACGGCACGCATGTGTTCGAGCACCGCCAAGACACGCTCGACATCTACGAGCTCGAGGTGGAAGCCGAGCCGAACGTGCAAGTCGACAACCGCGAGGTCGTTCGGGCAGAGTTCGTCAAGCCCGACGAAGCGCTGAGCATGCAGATCGTGCCCCACCTCGACGAATATCTCTCGAAACGAATCGCGCGGGCGACGCATTGAGCCCGGTGAATCCGCATGAGGCGCTTCGGCGTGAGGCGCTCCGACTCCACGAGCGCTACCAACGCGAGCTCATCGAGCGCTTTTCGGTTTGTCCCTGGGCGAAGCCAGCGCGAGCCGAGGGCCGCATTCGCGCACACGTCGTGACCAGCGTATCCTGCAGCCCCGAAGAGCTAGCTCCGATACTGGCCGGTTGGGTGGGCGACCATGCCGTCGACGTCGCTTTCGTGATCGCCCCACGCTTCACGGCAGGGGCGGACGCCTTTGCGGACTGGGCGACGTCGCTGGCTGAGCAACAGGGCCGCGTCTTTCTAACCGCGCCGTTCTACCCGAGCGCTTCCCCATGTGCGGGTTCGATCCAGTATCTGCGGCAAGCACCCGACCCCACCGTTCAACTGGTCCGAAGAAAGCGTCTCGAAGAGATCCGAGCGCAAGACCCCCCACACTACGCCGATATCTTCGAGCTCGATATGCAGGATCTGAAGACGAAGAAGCCTCCGCAAAGCGTCGCCGCTTCGGTCGTTTCGCACAACGAGCGAATGATCGAACGCGAGGGAAGGGCAGAGATCCAGGGGATCTTGGATGATATTCGCGGGGACCGGGAGCGGAGCTATGCCCGGTTGATGCCGTTGCTGTGATGGGGGCAGGGCTTTGGGGCGGGCGTCAGTGTTTGGCTTGGATGTCACCGTTCGGCTTGTGCTGCCGCCGGTGACCGTGCGGGCGGGGGGTGAGCTGCTTGCGTGGTTAGGTTTAGTTACACCGCCCGCCCACCCCCACCCGTAGTCCTCCCTGCCGCGCCTGGCGCTTCGCTTAGGCTTGGCGGTGCTTCGCGCCGGGCTTCGCCCTTCGGGCTCGCGCTGCCGCCTGCCGGTTGGGAAGGTTGTTGGTCATGTCTACGTATGGAGGGGCGCGGGGAAACGCGATGCGGGGGTTCGGCGGCGTGTGAGTGACAATCGGCAAGACAGCAGCCAGCCCCGATTGGCGCGAGCTCCGAGGGGCGCCTTGCGTGGCCCCAGGCCCCAAGCTCCTCCGGCCACCTTTGCAAGGCGCCCCGTCCGTCGAACCCCCGCGTCGCGTTTCCCCGCGCCCCGGTATTCCAGCGCTAGCGCCCCAGTTTGCGCTGCAGATACCCGGACGAAATCACCCCCCAGACGGCGCCGACCAGCAGCCCTCCGGTGTGCACCCAGTTTGCGATTGGCCCGACCCACCCTGTGAAACCCAGCCCCAGCCAAATCAACATGAACGTCACCAGCTGCTGCGGCATTCGGTAGGGGAAGCTCGGGTCGAGGCGGCCTCGGATCCAGATGAAGGCGAACAGGCTGTAGACCACGCCGGACATGCCGCCGAAAGTCGTCGGCCCCGACATTGCGTATTCGAGCACGTGCGAGACTGCCGCGGTGACCAAGACGAAGATCAGCAAGTAGCGCGCAGAGAACACGCGTTCGATCGCGGTGCCGAGGTCCTTCAGCCACCACATGTTGAACAGGATGTGCATGAAGCCGAAGTGCAGGAACATCGGCGTGAACAAGCGCCAGGGTTGCCCCTCCCAAATTGCGCTCACGTTGCCCCAAACCGCGCCGCCTCGCGTCAGAACCGGAGGGACGAAGGTGAAATAACCGACGACACCCATGTTCTCGCCCATGTCGGTCAGAAGGAAGACGACGACGCAGATCGCGATCAGGCCGGTCGTCACCGTCCCAATGCGCATGTTCTGTTTCGCCTCGATCTGTGCGCGGATCTTTTCGGTCCGCGCCCGGAGTTGGTCGTCGGCTTTGGCTTCTTTCTTGCGTCGCGCGCGGGCCCGCTTCGCCATTTCGGCGACTCGAGTCGAGCTCGGATCAAAACCATTCAAGAAAGTGCGCGCCTGCTCCATCTGCGTTTCGTCGTGGACCCAAATCGCAATTGAGCCGTCCCGCGTCTCCTTGAGCGTCGTGAGCACGCCATCTGCATAGAGCGCATCGCCGAGGGTTTTGGCCTCGTCCTGGTCCGCTACGGTCGTCAGCATGCGCATTGGGGCCGGAGTGTAGTCGCTTCGATCCGCGTTTCAATCGCTGCGAACCAGGGCATACATGAGGCAATCTCGGGGAAGCTCCGAGCGGTTGGGATGCAGGCCGTACCGCCGAAGCCGGCCTTCGTATCGCATTCCAACCTTCTGCAGGACTCGCGATGACTGCACATTTTCTTCGTCGCAGAGCGCCTGGACGCGTGCGATTCGCTGGTCTGCGAAGGCCGCCTCACAGACTTTCGATAGCGCTTCGGGCATGTATCCTTGGCCCCAGAAACGGCTCCCGAGCGCGAAGCCGACTTCCACGCGATGGAAGTGAACGCTGCATCCGATCGTGCCGGTGAGCATGCGATCGTCTTTTCGCTCGATGAGCCAAACGCGATGCCCCATTCGCAGGTCCCAAGCATCGATCGTTTGCTGCAAGAATTCCCGAGTCTGTGCAGGGCTCGCGTGTGCGTTCCAAGTCATGTACCGCGTGACTTTCGGATCGCTCGCATAGGACTCGAACGCTGGCTCCGCATCCTCGACGCGTGGACGGCGCAGCAGTAGCCGCGCCGTTTCCAGCTCGTCGGGGGGAAAGTCCACGGCTGGCGTATAGCATGGCACCGCTTGGCAATGGATCACTCACCGGTCACCTGGTACGTTGGGCTCGATGTCCAATCGCGATGCGCCACTCGATGAAGCGGCACTGCGCCTATGTGAGGAGCTCGGGTACTCCTTTGCAGACAACAGCCTCCTGCTGGACGCGCTCACCCACACCTCGTTCAAAAATGAGCGGCCCGACCTTGCCTCGACTGACAACGAGCGCCTGGAATTTCTCGGCGATGCGGTCATCGATCTCATCGTCGCCTCCCTCTTGTTCGTGCAGTTTCCCGATGCGGACGAAGGCGAGCTGACGCGTCGAAGAGCCGATTTGGTCAGCGAGAAGGGTCTTTCCGAAGCCGCCGACACGATCGGAATCGGCGACGCGATGCGGCTCGGCAAGGGAGAACAGAAGTCGGGCGGTCGATTCAAAACCCGCTTGCTCGCAAGCGCGCTCGAGGCCTGCATCGGAGCGATCTACCAGGATGGAGGCGGGTCCGCGGCCTTCGAAGCGGCTCGCCGGGTCTTCGAGCCCCGTCTTCACACCAGCGCTCCGGGGCATCGCGACGCCAAGTCACGCGCGCAGGAGTGGGCCCAAGCGAATCTTGGAGGCACCCCGAGCTACCGGCTGCTCGAAACCGACGGTCCCGATCACGAGCGCGAGTTCACCGTCGCACTCGAGCTCAACGACGAAGAGGTCGCGACCGGTGCGGGCCGCTCCAAAATCGAAGCCGAGCAGTCAGCAGCGCTCACGGCCCTCGACAAGTGGATCCAAGCCCTCCCCGAACCAGACCAATAACGACACCCAGTCCCAACCCACCCGCCCAACCCACCGGCGGCAGCGCGAGCCCAACGGGCGAAGCCCGGCGCGAACGCGCCGCCAAGGCAAAGCGAAGCGCCTGCCGCGGCAGGGAGGAATACGGGTGGGGGTGGGCGGGCGGTGTCACTAAACCAACCCAGGCAACCCACTCACCCCGGCCCCCCCAAACAAAAACTAAACTGCGCGCGAAGCCGCGTAGGCTTCAAGCCGCGCGTGCGCCCAATCGACGTCGCGCTGGAGCTCGTTGTAGTCCGGGCCTTCGTAGAGCTCGTCGTAGGCCTTGAGTGCCTCTTCCGCCTTGGCTAGCTCTTCACGCACGGCGTCGGGATTGATTTCCTCGGGCGACGCATAGACATCGGTCAGCAGGAGCACCTTGTCCGGCCCACCCTCGACGAAGCCCGGGCCGATCGCGGCGATCTTGCGCTTACCCTCGACTTCCCAAACCAAGAGCCCGCACTTGAGCGCGGCCAAGAGCGGAAGGTGGTTTGGAAGCACGCCGAACTCGCCCTCGACGCTGGGGGCCTGAACCGAATCCACTCGCGTGGAAAGCACGGAGCCCTGCGGTGTGACTACGTCGAGCTGTAGATGTTCGGAGTTTGCCATCGTTTGGCCCAATCAGTCCTTGGAGCGCTTGGCGTAAGCTTCCTTGACCTCTTCGATGCTGCCCTTGAGGTAGAAGTCCTGCTCCGGGATGTGGTCGAGCTTGCCCTGCAGGATCTCTTCGAAGCCCGAGACGCTCTCTTCGAGCGGCACGTACGCGCCCTTGAGGCCGGTGAACTGTTCGGCGACGAAGAAGGGCTGCGAAAGGAATTTCTGAATCTTACGCGCTCGGTCGACGACCATGCGGTCGTCCTCACTGAGCTCGTCCATGCCGAGAATCGCGATGATGTCCTGGAGGTCCTTGTACTTCTGCAAAGTCTCCTGCACGCCACGCGCAACACGGTAGTGACGTTCGCCGAGGACCATCGGGTCCAGCATGGTCGAGCTCGAGTCGAGCGGATCGACCGCTGGGTAGATGCCCAGCTCCGCGATCGAGCGTGACAAAACCGTCGTTGCGTCCAAGTGGGCAAACGTCGTTGCGGGCGCCGGGTCGGTCAAATCATCGGCGGGGACGTAAATCGCCTGAACCGAGGTGATCGAGCCCTTGGTGGTCGAGGTGATGCGCTCCTGAAGCTGGCCCATTTCGGTCGCCAGCGTAGGCTGATAACCAACGGCAGAAGGAATGCGACCGAGAAGCGCGGAAACCTCGGAGCCCGCCTGGGTGAAGCGGAAGATGTTGTCGACGAAGAGAAGGACGTCCTGGCCCTCGTCATCTCGGAAGTACTCTGCAACCGTCAATGCGCTCAGCGCGACTCGTGCACGCGCGCCGGGCGGCTCGTTCATCTGGCCGTAGATGAGCGCCGTCTTCGAGAGGACCGTCTCGCCGGTCTCGAGCTTCGACTCGCTCATCTCGAGGAGCAGGTCGTTGCCTTCACGGGTGCGCTCTCCGACGCCAGCGAAGCAGGACACGCCTCCGTGCGCCTTCGCGACGTTGTTGATGAGCTCCATGATGAGAACTGTCTTGCCGACGCCCGCGCCGCCGAACAGACCGATCTTACCGCCCTTTCGGTATGGAGCGAGAAGGTCGATGACCTTGATCCCGGTCTCGAAGATCTCGACCTCGGTGCTCTGCTCGACGAACGTCGGAGGGTCTCTGTGGATCGGCGAGAACTTGGTTGCGCCGACCGGCCCCTTTTCATCTACAGGCTCGCCGATGACGTTCAGGATGCGCCCGAGGCACTCCTTGCCGACCGGCATTGCGATCGGTGCAGCGGTGTTCTTGACCGTCATCCCGCGGACCAAGCCGTCGGTCGAATCCATCGCGACCGCGCGGACGGTGTTCTCGCCGAGGTGCTGCGCGACCTCCAAGGTGAGGTTCCAATCCTTGTCGCTGATCGCTGGGTTGCTCACCTTTAGCGCCGAAAGAATCTCCGGGAGACTCCCACGCGGGAAGGTAACGTCCACGACCGGACCAATAACTTGAGTAACTTGCCCGTTCTGAAGCTCTGCCATGTTCTTTCCGGTTCTCTCGAAAGGGTGTCGGCCGGGCGGTTCACGCCGCCAAAAAGCGAGCGCCACCTAGCACGGCCCCTGAGGGCGGTCAAAGACGCCAGCTTCGACGAGCTAGGGTCACGCTGCGCTCGGACAAGCCCCAGCAAGTGCGCAATTGACCCCCACGTGCCGTCTTTCTAACATCAGACGCGTGATGCAGAACCAGGACGCCGTCATCCATGCCCTTCTCGGCGCCGGAACCCGTTACGAGGGGAAGCTCTTTTTTGAAGGGCGCGCCCGCATCGACGGTGAGTTCGACGGAGAGGTGTTCAGCGACGGGCTCCTGGTGGTCGGTGAAGAGGCGCGCATCAAGGGCGCGATTCGGGTTCACACCTTGATCGTGCGCGGCGGCACGATCGAGGGCGACATCCACGCCACCGAGCTGGTTGAGCTGCACGCGCCAGCGCAGGTGCGCGGGGACATTCGGACCCAGGCCCTTTTCATGGACAAAGGCGTTGTGTTCGACGGCGCGTGCGTCATGGGCGAGGTGATCGAGCTCGTGGATCGCCCGGTTTCGGCGCAGTCCGCCGACGACACATCGCCCGATGGCTATAGGGACCAGCCGAAGAGAAACTGAATCGTCAGCGCGTGGTCGTTACCGTCGCCACCATCGCCCATGGCCGGGACGTTCATGTTCGAACCCGAAAAACGAAGCCGGTAGTACTCCCAGACGAAGCGCACCGCGTAGCTGAAACCGACGTTCAGCCATCCCTGGAAGGTCACGGCCGCGTCCAGGCCGATTCCCGAGCTCTTGTTTCCGAACGCGTCCTCGAGCTGACCCAAATGGAATGGGAAGCGAAGGCCGAAGTCCGCACGGAAGCCCAACGAGCGTGGCAGGATCTGATAGGAAAGCGCCGGTCCGAAGCGGGCGTAGATGATTCGCGAGGATGGCAGAACCGAGTTGAGGTCGATGTGGAAGACGTCTCCGCCGACCCCGACCAGTCCACCCAGCTGGAGGCGGTCCATCGGGTAGAGGTAACCGAACTGTCCGAGCATGCGCCAGGTGTTCGTCCGAAGCTCGATCCCGGATACCTCGGCCTTGAGCCCGATGCCCGAGCCACCGTCGACCTGCACGATGATCGCCTGGACCGCAGGCCTCGATGGGCGCCGGCCCATCGGGCGCACCAAGAGGTGCCAAGCAAAATCGAAGTAGGCGCCCGTTTCGAAGCTCCGCGTTTCGGTGTCGCCCGCGCCGTCGCCCAGCTCGAGGTGAATGTTCCTAAAACGTGCGCCGGCACCGATCTGCATCACCAAGACAGGCAGAATCGACCCCTCCTCCTGCACGCTTTGTTCGGCGTCCACGTCGGCGAGGGCCAGACCCGGTGCGACCAGGCCTCCGAAGAGTCCAGTGAAAACGCACAGTCTGAGGCTCGGGCTCATTCCGCTAAAAATACCAATCCTTGAACGGAAGGCCCGCCTTTCCCGCTTCTGGCTCCATTTGAAGATTTCTACGGCTGGCGCCGTGACGTAACGTCACCACGTTCGCTGCGTAACAGGGATCGAAACGAGAAGCCGTCATGAGAACGACCGTCATCCGCGCCGCCGCTGCCCTCTTCGTTGCGGCTTCCGCCAGCGTCGTTGCTGCGGCCGAGGAACACGACGAAAACGCCGGGATCTTCACCGCCCAGATCCCCGAGGAGGGTTCCAACATTTCCTGGGGTCAGGCGGTGATCGTCCTCGATAAGCCGATCGACGAGGTGCTACCCATCGTTCGGGACTATGCCAACTACGTGGATTTCATGCCCAATTTTACGAAGTCCAGGGTTTTGGCCCAGCGGGGAACCCGCGCGATGGTCTACATGGAGGTGAGCGTCGCAAGGGGCGCGATCACGCTTTACGGCCAGCTCAATCTCGCCGAGCGTCCGGAAAGCGGTGATGTGCGGGTGGTTGAGGCTCGCCTCCTAGAGGGCAACATCGACGCATTCAGCGCGAGCTTCACGCTCACGCCGTTGGACGGTGGTACGCGCACCGAAATCGACTTCAAGATCTACGTCGACCCAGACATCCCGCTTCCCTCGTCGGTGTTCAGTCGAGAAAACGAGCGGGCGGCCGGCAGGACGGTTCGAGCCCTCCGAACGCGGGTCTTCGAAGGTCCGCAACGCTCTAGCTGAACGAGCCGCAAAACCGGCGCCCGGCCGACCTTGACTGGGTTCGGGCCCATGCTACGAACGCGCGCCGCTAGGGAATTGGCTTGCCGTAGCTGCGATTCGGCCCCAAGCGCCGGTTGGAGATTGTCTCCACTTGGAGTTTCTTTCCTGCCGGATCTCTGGGTCCACGACGGGATTACGCTGCGATGAACGCGCTTTTCACAGCCCTCTTGTCCGAGGGTTCCATCATCGACCTCGACGGCACGATCTGGATTCAGCTCGGGCTGTTTGCGGTGGCGTTTTTGGTTTTCCGGCCGCTCATCTTTCGGCCGATGGTTGCGCTCTTCGAAGCGCGAGAAAACGCCATCGAAGGCGCCAAGCTCGAGGCACTGCGCCTCCAAGACGAGGCCGCCGCCGAGGGCGAGGAGTTCGAGGTCGAGATGCGTCGCATTCGGCTTCAAGCCGGGGAGGAGCGCGATCGCCTTCGAGCCGAAGGCAAGCGCCTCGAGCGGACGGTGCTCGACCGAGTTCGAGAAGAGACCGACCGGCAGCTCGCCGAGGCGGATCAGAAGCTAAGCAGCGAGGCTACACGCCTTCGCGCGGACATCGATCGATCAGTACCCGTGCTGGCCAAGCAGATTGCATCGAAGATGTTGAACCGGGAGGTCCAGTGATGCGCTTGTGGAAGCTGACGCTGCTCACCTTGCTCCTGGCATGGCCCGGCCTGGCCCTGGCCGAAGAGCCCCGGCACGAGGCTTTGGCCCACGAGGTCGCCGAAGAGCAATCCGGGCATGACGGTCACGGCGAGCTCACCTTCTCGTCGCTGATGAAGAGCCGGGATTTCCAGGGCACGCTCGTCAACTTTGCCGTTCTGATTCTCCTCATCGGCTGGGTGATCCGCAAGAAGGGCAACCCCGCTCTCGCGGCGCGCCGCGCCGAAGTCGAACAGGAGCTTGCCGAGGCCCAGCGACTTCGCGCCGAGGCTCAGCAGCGGCACATGGAAACCGCAACGCGTCTCGAAAGGCTCGACCAGGAGATGGTCCAGATTCGCGGCGACATGATCAAGGCCGGAGAAGCGGAGCGCGACCGGATCGTGGAGCAGGCCGAAGAAAAGGCTGCGCGCATGCGCAAGGACACCGCGTTCCTCATCGAGCAGCAGATCAAGCAGCTTCGCAAGGAGCTCACCCACCAGGCTGCGACGGCAGCGGTCATGGCAGCACAAGACCTGCTGCAACAACGGACGACCGATTCGGATCAAGACCAGCTCGCCGAGGCGTACCTCGCTCGTCTCGATGAGGTCATCGAGGAGCGTCAATCATGAGCGCGCTCGGACGACGTTACGCAAAGGCGCTTTTGGACCTCGCCCGCGAGCAGGGCGAGATCGCCACGGTTCTGCGGGATGTTGGATCGCTTTCCGATGCCTGGAAGTCGAGCCAAGAGCTTCGCGACATCGTCCAAAACCCCGTAATCCCGAGGACCGCCCTCAAGGCGATCGTCAGTGCGGTGATGGACAAGCTCGGCAGCGCCAAGATCGTCCGCAACACGGTGAACTTGCTTGCCGACAAGGGCCGCCTCGGTCACTTGGACGAGGTTCTTGCGGAGCTCGACGCGCTGGCGGAGGCGGAGACCGGTCGCGTTCGCGTGGAGGTCGTCAGCGCCAAGCCTTTGGCCGACGCGTATTACGCGCGCCTTGCGGAGAAACTCAAGCGAGTGACCGATCGAGAGGTCGTGCTCGTCAAGAAGGAAGACCCTTCGCTCATCGGTGGCGTGATCACACGCATCGGCGACCAATTGTTCGACGGGAGCATTCGCAACCGGCTGAGCGAGCTTAGGGAAACGTTGCTTGCGAACGGCGAGACGCCGTAACCGCATCGAATCAGGAGCCTGCCAAATGCAACTTCGCGCTGAAGAGATTTCCAACATCATCAAGCAGCAGATCGCTTCCTACGAGAAGTCGGTCGATGTGGTCGAGACAGGTACTGTTTTGACGGTGGGCGACGGTATTGCCCGCATCTACGGCCTCGAAAGCGCCATGGCTGGCGAGCTCCTCGAGTTTCCCGGTGGCGTCTACGGCATGGCCCTCAACCTCGAAGAGGACAACGTCGGTTGCGCGATTTTCGGCTCCGACGTCGGCATCAACGAGGGCGACACGGTCAAGCGAACCGGCCGTATCGTCGAGGTTCCAGTCGGTCCGGCCCTCGTGGGCCGTGTGGTGAACGCCCTCGGTCAGCCCATCGACGGCAAGGGTCCAATCGAAAGTAAGCTCAGCCGTCGCATCGAGCTCAAGGCTCCGGGCATCGTCGCCCGTCAGCCGGTGAGCGAGCCGCTTCAAACCGGCCTCAAGGCCATCGACTCGATGATTCCGATCGGCCGAGGTCAGCGCGAGCTCATCATCGGCGACCGCCAGACAGGCAAGACAGCCGTTGCGCTCGACACGATCATCAACCAGAAGGGAAAGGGCGTTTACTGTTTCTACGTCGCGATCGGTCAGAAGCAGTCGACCGTCGCCCAGGTCGTCGACAAGCTCACGCAGTTCGGCGCGATGGAATACACCACCGTCGTTCTGGCCGGCGCCTCCGAGCCCGCGCCGCTTCAGTTCATCGCGCCCTACACTGGCGTGACGATGGGCGAGTACTTCCGCGACAACGGCCAGCACGCGCTTTGCATCTACGACGACCTTTCGAAGCAGGCTGTCGCCTACCGCCAGCTTTCTCTCCTCCTTCGTCGTCCTCCCGGCCGCGAGGCGTATCCGGGCGACGTCTTCTACGTTCACAGCCGCCTTCTCGAGCGCGCAGCAAAGATGGCGGAGGACTGGGTCGTCGTGAAGTCGGACCAGGAGCCGAGCCGTCTCGGAAATCAGGTCTTTAGCGGCCCCGAGTCGAAGCACGAGGCCGACGCCGCCGCCAAGGAAAAGGGCGCAGGCTACGTTGCGAAGAAGCTCGCGGACTCGGGCGGCTCACTCACCGCATTGCCGATCATCGAGACGCAGGCAGGGGACGTCTCGGCGTACATCCCGACGAACGTCATCTCGATCACCGACGGCCAGATCTTCCTGGAGTCGGACCTGTTCAACTCCGGCGTTCGCCCCGCCATCAACGTCGGCATCTCGGTGTCGCGTGTCGGTGGTAATGCACAGATCAAGGCGATGAAGCAGGTTGCTGGAACGCTCCGTCTCGAGCTGGCTCAGTTCCGTGAGATGGCGGCGTTTGCGCAGTTCGCGTCCGACCTCGACGCCGCGACTCGGCAGCAGCTTTCTCGCGGTGAGCGTCTCGTCGAGGTGCTCAAGCAGGGGCAGTTCGTGCCCTGGCCGGTCGACGAGCAGGTGGTATCCATTTTCGCGGGCACGCACGGCTATCTCGATGCGCTTCCCGTCGATTCGATCGGCCGCTATCAACAAGAGCTTATCTCGTACCTCAAGGCCGAGCGCGCATCGATCCTCTCCGACATCGTGTCGAAGGGTAAGCTCGACGACACGCTCGAGGGCCAGCTCGACGATGCGCTCAAGGCATTCGCAGAAATCTTCGAGCCCACCCAAAACGACTAATCGGAAATGGCAAACCTCAAGGACATTCGCAAGCGCATCGGAAGCGTCAAGAACACGCAAAAGATCACCCGCGCCATGAAGCTGGTGGCCGGTGCGCGTCTGCGGAAGGCGCAAGAGAACATCGAACGCCTTCGTCCGTACGCCATCAAAACGCATGAGGTGCTAAGCGGCGTCGCTGCGCGTGTGAATCCCGACGAAGGAATCCATCCCTTGCTGTCGCGGCGAGAGCCGAAGCGCGTCATGCTGGTGGTCCTCACAAGCGACCGCGGCTTGGCCGGTGCGTTCAACTCGAACATCTGTAAGGCCGCGTTCAACCGCTGGAAACAGCTCGAGGCGGAGGGCAGCGAGGTGTGCTTCGGCATCATCGGCCGCAAGGGGCGCGACTACTTCACTCGTCGAAATGCCAACATCCGGCACGACTTCCTCGGGGTCTTCGAAGACCTGAGCGCCGATAAGGCAGGCGAAATCGGACGTTACATCGTCGAAGACTACACCGGGCTCGATCTCGACGCTTGCGATTTGGTCTACAACGAGTTCAAGAGCGCGATCAATCAGCAGGTCGTCATCGAGCCTTTCTTGCCCATCGAGCCGCTCGAGCTCGCCGACGACCGGCTCGGGGACTTCATTTACGAGCCCAGCCAGGTCGCGCTGCTCAACACCCTGCTTCCGATGCACGTCGAGGTTCAAATCTATAGGGCTCTTCTGGAGTCCGTGGCGTCGGAGTACGGCGCTCGAATGACCGCCATGGACGCGGCGACCAACAACGCGAGCGACATGATCGACCGGTTGACCCTCCAATACAACCGGGCTCGCCAGGCTGCCATCACCAAGGAATTGATGGAGATCATCGGCGGCGCTGAAGCTCTCAACGGCTAAGCGCCAGTCCGTGATACCGTAGCGCGACGATGCCGGGGGGGCACACAGGGCCGACTGCACACGTGACAGGTCCGGCACCACTTTCGTGGCTTGCCTGGGTCTGCGCCGCCGTCACGATCGCGTACGTCATCGGCGCACCGTTTTGGGTGGCCGACTATCCGATGATGACCGACTTCCCGTTTCATGCGGCCTCGTCCTCGGTGTTTCGTCACTACCTCGATCCGGGCTGGCACTTCCAGGAGCAGTTCCAGTTTCAAGTCCTCGCGGCGCCCTATCTGACTTTTTACGCATTGGCGGCCATCTTCATGCTCGTGTTGCCGCCCGTCGTCGCAACGAAGCTTGCGGCTGCCATGTTGATGGCGCTCTTGCCCATCGGGCTGATGGTGCTCTGCTGGGGGCTCAGGAAGTCCCCGTTTCTGGGCCTTTGGGGGCTCGTCGCCGTCTGGGGCGTCCCCGCACACTGGGGCCTCGTTGGTTTTCTGGCATCGCTCGGCCTCTTCGCCATGGCGCTCGGTCTCGCCCTTCGCGTCGTGGATCGACCGTCCATGAAGCTTCAGGGCGTGCTCATCGCGGTTCTGACTCTGCTCTTCTTCACGCACGTGTACCGCTTCCCGTTCGCGTTGTTGATGCTCTTGGTCGTCGCCGCAGCGATGCACGGGCGAGTGGACAGCACCCGGGGCCTTCTGATTCCGATCGTCGTATCCTCGGTGCTCTTGATCGCCTGGGCGACGACCAGCGCCGACCTGTCGCTTCCCGAAATCGCCTGGGCGTGGCCGCCGGCCTGGAGCCGCATGTCCGAAGCGGGCGCCTATGCGACCGACATCTTCATCGGCGACGAAGACAGCTTCCTGTTTCGCCGCACGGGGCTCCTGTTCGCGGTGACTGCAGTCGCACTGCTTGCCATTGCAATCGTTCGGCTCCGTTCCTGGCCCAAGGGTGGCTGGGTCGTGCCGGCTCATGCGGTGGTTGGGGTCGCGATCTTGGTGTTCCTCGGGCTCTACCTGACGCTTCCGATGGAGCTCGGGGTTTGGTGGTACGTCTTTCCACGCGAGATCACCGCGGCGGCCTTTCTCATGCCCGCGCTCCTACCAAACCTGCCGCGCAAGACCTGGGCGGAGCTTGGCTTCGTCGTGTGGACGGCGGTTGCGGTTGCACCGCTCGGAGAATTCGTCGCCGATGCGCATGAGGAGTTCTCGACCACCACGGTGCACTTCCGAGAGATCGTCCGCGAGCTTCCCAAGGCCCCGAAGCTTCTCTACCTCGTGTACGACCATAACGGCTCGCGCGCCCGAAACAGCCCGTACATCCACCTGCCCGCATACGTTCAGGCTGAGCGCGGTGGTTGGCTGAGCTTCCACTTTGCCCAGTTGGAGGGTTTCCCCTTCCGGTATCGTGACACCTCGGATCTCGACGCAGTCGTCCCGCAGCCAACGCCGGTGCGCTGGGAGTGGAGCCCTCAGCTCTTCCAGCTCGATCAGCACGGCAAGTTTTTCGACTGGTTTCTCGTTCGCCGGCTGAATTCGCCCGACGCCCTCTTTTCTACGGACCCTTCCATCCAGCGTGTGGCGCACTTCGAGAACTGGTGGCTTTACCACCGACCTCGCGCCTCGACTGGACCGCCCCTCGAAACGCCCTAGATTGGTACATCGATGGACCTCAGAACTGAAGAAGAGCGCTGGGCTGTTTGGATGGTGCAAGCTCGCAGGTTTGCAGAGCGAGAGAACTTCCCCGATGCGGTAGCTCGGATAAAGCTCGCCCGTGATGCGGTTCGAAGTGCAGTCGGCCAGGCGACCAACGCGACCGCGCGCGCGCGTCTAGAGGCACTGCTTGCGCGAGCCAATGAGCAGCTCGAGACCATGCAATCGCAGTACGAGTCGTGGCGATCAAAAATCGCTGCGCGTCGGCAACATACGATCGACCAAGCCGCCGAAGAGATGGCGCGTCCTCTTCCGGTGACATCGGACTGACGGTGGCTGTTCCCGAGTGTTCGGTTGCGTCACTCGAAGCGGGAGAATCTCTCGCGGGTACCGCTGTCGAGTCGGTCGATCGCTGGTTGCTTCTCGAAGTGACAGAGCCCTGGGCGCCCAAGCCCCTTCAAACTCAGGCGCTGCCCGAATCGGTGCGAAGCCAGCTCGGCCGTTGGCTAGAAACGCCGCGGTCCCGCTTGCAGCTCATCCGGCGCCCGGGGCACTCTGGGAAACGGCCGGTGTTCATGACGGTTTGCTCTGCCGGCGACAGGTCGCAGACGTCGAAGCTCGAGCTCGGCCGCTACGACGAGCTCGTCGATCTCGACCTCGACGCGCTGCCTGCCGCGCCGAGCGAGCCGATTTGCTTGGTTTGCGTCCACGGTCGCCGCGACCGCTGCTGCGGGATTCTGGGCGGTGCGGTGTTCCGCGCGATTCATTCGCAGGGCGTGGACACCTGGCAGACGAGCCACCTCGGCGGGCATCGTTTTGCCGCCTGTGCGCTCTGGCTGCCCGACGGCCTGATGTATGGACGGCTTCGCGCCGAGCATGCACGGTCCTGGGTGACGGCCCGACGAGCCGGGGACGTCGGTGAGCTCGACTTGTTTCGAGGCCGCTGCGCCTATGATCGGCCGACGCAGGCCGCGGAGATCGCCGTGCGAAAGCGGCTGAGGCTGCAGACAGCCGATGGGATCGAATGGCTCGGGACCGACGCGAAGTCCGAGTCGAGCTGGGAAGTACGGTTCCGAATCGCGTCTGGTGAAGAGGTCGTTCGACTTCGCTTGGCGGACACCGGGGCTCGTCGGCCGGCAAGCTGCGGCGGAGAGCCGGAGGCGGTGACAGAGCTCGTGGAGGGCTAGGGGGGTGGGCTGGTTGGGTGGTTGGGTTTGCTGGTTGGGTGGTTCGGTTTAATTACACCACGCGCCCACCCCCACCCGTAATCCTCCCTCCGCGGCCTTCGCTTCGCTTGGCCTTGGCGGCGCGTTGCGCCGGGCTTCGCCTTCGGCTCGCGCTGCCGCGCCTGGCGCTTCGCTTGGCCTTGGCGGCGCGTTGCGCCGGGCTTCGCCTTCGGCTCGCGCTGCCGCGCCTGTCTTGTGGGGGTGTTGGGGTTCGGAAGGGAGCGGATCGAGCTGCTTTTCGGCGCGACCCCAGCTTCTCCAGGGCGCTGGTTCCCACAATGGGCTAGAAGCGGGGTGTGGAACTCTGGTTGCTCGCGCTTTGGGCTCTTTCTGGCGCCGCGCTTCTGTTCACGCACCTCCTGATGGCTTGGCGCGTGCTTTCGGGGCCTCTCGCTGCGCAGTGGCGCTACCTGGGCTTCCTCGTGCCGGTCTTCACGCCCGTCGTCGCGTGGCGAGGGGGCAACCGCCTTGGCCCAATCACCTGGGTTCTGTTCTTGGTAATCTATCTCTCCGCGCGCATGATCGAGGTCTGATGTCCGAGGCGCGCCATCCGTTCGTGACCGTTCGGGTTCGGTCCGAGCAGCTCGAGCTCGCGCAGCTGCGGCTCTGGGAGCTTGGCGCGACCGGTCTCGAAGAACGGGACCAGACGACCCTCGTGCGCGACGCCGAGTCGGGCGGAGCCGTCGTCATTGCGGCGTTCGCGGACGAGGCGTCGGCGCAGTACGCGCTGCGCGAAATGCGAAGTGAGTACGAAGCCGATATCCTTTACGTGCCGCGGGCCGATTGGGCCACGGAGTGGCGGCGTGGATTCGGCGCTCAGCGCATTGGGAAGCGGCTCTTGCTGCACCCTTCCTGGGAGCCCGCAGTGAGCAAGCCCGGAGACGTCGTCCTCACGATCGACCCGGAGAATGCGTTTGGAAGTGGTGACCATGAAAGCACAAGGCTCGTCCTGCAGGTGCTCGATGAGCGCGTGGCCGGCGGCGAGCGCGTGCTGGACGTTGGCTGCGGGAGCGGGGTCTTATCGATCGCCGCACTTCGTCTCGGCGCGGCGTCGGCGTTCGCAACGGACATCGAGGAGGATGCGGTGATCGTGACGGCGCGAAACGCAGAGCTCAACGGTGTCGAGCCGGGCATTCGGACATCGACACAGCCTTTGGCCGAGGTTGAAGGCGTCTTTGACATCGTTCTTGCCAACATCGAGACCAGGGTTCTCGTGCATATGCCCAAGGAGCTCCAGGCTCGGCTTGCTCCTGACGGGCTGCTGGTCATGAGCGGAATCCTACGACCCGAGCGCGACGAGCTTCTCGCTGCCTTTGCGCCGATGAAGCTCGAACAGCTCCTCGAAGAGGGCCAATGGTGCGCCTGTGTGTTGAGGCACGCGGGGCGGTGACGCTTCGAAGGCTATACGCGCCCAGATTGCCGAACGAGGGTGGGGCGGTCGTTCTCGGAGAAGCGTCGAGCCGGCACGTGCGGGTGCTCCGTCTCCGAGCTGGCGACGCGGTCGTCCTCTTCGACGGGAAGGGCCGCGCTGCGACGGCCCGCGTGGAATCAGTCGCCGAGGAGGTAGTCTGTCTCGCGGATCCTCCGGTCGCCGCGGCGACCAAACGCGCGCGCATCGTGCTGATGCTTGCGGTTCCAAAAGGCGCGAAGCTCGATGACTGCGTGCGTGCGGCCACCGAGCTTGGGGTCGACGAAGTGGCGCTCATGCAAACCGAGCGAACGATTCCTCGTTGGAATTCCGAGCGCACACGCACGCGTCTCGATCGGCTGACCCGAATAGCCGGCGAAGCCGCCGCTCAGTGTGAACGCGACGACGTACCCATCGTTCACGCCCCTCGCCCCTTCCGCTCATGGCTCGAAGAAATTCCGGCGAGCGCGAAACGGGTCCTGTTTGGAGCCCGTGCCGAGGGATCGGTGGCGCTCGAGCGCACGACCGAGCAAGTCTGGTGCGCGCTGGGCCCCGAAGGAGGATTCACCGAGGAGGAGGTCGAGCTTTTCGAACGGTCCGGTTTTTCGGTCGCAAGCTTGGGAACCCGGATCCTTCGGGTCGAGACAGCGGTGCCCGCTGCCCTGGCGATCGTCGGAGATCGCCTCGATGACTTCCGACAAGCGCATTGACAGGTTGGCAGGTGCACAGCCACCATTGAGGAGGATATGTCCGTTCTTGCCTCGCTCCTGGTTCGCGACCAGGTCATCCCCGTCGATCGCGTCCAAGGAGCTATCCAGGATCAGGTGATGCGCGGGGGCAATCTCGACACCGTGCTCCTCGAGCTCGGCTTGCTGCGCGAGAACGAAATGAACGCCTACTGCGCAGCGGTGTACGGGCTACTCCCCGCGACCCGCGATGAGGTCATGCAGACCGCGATCTCCACGATTCGTGTCTTGCCGCGCGAGTTCGCCGTTCGGCATCGCTTGATTCCTGTTGCACGAACCGAAGATGCCGTCGTGCTGGCGGTCGACCGTCCGTTGCCGGATGCCACCCTCCGTGAAATCTCATTCGAGCTCGGCATCGATCCGGTGCAGCGAATCGTTTGCTCGGTGCGTGTCGAAGCGGGTCTGGCGCTTCACTACGACATCGAGATGAGGGCCCGAATGCGGCAGCTCAACCACCAACTCGAGGCCACAGATCCCGGCACGATTCCTTACGTCGCGCCATTTGACGGCGTTGGAAGCCGTAGCTCGATCCCGCCGATCAAAGATGCGTCAGGCTCCTTCCCGCGTGCCCACTCGTCGATACCTTCGCCGACGGGCATCGCCGATACCGAGCCGCCCCTCGAGGTGGAGCCGAAGGTGGCGTCTTCGGTTCCGGCGGGCACGTTTCGGGATTCCGATCCGGGGGCGGCCCGCAGGCACTCGGAGCCAAAGTCCGGCTTCGTCGATGCAACGCGATACAGCCTTCCGCCGCGCCCACCTGAGATCCTCGGACGGCCTTCGATGAGGCAAAAGGGCTCCCAGCGCCCTTCAGGCCGGAGTGGTCGTGGCGCGTCGAGGCCAAGCGGGCCGACGAGCGCATCGCAGCCGTCGGCCACACCGGCCACGGGTTGGCAACCAGCGCCGGGGCCGCCCACAGGTTGGCAACCGGCACCCCCGCCCGCTCCGCCTGAGTCGGTTTGGCGACCGGCGCCCTCGCCGCGCACCGCGCATTCCGGGCATCACCTTCCCGTCGATCCACGGCGGGACAACGACGGAAGCGCGATGTCGCACGACGTCGTGTCGTTGCGCCCTGGTGCGCCTAGCTCGGCACCGCCCAACGTGGGCAGCGAATCGGTCGGTCGGAGGTGGAATCCCGCGCCGGCGCCTCTGGTCGACGACGGCTCGCTCCCGAGCGTCATCGTCGACTTCGGGGAAGAAGTCGAGGGGCTCGTTTCCGCGCTTCGCGATGGGAGCCCAGAAGACGACATGCTGATCCCACCTCTGTTGGCGCTCGGCGAGGCCGCACTCCCAGCCCTGGTTCGGGAGTTCCCGGGCAAGCTCTGGTTCGACCGTAACGAGCCGCACGCGAACATTCCGGCGGGCAGAGATGTCTCTCCTATTGCGAGGGCGTTCGTGGCGTTCGGCGGTCATTCGGTCCCGTACTTGATCCCCTTGCTCGACGATGAGGATCCGGACATTCGCTACTACGCTTCGGTCGTTGTTGCCGAGTTCGTCCATCCCGACCTGGTACAGCCCGTCGGCCGTCGTTTGTTCGACACCGACCCCGGAGTCCGTAGTAGTGCGTACCGCGCGCTGAGCGTTCTCTATGCGTGCGAGGTCGAGTTCACCCAGCTCATCGAGCGGCTTCGCGCCTCGGCGCGGGACGGCCGAAACGTCGAATTGCAGGCGGCTTCCATCGACGCCTTGGGAAGGCTGCGCGATGCGAATTCGTTCGAATTTTTCGTCTCCTTGCTCCAAAGCCCCGAGCCCAACGTGGTCGAGGCCGCCCATGCAAGCCTGGTCCGCCTGAGTTGCCAAGACTTCAACCGCAGCCAGAAGAAATGGAGCGCCTGGTACGACAAGCACAGCGCAGAGCACCGCGTGGTCTGGCTGATCAACGCGCTCATGCACTCCAACGAGCAATTGCGTCGGCGCGCCGGTGACGAGCTCAGACATCTCACCCAAGAGGACTTCGGCTACGAGCCGGGGAAGTCCAAGAAGCTCCGGATCGCCGCACAGAAGAAGTATCGGACCTGGTGGGTAGGCGTCGGTTTTCGGATGTTTGTGGAACCACAGCCCGGCGGTTCTGGTCATGCGCACAGCCAGTGATAGACTTCGCCCGCATCGACTAGACGAGTTCCCATCGTGCGAATCCCGAGGCTCCTAACCATCCTGGGTCCTGCGTCCGTTCTTTACGTTCTGGCCGCGCGGGCCTCTTCGAACACCGCCGCCTCTCCGGACTGGTTGCTGGTTGTGCTGTCCCTCGCGTTCTCTCTGACACCGCTCGCCGTGCTCGGGTCGTGGTCGAGCAGGCGTGGCGCGTCGCGGCTGGCATTCATGGGGGTGTGCCTCGCCATTGCGATTGCGTCGGCGCGTACCGCTTCGCCGCTACTCGATTTCACTCACGACGTCGCCTGGCTGCTCGCAGCGCTGACGATGCTCGATCTCGTCTTGCCACGCGAGACTGGTTCGCTCGTCCGATACGGCGCCCTAGGTGCTCTGGCGTTCGCTGCGTTCGTCGGGGCCGCCTTGGCGCGACAGGGCTTGCTTCCGGAAATGACATTCGCGGTAGTGGTCGTCCTCGGGATTCTGGCGACGGGCGCCCTTCACCAAATCGTGCTTGTCGACGGAGGACATGTGGTGGAGGGCGGCTTGTCGGGGGTCGCACTGGCCAGCCTCGCCGTGGGGCTTGCGTACTCCTGGTTCGGTCCGTTCGACGGTGTGCTCGCCACCACGGTCGAGTTTGGCGTCGCTTCGCTGCTCTGGCTCGGGCACCTCGCCTGGCTCGATCCGGGATGGCGCTCGTTGCGCCGTTTCGGTGTGCCGCTCGTCGTCGCGTCTGCTCTTTGTTTTGCGGTGACGTTTGGCTTCGCTCCCGACGCCCCTCTCGAGCGATGGCAGCTCGGCCTGTTCGCGCTCGGCTCCGGGGTGCTTTGGTGGCTCACGTTTTCGGTCGCACGAAGGCTTTCCAATCGCGCCGTGTGGAGCACTTCGGGCCGCCTCGCCGACGCCGCGGAAGCCGCGAGGAGTCGCCTGGTCGGTGGCGCGGCACTCGAGGAGGTCGCCACCGGAGTTCTCGTACCCTTCGGCAAGGTCTTCGAGGACAGCCAAGGGGCTCCCGAGCTCTACACATTGGAGCCCTCCCTGAGGCTTCGGCTCGACGCCGGCGAGCGGGCGAATATCAGGCCGGTCAAGGCCCCTGCCGCGATCACCCAGGCGCTTTTCGCCGACGGTCACCACGGAGCTCTCGATCTCGTCAGTCTGCGAGCCCGGGTGGTTCGCGAGCCTTCGATCCGAGAGCTCGTGAACACGATGGCAGACCACGGGATGGGCAGCGCACTCCCGTGCATGCATCTGGAGCACATCGAAGGCGTGCTCCTCGTGCCCCTTGGCGATCGGTCGGAGGTGCTGTCGGGCATCGAGCTAGACGAGCTTGGACGCTTGGCGGATTCGCTTGGAGGGGCGCTCGCCTCGGCGCTCGCGCAGCGCAGGGCCGACACCCACATTCACGAGCTATCCACGCTCCGGCGCGAGGCGGAAGACCGAATCTCCGTGCTCGAAGTGGAGCTCGATCAGCTGCGCCGCCAGTGTGATGTCCTCGGGCGCGGCCTTGCTGAAGATCGGACTCTGCACGTGGCGTACAGCCAGTCGATGAGGCGTGTGCAGACGCGCGCGATCGAGCTCGCCCCGCTGGCCGATCCAGTTCTACTCGTTGCTCCGGCAGGCTCTCCGGTTTTGCCGGTCTCCCGCTTCATCCATGACCGCGGGCCGCGCTGGGAGGCACCGTTCGTCGTCGCGGATTGCTCAGCCGCACCGCCCGATCAGGTCGCAAGCTTGCTCTTTGGCTCGCAGAGCGAGAGCCGCACGGGTTGGTTTCAGTCTGCCGCGGGCGGGACCCTGCTCCTGCGAGACCTTCCAGCGCTTTCCAAATCAAATCAGGCGCGTCTTGCGGCGGCGTTGGCGGAGCAGGGTGCCCAAGAGCATGAAAGCAAAGAACCTCGACTCGTGCGGCCAAGGCTCATCGCGACCACGCGGGCGCCGCTTGAGGAGCTCGAGCGGCGCGGTGCGCTCGACCCCGAGCTCGCGAGGCAATTGACGCAGCCCGGTCTCACGATTCCGCCTTTGCGCGACCGGCGCGAAGACGTTCCCTCGCTCGCACTGCTCGCCATTGACCGGGCATGCCGGGTTTTGGCGCGTGAGCCCGTCGGCATCACGGAAGACGCGATGGCCGCTCTCGTCGATCACGACTGGCCCGGTGACGTGGCCGAGCTCGAGCTGATCATCGAGCTGGCAGTGGCCAAAGCCGCTTCCAAGACTGTGGGGCTTCGCGACCTGCCCCCGCTCGCTTGGCCGGGGGCCGACGAAGAGGAGCCGCTGACCGGTACCTATCTCGAGGTCGAGCGCCGTCTCCTCGAACGCGCCCTTCTCCGATCCGGGGGCAACAAGAGTGAGGCTGCGCGCATGCTGGGGCTGAAACGTACGACTTTCCTCGACAAGCTTCGGCGTCACGGACTGGAGCAACGCGCGCCGCACGACTTAGGCGGCACGGCGGTTGGCTGAGCCGATGCACGCGATCCTCCTATGGGACGTGATGGGCACCCTCGTACACGATCCGTTCTTCGAGGAGATGCCCGAGTTTTTCGGACTGAGCTTCGAGGAGCTGCTCGCCGTCAAGCATCCAAGCGCCTGGGTCGAGTTCGAGCGCGGTGAGCGCAGCGAAAAGGATTTTCTCGCGAGCTTTTTCGCAAATGGTCGGGACTTCGACCGAGAGGGTTTCGTCAACTTCGTTCGCGCTTCATACCGATGGCTTCCCGGCCTCCAAGAGCTTCTCGAAGAGCTTCACGGTGCAGGATGCCGCATGCACGCGTTTTCCAACTATCCGGTTTGGTACCGACTCATCGAAGAGCGTCTCAGGCTGTCGCGGTTTCTCGATTGGACCTTCGTCTCTTGCCTCACTGGGTTGCGAAAGCCGGACTCGGCCGCCTACGAACAGGCCTTGGATGCGCTCGGGGTGGCCGGGGAGCGCTGCATCTTCATCGATGATCGTGTCGGCAACTGTGAAGCTGCACTGGATCATGGGATTCATAGCGTGGTGTTCGAAGGGGTCGAGCCCTTGCGCGCCTCGCTGCGGGAAGCCGGCGTGCTGTAGTTATTCGGGGTGGTTTTTCGCCCACCATCGCCGGTAGCTCGCCTGGATCGTCAGGAACTGGTCACGGTCCGCCGTCTCGGACAGGGGCTGCAAGAAGCGGGTGAGATGCCAAAGCTCACGCGATGCGAGCAGACGAATGTTGGCGCGGCCGTCTCCAAGGCCTTCGATCAGCCACTGAATACGAATTTCGTGACCGCGTTCCGAGAGCCAACGGAGCCACGGGTCCCGCGAAAAGCCAAAGTCGTGGGCGGTCAGCACCCGCAGCCCGACACGGCAGGCCGTTGCGATGCCGCGATCGGAGTCGGCCAGCAAATCGACGAACAGAGCCGCCGAGGCTTCGTCGCGCAACTGGGTCAGCGCCGAAATGGCCCGGCGGCGAACCGGGAGTGGCTGAGTGACCTCGGACGCGCAGCGGCGCAGCTCACCCAGGGCGCTTCGGTAAAGCGCTTCATGCTGATAGGCGCTCAGCAAATGCAACGCGACGCGCCGGCACTCCCGGTCTTCGTCGAGAGAGACTTGCATGAGCGGCTCGATCAGGCGAGGGCTTGAATACGCTGCACAGATGACCGCCGCGTAGTAGCGAACCTTTGGGGTGGGGTGACGCATCAATCGGGCGAGATACGGGATCGCCTCGCCTTCGAACGCGGCGAGGGCAGCTGCGATCGCCGAGATCTCGTCGGGACGCTGCAATCGCGAGTCCGTGGCCAATGCATGGCGCCATAGCGGCCCCGGGAAGCTCTCGGCCAGCTCTTCGAGCGCGAAATTGCCAAGCGCCATCAGGCGCCTCACCACCGGTGCGATCTCATTGGGGCCGAGAGCGACCAGCTCCTCGACGAGCCTTCGTGCGAGGTCGACGAGGGTTTCCTTGAGCACCGGTTGGCTGTCCGAGCCTCTGTCGGCGGCCGGGGGCGCCTTGGTGCGGACGCGCGACCCACTATCCTCCGTGGCCCCCTCCGGTGCCGCAGGAACGACACCCGCGGGTAGCGGGTACTTTCGCTTCGGCCCAGCCATCGCCACGATTGTACCAGGACCCCAGCATTTTTGGTGCGGCTCGCTAGTCTTGTCCTGTTTTTGCAGGCAAACTTAGCCTCGATGTACAGGATGGTCGTGCGCGAGCTCGGGGGTCCGGCCGCCCTCGGGCGCGAGGAGCTGAGCGAAGTGCTCGCTGGCCCGGGTGAGGTCGTCATCGATGTGAAGGCGGTGGGCTGCAACTTCTTCGACATCCTCATTACCGAAGGCAAGTATCAGATCAAGCCTGAGCTGCCGTTCTCGCCTGGCGCCGAGGTTGCAGGAATCGTTCGAACGCTCGGCGAAGGCGTTTCGCGTTTCTCAGTCGGCGACAGGGTGAGCGCCTTACTGGAATACGGTGGCTTCGCGTCGACCGTGGCCGCGGCTCAAGCGCGTGTCTTCGCCATGCCCAGCGAGATGACTTTCGAGGAAGCCGCGGCGCTCGGGCTCGTCTATCAAACGTCGTACGTCGGCTTGGTGCATCGAGCGATCCTGAAGGAAGGCGAAACGCTTCTGGTGCACGCAGCGGCTGGAGGAGTAGGGCTCGCGGCGGTCCAACTCGGAGTTGCGCTTGGTGCGAAGGTCATCGGCACCGCTGGGACTTCGGAAAAACTCGCGCTCGTGAAGGCGAACGGAGCGCACGAAGTCATTAACTACCGGGAAGAGGACTGGGTCGAGAGAGTGAAAGCGCTGACCGCCGGGCGTGGGGCGGACGTGATCTACGACCCGGTTGGTGGGGACACCTTCGATTTGTCGACCAAATGCATCGCGTTCGAAGGAAGGATATTGGTGATCGGCTTCGCGAGCGGACGAATCCCATCTGCGAAGATGAACCGCGTCCTGGTGAAGAACTTCTCCTTGGTCGGGCTGCACTGGGGGCTCTATTTCAAGAAGAATCCCCAGGTCATTCAGGAGGCCCAGGCGGCCATTGTGCGCCTTCATTCCTTGGGGAAAATCGCCCCGCTGGTCTCCGCAACGTATCCGCTGAGCGACGCTGAAGCTGCCCTCGCCGCGCTCGGCGGCCGCAGAACCACCGGCAAGGTGATTCTGATCCCTTAGGCCCCGGAAGGCTCGGCGTCCAAAAGCGCCGACTCGCAGCGTTCGATCACCGCGTCGATGACACCAGCGTGACTGCCAAGCGGTCCTGCTATCGAAAACCGTACACCTGGGTGTGGTGCAGCAGCTTCGGCGACCAGCCGCGGCAGGTCCTCGGTCACGTGTCGTCCTGGCGCGAGCATGAACGGGTGGACGACCACATTGGTCGCACCTTGCTCCACGCACAGAGCGAAGGCTTCGGCGATCGTGGGCCCCGCGATCTCCATGTGAGCAGACTCTACGATGCTTTTGGGGCCAAGGCGCTGCTTGACCAAGGCAGCGACTTCACCGACGAGCTGGTTGGCCGCGTCCCGGCGGCTCCCATGGTCGATCAGGAGTAGCGCGGGGCGGTCACCCCTCGTCGCTTCGCCCGCGCCGGAAGAGCCCATTTGACTTATCTGGGTCACTCACTCCGCGGTGTCAAGAACTGTGGCCGCGGCGCAGATCTCAAGCGCAGTCAGACAGTGCGCGCTTGACGGACCCGACGTAGGTGCCGCCAAACAGGTTGACGTGCACCAAGAGAGGGTAGAGCTGATACAGAGCGACCCGTTCGTCCGCGCCCGGCGCCAACGGCCGAGCCTCGGCGTACGAGGCAAAGACGCGCTCGCCGAAGCCGCCGAACAGACGCATCATCGCCAGATCGATTTCGCGGTGACCCCCGTAGACCGCAGGGTCGATCAACGCAGGTTGCCCGTCTTCGTCGACGTGCAGGTTTCCTCCCCAGAGGTCGCCATGCAGGCGGGACGGAGGCTCTTCGGCCCCGACCCGATCGGGAAGCACGCGCTTCAAGGCGTCAAAACCGGAACGCGTCGCGGAATCGATCAAGCCACGGTCGATGGCAAGCCGTAGCTGTGGCTCGAGTCGGGACGACCAGTAAAAGGACGCCCAGTCGTCGGCCGCGGCGTTCGATTGCGCGAGCCGCCCGATGAAATTGTCGTGGTCGAGCCCGAACGCGGGGGCGCCATAGGCATGCAGGGCAGCCAACGAATGGCCCAGGGCTTCATCGAACCCAGCCCTGCGCTTCGCCGGGATCATCAGCTCGAGCGCTAAGTAGGCCGGCCGCGCGTCCGAAACCGCGATCACGCGAGGCGTACGAATCGCGTTCGCCTCTGCGAGCCAACGAAGCCCACGCGCCTCCGCCTCGAACATACCTGGCGGCGGGTTCGAGTGCGTCTTGACGAAGAGCTTTGTCCCGTCACCGAGGGTGACCTGGTACGCGTCGTTGATGTCGCCGCCACCAAGGGGTTTCGCGCTGCGCAGCGGCTTGCCCAACCGTTGCTCGAGCGCCTTGCGCAAGCCCGGGCTCATAGCCGATGGTTTTCTCGGATCTGCTGCAGAAGCCCGCGCGACGCCGCTTCGCAGATGTCGAGCACGGTTTCAAATCCGTCGCCCTCACCGTAGTATGGGTCTGGCACATCGGCGTCACGCGGGCGATTCCGGATCGTAGTTCCGAAAAAGAACGACCTTTGCCTTGGCTGCCTCGTCCGGCGCAATCCGCAGCAGGTCACGCTGGTTTGCTCGATCCATCGCAACCAAGTAATCGAAACGCTCGAAGTCCTTCGACTCCACCCTGCGCGCGCGACCGGCGAGCTCGATGCCACGTCGTTTCGCGGAAACTGTGGCCCGGCGGTCAGGAGGCTCGCCGACATGCCAATCGCCCGTTCCGGCGCTGTCGATCTCGATCTCAGCGACGAGGTGTTCGCGTTCGAGAAGCCGACGCATGGTCGCTTCCGCCGTTGGTGAGCGGCAGATGTTCCCAAGACAAACGAAACAGAGACGGACAGTCATGGCTAGGGCGTGAGTAGGACCTTCCCGATGTTTTGGCCAGCTTCGATGTACGCATGCGCTTCCGCCGCGAACCCGAAGGGGTAGCAGCGATCGACGTGCGGCTTGATTTGGTGCTCTTCGTAGAGCTTCAAGAGTGCCGTAAACGCATCGAACGTCAGATCGCGCTCGTCCCAGAGATGCCCCATGTTGACACCCGCCACGCCCTTGTTCTGCTGCATCAGGCGAATCGGCGTCCACAGGGGGACATGTGTGAATTCGCCGAGCATATGGGTCAGGCGGCGCTTCCCCTTCTTCGCCATGTTCGCCCAGCCGAACGAGACGAGGAGACCTCCGGGTCGAAGCAACGAGAAGCCCTTCTTCCAGTCATTGCCTCCGAGCGCGTCGAGCACGCAGTCGACCCCGCGGCCATCGGTCAGTCTTCGAACCTCTCCGACGTAGTCGGCAGAGTGATAGTCGATCGCGTGATCGCAGCCGTTGTCCCGCACGTGATCGTGCTTGGCCTTCGACGCGGTGCCGTAGGTCGTGACCCCTCCGACCGTGCGGCAGAGCTGGCTCGCCGCGGTACCCACGCCACCCGCGGCCTGGTGAATCAAGACCTTGTCCCCTGCTCTCAATCGAAACACGTTGAACAGCATGTGGTAGGCGGTGAGATACGTGACGGGCAGCGCGGCACCTTCTTCAAAGCTCATTTGCTCCGGCATCAGGAACGTCTGCGCCGCATCGACGCACACTGCCTCTGCGTAACCGCCAAACCGGGTCATCGCCAAGACACGTTGGCCCTCGCTTCGATCGGCGACTCCCTCGCCCACCGAGTCGATGACGCCGGACACCTCATAGCCGACCACCATCGGTGGGGATGGCGCGTCTGGATACAGCCCCTGCCGGGCCATGATGTCCGCAAAGTTGATCCCCGATGCTCGAACGCGAATCCTGACCTCGCCGGGCCCGGGCATCGGGTCCCGGCTCTCGCGGAGCTCGAGCACGTCGGACTTACCGTGCTTCGGAATCCAGATTGACTTCATGTTTGACGACTAACTCTGGCCGGAACGATGTCAAGCCTCCTGGCGCCGTGTTAGGGTTCGGGCATGGACGTCGTTTTAGCGCCCGACATCTACGTCAACGCTTCGATCGCGCTCGGGTCTCCGCCAGAGCGTGCCGTTCGGCGCGCGTTTGGAGGCCCCGCCAAACCAAAGACGTCGAAGTGGGTGATGGAACGCGTCGAGTCGATGCTTCACGCGCTTCCTCAGTTCAAAGACGAAGCGGTCGCACAGCAGATGACGACCATTTGCGGTCTCGTCGACGTCGTCGAGACCACTGACTTCTTCATCGAAGACTGGAACGAGGCGCTCGTCGCGCTCGCAAAGGCCGCCGGGGTGGCTCGGGTGCTCACCGATCACCCTGATCTTCTCGCGGATAAAGGCGTGCTAGGCGTGGAGTTCGTCTCATCGGACGACTGGCTCCGCGAGCAGGTCACGCCTCCGCCACCACCTCCTGTCTAGCCTCGCGCCTTGAGCCAGGTAGCCCAGGCCTGCTAGAGGGTGACCCGTGTCCGATTCGTTTCTTCCGCAGAAGGATGAAATCAGGCGACGCCTCGAGGGGCGTTACGTCGGCGCAGTCCCGCACAACCAGGCTTTGGGTCTTCGAGTCGTCGACTACAGGCCCGAGCATCTCTCCCTTGCGCTTCCTTATCGGGTGGATCTCGTAGGCAACCCCGAGACGGAGGTTCTGCATGGTGGCTGCATCACCAGTCTGATCGATGCGACCTGTGGTGGAGCGGTCATCATGTCACTCGCTGCGCCACGGCGAATTGCGACGCTCGACCTTCGAATCGACTACGTGCGCCCGGCCCTGCCACATCAAGAAGTCATTTGCGGCGCTCATTGCTACAAAGTGACCAGGCACGTCGCGTTCGTGCGGGCCAAGGCGCACCACGGCGACAAGGCGAACCCCATCGCGACCGCGTCTGGAACGTTCGTCATTTTCCCGGACGAAGGGCGGCGAACGCAAGACGGGGTGCCCGAATGAGGCTGCGCGATGCGGTGGTGGACCTTCGCCAAACGGGTGACTTCACGTCGCTCCAGGAGGCGATCCCCTACGCCCGGTTCATGGGCATCAGTTGCGAGCTCGTCGACGGCGAGGTCATTGGCCGAATGCGCTACTCGGACCACTTGGTCGGCAATGCGAACGTGCCCGCGCTTCATGGAGGTACGCTTGGTGCGCTCATGGAGTCGACTGCGATTTTCAAATTGCTCTGGCATGGAGAAACGACGGCAATCCCCAAGACGATCAACATCACCGTCGAGTTCCTCCGAGGCGCCGGTCCCCAGGACGTGCTCGCTCGGGCGGAATTCACGCGGCGGGGAAGGCGAGTCGCCAACGTTCGTGTATTCGCGTATCAGGACGACCCGGACTGCCCGGTCGCCGTGGCAACCGCGCACTTTCTCTTGGTTCAAGATTGAGATGATCAAGCAGCCGATTCACGGGCTTTGCAACGCCGAGCTAGCCCAACGCGCGAAGGTGCTGCTCCCTCGTGGGCACGGGATCGCTCGGCGGATTCATCGGCAAGTCATGCGCGAAGGCCGCTTCGAGCCGGAGAGCTTTGGGCTCGGCCAGGAGGCCGCTGAGGCATGGCGTGTAGCGTTTTCCTTCGAGCTCCCGAAGCTCGTCGCCGTGAAGTCCGACGACGGTGACGATGGTGCGACCTCCAAGATGGTCGTGCGATTGCAAGACGGGCTCGAAGTCGAGTCGGTCCGAATCCCCATGGGGCGGGGTCGATACACTCTGTGCGTCTCGAGCCAAGTCGGTTGCAAGATGGGCTGCACGTTTTGCGAAACCGGGCGCATGGGTTTGCTCCGCCACCTTCGAACCGACGAGATCATCGCCCAGCTGCTCGTCGCAAGACATGGGCTCGGCTGGCCGATTCGCAACCTCGTCTTCATGGGGATGGGCGAGGCACTCGACAATTCCAAGAACGTGCTCCAGGCGTTACGGGTGCTGAACGACGAGGCGGGCTTGGCGATCGGCCAGGAGCGTCTGACGATTTGCACGGTCGGGCATGTTGAAGGAATCGGGCTTCTTGCCGAGCTTGGGCTCAAGCGGCTCAATCTTTCGATCAGCTTGAACGCGGCGAACGACTCGTTGCGAAACGAGCTGATGCCGATCAACCGACGTAGCGACCTCGCGGCGCTCCAGAGGGCCCTCATGGCGTACCGCCCTCGTCGTAACTTCGTGCTTGGTGTCAATTACTGTCTCCTGCCGGGGATCAACGACACCGAAGCCGATGCGCGTGCCGTAGCGGCGTTTTGCAAGCCCCTCGATCGGGTGCTCGTCAACCTCATTCCCTACAATCCCGGCTCGATGCCGCTTACGCGCGCGCCCGACGACGCCGAGGTCGAGCGTTTCATCGCCTGGCTCCGCGCCGAGGGCCTGCCCGTGCGCGAGCGTGTGACCAAAGGCCGCAGCGTCATGGCTGCCTGCGGGCAGCTCGGCAATCCCGCAGCGCGCGCGGAGCTCAAGGCGCTCCGAACCCTGCGAGCCTAGCGCTTCCGGCTCTTTTTGCCCCGGTACCGGACACGGATCGGTGTCCCCTGGAACCCGAATCGCTTGCGGATCTGATTGACCACGTATCGCTGGTAGCTGAAGTGCACGTCCTTGGGCGAGTTCGTCATGATGACGAACGTCGGAGGCGCAACGCTCGCCTGGGTGATGTAATAGAACCGGACCGAGCGATGGTGCATCGTCGGGGCGGGGTGCTTCTCGAGGACTTCTTCGAAGAAGCGATTCATCTCCGCCGTGCCGATTCGCTTACGATGCTCGATCACCGCGTCATCCACACGCCCTAGCAAGGCCTTGATTCCCCGTCCCTCGAGCGCGCTCACCGTCACCATGGGTGCCCATGGCACGAAGGCCAGGACTTCGCGCGTTCGATCCATGGCTTTTTTCTGCGCCTCTCGGCTGAGCAGGTCAGTCTTGTTGAGCGCAATGATCAGCGCACGACCCCTGTCGTGGACGAGACCGGCGATTTTTGCGTCCTGCTCACCGACCCCCGCTTCGGCGTCGATCATGAGCACGACGACGTGACTTCGTTCGATCGACCGGATCGCTTGGAGCACGCTCAGACCTTCGATACCGCGCTTCTTCACGCTCCGCTTGCGACGAATCCCAGCGGTGTCGATTAGGATCAGACTCTGTCCGTCGCGCTCGACCAGCGTGTCGATGCTGTCCACGGTGGTCCCGGGCCGATCGTCGACCAACTGACGCTCTTCGCCGCAGAGCTGATTCACCAAGGAAGACTTGCCCGCATTCGGCCTACCGATGATCGCGACTCGAGGAACGTTCAGCGCCGGCTCGCTGATCTCCTCGGCCTCGGGGAGTTGCTCGAAGATCGCCTCTTCCAAGTCGCCGATGCCTCGCCCGTGAAGCGCGGAGATCGGCATGATCGAGTTGATCCCGAGCTCGTAGTACGACACCGCGTCGTGCTCCCTTGCCTGCGAGTCCGCCTTGTTGGCAACGAAGATCACGGGCTTACCTGCGTCGCGCAGGAGTGCAACGGCTTCGCGGTCCGCGGGCAACGGATCGACTGTGGCATCCACCACGCAGACGACGACATCACACTCTTCGAGCGCCAATCGAACCTGGCTCGTGATGCCAGCCTTCATCGGGTCGTCGCTGTCCGGGTCGAATCCACCGGTGTCGATCAGTACGAATTCACGGCCTAGCGCGAACGAATCTGCGTAGTGGCGGTCCCGGGTCACCCCTGGGATGTCCTCTACGATGGCGATGTGCTGCCCGGCCAAGCGGTTGAACAGCGTGCTCTTGCCGACATTCGGACGACCGACGATGGCGACCAAGGGCTTGTTGACGACGGAGCCCGCAGGCCTTCGTGCGTGGTGGCGATGCCGTCCGGTCATGACCGACCCTCTTCGATGGCGAGCTGACGCACTTTGGTTGGGTCCCGGGTCCAACCGGGGATGACCTTCACCCACAGGCGCAGATACACCTTGCGCTCCAAGAAGGCCTCGATCTGCAGGCGTGCCTCGGTGCTGATCTTCTTGATCGTCTCGCCCTGGCTCCCGATCACGATCGCCTTGTGGCTCGGCTTCTCGACGATGAGCGTGCCTTCGATTCGGAGCAGGCTGCCCTCTTCGCGATAGCTCTCGAGATCGCATGCGATTCCGTACGGGATTTCCTGGCGCGTGTTGAGCATCGCCGCCTCACGAACCAGCTCGCTCACGAAGAAACGTTCCGGTCTGTCGGTCAGGAAATCGGCATCGTAGAGAAGCCCTTCGGGTAGGGTCGTACGAATCTCATCAAGCAGCGCCTCGAGGTTGGTTCCCCGAGTTGCCGAGATCGGCACCACTGCGGCGAACGCGCGATTCTTCTGATACGCCTCGATGAAGGCGAAGAGCCTCTCTTTGACTTTGAGCCGGTCGACCTTGTTGATCGCGAGGATGACCGGCACGTTCGTGGCCTCCAGCGCCTGCAGGGCGGTCCGATCCTTCTCGTGGACCGCGAGCGCGGCCCCTGGCCTTGGCGCCTCCGTCACGAACACGATCGTGTCGCAGTCGACGAGCCCCTGCTTGGCGCTGTCGATCAGGACCCGGCCGAGCGCTCCTTTGGGTCGCTCGAGCCCTGGTGTGTCCACGAAGGCCACCTGCGTAGGCGGATCGCTTGAGGCGTAGACCCCCAACACGCAGGACCGGGTCGTCCCTGGCCGCGGCGTCGCAATCACGAGCTTCTGCCCGAGCAGCGCGTTGAGCAGCGTCGACTTGCCCACATTGGGTCGGCCGACGATCGCACATCGGCCGGCGCGCGCCGCATCGGCATGGTTTTCGGGGATCGGCATGGAGGGGCCGGAGTGTAGCGGGGGCCTGCCGCGGATCGAGCCGGAAGCGTGGCCCCCCGAAGTCCTGTGAGCTATGCTCGCCGCGCTCATGCGATTTATCACTTCCCCGTTGCTTTGGCTTTTTTCCGTTTTCCTTCTTCTTCTGGTCGCCTGCGTGGGCGGCGTGGGCACTACCTGCTTTCAGAACGACGAATGCGACGGCGCGCTGCTCTGCTGTCATCTGAGTAGCCCGTTCACCCAGGGCTTCTGCGAAACCCAAGGGGTATGTGACGATCTCCGCGGCAACCAAGGCGGCGCTGGCGGCAACGGCGGCTCGGCTGGTGCGGGCGGCCAGGGTGGCCAGGCCGGCCAAGGCGGCGTTGGCGGCATGGCAGGCGCTGGCGGTATGGCCGGCGCTGGAGGAGAGGGCGGCGCGGCTGGCCAAGGCGGCCAAGGTGGCGCGGCCGGCATCGGTGGCGCGTCCGGGGCGGGCGGCAACGGTGGCTCGGCTGGCGCGGGCGGCAACGGAGGCGCCTAGTCTCCATGAGGCTGCTTCTTCCCGCGGTGCTCATTGTTGGTCTCGCGGCCGTGGCCGGTGCGCAGGAGGCTACCAACCCTACAGACCTTCCGCCGCTGCCTTCCGATGACGAGCTCGCCGCGCTTCTTTCGAATCCGGCGACGACCGCGGCCGATGCCTACGAGCTGGGCAGACGTTCCTTCGAGGCGAAGCGCTACGAAGCGGCGGAGCAGGCCTGGCTTCGAGCATTCGAGCTGAAGCGAGACCCGACCCTCCTCGTGGCGGTGGCCGATACACGACAACGCCGTGGAGACGAGCCCGGGGCCGTCGCCATGCTGGAACAATACTTGGTCGAGCGGCCCGATGCCCCGGACGCCGAATCGGTCCATGTGCGGATCGCGACTCTTCTCAAGAGCCCGGCAGTGCTGCTCGTTCGCTCCGAGCAAGTTGGCCGTGCGATTTTGCTCGATGGCGTTCCCAGCACGAAAAAGACGCCTGCCGAGCTCGAGGTCGACCCCGGGGTGCACGTCGTGGTCGTCGTGGGCGACGGGAAGCAGGTCGGCGAAAAGACGGTGCAGGTTGGATACGGTGAGGTGCGGGAGCTCGATTTCAGCGCCGAGCCGACGAGGAGCCTGATCGTCAAGCAAAGCGAAGAGGCAAAGTTGGCGGCTCAGCGCGCGATCGAACGTGAGGATCAGACGATCCGCCGGGCGGTGATTTCTACCGGCAGCATCGCTGCAGCGTCCCTGGTCACGGGCGCGGTGCTGGGGGCCTTGGGGTACCGAGACGACGAAGGTGACCCGACCAACCAGACCCAACAGGCGGCCGACCGGGACCAGCGGCGGGCCCTTTTTGCGAACCTATCGTTTGGTTTGGCGGCCTTGTCCGCGATCACTTCGTTCACGCTATTCATGACCCACAAGAACAAACGAAAGCGTGAGCGCGAGACGGCGCGGTGGCACATCGAAACACTCGGGGCCGGCGCCTCGGCGACCCTGCGGTTCTGAGCTGGCGCAATTCGGGCTAGCGGCCGAGCAGGTGCACGCGTGTTCGAAGCGAGCGCATCACGGCGAGCTGGGTCGCCGCGACGAAGCCGTGCGAGAAATATGTGTTTCCGGCGATCAGCTTGCGAATGAGCTTTGGGGAATCTGCCGGATCGAAGCTGGCCCAAGCGATGACGCCGGCTTCACCTCCGGGGTAGCGGTAGGTGTCGAAGCGCCACTTGCCCTTCGACAGTGTGCCTGAAATGCCATCGACCGAGACAACCCTGGGGCTGGGTCGGAGGATCATCTCTCCACCGACGTGCAGCAGTGGGATCGGGATCTCCCATTCAAACCGCGTCCCCTTCTCGCTGCGTTCGACGACCTCTGCGCAGCTTCCATGGAGTAGCGATTTGCCGAACTCCTCCGGATCGAGCATGACCCGGCGCACCCGCCTCTCGCTGGCTCCGGCGCGGCCGATGACCGCCACGCTGTGCAGCGTCGACCCGTCCATATCCATGAACACCAAGTCCCCACGCGCGAGGAGCGAGCGCAGCGCGTACATGTCGACCTGCGGTCTGCGAAGGGGCTTTGCGGCATAAATCCCGTCGATGGACGTCCCTGCACGCCGTTCCGCTTCCGCCTTGACCTCGAGTAGGGTGACCATGGCCACGGCGACGTTGACCGTTCGATTCACCGCGTTCCCTTCCGAAGCGAGCTGACGTGTGATGTAGTTCGCGTTGCGCATGTCGAGGCGCGAGGCGAAAACGACGAGCGACCGATCGGGACCCTCCGGGTAGACGCGCCACATGACCCGACCGATGCCGAGATCTCCGCCTGTCGTCCGGATGTCGAAGCGGTACCCGCGCGTCGAGTCGCCCGGGTAGCTCGTCATCACGTTCTGGCCGGTGAGCGAGAACAGCGTGACTCCCCAGCTCCAGTCGAAGGCGGTCATCTGCCCGCTGACCTCGCGAATGTCCACCGAAGTCAGCGCATTCATGAAGCGCGGATACTCCGCGGGTTTTCCAATGACCCCGGCGATCGTCTTCGCAGGTGCCTGGATGCGCGCCGCGTAGATCACGGCCGGCAGGTCGGTCTGCCGGTTTTGGAACTCGGTCAGCAGGACGGGCCCGTGTACGAGGTGCGGTGCGAGCAGTGCCCGCTCTTCGACGTTGAGCGCGCCGAGCCGCGCGACCGAGGCATCGACTTTGCCGCTCTCACGCTCCGCAAAGGCGCTGCTGCTCCACGCCGCCAAGAGGATGAAAACTGTAAGAAATCTCCGCATGCCGTTTGGACGACCTCGCTTGCCTATTCTTCAATCCCGCGACAAAACGGCCCTCGAGAGGACTCTACCGTGCGCGCAAAGAGCCAATGGACCCCGGGCGGCAGCCTATTGTGGCTGATCGCTGCAGTTCTCGCGAGCCTCGTCGTCTGCTCACTGTCCACGCCTGCCGCCGAGCCTCTCGATGCGACCGAGGAGGTGGAGATCGAGCTCGAGCTCGGCGAGTGACCGGACCTTGGATTTCTCGAAGGAGCCAGCCTGTGCCCAGGCTCTGCTTGACCCTGCGAGCCCCCCGCCCTTTACTAGCGGCATGCAGATTTTCATCGACACCGCCGACATCGAGGAGATCCGTGATGCCGCCGCCATGGGCGTCATCGATGGCGTGACGACCAACCCGTCCCTCGTGGCCAAAACCGGGCGGCCCTTCCAAGAGGTGCTGGTCGACATTTGCGAAGTCGTCGACGGCCCGATCAGCGCGGAGGTCGTTGCGACCGACTACGAAGGGATGCTCAAGGAGGCCCGAGTCCTCGCCAAGATGCATGAGAACATCGTCGTCAAGATTCCCTTGATCCCCGAGGGCCTCAAGGCGGTGCGAACGCTCACCGATGAAGGCATCCGTACCAACGTCACGCTATGCTTCAGCCCGACGCAAGGGCTGCTCGCCGCCAAGGCAGGCGCGACCTACATTAGCCCGTTCATCGGCCGTATCGACGACATCGCGGGCAACGGAATGGAGCTCGTCGAGCAGTTGGTCACGATCTACCAAAACTATGGGCTGACCACGCAGGTTCTCGCCGCGAGCATTCGTCATCCCGTTCACGCCGTGCAGGCTGCTCTCATCGGCGCGGACGTCGCAACCATTCCGCACAAGGTCATCCTTCAGCTGTTGAAGCATCCCCTCACCGACATCGGCCTCGAGCGGTTCCTGGCTGACGCGAAGAAGATTCCGACCGGGTAAGGCGCGGCGAGTCGCAAACCTCACTACGAGTCATCCATGCGACCCAGAGTCCTCGTCGTCTACAAGAAGAGTACCTATCAGCGCTACGTGGGCCGCGCGCAGGCACGGCTCCAGGAGCTGATCGAGCACAGCGATGTATCGGTGCAAGGGCTGCTTCACGAGCACGAGGTCCATCAGGCGACGCTACAGCGCGCAAAGGAGGCGCTTCGCGACTTGGGGGCGCGCGCGATCCTTCGATATCGCCCCGAGCCAATGCCCGAAGAGGGGGCCTGGGACCTCATCGTCACGCTCGGAGGAGATGGCACGCTGCTGTGGGCCTCCCATCTTGCGGACTCCTCGACGCCGATGCTGGCGATCAACAGCGCGCCGGATACCAGCGTCGGTTACTTCTGCGCCGGGGACGCGCACGATGTCGGTGAAGTGCTGGCTGCTGCCCTCGATGGAAGCCTGAAGTCGAGCCGTCTTGCGCGGATGCAGGTCGATGTGGGCGACAAGCTCATCTCGACACGTGTGCTCAACGACGCGCTCTACTGCCACGAGAGCCCCGCCGCGACGTCACGCTACATCCTAAAATTCGGCGGCGAGCAGGAGCGGCAGATGTCGAGTGGGGTCTGGGTCGGCCCCGCGGCCGGTTCAACGGCCGCGCTTCGCTCGGCTGGCGGCAAGGTCCTTCCGGTCGGCTCTCAGAAGATACAGTTCGTCGTCCGCGAGCCCTACCGCGGCGTCGACAACAAATATCGGCTCGTCAAAGGCATGTTCACGCGCGACGGGGTGCTCGAGATCACCAGCCGTATGACCAAGGGCCGGATTTTCCTCGACGGTACCCAGAAGGTGTACGCGGTTGGGATTGGCGACCGGATTCGGCTGACTTTGTCGGACGAGCCGCTCACACTTCTGGGCCTGAGGCAGCGGACCAACCGCTCCAAGCAAGGTCTCGCCATTGAAGTAAATTGACCAGCGAAACGCCTGAGCGTTAGGTAGTACTCCGTGCCGCGCTATCGCAGCCATATCGCCTTCACGGTCTGGCCCCTCGCCGTGCTTTTCGTCTTGGAGTTGGTCCGGCTTTGGCCTGCGCTCCGCGGCGGAAGCTCGTTTGCCGAAGCGTCGCCCGCAAGTTGGGCTTCGCTCTTCACCTGGACGGTGCTGGTCCTGGGCTCCCTCGGAGCGTACGCGCGCGGTTGGAGCATGCTCGGGCGGGAGGCTGCCCAAAGCCCGGGGCCGTATCGGTCGATTGGCTGCCGGCGACTGCAGAAGCTGGCCGGCGGGCTTGCTTGGGCTCTCGTGGTCTCACAGCTCGTTCTGAATTGGGTCATGACCGTCCGCGTTGGACCGGTCGCGATCAGTCAGTACGAGCTGTTGCGCGAGTTTCTGTCACGCCCGGCCGTCATGGCGTTCTATGTGCTGGGGCTCGGCGCGATCGGGCTCTTCTTGTCGCAGGGAATTGCCGCTTCGTTTCGTGCCTGGGGTCTCGCACAGCGGCCTGAAAGTTCACGCTGGCTCGAAATCGCCAGTACCGTGGCGTCGGCGACCATGGTGCTGTTGGCGATCAATGTTCTGAGTCACTTCGTGACCGGACGCGCATACTGGATGGGCCCGTGAGCGCCGCACGAATCTATGCCATTGCTTTGAACACCTATCGCGAAGCCGTGCGCGACCGGGTCTTGTTTGGTGTTCTGGTGCTTGCGGCGGCCGTCCTTGCGCTGACCTTGGCGCTGGGGGAGCTTTCGCTCGATCAGCAGATGCGGGTCGTCACCGATCTCGGGCTCGCGTCGATCTCGTTGTTTTCGGTGGTGGTTGCGATTTTCCTGGGCTCCTCGCTCCTCTACAAAGAGATCGAACGGAAGACGCTCTACGTGATTCTTCCCAAGCCGATTGCGCGCTTCGAATTCTTGCTGGGCAAATACTTCGGCATCGTCGCGACCTGTGCGGTCTTCATCGCGATCATGGGGGCCTTACAGCTCCTGGTGACCGCCATTCAGGCCGAGGCGTCGACGACGCTGGTGATCGCGGTTCCGATCGCCTTGCTGGTCAGTCTCGGAATTGCCTTTCTGGCCGCCAAAGACCGAACCCTCGTCGTGCCGATTTGGTCCATCGTTGCGCTCGGCGCATCGGCGTGGATTTGCTCGACGGTGGATGTCGAGCTCTTCCAGCTGCTTGCTTCCCTGCTGCTAAGCCTGGGCGAGGTGCTCATTCTGACGGCGGTAGCGCTCTTGTTTTCGTCCTTTTCGACTCCCTTTCTCACCGGTGCGTTCACGTTCGGGGTTTGGCTGGTCGGCAGGGCGGCACACGACATGGTGGCCATGGAGACCCGCGTCCTCAGCCCTGCGATGAAGACCTTGCTCCGTTGGTTCGCCGAGTTCCTGCCCAACTTCAATCTCTTCGTCCCGGGTCGAAACACCCTGGTGACGAAGACTGCCGCCTATGGCGAACCCTTGACCTACCTTGCCACGTCCATGGGCTACGCAATCTTGTACGCCGGGGCCACGCTCTTCATCGCCGCTCTAATCTTTCGTCGCAGAGACTTCTTGTGAGCTCCTTGCGGGCGCGCTCTGGCATCGTGACTGGGATCGCGGTGCTCACTCTGTTCGCGTTGCTCTTCGGACGCGTGGCGTCGGAGTCTCGCGAGGAGCTCGCCGCAGCGAACGCCTACCGCCACGACGGTCGTCCAAGCCGTGCAATCGAGCACTACCGCCGCTCCATCCGATGGGCCCTGCCATGGAGTCCGTACCACGCCGAAGCGATCTCCGAGCTGGAGTCCCTCGCCAAGGCGCTCGAGGCCGAGGGAGACAACGACCTTGCTCTCTTGGCCTGGCGGTCGCTGTCGGGCGGCATTGCGGCTACTCGAACGCTCTATTCGCGCTCCGACCCGGCGCGCGAGAATGCGAACGACCAGATTGCGCGTCTCCTTGCCATGGATCAGGCTGCTGCTGTCGATTCTCGTTTGAGCGCCGAGCAGTTGGCCGCCGACCATCGCCGCCTCCTGAGCGACGAGGTGTCTCCCGATCCGTTTTGGGGGCTCGTGCTGTTGTCGGGAATGGCCGTCTGGGTTGGGGCGTTGGTCCTCTTGGCGCGGCGCGGTTTCGACTCGGCTGGACGCTTTCACTGGCCGACGGCGCGGGGCCCAGTCTGGGGCGCCCTGCTGGGCTTCGTTTCTTTTGCGATAGGATTGCTCTTCGCCTGAAGTTGCCCGAACTTGGGCCACGGGGTAACAGGGGGCGTCGTGGATAGCATCCGAATCGTTGGGGGAAACAGGCTCGTGGGGTCAGTGCCGATCAGTGGCGCAAAGAACGCCGCGCTGCCCATCATGACGGCGGCGCTCTTGGCCGACGGTGAGCACGTGTTTCGGAACGTCCCCAATCTCCGGGACGTCCATACGATGACGCGCCTGCTAAACCGACTCGGTGCACAGGCGGAGTACGAGAACGGCCAGGTGCACGTCAGCCTGTCTGGCCCGATCGAGCCGACGGCTCCCTACGACCTCGTGAAGCAGATGCGCGCGTCGGTTCTGGTACTCGGTCCGCTCGTTGCGCGCTGCGGACGCGCGGTGGTCTCCATGCCGGGCGGCTGTGCAATTGGAGCGCGACCCATCGACCAGCATCTCAAGGGACTCTCGGCGATGGGTGCGGCGGTCGAGTTGCACCACGGCTACGTCGAGGTGACCGTCCCCGGTGGTCGACTGAAGGGCGCGGACATCAGCTTGGACTTCCCGACCCATACCGGGACCGAGAACCTCATGAGCGCGGCGGTGTTGGCCAAGGGCCGCACGACGCTCACGAACTGTGCCCGCGAACCGGAGGTCGAAGAGCTGGCCCGCGTCTTGAACAAAATGGGCGGGCGCATCGAAGGCGCAGGAACGTCCGTGATCTCGATCGAGGGTGTTGAATCACTTCATCCGATCGACCATGCGATCATTTCCGATCGCATCGAAGCCGGGACCTTCATGGTTGCCGCTGCTGCGACCGATGGCGACCTGCTCTTGCAAGGCGTGAGCTTCGAGCCTCTCGAGGCGGTCATCGCGAAGCTGCGGGAGGCCGGCGCAGGCGTCGAACGCGAAGGCGAAGGAATCCGTGTCGTGGGTTCGCGTCCGATCCGCCCGACCGACGTGATCACGCAGCCGCACCCCGGTTTCCCGACTGACATGCAAGCGCAACTGATGATGTTGATGTGCCTCGCTGAAGGCACGAGCCGAATCACCGAGACGGTATTCGAGAATCGTTTCATGCACGTCTCGGAGCTCAACCGGATGGGAGCCAGGATCCAAGTCAATGGCCGAACGGCGACCGTGCAAGGTGTGGATAAGCTCGAAGGCGCGGAGGTGATGGCCACCGACCTTCGTGCAAGCGCTTCGCTGGTCGTGGCAGGGCTGGTTGCCGAGGGCACCACCTACGTCCGGCGGGTCTATCACCTCGATCGGGGCTATGAGCACATCGAGGAGAAGCTGGCTCCGCTTGGAGCCCAGATCGAGCGGGTACCCGGAGATGCCTAGACGCAACAAGGACACCATCGTCATTGCCGTTCCCAAGGGGCGGGTTCTCGAACAGCTCAGTGGCCGGCTCGAGCAAGCCGGGATTCCCACCGACGCGCTAACCGCGAATAGCCGCAAGCTCGTTCGCGAGGACAAGGAAACCGGACTGAGCTATTTGTTGCTCAAGCCCGACGACGTGCCGACCTACGTCGAGTACGGCGCGGCCGACCTGGGCATCGTAGGCCGAGACGTATTGATGGAACGAAACTACGACGTCTTCGCGCCCGTCGACCTCGACATCGGCAAATGCCAGATGATGGTCTGCGGCCGTCCAAAGGAGCCCATCGCTGGCAAAGGAGAACGCCCTCTGCGCGTTGCCACGAAGTTCCCGCACATCGCCGAGCAATACTTCCGAGCCAAGGGCACGCCCGTCGAGCTGATCTTCTGCCAGGGCTCGGTAGAGCTCGGTCCCTTGACCGGGCTCTCGGACGTCATCGTCGACCTCGTGGAATCCGGCGAAACGCTTCGCCAAAATGGGCTCGTCCCACTCGAGAAAATCGCGGACATCAGCTCGGTCGTGATCGCCAATCGGGCTGCACTGAAACTTCGGCGAAGCCAAATCCAGCCGATTCTCGATGCCCTTCGCGGCTAGGCACGACGATGCTCCGTTTGCGTACAGCAACCGACCCAAGCTGGATCGACGTCGTGCTTGGCGATTTCGACGCGTTCCTCGTCGACCACGCGTCCTGCGAGCGGAAGGCCTCCGCTACCGCGCTGAAGCTCGTCTCTCACTACTCCGATCGTACTCTGCTCGTGCGCGAGTTGATTCCGTTCGCGCAGGAAGAGCTCGAACACTATGCGCAAGTCATGGAGATCATCCTCGACAGGGGTCTATCGACGCGGGCAGACGACAAAGACCCGTACGTCGGCGCGCTGATGAGGCTGATCAAGCGAGGGCCGGAGCAGTATTTCCTGGATCGACTGCTCGTGCTCGGCATCGTGGAAGCGCGGGGCTGCGAACGCTTCGGCATGGTCGCCGACGCCCTCGAACCCGGGGCACTAAAGACGTTCTACGCGGACATCACGCGTTCGGAAGCCAGGCACCACGGCTTGTTCGTTCGCCTGGCGCGCGAATACTTCGCCGCGGAAGGCGTGCAGGCCCGGCTGAACGAGCTGCTCGACGCAGAAGCCGAGATCGTCGATCGCCTACCGTTGCGTGCGGCTGTTCACTGAACGCGTTTTCGAGTACACCGGTTCCCCATGTGGAAAACCTCCGTGATTGGGAACGCCTGTGTTGCCTTCGGCTTCTTGCTCGCTTCTTGCAGCAGTGACGGCGGGGTCAGCGCCCCTCAGTACGACGCGACCGGACCCGCTGCGGTGGGCGTGTTGACGACGTCAGCCACCGACAGCGTCCGGGGTCGGACGCTTCCGATCGAAGTCTGGTATCCGATCGAGTCCTCGGGTCCCGCATCCGGCGTCATCGACTTTGAAACCGATCCCGACCATCGAGCGGCGCTGTCTGGCCTCTTGGACGCGGCGCCCGAGGCCTGCGTCGCCAAGACGACGGCCGCCAGCCGGGACGCAGCCGCGGCCGCAGGTGAGTACCCGCTCGTTCTGTACTCGCACTGCTACACCTGCACGCGTTGGTCTGCGCATGCCGTCATGGAACGCTTGGCGTCCCATGGCTTCATCGTCGTCGCGCCCGACCACATCGGCGATACGCTCTTCGATCGCCTCGATGAAAGCCCGGCTCCGCTCAACAACGAGCTCGTCGATGTCCGGGAGGCCGACATTCGCTTCCTGCTCGACCGCGTTCTGGGGGGTGACGTCCTGCCCGATGGCATTTCCGCCAACGCGGCCCGGGTAGGAATGCTGGGCCACAGCATCGGTTCGGTCACTGCTGGAAGAGTGGCCGAGAACGATTCCCGAATTGCGGCCGTTGTCGGGTTCGCCGCGCCCATGGAGAACATCCTTTATGGCGAGGTGTCGATCGAAGCCATCGAGGTTCCCTTGGGCCTTCTCGTCGCCAACGAGGACAATTCGATCACCGAGGCCGGCAACTTCTTCATCCGAGAGAATTTCTCGAATGCAAATACGCCGGCCTACAAGATGGAGGTCGTCGATGCGGGCCACTGGTCGGTCACCAATATCGCCGGACTGGACGCGTTCTTCGCCCCCGGATGCGGCGACGGCTTCAGGCAAACCAACGGCGAGCCGTTTACCTACGTCTCGGTCGACTCGGCGAACGGTCACACCGCCACCTTCGTCACCGCGTTTTTCGCCGGGCACCTGTTGAACGAACCAACTGCACTGGAGCTCCTAGGGAGCAATCCATTCCCCAGCGCAGCGCCAATTGAGGTTCGGGAGTAGGCCAGCCGCAGTTTTGGTTACACCGCCCGCCCGCCCCCACCCGTAATCCTCCCTGCCGCGGCGGTCGCTGCGCTTCGCCTTGGCGGCGCGTTGCGCCGGGCTTCGCCCTTCGGGCTCGCGCTGCCGCGCAACTGCGGGTGCCGGTGTCAGTGCTAAATCCGCTTGCGGTAGATCACGCGGATCTCCCGGAAGCCGAGCGCGTCATGGGCGCGCCTCGCCCCTTCGTTCGCCGACCAGGTCGCTGATTCCATCACCTCGCAGCCAGCGGCTGTGAAACGCCGTTCGAGCTCGCGAAGCAAGGACGCGCCCACCCCGGTGCCCCTCGACTCCGGCACGACGAACCAATCCTCGACGACGCCCCTGCGCGGCAACACGCGCCTCGGCTCGACCGTGATTCGACCTGTGATGTACCCAACCGCGGCTGCCTGAGATTCGGCCACCAGGACGTGGCTGCTTGGGTCTTTGAGGAGCGCCTGAAGGTCGTCGTTGAGGATGCGCTCGTAGTCCCGATACTCGATGAGCGGGCGGTCATGCGCAGCAACGACCTCGTCGCGGTGGGCTTGATAGAGGCTGCGGTGAAAGCCGATCAGCACCTGACGGTCGGCCTCACCCGCCTCGCGCACTTCGAACGTCGGGACCATGAGCATGAACCTAAGCGGTTCGGCAGGTGAGTGGTAGCGGCTAGCGCACGCGAATCGAATGCCGGATCCGACCGAAGGTCTTTCGGCCGATCCCCGGAACCCGAATGATGTCCTCGATGCGACGAAAGCGTCGCTTTTCGCGCTCCGCGACGATGGCCTCGGCGCGGCTCGGGCCAATGCCCGGGAGCTTCACGAGCTCCTCGGGCGGGGCCTCGTTGATGTTGATGCGCGGGTCTTGCTCGACGCTTGGCGGACCCTGATTAGGGGGGCCGACGCCGCCGTCGACTGCTCTAGCCGGCGCCGCGTAAAGCGCGCTCATCGCGAGCGGCAGAATGAACAGTCGCTTCATCAGGCTGCCTGGTCACGCGAGGCGCCCTCGCGGGCTTCCCTGGGCTGGTAGTCTCGGATCTGCAGCTCCCCGTTGACCGGCATCGCATCGAGCCGAACGTTGAGGCTTCCGTCACGGTTGACGAAGGCGGCACCCACGCGCACCCAAAACTTCCGACCGTCCTTGTTTCGCTCCACCACGGTGTAGGCAATCTTCACTTTGTTTTCGTCGAGCATCTTTCCTCCTGCTTGGAATGAGAATCGACTGTGTTGCACACGCGGTGCCAGGGCTCGGTCGAGTGATCCCGGGTAGCTACGCGGTGTGAACTGGCGAATCGGCGGCGTGGGAACGGCGGCCGCCAGCGGATCGCGGTCGCGGTTTGGTTTGTTGGCTGCAGAAGTTCCTGTCAGTATCCCGCCGACCGAGGGGTACAAGGAGCCAGATGAAGATTTCACTTTCTGAGGGTACGTGGGACAAATCGACCGCAGACATCGTCGCGGTCGCGGTTCCATCGGGGAAGACGAAGCTCAACCGCGCCTTGGGGCGCATCGAGACCGTCACCGGCAAGGGCAGCATCAAGCCCCTCGCCTCGGATGAGCGCTTTGCGGGAAAGGTCGCGCAAACCCTCAAAGTTGCGGCTGCGGGCAAGGCGAAGTCTCGCTGGCTCTTGCTCGTCGGTGTCGGTGATGAAGAAGACGCCGGAAAGGTCGCTTGGACCCTCGGGCATTCGCTTGCTTCGGCGGCTCGCGCGCAAAAGAGCGCAGCTGTCGAGCTCTCCGTCGTCAACGCCGACACGGTTCGCGCCGCCACGCAGGGGCTCGTTGCCGGGGCCTATCGCTACACCGAGTACAAGAGCGACAAGGAGGCGGCCGCAACGCTCAGCTCCGCCGTCATCGTCGGCGCCCCAAAGGCTCGGCGCGGTCTGACCGCCGCCATTCGCACGGGGAAAGCCGTCGCGGAGAGCGTCAATTTCGCCCGCGACCTCGTCAACCGGCCGCCGAATGACCTCAATCCAGTGACCCTCGCGCGTGCCGCCTCTAGCGAGTCACGAAAGCTGGGCTTGTCCTGCCGCGTCTGGAACAAGGCGCGCATCGAGAAAGAGGGGATGAACCTACTGCTGGCGGTCAACAAGGGCAGCGCGATCGAACCGCGGGTCATTCACGTGGTGTATAAGCCAGCGCGTCCAAAAAAGAAGGTGGTTTTCGTTGGGAAGGGCCTCACTTTCGATGCCGGTGGCCTCTGCATCAAGCCGGCGGCTTCGATGGTCGACATGAAATGCGACATGGCCGGTGCCGCGACCACGTTGGGCATCGTCTTCGCTGCGGCGCGACTCAAGCTCCCCGTCGAGGTACACGCCGTCATTGGCTCTACCGAAAACATGACGGGTGCGAAGGCGTACCGACCTGGCGATGTCTACAAGTCGCTGGAGGGCAAGACCGTGGAGGTCATCAACACCGATGCTGAGGGGCGCTTGGTGCTTGCCGACGTGCTGACCTGGGCGGTGCGCAAGCTCAAACCCGACTACATGATCGACCACGCCACCCTGACCGGCGCTTGCCTGGTGGCGCTCGGCCCCTGGCGGGCGGCGCTCTACACCGACGACGATAAGCTCGCTTCGAAGTATATCGACGCCTCCGAAGGGGAGGGCGAATCGTTTTGGCGCCTGCCACTTGATTCGGATCTTCGCTCGACGCTCAAGAGCTCCATTGCCGACCTGAAGCACGTGGGCGGCCGCTACGGGGGCTCGATCACCGCGGCGCTCTTCCTCAAGGAGTTCGTCGGCGACACCACTTGGATGCACCTCGACATTGCCGGCCCGGCCTTCGTCGACCGGCCACATGGGCGCCTACCCAAAGGGGGAACGGGCTTCGGCGTCGCAACGGGAGTGCGATTCCTAGAGGGAATTCGGTAGTCGAGCCGGCTCGCCGTCGAGATGCGGGTGTGCGACCTCAGAGGCGGTACGGGAAGGTGACCTTGAACGATGACTGCTTGAACCGGGGAACGCGAGCGCGCTTCACCGCCGACTCGATGCAGGAGCCGACCGGGGTGCCTTTGAAGGGCCCTGAAGCGACCTTGGCGCCACTGGCGCGGCCGGTCTTTCCGCTGAACGTGACGTTGACGGTCGCTGTTCCGCCGCTGTCTTTCTTGCACGCCTTCACACCGCCACTCACACCCTGAAGCGCGGTCTTCACGTCGTCTCGTGACGGCGCGTCGGGTAGGCTGGAGCTGTCCCGGCTCGAGGATGTGCTGGTTTGCTTCGGCTTTGTCGTCGAAGACGAGCCTCCCACGACCTCGTCCATGAGTGCGTCGAGGTTGCCGCCGCGCTTCTTGGGCGCCGGCTCGGGCTCAGGCGACGCGCTCGTCGTGCTCTTGGCCGTTCGCGGCCGTCGCTGCGTGTTGCTTGCGCGTCGCTTCTGGGGCGCCGCCTCCACCAACTCGGGTGCGGGCTCCGGCGCGTTGTCCTCGATCGTTGCGGCTTCGATCGGCTCCGCGGCCTCTGCGGCAGCGAGCGCCTCATTCGGAAGCTCGACGGGCGCCTTTGCAGAGGCTGCGACTGCATTGGAGCCCGGGATCGCGGCGGCGGGTGCGGCTTGGTTTTCCGCCGTGATCTCGAGCGCGTCTTCCTCGGAGCCTCCGAGCGCCATCCCGACGCCGACTCCCGCGCCGACGATCGCGATGACCGCGATCGCGATGCCGCCGATCCAGAGCCAGCGGTTCCCGTATGCACTGTCATCGGGTGCCGGTCCGAGCAGCGGCGCGCCAAACGCAGCACCGCCACCGGTTCCGATGGCCAGAAGATCATCCACCGCCTGGGAAGGCGCAGCGCGGGTGCCCGGCGTCGTAGATTTCGCGAGCGCACGTATGTCGATGAGCCCCGAACCTTCCCCGGACGGAGGAGGGGCGCTTTGAGCGCCAAGTGACGCACTGGGAGGCTGGCTCACCATCGCAGCGGATTCAGCAGGCGAGCCGCCGCGCGACGCGAGCTGTTGCAGATTGCTCAACGAGAACAGAACCGAATTCTCATTGCGTTGGCCAGTCATACGCTGAGGTTCGGTCCCGCCCATCGAACCCCCTCCGAGCGAAGCGCCTGCATCCGGGGACGCTGCTGCCATCGGTGGGCCTTCGACTCCAACCGGTGTCGGTGTCGGGCTCTCGTCAAAGCCGGCAAACATGCTGCTGTTCGTGTCGATCTCGCTCGTCGGCTCGCGGCCATCGTTGTTGCCGAAGAGATCACCACCTGTACCAAACCCCAACGTGTCGTCCGTTGCTGCCTGCGGTTTGGCCCGCGACGCGGCGCCGCCAAAGAGCTGCGCGATCTCGGGCACGTCGCTTGCGACCCTCCAGTCGTCGAAGCCTTCGTTCCAAACGTAGGACTCGAGACCAACGCTGCCCTTCGCAAACAGTTGACTGAGGTCTATCGGAGCCAAGGGCCCCTTCTGCTCACCGTCGACGACGATGTACCAAGTCGCTTCGCCTCCGCGATCCGATGTCGCGCTCTGTTCGTTGCCAGCGTTCGCGTTGTTCTGATCGCCGCGAACCTCGAGAACCGATGAGCACTTCTTGCATCGAATCTTGAAGATTTTTCCAGCGACCTTTTCGTCGGCGATGGAGTATTTCGCCCCGCAGCTATCGCAAACGATCTTCATCTATTGCCCCCGTCTCCTCTCCCCCCAAGAGCGCTCGACAGACACCTCGAGCTGCTCCGGATCGAAGAATCCCCTTTAGGACCGCGATCATAGCGGTCCTTTCCTATGCCAAGCAAGAAGTCCACCAAGGTTGTTCCCGCGTCATTGGACCCCGGCTCCTTGGAATCCTTGGCCTTTTTTTCAGTTTACCACCACGAGCTCGGTGCCGTCCTGGCCGCAGAACAGGTGGACCGAAGCGTGGCGAATCCCACATTCCGGGCAGATCTTGTGCGTGTCGAGCCTCAGGGGAGGGCGGGTCGAGCTCGCGGCACCGTAGAGGCCATATGGCACCAATTCGTCCGCATCTTCAGGGCAATAGCTCGAATCAAAGGGATAGCCGCGCCGGCAGGTCGGGCAGATCATGCCCTGCGCGAACGGCCCCGAGGCATGGCCTTCCATCAGCTCGGCCCCGTCCCGGACACAGAAGCGATTCTGGGTCGGATACTCCGAGAGACACACCGGGCAGCTCTTGAATGGGGCGGGGTCGGGCTCCTCCGCCGGCTGCGAGGCGCGAGCTCGGGGGCTTTCTCCCTGCAGGTCGGGACGCTTGCCACCGGGCGGCTCTTTCGACTGCCTCTGCCGACCGCGCCGGAGCCGTGCCGGCACCACCAACGCGACAGCGAGCATCACCAAAGCAGCGACGGACCAGGCCATCTCGGAATTGTGCAGGATCGGCAAGCCCCGGGGCCATAAAAACGCAATCCGCGACGCAAAAGCCCGGGACGCTTGGCGACCCGGGCTTCTTCTGTGGAGCGCTACCGCCGAGAGGCTTAGAGCTTTTTGACCGCCTCGGTGAGTGCAGGGACCGTGTCGAATAGATCGGCGACCAGGAAGTAGTCCGCGACCTGGGCGATCGGCGCTTCCTTGTCCTTGTTGATCGCGACGATGGTCTTGCTCCCCTTCATCCCAGCCAAGTGCTGGATCGCTCCCGAGATGCCGATGGCAACGTAGAGCTTCGGCGCGACGACCTTACCCGTCTGACCGACCTGGAGCTCCGGGGCCACGTAGCCGGCGTCGCATGCCGCACGCGACGCGCCCATCGCGGCGCCGAGCGCATCGACGAGTGGCTCGATGACGTTGGTGAAGTTCTCCGCGCTCTTGAGCGCACGGCCTCCCGAAACGACGATGTCGGCATCGCCAAGATCGGGTCGTTCGCTCTTGACGACCTCGACCCCAAGGAACTCGACCTTGTCCGCGGCCGGGTCGGTCTGCACGGCGATGTCTTCCGAGGGGCTCGTACCTCCCGAAGCCGCGGCCGGCTCGAACTCCGACTGGCGAACGGTCACGACCTGCTTGTCGGTCAGAATCTCGACTGTGCCAAACATGTTGCCCGCGTACATCGGACGTGTGTACGACAGCTTGCCGCCGTCGGTATGGACTTCGGAGATGTCCGAGGCGACGCCCGCGCCGAGCTTGGCAGCCACCCGCGGGAGCAAGTCCTTGCCGTACGCGCTGGCACAAGCGACGAGAACATCATAGCCCTTGCCCGCTTCTGCGACGGTCGCCGCGTACTTCTCGCAGGTGTAGCCGCCCGCAATCTCCGCCTTCAGCACCTTGCCTGCGCCGTATCCCGTCAGCTCGTCTGCTGCGGCGCCTGCGCCTTCTCCGATCGACAGGATGTCGAACGAACCGCCGGTTTCTCCCGCGATTTGTTTCGCGGCGGTGACCGCACAAAGAGTGGTTTTGCGTGCCTTGCCCTCAAGCAACTCCGCAACAACGAGAACATTAGCCATGTCTGATGCTTCCTTTCCGTTTCTCGAGGGTTAGATGACCTTGGCGGTGTTGTGGAGCTTGTCGACGAGGTCCGCGACGTCCTCGACAAACGTAGTCTGGCCCGAGCGCGCCGGCGGCAGCTCGAACTTCGTGTAGTTGAGCGACTTCGCGGTGTCGACGCCGAGGTCCCCGAGCGACATCTGGTCGATCGGCTTCTTCTTGGCCTGCATGATCCCCTTGAGCGAGGCGTAGCGGCCGCCGACTTCGAGTTTTGCGTACTGGTGGTCGTCGGGAGTCACGCCATTTTTGACCGATTCCGGTTGCAGGATGCGGTCGGAAGTGGTGATGACCGCCGGACCGGTGACTTTCACCGTCGCAACGCCAGTATCGAGCTCGCGCTTGACCTCCAGGGTCTTGCCGTCATCGCTGGTCTGAATCTTCATTGCAGAGTTGATGACCGGCCAGCCAAGCTTCTCCGCGAGCTCGGTGCCGGCGACGTTCGAATCGCCGTCAGCTGCCTGCTTGCCCATCACGACCAGGTCCGGGCTCTCTTTGTCCACGATGGCCTTGAGGATCGTGGAAACGACGCCGGCGTCGAGATTGCCCTCGTCCGCTTCGACCAGGATGCCGCGCTCGGCGCCCTTGGCGAGACCTTCACGGATGATCCGCTGCGTGTGCTCGTCGTTCGGGCCGATCGAAACCAGCACGACCTCACCGACGCGCGCGTTTTTCTCGGCGGCGTTTTCGGTCAATCGCAGCGCAGCTTCGAGGCTCCAGTCATCGAAGGGATTCATCTTCCATTCGAGGCCTTCGGATGTGACGGCGGTGCCGTCGCTGCTCACCTTGAGCTTGCTTGCGTTGTCCGGATCCGCAACGCGCTTGATGGATACGAGGATCTTCACACTTCCTCCTCAGATCGTTGAGCCGTGAAAGGCTGTTAACTGCTGAAAATCGCAGGCGATCTAGGAGCGTTTTGGAGGGCTGTCAAGGAGCGCGGCCCGGCGCCCGGCCCTCGGTGCCTTTCACCCCGCTTCGCTGTGCTAGAAGCCCATCGTGCGCGAGGAAACCAAAGCCACTCGCTTCGCCTTGGTGACCGGTGGGAGCAGCGGCATCGGTCTCGAAACCGCGCGTGGCCTTAGCTCGCGCTTCGATGTCGTGGGCATCGTTGGGCGGAATGCGGAGCGCCTCGCAGACGCCGCCAAAGCGCTGCGTTCCGGTTCAATCGGGCGCATCGAGACCTTTCGGGCAGATTTCTCTTCGTTGGCACAAGTGCAGCGATTGGCCTGGGAGGTCAGAAACCGTTTCGGATCGCTCGATGTCCTAGTCAACAACGCTGGCGTCTGGCACAGAGAACGCACGGTCAGCAAAGACGGATACGAGGACACCTTCGCCGTGAACCACCTCGCCCATTTCCTGCTCACGAACGAGCTGAGGGACACACTTCGCGCCAGCGGTAGAGCGCGGGTCGTGAACGTTTCCTCTTCGATGCACGTCCGACCGAAGTCCCTCAACTGGGATGACCTGACGTTCGAGAAGCGCTGGCGGGGCTTCTGGGTCTACGGGCACTCCAAGCTTGCGAACATCCTTTTTTCGAACGAGCTCGCGCGCCGTTGGAAGGACTTCGGGATCACCTCCAACGCCCTCAACCCAGGCAACGTCCGCAGTCGTATCACGCGGAACAACATGTTCCTCAACGCGCTCCACCGCTCGCCCCTTGCGCGGATGATCGTCATGTCCGAGGCCGAGGGCGCCAAGACTTCGATCTACGTGGCAACAGCGCCCGAGCTCGAAGGCGTCACAGGCCGGTACTTCGACAGAGTGCGTGAGGCCAAGGCAAGCCGCGCCTCGGCAGATGAAGAAGCAGCGCAGCAGCTCTGGGAGCGGAGCCAAGAGATGATCGATGCCGTGGTCGGTTAGCCGCGCCGCGGCGGAGCGCAAAGACCCGACAACGGAGGGTCAATCTTCGAGCGGGTTCTCGAACTCTGGACTTAGCGTCTTGAGTGGGTGGCGCGCGGTGACTTGTCCCATGAAGGGCGGATGAATCGAGTAACCCAGCATGGCCTGCACGCGCGGCGACATGTGCGCGACCTTCTCGGCAGGGACCGCCAGAAAGAAATTCTCCTGGGTGCGCGCCCAGGGCTGGCAGTACTGATTGCTGATCGCTCGGCGCACCGCGCTTGAACGATTCGTGCCGCCGCGGTGCACGAGCGTTCCGGCAAACACGGCGCACGAGCCTGCCGACATGGTCAGCGGCCGAAGCTGCGCCTGGTGGTGCGGCGCCAACCCATCGGCATCATCGCGGTCGTAGAACTTGCCGAGCTCCTCGTCCGTCCAGCGGTGACTCCCTGCGATGACTTCCGTTGCGCCGTTCGTTTCGGTGAAGTCGTCGATGGCCCACATGGTCGAGACGCTGACCGCGGGACGTGGCCGCGGGATGGTGTAAAACTCGTCGTCGCTATGCGCGGGTTGAGGAGTTTCGCCCGGTGCAATCGCGATCGCTTGATTCGCGGTGAGCAGATAGTTGGGTAGCAGGAGCTCGTCCATCATCGAAAGCACCACGGGATGCTCCACGAGCTTTTCGAATACCTTCCCGCGCGCCACCAATGTGTAGACCCGCTGGGTCTTTGTACCCTCGAAGTCGTTGCGGCCCGACGGGCCTTGGGCGAGAAGCGGCGCGAGCGCATCGCGGACCTCCCTCAGCTCATCTTCGTTCAGCAAAGCGTCCAGTACGACATAGCCATTGGCATCGTAGGCTTCCTGCCAGGTCTGGTCTCGTCCTGAGGAAATCATGGTTTTGGGCTCGCCTCCCGATGCACTCCGCTAGCGCTGACGAAGACCTTCGAGAAAGAGGCTGGCGCAATGTGCAGCGGCTTTGCGCAGCGCGGCCGGGTCACCTTCCCCTAGCGCCCAGGTGAGCAAAATCGCATCCAAGGCGCCGAACAAGCTTCGCGCGACGATGCGAGGATTGAGGTCTTTGCGAAACGCGCCTTCTTTCTGCCCGTCGCGCACGACCCCTGCGATCACATCGATGTACTGCATGAAGAGCGGTGTCGCGTACTGCTTGAGGAGGCGCGACGATTGCCGAAGGTTCACCGTGATCACCTCGGCCAAGTCGCGCTGCTCCTCGAGCAAGCCGAGCTGCAGCTCGATGATTCGGCTGATGCGTTTCTCAAACGAGTCCTCGGATTCCGCGACTTTGCGCAGGATCGTCAGCAGCTGCTCGATCCCTTCCTCGAAGATGGTGATGAGGACATCGTCCTTGTTCTTGAAGTAGAGGTAGATCGTGCCGTCCGCGACGCCGGCAGCCTTTGCAATCTCGCTGACCCGAGTCGCGTAGAAGCCGTTCTTGGCGAAAACCTGAATCGCGGCCTTGAGGATCCGGTCCCGTTTCTCCGGCATGGAGCCTTTTCGCTTCTTGGCCGTTGAATGAACCACCATTCATTTTCCGGTACCACAGGCTTACGCTCCCCGTCAAACCAGGTCTCCCGCCATCGCGAAGATGGAACCCAGTGCTACGGAATCATGGGGTTTTGGGCCCCAAGGGCCCGTAGGTTTTTTGCCTGCGCTGGCCGCGCCCCGTAGCTTCGGAGACGATGCTGCAAGGCGCACACCGTGAAACTCTTCTTCCGGTGGCGCTCTACGCCGAGCTCGTCGCCGATGACGAGGTCTTGCCGGCCTTCGTGACCAGCCTCGGGGAGCACGGCTTGATGCTCGATTCGCTGGCGATTCTGGGCAATCGGAGCAGCGACCGTTTGCAAATTCGGCTCACCCTCCCGGGGGAGCCAGAGCCGCTGTGGATTGGCGCAGAGGTCGTTCGCGATACGCATGGTTTCCTCTTCAACGATACGGCCATTCGTTTCTTGGCCATGGCGAACGCGCATTGGCATTCGCTTCGTCGCTGGGTTCGTGTCCGAGAGCTCGTCTTGGCGACCCGACCGGTCGGCATCCACGACGCCGCTTAGTGAACACCTTTGAGCTCTGGTTGCTACCCTGAAAGAGGGGACATGGCAGTCAGTCTAGAGAGCGAGCCAGCACCAGGTTCATGTAGCCCGGATGCGCCGAGGACTCGGGCCCGTGCGCGTACACGCGCGCGGCTGAACCCGTTTGCCGGGGGCCTGCTGCCCACGGGTTCGCCCTTTGGCTGGAACGCCTGCGACCGCTCGCTCTACGTGCAGTTTCTCACCGCGCTTCTGATGCTGATCGTGGCCTTCTCCTTTGCCGCACTCGATGGCTGGCCCTTCCTGCTCCAGCGCCCCGACGACGAAGTGGCGTTGCGTACGACAACGAACCTCGCGATTGCCGCTCTGCTCTTCTGGCTCGGATTCTACGCCTGGACTCGGCGATTCTGCGTGCGTCGGGGGAGCAAAAACTCGCGGCTTCTCCTGGCCACCATCGCGGCGCACATCGTGACTGGGACGGCGGTCTGCTACGCGCTCGGTCCCGTATACAGCGGTCAGCGGCTTGATCACCGTGGCCGCGCTGCTTTTGGGAATGGTGCTTCTCGAGCGCCGCTGGCTCTGGATAGCCGTCGGGGCCTGGCTGCTGTCGATGTCCTGGATGCACCTGGCGAGCAGGGCTGGCCTGCTTCCGTTCTTGTCGTTGTTCGAGGTCTCGTTCGAGCAACCGGAGATCGCGAAGGTCGCCGCGGAGCGCGCCGTCGCCGCGGCGCTCATCTACATTCCGCTCGCGGTCGTCATGGATCACCTGATCCGCGTCTGGCGCGAGGACGAGCGGTCTGCTTTCCGACGCGGCGCAATTCGACTCGTTGACCGGCGCTTACACGCGGGGATTTGCCATGAGCGTCATGGAACGCGCCGTGCTCAAGGCCGGGCGTGACGGTGCACCATTGGCGGTCCTGATGCTGGACTTGGACCACTTCAAACGAATCAACGACGCGCACGGGCACGCACGTGGTGACCTGGTGCTCCGGCAAACGACCCGCGCGATGCAATCCGCTTTGCGCGCCGGTGACATGATCGGGCGTTTCGGAGGAGAGGAATTCGTCGTTCTCCTGCCAGGGGCAGACCTCAAGCAAGCGATGGGCGCGGCCGAGCGCTGCCGGGCCGCAGTTCAGATCATGAAGATCCCGAACGCGCCCTACCTGTCGGTGACCGCGAGCGTCGGGGTGGCTGCGTTTCCCGAGCACGGAGAGGCGCTCGATGCGCTCCTCAAGGCGTCCGATAGCGCGATGTACAAGGCGAAGGCCAACGGCCGGAACAGGATTGAGACGGCTCCGGGTTCATCGGAGTAGCGAAAGGTAGTCATGTGTAAAATTTTGTATGCAATTGGCCTGCTCCTCGTTTCAGGGGCGGCCGCGGGGTGTGGCGATGGCAGCACGGAGGCGGACCGGCTCGGGGTCGGCGCCCAGTGCACGGGGACCGCGGAGTGCCCGGCGGAGATGACCTTCGAGCTCGAGTGTCTCACTCAGTTCAAGGGAGGCTATTGCGGGCTTGCGGGCTGCGAGGGCGATGCGGACTGTCCTGCGGGTTCCGCCTGTGTGACCCACGATGACCTCGAAAACTACTGCTTTCGGATCTGCCTGAATAAATCGGAGTGCAACGTGAATCGCGCCCCCGAGAATGAGTCCAACTGCTCCGCCAATATCGACTTCGTTGACCCACAGGGTGACCTGAAAGCGTGTGTGCCTCCGTCCTCAGGCCTTTGAGCCCCGATTCCCTTGACTTCGCGGGGGTCGGCACGTAGACCAGCCGCCGCCGTCATGCTGGCGTAGCTCAATTGGTAGAGCACCGGTTTTGTAAACCGGCGGTTATGAGTTCAAGTCTCATCGCCAGCTCTACTCGAAAACACGAATGACCATGGAGGGTTGCCCGAGCGGTCAAAGGGAGCAGACTGTAAATCTGCCGGCTTATGCCTACGGTGGTTCGAACCCACCACCCTCCACCAGGAGATGAAACAAACGATTACGCGGGTGTAGCTCAGTTGGTAGAGCCTCAGTTTTCCAAACTGAATGTCGCCGGTTCGAGCCCGGTCGCCCGCTCCCGCAAATCAGACTATGCCCAGGTAGCTCAGTGGTAGAGCACCCCCTTGGTAAGGGGGAGGTCGTGAGTTCAAGTCTCATCCTGGGCTCCGCAGGTTTCGTGGGTTCAAGCAACCACACTCAGAAGAACGACGAAGTAGGAAACGAACGATGGCTAAAGAAAAGTTTGTCCGGAACAAACCACACATGAACGTCGGCACGATCGGTCACATCGACCACGGCAAGACGACGCTGACCGCGGCGATCATGAAGGTGATGTCCGATAAGCACGGTGGCGAGGTCAAGAGCTACAAAGACATCGCCAAAGGCGGGACCGTGCGTGACGACACCAAGACGGTGACGATCGCGACGAGCCACGTGGAGTACCAGACGGGCAACCGTCACTACGCCCACGTCGATTGCCCCGGTCACGCCGACTACGTCAAGAACATGATCACGGGCGCGGCGCAGATGGACGGCGCGATTTTGGTGGTGAGCGGGGTCGATGGACCGATGCCGCAGACCAAAGAGCACGTGCTTTTGGCGCGCCAGGTCGGTGTTCCGACGATGGTGGTGTTCATGAACAAGTGCGACGCGGTGGACGACCCGGACTTGCTCGAGCTGGTTGAGATGGAGGTTCGCGAGCTTCTGTCGAAGTACGAGTACGACGGGGACAACATCCCGGTGATCCAGGGCTCGGCGCTCGGCGCGCTCAACGGCGAAGAGAAGTGGGTGGAGTCGGTCGCGAACCTGATGGACGCGGTGGACGAGCACATTCCGGAGCCGCAGCGCGACATCGACAAGCCGTTTTTGATGGCGGTCGAGGACGTGTTCTCGATCAAGGGCCGCGGGACGGTGGTGACGGGCCGCATCGAGCGCGGGATCATCAAGGTGGGGGACGAGGTGGAAATCCTCGGAGTCACCGACCCACGCAAGACGGTGGTGACGGGCGTGGAGATGTTCCGCAAGCTGCTCGATCAGGGCCAGGCGGGGGACAACGTGGGCTGTCTTCTTCGCGGCGTGGAAAAGGACCAGGTCGAGCGCGGGCAGGTGCTGGCGAAGCCAGGCTCGGTGAACACGCATACGAAGTTCGAGTGCGAGGTGTACATCCTGAGCAAGGACGAGGGCGGGCGGCACAAGCCGTTCTTCAGCAACTACACGCCGCAGTTCTACATCCGCACGCTGGACGTGACGGGCAAGATCGAGCTTCCCGACGACGTGAAGATGGTCATGCCGGGCGACAACGTGAAGATGAAGGTCGAACTCATCACGCCGGCGGCGATGGAAGAAAAGCAGCGTTTCGCGATTCGCGAGGGCGGCCGGACCATCGGTGCAGGCGTCATTTCAAAGATTATCGAGTAGCGCGGTGGACGTGAGACAGACAGGGACCCCGTAGAACATTGAGTGACAGGCGGGTCAAGGTCGCGCTCGCGTGCGAAGACTGCGGGGCGCGCAACTACCAGACGACGAAGCTGAGAAAGCCCGGGCAGAAGGAGAGGCTGACGCTAAAAAAGTTCTGTCCCAAATGCAACCGGCGCACGGAACACAAAGAGAGTAAATAGGACCCGCATCTAGGCCAGTAGCTCCAATTGGTAGAGCAGCGGATTCCAAATCCGCGGGTTGTGGGTTCGAATCCCTCCTGGCCTGCCGCGAGGAACAACGATGTCGATTACGAACGAACAAGACAAAGCGAGACCGACCGGGACGCTCGGCGTAGAGCGCTGGGTGCAATTCGCTTATGCCGCGTGCGCCATCACGGTGGCTTGGTTTCTCATCAAGAGCAGCACGGCGGTTTGGACGATCTTGGCCGACAACGTCGACGCGGTTCCCGAGCCGAACAGCACGATGATCGCAGTTGGAGCCGGCCTCGTAGCGTTCATTTCGGCGGTCATCGCATATCGCTCCAGGAAGGTTCATACCTTTGTCCTCGAAGTCTGCGTCGAGCTTTCCAAAGTGAGCTGGCCTACGCGCAAGGAAACCTGGTCCCAGACGGTCGTCGTCCTCATCGTGTCCGTGATTGCGGCAATCATTCTCGGCGTATACGACGCGGTTTGGTCCCACATCACCGACCTCATTTACAACGTGTGAGTCCAATGAAGTGGTATGTCGTTCAGGCCTATTCGGGTTACGAAAGCAAAGTGAAGCTCTCGCTGGAAGAGCGAATTAAACAGGCCGGTATGGAAGGGCGCTTCGGGAACATTCTCATTCCGAAGGAAAACGTCCAGGAGAGCCGTGGCGGAAAGCGGCGGCTGAGCTCGCGCACGTTCTACCCGGGGTACATCTTTGTCCAGATGGACCTCGATGATCAGACCTGGCACCTCATCAAGGACACGCCCAAGGTCAATGGCTTCGTCGGAGGTCGGCACCCGTCGCCGGTTCCCGAGCGCGAGATCGCCGCGATCGAGCAACAGGTCGAAGAGGGCGCGGCCAAGCCGAAGCCTCGCGTCGAGTTCGAGAAGGGTGACCACGTCCGGGTCACCGGCGGCGCATTTGCCAACTTCACTGGCGCAATCGAAGAAGTGAACCACGAAAAGCACAAGGTGCGTGTCTTGGTATCGATCTTCGGCCGCGCCACACCGGTCGAGCTGGACTACGCCCAGGTCGAGAAGACGAATTAGTCAGGCTCGTTGTCCATCCCTAAATGGGGATGTATCCAAAGCGATCCAGATTTCACAGAAATCGGCTTGCATTATTCGTGCCCTGAGGCATGACTCGCCGCTCCGGAGAAGCCCGAATCCATGAAAAAGGTCATCGGACAGATCAAACTTCAGCTCCCTGCAGGGAAGGCGAACCCTTCTCCGCCGGTCGGGCCTGCGCTCGGCCAGCATGGCGTCAACATCATGGCGTTCTGCAAGGAGTTCAACGCGAAGACTCAAAAGGATGCGGGTCTGATCATCCCAGTGGTGATCTCGGTTTACCAGGACCGCTCCTTCAGCTTCATCATGAAGACGCCGCCTGCGGCCATCTTGATCAAGAAGGCTTTGAATTTGGAGTCGGGCTCTGCGCGTCCGAACAAAGACAAGGTCGGCAAGATCACGCGGGACCAGGTGAAGGAAATCGCTCAGGTCAAGCTTCAAGATACCAACGCGGGTTCGCTCGAGACATGCATGCAGAGCATCATCGGCACCGCGCGTTCCATGGGGGTCGAGTTAGCCGACTAACTCTGCGGAGCGATTGATTTCGCTCACCTGGACCACCCAGGCACCCAGTTGGTGGTAGGCGGCTTCGAGTCGCCGCAAGGAGTCACGATGAAACCCGGAAAAAAGCGCGCGGGCGCATTACAGTTGCCCGACAAAAGCCAGCGCTACGCGTTGAGGGAAGCCGTCTCGCTCGTGAAGGAGTTGGCGTTCGCCAGCTTTGACGAGTCGGTCGATGTTGCCGTTCGGCTTGGTGTCGATCCGAAGCACGCGGACCAAATGGTTCGTGGCGCTGTCGTCTTGCCTCACGGGACGGGAAAGACCAATCGCGTTCTGGTTTTTGCGAAAGGCGAGAAGGTGAGCGAAGCGGAGGAAGCCGGCGCCGATTTCGTCGGTGGTGATGATCTGGTCGCCAAGATTACCGAGGGCTGGCTCGATTTCGACACCGTCATCGCCACTCCGGACATGATGGGGCAGGTTGGCCGTCTCGGTCGCGTCCTCGGTCCTCGTGGCCTCATGCCGAACCCCAAGGTCGGCACCGTGACCTTCGACGTGAGCAAGGCCGTTCGCGAGGCCAAGGCCGGCAAGGTCGAGTTCCGCGTCGAAAAGGCGGGCATCGTCCATGCACAGGTGGGCAAGAAATCCTTTGGTGTGTCCGAGCTCGCGGGCAACGTGAAGTCGCTGGTGGGCGCGCTCGTGAAGGCCAAGCCGGCCGCCGCCAAGGGGACCTACCTTCGAAGCATCACCTTGAGCTCCACGATGGGCCCCGGGATCAAGATTGACCCCGGAACCATCGAGGTGGAGGCGTAATCATGAGGCTTACACGAGAAGACAAAGCGGCGCAGGCCGTCTCGGTCCGCGAGAGCTTCGCGAACGCGACAGCGACTGTCCTCGTCGATTTTCGTGGCGTGAACGTCGAGCTCATCACGGATTTGCGCGCTCGTTTCCGCGACGCCGGTGTCGAGTACAAAGTCGTCAAGAACAACGTCGTTCGAAAAGCACTGGAAGGTTCCGAGCTCGCCGACAACGACGAGTTCACGGCCCATCTAACTGGGCCAACGGCGATCGCCTGGAGCTTCGAAGATCCTTCGGCTGCGGCCAAGGTGATCAAGAACTTCCGTAAGGAGCACACCGACGTCCTTCAGCCCAAGGACGGAAACGCCAAGCTCCTCGTCAAGTGCGGCCTTCTCGAGGGCCAAGTTTTGGACGCGACGCGCGTCGAAAAAGAGCTCGCCTCGCTTCCGGGCAAGGATGAGATTCGTGCCTCGCTACTCGCGCAGCTCATGGCGCCCATGCAGAACCTGGTCGGCCAAATCAATGCACCGGCCCAAAACCTCGCTCTCGTTCTCGATGCGTACCGGCGCAAAGAGGCAGGCGAGTAACCCAACAACAACTTTAGCCGTGTCGCACGCACGGTTAGCGGAGAGTCAAGAATGCCAAATATGAATGTGGAACAGATGGTCGAAGAGCTCAGCTCCTGGACTGTCATGGAAGTTGCAAACCTGGTCAAAGAGCTCGAAGAGAAGTGGGGCGTTTCGGCAGCACCGGCAGCGGTGGCCGTAGCGGGACCTGCCGGCGGCGGCGCTGCAGAGGCGGCCGAAGAGCAGACCGAGTTCGACGTCGAGCTGAGCGAAGCGGGTGCCAAGAAGATCAACGTGATCAAGGCCATCCGTGAGATCACTCAGCTCGGCTTGGCGGACGCCAAGGCTTTGGTGGAAGCAGCTCCCAAAGTCGTCAAAGAGGCCGTTTCCAAAGAAGAGGCCGAAGAAATCAAAAAGAAGCTCGAAGAAGCTGGCGCGAAGGTCACCGTCAAATAACCCTATGGGGTTATTTCTCGGAGCCCTGTGTCGCGACTTGACACATGGTTCGGTCGAGTTAGGTTCTCGGCCGGGGCAGCACCGGTTCGCGCAGCGCAGCATTCATGACTTTCCGCAACACGGCGGGAGGCCCAAGGGTCTCCTTGTCGTGCACTTGTCTCTTAATTCTTGGCTTTAGGGTTCCAGCAGCAGTGGTTCGGTAGGAGTCTCTCTCATGGCGGCGACGATTCAGACGAACTTTCGAATGCGACACTCTTTCGGGAAGATCGAGCACATCCTCGAGATCCCGAACCTGATCGACATTCAAAAGCGCTCGTACGATAAATTCCTTCAAACAGACGTACCCCGAGACGAACGGGAAAACACCGGTCTTCAGGGCGTCTTCAACAGCGTGTTCCCGATTCGCGACTTCAATGGGACGAGCGAGTTGGTTTTCAGCGGGTACACGCTCGAAAGGCCGAAGTACGACGTCGACGAGTGTCGGCAGCGTGGGATGACCTACGCCGCGCCGATCAAAGTGACGATCCAGCTCATCATCTACGACGCCGGCGGTGACAGCACCGAGCGAGCCGTCCGCGACATCAAGGAGCAGGAAGTCTACTTCGGCGAAATCCCGCTGATGACGGTGAACGGCACGTTCATCATCAACGGGACGGAGCGCGTCGTCGTCAGCCAGCTTCACCGAAGCCCCGGTGTCTTTTTCGACCACGACCGTGGCAAGACACACTCCTCCGGCAAGCTCCTCTACCAGGCTCGCATCATTCCTTATCGGGGTTCGTGGCTCGACTTCGAGTTCGACCCGAAGGACCTGCTCTACGTCCGCATCGACCGCCGTCGCAAGATGCCGGCCACCGTGCTGCTCAAGGCGCTCGGGTACAACACCCAGGAGCTCCTCAACTACTACTACGACACCGAGACGATTTACATCCTCTCGAAGGATCAGTACGCCAAGTCGATCGAGTACGAGCTTCTGCCCGGCCAGCGCGCCACGCACGACATCACGGTTGGCGACGACGTCTTGGTCCGGAAGAACCGTAAGTTCACCCGGGCAGCGATTCGCAAGCTCAAGTCGGCCGGCCTCGACTACCTGCCGATCGACTTCACCGAGGTCATCGGCAAGGTCGCGGCCGAGGACGTCATCGATGAGGACACGGGCGAGATTCTGCTCGCGGTCAATGAAGAGGTCACCGAAGCTCGCATCGATGCGCTCAGCGAAGCGGGCGTCAACGAGTTCAAGGTGCTGTTCATCGACGGACTCAACGTCGGGTCGTATCTCCGCGACACGCTGCTCGTCGACAAAGTGCAGTCACAAGATGAGGGCATCCTCGAGATCTACCGACGCCTGCGTCCGGGCGATCCGCCCACGCTCGACACGGCGCGAAACCTCTTCAACAACCTGTTCTTCAATCCGGAGCGCTATGACCTGAGCCAGGTCGGGCGTCTCAAGTTGAACTACAAGTTCTACAAGGACGTCCCAGAGGACGAGCGGCCGGACCTCGATCATACGGTCCTCACCAACACCGACATTCTCGAAACGGTGAAGAATCTGATCGAGCTCAAGAACGGCCGCGGCTCGGTGGACGACATCGACCACCTCGGCAATCGCCGCGTTCGAGCCGTCGGCGAGCTGATGGAGAATCAGTACCGCATCGGGCTCGTCCGCATGGAGCGCGCGATCAAGGAGCGCATGAACATGTCTCAAGAAATTGAGACGCTCATGCCGCACGACTTGATCAACGCAAAGCCGGTGAGCGCGGTCGTGAAGGAGTACTTCGGTTCGAGCCAGCTCTCGCAGTTCATGGACCAGACCAACCCGCTCAGCGAGGTGACCCACAAGCGGCGTCTGTCCGCGCTTGGGCCCGGGGGGTTGACGCGTGAGCGCGCGGGCTTCGAGGTTCGAGACGTTCACACGACACACTACGGTCGTATCTGCCCGATTGAGACGCCGGAAGGTCCGAACATCGGTCTCATCGCGTCGCTTTCGACCTATGCGCGCGTCAACGAGTACGGTTTCGTCGAGACGCCGTACCGTAAGGTCGAGGACGGCATCGTGCTCGATGACCACGTGCGTTGGTATTCCGCCCTCGAAGAAGAGGGGCACTACATCGCCCAGGCGAACGCGAAAATCGCGCACCTGAGCCGCAAGCTCGAAGGAACGCTGATCAGCGCGCGCTTCAACGGCGAGTTCGTGATGGTTCCGCCAAAGACCGTTCAGTTGATGGACGTCTCGCCGAACCAGCTGGTTTCGGTCGCTGCTTCGTTGATTCCGTTCCTCGAGCATGACGATGCGAACCGCGCCTTGATGGGCTCGAACATGCAGCGTCAGGCGGTTCCGTGCGTTCGAACGCACGCGCCGATCGCAGGCACGGGCATCGAGGCACGGGTAGCCCGTGACTCCGGCGTTTGCGTGGTTGCGCAGCAGGATGGTGTGGTCGAGTCGGTCGATGCGACACGGATCGTCGTCAAGGCCGAAGGGCTCGCGGGCGCCTTCCCCGACATCTACCGCCTCAACAAATTCCAGCGCTCCAACCAGAACACCGCCTACAACCAAACGCCGATCGTTCGCCCCGGAGACCGGGTCAAGGCCGGCGACGTCATCGCCGACGGTCCGAGCACGGATCGCGGTGAGCTCGCACTCGGCCAGAACGTGATCGTCGCGTTCATGCCCTGGGGCGGGTACAACTTCGAGGACTCGATTCTGCTGTCCGAGCGGATCGCCAAGGACGACGTGTACACCTCCGTCCACATCGAGGAATTCGAGTGCGTCGCTCGCGACACCAAGCTCGGCAAGGAAGAGATCACGCGAGACATCCCGAACGTCGGCGAAGAGGCCCTCAAGGACCTCGACGAATCTGGCATCGTTCGAATCGGGGCCGAGGTCAGCTCCAGCGACATCTTGGTCGGCAAGATCACGCCAAAGGGTGAAACACAGCTCTCGCCCGAGGAGAAGCTTCTTCGCGCCATCTTCGGTGAGAAGGCTGGCGACGTCCGCGACACGTCACTCAAGGTTCCCCCGGGGGTGACCGGCATCGTGATCGACGCTCGCGTGTTTGCTCGCAAGGGCACCGAGAAGGACGAGCGTTCGCTTCAAATCGAAGAGACCGAGCGAGCCAAGCTCGAAAAAGACATGGCCGACGAGATCAAGATCGTTGTCGACGCCGCACATGATCGCGTTCGCAAGTACTTCGTAGGCAGCACCACGACAGCGAAGCTGGTCGGCGACAAGGGCGCAGAGCTCCTCGCCAAGGGCGCGAAGATCACCAACGAGGATCTCGATGGGATCCCGCACAAGTACTGGGCTCACATCGAGGTCGACAAGGACAAAGAGAAGACCGACGCGATTCTCGAGCAGGTCGACGATCAAGTCGATGCCGTCAAGATGCTGTTCCAGGAGAAGATCGACAAGCTCGGCAAGGGCGACGAGCTTCCACCGGGCGTCATCAAGATGGTGAAGGTCTACGTCGCCATCAAGCGCAAGCTTCAGGTCGGCGACAAGATGGCCGGTCGCCACGGTAACAAGGGTGTCGTCAGCCGGATTCTTCCCGAAGAGGACATGCCGTACCTTCCAAACGGCAAGCCGGTCGACATCGTTCTGAACCCGCTCGGCGTTCCAAGCCGTATGAACGTCGGTCAGATCCTCGAGACGCACCTCGGCTGGGCCGGCTATCTGCTCGGCACACAGCTGCAGGAGATGGTCGAAACCAAGGCCAGCGCCTCGGAGCTCCGCGAGCGGATCCGGTCGATCTTCAAGGGTGGCGACATCGTGAAGGTGCTCGATGCGATTCCCGATGGCGAGGTCGCGGCAATGGCCAAGAGCTGGAAGCACGGCCTTCAACTGGCCACGCCGGTCTTCGACGGCGCGAGCGAGGAAGAGATCAAAGATCTGCTGAGGCTCGCGGGAGTGCAGGACAACGGTCAGACGGTGCTCTTCGATGGGCGTACCGGAGACGCGTTCCATGAGGACGTCACCGTGGGCATCATGTACATGCTCAAGCTGCACCATTTGGTCGACGACAAGATCCACGCACGAAGCATCGGCCCCTACTCGCTCGTCACGCAGCAGCCGCTGGGTGGCAAGGCGCAGTTCGGCGGGCAGAGGCTCGGTGAGATGGAGGTCTGGGCGATGGAGGCCTACGGCGCGGCATACGCGTTGCAGGAGTTCCTCACCGTCAAGTCCGACGATGTGCAGGGCCGAACCCGCATGTACGAATCGATTGTGAAGGGGGACTACCAGCTCGAAGCCGGACTGCCGGAGAGCTTCAACGTCCTCATGAAGGAGCTTCAGGCACTTTGCCTGAACGTCGAGTTGGTCGAGACCAGTCAAATGGGGCGCAGGTCGGATGACGTCCTTGCCGCGGAGGAAGAGTAAGTCATGAAGGATATCTTCAGCTTCTTCGAAAAGCCGAAAGACCCGCTTGCGTTTTCAGCGATTCGCATTTCGCTAGCGTCGCCGGAGAAGATCCGCGAGTGGTCGCACGGCGAGGTTCACAAGCCCGAAACCATCAACTACCGTACGTTCAAGCCAGAGCGCGACGGCCTCTTTTGCGCGAAGATCTTCGGACCCGTCAAAGACTACGAGTGCATTTGCGGCAAGTACAAGCGCATGAAGCACCGCGGCATCGTCTGCGAAAAGTGCGGCGTCGAAGTCATTCAGAGCAAGGTTCGCCGCGAGCGTCTGGGCCACATCACCTTGGCCACTCCGGTTGCGCACATCTGGTTCCTCAAGAGCCTCCCGAGCCGCATCGGCGCGATTCTCGACATCACGCTCAAGGACCTCGAGCGCGTCCTCTACTGCGAGAGCTACGTCGTTCTCGATCCCAAGGAGACTGCGCTCGAGCGCGGTGAAATCCTCACCGAAGATCGCTACCACGACATGCTCGACGAGTATGGCGATGACGCGTTCGAAGCGCGCATGGGTGGTGAGGCCGTTCTCGAGATGCTTCGGGATCTCGACGTTCACGCCATGGCCGAGCAGCTTCGCTTGGACCTCAAGGAAGCGACCAGCGAAGCCAAGCGCAAGAAGCTCGCCAAGCGACTCAAGGTCATCGAGGCTTTCCGCGATTCGGGCAACCGCCCCGAGTGGATGATGCTCTCGGTGATTCCGGTGCTGCCGCCGGATCTTCGTCCCTTGGTTCCGCTCGATGGAGGGCGCTTCGCGACTTCCGATCTCAACGATCTCTACCGTCGCGTCATCAACCGAAACAATCGCCTCAAGCGGCTCATCGAGCTCAACGCGCCGGAGATCATCATCCGGAACGAGCGTCGCATGCTGCAAGAGGCCGTCGATGCGCTCTTCGACAACGGCCGTCGCGGCAAGACCATTACCGGTCCGAACAAGCGTCCGCTCAAGTCCTTGTCCGACATGCTCAAGGGCAAGCAGGGGCGGTTCCGTCAGAATCTGCTCGGCAAGCGAGTCGACTACTCCGGCCGTTCGGTCATCGTCGTCGGTCCGGCACTCCGTTTGCACCAGTGCGGCCTTCCAAAGAAGATGGCGCTCGAGCTCTTCAAGCCGTTCATCTACAACAAGCTCGAAGAGCGCGGCTACGTCACCACGATCAAGAGCGCCAAGAAGCTCGTCGAGAAGGAGAAGCCCGAGGTTTGGGACATTCTCGAAGAGGTCATCACCGAGCACCCGGTGATGCTCAACCGTGCACCGACGCTCCACCGCTTGGGCATTCAGGCCTTCGAGCCCGTCCTGATCGAGGGCAAGGCAATCCGGCTCCACCCGCTCGTTTGCACCGCGTTCAACGCGGACTTCGACGGTGACCAGATGGCGGTTCACGTTCCGCTTTCGGTCGAGGCTCAGATGGAGACGCGCGTGCTCATGATGAGCACGAACAACATTTTGTCTCCGGCAAGCGGCCGCCCAATCATCAACCCGACGCAGGACATCGTTCTCGGCCTCTATTACATGACGCGCGAGAAGACGTTCGGTAAAGGTGAGTACCGCAAAGGCCAGGAGAAGGACGGTCAGTTCACGGGCATCTTCGCCTCGGCAGACGAGTTGCGGATGGCGTACGACCAGAACATGGTCGGCCTACACAGCCGCATTCGCTACCGCTACAAGGGCAAAATCTACGACACCACCGTCGGCCGCGTGCTCGTGAGCGACGTCTTGCCCCCGGGCATGGAGTTTCCGGCTGTCAACAAGGTGCTCGACAAGAAGGCGCTCAGCGGGCTCATCGACGAGTGCTACCGGTCCAGCCGCAACAAGAATACCGTTCTACTTGCGGACCGGCTTGCGCACGATGGGCTTCGAGATGTCGACCCGCGCCGGAATTTCGATCTGCATGGATGACATGATCATCCCGGACTCGAAGAAGGACGTGCTTGCCGCCGCCCAGGAAGACGTCACGACCGTCGTCGAGCAGTATCAGGAAGGCCTGATCACCGACGGCGAGCGCTACAACAAGGTCGTCGACATTTGGGCGGAAGCCTCCGACCAGGTCGCCCGCGACCTGATGGAATCGATCGGCACCGACGAGGTCACCGATCCGGAGACCGGCGAAAAGACGACACAACCGAGCTTCAACTCGATCTTCATGATGGCCGACTCGGGCGCTCGTGGCTCGAACCAGCAGATTCGTCAGCTGGCCGGCATGCGCGGACTGATGGCCAAGCCGTCCGGCGAGATCATCGAGACACCCATCACGGCGAACTTCCGTGAGGGGCTGACCGTTTTGCAGTACTTCATCTCGACACACGGCGCCCGTAAGGGTCTGGCCGACACCGCCTTGAAGACGGCGAACTCCGGTTACCTGACCAGGCGTCTCGTCGATGTGGCGCAGGACGCCGTCATCACCGAGTACGACTGCGAGACACTCGACGGAATTTGGGTCAGCAAGCTCGAAGAAGGCGGCGAGGTCGTTACGCCGCTCGGCGAGCGCGTTCTCGGCCGCGTTGCGCTCGAAGACATCACCGATCCCGTCACTGACGAAACGCTCGTCGAAGCCAACCAGGAGATCGACGAAGCTCGTGTGGCCCGCATCGAAGCGGCCGGCATCGAGCGCGTGTTGATTCGCTCGGTGTTGACCTGCCAGAACCGTCGCGGCGTTTGCGCGATGTGTTACGGCCGAGACCTCGGGCGCGGGTACGAGGTGAACATCGGCGAGGCCGTTGGCATCATCGGCGCTCAGTCCATCGGCGAGCCTGGTACGCAGCTCACCATGCGGACGTTCCACATCGGCGGTGCGGCTGCTCGCGGTAAAATCGAGCAGAGCTCCATCGAGTCACGCTCGGGCGGCGTCGTGAAGTTCGACAACGCCAAGCTCATCACCAAGAACGACGGTTCGGTCGTCGTGATGAACCGCCATGGCGCGGTGACAGTCGTCGATGAGTCGGGTCGCGAGCGCGAGCACTTCACGCTCACCTACGGCGCGTTCGTGAAGGTCAAAGAAGGTGATCACGTCGAGCGAGGCACGATGCTCGCCGAGTGGGACCCTTACGCCATCCCGATCCTCACCGAGGTGCACGGTCGTCGTGAAGTACGGCGACGTCGTCGAAGCCGTGACCATGGACGAGAAACTCGACGAGGTTACCGGCCTTTCCCGGCGTGTCGTCATCGAATCCCGCGATCCCGAGCGCGCGTCCGCGTATTTCGATCAAGGATCCGAAGACGGGCGACACGCAGAGCACGGGCGCAGGCGAGAACATGGCCCGGTACTACTTGCCGGTTGGCGCGAACATCATCCCCGCGGATGGTCAGACCGTCGAAGCCGGTGAGATCATCGCGAAGATCCCGCGCGAGACCACGAAGACCAAGGACATCACCGGTGGTCTGCCGCGTGTTGCCGAGCTCTTCGAAGCTCGCAAGCCCAAGGACCACGCAATCATCAGCGAGATCGACGGCATCGTGACCTTTGGCAAGGACACCAAGGGTAAGCGCAAGGTCATGATCACGCCGGAGGTCGGTGAGCCGAAGGAGTACCTCATCGCCAAGGGCAAGCACCTGACCGTGAAGGACGGTGACCACGTGCGCGCCGGCGAGCCTTTGATGGACGGCCCTGCAAACCCGCATGACATTCTCAAGGTCAAGGGCGAGAAAGAGCTTGCTGCGTGGTTGGTCGACGAGATCCAGCAGGTCTACCGACTGCAGGGCGTTGCCATCAACGACAAGCACATCGAGGTCATCGTTCGTCAAATGCTTCGACGTGTTCGGATCAAGGAGACGGGCGACACCCGGTTCCTGCCGGACGAGCAGGTCGAGAAGACGGTGTTCGAGCGCGAGAACGAGCGAGTCATTGCCAAGGGCGGTCAGCCTGCGGTCGCAGAGCCGCTCTTGCTCGGCATCACCAAGGCCTCGCTCTCGACCGAGTCGTTCATCAGCGCTTCGTCCTTCCAGGAGACGACCAAGGTGCTCACCGAGGCCGCGATCAGCGGCAAGCTCGATGAGCTTCGCGGTCTCAAGGAAAACGTCATCATGGGTCGCCTGCTTCCTGCCGGTACGGGCCTTGGTGCGTACAACAAGATCGACATGGTGGTCGCAGACGATGCGGTGAAGTCGCTTCCACCGACGCGAGCCTTCCTCGAGCCGGAGCCCGTTGCTGCCGCTGCCAGCGAAGAGTAAGCTCTCACCACTTTGGTGAAGAGCTATCTATTCGAAACGGACGAGCATCGCGCGCTGCGTGAACAGGTGCGGCGGTTCGCGGCTTCCGCGATCGCGCCGCACGCGCATGATTGGGAAGAAGCCAACGAATTCCCTCGCGAGCTCTATCAGCAGTCTGCGGCGGCCGGCTTCTTGGGGACGGGGTATCCCGAGGAGTTGGGCGGTGACGGCGGGGACTTGAGCCACGTCCTGGTGGCCGCTGAAGAAATGGTGATCGCCGGGAAGTCGGTGGGGACCTGCGTGGGGCTCGGCAGCCACGGCATCGCCCTGCCGCCGATCGTGAAGTTCGGGACACGACGCGCAGAAGGAGCGCTACGTTCGACCCACGCTACGCGGTGACAAGGTTTCCGCGCTGGGCATCACCGAGCCGGGCGGCGGAAGCGACGTCGCGGCGGTGACGACCAAGGCGGTCCGCGACGGAGACCATTACATCGTAAACGGTGCCAAGACGTTCATCACGTCCGGCACGCGCGCGGACTTCGTGACCACCGCGGTGCGAACGGGCGGCGAGGGTCATGGCGGCATTTCGATGCTGATCATCGACAGCGACGCCCCGGGCTTCAGCGTGGCCGGCAAGCTCAAGAAGACCGGCTGGTGGGCCAGCGACACGGCCGAGCTCGCGTTCGAGGACTGCCGCGTGCCGGTGGAGAATCTCATCGGTCAGGAGGGCGCTGGCTTCCTGATGATCATGACCAACTTCGTCACCGAGCGCCTCATGCTCGCCGGCCAGTGTGTTGCGATCGCCGAGCTCGCCTATCGTGAGTCGGTCGCGTACGCCAAGCAGCGACACGCGTTCGGCAAGTCCCTATCGGGCTTTCAGGTGGTCCGGCACAAGCTCGCCGACATGGCGACCGACATCGCGGCCGCACGTGCGCTCACTGGGGAATGTGTCACGCGCTTCCTCAATGGAGAGCAAACGCCGTCCTTGGCGGCGATGGCCAAGAACACGGCAACCGACATGTGCTCGCGGGTCTGCGACCAGGCGGTTCAAATCCACGGTGGATACGGCTACATGCGCGAGTACGTCGTAGAGCGCCTCTACCGCGATGCACGCCTCTATCCGATCGGCGGTGGCACCCGCGAGATCATGAACGAAATCATCAGCAAGGTCGAAGGCTACTAGGAAGGGGGGCGAGAACGCCCTCCAATGATGAAGTCCGCGATGATGGCGGAAAGCTTTTCTACGAAGGCTGGGCCGATTTCGGTGTGGTGCTGGGCGGCGATGCGTTGGACCGACTCTGCGACGGTTTCATCGGCGCGTTTCCAGGCATCGAGGAGGTCGGCCGCCAAGGCGTTCAGCGCTTTGGTCGAGGCTCGGTGCTCGGCATCCCGGTAGACACACAGGACGGTTCTATGGGGCTCGTACCCTGCGGCCGGCGTGGGCTTCTTCTGGACCGGATACTCGAGGCGGATGACCTCGAGCGCAGCACTGAGCACCGGCCTTCGGTCGAACGCGAACTCCGATTCGGGTTTTGGGTCCCGGGGTGCGTGCCGCACGTTCCAGCTGGCGATCTCGAAGCGCGCCAGCTCCGCCACCCAGGGTGCTTCCTGACCTTGCCAGATTGGAATCGCGAAATCTGCCAGCTCGACGGGCACGTAGCGCAAGTATCGGGTTTTGGGTCCGCCCGTGCTCAGCCACTCGGAGACAGCACGACCAAACGCCTCGTCTCCGAGCGCCGCTTTGGTGCGAGCGAGGGCGACGCTGATCACCTGGACGAGCCTGTTCTGCACCAGCTCTCGATACACCAGCCATCGCTCGCGCGATCCCAGAAGCTCGAGGTCGGCTTCACTCGGTTCGGCGTCGAAGCAAACACGCTGCATGGCTTTGGCGCGATCAGCGAGCATGTCCGTCTTCCGTCGCGCGCCGATAGATCTTCCAGAGCTCATCGACCTCGGCCAACAGCTCGTCCAGTGGTGGCACGTTGTTGTCCCGCTCGAGCAGGACTGGCACGGGACCGATCTTTCGCAGCGTGTAGTCCAGGAGTTGATAGACGTCGTTCGGCACGGGTTCGCCATGGGTATCGATGCGAAGTCCGTCGTCGCGAATGAAATGACCCGCGACGTGGATTTGCACTACGCGATCGGGCGGAATCTTGTCGATGTAGGCTTTGGGATCGAAGTCGAAGTTTCGACCGTTGACGTAGATGTTGTTGACGTCCAAGAGCAGCTTCGCATCTGCGCGTTCCAGCACCTCGACCACGAAATCGGCCTCGGCCAATCCATCCTCGCATTGCGGCGCGTAGTAGCTCGCGTTCTCCAAAGCCAGAGGCAGGTCGATCGCGTCTCTCACTTCGATCAATCGTTGGGATGCGATTTGCGCCGCCTCGTCGGTGAACGGAAGCGGAAGCAAGTCGTGAAAGAAGCGATCTTCGACGCCCCCGAGACATAGGTGCTCGCTGTGCCAAGGAACCTCGACGTCAGACAGGAACGACCGCAGCTCCCGGAGGTAGCTGGCGTCGAATGGCTCGGGCGCGCCGAGGCAGGTGCTGAGCCCGTGGGTGACGATGGGCCAATCTTGCCGCGCGAGGTCCAGCATCTCCTGGTAACGGCCGCCTCGATTGACGTAGTTCTCCGGGTGAATTTCCAGCCACGAGACCGCTTCCGGCCGGCGTTCGAGCAGCTCGGTTGCAAGGTCGTAGCGCAAGCCGAGGCCGATTCCATTTACCCTGCTCTTCACCTCAGCACTGATGTTTCGACTCATGCGGGTCCCGAAAAAAGACGAGCCGCGGCGACCAGTGCCGCCGCGGCTCGAAATACCGTGCTGCCCTTTTCGGGGCAGCTCGACGCGCGTGGACTGTTACTTCGCGCCGCCGCAGCTGCCTTCGCCGCAGGAAGCTTCTGCCGCGTCGCCTGCCTTTTCGGCAGCGTCGTCTTTCGCTCCACCGCAGCTGCCTTCGCCGCAGGAGGCTTCGGCCGCGCGGTCTCGGCGCCTGTCGTCGCCTCGGAGGCTTCCGGACCAGCGTCCGACTTGCATCCGGCCGTCACACTGAGTGCCGCAGTCGCCATCGCGATGATCGTGTGCTTGAGTGCTGAGTTCATGTTTGTCTACCCTCTATTTGTTCGTAAGAGCATCGGGAGCATTGAAGCCGCTCCCCGGTGATGCAACGCGGCGTCAGGGACCAATCCCATGCCCCCGCTTCCCATGAAGGCACGCTAGCCAAAGCGATCGTGGGTCGCAATCTAAAAGCGAAGCGTGCGTCATGACATGCTCTACGTCCGTCGCGCCTAGATGTTTCGCCTGAATCGTGACGTCAGCCCACTGGCGATTTGCGTCGAATACACCATAGATTTTCAGGACTTAGATCGTGTTGAACATCGGAAAGCTTGCAGGGTTGATTTGCCTCGTTTCCTGCGCTCACGGAGCGGATCGCGCTCCGATCGAGCCGCATTCGGGTGGGGTCGCTCACTACACGGTTACAATCTTTGACAACCTCGGCGGTGCTCGCGTTCGCGCATGCTTTTCCGGCTTGGCTTTGGCGGCGTTGGTTCCCATGGATAGGAGCGCTGCGAGGCAACTGCGGGGCGCTTGGATCGATGGCATCCCGCTCGAGACCCGTGACGGTCGAATCTTGCTCAGTCAGCAGTCCCGGCACATGTGCCTGGAGTACGAAACCCAGTTCGAAACGAGCCGGTTTGGGCTCGAGGATTCATCGGCTGTGGTCCTTTCGCAGAGCCAGTGGCTCTGGCGGCCCGAACCGTTTCCCCCGCAGGTCAACACCTCGGTTCGTTTCGCGGTTCCGGGCGACGGACAGGTATCGTTGGCATGGCCACGCTCTGACGGCGCATACCAGCCGAACCGAAATGCCTTCTTCGTCGAGACGTTTGGCGTCTTTGGGGCCTTCGACCTGCAGGCGTTCTCGGTCGCCAACACGCGTGTCGAAGTCGCACGTCTCGGGGCTACGCCACTCGACCGGGACGTTCGCCGCTGGCTCACTCGGGCGGTTCAGACCACTGCGTCGGTGGGCGGGCGATTCCCCAGTGACCGTCTTCAGTTCGTCATCGTCCCCGTTGACGACCCAGGCGCCGAGGTCGCCTTTGGGATGGTGCGACGGGGCGGTGGCTCGTCCATTCTTCTGCTTCCGTCCGTCCATGCCCAAGTGGTCGAGCTCGAGGCGGATTGGGTGGCCATTCATGAGCTCTCGCACCTCTGGCTGCCGCGGTTGCACGCCAAAGACCGCTGGCTCTCCGAGGGGATTGCGACCTATCTCCAGGAGGTGCTCCGCGCTCGATGTGGCCTGCAGAGCAGCGACCGCGCTTGGAGCCGCATCCGCGAAGGCTTCGAGCGCGGCCGGCGTTCCGGCGACCGCGCAACCCCTCGCCGATGAGAGCCGGAGCATGAACCGGACTGGAGCCTACCAACGTGTGTACTGGGCAGGCACCGCGTTCGCGCTCGAAATCGATCTCCGGCTTCGTCGCCTCAGCAATGGAGAGAGCACGCTCCTCACCGTGCTCAACGATGCGCAGCACAATTGGCGAGAAGAGGCCCGCTTGGTCAGCGCATCGCGCGTCCTTGCGGCACTCGAAAAGGCAAGCGGGGTAGACTTCATCGCGGCGCTCGGCGACCGGTATGCCGCAAGCTCCGATTTCCCCGACACGAGCTATGCAGATTCGCCCGAATACGACGAACTTCGCGCTCAGATCAGCGCGCAAGTCGATGGAAGCTGCACGGTCAGCGGCGAATCGTCGCGATGATCCGATCCCGAGGGGTAGGGCGGCGGTTTGCAATTCCAATTGCTGAAGCGGCGCGGTTGGCGCCTGGCCCTAGCAACGCAACGCGCGACGCATACAAGGTGGCTAGCGCGTCACCCTCCCGGACTTGGTCGCCGCGACGCACGTGCAATCGGATCCCGGCTCCCCAGTCTACCGCGTCCTCGGAACGGCGGCGGCCTGCGCCCAGACCCATCGATGCATACCCGAGCTCGAGGGGATCCAGCTCCGCGACGTAGCCAGCTTTGGTCGCACGAATGGTCGACCGGTGACGCGCAAGCGGGAGTCGATCGGGTGCGTCCACCACGGCAGGATCGCCGCCTTGTGCGGCGACGATTTGCCGCATCTTCTCGAGGGCGCTTCCGTTTTTGACGGCTAGCTCGACGCGTCGTCGTGCCTGGGCCTTGGTTTTTGCGACGCCCGCGGCCCGCAGCATCTCGACCGCGAGCTCGTAGCTCAGGTGCCGCAGATCGTCGGGCCCTTCTCCGTGGAGAATTTCGAGCGCCTCGCTGGTTTCGAGCGCATTCCCGATCGTGTAGCCAATAGGGCTGTTCATGTCGGTCAGGAGCGCGGAGACCCGTTTGCCAGCGAGGCTTCCAACGCGCACCAAAGATCGCGCCAGCGCCCTCGCATCCGACACGGTCTTCATGAACGCGCCGCGACCGACTTTTACATCCAATACCAGCGCGTCGATTCCCTCCGCCAGCTTCTTCGACAGAATGCTCGAGGTGATCAGGGGAATCGATTCGACCGTTCCGGTGACGTCCCTCAGTGCGTAGAGACGCTTGTCGGCCGGTGCTAGGTCGCCGGTTTGCCCGATCAGCGCGCAACCGATCTTTCGGAGTTGAGCACGGAACTCCCGCACCGAAAGATCGACCCGAAATCCGGGAATCGCTTCGAGCTTGTCGAGTGTGCCTCCTGTATGTCCAAGGCCTCGACCGCTCATCATGGGTACCGCCACCCCGCAGGCCGCGACGATCGGTGCGAGGCAGATGCTGACCTTGTCTCCGACGCCGCCCGTCGAGTGCTTGTCCACCTTGGGAGCATCGAGCTCGTCGAGGCTCAGGACTGTGCCGCTGTCTCGCATGGCGAGGGTCATCGCGACCGTCTCGTCGAAGTCCATGCCCCGAAAATAGATCGCCATCGCCAGGGCGCTCATCTGGTAGTCAGCGACCGAGCCGTTCATGAAGCCGGCGATCAGAGCACGGATGTCCTCATCGCTGAGCCTGTTTCCCTCACGTTTGCGAGCGATCAACTCCGGGACGGCCAGAAGGTGTCGCTTCGTTCGAGCCATCACTTCCGTCGTGTGCGCCGCGGCCGTTTCCTGGGTTCGGCGCTCTGCGTCTTCGAATCGTCGCGCACTTTTTTCGGTTGCCTGCCCCGTCTCTTTGAAGGGCCGGTCCGCTTCCCCGGCGCCGCCTTCCCTTCTTGGCGCGCATCGCCACGCTTCTTGGGCGCTCGGCCGCGCTCTTTGCCGCCGCTGCGTTGCATCCTGCGGACCTGTGTCGGCGCCTCCGCGGGCTGGTGCTCCAGCAGGGAGCCAATGACATCCCTAGCCTGGACATTGGCGTCCTCGATCCGCACTCTGACCGGATCGTTCATCGTGAAGATCTTCGCCGTCCTCGCTCCGATCAAGCGAATGCCCAAGTCGTCTGGTTCGTAACGATCTTCGAGTTGCTCGAACGGCAGCAGGACGCTCACGAAAGGATCTGCGATCTGAATGTAGATGCCAAAGGGCGCAAAGCCCGAGATTCGCCCCTCGAACTCGTCTCCGATGTGCTTCTGCATGTAGATGGTCCGGTAGACGTCCATCACATCGCGCTCCACGATCATCGCGCGGCGTTCGGATTCGCTCGCTTGTGCGGCAAATCGCTGAAGGCGCGGCCGAAGTGAAGCCGAGTCGAGGCTTTCGTTCCGAATCATGCTCCGAAGGACGCGATGGACCAGTAAGTCCGGATATCGTCGGATCGGAGACGTGAAGTGCAGATAGTCCTTCGCCGCGAGGGCGAAGTGACCGGTGGTCGGGTCGGTGTCGTAAATCGCTTGCTGCATGGCTCGCAAGAGCAGGTATCGGAGCAGCGAGGCTTCGTCCGTGCCTTCGATTCGACGAAGGAACTGGCTGAGCTGCTTTGGAGTCGATGCAGCCTCTTCTTCGAGCTCGTAGCCGAAGGACTTCGCGACCTGGCAGAACATCGAGATCCGCTCCGGGTCGGGCTTGCCATGGACTCGAAACACGCCGGGCGCACCGTGCCGCTTGATGTGCGCAGCAACGGTTTCGTTGGTCACCAGCATCATGTCCTCGACGATGCGGTATGCTTGTCGAATGCCTGGGTCTTTGCGGGACTGGACGATTTCCTTGGGCTCTCCGTGCTCGTCCAGGACGATCTTCCCCTCCGGAAGGTCGAAATCGAGCGAGCCGCGTTTCTGTCGGCGAGCTCGAAGCCGCTGCGAAAGATCGAGGAGGATTTTGAGGGTCTCGACCCGCTTTTCGGCCGAGGGCTGATGCGGGCCCTTGTCGGTGAGGCGGAGCGCGCGAGCCACGCCCTCGTAGTAGAGCTTCCCGTGCGAACGCATCACGGCTTCGAAGATGCGATGGGAGCCCATATGCCCCTTCTCGTCGATGTGCATTTCGACCGCCATACAGAGGCGGTCGCGGTTCGGCACGAGCGACGCAAGATTGGTCGAGAGCTCGGGTGGCAGCATTGGGATCGCGCGGTCCGGCAGATAGACGCTCGTGCCTCGGCTGATCGCTTCGCGGTCCATCGGGCTGCCTTCGATGACGTAGTGAGATACGTCTGCGATCGCGACGATGAGACGGAAGCCGTTTCGTGTGCGCTCGACCCAGATCGCGTCGTCGTGGTCGCGCGCGGTTTCCGGGTCGATCGTGACGAGATCGACGTCTCGCAGGTCCTCGCGATTCTTCAGCACTTCCCGGTCCACGCGGGCGGGGAGGGCGGCGGCCTCTAGCTCGACGTCGTCCGGGAAGACCTCCCGGATCCCGTCGCGGATCTTGATCTTCTCCACCTCGGTCCGTGCGACCCCTTGTGCGCCGAGCACTTCGACGATGCCCACCTCGGGACGGTCCTCGCTCCGCTGTGGAAACGTGACGATCTCTGCGAGGATGACGTCTCCTTTTCGGACGGACTTCGGGACCTTGCCTACCACGCGCATGGGCGAGCGCAGCCGCTCGTCGTCGGGCTCGAAGCTCATCCCCCGGCCGCGCGGGTGCAGCATTCCGGTCACGTTCTTCAGTCGCCGCTCGACGATGCCGACGATGAGACCTTCTCGGCCTTTCGACGAAGGACGGGCCCTGAGCTGGACCGTGTCCCCATGGAGCGCTGGCCCCACCGCATCGGGCGGAATGAAGACGTCGGAGCCTCCGTCGTACACGTTGACGAAGCCATACCCTTGGCGCGTCATCGTCAGCTTGCCCTCGATCACGGGAGTCAGCGGTGCAGCAAGCTGCTGCCGCTCCTCGGCCTTGCGGCCGCGTCCTCGTGTGGTCTTCGCTTGCTCGCGACCTCGCTTCTTGTTTTTGTCGACAGCGAGCGCACGAAAGCGCAAGCCCGGCATCTCGGTCACGAGGTTCTCGTCTTCGAGCAACAAAAGGCGCCGGACGATCTCGTCCTTGGCGCTGCGCGGAACATTGAGCCTTCCGCAGAGCTCTCCAACGTGCATCGCACGGGGAGCGTTTGCCTGCAGAACCTGCAGGATTTCGTTCTTCTCAGGAATTTCTTCGTTCATCATTTCTATCGCAGGGCGTGAACCCCGCCGTCATCCGATCCGAAATACAGTGTGCCGTCGGATCCGATCTCCACCGTCGAGTCGACGTCCTGGCCGACGTTGTATCGCCAGAGCACAGAACCGCTGGGGTCGATGCAGTAGAGAAAATTGTCTTGGGAGCCCACGTAGATGCGACCATCCGCATCGATTCGGGCTGAGGCACGTACTCGACCTCCGGTCGCGACCTTCCAGCGAAGCGCGCCCGAGGGGCTTATGGCATAGACGTTGCCATCGTACGAGCCGACGACGATCGTGCCGTCTCGAGCGATCGCCGGGGTTGCTCGAACCTCGTCGCCGGTCTTGAATTTCCAGCGCACGTCGCCCGTCTCGTCGACTTGAACGATTTCCCCGCGACCCGTGCCCGCGTAGATGTGCCCCTCGTCATCGACCGACGCCGAGCCCTCGATGGCGCCACCGAGTTGCACCGACCAGGCGAGCGATCCGTCGGGCCGAAGCGCGATCAGCGAACCTTCCGTCGTGCCGATGATGACCAGGCGCGTCGGGTGAATTACCGGAGCGCTCCGAACGTGGTCGGCCGTCGGTTTGTGCCAGTGCAGCCGGCCGAGAAGATCGACGGCATAAGCGCCGTTGGCTACGACGTAGACCCGTCCGTCGGGGCCCAAAGTGGCCGATGCATCCACGACGTCGTGAAGGGGAAGCTTCCAGCGGGGCTGTCCTTGGAGCGAAAGCGACACGAGCTCTCGCTGGTGCGTTCCAAATATGATCGACGAGCCTGCGACGAGCGCGCTCGGGTAGATCTTTTGCCCCGCCGCGTACCGCCACTTGAGCGTGCCGTCGGCATTCAACGCGACGAACTGCCCATCGAGCGAACCGATGTAGACGGTGCCATCATTTCCCGCGACAGGTGATGCGAATACGCGGGCGCCGGTTTGGTAGGTCCATGCCGCCGAGGGCCTCCCTGACGGGCCGCGGTTTTCGCTTCGACCGGTGTGCGCCGCGTCTCCCATGAAGCCGTTGGCGCTTCGAGATGCTGCGCCCGATTCGAGCGACGTCCGGCCCGACCACCGGTGTCGCAAGCTCAGCGAGTACTTCTTCGACGAAGCGGCACTTCCCTTCATGGCAGATTCGATCTGCCCGGCACTCCGCGTCCGACATGCAGGGCGTAGACGGACGCGAGCGGGGACCGCTACAGGCGGCGACCACCAACAGCACGACCAGTGCCAACAAGAGTTGCGGGCTGCAGCGCAATGCGCCGACACTATACCATCGCGGATCGATCGTCACAGTCGCGGCCTGCTACCAGCTCAGAAGCCGGATCTCACTTCCTTTTTGTAGCGCGATCTTCCTGCCGTCGGGGCTGATGGCGATGCTCCGGAGCTCGCCGGGAACTTTGTCCCAATCCGCCGGCCGCAGCCAGAGCCCCGTACCGCCGTTGCGCCAGTCGCGCACGACGACGCCCTCCGGATGCGGAATCACATAGCGCGCACCGTCGGCGGTGATCCGAGCGCCACGGATTGGAGCGGGCAAGGGGCTCGTCGTGCTCAGGTCGATGGGCCGACCGGCCGGCTTCGCGAATTGATTGAGTGGCACGACCCGAAGTACGTCTCCCGACGCGGCGACGAGCCCTTGGGGCGCCCAGCCGAGCACTGCCCATTCGAAAACGGTCGCGGGTCGATCGATTGGAGTCCTGCATGGAGCCTTGCTCGACCGCCTCTCGATCGGCGCTCGATGGCTTTGCTTGCCTCGGATCGGACCGACCTCCGCTTCGAAGCCGGCGCAGGTAGCACGCACCGAGCGGACGGCGAAGCGGCCACTTGGGTCACGAATCGCGGGAACGAGCTCAGCTTCAGAGAGCGCCGTCTTGATTCCCGAGCTGAGCTGGACCTGGCGAGGTGCTCGCCCATCGATCACGAGGGTGTCAGCGTCTCGGAAATAGAGTGAAGTCTGGCCGCCCTCGCTGTCGACCGTACGCCAAGTCGCGACGGAGTTGGCTTTCGCCGAGCGCCAAGCGGCTTGAACGAGGTTCCGCTCTTCCGGGCTCGGTTCGAGCGTCGGATTTTGCCACCAGCGCTGCAGCTCGAGCGCCCGAACGAAGCTACCTTGCCGAATGGCGGCGGATATTGCCACTGAAGCAGCGCGCGCCGTTGCTGCCGACTGCTGACATTGCAGGCCATGAGTTCCTGAAAGTCCGACTCGGGCAGCACCGCTTTCGCGGCAGAGTGCGACGAACGCATCGAGAACGGCAAGTGCTCGTGCGTTCGCGCTGGCGGGATTCGCGCTGAGCGATTCCCAGGCGGCGTCCGCGAGCTCTTTCAGCCTTGCCTCGGGTTGCGAAGCATCTCTTGCGAAGCCACCTGGCCTGTTCAGCCACGCCAAGGGGATGCCCGTCTTGCCGATGCGCAGGTTTGCAACCACGTCTTCGTAGCCGTCCGCATCGCGGTCTTCCGCGACGAGCTCGATTTCGATGTCCGCGCTCGATTGCTCATTCGGGGGCAAGACGGTGATTCGTTCTCGCACGCGCGGCTGGGCCTCGATCGTGACGAGCCACAAGTTGGTTCGTTTTCCCGTCTCGCAGCGGTGCTCGACGCGAGCTGCGACCAAGGAGCTAGAGAGCTGACGGATACTCGCGGTGGGTTCGACGCAATGCGCAGGCACGAGGAAGGAATCGATGGCCCGTGAGGAGATGTCGAGGCCGCGAGGGTAGGCGGCCTGGAGACGGACCTCTTGTGGATCCGCCGACACGACCAGCGCATCGACCGGCTCTCTTCCGTCGAGATTCAATTGCAGCGCAGCCAAGGCATAGCCCGTTTTGAGAACCAAGGTCGACTCGGCAACGCGAACCTCGACCTGGTCGGGTCCGTAGCGCTCCCCAACGGGGAGCTCGGGCGCGCCCTCTTCGACTCCAGTCGCGGGCTCGCCTGCATCTTCGCCTGCATCACGCAGGCCGAAAGGAACCTGCTTGCGGCCGGAGCAACCCCAAATGAGCGCCCCGGCAACAAACACGAGCAGGACAGCAGCCCGGCGCTGCGATCGGCACAGGTTCATGCGAACGGATTAGCACGCGCCTGCGGGCGAAGCTTCAAAAGCGTCACTCGGGCCCCGGTACGCAAATCGCGTCGTTTTGGTCAATGGGGCATGGGTCGAGATTGACTCCGCAGAGGCCTGCTGCCCCGAGGCAGCGGAAACCTGGCTGACAGTCCCCGTCGACGAAGCACGGATCGAAGCAAACCAAAGTATCGTCGATACCACCGGCGACGCTGGACGGGTAGCAACTCCCGAAGAGCCCCAGATAGGCTCGCGGGCAGTCGGCGGAAACGGAGCCTTCGGCCACGCAGGTCAAGGTGCAGATGGAATTGACGTAGTCGAAGCCGGCGAATTCCACGCTGAGCTCTTCGCAGAGCGTTGCGGTTTCCACACATTCGTTGACGCTAAAGCAAGCGTCGTACACGGGTATGAAGAGCTCGCTCCTGGGGGAGCTGCCGCAGCCCTGCAATGTCGCGAACAACGCTGCAGCGAGAAACGGCACCGGGATCTCCGCGGTTCGAGGCATCGCGCTAGTTTAGCCAGCGGGGCTCGTCGGCGCGACCACCCTTCACCACATCCAAGGAGCCCTTCTTTTTGCGCCGTTTTGGCCGACGGCGCCGGCTGCTCGGGGGCCGCCGAAGCCACTCGATGAAGGCCATCCCTCCGCAAATGGCGCCGATGTCTGCCGCGAGCGCAACCGCGTCGCCGGAGGTGATGAACATCAAGACGCTCAACGCGAGCACCAAATAGATGATGTGCACGGGCTTCATGTCGACGACGCCGAACAAGCTCATGCGCCCTTGCCCGCGGTACGACCATGCGAAGGCCGCGATCGACCCCAAGAGCATGGCCTGCGCTCCGTACAGAGGCGTCGGGTTGGGAACCATAAGCCCGACGATGAGCGCGAAGATGGCGGATGAAAGCACCGCGACGGCGCAAAGCTGAATGGTGCGCTTTTCGCCGAAGCGCTGCTCGAAAGGTGCAAGCATCCACCAGAGAAAGACCAGCATGATCAGCATGGAGAAGACGGCCTGGGGACCGGTAGGAAAGGCCAGCACGTGGGTGCCGAGCTGCCAGAGCGTTGCGACTCCTGGCTGTGCCGTGTCGAGCGCGAGAAATGCGAAAATCGGTACGCCGGCCCAGTTCTGAAGCAGGATCTGCAAAATCCACGCGCCAAAAAGCGCGACCAGCAGCTTCTTCACGAACGGGGTCAGTGGCGGAAATCGGAACACTGGGTTGGTATGGCTATCCTAGGGTTGGTTTGCAAGGGATCAAGGCGCTGGGCATTCCACGCCGGCATCAATGGTTCGGAAGTCCACGGTGCCCACATCCAGGATGCGGTCGGTGCCGCCATCGATGGTCGAGATCGGGGTGGTTTGGATCTCTGAGCAGTCGACGACGAACTTGAGGCCAGTGGTCGCACGCCAGCGCGATTTGTACTGCTGCGGCGCCGGGTCAGGCGGTTTCGCGAGAATCTTGCCCGTTCCATCGCAGCGATTGCGCGTGACCTGGATCGTGTCGAGGTACGCGCCTCCGTCGATGACCGCGGCGTTGGAGTCGCTCAATGCATCGCATCGCAGCGTAAACTCCGGCGCTGCCCAGAACTGGCGCTCCGATTCGTCGATGATCGCGAGCTCGACCAATGCGATGTTTCGGCAGACCTCCGCGGTTGGATTCTGGCCGTCGACGAGCCAGCGTCCCCGGACGTGCACATCGCAGCCCGACGGATTGAAGCGCACATCCTGCACGCAGCCAGCCGGTAGCGCGCCACCCATCACGGCCAGCAGGAGCACAAGCGTTGAAACCCTCATCTGCGGGTAGCCTATCGCGCCCGAAAATGCAGTCAATTCGAGAGTTGACACCGCGGTTTCCATGCTTAGTTTGCGTCCATCGTTGGAAGATGGCTGAGGCGCGTTGGTGGCGCTTCGGCTTGATCCCACCGTTACCGGGCCTGCGAACGCAGGCTGACGGAGGAGTACATCATGTTGGTTCGTTGGGATCCATTTGAAGAGATGAATCGCCTCCATGACCACTTCCTAGGTGGCAGGGGGCTTGCAAAGCAAGCGTTTCAAGTCGCGGTCGACATCCGCGAAGAGGCTGATGCTTTTTACGTAGACGCTGAGGTTCCGGGCCTGACCGCAGATGAGGTCAAGGTCGACGTCGAGAACAAGGTTCTGACGCTCAGCGGCGAACGCAAAGTCGAGAAGGAAGAGACCGAGGGCAGCTATCGTCGCGTCGAGCGACAGTACGGCAGCTTCACCCGATCGTTCAGCCTTCCCGAAACGGTCGACGCCGACCACATCAGCGCCGACCTGAAGGACGGGGTGCTCGAGCTCCGGCTTCCCAAAAAGGAAGCGCCATCGCCGCGGAAGATTTCAGTCCAGGCCGGGTCGAAGTAAGTCGAAGTAAGGCTTGCATGGAACCATCAAGCGGCCTCGTCGTCGGACGGGGCCGCTTCTCATTGCTGCGTTGCTCCTCGGGCTCGCGCTGCCGCGGGTGTTTGGGGAGGTGGGGGGCGGGCGTCGCCGTTCGGCTTGTGCTGCCGCGGGTGTTTGGGGGGCAGGTCTTGGGTGGGCTGCGTGGTACGGCTTGTTGACACCGCCCCGCCCCGCTTACCCCCACCCGTAATCCTCCCTGGCGCGGCGTTCGCTGCGCTCCGCCTTGCCGGCGCATTCGCGCCGGGCTTCGCCCTTCGGGCTCGCGCTGCCGCCTGCCGGTTGGGAACGTTGTGCGTCCTGTCTCCGTATGGAGGGGCGCGGAAAAAGGCGCGATATGGGGCGGAGTCGGCGTGTGAGTGACAATCGGCAAGACAGCAACCAACCCCGATTGGCGCGAGCTCCGAGGGGCCGCTTGCGTGGCCTCAGGCCCCAAGCCCCTCCGGCCACCTTTGCAAGCCGCCCCGTCCGACGCAGCCCCGTGTCGCGCCTTTTTTCGCGCCCCGGTAGTTGCGGTGCCCGTGCCAGTGTCCGCTATGTTGTGGTGTGCTTGCTAGGCGCTGCCGACGGGATCGGCATGCCGTCTGGGTTTCTAAACCGTCCTACCCAGCGATCCATCCCGGCCAGCGCGGACTAGTGAAAAACTTCGTCGACCAGCAGCCGTTGTTCGAGCTTGTGCGAGGCGCCGGAGCCCGTCGCAGGGCTCGCGCTTTCCGGGCGGGCAATGCAACGCAGAGGTTGCTCGTTGCCTAGAATTTCTGGGAGCCGCGCACGCATGAAGTACCAGGCGCCCATGTTCCAAGGTTCCTCTTGGACCCAGACCAAATCGACGTCTTTCGGATACGGGGCCAAGCGCGCTTGGAGCTCGCCTGCACGGAGCGGATACAGCTGCTCGACGCGGATGATTCCGATGTCGTCGGCTTTGGTTTTCTCCCGCCTCTCGAGAAGGTCGTAGTAGATCTTGCCGGTGCACAGGGCGAGGCGCCGAACCTTGCTCGGCTCCACGGAGGGGTCGTCGGGGATGATTCGTTGGAAAGACCCGTCGGCGAGCTCGTCTAGGGTGCTGACGGCGCGGCGGTGTCGAAGCAGGCTCTTCGGGCTCATGACGATCAAGGGCTTACGCCAGGGACGAAGGACCTGACGCCGCAGGCAATGAAAGAGCTGCGCGGGGGTCGTGAGGTTGACGACCTGCATGTTGTCCTCGGCGCAGAGCAAGAGGAAGCGCTCGAGTCTCGCGCTCGAGTGCTCGGGCCCTTGGCCCTCCATGCCGTGAGGGAGCAGCATGACCAGGCCGCTCAGGCGCTGCCATTTGTCTTCGGACGAGGAAATGAACTGGTCGATGATCACCTGGGCGACGTTGACGAAGTCGCCAAACTGAGCCTCCCAACACACCAAGGCGTCCGGCGAGTCGAGTGAGTACCCCCATTCGAAGCCGAGGACGCCGACTTCCGAAAGCGGGCTGTCATAGATCTCCAGGTGTGCCTGGTCGGCGCTCAGGTGCCCGAGCCGGGTATATCTGCGGCCGGATTTTTCATCGAAGATCACGGCGTGCCGGTGGCTGAAGGTCCCGCGGCGGACATCCTGGCCGGTTAGCCTGCAGCGGACGCCCTCGAGGAGAAGACTTGCGAATGCGAGGTTCTCGGCGGTGCCCCAGTCGACGCCTTCGCCGGTCTCCATGACTTTGATTTGCTTGTCGAGAACGAAGCGCTGAATGCGCGGGTGCGGGGTGAACCATTCCGGGTAGCTCGTCAGCTTGCCCAGGGCATCGATGAGCTTTGGTTTCGGAATTCGTGTATCCGCGTCCGGGACGTCCAAATCGCTGCCGCCCCTGTAGCCGGTCCAGAGGCCCAGCATCGTTGCTGGGATGAGGTCGTAGTTCCCGTTGTTGCGCGTATCCTCGAGCGCACGCTCTAACTCTTGTTGGCGCTGGACCTTGATCTCGTCGGCTTGCTGAGTGGTCAGCTTCCCCGTCTTGATGAGATGGTCGATGTAGACCTCGCGGACTGTCTTCTTTTGGTCGATTGCCTCATACATCTCGGGCTGTGTGAATCGCGGCTCGTCGCCTTCGTTGTGGCCGTACTTGCGGTAGCAGAACAGGTCGAGCACCACGTCTCCGTGGAAGCGCTGCCGGTATTCGGTCGCCAAGGTCACCGCCTGGGCCACGGCTTCGGGATCCTCGCCGTTCACGTGGAACACCGGGCAACGAAGCATCCGAGTGATGTCGGTGCAATACGCGGTCGAGCGCGAGTCTTCGGGATTGGTGGTGAATCCAATTTGGTTGTTGATGACGACGTGAATCGTGCCGCCGGTTTCATATGCCGGGAGCCGGCTCAGGTTCAGCGTCTCTGCGACGACCCCTTGGCCCACGAATGCGGCGTCGCCATGGATCAAGAGAGGCAGCACGCTGACCCGGTCCTCATCCCCTTTTCGATCTTGCTTGGCGCGGACGCGGCCTTCGACCACTGGGTTCACGAACTCTAGATGGCTCGGGTTGAAGGCCAACGTCATGTGCATGTTGTTGCCGCTCGCCGTCTTGCGATCGAGCGAGTAGCCGAGGTGGTATTTCACATCGCCGGTGCCGACGTACTTCTCCGGGTCGTCATCCTCGAACCCTGCGAAGATCTGCCGCACGTTCATTTCCATGATGTTGACCATCACGTTGAGCCGCCCGCGGTGCGCCATGCCGATGACCATTTCCTCTACGCCCAGCTCGGAGGCGCGCTCGGTGAGGATGTCCAGCATGGGAATCACGCTCTCGCCGCCTTCGAGCGAGAAGCGCTTGGCGCCGGTGTACTTCGTATGCAGAAATTGCTCGAAGATCTCGGCATCTGTGAGCTTGGTGAGGATGCGAACCTGTTGCTCGCGACTGAGGTCGATGTGGTTTCCGGTGAGCTCCATGCGGTCGCGGAGCCAATCGCGCGCCTTCCGGTTCTCCAGGAAGGTGAACTCGGAGCCGATCGTTCGCGAGTAGGTGTCTTTCAAGCGTGCCAGAATCGAGCGCAGCGATTCGTTCGGCGGCCCCGCCAGGTTGCCCGTCGCAAAAATGGTGTCCGGGTCGACATGGGCGAGCCCGTAACGCTTCAGAACGAACTCCTCCCCGGACGGCTTGCGATGCAAGCCCAGCGGGTCCAGGTCGGCGTAGAGATGACCGCGTACGCGGTGCGCATTGATCAGCGTGGAGAGACGGGCCTGAAGCTCGTTGGCTGCGAGCAACTCGGACGAAGGCGGGAACGACGTGCGGACGTCGGTGAAGACGGGCTCGAGCGGAGTTTCCGCGGTGGGTGGCAAGAGGACTGAGTTCCGTACGCCGCCCAATGCCTCGGTGCCGTCGACGAGCGCGACAGCGTGTGGCACGGCCAGTGCGGGCGAACCATTTCCATCCGAGGGCAGCGGGTCCGGACTCCGAAGGCCGGTGGCCGTGACGGGCGCCATGATCGTCCCTGCGCTCGAGATCTGCGGCCAGTCGGTTGGCGCGAGGCTTTCGAAGTACGCGCGCCAAGCCTCGTCCACTGCAAGCGGGTTATCTACCCACTTGAGAAACTGCTCTTCGACCAGTCCTTGGTTTACGCCGAAATCTGCGGTCATCTACGAGTCGTGGCTCCAGGAACCCTGGTCGCTGGCGAAGCCTAACGCGATCGCCTGCGAGGTGCTAGCGCGCGGCCTGGTCCCAATGCAGGACTTGGCACATCATGGGCTCCCATGCCCAGAATTTTCATCGTTCTTTCCGGCTTGCTCGGCTTGAGCGCCGTGGCTCTCGGCGCGTTTGGCGCGCATGGCTTGCAATCCCGCCTCGCTTCGCTGCCCGACGCCGTCAAGCGCTTGGACTGGTGGAACACAGCCGCCCACTATCACCTGACGCATGCGCTGGCTCTCGCAGTGGCGGCCTGGCTCGTCCATCGCGGTGCGGGCGCCTCGGCGCTGATTGCGGGCTGGTCGTTCGTCGGCGGAGTCACGCTCTTCAGCGGGAGCCTCTATGTGATGGCAGTGACCGGCCAGACAAAGCTTGGAGTCATCACGCCTTTGGGTGGTCTGCTCTTCTTGGTCGGCTGGGGTGCCATCACGGTCGCGGGCTGGCGGCTTGGGGCCGGAAGCTAGCGCTGCTGTCCCTGTTGCTGTGCCCGGATCTGCTCGCGGAGTTGCTCCATGACTTCCGGTGGAAGCTGAGGCTGCTGCTGGGCCCCCGCCGCTGGTCCCAACGGTGGCTGTGCGGGCGATGCGGGAGGCGGCTTGCTGGGCGCTTGGAACGCCGTGGCGTCGGGCTGTAGTCGGTCCGCGAGGTACTGCGAGATCACATAAACCGTGGGCTCGCCCCTGCGCCGCAGGTAGAGCTCGTCCCCTTGTTCCGTGGCGGCACCGAGCTCGAGCACGATCGGATCGGGGTTCTCTGCCAAGGTCAAGGTCACTGTCGCTCGGGGCTCGGTCAGCCCGGCCCTCGCTTCGGAAATGTCTGCCGCCGCGAAGTCGGACGCCACGAGCCGTGCGGTGGTCGAAACCGTGCCCGCCACTTGCTTTGGATCGAAGTCTCCGAGCGCTTTGTGTCCTTTGCGGGCGGCCCAACCCTCTCCTTCGCGCTCGAAGACGAACGTCCCCTTCGGACCTTCGAATTGGATTGATTGCACGTCAGCGGGTTCTACGCTGACGACCTTTCGATCGCGCCAGGCCTTGAGCTCACGGTCGAACGCATAGCGAAGCGAGCCGCTCGCTCCGAAGACCTCGCTGCGTTTGTCGATCCGAACCATGGTCATCCCGTTGCCGTACTTTCCGACCATCAGCTCGCTGAGGGTCTCGTTTCCGGCCTTCACCGTGACCCGCACGGCGCTCGCTTCGTCCACTTGGAGCCGTGCGTAGTGGTCCGGTTTCGTTGCGACGATACGGCTGATCTCGAGGTCGGCGAGCCGCGTAAGCGCAGAATCGACGTTGTTCTGATCTGCAGCAGTCTCCAAGGGCTCGATGACCCGCCAGGAACCGTCGACTTTGGACAGCACGACTCGCCCGTTTTCGGGCCGCGTGATCTCGAGCGCGGTGATCGCGGCCTTGTCGAGCTCGATCGTCGGTATCTCTCCGGAGCTCGTGGGTCGACGGTTTCTGTTGTTGACCGCCCAGGCCGTCAGGCCGAGGAGCACGAAGAACACCAAGGCTCCAATCGCAACTCGATTCTTTCGCCATTCCATTGCGAGCATTCCCCCAGCTTAGAGTGTGAGCGTCCTCTTTTTGTTCAAGCGTTGCCGCCAGCGCAAGAGTCCAAAAAGGGCAACCAGGAACGGAATGCCGAGGGTGTTGAGCCAGCGATAGCCGAGTTTCTTGGAATCCCAGGACTCGATGGCAGCTCTGCGTTCCGCGAGTGCCGCCTCGACGCCGCCTTCGTCGCCCTGCTCGGCAGCCGAAAGCGCGGTGCTTTCCGCGACGAGCACCGAGTCGGGAATGTCGAGCGCGGGCTCTTCGGTCGTCTTGGCGCGAATCGCAATCAAGTCCGAGTCGGCGGCCAGCCAATCGATCGCGTTCAGCGCCAGAGCAAGCGCGGCGTTCATCTGCACGTCGCCTTGCTGCGGACGTGGCGGCATGAACGCGTCTTCGAGAAACGAGCCAGTACCCACGACCAGGACGCGGACATCCTTTTCGGCAACCGGCGGGGCCGGGATGGCGTTGGCCTCGTCTTCGTTGATCGGGGCAGCAAACGCCGAAGGCAACTTGCCCTCGATGGCGACCACGAGGTCGAACGGGCCGGCGTCGCTGCTCATCTGCCAGTCCCTTGGATTGCGTGGCGCGAGTGAAATCGTCGCTCCGGACATCGTCCAGGAGTCTTGCGACGAGCTCGCGAGCACGGTGAGCTTGGTGTTCGCGGGCGGCTCACTCAGCTCGAGCGGTGCGACAAATGGAAGCATCGGCGAGGCGAGTCGGAACATCACCGGATGCTCCTTTTGCGCTTCCTGGAGCTGGAGGACGGGGATCGGCGGGTATGGGACGAGCACTTGCAGGCCCAAAGGCCCCGCCATCGGTGCGCGGCTGCACTGTGCATCGGCGACCAGCTTCGAGCCGAGGCGAACGCCCCAAGCGCCAAGCAGGCCATCCATGCGCAAGCTCAAGGCCCGCGCCGAGGGTCCAGCTTGACCGCCGAGGTCGACCGCGATCCCGCCTCCGAATATGCCAAGCGAGCCGCCACGCATCACGAATTGATCGATGCGCCTCAGCTCCTGGTCGCTAAACGGTTCTTGGGGCCCGATGACCAAGAGTGCAGCAAGCGCGGGGTCGATGTCTTGCGTGGCGTCGACCTCGCGGACTTCGTAGAGCGAGAGCACGGACCTGAGGCTCGTGAGGCCTTGCTCGAGGCTGGGGCCGCCGTGGCCTCCGACGACCCCGATCGGTTTGCGCTCGCCAACCAGCTCCTTGATCGCCGAGGTGATGATGTACTCGAGCCCGGTGGTGTCTTGGATGATAGGAATCGCTCGAGTCTGATCGAGATAGCGGAGCACCATGCCGCGGTAGCCTTCGACGACGGCGACCTGATCCTCCTCGATTTTCTGATGGGCGACGCGTTGGACGCCGTCGGCGCGCGCGGCCTCCTGCTCGTCCTCGTCGTTTGGATTGACGAAGCGAACGATGATTTGGCCGTTCGACGCGGCCGAGTACTCTGCGAGCAAGTCACGCACCTGACGCTCGGTGGCGTTGAACGGAGGTGGGAGGTTCTCGGTGAAGTAGGCCGTGACCTCGAGGCGGTCGTCCAGGTTCGAGGCGAGCCGCTCGGACCCTTCAGCCAAGGAGAAGAGCTGGTTTTGCGTGAGGTCGATTCGCGGCGACCGGAAGTACGCGGCGAGCACGTTGAGCAAGATCAGGATGCCACCGACGATCAGAAGAAAAATCAGGGATTCGCCAGCGGCGCGTTTTTGAACACTGGATGACATCGTTCAGCTCCACCGCCGCGATTCGAGCGCCCGAAACGCGAGCGCCAGCGCGAACACGACCACGGAAACGAAGAAGAGAACGTCACGCAGGTCGATCACACCGCGCGCCATGCTTTGGAAATGGTAGTCGAACGAGAGCCACTGCAAGGCCGACGCGGCGTTCGTCGGGAGCAGCGCCAAGAATTTGTCGAGGACCCAGAAGAAGACGCTCAAGGTCAGCGCGACGAAGAGCGCGATGAGTTGATTGCTCGTCCAGCTCGAGGCCATCAATCCGATGGCCAACACCGCCGACCCCTGCAGCAGCAAGCCGAGGTAGCCGCTCCAAACCGGGCCCCAGTCGAGGTCGCCGAGCGTGGAGACGCTGAGCGGGTAGCTGATGGTCAGCGCGAGGAGGACTGCATAGAGCCCCAAAACGCCCAAGAACTTCCCTAGGATCACCTGCGCCTCGGTCACCGGCAAGGTGATGAGCAGCTCGATCGTGCCGGTTCGCTTCTCTTCGGCGAGAAGGCCCATGGTGAGCGCAGGAAGTGAGAAGACGAGGATCAAGCCGAGCCATCGAAACATCTCTCGAGCGCTTGCGCGACCGAATAGAAAGAACGTCTTCCAGAAGAAGAACCCAAGCGTCAGCAAGATGATGCAAATGACGATGTAGGCGACCGGGCCGTTGAAGTAGCTTCGGAACTGGCGTCCGGCGATGGTGAGAACCGATCTCATGATGAGGCTCCTCCGTTCCCCGTGGTGAGCTGTCGAAAGATGTCTTCGAGGTTTTCGCCGCGCTGCTCGAGGCCGAGGAGCACGAGCTTGGCGGACACAGCCGCCTGAAAGATTTCGGCGCGCAGGTCTTGGTTGCCTTTGGGGACGACTTCGACCAGAAGCTCTCCAGGCGCTCCGCCAGCCTGCTCTTTCACGCTCTGCGCATCGCCGATGACGGAAAAGACTTCGCGGACTTCGCTGGCACTGTGGCCGTTTTGCTTGAGCGTCGCGATGAATCGCGGTTTCCCGGCGCGCGCGGCGAGCTCGTCGGGGGTGTCGTCGGCCACGAGTTGCCCCTGCGAGATGATCAGAACGCGACCGCAGGTCACCCGAACTTCCGCGAGATTGTGGGTGGATAGAATGATGGTCCGCTCACGACCAATCTCGCGGATCAGCTCACGGATCTCGGAGGCCTGGTTCGGATCGAGGCCGCTCATCGGCTCATCGAGGATCAGCACAGGAGGCTCGTGAATCAGTGCCTGCGCAAGACCCACACGTTGACGAAAGCCCTTAGAAAGCTCGCCAATACTCTTGCCGATGACTTCGCCGAGGCTGGTTTCCTCGACCACCCGGCGGAGTCTCGCCTCGAGACCTGCACCGCGAAGGCCGCGCATCTTGCCCACGAACTGCAGGTACTCGAGCACCAACATCTCGGTGTAGAGCGGGGTGCTCTCGGGCAGATAACCGATGAGCTCGCGGACCGCGATGGGGTCCTCGAAGATGTCGGCGCCGCCGACCCGAGCCGTCCCTCCGGACGGCGCGATGAAGCAGGTCAGGATCTTCATCGTCGTGGTCTTCCCGGCCCCATTGGGTCCTAGGAAACCGACGACCTCCCCCCGATTCACTTGAAAACTGGCGTTCTTTAGCGCGGCGACCGTACCGTAGTGCTTGGTCAAGTCCCGCGCATCGATCATCACATCGCTCATAAACTCCCTCGCGCGTGATCCGTTGCTTTTCCCAGGGCTGGCGGAGGTTAGCCCCGGCTCTAGGGCTGTCAAGACACCTCCGGAGACCCAAACCCGGGTCCCCGTGGCCTTATTCCAATGGTTGAGCTCGACGACTCCCGTGGCACGATCGCACTCATGAGCCCGCTCCAGGCAGTTTCGCCGCCCAAAGTGCCGCCGATGGCGCGCATCCGGGGTGTCGCTCGCCGCGTCTCCGATCTTTGGCCGCTCACCTGGCTGGGACTGGCCCTCGCCCTCGTCGCGTCGGTGGCCCTCATCAGCTTCGGCTTCAAGAAGCTCGATTTAGTCCTCCTAGTGCTTGGCTATGGGGGAGCCGGCCTGCTGCTGATCTCGACTTTGCTGGTCGTGTCGAGCGCGCTCGGGCTTTTTTTCTGGCTCCGGCGCGCATCGTTTTCATGGCGCACGTCGACCTTCGAGACCGGGATGCCTTTGCTGACCGGATTTTCGCTGCCGTCCATGTGGTGGTTGCCCTTGGTGCAGTTGCGCTGGTCGTGGGAGGCTCCGGACGCGCTGCCCGTCGAGCCAGAGCCAGGTGCCGGACGTCTCAGAGAACGGGTGACCCTTCGTCAGCGCGGCATCTTCGAATCCGTCACGCGGCGATTGGTGATTCAAGACGCCTTCGGTCTGGCGCGGATCGTGTGGAGGCATCGTCAGCTAGGGCCGATTCAGGTGCTTCCCCACCTCGGCGGCATTCGGCGTCTACCGGTCCTGACCTCTCTCACAGGCGGGGAGGAGTTTCCGCACCCGATGGGGCTCGAGGACGGCGACCGGGTCGAGCTCCGAAGATATGTCCCGGGCGATTCAGCACGCTTCATCCATTGGAAAGTGTTCGGCCGCACGAGGAAGCTGATGGTGCGTGTTCCGGAGCGGGCCTTGAGCCGTGCTCGAAGGACGGTGGCCTATCTCGTCGCTGGCGTCCACGACGAAGCCGCCGCTGCAGCGGCGCGGGCGGCCATCGAAGAAGAGGCGCTCGGCACGGAATGGCAGTTCGGAGCCGATGGCTCACCGGACGCGACCTCCGATCGCTCCGAGGCCCTCCACAAGGTGATGACCTCCTCACGACATGCGGTCGCGAGCGGCAGCGGGATGAAGCGCTTCCTGGCAGAGGTCGACCCGCGCGGGCCCGCAGCGCTCGTCGTGTTTGCGCCTCCGACCATGGGCGCCTGGCTCGATGAGATGCGCTCGCTGACCATGAGGCGCTACGGCCGCGTACGCGTGGTCATCGCGGTCGACGCCGTTCACGACCCGGATCGTCAGCCGGGTTGGCGCCGATTTTTGCTGAGGCCATCTCGGGTCTCGGGCATCGACCGTGCTGATCTCGAGAGAGTCGGGCGCGCGCTCGGTCAGCTTCGTTGCGAGGTCGTCATCATCGACCGCGTCAGCGGGCGCCTGCTCGGAGACGGGACCCATCTCAGCTCGCCGTGGAGAAACGCCGCATGACGGCAGACCCCCATCCGGAAACGAGCGGGATCGCCGCCGCCGTCGCCGAGCTCGGTCGGGCCATGATTCACGGCCTCGCCTGGGCGGTTCTGGTCGCCACGATGGCTCCATTGAGCTCGGTGCTCGTCGCGTTTGCAGGAGGCTTCGGTGGCTGTCTCGTGGGATCTCAGCTCGGACAGTCGCGCATCCGTACGCCCGCGATCTTCGCAGGAGCCGTGATTCTAATCGCCTTGGCTGCCTGGTTTCGTGCTTCGCTGACGCATAGCTCGTTCTTGGCGGCCTCCTTCGGTCCGGCTGGCGCCCTTCGCTTGGCCGGCATGCTCGCGGCGCTGCTGGTCGCTGCGATCGGCAGCGCCGCGATCCGAGCGGGTTCCACGCGTCGGGCGATCTTTTCGGTTTTGGAGTTACTTCTCGTCGCCGTTGCGTTCGGGCAGCTCTTCATCGCGCACCGACACGGCGCGATCAATCGACCTTTCTACTTGGCCGACTGGATCATCGCGCTTGGCTGGGACCCGACCTGGCTCTTCCTCCTCATGGGTGGGACGGCAACGGTATTCGGCCTCGTGCTCTTGCTTCGAGAGCAGCGCTTCGGGCGGGCCGTTCTCAACCTCGGTGTGATCGGGTTCCTGCTCGCGTTGATCGTCGTCGCCACGCCCCTCGTCGGAATGCCACCACCGCCCGACGGTGGAGGCGGGCTCGGTCTTCGTCCCGACGAGTCCGAAGCCAAGGAAGGCAAAGGTCAGCAGCAAGAGCGAGGCGGGGCTTCCGCCAGCGAGCTCGAGTTTCGGGACAAGTACAACCCCGGCGGTGCCCGCGTTCCCGTTGCGGTCGTCCTCTTCCACGACGACTACTCCCCGCCGAGCGGCGTCTACTACTTTCGACAGGGCGCGTTCAGTCAGTACAACGGGCGAAAGCTAGTGGTCTCCGGGCGCCAGGACGTCGATACCGATCTCATCCCGTATTTCCCAGCACGACTCACCGAGATCGAAAACGCGCCCGAGGTCAATGAGAATCGCGGGCCACTCGAGACGACGATCGCACTCATGGCCGACCACACCCAGCCGTTTGCGCTCGAGTCGCCGATCGAGGTCGAGCCGATGCAGAACCCCTCACCGAATCGATTCCGTCGCGTCTACCGCGCGCTGTCCGGCGTGCTCACCGCCGACTACACTTCCATGCTCGACGCAAATCCGGGGTCTTCAGAGTGGTCCAAAGAACAATGGGCGCACTACACCGAGACACCGCCCGATCCGCGCTACGCCGAGCTGGCGAACGAGCTCACCGCCGAGCTGCCTGCGAGGCTAGCGAAGAATCCGGTCGCGAAGGCCTTCGCGGTGACCGGCTGGCTCGGGCGCGAAGGCATCTACAGCCTCAAGAACGAGCACAGCAACGCCGAGGATCCCACTGCGAGCTTCTTGTTCGGCGATCGAACGGGCTATTGCGTGCACTTCGCCCATGCCGCGACCTACCTGATGCGAAGCCTCGGCCTTCCGGCCCGGGTGGCAACCGGCTATGCAGTAAGCGAATCGGCGCGGCAGGGCGGCTCCTCGTTGCTTCTGTCTGGCTCAGCGTCCCACGCTTGGCCCGAGATCTTCATCGATGACTTCGGCTGGGTGGTCTTGGATGTGTATCCGGAACGCGCGCTCGATCCTCCCGAGCAGCCCATGGACGCCGACTTGCAGCGGCTCCTCGGAGAGCTTGCCCGCGGTGCGTCTCCCATTCCGCTGTCTGCGACCGACTTGCCCAAGCTCAAAGAGTTGGCGCGTCGCATCTCGTTGACGTTCGGGACGTGGGTCTTGGCGCTTTTCGCCTTCGTACTGCTCCTGCTCTACTTGGGGAAGCTCTGGCGCCGAATGGCGCCCAGCTTGGCTCCGGCTGCTTCGCTGCCCAGGGTGATCTATCGAGCCGAGCTCGACCGCATCGGCGAGCTCGATGTTCGAAGAGGTCCCGGCGAGTCGCGAGAGGCCTTCGCGCGACGTGTGCGGGGCCGATTCCCTGCATTCGAGCCGTTGACCAATGCGCACCTTGCAGCGGCATTCGGCAGGCACCAGCCCGATCCCGGCAGCCTGCGCGATCAGGCAGCGGAGGTGCGCAGCGACATTCGCAAAGGATTCCCGCTTTGGAAGCGGTTTTTGGGGCTCCTCACGCCCTGGTCTTGGTTACGGTCAAAATGATGCCATCCTTCTCAACTGGAGACCGGAGCTGAAATGCAGCAAGCGATTCAATCACCCATCGATGACAGCCTCAGTGGCGCGCGCGAGGTCGCCGAACGCCTGGGCGCCCGCCTGAGAGCCGCCGTTCGAGGTCGGGACGAGGTGGTCGAGCTGGTGCTCGTCGCGCTGCTTTCCGACGGCCACGTGCTTCTCGAAGACTATCCGGGCTCCGGCAAGACGACACTTGCACGCGCGCTTGGCAATGCGCTCGAAGAAGGAGACGGCACCTCCGGCGTTGCCGCGTTCCGCCGCATCCAGTTCACACCGGATCTGCTTCCCAGCGACATTACGGGCACGAACATCTTCGACGTGGAGACGAGCCGCTTCGCATTTCGTCGTGGCCCCGTGTTCGCGCACATCGTACTGGCGGACGAGATCAACCGCACCTCCCCAAAGGTGCAGGCGGCCATGCTCGAAGCAATGGCCGAGAAACAGGTCACGGTCGACAACCACTCGTATCTGCTCGACGACCTGTTTTTCGTCATTGCCACGCAGAACCCGCTCGACTTGGCCGGTACGTACCCGCTTCCGACGCCGCAGCTCGATCGTTTCCTCTTCAAGATCGAGATGAAGCACATCGACCGCGCCTCCGAGCTCGAGGTGCTGGATCAGTATCCACGGGCCAGCCTCGAAGTCGCCCGCGATCATCCCGGCGTGACCCGCGGGGAAATTCTCGCGGCGCGGCGGCAGACCCGCGGTGCAGTTCACGTCGCCCCTGTCGTGAAGGAGGCCTTGGTGGACCTGGCGCGCCTGCTTCGAAGCGATTCCCGTGTCCTTCAGGGGGCGTCGACCCGCGCGCTGGTCTTGATGCTGCCCGCACTTCAGGCTCGTGCCGTCATCTACGGGAGGGACTTCGTTTCCCCAGAAGACATTGCGGCGCTGGCGCCGTACGTGTTCAAACACCGACTCGAGTGTGCGCCCGGCGTAGAAGACGTGGACGCGCTCATCGAAGAGGCTACCGCCGTCGAGGTCGAAAAGCTCGCGCGGGCGAGCCTGCGTCGCGGTTGACGATGCCCGCCACCGAGTCAGCTCGCGTCGTGCAAGTGATGCTGGCAGCGCTGCTGGCGGCGATTTGCGTCGCCGTCCACCCGGCTTCTCCTGCGGCCGCGGACGATATGATGGCGCCGCTGCTGCTCGAGGGGGAAGAGGCCGAAGTCGAAGAGCTCGCGCTGTGGGAGCTGATCGAACGCGAGCGCTATGTGAGATCTCGCGAGGAAGCCGAGAAGTACTTGCAAGAGCACCCGAGCTCGTACGTTGCACACCTCGTTCTCGGCATGGCGCAGCACTACGGTGAGGCGAATTTCCCCAAGGCCCTATTTCACGAAGCCCGCGCCCTCGCGCTTTTCGAGGCGGCCGAAGGCGTACAGCCGACGCCGAGTCAGCCCTGGCGATGGCACGCGAGAATCTTGACCGCGCTGACCCGGGCGCACGGCGACCTCGAGCACTACGACGAGCAGCTTGGTTTCATGTACCGGTACAACGAGCTCTACACCCCGCAGCTCAAGGCCGAGCTCGCCTGGCCCTTGATGAAGAAGCGAGACTTCGCAAAGGCGCGACTCGCAGCAGAAGAGGGATTGGCCACCGCCGATCCCTATCAAATCGAGCGCGCAAAGAACGCCCTGTGTGCCATCGAGTATGAGGCCGGCGACGACGAGAAGGCCTACGAGGTCTGCGCCGACGCAGTGGAGTACGGGCGCACGCATTTCGGCAGCGCGACGGCGGTCGACCTTGGGAACTTCGCCGAAGCGGCCAGGTCGGTCTTTCGGTTCGACGAAGCGGAGCGCCTCTTGATGGACGCATCGAAGGGCGGGCTTTCCTGGTATGGGAACCCCTGGCTCGAGCTAGCCGATCTCTACATGAGAGCGGGCCGCTTTGCCGAAGCCTTGTCGGCCCTCCGGGAAGTCCCACGCCATCGGGCAGCTCGGCCGGCGCACGTGCGCGACTCGGATCGCAACGAGGCGCGCCGGTCTCTGGCGGCGTTTCTTCTCCTGATGGGACGGCCCGACGAAGCGCTGCGCATCACCGACAAGGCTGCCGTGCTTCCGGACCGCCGTGCGCACAACAGCCGCGATCCGGAGCAAGATCGGAGCATCGTCGCACTGCTCGATCGGCAAGCGCGCTTGATGTTGGCCGAGATGACCTTGGAGCGGGCCGCTGCCAAGCCGTTTCACCTGCGCTGCTGGGCGCATGGAAAAGCGCTTTTGCTGCGGTTCCAGGCCTGGATGAGCGCTCGGCAAGTCGTTCGCTTCCTCGACGACGAAACGAGGCTGGTAGGTACCTTTGCTCTCGGGACCGCGCGGAGCGCAGTCATGCCATCTTGGCTTTTGGGCGAGCTCATTGGTGTTCTCGGTCCCGGAGTGGTCAGGGCGGCGGTGACCGAGATGCGCCGTGAAGACCGGAGGCAGGGCGCGGCCCCCTACTATGACGCCGTGCTTGCCGAGGTGTCGTTGGCGCAGCGAGAGTACGACGAAGCGATCGAGCACGCGGAGAAGGCGCTCCGCCAGTTGCCGCCGGGAGACGCGCTCCTGCGGGAACGCGTTCGTGCGGTCTTGGGGAGGTCACTGTCTGATCCACGCGAAACGACGTCGCTCTACGAAGAAGTTCTCGGAACCGACCCAGGTTTGTTCCGTCGCTTGGGCTGGGCGCTTCCCGCCGAAGTCGAGTCGGGCGACGCTGAAATCGACCGGACTCTGGCAAGCGCGGTGATGCGATCTCCGCGTTTCGAGCGATCGAGCAACGGCCTTCGCATCCAAATCGACAGCGCACGAATTTGCTTGTTCGGCCGCACTGGCGCGGCTTGGGGCTGCAGCGACGTGGGGCTTCAAGAGGACGAAAGCGCGGAGACCTACGCGGAGCGCATCGTCGACTCGTTTCACGCCGCGATCTTTTCGCCTCGCGTCGACCTGAGTCGCATCGACATCAATTCGCTCGATGGCTCGAATCGGGTCACCCGCAATCCGCTCGATATGCTCCTCCCCCCATGAAGTCGACCCCGTAGAGTCGTCGCTTTGCGTCGACCACGGGGCTTCGCCTCTGGTCTTGTGGGCAAGGGTGTGTCTTACTGCGGGCCGTGAGCAATACCTGGGTTCGTCTCGCGCTTCTGGCGGCCTTTCTGATTGGCGTCTACCTGATCGGTCGAGCCACCGGTTTCACCGACCAGCTCACTGTCGACGGCATTCGCGCATCGATGCGGGCCGCAGGGGTCGGAGGATTTGCCGTTTTCGTGGCGGTCTTCTGCGTGGGCCAGCTGCTCTACATCCCGGGTTTCGTTTTCGTCATGGTGTCGGGGCTTGCTTACGGTCCATTCTGGGGTTCTCTCGCCTCGGTGATCGCAGCCACGATATCGGTTGCCGTTTCGTTCTTCATCGTGCGCACGATTGGTGGTCAGCCCCTCAAGAACCTCAACATCAAGCGCCCGTTTCTCCAGAAGCCTCTGGACCGCCTCGAGCAGCAGCCCATTCGCTCGATGATCGTCATCCGGCTCTTCCTCTGGGCGATTCCCCCGGTGAACTACACTCTGGCCATGTCCGGGGTGACCTTCCGCGACTACATGATCGCTGCAATCATCGGGATGACCCCGCCTTTCGTCGCGCTTTCGGTGGCGGCGGGCTTGGGGTTCAACCTCTTGTAGCGACTATTTCCGCCGGGTGAGGGGGATGCTGGTGTCGGGGAGGGTTTGTTCGGCCGAGTCGGCTTTCTCCAGGGCGTCCCGGGCAGCGAATGGCTTCGTCGGTGGCTCGCTGAGCTGCGCGCGCTCGAGTTGGGCAGTGGCCCATCGCACGCTTTGCGCGATCACATGGGAGTCGGTGACCTCGTCGGTCGCGCGCAGAAGCATCGCGAGGTCCCGCGCCATCTCCCGGCTCGAGGTGTAGCGTTCGATCGGGTTTCGGCGAAGTGCCTTGTTGATGATCTCGACGAGGCGCTCGGGCAGGTCGTCGCGAAACTCCCCGAGGTCAGGCGCGTCCGACGCGCGGATCGTGCCGAGGACTTTGAGCGGGTCCTCGCCCTTGAAAAGCTTCTCACCTGCCAGAATCTCCCAGAGCACGACGCCGGCGCTGAACACGTCGGTCTGCGCGCTTGGTTCCGCTTCGTAGGTCAGCTCGGGTGCCAAATAGGAAATCTTGCCCTTTACGAAACCGGGCTTGGTGATCGAGCTGCGATCCATCGCGCGAGCCAGACCGAAGTCGGTTAGCTTCACGACGCCGCAGTTGCTCAACATCACGTTTTGCGGAGTGACATCTCGATGAAAGACCGGGGCCGGCCTTCCTTCCGCATCCAGGCGCGCATGCGCTGCGTGAAGAGCCTCGAGGACTTCGATTCCGATCGCGGCGGTCAGGCTCCAAGGGGTATGGTGCCCGTGCGCCCTGTGGGCTCGACGCCACTCGGAAAGCGTCAGGCCTTCGACCCACTCGAGAACCAGATAGTACTCGCCGTTGCGATCCCGATCGAAGTCGTGAATCTGAGCGATGTTCGGGTGATCGAGCTCGGAGACGACGCGCGCCTCTTCGACGAACATCTTGAGAAACTCGGGGTTCTGACTGAGCGGCGCAAGCACGCGTTTGATCGCGACAGGCCGCGTGAAGCCGGCCGCTCCGTGCGTCTGCCCGCGATACACCTTGGCCATCCCGCCTTCGCCGGCGAGCTCTAGGACCTCGTATTTTCCGCCAAGCAGTTCCACCATAGGAGGGCGGCTGAACCCTCAACTTTCTTTAGCAGAAAGCAGGGCCTCGAGTTCACCCTTCTCGTACATCTCACGAATGATGTCACAGCCGCCCACGAACTTACCCCGGACGTAAAGCTGCGGGATCGTTGGCCAGTTGGCGAACTCCTTGATTCCCTGCCGGATGGCCTGGTCTTCGAGGACGTTCACATCCTGGAACTCCGAGCCGGAGCGGCGCAGGACCTCGACCACGGTCGCGGAGAAGCCGCACTGCGGAAAATGCTTGGTGCCTTTCATGAAGAGCACGACCTCGTTGCCTTCGATGATGCCCTGAATCCGTTCTCGCAAGGTATCTTCCATCGTTTAACCCTCTGCCTTAGCCCAACTCTCGGGCGAGTAGGTCTTGAGCGCAAGTGCGTGGACCGGCCCGGCCATCAGCTCGCCCAGGGCAGCGTAGACCATTTGGTGCTGCTCGATGGGGGTTTTTCCAGCGAAAGCCGCCGAGACGACCAGCGCCTCCCAATGGTCCTTGGTGCCGGTCAGGTCCCTGATTACCAAATGGGAGACCTCTCCGAGACCTTCACGAATTCGCTGTTCCAAGACCTCTGCTTCAAGCATCGCGGCGCCTCCACTGCAATCCCCGGGCTACGGCCCGTGAACGTGCTTGTCAATCGCCAAGAAAGTCACTGAGCGAGTCAATGCACTCCGAACAGCCGCTTCACCGAGGGCCGCGCAAGGACGATGATCGTGAAGATGCCTAGAACCGTACCAAAGGGAAACATGAGGCATTCGCCCCAGCCCGTGAGGTAGCAGAACGTCCACCAGCGACGTTTGCGGATCTGAACCCCGACCAGGGCGAGGTGCACGGCGCTGATCAGCGCGAGCAGGAGCCCGGCGACGATCATGGTCGTGATCAGGGTGTTGAGGTCTTGAGCCATCGCTTCGGGGCTGCCTCCGAATGTGTCGGTGACGACTTGTCCCGGGATTTCACCCATCGCCATCCCGAGATCACTTCCGACCTCATCGATGAGCTTCGCGCCGGCTACCCCGAACATCAGCGTCGGAATTCCACCGAGCACGGCCACCCCGGCCAAGATGAAATGGCCGATCGAAAGCGCGCTCAGGTGCTCTCTGTCTTCCGCGGTTGGCTCTTCTTCCAAGCGATCCCCTTTTCAGATCGTGCTATGCCGCCAGCCCATGGGCAAGGTCGCATTTGTTTTCCCGGGTCAAGGCAGCCAAAAAGTCGGCATGGGTCGCGACGCATTCGAGGCGTCCGATGCAGCACGCAGTGTCTTCGAAGAAGCCGATGAGGCGCTCGGCGAAAGCCTCTCGCAGCTCTGTTTCGAAGGTCCCGAGGAAGACCTGAAGCTCACCTCCAATACCCAGCCCGCGGTTCTGACCGCGTCGATCGCGATCCTGCGTGCGCTCGACGCGCCGTTCGACGTCGTGGCCGGACACAGCCTCGGTGAGTACTCGGCGCACGTTGCAGCGGGCACGCTCGAGCTTGGCGACGCGGTGCGGCTCGTGCGAAAGCGCGGCGAGTACATGCAAGAGGCCGTGCCGTATGGCGAGGGCTCGATGGCTGCGGTGCTCAAGGCTGACCGCAGTCTCGTCGAACGGATCTGTGCCGAGGTCCCCGGCCTCGTCGAGGCCGTCAACTACAATTCCCCTCAGCAAATCGTGATCGCCGGCGAGACGTCCGCTGTGAGCGAGGCCGGGACGAAGCTGCAAGCCGCCGGCGCACGAGCGAGCACCCTTCCGGTCAGCGCGCCGTTTCACTCCAGCTTGATGGAGCCCGCCGAAGCGCGGTTGCGCTTAGACATCGAACAAATCGCGCTCTCGGATCCGCGCGTGCCGGTGTATGTCAATGTGGACGCCAAGCCGATCCGCGATTCCGCCGCGGCAAAGGACGCGCTGGTCCGACAGGTGAGCCGGCCGGTTCTTTGGGAGGAGAGTGTCCGCAAAATGATCGACGACGGGGTTTCGCTCTTCGTCGAAGTGGGTCCGGGTAGGGTCCTGACCGGTCTCTTGGCTCGAATCGACAAGCGCGCGGGCCGGGTCAGCGTCCAGGGCCCGTCCGACTTCGCCGCGGCCAGAGACGCCATCGCGGAAGTCCACGGTGGCTGATTTCGCTGTAATTCCAAGGCCGTGACCGAAACGGGCCGGCTGCGTTTGACCTAATTTCGAAATCTTGTAAAAACGCGCCGCCCGCCAGCATTTAACCGGGGTCGGGCTCGAATAGAGGTTCAGCGGATATGCAAAATCTGATTTACGCAGCCCCAGCAGCGGGTGTGCTTGCTCTGATCTTCGCCTGGGTGAAGGCGAACTGGGTTTCTCGGCAGGATCCTGGCGACGCCAGCATGGTTGAAATCGCTGGCCTGATTCAGGAAGGTGCCCTGGCATTCCTTCGGGCGGAGTACCGCGTGCTTTCGATTTTCGTGCTCGTCGTCGGCGCGATCCTGGGCGTTGCCTACTACGGCGACCCTCAGCGCGGCTGGCAGATCGCGGGCGCATTCGTCCTCGGGGCGGCAGCGTCGGCCTTGGCAGGCTGGGCCGGCATGAAGGTGGCGACCAACGCCAACGTGCGAACCACCGCCGCGGCTCGAATCGGGCTCTCGCCTGCGCTCGACGTCGCGTTCTCCGGCGGCACCGTCATGGGCATGACCGTCGTCGGTCTGGCGACCATTGGTCTCAGCGGGCTCTACCTGCTCTTCACCAACGTGCTCGGCTGGGAGCTCGCCCGCACGGTCAACGTGATCACCGGGTTCTCGATGGGTGCTTCCTCCATCGCGCTCTTCGCGCGTGTCGGCGGCGGCATCTATACCAAGGCCGCGGACGTCGGCGCGGACCTCGTCGGCAAGGTCGAGTCCGGCCTCCCTGAGGATGACCCCCGCAACCCTGCGGTCATCGCCGACAACGTTGGTGACAACGTTGGCGATGTCGCCGGGATGGGCGCCGACCTTTTCGAATCCTTCGTCGGCGCGATCATCGGCGCCATGGTCTTGGCGCTCGGCTTTGCCGCCGTGAAGAGCGGGGCGAGCGTCGGCCCGGTCGTCCTGCCGCTGGTCATCGCTGGAGCGGGGATCCTCTGCTCGATGGTGGGTACCTTCTTCGTGCGCACCAAAGAAGGCGGCAATCCGCAGCACGCCCTGGACATGGGCGCGTTCGGTGCAGCGGGGGTCATGGCGCTCGCCACCTTCGGCATCGCCAAGTACATGTGGCCGGAAGGCGGCACGATGAACGCCGCGGGCAAGGTCGTCACCTGGATGAATGTGGGTTGGGCGACGGTTGCAGGCCTTGCCGCAGGCGTTCTCGTTGGTCTGATCACCTCGTACTACACCTCGATGGAGAAGCCTCCAGTCGATAGCATCGCCGAGCAGAGCAAAACCGGCACCGCCACGAACATCATCGCGGGTCTGGGTGTCGGCATGCAGTCGACGGCCCTGCCCATCATCGTCATCGCAGCCGGCGTGGTCGTCGCAGCCGAGGTCGCAGGCCTTTACGGCGTCGCGATCGCGGCGCTCGGCATGCTCTCGACCACGGGCATTCAGCTCGCAGTCGACGCCTACGGCCCGATTGCCGACAACGCTGGCGGCATTGCCGAGATGAGCCATCAGGCACCTGAAGTCCGTCAGCGCACCGACAAGCTCGACGCCGTGGGCAACACCACCGCTGCCATCGGAAAGGGCTTTGCCATTGGCTCCGCAGCCATGACGGCTCTCGCGCTCTTCGCGGCATTCGCTCAGACGGCAGGCATCACCGGCATCGACATCTCCAAGCCGCTCGTCATGGCCGGCCTGTTCCTTGGCGGGATGCTGCCCTTTCTCTTCTCTTCGATGGCGATGAAGGCCGTCGGTGTCGCAGCGATGGACATGATCGAGGAGGTTCGTCGTCAGTTCCGTGAGATTCCAGGGCTGCTCGAGGGCAAGGCCAAGCCGGACACCGCGCGCTGCGTGAAGATCTCCACTGAGGCGTCGCTCAAGCGCATGATCGCGCCTGGCGCGCTTGCCATTCTCACCCCCGTTCTCGTGGGTTTCACCATGGGCCCGGAGCCGCTGGGCGGCTTGCTCGCTGGCGTGACCGTCTCGGGCGTGACGATGGCGCTTTTCATGGCGAATGCTGGTGGTGCTTGGGACAACGCCAAAAAGTCCTTTGAAAGCGGGGGCTACAAGATGAAGGATGGCACGGTCCACCCGAAGGGTAGCGAGGCTCACAACGCCGCGGTCGTCGGTGACACCGTCGGTGACCCTTTCAAGGACACCGCGGGTCCGTCGCTGAACATCCTGGTGAAGCTGATGAGCATCGTGGCGCTCGTTCTCGCGCCGCTGCTCGTCTAGACCCTCGTAAAGCCGATGCTTTGCATCGGCCGCGGGGCTTCGCCCCAGTGCATGCATGAGAAGACCCCGTCAGCCTTTGGCCGCGCGGGGTTTCTCTTTGGGCCTTGCCGGGGTTAGGATTGTCCGATGGTCGACCCAAGCCGAACCGCTGCCTGGAAGGCCCTGCGCACGCATCACGAAGCGGTTGCCGACCTCGAGATGCGTCACCTCTTCGGCGAGGATCCCGAACGCGCATCCCGCTTTTCCCTCATGCTCGGTGATCTTCTTTTCGATTACTCCAAAAATCGGATCACCGATCAGACGCTCACTTTGCTCGCCGCGCTCTGTGAACAGTGCGGAGTGCGCGATTGGATCGCTCGCATGTTCTCAGGCGATCCGATCAACGAAACCGAGGGGAGGGCCGTCCTCCACACGGCCCTTCGTAATCGCGGCGAGCGTCCGGTGATGGTCGGGGGTGTGGACGTCATGCCGGACGTGCGACGTGTGCTCTCGCAGATGCGTAAGTTCGCCGTCTCGGTTCGAGAAGGAGCCTGGCTAGGGCACAGCGGGCGCGCGATCACCGATGTCGTGAACATCGGAATCGGTGGCTCCGATCTCGGTCCGGTCATGGTCACGGAGGCGCTGCGCCCCTATTGGAAGCAGGGGCTCCGCGCGCACTTCGTGTCGAACGTCGACAGCAGCCATCTGAGCGAAGTGCTGCGCCGGGTGCAGCCTGAAACCACGCTTTTCATCGTGGCCTCCAAGACCTTCACCACGCAAGAGACGCTCACGAACGCGCGTTCTGCGCGCCAATGGCTCGTCGAGCGACTAGGCAGTGAAGACGCCGTGGCAAAACACTTCGTCGCGCTTTCAACGAACCGCGACGCGGTCGTGAAGTTTGGAATCGACCCGGAGAATATGTTCGAATTCTGGGATTGGGTGGGTGGCCGGTACTCACTCTGGTCGGCCATTGGCCTTTCGATCGCCACCGTAGTCGGCATGGACAACTTCGAAGAGCTGCTCGCCGGGGCGTACGAAGTGGACGAGCACTTCCGAACTGCTCCGCTGCAGGAGAACATTCCCGTCGTCATGGCGATGCTCGGGGTCTGGTATCACAACTTCTTCGGCGCGCCTTCGCATGCGGTGCTGCCCTATGACCAGTATCTGCATCGCTTTCCGGCGTACCTTCAGCAGGCGGACATGGAGAGCAACGGCAAGAGTGCGTCGCGCGATGGGGAAATCATCGACGACTACACGACGGGGCCGATCGTTTGGGGGGAGCCGGGGACGAATGGGCAGCACGCGTTCTTTCAACTCCTGCACCAGGGAACACATTTGGTTCCTTGCGACTTCATCGTAGCGGCGCAGAGCCAGAATCCGATTGGCGAGCACCAGGACATCCTCGTGGCCAATTGCATTGCGCAAGCCGAGGCGATGATGCGTGGCAAGACGTCTGTCGAGGCCCGCGCCGAGCTCGAGGCGAGTGGTGCTTCTGCAGAGCGGGTCCAAGCGCTCGTCCCGCACAAGACCTTTGCGGGCAATCGTCCAAGCAATACGTTCATGCTGGACCGGCTCACACCGAGAGCGCTCGGCCGATTGATCGCGCTCTACGAGCATAAAATCTTCGTGCAGGGAGTCATCTGGAACATTTACAGCTTCGATCAGTTCGGGGTCGAGCTCGGGAAGCAGCTCGCCAAGGTCATTCTTCCCGAGCTCGGTGGAGCCGACGGAGAGCATGATGGCTCCACCGACCAGTTGATCTCGTACTATCGAAAGCATAAGAAACCCGACCAATGACGACGCTTGCAGTCGATATCGGCGGGATGAGCCTCAAGCTCCTCGTGCTTGACGAACAGGGCGAGCCGCAATCGGAAACCGTGGCGCGACCCACGCCCGTGCCATCGAGTCCGGAAGCGCTATTCACCTTGATTGACGACATGGCCGACACGCTGCCGCCCCACCAGCGAGTTTCGGTTGGTTTTCCGGGGGTGGTCAAAAACGGGGTGACCTGGAACGCGCCAAATCTCGGAGACGAGCTCTGGCATCGCGTTCCATTGAGCGAGACGTTGGGCTATCGCCTCGAACGCCCCGTTCGCGCGGTCAACGACGTCGATCTTCAGGGGCTCGGTGTCGTCCAAGGCGATGGCGTCGAGCTGGTGTTGACGCTTGGAACTGGAATGGGTGCGGCGCTGTTCACCGATGGCGCGCTCGTTCCAAACCTCGAGCTCGGGCACCATCCGTTTCGGGACGGACAAACCTACGAAGATCTCGTACGCGACAGCGAGCTCAAGCGCATCGGTCGGGTCGAATGGACGGCGCGGGTCCTCGATGCAATCGAGCAAATCGAGCCGATCTTCAACTACGATCGGCTCCACCTCGGCGGGGGCAACGCTCGGAACATTCAATCCGAGCTTCCCGGGAACGTCCGCGTCTTCTCCCTGGCAGAAGGGCTTCGCGGTGCGTTGAAGCTCTGGGACGACGCTTAAGCGCCGCCGACGAACGGGTTCAAGCGGCGCTCTTCGCCGATCGTCGTGTTGGGGCCGTGGCCGCAGATCACCAGCGTTTCATCCGGCAACGCGAAGAGCTTGCGTTTGATCGAGTCGACGAGCTGCGACTCGTTGCCGCCCCAAAGGTCGCTGCGGCCGACGCTGCGCGCGAAGAGGGTGTCGCCTGCGATGACAACGGGTCGATCCCCCTCCAAGGTGAGGCAAATACTGCCCGGCGAGTGCCCCGGCGTGTGAACGACGTCGGCCTCGAGCGCGCCCGCCAAGACCGTGTCGCCGTGTGAAAGAAAGCGATCGACCGCCGCCACCTCTGGTGCGCGAAAGGGCGCCCCGAAACCATCGAGCTGCATCTGCACGCCTTCATAGAGGAACAGATCTTCTTCGTGAATCATGATCGGCGCATGGGTCCCGTCCTGAACCTCTTTGGTGGCGCCGATGTGATCGAAGTGCGTGTGCGTGTGGACGATCCCCTCACATTTGAGCCCCAGCTCCTCAAGGCGAGCAAGAATCCGGGGCGCCTCGCCCCCGGGATCGACGACGATCCCCGTCCCCCGCTCCTCGTCGCCTAGAATCACGCAGTTGCAGCCCAGCGGCGCGACGGAGAAATGCTCGATGATCATGGGGGGTCCATAGCATCTTGGGGGTGACAGCGTCAGCGTTGGTTACACCGCCCACCCACCCCCACCCGTAATCCTCCGTGGCGCGGCGGGCGCTGCGCTCCGCCTTGCCGGCGCGTTGCGCCGGGCTTCGCCCTTCGGGCTCGCGCTGCCGCCTGCCGTTTTGGGCAGGTTGTTCGCCCTGTTAGCTGCAGTGTCAGCGCCAGCGCCACTGCCGCGCCGGTACTGACATGGCGCCGGGGTCGTGCTACGCCCGCGCTCGTAGGCGGCAGCGCGATGGAGACCGCGGCGCCGATGATCCCGGGAGAGTGAGCATGCTCGACGTCAATGAGTACTTCGATGGCAAGGTGAAGTCGATCGGCTTTCAGACCGAAACCCTCCGCGCCACGGTGGGCGTGATGGCCCCCGGGAACTACGAGTTTGGAACCACTGACAAAGAGACGGTGACCGTCGTCAGCGGGGCGCTGACGGTGAAGCTTCCAGGCTCCGACGACTGGGCGCGATACGATGCAGGTGCGAGCTTCGTGGTCGATGCACAGCGGAAGTTCCAGCTGCAGGTCGCCGTCGACACGGCCTACCTCTGTACCTACGAGTAGGAACGCGTCCTCGTGCGACTCCTATTCGTCTCCCATTCGTTTCCGCCGTCCGACGCTCCATTGAGCAACTTGGGAGGCATGCAGCGCGTGGCGACGGAGCTCCACAGCGTGCTCGAAAAACGCGACGACGTGGTGATGCGAACCCTGGCACTTCGTTCGAGTTGGAAGTGGGTGCACATCAAGGCGGTACCGTTCTTGGCTTCGCTTGCGGTTCGACTTGGGCGCGAGGCCGCCGCGCACCGGGCCGATGCGATCCTTTTCACCAGTATGACCACCGCGCTTCCGCTTCTGATCGCCGGTCCCGCACTGAAGAACAGGGGCATCCGGCTCGCCGCGATTGTGCACGGACTGGACGTCACCGATCCGAACCCAATCTATCAGAAGGCGGTGCGGCGTCTCTGCGGAATGCTCGACGCCGCCATGCCGGTCAGCCACGCCACCGGCGAGCAGTTGGTGGCGCGCGGGTTGCCGCGTGAACGCGTGCATGTGGTTCCCAACGCCGTCGACCTCGATCGCTTCGAGGGGGTGGCGGCTGCCCGCATGGAGCCCGTCAAGCTGCACATTGCCGGCGCGCCTCCGCTGCCAGATGACGCCTTTCTCCTGGTCACGGTCGGACGCCAGGTCCGCCGCAAGGGATTCGCCTGGTTCATCGAGAGCGTCATGCCGAAGCTCCCAGACCGCGTCGTCTTCTGGCTTGCCGGTGACGGGCCGGAACGGGAGAACATCGAAGCGGCGATTGTACGTTCCGGTCTTCGACGACGTGTTCGTTGCTTGGGCAAGATCTCCGAGGACGAGCTCGTCGAGCTCTACCGAAGAGGCCAGCTGTTCGTCATGCCGAACATCGTCGTCCCCGGCGACATGGAAGGCTTCGGCATCGTGATGCTCGAAGCGGGCGCCTGCGGTCTTCCCACGCTCGCCGCCGACCTCGAAGGCATCCGAGACGTGATCGACGAAGGCATCAACGGCTGGTTCGCACCGACCCAAGACGCGGATGCGTTTGCGAGACGGATTCAAGCTCTAGCGGATGACCCAGAAGGCCTGCGCGCCGCAAGCGAACGCACCGCCGAGTACGTCACCTCGACGTTCCCCTGGGACAACACGGCGGAACGCTACCTAGCCGTACTGCGCGGACTCTAACACCGCCCCCCAAGACATGCGCGGCAGCGCGAGCCCGAAGGGCGAAGCCCGGCGCAACGCGCCGCCAAGCGCAAGCGCAGCGAAGCGCGCGGAGGGAGGATTACGGGTGGGGGTGGGCGGGCGGTGCAACTAGATACCGACCAATTGACACCGCCCATTCCCGGTGCTGATCTTCGCCCCATGAAGCTCCGCAGCGACAGTTTCAACGACCGGGATTTCCTTCCAATCCAATACGCGTTCGGCAAAAGAAGCGCCGACGCGCAGATCGATCTTTCCGACAATCGCAACCCTCACTTGGCCTGGTCGGACCTGCCGCAAGGCACCCAATCGATCGCGCTACTCTGTATCGATGGCGACGCGCCGACCAAGCCCGACGATGTGAATCAGGTCGGCCGTGTCGTCCCCGCAGCGCTGCCGCGCACCGACTTCAGTCACTGGGTTCTCATCGATCTCAAACCGGATGCCACCGTTGCCGAGGGAGCGTTCTGCGACGGCATCACGGCAAAGGGAAAGCATGGGCCCGAGGGTCCTCAGGGCAGCCGTCAGGGCATCAACGACTACACCGGCTGGTTCGCGTCCGATCCCGACATGGCCGGAGACTACTACGGCTACGACGGACCCTGTCCGCCGTTCAACGACAGCATCGTGCATCACTACCGCTTCACTGCCTATGCGCTGGACGTCGACCGTCTCGGCGTAGACGGCAAGTTCACGGCCACAGACGTGCTGGCTGCCATGGAGGGCCACATCCTGGGCGAAGCGACCATGGTCGCGAAGTACGCGATCAACGCCGATGCCGAAGAGCTGTAACCCCCCGCGATGACCCGTCGGGAAAAAGCCGACCGCATCGGAGAAATCCTCGACACGCTCTACCCCGAGCCTCCGATTCCGCTCGATCACCAGGATCCATTTACGCTCCTCGTGTCGGTCTTGCTGAGTGCGCAGACCACCGATAAGAAGGTCAACGAGGTTACCCCGGCTTTGTTTTCCGAGGCTCCGGATCCCGAGTCCATGGCTGCCCTGCCCGTCGATCGGATCCTTGCTCACATTCGCACGGTGGGACTCGCACCCACCAAGGCAAAGAATCTCAAGTCGATGGCCGGCTTGCTGGTTGCGCGCCACGGTGGCCGGGTTCCCGACGACATCGACGCGCTCGAGGCGCTTCCGGGGGTCGGGCACAAGACGGCCTCCGTCGTCGTGTGCCAAGCTTTTGGACGACCGGCGTTTCCGGTTGACACGCACATTCATCGCCTCGCCGCGCGCTGGGGGCTCTCGGACGGAAAGAACGTCGTCAAGACCGAGGCCGATCTGAAGAAGCTTTTTCCCGAAGACACTTGGATTCGCCGCCACCTGCAGATCATCTACTTCGGCCGCGAGCATTGCCCCGCGCGAGGACACGACCTCAGCGAGTGTCCGATCTGCGGCTGGGCGGCGACCAAGAAGCGAATTGCGGAAGAATCGCGTCGCCGCTGACTGCCGGTACTGGTCGTTGGCCCGGCCGCGACCCATATTCGGAGCGATGAGTATCGAATTCAGCCTGTTTCGAATCCCAATCCGCATCCATTTGTGGTTTTGGCTGATGGCACTCTGGCTTTGGACGCTGAACAGCGAACAGGGCTGGGCGGGGCTTCTGATCTGGGTCGTCGTCGTATTCCAGGGGATTCTCATGCACGAGCTCGGCCACGCCATCGTCGGGCGCGTGTTCGGCAGGCAGCCGCGAATCGAGCTCATCGCGCTCGGCGGTCTGACCTGGTGGGAGCAACAAGAGCCGATGAGCCCTGGGCGAAGCCTGATGGTGAGCGCCGCGGGTCCCGCCGTGGGCATTTTCATCGGGTCGCTCGCCCTGGTCCTGATGGACGCGCTACGCATTCCCGACCCTTCGCTTGCGCGCTATGCGTTTCGCTCGCTGATCTTCGTCAACCTCGGCTGGGGAATCTTGAACCTCTTGCCGGTGCTACCGCTCGACGGAGGCAACATCGTGGCATCGCTCATGGAGCTTCTCGCCCCGTCTCGCGGGCGATTGCTTGCCTGCTACGTTTCCTTCGCAGTCATTGGCTTGCTCTTCGCGGTGACGGTCACCTTGCGACAGTACCCGATGACCATTCTCCTTTTCCTGCTGGCGTTCAGCACGTACCAAGCGTTTCGAATTGAACGGCAGCGCCTCGCCTCACCAGCCGAGCAGGGTGCGCCACCCCCGGGCTTGGTGCAGCAAGCGTTCGAAGCGCTCGAGCGCGGCGACGGCCAGGGCTTGATTCGCGCAGCGTCGGAGCTCATCGCCAAAGCCGATTCGACCCCAGAGCTCGATGAGGCCTTTCACCTCTTGGCCTGGGGGCGGCTCATCAATGGGGAGCCGGGCGAGGCCCATCAAGCGCTGTCCTCGATGTCTGGGGAGCGAAGCGCCGATCCGGCTCTCGAAGGCGCCGTTCTCGTGGAGCTCGGGAAGCCCGCCGACGCCGTGCCCTTCCTAGAACGGGCCTGCGAGCGGGGAGGGGACTTCGCGCATGCATACTACCTACGCGCACTAGAAGAGAAAAACGCATAATTTCAGATGTTTGTACGAATTGTGGGTTCACCTAGCTTGCATCCATGCGAATGAGGGAATATATGATCTCCGATGACTGTGGCCCTCGCCGAATCCCCGCGCTGGGAGCTCTACCGACTTCTCGGCGAGCCGAGGCGACTCCGTTTGCTCGGCCTCACTTCTGAAGACGAGCTCTCGATTGGCGAGCTCGCGGAGCTTACCCGGGAAGCGCAGCCGAACGTCTCCAAGCACTTGAAGCTGCTCCGTGAGGCGGGGCTGGTTGCCGTTCGGCGTCAGGGCACGCGCGCGTTCGCGAGGCTGTCGCCCGACTTGAACGGGGATCCCCTCTTGGCGGACGCGATTCGGTCCGGCCGAGCACTTTGCAGCGAAGATGGCAGCCTCGAGCGCGTCGCCACGGTGATTCGGGCGCGCGACGAAGATGCGCGCGAGTTCTTCGAGCAACCGGCGGACGATGCATCTCCAAGGTCGGTGTCCGAATGGTCTGCCTACCTCACGGCGATTCGCACTCTGCTGCCCCGACGTTCCCTCGCGGTCGATCTAGGCACCGGCGACGGCGCCCTCGTCGAGCTCCTGGCGCCTCTGTTCGACCGGGTCATTGCAGTTGACCGTTCCGCAAAGCAGCTTGCAGCCGCGCAGCGCAGGCTTTCGAGCCATGGCTACGATCACGTCGAGCTCATTCAAGCCGAGTACGACGATCCAGCCGTTTCGGATCGGGTTTGCGAGCTCGGCGGGGCCGATGCGGTGTTCGCCGTCCGCCTGCTCCACCATGCGCCGAAACCCCAGCAGGTGATGTCGCTTCTGGCCTCGCTCGTTCGCCCAGGCGGCCAGGCGGTGGTCATCGACTACTGCTCCCACGATGACGAGCTCATGCGCGAGCGCCAGGCCGACCTCTGGCTCGGATTCGACCGCGATGAGCTTTCTGGTTTCGCAAAGTCAGCGGGGTTGATTCACCCCGACATATTTGAAATTCCCGCGGCGCGCTACGGGCCTGGGCCGGACGCCCATTTGAAGTGGCAGGTGCTCGCAGCGCGACGTGGACCGAAATAGGAGACAACACGATCATGAGCCCAAATCCAGATCTGAAGCACAAAGTTGCCGACCTTTCGTTGGCCGACTGGGGACGAAAGGAAATCGCAATCGCCGAGCATGAAATGCCCGGACTGATGGCGCTTCGGCGCGAGTATGGCGCTCAAAAGCCGCTCGCTGGCGCGCGGATTGCTGGCTGCCTTCACATGACCATTCAGACAGCCGTTCTCATCGAGACGCTCCGCGAGCTCGGCGCCGAGGTCACCTGGACGAGCTGCAACATCTACTCGACTCAGGACCATGCTGCGGCGGCCATCGCCGCAACCGGCGTTCCCGTCTTCGCCTGGAAGGGGGAGACCGAGGAAGAGTACGACTGGTGCATCCAGCAGCAGATTCGCGCGTTCGACGGCGGCAAGGCGCCGAACATGCTGCTCGACGACGGCGGTGACCTCACGGCCATTGTCCACCAACAGTATCCAGAGCTGTTTCAAGGCCCCGATCGCATTCTTGGCCTCTCCGAAGAGACCACGACCGGCGTGCATCGTCTCTATGAAATGGAGCGTGACGGCGTGCTCAAATGCCCCGCCATCAACGTGAACGACTCGGTGACGAAGGCGAAGTTCGACAACCTCTATGGCTGCCGCGAGTCACTCGTCGATGGCATCAAGCGGGCGACCGACGTCATGATCGCCGGCAAGGTGGTCGTCGTCGCTGGCTACGGCGATGTGGGCAAGGGTTGCGTCCAAGCCGTGGCCCGCGCAGGCGCTCGCGTTCTGGTGACTGAAATCGACCCGATTTGCGCGCTTCAGGCGACGATGGAGGGTCTCCAGGTCGTCACGATGGAAGAGGCCGCTCCCATCGCCGACATCTTCGTCACAGCCACGGGCTGCTGTGACGTCGTGACCGGCGAGCACATGAAGCAGATGAAGAACGAGGCCATCCTCTGCAACATCGGTCACTTCGATTCGGAGATTCAAGTCGCCTGGCTCACCGATCCTGCCAACGGCATCACCGAAGAGGAGATCAAGCCGCAGGTCGACCACTTCATCTTCCCCGACGGCAAGCGCATCATCTTGCTTGCACGCGGTCGCCTGGTGAACCTCGGCTGCGCCACGGGCCATCCGAGCTTCGTGATGAGCAACTCGTTCAGCAACCAGGTGCTGGCCCAGATTTCACTCTGGACCGAGCGCGATCGCTACGAGGACGGAAAGGTCTACGTGCTCTCGAAGGAGCTCGACGAGAAGGTCGCCGAGCTCCATCTCGGGCAGCTCGGCGCCAAGCTCACCAAGCTCACGCCGGCCCAATCCGAGTACCTCGGGATCTCACCTCAGGGTCCGTTCAAGCCGAGCTACTACCGCTACTGAGCCACGATGGTCTCGCTTTTGATCGAGACTTGGCGCTACTTTGCGTCGCATGATGGGCGATTGCTCTCCGGGGCAATCGCCTTCTATGCGTCTTTGGCGATCGCTCCGCTCGGGGTCGTCGCCTTGCTGATCGCCTCGCTCGTCATGTCGGAGTCGGCGGCCCGGGAGGAGCTCGTCGGGCAGGTCGGGGCCTTTCTCGGGCCCGACCTGGCTGCGTTCCTCATCGACACGATCGTCAAGCTCGGCGATGAAGCGACGAGCTTCGCAGCTCCCGTACTCGGCGCGATCTTCATGCTCTACATCTCCGCGCGCCTGTTCTCCATGCTCCGGCGCGCGCTCAATCACATGTGGGGCATTCGACCCAAGCTCTTGGTTCACGCCAGTCGTTCCGAGACCTTGCATCTGGTACAGCGGCGACTGCTCGCGTTTGCAATGGTTCTGGTGTTCGGAAGCTCGCTGATCGCCTTGGTCTTGCTGCACTCCGGCGCCGCAGCGGCGGCCCACCTCTTCGGCGACAGCCGCTACATGCTGACCTTGGCCGAATTTGGCAGCGCGTTCGCGGTCATGGCGCCCCTGATCGCCCTGGTTTACCGCTGGCTTCCGGACGCCGTCATCGCCTGGCGTGACGTCTGGGTGGGCGCCGCGGTGACTTGCCTGTTCGTCCTTGGCGGCTCCTTCTTGATCGGCATCTACCTCGGCTACGCAAGCCCGGCTTCGATTTACGGAGCGGCTGGATCGCTGATCGTCTTGCTTCTGTGGATCTACTATACGACGCAGATCTTCCTGATGGGCGCGGTGTTCACGCGGGCCTGGGCGCGACGGCATGGAAGAGCGATCGAGCCGCTACCTTTTGCCGAAGCGGTCGAAACCCGCGACTACTCGGCAAACGTCTCGGCCAGCGAAACGTAGTGCGGCGCATGCTTGGGCGCTTCCGTCGAGCTGCCGTGCATGTGCTTGTCGAGGAAATCAAACAGAGCGCCCCATTGCTCGCGCGCAGCGGCGCGCCAGAGCAGAACGTTGAAGGCGTGGATCTCCCCGCGGAATACGTGCATCTCGCAGTCGGTGCCGCGTTTGGCAAGCGCGTCGTTCAGGCGAATGGTGTCGCCCAAGAGCGGGTCAGCCGTGCCGACGGTAGTGAAGAACGGCGGGAGCGGACGGCTTCCAGGCACTGCTGGCCTTTCAAACAGGCGCAGTGGGCTGGCCAGCGGGAACTGAAGCGCTCGCTTCACACGTCGGCCCAGGTAGGAGTAGGCGGTGCCTCGTATCTCGCCCTTGATCCAGCTTGCCATGCGCCGGCTCTTTTCTGGGTCGCGCCAGAAGCGTCGGACGTCGTGAACGTCGAGCAAACCGTACAAAGGAGCGACGCAGGAGATCTTCGCATCACGCTCGAAGATGCTCCGAGTGAACGGCTCGGGGCGTGGGTGCGTTGCGCAATACGCGAGTGCCGCGGTGAGATTCGCGCCGGCGGACTCTCCGATGATCGCCAGCCGCGAGGTATCGGCACCGTACTTGGCCCCGTTGTCGAGCACCCACTCGAAAGCTGCGATCGCATCCTTGAGGGGTTTCGGATAGGTGTGCACCGGGCCGAGCCGGTAGTTGATGTTGAAAACCTGATAGCCCTGGGCCGCCAGGACGTAGGCCATGATTCGGTGGGTGTCTTTCGACATCATCGAGAATGCGCCGCCGTGGACGTAGACGATCGTCGGCAGGGACCCAACGGCGTCTCTGCTTCGGTAGATGTCCAAAAGGTGTGAGCGCCTACGCGTGTTTCGGTACGGCACGTTGTGTTCGACGTGAACACGGCGCCAACTCTGAATCACCCAGGGAAGCACGCCGTACCCGAGGTGCGAAAGGCGATTCGCTGCCTTGTCCACGCCGTTGCGCACCAACGGCATGAGGGAGTCACGGGGACGGGCCATGCCTCAATGATAGGGGTAGAAGCCGCTTACGAAAAGAAGCCGAGCTTCTTGAGCGCACTCCCATAGATGAATCGAATCATTCCATCGATTTCCTCTATGGTTTTCGCGGTATGTGGGTACCAAACCCGCTCTTTGTTTGCGGCCCAACGGTCGATGAAAATGGGCTGCTGATGGGTATATCCGCGAAGCCCTCCGAGGCCGTTGACCTGGCCCACACCGCTGTCCTTCATGCCGCCGAATGGCGCTTCGGGTGCGCCATAGGCCATCGACGCATCGTTGATCACGACCGAGCCCGTTTCGAGTCGCTTTGCGATCTCGATGCCCTTCTCAATGTTGCGCGTCCAGACGCTGCCGCTCAGCCCGTATTGTGAATCGTTGGCAAGACGAATCGCCTCTTCTTCGTCGGCGACACGCATGACCGAGACAATCGGACCAAACGTTTCTTCCCGCATCAGCTCCATCGTGTGGTCGAGTTTGCGCACGAACGTTGGCTTGTAGAAAAGGCCCTTGCGCGTGTCGGCTTCTCCACCGACCACGATCTCAGCGCCTTTTGCTTTCGCGTCCTCGATGTGGCGCTCGATGATCGGCAATTGGCGATCCCAGAACACCGAACCCACATCGACGTCATCGCCAGAGCCGTATCGGAGCTCGCTGACGATCTTTCGTACGCGATCTTCGAACTCGTCGGCCACGGATTCGACCACGTAGACCCGCTCCACACCCATGCAGACATGGCCCGAATTGAGCATGGAGTTGAAGACCGCACCGCCAGCAGCGCGTTCGAGATTGGCGTCCTCGCAGACGATCATGGCGTCTTTTCCGCCGAGCTCCAGCGTGCACGGGATCAGCTGCGCTGCGCACGCCGCCGCGATCTTCTTGCCCGTCCGGACGCTGCCGGTAAACGAGATCTTCTGTACCCCGCCCTGAACCAGCGCTGCTCCCGTTTCTCCATCCCCGTGCAAGGTCTGTACGACGCCTTCGGGCACCCCCGCTTCCCTCAGGAGTCGGATAGCCCAGTCGCCGGAATACGGCGCGACTTCCGAAGGCTTCAAGATGACCGCGTTGCCCGCGAGTATCGCCTGCACCGTCGGATTCATCGCCAAGGAAAAGGGGCCGTTCCAAGGTGTGATGATGCCGACCACGCCAAGCGGTCGGTAGTGCATCATGAGCTTTTTGTAAGGGCGCAGATAGCCGTGGAGCTTTCGCTTCTCGTCCGAGAGCTCCTTCAGCGCGCGCCCGCACCAGAAGTTGATGTAGTCGCAGGATGGAAGGACCTCCATGATCAAACACTCGAGCTTCGTCTTGCCCGTTTCGTCGATGATCGTCTTCACCACCGCTTCGCGCTGCTCGACCAGAACGTCGATCGCGCCTCGGACGATGCGCGCACGTTCCGCTATCGGCACCCGAGCCCATTCCCTCTGCGCATCTCGCGCCTTGGCGATCGCTGCTTCCACATCGGCTTGGCCGTTGACGAGGATCTCGCCCACGGATTCGCGCGTTGCCGGGCTCCGAATTCCGAGCCTGCGGCGCCCCTCGGAAGTTGGGGAAAGTGGTTCGACGATGGCCATCGATCTGCTCCTGTTGATTCGCCTCGCCGGGGGCGACGACTGAAACATGTTCTACTGACCAGCCGCCCAAACGCAAGCAGGCCCCTAGAGTTGGCATAACTGTAATATTACACTTATATTTCAAAGCATGCGCGCATCGATTTGTGTGGCCCTGCTTTGCGTGGCCGTGGCTGGCTGTGGAGATGCTTCAACGAGCTTTCCCCCTCGTCTCGGCACAGCGGGAAGCGGCGGGACGCCCAGCCCCGATGGCGGCATCCTCTTCGGTTGCAACTGCCCGTTTGGAGAAGCGTGTTCTCCCGAGGGTCTATGCACTTCGATCTGCGGCGACCAAGCCGCCTGTGTCTTCGGTGGGACGGCTCAATGCTGTGGTGCCGGCAGCGTCTGCCAGGACGGGAGCTGCGTCACGGATTGCGGAAACGAAGTCGAGTGCAACGGGTCGTGCTGCGAAAGCACGGAGATGTGTTTCGAGGGAGCATGCGTCGCGCAATGCGATGATCCGTTGCAGCTCTGCGGAAATGACGATGAGCTCTGCTGTGCGAGCGGCGAGGGCTGTATCGGCAGCGCTTGCGTCCCGCTCCTGAACGACTGCACGTTCAGCGAGGATTGCGAGGTCGACGAGCTTTGCGAGCCCAGTCTCGGCGTGTGCATTCCCCGCGATTCCGTCGACGTCTGCGAGTATCGGCCTCCAGTTGGGGACTTCGCGCCGACCATCGCCTGCAGGTGGACACCTCCCGAGGCACCGTCCGGCGCCAACGCCGAAGCCATCGAGCTCGCGAGCATGAGCGACGTCGTGATGACGCCGTCGGTGGCCAATCTCACCGACGACAACGGAGATGGCGTCACCGACGTGTTCGATACCCCCGACATCGTGTTCGTGAGCTTCAACCGCACTGCGAACGGCTGCTGCACCAGCCGAGGCGTGCTGAGGGTCGTGTCCGGCGCCTGCAACGGCGACGGAACGATGAACACGCACGCCACGCTCAAAGGCCTAGGAGCGGGGGATTGGATTGGGAATTCCACGGGTATTGCACTGGGCAACCTGCACCCCGACGACATGAGCGCAGAGCGTGTTCCTGAAATCGTCGCCACCTTCAAGAACGGGGGCACCATCGCCTGGCGGCGAACCGCGGATGACGGCTCGGTCTGGGAAGTCATGTGGCAAAACGACGAGCTTCCGAGTAACCAGCACACCCGCGGCGGCGCTCAACCGTCGATTGCCGACTTGAACGCCGACGGAAGGCCCGAAGTCATCGTCGGTAACGTCGTGCTCGATGGTCTGACGGGAAAGGGGCCAAACGACGCCGACTTGCCGGCGGAGGCGCTGGCCTGGGATGGGCGCGATCTCGAATCCGCGACCCCCGGGTCCAATCTTGGAATCGGGAACAACGCGTTCCTCGGTCCGGTGTCGACCGTCGCGGATCTCGATCGGGATGGGCTCCAGGAAGTGATCGCCGGGAACACGGTCTACAACTACGACGGGAGCCAGCGCTGGACCTACGAGTACACGACGGTCAACTCTAGCTGTGGGGGTTCGCTCGATTGTGACGGCTACAATGCAGTCGGCAATTTCGATGGCGACGACGACGGAGAAGTCGTGATCATTCGACAGGGTGAGCTCTTCATTCTCGACCACGATGGCTCTCCCGTTGCTGGAATTCCACTGCCGATTCGCATTCCCGGTGCTCCGGCAGACGTCGCGGAGCCCACGTACGCGCCGGCCGCCTACGTGCCCTCGGCCCCGCTCTATGACGAGGACGGGGACCTTCTTCCACCGGAGCGGATTCTCTGTGGCGGAGCGCTGCATCTGCCCGCTTTCGACTCCGCAGGAAATCCAATCATGAGCGGGGGTTCCCAGGTCGTGGTCGACACGGCCGGTGCGAACGAAAGCGGACCGCCGACCGTGGCGGACTTCGACGGAGACGGATTTGCCGAGGTCGGTACGGCGAGCTCGACCGCCTACGTGGTTTTTGATTTCCAGTGTACGGGGGACCCGCTACCCCCCGAGTGTGAACGCGAGTGGGTCCGCTGGATGGTCGAGAACGACGACTGCTCGAGCCGCGCGACCGGGTCGAGTGTCTTCGACTTCGAGGGAGATGGCTCCGCCGAGGTGGTGTATGCGGACGAAACGACGTTTCGCATCTTCAGAGGGTCCGACGGTACCATTCTCTATGAGGACTCTACCCACAGCAGCAACACGCGTGTGGAAATGCCCATCGTCGTCGACGTCGACAACGACGGGAAGTCCGAGGTCGTGATTCCCGAGCCGAATACCAATCCGGGTCTCGGTGGCATCGAGATTTGGGAAGATGCCGACAACAACTGGGTCCGAACCCGACGCATTTGGAACCAGCACGGCTACAGCGTCACCAACGTCACCGAGGATGGTCAGATTCCACGCGTTCCAGCGACGAACTGGACGCGCTCGAGGCTCAACAATTTCCGGCAGAACGTTCAACCCGGGGGGCTTTTTGATGCTCCCGACTTCGTCGTTCGCGAGATTTCGAGACTCGATTGTGACGAGAGTCATTTCGTCTTGGCGATCGTCGTAGGCAATGATGGCTCGTTGAGCGTCCCGCCGGGGATTCTCACCCACGTCGTGGTGACCAGCGACGATGGGCGGGTCTTCGACCTCGGCACAGCTGCGACTTCTGGATGGTTGCTCCCGGGACAGTCCGAGCAGCTCGAGGTCGTGTTCGCAATCCCGGATGGGCCCTCGATTGGCACGATCGTCGTTTCGGCCACGGTGGACGAAGACGGGCTGGGCGGCCAGCAGTACAACGAATGTGACGATGAAAACAACGCTGCGGCGTCGAATCCGCTGAGCTGCCCGTCGGTCGAGTAGCCCGCAACTCCCAGTTTTTCGAGCAAGCGATCATGGCTATTGTTCAAAAGGGCCATCTAGGCGCATACTCGTCGATCCGGTGCTTCGTACATCCACGATCCCGCCGGCAAGCCGGCTGATTATCCGACAGGGAGGGGTTTCTGACCTCGGCGGGATCGTTCGGCTCTGCGAAAAGCATGCGGAGTATTGGGATGGCCTGCTCCCCAGTGCGATACGGTTGACTCGCTTTTTCGAGCGCGCTCTGAAGTCACAGGACGAGATCTTTCAGTTCTGGATCGCTGAAAGCGGGCGCGGCGCGATGGTGGGCTGGGAGATGCTGTCCGCCGAGACTGCTGATCCGGCGAATCGACGTCTGACTGCCCAAGCGACCACCTGTCTTGGCCGGGAAAGCTCTGCACTTGGTCGCATGTTGGCGACCCACGCGATTCGACACGCGGTTCGTACACCGCTTCAGTACGTGTTCGCACGGGTGCCGACTCGCAACACGCTGATGCTCAGCGTGCTCGAAGCGGTGGGTTATCAAGAAGTGGGTCTGATTCCCGAAGCGGCCAAACCGCCCACGCGTCCCGAGCAGCTCGAGTTCGTGTACGTCGTCGAGCGCTAGGGGCATCGTCCTCGCTTGCCCTCGGCACTGTTTCGGATAAGGTGCCCGATCTGGGAGGCGCCATGGCGACGAAGCGAACGCCGAAGAAGAGAACCCCGAAGAAGGCGACGAAGAAGCGAGCGAGCAGAGCGCCCCGCAAAGAGACCGCGACGCGCTCTCCACGGGGCGAGGAGCCCCAGAAGAAGAGTGCGAGCAAACCGTCGGCCAAGAAGCGAGCGAGCAAAGCGCCCGCGAGCCGGGCGACCGTGCCCGCAAAGCCACGGGCGAAAAAGAAGGCAGCGGGAGTGTCAGCGCCAGTGTCCGCGCCAGTGCCACCGTCAGGGCCAGTGTCAGCGCCAGCGTCAGCGTCCGTGTCCCCGCCAGCGTCGGGGTCTGCGACAGCGGCCTCGTCTCGTCCGCCCTCTTATCTGGAGGGGGTGCCTCAGGATCCCGCTGAGCTCGTTTCGGGCCTCTTTCAGGTGTTTCGGGGGGCCGCCAAAGACCTCAAGACCCTCGTCACGCAGGCGATTGCCATCAGCAATCACAAGGACGATCCCTTCGATCGATGAACGGAATGAAGCGGATCGTCGTCGTCGGGGCATCCCTGGCGGGGTTGCGGGCAGTCGAATTCATTCGGCGCGCGAAGTTCGACGGCGAGCTCGTCTTAATCGGAGAAGAGAAACATCGCCCGTACGATCGACCGCCACTCTCAAAAGAAGTGCTCCGCGGCGAGGCGGAACAAGAGCGCCTGTCGCTTCGGCGGAAAAGCTACGATGAGTTGAACGTCGACCTGAGGCTCGGGCACCGCGCTCAGTCGCTCGACACCCGCGCCGGCGCGGTGCTACTTCAAAGCGGCGAGGTGGTTTCCTATGATGGCTTGGTGATTGCAACTGGCGGTGCGGTGCGTGCGCTTCCAAATCAGCCACCGCTCGAGGGCATCCACGTGCTTCGAACGCTCGATGATGCGTTGGCAATCCGCGCTGCGCTCGATGCCAAGCCTCGGGTGGCCGTGATCGGTGCCGGTTTCATCGGCGCCGAGGTCGCGGCGTCGGCCCGGCAACTGGGGCTCGAGGTCACCATGATCGAAGCCTTGGAGACGCCGCTTGCCCAGAGCTTGGGGCCGCGGCTTGGACGTATTCTGCAAGGGGTGCACGAGCGTCGCGGTGTGCGGGTGCTCTGCGGACGGCGCGTCGAACGGTTTGGCGGTGCTCGCCGTGTCGAAAGCCTATGGCTCGACGATGGCAGCCGAGTGGATTGCGACCTGGTCGTGGTTGGCGTCGGGGTCGCCCCTGCGGTGTCCTGGCTCGAGGGCTCTGAAATAGAGATCGAAGATGGCGTGCGATGCGACGCAACGCTCGCGACCAACGTTCCTGGTGTCGTTGCCGCCGGGGACGTCGCGAGTTGGTACAACCCACTGTTCGAGGAGCGGATGCGGGTCGAGCATTGGACCAACGCTGTCGAGCAAGCGCGTCACGCCGTCTCGACGCTGTTCGCCGCGCCTGGCGAAGCAAAACCGTTCGAATCGGTGCCGATGTTCTGGTCCGATCAATTCGACCTGAAGATCCAGGGCGCCGGCAAGCCCAAGCCTGGCGATGAGCTCACCATCGTCAAGAGCGGGCCCGACGATGAGAAGCTCGTTGCCCTCTATAGCCGCGTTGGCCGCGTGGTTGGTGCGGTGGCCTTCAACCAGCCTCCCAAGCTCGTCCAGCTTCGCATGCTGATCGAAAGGCGCGGTGGACTTGATCAGGCACTAAAAATCGTGGATTCTTAAGCCTTGAGCGTTCGCCAGGTCGATGTCGAGATTCGAAGCGGTGACGACGTCTGCCGTGCTTGGTTCTTTTTTCCGGTCGCCCGGAACGACTCCAGCGCGTGCATCGTGATGGGGCATGGGCTTGGCCTGACGCGCCACTGTGGCTTGCGCGAGATTGCGGTCGCCTTCGCCACCGCGGGGTATGCGGTCCTGCTCTTCGACTATCGTGGCTTTGGGGACAGCGGCGGTGAGCCTCGCCAGCTGGTCTCGCTCGGCAAGCAACTCGTGGACTGGGCGGCTGCAATTGACTACGCGCGCTCTCGAGAGGAAGTCGATGCGAATTGCATCTTCACTTGGGGGTTTTCGCTCGGTGCGGGTCATGCGCTGACGGCCGCTTCCAGGGACGAAGGAGTGGCCGCTGTCGTTGCGGTGGCCCCGATGTTCGATGGCCTCGGCAGCACCCTGGCAGCCATGAAGAGATGGGGCCCGCTCAACTTCCTTCGGATGATTGCGCGAGCCATGAAGGATCTTCTCGGTTCATTCCTCGGTCGCTCTCCGACCTTGGTCCCGCTCACTGCGCCTCCGGGTGACCTCGGATTGCTCACCTCGCCTGATGCTCATCCAGGTTACAAGGCGCTGGTACCGTCAGACTTCAACTACGACACCGCCGCCCGTATCGGTCTAGTCTTCTGGAGCTACTTCCCCGGCTTGCGGCTCCGTCGATTCTCTCGCCCGATTCTGATCCTTCCTTCGAGCATCGATCGGATCAACCCACCGGGGCCGACACTTCGTCACGCTAGCAAGTGCAAGTCCGCCACCATCATCGAGCTCGAGTGCGAGCACTTGGAAGCGGTGATCGAGCCAACGCGGAGCCGGGTCGTGCGCGCCACCCTCGACTTTCTCAATCAGCGCGCACCGTCAAGACAAGTCCAGTAGCCAGAGCGGCGCGAGCTCGGCCGCGTGACGCTCGACTGAGATTCGCGCCAGGTTGAGCCAGTCGTCGCATTCATCGAGGATCGCGCTGTCGGCGCTTGCGACCACCGCAGTCGAGTCCTTGAGGATTTCGTCGACTCGGTCCGCGGTCGTCGCTTGAATACACGATCCTTTGCCGGCTGCCGTCGTCCGTACAATCTCGGCAAGTCGGCCTGAGTTCGAAACCGGGCGGTCGATGTACACCGTCACCCCGGACGGCCGCAGCGAGTCGACGACGTCGACTAGGATTTCGACGGCGCGCTCGCTCTCCTGGACCAAGCGATAGCTGCCGTGGAAGCTTGCCATGTCCCGCAAACAGGTGTCGCGGCCGAGCAGCAGAACGCCTCGGGCCAAGGCCACCTCGATCGTGGTGATCACGTTGAGGCCGTCGATCAGCAGATGCCGCGCGTTCATCATCTCGGGGGCGCATCGCCTCGACGCTCGGTCCCGTTGGGCCGAATCGGAGCAGGCACACCTCTTTGCCGCGGTGCGTTGACGACTGCGCAGTCGATAGCGGTCCCCGACGAGCTTGACTGCCGAGCCGTCGGAGTATCCTCGCGTCCGGAGCCAGCTCAGGTCCGCGACCGCCGGTATCAATGCGGAGAGCGCTTCCTTGGAAAACAATTGTGCATCGGTGGGATGCGGCCCACGGTGACGCCGGGAATCACCCATGCGCGAGCTTAGCCCTCGAAGCGTCCGGCGCAAAAACTGCGTATTTGGAACTTTGCCCGCAAGTATTTCCGAACGGCGAAAGACCAACGTGCTCTCGCACGGGGTTTCTGGAGTGGCACGCACCTTGCTGGAGGTCTGACTGGGTTCCATGTTTGATATGGCGGCCAACATTCTAGCGGTTACCGATCTGACGTCTGCGAGCTACAAGCTCGTGAGCTTTGCCGCGCTCATTGCAGGCACGACCGACGGCGAGGTCATCTTGGTTTCAACCTACGGAGGCGGTGGGAGCCGGCGCTCCGAGCCTCCCGCTTCGATGCGGGACAATGCCGACGGCTGGCGCGACCGGGTCGAGTCCAGGCTTCGCCAGGAGGGACAGCTGCTCGAGCGACAGCGGCAATGGTGCGCTGATCGTGGAGTTCGATGCAGGGCGGAGCTCTACGAAGAGGGGCACTGGCCGGACTACGTACTGCAGAGCGCCAAGCGTTCCCACGTGGACCTGATTCTGCTTGGCATTCAGCTCAGCGGCGGTGCCGATCAGCTCAGTCCAATCGACATTCGGAGGCTCGCCGAGGACGCTCCCTGCCCGGTGAGCATGGTCAGGCTCCCAGCGCTTGCCTCCTTTTGATGGGGGTCGCGGCCTGCCAACGCTTGACAGGAGGCTCGCAGTTTCTTAGCCAAGCCGGATGGTCGACGCCAGCCTGCTCCCCGCTCTCAAGGACTACGTCGGGTTCGACGCCGAGTGCGCCCGTCGCCTTCAGGCGATGAGCGCTCGGGTGGAGCCGTATCACCGTCCCATCGTCGATCGATTCTACGAGGCCATCCTCGAGGACCCGAGCACGCGCGCAGTCCTCAAGAGCGAAGATCAGGTCCAGCGCCTCCGGTCGTCCTTGCTGCACTGGCTCGAAGGACTTTTCACCGGTCCGTACGACACCGCGTACTACGAGAAGCGCGCCCAAATCGGACGCGTTCATGTGAAGGTTGGGCTCGAGCAGCGCTACATGCTCGGCGCGATGAACTTGATTCGAATCGGGCTTCATCGCGCAGTGTCGGATTCCGCTCCCGATGGCCTCGGGATTTTCGAAGATCACAGCGTCATCGATCAGATTTGCGACATCGAGCTCGCGATCATGCTCGAGACATACCGAGAAGACTATGTGCTCAAGAAGACCGCCGAAGCGGAGTCGCTCGCGGTCATGGGGAGGCTGACGGCGGGGCTGGCCCACGAGGTCCGAAATCCTTTGAACGCTGCCAAGCTTCAGCTCGATGTTCTTCGACGCACGGCCTCCCACGTCGAGGACGCTTCGACGCGCCGGAAGATCGAAAGGCGAACCAACGTCGTGCAGGACGAGCTCCGACGCTTGTCACTCTTACTCGACGATTTCCTGAATTTGGCGCGTGCGCAGCGGATGGAGCCCATCCGTTGCAATGCCAGAACGCTGCTCGGCGAAGTGCTCGAGCTGCGAGGTCCCGAGATCGAATCGCAGGGGATTGAGTTCATCGAAGACGTCGATTCGGTTTCCTGCATCCTGTTCGCAGAGCGCGATCGCCTCAAGCAGGTCGTCAACAACCTGATCACCAATGCAGTCGAGGCGGTGGCCAGCTGCGATCGGCCATCCATTCAGATCGCTAGCCGGATGCTCGGCGATGACCGGTGGGAGGTCGCGGTGATCGACAACGGTCCAGGGGTTTCGAGCGAGGTCGTCGGGCGGGCGTTCGAATCCTTCGTCACGACCAAGGAGGCTGGCACCGGGCTCGGCCTTGCGATCGTCAAGCGAATCGTGGACTTGCACGGAGGCGCAGCGAAGCTCAGCCCAATCGCCGAGGGCGGCACCTGCGCGTCGTTTTGGATTCCGACAGGGACCTAGTCCATGATTGGATTCTGGTAGCCCCATTCCTTGACTCGGTATTGGATCTTCCGCTGGCTGATCCCGAGGATCTCCGCTGCGCGAGCGGTGGAACCATCGACTGCATCGAGAGTCCGTAGGATCGCGACCCGTTCGAGCTCGGACATCGTGATGCCTGGAATCAGCGCCATCACCGAACCGTTTTGCAGGTCCCCGTGAGCGGAGGTGGGCAAGTCGTCGCGTTGGATCAGCTCGTTTTCGCACATGACGACGGCTCTTTCGATCGCGTTCTCCAGCTCTCGAACGTTGCCGGGCCAGGGATAGATCATCAGGTGCTGCAATGCCTCTTCGGAGAGACCTTGCACCGGGCGGTCGTTCTCCCCTGCGTACTTGCGCAGAAACGCATGGGCTAGCAAGGGGATGTCGCTTCGGCGAACGCGGAGTGGCGGCACGTCGAGCTGGACTACCTTGAGCCTGTAGTAGAGGTCTTCGCGGAATCGTCCTTCGTCTACCCGATGCTTCAAGTTGCGATTGGTTGCGGCCACGACCCGGACATCGACCTTGAGCGTTTCATTGCCTCCGACCCGCTCGAGCTCGCGCTCTTGAAGGAAGCGCAGGAGCTTGATTTGAACGCTCGCCGGGATTTCGCTCACCTCGTCGAGAAAGAGCGTGCCGCCATCGGCCTGCTTGAACCGCCCTTCACGCCGGGTCATCGCGCCCGTGAAAGAGCCGCGTTCGTGGCCAAAGAGCTCGGACTCGAGCAGAGTTTCGCTCAGGGACGCGCAGTTGAGCTTGATGAAGGGCTTGTCTTTGCGCTTCGAGTTCTGGTGGATTGCCGCGGCGATCAGCTCCTTGCCTGTCCCGGTTTCGCCGTGGATCAGTACGGTCGCGCGGCTCCGAGCGACCTGCGCGATGTTTTTCATCAGCCGCTGCATCGAGGGGTGCTCGCCCAGGATGTTGCCGAGTTGAAAGCGATCGTCGAATCGTTCGCGGAGCTGCGCAGCTTCCCGCGAGAGACGGGTTCGATCGAGTGCGCGGTCGACGATCGCCATCACTGCATCGAGCTCGAGGGGCTTGGTGAGATAGCTTTCGGCGCCGAGCTTGATCGCTTTGACGGCGGTGTCGATGGTTGCGAACGCCGTCATCACGATGAACGTGGTATGGGGCGACATCGGTCGTCCGCGTTCGATCAGCGACAATCCGTCCATCCCCGGCATCTTGAGGTCCGTCAAGACGACATCGGGGTCGACCTGCTCCAATTGCAGGAGCGCCGTACGGCCGTCAGCAGCGGTGCTGACGGAATAGCCGGCGTCGTCCATGAGCTCGGCGAGCGCATTTCGCGCGTTCGCTTCGTCGTCGACGATTAACACGCGACCTTTGGAGATTGCGACGTTTGGACGTCTGGCGGTGTCGGAGAAGTCGGATGCGGTGTTTACACTAGTCATGATTACTCTGCTTTGCAGTTGCTGTGCCAAGATTTGGCACTTCGATTTCTAGGCGTGGGCGGTCGCGTCTTCGCTTCCCGAGAGTCTTGCCGCGCGGCCGGCGGCGAGCTGTGTGTACTCCGCGAACGAAGCTTCCAGATCCTCGACGAACTCGTGGACGTCCGGAAAAGACTCCCAGTCTGCGTTCAGACCAAAGTGAAGTCCACCGGCGTAACTGAACAAAGCGATGCCGAGATTCTGGTTCTGCATCAACGGCACCATCGGATAGATCGACTTCATGGGAGAGCTGAGCAAGTAGAGGGGGAACGGCGGCCCGGGCACGTTGGTGATGATCAAGTTGTAGGTGCGCAGCTTCATCGCCATCAAGTAGAGCTCTGAGACGATCCGTTTGGTCGTGAGGTCTGCGACTTCTTCGATCAGCGCAGCTCCACCCGTTTGGTTCGACTCCTTCTTCAGCTCGGTCGTCACATGAATGACCTTCCGGAGTCGTTCGATGGGATCTGGTTCGGACACGGGCAGGTCTGCGAGTAGGAGGGCCACCTGATTGCCGACGGTCGACCCTCCAGCTTTGCGAATGTTCACCGGCAGAGCGGTGCGAAACCCTTCCATCGAATCGACGTCCGAGCCCCTCCGCAACAGGAAGCGACGTACTGCGCCGGTCACCGTGGCGACGACCGCGTCGTTGATCGTTCCACCCAAGGTGTTCTTGACCGCCTTGACGTCGTCGAGGGCGAATCGCACCCAGTCGAATCGGCGGTAGGGGCTGATATCCTGCTCCGTAAAAATCGTCCTTGGCGCTGGCTTCATGCCGGAGCGAAGCAAGCTCGATAGGCCCTGGAAGTTCTGCCGAACCCGCGGCAAGAAGTGGCTGAGCTTGCGAAGGCCGTCGATGCGGTGGTTGGTTTCACCGACGAGAAGCTGTGTTCGGCTGGGGGCCGGGCGCGGCTTCCATTCCTCTGGTTCGCGTTCCGGAGCGTCTGGGCTGACCGTCAACAAGGCTTGCAGCAGCTCAACGCCTGCGATGCCGTCGACCATGCAGTGGTGCACTTTGATAATCAGGGCAAAGCGGTCGTTCTCGACACCCTCGACCACCCAAAACTCCCAGAGTGGCCGGCTCCGATCGAGATGCTGCGAGAAGAGCCGACCCACCAGCCGTTTGAGCGAACGCTCATCGCCGGGCAGAGGCAGGCGCGTGTGGCGCAGATGAAAGTGCATGTTGAAACGGTCGTCATCGACCCAAACCGGGTGTCCATATCCCGGGATCCACTCCACTCTCTGTCGGTAACGGGGAATCGAGTCTACCGCCGCCTTGGTGTATCGGGTGAGGCGTTCGATATCGAGGCCTCCGTGCTCGAGCGTGAGAGGCTTCGCGTCAAAAATCAGAGCGGCGCCGACATGCATCGGAGCGGACTTGCTCTCGACGTCGAGAAACGTCGCGTCCAGAGCGCTCAAACGCTCGTAGAATGTTTCCGGCATAGCGTGAAGAGGACTAGCAAGATGTGAGCCCACGCATCTGGGAGCCAATAACCCAATACGTGGGCGTCAGAGGCCTTTGGGAAACGCATATTATGCGTTTCCGGTCTGGGCAAGCGCAAAATATGCAGCCGCTGGCTGCTGGGGTTGACCATGGCACAGAACATGCTTCGAATACAGGGCATGACGCAGCTCTTGGTCCGAGATCTCATGACGCAGCCGGCGAAGACCGTTGGTCCGACGAGCCCGCTTCGGGAGGTCATTCAGCTGATGGAGGCGAGCCATATCCGCCACGTGGCTGTCGTGGAGGACACTGGGCGCCTGCTGGGGCTCATTTCGCACCGCGATGTCTTACGCAGCCAGGAAGGAAGTTTGTCTGGCGCCTTGTCGACCGAGCAGGCCCACATGAACCGATGGATCGAAGCCCGATGGGTCATGACGAAAGACGTGCGCACGGTGCATCCCGAGACGCCTGCCTTGGAAGCTGCACAGATCCTCCGGTCGCACGCCTACGGTTGTGTCCCCGTGGTCGAGGATGGGCGTCTCATAGGCATGTTAACCGACTCGGATTTCGTCGAATACGCGATTCAGACGCTCTCCGATCCCGGTCTGTGAACGGGCGGACGGCCAACCACCAGATCGTCCCGCACCAACCTGGCACGTTGCTTGCTCTACGTTGGACCCATGGCCATCAAGACGATCGTTGTGGGGACAGACCTCGGAGAGTCTGGCCATCGCGCGATGCGGCTCGCGATTGCAACGGCTAGGGCGACCAACGCTACCCTTTGGCTCGTGCATGCGAGCGAGATGGGCTTGGAGCATCCATGGTCCGACCTTCCCGTCGGGGCGAGGTCGGCCGCTCAAGCGCTTCGCGAGCGATTGAAGGGCCGCTTCGAGAACTCGCTTCAAGAGCTCGAACGCGAACGCAAGGCATGCGAAGACCTAGGCTTGAGTTGCCAAACGTCCTGTGAAGAAGGGCGTCCCTGGGAAACGATCCTGCGCACCGCCGTTTCGGTCAATGCCGACCTGATCGCCGTGGGTGATCCCGTCGGAGCCATCGGCCTCCCGGAGCGCTTGCTTGGCTCGACGGCGGAACGCGTCGTCCGGCAAGCCCCGTGCTCGGTGCTGGTTTCATGTGGCCGCCTTCGCGCGGACTACAGCGGGGCGCGTATCGCCGTGGGTGTCGATTTCTCTCCGCACGGGGTCGAGGCCGTTCGCTGGGCGCGCGACGTGGCCAACGCGATCGAAGGCGAGGTGTCGCTGCTCCATGTCGTACCGCACCCGATCACCGAAAGTAGGATGCCGACGGAGTGGCCAAGTGTGCTCGAAGGCCTCGCGTCCATGGCACGCTCGCGGCTCGAGCAACTCGTCCTGACCGAAGGTCTGAAACCGAGTACGACCATACAGGTATTAGACGGATCGATAGGAAAGACGATCTGCAATGCGGCGGCGAGCATCAACGCAGACCTGGTGTTTGTCGGCTGTAGGGGGCAGGGCAGGCTCCGCGGCATGATGCTTGGCAGTGCCTCGCAGTACTGCCTTCGCTATTCACCGGTTCCGGTTCTCACAGTTCGTCCGGGACTTCAGCGCTAGCCCTTCAATGTTGCTTCGAGCAGGCTCCGGATCTCGTCCAACGGCCGGGACGTATCCAACCGGAGATGCTCGGACGCCCGAAGCTCGTCGATCGGATCGAAGTGCGTTTCGAACTCCTCCAACAGTTCGGTTCGCGCGTCACTCTCATGTGGTCCCCCTCGTTCGCGCGCGGCCAGGCGGTCCAAGATCAGCGCTCGGGGTGCACTGCACTCGACCAGGATGAATGGGACTCCGTGCTGGTTCGCCAAGCGGTAGGCTGCATCCCGCATCGCCGCTGTGCGAAAAGAAGCGTCGATCACGACTGGACGTCCGGACGCGAGCACGATGTCGGCAAGCCGAAAAAGCTCCCCGTAGACGTCTTTGGTCGCGCTTGGCGAGTAAGCTCCGGACCAAGCTTTACCCGCGAGGGATTCGGTCGGCTCGGTGGCTCATGAGCTGCTTGCGCGTCCGGTCGGAGCCGAGCACCGGAGCGGCGAGCAAGTCGCCGATCGTCGCCGAGGTCTGGCTCTTCCCGGCGGCGATCATCCCTCCGACCGCGACGACCCGCGGTGGCACGAGCGGTGGGCGCTCGAACGCCAAAGCTAAAACGAAGTAACGCCTGGCCTCTCGCCGCGCCCGCTCCCTTGCCTCAGGGGATGCCTCGGTGTCCGAGGCTAGCAGTGATGCAACCTTGCCGCGCACGTATGCGCGGTAGCTCTCGTAGAAATTGACCACCGAATAGAGCTCATAGTCGTTCGATTCGCGGGCGTACCGCGCGAGAAACCGTTCGGCGAGGTCCACCCGCCCGTGCCAGGCGAGGTCCATCGACAGGAACGCGATGTCCGCGCAGACATCTCCGTATCGGAAGCGGTCGTTGAACTCGATGCAGTCGATGATCGAAATCGAGACGTCGGACTCGAAGTACACGTGCTCGAGCCTCAAGTCACCGTGTCCGTCACGGACACGCGCGGCCGCAATTCTCGCCATGAAAGGAGCATCGTTCCGGAGTGTCCGCACTTGCCAAGACTCGACCTCGAGAGCCTGGTCCGGCGTCAAGATAGTCCCCGATCGAGGCCCGTGTTTGTTCGAAGTTCTCCTCCACGTTTTTTCGGATCGTCTCGATTCGACCGTGCTCGGACGTTTCCGCGTCGCAGCGTACGCCTTCGTGGAATCGCGCGATGTGAGCCGCGAGCGCGTCGATGTGTTTCGGCATCAACAAGCCGGCTCGCAGGAGCGCGTCTGCACGCCGTTCAACTGCGAGACGACGCATTCGAACCGCCCAGTCCACGGCCGCGCCAGCTCCTGCGATCCGGTGAACGCCGGAAGCGTCGATCGTGATGGGCACGACATCGAGGTAGACGTCCGGTGCGAGCCGCCGGTTGAGCTGCAGCTCTGCGTCGCACGCGGCTCGGCGCTTCTCGAGCGTCGTGAAGTCGAGGAAGCCCAAGTCGACGGGTCGTTTGACCTTGAACACCTCGTCCGCACCCAAGAAGATCCAAGAGATATGCGTCTCGACCAGCTCGAAGCCGCTTGCCTCGAGATCCGCTTTCAGCTTTCCCATCACATCCCTGAGGGTGAGGCTGCTAGTATACCCATCCGAGCAACTCCCGCCCACGCGCTAGGCTTCCGCGCTACGCAATTCTATCGCCAGGTCCGCAATTCGCGCATCATTTGCGTCACTCGTCTGGAATGGCAGCCAAAGCAGGAGACTCCACTGGGCACGGGGTTTGCTTCCTCTGAAGCATCAGCACTGGAGGCAAGCGATGACGACACGGAAGTTAGAGAGCCCGGAGTGGCAACGGTACTTCGACGAGGTTTCAAAGCACCTCCCCACGATGCGGGTAGGCATTTCGGTCATGGGTGAGAAAATCGGCGTGCAGCCCGAGAGCGAAGGCAGCGTGTTGGTCGGAGTCAGTTACGACCCGAACGACGACGTTTTCTCGGTCGATGCGGTGAATATTTCGCACCGAGTGCCCAAGCCGAAGGAAATCTTCGTTCGCGAACAGGCTGGAAGGCTTTCGAGCATCGAGGTCATTGCGCAGGACGGGACGAAGCAAATTATCGAGCTCCGGCCGCTCCCCTCGTTGCCTGCTTCCTAACTTGCGACTACGGAGGTCTGAATATGGGACAGACATGGATCTTGGTGGCACACGAAGCCGGCGCGCGACTGTTCGCGAACGACGGGATCGGAAATGGCTTGGCACTCGTCGAATCGATCGACCACCCCGAAGGCCGGGCGCGCGACCGGGACATCGACTCCGATCGTCCCGGCCGCTCGTTTCACAAGAACAGCGGTGACCCCCGGCGCGCTTCGATGGGACAAAGCGAGAGTCCGCACGATAGGGTGGTTTCCGACTTCTCGAGAGAGCTGGCCGACAAGCTCCGGCACGCCCGTGTCCAAAATCAGTTCGATCGCCTGGTTCTCGTCGCGCCTCCGAGATTTCTGGGATTGCTACGATCCGCGCTCGATGGACCGACTTCGCAGCTGGTGATCGGCTCCATTCACAAAGACCTCGCGACCAGCAACGAGGCCGAGCTGATCCAACACCTCGGTGAAGTGATCGTCATTTGACCGGGCGCTCGTTCGTCGAACGCATGACAGCAAAAGGTAGATGAGATGGCCAATTTCGAAATGCCTGTGATCGAATATATGACTAGCCCGGTAGAGACGATTCGAATTGGCGAAAGCCTCGTTGCCGCCGACGCGATGTTCACGGAGCAAGGCGTCTCTGCGCTCGGCGTCGTCGACGACGCCGGTGAGCTCAAGGGCGTAGTCTCGCGGACCGACATCTTACACGCAGCGGTGTTCAGCCATGGCGTGACCTTTCGAGTCCCCGATCGTCCCGTCGAGGAGATCATGCAATCTCCGGCGCTTCAGGTTCCGAAGGATGCGTCCGTGGCCGAGGCCGCCAAGCTGATGCTGAAAAAGCACGTTCACCGCGTTTTCGTCACGAGCGCCGGCAAGGTCGAGGGCGTCATCTCTACACGCGACCTGATGCGAGCGGTTGGCGACAAGCGCATCAAGACACCGATTTCCGAGATCGCCTCCGGCTCCGTCATCAAGATCAGAGCCGAAGATCCGATCGCCATGGCCGTCGACCGCCTCGAGCTGTCCAACAAGCATGGTCTGGTGGTCGTCGAAGGAGACTTCCCGGTCGGCATCTTCGATCAGAGTTGCGCGCTGCAAGCGCGCCGATTGGCCCCGACCACCGCGGTCGAAAACGCGATGAACGTTTGCATTTTGATCCTTCCCGCTGCGATGGGTCTGGGCCGAGCCGCCGCGCAAGCCTTGGCGATGAACGTCCGCCGCATCTTGATCGAGAACGATCGAGGGGTGATCGGGATTGTTGGCGGGCTCGATTTTGCGCGGGTGATGAAATGACAGCCCCAAGCGTGGCTCACTGACTTCGAGCCGTCACAGCCACTTTTGGATATGCATGCCGAGGGCTGCTGGCCTGAGTGGGCTCCTATCCTTCGGCCTGACTCGGAACCGCAGCTCGTGGCCGCCGCTGGACCGAACGGTGAAGGCGCCCTGCCAGGTGCTCCGCTCTTCGCCGTCCTCCGATTCGAATGGGACGACGATTCTCGACGAGAGGTCGTGTAGGCGGCTGCCGTAGGTCACCACAGCTTCGACGACCAACTCTCGGGCGTCGAGCCCCGGGTGGTGAAGCGAAAGCTGGGCGGATACCGAAGTACCGACGATCAGCTCGTCGCTGCTCAAACCGCCGAAGCGGACGCTTTCCATCGTGATCTCGTTCCAATGGCTTCGGATCGCTTCCGCCAAGTCGGCCAACGCAAAGAGAGGGCGGTAGTTCGAGTCGCGCAGGGCGACGGCATCTTGCATGGCCGGCTCGTAGAAGTTGTCGGCATAGTCGGTGACCATTCGGCGAGCGGAGAACCGCGGAATGATGCTCGACATGCTCGCCTTCATCAGGTCGACCCAAGCGACCGGGACCCCTTCGGCGTTTCGATCGTGGTAGGTCGGCAGGATCTCGCCTTCGAGGAGTGCCATCGTCACGGCGCGGTCGTAGGCGCTCGGGTCGTGAATCGAAGTGGCCGGCAGGTCGATCACCCAGCCGTTGTTCTCTTCGTAGCCCTCGAGCCACCATCCATCGTCGACGCTGAGGTTGAGGCAGCCGTTGATGGCTGCTTTCATTCCGGATGTCCCGCTGGCCTCGAGCGGACGGGTCGGTGTATTCAACCAGACATCGCAGCCGGCCACCATTCGGCGCGCCGAATCGATCGAGTAGCCCTCCATGAAGATGACCCGGCCTGCGAGGTCGGGGTGCTTCGTGGCTTGGTAGACCCGTTGCAACAGCGCCTGCCCGTGACCGTCGGCCGGATGCGCCTTGCCGGCATAGATGAGCGTTGCGCCGGGGTTGCCGTTGAGCAGCTTGGAGAGCCGCTCCGGCTCGCTCAGGAGCAAGTCCGCGCGCTTGTAGGGCGCGAACCGTCGGGCAAAACCGATGAACATACGACCTTCGTCGAGCCGCCCGAGGATATCGCGGAGCAAAGAGAGGTCTTCGCGGCGTCGGGTCCACGTCTCGGTGAGGTGTTCCTTCAACCAATCGATGTAGTTCGCGCGCAGCTCGCAATGCGTCGCCCAGATCTCGGCTGGATCGTGATCGCGCAACCATTGCCAGCTGTCCGGGTCGTCGATCTGGTTTTGCCAGTCGTGCCCCATTTGCCGTTCCATCAGCCGTTGCCACGAAGGTGCGAGCCAAGTCGAAACGTGCACGCCATTGGTGATGCTCGTGCATGGCACGTCGTCGGGGTTGTCGAACTCCGGAAAGAATTGGAGGAACATGTCCCGCGCGACTTCGCCGTGCTTGGCGCTGACGCCGTTGATTCGCCCCGCGTTTCGCACGGCAAGCGCTGTCGTTCCAAACTTGTTGGCTGCGTCATCGGGCGTGTTTCCCATCGCCATCAAGCGAGGCCAATCCATGCGGAGCACGTGCTCGAAGCGCGCCAAGTACGGGCGTACCATTTCTTCGGGAAAGTGGTCATGACCGGCGGGCACCGGCGTGTGCGTGGTGAAGACGGTCGTGTTGCGGATGTACTCGAACGCCTCTTGGGACCGGAGGCCGTGCCTCTTGATCAAGTGGGCCGCGCGCGCGAGGAGCAGGAAGGCGCTATGGCCTTCGTTCATGTGAAAGACGTCGGGTTCGATGTCGAGCTCGGTGAGCAGTTGGTAGCCTCCGAGCCCTAGGATCATCTCCTGTCGCAGACGGTGCGTAGTGTCCCCGCCATACAGGTGATTGGTGATCGCCCGGTCTTCGGGTCTGTTTTCCGGCAGGTTCGTGTCGAGCAGGAATAGCGGGACTCTGCCGACCTTCAGTTGCCAGGCCTGTATTTGGACCGGGCCGGTGGGCAGCGGCACGGTGACTCGCAGCGGCGAGTACCGTCCAACCATGACCTGCTCGAACGGAGGGCTCTCGAAATCGTTCGTGTCTCCGAGGTGCTCTTGCCGTCCATCACGATCGATGATCTGGCGGAAGTATCCGTCGCGGTAGGCAAGGCCGACCGCGCAGAGGGGCAGGTTCAAATCGCTTGCCGCCTTGAGGTGGTCTCCTGCGAGAATTCCGAGACCTCCGGAGTAGAGCCTCAAGAAGCCCGCAAGGCCGAACTCCATGCAGAAATAGGCGATTCTTGGGTCCTGCGATTCGGTCGCCTCGATCATCTCTCGATGGAGCCTCGTAACGTCCGCGACGTACTTCGCGTCGTCCGCTGCCGCCATGAGCCGACCTGGTTTCACCCGATCGAGGAGCGCATGCGGGTTCTCTTCGACCTTGAACCAGAGCTCTGGATCGATTCGTTTGAAAAGCGAGGCGACTTCAGGGTGCCAACGCCACCATAGATTGGAGGCGATCTCCTTCAAGGCTTCCAGCTCGACCGGAAGCGCGTTCGCCACGACGAAGGTTCGGGTGTAGGGCGCGCCCTCTTCGCCTTCCGCCACGGCAGGCTTCACGAACGGGCCAAAAACCCCAGAGGAATCGGAGGACCGCGCAGGCATCGAAGGAACGCTCAAGCGTTCCATTGGCAGCTCCTTGCGCCGCGCAGCGCCCGCTGCGAGGGCTCGGCGGTGCGCCTCCTCGTAGTGCTCCATGAAGTTGGACCAGTCGGTCAGGGCAGCGGTTCTCAAACAGGCTTCACCGAGCGCCGAACGGTCGTGTTCCGAAAGATCGATGAACTCGAGCAGCGCCGTCTTGAGCGATTTGGTGACTTCTGGTGTGGGCACGCCCTCGCGTTTGAGCACGCGGACGCCCGTGCGGTCCCCATCACCCTGCGCCGCAACCCAGCGGCCGAATCCAGCGCGGTCCGTCGTGATCGCGGGGACTCCAAATGCGACTGCCTCGAGCGGCGTATATCCCCATGGCTCGTAGAAAGAGGGAAAGACGCCGAGGTCGGCGCCCGGAAGCAAGTCCCAGTACTTGTGACGGATCAACGGGTCGGTTCCGTCGAGGTAGATTGGCACGTGCACGACGTGGACCCGGCGCCCCAGGCGTGTTTTCGAAGCCGAGCGCATTCAGCTGCTTCGTGATCGGGTCGTTGGCCTCGTCCACGAGGTCGTGCGTACATCGCAGCGGGGGCCCGGCGAAAGTGCCGTGCGCGCGATCCCAGAGCTGACGCTTCGGCTCGGCATGGCCCGCAGGCAACATCGCATAAACGAGCACTCGCTTGCCGTCGCGCGATTCGAGCTCTTTTTGGAGGTCGGCCGCGGCGTCGAGGTACACGTCCACGCCCTTGTTGGTGTATTCGTAGCGGCCGGCGAGCGCGAAGATGAGCGTGTTTTCGCGATCGTACTCGTCGCCCGTGGTGAGCTCGGCGAGCTTGAAGAGCTCGTCGCGGGCGCGTTGCCGCTGTTCGAGCCCGACCGGCCTGGCGCCGAAGCCATTGGGCAGGATCACGTCCGGTTTTCTCCCGAGGAGATGTTCGCACTCCAGCGAGGTTATCTCGCTGACCGTGGTGAAGACATCTGCTTCATGGGCTGCTACCGATTCCATCGAGTGCTTCGACGAAACGCTCAGCTCCTTGGCCGCAACCTCGGGATCGATGCTTGGCAGTGATTCGTAGAAATTGGGATCGGCTCGCTGACCAGCGAGCGAGCGTCCGAGCATCGTGGCATGCGTCGTGAACACCGTCCCGATTTCGGGCGCCGCGGTCTGCAGGTGTAGGATCGCGCCGGCCGACATCCACTCGTGCGCCTGAACGATCGCCGTCTGCCGTGCCGGAAGCAGAAACCGATCGCGGATGTGCTCGATGATCATACCCGCGCCGTGCGCGAAGAGCACCGGATCGTAGTAGTCCCAAGCTCCGAACAAGGAATCGAGCCCGTAGCGCTCCCAGTATCGTCCGAGGATCTCGTCCTTTCGCTCGTACAAGCGGGACTGGTTGATCAGCAGACAGCGCGGTTCTCCTGGAACCAGCCAGCGCCCCATCTCCACGCCCACCTCGTGGTCCTGGAGCGAGTCTTCGAGCTCCCGATCCCAGATGTCAGGCCGAAACTCAGGTGCGACGCCTTCGCTCCGCGGAACGTCCGGCCCGATGGTGATGTATCCGTCTTCCCCGTGGCGTTGTTGCACGTCCGGGACGCGGCTCGCCAGCACGGTGTGGATACCGCCCACCATGTTGCAGACCTCCCAAGAGATCTCGAAGAATACGGCCTTACTCATACGTGAGCTTGTCTGTCTGCCGGGGCTAGCACCGAGAGGTTCAAGTCTTTCATGACGTTCATATAGTGGATGAACGCGTCGTATGGACCCTCGTAAGGACTGAAATAGTCATGCACCGCAGCGTCGGAGGCCGATTTCGTAGCCATATAGTAGAAATGGTCTGAAGTCTGCAAGCGCCGCCAGAGCGCCATCAAGTGAGAATTATTGCGTCTCCGAATGGCGCTGCCCAGCGAATAGACCTCGGCCAGGGCCCGCTGTTGCATGGCGTTGCCCTGCCAGGCGCTGATGTCGCGAGCCTCGTCGGCCCAGGAAACCGTCCGGTTGAATGAGAGCTCCCCAAGCGCCGAATACCGATCGATGACCTGGCTCGGCGTGAGGATGTCCCAATCCGGATGCGTGAAGAGCAGGTCCGGCAAGCGCTCGAGGAAATCGAAAATTCCGGTTTCCTTCCACTGATGCTCGCCAAACGTTTCGTAGTCCATGAACAGGTTGATGACATCGCCAGCGCTGCTGTGCCCGTGGACCCAACCGGCGAACTTCTCAGCGGTGAGCGGATAATCGCTCCAGGCCTTGTTCGAGAAGCGGAACGCGATGTCGTCGGAGAGCTTGTAGTTCTTGGCCAGAAGCTTCATCTCGCGGCCGGCGACGCGGTAGACGAAGTTCGGGCTTCTCCAATCGAGAACGTCGTCCGCACCCTCGATGAGCATCGCATCGAAGCCCTGGTCCGCGATGAACTGGCCAATCTCGTCGTTGTAGATGAGCTCGGTGTTCCGGAACACCCGCGGCACTTGCCCAAATTCCGACTTGATGAGCTTCAGCTCCATGTCGATCTGCTCCCGGTACTCGTCCTTGTCGTACAGGGCAGCGAGGCTGTGATAATAGGTCTCCGCAATGAGCTCGACCGCGCCGGTCTCTACGAGCCGCACGAAGCTGTCGAGCACCTCGGGCGCGTAAAGCTTCATCTGCTCGATCGCCACGCCCGTCACCGCGTAGGAAACGCGAAAACGGCCTTCGGTTCGCTCGATGATGCGAAGCATCGCCTCGTTGGCGGGCAAGTAGCACTTGTGTGGCCACCTTGCGGAGAACCTCGGCGTTGAGCTTTTCGTCGAAGTAGTCGTGGTCGCGACCCACCTGAAGCGCTCCGTAGGGCCGCAGACGATAGGGCTGATGCACTTCGAAATAGAAACAGACCGACGACATGGCTCACCTCATCCGCGCAGCACGGACTCGTAGACTGGAATGAGTGTTTCAGCGGCGGCATCCCAGTGGATGTGCCGGATTTCTTCACGGGCTCGTTCGACGATGACCCGTCGCAACTCCGGAAGCTCCAAGAGCGCAACGATTTGGCTCGCCATCTTGTCGACGTCCCAGAAGTCGACTTTGAGCGCGTTGCGCAGCACCTCGGAGACGCCGGACTGCTTCGACACGATGACTGGGCGGTCGTAACTCATCGCTTCGAGCGGAGCGATGCCAAACGGCTCCGAGACCGAGGGCATGACGTACACGTCCGCGGTGGAAAAGGTGCGCTCGAGCTCTGCGCCGCGGACGAATCCAGGGAAACGGAACGATTTGGTGATGCCGAGCTCCTCGACCATGGCCTTCATTCGCGGAAGCATGTCTCCGGAGCCCGCCATGATGAACACTGCGTCGGGGACGTGCTGGAGAACGCGGGCGGCGGCTTGGACGAAGTACTCCGGCCCTTTTTGAAACGTGACCCGGCCGAGGAAAAGCACGACGGGCCCCTTGGAGCTGCGCTGTTCGGTGTAGGCCTCAACCGTCTCGCGCGTGTACACGCCGTTGTGCACGACCGAGATCTTGTCGAGTGGCGTTCCGTGGACTCGGTTGATGAGGTTGCGTGTGTAGTAGCTCACCGCGATGACCCGCGCGGCGGCCTCGAGCCCCTGATGCTCGACCGAGACGATGTCGTGGTCGGCTCCGTGCCCCGCGCGATCGTATTCGAGGCTATGCACGTGAATGAGCAGTGGGGCTCCAGCGCGGCGCGAGATTTCGATGCCCGCCGGGAAGGTCATCCAGTCGTGCGCATGCACCAGGTCGTATTGGCGCCCCTGGACGCGGCGCGTGGCCGACATGGCGTAGCGAGCCACCTCGGAAAACAGGTCATCGCCGTAGTGCGCCCCACTCGACGACTCTTGGGCATACGCAAAGTCCGCGCCGGGAACGTGAGCATGCTCGAGCCTCGTGAGCTCGCCCGGTGGGCCGGGCAATGGATGCAAGATCTCGGACGCCAGGATCTCGGCAATGGCGGTTTCGTGAAGCGCTCCCGTCGCGATGAGCTCCCGGTACGTCTTTTGGTCCAGGTACGGTTTCAGCATGGCCGGCACGCGGATCATCTGGACTCCCGCCTCGCCGAGCGCTGCCGCCCCTGCACGCGCGGCCTCGGCAGCGGCGGTGAAGATCGGGTCGGTGGCGAGCGCGGGCTCGGCAGCGATCAATCGACTGAGCGGATGGTCCAGTCCGAAGGGAACCTGGGCCGGAGCTGGGGCCGGAGTTTGAGCCTCAGCAGTCGAGTCCGCGGACGCCGCCCCCAAGATCTGCATGTGCGGCGCGTCTTCCTCGCCGTACAGCCTCGGTACCAGGAAGTCGATTTCGATGCCCCGTCCCGCAAGCGCTGTCGTTAGCCCTTCGCACGCAGTCCCAAGCCCTCCACTAATGTGGGGAGGATACTCCCAGCCCAGCATCAAGATCTTCATCGACTCGCCATCTTAGCGACCCGCAAGACCTCTGCCACACTCCAGGCTTGTGCGGGCGCGCCTCCGGGCCGGTGGGGCGCGTCTCCGTCGAAGACCTCGCTGATTTGTCCGATACAGCCCTCGGTCCGAAGGTGCGCGGAAAGCGATGCAAGCACCGGGATCATCTCTTCGGTGGCTGCCTGCGGGCCTTCGATCGCCTCGACCGCATCGGCGTACAGGCCGAGAAGCCAGGGCCAGACGGTTCCCTGATGGTAGGCGCGGTCCCGCTCCGACTGCCCGCCGCGGTAGAACGGCTGATAGCTGGGATCGTCGGGCGAGAGCGTCCGGAGCCCCACCCTGGTGAGCAGCTTTTCCCGCACTGCAGCAAGCGCCCGCATCTTGTGGGCCTTGTCGATTGAGATACCGGGCAGGGAGAGCGCCCAGAGCTGGTTTGGCCGCAGCTGTTCGTCAGGGTGGTTTCCATCGTGTGTGTCGGTCAAGAAGCCCTGATCTTGAAGCCAGAACTTTTCCTCGAAATGATCGGACAGTTTCTTCGCGGTTTCGTCCCACTTCTCCACGAAGGCCGGACGTAGCTTCTTCGCCCATCGAAGTGCGGTCGTGAGCCCGAAAAGCCAGAGCGCGTTCAGGTCGACGGCGTAGCCCTGACGAGGGGTCACCGGCCAACCATCGAGGCGCGCATCCATCCAGGTGAGTGCCCAGGGCCCGTGATCGACGAAGAGGAAACCCTGCGCGTCGACGTGCACGCGGGGATCTGCGCCCTCGGCGATGCGTTCGATGAGGTCGAGGCAGACCTGTTGTAGGGCAGCGATGCGCCGGCTCCGCGTTCGCTTGGCGGTGAGGGCCGTCGCTCGGATGAAGAGCAGCGAGGCGTCGATCGACTCCGTGTTCGCTGGCACGTCACCACTTTGCGGCATGTTGGGCACGAGGCCGTTCACTAGGCGATCCGCAAGTGACTCGAGGATCGCAAGCGCCTTGTTGACCTCGTTGCGGGCTAGGCAGAGGCCGGGCAGGGCGATCAAAGAATCCCGCCCCCATTCTCCAAACCAGGGATAGCCGGCGATGATTCCGGTGCGACCCCCGGAAAGCTCGACCAGGTACGCATCGGCCGCGTCGTCGAGCTCTTGAACGAAGGAACGGCGTGAGCCCAAGACCGAGCTGAGCACCTGAGGCTCGTGGCTGGCTGCCGGCGTCGTACCGAGTCGAATGCAGAACGCGCCGTCGTGCTTGAGGACGAGGCGGAACTCGCCCGGCGTGAAGAGGTCTTCCACATCGTCGTAGCCTCGCTCGCGTTCCCATTCGTAGTGAACGCCTTCGTACCAGTGGCCGTCTGGCCGAAAGACGCCTGCGGCGCCGTGCAGGCTCGCGATGAGGGCCGGTACGTTCTTATAGGGGTGCATGGCCACGCGAAGCGACTCGCCGTCTTCGATGTCGAGCTCGCCGTTCATGAAGGGGTTTGCAACGGTCAACGCATGGAGCGGCCGACAACGGATCAGCGGACGTAGGCGCAGATCGGCCGGCTCGGTGAGCCCTTCGATCGTGTACCGAATCCAGACCGCGTCGGCGTCGTCTTCGAGCCAGAGCTCTCGCGTGAACGTGACCCCGCCAAACTCGTAGGACCAGCGGGGCAAGGGCTCGAAGCGGTTCAGGTAGTCGACACCGTTCGGCTCGACTGTGTTGCCCCAATTGTAGCTGTGCAGGGCGACTCTTTCATCGCCGACCTTGAGCCACTCCTCGACCTCGGCGACCATGTTCAGCGGTTCGCCGACCCCCGGCTCCCGGACCGTGAGAAGTCCGTGGTACTTCCGGCGAGGGCATCGATCGATCGTACCCATCGCAAACGAACCGCGTGAATTGACACTCAGCCACTCGGCGTCCGGTGTGGTCGCTGCGGTTTCGAGGGCATCCTCTTCGCTTCCCTGCGCCTTGCGGAGCAGACGCAGCCCCGACGCACTGTCGGAGCGAGATGGGAACCAGCTTGGCAAAATCACAGTAATCCCCTTAGACCCAATTCCGGCTAGGGTCGAAAGCAGCTCCTAAGCAGGAGGCGTGCCAAAGCCTGGCAGGTGAACCTGCCTGTTTCCGTCACAACTCGTCAACATTTGCCGCCGGGCGGCGCAACATCTGCGGGGCCGCGCCCCAACAGCGCATTGGCTGCGCCTGCGGTTCACGCGCGGGTCTCGCGCCATGCGCGCGCCAAGGCCTCTTGGTCATCGGGATGGGCGATGGAGATGAGCAGCTGCGCCCGTTCGTTCAAGGTCTTGCCGTACAGGTCTACCGCGCCGTTCTCCGTGATGATGAACTGGACATGCGCCCGCGTGGTCACCACACCGGCTCCCGGCCGAAGGGTGGGCACGATTCGCGGAGCTCCTTTGCGGGTCCGGCTCGTCAGGGCGATGATGGGCTTGCCCCGCTCGGAGGTCATCGCGCCGCGGATGAAGTCCATCTGGCCGCCAACCCCGGAGATGACGCGGTGGCCGATCGAGTCGGCACAAACCTGCCCGGTGAGGTCGATTTCGACCGCCGAGTTGATCGCGGTGACCTTGGGGTTCCGGTTGATGACCGAAACCCGGTTGACGTAGCCGATATCGTACTGGGTGACGGTTGGATTGTCGTCGATGTAGTCGTACACCCGGCGTGTTCCGACGATGAACCCAGAGACCGTTCGACCCGGGTGAACGGCTTTTTGGCTGTTGTCGACCGCGCCGCATTCGAGCAAGGGCAGCAAGCCATCGGACCACATTTCAGTGTGAACCCCCAGATGGCGATGACCTTTGAGCGAGGCCAGGACCGCGTCGGGAACGGCTCCAATCCCCATCTGGAGGGTGGCCCCATCTTCGATGAGCTCCGCAGCATGGTGGCCGATCGCCTGTTCTTCCTCGCTCGGCGCCGTCGCTGGGACCTCGGGGAGGGGCTCGTCGTTCTCGACCAGCCAATCGAGTTGGTCGATGTGCACGAAGCCGTCCCCATGCACACGCGGCATGTGCCGGTTGACCTGAGCGATCACGATTTTGGCGGAGTCGACCGCAGCCCTGGCGATGTCCACCGAGACACCAAGGCTGCAGTAGCCTCCCTTGTCCGGCGGCGAGACCTGAACGAGCGCCGCGTCGAGCGCCCGGCGTCCAGACCGGAACAACTGCGGGATCTCCGACAGAAAGCAGGGCAGGTAGTCGACCCGGTCGCCATCCAGCAGGTGGCGCATGTTCTGGCCGACGAACAGGTTCGCCACCCGAAAGGAGCGTGCGTGCTCCGGCTTGGCGTAGGCCGCGTCGCCCGAGGTGTGAAGGTGGATTAGCTCGACGTTGCGAAGGCGGCGCGCGTCTCGAACGAGGGCGTCCACCAGGGCCGTCGGGGTGGCCACGCCCCCGTGGACGAATACGCGTTGATTGGAATTGATGTGGTTGACCGCCTCGTCAGCAGTGCAGAGCTTGGACATCGCACCTTTTCTATTCCGGGACGTTCCCGGGTTTGGGTTTCGGCTCAGGTTCGGGCTCCGGCCCGGGGCCGGGCGCCGGGCGTCTCCGTTCGAGGTCGACTTCGAGGAGCGCAGGGGGGTTGGGCAAGGTAACCGGTCCCGACGTGCGGTCGACGTTGCCCTCGGGCGGGTCGACCTTGCTGCTGGGCAGGTACTCTTCCTCTTGCTGCATCTCGGTCCCCTGGGCCCCGCGCACTCGGCCCGTCGCGCAGGCGGAGAGCAGCGCCAGGATCAGGAGCAAGGCCGCGATGATCGAGGTTCGGGCGAGTGGGCTCATGGCGCCTCCCCGCGGCGCTGGCTGGGGGTCATGTCGGGTTCCACGTCGACCAAGCTATGGCACTGGCTGCAGGCCGACAAGAGTCGCCCAAAAATGTCGGCCTGCCCTAGCGTGCTGGGCTTGCCCTCCAGGGCTTCGCCGGGCTTTGGCACGTATTCGTCTTCTCTGGCTTTACCCTCGACAGCGGCCGCGAACGCCAAGTCGTGGACCTCGTAGGCGAGGCGGGTCGTGCCAGGAGGTCTCTCGCTGTCGGGCGATGTCGGCCCGTGAAGCGGCGACTCGGCTAGAATCCCGGCGGCAGCTTGGAACGCCGACGTCGAGTCGCTGAGCAGCGCCTCCCACATTCGTTCCACCGCCCAATAGTGGCGCCGCATGTGCATCTTCAGGTCTCCTCCTTCGGGCGCGGGCTCGAGTTTCATCGCTGGCCCTTGGTCGAGGGCATGGTGGCATTGACCGCAGGCGTTCGAGAGCAGGGCGAAGGCCATGCATGCTTCTTCGAGGTCGACAGACTCTCGCACCTGGGTCGCAAGCTCCCGGGTGATGCGCGCGTATTCCTTGCCGTCTTTGGGAAAGGGCACGTGTTCCATGAAAAACGCGAGCTTGCGCATCGACTGCTGGGCGACCGCGAGGTCTCCTCGGATCAGGGCGTTTCGCGCGACCAGCGAGAGCGCAGCGTGCTCCTGCATGACTTCTTCGAAGCCATCTGGCGTCGCCGGGTCTTCATCGGCGCGCTTCAGCTCGCAATCGCAGCCGCTTGCGAGCGCAATCGTCAACCCTAGCGCAATGACCCGCCCAAGCATCAAGCCCCCATCATGCGCTGTCCAGGCGCTCATTCAAGCAGCTGCGCCTTCAACCGTCGTCGTGGGTGAGAAGGAGCGGCACCTTGCTGTCATGAAGAAGTCGCCTCGCCACGCTGCCGATGAGGAGCCGCTCGATGCCGCTCTTGCCCGTCGTCCCTGCGCAAATCAGCGTCGCACCCACGTCCTCGGCGACCCTGAGAAGACCCTCCGCAGGGTCTCCGGTGACGAGGTGGGTCTCGATGCCTTTCGAGTCGCTTGAAAAGAGCTCCGCCGATTCGCTCTTGAGCATCGCTTCGAGCCCGAGACGGAGAGCTTGGCGGCGCTTTTCGGCGGCCTCTCCAACGACGGCGCCCCGGTCCGTGTACTCGCCCCACACGTCCAAGTAACTGTGAACCATGTGCAGCGGCCCTGGGAAGGAACCGTGAATGGCGCGGGCCACCTCGGCGGCGCGCTTCGCCGGAGTCGAGAAGTCGTAGGCCACGACGATCGAGCCCGGCATCTTGCCGCCTTCTGGTGGGATGATGATGATCGGGGTGTGGACCGTCTTGATCACGCGCTCGGTCACGCTGCCGTACATCAGCTTCGAAACGCCTCCGCGACCGTGGGTGCCGACGACGACCAGGTCCACGTCGTGTTCCCTCGCGTAGTCCCGAATCACCTCGTGCACCGTTCCTTCGCGAATCACCGTGAAGTACTCTATGCCGGCCGCCGCAAGGCCTTTGGCCTGCTGATCGAGCGCATCTTGGGACTCGTTCAGGATGCGCGTGACCGCCTCCGGGCCTGGGCTGTAGGACAGGTCCATCAGCAGGTACGTCGGAATGACCGGCGTGTGTAGAAGGTGGAGCTTGGCGGAGCACCGCTTGGCGAGCTCGGTGGCGTAGCTCAGCGCCTGCTGCGCATTCTCCGAAAAGTCGGTCGGGACCAGGATCTGTTTGATCTGCATTTGGGCTTGTCCGTCCTCTCAATCGGGGCTGGTTAGCCGCCGAATGGGTCACTGGGGATCAGGTTATCGTTGAGAAGCTTCTCGGTCACGTACTCGCGCTCTTCTTGTTCGATATCGATGCGAAGCATTTCGGCGAGCTTGGTAACGCTCGAGACGAGGCCATCCGGCGAGCTGGCCTCCCGAATCGCATCGACGAGCCGGTCCAGCTCCCGACGCTGTTCGGCATGCTCGGCGTGCAGGTGACGGACCCGCTCAGGGCCGAACCCATCGGCGTCGTTGATAGCGGGCACCATGTGGGTCTCTTCGAAGTTCATGTGGAGCTCCAGGATGCCGCGAAGCGCATAGGCGGCGCGCTTGACCTGCGCAGCGGCCACGCTTCCCTCTCCGAGCTTGGCAACCCCCGCCTCGAGCTCCGAGAGCATGAGCTCGATCTCACGGTGCTGGCTCAGCACCTTCCTACGAACCTCGGAAGGCATCAGGGCTTCGTTGCTCATCTTGTCCTCCTGTAAGGCATCCGTGCGTTGGGTGTGTGCAAGTCCCGCGCCAAGGGTTTAGCAGCATTTCGCGTCAGCGGACACGCAAGTTCTGCGCCGCTCGGGAAACATTCGCAGAACCTGCGTCGTTTTCGCTATGCTCGCAGGGCAAAAGCCGTGTCGATCGTCTGGCACGAAGCTTGATAGTGAAGGGTACAAGCATGGACCAGCCACAGACCATTCTCGTCGGCACCGATTTCTCTGACATCTCGGACGAGGCGCTTCGGGCCGCAGCCCTCTACGCCAAGACCTTCAACTCGCGAGTGCTGGTCACTCATGTATTCGACCCGACGCCCAACGTGCCGCCCGTCGTCTGGTCGCGTCCGGACCTTCTCGAGCGGAGCATTCGCGTCGAAATCGAAGAGGCGATTCGGGAGACGCTCACCGGCAAGACCGCGGAGCTGCTCCAAGGGGTCGCCGAGGTCGAGCTGAGCGTGGTTCAACACCCCTCTCCGGGTCGTGCCCTGGTCGAGATGGCCGAGGACGAGGGCGTGGACCTCCTGATTCTCGGCTCGCATGGTCGAAGCGGCCTGTCCCGCGCGTTCCTCGGTAGCGTCGCGGAACGTGTCGTCCGTCACGCGCCGTGTCCCGTCTTGGTCGTGCGTGGCCGATGTGATCACAAGCCGAAGGATGGAGAGTAGCCAGTGTCTTTGATTCCACGTTTGGTCGTCGCCTATGACTTCTCCGATCCCGCGCGTCGCGCGTTCGAGCTCGGCGTCTTCATGGGGCGTCAACTCGATGCAGACGTCCACATCGTGACGGTCCTCGACTCGAGTGAATCCAGCGGGTCCACTCTGGGCAAGGAGCTCGACGACCTCGGTCAGCTCCTCGAGATGCGAACCTGCGGCACCATCAAGGCGGACACCGTACGGATCCAGTGCCACGCGGTGGCCGGCCATCCGGCCGATGCCGTCGTGGCACTGGCGCGCGAGCTCGACGCGCCGCTCATTCTCTGCGGTACGACCGGGAAAGGCGCAGTCGCACGCACACTGCTTGGCAGCGTCTCTCACGAGCTCGTGCACAAGAGCGGTGCGATCGTGATGTCGGTGCCCTGACGCCTAGCCTTTAGCGGCTCGGCCCGACGAAGGGCGCCCCGACGACACGGCTGCCCTTGCCGTCGTCCCGCCCCTCCATGGAGATCGTGAGCTTCAGCGCGAGACCAGGGCGCATCTGGTCTTGCGGCAGGATGGCTAGAATCGGCAAGTAGGTGCTGCCAAGCGATTCGAGCTCGATGCGCTTCTGAGGAATGATGTATTCGATGGCGCTTTCGGACTCTGGCTCGATGATGAAGGTCTGCTTGTCGCCGGTCTTGTTGACGAGATGCACCCGCAGGGAGTTCCGCACCTTTCCGTCGACCACCATGAATGGTGCCCCCTCGAGGCGCAGCACGTTGGCTTCGAACGCGGCGCTTTGCGAAAATGCGAGCGTGGCGCCGAGCAGCCAAAGCGTGACGATCCCCCCATAGAAAAACAGGCGAGGCCGCCCGAAGTGCTTGGGCTTGCCCTCCAGGCCATTGAGCGAGTCGTAGCGAACCAGACCCTCCGGTCGGCCGACTTTGGTCATGATTTCGTCGCAGGCATCGACGCAAGCAGCACAACCGACGCACTCCATCTGCAGCCCGTTGCGGATGTCGATGCCGGTCGGGCAGACGACCACGCAGCGTTTGCAGTCGACGCAGTCGCCGTTGCTCGGATCGCTGGCCTTGCCCCTAGGTTCGCCTCGGTTGAAGTCGTAGCCGATGACCATCGTGTCCTGATCGGTCATTGCCGACTGCAGACGGCCGTAGGGACAAATGATTAGACACAACTGCTCACGGAACCAACTGAAGTTGAAGTAGAGGATCGCCGACATCACAATCACCCAGGTAAATGCGGTCGGATGCTCGGCGGGGCTCCTCTGAACCATTTCGACCAGCGACGGAAGCGAGACAAAGTAGCTGATGAACACGTGCGAGAGCAAAAGTGCGAGCACGATGTACACGCCATGCTTGAGCAACTTGCGCCAAACTTTGTCGAAGCTGAGCCCAGCCGCGTTGCGCCGCATCCGTTGGGCCCTCGGCCCTTCGATTAGACGCTCGACACGTCGAAATACGCCTTCGAGGAAGACGGTGTGTGGGCAGGCGTAGCCACACCACAAGCGCCCTTTGATCGCGGTGACGATCAGCAGGCTTAGCCCAACGCCGCTCAGCAAGAAGAACACGAGCCAGAAGTCCTGCGCGTTGAACACGGCACCGAACAAGTAGAAACGCCGGTTCACGATGTCTAGGAAGACCGCCGGGTGCCCTCCGATCTTGATGAAGGGCAACAGGACGTAGATCGCGATCAGGAGGGTGAAGATCGTGTATCGGAGGCGCGTGAATCGGCCCTTCACATCGGCTGGATGCACGTAGTTGCGACTGCCGTCGGAACGCAGTGAGCTGGCATGTTCTTCAACGACGGGCAGCTTTGAAGTCATCGTGTGCTGTCTTTAGGGTTTGAAGCCCATCCGGCAAGGCTGGCTCAGGGTTCCCAGACCTTCGCGTTCTCTTCGACCGGCTTGCCGCCCTCGACCTTCGTGTTCCGCAGGGTCAGCACATAGGCGACCACTTGGTTCACGCCTTGCTCGCCGAGGATTGGTGCCCACGGGGGCATTCCCTTCTCTGCGATGCCGTTGGTGACGATCGCGTGAATGTCGGTCGGCGCTCCTCCGTGCACCCAATACTCGTCGGTGAGGTTGGAGCCGAGGCCAAGGCGTCCCTGAGCTTGTGTATCGTGGCACGCGACGCATTGCGCCATGAAGGTGGTCTTACCGGCAGCCACCGCGCTTGCGTCGAGGGAGAGTGCGTCGAGAGAGTCGTCGGTGACGATGCTGCGCTCCGCTTCTGCCGCGGCGACCGCCTCGGCATAGATCTCGGGCTGCAGCTTCCCAATGTCATAGACGTGATAGTTGAACCAGTAGACCAGCCCGAAGGCGACCGCTCCATAGAAGGTGAGCAGCCACCAGATGGGCAGGTTGTTGTCGGCTTCCTCGATGCCGTCATAGACGTGCAGGATCTCACCTTGGATTTCGTCGGTTCGTCTTTCATCACTCATGGGGTACCTCCGACTCCTCTTCGAGCGGAATGCGTGCGTATTCGTCCACCTCGGATGTCTTCATCCGCATCACGCGAACGATGACGATGAGAAACACGATGAAGAACAAACCCAGTGCGAGCAGCGGATAGAGCAGCACGGGGCTCTGTTCGAAAAACTCGGAAGCGAATCGGCTCATGGCGCCACCTCCGTCGTTTCGACCCGGGCGAGCGACTCGGCTTCGGGGATCCGCCCCAGCCGCTGCAGGTAGGAGATCAGCGCCACCAAGCGGCTGTTGACCAGGAGCTCGCAGCCTTCGGCAGGGGCGTCACAAACCTTGACGCCTTCGTCCGTCGCCAGACCAGCCGCGATTGCTGCCGCTGCAGTCTGCGCGTTTTGCTCGGCCATTTGAATCTGCTCGGCCTTGTACGGAACGCCGATGTTCCGCATGGCCCGCAGCTTCACCTCCGTGCCCGCGAAGTCGATCGTTTCCTTCGCGAGATGCGCGTAGGGCGGCATGTTCGAGCCGATCGAGATCTCGCGCGGGTTGATCATGTGCTTGTAGTGCCAGACGTCGTTGTACTTGCCACCGACGCGCGCCAGGTCCGGACCGATGCGGCGGGAGCCCCACTGGAACGGGTGGTCGAAGATCGAGTCGTCCATCGTGGAGACCGCACCGTACCGAGCTGTCTCCCAGGTGAAGGGGCGAATCATCTGCGAGTGGCAGGTGTAGCAACCTTCTCGAATGAAGACATCGCGGCCTTCGAGCTCTAGCGGCGTGTAGGGCACGTTCTTCGTGGTGCGGATCGTCTCGGGCACGGAAATGACCATCGGGATGATCTCGGCAACGCCGCCAACCAATACACCGATGACGACCAGAACGGTGAAGACCCCGGCACGCCCTTCGATGGCGTGGTGCCAGGAAAGCTTCTCGTCATTGCGATTGCGCATCGACACCGCAATCGCTGCAACGCCCCACATGACCGCGGCGATCGCAAGGATCGTACTGATCAAGCCGTCGAAGAAGGCCGTCCCAAAGAGCAAGGCCATGATGATGATCGACGCGATGACCGGCTGACCGAAGACGAGCTTGGGCCACGGGATCGCGCGCTCCCGAGGCTCGGTGACCACGGCAACTTCGACCTCGCCGTCCACGGGGGCGCCGCTCCTGGCGGTCGCGATGAGGTTCCAGGCCATCAGAAGAATGCCGGAGAAGTACAGGAGCCCGGAGATGAGCCGCGCCCAGTACATCGGCCGAATCGCCAGGTAGGTTTCCACGAAGTTCGGGTAGAGAAGCCCGCCGGTCTCGCTAACCGCGCGCCACATCAGGCCCTGCGTGATGCCGGCAACCCACATCGAAATGGCGTAGATGAGGATGCCCACGGTCGCGATCCAGAAATGGAAGTTCGCGGCCGAAACAGAGCGAAGCTTCGTGCCGTAGAGCCTCGGAACGAGCCAGTAGAACATGCCGGCGGCCATCAGGCCGTTCCAGCCCAAGGCGCCGCTGTGGACGTGACCGATGATCCAGTCGGTGTAGTGGGCGAGGCCGCTGATGCTCTTGATGCTGAGGAGCGGGCCTTCGAAGGTGCTCATGCCGTAGAAGGTCACGCCGGCGGCGAGGAACTTCAGCACAGGGTCGGTGCGGAGCTTGTCCCAGGCGCCCCGAAGCGTGAGTAGGCCGTTCAGCATGCCGCCCCAGCTCGGCGCCCAAAGCATCAAGCTGAAGACCATGCCCAGGCTCTGCGCCCAGTCGGGTAGGGCGGTGTACAGCAAGTGGTGAGGGCCGGCCCAAATGTAGAGGAAGACGAGGCCCCAGAAGTGGACGATCGAGAGTCGGTACGAGAAGACCGGCCGTTCGGCAGCCTTCGGGAGGAAGTAGTACATGATGCCGAGAATCGGCGTCGTGAGGAAGAATGCGACGGCGTTGTGGCCGTACCACCACTGCACGAGCGCATCCTGCACGCCGGCGAACACCGAGTAGCTCTTGAACATGCTAACCGGGATTTCGAAGCTGTTCACGATGTGCAGAACCGCGACCGTGATGATCGTCGCGATGTAGAACCAGATCGCAACGTACAAATGCTTCTCGCGTCGATTGGCAAGCGTCCAGAAGAAGTTCACCGCGAAGACGACCCAAATCAGGGCGATCGCGATGTCGATCGGCCATTCGAGCTCGGCGTATTCCTTCGCTGCGGTGATGCCGAGCGGGAGGGTGATCGCCGCGGCGACGATGATCAGCTGCCAGCCCCAGAAGTGGACCGACGACAAGATGTCGGACGCGAGTCGTGCCTTCGCCAATCGCTGCGTCGAGTAATAGATGCCCGCGAAGAGCATGTTGCCCACGAACGCGAAGATGACCGCGTTGGTGTGCAAGGGCCTCAGACGACCGAACGACAAATACGGCGGCAGGTTGGCCGGCCACCAGGCCAACTGCAGTGCGATGATGATCCCCACCAGCATGCCGACGATGCCAAACAGCACCGAGGCCCATAAGAACTGGCGGACGACCTTGTCGTTATAAACGATCCGCTGGGTTTCCATACTCGTCCTCTTCCCTCTCCGTCGTTGGGGTCACGGGCTTTTCATCGTCAAGCGGGAGCAAAGCAAGGCGATCGGCTTGATCAAACGTTCCTTGCCGCACGGTCCACGCGAAGAACGCCACAGCGACGCCAACCAAAATCACGCTAATGAAAATCAGTAAGATCAAGACCTCCATCGGAGCCTTTCTCGGGACAGCATCATCACCGTGTACGCGAGGGTGATGAGCGAGCTGAGCGGCATTAGCACAGCTGCAACCCAAGGCCGCATCAAACCTGCCAATGCAAGGGATACAGCGACCAAATTGTAAGCAATTGCAAAAGCAAGGATACGACGCACGACGTGCGCGAGCGTATCGGACGCGCGCAGAACTTGCGCCACAGGGTGCAAGCCCGGAGACACGAAATAGAAATCACATCGTGAGGCCATGAACGGTCGATTGACTGCAGGTGTGCCCGAGCAGGCCGCCGCTCGCATGGCGATCTGGTCGTTCAAACCGTCGCCTACCAGCAAAGTTCGTGCCGGTTCGTGCGCCCGCACGTACGCTGCCTTTTGCTCTGGATCTTGACCCCCGATGCAGAGCTGCTCATCCATCCCCAGGCTCACGCCGAGGTTGACGACGCGAGCCGGCGAATCGCCGCTGAGAATGACCAGCTCGTAGCCAGCGGCTTCGAGCCGTTCGATCTCGGCCCGTGCGCCCGGGCGCAGCTGCTCGTCGGTGTGTAGCGCGACCCGAACTTTCCCATCGATCGCGAAAACGACGTCGCCCCCGTCTTCAGAAACATGGGCGGCCCAGCGGGGCGACCCCAGTTTCAGTGCTCGGCCGTCGTGCTCGGCGCTCGTGCCGTAACCGCTCTCTTCTCGTGTATCGAGCTCGATGAAACGGGCGGCCGGGTGCCCTTCTAACGCTCGCCGAACCGCGACGCTTTTCGGATGCGCGCTTCGGGCCGCGATGCTGTAGAGCAGAGTGATGTCTTCATCGGAGAGCGATTCAAGCGCGGCTGGGTTGGCGACTTCGAGCATGCCGGTCGTGAGTGTGCCGGTCTTGTCGAACACGATTCGTGTCATCGAGCGAACGCGATCGAGGAAGTCACCGACGCGCACGAACACGCCGGCGCGGCGCAACTGTGTGAGCACGAGCTCATAGGCGAGCGGTGCGGCGATACCAAACGCGCAGGGGCAGGTCACGACCAAGACCGCCGTGCCCACCTCGATCGCGAAAAGCGGCTCTCCAGTTCGCCACCACCAGTAGCCGATGCCCGCAGCTGCAAGCCCGACGACGCCGATGACGTAGAAGCGGGAGAGCCGTGACCACCAGCGTGTGGCCAAGGGCCCATCGCCCCGGGCGGCGGGGTCGCGTCCCAGCAATCCCACCAAGGACGACGCGGCGAAGTCGGTGGAGGCAATGCCGGAAAAAGCCCGATCACCCAGGTTGAAGGCACCTGCGGGCACGGTTTGTCCTTGGTCGAACCGTCGCGGCCGGCTTTCACCGTCGATCCAGTCGAGGGAGCAACTCGCCGCACGGTCGAGCACCAGGAGGTCTACCGGAACCAGATCGCCGGGCGCGATGAGCAAGCGGTCTCCATCGCGGATGCCGATGCAATGCACGATGCGAACGACGCCATCTTTGATCTCGCGCGTCAGCAAGCTTTGGGTCCCATCGTCGGCGAGGAGTTGCGCACGATTGCGCTCCAGCATTCGCTGTTGAAGCCAGCGTCCAACGAGCATGAGCGCAACGAAGACGGTGAGCGTGTCGATGTAAGCCGCGTGCCCAGAGGCAAAGAAGAACGAATAGGTCGAGCCGGCAAAGGCGAGCGCGATCCCGAGGGCGATCGGCACGTCGAGGTGTAGCACGCGACTGCGAACGGCGCGGAATGCAGAACCGATGAACACCGAACCGCCCACGAGAACCGCAAGGACGCCAGCGGCATAGCTCAACTGGTTGAGCAGCACGTAGACCGGACCTTCGCGGAGGCCCAGATACATCGCAGCGCCGAAGAGCATGACGTTGGCGGCCAACGCGGCGCAGATGCCGACGCGCATCAGCAACTCGTCCGAAGCCCGAGCACCGCTCGATCGCGCCGGGCCCAGCAGGTATCCGAGGCTCTCGACTGAATCGACCCAATCACCGAGCGGGAACTCGGGCGAGACACGAAGCTCGACCCGGCCCAGCGCAGGATTGATCGACATGAGGCCGGTCTGTGTGCCCCCCTGTCGTCGGAAGAGCTCTTCGATCAGCCAAACGCACGCCGCGCAGTGAATTCCTTGGATGTCGAGCTCCACGCGCGTGACCCCGGGCTCCGTCGCGCGCGCCTCCTCGATCAGCTCCAGCCACTTGTGATCGATCCGGCGAGATTCGAGATCTGCAGGAGGAAGGCCCGGTCCACGGCGCAGGTCGTAGTATCGCGTGAGGCCCGCCTTGGTGAGGATTCCGTGGACGGCGCGGCAGCCACGACAGCAGTACGGAGCGAAGGTGTCGCTCGCCATCGGCTGCGCGCAGTGGATGCAGCGCGGCACCGACGGCATCGACCGCCCGAGGGGAATTTCGCAATCCACTGGCTCCGGGGCAGTCACGGTGCGTGGGAATGCGGATGATGCGCGTCGAGGCCGACTTCGTCCGCTCCCGGCGCATGACAGGAAGAGCTATCGCCCGTGCGCAAGGCGTGCACGGGACGAATCACGAACAGGATCGAACCGAGCGCGAGGACGACGGCGAGGACGCGCGATGTCGTTGGACGCGGGCGTCGCGCGAATCTCTCGAAAAGCCAGGCCGCGCCCACCAGGCCCACGCCGCTCACCACCGCGAATGCAAGCATACTGAGCGAGCCGAGCGCGGTGGACCCGGTCGATGCAGCGATCAAGACCGCCGCCGCCAACGCCCCGCACGGAAGGAGCGCCGTGCCGAGACCGACGAAAAAAGGATGGCGTCCGAGGCCTTCAAGCGCTCGGGCGACCAAAGTCGGCGCCTGCGCGTCTTGCTTTGTGCGTAGCGTGACCAAGGGCTGGTTGGGCCTGCGCCAAAGGCGAAGCGCCGCCAAGCCGAGCCCGAGCGCCAACGACCAGCTCAAAAGCGCGCTGCCCCATGCATGAGGAAGGCTAACCGCCGTCGCGCCCCCGATGGTGCCGGCCACTGCGCCCAGCAGCGAGTAGCTGAGGAAGCGGCCGAGCTGGTAGCGGGCTTGCCCGGACGCTCCTGGCTTCCCACTGCACGCGTATGCAGCCAGGGGCCCGCACATCGCCGTGCAATGCGGAACCGATGCGAGGCCTGCGGCGGCCCCGGCAATTACCGCCGTCCACATACGCTCGCTCTAGGGTCGATCCTTGAAGGGGTCACGCTACAACTCGCCTGTCGCCATGCGGGGGTCACTTATAGCCGAATCCGCGGATATTGCGCGCCGTTCGTTCGGGCACCGAGGAAATACGATGGATCGTGGGTCAGCGGGTGCTATCCCCATGACCGATGGGCTCCGCACAACGCAAGATGGTCCCAAGAGAGCACGGCGCCTACGCGGAGCTGCTGTTCCCGATCGTCTCCGTTCTTCTGGGTGGAGCCCCCACGACCTCGACCTGGCTCCTCGCGATTGGCGCGATTGGTGCGTTCCTCGCAAACGAGCCTCTCCTGGTCCTGTTCGGGCAGCGGGGCACCCGCATGCAGCGCGAAGAGAGCGACCGCGCCAAACGGGCCTTACTGATTTTCTCGCTGCTGGCGCTCGGCGCGGGCATCACGGGACTCGTGCTCGCGTCGACACAGGTCCAATACGCCATCCTCGTGCCTCTCTTGCTTGGTGTCACCCTCGTGCTTCTGGCCATCCAGGGGCTCGAGCGCAGCATGTTTGGAGAAGCCTTGGCAGCGGTCACGCTTTCCTCGATTGCGATACCCCTGGGCCTTTCCGCGGGCTTGGGGCGCACCGCGACGATCTCCGTTGCGCTGCTCTGGCTCACGGCCTCCCTGTTGGGGACCGCCGCGGTGCGGCTGACCGTCGCACGCACAAAGGCCAAGACCGACGAAGACCGTCGGCGCGTGGCTTTCAAGCGGTTCGTCCTGATTTTGGTCTGCGCTGTGGCCATCGTCGTTGGGGTGATGGGGCTCAGCGGGACCCGGGCTGGGCTCTCGATTCTCGCGGCGGCGATGCCCGTGGCGCTCGTCGTCCTAGTGGTGGCTGCCCTTCGGCCGACCGCTCGCCGGCTTCGTCTCATGGGCTGGAGCCTCGTCGCCGCAAATCTTTGTTCGTTGATAGCGGTGGTCACCACGCTAAAGATCCTTCAGGATTTCAATGCGGTCGAACCGACCCTACCGTTCCCCATGTTCTAGCTCGGTCGCGGACGACCCTGAGAGGAGAAGCTTGTGCTCGTAAAAGACATCATGACCGAAAACCCCGCGACGGCGACGGAGCTCATGTCGGTCGCCGAAGCGCTGGGGTTGCTCTATGAGCTCGATGTCCGGCACCTTCCGGTGGTCCGGGGGCGCGAGCTCGTCGGCATCATCAGCGACCGGGACCTTCGAAGTTTTTCTGGCGCCCCGGACGACGAAGCGATGGAGGCTGTCGAGGGCGCGCGTTCGGCGAACGTCGGCAACTTCATGAACACCAGCACCGTCAAGGTCGATCCCGAGACCAACGTTCGTGAAGTGTTGGAGCTGATGCTCTTACATCGCGTGGGCGCGATTCCGGTGGCCGATCTCGACACTGGCGACCTGCTCGGAATCGTGAGCTACATCGACCTGTTGCGTGTGCTCCAGGAGACCTTGGACCCCGGCGCGTGAAGCTTAGCCCCCGCTAGTTCAGAGATGGGTCGTTCACTGGCCGAAAGGTGACTGCATAGTCGCCGGCGCATCGACCTTGAACAGACAAAGTCCCGGTCATCGTTTGCTCAGCCGGGGAGACCGTGAGGACGTTGCCTTCCGCTTGGATGCCCACCTCTTCGGCGGAGTCGTCCTCGTAGCAGAAGCCCTGCTCGTCCCTCACCGGCAACCACCAGCCACCACGAAGATAGAGCTGGTTGTCGCAGAGACGGCCCTCCAAACGATACTCCTCGTCGACGACGATACTCACCTCGTTGCCATTCTGGCTGAACGCCCAATTCAGGGCGCAGGCCTCGAACTCGTCGTTGGGCATCGCATCGGCGCAACCCGCTGTACGAATTGTGACCGTGCCTTGGTCGAACCAGAGCGTGCCATTCAAGTCGGCGACGGGAGCTTCGTCACACGCTGGCAACACTCCCGTTCCCGGGATGAAATAGATCTCCTCTTTGCAGCTCCCCAATGCAACAAGAACGCAGAGGCAAACGAAGAAACGCATGACCCCTTCTTACCATGATTGCGGAGCGCACACAGCTGCCCAAGAGACGCATGTTTTGCGCCTCGTTTCGCACTTCACGCACCGGGATTCTGGGCTAGACTCCGCCCACTCGAATGCACGTTCGCATCCGCAGAGGCCTAAACATCCCCATTTTGGGAACACCCGAGCAACGCATCGAAGATGCAAACGCGGTCGGCTGGGTTGCGTTGGTCGCCATGGACTTCGTCGGCCTGCAGCCTCGACTAAAGGTGGATGTCGGTGACCGCGTCCGCCTTGGGCAACCCTTGCTCATCGACAAGAACAACCCGGAAGTGATGTTCACCTCGCCCGGCTGCGGGGAAATCGTTGCGATCCATCGCGGAGCTCGGAGGTCACTTCAATCGGTCGTCGTTCGCTTGGAAGGCGACGAAGCAGAGGTTTTCCCCTCGCATGAGCGCTCCATGCTCAGCCAGATCGATCGCAACGCGGTGCGAGCAGTCCTGCAGTCGTCCGGCCTCTGGACCGCGTTGCGCACGCGGCCGTTTGGAAAGGTTCCCAGCGCGCACGCGTCACCGCATTCGATCTTCGTCACGGCCGTCGACACGAACCCGCTCGCCGGCGACCCACGTCTGGTCATCGCAGAGCGCGCTCAGGAGTTTCACGATGGCGTGGCCGTGCTCAGCCGGCTCACCGACGGCAAGGTCCACGTTTGTCACGCGCCAGGGCACGGCTTCGAGCTTCCGAACCTCGAATCGGTGAGCTTGGCGACGTTCGAGGGCCCGCACCCCGCCGGCCTGCCCGGGACCCATATCCATTTCCTCGATCCCGTGAGCGAGAACAAGAGCGTTTGGTACCTCGGCTACCAAGACGTGATCGCGATTGGCTCGCTATTCACCACGGGCCGACTCCGCACCGAGCGCGTGATCGCGTTGGGGGGGCCTTTGGTGAAGAGGCCACGTCTGCTGCGCACACGCATGGGCGCAAGCACCGAGGATCTCTTGAACGGAGAGATCGACGCGGGCGAATGCCGCGTGATCTCGGGTTCGATTCTGGGTGGACGACGAGCAGCGGGGCACGCACGGTATCTCGGCCCGTATGACGTGCAGCTGAGCGTGCTCGCTGAGGACCGAACCCGTCGCTTCCTCGGCTGGATCGCGCCCGGTTCCGATCGATACTCCGCGATCCGCGCCTTCGTCGCCTCGCTGCGTCCTCAGCGCTACCGCTTTCCGCTCAGCACCAGTCAGAACGGCAGCCCCCGTGCGATGATTCCCATTGGCAACTTCGAGAAAGTCATGCCGCTCGATATTCTGCCCGCGCCGTTGTTGAAGGCGCTCATCGTCGAAGATACGGAAACCGCCAAAGCGCTCGGCTGCCTCGAGCTCGAAGAAGAAGACCTCGCGCTCTGCTCGTTCGTCTGCTGCAGCAAGTACGAGTACGGCGAGTTTCTTCGAGCAAACCTAAACCTGATCGAGAAGAACGGCTGATGCGCCCACTGCGAAAGCTCCTCGACAAAGTCGAGCCCCACTTTGAAAAGGGCGGGCGCCTCGAGAGCTTTCAGGCGATCTACGAGATGCTCGACACACTCTTCTACTCGCCTCCGGACGTGTCGCGCCATGCACCGCACGTGCGCGACGCGATCGATCTCAAGCGTGTCATGGGCCTGGTCGTCGTCGGGGTTTTGCCCTGCGCGCTTTTCGGCATGTGGAACACGGGCCACCAGGCCAACCTCGCGATCGAGCAGCTCGGCTTGCCCGCGCCGAGCGACTGGCGAGGCGCTCTGATGGCCGCGATCGGAATCGGACACGACCCGCAGAGCGTCAGCGCCGCGACCTTCTATGGGCTGCTCTACTTCGTTCCGATCTACGCCGTCACCTTGGCGGCGGGCGGCGTATGGGAAGTCCTTTTCGCCGGCATTCGCAACCACGAGGTCAACGAAGGGTTTTTCGTGACTTCGATTCTCTACGCCCTGACCCTGCCCGCTACGACTCCCCTGTGGCAGGTGGCCATTGGAATTTCGTTTGGCGTCGTCATGGCGAAGGAGGTCTTTGGCGGGACGGGCAAGAACTTCATGAACCCTGCGCTCGCCGGCCGGGCGTTCCTCTACTTCGCGTACCCCGTCGAGATGTCCGGCGAGTCGGTCTGGACACCCCCGATCGACGTGATCACCGGCGCGACGCCACTCGCAATCGGCGCCGAGAGCGGCATCGCAGGCATCGTCGATCAGGGCGTCACGTGGATGGATGCGTTTGTCGGAAGCATCCAGGGCTCGCTTGGCGAGACTTCAGCCCTCGCGTGCCTCCTCGGCGGCGTCTTCATCGTGTACACCGGGGTGGCCTCATGGCGGATCATCGCGGGAGTCATGTTGGGCATGTTTGCCACGGCCATGCTCTTCAACGCGGTCGGCTCCGACTCGAATCCGATGTTCGCCATGCCCTGGTACTGGCATCTCGTCCTCGGCGGCTTCGCGTTCGGAATGGTGTTCATGGCGACCGACCCGGTCAGCGCCTGCGTCACCAACCCCGGCCGCTGGGTCTTCGGGGTTCTGATCGGAGCGATCACCGTCGTCATTCGCGTGGTCAACATCGCGTTCCCGGAGGGAATCATGCTTGCGATCCTCTTCGCCAACGTCTTTGCGCCCACCATCGACCACTTCGTCGTGCGGGCCAACGTCACCAGGAGGTTGCGCCGAAGTGCCTGATCCTTCCCAAGCATCCGGCGCCAAGACGGACACGGTCGCTCGGACCCTGCTCGTCGCGCTTTTCGTCAGCCTGCTTTGCTCGTCTCTGGTGGCCTCGGCCGCCATCCTGCTCAAGCCGCGACAGGTCGAGAACGCGATGGTCGAGATGCGACGAAACATCCTCGAGGTGGCAGGGCTCTGGGCTCCGGAGGCCGAGGTCGACGAGCTTTTCGAGAGCATCGAGCCACGTGTCATCGACCTCGAAACCGGCGCCTACGCCGACGACATCATTGCGAACGACTACGATCCGGTGGAGGCCGCAAAGGATCCCGCCCAGAGCGTCGAGATCCCCAGCGAGTTCGACGTGGCCAAGGTGGGGCGCCGCGCCAAGCATGCGCTTGTGTATCTCGTTCGCCGCGACGGCGAGATCAGCAGGATCATCCTCCCGATTTCGGGCTACGGGCTCTGGTCGACTCTCTATGGCTTTCTCGCTCTCGAGGCCGATGGCAACACCGTTTCGGACATCGCGTTTTATGCGCATGGAGAGACCCCGGGCCTTGGCGACTTCATCGTCAAGCCCGCGTGGCGTGAGCTCTGGCACGGCAAGCGGGCGTTCGATGATTCCGGTGCGCTCGCGCTTCGTGTCGTCAAGGGGCGCGTCTCTGCCGACGACCCGCTCGCCGACTACCACGTCGATGGGGTCTCCGGCGCGACGCTCACGGGGAACGGCGTCTCGAACATCATCAAGTACTGGCTCGGCGATCACGGCTATGGACCATTCCTCGAGCAGATCCAGGCAGGAGAAAGCCCATGAGCACCGCAACCAAGCGCGCTCTTCTGAAACCCATCATTGATGACAACCCCGTCACCTTGCACGTGCTCGGCATCTGCTCGGCGCTCGCCGTGACCACGTCGCTCCTGCCGTCCCTCTACATGTGCGTTGCCCTCACGGTGGTTGCCGCCTTGTCGAACGCGGCGGTCAGTGCGATTCGCCACATTCTTCCGAGCAGCATCCGCATCATCGTGCAGATGACGATCATCGCATCGCTGGTGATCGTCGTCGACGAGTCCTTGAAGGCGTTTGCGTTCGAGACGAGCCGGGAGCTTTCGGTCTTCGTGGGCCTGATCATCACGAACTGCATCGTCCTCGGCCGTACCGAGAGCTTCGCTTCGAAGAACCCGGTCGGCTTGAGCTTCCTCGACGGCATCGGGAACGGCCTCGGCTACAGCACGATTCTGATCCTCGTGGCGACGAGCCGCGAGCTCCTCGGCGCGGGGACGCTTCTCGGCTACACGATCTTCCCGAACGCGGCCGATGGCGGCTGGTACAAGCCCAACGGCATGATGCTCCTGCCTCCGAGCGCGTTCTTCGTGATCGGCCTGATCATCTGGGCTGTCCGGACTTGGAAGGCCGAGCAGGTCGAGAAGCCCGAGTTCCGGATTCACGAAGTGCATCGAACGGAGGCCTTGTGATGGTCAGCTACGTCGAACTATTCATCAAGGCCGTCTTCGTCGAGAACCTCGCGCTTTCGTTCTTCCTCGGAATGTGCACGTTCCTCGCGGTCTCCAAGCGGATCGAAACCGCGTTCGGCCTCGGGGCGGCGGTGGTCGGGGTGCAGCTCATCACCGTTCCGGCAAACACGTTCCTTTACAACTATGTCCTCAAAGAGGGCGCGCTCGCATGGGCGGGGCTCCCGGACATCGACCTGAGCTTCCTCGGCCTGGTCACCTATATCGGCGTCATCGCCGCGATGGTGCAAATCCTCGAGATGGTGCTCGACAAGTATTTTCCGAGGCTCTTCCATGCGCTCGGCATCTACCTGCCTTTGATCACGGTGAACTGCGCGATCCTCGGCGGCAGCCTGTTTTCAGTGAGTCGTGACTACACGATGGGCGAGAGCGTCGTGTACGGAGTTGGGAGCGGATTTGGCTGGGCCTTGGCTCTGGTCGCGCTTGCGGGCATTCGGGAAAAGCTCAAGTACAGCGACGTGCCCGCGGGCCTCCAAGGCCTCGGGATCACCTTCATCATCGTCGGTCTGATGTCTTTGGGCTTCATGGCCTTTGCAGGGATTCAACTCTAGGAGGACAGGAGCGTGGCACTGCAAATCGTTCTGGCCGTCGCCGTCTTCACGGGCATCGTCGTCTCTCTGTCGGCGCTGATTTTAGCCGCGCGCTCGAAGCTCGTCGAAACCGGCGGCGTCCACATGCTGGTCAACGGCGACAAGGACTTCGAGGTATCCGCGGGCGCAAAGCTCTTGGTTGCCTTGGCGAAGACCGGCCTCTACCTGCCCGCAGGCTGCGGCGGCAAAGGGACTTGCGGTCAGTGCAGGGTGAAGGTTCTCCATGGGGGAGGTCCGTTGCTTCCCACCGAAGAGTCGATGGTCTCACGCAATGAGGCGTCGCAGCACGTCCGGCTCGCCTGTCAGGTTTCGGTTCGAGAAGACATCCGCGTGGAAATCCCCGAGGAGGTCTTTGGTGTTCGGAAGTGGGAGTGCGAAGTGCGATCGACCCACGGCCTCAGCACCTTCATCAAAGAGATTTGCCTGGAGCTTCCGGCCGGCGAAGAGGTGCCGTTTCGGGCGGGCGGCTACATCCAGGTCGAGTGCCCGCCGTACGAGGCGAAGTTCTCCGATTTCGACATCGAGGGGGCGTACCGTGACACCTGGGATGAGTATAAGCTCTGGCGGTTCGAAGCGGGCTGCAAGGCCGAGACAACCCGCGCCTACTCGATGGCCAACTACCCGGAGGAAACCGGAATTATCCTCCTCAACATCGGCATCGCCCTGCCACCGCCGGGCGCGGGGCCGAATGTGCGGCCGGGCATCGTCTCGTCTTATCTGTTCAGCCTGAAGCCTGGAGACAAAGTCACGATCGCCGGACCCTACGGAGAGTTCTTCGCGAGGGAAACCGAAAACGAGATGGTGTTCATTGGGGGAGGCACGGGCATGGCGCCACTTCGGTCGCACATCTTCGATCAGCTCAAGCGCCTCAACACCCAGCGCAAGATTTCGTTCTGGTTCGGCGTTCGAAGCAAGCGCGACCTTTTCTATCACGAAGCGTTCCAGCGCCTGGCCGACGAGCACCCAAACTTCACCTACGTGGCGGCTCTTTCGGAGCCGAGAGACGACGACGGCTGGGAGGGCCCGACAGGCTTCATTCACCAGGTGGCGTACGACATGCACCTTCGTGATCACAAAGCCCCCGAGGACTGCGAATATTACATGTGCGGTCCACCCTTGATGATCTCTGCGGTTCAAGCGATGCTCAGGGATCTCGGTGTTCCCGAGGAAAGCGTCATGTTCGACGATTTTGGGAGTTGAAGGGATGACCTATGTGCTCAGCTTCTTCGTGTTCGCGCTGGCCCTGAGCGGCTTGAGCGCCGGGCTGCTCCTCGGCAGGGGCGGGATTCGCGGCACATGTGGCGGGCTCAACAACCCCGACGGAACGGGATGCGGGGCCTGCGGCCGAGCTGCAAGCGGTGACTGTCCGAGGAAACGAGACGCATGAGCCCGGTCAAAGAAATGCGGGTCCGTGACATCATGGTCAAAAAGCCCGTGGTCTTCACGAGCGACACCGATCTGCTCGACGCGGTTTCCATCTTGGTCGACAGGCGTATTACAGGAGCCCCTGTGGTCGACGCGCGCGGAAACCTCATCGGCCTTCTCACCGAGCGTGACTTCTTGAGAGCCGCCCTGGTCGCCGGATATCACGGGGAGCGTGGAGGATGCGTCGGGGACTACATGTCTCGCGACGTCGAAGCCGTGAACGCGGACGACAGCCTACTCGACATCGCCACGCGCTTCGTCGAAACGAAACGCAGGCGGTACCCGGTCATCGAAGACAACCGGGTCGTCGGCGTGGTCGTGAGAAGAGACGTGCTGCGTGCCGTGATCCGCGCCTTTGATCTGCCTCCGTCGCGGTGAACAAATACGTATTGAAGGTGGTGTAAGACCCTGCCACAGTGCCTCCCGCCAATGGACCCGGTTACTTCAGACGCGATCGATCTCATCGAAGTCGCCTACGACCTCGAGAAGTCGGACGCCGATTGGCTTTCTGGCCTGATGGACGCGGCGGCGCCGATGATCGATCAAGGCCATGGTATGTTTGGCTTTGCCTTCGTTCACGGGCCAGGCGGCGGAGGCCGAGATGCGGTCATTCAGGACATGCAGCTCCGGTCGCTTCCGTCCGATTTCCAGGAGCGATTCATCGCTGCCACCCAAGCGCTGTCCCCCGAGTTCGTACGAGCGGTCACGCCTCCGGGCTATGCCGGGATCTGGAGCGAGATCGCACGCGATCATCCCAAAGAGCTGCAGGCTCTTCTCGAAAAGCTCGGCTGGGTGGACGTGTTTGGCATGACCGCGATCGACCCGGACGGCGTCGGAGTCGACATCAGCGCGCCGCTCCAGGAGACCATGAAGCTCAGCCGCAAGTCGCGGGAGCGCTGGCAGATGCTCGGCGCCCACATCGCCTCCGCCTATCGTCTTCGTCGTGCGTTGATTCGTAGTGAAGGCGAATTGGACAACGATGCTCATGAGCTTCCGTTGGGCGCCGAGGCGGTGCTCGACGCACGTGATCTCCGTATCGTCGACGCCATCGGGCTTGCCAAGGACCGCAACGCCGGGGAGATCTTGCGGAGGGCTGCGCGGCGTGTCGACAAAGCGCGCGGAACGCTACGCAAAGACGACCCGCGCAAAGCGCTGGAAACCTGGAAGGCGCTCGTGAGCGGACGTTGGAGCGTGGTGGACTGGTTCGACGGCGATGGTCGGCGCTTCGTGCTTGCGAAGCCCAATCCGCCGAAGGTGTTCGACCCTCGTGGGCTGAGCGAGCAGGAATGCCAGGTCGTCACCTACGTTCTTCTCGGCGATACGAACAAGCTCATCGCTTATCGCCTCGGTCTGTCACAGGGTCGTGTCTCGGTCCTGCTGAAGTCCGCGATGCACAAGCTCGGTGCGAAGAGCAAGGCGCAGCTGGTTCAGAAGCTCGGGCCTCTCGGCGTTCCTACGTTCACGAACGGCGAGTGGGTGGCCGAGCTCGCGATCGCCGCGTCTTAGTCCTCGAGTGCTTGCCGTCCTCGGCGCTCAGCAGCGTCCATGCCCCAGGAAAGCAGGCCCGGAAACAAGCCGATGAAGCGGATCAACTTGCCGCGCGCATTGGGCACCAGAATTTCGCTGCGTGGGTCCCGAATTGCGTCGACGATGGCCGCCGCAACTTTCTCCGGAGCCATGGGTTTCTCGGTGAAGACGACGACGCCGGCGCGGCGCTTTCGCATGCTCTCCAACATCGGTGTTTCAACGGCGTTTGGGCAGACCACCGTCCAATGAATCGGAGCGTGCCGGTGATCGAGCGCGCAGCTGTGGGTATAGGCGCGCACGGCGTGTTTGGTCGCACAATACGTCGCCAGCTCCGGGGCCGGCGCGAACGCTGCCATGCTGGCGACGTTGATCACGTGACCGCGTTGCCGCGCGAGGAATCGAGGCAGGATGGTGCGCACGCCATTCATCACACCGATGAGGTTCACTTCGACCGTCAGGCGGTCATCCTCGGCGGACACCTGATCACAGGGCCCTGGCAGACAGATCCCCGCATTGTTGATCAGGACGTCGATCGGACCCCCTTGCTTTTCAGCGTCGTCGACGACTTTCTTCCAAGCCGTGAGGTCGCGTACGTCGAGGACGGCCGTCTCGATGCAGGGGAGCCCTTCGCGCAGCCGGAAAAGCGCTTCGATGTCGATGTCGACCGCAATCACACGGTGGCCCGCCTCGACGCAAAGCCGCGCAATCGCGGCGCCGATGCCTTTGCCTGCGCCGGTGACGAGGGTTCGCTTCGGCGCTTCGTTCCTTGCTGCCTGGCTCATGCCCATGGGCCCCACTTGTACATCTTCAGCAAGAGTCTGTCGGCCATTCGATCGGGTAGGGCGCCGAACATGCGCGCCGCGGTTCGCGCGCCCTTCGGGACGAAGTAGCGTGTCTTCGGGGACGGAGCCGTGGCTGCTTGGACCACGGCGTTGCCAACCTCCTCGGGAGAAACGGCGCTCTTGAGCTGATCGGTGACAAATGCATCCAAATCTTCCATCAGCTGTCGGTAAGGATTGCCCGGATCATTGCGCAGGTGTTGCCCAGCCGCCCGAGACTTGTCGAAGGTCGGGGTATCGACGAAACCGGGCACGATCACGCTCAGTTTGATGTTCCAGGGCGAGAGCTCGAGCCGCATGCAGGCCGTGAGGGCTTCCATGCCGCCTTTGGTGGCGGCGTATGCCGACGCGAGCGGTGCGCCTACGTATCGGGTCAGCGAGCTGATGTTGATGATCCGCCCACCGCCCTGCTCGCGCATCGTCGGTGTCAGCTCCGCGATCAGTTGCATTCCCGAGAGCAGGTTCACATCGAACACATGCCGCATCCCTTCGCGATCCATCTGCTCGAGCGCGTAGGAAGGGCCGTATCCGGCGTTGTTGACCAGGACGTCTACCCGGCCAAACGCATCGAGCGCTCTTTGCACCAGCGCCGACGTCTGCTCGGCGTCGCTCAGGTCGGTGGGCACGCTCAGGGCCGTGCCTCCGTCTGCGCGGATGCGAGTGGCGAGTTGATCGAGCAGCTCTGCGCGGCGGGCGGCAACGACCACCGAATAGCCCGCTTTGGCCAGGCAATGCGCAGTCGCCTCACCAATGCCAGACGATGCGCCTGTGACGATCGCCACACGCAATGGGTTCTCTTTCTCGCTCATTCGCTCTCCGAGTTTTGCCGCCTATGGAGGGGCGTGCTACTCGACGCAACGCGACGCGATGCCTGTAGCGCCTCCCCACCGAACCCGCATCGATGCGCGTCCTCAACCGTGTGGGACCCGTCTTGGCGCCCGGATGGCCTTCGCTCGACCCCGACCGGATCATTCGCGCGGCGTCGGACGCTGCAGAATCCGAAGAAATCGGCGATCCACATTTCCTCGAGGCGATCCCGGTGTTTTTTGACGCCATCGCGCGCGAAGCCGACTTGAGTTGGCTCGGCCGCGTGATGTGTCGTCAGTCGCTGCTGGGCTTTCTCCAAAATCGATTCAGCGTCTACCGGCATCGCGCCGCATATCCCGAGCTCGCCGGGGTTCCGATCGAGCGTCCCCTCTTCATCGTGGGGTTCCCGCGCACGGGGACGACGATTCTCTTCAACCTGCTTGCCCAGGACCCTTCAAACCGGGTGCCGTTGGGTTGGGAGGTGCAATTCCCTGATCCGCCGCCACAAAGCGTGACGTACCGAAGCGACGCCCGCATCCCAAAAGCTCGCACGTATTTCGGTCACATGGATACGATGGCGCCGTCTCTCGCGTCGATCCACGAAGTGGGCGCGGAGCTTCCACAGGAATGCATGCCCATCCTTGCGCAAAGCATGCTCGGGCCTCAGTTCAACGTGACCTTCAACGTGCCGAGCTACCAAGCTTGGGTCGACGCGCAGAGTCACGCTCCCGCCTACAAGTTTCATCGGCACTACCTCGAACACCTGCAAAGCAGGCACATGAAGGACCGATGGGTGCTCAAGAGCCCGGTGCACCTGCGCTCGCTGGACGCCCTGCTCACCGAGTACCCCGACGCGCGGATCATTTTCACGCATCGCGACCCGGCGAAAACCGTTCCTTCGCTCGCAAGTCTCTTCTACGTCATTCGTGGAATGGCTAGCGATTCGGTCGATCCAATCGCGCTCGGGCAACAGCAGATGCACTGGTGGGCGGATTCGCTCGACCTGGCGACCGCAGTGCGGAAGAAGCGTGGGGACAAGTCCGAACAGTTCGTGGACATTCAGTTCGAAGAGGTGGTCGCCGACCCGGTTGCCTCCCTCGGGCGCGCCTACGATCAATTTGGCATGCCTTGGTCCAGCGACGTCGAACGGCGCATGCGCGCGTTTCTCGCGAATAATCCGCGTGGCAAGCACGGCTCGCACCAATACGCAATCGAAGACTTCGGCATGACGCTCGGCCAGATTCGCCAGCGTTTCGAGGGCTACTGCGAGACCCACGACGTCCCGCTCGTCGTCTAGCGAAGGATTTAGTCCAGCGCCTGGAAGTCACCCATCCGCTTCACCAGCTGCGCGCGGGTACGAAGCCCCAGTTTGCGCATGGAGCTCCGGAGGAGCGTCGAAATACGAGACCTCGACAGGCCCAGGCGATAGGCGATCATCTTGTTGCTGTGGCCGAGCACCGCATAGGATACGACCTGGCGTTCGCGTTCGCTGAGGCCCCGCGGGTCGGTGACATCCGGCGAGTTCGGGATCGCCAAGACAAACCGCCTCCGGTCGGTATCGAACCAGTCGACCATCGACCAGCGCCCCCGGACCAAGGCCCTCCAGATTTCGAGCGCATTGTCGGGATCGGTGTTTCGCATCTTTCCGCGCGCGCGATCCACCGCGACCGCCGCATCGCGGAGCCTCTTTGCGGTCGTTCGATTCCTTGCAGGCCCGACCGCATCGGTGAGCCGGAAGTTGCCGGCGTCGACGATTGCCTCGGCGTCGTGCGGCAAGGCTTGTTTGCTTTCTCGCTCCGCGTCTCCATCGGCAATCCCCTGCCGCAGTCGATGTCCGGCTTCGACGTGCGCCGCGAGCATCTGCCACCGCTGCGCCTCTTGCTGTGGCAGCGTCGTGACTTCTGGGAGAGGTGCGACGACCGCCACGCCGACGCCTCCCGGGTCGACCGCCGTCAGAAACAGCACGTCCTTGCAGTAGTCGACGTGCGAGATGTAGTGGGCGAGCTGCCCAGGGTCATCCTTGCAGTACTCCGACCCCGTCGTTGCGGCTCCGGGGCGCAGTTGCGTCCGGAGCAGCTCCGGATCGGTGGTCGACAGAGCACGCAGGTGCCGCTCGGCGAAGTCCTTGGGTCCCGACGCAACGTGCACGTCGCGGAGCTCCACCCCCCCTGCATCGGTAGGACGGCCATACTCGTAGCCCGCGACGCCGAGGCCGTGGTCGAGGATCGGTAGGCCGCGTTTCAGCAGCTTCGGAAGCCATTCCTGGTCGCTTTGCTCGAGGTCGTACGCGGCCTCGGTGAAGTCGATGATGGCCGAGGCTACGCGGTCCATGCCTCAGCCTCCGGCTGCTTGGGGCCTGTTGAAGGAGGCCCACATTGACTTACAAGCATCTTCGCAGAATCGCGGAGACTGGCGGCACGGTCCATAAGTAATTGTTTGCCGCCCGCCTAGTTGTAGAACTGGAAGTTTGCGTTCCGGCTACATCTGGGCAGCACGGCAGTCAGCGCTCTTCTTGCTCGAAGGGATTCAGGAGCTCGTTGTCGTCGAGGCTCCAGGCCGCGGAGTCCGAAGTCTCGTAGAAGGTCGTGATATCAACGTCAGCGATGCGGGGGAAGATGTCCTCCCAGGGGTCCACGAGCGGGTCGCTCCCCAGCAGCGAAACCCAAGCCATCATCGCGAGCGCGGTCACAGTGGCCTTCCTCCTATCCTTTTCAGGGTAGCGTCTCGACCGCTGAACGCCTGTATGAAACCTCGCAGTTCGTGCGGAAAGAGATGCCCGAAGGTTGCGGAGCGGGCGACGGGATTCGAACCCGCGACAACCTGCTTGGGAAGCAGGAACTCTACCACTGAGTTACACCCGCAAAGAGGTGGAAGAACTAGCCCTGCTTGCTCGAGCCGTCAAGCAAGGGCGCCGCGGGGACGGAGCCCTCACCCGGCGGTCGTCTAAGGGGTGTGAACGAGCGGCAGTCCGTTCGAGCCAACGGGAATGTAGACTGTCGTGTGGTTTGGCGCGCTCGCCATGCTGCGCTGGGCTTGGATCGCTTCGTGCTGCAGGTAATTCGGAGTCAGTGTCGCGTTGATGATCTTTTGCGCTGCGGCAATGCCCTTGGCTTCTTCGACTCGGATTTCCGCGTCGCGCTGCGCGATCTCCCGCTGTGTTTGCTTTTCTTCGAGCAGCTGCTTCGCTGCGAGCTTCTTTTCGACCGCTTGCGAGACCACTGCCGGGTAGTCGATGTTACCAACCGCCAGCCGAACGACCTCGAACGGCGCGTTCTCTAGGTACGCGCCCACGGCAGCTTCGATCGAGGTTGCGATATCGTCGCGCTCCGACTTGAGCTCGCGGCTCGAGTACTCCTGGACGGATTGACGCACGATGGTTCGAAACGGTTCTTTGACGAATCGCTCGTACCATTGTGGTCCGCCGAATGCCTCCACGACCGACCGAACCTGGCCCTGTTGGACCTTCATCACGGCGTGGACGTCGAACGCTACGTTGAGGTCGTCCTTGACGAGGATGCTGAACTGCTCGGTATAGGTGGTGGGCCGCGTGTCGATGTTAATGCTTCGGTTCCGAAACGCGCTGATCCCGTAGTTCCCCGGGCCCTGCACGACGCCACGGAAGCCGCCCTCGCCGATGATGCGCGGTTCTTCGAAGACGTAGCCTTCATGGCCCGCCGGGGCATGCGGGTTCGTACAGGCGACGAGTCCGAGCGTGGCAGCCATCACGGAGGTGAGTCCGATGATGAGGGTGATGATGATGCGGCGCATGATGACCTCCTTGATTGCTGTGCTCTTGATTTCTTATATCATAAAGCATAAGTTTATATATACAAGCATATGTTTGTACTTTTGTATATTTTGGTGTACAAGTGCACAAATCCGGAGGGACGCATGACCGAGGAGTTTCGACGCATCAGCCTGATGATCCGGGAGGATCAGCACGTTCGGCTTCTGGAGCTCGGCGTAAACATGAGTGGGCTCGTTCGCAGCCTGATCGACGATCACCTGAGCGAATCGAAGATTACACTCGCCGTCTCCGAAGAGACGTCACACCTGTACCAGCAGATCGTCTCGCATTCGGGCAGCACGGACGCCGACATCGAGCCCTACCTGCGCGCGGCACTCAAGAGAATGCTCAAAGATCGGATCGCCCAAATGGAAAAGCTCCACCGCTCGATCAAATAGAGACGCTCGATGAGATTCTGGCTTTGCTTCATTTTGGGTTTCGCTGCGTTTGCGGCGGTGGCGCTGGCCCAGGATGTGCTGGCGCCCAAGGTGAAGTCGCTCCCTGGCATCGAGGTGCCAGCTGGCGTGGAGACGCCGGAGTCAGGTCTCGTGCGGGTCATGGTGCGTATTGATCCAGACGGGAAGGGAGTCGTAGAGAAATGCGACGCTGGCCGCGCGCTTTGCGATCTGGCGATCGAGGCGATTCGGCAGGCGGAGTTCGAGCCCGCGACCCGCGACGAAACCCCGGTGCCGTCGGAGATCAGCGTCGAGCTTCGCGTGAGGAAACCGGTCGCCGAGGAAGCTCCCGGAAGGGGCTTCTGCAGAAACTTTGCTCGAACCCGAGAGGATCGAAGTCGAAAAGGAGCTGGTCTTCTCCGAAACCGCCGAGGTGGACGCGCGTGTGCAGGTGCCGATCAGGCTGGAGCTCGATGGAGTCCGAAGTATCCCCGGGACCTTTGGCGAGCCGTTTCGAATTCTCGAGATGATGCCGGGCACCGTGCCGGTCGCCAACGGCCAACCCTACGTTTACGTTCGTGGCGCCCCGCCGTCGGGGACGGTCTATCTTTACGACGACATTCCGGTTCCTTTGCTGTTTCACTCCGCCCTTGGCCCCGCGACGCTGCACTCGGGTCTCATCGGCGGGATCGAGCTCTACTCCGGCGCGGCACCCGCTCGCTACGGGCGAAGTACCGGTGGTGTCGTGGCTGGGACGGCTCGCGGAATTCCAAGCGATAGAGTCCATGGGGAAGCCGAGCTTCGCGCGATCGACGTTTCTGCCCTGCTCAACGTTCCGATGCCCAAAGAGGGATCGATGACGTTTGCGGGCCAGTACGGCTTTCCGAACCTCTTGCTCGGCGCGATCGGTGTCGATGCCGACGTGAACTACTGGGACTACCAGTACCGCACCGGCGTTGCGATGAGCTCTCGATCACGCTTCGAGATGGTCGCGTTTGGCGGCAGGGACAATTCGGTCTTCGACGCCAGCAATGCCCAAGAACGGCTCGGCTTCGACCTCCAGTTTCACCGGGCTGAAGCCCGCTTCATCGGAAAGCTCGAGAAATGGGACTTCGTCGGAACGATGCTCTACGGATACGACTTCTCCAATGTCGAAGATGCTTCGCTCAGCGCGGTCTCCAACGCGGGCGCGAACATTCATCGGTTTGGACCGAGGTTCTGGGCGACCTACGGTGCCCCCAAAGTGCAGGTCCGGGTCGGTGGGGACCTCGAGGGCCTCTTCGGTCCGGCGGATTGCACCGAAACCGGCGAAATCGGTGAGCTGCCGACGATCCCGAGCGTATCGACCCCATGTGACCGTGAATTCGCGCAGCAAGATCGACGAGTCATCGCTGGCGCGTTCGTCGATGCAAATCTGTCGCTGGTCCCGTGGTTGGATCTTTCGCTCGGCGTCCGCGCGGATATGTGGAGCACCGGTGGCTTCCGGAACGCGGCGGTCAATCCACGCGCTCGAGCGACGTTTCACGCGTACGAAGTCGCGGACATCTTCGTTGGATGGGGGCTTGGCGCCAGGCCCGCGACCTTTGCGATTCCACTCCCTGGGCTTGGTGACGTGCCTCTGGAGGCCGGCCTCCAGTACGCCAACCAGACCGAGGGCGGAGTTCGATTTTACCTGCCACACGACCTCACGTTTGAAACGCGCGGCTATCTCAACATCTATCGGGACCTTCGCTTCGTCGACATCTTCACCAATCCGCAGATCACCGGCAGGCACCCCTCAGAATCCCTTCCCCGCCGGCACGATCGACGACTCCGCGGACGGGAAGAGCTACGGCTTGGAAGTGCTGCTTCAACGTCCATTCGAGGTCGGATTTTCCACCCTCGTGAGTTATACACTTGGCTTCAGCGACCTCACCGCCACAGGCGCGTTGCTCGACGGAAGCACACAGTCCTTCGATTACACCCCGTCTTACGACGTTCGCCACGTCATGAATGGTGTGCTCGCCTGGAGAGCCAAGTTTGGTCTCATGATCAGCGCGCGCGTGTTTGCCAGGTCAGGCCGAGCGGAAGGGTGGCTCTGGCTGGACCAGGCAGGCGCCATTCAGCAGTACGTGCAGCGCGTCCCCTGGTTCGTGCGGCTCGACGCGAAGATCGCCTACGAATGGGCTAAGCCCGACCGACGCATGCGCGTGGCGCTCGAGTGGATCAACATCACCCAGGCGCGGGACGCTCAAGAGATCGACTCGTCGGTCATGACGGCGCCTCCGCAGTGCCAGTGGCGTGTCGGCGTTCCGGACCAGCCGTGCCCGATCCGGTTTACGACCGCCATCTGGTTTCCGAACCTCTCGTTTCGTGCGGTTTTCTGAGACAGCTCAGCGCTCTGCGACACCGATGCCGGACCAATGCCCGGTGTCGAGCGCGCCGGCGGCCGGTGTCACATCCACCAAGAAGCCGGTGAGGTTCGCCATGCCGGAGACCCGCTCGAGCTTGTCGGGGCCGTCCGCAGCGAGGAGGTTGACGTTGACGCCGGTCGTCTTGCTTGCCACGCCCATCTTGCTGTCCTGATGGCCCCAGCCGTGCGGTAAAGCGACCGAACCCGGCATTAGCTCCGAGAGAAGCTTCACCGGGACGCGAACCGCGCCCGTTTCGGTCGACACGTCGGCCAGGTCGCCCTCGGCCAGCCCCGCGCGAGCCGCGTCCTCGGGGTGCATGTACAGATGATTCGTCCCGCGTTCTCGCGAAACGAACTCGTCGATGTTGTGGGTCCACGAATTGTGCGTGGTGATGGCACGCTTGGTGATGAGCTTGAGCTTGTCTTTGGTGTCGAGCTCGAGCTGAAAATCGGCTTCGAGCTTTTGCGCCTGTGTTACGAACACGTTCGGGTGCGAGGTGCACCTTTTTATCGCCGTGAATGACACGCTTGCCGAGGAAACTACCCGGGTCGTGCTGGGGTCGTAAGCGTCCGTGCTTTTCCTTCAAGAGCTTCTTGAAGCTGCCTTGTTTCGTCGCGCGGAGCAGGCCCGAGAGCAGGAGCTCTTGTGGGATCGAAGGCTGCTTTCCCCGTTTGCCGAGCGAGCTCAGCGTTTTGGCGGCTTCGAAGGTTCGCTGGGCGGCCGCGGAGCCCCACAAATTGACCCCACTTGCTTTGGCGATGTCCACGTAGATGCTGGCCTCGTCGCGCTGCTCCCCTTGAGGGGGAACGACGGCGCGTGTCGCCTGCAGATACGGCTTCATTTGAAGCCCGAGCATCAGGGGGAAGACGAAGGGAAGGTCCGGCCTCTGAAATGGTGAAGTGCAGGGAAGGACGTGGGTGGCGACCGATGCCGTCTCGCTCGGCTGAATGTCGAGGACGACGAGCAGCTCCAACTCTTTGAAGGCATCGCGAAGGCGTTCGGAGTTCGCCATGGTGATCAAGGGATTGCCGCCGGTGACGAAAAGGGCTTTGATTTGCCGGTCACCAGGGGTGAGGATTTCGTCCGCCAAGATTCCGCCGGGCATCGAATCGTTGACCGACTGGAACTTACCAATGCGGCTCTGTTTTTCGCTCAAGAGCACGCCGGTCTTTTTGCCAAAGGCGGCAAAATCGATGATACCGGTGCTCACGAGCGTCCCGCCCTTGCGGTCGAGGTTACCGGAGATCGCATTGATGCATTCCTGCAACCAGAACGCGAGCGAACCGTTGGTGCCCATGTTGACGCCGGTCGAACAGTAGAGCGCCGCGCCGTTGGCTTCGCGGTAGGCACGCACCAATTTGCGCAGCGTATCGGCCGGAATGCGCGTGACTTCGGCGGTGCGCTCGGGAGGCCAGGCTTCTGCGACGCGGCAGAGCTCGTCGAAGCCGGTCATGTGCTCGTCGATTCGCGCGCGATCGATTTCGGCGGTCGCCAGGAACTCGTGCAGAAACGACAGATAGAAGAATACGTCGGTGTTCGGACGGATGAACACGTGCTCACCGGCGACTTTCGCCGTCTCGGTGCGGCGCGGATCGACGACGAAGATCTTTGCACCGCGGGACTCGATCTCTTTGAGACGCCGAATTGGGTTCGACACCTGAAGGAAGCTCCACTTCGAGATGGCCGGATTCGCGCCGACGATGATCAGGCAGTCGAGGTTCTCGAGGTCTGGGAACGGTTGGGTGAACGGAAATCCGTAGACCTCGCGGGCAACCGAAAACTTGTTTGCGCAATCTTGTGTCGCCGATGAAAACATGCTGGCCGAGCCCACGCCCTGCATGAAGCCCTGCGCAAAGACAGGGTGCAGCACACCGAAGCCGGCCGCCGTGCCGACGTACATCGCAATGCTGTCACTGCCGTGATTGTCGATCAGCTCGCGAACCTTGGTGCCGATACTGCCGAGCGCGTCGTCCCAGCTCACACGCTGAAGCTCACCGTCGACTCGCTGCATCGGGTAGAGCAGACGGTCGGGCGTGTCGTACATCTGATGCTGCTTGAGCCCCTTGAGGCATCCGAATCCTCGCGTCGCGACGTGGTCGTCGTCGGGCTTGATGTCGACGACCCGGTCGCCCTCCACCGTGACTTCGAGCCCGCAAAGGGCCTCGCAAATCCGGCAAAACGTCTGCACTGTCTCGGCCATGATCAGCCGAGTCTATAGGGCCTAGTCTTGGTGGATCAACTCGTCGAAGGCCCGATTGACGTCGTCCATGGATTCTAGGAGCAAATCGTCGCCAGAGCTCTCGCGTGGGCCGCCAAGACGCTCCAAACGCTGATCGACCTCTCGGTATCGTGGCTCCCGCTGGAAAGTGTACTGATAATGCAAACGCGCCTGGTCGGTCAGTCCACTGGCTTCGCAGGCCATGCCGAGCTCGTAGTGCAAGCCCACGGACTCGGCCGCGGTCTTCTCCGGACTTTCGAGACCGGATTGGAAGGCTTCGATCGCGTCGCGGGGCTGACCCTCTTCCATGTAGATGAGGCCGATCATCGTCCAGCAGAGGCAGCGTCGCCGCGGATCGGACATGGCTACCTGGAACTCTCGCCGTGCGTCGGCGTGCAGGCCCATCTCTTTGTAGGCGATGCCGAGGTCGAAGTGTGTGTCGCTGTCGTCGTCAGCCACCTGCTCGGCAACGCCCGCCTTGAACTGCTCGAAGACGGTTTCGACGTCAATCATCTCGGAGCCATCGTCGAGCGGCGCAAGCTCGGAGACTTCGGCAAGCTCCTCGGCGAGCTTCTCCGCGAAGTCGAAGCCCTCGTCGCCCGGTTCCAGCTCCTCGTACTCGAGCTCCACATCTGGCGCGTCCGATATCGAATGTGCCGGAGCCGAAGGCTGGATGAGTGGCTGCGCGACTGCCGAGATTCCCGAAGAGGCGGCCGCGAGCGCTTCGATTTCGCGCGCTTTGTCGAGCACGAGTGGATGGTCGGGCAGGGTCAGCTGAAGCTCGCTCACAATCGCGCGCGCCTGTGTGAATAGGCCGTCGACCAAATAGGAATCGGCGAGCTCCAGCGTCTGCTCCATCAGGCTCGGGGCAAGTGCACCGGTGGCTGGAGCGACCTGGGTGCTCAGCAGCGGAAGCGCCAGGAACTCCGAATAGCTCATCGGGGATGTGGTTTGCATCGGGATCACACGCGCCCCGGTTGGCGTGCGCGGGGCCGATGGCACCGACGGGTAGGACCCTCCCAAGTCGGTAGGCTCCTCGGAGAGCGCCGGCAACGAACCGGTCATCGTGCTTCCTTCTTCGATGTCCTCGTCGACATACATGATGCCCGAGGTACCGGTCAGGCTGGAAGCATCACTGAGGCCGGTCGCGTCGCTCACGCTCGATACGGCGTTCAGGCTAACCGACCTGCCGCTCAGCTGGGAACCATTGCTCAGCTGTGCGGCCGAAACCGAGCTGGAAGGCCTCGTGGGCGGACGCGCCGCGCTCGAAGGAATGAAGTGTTGTCCCGAGGCCGACGCTGTCTTCTGCAACGCTGCCTGTGCCTCTTGATCGTTTGGATTGAGCTGCAGAATGCGGTGCAATGCGCTCATGCGCTCCTGAGGCCGATGCGCCTCCCGGTGAATGCGTGCGATTTCGCGATAGACGCTGATGGCCTTGTCGGTCTGCGACAGCATCAAGAAGGCCTCTGCGAGCAGCGAAAGGGTCGAAACGTCACGTGGATCGGCCTTGAAGCAGATTTGCAGCTTAGCGAGCGCGCGCTTGGGATCGCGACGCTCGATGTACGTTTCCGCAAGCTCCCGTGCGACTTGGACGTCGTTGCTGCGGTGATACAGCAGCCGCTCAGCGACTTTGAGATAGTCCTCGAGTCGGCCTTGCTCTTTCAATAGCAACGCGCCTTGTTCGAACTCGTTTGCGGCGTCTTGCGTCCGGCCCGCTCTCGAAAGAGCCTCGGCGTACTTGATTCGAACGGGAATGTGCTCCGGATCGATGTCGACGATCTTGCCCAGCATCACCAGGGCTTGCTCGGTGTCCCCTGCGCGCGCGAAGGCGTTTGACACGTCTTCGAACACGCTCATGGCGTCGCTCACCAATTGCAGCTGCTCATACATTTCGCCGAGCCGCACTTGGGCGTCGAGTCGCGAAGGGTCGAGTTTCAGGATCTGCTTGTAGACTGCGATGGCCTTCAGAAAGAAGCCCTGCGCAGCGTAGTGTGTCGCGACGATTTCGTACGTCTTGATCGCCGTGCCGCGGTTGCCGGCGCGCACGTGCAGATCGCCAATCTTCAGCAGGGAACGAACGTCGCGCTTATCCGCAGCCACCAGCTTCTGGTACTGCGCGATAGCCTTGTCGTATTGGCCGCGCGACTGGTACTTCCGCGCCGCGTCCAAGACCTTATTCCTGTTAATAGCCAAAGCCCCTGCTAAGCCCCCGTGCGTTCAGTACACCCACACAAGTCTACTAATGCCGCACGGGCTCGGTCAACATGCACTAGGAACGAAGCTCATCGAGGAATTTCGTGGAGATCCGGCCTTCCTCGAAGGCGGGGTGCTCCAGAATCCTTTGGTGAAGTGGGATGTTGGTGCGAATCCCTCCGATGATCGTCTCGCTGAGCGCTCGCCGCATCTTGGCGATTGCCTGCATACGTGTCGGTGCATGTACGATGAGCTTCGCGACCAAAGGGTCATAGTGCGGCGGCACGCGCCCCCCGCCATAAATACCGCTATCGACCCGCACCCCGGTTCCGCCGGCCATGTGAAGCTCGGTGATGACGCCTGGCGAAGGCGCGAAGGTGTCCGGATCTTCGGCATTGATTCGGCACTCGATCGCGTGGCCGCGCGGAGTGAGCGGCTGGGCTGGGAGCTCCAGAGGCTGACCGTCGGCGATGCGAATCTGCTCGTTGACCAAGTCGATGCCCATGACGAGCTCGGTCACCGGATGCTCGACTTGGATGCGCGGGTTCATTTCGAGGAACGTCAGCTCGCCGCCCTCGTCGAGCAGGAACTCGAGCGTCCCGGCCGACAGGTAGCCGACTTCGCTCATCGCGCGGCGCACGGTGGCCGACATATCCCTCCGCATCTCTTCGGTTAGCGCCACGCTCGGAGCCTCTTCTAGGATCTTTTGATGGCGCCGTTGGATCGAACACTCGCGCTCGCCCAACACATGGATGTTGCCTTGTTTGTCCCCGAGGATCTGAAACTCGATGTGTCTCGGGCGTTCGAGGTACTTCTCGAAGTACAGGGCGTCGTTCCCAAACGCGGCCCTCGATTCGGCGCGAGCAGTTTCAAACACCGCGCGCAGCGCTTCTCTCGACTCCACCACGTGCATCCCGCGGCCACCACCACCACCCGAGGCTTTGAGGAGCACCGGGAAGCCCAGCCCCTCTGCTTTTCGAACCGCGTCTTCGATGTCCTCGATGACCTCGGTCCCATCGAGCGTTGGAAGGCCGAGCGACTTCGCCAATGCTCGAGCGCTCACTTTGTCGCCCCAGAGCCGAATCTGTTCGGGAAGCGGCCCGATGAACTCGAGGCCGCACTGCGCGCAGGTTTCGGCGAATTCGGGGTTCTCCGAGAGGAACCCGTAGCCCGGATGAACCGCATCGGCTCCCGTGATTTCAGCCGCCGCAATGATCGCAGGAATGTGCAGATAGCTTCGGCTGGGGTCCGCTGGACCGATGCAAATGGCTTCGTCCGCCAGCCGGGTGTGCAATGCATCGGCGTCGATTTCGCTGTGCACGGCGACGGTGCGTAGACCGAGCTCGCGACAGGTACGGATCACGCGAAGCGCGATCTCCCCTCGATTTGCGATGAGGACTTTCTCAAACACCCTTAACCGATTTCGATTCGAAAGAGCCGGTCGCCGTACTCGACGGGCTTGCCGTTCTCGAGGAGCACCTCGACGATGGTGCCCGCTGCTTCGGCTTCGATCTCGTTCATGAGCTTCATGGCCTCGACGATGCAAAGCACCTGCCCCGGCACGACGGAATCTCCGATATCGACGAAGGGATCTCCGTCTGGCGATGGCGCGCGATAGAACGTGCCCACGAAGGGCGAAGTCACGTAGGCGCCATCGTCATCCTCCGAAGCCGATGCAGGGGTGGCCGGCTCTGGGCCCGACGCCGTGACAGGCGCCACCGATTCAGTTGCTGCAGCGCCGAGCACGGGCGCAGGATCACGGCGAACTCGAATGCGATCGTCGTCGTGCTCGACTTCGATTTCAGTGAGATTTGCTTCGTCGAGGAGCCGAATGAGCTCGCGCAGTTGATCCAGGTCCAGCTTCATGGTGTTCCCCGGCGGCGGTTTGATCAGCCGGCAGCGTTCAGATAGTCGATTAGTGCGCGAAGGCCAAGCGCGTAGCTGTTCTTTCCAAAGCCAATCACAGAACCAATACACACCGCGGCGGTGACGGACTGATGACGAAACGATTCGCGCGCTGCGGTGTTTGAAATGTGCACTTCGACTACCGGCAGGCCAGTGGCCGAGATTCCGTCACGCAAGGACACGGAGGTGTGTGTGAGCCCCCCAGGATTGATCACGACGCCATCGAAGGAATCGCGCGCATCATGCAGCCAATCGATTAGCTCGCCTTCTTGATTCGACTGACGGCATTCGATCTTGGCGCCGAGGTCCTTGCCGAGCTTTTTGAGCGCCTTCTCGATGTCGGCGAGCGTCGTAGCGCCATAGACGTCGGGCTCGCGAGTCCCCAACAGGTTCAGGTTGGGCCCGTTGAGGACCAAGACGCGTTTGACCGAAGCCGCCATGGCGTCAGAGGTTTTCGAGCAACTTCGGTGCACTCGTTCGGAGCAGGAAGCGCGCCTTGCCGACGTTCCCGCCAGGCGCAACAGCGAGCGCCACGAAATACTCGTCCGTGAGCATGCGGACGACGGTCGTGAGCCGCTCGGTCTGCACCGAAACCTCGCTCGTCCCGCCGGTGTCGAGCATCTCGCCTGCTCGTTGAACGCCCTTGAGGACGACGCTGTACTCCATGCCAACGGCCTCGATGTCGAACGGTCCGTCACCCTTGGAATATTGGTCGATCGCGATCCCGTCCGACGCCATCAGCAGCCCGGCCACTCCGCCATCGGTTCGATCGACGAGGTCTTGCAGTATCTCTTTGAACATCGGTCCTCCGATGCGCAATTTCCGCACGGACCGCCCTTCCGGTCAAGTATCGCGTCGAGCGATCGGCGGTGTGCTAGCCGGCGTGGATCAGCTCGACGGTGAGGCCGCCGCCTTCGGTATCTCGGAGCTCGAGGCGAAGGCCATGGCGGTTGGCGACATCGCTGGCGATATGAAGCCCAAGTCCCATCCCGTGCGGGTGCCGGGTTCGTGCTTCACTACCGCGGAACGAGGGCTCTACGACCCTCTCACGATCCGCGTGAGAAATGCCCGGGCCGTCGTCGACCACCCGGAGCGCCCATCTGTCCGCGGATCCTTCGAGGATGACCGCCACGTGACCATTGGCTCGGTTGTAGCGAATCGCGTTCTGAACGATGTTGCCCAGCGCCTGCTCGAGCAGGGTGAGGTCGCCGGGGAACTCGATCGCGGTCTCGGGCACTGCGAGGTCAAGCCCGATTTGCTTGCGCTTCGCGATGGGTTGGTGCCTATCGACCACCCGCTCCACGAGACGGTTCAAGTCGATCGGGTCGCGATGGCTGAGCCCGTCGTTGGCTTCGAGGCGCGCGGCGGCGTTGAGGTTGTGAAGAAGCGAACCAAGGTACTGCGACTCCTCGAGGCTCGGGACGATCGCGTTGGCATCGAGCGCATCGCCGGCTTCGATCCTCTGCTGGAGGGACACCAGATGGCCCTGCAAGACGCTCAGCGGAAGCATCACGTCGTGGGTCGTGTTTGCGATGTAGTCGCGGAGCGCCGCTTCACGTTCACGTAGCGAAGCCAGCTGTGCTTGGATCGTCTGGCGGCTCTGCTCGAACGCTGCGCCGAGCTCGGCGATTTCGTCGTTGCCCTGGACGTGAATGGGCTCTTCGGAGTCGCTGCCGAGACTGCGGACCGAATCGGTGAGCTGGCGCACACGGCCCACGATCGGGCCCGCGGCAAAGAGCGCAACCAAGATCACCACGAGCGCTACGAGAAATGCGGGCATCAGCACCGCGCCCGAAAACCAACGAGGCGGCCCTTTGGAGCGCATGAGCAAGACCGAGCAAGGGCCCTCGGTCCAGGGCATTCGAACCGCGACTTCCGTGCGGCGCTGACCGGGCGAGCGGTCAGTCGCAACCTCGCTCCCCGTTTCGAGTTGCTTTGCTAGCGCCGACGGGAATGCGGGACTCTCGGGATTGGCGCTCACGAAATTCGCGTCGTACGCGAAGACCCGGTGCCGTGGGAGTGCCTGGTGCGGAGGCCCCGGCGGCCGTCGAAGCCGCCGCGCACCTCTTTCGCCAGGCCAACGTTCCGGGTTGGCTTCGCATCGCTCTCGTCCACCGGATTCCATGCGGTGCACAGCGGCTTCGGCTAGCGCATCCACCCGCATCTGCGACTGCCAACGCGACTGCGCCCAACCGAGCAGCACCAGCAATGAAATCGCCGCCAGGCCGAGGGTCAGAGCCAATCGCGCCCGAAGCTTCATGCGCCTCCCGATAGCCGGTAACCGATGCCCCACACGGTTTCGAGCTGAATCGCGTCCTTGCCGAGCTTGCTCCGGAGCCGTGAGATGTGGACGTCGAGTGTCCGTCGGCTCCCGTCTTGCGCCGGATCGAGCGCGGCGTCGACCAAGGCTTCCCGGGTGACCGCCGAACCTTTTCTTCTCGCGAGGAGCGCGAGAATCTCGAACTCCACGGGCGTCAGCGAAAGGCTTCCCGCCGCGTTGCTGACTTCGCGGCGCTCGAGGTCGACTTGAATGGCTCCAACGACCAGACGTTTGGTTCCTACCAGATTCGGCCGGCGCAAACAGGCTTGGATGCGCGCGACGAGCTCTTCGGGGAAAAACGGTTTGGTTACGTAGTCGTCGGCGCCGAGCTTGAGCCCGCGAATCTTGTCCGCCGTGTCGTCTCGCGCACTCAAGATCAGAACCGGAACTTCCGACTTCACCCGGTAGCGCTTGAGCAAGTCCATCCCGTAGGTGCCGGGCAACATCAGGTCGAGGACGATGACGCGGTAGTCGTCGGGGTCGAGGTCTCGCGCGGCGTCGCCGTCCTGTACCCAGTGGGGGTCGAACCCTGCTTGCGAAAGAGTCTGTACCACTTGCTGACCAAGGGCGACGTCATCTTCCACGAGCAGGATTCGATTGGACACCGAGTTCTCCAGTTAGTTCCGGTCTTGAGAATGATGACGCTCGAAGCGCTCTTCCATTCGCGCGACCTTGTGCTCTCGCTTCAGCAATCGAAGTGCCTCGCGCTGCTCACAACTGAGGTTCGCATAGATTTGGTCCTCGGTCGCGAAACGAAGATCTTTCATGGCCGTGAACTTCTCTTTGCTGCGCGGCATGTCCCGGATCTCCTTACGCTGCGCCTGCGCCCGCTCCATGATGGCGCGGATGCTCGCCTCCTGCGCGTCGTTCAGGTCGAGCCGTTGGGTCATTTCGGTCAGATGCTCTTCCGTCTTTTCAGGTGACCAGGGCCCTCGTTCGCCGTGGGGGCCTCCGTGAGGGCCTCCGTGCGCGAACGCAACGCCTCCGACGGTCAGCGCGATTGCTGTGACGCCCCCCAGCAGGGCGGCGACGATGGTTGCTTTGTTGATGAACTTCATGAGTTTCCCTTTCTCGGAGGTTCCACCTCCTCATGAAGTAAAGGACTCGAACCTTACGCGAGTCTTAACGCGGGCAGATTTTCTGCTTTTCCGCTAGTTTTGGCCGGTGGCCCGCTCTTTTCTCGTTCTCGATATCGAAACCGTTCCCGATCCGGACCTCGTCTGGGATGCGGCCGTCGGCGGCTTTCCACCTGCGCCGTTCCATCAAGTGGTCGCACTCGGGGTCCTGTGGCTCGACGGGAACTACGAGCTCCAGAAGCTCGGCGCGTTTGGAGGCGAAGAAGATGCACCGCCCGATGAGTCGAAGGTATTGCAAGAGTTTGCCGATTTCATCGGAAAGCGGCACCCGACCATGGTGAGCTTCAACGGGCGGCGCTTTGATCTGCCCGTCCTCGCCAATCGCATGCTGAAGCACGGTGTGCCGTTCCCCGCGTACTACGCAGGGCGCAGCGGGGGCGCCGACTATCGCTATCGTTACAGCGATGAAGGTCACATGGACTTGGCCGACGTGCTCACGGACTACGGCGCGAGCCGCATGCCAAGCCTGGGCGCGCTTGCGCAACTGGTCGGCATGCCGGGCAAAATGGAAGTCGACGGCTCGAAAGTTCAGAGCATGTTCGAGCACGGCCGCTACGCAGAGATTCGCGACTACTGCCTACACGACGTCGTTCAAACGACCTTCGTGTTTCTCCGCTCCGAGCTCTTGCGAGGCCGCTTGAGCCAGTCCGACTACCGCGAGCGGGCCACGGCGCTCTGGGACGCGCTCGAAAAAGACCAGCGCGTCATCGCCGTCCTCGAGCGCGCCAACAAGCCCCTAGCCCTCCTAAACGACTAGAAAAGGGGACAGTCCCCTTTTTCAATGGGTTAACCCTTCTGAAAAGGGGACTGTCCCCTTTTTCTCTTTTCGTCACTCCGTTAAGAGCTTCGTAAGGTCTGGCGTCGTCCGAGTGGGTGAACCGTGGGGGAAGCCCCGCAACCACTCCCGAAAAGACGAGGAATCAACATGCGATATCTACTTCACATTGGGCTCTTTGTATTGGCGCTCACGGCCGTAACCCAGGCCAGTGCGGACGACGACAGCGACTCCCGTCGCGGAAAGAAAGTCATCGTCACCTATGATGACGCTCCCCGCCAGGTTCGGCCCGTTCGCACGAGCTTCGAACCGTCACGGGCTGTTTACGACCAGCGAAGGACGGTTCACCACACACCCCAGGCCACCCACTTCGCGCGTCGTGCCTACTCCGATCAGCGGGAGGACCTCGAACAGATCGTTCGGATCAGCGAACGTTGGCAGCAGGCCACCGCCCGTAGAAACGTGGACGCACAATGGAAGGTCAATCGTCGGCTCGACGCCTGGCTCGAGGGCGAGATTCGCGAATCCGTTCGCGATCCCGGTAACCAACGCTACTCGCAACGGGTTCGTCTGCTCCGTAACGAGCTTCTATCGCTCGAACGAAGCCGTTATCGCGGGCGTGGCCACTACGAGCGCGGTTCCCACGGTCGCGGTCACGGCGGTCGTGGTCACGGCGGTCGTGGTCACGGCGGCTATTTCGTGAAGAAGGCGAGCATTCTGAACGAGCTGGTGCAGTTGTCCGAGCGACAGGTGCAACGGGCTGAAGCAAACCTTCGCTACCCCCAGCGGCTTTCGTTCGCCCGTCGCTGAGCAACCGAACCCATGAACTCGCAAGCGCCTCGGCAGTTGCCGGGGCGCTTCCTTTTTAACTATCCGCCAAATGCGGCCCGTTCCTCTTCGAGCGCCCGTTCGATGTTTCCACAGACGATTTCGCAGAGCTTGAACACCGCCGGATCCGAAACCGAGTAGTAGGCCGAGTTCCCCCGCTTCTCGCGCTTGACCAAGCGGTGCGCGAGCAGGGTGCTCAGGTGTTTGGAGACATTGGGCTGGGTGCTGCCCGTCGCCTCCACCAGGGCGGTCACCGTGCGCGGCCCGTTCGCCAGCTCGTTCAGGATCTGCAGCCGAAGCGGGACCCCGAGGATGCGGAACCGGGTCGCGACCGAGTCCAGGTTCTGGATGTTTAGAGCGGTCTTAGGCATCGCCTACCTTCTATAGCTCCATTTCTAGGAAAAATCACTGCTTGACTATATGCTTATGTGGTCATATAGGTGGGGTTCGAGTTCAGTCCCAGTTCAAACGGAGCGGATGTCCATGAAGCGAAAGATTCTCGATTTCCCAATTCAGCACGCGCGCCTGGTCTTCGTTGGCCTGGCCGTGCTGACCATCGGCCTCGGTGCCGCCATTCCCTCGATCCAGGTCGATACCGATCCGGAGAACATGCTCTCGGAGGACGATCCGGCCCGCGTCTTTCACAACGAGACCAAAGAGGAGTTCGACCTTCACGACCTAATCGTCGTGGGCGTCGTGAACGAGTCCGAGCCCGAGGGGGTCTTCAACCCCGAATCGCTCGGCCGCATTCACGAGCTCAACGAGCGATTGAAGTCGATCGACGGTGTCATCGCACGTGACGTTCTTGGACCCTCGACGATGGACAACATCGAGCAAGCAGGGCCCGGAACCATTCGCTTCGAATGGTTGATGGAGCAAGCCCCCAAGACACCCGAGGAGGCGCTCGCGATCAAGGAGGCCGCCCTTCGGCTGCCCATGCTTCGCGGCACCGTGGTCTCCGAAGATGGCGACAGCGTCGCGCTCTACGTTCCGATCGAGAGCAAGGATCAAAGCCACCGGATCTCCGAAGAGATCGAAGCGATCATCGCCGGCTTTGGCGACAACACCGACGAGTTCTACATCACCGGCCTTCCGGTCGCCGAGGACACCTTCGGCGTCGAGATGTTCAAGCAGATGGCTGTTTCCGCGCCGCTTGCCGCTCTGGTGATCCTTTTGTTGATGTGGTGGTTCTTCCGTTCGTTCGCCTTGGTCTTGTCGCCGATGATCGTCGCCATCACCACGGTGACCATCACGATGGGCGCGCTCATCGCGAGCGGGTTCACCGTGCACATCATGAGCTCGATGATCCCGATCTTCCTGATGCCCATCGCGGTCGTCGATTCGGTTCACCTGCTTTCGGAGTTTGTCGATATCTACCCGAAGACCGGCGATCGAAAGGTCGCGATCAAAGAGGTCGTCGGGCACCTGTTCGCGCCGATGCTCTACACGTCGCTGACATCGGCCGCCGGTTTCCTCTCCCTCACGCTGACGCCGATTCCGCCCGTTCGTGTTTTTGGCGTATTCGTTGCGATGGGCATCGGGATTGCATTCGTCTTGACGATTCTCTTCGTACCCGCCTACATCGCTGCGCTGCCCGAGAAGCGCTTGGCGGCACTGCTCTCGGCCAAGCGTAATGCCAGCGAGGGCGGGTTGCTGGGTCGCGTCGTCGAAGCTCTGGGCGCAAAAAGCCTTCGCTTCGCCAAGCCGATTCTCATCGTGACGGTCGCGGCGATCGCGATCAGCGGCTACGGCATTTCGCAGATCAACATCAATGACAACCCAGTTCGTTGGTTCAAGCCTTCCCACAAGATCCGGGTGGCCGACAGGGTGCTCAACCAAGAGCTTGCCGGAACGTACACCGCCTTCCTCATCATGAAGCAGGATACGGATGCGAAGGCCGAGATCGTCGCGGCCGGTGACAAGGCCCTCGAAGGCGCCAGCGACGCCGTGCGCACGCGCTGGGACGTCGTCAAATCAGACGCGGAAACCGCGGGTAAGGAAGAGACGACGAATGTCTCCGACGCCTTAATCGAAGCGACCTCCGATCTGGTGTTCGACACGAGCGGCGAAGAGTCGGAGCAGTGGCAGGCGGTGCAAACGGCGCTTGAAGAGGCACAGACGGCCAGCAAGACCTTCCAGAATCCGGAGCATCTCGCTTACATCGAGCGACTCCAAGAGGCAGCGGAGGCACTGCCTCTCGTCGGCAAGACGAGCTCGATCGCCGACGTCGTGAAGACCGTCTACCGCGAGCTGATCAGCGGAAAAGACGAAGATTTCCGTATCCCGGGCTCGACCGAGGGCGTTGCGCAGACGCTCCTTCAGTTCCAGTCGTCACACCGACCGAACGATCTCTGGCACCTGGTGAGCCCCGACTACCGTGAAAGCGCGATCTGGGTGCAACTCAGGAGCGGTGACAACCAGGACATGATGTCGGTCAAGACCGACCTCGATGCCTTCCTTGCGGCCGACCCACCGCCTGAGGGCCTTCACGCCCAATGGGCCGGTCTCACGTTTCTCAATACGGTTTGGCAGGAGGAAATGGTCGGCGGGATGCTGGAGAGCTTGATGGGGGCGTTCGTCATCGTCTTCTTGATGATGGTGATCCTGTTCCGGTCGCCGGTGTACGGCGCGCTGGCGATGGTCCCGCTCACGATCACCATCGTGTTTACGTACGGACTGATCGGTCTCGTGGGCAAGGACTACGACATGCCTGTCGCTGTCTTGTCATCGTTGACGCTTGGCCTCTCGGTCGACTTCGCCATTCATTTTCTCGAGCGTGCTCGCGCCATCCAGGGGGAGACCGGTGACTGGCGCGAGACGATGTCGCGCATGTTCCAAGAGCCGGGGAGGGCGATCATGCGCAATGCAATCGTCATCGCCATCGGCTTCCTTCCGCTGCTAGCAGCGCCGCTCGTTCCCTACAACACCGTGGGCTTCCTGATGGCCGCCATCATGGCCGTCTCGAGCGTCGTCACGGTGATTTTACTGCCCTCGATCATGATGCAAATCCAAAACCGGCTGTCCCCGAAGAAGGAAAGGGCGGCAACGAACGGGGACGAACCATCAGCGCCTCTCGCGACCAACAAGGAGCAAACAGCATGAAGACCCTCACCAAGACCTGGCTAGCGGCCATTGCCGCAGCGATTCTTCTCTCGACCCCGGCGATATCTGCCGAGGCGGGAGACCTGAAGGACGCGAGCCAAATCGTAAATCGCACCAACAACGCTCAGTATTACGCGGCGAACGATGGGCGAGCGCTGGTTCGCATGAAGATCGTCGACAGCAAAGGGCGCTCCCAGCGAAGGCAGTTTGCGGTCCTTCGGCGTGACCTGAAGGACGGCGGCGACCAGAACTACCTCGTCGTCTTCGACCAGCCGGCTGATGTTCGAAACACGGCGTTCTTGGTGAAGAAGCACGCGAACAAAGACGACGATCGTTGGCTTTATCTCCCGGGTCTCGATCTCGTCAAACGAATCGCCGCGAGTGATGAGCGCACGAGCTTCGTTGGCACGCACTTCTTCTACGAAGACATCTCCGGGCGGCATCCGGACGAAGACAAGCACGAGCTTCTCGAAACGACGGACACCGAGTACGTGGTGAAGAGCACGCCCAAGAGCAGCAAGGGTGTGGAGTTCGCGCACTACACGCTGCGCATCAACAAGAAGACGTTCCTGCCCAGTACGATCGAGTACGTAAATGCGCAGGGCAAAATCTACCGGCGCATCGAAACCGCCAAGGTGGACACCGTACAAGGGAAGCCGACCATTACGCGCCTCAAGGTCAGTGACCTGGAGTCGGGTGGATATACGCTGAGCGACGTCAGCAATGTGAGTTACGACCTGGGGATCCCCGACGACATCTTCGTCGAGGGTTCTCTACGCAACCCGCCCGTGAAGTGGCTTCGCTGAGCCCAGCTCGACGACGGGCATGAGGGAGTAGCGACATGGAACCGACGATTTGTCGAACGAAGCGGTGCCGCGCTGGCGTCCCATCGCTGAGGTGCTTGGCGGTTGCCTCGTTTGTGTTCGCAGCTCTCGCGTTGGCCTCCGTGGCGTTCGCCCAAGCCGAGGAGACCCTCGAAGCGGAGGCCGAAGGACCGTTCGATGCAGCGGCAAGCGCAGAGAGTCCCGAAGAGCTGGCTGGCGACGTCGAATCCAACGAAGAGGCCGGCGACGACGAGGATTGGGGTGAGTTCGACGACTGGGACGAGGAGAATGGCGGCGATTCCGGCGGCAAATCCGGTGGCAAAGCTTGGGACTTTCAGATCGGCGGCTTCGTCGAAGGTCTCATCGCACCGCGCGTGGTCCGAAGCAGCGCCAGCGCCAATGAGCTGGTCGCGAACGAGGCGCGCTTTCGGCTGAACCTCGACGCCACCCACGAAATCGTTAGCGCGCGATTTCGGGGTGACGTCTTCGCGGATGCCGTCGACCGCCGGATTTGGTTCGACATTCGAGACGCGTCGATCTTCGTCCGTGGCGGAAGTTGGTTCAGCATGCGGTTTGGCCGACAGGTGCTCACCTGGGGAACGGGCGACTTCCTTTTCTTGAATGACCTCTTTCCGAAGGACTTCAACTCCTTCTTCATCGGTCGCGCAGACGAATACCTCAAGGCGCCGTCCAACTCGGTGCAGACGACGTTCATGATGAACAAAGTCGGATTGGACTTGATCTGGACCCCGATTTTCGAGCCGGATCGCTTCATCAACGGGCAGCGTCTGTCGTTCTTCAATCCGCTGGTCGGAGAGATCATCGGCGATCGATCTCTGCTCACACCGATCGATCCGGTGTACCCGGAGCAGCGACTGCGAAACGGAACGGTGCACGGCCGTCTTTACGGCACGGCAGGCGCGGTCGAGCTCGCTGCCTATGGCTATGTCGGCTATTGGATGCAGCCGAATGCCCTTGCGCTGACCGACCCGGTGGACCCGAACACCATCGTGGGGGTGACCTACGCGCGTCTGGCGGTTTACGGCGCGAGCCTACGCACGCCCCTGTTTGGCGGTCTCTTCAACGTCGAGGGCGCATTCTACGACTCGTACAAGGACCGGGCGGGGACGACTCCTTCGACCCCGAATTCGCAGTTCCGAGGACTGGTGGGCTATGAGCGCGAGCTCTTCCCCAAGTTCCAAATGGGCTTGCAGTACTATCTCGAGTACACGCTCAAGTACGACGAGCTGATCGCGCGCTCGTTCTGGGCTCAATACGAGCAGCACGAATTCCGGCATCTGATCACGCTGCGGCTGAACCAGCTCCTGGTCATGGACAAGCTCGAGCTCTCGCTCTTCGTGTTCTTCTCGCCGGACGAGCTCGACACCTACATTCGGCCGCGCATCGCCTACAAAATCGTCGAGCCCCTGGCGATGGTCGTTGGCGCGAACCTCATGTTCGGACGCGACGACTACACCTTCTTTGGCCAGCTTCAAGAGAACACGAACGTGTACGCGAGGCTTCGTTACTCGTTCTGAGATTTCAAAACGAAAGGAACACCGTCATGAACATCGACAAATTGGTTTTTCGAGTTGCAGGGATCATGGTCATAGCCGGCGTGATTCTCGCCTACAGTCACCACATCGCCTGGCTCATTCTGCCGGCATTCGTCGGCCTGAACATGTTTCAGGCCTCGTTTACCGGCTTCTGCCCGATGGCGACGATTGCCAAGCGTTTCGGGATGAACGAAGGCAAAGCGTTCTAACCTGACGACGTCGCGCGATCGCTAGTGTCGGCCGTCCGCGTGACAGCTGAGGCAGAAATTCGCGGGCGCGGCGCCCGCCGGATAGTTGTTCACCTCACGGTGCTTCGCGTCCATCCGGGAACGCGTGTGCTCGCCGTCGTGGCAGCCGACACAGTCGGCGTTCTCACCGCCCACCGGCGAGCCGAGCGCCGCGTTGTGGCAAGATGCGCAGTCGTTTCGGTATCTCGAGTGCGCTCCTGATTGGATCCGGAAAGCGTTCTCGGGGTGGGTCCCACCGGAGGCGGGAGTCCAGGCCGCCGTCGTGTGGCAACTCAGGCAGTCGCCGGTGGCGGGGTGCGTTGGCGTCGCGGGGCGCTGCGATTCGTGACAGTCATAGCAGCGCGTTGGCTCCGGAACATGTGCGAACGTTGCCGGAGTCCAGGTCGGATACGAGTGATGACAGCTGGCACACTCGGGGTCGTACGTTTGCGCATGAAATGGGGTGTTCGACCTGGGCTCGTTTGCGTGACAGCCAATGCAAGCGGCCGGAAGCGGCGTGTGCGGCGCGACTGGATCGGCGAGTGCCCAGTCGTTCACGACGTGACAGCCGGCACAGTCCCCAAGCCCCGCGGCCGATTGATGCGTTGGCGTCGCGGGTCTCAGATCACTGTGGCACGCGTTGCAGGCGTTCGGGATCGGCGCGTGCAAGAAATCAGCCGGCGTCCAACCCGGGTATTGATGGTGACAGCGGGCGCACTCGGGCTGGGCGATCTGGGTGTGGAAGATCGTAGTCTGTCGCGGCTCGTTTTGGTGACAGGACACGCAAGACGCCGGAAGCGGCGTGTGGAGCGCGACCGGGTCGGCTGTAGCCCAGCTGGTGTGACGATGTGGCAGGAGGCGCAATCGCCCTGGCTCGCCGCGGTTTGGTGCGTGGCCGTGTTGGGTCTCTGATCGGAGTGACAGTCTACGCAGGTGCCAGGCACTGGCGCGTGGAGGAAATCAGCCGGTGTCCAACCTGGATATTCATGATGGCAGCTGGCGCACTCGGCGTCGAAGACCTGGGCGTGGAAGATCGTCGGTTGTCGCGGCTCGCTTTGGTGACACGTCAGGCAGGATGCCGGGAGCGGTGCGTGAAGCGTGGCCGCGTCGGTGACGGCCCAGTCGTCCACGACGTGGCAGCGGGCACAGTCCGCGAGGCCCGCGGCCGATTGATGCGTTGGCGTCGCGGGTCGCAGATCGCTGTGGCATGCGTTGCAGGCGCTGGGCACTGGCGCGTGTAGAAAGTCTGCTGGTGTCCAACCCGGGTAGCTCCGGTGGCAGCTGGCGCATTCGGCCTCGAACACCTGAGTGTGGAAGATGTTCTGCGGTTGCGGGTCGTCTTGGTGACAGGTCAGGCAGGATGCCGGAAGTGGCGTGTGCAGCTCCGCCGGGTCGGTGAGGGTCCAGTCGGTGACGATATGACACGAGGCGCAGTCGCCCAGTCCTTGCGGGGATTGGTGCGTGGGCGTGTCAGGTCTTCCATCCGCGTGACAGTCTAGGCAGGTGCGCGGCACCGGCGCGTGGAGGAAGTTCGCCTGTGTCCAATCCGGATAGCTCCGGTGACAGCTGGCGCACTCGGTCTCGACAATTTGCGGCATGGAAGCTCGTCTGTGGTCGCGTCTCGTTTTCGTGACACGTCACGCACGATGCCGGAAGCGGCGTATGAATTGTGGTGGAGACCGCGGGGATCCACTCGCGTTCGGTGTGGCAATCCTGGCATGTGCTCGGGAGGGAGTCGTGCGGTGGGTTGATCGCTGCCTTGAGGTCCGCCGCGTGACACGTGACGCATTCGGCTTGACGGACCGTTCGCCGGCTCATGCTCGATGCTGCCGGCCCCACTGCATCGCCACGCCCATCGATACGGCTGGCGCTGATTGCGACGGCCGCCGCAATGTGACCAGACAGGCGACGGCAGTTAACCCTCATGGCGTATATGATAAGCCGATCAATTCACCCTGTCAGGTTAATTCAGCGGCCGCGTGAGACCGCAGCCTAGAGGCCAAAATAGCCTCAAAAACCTTTTCTTTCCAGGATGTTAGTAGCCTTGCCAAACCGGGGGACCCGCTACCGGGGTCCGATCTAGGATGCTACCTTTCGAGGAATCCATGATCCTTCCCGGCCGAGCGGCAATACGAGCTCTGATCTTCGGAGCGTCGGGCGCGGTGCTGCTCAGCGGAGCGTGCACCGGCGGGACGCAGGACCACGATCGTCTGCAGGTTCGAGGCGCCGATTGCATCGTCTGTCATTCCGACGATGTTCAGCATGCGCTTGAACCCACCTCATGAAGGGCTTCCCGGACACCTGCGGAACCTGCCACGGTCAAGAAGCCTGGTCGCCTGCCGCGTTCACGCACACCTGGCCGCTCGTCGGCGCGCACGAGATGCTCGCCTGCAGCGCATGCCACGTCGGGGATCCACCGGTCTACCAAGGCACGCCCACACTCTGCGTCGGCTGCCATCAGGACGATTACGACAACAGCCCCTTCCCAGGTCACGCCGACTTCCCAACGACCTGCGAGAACTGCCACACGACGACCGCCTGGACGCCCGCGGTTGGGGGTACACACCCCGAGAACGCGTTCCCGATTCAAAATGGCGCACACTCTCCCTATCGCGACGATTGCGTGTCCTGCCACAACCCGGATCTTGGCTCACCCGTGAATGGAGAAAACGCGGACTGCGTCGGCTGTCACGACGGCGAGCACACGCGAGCCTCGATGGATCCCAAGCATCGCGAAGAGCCCGATTATCCACAGGGTGCGGCGCCGCCCAACTTCTGCTTGGATTGTCACGCGGACGGTCGCAACTAGGCTTCTCCGTACTTCGTGACGATCTCGATCCCGATGTCCTGAAGCAGGGCAGTTGGGGCCGTTCCGCCGATCTGGATTACGACCGCATCGTTTTCGATGGAGAGCGGCTCTTTGGCGCCGTTGCGCAAGATGACGCGGTCCTCGAAGATCTCTTCGACCTGCGTGCCCATGAGAGCCGTCAGCCGGCCGGCCTCGATCTCGGCTTCGATTCGCTTTCGGTTCGGCTGACGGCACCTCGCGAAGTTGTTCTTTCGATAGCTGATCGTCACCGACGCGCAGTTGCCGCCGTCGACCAACGCAAACGCCGACTCGACCGCTGCATTGCCTCCACCGACGACCAAGACGTGCTTGTCTTGAAATACCTCGGGTTCGATCACTCGGTAGGCGACTTTGGATCGCTCCTCGCCGGGCACGTCGAGCTTGCGCGGAGAGCCTCTGCGACCGAGGGCCAACAGCACGTTTGCAGCCTTGAAGACGCCGCCGGTCGAGGACACCCGCCAATCGCCATCCTGACCGCGCTCGATCTTCTCGACGAGCTCTCCGACCGCGACCTGCAGGCCGGTTTTCTCACTGATGTCTTGCCACAGCTCGACGAGTTGCTCCTTGCTCATCTTCCTCTTGGACACGCGCCCGTAGATCGGGAAGTCCAAGAAGCCCGTCATGACGACCTTCGCGCGCGGGTAGTGCGTGATCGTGCCGCCAAACGCTTCACGCTCGAGCAAGAGCACCCGCAACCCCGCTTCCATCAATCGGAGCGTTGCGCTCGTCCCGGCTGGGCCCGCGCCGATGACCAAGGCATCGAGCGAATCGCCAGCGGCTCTGCGATTCCCTGCGATGATGTGGTCGGCTGCCTGCCTGCCTTGGGACACGGCGTTGCGGATCAAACCCATTCCGCCGAGCTCGCCGACGATGTACACCCCCGGCTGGTTGGTCTGAAAATCAGGATCGACGTTCGGGAGCTCGAGCCCGCGCTTGGCCGTGCCAAACACCAAGGTGATCGCTTGAACCGGACAAGCCGACGCGCAGGCCCCGTGTCCGATGCAGCCGAGTGGGTTGGTGAACTATGAGACGCTCCGGCCGAGCGGCCTCATCGGGCACGGCTACGGCATCGTCGGAACGATCCTGATTTTGGCCAACCTCCTTTACCTGGCGCGACGCAGGCTTGCGCGCTGGTCGCTCGGGTCGATGAAGACCTGGCTCAACCTGCACGTATTCACCGGCCTCTTCGGCTCGCTCCTGATCCTCTTCCACTCGGCGTTCCAGTTCCGGACGCCCATCGCGCTAGTCACGGCGATCAGTCTTGGCGTGGTCGTGGTGACGGGGATCGCTGGCCGCTATCTCTATGCGCTGACACCGCGTCCCGATCGCCAGGCGCTCGACGGAGCGCTCTCTTCGCTCGACGAGTTGGCCCCCGGATGCAGCGCGCGCGTCTATCAGGCCCTCGCGATCCATCAGGTGACGCAGGTCGACACCCATCACTGGTTGATCGCCAAGCTCGCGGCCATTCCGAAGTGGGCGAGTGAAGCGCGATCCCGCGGTTTTCTGGTCAGCTATGCCATCGAAGCTGCCATAGCCCGTCGAAAAAGGATCGGCTCAGCGGGCGAGGAGCGACGTACCGAGGGGCGCCGCGTGACTGCGCTGGTTGCCACAGGGACATTCACGCTGGGCAGTTTCGGCTCAGCGCGCCCGAGCGCGCGTGTGACGCCTGTCACGCCACCGAGTCGTTCGCAATTGAGGCTTTCGCCCACGAGGAGCTCGCCGACTATCCGCTCGAAGGCGCTCACGCCGAGCTCGAGTGCGTCGGCTGTCACCAAAAAGAGCGCCTCCGAAGCGGGGTGCAAGCGGTGAGATACCGGCTCGGGTACCGCGAGTGCGCCGATTGCCATGGCAACCCTCACGCGCGAAGAAAGGGGCAGCGATGAACCGCGCGCTGTTCATCGTCCTGTTCATCGTTTTGGCCGTCGTCGCTCTCGCCGGCATCGCCGGACTGGCCATCGCCAAAGACCCCGAGCGGAACGCTGCGCGAGCCAGGGCCGCCAGCCACAACTCGATTACCGAAGGGCTCGATTGCGGCAACTGTCACACGCCGGCGAGCTGGAAGATGATGGGCGGCAAGTCAGGCGAAGGCTTCGACCATTCCCGCACCGGCTTCCCCCTCACGGGGAGACACGAGCCCGCTGCCTGCAATCAGTGTCACAGCGGCGAGCGGCGAGTGACGAGGGAGTGCGGAGCATGTCACGAAAATCCACACCAAAAACGATTGAGCGGTCGATGCGACAGCTGCCATTCGTCTCGACGATGGAATGACCTCGAGGCGTTCGAAATCCATCGCCGAACGCGATTTCCGCTGACGGGTATGCACGCTCTTGCTGCTTGCACCGAGTGCCATCTTCGCAACGGGGAGAGGCAATGGACGACGGTTCAAAGCGACTGCTTCTCCTGTCACGCGGCAGAGTATCTGGATCCGAGCGTTCATCCGAATCACCGAGGCACGGGTACGTCGCCGCACTGTCCCACAGGATTGTTCGCAGTGTCATACGGCGCGCGCGTGGAGCCCCGCGTTCATCGACCCGACGAACATTGCACCGCTCGCGTCGACCGGCGCCGTCAGCAAGGGGATCGGCGGCATGGTCGATGCCCGCCCGATCACGACAGATATTTTCCGGTTTCTCGCGGGCCGCACCGCGGGGCTCCGTGCAATAGCTGCCACACCTCGGCTCGAACGCCTCGCCTGGTCCGCTGCACGGGGTGCCATGCGCACAACGCGGTCAAGCTCCAGCAGCAGCATGGAAGGCGCGTGTCGAGCAGCGGCGTCTCGTGCCTTGGCTGCCACCCCGGAGGAACCGCGCGATGACGCGGACCTGGTTCGGGAGCGCTGATTGCATGCACGGCCCTGTTCGCCGCAACTTCGGCGGCCAACGCAGCATCTGGTCGCAGAGTGAGCGTCAAAGTCGTCGACATTGCGGGCGGACGCGCCTATCTGACGCCAGGCGAAGCCGCAGGGGTCGCGAGTAGGCTCCGTCGTGGTTCTTCGTGATCGTCGCTATCGCGTGGTTGGGGCTACGGGCAAGCACGCGGTCATCGAAATGAAAGGACGTGAGCTTCGAGTTGGGCATGACCGGCCGAGCAGAGGCCAAGCTCAAACGAAGCGCCAGCGCATCCCTTCCCAAACCCAAGCCACTTACGGCGTACGAGAGCCAATGGCCAGAGCCGGTGCTTCCCGCCACGCGGCAGACGCCCGAGTACGTGCCGCTTGGTACTTCCTCCGGCGGGGATCGAATCGACCTAGCGCTTTCGACCGATGTCGGTGGGACGATTGCGCTGAGCGACGGGGAGTCCTTTGGCCGCGCATCGCTGCGCGCGCGGCTCCACGCCGAGCCTTTTGCCCAACCCGTGTCCTTCGACGTCGGCGTCGGACGACTCGATGGGCTTCGTGTGCGCTCCCCATCATGGGGTGGCTTCACCATCGGCGCGTTCGGTGGCACGGTGCCCGACCCGCTCGACTATTTGCCGACTCTGGATACGACGCGCTTTGGGGCAGAGCTTGCATACCAAAACGAATCGCTCGATGCCCAGCCGTTCGTGGGCCTGTCCGTCCACGCTTCGACGTTCATGGGCGACATCGACGAGCGACGTCTCAATCTGGAGTTCGACGTCTTTCCGGGAACCGGCCACGTCGCAGGGCACATCGAGCTCTCCATGCACGACGAGGTCAACCCTTGGCAGGCGCCGCGCTTCGAAGTGAGCGCCGCTGGCCTCGATGCATCGATTCGTGTCGGCATCTTTCAGCTTGCTGGCCGTTTCGACATGCGGTTGCCCGAACGCTCGCTCTGGCTCACCTCGTACCTGCCCTTGGGGTACTTGTGCAACACCGTTCCTGACCCAGCCGCTAGCACCGGGGACGAGGTCGTGTGTCTCAACAGCAATGACCAGCGATACTTCGGTGGCTTGGATGCGAGCTTCAGTTTTTCACGTTTCGCACTGCATGCGGGGGCCAACATCGTGCACAGCGAGACCGCCGCTGAATTCGAGCAAATCTCTGGCTACCTGCAGGCCCGCATCTTGCGTATCGCAGACATTGCATGGGCGGACGTTTCGGTGGCTGCCTACGCACGCTCGTTCGTATCCGACTATGCGGCGCGTCTCGGAGCAGGGGTGGACATCCGGCGCATCGGTGAAATATCCGCGTACTATCGGGTCTCGCTCAATCAGTATGTGGCGTCCCCGACGAACTGGTTGCAGCATTCGGCCGGCGGTATCTTGTATTTCGCCCTCGGGCACGACCTCGACCTCGGTGTGCGCGTCGACGGAATCTTCGGCGAAGATGTCAGCGTGCTCGTGCTCGGCTCGAATCTGACTTGGCGGCCGTCCTGGTGACCGTTTCGAAACGCGGTCCAGCCCCCGCCCAGCCCAGCGCTACTCGATTCGCTCCCTCAGGAGCTCGATCTCGCGAACGAAACCAGTGGCGATGTCCTGCAAGTCAGGGACGAGCTCGGCGCAGGCCAGCGCCCCGAAACAAAGCCGGTCCACCACGCTCATCACCGTGATGTTGAGCCCCGAGCCCTGCTGCACCGGTCCGAGCGGGAAGAGGTGAGTGAGCCTGGTCCCCGCTGTGTAGAGGGGTACGGGCGGGCCTGCGATGTTCGAAATGATCAGGTTCCACAAAGGGGGAACCCGGTCGGCCAGGTGCCGTGACGAAAAGAAGCCCATGAAATGCGTCGCCATCCAGGGCACCGTGATGTTGGTCACGAGGTCGGCGAAGTTCTTGAGGATGTCGCCGCCACCCGATTTGCTGTGTTGTCTCTTCCTGCGCGATGTTTCCTGGTTGATGGCGATCAGCCGATCCAACGGATCTTCGGATTGAATCGGCAGGTGCACCCGAATCACCGAAACGCGGTTGCCGGCTCGGTCTCCTTCGTGCCGAACCGATACCGGAACGGTTGCGACCAGAGGGCGATCGGGAAGGCCCCCATGTTTGCCAAGCCAAGATCGCAAGGCTCCGCAACAGCCGGCCAGAACGACATCGTTCACCGTCGTTCCGAAGGCGCTCTTGATCGCTTTCACCTCGTCGAACGAGACATCGGCGAACGCGACCGAGCGATTGGGCGTGAGGGCACCGTTGAACATCGTCGGCGGTGCTTCGAAGAGGGGCGGCTTCTCCGAGGCTTCATGGTCCGCAGGCGCGGCTGGTTGCGAGCCCCCTTTGTCTCGGACGGCCTCGACCATTTTCGTGGCCGCCTCGACGGCGCGCCGCGGCTTCCCTGCCAGGGTCCGCAGCGTGTCGGCCGCCAGCCAGGGGATCGTCGGTTCTCGATCGGGGAGCCAGGGTTCCTCTGGCGGAGGGATCACTCGGCCCTCGGGACTGGTGTCCATCAGCTCGCCGGCGATGGCCGCGCTTCGGCCACCGTCCATCGCCGCATGGTGGATCTTCATGACGAGCGCGAGCTTTCCGCCTTCCAAGCCTTCGACTAGCGCAGCCTTCCAAAGCGGCCTGTTGCGTTCGAGACAGGTGCCGGCGAAGCTCCCAACGAATTCGCAGAGTTCGCGCATCCCCCCGGGAGAGGGCAGGGAGACGCGCACGAGGTGCTTGTCGAGATCGAAAGCCGGGTCTTCGATCCAGTGAGGGTCGCCGATCTGTAGCGGCCCTTCAACGATTCTACGCCTGAACGGCGGAATGAGATGGATCCGCTCGGCAAACCGCTGCCGTGTCAGGTTGAACGCCGAAGCCTCGAGGTCGTCCGCGTCGAGCGAATCCTCTGGCTCCAGGATCAAGATCCCCATGGTGTGCATGGGCATCTCCGGTGTCTCGGCGTAGAGCATCGCCGCATCGAGAGTCGATACTCGGATCATGTCGTACTTCCTGGCTCCAAAAACCCGATGCCCATCATGAAGCGGGCCATCTCCGTCAGATATGCGCCACGGTCGAGGTGGATGCTGTGGCTACCGGGAAACCAATGCATGCGACAGCGCTGCCAATGATCCCAGAGCAGCCTAGAATGTTTCGGTGGAGCCAGCCGGTCGCCCGCGCCGCCGACGATCATCAGCCGCTCGCGTGGCAACACCGCAGGATAGCTGAGCGGGCAACTCACAGCGAGGAGACGGCGCGCGTCGGCAGAGCTCAGGCCCGACGCCGAGAGTGCGGTTCGCATGAGCGCACCAAGTGGCTGCCACTCCAGAACCAAGTCCGCCACGCTGATGATCGGCACGTTGGGCAGCGCGAATGCCAATTTCGGTTCGACGCTCGCCAGCATCGACGAAATGAAGCCGCCGAGGCTGAGGCCGGTCACGCCAACTTGCTCGACGCCTCGTTCACGCTGAAGCCAGTTGAGAAGGATCCTGAAGTCGAATACCGACTGCGCCACCGCTTCGTTGAATCGAGAAGTGCCGCCCGCGAAAAAGCCGTGTCCCGAAAACGGCGAGAAGCGTGTTTGGCGAGGACCGTGAAAAGGAAGCGTGAACAAGGCGATGTCACAGCCCATGCGATAGAACCAAGGGAGCGCGAAGAACCACTCGTTGATCAGATAACCTTCTGCCGTGAATCCGTGAATCGCCACGATCGTCGGTCTCGGCCCGTCGCGGTGCCGCGTCACGCGCGCAAATGCGACGCGGTTTCGGTCGTGTCGCAGGTAAGGGCGGTGTTGATTCGGATGGACTGGCTGGAACGGGCTGTCGAAGCGCAGCACCTCACACACCCCGTCGTCCGGTTCGAAACGCGGAAACCAGCGCCCTCTTTCGACGCGAACGCGCACGCCCGATGGGGGATCATGAAAGAACCGGCTCCGGTCGCCCGATTCCGCCATCTCGGCGTACAGAGCCGCGTCATGCATGGATCGGCGAAGCTCGAGCGGATTGAAGCCAAACGGAATGGCCGTCGAGCCCACCATCGTGCCGAAGATGGCCCTCACCACGTGGTCAAACGCGGCGGCCGCGCCAATCTGCAAGCGATCCGCACGCGCAAGATCGAACTTCTCCGGCGTTCGCGCGAAATCGTCGTCGAGATGCTCCCACCAATGACCGCTCGGCACCAAAGGAGCCGCCCGTTCGTAAGACTCGTGCACTATCCGAGAGACAATCGCGGAGTCTTCCATCGGCGTAGCCTAACCCTTTCGAGCGCCGATGGGATCGGGCTTTTCGGGCAGATTCCGCAGACCCATCCAGGCCAAGGCCACGATGTGGCTGGCGACTTTTTCGACCGACGGCTTGCGGACGACGCTCCACCACCGCCCGACCAGCGTGACCATGCCGATGAGCGCATGCGCGTAGATCGGAGCGACGTCGGGGTCGTAACCAGCCTGTTTGAACGCCTCCGCGAAAACGTCGCTGACCCGTTCGGCGACTTCGTTGAGGAGGCTCGAAAAGCCACCCGAGCTCAATACGGTCGTCGGGGCATCGTGGGTCAGCACCGCGAATCCGTCTGGCCTGTCTTTTACCCAGATGAGAAACGCCAACGCGGCCTGCTCCGCGCGTTCGCGTGGCGAGCCGGCCGAGAGCGACTCCGAAATCACGCCGATCACGTACTCCATCTCGCGGTCGACCACGACGGCATAGAGCCCTTCCTTGCCTCCGAAGTGTTCGTAAACAATCGGCTTTGAGACTTTCGCGCGGCTCGCGATCTCCTCGACGGAGGTCGCTTCGTAGCCTTTCTCCGCGAAAACCTGGCGCCCAACCTGAATCAGCTGGGCTCTCCGTGCCGCCGCGGTGAGTTTTTTTCTCGAGGCCATTTGATAAAGATACTACGGTGCCGTAAGTTACGCAATCGTAAGTTACTGAATCGTAACTTATCCCGTGTTTGCGCGCCGGTTGGCGCCATCTGTCTCGAGGAGAAAAAGGCCCATGTACATTCTGATCTGTGCCGCCGTCTTCCTGGCGGCCTATCTGCTCAACACGACCCTCATCGGCCCCGCACGCGGTCAAAGCGAAGACAGCGACGAGGTCCGCGACCTCGAGTTCGAGATCAGCGCCCTCAATCGAAAGGGACTCTGGTACCCGGCGTCGGCGAAGTTCTCCTATCAGCCATGGGAGGTCGACCTCGGTTTCGGAATAGCCGTGTTGCTCGAGAAGCTAGGGGTGCTGGAAATCGAGCGAGCCCTCCTGATCCCGTCGCGGGCCGTCGTGCCGAGCGGATTCGCCCATGCGTGAGCAATCCCCCGCGATGCGAGTCGTCGATCGCTTCGTCGATCACGGTGCGCCGCTTTCCTTCCGGGACCTGTGCGCACGCGTGCTCGAGCAGGAGCATGACTATCTGATCCTCGACCTCGACAAGACCACTCATCTGGGCCGCAACCTCGGCGAGCTCCTCGCATGGGAGCTGTGCGCCTATGAAGCCTACGGCGAGTCGGCAACAGGGACTTCGGCACGCCGCTGGTTTGGCGGTCGCTTGCTTCTCGATTGGTCGCAGCCGTTGAAGCTTGCTCAATACCTAGCGGCTGGCGCGCGAAGGTGGGCATGGTCAGGGATCTATTACCTCGTCTGGGGCAAGCTGGCTTCGCGCATCCCTGCGCTTCGGCGCCTTGCCTACAGTCGATTCGGTCCCGAGCCCACGACTGTGGTACAGCGTCGCCCTCAGATGGTCGCGCTCACTCATCTAGCGACGGCGGACGAGCCGCTGCTTCACGACCTCGCCCGCAGAGTCTGGCGCCGTCACGTTTCGGATCAGGTGATCGATCGTGAGGACCTCGATTGGGTTCGGAGTTGCTCCCCTGGAATCGAGATCCTATTGAGTAGCGCTTCGCCAAAAGCCATGTTGGATGTGGCGGTCGAGGAGCTCGGGGCCGACGGAGCGACGTACTCCAGCGTAGAACGTGTCAATAGCGGGAGGGCCAAGATTGCCCGGCTGTGCGAGACCCATCCCCGTGTTTTCGATCCGGACGTCAAGGTCCTAGCCATCACGGACACGAGCTACGGGGAAGACCATTGTTGGACCGAACACTTCGCGTGTGTCATCGATGTCAACAGCCCAACACCCTTTCCGCCCATCGTCACGGACGCGTCGCCGACTCGGGAAGTGCACTCGGCGATTCTTCTGACCCACGAGGAGCGACGCCGTCGAAGCAACGGAGATGAGGGCTATCTCGATGCTCGACGGCGAGACCGTCGACCGAGAGCGCCGCTCGAGCTCGATCGGGATGCTCTAGGCGTACGCCTCGACGCGCTCTTGGACGGGATCAACCGTCTCTCGAGGCGTGTGCCGAATCCTCCGCGGCGATGGGAAATCGCCTACGCGCGAACCATGCTCACCGAAGCTTCAAGGGCCATGCTGACCTGAGCAAGCGGTCCGGGGCTCCGGCGCTTGCGGCGGCGGCCACGGGCCAAGAGCCCAGAAGTCGGTGTTTCTGCTATAAAGTACGGGTGCGTCGACTTTCTTGGGTTTGCTTGGGCCTGGCTGCGGTTGGGGTTCTCGGAGTCTTCACGATTCCCGACCCCGTGCTCGCGCAAGACCCTAACGAAATCGAGGTCATCAGCGAGCCACCGGAGCAGGCCGAGCCGGCACCGCAGGTGGAGCCTCTGCCGCAGGAGGAGCCGCCCGAGGAGCTCCCTCCAGCACCGCCTCTGCCGGAGCTCGAGAAGCCCAAAGAACCGCTCGGCCACCTTCGTGTAGGTGGCGGTATTGGCTTGGGCTTTGCCAATGATCTCATTGCGGTCGGCCTGTCACCCCAAGTTTCGTACATCTTCAAGAAGATCGTCGAGCCCGGGGTTTCGATTCGCTACGAGTTCACCAGGGATAGGGTCCCCATCGAACCCATCACCTGGCATACCTATGGCTCCTCGCTCTTCGTTCGGGTCTTTCCGATCCAACAGCTTTTCCTCCTCGTCGAAGGCGAGGTCATCAATACCGGTCGGAAACAAGCCGGCATCCGTTTCCCTCGGAAGACGTATGGAAACTTACTGCTCGGCGGGGGATTCATGATCGGCGTTGCCAAAGGCGTGTTCATTGCGACGTCCATCAAAGTTCCCGTCTTGAGAAACCCGTTCTACCCCACCGCCTTCCCGATCATCTCGGTCGGTGGCGGCTACGGGTTCTAAAGACGGGTTCTAACTAGGGGGCGCCGTCAAAGAGGTCTTGGAAGCCGCTGGGCTCGTGTCGGCCGAACACGAGGGTTTCGAGGATGCCGATCCCGGTCTTGTCGCCCATCTTCGCGCGCACGACGTTGTGCACGTGGATGGAGCAGTACTCGTCGGGCTCCACCTCATCGAGCTTCCAGCTTTCGTAGCCGATCTCGAGCTCATCTCGCCAAACCGCGTGACCCCACTCGGGGTGCTGGTAGCCGATGCCCATCATCTGGAACCGGAAAATCGGCTCGAGCTCGATCTCGAGCTTCGTGCCGTCGCGCTTCACGAAGCCGAGGCTCGCGCTTTCGGGCCACCGAGTCCCGCTGCGCCATTTGATCGCATGGGTTGCCGAGGCCATGACCTCCTCGTCTGCTTCGACCAGGTCGCTCGGAACCTCTTCGCCTGCGCCGTAGGTCTTGACCATCGACGCAGAGAGCTCCTGCGCGTGGCCGTCCGGCATTTGGCGTGTGAGAAAGTGCGTGCAGAAACCGTCGAAGTGAATGGGCGACCAGATCCAATAAACCGCCGGGTCGGTCGTCAGCCTGCTCGGCGCACCTTCTTCATACTCGCCGACTGGCCGCATGCCCCAGGACTTGTCCCGGAGGCCGATGACCTCGCTGCGCTTGACGTCGAAGCGTCGGCCCTTGATCGAGAAGTAGCCCTCCCAGGTCCCCAACTGCGTGAAGCGTTGGGTGTCCATGATGAGCCGGTTCCCGTCGTACATGAGGTTTTTGGGTTCTTGGACCGGGGGCGCCTTCGCGTGAAAGGTCAGGTCGCATTCGACCTCGGTTTCGTTCGGATCGATGCGCAATCGGATTCGCCGCATGGGCTGGAGCACCTCGACTCTGAGCGGCCCCGCGCTCGAGTCCATGGGGTTGTCGGCGATGCGGCGCGATGCGTGAAACGAATGCTGAACGCCATCGACGGCCACGCTGAAGTGCGCGTCCTGAACGAAGCGATTCGGGTACCGTCCAAAGCCAGCCTCGAACAAGAACGTCCCGGACTTGTCGAAACCGTTGAACCAGTAGCGGTCATACGCATTGCGATTGACGATGCCCGGTTGGTTGATCGGAAATGCGGCCTGGTGAATCAGGTAGTCGTCGAAATCGGTAATCATCTCGGCTTCCTAGCTACGGCAGCGTGACTCCACAGGCACGCAGAATCTCTTCGGTGTCGGCGCCTCGTTCCCTGGCTGGCGTGGGGTCGGCGGGCTTGGTTCGGGAAAAGCGCGGCGCCGCGACGGCGTGTTTGATGCCGTCGATTTCGACGAACGAACGCCGCGCGACGTGGTGCTCGTGCTCGAACGCCTCGGCCGCCGCGAGCACCGGCGCGAAGCAGGCGTCGCTGCCTTCGAAGACCTCGCACCATTCGTCACGGGTCTTCTGACGGAAGACTTCTTCGAGCGTCGGTCGGAGCTCGTTCCACTTGGCAGGGTTCAAGTGCGCACCCACGGCGGGCGCGCTGTCGGCGAGACCGAGCTTGTCGATGAGCTCTTTGTAGAACTGCGGCTCGAGGGCGCCGATTGATACGTACTTGCCGTCGCTGGTCTCGTAGACGTCGTAGAAGGCGGCACCCGAGTCGAGCAGGTTCTCGCCGCGCTTGTCGGACCAAAAACCCTGCTGCATGCCCGCGTAGATGCTGGCCATCAGTGCGGCGACGCCGTCGACCATCGCCGCGTCGACGACTTGCCCCTGCCCGGACTTGTTGGCTTCGAGGAGTGCGGCGACCACGCCAAACGCCAACAGCAAACCGCCGCCGCCGAAATCACCGACCAGGTTCAAGGGAATCGTGGGCCGTTCGCCTTTGCGGCCGATGGCGTGCAGGGCACCCGCCAAGGAGATGTAATTGATGTCGTGTCCCGCCCGTTTTGCCCAGGGGCCTTCTTGGCCCCAGCCCGTCATGCGCCCGAACACGAGCCGGGGGTTTGCTTCCATACAGACATCAGGACCAATCCCGAGCCGCTCCATGACCCCAGGTCGAAAACCTTCGATTAGCGCGTCGGCGGTCCCGACGAGCTTCAGAAGCGCCGCTTTGTGCGCAGGGCTTTTCAAATCGAGGGTGATGCTCTTCTTGCCGCGGCTCATGACGTCGAAGCTCGCTTGTAAAAAAGATGGCTCCGGCCGGCCAACGCGAATGACTTCGGCGCCCAGGTCCGACAACAACATCCCGGCAAAGGGGCACGGACCGATGCCTTCGATTTCAATGATTCGAATTCCGTCGAGTGGACCCATCTTCAAAGCTCCGATAGTGCGCGTCGCAAGGTGATCGATGCGAGGTTCTCGTAGTCGAACTCGTTCTCTTCATCAATGATTTCAATCTGCTTCATGTACTGCCCAACACGCGCCATGTTCATCGAGAAACGCGTGAGGGCCAAAATGAAGTAGTAGTCGAAGTTGGCCGCGCTGTGGCCCGTTGCTTGCTTCCATCGCGTGATCGATTCGTCCTTGCCGGGAAAGCCGGGGAGGCGCTCGAGCTCGAGGCCCTCGCTGAAGCAGCGGTCGGAGGCGAGCCACCAGGCGAGGTCCTGGACGGGGTCGCCGAGCCTCACCATCTCCCAATCGAGCACCGCAACGCATTCGACGCCGTCGAAGATCTGGTTCGCGAGTCGCGAGTCACCCCAGCACAGCGCGACCGGTTGCGCATCAGGCTTGCTCGCTTCGAGGTATTCGAGCGCCCTGGCGATGTCCGGGTGCCGCGAGGCCTCCATGCCCCAGCGAAAGTACTCCTGCCAGTAGTCGAGCTGCTGATCGAGCAGCGTTTCGCCGCGCTTGGGCTCGGCCAGAAAATCGAATCCCAGGGCCTGCCAGTTCAAGCGATGGACCCCGCACATGGCCTCGAAGCCGTTCCACCAAATCGCGGTTCGCTCGTCTTCGGAGGTCTCCTCCGCGATCCAGCCCTCGTCGTGCATCGGTGGATTGTCGGTGGGGATGCGTCCTTCGACGCGCGTCATCACATAGAACGGCACGCCGAGGACCGACTTGTCCGCCTCGAACCAACGCACGACAGGGACCGGAACGTCGGTGTTCTCGAGAAGCTGCAGCACCTTCGCCTGGAGCCCGACGTCGTAGTACGGAAACATCACGTACTCTTCGGGCTCCAGCCTCGCGACCAAGCCCTCGCGAATCTCAACCCCTTCCTTCGGGTAGACGAGATCGAACAGTAGGGTGTCGCTCGAGAAACCCGTGCTCAGCGGTGAGTCGAGATCCTCGATGCGAATGGCCTCTGCGGGCACCGAGAGCTTGGGGGCAAGCCACGCCTTCAACGCGCTCGCGGTTTGCTCGAGATCTCGCTCTTCATCTGCAAAGGCCATTGCCTACCTCGTGCGCATTTGACTCGCTGCGTGGCTCTGTCATTTACGTCATTCCGCTGCAGGGGTCGAGTCCCAGCGGCGAGCAACCGGGCTGACGATGACCTCTTCCACGTTGAATGACCCGCTGAGGCTGCCCTGCGGAGCCGTGCTTCCAAACCGCATCGCGAAGGCGGCGATGAGCGAGCACTTGGCGTCGCCGAAGCAGTCGCCAACTCGTGGACTCGTTCGACTTTACGAGCGCTGGTCTGCCGGCGGTGCCGGCTTGTTGATCACCGGCAACGTCATGATCGACAGGGCGCACCTCGAGGCGGTTCGCAACGTCGCCGTCGGAGCCGACTCGAACATCGAGCGATTCCGCGTGTGGTCGGAGGCCGGCACGGGCCATGGCAACCATCTCTGGATGCAGCTCAACCATCCGGGCCGTCAGACGCCTCGGCACCTCAACCCCCACCCAGGCGCGCCTTCGGCAGTCGAGCCGGTCAATCTATTTCGTCGCGCCAAGGCGTTTGGCAAGCCACACGCCATGGATGAAGCGGAGATCGGGCAGGCGATTCGGAGCTTTGCCAGTGCGGCGGCGTTCGCAAAGGCCGCGGGCTTTACCGGGGTACAAGTGCACGGCGCACACGGCTATTTGGTGAGTCAGTTTCTGTCGCCGCTGACCAACCAGCGTTCGGATCGCTGGGGCGGCGCGCTCGAAAACCGTGCCCGCTTTGCCCGCACCGTGCTGGGCAAAATCCGCACCGAGGTCGGTGATGACTTCCCAATCGGAATCAAGCTCAACTCGGCGGACTTTCAGCGCGGTGGCTTTACCGAAGAAGAGTCGATGCGCGTGCTCGGTATGCTCCAAGAAGATGGAATCGATCTCGTGGAGATTTCTGGCGGCAGCTACGAGTCCCGCGTCATGCTCGGCAAGGTAGAAGACGAGCGCGAAGCGTTTTTCCTCGACTACGCAAAGAAGGCGCGCTCCGAAGTCGACATTCCCATGATGGTCACCGGCGGCTTCCGCGCTCGATCGATCATGGTCGACGCGCTTGCAACGGGCGCGCTCGATATCGTTGGCATGGCCCGGCCGTTCACAAATGACCCGAGCGTGGCGCGAGACTTGCTCGACGGGCGCACCGAACGCGCCGCCGATCCTCCGGTCATGCCCGGGCTCGGCCGGCTGGGTGGCACCTCCGAGGCGATGATGAGCGTCGCTCAGATGGGGCTGATGGCGCAGGGCAAGAGCCCGACCTTGCGTTTCGGCGGCCTGGGCGCGGTCCTCGGTGCTCTGGTGCAAGAGAGCGCCGACCTCTTCAAGCCCAAGCGTTCCTGAGGCCCCCGTCGCGACGGTAGGACGCGCAAAATTTGCGCCACGCACGACCGGGCGCCGGTCGGCCTTGCAGTTTCGGTCGCCCCCAGTAGCATCCCGCCCAATCGTCTGGAGACCGGGGTCTCTGAAGAAGCATTCGCCAATCTTTGAGGAGAGGAGGTGACGATGCTGTCTAAGTCCGCTGCGCGCGCGTTCTTTTTGTCTGGAACGTTACTTTTCAGCGCGGTTTTCATTTGGCTCACGGTCGACACGTTCCAACGCATCCCAGCTCAGACCAACTCGGATGAACTGACCGAATCGGTGGCACGCGGGAAGCAGCTCTGGGAGGAGAACAACTGCATGGGCTGTCACACGCTGCTCGGTGAGGGGGCGTACTACGCGCCCGAGCTGACGCGTGTGTACGACCGTCGTGGGCCAGCCTTCATCGCTCAGATGCTCCGGGACCCCGAAGCAGTCTACCCAGGGCAGCGTCGGATGGTGAAGTACGACTTCAGCGAAGCCCAGATCGACGACATGAACGCGTTCTTCGAGTGGATCGGCCGGATGGACCTCAACGGCTTTCCTCCGAAACCCACAATCGGTTTGGCGGGAGCGGCTCCCATCCCCATCCCGGGCGGCGAGCGACCGGAGATCTTCTCTCAGGTGTGCACGGCATGTCACTCCCTCGGCGGGATTGGCGGCGCCATTGGGCCACCACTCGACTTCGTGGGCGACCGCTTCGATCGAGGCTACCTGATGAGGTGGATCACCGATCCGCAAGCGGTCAAGCCCGGCACGACGATGCCGACGCTCGCGCTCACCGAGCAGCAACGCAATGAAGTCGTCATCTTTCTCTCCAAGCAACGCGAGGGCGGGCTATGAAGTACGAATCGCAAAAAGTCGCGTACTGGTTTTTCGCGACCTGCATGCTCTTGCTGAGCTTGCAGCTGGTTTACGGTTTCATCATGGCATTTGCACACGTTGGCTACGACGGGCTGCATCCCTGGGTTCCCTTCAACGTCGCGCGCGCCTCGCACAACAATCTCTTGGTCATGTGGCTCTTGGCGGGCTTCATGGGCGCCGCGTACTACATCATTCCGGATGAGTGTGAGCGGCCGCTCTACTGGCCCAAGCTCGCGTACGTGCAGTTGATCGCGTTCGTGATCGTCGGCGTGACTGCGATCATCGGTTTCCACTTCAACTGGTGGGAGGGGCGCAAGTTCCTCGAGATTCCGCGTCCGCTCGACTACCTCGTCGTCGTCGACGTGCTTTTGTTCGTCGCCAACATCGGCATGACCATTTGGAAGGCCCCCAAGATGACCACGACTTCGATCGTGCTCTTCTTCGGTCTCCTGATGGCGGCCGTCCTCTACCTGCCGGGGATGATCCCGACCGACCACCAGACACACGATGCGTTCTGGCGCTGGTGGGTCGTTCACCTCTGGGTCGAAGGCGTCTGGGAGCTCATCATGGGCGGCATTCTTGCGTATCTGTTGATCCGGCTCACCGGCGTCGACCGCGAGATCGTCGAGAAGTGGCTCTATGTCATCGTCGGCTTCACGTTCTTGTCGGGCATACTCGGCACGGGGCACCACTACTACTTCATCGGCACGCCGAACTACTGGCTCTGGGTCGGCGGCATCTTCAGCGCCCTCGAGCCGCTCGCGTTCCTAGGCATGGCGATTTACGGCCTCGCACTGGCGAAGAAGGGCGGTCGAAACCATCCAAATCGAATCGCTTTGTTCTGGACGGTGGGTACCTGCGTCATGTCGTTCGTTGGAGCCGGCTTCCTCGGCATCGCACACACGCTTCCGCAGGTGAACCTGTACACGCACGGCACACTGGTGACGGCGATGCACGGTCACATGGCCTTCTGGGGCGCCTACGCGATGTTGGTCCTGGCCATCATCACCTACGCTATGCCGCAGCTGACCGGTCGCAAGCTCTTCGATACACCGAGCGCGACCTATGCGTTTTGGTCGGCCAACATCGGCATGACTGCCATGACGGTCGCGTTCGGCATTGCCGGCGTGGCCCAGGTCTACCTCGAGCGTCGCGCGGGCATGGAGTTCCTCGACGTTCAGCGCGAGCTCCAGGTCCACTTCATTGGGCTCATCTTGGCGGCGACTCTCTTCACGTCGGGCATCCTCGCGTTCATCTACAATTTCATTCGCTACGGTTGGCCGGTAGGTGACGTCGAAGAGCCCATCCCCACGGGCACCAGGGCAGCGGTCCCGGCGGAATGAGGGCGACCCCGCCCTGGTATCGTCCCGTCGGCCGAGAGGTCGAGCTCTTCGAGCACGCTCATCGCCAAAGGCTACCGCTTTTGCTCGCCGGGCCGACCGGCTGTGGCAAGACGCGGTTCGTCGAGGCGATGGCGGCCCAACTCGACTTGCCCCTGATCACAGTGGCCTGCCACGACGAGACCTCGTCGATCGATTTGGTCGGACGCTTCTTGATCAGGGGCGCCGAAACGGTTTGGCAAGACGGCCCAGTCACCCGGGCGGTGCGAGCGGGCGCCGTTCTCTACCTCGACGAGATCATCGAGGCGCGAGAGGACGTGATTGTGGTCCTACACTCGCTCACCGATCATCGGCGCGAGCTCTACATCGACCGGCTGGACGAAACCTTGTTCGCCCCTGAGGGTTTCATGGTCGTCGCCAGCTTCAATCCAGGCTATGCGCGGGGCTTCAAAGAGCTCCGGCCGTCGACCCGGCAGCGCTTCGTCGTGCAGCGGTTCTCGTATCCCGAAGCGAGGGTCGAAACCGAGATCGTGGCGCACGAAGCCAAGCTCGAAGACGGCCCGGCCAAGCGACTCGTCGAGTTTGCGAGCAAGGTGCGCGCCATGGAGGAGCTCCAACTCGCGGAGACGGTCTCGACTCGACTGCTGGTGACGGCCGGCAAGCTGATCGCGAGCGGCGTGGCGCCCCGGGTTGCCTGCAACGCAGCGGTCGTGCAACCGATCACCGATGACCGTGCCCAGTTGGAGGCCTTGCAGGATTTGGCCAACCTGATGTTCTGATGGAATGGGATCAGCGAGCGTTTGCTTGGCTCTACCGATCGTTTCGGCGGGTGGCGGGCAAGAGCCCCGCTACCGGGGTCGAGTCCCCGTTGGAGTCGCTGACAGCCCGCTTCGAGACCTTGAGCAACTTGCTCACCGGCGCGAAGTGGGACGTCGTTTCTGGCAAAGCGCTGGGCGGCGCCGGGCCCGGACGGCTGGTTCTACCTGAGAGCGTCGCCTGGCTTGCGGACCCGGAGGAGCAGGCATCTTTCTATCTCTACCGTGTCGTCGTCGGGGTAACCGCGTCGGAGCTCGGGTTCGTTGCCGACGAAGCCTGGTCGAGTCAAAGGCGCGCCTTGGCGATGCTGATCGCGATTCCAAGCATCCACCGGGAGATCGAGGCTCGTTATCCCGGGGCCGAGTCGCTCGTCGATCGCGCTGCCGCAACTGCGGGCGGCCAGTTCCCATTCGATGAGCGCGTCGCCGCGAACCGTTGCTTCTCGAATGCGTGTCGAACAATTTTGCGGCGTGACTCGGTGCCATTGAGCGAGGACTCCGGAGCGCGGGTCGTAGAGCAGGATCTCGTTGATGCGGCAATACGTCCTCACGACCAACGGAGTCTTTGCCAAGCGTCATCCGACTTCGAACGCGCACTCCAGAGGCTATCGAAGAGACGAGCCCAAGGTGAGTATCGATCACCGTGGGGGCAGCTCCTGCCGCCTTCCAAGCCCTGGAATGTCTCCCTCGAGCCCCCCGAAGACCCACACAGCAACTTGCCAAGCGGTACCGAGCGAAAGATGCGGCGCCGGCCCAGCGAGGTGGAGTACGTCGACCTCGAATCGCAAAAGGACAAAGACAATCCGCTGGTTCATTCGTTCGAGAAGGTGCACACCGCCACCGAATATCAGAGCGGCCGAAAGCAGCTCGATGGCTCCGATCAGCTCGCCCAACAAGAGGAGGCGCTCGAGGAGCTCGAGCTCAGCAAGCTCACGCGGACCGCCGAAACCGCGCAATCGGTCTACCGCGCCGATCTGCGGGCCGGTTTGCATACCGCGGACCTCGACGAAGAGCCTTCTTCGACTCGCGCCCATCGGTATCCCGAATGGAATTTCAAGCATCGCGCGTACCGCGACGACTGGTGCACGGTCAACGAGCAGATCTCACCGCCAAGTGGCTCGGCATCGAGCGTCGCTGCGGCGAGCCGCCGACTGCACGGGGAAGTGCTGCGTCTTCAGGCGGAGCTCAAACGTCTCGAGCTCGAGCGTCGGTGGCGCAACCGTCAGCTCGACGGCAGCGAAATCGACATCGACGCGCTCGTGGACCGGCAGGCGACCCTGATGGCGGGCCGGCACCCTGACCCACGGATCTACGTCCGTAGGAAGGTTCACGACTCCGAGCTCGCCATGCTGATCTTGGTTGACGCGAGCCTCTCGAGCGATTCCTGGGTTTCGGGGAAACGGATCTTCGATGTCGTCCGCGATTCGACTCAGGTGCTCGTCGAGTCGTTCGAGCCGACGTCCGCCAAGCTTTCGATCTGCGCGTTTTACAGCAACACCAGGCGCGACTGCCGATTCTTGGTCGCCAAGGGATTCGATGATTCCACGCGTCTGGGGCTGCAACGGCTCCATGGGATTGCGCCCGCGGGCTACACGCGGATCGGTCCAGCCGTTCGGCATGCCCTCGAGGTGCTGGACCGGAGCGGTGCGCGCCGCCGCCTCATCTTGCTCCTCACCGATGCGAAACCCACGGACTACGACCACTACGAGGGCCACTACGGCGTCGAAGACGTGCGCCAGTCGCTTCGAGAGGCAGGGGAGCAGGGGGTTCATTGCCTCGCGCTCGCCGTTCGCGACAAAGGGGAAGCGTACCTCACGCACATGTTTGGACCGCACGGCTGGATGCTCTTGCCCGACGTGCATTCGCTTCCGGGGCGTTTCGTCTCGGTGGCCAGCGACTTCTTACGAAGCTAAGAGCCTGCAATGAAGCTCTTCACCGAGACGATCACGCTTTGCACGACGAGCGAGCGCGAGCTCGTCGACTTCACTCTCGAGGCCCAACGACTCGTTCGTACGTCTGGTGTCCAGGAGGGCCTCTGCGCCCTGTACGCTCACGGCGCCACAGCCGCGTTGATGATTCAAGAGAACGACGACCCCAACATCAGGAGAGACGTCGTGAGCTGCCTCGACAAGCTCGTCCCCAAAGGTGTCTGGCTCCACGATCGGATCGATGGCAACGGGGCCTCACACATTCAGGCGGGCATCATTGGCCCGAGCGAGTCGATCCCAATTCGAGGGGGCAAGCTCGATCTGTCGACGTGGCAGAACGTCTTTTTTTGCGAGCTCGACGGTCCCCGCCGAAAGCGGACGGTGGCAGTTACGATCTTCGGAACTTGAGCGTCAGCGGAGCGTCGAGACGATTAGGTAGACAGCGAGGACCGCGAGCACCAGTTGGAACCAGAACACGAAGCGCTCTTTCGAGATTCGATTCAATAAGTGCTTACCGAAGTACGTGCCGCCGATCACTGCGACCACCAAACTCGCGAGCACTGGCGCGTAGGGCGCGTAGTCGAAGCTCAACGCCAGGAAGGCCGGGATCTTCAGGAGGTGAAGCCAGGTTTGGCAAACCGCCTTGGTCGCGATGACCTGCTCGTTGTCGAAGTCGTCGCGGAGGAAGAACGGGGCTAAGAACGGGCCGGTCGCGCCGACGAAGATCGCAAGCAGCCCCGCCGCGAGACCTAGCAACGCGTATGACCAGGCTGGTGGATTGCGAAGCTTTGGTTTGTAGCGTCGCCAGAGCAAGAAGCACAAAATGAACGCGCCGACCCATGCTCGGAACCAGGCAAGCTTCAGATCAGCCCAGATGTTCGCCGCGATGGCCACGCCCGCGACGGCGGGGACCATGAAGGCGAAGAAGATCGGCCACCGGACGTGCCGGCGAAAGGCCCAGGTTCGCGTCCAATTGGAGGCCAGCTGCACGATGCCGTGCAGGGGCACCACCACGGGCGCGGGGAGTAGGGCGGTCATCACGCCGAGCAGGGTGACTCCTCCTGCCATCCCCAAAATTCCAGAGATGGTGGCTGTGACGAAGCAGGCGACGACGAGGACGACGACCGTGACCACCTCGAACATGCGCGGAGGCTAGCATCCCTTTCGCCTTGTGCTCCATGGGCAACATGGGTATTCGACGAGACGCATGCCGAAGCGCGTCCTTCGTTTTCATTTCGACTACATCTCGCCCTACAGCTACCTGGCCTGGCAGCAACTCGGCGACTTCGCGAACGAGCACGAGCTGCGTGTGGAGCCCAAGCCCACGCTGCTTGCAGGCCTGCTGAACCATTTTGGCCACAAGGGACCCGCAGAGATCGAGCCCAAACGGATCTACATGTTCAAGGACTGCATTCGGGCCGCGGTGCAACTCGGCGTGCCGTTTGCGCCCGTGTTTTCGCATCCGTTCAATCCGCTTCCGTCGCTCCGGGCGACGCTGCTCGAGATGGAGGACCAGACCCGCGAGCGCCTGGTGACCGACCTGTTCCATGCAACCTGGGCCGAGAGCCGTGACATGGGCTCCGCGGAAGTCGTCGCTGAAGTTTGCGCCGGCGCGGGCATTCCGAACGCGCTCGATCGCATCCGGGATCCCGAAATCAAGCAACGTCTCCTACAGGCCAGTCGGGAGGCCATCGAGATCGGTGTCTTCGGTGTTCCGACGATGATCGTCGACGACGAGCTTTTCTGGGGGACGGACAGCTTCCCGCACCTCGCGCGCTTTCTGCGCGGCGACGACCCTGTTCGCCCGGAAGACGTCGAAGCCTGGCGCGCGGTTCCCGCGTCGGCCCAGCGAAAATAGCCGGACTACTGGCTTTGCCAGGCGACCATGCCGCCCCGCATCGAGGCGATGCGCTTGAATCCAAGCTTCTCGAGCTCGAGCGCGACCCGCCCCGAACGCCGACCGGAACGGCAGATGGTGATGACGGGGATTTCCTTGTCCCAGGCCTTCGAGGCTTCGTCGACGGTGCCCATCGGGACGACGTCGACGCCTTCGATTTTGCCGTCGGACTCGGCCTCGTCGATTTCCCGAACGTCGACCATCCGGACCGCGCCTTTGTTTTTCGCAACCCAGGCGATGGAGACCTCGGGAATCCCTTGGGGGCTGCGCTCGATCGCAGCCCAGCCTCGCTCGGGAAGCGGGTCGCCGGACATCGAGCTCGGCGGAACGATGCCGCAGTGCAGATTCGCTGGTACCGCGATGTCGAGCTTCTTCGGCGTTGGCAAGTTGAGATGGTCCATGATCTCGGCGAACTCGACTTCGGTGCGGCCGTCTCCGACGCGCGGATTCAATCGTTTTTCCTCGCCCACTGTGGTGAAGGTCATTCCTCGGTAGTCGTGACCCGGCCAGATGATCGTGTCGTCGGGGAGCGTGAAGATCTTGTCGTGGATCGAACGGAAGAGCCGTTTTGCACTGCCCTGCTGGAAGTCCGTTCGACCGGTGCCACGAATGAAAAGCGCATCTCCAGTAAACGCATGCTTGTGGTCCGCGGTCACGAACGTGACGCAACCGTCGGTGTGCCCGGGCGTCGATCGCACCTCGAGCTCGACCGAGCCGAACTTGAGCCGGCTTCCATCGTCGACCAGCAAGTCTGCACCTTCCGCGCCAGCATGGGCGCCGATGACAGCCTTGCTGCCCAAGCGCTTGCGAAGAAGCCCGGAGCCCGTGATGTGATCGGCGTGCGCGTGCGTGTCCAAGGTGAACATCAGCTTCAAACCGAGCTCGTCGAGGAGCTTGATGTCGCGCTCCAGCTGATCGATGACCGGGTCGATCAACACGGCCTGGCCCGACTCCTCGTCGGCGATGAGGTAGGTGTAGGTCCAAGTCTCTCGATCGAAGAGTTGCCGAAGTAGCATGGGTCGCCTCCTGATGCGGTTCCGGATCGCTGCGCTAGCCGGAGCTAAGTCACTGAATTAACAGGACTCGAGCCGAGCTGCAAACCCAAGCCACACAAAGCGCTGGCGGTTTGGCACCGGTGCTGCTTTGAATGAGCACCATGGACTCCTTTACACCCATCGCCTCCACGATTGGGGGCTTGATGATAGGCACCGCAGCTGCCGGTCTGCTGCTGTTCCACGGCCGGATCGCCGGGATTAGCGGCATTGCAGGCGGTATTTTCCGTCGAGAAGCAGGCGACATCTCCTGGCGCGTCATGTTCCTCATCGGGCTGTTTGCCGCGGGCGCGGGTTGGAGCCTTTTCTACCCGCAGGACTACGTCGTCGAAATCAGTCGCTCGACGCCCGCGCTGATCGTCGCCGGCCTCACGGTAGGCGTCGGTACACAGCTCGGAAGTGGTTGCACCAGTGGTCATGGCGTTTGCGGAATCGGGCGTCTGTCCAAGCGATCGACCGTAGCCACCATCTCGTTCATGATCACCGCGGCGCTCACCGTCTTCGTCGTGAACGAAATGCTGGGAGGCTCGATATGAAGGTCAAGATCGGCGCGTTCCTCGGTGGCGCTTTGTTTGGCGTTGGCCTCGCCATCGCGGGGATGACCCAACCCGCTAAGATCATCGGCTTTTTCGACTTCTTCGGATCCTGGGATCCCAGCCTGGCCTTCGTGATGGTGGGCGCCATCCTGGTGTACACGCCGGTTTATCGATGGGCGATTCGAACCTGGCAAAGGCCAGTTTGGGCGCCGGCGTTCTCCCTCCCGACGCGCAGCGACATCGACGGACGACTGATTTTCGGTTCCGCGGTTTTCGGTGTGGGTTGGGGGCTCGGAGGCTACTGCCCCGGTCCCGCGTTCACTTCGGTCGGGGCCAGGTCGCAGGAGGCGTTGACCTTTGGTCTTGCGATGCTGATCGGCGTGGGCGCGTATCAGCTCTTCATGCGAATGCGTGAGAAGCGCAGCGGAGATGCGGTCGACCCGCAAGCCGCTGCCATGATCGACGGATGAGCCAAGCCGATCACGCAACTTCGACGCCACGCGGCGCCGGGGTTCCTGCACTGCCGATCATTGGCTGGCTTCGAACCTACCAGCGTCAGGACTTTGGGCCCGACTTCGTCGCGGGTTTCACGACGGCAGTCATGTTGATTCCCCAGGCGATGGGCTACGCGCTCCTCGCCGGCCTCCCACCGATTCACGGGCTCTATGCTTCTGTCGCGCCGCTCTTGCTTTACGCCATGCTCGGGACCTCGCGACAACTCGCGGTGGGTCCCGTCGCCATGGACTCGATTCTGGTCGCTGGGAGCGTCGGAACCATCGCCACGATTGGCACCGAGAACTACATCCTGGTGGCCGCTGCCCTCGGCGTGATGGTCGGTGTCGTTCAGGCTGGGCTCGGTTTTCTGCGCGCCGGGTTCCTGGTGAATTTCCTCTCCCGGCCGGTCGTTGCGGGCTTCACTGCCGCCGCGGCGCTCATCATTGCCGCCAGCCAGCTGGGTCACCTGCTCGGCGTGGAGATTCCCCGCACCCACCACGTTCACTTGGTCATCTGGGAAGCGGTCCGAAGTCCGTCGACTTGGTCCTGGCCCACGCTTGCCATCGGTGTGTCGTCGATCGCCGCGCTCGTTCTCTTCAAGCGGCGTTGGCCGCGTCTTCCCGGAGCGCTCTTCGTCGTCGTCGCCGCGACCCTCGTTGTTTGGGCTTTCAATCTTTCTGGCCGTGGGGTTTCAATTGTCGGTGAGGTGCCCGCGGGCTTGCCCGGCTTCCGACTGCCCTCGGTCGATCGCTCCGTTCTGGTGCAGCTCGTTCCTGCAGCCGCGACGATCGCCCTCGTTTCCTTCATGGAAGCGATTTCGGTCGGCCGGACATTCGCTCAAGCCCACCGCTACGACATCTATCCCAATAGCGAGCTCATCGCCCTCGGCTTCGCCAACATGGCCGGTGGCGTGACGGGGGGTTACCCGATCGCAGGAGGCTTCTCGCGCACGGCCGTCAACGTTCGTGCAGGTGCACGAACACAGCTGGCCGCCCTCATCACCTGCGCCGTGGTGGTCATCACGCTCTTGGTGCTGACGCGCGCGTTTTTCTATCTACCCAAGGCGGCTCTGAGCGCGATCATCGTGGCAGCCGTCACGGGCCTCATCGACATTCGCGGCGCCGCCGAGGTGTATCGAGTCAAGCGAGCGGATTTCTATCTGCTCGTTCTGACGTTTTTCGCGACGCTGTCCCTGGGAATCCAGTGGGGCATCCTGGTTGGCGTCGCCGCGTCGCTGCTTCTTTTCCTGGTACGCACGACGAGACCCTACTTCGCCGTGCTTGGGCGTGTGCCCGAATCGCAGACCTATCTCAACATGGCGCGCCACCCGCACGCCGAAACGATTCCAGGCATCATCCTCGTCCGTGTCGACGCACAGTTCTATTTTGGCAATGTGAGCTTTCTCAAAGAAACGGTGCGCACCCTGGTCCGTGAATCCGAGACGCCGGTCCGATACTTCGTCCTCGAAGCGGCGGGGGTGAACGATCTCGACTCGGCGGCAGCCGCAACGCTGGCCGAGCTCGATGAGGAGCTGGCGGCGCAAGGCATTCTCCTCGTTCTCACGCGAATCAAAGGCCCCGTCCGCGACGTTCTTCACCGCGCCGGGCTTCTCGAAAAGCTCGCCGCGGAAGGCCGAGTCTACCTTTCTACGCACCGTGCGATCGAGGTCCTTCGCTCGGGCATGGCGCTCCCGGACCTCTCCGCAGAGGCCGATGACCCGCGGGAGCCTGCAGACCAAGTGGGCTGCGGCATGCTCAACCTGGAAGCGCCTGACCCTGGCAAGAACTTTTTCGAGACCGTAAAAAAGCGAAAGCAGTGAGGAAGGGTGCCGGGGTGGGGGAACGGCTTGCGTTGTTTGGTTTAATTAAACCGCCCGCCCACCCCCGCCCGTAGTCCTCCCTGCCGCGGCAATCGCTTCGCTGTGCCTTGGCGGCGCGTTGCGCCGGGCTTCGCCCTGCGGGCTCGCGCTGCCGCGGGTGGTTGGGGGTGGTCGTGAAGGGCGGGCAGTGTCAGTGTCGGTGTCAGTGTCAGTGTCAGCGCCAGCGTCATCGCCAGTGTCAGCGCCAGCCTTTCGGCCGGCCGGCGGAGAGGTGTGGGTCCGCAGGTGAGTGGCGTCGACGATTACCATGCGTGGCGGCGCAGGACGGAGGCCTTGGCTGAACGGGCCGATGTGGAGGCCTGGCGCGCGAAGCCCGAGTCTTCTGTTTACGACGCCAAGCTCTTGCGCCAGCACACCGAAGAGCTGACCCGCACGCGCGAGGCGGGCAAGGCGCTTCAGCTGGTGCCCTTGCTGCGAGAGGCTCTGTACCGGCATCTGGGTGAGTTGGCGGACCCCCGGCTCTATGCGCGAACACCGCTCGGCACCAAGCATCTGGTCGAGGGCTTCTACGAAGAAGCGCTCGCCTGCATCGCGTACTTGGCAGACCCCGATCAAACTGGGCTCTCCCCCGAGTTCACGCTCGCCGGCTTTCGAAGAGCAGCGCACATCTTCGGGCGTTCGGCACTCCTGCTCTCTGGGGGAGCCACGCTTGGCTTTTTCCACCTAGGAGTCGTCAAGGCTTTGTTCGAGCAGGGCCTCTTGCCCAGCGTCCTTTCCGGCGCTTCGATGGGCGCCCTCATCGCGTGCGGCGCCGGGGTTCGAACGGATGAGGAGCTCGAGGCGCTCTTCGCCGACCCACGGGTCATCCGGACCGATGCGCTCAAGCGCCTTCCGCCCAAGCGCGCCGCAAGCGAACGCGCCGTCTATGACCCGGCGCGTCTCGAAGCAGTGGTCGCAAACAACTGCGGCGACTTCACCTTTGAAGAGGCGCACGCGCGCACGGGCCGCACCGTCAGCATCAGCGTTTCACCGACTCGCGAGCGCCAGAAGCCAAGGGTGCTTTGCCACTTCACGACGCCCAAAGTTTTGATGAACAGTGCCGCGGTCGCTTCGGCGTCGATTCCCGGGGCCTTTCCAGGCGCGATGCTTTACCAACGAGACAGCTCGGGTGAACGTATCCCCTACATGTCGACGGAACGATGGATCGACGGCTCGCTCAAAGGCGATCTTCCGATGCGCCGGTTGAGTCGTCTTCACAACGTCAATCACTTCATCGTCAGCCAGGTCAACCCACACGTCGCGCCGGTTCGCGGCGTCACGGGAAAGCGCGGGATCGTCCCGGTCGTCTCCGGCGTGATCCTCTCGAGCGTTCTTGCGCAGGTAACCCACCAACTCGAGCTCGCCCGAGGCTTCACGAAGAGCACGCCGCTCTACAGCACGTTCGACGTCGCCCACTCCTTGGCCAATCAGCCCTACAGCGGCGACATCGACATCCACCCGCGCCTTCGCCCCAGCGCCCTCCTCCGCGCCATGTCGAACATCTCCCACAAGGAGCTGCTGAAACACATCCTGGAAGGCGAGCGCGCCACCTGGCCGCTTCTCGCCCGCGTTCGCGATCAGACCTGTGTATCGCGCGCCTTGGATGCAGCGATACGGCGGCTGTCGTCCGAACAGGCCGCCACGCGACGGCCTAGCTATCCACGGCCAAGTAGATGACGTCGTCTCCGACTTCGACGTCGAGGTTCGGCAGCACGGCGTAGCAGGCTCGGCTCGTACGAATTTCAGTGACGCGGTCGCGGCCGACGAGCGTGCCCGGCGCGAGTCGCTGGAAGCCCGTCCATTGGGCGCCGAAGTGAAACTCTACGCTCGGCTTGGTGATCGTTTCGACGACATGCACCGTGCGTACTTCGCTGCCGTTGGTCGGGTGTCCGTCGTCGATCGCGCCGGTCACTCGAAGGAAGTTCATCGCGATGCGCTGCGCGGTCTCCGAGATCCCTGGATCCCCGTGCGAGCCGCACTCGACCGACATGGCGGGAATGCCCGCGAGCTTGAGGAAGCCAATGATCACCTTGTCGGCGAGGCCGTACCAGGACTGCACGAGGTATGCGATGCCGATCTGCTTCGCGAGCTCATCGATGTGCGCCTCGCCGTTGCTCACACCGAATGCGGGCGTTGCGGTCCCCGCTGAGTGAAGGTCCAAAAACACGTCGAGCTCGCCAAGCACTTCCTTTAGCTCGAGCGCGCGATGGTGCTCGTAGCCCCAGGCTTCCTCGCGAAGGGTCTCGGTGAACTCGAAATCCCAGAGGCGGTTGAGGTCTTCGCCCTCTGGCGTGTGACGCCGCCCTTGAGAAGTCGCTTCAGGGTTTGCATGAACCAAAAAGATCGTGCCTTTGGCGGGCGAGAGCTCTCCGTTTTCGAACGCACTTGCGATGTGACGAATTGCCTCGGCCCCGCAGGGTTCGTTCCCATGCATCGAGCCGCCCACGCCGATGTAGGGCTTCGGCCAATCCGGAGATGCCGATATTCGCAACACGCCCGGTTTCAACTCTTCGATGTACACAGCTCACTCTTCGTTTCGCGGTCCAGCACCTGTCTCGTCCGTTCGAACCAATGGTCCGCTTCGGCTGGGCTCTTGCCCACCGCAGTAATGCCGAGCTTTCCGAATTCGCTGAGCGTGCCCGTGAAGTGGAAGATCACGCCCGATTCGGAGTCGTTTTGATAGTGCAAACCGTTCGCGGTGGCAATGTCCAACAAGTCTTCGATGAGCAGGCCGCGGTAACTTTCCGAACGCAGCGAGTCGGTCGCGACGTAGAACTGCGGCTCGCCGCCTGGGGTCAGGTAAAGGCCCGCGTCCGGATCGTATCGGCCGTCCGTCAACATTCGAAGAAGCATCATGGGATGCGTCGTCCCGCCCAAACGCAAGTTGGTTTCGATCGCGTAGTGTTTCCAGGAGCCATCGTCGTCGCGCACGCAGATGAAGTCGACGGCCAACCGACCGACCGCGCCCTTCTGCTGGAGGATTTCGGCCACGCGAAGCGCATCCCGCTGGATGTCCATGCGATAGGCTTCGTCGGCAGGGAATCGACAGCCCGCATAGACCTGACCGTCCACCCCTTCGACGAGCTGGTCGTGCGTCGAAATCATGTCGAGACTGCCTTCGGGTGAGATCCGGAGCTGACAGCTCGGTGCGCGCTTCGCCCTGTCTTCGACGAAGGCCTCGACGACACCGCCTTCCCGTTCGAGCTTCTCCCGAAAGCTCTCCCAGCTCAGTAGGGAATCGACGAAGCGCATCGTCGAGAGGGAATCGGCCAAGGCTTGCTTCCGCGCCTTGCCGCTCGCGCCGCTCCCCGGGGCGACGGAGCGCAGAGCGCCCAGGTCGAGGATTGCGTTGCCCTGGCCGCTGAAGCCGGTGTTTTGCTTCACGACCACCCGCTCGAGCTCGACATCATCGCACCAGAGGCTGTCGATGGCTTCGACTAAATCCGCTTCGCTTTTCAGGTTCTCGACCCCTGGCAACATGCGAATGCCGGCTTCACGAAACGCCCAGCGCGACCCGGTCTTGGTGCCGAGCCAGGTCAAGTCGGGATCCACGCCGTAGAGCGGAACGCCGAGCGCGACCGCCACGCTCCGCTCAAGGTCGGAAACCGTGAAGCAGGTCATGAGCCCGCAGTCGGGCCGAATCAAATTGCGGATCCGCTCGATGACCCGTGGTCGCTCCAGGATCTTCTTCGATAGAGGCACGAACGAGCTGTCGTAGAGGGAGAGCACGGTGAGCCGTTGCCGCAGCTGCTCCGTTGGGATACCGCGGATCAACGAGAGCATGTAATCGACAGCCGCCGGATGGATCGGCGCGGAGCTCACGTAGATCAGACGCGCCTGCGGATGTCGCAGCAAGTTCAGCGTGAACAGCATCCGCTCTTCGTAGTGAATCACGCCGTCGATCGCGACGGTGTCGATGCCATCGAACGACAAGGAAGGCACGACCACGATGTCTCTTGGCTCGGGTCCGTCGCCGTCGGCCAAAGCCCACCGTGGGGCCAGATGAGCCTGCAACTCGCGAAATGCCTTCATTTCGTCGCGGTCGCCACTCATTCCTTTTCTATAGCATGCAGATGCCGGATTTACTTGCAGCCAGAGCGCGGGAAGGGCACAAGATCCCCGTGGCCATCGTCATCGAGTTATTGATCCCACTTGCGGTCGTCGGCCTGATCGGCTGGGGCCTCTGGCTCTGGTACAAGCTTCGGCTTGCACGCGCGGAGGAGACCGAACGCATGCAGGAAGAGCTCAGCGAGCTCCGCGCGTACAAGCAGGACACCGAAGCCCGCCTCCAGGCGCTCGAAACGATCGCTACGCTCGGCGAAGGCCGAATCCGAGTGGACTACAAAGACGTCCCCGAGGATGACGACGAACAGCGCAAACGCAGGGGTTGATCGTCATGGCGACAGCGAAGGAGGGACCGGAGCAGGAGGGGCTCTTCAGCTTCCTTTCGAGGCGCCGGTTCTTGAAGGTGAGTCTGGTGGCGGGTGGCGCCATCCTGGGCGTGGGTGGTGGTGGTCTTTTGGCCCTGAGGGGGCGGGCGCCCAAAGTCGAAGGGCTCCGGGTGCTCGATGCGCACGAATACCGAACGCTTCAAAGCTTGGTCGCCGTCATGCTCCCCAAGACCAACGGGATTCCAATCGACGCGGCGCCGATGGATCTTCCGCGAGCGTTCGACGGATTTCTTGCCGACGAACCCGAGCACAACGTCAAGGATCTGCAAAAAGCGCTGGTTCTCATCGAGCTCGGCCCCCTGGTGTTCGACAAGAAGCTCAATACGTTTTCGCGACTCGGCGTCGCGGAGCGTACCGAGCATTGGAACGGCTGGGCCACTAGCGACAGTTTGCTGCGACGTCAGGTAAGCATCGCCATGCGCAAGTTCTTCAATCTCGTTTACTTCGACCATGAGCAGGTGTGGCCGTACATCGGCTACCCGGGGCCGTCGATGAAACGTACCAAGGAAGTCACGCCGTGAGTGGCGCCATCCTCGACCTGTCCAAAGAGGCGACGCCCGACGGGGTCATCGCGGAGGTCTGCGTCATTGGCTCGGGCTCCGGCGGGGCAACGGCTGCGCGAATGTTGGCAGAGGCCGGTCGCGAGGTCGTCGTGCTCGAGGAGGGGCGTGATCTCGTCGGCCCAGAGCGGACGCAACGCGACGCGCCGATGTACGACCAGCTCTACATGGACCGGGGAGGGCGGGCCTCCCACGACCTTTCGGTGAGCGTCCTGCAGGGCAGGGTGCTCGGCGGGGGCGGTGTGATCAACACCTGCGACGTGGTGCCGATCCCCGATGGGGTGCTGCGGCACTGGGCGGTCAAGTACGGGCTCGAAGACTACGCGCCTGAGCGATTCAAGCCCTTCACCGAGGACGCGCTTGCCGATCTTTCGGCGAGTCGCATCCCGGAGAGCATGGTCAACCTCGCGAACGCCAAGTTGCGTCAAGGGGCCGAAGCGCTCGGGCTGCGCGGCGAGGTGATGCTGCACAATCGCGTGGGCTGCCGCGGGCTCGGCACCTGCCTCATCGGCTGCCCCATCCACGCCAAACGAAACCCACGCATGGTCGCGCTTCCCAAGGCGATCGAGGCCGGCGCCCGCATCTTCACGAGGGCCCGCGCCGTGAAGATCCACAAAGCCAGTCAGGAGCTCAAGGAGATCGAGGTGCGCACGCTCGACCCCGGGGGCTACCACGAACAGAACGAGCTCAAGGTCCGAGCAAAGATCATCATCATCGCCGCAAACGCCGTCTCGTCGGCACAACTGTTGCTGCGTTCCGGCATCGGAAACGCGCACGTTGGGCAGAACCTCATGCTGCAACCCCAGCTCCCCGTCATCGGGATCTTCGATGAGCGCATCGCCGCGTTCGACGGCATCCCTCAATCGTATGCCGTCACCGAGTTCGAGCAAGACGACAACGCCGAGTTCGGGCTTTGGGGCTTTCGGATCGAAGGCATCATGGGCACGCCCGGGATCGTCTCCAGCCTCTTGCCGTTTTCGGGTGCCCCCGGGATGGAGGGCATGGCGCAGTATGATCGCATGGCGCCTTCGCTTCTCCTCGCCCCTGATGCGCCTTCGGGTCAGGTCGCAGTTGCGCGCAATGGTCGGCTGACGATTCGCTACGAGCAGCGCGACAATCATCGTGAGCGGCTCCGGCGTGCGGTCGAGCTCGCCGCCAAGGTCTACCTGGAAGCCGGCGCGCGAGAGGTTCTAGTGCCAACCGTGCCACCTCTCATCATCCGCTCGGCCCGTGAGGCCCAGCAAGCGCGGCAGCTGCCTTTCGCACCCGCGACGGCGCCGATGATCAGCGCCCACCAGCAAGGCACCGTGCGATTTGCAGCCTCGGACCGCGATGGAGGCGCGGACTTGAACGGCCAGGTCTTTGGCACACGCGATGTCTACGTCTTCGACTCGTCGGGTTTTCCAACCAGCGCATCGAGCCACACCATGACCCCCATCATCGCTTCCTCGCGCATGCTGACGAGCAAGCTCCTCACCCGAATCTAACCCTCACCCGCCGCGGACCGCGAACCCTATTCCTCTTCAATTTGAATCGACTGGGTCGGACACATCATGCAGGCGTCCCGCACCTTGTCCTCGAGGTCGGGGGGGACGTCGTAGGTTTGAATCATCAGACTGCCATCTTCAGCGAACGAAAAGACCTCCTGGGCCTCTTCCACGCAGACGCCGTAGTGATTGCAAGTCGACGGGTTGTACATGATCTTCATAGGCCTGCTCCCACCTCAGGGTCTATTCAACAGCTCCCTTTCTTCGTACTCCATGTCGTCCCGGATGGCGCGCGAGAGCTCGCGCACGCCGATGACCAGCTTCGAGCCAACCGCCGTTTCGTCGAGCTCGGCAATGATGCGATCGAAAAGCTTGCGCTGCCCTCGATGCTCGCGACGCATGTCTTCGGCGACCTGGTTGGCTTTGCCTGCCTCGGCAAGCGAAGGGAGTTGGTACTCCTCGTAGTGCAAATGCTCGATCAACAGCGCGCCGAGTTGTTGGAGCTCGTCGCGTAGCGCGATCACCGACTCATTGTCGCCGTGGTCGACGCGCTCGGTCAACGCCTCGACCCGCGCAAGCTGTGCGGAGATCTGCGCATGCTCGCTTCGGATGCGCGCTCTAATTTCGTCTGGGGTTGCGAGCATGGCTGTGTCGGAACCGCTGTCCATCTATGCTGCGACAAGTCGCTTGCGGCGCTCTGCCAGTGTGAGCGGCTTGCTCACCTCCTTGAGGCCATCATACTCGTCTTGCGCCTGTTTGTGGTACCAGTCTGGGTAGAAGTGCTTGCACCACTTGCGAAATTCAGCGACCGGCCCATCCCCTTCGCAGAGCATGGGCCGCTCGAGGAAGGTCTTGTTCTCCCAAATCGGGGCGTCCTCCTCGAGTTGCCGCGCGATCTCCTTGGTGAAGGCTTTGCCGACCCCTGCGGTGATATCGGCGCCGCCGAGCTTTTTGACGGTGAATGAGAAGCGAACGTCGCAGAATTCATCGTCGATCGGCGTGACCGAAGCCATGTTCGTGGTCTCGACGATGCCCCGAAAGCGACTCACCGAGAAGCCAAAGCCGTGGACCTCGACATCGAGCTCGCCCTTCACCTCGCCCTGCGGCGTTTCGTAGATCGTGTCCGTGATCATCTTGATGTGCGGGTACTCGAGCTCCATCGTGTGGGGCTGCGGCACGATGTTCATGCCATGCACATAGCGGAAATGCGCTTTGTCGACGACGTTCTCGCACATGTCCTGGTTGTGGGATCGGAGCTTCCAGTGCTGTCGCCAATACGGAGTCCACGCATCGTTGTCCCACTCCGGGATCACGGGGATCTCCCACTCGGGTTCTCTCCCCTCGATGTCGTGCCAGACCATGATGACACCGTTGACCTCGTGAACGGGCCAAGCCGTGATGTTGGCCTTGCGCGGAAGGTGCTGCGCGTAGGGCACTTGGATGCACTTGCCTGCGCCGCTGAACTTCCAAGCGTGAAATGGGCAGACGATGCCCTCGCCTTCGACTTTGCCGCCGTGTCCTAGGTGTGCGCCCATGTGCGGGCAGAACGCGTCGAGCACGTTGACCTCGCCGCTTTCGGTGCGGAACATGACGAGCTCGACGCCGAAGTATTTGAGCGGCTTGACCTCGCCCGACTTGATTTCATCCGAGTAGGCCACCTGAAACCACCCTCGCGGGTAGCGTGGAATCGAGAAACGCGGTTTGTTGCTCATGTTCGTTCTCCTACTCGGCAGCGTCGGCGGCCTCGTTGCGTGGCGTATAGAACTGCGCGTACCAACGGCGGAACTCTCCGATGGGACCGTCGCCGTCGCACAGCATGGGTCGGTCGAGGTAGATCTTGTTTTCCCAGATCTGCACATCCTGCAGGTAGCCGTCACGCATGTTGTTGATGAAGTGTTCGACGAGCTCGTCGGTCATACCCTTGGTGGCTTTCATCGACACCCCGAACCGAAGCATCACATTCTCGTCGTCGATTGGCGTATGCGCGTTGATGATCACGCCGAGCCCCTTACCGAACATCTTGGTGACCTGATACGCGGGGCCATAGTAGGTCGCCGTGGACTCGAACTCGTCCTTGCCGCCGTGCACGGGATAGGCGACCGCCTTGATTTTCTGCTGGCCGATGTGATCGGTGTAGGTGTTGCTGAAGGAGCCAGGGACCGGGTGTGTGTTGTGCACCGGGATGAAGTGGCCGGCATCGGCGAGGTTTTCGGCAATGGCGAGCGGCGGTGTCTTGATCTGAAGCTTCGCGTAGCGCCAGGGAATGAACTCCGGGTCTTCCCATTCTTCGAGTACCGGAATCTCCCAATCCGGCTGGCTCTTCTCACGGTCGTGCCAGACGAAAATCATCCCGTTGCGCTCGAGCACCGGCCAGCACGCAAGGCCGGCCTTCGGCGGAATGCGCTTGGCGTACGGGATCTCGACGCACTTTCCGGAGCCATCGAACTTCCAAGCGTGAAACGGGCAGACGATCGCTTCGCCGACGATTTTGCCGCCGTGTCCGAGGTGCGCGCCCATGTGTGGGCAGTACGCATCGAGAACCTTGGCCTCGCCCGACGCTGTTCGGAACAACACCAGCTCCTGGTCGAAGCGTTTCAGTGGCACGACCTGGCCGTGCTCGAGCTCGTCGGAGAACATGAGCAAGAACCAGCCCCTGGCAAAACCTGCCCAAGGCCCCGCTTTCGTTTCGGTGATCATTGGATGCTCCAACTATCTGTTCGCCGGGACCGGCGACGCGCGGCCCAACTAGAACATGTTCCACTAGAACATGTTTCATTTTGACACCCCTGGCAAGAACGATTTATCAGCATTTCGACGTCTAGGTATTGACGGCCAAAACCTAGACAGTAGATAGACATCACTGCAACAACGCAGCATTTTGGAGGAAAAACTCATGCGAACGAAGACAATTTTGCTTACCGCCCTGGCCTCGTTGGCGCTCGCCGGCTGCGCGAAAGACGCACCGAGCACGGCGACTGCCGTTACCGCAACGGCCGCTCAAGGAGACATCGTGGCCGTCGCCGTGGGGGCTGGGCAGTTCAACACGCTCGTCGCAGCCGTCCAGGCCGCGGGCCTGGTGGAGACGCTGCAAAGCCCCGGACCGTTCACGGTCTTCGCGCCAAACGATGAAGCGTTTGCGAAGCTACCGGCCGGTACGGTGGACAGTCTCCTGCTCCCCGAAAACAAGGCGAAGCTCACAGCCATCCTGAAGTATCACGTGGTCGCTGGCGAAGTCCTCGCGGCAGACGTCGTGAACCTCTCCTCGGCGGACACGGTCGAGGGCCAGTCGGTCCAGATCAGCGCCGGCGATTCTGGCGTCCAAATCAATGACGCCAACGTGATCGGGACCGATGTGATGGCCTCGAACGGAGTCATCCACGTCATCGACACAGTTCTCATTCCCGCTTCCTAACGATCAATCCCGGGCCGCCTTCGAACGGAGAGGCGGCCTCTTTTCTTCCCGGTGCAGGACGGGTACTCGCTGCAGGAGCACGCAAGATGGATGAATACCACCACCACGACCTTCAGCGTCACGAGATTGAGCGTGACCCGACGCGGTGGGTGCTCGTCCCTGTGCCACTTTTGTCATGACAAACAACGTAAAAGAAATGAGCGGTCCATACCCAATGCGGGTCGTTTCCAGATTGACCGGCCTGTCCGCGGATACGATTCGCGTGTGGGAACGTCGCTACAGCGCAGTGGCTCCGGATCGGACAGATGGGAACAAACGCAGATACAGTGGCGCTCACGTGCGTCGCCTGGTTCTCTTGCGCCGCGCGACCGAGCTCGGGCATTCCATCGGTCAGGTCGTCCAGCTCTCGGACCCGGAGCTTCGGAGGCTCATCGGGGAATCGAGCCCCGACACTGGCAGTCAGGTGTCGCTCTACGCGGCCATCGTCGAGGACTACTTGAAAGCGGTCTTCGAGTACGACGTGCGGCGCGCGGAATCGATTCTCACTCGAACCGCGGCGATTCTACCTCCGATGACCCTGACGCTCGAAGTCATTGTCCCGCTGATGCGTCGCGTCGGCGAAGCATGGAACGCAGATGAGCTTCGCATTTCGCATGAGCACATCATTTCTGGGCAGCTTCGTAGCCTGCTCGGCACGCTCATGCGACACGAACAGCCGGCCACCGGGGCTCCGCGAATCATCGTCGCCACACCTCCGCGTCATTTGCACGAGTTCGGCGCCATCATCGGTGCGTTCATGGCTGCAGGCCGTGGCTTCGAGCCGATTTATCTGGGCACCCACATGCCCTTGGAGGAAATCGCAGAGGCCGCAGAGCAAAGCGGGGCGACCTTGGTGCTCTTGAGCATCGCCCGCGATTGTGAGCCTGGCGAAACCCAAGAGCTCATCTCTGGGATCTCGAGCCTCGCGAAGCAACACGAGGTTTGGCTGGGCATTCCAGAGCAGCACGAGCTTTCCCGGCTCCCTCTGCCCGCGAAACTCCTTCATCGCTACGAGGACCTGGACGTCGCGCTCACGAATAAACCCGCCATTGGGCGCGAGAGCTTGGGCTGACCGGCCGCTCGCCCCGTCGACCAAGAAGCAACAACGCGCTTCATGAACCGCTCGATTCCTTTATACTCACGCGATGATTCATCGCTTGGGTTGGACCTGTTGTATTCTCGGGTTGGCACTGGGGGCTTGTGATTCTTCGGCTGAGCCGGCGGTTCGGCGGCTCTCGGGGGGCCTCGGCTCGTGGTCACTGCCGACTGGTTGAATCAGTCGCTGACCCTTCTCGACTACGGAAGGCTGGTCGATGGGGCGAGCGATGGGCCTTCATCGGTGCTCAGAACCATTGACCTTGCGGACTGGGAACCGGGTCCCATCGAAGTCGAGATCACGCCGGACGGCAAGACGGCAGTCGTAACCGTCGGGCCTGCGTATTTCGACGGCCTGCCCGGGCTCGTTGGCGGCCCCGAGATCCCGGAAGGAGGCACACTGCTGATCGTCGACTTGGAGTCAGGAGTCGCCGACGAGGTTCAAACTCAGGATGTCCCCCTTGGCATCGCGATCAGTCCTGATGGCATGACCGCCTACACCGCGAACTACGGTACAAGAGTTGCGCGTGGCAGCAGCCTTTCGGTCATCGACATTCCCGGGCGCCGAGTCATCGAGGAGGTCGACGTCGGAAGCGGACCCCGAGCAAGTTGCTTTGAGCCCCGATGGGAGCCTTGGCATCATCAACATCGTCAGTGGAGGGGGCATCCGAATCTTCCAGACGTCCGACGTAGCCGGCACGATGAGCGACGTGCTCGAAACCGGTTCCGATCCATCCGATGTCTCATTTCTCGACGGTAACGATCTCGCGGCCGTGGCGAACACGCTCGGCTTCAGCGTCACGCTGATCGACACGTCCGACCCGAGCAGTCCAAGCGTTCTCAGCAGCGTCCCAGTCGCTGGTGGCGTTCCCTACGGGCTGACCTACGTCCCTTCGCGAGACGAGTTGCTCGCACCGACCAACCCGGCGAGGCCGGGTATGCTGACCAACCTGATCACCATCGCGCGAGCTGGCGACACGCTGACCCCCAGCGCGCCGCTGCAGCTTTCAGGGGAGAACTTCCCGCTAACCGCGGCCGCCGATTCGGCTGGCGACTTTGCGTTCGTGGCCCACATCGTTGACCAAAAGCTTTCGATCATCGAGCTCGAGACCGGCGCTTCGCGCGCGGTCACTTGGCTTGCAGGCCCCGGTCCATCTTACGTCGCAGTCCAACCCTGAACGGGCGATCACCAACGCACCCGCGGGTTCCGTTGACGACGGAACGCGGGCCTCCGCGGCGTGCGCTGTCTATATTGAAGCGGAGAAGAAAAGGGGGTCTTTTCTTCATGGGGGATGAATGATGTCTGTGCTTCGTGGTTGGGGACTTGCTGGTTTCTTAGTTGCTGCTGCGCTTTGGTTGGCGCCCGGTCAGGCGCGCGCGTTCCCGGCTGAGCCGTACAGCCTCGACGAAGGAATGAAGGCCCATACCAAGCGGTTTCACATCCTTGGCGAGATCGCTCTGTTTGGCGGGAAGCTCGAGGGCAACCAGCGGTCCATCGTCGTCAGCCCACTGATCGAGATGCGTTTACAGCTGGCATACAGTGTTCTGTTTCAGGTCATGTGGGGAATGTCGTACGTCAATGTCGACCTTGCCGATGAAGACAGCGATCCGCAGAACGCCTTTCGCTCTGGCAATCCCTATGCCGCCTTTCACTATCAGGGCAAAAAGAACCAGTTTTCGTACCGCCTGGGCGTTGGCGTGACGATACCGGTCGCAACCGTCACCTCCGACTTGAATGAAGTTTTCGCACAGCAATCTGCGTACACGCTGGCCGCGGCCGTGCGAGGCAACACCAACTATTGGATTTGGGACGCCCACGCGGTGAGCGTCATCGTCCCGATCGCGTTCGAACGACGCAAGCCAAGCGGGTTTCTCTGGGGCGCTTACGTCGACACCGGCGCGATGATCAAGATCGACAACAAGAACAACCGAACCTCCAAAACCGATTTCATCATGCAGATGATGGCGATGATGGGCTACCAAGCCACCGACTGGCTTCGGGTCGGCTCTCGCTTCAGCTTGGTTCTGATTCCCAAGTTCAAGGACGCACAACACGCAACTTGCAATCGAGCCGTACCTGCGGTTCGGCAATGACAACGCGTTCGGCGCGATCCGCCTCAACATCAATCTCGACAATCCGTGCGGCTTTTCCTTCGACGACCGCCAGGTCTGGGGCTTGCGAATCGGAGGCGGCGCAGCCTTCTGACGACCGTGGCGCGACCGCTGGTCGCTCACCTAGCCGAAGATCGGCAGGTCTTCGCCCGCGAGCGGGAACGCGGCTTTGAAGTCGTTCGGAACGCCCGACAGATTGCGCAGCGCGCGGTGTACGTGGGCGATCGAAAGCCTGGTTCCCTCAGCCGTGTCCGGCGAGCCGGTCGGTAGCAAGGTCACCGGGTCGATGAGCTGGAGACCATGGCGGTCGTCGGTTCCACCGACGACGCGGTTACCTGGAATCCCGGGGCCCATCATCATCATGCTGCTGATCGGCCAATGGTCTTTGCCGTTGCCGTTGTTGTAGCCGGGCGTTCGACCGAAGTCCGAGCCCATCACGACTGCGACCTTGTCGGCAATCCCCATTCGCTCTGCCTCTTGCATCGCAAAGTTGGCGCCGTTGACGAAGTCGATGAGTCGCGGCAGGTGATTGCCGTCGTGGTTGCCGTGGGTGTCGAAGCCGCCGCGGCTGACGCTGACGCTGACCGAAAGGCCGGCCTGATACGCTGCGAGCGCAACTTGGATTTGGCGCTCGAGCTGATTGTTCGAGAAGTTTTCCGGAAGCGAGTCAGAGACCCGCTTGAGATCGTCCTGGCCGAGCCGAGCCAGCATGAGCTCGTTCTGCCCATCCCAGATCCGCGGCAAGCGTTGCTTACCCTGAAGCCTGAGGAGTCGAAGCTGCTGCTCGCGCTGGACGATGCCGGGAACGTCCGGATGGCCGAAGTAGTTTTCCTCTGAGCCGGTCGGATCCGGCCGAGAAGGGTGCGCGAGGTTGTGAAGGAGACCACCGTCACCGAGCGGCACCGCATTGGTCACGCCTTGGGTGTCGAGGTACCCTCCGTAACCGATCAAGGGCATCGGAAGATTGGGGCCGTGCGTGGCCGCAATCAGCGCGCCAATCGGCGGATGGCCCTCGGCCGTTCGCCCGCTCCAAGTGCCGCGGGTGCCCTGGTCATGGCCGTTGGTCGTGGTGTCCATCCCGTTGATGACCAGCAGGCGCTCGTAGTGAGTCTGAAAGAACGCATCGAGCGCGGTGCCATCATCGCCGAGCGGCGCATACTCGATGTTGCCTGCCGTCCGGATGTCGCTCTTGAGGAAGCGCCCCATCGGATTGTTCTCGTTCTCCGTGGCGCGGCCCTTCGGATCGCAGAGGTGAGTGGGGTCCCAACCGCCGCCTGCGTGCATGAAAATCCAGTACGTGCCCGTGTAGGCCGAGCCGCTGATCGGCTGAGCGCTCGCGCGCAGAGGGTCCATCGCTGCCGGCAGAACACACGTCAGCCCAGCCCAGCTTGCCATTCGTATAAAGTCACGACGATCCACAGCTAGTCCTCCCTCACTCGTACAGGTATCGGTAATCAGACAGGAGATAACTCATCGCGGCCATCCAGGCGCGAATGGTGTATTCCGTGTCCCGGTTGATTCGGCGGCTGTCCGGTAAGTCCGCGCCGGTGATTCGGTCGTTGTTGAGGCGGCACTGGCCTACGAGCTGGTCCGAGACCGACTCGTCAGCCAGACCTTGGCGGCCTAGATTGTACGCCTCCATGAGAACGACCATCGTCGCTGCGATTTCCTCGTCGCCACCGGAGAGATCTTCGCCGAGAAGCCTGTCGTGGAGATGGCGAACCGCCTCCCGGACCTGGTCTGAGGTTTCCGACAGCGGCGTGTTCTGATCGATGCCTGGGAAGAGGAGCCGCTGGTTTGCGGGCTTCGAGAAGTCGTACGGAACGGCCGAGCAAGCCACCTCGTAGGCCATGCGCTGCGCGAGGCTTGCCATGACGCCATTGGGCTCCGTCACCCGTTGTGTCACCAGGTCCGAATCGATGCCGCCGTAGAAGATACGGTACTGGTCGAGCAAGTAGTCGGCCCGGTTCGGATTCGATCGCCAACGAACACCTGTGGTCGCCTGGATCTTGCGAGACAGATGCTCGGGCGTCAGGAGCCGAGCCGTGCCAAACGTCGAAAGCTCTTTTTCGAGATCGCTGGTGAGTGGGCTGGCGTTCTTGGCGCGGAAGTACGGGCTCAGGACGATTTCGCGTACCAGGACCTTGAAGTTGTACCCGCTGTCGATGAAGCGCTGCTGAATCGTGCGCAAGACCTGCTGCTGCACGTTGTAGGCGCGCTGGAGGGCCGGATCGACGGTGGGGTCGATGTTTGGATCGTCATCTGGAAGTGGCGGAGGAGGTGGAGGGGGGGTCGATCCACCGACGCCGCCCATGCCACCGACGCCAGGGTCACCACCCATGCCACCGACGCCAGGGTCACCGCCCATGCCACCGATGCCAGGGTCACCGCCCATGCCACCGACGCCAGGGTCACCGCCCATGCCACCGACGCCAGGGTCACCGCCCATGCCACCGAGACCAGGGTCGCCGCCCATGCCGCCGACACCAGGGTCGCCGCCAGCACCGCCTGCGCCGCCACTACCGCCCGTGCCACCCATGTCAGGTGGAGTCGGGATCGTGATGTCGAGAATCTCTTGCCCTGTCAGTCCTTGGAAGACCGTCTTCACTGTGGCCTGGGCGAATCTCGGATTCTGCGCGACTCGCTGGGCAAACCATTGCAGCGCGTTTCTCCGATTCTGGTTCGGCAGCGCTTCGCCGTTGAAGCCCGGCGGCAAGATGTAGTCGGGCCCAAACCATTCGCCGTCGCCGCTGTATTCACCGTTCTCATTCCAGTTCATGAAAAGGCCGGCGACCGGGTCCATGGTGGTATGACAGACGATGCAGTCCGGGTTGTTGAGCGTCGGGTTCTCGCCGAAATCATTGCTCGCATCGACCGGTCGATTTCCGAATTGATTGATGTCGATGTCGAGGAAGAAGAAGTACGCCATGCGCGAACGGTGCCGATTGATGTTCGTGTCGCTCGTCGGAAAACGGTTGAGGAACATCGCTGACGTGAGAATGCCGGCATGAGGAATGCCTGGCACGTAGATCTCCTGGAAGCCTTCCGGATTGTCGCCGAGCCCAACTGGGATGTCTGGTAGTCCGATGAGTGAAAACGCCGAGTAGGTGTTCGCCATCGTGTAGTCCGCAGTCAGGATCTCGGTGAACGGACGCTCGGACCGAATGACATGCGCGATCAGCTCCAGCGGTTCCCGCGCCAACGAGTCGTTGGTCATCAATGCCGTCTTGTCATCGCCGGGGAACCTGTTCTCGAACCAGCGGAGATTCGGCCAAACCTCTTCGTCGAGCAGCTCGATGGCGTTTTCCCGGCCGAGGTATTTGTCGGTCAAGAAATGATCGTTGTAGAGCTCGATCATTCGCAGGGTGAAACCAGGGTCGCGCATCATCTCCGCGAGTGACGCTTCGAGCCCGAGCTGGCCGTGAACTTCCGCAACGGCTCGCTGCGACTCGGTGGGAAGCTTACCCGTGAGCTCGAGGCTCGCCTTACGCAGTGTCTCGGTCCAACTCAAGAGCTCGAGCTGTCCGTCATACGGGTTGGCAAAGCCGTCCGATCGCGGACAGGCGTTGATGTCTTGGGTTGAGCAGCCCCCAAAGAGGGTGGGATCTTCCTTGCAGCCCGATACGGTGAGCACCGAACCGAGCAACAGGATCGCCAATCCGCCCTTAAGGCTGCCGTGAATGCAAGTCTGACTCATCTGCACAAACGTCAGCCTAACATGCTAGAAAACACCCTGCAGGACTAAATTCAAACTGTAATACAATGGAATACAGTCAATTCATGTACCTTAAGGGTCAATTTATTTCGTGAGCGGGCTTGCATCTTCTCTGTAGTTTGCGAACATCAAAGAAGAAAGCAGGGGTGAATTTTTCCTTTGGAGAAGTGATTTTTTTCCCCCATCATTAGAGCCTCAACAGAATTTTTTATCAGGAGTGACAGAAAAAATGTCTTACACACGGACGAATTGGGTGCGATTCATGGTTTTGGTCGCTTGTGGTTCGGTTCTCGCAGCTTGCGGGGAAAGCGACGTCGGGGCGCCATTCTCTGCAAACCTGGTGTACTGCGATAACCCGATGACGGCTGAGCTGTCGTGCTCGCTCGGAGGCTATTCGATAGCGGACGACTCCGCGCTCCGTACCAAGTTAGAAGGTTGCGCTACGGGCCAAGGCTGTCATGCCGCGGGAACTTCGTTCACGACCTGGGCTATGGATCTCTCCGGATCGGTCGAGGGCGCGCTGTCAGCGCTGACGACCTTCGCGGATAATAGCCCGTACTTCCTGGTCGACGACTTCGATCCTGATTGCAGCCAAGTGCTGAGTGAGATCACGAGCGAGCCCGTGGGAGCCGTCCGGATGCCGGTCACCGGTGGCTATTGGAGCACCGCGGAGACGGACTGCTTTCGGTCGTATCTGCACGAGCTGTATCCGCAGTAGCGGACTGACGACACTTGACGGTCAGCCTCGCTCGGCGCGGCGGATCCCCAGATTGACGATCTTCTGTAGGAGATTCGGGTAGGTCATCCCGGCGGCCTTGGCCGCGCCCGCAAACTCTTCGAACTCGCCGATGTCGGGGTTCGGGTTGGCTTCCAAGAAGTACAACCCGACCCGACTCGTCGAGCCGAAAGTCGATTCGCACGCATCCGTCGGTGCCGAGTCGCCGGCAAATCCGCCGCGAGAGCCGCGCGATCCGGCGTTCCGTTTCTTCGGAAAGCCCCTTCGCTCGGCCGATGCGCACGCCGTACTTTTGCTGGTACTCCAGATTCCATTTGACCTTGCGAGTGGCGATCTTGGGCGCGTCATCGGGAAGCTTGTCTAGGAAGATCTCCCAGGTCGGAAGCACCTGCAATCGATGATTTCCGAGGACCGAGACGTAGAGCTCCCGGCCCTCGATGTATTGCTCCACGACGGCGTCCGTGCGAATTTTCTCGTGAATGAAGGCCACTCTTTCTTCGAGGGCCTTGTTGCTGTGCACGACGGAGGCCTGTGCGATTCCGTAGCTTCCTTCTTCGATTAGCGATTTGACGATGAGCGGGAACTCCAGCCGCTGGGGAGGCTTGATCTTCCGGTAGCGGGGAAAGACACGGAACCGCGGCACCTGAATCCGGTGATAAGCCAGGACCTTCTTCGAAAGTGCCTTATCACGGGCCAAGAGGAGCCCTCGCGGGTTGCAACCGGTATAGGGCGCACGCTGAAGCTCCAGGTATCCGACCACGTGCGCATCGAAAATCGCCTCTCCGTCGAACTCCTCGAGAAGGTTGAACACGACGTGTGGCCTGAATTCTTCAATTGCAGTGCGAAGTGGCGCGAGCTCGTCGCTCAGGCCGATCATGATGACCTCGTGTCCAAGCGCCCGCAGACCCTTGCGCACCTCGAGCTCCGTCTTGAAAGGCGCGACTTGTTCGTCGGAGAGGTCGCTGATGTCTTCGGGCGGGATGAGACTCTGGTGCACGAGAACGATGATTCGCCTTCGTTTTACAGTGGATGCCATGTGTCCCGCCGGTGCAGAAGGTGCACCGTGTGCACCGTCAACATGATGGCAAAGTCGAGCTTCGTCTGACGCTCCCCCTTGGTGAGTCGGAGCCTCAGCTCGCGACACCGGCCGATGATATCACGAAGCACCTGGTCGACGGTGAACTGATATTCGCCCGTGAAAATCGAAATCTGTTCTCGAATTTGGCGGCGATTGCGACGCAGGAATCCAGCTGCCGTCTCGTTGTTCCGATAGCGCGGGGAGTCGCTGAAGATCTTGAGAAGGTCCCTGTCATACTCGTCGCTAAAACCAGGGCTGTAGTGGTCCTGCCGGCGTTCGTAGTGGCGGCGCAGCGTGTGGCGGAGTCGTGGCAGCGAGTACGGGCGCGCGCGTGAGCTTACCTGCGGCTTCTCATCCGCGAGGTCGGCGATGAGTGCGTCGATGTACTCGAGCTTCTCGAGCGCGGATGAGCGTGCATATTGCTTTCGCCAATTCGAGCGCGGGGCTAGCCAGACGGCAAACGTTTCGGCGAAGTCTTCCACGGGATGGGCCTGCGCGTACCAGCCGTCGAGGTGTTCCACGAATCCTTTGCTCGAGGGGTTGGGTCGGTAGAAGTCCGGGTAGGGCTCGGAAGCGCGGCCGAATGCCTGCTGCCAGAGCTTTCGCCGCTGGAGGTTGTATGCGTGCTGGAGCGCATGCCCGGCTTCGTGGCGAAGCAGACGCATGCACTCGACGCGAGTGCCCCCCTCCACCTCGAACATCATCTGCCGTTCCAACCGCATCAGCCGGGGGTGCGCGAGATAGAATGGCACTCCGACGCCGGGAATGCCGTCGGGAGAGCACCACTCATCGCTCAGCCAGAAGTGGATACGAAACCGCCGCAGCCCCGCGATGTCGAGCTCTTCGCGAAGGCGCCCCACGCAGTCTTCGAGCCACGTATCGGCAACGGTGAGACCGAGATCGCTCAGGCGAACGTCGAGGAGCTCCTCGGTTGGCAGACTTTCCCAGTCGACGGGCACAGCGGGCGCAGCTTGAAGGATCTATCTGCGCGCGACAACAGCCTGGCGACGCTCAGTCACGCTCGTGGCAAAAGGTCCCGTTCCAACCGTCCAGGCAGTTGCACTCATAGGAACCGTACTCGTTTGTGCAGCTCTCGGTGCCGAATGGGTTGCAGAAACCGAAGGCGAACGCGCATTCGTCGAGATCGTCGCATTGCAGCTCTGACGTTTCCCAACTGCCATCGGCTTGGCAGGCAATGCTTTCATAGCCTGGCCCAAAGCCCCACTCACAGCTGATCGTCACGACGTCGCCAAACTCAGTGCCTGTGATTTCCCCAGTCTCAGAGTTGGGCGGCCCTTCGGGTGGGCTTCCGCAGCCCACCGGGACGTTGCAGTTCGTGCCTTCAAAACCCGGCTCGCAGACGCAAACCACTTGGCCGGAGCTGTCATCGCAGCTTCCGTTGATGCAGGCGTTTGGAGTCTCGCAGCTCAGGAGCCGCACCGTGCACAGGCCGCCCGGGTCGATGCCCCATCCTTCGTGGCAGTCGCATGACGACGAGCGAACCCGATCGACGCAATCGCCGTTCATGCAGTCGACTCCCCGGCAGTCGTCGATCCATTCCGAGCAACTGGGGCCCGAATAGTCCACCGGCTCGCAGAAGCAGTCGGTCACGACGCAAACACCGCCGTGTTCGCAAACCGGTGTACAGCTCGCGCGCGGGCCTGGACGTTCCAAGCCGGCGAGACCGCTGCGATCCACGAAGCAGCCAGCGATCGCGGTCAACGCGACCAGCGCGCAAACCCCAAGCGCCTTGTTCATGCTTCTGCCCACGCTTCAATGAAACAAAACCACACGGGTCCTACCAGGGTGACATGTGCGAAATTGTGGGTGTGGCTACCAGGGAAGCGGTTCGCCGTTCGCTTGCCAGAAGCCCCCAGTGTCCTCCAGGCGAAGCCCGTCGATTCGCGAGATCAAGCCCTTGGCCGATTCTGAGGCCGGGATGCCGTGGTGGCCGGTCATGTCCGTCGCGACGAGGCCCGGATGAAGAATCGCGACCGACACGCCCTTGCTGCGAAAGTCGTGCGCGAGGTTCACGCCGGCCATGTTCAAGGCCGCCTTCGCCATGCGGTAGCCATAGTAGCTACCAGAGCCGTTGTCCCCGATCGAGCCCATCCTGCTGGTGATGAGGATGATCTTCGAGCCCTTCTCGAGATGAGGGGACAGGGTCGACGTGACCCGAAGGGCGCCCAGGGCGTTGACTTCGAACTGCTCCCGGATTCGGTCGAAGTCGAGGCCGTCGAACGATTCGTTTCCAAAGATGCCGGCGTTGTTGATGAGGACGTCGATTCGAGTGTCGCCGAGCTCCTGCGACACCGCTTCGAGCGCCGCCTGGTCGGTCACATCGACCTTCTCGAAGAGTCGCACACCGAGCGCCTCGAGCTCCGGGCTCGCTTTTCGGCAAAGCGCGATGATGTCGTCGCCGCGCTCCCGGAGCTGGCGGCTGAGCTCTAGGCCGATGCCCTTGTTTGCGCCCGTGATCAGTACCGTTGCCATGAAGCCCTCCTCGGTTTGAAGGCTATCATAGGGCCCCTATCGTCGTGTCGAGCCCAAGGCGCTCATCGAATCGGGACGCAGAGCCGGTCCCCGGCGATGAACTCGCATCCAAAGCCAGCGGGTACGTCGCAGTCGGCGTCGATCTCGCAGCGCTCCACGCAGACCCGTGCCCCGATCGGACCTCCAAGGACCGCATGATCCAGACACGCGCCTGGCAGACCGTTGAATTCGGAGAACGGACAATCGAGATCATCGAAGCAGTCGACCGTGCAGATCGCGTTCACGAAATCCGTGTAGCGATCGGCGGGCAAGGCGAGCTCTTCGCAGTACTCGCCTGCGTAGCAATCGACGTTCGAGTAGCAGACTTCGTACGTGATCGCTTTGGGACCCGGTTCGAAGACATCGTCGTAGTCCCCAATGAAAATGCAGCCGGAAAGCATCGAGGTGAACACTGCGATTCCCAACCAGCTAGAGCGTCGAATTGGATTAAGTTTCATCGTGAAAGCCCTCTCTCTAAGCAGATAGACGTCCCTCCGTGCCTGCGATTCAACCGAGCGCGTTCCCTGTTTTTTCGGCCCGAATTTCAGCCTGATCTCGGTCTCCGCAAGTACCCCGGACCGGCGGTATCGTTCCGACCCATGGCCACCCGCGGACGCGCTCGTCTTCTATTCATTGATGGCTTCGTCAACCTCTTGTTGGGTGTCGCGCTCCTGTGCTTCGATCCCGTCGCGGGTTGGTTGGGTGTTCCAGCTTCCGATACGCCGTTCTATCCAATGATTCTTGGAGCAGTGTTGTTTGGAATCGGGATCGCACTGATCTGAGAAGGTGTCCGCGGCGATGGTCAGCTGGTTGGTCTCGGCCTTGGCGGGGCCATCGCGATCAACCTCAGTGGCGGCTTGGCGCTGACAGGCTGGCTGCTCTTCGGCGATTTGAGCTTACCCTTTCGAGGGCAGCTCTTCCTTTGGACCCTGGCCTCGATTCTAGTGCTGATTAGCCTCGCAGAGCTCAGAATGCGTGCCTAGGCTTTTCCGCGTTTGGTTCCTTGCCTGCTAGCGCTTTTCCCAGCTCGGCGGCCCGAGTAGACGCAGTCGGCGATCGACAGGCCGCTGACGTATTGGCGGGAGCAGATGCCCACGGCGTTCCGGCCAGCCGCATACAAACCGGGGACGACGCCTCCGTTTTCGCTGAGGACTTGCCCCGTTCTTTCGTCGACCGCGAGCCCACCGAGTGTCATTACCGCGCAGAGGTGGCGCTTCGAGCCGAGTGAACAGTCGATCGCGTAGTACGGTCCGCTGCTCAGCGGGTGCACGCTGTCAGGCGCTTTGTCGAAACGGTCCGCGCGAATCCCTTGCGCCACCGCGTTGTTCTCATCGAGCGTCTTTTGAAGCGCCTCGCGCGGCACATCGAGCATCTTCGCCAAGGCATCGACGTCTTCGGCCTTCTTGCAGTTGAGGTAGAGGTTCATCAGCGCGGCGGCCCGCTGAAACCACTGGAGCTCGCCCGGCTTGGACTGCTCGTGGGCGAGCTTCTTGAGCTTTTCATCGATGATGAGCGTGGCAACGCCGTGATTCTCTTCCACCATGGCCTCGCCGATCTTTGCGCCGTACCAGAATTCGTTGGCAAAGCGCTCGCCTTTGTCGTTGACCAACACACCCTGGGCAAATGCGTTTGGCGGGTAGAGAAAACGCCACGCCGAGGCTCGGTGCATCTGCTCGAGCCTCCCCCCGACGCTTTGGCCGAGACGAATCCCCAGGCCGTCGTCACCGGCCGTTCCGAGCGGCAGGCCGGGGACGAACTCAGGCAGGTGCTCGGCGACCATCTCACGATTGAAGACGAAGCCGCCGGCGCAGAGGATCAGGCCGCGACGGGATCGAATCCGCTTTGGCTCCGAATGCCGGCGCTCGATTCCATCGCAGCGATTTCGAAGCCACCCCGCCAGGGCGGGCGCGATCTTCCCGATGGTGGTCTCGAAGTCGTGCAGTCGCTTGTGAAGGCCGCGCCAGAAGCCCGAAGCGATGCGTTGGTACTCCGCGCCGCTCACGCGGCCGTTTCTGTCAACGATCAAGCGGCTGACACGCGCCTGGAGCTCGATCCGCACGCCTTCCGCAACCGCCGTTTGGCGCAGCGGCTCGATGATGTTCGCGCCGGGAAAGGCTCCGCCGTCGGCACGGTGGCCCCGCGGCGCCGGCTTTGCGTGCTGGCTGTAAGGAGGGAAGGTCTCGTTCCCGGAATAGTAGAGATGGTACTCGTCGGTCGGATAGGAGGTCTTGATCGGGCAGAGATTCGGCAAGAACGGAACGCCACGGTCGGTCAGCCACTTCACGTTGGCCGCGCTGGTATCACAGAAGTCCCGCAGCGTTTCGTCCGACACCGCGTCCTGCACCTCCATCGATAGATATCGGTACATGTTCTCCACGCTGTCCTGGACGCCGGCCTCTTTCTGAATGTGGGTGCCGCCCCCTCCGTAGAAGACTCCTCCGCTAATCGAGGTGGCGCCGCCTCCTTCGAAACGATCCAAAATAACGACCTCGGCGCCGTGCTCACGCCCTTCGATGGCAGCCGTGATGCCTGCGGCGCCCAAGCCCACGACGACCAGATCTGCAACGTCATCCCAGTGCGCGCCGTCCAGGTCTTCGACTACGATCGGGCTCAGGCGGCTCATCTGGATTGCGCAAGCTAGCATGCCGGTTCAAGTTCGGCAGCGGCACATGGAGCTCCCCGTCGATCCGAATCAAGTTGGTCCCGTCTGCCTGGTGACCGGTGGCAACGGCTACGTTGGCAAGCATCTGGTTCGCCGGCTCTTGGAGCTCGGCTGCGAGGTGCGCGCGCTCGATCTTGCGCCGTTTGAGGGCGATGGGCCGGTCCGGAGCATCGTTGGTGACATCCGGCGAATGAGCGATCTCCGTGCGGCCTGTGAGGACGTCGATACCGTCTTTCACACTGCCGCGATCATCAACACCCTCACGCTCGCGCGCGCGAGCGTCCGCCGCCACGTCTATGGCGTCAATGTTCTTGGCACCGAATGCGTGATCCAGGCCTGCCAGGCCGCGGGGGTGAAGAAGCTCATCTTCACCAGCTCGATTACCGTCGCGGTCGACCGTCCGATTCGCGAGGGAGACGAAACGGTGCCCTACGTTGGAACCGACGGCCTGCCCGACCTCTATTCGCAAACCAAGAGCCGGGCCGAAAAGATGGTCCTCGAAGCCGACGACCCTAACGGCCTGCGAACCGCGGCGGTTCGACCGGGTGGTGTTTGGGGGCCCGGCGAGGGGGCCATGATGGTGCAGGACTTCCTCGAGCACCTCGCTGCTGGGCAGTTCAAGCTCAAGATAGGCGACGGCAAGTCCGTAACAGACAACGTCCACGTCGATTCGGTGGTGGACGTTCACTTCCTCGTGGCAAAAAAGCTCGGCGAGGAACCGAAGTTGGTTGGAGGCCAAGCGTACTTCGTGAGCGACGACGAGCCGACCAATCCCGTCGGCTGGTACCGGCCAATCGTCGAAGGCCTCGGGTACTCCTGGCCGAAGCTCCACATTCCCCGCTCGCTGGCCTACGGCATCGCGTATCTCGGGGAGGTCGCCCACTACTTTGGCGGCCCGTTTCCCATGCTCACCAGGCGTTCGGTCTTGTCGATCTGCAACGACGCCTCGTTCCGCGTCGACAAGGCCCGCACCGAGCTCGGCTACGAGCCGCGAACCAGCGCCGCGGAAGGCATTCCCGAGCTGATGCACGAGTTCCGAGCGACACACGACCGCTTGAAGGCGACGCCATGATCAAGCTCATCTACTTGCTCTGGCCTCGCCAGCCGATGGAACCCGCAGCGCGCCGGCTTGCCTTGGTCGAGCGCTGCGCGCCAAGGCTTCTCGATTCCGGCGCGCGGTATCTTCTGATGAACATCGATGACGACTTCGCCACCGTGCCGTCACCAACCCCGACGACCCAGCTCACGGATCCCTTCGCAGCCGAGGTCAGTATCTGGGTCGACGATCTGAACGTGCGTGGCACGCTCGAAGCGATCTTGCTCGACGCGGACTTCGACATCGCCGGCTACCGCGTCCGCGAGCACCTCTACACCGACTATGGAGGAAACGAGCATGGCACTCCGCGTGACTGGCCCGATGGGAAGCGCTCGCCGTACGTCATTTCGGTGACTCCGCTGGAGAGACCGAAGCGCATCCCCAAGGACCGCTGGATGCGGCACTGGTTCAATCGTCAGGGGCCGATGTCCGAAAAGATGCAGCCGCGCGCGCGCTATGTCCGCAACGTCGTCGAGGAGGTCCTGACACCCGGTGCCGTACCGTACGAAGGGATCGTCGAGGAATCCTGGCCGTCCCCGGAACACATGACGAATCCGTACGTGTTTTATGGGGCTCGCAATCGATTCGAGCTCCTGCGAAACATGGGGATCATGATGCAAAGCGTCGCGGCCTTCCTCCCGATTTGGAAGATCACCAGTGTCACCACGAGCGAGTACTACATCCGCAGCCGGGGGGCCTAAAGGGTCGCTTTCTGCTGGACCCGTGGCACCATCGTATGGGTACACTGTCCGCTCCAATGCCAACCGATCGACGTGATTTTCTCAAGCTGTCGGTAGCCGGTGCCGCTGCGCTTTCGACGATGAGTGCCGGTGCGACCTTATCGGGTTGTACGTCCAGCGCGCCTGCGTCGGGGATGAAGGTCCTTCGTGCCGAAGACGTGGAGCTCTTGCGCGCCCTGACGCCTGCCGTGATGAAAGGTAAGATCGCACCGGGGGACACGACCGCCATCGACCAAACCCTGAAATCGTTCGATACCTTGCTGGTCGATCTCTCCGAGTCCGTCGTTGCAGGCGTGCATCAGGCCTTCGACGTGCTGAGCTTTGGGCTGAGCCGCGGGCTGATGACAGGTCAGTGGTCTTCCTGGTCGAAAGCTTCGCCAGAAGACGCCGAAAGCGCCCTGGCGCGTTTGCGCGACAGCGGCATCGGCTTGTTGAACGCGATCTACGCGGCGGTCATCAGGCTCACCATCAGCTCTTGGTATCTCATTCCTGAGAACGCAGCGACGACCGGATACCCCGGCCCGCCCAGGAAGGTCGCCAGTCCAGTGCCCATGGTCGCTCCCAGGGAGGAGGAGGCCGCACCGTGACCGATCTTTCCAAAGTGATTCTGGGCAGCAGCACCGACCCGTACAACAAGGCGGCCGAACACGGCTGGGACATCCGTGACGCCAGCAAGCTCACGTCTGCGCTCGAGCTCGAAGCAGACGTGGTCATCGTCGGCACCGGTGCCGGCGGAGGCACAGCAGCCGAGACCTTGAGCAAGGCCGGCTTGCGCGTGGTTCTCCTCGAAGCAGGGCCCCTCAAGACCTCGAGCCAGTTCGACATGCAGGAGCGCGCGGCTTACCGCGACCTCTATCAGGAAGGGACCGGTCGCGGCACCAAAGACGGGGGCATGGTCATCTTGCAGGGCCGCTCGGTTGGAGGCTCCACGACGGTCAACTGGACGACGAGCTTCCGCACCCCGCCCGAGACGCTGAAGTTCTGGGCGGAGCAGATGGGCGTGAGCGGCTGCTCGGTCCAAGAGATGGCGCCGTACTTCCAGCACATGGAGCAGCGTCTCAACATTCACAAATGGCCTCAAGCGCCCAACAACAACAACGGCATGTTGCAGCGAGCATCAGAGAAGCTTGGCTACTCATGGGACACGATTCACCGGAACGTACGGGGCTGCTTGAACCTTGGTTACTGCGGGCTTGGTTGCCCGGTCGACGCCAAGCAATCCATGCTCGTCACGACGATTCCAGCGGCCTTGGATAACAAGGCCACGCTCGTGCATCGCGCGCGCGTCGTGAACGTGCTGCGCAACGGCGACGTCGTGACGGGTGTCGAAGCAGAGGCTCTCACCGCCGACGTCCGGGGGACGACCGGGCAAAAGATCATCGTTCGAGCCACGCGTACCATTCTGGCAGGCGGCGCGATCAACTCGCCGGCGGTCTTGCTGCGCTCGAAGGTCCCCGATCCGCACGACCTCATCGGCAAGCGCACGTTCTTGCACCCGACGACGCTCACCATGGCGATCTACGAGGAATCGATCGACCCGTTCTACGGCGCCCCTCAGTCGATCTACTCCGACCACTTCCAGTGGCAGAATGTCCACACGGGCCCGGTCGGGTTCAAGCTCGAGGTGCCCCCGCTGCAACCCGCATTTGCCGCAGGGTTCTACGCGGCCGCAGGTGAGGAGATCACCAGCAGCATGGACCAGCTCAGGAACACGCAGTGCATGATCGCTCTGATGCGCGACGGGTTTCACGAAGAAAGCCAGGGTGGTGCGGTCGAGCTCAACGACAAAGGGCAGCCCGTCGTCGACTATCCGATCAACGACTACCTGATGGAAGGCGTGCGGCGGGCCTTCAACGTGATGCTCGAGATGCAGTTTGCCACGGGCGCCAAGTCTGCACGGCCTGCGCACAAGCAGGCGAAGCACTACACGTCCTGGAAAGAGGCCAAGGCGGCCGTTGCCGCGCTTGATGTGGTCGTACACAAGGCCACCGTCGGTAGCGCCCACGTCATGGGTGGCTGTCCGATGGGCGACGACCCGAAGCGAAGCGTCGCTGGCAGCGATGGCAAGTTCCACCATCTGGACAACCTCTACATCATGGACGGCTCCCTCTTCCCCACCAGCATCGGCGCCAATCCACAACTCTCGATCTACGGCCTCGTCTACAAACTCTCGAGCAACCTGGCCACGCAGTTCCAAGCCTGAAAAAGGGGACAGTCCCCTTTTTCACCGCCGCATGAACGAACTAACCCTTTCAAAAAGGGGACTGTCCCCTTTATTAGACGAGGTTCTTTAGGAACTCGAGGAGGTGTTGGTTCACCGCTTGGGGCTGCTCCTGCTGGACGAAATGGCCCGCGCCGGTGACGAGCTCGATGCTCCGGAGGTCCGGGACCCGGCTTGGCATGGTTTCGAGGGTTTTGGGCGTGATGATCTGGAGGACGGGGTCTTTTTCCCCGCAGATGAACAGGGCGGGCTGCTCGATTGGGCGGCGACCGTAGTCCCGGTCGTGCTCCCAGTTGAGGTCCATCGCGCGGTAGGAGTTGAGGCCACCGATGAACGCGGCCTTGGGCCCCGCCTGCATGTACTCCTCGACCAGAAAGTCGAGGTCCTCTTTGCTGAGCCAGGGCCACGGCAAGGGCTCTTTCGGATCCGCGAGCACGTCCAAGTAACCGGTGCCTTCCCCGGGGAACTTCTTGAAGTCGAGCAAGCGTCCGCGCGCGCTCAAGGCCCAGTAGATCCGCTTCAGAAACAATCGAGGCTGACTGCCGAGCTCGGCTTCGGCCGGTCCCACTTTTTGGAAGTAGTGCAGATGAAGGAAGTGCCTCTCCGCGATGGCGGCATAGGTCTCGCTTGGTTTGCGGCCCCTTGCCGCCGCTTCTTGGCTTGCGGTGGCCGGTTTCCCTCTCGTCTTCTCGCCTCCAGCAAATCCAAGCCCGTAGGGCACGGCTAGCGATACGACCCCGCGGACCCGCTCCGGTGCGTGGAGCGCGGCCGCCCACGCTGCCTGCGCGCCGAAGTCGTGGCCGACGAACACGGCGTCCCGTTCCCCAAGCGCGTCGAGGACTCCGGTCAAATCGGCGACGATCGTTTGGTTAATATATTCCCTTGCGGAGAGGGGTCGGTCACTTCGGCCGTAGCCACGCATGTCGACGGCGATTGCTCTGAAGCCAGCGGCCGCGACCACTGGCAGTTGATGCCGCCAGGAGTACCAGAGCCCCGGAAAGCCGTGACAGAACAAGACGGCAGGCCCCTTGCCGCGGCTGACCGCGTGCATACGAATCCCGTTCGATTCGAGCGTCAGGTGCCCGGCGCTGCTCACGTCTTCAGAGCGCGGCCGTTACGGCTTCGCAGCTTCTGTCACCGCATTGATGAGGCTTTTCGAGAACATCCGTCCGGTGAGGTTGTCGCGAACCTGCTTATCCGCGGCGTCCCACGCAGCTTGGGCATCCCCGGCTTCCACTGCTTCGATGCCTTTGGTGAGGACGATCTTGTAAGCCTTCTCGTCGTCTTTGCGAATGACTTTGTTGAGCAACTCGTGTGCGCGTTCGGCGGTGCTGTCGAACGCTTCTCGAAGCTCGGGTGGGAGCTCGTCATACTTGTCTTTGCGCATCATCGTTCCACCGGCGATGATCGCGGAGTTGTGCGCGGTCATGTATTTCACACGCGTGTACCACTGCAACGCCACCGCGGTGAGCGCCGAGGAAGAAATCACGTCGACCATTCGGGTTTGCAGCGCCGGGTAGACCTCGGGCACGCCGAGCCGAACCGCGCTTGCGCCGATGACTTGATAGAATTCGACGAAGATCGGATCGTCCTTCCAGACCCAGGGGCGCATGGCCTTGATATCGTGGGGCGACTTGATGGGCTTCGCCGAGAACAGGCGCGTCTTGCCAGCGTCGCCCCAGCCGACGAGCTTCATGTTCTCCTTCGCGAACATCGCTTCGAACTCAGGGGCCATCTTGCCGCGAACTCGGTCGAGCTGCTCATAGGTGGGGAGCAAGCCCGGCAGCACCAGGACATTCATCGCGGGTATTAGCAAGCTCATCCCGGTCATGGTGACCACGCCACCGTCGAGCTGTCCGACCCGCATCTTGCGGACGAAGTCGCGCTCGTCACCCTGGGAGCCACCAGGGTAGAATCGCATCTTGAGCTTTCCGTCGGTCTTCTCTTGAAGCGTCTTGTTCCAGGCGTTGAGAATCTTCATCCACGATGAGCCCGCGGGCGCGAGGGACGCGATCCGTAGCGTGTAGGCCTCTTCGGCCTTGGTGGGTGTGCTGGTGCCTGGCAGCGCGAAGGCGGCGACCAAAAGCAGAAAAATAGGTACAAAACGGCGCTTCATTCTCTAAAACCTTTCCCGTCGCGTGGGAGCCCGCCGAGAGTCACAAGTTCCCTCGCCGTCGTCAATATGAATGGTTTGCTTTCTCGAACACGCTGAACACTTCATCTCCGAATAGCTCGACGGGCCCGCCTTGGCTTTTACTCAGTGCCTCGTCAACCCCGACTCCTACGATCACCTTTCCGGGCGAGCTATGCTATGTGCAGGCTCGATGGTCCGCGACCTCATCGAAAACCGTGACAGCACCGCGCGCGACCACCTGGCCAACGAGCGGACGTTCCTGGCATGGGTGCGGACGGCGCTCGGCCTCGTTGGGCTGGGGGTTCTGCTGGAACGGCTCGGGGCTGGGGGCGAAGCGATCGCGGTGGCCGCGGGACTCGGCTTCATCAGCTTCGGTGGCCTGTCCCTGATGTACGCCGTGAGCCGATATCTCTGGGTCGCGAAAAACCTCGAACGCGGCATGTTTCCGGTGGCGATTCGAGGCCCGATTGTCGTTGCCTTTGGCGCCATTCTGGTCGCGGGCGGGGCCATGCTTTACGTGCTGCTCCTCCATTGAGGTTCGCGCTCAGAAATCAGCCTCGGTGCCGCATTGGAGCATGTCGGTGCCCATGTATGGGTTTGAGACACCTTCAGACACCTGCACCCACTTCTTGTAGCCTTTCGCCATGGGGCATTCGTAGACGTGTCGGCCCTGCTGGAGGCTCGGCTCGGCGGACAGTACGGCGATGAGTGCCTGGCTCACATCGCCAAACGCCTTTCTCGCTTCGCTCAGGTCCGAGCTTTCCAAGCCGGCGAGCCGTTGTGCGGCGCTCGACAGATCCTCCAGAGGCCGGCGGAGGCTATCCGGAGCCGATGCCGAGGCCAGACGTGCCGCGTCCGCAAGCTGGGTTGCCGGCGTTTTTACGTCTCCGCGATCTTCTGCGAGTGCACCGCGCGCTAGGTCATAGGCCGCGACGGCTTCGTCGATTCTCGCGCTCGTCTCGGCAGGGAGCGTCGACGGTTCGGGAACCGCCTCCCGGCTCTTGCTGCATCCAATGAAAATGCTCGCCACACCGATTACGGCGCCTACGAGCAGAACCGCTGGTCGTCCATTCGTCATACCTCGTCTCCATTTCCTTCTGCGTGATTGACCTGAAGCGCAGGAAGAGAGCGACCCTTCCATGCAGCAAAAATCGCTGGATAGACCGTGAGCTCCAGCAAGAACGAAGTCACCAGACCGCCCACCATCGGCGCAGCAATTCGCTTCATGACGTCTGCTCCCGTGCCTGTGCTCCAGAGGATCGGCAAGAGTGCAATCGTGGTGGTCATCACGGTCATCAGCTTCGGCCGGATTCGCCTTGCGGCCCCGTCGACGATCGCTTCGGTGAGGTCCGCCGGAGTTTGGAGCGTTCCGTCGTCCTGTGATTTCTTGTGGGCGAGGGTCAGGTACAGCAGCATGACGACACCCGTTTCCGCGTCGAGGCCAGCCAAGGCGATCATGCCGACCCAGACCGCAACGCTCATGTTGTAGTCGAGGAAGAACAGAAGCCAGACCGCTCCGATGAGGGAAAATGGCACGGCGAGCATGACCATCGCAGTCTCCGCCCAGGACTTGGTGTTCCAATAGAGAAGCATCATCACCAAGAACAGCGTCACGGGCACGACCAACTTGAGCTTTTCCTTGGCGCGTTCGAGGTACTTGAACTGACCGGCCCAGCCCAACCACACACCCGCAGGCAGTGTGACCTCGTCGGCGATGACACGCTTTGCGTCCTCGACGTACTGCGCGATCGGTCGGTCGGTGTCCACGAAGACGAAGCCCACGAGCTTGCCGTCTTCACTGCGAACCATCGGAGGTCCCATCACGAACTTCAGGTCCACGACTTGGCTGATCGGCACCTGCGCGCCCGTCTGCGTGCTGATGAGAATCTCTCCGAGTAGCGATGGATCATCACGGAACTCGCGCGCATAGCGAACGGTGATGGGATAGCGTTCCCGTCCTTCTACGGTCTCCGAGACGGTCATGCCGCCGACGGCCGTCATGATGACCTCGTTGACGTCGGCCACGCGGAGCCCGTAGCGCGCGGCCTTTTCGCGATCGACTTCGAAATCAATGAAAAACCCACCTGCGGATCGCTCCGCAAACGCGCTCCGCGTCCCCGGAATCTTGGACACGGCCTGCTCGATCTGCACCGCGGTGTGCTCGATCGTCTCGAGGTCATTTCCAAACACTTGGATGCCCAAGGGGCTTCGAATGCCGGTCGCTAGCATTTCGGTGCGCGTTTGCACCGGCATCCAAAAGATGTTGGGCATACCCGGGTAGCGCACGGTTTCGTCCATCTCCTGGATTAGGCCCTTCCAAGTGAGGCCGGCTCTCCATTCGTCTCGCGGCTTGAGCACGATGGTCGTTTCCAACATGCCGAGCGGCGCGGGATCCGTGGCGGTTTCCGCTCGCCCCGCCTTGCCGAACACCGAGACCACCTCGGGGAAAGACTTGAGCTGGCGGTCCATGGCCTGGAGCACGTTCGAGGCCTCCGTCACGGACATCCCCGGAGGCGCCGTTGGCATGTAGAGAATCGTGCCCTCGTTCAGCGGAGGCATGAACTCGCTTTGCAGCTTGAAGAAGGCGGGAACCGTCAGTCCCATGGCGACGAGCGCAAAGACGACCACAGCCCGCCGGTGCGCCACGACGAACCGAACGACTGGCGCATACGAGGCGATCAGCCAACGGTTGAGGGGGTTCTCTTCTTCGCGGCGAATTTTTCCCCGGATCAGGAGTACAGCCAGCGCCGGGATAAGGGTGATCGAAAGGATCGCGGCAAACCCCATCGAGTAGGTCTTCGTGAAGGCCAGCGGCTTGAACAGACGCCCCTCCGCGCTTTCCAGGGTGAACACCGGCAAGAACGAGACCGTGATCACCAGAAGCGAGAAGAAGATCGACGGGCCGACCTCTTGCATCGCAGCCACGATCGTTTGCTGTCTCGACCCCGGCTGTCCCTCGGCATCCCAAACCTCCAACTTCTTGTGGATGTTCTCGATGACGATAATCGATGCATCGACCATGGCGCCGATCGCGACAGCGATTCCGCCCAGCGACATGATATTCGCCGTCAGGTTTTGATAGTACATCGGGATGAAGGAGAGCATCACTGCAAGCGGTAGCGTGATGATGGGAACGAGCGCGCTTCGCGCGTGAAGCAGAAACAAGAAGATGATCACGCTGACCACGATCATCTCTTCGATCAACGTGCTTCGGAGCGTGCCGATGGCTCTCTTGATGAGGTCGGAGCGGTCGTAGGTGATGACCAGCTCGGTGCCATCGGGAAGGCCGGCCCTCACATCTTCGATCTTCTGCTTGACCGCGTCGATCACCGACAGCGCGTTTTCGCCGTAGCGCATGATGACGATGCCACCGACCACCTCGCCCTCGCCATCGAGCTCGGCGATTCCCCGACGCATCGAAGGGCCGATGCTGACGACCGCCAGTTGATCGAGCAAGACCGGCGTACCGCCTTCGCCGAGCTTGACCGGGATCTTTCGCAGATCGTCTTCGCTATGGATGTACCCGCGCCCCCGGATCATCTGTTCATGACCCGCAATCTCGATCGTGCGCCCTCCGGCGTCTTCGTTGGACTCGCGTACCGCCCGCACGACATCCGCGATGCCCACGTCGTAGGCACGAAGCTTCACGGGGTCGACCTGCACCTGATATTCCTTGACGAAGCCGCCGACGGACGCCACTTCCGCGACCCCAGGCACGCTCTCGAGCGCGTACCGCAGATTCCAGTCCTGGAACGAGCGCAGCTCTTGCAGGTCGTGCTTACCGCTCCTGTCCACCAAGGCGTACTGGAACACCCAGCCCACGCCGGTCGCATCCGGGCCTAGGGTGGGGCGCACGCCGTCCGGCAGGTCGGCGAGCGCGGAGTTGAGGTATTCCAGGACTCGGCTTCGCGCCCAGTACATGTCGGTCCCGTCTTCGAAGATCACCGAAACGAACGAGAGCCCGAAGAAAGACTGGCCTCGCACGAACTTGACCTTCGGCGCTGCCAGCAGAAAGGTCGAAATCGGGTAAGTGATCTGATCTTCGACCAAGTCGGGGCTTCGGCCCTGCCACTCCGTGAAGATGATGACCTGCGTGTCCGAGAGATCTGGAATCGCGTCGAGCGGTGCGTTCCGGAGCGAGTAGTAGCCCCAAACACCCGCCACGATTGCGAACAAGAGCGTCATGAAAGGCTGACGCGCACTCGCCTCGATGAGGCGGGCAATCAGAGTAGGCTTCGGGCTCGCCTCGTCTTCAGTGAGCGCCATGCCCGCCTCCCCAATACCCGGTGGCGGATCGAATGCGGCTCTCGGCCGCGATGAGAAAATTCCCGGAAGTCACGACGACATCGCCCGGTTCGAGGCCGTGCGTCACTTCGACGTAATCGCCTGCCCGTACGCCGACTTCGATCTCTTGCGGACGAAGCCTTCCTTCGCCGAGGTCGACGAATACCAGGCGGCGGGGCCCCGTGTAGATCACCGCCGAACTGGGAATCACGAGTCGTTCCCCGAGGTCTACAGCGAGCTCGACATCAGCGTACATGTCGGGCTTGAGCGTCAAGCCTGGGTTGTCGAGCGCCACACGCACACGACCCGTCCGTGTGACTGCGTCCAGCGTTGGGTAGATGTAGTCCACCGTGCCCTCAAAGCTCTGCCCGGGCACATAGGGAAGTTGCACGGACACCGGTTGATTTTTCTTCACCTGGGCCAGATCGGATTCATACACTTCCGCATCGACCCAGAGACGGCTCAGGTCGGCGATTCGGTAGACGCGTGTGCCGACCTCGATGCGCCCGCCCTCCACCACATCTTTGTGGATGACGTATCCGGTGGCTGGAGCCACCACAGGAACGTTCTCCCAGGCCTCGCCCCGCCGTGCGAGCTCGCGAATCTGTGCTTGGCTCATGCCGAGCAGACGAAGCCGTTGTTCGGAGGCGCGCGTCAGCTCCGAGCTCGTGACCGAACGAGCCTCACGGTCCCGTTTCAACGTGGTCAGGTATTCGCGTTCGGCCGCGTAGAGCTCGGGGCTGTAGAGTGTAAACAGGACTTGCCCTCGCTTGACACGTTGCCCGGTCTCCTCGACATGGAGCCGGTGCACCCAGCCACTCATGCGAAGGTTCACGTCCGAGAGACGTGTCTCGTCGACCTTGACTTGGCCCACGGCACGAATCTGACGCGAGACGTTTCGCCGCTCCACGGCTGCCGTCCTGACCCCAATCTGCTGCCGGCGCACTTCGTCGACCACGATGATCCCACTCTTCAAGTCCTCCTGCTTCACCGGCGTGAGGTCCATGCCGCATATCGGACACTTCCCTGGCGACGGCTGCTGCACAGAAGGGTGCATGGGACAGGTGTAATACGCGACGCCCTCTTCGTGCGCGTGATGATCGACCTCTTCCTGGCTTGCCTCCGGCTGCCCGGTGTCCCGGCTGAACATCCAAATCGCGGCGCCAGCCATTCCGAGAAGCAGCAGGCCGAGGAGCGCCCAGTAGCGTCGCTTTCCAGTAGGTTCACGGAAGCTCATTCGGCCCTCCTTGATTTCCCAGGCCCGGTAAGATTCCGCGTGCCCGATCGAGCTCTGCAGCCCGCTGCCCGAGGCTGGCCAAAACCTGCTCGTATTCGATCTCGAGTGTTCGAAGCGAACGTTCGGCGTCGATCAGCGCCTGAAAGCTATTCCGTCCGGTGTCGTAACCGAACCCGGCTGCGTCGATTTGCGCCCGCGCCGCCGGGATCAGTCGCGTCTCATACAACCGAACCACATGCTCCGCTTCGAGCACGCGCTGGCGTGCTTGATCGACCTCGACCCGCACCTCGTCTCGCTTCACAGAGAGCTCGGCGGAGGCCTGCTCGGCACGGGCCTGCGCTTCGTCGACGGCGCCCTTCCGCGACCTGATCTGCAGTGGCAGGTTCAGCGAAACCCCGGTCATCCATTGATGCTCCGTTCGGGCCCACATCGAGTTGTATTCTCCCATGAGTCCTATTGCGGGTGAGTAGTTGCGTTTGGCGAGCCCGACCGCGGAGTCCGCAGCCCGCAACTGAGATTGCGCGGCATGAAGCTCGGGCCGATGCTCCAGCGCGTCTCGCTGCAATTCTTCCGTCTGAGGCACTTCGATCGAGGGTGGTGTCGTCCTTCGAGGCGGCGCAGGGAGCTCCAGCTCGGGGCGCTGATGGAGCAGGCCGTTGATCTGCGCCATAATCACCCTCCGCTCCGATTCGAGCATGACGCGTTGATGGATGATGTGCGCCAGCTCCACCTCGGCTTGCAGGACATCTTGCTGAGAAGCGCGTCCTGATTCGTATTGCACCATCGCGCTTGCTTTGATGTCCTCGATCAGCTCACGATGCTCGTCGTTGAGCGTGAGCACACGCGTCACTCGGTGGTAGTCGTCGAACAGGGACGAAGCCATCAGGGCAAGCGTCAGCCGCACCGCTTCGTAGCCGCCGCGCATCGCCTCGGCCTCTGCGAGCGCAACCTCTCCGGCAAACCTGAACTTACCGGGCGTGGGGAAGCGTTGCTCGAGCCGAACGACTTGGCCAAACCGCACCACGTCCGAGCGTATGCTCAGTGGCGCAAGCGAATAGCTCGCCATGGTATCTTCGAGGGAGCGTGCCTGGGGGTGTTCCGCCAGCGTGGCCCGCCAAGCCTGCCTCGCCGCTTCCAAGTTGGGGTTTCGCGCGAGGACGGCGCGAACGAGCGCCTCCCGTTCTAGCGCGGTGTCGCTGCGGAACGATGATTGCTCCTCGAGCTCCTCCCCGTCGGCACCGTTTCGTGGCTTTGCTGCGTCGAGCGCGCTTTTTTGCGCATGGTACTCACCGCGCTGGCCGTGCGCGCAGCCACTGAGGCCCATACTCCATACGAGCCAAGGCACCACGGCCGCGGCCATTGGTATTCGATTCATTGCTCCATTGCTCCTCTGCACATACCCAGGGCCTGCTTTGAACACAGACCCGCCTCGAACGGCGATGAACGCCGCTCAGCCCAAGACGCGCAGAGGGCTCAAATCAGATAGGAGCAGTTCCAAACAAACAGAGGTGGGCCGTGTACTCCAGGAGAGCCGCGCGCCAGCGGAATCCACCCCGCGTCGGTGGGGGGTGCATCGCCGGGCTCGTCCATCTGGACGGCCGAGGAAATCAAAAGGGGCGCATCCACGCCGGCCTTGTCGCTTCCGGTCGCGACCGGCGGATGCTCGCTCTTCGAGATCAGCGCGCCGCAGCAATCGTCGACAGGCTCGAGCTGGACGGGAGGCCCCTCGTGTTCGCCGTGGCAGCAGCAGGTCCTCACGATGAGGCCTTCCATGGCGCACAGATGCAGCGCCGCCCCAGCCACCCCGGTGGTGGCCACGAACATGAGCGTCAAAAGGGCTGTGGCTGCTCGCAGCATTCGGACGCCCATTCTAGCACAGCGCCCGCCAGGTGCGGTCGCGTCGTTTTTGCCCCATAGCGGGGAGGGTAGGAAGCCATGCCTATCTCGAACGAACTGTACACCTGTCCCATGCATCCGGAGGTCCGACAAGATCACAGCGGGTCCTGCCCGACCTGCGGAATGGCGCTCGAACCCGTCGCGCCACCGCCACCACGAGCGCAGGTCGAGTGGACCTGCCCGATGCACCCGGAGATCGTGAGGGTCGAGCCGGGAAGCTGCCCGATTTGCGGGATGGCGCTCGAGCCACGCGACGTCTCGGCAGATGACGATGCTGCGAACCCGGAGCTCGTCGATATGACGCGCCGCTTTTGGGTGGCGGCCGCGTTCGCCATTCCGGTGGCTGTCATTGCGATGGGCGACCTGCTTCCCGGAGAGCCGATCTCACAGATCCTTACCCCGAGGGCGCGGACTCTGTTGGAGCTTGCACTCGCAACACCCGTTTGCCTCTGGGCAGCCTGGCCTTTTTATGTTCGCTTCGCACAGTCGTTGAAAAACAAGAGCCTGAACATGTTCACGCTGATCGGCTTGGGTGTGAGCGTTGCATATGGCTACAGCGTCGTCGCGGCGCTCGCGCCCCAAATCTTTCCCAAGTCGTTTCGAAACGAGGGTGGAGAAGTCGCGGTGTACTTCGAGGCGGCTGCGGTAATCGTCACGCTGATCTTGTTGGGGCAAGTTTTGGAGCTTCGCGCGCGTGGTCAGACGGGGGCCGCAATCAAGAAGCTCCTCGGCCTCGCGGCAAAAACGGCGCGACGCATTCGCGAGGACGGAAGTGACGAGGACGTACCGTTGGAGCACGTTCATGCTGGGGATCGCTTGCGTGTGCGCCCTGGTGAGAAAGTGCCAGTCGACGGGGTCGTTCTTGAAGGGGCAAGCTCCATCGACGAGTCGATGGTGACTGGCGAGCCGATTCCCATCGAGAAGCACGAGGGAGATCAGGTCATTGGAGCAACGATCAATGGTACCGGAATGCTCATCATACGGGCCGAAAAGGTTGGCTCGGATACGCTTTTGTCCCGGATCGTCGCGATGGTCGCCGAAGCGCAACGAAGCCGGGCTCCGATTCAGAAGCTTGCGGACGTGGTGTCCGGCTACTTCGTGCCGATCGTAATCAGTGTAGCCATCGTGACGTTCGCGATTTGGGGGCTGGTCGGCCCGGAGCCACGCATGGCGCATGGTTTGATCAACGCGGTTGCCGTCCTCATCATCGCGTGCCCTTGTGCGCTCGGCCTGGCGACCCCGATGTCGATCATGGTCGCCATGGGCAAAGGGGCGAGTGTCGGCGTTCTCTTCAAGGATGCCGAAGCGATCGAAGTCTTGCGCAAAGTAGACACCCTCGTCGTGGACAAGACGGGAACGCTCACGGCGGGCCGACCCGCGCTGGTGATCGTGGAGACGGCCCCTGGGTTCGACGCGACCGAGCTGCTCAGCGCTGCATCCGGTCTCGAGCGTGCAAGCGAGCATCCCTTGGCGGAAGCGATCGTGGCCGGTGCTCTAGAACGAGGTGTTTCCATACCGCATGCGGAATCGTTCGAGTCGATCACGGGTCAGGGCGTGCTCGGCCGTGTTGCGGCCCGTGACGTGGCGCTTGGGAATCTCAAGCTGCTCGAAGGACTCGGCCTATCCGCGGGTGCGCAGGCTCGCCGGGCAGACGAGTTACGCGGCCAAGGGCAAACCGTCATGTTCGTCGTGGTCGATGGAGCGGTCGTCGGGATTCTCGGCGTGGCCGACCCCATCAAAGACAATACGCCAGACGCCATTGCCGCCTTGCATGCGGAGGGGGTGCGCGTCGTGATGCTCACTGGCGACAACCGCAAGACCGCCGACGCAGTCGCCGCGAAGCTGTCGATCGACGAGGTGATCGCCGAGGTGCTGCCCGATCAAAAGGCAGAGGTCATCAAGCGCCTGCAGGACGGCGGAAGCGTCGTGGCGATGGCGGGCGACGGGATCAACGACGCCCCGGCGCTAGCGCAGGCGCATGTCGGAATCGCCATGGGCACCGGCACCGACGTGGCGATGGAGAGCGCCGGCGTAACTCTGGTCAAAGGCGACCTGCGCGGAATCGTTCGTGCCCGAAAGCTCAGTCGGGCGACGATGGCCAACATCAAACAGAACCTGTTCTTTGCCTTCGTCTACAACAGCTTGGGGGTGCCAATTGCTGCTGGCGTGGCCTATCCGGTGTTCGGCCTCCTTCTCAGCCCGATGATCGCGGCGGGAGCGATGAGCTTCAGCTCCGTGTCCGTGATCGCGAACTCGTTGCGTCTGCGCCGCTTGCAGATCTAACGTACGGCTCGACCTCGCTCGTTACGCGAAGGTGATCACACTGGCATGCGCGAGCCTCGCAGCGCGATCACGTCGTTGTGGGAGCTCGGTGGAACCCGGCGCAGCGCCGCGTCCTACCAGTGAATCCCGTGCATGATGTGTGCGAAGGCCACTGCTTCGGGCCCCGGCGGTCGGTGATCGCCTTCCTCGCCCTTCTTTGGCGAATCCGGGAATCGAACGGCTGAAGGCATCGAGGGCGGCCTTGCTCGCGACGTAGGCGCTGAACCGTGGCGCATTGGCTTGAACACCGATGCTAGAGATGGTGACGATTTGGCCGCCTTTGCGCTCACGCATGGTCGGCAAGAGGCCCAAGATGAGCTTGAGCGAGCCGAAGTAGTTGAGCTCCATCGTTCGCTCGAAGTCGTGATAGCGGTCGTACGAATGGGACACCCCCCGACGGCAACACGGGACGCGATAAAAAACATGGCTTTGCGGCGCTATTGAAGGTAGGGAACGGTCAGATGCACCCTAGGCTCGAAGCCTACATCAGCCGCGCGCTGCCGCATATCGATGAGGTTGTTGACGAGCGGAAGCGCGCGCTACGAGAAGTCTCCGCGTTCGTTGCGGCCAAGCATCGGGCAGGGCAAGTCGCCGAGCTGACGTTCGTCTGTACGCACAACTCCCGGCGGAGCCAGATGGGGCAACTTTGGGCCGCGGCGGCCGCCGCGCACTTTGGAATAGAGCATGTGCGCACGTACTCGGGTGGCAACGAAGCAACGGCGTTCAACCCGCGCGCAGCGGCCGCGATGCAGCGCGCGGGTTTCATCATCGAGAACCCGGGAGGCGACAATCCGTGCTACCAGGTGACGTTCGACGAAGAGGGTCCGGTCATCGAATGCTTCTCGAAGATCTATGATGACCCTGTCAATCCCGCGACCGGCTTCGCGGCCATCATGACCTGCTCCGATGCGGACGAGGCCTGTCCCGTGATCAAGGGCGCGGCCCTTCGCGCGCCGATTCGTTACGATGACCCCAAAGTCGCCGACGGAACGCCGGACGAGGCGTTGGCCTATGATGCGCGTTGCCTGCAGATCGCGACGGAGATGCTCTACGTATTCGCGCGGGTCGCCTAGCGGACGATGACGGAGCTGGGTTCGGGCGGGGCAGCCAGCACGTCTCGGTTCGACTTTGGCTGCCGTCCGTCGGCCTCGGAGATCCCATACTCCCGTGCAAGCTCCGCGACGATGAGAACGCGGCCCGAGCGCTCCATCCGCCTCTCGTCGCAATGCAGTGCCTCGATGACGCGGCCGATCAGATTGGGACTCTCCGCGTTGGCGAGAAACTTTCCATACGGGCCCTTCATGGCATCGGGATGCTGAAAGAGCGGCTCGTTCCGCTCGGTTCGAACGAAACCCAGCCACAGGCTCATGGCGGCCACGTCGTGATCGCGAAAGTCGACGGCCATGTCCATCGCCATCTTGTCGACTCCTGCTTTGCCCGCACCGTAAGCGGGGCCATGCATGTAGCAGCGCCCACCGTAGCTCGAGGTGAACACGACGAGGCCACCTCCGGTTCGAAGCAGGATCGGCGCAGCAAAATAGCTGGCGACGTAGTGTGAGCGTTGCCCCACGTCGAGAATGCGCAAAAGGTCGAGGGACTTCTCCCAAAACGGACCGGGCTTGGCGAGCTCCCTCGGCACCGCGGTCGCGTTGTTGACCAGGATGTCGAGGCGCCCCTGCTCGTCGCCGACGCGTGCGAACAACTGGCGAACCTGCTCGTCGTCGGAGTGGTCGCAAGTGACGGCGATGCCTCGGCCGCCAGCCTCGGTGACCGCCGAAGCCGTGGCCTGCACCGTCCCGCCCAGCGGATGCTCCTTGCCGCTTTTCTGGCTCCGTCCGCTGACGTACACCGTGACACCTGAAGCACCGAGGGCGATGGCAATTCCCTTCCCGACGCCGCGGCTTGCACCGGTGATGACGGCGACTCTCTCGTGGCTCCCGTTCATGGCGCTATGCTTCTAGCACGGCGGGGGGAGCGAAGTATCTCTTCCGAATCCCGAGGGCGACGCTGACCAGGGCGATCATGACCGGCACCTCGACCAAGGGGCCGATGACCGCCGCAAAGGCGGCTCCGTGATGAATGCCAAAGGTCGCGACGGCAACCGCGATCGCGAGCTCGAAGTTGTTCGAGGCAGCCGTGAAAGACAGCGTCGTCGCCACCGGGTAGTCGGCCCCTGCAGCCTTCGAGAGCCAGAACGAGATGAAGAACATGGCCACGAAGTAGATGAGAAGCGGTATGGCGATGCGAACCACGTCGAACGGTAGGGCGACGATCGTGTCTCCCTTGAGCGAGAACATGACGACGATCGTGAAGAGAAGGGCGACTAGCGTGATCGGACCGATGCGCGGCGCAAAGGACTCGTCGTACCAGTCGCGTCCCTTCGCCTTGATGAGCCCTGTTCGTGTCAGGAAGCCAGCAGCGAAGGGGATGCCGAGATAGATCGCGACGCTCTTGGCGATTTCGGTGATCGTGATGTCGACGACCACTCCTTCGAGGCCCAGCTGTGCCGGCAGCCAGGTGACGAAGAACCATGCATAGACCGAGAAGAACAGAATCTGAAAGATCGAATTGAAAGCGACCAATCCTGCTGCGAATTCGCGGTCTCCGAGCGCGAGATCATTCCAGACGATGACCATGGCGATGCAGCGTGCCAGCCCGATGATGATCAGCCCGACCATGTACTCCGGCTTGTCGGGCAACAATGTGACCGCCAAGGCAAACATGAGCACTGGGCCGATGACCCAGTTCTGAATCAGCGACAGCGTCAGGACCTTCTTGTTGGTGAAGACGCGCCCCATCTCCTCGTACCGGACTTTCGCGAGGGGCGGGTACATCATTAGAATCAAGCCCACCGCGATTGGGATGGACGTCGTACCGATGCTCATGGCGTTCAGCGCATCGGCAAATCCCGGTACGAGGTAGCCCAGGCCAATGCCGAGCGCCATGGCGACGAAGATCCACAGCGTCAGGTAACGGTCGAGAAATGAAAGGCGGCGCTGCTGGCTGGTCATCGTGTTGCGCTTTGCGTGGCAGGTGGCGGGAGCCTTCCATATACTCCGCGGCAATGAAAGCCGAACGGCATGAGCGCCAACCCAGCCATTATCTGATTCAGGGCCGCAACGTGACGATGCCATGTGTCGTTCGGGATGCATGCTCTGCGACGGCGACTTGGCTCGTCAGCGCGCAGGCGGCCCAGGCGCTGCTCCCCGGGCCCGAGCTCGAGATCGCCCAAGTGCTCCCAGGGCGCGGGCTGCTCAGCATCGCGTGCATCGACTACCGCGACAATGACCTAGGCGACTACAATGAGGTTTCGATTGCGTTCTTCGTTCGCAAGCGTGGTGATCGCAAGGGCGTTCCGTTCATGGGCGCGGGAATCGACATGATTCGGGGGGTTCTCCCAACGCACATCATTCATCTTCCGGTGAATCAGTCCTTCACCTGCGAGGCCGGGCAAACGATTTGGGGGTTTCCCAAGACGGTCGATGAAATCGATTTCGACACGAGCGGCGACCGCGCCCGATGCGTGTGGAACAAGGACGGGCAAAACGTGCTGAAGATCAGTTTCCCGATCGGCGGAAATCGCGCCTTTCCTGAGCAGGAGCTTTGCACCTACAGCTACATCGACGGGACGCTGCATCGGACGCCGTTCATATCGAGCGCTGAAAATCTCGGCGTTCGGCTTGGCGGCGTGAAAATGGCGCTGGGTGCACACCCAATCGCGGACGAGCTGCGTTCGCTCGGTCTTCCGAAGCCAGCACTGATGAGCTTGTGGATGGGAAAGATGAGAGGCCGGTTCGAGGCTGCCGAGAGGTGTGCCTGAGGCACAAAGGGAGAAACGCATGGAAGTTCGCGCTGCAATCGCTCACCAGGCGGGACAACCGCTATCGATAGAGACCGTACACCTCGACGGCCCACGCGCGGGCGAGGTGCTGATCGAAATGAAAGCGACGGGCATTTGCCACACCGATGCGTATACCCTGTCGGGCGCAGACCCAGAGGGAATCTTTCCGTCGGTGCTCGGGCACGAGGGTGCGGGCGTGGTCGTCGAAGTTGGGCCTAGAGTGAGGTCCTTGAAGCTCGGGGACCACGTGATTCCGTTGTACGTTCCGGAGTGTCGCAACTGCGAGTACTGCACCTCGGGGAAGACCAATTTGTGTCAAGCCGTCCGTGCAACCCAGGGGCGAGGACTGATGCCCGACGAGAGCAGCCGCTTTTCCATCGGCAAAGAGACGATTTTTCACTACATGGGTACGTCGACGTTCGCGCAGTACACCGTCGTGCCGGAGATCGCCGTTGCAAAAATTCGCGAGGACGCGCCGTTTGACAAGGTTTGCTATATCGGCTGCGGCGTGACCACCGGAATCGGAGCGGTGATCAATACTGCCAAGGTCGAGGCGGGCGCCAACGTCGTCGTATTCGGGCTCGGCGGCATCGGGCTGAACGTAGTGCAGGGGGCTCGCATGGTTGGTGCCAACAAGATCATCGGCGTGGACCTCAATCCTGCGCGACGCCAGCTCGCCGAGAAGTTCGGCATGACCCACTTCGTCAATCCCAAGGATGTCGAAGGCGATTTGGTTTCGTACCTGGTCGACCTGACGGGGGGCGGCGCCGACTACACGTTCGAGTGCATCGGCAACGTCGAGGTGATGCGCCAGGCCCTCGAGTGCTGTCACAAGGGCTGGGGCGAAAGTGTCATCATCGGCGTGGCCGGGGCCGGCGAAGAAATTGCGACGCGCCCCTTCCAGCTCGTTACTGGCCGCGTGTGGCGCGGAACCGCGTTTGGCGGCGCAAAGGGACGGACCGATGTGCCGAAGATCGTCGACTGGTACATGGAAGGCAAGATCAACATCGACGATTTGATCACGCACAAGATGCCACTCGACGAGATCAATACTGCGTTCGATTTGATGCACGAGGGCAAGTCGATTCGCAGCGTCGTGGAGCTTTGAAGTGAGCGACGCATCCGAGATTTTCGTTCATCAGTTCGAGCTCGGTCCCTGGGACAATTTCATCTATTTCATCGGCGACAAGGCGACTCGGACGTGTGCGGTGGTCGACCCGGCATGGGACGCCGATTTCATTCTCGCCGAGGCCACGCGGCTCGACGTCGAGATCAGCAACATTCTCTGCACTCACAGTCACTTCGACCACGTGAATCGCGTGGACGAAATTCTCGAGAAGCGAGACGTGCCGGTGCACATGCTCGGTGAAGAAATCGACTTCTCAGGGTTTCGCTGCGAGAACCTGCATCGTCACCGTCCGGGCGACATCCTGCGGATCGGCGACCATCTCGAGGTCACGATGGTGCATACGCCTGGTCACACGCCGGGTTCGACCACGTTTCGCCTTCGGGACGCCATCGTCACCGGCGACACACTTTTCATCCAAGGCTGCGGACGCTGCGACTTCGTCGGCGGCGACCCGGAGGTCATGTACCAAACGCTCAAGTGCCTCACCGAAGCACTCCCCAGAGACACCCGCATGTACCCGGGCCACAACTATGGCCCCGTCACGGTCTCGACCCTCGACGAAGAGCTCAAAGAAAACCCCTATCTCCAACACCAGACCCTAGAAGCCTTCGTCTCCCACCGAATGGAAGGCAAAACCCCCGGCACGCAACTGCCGCAGCCATAGGGACATTGCGTTCGAGGGCAGGGTCAGGGCTCAGGGTCGGTCCCTAGCGTGTCCCCTTTTGGCGGGCGCGGGTGAGGCCGGTGGATACGTATTGGATGGTGCTGATGGTGATCGTCGCTAGGATGGCGACGCCGAGGAGCTGCAGTACGAGCATGGGGGGCTGGCCGCGCCAGGCGTGGCTGATCGTGAACAGGACGAAGAGGATCTGGAGGACGGTGTTGAGCTTGCTTGCGCCGGTGGGTTCGCCGTGGATGGGCGCGACGGAGAGTTGGTAGACGATTGTTCCTGTGATGATGATGAGGTCGCGACCGATGACGATCGCGGAGAACCAGATCGGCACCAGTCCTATCCACGCGAGGGTGACAAATGCGGCGAACATGAGAAGTTTGTCTGCAGCCGGGTCGAGCAGGCCCCCTAGTCGAGTGCGCCAGTCGAAACGTCGGGCCAAAAATCCATCCAGAGCGTCGGAGAAGCCCGGCGAGCAGGATCAAACCCAAGGCGAGTCCATAGCGCCGCTGCAAGAGGCTCCAGACGATCGGCGCTACCAAGATGATGCGCACGATGCAAATCATGTTGGGGATGTACTTGAGCTTCACGGGGGATCCGGTCGGAGCTATTTGGCGGTGAACTTGGAGTATCCGACGGTGACTCGCTGGTACGTGGACGGGAGCAGCCGCACCATCCAGTCGAAGATCGCGCGTCCGGGCCGACCAGGACTCGTCGTTGGTTGCGTCGCACGCGCGTCGAGGATGACCCGCGCCGCCTTGTCGGGGCCAGTAATGAATGCTTTCTCGAACTTCTCCGTGGTGTCCACGTCATTGATACCAAGATCCCGGATGCTGCTGTCGACCCGCGCGGCACGGGCGATTCCGGTCTTGATGCCGCCGGGATGGACGCTCGTCGCGCTGACGCCACAGTCCATCATGTCGAGCTCCTGCCTCAGCGATTCGGTGAAGCCGCGCACGGCAAATTTCGCGGCGTTGTACGCGCTCTGGCTCGGGATCCCCGCCAGGCCGAACACGCTCGAGATGTTGATCACGTGACCCTCGCCCGACGCCTTGAGATGCGGCAAAAAGGCCTTGGTGCCGTCGACGACACCCCAGAAGTTGATGTTCATCAACCATTCGAAATCTTCGTAGCGCATGGCCTCGACGGTGCTTGCCAGTGCGACGCCGGCGTTGTTGAAGATGAGGTTGGCCTTGCCGTGCTCGTCCACCTCCTTGTCGCCCAGGCATAGACCGCCTCACGATCGGCGACGTCCACCCTCTGAGACGTCACGTGAACGCCGAGCCTTCGCACTTGCTCGACGGTGTCAAGCAATCCTTCCTCGTTCACGTCGGATAGCGCGACGTCGCATTTGTGGCGCCCGGCTCCATGGCGAGCGCGCGGCCGATGCCAGAGCCGGCGCCTGTGATGGCGGCCACCTTGTTTTCGAAGCTTTTCACGACTAACCCTCTCCCCGGAAGCAGCGACCCTGCCAGACGGGATTCGCGCCGTCGACCACTCGGAATCTCCGGCCAGACGGGCTGCGATTGCTGGCATACTGGCACGAGAAGAGGCCCTGGAGGAACCTTGCCGAACGCGTACATTTCTGGAACCGGCTTCTACGTGCCTGACGACGTTGTCAGCAACGACGATCTCTCGAAACGCTACGGGATCGACACCAGCCACGAATGGATCGAGAAGCGCACGGGCATCGCAGCGCGCCGTTTCGCACCCGAGGGGGTCGGCACGTCGGATCTAGCGGTTCCCGCCGTCCAGATGGCGCTCGAACGAGCGGGGCTTGCGAAGACCGACATCGGGATGATCGTTTTTGCGACGCTGTCCCCAGACCACGCCTTTCCGGGGTCGGGGGTCTATCTTCAAACCAAGGAACGTGTCGGGAGGCCCTGCGATCTCGCTGCCCCTGGGCCGTAGTGAGGATGGAATGCCTTTGGGCGTGCAGCTCGCATCGCCGCTCGGTGATGAACGAACGCTTCTCGAGCTGGCACTGGAGATCGAAGCGGCAGCGCCCTGGCCTCGGATTGGCGCCTAGCGTCCGAGCAGCTCGGCCAAGACAGCGGGGTCGTCGGTGATGATCGCGGTCGTGCCCTTGTCGAGCTGGGCCTGCATGAATTCGGTGGTATTCACCGTCCAAACGTTGACCTGTAGGCCGGCATCAAGCGCGGCTTGAACCGTCTCGGCCGTGATGGAGAAGAGCGGATGGATCGCGTCTTGCTCCAGGCGCAACGCCGTTTCGACGAGTTCCAGGCCTGGATCGACGAGAGGAGGGCGGAGTAGTATCCGGGGCGCGCCGTCTTGACGAGCTCCGCGACGGTTTCATCGAACGAGGAGAAGATGGTTCGATTCTCTCCGCCGATGAGCGTGATTTCATCGAGGACAGCCGCAACCAACTGCTCGGGCCCGGTCGTATCGGTTAACAAGTCCTCCGAGCCGAAGACCTTTAGCTCGACGTCCATGATTGCGTTCCCGCCGATGGCCGGCGTAGACCTCGGGCAACGTCGGCGGCCGTTCGTCGGTTACGGCGCCTGCGCCATCGAGCAAGCGACACGCTTGGATTCGTCGAAGGTCATTGCACTGACGCAGCCCTGTGCAATTTGCGGTTCCATTGAGCGTATCGTCGTGCATCACGATCTAGTCGTCCAAGGTGATCTCCACGTCGAGCGAGACGCCGTCGGCCCCTGCATCGATTGCCGCGACGAACGAAGAAATCGAAGTCCCCGGGAAAGGATGGCCCGCCCGCGTCGGCCCGGTGCCGCGATGACCGAGGTTGGCGGACGGCGTGGAGAAGCCCATTTGATCTCGCACCAAGTCTGCTGGGCGAGTTCTCGCATACAAATTTCCTGTTGGTCCCACTCGGCTTCGCAGGCCGTGCTGTCACAGGCATTCTCGGTCGCGCAGGAGTACCAGGCGCGCGTTTCGTCGGTGCAGTTGACGTTGATCGTTTGGTTGACCACACGCTCGCAGTTCGGGAATTCGGAGCACGCCGCGCAGCATGCGGTGGCCACGGGGTCGAAGGGGCAGCCCCCGACGATGAACCGCAACGGAACGCAAGGAGCAGCAACCCGACCCATTCCGCACGCACACGTCATCCGTACACCTCCACTCGGCACCAGGTTGCGAGGGTAACTGAGGACGGAGGGATTGTCCCGTGCATTTCGAGATCGGAGACGTGTACGTACCAGGGGGCCCGCGAGTCGTAGTACACGCTGAACTTGGGTTTGACTCCCGATCGCCGTCGAGCGCGCCAGCGCCTCGACCATGACCTTGCCATTCCTCGTTAGCCAGGGCATCGCCGAGCCACAGTCGGCACAAAAAGCCGTGGACCAATACTTCGCGTCTGGGCAGCTCGAATCGCCGGACCTTGTCTTCGCCCCGCTCCCAGTGGAACTGACCCACGGGGACGAAGATGTTGGCCACGTGCGAAGAGCCGGTCTTTTTCCGACATCGGCTGCAGTGGCAGTACTGAAACCCACGAAACGGGCCTTCGATGCGAAAGGCCACAGCTCCGCACACGCACGATCCGCAATCCCCATCCATGACAGTCACTCCTTCAGGGGCAAGAACTTGAGCTTCTGGCCTCCGATACTCGCTTCGGCCATGAGGCCGGCTGTCGGAAGGACTACGATCGCCATGCTGTCCGCGTACTTGGCCTTGGCCGCGGCTCCTTGGTCGGCCGCTTGGCAGTCGCCGGGCGCTCAGCTCCAGCCTGTTCTTTTTGAAGCGATTGAGCGCCGACTTGGTCTTGAATAGGATGATTCCTCGGCAAACTTCTGGCCGCCGATTTGCGCGCCGATGGTCCCTTGGGAGAGATGAGCGCGTCCGATGAGCTGCCCCCTGCGTAGACCTCACCGCGCCCCCCGGCGCCCCCCGACGATGAACCCGCCCTTGGCGACCTCGGGGAAGATTGCATAGCCGACGAGATTCTTGAGGCTAGCCTGGAAGGTTCTGTCTTTTTCGTGGAACCGTTCCATCGCATCCCGGACGTCGGCCGCTAGCTGCGCGTCGCTTTCGCTGTCCGCGGCAACCGGGGTGGCGGCTGTGAGGAGAACTAGCGAGAGGCCGAGGACGAGGAACGGTGAGGCTGGCATGCGAAGATTTTGGACCAGACGTCGCGCTGGTCAGAAACCGCCAGCCGGAGTGCCAGGCGGGCCCTACGAAACCGGCTAGGATCCTCCATCCATGAGCGACCTTATACTTTGACTCTTTATTTTCCCCACCCAACTGACTACAAAGTCCCTCGTATGCGTAAATCTATTTTTTCTTGGGGTGCTGCTCTCCGGCCATCGTTGGCCATCGTCGGCCCGGCGGTTGCCGAAGACCCAAGAGTTCATCATGGAGGTCGGCACCGTGGCTCCCAAGGGAAGCCCCTGGGCCGAACAGCTTCAACGCTTCAAGGCTGAGGTCCAGGAAAGGACGAACGGTCGGTTGAAAGTGAAGCTTCGGCTCGGACGAGGCAACGAACGGTCGATGGCGCGCAGGGTTCAGATGGGAAGCATGCAAGCGTTTGCAGGCTCCGTCGGCGGCATGAGCTCGATCGTTCGAGAGGTCAATGTCATCGAGGCGCCCTACGTTTTCGAGACCTTTGCGAGCGCGGACAAGGCCCTCGGATACGCCCGAGGTCACCGAGCAGGTCAAGAAGGTCCTTGCAAGCGAGGGTTGATTTTCGGTATATGGGCTGAGAACGGATACCGGTCCTACTTCAGCAACCAGAAGATCCGCAAACCAAGCGACATGGCCGGGATTCGCTTCCGTTCACAAGAGTCAATGGTGCACGTCGAAACCTACGAGGCCTTCGGCGCGGACTCCGGTTCCCATCGACAACGGCAATACCCTGACTGAGCGTGCAGACCGGGTCGTGGACGGTTTCGACAACACGCCGCTCTTTGCGATGGCGGCTAGCTGGTATCAGGGCCTCAAGGAAGGCCAGCGCCACATCTTTCTCAGCCGCCATTGCTACCAGCCCGCGCTCCTCGTTTACTCCAAGAAGTGGTTCGACACCCTTCCAAAGGAAATCCAGGAAGTGATCACGATGCCTCACGACCTCACCGTCTGGGGGCGAAACCAGGTCCGAAGGTCTGAAAATCCTGTCTTGCTCAAGAACCTGGAGCGCTATGGGTACGAATCTGACCGATCCCACGGCAGGGTAAGAGCTGGCTTAGCCTTCAAAGGCCTGAAGCAGAAGGGCGTCCCGGACCGCATCGCGAAAGAGATGGGGCCCGAGGGGGTTGCACTCTTGAAGGCTATTCCGTCAGACATTCTGAGCGTCGCCCATGAAACCACACGTTCTTCACGGCAAGAACATCGCCGTTTCGACTCATCCTCTAAAAGCGCGGCAGGTGCTCGGCAAGTACCGGATTCGCCGCCGAATGGAGCCGGTGCGTTTGCGACGGTGTACGAGGCGTACGACACGATCGAGGGCATCCCCATTGCGCTCAAAGTTCCGAACCTCGATCAGCTCGACAAGGAATCGCTGAACAGTATCCAACGCGAGGTCCGTCTCACGGCGCGCCTGGACCACGAGAACATCTTGCCGCTCCGCAACGCCATGATGATCGACGGGCACTTCGTGATTGCAACTCCGCTGGCCAGCAGACACTGACCGACCGCTTGCACTACCGCCTTGGTCCGAAACCGCGCTTTCGTACACCGAGCAGCTGGTCGATGCCCTCGCGTACGCGCACGAGGTTCGAGTCATTCACTGCGACATCAAGCCTGACAACGTCATCCTCTTTCCGGAGGGGCACGTTCGCTTGGCTGATTTCGGCATCGCGAAAGTCGCGCTTCGGACGCGAACGATCATGGGCTCCGGGCAGGGCACCGTCGGCTACATCGCGCCCGAGCAAGCGATGGGCAAGCCGTCGTTTCGTTCGGATGTGTTCTCGATGGGCCTGCTAATCTATCGCATGTTTGCCGGCGAGCTCCCCGCCTGGCCGTTTGATTGGCCGCTGCCGGGTGCCGAACGGCTTCGCCGCACCGTCAGCCGGGATTTCATCGGGTTTCTTCGCCGCGCGATCGAGGTCCGGGAACGCAAACGATTTTCGGGATGGCGTACAGATGCAGAGGGCGCGTTCAAGCGGTCGCGCCCAAGGCCCTTCGAAAGAGCACGCGCAGCAAGAGAGCGTCACTGTGAGCAAAGCCCACATCTTCGCAGATGTGGACATGGAGCGGGGACAGCGCTTCGAGCTTGGCGGCTGCGAGGCGGTCGTGCGCAGCATTCGGAAACCAGGACGGGAAGGGCCGAACGAAGACGCTGCGGGCTTGATCTCATTCGGCGAGGAGGCCGCTGTAGCGGTGGTGTCCGATGGCGCCGGTGGCCATCCTCGCGGTGCCGAGGCAGCGAAGCTTGCGGTGCAAGCGGTCTGTGAATCGGTGGCGGAGCTGGGCGCAGAGATCGCGAATCTGCGCGGGGCGATCATCAATGGCTTCGAATCCGCGGACGGTGCGATTTCCGCGCTTGGAACCGGCGCGGCGGCCACCCTCGCGGTCGTCGAAGTGCAGGGACATAAGATGCGCTCCTATCATGCGGGCGATTCGATGGTGCTGGTGACCGGACAACGCGGACGCATCAAGTGGCAGACGATCCCGCACTCTCCGGTTGGCTATGCCGTCGAGGCGGGGTTGTTGGATGCAGGAGAGGCACTGCACCACGAAGACCTGCACATCGTGTCCAACCTCTTGGGCACGAAAGACATGCGAATCGAGCTGGGTGCCACACTTACTCTGGCGCGGCGTGATACGGTCGTTTTGGCCAGCGACGGGCTCAGCGACAACCTTCACCTCGACGAGATCGTGGAGCAGGTCCGTAAGGGGCCGCTCGTGAGGGCCGTCGACGACTTGGCTGCCCTCGGGCGTCGACGCATGGAGGCGCCGTCCGACGGGTTTCCCTCGAAGCCTGACGACCTCACGTTCATCGCGATTCGCCGCCGTCGCTGACCCCGTGAAGCGACTTCGTCGCCACGGGGCGACCAATGCCCGTGGACGACGTACAGCATCGACAATGTCGGGTCGCGCTGATGGTGGCACTTGGTGGTATGGTTCACGCCATGCTGTCTCGGCTTGGTGAGGTTTTCAGCCGATGGGCCGAACGCTGGGTTCCCGACCCATTCGTGCTCGCACTCGCACTGACCATGATTGCGCTCCTCGGAGGCTTCGCGCTCTCGGGGTCCGTCGCCGGTGCTTCAGGGCTGGTACGGCGGCTTCTCGAGCACGCCGCTGCTCGCCTTTGCCCTGCAGATGTGCCTCATCTTGGTGACCGGTCAGGCCTTGGCGGCGAGCCCGCCTGTGCAGAGGCTGGTCCGAGCGGTCGCGCGCGTGCCCAAGCGGACGCCGGAGGCCGCTGGTTTGGTCGCGCTCATCGCCTGCCTGACCGGTCTCATCCAGTGGGGGCTAGGGGCGGTCGTCGCGGCATTCGTGGTTCGGGAGATCGCCTACAGCGCTGCGCAAGACGAGCGGCCGATGGACATTCCGGTGCTCGGTGCTGCTGCGTACACGGGGCTCGCGGTCTGGCACGGCGGGCTCAGCGGTTCGGCTCCCTTGAAGGCCGCGGAGTCGGCGCAGTTCACGCAGGCTGCGACGCAGGCGATCCCCGTGAGCGAAACGCTCTTCTCACCGCTGAATCTCGCCGTCAGTGGCGGCTTGCTGATTTTGTTGCCACTCCTATGCGTCGCGCTCGCGCCCAGGGCCGCATTGGTTCCCGAGGTCCCAGCTCTGCGCGCCGCCGCATCGCAGCGGGGTAAGCGCTCGGCTCTGGGGCTGATCGTCGGCGGCGCAGCCGTTCTCCTGGTCGGCTACGGCTGGTTCCGAGGAGAGGTGGCGTTCGATCTCAACTCCGTGAATCTCTTTTTCCTGGCGCTTGCGCTTGCCGCACATGGCTCGATTCGGAGTTTTATTGATTCGGTCTCGGACGGGGCGCGCGGCGCGGGCGCCATCATTGTTCAGTTCCCTTTGTATTTCGGCATCCTCGGCGTCATGCAGGCGAGCGGAATGATCGAGCGGCTCTCGTCGGCCATGGCTTCCGTCGCATCCCACAGTACCTTTCCCCTGCTGACCTTCCTCAGCGCGGGCCTGGTGAATTTCTTCGTGCCCTCGGGCGGAGGCCAGTGGGCGCTTCAAAGCGACGTTCTGCTCAGCACGACCGCCGTCCTCGATCTCGATTCGGGGCGCACGGTCATGGCCTTTGCCTACGGCGACGAGTGGACGAACCTCCTGCAGCCGTTTTGGGCCCTGCCGCTGCTTGCCATCACCGGCCTCAAGGCTCGCCAGATCGCTGGCTACACCGCCGTCTTGGCGATCGGCATGGGGCTTTACGTCGGCGTCGTTCTTTTGCTGTTCGGCTAGAGACCCGCCGCAACCCTGTACGCCGCTTCGGTGCTTTCCGCAATTTGCTCGAGCGTGGCGCCGTCGCCCAGCTCGACCAACGTCATGCCACCGCCGCCCTTCTTGTCGATCTCGAACACACCGAGGTCGGTGATGAGCAAGTCGACCACGTGGGTGCCGGTTAGTGGCAGGGTGCAGCGCTTCAAGAGCTTGGGCTTGCCCTTGGCCGTGTGTTCCATCACCACGACGACGCGAGGAACGCCTGCGACCAAGTCCATGGCTCCACCCATCCCCTTGACCATTTTGCCGGGGATCATCCAGTTCGCGAGGTCGCCGTTTTCCGCAACCTGCATCGCCCCCAGGATGGAAAGATCGATGTGCCCGCCGCGAATCATGGCAAACGACTCGGCGCTCGAGAAGAAGCTCGTCGTGGGCAGCTCGGTCACCGTCTGCTTACCGGCGTTGATCAAGTCCGCGTCCTCATCGCCTTCGTAAGGGAACGGGCCCATCCCGAGCATGCCGTTTTCGCTTTGCAGCTGGACGGTCATCCCGGCTGGAATGTGGTTCGAGACGAGGGTCGGTATGCCGATTCCGAGATTCACATAAAAGCCGTCGCGAAGCTCTCGCGCGGCACGTGCAGCCATTTGTTCACGGTTCCAAGCCATCGTCTTCTCCTCAGGCGCGCGGGCGCGTGGTCCGTTGCTCGATGTGCTTCGAGGGGTTTGGGTAGTGAACGATGCGATCGACGTAGATGCCCGGGGTCATGATCTGATCGGGCTCCAACTCGCCGGCCTCGACGAGATGCTCGACCTCGGCGACGGTCACTTTGCCCGCCGTGGCCATCATCGGGTTGAAGTTCCGCGCAGTCTTTCGGTAGATTAGATTCCCCTCCGTATCACCCTTCCACGCATGCACGATTGCCAGGTCGGCGACCAGCCCCCGCTCCATCACGTACGGCTCGCCGTCGAACTCGCGGACCTCTTTGCCCTCGGCGACCGAGGTCCCGACACCGGTCCTGGTGAAAAACGCCGGAATCCCAGCGCCACCCGCGCGAATTCGCTCGGCCAAGGTGCCTTGTGGGTTGAACTCGACCGTCAGATCGCCATCGAGGAACTGTTTCGCGAAGAGCTTGTTTTCACCCACATACGACGAGACCATCTTCACGATCTGACGCGTTTCCAACATCACTCCGAGACCGACGCCATCGACGCCAGCGTTGTTCGAGATCACCGTCAGGCCTTTCACACCGGACTTCGCAACGGCTTCGATCAGTGCCTCGGGTATACCGCACAGGCCGAAACCACCGGACATCAAGGTCATGTTGTTGCTGAGCAGCCCATCGAGGGCGGAGGTCGCGTCTGGGTACACCTTCTTGGCCATGGCTGGTCTTTACCTCCGGCTTCCGCGGCTGACAATCTCGAACCCTAGTTGAAGCCCAGCATCTCTCTGGCTTCCGTCGGCGATGCGACCTCTCTGCCAGCATTGCGCGCACACTGGGCCAGCGCTTCGATCAGCTGTCCGTTGCCCGTCGTTTTGTCACCGTTCGGCAGGTAGAAAGTGTCCTCGACGCCAGTTCGGAGCATGCCTCCGAGCTCGGCGGCCCGTTGGTGCGTTTCCCAGATGTCTTCGCGGCCGATGAGCGTCGCTTGCCAGTGGGCGTCGCCGCTCTTGTACTTCATGAGGAGCTCGAGCAGCTCTGGATCACAAGGCATCCCCGATGCGACACCCATCACGAAGTTGTAATGCATCTCCTTGGCCATCCCGGCCCTGAGATAGAGTCCGACCGAACGCACGATTCCAACGTCGAAGCACTCCATCTCTGCGGTGGTGTGCGTCTCTTTCATCGCGTCCAGCATCTTTTGGACCTTGTCGACGCTGTTGAGAAACACCATCGGAGGCCAGGCCCAGGTGTTGTCCCTCTTGAGCTTCAGGTAGTTGAGGCTGCCCGCGTTGCAGGCGGCGATCTCTGGCTTGATTCGATGAAGGCAGGCGATCGGCCCAGAGACATCCTCGTCGATCACGCCCGTTGTCTGATTGATGATGATGCCAGGGCAGGCCTGGCGGATCGCATCGCTCGCAGCCGCTGCAACCCCCGGATCCCAGGACGGAAAGTGCCCCATGCCCGGCTCCTGACGGCGAAAATGGATGTGCACGATCGAGGCGCCCGCGTTGTAAGCATCCCGCGCCGATGTGGCCATTTCTTCGGGAGTGACGGGAACAGGATGCTGTTTCGGGTTGGTGAGCACGCCGTTCAGCGCACAGGTGATGATCGCCTTGTCCATCTCCGTCCTCCGGCTTCGAGAGATTCAGCGCATTACTAGTCTAGGTTTACGTAAACGTCAAGCTGCGCCCAGCGACGTAAGTCATCTGTTGATACAGCAAGCCCGTCGCGCTATGCTCCGTGCCGATGGCCTCGGCTTCGAAGACGACTGCTCGGAACGACACGGTAAAGGCGTTCGTCGAGGCCCACGGGGAGGGTCAGACGCCGGAATTGTTCTCGATTTCGGACCTCGCAGACGAGTTTGCGATCAGCCATCGTGCGATCCGTTTCTACGAGTCCAAAGGCTTGCTTTCACCAAAGCGGCTGAACGGCGCTCGAATCTACGCGCGTCGCGATCGTGCGCGCCTGCACATCATCGTTCGCGCGAAGTCGCTCGGCTATACGCTCGAGGAGACCAAGGACTACCTCGACCTCTATGGCCAACAGGGTGAGGGCCGCCTGAAGCAACTCGAGATTTCGGCGGCTCGAAGCGCAGAGATGATCGCCGAGCTCGAGGACAAGAAGCAGCAGATCGACGAGAAGATTGAAGAGCTGCGGCTCATCAACAACGTGTGCCGCCGAAAGATTGCCGAGAAGAAGTCGCGCTGAGCCCTAGAACCAGTCCTGTTCCGCCCGGATGTAAGAGTCCTCGTTGGAGCGGCAGAGCTCTGCGAGCAGTGGGATGCGTGGGACCTCAGTCCGGATCCAATACTGCGCCGCTGCGTCGGTCCCATGTCTGCGCTTCTCGGAAATAGGCGCGGTACGCGCCGAAGCGGCCATCTTGAGCCATTGCCAGCCGATGACGAGGGTTGCGAACATGTCGAGGTAGTCCCAGCTGTGGCCGAGCATGCCGTCCGCATCTCCGGCCATGCCGCGCTGGCCGAGCTCCATGGTGATGGCGCCGACCGTGGCGACCGCGTCTTCGAGGGGTGAACAAAGCGCCGGATCGCAGCCCGCTTCCCGCGCACGAGCAATCGTAAGGCCGATCTCCTCGGCCAACGCCCGCAGCGGGGCACCGCCTTTGGACATGACCTGCCGGCCGAGCAGATCCATGCTTTGGATCCCATTGGTTCCTTCATGAATCGTGTTCAGCTTCTGATCACGCATGTAGGCTTCGGGAAGGTATTCGCTCGTGTAGCCGTAGCCGCCGTGGATTTGAACAGAGAGCACATTGGATTCGAAGCCTCGCTCGGCGGGAAAGGTCTTCGCAACTGGGGTGAGCAAGTTGAGCAACAGACCAGCGCGCTCCCGGTCCTCTTCCGATGCGCCATGCGCAGCGACGTCCGCGTAGCGGGAGACGGTGCCTAGCAAGGCCAGGCTGCCCTCGATGATTGCTTTTTGGCGCAACAGCATCCGACGAACGTCGGCGTGCTCGACGATCGATACCTGTTCGCCGTCGCGCCGGCCCGGCGTGCGCCCCTGCTTGCGGTCGAGCGCGTACAGTCGCGACTCGTGATATGCAGCCGAAGCCGTAGCAAAGCCGTTGACGCCCACCATGATGCGGGCCTCGTTCATCATCTGAAACATGCAGCGAAGGCCTTGATTGGGTTCTCCGACGAGCCAGCCCCTGCAGTCGCCTTCGTCGCCGAACTCCAACGCCAGGCTTGGAAGTCCCCGCCAACCGATCTTGTGAATCATGCCGGCCACCGTCACGTCGTTGGAGACGAGGCGACCGTCTTCTTCACGAAGCCTCGGGATTGCGAACAAGGAAATCCCCTTGGTCCCCTCGGGCGCGCCTTTGATTCGGGCCAGGGTGAGGTTGACGACGTTGTCGGTGATGCCGTGATCCGCACCGGAGATGAAGATCTTACTGCCCTTGATCAGGTAGTGACCGTCGTTCGTAGGCGTTGCCGTCGTGTTGATGTCGCCGAGGCTGCTTCCGGCCTGTGGCTCGGTGAGGGCCATTGTCCCGGTCCACTCACCTTCATACATGCGCGCCAAGAAGAGCTCTTTGACCTCATCGGAACCAAAGGCTTCGATCAAATGCCCCGCCCCCAAGGTCAGACCGATGTAACCGTACGCGCTCAGGTTGGCCGCCATGAGGTACGCGCTCGCCATCCAGTGGATCAGCATGGGCATCTGCTGACCACCGAGCGATTCGGGGCGGGTCGCGGTGAGCACCCCTAGGTCGATCATCTTTTCGTAGAGCTCGGGAAGTGCGGGATGGGTACGGATTCGCCCGTCGCGAAACACCGGAGGCTCTTCATCCATCGGCTTGTATGTAGGCAGGAGGTCCTGACGCGAGAATCGCCGGACGCTGTCGATGTAGAGGTCGAACGTCTCCTTGGAGTGCTGCCGATAGGCTTCGAGCTCGCAGAGCGACTCGGCGTCGAGCACCGAGTAGAGAAGAAAATCGACGAGACCATCGTCGATCAGGGGATTGCTTTGTGTTGCCATGTGCTTCGGCTTCCTCAGTTCGGCGAAACCTAGCACCGGAACTGCATACTTCCCGCGTGAATTGTCTCGACGCATGCGGTATCAACCCCAACTATGGATTTCACGCATTCCGAGCGGGCTCAAAACGTGATGGCGCAGGCGGAGCGTTTCGTCCGCGAGCGCGTCGTGCCCAACGAGCAGACCTATCTCGACCAGCTCGTCGGCACCGACGATTGGCGAGACTGGAAGATTCCCCCAATCGTCGAAGAGCTAAAAGCCGAAGCAAAAGAGCTCGGGCTTTGGAACCTCTTCTTGCCCGACGAGGAGTACGGTGCCGGCCTGGACAACCGCGACTACGCGCCCGTCGCCGAGATCACTGGGCGAAGCTTTCTGGCGCCGGAGGTGTTCAACTGCAGCGCGCCCGATACTGGCAACGCCGAGGTCCTGGTGAAGTACGGTTCTGACGAGCAGAAGAAACGGTGGCTCGAGCCGCTCCTCGATGGGAAAATCCGTTCCGCCTTTGCCATGACAGAACCGGCAGTCGCATCGAGCGATGCGACCAACATGCAAGCCACTTGCGAGGTCGTTGGTGACGAAGTCGTGCTCAACGGCCAAAAGTGGTGGACGAGTGGGGCCGGTGATCCCCGCTGCGGCTTTTACATTTTCATGGGCGTCACCGATGCAAATGCCAGCCGCCACGAACGTCATTCGATGGTGCTGGTGCCCGCCGACGCCAAGGGTGTGAAGGTTCTGCGAATGTTGCCCGTGTTCGGTCACCTCGATGAGCCACACGGGCACGCCGAGGTCCTTTTCGACGACGTGCGTCTTCCGGTGAGCGCCATCGTCGCAGGGCCGGGCCGTGGCTTCGAAATCGCCCAAGGCCGCCTCGGGCCTGGACGCATCCATCACTGCATGCGGGCGATCGGCGCGGCGGAGCGAGCCCTCGAGCGCCTCTGCCAGCGCGCCGTGCTTCGGGTCGCTTCGGCAAGCCGCTTTCGAACCTCGGCGGCAACCGAGACATCATTGCGAACAGCCGCATGGCGATCGACCAGGCCCGTCTACTGACGATGAAGGCCGCCTGGGCGCTCGACACGATGGGCACCTTCGGCGCCTTGGTCGACATCTCCGCCATCAAAGTCATCGCGCCCAATGTGCTGCAGTCGGTGGTCGATGCGGCGATTCAGATCCATGGCGGTGAGGGTATGTCCGACCTCGAGCTCACGCGCCTGCTGGCGATGGCGCGCGCTCTACGAATTGCCGACGGCCCGGATGAAGTGCACCGCGGCATGGTCGCGCGGCTCGAGCTCAAGAAGTACGTCTAGGCTCAGCGAAAGAGCAAGCCCACGTACGGCGTGACCCACTGCTCGCGCTGAAAGAAAAAGCTACCAGGCCCCGTCAGCGAGTATTTGACGCCGAGGTCGATGTAGCTTCCGCTCGCTACCCGGATCGCGAGGCCTATCTTCGCGGTCATGCCGGGAGTGAAGCGGAAGACTGCGATTCGTGCGCAGTAGTAGTAAATGTTGCCGGTGCAGACCACGTTCGTTTCCGCTACGCGCCACCAGTTCGCATCGAAGCTGATGCCCAGATACGGCAGGAGAGGGGTGTTGTTTGGCACCTGAACGCGCACCTCGGGCGCGAGGTAGAGGCGGGTCATCGGCCGACGGTCAAAGCCCGGGTCGATGCCGGGGATGTTGTAGAAGTTGATCGGCGTCCACATTGCGCCGAGCCCGAGGCCGAAAACCACGTAGCCCATGTCGAAGCCGCCGAAGCCGTTCAGATCCACGCCCGGTCGGACCACGTCTCTGTCGGCGTTCAACCATATCGGGACCCCAAGGCTGAAAGAGCCCTGATAGCCCCGGTGCGAGGCTCGCTGCTCGACGGATGGCTGAGGCGGGTACTGTTCAACCGGGCGAGTCGTGTAGGGCGAAGTTTGAGAGGGCTCGTAGGACCAGGCTCCCTGCGCCGATGCCACCGAACCGAAAAGAAGCAGCGCCAGCGGCCCCAGAAGTGAAAAGAATCGCGTGTCGATCATGTTTTGTTCATCCAGCGGGCGAGTTTGCGAACCAGAAATCGTGGGCTGAACCGCACGCTGAATGCAGTCAGCCAGTTCATCAGGCCCGTTTCTCTTTGGTCCATGCTTAGCTCCTTGGCGCTCGGATTCCTGCATGAGCATCCGCGAGTCCTGTGACACGTTACCGTGCTCCTCTCAAGACTCGATCCGGAAAAGCAACAGGAACATCCATGGCTGAGTCACGACATCCCGATTGGGAGCCGATCACCGCGTACGTCGCCGACATGTCGTATTTCAGCGGCAAGATGGAAGCGTACCTTCGCTACAAGGAGATTCCGTACGAGCGACGGGTCGTCGACATGAAGGTCATGCGCGACGAGATCCTCCCGGCGACCGGCCTCATGAAGGTGCCGGTGCTCCGCTTGGCCAACGGGCAGTGGCTCAAAGACACGACGCCGATGATCGACTGGCTCGAGTCGGCGTACCCGGAGTCACCGGTGATTCCCCGGTACCCGTCCTCCGCTTCATGTCGAAGCTGGTCGAAGATTACGCCGACGAATGGTGCTGGCGGGCGGCGCTCTATTGGCGCTGGCAGCCGGTCGAATCTCGAAAGCTTCTCATGCATCGCATTGGGCACGAGGTGCTCGCCGATTTCCCGGCGCCCAAGTGGCTCGCCGGCTGGTACTACGGGCGCCGACAGATGGCGACCTACTTGCGAGGGGACGGAGTGAGCCCCGAAACCGCGCCGCAGGTTAAGCGACAGTACCTCGACCTGCTCGACGCCATGAGCGAGCTTCTCGAGGAACAGCCGTATCTGCTCGGTAGCCATCCGACACTCGTCGACATCGGTTTGTTCGGGCCGATGTTTCGGCACTACGCGCAGGACCCTACGCCGAGCCGCGTGATGGAAGAGCGAGCACCTGCGGTTTACGCATGGGTGGGCGGCTGTGGAACGCGCGGGCGCATCGACTTGGGCGAGAGCCCATCCTCAGCGATTTTTCACAGCCGGGTTGGGAATACTTCCTTCGCGAGATCGCGCAGAGCTACTGGCCTTTCCTCGTGCGGAACGCGCGCGCTTGGGCAGTCGGGGAAGCACGGGTCGACCACCAAGCGCACGGCGTCACCTATCGCAAGCTCAAGGTCGTTCACTATCGCGTCTATTGCCTCGAAGTTCTTCAAAACGAGTATCGGCGTCTCAGCGAGCCCAATCGGAAGGCGGTCGACGAATTGCTGCGGCCCTACGGCTCGATCGGAGCTCGTCGACGGGCTCGACTCGGGGCTCATCGAGGAGCATCAGTTGCCGCTGCGACCCAATCGCGTCCAGCCTTCCAGGCTCATGCGAATGAAGCTGGCGCTCATGGGCACTCCATGGGACATGCCGGTCACACCGAAGGAAAGAGAGAAAGCATGACGGACAAGGATTCCTTCACTCCGAACTGGTTCGAGGGGGCGCTTCCCAAGCGTTCGTATCGTTCGGCGTTCAAGTGGGGAGCGCCGGAGGCCTACAAGCACCCGAATCCGCGGCTCTACGCTTTGATGAAGGAGACCTTCGGACTCGATGACGCGTACTTCGAAAAGCCGCAGAATCTTGGCCTCGACGAGGTGACGGCGGACTCTTCGATTTCGCTCAGCTCCGAGCAGGTCAGCTTCTTTCGCCGCCTGCTGGGCGACGAAAACGTGAACGACGACGTCTACTCGAGGCTCCGCGTCTCGTACGGTAAAACGATGATCGACGCGCTTCGGCTGCGCGACCACGAGGTCGAAAATCTCCCTGATTTGGTGCTTCACCCGCGCGACCGCGACGATGTCGAGCAAATCGTTCGCTACTGCCACGAGCAGGAAATTCCTCTCTATACCTACGCCGCCGGCTCGAGCGTGACACGTGGCACCGAGTGCGTGCGAGCCGGGGTTTCGATCCATCTCGGCACGCACATGAAACGCGTCCTGTCCCTCAACGTCGTCAATCAAACGGTCACGGTGGAGCCTGGTATTCTCGGTCCGGATCTCGAAGCAGCCCTCAACGGTGCCCGTGAGGGTTTCAACGCGCCGCACGCGTATACCTGCGGTCATTTTCCGCAGTCGTTCGAGTTCTCGTCGGCAGGTGGCTGGGTGGTGACGCGCGGCGCAGGGCAGAACTCCACGTACTACGGCAAGGCGGAAGATCTGGTGCTGAGTCAGGAGTACATCACGCCCGTTGGCGCCATCGAAACCGTCGACGTCCCTGCATATTCGACCGGACCCAACCTCGATCAGATCATGATCGGAAGCGAAGGAGCGTACGGGATCTTGGTGGCGGTGACCTTGAAAGTCTTTCGCTATCAGCCCGAGAACACGCGCCGCTTCAGCTTCATCTTTCCGGATTGGAAGAGCGGGACGGCCGCGGTGCGCGAGATCATGCAGGGTGAGTTTGGTGTTCCATCCGTCTTCCGATTGTCCGATCCGGAGGAAACCGACGTTGCCTTCAAGCTCTATGGGGTCGAGGGCACGCCGATCGACACGCTCGTCAGTCTGCGAGGTTTCAAAAAGGGCGAGCGTTGTCTGATGCTCGGAACCGTCGACGGAGACCGCGCCTACACGGCAATGGTCAAACGGCGCCTTCGCCAGGTCTGCAACGCGCATGGCGGGATGTACACCACCGGATTCATCACCAAGAAGTGGGAGCACGGTCGTTTTGCCGATCCGTACATGCGCGAGGACCTGCAGGACTACGGCATTCTCATCGACACCCTCGAGTGCGCCACCAACTGGGAGGAGCTCCCGAAAGTGCACGAGCACGTCCGGGCGTACGTGAAGAGCCGACCGCAGACGGTCTGTATGACGCACATGTCCCACTGCTACCCGCAGGGCGCGAATCTATACTTCATCTTCATCGCGAAGATGGGTCACCAGGAGTTCCTGGAGTTTCACCGTGGCATCCTCGATGCCGTCCAGGCTTCCGGCGCAACCATGAGCCATCATCATGGCATCGGAAAGATGACCGCGCCCTGGCTGGAAGGCCAGATCGGACGTAATGAGCTCGCGGTGTTTCGGGCCCTCAAGCGGCACTTCGATCCCCGAAACGTGCTCAACCCAGGCGGCACCCTCGCGCTCGATCTGCCGGATGACCAACGCCGCTGCCTGAGCGCCGCCATTGGAAAATTGTGCCGGCGATCGACAGCACGGGTTACGCAGGACCCTCTAAATCCTCCGATGAGCTTACGAAGTGTCGTCGGCAGCTCCCTCGGAACAGTGCTGGTCTTCATGACTGGCATGGGCTGCGCGTCCAAGTCTTGTCCCCCATGCGACGCGGCAGCCGTGTCTGCCAAGAAGTCCGAGGGCTCGGGCGGTGAGTCGGCCTCTGGGGTGTACTACGCGCTACCCGGCCTGGAGCATGGACTACTCCAGTCCCCGGTGAACATCCTTTCCGGCGAGGCCGAAGACGGGCGCCACACTATCCATTTCAGTGTTGGAGATGGTGCAGACCAGGTACAGAATCTCGGACACACCGTGCAGCTCGACTTCCGGAGGGGCATCACGACGGAGTTCGATGGCAACAGGTACGAGTTCATGCAGCTTCATTTTCACACGCCCTCCGAGCATCTCGTCGACGGAATCACCTATCCCATGGAGATGCACTTGGTGCATTCACGTCCCGGTCTTTCGTCCGATGATCCACCCAACTACTTAGTCGTGGCACTTCTCTTCCGGATGGGGAAGCCCAATCAATTCATCGAAGAGTTCCTCGATGCAATTCCGACGCAGGAAGGCCGTTCGGCCAAGCTCGACGAGGTGTTTGTCGAGGACGTGCTTGGTTCGGGCTTGGATGTCGAGAGCATTGACTATTTTCACTACCGTGGCTCGCTGACGACACCTCCGTACACCGAATGCGTCGATTGGATGGTAGCCAAACAGATCGTCGACGCGGGGCCAGCTCAAATCCAACGGATTCACCTCGTCGAGGGCGACAACGCGCGACACATTCAACGCCTGGGTGGCCGCGACGATCGACGAGTAGCAAATGTTTTTCACCGCAGATCGCATCGACTGCGCTACGCTTCGCCGGTGACCGACTCCGAACATAGCGCGCTGCGCGAGCGGGTTTCCGGCCGTGCCGTCGCGATCACCGGCGCTTCGAGCGGGATTGGCGAAGCGCTGGCCAATCGGTTGGGGGACGCCGGGGCAAAGGTCCTGCTCGTCGCGCGATCCGCCGACAAGCTCGAAGACATGAAGCAAGAGCATCGAGGGGCGCGGCGGAACGGCATTCGCGTATCCTGGCGACTTATCGAACGCCGAGGACACCGAGCGTCTGATCGCTGCCATTCTTGCTGACCACGGCCAAGTCGATATCCTCGTCAACAATGCAGGAATCTCGATTCGCCGAAGTGTCGCCAAGTCGTACGATCGGGTGCACGACTTCGAGCGGACGCTCGCTCTCAATTTCTTGGGCGCGGTGCGTCTCATCATGGGATTTCTTCCGGGTATGCGCGCACAGAAGAGCGGGCAGATCCTCAACGTGTCGACGATCGGGGTCCAGGTGAACGTTCCGCGCTACGGCGCTTACATCGCGAGCAAGGCGGCGCTCGACGCGTTCAGTCGAGTCCTGGCAGTCGAAGCGCTGAAGGACGGGGTCAAGGTCACGACGATCTACATGCCATTGGTCAAGACGCCGATGATGAAATCGACGACGATTTACGACTCGTTTCCGATGCGGAGCGCCGTAGAAGCTGCCGACCTAGTGGCGGACGGCATCGTCCATCAGCCGAAACGGGTGGCCACCCCTGTCGGAAATCTATTCGAATTCGCCTATGGGGTGGCGCCGAACGTCGTCGATCGCATTCTGAACGCCGCATACCAGCTCTACCCTGAGTCGGGTGACAAAAAGGACCAGCGCGAGCCAGCAAGCGGCGACGCCGCGATGTTTCAGCGCGTGTTCAAGGCCGTTGCGCGTCGGGCGAGACGTCGAGCGTCTGGACGACGGTAACGGGCTGGGCATCACGCTCGGTGACGCGCTCGAGCCGCCGAACGGTCTGTCCTGGAAACAGAGCCCATGATGAGGAGCGTGGCCATCAACATCGTCAGTACGGCTGCTTCACGTCTGGTCAGGTCACGTTCCCCGATGTGCCTGGAAGATCCGCTGAACAACGTGAAGAACGCTCGCATCACAGCGATCCCGTTGAGCGCCGTCGCGGCGATCAATGCAAAGGCAAGTAGCGGGAACTCATCGACCGATCCCTGAACCAAGAGGTCTTCGGCTACGAAACCGAGCGTCAGCGGCAGGCCTACACTTGCAAAACCCATGAAGAGAAAAGCGACAGCCATGCGCGGCGTTCGGGTGAAACTCCCGCCCGGGACATTGACCGAAAGATTCCCACGCCGGGCTTCGAGAGAGGCGAGCGTCATTGCGAAGCCGGCGGTTGCCACGCCTATCACTTGCCATGTGAGCAATGCGCCAATCTGGGCAACGGGAGAGCTCGTATCCAGGCCGAAGGCCACGAGCCCTGTCTGGCTCATTATCAAGAATGCGAGCGCACGCCGCGCGTCCGTTTGTGCAATGCCGAGAGCTGCGGCGACCACCGCAGTGATCGCACCGAGAGACGCCACGCCGTGAGCAAGTTGCGACGGGAGCTCCCCTCGGAGCAACTCGAGATGCGCATAGACGCCCAGTTGCGGTGCAAAGAACGCCACAACGAGTCCCATGGGTGCGTATTGCACGAACGGGGGGAACCAACTGTGAAGCGGGATCACGGCTTCGCGAATTCCGATGCCGGCGAGGAGAAACACGAGCCCAACCGTGGACTCGCCTCGACTGAGCAGCACCGCGCCGATTCCAAGCGCGACGACACTCGGCACATGATAAATGGCGAACAACCTCGCCGTACTTCGAGTTCGTCGCATCTCTCGCAACTCGAGCCACACGATGAGCGCCGAAGCGCCCCAGAGGACGGCAAGCCCGATCGGATGGCGAATGACCAGGAAGACCAACGCGATCGCGATGAGAAGCAAAATCCTCGCGAATGTCTTTGGACGCGTTCCACGAATTGGACTGAGGACGATCGCGGCATAGCCGATCAGGCAGGTAATCAAGGAGAATGCGGGAGCCCAGGAGTGCGGGTCCTCCATCGCGACCCAGTCGGCGGATCGCTCGAGCATGGGAGCTCCTGAGTACGCGCCAGCTGACGTGGGTGAGCGCAAGCAAGCCGGTGAGACCCATCGCGTAGCTAGCGCGGTGACGGGCTGTTCGTGACGAGGGCGAGCGCGCGACGAACCAGGCCATGGGGAGGAGAAGAAGGAGTTGCAGAGCCGCAAATACGAGTGTCATGACGTGACCTCGTCCCGCTGCTGACGTGACTTCTTGGCCGGTGTTGGTTTCGTGAGATAGTCAACCCAGGCCCGGTCCAGTCGATCCAGCCACGAGAGCACGGCCAGCGCTCGCCCAATGACGTGGTCCTTGAGAAAAGCGTCGAAGCCCCCGCGCTCTAGAGCGACGCGATAGAGCCAGGGCTGCAGTGCCGTCGGCACCAGGCGTTCGAGATGTCCGCCGGTTCGGGGGAGCTGCTTTCCCATCGCTTGTTCGAGATGATGGTAGTCGTGAAGGAGACTCGGCGAACGGAGGATCTGGAGCGTTCGAATGGCGGCATGGCCGACGATATGGGCCACGGCGAGGTGGTAGAAGCCAAGGCCGATCTCCACGTAGATCAGCCCAACTTGGGTCATCGACGCGTATGCGAGGGCGCTTTTGATGTCGCTTTGCGTGCGGCCCACGAACGTCGCGTGCAGCGCCGTGAGCGCTCCCACGGCGACTACCGAGCCCGCTGCGACCCCGGAGAACTCGAGAATCGATGTGGCGCGAAGCAGGAGATAGGGCCCGAGATGAATGGAGAGCGCCCCATAAAAGACGGCGCTCGAAGGAGTGGGACCTTCCATCGCACGGGGCAGCCATCCGGACAGGGGCACTTGGGCCGCTTTGCCCATCGACGCCCAGAGAAGGAGCAAGCCGACCACGGTCGCCCCGAGCACGGTGTCCGGAACGACGAAGCTCGCCCATGGACCCGTCGGGGAAGGTACGACATCGGAGGTACCGACCATCTGGTGAAGTGCAACGGCGGCGGAGAGCAAACCGATATCACAGAGCCGATAGGTGACGAAGGCACGGAGGCCGTGCTCGACCGGCGCGCGCCTCTCGTGGAAGAACGCGATTAAGAGAGCGGACGTCAGGCCGACGAGCTCCCATCCGATAAAGGCCAAGTCCAGGCTTCCCGCGAGGACCACGAACTCGACCGCAGCGCCAAAAATGGTCAGCAGCAGGTAGAACCGTGAGAAACCCGGCTCGCGGTGCAAATACCTCCGCGAGAATGCCGCGACGAGGCCGAGCAAAGCAGCCGAGAAGATTGCAAACGGGATCGACAGATGATCGGCGACGAGACTCCAATCGAACGAATAGTGTTTGGCAGAGAACCAGCTGCCCAAGTGCACGCGGACTTCCGCGAAATCGCGCAGCAGAAGCCATCCCGCAGTCAGCGTAGATGAGGCTAGGGAAGCGCTGAACGCCAAACCTACGATCGTGACGGTCGCTCGCTCGCTCCAGGCTCGATCGAGCCAGGCCCGCAAGCCGAGCACGAAGACGGCGAGCATCGGAAAGCCTACGATGCCAATCACCAAGCCATCGACAAGCGTTTCCATCATGCCGCACCGTATTCGAGCAACCCGGCCTTGACGTGGGCCGGGCTCAAATGCCCTCGCCGGCCGGAGTAGAAGTCGACGGAACGGCCGACTACGGCGATGGCGGGATTTTCCGGAACATACGGCTGAAATCGCCGATTCTCGTAGACCGCCACGGCGTCGCTTCTTGGGTCCCAAGCGACCAGTTGGATCCACTCGTTGTTCACCAAGTTCGCAAGTGCCGAGTCGCGTTCGAGAATGCGCACCAACTCCTCGGTTTCCGCCTCGACGATCGTGAGTAGCCGAACCGGCTCGTGGATCTCCACCATTTGCCAAGGGAGACCCGTTCTCAAGTCCGATGCGTGCCCATCCATCACACCGACGAGCCCGACGATGTTGTGGGGAAGCTTGGTCCCGCAACCGTAGCCCGTGGGATCGACGAAGCTGAAGTAATATTCCAGGTTGATCCCGGCGCCGACCGGTCCAACCGAGCGAAGGAGCTGAGCCAGAATCGCCCCGGTCGAGTCGCTCTCGGGATCATACGACACGAGAAAGGCCCGCCGATCTAGAAACAACCCACGTGTCCGTGCACGGCGGCCCACGATGCAAACGGCGTTGGTTGCATGCCCATACTCGGGCCTTGGCTGCGCGAGATCGTAGGCGTGCGCCTCGGCGTGTGCCAGCGCTGCCTCGGGATCCAGACCCAGGGGCGCTGACTCGAAACGGCGACAGCGCTCGTGCGCATCAAGTCGGCAGGCGTCTGCAAACGCGCGCTTCGCGTCCGCCAGCGCCTCCAGCGACTCTGCCGGGACCCGATCTTCTTCGTAGTACGTCATCGAGTCGTCGCAGGTGTTGTGATATGCGCCGACGAACCAGGTCGAATCAGGGATGACGAGTCCTCTGCTTCGAAGCCGTTCTCGAACCCGTGGTTCATTGGCCATCTCAGCGAAGGCACGCGCGTTGGGGCCCCCGCGTCCCCCACCCGTCGCACCGCAGTCGTGTGCCGCTTCGTGAGGGTTGTTGAGACTCGAGGAGCCATGCCCGACGATCAGGACCAGCGACGACAACTGTCCCGCCATCCCCATCGTCGTAAGTGCTCCGGACACGACATCCGCCATTTCATCGATCGTGTAGCCCAACGCGAGCCCGTCGGGTCGCTCGCCTGGAGCGCGTTCGAGGCACAAGCGCGTCGGAGGCATGGGTGCTGTCCTGTGCGAGATCCTGTGCGCTAGACGCTCCGTGGCGCGAGGAAACAGGCTCCTCCCAAGAAGTGGGATGATCGCCAAGAATCCGAACAAGGCAGAGAGGACCCCGCCGCGGGTCAGCATTTTGCTTCCGAGTCCGATCGAGTGAGTCATTTGTCCTCGTCTGCGACGCTTCTCGGCAAACACGGCAGCTTCGCCCTCGTCGAGGGCGCGTTCCCTGACGTAGTGGCTTGGGAGAACGGCCACAGGGCATAGCGGCCTCGGACGAATGTCCTCGATGCCCTGATACGCCATCGCGATGCCAAAGAAGCCCGCGTATCCGAAGGTCTCGACGTCCGGCCGAATCTCTTCGAGGTGCCTGCGAAGCGACTCCTCGCGATCGTCGATACAGAATACGGCTTGAAAGCGAGGTTGTGCCGCTTGCCTGCGTTTGAATCGGCAGTGACCCACGATTCCGTCGAGCACCCCGATGCGGTGCCTTCTTTCATACGCGAGGTGCAAGAGCCGGCGCCGTTCGTTCGAATCGAATCCGCCGACCTCTTCGAGCCAGCGCTTCGCTGCTTCCCGTCCTCCAAGCTCCGCCGGCCCGAGTCCGGCGAGCTGGGCCGTGATGAAGCCTTCGTAGACGAGCTCGAGATCGAGGTCGCTCTCTCGTTTGGCGTCCGTCCGAAGCGATAGCATCTCAGCGAACGCGTCCGGCCCACCAGCCCGTGTTCGAATGACGAAGCGAGCGGCGTGCAGGTCGAGGCTGAGCTGCAGCGCGAGGTAGTCGAGGAGTCGGGCGCGGGGAGGGTCGACGGGCGCCGTGTCGGGACGCAGCTCCAGCTGCCGAATCATGCCCGCCCAACCTGGAAGCGACAACAGGGTCTCTTCGATGTACCCAGCCCATTGCGCGTGGGGGACATCGAGCTCTTCCAGTGCCCAGCGCACCGTCCGGTCTGCGTCCCATCGCTCGCTTTGCTGGAGTCTCAGCTGCTTTGAAAGCCCTTCCATCCAGCGATCGGAAGGACCCGACCCGATTCCGTAGAGAGAGCGGAAGACTTCGAGCAAACCCGCATCTCGTCCCGGCATCTCCCAATACGCGATCCCCTGATCGACGAAAGCGGCGCAGACACGAATCAGAAGGGGGTGGACGAAGTGATCGGTATCAATGCCGCAGACTTCGAGGATCTGGTCGCGCCGCCTGATGCCGGTGCGGGCGCGGGGGGAGGTCGGAGCGACGGCGAGCAGCTCCCTCCAGATCTGCTCGAGGGCCTGCTCTTCACGCGCCTCTGGCGTGCTGGAGTTCCCGCCGAGGGAGACACGCTCGGCGGACTGAAGGATCGCAGCCCGGGCCGACTCCGGCACGCGACGGTGGAAGCGAAACAGCGTCCCCGTCTCTTCGAGCATCCAGTTGAGCGCAGGACCCTGTGGGATCTCGAAGAGATTGCTCAGACGTATGGCCCGCATCTCCCGTCGCGTCGGCCCTCCGGCTATCACAGGGCCTCCTGAGTCCTCGATGGACGCGTTGACTACGTTTTCAATGTCGGCCGAACGAATTCTCGCCGACTCGATGCACTCGTCGAAGGCTGCTTCGGACTGGTAAGGCTCGGTACCGAAGCGCGCAGCGGCCTCGACGACGGCTTCTTCGAAGTGAAGGTGCTCAAAGGCATGCAAGGTGTTGTGATGAACGAACATATGCAGCGGAGACTGCTGAGGAAGCAGGTGCGCTGCGTGGTCGAGCAGCTCACCAAGCGTCGCGTTCGCAGTCGATTTCGAGCTGGACAGGCTGAGAGACTCGCTTGCAACGGAGGTCATGAAGCGGTCCTTCGACGGGTTGAGTGCGGATGCGGCGAATGCGGCGTCAGTGCCTCGATCCCCACCACCTCCAATTCCACATTCGGCCACTCGTTGGATAGACCCTCGAGGCGACTCAAGAACGTATGGTCAACGATCGCGGCGTCGGTCACATCGATCACCACTTTCCGGCAGGAAGGATCGAGATCCGCGAGGGACTTCCTGACCGAGATGAGGCTCGTGAAAGCCGCTGCACCGTGCAGCGTCAAGCGCAATTCGGAGCCTTGCTGACTCTTCTCGACGCGCGCACGGAAGATCTGGCTGAAAGTCGCCCCGCGGACGCGGTGCAAAATGACCTTGAGCACGAGGCCGGCTGCGACGCCAATTAGAAGGTCGGTCGCGAGAGTGATGATGAGTGTAGTGACGAAGAGGGCGAGCTGATCCAGACCGATCTGTTTGACGTGCCACAGCTCACGGGGTGATGCGAGTCGTGCGCCGGTGTAGACCAGCATTGCCGCCAAGGCCGCGAGCGGAATTTCGTGCAGCAAGCCGGGAGCCAGAGCGACGAATGTCAGCAGAAATGCGCCATGAAAAAAGTTCGCCCATCGGGACTGCGCGCCAGCATCGACGTTCGCTTTGCTTCGAACGATCTCGGAAATCATCGGAAGCCCGCCGACCAGAGACGAACAGAGGTTCCCCAAAGAAAGAGCCAGGAGATCGCGATTCAGATTCGACGGGCGCTTCTCCGGGTCCATCGAGTCGACTGCGAGCACGCTCAAGGTCGACTCGATCGTTCCGACCAGGGCGAACATCACTACGTATTTCAGGGACGCGGCACTGAACACCATCGAAAAATCCGGGAATACGAACGCGTCGAGGAGCGAGCCCGGTAGTTGCACCAGGAACTCCGGCCCAACGTGGAACTGGTGCGATAGAAACTGATAGGCGTGCGAGTGGTCCAAATTGAGCCACAAGCTCAGTGGCACTGCCACCGCGAGGACCAGCACCGGAGCCGGGATGGCTTTTGCCCATCGCGTCCGAATCAGAGGCCATCCAAAAAGGATGAGTAGCGAGAGAGCACCAAGGATCAGTATCTCGGGATTGGCATGCGCGATGCTCTTCGGAATTTCGGCGAGCAACTCCAATGGTTCCTTGGCCTCCGGCGCTACGCCCAACAGGGTGTGCACTTGCTTCGAGATGATGATCACACCGATGGCGGCCAACATGCCGTGGACCACAGAGGGAGACATCGCTACGCCGATCGAGGCGGCGCCAAGGAGGGCGAACGCAATTTGCACGCCTGCCGCGACCGTCCCGACCGCTAGGGCTCGACGGTAGCCGAGCATCGGATCTCCTCCCCCAAGCTCTTGTACCGCCCCCAATGCGATGACGATGAGTCCGGCCGCGGGCCCCTTGATCGTCAGGCGTGCGCTACCGAGAAACGTGACGATGACCCCTCCGATGATCGCGGTCAGAACGCCCGCGATCGGGGGGAATCCACTGGCCATCGCGATCCCCAGGGAGAGGGGAAGGGCGATCAGGAAAACTAAGAAACCTGCCTTCAAATCGGCAACTGGGAACGGGCTGCGTGGCCCTTCCTTCGATACAACATTCGACATGACAATCCGCCTTCGTGCTCAGAACACAACGTTGCCCCGGAGATCTGGGGCAATCACACACACGGGAGACGAAACCCTCGGGGGCTTCGTCAGCTGGAAGGCGGACCGCGAGCCGGATTCGACGAAACTAGCGATTGGCTGTCGAGCGGGGCTGAGGGGCAGCCATAGCTCGCAGGAGATTCGGGAGCCTCGAAAGATGGCGCGGCTAGGGGCTCGGAGCCAAGGTGGTCATCCTCGAGCGGGTCGATGAGCTCGTCGACGCTTGCGGCGAAGCGCACCACGGCAGAGCCCGGGTGCGCGTGAGATGGGGCTGCCGAGGGCTTCGCCTCGGCGCTCCGATCTGCCGTGAGATCGCCCTCCGCACGGGGAGAGAAACCCAGCACAGACACCAGAAGGAGCGCGGATAGCGCAATGCGCCGGCCTGGCCGACACCTCGCAACGCTCCAATCCAGCACCGGTTCCGTGACCATCACAGCCTCTCAACCCCCTGGACGGTAGAGTATTCCGTCAAAGTTCGGGGCGTGCAAGAAGGGCGCGGCGGACAGCCTGGTGCACCCCACGCTGGACGCGGGCGGCCAGGTCCGGGTATATGCCGTTCCGTGAACCGAGGTTTCGCGTTTGTCGTACTTCTGGCGGTCGTCCTCGTGGGGTTGCCAGGTAGCGTCCCGAGCAGTCGCGCCGAAGAGGCCGTCACCTTCCGTATTGCCTCCCTCGCGCCTGCCGGCTCGTCGTGGATGAAGGTCCTCAACGCCTGGAAGAAGACTCTCGAAAGCGAGACGGAAGGTCGGTTGAAGCTGCGTTTCTACCCGGGCGGCGCGCAAGGCGATGAGCGTGACTTCGTTCGAAAGATGCGCGTGGGGCAGCTCGACGGCGGCGTCGTCACGATGACCGGAATGAGCATGCTTGTGAGGCCAATGGTGATCTTGGTCCTGCCGAACTTCCTCGATACCTACGAGAAGCTGGACCGAGTGCGAACCAAGATGGCCGCGGACTTCGAGAAGCTCTTCGACGACGAAGGCTTCATGATGTTGGCCTGGGGAGACGCGGGAAAGACGCGGCTCTTTTCACAAAAGGCGATCGAAAAGCCCTCGGACATCAAGTCGATGCGACCATGGATGTGGAAAGACGACCTGGTTTTCATCGAGTTCTACGACGTGATCGGAGCCAATGGCGTTCGACTGGGCGTAAACGAAGTGTACCCCGGGCTTCAGACCAAGATGGTCGACGTGGTGACGTCTTCCGCGCTCACGGCGGTTGCACTTCAGTGGTACACGCGCGTCAAGTACATGACGGCTCACAACTCGGCGATCATCGCGGGTGGCATGGTGATGCGTAAAGAGAAGGTCAACGCGCTTCCGGCCGACCTCAAGGCAACGTTCTTGCGGACCTGCGAGCGCGTTGAGGTCTTGCTCAGCAAGACGATTCGCCGCGACGACCAGAAGGCCTACGATGTCGTCCTCACCAAGGGGATCACTGCGACCGATACGAGCCAGTACAAGGCCGAGTGGGACGCAGCGGCCAAAAAAGTGCGGGACCGAATGACGGGGCGCGTCTTTCCAAAGAGCTTGCTTCAGGCGGTCGAAGCGGCCGCGGCCGAATAGGTCGGCTGGCTCAACCGAGCGCCTCCAAATGCGCGTCGACCCTGCCTGCAATCGCGTCCCGCACTCGGTCCCGTAGGCTCGCGATGTCCTGCTCGGTGAGACCTTCGGTGGCAATCGGCTCTTCCACGCAAACGCTGATTTCGTTACCGGCGCGAATGACGAGCGAGCCCTTGTGAAGCACTTCGAAAAGGCCTGTCACCGCGACGGGCACGATGGGCACGCCGAGCTCGATCGCGATTCGAAACAGGCCGTCGTAAAAGGGGCCCACGTGACCGGTCTTGGTCCGGTGTCCCTCCGGAAAGCCGAGGATCGAATGCCCGGCATCGACTTCGGCATGAACCGCCTCGCGGAGCGCGTCGAGTGCGCCTGCTCGATCCTTGGGAACAGGAATGGTTCCGCGCGCCTTCATGAACCAGCCGTAGAAGGGGTAGTCGAAGTGGCTCTCGAGCTCGATGCCTTGTTTGAAATGCGGTGTAGACGTGTACATCGCGACGTGATCGAGATGGCTGCTGTGATTCTGAATGAAAATGTACGCGGTGCCGGGGTCGACGTCGGGATGCACGTCGTGGCGCTGCCGGTTGAACGTGAGTGCGAGTTGGAGCTTGCAGTAGAGGCGTTCGAGGGGCTGAACGCGGTCCGGCTTCACGAACTGGTAGAGGATCGTCAAAAATGACAGGCTCAGCACCAGGAAGCCGCCGGCGAAAACCCAGATGAACAGGCTGACGATTCGATCCCGAGCTGTCGTGGTCTCCGTCATGCGATGAGCTGGATTGCCGAAGGAAGGACATCGATCGCAAGGGGCGTCAGGTGGTAGAGGTCGCCGTCGATCAGCACGGCTTGAAACGCGGGGTTCACGAATTCCACCCGGTCGACTTGCCGCGTCCAGACCTGATCGAGATCGGTGTGCGTTCCCGAAAAGATGCGGGCGAACGCGCTCACGAGGGCAGCTCTGCGGAGCGGCCCGGCCCGAACGACGTCGAGCAGGCCGTCGGCGACTCGAGCTTCCGGCGCCATCCGCATCGAACCACCCGTGTACTGGCTGTTGGAGAACGAGCTGAGGACCGTGCGCGCCTCATCGGTCGCGCCCGCATAGCGAAGCGTGTTCTCTTCGTACCGGAGCCGCACGACGCAAACCAGGACTGCAGCAACATACCCCGCTGCACCGAGAAATTTGAAGCGCTCGTTGGTGAGCTCGCCGGCGCGCGCGACGAAACCGGTCCCCATCGTATTGATGAAATGCAGGACGCCGTCTTCGTGCGTCAGGCGGAGCACGTCGATGGGGGTGCTCTTGCCTCGAACGATCGCATCGGTGGCGACTTGAAGGTCGGCGATACCGAAGTCGCGCAAAAAGGAGTTGCCCGTTCCGAGCGGAAGCATGGCCAGCGCGCATTCGCCAGCAACGCCGGAGGCCATGAGTCCGTTGACGACCTCGGCGGCAGTTCCATCACCGCCGACCGAAAGAAAACGCCGACAACCGTTACTGGCTGCGCGCCTTGCGAGCTCAGTCGCGTGCTTCGGCTCCTCGGTAAACGCGACCTTCAGCGACAGTCCGCGATGCTCCAATGCATCGAGGGCCTCCGGTGCGGCTTTTGCGCACCGTCCGCCAGCCGCCGTTCGGTTGACGATTGCGTAGTAGGCGTCGCTCACGGTGCGTCAGAGCTTGCTGCAGGTACCGGTTTCACGCGCAGGACTTTGCCATCACCGCTCCCGCCGTCGTTGGTAATGTAGAGTGAGCCGTCCGGGCCCTGCCGGGGTGTGCGGAGGCGGCCTTGGTCATCGATGGCGCGTTCTTCGCCGGTCACCTCGCCCTCGGCGTCGACGAAGTAGATGTGCAGGTGCTCGGCCTTCAAAGTGGCTACCGCGAGGGCTCCAGCCCAGTTGCCCCAGGCACTGCCTTCGAGGAACGTCGCCCCCGCCAGCGCGAGGGTGGGCGAGCCGCTCGACCAGACCGCGGGCACCGCAGCTCGGGAACTTCTCCAGATCGGTCATCGGCACCGACTCGTTGTACCCTGGCACCGGATCCCAGCCGAAGTTGCCAGCGACGAGCCGATTGATTTCGTCGTCAATCGACGGACCGTGCTCAGCCGACATCCCGATTCCGTCGGATCGAAATGCCATCCCTTGGATGTTGCGATGCCCGTTCGAGTACCATCGAAACCCGCCAGCGTTGTCGGGCGCGGCTGCGCCTTCCCGATCGACGCGGAGCACTTTTCCGCCAAGGGAGTCGTCATCTTGCGGGTTCGTCCCAATTGCCGCATCGCCAGTGCCGATCCACAGAAAACCATCCGGCCCGAAGCGCGGCCGACATCCACTGTGCCGTCCCGTGCTGTAGGGCATCCCCGTCACGATGTCCTCGCGCGCAAGCACGGCGCCTCCGTCGGGGGTGCGCAATGTGAGCCGCAGCAATCGAACATCGTTGTCGCCGCCCGCGTTTGACGTGGTGCAAACGTAGACGTAGCCGTTGTTGGCGAAGTCCGGGTCGACCTCGAGCCCCATCATGCCGCCTTCGCCCCGCGGCACGACGTCGTCTGGTGCCACGACGAAGGGCGCGGCGCCGACGCCATCGACGTAGACATGTAGACGGCCGGGCCGCTCGGTCACCAAGACAGTCCCGTTGGGAAGCCAGGCGATGTCCCAGGGCTTTTCGAGGCCGACGATGAAGTCGTCCACCTCCAAATCGATGTCGGTCGGCCCGCCGGGGCCGCTGCAGCCTCCGGCGCCGCAGCCATCACCGCCGCAGCTCGTGATCAGGAGGCATAGCGAGAGGAGGAACGACAGCGCAGGTTTCATGGCGCGGTCACCTCGAAGGACGGGCTTTCTGCGTGGAACGTGCGGAGCTCGTCGCTGCCTTCCTGTTTCTCGCTCCCGTGAAAGATCACACGATGAGTGCCGGGTGTGGCGTCATCCGGAATCTGCCAGTGGATGGTGACCGTAAACGCTTCGTTGATCGGCGGAGGAGGCTCCGCGAAAGGATCGAGCGGATCATAGGGCGGGATCGTGCGACTCGACTGGGTCCACGTGCCCTTCGTCGACCCATCGCTTTCGGTGGCGACCGTCGTCCATTCCGCTGTCTGCAAGCCGCTGGATCTCGAAGTGTCGGGAGCCTTGGCGGAATGCGTTGTCGGGGTGTCCTGTCCAAAACGAGACCGACATCGTCGCGCCGGCGCGTACGAGGCATCGGGTCGACTGGCAGATCTCCCCGAAGGCCGCGTCGGCGGGAGGTTCGTCGAAGTCGTTTCCCAAGGCATTGGACGCGACCAAGTTCCGCAGGTCTCCCGCGTCTAGCGAGCTTGCTCCAGGTGAGCCGTCGGCAAGCGCTTGGGCGAGGCGATCGACCTCTTGTTGAAACGCGGGCAGGGTCCACGGGCCGAACAGGGTGTGGCCGCCCTCGTATTGTTGAATGGCATACTCCTCCGGGGTCGTGATGTAACCGGCATAGTCGTTCGTGTACCCGGCGATCATGATGTACTTGGCCTCGGCGCCCAGCACGGCTCGGACCGTGTCGCGCAGCCTGCGCCCCGACATGGTGGTCGCCTCGCTCGGTACGAACACGATTGCGAGCTGCCCGAGTTTTGCGATCCCGACCGGGAGGGGATCTTGCTGCTCTTTCGGATACAGAATCGGTTTCGGCGCATGGCAGGCGCGGAGCTCATCGCCGATGGGAGGAGGCGAAACCACCAGCTCGACAAGAGCGTCAATCGAGGAATCGCGCTCGAGCATCCCCTCCATGAACAAGGGGTGGCCGCCGCCATCTTCGGTCGAGCCGCCCGCGAAGGCATAGCCGTACGCAGGAAAACAGGTCTTCTGCGGCCCGGCTCCGGTGAACGCGTCGTCAACTTCCAGCGCTGTGAAATCCACGGTATCAAGTCGATAGTCCAATCCGCCACGAAGCGGCTCCGATGCGGAACCGAGAAGCGCCATCGCGACGTCCAGCTGTCGCTCTCCGATGATGCGCGCGCTGTCGTAGTCGTCGACACCTGGGCCCGAATTGTCGAGGTTGAGATTGCGTGACATCTCCGCAGTTGCTCTGTGCGAAAGCCGCAACGAACTGCGGGGTCGTGTCGTTTCGCTCGAGCGCGTCGCTCCATTTCGAAGGACGCAGTCCCTTTGTGATCGGCCGAGACCAGCAGGTTGTTGTACGTGAGCGACGTAGGGTGAACGGCGAACCAACTCAGCGCGCCGATGATCCCGTCTTCTCCCTCGAGCTTGAGAAGGGTCATCTCCTTGTCGGTGTCGTCGAGGTAGCGCGCGCGCTCCGCCTCTGGGTTTTGGGCGTAGGCGTTGGCCGAGCGATTGGCGCCAGCTGCTTCGACCTTCCGTTGACCGAGCAGGATTCGCCCAGGTTGCAGGCTTTCGTGCGCCGACTCGATGGCGTCAGTGATTCCCTGCACGACCGCACGAAGTACGCTTGCGGAATGGATCTCTCGGAACGTATTGTTTGCTGGCGGCTCGACATCCGCGTGCGCATCGGACCCCCAACACCGGGCGCTTCCGTCCAGCAAGAGCCCGCAGCTGTGCTCTCCCCAAGCCGCCAACTGTGAGAACCGAGGGCCGACGGCTCCGCCCGCGCCTGCCGTCTCCGCCCGAACCGCTGCCACCGGCGCTCCCCCCAGCGCCGCCGCTGCCAGCTGGGCCATCCTCCGCCGAGCCGCCGCAACCGGTCGCCAACACAAACGTGAGCACCAGCAGCATCGATATTTTCGTGAGCGACGCGCATAAATCCTCCCCTTGTGAAACAACGCAAGTCGCGTGCCATCGGTAAACGCTCCGTTTACATGGGAATGGGCCGCGCAGGGCCCGCAATTGCTGCGTCTGGATGCATCCGCTGACGCAGCGTCGCCCCGGCGTCTTGCCCGGCTCTTCACCTTCACGCTGGACGGTCTTCTTCTCCTCGCGGATGGAATCGGCCGTGCAACCGAGCCAATAGATCCAAGGCGGGAGCGGAACATCGACTGCTGCTGAGCGTACGGGACGGGAACGCCCGGTATTCCTGGTCTAAGCCCGGTGAGTACGCTACCCCGCTACCAGCCATGACTGCAGCCATTCCCACTCGCATCGTGCCGAGCGTCGGGCCCGCCGATCGGACCCCTCGCCAAGTGGCCCAGGAATTCCACAAGCTTCTCGATTCAGGCGCGAAGCTACGTCCAGCAGGAGAAGCGAAAGACGACCCGAACGGGCTCCTGTCTTCTGGGTACACGCCCAAGTATGAGATCTCACTTTTCGACACTCGGTTCTTTCTGACGAACGTTCGGCAGAATCCCGCACTGCGTTTCTTCGTGGCCTACGTCGTGCAGCGTCACCCGAGGACAGGCCGAGAGGAGATCTTTCCCCGCATCTTCTACAAAGACTTGTCTCTGATCTGGCGCGCCGCCTCGCATGTGATCGCGACCGATGGTGATTTCTGGATCGGCAAAGGCGACGTCAAGGTACTGGCTCGCGGCGGTTATGAAATCACGGAGTGCGTCGAGTCGACCACAGATCTGCCTTTTGAGATGCAAACCGCGCTCGAAACGCTCAACCGCAGGACGCGACACGCGCTAAACGACGAGGAAGCGCTCTACCTTCTGCTCCGGAGCGCGCCGAGCTCGCGGACAAGGCCGTATCGAGATTTTGCCGAGCCACGACGCAAGGCCGCGGCCAATCGCCGGAACCTCATCAACGGCGGCCGCAGCATCGCTCGGTTCACGCGGAAGAACGACCCAACCTCGCTCGAGATCGTCGCTGGCTTCGAGCCGGACTTCGCAAAAGGCATCTTGGAGATCAGCGAGCTGAGGAGTGCGATGTACGGCGGGAACCTTCAGAGGTTTCGCATCCTCTCGCGCAACCGAAAGGTGCAGTACCTGTTTGTGGCAGCCCCCAAGCACGTGTGGATCATTCCCCCTCAGGCCACGACGACCGAGCTCTCGTCGTTCGGGGTTCGCACCATCGATGTCGTTGCGGACGAAGACTTGTTCGTGCCGGGCTTCGAGTATCACTACTTCGACGAAGACGCCGATGCCTCGGAGCACTTCAGTCAAATCCCAGAGGGGTTTGCCGGGGAATTGTGTGAGCATGACAACGATCGCGCGGATGCGTCGGCCTGGCTCGACCCGATTCCCGTGATCCGGGAGTTTCGTCGCAAGGTGCTGGGATCGAATCGCAAAAGGGGGTTGTCGGTCAACGCCTTCCAAGGGTAGAAGAGCTTGAGAGCCGCCCCCCTGCCGATGTCGCACACCTTCTACGAACGCCTTTCCGCTTTGGATGCCTCCTTCCTCGGTTTCGAGGAGCAGAACACGCGCTGGCACGAAGCAGCGGTCATGGTCTTCGACGCGGGCCCTCTACGAACCGAGAACGGTGGGCTCGATTTCGAAAAAATCGTCCACAACTACGAGTGGTGTTTCGACCGGGTTCCCCGCTATCGCCAACGGCTCGTCAAGATTCCGCTCTTCGACCATCCGATTTGGGTCGACGACGAGAGCTTCAACGTGCGCTATCACGTTCGACAAATCGCGCTCGCCGCGACCCGCCGATGAGCGCGTCCTAAAACGCGTCTGTGGGTATTTGCTGGAGCTCCCGCTCGATATCGACAAGCCGCCTTGGGAAGTCTGGGTGGTCGACGGCCTCGAGAACGACAGGTTTGCGCTGGTCACGAAAGTCCATCACTGCATGGCCGACGGCATCTCGGGCGTGAGCATCATCCAGACTCTGCTGGGTCGCCGTCCCTTCGAGCGCGAGGGCCGGCCGAAGCCATGGAAACCCCGTCCCGCGCCGCAGCGCACGGAGCTCTTCGCAACCGAGCTCGTTCGCCGCATCCAAGCGCCGTTTGAGCTCCTCGCGCCGCTCAGGCGGCCGAGCGCCGCATTGCAGGAGGCGCGCGATGTCGTCCAAGGTCTCGTGGAGGCCTCGAAGCTGGGCTGGCGGGCTGCGACCAAGACGCCTTTCAATCCCGACGGCGTTGGCCCGCATCGCCGTTTCGACTGGACCGAAGTCTCGATGCGCGAGATCAAAGAGGTGAGGTCCGGTCTCGGCGGGACGATCAACGACGTGGTGTTGACCACGGCTGCGGGCTCGTTTGGACGGTACCTCCGCGAGCATGCGACCAGCACGGACGACATCGACTTCCGAACGCTGATTCCAGTCAACGTCCGGAAGGACACGGAGAAGGGCATCGGCAATCGGGTTGCGATGATCATGGCCCGGCTGCCGGTCGGTGAGCGCGATCCGGCGGCCCGCCTGGAGTGTGTCATTGAGACCACACAGGAGCTCAAGCACAGCAAGCAAGCACTCGGAGTGGCCTGGCTCGAGGGCCTTGCCGATCGAATCGGTGGCCGCTTCTTCGCCCAGCTCAGTCGCTCGGCCACTCGAAATCGACCGTTCAATGTCGTCGTCACCAACGTCCCTGGCCCGTCCATGCCGCTCTACTTCCTGGGCTCCGAGATGCAGGCAATCTATCCCATGATGCCGCTCTTTCCCAATCAGGCGCTCGCGCTCGCCGTGCTCAGCTACGCGGGCAAGGTTTTCTGGGGCTTCAACTCGGATTGGGACGCGCTGCCAGACGTTCACAACATCGTTGAGGGCGTCGGCGAGCAATTTCGCGAGCTTCACACCGCCGCGCAGCTACGAGCCTGCAGCAGCCAGAAATCGACCGCAATCCCCACCCGGAGTTGAGATGAGTGAATCAGGTACCGGTCTCCCGCTGAGCCTACGCAAGCAAGACATCTTTTTCGTCCTCTGCTTTTCGTTCTTTGCGTTTTCGTCGTTCTTCTCGGACTCCTGGCATGCGCTCGGACTGCTCGAAGGGGACGGATTCTGGCCTGCCGCAAACCGCTGGTACGGCGAACTCGCGCAGGACCATTTCTTCGAGGGCGATCACCAATTCGTCCGGGTCAACACCGGCATCTCCGGCATGATCTTCGGGCCGTTCTATCTCGTGCTCGTCTACGCGTTCATCAAGGGGAAGAACTGGATCCGGCCGATGGCGCTCGTCTACGTTGGCGCGATGTTGCACGGCTGCACCGAGTTCCTGATCTACGAATACTGGATAGGACCTCCCCCGGGCAAGCCGTTGATCTTTTGGGCGTTCAACGGGCCTTACTGGGTCGTTCCATTCCTGCTGGGCATTCGCATGTGGAAGCCCAATCCGTTCGGGGCTGCTTCAGCCTGACGGTCGTTCGCTTGGCGTGGGCGCTCAGGCGCAACGGGCGCTGCTGCTACTCTGCTGCGGGCGCTTCGCTTTCGCGCTTGGTTTCACCTTGGCGCGTGGATCCCATCGCCGGAATTGCGCGCGAGGGTTTCGCTTGTCCGGCCGGGCCACCGCTCGCTCGAAACGCTGCGCCTCGCTGGCCGAGATGTCTACGGTCGAGCTCTTCGGGGAGACCCGAATCGCGCCCACGACTTCGCTCGACACGTCGCCTCGCCGGCAGACCATCGCTAGGAGCTTTCTCGTGTCAGCGCCCGCCTGTCCGCCCCAGCTGACTTGATAGGTGATGAAATCGCCTTGTGGTCGCTGCCGCGATTGCCCCTTCGGACCCACCTTGCGAGGGCTGCGCTCGTGGCGTGCGGGCTTGGCATCGTCTCGGACGCGCTTTGGGGTTCCTTGGCTGCGCTCCGTTTCTCGTTTCAGGAGGCAGGCCACGAGCTCCGCGGGCGAATGCTCGGCGAGCAGGCGTTCGGCTAGATCCTTCGCCCGGCCGTCCGGCTCATTGGACTGATTCGCGAGGTCGCGAAGAAAGCTTTCGCCAGTGCGCTCGTCGGCGGCCGCGAAAATCTCCTCTGGTGTCGGAATGGGGACCAGACGCGCATCCACGCGCGCGGCCCGCAGCGTGCTCTGGACTCGGCGCTCGGCGTGCGCGGCCGCAAACAGCACGTTGGTGCCGCGCCGTCCGGCTCGCCCGGTGCGTCCGCTCCGGTGGGTGAATACGTCGGCGTTGTCGGGGAGGTCGACTTGAATCACCCGGCCGATGTCTTGCACGTCGAGGCCGCGCGCCGCGACGTCTGTGGCGACGAGGTAACGAACGGCGCCGTTTCGAAACTGAGTGAATGTCGCGGTTCGCTCGCGCTGGGTCATTTCGCCATTGAGCGCACGCGCCGCGAGGCCGGCCGCGCAAAGCTCATCGGCAAGTCGAACCGTTTCCGTTCGGGTTCGCACGAAGAGAAGGGTCTTGTCATCCGGGTAGCGGAGCAAGACGTTGATCGCCGCATGGAATCGATCAGCTTGGCGGACGTGCATCACGAGGTGCTCGATGTCGGCGTTCGCCTTGCCGAGCGCCGTACCTTGTACCGAGACGGCGTCTTGCTGGAGCCGGTCCGCGAGTCTCACCACTTCGCGTGGAAACGTCGCCGACACCAGGTGGGTGCGACGGGCCTCGGGCGCGAAGCCGAGGATGCCGTCGAGCTCCTCCTCGAAGTTCATATCGAGCATCTCATCGGCTTCGTCGAGCGCGATGGTCTTGAGCTGATCGAGCTTCAGGGCGCCGGCCTTCAGATGATCGAGAAGACGACCAGGAGTGCCAATGACGACCTGGGGAAGGGTGGACAGCTGATATCGCTCCTGCATCACGCTGGTGCCACCGGTCACCACGAGGACACGGGCCCCGAGCGGTTCGTAGAGCCAGCGAAGCTCACGCCCGAGCTGGCCCGCGAGCTCGCGAGTCGGGGCGACGAGCAGAGTCACCGGGGCGGCCGCAATGGACTTGCGGGACTTCTTCGGCTTGGCCGTGGCAGCGGCGATCGCGACGGAGGGCGCCAGGAGCAGCCCCAGGGCCACCGTTTTTCCGGATCCCGTTTGGGAGGAAATTCGCAAATCGCGACCCTCCAACCCGGGGTCCAAAATGGCCTGCTGTATGGCGGTGAAGCTCTCAAAACCGGCGTTGCGCAAGGCGGCGCCGAGGCCCGCGGGGGCCTGCTCTAGGGAAAGTAACTCAGACATGAAGCGGCTTTTGTAGCACAGACTCCCCAAAGCACACGGCGAGGCCGCAGGGGCGCTGCTAGCGCGAGAAGCCACCGAGTTTTTCTTAGCCAATCTGGACGATGAGATACGATGGCCTGGTGGCTTTGGAACGTTGGTGGGGCGCTGCGTCGATCCTTCTCGCTCTTCTCACGGTTTTGGTTTTCATCCCGGGGCTCAGCGATGAGTTCACCTGGGATGACAACGGCCTGATCCGTACGAACGAGAACATTCAGAGTCCCGAGCGCTATCGCGAAGCTCTGACCAGTCACTTCTGGAACGTTTCGAGCGACGCCACGCAAGCCAACGAGACCTACAATCACCTCTACAGGCCGATCGTCACGTTCGCGTACATCGCTCAGTTCCGCCTGTTCGGTCTGCACGCCGCCGGGTATCGTGCGGTCAGTCTGACGCTTCACTTACTTTGCTGCGTCCTCGCGTTTTTCTGGCTGCGGCGACGCATCCCGCCCGGCGAAGAGGCCCATCGCTTGCTTGCCGTTGGCCTCGGCGCCGCCGTTTTCGCGCTTCATCCAAGCCGCGCCGAGGCGGTTTCGTGGATATCGGGAAGCACCGAGCTCTGGATGTGCGCGCTGGTCCTCTTGGCCGCCCTCGCGTTTGACTCGCGCCGCAGTTGGCTCGCCGGGATTCTGCTCGCCCTGGCGCTGTTCGCAAAGGAATCGGCGATCGTCGGGGCACCCTTGCTCTTGGCCGATCGATTCTTGCTGCAGGGACGTCGCGAGCGCTCGGCATCGATCGCACTCATCGCGCCTGTGGTCGTCGCGCTGCTCGCCCGCGTTTGGATCATCGACGTCGCGCTTCCAAGCGGGCCGACCCGCGGCGCGCTACCGAGGGCTCTGGCGTCGTTTGGTTTGTACGCGCAGCAGATCTTCTCGCCTTGGAATCCGACTGCCTTCCCTGGAATGCGTCTCTACGAATGCGAGGGCGGCGAGGTCCTGCCGGCCGTGTGGTGGATCGGGGGGACCGTAGTCCTCGCTGTGGTGATCCTGCTTGGCGTCGTCGCGTACCGCAGGCATGCATGGCGCCCGGTGTTCGCCGACGCACTATGGGTGGTCGTTCCGCTGCTGCCGGTGGCGAACCTGATCGACCTCGGCAGCCGAAATCTCACGGCGGACCGTTTTCTCTACCTTCCGATGCTCGGGGTCGCGTCGCTTTTCGCTCGCGGGCTCCTGATGATGTTCCGGAAGCGCGCAACGCTCGGGAAGACGGTCGCTATCGTTGCTTCTGTGGTGGTCTTGGGTTTTGCAGTCGTGACGTCACTTCATTCGCGAGTCTTCGCCTCGTCGTCTTCGCTTTGGGAATACGAGGTGACGCGGAACCCGGACAACCCGTTCGCCCTGCATGCCGTTGGCACTGCGCGAACCCGCGCCGGCCTCCAAAAAAGCGGATTCGAGTACCTCGAGCAAGCGCAAGCGCTGGCGGCCCGCAGCTGTGTACGCGACGATCAGCTGCGGGCTACCAAAGATCTCGCCTGGGCCCTTGCGTTTCGGACGAGCCCGGATGAACAAGGCACCTTGCTCGCACTGCAGAGCGCGTATGCTCAGATGGCCCGCGATGGTGCGTTCGCGTATCGCGGAAGCCCGCCCTGGCTGATGCAGCTCACACCGCAGGAATCCGGCGACTTTCTAAATGACGACTTTCAATATGCCCTTCCGTGCGCCACTGTAGAAGCGCGCCTCGGCAACATCGACGCCGCCATGCAGATCCTGCAGGACCAGGCCATTGGCTCCGTTTCGCTGCACCCCCTGTCCGAGAACCTTCGGCTCCGATTGGTCGCGGCGCAGGGGCGTATCGCGCAGTCGCTGCGCGAGTTGGCTCAGGACCCATCCGTCGCGGACGCCGGCAAGCTAGGCGCCGTGCTCGAAACGCTGCGCGAAACGCTTTCGCGGACGAGTCTCCCAAGTGACGCCAAAACGCGGCTGGCCCGATATGCCCTCGGGTTTGGTGAAACGCCCAACGACCTTGCCGCACTGCCTCCCGAGCTCCGAACGGTCTTGGATGCCCTTCGCGCATACGAATCCAACGCCCCCGTCGACCTCGCAACGCTCGAGCAGCAGAGCGCCAACTCCGGAGAACTTCCACGCTTCATCGAGCTTGCAAAAGCCAAGGAAGGCGTCCGGAGCTTCGACGACCAGCTTCGCAGCTTCGACCAATAGCGCCGGCAAAACCCGAGGGCCGCGAGATCCGCGTCAGGGAAGGCCCTCGATGTTTTTCTGTCGCCCGTCAGGAAGCCGCTGCGAGCCGACTTAGGCCCCCTTCGACGGGGGCATCGAAGTGCACATCGAGCTGTGGGAACGCGATGACGACGCCTTCTCGCTTCAGCGCCAACCAGATCTCCTCGTTGAGCTGGGACAGCCGACGGCGGGCGAGCCAGGGATCGTCCATCCAGATCGCGACCTCGAAGTCCACCGAGCTGTTGCCGAAGCGCAGCATGAGTACCTGTGGTTCGTATCGGGGGACGCCTGTGCTGTTGCGCTTCGCAACTCCTTCGAGGGTCTCGCGAACGAGCCGCATATCGGAGCCATAGGTCACCCCAACCTCAGTACGGACTCGATAGGCAGCATCGTCGAGTGTGAAGTTCCTGACCAGGGATTGCACGAGCATCGAGTTCGGCACGATCACGTCTTCTCCGTCCCGGGATCTGGCGATGGTCGCGCGGATTCCCAGGCGCAGTACCCGGACGATCCGACCGTCGACCTCGAGCACATCCCCCGGCGTAATCGCCCGTTCCACTAGAAGAATGATGCCCGAAACGAAGTTCTGCGCGATGTTCTGCATCGCAAAGCCGATACCGACCGCGAAGATGGCGCCTGCGGCAAACAAGGTGCTCAGGTCGAAGCCAACCAGGCGAAGGGCAATGCCGAACCCGACGAACAGGGCCACGTAGTGCAGGAGCTTGTTGGTGACGTCGATGACACCCTCGTCGACGACACCTCGCCGGGTCATTCCGCGCCGGACCCCGCGCTGAGCCAGAGAGGAGATCCCGAAAGTCAGTCCGATGACCAAGCCCGCGACTAGCAGCGTGCCCAATTTGACATGCCTGCCCCCGATCTCAAAAAGCTCGGTACTCAGTAGCGAGCTCAGATTTTCGATGATCTGCTTCAAACTCATGTGCCCTCCAATTCAAACGAGCGCTTGGAGCGCCCCCGGTTTCTCGTCCGTCACCAAAAACCAATCAGACCCTGAACGTCACTGCGCTCAGCAACCTGCTGGGCGAGTCCAAGATGCCTCGCATTCTCCAGCAGGTCACGCTAATCTCTCTTCAGCCGAGGAGGCATCAATGGTTGCAGACGAGACTCTGGCGTACGCCATCGCGAGTTGGGTTCGTTTCAACGAGGAGGTCCCGGATGTTCTGCTGAGTGCCCTTTCCGGAGCGTTTGCATTGGTGGCTGCTTCGGACGGCGAGCTCGCGAGGTCCGAGGTCGACGGGTTCGTCGAGATGCTCCGGGGTAAGACAGATGTATTTTCCGGTCTGGACTTCGAGGCGCTCGAAAGCACCTTTCGGGACCTGAGCGACTCCTTGATCGCAAACCCTGACGACGGCCGCCAACGCGCCCTCGATTGCATCGCTCGCGTGGCCGGCGACGAGGTCAAAAGCGAGCTGGTCCGAGGCGCGGCAGCCATCGCTGTCGCTGCGGACGGTCGGGTACGGGCCGCCGAGGAAACCACCTTGCGAGAGATCTCCACGGCCCTGGGTCTAACGGACGCCGACTGACGTTTGCCGCCATTGCCCATCACGCGCTACCCCCCGCCAGCCGCGGGGGGATCTTGTTCCGGCTCAGCCCCATGGTTGGCTTCATGACCGTCGTCACCAAGCCAGCCCTTGGAACGAAAAAACAACACGAGCCCGATCGCGGTGAGCCCCATCGCGCCGAGGGCGAAGAGATAGCCGTAGCGCCATCGGAGCTCCGGCATGTTCCAGCGTGAAAGGTCACCGTCGAAGTTCATTCCATAGAGCCCCGCGATGAAGCCAAGCGGCATGAAGATCGTCGCGATGATGGTCAAGACCTTCATGACCTCGTTCATTCGCATGCTCACGTTGGACAGATGCATGTCCATGAGGCTCGAGGCGAGCTCTCGGTTCGTGTCGAGAGCCTCCATCAGCTGGACGGTGTGATCGTGACAGTCTCGGAGGAAGATGTGCGTATCGCCTTGGGGATCGCTGGCGTCTGCCCGGGCCATGGAGGCCAGGACCTCTCGGGTTGGGGCGACCGCGCGACGCAGGGCACGCAAATCATGACGAACGGCGTGAATCTCGGCGACGACATTCTCGGTCTGGTTTGCCAGCACTCGGCTTTCAATTTCTTCCAGCCGGTCGGAATAGCTCTCTACGACCGGGTAGAAGGTCTCGACGATCGCATCGAGCACAGCATAGGCGAGGTAGGCTCCCCCGCGTTGGCGGATTCTCCCCTTCCCATTCCTGATTCGGTCGCGGAGGGCGTCGAAGCAATCACCCGGCCGCTCTTGAATGGTGATCACGAAGCGATCGCTAACGAACATGCTCACTTGCTCGAGATCGAGGTGTGGGCCCAGCGACGGCATGCGAAGCACGATGAAATCGATGTCGCCGTAGTCCTCGAACTTGGGCCTTTGATGGAGGTTCACCACGTCTTCCAACGCGAGCGCATGAAGGCCAAACATCTCGCCGAGCTGAGACAAGGTGTCAGGGTCGCCGAGGCCATCGATGTTGATCCAACTGACGCTTGTGCGCCTGTCGTGAAGCGATTTCAGATCGGAAACGTGCTCAATCGGGCGCTCCTCGACCCGATCTGCGTCGTAGGAGATGGCGCGAATGACGGCAGGCGGCGCGCCCGGGACGGCGGTGATGCTCCCCGGCGCCAAGCCGAGCGTCTGGGGTCGCCGCCTGCGCAAAGCGGTGCGCTTTCGCTTTCGATGTACCTTCTTGGCGATGGGGGTCTCCTTGCGTTCCGCGGGGTCATCTGACGTCGCCATCTTTGCCATGTCAAGCTCGTCTCATTGCTTTCGCCCCTCGCTCTGGAAGGAATCATCTGCTACTCCCCGCTCGGGGTCTGTCTATACTTGCGCCGAATCGGATGCCGATGACCAATTCCAGCGATCGTCTGTGGCTCATGCTGACGCTGGTCGGTTGCTGCTGGGCCTCCTCTGCCGACGCCCAAGCACCTGCTGCAAAGGGGGTGGGCGGGGATGCTGGGGTCCCGACTGTTTCGCTCGAAGTCCAGGACGCCAAGGCTCCAAGTATCCGGGAGCTACGGGACCAGACGAAGCAGATCCGACAACTCATGGTTGGGCGCTTGGATATCGCGGTCGACCCGCAGACGCTCTTCATGGTCGACCTCGGCGCTCCGAAGGCCAATCCAGATCTCGAGCTGCTTCTACGAGAGCTCGAGCAAGACGCCAAGCAAGGTGGGCGTCCATCCGGCCGCAAGCGCCTTCGCCAAACGCCGGGCTCAGAGGACGCGTTGGAAAAGGCGCATCGTGAGCTGGTACAAGCACAGGCGTCGTTTCTCGCTCTGCCGCCTTTGAAGCGTGACGCGATTCTTTCCAGGCACGAAGCCCGACGCCGGGAGGCTTTTGCCCGGGCCATCTCGGCCCAGGCAAAGGCCGAGATGCTCGCGCAGCTCGAGGAGCAAATCGCGCAGTTGGACGCGTTTCTCGCTGGAGACTTGGACCCTTCGATCGATCCACGACCACTTCTGGAAATCGACCCGGCCGAGCTAGCCGACCTGGCGGCAGACTCCGAACGGCGCCGCCGGTTTCTAGACCAGAGCTCGAGGGGGCCCATACCCGCCGCCGCCAAAGACGACCTGGACGGGCAATTGAACGCTGCGAAGCAGCGGCGCGATATGCTCTGGCTTCGATTTCTCGAGCTCGACGACGCCGAGCGTGGGCGCCTGCTGTCAAAGTATGCGCAAAGCAGCGTTGAACCGTCCGAAGCGCTGGCCGAGCAGATCAGTGGTGCCGAGCAAGCCGCCAAGGACGCTGCTTCGGAACGTGCGGTCGCGCTCGTCGACTCACAGGAGGCCAAGACCGAGTCGCGCCGACTGATCGCAGATCGGCGCGCTCAGCTCTTGAGCGTCAAGGAGGCTCAAGCCCGCTTCAAAGCGGAGCTTGCGAACAGCCGGGTCAAGGTCGAGGCCACGACCGAATCCGCGCTCGCATGGAACCGGCGAGTTCGAGAGTTGCAAAGCACGATGCCGGCCGGGGAGGCCAGGGCGAGCGAAGCCGACAACCTCTACCGGGGGCTCACCAAAGATCTCAGCGGCGCGCGCGACGATTTGAGTAGCGCGCTCGATGCCGTGAGATCCGAACCGAGTGGAGTCGCTCTGCCTCCCAATGCGGATTCCGATCAGCTTCCTGCCGACATCGACGACACTGCTACACGCCAGCTCCGAACCGAGCTGGGCAAGTCTGCTGTCGAGCTCCAAGCCGAGGAAGCCGAGCTCAGATGGGATCGCGCGAAAGCGCTTCGCGATGCGATCGTGATCATGAATCAAGCTCGCCTTCGCCTCTTTGAGATGCTCAGCGAGACTCGGCGGGACAGTCTCGAGGGCTTCGGGCCCGACGGCGTCGCCCAGGTCAAGCGCGAGCTCGACCAGATCATCCTCGAGGTCCGCTTCCACTTGCTCGCTGTGCCGCGGGAGGCAGCCCGTCAGTATCGGCAGCTTCGATCCGCGCCCGGGCCGGTGGTCTTCAGCCTGTTCCAGCTGTTGTTCCTGGTGCTTGTCTTTCGCTGGTGGCGAAGGCGTGCCGACGACACGCTCGAGCAATCGCGGCGGGCTTGGCTTCAGAAGCGGCCCCAGACTCATTTCACCCGTGGGATTTCCACCTTCGTTTGGTACGTGCGTCGAATCCGAAAGTCACTGGAGTGGCTGGCGTTTTTCGCGGTCTTGTCGATCTTGATCGCGAAAGCGGGCCGACTGCCCGAGACGAAGTATGTCCAGATCGTCATTCTGTGGCTGTTGGCCGGCAGGTTCGTCGTCGAGCTGATCGACGCGACAGCCAGTCGTCAGGGTTTCTCGAGCGAGTCGTCCGCCAAGCTGCGCTTTCGCTCGCTGCGCCTGGTCGGCGTGAGCGTCGTTGCAGTGGGGTTGATACTTTCGCTAACCGTCGCCACCGTCGGCAAGGGCGCCATCTATGCTTGGGTCATCAGTTCGTTTGGCTTTCTCGCCATTCCAGTCTTCCTGGTGCTGATCGTCTGGTGGAAGGACACCATCTTCGAGCGCGCGAAAGGCCGTGAGACGTCTCGCCTGTTGCAGTGGGTCGCGCGGCACGACCATGGGCTGCTCACCTTTCCAGCTGCAGCGATTGGTGGCGTGTATCTTCTCATCGAAGGAGTCGCCGGGTTTGTCGTTCGCCGAGTGAGCGACCTCGCGCCACTCCGTCGGGTCTTCGCCTACTTGTTTCGACGTGGCGTCGAGAAAAACAAGACGGCTACGCCAGCGGAGTACGGCACCGAGCCGATTCCCGCTGAGGTCTACGAGGCCTTGGCACCCCGTCCTCAGACTCCACCCGAGCTTCTCACTTCGTACATGTCCGAGAGCGTTCATGCGATGCGCGCGCTCGTTCGGTCGGACCGCCACGCCATCGTCGCGGTGGTCGGGGAACGCGGGCTCGGGAAAACCACGTTCCTCAACCGCGTCACGAACGACCTCGAACCAGGTGGCCTCTGTGCGGTGCAATGCCAACCCGGTGGCTTCGCCGCGCTCTTGGTCGAGTTTGCGCGTGCCCTCGGCCTGTCGGAGACGGCGACCGAGGAAGACGTCATCGCGTCCTTAGGTGAGCGGGCTCCCAGTGTGATTCGCGTCGATGACGCGCAGAGGCTCGTTCGGCCGCTCATCGGTGGCTTGGAAGCGATCGACCAGCTCATCCAGCTCACGCGCCGCGTGAGCCCGCAGACCTCATGGCTGATCGCCATTGGAATGCCGGCCTGGCAGTACCTTCGGCGAGCGCGCGGAGACCGTGCGGCGTTCGACCAAGTCATCGAGCTCCAACGTTGGGAAGAGAATCAAGTCGCGTCGCTCATCGAGCAGCGCAGCGCGGCCGCAGGGGTCGTGGCAAGCTTCGAGCGCTTGGTGGTGCCACGCCAGGTCAGAACCTCCCCCGTTTCTGACGAAGAGCGCACCAAGCGGGACTTCTACCGCATTCTCTGGGACTACTCAGACGGCAATCCAGAGGTGGCTCTGCACTTTTGGAGAGAGTCGCTCTATCGGCGCCCCGACGATGAGACGGTGTACGTTCGGCTCTTCTCGGGGCCGTCGGCGAGTCAACTGGACGATTTGCCCGTGACCTTCTACTTCGTGTTGCGCACAGTCGTTCAGTTGGAGCTGGCCGTCGAAGAAGATGTGGTGACCTGTACAGACCTGAGCTCGGCGGAAGTTGCAGACGCCCTCCGTGCCGCCCGCGTCCACGGCTACATCAAGGGGAATGGACATCTTTTCGAGATCGACCTTCAATGGTATCGCGCGATCATCAGTATCCTTCGCAGAAAGCATCTGTTGCTGCTCTGAGGTATTCGGCATGAAAATACGCAAACCAATCATCGTCTCTGCCGCGATCCTCGCCCAGTGGTTCGCCCCGGCGTTGGCTCTCGCGCAGGAGCCGAGCGACGAGGAAGTGATTTCGCACATCAGCCAAGCCATTCGCTGGGGCGGAGTCGTCACATCTATCTTCATCATCATCGGAGTTTGGGTTGGACTTCGTTTTTTCAACAACTTCGTCGAAAATCTAGGAGACCAGTTCACAGCTCGCCGAATGCTCTTTCAGAAGGTCGGCACGATCGTCCAGTTCTTCGTCTACATCGGAACCATCGGCACGGTCATCGCGCTGAGTGTTCACTTCGATGCCAAGGTCCTCACCTTGCTGGGTGGCACCGCGGCCGTCGCCGTGGGCTTCGCCGTTCGGGATCTCGTCGCTTCGTTCATCGCAGGCATCATGATCATGATCGACCAACCGTTCCAGGTCGGCGACCGGGTCGCGTTTGGTGGCGAGTACGGAGACATCACCGCGATCGGCCTTCGATCGGTGCGGCTCCAGACATTGAATGACAACACCGTGACCATCCCCAACAACAAGTTCCTGACCGACATGACCTCATGTGGGAACTACGGCGCCCTCGACATGCAGGTCGTCATGGACTTCTTCATTGGGCTCGACCAAGACGTGACCAAGGCGCGCGAGATCGTGACCGAGGCCGGGCTCACCAGCCGCTATGTCCATCTTCCCAAGCCCGTCGTCGTGCTCGTCAACCAGGTCATCCAAGACAACTACGTCGCGGTGCGGCTCCAGCTCAAGGCTTATGTGCTCGATACGCAATACGAAAAGGCGTTCGAGACCGACGTGAACCTCAGGGTCATGCGTGCGTTCGAGCAGCACCGCATCGCCCCGCCTGCGATCCTCCACCGAACGATCTCCGCAGGCCCCGGCATGGCGCCGGTGCCGGCCTGAAGGTCGATTCACCCCCCTCAAAAGGCGTGGGTTTCGCCGATGCGGAGCAACCATGCGGCATCGTCTCCGAGAGCTCCCTCGGATGCCGCTTTCTTGAAGCGCGTGGGCGGTTCGTCCAGAGGCTCGTCGGAGAGCTTGAACGTGCCGTAGTGCATCGCGACGGCGGCGCGGGCACGAAGATCGATGGCCGCTTGCACCGCTTCTTCGGGATTCATGTGTGAAGCCTTCATCATCTCACTGGGCTCGTAGGCGCCGATCGGCACAGCGGCCAGGTCGAACGGCCCAAGCGCCTCGGCAATCCGGGCAAATCCGTCGAAGTAGCCGGTGTCCCCCGCGAAGAAGAACTTTCGCTCCGCGCCGACCACGGCCCAAGACGACCAGAGTGCTTCGCGGTCGTCGCCGATGCCCCGCTTGCTCCAGTGCTGCGCGGGCAGGCAGTAGACGCGCACCCCTTCGTGCTCGACGTGCTGGCCCCAGTCGAGCTCTTCGACGTTTTCGATTCCGTTCTCGCGAAGGAGCTCACCGTTCTCGAGTGGAACGAAGAAGCGCGTGTTGGGATCCCGCTCCGACAGCAAGACCAAGCTTGCAAGGTCGAGGTGATCGTAGTGATTGTGCGAGACCATCACGAAGTCGATTGGCGGAAGATCATCGATCGCGACACCTGGCTCCACGAGTCGTTGCGGCCCCGCGAAGGAGACCGGACTTGCCCGGTCCGACCAGATCGGATCGGTGAGAAACGTCAGGTGACCCATTTGAACGAGTAGCGTCGCGTGACCAATCCAGGTCACCGTGGGCTCGCTGTGCTTGGCATTCTCGCGCAGCCAGGCGCCATCGTTGGCGACCCGATCGAGCGCACTCGGAATCTCCGTGAAAGAGCTCGTGATGCGCCGGAGGAAGAAGGGCAGCGTCACCGCAGCGCTTACCTCGGGCATCGGACCGGCAAAGTTCGTGAACCGACCGTCATCCTCGCGAGGGGCCGGGCCGAGGGCATCCTCGAAGGGGGAGGCAGCGGCGGGAGAGACCAGCGCCATCGCAAGGATTGCGAGTACGCGGCCAAGCTGGTTTCGGGACGACGCCATGGCTGGGAGTGGATCTGGGGCTGGGATGGTCGAAACGTAAGGTCTTCAGAAGAAAAGTCAGCACTCGCGCTGTAAACGCCGTGTCCGAAGTCACCCAACCCGCCCTCAACGAGCGCTCCCGTCTTCCGTTTTTGCATCCAAGCGAAACTCGACCTATGAGCTGAATGGAGATGATGAGCTCGGAGCCGTCGCCATCGATACGTTTCTCCGGCCCCTGGAATCAGGCCCGCGTTCAGGAGTTCCTCGCTGAGACGCGCATCCCCATGCGGCTCGCCGCGAACACCGACTCGGGTTTCCCCATCGTCCTTTCTGTTTGGTTCCTACCCGAAGAGGACGAGCTCCTCGCGGTGGTCCACCAGGACGCGCGGATCGCGAAGCGCTTAAAGGCGGACGCCCGCTGCGCCTTCGAGATCGCTCCGGATCAGCCACCGTACCGCGGCGTGCGGGGACAAGCCACGGCCAGCCTCGACTCGGACGGAGCCGCTGCACTCCTTGAACGGCTCCTCGATCGGTACCTCAGCTCGACCAACTCCAGCCTCGGCCGCTTTCTGCTCGCGCGCGCCGAAGAGGAGCTCATCGTTCGTCTCCGGCCGAACTGGATGGCTTCCTGGGACTACAGTCGGCGCATGGAGGACGCGCTGCAAAGCTGAAGCAGGCTTCGCCTGGGCCGACCCGTCGGATTCGATGGGAGGCGTGGGGGGATCCCGCCATGGTCGCCATCGGGGTTCCGCCTGCATGGAGGTCGCTCAGGAAGCGGTGGCCGCCAGGTCTTCCTCTTCCTCGTGACCCTCGTCGAGTTGAAGCAGCCGGTCATCGAGCTGCTGCTCGAGACGGTAGAAAACCTTTCGGTCGACGAGCCCGTCGGCGTGGGCGCTGCGGATCGCATCTTTCTCGACGGCCAACAAATGTCGTCGCAGTGCTCGCTGCTCTTGCGCGAGGAACGCGGCCTGATCGGCGTGCATCGCCCGGAGGCCGGATTCGAGGGCCGCGATGCGCGCGAGGTAGCCGGCATGCACGTGCTCGAGCACCGTCGCCGCCACGACCCGCTTCGCCTGCATGGCTTTCAGCTCATCGACCGCAGCCTGCGCGCCCATGAGCTCTGCGGCATGCTCCTCGTATTCGGGTTTGGCCCTCGAATCGACGATCAGGCCGAGCCGCCGCAAGAGGGAAGGCATCGTCAGCCCCTGGACCAGCAGGGACAGCAACACAACCCCAAAGGTGAGGTTCAGGATCAGCTCCCGATGCACGAACTCCCTTGGAAGTGCGAGCGCCAGGACCATGGAGAGCCCACCTCGCAGTCCGCCCCAGGTCAAGACCATCGCCCACGAAAACGGCAGCCTCTCGCTTTTGCCCAGAAGCCTGAGTACGGCGTGCTTCGCAAAAATCACGAGTCCTCGACTCGAGGTCACCGCCACCCAGGCGATTAGAATGGGCGCCCAGTGGTGGAGCAAAGAGGTGATGTGGATCTCGAAGCCGACCAAAAGGAAGACAAACGAGTTGAGGACAAACGAAGTGTATGACCAAAAGGAATCGACCGCGACTCGGGTCGAAGCCGACATTCCAATGCGAGAGCTCCAATTCCCGGTCAACATGCCGGCCACGACGCAGGCAATGACACCCGAGAAATGAAAGGACTCGGCAATGATGAAGGCACCGTAGGCCACGAGCACCGTCAGGGTGATTTCGACTGTCGGCTCCGTGATCGTGCGCGTGATGAGTCCGCCGAGGATGCCAACACCGGCGCCGATCAAGGTCGCGAAGCCAACCACTTTCACGAACTCCAATGCAGCGCCGGGCAGGGTCATGCTTCCACCCATGGCGACTGCGACGAGCATCGTGAACACCACGACCGCGGTCCCGTCATTGAAGAGCGATTCGCCTTCGACCAGGACGTAGAGTCGCTTCGGGACGCCGAGCGTGCGGAACAGCGAGAGCACGCTGATCGGATCGGTCGCCGCAATGAGGGAGGCAAAGACAAAGGCCTCCGTCAAGCTGAGGTCTGCGAGCCCTGTGTGGTTCACGCCGAGCCAGACCAACGCCCCTGTCGCTAGAATGGCGACGATGAGCCCGGGAATCGCAAGCGTGAAGATCGAGGCCGCGGCTTCCCCGAACTCGTCAAACTCCATGTGGTACGCCGCTTCGAAGAGCAACCCGGGAAGCACGATGAGAAAGAGCAGCTCCTTCGAGAGATGCGGTGCCTCGACCAGCTGCAAGCTCCCGAGGATAACCCCGACCACCACCAATGCGATCGTGTACGGTAGACGAAATCGCTGAGACGCGATTGCGACGACCGCGGCGACCGCAAACAAGGTGAGTAGGGTAACCTCCAAGTGTTCCATCGCCGCGCATAGTAGCGATCCTCATCGCCGTCGCCCAGTCCGGTGAGAACGAAGATGCCTGGTCGAGACTCGAGTCAGAGGGTATCGTCGGCCCATTCCCTCATCCCGACGTCATGAGTGAGGCGCGAACGATGGAAAAGACGATCCAAAACATACTGAAATGGCTAGATGACCCGGTGCTCTCGAAGCTGGTGACCGCATTGGTCGCGGTGGTCGTCGTCGTCGCCATCGTTCAGGTCATCAAGCGAGTGGCCACTCGGTACATCGACGACAAGGGTGTTCGCTACCGGGCGCGCAAGGCGATCGGGTTCATCGGATACTTGGTCGGAGCGCTGGTCGTGCTCGCCATGTTCAGCGACCGGCTGGGCCGCCTGAGCGTGGTTTTTGGTGTCGCCGGGGCGGGAATCGCATTCGCTCTTCAGGAGGTGATCGTCAGCGTCGCGGGTTGGGCCGCGGTTTCGTTCGGCAGCTTCTATACGGTCGGTGACCGCATTCAACTCGGCGGCATCAAAGGGGACGTCATCGATATCGGGGTTCTGCGCACGACGCTGGCGGAGGTCGGCCAATGGGTCGACGGCGACCTCTACAACGGCCGAATGGTGCGCGTCGCGAACAGCTTCGTCTTCAAAGAGCCCGTCGTGAACTACTCGGGGGACTTTCCCTTCTTGTGGGATGAGATCACCGTGCCCATTCGGTTCGGGAGTGACCTCGACATGGCTCGAGCCGTTCTTAGTAAAGCGGCGAACGAGATCTGCGCGGGATACGCCGAGAAGGCCGCAACCATCTGGGCCCGCATGCAGAGGCGCTATCCACTCGAAGACGCCAGCACCGCTCCGATGGTTACGTACGTCTTCGATGAAAACTGGGTCAAGTTCACCATTCGATACACCGTCCAATTCGACCGGCGACGCATCACCAAGTATCTGCTCAGCGCACGGGTGCTGAAAGCAATCGACGAAAGCGGCGGCGCCGTATCCGTCGCCGCGGCGGCCATCGAGCTCTTTCCGAAAACACCTCTCGACATCCGAAAGCTCACCGTCAAAGAGGGATGACACGACCCCGGTGCACTGTGCAATTCGGCGCGGGGCCCTAGGATCGCGACATGGAAAAACCAGTTTGTGCCATCATTGGAATAGGACCGAAGAATGGGCGCGCGTTTGCCCAGCGATTTGCGCAGGAAGGCTATGCAGTTGCACTGCTTTCGCGCTCAACCGACTATTCGAGCGGCCTTGCGACCGAGCTTGCTGGCAAAGCCTACGCCTGTGACATGACCGATCCGGAAGCCATCAAGCAGGCGTTCGCCCAAGTCCGTGAAGACCTCGGTGATGTCGATGTGCTGCTCTACAATGCAGGCTCCGGGAAATTTGGCACGTTCGATGACGTGCCCGACGATGAGTTTGAAAAGGGCTGGCAGATCAACGTCCGCGGGCTCTTGCAGAGCACTCGTGAGGTCGTTGGCCCCATGCGCCAGAGGGGGAAGGGCGCGATCATCGTGACCGGCGCGACGGCATCCCTGCGTGGAAAGCCGTTCACGGCGGCATTTGCCTCCGCCAAGGCCGCCCAACGAAGCCTTGCCCAGTCGTTCGCGCGACAGTTGGGCCCCGAGGGCATCCACGTTGCCTTGGTCATCGTCGACGGCGGCATCGGGACAGACGATCAAAGCGGCGAGGAAGGCACGCACCTTCGACCCAGCGACATCGCTCAGACGGTCTACCACCTAGCCACCCAACCAAAATCGGCTTGGTCCTTCGAAGTCGACGTCCGGCCATTCAAGGAAAACTGGTAGGGACACACTCCCCCCTCGTAAGCCCTAGAATGCGTGCCGGTCCCAAGCACGAGTTCCAATTTCGTTGCTCTCGTTGATCTGTCCATTTTCCCGGTTTCCGTGCGGATGCAGATGACAACCCCAGCCTCAATGAAGCGTGTGTGACGTTGTGAGGTAGCGAACAAGCCACGCGGGGCGATTGACGAAAGAGGTAACCTTCCGCTAGAGAGCCGGCATGTCGACCATCTCGACCGAGGCCGCTCCGCCTGCCGAGCGCCCCCGAGCCAACGTACTGGACTATGTCAGGATCGCTCGGCCGGACCATTGGATCAAGCATTGCTTCATCGTCCCTGGCATCGCCCTGGCGGTGTTGTTGCGCCCGATCGCATTCGTGGACCGATTGGGGGCAATTCTGGTCGGCTTTCTGGCTGCCGCGGCTATCGCTTCGGCTAACTACGTGTTGAACGAATGGCTGGATGCCAAGTTCGACGCCCATCATCCCACCAAAGCCAATCGACCGGCCGTACGCACGCGGATGTCGCGTAGCATTTTGCTCCTTGAGTATCTCGGACTCATTGGCCTGGGACTGATGGCTGCCGCCTCAGTCTCCAAGATCTTTCTTGGAGCCAGCGTGGCCTTCGTCTTGAGTGGCTGGGCCTACAATATCCCGCCCATCCGCACCAAAGATCGGGTCTATCTGGATGTCCTAAGCGAAGCGTTGAACAGTCCCATCAGGCTGACCTTGGGATGGGCTATGATCGATGGGTCGACCCTCCCTCCCGGTAGCTTGCTGCTGGCGTTTTGGATGGGAGGAGCCTACCTGATGGGTATCAAACGCTTTAGCGAACAGCGCACCGCCCACCACGAAAAGACCGATCAAGCCCTGGGGCTCTACCGCGCTTCGTTTCGGCATTATACGAGCGAATCCCTGTTGTTGTCTTCCTTCCTATATGCGCAGCTCGCTGCGTTCTTCCTCGCGGTGTTCTTGATCAAGTATCGGATCGAGTATCTGCTCGTGTTTCCCTTCTTGGCGGCGCTCTTTACGGTCTATCTCTGGCTGGGATTGCGAAGAGCCTCGCCGACGCAAACACCGGAAAAGCTCTTCAAGAGCTCGGCCCTGCTCGCCACGGTTGGGTTGGTTACCATTTCGCTGATCGTACTTACGTTTGTGGACATTCCCATCTTGGAAAAGCTAACCCGACCTCATTTCATTCATTTGCCCGGACCCTGATGCGGCGCGATCGGTCTTACTTAGCCTTCACCTTGATTGGCATTGCTAGCTTGTACGTTCTGACGATCCGTACTGGGCATGTCTGGGGAGACGATTTTGTCCAGTACCTTCAACATGCGGCAAATCTTGCCGCGAACGACCCCTATGGCAAACGGCTCTACATCATAAACCCCACGTTGAGCATCGGGCCTCCCGCTTATCCCCCGGTGTTTCCGATGATGCTGGTGCCCATGCTCAAAATCTTCGGCCTGAACTTTGTGGCCATGAAGATTCTCATGAGTCTGCTCTTTGGTGTCGCGTTTCTGAGTATCGCTCTAGCGTTTCGGGAAGCGCTTCCAGCAGGACAACTCGTATTCTTTCTCTTGCTTCTGGCTTTGTCTCCCACATTTTGGACTTTCAAGGAGGCGATCTTTTCGGACGTCCCCTTTCTCATTTATAGCTTTGCGTCGTTGGCATTGATGCAGAAGATGGTTTCCACTTCGGCTGGAAGAAATCTCTATCTTGTTTCGCTGTTGACCGCTGTACTGATCTACCTCGCTTGCGGAACGCGAAGCCAAGGCCTGCCACTCCTCCCCGCATTGCTTATCGCCGATGTCTGGACGGCGAAACGAATTCGTTTGGCCCCGCTGCTTACGTGCGGCTTGGTCGTGCTGTCTCTGTTCATTCAGAATCGTGTTTTCCACACCGAGGCGGAACGACTCCAGTACTTGAGCCTGGATCCAGATCTAATCTGGTCGAACGTCTCGCACTATGCAGGCAGCCTGAGCACGTACTGGAACAATGGATACAGCCGCACCGTGCGATACGTTTGTTTCGTCGTGGCTCTGGTCCTGGCGGTCATTGGATACGCGCGGAGGCTACGACAGGGCTTGGGCCCTTTGGAGGTCTACCTTCCCCTGTTTCTCTTGCCGCTTCTATTTTGGGTATTTCAACAAGGTATCCGCTATCTCCTTCCCATCATACCTATCTATCTCTTCTACATTTGGGAGGGCGTTCAGTTCATTGGCTCGAGAGCAATGCCTCGAACACGTAAGATCAATTCATGGCTGTTGGCGGTCGTCGCATTTGCCAGTTTCCTCTCCATGTACACGACGATTGATCTACGGAATATCGAGGGACCTTTGGATCCCCAAGCTCAGGAAATGTTTGCGTACGCACGGACCCACAGCGACCCGGGCGACGTCTTCTTGTTTGAAAAGCCACGTCTGATGGGATTGTTTTCAAATCGGAAAGCGGCAATCCCCACTCCCGTTGAAGATCCCAAAGAAGATTCAAATGCTTTGGAATTCTATCGTTCAATTCAAGCCAAGTACCTGATCACGACGAATTCCTTGGCAAAAGACAAAGAATACCTGAAGCCTTTCCTCGCCCGGCACAACGACTGGGCGCGTGAAGTCTGGTCGAATGGTGGGTTTCAGATGTGGAAGATCCAGGACGACCGGTTGCGCTCGTTTGAGTGACCGCCACTGCCCGCAAGCGCTCGACGCTCGTATCCGTCGTCGAGTACTGAGACGGCGTCAGTGCTCGAAATGGGTGCCGGAGCAGATTCCGCCGTGACTGGGCCTTTGTCCTGGCTACTACCCCGTTTCGTCTCATCTATCAGCACGCACCCAATGCGTCTATGTTCCGAGAACGCATAATCTGCACGTTGTACCGCAGGTTTCACTGCAAGATCAGGCCTCCAACCTGGCACGCCCAATGCATCTACCTAACCGCACTCAGGACCCACTGCGCCACAACCAGGAGCGCGTCCGCGCAACTCACCGCGGAAGGCGCCACGCCCGAACCGAATCTACAGGAGCCCGCGCCGTCCGATGATTCATCGGGTGATGAAGGTGGTTTGAGTCCGCGGCTTCGCAAGCGAACGCAAAGGAACTGGGATCCGAGCGCCTACGATGCCCAGGGCGACCTGAGACCCAGAATTCAATACACCTCGGCACCCCCAAAACCCACTCGTCCGAAGCTCGCACCGGGCATCGGGCTCGGCGTTTCCATCGCCTCTCTCGTGGGCGACGACGTTTCGAGCGCAAGTACCAGCAGCAGCGACACCTCCTGGCGGTGGGCGTAGCTTCGGTGCCACTGGCCTCACCCTTGGGCGCGCTCGCCGCTCGCAGCCTTGGCGACGATCGTCGCGATCCTCCGTGCCCGAGTGTCGTCTCTTGCTGCACTGATGACCCACCACAACATCACCTTGCGTGCACTTGGAGGGAACCCGTCCCAGGCGATACGCGCGGCGGCGTTCGCGTCCAGCGCGCTTGCGAGGTTGTCGGGCTCGACAAGGTCTTCCACCGGATTGTAGATCGGATAGTCGAACTTCGCAGGTCGCAGGGTGGCGCGCTGATGAGGAACGGGGATCTGGAGGTCATCGCAGCCGAGTCCAGCTACTTCGATGCGCGGCGTGAGGAGCTGCGTCTTCGCGAAGCCAGGACGTTCGGCGAGCGATCCAGAATGGCCGCCGATGGCATGCGGCGACGCGCCCGTTGGGATCTGTCAAGGACCGACCAAGGCGACGCGCTTCCGCTACTCGACGATGACCTCGCAACTTTCGCTGCAACCAGAGCCGGGTACGCCGTTCTCTTCGCCGGCGTCGCAGGACTCGCCTAGCTCGGGCTGACGGATGCCGTCACCACAGAACGGGCCGCTGCTACAGTCTGGGTTGCAGCCGTTCATGCCACCGAGGTTCTCTCCGTTGTCGCAGTCTTCGAACGCTTCCTGGACGATGGCATCGCCGCAGTGCGGGCCGAGCGCCGTGCATGAGTCGTTGCAGTGCCCGTACTCGCCGGTGTTCTGTTCGGCGCCGTCGTCGCAAAACTCGAAGCGCGTGCGAATTCCGTCGCCGCAGATGTCACTGCATTCCGAACTCTCGGTCACGAATCCGTCTAGGGTGAGCCTGAAGTTCGACTGCGTTACGTGGCGCTCCGCGTGAAAGATCGAGACCTCGTAGACCTTTCCCAATTGAAGTCCGAGGCTCGCGATGCAGGCGTCGACGATCGCTTGGCGCGCACTGTTTCCGTCGACCACCCCGGGGTCGAAGCTCATCACCCCGCTGACGGCAGGGTGAATTCCACCGATATCCATGCAGAGCCGGCCGTCGACGAAGACCCAGAGGTCGTCGTCTCCCTCGAAGCGAAGGACCTCGTCGCCTCGATACACGAAGAAGTAGTGCACCTCGGTGGTAAAGCCGAAGTTGTGCCCGTCGGTCAGCGGCAGCTCTTGAAGCGGCGGCGACTCCAGTTCCCAGCCGTCGTCGTCGAGGGGGAAGAACGAGGAACTAGCGAACTCGTAGCGGTTTGGAATGCCTGGGTCCGGTCGCGTGAGCATGAGCTCGCCGACGACCTCGATGTTCCCGTCCGCGACCAGGCTGGGGCTTGTTCGATACCATGCCGCAAACGAAGCACTGTCTTCGGGCCAGCCGTTGGTGCCGACTCCGGCCCCACCGGTGTTGAACACGGGCTTGCCTTCTACATCGAGTTGGTCGGTGGGAATCCCGAGGTGGCTTCCCGTCCCGGGGGGATTGAAATCGGGGTGGAACGTGGGATCGACACCAGCGCCCGACTGCCGGCTCCGGAAATCGCGGTAGATGACCGGGACCACGAACTCCTCCGGAAGCTCTGATTCCACTGTGGTGCAGGTGAAGCCGTTTTCGATTTCACAGCTCTCCGAGCATCCGTCGCCGCCCACGGTGTTTCCGTCGTCGCAGGCTTCGTCAGTGCCGGGGAGGATCACGCCGTCGCCGCAGACGGATTGGCAAGCTCCGCCGGAGCAGTTGGGCTCGTTGTTGCAGTTTGGATCACAACCATCGAAAGGCGTCGTGTTCCCATCGTCGCACTGCTCGGTGCCTTCGCGTTGGTCGTCGCCGCAAGTCGTGCTTTCGCAGGGCGCGTCTGGCGTTTCGCACTTGAACCCGTCTTCGATCTGGCAGCTTACCGAACATCCGTCGGTGTCGGACGTGTTCCCGTCGTCGCATTGCTCGAATCCGGCGACGAGCCCGTCCCCGCATTCCGCTGCGCTGCACGCAACACCGGGCTGCAAGCAGACCCAGCCGGCCTCGAGCTCGCAACTCGCGCTGCAACCGTCCGAACCGTCGGCATTGTTGTCATCGCACTGCTCTGGTGGGTCGATGCGCGAGTCACCGCAGACCAGCGGCGCACAGGCCGCGCCTGGGACCGGGCAACGAAAGCCCTCTTCGATCATCATGCAGTCCGCCGCGCATCCGTCTCCACCGCTCCGATTTCCGTCGTCGCAGGCTTCGATCGCTTGGCGCTCGCTGTCTCCACACTCGTCGGTCGGATCGATTCCACCCGATCCCCCGTCACCAGCGGTGCCCGCGTTGCCCCCGGCACCGCCCGTGCCTCCGAGTCCGCCCGTGCCCCCAATCCCCGCCGTGCCGCCGGATCCACCGTCGCCGCCCATCGGCTCCGCACCTCCGTCTCCCGAGCAGGCCGCTAAAGCGCTCAGGGTCAGAACGAGGCCCAGCCAAGGCAATGAGTTTTGATTGCAACGCATAATTGCAGTATAAACGAAAATCGGCAATCAGGTGCCAGCCGGCGTTTCGGCTGCCGCCCTCGATCGCGTGGCCGGACCGGCTTACCCTGCGGTTCTGGCGGCGTTGGAGACCCAGCTCGGTGTCTGTCCGGTCCTCACGGGCTCGCTTAGCCCATCGGGCTCATCTTGAGGGCTCAATTGGGCGGTACCAGGCGTGTATGTCGACTTCTTCGGAGACCAAAGAGGGCTCGTAAGCTAGCCGTCCCGACGTAGTGCCCCGTCGCCTCGCGAGCCCCTATCTAGATTTCATGAACTTCGCTCTCGCTCCTGTTGCTGCTGAGAGCAACACACCCCTCAGAGGAAGGCGTGCTTCCTCGGAGCGAGTCGGCAGACTTCATTTACGCCGTCAACGGGGCTTGGTGCGGTTGCGCCCCACTTCCAACAGACGAAAGAAGGGCACGGACTCGGGGTGGACGGTTGAGACCTTTCAGTCAGAGGACTTCGCTTCGCCCACCTCGAGCCGCGCGATTCAGGGGCTGAGGTGCTTTGCTCGTGCTCAGTGCATCAGTTGTTCGGCGCGCCTTCGTCGATCCAGAGACTGAGGAGGTCTACAAAGGCAGCGTCGTCGGGACCGTTCCGGTGATTGGCAAGGAGCTGCGGTATCAGGATTGCCTCCGGGGCGTTCGAGTTCCCGGGAACCAGCAGTGGGCCGTTGTCGCCGCCCGCCAGGATGTTGGCGTAGCTGTCGAGGTCCACACCTGCGGGGCCGCCACCGCTGTGGCAGTCCACGCAGTTCGCCAGTCCAGGCTCGAAATAGGGCTGAATATCGAAAGCGAACGAGATGCCCGAGCCGCCGCTACCCGCGGAGCCGCCGCTACCCGCGAGCCGCCGCTACCGCGGAGCCGCCGCTGCCCGCGGAGCCGCCGCTACCCGCGGAGCCGCCGCTACCCGCGGAGCCGCCGCTACCCGCGGAGCCGCCGCTACCCGGAGAGCCGCCGCTACCCGCGGAGCCGCCGCCGCCACCCGTGCCGCCACCATCGTGACCGCAGTGGTCGTCATAATCGTCGTCGTGGTCGTCGTCGTCGTCGAGTCGTCGCTGTCGCTCGTCGTCATCGCAGTCGTCGCCATCGTCGCTGTCGCCGTCGTCGCCGTCGTCGCCGTCGTCGCCGTCGTCGCCGTCGCCGTCGTCGTCGCCGTCGTCGTCGTCGCTGTCATCATGTCGGGACACGCAGTCGAAACACGCTTGTTGGAGGTCATCGCAGAAAGCCATGTCCTCGGTCTTCGTGAGACAAAGCTCATGGAGCGCGCTGCAGTCCTCATCGATGTCTTCTTCGCGGACGCCCTCGCCGTCGACCGCGTTCATGCACTCCATGGCGCTGGCCTCGCAAACGTCCGCCGGAGCCTCACACCGCGCTAGCTCGTCATGGCAGTCATTGATGGCCTCCTGGACAGCTGCACTGCTGTTTCCAGTTGTGTCGGATCCACAGGCGCCCAGAAAGCTGACCGCAGCAAATGCGAGCGACCAAATTATCCATTGTTTCGACATGCTTTTTCCTCCTGCGAGGCCAGCGCGCCGATCGCACCGAGCCCCGCTCCACTGCCTAGTTGCTCGCGCTGCTGAAACCGGCTCAGATCCTTACAACTCAATACAAATGAGCCGAAGTGACGCCTCTCGGTCACTAGTCCTATAATCAACGGATTCATGTCCGTTTCCGACTCGATGAGCTGGCTCGACAGAGATTCCGAAGGGCCGCTCGACCAAGAGGAACCCGTCCTAGACAATGCTGCACTCGTCGAATCACTCGTATCCGGAGATCTTGATGCGCGGGCGGCCTTCTACGACGCCTACAGCGGCTACGTGGAGCGGCTCTTGGCGCGCGTCCTCGGCCCGGATCCGGAGATCGAAGACCTGCTCCACGATGTGTTCGTCGAAGCGCTGGCCAACGTCGGACAGCTCCGCGACCCCGCTCGCCTCAAGGGTTGGCTCACTCGAATGACGGTGTTCGTCGCTCGCGGCACGATACGGCGCCGTCGGCGTCATCGATGGCTGGTTTTCCTCCCCTCCGAGGAGTTGCCGGTCCAAACGTCCTCCTCGCCGCCGCCGGAAGCACTGGATTTGCTGGAGCGCGTCTATGGCATCCTGAGAGCGCTTCGCCCCAATCACCGGATCGCGTTCTCGCTACGGTACATCGAAGGGATGACGCTTTCGGAGGCCGCGGAAGCAAGCGGGGTTTCTCTGGCGACGTTCAAGCGCTGGCTGAGCGGGTCGGACGAGGCGTTCCTGAAGCGTGCGGAGCGGTCCGACTACGCGCTCTACGAAACGCTCCTCGAGACACCGCGTTGGGGGCCTCGTCATGACTGACCGCCTCGAGAATCTCGGCGCCGAGGTGGCGCGCGTTCAAGACGAAACGCTGGCCGATGACCGCCGCCGCGCATCGGTGCGCAGACGGTTGCTGACCGGGTCAGCCTCGGCGCGTCCACGGGCTCCTTGGAAGTCCTGGCGGCCTGCCCTTGGATTCGCCGCCGCGTGTGCAGCGGCCGTAGCCATTCTAATCAGCTGGCCCAGCGCCCCCGGGCCTGTCGGATATCGAGTGGACGACGGAGCCGAGTTGGACGCAACCGACGAGCCCATCGTCGCGTCCAACGACGAGGCGCTGCGCGTGACGTTTAGCGACGATTCGTGGATTCGACTGACCCCCGGCTCTCGCGCCCACGTCAGTGAGCTCACGTCCGTGGGTGCATCGGTGACGCTCGAGAATGGCGAGGCGACCGTTTACGTCCGGCACCGCAAGGAGACGCGTTGGTCCGTACAAGCGGGTCCATTCCTGGTTCGCGTCACCGGAACGCGTTTTCGGGTCGGTTGGAGTGCCTCGAGCCAGACCTTCGAGCTGGAAGTATTCGAGGGCAAGGTGGAGGCCCGTGGACCCAAGATGGAAGGGCGCATCGTTCGCGACGGTGGAACAATGCGCGTCACGCTTCAGCCGGAAACGGCGCCCGAGCCGACTAATCTAAACGCCGAGCCCTTGCCTTCACCGCCATTGCGACCCGTCCATCGCAGCCCTGACCCCGCCACCCACGCAGATGCCCCATCCTATCGTCCGCCGGGCCCTGCCCCCGCTGTCGCTCCGGCGGCGAAGCAATTAGAGCCATCGCGCGAAGAAACGTCGACGCCCGAACCGCCGGAACCCCAAGTGACAGAGGAGTCTCTGACCGATCCCGAGCCTGAGCCGACCTCCCCAGCCCTTGCGCCTGCGCCTGCGGCGGGACCCACATGGGAAGAGCTGTTCAGCGAAGGCGAACATGAGAAGGCGCTCGCTATCCTCGGCCCAGAGAAGGTCGAAGAGGCCATCTGGCGCGGCGATTCGAAGGACCTCATCGATCTCGGGGCTGCCGCACGGCGTACCGGGGACGTCCGCGCAGGCTACATCTATAGCGCCGTTCGCTCCCGATTCCCCGGCACCGTCGCGGCCGCAAACGCGGCGTTCCTTTTGGCGCGCATGGAGTTCCATACCGGAAGGCTCCGAGAAGCTGCGACTTGGATGGAAACCTACCTGCGGGAGCGCCCGGACGGCCGGTTCGCTCGAGAAGCGGCAGGCCGTCTGGTCGAGGCGTACCAACAGGTCGGAGACGAGAGCCTTGCCAGAATCGCTGCCGAGCGTTACCTGGCCCGCTATCCCAAAGGCCCCCACGCGGAGCTCGCTCGATCGGTGCTGCAATGAGAGACTCGCCCACGATCCTAGTCGCCGTACTTTTCTCGGTTAGCCAGACAGCTCGGGCCGAGACGGTGGTCGTTTCCGACGCCGGCTCCGAGAATTTGTGTGAAGGGGCGGGCGACGAGCTAGAGCAGGTCGGCATCGAGGCGTCGGCGACCCAGACGGGGGCTGCTGCAAGACGTGCACGCCGTCGTGCTTTCGCAAGCGACACCGTCCATGCGTTGGTCGTATGCCGAACGAAACCAGTCCGCATCGACGTCTTCTATCCGGATGGTTCTCGTCTCGGCGCGCTTGCGTTTTCGGTTCCTGCAGTTGATGACCCTTCGAGCGCGGCGGTGTATGCGAGCGAGCGCATTCGCTCCGAGCGGTTCATCGCGGACGTTCCCCTCCCGAGCCCGTTTTCGCCTGCGGTGTGGTGGGTCGGCCTCGGCGCTGACGCCCTCTTTTCGCCAGGCGGCAGCGCGCCGCTCGCGTTCATCACCCTCGACGTGGGTTACCGTTTCCATCGGAACTGGTCGCTCGGTGGATTCGTCTCGGCTCAGCCCTACATGCGCCAGCTCGATGCGGGTCCACTCCAAACGCGGTTGCGGCTCGATCAGTTCGGAGTCGCGATTTCTTATCATCCGTTGGTCATGAAGCGCGTTGACCTCGCACTTGGGGCGCGCGTCTCGGCCTCGCGCTTTGGGGCGAACGGCACGCGCGCCTCGACAGGCGGCCAGCTGTTGCCCCAGAAAGATGCGGTGTGGTTGGTTTTTCCGGCTGGTCGGATGGCCCTTCGGGTCGGGCTGACGAAGCTCGTCTGGCTCCGCATCCAAGGGGAGCTCGGGGCGCTGCTGCCTCGCGCAGTCGTCTCGGCTGGGCTGATGGAGCTCGGCTCGCTGGGCGAGCTTGCGGGGCAGGCCGGACTCGGCTTGGAGGTACACCTCCGATGATCGTGCGGTGGCTGTGGATCTCGGTGGCGACGGTCTTGCTGTTCGGATGTGGCGAGGTGAGTCTGAATCCGTTCGTTGAGACCGCCGATGCGGGAACAGACGTCGGCAACGATGATGGCGGAGTCGATAGGACGATGATGGCGGAGTCGATGACGATGATGGCGGAGTCGATGACGACGATGGCGGAGTCGATGACGACGATGGCGGAGTCGATGACGATGATGGCGGCGCCGGCGGCGAGCTTGGGTCCTAGGACGGCGGCATTCGCAAGCCCATCGACAATAATCACGCCCCGCATCATCGCCCTTAGATAGGGATCGTTGCTCAAACGCGGTGTCGACTGGCAGAACGAAGATCAGGTCGCCAGCGAAGTCGAGCTTCTCGCGGTGCACGAAGCGGTACCGTCCATAGAGCGGCATGTTTCCAAAGCCCGCCGAGGGCGAAAGGATGACGGGGATCAGCCCCTCATACCTCTGTTGAAGCGACGTCGCCCTCTAGAGGCGCTTCGGCTGTTCCTGATGAGAAGCCACGGGTCGCGGCAAGAGCAGCCGACCACGACCGGCCTGCCTTCTCCAGCGCGCGCGAACGCCTCTGTGGAGAGGCCGTCGACCAGAAAGAAGAGAGGCCGGTACCAGGCGCTGTCCATCCGAGGTCTGTCCGCGGTAGGGTACCGGACACGTGGCTTCGGCCGGGGGGAGGCAGCGATGCGTAGGCGACGAATGATTGGGATGATGACCATGGCCCTTGCGATGGGATTGCTGTTTGCCCCGAAGGGCGTGCAGGCGCAGACCGCTTCAAAGGGTGAAGCGCCGAAGCTCTTCGCAGATATCTCCTCCAGTACGCGCGTGTATCCAAACGCTGACGCCGCGCTCACCGGGTTCGCGTTGGGGTCGCTCTACAAGCCATCCGACAAATGCGTTCACTTGGCCGGTGAATTCTTCGCCCGCTTTGGGCGCAAGGATGGAACCCCCGAGGATCTCAAAATGCGGACCGCTGGAGGAGCTCTCGGTGCCCTCTGGGGGACTGGCGACTGGGACCGCTGGTTTGGGGCGGGCGCGATGTTCGACCTCGGCTGGGGTCGCGTAGGCCCGCAAAACAAGTTCGTCTCGAGCGCATACCTGCGAGCGCTCTTGTACTGGCGACTCCGTGGGGAGTTCTGGTTGGGCCTCGATGTGCGCGCAGGGTACGTCATTGCGCCCGTCACAGTCGGCGGCGTCGGGATCAAGGGCCCGCTGCTCGGTCTTGGGATCGGCGTGTCTTGGGGTAAAGACGAAGACGAGTACGCGCCAGAACCCGAGGCAGCGCTTTCGTAGTGCAGCGCGACCGGCGACGTCGCGACCGAGCTCACCGAACGCTCCGGCAACCTCGTCGGCGTCGGTTACCTCCTCGGCCGCAAGCACGTCACCACCACCAACCACTACGTGCACGCACGCCGTCGAGCCGCCAAATCGGTCCTTTCGGGACACCGATCGGGACACCAGGGGGTAGGGCGACCCAACGAAGAGTCTCGTGGTGGAGCGCAACTACCCGGTATCAAACGGTGCGGAAGAGAGGACTCGTGTGGTCCTGGAAGGGTGCGAGCGTAGCGGACGAAGTCCGAGGAGCCGCGGCATTCCACGGCCAGTACGGAGGCCCGCAGGGCCGAGTACACCGTAGGTCGAGTCCTCGTAGATATGAACTCCCCGTTATCGATGAGCCTGGTGCGGAAGAGAGGACTCGAACCTCCACGAGTTTTACCTCACTAGATCCTTGGCCGACACCGAGCCCTCGCAATCGTTGAATTTGTTGGAGAAAGAAGCGTCAGCAGGCGTCGGAAAAGGCCCCCAAACGACCCTTTCGGGACACGGTGTCCCGGCTGACCACTCGCAAATCGTGGGAATGGGGGAGCTTCGGAAGGCGGCGAGGGCGGTCATGTTGCGGGTCGCGGACGGCGGCGAGCTGCCCATCGAGGCGTTGCGCGACTTCGCAGCGCTGACGCTACGTTGCGAGCTCGTGCACTTGGCGCAGCGTCTTCAGGACGCGTCACCCGAGTTCGCCGTTCGTCGTGCGATGGCACTTGCAAGTCTGGTTCTGACGCTGGGGGCGAAGCCTGGACCTGCAGAGGACTCGTCCCACGCGGATGTAGCTTCTGACGGCAGCGTAGGCAGTGCCGACTCTCCAGCGGGGGAGGGCCCGACCAAATGAACTCGGGTCGCGCACGGAATCCGAAGTCCCGCATGGTCTCGTTCCGTATCGATGAGGACGATTTCAGTCGGCTCGACACCTTCGCTCAACAGACAAGCTGCTCGCGCGCAGAGGTCCTCCGACGCTTGCTCCGGACCGCTCGCCTTGAAAGTACAGTCGACGCCCAAGCCCTGACCGAGGTTGCACGGGTGCACGCCGACCTCAACCGCATCGGCGGCCTCCTCAAGCTCGCCATGCGTGAGGGCGTCAGCGAACGGTCCATCCACAGCAGACTGAATCTCGAGCTTCTTGACTCCATCATCCAAGTCCGTCGGGCGGTGGAGCGTCTAGCGGGCCGTCGGTGATTGTCCGGCATCAGCGTGCATCGGCAAGCAACAAGGGCTTTCGTCAGCTCGCCCGTTACATTCGGGGTCGAAGCGACAAGCCGAGGGCGACCTGGTTCCTGGCCGCCAATCTTCCTGGCGTGACCGGGCCCCGTGACCTCGAACTCGCGTGCCGACTCGTCGAGGTCGTGCATGCGCAGAACACCCGCGCGGGCAACAACCGTACGTATCACATGGTCATCTCCCTTCACCCGGAAGACCGAAGCCTCGACGGGAACGAGCTCAGGCGTGTCGTGGAAAGCCTAGTGGAGACGTTGGGGTTCTCCAGGCACCAGTACATCGCCGCGCGTCACAACGACAAAGACCACGAGCACGTTCATGTAGCCATCCACAAGATCCACCCGGAGACCTTCCGGATTCACTTGCCCGCGTGGGATCACCAGAAGCTCTTCACTGCGGGCCGTGTCCTCGAACTAGAGCTCGGACTCACGCCGCTTCAGTCGAGAGTGCGCGCTCGTGAGAAAGTCCCGCAGAGGGCGGCGGACCATGAAGCTCACCACGGAATCGACGGCTTTGCTCGCTGGGCCCGGAAGGAGCTTGGTCCCGCAGTTCGAGCCGTGCAGGTCCGGAGCTGGGACGATGTTCACGACGTGTGCGCCAGTCTAGGCGTCGTGCCTCGGCCGCATGGCAACGGCCTCGTCTTCGAGATGTCGAGCGGGGCGTGCGCGTGAAGGCCTCATTCGTCGGCCGCGAGCTCAGCAAGCCGCGCCTCTGCCAACGGTTCGGAGAGTTCCAGCCAGCGCCCGCGCATCAGCTGGAAGCTGCACGACCTGCGACCCGGCGGTACTCCCCCGTGCCGGCCATCGCACCGCAGGGCTTGTGGAACGAATACGAGCAGTCTCTCGACCAGGCCCGTTTACAGCGTCAACACGCCTGGAGCCGCTACCGCGACACCGCCTCTCGCGAGCGTCGACCGTTCAAAGAGAAGTATCGAAACCAGCGAGGCCTCCTCGCCGACCTACCCGTATCCGGTCGCGACCGAAAACGGCTTTCACAACAACTAGCGCTCCGCCAAGCCATGGAATCCCGGGCCCTCAAGCGGAAGCTCGCAGTCCAACGGAGAGCGATTCAGAAGACTCCGCACCCCGGCACATGGCGTCATTTCGTCGCCAATTGCGCCGCACATCGCGACGCCCGAGCGATTCGAGTTCTAGAGCGACGAGAGCGGGAACGCGGCCGCATCAACGAAGGAAGGGGGTTGTGAGTTGCAGCGAGATAGCGTCGGGATCTAGTTCGGCGATCCGAACGCGGTCCAGCGTGCGCCGCAAGTCGACATCATGAGGTAGTTCTGCGAAATTCGGCTCTCAGCATGAGCCCCATGGGCTAAGAGAGCTCGTCGGCGGTATCATCCTGATCATCGGCAACTTCCTCGGCACCTTGGCCTACGAGAAGCTGACAAAGCATGGGAGCCCCGGACCCGCCAACATCGCCCGAATCGCGATCCTCGGCTTGGTGCTCGCGATGGGCCGGAAGGCCATGGGGCTAGCCGACAACATCGTGAGCATGGCGTTTGGTTTCACCCTGGGAAGCGTTGCCGTTGCGGCCGCGCTCGCGTTTGGGCTCGGCGGTCGTGATGCTGCCAAGTCCATCGCCGACGACTGGGCGCGGAAAATCAAGGAGCGATAGCTTTGGTAGACATCACTGGGGTTGGGACCGATTGCCTCCCGCCCGGGTGATGTTGCGCCCCTTCCTTCGGCCTTAGACAGAGGTCGAGTGTCATCGAACGAAAAATCACCGCGAATCGCAGTCATTGGGGCCGGCATCAGCGGGCTGACCTGTGCGACCGAGCTCGCGGAGCGCCGTTATTCAGCGACGGTCCTCGACAAGGCGCGCGGTCCCGGGGCCCGCATGTCGACTCGGCGTGTGCCTGTTCTCGGAGCCGGCGCCGACTTCGATCACGGTTCACAGTACTTTACGGTTCGTTCGCCGGAGCTCTCGTCGCGCGTGCGCCAGTGGGGTATCGACGGCGTGGTCGCTCCGTCGCACGGCCGAATCGTCTCCATCGGCACCGACGGCATCGATGAGTCCAGCCGCCAGACCCGAAGGGTCGTCGGCACGCCTGAAATGAACGCAATCTGCCGAAGTCTGGCCGCGCGCTTGGACACGCGATTCGGCGTTCAGGTATCGGCGATCGAACGAGATGAGGACGGGTGGGCTCTTCTCGATCAAGCCCGACAGACCGTTGGCACGTACCAGGTCGTCCTGTGCATGGCACCCGCGCCACAGACGACGAAGCTGCTCAGGGGGATCGCACCCGCAATCGCGGAGCGCGCGGCCGCCGTCCGGATGCAGCCCTGCTGGGCACTCCTCCCGGCCTTCGCCGATCCGGTGCCCGTCGAATTCGATGGAGCCTTCGTCAATGGCGGCTCGCTCAGCTGGGTTGCGCGCACATCGGCCAAGCCAGCGCGGGAGGCTTTGCCCGACCGCTGGGTGCTGCACGCGGCGCCGAGTTGGTCGCAGACCCACCTCGAGGACGACGCAGAACGGGTCATCGAGGCGCTGATCCCTGCATTCTTCGATGCGATCGGCGTGCCTCGATCGAAGCCCGCGTGGTCGAAAGCACACCGATGGCGGTTCGCCCTTGCCGAAAACCCGCTGGAAGACGGCTGCCTCTACGACCAGAGCCTCGGGATCGGAGCCTGCGGGGATTGGGCCAACGGCAACCGGGTCGAGGGGGCATTTCTCTCCGGGCTTCGGCTGGCGAAAGAGGTCGAACGGGCGCTCGGTCGCTAGATCGGCCTCGCCCGCCGCGGGGTGTCTCATTCCTACCCCAATGAGGGAGCCCTGTTCTCGGGTGTCTAATGTTTGTCCCGATAAATCTCTTGACTAGCCGGATATCTGCTCTTTACACAGGTTATGTCTAGGTTCTGTCTAATAAAAGACAGGCCTGTACCAGGAGTTTGTATCAATGGAAATCCTCAGCTCTAACCAGTACGACCTGGTCACGAATCTGATGTCTCTCACAGTCGCGGCCATGGGCGCGGCCGCCCTGTTCTTTTTCCTCTCTCGCAGCCAAGTGGCACCCAAGCTTCGCCCCGCGCTGACCATTTCAGGTCTCGTGGTCGCAATCGCTTGCTACCACTACTTCCGCATCTACGAGAGCTTCACCGCGGCGTATCTATTCGCCGACGGCGCCTACCAGCCCAGCGGCAAACCGTTTAACGATGCATATCGCTACGCGGATTGGCTTCTGACCGTACCGCTTCTCGTCATCGAGCTCGTCGCCGTCCTTGCCCTCGCGAAGCCGATGGCCCGTTCGCTCACCGTGCGACTCGCCGCGGCCGCCCTGCTCATGATCGCCCTCGGTTACCCGGGCGAGGTGTCGAGTGACACGACCATCCGCTGGGCCTTCTGGGGCGCGGCCATGGTTCCGTGGGTCTACATCATGTACATCCTCTACGGTCAGTTCGGCGAGGCGATTCAACGTCAACCGGCGAGCGTACAGCCGCTCGTGAGCAAAGCCCGTCTTCTCGTCTTGGTGACTTGGGCATTCTACCCAGTCGCCTACCTCGGCCCGGAGCTAGGACTAGCGGGCGCGCAGGCGGAGACTTTTGTCCAAGTCGGCTACACCATTGCAGACATCACGGCCAAGGTTGGCCTCGGCGTCTACATCTACTTCATCGCCCGGGAGAAGACCGAGGCCGAGGGCTTCGATCTGTTGTCCGGGAGCGAAGGTGGCACGGGAAGCAATGAGAAGCTTCGCGCCGCTGCCTAACGTCCAACCAGCGCTTCAGCCCGGCTCTCACCTGAGATCCGGGCTTCGCTCTGGCAGCGCATCGTGGGTGGTCGATGTTGAGCTCAATCACTCCATTTTCGCCACTCTTCTCACGTTCGCTGTCGCTCTCGCCCATCTCTTCGGTGCGCTCCCTCCTACCGTCGAGCTAGTTGTCCTGGTCATGGCAATTTCAGTCTTTGGCCTACCTCACGGCGCCCTCGACTACTTGTCCGGCCGTAGTCTGCTGCAAGGCACCTTTGGCGATTGGTGGTTCGTGCCCTTCGGGGTTGGATACATGGGGCTTGCAGGGCTCGTGGTCGCCACTTGGCTGGTTGCGCCACTGGCTTCGCTGCTCACCTTTTTACTCGTGTCCGCGGCGCACTTCGGCGCCGGCGACGTCAACCCCCAACTTGCGCTTGGTGCCGGCGGTCGCTTTTCAGCGCACGGCGCAGTGTTTGAGGCCGCGGGCCGAGGCAGTCTGAGTCTGATCCCGCTTCTTCACTTCCATCCGGAAGCCGCGAGTACCCTCTTCGCCCATCTCGTTCCGCTGAGCCCGAGCGAGCTATACGCGGCGATCACGGCGGCGAGCCCACACCTCTTCGTGCTGAGCGGGGCCGTGCTCGCCGTGGTCATGGCGCATCATCTCGGCGGCTGGGCGGAGGGCACAACTGGGCATGCGCAAGTGGCGCTTGAAATTGGAGCCCTTGCCGCATTGTTCGCACTCGCACCGCCTCTGGTCGCATTCATCGTCTATTTCTGTTTTTGGCACTCGTTCCGCCACTCGCTTCGGCAGGCTGCGAAGCTTGATCCATCTAGCCCCAGCGCCGCGTTCCAGGCATTCGTTCGTCGCGCATGGCCAACGACGGGAGCCGCATTCCTCATGGCTGCGGTGGGATATGCGCTCATCGGCGCCCAATCGTCGGACGCCAAGATCGTTCAGGTCGTGTTCGTGGGCCTGAGCGCCCTCACCGCACCGCACATCGTCCTTTCATGGCTCGCATCGCGCACAGCTTCGGTGAGCGCGAGCACCAATCGCCAATAGAAACAAACATGTCTGCACACCAAAAAACCCTCGACACACCCTTCAGCTCGACCGACGCCCGTGCCAAGATCGACTGGAAGTCGTTCGTCGATGTCATCCCCGCGGGCCTCGAGCTCATGTCCCCGGCAAGCATCATGCGTCAGGCGTTTGAGCTGGTCTCCAACGCGACAGATGCTCGCCGGTACCTGTCGGCGCTCAGCGGTGCGCAGGCCACTCTTCGCGACGCATGCGTTCCGCTGCTGGTCCTGGAGCGACGCAACGAGCTCCCGCTGCTTGCGACGAGCTCCCTGACCCGGCCCCAGCGCCGCGGGCTAGGGCAGCTTGCGCTTCAGCTCTATTTCGCCCAGCTTTTCCGAAGCGAAACCGCCCTCATCGACCTGTGGTCATCTCGCTTTGGCATCGATCAAGCAGGAGACGTGGTCTGGGTGCCCCGCCCGATCTACGTTCAATGGGATCCGGTTTTCTCAGGTGCGGTCGGAGACGTGTATGCCGGGTTCTTCTCCGACGACAACGAGCTGTTTCGGTCAGGGCTCGACCGCCTTGGGCTTGGCGCGGCAGGCGCCGTCTTGCTGCGTCATCTCGGCGAAGGCAATCAACGAAGCGTGCGATTTGGCGAAGCTGGCTTGCAGTCCACCCTTCGTGATATTGTCGCACTGCGCGGGGTGAGGCAGCCCGGGTTACACCGCAATTTCGTCGCCTTCGGCCTCTACCTCGCATCGCTCCACGAGCTTCTCGCCTCGCTCGATCTGGCGTTTGACGTGAGAGCTGCCTACCTCCGGGCTCAACCAGAGCTTGCGGACGGGATTTAGGCGAGCGCGATCAGTGCGCAGAGCGAAAGCACGACGAACGCCGGCAGTGACTTGAGCGGCGCATCGCCCGCCTTGAAGTGCATCGCGATGGCGCCGATCATGAGCAGGGCCATGCCCGTCGCCGCTGATTTGGTGAGCGCAGGCACCCAGAGGCCGACGATGAGAAGCGCTGAAAGCGAGATCTTCAGGAAACCGATCGTGAACATGAACCAGTCCGGCAGACCATAGACGGTGAACTCCTCTCTCATGTTCGTTGCCTCACCGCCTCTCCAACTCGTGGCTTTTCCGAATCGAAGGATCCACACGTTGAGAATGGCGAGCGCGACCACGACTTGCGCAACGGAAACGATGGTATTCAAGGGAGGCTCCTTTCGGGTGAGGGTAGTCGCCGGCTCGCTTTGGGCTTCTGACGCTTTAGCGCCCAAAGCGGCGCAGGCAAAGCGTCGAGGGGCAAAGGCAGTCATCTAAAGGTCCCTGATCTGAGTGCCGATGCCTGCCGTGACGAAGCGAGCGGTCGCGTGCTCTTGCACATCGGCCCTGTGCCAAACTCCGGCATCGTTGATCGCGTATTCACGGGCTCGAAGCCGTATGACGTCGTTCTCGGCCTCTTGGCGATCGCATTCGGCACGCTCGTCCTGCTCACCTACCGATACTACCTGCAATACAGCATCAACTCGCCGGAAGCACAAGATTCTCAGAGCTCCGGCTGACGACGCACACGTCGAATGAGGTTGCCTGGCCATCCTCGAGTTCCTGCCCGAAGGCACCGCGGGGACTCCCGCGTGCTCCTACTCCGTCAAACCCCTTGGCAGGTCGGGCAGAGGTAGAGGCGTCGAGAGGCGACGCTGAGTTTCTCGACCTCGGTCCCACATCGATAGCAGGGCTTGCCCGCGCGACCGAACACGGCGTGGCGGTAGTCCCTTCGCTTGAAGCCTTTCTGCTTGAGCTGAGCGACGCGATGCGGCGTGTTGGTGATGCCGCCAAGCTCGTACGCACGCGCACCCACGGCGAGGGTCTCGGCGGCGAGCTTTCGCTGCTCGGCAGCCTCGAGGTCGCTTGGCCGTTGCTTGGGATGTACCCGGGCAAAGTAGAGAATCTCGGAGCGCAGATAGTTTCCGATGCCGGCAACGAAGCGCTGATCGAGATACAGGCTGCCTAGGGCGCGGTTGCGAAACTGCCGTCCCCTTAGCCGCGCGACCAACGCCTGTGGCGAGAGGTCACGGCTCAGCAAGTCCGGGCCGATGCGGCTCAAGAACGGATGCTCCCCGAGCCCACGCTCGTCCAGCACGGCGATCTCCGAGGCGCTGTACAAGAGCGCGCTGGCCTTGGCGGTGTGAAGGGCGACACGCAGCGAGCGATTGGTCTTGGGGTAACTCTCGCGCGAGCGCACGAACCAGCGTCCGTAGAGCTGGTTGTGCGAATAGAGCGACAGCCCGTGCTCGAAGTGAATCAACAGCGCTTTGCCTCGCGTTTCGAGTTCGACCACTCGGCGCCCACTGAGCTGTGGCGCGAACTGCTCGAGCCTCGGGAGCCCGAACCAAACCGTCTCGACCACCTGGCCCGTCAGCTCGGCGGCGATCTTGTCAGCGGCGCGTCGAATCTCGGGACCTTCAGGCACGGGTGCTCATACTTTCCGCTCGTCGCGTGGATGCGATCGGCTCGCCATGAGCTCGATGGCGCGTGGCAGGATGTCGGCGCAATCGCCGGAGAGCTTGTGCGTGGCGAAGTCATCGGCCCGCGTCGTCCCGCGATTGACGATGACGAGTGGCTTACGGGCACCGTGCGCGGCGACGGCGAAACGGTAGCCGGAGTAGATCATGAGCGAAGAGCCGATCACGAGGAGCGCGTCGGATTCCTGGACGTGCCGGTGCACCGCGTCGACCCTGTCCTTGGGAACCGACTCGCCGAAGAAGACCACGTCGGGCTTGAGCACGCCGCCGCAGCGCGCGCAGTCCGGGACGACGAACGATTCGAAGTCCTGCCGTGAGAGCTTTGTGTCCCCGTCGGGCGCGTGCCCGCGCACTTCCGCCCGCCAGCCCCGGTTCGCATCCTGAAGCTGCTGCTGAAATGCCTCGCGGGGCATGATCTGTCCGCAGCCGAGGCAGCGAACACGGTGAAGGACACCGTGAAGGTCGATGACCTGACGGCTACCCGCCCGTTGATGAAGCCCGTCCACGTTCTGTGTGACGAGGCACGAGATATGGCCCCGATTCTCCAATGCGCTGAGCGCGCGGTGGGCCGCGTTCGGCTTCGCGCGGGAGATCCGCTCCCACCCGCTGAAGCTTTGGGCCCAGTAGCGCTGACGGTTGCCGAGCTCGCGCACGAATTGCGCGTACCGCATCGGCTCTCTGTGCTTCCATTTCCCGTCGTCGTCCCGGTAGTCGGGAATCCCGGAGGCGGTGCTGCAGCCGGCTCCGGTGAGAATCGTGGTTCTGGGGTGCTGCGCGATGAAATCCGCGAGCCTTTGGGCGGACTCGCGGGCACGAAAGGAAACGGAGTGATTTTCTACCGCGCGCGTCATGTCGTTTCTAATGATCCGCAGTGGGCAGATGACGCCGGATCGCGTCTCGAATGGCTTCGAAATCGGCGTTGGCGCGGGCGTCGGCGGGGTCCTCGCTCGGGAAGAAGACGGGCCCTGGGTGCACATGAACGAACCTGCCCTCCGCGTCGATGACGAAGCTCGCGGAGGTCGCTCGCCGACGGCTGCCGTCGAGCCACCACGATCGGAGCGTTGCCCAGTCGTGATCGTATGCAAAGGGAAAGGTCACGCCGAGCTTAGCGGCATGCGCGACGACGCCCTTCCAGGAGCGCTCGCTGCCGAGAGGCTTTGACTGGTAGAGACCCACGAAGGTCACCGGCGCGTCCTTCATCTCTTCGGCTAGCTTCTGCATGGCCGGAAGGCTTGCGTCGCAGTAGGGGCAGGTGTCGGTCCAGAAGCGCACGACCAGCACGCGACCCCGAAGGTCATCGAGCCGCAGCGGCCTCGAGTTCGCCCACTCTGGGCCGGCGAGCCACTCCTTTGCCTGGGTCCCGAGAAGGTCTCCTCCCGCAGCCTGGTTCTCCTCGGCTTCACGCTGCCGCATCGGCATCCGGTCGATGAGCTGAAACACGACCGCGGGCAGATCCGCCGTCTCCGAAGTCCACTGGCCTTTCACCCTGCCATCCTTCCCGATCAGGGTGACTCGACCTCGGGCCTGCCTTTCGATCTCCGGCGCGAGCCGGAGGCTGACCCGCGTCGGGGGCTTTGGGAACTGCTGGAGATAGCCGTGGCTTCCCTTCCGGAAGAGCACGAGATTTCTCTCTGACAAGGCGGTCGAGTGCTTGGCCCAATCCGCCCGATCCGAGGGTGTCTCCTTTGTGTCGAGTAGAATCACGCGATGCTTCCACTGCAGCGCTTCGAGCGCCACCAGGGTATCGGCCTTTGCCGAAACCACGAGCCAGTAAGCCACGAACAGCGAGGCCGCACCGAGGATGGGTCGCACCCGACCATCGTCGAGCCGGGCGGTCCCAAGCGCAAGCCGGGCTGCAGCGTCGACCGTTTCTCGTTATCTCTGCTATACGAACCACCGGATTGGAGGTCGGCATGACGCGACACGTGGTCTGCAAGGAGTCAGACCTTTCGGTGGGCCAGAAAAAGGCGTTCAAGGCCGGCGACACGAGCGTGCTCGTCTATCGTCTGGAGGACGGTGTCTACGCCACGCAGAACAGCTGCACGCATGTGTTCGCGCCGCTGACGAGGGGCAAGGTCGTCGATGGAGAGCGGATTCGCTGCCCCCTTCACCGCGCGGAGTTCGACATTCGGACCGGGGAGGTGTGCAAATGGGCGAACTTCCCGCCGGGAATTCAGCTTCTGAACGCGCTCCGCGGCGAGAAGGCGCTAAAGACCTATCCTGTCCTGGTGGAAGAGGGAAACGTCGTCGTCGAGGTCTGAGCGCAAGGCGGTTTTGGTCTTGTCGAGGACAGTGTCGCGAACCTCACCGGCCGCACTTCGCACAGGTCTTGGTGGCCGTTGACCCCATCGAGCGCGACTCTACGTTTGTACCGCGAATCGTCGAGCATGCACGTAGTCTGGTTCAAACGCGACCTCCGCATTCACGACCACCGCCCTCTGCTCGACGCCGCGGCGCAGGGGAAAGTGCTGTGCCTGTACGTCTACGAGCCCGAGCTTTTCGCCACGCCCGAGCTCGGCGCGCTCCACCTTCGCTTCATCAACGAGTCCCTCGCAGCGCTGCGCGTCCGCCTCCGCGAGCGCGGGGCCGATCTCATCCTTCGGGTCGGGCGCATGCCCGACGTGCTCGACGCCATCCGCCGCCAACATGGGATCACCGCGCTCTACAGCCATCGCGAGACCGGCAACCGCGTCAGCTACGAGCGCGATCTTCGCGTTGCCGGCTGGGCGCGCCAGCACAGCGTGCCCTGGCACGAGCGCAATCAGTTTGGCGTGATTCGAAAACTCGGCACGCGGGACGGTTGGTCGGCTCGCTGGTCGAAATTCATGTCGCGCCCGATTGTCGACGTCCCCGGCGGGCTCCACGCCGAAGCGGGAATCGAGCCCGAAGGCTTGCGGACCGCCCAGGACCTCGGTTTGTCCCCGCCTTCGCAGCGCGACGTCCAACACGGAGGCGAGCAGCTGGGCCTCGATACCCTCGACTCGTTTCTCGCCGAACGCGGCGCGGGATACCGATACGAGATGTCGAGCCCGCTGCATGCGTCGGAGTCCTGCAGCCGACTCAGCCCCTACCTCGCATGGGGCAACGTCTCGATGCGAACCGTCTTCCAACGAGCGCGCGCACGCTCTGCCGAGGTGAAAGAGCTTCGCAAACAGAAGGTTGACCTCGACCCGAGATGGCTTCAGTCGCTGAGCTCGTTTCAATCGAGGCTCCGGTGGCACTGCCACTTCATACAAAAGCTCGAGGACGAGCCCGACCTCGAGTTCAGGGCGCTCAACCGGCACCTGGATGGGCTTCGCGATGGAAAGCTTCGCGACGACTACTTCCAGGCCTGGGCAAACGGGCACACGGGCTACCCGATGGTCGACGCCTGCATGCGGGCGCTGCATCAAACCGGTTGGATCAACTTCCGGATGCGGGCGATGCTCATGTCGTTCGCGAGCTACCAGCTATGGCTTCCATGGAGGCCGACGGCTCTGCATCTCGGCAGCCAGTTCCTCGACTTCGAGCCAGGCATTCACTTCAGTCAAGCGCAGATGCAGTCGGGGGTCACCGGAATCAACGCCGTCCGGATCTACTCACCGGTCAAGCAGGTCAAGGATCAAGATCCGGAGGGACAGTTCATCAAGCGTTTCGTCCCGGAGCTGGAAGCAGTGCCGCCCGAGCACATCGCCGAGCCCCACCGGATGCCACGCGACCTCCAACAAAAGCTTGGCTGCATCATCGGTAAAGACTATCCGGCGCCCATCGTGGAGCACGGCCCAGCCTACGCGACCGCGCGCCAACGCATCTCCGCCGCACGGCGGCGACCCGAAGTCCAGGAGGAGTCCGAGCGGGTGTACGAAAAGCACGGAAGCCGCAAACGCCCGGCCCGACGCGCCTCCGGGTCGGCCTAGCTGCTGCATTCGCTGCCGGCCGTCGCCATGCGGTCGCTTTGCGCATTCATCGCGTTCGCCTAAGACCACCAAAGGATGAGCTAGAATGAGCGAAGCTTCCGAGAACATCGAGCCCCATATCATCGTCGTCGGCGGCGGTTTTGGGGGAATGAGCGTCGTCACCTCTCTCGAACATACGCCGGTACAGCTTACGCTCGTCGACCGGCGTAACCACCACCTGTTTCAGCCCTTGCTCTACGAGGTGGCGACCGCGGCGCTCTCGCCCGGCCAGATCGCGGTCCCGCTCCGCCACGTTTTTCGGCGACAAAAGAACGCGACGGTCGTCCTCGGAGACGTCACTTCGGTGGACCTCGAGCGCAGAGTCGTCGAAATCGACGGCGAACCATTATCCTACGACTACCTGGTCTTGGCAACGGGCTCCACGCATCACTACTTCGGGCACGACGCCTGGGCGGCCCACGCTCCCGGGCTGAAGTCCGTCGACGATGCGCTCGAGATTCGCCGCAGGTTTCTTCTGACGTTCGAGCAGGCGGATCGCAGCGACAGCCCTGACGAGCGCCGGCGTCTGATGACGACCGTGATCGTCGGAGGTGGGCCGACGGGCATCGAGCTTGCCGGAACGATGTCGGAGGTGGCCAAACGCGTATTGCAAGGAGAGTTCCGGAATCTCGACCCGTCCTCGCTCGAAATCGTGCTCGCCGAGGGCGCCGACCGGTTGCTCCCTGCGCTCGCCCCCGAGCTTTCCGCGCTGGCGAAGCGCGACCTCGAAAAGCTCGGAGTCAAGGTGCGCCTAAAGACCTACGTGACCGAGATCGATGAGCGAGGCGTCGTCCTCCAGGGCGGCGAATGCATTTCTGCCTCCAACGTGATCTGGGCCGCTGGAGTGTGCGGAGCGCCCATCGAACGAGGGCTTCAGGCGTTCATGCGAGACGACCGGAGGCTGAACGTCGAGCCCGATCTCTCGCTTGCCGGCCATCGAGAGGTATTCGCCATCGGCGACCTCGCCTATGTCGAAACCGACGGGGAGCAGGTCCCTGGGCTCGCTCCCGCGGCGCTCCAGATGGGGAAGTACGTCGGCAAGCTGCTGGCGAACCAGGTGGGGCGGGGTGGTTACGCAGGCGAACCAAAGCCGTTTGAATACTGGGACAAAGGAACGCTCGCGACGATCGGGCGGGGCAAAGCCGTTGCCGACATCGGCCGCTTCAAGTTCGGCGGCCTGCTGGCTTGGCTGCTCTGGGTCTTCATCCACATCTTTTTTCTCGTCGGCTTCCGAAACCGGGTCATGGTTCTCATCGAGTGGGCCTACGCCTACGTCACGTTCCACCGCGGGGCGCGCCTCATTACCGGTCAGGGCACCCGGCCGAAGGCGCTCGCCGCAAACGCGAGTTCCACGCCATCGCACCCATCGGCCGACTCAGAGAGCGTCTCCGCCGCCTCCTGAGTCGCTTTTGCGTCGATACTTCATCGAAAAGCGAATCGGCGACGGCGCATGCGCCACGGGTTTGAGATCATCGTTTCACAGGGCGGGCTCTTCGATCGGGTGTGACAAGACTTCTTTGACGAGCGGATTGGGGAACCGACGACTCTGGGTGATCGCGTAGAATCGCTCGGTGATCTCGGGGATCTTGAAGTGCTCGACGAGCACGCCATCCATGAGCTCGTCCAAGACGACGACCGGCGGCACCAGTGCGAGGCACTGACTCTCGCGTGCGAAGAGCCGGAGGCTGATAGGAAAAACAAACGCCCTCTGCCTGCGGCGCCCCACGCGACATAACGATTAGTACCGCGAAATTCGGCGCTCATCGTTATCCCGATGGGCTAAGAGACCGGCAAACAAACGCGGTCCCAGTACCATGTTTGCATCCCGAAGGGCTGGCAACGGCGTGAACAACAGCGAGCGGATGCAGCTATCCGATGGCTCGAGCCTCGAAGGCGAGCGCGGTCAGCAAGCCCAGACGTTGTCGAGCTCAGGGGATGCCCGGGCAGGCGCGAGCTGGACTGGGTCTGAGGGAAGATCGAGATGGCGGAGGATTCGGCGGATGGCGCTTGAGAGCAGGATCGCAGCCACGAACCGGAGGCGCTCACCACGATCGGGGCATTCGAGCACGTCGATGTCGAGCCCACGTCGCATGAGCTCAGCCCGGGTGCGATTGCGCGAATCGACGACCTTCTTCGGAGTGCTTGCGGATGATGCCTTCTCAACTTGCGCACGGCCGAAGTCCACGACCTCCCCTCGCCACTTGGGGTTTGGCGCGGGCACGCCGCGATAGCCGATGAGGTTCACGTACGGGCGGGGAGTCAGGGCAGCGAGCTTTTCGAGGAGCTCGAACGGCTGAAGGGCCATGTGGCTCGTCCCATCACGCCATGGCGTCTTGAGCCGCACGAGCACGTTTCCATCCGGCCTAAAGGACAAGCGGTCCTCGGCGACGGGCGGACGGAGCAGATACCGGCAACGGCGCTCGGGCTTGGGGCGGTTCTTGGCGCGGACGGAGGTGTTCGCGTGAAGGTCGAAACCACCGTGGCGGGCTTGTCACGGACCTTTCGGGGAAGCGGGTTGCGCCGTCGACGCGTCTCCGAGGCGGAGCACGGTTGCACCTGCGCGTCGTCCCATGGCGACTCGTTGACGGACGGCCGCAGCGTAGAGCGCGTGCAATGGCGGCTGCGAAGGAGAGCAAGCCGTCCGGTTCTCGAACGAAGACCCCGTCGAGCGCGAGCGTATGAAAGTGCACGTTCAGGTTCAGCGTGCCACCAAAGCGCTGAATGACCGTCACCGTGCCGGTGAGGCCGCCTCGGTGGCCCGATGCCTTGGCTCGCTTTCGGTAGAAGCCCTGCAGTGCGCGCGCGTAGACCGCGAGCACCGCGCAGCAGAGATGGTGATCCGAGGCAAGCCGATAGCGAAGCTCGAAGGGAAGGCTCAGAGCCCACTGCCGCACCGGGGCCCGCGGAAGCACGTGGTCAATGAGATGCGCAGCGCGCTCGGTCATCCGACGGCCGCCGCAGCTTGGGCAAAAGCCCCGACCTTTGCAGGAGAACGCAACCAACCGATCGGTACCTCAGCCCGTACACCGAAGGCGGCCAAAGTCATGCGTGAGCATGCCGCAGCGAGCGAATCGCTGAAACTCGCGCTTCACGAACAAGGGGGCGCCACGCGCGTGCTCACGTCGATCGAGCTCCCAGAGGAAGGTCTGAGGGTGCTCGCGGACAATGCGGTGGAGCACCCCCATGCTCCGGAGCGCGACGCACGTACGATCGGGTACTCGGCCCGCTCGTAGCTGCGGCGTGAAGCTCCACGACGACGGTGCGCCATCAAGACTCGTGCCGTTGTCCGGCCCACCTTTTTCAACGCGTTTCATTTAGACCGCTCCGAAGCCAAGTGGCGAACGGCGTCAGACTAGTGGCGGCTGCCATCCTCGGCACGTGTGTCGCTTTGCTCTCCCTGATGCCCCCGCTGCGAATAAGCCGAAGGCGTTGAGCTCGGCATGCGGGGATTGGGATATCTTCGATGTCTTACAATCCCACATCTTGCCCCAACCAAGTCGGGTCCCTTTTGACGCACAATGAATCTATTTGGAGTTCTTTGCGCCACTCTGAATCGCAATGACTCCGATTGCTTTGAAATGACACAAACAGAGTCAATCGGAGTCAGATCGAACCAGTTCTGAGCAAAATTGCGCAACACGATTCAGAAAAGAGCAAAACGAGTCATTCCGCGTCATCACGATCCACGAATATAGTTCGGTCCCCCGGACAACTTTTTGGGGGGCAAAACCGATAATAGGGGTGTGACCGAAAGCCTGTATTCAGATCAGTTTTCCGCTGAACCTCCTCCGGGCGAAGCTCGGGGACATTGACGGGCGACTCATCGCGTCAGAAAACCGCAGCTCCCGAATCGCCCCTGCTGACAAGGGACGAAGCAGCGGGGTATTGTCGAGTAGGGCTGCGCACGTTTGATCGGCGCGTCGCACCTCAGGTGCGTGGGCTTTGCATCGGAGCTCGCCGCTTCTTTGACCGAAGGGATATCGATAGATGGCTCGAAACGCAGAAGGATGGACACTCCACCGGGATCCGCGAACGAAGACCTTCACGGTCCGGTTCAGGGCTGCCGGGAAGCGTTGTCATCGATCCACTGGCGAAACAGATCGCGCGGCGGCTCAAGAAGAAGCTGCTCGAATCGTCCGAGAGGTGACGCTCGAGCCCGCTGTCGTCGGGGCTGCGCCGGGGCTGGACGTGAGTCTGCCGGAGCTTTTCGGACGCTGGTTGGCGGCGATGAGCGCCGAGGTGTCGGCCGACACGGTTCGGTGTTGGGAGACCTATGCGGCCGCGCATCTCATCCCGTTCTTCGAAACGGCGCAGGACCTTTGCTCGGATGCTCGCTTAGGAGACTACATGCGGTATCGCCTCACGAAGGTGAAACGAACGACGCTCAAGAAGGAGCTGAGCGCCCTGAACCGCCTCTTCGACTGGATGGTCGAGCAGAAGCTTCTCGGGACCAAGCCAACGATTCCGCGGAT
>CAVOVB010000002.1:0-902955 GCA_963699755.1 uncultured delta proteobacterium
TTCCACAATCGATAGTTCCAACAGCTATCTGCGATTATACCGGCGGAATGCATCTCTGTCAGGGGATTTTGGCCGCGTTGATTGGGCGAGAAAAAACGGGCCTTGGTAGAAAAGTGGATGTATGTCTTTATGATTCGATGATTCATACGCAACTGCAGGAAGTGGCCTACTGGAGCAAATACAAACAAGTGCTGAACTGGGCGGCAATGCCACTCGCTATTCACGCCGAGGCTAAGGATGGACCAATTGTAGTGATTGGTGCGTTTATGCCTAACCCATTACAGGCTATGTGCGCTGCATTGGAAATAGATGATCTAACCATACCTTACCCAGATATGGCTTCTCAGATCAAAAACAAAAAGCTTATACAAGATACACTGCGCAATGAAATTGCCAAATATACCATGGAAGAAGCATTGGCACGATTTGAAGGGCAGGATGTACTTTGTTCACAAGTCCGCAAATTAAGTGACGTAATGGAAGATCCGCAAACGAAGATTAACAACATGGTAATCGATATCGATCACCCAATTCTTGGAAAATTGACGACCGTTGGTTGCCCTGTTCATATCAGTGACGCTCCTGTTACTACGAGAATAATGGCGCCACAGCTCGGTGAGCACACTGAAGAGATCCTTAGTGAGCTTGGTTTGGCCGGAGATGGCGGTAAGTAAGAGCGCCGGAGGAGTGCCCTGTTTGGCATAAGTCACGGCGTAGTACTCGGGTCACGATTGATCGTCCAACGAGGATGAATGCAAGATATCTCCACGCAGACGAGGCTGGAGGAAAGCTGAGACGAGATTAAGCTAACAGTGAGCTGCGGTGCGTTGTCTTGACCGGCAGTGGCGGGCCCCTGTCTCTCCTCAAAACCTCGTGGAGTGTGCAATCATTGACGTTTCCATCCTCCGGGTCAGGCTCGCCACCCTGATGCGTCATCTCTTGTGCGCCCTACTCGCAACCGCCAGATCGAGCCTCCGGCCGCAGCGCGAGCTCGCTATCGAAAACCTCGCCTTGCGACAACAGCTGGCCATTCTGAAGCGCACAACCAAACGCCCCAGGCTGACCAACGCGGACCGCGCATTCTGGGTTGCGCTTTGCGGTCTGTGGTCGGACTGGCAACACGCCCTGCTCCCGTTCGTCGAGTGCATGCGATGGGAATCGAGCAGGTCCTCACCGCGCCGCGGTCGCCGTGGCAGAACCCGTACTGCGAGCGCGTGATCGGTACCATTCGGCGGGACTGCCTCGACCACGTCATCGTTCTTGGCGAGCAACACCTGCGGCGTATCCTTCGGAACTACCTCGAGTACTATCACGGATCCCGGACCCACCTCGCGCTCGACAAGGACGCCCCCGAACCCCGCCGGCGAGAGTCCGCCGATGAGGGGAAGATCATCGCCTTCCCGATGGTCGGCGGCCTGCATCATCGCTACACACGACGCGCAGCTTGAGCCAAAGCCTCGGTCCCACAACGAACCTCGGGCATGAGCTTGAGGTGCGCGCACTGCGCGGGGCACAGGCAGATGCCGTGCCTGGCGCGCGGATGTTGAGCCGTTGGCAACGCAGGTGAGGGCTCAGGCTCCGTCCGCTTGGTCGCCTTCGCGGACACGGCGCCTATGATCCCCCGACGGATGATGTTCTGAGGAACGACACCGTCTAAGTTCCCTCGGCCTCGGAATAGGCGGCCCGGATCAAGGCGTAATCATCATCGCGAAGTGTACTCAGCAGCTCGCTGACATCCTCTTCCGTGACACCTAGATCCTTCAGCAGCATCCTGCCCCGAACCAGCGTGCTCTCGATGTAGCCCGTACCCGCGTGCTTGATACCCTTGGCGATCAGCTCGTCCTGGTCGGCGAGCGTGCGCACGCGCACGTAGACGTCCAGCTGCGAGTAAAGCTGATGCAGGGTGCCGGCGAGTCCCTTGGCGGCCTCCGTCTCACGGGAGCTCACGAACACGGCGGCGGCCCGGCCGAGCCCGGCAGCCTCCTGCGTGCTCGGGTCGTACATGTCGCCGAAGTAGACCTGGCGCCCAACGCGCTTGGCCTGCTGCACGACGGCGATGTCCCGCTCCACGGCGACGTGTGGCACGTTCGCCCGCTCTAGCATCAGGTCGATGAGCTGCCCCACCTCATCGTAGCCGACGATGACCACATGCCGGTCCAGGCCAGCGGAGAGGTCCGCGTCCGCCCGCGCGAGCGTCGGCCCCCCGAGGCGGTCCGCCACGGCGGCGCCTGCTTTGACCATCAGAGGGGTGGCGATCATGCTCACCGCGACCACCAGCATGGCGAAGGTGTGCCCATCGGTGCTCAGCAGTCCGCTCACGGCCGCCGCTCCCAGGAGCACGAACGCGAATTCGCCGACCTGGGAAAGGTAGAAGCCAGTACGGATCGCGGCGGGGCGGCTGATGCCGAAGGCGAGAGCGAGCCCGATGAGTACCGCACCCTTCAGAACCAACACGACAGGCACGTGGACGAGCAGAACGTTCCAGTCACTCAGCAGCGCGCCTACGTCAATGGACATGCCGACTGCGATGAAGAACAGGCCCATCAGCGTGTCCTTGAACGGCGTGACGGTCGCTTCGATCTGGTAGCGGAGGTCCGAGGCAGAGAGCAGCATCCCCAGGAGGAAAGCGCCTAGGGTCATGGAGACGCCGACTTGCTCCACGGACCACGCCGCGAAAAGTACGGTCAGAAATAGGAGCAGACTGAAGGCGTCCATCTGCCGCCGGCTCGCGCAATGGCCGAGTGCGACCGGCAGCAGCCAACGCCCGACGACGAAAATGCCGGCGATCACGCCGATTAGCATGGCCAGCGTCTGCGAAAAGGGTACCGCCGCCCCCTGATTCGTGGTGTGGGCGAGAATCGGAACCAAGGCGATGGCGGGCACGATCCACATGTCCTGCGCCATCAGCACGGCGAAGGTCGTCCGCCCGTGCTCGGTCGCCAGCTCGCCGCGCTCCCCCAGTGTGCCCATGACGATGGCCGTCGACGACATGGCAAAGGCGAAGCCGATGATGGTCGCGACCTCCCAGGATGCCTCCAGAGCCAAGATCAGATACGCGGCCAGGACAACCGCAGTCAGCAGCATCTGGGCCGAGCCCAATCCGAAGATCAGGCGGCGCATCGACCACACCTTTTCGGGACGCATCTCGAGGCCTACGGTGAACATGAACAGCACTACGCCGAGCTCAGCGATGCTTTGCATCTCATCGACCGCGTGGATGGGAACGGGGCCCGGCGTGTACGGTCCGATGAGAACGCCTGCAACGATGAAGCCTAGGATCGCCCCGAAGCCGAGTCGGACGAACAGGATCACGCAGACCGCGGTCGCGGCGAGAATGACGACGATGGCGAGAAGGATTGCCGAGACGTCCATGGTCACTGCGTGCGGGCGGAGGCGCTCGAGGCTTCGCCACTCGTTTCTGCGGTCAAACGTCGAGCCGGGGGAAGCATAGTGCAGGACGGAGTGATCCAGTAGGTGGCCGGGGCCGATTGAGGAGATTTACATATCGAAAGGCGCGCGATTCCGAGCCCACCCGCCCTTCTGCTCGTCGAGCCAATCGCGAGCGAGATTCCGGCGTGTCCTGGACAATCGAACATTGAATTTCCCGTTTTCCGCCTACGAACTGCTGGCCGCAGGCCAGTGAACGCTGGACCCGCTTTACATCGATCGACCCAAGACGATAATATCGTCCGTTGTCATGCGACGTCCGAACTCTGCGAACTTCGACGACCCCAAGAGCCCGGCCTTCGTGGCCTGCCGAAGCGACCTTGCTTCGTACAAAGTGTTGGCCGAGCCGATGCTTCCCGTGGTCGAGGAGTCGCTGACGCAGGTCGCGGCCGGGCCACCCACAATCAACGTGGCTCTTGCCTCGCTCGAGCAACTTTGGCTCGGTCGAATTCGGATCCACGCGCCGTCTGTGGGAGTGACCATGCTCGATCCGTCCGTCTTTGCTTTCATCCTCACGGCCGCCACGGACGAATGCCGCATCAATGGCGAGCTCGCACAGGCATCGAGGGTCTACATGCCGGGAGCGCAGCACGGCTTCTACATCCGCGGCGGACGGCGCGAGAGCATCGGCGTCGCTGTCCCCCGGAGTCCGTTGGTCGAAACGGTGGCAGCGCTGCAAGGGGTCGACGCCGACGACGTCGTGCTCGATGCGCGCTCGTTCGAGGTCCGTCCCCGGGACACGGCCCATCTGCGCCGCGCCGTCGATCGGACCTTCGAGTCGACATCCGCGCGGACAAACGGGGACCTCTCGGAGGAGAGTGCTCGAACGACTTCGTCGGAGATCCTCGGATGGCTTCTCGATGGCCTCCTGCACAGTCAGGGGCCAACCCCGAAGCGAGGACGAGGGTCGGAGCGGATCGTTCGAAAGGCGGAGGAGCGGTTCTTCGATGCAGGCGGACACGGGATTTCGCTGGCCGACTTATGCACGGCCGCGAACGTGAGTCAGGCCTCGCTGTACCGCGCGTTTCGAGAGCTCTGCGGCGAGACGCCGCTTGGCTACTTCCGAAAGCGCAGGATGTCCAAGGCTCGTGGCATGCTACTCCACGCGAGTCGGGAACGAGGCGCGGTCAAACGCGCCGCTCTCTCCGCCGGTTTGACCGAGCTCGGACGATTCTCGGTCGAGTATCGGCAGCTGTTTGGCGAATCCCCATCGGCCACGCTGTCCGACGCAGCATTCGAATAGGCCCGGCCCGGGAGCGTGCGCCTCACACGATGGTGAGCCAGCCTTCGTCGGGGACGCGTACGCCGCGAACCGCGTCGCAGTAGGCGTCTTGAACACGCTCGGTGATCGGGCCGCGGGAGCCTTTGCCGACCTGGCGGTCGTCGAGCTCGCGCACGGGCGTCACCTCGGCGGCGGTGCCGACGACGAACACCTCGTCGGCGATGTAGAGCTCGTCTCGCGAGATCAGCCGCTCGTGCATCGTCAGCCCGAGGTTCTCCATGACGCGCATCACCGTGCTCCGCGTGATGCCACCCAAGATCGACACGCCCATCGGCGGCGTCGCGACCTCGCCATCCCGCACGACGAAGATGTTCGCCGCCGATGTTTCGCTGACGTAGCCCTGCGTGTCCAGCATGATCGCCTCGTCGTAGCCGATCGCCTGAACCTCGCGTTTCGCGAGGATGGAGCTCACGTAGTGGCCGCTGATCTTGCCCTTGGACATGAGGGTGTTGACCGCCGCCCTCTGGAACGAGCTCACCTTCGCCCGAATCCCGCGCTTCAGCACCTCTTCACCAGGGTAAGCCCCCAAGCGCCACGCGACCACTGCCACATGCGTCGGGTTGCTACGCGCTCCGAGCAGTATCTCCCCCGAGCCCATGAAGGCGATCGGCCGTAGGTAGTAGTCATCGAGCCCGTTCTCGCGAACCGTCTCGAGGCAGGCCTCGACGATTTGCTCCTGCGAATACGGCATTGGAAGCATGCAGATATGGGCGGAGTCGAACAGGCGGCGCACGTGCTCGTCCAAACGAAAGATCGCGCTTCGTCCGTCGTGGAGCTTGTGGCAGCGGATCCCCTCGAAGGCGCCCAGCCCGTAGTGGAGCGTGTGCGTCGCTACGTGGACGCTCGCCTGCTCCCACGGAACGAGCCTCCCATCGAACCAGATCTGATCCACCTCGTCCACCGTCGCCGCTCCTCACATCCTACGAATAGGCGGAGCATAGCCAAGACATCTGCGTGGCGCAGTCCTCCCGGGAGCCCAAAGGGCCATCCGGCAGCCTGCTGTGCCCAATTGAGAAGATCTGCATATCAAAAGCCTGTGCCTCCTCAAAACCTCGTCGAGGGCGCGATTGTTGACGTTTCCGCGCTTCGGGACAAGCTCGCCGCCCTTGATGATTCACTTGGTGTACGCCCTGCTCGCGACCGCCCGATCGAGCCTGAGGTCGCGACGCGAGCTCGCTCTCGAAAACCTCGCCTTACGACAGCAACTCGCGGTGCTGAAGCGCAGCAGCAAGCGCCCCAAACTGGCCAAGATGGACCGCGCATTCTGGGTTGCGCTTTCGCGTCTGTCGACAGCGTGGCAAGACATTTTGATCCTCGTGAAGCCCGAGACCGTGATCGGCATGGCATCACAAAGGCTTCGAGCTCTTGTCGTGCCCACAGCCACGTTTCGCATCCTGTATGTGTTTGTCGTGCTCGAGCATGAGCGCCGAAGTACGTCATCCGAGACCGGGACAAGATCTATGGCGCAGCCTTCGTTCGTCGAGCGCATGCGCTGGGAATCGAACAGATCCTCACCGCGCCGCGTTCCCCGTGGCAGAGTCCGTACTGCGAGCGCGTGATTGGGACCCTTCGGCGGGAATGCCTGGACCACGTCATCGTCCTCGGAGAGCAGCACCTGCGGCGCATCCTGCGGAAGGCATGAGGGTGAGGTGCGCGCACTGCGCGGGGCACAGGCAGATGCCGTGCCTGGCGCGCGGATGCTGAGCCGTTGGCAACGCAGGTGAGGGCTCAGGCTCCGTCCGCTTGGTCGCCTTCGCGGACACGGCGCCTATGATCCCCCGACGGATGATGTTCTGAGGAACGACAACAGTCGCCTTGGCGACGTCCCCTGCTATACTGCGCGCGTGAGTTCTTCATCCCCTGTTTCAGAGCCCGCCTCCTCAGCAACGACGGCCGAAGAACGAGCATTGGCGCGCAAGCTGGTGCGACAGTGGGAAGAAGCTCAGGCGATTGCTACCAAATACGCCCTCGATGTGAATGGAGTCTTGAACGTGATTCGGGGTCTGGCTCTAAGCCCGGCCGAGCGCATTGAACTTGGTCTTAGAGCTGCGGGGCTTCGCGATGTTGCTCACCCCGGGTGAACGTCGCTTCTTGCTGGAGCTTCATCAGCGCGGAATCCGCTACTTGTTGATCGGGGCAAGCGCCGCGAACGCCCAAGGAGCCCGGATTGCGACAGTCGACATGGACCTGTGGTTTGAGGACGCCACGGACCCTCGCATCGCAGAGGCTGCCAAGGCTGCAGGCGGCGTTTGGGTATCAGGAGCATTTGGGATGCGGCCACCGCAAATCGGAGGGCTGGCGGACGCAGATCGATTCGATGTCGTCACTCATGCCGATGGCCTGGACTCATTTGAACGAGAATTCAGTCGAGCCAAGAGCATTGAGATTGACGAGATTGCGCTCAAGGTTCTGCCATTGGAGCGCATCATCGTGAGTAAACGCGCAGCGGGCCGATCGCGCGACTTGGCACAGATTCCGGCGCTTGAAGAAGCCCTCGCGGTTCTCAAAGAGAAGCCATCGGAAGCTCAGTGAGCGTGTCGGGCGAGCAATCGTGCCCCGACAATCATTCTTCGTTCCGTTGCGCCGCCGCAAACAAGGCGTGCAACGCCCAGACGTCCGCAAGCTCTTGCGTCACATCCGGCACGGGGATTTGTGACATTGTCATAAGAATGTCCGGTAACGCGTTTTCTTCGTGTTCTTTGGACGTGTTCTCATCGATACCTGTCCGCGAAACCGTTCGAGAATCGTCTGAACGAGGTGAACAGCCGGCGGTTCGATTCCCACCGCCTCCACCTATTCCTCGCGGCTCGTGAACATCGCGGCGCTTAGCCATTCCGACGCCGCAAGCGCAACATCACTAGAGCTGCGATGAGCCAAGCGGCGCCGTCGGACGGACTCTCTCTCACCGAGCATCCTGAACCGCCCCGAGCCATGGACTCGGAATCGGGCGGGGCGATCGAACGGCCGCTCGCCGCGAGGTCGAAGAGGAGAATACCTCGGCCTTCGGCCACCACGTCCCCATCGATGGAAAGCTGGAAGGCAAGGTGCGTCCCGTCGGGGTTCACCGTCGGATTCGACGCGTACCAGCCTCGATAGCGGTTGAAGCGCGTGAGCCGATCCCAGGCTTGGGAGCCGTCGAGCGGCAGGAGCCATATGTCCAACGGGCCTGGTAAGAACAGGCCGTCGAGATCGCGCTCGACGAGGACCCACGCGCCATTCGGGGCGACGCCCTCCGCCTCCTCGTAGAAGGGGCTCTGGGAGTAGTTCGTCACCAGCCCAGTCGAGAGGTCGACGCCCATGACCTCACCGCCCGCGTACGCGTACGCGGTGAAGATCAGCTCCTCGGTACCTGCGCGGAAGTCCTGCGCCTCGAGCACTGCGAACGGAAAGACCGCCGTGCGGTCGATCACCAGCTCGATGTTCTCGAGGAGGACGCGCTCGTCTTCGTAGCGTAGCTCGCCGGTCCAGATCTCCGATATGCCGTCCCGGACCCGGCTGAGCAGATCAGGGTCGGTGTAGTCGATGTCAGAGCGGTTCCACGCAATGCGCGGCGACACGTCCGACGTCACGATTCCCTCCCAGCACGGCATGCCGAGCGGTTGCGGAGGATCTTCGAATGGCGTGCGCAGGACAGACATGACGCCGGTGAAGCGACCCGCTTCGGGACGGTCGTCACTCGGGCTCGGACCCGAGGTCGGGCCGCAGAGCAGCAGGTCGCCCGTCGGCAGGTAGTGGGCTCGCGTGAAGCCCATGTGCTCGAACCCGTCCGTCAGTCTCCGCATCGTCCCCGTCGCGATGTCGAGCTCGACGACATCGCCGAGAGGCGCTCCATCGATGAAGAGGATCCGCTCGCCGTCGGGTGACCAGTCAGGCCGAGAGCCGAAGTCAGTCAGCAGGCTGATGTACGGCGGCAGGTCGTCGAGGGGGGAGCCGTCGAGCGTCCCTCGTTCAGGGTCGCCGGGAGCCTGACCGATCGCCGGTGCGGGGACACAGACGAACGCAGCGATGGTTGCGAGCACTATAGCCGAGCTCAACATGTGGCCAGAGCCTACCATAACTCTCATCGCGGTTCGTGACGTGCGCGAATACGACACGAAGCGGCGTTCGTTCTTGCTACGCTCTCGGGACTGCGCGAGAAACAGCCGTCCCGATGTTTGGTCCAATGAGAAAGCTGATCCCGCTCACCTTGGTGTTTGCATTCGCGTACGCGGTGCTCGGTCCATTGGGCTGCGGCGACAGTTCGGAGCAGAGCGCGCCGGCGATCGAGCATCCGTTTCGTCCACCCACAGGGTCGATCTACCTTCTTGCAGGGCAGGACTCGGAGCAGCTTGGAGCGATGCCTAGGGCGGGCTTCGCCGACGGATACCTCGATCGCGTACCTGTCAGGCCAAGTGGGATTTCGCTCTACGGTGGCTTCCCCGAGCCGAATGCCAGCGAGGGATTCGACTCGCTTGCGTGGGTGCAGACCGCGAACGATTACATCGCGCTCGAAACGCTCGATGACACGATCTTCCACTTCTCGATCAACTGGGTGAACGAAGGGCAGGCGATCGCGGGTACCGACGAGGTCGTCGCGGCCGAGCAAGCCGTCCTCGAGGGGAAGCACGACGCCTTCATCGACTGGCTCGCGGACTGGTGTTCGGCCCAGCGCCTCCCGATCCTTCTGCGTCTCGGATACGAGTTCAACCGACCTGTCCAGGTGCTCTTCACCGAGGAGCGCTACGCGCCCGCCTACCGATACATCGTCGATCGGATGCGCGCTCGAGACGTTCAAGGCGTCGCCTTCGTTTGGGCTTCGGCGAACCTCAGCTTCAACCCCGACGGCCCACCGGAGCTCTGGGATTTCGATGCCTGGTACCCGGGCGACGACTACGCCGATTGGTTCGGCTTCTCGATGTGGTTTCCCGACGTCCCCGATACAGTCATGCTCGACGAGGCGCGCGCTCGCGACAAGCCCGTCCTGCTCGCGGAAACGACACCTCTCGAGTTCAACGTCGGCGAACGCAGCTACTACCCGCTCTTCACAACCGAGGGCCAGATGCTGGACGCGGACGCAATCTGGGAAGCCTGGTGGCAGCCCATGTTCGACTTCGTCGAGCAGAACGCCGACATCATCGGCGGATGGCACTACATCGCGAACGACTGGGCCCTTGATCCGCTCTGGGGATCGAATCCCCTTTTCCAAAACAGCGATGCGCGGGTCTGGGCAGACGACAGAATCCTGGAGCGATGGACGGAAGAGGCCTCGCGCGCACTCTTCGTGAAGCCGGTTCCGGGTCGTTTCGCCAGATAGAAGCGATGGCGGATAGAGGCCGTTTCTTCTCTTGTGCCCAGCGTGCGAAGCTGTCGATTTCGTGGCGAGCTTGCTCGACGAGGTTGGAGCCGAGGATGTCTGAGATGAGTCCTATGATCCAAGAGCGGTACCGCGATATTCTGATGAAGCTTCCACCTGAGCAGAGGCTACTGCAGAGCTGCAGGATGTTTGCCACCGCAAAGCGCCTCGCCGAGAGCTCTATCCGATCGAAGCGAGCCGATCGGATAGACGAAGAAACCCTTGGTCGCGAGCTATTCCTCCGTCTCTATCGAACGGAGGTCCGCGGTCCTCTTCGGAGGATGGTCCTCGAGGGGCGCAAGCCATAGCAGCTCGATCCACTAACGCTCACGGGCTCGACGAATCGCGTCGATCACCGAGAACATCGCACCGACCTCCACGAGCTCCCGATTCACATCCGGGATTTGTGACATTGTCATAAGAATGTCCGGCACCGCGTTTTGTTGGTGTTCTTTGGACGTGTGTTGCTCGAACCCTGTCCGCGAAACCGTTCGAGAATCTTCGGAATCGGGTGTATCCCCGGCTGTTCGATTCCCACCGCCTCCACTACTTAAGACGAGTGATTGCTTGTGGTTAGCCACTTCGCCGATCGCCAGTGACCACGTAGTGGCCATCGTCGGCTCGTTTCGGCACCAGTTCGTCGAGTTTGTGAACGTTTGGCCGGAGCCGTGGACGGCCTTGGGTACCTCGCCCGAGTCCACCCTTCGCTACTGCAACTTCAATGGCCGCGCCGCCGTCGAGAACGAAGTCGTCTCCGGGCCCAGGCGCTAGGCCGCCAGCGTGTCGAAATGTCCGAATGGGTCTTCCATCCAATCTCGGAGAATTCGATGCATCTTGGCAGCGTGCCCTCCGTCGAGAATGCGATGGTCGAATGTCGCGCCAACGTCCATCACTCTTCGCACGGCCAGTTGACCGTCCTCGACGACCGCTCGTTCTTCAATCGACCCAAGCGCGAGCAACAGAGGCACACGGCTATACGGAACCAGCGGCACTAGTGCATACGGAAGCCCCAAGGAGCCGACGTTTGTGATCATGACCGAGCCGAAGAGGTCCTTCGGCATCCCGGCCCAGCTCATGTCGAGATTCAGCGTGTAGCTCAGAAAGCTCGTGAGTCGGAGCATGGGGCCCACGCCCCAGGAAGGGATGCGCGACATGAGGTCGCGCGAGGCCTTCAAGGCCTTGTCGGTGCCTCGGCGAACACCGCTCACTTTGGCCGAGAATTCGTCCACGATCTGCTCGAGCGTCTTTTCGTTTGGTTTCTGGATGGTTGCGCCGCTCAGGTCGATTTCGCCCGTCTTTGGGTTCTCCATCACGACCTGAAAGAAGACGCCAATGCTGTCGCGGAGATAGATTTGATTGAAGCGAAGCAGTGCGTTCGCATCCGGAACCTCTTCGAGCACGGCACCGACGGCCTTGGCGACCATGTGACTCACGGTGAGATGTTTCCCGGTCTGTTTCCGGAAAGCATCGACGTACCGCAGAGCCTCGTCCATTTTGAGGCTCAAAACTCCATACACGGTTGGGTCGTACGGGGTATTCCAAGTCCCGAGAGCGCTCTTGCGAAACGCGGATAGCGTCTTCTTCTTGTGGAGCGGAAGATTCGGCATGGCGGAAGCATACGCCATCCCGCATACGAGGAGGAGGATCGTTCACGAATCCTGTGCCTCCTCAGAACCCCGCCGATGGCGCAATCGTTGGTGTTTCCGTACTCGGGGTCAAGCTAGCCTACCCCGATGCTTCACTTGCTGTACGTCCTGCTCGCGACCGCCAGATCGAGCCTGAAGCCGCGAGCGCGAGTCCGCCGATGGGGAGAAGGTCATCGCCCTCCCGATGGTCGGCGGACTGCATCATCTCTATGCACGACGCGCAGCCTGAGCGAAAGCCTCGGTCCCACACGACGTCGAGCGTGAGCATGAGCTGCGCGCACTGCGCGAGGCTAAGGCGCATTCCGCGCTCAATTCGCGCTTGTCGAGCCATCGGCAACGCACGTAAGGGTCCGAGCTCCGTCCGCTGGGTCACCTTCGCGATCATCGCGGCTCATATCTCGCAGGCGGACAACGTTCTGAGGAACGACAGCACCGACAGCGAGTTTCTTGGGATCGAACCTCGCAAGGACGGGAAAAGTTTAGTCGGCGTGTTCACGGCTCGTCGCGGTGACTCCGTGACCTAAGCGTGCCAGGGACAATGATGGTCGCGCGAGGGAAAAAGCCGACGGCTCGTGGTTGGTCGCACGCCATCGCGGCGGTGATTGCGCTCGTCTTCAGCATCGCGATGGCAATGAAGACGTCGGCGAATGTTGAGCACATGCTCAGCGTCGTCGTTTTTGGCGCCAGCATGGTTCTGCTTTTTTCGATGAGCGCAGTTTACCATTTAGGCCGTTACTCAGACGGGGTGCGCCTAACGCTTCGCGCCATCGACCACTCAAACATTTATCTTCTCATCGCGGGGACGTACACGCCGATCATCGTGATCGGTCTTGAAGGATGGCACAAGACCGTAGGTCTTTGGTCAATCTGGATCCTCGCGGTCGCGGGCGTTGTCTTCTCGGTCTTCGTGCGAGAGTCACCGCGTTGGGTTCGATTCGGCCTTTACATCGCGATGGGTTGGTTCTCGCTCTTCATCATTCCAGCCCTGTACAAAACGAGCGGCTCAGAACCGGTCGCCCTCATGGTCTGCGGCGGCGTACTCTACTCCGTAGGCGCGATCGTCTACGCAACCAAAAAACCCGATCCCTGGCCCGACACATTCGGCTTCCACGAAATCTTCCACGCGTTTGTCATCGCAGGTTGCGCGTGTTTTGCAGTGACGATTTGGATCTGGCTCTCTTAGCCCATTGGTACCATTTCCGAAGCGCAAGTGCGCGGTTGTGCCTCCTCAGAACCCCATCTCATCTCTCTCGGACTCGAAACAGGGTCTTTGGATCGACCAACCCCTACCCCGTTGAAGTCAAACCACGCGCAGCACGCCCCAGGCGCGACGAACGTCCGCCAGCCACTCATCCGGGCGCTGCAAGCTTGGGACACGTGTCCCGACTTGATCCGCCAACTTGGATTCACTGGGGTTTAGCGGGGTGTCAGCATCGAGACCCTTCCGCTGACCTGCCCTGGGAATTTCGGACCACGCGAAACGTGACGGACTGCCTCTTCGGGACCGTCCGGAGAGTGCATGAGGAAGAGTCGATTTAGTGAAGAGCAGAAGGTGAAGATGGTGCGGGAGACCGACCAGAGCTCGGTCGCGGAAGTCGCCAAGAAGCACGGCGTGAGCGTTGAGACGCTGTACCGGTGGCGCCGGGCGTACGGCGGCATGGAGCTCCCCGAGGTCAAGCGCCTGAGGCAGCTTGAGCAGGAAAACACCCGGCTCAAGAAGCTGTTGGCGGAGCGCGACCTCGAGGTCGAGGTGATGAAGGAGATTGCCGCGAAAAAATGGTGAGCGTGTCGACACGCCGTCAACAGGTGGCGTACGCCCGAGCGCGGGGCGTTTCATGTCGGCGCGCATGCGTGCTTCTGAGCGTGGCTTGCTCATCGTTGCACTACGAGTCGAAGATGGCGGTCAAAGACGCGCCCGTGGTCGCACGCATGCACGTGCACTCGGCACGTTATGCGCGCTGGGGCTACCGGCGTGTCCGCATCCTGCTCGGCCGGGATGGCATCCGGATGAGCCCGGGACGAGCGCATCGACTGTGGAAGAAGGCGGGGCTTCAGGTCCCGAAGAAACGGCGCCGACGGCGTCTAGGGGCGAGCCACCCGAGACCTCATCCCCCGACCGGCCCGAATCAGGTCTGGGCCTACGACTTCGTCTTCGATGCGTGCGCCAATGGGCAGAAGCTCAAGTGCCTCACGGTGGTCGACGAGTGGACCCACGAAGCGCTTGCCATCGATGTCGCCGGGAGCATTCGCTCCGGTCGCGTCATCGAGGTGCTTGAAACGCTCATCGGTGAACGAGGCGCGCCGGGCACCCTGCGCTCGGACAACGGCCCGGAGTTCGTCTCGCTGGCCGTGCTCGGCTGGCTCACGCGTGTCGGCATTCAGACCGCCTTCATCGCACCGGGCAAACCCTGGCAGAACGGCACCAACGAGAGCTTCAACGGGAAGTTTCGCGACGAGTGCCTCAACATGGAGTGGTTTCGCAATCGCGCCGAAGCCCGCGTGCACATCGAGCAGTGGCGACGCGAGTACAACGAGGTCCGACCGCACTCGAGCATCGCCTACTTGACCCGGCGGCCGTCGTCCGCCAGAATCAGCAACCCCTAAACCAGGTCACCACGGGGGCAGCTCTGCACTAATCCATGGTCCGAAGAAACGGGGCAGGTCGGTGCCTCGCGACTGGTCGAGCCTACGGCGAAGCTCTTCCAGCGCGGGAAGAGCCCTACGGATTCGATACTCGTCAATCAGAGCTAGCGCATCAAATCGCCTGCTCTCGTTGTCAGAAAGGACCCATCCGCCCAGAACGGCATCGAAAGTCTGCTGTTCCGCACCACGAACGACGTTCGAGACCTGGGCCGCGTTCGGAATCTCGTATCCCGCCGCGCGCAGGCCCGCGACGTCGGCGAAATCGGCCGTCGCGCCAGAACGCAACGGTAAACGCAACGCTTCCTAGGTCCGCTTGGCTTGACTACGGCGATCGTGGGGCTTGATCTTCCGTGCGCGTTTAGCGGCTTTGGCAAATCGCTTGGCCTCTTCGAGCCACGCCAAACGCTGGGCGGGCGTGAGTTGAAGCCAGGCCATTCGTTGCTCCTCCTCGTGGAGCTTCCAGCCGCGCCTATCCGCCGTCGTCATCTTGTTCCAGCATAGCATGCGCGATTTGATCAAGCTTCTCTATGTCGTCGAGGTCTTTGGGCCGGCCGGTGGTTTGCTTGAGAGACCGCAGGTCGTCCATTCCCACGACGTGCACCGTCGTGCCGTCATCCAGGACCGCGTCGAGCCGGCGAGACCAGGCCTCTTCGAAGTCGAACGGCTCTTCGACGAAGAGGTCGACCTCGGTGCCAAGGTAGCTCGGGCTCCACAGTGAGAACACGGTCAGCCCTTTCTCTTCGCGCCACTTCCTACGTACTTCGTCCTTCGCGAAGTCCTCTGCAGGAACCGGAGCACGGGGCCGATAGTCGAGCCTTTGCAGGGCCGCGATGGCGCCAAGTGCATTCGTCGGCGTCAGATCAAGAACAAGATCGAGGTCTGCCGTGAACCGGAGGTGACCGTGAAGGACGACCGCGACGCCGCCAACCGCGAGGTAGCGAACGTCCGCCTCATCGAGGACTCGAAAGATCTCAGAGAATGGACCCGTCGACACGGACGGAACGTATCACGCGACAGACCGATCACGCGCAGTAGCGGGGCGAACCGGGGGACCACATGGTGATTGGAGCGCAGGGCAAGCTGGGGGATTAGAGGATACTGCGGCGCGCGTGGGTAAGAGATCGCGATGCGCGCCCTCAACGGCGATATGTGGGAAAACCGAGTATCCGCGCAGGGTTAGCGTATCGATGACAGCAGGGTTCGATTCCAACCGCCTCGACTGGTGGGCCTCGAGCTGCTCGCTTCCCACCCGCAAGGTGGCCCGAACGTGCGCCTCGGTATGGCCCGCCGGGACCCCGTGATCCAAGATTCGAGCTTCCCCGCGCACCGACTCGGGAATGAGGAAGAAGTCTCCGGGCGCTGCGCCCGTGCCCGCGGTGGGAGGCGACCCTGGCAGGAGCGCGGTGACGACCGGCACGAAAGTCAGTGCCAAGGTCGCGAGACCGAGCACCACCGCCGCGCCGACTTCCCAAGTGTGGGGAGCCGATTCGGACAACGACTTCGCCGCGTAGAAGCAGCATGCTCCGAGGAATACGACTGCGACAAGCAAAGCAGCGACCCGCTCGGACATCAGGCCCAGCGCGTACGACCCCATGAGAAGGCCGAGGACGACGATCCCGCTCATCGGGAGGAAGGGGCCACGAAGGTACTCTGCGTACCACAGCGGCACACGGGAAGGTTTCGGAGGTCGACTTGGGTTCGCCATCGGAGCCCAGACTAGCGCAGCCGTCGGACCCGGGCGAGCTTGCTTCGCCGCGGCTGTTGTCGTCCGGTACGACATTGGCCGATTTCGCGGACCGCTCCCTCAGAACCGGTTACGCGGGGGCAGCTTGCTTCTCTACGTGCTGCTCATGGGATCGCTGCTCATCCGGTATCGCAGTCTCGGGACGGTGTCGGTGAGCGCGATCAGCTCTCCAAGAGCCGAGACCTTCTATTGGGTGACGATCATGTTCTCTCAGACCCTCGGAACGGCGCTTGGCGATTGGACCGCGGAACGGCCGGCCTCGGTTATGCTGGCGCCGCGCTCGTCTTCGGGGCGCTGCTCGCGATCGTGGCCGCCGCGTACGCATGGACGACAATCTCACACACGGCGCTTTTTTGGGCAGCGTTCATCCCGACTCGCCCGCTCGGTGCGGTGGTCGGTGATTTCCTAGACAAACCTGCCGCGGATGGTGGGCTCGCGCTCAGTCGCTGCGCCGCATCAGGCGCTCTATTCGTATTCATCTTGGCCAGTATCCTGATATTCCAACAGCGCCCTGCCGCAAAGGCTCACTGAATTGACTCGGGTCCGCCAAGTGTCGTTGGCCCTCGGAGTCGGCACCCAAGGCGCCGAGCATGATCTCCGTCGCGAACCACCTCGGCTAGCTCGGCGAGCCTAGCATCGAAGCGACTAGGCGCGGACGCTGGAGCTGAGCCTACTCCTTCGTTCCTCACCTCAGCGACTGCCGCCGTGCAACTGTCGCTGTAAATCGCTTAGCGCCTGTTGACTCACCCGCAGAAAGCCCTCCCCCGGACGATCGAGATCGGTGATCAGCAAGATGACCGCCGCGAAAACCAGAATTAGTGCGAGCTGCGCGACGAAGTTTTGGCTCTCGCTCAATCCATGATTGAAGCCGACCATGAACAGCGTGATCAACGCCACGAAGAAGATCGCGCTCCAGATGTTCACCGGAATGCGATTGAAGACAGCTACGATGCGCGATTCATGGAGATCGATCACGTCATTCAAGGCTTCGATGAACAGCGCGACCATCACGGAATCGGGATGGGCGCGAGCCAATGCCTCGACTCGGCTCCACATCTCGGTGTGAATGGCTTCCGAGCGCGCACGAGCCTTAGGGATGTGGGTTGGATTGGCGGCCGCACCGAGCCGAATGTCGACGTATTCCCGAAGCCAGTTGCGGATGTCGGTCCGATCGGGTTCGTCCAGAATGCCCGCCCGTAGGTAGAGCGTGCCAACGGCGTTCCCTTCGGCCAGAACTAATTCCCGTCGGTTATCGAATCGATTCGAGGCGATGCCAATGATGAACACGAGCAGAAAGGCGAAGAGGCCGAGCGTCGCCCCCACCAGCGCCCCGATACTCTCGGACTTCTGGTATCCGCTTCGCTTCTGCCAGTATCGACCTAGGTAGAAGCCGGCCTCGACCGCCGCGAGCCCAACTCCGACGGTCAGCAGGTACACGGCCCAGATCGGCAACACATCCAAGGGGTGGGTAGGCATATGACAATCGCTCCTGATGACGGGCGAGCCAGGCTCGCTCACTTTACGAGGCCGCGCGCTGACCACCTCGCCAGAAACGCCTAATGGCTCCGCGAGCTCGACCCTGCAAGGGATTTCATTCGGGTCGACCCAAGCGCGCAGGTGCGGCACTTCAGGAGCTGCTCACTCTGTTGTTCGTTCTTTTCGAAGTCTATGAGGGCCCAATCGCGGGGGACGCCCATCTCCTCAAAAAAATCGGCAGCTTCCAGCCATTCTGTGTCGCGTAAATCAGACAACAGAACTCGCAGCGGTCAGTCTTGCTCGACGCAGCTTCGAGGCCCACGCGACGGGCCAAGGTAGAAGCCATGGTCATTTCACTAGTTGTTTTTCGAAACCTATTAATGCGGTGCCCCCAATCCTCGGTCCGGATCGAATGAAAAATTCGCCGTGCTCAGCCTTGGTTGATTCTCCTCTGAGCGCTCCCAGATTCAGGAGCCAAGCCGCCCCACGCGCTGTGTGGGCGCGGTTGATTGTAGTCGTCCTGCCATAGACTAAGCGTTTGCTGGACATCGTCCAGCGACACGAACCAGTGTTGCGACAAGCACTCTCGCTGCAAGGTCCCGTTGAAGGCCTCGATGAGCGTTGTCGGTGGGTTTGCCCGGCCGACTGAAGTCCATTTCGACCCCGCAGTCGTACGCCCAGCGGTCCATGGCCTTTGAAGTGAGCTCGGTTCCATTGTCGACGCGGATGCGTTTTTGGTCGAGTGCCCCGCTCATGGATGGCGCGGCGCAGCCGTTGGGCGACTGGCTTGCCCCGAAAACTCCGTGCCGCCTCGAGCAGCAGACACTCCCGCGTGTATTCGTCCACGGCTGTCAGCACGCGGAAAGCTCGCCCATCGAAGAGCGCGTCATGAACGAAATCGAGCGCCCAGACCTCATTTGGGCCCGTGGCGGGTCGGCGCGGCTTGCGACGAACCGCGCTGCGGTGGCGACGCTTGCGCTGACGCCGCAAACTCAGGCCTTCGTCGTGATAGAGGCGGTAGACGAGCTTGTGGTTCACGTCCCAGCCTTCGCGCCGTAGCACCACTGCAGCTGCCGATACCCGGCTCGCACCCGAACCGCGGCGAGCTCTTTCATTCGCTTGCGTAGGGCTTGATGTTTGGGCCGGACGCGCTCGTAGCGGACCGCCGACCGCGCCGCTCGCTCAGCGAGTAAGCCTCTCGGACCCAGCCAACGAGCTTACGAGCGCGACCCGGCCCTACCATTTTCTTTTGACGGGCTCGTGCAGGATGTCCTTGTCGAGCGCCAAGTCCGCAACGACTTGCTTCAATCGCCGATTCTCGTCGCGCAGTTGCTTCAGCTCCCGCAGCTCGCTCACCCCGAGGCCTGCGTGCTTGCACTTCCAGCGATACAACGTCGCCTGACTCACCCCGAGCTTGCGACATGTCTCGCCAGCGGGCGTCCCATCCTCGAGCCGTCGCGGCGCTCGGATGATTTGCTCGTCACTGAACTTACTCTTTCGCATCGGTCCCTCCTTCGGCCTTGGGCCGAGTCTATCGAGGGCCGAGCCCGGCCTCATTACGAGAATCGAAACGGACCGGTTTTCGGGGGACAGACCAGGGGGCTCTAGACGAAAACCTCGATCCGATTGTCGGACAGTCGATGCTCGACCTGATGCAGTTTCATGAGAGGCTTGGGCTTGCCTTTTGGTTTGGTCCCGACGAACTCGCCGTGGGTGTTGAAGTAGAAATGGTGAAATGGGCAGGCCAGGCAGTCGTCTTCGAGCTTGCCCCCGTGGCCGAGGTGGGCGCCCTGATGCGGACAGTGAGCCTCGAAGATGCGGAGCTCTCCGTTTGAAGCGCGGTACACGACCACTTCCTCACCGGCGACCGTGTACGTGTGCACTTTGCCAGCCTTGATCTCCTCGTCGCGGCCGAGGAGGATCCACCGCTTCTGTTCTTCCGCTTTGATGGGCTGCGGAGGTTGCTCGAAATCCTTCAAGTAGTACTGGCTCATCCACTCGCGGATCCGCACGATGTCCGCTTCGCCCGGCAGAAGCTTCGGGTCCTTGAGCGAGCGTTTATGACGCCAGATGCGGTAGTCCCCTTCGGTGTCATCCGCACCCGCCTTGACGATGGCGCGCGACAGTAGATCGTGGAGGGAGATGAACGGGTTCAAACGAAACAGAGTGCGCAGCCACGATGGAAGTGTCGATTCGTCGATGCTCGCGGCGAGGTGCAGCTTGAGGTCGTCGTCTCCAATAGGCGTGAACGCGAGCACGAGCTGCGCTTGGAGCCCCCCATTGGTGCAGATCTGCCCGGCGCCGAATCCGGGGCCGTGGAACGCCAAGTCTTGGCGATAGTCGGACACGGGCAGAAGGCGGGAGAGCGTTCTCTTCAAGCCGCTTTCCGAACTGCCAGCATAAGACACCACGCCCCTCATGTTTAGGCGGAATACGCGGTCGGTATACGTGTGGTCGGAGATGCTCACCGAGTGCCATCGGTGCACTGTCTTGAAGTGGATCTCGTCTCCGTTGTTTTCGATTAGATCCAAGAGATTGGTGTCCTTAAACACGCGCGGGTTGCCGATGCAAAAGTCGCGGCCGAATGAGCGATCGAACAGAACGGGGAAAGGCCAGGCGGGCTCGTTCAGGTCGTCACCGAACCAAACGCAGACGAACCCGTACTGCAACGTGACCTGCATAGCGTGGACGCCTTCGTAGCGAACCACGTAACCCGGCTCCTCGGGCGAAGCTTCGACGGTCACGAACGAATCGAGAAATGGAACCCTTGGCGACTTCAAGGCTGGAAGATCGCGCACGGGGATCACGTTGAACCAGCTGTTGTGTTTCTGCGGACGAATATACTTGGGACTGCTCATGATGCTCTCTGGGTGGCTCAGGTCAGGCCGCCAATACCACCTTCAAGTCGACCTTGAGGCCCTCGTAGAGGATTTTGCCGAGCGAGCCCTCGGCGTACGGGAGCTCGTACTTCTCGCAGAGCGCCCTGACTCGGTCGCTCGCCTCGTCAAGCTTTCTGCTGGAGAGGAACGGAAAGAGATGATGCTCGATGTGTTTGTCGAAGCCACCGATGTAGGCACGATCCCAGGGGTAGTCGATGTTGCCCGCGTTCAGCACCGAGTTGATGTAGAAGTGAGCTCTGCTCGAAGGGTCGTACTCCTTGATGTGCAAGCTGACGCTGTCATCGCGGATGTGGGTGGACTTACCCAGGATGCCGCTGATGATTTCGGCAAAGAGAAATGAAAGGAGATTGCCGGCCAGCACCCTCGGCGCATTCAGGCCGGCCTCGAGCGGCAGTTCGACGAATTCCTTTCGCGCGAGCGCCTTGTCGTACGCGAACAGGTCTTTCCACGCGTCGTCGTCAAACTCGCTGACCTTCTTGGCTTCGACGATGCCGATGAAGAATAGGGAGTGGAAGTTCTTGATGTGCGCACTGATGAGGCCGCTGATTCGGTCGCCCTTCTCCGCGAAGAAATCGTTGCTCACCCGTTGGTTCGTCGGCGTGGCCTCGGGGTCCATCCCGAACACGCCTGGATGCTTGTGGTGAAAGCGGTTGTGTCCGATCTCCCAGTGCTTGTCCAAGATGAAGAGCGGCATGTACCAACCCTTGCGTCCCTGGAACTGCGGATCGGGATGGGTGCTGTAGGACCCGTGCAGCACCTCGTGCCCGAGACAGAATTGCGCGAACCGCGATCGCCCCAACAAGAACGCTCCCTTCACGAAGGAGACGGGCCCGATCCGAGATCGCAAGAGCTTCCTGCCGCGGTTCTCGTCGGCTTTGAACTTCTCGTACAACGCGGAAGCGTATTGATTATCGAGCTCCCTCGACGTGGCCTCCTTGTGCTCTGAGACGAGGTCTCGGAGAAGCGCGTCGAAATCCTCTTGGATCTTCTTCTGCGTCTCCGCGTCCCATTTCTGCATGGGGTTCGGTCGCTTCACTCGCCGCTGGATGAACCCGGGATCGATGGCGGGCGCTGCTTGCATGTGGCCGTCCTCTCGAATATGAAAACGATTCGTATTTTGAACGGCTATCATAAACTGAAAAAAATTCATATTCTAAAATGGTGAGCGATTCCATGGAGCAGGCCGTCAGGCCCGCGCGCAACGCCTGTCGGAAGCCCCAGCAGGAGCGCGCGAAGGCTAAGTACGACGCGATCTTGCAGGCGGCGATCCGCGTTCTCGTGGAGGAAGGATACTCGGACTCCTCCACGGTGAAGATCGCGCGGGCCGCCGGTGTGAGCGTCGGTACCGTGTACGCCTACTTCAGCGACAAGGACGAGATCTTCTCGACCTATGTCGACACCCGGATCGGCGAGATCTTGGAGGCCATCGCGTCCAACGTGTCGATGTCGAGCTACGCCACGGTCGAGGAGGGGATTCGCGACGTGGTCGGCACGGCCGTGACCTTCACGATGAACAACAAAAAGACCCTGAGCGCGATGGTCGGAAGGATCCCCGGCGTCTACGACGGGATGATGCTCCAAGGCATCATGCCCCTACTCTATCCCGTGGCCGAGCGGTTCTATCGAGCGCACGGCCTCGTGCGGAACGAGACGGAAGCTCGCCGGCTCACCTATGTATTGTCGAGTGCCGTCACTGGATTCTTCATTCGACTGCTTACCGACCCCGACCAGCCGCTCGACGAGGAAGACATCGCCGACGAGCTCGTGGCGCTGATGATGGGTTACATCGTCCGGTACCGCGACAGCAGATGAACTCGCGACGGCGGGGTGCAGCTCCAACGCGCCGATACACCCCGGCTTCCGAAGTTAGGTTCCGTGCGTTTGATAGCGATGCGCAGCAAAACCGAGTGTCCGCGTAGGGTTAGCGTATCGCTGACAGCAGGGTTCGATTCCCACCGCCTCCACCAATCAAGACAAGTGATTGCTATGGGTCAGCAATTCCGCCGATCGCGAGGGACCAAATAGTGACCATCGGCGGCTGGTCTCGGCGCGGGTTCGTCGAGTGTGGCGACGGCCTGATTGATCCGGCACTCGCTCAAATGGGCGTAGTAGATCATCGTCGCCTCCCTGTCGGGAGGTCGACATCAACGCCCTTCTAGGTTCGCGTCCCTCCTAATCTCTGCCGGTCGCCAACTCGACAGCCCTCTATTGATTGCCCTGGCTCACCGTTCGCCTGCTCAGACAGGCGCGCTGACGCCTAGCGCGTCCAGGCTTCGAGTAACGCGTCGAGGCCGGCGAGCGCCCACTGCTCGGGTCCTCCGGGGACGGATGCGGGGCTCGAGCGCATCCCCGCCAGCTCTCCGAAGCCCCGCACCATCGCCCACGCGATCATGCAGCGCTGGCGGATCACTTGGATGTCGGGCTCGCCGGGGCACGCCGCCGCGATCGCCTCTCGCAGAGATGCGAAGCGCTCCGCGGCCAACGTTTGGAGCTCGGCACTCGCCGCCTTCGGCACAGCGCCGTGGGCGAGGACGTACAGACCGGGATGCTCGGCGCGCAATCGCAGGTGCGCGCGGGCCAACGCGTACAGGCGAGCCTTCGGGTCGCCGGCTGACTCGTCGTGCACCCACTGCGCTTCGCGGCGCAGACCCTCGGCGGCCAACGCGGCCTCGAGCGCTTCCTTGTTTGCGAAGCACAGATACGGCGCCTGACGGCTAACCCCAGCCCGGGCCGCGAGCGCTCGCAGGGTCAGCGCACCCACTCCGGACTCGTCCACAAGACGAGCCGCCTCGGCAAGCAGACGTTCGCGAAGGTCCTCGGAGCTCGGTGGCACTTGACTTAGTCAACCATAACCCATATCGTCCAAATTCTCCACTTGACTTAGTCAACCCACCGCGAGAAGCCATCATGACCAGCCTCGTACCGCTCATCCACCTGATCCCCACCCGCCTCGGCCCTCTGCACGTGCGCGACAGCGACAGCGACGGCGACGGCCCGGCCCTGCTGCTGTGGCACAGCCTATTCGTCGACGGGCGCTCGTTCGACGCACTGCTGCCGTTGCTTCCGAAGGGCTACCGCCTGCTGTGCGTGGACGGACCGTGCCACGGCCGTAGCCCGGGACCCCAGCACCGGTTCGACCTCGACGATTGCGCGGACGCGGCGGTGCAACTGCTCGACGCCCTGGCGATCGATCGCGTGCACTGGATCGGAAACGCGTGGGGCGGGCACGTCGGCGCCGTGCTCGCGTCTCGGCCCGACTCACCGGTGGCCTCGCTCGTGGCGATGTGCTCGCCGATGCAGGCGCTGACCGGACGGCTCAAGTACGTCACGCTGGTGCTGCTGTATGCACTCATCGGGGTACGCGGCCCGGTGCTGCGGGGACTGCTCGATGCTCTCTTGCACCCCGACCGCCGTGCCGACGATCCGGCGTTGGAGCGCTACGTCGTTGACGTCGTCTCGTCAGACGACCGCCGACCGATGCTTCGCGCAATGCGGTCGGTGATGCTCGGCCGCAAGTCCCTGATCGACCGACTGCCCGACGTGCGGTGCCCGACCCTTTTTGTGACCGCCGAAGATCCGATGTGGACGCCTCATGTCGTGCGCGCGCAAGCGGAAAAACTCCCCAACGGACACATGCGCGTGATGACCGGTGTGCGCCACCTGCCGCCGCTCGAAGACCCGACCGCAACGGCCGAGATCCTCGCTGAATGGCTGGCGGATCTGTCGCTACGGGGCGTGGGCGAACGTCCGGTGGGTCTCGCCGCTCCGGAGCTCGTCGAGGGCAGATAGGCGAAGCTCATGCCTCGTAGCGTTGAAGAAGCTCGTCTGCCCGCCCGCGCGCTCGCGCGCGGCGCGCGGACCGCCGTATCATGGGCGCCAACAGGCGCAGCGGTCCCGCCAGGATCGACGGATCCCATTCGGTGAGTAGCGCCAGATCTTCGAGACGCTTCGGCAGGCCGTTCGCTCGGACCTGACCGTCGCGCGCCAGGCCGAAGAGCAATCGTCATTCCGGAGGAGGTCCGTAAGGAGCTCGGCCTAGAACCCGGTGCTCAGTTCGTCGTCATGGGTGAGGGCGACGTCGTGATCCTGAAGAAGATCGAGGCTCCCGACAGGCAAGAGTTCCTCGCGCTGGCCCGCAAGGTTCGAACTCAGGCTCGGAAGGCCGGAGTCAAGCGCTCTGACTTGAAGAAAGCAATCCGCGCCTCCCGTCGTCGCGGATGAGAGCGGCGATCCTACCCGGAGCGCCGAAGCGCTCGGTGCATATGCTACGGTCACCGCGTGGACGAGCTGTTCGAATTCCTGGTGCTCATCGCGGAACGTCTCGACCGCGCTAACATTCCATACATGCTCAGCGGCTCGGTCGCATTGAGCACGTACGCACAGCCCCGGATGACTCGAGACATTGATTTCGTGATTGAAATCGACGAAGCGCAAGTCGACAAGTTCGTCGAGCTTTTCGAAGCGGACTGCTACATCGATCGCGAATCGGTGCTCGAAGCGGCGCGGGCCCCGGGCATGTTCAACATCATTCACGAGGCCTGGATTATCAAGGCCGACTTCGTCGTCAGAAAGGATGAGCCGTATCGAAAGACGGAGTTCGACCGACGGCGCACGGTATCCATTGGTGGCAAGGCGTTTTCGATTGTCACGGCAGAGGACCTGCTTCTCTCGAAGCTGCTTTGGGCCAAGACAAGCCGATCTGACCTGCAACTCGGCGACGTCAGAAACCTGATCCTCTCGGAAAAAGATCTCGATTGGCCTTACATCGAGCGCTGGGCGGAGAAGCTGGGCGTGGTAGATTTGTTGAACGAGGTGCGAAGCGAGGATGTCTGACACGGCGCCGGTGATCGAGAAGCTGTACCACGAAATGCTAATGCGCCTCACGCCGGAGCAAAGGTTTCTTCAGACCTGCAGGATGTTTACCACCGCGAAGCGACTCGCCGAAAGCTCCATCCGAGGCGCTTCGGCTGGACCCCTGGACGACGAAATGCTCCGCCGAGAGTTATTCCTTCGTCTTTATGGAAGAGAAGTCCGTGGTCCTCTCCGCGAAATGGTCCTCGCGGGACACAAGTCCGAGTGACCAAATAATGACCAGAGCCCAGGACCGTCAGGGGGATTCCAGGGTACGGCAGGGTACCGAGGTAAGAGGCCGAGTTGCGCGCCTTTCACAGCGATACGCGGGAAAACCGAGTGTCCACGCAGGGTTAGCGTATCGCTGACAGCAGGGTTCGATTCCCACCGCCTCCACCAAACGAGCGCAGTGATTGCTGCGGGTTAGCGCTCCACATTGCCAACCCCGAATAGGGTGCCGATCCCCGCGGTCGCTGCCATGGCCAGCGCACCCCAAAAAAGTGACCCGCGCCACAGCTTTCCCGACTGGAGCGCCTCCCGCGCGGGCCGAAACCCCACCTAGCACAGCAAGGAACCCCAACGATGTGATCGAGACGACTACCGTGATCAGTGCTTCCGGGCACATGAACGCAGTCACGAGCGGCAACGCGGCGCCCACGGAAAACGTCGCGGCGGACGCGAGAGCCGCCTGAACCGGGCGGGCGCTCATCGCTGCGGAGATGCCTAGCTCATCTCGGGCGTGCGCGCCCAACGCATCGTGTGCCATCAGTTGTTGGGCGACCTGTCGCGCCAGCGATTTATCCAATCCAGCGACACCGGCGACCATGATGCTTTCGTGGTTGGCGTCCGCCGCAGCTACCCCGACGAGCAAGCTTGCGGTGGAGACGATCCCGTCGTTCGCGCCCAGTACCGCGGCCCGAAGCCAGCCAATGCGTTCCGTACGATGTCGTTCCTTGTGTTCGTCAGTCGTCACTGTCGTCGTCTGCGTCCTTATCCAACGGGATGATGTCTCCTGGCAAGACAGCTTCAGTTCCGACATAGGCCTGCGCCGCTCCGTGCTCGTAGACCAGTCGACCACCGGCTTCCCCCGCTCTGTATCCCAGCCCGAAGACCAGCAACGTGCCGAGGACGGCGGCTGCGGCGGCCGCGGTGCGCAAAGGGCCTTGAGGAAGCACCAGGGGTAAGAGCATCAGAGCAAGCACGATCGCGCTCGCCCAAACAAAAGCCTCTGCGGCTTCTTCGTGTGATTCGATGTAGCGTTCCGGCACAATCTCCTCGACACGCTCCTCCTCGGCTTCGCCCGTGTTCATGGCGATGAGCCCCGACCCGGCCAGGGCAGCCTGGAGCAGGAGGACGAGCACCCAAAAACGGCGGTCCACCCATCCCCGCCACCATGCCAAGGCGACGCCCCCAGTCACCAGCGGCATCAAGATCGCAAGCGCGATCGGTAGATGAACGACTTTCGGATGAAACAACAGTTGATCCATGGCAGTGACCTCCGGGCTGAACCTGGCCCTCGGCAAGGGGAGGCGCCATCGTGCGGATGTCATACGTGATGGATCTCGATGGTTCGGGGTACCGCATTCGACACTTGTGGGGTACCTGCAGAGTGCTGCAAAGGGGGCTTGCGGCGGCGACGCGCCCAAGTAGGTTCGTCGCGTGTATCTTCTTGCATGTTCGATCGGATGAAAACAGTTGAGAGGTTCTGACTTCATACCGGAGCGGAGGCTTCTCGCCGGCGTGCTCGTGGCCTTCCTCGTAGTGGCAGTGCTTGCCGCCATGGATATTTGTTCCGATCTCGAGGAAGGGACGACCTTTTCGCACGTCCTCTCCGAAACTGGTGTCCTCTTGGTAGGGTTGACTGGGTCGGTCTTCATAGCGCGTCGGCTCGTCCTCGCCCTCCGACGCGCTCGAGCCGTCGAGCGAGAAGCCGTCGATCTCAAAGAGCAGCTCGCAGTGACCCGAGGGGAGGCTCTCCGCTGGCGAAGCGAAGCTCGGGATCTGATGAACGGGCTTGCGGCAGCGATCGACCAGCAGTTTGATCGCTGGACGTTGTCGCCGGCCGAAAAGGAGACCGCGTTGCTTCTCCTGAAAGGGCTCAGTCACAAGGAGGTCGCCAGTATTCGGTCCGTCAGTGACGCGACCGCTCGCCAGCAGGCCAGGGCCGTCTACAAGAAGGCCGGGCTTTCCGGAAGGCACGACCTGGCTGCGTTCTTCCTCGAAGATCTCATGTTGCCGGCGAAAGCAGGTGACAACGGAGCTCCAGACGGAGCCTGAGAGGTCGTCGGTCGCGTTGCTCGACTAAAGCGCTGCCTCAGGTCGAGGCGTGTACTCGTCTTCGTCCTTCCCCCAAGGACACGCCGATCCCAAGACCGAGCACCGGGCCCTTGATGCCGACGCCGCCGACTGTACCGGGCGCAATGACGTACCCCGCGCGTAGGTCGAGGCCCAACCAGAACTCCCCGCGCAGCCGCCAGTACAAGAGCGCGCGCAGGTATGCGCTCGAGATGAACTCGTTTCGCAGGCCCATACGACCCCAGCCGAGGTCGAACATCGCGCCCGCTCCAAACCAGCGGTCCCAGTCCCCAGTGGCCCACAGAGCACCGATGGCTCCCCCCGCGGTCCGCATTTTGAGATCCTCGGGGGTTCCATCCTTGCGCCCAAAGGGGGCAAAGAATTCACCGGCCAAGTGAACGCATCTATCGGAGGGCTTGTAGAGTGACCCCAACGCGAACCCGGTGAGCGCGGCATCCGCGTTTGGATACACGCGCGTGCTGGACCAGAGATCGGCGAAGAGCTTCGGCGCTTCTCCCTTGGAGGCGGTCTACGCCACCGCGCCCTTCGGGGCGGAGAGCAATGCCACCGCAAGGGCTGTGATTATCATCCCGAAGATTCGTCGCGTACGCATCGCTGCCCCTCCCAGGCCGAAGCCAAGTGACCGGTACCTCACCGCGGAGAGACCTCGGGTGGACAGCAGTCGCCACCGGCTTCTCCTCCTTCCGGTCGACTGGCCCTCGGCCGAGGCGTATGGATACGAGCGGAAAGGCAATGCGGTCCTGGTGGGCTGCTCTTGCCGCCACGCGTGGCTTCTCATCCGGAGCAGCGGATCGGTCGGAACCCCAAGAGGAATTCATCATGAAGCACTTCAACATCGGCTATGCGTGGCTGTTGCCAGGAGCTCTCGCGCTTCTGCCCCACATCGTCGCAGCCCAAGAGGAGGCGAGCGCGGACGCGTCCACAGAGAGTCAAATCGTTTCAACCCCAGCGGACCCGCAGGTTGCCGAGGAAGCCAATGAAACCGAATGGACCTACCCCAAGAGCTATTCGGTGCGCCCGCTTACGATGGAGCAGGGGATGGTCCGCGCAAACGGGATTTTCACCGTCTGGGATGACGGTGTCGACACGGTCTTCGGGATGACACTCGGCGGCTCCATCGGGGTGCTCGATGACTTGGAGTTGGGCATCAACAACTATCGTATCGGTTCGTCGCTTCAACAGAGGTACGAAGGGCTGATCCCCGTCGTCTTTGCGCCATCGGCGGGCTTCGGAAACATGCCGCTGTACGGACGCTATCGCTTCGTGCACCGCGAGAAGCTCGACTTCGCGGGTGACCTGATCTTCGTTTTGCCGATCGACACGGCGTTCGCGCTCGAAGTGGCCTTGCCGTTCCGTATCACGCCCAACGACAGGCTTTCCGTCGACACCGGGCTCGAAGTGCGCGGGACGTTTGGCTCGGCCAAGCGCGCCGACATTCGAATTCCGGCGATCGTCAACTACAATTTCTCTGACCGGGCGTTCATCAGCGGGGAAACCGGCGTGCAGTTCGTGAACCTGGGCAAAGGCTTCAATACCGCGCCGGCGGACACCCAGGGCGTTGCGATCCCCATCGGATTCCGCGCCGGTGGCACTTGGAAGAAAGTAGACAAGCACCTCATCGATTTGTTTGCCGGCTTTGCATTTCCACAGTTGTTCGAACTCGGTACTAGTCGCAGCGCCGTCGACTTCGGCATCTGGGACATCTTCGTCGGCGTGGCGTTCTACACGCGTCCGCTCTTCTAGTATTTCAATCAAGATCCGATTGACCAGGCGGGACAACGGCAGCCCCGCATTGGTGGATTCGGCCCCTGCGACCCTACACCAGCGGCATGGGAATCACACCGAACCCGCTCGGTGAGGCAGCACATGCTTTGGTCAGGAACACGCCCGATACGCACACAAATGAGCCGCATCCGTGCCTTCGGGACACTGATCCTATAATAGACGGGCACATGCCCGTTTCAGACACCATGGGCTGGCTCGATCAGGAAGCAGCCGGACAGCCCATCGAGGAGGAGTCCGTCTTTGACGATGAAGCGCTCGTCGAATCGCTCAGGTCGGGAGATCCCGACGCGCCGGCTCGCTTCTTCGACGCGTACGGTCGCTATGTCGAGCGACTGCTGGTTCGGGTGCTTGGCCCCGACCCCGACGTCGAGGACCTCCTGCACGATGTCTTCGCCGAGGCCCTGGGCACCATCGATCGGCTTCGGGATCCAGCTCGCCTCAAAGGGTGGCTCACGCGTATGACGGTCTTCATCGCTCGCGGCATGCTCAGACGGCGTCGGCGCCAGGGTTGGCTCTCGTTCTTGCCTGAGGAAGAGCTTCCTCCAAATCCGTCATCTTCCACGCCGCCCGAAACCCGTGATCTATTGGTACGTGTGTTTGCCGTGCTGCACCGGCTTCGACCCAATCATCGGATCGCGTTCTCCCTGCGATACATCGAGGGCATGACGCTTCCCGAGGCCGCCGAGGCGAGCGGGGTGTCGTTGGCGACCTTCAAGCGATGGCTGAAAGCTTCGGATCTCGCATTCATGAACGGCGCGCAGCGCACCGACCAAGCGCTGTACGAAGAGCTCTTGAACACGCCGCGCTGGGGGGGCTCGTCATGAGGAAGCGCCTTGAAGAGCTCGGCGCCGAAGTCGCGCGCGTGCAGGACCAAACCTTGGCCGACGGCACGAGGCGCGCCGCGGTTCGTCGGCGGCTCTTGTCCGCCAAGAGCCGGTCGGCCCCCCCGCGTTCTTCCCGCTTGGCGCCCGCGCTCGCCTGGGCCGGGGCGATGGCCGCGATCGCGCTCGCCCTCGTCTTACTGTGGCCTTCCGTGCCCGAGCCGATCGCCTACCGCGTGGAGGGCGAAGCGGAATCGAGGCTCCTCGACCGCGAGATCGCCGCGTCCGCCGACGGAGCGAGGTCGATTGCCTTCACAGACGGTTCCGCCGTCCGGCTGAGCCCATCGGCCCGCGCCCGCGTCCGTCAGCTGAGCGCTGAGGGTGCCACTGTGGCGCTGGACCGAGGTGAAGCGACGATATCGGTCCGCCACCGCAAGGCGACTAGGTGGTCCGTAGAGGCCGGGCCGTTCCTGGTGCGCGTCACCGGTACGCGCTTCCGCGTCGGATGGCAGCCAGAAACCGAATCGTTCGAGCTCGACGTCTATGAAGGGGACGTGCGTGTGCGCGGGCCCGAGCTGCCTGAGCGAATCGTTCGTAGCGGAGAAGAGGTGCGCGAGAGGCTCACGGCGACCGTCGAGCCCGAGCCCGAAACGCCGCGAATCGAAGAGTCGATCGAGGAGCCGATGACAGATCCGGAACCCGCAGCTCGAAAGCAGACGATGCCGGCCACGCCCGCGGGCGCGTCGAGCTACGAGCCGCCGGTTCGCGCGTCTTCACCGCGCAGCTCCACCCGGCCCGAAGCAGTGCCGCTCGAGCTGAACCTTCCGCCGAAAGAACCCGGCACAAAGGTTGACCCAGATGCTGCGCCGACACCGTCCGAGACAGAGGCGCCAGATTCGACGCGACGCGAAGAAGAGCCCAAGGTGTCCGCGGAGCCTCCGAGTGCCGAGCCGCCCTCGTGGAGAACCTTGCTCGACCGACGCGACTATCGCGCTCTCTTGACCGAGCTCAGCCCCGACCAAGTCGAGCAGGCCGTCTGGCAAGCCGACGCGACCCAGTTGATCGATCTCGGCGCCGCGGCACGTGCGCTCGGTGATGCACGGGCCGGCTCGATCTACAGCGTGGCCCGGTCACGTTTTCCGGGAACGGACGCCGCCGCGGATGCTGCGTTTCTGCTCGGGCGGATCCAATTCCACTCGGGCGCCTACCGCTCCTCGGCGACTTGGTTCGCGGCCTATTTGCGCGAACGTCCCGACGGTCGCCTTGCGCGCGAAGCTGCGGGCCGGTTGGTCGAGGCCTACCATCGAAGTGAAGATCGAGAACGCGCACGCGCGGCCGCCGAGCAGTACCTCCGTCGCTACCCAAACGGTCCACACGCGGCGCTCTCCCGATCGGTGCTGCAGTGAAAGACGCCGCGACCCTCTTCGTAGCCGTCCTTGTCTCGGTGAGCCCGTCCGCGAAAGCGCAGACGCGGATCGCATCCGATGCGGGGGTGGAGCCGCTCTGTGAGAGCGCCCGGGCCGAGCTCGAACAGATCGGCATTACGACGGCGACTCTGTCGGTCGGCGGCAGCACCCGTAGGACACGAAGACGCGCCTTCTCCGATACGACGGTCCAAGCGCTAATCGTGTGTCGGCCGAGGCCCGCGCGCATCGAGGTATTCTACCCAGACGGCTCCCGTCTCGGTCAGCCGGCGTTCGGCGTACAGGTATCTGACGAGGATCCGAGCGCGCCTCTCTACCTGAGCGAGCGCATCCGTGCGGAGCGCTTCGTGGCCGACGTGCCAAAACCGGTCCCGTTCAGCCCCGCCGTCTGGTGGCTTGGTTTCGGAGGCGACATATTGCTTTCGCCAGGCGGAGTGGCGCCCCTGGCTTTGATCGCGCTCGACGTCGGCTACCGGTTCCATCGTTACTGGTCGGTTCAAGCATTCGCATCCATTCAGCCGTACATGAGACGCCTCGCCACCGACGCGACGGAGACACGCCTACGCCTCGACCAGTTCGGTGCTGCCATCGCCTATCACCCCGTAGTGACCGAGCGGCTCGACCTCGCGCTTGCGGCCCGCGTGGCCGCCGCTCGGCTCGGCGCCAACGGAACGAGCACGGCTCCTACCAACGACCTCGAAAGCCAGCGCGATCAGGTGTGGCTCGCATTCCCGGCGGGGCGCGTCTCGTTGCGGGTCGGGCTCACAGAACGGATTTGGCTCCGAATGCAGGGAGAGGTCGGGGCGATCGTGCCGAAAGCCGTCGTGGCGGCCGGCGCGGGGCGGCTCGCGTCGCTAGGTGTGTTTGCAGCCCAGGCCGGGCTTGCTCTGGAGGTGCACTTCCGATGACCTGGCGTTGGATTGGTGTCGTCTTGGGCACACTGTGGATGGTGGGCTGCGGGGAAGCGACGGTTCGCCCTTTTGTCGACAAGTCCGATGCCGGTGTCGACGCGAGCGTCGATGCCGGCGAGGAAGATAGCGGCGGGGAAGATGGCGACGAGGAAGGCGACTTCGACGGTGGCGAGGAAGATGGCGGCGAGGACGACGGGGGTGAGGAATAGAACACGAAGGGAGCGAGTCCGAGCTCTCCCTTCGTAGCCGCGGGACCCCGTAACGAGCGGACTCGGGTCCCTATCCGGGTTTCAGCGGTTCAGTTGTCGAGCGCGCCTTCGTCGATCCACTGAGAGAGGATCACGACGAAGCCCGCGTCGTCGGGGCCGTTGAAGTGATTTCGATTGAGCTGAGGGATGAGCGCAGCCGAGGGATCGGACGAATCACCGGGGACCACCAACGGGAAGCCGTCCCCACCCGCCAGGATGTTGGCGTAGCTGTCGAGGTTGACACCTGCGGGGCCACTGCCACCGCTGTGGCACTGCACGCAGTTCGCCTGGCCCGCTTCGAAGTACGGTTGAATCTCTGCGGCGAACGATACGCCCATCATGGTGCCGCCGGTGCCCGCCGTGCCACCAGTTCCGCCGCTGCCGGCCATGCCGCCGCTGCCGGCCATGCCGCCGGTTCCCGCCGTGCCGCCGCTGCCGCCCGTGCCGCCCATGCCGCCCGTGCCGCCCGTGCCGCCCGTGCCGCCCGTGCCGCCCGTGCCGCCTTGATCGCAGTCGCTGTCCTCGTAGTCGTCGTCATCATCATAGTCGCCGTCATCGTGATCGCGGTCGCGGTCGCGATCGCGGTCGCCATGATGATCGTCGTCGTCATCGTGGCGATCACAGCGATCCTCGTCGCTGTCGCTGTCGCCATCACCGTCGTCGTCTTCATCGCCATCGCTGTTGCCATCGGCATCGCTGTCGCCGTAATCGTCCTCGTCATCGTCGTACCGATGCACGCAGTCGAAGCAGGCCTGACGGAGATCTTCACAGAAGACCAGATCATCGGTCTTGGTCGAGCAGCGATCATAGAGCGCATCGCAGTGGTCGGAGATCTCGTCGTGGTGGACACCATTGCCGGGGACCGCGTTCATGCACTGCATGGCGCCGGCCTTGCACTCCTCGGACGACTTCTCACACGAAGCCAAGTCGTTCTGACAGCGATCGATGCGCTCCTGCACCGTCGCCGCGCTGCCGCCAACGCCTTCGGAGCCACAGGCAACGAGCAAGCTCATGACGCCGAGCACCGGCAGCCAAATGATGAATCTTGTGGGCATGCTATTTTCCTCCTGCGAAGCCGGCAGCCTGATTGCGCCGCGGTCCACCCTTCTCCAGTGTTCGGTGCGTCCGAGATCGGCTCGCATCTCTACAACTGCGTACAAAAGGGCGATTTTGGGCACAGCGGACGACGATTCTCTACCGCCCTCGCTCAGGTCCGCGGCCGCGGGCTTCCGCGAACGAGTGTCCTTGAGACCGGGGATCGGGGGCTCTGCCGGTGAGGCTCGCTTGCACTCAACACGGTTGTCGCGGTCGAGACGGGCGGCCTGCTGGCCGAAGCGGTGGCCTACATCGGCAAAGGGATGACCATTCCGCGCAAGGTGAGCGCCGATGTTATCACCGTGTTCGCGCTCTCGTTTGCATTCTTCTGGGGCGCGCCTGGAGTTGGCGCGCGTCGATGGACGGTCAAGCGCTTACACCAGCCCGAACTTGTCAGTGACCAAATAGTCAACGCGCCGACACCGAAGCGCTTCGCACATGGACCAATCGAATTGCGCTCCGGCGAGGCAAGCGCATCGCAGCGGTCGCGTTGGCGCGAAAGCTCGCGGGCATCTTGTTTGCGATGTGGCGCGATGGCACCGGCTGTCGAGCGCGAACAGAAGGATGACGACCATCTCGCCACGACGAGTCAACAACGACAAACTTTGAACTTGACCGGGGACACCGCTTCACAGAAGGGACCAAAGCGCAGGGCGAACAGGGCGACTGCAGGGTACGAGAGTAAGAGGTCGGACTGCATGTCTTCCAAAGCGATACGCAGCAAACCGAGTGTCCACGTAGGGTTAGCGTATCGCTGACAGCAGGGTTCGATTCCCACCGCCTCCACCAAAGCTCGAGCGGCCGGCATCATTCGCTGGGCTCCTCTCGATCTTCTTAGCCGGTCTGATGACTAGACCCCCGGCACGCTGCGCAGCAAGAGGATGGCGCAGGCGATTACGAGGAATGACACCAAGATGAGCGCCATCTCCAGCAGAGCCATGCGAAACTGTTCACGCTTCATCTGGATATATTGGAGCGCCTCCGTGGTGAAGAGCAGGCATCGAAGCTTCTCGAATGGATTCGACGAAAGGACGAGGTGTTCAACGAGGAGCTTCGGGATTGTCTGTTTAGCGAGAGGAGTATTGCGAGCCTCGAGGAGGAGCGCCACGATTGCTCTCGCGATCGCCGTTGCTAGACGGTCTCCGCCAGGTGTCAGCTCTGTGACCTCCAGCGCCAAGGGCGCGCTGAAGAGATGAAGAGATGACGGTACTCGGTTGGATCGTCGTTGGATCTCAGAGCGGTCCCGTAGCCTAAGGGAGAGTCGTCGGCGTGAGCTTCCATCGCGTCTCCAAGCTGCTTCCCTCTCCGAGACGCGCTTGGAGAGCGGAGCGCACCCGCTCCAAGATTTCGGGGTCGCGATGGAGCAAGTACGTGATGTCGGCGCCGGTGAGCATTGCACCGAGCTCGAAGGCGAGTTGCTCGGGTGGGTCCTCCGGACGGAGCTGGCCGAGCTCTGCAGCGCGGGTCGCGCTCTGCCTGAGCAGTGAAGCCCACTGCTTCTGATCCATGGCCACGCGATCGCGGATCGGCCCGGGGCGACCGCCGACTTCGGACGCCACCGAAGCAAAGAAGCATCCGCTCGGCCACTCCCGAAAGGCGATGTGATCCAAGTAGCCCTCGCAAAGCGCGCGCAGTCTCGGCGCACCTTCGGGAGCAGCAAGCGCAGGCATCACCACCTCGCGCGTGAAGACCTCTCGCGCTTTGTCGATGATCGCGAACTGCAGGTCTTCTTTGGAGCCGAAGAGCCCAAAGAGCCCGCTCTTGCTCAGCCCTGCGGCCTTGGCGAGGCGTGATAGCGAGAGCCGCTCGAGCCCTTCGATCGCTGCCAGTCGTATCGCCGCCTCGAGGACGCGGTCCCGCGACTTCTCACCATCGATTCGTATGCGTTTGGATGAGGTCATGTTCCTTCTTGACTCTTAGCACGCACGGTCGTACGGTCTAGTTAATGCGCACGATCGTGCGATCTAAAAAGGAGCAGACCCATGAAGAACCCCAATTCCCTTGTCGCCCGCCGCCAAGAGCCCCTCGGCCCGCTGTATCGAGAGGATCCGGCCAAGGCGCTCTCTTATAAGGAGGTGCGCACGCTCTACACGGGCACGACCGATGCCATCCATGGCAGGGTCGCTCCGACTGGATTCCCAGCCATCTCCTGGGATTACGGGATCGATGACAAGGTGGGAGGCTTCGACGACCTCCCCAATCCAGGACATCTGCTCTGCGCGGCGCTTGCGGCCTGCATGGACAGCACGGTGCGAATGATTGCCGATCGACTCGGCGCGCGCATCGAACGGCTCGAAGTCGAGGTCAACGGCGACGCGGACGTCCGAGGTTGTCTCGCGATGAGCCGTTCGGTCCGGCCGGGGTTTCGTCAGATGCAGTGCCGTCTCGCATTGGAGCTCGATCCCGGGGTGGACCCCCAGGTCGGCGCGATGCTCATCCAACAGGCGGAGAAGCTTTGCGTAACACTCGACACCCTTCGCAAAGGCACCCCGATCGCGGTGAGCTTCGAGACACCATGACCATGTCTATTCCCGTCTGGGTGCTGCTCGCGTTCGCGATTTGGTCGATGCTAGTTCTGATTTTCACCATCGGCACCTACCGCTGGGGTCTGATCTTCGCCGGCCGGGCCCAAGTCCACGAGTTCCGCGCCGATCAGATCGAAGGTTCAGATCGGTACCGCCGAGCGATGCGCGCCCACCTGAACTGCCTCGAAAATCTGCCAATCTATGGCGCGATCGTTCTGGTCATCGTCGTCAGCGGCGCACAGAGCGCTGCATTGGACGGGTTGGCGCTCACGCTGATCGGGGCCCGAATCGCGCAGACCTTGATTCACGTTTCGAGGGAGCAGACCAGCCCTCTCGCCTATCTGCGCTTTGGCTTTTTCTTCGTTCAGCTGATCTGCATGTTCTCGATGACGGCTCTCGTCGTACAGCAAGCCATCTAGTCGGGCCGGCTTCGGCTACGCTTGTTCTTCTGCCTTGCGCAAATTGATACCTCGGGCTGATGCCGCAGGAGCGCAGCAGCCGCCAAACGCAACGCCGCGGGTAAATCAGCGAGGCGGGGAACCGGCGAATGCGTGCACTCTTGGTGGGGACACGCTGCATAACCCAGTACGATCAAGGAGACCTGAGACCCACGTTTAGCCGCGATGAGTCCAGATTGTCGTGGCCGAGCGCATTACAGAAGCGCATTACAGAAGCGACTAGAGCACAAGGCAAACAGCGGGATTCCAGGCTACCTCGGGGTACCTGAGCAAGAGCGTGCGTTGCATGCCATCGAGACGATTTCATCATTCCCGATCGTCGAACCCTCGCCCACTCACAACCCGGCGAGGCCTTGTAGCCTTTGGAACACTCGACGATCGGGCGGGACGGGCGCTGCCCGATACGGTGCGACCTCGACTGCTCGAGCTAGTCGCCGGCTCCGGAAGGCCCCACTAGTCCCCGCTCCCGGAGGGCGAGGCAGATTACGGAATCGTCAACGAGGGTTGCGCCACGCTTGTTCATGTAGAAAAATGTAACCGTAACGGAAAAATTCGAGCGCCTTGGTTCTTGCGAGGCAAGCAATAGCCCGCCACTTGGGACGTCGCTGTGAGAGCCCCGGGTGAACCCAATCGCTTTTTTTGGACAAGACAAAGCCCAATGAAAATGTATCGCATAGCTCTGATTCTTCTCACGTTTAGCTCGGGATGCGTCTTGGAAGCGCACTCGCTGGATGTCGGCGGTGGCGGTCTGAGTGAGGACTCCGGTGTCGAAGACGCTAGCGTGGGTATCCCTGTCGATCAGATCGCCGGCAACGGTAGCAGCACGGAGGAGGTGGGCCTCGAATGCACCCCCGCGACGGAAACCAGCGAGTGCGGGGGCAACAGTTGCGATCCGAACACGATGCAATGTAGCGCGTTCGTGCGAGACAGCCGCCTCACCTGTGAGAGCTGTGTAAGCGATAGCGACTGCAAGGACTCCGATCATCGTTGCGTCGAGATGAGGTACATGAGCTCACCCTTCCCGGATGCCCACACGGGTTTTTGTCTAGAGATCGCCAAGCCGGTCTCCGAGGGAGCGACATCCGGATACGACTGCGCACCCCCGTACGTAACGGTGCTCACCGATCGCAGAAGTCTTTCCGGCGGCGAGCTCGGGAGCTATTGCGGCATCGAGGAGAGCCTCACTACCTGCCCCGCGGTGAATGCATACCGAGAAGCGTGGCCATGCGCGGGGCGCGGCGACGTCGCATGCCCGACTGGAGGGTTCTGCGACTGGGTCAGGACCGACACCGACGGGTGGAGGGAGCTCTGCACCTATGCCTGCGACGACGCTTCGGAGTGTGACGGACCCGGTCAGGAAACTTGCGGGAAGGGCTACTGCGGCTGGTGAGCATGCAGGCCGCCGCGCGCAAGAGCTCGGTCGCGGCTCCATCGGTTCATGAATTACTACTCGCTTGAAAAAGTGCGATAGCGATGCACTCATCCTTACGTTCGATCGAATTACGATCGGGTTGGGTACCGTGCCAGGCTGCGTATCCCGACGCATGAACGAAAAGCCGGCAGCGATCTCCGTTCGAGACGTCTTCAATTGTCTCACTTTTTCGAACCGTCGATCTATGTATCGTGGTGTAATCGCCGTCCTCCGCAGAGCCTGATCGCGGAGTTTCATCCGAGCGCTCCCCGAGGAGAGCTCGACCCGACAGGGAGGCGGCTATGTTGGATTTTGGTAAACCTCTTTCGCGAGCGCGATGCGCTTGCATGAGTTTCGGAGTCACGCTGTCCATGGGACTGCTGTTTGTGTTGCAACCCGCGCCGGCGGTCGCGCAGCACGGTGGCAACCCACAGCTGATGCCCACTTCGTCATTGGATCCGACCAGCATCGACAAGTATGTCGACCCGCTCGTGATTCCACCGGTGATCCCGAGGACCAGCAAGATCAGCGTCAAGGGCGGCAAGAACATCGACTACTACGAGATCGCCGTACGGCAATTCCAACAGCAGATCTTACCGACGGGAATGCCGTCGACCACGGTCTGGAGCTACGGCGCCGTCGGAGCTCCAGCGAGCTTCAACTATCCAGCTTTCACCATCGAAGCCAAATGGCAGAAGCCAGTCCGCGTGAAGTGGGTCAATGAGCTGGTTCAGGATCCGATCGACTGCTTCTACACGCCTGGTGGCCCCGTCAACGCAAGCTCCTGCAACTATCTCCCCCACTTACTGCCAGTCGACCAGACCTTGCATTGGGCAAATCCCGCAGCGGCAACGCTTTGCAAGAACGGACAATCGGGCACCGACTGCCGAACCAACGATCCTCAGAGCTACACCGGCCCGGTGCCGATGATCGTGCACGTGCATGGCGCCGAAACCTACGAGTGGTCGGACGGTTACCCCGAGGCATGGTACCTCCCGGCCGCGAACAATCTGAATGGCGAGTTTGCGCTCGGTGGTTCCTTCTTCAACGTGTTCAATATCGGAGCCAACAGCTTCTTCGCCAATGATGGAAAGAAGGCGCCGAATGCCGCCTGGGGAAATGGCAGCGCGACCTTCCAATATCCGAACGATCAGGAGGCGACCACGCTCTGGTACCACGATCACACGCTCGGGATGACCCGCCTCAACGTCTACGCGGGGCCCGCCGGCTTTTACATCCTGCGCGGCGGTCCCGGCGACGCGGTCATCGGCAGCCTGCCAGGGCCCGCGCCCGCGCTCGGCGACCCACCGGGCCTCGATTACTACGAGATCCCGATCGTCATTCAGGATCGATCCTTCAACGCGGACGGGTCGCTCTTCTATCCGGACAACCGAGCATTCTTCGAGGGCCTCTACCCTTATCCAACACCGCCCTACCTCGACATTCCTTTCATTCCGGATCTTGCCGTCGACGGTGGCCAAAGCGACGTGTCGCCCATCTGGAACCCCGAATTCTTTGGAAACACCCTCGTCACCAACGGCAAAACCTGGCCGTACCTGAGCACCGAGCCGCGCCGATACCGCTTCCGCTTCCTCAACGGCAGCCAGTCGCGGTTCCTCATCCTGCGGCTCATCACCGCCACCAATCCGGACGACCCGACAACCTGGGTCCAGGTGCCAGGTGCGTTTTGGCAGGTCGGCGCCGAGCAGGGCTTCTTGCCCACCCCCGTGCAACTCGACGAGCTTTTGATGGGTCCTGCTGAACGCGCCGACACCATCATGGACTTCAGCGCGATCACGGTGCCTGCTGGATCTGGCCTGTACCTGGTCAACGTCGCGCCGGACGATCCTTTTGGCGGCGGTGTTCTCGGGGTTGATTTCGATGCCGCGGATCCAACGACGACCGGGCAAGTCATGGAGTTCCGGACGGTGCCGCTCAAGGGCGTCGATGCGAGCACGCCACCGGCTCAGCTCGTTCTGCCAGCGCCACCGGTCTTACCTGCAGCAACCCAGGCGACCCGCACGATTACGCTCAACGAGGAAGAGTCGGCGACGGTCTGTGTCGTCGAAGACATGGACGGGAACCTGGTCGAGATCGACTGCGCGAATCCTGCAGCCGAGGCTTTCGGCCCGACCGAGGCCTTACTCGGCCAGCTAAACGCCGACGGCACGTCGACCCCGCTCGCCTGGTCCGATGCAACGTCGGAAAACGTCGCACTTGGTAACACGGAGGTCTGGGAGATCTATAACTTCACCGCGGATGCCCATCCTATCCACATCCATCTGGTGCAGTTCCAAGTCGTTGACCGTCAAGGACTCGCCACGGATGACGAAGGGATGGCAACTCAGCCGGCGCAGTTGGAGGGTGTCCCCCGGGGCCCCGAGGTCTGGGAAACCGGCTACAAAGACACGGTGATCGCCTATCCCGGCGAAGTCACCCGCGTGAAGGCTAGCTTCCCACTCGACGGCTTGTTCGTGTGGCACTGCCACATCCTCGAACACGAGGATAACGAGATGATGAGGCCATATTGCGTAGGCGACACTCCCGCCTGCCAGCAGCACAACGGCAACTAGCGAAGGACCTCTGCTTGCCTATGGTGGCCCGCCCCTCGGGTGCGGGCTACCACAGGGAGGTCGTTTGTGGAGAGCGCTGACCGGTGAGGAAATCTCCACGGCGCTCGGCGCGACGCAGCCGTCTCCTTATCCGCTTCAAGAAGCTCGATTTGGGGTCAGCTCCATCGATACCGCAAGATGTACTGATGGGGGTTGCGATGAAAGCATGGAGAATGTTCGGGCTTGCGCTGCTGATGCTCAGCGGCTGCGGTGATTCGAAGACAGGAGACGCTCGGACGGCGGGGCAGGTTTGTGACGAAATCTGCGGCTGGCCGGACGCGTGTTTCGTGCAGCTGGGTGTTCCTGTGCAGGGGGCGGAGTGCGTGCAGAGCTGCGAGGCGCAGGCGGACTTCGTCGGCCTCGACTGCCTGAGAGCCATCTCGGATACGGTCAATTGTCTTGGCACCTGCGACCTCGAGTCACTGACCGATCAGCAGATACTCAACTGTCAGAGCGTGGCGCTCACCATCGACTCGGCTTGCGAGTAGCCGATACCTTGCGTTCGCGCTCGCTCCGAGCGATGGAGCGACGTGCCTATGGCAGGAAGAAAACGCCCCTGAGATCTTCCGTGCGCGAGAGCGGGCGTTCATTCCCATCGAACGACGTTACCCGAAACTGATAGTAGGTCCCGGATGCAAGGGGTGGACCTCCATACGGTACCTCGGGATCGCTTCCGGTCGACTTGGGGATGTTCGCGTCGCTCCAGATCATCTCTCCAAACGTGTCGAACACCTCGATCTGGTAGCGCTCTTCGCCACTATCACCGACCCACGAAAAGACTGGCGTTCCGGTGAGCTCTTCGGCGCCCTCGGCGCCCGGGGATAGGACGTCGAGGGACCCGGTGACTTTGAAGCCCGGCGCAACGACCGACTGACCGGCGCTCACTTCGACCCGAACGATCTCGGTGTTGCCTTGACCGAAGTCCGGGTCGCGCACGAGGCGGTCGTTCTCGAACGCTCCGAGCACCTTGTAGCTGCCGGCGGGCACGCCTTCCATGATCCAGCTTCCGCTATCGACGAGATCATCGCCTTTGGGCGCGCGAAGCCCGGGTGGCGTCTCGCCGCGAGCCAGGACTTCGTCAAAAGTCGACTCGACCACCAGGATGTACGAGGTTCCTTTGCCTGCGCCTCGGTTCACGATCTGCACGCTGCCGGTGACGGTTCCCGTGGCATCACGTGAAAGAGCCAGGTCGACTCGTGCTTCCTCGCCTCCGCTGACCGATGCCTCTTGCGCAACGTAGTTCAAACCTTGGGCGTAGCCGAGCACCGAGAAGTTGCCGTCGGGAAGATTGAAGATCCGGTAGACCCCATTCCGGTCGGCAATCGCGCTGAAACCCTGCGGGCTCTGACCAGAGGTCTCTGCCACGACCAGCACGCCAGTCGCGTTGCTCGGCACCTCGACCCTACCAAAAATCTCGTTGCTCCCCGCCCCCGCAGGAAGCGCGATCAGGCCAATGTCAGTTGCGGCAGTCTGCACGACGAGCAACCCGTCTTCACCGATCGGGTTCGATACATCGATTGGCAGCGCTTGCCGAATGCCGCCCGGGAAGGTCTGGAAGCCGGCAGCGTCCGCGCGGAGCGTTACATCGCCGCCCCTTGGATTGCCGTCGGCGTCGCGCTGGCGGGCAACTTGGATCTGATAGTCTCCACTTGCATCCGTCACCGCTACCGTGCCCGCCGGCGCGCGGTTCGCGTCCAATGCCACAACGGTCGCACCTTCGATGCCATTGTCGTTGGCTCGATCGGACACGTTGCCGCGAAGGATGACCGGCTCGAAGCATTCGGGTTCGCCACCGACAACTTCCTCGCAAACGAGGCCCTCTTCACACCCGGTCTGCGCGACGGGATCGCAAGAGTTGCTGCCGCTGGAGCAGCCGCTCACTAGGAGCGGCAAGACCGCTACGGCATTGATCATCCGATTCATGGTTTCCCCCAATTCAGTTGTCGCCTGCGCCCTGGCAGATCCAGGTCGCGATAGTCTTGATCAGGTCTTCGGCCAGGGGTGGATCCCCCTTTGGCATCTGGGTCCCCGTGCACAGCTCGCTTCCCGTGAGCTTTCCGATCAGGAGGCTCCCCTCCGGATGACCTGGCACTACGACGGGACCGCAGTTGGTCGTTGCATTCAGCAGGCTGGCGAAGGCGTTACCAGGCGTCAGATCGAGGTCGCTGCCTCGGCCGCCTGCGCCTCCGACACGACCGGGCCCTGCGACCCCATCGTGACAGCCGATCGAGGCGCAGCTCGCGCTGAAGATCGGTTGGACGTCGCTCACAAACGACACGGTCTCAGTGCCGCATTGACAGGTTCCCGCGACACAAGACGTGCCCGGGCCACAGCCGGCCCCGCAGGCTCCACAGTTGCGCGGATCGGTCATGATATCGACGCACGCTCCCGAGCATTCGACGAGATCGCCGCAATCCGCCGAGCACTCTCCCTCGAGACAAAACGAGGCGCCACAGCCCGCCTCGCAGGCTCCGCAATTGTCGGGATCGCTCGCGAGGTCGGCGCATCCCGAGCTGCACGCGGCAAGACCTCCCGGGCACGCACAAGCACCATCGATACAAGAGGCCGCGGATGAACATGCCCGACCGCAGGTGCCGCAATGTTGAGCGTCGGTTTGAAGATCGATACACGCGGTCCCGCCACAAGTCTCGCAGACACTCGAGGGATCGAGCTGGTCGATCCAAGCGGCGATGCAGTCCACGGTTTCACCCGTGAGGATTCCGCCGATGGGCATTTTCGCGCCGCAGTCCGTCGTCCCCCGGAGCTTCATCACGAGGAGTGAACCCTCAGCGTCGCCGGCGATGACTCGGGTTTCTCCTCCACAGAGAGCCGACTCGCGACCAAAGAGCTCGAGCTCGAGCGCGTCCGTCTCGAGGTCGAGTCCCCCGGCGCGGTCGCCGGAGCCATGACAGCCGGCGTCGATGCAACCTGGCCGAAAGACCTGGCTGGATAGCTGCTCGAGAGCGGTTGGACACGGGGGACCGGGACGCACCCTTGGTCCGGCCGAGCTCCCGTCGTCGCTGCACGCCGCCAGCACGAGCCCGCACGCGATCGCCATTGCCCTTCGCATCGTCCCCATTCCCTGCTTGAATGATGCCAGCTAGAGAGATCGCCTAGCAAATCGGCTCGGCACGGTGAATTCCGGCGCTATGGCTTGGCTGGCCCCTTCGCTCGGCAGGGACCTAGAGGCCCAGATCGCGCGGACCAGCAAGAACGAGGCGTACCTGTTGCCTCAAGCCTTCCCGGTCAGCTAAGATGAGAAAATGCAATATCAACATATTTTTGCATTTTCACTGGTTGCGCTTCTTGCGCTCTCTGGCGGTGCATGCGGCAACGACCCGTCTGGCGCGAACCGTGGCGGCGCTGGGACCGGGGGAACCGGCACCGGGGGAACCGGCACCAGCGGTACCGGCGGCAGAGGGGGCAATGCCGGGTCGGCGGGGGTTGGCGGAATGGCCGGCACTGGAGGGACCGCGGGGACCGCGGGCGGTTGTTTGCCAGTCCTTTGTCCGGACGGCAACTCCTACGGATGTGGCGACTGCATGGACAACGACGGCGATGGCCTCATCGACGATAAAGACCCCGAGTGCCTTGGGCCGTGCGACAACACCGAAGGGCCGATCCTGCTGACAGGTACCCCGGGCGAAACCGGCAATCAGTGCGGTGCAGACTGCTACTTCGACCGGGGCAATGGGTCGGGATCCGGCGAGTGCAAATGGGATCGACGCTGCGATCCGCTCGAGCCCAAAGATGGCTGTGCGCACGACCCCGATCTCATCGGTGCTGAGAATTATTGCCCCGACGTGCAGCCCGAGCCTTGCGAGCAAGACTGCGGGGCGCTCACGCCGAACGGCTGTGACTGCTTTGGATGCTGCACGTTCCCCGCACTCAATGGTGGGTACGTCTTCCTCGGCTCCTATGTCGGGAACGACGGCACCTGCACCTTGAATGACCTCGAAGACCCGGCGCTCTGCCGACCGTGCACGCCGGCAGGCAGCTGCTTGAACACATGCGAGCGCTGCGAGATCTGTCTCGGCAAACCGACCATCCCTGCTGACTGCTTCCCTGGCGCCGGCGGAAGCGGTGGCATGGGGGGCGGTGGCATGGGGGGCGGCGGCATGGGTGGAGACGGCGGCAGTCTACGCTGCCCGATCGGAAAGCAGGCTTGTGGTCTGCCTGGCGATCCAGCTTGTCCTTCGGGGGCCTTCTGCCTGACTGGGTGCTGCACCGAGATCGTGGTGCAGTAGCGCGGCTCACGTGCTGTGATCCAGAGTCAAGACCTGCCCGTGCATGACGCCAGCGTTCTGTGTGAGCACTCGCACATTTTCCGATGCAGGAAATGCGGCGTGGGCGGAATGTGTATTCTTTCGTAGTTTGTGAGGCACATCGCTTGGCACCCGGCGTCTGCCGTGGGAATTCTTCTAGCTATGAAGTATCGAAACCTGTTCATTCTCTCGGCCGGCATAGTCTTCGTACTCAGCCTCGGTTGTTCTGAGGGCGTCACCGTCGACCCGTCGACGCAAAAACTCTCTCCCGCATGCATCGAAAACGCAGACGATATCGAAGGCCAGGGCTGGCTTTGCCCGGACGACTTGGCGGTAGAATGCGAGAACGGCGGCGCGGATCCGGAGCTCATCTATATGGTGCCATCGGGTGATCTTCCTGAAAGCTGTGACGACATCCAGCTATCGCTCAACAACGAGGGGCCCTTTGAGTTGGGGACGCACGAAATCGTCGTCACCGCAGAAGCCTCGGGGGTCGACGCAGGGACCGTGGAGGTCCTCTGCGAAGCGACGCTGACGGTGGAGGACACCGTGCCTCCCGAGGCCAAGCACGAGATCATCGAGCTCTGGCCACCAAATCACAAGCTCCACACGATCTCGGGCGAAGACTGTGTGAAGGACGTATGCGACGACAGTGTGACAGTGACGTTCCTCTCAGCCTCGAGCGACGAAGCGGTCAACGACAAGGGTGACGGCAATACCGAGCCCGACATCATCCTCGACTGCGATCGCGTGCAACTGCGCTCCGAGCGACAGGGCGGAGGCAACGGTCGCATCTACACGCTCGGTTGGAAAGCGGTCGACGATGCCGGCAACGAAACCGAGGGCGAGTGCGTCGTCGCAGTCCCGCATGACCAGAGCGGCCGCGAGGCGGTCGATGACGGAACCGCGTACGAGATGATGCTCGATGCAAACGCGTGCGACAGCGGCACCGGTGGCACCGGTGGCATGGGTGGCACCGGTGGCATGGGTGGCACCGGTGGCATGGGTGGCACCGGTGGCATGGGTGGCACCGGTGGCATGGGTGGTACCGGTGGCATGGACGACACGGCGGTTTGAAGCAGGTTCGATTGCGGCCGCCTCCACAATTTCGGCACTGCCGGCTGGGAAAGTACAGAGTTCGACCTCTAGGTCCAACGGCCGATCGACTTCATTGATCCCCGGTCACGGCGCATCGATGGTGTCTTGGGCGACGGGCACGACCCTCCGGTACTTGCTTCGATTTCCTTGGAGACCTCGAGCAACGCGAAGCACGAAGGCCCTGGGACGGAGCGCATCTGCCACCACGAACATCGCGCCCACCTTCACGAGGCCGGATTGCGGGGACAGGTCGTCCCGGTGCTTCACCGATGGGAACTTCGTGTAACATCGAAACAACTCGGTGGAGCGCTCATCGCGCCGGCGGGGCCCGAAATCGCCATGGTCTTGGAGCTCGATGTCATTTCTCCGGACGGGTTGCCACGAGGCGGACGACGCTGGCGAGGCCCGTGTGGTATCGGCCTTCCCGGATCTCGGCCTCTTCCTTTTCCAGCTGTAGGATGACCAAATCCGAGAAGTCTTCGCGCAGGTCCTCGAGGGTGTAGAGCAGCTGCTCGTTAGGCGGGCCGCCCGTACCGTAGCCGAGCTGCTCTTTGCTGTAGGCTTCGAGGATTAGTCGGCCGCCTGGCGCGAGCGCCGTCGCGAGCTTTCGATGAAACGATCGGCGAATGTTCTCCGGCAAGTGAGCGAAGATGAGGGCAACTGCGTCGTACGTTCCGGGTTCGATTTGTGCGCTTTCGTAGTCCGCAACCTCGTAGTTGATCCCCACGCCGTGCCGAGCAGCGAGTCGTAGCGCTTTTTCGCGGCCGGAGGCGCTGAAGTCGAACGCATCGACCGTCCAGCCCTGCCGTGCTGCATACACTGCATTGCGCCCCTCACCCTCCCCTGGAAGAAGAAGACGCCCAGGCCGCATCCGATCGAGGCAACTCCTGAAGAACACGTTCGGCTCTTCGCCGTAGGCGTACTCTACCTGCCCGTACCGTTCGTCCCACATCTCCTTCATGTCGGCCTCCGCGCGAACGACTCTGAGCTGCTTACGACTATCGCGCTAGCCAGCCGAGGACGTGCGATAGCCCGGACAGCAAGTTCAGTCGGATCGCGTCAGCATTTTGGGGCTTCAGCTCGGTGGCAGATACCGATCTCCGACTTCGCGTGGCATTTCAATCTCCGTCATTGCATGAGCATCTGGACCGACGCGTATTTCTCCGGACGGACTCCGATGCGTCGGGCGTATCGTATACCAACTCCAGCCGGTCGGGTGTCTCTTCGCCCCTTAGGCACGGGGAGCTTCGAAGGACGAGCTGCGATACCCCTTTTGGCGCCCACCAAGAGGCGCTTGATCGTTGCGCTGGGCCGACCAGAATGGCCCCCATTCCGCCGCGAGGGATCCACAAGCCCCAAAATCCTATGGGAGGGGCCGGACGCCTGCTGAAATCAAAGCAGTGAACCGCCCGAGTTGCACGAAGGGAGTACGATGAAGAAGGCAATGAGAATGAAGACGACGACTCTTCTTTTGACCTCGCTGGCGATGTCAATGGCGAGCCTGAGCGCCGCGCAAGCAACGGCCCAGGATGCACAGGTCGACCGCACCGAGCTCCCCGTCAAGGGTCCGTGGTACCCGCCTATCACGACGCTCGATGCGCGCGACGCCAAGGCACCCCCCGTCTTCGAAGTGAAGCCACCCAAGGGCGCGCCGAACGTGGTCGTCATCCTGCTCGACGATCTCGGGTTTGGTGGCACGAGCGCGTTTGGCGGCGTGATTGAAACGCCCCACATCGACAAGCTCGCCAGTCAGGGTCTGATGTACAACCAGTTTCACACGACGGCGCTGTGTTCGCCGACCCGGCAGGCGCTCAAGACGGGTCGCAACCATCACTCGGCAAACCAAGCGAAGATCACGGAAGTCGCGACCTCCTTCCCCGGCGCGACGGGGATGTTGCCGAACGACGTTGCGAGCATCGGAGAAATCTTGCGGCTCAACGGCTACAGCACGGGCGCCTTTGGCAAATGGCACGAGACGGCGGTGTGGGAGATCAGCCCGTCTGGGCCGTTCGCCCGCTGGCCGAACTTACAGGGCTTCGACGAGTTTTACGGGTTCCTCGGCGGCGAAACCAACCAGTGGGCACCGGCCGTGTACCACAACCTCAATCGCGTAGAGACCCCCGACGACCCCGACTACCACTTCATGAACGACATGGCGACACAGGCGATCAACTGGATTCGCTTCCAGCAATCGCTCACGCCGGAAAAGCCCTTCTTCGTCTACTTCGCCCCTGGTGCCGTGCACGCGCCGCACCACGTGCCGAAGTCGTACATCGAAAAGCAAAAAGGTCGCTTCGATGAGGGTTGGGATGTGATCCGCAAGCGGATCTTCGAACGGCAACGGAAGCTCGGCATCATCCCGCGGGACACCAAGCTCGCAAAGAAGCCAGAAGACATCAAGGACTGGAAGCGCCTCTCGAAGAACGAAAAGAAGCTCTTCGCGCGCCAGGCTGAGGTCTTCGCCGCGTACTTGGAGATGACCGACCACGAGACGGGTCGCGTGATCCAGGCGATCGAGGACCTGGGCGAGCTCGACAACACACTCATCATCTACATCGCAGGCGACAACGGGACGAGCGCCGAAGGTGGGATGACTGGGCTCTACAACGAGCTGACCTACTTTAACGACGAACCCAAGGGGTCGGACGTCGACTTCATGCTGAGGCACTACGACAACTGGGGTGACCCCACGACCTATCCGCACATGGCCGCCGGCTGGGCAGTCGCCTTCGACTCACCCTTCACTTGGATGAAGCAGGTGGCCTCCAATTACGGCGGCACCCGCAACGCGATGATCACTCACTGGCCGGCTCGCATCAAAGGTAAGGGCGAGCTGCGCTCGCAATGGCATCACGTCATCGACGTCGTCCCGACCATTCTCGAGGCCGCGGGGCTGCCCGAGCCACGGATCGTCAACGGTACGCCGCAGCGACCGATCGAGGGTGTGAGCATGGTCTACAGCTGGGACGAGGCACGCGCGCCCAGCCGCCACCAGATCCAGTACTTCGAGATGTTCGGCAACCGCGGTGTTTACTTCGACGGCTGGTTCGCCGGGACCGTGCACGTCACGCCCTGGGGCAAAGTGGAGAACCGCTTCCCCGAGGACAAGTGGGAGCTCTACCACGTGGAGAAAGACTTCAGCATGTCCAGGGACCTCGCGAAGAAGCATCCGGACATCCTTACCCAGCTACAGCGGGTTTTTCTGGCTGAGGCAGTCAAGTACAAGGTGTTGCCCCTCGACGACCGGCGCCAAGAGCTGTTCAATCCTAAGCTTGCCGGTCGGCCGGACCTGATGTTCGGACGCAAGAGCCTGACCCTCTACGAAGGGATGAACGGCCTGCTCGAGAACGACTTCATCAACGTCAAAGGTACATCGTTCGAAATCGTCGCCGAGCTCGAAACCGGTGATCAGGCCGTCGACGGTGTGATCGTGGCCCAAGGAGGTCGGTTCGGCGGCTGGAGCCTGTATCTCAAGGAAGGCAAACCGATCTTCATGTACAACTACCTCGGCATCGATCGATACACCGCCACCGCAAGTGCGACGCTGCCGAAGGGGAAGTCCACGGTGAAGATGGACTTTGCCTACGATGGTGGCAAACCGGGCGCCGGCGGCACCGCGACCCTCTACGTCAACGGCAAGTCCGTCGGGTCCACGAAGGTCGAGCAGACAGAGTTCGCGGTGTTCTCCGCTGATGAAACGGCCGGCGTGGGAGTCGATGCGGAAACACCGGTGTCCGACGATTACGACCGGGCCAGCAGCGACTTCACTGGCAAGATCCACAAGGTGACCATCACCCTGAAGTGAGGAGAAAGACCCCCGACGACGTCTACATCGGGAGAGATTCCAACGACGCAATGAGGAATAGACGATGCCCGATGATACCAATAGCCCCCTCGCCTCCAGGCCAGCGCTTCACGCGCCCCGCGCCGGTGAGCGATACGATGTCTTGGTCCTAGGTGCCGGCTGGGGCGGGCTCGCCGCCGCCTCGATACTCGCGAAAGCGGGGCGCCGGGTTGCGGTGCTCGAAGCGCGCGATCGCGCAGGTGGTTGCGGCCAATCCTTCAGCCTCGAGGACTTCTCGTTCTGCGCCGAAATGCAGTACCTGATGGGCTGCGGACCGGGCGGGACGGTCCAGCGGTGGCTGCAATCGCTCGGGCTCGACTCGGTGGTGACGTTCAATGCGCTTGATCGCGAGGGCTACGATCGCATCGACCTCCCCGACTCCCAGTTCCGAATTCCGAACGACCTGCACCGGTTCGAGGCGGATCTCGTCGAGGCGTTTCCCGCGGATCGCGAGGCGATTGCCGAGCTGTTCGCCATCCTGTGGCGCATCGAAAAGGAAATTGGCCCGAGCGGCATCGACCTGAAGCAGTTCGAGCGGAAGCCGTTCCAGTTCAAGGACACGGTGCTATACGGTCCTTGGCCGGTGGATCGCTTGTTCGATCATCTGGGCCTGTCGCGGCGCGCGCGCGCGGTGATTGCCGGCCAATGCGGAGATATCGGCTTGGCGCCACGCGAGGAGCCGTTGCTCTGCTTACAAGCGCTCCTATTCGGCTACGGCGAGTCGGCGCACTTTCCCAAGCGCGGCATGGGCTTCTTCGTCGACCGCGTGGTCGAGTACATCACGACCCACGGAGGCACGATCGCCTACGACACCCCCGTGACCCGGCTGGTACGCGATGGCGATCGCATCGGCTGGGTCGAAACGCCGCGTGGGCTGTTCAGCGCAGACCTAGTCGTGTCCAACATCGATCCGGCACGAACGTTCCGCCTCATCGATGGGGCCTCGGTTCCGCGCTACCAGCAATCGGCGTCGTGCTTCACGATCTTCCTCGGCCTCGACATCGATCTCGCCACCCGCGGCTTCGGCCGTTTCAACGTATGGAGCTACCCGGAGGAGGACCTCGACGCCGCGATCGAACGCACCACCCTCGGGCATCGCTACGACGATCCATTCTTCTTCCTCTCGACACCGTCCCTCTACGCCGACCCGGGAGCTCTCGCGCCGCTAGGAAGCACCACCGTGCAGATCAACGTCGCAAGCGACTTCGATTGGTTCGCGACGGCCGCCCAAGAGGGGCGTCACGAGCGACAGAAGTCGCGGATTGCCGAGGAGATTGTGGCCGCCGTCGAACGGCGCCTCCTGCCCGGTCTGCGCGAACACCGAGTCGTGCAAGAGGCATGGAGCCCGATTGACCTCTCTGCGCGTGTGGGTTTGGAGCGCGGTGGCATGTACGGGGCGCGCCTCGACCTCACGAACCGCCTCCTCCGCCACGTTTCGCAACGTACGCCATTCGAGAACCTGAGCCTCACGGGCGCGACCGCCGGCGGACCTGGACTTCAAGGCGTGGTGAGATCCAGCCTACGGCTCTGCGAACGACTTCTCGATGAGCCCAGTCCCCTCCCCACTCGCTGATCGGATTTCAGTCACCTGGGGGCGGCTCAGATGAGGAACAAGCTGATCTGGCTCGGAACTCCCGGCATCCCTCGGCCGGGCAAGTTTGGCTTCTCGGCTCGAGCTAGGCCTGATCTTCATCGGATCTTCTCAGCGGAGCCCTTGTGGACGACTGCCACCGCCACTAGTGTTCGCTACTCGCCTCGCCTATGCTGAGCCACGAGGTCGCCATTGATTGAGAGACATCGTGACGGACACTGACCGGGATTCCGACGTTGCAAGTGTCTTGATCTCCAGTCCGTCGGCGGATGGACGCAAGAGGAAGCGCTTGTATCTTTGGGTCGCGCTGGCGGTGATCATAGTCACCGGCGTGGGTATTTGGGCCGCACCGGTTCGTCCCGATCGAAAGCAGATCAGAACGCAAGAGGTCGAGCGCGGCAGCCTGGTCGTGACGGTTACGGCGACTGGAAATCTCGAGCCAACCAATCAGGTCGAGGTCGGAGTGGAGGTTTCCGGCACCATCGCGACCGTGGAGGTCGATTACAACGATCGTGTAGCGCGCGCGCAAGTCCTGGCGAGACTCGATCCCACGAAATTCAAGGCACAGGCGGTAAGGTCGCGTGCGGCGCTTCAGTCGGCCAAAGCTAGGATTCTGCAGGCACAGGCTACCGTGGACGAAAGCCGCGCGCAGCTCGGCAGACTCACCCGGCTCAGGGAGGCCAGCAAAGGGACCGACCCTTCACAACTCGACATCGATGCAGCGGATGCCGCGCTCAAACGTGCTCTCGCCGATCGGGCAAGCGCGAAGGCCGACGTTGCCGAAGCAAACGCAAACCTCGAATCGAGCGAGATCGACCTCGCCAAGACCGTGATTCATTCGCCCATCGACGGACTGGTCCTGGTGCGGGCCGTGGAGCCCGGACAGACGGTGGCCGCTTCTCTTCAGACACCAGTGCTATTCGTGCTCGCCGAGGATCTGACCAAGATGGAGCTTCATGTGAGCGTGGACGAAGCAGACGTGGGTCGAGTGCGGTCCGGGCAGAAGGCGACCTTCATGGTCGACGCCTATCCAGACCGCACCTTCTCCGCGGAGATCACCGACATTCACTTTGGTGCGCAAGAGGTCGAGGGTGTCATCACCTACGAAGCGGTGTTGAACGTCGACAACGAAGACTTGTCACTGCGGCCGGGCATGACCGCGACCGCGACGATCGTCGTGGAAGAGGTGAGAGATGCAGTGCTGATCCCCAATGCCGCGCTACGCTTCAGTCCATCTTTTCGGGACGATGCTGGGTCCAGTGGCGGCGGTCTCCTCGGTCGGCTGTTTCCTCGTCCGATTCGTTCCCGACCGAAGAACCGTCACGAGCAAGGCACTGAGAAGAGGCAACAACGGGTTTGGATCGCACGGGATGGCGAACCTGCCGCCGTGCCGATCACTACCGGAGCCACCGACGGAATCATGACCGAGTTGTTGCAAGGGGACTTGGAGCCCGGGACGCCCCTGATCGTCGAGATGACCGTGGAATGACTTCGTCGTGCCCGTGCAGGAACATAATCAGCCACCGCTCATTCAACTCGAGGGTGTCACCAAAGTGTATGGGACCGGCGATGCAACCACGTACGCGCTGCGTGGCATCGACGTCCGAATCGATCCGGGGGAGTTCGTTGCGGTCATGGGTTCGAGCGGCTCGGGAAAGTCCACGTGCCTCAACATTCTCGGCTGTCTGGATACCCCCACAGAGGGGTCGTATCTTTTTCGCGGAGTCGAGGTCGGCAAGCTGGGTCGCAACCAGCGTGCGCTCTTGCGCCGCCGCTACTTTGGTTTCGTGTTTCAGGGCTACAATCTCTTGAGCCGGACTTCTGCGCTCGAAAATGTCGAGCTTCCGCTGGTCTACCGCGGCGTTGCCCGGGCCGAGCGTCGAAGGCTGGCGGGGAAAGCGTTGGCCGCAGTCGGCCTCGAAGGGCGGGAAACGCACAGCCCCTCGGAGCTCTCGGGAGGACAACAACAGCGTGTTGCGATCGCCCGAGCGCTGGTCACCGAACCCGATGTGCTGCTTGCCGACGAGCCGACGGGGAACCTCGATACGGCTCGAAGCCTGGAGATCATGGATCTCATGACCGCGCTCAACCGTGACCGAGGTATCACCGTCGTCATCGTCACCCATGAAAGCGCGATGGCGGCTTACGCAGACCGGATCATCAATTTCGTCGACGGCGGGGTGGAGTCGGTCGTGCATCATGGCGAGGTAGCCTGATGGTGTACAATGCGTTTCGCCTCGCGCTGCACGAGATTCGGCGCAACGTGATGCGTTCGTTGCTGACCATCTTGGGTGTCGTGATCGGGGTCGCGGCAGTCATCACCATGGTGACAATTGGCGGAGGCGCAACAGTTCAGGTCACCGAACAAATCGCGAGCCTGGGCACCAACCTGCTGATCGTCACGCCCGGCCAACGAATGGGCATGGGCCAGCGAGCGGCCGCTCCGCCTTTCCAGATGGACGATGTAGAGGCGATCGGCAGAGAGATCGGCACGGTAGCCGACATCGCCCCCATCTCGTCCCAACCCGTGACGGCAGTGTTCGGCAACGCGAACTGGAGCACGACGGTCATGGGGACCGACAATCGATACTTGAGGGTCGGTAACTGGGCCCTCGAAGCCGGTCGGGAGTTCACCGAAAGCGAGCTTCGCGCTGGCAGCGCAGTCTGCATCTTGGGGGCCACCGTGCGGCGGGAGCTCTTCGGCAATCAGGATCCTCTGGGCAGCAAGATTCGTCTCGGCAAGCTCGCCTGTCTGGTGATAGGAACGCTGCTCAGCAAGGGTCAGTCTACGATTGGGAGGGATCGCGATGATGCCGTGCTCATCCCCTTGCGAACCGTTCAAAGGAGGCTCGCCGGAAATCAAGATGTTGGTCTCATCCAGGTATCCATTGCAAAAGGGGCCTCAACGGAAAGGGCGCAGGAAGACATCAGCGAGCTGATGCGCAGGCGCCGTCACATCTCGGCATCGGAGGACGACGACTTCACCGTCATGGACCTCAAGGAAATCACCAAGATGCTCGCGGGGACGACGCAGGTGCTCACCGCGCTCTTGGGAGCCGTGGCGGCGGTGAGTCTCCTCGTCGGAGGGATCGGGATCATGAACATCATGCTCGTGTCCGTCACGGAGCGCACCCGAGAAATCGGCATCCGGCTTGCGGTTGGGGCCCTCGAGCGCGAGGTGCTGACGCAGTTCTTGGTCGAGGCTGTCGTCCTTTCATCTTTTGGCGGTGGCGTTGGGGTGGTCCTGGCGCTCATCGCGTCGGTCATCGCAGCGAAAGCTTTGAGGGTGCCTTTTGTGTTCAACCCTGGGATCGTGATCGTGGGTTTCCTTTTCTCCGTCGGAGTCGGCATCGTGTTTGGATACTTTCCCGCTCGAAAGGCGGCCCGGATGGACCCGATCGAGGCACTGCGCCACGAGTGAACGTGGCCGCCATTCCAAGTCGCGGCAGCTTCGCATAAGCTCCTGGGTCTCTGAAGGAGTACCCAGATGCATCACCTCATCGCGATTTCGATCCTGCTCGCTGTCACGGTAAGTGGCTGTGCTAGGAAGCAGGCAGCGCCGGCAGTCGGCGGGGAAGACCTGCCGCCGGACGTTGCGGGGAATACCTCTCCCAGCGCGACGACCGCCGCGCTCAATGCGGCCGCAAGGGAGAGGCTGCCGCTATCGGAGCAACAAGACTTCGAGGACGCGCGGAGGGGTTTGATTGCGAGCGATCCGAACCTTCGTATCTCCGACGGCGAGGGGAAACAGATCTGGAGCATGCCTGCGTACGGTTTCATCGAGGGCGACGCACCCGCCAGCGTGAATCCGAGCCTGTGGAGGCAAGCCAAGTTGAACGACATCCATGGGCTGTTTGAGGTGACCAAGGGGGTCTACCAGGTTCGGGGCTACGACCTCGCCAACATGTCGCTCATCGAAGGGAAGACGGGTTGGATCGTCGTCGACCCGCTCACCGCCAAGGAGAGTGCCGCCAAGGCGATGACCTTCGTGCGGGAGCACCTTGGCATCAAGCCCGTGTCTGCCGTCATCTACACCCACAGCCACATCGACCACTTCGGCGGGGTACTGGGCGTGGTCTCCCCAGAGGAGGTCAAGGAGCGCAACGTGCCGATCATCGCGCCCCAGTTCTTTCTGGAAGAGGCGACGAGCGAGAACGTCATCGCTGGTGCAGCGATGGCGAGGCGGTCGATGTTCATGATGGGGTCGCGCCTGCCGAAGGGCGAGCGAGGCCACGTCGACACAGGCCTCGGCAAGGGAGTCGTATACGGGTCGTTCGGGCTCATTCCCCCGAGCGCGATCGTCACCGAGACAGGGACGGAAATGACCATCGATGGCATGAGATTCATTTTTCAGAATGCGCCTGGCTCGGAGGCTCCGTCCGAGATGACGTTCTACTTGCCCGACTTGAAGACGTTTTGCGGCGCCGAAGTAGTTTCCCACACCATGCACAACCTCTACACGCTCCGCGGCGCGAAGGTCCGCGACGCCATCAAGTGGAGCGGCTATATCGACGAAGTCATCGAGTTGTTCCCAGATGTCGAAGTTTATTTCGGCAGCCACCATTGGCCGATCTGGGGCCATGACCGGATCACCGACTTCTTGGAGAAACAACGCGATCTCTACAAGTACATCAACGACCAGACGCTACGGCTCGCGCTCCATGGCAGAACGCCGCGCGAAATCGCTGAAGAGCTCGAGTTGCCCGAGTCGCTTCGCACCTCGTTCGCAAACCGGGGCTATTACGGCACGCTGAATCACAACGTGAAGGCCGTCTATCAACGCTACTTCGGTTGGTACGACGGCAATCCTGCCAACCTCGATCGGCTTCCGCCCGCCGAGGCTGGGGCAAAGTACGTCGAGCTCGCAGGCGGTGCGACAAACCTTCTGGAGAAGGCACGGGCAGCCTATGACAAAGGCGAGTACCGATGGGTCGCGGAGGTCGTCAACCACCTCGCCTTCGCCGATCCCGACAACCAAGAAGCGCGCGAGTTACTCGCGAGCGCCTACGACCAACTCGGATATCAAGCCGAGTCGGGGCCCTGGCGTGACGAATACCTGACCGGCGCCTTCGAGCTGCGGCACGGTGGGCCTAGTGAGGGCATAGACCCCGCTTCGTACATGGACATGATCAAATACGCGCCCCTAGAGAGCTTTCTCTCCGCCATGGCTGTTCGTCTCAATGCTCCCAAGGCCGAGGGCAAAGACATGGTCGTCAATCTCATTTTGACCGATCGTGACGAGAGCTATGTGCTGGAGCTCAAGAACTCAGTCTTGCGCTACTACAAGCGAGACCCCGATCCCGATGCGAACGTCTCACTGAAGGTGACACACGGCCTGTTCCTCAACATGCTGACGGGGAAGGCAGGCCTCAGGGACACCTTGTTTTCCGACGACTTGGACATCGACGGAAGCCGGCTCGACCTGGTTTCCTTCTTTCGCCTGATAGACAAGACCCCGGGAACCTTCAATATCGTCACACCGTAGTGCACGCCAGCATTGTGGCGTCTCTCGCTGGCTCACGGGCACGGTCCGCCCGATTGCGGCAGTCGCCTGGCTAGCTCGCCATGTCCAGAACTGCGCGGAAGCGGATCGTGTTCTCCATGACTTTGGCGAACGCTTCATTCGCGGCTTCGAGAGGGAAGCGTTCGATCTGCGGCCGCACCCCCGCAAACGCGGCGAAGCTCATCGTGTCCTCACTGTCGACCGCAGTGCCACTCGGCCAGCCGTGGATCATCTTTCCTGAGAGCATGGCAAAGGCGTTGACCGAGATCGGATCCGGCGCTGCCGCAACGAGCATGAGCGTGCCGCGGCCGTGAAGGCCATTGAGGATGCCCTCGATGGCTTTGCCGTTTGGGGCCGTGGCCAGAATCAGATTGGCCCCGCCGAGCTTCTGCAGCTCCGCGACCTCGTCCTCCGATTTCGAATCGATGTACTCGTGAGCGCCCAAGTCGCGCGCGAGCTGCTCTTTGTCCTTGCCGCGCGAGACGGCGACAGTGCGGAAGCCCATTCGATTCGAAAACTGAATCGCGAGATGACCGAGCCCGCCAACGCCTTGCACGGCAACGAGGTCACCCGGACGAGCGCCGCTGTTGCGCAGCGCGTTGTAGGTCGTGATCCCTGCGCAGAGGAGGGGGGCGGCTTCGGCCGGACTGAGCTCATCGGGCACCCGAGCGGCGGCCTCCCATGGACAGACCATGTACTCCTGGTAGCCGCCATCGTAGCTGATGCCGGCGATTTTCGCGCTGACGCAGTTGATGAAGTCGCCGCGCCGACAGGGGTTGCACTTGAAGCAGTGCCCGCCGTGCCAACCCACTCCAACGCGATGACCGACTGCAAAGCCGTCCACGCCTTCGCCGAGCGAGTCCACGACACCTGCCACCTCGTGCCCCGGCGCGCGTGGAAGCTCGAGACCCGGAAACTGTCCGAACTTCACGAACGCATCGCTGTGGCAGATGCCACATGCTTCGACCCTGATACGAATCTCGCCCGGCCCAGGCTCTGGGATTTCACGCTCGTCCAGGATGAATGGCCCGCCGGCCTCTCGTACGATCATTGCCCTCATGATGCCGCCTCCTGGCACTGCGTATACGACGCGGGAAACGCTTTGCAATTGGCAACGGGGACGCCCCTCGCCGACGGCAGGTTTCTTTCGTGAGCTCACGAATAGGATTCCCTTTTTCGCTGACAGCCTTACGTTTGCGTGCCGGAGCCCCAGATGACTCAGTGCATGATCGCCAGTCGAAACAATCTGAGCCGTGTCGTCCTAGTCTTTGCGATGGCGCTGGTCTCGCCGGCTACTGCTTCCCCGTTGGAGGATGCCCTTGGCCCGGCCCCCCGGGAGGGTGACGGTCGGTTCATGAACTTCGCAGGGCCAATGCCCGAGGTAAGCACCTCGGTCACACTCCCCTTCTTCGTCCGACGCATCGCGAGCTCTTTTTCAGAGCTCCCGAGTGTGCTCGATCGGGTCGCCAACGATGGTGCCTGGCTTCGCGAGAATGCGAAGCACAGCGAGCCCACGGTCACATGGGTTGGTCACGCGACGCTCCTGGTTCAGATGGGCCACCTCACCTTCCTCACAGACCCGATCTGGTCGGATCGGGCAAGTCCGTTCTCCTTCGCGGGGCCGCAACGGATCGTGGAGCCAGGGGTCGCGATCGATGATCTTCCGCCGATCGACTTCGTGGTGATTTCGCACAATCACTACGACCACCTCGACCTTACGACCCTAGTGGCATTGGCAGAGCGGGATCCGAACACGCGATTTTTCGTTCCACTCGAGAACGGCGACCTCCTTCGCGAGAACGGGATCGAAAATGTCGAAGAGCTCGACTGGGGCCAGCATGCCGAGCACGAAGGGGTACGCGTCTACTGCCTGCCCGCGCAGCACTGGAGCAAGCGAGGCATTGGCGACGACCGCGAGGCGCTCTGGTCGTCCTGGGCGGTGGTCGGTGCGGAGCGACGGTTCTTCTTCGCTGGGGATACCGGCTACTTCGACGGGTTCGCCCGCATCGCCAAGGCGCTCGGCCCGTTCGACCTCGCAGCCGTTCCGATCGGCGCCTATGAGCCGACTGAGATGATGAAGGCTTCACACATGAATCCCGAAGAGGCAGTTCAAGCGGCCATCGACCTTCGGGCTCGCGCAGCCGTCGGGATGCACTATGGAACGTTCAAGCTCTCCGATGAGCCGCTGGACGAGCCGCCCACGCGCTTCAACAAAGCGGCGTCCGAGGGGGCTCTCGGAGACGAAGCCGCGTGGTTGCTCCGGATCGGCGAAACCCGCGCCTTCTGAAGCGGCTGAATCGAACATCAGGCCGGCGCGGGCCCCAGGGCGCCGCCGCCCGAGATCATCCGGCGAAGGATCGCAGATGGAGCAATTCGATGCTGCTCGAAGGCGCGCATGACCCTCAGGTTTACGTCGGTCTCGAAGGCCTTTTCGTATTGTGTGTCGAGCACATAGGCCTCGAGCCAGAGCCGCACCGCGACGTATTTGTCTTGGATGACTTGGTTGACGAGCACGACGACGGGTTTGGGAAGATGGACGAAACGGCTCGTGAGCCCTGCCTCGGTCACGATGTCACGCGCCTTGGTGACGTCTTGGTCGAGCCCGATGTAGAAGTCCATGACTACCTGCATGTCGAGGGCGCCGTAGTTTCCGCATGACGTCATGTCGGTCAGGAATTTGTTGTTGGGGATGGTCACCGTGTTGTCATCCAATGTCTGGAGCCGCACCGATCGAAGCCCGATCGCGGTGATGTCTCCGTACTCTCCACCAAACGCCACCCGGTCCCCAACCTGGAACGGCTGGTCGATCATGATCATGATGCCTGCGATGAATGAAGCGACCAGGTCGCGAACGGCGAAGCCCACGGCGACCGCCGCTGTGCCACCGAGCAAGGTGAGCACCTTCGCGTCCAGGTGGATGCTCAGCGCTACGATGGTACCGATGTAGACGAAGAACTGGACGATCGTGCCGACCTTCTGGAAGAGCATCCGACGAGCCGTGAACTGGTCTCCTAGGTTTTCGATGAAGTTGTTGAAGAAACGAAGGCCGATCCAGATCCCGATGATGGTGAAGACCGAAGTGACAACTCCGCCCCAGCGAATCGCTTGGCTGATCTGCGAAATCGCTTCCTCGTCGCTCGGCTCCTGCGCTACAGCCAGCGCAGGGCTGAGCCACTGGCCAAAGAGCACTGCGGATAGAACGATTTGTGTGCTTTCATGTCGAAGACCTCAGAGCAGCAACAGGTGCTTTCTGCGAAGGATGCTGATGATCGCGCTATACCAATGAAGGTCGATCTCGAAAAGATGCCCGTTCCCGTCGATGTAGCCGTGGACGCGTGTTGCACGTAGGGCGTCTGCAACTTCCGCCGGGCTCAGGTCCGTGCAGCTCACCAGATCTTCCTCGACCGCCAGGTCCAACTGAACGACCGTGCGTAAGACGAAGTAGAAGGTCGCGGGCAGATCCTCGAGCTGGCCCGCGGTCGGTCCCGAGAAGAGCCGCACGTAGATCGTCTGACCGTCAGGGCGTCGATACAAGGAATCTCTCCAGGACTGTAGCGCGACCTCTGGATTGCCTTCTGAATAGTCCCGGAGAATGCGGTAGAAGTCCCGCTTCGTACGCTTTTCCTCGGAGACCGGGGAGGTCCGCACCTGGCGCGGGACCACTAGGCGCTCGAAGCTCGGCACGACTCCTGCGGCCGCGGTGCGCAGCTCAATCAGCGAGGCTGATTTGACTTTCTTGCCAAGAGCGCACGCATCGCGTGCACGCTCTCAGACATGTAGGAAGTGAGAAGCTCGGGAGGCGCCTGCGGATCGGATGCGAGGGCCTCGTACAGCTCCGGAGGGATGGGCGCGGTCCCGTGCTCCGCAGGTGTGGCGGTCGTTTTTTTCGACGCCGCGTCGAAACAAGTACGCGAAGATCCGCCCGAGGGGCGCAAGGTCGCTCACCCGACGAAAGATGAAGCCGGGAACACCTTCGATCAGAAGATAAACGCCGCCGACCGCTGCCGCGGGGTAGACGAGCAGCCCATGGTCGTGCCGCGCTACTCACTGCAGCACGCGAGAAGCATCACGACCTTTCATGCGCTCGAAGATCGTGTCCTTCCACCAGACGACTAGCACCAGAAACACGGATACTGCGAGAAACCAAGACGTGCTGATGACCCAGGCGTAGATTGCGCCCTTGCCGACGGTGGCGACCGTCAGCGACAGAATCAACCCGATCGCCACGACGCCCATGCCGACCAAGCGCAGCGAGCGAAAGCGCAATCTGGACGACGATCCACTCGAGAAACCCTGACGACTGGCTGTCGCGTCGATCCACTCGACGACGAACGCACCTGCCAAGAGCCACACAACGAGCACCGGAAGCATGAGCTGAAATGAGATGAAGACCGCTGGTCCAGGCGCAGATTGGAGCTGGCGATACTGCCGAGCTGCTTCCCGCGGCACCGCGAGCAAGTGGTAGCGGACCTCGAGGATGATCTGGTCGAGCTCGCGTTTCACCTGCGCGACCCCTTCGGGTTGAAAGCCCTCGAGGCTGTCGCGCCGGGACTCGCCGAGCATCTCGAAAAGGGAAGTCGGGCCTTGTTCATGATGACGATCGCATCGCGAAGGGCTTTGTCTCGATCCCACCTAAGCTCAGCCTCGCGCGCCTGGAGCTCGCGCGCAGATCTGGTGAGTGAAGCTCGGAGCGCGCGTGTGGCGCCGTCATCGATGTCGGCGGGAAGCTGATCGGGATCGGCATTGGAAGGCAGGGTGACAGCAGTCGGCTCGGATCTCAGGGCATCGAGGGCTACGCTCAGATCGCGGCGGGCGTCAACGAGATCCTTCGTGAGCCCCTGGTAGAGGTCGTCGGCTTTGTTTGCTCTCGCCTCTCCGGCCGGCATGCCGCTCTGCAACTCTCTACCCCTTCGGTTCCATGCGAGCGCGGACTCGGTCGTCGTCTCGACCTCTATCCGACTGCTCGCGAGGTCTGCTTTGAATCGGGCTTGCGCCTCCTTGACGCTCAAGACTTGAGCACGCCGATCCGCGATCAGTCGCAGTGACTCGGTCTTGGCCTGCCGCAAGTCGGCGAGCGCTGCCTCACGTTCCAATGCGGCGTCCTTGGCCGCTTGCTCGGCTCCACTGATCTGTACCGCCAGCGCTTCGGAGGGTTCAGCGCTGCCTCGCGCATGCTTTGACAAGAGGCGGTCACGGTCCGAGTCGTCGAGCTCTTGCGGGACGGCTGGTGCTTGGGCTTCGGCAGAGGCCGCCGAGCAGCAAGCCACCAGCGTCAGCCTGAGCCAGAGCCGGTCGCTGGAACTGGTCATTGGCATCCGATCAGGCGCGAGTATAGGCGCCGCCGGACCTTGAAGTGGCGAAGATTTCGAGCCCCGATCCAACGGCGTCTCGAGATGAAATCTGCGTCGGCAGGGGCCAGGTTGCCTTTCGTAGACCGGGCATGCGCTCGAAACCGAAGAGCGGAAAGCGATGAGACGAACTTGACATGGCCAAGACGGCGACGTCAGATGAGTATGCGGAACACAAGGAGAGTCCCATCGCCAAAAAGGCACATCGAAAGCGGAAACGCGCGGCTTTGCGCAGACGGAGGCCGCAGACCCTCGGCTTGGCCCCCGGGAGCATCACCCCCGTGCCGGGTATGCCACCTGCGATCATTCGCGTCATTTCCTACGACGCGAATCTGGTCGAGGAGGATTCGATCGAGCACGTTTCCGATCTGCAAGCGATTCACGACAGCAAGTTAGGCGTCAGTTGGATCAACATCGATGGCATCGGCGACCCGGACACCCTGTCTGAGCTCGGCAAGCTGTTTGGTCTTCACGTGCTTGCGTTGGAAGACGTGGTGAACCTTCATCAGAGGCCGAAATTCGAGGACTACGGCGACACCGACTTCATCGTGCTGCGTATGCCATCACTGAGTCCACACCTCGACCTCGAGCAATTGAGCATGTTCGTCTGCGATGGATTCGTGATCACCATTCAGGAGAGGTCTGGGGACTGCTTCGATGGCCTGCGCGACCGGATCAGGAATGGGAAGGGGAGAATCCGACAGCGTGGGAGCGCCTATTTAGCGTACACCGTGCTCGATGCAGTCGTCGAGACCTTCTACCCCGTGGTCGAGAGCTATACCGACCAGCTGGAAGAAATCGAAAGCAGAGTGCTAGCGAACGAAACCGAAAATATCGTCGCCGCGATTCACGCCGTTCGTCACGATTTGCGAGCCCTGCGTCGCGCGGTCGTTCCAACCCGTGAGGTCCTGAGCGCCATGGCCCGGGCCGACGCCAGTGACCCACAAGGGGATACCCATATCTTCCTCCGAGACTGTCATGATCACACGGTACAGCTGATGGAGGCCCTCGACACGAATCGAGAGCTCGCCTCGAGTCTCATGGACCTGCATCTCTCTAACATGAGCATGCGAATGAATGAAGTGATGAAGGTCTTGACCATCATCGCAACGATTTTCATGCCGCTTGGCTTCATCGCGGGGCTCTATGGAATGAACTTCGACGGTCACCTCTCGCCCTGGAACATGCCGGAGCTCCGATGGCGCTACGGCTATTTCTTCGCACTCGGCGCGATGGGGCTCACCGCAATCGGGCTCGTATGGTTCTTTCGGTCCAAGGGCTGGCTTGGGGAAGTCGACCATGGGTCCAACCAAGAGAGCGAGGCTGAGCGAGATCCCCCCGACGCTGGCCCCACGTAGCACGAGATTGGCAATGGCTCGCCCCCAGCCCCGGTTCGTCGTTCGCCTTGCTCGATAGAACCCGGTGCGCACCCTACCCGCCGAGGCGGGCCAGCGCCAGGTCGTGTGCCTCGTTGTAGTAGCGGCCGAGATTGTGCCAGTCGAACTGATCGCTGAAGGATTCGACGGAGTTACGTAGAATGATCCGTTCGCGTCGACCGAGGGCCGCGAATCGCATGAGCCGGTCGGTTAGCTCGTCAGCGGCGCGATGGAAGTCGTTGTGTCGGCGGGGTACGACGTAGATGCCGTTGGAAGCGCAGTCTGGCCCCAACTGCTGTAGGTATGAGCCGAAACCCGACAGGTCGCTGGTGACCGCCGGCACGCCCAGCGCGATCGACTCCAGCGGCGTGTAGCCCCAGGGCTCGTAGAAGCTCGGGAACACGCCCAGGTGGCAGCCGCGAACGAACTGCTCGTACTCCATTCCGAAAAGAGGGCTCGTGGCCTGTACGAAATCGGGGTGGAAGACGACCTTGACCGGATCGTCCTCGTGGTTGAACAGCCGGCAGCTGCGCAGCTGGTTCAGAACTGGGTCGTCGGCCTCGTCGACGAGGTCGTGAGTGACGATGCCCGGCGGGGCCTCGCTCTTCCAGGCTTGAATCGCGCGACGCAGGCGTAGCCGCCAGTAGTCGTCCATCAAACCGTTGAGGTCGGGGATCTCGCCGGACGAGGCGGCGAGGAAAAGCCCGTCGCCGACGGCCTCCTTCACCGCGTTGGAGGCAGTGCGGAACTCCTGGAGCATCGCTCGGCTCTGCAGCGCGCGGACGTTGATCGAGCGGAACGGCGCTTTGGTGATGATGAAGAAGACGACCGTCACGGGGCTGCCCGCCTCCCGGAGCCGGTGGTTCAGCCGGGCCAGCGCCTCGATCGTCAAGTTCATGCCCTTGTTGAAGTACTCGTACCGGCCCGAGGTGAACATGTAGAGTGTCTTGTCCAGGTCGAACTTGTAACTCGGGAAGAAGTGCCCCATCGAGAACTCGTGGAGCCGTTCCTTGTATTGCTGGTGCAGCGTTTGGAACTCGTGGATCGCGGTGAACCGGCGGATGTTCAGCCCGTTGGGAAGGAGCATGTCGGGCGTGCGCCTGAGCAGATGGGTGCACTCCTCCGCGGTGATGTCTGAGACGGTGGTGAATACCTGCGCCGCATGGGCGGCGGCCTTTTCGATTTGGTGCTGGGCTTGCACGTTGAATTTCTTGGCCTCCTGGTCCCCATCGAGGAAAGGCAGGTGGTCGTAGAACGCTGTGTTGCCGGTCGCCAGATAGCGGCCGACCAGGGTCGCGTGCGTGGTGAAGACGAGCGAGCCCGGCCAGTGTTCCTTGCGCAGCATCGGGATCGCCATACCCGCCTGCCACTCGTGAAAGTGGGCCACGATTCGGGGGCCCTGGGACTGCTCCTGCGCGAGGTTCGACAGCAGCGCGCGGCACATCTCCCCGAAAGCCACGGCGTCGTTTACGTTCGCCTCGTCGCTTGCAGGGATCCCGTGGTCGGCCCAGATCCGGTATTTGATCTCATGAAGTGTCCCGCCGACCGATCCGACGTCCAGCAGCACCACGTGCGGACGGCCACTGACCAGCCAGCGCCCGTAGTGGGCGCGGTAGCCCAGATTCCGCAGCCGCTGAACCGCCTGGCCAACCGGGCCGACGAGCGGCGCCGGCTCGAATTCGACCTCAGCGCTGTGTGGCTCGTAGGGACCCACGAGGCAGTACCGCTCGCCCCAGCGGCTCATCATGCTCGGGACCTTGGACCGGAGGACCGTGTAAACCCCGCCCACCTGATTGCAGACCTCCCAGGCGACCTCCATCAGCATCGGCTCGACCGGGCGCATGGCGACGCCCGCCGGATTCTCCGGGTGCGTCTCAGCTGTCGACGGGAGGGTGGATGGAGCCATGCTGACGACCGACCTTCAGGGTGCTTCGCGTCCTTTGATTGTACGGTCGTAGGGCGTGCTTTGCACCATCATCCCAGCCGGCCGATCACAATTGCTCGAGGCAATCCTTTGGGCTCCCTTCCCTCGCGGCGCCGCCGCACGCGCGCTCTCACCCTAGGGCGACGGTCACGCTCTTGAGCTCGGTCCAGTCCTCGAGGCCGTGCCGGCTTCCCTCTCGGCCAAGACCGCTTTCCTTCCAACCGCCAAAAGGCACCTCGGCCGTGCTCACCAGCCCGGTATTGACCCCGACCATTCCGGCCTCGAGCGCTTCGTATCCGTGTACGAGGCGACGGAAGTCGCGGCCGTATAGGTATGCGATCAAACCAGCGGGTGTGCTGTTCGCCAACGCAATGCCCTCGGCGTCGCTCCCAAAACGCGTGAGTGGCGCAACCGGTCCGAACACCTCCTCCCGGCTGATTCGCATATCTGCGGTGACGTCCTCGAGCAAGGTTGGCATGAAGAACGTGCCCCCCGCTTCGGCTTCACGACCTCCAACCGTTGCACGAGCACCGGCCGTACGAGCTTCCGCGACTAGGGCCCGGACTTTGTCAAAGCCTCGGCGATCGATGAGTGGGCCAATCTGCACGTCGGGCTCGAGCCCTGGCCCAATGCGCAACGCGGCAATGGCGTCGGCAAGGCCATCCCGGAAACGCTCGTAGATCCCGTCCTGAACCAGAATTCGATTCGCAGCCACGCAGGTCTGACCTGCATTCCGGAACTTGGCGACCAAGCAGCCCGCCACCGCACCGTCTACATCGGCATCATCGAGAACCACGAAAGGTGCGTTGCCGCCGAGCTCTAGGCTCACCCGCTTTACAGTTGCGGCGGACGCTTCGAGCAGCTTCTTTCCGACTGTAGTCGATCCCGTGAAGCTGAGCTTGCGTACCCGTGCGTCCGCGATGAGCGCGGCACCAAGGTCGGCAGCGTCGTCACGGTTCCCCGTCAGAACGCTGAAGACCCCGGCGGGGATACCCGCTTGTTCCGCAATCGCGGCGAGGGCCAAGGCCGAAAGCGGGGTGGCCTCCGCCGGCTTGAGGATCAATGGGCACCCGGCGGCGAGCGCCGGCCCGAGCTTCCGTGTGATCATCGCGGAAGGAAAATTCCACGGAGTGATCGCGGCGCCCACTCCAATCGGCTGACGGAGGACCAAGACGCGCTGGTCTGCGGCTGGAGCGGGAATGATCTCGCCGTAGTTTCGCCGAGCTTCCTCCGCGAACCAGGTCAAGAACGACGCCGCGTAGCGAATCTCGGCGCGCGACTCGGAAAGTGGTTTGCCCTGCTCGTGGGTGAGCAAGCGCGCTAGCTCTTCTTCACGGCGCTCCATCGTGCGGGCCATGCGGTGGAGGGGCTCGGCTCGGTCCCGCGCAGACAGGCTCCGCCAGCGCTCGAAGACGCGCACTGCAGCGTCGATTGCCGCCAGAGCTTCTTCGGCGCCACAGCGCGGCACGCTCCCAATCGTCGCGCCCGTGGCCGGGTCCTGCACCGCGAGCTCCGATCTGGTTTCGACCCATTCGCCTCCTATGTAGGCGCGATCCCGGAGCAAGGAGGTATCGCCAGAGCCCATGGGCTATCGAGATAGCACGTGTGCGACGCGCAGGGGAGCTGCCGGACCATGGCTTTCGCCGAATTGCGCCTATCGAAGAGTCGTGAGCCGTCACGGACCCGTCACGAACCAAGGGCGAGAATCTCTTCGGCGGCGCGGCGGCCGCTGCGCATGGAGTGGTCCATGTTGAAGTACTGCCATTCGCCGAAGCGGCCTACGTTCCAGATGTCGTTCTCGCGCAGCCAGCTGCGGATGGTCTCGACCTTCCCTGCGTGGTCGAGGTCGTAGATGACGTATGCCGGATAGATCTTCTCAGTGTGGACGAGCTCGATCGTGTCGTCCTCCGTGATGAGCCCGGCGAGTTTCACGGCTTCGATGGTCTTCTCGACTGCAGTGTCCGTGTCGAGCGGTCGGTATTGCGAGAAGGCGACTTCGGTGGAGATCGCGCTCTTGCCAGGCGGGACCGTGTCGGGGCTGAAATTCGCCGGAAGCGAGAGTCGGTGGAAGGGAAACATGTCCTCGTAGTAATAGATCCAGTGCTTGTCCGAGATGTTCTCACGGTCGATGCCCAGGTTGACGCAGTGGATCCCCTGGTACTGAAGGCCGGCGCAGGCGCGTTTCACCGCAGGTGGGAGATCATCAATGAAATGCGGTAGAAATGGCAGAGGCAGCGAATAGATGAGGCGTCGGAAGGGCACGATCTCGCCGTCGTCGAAGACCACTTGCTTCTTCGGTAGCTCGATCTTGACCGCGGTCCGCTCGAGGTGGATGTTCTCGACCCGGGCCGCCAGGGCTCGTGGCAGCGGCTCAATTCCCCCGCGCTTTGTGTACCAGAATTGAGAGGTTGCTCCGACCTGGCCGACTTCGTCCGTAAGGGCGCCATGGATGATGCGCTCCACGTCGGGTGTGGGCACCCTGCGGCCGATCCAGCTAAATTCCATGTGCTGGGGATCGATGGTCCAAATCTTCTTGGCGTAAGGGACCATGAGATGCTCGGTGATTCCTTCCCCGAAGAAACCACGCATCCATTCCAAGTAGTTGTTGGGATTGAACTCTCCCCGCGCTTGACGCTCGACAGCACGAACCAGGCCGTTCAGGCACTCGGCCACGAGTTCCGTCGGCAGACCGTGCAGATGGGCCTGGAACGGGAACCGCGTGTAGAGGTCGTGGGCATGATGGTAAATGTAGGCCTCGCGGTCCTGAGCGTGGAAGTTCTCCCCAAGCAGGTCCTGGATCAGCTCGCGAATCTCCTCGTCGATCGTGAAGAGGATGTGCGGGCCGTAGTCGAAGCGATAACCGTCAATCACCGCGGTTCGCGCCAGGCCGCCGGGCGTCGCATTGCGCTCGTAGACCTGCCACTCGTGCTCGCCAGCGCTTTGAAGTGTGTAGGCTGCAGAGAGCCCGGCCAAGCCTGCACCCAGGATGACGTCGCATCGCTCAGTCATCGACTAGGTACCGGCCTTGTCAACAGTCCGCTCAACGAGGCCCAGCACCGTCTCGACGTAACTACGAAACGTGTGGCGTTGCACAGACTCGAGCCCCCGCTTGCTGAAGCGCGCACGGAGCGCGGCATCTCCGCTCAAGCTCTGAATCGCGGAGGCGAGAGCCGCTGCGTCGCCGGGCGGAACCAGCAAGCCGTTCTCGCCCGATTGGACGTAGTCCAGCGTCCCGACCGTTTCAGTAGCGATGACCGGCTTACCGATGGCCATCGCCTCGAGAATGACAACCTGGCCCCTGGAGCTCCTGATCTCGTTAAGGGGCACGATGACGAAGTCACAGCCATGCAACAGCTCCAGGTACCGTTCATAGGGCTGGTCGGCGAGCACGCGCGTGCGGCGTGGAAACTCCGCGCCTCGGAGACTCGCCTCGTCCCCGAGCACGACCAAATCTAGGTCTAGATCCCGGACCGCCGCGGCGAGGAGTTGGTAGTCGCGCCCTGTCCTTCCAGCGCTGAACGCATAGCCCAGCTCCTGCCCGACAAGCCCCGGGTTCACGACGTTCGTATGAAAGAAGACGAACTGGAAGCGCTCACGTGGAATCCCGAGACGCTCGCTGTAGATGTCGATCTCTCCGAGCGCGGATGTGATCAGCAAGTCGGTCGACGCGAATGCTGCGCGCTGGAAGGCTCGCTTCAACTTCCAGAAAAGCGAATCCTTTTCGTCGTCCAGCATGAGCTCGAGATGGATGTGAACCGGCTGGCGGATGCGCAGCACGGTGCGCAAGAAACCGAAAACCTGCCCGCAGCGCAAGCCTGAGGTGACGACGGCATCGTAGTTCGCTTGGTTAACCAAGAGCTTCAGCGCCTTGAGTACGATGCTGGGCGTCATGCTCTTGCGATCCAACCAACGACCCAGCGCACCGAACGAGCTGGTCTGCACGTCATCCACGAAATCCGTGGCCCTCGACCAGAGGGAATCCTGTTGAATATCGACGTCAGTGAGGATACGGGAGCTGCGGAACGCCAGCGACTCCTGTCCCTGATTCGGCACAGCCTTTGCGCGGGAGGTCCCAACCGCTAACGTCTCCTGTCCCTCATTCAGCACACTGTTCCCCAGGTTACGGAGTATCCAGTTGGAAGGAGCCTCCACCAACGATGGTGAAGTGGTTCTCACCGACCAAGTCAGAAACGTTTTCTTCCAATTGAAAATTCTCGTCGCCCATTCTCCATAGACTCGTCACGGAATCAGAAGAATCGTATCCGGGAAAATCGAATCGGACATTCTTGGGAGTTCCGTCGTTATACACGCCAGCGATGTTTTCACTCGACAGGGTTGTGTTCCAGAATGCCACTTCGTCTAAGGAACCATGGAAGTAGTTTTCGCCCATCCCCTCCTTCGCGAACTGGATGTTTCCAACGGCGACGAGCGGAGCCCGCTGATCTCCAAAGCCGACCTCCTCACCGTTGAGAAACAGCTTCGCATTCGCCGAAGCCGCTCGTGAATCGAAGGTGAGCATGACGTGATTCCAGTCTTGCGGATCGGCCACATCGGCTACGATCTTGGCACCGGGCACATTCTCGAAATCGGGCGTCACGTGAACACTGACCTGGTTCGAAGCTTCCCAGTAAACGCTAACTCGCATGGAGTCACTACCGGTTTCTAGCTCGGGATTGAGCTGGATCATCATCGCGCCAGCCGCGGGTGCCGCGGCTGCTTTGAACCAGATAGAGAGTGAAAACATCTCGATGGGGCTACCGAGCGTGGTGGAAATGTTCCCTGCGCTCCCAAAGCCGTCCACTCCGTTGAAGAGCAAGGAGTAGTCATTCTCCGTGCTACCCGGAAAGTTCGGTCCATTCTCGTTGGCGTCCGAAGAGCACGCAGTGGAGAAGAAGCAAACCAAGAGAACTGCAATCGCTTTTGCAAAAGTCATCGAACACCTCTACACATACTGATTGAAAAGCATGGGCCTGGGGAGCCCAGCATGAGACATGGAACGTATGCTAACAAACGGGAAAATCAGAAATGAGCCTTCGCGTAGCATCGTCGCGCGAGTGCTCGCAAGCGCTAGGTTCAAGGTTACGCAGGTCATAGGCAGGCGCGGTTCAAGAGAGTGACGTGCCTTACGAATCACTTCCTCACTTCCCTTCTCGCGATTGGGGAGAGTATACCCCCATAGCTTGCCGCTCTTGGGGCAACTGACAGATGAGGTCTCTCGAACAAACAATCACGGTGTTCTCCACGTTCCCAAGGGTTGATCGGATCGAGCTGCCTTCGTCGGTGAACCACATGCCTTTGACCGGAGAATCGTTTCTACGGCTTGCCAGGGCGTATTTGTCGAAGCGGCGCGAAGAGCGTTGCTTTCTCTTCAACGGCTTGTCCCGACAAGTCTGGGCGCTTGCGCTCCTCAAGTGCATCGTACCGAACCGAAGACGCAAACTGGTCGTGGTGGACATGATCCTCTCTGTGCCGACCACCTGGAGAGACCGACTCGTCATCTCCTTTCGCAGGAAACTATTTTCGAAAGTTGATCTATTCATCAGTTACGCCCGAAACACGAACGGCATTCAAGAGATCTATCGCTTGCCTGAATCCCGATTTCTCTACGTTCCATTCAAGGTGAATGACTGGGAGATCGTCACGAAGCTGGAGACCGGAGACGATGGCTACATCGTGGTCGCGGGCCAAACGCGCCGCGACTTCGCCGCGTTTCGACGAGCGATCGAGCATTTGTCGATTCCAGTTCGGATTGTCGCGCCTACTCAAAGCGTGCTCTCTCAACATGGTTCCGTCCTCAGCTCCGAAGGCTGGCCGGAGCACGTGGTGTTCGTGAGAAATGCGCTCACCGCCGAAACATTTCTGCCGGAAATCGCACGAGCGCGTTTGGTTGTACTGCCGATCCTCGAAAAGAACATCACTCCTTCCGGTATCGGCGTATGCCTGGTTGCGATGGCTTTGCGCAAGTGCGTCGTGGTCAGCTCGGGGCCCGTGGCCGACGGATTGGTGGACGACGGACAGGCTATCGTCGTCCCGGCTGGCGATTGGGTCGCACTTCGTGATGCGATCGCGAACGCCTGGAAAGACTCGAAGCTCAGGGAGGCCACGGCTGAGAGAGGATTCGAGTACGCGATGGCTCTGGGCGACGAGAAACGGCTCCACAAGGACATGTTCGACGCAATCGTCCGGCTGAGCCGCGGCGATGCGACGTAGCGGCGCTCGTCGCTTCGCCCATTCGGGCAAGACTCTTTGCAGTCAGGCCGCCACATGGGAGTCCTTTCGTCCTAGTAGCGATGCGCGCGTCGTTTGCAGAAACCGATCGGCGATACGGTCTCGGTCGAATTGCTCAGCCACGCGGCCGAGGGCGTTCTTGCCTCTTTGGCGGGCCGTTTCCGGCTGAAGCGTGTTGAGCGCTTCAATCCACTCCGCTTCAGATTCCGCTCGAAAGTAGTCGCGTTGCGGGTCGAGCCCGATCCCTTCGACGCCTCGTTCCGTTCCGAGGCATGCGGTCGCGAAGAGGCTGCTCTCGATCGCCTTCACGCGGGTGCCGCTTCCGTAAAAAATAGGTACGAGGCTGATGATCGCAGAGTGGTAGTATTGAGCCACGGAGTCGACCTGGCCGAGAAAGCGGATTCGCGAATCGCGGAAGTACGGGGCAAGCCAGTTGCCGTCCCCGGAGCCCACGATGGTCAGCAAGTAAGGGCGAGTGACCTTGGGCCAGACCTTCTCCAAGAACCATCTCAGCCCATCGCGATTTGGCGGCCAGTCCAATCTCCCGATGAAGAGAAGCTGGCGCTCATCGGCAGGCGCGGGGCGCTGAGGCTTGGGTTCCATGCCAATGGGAAGGGGTTCGACGCGTGCCCGGGGAGCGATCTCCCGAAACCGACCGGCATCAGCGTCCGAAACCGTAAGGACCAATTGGGCAGCGTCACAGAGCGAAGCCTCGAACCGTTCGACGGCCTTTCCCTGCCACTCGAGGAGTCGCGCGGTCAAGCCGCGTTCTTGGGAAGCCGCTCGAAACCAGAGGTCTGCCTCGACATTGTGAGCACGATAGATCATCGGGACGCGCGGCCAGTCGGCGAGCTCCTGAAACCAGGCGGCGGCGTGCAAACCGTCAAACACGACCACAGTCCCGGGCTCGGAGACCGCCCGAAAGAGCTTTCTGCAACCGTCCTTGGTCACGTACTGGGAAAGCGTCAGCGCTCGAGCGGGGTGGCGGAGCAGATTCTTCAGGTGAAGCACTCGCCCGGGCTTCGGTCTGCGAACGACGGTCGCCGACCGAATTCCCAGCGCACCGCGGGCTTCGAACTCCGAAACCTCTTCGCCCTGCGGCACGATGGCCAGCAGGTCGATGATTGCGCCTTTGAGACACAGGGCGCAAACTAGTTGTGTGGTCGCCTGCCGGGCACCGTCGCTTGCAGGCAATGGCCATTTTGGGGTGATCCAAAGAATTCGCTTCATCCCGATCGATGCGTCTTGACCGGTCGAGGACTCCGCAACGATTCCATCGGTAGTGAGGCCCAGCATAGTCATTTGGCTAGAATCATCACTAGATCCCCCCCGAACCTCTGGGTGAACGGCAGGGCACGAAAGACAACTTGGTCAATCTGCTCGATTCTGCTGGGGCGTTCGGGATGGCGATTGGGCAAGAACTTGCTGAAGCGAGACAAGAGGTTGAAACGTATCAGCTCGAATTTCGGGAAAGCCGACAAGACCATATTCAGCTGTTCGCGATTGAGCTTCTGTTCGTCTTCAGTTCGGTGGGCTTCGAGCGAGGGTTCGTTCGAAACCAACCAAGTCACGAGCCGCGAGTTTCGCAGGGCGTCGAATACTGGCACTTCGACGAACTCGCGGAACACGGCGATGCCACCGGGCTTGAGGACGCGGTACGCCTCGCGGATGGCATCCTCGACTTCAACGTGATGCAAGATGTCGAAGCCCGCGACGACGTCGAAGAAATCATCCGGGTATTCGAGGTCCTCTGCAGCCTGCAACGAGAAGTCGGTACTGTCGCCGAATCCATAGCGGTCCGCCTTGCGGCGACATTCGACGATGTTCTCTTCACAGACATCGAAGCCCCACACTCGGTAGCCGATCTTGGAGTGGCACATCGATGCATGGCCCAAGCCGCAGCCGAAATCGAGGAGCCGCTGGGAGGGACCCTGATATGCGTCTTGGATGATCTGATAGACTCGCCAGTAGGAATTCCAGGGGCGTCTCTCGTGGCCCATCACGGGATCGAATACGACCTCCTCGTCGTCGTGTGTCCGCGAGTATTCGCGATAGAACTGGCGTTCGCGCTCTTGCCTCGCTGTCAGATATTGCATCACGGCTTCCTCTGCGACTCCCGAATGGGGGCCTGAATCGATGTCAAACGCCCGACACTAAGCCTCGACGCGAGCGCCTGGTGTCACGGAATGCTCAGCCACCACGGTATCGGAGTCGTCCACGCAGGACACGAGCTTGGTGAAGCCCACCCGTTCGAGCAGCTCATAGACGATGGTAGGCACGTCGACGAGTCGCAGGTCCGTGCCGCGGATTCGTAGATGTGAGTAGAGTCGCACGAGCATGGCCAGTCCCGCCTGATCGATCCGGCGAACCCGCTCGAGGGACAACTCCACACACTCGACGCCCACGAGTTTCGAGAGCGGGAGTCGCTCGGCCAACCTCAAAGCGTCGTGGCCCAAGAGATCACCATCAAGCTCGATCCGCAGTCGAACAATGGATTCACCTCGCGTCTTCATGACCGGCTGACATTAGCATGCATCGTGCCAAGTTCTTGGTGAAGATCAGACGGGGCGAGCTCCGCGTTCCAGATTTGTTCCATGGCGGCGGACTGGGCGAACAAGATGAAGAGGAACCAGCTCCAACATTGCGATAGAAAGAACGCGGCGACGCAGAACCCGACCATCGATGGAAACATGGAGCGACGCACGGCTTGCCCCATTGGGTCGTCTTCCGGCACATCCGCCTTGCGGTGGTGATAGGCGAGACGGACGGTCAGAAAAACGAGCGCCATGAACGGGATGAAACCGATGAGCCCGGTCTCCGCGGCGGCCTTGATGAACGAGTTGTGTGCATCGCGCGGCTCCCAGTTGACGGGATTTCGGGCGTAGCCGTGGTAGTTGTCCGGGAATTGGCCGAAGCCCACCCCGAAGAGCGGATTGTGAGCTGCCATACGAATTCCCGACGCCCACATGTCGAGCCGGCCCTGTGCGGATTCATCGAGCTCGCCAACCTTCAAGGCTCCGCTGGACCTCTCGTTCACGCCCGCGAGAAACAGCATGGCAACGACAAGTGCCACAAGCGCTGGCGCGAGCGCGAGCCGAAGGCTGACCCGGCCTCGGTCGTAGAAGGTGAACGCCAGCGCCGCCATGAGCCCGAGCGCTCCGCCGCGAGACACGGTTGCGAATATCCCGCCGACCAGAACTGCGAGCAGCAAGCCCCAGGAAAGACGCCTGATGCCGCGTGTCGACAGGGCAAGCTCGGCGAACAGCGGCACATAGATCAGCAGGACGAGCGCGAGATCGTTTGGGTCTCCCAGCAACCCGGCGAGTCCGGCTCGATTGCCTTCGACCGTCGCTAGGCCCGAGGTCCTCAGGTGAATCGCCAAGAGCGCCAGCCCAACCGTGCATAGGGCAAGGCTGAGGTGGAGCTTGACCGCCTGCCGCTTCGTAGTGACCAGATGGACCACGAGCACGTACATGATCAACATCTTGATGAAGACATCGCCGAAGTACGCCCAGCTCGCCGCCGGGTTGGTGCTCATCAGCGATGACAGCATCACTGCTCCGGCAAGTGCGAGCATCCACTTGCCGTGAGGTGCGGGAGACACCCGTATGTCGCCACGAAACAGCTTCGTGATCAGCCACGAAAGGATCGCAACCAGTCCGACGAGCTTGGCAGGCTGAATTGCGGCGAGCACTGGAAAGTGATCGGCGGGCCTGAGGACAAGGACCACGATGAACGCAAGTGTCGCATTGAGCGCGCTCGAGAGAGTCCAAACGATCGCGGCGACGCCGAGGACGACCCCGAGGGCCGCCATTGGATGCACGGCGGCCGCGGAGGCGCCTACGGCAATTGCAACGCCGCCGAGGAAGGCAGCGCCACGCACCTATGCTTCTCCTCGTGGCATTCTGCCGAGGGAGGGTGCGCCGAGTGCTTCGGTGAGCTCTTTCTCTCCGCGCAGCGAGTCATCGAACGCGGCAAAGAAGGCGACCGCAAGCAGCGCGAGTATCAATCCCGCAAGCAAAGCTCCCGGAAGCACGACCCAGAGCGAGGGATTGAGCGAGCGCGTGGGCATCACGGGCCTCTCGACAGTCCAGACTTGATTCCCTTCGGCAAAGATCGCCAGTTCTTCGGTCAACAAACGCTGCCGGAGAAGTGCCTCTTGCGCCTTTGCCTCCTTCAGCTCGATCAGCAGCTCCTGATGTCGGGCCGCTGTGCTCGTCTCGGTCAGCGCCTGGCTTTCCGGATCGACCAGCTCTGAGCTGCCTGTTTCGTTCGCGACGTCGTCGCTGCTCTTGCGCTCCCGCCTGATCGCTCGCTGCAGCCATTGCACTCGCTGCCTCGCGGACACGAGCTTTGGGTGGTTCTCCCCGTAGAGCGGCCGAAGCTCGGCCACCTCGCGGCGAGCGTCCGCCAGATCCTTTCGGTATTGCCTCGATCCTACGGTCCCCTCCGGCTTGCGCTGCCGGAGCTTCGCCTCCGACTGCGCAACCGCTTGTTCGGCGGTTACGAGACGCACCTCGGCCTCCGCCAAGGCTCTGCGGAGACTGGGCTTCCCTCCACCTCTCCCTTCCTGGGCCTCAGGCAACTGGGCAACCTGTGGTTCGATTTCCTCCGTGTCGTCCTGAAGCTGCTCGAGCTGATCCTCGAAAAACTCTGCAGAGGCGCGAACCGTCTCTCTTTGCGGGCGGACGATCTGGTCGGTGAAAGCCTCGATCAGCTCATTGGTCGCCTGGTACGCCCCGATCGGGGTCGCTCCCTGCACCTTGATCAGGACCAGCTCTCCCCCAAGCGCAATGACATCCAACCCTCGTTGGAAGTCCTCCACTGCCTGGTTCACCTCTTCGGGGCTGGCCATGTTTCCCAATCGCCCGAGTTTTCGAAGAACCCGCTCCGAGGTGTCGTGACTTTCGAAGATGCTTTCAACCAGAGGCATGCGTTGCTTCGCCGACCACTGTTCCAACATGTCCTTCAGAAAAGGGTTGACTGTCTGCTGGTCCTGAATGAGCAGCCGCGCCGTGCATTGATAGCGGTCGGGCATGATCTGCCACACTAGGCCGGCCGCCAAAACCGTGAGGAGGGGGACCAGCAACACCAAGTCCCAGCGCCGCAAGATCAAGTGAAACAATGCGTCGGGATTGAGCTCTCGCGGGGAGTTTTTCATGACGACCTACGAAGCTGCCGAGTGATGACTCCGGGAGGCAATTGGGGCGGCCATGTCCTGAGGCCGGCTTTGATGCGGCGCAGAGTCTCGGCCGGAGACGGACATTCGAGCTCATTCCAGACCCCCCCAAGCATTGGCAAGCCAAGAACGCGGAGCTGGTCCGCGCAAGCCGCCACCTGTGCCCGGGTCGTGGTCATGCCCCGGGCTATGAGGAGCGCTCCATCGAAATTGGCGCGGACTGAGGGAGTCAGTGCGGCAGCCCCTTCCCCTTCCAGCAACGCCAGACCGTCGACCCAGACATAGCCGTGCGCGGGCTCTGCCGTCGGCTCAAGCTCTGCTTTCGACAGCGGCGCCGTGAAGCTCTGCACCATAGAGGTCTCGTTCGTCACCGCGCTCGCGTGCCGTTGAATGCAGCGTGCAAAATGGGTCTTTCCATCCCCAGAGTGGGCGGACACCAGGAGAATGCGGTGTGCGTTCGCCGACTGTGCAGCGCCAAACACGCGCGCCACGAGGCTGTGCTCCTCGCGCAGCAATTTAGCAGAGCTGGTCACATCGACTTCCCTAGGCAAGACCAACGTATAACGCAAGATTGGGGCCGAGTGTCGATCGGCCCCGCAAAGGGGGACAGTCGCTCCGCATGGACACATGGTCCGTTTCATTCCGAAACAAGGGTGGGCGTCTCCGTGCCGGTTCGGAACAGGCGCCTCAACGAGCCCCATGGCTCGATCCTTGCTTCATTCGCTTCAGACCCCCAGCCTATCGCCGGAGTGTTGCTTGAAAGAGTACCCGACGCCGCGCCGTCGTCTACGCGTGGCCCAACTCATGCAGTATTTCGCCGTTGGCGGCCTCGAGCGAATGGTCGAACGCCTCAGCGTCGCCTCGAATGCTCGGGGCATCGAGAGTCTGGTCATCGCGTACCTTGGGGATGGGCCGATTCGAACAGCGCTCGAGCAGCAAGGTATTCGGACGCTCCTGCTCGACAATGGACCAGGTTTTGATCCGAAGCTCGTATGGCGCCTTCGTTCTGTACTCCTTCGGGAGCAGATCGATGTGCTGCACACGCATCATTTGGGCCCCTTCGTATACGGCGCGCCTGCGGCTGTTCTGGCCGGGTGCCGGCAGGTCCACACCGAGCACTCCCACGAGCTCTACGACACGACCCGGAGGCAATTTCTGGGTGCCATGATGTCACCGCTCGCCGAAGTGGTCGCCGTGACACCGGAAATCTCCGAGTACCGAAAGCGCTTTCCGGGCCGATGCCTTGTGATCCCCAACGGAGTGCCCATACCTCAGGATTCGCTCGCGATGCGCGAGGCAGGGCGCGCTCTGATAGGCGCGAATCAAGACAACTTCGTGGTGGGCTGCGCCGCACGACTTTCTGCCGAGAAGAACCATGCGGGCCTCCTCGAAGCATTCGCACAGCTCGTTCGGGACGAGCCCCGTTCACTTCTCGCCTGCGCCGGCGATGGGCCTCTCGGCGACACACTGCGCGCCCAGGCGGAAGCCGCTGGTCTGAGTCCACGCGTTCGATGGTTGGGCACGGTGCAAGACATGGCGCCGTTCTACGCGGCGCTCGACGCGTGCGTCCTCAACAGCGATCGAGAGGGTTTGCCCCTCAGCCTGCTCGAAGCGATGGCGTTTGGGATTCCAGTAGTCGCAACCGACGTGGGGGGCGTCGGAGAGCTCCTCGCCGGGGAGGCCGGATTGCTCGTTCCCCCGCGTGCGCCCGAGACCTTGGCTGGCGCCCTGGTGTCCCTGGTCGAGCAACCCGAGTTCGCGAAGAAGCTCGGCGAACATGGCAAGGCCCGTATTCATGAGAGCTACGGCATCGACACCATGGTCGACCGTTACGTCGCGCTCTATCGTGACGCCGCAAAAAGACCGCTGCTCTGGTCTAACATCGGTTCTGCACCGTGCGCATAAGCCACATCATCGCGCCCGGACTCATGGCTGGCGCCGAGAATGTCGTTTTGCAGGGCTGCGCGGCTCTGGTCGCTCGCGGGCACGCGCTGTCTGTGCTGGTGATGGTGGACGATCGCTGTCCCTCGTATGGGGAGCGCTTCATCGAGGCGGCCCAGGAAAGGAACGTCCCGGTCCGCGCGCTACGTGTCCGAGGCCGCCTCGATTTAGTCACGATCGTGAAGCTTCGCGGCGCGCTCGAGGCGCACGGCACCGAGGTCATGCATGCGCATGGGTACAAGGCGCTCGTCTATGGCTTGCTGGCAAAGACCAGACACATGGCCCTCGTGGTCACCCACCATGGTGAAACGGGACATGATCGATTGGCGCGATTCTATGAGAGTCTCGCGCGAACGCTGTATCGAATGGTCGACCGCGTGTTCTCCGTTTCGAACGCTACGACCGAGTCACTCGTTGCGGCAGGCGTGCCGCGGGCAAAGCTCACAACGGTGCCCAACCCCGTTTCGCTTTCTGCGCCGACCTCCGGCACCGAGCGGAAGCGGTCGGAAGGCGCGATGCTTTTCGTGGGCCGGCTCAGCGAAGAAAAGGGTCTCGACGTACTCCTGCGCGCACTTGCGTCGCCTCGCGCGCCCAAGCAGCTCACGCTCGATGTTGCGGGCGACGGGCCGTGCGCCGGTCAGTGGAAGGCGCTGTCGACTAGCCTGGGGCTCGATGGCCGAGTTCGCTGGCTGGGCGTGCGTGTTGATATCCCCGAGTTGCTCGCCGAAACCCAAGTTCTGGTCCTTCCCTCGCGCCGCGAGGGGCTCCCCCTGGCGGTGTTGGAGGCTGCCTCGTGCGAGGTTCCGGTGCTTGCAAGTCGAGTTGGCGGCGTGCCCGAGGCTGTGTGGGAAGGCGAAACCGCTCTACTCGTTACGCCAGGCGACGTGGACGCCTGGTCGAGAGCGCTCGAAACCTTGCCGATGCAGACCGAGAAGCTCCGTCATGGCGCAAGGCGTCGCGGTGCCGAAGTCCGCGCCCGCCACGCACCCGAGCGTTGGGCTGAGCTAACGACGCAACATTACGGTGAGGTTGCAAGGCGATGATCGGCGTAAGACTTCGGTCGAGAGTCGCTCGTCGCGTCACGCTCACCGACGTGTTTCACTTCGGAAGTCGGCGGACGAGAAGTGTTCTAGAAAGGCGCATCGAATGGGGCGCCGAAGACACGCGTGCTTGCAGCGCCGAGGATCTCGGCATCGAGACGTTGGCGCGCAGGTTGCATGCGCGGCGAGCAGCGCGATTGAATCGAACGCGAGATTAGGTATCGGCATGCCGACGTGGATGGATATTCTCCTTATTGCTTTCTTATTCTCAGCGCTCCTCGCGCCCTACATCTTCTACCCACTTCTGGTCCGGTACGTGATTCCGCCGAAGACACGAAGTGACGCTCGGACCGCCCAGGCCTTGCCCCCGGTGAGTGTGCTGATCCCGGCACACAATGAGGCCGCTCGACTAGGCCAGAAGCTACAAAACACGCTGGCGCTCTCCTACCCGCGCAACCGCATGGAGGTGCTGGTCGCATCAGACGGCTCCGGTGACCAGACCGCCGAGGTCGCGCGCGCGTACGAAAGCTCGGGAGTGCGCGTGTTGGAGCTACGTGAGCGAGGCGGCAAGCTCGCGGCACTGAAGCATTTGCTCGAGCAGGCGCGAGGCGAGATCGTTTTGTTCACCGACGTCGGCGCCGACTTGCCACAGAACACGGTCTCCGAGCTCGTCGACGAGCTTGTAGACCCCGACGTGGTCGTGGCCATGCCCCGCTACGTGTCCGTCGGACAGGATGGGACTGAAAGCGCCGCCACCGACGGGGTATATTGGAGTCGCGAGACGCGCTTGAAGGAGCTCGAATCGAAGCGCGACATGCTGCTTGGTGCGCACGGCGCATGCTACATCATGCGCCGGGAATCGATTGTCGAGGTCCCATCCGACACAATTCACGACGATCTGGTTTGGCCCTTGCTTGCCCACGCAGCTGGTGGACGCATCGTCTATCGTTCCGACCTCGTGGTCTCAGACCTGGCTCCCACTCGCCTTTCCACCATTTTCGAGCGAACGGCGCGCATGGCGCATGGCAATCTTCAGGTGCTCTGGCGCTACCGTCGGCTGCTGAGCCCGCGCCACGCGCGAATCGCGGTGAGCCTCATCGGCCACAAACTTCTGAAGTCTCTGGGTCCGGTTTGGATTTTGGCGCTTGCGTTCTGGGTCAATTTCCGCGCCTTGACCGAATCGGTGTTGGTCCCACTTGCGATCGCCGGTGACCTCTTGCTTCTCGTGCTCGTCGCATCTGCGCTCTGGCGCGGCGCAGGCCTTCCACTGCCCCGAAGCCTCGGACTGGGTGTGCATGCGCTGGTGGCACAATCAGGCTGCGCGCTGGGGATCCTTCGTTTTCCCTTCGGAGCCAACGGAACGCGTTGGCGTCGTCCACCCGAAAACGACGTCCTGGAGTTGCATCGCCCAGCCCTTCCGCCCCCCTCGGTACGAATCGCGAAGCGCACCCTGGACGTCGTCGGAAGCTCCGTCGGTCTCTTGCTCGCACTGCCCTTGATTCCGCTCATCGCCCTGGCGATTCGTGTGAGCTCGCCAGGCCCCATCCTGTACCGACAGGAGCGGGTCGCGAAAGACTATATGGGACGTCCGTACGGCTTTGCGATCTGGAAGTTCCGAACGATGCGAGTCGACGCGGAGGCCGACGGCGAGGCGGTCTGGGCACAGGAGAGCGATCCGCGCGTGACCGCGGTGGGCGCGTTCCTTCGAAAGCTCCGGCTCGACGAGATACCTCAGCTCGCCCAGGTGCTCCGGGGCGATATGACCTTGATCGGCCCTCGCCCGGAGCGGCCCTCGATTACCGACACGCTGTCGCTTCAGCTGCCCGGTTATGATGATCGACATCCGCCGTGCAAGCCTGGAATCACCGGCTGGGCCCAGGTCCACACCGGCTACGACACCTCGGTCGAGAGCGTGCGCGAAAAATTACTCTACGACTTCACGTACAACGCCCACCTCTACGGGCTCCGCAGCTACCTAGCGATGGAGCTGCGCGTCATCCTGCTCACGGTTGCGGTGATCATCAACCGAAGGGGCGCGCACTGACCGTTCAGCGAAGCCCGTACTTCTCGAGCTTTCGATAGAGCGTCGTCCGACCGATCCCTAGCGCTTTGGCCGCTTCGGTCAGGCGGCCATTCTTGTCACGGAGCGCCCGTTTCACGGCCCAGCGCTCTACGGCTTCCAAGGACAGTGGTAGCTCCTCGAGGGATCTTGGCGTGGGTCGTGCCCGTAACTCTTCCTCCGCGCGCATACTTGGGGCTTCCAGGCCGTTGACGACCGTGTCCCCGTCACCTGGGGCCGAAATGTTCGACTCGGGCAATCTCGATGACCGCGCGTAGTGATCCCGAACCCGAACCGGCAGGTCTTGAAGGTCGATTTCGTTACCGGTGGCGAGCACGGCAGCGCACTGCAAGATGTTCTCGAGCTCCCGGACGTTTCCCGGGAAAGGGTAGCGCTCCAGGGCACACATCGCTCGCGCGCTCAAGCGCAAAGGCTGCGCGCCAAGGCTGTTGCAAAGGTCTCCGAGGAGCCTCGGCACCAGCAGGGAGAGGTCACCATCGCGCATCCGCAGTGCCGGGAGCTCGATCTCGAAGACGACGATCCGGAAGTAGAGATCTTCGCGAAAACGGTTGGTCTCAACCATGTCGCGCAGGTTGCGATGTGTCGCGGTGATCAGACGAAAGTCGCTCTCGACCGTGCGAATCCCGCCCAGACGGTCGAAACTACGCTCCTGCAGCACCCGCAAGAGTTTGGCTTGCACGGCAAGGGACAGCTCGGCGACCTCGTCGAGAAAAAGCGTGCCACCGTCCGCGCGCTCGAAGCAGCCGGCCCTCGCCTTATGTGCGCCGGTAAAGGAGCCCCGCTCGTGTCCAAAGAGCTCCGAGTCCTGCAACGACTCGGGGATCGCAGCGCAATTGATCGCAACGAAGGGTCCGCCCGCGCGTCGACTGTTCTCGTGGATAGCGCGGGCGATGAGCTCCTTGCCGGTTCCGCTATCTCCGCGAATCAAGACGCTGATGTCGCGGCCGGCGATGCGATCAACTTGACGAAACACCTCACGCATCCGTGGAGACCGGCCAATCACGCCCGCGTAAGAAACCTCCTCAGCGGGGTCATCGATTCGCGCCGAAGCGCGTTCGTCTGACGATCGCAGGGCGCGATGGATGGAGGACAACAATCTGCCGCGGTCGACCGGCTTGGTCAGGTAGTCGGAGGCCCCAGCTCGCATGGCGTCTACGATCGACTCTGCCGAGGCCTCGGCGGTGAGCACCAGCACTGGAACGCTCGGGTGTTGTCGGAGGGACGCATCGAGCGCCTCCCAAGCGCCGATTCCTGGTAGGCTGAGATCCAGGCAGACTAAATCGGGCAAGGTGGTGTCGAGGCTGTCCAGGAAGCTCTCCGCATCCCAGCATTGGGCTGTGCGCAGGCCCGCGTCGTTCAGCCATCCTGTGACGAGCGTGCGCTGATCAGCATCGTGCTCGGCGAAGACGACCAATGGGCCACCTCGAAATGACTCCATGGTGGGCACTCCTCGTGGTTCTGCCTCTTCGAACGTGACGAAAAAGCGGGGGGACGAACACTGTCCGATCAGACGTCCCGAATTGCAACGGCGAACGGCGGAGAAGTTCCGTTCCGGGACTCTTCTGCAGAAATGGGCAGGCCCCTTGCACCTTCAGGGCGAATTAATGCGCTATGTTTTCACCAGACGGCGCCGCTGGCGTGGAGAGCTCGCGGATAGCTCGCGATCACCTCGCTCGCGCGAGCGGCGTGATAGGCGATCAATTGAAGCGGCACGGCGAGCACGAGCGGGGACCAAATGGGGTCGATTCGGCTCGCTTCGATGCACTGCAGGCCATCTCGCTTTGCGACGACTGCGGTGCGCGAGTCACCCAGCAAAATAGGTTCCCCCCCTCGCGCGATGACCTCATGCACGTCGGACAAGGTATGATCGAAGGTCTCATCGTGCGGCGCAACGACGACCACCGGCGTGCCTGGCTCGGTCAACGCGCTCGGACGGTGTTTGAGCTCCCCGCCCGCAAGACCTTCAGCTGGCACATCGGCAAGCGTCTCGACGGTGAGCGCACCTGCTTGGGCGAGCGGATAGTTCTTGCCCCGCCCCAAGTATAGGCCACGGTTCTTCTCGGCTATCCGACGACCGACCGCGACACACTGATCTTCCTGCTCGAGCGCGCTCTTGATGGCCTGCGGCACGCCGAAAATCGAAGCGGTGATTACGTCGCTTTTCGCCACCCCATCGCGTCGCTGTCGAATGACGATTGATGCCGCTGCAAGTGCGCAGAGCGTAGCCGTGAAGGCGTTGGTGGATGGGATTCCGACCTCATGGCCTGATCTGCAGTCGAGCACCGCGTCGGCCTCTCGGACCAGTGCGCTCGACGTCACGTTGACCAGGGCGACCGTCGGAACGTTTCGCTGTTGCAAGTACCTGAGCGCTTCGAGTGTGTCCGCGTCTTCTTCCACCTGGGAAACCAGAAGCGCCATGGTCCCCTCCATAAAGACTGCATCGCGGGTCTTGAGCTCCGAGCTCAGCTCGAGCTCGACCGGGATGCCGGCGATCTGTTCCAGCCAAGCCCGGCCAACATGCGCCGCATGGTGCGAAGCGCCGTTCCCGACCGCGAGGATTCGGTCCGCTCGCCATAGCGGCCCGCACCAGCAATCCAGCTCGCCGGAATTCATATCGCGCTCGAGCTCGAGCAAGGTGCGGCCTAGGATTACGGGTAGGTCTTCGATCTCTTCGCGGACGAAGTTGGTGACGACCGTCCCGCTCTGCCGCGTCTCGGCTGAGCTCACGATTCGAGTCCAGCGAGGGACGATCTGCTCGAGATGCGAGCCGAAGATGCGGACCTGACCCGGGCAGAGCTCGGCAATCTGTCCGTCGTCGAGGGACACGAATTCGCTCGCGACCCGGCCCAGAACGATGGGGTCGGAGGCCAGCCAGGAGGCGCCACCCGCCCGCGCCGCGGCGAGTGGATTGCCGCGCCGCGCCGCGTATAGGCAATCGTCGTACTGCGTGCAGATCATGCCAAGCGCAAAGGACCCTTGCAGCTTGGGAAGCACAGTCCGCAATGCCGTAATTGGGTGAGCGCGATTGGCGAGCTCTCTGTCCAGCAGCCACACGATTACTTCGCTGTCGGTGTCGCTTCGGAACTGGACGCCCTCATGCTCCAGCGCGGCCCGAAGCTCTGCATGGTTTTCGACGACCCCGTTGTGAACGATGGCGACTCTCGAGCTGGCATGTGGATGGGCGTTGTGTCGAGAAGAGTCGCCATGTGTAGCCGAGCGCAAGTGGCCGAGAACGGTCGTCGAACTGATCGGCTCATCTGAAAGCAGCGTCTCCAAGAACGACAGAGGTCCCGTTGCCCTTCGCCTCTGAATCTGGCGGTCGGTCAAGACCCCCAAACCGGCCGAATCACAGCCCCAGTGCTCCAAATCGGCCAAGCCGTGCATCACACTGGGCACCACGTTGTCATGTGCTGTCGCACAGAAAATCCCACCCATTTGGATCCTTGAAGTTGGAGAGTCCGAACCAATCCCGCTTGAACTCTCGAGACCTGCGAAAACCGGGCCAGTCGTCCTGGGGACCCTTTGCGTTTCACAAGCGAACGCCGTGATGCGCTAGTGTACCGAATAGGGGCGGGGCCCATGCCGTCCGGTAGAAGCCGTTTCAATTCGGACGTCGGCGGGACTACCCACCCACGGGTGCCGGCGCCCTCGCCTCCCCTTCAGCCAGGAGTTGGAACTGCGGATGGGTGGCGCGCAGTTCCTCGAAGGTTCCCTCTCCCGTGACGACGCCATTTTCGAGAAAGTAGATCGTGTCACAGTTCTTCACCGAGGTCAGCCGGTGCGCGATGATGATGACCGTCTTGTTCGGTGCGAGTGTGTCCAATGCTTCCATGACTAGCTTTTCAGTGACGTTGTCCAATGCACTGGTGGCCTCGTCCAAGATGAGGACGTCGGGATCATGGTAGAGCGCTCGCGCGATTCCTACGCGCTGACGCTGGCCGCCGGAGAGACGAACGCCGCGCTCACCTGCACGACTCTCGTACTTCCGCGGGAATTCATTGGCTACGAATGCATGGAGGTTGGCGAGCTCCGCAACGGCTTCGACCCTGTCTTGGTCGATCTGGTCCTTTGGGACTCCAAATGCGATGTTTCCAGCAATGCTCGTGTCCGCCAGGAAAATGCTTTGCGGAACGTACCCAATCGAAGCCTGCCAAGCACGAACTTGCCTTTCCTCTATTTCCGCTCCGTCCACCAAGAGCGAGCCGTTCGTCGGCCGGAGCAGTCCTAGTATGATGTCGACTGTGGTCGTCTTGCCTGAGCCGGTGGAGCCGACGAATCCGACCTTCGAGCCGGCCACGATGCGCAGGCTCATGCGCTTGAGCGTCGGGGCGTCGCTACCAGGATACCGATAGACCAGATCGCAGAACTCGAGCTGTTTGGTCAGCCTGACCCGCGATTCGACTTCTCGGCCGGCATCCGCGCTCTTCGGGCTGCTTCTTGGTTCTCTGCTGAGACGTAGCGGGCCCTCCAATGACGTGAGCGCTGCCGTGGAGAACTCCATTTCCGCCAAATGCGCATAGATCCTCTGAAGGGCTGGCATCATTTTGTACCCGGCGAAGGCATAGAGCCCAATCACCGGCAGGCCTGCGGCAAAGCTCCCCTCGGTTGCGAGCACATAGAGAATCACCAGCAGCATGCCGCCGAAGATGATGGCCTGCATGGCGATGGACGGCACTTGTCCGAGCACTTTCGACCGAATCATCGCATCGCACATGCGACGTGACACCGAGTCGAATCGCTCGGCAAAGAATGCTTCGGCATGCAGGACCTTGACTTCTTTGATCCCCGCAAAGGCTTCGGACAAGACGTGATAGCGGGCCTGGTTTGACTCGAGCCAGGCCTCACCGGCTTGGAGGATCCGAGACCGAAGGAAACGATAGGTGAAAACGTATGCCCCGCCGAGGACGAGGACAGTCGTAGCAGCCAATACGGGATCGACGATGATCAGGAAGGCGAACACGAACAAGGCAACGAGTGCGTTGCTCGCGATCATGAGCAGCGGCAAGACGGCGTGGAAGATCGCTTGATTGACCTCGTTGATGGTGGTCGCAGAGAGCTCCGAAGTGTGCCTCGCGAGGAACCATTCATAGGGCTGCCGGAGATAGGTCTCTACGATCCGGCAACTCCAAGAGTGCATCAGATTTCCCGCGTACCGAACCTGCGCCCAAGCGACGAGCGCCTGCAGGCACAGAGCCGAGAGAACCAGAAAGAAGACCAATGCGCCGGTCAGGATCAGCAAATCGTCTGACGACGTAATGCCGGTCCACGAGGATAGTGTCACAAGCGCAGAGTTCGACTGAATGAGATCGGGCGAGGAAAGAATTGCGAGGAACGGCATCATGGACGCAACCCCCGTGGCCTCGAGAAGTGCGAGGATGCCCATCAGGGACAAGACCTTGAGCGCTCCACGCCGTTCAGGGGGCGAAAGCAAGTCGTGAAGCTGGCGGAGAGAGTGAATCAAGGACACGCAGTGTAGCCAACTGGAGCGCCCCCCCCAAGGTCTCGACCCGCCAGACAGCTCCCTCGGAAAGAAACCAGCGCGTCTCTGGCCTCCGACGCTCGTAAACTGTACTTCACAGCTTCATTCCACCGTCAGCTGCGAGACCGGGTACCAGCCGTCCGCTCGACGCCCTGCGATGGCAAGCAACAGCGGCGGCAGTGCCTTGGTATCAGGCGCCGTGCCGTCGCGATCCAGGAGCGCGAGATCGATCTGATAGGTGCCCTTCGGTAGGTCCGAGGGAATGGCGATGGTATCGCGTACTTTCCAGCTACCAGGCAACCAGGTGCGAGTGTCCTGTGTGCTGCCGAGGATGATTTCCTTGGTCGGCCCGCGCAGACGGTAGGTCAGGACCCTCGGTAGATAGTGGGGTGCAACGCCAACATTGCGCCAGTCCGTCTTGAAGGTGGTGCGGCTGCCCACCGGGACGGTGCCCTGATGGTTGAAACGATCGACGACAAACCGGTAGCCGTTCCGTTTGAGTAACTCGTCGATGGGGGCGACGTAGATCTCAGGCACCGGCTTAGATTTGGCGTTGAGCACGGAGGCGTGCTGCCTCAGGGCCCATTGAAACGACTTGTGGACCTCGCCGTTTGGCTTAAGGGCGGTCCAGCCGAGCTCGTGCCATCGCTCGAGCGTGCCGCAGATTTCGAGCTGGACGGGCGCCTTCTTCCAGACATCGGTGAAGCCGGCGTCGGCAGCGGTGGCCGCGGCGATCATCGACGGATAGAGCTTGCCTTGGTGACTCCAGGAACCGCCCCACATTCCCCAGTCGCCCCAGCAGTCGGCGCGCCAGCCAGCGCCGCCCTGCGTGGCATGGAGCATGAGCCCCACGTTCTCTCGATCGAGCCCAAGCATGACGACAGGAGTGTTGGAAAAGGCACGCAGGTGATGATCGATGAGCCGGGTTAGCGCCGTCACGATCTGCTGACGCTCCTTGTGGTTACCGGGCTTGTAAACGTCGACGAGGCTCTCGGCGTTTGACAAACAAGCAGTGTTCCACTCTCCCCAGCAGCCAACCGTGCCGATATCGACATGGTCGACTGCGGGGTGCCCGTCGTAGCGGTCTCCAAGAGCGCTGATTAAACGGGCATGCTCGCGCTGAAACGTGGGGTCCCGATAGTCCGGCCAAAAGACGCGGCCGCCGTCGCCCTGACGCCACTGACCGGCGACGTCGTATGGAGCGCTGGTCAGCCAATCTGGAATTCCGGACTGCCCCTCGGCAACCGTCATCACGCGGAAGGACAGGGTCATCCCCATCACGTTGGCGGATTGGATGGCCCGGTCGATCATCTCGAAGTCGATCTGTCCCCGCTTCGGCTCGAGATCTCGCCAGTGCCAGCGGAAATAGGCCGTGCCGGATTTGGGGTAGTTCTCGGGCCACTGTTTCTTCACGCGCGCTGCGCATTCCTTTGCGGAATAGGTGATCGGCGGCAGGTTGCACCACCAGCCGAAGTGGAAGCTGGCGAAGCCCATGCCCGGGTTGGTTAGGACGTCGTCGATGCGCGTGGGCTTGACGGTGATGGTGCCTGGCTCGGGAACGTCTGCTCTTGCCGGGGCGGGCTCCTCTGAGATGCCCTCGATCGCCTCCCGCGCTTGATCGCCATCGGTGTACGCCCGACAAGCATTGTAGGCGACCCCGGAAGCCACGGTGCCGACGACGAGGAAGGCGAAAACGAAACGCGAAAAACCCCTGGAAGCTGCTCGAATCAATTCATCGACCTCGTACCGAGCCTAGCATCGTGAACATTGTGGCGCAGAACGAGCCGCCGCATGCCCGGAGCAGGCTCTTCGTTCGAATCGGCACTGGCTTCTAAGCCGAGCTCGGCCTTGATGGGAGCTCGGAGCGCTGGGCCGGAGAATCAGATCAAGCAGCTGTGGTAGCGAACGTCCCTCGAGATCCGCCGCGAAATTCCATAGTTTGGACTCTCAGCGCCTCGAGTCTGGACTCCGACGAGATGGGCCCTCCGCCGCGGCGGCTCGTTCGTTCGGCAAATCGTGCTGCTCGGCCCTCTTGCGACGACTTTCTCGATTTGAGACAGGCCGTTCGGGTCTACTCTCCGACAGCGAAGGACATCGGGACCCTTGCCGACCATCCGAGAAACTTCTAGATCCAACAAGGACCCCCATGAGCCATCTCATCCCTCTCCCGGAGCACACGGTCGAAATCGTTAGCGACGCCGGCGAAGGTGCGCAAAAAGCAGCCATTGCCTTCGCCCAGCTCTGCGCCAAAGCGGGCAACGGCCTTTGGACCGTGGAGATCATCCCCTCGGAGATCCGTCCCCCGCCTCATACGATCGGAAGCGCGAGCGGCAATCGCATTCGCCTGGCCGAGCGTAGCAAGGTCACCAATGCCGGTAACCGAGCGAACGTGGTCCTTGCCTTCAACGAAATGGCCTTGCTCTCGCGGCTCGAAGCAGGAAGTCTCGCCGACGATGTTCTCGTGCTGATCGACGATCACTGGGCGACTCATGATGACGAGCGGTACCGGATCTCCTACCGCGAGGTGCTCGACAAAGTCCGTTCGCGTGGCGCGACCATCCGCGAGGTACCGCTGGAAAGGGAAACCATGCGCCACGCCGAAGATGCACAACAGGGCAAGAACATGTTCGCGGTGGGCCTCCTGTGCGCCCTCTACAACAAGGACATGGACGTGCTCGACGATGTGATTCGCGGCATCTTCAAGGGCAAAGCCCGCGAGGTGATCGAGCTAGCCGTAAGGCTCGCAGACGCCGGCTACCAATACGGAGTCAAACACTTCGAACAACGCTTCGAAATCCAGGCTGTGCCGACAGACATCCCGAAAGTAGCCATGAACGGGAACACCGCGCTCGCGCTGGGCGCCGTCTCGGCCGGATTTGAGATCTGCTCCATGTATCCGATCACCCCAGCGACCTCTGCTTCACATGAATTGTCGGGGATTTTCGAAGATTTCGGCGGCTTCGTCCATCAGGCCGAGGACGAGATCGCCGCGATTGGGGTGGCGCTTGGAGCATCCTACGCCGGAAAGACCGCGCTGACCATCACCTCAGGGCCGGGCATGGCCTTGAAGACCGAGTTTCAGGGCTTGGCCGTGATGACCGAGACACCGCTCGTCATCGTCGATGTTCAGCGGGGCGGACCCAGCACCGGCTTACCCACGAAGATCGAGCAGTCGGATCTGCTTCATGCGCTCTACGGCGCGCCAGGGGACGCACCCAAAGTGGTGATCGCGCCGAGCACGATCGAAGAGTGTTATTATATTCTTTCGCTCGCCCGGAAGATCGCCGAGGAATTCCGCATGCTCGTCATCGTCCTTTCAGATGCGAATCTCGCGACCGGTCAGCAGCTTTTCGATCGTCCCGATGTCTCCCAAACACCGCGACGGCCCCCGCTCGACCTGAGCCCGGTGCCGCTCGGAACCCTTCCGTACGATTGGGATCCCACGACCGGCCTTTCGCAGCGCCTGATCCCTGGGCAACCAGGGGGAATGGGCGTGACGACCTCGCTCAACCACGACCGGAACGGAAAGGCCTGCTATGACGCCGAGCGCAACCAACGCGGTCACAGCATGCGGAGCCGAAAGCTAGCGGCACTACAACAAAGCCTGAACGCGCCGAGCGTGCATGGGCCGCCCGAAGGCGACCTCCTCCTCGTGGGTTGGGGCAGCACGCGGGGAGCGATCGAGGAAGCCGTCGACATAGCGCGCGGCGAAGGCCTCGCGGTTTCCTCCGTCCACCTTCAGTTCCTGAGTCCCCTGCCCCCCGGGCTCCGCGAGATCTTCGCAGGTTTTCGCCAGATCATCACCGTCGAGCTGAACTACAGCGACGATTGGGAGGACCCTTTGATTACAAAGGAAAACCGTCGATACGGCCAGTTGGCATGGATCCTCCGCGCCGCCACCCTGCTCGACATCGACTGCTACGCCAAGGTCCCCGGTCGGCCCTACATGCCGGTGGAAATCATGGACGAAATCAAACGTATCCTGGGCAATCAATCGGGAATCGAAAGCCCGGCTGAGACCTTCCCAGCCATTGCGGGAGCCAATTAACGATGTCTATGCTCGCTGAACTATGCGTCATCGAGAGCGGAGCCGCCGATCCGCACACCCTCGACGAGTACGAATCAGAGACGCCGCGCTGGTGCAAGGGATGCGGAGATCATGGAGTGCTCGCGGCGCTTCAGCGCGTGCTCCGCAAGAACAACCTCGATCCAGAGGACGTGGTCTCCGTTTCCGGCATCGGATGTTCGAGCCGCCTGCCCCACTACCTCAACACCTACGGTTTTCACGGCATCCACGGCCGTGCTCTCCCGATCTCCACGGGCGTGCGCCTCGCCCGTCCCGAGCTGCCGGTCGTCGTGATCATGGGCGATGGGGACTGCTTCAGCATCGGCGGCAACCATTGGCTGCACGCGATCCGCTACAACATCAACGCAGTCGTGCTGGTGCTCGACAACGAGGTTTACGCGCTCACCAAGATGCAGGTATCGCCCACCACGCCGGACGGGTGGAAAACCAACACCACCCCGCATGGCACCTACCTTCAGCCCATGAACCCTCTCAGTGTGGTGATGGGGATGACCAATGTCTCATTCCTCGCCCAGACCGCGACCTGGCTGCCCGCGCACCTCGACGAGACGATCGAAAAGGCCTGGGAGCACCATGGCCTTTCGTTCGTCCGGATCCTGCAGCGTTGCCCGGTGTTCATGCCCAAAGCCTTCGGCGATGGCGGGTTGAACTTCCCGGTCGTGTTTCTCGAGCACGAAGACGGCATCCCGGTCCACCCCTTGCTACTCAAGCGCGGCGCCACTCGAGCGCACAATCATCGCGACATCAACGAAGCTCAGCGCGTTGCGGTGTCTGTCGACCCCGCTCCCATGGGCCTGCTGTACCGCAATCCCGATGTTCCAACCTACGAGGAGATTCGATGGAACCGCCAGGAACGGCCAGATCATCGGACCTTCGTCGAGCGGTTGGATGCCCTGATGGACCGTTATACCGTTAGCTGATCTCCGTGTCGGTCATGCAAGAGCAGATCCTCCAAGCCGTCGACGATGTCTGTCGCGATCAGTGCGCCGCCCTCGAAGTTGCTCTTGCCGAGACCATCTCCGAGGTGCAAAACGTCCTTCGTCTCGACGAGCACCATCGTCATGGGCACGATCCCGACCAGCTCGAGCGCGCGCTCGGGCCCTTTGCCGCGACCAATCTCAACGTCGGTTCCTTATCCCGGGTCCTCGGCGCCGGCACACGCTCACGGGCAATGGCGCCCGCTCGGCTCAAACGCGTGCAGGAGCTGCTCCCGACGCTCGGCGAAATGAAGGAGGCCTGTGCGACGAGTCTGCGCAGCTGCGCCTCCGTCGACATCGACAAAGAGGAAAACGAAATCCGGGAGCTTGCGGAGGAACACCTCAATCGGGTCGCGGGAGTTCTTCGGGCCTTGCGCATCGCACAATTGGAGATCCGTTCCAAGTACGTATCGGAAACCCATGACGCCGTCTTCGCCGAGTTCAGCTGGCGCCAGCTCGGACCCGAGGAGCTCCGCCTCTGTCCTCCCTTTGTGCTCATCGCTCGTCTCAAGGAGGACAGCAGCGCGCAACTGCTCAAAATGATGTCGCTGCTCGAGAGCGGCATGCCAATCAAGATCGCGGCCCTCCGCTCGAGTTTGCGCCAGGGCTATGCCTCGGGCCTAGACATCAGCGTACCGCCCATGATGACCATCGAAACACTGCCACTGGCGATGCGTGGCGTCTACTTGCTGCAGAGCTGTGTGGCCGACCCTGATTTTCAGACGCGGCTATCTGAGGGCTTGAGCGCCCCGCGGCCCGGCGTCATTTCGGTCCTCTGCCCAAGGGACGACGAGGAGCAGGCTGCTTTCCAGGGTCGCGCCGAACGCGCCGTGCGCTCCAGGGCCTTTCCGATCTGCCTTTACGATCCGGACCACGCCAGCGGTTTCGTGACGTGCATTGACTTGTCTGCGAATCCGTCACCAGACAAGGTTTGGATCAACGAAACGCTCTCGGGCCGTGACGCGCAAGGGAGCGCCGTCGAAATCGACGAGCCCTTCACCTTTGCCCACTTCGCCGCCTCGGAGCCGGAGTTCGCTGCGGAGCTGACCGCCCCGCCGGCGGTTGCCGATCGCCTAGTCCCCATGACGGACTATCTGGAGTTCTCGCGACGGCAGCGGCTCGGCAAGCTTCCCTTCATCTCGCTCCTCGCGAAAGACGGCAGCATCGTTCGCAAAGTCGTTTCGCCGATGATGGTCCTACAGTGCTCAGATCGCATTCACCTCTGGCGCACCCTTCAGGAAATCTCCGGCATCGACAATCCGCATGTGAACGCCACCCGCACCACCCTGCGAAGTGAATTCGCCGCTGAACAAGAAGCGCAGCTCAAGAGCCAGCAGCTAGAGCTGGAGAAGGACGCTGCACGCCGCGAGCAGGCCGCTGTCGTTTCAGCGGTTCGCAAGCTGGTTGTCAGTCTCAGTGGGGTTGAGCCCTCCGACAGCTGAGGAAGCCAAGCCTTTCGAACGCGTCTTGCCCCGCGCTGCCCATCTGCTTAGATGGGGCAAACGCACCCTACGCGTTCATACCTGCCGAGGTCACCCATGCTCGACACCCTCGTCCGACACACCAGTGTTCTGGAGATCATCGGTGATGTAATCCGGGTCCGGGCTAGAGGCGTGGCTCTCGGGGATCTTGCGCTGGTGGAGAACAGGGGCGGTGAGGTGTCCAGTGCCAGCGTCGTCGAGTTGAACCGGGACATCGTGAGCCTTCAAGTGTTCTCCGGCGGCAAGGGCATCTCTACCGATGCCCGGGTTCGGTTCCTTGGACATCCCCAGCAGGTGACCTTTTCCAACCACATTCTGGGCCGGATCTTCCGGGGCTCGGGCGAGGCCATCGATGGTAAGCCGCCGCTGGACGCAGAGGAGAAGATCCCGGTGGCGGGCCCCACGGTGAACCCGATGATGCGGGTGGTGCCATCGAAGATGATCGAAACGGAAGTTCCCATGATCGATCTCTTCAACAGTCTGGTGGAGAGCCAGAAGATTCCGATCTTCTCGGTGGCGGGCGAGCCGTACAATGCCCTCCTGGCACGCATCGGCTTCCAAGCAGACGCTGACATCGTCGTCTTTGCAGGACTGGGACTGATCTTCGATGATTTCCACTTCTTCAAGACTGCCTTCGAGGACAACGGGGTCTCTCATCGCACTGTCATGTATGTGAACCTGGCCTCGGATCCGATCATCGAACGCTTGCTCGTACCGGACATGGCGGTGGCGGTCGCCGAGCGGTTCGCCATGGAGCACTCCAAGCGGGTCCTCGTGCTGATGACCGACATGACGGCCTATGCCGACGCCATGAAGGAGATCGGCGTGTCGCAGTCCCGGATCCCGGCCACGCGGGGCTATTTGGGCGACCTGTACACACAGCTCGCTCGTCGGTACGAAAAAGCGTGCGACTTCAAAGGAGCCGGCTCGGTCACGATCCTCACGGTCACCACCATGCCGGGCAACGACGTGACCCACCCCGTGCCCGACAACACCGGTTACATCACCGAGGGACAGTTCTACTTGCACGATGGGGTCATCGATCCATTCGGCTCGCTGTCGCGCCTAAAGCAGCACGTCGTTGGGAAAGTCACGCGGGAGGATCATGGCCAGATCATGAACACCATGGTGCGCTTCTACGCCGCCGCACGGGAAGCCGAGCAAAAACAGGCCATGGCCTTCGAGCTATCGGACTTCGATATGAAGCTTCTGAAGTTCGGAGACCTGTTTCGGCGCCGGTTCATGGACGTGGACGTCTCTTTGCCTCTGTTGAAGGCGCTCGACTTGAGTTGGCGCACCCTCGCCGAGTGCTTCGCGTCGCACGAGCTTCTCATGAAGCAGGACCTCGTTGATCGCTACTTCCCGGACTTGGGAAACGAAGACACGGAAAAGGTCAGCTGAAGCATGGCTCGATTGAAACTGAGCAAGGCGTCGCTACAGCAGGAGCTGGTCAAGCTCAAGCTCTACGAGAAGCTCCTTCCTTCTCTAGAGCTCAAGCGCAGGCAGCTGACCATCGAGCTGGACAAGGCCCGCAAGGAGTACGCAGCGACGCGGGCCGAGGTTGAGCTCTTGGAGACGCGGGTGGGGGCGGAGCTGCCCATGCTGGCCAACACGGAGATCGAGCTCAGGGGTCTGGTGAAGATGACGGCTTTCGACCTGGGTCAAGAGAACGTGGTCGGAGTGCGGCTCCCGATTCTAAAGGAGGTTGAGTGCCAGGTGGAGGAATACTCACCACTTGCCAAACCTCCTTGGGTCGACGCGCTGGTCGAACGCCTTGGCGATGCGGCGGAGGCCCGAACTCGCATCCAGGTAGCGGCGGAGAGGGTTCGCATCCTGTCGCGCGCAGAGAGACGCGTTACGCAGCGCGTGAACCTCTTCGAGAAGATACTGATTCCGAGGACCCGGAAAAACATTGAACGCATCCAGATCTGGCTTGGTGACATAGGAAGAGCCGCGGTGGTGCAGGGGAAACTGGCGAAGGCCCGGCAGCTGCATGATGCGGCTCCTGCGGAGGACGAGGAGGCAGCGTGGCGATCGTCCCTTTGAGCAAGGTCACCCTGGTGGGGCACCAGGGTGAAAAGGAACGAGTCCTCGAGGACCTGCAGGAGCTCGGCTGCCTCGAGATCGTCTCTCTTGCGCAGGACGTGGCGCCTCTCGCAGACCCGTCGAAACGAAGTCGCGACGCGCTGAGCTATCTCGAGCAGTGCCGCCAGAAGCAGCGACCGGTAACCAATCTCGCCCAGTTCAATGCCGTGGAGGTCGAGGAGGAGATTTCGGAGCTCCGAGAGCGAACGCACGAGCTGGAGCTCGAGCGGGACGCGCTCGTGCACCGCATCGAGGCACTTGCACCCTGGGGCGACTTCGAATTCCCGCCCGAAGGAGACTTGGGGGCACAGCGCTTGTGGTTCTATGTCGTGCCACAGAACCGCTTGCGTGACCTGGACGCATCGAACCTGACCTGGGAGGAGATCAAGCGCGTCGGGCGAAACGCCTATGTGGTCGTGCTCGCAGAGCTGGAGCCCGAGGACGTACCAGTCCCGCGAGTGCGGACCGGCGCTGTCTCGCGCAACGCGCTCGAGCGTAGGCTAGAGGAGGTGGAGCTCGAGCTCGAGGATGCATCGCTCGAAAGGATTCGCCTCACCCGCTGGAGCAGCCTGCTATCCCGCAGCCTGGCTGCCCTCGAGGACCGAGCGGCTCGCAAGCTCGCAGCCGACCAGTGTTACGATTCCGGTCCAGTTTTCGCGCTCCGGGCATGGGCGCCGACCGAGGCCTTGGAAGCGCTCGGAGCCTACGCCGCGAGGCACGGCATCGCCATGGAGGCCGCCGATCCGGGTCCAGACGATCAACCGCCAACCCTTCTTCGCAACTCGGAGCGCATGCAAGGCGGCGAGGACCTGGTCAACTTCTACAAGACCCCCGGCTACGGCAGCTGGGACCCCTCCTCGGTTGTCCTGTTCTCGTTCGCGGTCTTTTTCGCGATGATCATCTCGGACGCTGGCTACGGGATGATCTTGGCGTTCCTGCTGGCGTACTTCTGGAGCAGGCTGTCGAGCTCCGCCACAGGACGCCGCTGGCGTTGGGTCCTGTCGATCCTCGCAGTGACCACGGTCGTCTACGGCGCTCTAGTAGGCTCGTTTTTCGGGGTCACGCCGGCTCCAGACACGTTCCTCTCGAGGCTGGCCGTCTTGGATGTCAGGGATGCCAAGGCCATGATGGCATTGTCGATCACGATCGGAACGATTCACGTGATGGTAGGCAATCTCATGAACGCAAGGCGCTACGGCTGGAGTCCTCGTGCCTTGCCCTCGCTCGGATGGGCGATGTTCGTGCTCGCGGGGTACTCGCTATTGGTGGCTTCTCAGGTCGGAGCGGACTGGCTGCGTCGACCGGCCGTCGCTGTGGCCATCGTCGGCCTGGTTCTGGTCTTCGCGTTCTCGGGGTACGGAGCTCGTCCTTTGGCTCGTCTGGGGAAGGGGCTCGTGGGACTGACACGGATCACCGGGGCGTTTGGAGATGTTCTGAGCTACCTGAGGCTCTTCGCCTTGGGCCTTGCCTCCGCGTCGCTTGCAATCGCGTTCAACGGAATGGCCGCCGACGCCCGGGAAGGCATTCCTGGCGTGGGTCTCCTTGCGGCTCTGATCATTCTCGTCATCGGGCACAGCTTGAACCTCCTGTTGGCCGTTGCTAGCGGTTTCATTCACGGACTACGATTGAACGTCATCGAATTCCTCAACTGGGGACTTCCGGAGGAGGGTCCTCTCTTCCGGCCATTCAAGAAGAAAGGTGTGTGATCCTTGGAACCCCTCGTCTTGATCATGGGATGGCTGGGCATCTTCTCCCCCCTGGCCTTGGGTGCCATCGGCAGCATGCTCGGGGTCGGCAGGGGCGGGATGGCCGCGGCCGGCGCAATGCTCGAAGTGGAGAGCGGCTACGGCCGCTTCGTCGGGGTGGCGGCGATGCCATCGTCCCAGACCATCTACGGCATCGTTGTGATGTTAACGCTCAACCGCACCGTTACCTTGCAAAACTCGCCCGGCCTTTTCGTCTTGGGAGCGCTCACTGGCGTGGCCCTTCTCGTCAGCGCAATGGCGCAGGGAAGCGCCTGTGCGGCCTCCATCAACACCTCGAAGTCGAAGCCCGAAGTGTTCGGGATCTCCGTCGCTCCCGCGGCTGTGATCGAGGGCTTCGCCGTCTTCGTTTTCGTGTTCGCGCTGGTGCTTGCTGGCGCCATTCCGAAATGAGGTGACGCATGAGCGAGCCAGATGTGAAATCTTCGGGCGTCAAGAAGCTCATCGACCGAATTCGTGACGAAGGAGTCCACTCAGCGCGGGAGGAAGCCGATCGAATTCTGACGGAAGCCAAAGCACAAGCTGCCCGCATCGTCACGGACGCCAAAGCGGAAGCTACGGCGATCAAGACTGAAGCGCGAACCGCGATGGAACGGGAGCAGACGGCGACCATCGAGGCCTTGCGAATCGCGGCACGGGACACCAGCCTGGAGCTCCGCTCCGCGATCATGTCCGCTTTTGAAGAGCACGTGCGTCGACTCGTGACCGACGTGACCACGGATGGCTCCGTGCTCCGCGACATGATCTTGGTCCTCGCCGGGAGGGCGGCGGAAGATCTGATCAAAGACAAAGATGCCGTCATCCTCGTTCCCGATCGGCTGGGGGATGAAGTCTCGGCGGAGCTCGATGAGTTTCTCCGGAAATCGGCCGTGGCTTTCTCTGCAGACGTGTTGCGAAAGGGCATCGAGCTGATTCCCTCGAGTGAGTTCCAAGGCGGGGCGCGCGTCCGATTGGTCGGCGAGGACCTCGAGATCGACCTGAGCGACGAAGCGCTATCTGAGATGATGCTGAGTTTGCTTCTGCCCCGCTACCGGAAGATCCTCGTCGAGGCAGGGCAGTGAGACGACGCTACTATCAGCTCGTGGCCAGTCTTCCAGCGCTGCCCGACTTCCGCGGGGCAAGGCTACTGCCTTTGAGCCGTCTGCGCCTCGAGGAACGACTATCGCTCCTGCATCCAGATGACTTGAAGGACCTGAACAGGGCCCAGCGTCTGCTCAGCTGGCATCGCCATCCGGTCAGTCGGACGACGGCGCAGATCCATGCCATGTATGAAGACGTCACGGCCAACAACCGCAACCAAGAGCTCTTGAACGCGGTAAATTTCCGGATGAACGCACGGACGATCGTGGTGGCCCTTCGTCAGAGACGCCAGGGAAAAGCCGCCCCATCCGGGAAATGGGGCATCGGGATGTATGCTCGGATCATCGAGTCCCGTTGGACGGAGCCGGAGTTCGGGCTGGGCGCTGTCTTTCCATGGATTCCCGAGGCGCAGGCGTTCCTGGACCAGGGCAATGCGATGGAGCTCGAGAAGCTCTTGATGGGTCAGTCCTGGAAGAAGCTGAGCCAGATCTCCGACGCATACCCGTTTGGGTTCGAGCAGGTCTTCGCCTTCGCTTACAAATGGGACATTCTCCACCGGTGGCTGTCCTACGACTCGGAGAAGGCGCGTGACCGTTTCGAGGAACTGATATCGGAGGTGACGAGTGACCACCAAAACCTCTTCTCCTGATCCAGGCAACTCGAGCGGCGACCAATCCCGACGCGCCCCCATCGTGGCCGTCCAAGAGAGTCTGGTCAGCATCAGTGTCCGCGAGACGAGAGTCATGAAGAACGAGGTCGGCTATGTGCTTCTCGGGGAGCAGCGTCTCAAGTCCGAGGTGCTTCGCATCCAGAATCAAGTGGCGGACTTGCAGGTCTTCGAAGACACCTCCGGGGTCAAGGTCGGGGACGAGGTCGAGTTGACAGGCGAGATGCTGTCGGTGACGCTCGCTCCCGGCATTCTCGGGAAGGTGTATGACGGGCTTCAGAACCCCTTGGCCTTGTTGGCGGAAAGGCATGGTTTCCTGCTGCCCCGTGGCGCCGATGTCGACCCCGTGGACAGCGAGAAACGCTGGGACTTCACGCCGACGGTTTCAAAGGGTCAGACCCTGGTGGCGGGACAGGTCTTGGGGACGGTTCCCGAGGGGATTTTCGAACACAAGATCATGGTGCCCTTCGACGAACCGGCCGCAGTGAAGGTAGGCTGGATCAACCGGGGTAACCTCACGATCAACGATCCGGTCGCCCGCCTGGTTCGACCGAGCGGCGAAGAACGGAACCTTACGATGGCGCAGCGATGGCCGGTGCGACGCCCGCTTCCCGAACGCATGCTCCGGCAGCGCATGGCCGAGCGTGTCTATCCGACCGAACCGCTGACCACCACACAGCGGATTATCGACACGATGATCCCCATCGCACGGGGAGGCACGGCCTGCATCCCAGGGCCTTTCGGTTCGGGCAAGACGGTGCTGCAAAGCCTCATCTCCCGACACTCCGCGGTGGACATCGTGATCATCATCGCCTGCGGAGAACGGGCGGGCGAAGTGGTGGAGACGATCACGGAATACCCAGAGACGATCGACCCCCGGACAGGCGGCTCGTTGATGGACCGCACGATCATCATCTGCAACACGTCCTCGATGCCGGTCGCCGCTCGGGAATCGTCCATCTACACCGGTATCACGCTAGGGGAGTACTACCGACAGATGGGATACGACGTCTTGTGCATCGCGGACTCGACCTCGCGTTGGGCCCAGGCCATGCGCGAGACCTCGGGGCGAATGGAAGAGATCCCGGGAGAGGAGGCCTTCCCTGCCTACCTCGACTCTTCGATCAAGAGCCTCTACGAGCGGGCCGGCCTCATCCGCGGACCCGACGGCCAGATGGGAAGCCTCACGTTCATCGGCACCGTGTCGCCCGCTGGTGGAAATTTCGAGGAGCCGGTGACCCAGGCGACCCTCGCCACCGTGAAAACCTTCTTGGGCCTTTCCGCGGATCGCGCATACAAGCGCTTCTACCCTGCCATCGATCCGCTCATTTCCTGGTCGCGCTACCTGGACCAAATGAGCGACTGGTACGCCCAGAACCTGTCCCCGACCTGGGTCGGGGATGTCAAAGCGGCCCACGAGCTTCTCCACCGGGGCGACGACATCTATCAAATGATGCAAGTCACGGGGGAGGAAGGGACCACTATGAACGACTTCCTGACCTGGCAGAAATCGGTCTTCTTGGACATGGTTTTCCTGCAGCAGGACGCTTTCGACTCCGTCGACTCCTCCATGCCCCTCGGGCGACAAAGAAAGAGCTTCGAGCTCGTGAAGCGGGTCGTCGAAGCAGACTTCGCCATTGACGATCGCGATACGGCCCGGGATTTCTTCACGCGCCTGACCAGCCTCTACAAGAATCTCAACTACAGCCCGGACGATTCCGCGGAATACGCCCGCTACCTCCGCGAGATCAAGGACCTAGTCGATTCGAAGCGAGTGAAGGTCGCAGACGACGAGGCGTCGTGAACCGCTCGACGACGACGAGAGAGGGAAACGAGACGTCGGACAGCATTGGCCGTATTCTGACGGCCGTCGCATTTCTGGCTGTGTTCGGCTGTTCTGTGGACGGGCCTGGCGCTTCACAACCCGATGGCGGGGCGGGCCTTTCACAACTCGACGGAGAAAGCTACGCGCTGCAAGTGGACCGAATCGCCCGCAATCCGGACGTGCAATTCCCTTTCGAGGCACTCGAGGAAACTGACTACGAGCGGGTCGAAGATGGCAATCTGTATGACCTGAGTTTTTCTGAAGACGGCAAAACCGTCTCCGTAGCGGGTCCCTCTCCCGGAGAAGCACCGCTGATCATGACCGGAGGCATTGCGGTCGATACTGAAGATTTTCGACGATATGCTATTGAAGAAGGTCTATTTGCTGGGGGTCGATTCAACGTTTGGATTGACGACGACCATTTCGAAGCGGAGCTCACCGTCTATGGGTCCGGCATCCCCATCGTCCGAAGCGAACGAGGCCGATTGCTAGCCGTCAACTGAGGGGAGCCTGATTGCGACCAGGCTCCCCGCTGCATGTGCTCGCAACCGCTCCCGTCTCGCCCTAGGGAACCCGTAGCGACTTCGCGTTCTCGACCACGATTTCATGCACCAGCCCACGAAGCTCGCGCCGAGTGTCCCTCGGGACATCTCGGTACTTCTTTTGAATCTTCGAAACGGTTTTGCTGAGCCTACGTCGCGTGGACTTGTCGAGTTGCTCGAGGATCTTGGGGCCGCTTTCCTTCGGTTCGGGAAGCTCTTGCTTGGCATGTGCCCAGGCCTGAATTCGGTCGAAGTGGTCGAGCGCTCTGGCGAGAAGCACGAAAGGGAAATTGAGTGATGGGTGGGGCCCCACTCGGACTCTGTAGCCGTCTTTCGGATCTCGCATGGCGGACATCGCTTGCTCGGCCACGTTGGAGGCGCTCGCAAATCGACGCGTGAGCTCGTAAAGCCCCACGCCGAGCCCGCCCAGCCCGCCAAGCACGGTTCCCGCGAACACCGACGCGAAGCCCACCGCAGCGTCGACCGCCCCACCCGCAGCTGCGCCGGTAAGCGTCGTCAGCGTCAGAAGTGCCCTGGGCGAGAGACCCATGACGTCCCAGGTTTCTTGGGCGAAGAGATCATCGTGCGAATCGAGCGCGATCTCGGTCTCGGGCATCCAGTGGTCGAGACGATGCAGATAGACCTCCCCGATCTTCCGGTGGGCCTTGCGTTCGATGGCGCGAAGCCTGTCATGAAACTCTCGCTCGAGGCGTAGTCGCTCGTGGGGCAAAGCGAGCTCATCAGGTAGCACGACGCTCATGTGCAGCGTCAGCGCATCGAGCATCATGTCGGAAATGATGTTGGCGACCTGATAGCGTCGCTGCTCCTCCTGGGCCCGCAGCGCATCGACCCCTTCGACGATCGAGCGCTCCCATGAAGGCTCTAGCGTTGCGAAGGCCTCGAGAAGCTTACGGCGCTCTTCCCAGGTCACTGCATGGGCGTCGAAAAGCCTGACGAGCTTGAAATACTGAGTGAGCGCACGCCGCCAGTCTTCGATGTGCTCGCCCGAGCCGCTGCGGTTGATCAGGGCCATGGCCGGTTGCCCCGTGTAGCGAAGCACCTCCATTTCCGTTTCGTAGTTCTTTCGGTAAGGCTCGTCCCCATTGACCACGTAGAGGATCGCCGCCCCATCGAGAATGGGCCGAAGAAGACGACGCTCTTCTACGAAGTCGTCGCTATCCTCGAATGCATCGACGAATTCACGTACGCGTTCGACTCGATCGGCGGCCGTCACCTCTCGCTGCTTGATCCAGTGAAGGGCACGCGGCGCGTCTTCGAACCCGGGGGTGTCGATGACCGAAAACAAGACTTGGTCGTCGACCTCGACGTCATAGCGAACACACTCCGTGGTCGTGCCCGGACGCGGCGAAATCTTGACCGCGTCGTTCTCGATCAGGCTCGCGATCACGCTCGACTTGCCCTTGTTGACGCGACCGACCACCGCAAAGCGCGGACCTTCGTCACTCCCATTGCTCATAGCGCATCCAATGCAATGTACGGATCGGCGAGCTCGGCCAGATACCCCGCCCAAACCCCACGCTGCTCATCGTTGCCACCTGGCGTCAATAGGACGTAGATCTTTCGACTCGAGTGACCTCGCTCGCGCAGGGACTGAACCAAACGCTTGAATGCCCGATCCGGGGCGTTCCAGGGCTCGGCAAGCACCAGCACCGGCTGCTCACTGCCCTCAAGTCTCTTCAGCAGCGCTTCATCGTCACGATGGTCGTGACCCCCGGCGCTTGCGATCGGTGGTTCGACGGTCGTGCCGAATCGCTCTTGCAAGCGCGTCAAGAATGCCTCGTCGGCGACTTCGGCTTCTCGCCAGCGCACTGCGATGACGGGCTGGCCGCCTCTGAACTGCTGCGGCCGTCCGAGGGGCTGATGCCCTGCGCCGAGCGGCGCCACGTTGCCTGGATCGTTTTCGTGCACCTGATGCACCCGAGGGCTAGTGAGACGCATGATGACTTCGGCTTCAGCGGGCGTGTCGAACGAGAGCTTCCCAAACGCGCGATGCAGGCCCAGGCTCCCCCAGACCACGAGTACGAGCCTTGGAAGCAGTCCGTAAATCAAGAGGCACATCAGCAGAAAAGGCCACCATCCGCCCGCCACGGCCGCATCTTGGACGCGGGCACCCGCCGGTGCGTTCACGTAGGCGGCGTCGAGCCGGAAATACCGGGTGGCCTGAACCAGATCCAAGGTTGGAACGGCATCGGGCAGCCAGAGTCGCCAGGGCAGCGCCAAACCTTCGCAGAATCGCTGAAGACCTTCGGCGCCAACTTGCAGCGTCGTGCTCCACGCGAACGCCAGGTCGGTAAACGATACCGCTGCGATGAAGGTGCCGAGTGCGCCGAGGTTGAAAGCGACGGCCCCGATTTGCATGGATCGAAAGAGAACCCAGCGCTCTACCCCGGCGTACAAGGAACGCCTCGCGAGAAATCGTCCGGTATCTTCGGCGCCCACGAGTCGCGCAATCACCTTTCGAACCAGCGCGCTCAGGGGGAAGTGCGCGAGAAACCCAGGGGAGGAACGCGACCAGACGAAAGCCGCGATCATTGCAAGCAAGTTGATCCACTGAAGGAATACGAACACACCCAGGACGACCAAAACGTTGATTGGGTGGTCGCCGGTGAACTGAAGCACAGCGAGCGCGACGCCGGCGCCTATCGAAGCGAACACGACGAAGACCAGCCAATTTGCAATGAGGTGTGCGCGCGCAACGCGTTCGCCCGCGGTCGGCGTCGTGCTCTGTGGCTGCAGCGAAGCGAGCCAACGAGCCACGAGCTCCGCGGCGGTCTTCGGATCGTCCTGCCAACTCAATGCAATCGCCCGGTCTCGGGCGATGAGCTCCTGGAGGGGTCGATCACGGTCGGACGCGAGCTGCACCTCGAAATCGATCAGCTCCGCGAGGCCGAAGCGACCCTGCTTTGAATGTCGCTCAGGCGCCGTCACGGGTCCATTTCGTACTATACCCCCGCGGCAACGCCAAGCGACAGTGGTCTATCGCATCGTCCGCTGGATTCCTGCGCTAGCGCTCTGCATCGATCGCGTGGCGCAGCGCATCGAGCTCAGGAACCTCGGCAATCGACGGGTGCGCGAGCCAGAGCGCGGGAATCATCACTGGCATGTCGAGGAGCTGCTGGGCGTACGCCTTGCCTTGCGGGTCGAAGCGCAGAGATGCGACGCCCCCCCCGCCGAGCGCATCGCGGAGGACGAAGTTGAGCGCTTGGATCCCGGGGAGATCGTACCTCTCCACGGGGTCTGTTTTCCCCCCCGGCCCTCCGGCGTTGGGACCGATCCGATGCGCGAACCAACCGGCAACGACCTCCGAGGATAGCTGGTCGCGCAGGAGTGGTAAGAAGTCTGGATGTCGCGCCCGAACACCGATGTTGGCGTCCGCACCCTTGTCGCCGCTGCGGGCGTGCGCGATTGCGATCAGCGGAACCTCGACCGGGTCGACCGGCACGAACGCTTCGGTCAGGAACTCTCCTTCCAAGGTGTGTTGGGTGGTTCGTGGCAGCAGCGGCTCTTCGTAGGGAATCGCTTCGCCGTCGAGGTAAACGCGGGGATGAAACCGTTCGCGCGGGATCAGATAACTGTGGAGCCGGACGAGCGGCGTAGGCTTGGGAAGCCCCGTGCCGCCACCGCTGAGCCCGGGTACGGCGAGGCCAAAGGAAGCCGTTTCACGAACCACCGCAGCAAGCGCTGTGCGCGAATCATGGTGAAGGGCGATCTTCAGCACCACCTCGCGGCTGTCTCGGGCTCGTGCATGCGGCCCATAGGTACTCTCGGCGCCGAGGATCTCGATGTCCACGTCGCGGAGGGGAGCAAAGCCTCTGCGATCGAGCAGGCGCTCCGCACGGTGGACGAAATCGCCACCGAGCCGCCTCGCTTTTCGCTCCGCTTCGCGCCCCGCGATGAACAAGAGCGCGCGGGTCTTGTATCCGTCGAAGACCTGCGCGCTGGCCTTGAGCGTAGCCGGCGGCGGTGTGCCCCGGGCGCCCGTGACCTCGACGCGGTCCTCGCCCACTTGGGTGAGCTCGACTTGCCGCCAGTCGCAGGTGACGTCCGGCAAGAGGTAAGCAGATGGGTCACCGATCTCATAGAGAAGTTGCTCCGAGGCGGTGCGCACATCGACCAAGCCACCGGTGCCCTCGGGCTTGGTGAGCACGAATGACCCATCCGCACGACACTCCGCGATCGGATAGCCGAGATCTTCCCAGGACGGGATGTCTTCCCAATCCGTCAGGAGGCCCCCGGTCGATTGCGGGCCACATTCGAGCAAGTGGCCGGCAAGGCTCCCCTGGGAAAGAGCGTCGAGAGCCTCCGGACCCCAACCGAACTCGTGAATCAAGGGTCCAAGCGCCAATGCGGAGTCCACAGAGCGGCCCGTGATCACAACGTCCGCGCCGGCTCCCAGTGCCGCGGCGATCGGTCGAGCGCCCAGGTAGGCATTGAAGCTCAGCGGATCGGCGACTAGAGCTGAACCATCGCTCATCTCCGTGAGCCCGAGCGCGCGAAGCTCTTCCATTCGCTCGATGAGATTGTCGCCTTGGACCGCGGCAATTCGGATCGAGAAGCCGGCCTCGTCTGCCATCGAGCGAAGCGCAGCCGCGGCTCCATCGGGATTCACACCGCCAGCGTTCGTCACGACGCGAACACCCTGTTCTACGAAACGCCCGAGGTCGCGCCCGATCATTGCGATCACGTCGGTAGCGTAGCCGAGCTCCGGATCCTTCTGACGCGCGCGCGTCAAGATCCCCATCGTGATCTCAGCAAGCCCCTCGAACAAAATATAATCGCAGCGTCTCGAGTCGAGCAGCTGCGGCGCTGCAAACGAGGTGTCGCCCCATGCACCAGCCGCACCGCCCAGGACCACCACCTTCTCTCGCTGACTCGCCATGACTCGATTCCCGATCTGCGAGCAGAAGCTCTAGTTTGTCAACGCGAAATGCCGATCAGGCGATCGGTACCGCAGACTTCAATCCATGTGACGCTGGAAGCCGCGCGAGCGAAGTCTCGAGCGCCGGCCATCGGCAACGAACCCGAGGCTCTGAAGCGGGACCGACCCGCACTACGTCGGGTTCGAGTCGATGGTCACCGCCACTAAACACCGCTACGCTTCGTGCTGCAAGTCTGCTGGTATGTTATTGAAATCACATGGGGACGCCCGCGGTGATTCCATTCCGCGCCAAACTGACGGTCCTGGGGGCCGTCCTCACGATTGTGCCGCTCGCAGCGCTGGGTTTCGCCCTGATGAGCAAGGCGAGCGAGACCGTGCGCACCATGACGCGCGAGTACCAGCTCTCCGTGGCCGGAGATCTGTCCCGCACGATCGAATCAGAGCTCGGAGAAGCGGAAAATGGGCTCGAAGCGGTCGGGCGCGTCCTGACGAACGTCGAGCTTCCCGAATCCATCGCGATCCAGCTCGCGATCAATCTAGTCGCCGCGCATGAGGCGATAGAACATGTCGGAGTCTACGCGCGCAGTGGCGAATTGCTGGACGTCATTCGGGAGGCCACGGCGCAGCAAGTAAAACCGCCGGAGCAGCTCTCGAACGATATCCGAGAGAGGGCGGCCTCGGAAAACGTAGTAACCGGTGAGACTGTCCCTGGGATGGAAGGCCCGCGTGTCTTGCTCGTCCTGCCGATTCGTAGCAAGGACGTGGTGACGGGCTTCGTCGGCAGCTTGGTGTCGCTCCGGCGCGTGCAGCAACGGGTCGCTCAGCTGTCGATCGAGCGCTTTGAGGGGCTACCCGGCTCGCTCTTCGTCGTCGACGACCAGATGCGCATTCTTGCCCACCCGAGCGTCGAACAGTCACGGGAGCTCACCTCGGCACGGGGCATAGGCGCACTCGAAGGCATCGAGACCACCAGGTTGGTCGGTGCGATGGTGAAATCGGGAGAGTACGTCGACAGTGGCGGCACGGAGATGGTTGGCACCGTCACCGGCCTGCAGACGCGTCCATGGGCCATCGTGACGCAGATTCCCCGCGATTTCGCCTACGCCTCGGTAGACACGATGCGCCGGGTGGTCTTCATCGTCAGCCTCATCGCAATCATCATTGCCTTGATGGTGGCGTTCGCGGTCGCACGCCAGATCACTCGACCGATCGAGCAGCTTTCTACCTTTGCGGGCGACCTCGCGGCTCGCCGCTTTGACAAGCGGGTCACCGTGAATACCCGCGACGAATTGGCAGTCCTGGGAGACGTGCTCAGCTCCGCAGCCGCTGATCTGCAGGCAAGCGAAGAGAGAATTCGCGAGGAAGAAGCGATTCGGCGAGACCTTCGGCGGTATCTCGATGCGGATCTGGTCGACAGGGTCGTTCGTCGCGAACAGGACATGAACCTCGGCGGTGAGCGGAGGGAGATCTCGGTGCTCTTCGCCGATGTGGTGGCCTTCACGCCGATCGCCGACTCTCTGGCAGCCGAAGAGACCGTAGGCCTCCTGAACGAGCTGTTCACCATCCTGACCGAAATCGTGTTCCGCTACGAAGGCACGGTGGACAAGTTCATCGGCGACTCCGTGATGGCGATCTGGGGCGCACCCCAGCTGCAACCCGACCACGCGGCGCGCGCCGTCGCTGCAGCCGAAGACATGATGCGCTGGCTCGAAGCAGGCAATCAGGGCTGGCGACAGAAGTTTGGAGTGACGGTGGAGCTGGCAATTGGGATCAACTCGGGGCACGCTGTCGTTGGCAACGTGGGATCCGAAACGCGCATGCAGTACACGGCGATCGGAGATGTGGTCAACGTCGCGGCGCGCCTCGAGTCAATTGCCCGACCGCATCAGATCCTGGTTACGCAGGCCACCAAGAGCTCGGCCGGTAGCGATTTCGAGTACGCGTCCCTGGGATCGCGGCAGCTCGTGGGGCGCCGCGACCCAGTGAAGCTATTCGAAGTGCGGGTATGAACGGAGGCACTGCATGAGCTTCGGAGACCTCGCACCAGGCACCCTCATCGCTGAGCGATTCGTCATCGAACGGCAGGTGGGCGCCGGCGGAATGGGTACGGTATACGCCGCAAAACAACTGGGGCTGGACCGCTCAGTCGCGATCAAAGTGATCTCACCAGAAGACGCCTCGAAGCCCATGGCCCGACGGCGTTTCGAGCGGGAGGCCCGCGTGGCGTCTGCACTTCGACACCGCAATGCGGTCGAGATCTACGACTTCGGTACGCACGAAAGCACGATGTACCTGGCGATGGAGCTTCTCGACGGCCTGAGCCTTCGTTCGCTCGTCGACGTCGATCTACCTCCGCTTAGTCCACGCCGTGCTTGTCAGATCGCCGCAGATGTCGCTGACGTTCTAGCGTCCGCCGCGTCCATCGGCTTGATTCACCGCGACCTCAAGCCGGAGAACATCATTCTCGACCGGACCCGTGATGGGGAGCGAACGGTGGTCGTTGATTTCGGCCTCGCGTACATTCTGGAAAGCGAGGTTTCGGGGCGGCTCACCCGCGTTGGCGAGGGCCTCGGCACGCCCGACTATTTGTCGCCCGAGCAAGCGAGGGGCGTGAGCCTTTCGCCTGCCTGCGATGTCTACTCGCTTGGCTGCGTGCTCCACGAGATGCTGACCGCAAACCCGCCTTTCGACGGCCAGAACGCTGTCGTCCTGTCGCAGCACTTGTTCGTCGCCCCAGTGTCGATTCGTGAACGCTTCCCGGAGATCCAGATCCCTAACGCGCTCGACGAGCTCATCCTTCAGATGCTCGCAAAATCGCCCAACGAACGTCCCTCTGCGCACGCGGTCTTCGAGACACTTCGCTTGCTCGACCCGAGCGCTCCCGAACGCAAAGGAGAGGGGACGGGCGAACGGCTCCTCGGCAGGCCGGCGCGGATGGTGTCGGCGCCTCCCATCGAAGCGGATGACGCCACGATGGACGGTGACCTCTGGTTTGGCAGCGACATCAAGATCGCGGTGTGCGGCGAGGTCGAGCCGGGCCTGGCGCTCGGGCTTGCCGCAAACGGAATCGAGGCCGTGGCGATCGAAGCCGAGCCAGCGGAGGTTCCACTGGGCCTATTGGCCGTTTTCGCCCCCGGCGCGAGCGCACGGCAAGTCGCAGCACTTGCAGAGACGGGGCTTCCCGTCGTGAGCGACGCCGCCCCATCAGACATCGGTCGGCTCACCGAAATGCTGCGGGCGGGTGCATCGGAGATCGTCATTCAGCCCTGCCCGCCCGAGGAGATCGCTCGGAAGGTTTGGCGCGCGGTTCGGAAGGGCTAAAGGGGGGAACGTTGCTTCGAACCATCGCATTCATCGCTATGCTCGGCCTGCTTGTCGGTGTCGCCCCGCATGCAGAGGCGCAGGCGACCGGGCCCAGCGAGACGTACGAGTACGTGGTTCAGCCGGGCGATACCTGCGCAGGCATCGCCGAACGCCTCTTCGGGAGCAAGAGCCAGTACGATCTCATCCACCAACACAACCCAGGCATGGGCCCCACCCCGCACCACCTAGTGCCGGGCAGAGTCCTAATCTTGCCGAGGCTCGAGCAGGGCCCCGACGCTCGGCTCACGGACGTGCAGCGCACGGTGCAAGCGCGGGCGCCGAAAGAGCCCAACTGGGAGCGGGCGAAACAGGGCAAGGAGCTCTACCGAGGATGGCGGGTCAATACGCTGGATCGGGCGTCCGCGGATGTGACGTTTCAAGACGGGTCTCTGGTGCAGATGAGACAGAACACGCTCATCATCATCTATGGAGGCGTGTATCGGGACGCTCGTCGCAAGACCTCCGAAGCAAGCTTGGAGCGAGGCACCCTACGAAGCCGATTGAGCGAGCTCCGTCTCGATGTGAAGACGCCAACTGCAGAGGCAGCCCTCCACGGCGGCAGCTCAGTCGTCAGTGTCGAGGATGACGGAACGAGCCTGCTCTCGAACCACGAAGGCGGTGACGCCCGTTTCAAGGTGACCATGGGCGAGGTGGTCAGTGTGAAGCCGGGATTCGGCTCCAAAGTGCGCAAAGGGACCAAGCGACCGAGCCAACCTACCCCCCTACCCCCGACCCCCAGATGGAGCAGCGACCTCGAGACGATCTTCTCAGGCATTCGGGCTCAAGGCGGCACGGTTCGTGGAGCATGGACGGCAGTCGACTCCGCCAAGTCCTATCGGATCGAGCTCGCCAGGGGCCGCAATGGGGGCGAAGTGCTCGTGGCGACGAAGGTGCCTTCATCGGTCACGAGCTTCGAGATTCACCGACTCCCAGAAGGAGTCTACTTCGCTCGTGTTTCGACGATCGACGGCGACGGGTTTGAAAGCCCGCAATCCGATTCGCGTGCGATGACCGTGCGCTTGGTGCACCTCGACGTACCCGGCGAGGAAGCGCCTCCGAGCGAAGACCCGGGCGATCCGGAGCTTGCACCCTTGCCGGCCAGAGTGCTTCCTGGGACGAAAGTCGTCTCGCCGAGCGGATTCCTCTGCAGCACGGCGAGCCACGACAAGTCTGCGTCCTTCACATTGAGCGACGCGGGTGCCTACGAAGTGGAGTGCGCGGCGCACGACGGGACTGCGGCGCCGCCGGTCGCAGTTGCGGTCGTGGCGCCTGTTTTGGAAGTCCTGGAACCCGAGACGAACGCGCCGCTGGTTAGAAACGCTGCTCCGAGGCGTATGAACGTGGCCGTGCAGAGCGAGCTGCCGCTTCCCGATGCCACCCGGTTCCGTGTTTCCCCAGAAGTTGCTCTTGATCATCTGACCCGTAGCGGCAACACGACCACGCTCGAGCTCGGCGCGACGACGGAAAGTCCCGACGAGATCCGGCTCGATCTGGTGGCGGGGCCCAATGATGATGATGCGGTGCTCGCATCGCTTGGATTCGACGTGATTGAATCCGAGAGGCTGGATTTCGCGCCGAACGAGGCGCTGGGACTCATGCTGTCGCGAAATGCCCTTGGACTGACGAACGATCGAAGGGAAGGCTCGGGCCCGATCGCAACGTTCGCATACGCCGGGGACCCGAGAGCGAACAAGGGCAGATGGCGGCTGAACCTCGGCGGGGAGGTCGCGCCCGTTCGACGCGTCCGCCTCGGCATCGCAGTCCCGGTCGATGTACACCGAAGCGGCGCCGGGCCAGCACCGCTCAGCCATGACGGGCTCCTAGTCTGGGGCGGGTACCGCATCCTAATGCGACGCGACATCTCGCTCTATGCCCAGCTCGGCGTCTGGTTTCCGAGCGCCCAAGAAGACAAGAGCATCCGCCGGACCCGCATTGCGCCGGCCTTGGAGGCCTCATACCTACTCATCGACCGCCTGCTGTTTCGTACGCGACAAGGAGCGATCCTCCAGACCTCGTCCGGAGGCCCGTTCCTCTGGGCCTCGGCATATGGCCTCGATATCAAGCTCGTTCGGCGCCTTTCGATCAGTGGGGAGCTCGATCTAGTGCTCGGCAGGTCCGGAGACGAAGCCGTGGAGGGCGTCGGCGGGGGTCCTGGCCTGAGCCTGCTGCTCGGCCCCGCAGCGCTTTACTTCGCAACCCGCTTTTCGGCCACCGACGACTTCGAGGCGATCAACGGAAAGTATACCTTCACCGGCGGTGTTAGAGTGACCTTCGAGTGAGGAGTCTTCCGGTACCGCGCTAAGTCGGCGCGGCGGGCCCTTCGTAGCGGTCGCCCCCGAAGGCGAGGATCGGATAGAAGATGAAGCCCAGGAAGAACAGCCCTAAGGCGAACGCGAGATCGTGGCCGAACGACCTCGACAAGTCGAGCGCGACGAGGAAGCCCACGACGATGTTCACCAGCGGAACCAAGAAAAGGAAGATCCACCACCAGGGACGCCCGACGATCTCGAGTAGGACGATCACGTTGTAGATGGGGATGATCGCCGCCCATCCCGGTTTGCCGGCTTTCTCGAAGATCTTCCAGAGCACCCAGACGAAGAACGCAATGACTGCGAGCTGAATGATCAACCCGACGAAGCTGCCGTCACCTCGGTCCATTTGTAACCTCCTCTGGCGAGCTCTTGGTCGCCTCGTCGACTACCCTAACATGACCTGACCTGGCTCAGCGACGGCCTATCGACGCCTGGAGCGCGTCGGCCTCGAAACCGTCCGGAGCCTTGCCGTCCCGCATGTAGAGGTAGAGCGCGGCTTGAAAAATGCCCTGTAGGGCGGACTGCGCCAGCGCAATGACGATGAAGCCGATCACGGACACCGCGATGAGCGCCAGGCTCTGGGCCGCGATGCCCATGAACAAGAGCAGCACCAGGGGCAGCGCGAGAACGATGAATATCAAGCCGAAGCTGAAGTTGCCGATGATCTGCTCGCCCCAGGTCTTCTTGAGCATCGAGGCCGAGCGCTGAAGCGCGGTCAACGGTCCCTCGTTCTCGATCACGAGAACGGGAACGACGAGAAAGCTGGTAATCGACCAGGCCATGCCCAGAAGACCCGCAACAATCTTGCCGACGAGGTTGGAGCGTTCTTCGATCATGCGGAGCACCAGCCCGACGGTCGCCGCGAGCACCGCCCAACCCAAGATTGCGGGAAGCCGAGCCCAGGCAGCGCGGAGGCCGTCTCCCACGGTCGGATCGCCGCCTTCCATTCGAATCTCGGCGCAGGCGATGAGGCCGGCATTGAAGAAGATGATCACGAAGTAGTTGCAGCAGTAGAAGAGGAACAGGCCAAGCATTTGCAGGACTTGATCCGTCGAAATCCTGCCGTCGGACGCCCGCAGCGCTTCGGCTGCGCCTGCTGTCACGCTCTCGCGGGCGGCCTGCCAATCGGTCAGAGCCAGCATTGGTGCGGCAACCGACGCGAGAACCAGCATACAGCCGATCGCCGAGAGCAGCGGAAAGAAGAGGAGCTCTTTGTCCTGCTTCAGCACCTCCCAGGATGCGCGCATCAACGAAAACGTACGAGAAAATTTGCCCAAGTTGTCCCCCTTTTGCCGGACACAGCCCTCCAAGAGGATATCGCAAACTGAGCTCGGGCCAAAATCCGCTAGTGGCACTGCCTTCCCGGCCGCTCGTCGCTCGCGCCTGATATGCGACGACTAGCGTCTTGGCTCAGGGCAACTGCCGTCGTCATTCCAGTCCCGGCAACGGTACGCCGCCTCGCGCCTGCGCGCATTCGTCGATGAATGCGTAGTAGACCGCTGCCATGACCTCGTACGCCGTGAAGCCGATGCGATGCCGAAGGCTGGGTGGGGCGGCGGCGGCGGCAGGCCGAACCTCGAAGCCCGCGCACTCGAAGAGCCGGCGCGCTCGCCCGAGGTGGTAGGGCGAGGTCACTAGGATGACCTGAGATCTTCGCCCAGGGCTCGCTTCAGCACTTAGCAACTGCTTAGTGAAGCGCGCGTTCTCGATGGTGTTCCGGGACTTGGTTTCGATGCGAATCGCATCCGCGGGGACGCCGAGGTCGACAGCGAGGTCGCGCATGACCTCGGCTTCGACGTCGCCCCGGGGTGCCGGTCCGCCGGTCATGACGAGGAGCGGTGCGCAGCCCTGTTGGTAGATCTCGACACCTCGTCGGACGCGGCGTTCGCTTTCTGGCATCACTCGGCCGTATTCGTCGGTCGGCGGCCGATTTCCGAGCACGACAATTGCGTCGACGCGGAGATCTTCGGGCAGCTCGGGCCAGGACTCGCTGCAGGCGCTCACCAGCAGGCTGAGCAGCAGGAGTTGGCAAGCTCCTCGCCTTCGCCCACCGCTGCGGCTATGCTCGACAGCCTGCGTGGCTTTCCTGAGGGAGAACATGAATCGGCATCTTTGCGCCAAATGGACGCTGTTGTTCGTTGCGAGCGTGGGCGTCACCCTGTCGGCGTTTGCTGCCGATTCCGACGACCGACCCTCCGCTGACCCGGACGACCCGCTCTCCATCACATTCGTAATTTCGAAAGCCAAGTCCCGAGAAGGCCGGGTATTGTGCGGCCTCTACGCTCAAGAGGCGAAGTGGCTGAGTCGCGACTATTTTCAAGGCGCCAAGTCCGAGATCGACGAACACGGTAGAGCGCGCTGCGAGTTCCGAGGCATACCAGCCGGATTGTATGCGATTTCCGCATTTCATGATCTCGATAGTGACAACGAGCTCGATCGAAAGATCTTTGGCATTCCTTCGGAACCCTACTGCGCGTCGCGAAACGCTCGACGCGCCTTCGGCCCGCCCCGCTGGCGAGACGCGGTCTTCGAGTACCCCGACATCGCCCCGGTCGAGCTCAACGCCGAGTTCTAGAGGGCTCCGGGAAACGCGAGCTAGCGGTACAGCGCTCGCACCGCGTCGAGCGATTCGATTTCTCGATCGGGCATCTCTGGACGCTTTGCCTGTTCGATTTCTTTGATGGCCGCAGCCGCCTCGTCCCCACCGACATCAGAGAGGGACTTCACGGCCAGGTAGACATCCGCCGCATCCCCTCGCAGGCCGGCCTTCTTCAAGAACGGCACCGCGCTTTTCATGCCGAGGACGCCAAGCCCCCACAATGCCGTTCGGCGCACGGACTGCTGACCGTCGGCCGTCAGCGTGCTCAGGTACTCGGCCGCGCGCTGATTGTTCGTGCACGCGACGTCCGCCAGCCGTGAGACGATGCCCGAGTAACCGGGCTTTGGCTTGGCTGCGATCAGCGCTTCGACCGCAGCGTCAGGCACCGAGAGGTTCCAGAACGATCGATTCAGCTTGGCGGCCGCCTCACGGACGACCAGATGCAGCGGGTCCGTGTAGAGGTATGTCCAGGTACCGGTATCGCGTTTTCTCTTCAGGACCTTGGCGTGGACGGCAAACCCAGTGATGACCTGGGACTTGCCCGCGAACGTTGCCACGATCCGAAGGTGCGTAAGGGTAACCATCGGCGAAAAACCTGTGGTCTGACGGTTTCGGATGTCGAAGGTCTCGACTCGCAGCTTCATCGCTTCGCCGCCCGCATCGGGCTTAGTGGAGGCTGGGATTCCGTGCTCGGACAGCTGGTTCGCGATCGACTCCCCGAGAAACGCCAAGGGATCGCTCCCCCCCTGGGCGAAGGTGAGATTCACCTTCTCGTATCGGCCCCAGACAAACGGACCTTTGCGCTGCCTGGCATCTTCCACGAGGATGCGCACCGACGCAGGGGCTGGCCCCGCGTACTTGAAGTCCGCGGATTCCACGGCTGCGACCTCGTGATCGACACCGGCATAGGCGCTCGGAGCGGCAAGGCTGACAGCCAAGAAGGCGGCGCTCGACAGTAGAACGAACAACAACTTTCGAATTCGATCAACACTTTCTTTCATGCCTTTGGCGGTGCAACACTCATGCCAGATGCAGATGTCGCCTATTCCTGTTCCGCTGAAACAGTCTCGCGAAAGTCTTGCGCGCGTGCGCTCGATCGCGACAAGCTTGCGCCAAGCTGCGCGCGGCTAGAGGGGACAGAGCCTTTCAACGCTGCTGAGCATCTCATCCCAGAGCGGATTCCAAACGGTCCAACCGTGGCCGCCCTCTCTCGTGAAGACGTGGCCCTCCGGCAGAACGTCGGCGAGCAGTTTGTGCGCCTCGGCACCACCATCCTGCTCGCCATATGCAAGGAAGATCGGCGGGCGCTTCTCACCATTGGTGTACCCCTTCAGCCAGACCCAGAGGGAAACGTCCCATTTGGATTGGTCTTCCGGTGGTTGCCAGGCCGCCAACCCACCCACCTCTTCGACGCTCTTGAGAGTGCCTTTGCGGCCTAGGTATGGCGCGACGAGAATGATTCCGTCGACGAGCTCCGGGTGCTCCTGTGCCATCAGCAGTGAACCGACTCCGCCCATCGAGGTTCCGACCAACCAAATCGTCTCGATGCCTCGCGCGCGCAGGGAGGAGAGAACATCCTCGTCCAGGCGTGGGAGGAGGTTCCGTTCACGGTAATAACCGAAGTGGGCGTCGACGGTGATGGCCTCGAGATCAGGCTCGCGGGCCTGGAGGCGCTCGACGACTCGGTTCTCGCTATACGACTCACCGAGGTCGCCTTTGCCGGGCAACATCACCGCCGCGCAGCGGGGCGAAGGCGCGAGGGCCTCGTGAGCGGTCGAAGGAATTGGGGTTTGTGTTGAAGGGGCGCAGGCCGTCGCGGCCGCTATCGCGAGCAGCGAGAATATTTTGAGAACCTTGAACACGCGCACCTTACAACCTACATCGAGTCACGCTAGATTCGACGAGTGCTCGTCCCCCCTATGAAGGCGATCTCCTCGTCCCTGCTATTCCTGGTCACCGCCCTGGGCTGCGTCAAGCCGGAGCCATACCTTCGCCACGGCTCAATCCACAGTCGAGCCATGGGTCGACCCATGGAATACGCCGCCTATGTTCCGAGAAACCTAGCCAAGGGCAAGCGGGTGCCCCTGTTCTTGTTTCTGCACGGCGGCGGGGACGATCCCGGTGCATTCGACGAGGTGGAGCTTGGTCAGGCGCTCGACGCAGAGGTGATCGCCGGCCGCTTGCCTCCTTTCGTCTTGGTGCTCCCCGACGGCGAGTTCGGCTTCTGGGAGAACTGGTACGACGGCAGCTTTCGCTACGCGGACTGGGTGCTCGAAGACTTGCTTCCGTATGTCCACGGAACGCTTCCGGTGGAGCGATGCCCAGACCGGTGCGCGGTCATGGGGGTGTCGATGGGAGGACACGGAGCGCTCCGCTTCGCGCTACACCATCCGGAGACCTTCGATGCCGTTGCGGCGATCAGCGCTCCGATCTTCAATACCGAACAGATGATCGACTTCAGCAACCGATTCGTGGCGAAGTTCCTCTTTCAGTCACGCCGCGTCTTCGGCCCGGCGAACGAGGAGGAGCGTGCACGCATCGAGGCAGACGACCTCTATCTGCGCTGGAGCTCGCCGCAAGACGTCGAAGGGCTTCGCCTCTTTTTCGCCTGGGGAACCGCCGACCGCGAAGGAATCATCTCGGCCAACGAGTCGTTTACGCGGCATCTGGACGACAGTAAGATTCCCTACACCTCGATCGTGTTCGAAGGGCAGCACCGGTGGGTCGACTGGAAACCGGTAATCATCGACTTAATTCGCCAGATGCTATCGCCTGATTAGGTAGACGCTGTTGCTCGACGGTGACGATCGTGAGCTCATATCCGAACCACGCATTGTCCAAGGTGGCGCGTTGCGGAGCGGAGCGCCCAGGCAGCCAGCCCTCGTAGTGCACTCGAAGCTCGCCTCGATCGACCGCGTCACTGCGCCGAAAACTTCGCGAAACCAGCCTTCCATCTGCGTAGGTTTCGCTGATCATCAGGGTCTCGTGCTCGCCCGCGCGTGTTCCGGTGAAACCAGCGAGTACCGGAGGGAGCCAAGGATAGAATACCTTCTGGACGTCGGCCATGATGTGCTCCGGAGCGAACGGAAGGCTTCGACCGCTACGGTTTTCAAAGCGGACCCCCGACGCGCTGAGCGTCGCGATGAAGCCCGCCCTTCCCAAGGGGCCGAGTCCAATCAAGATCAGCGCCTCGCCATCCATCTGGAGCACCGCGTCGAAAGATTCGCTGCGGTCGCCCCACGAGGCGACGACGCGCTGTCGCCAAACGAATCGCTCGGCGATTGCCGTCGGGGCGAGCATGGGGCCAGGCCCGATTTCGATACCAGACTCCGGCTTTGCGGTGCGTGCATCTCGTGCGCAGGCGCCGAGCGCGAAGAGCGCCGATGCAAGCAACAAGAAATCGAGAATGCCAGCGAGAGACCTCAACTCGAGCTCCGCGCAGTGAGTGTCAGCGCCGCGGGGGCGAGAACGAACGAGGCGAGGACGCCAATCACTGCCGTGAGACCGATGACGTGAAGCGCGGGATAGCTGGAAAGGCTCAGCAGGCCGAAGCCTAGGACGGTAGACGCGCAGGCCACGACGATGCTCAAGAGCGCGGCAGATCGATCGACCTCCCCTGTCATGTCCGCATCGACGAGAAACACCCCGTAGTCTACGCCAACACTGACGACCACGAGAAGCGCCGTCAGAGAGACCAGATCGAGGCCGAGACCGGCAAATGTCAGAATCGAAACCGTCACCGCAGCGGCGAGCAAGGACGGAAAGAAAGCCGCTAGCACCTTTCGAATGTTACGGTATCTCAGCGCCAGCATGAGCAGCACCCCTACCAGGCCGAACGAGATGAGCTCGAGGGTACGATTCTGATAAGCGCGATTGGCCTCGTGCATCATCTGCGCCTGATCGATCAGTCGCGCCCCCGGGATCGCTGCCAAGCGTTTCTCGAGCGCCGCCCGATCGCGCACATCATGAAGGAAGCTGAGCCAGCCGACCCTGCCGTCGAGCTCGATTCGAAACTTCTGGACGAGCGATGCGAGCGGGGAGCCCAGCAGATCATCGAAGCGGAGGGGCGGGGCAAGGGGGGCATTCAAATCGTCCCCGAAGGGAGCGAGCGCCGCCGGCTCTACGCCAGCGTCTGCAAAGGCCTCAGACAGCCTCTTCCAAAGGGCAGGCGATTCACGGAATGCCTGCGCCACTTCTGTTTGTTTGCGGGCGCTCGGAAGGAGGACGCCCATCGACTGGTAGCCTGCGACCTCACCCGCGCCCTGCGCATGGGCAAGCGCTGACAGTACCGCGTCATTCACCTGGAGCGCACGTTCGTCGTCAGCACCAAGCGCCAGGACGAAACGCATCTGCTCGAGTCGGGTCACCTTGGCGCGAACGAGCGAGTCCTCCATGAAGAGGTCGGGGTCGACCCGGTTGAGGCTCGTGAAATCGTCGTTCCAGTGCGCCTTCGAGAGCCCGACGATGGCAATCACCAGACTTGACACCACGATGAACAGGGGAGCTGCTCGGTGCAAATGCAGCCAGCGGTATCCTCGAACCAATCGCTCGACGAGCCAGCGCCGAAACGCCACCGGGCGCGGCTTGCTTGGCATGAGCGATGGGATGACGAATCGGGTCGTCGCGAGGGCGGCCGCGATACCCGTCAAGGAGAAGAGCCCTACTTCGCGCAGACCCGGAAACGAAGAGGCGCTGAGGGCGGCAAAGCCGATCATGGTGGTGGCGGCGCCCGTCGCGAGCGCTTTCCAAATGCGACGGAGGGTCGCGTACGCACCATCCGGCGACGGGGCTACCGACTGGTGGCAGTAGAAGTGGATGACGTAGTCGACGCAAACGCCGATCAATGAGGCGCCGAACGCGAGCGTGACACCATGAATCCGGCCAAAGACGGCTAGGACGAGCGCACAGCCGGTCAAGACCCCCAGCCCGACGGCGATAGTGGCCAAGCCCACCAGTCGGAACCCACGAAACAGGATCCAAAGCAAGAGCCCCAAACCCAAGCAGGAGAAGAGCGTGATTCGCTCGATGTCGGCGCGAATCGATTCCTCGGCACGAACCGCGAATCGGTTGATCCCGCTCTGTTGCAACTCCCTTGCTTCTGGCATCGTCGCCTCAAGCTCTTCAAACGCCGACTCGATGCCGCGTAGAAGCGGTCCTTGAATGCTCGAATCGAAGGCCGAAGCCCCAGTGGTGAGAAAGAGGACAGCGTCGGGGCCATTGGGCGTGAGGAAGCGGCCGTCGACGAGCCGAAGCTGGCGGCCCGCGGCCTGCTGGAAGCGGAGAAAAAGGTCGGGAATGACCAGAAGCGGATCACTTGGCGCAAGCCGTGCGATCGCCGACGAGTCGGGATGCCGCAAGCGTCTCAGCAGGTCATCAGCCGAGGACCGCAGTGCTTCATCGCTCCCGAGAGCGCGCGCCGCCTCCGGGTCGTCAGCGAGAAACCCAAATCGACGCCGATGGTACAGATCCCAGAGACTCCGCTCGAAGCCCTCCGGAGGGCCGCCCTCAATCGATTCGAGGTGCGGTCCCACGTCGGGGTGCTCCCGCAGGGCTGTTTCAAAGGCGCGAGATGCGGCCGAAGCGCTTTGATCGTCTTGCGCCACCAACACGAGCACCATGGTGCGGCTGAGCGGACCCTGGGCGATGGCCCTCGAGAACTCGGCGAGGCTTCGATCCTCCGCGCTCGGCAGGAACGCGGTAATGTCGGCCACGACCTCAAAGCGAGTCACCACGAACACCGCGAGAAGCGCCGCTACGAAGACAGCCGCGAACAGTCGTCGGTATCCGCCATCGGTCATCGAGCTTCAATTCCGAACAGGGCTTTTCGTTCGGACGCATCGAATCGACGCTTCGGATCCACGTCTAGCATGCGGGTGATCGTCTCATCCCCGTTCGTATCGAACACGTGGATCTGCGCGACCGAAAGCCCCCTTCCGCTGACCCCGACCATTTTGATGATCTCGGAGAGCGGCGAAACCTTGGGAGCGAGCTCCATTCGCCATCTCCCGTTCCCCTCGTCGGTAATGCGAATCTCGTACGCGGTGGTCAAGGCGTCCTTGTCTCCGGCCAGCAAGGAAACGAACGACGCCACGAACGATCGAACATCCCGCCTGGCGCTCAAATCGATGACTTGCCGCGTCAATCCGTCGTCGACGGTCAGGGTCGTTGGCGTGATCAGGATCTGCGATGGCTGCGGCGAGACGATCTTTCGAAGGAGGTAGCCGGGAGGCACAAAGTACAATCGTCCCTCGCTCACGAGGGGAGCTTTGAGCAATTGCATTCGTTTCTCCTCGACAAACCTCGCTTCGAGCCCGTCCATCTTGGCAAACGCCGAGAGCAAGGTGTCGAGCTCAACCCGGCCCTGGGGCGACTGGGCGCTCGAGCTGGCGACTAGCGACAGCACGACCAACGAGATCGCCAGTGCAAGACGCCACCTCACGGGAACGAATCGCCTTCGCCGGGAGGCTTCTCGGCGTGGTAGAGCGTGAGTTGGGCCGATGCGACAGGCTGCGAGCCACGGGAAACGTCACACTCATAGACGCTAATCTCTTCTCGTGCGCGGACTTCTCGAACCTCGACGAGCAATTCGTCGCCGACGTGCAGCTTTGGTACTTCGATGTCCATGCGCCGACAACCGATGATCATTCCCACCCTGATGTCGTTCCCTCCACGAAACGCCGCGTAGCCGCAAGAAGCGGCCACCGCCTGGCCCATGTACTCGAGGGCAACGATGGTATCGACGGTTCCCTCGGATACGAAACGCATTCCGGGTGCAATCCGGATGCTGCAGCGAGCGCGTCCCGGCTCCCAATGGACCATCTCGTCGAGGAGCACCATCGGGCCATCGTGGGGAATGAGCTCGCGGATCGACGGATAGATCTCAGCCATCGGCGACGAGAACCTCCATGCACCAGCCAGCGCCCCTGCCACGGTCGAGGGCAATGGTCCCTGACTTACCGGCCTCGATGGCACAAATCAAATCGAGGAGACCAACCTGAGGGTTTCTCGCGAGCATCGGCCGCAACTCCGGGCCAGTGAGAGTGGGAGCCACCTTGAATGGGCCTCGAAGCCGAACCGGGGTCCCGTCGTCATGGTCGCTCAGTGGAGCCAACGCAATCGCCATGGTCGCAAGCTCCCAAGCTTCGTCGTCCGGAACCAAGGCAGTTGGCGTGGGCTCTTCTCCGCAGACGACGACGACCGGCTCGCCACGTTCGGCGATGAGCCCGATCGCCTCCATCAGCGCCATGGCAGGCGTATCGTGGTCAGCCCCGAGCGATGTCGTGAAGCCACGGTTCTTGGTCGCAATCGAGACGATGCCAGAGGCCGCATTGTGAACGCTCAAAGCAAAGGCCATTGGCGATGGCTCTTCGTGATCGCGCCACATCTGGTTGAGCAGCCCGAGCATGGTGCCAACCTCCCCGAGCGCAGAGCCAAACACGGCAGAGCCTTTGCCGAGCTCGACGCCGGCCGCGTCTGCCGCCTCGAAGTACGCTTCGGCCAGCGCCTTGGTGAGAACGCTCGATCGCCCACGCGCGCGGCGATCGAGCCGCGACCCGGTAGGCAACTCAGGCTCGTCGCTGGCCCTTCCGGCGCGCCAATCCGCCGCTGTGGGGAAACCCGGCATGAAGAGACCCACCCCAGCGACACCGACTTCGATCGATGACGTCATGCCGACCTCAAGAGAACGCTCACATTGTTTCCGCCGAACGCGAATGAATTGCTCAGCACTCTGCGAAAGCTCCCCTCCGTAGGTTCGGTTGCGATCTTGATGCTGATCCTCTCATCGACGGGTGAGGCCCCGAGAGACGCGGGAATCCAAGCATCGGTGAGCGCAAACGAGGCAAGCACCGCTTCGGTAGCTCCGGCCGCGCCCAAGGTGTGACCGGTGTACCCCTTCGTGGAAACGACCGGAACCTCGTTGCCGAAGATCTCCGATATCGCATTGGCTTCGGCGCCGTCGTTGTGTGGCGTGCCCGTGCCGTGCGCGTTGATGTGGTCGACCTCCGCTGGGCTGCAACCCGCTCGGTCGAGCGCGCGTTGCATCGCGAGCTGGGCACCCAACCCCTGCGGGTGCGGTGCGCTGATGTGATAGGCATCAGAGCTTTCCCCGACCGATTCGAGCCATACGATGGGCTCGCCGCTTCGCTCGAGCAGGAGTAAGGCCCCGCCCTCCCCGATGCTGATCCCGTCACGCGCGCTCGAGAACGGCCGACAGGGCTTGGAGGAAAGCGCACCGAGCGCATTGAAGCCGCAGAGAGTCATCGCACAAAGCGTGTCGATTCCGCCGACGATCGCCGCGTCGATGAGCCCTGCGCCGATGAGCCGCTGCGCGCTGGCCAGCGGCTTTGCGCTCGAGGTGCAAGCCGTCGACACGACCCAGCCAGGGCCCTGAGCGCCGGTCAAGGCGCGCATGACGTGCAGGACGGCGCCATACGTATGTTGTCGCCAGAGGTCGTAATCTTCGGGCAGCTCGCCGGTTGCGAGGAAATGCTGAAACGCCGATTCGGTCGTTTCGGCGCCGGCAGTGCTCGTGCCCAGAATCAGCGCGATTCGCTCCGGCCTCCAGCGCTCTCGAAGTGCCGCCAGCTCCAGTTCCAGATTGATGACGAGCTGCTTTGCGACGCGCGTCAGCCGCGTCGACCAGGGAGTGAGCGCGCCGTCGAGGCTGGGCAGCTCGACGCGGATCGCCCCCACGGCAGTCTCGAACGGCACCTTCACCGGCGAGGGCCCGAGTCTCGAATCCCCCGCGGCAAGGGCGTCGCGGACTTCGTCGCAGTTGCTTCCAAGCGCGTTGCTGAGTGTCATACCCGTGATGGCGACCGGCTCGACCCTAAGCGTCAATGCGATACTCGACTCTCTCGCTCAAAGTTGAATGCGCGAGCGGAACAACATGTCCCGGAACACGTTGCCCTCTCGCCAAACGTCTCCGGCGAGCATGCTCGTGATGCTGGCTCGAAGCTCGCCTTCCTCTGGTGAGTTGAGCACCACATTGTCGATAAGACGTGTATTGTAGAAGCGGTGAATCAGCAAGGCGAAGGCGCGATAGCCTTCGTCCATCTTGGCCGATTCCTCGAGGTACAGATCCGCCTTCGCTTCACTGCCCTCGTGCAGAGCCGGGGCGAGCCGTTCGACCAGTCCCTGAGCGCCGAGCAAGGCGAGACTCACCCCCGAAGAAAACACCGGATCGAGGAAGCAGGCGGCGTCTCCAATGCAAGCGTAGCGGGGGCCGCTCTTGGCATCATTGCGATAGCTGAAGCCGCTGACGAGCTGAGGCGGGGTCGCCTCTGTGCCGTGCGTGAGGCAGCGTAGGAGCGGAGACACCGCGATTTCGCGCCGTAGCGTGCGGCCCGAAATCCCCGGCTTTTTGGACACGAGCCCGACGCTGAGTCTCCGGCCAGGCAGGTGAATCACCCAGAGCCACCCGCCTTCGACCATCATGATGCGGATGTCGCTCCCCGGACCGATGACCTCCACCGCTTCGTCCGACAAGCCGCTGAAGTGCGCGTAGGCGGCGGCCTTTCCGAACTTGGAGTACGGGACCGTGGATTGTCGCAGCTTCGCGATGAAGCGATCCTGACCGCTGGCGTCGATGATGAAGCGCGCCCGCTCCGTGCCGTACGAGGTCTGTACCCATGCCGATTCGGCGTCGACTTCCATGTCGGTCACTGTCACTCCGTGGCGCACCAACGCTCCCCGAGCGGAAGCCCTGTCGCGAAGCATCGTATCGAAGCTAGCGCGGTCGACGTGCCAGGCATGACGCGGCGGGCCTTCGAGAGCGTCGGCGAAATCGAACGAGGATACGAGACCTGTCGACTCGCGCAGGAACTGCGCTCCTTGCTTGAACATGAACACGTCATCATCGGGCTCGATGCCCAGGTCCTCTAAGACCGTGAGGCCTGCCGGCAGCAGTGATTCGCCGATGTGGAATCGCGGGAACTCTTCTTTTTCGATAACCAGAACGTCGAAACCTTCGGCGGCAAGGAGCGCAGCGCTTGCCGATCCCGCGGGCCCTGACCCTACGACGATCACATCCCAAAGCCGCGATGCAGTCATACGAAACCTCCATCGACTCGGATGACTTGACCCGTGATGTAGCCCGCCCGGTCGCTTGCGAGGAAGCCGACCAGCGCCGCAACCTCTTCAGGCTTTCCGATACGGGCCGCGGGAATCATCTGCTTCACGACGAAGTCGGGCACTTCTCGAATCATCTCCGTCTCGATGAGCCCGGGTGCGACGCAGTTGACCGTGATCTTTCGTTTCGCCAGCTCGATCGCGAGCGACTTCGTAGCTCCCACGATGCCTGCTTTGGCGGCGGCGTAGTTGACCTGGCCGCGGTTTCCCCGAAGGCCCGAGATCGAGGAGAGGCTGATGATCCGTCCCCAACGTTGGCGGACCATCGGCATGACGAGCGGATGCGTCACGTTGTAGAAACCGTCGAGCGTGGTGCGCGTCACCTGCGCCCATGCATCCCAGGACATGGCGGGAAACGGAGCATCGGCGGCGACGCCCGCATTGTTGACCAGGACGCCAATGGGGCGCGTGTCGTCGCCCAGCAGCGCTTCGATCGCGCTGGTCGATGCGTCACGGTCCCGCACGTCGAAACCGCAAAGGGTCGCTTCGCCACCGGACTCGCGGATCTCCGCTTGCACCGCTTCGGCCGCTGCCCGGTTCGCGCGAAAGTTCAGAATGACAGGATGCCCCATCGAAGCCAGCTCTCGAGCGATCGCAGCGCCAATGCCGCGGCTGGCCCCCGTCACAAGAGCGCGTGGCCTCGGCTTCCCCATCATGACGCTTCCCCGAGAAGCTCGGCAGGCAGGCGCTCGAGAATCACCGAAGGAGTCTGCCTCAAGAGCTCTCCCTGGGCGTCGGTCGTTGCGATTTCGGTGTATGCCCGGGCGCTCTTTCGGCCGTACGTCAGGTTCGTGATCGTGTAGGCCACCCGGATCAGCGGGGTTGCCGCCGTGAACCAGGCCGTGACGCGCAAGTTGTCCCCATAGCCGAGCGGATACATGTAGCGGCAACGCACGTCGGTCATGTACATTCGGTAGCCCAGGCTGCGAATCTCGAGCACGTCTAGCTTCCGACTTCTCATCAGCTCTGCCCGAGCCATACCGAAGTACTCGAAGTAGCGCCCGTGCCAAACCACGAACAAGGGATCGCAAAAGTGAAAGGGTACGGTGGCTTCGATGCTGACGGCGTGCTCGTCGTGCTTCATGTGAGCGCGTCCGAACCGTGGGGCAAAGAATGCCCTCGAACAAGCCCGAGCACCGCGGCGATGTCGACGTCCATGCGTCGGTCGGGCCCCAGTGTAGGAACGACCTCGCGCACGGCGGAGCGCATGGCGGAGGTGCGCTCGGAGAACTTCAAGGCGTCGTCGCGAAGATCGACGGCCTGACAGCATGCAAGCGTCATCATCGCCGCCACCTGCTCGGTGATTTCGACGACCCGCGCAAGGTCGCGCGCCGCTAGGGTGGCCATCGGGACCTTATCCTGGTTGTGCTGCTCCGTGCTGCGACTGAATGCACTAGCCGGAATCGTCATCTTCAGCGCCTCGGCGGCCAAAGCCGATGCGGCAATGGTGACCGCCTTGAAGCCATTGTGCGAGCAAGCCTGCGCTTCTTGGACACCGACCAGATTCGCCGGGAGCCCGTCGTTTTCCGCAGGGTTGCAGAGGAGCGTGAGTTGGCGGTCCAGGAGACAAGCGATGTTCGCCACCGCCACTTTGAGGGTGTCGCACGCGAATCCCACGTGGCCCCCGTAGAAGTTGCCTCCGTGAACCACCCTTCCGGCTTCGAGGTCGACGAGCGGGTTATCGCTGACGCCGTTGAGCTCCGTTTCGAGTGCGGCCTGACTCCAGCGCAGAGAGTCGAGCGCCACCCCGATGACGTGAGGGGCGCATCGAATCGAGTACCGGTCCTGGAGACGAGCGCCCGCCCGGGTCCCCGTACCGTCGTAGCCCAGGTCTTCGCGGATCCAGCGCGCTGCCAGGACCTGACCGGGGTGCGGCTTCGCGTCGTGCACGAAGGCATCGAAATGGGAAGGATTGCCGTGGACGGCCTCGGAGCACATGGCCGTGAGGCAGGCAGCCAGACGGCTTAGCTGCCGGGCGCGCGCCCAGCCAAGGCAGGCAATGGCGGTTGCGACACTGGTGCCATTCATCAGCGCCAACACCTCGCGCGGACCAAGGGCCAGCGGAGCTTCGCCGATCGCCTCGAGCGCCTGGCTGGCCTCGACGACCTCGCCGTCGAATCGAACTTCGCGCTCGCCGACCAGCGCGGCGGCGACGTAGGAAAGCGGAGTGAGGTCGCCGCTCGCGCCCACCGAACCCTCCGAGGGAATGAGCGGCAGAACTCGATTCTCGAGAAAATCGATGAGGCGCTCGGCGACGACAGGCCGGACACCACTCTTCCCCTGGGACAAGGAAGACAAGCGCACCGCAAGGGCTGCCGCGGTCTGCTCCTCGCTCAAGAGCTGCCCCGTCCCGCAACCGTGCATGCGCTGGATGTTGAGCGACAGGTCTCTCGAAAACAACCGAGGTACGTGCGTGCCTACCGATGCACCGACGCTGGTGGTCACGCCGTAAATATTGATCTCGTCCTCGTGGAGCCGTGCAATCAGATCGGCGCTGGCCTGCATTCGGCTGCGCGCGGCACCACTCAGTTGCGGGACCGCAACCCCCTCCGCGAGGGCGATGATATCGTCGATGCTCAACGCCTCGGCGCCGACCTCGATAGCGAAGCGTGCCTCTCTCGAAGCCTCAGTCGCCGTCATTGTCTCGTTCGCCCCAGAAGTCATAGAAATTGAACCAGTTGTCGGGTGCTTTCCGGCAGAATCTCTCCACCGCCTTGGCATATTGCTGAACCATGTGTTGCAAGGCTTGACCCCGCTCGCCGCGGGGTAGCTCGATGCGCTCCGCAAATGGTTCGCAATAGAGCTCGTAGCGATCTGGTTCGTAATATAGACCGAAAACCAGATAAACGGGGGCCCGAAGTGCCGCAGCCAAAATGAAAGGCGCAGCGGGAAAAAGGGCAGATTTCCCGAAAAAATCGACGCTGACTGTCTTCTGGTTGAGCCCGATGCGATCTCCGAGGACCGCGATCATGTGACCTTGCTCGAGGCGGTCTCGGATGGCGAGCGCAAAGGCGACCGGATCGTCGCCGACGTGAACCACGCTGTCGGCCATCTTCGGATCGATCTCGGACAGGAGCGCGTTGATCATTCGGGCATTCTCGAAGTGTCCGACGATGCTCACCGGAAAGGACTCCTCGTCCGCGCTGACTCGCATCGCCTCGAAGCTGCCGAGGTGCGCACCCAGAAGAATCGCGCCTCGCCGTTCCCGGGCGAGCTCGATTAGATGCTCGTTGCCGGTGCGAGTGATCTTGAACATCTTGGTCTTGCCCTCGAGCAGGAAGATCCGATCGAGCGCCACCTGGGCGAAGATCGAGATGTGATGATAGACGTCGAGCCAGCCAACGGGACGAGCGTACACCCTCTCGAGCCAGGCCCACGACGCGCGCTTCGCGTTCTGGTCGAACGCCGCATAGAACAGCGCGACCAAGCGGACGAACTGCCGCGCCGGCCAGCGGCCGAATAGCGTCGCGAGCCAGAACACGAATCGAATGCCGAGCACGGCGCCGCGCTCCCGTTGGCTGAGCCAGGTCACGGCCCGAGCCTCAGCCGCCGTGTGAACCAGCGCCAAAGCCCGGCAACGCAGAGCCTCGTGTGCAGCCACGACAAACGCAAATTGTCGCCAAACGCCCTAAAGTGAGACGTCCCGCCTTCCTCTTGGCTCAGGTAGCGAACCCCGACGGGCAGGTTGATGACCGGAACGGCGGCGCGAGCCATGCGCACGGCGATCTCGACGTCGAAATCCATTCGATTCCCGCGAACCGGAACCTCCATCGCCGCCACAAGCGGGTAGACCCGAAAGCCCACCATGGCGTCTCTGACGATGTCCGCCGAGCCGAGCTCGAGGCTCACCCAGAACTGGGTGATTCGCCGCGCGAGGAGACGCCCCTTGGGTGCGCTGGTATCGTAGATTGGATAGCCGAGGAGAAGTGCGTCGGGACGCGCCCGTGCCTGGTCTAGGAATGCTGGAATGCGCCCTAGGTCATGTTGCCCGTCCGCATCGACCTGGAGCGCGTGGCTGAATCCGAGCTCTCTTGCGACTTCGAACCCGGCCTTCACTGCGGCTCCCTTGCCACCATTGCTCTTGCGCCTGGTGACATGGGCCAAGCCTTCCTCGGCGATCGCCGCACAGGCGAGCCGGCCCAGATCGTCGCTGCCATCATCGATGACGATGACATCCGGACAGTGCTGACGGGCGCGGGTGACGACGTCGTGGATGGTCACCGGATTGTCGTACGTTGGCACGATCACGCAGGGGCGAAATCTTTCTGGCACATCCCCGGTCACGTGCATTCCTCTTCAAAGACGATGCGCCCCCCGGAGCAAACCTTGTCTCCGCGGCTCAAGGTGAAGTCGACTGCCGGTTTGCCTAGGGTCCAACTCAACGTCAGCTCGAGTTGGTCGTCTGGGACGATGCGACCGAGGAACTTGAGCCTGCGAACCGCTCGAACCGCTCCGAGGTCGGGGCGAAGCGCCCGTACGCGCGGCAGCACGAGGTCGTGGAGTTGGAAGGCTGCAGCCAAGATCGGATAACCGGGGAAGTGCCCTTCGAAAGCGCCATAGGTATCCGGGACATGAACGGACACACGCTGCGAGACCCTGCCCTCGTCGACGCTCTCGACCACCTCACCCCAGTCGAGGTCCCAGCGGATCGGCTTGTCCTCCGCGTTGAGCCCAAAGAGCTGCAAAATGCGGCGGCGTGGGAGCTTGCCGTTGTCTTCGCGCGGAAGACGATCGGTCAACAAGATGCGACGCGGAAGCGCGGAGGCCTGGAAGCTCAGAGCCATGGCCTCTCGCAAGCGCCGTGCAGTCCAGTTTGGCGCGACGACCGCAGCGAGCAACTGCACATCGCGGAGGCCCTCGGTCCGGACAGCAACCAGTGCGGCATCGTCCACACCCTGCTGTTCGTAGAGCCATTGCTCCATCGCCGGGAGGGAGACGCGTTGACCGCCGATCTTGACGATGCCGTCCGCCCGACCGAGGTGCAACAAGCTCCCATCAGGCTGCAGTTTCGCGAGGTCGGCGGTGCGAACCGGCGCATCCCCAGCTACAAACGGCGAGCGAACCCAGAGGATCCCGTCTTGGTCGACATCGATCTCGACCTCGGGAAGAGGCTGCCACGCTTCCATGGGTGGGCGCTCGCGCCATGCGATACCACCGGTTTCAGTCGAGCCGAGGATCTCCGTCACCGGCATTTGATGCACGCTGAAAAACGCTTGCGCAGTCTTGGCCCGGAGCGGGGCGGTGGAACAAAACACCCGCCTCAGAGACGCAAGGGATTCCGCGTCGACGTTGCTGAGCCCACTGAGGTGCGCCGGCACGGTGACCAAGCTGCGCGCGCGGTAGGCCTTGACCTTGCTGGCGATCGCCTCCGCGTGAAATGGCGTCTCGCGGATGAAGGCGCCGCCGCTGACCAGTGGCACGAGCACCGAAAAGAGCAATCCGTAGATATGGGAGGGCTGCGCGCTGGCGACCAGTCGCTCTCCGGGAGCCGCGCCGAACGCCTCTGCCAAGACCACGGCTTCCGTCATAAGCTGGGCCTCGCTCTTGGGGCAAGGGGTCATCGCGCTCTCGGTGCCGGAGGTAAAAACGGTGGCGACCGTCGCGCGAGTAGGCACCGTCACCGCGGCCAAGCCCTGCCCTCGAGGTCGAGCCGACGCAAACGGCTCGATGCGGATGGGCCTTCCCGCGTCCGTATCGTGCAGCATCGCAACCACGTCGGGGCGACCGAGGACGCTCAGCACCGAGTCCCGGCTGGTGTTCGGCGGCAGGGCGACGCCGTGCCCCGCAGCCCATGCGCCCAGAAGCGAGGTCGCAAAGGCGTAGCGGTCATTCTTGAAAACAAGCAGGACCTGCGAACCCTCTGTCGGTGGAGGGAGCTCGGCGACGAGCATGGCTGCGTCCGCAAGCAAGTCCGCGGCGCTTCGCTCCCCGCCCCGGCCGAACGCAACCAAGTCGGTCGCCGCATGCCGCCCGAGCAATGGAGCGTTCATCGACCATTCTCTCCGGAAGAAGCCGATTCCCGCAGCGCCTCGTCACGAACGCCACCAAACTTCAAGTGGCGAAGCAGGAGCTCGACGGCAAACAAGAGACCGATCAGGCCGTAGGCGATCAGACCGTTGTAGAGCGTCCACCATTGCAGAGGTGCGAGAAGGGCGAGGGCAGCAGCGACGGCGGCATTGAGCGCGAAGAAGCCGCACCAAATCCAGGTCCAGTTCCGACACCAGCTCGCCTTGGCATCCGACAGCTCAGGCTCCTGCAGGCGCGCGAAGCGCTCGATCATCGGTGGACCCCAGTGAAGCGTCGGTCCAAAGGTGGCGAGCAAGCCGAGGTTCACGAAAACCGGCACAGCCAAGATGAAGCCCGCCGCATCGAGGGCTGCACTCAACGAGAGAAGCCCAACCGTAACCAAGGGTACGAAGGCAATCGCTCGAACCTCCGAAGCTCCATACCTCTTGAGACGCGCGATCGCCGCCGGCGCAATCAAGACCAGAAGCACGAGCGCGGCGGCTCGGGGGTCCCAGCGGCTCAGGCCCACGTAGACAGCGAACGGGTACAGTAGCAATGCGAGCGCGGCGACGATCTGGACAGTCCTTCCAAACATCGCGTGGGGTCACTGCGCTTTCGACTGCTGCTCCTCGCCGATCGCCGGGGCGCTTGGATTCGCTTGCTCCGCCCGGATGAAATCCGACAAGCTCTTCACGGAGAAGAAGATTTCGCGGTTGCGCTCGTCCTCGGCCGAGGTGCGAACCCCAAACTCCTTGTGGACGGCCAACGCGAGCTCGAGCGCATCGATTGAATCCAAGCCCAGGCCCTCGACGAAAAGCGGCGCCTCATCCTCGATTTCCTCGGGAACGACGTCGTCCAACATCAACGCTTCAACGATGAGCCGCTTGAGCCGACTCTCGATTGATTCCAGCATTGTACCCTTCTAACTCCCTGGCCGAATCCACCTTCAGACGCGCATGAAACGTGCTCTCTACCACATCCTTAAGTGCCCGGCTAGAGCCCTCAAGCTCGCTCGGATAGATCGGAGACAAGGCCTGGAGACGCAGCTGCGTGGGGCCCTTGGGCATGGCGAAAAGCCGACAATTTTTCGACAGCCAGGGGTGCTTCCAGTGCAAGAGCACCGGCACGACGGGAACGTCGGCGCGACATGCGATCTCAAAGGCGGTCCGTCCGAAGGGTAGCAGTTGATCGTCAGGCGCGCGGGTGCCCTCGGGAAACAGAAGGAACCTGGTCCCGCGCCGGGCGCTCCTCGCCGCGGCATCGAGCATATTCCCCAGGTCCAAGGGATTGATCGATGCCCCTTCGATGAACCCTGCGCTCTCGATCAATGGTCGCAACCACCACATGCGGTAGATCTGCGGCTTCACTGCGGCCGTCATCGGTCCGAAGGACGCCATGATCGAGGTGATGTCGGTGAGGGTTCGATGATTCGCGACCACGATGCAAGGGCCCTCAGGAAGAGCGCCTTCGACTTCCCTCGGATTGAAGTCGATGATGCGAATCACCCGCAGCCAGTCGTGCATGGTGCGGAACCCCCAGCAGACAATCCCTTGCAGGCGTGTCGCACGGGCGTCGGGATCGCGCGTGGGAAGCAAGCTCAGCAAGGTCAGGACGGCATAGCCTACGGGCGCCAGCACGATGAAGTAGACCGCCAGCGACACGATGACCAGGAGAAATCGCCAGGCTCTGCGCAAGGCGAGAAACTATCATCGAGCCATACCCTCGTCAACGCCGCGGCTAGCGTGTATAGAGCAGAACCAAACGCTTTGTTGGAGAGGCGGAGGATGCAAACCTCGTTCGATGTGTTGATCTGCGGTGCCGGCATGGCCGGCCTTACGCTGGCACGCCAGTTGCGCCGCGAGCACTCGGAGCTGAGCATCGCAGCCGTCGACAGAACGAGCCGCCCACTTCCGGAAGCTGCGCACAAGGTCGGCGAGTCGAGCGTGGAGCTCGGCTCTCAGTACCTGGAGCGTCTAGGCCTCCGCGAATACCTGGAGAAAAATCATCTTCTCAAGTTTGGGCTTCGTTTCTACCCGGGCGGGGGGCATTTGCCGCTCGAGGAACGAACTGAAATCGGTCCATCTTCGGAGCCCATCGTTCAGTCGTACCAGATCGATCGGGGGATCTTCGAGTCCGACCTGCGCGCCATGTTGGTCGAAGACGGCGTCACCCTCTTCGAGGGCCACACCGTCACCGAAGTGGAGCTGGGCGTCGGCGAACAAGAGCATCGGGTTCAGGTGCTGGGTCCTTCCGGGAATATTGGGTTGCAGGCACGTTGGCTCATCGACGCAACGGGGCGCGCGGCATTCCTTCGCCGCAAGATGAAGCTGACGCGCCGCACGGGCCATTCATCATCGTCGGGATGGTTTCGAGTAAAGGGCAAGCTCGACGTCAACGAGCTCGTCCCCGACGACGTTCGCAACTGGCACGATAAGGCCTTTGCCTCCGAGCGATGGCGCTCGACCAACCACCTGATGGGCGATGGCTACTGGGTCTGGATCATCCCGCTGTCGTCGGGCAACACCAGTGTCGGCGTCGTCGCACACTCGGAGTACCACGACTTCAAGCGGGTTCAGACCTTGGATCGGCTCCGCGATTTCATCGCGGAGCACGAGCCTGTGCTCGCCAAGCATTTGGCCGAGCGCGAGGTGCTCGATTTCCTCTGCATTCGTGACTACAGCCACACGCTCGGCCGCTGCTGGTCGGTGGACCGCTGGGGCATCGTCGGCGAAGCTGGCGCATTCGTCGACCCCCTCTACAGTCCGGGCAACGACTTCATCGCGCTCGCAAACTCGTTCACCGAAGAGCTCATTCGGGTCGACTTGGCCGGAGAAGACCTCGAAACGCGCACTCGAGAGCTCAACATCCAGTATCGCGTGCTCGTCGCCGGCGCGCTTGACATCTTTCGAGACGCAGCTCCCATCTACGGGCACGCGCCCGCCATGTTGGCAAAGGTCTACTGGGACAATTTCTCGTATTGGACGTTCCTCTGTCAGTACTTCCTGCGCGAGATCTACAGGCTCAGCGGTGCCAAGCACACGGTACAGGTCGAAGCCGGCCAGCGTATCTTCGAGATCTCCAACTACGTCCAGTTGCTTCTGCGTCAGTGGGCGCTGGTCGCACCGTGCGAGCCCGAGGCTCGTTTCGAGGACGTGCCAGCCTTTCCATCCATCCTGGTCGATACGCACGTGGCGCTCCAGGACGACATGACGCCAGACGAAACTCTCGCATACGTTCGCAAACGAGCGCGGGAGGCGGAGGAAATCGCAGGAGAGCTCCTGGTCAAGGTCGTCTCTCAACTCGGCGAGCCCAAAGCACGCGAGCTCGTGTCCAGGCTCGGCCTCGATCGCTGGACGCTCCGCATCAGGGCGGGTCGCATTCGAGCCGAAAAAGAAAAGGGCCTGGCCCGTCGCCGCGCCTTGTCATCCGTCGCCAGGGATGTCGAACGCGCTCTGGGGCGCACCCCGGCGAGGACCGATGAAGCGATGATGTTCGAGCTTCTAGGGCCCGTGCTTGCCGAGACCGAATCGGAATCCCTTCTGCGAGCCGGAGTGTGAGCGCCTCTGCCGAAGAGCAAGAGGCAGCCCTGAAGCTTCTGAAGTTGCTCGGCGGCAAGTGGGTCGCAGCGGCTATCTCGGCCGCGGCCCAGCTCGGGATCGCCGAGGCCCTCGAAAACGGACCCATGGCTGATACCGAGCTCGCAACGAGGATCGGTTGTGACCAGGATGCGCTCAGCCGACTACTGGGCGCGCTTGCCGCGGAAGGCTTGCTCGAAACCGACGAGATGGGACGCTTTCGAACCACTGTGCTGGGCGCACAGCTTCGGCAGCGGGCACTCGGACCGCTTGCACGATACGTGGGTGCTCCGTTTTCCTGGTCGCCATGGCTCCGCCTCAAAGAGGCGGTGCAGACTGGGGAGGCGGCCTTCGAGATCGAGCATGGCCAGAAGCTGTTCGACTATCTCGCTGACCACCCCGCGGAGTCGGAGATCTACAACGCCGGCGTGGACGCGTTCACACGGCATGACGCCCGGGCGCTCGCCACGGCGTTCGATTTTTCCGGCTTCGAAACCGTGGCCGACATCGGCGGGGGAATGGGAACGCTGTTGATCGAGCTTCTCCGAGGATGGCCTCATCTACGCGGAGTCCTTTTCGACAAGGAGCACGTCGTCTGTGCTGCCGAATCACGCTTGCGTGAAGCCGGGGTGCTCTCTCGCTGCAGCAGCCTAGCCGGTGATTTCTTCGTCGAGGTGCCCGCCGGCGTGGACCTCTACATCGTCAGGCACATCGTGCACAACTGGGGCGACGCCGAGGCAGCGCTGATTCTGCGGAACTGCGCAACCGCTCTTCGGCCCGGTGGCAAGGTCCTGGTCGTCGAGGGCATCGTTTTGCCGGGGCATCGCAAAGACACGACGCGGCTGCTCGACCTGGAGATGATGGTCCTGTCGGGAACGGGGCGGGAGCGAAGCAAACCAGAATTCCGGCGGCTCTTCAGTGAAGCCGGACTGCGCCTTGCGTCTACGATTCCGCTTGCAAGCACGGCCCGCTTGATCGTCGGTGAACCTCGACAAGGCTAGACCGATATGTGACAAAAGGCGCATGTCACCTGGTCCCCGGCGAGGGGTTCGTATCGATGCGCTGCATCAATGCCTGCTCATCGTGCTCATCGCTGCAGAGCTCGGCGGCTGCGCCAACTTCCGGCGGCTCCGTAGGAATCTCGAGGAAATGGAGCGAACCGGCACCGTCTCGGGACGCGTGAAAGCCGGAGACTGGAAAGGCGGCCCCATCGACGTGTACTTGTTCGACGTGGACGAGCATGTCGGCAAGCCGGTCCGCATCAGCCAGTATCAGACGCTCAAGGAACCAGGGAAATACTCGTTCGGAGTGCGTCCGGGATACTACATGATCGGCGCGGCCGAGGACTTGAACGCTGACGGCGAGCTCAACCCGGGCGAGCCACATGCCGTCTACAACGACTTCGAGATCCTCAACATCGCTCCCAAGGGCAGGCGTTCCAGGTTGGACATGAAGCTCAGCGAAGAGCGGGCGCCGGCTCTGGATCGGGTCGCGGCACAAGGCGTACCCGTGCGGTACGAGCTGCAGATGGGAGCGCTGGCAACGCTCGACGACCCGCGCTTCGACCCATCGAGCGGGCCACTCGGGATGTGGCAACCTCGCGATTTCTTCGATAAGTATGGCGCGGGCGTGTTCATGTTACAGGAGTACGCTGCGGGGAAGACGCCCGTACTGTTCATCCATGGCATGTCAGGGCACCCGCGCGAATTCACGACGCTGATCGAGGGGCTCGATCCCGCGCTCTATCAGGCCTGGGTCTTCCAGTACCCGAGCGGTGTTCGGATCCAGTCCGCTGTGGACGCGCTTCAGAAGATCTTGGAATCCATGCATGCGAAACAGGGATTCGACCGGCTCTGCATCGTGGCCCACAGCATGGGCGGGCTCCTCGCCCATCAGCTCGTCCGCGACCAAGTCGACGCACACACCGACCGCTACGTCCGATTTCTCGCCACGATCGCCTCGCCACTCGGCGGGATTCCGAGCGCTGACACCGGGGTCCGAATGGCGCCCGAAGTCGTACCCGCCTGGCGCGATGTCGGGCCCAAAAGCGAATTCGTTCGGTTCCTCTTCGATAGGCCCTTCCCGCCCGACCTCGAGTACGTGCTCTACTTCGCGTTCGGAAGCAGCTCCAAGCGATCCAAGCAGGGAACGGACGGCACGGTGCTGGTCCGGGACGCGCTGCCTCGGCAAGCGCAGGATTGCGCAACGGTCGTTTCAGGGTTTGCGGAGACGCATGCGGGAATCCTCTGGAGCTCGGCCACGGTCGCGCAGCTCAACAAGGACTTGGCGGCGCTCTGCCTCGCCGACGACTGAGCCTGGTCCCCGGTTCTCGGCCGAGGCCTTGCGCTGTCGGCACGGAGCTCATACGTCGTGCCCTCGGCGAGGGTGATCTCGTCATCGAAGCTACTCCCAGTTGTCTCGGCCTGGGCCCTTGTAGACGAGCTGGCTTCGAATTCGGTCCTCGCTGCGACGGTTTCGTGTCAGTACTTGCGGAAATGAGGGAGTCGAGGACAGCGCCTTCGCCCTGGGTCGAGCGTTTCGCACCGCTCGTTCGCCCCGGAGGGATGATCTTGGACCTCGCCTGTGGGAGTGGGCGCCACTCGCGATATTTGACATCACTCGGGTATCGGCTGGTGGCGGTGGACATCGACGTCTCCGGACTGGAGGACCTGAGAGGCGTGGAAACCGTCGAAATCGTCGAGCTCGATCTGGAAGGCGGCGATTGGCCGCTCAGGGGGCGGGGCTTCGATGGCATCGTGGTGACCGATTACCTGCATCGTCCTCATCTGCCGCTGCTGATAGACGCGCTCCGTCCCGAAGGCGTGCTGATCTACGAAACCTTCGCCAAAGGAAACGAGAAACACGGCCGCCCGAGCAACCCTGCGTTTCTTCTGGAGCCGGGTGAGCTGCTCGACGCGTACGCTGGCCGCCTGAGGGTCGTCGCTTACGAGCACGCCGCGGAAGCGCTGCCCAGGCCCGCAGTTCGCCAACGTATCTGCGCGGTCAATCTTGGCCGGCGGGCTGACCGGTAAGACAACGCAGCCGTCTCCACGACAAATCGATCTTGAACAAAGCCTTCGAGTCATAGCGGACGCCGGCGAGGTTGACCCGGAGCCGGTCGTAGTGGGTTTGCAGGTCGGCGCTCCGAAGCTCGACGGTGCTCACGGTCAAATCGACGGTCGCCGATTCGAGCGCGGGATCGCCGCAGCGGCGCGTGAAATGGAGCACGTAGCCTTCGAACTCCGAGTTGGGAAAGACCCCCGGCCCACGCACGTTCGAGAAGTCGAAGATGATGCTTGGACCATCGACGTCAACCTCGATTTCGGGCATCGGGCTGTCGGCACACGGCGCCGCGAGTGCCTTCGTCTCATGGATGGAGAACTCGATTCCCGAACCGAGCTCGGCGATGGTGGGGCCCGTTGCGGCCCGCCCGCACCGGGTGGACTCACGATGCAATCGCACCGTCGATCCTTCGAGTGGTGCCGGGAGCTCCGCCGGAACGGTGCGCCCGGGCTCGTCGGCAACCAGGCCCGGGTCACCACATCCAGCGACCAAAGCGCATGTGAACAGCAATCGGGCGACGGGACCAGGGCGGGCTGGAGGGTTCTTCGACATGCCTCGGCCTCCTGTGCAGCGATCGTGCCAGCTGCAAATTCCGCTTCTTGGTGAGCAACTGAATCGGCTTTTTCGTCGTCTTGCCGACGGGCGTCGTCACTTGCTGACGCTCATCGTCGAAAAGAGGGACGCTGGGCGGCTCAGCGGAACAGGCGACGCAGCGCCCAAATGGCGACGCCGAAGGTAGCCGCGGCACCCAGGCCGAAGAGCAGCCGCGTAAGCGCGTCGTTGACCGAGGCTGGAATGAACGGGAGATAGCGCTCGACGGTCCCTTCGGGAGCATAGAAGGTGAGCCAACCCGTGAACGCGGCGATGCTGAGCAGAATGATCGTCATGCCCACGTCGGCGGCGCGATGGTCGCGCGCGAACAGCATGAAGCCGAAGAGGACGGACGCCACGCCCGCGCCAAAGACGACCTCCCGCGGCGCCTCGAAGATGACGTAGTGCTCAGGCAGGAGGCCGAGCGAAGCCGCGCAGGCGGCGATTCCCCCCAACAGGCACAGCGATGCAACCAACTTCCCCACTGCCAAACAGTGTAACCGATCTAGTCGGCAGCTGCGCTACCCCAGTAGTTGTAGGAGAGGAAGCGAACGCCTGGAATGTACATCCGCTCGTCGACATCCACCCGAAAGCCGCTCGATTTCAGCAATTGTGGGATGTCCCGATTGACGTTGCAGCCACCAGCGAGCTTGCGCCAGCCAGGGTTGATTCGGTTTTGCCATTTTCGAACAGCCTCATCTGGGGCTATTCCATGCTCGCAGAAGAGAAGCTTGCCGCCCGGGCGCAGGACGCGATGCATGCCCTGAAGCGCGCGCTGCACATCGGGAATCGTGCACAGCGTGTACGTGACCACAACCGAGTCGATGCTGTTGGTATCGAGCGGGATCTCTTCGCCAGGAAGGTCGATCACTTCGAGCTCGAGGTCGGCGCCGGAGAAGTTCTTGCGAGCGAGCTGACGCATCCCTGCCGAAGGCTCGAGGCCCCAAACCTTCCGAACCTTGCTGCGATCGTAGAAACCGAGATTCAAGCCGCTCCCCATGCCGATTTCGAGAACCTCGCCTTCGGCAAGCGGAACGATCTTCTGTCGCTGCTTCATGTTGGGCTTGGACGAGCAAGCCAGGTTGATGACCCGAGGGAGGATGTAGTGATCGTAGAAGCCCATCGCGGCGGATCTGTACCAGCTCTCGCAGCCCTGCGCCCGGACTGGGACGGTGCGAGCTCTCAGCTCGCCGAAGCGGGCGGAAACTTCACGTATTCTCCGACGAGCGTCTCGGCCAGCTCGCGGTTGGAAGGCCGGTTGCGGCCAATGCGGCCGCGGTCTTGGAGGTCAGCGCAGAGCGTGTCGAGCACCGTGTCCGCGTCCAAGTCGTCTTGGTGATTGCGCCAAACGTCGCGCTCTGCTTGATCGCGGAAACAGTAGGCCTTCCATGAGATCGAGAAGCGCATGTCGTCCCATCGATAGCGACCGATTTCCTCTTCGCCATCGCGCACGACCCACTCGCCGTCGCCCTCGGCGACAAGCCGCATGCGAGGCAAGAACGTTGGAATGGGCCCGTCGATTTCCATGACGCGATCGACACCATGGAAGACGCTGTCCGTGTCCATGATGACCGCCGTATTGAAGTGCACGTCACGAGCTCGAGCCGGACGGTCGATGCCATCCGGATAAAAGGCGAACTCGCCGCCCTTGCTGTCCTGGTACCAAGAAACCGATGTGGCGATGGGCATTCGGTACTCGTCGAAGAGACCGGAATGGTGCGCGACGACGATCAGCCATTGCGGGTGAAGCTTGCGATTGAGGCCACGAAACTCGGGGACATCGGTATGGACGGCCAACTCCTGTCCCGGAAGCAAGATGTTCGCGTAAACGATAGCGGGTTCGACGATGGGGCGATCGAAGATTCCCCTGGCCGCCTCGACCAGGCGCTGATTCCGATAGAGCGGCTCGATGCCAGGCGCAAAAATCTGGTCGCCGTACGCATAGGTCTCGCGGAAGTAGTTTGTCCGAGCAACGAGCGTTCCGAGGTCGGTATCGCGAAGCCCCAGGCGGCCGCCCGTACGCAGGAAATTGAAGGCGGCGTCGAAGCGCTGAGGGAGCCCTTCGCCGATCCCCTCGTTGAGACCCTCCTCGGAGTACATGCCATAGCTGCCGAAGTCCTCGCAGAGCTGAACCATCGCGCGCGCCTGCACCTCATCGAGGAAGGGATCGAGCTCGAAATAGCGATTGAAGAAGTGGCTCTGCATGGGAGCGGCCGACGTGGCGGTTTCGGTTGCGATTCTACCATGATGCCTCGCTCGCGAAAGTCTCGACCCCCTGAGAAAGCGGGCTCTGGCTCGTCTGGGGCGATCATCGCGATGGCAAAACCTCGCAGAGCACATTACAAGGGGACCGGCGGCCGCGACGGACAAGCACGCCCGAGGAGGAGCCTCATGAAGCAGATCCCCAAATCCCACGCCGACATCCTGGGCAAGCCCGCGTTTGCGCACCTGTCGACGATCATGTCGGATGGCAGCCCTCAGGCCAGTGCAGTCTGGATTGACACCGACGGGCCATCAATCCTGGTCAACTCGGCCGAAGGGCGGCTCAAGGACCGCAACATACGGCGCGACCCAAGGGTCGCCATCTCAGTGACTGACCCGGACAATCCCTACCGCTCGCTCATGATACGGGGCCGCGTTGCGAAAATCACGAACGAAGGCGCGGACGAACACATCGATCGAATGGCGAAGAAGTACATGGGCGTCGACGCCTATCCATTCCGTCAGCCTGGCGAGGTGCGCGTGCTCTACTACATCGAGCCAGAGCGAGTCGCGGTCATGGGCTGAGGCAAAAGGCTCCCTCAGTTTCGGGGAAGCTCTGCCCAGAAGACACCCCGGAAGTCGCCGGCCGCATAGCCAACGGCCTGGTCATTCGGGTAAAGCTCACTGAGCTTCGCCTGCAGATCGGGGGCCAAGGTGGCGCCATGACAGGTCACGCAGAGCGGCTGCATGAAGATCGGCTCGAGGTAACCGACGGTGTTTTCGTCGATCGCGACCACGGCCGGTTCTCTGCGATCGGGGTCCATCTGATAGAGGTCTAGGGTCGCCTGCATCCAGGGCTTCGCTGCATTGCTCGGATTGCGAAGCTTCCCGCTCGTCCGGCCAACCCTGACACCGCCCGTGCTCTCTTGCTCTGCGAGCTTGGGCGCCTGGACGCGACAGACGGAAATCGCTGCCACGGGCCCACCCTCCAGCCCGGCTACGAGGGCGCCTTTCAGGCTTTTCTTGAATGGAAGCACGGCTTCGGCACCCGCGGCCTTCCACTTTGCTTGGTCGAGCTCGGCGCGTTTGCAGGCTGAAAGGGCCGCCAGAAGCGACAGTACAATGGCCACACGCAGCATGGAGCATGGTTTGCCGCGGACGGTGGTCTCGATCAAGCCGCCGCAGAAGCGTGCCCGGCACCCATGGCTACGTTAGGATGTTCCCATGCGATTCTGCTGCCTCGGGCTCTTCCTGACCCTTCTGGCGATCTGGCCGGCGAGCGCGCGCGCCCATTTGGGTTTGAACACGCCGGCGTCGCGATACGGGCCCAAGGTCCTCAAGACGGGGCCGTGCGGGGTCGCCGGCGGGGAGCGGAGCATGAACGTCACCACCTACGAACCGGGCGAGACGATCGAAGTGAGCTGGGACGAATACGTCGACCATCCGGGACACTACCGAATCGCCTTCGACGATGACGGTGACGACGACTTCGTGGACCCAGCCGACATCTTGGAGCGCGACTCCAGCCCCACGGTGCTGCTCGATGGCATCACCGACAAGGGTCAGGGCGAGCGTGACTACCTCGTGACCGTCACTCTTCCGGACGTCAGCTGCGACAATTGCACGCTCCAGGTGATTCAGGTGATGTACGACAAACCGCCCTACACCACACCAGGCAATGACATCTACTACCAGTGCGCAGACCTGGTGCTCCGCAAAGGCGGAGCGTTGCCCGACGCAGGGATCGATGCTGGCACAGACACTGGCATCGACGCTGGGGGTGGAGGCTGCAGCGCTGCGAATCGACCCCTTGGCGAGGCCGGCCTGCTGCCGATCTTCGTGCTTCTTCTCCTCAGACGTGTTGCCCGGCGGCAACGCTTGCCCATATAGAAAGGCGTCATGCGCATCGCTGACTTGTACACGGCTGACGACGGCCCGGTTCTCTCACTCGAGTTCTTCACCCCGAACGACGATGAGGGGCGGAAAGCCCTGTTTCGGGCAGTCGAACGCCTCCAGGCGATCAAGCCGGGTTTCGTCTCCATCACCTGCGGGGCCGCAGGCTCCACGCGTGAGCGGACCGCCGACCTGGCGATCGCGCTGCAGAGGGAGTTCGGGCTCACCGCGATGGCCCACCTCGTGTGCACCGGAACGACGCAGTCCGAGCTTGATGAAACGCTGCGCCACATGCAGGCAAACGGCATCGAAAACATCTTGGCCTTGCGCGGCGACCCACCGAAAGGCGCAAGCAACTGGACCCCCGTCGAAGGTGGATTCTCTCATGCCAACGAGCTCGCGGCATTCGTCCGCGAGCGATTTTCTTTCGGACTGGGCGGCGCCTGCTATCCCGAGAAGCACCATGAAGCGTCGAGCCTCGCCTCAGACGTCCGGAATCTCAAGCTCAAGGTAGAGGCAGGCGCCGAGTTCCTGATCACGCAGCTTTTCTTCGACAACGAGAAGTACTGGAGCTTCGTCGAGCTGCTCCGCGCGGAGGGCATCGATGTGCCGGTCGTCCCCGGGATCATGCCGGTGCTGAACCTCACCAACCTGCAGCGCATCGCTTCGCTGTCACCAGGCACCACCATTCCGGTCGAGCTCGAACACGCGCTCCGCGAAGCAGGTGGAGACGACGAAGCAGCACTGCGAGCCGGCACGGGCTTCGCCGCGAAGCAGTGCCGCGACCTGCTCTCGAAGGGCGCCCCCGGAATCCATTTCTACACGCTCAATCGCTCCAAGCCCACACTGCAAACAGTCGCACAGCTCTAGCGCGCTGACGCCGGCTTGGTCGCAATCTCCGCCCCTAGACGCCCCGAATCAGCGCCATCGAGACCCCGGCCCCCATCATCAATAGGCCGACGCAGATCACGAGGAAGCCAAACCCTCCGACGTAGCACCAGGCCATGACGCTCGCTCGTTCCTCGGGGCGGAGGCAGGAATTGAAGCGGAGGGGTCTCCAGTACCATCGGGGCGGGAGCTCTCCTCGTGGGTGCAGCACCTGGTAGAGGCGGACGTGGTAGAGAAAACCGGTCGGGACGCCGAGCAACAGACCCGCTGCGACGAGCCATATTCCATCGTAGTAGAGCGTTTCCCAGGCTGAGAGCCAGACCCCACTCAGCAAGCACATGAGGGCGCTGATCGCAGCGACGATGCCGAGCTCACGCATGGCTCGTCATTCGTCCTACCGGCAGTCCTCGAAGGCCAATGTGTCCCAGTCGCGCAGATCTCGACGGTCTTGCCCCAGGGAGTAGACGGGCGGACTCCCGAGCGGCGCCTCGACCACGCTCCGCTGACCGCCTTGTACCGCCTCGCCGTTCCAGATCTTGTACCAGGTGCCCGCAGGAAAATAGACCGAGCGCGACGTGGCGCCTTCCTCGGTGACGGGGGCCACCAAGAGCGAGTCGCCGACCATGAACTGATCGCTGATGCCCCAGGTTTCGCGATCGTTCGGGAAGACGAGCATCAGATGGCGGAGGATAGGCGCGCCGGTTTCCTCAGCTTCGGCTGCCAGCATCATGAAATCGTTCATGAGGGCGCAGTGCACGTAGGTGAACTTGCGAAAGTGGCTCGTGGTTTCTTCGTCCCTGTTCCAGCGCCAATTGTTCACTTTGTCCGCGCCCTGGTGGGTCCGCATGACCGGAGCAAACGCGCCGAGCTCCGTCCAGCGCATGTACAGCTCCTTCGTGCTTGGCCCCGCCCCAACCGCGAAGCCGGCGATGTCGAGCGACACGAACGGCTGACCGGCGAGGCCGAGATTGAGAAGTGCAGGCGTCACTGTTGGCAGGCCATCGAGCTTCCCCCAGTCGGTTTGCTGGTCGCCGACCCAGTGAATTTGCGCTGCACCTTGGACGAAGGTGAAACCTGAGCGCGCAATCATCGCCCAGTCGCCGTCAGGCCGCGCCTGCTCCAACGCGTCGCGGTTGACTTGGTGCCAATCGACCGGAAAACGATTCCGACGCTCGTCCGCATTGCTCCCATCCGAATGGACCGAATCAAACGGAATGTACTCGCCGAAGTCAGCCATCCAGCCGTCGACGCCGTAGGTTTCGACGATGTTCGCGAGCGCCTCACGGATGAACTCGGCCGTCTCCGGTTTCGAGAAATCGGGGTGCGCGTCTTGCTGCGGAAAGTTCGCGACGGCCCCATCGCGGTATGTGTCCCCATTTCGGTTCTTCACGAGAAGCCCCATCGCATCCATGGCCTCGAAACGGGTGGCGAAGCGTGCGGGGTCGTCGGCTTCCTTGACGCTGGCCGGATGGACGATGAAGGGGTTTACGTACGTGAGGAACTTGTATCCTTGGTCGTGCAAACCGGAGATCATTTCCGCGAAGCCCGGATAGCAGACGTCGTCTTCGCTACTGCAAGTCTCCTTCGGCTCCCAGAGATATTGGACGCCGAAGCCTCCTTCCGGATTCTCTCGCGCTCCGGTCCAATCTTGGACCCAGAGCGCGGATGCGGGGATGTTCGCCGCCTCGAGCTGCTCCACCTCGGCGAGTACCGTGTCCCGACCTCCCTGCGACCCGAGCCAGAGATTGTAGGCCCAGGAAGGCGGTTGCGTGGGTCTCCCTACCAAATCGCCAAGTTGCCGAATCACCTCCAAGGCCGTCGGCCCATGAAACACGCGCCAGCTGACCGCCCCACGACCGATGACCTCGACCCAGGCGATGCCGGGGTCGGTCGCACAGATATCGACATTCACTCGGTGGCGAGTGTCGAAGAGCGCTCCAAATCCTCGCGCATCGATGTAGTACGGCATCGGGAAATAGGTCGTGTGCGAATCGCCAACGTTGATCCCAGCGCTACCGTCGCGGCCATTGCCCTGTTCATTCACGAACAGCGCAAACTTCTCTCCCCGCTGGTCGGTTCCGTTGTATTGCATGCCGAAGCCGTGGAACGTTCCATCTTCGTCGCAGCGGATGCCCACGGCAATGGAGTCGGCCGCGACGGCGGTGCCAGCTAGCTCGAGCTGGAACTCGCTGACCTCGTCATCGACGGCAACGGCGGACAAGGTTGCGATCCGCGAGCCGTCGCCGCTCGCGTAGGCGACCGTTGCGCTCGTGCCGCGATTCTCGATCGAGCGGACGGAGAGCGGGATGGTGACCTCATCGCTACGAGTGAACTCGATCGTTCCGGCACCGCTAGGCTTGTCGGTGAAGGTCCGCGCGACCGGCCCCGTGGCCGCCAAGGCGAAGATCGCTTTGCCACCGACGACGACTTCAACCGTTCCGTCGTCTGCAGCGACGATTTGAACGTTCCCATTGGAGTTTTCGGGCTCGTTGCTGCATGCAGCAGCGCCCGTCATCCACAGGACCCCCAAGCCAAGAAGCCAAATCCGCACCATCTCACCGCTCCTAACCAAGTCTTGGCGCCATATTTCGCCGATTTGCGCTTCGCGAGCAAGCCGACGTTCCTGGCCCTCATCGAAGCGATCTGACGCTGATCCGACCCCACTTGGGCTCGGTGAGACTCCCGATGAAGAGCCAGTCGCCCACCTGTTCGGCGCTCGTGGACTTCGAGAAGTTGACGCCGTCTGCGTCCTGCAAGTTGTACACGACCTTGCCACCGGCATCGAGCCCCAACACGAACGGGTGGCGCCTGGGTTTCGGTTGAAGCGCGGCGGGAATCCGATGGATCACTCTGCGCAACCAGGGACTGGGCCCGGCAGCGTCCAAGAGTGGGTTACGGGGTGCATAGATCGCCAACCAGAAGATCCCGTCTACGCCCGTGGAGATGCCGTCCGGAAAACCGGGAAGATTGTCGATGAACACGTCGACTTGGCCGGCTCGTGGCCCGCGAACGTACACGCGCTTGGTACGATACCGCATCGTTTCGTTCACCAAGACGTAGCTCTCGTCTGGTGATACGGCGACTCCGTTGGCGAAGAAGAGCTCGCTCAGGACCACTGAGCATTCCCCGGTCGAGATGTCGTACTTGAGGAGGCGGCCGTTGGGCCTGCTCTCGAGCACTTCGTGCATCACCTGGTGCTGGTCCCATTTATACGAAGCGTCGGAGAACCAGGCGACGTTCTGAGAATCGACATCGACGTCGTCGGTGAACGCGAAGGGCTGAGAGCCAGCCTCGGTGCACAGGACTTCGATTGCCCCGCTTGGATCCACCGAAAGCAGGCCCTTGAAGGCATCCGCGACGATGAGATTGCCATCGCGGTCGAAGTCGAGGCCAAGCGGCCGTCCGCCCGTGTCGGCGAATAGCTGGGGATCGGAGCCGTCTGCGGCGTAGCGAAGGATCTGTCCCTCGTCCACGCCAACGTAGATGCGTCCCTCTGCATCGACCGCGACGTCTTCGGGACCGTGACCATTCGGCGTCGCGGAAAGCTCCATCCCCTGCAGAACGCGATTCGCGGCGAAGTCCCCCTCGAGCGCCGGCACCGGCTGCGGCTGCCAAGCGACTGGGTCGATGCTGACGGGCCAGGCAAACGAGTAGAGCAGCACGAAAAGCAGAGCGCCGCCCAGCCAAGCAATCACCTTCTTTGCCATCATCCCTCCCAAAACCAGCGGAGAGCTTGCACTTGGGTCCCCGCCTCGTTGAGCTCGGCGACGAATCCCGCATCCCGCTTATGTGCGCCCCATTCGATCGTCGCAAGGCCCGAGACGCTTCGGCCCGAGGCAAGCAGATCACGAACCTCGAGCGCGGTGCAGCCTTCGAGGAACTCGTCCGAGGTAAGCTTGCCAGCGCCGGGCAGCTCCACCGTGGCACCAGGAGCAAACGCATCGCCTGCGTCGTGCCCGAGCAAGTGCGCAAGGCGCTCGATCAGCTCCTTGCCCGATCGGCCCACACCCTGCTGTGACGACTTGAAGTACGCCAAGAGCCACTTCGGCCCGAAGGCTCGCAGCATGCTCCAGTTCATGACGGCAATCGTTTGCAAGCCGCGTGCGCCCTCGGCCATCAAGATGCGGCTCATCCGGTTGAGCTCCCAGTGCGCCTGCATTCGTTTGATCGCGAGGCCGCCCGCGCGCGGAACGATTTCGTAGAGAAGGTTGGCGGGCACCTTCATCTTCAGGCCCGTCTTCAGGTTGGTCGTATGGATGTCGACCGCGCGAAACACGTGCATGTCCGAGACGATGTCCTTGCGCGCGACCATGTCGATCCCGCTCGCAGCAATGAACGCCTCGTAGAACCGACCTACCTCATCACCCAGGCGGCCGGGGCGCCGCCCCTTGTGAGAGGCGGGGGTACCCACCGGGTCCTCGAGGATCGCGTCGTCGGCATACAACGCGAGCCAGCGTTCCTTGTCGTGCTGTCCTGCGATCTCGGGAGATGCCTTTGCTGTCTGGAGGATGGCGTCGCGGTCGTGGGAAGACGGAGCTGTCGAAAGCGATGGTTCAACCATGGGCAATTGTTCTACCACAGCCGCGCCCTAGTCGCTCTCACCAGAACCAGCCTCGGGCTCGTCGGAATCTGGCGCTTCCTTCGCGGGGGCAGCATCGTTGATCAGCCCCATGACGGTCACTGCAAGCAAGTCTTCGTCGGGCTTACCGAGCGGGCAGAGCTGCTTGCCCAGGTATTTGCAGGCCTCGCGCCGTACCTTGTCCGGGTCATCGACGTACTTTCCGTCGCGGGTGTACCAGATGCCATCCGAGCTTCGAGCGAGTATGCCGTTTGGGTACACCCATTTGCCAAGCGCGCTTTTTGCCTTCGCGCCGCTCGGGTAGAACCACTCGCCGCTGCGGCTCTTGGCACGACGCCCGTTGGGATGGTTGAGCTCGAGATAGCCACGCACGATCATCCGCCCGTTGGACCAGGTCGTGGTGGGTTGGCGGGTCACGCGATAGCCCACGTAGGGTGCACAGACTTCTCGTCGAAGTTGCGACAGGTCGCGACGATCCTGGACTTCGAGTCCTCGCTTGTGGCGGCCTGATTCCTCGTCGAGTCGAGCGAGGAAATCCATAATCGTCAGCTCCTCGCAGGTCGGGGATGCCGTCAGGACGCGTTGCGAGGATCCCGAAGCCGCCCCCAGAACGCCAAGGGCGAAGGGCAGCAAGAACAATGGAAGCTTTGCATTCATGGAAAGCCGTGCTGGGCAGAATCTCGCTATTCGTCGGACGATGCAAGGCCTCGTGGGCCGCGCGCGCTTCGCCTCCGCAAGCGATTGGCCTCGGCAAAGCGGCCTTCGACCCACTTGATCATCTGCTGGTGCGTGCCGTCGATGTCCTTTTTGGCGTTTCGCTGCACGTAGCTTCCATCAGGCTGCATCTCCCAGGCGCTTCTCTGGTCGTCGATGAGCAGATCGAGAACCGTTCGCAACTCGGATCGCAGCGCTTCGGGCTCTACCGGAGCCAAGACTTCGACGCGGCTCACCAGGTTCCGAGTCATGCAATCGGCCGATCCGATGTAGTACTCCTCCTCTCCCCCGTTGCGGAAATAGTAGATCCGCGAGTGCTCGAGAAACCGGCCAACGACGCTGATGACGCGAATGTTGTCCGACAGCCCGGGAACGCCTGGGCGCAAGCGACAGGAGTCGCGAACGATGAGATCGACCCGGACTCCGGCTTGGGACGCCTCGTAGAGCGCCCGGGTGATGTCGACGTCTTCGAGGGCGTTGGTCTTGATCTGGATGAGCCCCTTCTCCCCTTCGCTCACGCGTCGAATCTCGCGACGGATCTTCTTGAGGAGGGCAGGCTTGAGCAGCTTCGGCGCCGGCAAGAGCTTTTTGTAGCTGCGGTTCGGTTTGTAACCAGTGGTCAGATAGTTGAAGAGCTCGGTCGCGTCGCGGCCGATGTCCGGGTCGCAGGTGAGAAGCCCGAGGTCGGAGTAGAGCTTCGCGGTCTCCTCGTGATAGTTCCCCGTGCCGATGTGCACGTAGCGGCGCAAGCCGTCGTGATCGCGCCGAACCACTAGAATGATTTTGCAGTGCGTCTTCAGGCCCACGACCCCATAGGTTACGTGAATGCCAGCCCGTTCGAGCTTGCTCGCCCAGTTGATGTTGGCCTCTTCGTCGAAGCGGGCCTTGAGCTCGACCGCTACCGCCACCTGCTTGCCGTTGAGCGCCGCGTTGATGAGATGCTGAATGACGCGCGATTTCGAGGAGGTGCGATAGAGGGTCATCTTGATCGCGCGGACTTTGGGATCTTCGCTCGCTTCGCGGAGAAACCGCTCCACCGAGGTGCCAAACGCCTCGTACGGATGATGGAGCAGCAGAGCGCCCTGCTCGCGGATGGCGTGAAAGATGTTGCTCCGCCCAACGAGGCTGGCCGGATCGACCGGCCGGTGATCGGGATCCCGGTGCTCGGGGATGTCGAGGACCGCGAGCTGAAACAAATCACCAATCCCGAGGAAGCCATCTACCTCGAAAACGTCAGCCTGCTCGTCGAGCCCGAGCTCCGCCGCCAAACGGCCGCGGTGTGTCGAGTCCATGCCACGGGCGATTTGGATCCGAACGATGGGGGCGAACTTGCGCTCTTGGAGCTCCGATTCGATCAGCGCGAGCAGGTCGTCCGCTTTGTCCTCGTCGCTTTCGACGTCGGCGTTGCGGGTGACCCGGAATAGCTCGGTGCGCTGGATGTCCATTCCGGGAAACAGGAGGTCGAGGTTGTTCGCCATGATCTCTTCGAGCGCAACGAAGGTCGTCGAGTCGCGCACCTGAATGAAGCGCGGGACCCCGGAGCCGAGTGGCACCTTCACCCGGGCCATCAAGGGCGTCGGGTCGTTCGGGTAGTGAAGCGACACCAACAAGTTCAGCGAAAGATTCGAGACGAACGGAAACGGGTGCGCCGGGTCCATCGCTTGCGGCGTGACCAGTGGGAAGATGTTCTCGAGATACTCGTCGCGAAGCCAGCTCCGATCGGCCTCGGCAAGGTACTCGTAGGGTGCGACCTGCACGCCGATCTCGCCGAGCTTCTCCTGAAGCTGGACCCAGAGGCGTTGTTGCTCGGTGGTCAGGGCGCGAATGATCTCGTGCGCTTCCCTGATCTGTTGAGTCGGGGTTCGGCCATCGACCGTGAGCTTGTGAACGCCCGCTGCCACCTGCTGCTTGAGGCCGCCGATGCGCTTCATGAAGAACTCATCGAGAATCGAACCGGTGATCGCGAGGAACTTCACACGCTCGAGCAACGGGGTTCGGTTGTCGTCGGCTTCGTGAAGGACTCGCTTGACGAATGCGAGCCAGGTCAGCTCTCGGTTGAGGTACTGTTCCGGAGCATCGAGATCGATGTCGGTGGAAGCCGGCCTCGGTTCTGTGATCGAAGCGTCCGTCGCCGGGTGGCCGTTGGTCGTGGAAGGAGAGCTCATGGAAAGGACTTGGTGATTTGCCAGTGTAGCCCGCAATCGTCGTTGGGATCTAGGTGCGTAAATGCACAGGGGCTAGTCATTCCTTGGTTTTTCCGGTAAATCCGGCGGTGAAGGCGCTCCCAAGGGATGGCGAACGAGAAGACCGATCAGCTCACTCCGCGTAGGAGGCCCCGTCAGGACCGTTCGCGCGACCGCGTGGAGCGCATCTTGGATGCGACCTCTACGCTGCTCGGGGGTACGCCGGTGGACAAGATCACGACCGCCGCAATTGCGGAAGAAGCGGGCGTGCCGATCGGCTCGGTCTACCAATACTTCCCGAACAAGCTCGCCGTGCTGGCGGAGCTCGCGCGGCGCGTGATGGAAGAAGTGGACTTGAAGACAGCGAGCTTGATCACAGAGGATTTCGGCGTTCTGCCCTGGGACGAGGCGATCGACCGAGCGATCGACGCGACCATCCAAGGCTACGCGGCGCAGCCTGGCTATTTGCAGTTGCTGCTGAGCATTCGTCCTACGCCGGAGTTTCGCGCCATCACAGACGAATCGAACGAACGCGTGGCTGCCATGCTCGCGATTCACCCAGCGCTGCAGAAGTTGATCCCCGCCGATCGGATTCAGCTCGTCACCAGGGCAGCCATCCAAGCGGCGAACTCCTTACAGGACTGGGCGCTCTCCGAGGAGGACCCCGAAACCAGGAATCGCATCATCATCGAGATGAAGACGCTCCTCAAAGGCTACCTCGCGGTTTACATGGACGACGCCAGCCCCTATCGCGACTGAAAAACCAACAATTCAGGTACTTAGCGAACAGGTCGCAATTGTGAGCTTTGCTCACTTTTGCTTTCTTCCGTTCCGTGTTACAACGGCGCAACTTTCGGAGCAGGAGACCCGATACATGAATTTCAAAGTACTTATCAGCGGGATTTTCGCCTGCCTACTGGCAGTCACAGCTTGCAGCAGCGACGACGGCAACAACGGCAGCGGCGGTAGCGCAGGTAGCGCTGGTAGCGGCGGCGCGGGCGGCGGCGCTAGCGGGATCTGCGATACGGGCTTCGGCGGATTCCCCGCGGCCGATTGCGATAACTTGCCGGACTTGACTGGGTACGTGGTTGGCGACTTTTATGACAGCGTCCCGGCGACCCCCAACGATGATTGCACTGAGCTGTTCGAGGGCTCTGACTCGAACGCCGCTGACCTCAACATCCTCCTCAACAACGCCGATCGCGGGGCCATCATTTGCATAGCAGAAGGCACCTACGAGATGGAGGCTACGCTCACAGTTCCGATTCCCGAGCTGACGCTCAAAGGTATCGGCGACTCACCTGACAAGACCGTGCTCAACTTCGGCGGCCCCGGCACCGGTAAGGGCATCCTCGTCCAGCAGAACGACGTCACGATCGAGAACATGTGGGTCAAGAACACCGGTGACAACGCGGTTCAGCAGGAAGCCGTGACAGGCTCCGTATTCCGAAAGCTCCACGTGAGCTGGGACATCAACGGTGAAAATATGTCCCTAAACGGCGCGTACGCGCTCTACCCGACCGACTGCGAGAAGACACTCGTCGAGTACAACCAGCTTCAGGGCGCCTCCGATGCCGGCATCTACGTCGGCAAGTGCGGCTGGGGCGACGACACGACCGACGGAGGTATCGTTCGATACAATGTCGTTCATGAGAACGTACTGGGCCTCGAGGTGGAGAACAGCCTAGATGTGGTCGTCCACGACAATACGATGTTGAACAACGCTGCCGGCTTACTCTCCCTCACGCAGCCCATCTCCGTCGAGAAGCCATCGAACACGAACATCATCTGGTACGACAACAATAGCTATTGCAACAATCATCCGAACTTTGCAGCCACGGGCGTTGCGCAGATCGCTCCGCCTGGCTCTGGTGCTATCGTCTACAGCGGCGACGGGCAGGAGCTCTGTAACAACCGATTCCAGAACAACGTCACCGCTGGCATTCTGATCATCAGCAATTACTTCGTTTGTCAGTTGGAACCCCCAACAGACTGCAACGTGCCGGACGGGTACATCCCCTACCCGCAGAACATCTACACGCATGACAACTACTTCGCCGGCAACGGGACTGATCCACAGGGACAATTTGCTCTTATCTTCGAGCTCCTAGGAGTCGGCACTCCTGAGAAACCGGTCGAAGACGTCTTCTGGGACGGCTATGTCTATCCCGGCGCGCCAAACGGAGACCCAGGAATCTGCCTGGGCGCAGACAACACCGCGTCGTACCGCGACGTGACCCAAGACATGTGCCAGGACGTCGATTGCACGGGACTCTCGAAGGACCTCTGCCAGGCCGCGATCATCGGCTGCGGTGTGACCAACACCACCACCGAAACGACCGGCCGTCTCTGCGACGCGCCAGTACCACTTTGAGAGACGGAAAGGGCATGCAAAGCAAATGAAGAACAGGCTTAGCTTAGCGCTCGTCCTTCTTCTCTCCGTGCTAGTGGGCTGCAGCGGTAGCGACGAGTCGGGTCCCGCGGGGACCGGGGGCCTGGGTGGAGCTGGCGGTGGCGGCGGCGGTGCTGGCGGCGGCGGTGCTGGCGGCGACGGTGCTGGTGGCGGCGGCATGGGAGGCGAAGGCGGCGGTGGAGGCATCGTCCTCGGCAACTGTCACCCAAGCGTTCCCGATCGTCTCTCGGACTGGGGGCTCTTCAACAACATTCGCGACCAAGTCCCCGCCGATGACGTCGCACCCTACACGGTCACTTCGCCCTTGTTCACCGACTATGCCCTCAAGCCCCGGTTCGTGACCCTTCGCGGTGCATCAGGCAAGATCGACTACGCGGATCCCGAACGCTGGCAAAGCCCCGTCGGGACGATCTACGTGAAGACCTTCGCCTACCCTCCGAACGAGCTGGCGGACCCGCCTCAGACCAAGGACCAGCTGATCGAGACTCGTCTCCTGGTTCACGACGCGGCCGAAGATGATCGACTGGGCTGCCTCGGCGCCGACTCGTGCTGGAACGCGTACGTCTACGTCTATACGGAAGATCAGACCGACGCGATTTGCGAGTCTGGCGGCGTGACCAAATCGGTGACCTTCACGGACCCGCTCACCGAAGAACAGGTGACGATCGAGGACTACCACGTGCCGGTCAGCCCAGGAGAATGCGGTCAGTGCCACGGTCGACGAGGGCCAGATACGCGGACACTGGGGCCCTCGACGGGCATGCTGAACCTGGGGAACGAATACCAGGGCAACATGGTCGAAAACCAAATCGACGCATTCTATGATGCGGAGTGGTTGGCGGCTGATGAGCTGCCGCCATCCGGCGCGCGGACGACCTATGCCAATCCAGTCGAGCTCATCGCGGGCTGCACGACACCTGCCTGCTACCACGAGGCGGTGCGCTCCTTCTTCGACTCGAACTGCGCTCACTGCCATGCGGCTGATGGAGAGATCGAAGATCAGGGTCTGTTCCTCGACTATACCAACATGGACCCGGCGGGCCCGACCTTCGAGGAGTTCAACTCCTGGGGTGTCTGCCGGACGCCGACGTCGGCCGGCAACCTCACCGAGGCCTGCCGTGACAAGCCAGTAGACATCTGGCCTGGCAATCCCGACAAGTCACTTCTGCTTTGCCGACTCGAGTCGGTCACTCCTGGAGAGATGATGCCGACGCTCGGCCGATCGGTTCAGGACACGGAGGTAATCGCGATCGTCCGGCAGTGGATCATCGACCTGCCGACGCTATTCCCGACGATTCCGCTCTGCGGCGCCCAAGCAAGCCAGTGAGTCCTCGGGCATTCGCCGTCCTGATCCTCGCGGCGGTCGTAGCCTCCTGTGGCGATTCGGCCGAATCGGGGCACGACGCGAACACCCCGTGGCCGCCGTCCGAATTCCCGCCACTTCCCGAGGGGATGAAGGACGTGCCCGCAGCAAGGATAGAGCTCGGGCATCTCCTTTTCTACGATGCCGTCCTCTCCGTCGATCAGCAAACCTCTTGCTCGACTTGTCACAGCGAGCGCTGGGGTTTGAGCGATGCGCTGCGAAGGTCGGTCGGCCACGGAGCGGGTCTTCTCGCGGGTCCCGGTCGAGCGGGCCCAAACACAGTGCGCCGCAACTCTCCGACCCTCTATAACCTCGCATTCCGCGAGACCCTCACCTGGGACGGTTCCGCCGGTTCGCTCGAAGAACAGGTCCTCATCCCACTCTTCGACGATGACGAGATGGCTGCGGACCCCGAAACCATCGTCAGGGACTTGTCCGATGTCCCAGAGTACGTCGCCATGTTCTCCGAAGCGTTCCCCGACAACCCCGAGATCTCGGTCGAAAACCTGGCCGCTGCATTGGCTGCGTACCAACGAACGTTCCTCTCCATGGATGCGCTATACGATAAACACGCGGCGGGCAGAACTCTGGTGATGACCGAGGATATGATCGACGGGATGTTTCGATTCGCGGAAATGGGGTGCCACGACTGTCACGCCCCACCGCTCTTCGAATCGGAGACCTTTGCAGACCGAGGTGTTGCAGAGGTCGAGGGCATCGTCGACGATGGCCGCGAAGAAATCACTGCACGTCCGGAAGACCGTGGAAAGTTTCGTGCGGTGACCTTGCGAAATATCGTCTTCACGGCGCCGTATTTCCACAACGGCACTGTCGACTCGCTCCAAGATGCGGTTCGACACGAGCTCGCACAAGGCGAGCGGCCGTTTACCGACGAAGACGTCCGCCTGATCGCGCTGTTCATCGGGCAAGGGCTTCGCGATGAAACAAACGAAGCGATCCGCCCGGCCTCCCTTCCAAGCGGGCTCCCGCTCTCGGTCGACGACCCTGGAAGCCGCTAGCGCCTCAGATCATCAACCTGGTTTCGGCGAGCGTGCTCTCCTCCTCGATCAGGTCGATGCGGCTTCTGGCGAAGCGCCGTGCCGCGGCCAAGGCGCGCTCGCCCTTCCCCTGATCGAGACACCACTGGGCGTGATTGGCCAATAGCGCGAGCTCGGTCGCTCGACCCAGGGTCATTGCGAATCGGCGTGCACCTGCTTCGAGTTGCTCGCGTTCGGAGAGCTTGTCTTGCAGCCATCGCCCAGCATGCTGAACGGCCGCTCGGCTGCGCTCGACGGCTGACTGCAGGCCCGCATCGGTCGCGGCTTCGAGAGCCGTGCGAATCTCGTCGACGAAGGCTTCCCAGACGCCCTCCTGCTTGAGTGCGCGGAGCGCATCGAGGGACAGGACATTGGTCGTGCCTTCCCAAATTGGAAGCACCTGCGCGTCGGCGAGGAGCTTCGGAAGGCCGGTGTCATTCACGTAGCCCGCGCCTCCAAAAGATTCGAGCGCCTCAGAGGCCACCGCAACGGCTTGTTTGCCGGTCGTGAGCTTTCCGATGGGCGTGAGCAGGCGGCTCAGGAGTTGCTCGGCTCTGCTAGCCTCGCCCGACTCGATGCGACCGAGGAGCTCGACGACGCGAAACGCCAGCAAGAACGCGCCCTGCGTCTCGGCGACCATCTCGGCCATGGTGTCGATGTGAAGGGGCTTGTCGATGAGGGCTGCGCCGAACGCTTTGCGCTTGAGCGCATAATCGCGGGTGAGCGCAACCGCCCTCTGCATTCCGAGCACCGCTGCGACGGCGTTCCAGGTCCGGGTGACGTTCAGCATGGGGGTGATGTTGCGGACTCCGCTGTCGAGACCCGCAACCGGAATGGCTTCGACGCCGTCCAAGGTCAGCTCGGCGGTCGGCAGCTTGCGCGTCCCGAACTTGTCTTTGAGCCGATTGATGTGGAGGTTCTGGAGCTTTCCGTCCTGGTCGCGAAGCTCGAGGTAGAACATCGCCAAGCCGCGGCCGCCAGGCGGGTTTCCTTCGGGCCGTGCAAGCGTGAGCGCCATGTCGGCAGTGGTCGCAGAGGTGAACCACTTGGTGCCATACAGACGCCAGCGGTCGCCGTCGCGTCGCGCGACTGTCTCAGTCTGCCCGACGTCCGAGCCACCGATGCGCTCGGTCATCCATTGACCCGAGGTCCACATGGTGGCTGGGTCGCGAGACAAGAGACGCGGAAGCGCGCGATCGATCAGCTCTTGGTTACCAGAATCGAGCAGGGTGCGCGCCGCGCCATCGGTCATCGCCAGCGGGCAGTTATAGGTGTCGAGCGAGGCTTGGGCGACGTAGTTCAAGACGTGCTGATGGATGCGCGCATAGGGCCCGAGCTCCCTGTCGTAGCCGGCGGCGACCAGGCCATGCTTCGCGCAGATCTGCTGCGCGCGCTTCCAGACCTCGGTGACCGCGACCTCGTCGATCCGATTGCCCCATGGATCCCAGACCGTGTGTACCGGCTCGTTTTCGAGGTCGGCCAAGGAGAGCCGATAGAGCTCGCCGCCATTGAGCTCGCCGAGCTCCCGGTACTCGGGTTCGAAGCGCAAACGTAGCGCCGCTGCCATGTTTCGGTCCAGGTACTCTCGGAGGAGCGAGTCAGAATCGTATTGATTTCCAAGGCTTGGAGGCACCTGGTAAAAGGCCATACATTACTCGACTTGGCAGAGAATGACGATTGACGAAATCATCATACGCCCCGCTCCAGGAGCAGTCAATCCTCAAAGAGGCTCCCAGGCGCGGAGCGGTGCTAGAGATGGGGCATGATCCCGATCAAGGTCGCGACCGCGTCGTTGAATCAGACGCCGCTCGACTGGGCTGGCAATCAGGAGCGCATCGAGAGGGTGTTGCGGCAGGCTCGATCCGAAGGCGCAACGCTGCTCGTACTCCCCGAGCTCTGTACGACCGGCTACGGCTGCGAGGACGCCTTTCTCGGACCCGACGTCGCTAGGCGCGCCTGGTCGATGCTGGTGGAGCTCCTGCCCCAAACCGGGGGCATGGTCGTGAGCATTGGGATGCCGGTGCGTCACAGAGGCGGCCTCTACAACACGGCCTGCGTCGTCGCGGACGGCCGTATCATCGGCTTCGCGGCAAAGGAGCACCTGGCGGGTGAAGGCCTGCACTACGAGCCGCGCTGGTTCAAGCCTTGGCCCAACAATCAAGTGGTCGAGCTCGAGCGCGACGGCAAGAGCTACCCATTTGGCGACGTCTTCTTCGATTTCGCAGGCGTGCGGATCGGCTTCGAGATCTGCGAAGATGCCTGGGTTGCGCAACGCAGAGGGGCGCTCGACGGCCATGCGATGGACATCATCGTGAACCCGAGCGCGAGTCACTTCGCCTTTGGGAAGCACGAGGTGCGCGAACGCCTGGTACTCGAAGGGTCACGCTCGATGGCGGTGAGCTATCTCTACGCCAACCTGCTCGGCAACGAGGCGGGCCGTGTGATCTACGATGGCGGTTGCTACATCGCGCAAAATGGCAAGATGTTAGCCCGGTCGCAGCGGCTCACCTTCGACGATTCGGTCTTGACGAGCGCGGTCGTCGACGTCGAAGCCTCTCAAACCGAACAGGTTCGGACCACGAGCTTTCAGGCGGATAGCAGCGACCCGGGTGCCAAGAGAGTCAGCGTGGACTTCGAGTTTCCCCGCGCGAAGATGGAGCGCAGCGCGCCGAGCTCACCCAAATGGGAAGCCAGCACAAACCACAAAGAAGAGGAATTCATGCGGGCGATCACGCTCGCGCTCTTCGACTATCTGCGAAAGAGCCACTCGCGCGGCTTCGTGCTGAGCATCAGCGGAGGTGCGGACTCCGCGGCGGCCGCTTGCCTGGTCTCGCTCATGGTCGATCGCGCACTCGCAGAGCTAGGCGCCGAACGCTTCGCCGAAAAGCTCGGCACGAAAGCCGAGGCCAGCGCCCGAGACTGGGTCCACAACCTCCTCTGCTGCGCCTACCAGCCCACCGAAAACAGCGGAGAGGTGACCCGAAACGCTGCCAGGGCCGTTGCTGAGGCGATCGGCGCCACGTTCTACATCCTCGACGTGCAGCACATCGTCGATGCCTACGAGCGACTGATTTCCGACGCCGTCGAGCGTCCCCTGACCTGGGAACAAGACGACATCACGCTCCAGAACATCCAGGCCCGCGCACGGGGTCCGAGCGTCTGGATGCTCGCCAACATGCGAGGCGCACTGCTCCTGTCGACGAGCAATCGCTCCGAAGCTGCGGTCGGCTACGCGACGATGGACGGCGACACCTGCGGAGGACTCAGTCCGATTGCCGGAATTGACAAGGCCTTTCTTCGTCGCTGGCTCCTCTGGCTCGAGCGCAAGGGCCCCGAGGGCATGCAGCCGATCACGGCGCTTCATGCGGTCAACGTGCAAACGCCGACTGCCGAGCTTCGCCCCAAGAGCAGTGAGCAGACCGATGAAGGCGACCTGATGCCCTACCCGGTGCTCGACGCCATCGAACGGCTCGCGATCGGAGACAAGCTGCCGCCCGCCGACTGTCTGGAGATTTTGCAAAGTGAATTCTCAGAGTACGACGAGGACACTCTCCGCGGCTGGGTCAAGCGCTTCTTCCAGCTCTGGTCGCGAAATCAATGGAAGCGCGAGCGCTACGCGCCTTCGTTTCACGTCGACGACAAGAACCTCGACCCGAAGACCTGGTGCCGCTTTCCGATCTTGTCGGGCGGCTTCGAGCGCGAGCTATCGGAGCTCTGAGCCTACCAGCTGAGCCATGCGCTCGATTTCGTCGACCACGATGTCGGGCCGCTCCATCGCCATGAAGTGCGTGACGTCTTCGAGGAGCAGGAGCCTGGTCTCGGGCCGGCAGCGCATGAAAGCCTTGCGCGACTCTCGGGTGAACGGCGGGCCGCTTTGCTCGCGCGCGAACAAGGTGATCGGGCAGCGCACTTTTTGGAGCGCGCGATACGGATTGACCGTCGCCGTGGCGAAGGTCTTGCTCTCCCAAGCCCGGTCGCAGCTCAGGCGAACCGTCCCGTCGTCGTTTTCGACCGTGCCGCCTTCGACGTAGCGTTCGATCCATTCGCGCTGCCAGGTTCGAAATGGCCCCTTGCCGACATAGTTCTCGACGGCTGCGGCTTTGGACGGAAACTCCATGCGCCGGCGCGCCGCCATCTTCGCGATCGGCACGATGCGTTCCGCCAGCCCGAGCGTGCGAGCCACGGCCAGCATCGGGATCTGAGCTGGGGGAACGATCACCGGGTCGATGAGCACCAGGCCGCAGACCAGGTCGGGGCGCGCCGCTGCAAGCTCCATGCTGACGGTCGCGCCCATCGAATGCCCGGCGAGAACGAGAGGCTGCGGGAGAGTGCTTGCAAAGGCTTCGAGGTCTTTCCGATACGGCCGCCAGGATCGAAGCTTCCTCGGATCCGCGCTCGCTCGGGATCTGCCGTGTCCTCGCGCATCCATCAGATATAGGCCGATCGCCGGGTCGACCACCGCTAGCAGAGCACTGTAGGTCTCCGCGTTGAAGCCCGTCGCGTGCGCGAAGTGAACTGTGACGGTCTCTTCGCCGCTCGGTTCGCGGCGGAGCACGCTGAAGTCTCCGAAACGCTCGCGTCGAACGGTCAGCACGGCTACCGCGGGGAGATCCTCTTGAACACGCGCGCAACGATGCCGTCCGCGGTTGCAGGCATCAAACGCTTGAGCGCGTCCGCCACGCGCGTTTCTTTGGTGATCAAGACGCGGGGCGAATTCTGCTCGATGGCCTTGACGATCCGCGCCGCGACGACATCGGGCGTGGTGCCGAGGCGATCGAACAGCTCCTGCGTCCTGTCCCGAAGCTTCTGGTGCGTGTCGGTGACCAAACGAGCGTTCTGAATGATGTTGGTCTTGATCGCGCCGGGATGGACCGAAGTCACGCCGACCTTGTCTTCAGCCAACTCCGCCCTCAAGGACTCGCTGAAGCCTCGCACCGCAAACTTGCTCGCGACGTAGCTGGTTTGAAGCGGTGGGGCGATGATGCCGAACACGCTAGATAGGTTGACGATGTGGCCTTCCCCTGCAGCCTTGAGATGGGGCAGGAAGAACTTGCAACCGTAGATTACTCCCCAGAGGTTCACGCCGAGGATCCATTCGAGGTCCTCGACGCTGTGCTCTTCGAACGAGGCGTAGACGGTGACTCCGGCGTTGTTGATGAGGATGTTGGCGGCGCCGTGCGCACGGACGACCTCGGCCGCGAAGCCTTGCATTTGTGCCCTGTCGGAGACGTCGACCTGGTGGGCCGTCACGGTGGCGCCCCGGAGCTCGAGCTCATGGCGAACCCCCTCGAGCGCGGCCTCGTTCACATCACAAATCGCAAGTCGGCACCCCCTGCCCCCGAGGGCCAACGCCGTTTCGCGGCCGATGCCGTGCCCCGCTCCGGTCACAACCGCAACTTTCCCCTCGATTTCGCGCATCCGCCCTCCGGACCGGACCGTACAGGACCGCGTTCGGCATGCAAGCCCCACCGTGCGGCCCCACCTGATCTAGCGTCCCAGCGAGGCCGATGGCGTCAGCACCAACACGGGAGCTGAACACTACCGTGGGGCTCGTACGCACAAGCCGAGACGCCGGAAGATGGTGTCTTTTTCCGGGGCGCCTATCTGTTATGCTCGCGCGTCTTCATGGCTAGGAAGAGCAACTACGACGCCGAGGTGCTCGTCATTGGCGCCGGCCTCGCCGGGATGGTGACGGCGCTCGAGCTCCTCGATGCGGGCAAGCGGGTGCTGGTGCTGGACGCCGCTTCGCGGGATCGCTTCGGCGGGCTCGCGCGTTGGTCGTTTGGCGGCATGTTCTTCGTCGACTCGCCCGAGCAACGAAAGAGCGGCATCAAGGACTCGGTCGACCTGGCAATGCGAGACTGGGTTCGCTACGGCGAGCTCGATCCCAACGATGTCTGGCCCTATCGCTGGGCCGAGGCGTACGTCCATCGTTGCACCGAAGAAGTGCGCGGCTGGCTCGCCGAACGGGACGTCAGCTTCTTCCGCGCTGTCAACTGGACAGAGCGTGGCTACTTCGTACCGGGCAACTCCGTGCCCCGCTTCCACATCGTCTGGGGCACGGGCGAAGGGATTGTGCTGCCCTTGATCCCGCGGCTCGAGGAGCACGAAAGAGCCGGGCGGCTCGAGCTCCACTTCGATCATCGCGTCGAAGGCCTGACCCAAGACGGCGGTCAAGTCGTCGGCTGCCACGGCGTCAATGGCGCTGCTCCATTCGAAGCACGGGGCGACGCGGTGGTGATCGCGGCTGGGGGAATCGCCGGCGACCACGACAAGGTGCGCGAGTTCTGGCCTCGAGATCAATGGGGTGAGCCCCCCGAGCCGATGCTCAATGGCTCGATTCCCGAAGCCGACGGCAAGCTCCTGGACCGGGCGGCGGCGCTCGGTGCCAACCTGACCCATCTGGAGAAGATGTGGAATTACGCCGCTGGGGTTCGACACTGGGAACCTCTATTCCCGAAGCACGGTCTGAGCTTGGTACCGATGAAATCGCCACTCTGGGTCAACTACCAAGGGCGCCGCTTCGTCGACCCGCCGCTCGTCGGCTCCTACGACACGCTCCTGCTCGTCGACAGAATTTGCCGCGAAGAGAAGAAGTACTCCTGGCAGGTCATGAACCGGAAGATCGCCAACAAGGAATTCGCGGTCTCTGGAGCGGAGTTCAATGAGGCCGTGCGCGAAAAAAAGCTCTTGGCGTTCATCGCTCGGCTCCTGCAGGGCAATGGCGAACAGGTCCAGGAGTTCATCGACCACTGCCCGGACTTCGTCACCGCGGGGAGCGTGGCTGAGCTGGCCGACAAGATGAACGCCTTGGCCGGCAGCGAAGACGTCGACGCCCAGATGCTCGAACGGGAAATCTCCGAGTACGACGCCAACATCGCGCGCGGCCCGAAGTTTCAAAACGACGACCAGCTTCGCCGAATTGCCCATGTTCGCCAGTACCTCGGCGACCGGCTGCGCACCTGCAGCATGGCACCCATTCTCGACCCGAACGCCATGCCGCTGATCGCGATTCGCACGCAGATCCTCACGCGCAAGAGCCTCGGAGGCCTCCAAGTCGATCTCGATGCGAAGGTTCTCGACACGGAGGGCAGGCCGATCCCCAATCTCTTCGCGGTCGGCGAGGCCTGTGGCTTCGGAGGCGGCGGTATGCACGGAAAGCGCGCGCTCGAGGGGACATTCCTCGGAGGCTGTGTGTATTCCGGTCGGGTCGCGGCTCGAGCTATCAACAGCGGTAAAGGGGTGAGGTAAGCAAGGTGACGCTCAGCCGGTTCCCAATCCGCCACAAAGTCAGGTACATTGGGCGTGCGCTCGAGCGCGAGACCAGCGAATGAAGGGTTCAATGTTCAGTCGTCCAATCCATGCAGCCTCATCGATCGCTTTGATGGTCTTGATGGTCTCGGGCGGCCTGGTCGGCGTCGTCCCGGCAGCATTGGCAGATGGCGCGCCCGAGACACCGAGCACCCCGAAGAACATCGACGCGACGCCTCCGCTGGTCCCCATTCCCAATGCCCGGGTTACCAAGACCGGCCTGCTCATCGGAGGCCAGCCCTCCCCTGGTCAGCTGAAAGCGATTCGGGACGCCGGGTACCAGACCGTCATCAGCCTCCGAACGGACAGCGAGCATGGCGACGAAGGTGAGCAAGTCGCGGTCGAGCGTCTCGGTATGAGGTTCGTGTCCATACCGGTCGCGGGTGCGGCAGGGCTCACCGCAGAGAACGCGCGCGCGCTCGCCAAGGAGCTCGGAGTGCAGGACGCGCTGCCCGCCGTCGTGCATTGCAAGTCAGGACAGCGAGTGAGCGCATTACTGGGCCTGAAGGCTTTCGTCGTGGACCGCGTCAGCGCTGCGGCGGCGATCGATTTGGCGAAGAGTCTCGGCATGACGAAGCTCGAAGCGGCGCTTCGAGAGCGAATCGCCGAGATCTGCAAGGCGGACAAGTCGCGCAACTGCGAAGAGGCGCCATGAGCGGCAAGCCAACGGCCTTGGTACTCCTCACGCAGGGCAGCGAGGAGATGGAAGCCGTCATCAGCATCGATGTGCTACGGCGTGCCGGAATCGAGGTCACCGTCGCTGGGGTCGAGGGCAGCGAGCCGATTCGATGCAGCCGTGGCGTGCTGATCACCCCGGACGTAGGGCTCGACAGCGTGGAGGGCGACTTCGACGTTCTCGTCCTTCCTGGCGGAGCGGAAGGCGCGCAACGGCTCGCGCTTTCCGAAAAAGTCGGAACGCTTCTCCGACGGCAAGAACAAAGCGGCCGCTGGGTCGCCGCAATCTGCGCCGCCCCGATCGCGCTCCAGGCGCACGGGGTTTTTCGACATCGTCAACTCACCAGTCATCCAAGCGTCAAGAGGATGCTCGAAGGTTGGGGCGAGTACAGCGAACACTCTGTCGTCGCCGATGGAAACCTGATCACGAGTCGGGGTCCAGGCACGGCGTTCCCGTTCGCCCTGCGGATCGTGGGCGCGCTGGTCGACGCGCAACGCATGGTCGAGGTGCGTGCGCCCATGATGTTCCCCGTGCAGGTTTCCTAGTCGGGCGGCCCGGGTGGCTGCGTCGCGCCGGGGCGAACCGAAACCTTGGCGCGAGCCGCGTAGGACAAGAGCTTGTGGACCGCGGTGCCGGCGAAGAACCCAGGAGCGGTGGGCGTCCGGTCAGGCTCAGGAACGGGCATCGTCGCGATGATCGCCCCGTCGCCCGCGTGGCTGAACTTCACCTCGGGGCTCAGCGCCTCGATCATCCGTTTCGACGCCGCGTTTTCGGCCAGCAACTCGTTCCGAAACCAGCGGATGTCGCGCTCCCAGGCGGCTTCGATCAGCCGCTGCAAGAGGATGGAGCCGAGTCCTTTGCCCTGGAACTCATCCAGAACCGTCACCGCGGCTTCGGCGGTGTCCGGCTCGCCGGTAAGGCGCACGAAGCGCGCACTTCCAATGCCCTCGTCTTTCGAGACGAAGCGACGCCGAATGGCGCCCATCGCGAAATGGTCAATCCCGTCGACCTCGGTGAGGTATCGCAACTCCCTCTCGCTAAGCCGGGACTTGGGCGCCATGAAGCGCGCATAGCGGGACTCGGGCGATAGGTGCTCGAAGCCCTCGCGGAGCATCTCCTTGTCCGATGGACGCATCAGACGCAGATGTACCCGCTGTCCGTCGTTGAGATAAACGGTTTCTTCGTACCCGCTGTCATACCGATACGCCTGCGTGGATCCCCCCATGACAGGACCAGCCTAGGCACGATCGAGCGCGCGCACAACCGCATCCATGGCAGCCGCTGCGCCCGCACGAAGCCGGTAGTCGACGATGTGTGACACTTCGCTGATACCTGGATTGACCTCGACGGTCAGCGCGCCTCGGCGTCGCGCATCGACTACAGGCTCGGCGATGTATGGGAACACGCTGGTGGTCCCAATGGTGAACACCGCGTCGAAGCCACGCATCAGCTGCTCTTGAAGCAAGCTGGCGCGATCCATGGGCAACATCTCGCCGAACAAGACGACCTCGGGCCTGACCAAGGAGGCACACTCGGGGCAGGACGGCGGAATGTCGAGCCCCAGGTAGCTGCCTACGCGCCACCGGTGACCACAGCGGGTGCAGCGCAAACGATGCACGTCTCCATGAATGTCGATGACCTGGACGCTGCCCGCCGCATGATGGAGGCCATCGACGTTCTGGGTCAGCGTCCAGACCCGTTCGAAACGGCTCTCGAGCTCAGCGATGACCTGGTGGGCACGGTTTGGACCTGCGTGTCTGCACGAGCTTTCGATCTGGTGGATGTACTTCCAGGTGACCCGGGGATCTCGCTGGAACATCGCCCCCGAGAGCGCCGCCTCGATGGGGATGCCTTCGTCGGTTTCCTCTTGCTCGTAGAGCCCTCCGATGCCCCGATAGGTCGGCAGACCCGAATCCGCAGAGATCCCCGCCCCTGTGATGAACAGGACGCTCCGGCTGCTCCGCAGCCGTTTGGCGATCTCCGAAACGTGTAGCTCCTCCATCAAGCTTGGTTATCGTACTATCGTCTGAACGCCAAGTCGGGGCCCGAGGCACTAGCGCCACGGCCAAAGTTCCCTATAGGATCTGGGATGTTCTTCGGTTCCGAAAAGAAGCTTCGAATGCCTGCTCGCGAGCAGGCCCTCCCCGGACGCGACGCGAAGATGCCTGTCGCGAAGCGCCATTTCGTCCTCGGAACACCACTCGAGGGCCCGTTCCCCGAGGACACACGAAAAGCCATGTTCGGCCTTGGGTGCTTCTGGGGCGCGGAGCGAAAGTTCTGGCAAGCTCGGGGTGTGTTCACCACGGCGGTAGGCTATGCGGCGGGCCTCACTCCGAACCCCACGTACCAAGAGGTTTGCTCGGGCATGACCGGGCACAACGAGGTCGTGCTGGTCGTCTACCGGCCCGCCGAGGTCAGCTACGAAGAGCTTCTCGAGATGTTCTGGGAAAGCCATGACCCGACCCAGGGCATGCGACAGGGCAACGACCGCGGTACGCAATACCGGTCGGGTATCTACTATTTCGATGATGACCAGCGCCAACTGGCGACTGAGTCGATGCAGCGCTACCAGCGCGCGCTCAACGACGCAGGGTATCCACCGATCGCCACCGAGATCATCGCGGCTCCGACGTTTTACTATGCTGAGAAGTACCATCAGCAGTACCTCGCGAAAAACCCGGCCGGCTATTGTGGCCTGGGCGGCACCGGGGTGACCTGCCCCAGCAAGCTCGTGTAGCTCTGAGAGACAGCGAGTAAAGCTCGGAGATCAGCTGGATACTTGTGCCTCATCAAGGCCCTTTTTTGGTTGACCTATCGGCGTGCTTTGAATGTATCCTGCGCCGACCCGCCAGGTCGGACGCTGGGTAGAGGAGCCCCCCCGTAATGAAGCACAAACTCTTGACGGCGTGCCTGCTGATAGGCTTGCTGACTCCGGCGCTTGCGAGCGCCAATCCCGAGCCCACCGCCTACGACAGCCGAAGCATCGGGATGGGGCTCACCGGGGTGACCTATCTGGATCATGCGTCCGCGCTCGTGCTCAACCCAGCGAACCTGGAAGGAATCGAGAAGCTCGGCTTCACGATCAACTTCACCGCTCTGTTCGTGAACCAGCGAGCGCCGGTGATCGGCCCCGGCACCCGGCTCGATTCAGGCGTGGGCTTTGGTCCCTTGCCGTCTGGGTTCATCGCGGGAAGGATCGCCCCGCGCGTCGTCTTCGCAGGCGGCATCTACATCGAGACCGGCTACGGCTCGTCCTTCAGTCAGGTGCGGTGCTTGGATGGCGCGACCGTGGGAGGACCGCCCGACTACGCGCCGGACACCGATCCGGCGACCTGCTTGAATCCGACTCCCGAAGACCTCGACGTGACGTTCTTCGTCGGCGAGTTCTCGGCGGGCTTTTCCTTCAAGGCCCACGAGAAGTTTTCGCTTGGGCTCGCGCTCCGCCTGCCCTTTTCGAAGCAGACCGCTGACCTCTATCAGAACATCGGTGCGGCCACGGAAATTCTTGCGAGCCCAACCTATGGACGGGTGAAGAACGACCTCGGCGGCGTGGGCGTTCCCTCGCTTCGATTCGGCTTCACCATCAAGCCACACCGCAAGGTCCGGATCAGCGGAATGTACCGCATGGCTACCAAAATCAAGCTCACGGGAACGACCGAAACGGCGCTCGCCCCGTCGCTTCCCCCTGTGACTCTCGACGGCGAAGCGGACTGGTTTCTGCCGCATGCGGTCGCCTTTGGTGTCTCTTATCAAGCCAACAGCCATCTGCTCTTGGCGTTCGAAGGACGGATCCAGTTCCACGCGGCCAAGAAGAGCGGCAACCAGAATCAGACCGTGACCGCAACGGACCCCAATGGCGCGTTTCCTGACACGCGCCTCGTCGTGCCCTTTGGCTGGGAGAACGCCTGGAGCGCCAAGATCGGCTTTGAATATCGCTTCAACAAAGATTTCCTGGCGCTTCGACTGGGCGCCAACGTTGCCAAGGGAGCCACCAGCGCCGAGTGGGCACAGTACTTCACTCCGCCTCCCGCTCCCGCCGGCCTTCAAACCGTGACCGCCGGCCTGGGCTTTTACTGGGATGACCGGAACGACCCGAGCATCAAAGACAAGTACAGGCTCGACCTCGGGGGCCTCTTCGCCTTCACCAAAGACACCATTGGCTACGAATATATCGGCCAGCAGGCTCTGGTGCCGGGCGGCGACCCGGATAACCCAGTTGACAATCCGCGGATCTGTTCTGCGGATCAAGTCGTCCGCACCGGCTGCCCTGGAGAGTACCGCGTATATAGCTACTGGGCTTCGGTCTCGTTCACTCTGCAGTACTAGCGGGCTCTATCTCGACGCCTAGGATGGGCGCGTAGAGGGTTCGGTCGCGACGGCTCCACCAGTCGCCCGTGGCCTTTCTTTCGTCAACGCTGGTGAGCTCGTAGCGATAGATGACGGCCCGGATCTGCTTGGGTGGATGATCCTCGAACGGATTCTCATCGAGGAGCGCCAGGACCGTCGGCTGGCCTTGCAGGAGCCGCCTCATCAGATTGCCGAGCCAGAGGTTTCGGCGGTAGTCTCCGAGCGCGGCGAACCATATCTGCCAATCGAGCCGCGGTTGATGCGGGGAGCTCCAGACGGGCGCTCGGTCGAGGGGGCCCGGCTTGTAGCGGAACCTGTACGGCTTCCAGTTCTCGCCGTCGTCGCTGCCTTCGATCTCGATCTCCGGTCGCTCCCTGGTCATCACCGCAAACAGCCCGTAGTTGTTGACCGTGCTGAAGGGGTAGATCGGCCTCAGCCAGCGGGGCGGGCCCTGACCAAAGGTGCCCGAGAGGAAGACCACGGCCGACAGCGCAATGACGAGGGCAGGCGCTGCGCCAGGCCAAGCGTTCCATTTCGCTTTGCGATTGGGCGTCGGGTCTCGATCGGAGAATCGACCTCCAACGAAGCGGGCGAGCAGGCGGTCGTCCAAAAGTGGAATGCAGAGCACCATCGTGAGCAGGTTGAAGAATCCGTAGTTTCCCGTGAGCGCAATCAGGAGCATGAGGGCGCCGATCGCCGCGGCGGCGGTGCGGCGGGACCAGGACCAGGGAAGCCAGATGAAAACGGGCGCGCCAAACTCGACTGCAAACATCAGCAGGCAGGAGAGCTTTTGAAACCAGTCGGGGAGCAGGTTCGCGTACCAGGCGAAAACCGTCGGCAGCGGCTGTGTCCAGTAATGGTAGCTGAGCGCGCTCAGATCCGCCCAAGCCGGATCTCCGCTCGCGAGCTTCACCCAAGCCGACCGGAATACGAGCCGAAACAGGAGCCACCAGAGGGCCCATCGCGCGATCGAGTGCGGAGAAGGATGTCCGGCCGGCCGATCCCAGACGCGCAAAGGGACGAAGAAGAAGGCGGTGAAGGACACCTCGAGCAGAAGCGTGTCCCACTGAAACGACATGAACGGCCAGCCCAGGCTGACGAAGGAGAGATAGGCGAACCAAGCGACAGGCAGGGCAAGCTTCGGCACCAAGCCCACGAGCAACGCGAGCGCCGCGAGCACACCGACGAGCCAAACCAGAGCGATCATCGAGTCGGTTGCCCTCCACCAGAGCGCGCTCGGGTGCTGCCCGAAGCTGTGGCCTGCGCTCTGGGCCTGCTCGACCAGCGTCGCGATCGGCATCACCCCATTGGCGCCAAAGAGCCCCCTTGCTTGAACGCCCAGCGAAATGAAGGCGATGAAGAGCACTGCCCCAAGCGCCCGCGCAAAGAGCCAAGAGGAGACAGAATAAGTCTGGCGAGGCCCGGACGTCACTCCTGGCGTGATTATCACAGTGTCTGCGCCAGCGCCGGCAATGCTCAACGATACGATCGGAGAACGGCTAGCGAGGGACGTACCGGGGCGCGGAAAAGGGCGCGATATGGGGTGGAGTCGACGTAGCGAGTGACAATCGGCAAGATAGCAACCACCCCGATTGGCCGCGAGCTCCGAGGCTCGGCTTGCGTGGCCAAAGCCAACCAGTGAATCCGGCCACCTTTGCAAGCCGAGCCGTTCGATGGAACCCCATATCGCGCCCTTTTCCGCGCCCCGGTAGCTACGTCCATGCGTTGCGGTTGCGCTCTACGAATTCAGACAGGCTCGTGGCCGGCCGGCCGATGATTCGCGTCAAAGCCGGATCGACCGCAGCCTCTCCGCCGGCCTTCGCGTGCGCAAACACCGCGAGCCCCGCCTCGACCAGCCAGGGCGGACTGCCCATCTGCAGCATCATCTCCTTGGCCTGTTCCTCGCCGATGTCGATGTACGTCACGGGCTTGTTGATGACTCGCCCGATCTCTGCAGCCACGCCCTTGGCGCCGTACGCCCGTGCGCCGGTGAGCACGTAGGTCTTGTCCCGGTGCTCGTCCGGGTTCATCAGACACTCGGCTGCTGCTTCTCCAATGTCCAAGGCGTCGATATAGGAAATCAGACCGTCGCCTTGCGGAACGATGATCGAGGACATGGTTCGGATCGTTTCTGCCTGGTAGTTGATGAAGTTCTGGAAGAACGAGCACGGCCGCAGAATTGCCCAGCTCGCGCCGGACTCCTTCACGGCGTCGTCGATCTCCCGATGCCAGGCGCGGAGCGCGGAGCGCTGGTCCCAGCCCACCGCTCGAGACGACAGCCGCACGATGTACGGAACACCGGCTTCGATGGCCGCATCCAACACACGGCGGGATGCCGAAACTTGGTTCTCGATCAAGGGTGTCATGAAGAAGAAGGAATCGATGCCATCGAAAAGCTCCGCAGAGATCGCGTCGTCCTCGAAATCGAGGATGACCCGATCCCGCACGTCCCGAAGGGCGCTGGACACGTCACTCGAGGTACGCGTGGCGACCCGAACCTCCGCACCTCGCGTGAGAAGCCCGCGATAGACTTCGCGACCCACGGCCCCGGTCGCCCCTGTGAGAAATGCTCGCACGATTCCGATCCACCTCGATCATCGCCGATCGGAGGCCGATCTGCACGATCCCGGGCCTTTGCCAGAGGATCTGAACCGGTCAGAGCCCGACTTGAAGTGCTAAGGAGACGATTCGATGTCGACGCAGCTGAAGCCTTCGGCCCCGAGCCACAATCGGCGGCTCCTGTCACGCGAGTTCCTGCTCCTGCTCGCCTCGGTTTCACTATTTGGATTCTCCTGGTCCTTCTATTTGATCCTGCCGAAATTCTTCGCGGCCGAGCTCGGCATGGACGCGGCGGCAATCGGTCGCGCGGTGGCGATCCAAGGGCTCACCGCCTTTGCCTTCACGCCTCTGGTCGGCTGGCTCGTCGATCGCTACGGCCGCAGGCCATGGCTCATTGCCGGAAACCTCATGCTCGCGTTGACTGGAGTGGTCTATCTCTTCGTCGATCAAGAAGGTCCCCTGCTGTTCCTCGCGCAGATGTCCTGGGGCATCGGAATGGTCATGGGTTTCAATTCGGCGGGCACGATGACTGCGGACATCGCGCCGAGCGACCGAATGGCGCAGGCGCTCGGCCTGTTCGGGGCCGCGAACCTCGGGATGAACGCAGTCTCACCCACGATCGGGGAGGTTCTCGCGGACTCCGTAGGCTGGCAGTACGTATTCGCCGCGAGCGCGAGCGCAGGCCTTCTCGCCACGGTGCTCAGCACGCGTTTGCGGGAGCCCGCTCGATATCAAGCGCAGGGGCATGAAGCTCGCCGACCGATCTTCGGCGGCTCGCTGATGCGGGTGTACGCGGCAACTTTCGTGATGACCGCTGCGTTCACTGCGCTGTTCACGCTCCATCAGCCCTTTGCGCTCGAGCTAGGCGTCACCGAGGTTCGGAGCTTCTTCATCGGCTTTGCGATCGTCGCGCTCACCGTTCGGCTCGGTGGCGGACGCCTCATCGATCGCTTTGGTGTGCTTCGGTCTTCGGTCATCGCGTTTTGCCTGTACTCCGCAGTCCCACCGATGCTCGGCATTCTCGGGCCCGGTCATCTCTTTGCGATCGGCGCCATGATGGGCCTCGGGCACGGCATCGCCTATCCCGCGGTGACGGCCCTCGGAATCGAACGGGCCGACGGATCCTCGCGCGGCATGGTGGTCTCGATCGTCCACGGCGCGTTCAACGGAGGACATGCATTTTTTGCGTATGCCCTCGGTTTCGTGGCGGCAGCCTGGGGCTACGACGTGGCTTTTGGGGCCGCTGGCGCGGTGACCTTGTCTGGAGCCTTCATTCTAAGCGTCAGCCGTCGCACCAAAGTCCTTTAACGCCGACACGAGGGCTGGTCCTTCTGGTATTTTCCACCCGGGTAGTTTGGATTCGGCATGAAACGGAACGACGACAGCAATCGCCCCGGCTCCGACGCAAAGAGCAAGCTCACTCGCTTGCTCGAAACAGAAGCGCAACTCGAGGGGATGCTCAAAGAAGCCAGGCGCGAGGCAGCGCAGCTCGTCGAATTGGCCCGCGAAGAAGCGAAGCAGCGCGTCCGCGACTTCGAGTCAGAGCTCGAAAGCGAACATCGCCAGCTCCGGGATCGAATTGCGCGCGAGCGAGACGAAGCTGTGAAGTCGATCCGAGAGGAGGCGCGGGAGGAAACCGAACGGCTCGTCGGGCTCGACGATGCGACGGTCCACCAGCTGGCTCAGCACGTGGTGGGTCTTCTGCTGAATCGAACCGAGTCTGGGGGCTCTCCTTGATTCTGAAGATGTCCCGTATCCGAATGCTCGGCCCGAGAGAACGGCTCCAGTCATGCTTGGCCTGCATCCAGGACCTCGGCTTGGTTCAATTGGTCGAACCCGCCGAGACCGAGTCCCTCAGCCCGCTTGGGCTCACGCCGGAGCAGGAGCATCACGTGCGCAGCGTTCGCGACGTGGTCCAGGACGTGGACATGGCGCTCGAGCTACTCGGAGAAACGCCAAGCCCGCCCAGAGCGGCCGAAGACCTGCCGCTAACCGAGGCAGCGTTGATCGCGGGCCGAGCTCGAAGAGAGCTTGAAGCTCTGGCTGAGCAGCGCCAAAGCCTCGAAGAGGAGCGAGCGCTCATCTTGAAGTTTCGTCCGTTCTTCTCGGCTTTTCGAAAGATCGGCGACTCGGGTCTCGACCTCGACGGCATTCGAGTGTTCTACCTCGTGTTGCGCGAGGACGGCGAGGAGGAGCTTCGCCGAATGCGTGCCGCGCTGCGCCAGGCCCTCGGCGAGGGTTTCGAGCTGCTCAGCCAGCCCTCGGAGTCTGGCGAATCGGCGATGCTTCTGGCCGTGCCCATGGCCGATGCCGCGAAAGCCGAGCAACTTCTCAGTGAGGCCGGCGTCCAATCGCTCTCCCTTCCCGCCCAGTTCGAAGAGCAGGGCGTGAGCGCGACGATCCAACGCATGCAGGCTCGTCTAGAGGAACTGCCCAAGGAGCTTGCCGCGCTGGAGCAAGAGCGCGCACGAATCGCCCGTGAGCGCGGCCGAAAGCTCGCGTGGATTCAGGCGAGCGTTCGAGACCACTTGGCGACCGTCGTAGCCATGGAGAAGGCCGTGGTCACGCCGCGAGCCTTCGTTCTCGAAGGTTGGGTTCCGAAGGCGGTTCAGCCCGACCTCGAGCGGCGACTCAGCTCACGTTGCGGTCCGGGGTTCGAAATCGAGACGGTGTCCTCCGAAGAGTGGTCGGGCGACACTGCGCCGGTCGTCCTGCATAACCCTCGTCTGTTTCGTCCATTCGAGGCGATTACGCGGATGATGCCCCTCCCGAAGTACGGGACGGTCGATCCGACGCCTTTCGTCGCGGTCTTCTTCCCGATGTTCTTCGGCGTCGTCCTCGGTGACGTCGGTTACGGGACCCTCCTCGCGGCCGTGTCGCTCATCCTGCGCCTCCGTTCAAAGGCCGACACCACTCTGCGATCGGTGTCAGAGATTGGACTCGCCTGCGCCCTATTCTCGGTCATCTTCGGCTTCTTGTATGGTGAGCTCTTTGGCGATCTCGGTCACCGGATCGGTCTGCATCCAATCATCTTCAATCGTGAAGAGGCGTTCTTTCCGTTCCTCGGCTTCGCCATCGCGCTGGGCCTCGTCCACATCGTGGTCGGCTTGCTCGTGGGCGCTGTGAAGATGTTTCGCGGAGACAAACGGCGCGCGCTTGGAAAGGGCATGGCAGCTTTGATGGTCGTCCTCATCGCGCTCGCGCTCTTGGCGGCGTTCGACATGCTCCCGGAGCGTTTTTTCACGCCGCTGGTGATCACCACGCTGGTCGCCCTACCCATCTTGATCGTAGGCGAAGGCGTTCTCGCGCCCATCGAGTTCGTCTCCACGTTGGGCAATGTCTTGTCCTACGCGCGCATCATGGCGGTCGGCACCGCTTCGGTCATGATGGCGGTCGTCGCAAATCGAATGGTCGGCGCCTTCGGCTCGGTCATCGTCGGCATCCTCTTCGCCCTCGTTTTTCATCTGATCAACTTCGTCCTCGGCGTCTTCAGCCCGACGATTCACGTGCTGCGACTTCACTACGTGGAGTTCTTTGGAAAGTTCTACAGCCCGGGCGGTGCGCAGTACCGGCCGTTTCGACATTGGTCCCCGCGCGAAAGCGCTTCCGACGAGAGGAGCGAGTGAGATGGAAATAGAGACGGTTTTCCTTTACGTGAGCGCCGCTTTGGCGGTGGGCATACCCGCCCTCGCCACGGCTTGGGCTCAGTCCCGGATCGGCCCTGCCGCCGCGGCGGCGCTCGCCGAGAAGCCCGAGCTCACGGTCACGGTCGTGCTTCTGATCGCCATCCCGGAGACCCTGGCCATCCTCGGCTTCGTCGTCGCGGTCCTGATCCTCATGCAGGGGGGCGGCTGAAGCGCCAATGATCAGCTCCGACCTCGATACCGAATTGCGCCGTGCCGCGGACAAGACGGCCGAGTCCATCATGAAGGCCGCTCGCGCCGAGGCCGAGGAAATCGCTGCAGAGGCCAAGCGCTCGATCGAGGAACAGCGCAGAGAGCTCATGGCGGACAAGGAGGCCGAGTACGGTGCGGACGTTCGTCGTGCAATTGCCGCGGAGAGGCATGCCGCGATGCGCGACGTGCTCCTGGCGCGGACAGCGCTCGTCGGCCGAGTGCTGGAGCGAGCCAGGGCCCTCCTCCCCCAAGCGGTGGAAAGCCAAGACTATTTGTCGGGTCTAGACTCCGAGCTCGCCGAGACCTTGAAGTTCGTCGAGGGCGACGAGGTCGTCGTGCGCTGTTCCCCGACGCTCGAGTCCGCGGTTCGCAAAGCGCTCACCGAAAGGCCGCAAGTCGAGGTCGAAGCGGAAACCGGTACTGGCAGCGGCTTCATCGTCCTTGGCGGAGGCGGGACCGTGCTCGTCGACGGCTGGCTCGATACGCGCATCGATCGCCTAGCCTCATCGTTCGCGATCGAGATCCATGCGCGCTTGAAGGAGCTCTAGCGATGGCGCGATACTTCGGTGACATCAGTGTGCGCGCGCGCGGCCTTCGTACCCATCTGCTGCCATCATCGGATTTGGAGCGGCTCGCGCGGGCAACGAGCCTCCTCACACTGCAGCGAGAGCTCAGCGCGCTTGGCTTGGTCCGATCGGAGGCTCCGGCGACCCCAGCGAGCCTGGAGAAAGGGATCCGCCATCACGCCGCGAGCCGAATGCGAGTTCTCGAACGCTGGTGCAGTGACGACCGGCGCCTCGCGTTCTCGGTCCTTTTCGAGGACGAGGATCGACGATCGATTCAAGCGATCCTACGTGGCACGGAACAAGGCGTGGCATCAGAGGCGCGCATGGCGGGCCTGGTTCCGACTTCGAGTCTATCGGAACGCGCGCTCTTGACCCTGGCGAGTCAGCCCACTCCGGCTGACGTGGTTCGCATGCTCCTACTCTGGAACCACCCCTTCGGCCTGCCACTCGTCGAGGCCGCGAGCAGAGCGCGTCCGTCCTTGTTTGAAATCGAGGTCGCGCTGGAGCGCGCATTCGCCCGGAGAGCTTCGTCGCGGGCACGAGAAGGTGGCGCGCAACTAATCGAATACGTCGGTCAGATCATCGATCTGATGAACGCCTGGTCGGCCTTGCTGCACTTCGTCGAGCGCGACCCGAGGATCGTCGAGCTGACGTTCGTCGAAGGTGGACAGTGGCTCACGCGGGACGCGTTGGAGAGGCTCATGGGCCTCCCTACCCTGGAAGACGTCGGGAGGGAGCTCGCCTGGGAGCTCCGCAAGTCAGGGCTCGGTTCGGCGTTTGCCGGAGGCATCGACGACCTCGCGGGCTTGGAAGGCGCGGCTCTTCGTGCCCAGATCGATTGGCTCAAACGATCGTTGCGCATCGATCCGAGCGGCGCCGCACCGGTGATTGGCTTTGCGATTGAGCTTCGCGCGGAAGTCCTGAACTTGAGACGCATCATCTGGGGCGTTGCCTTGCGGGCGCCTTCGGCGCTCATCCAGGCCGAAATGGTGCTCGCATGAAGGAGCAACGACTAGTGGTGATCGCAAGCCAAGGTTTGAGCACCGGATTTGCATTGGCCGGGGTGCCCGTTTTCGAGGCAAGCGACGGAGTCGATGCAGCCAATCAGATCGATCGCTTGGCAGAGAGCGACGGCGCGGGAATCATCATCATCGACGAACCTCTCTACCGGGACATCCCGGAGGAAGCTCGGCGGGCCCTTCAGCGATCCGCGCTCCCTGTCGTCATTCCAGTGCCCGGCCCCGACTGGACCACCGAGGCTACGGCTCACGAATACATCGTCGAGATCCTTCGGCGCGCGATCGGCTATCGGGTGAAGCTCCAATGACCGAGGCGCGCATCATCCGAGTCGCCGGCGCGATCGCCGAAGCACAGCCGCTTGGCGATGTCGGCCTCTACGAGCTCGTCGAAGTTGGCGAACGTAGGCTGCTCGGCGAGGTGATTCGTCTCCAAGACGACGTCGCGACCATCCAGGTCTTCGAAGAAACCAGCGGCCTCGGGCTGCATGAACCAGTGCGCCCCACTGGGAGTGCGCTCATGACCCGCCTGGGGCCGGGCTTGCTCGGCTCCATTCTCGACGGCGTCGGGCGGCCGCTGGCAGGCCTCGCCGAACGCTCGGGTGACTTCATGGCGCCTGGAATGACCTTGCCCACCCTCGACCCCGAGACCCGCTGGTCGTTCTCGCCAGCGGTCCAAGCGGGCACCGAGGTGAATGCTGGCGACGTCTTGGGTCTGATCGAAGAGCGCCCAGCAATGATGCACCGGGTTCTGGTGCCACCCGGACTGACGGGTCGGGTCGCAGACATTCAGGAGGGAAGCTTCACTGTTGCCGACACGATCGGCGCCTTGGATGACGGAACGCCCCTCACGCTTTCGCAACCCTGGGCGATTCGCCAACGGCGTCCGTTCGCGCGACGTCTCCCCGGCGACCGCCCGTTCATCACCGGGCAGCGAGTCTTCGATCTGCTCTTTCCCGTCGTCGAGGGGGGTTCGGTCGCCGTGCCGGGCGGGTTCGGCACCGGCAAGACCGTGATCGAGCAGTCGCTGGCCAAGTACGCCAAGGCCGACATCATGGTCTACATCGGCTGCGGCGAGCGCGGGAACGAAATGGCCGAGGTCCTCCACGACTTCAGCCGCCTCACCGATCCCAAAACCGGTCGACCGATCATGGATCGAACGATCCTGATCGTGAACACCTCGAACATGCCCGTCGCTGCGCGAGACGCGTCTGTCTATCTCGGGATGACGATCGCCGAGTACTACCGAGACATGGGCTACCACGTCGCCATCCTGGCGGATTCCCTTTCACGCTGGGCCGAGGCGCTCCGGGAAATCGCCGCCCGCCTTCAAGAGATGCCCGGCGAGGAAGGCTACCCAACCTATCTTGCCAATCGAATGAGCCGTCTATACGAACGCGCTGGTCGAGTCGAGACTCAGGGCACACCCGGGCGCACTGGCGCAGTGACATTCATCAGCGCGATTTCTCCGCCGGGTGGTGACTTCGCCGAGCCTGTGACTCAAGCCTCGCTGCGCGTGGTCGGTGCGCTATGGGCGCTCGATCCGCGCCTCGCGCATCAACGTCAATTTCCCGCCGTAGACTGGGACATCAGCTACAGCCTCTATGCCGACGGCACGAGGGCTTGGTTCTCGGAGGCAGGCGGGCCGGATTGGTCGGAGCTCAGAGTTGAAACGGTTCGACTCCTGCAACGGGATCGGGAGCTCCGGGAAATCGCCGGCCTCGTTGGGGTCGACGCGCTCGAAGACGAAGATCGCCTCGTGCTCGAAGGCGCAAGGATCGCCCGCGAGTTTCTCATAGGGCAGAACGCCTTCCATCCACACGACGCCTTTTCGAGCGTGGAAAAGACCTACCAGCTGGTGAAGCTGCTCTGGTCTTTCATGCAGACGGGAGAGGCGGCTCTAAGGGAAGGCGTCGGCTTCGAGAAGCTCGACCTCGCGGCCGTCCGAGTCGCGTTCGGGTCCGTGAAGACGGCGGCCCCCGACGACTTGGGTCAGCAGATTTCAGAAGCTCAGCAAACCATCGCGGAGATGAGGCCAGCATGAAGCGAGCACATGCACCGATTGCTCGAACGTACACGGGTGCCGCCTCGGCAGCGGGTCCACTGATTTTCGTCCGTTCCACAAGGCGCGCGAGGCTTGGCGAGTGGGTTCGCATCGGAGGCATCGGCCAGGAGGATCGACGGGGGCAGGTCATCGACGTCGGCGACGAGATCACCGTCATCCAGGTGTTCGAGGACACCCTTGGGCTCAAGCCTTCAGACGCTAGGATTACCTTGACCGGCGAGACGGCAACGACGGTGGTCGGCCTGGACCTGCTCGGGCGAGCGCTCAGCGGCACCGGCGAACCGCTCGACGGGCTCCCACCGTCGATCGGCGAAGCCCGTCTTCCCATCTGGGGCGCTCCCATCAACCCAGTTCGAAGGCAACACCCGTCGGATTTCATCGAAACCGGAGTGTCGGCCATCGACGGAATGAACACCCTCGTACGGGGCCAGAAGCTCCCGGTGTTTTCGGCGCCCGGCCTGCCGGGGGTGGAGCTTGCAGCCGACATCGTGGAGAACGCGCGGCCTGCTCGCGGAGAGCCCTTTGCAGTGGTGTTCGCCGCCATGGGGATCACCGAGCGCGAAACACAGTCGTTCGTATCCCGGTTTCGCGAGAGCGAGGTGATGGAGCGCACTGTGCTCTTCCTCAACCAGGCGAGCGACCCGACCATCGAGCGCCTGCTCACCCCGCGAGTTGCGCTGACGGCTGCCGAGCACCTCGCGTTCACGCACGGGATTCACGTTCTCGTCGTGATGGCTGACATCACCCACTACGCGGAGGCTCTTCGCGAAATCGCCGCCGCGCGCGAAGAGATTCCGGGACGGCGCGGGTATCCCGGCTACATGTACACCGATCTGGCATCGCTGTTCGAGCGCGCCGGAGTTCTCAAGGGCGGCACCGGCTCGGTCACACAGTTGCCGGTCGTCTCTCTTCCCGATGGCGACATGACCCATCCGATTCCCGATCTCACCGGATACATCACCGAGGGGCAAATCGTCTTGAGCCGCGAGCTGCATCAACGCGGCGTGTACCCGCCGATCGACGTCCTCCCTTCGCTTTCCCGCTTGATGAACGCCGGCATCGGCGAGGGGCGGACCGTGCCAGAGCATCGCGAGTGGGCGAACCAGCTCTATGCGATTTACGCGCGAGGCCGCGAAGCAAAGCTCATGGCGGCGATCGTCGGGAGCGAAGGGCTCGCGCCGGGCGACCGACGCGCCCTCGACTTCGTCGACGCGTTCGAAACGCAGCTCATCGATCAAAGTGGCGCGCGGCGCTCTTTGGCCGAGACGATCCGGGTTGGCTGGTCGCTCCTCGAGACACTGCCTCGCGACGAGCTCAGTCGCATCTCGGAAGAGGCTTGGAAATCGCACACAGGCACCGTCAAGACTGGGGAGGCCCGGCAATGAGCACGCGTTCGGTGCCGCCGACTCGCTCCGGGCTCGTTCGCGCGAGCGCGCAGCTTGGACGCGTGAAGAAAGGCCGCGAGCTCCTCAATCGCAAACGTGAAGCCTTGATCACGGAGCTCTTCAAGAGCGCGCGGCCGGCATTGAATGCTCGTCGAGAAGTCGAGGAGCGCGCCGGCAAGGCCTACGATGCGCTCCTCGACGCCTTAGCTGCACGCGGAGGAGCGAGCTTGCAAAGCGATGCGTGGCCCGCCCGAGAGGTCGCGGTCGAGCTCGAACACAAGCTGATTTGGGGCATCGCCGTGCCTTCGGTCGTTTCACACAGCCCAATCCTGCGCACCTTGACCGCCCGCGATACCGCCGCCGCCTCGATAGGCCCGGCAGCCGCACAGACCGCCACCGAGTTCGAGCGATTGGTCGAGCTGGTCCTCGACGCGCTTCCCAAGGAACAGCTGGTTCGACGCCTCGGCGACGCGCTTGCAAAGGCGACACGCCAAGTCAATACGCTTCAGCTGCGCGTCGAGCCGACGCTGACCGCGGAGCTGAGCTCTGTGAAACGAATGCTCGAGGAACGGGAGCGCGACGAGCGCTCGAGGTTGCGCCACGTGCTGCGCCGCCGAAAGAAGATGAGCTGACGCTCAGCGCGCTCGACGGCGCCGCCAATACCAGGCGCCGATTGCAAGGGCGATCAGGAGCCAAGCCGTATCGCGATCGGACGCACTCACGAGCCTGCAACTGCAACCACTGGAGCTTTCGACTGGGTCGAGTGCAACCGCCGCTCGAAGCCAGACGTAGCTGCCGACGGTCAGCGGACCGAGCTCGTTGACGACCTGATGCCGATAGCGATCTTCGCCCTCGGACGGCGCTTCGACGCTCATTTCGTGTGTGAACGGATCGCTGTCGATCGATAGCCTCTCCACCTCGGCCCCGTTCTTGATGACCAGAAGGCTCTGGCCGATACCCCCGGTGACCCGCACCGAAAGACTCGTCTTGTCGGCGAAGACCGTGTCGCCAACGCGCTCGCCGCTCAGCTCGGTTTCGAGCATCGGGTCGTCGATACCGTTCACCTTGATGACCGTCCTTCCACTGCGAACTCCCTCGAGGATGGCGTCGACGCTGAGCTTCTCCGCGAACACCATGGTCGTCGGCGTTCCCATGGGAGCGTAGAAGATGCCGCTGCCCTGGCCGCCTTCGTGATCGTCGCTTCCGCCAAGCGCAGTCGCGTGCGAGCCCTCCGCGCAGATCTGCTCCCAAAATACGATCGAGTTCAAGATGCCGCCTTGCGCTTCGACGCCTTGGACCACGGCCGGGTCGACCTCCAGGTCCCAGAAGCAGCCGATGCAGAAATCGCCGTTTGGCACGAATGGGTGGTCGATCGAGAAGATGGCGCCCTGTTCTTGAATCGCCTCGATGGCGCCATCGAGGGTGACGCCGCGCACACCGATCTTCTGGTCGACCCATTGGAGCGCCCCGATCGCATGGGCATGCCCCGAATAGCTCGTCCACTCGAACCCCGGCACCATGAGAAGCGTCGGGAAGTCCTGCTGCAGGCTCCGGTAGAGCGTGAGCCCACTTTGGGTGTTGTGCTCGGAAAGCATGATGAAATCCAGGCCCAGCCCATCGGCGAACTCGAGCGCTTCGCGCATCTCGGGCCTGCCATCACTCTCCACCGTGTGCACGTGGAAGTCGCCGGCGTACCAACGAGCCTCCTCGTCGAGGACGCCCGGATCCTGGTAAGGCATACGCGGCTGCGGATCCAAGGTCGCCTCGGTCCGCAAAATGATGCAGACGTCGTACTCGGCCGGAGTTTCGATGATCTTCGCCTTGCCGACGACGAGCTCCCAGGTGCCCGCCGGTATTGGCCCTGGAACGTAGCTCGGGGACGCAGCCTGGAGGCCCACGATCGCAGGGTTCTCAGGGCCGCTCTTCCCTCCGCCCCAGCCGCGGAATCCGTTCGGGTCGTCGAGCCCCCAATCGAGAATGTTCTCGGTCGAGAGGTCGTCGTGAATGACCTCGATTTCGACGATGCCTTGGGGGACTTCGAAGGGAACAAAGAAGTGCCTCTCCGGGCCATCGGGCACCATCCCCTGGATGCGCTTCGAACAGGGCTCTTGGGCGCGCGCGATGTTGGCGGCGAGAACGAGGCCCAAGACGAAGCAGGCGAGATGAAACGGCATCGGAGCGCATTGGAACGCAGATCGGGGGCGGCATCAAGCACTAAGGAAGGGGCGTCCCGTGCCGAGACGATGCTAGGCTCGTGTCGTGACACCGGTGCTCGATCTTCACGTCGAAACCTTCACCCGCGACGGCGTCGACATCCTGCGGGACATCGAGTGGCAGGTGATGCCGGCCGACCACTGGGTGGTTCTCGGAGCGAACGGCGCCGGCAAGAGCTCTCTTCTTTCCATCGTCGCCGGCTACGAATGGCCGAGCAGGGGTCGCGTCGCGGTACTCGGGGAGACCTATGGCGAATGCGACATGCGGGCCCTCAAGGAGCGGATCGGCTGGGCCAGCTCGGCGCTCTTCGCGTGGCTCCCCGCCCGCCAAAGCGCCCGACAAGTGGCAGCTACGGGCATCCATGCCACGATCGGCAACTGGCACGAGTTGAGCGCCCAAGACCTCATCCGAGCGGACGACGCTCTTCGCACCATCGGCGCCTACGCATTTCGCAACAAGCGCTACGGTGTTTTGTCGCAGGGCGAGAAGCAGCGAGTCATGATCGCGCGCTCGCTGATCACCAAGCCTGCGCTTCTCATCCTCGACGAGCCCTGCGCCGGCCTGGATCCTGGCGCCCGCGAACGCCTCATCCGTGACGTGGATCGCCTCTGCGCAAAGCGTAACGGCCCGACGCTGATCCTAGTCAGCCACCACGTCGAGGAGATCCCAGCTCAGGCCACCCACGCCTTGCTCCTCAAGGAAGGCGGCGTCCTGGCGTCCGGTCCGCTCGGAGAAGTGCTGACCGACGAACTGCTGACAGAGCTGTACGAGTACCCGTGCAAGATTGGAGCAACCGAGGGTCGCTACTGGCTACACGGTCGCTGACACGGCACTGGGCTACTTCAGCAGCCCCTTACCCGGCACAAAATTGATCTCCAGACGGATCCCATCCGGGTCCTCGAACAGAATCGAGTAGTAGCCCGGAGCCCAAATGGCTTCTTCGGGGCCGTGAATGATCGTGGCGCCCAGGCTCTTCACGAGCTCGTGAGCCTCATCGACGTCTTCGCGGCTGCGGGCGCGAAAGCAGATGTGGTGGAGGCCGACTCGGTGTTGGTCGAAGCGCTCGCCGCGGTGCTCTTGGGGCGCCTCGCGGATCGCAAAGCCGGTACGGCCGCCGACGCAATAGTACGTTCCCGGGATGTCCATGACGTTCTTCATGCCAAGGAAGGGCAGAAGCTGGCGATAGAAGGCCCGAGCCCGGTCGAAATCTCCCACGGTGACGAAGGTGTGAGCGATTCCGTTGATTTCCATGACGCCCTCCCCCTCAGCGAAGCTCCGACGAGCGCTTCCCGAGCAGCCGGCGGGCGACGATCAGCAACTGAATCTGCTGGGTGCCCTCGAAGATATCGAGGATCTTGGAATCACGCGCCCACTTCTCGAGAAGCTCGCCTTCGGAGTAGCCGAGCCCGCCGCAAAGCTCGACACAGCGCAAGGTGATTTGATTGCCGACCCGAGCAGCCTTGGCCTTCGACATCGAGGACTCGGTCGAATTCGGAATCCCGTTGTCCGCCATCCATGCGGCCTTGAGCATGAGCAAACGGCCCGCTTCCCAGTCCGCCTCCATGCGAATCAGCTCGGCTTCGGCGGCGCTCTTCGCAAAGAGCGGACCACGGTAACGCACCTCGACCCCTTCCTCTTCGAGGAGCTTCCTGGTGTGCTCGAGCGCTGCGCGGGCCACGCCGACCGCCATGCCCGCCACGATGGGGCGCGTGTTGTCGAAGGTCTGCATCACCCCGCCGAAGCCCGCCTTGGTGTCGATGTCGGGAGTGCCGAGAAGGTTTTCTTTCGGAATGCGGCAGTCGGTCAGTGTGATGCTCGCGGTATCCGACGCGCGGATACCCAGCTTCTTGTCGAGACGGACCACTTCCATTCCAGGCGTCCCGTGCGGCACCACGAACGACTTGATCGCCGCACGCCCTAGATTCCGGTCGAGGGTCGCCCAAACGACGACCGAGTCTGCCCGGCTCCCCGCCGTCACGTAGATCTTTTCGCCGTTGAGCACCCACTCGTCGCCGTCGAGCCGGGCAGTCGTACGGATGTTCGCCGAGTCCGAGCCTGCACCCGGTTCCGTGATCGCCATGGCCGCCCAAACGCCATCGAAGCGCTTCTGTTGTTCCGCGTCGGCGACGGCCGCGATCGCGGCGTTGCCCAATCCTTGGCGCGGAATGGAAAGCGCCAAGCCCACGTCGCCCCAGCAGAGCTCGGTCAGTCCGAGACAGGTCGACATGTTGCCGCCGTTGCGGACACCTTCGTCCGTGCTCTGTTCGCGATGAAGCGCATCAGCACCCGCGCCCTTTTGGCCGCCACCGGCGCTCAAGCCGTCCATCAGGGCGGCGAGCATGTCGAGCTCCTTCGGATACTCGTGCTCGGCGCGATCGTACTTGCGCGAAATCGGACGAAAGATGTGCTTCGCAACCTGATGCGCCTGGTTGACGATGGGCTTGAGGTGTCTTGGAACTTCCAAATAGATCATCTGAACCCCTCAGAGCAACAGGTTGCCATCCATCACGCCGATAGCGCGGAGCTGTCGATACCAAAGCTCGACCGGGTGGTCCTTGATGAAGCCTGCGCCGCCGAGCAGCTGAACCCCATTGGTTCCGATCTCCATTGCCTTCTCAGAGCAAAGCGTGCGCGCAAGATACGCCTCGCGCTGGAACCTGAGACCCGCGTCGATGCGCCCCGCTGCTCGATACACCAACATCCGCATGGACTCGATTTCGATCGCGATGTCCGCAACCATGAACGCAACGGCTTGGCGATGGGAAATCGGCTCTCCAAACGCCAACCGTTCGTTGCAGTACGGAATCACATAGTCCAGCAGCGCCTGTGCGGTTCCGATCGCCATCGCACCCCAGGCGACGCGCCCGCGATTCACAGCGTCTTCATAGGCTGCCTTGCCCTCCGCCTTCAGGGCCCCTTCACCGCCAAGCAGCCCTTCGGCAGCAACCCGGACCTTGTCGAGCTTCAAGCGACCGAGGCTTGCTGAGCGTAAGCCCATGGCTGGCTCGTCGAGAACCTCGACCCCGACAGCATCGCGCTCGACCAAGAAGAAGCGAGGGCCGACCTTGGGAATCTCGGCCCCGACCAGAAACCACTTCGCACGGTCGGCCAGAGCTACCATCGACTTCTCACCATTGAGCACGTAGTCCGGGCCTCGCTTCTTCGCAGTGGCTCGGACGGCAAGCGGATCGAAGAAGGGATGAGGCTCTACGACAGCCAAGGTCGCGCTGCTCGCGTGCCCTTCGAGAAACGACGGCAGTAAGCTTGCCTGCTGCTCTTCGGTCCCCCAATGAACCAGCGCGTTGACGAAGGACAAAGGAGAGAGCGCGGCGTACGCCAAGCCCATGTCACCGCGCGCAAGATCCTCCACGATGAGCATCTGAGACACAGCCGAGACCCGCTCGGCCGCGCCACCGAGCACCTCGGGCACCGCCATCGCAATCGCGCCGAGCTCGCCGAAGGTCTCGAGAAGCGCGTCGGGCACAGCGGAACGATCATCGGCTTCTCGCGCCGCTGGCTGCATCACGTCGTCGGCAAACCGTCTGAGCGTATCCCGCATCAGCTGCTGTTCCTCGCTCAAGCTCAAGTCGAACTTCTTCGAGCTTCGCGGGTGGTCGTGACGGCGCTTCGAGGAAAACCGTTTTGCAGCTCTCGCGGCGGTCTCGGCCGCACGCTTGGCGCCTTCGTACACGAGCTTCTGAGCTCGATCCTCGAGCCCGAGTCGTTCGACGAGCGGCGAGTCGACGACCCGGCTAAGCATGCGCAGGCCGCTGCCCATCACGTCGTTCATGAGCTTCTCGTTGTCCACCGAGGAAGGCTGATCCGCGTCTTAACGGCGGTCAATGAGCTCCGTTGGGGTCGGCCTTCTCGCGTATCAGCCTCCCGAGGTCCTTCTTCCACTTGAATTCACGCACTACTGGGCCAAATTAGGACTATGGGGTTAAGAATCTTCTTGGTCTGTGCGGTCCTCGTGGCCGCGTGCGGGGAGTCGGGGAGCAGTACAGGCGCCGGCGGCGACGCGGGTTCGGCGGGGATGGCTGGTGCAGGAGGCATGGTTGGCTCGGGCGGCATGGTTGGCTCGGGCGGGACGCTTGGCTCGGGCGGGACGCTTGGCTCGGGCGGGACGCTTGGCTCGGGCGGGACGCTTGGCTCGGGCGGCGTTGGCGGGGGGAGCGGGGCCCCAGCTTTGAACGTCACGCCCTACATCTCCGGTCTCGACAACCCCTGGGACATCGCTTGGCTTCCGAATGGAACGGTGCTGGTCACCGAGAGGCCTGGTCGACTCAACGTGTACGTCAACGGCGTGGACGCAGCTCCGTTCATCATCGCCCCGACAGACCTCGTCGCAAACAGCGAGGGCGGGTTGTTGGGCCTCGAGGTCGATCCCGACTTCGCGAACAACGGCTATGTCTACGTCTGCATGGCCTCGAACGCAGACATGTCCACCGACGTGCGCCTGGTCCGCTACGAGCTTGAGAGACCCAATGGCGATGCCTTGATCGCGCGTGCCGACATCGTGACCGGGATGCCGTACAGCTCGGGAAGACACAGCGGGTGTCGGCCTCGCTTCGGACCCTACGGCTACCTTTGGGTCGGCACTGGGGACGCCGCAATCGGGACGACACCCCAGGACGACAACTCCCTCGGCGGGAAAGTGCTTCGAATCGATCGAAACGGCAACGCTGCACCCGGCAACCCGGGCGGCTACAAGTGGTTTTCCAAAGGCCATCGCAACGTTCAAGGCGTGGCTTTTCGCGCCTCGGACAATCTGGGCGTCTCGGCCGAGCATGGGCCTTCGCGGGATGACGAAATCAATCTCCTGGTGGCGGGCAACTTCGGCTGGGACCCGGCGCCAGCGGGCGGGGGCCCAGGCTACAACGAATCGGTTCCGATGACCGATATCGCGGCGTTTCCAGATGCGGTCGAGGCGATTTGGTCGAGCGGTGTGCCTACGCTTGCCCTCTCGGGCGCGACCTTCCTCGAGGGAAGCGCATGGGGCAACTGGGACGGGGTACTTGCCGTCGCGACCCTCAAAGCGACGCACATTCACATCTACTTCGTAGGCACCCAAGGTGAGGTCACCGACGATTTTCGCGTGATCGAGAACGAAGGACGTCTTCGCTCGCCGCGACAAGGCCCCGACGGCCTCCTCTACATCACCAACGATGGCAGCGGCGCCGGTGGCCAAGTGCTTCAGGTGACCCCCGTCACCTCACCTTAGATCGAAAGCAGCCGCCCTACGCGCCGATACTTCCCGTTGAACATGTCGATCCACTCTTCGAGCTTGTCGAGCTCGTCCGTTTCCAGCCCTTCGATGTCTCCGGTGAAAAGCTCGGCGTCGAACGACACCTTGGCAAGCGCGCGCGTACAGTCCTTGCCGGCAAACATTTCGTAGGGGCCGCCGGGGCCATAGAAGTCCCGACCGCGCGTCACGTCGTACACTTGGCCTCGGATGGCGATGAGGAGAGGCTTGTCCGGATCGGAGCCATCATAACGGGCGAGCTCCGAAAGCGAGTAGTCACGCTCCTCGGCTTCGGGCAGCGGCACTTCTTGTGGCGACCGCTTTCCCAACAAGCTAGCGATGAGACGGCGCAGACCCATGCCCGAGACCTACGACGAACCCAGCTCGGGGACAATCGGTCTTCGGCGTAGAGCCGCGGCTACTCGGTCAGCGCGCCGGCGCCACCCATGTGGTAGCCCTCTTCGCCATGCAGATTGGTATCGAGCCCTTCGCTCTCTTCGTCGCCGCTCACGCGCAGGCCAAGCGTGGCATCGAGGATCTTCAGGATGACGAAAGTCAGGACGACCGAATAGGCTGCGGCCGCGAGCACGCCGATGATGTTCTCTACGAAGAGCTGGCTGTTGCCGCCGATCAAACCGTCGGTTCCGCCCCAGAGGGCACTCGCGAATACCCCGGTCAAGACTGCTCCGAGCGCGCCGCCCACACCATGAATGCCAAACGCGTCGAGCGCGTCGTCGTAGCCGATTTTGCCCTTCAGCATCACGGCGCCGTAGCAGACCGGACCGGCCACGAGCCCCATCAGCACTGCTGAGGTGGGGCCGACATAGCCCGCAGCCGGCGTGATGCACACTAGACCGGCTACCAAACCCGAGGCGACACCGAGTGCAGTAGGTTTCCCTTGCTTGATCCATTCGACGAGGGCCCAGGCCAACGCTGCAGCGCCAGCCGACAGGTGAGTATTCACCAGTGCGAGCGCGGCATTCTCATTCGAGGCAAGGGCGCTGCCCGCATTGAACCCGAACCAGCCAAACCAAAGCATCCCAGCCCCGAGCAAGGTCAAGGTCAGATTGTGCGGCGGGCCGGGACGAGAACGGCGCCCGATGACCAGAGCGCAAACCAACGCCGCAGCCCCTGAGGAGAGATGAACGACGGTGCCGCCCGCGAAGTCGAGCGCGCCGCGAGCGCGGAGCCAACCGTCCGGCCCCCAGACCCAGTGGCAAATCGGGTCATAGACCAGAGTCGCCCACAAGAGGATGAACAAGAAGTAGGACGAGAATTTCATCCTCTCGGCGATGGCGCCGGAAATCAGCGCCGGCGTGATGATCGCGAACATCATCTGGAAGGCCATGAACAAGATATGCGGAATGGTGGAGCCCGCTTGCGGCTCCAGCCCGACACCGTTCAACAAAGCGTATTCGAAACCGCCAATGAAGCCTCCGCCCAGGTCCGAGCCGAACGAAAGCGAGTAGCCGATCACCACCCATTGAAGCGTGATGATTCCGAGCGCGATGAAGCTGTGCATGAACGAGGACAGCACGTTCTTGGAGCCGACCATGCCGCCATAAAAAAGCGCCAAGCCCGGTGTCATCAGCATCACGAGTGCACACGACACCATGAGCCATGCCGTATCCGCCTGGTTGAGAGCATCCATCCCCGGTTCCTCCTTTGAAGTTGGCGGAGCGTAGATCCGGGGTGTTTCAGGCCGATGTGTCGAGCATTTCCGGCTTGTTTCAACGCGCTGACAGACCCCAAACCCCGAAATTGCTGCATTTTCGACCTTCGACAGGGGTGCATGCAGCGGTGATTTCGGTTACAACTGCCGTCCGGCAGGCCACACCCCCGGGAGCGGGTGGAAACGGCGGCCGACAACCAAGAGAGGCAAGTTCAATGAAATCTGCAGCCGAGTTCTTCGAGAAGTTTGAGAAGAGAGCCGCCGAAAACACCGACGCGGCCACCGCCCCCAACGCGATCTACCAGTTCAACATCACGGGTGACGATGGGGGTGAGTGGAGCTTGGACTGTACGAAGGGCAAGACCAGCGACTTCGTCAGCAAGGGCACTCACGCGAGCCCCGGCGCGACCATTACCGTGTCCGCTGAAGATTGGCTTGGGATGCTCAACGGCTCACTGAACCCCATGCAGGCCTTCATGTCCGGCAAGATCAAAATCGACGGCGACATGACGTTGGCCATGAGCCTCCAGCAGGTGATGAACCTGGCTCAAGACTGAGCCATCGTAATTCTGACTGGATTGGGGTGGCTTCTAGTTTTGGGGCCACCCTTTTTCGTGAGCCGATGCCTTCAAGCAACCGACCAAGCGATCCTTCCCGCACCAGGCTCAGCCCTGAAGAGCGTCAACAGCAGCTCTTGCGAGTCACATCGGACATCATCGCCGCCGCCGGTGTCGATAACGTACGCATTCCCTATGTCGCCGCAGCCGCGGGAATCACCAGGCCGGTCGTGTACAAGTTCTTTCCGAACCGACATGAGTTGATCAAGGGCGTGCTGGAGGATTTCCGAGAGGACTTCGCGCGCCGCACGCCGGACATCCTGCATTCGGAACAAGACGCCGACATCGCAACGATCGCCCGCGGCTTCATCGACGCCGCCTGCGACACGATAGAGGCAAAGGGCTCAGGTGGCTGGCAGTTGCTTCGCTCGGTCGGTCCCGATCAGGAGATCTCCGCGATTAGCAAGGATTTCCGGGGGCAGCTCGTCCAGCCCTGGCTCCTCCCGCTGCGCGAGCTCACCGGGGTGGATGACGCCGAGGCCGAGGCGCTCGCTGACATGTTTCTCACGGGCGCCGGCGAAATCCTACAGCGATGGATCGAGGGTGAGTTTTCGCGGCAGCAGGTCGCCACGCTACTTGGCCGAATCATCCTCGCCGTGCTGAGCGAGTTCACGGAGTAAGATGACGATGGTTTCCGAGATATTCGACCGGTCCAAGTGGACCGAGGTTCGAGGCTTCGAGCTCGAAGACATCACCTATCACCGTGCAAAGGAACACGGCACGGTCCGCATCGCCTTCAACCGACCCGAGGTGCGTAACGCGTTTCGTCCGGGCACGGTCGACGAGCTCTACCGGGCGCTCGACCATGCGCGGCAGAGCTCCGACGTAGGCTGCGTGCTCCTCACGGGCAACGGGCCTTCTCCCAAGGACGGAGGCTGGGCGTTCTGCTCGGGCGGCGACCAGCGCATCCGGGGCAAGGACGGCTACAAATACGAAACCGATTCCGCCGGGGAGATCGATCCGGCGCGCCTCGGTCGTTTGCACATCCTCGAAGTGCAACGCCTGATCCGTTTCATGCCCAAGATCGTGATCGCAGTCGTCCCGGGTTGGGCGGTAGGCGGCGGACACAGCCTGCACGTCGTCTGCGACCTGACCATCGCCAGCGAGGAGCATGCTGTCTTCAAACAGACCGACCCGGACGTCGCGAGCTTCGATAGCGGCTATGGCTCCGCCCTTCTCGCGCGACAGGTCGGTCAGAAGAAAGCCCGTGAGGTGTTCTTCGTGGGCCTCAACTACAGCGCCCAAGAAGCTGCCGAAATGGGCATGGTCAACGCCGTGGTGCCCCATGCCGAGCTTGAGGATTTCGCCCTCGGCTGGGCCAAAGAGGTCAATTCGAAGAGCCCGACCGCCATGCGAATGCTGAAGTTCGGATTCAACATGGTCGACGATGGCCTCGTCGGGCAGCAGCTGTTCGCAGGTGAGGCCACCCGCTTGGCCTACGGAACCGAGGAGGCTCGAGAAGGCCGCGACGCCTTCCTCGAAAAGCGTCCACAGGATTACAAAAAGTTCCCCTGGCACTACTGAGCCAAGGCTATTGCCAACAAAAAGTCCGATCTGGGGTACACTTCTCCAATTGGACCCAAACCAAAAACGTGCCAATTGAGCACATCGGAGAACGGAGCAAGTCATCTCAAGCAAGATATTCGTAGGGAACCTCAACTTTGGCACGACCGACGAAGAGCTACGTGAGCTCTTCGGGGAGATCGGGGAGGTCGTTGATGTTCACATTCCCAAGGATCGCGAATCCGGACGTCCCAGAGGGTTCGCATTCGTCCGGTTCGCGGCTGAAGAGCATGCCGCCCAAGCCGTCGAGAAGTTCCACGGACGCGAAGTCGGCGGACGCGAGCTGCGGCTGGACATCGCGGAGGACCGGCCCCGGCCCCCACGTCAGCGGCGCGATTTCGGCGGCCCGCCACCGGACCGCTACAATCGCGGTGGCGACCCGGGCGGCGGAGACTTCGATCGCGGCGGCAGTTACGACCGTGGCGGCGGCTACGAACGCGGCGGCGACGGTCGCTCGTTCGAGAAGCCGAAGAAGCCCAAAGGTAGTCGCCGAGGTCTGCGCGGCAAGAAGCGAAGCCTGTAGCGGCCTGGTCCTCGTGGGGCGTATTGCGCCCCTCGAGCAGTGCCCACAGCTTCTGTGGCTCAAAAAATCTCGGGCGAGGCGTTAGCCCCGCCCGAGAGCCCGTTTTTCTTGTACCCCCAAGGAGTGTGAACGCGATCTACCGTGTCGAAGGGTCGCTGGAGAGCCGTCGACAGTCGTACGGTAAAGCTCCGAAGCCACCGTTGTCAACAGGTATTTCTATTCACAATTGTTCAAATCTTACAGGTAGTTGACTTGGATGTAGGCGCTGCGGACGGCCCCAAGGGGCCTTCCGAGGTCTTTGATTCGCGGCAGATGCATGCCCGCCGTGAGGAAAGGCGAAACCGTCCACGCGCGTGCGAAGGTGCCAATTTTGCACGTCCCGTTGTGTCGTTGTCGTACGCAGAATCGACTACTGGGACGCACATTGCTTCTGGGGGGTCATCTGCTGATCAGGCGTGGCGTCGTTGCGAGGCGTGCCGAAAGCTCGCTTCGGGTCGCGTGTGAGGCGGACTTGCTGTATCTATCAACGATGACCGACGAGGGGGAAACCAGCGAGCTCGATCGCGCTCGGCGCCACTTCCTGAGGGCCACGGCCTACATGGCACCTGCGATACTCGCGACTATCACGCTGAACAAGGCTCATGCGCAGGCCTCGTGCAGCCCTTCAACCTGTATGCCAGGGGTCTGCAACCCAAACGGCTGTAACCCACTGACCTGCATGCCCGCCGGTGGATGAAGCGGGTGGAACCGTTCACGAAGCCACGATGAACGCGACCGGATACTTCTTGCCCGACGACTGGATCCTCTGGCACAGCGAGGGATCGCTCGAAGCCACGAAGCTGAGCAGCGGAGACCAGATCCGAATCGAAGGCACGCCCGAGCGCGATCCATTGAATAGCGAACTGTCCGCATCCATTTGGGATTCGCTGGCTCGGTTTGAACCTCTCCTAGGGCAACTTCGAAGACAACTCCAAGAGCGGGCACTTCAACCGCTCACGCGAGAAACCGTCTTGCGGGGTTCTGGATGGAAACAGCTATTCGTAGAGCTTACCGCGAAGTGCAACGAGCGATGTGTCCATTGCTATGCTGAATCGTCGCCTGCCCGGACGGAGGCGCTTGCCTGGCCGGAGATCAGCAAGGTACTCGAAGATGCGAAGGCGCTGGACTTTGGCCTGGTGCAGTTTACGGGTGGAGATCCTCTGATCAGCGCCCATTGCGTCCGAGCCGTGGAGTTTGCGAAAGAGATCGGAATTCCGCGCGTCGAGATCTACACGAATGGCCTCGCGCTTCGCGGAAGGATCTACGAGCGCTTGCGCGAGCTCGCGCCCTCGTTTGCGTTTTCCTTCTACTCACACGATCCCGAAACCCATGACGCCATCACCCAGACCCCAGGTAGTCATGCACGCACCGCGCGAGCGATTCGACGCGCGGTGGACGATGGATTGAACGTACGCGTAGGTGTCATCTCGATGGAGCGGAACCAACACGATGCATCGAAGACCTACGAATATTTGCTGGAGCTCGGCGTGACTGGCAACTCAATCGGTTTCGATCAAGTGCGCGACGTCGGTCGAGGGGACGCCGTACCCATAGAAACCGATACACGACCGGCGGGCGTCCGGAGCGGTGGCGTCGAGAGCGCGCGACCACGAAACTTCGGCGGCTCGGCGGCGGTAGGCTACGACGGCACGGTGTACCCGTGCATCTTCAGTCGGCACCTGCCACTCGGATCGATTCATGACACCAGCCTCCAGGCGATTCTCAGGTCTGCCGAGCCGATCGCCTCGAAAAAGAGAAGCCTACTGACGGCCCGCGAACGATGGGGTGCAAAGCTCTCCTGTTGGGAGTGCCAGGCCCGATCCGTACTGCTCGATGGGAGGTGCAATGCCTGATGCTTCCGATCGACGCGTGCCCAAGCGCAAAGACACACTCACGCATGAGGTCACCGATACCGACGAAGTCGTGATCTACGACGGCAGCGGTCCGCAATTGCTCGTCTTGAACGATATTGCCGCGGGCGTTTGGCTGATGATCGACGGCGCACGAACAGTCGACGACATTACCGCCGAAATCCTGAACCATCTCGAGGCGGAGCCTGCGACGGTGACCCGTGACGTGCTCGCGTTCTTGGGCCAGCTCGAGCAACGAAAGCTCATCGCATGGCAAGAGGCAACCTAGAGCAGCACGAGATCTTTCTCTCCGGCCTGCGTGTTCGCGTACAAAGCAGCTGCACGAGAACGAATCGTTACCTACGACGTCACTGGTCCGCTGCGAAGCTGCCGATGCTGCCGACCGAGGTCAGCTGCGACATGGAGGTGATCGCCGACGCATCACCTCGAATCATCGTGGATGGCGAAGTGGTCTGGGCCGACGGTGCCGCCGAATATCTGGTCGCTGGTTTCGAGCAGCGGCTCTATCGCGCGGCGCTCGCGAAGCACCGAGGCCGATTTGCTGTATTTCACGCAGCAGCGCTGGTGTCGGATGGAGCGACTGTCGTTTTCTCCGGACCGTCAGGCGCCGGGAAGAGCTCGCTTGCGCTCGCGGCGGTTCGGCGCGGTTGGAAGTATTTTTCCGATGAGTTCGTGGTCACCGACGGCCAGAGCGTGTGCGGGTGGCCGCGCGCGATTCGCTTTGATCCTACAGAGCCGGGCGCGCCGTGTCCTGACTACCTCGTCGACCTCGATACCGATCAAGATGCCGTGGAGTCTCCGCAAGACGTTGGGCCACCGTACTACGCCGTCCGCGGCAACGCCTTGCAACGCGTCGCCTGTTCTGCCCGCGAGGTGCGTTTCGTTAGCGTAGAGCGTGGTACAGATACGACCCTATCCCGCGTCTCAGCGAGTGTCGGCCTGAAGTATTGGATGGAGGCTGCGTTTATCGAGCCAACGATGTCCTTGGGCGCGCTCGTCGGCGACGGACGGACTTGGCGCGCGTCGTGGCGCCACCCAGAAGAGCTCATCGAGCTGATCGAAACGATATGACGGGAAGCAACCCAAGCCTACGATATCGATTGCTTCGAGGCTGGGCGCTGCAGAGTCGCAAAGTTCAGTACCTCATGCGTCGAATCGAGGACGCGGTCACCGTTTGGACCGGAGCCATCTTGAACGGACTGCTTCGTGACGCCGAAAAAGAAGCCCTGTCAATCGACCTCTACGATGCCTCGTTTCGGCCCGACAACGATCATCAGGGGCTCTATGAATGGGAGCAGCAATGGTTCGAACGACGCTTGCCAGCTGCTCCAGCGTCCATTTTGATTGGTGCAGCCGGTGCGGGGCGTGAAGTCTGTGCCCTTCGAGAGCTCGGCTATCGGGTTCATGCGTTTGAGCCCTCCGCATCGGCTTTTGAGCTCTGTCAGATCAAAGTCGGCTCGGAGTTTGTCGAGCAAGCGAGCTATCAGGATCTCGTTGCGACGATACTCCGTGGCGAGAGCACGCGACTGCGGCTCGGGAGCGAAGCAAAATTCGATGCCGTGCTGCTGGGCTGGGGGAGTTTCGGACACGTGCTTCAGCGCGCCGACCGCTTGGAGTTGCTCCGTGCGTGCGACATCCTCGCGCCGACTGGCCCGATTCTCGTGAGTATCTTCGAACCGAACGCCAGAGCCTCGACGAATGGGACCTACTACATGCCATGGGGCGGCTTCCTGGTACGGCCTACACCCGAAGAGCTCGAGCAGCACGCGAAGGCCTTGAATCGGCAACTCGTCATGTCGCTTCGGGCGCCGAGCCCGTACGCCACTTTGATCCCCAACGGCTACTGAACCGCGTCAAGAGGCGGCGCGCCGCTTCGTCCGCGTGCGCAACGAGCGAACGCGAACCCGCTGCCAAGGAGCGATCCAACAGGTGTGGCGTCCACCATCGAGGCGAGCCTGCGTTCGTGCTCGTAGCTAGCCGCACCACCGCGATCACAATCCGGTCCCAACGCGAGAGCTCCAATGCGCGATTCGTTGCGCATGCGATGGGGTCTTCGCGAAACGACTCATGGCCGAGCACATAGGCAGCTGCACGCTGAAGGCCCAACGCCCGAAAATGGGCTCCCAAGGTTTCTGCATCTTCAAGTCGATAGAGGTTTTCCTTCAGCAGCCATCGAATGTCGTCGAGACTCGTGTCCTGACGAAACGTCCCGCGTCCCTTTACGAAATGACCGATCAAATGCGCTAAGAGGTCTTGATCAGATATCCGTGCGACTGGCGCGGCAAAAAGCGATGTGTCTATCGCTGCCCGCGAGAAAACGTCATCCGTAGACATGTCGAACAGGCCGTGTGGAAAGAGGTGGTGGTGCACGTCGATGCTGAGCGGCCACGAATCACTGGCAAACGTTCTCCCGGCGCTTGAATCCACCGTCGCTTCGAACCCCAGCGCGTGCAGCACCAGGGTCGCCGCTTCGATATCCGAGCTGCGTACCAGGACGTCGATGTCGACGAGATCCCGCCGCCCCCGCAAGGCAGGCCACCTCGCCAGCAAGAACGCGCCCTTCAGTGGCATCAACACGATGCCCCGCTCGGCACATCCCTCGAAGACTTGATTTGCTAGACCAAGCGCCAGTTCGCCGACGAGCCTGGTGCGAAGGCGGTCTTGAGCAGCGTGGTCCACTAGGGCTATCATCGACCGTCATCGATGGGCGGGTCAAGACGGCCTTGGCCGACCTTCGGGCCAAGACACATCGTCGGTTTCCGCAGCTGCCTCCACACGACCGATGATCACGCGCTATGAGACATCGAGTTCACCGACTGGTGCCCCAGCGCCACGGCCAGATGCTTGAGCTACGTACGAGTGCACCCCGTCGGGGACGACTTGGCATGCGCCTAGGCCGTTCGGTGGTATAGAGCGCCGATGGCTACGCATCAAAGGCTCGGCGATCTTGCAGAGGCGCTCGAAGCAGAGGGGGCAGATGAGCTGCGGGTGCACGTCGTCCGCCGCGCGCGCGAGTTCAAGCGCTCCTGGGTAAACATGGCCGAGGCGCTCGTCGAAGTCCGCAATCGGGAATCCTACCTCGGCTGGGGGTACCAGGACTTCTACTCCTATTGCTCGCTCGAGCTTCAACTCAAGCAGGCCACTGCCGACAAGCTCACCGGCTCTTATGTCGCGCTCAAGCGGTACGCGCCCTCCGTGCTGAAACGCGATGGCCTCAACGAGAATATTCCGACCTGTGACGCAGTGGACTACTTCGCCAAGGCCCTGCAAAAGAACCCCAGCAACGACGGGTCGAACGAACGGGCCGTGGCTCAAGACCTGGTCGACGAGCTCCGGCTCGCGGTATTCGAGGAAGGCGCGCCGGTGACCGAGCTTCGGAAGCGCTTCAATCCGGTCTTCCATCCGAAGCCCGAAGGCTCTGAACAGCTGGATGCGATCCAGCGCGCGGCGGCAACGGCCCGGCGGCTCGAAAAGATGGTCGAAGAAATCGACGGCCTCCGCCGGCCGATGGTGCGCACCACCCTCGAGACTCTCGAAGCGCTGCGAGAAGACCTGACAGAGCTTCTGGAACGAACCAAAGCCCAGTACGCAAAGTCGGCTTGAAACTGAGTGAAACGTGTTCTATTTCATGGAACCGTTCGCGATGACTGAGAAAACCAACGCCCCGGCCGTCGAAGGCCTCTTCACCATGGACCTGCGCGAGCCGCGCCTTCTCGGGACGCGATGCCGGGCTTGCCGAACCTATTTCTTTCCGGCGGAAAGAACCTTCTGCCGTAACCCGGCCTGCGACCATAGCGATTTCGAGGAAGTCCGGCTGAGCCCGACTGGGAAGCTCTGGTCGTTCACCAGCGCCAACTACAAACCGCCAGCGCCCTTCATCGCCAAGGAGCCCTTCGAGCCGTTTGCGATCGCAGCGGTCGAGCTCGAAGAGGAGGGAATGACCATTCTCGGCCAGGTCGCCGATGGACTTGGCGTCGCTGCCTTGAAGACCGGCATGCCCATGGAGCTGGTGCTCCGCGAGCTTTACCAAGACGAGGAGCACGTTTACTACACCTGGAATTGGAAACCGATTCACGCCGGGAGTGACGCATGAGCAAGGACGTTGCAGTGCTCGGCGCGGGCATGCACCCCTGGGGCAAGTGGGGTCAGAGCTTCGTCGGCTACGGTGTGAAAGCTGCCCAGGATGCATTGAAGGACGCGGGCGTGGAGTGGAAGGATATCCAGCTCGTCGCCGGTGGCGACACGATTCGCAACGGCTACCCGGGCTATGTGGCTGGGGCGACGTTCGCACAGGCGCTCGGCTGGTCTGGTGCCAAGGTATCGAGCTCCTACGGCGCCTGCGCGACGGGTGCCCAAGCGATTAGCGTCGCGCGAGCCAACATCTTGGCAGGCCTTTGCGACGTGGCGTTGGTGATCGGCGCCGACGCAGCGCCCAAGGGCTTCTTCGCGCCCACGGGAGGGCGGCGCCCTGAGGACCCGGATTGGCTGCGCTTTCACATCCAAGGGATTACGAATCCGACCTACTTCGGACTGTACGCGCGCCGGCGGATGGAGGTCTATGGGGCGACTCCTCAGGACTTCGCCGCGGTCAAAGTGAAGAACTCCAGGCATGGCCTTCACAATCCCAATGCGCGATATCGCAAAGAGGTCGCCCTCGAAGAGGTGATGAGCTCGGCGGTCGTCGCTGACCCGCTTCACCTGCTCGACATCTGCGCGACGAGCGACGGTGCCGCCGCGCTCGTGCTCTCGAGCATGGACTTCGCCCGCAAACACACGACCCACCCGGTGAAGATCTCGGCGGTGTCCACCGTGACGCCGCGGTACCCGAACGACATCATCGAAATGCCCAACCTAGCGACCGACTCCAAGGCTCGCGTCGGCTTGCCCGAGATCGGCTTCAAAGAATCGATCGCGCACGGTGCCTACGAAGAAGCCGGCCTCGGCCCCGAGGACATGAGCCTCGCCGAGGTCTACGACCTGTCGACGGCGCTGGAGCTCGATTGGTACGAACAGATCGGCCTTTGCCCGCCTGGAGATGCGGAGAGGCTATTGCGCGACGGCGACACCAGCCTTGGCGGTCGCGTGCCGGTCAACCCGAGCGGCGGCTTGGCCTGCTTTGGTGAAGCCGTGCCGGCGCAAGCGATCGCGCAGGTGTGCGAGCTGACCTGGCAACTCCGCGGCCAAGCCGAAGGACGGCAAGTGGAGGGCGCGAAGGCCGGTGTAACCGTGAACCAAGGCTTGTTTGGTCACGGCTCGTCAGTGATCTGCAGGGTTTGAGCACCGGCAGCGAATCCCCGTGGGCGGCGCAAGGCGGGGCCTTCAGGGGGCGATCAGTCTAGGGCGGCTAGCTCTTGGTCCAGTCGGGCATCGAGCTCTTGGTCTCCTGGCGAAGCTTCGGTTCGGTGCATCCTCCCAGCGCGCCCTCGGAACCTACGGACCATCACGACGAACCAGAGCGTCGAGACCACGACGGCAATGACCGGGATGACCCAGCCGGACTTCACCGGAGGAATGCTCAAATCGAACGCGGGGACCCTCGCCTGAAGGCGCTCTCGGATTTCAGGCTCGGGCACGCCTTCCTCGACCCAGGTCCGGATGTCCCTTCGCCACTCCCCGGCCTTTGGGCTCGGACAGGAGTTGAGCGTCTTACCAGGGCAGAAGGGGCTCAGCGTGTTCCGAACGATCGACTGTACCTGCCGACCCTCGTCGGTCGAGGCATCCTCAGCGGGCACCGAGGCGCAGCCAAGGGCAAACAAAACCAACGATGCCCCAAGAGCACGCGCCATCTCGGACATATAGGCCCCCTCACTACTCGGCGTAAGGCGGCAAATTGTCGCGCCGGTACCCCGTAAAGACGCCGCTTCGCGCCGTCCACGGGGCTTCGCTGACGCTGTCGCTGACTAGATCAGCATGCCTGCGACCGCGGCAGTCATCAGCGAGGCGAGCATGCCTCCGAACATCGCTCGCAATCCGAGACGGGCGAGGTCATGACGCCGCTCCGGCGCGATTCCGCCGATTCCGCCGATCTGGATACCGATGGATCCGAAGTTTGCGAACCCGCAGAGCGCATAGCTCGCGATTACGACGGTCCGGGGCGATAGCTGTGCGACGCCCTCCGACAGCGACTCGTAAAGATGGAGGTAGGCGATGAACTCGGTGAGGACGATCTTCTCGCCGAGGAGGGTTGCGACCGCCGCGCACTCGGCGGCGGGCACACCGATCAGAAAAGCAAATGGCCAGAAGAGCCATCCGAGAATCTGCTGAAAAGTCAGAGGCGCCACCGCCGACCCACCGTCCAGGCCCATCCAATCGTTGTAGAGCTGAAACGGAAGGCCGAGGAGTGCGTTGCCGAGTGCGATCAAGGCGATGAAGGCCAGCAGCATGGCCCCGACGTTCAGGGCCAACTTCATGCCTTCGTACGCACCCCGCGCGGCAGCGTCGATGACGTTGGCGTCCGGGTTGTCGAGCTCGGCGACCAGCTCCTCGTCAGATTCGAGCTTCTCGGCTTCGGGCCAGATGACTTTGGCGATGACCAGCGCTGCCGGAGCGCTCATGACGCTGGCGGCGATCAGATGCCCGGCAATGTCCGGGAGGACGCTCTTGAGCAGACCGACGTAGGCGGCCAGAACCCCGCCTGCGACCGTTGCAAAGCCCCCAGTCATGACCGCCGTGAGCTGCGACATGCTCATCTTCCCGATGAACGGGGCAATCATCAGGGGCGCCTCGGTCTGGCCGACGAAGGTGTTCGCAGCCACGCAGAGCGTTTCTGGGCCGGAAGTCTTCATGGTTCGGCGCATGATCCAAGCAAACGCGCCAACCAGGCGCTGCATGAGGCCGAGGTAGTAGAGGATCGTCATCAGCGACGAGAAGAAGATCAGGGTCGGGAGCACGTTGATCGCGATCGTGAACTTCTCGGACGCGAAGGCACCGAAGATGAACGCGGTTCCTTGCGCCGTGAAGCCAAGCAGCGCGAGCACCATGTCATTCAGCACCGCGAAAAGCCGGAGCCCGATCTCGGTCTTCATCACGAAGAGGCCAAACGACACCTGCAAACCGATTCCCCAGGCGATGACCCGCCAGGGCACCCGGTCGCGATGTGCCGAGAACAGCCACGCGATCCCTACCATCGCGAACAGTCCAAAGAACGAAATCACGCGCTGTTGGAACGGCACGACACCAAGGTCGGTGCTCAACATGGCGGCCAGGCTATGCATGGCAGCGGATACTAGCCGCTTTTCATTCGTAGGGTACGTCGAAGCGCGCGCGATAGGTCGCGAGGCGAGACTCGACATCGTCCTTGGTCAGGCCGAAGTCGGCAAGGGAATACTTGTGGCGGCCATACTTGTGTTGCTTGTTGACTCTCCTCGACGCCTCCATCACGCCTACGGTCTTGGGCTCGAGGTCGAGCCCAGCGGCTTCGTAGATGCGCGCGACCTGAGGCAGAGGGTCCCTGACCAAGTCGTAGTACGAGACGTCCACAAAACCTCGATCGTGCACGCGCTCCCGTGTCGCGAGCGTTCGCCGCGCCATGTTCTCGATCTTCCGCAGCCAGTGTCTCGCGACCCTATTCGGATCGACCTCGTCGCTGAAGATCATTTGCAGATGGGTGAGCATACTGAAGAGCGACGGGCTCGTCTTGAGTGGGTCACGATGGGTATGGACGATCGTCGCCGTCGGAAAAACCTCGAGCAGAGGGTCGAAATACTCCTGGTGGTGCGGCGTCTTGAGCACCCAGCGAACCTCTTCACCGATGCCAGGCCGCTGCCATTGCAGGTACTGCATCATGCGCAGGAGCGCTCGGTAGGCCGGCACGTGGTCCTGCTCCTCCAACCAGTTGGAGTAGGTGGGTACGTTCATCATCGCTTCAGGCGTCGTCGTGAGGAACGCCTGTTCGAGCAGGATCACTTCTTCCTCTGGCGCATCCGGCTCGGCCGGGTGGATTGCAAAGAAGCCGGGCGACATGTACTTGAGTGCCTTCGCCGCAACGGCAGCCTGCGCCAAGCGCGGGTCCTTCTTCTGCCCGGGCTTCTGCTTCGCGGGGGCTGGATTGATCGCCTCCCAGGAAGCAAGCGAACGAATCGCCGGGTCCTGAGCGATCAAACGATGCAACATGGTCGTCCCAGTGCGCGCGAGGCCCGCCACGACGATTGGCCCCTCGACCGGGATGTCCAAGATCTCGGGGTGCCGCTTGATCGTGTCTTGGGCGACTAGCTTGTTGGTCAGGACCCCCACGATGCGGCCGCGAATGATCTGGTGACCGACCGGATTGAGCCGCGCCTCTCGATTGATCGACTCGACCAGCACGCCCAGTGGCTCGAGGAAGGCCTCGTCGCCAAAGTCGTCGAGCCCTACCTTGCGCCGCGCGTCGGAGAGCACCCCGTGCACCGTGATCGGCTTACCGCCGATTCCCACCTTCGAAAGCGCTCGCCCCAGCCGATTCGCCACTGCGATCGGGGCCGGGCGGTAGGGCCGATCGAATCTGCTGGTGATCTCTTCCGAAGACATCGAAGGACTCAGAGCTCCGAGAGCTTCACAACCCTGGTCTGCGGCTCCGGATGCGCATTCGCCCGAACCCAGCGCCAGCACATCGTGCCCTCTTCATGGCCGACGGTATCGATCCAATTGTCGAAGCCCTTGTTTTCCGCGGCAACCACCACTTGGACCGAGCCGTCGGGCCGGTACTTCGCGGTGTGCTTGTTCACGTGAACCTGGTAGTAGCGGTAGTCGAGCGACTCCATCCAGTAGTTGTTGAGCTGAAAGTTCCAGTGCTCGCATTCTGGGGGAATGGCATCGATCACGAGTGCTTCGTCTGGCGCAAGCTTCCAGTAGCTGTGGTAGTAAGCGATGTCGGGCACGCCGCCGGCCATGTTCGAAACGTTCTGATCGAATCGCGGCAGCTTGTTGGTGTGCTTCTTGAAGCCTTCGGCCCAGCTTGCGAAAAGCATCGCAGCGCCAGCCACCAGCGCTGCCGACTGGGTCAGCCCATCTGCACAGCTCAGCGGATCGAAAGGTGTTGGCATTCCGTCCCCGCCCAGGCGCTCGATGTGCAAGTCCGCGATCGTTTCGTTCTGGCGGTCCAATCGCGTTTGGCGCACGATCAAGGTGCCCGTATCCTTCTCCATCGGAAGCCAGTTCCCTGGCTTCTCCTTCGTGCTCAAGATGATCTCGAAGCTCCCGTCGGGCGCGACTTCCAAGGTCGAGGCTTCGAGGTAGCCGGTCGGCGGCATGCCACGGCCTTGTCCGTAGTTTCCCTTTTGCGTGAAGAAGCCGAGGTAGTGAACGGTCCCACGATTGCCCCAGATGCGGTACTCGTGTTCGCCACTGACCGCCGCATTCTGGTAATAGTTGTCGGGGTGGTCGGCGCCCATCTTCGCCGTCTCGTGCACCACCCGCTGCAGCACCGGTGCGAGCGGGTCGTTGTGCTCTACGAACGTTTGCAGCGCTGCACGCGTGATCCTGCTCAGGTACCGGAAACCCTCCATCCGATTCATCGGATCGCTCGGCGTGTTGGTCCCAAGGACCACGTTGCCGGCCATCTTGAGCGTATCGCAGAACTGGTTCCACACTGTTCCGTCGACGATCTCTTGTTCTCGCTTGCTCAGCTCATCACTCATGGGTCTCCCTCAAAGTACGTCGTGTTCGCGTAAGAGCGCTTCGGTCTTGCTCCAGAGCAACGCCCCGTTCTCCGGATCCATGGAGGCGTCCGATGACTCCTTGGCCCGCATCATATGCATGTACTCGCCGGTTCTTTCACCCATCTCGTCCGATGCGACCAGGTAATCGACTGGGATCGAAGCTTTTTCGGGGCTTTGGAAGAACAGAGCCATCAACGGCTTGAGAATCGGCTTGAGCCAGGCCGGCGCCTCACGCGCCATGTTCGAATTGACCGCGCCCGGACAGAGTGCGTGAACACAGACGTCCGGGTTTCCGCTGCTGCCCCCGGGATTGAGCCGCCTCGAGAGCTCATGGAAGAAGGTCGTCAGGTGCAGCTTGCTCAGGCCGTAGTACTTCACTCCGTCCGCCACGCCATAGTCGATCGGCTCGCCGAACCTTTCGAAATCGATGGGAATCGAGCTCCTATGAGTCTCCGACGAGATGAAAATGATTCGAGGTGGGTCTTCGGCCCGAGAATTGTGACCGAAGACCGCGTTGGGAATGACCCCGTCACGGAGCAAGCGGCGGAGCACGACGAACTTGGCCAAGAAGTTCACGGCAAACATCAGCTCGAGGCCGTGCTTGTTCGTGCGCGACGTGACCGGGACGACACCGGCATTGAACACCGCTACATCGAGCGTCACATCGCGATCGCGCAGCTCGTCACAGAAGGCCATCATCGAATCGAAATCGCTCAGATCGACCTGCATCATCTCGACGCTGCCGCCTCCGCTTTCGGACCGAACATCTTCACCCGCTTCGGGAATCCCGCTACGGCAGGCCATGATCACGTGTGCGCCGCGCTTCGCGAGGCGAATCGCAATGCCCTTCCCCAAGCCGCTGTTTGCGCCGGTCACCAGGCAAATGCGTCCGTCGAGACGGACGCGATCGGGCACTGGCTCGACCTTTGGCTCCTTGCTGCGCAGATCGAGCACGCCACTCAGAACAGCCGTGAAAGGGTTTTGGTGTGTCCTACTGGCCATAGCCCCCGCACTCTCGAGAACCTGGTCTCACTGTCAACGGGCCCCCGTAATTTGCAGGTATTCCGCAACGACGGCTCCCAAACCAACGAAGAGCGCACGCGCCATGAGCGCATGCCCGATCGAGACCTCATCGATCCGGGGCAGGGTCAGAAACGTCGGCAGATTTTGCAGGTCTAGGTCATGGCCTGCATTGACACCGAGCCCGTTGGCGATGGCGCGGTCGATCGCCCGGCGATAGAGCTCGAGACTGCCGCTCAGGGCATTGCCCCCCCGCGCGAACGCGCGCGCGTAGGGCTCGGTGTAGAGCTCGATGCGGTCCGCGCCCAAGTCCGCGGCCCAGTCGATTGCCGCCGGCGCCGGATCGACGAAAACGCTCGCCCGAACACCGTGCTGTTGAAAGCGCCGAATGATGTCAGCTAGGTCCTTCTTGGGCGTGTCCGCCGGCCAGCCGGCCTCGCTCGTGAGCTCACCGGGTCGAACCGGCACGAGCGTGCACTGATCGGGACATACCTTCTCGACGAGCTCGACGAGGCTGGGCCGTGGGTCGCCCTCGATGTTGTACTCGACGCGGTCGCGCTGCGGCTCGAGCCATGCGGCGATCTCATAGACGTCGGCCGGTCGGATGTGTCGCTCGTCTGCTCGCGGGTGAACCGTGATCCCTGGAGCCCCCGCCTCGACGCAGACCCGGACCGCGTCCACGACGCTAGGCGTCGCCCCTCCTCGGGAATTCCGAAGCGTGGCGACTTTGTTCACGTTGACGCTGAGCCGCACCATCGCCGGCTGTCTTAGCTCCGGACCAGGGGTCTGTCAGCACAGCACCGGCTGGCTTCGCCTCAGGACGGGGCTAGACCCGGAATGAAACATGTTCTATTACTCCTCCTAGAACGGTCTTGAATTTTGCGTAATGCCATGCACGTACACGTCAGCGCCAAGGCGCTTGTGTTGGAGGTCCTTTCGGCCGGCGAGTCAATTTATGACGGCGCGCTACCCGTCCGCTCTCTGGTGCAGGCCGCGTCGGTCTTCGACGTGGCTGAGAACAGCGTTCGCGTCGCCATCGTCCGCCTGCGTGGGGAGGGGCTCGTCGAGTCGCCGAGGCGAGGCGAGTATCGTCTCGGCCCACGCGCTCAGGTGGTCAACGACAAGATTCACGGTTGGCGAACGGTTTCAGCGCGGGTGGGCGACTGGGACGGATCCTGGGCGGCGGTTTTCACGGCTGACCTTTCGCGTACCGATCGTCCTGCTCTGCGGCGCCGGCAACGCGCGTTTCGCTACCTTGGCTTCGAGGAGCTGAAGCCGGGATTGTTCCTCAGGCCGAACAATCTGACACCCGGCATCGATGGCCTACGTGACGAGCTGGTCGCCCTCGGACTAGACCCGCACGCATCCGTGTTTAAGATGGAAGAGCTCAATCCCGATCAAGAGCAGCGCGCTCGCGCCCTTTGGGATTGCCCTGCCCTGGAAGGGAGCTATTCGAAGCTTCACGGGGATCTGAGCGTCAGCTTGCGCCATCTGGAAGAGCTTCCACTCAACGATTCCGTACGCGAGGCATTTCTTCTCGGGCGCGAAGGCATTCGTCAAGTGGTGCTCGACCCACTCCTTCCGCAGCCGCTCATCGACGAGGACAAGCGATCGGCGATGGTCGAGGTCTTGCAGAGCTACTGCGACAAGGGCCTCAAGCTCTGGGCCCGATTCCTAGTCATCGATTAAAGAGGTCCGTCCCCTTTTTCAGCTGGCCAATTCAGGTATGCTGGCGCGGATATGAAGTCGGCGGATTTTGAGTTTCAGACGGTGGACGGTGCGAAGCTGCACGTGAGCGGCTGGGCGGTCGAGAACCCCAAAGCGATCGTGCAGATTCTGCATGGGATGGCGGAGTACGGATCCCGGTACGCGCGGCTTGCGCAGGCGCTCGCTGCGGCAGGATATACGGTGTATGCCCATGACCACCGTGGACATGGCCAGAGCATTCCAGAGGGGGCTCCACCCGGCCACATGGCGGACAGCGACAGCTGGAATCGCGTCGTGGAAGACGCTCACGGGGTCAATCGAGAAATCGCGAAGCGTCACCGTGACCTTCCCATCATCATCCTCGGTCACTCGATGGGCTCGTATGTGCTGCAACAGCTGCTTTTCGAGCATCCCAACGACATGGTTGCCGCGGCCCTGTCCGGCTCCACCGGAAAGCCACCCCCCATCGCCACGGTCGCCAAGCTGATCGCCAGGATCGAGCGCGCTCGCGTCGGCAAGCGCAAGCCGAGCCCTGTCCTGCAGAAGCTCACCTTTGGCGAATTCAACAAGCCGTTCGAGCCGGCGCATACCGAATTCGACTGGCTTTCGCGCGACCCCGAGGAAGTCGGCAAGTACGTCGCGGATCCCCTGATGGGTTTTGCCGTGTCGACGCAGACCTGGTTCGATCTGCTGTACGGGCTCGACCGTATCTCGAAGCCGAGCAACGTCGCGAAAGTGCCAAAAGACAAGCCCCTCTACCTCTTCGCCGGAGACCAGGACCCTGTCGGTGACAACGGCAAGGGCATGAAGAATCTCTACGATGCGTACAAGCGCGCGGGCATTTTCGATGTTCGACTCAAGCTCTACCCGGGCGCGCGACACGAAACCCTCAACGAAACGAATCGCCAAGAGGTGACCGACGATTTCATTGCCTGGTGCGACGAAATCGTCGCGGCCCCAGCCTAGGCCCTAGGCGAGCGTTACTTGTCGCGGAACACGATCATGCCGTGCGTGAGGTCGTACGGGGATAACGCCACCGTGACACGGTCACCTAGGATCACGCGGATCCTGAACTTACGCATCCGGCCACAGAGCTGCGCGCGCACCGCAGCGCCGGATTCGGTCGTCACTTCGAACTGGCCACCAGCGTAGACCTGACTCACCACGCCGTTGAGTTTGATGTGGTCGTCACGCTTGTCTTCCTGTTCGAAATTGCGCTCGAACTTCTTTTTCCTACCTCTTGGGCTACGTCTCGCCACTCAGTCTCCTTTTTCGTTTCGCCGCAACCTAAGTCTTCTCGAAGCAGCTCGCCAATTTGATTGGTATCTTTATTGATACCCATGGCGTACTGAGTTTTGTAGCACCCCCGATGGAAAAGTCAGCCGGAACCCACCGGGTGCGCTCAGCAGTGCCCCCGCCATTGGCGGCAGGTTCTGAATTGACACCACGCTGGCTTCTGACCACAAGTGGACCGGACCGATGCTCGATCTGCCTCGACTCAAGCGCATCCGGCTCATGAAGCGCCCCATCGGTCAGGTGTTCTTCGGGCACATGGTCCTCGCGCCGAATTACACGTTCCTCCCTGGCATCGAGATCGAGATCGAGGGAATCGAGAAGATCCCGGACGAGCCGGTCATCTACGCGATGAACCACACCGACCGGTTCAATTACTTCCCCTTCATGTACAAGATCTGGAAGCTCAAGGAGCGCTACATCACGGTCTGGGTGAAGGGGAAGTACTATGAAAACCCGATCGTAGCGACCTTCATGGAGCTGACAAGCAACCTTCCGACCACGTCACGCGGGTACATCATCACCAAAGACTTCACCCTGACGCTGGGACGGCGGCCGACCGAAGCCGAGTACGAGACCTTGAGGGCGCTCGTGAACAAGGAAGCAACCCCCGGAGAGGACTCGAGCACGGTCGATCTGTCTACGATTCCGCCCGAGCTCTTCGAGACCCGGCGCAACATCCTCGGCTTGAGCTTCGACCCTCGCGACTGCTCGTATGCGGTCTGCATCAATCGCGTGTTCACAGCGATGATGGCCGAGTTCGTGCGGCTCAACGAGCGCTCGTTCGAGCTCGGCCTGGACCTGCTCGTTTTTCCGCAGGGCACGCGCTCGATTCGGCTGCCGCGAGGACGAATCGGCATGATGGAAATCGCGCTCCGCTACAAAAAGACGATCGTGCCCGTCGGCTGCAACGGCTGTGACCTGGTATACACCGGCTCGCTGCCGATCGGAAAGGCCGGCACCATCGTTTACCGAATTGGCGATCCTATTCCCTACGAAGAGCTCTCCGAATTTCACATCGACGGGGACTACGCGCCCTTCTCCGCGGAAGCCGAGCAGCAATATCGCGACAAGTTTCAAGGAGCGGTAGATCTCGTCATGGACCGTATCAATGATCTGCTCGATCCCGAGTACCAATTCAGCGATGACTTGCAGAGCACCGGTGTTCGCGGAACGTCGCGCTTTCTCTAGCTCCGCGGTTGTTTCAATCATCGAATCGGGCTAGACCGGCGCTCGTGAACGCGCTCCAAGCTTTGAAGGACGCGACGGAGCCGACGCCGGTCGTGGCGATCATCGGAGGAGCTGTCGCAGGGTCGGAGGCCGCAGCCGCCTGCGCCGCGCGAGGGGCCATCCCCGTCGTGTTCGAGCAGGGCGCGCGACCCTACGGAAAGATCGAAGATGGCCTGCCGCGGTGGCATGAGAAACTGCGCGAGAAGGAGTACTCGAAGATCAATGCGAATCTCGGCAACGATTCCGTGATCTTCGTCCCGAAAACGGAGATCGGAGTCGATCTTCGCTGGGACGAGCTTCACGGCGAGCTCGGGTTCAGCGCAGTCGTGCTCGCGAATGGCGCCTGGCGAGACCGCGCATTGCCGGTCGAAGGCGCCGATTCCTACGAAGGTCGCGGGCTGGTGTACCAAAACGAATTCGTATACTGGTTCAATCACTACGACGATGAGGACTATGAAGGGCCGGTCTTCGAGATTCCCGATGACACAATCGTCATCGGCGGCGGTCTCGCATCGATCGACGTCGTGAAGATCGTGAATCTAGAGCTCTATGCTCGTGCCCTGCGAGCTCGCGGCATCGACATCGACATTGTCGAGATGGAAATCAAGGGCATCGCGCGAACACTCGAGACCCACGGTCTGACCGCAGAGGAGCTCGGCGTGAACGGGTGCGCGCTCTACTATCGCCGCCGAAAAGAAGACATGCCACTGGCAAGTGCGGACGACCCGACTCCGGAGCAACTTGCCAAGCTCGAGAGGGCGCGTGCCAAGATCATGGACCGGGTCATCCGTAAGTACCTCGTTAAGTTCGAAGAGCTATCCAGGCCGGTAGACACGATCGTCGAAGGCGACCGATTGGCGGGGATTCGATTTCAGAGGACCGAGGTCGTCGACGGCAGGGTGCATGGCTTGGAGGGCACCGAGTTCGATGTGCATGCCTCGATGGTGATCAGCTCGATCGGTAGTATCCCAAAGCCCATCGCGGGCATCCCAACGAAGGGCGAGCTCTACCACTACGATAGCTGGGACACGGGCGAGGTCCACGGCCTCCCGGGCGTGTTCGGGCTTGGCAACGTCCTGACGGGCAAAGGCAACATCAGAGACAGCCGAGCCAACGCCATCGAAATCATCGAGAAGGTCGTGGCCGCGTACCTCGGTGTTGGTGGCGAGCCTGAGGAATCGCCTGGCGCCGCCTCGGCGAAGGCCAAGACGGTTGCCGAACGGGCGGCAACTGGTGATGCAATGTCCGTCGATGCGATGAAGGCGCTCGCCAGGCGAATCGAACGCCGGCATGCGGAGGTCGGTTACCAAGACTTCAGCAGCTGGATCACGGCCCACGCCTGACACCAACACCGACGCGGTGCTGGCGCTGCCGCTGGAACTGAAACCGGCACCCACTCCAGTCGCCAAGCAGTCGTTCTACAGGGTGGCACTACCGTGGACCCTGACGTAAGGTCCGCCCCGTGCAAGCACGCCTCATGCCGCTGTGGATCGCGCTGGCTCTGTGTTTCTTGGCTTCCTCGGCTTCGGCTCAGGAGCGCCGCGTTGCGCTTCGATTTCAAGGAGGGGCCGAGGTCGGCGTCCCGATCTTTTTCAACGTCGACCGTGAGATCGTGAAGCCGGGTGCGAGCTTCTCCGGCTGGGCCGGCTTCGATATCGGCTGGGTGGTCTTCGAGTTCGCCCTCGGCCTACAGTGGACCCCGATCGACACCAACAAGATCCCCGGCGCCCTCGTCCCGACGGGACTCGAGCCGCTGGTGCGTTTGTCCTTCTCGCCCGGCATCCGGTTCCAAGTTCCATTGTTCGACGCGGTCCTTCCGTACGTCACAGGCGCGTTCGACGCGAACATCTGGAGTTTCGCAGCCCTCGGGCGAACCTGTGCTTGGTACTACTGCCGAAGTGAGAGCCGCGGACAATTCGCGCCTGGATTCAGCGGCAAAGCAGGCCTCGGCATTCACCTCAAGGGGTCGCTGTACCTCGATGTTGGATTCCAATATTCGTTCAGCGGTACGGGCAACTTCTTCGATCGTCGGCAATGGTGGGCGGAACCGTTCGTCGGCTTCATCTACCGAGGCGACTCAGACCGCTTCGGCGGCACGGGGTATTGATTACCACCAACAGATCACGACTACGAGGGTAATCACCGCGAGCGCCACCGCCTGCACGCGATAGTCCCGGTACCACGCCTCGCCGGGTTCGGGGGCTGCATCTGCTAGATGCCAAACTCGAGCGTCGACTTTGACGGCCGGAGGCGCGGGCGTCACCAAGCTAGCCGCTGAGACCAGAGCCAAGCCCAGCACGAACATCAACACTGCGGCGTACAAATACTGAAGCTCGAATAGGGACAAAAGCTCGACCGCGACCCAGGCCAGGAGCCCCAAGGGTACGCCCACGACCAAGCCCGCCAGCGCACCCGCGTTGTTGGCGCGACGCCAGAACAGGCCGAGCAAAAAGACCGCGACGACGGGCGGCGTGAGATAGGACAGAATCGACTGCAGGTACTGCCACAGCGTAGGGAAGCGCGAGATCTGCGGCGTCCAGACGACAGCAAAGACCATGAAGACCAAGATGGCGCCGCGGCCCCAGCGCGCGAGTTGCTGGCTGTCCATGTCGGGGCGAGCCGTCTGAACGAAGTCCATGGTAAACAAGGTCGAAGCCGAGTGAAGAATGGCTTCGAGGCTCGACAGCATCGCTGCAGCGAGGACCGCGAGCATGAAGCCCCTCAGGCCAAAGGGCAGAAGGTCAAAAGCCAGCATCGGGAATACCAAGTCGGGGTTCTCGAGGTCGGGGTACAGCACGGTCGCGAAGACGCCGGGCAAGATTAAGACGAAGAGGTTGGGCAGCTTGAGCAGCCCCGCAAACAGGGCGCCCCAGCGCCCGTCGTTCAAGGTTTGAGCGCCGAGAGCGCGTTGGATGATGAACTGGTTGGTGCACCAGAAATACATGCCGACGATGAACACGCCTAGGATTCCGGGCCAAGGCATGACGGGGTCGCTGGCCGGCTGCATGAGGCTCAACGCACCGGGCTTCGAGGCCTCGACGACCGCATCCCAGGATGGAACCGCTTGCCAGGCGAGCGCGGAAATCGCGATGCCGCCGCCGAGGATCAGGAGCGCCTGCAGCGCATCGTTGGCGACGACCGCGCCGAGTCCGCCAAACGCGATGTAGACGCCAGCCGCCAGCGCAGCCACCGTGATCGTGATCCATATCGACACCCCGGGGAGAAGCGTCTTGAGAACCATCGCGCCCGCATACAGTGATCCGGGCGCGTCGACTAACATGCTCGTGACGAGAAGCATCGCTGAGAACGCGAGTCTGGAGCCACGTCCGAAGCGTTGCTCGAGATATTGCGGAGCCGTGTAGATGCGCGCACGTAGGAACACCGGAAGGAAGAACATCGCGAACAGGATTAAGACGAGAGCCGGCATCCACTCGTAGTGAAAGACGCTGATGCCAGTGTGGTAACCAGCGCCAGGCAAACCAACGAAGCTGCTGCCTCCCATGTTGGCCACGTAGAAAGAGAGCCCGATGATGGGCCAGCGCATGCGATGGCCTGCGAGAAAGAACCCTTCGGCGCCCTCCCCGCGCGTCTGCCTCGCGAAGAACCAACCGAAGGCTACGCGTGTGAACACGAGATAGCCGATGAGGATCGTCAAGTCCCACGCGCTTACCTCGAGCTCCGGCATCGTGCTGGGTCTTCTGTCAGCCGGCCACCGGCAGGAGAGCCCATAGGATGGCTGCACCGAATGCGACGGCAATGAGCGAGTTGAATCGCATCGCGGTCGGAGAGAGACCGGTCCACCAGTCGATCAAGCGCTTGAAGCGCTCGACGCCCATGAACGGAAGAACGACGGCAGCGAGCAAGGCAACGACGGCCAGCACCTGAAGCAGGAGCGGTGCGCGCGAAGCCGGGGCGGCAAACCAAAGCGCAAGTCCAAACGCGAGCCGAATGGCCGCCGAGACCCAGAGGCCGCCTTTCGAAGCGAAACGAGTCACGAAGTCGGCGAGGCGTGAAGGCACAAGAACGCCCCAGACGCCCATTAGAAGGGTGAAGACCCCCAGCAAGCCCGAGATCTCGACAGCGAACGGCATGCTAGACGCGCTCCTCTTCCACTCCCGGGAACATATCAGAAGCGGGTTCGTACATGGGAAGCGACTGCTCGATCAGATCTGCGGCGCGCGCAACCGCGTGCATCGACACCTCGATATCGGTGAGATGCAGGTGGTCCGCCATGACCGTGTGACGAACGACGTAGACGTCACCATCCAAACACAAAGAGCCAACGGCCAAGTTGAAGCTTTGCTGAAGCGCGGATTCCGGGTCGATGCGATCGATGGGACAACAGGCCGATGAAAAGTCCACCCAGGAACGGCCCATCGCGTGATAGTGAGATACGATCACGGCTTGCAGACGGTTGCCAGCATATGCGAACACGACCTTGAAGCCGTGGTCGTGCTCTTCAGCCAGCTTGTAGCTGGACCTCGCGTGATCCTTGATGTCAGTCCACGTCGGCACGGGTCGGTCCTTGTACCACAGGGATCGGAAAAAAAAACGTCTCGAATCTGGGTTTGGAGCGCGTACACTTCCCGACATGTTCTCGCGGCTCGCTTCACCATCATGGCGATCTTCGGTGCTCGCGGAAATTCGCTTGGGACCCAAAGCATTGAAGGGGACGGTTCCTTGGTTGCTCCGCACGCAGCTGAGCCAGATCGACAGCCTTCTTCATGTAGCCCTGAAGAATGCCCAGGACGCGCCCCATGACCTCGCCTACGAGATGGCGAACGAGCATCTGACCTGGTCCGAGCTTGCGAATGCGAGCTCCCGGGTCGCTCATGTGCTGGCAGCTGCGGGCGTGAGGCCAGGGGAAGCGGTCGCGCTTCTCGCAGAAAACTCCCCTTTCTACATCGCCTCGGTTCTCGGCATTTCGCGGATCGGTGCCACCGCCGCCTTGGTGAACACCAACCTGGGCGGGCGCCCGCTCTCGCACGCGATCGAGGTGTCCAGAGCGAGGGTGGTTCTCGTGAGCCACACGCTCGAATCGGGGCTTCGCCAGTGCGAAGAGCTATGCCGGTCGCTCGATCGCGTTCTCGTGTTCGATGACAATCCCTACGCTGGCCTTCTTGCCAATACACCGGCCACGGCTTACCCACCCGCCCCGGTCAAGGCCGAAGACGATTTCGTCTACATCTACACCTCGGGAACGACCGGGCTTCCCAAGCCTTGCCGCGTGTCCCACGCACGCGCGATTCTGGCTGGCGCAGGGTTCGGGCCGCTCATGTACGACTTTGGTCCCGGCGACAAGCTCTATTGCGTGCTTCCACTGTATCATGCGAACGGGCTCCTCCTCGGCGCTGCGGCGGCGATGATCGCGCGCGTTCCAATGGCCATGCGCCGCTCCTTCAGTGCGAGCGCGTTCTGGGACGACGTTCATCGATATAAGGCGACGGCGATTCTCTACATCGGTGAGCTCTGCCGGTACCTGGTCAACTCGCCTCCTCATCCGAGGGAGCTGCCCAACCCGGTTCGGGTCGCCGTCGGCAACGGGCTTCGCCCGGACATCTGGCCGAGGTTCAAGGCGCGATTCGGCATCGAGAATATCCGTGAGTTCTACGGTGCGACCGAAGCACCAGGCTTCATCGCCAACATCAGCGGCCGCGAAGGGTCGGTCGGCCGCGTCCCTCTAGGCGGGCTCGCGGGCTGGTTGCGGCTCGTCCAGTACGACATCGACCTCGATCAACATCTACGCGACAAGAAGGGCTTCTGCATTCCTTGCCGCGATGGCGAGGCCGGCGAGCTTCTCATTCGTGTTTCGAAGTTCGCGAAAGGCGGGCTCGAGTACCGTGGCTACACCGACGAAGCAGCAACCCAAAAGAAGCTCCTGAGCAACGTCTTCAAGAAGGGAGACCGGTACTTTCGCTCGGGCGATCTTCTTCGTCGCGATGCAGACGGCTTCTACTACTTCGTGGATCGCATCGGTGACACGTTTCGGTGGAAGGGTGAGAATGTGTCTACCGCCGAGGTTGCAGACGTCATCACGCACAACGACGGCATCGACGAAGCAACCGTCATTGGCGTGCCGGTTCCGAACATGGAGGGTCAAGCGGGGCTCGCCGCGGTGGTTCCATCAGGAGAGTTCGATCCAGACCGGTTTTGGCGCGCGGTGTCCGATCTGCCCCCGTATGCGCAACCGCGATTCGTCCGCGTCATGGGTGGCCTCGCGAAGACGGGGACATTCAAGATTCAGAAGAACGATTTGAGAAAAGAAGGCGTCAACCCGGCAACGGTCGAGGATCCCGTCTACGTTCGCACCAACACAGGTTACGAGCTGCTCACCGAGGAGCGTTGGGGTGACATCAAAGAGGGGCGCTTGAAGCTCTGATGCCTAAGATGACACCCGAGGAGATCGAGCGCTTCATGGAGAAGGCATTCCCTCAGGCTCGACTGCCTGTGGAGATCGAGGAGCTGCGCGATGGCTTCCTGCGAATTCGGGCAGGAGTGACGGACCGATCTCTGCGCCCGGGCGGCACCGTTTCGGGGCCCACCTTGATGACGATCGCAGACACGGCGATGTACAATCTATTGCTCGGGATGATCGGTCCGGTCAGCCTCGCGCTGACAACCAGTCTGAACATCAACTTCCTTCGCGCACCGAAGCACGCAGACCTAATCGCCGAAGCCGAGATGCTCAAGCTCGGCAAGCGGCTCGCAATCGGCCAAGTCACGATCTACTCGGACGGTAGCGATGACCCAGTCGCCCATGCCACCGTGACCTATTCGATCCCGCCCGATGCTAGTCGCTCTTCAAAGCCATTTGAATGACGGCAAGATCCTCCGGCGCGAAATCGAGTTTCAGCGCCGCTTCGTGCGCCTTGTCCGTCATTTTGTTCCAGGTTTTTCGAACGATGGGAACTAGCTTCTCGTCTTCGTGCTTCTTCGCGAATTCGTGGAAGTAGTGCTCGAGGAAAACAAGACAGATGATGTCTTCCATGAGCTGAACGTCGGGGTCGGTCTTGAGGCCGCGCTTCCGGAGGAGCGTCTTCACCCGTTCGATTGCCTCGGCATCATAGCCGACGTCTTCCATGATGGCGCCCGCGATATCGCCATGCCGCTTGTAGAGGTCGGTCCGCCATTTGAGATACCCTCCCCTGCCCTTCGGATAGCTATCCCGCGGTACCTCCCAGCGGCGAATGTGCTGGGCGCGGGCGGCGAGCTGTACGCTTTCGGGCGCGTCCGGTGCAAAGGCATTGAGCCGTGCAGACATGCGCCGCCCATAGACGAGCTCCTTCGGGGCCTCCTGACCGTCGACGATCTCGCGATTGGGATCTTCCGCATTGGCCTCGTCGAATAGGCGCATCGCCGCTTCCAGGCGCGACATGCCGCGAGTCTACCACGGTGGCGCTCGCGCTGCGTGACACTGCGGGCGATTGCCCTATAAACTAGTGCCAATGTCCCCCTTCCGCCGTCGAGTCCACGGTCTGCGTCGCGAGCGCATTCATGCCTCTCCCCGCTTCCGCGACGGAGTGTTCCGCAACACCTCAGGCGTCGGCCCCGACCTCACGAAGGGCTCGACCTTGCCCGTCATGCGGGAATTCCTGTTCGGAGGCCGTCGTCGGGTTCCGGTAGCGCCACTCCCGTCGGTGAGCCCGCTCGAGGTCTGGGCCAAGCCCGTCGAAACCGGACTGCGAGCAACCTGGCTCGGCCATTCTACCCTTCTGCTCGAAATCGACGGCGTGCGCGTGCTCACCGATCCGGTCTGGAGTCGGCGTGTGTCTCCAAGCCCTCTTTTCGGCCCCAAGCGCTTTCAGCCCGTCCCGGTCCCGATCTCCCAGCTTCCCGCGCTCGATGCGGTGATCATATCGCACGACCACTACGATCATCTCGACTACCCGAGCATCGTCGAGCTGATTCGCCACGAGGTTCCTTTCTACACATCTCTCGGCGTCGGCGCACACCTCGAGGCCTGGGGCGTGCCGGCCGACCGCATCACCGAGCTCGATTGGTGGGAGGGCGCCGAGCTTCCGAACAACGACTTTCGGATCACTGCTGCGCCCTCCCAACACTTCTCGGGCCGCGCTGCAGGCGATCGCAACCGAACGCTCTGGTCTTCCTTCGCGCTGCACGGTCCGCAACATCGCGCTTTCTTCAGCGGCGACAGCGGCCTCACTCCGGAATACCGAGAAATCGCGCGGCGCTTGGGCCCCTTCGACCTGGTGATGCTCGAGGTTGGCGCTTTCCATCCGGCCTGGGGCCACATCCACCTCGGTCCGGACAACGCGCTCGAGGCTTTGAGGCTGCTCGGCGGAGGTAGCTTCTTGCCGGTGCACTGGGGAACCTTCGACCTGGCGATTCATGACTGGGATCAACCCGCAGAGCGACTGATCGAGATCGCACCGAGCCTAGACACGCACTTGCTGATGCCGATGCTCGGCGCTCCCATCGAACCGTCGCGGGTGGAAGAAGTCGAAACCTGGTGGCGCACGATCTCCGCGCTCGAACGACATGGGACCCCGGAAGCTGCAGACCTTGCTCCGGAGCGCCTGGTGCCCATCGGCGACCCAATCGACTAAGTCGAGGACCCTGCTGCTTAGGTTCCAGCTTCGCGGGCAGCGCTGCGTGCTGCACCACAGACCGATGCCACCGCGGACCCGCCGAACACCATTTGAATGCCAGCAAGTGTGCCGACCGCCCAAATCCCCGAAACTGGGAACTGGCGCCAAATCATGATGCCGAGCGCAAGCGAGACGACGCCGCTTAACAGCGACCAGCCCCAACCTTTGATCGGGCGAAGCCGAAACGCCCAGATGATCTGAAAGACACCGTCGACTGCGAAATAGACCGCCAGGACCAACGTCAGCGTCGCGAGTGCCATCCCAGGGCGCAAGACCATGTAGCCACCGATCACGATCGAGAGCAGCCCCAAGAGGAATACCAGCAGCCCGTGGCCGAACGAGCCCATCTTGAACGCGAGAAAGAGCCGCGAGACGCCCGATACCACGATGAGCACGCCGACGGCAATCGCGATCGAAAGCCCCGCGACCAGTGGTGAGAGCAGCGCCAAGATGCCGGCGACGACGACGAGGATGCCCACTGCAATCCCGATCCCAGCGTGCCGCTTGATCGTACCCAGCATTTCTTGATCTACAGCTAGAATCCCGTTCGTCATTGGCGCCCTCCGAGCTGGCGATACCAAACCCTGGAACGGGGGCAACGAGATTCGGAACGCAGCGGGGGTAGCGTGAAATCCATCCTCTGTGCCTGGGATGATGCGGCTAACCTTGGCGCTGAAGCTCAATTCAACTTGCATTGTCTCTACCATTTGGTAGACATATGACGACCAGTTGGTAGAGAGATGGACGTCCGCGATCAGATTCTCACCCAGGCAGCGCGATTGTTCGCAGAGCAGGGGTACGATGGGACTTCGGTGCAGGAGATCGCCGACGCGGTTGGCATCCGGAAGCCGAGCCTCCTCTATCACTTCAGGTCGAAGGACGAGCTTCGCGAGAACGTGCTGGCCGAGATGTTGGCACACTGGAGCGCCGTCTTGCCCGGCCTTCTGTTGAAGGCGTCCACCGAAGAGCGATTCGACGCGACGATGGAAGCACTGAGCGAGTTCTTCATCGAGGACCCGGATCGCGCGCGTCTCTTTCTTCGCGAGACCCTCGACCGACCCGAACAGATGCGGGTGATGCTAGCAGCGTACGTCCGGCCCTGGGTCGAGCTTCTCGGCGGGCAACTAGAGCGCGCCAAGGGGCAAGGCGTGGTGCGACTAGACGTCGACCCCCAAGCGTACGCGGTCGAAGTGATCACCATGGTGGTAGCCGGCACCGCGGTCATCGACACGGTGCAAACGATTCTACCTGATGATCCGGTTCGAGGAAGTACTCGAATGCGTCACGCGCGGGAATTGATCCGCGTCGCTCGATCGAGCCTCTACACAGAGAACGAAGGCGAGAACTAGATATGGCCAATTTCTTCAAAGACAACGATGATCTTCAGTACTACTTCGACAAGGGCATCGACTGGGACTCGCTCGTGCAAATCACCGAGCACGACTTCGCAGGTGCCAACGGCGAGGGTTTCAGCAGCACCGAGGAAGCAGTCGAGTTCTATCGGGACATCATCGAGATGTTCGGGCAGTTCGCCGCAGAGGAGATCAAGCCCCACGAAAAGGAAATCGACGAAAAAGGAGTCGAATTCGTCGGCGGGGAGGTTCGGTTCCCCGAACGGCTCGCCGGGATTTTCGAGAAGATCAAAGAGCTCGACCTGCATGGTCTCCCGATCCCGCGTGAGCTTGGCGGGATGAACGCCCCGATGATGGTGTACTTCATCAACAGTGAGTTGATGGCGCGAGCCGACGTATCTGCGATGGCGCACCATGGCTTCCACGCCGGCATGGCGATGGCGGCAATCGTGTTCTCCGCGCTCGAAGGGAGCTCGGACATCGATCCCGTGACCGGCCGGATCAACGAGACTCGCTGGCGGAAGATGGTCGAAGAGATCGCGACCGGCGAAGCCTGGGGCTGCATGGACATCACCGAGCCCGACGCCGGGTCTGACATGGCTGCGCTGCGCACGGTCGGCGAGCAAGACGGGGAAGGCAACTGGTTTGTAACAGGCGAGAAGATCTTCATCACCTCAGGTCACGGCAAGTATCACTTCGTGATCGCGCGCACCGAGGAGCTCGACCCTGACGATCCGATGAGCGGGCTCGACGGGCTTTCGATGTTCCTGGTGAAGACCTATGAAGACGGCGCGGAGGGAAATCGGACGCGCATCGTGCAGCTGAGCCGCGTCGAGGAGAAGCTCGGCCACCACGGTTCTGCCACCTGCGGGCTCGTCTTCGACAGGGCGCCAGCGGAATTGGTCGGCCAACGGGGCGAGGGTTTCAAGTACATGCTCACCCTGATGAACAATGCGAGGCTCGGTGTTGGTTTCGAGTGCCTCGGGCTGAGCGAGTCGGCCTACCGGGCCGCCGTTGAATATGCCTCCGAACGTGCCTCGATGGGCAAAACGATCGATCGCCACGAGATGATCGCAGAGTACCTCGAAACCATGCGGACCGAGATTCAGGGCGTCCGCGCGATGGCCGTGACCGCATGTTTCCACGAGGAAATGGCACAGAAGCTGGGACTCACGCTTCGATACAGCGACCTCGCTGAAGACGAGCAGAAGCGCTTGCAGCAGCTGTTGGAGTCACATCAGAAGCAGGCGCGTCGCATCACTCCGCTGCTCAAATACTTCGCAGCGGAGAAGGCGGTGGAGCACGCGCGGACTTCTCTCCAGATCCACGGCGGCAATGGCTACATCACCGAGTACCTTCCCGAGAAGCTCCTTCGCGATGCGCTGGTGATGCCGATTTACGAAGGGACGAGCCAGATTCAAGCTTTGATGGCCATGAAAGACACGCTCGGCGGGATCATCAAGAGCCCGCAGGAGTTCGTGCGGGCCCTGGCACAGGCTCGCTGGCGTGCGTTGTCGAGCCGCAATCCGCTCGAGCGACGGGTCGCCCAGCTTCAGACGGTATCACTGAGCGCACAACAACACCTCGTTCTCAGAACCGCGGGCGACAAGGTTCGGGGCCTTCGCGGAAAGCCCATCCGCGCGTGGTCTGACGAGCTGACCAAGAACTGGAACCCGAAACGCGATTTCTCGTTTGCGATGCTTCACGCCGAACGGCTGATCCAGATTCTCGGCGATACTGTGATCGCCGAGCTTCTCCTCGAGCAAGCCGCGAAGCATCCCGAGCGAGCCGAAGTGCTCGAACGGCACCTCGACTTGGCGGAGACGAGAGCACGCTATTTGCTGGATCGGATCACGTCGACCGGCCATCGCCTCTTGAAGGAGCTCTCACCGGAATCGGCTCAGACGACGCGCCAAGCCGCGGAGTGAACGCAGCGAGAGCCAATCCTTCGGGTTGAGGCTCTGATACCAGTCGTTCGCCTCGTACCATTGGTGCGTGAGACGGATGCCTTGTGCGAGGTCGATCTCGGCGGTGAAACCGAAGTCTTGTCTTGCTGCGTCGCCCACACAGGTCCAGGCCTGCTGAGAGCCTAACCTCGCCTTCTGAAGGTTGAGAATTCGCGGTTTCTTGTCGATCCGTGTCGCGACCTCGCCTGCAAAAGCCGATACCCACATCACTTGCTCGGGGAGATCCAAGTCCCGGACCGGCCTGCCGACGACCCGGACAATCTCGCCCTGGAACTGCTCCCAGGTCAGCTCCTCATCGTTCGTCAGGAAGTACCCCTTGCCGACGCTCTGCTCATGACCGGCCGCTTGGAGAATTCCGCGTACGCAATCATCGACGTAGATCCACGACATGCGGTGGTCGCGGTTTCCGTAGTACAGATTCCATCCGAGCATTGCGCTCTGAAACAAAGCGAAATGGTCGACGTCGCCGGGCCCGTAGACCGCGCAAGGGCGCACGATCGTCCATGCCACTTGGTCCGACTCTTCCTCGACGACGCGTTCCGCTTCTAGCTTGCTCGTCCCGTAGTGTTCGATCGGTCGCGGCGGGTTCTCCTCCCGTTGCGGTGCAGATGTCGCTGATGGGCCGTACGAAGCGGACGACGAAACCAGGACGAAGCGCTTCGCAGCGGGGTGCGCGTCGCGGACTGCCTTCAATAGGTTGCGGGTCGGCATGACGTTTCCACGTCGGAAGTCCTCGTAGGATGTCCCTTTCGTCACCCCGGCCACGTGCAAGACGTAATCCGGCCGTTCTTCGCCGATGACTCGCTCCAAGTCGGCGGCGCGAGCATAGTCTGCCTCCACCGATCGGCCAGCCTTCGAGGGAGGCGACCCCGGTCGGCGAATCGCTACGACGTCGGAACCGGAGGCAAGAAGCTCGTCGCGCAGCCGGCCGCCGATGAAGCCGCTCGCTCCGGTAATCAGCACCTTTCCATCGAGTTTGGGCATCGCCATCCCGAGGTCCTGCCCCGCGCTGGGCGAATGTGCAAGCCCGGATTGACCCCGAGTAGGAGCTGAGAAACGCTTCTGCCGATGACCAGGCGCTTCCACACGATTTCTCCAGTTGATGGCAGTATCGTCTTCGAGCGCGCGCTCGATGGGGCCGAAGAGATCGAGCGAACACTGACCGACGCGCGAAAAGCCTTTGAGGCCTGGAAGGAGCGCAAGCTCGAGGAGCGCTGCACGATGGTTCGGCGTTTCGTCGAGTTCGCGGTCCACGATGCGGACGCCATCGCCCAAGAGCTCACGATGCAAATGGGACGGCCGGTGCGCGACGGCGGTGGCGAAGTGGGCGGATGGCTGCTTCGCGGGCGAACGATGATCGACCTCGCAGCCGAGGGTCTGGCTGAGATCCAGCTCGAGGCTCGGGATGGCTTCACTCGGTTCATTCGGCGGGAACCCCTGGGCGTCGTTCTCATCGTTGCGCCGTGGAACTACCCCTGGCTAACGGCAGTCAACGCCCTGGTGCCAGCGCTCGTCGCTGGCAACACGGTTGTCCTCAAGCATTCGGAGCAGACCCCGCTCGTCGCAGAGCGTCTCGCACGCGCGGCCAAGGAGGCCGGGCTGCCCGCGGGTGTGCTCCAGGTCCTCTATTTGAATCATGCCGGCGTCGCCGACGTCATCGCAGATCCCCGCATCGCGTTCGTCGCGTTCACGGGCTCGGTCGAAGGCGGCCACGCGGTTCAGAGAGCCGCATCCAATCGCTTCATCGGCGCCTCGCTCGAGCTCGGAGGCAAAGATCCGGCATATGTCTGTAGCGACGCCGATATCGAGCGCTCGGCAGCCAATCTCGTCGACGGTGCGTTCTACAATGCAGGGCAGTCGTGCTGCGGCATCGAGAGAATCTACGTACATCACGAAGTGTACAAGCCTTTCCTCGAAGCGTTCGCTGCCGTCGCCAACGAGCTCCTGCTCGGCGATCCGCGCGATTCGGCGACGACGCTTGGCCCGGTCGTCCGCATCCGGAACGCCAAGGGCATCCAATCCCAAATCGACGAAGCGATCGCGGCTGGCGCGCGCGGCCTGCTCGACCCCAGCCATTTCGAAGAAGCCAAGCGTGGCCTCCCCTACATGGCGCCGCAAGCGCTAATCGGCGTCGATCACTCGATGCGGATCATGAGGGAAGAAACCTTCGGCCCGGCCGTTGGCATCATGCGGGTGCGGGATGACGCCGAAGCCATCGCCCTGATGAACGATAGCGACTACGGCCTCACCGCCTCGGTCTGGACGAGTGACCTCGAACATGCGCAACGGCTCGGCGCCAGCGTCGACACCGGAACCTGGTTCATGAATCGCTGCGACTACCTCGACCCCGAGCTCGCCTGGGTGGGAGTCAAGGACTCTGGTCGCGGGTGTAGCCTCTCGACACTCGGCTATGCGCAGCTTACTCGGCCCAAGTCGTTCCATCTGCGCCACCGGCCCGGCTAACCTGGTCATCGCTGTCTGGGTCGCTATAGTCGGCCGCGATGAAGCCGCCGGTCCTACGCTGCCGCCACGTGAACAAACGCTATCGGAAGTTCACGGCGCTCAAAGACCTGTCGCTCGAGGTCTATGAAGGCGAAATCTTCGCGCTGCTCGGCCCCAACGGAGCGGGAAAGTCGACTCTGATCCACTGCATCACGGGGCTGGCCAAGCAAACCGGAGGAAGCATCGAGGTACTCGGTTTCGACACGATGAGAGACTTCCGGACCACTCGCCGCCTGGTTGGCTTGGTGCCGCAGGAGATCGGCTACGACCCGTTCTTCACCCCACTCGAAAGCCTGATGATTCAAATGGGGCTCATGGGAGTCGAGCCAAATCGGGAGCGGGCCGAGGCTCTCCTCGAGACCTTTGCCCTCAGCGACAAGCGCGACGCATATACCCGCACCCTCTCTGGCGGTATGAAGCGGCGGCTGCTCGTCGCGAAGTCACTGGTCCACGAGCCTCGGCTGCTCTTCCTCGACGAACCGACCTCCGGCGTGGATGTCGAGCTTCGCCACGAGCTCTGGCAAGAGGTCCAGGACCTCCGCACAGCCGGCACGACAATCGTGCTGACCACTCACTACATCGAAGAAGCCGAGAAGCTCGCCGACCGCATTGGCATTCTGCACAATGGCGAGCTCCTACTGGTGGAAAGCCGTGAAAGCCTGTTGGAGCGCCACGGCGGACGCTCACTCGAAGACATCTACCTGGAGCTGATCCACAAGGCAGATGGAAGACACGCGGCATGAGCACGATCGCCCTCAAGACGCTCTTCCTGAAAGAGGTTCGCCGCTTTAGCAAAGTCTGGCTGCAAACGGTGCTCAGCCCGCTCGTCACGACCAGTCTCTATTTCTTGGTGTTTGGCGTTGCGCTGGGCTCTCGTCTCCGCGAGATCTCGGGCGTGCCCTACATCCAGTTCGTCGTTCCCGGACTGGTCATGATGACGATGATTCGAGACTCCTTCCTGAACACTTCGTCGAGTCTCTTTCAGTCGAAGATCAATGGAACGATCAGCGATATCCTGATCGCGCCGATCGGGGCGCTCGAGATGCTTCTCGCCTACGTGGGGGCAGCGATGATTCGAGCCATCATCGTGGGCTTGCTCGTGTATCTCGTCGCCCTCTCCTTCACCTGGTTCCCCGTGCACCACGTTGCTTGGACGCTCTTCTTCACCCTCTTCGTGACGGCGACGCTCGCGCTCCTCGGCATGATCGCCGCGCTCTGGGCGCAGAAGTTTGATCACCTCGCGATCTTTCCGAACTTCGTGCTCCTACCCTTGGCCTTCCTCGGAGGCGTCTTCTATTCGATCGATCTCCTCCCCGAACCCTGGAACACCGTCAGCCGTCTCAACCCACTGCTGTACATGGTCAACGGCCTTCGATATGGCTTCCTCGGCGTGGCGGACGTTTCGCCCGTCACGAGCGCCGGAGTCGTGCTGCTTTCGTTCCTGGTGGCCCTCTGTGCTGCAGGCGCGCTTCTGCGCAGTGGCTACAACCTACGCAGTTAGTCATCATGGGCAGGCAGGCATGAGCAGGAGCACCTATTTCGCCAATCCCGAAGCGCGCGCCTTTCTTCAACGGCGCGTCGCGATGTTCGGCCTCATCGGTGCCATCCTCGGCGCCACGGCCTTGGCCTTTCGTCTGCTCTTGGGCGTCCTGTTCGGAGTGTTGGAGGAACAGGTCACGAACCCCGGGTTCCTGATCCACGCCGCTGGTATCCTACCCCTCTTGGTGGTTTGGCTGATCTGCCGTCGCGGCAACCTCTCGGTCAGCATGATTCACGGCGTCGAGAACACCGGCATCTTCCTCACCAGCGTTTGCTACATCGGCATGGGCATGGACATTCGACCCGAGGTCGGGGCCGACACGATCACCGCCTTCATTCTGGCGCTCGTGATGTTTGCTCGCAGCGTATTCGTACCGAGCTCCGCCCGGCGAACCACGATCCTCGGCATCCTCATCGGAATTCCGCTCGTAGCGGCGATGTACTACCACTACCTGAGCATCAACCTCGACATTTGGCGGGTGTTTGGGTACCCGGCACAGTCCGCCCAGCGCGTCGCGTCCGCGCAATCGGTGATCACGGTCATGTGGTGGACACTCACCATCGGCCTCGCAGCCCTTGCTTCCCGCGTGATTCACCGATTGCGTAAAGAGGTGAGCGACATCCAAAGCCTCGGTCAATACAATCTCCGCCGCAAGCTCGGAGAGGGCGCGATGGGCGTCGTCTATGAAGCGCAGCACGGTATGCTGAAACGGCCGACCGCCATCAAGCTGCTGCGGCCCGAGCTTGCCGACCCAGACGCCCTCGACCGCTTTCGTCGGGAGGTGCAGCTGACCGCAAAGCTCACCCACCCGAACACGGTCACCATCTACGACTACGGCCGGACCCCCGATGGGCTCTTCTACTACGCAATGGAGCTGCTAGATGGGGCCACTCTCACGCAGGTGGTCAAAGCCGGAGGCCCGCAGCCAGTCGAGCGGGTCGTGCGCATTCTTCGCCACGCCGCACTCGCGCTCAACGAGGCGCACCAAGTTGGATTGATTCATCGTGATATCAAACCGAGCAACATCATGCTCGCGCATCAGGGCGGCGAGCCGGACGTGACCAAAGTACTCGATTTCGGCCTCGTGAAAAATCTCGGCAATGTCGATGACCTCGAGAAGACCAACACCATGTCGATCAAGGGGACCCCGCACTACCTGAGCCCCGAGGCGATCCAGGACCCACAGGGGATCGACGCTCGTACCGATCTCTATGCCCTGGGCGCGGTCGGCTACTACCTGCTCACTGGCCGCCACGTCTTCGAGGGCAAGACGATCATGGAAGTCTGCCTGCACCACATGCACACGAAGCCCACGCCGCTATCGGAAGCCTCACCGCTCGAGATCCCCACGGGGCTCGAGACCCTGATCATGGCTTGTCTCGAAAAAGACCAGGCGAACCGACCGGCCTCCGGCAAAGACCTGGCCGACGCCCTCGATCGCCTCGAAGTCCCACGCTGGACCCGCGCGCACGCCGAAGCCTGGTGGGATGCATTCGGCGAACGAATCGAACACCGCACCGAGCCGCTCACCGCAAGCCCCACCGAGCAAACCGTCGCCGTAGACCTAGACGAACGCTGAAAGGCACTCTCTCCAGCCCCTCGACCACCTGAAAGGCACAGGCTTCCGCGGCAAGGATCGCAGCGACGGTCACCCTCGTTGGGCGAAGATCCAGAGAACAGAATCGGAGCCACTGCGATCCCTCTCTGAGAAGGTGCGTGATTCCGTCGGGTTGTAGGACTAGAGACTGTCCCTCTTGACCGTGAGAGGGGTTGGCAGCACAATGGCGGAACGATGGTTCGGTACCCGATGCATGCGACTGACTCCACCGGCCCGCTTCGCGCGGACTTGCTTGGCGGCGTCGTCGTTGTAGTCGGCCTCATTATCAGCCTCCTGCTAGTTACGCAGGCATAGGCGGGGACCAGAACCAACCCACAGACCAACCCACTCCGTTTCTGGCCCTCGCATCGAGCATGCGGGGGCTTTTTTGTTGCCCTAGACCCATGAACACACACTCACAGCGTAAAACTACACAAAACCGCCAGGCGGCAGGCGCGCGGCGATTCGCCTCGCAGGCAGGCGCCCGGTCGGCGAGCGACCCGGCGCCTTTTTCGTGGATTGCCCACCGCTTGAAGGACGCCTCAAATCAACTAGTTGGAGCCAGCCAGCAATGAAGGAGACCCTCGTGACACCCGCCAATCCCAAGCTGAAGAATCGCATCGGCGAAACGCTTTCCGGATCCCAAATCATCTGGGAAGCGCTCGTGCGCGAGGGGGTCGAGGTCTGCTTCGGGTATCCGGGCGGCGCGATCATGCCGGCGTATGACGCGATGGTCGAGTACCCGATCCATCACGTGCTCACTCGCCACGAGCAAGGGGCTTCGCATATGGCCGACGGCTACGCCCGTGCTTCGGGCAAAGTCGGCTGTTGCATCGCGACTTCCGGCCCAGGCGCGACCAACCTGGTGACCGGCATCGCGACAGCCATGCTCGACTCGATTCCGATGGTCTGCATCACCGGTCAGGTTCCGTCGCATCTCATCGGCAGCGACGCATTCCAAGAAACGGACATCACCGGCTGCACCATCCCGATCACAAAGCACAACTACCTGGTGACGAGGCCGGAGCAGATCGCTCCGACGATTCGCGAAGCGTTCTACATCGCCCGCTCCGGCCGACCCGGGCCGGTCCTCGTCGACATTACCAAGGATGCCCAGCAGCAAAGCTGTGTATTCGAGTGGAGCGATGGAGAGATCGTGCTCCCCGGTTATCGCCCCGACTATGCGCCACTCGCGGATCAGATCGAGGATGCGGTCGAGCTCATCAGGACCGCCAAGCGGCCAATCATCTTCGCCGGACACGGCGTCATGAAGGCAGAGGCTACCGAGGCGCTGGAGAATTTCGTCGAAAAGACCAACATTCCGGTGGCATGCACCCTGCTTGGCCTCGGCGGATTCCCTGCCACCCATCCCCGGAACCTCGGCATGATGGGGATGCACGGAGAGACCTGGGTCAACAAGGCGATTCAGGACGCGGACTTAATCATCGCCGTCGGCATGCGCTTTGACGACCGCGTGACGGGCAATCTCAAGACCTACGCTCCGACCGCCAAGAAGATCCACATCGAGCTCGATCCGGCGGAGATTAGCAAGAACGTCCACGCCGATGTCCCGATTGTCGGCGACGCTCGGGAGGTCCTCGAAGAGCTGATGCCGCACGTCGGCGACTGCGACCGCGCCGATTGGTTGGCCTACATCGACGAGATCAAAGGCGACTCTGCGGTCAGGGACATCAAGAACCTGCCCGATTTGGGCAAGCTCTATGCTGCCCACGTCATCCACGACCTCTACCGCTTCACGGAGGGCAAGGCGCTCGTCGTCACCGACGTCGGCCAGCACCAAATGTGGGAAGCCCAGTACTACAAACACGATTACCCACGAAAGCTGCTCACCTCGGGAGGGCTTGGCACGATGGGCTTTGCGCTCCCTGCCGCCATCGGTGCGAAATTCGCCGAGCCCGGTGAGTCCGTCTGGGTCATCTGCGGCGACGGCGGCTTCCAGATGACACAGGCCGAGCTCTCGACCTGTGCCCAGGAGGGTATCAAGGTCAACGTCGCCATCATCAACAACGGCTTCCTCGGCATGGTGCGCCAGTGGCAGGAGTTCTTCTACGGCGGACGTTATGTGGCAACGCCGATGCTCAGCCCCGACTTCGTCAAGATCGCCGAGGCCCATGGCTTGACCGGCATCCGCGTCGAAAAGCGGTCCGAAGTGGAAGCGGCGGTTCGGAAGGCCGAAGCGACCAAGGGCACGGTGGTCATCGATTTCCGTGTCGAGCAGGAGGACTCTGTATATCCGATGGTACCGGCTGGTGCGACTCTCGGCGACATGATCCAGCGGCCGAGCAAGCCCGGCACCCATGAACACAACCCGATCTTCGAGACAGGAGAGGACGAATAATGTCCGAGTCCGTGAAAAGAACTTTCGCCGTTTTCGTTGAAGACAAGCCAGGCGTCTTGAACCGCGTCGCCTCCTTGTTTCGTCGCCGGAGCTTCAATATCGATTCGCTCAACGTCGGCGCCACGCACGAGGCCGGCGTTTCGCGCATGACCATCGTCTGCGACGCAGACGAGAACAAAGCCAAGCGGATCGAAGCGAACCTCTACAAGATGGTCAACGTGCTCTGGGTCGACGACATCACCCACAAGCAGTCAATCAATCGCGTGCTTGCGTTGATCAAGGTCAATTGCAGCCGGGATCAGCGCGCGGAGATCTTGCGCATCTGCGAGGTGTTCCGAGCGCGGGCGATCGACATGTCGCCCGAGCGCGTGACGATAGAAATCACTGGACCCCAAGAAAAGGTCGAAGGTCTCGTCTCGGTTCTCAAGCCCTTCGGAATCCTCGAGCTGGTACAGACCGGCACGGTCGCGATGACCCGCGGCGTGGAGAAGCACAGCCGCGCCCACCCCACCGTCCCCGCCTCCCGCCACTCGGCAGCATAACCCCTTTGGAGAAGTAGAGAGACACATGACCCAGATTCGCTATGAAAAAGACGCCGACCTCTCGTTGATTCGAGGCAAGAAGGTGGCGATCATCGGCTACGGCTCCCAGGGCCACGCACATGCGCTCAACTTGAAGGAGAGCGGTGTGGACGTTTGCATCGGTTTGCAGGAGGGCAGCAAGAGCAAGGCCAAGGCCGAGGCGGCTGGGCTCACCGTCAAGTCGGTGAGCGAGGCGGCAAAGGAAGCCGACGTGATCATGATCCTGGCACCCGACACCGCGCAGCCTGCGATCTACCAAGAGCAGATCGCGCCCAACCTCGAAGCGGGCAACATGCTGATGTTCGCGCACGGTTTCAACGTTCGCTATGGAACGATCGACCCGCCGCGGAATGTCGATGTCACGATGGTCGCGCCGAAGAGCCCCGGCCACCGCGTGCGTGAGACCTACCAGGAGGGCGGCGGCGTCCCGGCCTTGCTTGCCGTGCACCAGGATGCGACGGGTCAGGCAGACGCCCTGGCAATGTCGTACGCGGCCGGCATTGGCTGTGCACGGGCGGGCGTCTTGACCACGACCTTCACCGAAGAGACTGAAACGGACCTCTTCGGTGAACAGGCTGTCCTGTGTGGTGGCGCCTCCGAGCTCGTGAAGGCTGGATTCGAGACCTTGGTCGAAGCGGGTTACCAGCCGGAGCTCGCATACTTCGAGTGCCTCCACGAGCTGAAGCTCATTGTCGACCTGATGTACCGCGGCGGCCTCAACTACATGCGGTACTCCGTGTCGAACACCGCCGAATGGGGAGACTACGTGAGCGGCCCGCGCGTCATCGGTGTGGAGAGCAAGAAGGCCATGAAGCAGATCCTCAAAGAGATTCAGGATGGCACCTTTGCCAAGCGCTGGATTGAGGAGAACGAGCAAGGCCGCCCGGTATTCAACAAGATCCGACGTGACGAGCAAGAGCAGCAGCTAGAACAGGTTGGCGCCAAGCTCCGGTCGATGATGCCTTTCGTCGACCCCGTAGAAATCAAACAGGGAGAGTAATTTGGGCGTCGCTCGTAGCGACGTAGGGAGAATGAATCATGCAACCCGATCATGTAAGGATCTTCGACACAACGCTCCGAGACGGGGAGCAATCACCCGGCGCGACGATGACTTCGTCGGAAAAGCTTGAGGTGGCGAAGACCCTATCGCGACTCGGCGTCGATGTGATTGAAGCGGGTTTCGCCGCCGCTTCTCCCGACGATTTGCGTGCGGTCAAGAACATCGCCGAGGCGGTGGGCGTGACGGGCGTCGAAGGTCGCCCTGCCCAGGAGCCACCGACGATCTGCAGCCTGGCGCGGGCCCACAAACCCGACATCGACAAGGCGGCCGAAGCAGTGTCGCCGGCCAAGCACGGCCGGATCCACACCTTCCTCGCGACATCGCCGATCCATCGCGAGCACAAGCTTCGGATGAGCCGGGACCAGGTGCTTGCGAAGATCAGCGAGATGGTCGCGTACGCGCGTAGCTTCTGTGAGGACGTGGAGTTCAGCCCGGAAGATGCCGGACGGACGGAAATGGACTTTCTCTACGAAGCTTTGCAGGCAGCCATCGAGGCCGGCGCAAGCACCCTGAACATCCCGGACACGGTTGGTTACACGATCCCAGAGGAGTTTGGCGGGCGCATAGCAATGCTTCGGGAGAACGTACCGGGGATCGAGAACGCCGTGATCAGCGTCCATTGCCACAACGACCTTGGCTTGGCCGTGGCCAACAGCTTGTCCGCGGTGCAGCACGGCGCCCGGCAGGTCGAGGTTGCCATCAACGGAATCGGCGAACGGGCGGGCAATGCGTCGCTCGAAGAAGTGGTCATGGCGCTTCGCGTTCGGCGTGATCTCTACGGTATTGAAACCCAGGTCGACACCACGCAGCTCACTCGAGCAAGCCGCCTGGTCAGCAAGGTAACCGGCATGTTGGTGCAGCCAAACAAGGCCATCGTGGGTGCAAATGCCTTTGCCCACGAGGCTGGCATTCATCAGGACGGCATGCTCAAGCACCAAGAAACGTACGAGATCATGCGTCCCGAGACCGTGGGTGCGGGAAAGACGCAGCTCGTCCTCGGCAAGCATTCAGGTCGGCATGCCTTTGCGAATCGCTTGGTCGAGCTCGGCTATCCGGTGTCTGCCGATGGGCTCGACAAGGCGTTCGCCCGCTTCAAGAAGCTCGCAGACAAGAAGAAGCTCATCACCGACGCCGATTTGCTGGCGCTCGTGAGCGATGAGCTCTACCAGCCGAAGGAGTTCTGGCGGCTCGAGAAGATCCAGGTGAGCTGCGGCACTGGAATGCCCACCGCGACGGTTCGGCTCACGGGACCCGACGGACAGACCACGACCGCGGCGGAGGTCGGAACCGGCCCCGTCGATGCGGTGTACAAGGCTATCCAGTCGCTGGTGCACGTGCCTGCGACCTTGCTCGAATATAACGTTCAATCCGTCACCGAGGGCATCGACGCGCTCGGCGAGGTGAGCGTACGCGTGACGCCGCATGAGGACGACGCACCAAACGAGAAGATCAACCCGCAATACGAACACAGCCGGACGCGGGTCTTCCACGGCCACGGCGCCCACACCGACGTCATCGTCGCAAGCGCGAAGGCGTATCTGGCGGCGATCAACCGCATCCTCGCGGTCCGAGAAGCGAAGCAAACCGATAGCAAGGCGGCCGGGAGCGCTGCGTAACGAGCATCATGGAACCAAGAACACTATTTCAGAAGGTTTGGGACGAGCACGTCGTCGTTCAAGAGCCGAACAGGCCGGCGGTCCTCTACATCGACCTGCAGTTGATTCACGAGGTGACATCACCGCAGGCATTCACTGGTCTGCGCGAGCGCGGCCTCAAGGTGAGGCGTCCGGACAAGACCATTGCGACGATGGACCACTCGACGCCGACACTGCCCAAAGCGCTCTGGGTGATCGATGACCAGGCGAAGGCACAGCTCGGGCAGCTGGAGACCAACTGCAGAGAATTCGGGATCGAGCTCTACGCCCTGGGCGACAGCCGGAACGGGATTGTGCACGTCATTGGACCGGAGCGGGGCTTTACCCAGCCTGGCAAGACGATCGTCTGTGGCGACAGCCATACCTCGACACACGGAGCGTTCGGCGCACTGGCGTTCGGCATCGGCACCAGCGAGGTCGAGCATGTTCTTGCGACACAGTGCCTCTTGCAGCGCAAGCCCAAGACCCTCGAAGTTCGGGTGGATGGCCAGCTGATGCCGGGCGTCACAGCGAAAGACATCATCCTAGCGCTCTGCGCGAAGATCGGGACGGACGGCGGCACCGGATACGTGATCGAGTTCACCGGCTCGGCCATCCGCGCGCTCGACATGGAAGGCCGAATGACGGTCTGTAACATGAGCATCGAGGCAGGCGCCCGCGCTGGCATGATCGCCCCCGACGAAACGACCTTCGACTATCTCAAGGGGCGGGACCGGGTGCCTCAGGGAGCCGACTGGGAGGCAGCTGTAGAGCGCTGGAGTCAGCTTCGCACCGATGACGGTGCTATCTTCGATAAGACGGTCGTCCTCGACGCGAACAAGCTCGAGCCGATGATCACCTACGGCACGAACCCGGGCATGGGCATGCAAATCAACGAGCCCGTGCCGACCGCGGACGCGTTCGACGATGCCTCGCAGCGGGCGGCGTTTGAGAAGGCCCTGGGTTACATGGACCTCCCGCCAGGAGAGCCGCTGCTCGGCAAGAAGATCGACGTGGTGTTCATCGGTTCGTGCACGAACTCGCGAATCGGCGACCTGCGCATGGCCGCTGGCGTGTTCAGCGGTCGCAAGGTCGCGAACGGTGTGCGAACGCTCGTCGTTCCCGGCTCGCACGACATCAAAAAGCAAGCCGAAGCTGAGGGTCTCGACCAGATCTTCAAGGAAGCGGGCGCCGAATGGCGCGAGCCAGGCTGCTCGATGTGCATTGCGATGAACGGTGACAATTTGGAACCGGGACAGTACGCGGTCAGCACTTCGAACCGCAACTTCGAAGGCCGACAAGGCAAGGGCGGTCGAACCTTCCTCGCGTCTCCTCTGACCGCAGCCGCGGCCGCCGTCACCGGTGAGGTCACAGACCCACGGAGCTTGCTCCTTTCTGGAAAGGCTGAGTCATGGTGAAATTCACCACATTGACCTCGCACGCGGTTCCTCTCCCCGAAGAGAACGTCGACACCGACCAGATCATCCCCGCTCGCTTTCTGAAGGTCACCGACAAGAACGGTCTAGGGGCCAGCCTCTTTTGCGACTGGCGCTACTTGAAGGACGGCTCGGACAACCCGGACTTTGTGCTCAACGAGCCGGCTTCGCAGGGCGCGCAAATTTTGATCGCCGGTAACAACTTCGGCAGTGGCTCTTCGCGCGAGCATGCGCCCTGGGCACTGGTCGGCTGGGGCTTCCGCGCGATCATATCCACGCGGTTTGCGGACATCTTCAAGAGCAACTCGCTAAAGAATGGTCTGCTCCCGGTCGAAGTGAGCCCCGAGGTTCACAAGGCGCTCATGGCGGCGGTTCAGCGCGACCGTTCGACGAAAATCACGATCGACCTTCCGACGCAGTCGGTAACCGGGCCCGACGGCCTAGAATCCACGTTCCCAATCGACGAGTTCTCCAAGCATTGCCTCCTCGAGGGCATCGATCAGCTTGGATATCTTCTTTCGTTCGACGACCAGATCACGAGCTATGAGCAACGACGGACGTAGGAGCGCAGGCCCAGTCGTGGAGGTCTACGATACCACTCTGCGGGATGGCACGCAGATGGAGGGCATGAGCCTGTCCTGCGACGACAAGGTGCGGATCGCGGAGCACTTGGATTCACTCGGGGTTGCCTTCATCGAAGGCGGCTGGCCGGGCTCGAATCCAAAAGACGTCGAGTTCTTCGAGCGAGCCAAAGATGTCGCCTGGAAGCACGTGACGATTGCTGCGTTTGGATCGACATGTCGGGCGCAGCTGCGGGCAGAGGACGACCCACAACTTCAGACCCTGATCGCCGCGCAGACGCCGGTCTGCACGATCTTTGGGAAGACATGGAAGATGCACGTCACCGATGTGCTGCGGACCAGCCTCGAAGAGAACCTTCGCATGATCGAGGAGAGCGTGGCCTTTCTCGCGCAGAACGGGCGTCGAGTCGTCTACGACGCAGAACACTTCTTCGACGGCCACAAAGCCGACCCCGGATACGCGATCGAAACACTCCACGCGGCTGCACGCGGCGGCGCCGAAACACTGGTCCTCTGCGACACCAACGGCGGCTCGATGCCTTGGGAAGTCGAAGGAATGATCAAGGCCGTGCAGGAGGCTCTGCCTGAAGCTCGGCTCGGCATTCACGCGCACAACGATGGCGAGTGCGGCGTCGCCAATTCCGTTGCGGCCATTCGTGCAGGCGCCCGTCAGGTTCAGGGGACCATCAACGGCTATGGCGAGCGCTGCGGCAACGCCAACCTATGCTCGATCGTCCCAAATCTAGAGCTCAAGCTAGGCCTTCGGTGTCTGCCCGATGGCGGCCTCCAACAGCTTTACGACCTCTCACACTTCGTCGCGGAGATCGCCAACCTGAGTCCGAACGATCACGCAGCGTACGTTGGTCGGAGCGCCTTCGCTCACAAGGGCGGGGTCCACGTCTCGGCCATCAGACGTCATCCGGAATCCTACGAGCACGTCAATCCAACTCTCGTAGGCAACGAGTCGAGGGTCGTCGTGAGCGAGCTCTCTGGTCGCAGCAACGTCCTCAGCAAAGCCGAAGAGCTAGGGCTCGAAGTCAGCTCGGCCAGCGGCGGACGTGTGCTCGAGAAGATCAAGGAGCTCGAATCCAAGGGCTTTGCGTATGAGGCTGCTGAAGCCTCGGTCGCATTGCTGATGGCACGCCATCAAGAGGACTACGAAGCGCCCTTCGAGGTGCTCGATTTCCAAGCCGGTGTCGGGCGGCGTCGCGGCGGCGGCATGTTCGCGGAAGCGACGGTGAAGGTTCAGATCGGCGATGAGATCGTTCACACCGCGGGCGAAGGCAATGGCCCCGTGAGCGCTCTCGACTCCGCTCTCCGCAAGGCCTTGCGACCGTTCTTCCCCGAGGTCGCGGACATGCACCTCACTGACTACAAGGTCCGCATCCTCGACGGTCGAAGCGGCACTGGCGCGACCACTAGAGTCCTCATCGACAGCCAGTCGTCCTATGACAGCTGGAGCACCGTCGGTGCCTCGAGCAACATCATCGAGGCATCGCTCCAGGCATTGGTCGACAGCATCGAGTACGGGCTGTCATTGGAACGCAAGAGGATCCAAAGGCAACCGGAAGCAACCGCTGCAAGGACTTAGCCATTGCCCTAGGGACGCGCGCCGGGCATCATGGCCGGCCGCACAGGTAACAGGACATGAAAGCCAAGATCACACTGCTCCCCGGCGACGGCATCGGCCCCGAAATCGTGGACGCGACCCGACAAGTGCTCGAAGCCGTCGCGAGCAAATGGGGCCACACGTTCACGTATTCGACGCACTTGATCGGCGGCATCGCCATCGACGAAACCGGAGTGCCGCTGCCGGACGACACCATCGTGGGCTGCCGAAGCGCGGACGCCGTATTGCTCGGAGCCGTCGGAGGTCCGAAGTGGGACGATCCCACCGCCATAGTTCGACCCGAGCAAGGCCTTCTAGGAATGCGAAAAGCGCTGAAGCTGTTCGCGAACGTCCGCCCTGTGAAGCTCTTCCGCGGCCTCGAAGCGGCCTCCCCTCTCAAGGCAGAGCGGCTACGTGGTGTCGACCTTGTGTTTATTCGGGAGCTGACCGGCGGCATCTACTTCGGTCAGCCAAAGGGCAAGGAGACCAGGAACGGTCTCCGTACCGGCTTCGACACCATGGTCTACGACGAAAGCGAGATCCGCCGCATCGTGGAGCTAGCCTTCGAAGTTGCCCGGAAGCGTCGCGGCCACGTGACCTCCATCGACAAGGCGAACGTGCTCGCCACCATGCAGGTTTGGCGCGAAGTTGCGACCGAAGTGGGCAAAGAGAACCCCGACATCCGCCTCGACCACCAACTCGTCGACTCGGCGGCGATGCGACTGGTCACGGACCCTTCTTCGTTCGACGTCATCGTGAGCGGCAACATGTTCGGTGACATTCTCTCTGATGAGGGAGCCGTGTTGACCGGCTCGCTCGGGCTGCTGCCGAGCGCATCGCTCGGTGAGGGAACACTGGGGGTGTATGAACCAATCCACGGCTCCGCGCCGGACATCGCGGGCAAGGGGATCGCGAACCCGTTGGGTACGATCTTGAGCGCTGCGATGCTGCTTCGCCATAGCCTCAACCTCGATGAAGAGGCGAGAGCAATTGAAGACGCCGTCCAGAAGGTCCTCGACAGCGGCCTGAGAACCGCGGATTTGAGCGGCGGACAACGTTCGCTCGGGACGACCGCGATGGCGGGCGCCGTTGTAGCCGCCATCGAAGGCGCCTAACGAAAGGAACGCCATGCCCCGAAAACGCGTGAGTCGCCTGTTCGACCTCAAGGAAGATGAGCACGGTCGTCAGTACATGGAAGTGTACCTCGATGGTATCGCGCTCCTGCGCTTGGTATTGAGCAACAAGGGTACTGCCTTCAGCTACGAAGAGCGCGTGGCGCTTCGACTCGATGGCCTTCTTCCCCCCCAGTACAACACGCTCGCGCAGCAAATCGAGCGAGTCTACGAGGGCTTCGTCCAGGCCGCGACCGATATCGACAAATACCAGTACCTGCGTGCGGTCCAGGAGCGGCAGGAGATTCTCTTTTACGCGCTGCTCGAGAAGCATCTCGATGAAATGCTGCCCATCGTTTACACACCAACGGTTGGGGCCGCAGTGCAGCAGTTCAGCGCGCTTTACCAGAACCCGCGGGGTCTTTCCTATTCACCGCTCAACATCGATCGCGCCGAGCAAACGCTCGACTGTTACCCGATGGAAGACGTTCGCATGATCGTCGCAACGGACTCGTCCGCGATCCTCGGGATCGGCGACCAAGGCTATGGCGGTCTCGCGATTCCCATTGGAAAGATGGCGCTCTATACCGTCGGCGGTGGCGTGAGCCCATTCCACACGATGCCTGTGGCGCTCGACGTGGGCACCGATCGCATGGACCTGATCAACGACCCCGATTACCTGGGTGTCCGTCAGAAGCGTCTCCGTGGGGAGGACTACTACAAATTCCTCGACAAGTTCGTGGACGCGGTCTGGTCGCGTTGGCCCGACGCGGTGATCCAGTGGGAGGATCTTTCCAAGAGCTCCGCTTTCACGGTGCTCGAGCGATACCGGGACCGCGGACCTTCATTCAACGATGACATTCAGGGGACGGGAGCGGTCGCGCTCGCCGGCATCCTCGCGGCATGCCACCTCCGCAACGAAAGCCTGAAGGACGAAGTCTTCGTCATTCACGGCGCGGGTGCGGGTGGGGTCGGCGTGGCCTGGGCCATCCGGGAAGGCTTGGTTCGAGCCGGGCTGAGCCGTGCGGAAGCCAAATCGCGGGTCTTCGTGCTCGACTCCCAGGGACTTCTGCTCACCGACCGCGACATCGACGAGTACAAACGCGGATTCGCCCACGATCGAACGATCATCCGAGATTGGAAGTTCGAAGGTGACACGCCCGACCTGGTCGAGACGATTCGCAACGCGGGGGCGACGGTGCTCTTGGGCCTCTCCGGGAGACCGGACGCTTTCAACGAGGAAATCGTCCACGCCATGGCGGACAACCACAAGTGGCCGATCATCTTCCCGCTCTCGAACCCCACGAGCTCAGCAGAAGCCAAACCGATCGACATCTACCGCTGGACCAAGGGTCAGGCGATCGTGGCCACGGGCAGCCCCTTCGATCCGGTCATGATGGGCGGCGTCACTCACCCGATCGGCCAGGGCAACAACGCCTTCATCTTTCCGGGCCTAGGCTTCGGGGCGATCTTGGTCAACGCGAAGGCGATCACGGACGGCATGGTCTTGGAAGCTTCCCAAGCCCTTGCGAACTACACGATCGAGAAATACGTCGAAGGCGGTCTCATCTACCCACCTGTCAGTGACCTCCAAGAAACCTCGGTTCGAGTCGCCGCCGCCGTGGTCAAACAGGCCATTGCCGACGGCGTAGCTTGCCGAAAGAACATTCCAGAAGACATCGAAGCATTCGTCCGAGAACGCTTCTGGCACCCAAGCTATCTGCCCTTCGTCCGGGGTCACTTAGACTAGGGACACGAGGAGATTTCATGGAGATCGCCGTTGCGCTCTTTGAGCAGGTGACCGCATTGGATGCGATTGGACCCTACGAGGTTCTGCAACGACTTCCGGGTGCGCGGGTTCGTTTCGTTGGGCATCGCAAGGGCGAGATCCGAACGGACAACGGTTTTTTGGGGCTAATGGTCGACTTCCCTTTCCACGAGGTCGGCCAACCGGACATCGTCGTCATTCCAGGTGGGGTTGGGACTCGAGGCCTTGTGCACGATGATGTGATCCTCGACTGGATCCGTGGCGCTCACCAGACAAGTCTTTTCACGACGTCTGTCTGCACGGGCTCGCTGCTCCTAGCGGCGGCAGGTCTGCTGACAGGACATAAGGCGACGACTCACTTCTCTGCGCGACCGCTGCTTCTCAAGTACGGCGTGATTCCTTCCGACGAACGCGTGGTTCAGGAAGGAAAGATCATCACTGCGGCCGGAGTATCGAGCGGGATCGACATGGCACTGCGCCTCGCCGAGCAAGTCACGGACGCCACGACCGCAAAAGCCCTGCAGCTCATGATCGAGTACGACCCGCGGCCGCCACACGATGCGGGCGCGCTGGAAAAGGTAGACGCCGAAGTTCTCGCCCGGGTCCAAGAGCTAGCGAATCTCGAGAGCTGAACCTGTCATCGAAAAAGGCAGAGCGCGGCGCGGTCCGCCCCACCGCCGTCCACACGAACGCCTACCTAAGAGAGCGCGCCGCCGTCGGCTCGGATTTCGGTGCCGTTGATGTAGCGGGCATCGTCGGACGCCAGGAAGGCGATGACAGATGCTGCGTGTTTGGGTTTGGCGAAGCCGACGAAGGGCATGGCACCTTTGAGGAGCTCCATGTCGGCGCCTTCAGGTGCCTTGAAGTCGCCGTGCAGGGACGTCGCGATGCCGCCAGGGATGACGCAGTTTGCACGAAGGCCCTGCTTCACATACTCCTGGTAGAGGGCGCGAGTCATCGAGAGGATGCCGCCCTTGGAAGCTGCGTAGGCGCTCATCCAGGGGTGACTCCCTAGCGCGGAAGTCGAGGAGCAGTTCACCAACGCACTGAAACGATTCTTGAGCAGGTGTGGTAGTGCCGCCTGATTCACGTAGAATGTGCCGTTCAGATTGATGTCGATGATCTCGTGCCACTGCTCGAAGGTCATCTCATGCGTGTGGTACGTGCGCAGGATGCCGGCGCAGTGACAGAGGGTGTCGAAGCCGCCCATGTCTTCGGCCGCTTGGTCGATCACCGCTTTGACGCGTGCGCCATCGGCGACATTGCACTCGTAGACCCAGGGCTTGACCCCTTGGGACTCGACCATTTGCTTGGTGACGGCGAGCCCTTGTGCATCGATGTCGATGAGAGCGACGTTGCCGCCCTCCTCAGCGATGCGTAGAGCCGTTGCCTGTCCGATGCCTGCAGCCGCGCCGGTGATGACGACGTTCTTTCCTTCAAACCTTTTCATGGTACTTCTCGCTCTTCCTGGTTGGTCGCTAGTAACCGTGAAGCTCCGCCCAGCGCTGCCGATGCTGGGAAGGCTTTCCGAAAGTCATATAGGTTGCTTGTGCGCGCTTCATGTAGAAACCGATGTCATGGTCGTCGGTGACGCCGATACCACCATGCATCTGAATGGCTTCCTTTGCGGCGTGCATGAAGGTTTCCGACGCTATGGACTTTGCCAGGGCCGCTAGGCGCGGTATCTCGTTCGGCGCCTCGTCGATCGCGCGTGCGGCCGCCAGAACCACAGAACGGGTCAGCGTGATTTCCGTGTACACCGACACGGCGCGGTGCTGAAGCGCCTGGAACGAGCCGATCGGCACCCCGAACTGCTCGCGCTCCTTGATGTACTCGATCGTGTCAGCGAAGGCCTGCTCCGATGCACCCAGCATCTGGGCTGCCAAGCCAACCGAAGCGCGATCGAGAATGGACTGCAGTAGCGCCCCGCCCGCGTCGATCTCGCCGACCACAGCCTCATTCGTCACCGAGATCGCATCGAGGCGGACGATAGCTGCGTTCAGCCCGTCGATTCGCGTCTGCCGCGTGATCGCGATCCCAGACTGCGCTGGGTCGACCAAGAACAGCGTCAACCCCTCTTGTGAAGTCGCAGCCGACACGATGATCCGATCGGCGAGGTGGCCATCGAGAACCTGTAGCTTTTCACCACTGAGCTCGAAGCCTTCAGTAGTCTTCTTCGCCAGCGTCGCAACGTTCGTAGCGTCTCCGCGATTGCCAGCCTCCTCGTAGCCGAGTGCCAGCACCGTTTCTCCGGCGGCGACTCCGGGCAGCAAGGCCCTCTTCTGCGCATCAGAGCCGCCGAGAAGGAGCGCCTGGGTGCCGAGCAACAAGGTCGAGACGAAGGGTTCGGGCATGAGCTCCCTCCCGCTTTGCTCGAGCACCACGGCGAGGTCGAAGAAGCCGAGCCCCAAGCCGTCGTACTCCTCGGGGATCTGCAGACCGAGCCAGCCAAGCTCCGCCATGTCGCTCCAGAGGTCGCGAGAGAAGCCGACCTCGTCTTTCGAATCGCGAAAGGTTCGAATGCGAGCCGCCGGCGCCCGCTCACGGATGAGCTCGTAGGCGGTCTTCGATAGCATCTTCTGCTCGTCGCTCAGGAGAAGGGAAGGCGCCCTATCCTCGGTCATTTCTTCCCCTCCGGCAGGCCGAGCACCCGCTTCGAGACGATATTCTTCTGAATCTCGGATGAGCCGCCTTCGATGGTGCTCGCGCGTGACCGCAACCAGTCGCGGGTGTACTGGAGATCATCCTCTTCGAAGCCCGGCCCTTCCCAGCCGAGGCCCTGTATGCCGGCAACCTGCATGCCAAGCTCGAATCGCTTTTGCTTCAGCTCCGTGCCGACGATCTTGGTGATCGAGCCCTCGGGCCCGGGCGTCCCAGATTCTGCACTCTGCTGAATGCGAGCGAGCGTGAGGTGGAACGCCTCTTCGCGCATCCCCAGGGACGCCAGCTCGTCTCTCAGGAGCGGATCGGGGATCGCGCCTTCGGGTACCGCCAGGTGTTTTCGCGCCCGGGAAACGATCTCACGCTGCGCCGAACCTGGCTGACGGGCGATGGAGCGACCGATGGAGGAGCGCTCATGTCCGAGGATGGCTTTCGCAATCGTCCAGCCTTCGTTCTCAATGCCCACGAGATTGCCGACGGGCACCCGGACGTCATCGAAAAACGTTTCGCAGAATGGCGAGTAGCCACTGATGAGATCGATGCGGCGAATCGTGATCCCGGGCGTATTCAAATCCACCAGAATCACCGAAATGCCCATTTGCTTCTTCGGTGCATTCGGATCGGTTCGCGCGAGGCAGTAAATCCAGTCGCTCAAGTCCGCGTGCGAGGTCCAGATCTTCTGGCCGTTGAGAACGAACTCGTCCCCATCGCGCGCAGCCTTGAGCTGAAGGTTCGCGAGGTCGGACCCTGCGTTGGGCTCAGAGTAGCCCTGACACCAGCGGACCTCGCCGCGTGCAATACCTGGCAGGTGCTGCGCCCGTTGCGCGTCGTTGCCGTACTCGAGCAACACGGGACCAAACATCGCCAGGCCCTGCCCCGCGACGGGACGAGGTACGCCAATCGCCTTCATCTCGGCATGGATGATCTGCTCCTGCTCGCAATTGAGGCCTCCACCGCCGTACTCCCTGGGCCACGCTGGCGCGGTCCAGCCTTTTTCGACGCCGAGATCGCGCCAGCGCAAGACGTCCGGATCCGTTTCCTCGCATTTCGAGCCGCCCCAGTACCCTTCGAATGGGCCGCTCCCGCTAGTCCTCCAAAGCGACTTCGGCGCGTTCTCACGAACCCAGGCGCGTGCCTCCGCGCGAAATGCCTCCGAGTCAGTCACGCGATTACTCCGCAGCTCCGGCCTTCTTCATGTCGAGAGCAACGTCCTCGATCATGTCTTCTTGGCCACCAACCGTCTTCATTCGGCCGAGCTCGACCAGGATGTCGGTCGACTTGAGTCCGTACTTCTCGGCTGCGCGCTTCGCGTGAAGCAAGAAGGACGAGTACACGCCTGCATAGCCAAGTGTCAGTGAATCGCGATCTGCGCGGACCTTGTGTGTCATCAGCGGGTAGACGATCTCTTCGGCCACATCCATGAGCTTCCACATGTCGACGCCAGTTTCGACTCCCATGCGGTGAAGTACGGCCACGAACACTTCGAGCGGCGTGTTGCCTGCACCAGCGCCCATGCCGGCGACGGAGCCGTCGATGCGCGCCGCGCCGGCCTCGATGGCCGCGAGCGAGTTGGCAATCCCCATGTGCATGTTGTGATGGCCATGGAATCCGACCTCGACGTCCGGGTCGAGCTTCTCACGAAGATGGCCTACTCGCGTGGTCACATCGTCCGGCAGCATGTATCCAGCCGAGTCGGTGACGTAGATGCAATTGGCGCCGTAGCCCTGCATGAGCTCAGCTTGCTCGAGAAGCTCCTCGGGCCCGATCATGTGCGCCATCATCAGGAAGCCCACGGTGTCCATCTCCATCTCGGCCCCGAGGCCGATGTGCTGCTCCGAAACGTCAGCCTCGGTGCAATGCGTGGCCACTCGAATCGTTTGAACCCCGCAAGCATGGGCCATTCGCAGCTGATCGACGGTCCCGATGCCCGGGATCAACAAGGCCGAGATCTTCGCGTTCTTCATCTTGGGCACGACCGCCCGGAGGTACTCCTCGTCGGTCGCAGCGGGAAAGCCGTAGTTCACCGAGGCGCCGCCGAGACCGTCGCCGTGCGTGACTTCGATGAGCGGCACGCCGGCCGCATCGAGCGCAGTCGCGACCTCGACCATTTGCTCGGGCGTGAGCTGGTGGCGCTGGGGATGCATCCCGTCGCGCAGGCTCATGTCGTGGAGCGTGACCTTCTTACCTTCGAGATTCATGCTGCCTCCGCACGCTGGATTTCTTCGGCGATGAGCTCGGCCGTTCGCAGCCCCGCTGCCGTCATGATGTCGAGATTGCCGGCGTACTTCGGGAGGAAGTCACCGAGCCCTTCGACCTCCATGTAGAACGAAACGCGGTGGCCATCGAAGACCGGTCCGTTCTTGAGTGTGTAGCCCGGAACGTACTTCTGTACTTCGGCGATCATTCGCTCTGCCGACTCGATGATCTTTTTTTGCTTCGGAGCGTCCTTGGTCAAGCAGTGAATCGTGTCTCGCATGATGAGCGGTGGCTCGGCGGGATTGATGATGATGATGGCCTTGCCGCGCTCGGCGCCACCAACGACCTCCACTCCCTTGGCCGTCGTGCGGGTAAACTCGTCGATGTTCTTGCGTGTACCGGGGCCTGCCGACTTCGACGAGACCGTGGCGATGATCTCGGCGTACTCGACAGGCTGCACGCGGCTCACTGCGGCTACCATCGGGATGGTGGCCTGACCGCCGCAAGTCACCATGTTCACGTTCTGCTCTCCCCGCCCGACCATCTCCATCAGATTGACGGGCGGCACGCAGAAGGGGCCGATGGCAGCGGGCGTGAGGTCGACCATCTTGACGCCGTACTTCTTGACCAGCTCATTGTTCGACTCATGCACATACGCGCTGGTCGCGTCCCAGGCGATCTGCACCTTGTCCTCGACGATGTGCGGCTCCATGCCCTTGACGCCGTCGGCAGTGGTCTTGAGGCCGAGCTTCTGCGCCCGTTTGAGCCCTTCTGATTCGGCGTCGATGCCAACCATCCAAATCGGTTCGATGATGTCGCTTCGAAGCGCCTTGTAGAGCAGATCGGTGCCGATGTTCCCGGACCCGATGATCGCTGCCTTCACTTTCGTCGTCATCTCTCGCTATTCTCCTATGTGAACCGCACCGAGGCCGTACCGATCCCATCGACCTCGAGGCGCATTTCGTCTCCCGCCACCACCGGTTCGAGGGGCACCAGCGAGCCAGAGAGCACAACATCACCTGCGTTCAAGCTGATGCCGAATTCCGACAGGGTGTTTGCGAGCCAGCTCACGCAATTGAGCGGCGAGTCAAGTGCCGCGGAGCCCAATCCCTCGCTGAGAAGCTTGCCGTTCTTGTAGACGCGCATCTTCAGGCGCGGAAAATCGAGCCCCTTCGGGTCGGCGTGCTCGTCGCCGAGGACGAAGAGGCCACAGCTCGCGTTGTCCGCTACGGTGTCCTGAATCTTGACCTTCCAGTCATGGAGGCGGCTGTCGACGACCTCGAAACAGGCCATCACGTACTCGGTCGCGTCCAGGACATCCTCGTTGGTCACGCCAGGCCCCTTCAGGCCCTTTTTGAGCTTGAATGCGATCTCGCCTTCCGCGCGCGGTTGAATCAACTGCTCGCTGATCGGCATCGGTCCGCCGTTCGGATACATCATTTTGTCCGTGAGATAACCGAAGTCTGGCTGAAAAACACCGAGCATTTCCTGCACGGCTCGACTGGTGACCCCGATCTTCTTGCCGATGATTTTCTCGCCGTCTTCCTCGATGCGGCGGTTCACCATGCGCAGGGAAACGTGATACGCATCCTCGATTCGGATTTCCGGCCAGCGTTCGGTGAGTGGACTCAGCGTCCGACGTGCGCGCAAGGCTGCATAGAGTTCGTCTCCGAGCTCTTCAATCTTTTGCCGTCGCGCCGCATCCTCCATACCTGCTAGATGAAGAAATCCGAGTTGCTCTGGCCGAAGAGAACGCCACCCATGTTGGCAGCGGGCCCCTCGGGCCCGTTGGCGTGATGCAAACGGATTGCATGAATATCTTGGAAGTGACGGTTGACCGGATGGTCTTCGAAGGCAGCGCGGGCACCGCAGGCCACGAAGAGCTGTTCGACAACCTCCGTCGATACTCGCACCGCGCGCGCGGAGTCGTTTCGGAAGTGAACGCGTCGCTCGAGTGGGATCTTCTCGCCCTTCTCGAGATATCCAAACATCTCCTGAAAGTTTCGTCGCAAGGTCAAGACCTCACGGTCCAGGGCCGCCGCGGCTTCAGCCGCGATCATGCTGTTGGTGTACGAATCCTTGGCCTTGCCACCAGTTGCCTGAGAGACTTTCGTCTTCATGAAATCGATGTAGGAGTCCAATGCACCGAAGGCAGCGCCGACCGAAGGCGTGGACACCGATCGTACGTGAATCTGACCAAACGGGTACTTGTAGACCGGGGAGGGATTGATCTCGTTACCCGGGCTCTGCTGCCTGAACCCATCCGAGAATTTGTGCATGCGATGATCGGGAATGAACGCACCATCGACGACGACGTCCTTGCTGCCCGAGCCGCGCAAGCCTGACACGTACCAGTTGTCGATGATCTCGTAGTCAGAACGCGGCACCAGGAAGGTTCGCATGTCGGGCGGCTTGCCCTCTTCCGTCGGCACAAAGCCGCCTAGGAACGCCCACTCGCAAAAATCGCATCCGCTAGAAAAGGACCAGCGACCACTCAGTTTCACGCCGCCGTCGACCCACTCCGTCTTGGCAACCGGCATGTAGGATGATGAGATCAACGTCTTGGGGTTCTCACGCCACACCTCGTCCTGAGCTTCCTCCGAAAACAGCGCGAGCTGCCAGGAGTGTACGTTGAGAACTCCATAGACCCATGCGCTCGACGCACAGCCTCGCCCCAGCTCGAGCTGCAGGTCGAAGATGATCGATGGGTCCATCTCGTACCCGCCATAGCGCTTGGGTTGGACGGCTTTGAAGAACCCGAGCCGATGGAAGTCTTCGATCGTCTCATCCGGAAGGCGCCGCAGCTCGGCGGCTTTCTTGGACCGCTCCTGCAGCGTCGGAGCTAGATCTCGGGCGCGCTGAATCAGCTCGTCGCGCGTGGGGATAGGGTTATGATCTCCGTCCATGATGCTTTCTCCAGGGGCCATCGGCTCGTGCCGCGGGCGTTTGATCGTGCTCACATTCAACGCTTTACAGATGGTCCGCCTCAGTCCATAAACTAGAACGTGTTCTAGCCTACGGGCCAGGACATGTCCAGCGGGCCACTCTTGATCATAGGGCCCCGCTGAGGACCTCGAAAGGAAGCGATTTCATGCCGATGCCAACGGGCCTCAGAGCCATCGACCTGATGATGAACATCCCCGACGGCGATCCTACAGCCTGGTACGAGTTCATCAAGCCGCTGCTGCTCGATGAGGAGAGCCAAGAGGTCTTCAAGATGCCGGCCCAGTACATGTTCAAGGACATCCCGGAGATCGGCGATCAGAAGGACTATGTCCACTACGCGATCGGCGAGATGGACAAATGGGGCATTCAGCGCGCGATGCTCGGGATTTCGGGACCCAACTCGACCAACCTCGAAGCCTGCCAAAACTACCCCGACCGCTTCTTTCCCTCCTATGGCGCCAACCCCAACAACGGCATGGCCGAGGTTCGGAAGATTCGGCAGCTCCACAGAGACCACGGTCTCAAGGCGGTGACCGGCTTCCCCTCGGGCCTCTGCCCGCAGGTTCCGCTGAACGACAAGAAGTACTATCCGATCTATGCGACCTGCGTTGACCTGGACATCCCGATTTGCCTCTGCGTGGGGGTCCCAGGCCCGCGCATCCCGATGGCGCCGCAGAAGGTCGAGCACATCGATGAGGTGTGCTGGTTTTTTCCGGAGCTCAAGCTCGTCATGCGCCACGGAGGTGAGCCCTGGGTCGACCTCGCGGTCAAGCTGATGCTCAAGTACCCAAACCTCTACTACAGCACGAGCGCCTTCGCACCGAAGCACTACCCGAAGTCGATCATCCACTACGCGAACACGCGCGGCGCCGACAAGATCATGTACGCCGGCTACTTCCCGATGGGCCTCTCGCTCGAGCGTATCTTCACCGAGATGCGAGACGTCCCCTTCAAAGACAGGGTTTGGCCGAAGTTTCTCCGGGAGAACGCGATTCGCGTGTTCAAGCTCGAGGACTAGCTACCTCAAATGACGAAGGTGATGCCAAGCGGGAACACGAACTGAACGCCGTAGCGACCTTGGCCCGAGGTCTCGCTGTAGAATCGAACCGTCGGAATGCCGAAATCGACCCAGAGCTTCTTGCTCATCTTATAGTTGAACGTGAGCGCGTCGAGCTGCACACCGATCAGGAACCTGTAGGCGTAGCCGCCTCCCACCCCGATGCCGACACGCCATAGCCAGCTCCAGTCCTTTCGGTGGCGGATGGGCACGAGGGTCCCGTAGGACGCGAAGAACGTCGCTGTTCCGCGGAGGCGCCAATCGATCCGGTTTGTCGTCGGCGCTGCCTCGAAGCCGAGCAGGTGCCGATGATCATCCCCGAGCAGAAGCCCACCCCGTACTGCAAAGAGCAGACTCGTCTCGTAGTAGGCCCTGCGCCCCGAGTCGGACTCTCCGTTCACGCCAAAGCCAGCGCCTAGCAGCCCGCCCACGAACCCCAGAGGCTTGCTTGGCGACGCGGCTTCGTCCGACTGCGCCCACGCCTTGCCTGCGCAACAGAACAAGCTGAGAGCAAGCAACACAGCATGAGCCATCTTCATCCTCCACCTGGCCATGCCGGAAAGCATAGTGGAAAAAGGCTGTGCCTTCTTACTTCCTCAGGAGGAAGGCTTGGAACGGATAGCGGGTGAAGTCTTCGGGGACGAGCTGCTTCGTGGCGTCTTCGACCCGGAAGCGCTGGTAGATGGATTCATCGAGCTCGAAGCCTCGGGCGTGAGTCGTGAAGAGCAGCTCTCCCTTCTTGTCCATGGAGGTCATCGCATTGTCGATTAGGCCCCGATGGTCTTTGTGAATGTTGAAGTCGCCCTTGCTCATCTTGGAGCGTGAGAACGTGGGCGGGTTGATGAAGATCCAGTCGTAGCTGTTCCGGTCCCTCGCGATCCAACGGGTGGCGTCGTCGCGGATGAATCGATGTTTCGCGGGGTCCAGGCCGTTGGCTTCGAAGTTCTTCTTGCCCCAGTCCAGATAGGTGTTCGACAGATCGACGCTACTGGTCTGCTTGGCTCCGCCGACTGCTGCCGCCACGCTTACCGAGCAGGTGTACGCGAAGAGGTTGAGCATCCGCTTACCCTTGCAGTGCTCTTGCGCGTATGCCCGGACCGCCCGATGATCCAAAAATAGGCCGGTGTCGATTCGGTCTTCCACGTTGACCACGAAGCGAAGGTTGCCTTCGCTCACGATCATGTCGCTTTCCTGCTGGGAGATGCGGGCGTACTGATCGCCCTCCTCGTGCTTGCGACGGACCTTCACCACCAGGTCGCCGGGATCGATTCCAAGAGCCTCGGGAAGTGTCAGCAAGACGTCCTGAATCCGCTGCTTCGCACGGTCGTCGTCGGCGTCCCGTTCTTTTTGGAAGATGTGAACCACTGCTTTCGGTCCATAGCGATCGACTGCGACGTGATACTCGGGGATGTCGGCGTCGTAGATCCTATAGCATTCGATGCCGTTGCGCTTCGCCCATCGCCCCCATTTCTTCTTGTTCTTCTTGATCCGATTGACGAACATCGAGGCCTTCTCGCTCGGTTTTCGCCAGGCCGGAGCCCGGTCGGGATCGGCGCCGGTCACCCCGCGTATTGGAATCTCGACCAGACGGCATTCGATCGCGCCGTTATACAGAACGTGCCGACGAACTGGTCGAAGGCCGAGGTGCTTCAGATTGCCTCCGTGGGCGGCAAACACGAAGGCCGTCCAACCGTCGAAGGATCGCTTCAGCGTGTCGCCCAGCGACTGATAGAAGAGAAACAATGTGCCCTCGTCCCCTAGTCGATGGCCGTACGGAGGATTGGATACGAGGATGCCGACGTCGGCCGGCTTTTCGATCGTGGAAAGCTCCTGGACTGCGAGCGACACATGCTGCTCGACACCAGCGGCTTGCAGGTTCTCTCGAACCAGCGACAGGGCCTTCTCCGATGCGTCGCAGCCGTAGATCCTCGCCGGGCATTCAGCCCTCCGGGCCGCCAACGCCTCCTCCCGCTCAGCGGCAAAGGCAGCCGCATCGTGCCTGAGCCAGCTCTCGAAGCCGAAGCGCTCGCGTAAGAGACCCGGCGCACAATTCGTCGCCATCAGTGCGCCCTCGACCAAGAACGTGCCGGAACCACAAGTCGGATCCATCAGGGCCAAACCCCGTCGCGCGGCCTGGGGCCAGTTCGCAAGATATAGAATCGCGGCCGCCAGGTTTTCCTTGAGTGGTGCCCTGCCACCCGATTGCCGATAGCCGCGACGGTGCAAACCCTCTCCCGAAAAATCGAGCGACAGCTCGTGCTGAGCTTCCCCGATGTGCAGGTGTAGACGGATCGCAGGATCTCTCTTGTCGATGCTGGGGCGCGTGCCGGCGTGGTCACGAAAGCCGTCGACGATGGCATCCTTCGCGCGCTGCACCCAGTAGTGGGCGGGGCGCGAGCTCTTGAAGGCCTGAGAGCTTCCGATGGCAAATGTCTTCGAGCCATCGAAGTGCTCCCACCAGGCGAGTCCACGGAGCGAGTCGTATAGCGCCGTGTCGTCCTCTGCATCCACCTGGACCAAGGGCAGCAGAACGCGCGAAGCGACACGAGACCAGAGGCAGAGCCGATAGCCTTCCCGAAGGGTGCCCCAGGCGTGCACCGCAGTCGGACGCAAATCGGCAACCTCCACATCCAGGTCGCGCACTTCCTGGGCCAGGACCTCCTCGCAACCCTTCGGGCAAGGAAGCACCCACCGATACCGCTGCGAAGTCTCGATAGGCCCTCGCCTACTCCGCCAAGAGGAGCTCGGCCGTCCTGTCGATGTCCTCGAGGAGCTGGGGCGCTTCGTGCAGGCCACCGGCCCAGCCCACGAAGGATGCAAACCAAACGTTCTGCAGAATTGACGCGATGGTACGCTCGCGGGCGTCGACGTCTCCACCCCATTCTCCTTGTTGAGACGCAGCCTGGCCGCGAATGGCGGCCATGACCATTGCAGTAATGAGGGCGTGGAAGCTGGCGACGCGCTCGGTGATGTTCGGATCACCGGAGGCCAGGGAGCGAACGAGGGCCTTCGCCAGATTTGGGCGGCGAAGAAGCCCCCTGGTGAGCGCCGAGAAAACGAAATGCACTCGCTCTCTAGGGCCGTCGCCCGGGACCGGCTGCTTGCCGATCTTGGCCACCAGCTTTTCGCTCTCTTGCTCGAGCGCGGCGATTAGGATTTCTTCTTTGCTGGAAAAGCGCTTGTACACCGTGCCGAGGGCAACTTGCGCGCTAGCCGCGACGTCGCGCAGCCGAACCGCCTGGTAGCCATCGCGCTCTGCAAGTGCGACTGCGGTTTCGACGATGCGCTTGGCTCGATCGTCCATCGCTAGTACCCGACCTCTGCCTGCGGCATGTAGAATTTCTGATACCAGCGCCGCAGGGCTCCCACGTCGCCATCACCATCGCAGAGAATCGGCCGCGTTCGGTACTTCTTATTCTCCCAGATCGCGATATCTTCCTTGAACCCGACGATGATGTTCTCGCGGTAGCCTTCCTGAAACTGCTCCTTGCCCTCTTTGACGTTCGAGATGTCGATCATCGCGCCAATTCGCACGTGAACGCGGTTCTTGTCGACCGGAGTGTGGCACAAGAGCATGATGTTCGGCAGAACGCTCTGCATCTTGGTGAGCATGTAGCCAGGGCCGTAGTACGTGGACTGGAGCTCGAAGTGGTCTTCACCTCCGCCCCGCGGATAGGCCACGCCCTTCACTTTTTGAATGCCGATGTGCTCCTTGAACTCGTTGCCGAACTCGTTGGCCCAGGTGCCGTGCACTGGGCCGAAGTGCCCTTTGTCCGCGAGGTTCTCGACGATCTCTTTAGGGTGCGTCTTGATGTCGATCAGGGCCGAGCCCCAGTCGGTCCAACCTTCGTTGCCGTACTCCGGAATGTCCGGGATCTCCCAGGTGGGCTCTTCGCCTTCGATGTGAGCGTTCCATGTGAAAATCAGACCGTTGTGCTCCTGCACGGGGCGGTTCGTCACGCAGGCGCGCGGCGGTATCCGCTTGGCATAGGGCACGTCCACGCACTTGCCGGTTTCATCAAAGCGCCAGGCATGGAAAGGACACTGGATCGACTCGCCGATGACCTTGCCGCCATGGCCGAGGTGTGCCCCGAGGTGCGGACAAAACGCGTCGTGCACGATCGCTCTGCCGCTTTGGCCCCGGTAAAGGACCATCTCCCGACCGAAGTACTTGATCGGGCGGACCTCGCCAAGCGCAAGCTCAGCAGATACACCTACGACGAACCAGCCACGCGGATAGCCAGGAAAGAGCTCCTCTTCTTCTTGCGCTGCTGACATGTGATGCCTCTTGGGTTCAATGCTGGTTGATGCGAGCCTAGGCGCTCGCCTGCGCACGGGCGATCTCCTCGGCCCAGCTGTAGTCGGGCTTTCCGCTCGGCATGCGGGAAACCGTCTCGGTGATCGTGATCTGCCGCGGGACCTTGTAGCCGGCGATGTGCTTGCGGCAATGCTCCTGCACCTGCTCGAGAGAGAGCTGCTGATTCCCCCGCGTGTTGAACACCGCAGCGACCTTGGACCCGAAACGAGGATCTGGAACCGCCACGACCAGGGCATCGATGACGTCCGGGTGTGCCTTGAGCGCTTCTTCCACTTCTTCGGGGAACACCTTCTCGCCACCGGTGTTGATGCACTTGCTGCCCCGGCCGAGGAAGGTAATCCTGCCGTCTTCTTCAATCGTCGCGAAGTCCCCAGGCACGACCCAGCGCTTACCTTTGAATTCCTTGAAGCGCTCGGCGGTCTTCTCGGCATCTTTGTAGTAGCCGAGGGGAAGGCGGCCTGAGCGGGCTACCATTCCGACCTGGCCGGAGCCTGGCTCGATCTGATCGCCGTTCTCGTCCAAGACGGTGACCTCGTCTCCCATGTAGAACGAGGGACGGTTCTCGTGGCTCTCCTCGTCGCCCGCGGCACGCCCGAGGTCGCCCGATTCACTCGTCCCAAAGCTGTTGATGATCATGACGTCGGGGAGCAGGGATTCGAGCTCCTCCTGAATGCTCGCAGAGAGAATCGCGCCAGCGGATGCGATCACCGCTAGATTCGACATGTCGTAGTCGCCGCTCTTGAGCTCCTCGATCAGCGGAATTGCCATCGCGTCGCCCACGAGCGAGAGCGTCGATACTTCCTCTTCGGCCACGAGTGACAAGATTCGCTTGGCGTCGAAGCTCGGGCCATTTTGAAGCACGAGCTTCCCACCTGTCATGTGGCAGATCCATTGGGTCCACTGCGCCGCCCCGTGAATGAAAGGAGCACAGGGAAGCATGGTCACCGTGTACCAGCCCTCTCTTGCCTGCTCGACCAGCTGCTCCGGTGATTCCACCGGATCGCCGCCTGGCGACCCGCCTTGAAGACCTGTGAAGAACAAGTCCTCATGTCGCCACATCACGCCCTTGGGCATCCCGGTCGTCCCGCCGGTGTAGATGATGTAGAGGTCTTTGCCGGACCTCGGTCCGAAATCACGCTCCTCGGATCCTTGCGCAAGCGCCGCTTCGTACTCGATCGACTCCTGGTTCGCGAAACCCTTGGCGCCGTCTTCGATGACGAGGAGCGCCCTGAGTGGCTCGAGGCCTTCCATGGCCTCGTTGATGACAGGCAAGAAGCGCCGCTGCGTGATCACCCCCACCAGGTCCGCGTTTTCGATCATGTAGCGAACTTCGGGACCCACGAACCTGTAGTTCATGTTGATGCCAACGGCGCGAATCTTGAAAAGGGCGAGAATCGCTTCGACGAACTCGTGACCGTTGAAGAGGTGCAGCCCGACGTGGTCGCCGGGGCCGATGCCGCGGGATAGTAGGTAGTGCGCAAGGCGGTTGGCCCGCTTGTCGAGGTCTTTGTACGTGTGGTGGATGTCGCCCGAGGCCAGAGCGACATTGTCGGGAACGGCGTCCGCAATAGCCTCGTACAGATCTGCAAGATTGTATTCCATCGTTTGTCCGGCTCAGCGTTCCGAGCTCACGATCCACATCGCGAAGAACTGCGAGCCGCCTCCGTAGGCGTGACCGAGGGCGACCTTCGCGCCGTCGACCTGATGTTTGTCGGCTGTCCCCCGCACCTGGCGCGCGGCTTCGGCGAATCGGAGCATACCACTGGCACCAATCGGATTGGTGCACATGACGCCGCCAGACATGTTCCAAGGCATCTCGCCGTCGATTCTCGTCTTGCCTTCCATGGTCATCCTCCAGCCTTCGCCTTCTTCGGCGAATCCGAGGTTTTCGAGCCACATCGGCTCGAACCAAGAGAAAGGAACGTAGACTTCGGCACAGTCGATCTCTTTGACTGGGTTGCGGATCCCGGCCTCATCGTAGACGTCTCTTGCGCAGAGCTTTCCGGCGGCCGGGTTCACCTGGTCACGTCCCGCAAAGAACGTGCGCTCGGTTCGAACCGAGGTCCCCTTCACCCAGGCGGGGTTCTTCACTCGTCCGGCGTGCTTGTCGTTGACGAGGACCATCGCCACGGCGCCGTCCGAAGAAGGACAGGTCTCCGAGTAGCGAATCGGATCCCAGAGCATCGGCGATGCCTTGACCTGTTCGAGCGTCTGGTCGAGGTGCAGATGCGCGTCAGGGTTGAGTAAGCCGTTCTGCCGATCCTTGACGGCGACCATGCAGCCCGTGTCTGGGTGCGCGTCGGAGCGACGGATATACGAACGAATGAGGGGGGCGAAGTAGCCGCCAGCGCCGGCAACTAGCTGCGGCTGAAAGGGAATCGCCGGTGAGAGCGCCCACATGGCGTTGGACTCGCTCTGCTTCTCAAACGCAAGCGTGAGGACCTTTTCGTGTACGCCAGCCTGTACGAGGTGAGACGCCACGACGGCGGTCGACCCTCCCACCGAACCGGCGGTGTGCACGCGGAGCATCGGTTTCCCGGCAGCGCCCAACGCATCCGACAACCAAAGCTCCGGCATCATGACGCCTTCGAACATATCGGGCGCCGTACCGATGACGATGGAATCGATGTCCTTCCAGGTCATGTCCGCGTCTGAGAGCGCGCGAAGGGCTGCGTCTCGCACCAGGCCTGGAATCGAAAGGTCGCGACGACTTTCGCGATGCTTGGTCTGGCCGATCCCGATGACCGCACATTGATCAGCCATTATTCCCCCTCCAAGACGGCAACGAGGTTGTGTTGGAGGCAGACACCGTTGGTGGTGTGTGCCAGTGCGCGGTCTGCATCTCCGGAGAGGATCCGGGCCGCCGCCTCACCGAAGCGAATCAGCCCCGCGGTCATCAGCGCGTTTGCGGCCAAGGCGCCACCGGAAGGATTGACGTTCACCTCGTCACCGATACCCATCGCCTCGCGCAAGATGATCTCCTGGTGGGCGAAAGGCGCATGGAGCTCTGCGAGGTCGACTTGGCCCTTCCCGAGACCCGCCTTTTCGGCTGCGAGCGTCGAAGACGGCGACCTCGTGAGGTCACGTTGGCCGAGGGCATGCGGCTCGGTCCGATGGTCGATCCCCCGAATCCAAGCCGGTCGCTTCACCAGCCTCTTTGCCGCATCCCCAGCGGCCAACACGATGGCTGCGGCCGAGTCGGAGAGCGGCGAGCAGAAACTCTTGCGCAAAGGGGAGCTGATGTACGGCTCTTCGAGCATTTCATCGACGCTGAAGTCGCCCTTGATCTGCGCGTTTGGGTTGTCCACCGCGCTCCTTCGATTGCGCGCGACGACCTCCGCAAAGTCTCGCTCCGTTGCCTTGCCTGCGTCGATCAGTGCCTGGGCCTGGAGCGCGGCAGCGCTGATCGAGTCGAGGCCGAGAGGCTGCACGTAGTAGGGATCATTCTGCAGATTCAGGATGTCGGGAACCGGGCCGAGCGAGCTCTTTCCAAAGGAGAACACGAGCGCGGTGTCGATGTCGCCGTGCAAGAGCCGGACCCAGGCTTCGTAGAGCGCGAAGGCGCCGTCCATTTCGACGTGTGACTCGCGAATCGGAGGGAAGGCCTTGAGGCCATCCACCGCTGCGACAAAGGAGAAGGGACGCCCCGGCAGATAGTCGGTGCTCCCCGAGCAAGTGAAGCCGATGTCGTCTTGCGTGAGACCAACCTGCCTCATCGCATCCGAGGTGACCGGTTGGACCAGCTCCGGCTCGTCCGCGGCGTCGATAACTTTCACCGACGGAAGCTGTGAGAAGGAAACGATCGCGACGTCGCGCATCAGAGATGCTCCTTGTAGCTATCGAAAGGCGCATCGGGCTCGCCGGTGGGTTCGAAGTAGAGGATGTTCTCGAGCGAAGTCTCCCATTCGTCTTGGGGCTTCCACTTCGCTTTCACGCGCATACCCATTCGGATATCGTCGTGCGGAACACCGCTGATCAGGTGGTAGATGGGGCTGTGGGCGCCATCGAGCACGATCGCGCCGAAGCAGTACGGCGGCGTGAGCTTCTGGCCCTCGAACGGAATGCGAATGATGGTGAAGGTCGTGAGCACCCCTCGATCGGGGACCTCGACGTACTCGTTGGTCGGGTTTCCGGTCATGGGATCGGCCCCGCGCGGTGGCACATACACCTTCCCTGCCTCGGGATCGCGCCCGCCGATGAGCTTGCCCTCCTGCAGGCCCCGCAAATAGGCCGTGTAGTGTTTACCGGGATTCACGTCGTACTCGAGATGAACCGGGCTTGGCAGGTACGGGCTGATCGGCTCGAAGCAATCGATATCGCGAATCGTCCCATTCTTCTTGTCGGCCCAACGCAGACGCACCCGCATCCCAGTCTTCATTCGCTTGGCCTTCCCGGCGTCGACCACGTGCACCATGGCGTTGTCCGCGCCATCGATTCGAATGAGCGCCCAAGCGAATGGACGATCGAAGGGGTGCCCTTTGCGGGGTTCTGGCACCCAGGACCAAGACTTCACCGTGCCGGACGGTCGCAACTGGACGAATTCACCCGTCGTCGGCTGGCCCCCCTCGTCGTACTCGAGGGGCGGGCAAAGCACGCGACCATCGGCCGTCTTGACGCCTTCGAGCACTTCGTACCGAAGACTTTCCAAGAAGCGACCGACTACGGGCCCGGTGCTTCGGGTGTACGTGTATTCGAGCGCGTATGGAGCCGACAGAATCTCGCTCATGGGTGTATACCGCCTGGATCTGGGCTCTCAGCCCTGGGGAAAGAATTTCTGCATCTTCTGAGCGAGAGCGATATTGCCCTTCACCTTGAGCTTGCGCGTGAGGAACGCCTTGCGCCCGTCGAGGTCGCCATTGGCCATCTCGACGAACTTCGCAGCGTCCATCATCACGTTGAGAGTCGGCTTCTCGACACCACCGGTCTTGACGCCCTTGAACTCCCCGTCGGTGATTGTGATGGTCCACTCGCCGCCGCCGTCACCTGAAAGCGTATATTGAATCTGGGCGTTGACACCTTTGGCCTGCTCCGGCTCGAATCGATCGGCAAGGGTGTCGAAATACTCTGCTGTGTTGGCTACTTTGGCCATGTTCACCTCCCGGTTCCGGGTCGAAAAAGGGTCCACTAGAAGTGAAACGTGTTCTATTTTGCCGAAGGCGCCACGTCAAGCCGCCTCGTTCCCCGGGCCGAAGAAAAGCCTCGAAATGCTGCCGCGCCGGCTACTGCTGATTCGCAGGAGGCACGATCGAGCCGACGACGTGGAGGCCGGCGACGCACTCCTCGCCCACGCGGCGAGCCCAGATGACGCGTGCCCGCTTGAAGAGCACCCGCCCAGTGTGCGTCGTGATGCGCAAGTCACAGAGCGCGCCGGTCGAGAGCCAGCGGTCGAGGGCGACTTGGATCCCCATCGCGCTCACATCCAAAGCCGTCGCCTGGGTTTGGATCGGCGAAAGGATCTGGATCTTCGCGTCGGAGGCCCAGCGGGTATCATGGCGCCGTTCCTCAGGCGGCGCCGCGCGGCGAACCTCGGAGTGGCTCCGGCCCGGAGGCGGTGGATTCGAACCTTGTCTCGGAACCTTTGAGCTCATGAACGGCCTGGACTCTGCGCTTAGATCATGCCGAGCAGCCCGGACAATGTCGACTAAGTCACCAAGTCGTGTGCGGCATGTCACAGACCGCTCCCGCGCTGAGCCTCGAGGCGCGGTCTATATCCCTGATCGAGGACTCGGCTGGGATCAGCCCAGCCGCTCGATGATGGTGACGTTGGCCTGACCGCCACCCTCGCACATCGTCTGGAGACCATAGCGGCCGCCGCTGCGCTCGAGCTCGTGCAGAAGCGTCGTCATGAGCTTCGCGCCCGTTGCGCCGAGCGGATGGCCGAGGGCGATCGCGCCGCCGTTTACGTTCACCTTGGCGAGGTCGACGTCGAGCTCCTTGGCCCATGCGCAGACGACTGGTGCAAAGGCTTCGTTGATCTCGACAAGGTCGATGTCATCGAGGCTCATGCCGGACTTCTCCATGGCGTAGCGAGTCGCTGGGATGGGAGCGGAGAGCATGCGAATCGGATCCTCGCCGCGAACGCTCAAATGATGAATGCGCGCGCGGGGGGTGAGGTTGTGCTCCTTGAGCGCTTTCTCCGAGACGATGAGAAGCGCGGCGGAACCATCGGAAATCTGGCTGGCCACCGCCGCCGTGAGCCGTCCACCCTCCATGAGGATGGGAAGCGCGGCCATTTTCTCGAGGGTGGTGTCGGGACGCGGGCCTTCATCGGCGGTCACGTCGCCAAAGGGGATAATCTCACGATCGAATCGGCCCTCCTTCTGTGCTTGGATCGCGCGTCGATGGCTTTCGAGCGCGAACCTCTCGAGCTCTTCGCGAGAGAGATCCCAGTCCTTGGCGATCATTTCAGCGCCGTAGAACTGATTGACGGGCCTGTCGCCATAACGTTCCTTCCAGCCCACCGAAGTGGAGAACGGGTCGGGAATGCCGAGCTCTTTGCCCGCGATCATCGAAGCGCCGATGGGGATCATGCTCATGTTCTGAACGCCACCTGCAACGACGACATCTTGTGTGCCGCTCATGACCCCCTGCGCGGCGAAGTGAACCGCCTGCTGCGAGGAACCGCACTGGCGGTCGACCGTAACACCTGGAACGTGCTCTGGATAGCCGGCTGCCAGCCAGCAGGTGCGGGCGATGTCCCCGGCCTGGGTGGCTACCGAGTCCACGCAGCCGAAGACTACGTCATCGACGGCGCCCGGGTCGATCCCCGTGCGTTCGATCACCCCCTTGATCGCGTGGGCGCCGAGGTCGGCGGAGTGGACTTTGCTCAGGCCGCCCTTCTTTCTTCCGACGGGCGAACGAACTGCTTCGACGATGTATGCATCCGGCATCTGAACCTCGCTATGAACTTCTCTTTAGGGGGAGTGGATGTCGCACGCAAGGCGCTACCCAGTGAGCTCAAAGAATGTGACGGCCTATTCGCTCTCGATGATGGGCTGCGTCCCCGTGTGCCGCGGCGAGGGCCCAAGCCCGTTTCATCCACATGTGGAGGTCGCATTCGATGGTGTAGCCAATCGCGCCATGAACCTGCAGCGCCTCCTTGGCAACGAATTTTGCAGCTTGGCCTGCATAGATCTTTGCAAGGGAGACATCGACCTCCGCGTCGCGTGAAACAGTGGCCACCGCCCAGGCGGCGCGATAAACCATCGGTCGGGCGAACTCCTGCTGAATCAGCGCGTTGGCGAGCCGGTGCTTGATCGCCTGCTGTGCACCGATGGGCTTGCCGAACTGCTCTCGGTCTTTGGCGTATTGCACGGCCATGTCCAGCATGCGTCCCGACAGCCCGAGCAGCTGGGCCGCCGTGGCTAGTGCGGCTCGCTCCCGGCCGAGTGCAAAGAGCGCCTGCGTGTCTACGTCTTCGCGCATGCGGTACTGCGCGCTGTGCTCAAACGAGACGCGGCCGAGCTCGCGTGTGCGGTCGACCGATTGCTCTGGCTGGGTTGAGACCTCGCTGATGGGCACGCAGTACCCGGCCCCGCCTCGCTCGGCGATCAACACGTCCGCCGACGCGGCGTAGGGTACGATCGTTTGGTCTTCGAACGAGACTACGATGCGCGCCTCGCCTGCCGCGGCGGGGCTGAGCCAGCGCTCCTTCTGCGCATCGGTGCCGGCGGCCTCGATCAGCGGAATTCCAACCGCGACGGTATCAACGATCGGCCCCGGCAATGCTGCATAGCCGGCTTCTTCGAGGGGAAGCACGAGGTCAAGCTCGCTCATCCCCATGCCGCCAACGTCCTCGGAAGCCGTCATGCCGATCACGCCGGTCTCGGCGAGCGTGTCCCAAACCGCGCGGACGCCCTCGGGGCGCCCTTCCCAAGCGGCGCGCACGACCTCGGGCGGACACTCGCGCTGCAAGACTTCGCGAACGGTGTCGCGGAGCATCTTCTGGTCGTCAGCGAAAGCGAAATGCATGACGCTATTTCCGCGGAAGCCCGAGGACGCGCTCGGCGATGATGTTGCGCTGGATTTCGTTCGTGCCGGCGTAGATGGGGCCCGCCAGCGCGAACTGAAAACCCTTCATCCAGCTCCCTGCGTCGACCGCGCTGTCCGAGCCCTCATCGAGCTCGAGCGCGTCGCCGATGATCGAGAGCGCGGTTTCGTGCGTGCGCACGTCCATCTCGGACCAGAAGACCTTGTTCATACTGGAATCGGGGCCGATCGATTCACCCTGCATCATACGCGTGACCGTCTGAAAGGTGAACCAGCGGTAGGCCTGCGCGTCCATCCAGGCCTGAATCACCTGGTCGCGGAGGATCGGATCGGAGCGGTCGCGGTATCGGTGGTAGAGCTCGATCAGACGCGACGCGGTCGCCATGAACCGACCAGGGCTCCTCAGGCTGAGGCCGCGTTCCGAGCTCGTGGTCGCCATCGCGACCTTCCAGCCCTGATTGACCTCTCCGATGATGTCTTTGTCAGGGACAAACACATCTTCGAGGAAGATCTCGGCGAAGCCTTCGTCGCCATCGAGGCGATCGACGCCGCGCACCGTGGCACCCTCCGCGTGCAGCGGGAACATGAAATAGGTGAGCCCTCGATGACGCGCCTGCTCGGTGTCGGTGCGAAACAGGCCATAGGCCATATCGCAGAAGGCAGCGCGGGTGGACCAGGTTTTTTGTCCGCTCAGACGCCAGCCGCCATCGACGCGGCGCGCGGTGCTCTTGAGCGAAGCGAGGTCGCTGCCCGCGTTGGGCTCGGACCATGCCTGGCCCCAGGAGACATCTCCTCGCGCCATCGGGCGAAGAATGCGCTCCTTCTGCTCGTCAGTCCCGAACTCGAACAAGGTCGGCGCCAATAAGAAGATGCCGTTCTGGGTCACACGGCTTGGAGCATTGGCGCGGTAGTATTCCTCTTCGAAGATGAGCCATTCGAAGAGCGTGGCCTCACGCCCGCCATACTGCCTGGGCCAGGAGACCGCAGCCCAGCCGGCGTCGAAGAGCTTGTGTTCCCACTCTAGGTGCAGGGCGTACCCGTCCCTGGTGTCGCCTGAGGGCAAGGATTCGAGCGGCACGTTGGCTTCGAGCCAGGAGCGGCACTCCTCGCGAAAGGCGTTCTCGGAGTCGGTGAAGTCGAGGTCCATCGCTTTGGCTCAGGCGCCCAACCTTTCGAGCGTTGCCTCCGCCTCGGCCATGATACGTTGGAGAAGCTCGGCAACCGTCGGGATTTCGTCGATGACGCCAGCGACTTGGCCCGTCGGCAAGATACCGGCTTCGACTTTGCCATCGACCATCGACGCCTTGGTCAACATCGGCGCATTGGCCGCCATCGCGAGCTGTGCCCAGGTGAGCTCCTGATTCTGCTTCATCGCGATGCCTTCTTCGAGAAGCTCCGGCAGGGAGGTACCGGTGACCTTCATCAATGACAAGGCATTGAGTGCAGCTCGGGGAAAACGAGTCAGCGGGCTCGCCTTCTCGAGCTGGTCGATGAGAAGCGTTCGGATGACGCGTTGCGGATAGCCGTCGACGGCCTTGGTGACGACAGTCCCGTTTGCCTTCGTCTCGACGTAGATTCGCTTGACGTGGTCGGGCACCTGGCTGTCTTTGGTGAGCAGGAAGCGCGTGCCCATGGCGATGCCTTCGGCTCCAAATGCAAGCGCCGCCACCAGACCGCGTCCGTCGCGGAAACCCCCGGCGCCGACAACGGGAATGTCGACTGCAGCGGCGACGTCCGGAATCAGAATCGAGGTGGGAATCTGCCCTGTGTGGCCGCCGCCTTCGTGCCCCTGCGCGATCACCGCATCGACGCCCCAGGCCTGCACCTTTTCGGCGTGTCGGCGCGCCCCAATCGTCGGCATCGTGAGGACGCCGGCGTCCTTGAGCGTCTTGATGACGCGCTCGCCGGGCGCCTGCGCAAAGCTTGCGACCTTGATCTTCTCGCGGATGAGAAGCTCCACGCGCTTCATCACGTCGGATTGATCGGCCCGCATGTTCACACCGAACGGCTTGTCGGTCCGGCTCTTGACCTTGGCGATCGCCTCCTCGAGCTCGCGGAAGGTCATCGTCGCCGCTGCGAGAATCCCGAGGCCTCCTGCCTGGCTGGTCGCCGAGGTGAGCTTTGCACCGGACACCCAGCCCATGCCGGTCTGAATGATCGGGTACTCGATGCCGAACATCTCACAGATCCGGGTGTGGAGTGCCGGCTTGGCTTTCGCTGCCTTCTCGGAGGCCGTCGCTTGGACAGCCGTGACGCGAACGGGCGGCTTACTCTTGCGGGCCTGGGTCTTTGGCTTGGGCGTGACGGACGCCCGCTTCTTCGCAGGCGCCTTGCTGGCTCGCTTGGCTTTGGGTGGCGCGGACTTCTTCGGGGCGTTTGTCGTGGCCTTCGCTTTCGGCGCAGCGGACGCTCGCTTCTTAGCAGGCGCCTGCGCCATGCGCTTGGTCGTTGCCTTGGGCGCCCCAGACGTTCGATTCTGCCTGGGCGCTTTAGTCGTCCTCTTCTCAGCGCTCATCCTACGACTTCTTTCTGCGCGTACCCTTGCGGATCGAGCTCACGCAACACACCAACGAGCTCTGGGGTCGGGACCGGGGTCGTGTCCAGCCCATCTGGGACCACGAGCTCGAAACCCGTGTTGTCGATCACCTCTTCGAGCACCACGCCTCGATGAAGCGAGACCAAACGCATGCGGTGATCGGGCGTGTTGAAATCGAAGACGCCGAGATTGGTGACCACTCGCCGAATCTCGTGAAAGCGGCTGCCTGCGGGCCCGAGAGCAGCGGCGCGATCGTACCCCACCCCACTCACCATATCGACCTTTGCCACGAAGACTCGGGCGTTGTGATTCGGAACCCAGTAGCTGGTCACATGGTTGATTGTGTTGCCGGGCGCTCCGCGAACGCCGAGCAGCTGCGCCTTCGGCCTCTCCCAGGGGCCGATGCACGCGATGTTCTGATTGCCGAACTGATCGATCTGTGAGGCGCCCATCATCACGTGACGGCGTCCCCACCAGAGGGTGTCGAAGACTGCGCCGAACGGCATCCAACCCTCGACGTCGCGATCGCTCGGCTCGACCCCGAGCGGAAGCGCACGACGGAGCAACAAGTTGAACCCATCGGTCATCAGCAAGTCCGGCTCGAAGGTCGACTTCGCCAAGCGTGCGCCCAGGCTCGGGCTCGTTCCCATCGCGCTGACCATGATCTCGCCGTCGTTTCGAAAGCACTCGGCAATGGCGAGCGCGCAGACATCGGCGCGGGTGGCTTCGGTGCTGCTCATGATGCCACCGCCTTTTGGTAGTCGGCCTCGCTCGCGTCGAGGTATTTCGCACGGAACGCCTTCCAAGCTTCTTCGTCGTTTGAGGTCGCGGCATATTCGCGCTGAAATTTCTCGTCACGCGCATAGTCGGGCGAACACTCCGTGAAGTGCGCGCCGCCGGGCGCCTCGACCACTCCGCTCACCATCATGCGGTTGATCAGCAAGCTCTGGAGCGGCCCGCCGCTGACGAGCTCGTCGGTCGACACGATCTTCTCCGAGCTCATGAAGGACTTCTTCGCGGCCATGCAGAAGAGGTTGTCGAAGTAGGGGTCGCGGCCGAGGGCTTGGCCGTTCCCCAGGGCATCCGCGCGATTCATGTGAATGAAGGCGACGTCGAGGTTCAGTGCGGGCACGGCGACCAACTCCTCGCCATCGTCGTAGGGCGATATCACGGTCTTGAGGTGCGGATTGATCTTCAGGACGTCGGAGCCTAGGCCTGCTCGAGTCGGCAAGAAGGGCAGCCTTTGTGCAGCCGCTCGGAGCCCGAGGAGAAACATCCCCTCATCTAGCTCAACCGCCTGGAGCGCCCCGTTTTGCCGAGCCTTCCGGAACTGTGGCTCGAGGGGAATCGAATCGAGTGACACGAAGCCGTAGACGGCCTTCTTGAGCTGTCCCGTTGCGCAGAGGATTCCGATGTCAGGACCGCCGTATGAGACGACCGTCAAGTTCCTCACACCCTTGCGGACCAGCGCTCGTACGAACGCCATCGGCTTACGCCGCGAGCCCCACCCTCCGATGCCGATTGTCATTCCGTCGGTGACCTCGGCGACGGCTTCATCCACCGTCATGCGTTTGTCTGTCACGAAGCTACCTCACTTCTTGTCGGTGTTGGGGTCGCGCTTCTCGACGAACGCGTCCCGCGCCTCGTCGGCCACGCCTGCCAAGTTCAGCTCGAAGGTAAAGCCCTGCTCGAATCGGTACGAACGATTCACGTCCACCGGATCGATGTTGTTGAGGCATTCCTTCGCTACGCGCACGACCCGCGGGATCTTTTTCGTGAAGGTGCGAGCAATTTCCCTCGCCTTGTCGGCGAGCTGAGCTTCTTCGACGACGGCGTAAACCGAGCCCCAGTTGTGCAGCTCCTCCGCCGTCGCGGCCTCGCAAGTCAGGACCATCGCGCGCATCTTGAGCGCCGGAACCAAACGAGCGAGGTGGGTGGCCGCACCGAGCGCGCCCCGATCCACTTCAGGCAATGCAAACCTGGTGCCCTTGGCAGCGATGAGGATGTCCGAGTTGCCGGCGAGGCCGATGCCGCCACCGACGCAGTAGCCGTGCACGGCGGTGATCACGGGGACCTTGCACTCGTAGACGGCCTTGAACGATTCCCAGCAGCCGCGATTGGCCCCAAGAAGGGCATCGAAGCCGTCGTTGCTCTGCATCTCTTTGATGTCGACACCGGCGTTGAAGCCTCGCCCCTCGGCCCGCAGAATGACCACCCTGGTTTCCGGGTCGTTCCCGGCAGCGCTGATCAAGTCTGCAAGCTCGAACCAGCCGTCTACGGGAATCGCGTTGACCGGGGGAAAGTCGACGACGATTTCGGCGATTCCATCGATAATTTCATGCGAAATACCCACGGCGCATCCCTTCCAAGCAGGGCCGAAGTGAAACGCGTTTCAGTCCGCGGGTCAAGCCGACGAGAGGGTGCTCAGGCCACGAGGGTGTCGAGGAACCCCTCGGTCGCCGTCCCGATGGGCCGCGCTATTGGCGCCAGCTCGGCACGGACGGCGTCCGCAGCGCTCGGGACGTCGGGGGTCGTGCCGGTGCGAATCAGCGGCGTTCGAAAGCGGTACACGACCTGGAGCACAGCCCGATCGATCGCTTCGGGCACTACGACCACCACGGAGAAATCGTCTCGTTTCAGCTTGTCACGGCGAGCGTCCAGCCAGCGGGCGAAGGTCTTGGGATGGCGCGCTGCAATCACGCCGGTGCCACGTTCGTGTCGAACCAGCCCGACGAACGGCAGCGCGTGATCGAGTTGGAAATCGGCGATGCTCAGCATCAGCTCGATTTCGTGGTCCTCGATGAGTCGAGGCCGTTTCATGTCGCAAAGTAGGTGAGGCATCCTCACGAAAGCGAGAAATCCCTCGAAGCGCGGGAACGATGAATACATTACTTCGCTCGTCAATCCGAGTATGGTGATGAAACGAACAGTGACCGAGCGGTGCTGTCTTGCCCATCTCTTGGCTTGGCGATATCACGGTCGCCGTGTTCGAGACGATTCCTCAGATGGTCGCCAAACAGGCCGAAAGCCTTGGCGATCGGGCCGCCATCGTCGACGGCGAGAAGACGCTCAGCTTCACCGAGCTCGCCGAGCATGTGGATGAGGCCGCCCGGGCTCTGATCGCTCTGAGGATTCAGAAGGGCGACCGGGTTGCTATCTGGGCGCCGAACATCTGGGAGTGGATCGTCTGTGCGCTGGCGATCCACAGCGCCGGTGCCGTGATGGTCCCGATCAACACCCGATACAAGGGAATCGAGGCCTCCTACCTGCTCGAGAAGAGCGGCGCGAAGGCGCTGTTCACGGTGACCGGATTTCTGGATGTCGACTACGTGGCCCTTCTTCGCAACAGCGCGGCAGACCTCCCCGAGCTCGAGCAGATCATCGTGCTCCGCGGAGAAGCGCCGCAAGGAACGCTCGGCTACCAGGACTTCCTCGGGCTTGCAGCGGGCGTTTCCCCAAGCGCCGCTCGAGAGCGCGCGGCCGCCGTCGGCCCCGATGACCTCGCCGACATCCTCTTCACCTCGGGCACCACCGGCAAGCCCAAGGGCGCGATGTGCACGCATATGCAGAACCTACGCGCCTTCGATCAATGGAGCTCCATCGTCGGGCTTCGCGAAGGCGATCGGTATCTGGTCGTACTGCCGTTCTTCCACAGCTTCGGCTACAAGGCGGGCTGGTTTTCCGCGCTCATGCGGGGGGCAACGGTGTTCCCGGAGCCAGTCTTCGACGTGAACGTCGTCCTTCGGCGCATCGAGGAAGACGCGATCACCATGCTTCCAGGGCCGCCCGCCCTGTATCAATCGATTCTGCTCGATCCGAACCGCGCGCGGTTCGACATTTCGAGCTTGCGCCTCGCGGTTACCGGCGCGGCAGCAATCCCGGTCGAGTTGATTCACCGAATGAAGGATGAGCTCGGGTTTGAAACGGTGATTACTGCCTATGGGCTCACCGAAAGCTGCGGCGTCGTCACCATGTGTCGGCTCGACGACGACGCCGAAACCATCGCCACGACGAGCGGCCGAGCGATCGCTGACGTCGAGGTTCGAATCATCGACAGCGAAGGCAATCCACTCCCCGCAAACCAGCCCGGTGAAATCGTCGTCCGCGGATACAACGTCATGAAGGGTTACCTCGACGCAGAGGAAGAGACGAAGATGGCCATCGACGAAGATGGTTGGCTCCACACGGGCGACATCGGAACCATGGACGAGCGCGGCTACATCAAGATTACGGACCGCCTCAAAGACATGTTCATCGTAGGCGGCTTCAACGCTTATCCTGCGGAAATCGAGAACACACTCTTGCAGATGCCCGGCGTCGGCGAAGTCGCGGTGATCGGCGTCCCTGATGAGCGGCTCGGAGAGGTCGGGATGGCCTTTGTCGTTCCTGCGCCTGGACAGTCCCTCACGCCCGAGAGGGTGATTTCGTGGAGCCGGGCAAACATGGCGAATTTCAAAGTGCCTAGACGCGTCGAGATCCTCGAGGCTCTACCTCGCAATGCGACCGGCAAGGTCGTGAAGTTCGAGCTTCGGGAGCGAGCCAGTGGCTGATTTTTCGCGAGGCGTGGCGCTGGTCGTTGGGGGGAGCGGAGGTATCGGAGGCGCGATCGCGCGTGGCTTTGCGGCTGCCGGGGTCACCCTCGCGATCACCTACCGCCGCAACAAGGGCGCGGCCGACGCGGTGGCCGAAGAGATCCGCTCCGGGGGCGGGGCATGCACGCTGCACCCCGTCGAGCTCGCTGAGCTCGACTCCGTCAAAGCCTGCCTCGAGCAGCTCGTCGAAGAACACGGTCAGATTCACACCATCGCGCACGCTGCGGGCTCACACATCGACCAGCCCTACATCAGCCAGCTCACCCCGGAACAGTGGCGGAACACCATGGACTGGGACGTGAACGGTTTCTTTCATGTGGCGCACGCGGCTCTTCCGCATCTTCGTAGGAGCCGCGGGTCGATCGTCTTCGTCAGCTCGGCAGGCTTGAAACGATATCCGCCGGGCGACGTGCTGTCGGTCGCGCCCAAGGCTGCGATCGAAGCTCTCATGCGTGGCATCGCGCGCGAAGAGGGGCGAAACGGCGTTCGCGCCAACAACGTTGCGGTTGGCGTGGTCGACGCGGGGATGTTCCCCAAGCTCGTCGAGCGGGGTGAGCTCAGCCGGAAATGGATCGACGCGGCCATGCGCAACACAGCGCTTCGCCGCTTCGGGACTCCCGACGAGGTCGCCGACGCAGTGGTATTCCTGGCCTCCTCCCGCGCTCGCTACATCACCGGTCAGACACTCTTCGTCGACGGGGGCTACACGTTGTAGCGGCTGAGCCGGCCAATTAGACTGAGCATCGGGGACCATGGGCCAAGTCATCTTCGACGAGAAAGACAAGCCGCTGATGCGAATGACCTACCGGGGTTTGTGCGGTGATGCCGAGTGGCGACGGCACCTCGAGGTCATGAGCGAGTGGGCGCGGCGGGGCGAGGTCTACGCGGTTGTGATCGACGCGCGCGAGGTGGGTCGGGTGCCGGCGACGCAGCGAAAGGGCATCATCGACTGGATCGACCGCGACCGGCCGGCCCTCAAAGAGAACTGCGCAGGTGGTGCCATGATTTTCAACGACGCGGTTCAGCAGGGACTCTGGACGGCGATCTCCTGGGTTGCTCCAAGCCCGATCCCCGTGAAGATGTTTGTTGACACGCCCTCGGCGGAAGCTTGGCTTAGAGAGCAGCTGCGGGAAAAATTGGCGCCCCGAGGCGAAGGTCCCCTGTGAACGATTCGACGACATCTTCGACCAGTCGCCTCAGAGCGGTCGAAGCGCAGCTCCTCGCTCCAGGAGCGCCCTTCGAGCTTGCCCACGAAGAGGTGCTCGGCGAGCGCGTTCCGGTGTTTGCCAATCGTGCGCGCTCGCTGCGTGACGTTTTGTTGCGTGGGAGAGAGTTTGCTCAGGCAGAGTACATGGTGTTCCGCGACGGCGAACGAGAGCGACGGTATACGTTTGAACAGCACGAGAAGCTGGTAGCAAGCGCCGCGGCAGCGTTTGCGGATCGTTTCGGCGTCGGCCCCGGCGACAGGGTTGCGATCCTGGCTGCCAATTGCCCGGAGTGGATCATTTCGTTTTGGGCCGCGGTCAGCTTGGGGGCCATTTGCGTCGGCTTGAACGGATGGTGGACCGAGGACGAGATCCGGTACGCGCTGGGTAATAGCAAGCCGAAGCTGCTGATCGCGGATGGAAGGCGGGTGGCGAGAATGGCGGCCGACCCAGCTGTGCCGATGCTGGTGGCCGAAGATGGCTTCGACGAGCTGCTCGCCGAGTATCCCAACGCCGGGCTGCCAACACAGCCAATCGCCGAAAGTGACCGGGCGATCATACTGTACACGAGCGGCACGACAGGCCGCGCCAAGGGAGTCGTTCACACCCACGGCAACGTGACGAATATGCTCATGGTGAGCTTTTTTCACGGTGCGCGTTTGATGATGGCCAACCCAAAAGCGTCGGAGCTGCCGAAGCTCGCGAACAGCATCCTGGTGACGAGTCCGCTCTTTCACGTCTCGGGATTACACTGCGCAGCGGTGACCGGGCTGGCCGGGGGTGCCAAGACCGTCTGGCCGATGGGTCGCTTCGACCCCGAAGCCGTCCTGGGTCTCATCGAGCGCGAGAGGATCACGGGCTGGGGGTACACCGCCACAGTGCTCCACCGGCTGCTCAACCATCCGAAGGTCGGCGAGTACGATCTGAGCTCGTTCCGCTCAGTCGGCGGCGGTGGCTCACCCATCCCCGCTCCGTTGATCGAGAAGGCTCATTCCCTTTTTCCGCAGTGCAGCCACACGATGGGCGTCGGCTACGGGCTGACGGAGGGAACAGCGTTCGCAACCTTGAACGCTGGGGAAGAGCTGACGAGCGATCCGTTTTCCGTTGGTCGCCCCGTCCCAGTGGTCGCGATTGAGATTCGCGATGAGCATGGACGCGCGCTCCCCGACGGCGACGAAGGCGAGATCCATCTGAGGGGCCCCTTGGTCATGCGCGAGTACTGGGAAGACCCCGAAGCAACCCGTGCCGCCATCCGCCCAGGGCGTTGGCTCAACACGGGCGACGTCGGGCGCTTGCAGAACGGCAAGCTCTACATCGCTTCGCGCAAGCGCGACTTGATCCTGCGCGGTGGCGAGAACGTCTACCCGTTCGAGATCGAGCAGCGGCTAGAAGCGCACCCGGCCATTGCAGAAGCAGCGGTGATCGGCATCGACCACGAGGAGCTTGGCCAAGAAGTGAAGGCCGTCGTCGTCTTCGAGCCGGGCCAAGAGCTCGATAGCGAACAAATGCGGCGATGGGTCGGCGACACGCTGGCCTACTACAAGATCCCGAGCCAATGGGAACCACGCAAAAAGCCCCTTCCCCGCAACGCGACGGGAAAGGTGCTAAAGAACTCGCTGCGCGATGCGCAGGATTCGATGTTCATCGAGGAGTGAGTCATGCCCGAAGCCGTGATCGTTTCAACCGCGCGGACCCCGATCGGCCGCGCCTTCAAGGGGTCGCTGATTGAAATGCGCCCCGACGACCTCGCCGCGATCGCGGTGAAGGCAGCTTTGGCAAAGGTTCCGAACCTCGACCCGGCCACCGTCGAGGACTTGATGATCGGCTGCGCTCAACCCGCGGGCGAACATGGCTACAACATGGGTCGAGTCGTGAGCCTGCTAGCGGGCCTCGATTCGCCTGGCACGACGGTCAATCGTTATTGCTCTTCGTCCTTGCAGACGATCCGCATGGCGGCTCATGCGATCAAGGCCGGTGAAGGCGATGTGTTCGTGGCCGCAGGCGTCGAGTGTGTCAGCCGCTTCGGTCTCGGCAAATCCGACGGCATGGAGAACACCAAGAACCCGAAGTTCAACGAGGCCGAGGAGCGCATGGCGAAGCTCATGACGCCCGAGGGCGGCAACTGGGAGCCGACCGACGGTCTCGGCGATGTGTACGTCACGATGCTCCAAACCGCGGAGAACGTCGCGCAGTACATGGCCGTGTCCCGGCAAGAGCAAGACGAGTTCGCTGCCCTTTCACAACAGCGCGCCGAAGCCGCGCAGAAGTCTGGCCACTTCGCCAAAGAGATCACGCCGGTCGCGACGCCCAGCGGTGTGGTAGTCGACACCGATGACTGCCCGCGCCACGGAACGACTGCGGAGAAGCTCGCTGGGCTCAAGCCGGTGCTCCTAGGGCAGATGGGCGAAAGGGCCACGGTGACGGCGGGCAACGCCTGTCCGCTCAACGACGGCGCCGCCGCGGTCGTCGTAATGAGCGAGACCCGCGCCAAAGCGCTCGGCATCACGCCTCTGGCGCGCGTCGTCTCGACCGGCGTCTCCGCGCTCAACCCCGAGATCATGGGCCTAGGCCCCGTCGAAGCGACCAAGCAGGCGCTTGGGCGCGCCGGGCTGACGATGAAAGACATCGATCTAGTGGAAATCAACGAGGCCTTCGCCGCGCAGGTCATTCCCTCCGCCCGCGAGCTCGGCATTCCCATCGACAAGCTCAACGTGAACGGTGGCGCGATCGCCCTCGGCCACCCCTTCGGGCAGACCGGCGCTCGCATCATGACGACCCTGATCAACAACCTCCAGTCACGCGACGGGCGCTACGGGGTCGAAACGATGTGCGTCGGCGGCGGTCAGGGCATGGCTGCCGTGATCGAACGGCTGGGCTGAGAAAAGCGAGCAAGAAGGGGACGCCAACTTCGAGCGGCTCGACAGCCAGCGCGGGTTTTGATCCCGCCCTGCAAAGCCCAGGTCGTGAGGGTTCCCTGCATCATCGTCCGTCCGGCGCGAAGTGAGCGCGTCTTCTTGCAGCTCAGCGAGATTGCGGTCTATGAGAACGGTGAGATCGTCGAAGGCCGGTCGGTCTTCAGACAAGGTGCCCGAAGGCGGGACGCTTGAGCAACACGCGGATCGAGATCGAAACCCCGGCTTTGTGGCGCTTGGCAGCGGCCTCCGTCGCGCTGCTCGTCCCCTTGAACTGGAGCTGGCATCTCTGGGGTCGGCAGATCCCGGGCTCGCTTGCGGTCTACGTACTGGCCGGCGGCGCCCTCTATTTCGGACTGCTTCGCTGGCTCACTGGCATCCGCTTCAAAGAGATTTCCTACGAGGCGCGATTCGCGGTCGTCAGCTCGATGGCTCTGCTGATCCTGTTTTTGGCGTTGGGCCGCTCGAATACCTACCAACGGCTCTTCGAGCAACTCGTGCCAAAGGATGTGCGAACGCCGCTCTTCGGCTTCATGTACTTCGCGACCTGCAGCGTGCTCTTGCGCCTCGTGATTCCGTACCTCCTCGTCCGATTCAAGCTTCGGCAGCCACCGCGGGAATATGGCTACGTCGTGCGAGGCGGAACGCGCATGCGCTGGGTCTACTTCGGGCTGTTCGTCGTGATGGTTCCACTCGTCATCTGGGCATCGACCCTTCCCGACTTCCAGGCCAGCTACCCGCAGACCCGCGGCGTGATGAGCGGCAACGAAGTATCGATTCGGCTCTTCATCCTCTACCACGCAGCCTATTTCATGGTGTTCGTTTCGGGCGAGAGCTTGTGGCGCGGCTACATGACCTTCGGCCTCGGCCGAGACCTCGACGTCGGCGCGCTCCCGTGGATGGTCATGATGTACAGCATCGGCCACTACGGAAAACCAATCCTCGAAGTGAACGCCGCCATTGTGGCCGGCTTCGTCCTCGGCTACCTCGCCCTCCGGCACCGCTCCTTCTTCCTGGGCGCCCTCCTTCACTGGTCGATCGCCCTGAGCATGGACTTGGCAGTCCTGTGGCAACGCGGCTTGACCTGGCACTGAGGACGGGGGCGACGTGAGTACCGGAGAAGTCTACCGATCTAGGGGGTCAGCTTGCAGAAAGTGAAACATGTTTCAGTCTAGTGGACCGTGGCGGAGGTCAATCGACAGATCTTGTTGAGAAGGCGGCCCGTTGGGGCGCCAACTGCGGGGGATTTCGAAGCTAGCGAGGGCCCTCTCGGACGGCCAGGGACGGGGGAGGTTCTCCTCCGGAATCTATATCTATCTATCGACCCGGCGATTCGCGGATGGATGAGTGATGCGAAGTCATATCTGCCACCGATTGGGATCGGCGAGCCGATTCGAAGCGGGACGCTCTCCCAGATCATCGAATCCAAGGCCGAAGCTTGGCCGGTCGGACAGATCGTCCAGGCCCTGGCTGCTTGGGAGTCGTACAGCGTGGTTTCCTCTCGAATGCTTCACGGCAGGGTGAAGAGGATGGAGGGGATTCCGCTATCCGCGATGTTGAGCGTCCTCGGGGGCACAGGCCTGACCGCGTATTTTGGCTTGCTCGAAGTCGGGAAACCCAAGGAAGGGGAGACCGTTCTGGTGTCCGCCGCGGCGGGCGGCGTGGGATCGATCGTCGGACAGATCGCAAAGGTCCAAGGCTGTCGGGCCGTAGGACTGACAGGCAGCGACGAGAAGTGCGTTTGGCTGACCGACGAGCTCGGCTACGACGCGGCGATCAACTACAAGACGACGGACTTGCGACTTGCCCTGAAGGAAACCTGCCCCGAGGGGGTCGACGTGTTTTTCGACAGCGTGGGCGGCGAGATCCTCAACACGGTTCTGACTCGCCTCAACTACCACGGTCGTGTGGTCGTCTGCGGCGCGATCTCGCAGATCAACGAGGCAGAGCTCCCGTCCGGGCCCCGCAACTATTTGCAGCTCCTCGCCAAGAGCGCCCGGATGGAAGGATTCACGACCTTGGATTTCACCACGCGCTATGATGAGGCACGCGCGAACCTCGCGCGTTGGATTCGCGAGGGTCAGATTCAGTATCGCGACGAGGTCGCCAAAGGGCTAGATGAGGCTCCGTTGCACTTGCTTCGACTGTTCAGCGGCGAGCATCGAGGAAAACTGATGGTCAAGTTGGCGGACGCAGAGGGTTGAGAATGACTGGCATTTGTGATGGACGGGTGGTGATTGTGACCGGCGCAGGACGCGGCATTGGCCGTGAGCATGCGCTCGAGCTCGCGCGGCAGGGTGCGAAAGTCGTCGTCAACGACCTCGGTGTGAGCAACAGCGGCGAAGGCGGAGGTCAAGGACCGGCGGACGAAGTCGTGAAAGCGATTCGTGATATGGGCGGCGAGGCGGTGTCCAACGGTGCCGACGTTGCGGACTGGACACAGAGCGAGGCACTGGTGCGACAAGCGATCGACGAGTTCGGGCGCCTCGACGCGGTCGTGAACAACGCCGGCTTCGTCCGAGACCGCATGTTCGTGAGCTGCAGTGAAGAGGAATGGGATGCGATCATTCGCGTTCACCTCAAGGGGCACTTCTGCGTCGCCCGACACGCGGCGGCCTATTGGCGAGAGCAGGTCAAGGCCGGTGAGCCGGTCAACGCACGGATCATCAACACGAGCTCGGGCGCGGGAGTGCTCGGCAGCGTCGGCCAGTCGAGCTACTCCGCCGCGAAGGCGGGCATCGCGACGCTGACCCTGGTGCAGGCGGCCGAGCTCGGCCGCTACGGGATCACCGCCAACGCGATTTGCCCGATCGCGCGCACGCGAATGACCGAAGGCGCGTTCGGCGACGCGATGAAGGCGCCCGACGAAGGCTTCGACGAGAACGACCCAGCCAACGTCTCGCCGTTCATCGCCTGGCTCGCCAGCCAGGAGTCGCGCGACGTGACGGGTCGAGTCTGGGAGGTCTTCGGCGGAACAGTCACGCTCTTCGATGGCTACCGCCGGGAGCAAACGATGAACATCGGCAAGCGATGGAACCCAGCGGAGCTCGGCCCGGCCGTGAAAGAATTGCTCTCGAAGGCGCAGCCACCTGTCAGGGTGTACGGCGCATGAGCGAGCCCCTCGACTTCAGCGGCCGGGCTGTACTGATCACCGGCGGAAGCCGTGGGATCGGCCGAGGTATCGCCGAAGCATTCCTCGCGGCTGGAGCCGATGTCGCCGTATGCGGCCGCAAAGAGCCCGACGAGCTGCCGAACGCAGGCGGCAAGCGCGCGATCTTCGTCAGCGCCGACGTTCGGGATGCGGAGCAGGTCGAGAAGATGGTGAACCAAGTGGTCGGGCTCTTGGGGCGACTCGACGTGCTGGTGAACAATGCCGGTGGCGCCCCCTTTGCGGAGGCAGCGACTGCCTCTCCACGCTTTTCGGAGAAGATCATTCAGCTGAACCTGACAGCGGCGCTTCATTGTGCGCAGCAGGCAAACCGCGTGATGCAGGGCCAGGACTCCGGCGGCTCGATCATCAATATCGCCAGCGTGTCCGGGGTGCGCCCTTCCCCCGGCACCGCGGCCTACGGCGCCGCAAAGGCGGGGCTCATCAACCTGACTGCCACCCTCGCCATCGAGTGGGCTCCCAAAGTGCGCGTCAATTCCATCGCAGCGGGCTTGATTCGTACCGAGCAAGCCCATCTACATTACGGCGACGAAGAAGGCATTGCCCGCGTGGCGGCGACGGTCCCGCTACAGCGCCTCGGCACGCCCGCCGACATCGCGGGAGCGTGCATGTTCTTCGCGTCTCGACTCTCGTCCTACGTGAGCGGCGCCAACCTAGTTCTGCACGGCGGCGGACAAACCCCTGCGTTCCTCTCTGCCGCTAGTGTCAACCAAGGAGACTGAGCGAATGGAGTTTTCGTTCTCGGAAGATCAGCATGAGCTTAGAAGAGCCGCACGCCGGTTCCTGGAAGTCCAGTCATCTGAGGAGCGCGTTCGGAGTGCCATGGAAACCGAACGAGGCTACGACCCGGCGACCTGGGAGCAGCTATCCGAAGAGCTCGCATGGACGGCGCTGACCATCCCGGAAGCGTACGGGGGCCTCGGCATGAGCTACCTCGAGCTGCATCCCCTGATGGAGGAGATGGGTCGCGCGCTGCTCTGCTCGCCGTTCTTCTCGACGATTTGTTTGGGCGCCAACGCCCTTCTTCTCGCTGGTAGCGAAGGCCAGAAGCAGCGCTACCTCCCCGAGATCGCAGCCGGCACTACGAAGCCAACGCTGGCGTACGCCGAGAAGAACAATCGGATGGATGCGCTCGGCGTAGAAGCGACCTACTCGCGGAGCGGATCTGGCTACGCCTTGCGTGGCGAGAAGCGCTACGTCCTCGATGGACACACGGCCGAGCTCTTGGTCGTCGCGGCACGCTCCGAAGGCAGCACCGGCGCCGAGGGGGTCAGCTTGTTCCTCGTCTCGGGCGACGCGCAGGGCCTCGAGCGCCGCTGGCTCCCAACGATGGACCAGACTCGACGCCTGGCATCTGTGGTGCTCGCTGACGTGGCCATTTCGGACGACGCCCTGCTCGGCGAAGAAGGCAGGGGTTGGGAGCTCTGTGAAAGGACACTGGATCTGGCGCGGATCGCTCTCGCGGCAGAGCAAGTGGGCGCTGCAGAAATGTGCCTCGAAATGTCGGTCGAATACGCGAAGGTGCGTAAGCAGTTCGGCCGGCCGATCGGTTCGTTTCAGTCGATCAAGCACAAGTGCGCCGACATGCTGATGATGGTCGAGTCGGCACGCTCCGCGGCCTTCTACGCCAGCGCGCTGGCGGCGCAGGGTGACGACGGGCTTAGCGAAGCAGCCTCGAGCGCCAAAGCATATTGCTCGGACACCTTCTTCCACTGTGCTGCCGAGAACATCCAGATTCACGGAGGCATCGGGTTCACCTGGGAGCATGCGGCCCATCTGTACTTCAAGCGCGCCAAGTCGAGCGAGACGCTTCTTGGCGACCCGTCCTTTCACCGCGAGCGAGTCGCACGATGCATGGGTTTGTGATGGAGCTACAGCTAAACGAACGAGAGAAGGCGTTTCGCAAAGAGGCTCGCACCTGGTTGCAGGAGCAGCTCACAGGCCCGTTCAAGAGCCTCCAAGGCCGTGGCGCCTCGGGCGACCAGGACACCTACGTTGAAGAGCGAATTGCTTGGGGCAAGGTCATGGGCGCCGCTGGTTGGAACTGCATTGGCTGGCCCAAGGAGTTCGGTGGGCGCGGCTGCTCGATCAAGGAGGAAGCGGTTTTCAACGAGGAGTACGTCCGCGCGAACGGTCCCGGCAACATAGGTCACATAGGCGAGACCCTGCTCGGACCGACCTTGATCCACTTCGGCTCGCCGGAACAGCAGAAGCGCTTCTTGCCACCGATCGTCTCCTGCGACGAGATCTGGTGTCAGGGGTACTCGGAACCCGGCGCGGGGTCGGATCTCGCCAATGTGCAGACGAAAGCAAGCCTGGTCGGAGACGAGTGGATCATCGAGGGGCAAAAGATCTGGACCTCGGGTGCGCAGTACTCGGACTGGTGCTTCGTGCTCTGCCGGACGGACGCCGAGGCCCCGAAGCACCGAGGCATCAGCTATATCTTGGTTCCGATGAAACAGGACGGCGTCGAGGTCCGACCAATCAAGCAAATGGGCGGCAGCTCAGAGTTTGCGGAGGTCTTCTTCGACGGCGCCAAGGCCGAGAAGGACCACGTCGTTGGCGGCGTGAACAACGGATGGAAAGTTGCCATGGGCACGCTCGCCTTCGAGCGTGGTGCGTCGACGCTCGGGCAGCAGTACCTCTTTCAGAAGGAATTCGAGCAAGTGGTAGCCGTTGCCAAGCGGACAGGCGCCGCGGAAGATCCGATCTTCCGCCAGCGAATCGCAGACGCCTGGATTGGGCTCAAGATCATGCGGGTCAACGCACTCCGAATGCTCGAGCACGAAGGCGCCGACCTAAACCGAGAAGCGCTCATCAGCAAGCTCTACTGGTCGAACTGGCACCGCGACCTCGGCAAGCTCGCCATGGACCTGCTCGGTCCCGAAGCCGAGCTCCTCGATGGCGCACCCTACCAGCTGACTGCGATGCAGAAGTGGTATCTCTTTTCGCGAGCGGACACGATCTACGCGGGCTCGAATCAAATTCAACGAAACATCATTGGCGAGCGAGGACTTGGGCTACCAAAGGAGCCGCGATGAGCAACAAACCCACATACGTCGGCGGGCACGGCCTGCTCGAAGGTAAGACCGTCCTCGTCACAGCGGCCGCGGGCACAGGCATCGGATTCGCCACTGCGATTCGCTGCGCGGAAGAGGGGGCTTCGGGTCTGATGATTAGCGACATCCACGAGCGACGACTCGGTGAAGCCGCCGACAAGATCGAAGCCGAAACCAGCGTCCGCCCGGAGACCGTCATCTGCAACGTCACCAATGAGGACGAAGTCCGGGCGATGTTCGAACTGGCCACTGAAAAGATGGGGCACGTCGACGTGTTGATGAACAACGCCGGGCTCGGAGGCTACGCCAAGATCGTCGACATGACCGATGAGCAGTGGCACCTGGTGCTCGACGTCACCCTCAATGGCTGCTTCCGTTGCACCCGCGCGGCGCTCAAGCACATGATGCCGCGCGGGAGGGGCGCGATCGTGAACAATGCCTCGGTCCTCGGCTGGCGCGCCCAAGAAGGGCAGTCACACTACGCGGCCGCGAAGGCGGGCGTCATGGCGCTCACCCGATGCGCGGCCATCGAAGCCGCTGACGCCAACGTGCGCGTCAATTGCGTCTCGCCATCGCTCGCGATGCACCCGTTCCTCGAGAAGGTCACCCCACCCGGCCTGCTCGAAGAGCTCCAAAAGCGGGAGGCATTCGGCCGCGGTGCCGAGCCCTGGGAGATTTCGAACGTCATGGTCTTCTTGGCGAGCGACTACAGCTCCTACATGACGGGCGAGGTGGTCTCGGTGTCGAGCCAGCGCGCCTGAGACTAGACGCGGCTCTTCCGGACCTGCCAGGCGTCGGAATACCTCAACATGTACCAGCGGATGAGCGGCGCAAACATCCGCACCAGGGGCCGCGTGAAGCGTGATGCTTTCCGCATCTGGCCAATGAACTCCTCGAAGCTGGTTCGCTGGTAGGCCAAGAGCGATTGACTCTCCTTGGTGTCGAGCCAATCGCAGTAGTAGATGCCGCTGCCATAGGCTTCGACCGGAAAACGCCCTACGCCCGTCGCGTCGAACATCGCACCATAGAGCTCACGAAACGTCAGTCGGCAGCTCTCGCCGCCGCCGATCATCAAGGTCTTGCCGACCGCCTCCGGGTTTTCGATGGCGCGCACCTGAGCAAGCGCAACGTCCTCGGGATGCACCCATTCGAGACGCGTCTCCGGGTTGATGCTGAAGAGCAAGCGAAAGACGTCCGGCGAGAGGTCGCCCGCCGCTGCTTTGACCCCTACCGACACGCCGATTCGAAAGATCACGTACGGCAGGCCCGATTCCCGAAGGAGCCGCTCGCACTCGGCCTTGTTCGAGGTATAGAAGTCGGTCCCGATCGCGGGGTCCTTGCCGGTCAGCGGTGGTCCGCCCGGCGCACGGGGCCCGCAGACCGACAGGGACGACGCGAAGACGATGACCGGGGGACGTTCCCTACGTTTCATCGCTTCCAGGAGGTTCTGGGTACCCCCCACGTTGACCGCGTACGCCAGGTCCGGATGGCTCTCCGAGACCGGCGCCAGCACGCCCGCGTTGTGGATGATCGCATCGGCCTCCAGGACTGCCGGCCCGATGTCCCCGGCCGATCGGATGTCGCCCCAGACGACTCGAATCCTCTCCGCGAACCGCCTTGCTGCCTTCTCGTTTCGGCGATTCGGCACGTCAAAGGCGGTCACCGAATATCCCTCTTTCAAGAGACGCTCGATGGCCTCTTGTCCAAGCCGACCAAACGCCCCCGTCACCAGCACGCGCATCCGCGCAGGCTGACCTGCAGCCGTGCGCGCTTCAAATTGAAACACGTTCTTCTTCCTGATAGGGTCGCGCTCCCCGAAAGAGCGCGGTACCAAAGGAATTCTAGATGAGGCTCGGCCTAACACTTGGATACGCAGGTCCCCAGTTGAACACGACCGTTCAGGACCTGGTGAACATGGAAAAGATCGGCGAGGTCGAGCGCCTGGGCTACGACTCGATTTGGACGGCGGAGTCCTGGGGCAACGACGCGGTCACGCCGCTCGCCTGGGTGGGCCCGCAGACTTCGACCATCAAGTTGGGCACGGCGATCATGCAACTGCCTGGTCGCTCGCCAGCGAACGCGGCGATGACGGCCATGACCATGGACATGCTTTCGAACGGACGCTTCATCATGGGGCTCGGCACTTCGGGTCCACAGGTCGTCGAAGGCTGGCACGGCGTCCCCTTCAACAAGTCCCTCACCTGGCTGCGCGAATACGTCACCATCGTGAAGAAGATTTTCGCGCGCGAGGCTCCGCTCGAGTTCGACGGTGTGCACTATCAAATTCCTTATCGTGGCGAAGGTTCTTCGGGCCAGGGCAAACCGCTCAGGAGCATGATCCGAAGTCGAGCTGATATTCCGGTCTTCACCGGCTCGATGGCGCCCAAGTCTCAGGCGATGTCTGCCGAGATCGCCGATGGCTGCTTGCTCACTTGCATGCACCCCGAGCGTTCGGAAGTCCTGATGAAGAACTTCAACGAGGGCTTCGCGAAGGCTGGCAATGGCAAAGGTGTCCAGAGCTTCGACATCGCTCCAACTGTGGTGGTCATCATCGGCGACACGCAGGATGCAATGACGCCTTGCAAGATGCAGCTCGCGCTCTACATCGGTGGCATGGGCTCGAAGAAAAAGAACTTCTACAAGGACTATCTGAGCCTGGTCGGATTCGAAGAAGCCTGCGAGAAGGTCCAAACGCTCTTCCTCGATGGCAAGCGCAATGAAGCGATTGCTGCCGTGCCCGACGAAATGGTCGATGCCCTCTATCTAATCGGCTCCAAGGACCGCATTCGCGACCGATTTCAGCGTTGGAAGGAGTCGCCGGTCGGAACGATGATGATCGGCTCGCAGGACATGGACACGCTCCGCTTCATGGCCGAGCTCAACTCGTGAGGCAGCGATGAAGATCGGAATCGTAGGGGGCACTGGGCGCGAGGGTCGTGGCTTGGCGGTTCGCTGGGCGAAGGCTGGGCATGACGTGTTCATTGGTTCTCGCCAGGCCGAGAAGGGAGCGGCAAAGGCGGCCGAGCTCTCGGCGGAGTTTGGCGTCAGCATTGAGGGCGCCGACAATATCACGGCGTGTGAGCATGCTGAGCTGATCATCGTGACGGTTCCGTACGGCGCCCACGAGGCTACCTTCGATTCGATCAAGGACTCGGTCGGCGACAAAGTGATCGTCGACATCACGGTACCCCTTCAGCCGCCCAAGGTTCGCTCCGTGAACCTGCCCAAGGGGCAATCGGCAGCCCTAGAAGCACGCGCGTTGCTCAACGAGGGTGCGCGCCTGGTGGCTGCGCTCCACCACATCAGCTCGGAGCACCTCAGCGACCCAGCTCACAGCTTCGATTGTGACGTCCTGGTCTGTGGCGACGACAAGGACGCGCGCGCTGCCGTCATTTCGCTCGTCGCCGATTTAGGCCTTCGCGGCATCGATGCCGGCGTCTTGAAGAATGCGATTGCGCTCGAGTCGCTCACGCCGGTTCTCTTGTACATCAATCGCCGCTACAGGAGCGTCGGCTCCGGCATTCGCATCACGGGCATTCCGGAGACGGAATGAGCCATGACGGGCCAACTTCGGACGACCTTCGCGTCGGCTCGGAGCTTCTGGTTCGCTCGATCGCCGGCATCCCGACGGTCGAGGCCGGCGACGACCTCTACGAGCTGATCGTGTCCTGCCTAGGCCGGGCTCAGCTGGATCTGGTCGACGGAGACGTGCTCGTGGTCGCGAGCAAGATCGTCTCGCGCGCAGAGGGCTGCTTCGTCGATTTGGGAAGCATCGTCCCGAGCGACACAGCCAATCAGCTCGCGGTAGAGCTCGAGAAGGACGCACGCCTGGTAGAGCTGATTCTGCGCGAGAGCGTGGGGATTTCACGCAAGACGAGCGGCGCACTGATCGTCCGGCACCGTCTTGGCTTCATTTCCGCCAACGCCGGAATCGACGCGAGCAATGCGGCTCCGTCCAACGTACCCCAAGACAGCGGTCCCTGGGTGCTCACTTTGCCTCATGATCCAGATGCAAGCGCAGCCTCGCTTCGCACCAAGCTCTGCGCACGCTACTCGGCGGAGGTCGCGGTGCTCGTCACCGATTCCTGGGGACGCCCGTTTCGCCGTGGCACCGTAGGCTTTGCCGTTGGTGTCGCCGGTCTGCCGGCGATCTGGGATCGCCGCGGTGCCATCGATCGGCACGGACGGGTGCTCGAGGCGACCGAGTCTGCAGTTGCCGATTCAGTCGCCGCAGCAGCGGACCTCGTCGCCGGACAAGCCAACGAGGGCCGACCGGTTACCCTGGTGCGTGGGCTTCGTTTCAAAGCGTCACGCGATTCGGCAGCGGTCTTGCTTCGCGATCCAGAGAACGATCTCTACGCATGACTCCGGGGTCAGAGAACGGCTTCTCGGTCGTTGCACTCGCAGGAGGCGTGGGTGGCGCGAGGCTCATCGACGGACTCAGCTCCGTGCTCCCTCGGGGCTCGCTCACTGCCGTGGTGAATACCGGTGATGACTTCCGGCATTGGGGGCTCCAGATCAGCCCCGACATCGATACGGTGATGTACACCCTCGCGGGCCTGTCACCGGAGGACCGCGGCTGGGGCATCGAGGGCGATAGCTTCGAGGTTCTAGAAGAGGCCAAGCGCCGTGGCCTCGACAATTGGTTCCAGCTGGGTGACCGCGATCTGCTCACCCACCTGACCAGAACCAGTGCGCTGTCCCGCGGCGATTCCCTGACGCAGGCCACCGCCGAGCTCTGCAAGTCGCTTGGCGTCGAGAGGCCCATCCTGCCGATGAGCGACGATCCCTGTCCAACGAGCATCTTGACCAGAAGCGGCGAAGAGCTCGCATTCCAACAGTGGCTGGTCAAGGCTCGAGCAGCGCCCGCGGTACGCGAGATTCGGCACGGTGGCAGCGGCCGAGCCACACGGTCGGTCCTCAATGCGCTCAGCGCTGCGGATCTAGTCGTGATTTGTCCATCGAATCCGTACGTTTCAATCGACCCCATCCTCGGTTTGGCTGGCGTTTTCGAAGTGATTCAGCGCGCGACGACTGTCGCTGTGAGCCCGATTTTGGGGGCCAAAGCAGTGAAGGGTCCGCTCGCCTCCATGATTTGGGAGATCGACGGACGCGTCGCATCGGCCGAAGCGGTCGCCATCCACTATGAGGGTCTGCTGGATGGATATGCACTGCACCACGGGGACGCCTTCAGCGCCAAGTATCCAATCCTCGAAACGAACATCCTGATTCAAATGAAGGAAGATCGGATACGCTTCGCCAGCGAGCTGCTCGAGTTCGCTCGGAGCCTGCCATGAGCCGCTGGGCGTTGATTCCAATCAAGGGTTTCGATCGCGGGAAGTCGAGGCTCTCCGAAGTTTTGGCGCCAAGCGAGCGCGCGCAATTGGCGCGCTCGATGTTCGAACACGTCGTCCAGGTGCTTCGTGAGTCGCCGCACATCGACGCGATTGCAGCCGTGAGCGATTCGCCCGAGGCCCGTGAGCACGCCGACGAGATGGGCGTGCTGGCACTCGCGGACGCCGATGGCAGCCGAGGCCTCGCCGACGTCGTCGATCGCGCGCTACTGGAGCTCGCGCTGCACGGCGCAACTAGCGTGCTGATCTGCATGAGCGACCTGCCAGACTTGACCGTGCAGGACATCGCAAGCGTGGCACGCGAGCTCGAGGAGAGCGAGGTTGTGCTCGTGCCCGATCTCGCACAGCGGGGCACCAACGTCATCGCGGTGAGGCCAGCGACCGCGCTTCCGAGCTGCCTCGGACATGATGACAGCCTCCAACGTCATCACGTTCGCGCCCGCGGTCTCGGCCTCAGCGTAAGCATCCAGCTCAGCAGCGGCATCGGTTTTGACGTCGACCGCCCGGTCGACCTCGATCGATTGCTGGAGCGTTAGTGCCCCGCCGAAAGGCGGTCCATGAGCAGGCCGAGGAAGCGGGTGGCGAGTGGACGCGGCAAAAGCCTAATCGTGAGAACCATCAGCTTGTTGAGGAGGCCGGGAACGACCGTCACCCGCCCTCCAAGGGCCCGCAAGCTCGTCGAGACCACCGAAGCGGGGCTTGCGAAGATCAAGCGTGCGAGCGGGCCGAATCTGCGAGGGTCGAGACCCGCAACTCGCTGGAACTCGCTGTTCGTCCCCCCCGGACAGAGCGCCTGCACGTCGACACCGTGGGGCTTGAGCTCGGCGGCGAGACCCTCCGCGAAGAGAAGATCGTAGGACTTGGTAGCGTTGTAGTTGGCCATCCCGCGTGCTCCGGAGAATCCGTTGACCGAAGAGACGAAGATCACTGCACCTTTGCCCCGTTCGCGCATACCTTGCGCGATCTCGTGCGTGAGAAGCATCGGCGCGCGGCAATTCAAGTTGAGCATCGCCTCTTGAACACTGGGGTCCATGTCGAGGAAGGGTCCGCTCGAGCCGAAGCCCGCGCAGTTGACCAACAAACCGATCTCGATCCCGTCAAGCGCCGGCCGCAATACCTCGACGATGTCACGCGAGGCGAGGTCCGCAGGAGCTACGCGAGCTTCGACCTGGCACATGTCTTCGATGTTCGACGCGAGCGCTTCGAGACGGTTGCGACGCCGCGCCACCAGGACGACGTTGACCCCACGCTCGGCAATGCGTCTCGCAAACTCTGCACCAATTCCCGCGGAAGCGCCGGTGATGACCGCCCAGGGTCCGTAGCGCTCGGTAAACTGGCTCATGGCCCATGAGCCTACCACGCGGCTCGCTAGCACACAGCCATCAGCTCACGACGCGCAAGCTGCGAGGCTCGTAGCGGAACCGCGAGTCTTGGGTCAGCTCTTCATAGGAGCCGAAAACCTCATCGGGATTCTGAATCGCGTCGAGCGGCTCCGTGGGGTCCTGATCGGATGTGCCCCCGAACTCGCGAAGCACCCCGTAGCCGGTGTCGCGCTGCACGGGCACCCTCCCCGAATCTCGGATGACCCGGCGCAAGGTCGCGGGCGTCATTAGCTGTCCGTGACGAGCACCCGCCGCGGTCGAGATGCTCTCGTTCATGAGCGTCCCACCGAGGTCATTGACGCCGCAGCTGAGCAACAACTGGGAGGTGCGAAGACCTTCCTTGACCCAAGATGCCTGGAGGTTCGGGATGTCCCAGCCGAGCATGAGGCGGGCCGTCGCGTAAAGGCGGAAGACCTCATCACCGGTCGGCCCTGGCCGAACGCCCGGTACCTCGCTGGCCGCGAAGAGCGGCGCGTCCTCGTGGACGAAAGACAGTGGGACGAACTCGGTGAACCCACCGGTCTCCCGTTGGACTCTACGTAGAAGATCCATGTGCCGCATCCGATCCTCGACCGATTCGACGTGCCCAAACATCATGGTGCAAGTCGTTCGAATGCCGAGCCGGTGGGCGGAGGTGACGACGTCCAGCCATTCCCCGGTCGTGATCCGGGTGGGTGAAATGGTTTTGCGCAGACGGTCGTCGAGAATTTCGGCCGAGGTGCCAGGAAGCGTGCCGAGACCCGCCTCCTTGAGCTCGGCCAGGTAGTCGCTGTAGGAGACCCGCTTGAGCGAAGCGCCAAACTTCACCTCTTCCGGCGAGAAAGCGTGGATGTGGATCTCAGGCGCCGCTTCCTTCACGACGCGACACAGCTCGCCATAGCTGTTGCCGGTCAAATTCGGCGAGAGACCAGCTTGTAGGCAGACTTCGGTGGCACCCATCTCCCAGGCCTGGCGGACTCGCCGCGCGACCTCTTCGTGGGGAAGGAAGTAGCCATGCTCCGAACGCACCGTGCGGGCAAATGCACAGAACTTGCAGTTCTTGATGCAGACGTTGGTGAAGTTGATGTTTCGATTGACGACGTAGCTGACCCGCTCACCCACCTGCCGTCGGCGGAGCTCGTCGGCAACCATGCACAGGGCCTGGAGGTCGCGCCCTCGCGCCTCGTTCAAGACCATTCCGTCTTCGACGCTGAGCTCATCACCGCCGAGGCTCTGCTCGAGGATCGTGCGAATAGGGGACGAAACCTCCTGGAGACAGGTTTCGAGAGCGGTCGTCATGGCGTGGCTAGCTCCATTTGAACCTTGCGGATATGAGGGCGCAAAGATGCGTCCACGAAACCCCGCGCATCGAGGTGACCGGGATATGCTGGCAGTCTCCGTTCGAGTCGAAATCCCTCGGCTTCGCAGGCTTCGCCAAGGCGTTCGAGATACGGCCAGGGATGTTGAGGGTTGATGTAGTCTGGGGTCACAGGCGAAATGCCACCGAAGTCGTTGATGCCTGCATGGATCAAGGCGGCCGTCGAAGCTGGATTGAGATTAGGTGGCGCCTGAACGCTGATGTCGTCGTCGAGGATCAGCCGGGTCAGGGCGATCGTGGCGGCGAGCTCGTCGGAGCTCGGCTCGCGCGACAAACCCATCGGAGTATCGGGATGCGCGCGAAAGTTCTGGACGATCACTTCGCCGATATGACCGTGCTCGCGATGCAAGCGTCGAATCGCAACAATCGTGTCGATTCGCTCCTCGATCGTCTCACCGATTCCGATGAGAAGGCCCGAGGTGAACGGAATTTGGAGCTCGCCCGCTTCGCGAGTCATTTGAAGGCGCTTGGCCGGTCGCTTGTCGGGCGCGCGATGGTGCGGCATGCCCCTTTCGCATAGTCGCTCACTCACGTTCTCGAGCATCAAGCCGAGGCTCACGTTCACTGGCCTGAGCGCGACCATATCCTCGCGAGAAAGAATGCCGGCATTGGTGTGCGGTAGCAGCCCCGCTCGTAGCGCTTCTTCGGCCGCCCAGCGAAGATAGTCGACCGTTCGTTCGTGCCCCCAAGAACGCAGTAGGGCCCGGTATTCCCGAAAGCCGGTTTCAGGCGTGTCACCCAAGCAAAACAGCGCCTCGATGCAGCCCTGCTGTCGTGCTCGATGGAGCCAATCGTGAATCTCGCCGGGGCTCATCGTCCATTCGCCGGGATCGCCCGGCGAACGACGAAACGAGCAGTAGTCGCAGTGATTCCGGCAGAGATTGGTGATCGGAAGAAACACCTTGGGAGAGTACGTGAGCCTCTTCCCCCAGGCACGATCGCGACGAGCACCAGCAGCCTCGCAAAGGGAGGCGCCGTCGAGCTCGCTCAGTCGGTAGGCGTCTTGCTCGCTGACCGGACCGAAGCTTGCGCTGTGCAAAGTTCTCGACATCGGGGTCATTGCATCTTGGCGATGACGGTGTCCGCAAACCGGTTCAGGCCGTCGAGGCGTCCCTGCAAATCGCCGCCTAGCATGGGAGTCCCATACATGAGCCAGGGCACGGTGATGATATCGGTCACGCCTGCGTCTTCGAGACGCTTGTACCCGTCGGCATCCCAGACGTCAGTAACGACCGCCTGGTATTCCATCGGCAGATGGTCACGACCGTACTCCTTGCGAAAGGTTTCGATCTGGCCGATGAGGGCGAGCAGCTTCTTCGAAGTAAGCATCGCCGAAGACCAGCCGTCTCCGTATTTGGCTGCGCGTCGAAGCCCCGGCTTGCTGTGGCCACCTATGTAAATGGGAATGGGCTTGCTCGGGGCCGGGCTCATCTGGATCTTACCGAAGTCGTAGTGCTCGCCGTGGTATTCGACCATGCCGCCTCCCCAAATGAGGCGGAGTATTTCGAGACACTCGTCCATGCGCTTGCCGCGCGTGTCGAAGTCCGTGCCACACCACTTGAACTCCTCGGGCAGCCAGCCGAGCCCACAGCCGAAGCCAAAGCGATTATTGGAAAGCGCCGCCAGGGAAGCGACCTGTTTGGCGACCAAGACTGGATGGCGCACGGGCAGCTTCACGACGCTCGTGTAGAGGAACAGCGATTGCGTCGCAGCAGCCATGGCGGCTGCGCCCACAATCGGCTCAATCCACGGAGTCTCGCCGTCCCACATGCGACTGCCGTCTTGGGTGTACGGGTACGGCTTACTGACTTCCTCTGAGAAGAAGATCGAGTCGGGCAAGACGATGGCATGATAGCCGCGTTTCTCCGCCTCCTTCGCCACCGGGATGTAGTGCTCAGGCGGCGCCATGGCGATTGAGACGCTGAATTTCATCGGGCGGACCTTAGCATAGGGGAGCCCCAAGCAAAGCCTCTATCAGGGACGAAGGCCGCCTATCCGCGGTCTCGCGGGATTCGCGTGCCGATGACACGCGTTACGTTGAGCCAGGCCCACATCCGAGCAGAAAGGAGCGGCTTGCCGGTGTTCATGAACGCGACACTGATGTCCCGATCGGGATCGGCCCATCCGAGGACATTGGTAAAACCGAGGTGACCATAGGCGTTGGCCGTACGAGGTCCGTAGAACCCAAAGCTTCGCAAACCAAGCATGAACCCCATCGAGAGTGGAATCGGCATCATCAAGACGCGATCGACCTGCCCCGTTACCTGAGGCTCGACGGCGCGGGCGATCGTGCGCTGCTCGAAGACGCGACTATCTTGATAGGTGCCACCGCAAAGTAGCGTCTCGAAGAAGCGCGAAATCTCCTCGGGCGTGGCAATGATGTTGGCAGCGGGTGCGACACCCGTTCGGAAACGAGGGTCGTTACCCAGGTCGACGAGCTCCCGCATGGAGGCGCCAAAGGCCACTTGGACCAGATTTCGATAGGGCCAGGTCGGGGTAGGCCCGGTGAAGGCGTCGACGGCAACCTGGTCTAGAAGCTCTGGTTCGACGCCATAGTTGAAGTGCTTCATCCCTAGGGGCTCGCGTACCTTCTGCGTGAGGAACTCTCGTATCTCCTGGCCTGTCACTCGCCGAATGATCTCGCCCAAGATGAACCCGCTGGTGACGGCCTGATACGCCTGCACGCTTCCAGGCCTGTGCGTCGGCTCGAGCTCGCAAAATGCTCGAACGATTGCCTCGGGCTTCGAAAGCAGGTCGAGGTTGATTGCTTCTTCCGGGGTAGCCGGAATCCCGGCACGATGCGTCAGGACGTCACGAATGGTGATGTTGTGTTTCCGACGTTTCGCAAACTCCGGAATGAACGTGGCTACCGGCTCGTCGACATGGAGCTGTTCCTCCTCCTGCAAGAGGTGAATCAGCATGGCGGTGACAGACTTTGAGCCCGAGAAAAAATTGAAGAGCGTATCAGGGGTCGCTCTGACCAAGGGCGCGCCTTCAGGATCATCGGGGCTGTTTCCCCGCGCATGTCCGATGGCTCGATCGAGAATGATTTCGCCCCTGCGCCGGATGCAAAGCGCGATCGCTGGATGCAGTCCCGACTTGTAGAAGGTGACCACCGAGCCCCAAATCGCATCGACGTCTTGAGTGCTCAGCCCCACCCCGCGAGGATCGATTTCGCGGTGACTCCGGGTCGTCACCTCCTCTGGATCGAACGTTCGAACGCTCACCGGCAGAAGATCTCGAAGCCGTGGTCGCTGCATCAACTGCCTCGCTGATAGCCGAGGTTTGGTTGCAGCCAGCGCTCGGCTTCGGCAACGCTGATGTTCTTGCGGCGGGCATAGTCCTCGACTTGCTTGCGGTCGACTGGGCCCACGGCAAAGTAGCGGGACTTGGGATGACTTAGATAGATGCCGCTCACGCTAGCGGCCGGGTACATCGCGAAGTGCTCCGTCAGCGAAATTCCGATTTCGTCCGGAGCGAGCAGCGCCCAGAGTGTTGCTTTCTCGCTGTGGTCCGGACAAGCGGGGTAGCCGAACGCTGGCCGGATGCCTCGGTAGCTCTCGGCGACCAGCTCTTCGCGGCTGAAGCCCTCCTCGGGCTCATAACCCCATTCACGCCGCGCGCGCTGATGCAGTAGCTCTGCAAACGCCTCGGCCAAACGGTCCGCAAGCGCCTTGACCATGATCGCGTTGTAGTCGTCGTGATCTTGCTCGAACCTACGAGCGAGCTCATCGGCGCCGATGCCCGTGGTGACTGCAAAGGCGCCGAGGTGATCTGCAACGCCCGAGTCAATCGGCGCGACGAAGTCTGCGAGCGAAAAGTATGGTTGCTCGTTCGGCTTGACAGCCTGCTGCCGTAGCATGTGAAAGCGCAGGCGCTCACGGCCACGGGTCTCATCACCCCAGACGACAATATCGTCGCCGTCCCGATTCGCCGGCCAGAAGCCATAGACGGCGCGCGGGGTGAGGAGCTTTTCCGAGACGATTTGGCCGAGCAGCGCTTGACCATGCTCGTAGAGCTCTCGAGCGGCGGCACCGTGACGCTCGCTCTCGAGGATCTTGGGGAACTTCCCTTTGAGATCCCATGCCGAGAAGAAGAAGGTCCAGTCGATGTACTCTGCGATTTCCTCGAGGCTCACGTCATCGACAACGCGGCGCCCTTGGAACTCCGGCATGGGGACGTCGTCGCTGTTCCATTCGATCGGCGTATCGTTTTCTCTTGCGATCTCGAGCGAAACCAGCTCGCGGTCCTGTCGATGCTCGAAGAGCTTCCGCGATTTTTCCTGCTCGCTTCGGTTCTTCGCATCGACTTCTGCACGCCGATCTGGGCTAAGGAGGCCGGACACCACGTTGACGACGCGCGAGGCATCGAGGACGTGCATCGTGCTGCCATCGTAAGCTGGCGCGATCTTCACGGCGGTGTGCGCTCGGCTGGTCGTTGCGCCACCGATCAGAAGCGGACAGCTCATGCCTCGACGCTGCATTTCCGAGGCCACGTAGACCATCTCGTCCAGTGAAGGCGTGATCAAGCCGCTCAAGCCGATCACGTCGCAGCCCTCCGCTTCCGCTGTGTCGAGAATCTTTTCGGCAGGGACCATAACGCCCAAGTCGACGACCTCGTAGTTGTTGCAGCCAAGCACGACACCGACGATGTTCTTTCCGATGTCGTGCACGTCGCCTTTGACCGTCGCTAGCAGGACCTTTCCCTGCGCGGAGCTGTCCGTCTTTTCGTCCTCCATGAACGGCTCGAGGTGCGCGACGGCCTTCTTCATGACTCGGGCGCTCTTCACCACCTGAGGTAAGAACATCTTGCCTGAGCCGAACAGATCTCCGACGACGGCCATGCCACTCATCAACGGGCCTTCGATTACGTCGAGGGGACGCGCATGCTGGAGGCGAGCTTCCTCGGTGTCTTCGACGACGAATTCGACGACCCCGTTGACCAGCGCGTATTCGAGCCGCTTCTCGACAGATGCCTCACGCCAGCTGAGGTCGTGTTCCTGGCGCCTCCCCCTGCCTTTCACCGTCTCGGCCAAGGTCACGAGGCGTTCGGTGGCGTCCGCGCGGCGATTGAAGAGCACATCTTCGACGTGGTCCAGGAGCTCCTTGGGGACTTCTGCATAGACCTCGAGCTGGCCGGCGTTGACGATGCCCATGTCCATGCCCGCGGCAATCGCATGGTAGAGGAACGCGGAGTGCATGGCTTCACGCACGCGGTTGTTGCCGCGGAACGAGAAGCTGAGATTGCTCACCCCTCCGCTGATCAACGCTCCCGGGCAACGCTGTTTGATCACACGCGTCGCCTCTAGGAAGTTGATCGCATACTCATTGTGCTCCTCGATACCCGTGGCGACGGCGAAGATATTGGGGTCGAAGACGATGTCCGTCGGATCAAAGCCCGCTTCTTCGACGAGAATGCGATATGCGCGGGCGCATATCTCTACTTTTCTCTCGACGGTTTCCGCCTGCCCCTCTTCGTCGAATGCCATTACCACGGCGGCGGCGCCATAGCGACGCACTTGCCGAGCCCTTTCGAGAAACTCCGCCTCGCCCTCCTTCAAGCTGATCGAGTTGACGATCGATTTGCCCTGCACACACTTGAGGCCAGCCTCAATCACGCTCCACTTGGAGCTGTCGATCATGATCGGCACGCGCGAAATCTCGGGCTCGGAGCCGATCAGTTTCAGAAAGGTCGTCATCGCCTGCTCGGAATCGAGCATGCCTTCGTCCATGTTGATGTCGATGATGTTGGCGCCGTTGCGCACCTGTTGAAGCGCCACCGACACCGCTTCCGGGTAGTCGCCCTGGGTGATCAGCTTTCGGAACTTTGCAGAGCCGGTCACATTGGTCCGCTCACCGACCATGATGAAATTGGTTTCCGGGCGAATGACCAGCGGCTCGAGCCCGGCAAAGCGCGGAAAATGAGTCTCCCGCTCGGGTTTCGGGCGTGGCGGCACGTCGCGGACAGCCTTCACGACGGCCCGGATGTGGTCCGGAGTCGTGCCACAGCAACCACCGATGATATTGATCATGCCGTCGGCTGCGAAGCCGCGCAGAAGCTCGCTCATTTGCTCAGGAGTCTGGTCATAGCCGCCAAACGCATTGGGAAGTCCCGCGTTCGGATAGCAATGCACATAGCAGTCCGCGATGCCGGCGAGCTCTTTCAAGAAGGGCCGCATCTCCTGCGCGCCCAGCGAGCAATTGATTCCCACGGCCAATGGCCTGGCGTGCTCGATCGATACGTAGAACGCTTCGACGGTCTGTCCGGAGAGCGTCCGGCCGCTCCTGTCGACGATCGTCACCGAAATCACGATGGGAAGCCGGACACCCTTGTCCGCGAAGACATCGTCGATCGCGCAGAGCGCGGCCTTGGCGTTGAGCGTATCGAAAATCGTTTCAACTAGGAGCAGGTCGGAGCCTCCATCGATCAAGCCGCGCACTTGCTCTGCGTACGCTTCCCGTGCCTCGTCGAAGGTGAGCGCCCTGTAGCCCGGATCGTTGACGTCGGGACTCAGGCTCAACGTCTTGTTGAGCGGACCGATCGCCCCTGCGACGAAGCAGCGTCTGCCGGATCGGCTCGAGGTCGCTGTCTTCGCAAGACGCGCTGCGGCAACGTTCAGCTCGTACACCACTTCCTGCAGGCCGTAGTCGGCTTGCGAAAACGAATTCGCGTTGAACGTGTTCGTCTCGATGATGTCCGAACCCGCGTTCAGGTACTCTTGGTGAATCCTCAGAATCACGTCCGGCCGCGTCAGAACGAGCAGGTCGTTGTTCCCCTGCAAGCTGCCCGGATGGTCGGCGAAGCGTTCACCTCGGAAGTCGGCTTCGCCTAGGCCTGCCCGCTGGATCATCGTGCCCATCGCACCGTCGAAGAAGACGATGCGTTGCTCGAGTAGCTGCTTGAGTTGCTCTGTCGTCGCTTCGTCGCTCATCTGCTTCAAACCTCGCCCCGAAGAACTCGCGTAATGACCTTAAAAGGTGGCATGCGCCCGTGGCACGACGCACGCATACTCAGACGGGCAGCCGGTGGGGAGCATTGATATACTCCTGATGGGTTAAGCTACTATGCTTAGACTGGTGCGCCTACGATGAATTCCAACCGATTGGCTTTTGGTACGGCGTGGGTTCGCTTCGTGTTGGCGGCCTGCGGGATCTGGCTCGTCCCCCTCTTGTATCCGCCGATGGCGGCGCATCGCTGGGTGTTCATCGCCTACGCCGGCGTCGCGATCGTCGAGCAGTTCTTGATTTGGCGCGACATCGCGTCGCGGTGGCGCGCGGTCCTCGGCGGCATCCTCGACATGGCAGTGCTCACGTTCATCGTCCAGCGCGTCGGCTCCTCCCGGACCGTGATGGTGGCACTCTATTTCGTCGCAGGGATCGTCAACTCGCTCGTGGTGACACCGAGATTGGGCGTCCTGGTCTCGACCATTGGCGCGTTCATGTACTCGGCGGTGGTCATGATGGAGGTCCAAGGCATCCTGCCATTCGCACCCGACGGGCCAGCCTGGATGCAGTCGGGACGCCTCAGCCCAATCGACGGGTTCTTGCAAGCGTCATTGGTCACCGTGTTGCTGATGTTTGGGACGGCGATCGTCGCGAGCTTGATCCGGAGAATCAGCCAGCGGGAAACCGAGCTGGTCGTGGCCAACGAGCGCCTCGCCGAGCTCTCTCGCCAAGACCCGCTGACCAAGCTGTGGAACCGTCGACATATCCTAAGCCACATCGAACAGGGTCTCGCCTGGCTGAATCGTGGACGGCCGATGGCTGTCGTGATGATCGACTTGGACCAGTTCAAGCGCGTCAACGACACCCGAGGCCACCTCGAAGGCGATCAGGTTCTCAAGAGTGTGGCCGAAGCGCTTCAAAGGTCGACGCGCGAGGTCGATATCGCCGGCCGATACGGCGGAGACGAGTTCGTGATCGTGCTTCAGGACACGAATCAAGATGAGGGACGCGTCGCCGGAAACCGCTTCGTCACTGCAATCCGGGAAGTGGGCATGAAGTTCGACCCGGTGAACCCCGTCACGGCAAGCGCCGGCCTGAGCATCGCCCGCCCCGGCGACACGGTGGAAACCGTGTTGAAACGGGCCGACGATTTCGCATACTCCGCCAAGGGCAAGGGCGGCAATCGCCTTTGTGGCTGAAGCATGCCTGACACAGTTTTGATCGCTGGCTGTGGTGACGTGGGAAACGCTCTTGCGGCGAGGCTCCTAGACGAAGGGTGTGAAGTTTGGGGCGTGCGCCGTCGTGTCGAGGGTCTGGGCCAGGGGGTTCGGCCCTGGCGTATTGATCTCTCCGAGCCGCGCGGTTTCGGTTCCCCACCCGCCGCTTTCGACTACCTATTCTATACTGCGAGCGCAGACCGTCGGGACGAGGACCACTACCGGTCGATCTACGTCGACGCCCTGCGAGACCTCCTGGCTGCGCTGCGGGCGGCCCGCTGCCCCCTTCGGCGTGTCTTTTTCACCTCGAGCACCGCCGTATACGGCCAAGGTGCAGGCGAATGGGTCGACGAGGACTCGGCGACCGAGCCGCTTGGGTTCAACGGGCGCGTTCTTCTAGAGGCTGAAGCCATCGTTCGCGAGGGACCGGAAACGGGAATCAATCTACGGCTATCGGGGATCTACGGTCCCGGACGCACCCGATTGGTCCGGAACGTTTGGAGCGGGGAGGCGAGCCCAACCGCAAGCTGGACCAACCGGATTCACGTCGAGGACTGCGCGGGCGCGCTGCACCATCTAATGCGCGTCGACGATCCGAAGGCCCTCTACCTGGGCTCTGACGACGAGCCCGTGACCAGCGCTGATCTGACGACCTGGCTCGCCGAAGCGCTCGGCGTGCCCGCACCCACGAAAAAAGAAACCGCTCGATTGAACAAGCGCTGCCGAAACGCCCGGCTCCGAGAGTCGGGCTATCAGTTCGAGCTGCCGACGTTTCGCGAAGGCTATCGGCCGATCGTCCGGGAGTTCCTGAGGGACGTCAGCGACCCGGGTGCGAGCGACCAGCGCTAGCCAGTTCGGTGAATGATGTGAAAGCCGAAAGGCGTCTCTACCACATCGCTCGTCTCCCCCACTCCAAGCGCGAACGCGGCATCTTCGAAGCCCTTGACCATCTGGCCGCGGCCGAAACCACCCAGGTCACCCCCTGCCTGGGCGGAGCCGCAATCGGAGTGCGCACGCGCGAGGGCGCCGAACTCGGCACCGTCTCGAAGCTGTTGCGCAATGTCGGCGATCTGAGATTGAGCTTCTTCTTTGCTTCGGGTTGCGGAGGAGCGGTCGGAGCCCGCATACATGAGAAGGATGTGTGAGGCGTTGATCTGTTCTGCCATAGTCGTCTCCCCTGAAGGCCCAACCCTAGCAGAGACCAGCGGCGTCTTCAGTCGCTAATGGACTTCAAGCGGCCCGAACAGCGGAGCTCCACAGCAGCACGATCGACTTTGCCCGAACGATTGACGGGAAACGAATCGAGGAGGCAAATGCGCTTGGGTCGTTTGTGCGGCGCAAGCTCCCGTTCGAGCTCTCGTCGGAGCTGGTCGACGCTGAATCGTGCTCGGTCAGTCAGGAGAGCCGCAACCACCTCTTGACCCCAGTCGTCGTGCGGCAGCGGAAAGACACAGGCCGAAACGATTCCATCGACGGATTCGAGCCAAGCTTCGACCTCCTGAGGCGCGACGTTTTCCCCGCCCGTCACGATGATGTCGTCGATGCGTCCCCCAACGAGCAGCTGCCCGTCGGGCAAGAAGGCGCCAAAGTCGCCGGTACGAAGCCAGGCGTCCAGCGTCCAGGGCTCGCCGCTTCGATCTTCACCCAGGTATCCATCCATCAACGTGTCGCCGCGAATCTGAATCTCGTCATCCACGATCCGAACATCGATGCCGCGCAATGCTGAGCCTGAGCCGGGCTGGCCGCTTTGTTCAGGCGCTTGTGTCGTGACCTGAGAGCAAGCTTCGGTGCACCCGTAGGTGGCGAGGATCGGGACCCCTCGACTTCTGGCACGCTCGCGCAAGGCAGAAGGAAGCGGCGCACCGCCAACCAAGACCGCGCGAAGCTCCGGGCTCGGCTCCCAGATGGGGTCTTCGAGCTGGAGCAAGCGGCGAAGCATGGTTGGCACGACGCTCAGGAGCGTTATGCGGTTCTCAGTCATCAGGCGGCTCAGCGCACGGGGATGGAAGGGACCGGGGCCCAACACGATGCAGCGCCGGGCAATGAGCGATCGGGTGATGATCGACAAACCGCCGACATGGGCCGGTGGCATGCACAGGAGCCAGCGGTCCTCAGGAAGCCAGCCGAGATTCGCGGCATGCGCAGCTTCCGAAGCGATGAACGCGCGACGAGATAAGCGAGCTCCGCGAGGCGCACCGCTCGAACCCGACGTGTAGGCGATCGCCAGGGTCTCCTCGTCGGCGACCGGTGCGGGCTCCGCGAACGGCTCGGCGGGCGCATCGACCGGGACCGCGCCCTCGATCCGGTGCGCGGGCACCGACTCGGTCAACAGGAAGGCCCGTTCGCGATCGCGGAGACCTGGATGTAGTAGCACCGCCGGGCAGCCGAGCTCGAAGAGGGCGTATAGCCAAACGATCGAGTCAAAATCCAGCTCGGGCGTGAGCGCAACCCTATCCCCGGGCTTGACCCCGCGAGCCCCAAGCGATGCAACGGCTCTCTGAACACGGATCGCGACATCTGCATACGACCAAGCCCTGCCGTCTGCGATCAGGCAGTCACGGCCTGGATCTTCGCGTGCCGCAGCGAGCAGGCTCAGCTCAGTCATCGGAGCCCTCTTCGAATTCAAGGCCCAAACCCGGCGCGTCATGCGGGACGATGAGCCTGTCTCGAATCGCCGCGATCCGGTGGGGCGGCCAGAGCCCAAGCGCCGGATGCTCGCCGAGGCCGGCAGCGAGCTCGGTTTGGAGTGCGAGCGCAAGCTCAGCGGTGGCGGCGCGGGCAATCGGGCCATCGAACGTGTGCGACACCAGGTATCGGGCGCCATGAGCGGCTGCGCGCTCGGCGATTTCGAACGAGGCACGCAAACCTCCCAGGACCATTGGCTTGATGACCACGGCGCTGATCCGGCCGCTCTCGAGTAGCCGCCGAGTAAGCGCCCGATCGCGAAGCGATTCATCGAGGGCGAAAGGCAGCGGCAGGCCCAACGCGGTCGGCCAGTCCTCGGGCGCAACGGGTTCTTCGATCAGCTCCAGCTCGAGGGCTTCGAGCACGTCGGCATTCTGCCGAAGCGCTGCGACAGGGACGCGGCGGTTCGCGTCGAGACGAAGCGGGAGCATCGGATGTGCACTTCGAATCGATCGAAGGGCTTCGATCTCTGATTCGAGATCAGATCCAATTTTGAGCTTCAGGTGCGTTGCACCGTCGGCGACTAGCTCATCGGCGCGCTGCGGCCATGAGCTGGCGTCCGCGGTCATGACGAGGTCTGCGATGGAGATCGCAGATCGCTCCTCGTCGCCACCCAGCACCCGATGCACCGGTTCGCCCCGAGTCTGACCAAGCCAAGCGAGCAGCGCCGTCTCTAGTGCGAAGCGAGAAGACGGTTGCTTCAGCGGCCGCGCGGTAAACGCATCCTCGAGTAGCCGAAACGGGCTTGCCAATGGGTCCGCAACGAGCGGCGCATCAGCGAGCTGCTGGAGCTCCTCGGCGACATCGGCGAGCACATCCGGAGAATAGCCAGGCAGCGGGGAGGCTTCACCGAGCCCAGTGGTGCCGTCGCTGCGCATGAGCCGAATCACCGCGAACGCCCGCCTGAGGAGGCCTTCGGCTCCGCCCAGGAGCGCCTCCGACAGCTCGCCTTCGAGCAGGTCGATCTGCGCGTGAAGCTCGGTCACGCCAGGATCCCAATCGCGAAGAGCACACCGAACAGGGAAAGAAGCTTCGCTGTGCCGGCGAGCGTTTGATTGAGAACGACCCCGCGATCGTGGGCAACCGAGCGATAGAGCCGAATCGCCCAGACCATCGTGAGAAGAGGAAGGCAGACCCAGGCGCTGCTCCAACCGAGAAGGAACATGCCGATGGGCATTGCGTATGAGAGGAGCAGCAGGAGGGCGTATTCCCGCACACCGGCTTCCCTGCCGAATCGAACGACGAGCGTCGTCTTGCCAGCCCGGCTGTCGCCTTCGAAGTCGCGCACGTTGTTCACGACCAGAATCGCGGTAGCAAGGGCGCCGATTGGAACAGAAGCGAGCCAAGCGATCGAGGGAACATAGAGCGCCTGCACGAACGCCGTTCCACAGACCGCCACGAACCCGAAGAACGCCATCACGAAAACATCGCCGAGGCCGTTGTAGGCGAGCGGCAACGGGCCGCCGGTATACGCAAGGCCCGCGGCCATCGATGCGAGGCCGATTGCGACCACGACCGGGCCAGCAATCCACGCGAGATAGAAGCCAGTCCCGAGCGCAAGCCCGAAGGCGACCAGGATTCCACGACGGAGCTCGGGCACGCTGAGTAGACCGGCCTGAGCCGCACGGGTGGGGCCCAGGCGTTCTTCGGTGTCGGCGCCCTTTTGAAAGTCGAACATGTCGTTGGCGAAATTGGTCGCGACCTGAATCAGAAAGGCGCCAAGCAAGGCAGCAAGCGCAGCATCCCAGCGAAATCCACCCGCCCGCCATGCGCAGGCGGTACCCACCGCAACCGGCGCGAAGGCCGCCGTGAGCGTCGCCGGGCGCGCGGCGACAATCCAGGCGCCCATCGAGCCGGGGGCGATCTCGGTCATCGGCGCGCCAACTCCTCGACTCGCTTCAGCGCGGCAGCAACGACGGCCGGCGCTTCGAGCAAGACGTTGTGACCCACGCCATCGACGAGCTGCACCTCGATGTGCGCGTTGTCTGCTGCAAGCGCTGTGGCGACCTTGGAGAACTTCGAATCGAGCGAGCCAGTCATGAGGACGATCGGAATTTCGAGAGACGCGAAGGCAGCAGCATAGTCGGGCATCTCCGCCAAGCCCAGGATCTCGAGGGATCGGGCCAAGCCCTCCGGATCGTGGGCGAGCCGGTTCTCACGCTGCACGGCCAAGCGTTCCGGGGGAAGCGCGCGTTGGCTCGCGAAGAGGGGCAACGCTTCCCAAGCCGCGACGAAACACGCAAGCCCTTTCTCACGAAGCAGGCTCGCACGGCGGGAATCGATTTCGCGACGCTCGTCGCGAGCGGCTTGCTCAGTGAGGCCCGGGTGAACCCCGATTAGAAGCGCGCCGTCAAACAGGTTCGGCTTGGCGGCCAGCATCCCCAGCGCAAGCCGCGCACCGAGCGAGTAGCCACAAACGAAGCGGGGTTGGGTGATGTCAGACTGAAATGAGATGAGCCGCGACACTTCGTCCTCGAACGAGTCGATGGCCCTGCTCCGCCAATCGACCCCGTGACCGGTCAAAGCCGGAATGCACGGCAAGTCGCTGAGGTCGGCGCAATGGAGCATGGGATCGTAGCTTCGCGGCGAGCCCGTGAAGCCGTGCAGGAGCGTCCACATCAAGACGCCTCGCGCTGCAGTGCCCGCTCGACCCGAGCGATGAGATCGCGTCCTTGATGCAGCGCGCTATGTGGCGGCACCAACGCCTCGATGACGGTGCAACCTTCTCGTCGGTATCCAAGCTCGAGGGCTTGGCGCAACCCGATCACCGTGTCGACGCTTTGGAATGCGCATCCATAGAGCGAAGCGGCAGAGTGCAGGTCGGCACCATGAGGAGTCGTGAAATAGGGGAGCCAGGCCTCCTTGCCGTCTCCCGCGATCGGCAGCTGCTCGAAGATCCGGCCGCCGCCGTTGTTGACCACCACAATCACCAAAGGTCCCGCCAGCTGGGACGCCAACTGAAGCCCATTGATGTCGTGTAGGAAGCTGACGTCACCAATCAGCAGTGTCGTCACGCCGTCAACCCAGGACGCGACGCCAGCGGCGCAAGATACGACGCCGTCGATTCCACTCACGCCGCGCTGAGAGCAAACAGCCAGAACCTTCTTCCCGGGCGGCACCCACATGTCGACGTCGCGGATCGACAGGCTATTTCCAACCACCAATGAGCTAGGGTCAGGGAGTGCATCGAGCAACGTGCGGGTTGCTCCAGCCTGTGTGAGCAGATCACCGGCCTGAGCAACGATCGCCGATGCCTCGTCCCATACGGCGGACTCCGCCCACTCAAAGCCAGCCACGAAGTCTTCGTCGCGGCGGACCGGTCTGTAGGCAGACGAGCAAAGCGCGGTAAGGAAGGAACCGATGTCGGCTTGGACGATCGCCTCGGCGCTCGAGCTGGGGTCCGCCCATTCCCAAGGATGCACGACGATGCGTCGAATCCGATGCGCTGCGCAAAGCTGCTCCCAGCCCCTGGAGGTCGGGCTTGCACCGAGCTGCAGAACGAAGTCCGGGAGGCACATCGACCTCCCACTCTCGGTTCGCCAAATGGTGTCGAACGCACCCAGCGCACGGGACTTCGCCCAGCACCGGAACTGACTCGTGGTTTCAGCAAGGACCAAGGCACCGGAACGCTCGGAAAGCTCGTCGAGCGCGTCGACGAACATCGCACTCCGCAGGTCGGCGGGACCGCATAGAATGACCGGACGCGCCGCGGCATCGAGCGCCTCGGCAACCGAATCGACGAGCAGCGGGGAAACGTGCTCGATGAGCTTCGGGTCGAGTGGTCGCGCGCGATGGAGCTGGGTGAGCGGCTCGCCGAGGATCGCATCGACTCGCAAGGCGAGCTCGCGGCTGGCTGGCGCTGGCTCTAGTGGTTTGCGGGCCTGTGCATTGATGTGAACCGGACCCGGCTTGACACCGAGGGCTTCGGACACCGCCTGTGCGACGATGCGCCTGGCGGCCCGCAGGCTCGCCTCCTCGTCACGCGGTTCTCCGAGATTCGCGAAGAAGCGAACTTTGTTTCCGTACAGCCCGATCTGATCCGTCGTTTGGTTTGCGCCGCAGCCATGGAGCTCAGGAGGTCGATCGGCGGAAAGCACGACCAGCGGAACGCCTGCCTCGCTCGCCTCGATGACGGCCGGAAAGTAATTGGCCGGCGCGCTTCCGGAAGTGCACAAAAGGAGCGAAGGCCGCAAGGTGCACCGCGCCTGACCAAGGGCGAAATAGGCGGCCGAGCGTTCATCCAGCACGCTCGTGCACTCGAGCTCCTCGTTTTCGAGGGCCGCGATCACGAAGGGCGTGGAACGCGACCCTGGACTGATGATCGCGTCCACGATGCCGGCTTGAACGAAGCTCTCGATGACGAGCCTCGCCCACGCGCTTTGAAGCTCAGCGGCCGTCCCCATGGAGCGCTCCCAGAAGCGCCTGCATTTTGAGCTCGGTTTCCGCGTACTCCGCATCGGGATCGGAGTCGGCCATGATTCCGGCGCCAGCGTAGACCCAGGCCTTTCCGTCGCGTAGCAGTCCGGAACGAAGCGCGACCACGAATTCGCCATCGCCGGCAGCGTCGACCCAACCCACCGGAGCGCTGTACCAACCGCGGGCCTGGGCCTCGTGCTCGACGATCCATCGAATCGCTTCGTTCGTTGGAACGCCCCCCACGGCCGGCGTGGGGTGCAGCGCTTGCACCAGGGCCAAGATGTGAGTCGGCTCGCGCAAACGCCCTTCGATAGGCGTCTGCATGTGCAAAAGATTTGGAAGCTCGCGAACGCTTGGCTCCGGAGCGGAGCGAAGCGAATCACAGAACGGCTCGAGCGCCTTGAGGATCGCCTGGACCACCAACTGATGCTCCTCCCGCTCTTTGGAGCTCTCCATCATTCGTGCTGCATCACCATGGGTCGTCGATCCGGCCAGAGCCTCACTCAAGACCGATGGACCCCGACGCGAGATCAGAAGCTCTGGCGTCGCGCCCAGGAATGCGGCGTCGCCGCGCCAGAGTGCGAATCGAGTGCAGCCGGGAAAGCCGCCTTCGAGGCGCTTGAGAACGTCCAGTGAACCGGCTCCCGTCTCGAGCTCGACGACACAACGCCGCGCGGCGACGACTTTCTCGAAGATCCCGTTCTGGATCTCATGACGAATGTCACCAACCTGGCGCGACCAGGTCTCGCGATCGGCTTCTTCGATGCGACGGACCGAAACGGGAGGCGGAATGACGCCGATTGGGCGTTCCAGGCTGTCCCAGATCGCATCGAACACGTCGAGCGCTTGCTCGGCGGCTGGGCGTTCCAAACCGCAGGCTGCGAACGAGAGCCAAGCGCGCTCGTCGACTTGATAGGTCCAGGTCGGCAGGAGCAAGAAACCATCTCCAAAGCTCTCCCAGGGCATCTGCCCCGCCGCACCCGGAGCAAAGGAGGCCCCGCCAAATACCCGGGGCGTGGGACTCGCTTCATGCGCAATATGGCTCGTGTGATCGAAGAAGTCACCGATGGACGGGGCATTGGTCGGTAGAGTGGTCGCCACTCCAATCCCGGAGCAGGCGGTGCCTTTCGGTGGATCCCAGAGAATGCTCGCCTCGTGCGGAAAGGCACGAAGCAGGGCATCGGGCGGCGCAACCGGCGCTGGCACGGTGACGATGAGGTGATTTACCTCGGAGCGATGCGCGTTCAATGCCTGCTCGAGGAGTGACCGCGAGCTTTGCCGAACCGCTGCGCCGTCGAATGCAAAAGCCGCGCTCTGCGACCTCATGATGCGGCCCCTCGTGGCTCAGCCACGTACAGATTGCAGGCGCCGAAGGTGAGCGGGTTCACTTCGAGCACGTTCAAGCCGGAAGCCCGCATCTGATCGGCGAACTCATCGGCGGGCGGAAAGGCCGCGATTGATTCTTGAAGGTACTTGTACTCGCGCGAGCCCGACAGCATCCCACCAAGTCGCGGAATCACTTTGCGAACATGGAAGCGGGCAATCGGACTGAGCCAGCCCACGCTCGGCTCGCCAAGCTCCAGCACCGCGACGCGGCCGCCGGGTTTGGTGACCCGCGCCATTTCGGCGAGCGCGGCGCTTCGATCTGGAACGTTGCGTATGCCAAACGCGATGCAGCAACCGTCGAAGGCGTCAGTCTCATAGGGAAGCGCCTGTGCGTCACCCAGCTCGAGCCGTACGCGATCGGCAACACCGCTTCGTGCCACTTTCTCGACACCCACTTCGAGCATTCGACTCGAAGGATCGCTTCCGACGACCTGCGCGTCGGGGTGACTTCGGGCGATCATGAGGGCCAGGTCGCCTGTTCCGGTTGCGAGATCGAGCACGCGAGCCCCGGCGGACAGCTTCAGCGCAGCAACGGTTTTTCGACGCCAGGACTGGTCGATGCCCATCGACATCAACCTGTTCAGGAAGTCGTAACGGCCCGCAATCTGGTCGAACATCTCCCCCGAGCCCGGATTGGGCGAGCTGGTCTCTTGGACCGCTTCGCTCACTGAGCACCTCGTTCGAGCTTCTTGGCTTGCAGCCGTGCGTTCTCCTGCACCTCCTGCTTGCGAGAATGGAGCCTCATGTGACCGCGCTGGATGCCCTCCCCGGCCAGTGCGCGAAGCGCCGCCAAGTTCGATGCCATGCCAGCCGCACCCATGACGACGGCGAGCTCCCCCGCATTCTGGATGCCCATGAGCTCGAAGCCGGCGCGAACGCCACGATGGACACGCGTCGAGCCGCCGACGGTACCGACGGCCATCGGCATGTCGAGCTCCCCGTGCACCCCACTCTCGGTGCGGCTCCAAACGACGAGCGGCCTATAACGCCCGGTCAGCGCAGCGAACGCGTGGGCCCCCGCTTCAATGGAGCGCCAATCCTGCCCCATCGCAAGGGCCACCGCATCGATGCCGTTCATCACGCCCTTGTTGTGCGTAACCGCGCGGAAGGGATCGAGCTCAGCAAAGCGGCTCGCCTTCACGATGCCGTCTGCGAGCTCCGGGCCACCGAGTGCATCGACACTCACGTCGCAGCGCACTTTGATGCGACGTCGCAGAGGCAGATTGCTGAGGATGCGCAAGCCGACCGTGCCGCCGGTCAGCTCCTGGATTCGTGGAGCGACAGCTTCGGCGACCGCGTCTACGACGTTGGCGCCCATCGCATCGCCCACGTCGACGTAAAGATGCACGACCAAAATCCCGTCGTCTTCGTCGAGCACGCGCACGTCGAGATCACGGGAGCCACCGCCCCGCTCGACCATGCCCGGGATTGCTTCGTCTGCGATCTGGAAGATGAGATCACGCTCGGCTTCCACGCGGACCTTCGCCGCTTGCGGATCGGGCACATCATCGAACTGCACCTGCGTCGTCATGATCGGCGCCGTAGCCTCGCCAAAGAAGCCGCCGGTCATACGCACCTGACGCGCAGCGTTCGATGCCGCCGCGACGACCGAAGGCTCCTCCACCGACATGGGTACCAAGACGTCGTTGTTGTTGACACGGAAATTGAGCGCGATCGCGAGAGGCAGACCGTGCACGCCGATCACGTTCTCGCTCATGCGGTCGGCGACCTCGAGCGTGAGGCGCCCGCCGTCCTGAAGATGCCTTACCGAATCCTCGGATAGCAGGCCGGTATCGATCATAGTTCGCAGCCGCTGCTCGACATGCTCGCGGTAGAACCCCGGGATGCGGCTAGTCACGGTTGGTGGTTGCTTGGACATCGATGACTCTTTCCTGGTTGCTCGCTAGGACTCCCGGTGGACGGTGGCGCGAGCCACCGTGATCAACGCATCTCGTGCCCGCCCCTCGGGCAGCCCGTTTAAGGCCGAACAGGCCTCGTCGGCTTTGTGAATCGCCAGCTCGCGCGTCGCCTCGAGCGCGCCCGTCAGTTTCAGCGCGGACAGTAATTCCGACTTCGCTGCGTCGGACACCTCGTCTACAGGGCTCGCGACCAGCTCCTCCAGAACAGACCGGAGTGAAGGGTCCCGCTCGAGGGCGACAATCACGGGGTACGTCATCTTGCCCTCGCGCAAGTCGGTGAATGGAGATTTTCCGATCGTCGAGCTTTCGCCCGCGTAGTCGAGCTGGTCGTCGATCAGTTGAAACGCGACACCGAGGTGAAGCCCATACTCTTCGAGCGCCTGGCACGCTCCAGGGTCGAGACCGCCGGCCCGGGCGCCCGCGAACATCGCCCAGCGGAAAAGCGCAGCCGTCTTTCCCTCGACCACCTGCATGTAGGTATGCATGCGGGCGTCGATGCGGCCACGGTTTTCGAGCTGAATGGCCTCCGCGAAGATCATCTCGTCGATGATGTCGAGCAAGCGGATCAAAACATCGGGCATTTCGGCAGCTCGAACGCGGCGAAGCGCATCGACGAGCAACCAGTCACCGGCAAAAATCGACGCGGCATTCCCATAGAGGGTGCGGGCGGCAGGCACACCGCGACGTTGATCACCCGCGTCCACGACATCATCGTGCAGGAGCGTCGCACAATGCACGAGCTCCACCGCCACCCCGAACGCGCGCGTCTTGTCGTCGAGGCCCTCTCCGAGCCGCGAGGCCAGAACTACGCACATCGGACGGAGCCTCTTCCCAGCAATTTCGAGCAAATGATGCGCGCTCTTGTGCACCAAGCTCTCACCGAGAGGCAGACCCTGGATATTTTTTTCGAGCTCCGCCATGTCCCAACGCACCAATCCGGCGAGGTCGGCCAAGTCCGCAGAAAGGTCTCGAAGGCCCTGCGAATCGCAGACGGCCTGCAGGCTTGTCAGCACGTCAGACGACGAATCGGATCGAAGCGCCGCAATCAACGACATCTCGGGCCTCCGCTGAGTCTTCGCTGGTGCATCAGTCTTCTTCTTCCGCTGCTTGCAGATCGGCTGGGTTGAGCATGCGACCTGCGACCAGCATACGAACGAGCCGTTCGCCGGCTTTGGATAGGGCGGCGAGCCTTGCAAGTCGCTTGCGCATGTAGTCCACGCGCCGGCGCTCCTCGCCCCTGAGCTGATCGCGCGCCTCATCGAGAACGCGCTGTGCTTCGCAGAAGGCGTCGCTCGCTTCGCGTATGAGGTTGAGCTCCCGGCGTTCGTACACGCGACGAAGGAGCTTCCAAACACTGCTTTCCGCCTGATAGAAGTCTTTTCGTTCACCGGGGAGCCAGGTCTTGCGCACAGCGCCCCATCGAACCAGCTCCCCGAGGGACAAGCTCACCGCGCTGCTGCTCAGCTGAAGCGTCTCCGAGAGCGCTCCGGTGGTCATCGGCTCGGGGGAAAGGTAAAGGATCGTCCAGAGCCGTCCCATGTGGCGGCGGAAGCCCCAGAACTCCATCAATCGCCCCATCGCGTCGGCCGCACGAAGTTCGCCCTCACGCCATAAAGGCTGAGAATCATTCGGTTCTGTCTGTTTGGCGGCTGCGGTGGGCACTCGGGCGGCTCGGTTCGTTCAAATTTTATTGAACAGTCGTAGGACCGGGGCGGGAACGGGTCAAGTCGAAGGTCTCAGGAGCCGAAGCAGGGTGCGGATGAGGGGGATCGGAGTGCTAGACTCTGCAGCCCCCATGAGCAGAAAACTCAACAAGTACAGCAGTCGAATCACCCAACCCCCGTCGCAGGGCGCATCCCAGGCGATGCTCCATGCAACCGGGCTGAGCAGGGGCGACCTGGACAAGGCGGAAGTTGGCATCTCGGCGGTCTGGTACGAGGGCAACAGCTGCAACATGCACCTCAACGAACTGGCCGGGGTCGTGAAGCGCGGGGTCGTGGACGCGGGGCTGGTCGGCATGCGCTTCAACACCGTCGGCGTCTCGGACGGGATTTCGATGGGCACCGACGGGATGAGCTACTCGCTGCAGTCCCGCGATTTGATTGCCGACTCGATCGAGACCGTCATGGCAGCGCACTGGTACGACGCGAACATCTCGATTCCCGGCTGCGACAAGAACATGCCCGGATGCATGATCGCGATTGGCCGCCTCAATCGGCCAGCGCTCATGATCTACGGCGGAACGATTCGCGCGGGCCGTGGAAACCACGGCGAGAAGCTCGATGTAGTCTCAGCGTTCCAGTCCTACGGCCAGCTACTGGCGAAATCGATCGACGAGACCAAGCGCCTCGACATCATCGAGCACGCCTGCCCTGGCGCTGGCGCCTGCGGTGGGATGTACACGGCAAACACCATGGCATCGGCGATCGAAGCGATGGGCATGTCTCTCCCATATAGCTCCTCGACGCCGGCAGAGGATCCTGGAAAACGGGAGGAATGCTTGCGAGCAGGCCAAGCTATCAAGCTACTCCTGGAGAAGGACATCAAACCGCTCGATATCATGACACGGCAAGCCTTTGAAAACGCCATGGTGACGATCATGGCGCTTGGTGGCTCGACCAATGCGGTCCTGCACCTCATCGCAATGGCGCGGGCGGTCGATGTTCCCTTGACGATCGATGACTTCCAAACGGTCAGCGATCGCGTGCCGTTTCTCGCGGACCTGAAGCCGAGCGGACAGTACGTGATGGAGGATTTGCACCAGGTTGGCGGCACCCCGGCCGTGCTTCGCTATCTGATGGCCCACGGCGCGCTTCACGGCGACTGTCTCACCGTCACCGGCAAAACCCTCGCCGAGAATCTCGCGGGGCTTCCCGACTTGAGCGAGGGACAAGACGTCATTCGTTCTTGGGAAACGCCGATCAAGAAGACAGGACACCTCACGATTCTGCGCGGCAGCCTCGCGCCCGACGGTTCGGTTGCAAAGATCACCGGGAAAGAAGGCTATCAGTTCAAGGGGCCCGCCAAAGTCTTCAACTGCGAAGAGGACATGTTGGCCGCGATGGAGCACGACGGAATCGAGAAAGGCGACGTCGTCGTCATTCGCTATGAGGGACCGAAGGGTGGGCCTGGGATGCCCGAGATGCTCTCACCAACCTCGGTCATCATGGGAGCGGGGCTCGGTCAGGATGTTGCGCTCATCACCGACGGCCGTTTCTCGGGCGGCTCGCACGGCTTCATCATCGGCCACATCACACCAGAGGCGCAGGAAGGCGGGCCCATCGCCCTGGTGCAAGATGGCGACCTCATCGCCATCGACGCCAAGAAGCGATCGATCGATCTCGGGGTGCCCGATGCGGAGCTCGCAAAGCGTCGCGCCCGGTGGAAGGCGCCTGAGCTCAAGGCCAAACGTGGGACACTTTACAAATATATCAAGAATGTGAAATCCGCTTCGGACGGCTGCGTGACCGACGAATAGAAACTCGGTTCACGCGCGAGCACGGACCGTTCGACCCGGCCGGGACGCCGTTGGCCCGGTTTTTCCAGCGATTTCGTGGTCCACCCCTACACTGAAGCAGGTCAGGTCAGACAGCTGCCGCGGGGGATTGATCATGTACATCAACAAACGAGGCCTTCAGGAGATTGGGAAAGTCATCTTCAAGAGGCCGACCGTTGGCCGTCTGGTGACGACTGCCTGGGTCGCGCCGATCTATCTCGGTCTTCGCCAAGCTGCGGTGACATTCCGCGCCCTCGACGAGCTCGTCTGCCCCGAGTACCGCCACCAGAAGGTCGAGCGCCCGGTCTTCGTCTTCGCCAATCCACGGAGCGGCACCACCCTCGCCCATCGCCTCATCAGCATGGACGAAGAGGTCTTCACCACAGTGAAGCTCTACCAAACGATCTTCCCCGCCGTGACCGCAACCAAGACGTTCAAGCGGCTGATCGCGCTCGCACAGACCAGCATCGGCTCGGTCCTCAACCGCGCGTACGACCTTTTCAACGCCCCACTCGAGAGTCGCTGGCAGGAAGTCCATCACCTCAGTCTCGACCAAGCCGAGGAAGACGTGTGCACGCTGCTTTGGAGCCTGACCTCTCCGGCGACCGGTCTTCTCTTTCCGTTCATGGAAGACATGCCAAGCCAGACCTGGGTCGACCATCAGCCCCCCGAGGAGCGGCGCGCGTTCATGGAGTCGTATGAGAACACCATCAAACGCCACGTGTTCGAAGCGGGCGGCAAACGCTTCTTGAACAAGAACGTATTTTTCTCGACCCGTGTTCGGTCCGTCTACGAAAAGTTCCCCGATGCTGTGTTCGTGTACCTGGTCCGTGACCCGCACGACTGCCTTCCGTCGTTCTTGAACATGTTCTACCAGGCCTGGAAGGCGCACTCGCCGAGCATTCCTCCCGATGGGGAAGAGATTCAGGCGCTCAAACGGCTCGGCTACGACTACTATCGATATGCGCTCGAGTGCCGGAAAGAAATCCCAGAAGACCAGTTCATCGTAATTCGCTACGAGGACCTTGTCGGGGACCCGAAGAAGGCGATCTTGGATTTGTACGGCCGACTCGGCATGCCGGTGAGTGAGGCGTTCGAGGCCAAGCTCGACGAGGCCCTCGTGGACCATCACGACTACGAAAGCCCCAGGAATTTCGAGCTCGATTTCTTCGGAATCAGCCGAGAAGAGGTTTCTCACGAGCTCCGCGAAGTCTTCGAAGAGTTCGGCTACGAGAGTCCCGAAGAGGCCCGGTACCTCGAAGCCGCCGAATAGGCGACCGCCGGCTAACACCGGTGGGGCAACGTTGTACATTCCCCACTCGGAGGATGTATGACGACGGACGTCGAAAGTCTCGAATTTCCCGGCAGCGATGGGCAGCCTCGCGCGGGTCGAATTGACTTGCCGGCTGTGAGGCCGATTGCCTGCGCTGTGTTCGCTCATTGCTTCACCTGCTCCAAGGACAGCAGAGCGGCAAGATATGTCGGTGCCGCTCTTGCGGAGAGGGGAATCGCGACTCTCCGATTCGACTTCGCGGGACTGGGTGAGAGCGGAGGCGAGTTTGACAGCACGACGCTCGCTCACGACGCAGGCGATATCATTGCCGCTGCGGGCGCGTTGCACGAGGTCTACCCCGTCCCATTGCTACTCGTTGGGCATAGCCTCGGAGGAACGGCAGCTCTCGCCGCGGCTGGGCGAATTCCAGAGGCAGCCGGTGTCGCGACCATCGGTGCGCCTTTCGAACCCCAGCATGCCGCGGGAATCGGCAGCATGAGGAAGCCTCTGGTCGTCTTTCACTCCCCGCAGGACAATGTCGTCGGGATCGACAACGCACGCAGGATTTACGAAGCCGCCCGTCACCCGAAGAGCTTCGTCTCTTTGGACGGAGCCGATCACCTGCTGGGCCGGCGGAGTGATGCGCGGTACGTCGCGGAGGTTCTGGCGGCCTGGGCAGACCGCTATTTGCCCGAACAGCCTGCTGAAGAGCCCCCGATGGATGCCCCCGAGGGCGAGGTCGTCGTCGAGGGAAAGACCATCAGCTTCTTGCAGCGAATTCAGGCGCGCCATCTAAGCTTCGCAGCCGACGAACCGATCGATAAGGGAGGTAGCGATCTCGGTCCCAACCCGTACGAGCTCTTGCTCGCTGGACTCGGCGCATGTACCTCGATGACCTTGAAGATGTATGCGGGAAGGAAGGAGTGGCCTCTCGAAGCGGTACGGGTCACCCTGCGCCACGATCACGTTCACGCTAAAGATTGCGAAGACTGCGACAAGGACACCGGAATGATCGATGTGATCGAAAAGAAGCTCGAGCTCGAAGGCGCCCTCACTGAGGAGCAACGTGAGCGACTTCTCGAGATCTCGGCGCGCTGCCCGGTGCACCGAACCCTGGTCAACGAAATCAAGATCCGCTCGGAGCTCGCTTGACGACACTCGCTTCGATCAACAAGGTTTCGCTCGCGCTGGGTGGAGAGGTGCTCTTCGATGGGCTGTCGCTTCAGGTGCACCAGGGCGATCACATCGGTCTGGTGGGTCCGAACGGATCAGGGAAATCGAGCCTATTCCGCTTGCTCGCCGGCAAGATCGAACCCGACGGCGGCAGCGTCAAAACGCTGCCTGGAGTGCGAGTCGGCTTTTTGCCCCAGGAGATCGCTTCGTTTCCGAACGAGCAGGTGCTGACCTTCGTGTACGACAGCGTGCCCGGCCGGCCCGAGCTTCGCGCGGAGCTCGAACGGTGCGAAGCTCGGTTGGCCGCGCTCGAGCACGATAGCCACGCCAACCACGATGAGCTGGTCGCTGTGGCGAGCACCGTCGCAGAGCTTCACGAACGAACCGCCGTGCTGGATGCTCAGTTCTCCGAGCACGACGCCAAAAAGATTCTGCACGGGCTGGGCTTCACCCAAGACGACCACCAGCGCCTCTTGTCGGAGCTCAGCGGCGGCTGGAAAATGCGCGCCGTGTTGGCCTCACTCTTGTTTCAAAGACCTGGGCTACTGCTCCTCGACGAGCCCACCAACCATCTGGACATGCCATCGGTCGCGTGGTTCTCGAAGTTCTTGAGCGGCTACGATCAAGCCCTCTTTCTCGTCTCCCACGATAGGGAGTTCCTGAACGAGCAGGTTAACCGAGTGGTCAGCTTCGAGCCGGAAGGCGTCCGGACCTTTCGAGGGAACTACGAGCGGTATCTATTGCAGCGGGAGGAAGAGCGGCAGCTTCTAGAGAACCGGGCGAAGAATCTGGAGAAGGAGAAGGAACACCTCGAGCAGTTCGTGCGACGTTTCCGCGCCAAAGCGAGCAAGGCGGCTCAGGTTCAAAGCCGTGTTCGCAAGCTCGAGAAGATGGACTCTGTGGAGCTCCACGCCTCCGCACGCGAAGTTCGTTTCTCGTTTCCGGCGACCGATCGTGGCGCGCGCACCCCGATGCGAGTGGATGACCTCTGCAAGTCGTTTGGCGAGCATGTAGTATTCGACCGCGTGACGCTTGCGGTGGAGCGCGGCGATCGCATCGCGATCGTTGGACCCAACGGCGCCGGCAAGACCACGCTCCTGAAGATCTTGGCCGGTGAAATCGAGGCTTCGGCAGGACGCGTGCATCTGCCGGGGCAATCGAACGTCCGGTATTTCGCACAGCACCACACGGACGCCCTCGACATGCAACGCACGGTGATAGAAGAGGTCGCCTATGCCAGCGATGGCACGAGCGTGGAGGGTGTCAGGAAGGTGCTCGGTGCCATGTTGTTCGGCGAGCGAGCGATCGACAAACGAATCTCGGTTCTCTCCGGCGGTGAACGGGCGCGGGTCGCCCTCGCCAAGATCCTCGTTCGCCCCGGCAACGTCTTGTTGATGGACGAGCCGACGAACCACCTCGACCTTCAAACCACCGAGTCCCTCACCGAGGCGCTCGCCACCTACGACGGCACCCTACTCTTCGTCAGCCACAACCGAGGCTTCATCCGTCGCCTCGCGACCAAGCTCTGGGTCGTGCACGACGGCGGCGTCGAAAACTATCCGGGCACCCTCGACGACTACCTCTGGTCCTGCCAGCAGCGGGATCTCACCCCTGCGACGGAGGGCGCAACCAAGCCGGCGGCTCAGAAGAGAAGTCGGAACGCCCGAAAGGAGCAGAGACGGAAGGAGGCCGAGCTTCGATCCAAGCAGAATCAGGGCGTGAGGCCGCTGGAGAAACGCGTTGGAGAGCTCGAACAATCGATTGCAAGGCTCGAAAAAAAGATCGCCAAGGGCAATGAGGAGCTGAGCAAGCCCGAGGTATATGGCGAGCCCGAGCGCCGCGATAGGCTACTGCACGAGGCGCGGACGGCGCAGCGGGAGCTGGAACGCGCCTTCGACGAATGGACCGAATCGAACGAGAGGCTGGAACAGCTCCGCGGGGAGCTGAAATCCATGGAGGGTTGAGTATGAAGAAGCTGACCGACGCGGAAATCGCCGCCCAGATGCTGGCGCTCCCGAATTGGGAGCTGGGAACGGACCGCATTCGTCGCGTGTTCCGCTTCAAAGACTTCGTCGAGGCCTTTGGCTGGATGAGCAGCGTCGCCATCGTAGCCGAATCGATGAATCACCATCCCGAGTGGCGCAATGTCTGGGCAACCGTAGAGGTGGAGCTCAGCACGCACGACGCCGGCGGGCTCACCGAGCTAGACATGAAGCTCGCCGCCAAGATGGACGAGCTCAGCCGCCTCGGCTGACCCTGCCTTGCGTCTCACCGTCAGTAGGTCGCCGTGGCGACCGGCGTAGTCAGGTCGTCTAGGTTGTGGACTCTGATGCCGCCGTAGCTGATCGAGTAGATGAAGTCTTCGTCGTCACCGCTGATGAAAACGCCGCGGGTGATCTGTGGCTGGTAGCCGCACTGAAGGTAGAAATCGTCTACCGGATACGGGGCGCCAGCGCAGCCACTGACGACCAGGTCGGAGTGATCGACGGCGCCGAGACGCTTGAAGCCGTCCGCAACGGTGACCTCATAGAGCTCGAGAGTGCTCGAGAAGTTGCCCTCATAGGACACGAACGGGAACGCCAACAGACCCTTCTCGGCGTAGAAGTTGAACGCCTTGTGGTTGTGGTTCGCTTCCGAGTAGCCCTCGCCGACGATCTCCTTGTGCGCAAGGATCGGGTTTGTCGGGTCGGACACATCGAAGATCTGCAGAGCGGTTCCGTTTTCCCTCTGCGTCGTTTCGTCCACATCGCGACCGATCGTCAATAGATGGCTGTCAGCAAGTGGATGGATGTATTCGCTGAAGCCCGGGATCTTGAGCTGGCCGAGAACCTTGGGGCTTTCCGGATCGCTGAGATCGATCACGAAGAGTGGGTCCACTCGCAAGAACGTCACGACGTAGGCGAGGTCTCCGATGAATCGGGCGGATTCAATCGACTCCCCCTCCGCGAGCGGCGGCGTCGAGCCTGCAAGCTCGAGCGTGTTGCCCTCGAGCCTAAGGGTGCTCACCAGATTATCCCTAATTGGCGGAATCCAAATCTCCGGCGCCCCAAGATCGGGGTTGCGGCTCGGCCAAGTGGTACGGGTCGTCGCGAGCCGGATGATCCCGGCCCGCTCATCGATCGAGAACTGGTCGTTGACGGTGCCCTGAACGAAACCCGATCCCTGATAGGGGGTCCGTTGCTGCTCGGACGAAACCGCAAAACGGTGCACCGCGGTTCGGTCGCTGTTCACGCCACGTTCGTAGTAGGTCCAATCCGGCTGAGTGAGCACCATCGTCTCGCTGTTGGCATAGACCTGATTCGCTTCGCCCAGAATCGACGTGATTCGGGTCGGGCTATCGCTCGCGATGTCGAGGCCGACGATCTGCGTGAGCCCGTAATTAGTGAGGCCCGGCTCCGGCGAGTAGAAGTCGGTGCATTGCACCGGCTGCTCCACAATTTCGCCGTCGATCCGTTCGCCCCAGACTGGCACCCAGTCCGCCAGGCTCGTCTCGCGAATCGCGTCTTTGGCCTGCGCTGCCCAGATGCGGGCACGAGCGATTTCTGCCTCGCGCGTCTCTGGGTAGGTTTCGCCGTTGTAGACGACCTCGTAGAGGTGCGGCACGGTGCCCGGTCTTTGCATGCTGCTCTGCACGACGGCGCGAACGATGCCGTCATGCCGACGCGAAGAGGTATACCAACCGTCTACGTACACCTCGCGCACCGCCTCGGGCGCATCGCCGCTCAGGTCGATCACGGTGATCTTCACGAAGGAACGGCCGCAGTAATAGAAGCTGCCGTCGACGTCAGCCAACGCGGGCTCGGGGCCGCCGCCGTAGTAGTAGCCTTGGCAAAGGTCGCCATCATCGAGCGCCTCGACACCATAGGCATTGGAGAACACCACGGCGCGGTCGCCTTCGACGAACATCTCCATGGGACCGCCCTCGATCTCGAGGTCGGCGACCTTGGAGGTCTGTGATGCCGGCCAGGAATCAAACTCGTAGAAACCGTTGCCGCGAATCACGAAGAGCTTCCGGCCGTCGTCGCCGACTTTGACGATGTCCGCCTCGTCGACATCGGCCACCTGTCGGTTGGTATCCGAGAATCCGGACGGAGCCTCGGCCCCCGCATCACCCTCGGCCACGGGGGCTCCCGGGAGGAGCGGGCCACCGAAGTCACCGTCGACCGCGACCGCGCCGCCCCATCGGTCGTAGTACTCCTGGCTGATGAAGGACTCGAGCTCGAGCTCCACCTTGGCGATCGCGTCCTCTCGAACGGCGTCGAGCACGTCCTCGCAGCTCGTCGCCTGCCTCAGGGCAGCCTCGTACTGGCTCACCTCCGGGCTGTTCGTGCAACCTATCGAGCCCCCGATCAGCACCAGGCAAAGCATTCCGATGAACTTTCGCATTCTCTTCCTCCTAGCTGCGCCTACGAACAAGCAAGGGACGTGCCGAACCAAAACCCTAGCAATTTCAAATTAGCCACTGGGCCAGGATGTGCCATTCGGATCAGCCTTGCGCTCTTGTTAGGGACTTCTAATGAAGCTGCAATTCATTTTCATTTGCAAGAGGGAGAGAGCGAACATGACCAGTCGATACAGCGACTTCGCGCTGATTTGCGGAATGCTGCTGGGACTGACCGGCTGGAGCGACGGAACAGCCAGCCCCCAGGACAGCGCACCCTCCCCGGAGACCGACGCCCGCACGGACGCTGACACTGGCGCTGACGCTGGCGCTGACGCTGACGCTGACGGCCCTGAAATGATCTTGGCTCCCGGTGAGGTCGACAACGAAGAGCCCGATCCCGGGCAATACCGGGTCGAAATCGACCCGCTGCGCGGCATGCAGCAAGGGCGTATGCGCCGCGAGCAGAGGACCACAATCGGCGGCTACGGCGAGCTGCACCTGAACACGGTGAAACCCGAGGACGACGACTTCAGCTGCATCTTGGACTTCCGCCGTTTCGTCATCTTCTTCGCCCACCGCTTCAACGATCGCTTCCAGTTCTATTCCAAAGTGGAGCTCGAACACGCGTTCGTCGCCAACAGCGACGGTGTGGCGATTCCCGAATTGGTGCGGATCGAGCAAGCCATGCTCGACTGGCGACTTCTCAAAGGCTCGAGCACGGCGCTCTACCTGCGAACCGGTGCGATCTTGGTGCCGATCAGCATCATCAACCAATGGCACGAGCCCCCGATCTTCAACGGCGTCGAGCGCCCAACGGTCGACCGCATCGTCATTCCAACGACCTGGCGAGAAGGCGGCATCGGCATCTGGGGCCAACCCAACGACAGGTTCCGCTACGAGCTCTACATCCTGAGCGGCCTCGACGCGAGCGGCTTCTCGGGCAGGAGCGGCCTTCGCGGCGGCCGCCTCAAGATGACCCAGGCGGAGCTCAACGGGCCGGCATTCGTCGGCCGTGCGGAATGGGAGCCCGTGCTCGGCACGGTGCTCGGGGTGTCGCCGTACTTCGGTTTGGCAGGGCCTCGCCAGCTCCCGGACGTCAACGTGAAAGTCAGCGGAGCCTCCGGCGATCGCCGCATCCTCCGCAAGGGCTTCGAGTCCCGATTCCTGATCGCCTAATTCGACATCAGCAATACCACCGAGCTTCGCGAAATTCCCGACGGGGAAACGGACCCGATCAGCACGGTCGGCTCGAACATCTTCGGCGTGTACGGAGAGCTCGGCTACAACGTCCTCAACTACGTGGATACCGAGATGGCGCTGGTGCCCTGCGTGCGCGTTGACTACTACGATACGACCTTCCGAGAATCGGATCCGGACTTCAACTTGCCAGCCTATCTGGTGCCCACCATCGGGCTGAGCTACCGCCCCATTCGGCAGGTCGTCTTCAAGTTCGACTACCAGTATGAACGGCCGTCCAGCGGTGCGATCGTCAATCGTTGGAATGTCGGCATGGGCTGCATGTTCTGAGCCGATCCCGAGTCGTGGAACGTGCTTGGTCCGCTCGCCCGATCTCGCATGGCAAGCGGTCGCAAGCCTGGTACGGTCTGCGCATGCGACTCTTGTTGGCCCTCGTTGCGTCGACTCTACTCGCCTCGACCGCTCACGCGGAGGGCTGGCACGGCTCTGCAGCAGGCGGTGCCGACTTCGCGTTCGTCCCCGAGGTGACGGGCTTTGGCTTCGTCCTCTTCGAGGCGACCGGCGAAGACAAAGTCGGAAAGGGTGATGTTCGCCTTCTCTTCAACACCGATACCATCCACCTGGAGATCGAACGAATTCCCCTAGGCAAGAACTTCGAGCTCTCCGTCGCTCTTCGCGGCGAAGTGTTCTTCGCTGGACTGCTTCGCTACTACTACGAGCAAGGTCTTCGTCGCTCGGACCTGGGATTCAACGCGAGCTACGTGGCCCTACTGCCCAAGCTTCAGTGGCACTTCGCAGACCACCAAACGCTCGAGGTCCTCACCAACGTTCGCTACTGGTTCTTCGGCGGCAACAAGGACTACCCACCAGGCTATTTCCTTCCCGCCAACACCGTGGTGTTCGAGCCGCGGCTCGGATACATTTATTGGAACATCGACTCGCCCGCTGAGGAGTACCGCGCGTCCAAGCTCTTCCCGCGGATTGAGGGCGTCGCCGTCGGCGCATCGGTCGGCGCGGACGTGCGCTCCGAGGTGCGCCCATGGGGATTCGTGACGGATCAGCCCGACCGGAACGACCCCAACAAGGCGATCTGGACTCTCAACCAATGGCTGCGCGCGGGCTGGCAGACAGGGGACTACTTCCGGCTGGAGCTTCAGGAAACGTTCAACTGGGGCTGGTTTCAAGATGACCTCACGCGCCTGCGGGTCGGGGGCATGAACCCTTACGTCGTCGTCGTCCCCGGCTTGCCCTGGTCGGCCAGCATCTCGGAGCGCCTCGCGCTCGCGCAGCTCAGCGGTCACGTCCGACCCAAGAAGGGCAAGCCGCAAGAGCTCGGCCTGCTGGTCGCTGGCGGCACCATCAACGACCCGCGCCGTCAGGGGCTTCTCAGTGATTTCGCCGGGATCGGCGGTCTCGCCCTCTTCACCGATCTTCGCTGGGGCCGCTGGCAGGTCTACGCACGCCTCGGATGGGCGTTCCCGACGAGCTGGCTGCTCGACAACCCACACGTCTCGGGCTTCGTAGGCCTTGGCGTCGACGCGTTCTGAACCGCCTCACGGAAAGGTGACGAGGAGCAGCTTGATCTCGACTTCGTCTTCGAGGCTGATCTTCGCGGCGACGCTGTCGGTGCCGATGCCATAGTCGTTGCGATCGAGCGTGAGCTTGCCCTTGTAGGCCGTGGTATCCACGCCGGCACCGTTCTTTCCTTTGGCGATCTTGAATGGGATGCTGACCAACTTCGACACACCGTGCATCGTCAGGTTGCCTGTCGCGACCAGTTGATTTCCTTGCATCTTCACCCCGGTAGAAGCGAACCGAATCATGGGATACTTCGCAGCGTCGAAGAAATCCGGACCCTTGAGGTGATTGTCCCGTTTGACGTTCTTGGTGTTGAGCGAATCGACCTCGATGTTGGCCTCCACTTTGACGGTCTCAGGCTTGCTCGGGTCGCCATCCACGATGACGCTGAATTTCTCGAACTCGCCGTCGACGTCAAACAGCACCGTAGCCGCGGTGAAGCTCACTTTGCTGTGAACCGTGTCGAGCTTGAGGGGCGAAAAAGCGGCAAGAGCCGTCGAGCTGAGCAAGATGGCGCCGAGCGTTACACCGAGGACGTTGCGAATCGCATGCTTCATGGACTGTTTCCTTTCGTTGATGGCCCTGCGTATGCATGAGCCATTGGGATGTTTCAGACGGCCACCTGGCTCAGGTCGCGGCAGCCATCGGCACGGGATCTTGGTGAATGATGACCTCCGCGTTGGGCAGGAGAGCCAGGATGCGTTCTTCGACCTCATCGGCGACCGCGTGAGCCCGGGTCAGTGGCAAGCCGTCGTCGAGCTCGAGATGGAGCTGAACGAATCGAAGTCGGCCCGATCGGCGGGTGCGAAGATCGTGAACCCCAAGCACATCCGGATGCGCTCTCGCAATCGCTAGAATCTCCTGCTGAACCCCGGGCTCCAGCTCCCTGTCCATGAGCTGTTGGAACGCTTCCGCTGCGATGCGGACCGCGCTGTAGAAAATATAAGCAGCGATTCCGATGGCGAAGACGGAGTCTGCCCAGCCCCAGCCTAGCGAAGCCAATCCGAGGCCAGCGATCACGGCGAGGTTCGTGAGGAGGTCGGTCACATAATGCAAGGCGTCAGCTCGAATCGCCGTGGACTCGGTCTGTCGAATCACGCTGCGCTGAAGCGTCAGGAGCCCGGCCGTCACCACGATCGAAAACACCATGACGGCGATACCGACTTCGATGTCGCGCAAAGGCCGCGGGAAGCGCAGACGATCGATCGCGTGAAACAGCAAGAACACCGCCGAGCCGCACACGAAGCCAGCTTGGGCTAACCCCGCAAGCGGCTCTGCCTTACCGTGACCGAAGCGATGCTCGGCATCGGCTGGTACGAGCGAATACCGAACGGCGACCAAATTGATCGCGGACGCAATGCTGTCCATCAGGGAATCGACCAGGGATGCAAGCATGCTTACCGACCCGGTCCAGAGCCAGGCAAGCAGCTTGACCGTGATCAAGACGAGAGCCGTGAGGACGGAGGCATACGTGGCACGTCGCAATTGCTTGCCGTATGCCGCCAGCGGAGCTTGCCCAGGGGTGCGCATCTTTCGGAGACGGGTTCTTGAATCCAGGAGGCCCACCTGTCCAGAGAACCGGCGCGGATGAACGATGGCAAGGCCGAGTCTAGCGACCGCGGGCCCTGCGCCAGACCGCGAACGGTGATTTGCGCTGTCGCGCGGCGGCGATGAGCGTGCCCAGCCACGCACCCGGCAAGAACATGATGTTGATGAGTAGCTCGTCGAAGAGTCGACTTCCCGGGTTTGGTTGGCCACGGCGGCGGTCGGAGAGCGCGTTGAGGGTGTTGGCGATTCGGTTGGCGACAGTCATCACGCGAGCCACGTCTTCGATATCGCTGCGGGCTTGAAGCCCCAACGCGTCGCCGAGTGCTTCCTGCGAATCTTCCTGGGCGACGGGCGCGAAATCGGCCTTGACTCGTTCTCGGGCGTGCGCGATGGCCAACCAAGTCCGTCGATCAAATGCGCTCTCGTCGATGCTCTCGAGCGCTGCGAGCTCGGCGGCCGACACCCCTGCTTCGAGCGCCATTCTGCTGTGCGCGTGCTCGCACATCCTGCAGGCGTTGACCTGTGCGACAGCAACGATGATCTTCTCTCGCAGCGCCGGCGACAAACGCACGCCAATCCAGATCGACCAGAGTGCCGGTATGCGTCGCAGGACCGTGCCGAAGTCCCGGAAGAGCTCGGGCACGGTGTAGACCCTTGGAACCGGGCGAGGGGGAAGTTCCACTATCGCTCCTCTCCTTGCGTACCGAGCAGGCGCTTGACCATGTCATGTATTTCATGAAGGCGCTCGCTCATGTGATCCCGCTGCTTGCCATCGAGCAGGTCGAACACGAACAGAAGCGTCTTTCGGCCGTCGGCTCGACGCTCTTGGGGGGACCGGGTGCCGGAGCCCCAATCCTCGCGTTGCATCCAGGCGTTCCAAAGGAGATCGCGGATCGCCGGCGCGCCAGGGTGTTCGTGCATCCGGTCGGCGATGTCGGCTAGGCGCTGCTCATCCGCTCTAAGTCGGTCGGGCGCCTCATCGGGCATGGAGGCCACGAACGATCGAATTGCCTCCTCCTGTGAATCGCTCAAGCGCCCCGACCATTCTTCGATCGCCTCGACGAACTTCTCTTGTCGACTCTGAAGCCGCTCGTCCTTGGGCGCGTTGAGCTCATCACGGGTCTCTTTGAGCCGTTCGTTGAGCACGCGCTGGGCGTGATCGATCTGCGCATCGCTCAGGGTTGCCAAGATGGGAGCGGCCTCATCGAGGATCCAAGAGACCGCCTTATCCATGAGAATGTCGACCTGGCGCTCGAGAATGAGGATCTTCTTCTCCGTCATTCCCCGAGCGAGCGCTCGATCGACGGTCGCAACCAAGAGGTCGAGCCTAGGTCCCAGGACCTCGGGCGCCGTCGCGATGACCCGATCAACTGCCGCACGCGTGGCTGTCCGCTGCGCGTCGTCGAGATCGAAGACCGCGGCGATCTTGCCCGTTGCCCATCGCGCCCCCAGATTCTGAAGGACACCGGTGCAGCCCGCGGCCAGCGCCAGACCCAAGAGCAGCACGACGAGCGCAGCCTGTCCTGGGGAACGCTCCTTACGGCGATCCATAGCCTCCTTTGCCCCACATCGCACCGATCCCGAGACCGATCAGCGGCCCCTTGATGCCGACACCATCCACAGTCACCGGAATGATCACGTTGCCGGCGCGCGCGTCGAGTCCGATCCAGAACTCCTTCCGGAGCCGCCAATAGAGAACGCCGCGCAGGTATCCACTCATCACGAAGTCGTTGCGAGCGCCGACTCGTGCCCAACCCAGGTCGAACATCGCGCCGGCCCCGAACCAGTGATCGGGGTCACCATTGCCCCAGAGCGCGCCGAGTGCGCCGCCCACAGTTCTCATGTTCTGTTCCACTGAGGCGATCGTCCGGCTCCCGAAGCGGGCAAACCCTTCACCGGTGATATGGAGACACTTGTCCGTAGGTCTCCAGACCGCTCCGGCAGCGAAGCCGATCAACGCGGCGTCGGCATTCGGATAGATCCGAGTGCTCGAGAAGAGGTCGACGAAGAGCCGAGGCGCTTCTCTCTGATTGCACGCGACCTCGGCCAACGCGGGCTGTGCAAGGGGCAGAAGCAAGATCACGAGAAGCCCAGCAAGCGATCGGCGAAGGAGAGCTCCAGATGATTCGTTCATGACTCTCGCTCCAGGTGCAGCTTGACCGGGGCGGTGTGCTCGAACGCCAACTTGCCTTGCCATCTTCGAATGAAGAAGAAAGCGATGGCGACGCCAGCTACGACGAGCACGATGATCAAGGGGCCGAATCGATCCCAGGGCCAGCTCGCAATCGGATGCACGGCCAGCCAGGCGTTGATCTGCGTGCCGAGCAGAGTCATGAGCGCCGTGAAAGGGACGACTCCCAACATCGTCCCGACCAAGAAGGCGCCAACTCTCACGCGCGACACGCCGAGCGCAAACTGCAAGGTCGGCGCAGTGTAGAAAAGGAGTCGGAGAAGCAGCACCGTCCTCAATCCACGCGTGGCCAAACGCTCATCCAATCGACGAATGCCAGGTGGAAGGCGTCGCTGGACCCAAACGCGTCCGGCGAAGCGAGCGAATCCAAATGCGGCAATCGACGCTGCGACGGTGCCCGCCCAGCTGAGAGCGAACGCGGTCACCGGCGCCCAAACCAGCGGGGCGCTCAGCAGAAATAAAACGCTTCGCACTCCGAGGGGCTGCAAAACGCAGTAGGAAAGAACGAACATCAAGCCGCCCCAGGCTCCTGCATCCAGCAGCCATCCTCGCATCCCCTCGGGGTCGAGCGCCGGGCGAACGCCGCCGGCGTAGAGCCAGCCAGCTGCCCCCAACACGACCATGACCAAGGCGATTCGGACGCGCATCCAAGCCTCAGGGCTCCGTTGTCGCTCGGCGTAGCTGCTGGAGCAAGCGCGCCATCACGTCGAGCCCTGCTTTCGGACCGTGCTCGGACTCTTTGCGAAGCGCTACAAGCATCGAACCGAAGTTTTGGCCGAATCGTTCGCAATTGGGGCAGCCAAGAAGGTGCCCCTCGACCTTCTCGACGGTCGATTCGTCGAGCTCGCCATCCACGTACTCGCTCAGGAGCTCCAGGACTTCGAAACAACGAAGGCCACCGACATCACGTTCGATCATTGCGGGCTCCTTCCCCGTCACGTGGGTTCCCAGCGGAGCTGGCGCGAAGCGCTGCGGCAAGCCGTAACCGCGCCCGGTGCAAACGACTCTTGAGTGCCCGCTCGCCTATGCCCAGAACCTCCGCTGCTTCCGGCCCGCGCAATCCTTCGACATCCCTCAAAATCACAACCTCTCGGTCGATGGGTTGCAGCACTTGGAGAGCGCGCACCAGAGTCTCTCTACGCTCTGCTGCGATGGCGAGAGCCTCCGGGTTGTCGCTTCCCCAGCCGGCCTCGAGACCGAGTGTCATCAGCGGTTCCTCCATGAGTTGCTCCTGGCCGTGCTTCGTCCGAAGCCGGTAGGCCGCGTTGCGGGCGATGCTGAGCAGCCAGGTTCGAACCGAAGCCTCACCGCGAAAGCTGGCCGCGTTTCGGTATGCGGATAGAAACGTCTGCTGCAGGGCATCTTCAGCGCTCACGGGGTCATCGGTGACGATGGTCGCCAGGCGGAGAACCGCCGCCGCGTGACGCTCGACGAGAGATTCGAACGCGCGGCGGTCTCCTGCGGCGGTTTGCGCAACGAGGTCACGGTCAGAGCTCAGGTCGTCTTGCTTGCGTCGATCGGGCATGTCGAGATGCCGAAAATCCTGTAGAGCGGGCAACTACCCACCAAGCCGGTGATCAGCGGCACGAGCCCGACCCAACCCCAGGGTGTCTGTGGCCCGATCCATACCAGCGACAGGAGACCTATCCCAAGGATTACCCGGATCACGCGATCGGCTATGTGTTCGTTTCGAGGGAAAATTGCACTCATGGCTAGACTCCTTTTCACAGACCCCGGCTGCGGCGTTCATTCGCCAGCCTCCTTGGGGACAGGAGTAGAGAGCCGCCCCAGGCCCAAAAGGATTCGGGCATTCGGACGAATTCGACCCAGGTTGAGCAGGGCGCGACCCAGGTTGAGCAGGGCAGAGCAGGGCGGAGCGGAATCGCCCCCCCCGAAGCCCCGAAAAGGTTCAAACTGGGGACAATTTTAGCTTGCAGCAATACCGAGCTGCCCCTGTTGTCGATAGCGAAGAGGAAAATCGTTTTCAATAGAGCGACCTCCTGCTCGCACTCACGGCTTTGGGGTCCGGCATGGCGGCGAACGGGCACGCTCAGGTGTGCTTCAGCCTCCGGGGTCTGCTTGCCGAGCAGTTTCATCGGTCCGAGCTGGTCGACGGATACGCGCTCTTCGATCGAGAGATCGGCCAGCACGAGTACATCGACTTTGCCACTTTCTTCGATGGCGAGGGCCGCGTGACGCGGGTCGAGGTCGTCGCGTATCGCGAACCCTACGGCGAAGCGATTCGCTCCAAGCGCTTCCGCAATTAGTTCGTAGGCAAGCAGGCGGCTAGTGGATTCAAGCCTGGACACGACATCGACATCATTTCCGGCGCGACGCTTTCTGCGCGTGCAATGGCCAACGCCGTAGAGCGCGCGACCTTGCTCTTACGTGACACCGCGCTGAGCTCGTCGTAACTCGAGCCATGCAGGACTTCACTCGACCTTCCGGCAGGCTGCCAGCCCTACCTCTCTGCGCGCGTGCCGTCTACACGGTGTTTCTGGTGTTCACCCTCATCGGCTTGGCGCTTACGCTCTTTCTGACGCACGACGTGGTCGGGATCGGCCTCAGCCGTGCCGGTGAATACTAAGCGGGCGAAGCCGCGCCCGTGGAAGAGGCTGCGCTCGACGGAGGCCCCGCGCTGCTCCTTCCCCCGGAAGGCGAGAACTTGGCCGCATTCGAACCCATGCCGCGCAGAAAGCTGCTGGAAATCACCCACTTTCACCTGTTCTCGATGCCGGTTTATCTTTTGATCCTCGGTCACATGTACATGCTTTCCCGTTCCCGAAAAGCGGCGAAGGCCGCATGGGTCGCGATTGGCTCCTTTGGCACCCTGCTCCACATTGCGGCGCCCTGGCTCGTCGCACATGGCTGCGCGGGCGCCGTCGCAGGCCATGCCCTGTCAGGCCTGCTCCTTCTCGTCAGCTACGTCGTGATGAGCCTGGTTCCGCTTTGGGAGATGTGGCGGCGCTAGGCACGGACGCCCGACGTGCTAAGAAGCCGCGGTGGCTGAAAACGGCAAGTCGGGGAAGCGCGTCGTTGCAGTGCTGCTAGCACTCGTGCTCGGCGCAGGCCTGGTCGCCTGGCTCGGCGCGGCGAGGCTCGAGAAGAACAACCGAGCCCTTCAGGAAGCCAGGAGCACCTCCGTCTTGAGCGAAGGAGTGCTTTACCGGGCGGAAGCGGGCGAGCCTGGCGTCGTGATCGCCACAGACGTCGGCTCTGGCAAGGAGCTCTGGCGTGCCGAGCTCGGCGAGGTCATCAGCAAACCGGCGGTCACGGTCCATGAAGAGGTGATTGAAGTGCAGATCGCCGGAACCCCTTGGATGAGCCTCGACCGCTCGACCGGCGAGCCCTTGGACTGATGAGCGACGCCCCTGCCGAGATTCTCGAAGGGGGCCGACGCGATCACGACCTACACCTTTGGAACACACACAGCCCGGCATCATTTCTGCAGCCACTGCGGGATCCACTCGTACTACCGGCCGCGCTCTCATCCTCACCAGGTCGATGTCAACGTGCGTTGCCTCGATGGTGTCGAGCTCTCCGACTTTGCGTTTACCGCATTCGATGGTCAGAACTGGGAACACAGCGTCGCAGAGCTACGAGCGCATGAGCGCAATCGTCAGTGAAGCTCGATCGACTGCCAGCGGCCACGCTTCCACATGAGTGAAAAGGTGAGCGACTGAAGCGAGCGGTAGATCACCTGAAGGGCGAATACCACGACGAGTCCTAGACCCATCACCGGACCGAACAGAGAGACGAGCGGCAGGAAGATCAACCACTGAAAGCCGGTGGCGACGAACATCACGCGCTTGACGTCCCCGACTCCCATCAAGGCGTTCATCAGAACCATCCCGATGGCATCGATGAACAGAAACGCTGCCACGAGGCGGAGCGGGTATTCGGCGAGCGCGAGCGTCGACGGCTCATGAATGAAGCCGCTTAAGATCCATTCGGGAGCCAAGAGCGCCGGAAGGCTGAGCCCGCCCACGACGAGGACCGCCATCTTGGTCACATCCCATCCCCACTGTTTGGCATCATCGGGATGACCGCGTCCGAGCGCCTGACCAGCAAGCGAAGCCGCCGCGAGCCCGAAGCCGATGCCAGGCAGGATACCGACGAGGATCAAGTCGATGATCACCTTGGTGGCTGCGAGCTCCGGGGTACCGATGCGAGCGACGAGCATGAGGAACACCGTCATCCCTGCAGCGAAGAAGAATTGCTGCAGGCCTGCGGGAGCTGCGAGACGCGTGATGGTCTTCATGGTGTCACGGCTCGGTAACCCCTGAAGAAAACCCGCTTCGCGCGCATAGCCGCGACCGAGCAGGAAATAGGAAGCCGTTCCAAACACGGTGGCGACAGCTGAGGCTACGCCAGCGCCCATCGCGCCAAGCGCGGGCGCGCCGAGGTTCCCGAAGATCAGTACCCAGTTCAGGAAGACATTGACCAGGTGCATCGTCATCAGAGTCCGCATGTAGAGGATCGACTTGTCGACCGCGTTCCAGTAGCCGCGGAAGGCGAAGTTCATCCCCATCGCGAACATCGCGAAGAGGCGCGCACGGAGATAGGGTACGCCTTGCTCGACGACAGCGGGGTCGTTCGTGAGCACCGGGAAGTAATCAGGCGCAAGCGCGATCAAGGTGGCCGACCAGGGAACCGCGATGATTGCCGCAAGCAGCAAGCCCCCGTTGAGCGGGATGGCGGTTTCACCGAGGCGCCCTTCCCCGACGCGACGTGCCGCCATCGCCTGAACCCCCGCGGAAAGGCCCAAGATGAAAGCAGAGAAGAGAAAGTTCGCGAAGCCACCGAGACCGACACCAGCGAGCGCAGCATCGCCGAGGGTACCGACCATGCCCGTGTCTACGAGGTTGAGCACGTTCTGCGAAAGCATCCCACCGATGATCGGGAGGGCGAGGCCCAAGATCCGGCGCCGACGCACGGGAGGAACGCCCAAGACGTGCCTCTCCTCTTGCGCGCCGTCAGCCACGGCCCGACTCTAAGACTGCACCGCGATGCGACAAGTCAGCGCGGCGCCATGCGAATGGATCCGTCGAGCCGAATGACCTCGCCATTGAGGTAACTGTTCTCGACGATGTGGCAGGCGAGCGCGCCGAACTCCTCGGGGCGACCAAGCCGGCTCGGGTGCGGAATCGTGGCCGCCAGGGCTGCACGCATCTGCTCCGGAAGGGAGGCAAGCAAGGGCGTGTCGAAGGTGCCTGGCGCTATCGTCATGACACGAATTTGCGCTTTGGAAAGATCGCGCGCGGCCGGGAGGGTCAAGCCAACGATGCCGCCCTTCGAGGCTGAGTATGCGACTTGCCCGATCTGACCGTCAAACGCGGCCACCGACGCCGTATTGATCACGACGCCTCGCTCGCCGTCTTCGGGCTCGTTTTTTGCCATAGCCGATGCCGCCAGGCGGAGGACGTTGAACGTGCCGATGAGATTGACCGAAACGACCTTCTGAAAGACTCCGAGATCGTGAGGTGTGCCGTCCTTGCCGATCGTTCGCATGCCGAATCCGATCCCCGCGCAGCTGATCGCCGCGCGGAGCGTACCCATCGACGTTGCTTGGTCGACCGCAGCCTGCACTTCCTCGGCGTTGCTGACGTCGGCCTGCGCATACGTCGCAGCGTCACCGAGCTCTGCGGCTAGCCTATTTCCGCGGTCCGCATTCAGGTCGACGATGACCACGCGGGCTCCCTTGCTCACGAGCTTGCGCACCGTCGCCTCGCCCAAGCCAGACGCCCCACCCGTCACCAGTGCTACCGAACCGTCAATCTTCATCGAAACCTCCCGGTCGAGATGCTTGGTCTAAGCAGGGGGCCCGTCAAGCAGCTAGCGTGCAGGGCCGCCTGCGGCTAGAACCGGGCGCACTCACGCTGGGTAAGGGGACCAGTGCTCTTCAATAGCCTCGACTACATTCTGTTCCTGGGGATTGCCGTCGCCGGGTTCTGGCTCTTGGCTCGCCATGCTCAGGCGCGGATCATCTTCATCTTCGTGCTGTCCTGCCTCTTCTACATGGCATGGCACCCCGCCTATATCGTTCTGATCCTCGGCTCGACCCTCATCGACTTTGTCGCCGGCCTCCGAATCCACGCCACTGAGAGCACCAAGATCCGGAAGCGCTGGCTGATCGTCAGCCTGGTCTCGAATCTGGGACTGCTTGGCCTCTTCAAGTATTTCAACTTCGCCTCGCAGGCCACCGCCGACGTCCTGGGGCTCTTTTTCGGCATCGAGATCCCGAACCCGCCGTTCCTCGACATCCTTCTTCCAGTCGGCATCTCCTTCTATACCTTCCAGACGCTCAGCTACACGATCGACATCTACCGGCGGAAGCTCGCTCCAACCCGCAACTTCTTCGAGTTCGCTTTCTTCGTCACGTACTTCCCGCAGCTGGTCGCCGGGCCCATCGTTCGCGCGTCCCAGCTGCTGCCACAGCTCCAGCGCAAGATCACGCTGCGGAACGATCAGGTCACTCAGGGTCTTTTCCTCATCGCGACCGGCATGGTGAAGAAGATCGCCATCGCCGATTACCTTTCGGTCAATCTCGTTGACCGCGTCTTCGACCAGCCGGAGCTCTACAGCGGCGCAGAAGTCGTGATCGCTCTCTATGGCTTCACGATGCAGATCTACTGCGACTTCTCGGGCTACACCGACGTCGCACGCGGATCGGCGAAGCTCATGGGGCTCGAGCTTCCGGAGAACTTCGACCGACCATATCAGTCCTCGAGTCCTGCGGAGTTCTGGCGCCGCTGGCACATGACGCTTTCGACTTGGCTCCGCGACTACTTGTACTTCCCGCTGGGCGGCTCACACACCGGCCCGATCCGGGCGTACTGGAACCTCTGGCTCACCATGTTCCTCATCGGTATCTGGCATGGCGCATCCTGGACCTTCGTCGTCTACGCGATTCTGCAATCGATGGCCATGGTGATCCACCGCTTCTTCTACAGGCGATCGGGCCGCAGTGGCGACACGGTCGACGGGTGGCAACTGCACGCCTTCAAGGTGTTCATGGCGCTGCAATTCGTCGTCTTTTCGAGAATCTTATTCAGAGCGACGAGCCTTCAGAACGCCGCGGACGTCACGGCGCGCCTCGGCTCCGGAACGTTTTCGGTCGCCCAGATTTCGTTCGGGATCTGGACGATGCTGATCCTGACCTTTGCCGCACATTACACGCCCAAGCGCTATTTCGAGTCGATCGAGCTCCGCTTCAAGTCGATGCCTGCGCCGGCCCAAGGCGTCGCGCTCGCGATGGTCGGGTTCGTTTTGAGCGTCGTCGCAACGAGCGAAGTCGTTCCCTACATCTACTTTCAGTTCTAATGCTCAAACGAATTCACGAAGAGCTCACGCCCTTGCAGCACCTGGTGACCGTCGTCGCGTTCATGTTCGCCGCATGCATGCTCACGTACGTCGTCCCCCCGATGGAAGGCTTGCGTCCTTGGGTGCCGGGCGAAGACGACTTCCCAATCATGAGACTGTTCAAGAGTTGGGGTGAGATCCCAGCCTTCGCCGGGCATGGTGGCTCCTATCGATCGACGGCTGGCACCGCAGCTGGAAGCGAGCGCCTCGCTGAAGCAGTGGGGGAAACCGTGGCAGCGAACCTCGGCGCCGAGCGCATCGTGGCACCGCCCGTGGGTGCGAGAGACGGCGTCGAGATCGACCCGGCAGAGTACGCTGGGATTTCGGTCCGAATCGAAGACCCCAGCGGACGGGGCATGCGTGCGTTCTACGAAGCCCTCGAGAAGACGGCGCGGGCCGACGGTGGCGCCGTGACGCGTGTGGGACATTACGGCGATTCGAGCATCGCAACCGACCTCATCACGTCGACCGTCCGTGAGAATCTTCAGGCGCGTTTCGGAGATGCAGGGCATGGTTTCGTCCTCGCCGCCAAGGGATACATCCCATACAAGCACCGCGGCGTACGCCAATCGTCCAATCCCGAATCCTGGGAGCTTCGCGAAGTCGTGCGTCGGCAGGATCGCGAGGGCCGCTACGGCTACGGCGGTGTTCAGTCGAGAGCGATGCAGGGCTCTTGGGCTCGAATTGGCACTGCCAAGCGAGGCGACGTGGGACAGAACGCATCGCGGTTCGACATCTACTATGAGGAACAGCCGCGCGGTGGGAAGTTTTCCGTTCGGCTCGATAGAGGAGATCGCGAAATCGTGTCGACGCAAGCTGACGCACTCGGCGATGGTGTCTACTCCATCGCAGCCCCCGACGGGCCGCACAGCATCGAGCTTCGCGACATACGGGGCGGGCCCGTGAACTTCTACGGCGTCGTGGTCGAGCGCGAGGGGCCCGGCGTGGTGTATGACTCACTCGGCCTCGTCGGCGCGCGCGCCAATCGATTGCTCAACTTCGACGAAGAGCACATCCGGCACCAGCTCGAGCTGCGCGGCACCAACCTGCTCGTGCTGGGCTTCGGTGGGAACGAAGCGAGCGACGACCGAACCGAGCAGGCGTACTACGAGGACTACCTCCAGGTCTTGCGCCTCATGCGACAGGGGCGCGAGGACCTGGGCTGCCTGGTCTTTGCCCCACTGGACCAGGCGCGGCGTACGCGTGGGCGCATCCGCACTCTTCCGACGATTCCCTTGATCGTAGCAGCCCAGCGACGCGCGGCTTTCGATTCCGGCTGCGCCTTCTTTGACACCTGGACAGCGATGGGCGGCGAGGATTCGATGCGCCGCTGGTACAAGGCGCAGCCGCGACTCGCGATGGGCGATTTCCGGCACGCAACGCCAGCCGGCTATGAGATCATCGGCAACATGCTCTACAAAGCCCTACTCGCGGGCTTTGCAGCTTACCTCTCCGGCGAACCCTCGGCGGCGCCCGCGTCTGCAACGGATTCGTCGAGCGAAGGCGCAGGAGACGCCGGGGCCTCGACAGGGAGCGCAGCGGACGCCGGTTGGTACTCATTCGACGGGGGCATCCCTTCGAGCAACGCCGAGAGCAAGACCTCGCCCAAGCGCTGATAGCCGACCCGCGTGTAGTGAATGTGATCTTGTGATGCGTATGCTGGGTCGTTCGCGGCCCACTGCACCATCGAGAGCGCGCCGCCCTGGAACGCGACCAGATCGAAAAAACCGCAACCTTGCTCGAGCGCAACGCGGTGCTGCACTTCGATCAAGCTGGCCGTTCGCGAGCGGTCTTCGAACACGTGCGCCTCTACTTGCAGTGGCCGGTCCGACGGGCCGATCAAGAGACAGGAAGCCTCGGGGACCGTGTCCCGCATGCGTTGGAGCACGGCGCGAAGGTCTTTCTCATAGTCTTCGAGAGGTGATTCGTCGCCGCTTTCGTTGGTCCCGTAGGCCAAGACGACCAGGTCCGGCTTTCGTCTCCGAAGGTGTTCCTGGTACACCTCCTCGTCCCACAGGAGCTGATAGCGAACGCGTGAACCGTTGATGCCAAGGGTATCGACGATCACGCCGGGCTCATCGCGTTCGACCGCCAGGCCATAGACACGGACCGGACGCTTGCCCAAGGTTCGGATTTCGAAACGATGAGGGGCATCCGGCACGCGAAAGGTGGCGTAGGCAGTCGAAGCCTTGGCGGCCCGCGTGGAAATGCGACGCGCCTTCCGGCCGTCGATGTACACATCCATGTCGCCGCCGTGGGGGTGGTTGTCGTAGTAGAGCTCGAAGAGGCCCGCGGTTCGGCCGTGCTCACCCTCTTGGGCAGTCTGTACCGCGCCGAACGAGCCTGGTCGCTGGCTCATCATGGCGATTCCGGCGAGCCCAACGCGCTGGACGTCCTCATCCCCGACTCGAACGCGCTGCGTCTCCCATCGATCGCCGTCGCTCTCGATGTTGATGTCACGGTGCCTATAGGTCCGCCAGGGATGCACGGGCACGAGAAAGCCGTGACCTGCATCGCCGTAGCGGGCTTGCAGCTCCCGACGGATGTACCCTGTGAAAAGATCACTGGCGACGTGAGACGCGCCGTAAAACAGAAGTCGAGCTTGGCCTTCGCCCGCCGCAGCGCGTGCAAGAGCTCGATGCAAGGCGTCCATCGACTTCCCATCACGATCTTCAATTGCGATGTCGAGCCCCAGCCGGTCATTTGGCGGTGGCCCCAGGAGCTTCGGTCCCATGCGCTCTTTGGAACGAGCCGCCTCGAGGACCACGGTCCCGTTGATCGCGGCAGGCGTCCTCGGAGATGCATCGGCCGAGGTCGAAGATGCGCCATAGCCGAGCGTCCAGACGCTCGCTAGCGCCAGCCCAAACAAGACAATCGCCGCAGGCGAACCCCATAGATTCCCGAGCCGCACGTCCCCACAATGGCGACCCCGCGCGATCCAGTCAAATTGGCGTGTGATGCGGATGAAAGTCGGCCATGATGTGTGCCATGAAATCGCGCGAGTTGCTCTTCTCCGGCACCTTATTCGACGTGGCTCGTCTTAGCTTCGAAGGGCCGGATGGCCGCGCGGCCGTCCGCGAGGTGATCGAGCATCCAGGGGCGGCCGTGATCCTCCCCCTTTTAGACGACGGTCGTGTCGTCCTGATTCGCAATATGCGCCATGCCGTCGGCAAGGTTCTCTGGGAGCTGCCAGCCGGCACACTCGAAGCCGGGGAAGCCCCCATGGCCTGCGCGGCTCGAGAGGTAGAGGAGGAGACCGGTTATCGGGCAGGAACGATCGCACCACTCACCGCGTTCTATGCCTCCCCTGGCGTCCTCAACGAGCGGATGCACGGTTTTCTGGCCACTGACCTCGAGCAGACCGCCCAGTCGCTCCAAAATGACGAAGAGATCGAAGTCTTCCCGATTCCGCAATGGCAGATTCGCGACATGATCAAGGACGGACACATCGAAGACGCCAAGACCATCGCGCTGCTGCTCTATTGGATGCACCTTTATTCCCCGTGAAGTTCTCGGGAGCGTCGATACCGATGGAGCTGCTGACCCGCATTCAAGACAACTGGATCGTCCTGCTGATCCCGATGATCAGCGCATTGGTGGGCTGGTTCACCAATGTCGTCGCCATCAAGATGATGTTCAAGCCGGTCGAATTCATGGGCATTCCACCCTATCTCGGCTGGCAAGGCGTGATCCCAGCCAACGCGCTCCGGCTCGCGCGAGTTTCAAACACACTGATCACAGAGAAGCTGATCTCACTGCGGGAGCTTTTCGACGAGACCTTCAGCGCCGAGTCCTTTGCTGGAAAGCTCGGCGCGGTCATCGATGACGTGACGGAACAGGTGATCGACGAGGTCGCGAACAAGCACGCCAAGGCGATGTGGGACAATGCCGGCGAGTTCATGCAGAACAAGGTGCGCGGGCGGGTGCGAGCCGAAGTGATCGAAGTCTCGCGCGCAATCGCGATGGACATGGCGGACGACATCGACAAGATCATGGACATCGAGAAGACGGTTCTCGACGCAATGGAACGGCACAAGGCGTTGATGGGCGAGATGTTCTTCGAAGTCGGGCGCAAGGAGTTCAAGTTCATCGAGCGATCAGGCCTCTATTTCGGCTTCCTGTTTGGCCTCTTCCAGATGGTCGTCTGGGTCCTCTATCCCGCTCCCTGGATCCTTCCCGCCGCTGGCTTCCTCGTCGGCTACCTGACCAATTGGATCGCGATCAAGCTCGTGTTCGCACCACGCGAGCCCGTGAGAATCGGACCCCTGACGGTACAGGGCCTGTTTCACAAGAGGCAGAACGAGGTCGCCGAGGCGTTTGGGCGAACTGTCGCGACGCGCGTACTGAACGCTGACAACATCGTGACTACGGTGATGCAAAGCGATGGTGCGGCGCATATGAACGCAATCGTCGAGCGTCGCATCGGCGAGCTCATCTCGAAATACGAAGCCCACCCCATGGCTGCTCTGGTTTTGCCCGAACAGAAGCGACCTGCCCTCCGGGCCGAGCTCCTCGAACGAATCCAAACCGAGTGGCCGAAGCCGGGCGGCTTCTTCCACACCTTCGCCGGCGAATCGGTGGATCTCCAAGGTGAGCTCGAACGTCGGATGAAAGCGCTCGACCGCGAAAGCTACGAGGGGGTTCTCAGGCCTGCATTCCAGCAGGACGAATGGAAGTTGATTGCAGCGGGAGCCGTCCTAGGCACCATCGCCGGCGTCCTGCAGCTGGTTTTCATCTTCGGCGACGCCATGGAACGCCTGAGCCGCTAGGCAGCCGGGCGCTGGCCGAACACCCGCGCAACGGCTACACCTTTGCCCGTGGAACACACCGCAACGTTGCTCGTCTGCTGCCCCGACCGCAAAGGCCTCGTCGCGGCCCTGGCGCAGGTTCTCTACGGCCACGGTGCCAACATCCTCGATGCCGATCAGCACAGCGATCCGGTCGCCGGTCAGTTCTTCCAACGCATCAAGTTCGACATGTCCGAGCTGCATACCGATCGCCGAAGCTTGGAGACCGCGATCGCCGAAGTCGCCGGCCGTTTCTCGATGAGCTGGCGGATAGCCGACGGCAGCAATCGCTTTCGGACCGCGATCTTCGTGTCGAAGTACGACCATTGTCTATATGACCTGTTGCTGCGCCAACGCGCTGGGGAGCTCTCCACGGAGTTCGCCATGGTCATCAGCAATCACGAGGACCTTCGCCCGGTGGCCGAGCAGTTTGGGATCCCGTTCTACTGCCTACCGGTCACCAAAGAAACGAAGCCTGCGCAAGAGCGTGAGACGCTCGCACTGCTCAAGGCCGAGAGGGTCGATCTCGTCGTGCTCGCTCGATACATGCAGATTCTCAGCGATGACTTCTTGAATGCCTATGACGGTCAGGTCATCAACATCCACCATTCGTTCTTACCTGCCTTCATGGGGAGCAAGCCCTACCACAGAGCTTTCGAACGGGGCGTCAAGCTGATCGGCGCTACCGCACACTACGCCACCGCAGACTTGGACGAAGGACCGATCATCGAGCAAGACGTCGTCCGCTGTTCACACCGCGACTCCGTGCAGGACCTGATTCGCAAGGGTCGCGACCTCGAGAAAGTCGTGCTGGGGCGCGCAGTGCGCTGGCACCTCGACGACAGAATTCTCGTCTACGACAACAAAACGGTCGTGTTCAACTAAGGAGTCCAGATGTTCGAACGAGTTAAACTGACCATCGACAACCAGGTCGCGACGGTTCGCATGTCACGTCCCGAAAAACGCAACGCCCTGGACGCAGACATGTTCGAGGCTCTCATCGGCACAGGTAAGCGCATCATGGCAGACAAGAGCGTTCGCGCGGTCGTGCTCCACGGCGAAGGCAAGGCCTTTTGCGCCGGGCTCGATTTCGGCTCGTTCATGGGGTCGCCTGATCTGATGCAGAAGCTCCTTTCACGAAGCGAAGAGAGTCCTGCCAACGTGGCGCAACGGGCAGGGTGGATTTGGCAAGAGGTCCAGGTCCCTGTCATCGCCGCGATCCACGGCTTCGCTTTTGGCGGTGGGCTTCAAATCGCCCTCGGCGCCGACCTTCGCTACGTCACCGCCGATTCGCAGTTCTCCGTCATGGAGATCAAATGGGGATTGATCCCCGACATGAGCATCACACAGACGATGTTGGAGACCGTCCCGCTAGACGTCGCCAAGGAGCTTACGTTCACCGGAAGGATCATCTCGGGCAGCGAGGCGGTCGCGCTGGGGCTCGCGACCAAGGTCTCCGACGATCCGCTTGCGGACGCGCTCGAAACCGCCAAATTGATTGCGACGAAGTCGCCGCATGCGATCCGAGCAGGAAAGGCTCTTCTTCGCGACGCGCCCAAGATGTCCCGCGCAGATGCGCTCAAGCTCGAAACCGCGCTGCAGGTCACTTTGCTCGGCAGCCCCAATCAAATGGAGGCCGTGCAGGCCAACATGAGCAAGCGCGATCCCGAGTTCAAAGACCCAGAATAGGCGCGACCGGCTAGGCCGTCTCGGGCGGCTTCGAGACGCGGGGCTGATACTGACAACAATCCGGTGGACAGACGTCTGGTGAAGGACCGCGGTTACCCATGGATTGACGCACGCTGACCTTGCCGAGGCGCTCTTCGATGAGCTCGCGAATCATGGAAACGAAAGCCGGGTGGGTTCCGACCGTGGGCGCGCGCGTGAGCGTAATACCGAGCTCGTTGGCATAGTCTCTGGCCTCGTGGTCGAGATCCCAGATTACCTCCATGTGGTCCGACAAGAAGCCAATCGGCGCGACCACCACGTCTTTCGTGTTGATCTGTGCAAGGGCCTCTAGATGCTCGAGGATGTCCGGACCCAGCCAGGGGACATGAGGGGGCCCACTTCGGCTCTGATAGACGAGCTGCCAGCGATCGTGGCGCGCCCCCTCTGCAACCAGTCGTGCAGTTTCTTCGAGCTGATCCGCGTAGTCGCAAGTCTTGGCCATCGCATCCGGAATGCTGTGGCCGCTGAATGCGACGCGCGCGCATTCGCGTCGCTCTTTGGGTAGCGTCTCGAGCGCGGCGAGCAAGCAGTCGACGTTCGCTTCGATGAAGCCAGGATGATTGTAGAACGCTCGGATCTTGTCGACCAAGGGCGCGCCTTCGCCCAGCTCCTCGCAAGCCTTTGCGATGTTCTCCTGGTACTGCCGACATCCACTATAGCTACCGTACGCCGATGTGAAGAATGCAAGCGCTCGTTTCTTCCCGTCGTCACGCATTTGGCGGAGCGCTTCGAGAATGAAAGGGTTCCAGTTTCGATTTCCCCAGTAGATCGGCAGATCTATTCCGCTCTTGCGTAGCTCCTCTTCGAGCGCAGCGATCAACGCTCGATTCTGGTCGTTAATGGGACTCTTTCCCTCGAAGTGATTGTAGTGCGCGGCAACTTCCTTGAGCCGCTCGGGCGGGACGTTCTTGCCACGCACCACGTTCTCGAGAAATGGCATGACGTCTGCGCGGTTCTCCGGTCCCCCGAAAGACACCAGGAGAATGCTGTCGTACTCCAAATCTGTATCGCCCACGTCCGAACTCTCGCGCCGAAAACCGTCAATGGCAAGCCAAGACTCTTGCCAAGTATCGAGGGCTGTGCTCTAGCTTGGCCGTGCGGATCACGATTCTCGGAAGCGGTAGCGAGGGGAACGCGCTTCTCTTGGAGTCCAGGACGACCACTGTTCTGGTCGACGCAGGTCTTTCGCACCGCAAGCTCGTTCAGCGCTTCGCGGCGCTCGGGAGAGAGGTTCCGACCAATGTGCGCGCCCTCATAGTGACCCACAGCCACAGTGACCACGCAGCGCACGCGTCGAGCTACGCGACCCGTCTCGGCTGCCCGATTCGTGCCAGTGAAGCAACGATGCCTTGGATTCGCCTAGGTGCTGCGGCGCAAGCCGAAACCTTCACCACAGGGCGGCCATTCGTCTTGGGCGACATCAGGATCCACTCGCAGTCGATCCCGCATGACGTGCCCCAGGTTGCCCTCCGCTTCGAAACGAAGTCGACCAGCGTCGGCCTCGTGACCGACCTCGGGCATGTTCCCAAGGAACTCCGGCGATTCCTCGGCGACTCCGAGATCCTTCTGCTCGAGAGCAATCACGACCCGGAGATGCTCGCCGAAGGCCCCTACCCTGCGACACTCAAGCAGCGCGTGAGCGGGTCGCGCGGACATCTTTCGAACGGTCAGGCTGGCGACTTGCTGGCAGGGCTTGGGTACGTGCCCAAGTGTGTGGTCCTGATGCACTTGTCCGAGACCAACAACTCCCCTCGACTCGCACGAAGCTCCGCCGAGGCAGCGCTGGGACATCAGGGCACTCAGCTGCTTCTCGCAAAGCAGCGAGAGCCGCTGGAGCTTGGTCCCAGACTCGAACCACAGCTGCAGCTCGGTCTCTGACGAGAAAGCAGTGTGTCCTCTGGCGGATTTGGGGGCGAGTGCGTCGCGATCGCGAGCACGCCCATCGCGAGGCGTTCGCCGGTTGTATGGTGGATCGTTGCCGGGGCGACTTTCTGTCGATCCAAACGCCGCAGCCCGGCGTAGGTCTGGATGAAAGGGATAGGAAGACCACCATGTTTTGGACCAGCAGCCAGGCCGCCGTGAGTCAGGACCTCCTCAACGAAATCGCCACTTCCAGTGCCGTCCCCGATCCGATGCTCATCGTCTATGGTGTCTTGGGAGCACTTGCGGTGGCAACCCTGGCGACCGGCTATCTTCTCTTCGGACGATCTGGGAGGCGATCGCTACCAGACCAGCACTAGCTTCCCGAAGGTCTCGTTGCTGTCCATTCTCCGGTGCGCGGCTTGCACCTCAGACATCGGCAAGACCTCATCGATGATGGGCTTTAGCTCCCCGTTTGCGAACCGCCCCAGCATTGCTTCCCTAAATGCCTTCGTTAGCTCAGCTTTTTCGGCCGCGGAGCGACTGCGAAGGACCGACCCGTGAATCGAGGCGCGTTTGGCCAAGAGCGCACCGAGCGCGAGCTCGGCCTTCGCGCCACCCATCAAACCGATCACGATGATCCGTCCCTTCTTCGCGATCACTTTCACGTTTTGCGAGAGGTAAGCGGCGCCGACGGTGTCGAGAATCACGTCGACGCCCTCTGGCGCTGCGGCGAGAACGGTATCGGCAAACTGACCGTCCTCCACGAACACCGCGTGGGTCAACCCGAGCTTGGTGCAGCGTGGAAGCTTCTGTACGCTGCGGGAAGTGCCAACGGACGACGCGCCGAGCGTCCGGGCAATCTGGATCCCAGCGGTGCCGACACCACTGGCAACCGCGTGCAAAAGGACCGTCTGCCCCGAGCGAAGGCCACCCTGCAACACGACGCCATCGTACGCCGTCAGGAAAACCTCCGGCACCGCAGCGGCTTCCTCCAACGAGATCTCGTCCGGAACGGGCATCAGCTCGGCAGCTTCGGTGACGAGCCGCGTCGCCATGGAACCGCCACCCACGATCCCCATCACCCTATCGCCAGGCGTCCATTCGCTCACTTCGTCGCCGATCGACTCGACGACGCCGGCAAATTCGAGGCCAGGGACATCCGCCGGGACCCCAGGAGGCGCCGGGTAGAATCCACGTCGCTGTAGGCAATCGGCACGGTTGAGGCCAGCGGCTGCAACTTCGATGAGCACTTGAGTTGGCCCAGGCTCGGAGAGCACGATCTCGCCGACCTCGAGCACCTCCGGCCCGCCGGGCTCACGAATTAGGATCGCTTTGGCTTTGCGCATGCGGCGAAGCCTATCGCGCCGCCGGCCGCCGTCCAGCACCGTCTGTCGTGCTAGCTTCCCCCTGATGAACGCAAACGTCGGAAGCTTGCTGCGTCGCCGGGCGCAGACCGACCCAGGGCGCACGGGCATCATCGATTCGCGGCGCGATGACCTCCCGCTCAGCTATGCGGAGCTCGATGCACAGGCGTCCCGGGTTGCCGCAGAGCTCATTGAACGGGGCGTTGGCCCCGGCGACCGCGTCGCGATCTGTACGGCGAACGGCCTGGACTTCGTAGCCGCGTGGTTTGGCGCCCTGTACGCCGGATGCACCACGCTCCCCATTCCGGCCTCCTCGACGCCTCACGAGATCGCTGACCGTCTGCGGCACGCGAGCTGCAAGGCCCTCCTCTCCGACGCCGATTGCGTGGCGGTCGCTCGAGCGGGCAGGTCACGCGCAGGCATCTCGTCCGAGATCCTCATGGTTGAAGACGGGATCAACCGGTCCGACGGTGGTGCTGCTCCCTGCGAAGTCTCTCCAGATTCGTTCGCCCTACTTCTCTACACTTCGGGGACGACCGGAGCCCCCAAAGCCGTCTGTATCACCCACGGCTCACTCGCCGCCCACAGCAAGACGCTCGCCGAAGAGACGTTGAGGCTCGGCGAAGACGACCGAATCCTCGGCACCCTGCCCCTGACACACTCCTATGGAATTCGAACGACCCTGCTCGTTCCATTCTATGCCCGCGCAACGGCCATCTTCGTCCCGAAGTTCTCCCCGACGCGGACGCTTGAGCTCTGCACTAAACATCGGATCAGCTGGATCCCGGGCGTGCCGACCATGTTCGTCGCCTGGGCGAACGAACGCCGTCTCCCCAAGCCGCCGGCGCTTCGATGGTGCATGAGCGCGGGCGCTCCCCTCTTGGAAGACCTGCGGCGGCGCGCAGAAGAGCGCCTCGGCGCACCGGTTCGTCAAGCGTACGGCCTCACCGAAGCGAACCTGACTGCGATCAACGCACCGCCCGACGAGGCGATCGCGGACTCATCGGGGAAACCGGTCGCCGGTGTCGAGCTCCGCATCGCGGACAGCCACGGCGCAGCACTGCCAGAAGGCCGGCACGGCGAGGTGCTGGTGCGGGGGCCGAACGTCATGGCGGGCTACCTCGACGACCAGCTCGCGACCGCCCACGTGATGCGCGGCGGCTGGCTTCACACGGGCGACATCGGATTCGTCGACAGCGAAGGGCGGCTCAGCATCGCCGACCGTAGCAAAGACTTGATTCTCCGAGGCGGAGCGAGCATCTACCCTTCTGAAGTCGAAAGCGTTCTCGCTCATCACGAGGCCGTTCACGACGTCGCCGTCGTCGGACGCGCAGACGACTACTACGGCGAGGAAGTGGCTGCCGTCGTCGTTTGCAGCGCCGAGGTCAGCGCCGAAGAGCTCGACGCCTGGGCAGCAGAGCGTCTGGCTCCATACAAACTCCCGCGCTGGTATGCATTCGTGAGAGAGCTCCCACGGACAACGAGCGGAAAGGCCCTGAAGCGTCGCTTGCGCCAGCAGCTCAACTCGGGCGAAATCTTGGCGGAGCCCTTAGCCCCGCACCGCCGCGCTGAGTGATTCAAACGCGGCGATCATCACCAGGGCTCCGACCAGGAGGCCCATCCAGGGGCCGTACCAACCCCCAGCAACCGGAAGCTCCGCGCAGAGCAAGCTCACCCCGCCGACGAGGAGTGCGTACGGAAGCTGTGTTCGAACATGGTCCATGTGATCGCAGCTGCTGGCCATCGAGCTGAGAACCGTCGTGTCCGAAATAGGCGAGCAGTGATCGCCCCAGACCGCACCGGCCAAGATCGACGACACCGTGCCCAGAAGGATCGTCTCGTTGCCCGGCGCGATCTGATGCGCGAGCGGGATGACGAGCGGAAAGAGGATCGCCATCGTGCCCCAGGACGTGCCGGTCGCGAAGCTGACGAGCGCAGCCATGATGAAGACGGTTGCGGGAATCCAGGCGGGCGCGATCCAATCTCCAACCGCGCCGATCAAGAATGAAGCGGTGTCAAGGTCACGGCAGACCCCGCCCAGGGCCCAGGCCAAGACGAGGATCACCGCTGCAAAGAGCATCGAGCGCATCCCCGACAGCCAGGCCTCGATCGACTTGGCAAACGAAAGCGCGCCGCTCCAAACCGAGAGCGCCAAAGCCGCCAGGCAGCCTGCCCCCGTCCCCCAGAGGATCGCCGCGCTCGAGCTGGCCTCGCCGACGATGGCCCTGAGTGAACCGTCCATCCCTGCCGAGAGGGCCTTCGCCCGCCCATCGAAGTAGATCCCGAGCGCGGCCACGAGCACCACGACGACTACGGGGATCAGGGCGTTCATCGGTCTGCCGGGAAGGTGCTCCGGAACGGATTCCTCGTGAAAATCCGAAGCCGGCTCGGCACCAGGGCGCGACACGAAGCCTTCGTGAAACGCGCGCCGCTCCGCTCGAAGCATCGGTCCGAAGTCACGGCCCCTGACGGCGACCCAGGCGACGAAGAGCAACATCAGAATCGGATAGAAGCGAAACGGGATCGTTTCGATGAACGTCAGGTAAGCGTCCCTTTCAATCCCGAGGTGAGTGAACTGGTCGGCGATGTAACCAACCTCGACCCCAATCCACGACGATATCAAGGCCAGGCTTGCCACGGGCGCCGCGGTGGCGTCGACGATAAACGCGAGCTTCTCGCGACTGATGCGAAGTCGATCCGTGAGGGGACGCATCGAGGAGCCAACCAGGAGCGAGTTGGCATAGTCATCGAAGAACACCAGCAAGCCGAGGAACCATGTCGTGAGCTGTCCGCGTCGGCGGCTCGTCGCATCGGTGCCCACCCAGGAGGCGAGCCCCTTCGCACCGCCGCTTTGCGTCATCAATCCGAGCATTCCGCCAAGCAGCAAGCTGAAAACTAGAATCGACGCGTGTCCTCGGTCCGCAATCGCGCCGACGACGTGCGTGTCGAGCAAGCGCGCGAACGAGCCCAGGAACGACAGATCCGCGATCAGAAACGCGCCGAGCCAGACGCCCAGGACCAACGCCACCAGCACGTGACGAAACAGCAACGCGAGGACGATCGCAAGGAGCGGCGGCAAAATCGACGTCCATGGGGGCAGACCGCTGCCGGCGGCGTTTGCGGCTACCTCGCCGGCCGCCCCCGGTGTAATATTCGAGGAAATACCTTGAATGACCGTCGAAGCGGCGGCGTCATCGGAAAGAGCCCCGGCTCGAGTGGCCGCGAAAACGATGATGACTACAAAACCGACGAGGACTGCCCGCATGAACAAAGCCAGACATAGACAGGAACGAGGCCGCTGGTCAATTTTGACCGCCAGTCTCGCCCTGCTTTCTATCCTTGGGTTGTCTTTCGCAGCGCCGTCTCGATCATTCTCGAGCAACGATCGGCTCAGCGCCGAAGACAAGAAGCTCCTTGCGGCGGGTGAGCTCGTCATGAAGCAGAAGAGCGAGCAGCGCGGTGTGTACAAGCTGATCGGTGGACAGAGCTGGCAGATCGTGGACGTTCCGGTCGAGGTAGCCTGGCAGGCCTTGGCCGACTTGTCGGGGTACAAAAACTTCATCCCTCTCGTGACCGAGAGCGACGTCAAGCACCAAGTCGGCGAAGAGGCCGACCTGGCGATTCGGCAGGAGTGGGGACCGATCGACGTTCGTTACGTCCTACAAACGACGCTCGAGGTGGATCGTCGCTCGATGATGTTCCGAGTCGATCACTCCCAGGCCCACGACATTCGGGCCGGCTGGGGTTTCATGCGAATCCGTCCTTACAAGGGAGGTCGGACGCTGGTGTCCTTTGGTGCGCTCGTCGACATTGGTGACGGCGTGTTCGTGTCGATCATCCGCCCCGCAGTCCGGAAGGACCTCCTGCGGATTCCGTTCTATTTCAAGCGTCACCTCGAGGCAGAAGTCGCCGGGCTCCGGACTGACTCGCTTTAGAAAAGCTTCTTGAGCCAGCCCAGCTTTCGGTTGCTGTATGGCGGGAAGAGAATCGGGGGATCGGGAAGCGTTGGCTTCTTCAAGACCGACCGGCGGTGCGAGAAGCTTTCGAACGAATGACGCCCGTGGTAGGCACCCATGCCACTCTCGCCGACGCCGCCGAACGGCAGCGCAGGTACGCCAAAATGAAGACCGACGTGGTTGATCGTCGTGCCGCCGGCGCTGGTTTCCGCGAGAACGCGGTCCTGCACGGTCTCATCCTCCGCGAACAGGTAGAGGGCCAAGGGCTTGTCGCGCCGGTTGACGAAGCCAATCGCCGAAGCGACGCTCGGAACGGAAATCACCGGCAGAATCGGTCCAAAAATCTCGTCCCGCATCACCGCGTCGTCTTCTTCGACGTTCTTCACGATGGTGGGTGCGATGTAGCGATCGGCGAGGTCGCTTTCGCCGCCGGTGACTAGATCAGCTCCTTCGAGCAAACGGGTCAGGCGCCGATGATGTTGCTCGTCGACGATCCGGCCGAAGTCCGGGCTCTGTTGGGGATCCTCCCCATAGAATTCGCGAAGCGTGGAGACGAGGCGGTTGACGAGCGCATCGTGAACATGATCGTGAACCAAAACGTAGTCCGGAGCGACGCACGTCTGACCGGCGTTCAAGAATTTGCCGTAGACGATCCGCTTGGCCGCGGTGTCCAAGTCGGCGCTCTCATCGACGATGCAGGGGCTCTTTCCGCCAAGCTCGAGGGTCACGGGCGTGAGGTGTTTGGCCGCAGCTTCCATCACCACGCGACCCACGGTCCCGCTTCCAGTGAAGAAAATATGGTCCCATTGCTGCTCTAGGAGTGCAGTCGTTTCGAGCACTCCGCCTTCGGTGACCTGAATCGCGCTCGGGTCGAGATACTTGGGGATCCACTTGGCGATGAACGCCGAAACCTGCGGAGCGACCTCCGATGGCTTGAGCATCACACAGTTGCCCGCTGCGATGGCGCCGATCAGAGGCAGGACGACCAAATGGAATGGATAGTTCCAGGCGGCGATGATCAGCGTTACACCGAGCGGCTCTCTGCAAATGTAACTGCGGCCCGGCCAGGCAGCGAGCGAGGTCCGAACGCGTTCAGGCTTCATCCAAGAAGCGAGCCTCTTCCGCGTCGAACGTAGCTCGGAAAAGGGGACTGCGATCTCTGCTACGAAAGCTTCCATTGCCGGCTTTCCGAGGTCGGCGCGAAGCGCGTCGAGGATGTCCTGCTCCCGCTCCATCAGGAAATGCTCGAGCGCATCGAGCTGCGACAGACGCCAGGACAGCGACCTGGTCGCGCCGGCTTCAAAATGGGTCCGGAGAGCCCGGGCAGCGGTCGAGGCGCGGCCTTCGAGGGAGGCAGAGGAGGCGGGAACGACGCCGAGTTGAGACATGAGCAGAGCTCCTTGAGGGCGATTGCCTTGGAAATTGCGTTTGATCTTCAACACTTAGCATATTTGCGAAACAATTTCGCAACAAGACTTACATCTGTATAATCGCTGAACGGTATTCGACAGCCCGACGGAGACCTTCCAATGCAGAGCAGCGAACGCACTTGGCAACCTCATAGGAAGCCGGCCCCATGGTGGGCGCACATCCTACGTTGGTGGCTGTAGTCAAACCCGCACACCTTCACCGCGGGGTTTTGTCCTAGGCGGCTAGGCTGAGTTTCTTCGGACTCTCGCTGCGCGTGCCCTCCTGGCCGTCTTCGCCGGCATCACGGCGCCGACCTTCTTCGAGGACGCGCTCCGGTACATCGCGGATATCCCAGACCAGGCCGATCCAGCTCAGCATCTTGAGCACGTAATAAGTCACGTCAATTTCCCACCAGTAGAAGCCGTTGCGGCAAGAGGACTGGTAGTAGTGGTGGTTGTTGTGCCAGCCCTCTCCCAGGGTCAGCAGTGCTGTCACTATGTTGTTGCGGCTCTCGTCGTCCGTGTCGAAGCGCTTCGTGCCCCAGACGTGCGTGACCGAGTTGATCAAGAAGGTGTTGTGCCAGAGGAGCACGGTGCTCAAGAAGAAGCCGATGAAGAGACCAGGCCAACCGGCGATCAGAAAACATGCGACAGCGAGGGCAGTCGGGGGCACGGCCCAGTACTTGTTCAGCCAGCGGAGCTCGGGGTACTTCGCGAAGTCTCGAATCTTGTCCCAGCGCGTCTCCTCGGTACCGTCGAAGATCCAACCGGCGTGCGCGTAGAGAAAGCTGTTCTGCACCGGCGAATGAACGTCACCCGTTTGGTCGGAGAGCTTGTGGTGCACACGGTGGTGGGCGGCCCACCAGAGCGCGCCTTTTTGGGAGCTGCTCTGCGCGAGTAGTGCCAGGAAGAGCTGAAACGCCCGGCTGGTCTTGTAGGTTCGGTGGGCGAAGTAGCGGTGATAGCCGGCGGTGATACCCCAGACGCGAACGAACAGGAGCACGAAGCAGAGCACGAGCGCCTGCCAGGTCACCCCTGACCAGAACGCGCCCAGCACCGCGAGATGCGCGAGCACGAATATCGTTGCACGCCGCCATTGCTCGGATCGGCTCAGCGGTCTGTTGGGGAGCGCGGCCCCGAGAACCTTCGTTTCCATGCCTCAAAGGCTATCGCGGCACCCGAGATTTCACCGTCACGGTTCACCCTCGAAAGGTCATAGTTGTGTAAAAAGTTCCTCAAGCGATGAATTTGTATCCGGCTCCACGAACGGAGAGGAAGTGGATGGGAGAGCTCGGGTCCTGTTCGAAACGGCGGCGGAGGCGCGAGATGAAGTTGTCGACCGTTCGGGTGTTGCCGTAATTGCGGAGTTTCCATACCCGTTCGAGGAGCTCGGTACGGCTCAGGACGCGGCCGGCGTTTTCAGCAAAGTACCGAAGGAGGTCGAGCTCCAGCTGGGTGAGTTGCACGTCCTGGCCGGCGACCTGGACCTCATGGGTGTCGAAGTTGATTCGGGCGTCACCAAAGGACAGCGTGGCGGCCTTGACCTGGGTCCCAGACCCCTGCTCCCAGCGCTGGCGCCTGAGCACCGAACGCACCCTGGCGAGCAGCTCGCCCAGCTCGAAGGGTTTGACCATGTAATCATCCGCGCCGGCTTCTAGGCCGAGAACCCGATCTTCGGGCGATGAGCGCGCGGTCAGCATGATCACCGGCACGAAGTTTCCCGCGTCCCGAAACCTCTTGCAGAGCTCGAAGCCGTTGATGTCGGGCAACATGACGTCCAGGACAATCGCATCGTACCCGCTCGGGTCGAGCAAGCGCTGCCCGGCTTCCTTTGCATTCGCCGCGACGTCGACGCGATAGCCTTCGAGCTCGAGGTTGAGCTTGAGGCCAGCGGCCAAATGGTCTTCGTCCTCCACGATGAGTAGTTTTTGCGCTTCGTCGTCGGTCATCATCCCCTCACCGCATGGGCCATCGGCAGCTCGACGCGCATCACCGTGCCCTGCCCCCGCCCTTGAGAAGACGCTCGCACCTCACCGCCCAGCTGTTTCACCAGCGCCGAGACGACGAAGAGCCCGAGGCCAGTGCCGCGTCGTTCGCGAACCTCCTGATCCTCCACGCGATAGAAGCGGTGAAAAACCCGTCTCAGATTCTTTCGCTCGATCCCTATTCCGGTATCGCTCACCTCGATCAAGACCTTGTTTTCCGAATCTCTGCGCGCCGTGACCTCAACCCGCGCGGGGCGCTCGGAGTACTTGACCGCGTTGTCGATGAGATTCTTGACGATAATCTCGAGTGCCGCACGATCAGTGGTCACTACGAGCTCGGGATCGACGTGAATGCGCACCTCGTCTCGCCCTAGATTGTGTCGACTGCGAACCGCTTCGGCGCATTGTTCGCTGAGCTGCGAAAGGGGCACATCGCTCAGATTGAGCATGCCGGGTCGCGCATAGGACAGACGGTTCGCTTCAAGGACGTCGTCGATGAACGCACGCAGACGGTCGACATCCTGGAGCATCATCTGACGCAGCCTTTCCCGGGCCTCGTCTTCGAGCTCTTCGCGCCCGAGCGTCTCCAAGCAGAGCTGCAGCGACGCTAGCGGGCTCTTCAGCTCGTGCGTGACGGAATCGATGAAGGTGTCCTGCTTGCGCACCTCGATGATTCCCCGTGCCAGGGAAATCACGAAGAGCACGAGCACTACGATGATGAGCACGAAAGACAGAGCGCCGAGGACGAGAAGCCACACGTCGCCAGCAATGTCTGCGGAGCGGACGATCTTCTGGCCGAGGAGAAAAGACCAGCCCACCAGCAGTGCGATGCTCAGCAGAACGGTGATCGCGCCCAAGGTGATAGGGATCGAAATCGAGGATCGGATTTTTCGACGGCGTGCCATGAATCAGCTTGCGGTTAGGTCCCACGCAGCAGGCGCCAGAGGTTTTCTTTTTCCCATTGCTGCGCAGCGGAGTGGTACTCGAAGCTTCGCTCACGCGTTCGAAATGCTCGAGTGTGATAGTGGTGACGCCCATTTCGCACGACTGCTGGCATGTCGTGGTGCAGCATCTCGTGAAAAACGACCGCTTCGACGAAAAAACGGGGGACCCAGGACTGGTCGAGCGCCGGATGAATCCGAATCAGACGTTCCTCAGGAAGGTAGGTTCCGAGCTGAAGCGAGCGCTGCCGGCGTTTGGGCTGAACGCGCTTTCCCCAGGTGATTCGGACATCGACGCCGGCGCCGAAGTGCCGGCGACCTAGCTCGTCGGCGATTGCGCGAAGATCATGATGGCGCCCCTCTGAACGCAAGTCCTCCTGAGGCGGTCCCGAGGCGACGAAGTGGCGGCGATGCTCTTCGACGAATCGATCGATCGTCGCGGTCGCCTCCGCCGCGTTGCCTGTCAAATAGTCGCCCACAGCGTCCAAGATGTCTTCGTTGGCGGTGAGGAACATGTGATGAAGACGCAGCTCGAGCCGGCCCCCCTTGGGGCGAGCAGCCAACATGGTGCTCCGGTTGTCGGTCACGACGAGACGAACCGGCTGGTTCAGGCGTGTGGCCAGCGCTCGACTCCAGTCGGACGCTCGGGCATAGGCCCGATCCAGCTCGTTCTGACGACCTTCGGTGACGTCGCGCTCCGCGGTCGTCGGCGACGCAGCGGCAAACTCGAAGGAAAGTTGAAGCACCCCATCTCGAGCTAGAGGTTTGCTGGTTCTTTGTCAACCGCGCTTTCCGAGGGGCGACCGGCAGGCTAGAATCAACGGGGATGCGCGCTGCGACTCGGGACCGCCTCGAAGGCCTGTCGGTCTTGCACCGACTGAACAGCGCTGAGCAGCGCGAAGCAGCATGGCGTCGAGGTATGGCAACGCTCGCGCGAGCGGTCATCGACGAGCGACGTCCTCTCCCGCTCGAGGGCCTCGATCCAGAGGCCTTGCGTCAAAGCTTGGAGGTCGCAGTCGATGGCGGCCTCGTCGACGAGCTCGGCTGGCTCTCGGGCCCCGCCGCCGCGGCAGCGCTCTACGAAGTCGCAGCAGCCCTCCCTTCGAGCCCGATCAAACGCCAGCTCGGGCGGATGGTGGTCGAGCGTCTGCGAAGGGGTGACGCCGCAACGTTCGTGTCCGTGGCGACGCAGCTGGCGCTAGGATCGCAACGCGCCCTCAGCGGGCGATTCATACGTGCCCGTGTTGCACTCGCGCTGAGCTTGCCCATCGGCGCCGTCGACAACGTCGACGCCCTCGCTCTCGCGCTGGTCTCGCGGCAGGATTCGAGCCGCGACTGGCTCCTCACGCCCGCTGCCGGATCACTTCCTTCTCGCCGTTTGGCCGCTCGACTCTTGGAGCGTGCCGCCCGGGAAGCGGCGCGGCGCGCGGCCGAAGGCGACGACACAGGCGTCCGTGTCTTCTGCACCCCGGCCGTCCGCGAGGCCTGGGACCGCTTACTCTCGGATCGGGAGACCTTGGTCTGGCGGCACGTCGCATCCGCCCGGGGACTGCTGGCGTCGTCGATGCCAATCTTCGAGCAAGAGATTCGGCGTCACCTAGACCCAGAGTTCACCATCACCGAATGGCGCCGCGCAGCAGCATCCCTTGCTGCAAGCATTGCAGTGGAGCCCGAAGAGGGTGTTCGAGCCTGCCAGGAGCTCTTGGAATCTCTCATTTTCGAGCAGGATCACGGCGTCGCTGCGGCGATGATCTCCGGGCTTCCGCGCGCAGCGGAAAGCCATCCAGTCGCGGTCGAGTCCTTGCTCGAGCAATTGATGCGCGTGAGCGGTCTGGAGACGGCAGAGGCTCTGGTCGAGCTCCGGGCCGAACGAATCCGGCCGGGCTTTGCGGAGAAGGCGGCGAAAAGAGCCGAGACCCGTCTCCGCCAAGCGATCGCCGACGGCGGCAGCGAGGACCTCGGTCGCGAGGCGCTCATGAAGGCTCTCGCAGAGGAGCTCGGGGGCAAATCGAGCCAGGGCGAACCCACGCTTCGTGAGATGCTGTCGGACGCGCTCGAGATCTTCGCAAGCAAAGGCGCCTACGAAGCGGCGCGTGAAGCAGAGGCAATCCTCGAAGCGGCAGCCCGCAAGGCCACTCTCCTCCAGCGTCCTTTCGAGGGTGATCCCGCGGCCGAGGTGGAGGTGTTCCTGGCACTTCGAGAGCTGGACTCAGCGCTCTTCGAGACCTCGACCCTGAATGACCTCTTGCTCGTAGGCGAGGACGATGACCAACACGACGGCCACGACGAGCGCCTCGGGGATCTCTTTCAGCAGGTCACTAATTGGCTCGTCATTCGAGAAGGCGACCCATTGGAAAAGACTGGCGAAGTCAAGCAGTTCACGACGCGCCTGCGCCAACTTCGGACCATGCTTCATCTGGTCGATGCGGATGGACCGGAGGTCGACCCACGAAAAGACCTCGTCCGGCAACGGCGATTGCTAACGCAGCGCGTCTTGCTCAATCGCATCCAGCGCGATCGACAAGGCTCGCTTCGACGCACACTCTGCGCCGCAACCGCACGCACCTGCGACGCCCTGGTGCGCGAAGACAGTGCGGACCTCTCCGAGGTCCTGGTCGCCGCGGCGGAGCACGTTCCCCACATCGATGATCTCAAAGCCATGGCCGAAGCCTCGATGGTTCCAGAGATCAAGAGCATGCTGAGAGCGTACGCGAAGCTACAGCAAGCCACTCGCACGGCGGCGCGAGACGGTCAGGGATTGGTCGCAGCGACGGACGCACTCAGGGCCATTGGCGCCGAGCTGCCCGTTGCGCGCTCCGCCCGAATCGAAGCGCTTCGCCAAGCCCTATCGCTCCTCTCGCGGGGGCTCCGCGCTGTGGCTGCGTCAGGCTCGCTCACCGAGGTCGCGGACCGTTCGTCGGGCACTCCGCTTTCGCCCCTCGAACGCGGCGTTGCGGCTCTAGCTCAGCTCGTCAACGGATCTCGGCGGCGACTGGGTGTTTCGGTCGGCGACGATGCTCCGGCAGCGGCAGCGGCGATCTGGGCGATGGGGCTTGAAGTCGAGCGCGCGCTTCGCAGCTCGGTCTCGGAGATGGACCAGGCGTTGACCATGGCGCTGAATGCGATCGACCGCGATTTGCCAGGTGCTTTCGGTGAGCTGACGGGAACGGTTCTCGAGCACCTGCGCTCGCTCCCACTGGACGGTCCGAAACGAATGCCGAGCCTCGCTCCGCTCGAGCTCGACGCGGACGCGCCCTTGCCAGCATGGGCGCCGCCAAGCCGAATCGTCGGGGGGTTCTATCTGGTGCGAACGGTTGGCACTGGCACGGTAGGCTCTGTCTTCATCGCTCGCCGCGCCGAAGAGAGGCAAGACGAGACCGCGCCGCTCTTCGCGTTGAAGGTGCCCGATTACTCGGCCGCCGCTGCGCGCACGCTCTCCGAGGACGAGTTCCTGAAGATGTTCCGCGAGGAAGCGGGTGCACTCCTAGCGCTCCCAGAGCATCCGAACATCCCGCACTTCGTCACCTTCGACGCCGGCGCTCGGCCCAAGCCGATCTTGGTCATGGAGTTGGTCGAAGGCCCGAACCTCGAACGCATGCTCGAGATGGGTGACCTCTCCGTCGGACGCGCGCGGGATCTACTCCTCGGCATAAGCGCGGGCCTCGATGCGATGCACCAAGTCGGCGTCGCGCACTTGGACCTGAAGCCCTCGAACATCATCGTCTGTCATGCGGAAGCCAACACCGGCGTGGGTCAGCCGCCCAAGCCCGTCCTGGTCGACTTCGGCCTCGCAGGTCGTCATCTCCGGCCAGGCTGTGGAACCGCGAACTACGGGGCCCCGGAGATTTGGGGTGCCGGAGACAAGTCTCAGGCGATCCCCGCGGACGTGTACGCATTCGGTTGCCTCATCTTCGAGGCGTATACTGGCCGGCCTCTATTCGATGGGATCGGAGAGGCCGCGTTGCTCAGCCAGCATGTGACGCACGACGGGAGGCCCGAAGCCGTCCGCGCACTGCTCGAGCAATCCGAAACCCGCGACCTCGGGACATTGATCGCGCGCTGCCTCCGACGCGACCCGCGCGACCGAATCACGATTCGACAAGCGCGGCAGTTCCTCGCCGACCTTAGCCTCGGCGCGCAAGACCCGGCCTGGCCCGTGCGAATCGCGAGCTGAGCCAAGCCGCTAAACGCGAAGCGGGCTCCAGATCGAACCTGGAACCCGCCGCGCAGATGCCGCGCCCAGTGGGCGCTACCGTGGACTATGGTGCGGCGTCGCCGTCTTCAGTCGCACCTTCCTCGGGGCCCGTGTCGACCATGTGGAACTCGACGCGTCGGTTCTGCGCGAGCTCTTCCTTGGTCCTGGCGTCGGGAACGAGTGGCCGGGTTGGACCGAAGCCCTCGGCAATCAGGCGATCGTTACTGACCTTACCCCTACCGACGAGGTAGCGAACCACGGTCGTCGCGCGCATCTTCGAGAGCCTCATGTTGTACTTGAGGCTACCGGTCGAGTCTGTGTGGCCCTCGACTCGGACGAGCTCGATCTCCGGGTGTGCGTTCAGGACCTCGGCCACGTTGTCGAGCAGCGCGAAGGAGCGCGTCTGAAGCTTGTGACTTCCGGTCTTGAAGTAGACCTTCTCGAGGATCTCGAGCTGGCCCAGGCCGATGACCACCATCTGGGCATTCTGACAGCCGTGGTTCTCCACGGTGCCCGGCTCATCCGGGCAGTTGTCGACGCGGTCGGGAACACCGTCGCCATCGCGATCGGGGTCCGGACAGCCGTTGTTCTCCAGGCTGCCAGGCTCGTTCGGACACTGGTCGTCGACATCGAGAATACCGTCGCCATCGTTGTCTGGATCGGGGCAACCGTCCTCGTCCTCGAATCCGTCGATGTCTTCGGGGTCGTTCGGACAGCCGTCGTCGACGTCGAGCACGCCATCGCCGTCGTTATCGAGGTCGGGACAACCATCTTCGTCCTGGAAGCCGTCGAAATCCTCAGGGTCATTGGGACACTGGTCGACGTCATCGAGAATGCCGTCGCCGTCGATATCCAGAATCGGTTCGACCCCGGGCATCGTGTAGCCGATCATCCCGATGCCGCGCCAATCGGGCGCGCCGTAGCCAGCGGTCACGCCCGCGCTACCCGAAACACCAACCACGAATCCCTTCGGATGCAGGTACTTGAAGCCGCCGAGCACCTCCACGGGCGTCTCTTCTCGGACCCAGAACTTCACTTGGGTGTTTGCCGCGGTGCGGCCAAAAGCTTCAGCCGAGAGCATGAACTTCTCCTGGCCGAGCATGAGCAAAAGGCCACCGCCGAAGGTGAATTCGTTGCCAACATAGAGATTGGGCGCCACCTGTCGACCGTTCATGTTACCGAGCTTATAGCCCGCCTGGATCGGAATACGCACGATGTCTCCCGCGTTGAAGGTCATCAGGAGCTCGAACCAGCCGCCGATGTACGGCTTCTTGTCGAACTGGCCGGCGTACTTCTGCAGATTGTCCGACAGCGAGGAGGTATTGATCGTCATCGTGGCCTGCAAGGCGAGCTCGAAGACGTCGTCACGCGTGCCAAAGATGTTGCCGCGCGCACCGAAGTACACGTCTCCAAAGTGACCGCCGTTCGGAAGCAGGTAGTTGAAGCTCGGATCGGGCAAACCCGCCGCCGCGTTCTGCCCGGCATCGATGATGAAGTGATAGGGGATGTCCATGTAGATCACCAGGTGATCCCACAAACCCAAGTTCCAATTGATGTGTCCGGTGAGCTGTCGATGGACGACCGAAGAGGTCGTGCCGTTACCCGACTGCTCGAAGACGAGCGCGTCGTCGTTGTAGTCGACGTAGATCATCAGACCAAACCGCTTGTGGCCTTGGCCGTCTGCGGTGCTCGTCGCAAAGCCGTCTGTCGCAAGCTCCGCGGGTCGGTACTGGTTTAAATCGATCTGCGCCGTACCCTGTGCCTGCACTGAGTCGCCGACCAAAAGCCCGAGCAGGCCTATGAGCACCGCCAGCAACCTTGCAACCCAACCCCGGTTGAGCATTCTTAGGTCATCGCTCTGATTCACGCCATCCTCCATTCACGTCCCTGCAAGGGGCTGAAAACCCCGAATCTCCGCGCAAGTGTCGCCCTCAAGTAGCACCGCAGTAAAAAAAAGCGGAGCGAAAGCGACTAAGCAAAGGGTCCGAAAGCCGCTGATACAGAAAGAATCCGCTAGGATCACACCATGCGTCCGGAGGCCGGATATCGAACTGCACCCCTCGCCTTGAAGGGAATGCCGCCCGGCATTCCATACATCGTCGCGAACGAGGCGGCCGAACGGTATAGCTTCTACGGGATGCGCGCGATTTTGGTCATCTTCATGACCAAGTACGTGATGAACGCGCAGGGCGAGCTCGATCCGATGACGGACGAGCAGGCCACCGCCTGGTTCCACGTATTCGTGTGGGCGGTTTACTCATTTCCGATTCTAGGCGCGATTCTCTCAGATGCATTTCTCGGCAAGTATCGCACAATCATGGCGCTCTCGATCGTGTATTGCCTGGGGCATCTGACGCTGGCAATCGACGACAGCAGATTCGGCCTGGGCCTGGGCCTCGCCCTGATCGCAATGGGATCGGGCGGCATCAAACCTTGTGTCTCGGCTCATGTCGGAGATCAGTTTGGTCCATCCAACGCCTATCTCTTGACGAAGGTCTTCGGCTGGTTCTACTTCGCGATCAACGTGGGCGCGCTCGCGTCGATCTTGTTTGCAGAGCCCCTCCTTCACCGGTATGGGCCGTCGGTCGCATTCGGAGTCCCGGGTGTGCTGATGGCGCTGGCAACCTTCGTCTTCTGGATGGGACGAACTAGGTTCGTACACATCCCTCCTGGAGGGCTCGCGTTCGTTCGCCAAGTCTTCAGTGCGGAAGGTCTCAAGGTTCTCGGAAGGCTCTCCGTCATTTACGTCTTCATCTTGATGTTCTGGGCGCTCTTCGATCAGCAAGGATCGGCCTGGGTGCTTCAGGCCCAACGCATGGACCGACACTTCATCATCGATTGGGATCCATCCCAGGCTCAGTGGCTCAACCCCGCTCTTGTGCTCTTGTTCATTCCGCTCTTCAATCGCGTGGTTTACCCGGCTTTCGGCCGGTTCTGGCAACTCACCCCGCTCCGGAAGATTTCGATGGGATTGTTCTTGACGGTCCCTGCATTCCTGCTGCCCGCCTGGCTCGAAGCGCGGCTCGATGCGGGGGAAACGGTGAGCATCGTCTGGCAGCTGGGCTGCTACGTCCTCATGACGGCTGCCGAGATCCTCATCTCGATCACCGCGCTGGAATTCTCCTATACGCAGGCGCCCAAGAGAATGAAGTCGGTGGTGATGGGTGCGTTCTTCGCTAGCGTGGCGGCGGGGAACCTCTTCACGGCTGCAGTAAACTTCTTCATTCAGAACCCGGACGGGACGAGCAAGCTCGAAGGAGCCTCGTACTATTTGTTTTTTGCGTCGGCCATGGCGATCACTGCAGTACTCTTCGTCCCGTTTGCAGTCTGGTACAAGGAACGAACGTACATTCAGGACGAAGTGCCAAGTGAGGCAATGGCGTGAGCATCATCGACGAGGCGCGGTCCTGGATCGCCATCGACCCGGATCCCGAAACGCGTGCAGAGCTCCAGGCGCTCATCGAACAGGGAGATCTCCCGGCTCTCGAGGAACGCTTCAGCGGGCCCTTGCAGTTCGGCACTGCTGGGCTTCGCGGCCTGCTGGGCGCTGGGCCCGCACGGATGAACCGAGTCACGGTCGCGAAAGCCACCGCGGGTTTCTGCGCTTGGTTGAAGCGAGAAGTTCCCGAGGTAGCCTCCCGGGGCATCTGTGTGGGCCGCGACGCGCGTCCCAAGAGCGACGTTTTCGAGCGCGACATCATCGAAATTGCGACTGGCGCCGGCATTCCCGTTTGGTGCTTCAGCGATCTGGTCCCTACCCCCGTGCTTGCGTTCGCGGTGCTGGAGGTGCGCGCCGCAGGAGGCGTCATGATCACCGCGAGCCACAACCCACGCGGGTACAACGGCTACAAGGTTTACTGGGAGAACGGCGCGCAGATCATCCCGCCGAACGACCGAGGCATCGCTGGCGAAATCGAGCGGTGCCCCAAACTGAGCCAGATTCCTCGTCTCTCACCAGCGGAAGCTCAACAGAGGGACTTGCTCCGAAACGCTGATCAGCTCCGGGAGCGCTACGTCGAACGAATCGCCGCTGAGGTCCACGACACCAAGGTCGGCGCCGACCTGCGCATCGCATATACGGCGCTTCATGGCGTCGCAGAGGACACGTTCCGAAGGGTCCTCGCGCGGGCAGGCTTTGAAGATGTGCAGAGCGTGAGCGAGCAGGCCAGCCCCGACGGCAGCTTTCCCACGGTCGAGTTTCCAAACCCCGAGGAACCCGGTGCGATGGACAGGGTTCTCACGCTCGCAGAAGAAATCGGTGCCGACCTTGCGATCGCCAACGACCCCGACGGTGATCGTGTGGCGGTTGCGGTGCGCGGTGAACGAGGCTTCGAATCGCTCTCCGGGAACGACGTTGGTATCCTCTTGGCCAATGAGCTGCTCGCTCGGCATCAGGGATCGGGGCAGCCCGTGGTGATTTCCACGATCGTGAGCAGTCCGATGCTCGGCCCGGTGGCGGCGAGCTATGGGGCGCGATGGGAGCAAACACTAAGCGGGCACAAATGGATTCAAAACCGCGCGCTCGAGCTCGAAGAGCAAGGCTACGCCTACTTGTTCGGCTATGAAGAGGCCCTCGGCTACGCGCCCTTTTCCGCGGTTCGCGACAAAGATGGCATCAGCTCTGCGCTGCTCATGGTCGACGTGGCCTCGCGCCTCAAAGCGCGCGCAGCGACGCTGTTGGACGCGCGCGACGAGCTCTGGCGCAAACATGGTTTCTTCGCGGAGCGCCAGATTTCGGTGCGCTTCGAGGGTGCGGACGCCAAGGCCCGAATGAATGCCATCGTCGATCACTACCGAGAAGACCCACCATTGCTGATCGGTGGACAGGCACTGCTCCGAATGCTGGATTTCGAGCGGAAACTTCAGTGGACACCCCTCGCACAGAGCCCCCTAGGCGGGCGCGCATCGAGCAACGTCTTGGTCTTCGAGCTCCAGGGCGGACATCGGGCCATGATGCGACCAAGCGGAACCGAGCCGAAGCTCAAGTATTACTTTTATGCGGCGGCCTCGGCTCGCGTGGGCCACGACCTGATCGAGGCAAAGAAGCAGGCACGCGATGTGCTCGAAGGCATGGTCGAAGATCTCCTCAATCAGTCCAACGGTTGCTGAGCAGCGCTCGTGCCATCGCTCTCATGCCCGTGAGGCGCGGTACAGACCTTTCGCTCGGCAGGTTCGGTGGGTTGAGACGCTGACCGAAACCCGGCCACGAGGCGAGCGCGAAGCATGGGCTATTCCGCTTGTGGCGGACGTCCGTCGCATTGGTCCGCAAAGCTACTGGAGCGAAGCGGTCACGACGATTGCAATCGCCGCCAAGAGAACGACGCCGGCGGCACCCCAGAGGATGGCCGTTCTGTGGCGTCGGCGACGACTGCGCGAAGCGCCGTGATGCGCATCCCCCAATTGAAGGCGTTCCGAAAGCAAGCCCGGCGCGGACCCAGGCTCGTTGGGCCAGGCAGCAGTCGTAGCCGGCATGGCGAGCGGATCGAAGCGCGGGGCCCGGCGCGCGACCGCCGAGTTGGCCCGCGAGGTCGTTTGCCCGCGACCGGGATCGGTTTGGATCGATTCGACCTTCAGCTTGGGCCCACCACGGCCGAGCTCAATCTCGTCGTCGGTCCTGAGAGCCGCGTGCTTGATGCGTCGACCGTTAAGCCAAGTTCCGTTGCGGCTACCCATGTCGACGAGGATGTAGCGCCCGCCTTCGCTCCGGATCTCAGCATGCCGACCCGAGGCGTCCAAGTCGACCTCTGGATCGAAATTGATATCGCTGTCGGGCATGCGCCCGATTCGGATCAGCTCTTGGTCGAATTCGAGCTCTCGTCTCGAGTCGGCGCCCTTGGTTTGGCGAATTCGGATCACAATCGAATCTCAATCAACTGACGGCACGAGCTCGACTTCCCATCGCCGCCCAGGCTCCACCATGATGTCTTTGCCCACCTGTGTCCCGTCTAGCTCACGGGCCTCGAAATGGTACGCGCCAGGCGGAAGTCGCAACAGAATCGCCTCGTCGACTCGAAGCGGCCCGTAGCTCCTGCCGTTGACGTAGAGCTCGCCATCATCGATCGCCGCGCGAACCTCCACCTCGACAGGGACCTCCGCGTTCGCAAACGCAGGCGGCGGTGGTTCTGCGAGATCTGTCCGAGTCGCACGCCGTCCGGCGCTCACGATGGTGACGACCGCCGCCAAAGCGAGCAGCCCAAGGACCGATGCGACTGTCGTCCAGGAAAACGAACCCTGCGCCGGTGGGTCGGAGATGAGCTCCCGAATCGATCCTCGTGTCCCCGCCATCGCGCGGGGCACCATGCTCTTGACGACACCTGGGAGAGTAGGACCAGAAACCACTCGCTCGTTCTTGCCGCGTGGAAGTGGATACTGCTGGTAGAAGGGAACCTCCCCGGCTTCAGGCGGGTCTAGCGCCTCACCATCGAAGTCGGCAACGATACAAGTGATGTTGTCGTGACCCCCGGCGGCGTTGGCAAGGTCGATGAGAGAGTCCACTAGCTTCGGGAGCGAACGAATTCGGGCCATCTCTGCTTCGATCGCGGCGTCGTGAACGAGGCCGCTGAGCCCATCCGAGCAGAGCAGGATCCGGTCGCCGCGTCGGAGCTCCACGAATGTGAGATCGACGACGACCTGTTCGGTGGTGCCGAGCGCCTGCAAGATGATGTTCGAGTGCTCGAATGCCTCGGCTTCGTCTGCGGTGAGCTGGCCCGCTTCGATCAACTGATTGACGAGTGACTGATCTTTGGTGATGAGGGTCAGGCGCCCGTCTCTCAGGATGTAACAACGGCTGTCGCCTACCTGCCCGATGAAAAAGACTTTGTCGATAAGCCCCGCAACTGTCGCCGTGGTTCCCATGCCCCGGCGAGAACGATCTTTCTTGGCGGAGCGGAAGATCCGCGAGCCGGCTTCTTCGATGGAGTCGACCAAGCGTCGCGCGAAGCTGTCGCGGTCCTTGGGTGCCGCCTCACCTCGCAGTGTTTCGAAGAGCGTGTCGACTGCCATTTGGCTAGCAACCTCGCCGGCAGCGGCCCCACCCATGCCGTCACAGACGGCCAGGGCGATGCCCCGGTTCGAAACCGAGCCGGTGATGATCTGCTCGCCGGGCAGGGGACCAGAGGCGACGCTCAGGTCGCCGACCATGAAATTGTCCTCATTGTGTTCGCGGACGAGGCCAACCTCTGTTTTTCCATAGAAGGTGAAGACAATGCCATCGGCACGGGGCTTCAAGCTCGGGTCGGAGACCCTCTCCCAGGTCTCCTTGCCCCCCGCCGGAAGCAACGTGTCCTCACCCTCTCGCCGCTTCGAGCGATCTCCACCGTTGCGGTGTGCGTCGCCGCTCATTCAGTTCCCACCAACATCCATGGACCCCACCAAGACACTATAACGATACACTGTCGATCTGCACGATCGAAATCTCTCACCGATCGGCCCTCGATCCCCAGGTTTCGGGGCCTTTCACAAGACGAAATTGAATCCAACCCGAAGGACCAACATCGCGTCCAAGGGTGCATCAACCGCTCGCAAGGCGCCATCAGCAGGGGTGGTGAACGATCGAGTCCGCAGGAGGTTCCCAGTCACGAGGAACGTGAAGGCGGTGCCATGACTCAATTCCACCTCGGCACCGGCCCCGATCTCGGCCATCCCGCCCATCGTCGCCACGCGAAAGGAGGGACCGAACACAAGGAAGCCGCCGCGGAGGCGGATGAGTGGGTGGAGCGCGTTCTTGGGCAGGAACGAGTACTGGAGCAGCCCCGTGAACATCTGGGGAACCGAGGTCTCGTAAACGCCGTTCGCCGTCAGCAGCCAGAGCTCGTAGCCAAAGCCCAAGCCAATGCCCTTCGGCCAGCGGTAGGAGAAGTTGAGCCCGATGGCCCAGCCGAGGTCGGCGATACAGCCATAGCCCTGGGGGCAGAGCCGATTGGTGGACAGCGGAACCACCATGCCGGTCTCCGGTCCGATCGCGATTGACCCTTTGCGCTGTGGAGGGCCTCCCGGCAACTCCCCTGGCTCGGCCCCAGCCCATTGCGGCGCGCCCAGGCAGAGCCCCCATAGACAAATGGCTGCGGCGCGGCTTGGCACGGCTGTAGCATAGAGCGTCGAATCCCGTAGAGACAAGATTGACAGCCCCCTACCCTCTCTTATAGTAGCGCCGATTCGACCCCGCTTAAGAGGTTTCAGATGGAGATCTTCCTAACCAAGCGCGCGATGCGGCAAGTGAGGCTCTCGGTCGCCGATGCGATCGAAGACGGTGAGATCGACGCACTGCGCGAGGACCTCGTCAGCGTCTTTTCCGACGACGACGTCGAGGAAATTGAACGCCGAATCGACAGCGGCGACTTCTATGACTTCATCTCGGAGATCCTCGACGAGTGGTCTGGCGAGGACCTGGACGAGCTCATGGAGCTCCTCGAGACCCAGCTTGCCGATGCCGACGTGGATCTCAAGTACACGGCAACGGAAGACGAAGAGGTCGAGGTTGAGGAAGAAGCGGTAGAAGAGGAAGAAGAAGAAGAGCTCATCGTCGACGACGAAGACGAAGAAGTGTGAGCGGCCGCCGCAGGCGTCGGCTGATCCCGTCACCATCCTTGCCGCCGACTGATTGACAGCTCGCCCCCGTCACGCTACCAGCATCGCCGCTCTCCCGAGAGCGACCCCCAGGCCACCGTAGCTCAGTTGGTAGAGCAACGGTTTCGTAAACCGTAGGTCGTTGGTTCGAATCCAATCGGTGGCTCCGTAGTTTCGGGCACTTGGATGTATGGCGAATTTGGTCGTGACCAATCGTTGACCAATCCGGGAGCCACTTTCGAGTCGTCTGTCCACTGCTCGATCGCTTCATTGGCCACGCGCCGAATGGAGTCCGGGGCAAGGCACGCATAGCGTTCGGTCGTCGTTCGACTCGCTTGTCCGAGCACCACTTGGACTTCCTCGAGTCGCCACGCCCTCCCCCAAGTCCCCATGATTAGGTGGCTCACACAAGTATGTCGGAGGTCGTGGAAACGCAACTCGGGCCGGACAGCCGCCGCGGAACGCCATTTCTTGGACCATAGCGCGTCATATCCTTTGGTATGCATCGCTCCATCTCGAGCATGAAAGACGAGGCCTGCCGTCCTCGTGACATCGTCTCTGCGCCTCCAGCGCGCCAGCTCCTCGAGGACAGGCGGCAGCATCGGGATGCGACGAACCTTCCCGCCCTTGGTGGGCCCATCGTACGAGTCGCGAACCAGAATCTCCCGCTCGTCGAAGTCGACATCCTCCCAGCGAAGGCCCCAGAGCTCTCCGGCTCTCGTTCCCGCATAGATGGCTACCGCAAAGGCGGTGCGCTGCTTGGCAGGGAGATCGGGAAGATCGAACACCGCACGAATCTCGTCGCTGGTGAGATAGGTCCAGTCCTCCTCGGTTCTCGCCTGGCGCTGCACGCGCACGCCCTTGCAAGGGTTTCCGCTAGCCCGACCGGCCGCGACTGCGTCGGAGAAAGCCGAAGAGAGGACATTGAGCGCGCTTCTCACGGTCTGCTCGGCGAGAGGCTTGCCTTTGCGCGGCCCCTGGGTCGCGTGTTGCGTGATGAGCTCCCTTAGCCACTCCTGAACGTGCCGTTGCTTGACCGAGCGGAGTGTTAGCGGCGCGAGAGCAGACGCGAAGATGCGTCGGTCCCACAGTGCGCGGGTCTCCTTGACGCCTCGGCGTGTCCCCCTGCCCTCACGTTCGTCTAGCCACTGCCTTCCCCAAGCCGCAACGGTGAGGCTCTTCGAGTGATCATGCAGGAGCTCGAAATAGGCCTGCGCCTGAGCTCGCGCTTCGTCGATCGTGTCAAAGCAACCGAGGGACTCCCGCTTTCCGTCGATCGTCGCGCGTAGTCGGTAGCTTCTTGAGCCGGGTGTTTTCCTGCTCAAGCTGCCTCAGGCGCTTGACCTCGGGGAGCTCCATGCCGCCGTACACCCGGCGCCACCGGTACAGCGTCTCGACGCTCACGTCGTGCTTCTTGGCGACTTCCGCGACCGAGCTCTGGTCGGTCTCCCGGACCGTCTTCACCTTCTGCTCTTCACTAAATCGACTCTTCCTCATGCACTCTCCGGACGGTCCCGAAGAGGCAGTCTGTCACGTTTCGCGTGGTCCGAAATTCCGGGGGCAGGTCAGGCGGGGCAGCGCCGGCTACGTCGGACGCACGCTGACGCTATCGGCATCGGCTCGTCGCCGCACCGAAGTTCCTCGCTGCTCACCCGCTCACAGTTCCGCGCGACCTCACCCGCGTCCCGTGTGCGTGCTGCATCCACTGCCGGAAAGTCCAATGCGCGCTCTCGTCGTCGAGCGACGATCGATGTCGCCCCTTGTCCGACAGTTTCTCGACTACGCCAGCGAAAACGTGGCCCAAGCTTTGGGCACGGTCGTCAACAGCTCGTTATGAGGCGCATGAGGACTTAGCAACCAAAGGTGGGCCAACGGCGAGAACGATCGTCGGCTAGGCGGGTCGACGAAACGTCCGTGCCTCGCCCTCGACGCGACCGTGGGCATGGCAGCCTCTGATGTGGTCGTTGACCATCCCCATCGCTTGCATGAATGCGTAGGCAGTCGTTGGGCCTACGAACTTCCAGTCGCGCTTTTTCAGATCCTTGGATAGCGCGGCGCTCTCGGGCGTCTTGCCAAGCTGATGAAGCGTCTCCCAGTCGAGCGCCTCTCGCCGGCGCGGTGGTTCCCATCGCCAGAAATATGCGGCCAGCGAGCCGTACTCCTCGCGGAGCTCTTGGGCGCGGCGCGCGTTATGGAGCGTTGCCTCGATCTTGGCTCGATTGCGCACAATGGCCTCGTTGCCCAGGAGCGCCTTGATCTCGGCCGTTCCCATGGACGCTACCGCATCGATCTCAAAACCGGAGAACGCCTTCCGAAACGCCTCTCGCTTCTTAAGCACGGTCAGCCATGACAGCCCGGACTGAAAACCCTCCAGGCAGATCTTCTCGAAGAGCCGGCGGTCGCGGGCTTCGGGGCGCCCCCACTCGTTGTCGTGATAGTCGATGTAGAGCGGGTGACTGGTGCTCCAAGCACACCTCGTTACGCCGTCCTCTCCGACAGAGAGTCCCTGCCGAGCACTCATGCCGGCGCGGCGCTCTTGGTTCCCGCCCAGGCCCAGTACAGCATGAACCCAACCATGGGTGGCGCTGTGAAGCAAAGCGGCAGCGGTACACCCAGGACTTGCGGGCACTGCGTGCCTGCAAGCACGAGCTCCTTGATACTGAAGCCGATACCCGACGCGAGCGCGATGCCTCCCGGGATGAAGAAGAGCCAGCGCGAAAGCCGCGGGTTTGACACGAAGAGAGCGCTGAACATCAGCGCAAAGTAGCTCAGCATTACCACGCACGCAGGAAGTCCGAGCACTGGATACGGTGGGCACAATCCCGGAGATCGGGCGTTGAGCAGCACGAGTCCCCCTGTGGCCGCGAGCATGACCGTGCCGAGGACGAGCATGCGCTTGCCAAACCGGTTGCCCGTCGTCATCACGGTCTCCCCGCGTTCGCCTCGGCCTTGCCTGCGAGACCTCCGAGGACGGCGTCGAAGACCTTGCCGGTCATCGACTTGATCATCGTCTGACCCATGAGCCATCCGACTGGACCAAATTTCACGTCATAGTCCATAGCCATGCGAGCGCGGGTTTTGCCGTCGGCCATGGGCTCGAGCGAAAACTCCGCGAAGGCTCGCTTGAGAGGCATCGCATACTCCGAGAGCCGGACTCGATAGCGCCGTCCGCCCTCCCACTCGGTGACCTCTTCGACGACGGAGGAGCCATCCTTGAAATTGCAGCGCCGCATCGCCCCCTCTCCCGGCTCGCCGCTGGTGAGCGGCTCCACTGACACGATCGTAGGATGAAAGTCGCCAATCTCCATGAACCGCCCCAAGAACTGCCAGACCGCATCAACTGGCGCGTCGATGTCCCGTGTTCGCTCGCTGTGAATCATTCTCAGACCTCCGTGGATGTTTCCAACTAATCGATTAGATACTGCGCCCAACGAGGTGTGTCAAGCCCGTAACGACGACGCCGGAGGCCCTTTTACGGGCGAAGTCGCTCGAGGTCGCGACAGATGGCCCGCGCCGCGTTCACCGTCATCTCCCGAGGCAGGCGCGCGCGCTTCATCACCCAGAAGCCGATCAGGGTGGCGGCAAGCATGTGGCTCTGGTCTTCGCAGGAGACCTCAGGACGGATTTCGCCGCGGTTCTTCGCGTTTTCGAGGGCGCCCTGGATAGCTCGCTGAATGCGGGCCACGTACGCGTGGACCTGCTTTCTGCTGGCGTTGTCCTCTGGGCCCCGCTCGACAGCCGCATTGGTGAGAAAACATCCCTTTTCCGCACCTGAACCGCTCGCGCCGGCGAAGAACTCAACGACGGCGACGAGCTCGCGGATCCCCGCCTCCGGTGCCTCGAGAGCACGAAAATGCCGGCCAACGACTTCGAGATCGTAGAGCTCCAGCGCTGCTTCGTAGAGGCCTTGCTTGGACTCAAACTCCGCGAACAGGCTGTACGGATTGACCCCCATGTGGTCGGCGAGCTCTTTGGTCGAGGTAGCGTGGTAGCCCCGCCGCCAGAACAGGTCCATCGCTTTCCTCGCGACGCTCTCGCGATCATATCCCTTGGGTCGTCCCATTCGCGTCTGCCTCCAGGCCCAGGCCGAATCTAACCTAGCACTTGGAAATCGCCAGCGCCACCACGAAGTCGCAGAGATGGCAGGGCTGTGAGCCTCAGAGTGCTCCGGGCTTCAGTCGCCCAGGCGCGAACTCCAAAGCACTGAGCACGAGACCACAGATCCAGTCAGCCCGGGCTGCCCCGCGGGCTCGTCTTGCGCGGAAACCACGCTCGGATGGCTTTGCCTCGTCGATTGCGAGACGGATTCGGAATGTCGTGAGGGCTATGCCTGCGAATCGATTACGGAAGCCGGGACGAGCGGCGGCTCGACTGTCTTGGTCTGCATCGCCCCCGACCCGGCTTCCTGATTCCCGGTCTTCGACTCGCGCGCGACGATCAAAACGCGATTCCGCTCAAGGCATGTTGAAGGATCACGCGGTCGGGTTTCGCGAATGCGTCGCAGAACGCGACCAGCACGCCGATTGCGGCGTCGACTGGCGTGAGCGCGAACGACGCATCAGGCCATCGGATCGCGTTCGCAATTTCGGCTATGGAGAGGGCGAATTGGGGGTCTCTGATGTCGGTATTCATGGTTCTCTGCCTTTCTGGATTCATGCGGCCGCTTGCCGATGCATGGGTGCATCGATGAAGCGAACGGCGGAATTAGTTACGCTCTCGTCGCGAAGAATTCGCTGGTGTCCCAGACCTTCGGTGAGCATGAGCTCGGCGTTCGGCCAGGCCTCGGCAATGCTCTGGCCCGCGCGCGCGGGGACTTCCTTGTCATCGCGATCGTGAATGACGAGTAGGGGAGTACGCATCGCCGGCGCCAGTGCGGTCGCTCGCATGTCTTCCATCGCGGCTCCTAGCCGTTCTTCGAGCCGGCGTTGCACGAGTGTGCGTACCTCGTCGCTGATGCCGAGTGCAGCGCTGAATGACGCGAGGAACACCCGGGGATCGGCCGGGGGCGAGATGAAGACGGCGCGCTCGAGCTTCAAGCCTTTCGCCAAAGCAAGCGTGGTCGCCGCGCCGCCTAACGAGTGCGCGACGACGCCGTGCACAGCTCCGAGCTGGTCGGCCACTTTGCGAATGCAGGTCGCAAGCTCCGGGAGCGAGAGGTAGTTCCCCGGCGACTCACCGTGCCCAAAAGCGTCGAACGCGACCACTCGGTAGCCGCGAGCCGATAGGGGCGAAACGAAAGCTCCAAGCTGCGTGGCTCTGCCGTTCCAGCCGTGCACGAGCAACACCGTGGGACCTTCACCCCAGGACCAGGCCTTCATTCCCCCGAGCGTCATCGGACTGGCTCCTTGGAGCACTTCGCGCTCTCCCGGTCGCGCGCTTCGCCGCTCGGTCTTTCGAAAGAGTCTCTCGACGAGCCTCGCAGTGAGCCCGGGGGCGACCTGACTGGCGGCCGAGAAACCAGTCTCGATCCACTGTGGTGCTGTATAAGTAGAACGAACGATCGTGCTTTTATTTAGGCGTTCTCTCGGGTCGTCGGCTAGCGTCGTCATGGTCTCCCTCCTCAGTGCGAGCGCTCGAGCAAGGCTTCGAACGCGGTGTAGGCATGTTGCTCGGCCCTAGGGTCGCCCAGGAGCCGGCCAAAGTGATGATAGGCCGCGGTGATCGCGCCGAGCTCGAAAGCGAACTGCCCAAGGTCCAAGCTCTCGCGGAACTCTCCCTCGTCGATCGCGATCTGCGCCGCGCGCTTCAACACATCCTGATAGTCCTTCTGGACCTCGACCAGATAGTCGCGCGCTGGACCGGGCTGGTCATCGAGCTCCGCTGCAACGGCATTGAAGATGCAGCCACCAGGGAGGGCCCTTTCCCACCGCTGCATCGTGTTCTCGAACAAGGCTCGAATGCGCGCCTCACCTCGGGGCTTCTTGAGAGCTGGTGCGATGACGATGTCGACGAAGCGCTGTCTCGCTTCTTCGAGGACCTGGAGCTGGAGCTGTTCCTTCGAATTGAAGTGAGCAAAAAGACCGCTCTTGGACATCCCGGTTGCTCTCGCGAGCGCGCCGATGGTCAGATTCTCGAGGCCAACCGTGCTCACGAGATTGAGCGCCTCGCCTACAATCGCTGCCCTGGTCTCTTCTCCCTTGGTCATGGATTGACAATAGAACGACCGTTCGTTTCGTCAACAGAAAATCTTGGGAATCGTAAAAAGCCAGTTAAATCAGGGGCTTCCGTTGCAGCTGGAAGCTGCCGAGCCCGGAACCGTCTGGGCGGGGAAGTAGTCTCCCGGGTCGGTGAGCATGCCGCCGGCTTCGAGCTCCGCTTCGTTTCCGGAGATGGTGCTGTTGACGAAGGTCCCGCCGCCGTAAACACCACCGCCAGCGCGCGCCAGATTGTTCGCGACGGTACTGCCGTCGAGAGCTACTGGACTGTGCCCGTAGATGCCGCCGCCGAACCCGACCGCGCGGTTCTGGGAAAAGGTGCTGTCGGTCACGGTCGCCGTGCCCCCGTGGACGGCAAGTCCACCGCCATCTTTGTCGGCGGAATTCCCTGAGACCGTCGTTCGGGCCATCGTGAACTCGGCCGAAATTGAAAGGCCGCTGTCGCTGTTCCCTGAAACCGTGGAGTCGTTCACCGTCACCGTTCCTCCGGCGGAGATGCCGACGCCTACGTTGTCTGCCACGACGCTGTTCGTGACGGTCAACGTGGGGTCGCGCTGACTGAGTATTCCGGCCCCGTCTCCGGCTTCGTTCTGCACAACGCTACTATCGGTAAGGGTCAATGTGCCGTCGTTGCAAATACCGCCGCCGCGGCCATGGAATCCAGGAGCGCCCATCGCGACGCTCTCGGAGACTACGCACCCTTCGTTCGTCAGGCTGCCGGCGTTCAGCACCGCCCCGCCTTCGATTCCGAATCCTTCGTTCGAGCCTCGGGTCATCGTGAGGCCCCGGAGCTCCGCGGCCACGTCAGCGGGTACCGAGAAGACACGGTGCTCATCGTTGGCGTTTATCGTCATGTTTCCCTCGCCATCGAGGGTGACATCGTTGTCGATGACGACTTCGGCCGTCGTCGTGATTGTGGTCGGGCCATCGCAGTCGAAAGTGTACGGGCCGCCGCCCGCTTCAATCGCACAGAGGATCCCCCGCTCGTTGCACGAGCAGGTGTCGTCCTCGTCGCACGGGGCCGTGAACACACACTCTCCATCCGCCGGATTGCACGCGTCGTCGGTGCAGTCGTCTTCGTCGTCACAAGTGACGCCTTCGCAGAGGTCGCCCCCCCCGTATCCACCACCACCGCCGGTGCCCCCGACACCGCCAGTTCCGCCGGAGCCACCCATGCCGCCATGCGGACCATCATCGGTGCACCCAACCATCGGCATGACGCCCAGCGCCAGCACGAAGCCGAATCCGAATCCGAATCCGAATAGGCAACGCATCACAACGTCCCGGTCTCGAGCAATTGCTTTGGTGCAACGGCATCAACCGTGCCTTCTGGGCCGGAGCATACGGAGTGGCATTGGTACGGGAGCTCTTCGTACTCGAAGTAGTAGCAATCCCAGTCCTCGAGTTCCGCGACGCAAACGTCCAACGCTTCTGCGTTAGGTTCGCAGGGCATGCGCTCTCGCAACGCCATGCACTCGGAGACGCATTCGGCGAGGACTAGATCCTCGGGGAAGCACGCCACCGCACGTTCGCAGTACCCGTCGCAGAGCGCTTGCCAGACTTCGGTGTGATCGGTCCACGGGCCATCGCCATAGCGGCTAGACCACACGGAGGCTCCAAGGCCGCCCGTCAGCGGCGGCCACACTGCGAGGCCCTTGCCATCCGTGTCCACGCCCATCTTCGGGTGCGCGACGTCACCCCCGGTGTCGAGTCTCACAGATTGGTCCCAAGCGCTACCTGGGGTGTACCGGCTAGACCAGATGGTGCCCCTGTAGTTGAAGACACCGCCCAAACCGCCAGCGCATTCCCGTTCGGATCGATCGCGACATCGGGCTCGGCATCGTATCGCTCGATGTAGTCGGCCTCGACCAGCGCCGCCGTTCTCCATCCCGCAGCCGGGTCGAAACCGTTCGACCAGATAGCGCCTTCTTGGGTCTGCTCGTCCCAGCGCTGCCACACGACGACCGCTTCGCCGCTGGCGTTCATCGCGATCGCAGGCGCGCGCGATCGTCCAGCGCCGTCGAGGCTTTCGATGCGGGAGGGCTTGGCCTCCCAACCACTTGCGGGGGTGAAGCGATTGGCCCAGATGCGGGAGGGCCAGTCCTCCTGGTCCCCCTCTTCCTGGCGCCACACCGCAATGGCGCTTCCATTTGCGTCCATCGCGATGCGATGCCCGTCTGGATCCATCGCTGCCTGCGGAGCGCTCGGGTAGCCGATCTGGTCGTCGTCGATCCGCGTGACGGCGCCCCAGCCGCCTGTCGGCGTATGGCGCGCTGCCGCGAGGGTGCCCCGATTGTCCGCCACGCGGACCCACACCGCTATCGCATTGCCGCTTGCGTCCATTGCAACGCTCGGCGCGAACGTGCTCCCTGCGAAATCGGAGTCGAGGGACACGGCTGCCTGCCAGCCGCCTGCTAGCGTGTAGGCGGCGGCCCAAACTTCGCCCTGCCCGCCTTGAGCATCATGCTGCCATACCGCGACCGCGCTGCCGCTCGGATCCATTGCGACGCGCGGGTATCGCGCGAAGCCGTCGTCTGCCGCGATGCGCTCGGCCGTTCCCCAGCCACCTTCCGGCGCAAACGAAGCGGCCCACACTTGAGAGTCCGCCCCACCATAGTAGAGCCAGACGGCAACGGCTGCGCCGCTCGCGTCGACGGCGAGATCGGGATCGTACCCGTCGGCGATACGCTCGGGGTCTCCACATCCGTGATCGATCGTCTCGCCTTTGGGATCGTCAGCGCACCCAGCGATCCGCAGAGCACCTACGGCAAGCAGAAACACCGAAAAGCCGATCAAATACCGCATCACAACGTCCCCGATTCAGCAAGTCAGTCCTTCAGATCAGTGCAGCAGCCGTGCCAGCTCGTTTGCGCGAATTCCCCTGGGTCTTCCGCATACTTCCAGCGCAAGATTTGCGTTTGGGGCGTGGGTGCGCACCGGATGCGCAGACACAGCTAGCGCCTTACGGCGGCACCTCAGGCGCCCCCATCGCTCATGCCCCCGTCAGGTGCTTCGCCTTCGAGTCGACACTCTCCTGAATCGCAAACTCCAGGTTGCCCATCTACTTCGCATGGGGTGCCGTCGCTGGCGTCGTCGTATTCGCACCAGTACGTATCTGTTCCTCCCGCTTCGAGACAGGAGGGATCGCTAGACAACGAAGGCGTCCACTCGCGATGACAGAGATCCCTGGTACACGGGTTGTCGTCATCGCAGTCGCTATCGAGGTAGCACTCGTCAAACAATAAACCGCACCTCGGCATGAAGACGAGCAGAGCTAGAACGGCCACCATAATCCACTTGAGCATCGACAACATGACTGGTGCAACGCGCGTGCCATTTGGTGCGCCGAAACTGCTTAGCTTCTGGCGTTGCTCAGGCGCAGCTATTGCGTTTGGGGCGGTGGGGACGTAGCGGGTGCGCTCGGCGTCACACCGCGACGGCCGCGACCGCGTGCGCCACGTTCCACTTCCGGCGCTGTTTGATCGACACCTTCCGACGCCATTCGAACCCCTCTAGGCCAAGCTCCGCAAGTTCGACCGGCGGCGGCGTGGCGCCTTTCGTCCCCCCGCGTCGGGGTTCCTGGCCCGAGGCACACGTCCGCGACCTTCGGGTCTTTTGCCCGAAGGTCGCAAGACGCGCGCGTCTCGTGTCCCGCAAATCGCACCGCTTGGCAACCCGTCCGACCTTCGGGTTATGAGCTCACAAAGGAAGGCTTTCGCACGCCAGAACAAGCAATCGAGACCACTCAGAAACCTCAGTGAAGGCCAGGTATTAGGTTCCTTCGCCATGTTCACGGGTCGTCATCTCTCATCACTGCGTTTCACATCGTTAAGGCACCGTCAGGCCACCGGGTTCGTTTCGACACCGTCAACGGGCTCCGATGCAACACAATCCAGGTCTGAGTCGGGCATGCTACTCGAGCAAGCTGCGAAGCATCCACGCTGTCTTATGGTGTACCTGCATGCGCTGCGTGAGCATATCGCAAGTGCGCTGATCATTCGCTACCTCGGCAATCTTGAAGACGTCGCGCGACGTGCGAGCCGCGGTCTCGTGTCCTTCGACCAGAAGGCGGATCATGTCCTCGACCGTGAGAACGCCCTCTTCCTCCTTGATCGCCGATAGCTCCGCAAATCGCTTGTACGTACCGGGGGCCGCCATACTGAGGGCACGCATGCACTCCGCGACGAGATCAACAGCGAGGGCAAGCTCCTTGTACTGGGCCTCGAACATGAGGCGCAACGTCTGGAACATAGGCCCCGTGACGTCCCAGTGAAACTTGTCACGGACCTCGGCGTTCTGAACGGCCATACGAGCGAGTTTTGCCGGTGTTTTCGCGGTTTCGTGATTCGGGAAAGTGCGCTAAGGAGAGTGGCGCTTAGATGCGCGAGCGCAGGAGTTCGCCGGAAGTCGTAGCGGCGCATCGTCGACTTTCGCCATGCTTGTGGTACCGTTCAGACTGCCTGGCGTGAGACGTGGCCGGCATGGGAGGGTTGGAGATGAGAATGCTCGTGATACTGGTTCTGAGCGGGACGCTCGGGCTCCTCGGGTGTGGCAGCAGCGACGACGGAAGCGGCGGCTCAGGGGGGTCGGGTGGAAACGGTGGCACGGCAGGCACCGGCGGGGCCGGCGGCACCGGCGGCACGGACGCCGCGGCGGCGTTCTGCGACGGCTTCGAGGCCACCTGCAATTACGTCGACTACGAGTTCGAGAACCGTGCCGACTGCCTCGACTTCTACAACACCGAGGATGCTGCGCGTGTGGCATGCGTCGAACAGCACTTGGGCTTCGCGATGGACGCCGAGACCGGTAGTCCCGACAGGGCTTTGCACTGCGGACACGCGTCGGGACTCGCACCGTGTAACTGACACGACGGAAGTCTCTCGATCATGAGCTTCACGACCCGGGTTTCCGAGCGAGGCAGCATAATGCCGTAAGCTTCGGGTTCGATCGGAGATGTGATGAACCCCACTGTGCCTCCTGCAATCGATAGCATCATCGCGGACATGCGGTTTTCGGCGCTGGCGCCCTCGCCGCTCGGCCCCAGTCGATCGAAGTAGCGCTTGGTTCGAGCAGCGTCCGGTCGGGAAGACAGTCCTTGAAATCCTGACCGACGGTCGTTATACGCTGTCCACCGTTTTCGATACCGGCGCGTCCCGCGGAGGCTGTTCTTGGAAGCTTTGTTTGTCTCCGTGTCGGTGGTCGCGCTGGCGGAGATGGGTGACAAGACCCAACTGCTCTCCTTTGTTCTCGCGGCAAAGCTCAAACGCAAAGTGCCTATCGCACTTGGAATTCTGTTCGCTACGCTCGCCAATCACGCCCTCGCCGGCTACGTGGGCACATGGCTCGCCGCCCTGGTGTCCCCCGGAGCTCTGAAATGGATCATCGCCGTATCGTTTTTTGTCTTCGCTTTGTGGGCGCTCAAGCCGGATAAGCTCGATGAAAGCAAAAAGCTCCGTGGCACCGGTGTGTTCCTGACGACACTCTTGGCCTTCTTCATGGTAGAGATGGGCGATAAGACGCAGCTCGCGACCATCGCGCTGGCGGCGCGCTACGAGTCCCTGTTCGCTGTCGTGCTAGGAACGACGCTTGGTATGATGATCGCAAATGTCCCTGCTGTGTGGTTGGGCGAAACTCTGGCTCATCGCGTCAACATGAAGGTGATGCGTGGAGTCGCGGCGGCATTGTTCGTCGTTCTCGGAGTATTGGCGCTATTCGCCGGGAACAGGGTTGACTGACCCAGTTCGGCCGAAATCGAAGTTGAGCGTCGACTCGCTCGATATGGCCCGAACGAGCTGGAAGCCGCTGATCGTGTCTCGCCTTGGGCCGTTCTGTTGGGACAATTCAAGAATGTCCTCATCATCATCCTGCTGATCGCAACCGCAGTCTCCGCCTTTGTTGGACACGGCGTCGAGGCCATCGCCATCGCCGTGATCCTGCTGTTCGCCGTGGTGCTGGGCTTCGTAATGAGTACCGAGCGGAACGTGCGATCGAAGTGCCGGTTTTGATTGCGCAACCCCCCCGCACGGAGGTCGCTCGCTCGCCGGGCTCGGCAGCGCTCGCTGAAATAGGGAACTCTTACCACGCCGCAGCAGCGGTCAAGAGCTCTGCCACGACCAATTTCTTAGTTTCAGTCAACCTTAACACTTGAGACATTTCGCAAACGATGGGAATACAAACCCACGTGAGCGAGGGGTCATAGGGTAGTGGCGCTGGTTTCTCAGCGACCGTGTCTGCGGGGTCGTCACCGTGTCGCGGCCTTCTTGTATGCCGGCATCGCCGTCGTCAGCTTGGTGCTTGGCGCGATCTACTTGTTTCGCGATTCTTTCATGCCGTATCACGCGGCTGCCCTGGGCAAGGATTGGGGCGATCTCGGCTCTGCGACCCAGACTCTTCTCAAGGCCCTCATGGAAGTTGCGGCGGGCGGCTGGCTGGCGCTCGGAGCGCTGGTCTTGTTACTCGTTGCGTTTCCGATTCGGCGCGGTGAGCGCTGGGCGCGGCTCGCTGCACCAGCCGCTCTCTTGCTCTTCTACGTCCCCACGCTGCTTGCCACCCTGCGTGTGCTTCATGAGACACCCGCTTCGCCACCTTGGCGCTTCAACGTAGTCGCGTGTCTATGCGCGCTCGTAGGCTTTCTTCTAGACGCACCGTGGCGTTCTCACCAGACGAACTTCCGATAGACCCTAGGATCGATCGCCGCGGCGCCGAGCATGCCGCCTGCGAGAGCTCCGGCGATCCCGGGGATCATGACGTCCTGGCCGGTCAGGAATAGGCCGGGGACCGGTGTACGAGCGGCGAGCGCCTCGGACAACATGCGGCGAGGCGTCGTTTCGACGCCGTAGAACCCGCCCTTCTCGTGGCCGGTGAACGCCGCCGTTGCGAGCGGGGTGCCGAGCTCGCGGTAGACGACGAGCGGCGCCAGCGCCGGGAACTTCTCCTCGAAGAACGCCATCATCTTCGCCTCGACGCCCTGCTTGAACGCCGCCCATTCGGCGGCGAGCTCCTCGGGCTCTCCGTCCGCGAACCGGGCGACCGACGACCAATCGGCCCAAACCAGCGCTTCACCGGTGTGTTTGTTCGATGGGCCGGGATCGTGCTCGGGGTCCTTGAGCGACGGGAAAGAGACGAACATCATCGGGATAGGGCTGCTGTCTGCGTCTACCCAGATGCCATCGTTGGTGTCCCAGCTTTCGTAGAACCAATGGTTCGCGCGTGTGGCTCCGTGTCGAGCGATGTCTCCCTCGAACCCGAGGAACATGTCGAAGTGGCAGATCGACGGCTCGAAAGAAGCGATCTCGCGGGCCCACTCCTGCTCGCGAATTCCCTCGGGAAGCAATCGCTTGACCGTTTCGCCCGCGCCGATCGCCGAGACGATCACGGGCGCCTTGATCTCTTCGCCGCCGCTCGTACGGACGCCGACGGCTCTATCCTCTTCAAACAGAATCGCGGTGACGGGCGTGGACGCGCGTGCGCTTCCGCCAGCCTCCTCGATCACCGGTACGAGCCCCGCGGCAATGGCGCTTGCGCCGCCCACGGGATAGCCCGCGCCGTCGAGGTAGTGGCGCATGACGATGGCGTGAACGCCGAAGCTGCCTTCCTTCGGTTTGCCGCCATAGGTGCCCCACTGCGCAGACAACACCGCCGCGAGCTTCGGGTCGGTGATGATGTCTGCGATGACTTCGCCGGTCGTTCGACCGCACCACCGCTGGATCTTGCGCTTGTTCAACCAGCGCTGCGCGGAGCGGAACGGCTCGGGAACCGAACGCCCACCGGCGACCATGTGCGCAATCGTCTCCGCCGACTGCAACGCCTCGAAGTAGGCCTCGATTTCCGCCGCGTTGTCCGGGAACCGATCCTTGAGCTCCATCTTGTATGCGGCCTCCGGGCGCGCCACCGAGATATCGAAGCCATCCGGAAAGTGCAGGGTGTCGTAGACCGTGCCGACAGAGCGAAACTCGATCGTCCCGCCACTGAGCCAGTCCAAGATCCGACCTGCGGACTGGTCGGGACCAAACAAGCCGCAGTAGTGAAGGCCCACGTCCCAGCTGAAGCCGTCTCGAGAGAAGGTGTGGGTCAACCCTCCAATCGACTGCGCCTGCTCGAGAAGCAGGACTTTGTGTTCCAACCGGGACAGGGCTGCCGCAGTCGTCATGCCGCCCATGCCCGATCCGATGACGATGACATCGAATTCGCTCATTGGTGCTCCCCGAACTCCGCTCAGAGCCGGCCCAAGTCAGATAACCGCAAGAGCGGCGCCGCGTCAAACCGTCTGTGGCCGCGCCGTCTGTGCACGTGGAGCTCTCCTTGACGGGGGCCAGCGAAGATCTACCACAGCTCCATGCCGGCTCCCGTCACCCCGGACCTCGTCTGGAAAGAGATCGAAAAGCGATCGTTCGCCGTCCTTTCCTACGTGAACCCCAAAGGCCGGGCCCGCTCCTCTGGCATCGTCTACGTCCCGATCGACCGGGTGCTCTACGTTCGCGTTGCGAAAGATTCGTGGAAGGCGAAACACATCCGGCGGAACCCCCACGTCGCGCTCAACGTGACGATTCCCAAACGCGTTCCGTTCATGCCCTGGATCGACATCCCCGACGCGACCATCGCGTTCAGCGGCACCGCACGCGTCGTTCCAATGAGCGAGGTCGGACCGAAGCTCCTCGAAAGGATCGAGGGACGCCTGATCGAACACCGCGAGACCATGGTCGAGAACTGCATCATCGAGATCCACGCGACCGGTCACTTTGCGACCTACGGCGTCGGCGTGTCTCTCCTCGACATGCGCGACCCAGAAAAGGCGCGCGGTCGCACGCCCGTCGGCTAGATACCTTTGGCCTTACGCGTGGACGTTCCATCTCGGATCACGGGCGCAGCTGCGTTTGGTCGAGTCGCTGCGGCCCGGTGCTTCACCTCAGGGCACCCTCGCGGCACCGAACAAGAAGAAAGGCACCTAGCCAATTCGCTAAGTGCCTGACTTCCTTAGTTGCGGGGCCGGATACGCACAGCGTTGTCCGGTCGATTTCGGAGTGGCGATGGAGGCGGTGGTCGCGGCGTAGTACGGCGGCCCGAAGACGACGGAGCATTTGTGCTCGCCCCCGCCGAGCACATGTCAACGCTGCGTCAACGCCGGACAACGGAAGGGCGGGCATAGCCAATTCAAACGCCCTCTCCGCACGCTCCCCAGCGCGACATAAGATCTAGTAGCGCGAAATTCGGCGCTTCTATTGAGCCCGATGGGCCAAGAGAGACGCTTCCTCGCCGCCGGACTGGTGCTCAGCTTTCTCGTTCAGAATCCGAACACGGCCTTCACGCTGCAGGTGTTCTTTCTCTCCTGCGTGGCACTTGCCGGGCTCTACGGAGCGATCACCGCAAAGATGTCGATCCTCTTCATGCAAGGCCTCCCAGCCATGATCGCCCTGGCCTTGTTGCTGCTCGCCTGAGGGATGAACCGGGTACTTCAGAAAGTGCTCCGACAAGCGGCGTTGTTCGCCCTCTGCTGTCATTGCCTCGTGGCGGCCGTTGTTCCGACACGGGCGGGCGCCGAGGAAGAGGAGGGTCGCAATGCGCTCGAAGTTGGTTTCACCCACACGTTTCAGCTTCTGCGGGCGAGCCCAAGCGAAACAGAAGCTGGTCGGAGCGAGAACCTCTGGGGCTTCGCGCTTGCGTACGAGCGCATTCTCATTCCGGATAGACTGGCGCTGGTCATCGCGAAGCCGTTTCACTTCACTCAGGACCGCTTCGATTCTCCACCGGACGTCTTCTTGAAGGTGGCCTTTCCCAAGGGCCACTGGGACCCCTGCGTCGGTGCAGGGGTCAGCGGCAACCTGCGATTGTTCGGCGGGGAGCTCGAACAAGAAGAGGGCAGACGGGCCGAGTACACCTTCGGCTTGGGCGCGATAGCGGGATGCACCTATCTTTTCACGCCTCACTGGGGGCTCTCTCTGGGGTCGGCTACTGTATTTCGTCAATGGCCCGACGCAACACGGGTTCATCGACGCACTCTCCGGTGTCTGGACATTCTAGTGAACATTCGGACTGCTACTGCTCGCAACGAGTGTGTTACATCCAAGCGACGACCGAAATGACGATCGCTTTCGACGAGTTCGAGCTCGATTCCGCAAAGCGCGAGCTCCGCGTAGCGGGTACCGTGCGCGTCCTGCAACCTCGAGTGTTCGACCTCTTGCTCTATCTGGTCGAGAACCACGAGCGAGTCGTTCCGAAGCAAGAGCTTCTCGACACCCTCTGGCCTGATTCGATCGTGACCGAAAGCTCGATTCAGCGAGCGGTCAGCTTGGCGAGGAGCGCGCTGGGCGAACGTGGCGCCGAGCTCATCCAAACGTTTCCGCGACAAGGATACCGGTTCGTCGGCAAGATCCGCGTATCGGACGAGCCGAACGCCAAGACGAGTCTCAAACCTCGATACGCGCGAAGCGGCGACGTTCACATCGCATACACGACATTGGGCGAAGGCACGACGGCCATCGTGATCGTACTCGGCTGGATCCTTTCAGTTCGTGCGATGTTCAAGCATTCGAAGACACGAGCGGCGATCGAATCTCTCTCGAAAATCGGCCGAGTGATTCTCTTCGACAAGAGGGGCACAGGACTCTCCGACCGAGTCAAGGAAGTCCCGATCCACGAGCAGCGCATGGATGACCTCCGCGCGGTGCTCGACGCCTGTGGATCGAAACGAGCCATCGTCATCGGTTTTTCCGAAGGTGAAGCGCTAGCGATGTTGTACGCGGCCACGCATCCCGAACGCGTCCATGGATTGGTCCTCAGCGGCGCCTTCGCGCGCATGACTCGGACCCCAGACTACCCCTATGGCTATACAGCTGACGAGCTGCAAGAGCTCAAGAGCTACATACGAGGGGCCTGGGGAAAAGGCGCATCATTGCGTGCGATCGCGCCGAGTCAGCTCAGCGACCGAGATTTCGTCGACTGGGTAGCGTTCTCTGAACAGGAAGGCACGAGTCCTGGGAGCGCACTCGACCTACTCGAGATGAATACGCGCATCGATCTCCGCGCACTGCTCCCCACCATTCGAGTGCCGACGGTCGTCATGCAAGCCGCACGGGACGCGATGAGTCATCCGGGAAACGGGCCGTACCTGGCGGAAAACATTCCCAATGCAAAGTACATCGAGGCGCCCGGAGACGACCACGTCTTCTTCTTTCGGACCCAGCACGAGATCTCGAATGCCGTCCGGTGGATCCTCTCCCAGGGACCACGGGCGGTCGACGAAGAAAATCCATTCTTGAGCACTGCTCTGGTTGGTCGCACGGCCGGTGCAATCGACTACGAAGCGTGGCGCACGCTGGTCCGGAGCTTTCGCGGCGAAGCCGTGCCGGGGAAGCTCTGGGCGTACTTCGATGGCCCGGTTCGGGCCATGCGCTGCGGAGCGGCTTTCGCTCAACACGATCCTGTATCGTTTGGTGTGCACACGGGGGAAGTCGTCCGTAGCGGCGTGACCGTCTCAGGTTCGGCCTTCTCAGTTGCCGAATCGGTCGCCGAACGAGCGCCGCTCGGGGAAGTCTGGGCAACTCAGGTGCTCGTCGATCTGGTGCCGGGGAGCGACCTCCAGCTCGATGAAACCAAGAACCTCCTTCAATGGCAAGGGCGCGGAATCGCGCTGTTTTCTGTCCGGCGCCAGAGCTAAGCAATTGGTAAGGCAGCGCAAAGGACCTTCGCAGCCCGCCCCCGTACCTTGGTGCTCGTCAAGGAGGTCCCCATGCCAGAGCTCACCGCCGCACGCGCATCCCATCATTCCACTGCCACATACACCGACCGAGTCGCCGACCGGTTCTGCGGTCCGCCAGGATCCGGAAATGGCGGATACACGGTCGGCATGGTTGGAAAGTACGTCGGCCACGAAGTCGAGGTGACGCTCAAGCGTCCCATTCCACTCGATGAGGACCTGCAAGTGCAGGTTGACGTGGAGGGCGGCGCGACACTCGGCCACCGCCGCACCGAGATCGCAAGCGCTCGGCGTGCGGAGCTCAACATCGACGTCCCCGAGGCAGTGAATTTTTCGCGCGCATCCGACGCGCGCATGCGCTACCCCGGCTTTCAAACGCATCCATTCCCCGGTTGCTTCGTCTGCGGAACAAGTCGCTGCGCGGGAGACGGGATGTGTCTCTTCACCGGTCCCGTCGACGAAGGCCTCGTGGCCAGCCCCTGGGTTCCGTCCGGGGAGTTTGCGAACGCCGAAAGCGAGATCGCACCTGAGCTGATTTGCTCCGCACTCGACTGCCCCGGCGCCTGGGCGCTGATCGATCGCTATGGCATCGAAGGGCCCTTGGTCCTCGGACGCATGACCTATCGGTTCGAGCGACCGATCCGTGCCGACGAGCGCTATGTCGTGATGGGCTGGGCGCTCGGCCGGGAGGGCCGCAAGACATTCTGTGGCACCGGCGTGTACGACGCCGATGGCAAGGTATGCGCCATCGCCGGAGCCACCTGGATTGATCTCAAATGAGCTGAACCGCGCGTCCGGCTCAGGGCTCGGGCGATCCGGCCTGCGCCAGCGACGGCGGAATCGGTTGCGGCGCGACGTTGGCAATGGGCGGTAGCGTCTTCAGAAACGCGAAGACCGCGCGCATGTCCTCATCCGTCATCTTGGAGTAGGCGGGCCAGGGCATGGGCGGGAGCACCGCGCGCCCAACGCCGAGGTGCAAGCCGGTCCGCATGGTCTGGATGAACTGCTCCTCGGCCCAGAGACCCAGCCCATCCGGGTGAGGGGTCTGGTTGCTTGCAAAGCTGATGCCCCAAGGGCCCGCCCAGGCGGTCATCTCATCTATGCTCCGCAGGCACCCTTGCCCAAGTGGTAGGGTCAGGCCGGGCGGACGCCGTACAGCGTCACCTCACCGGCGTTGCATCGATATGCCGGCGCACCAGTGCGGCGATCTCGGCCGGATGGCTGCTTGGAAGAAAATGACTGCCGCCATCGACGGTGACGAGCTGCGCCCCGGGAATCCAATCGTGCAGCAACTCGGCAATCCTCTGCATCGCCGGATGGCTGTTGCCTCCGCGAACCACCGTTGTCGGAACGTCGATCGCCTGCAATGTCTCCTTGCCAGGCTCAAACGGTGTTCCCGAGGACCAGTCGCGTACGTTCACCGGCGTGGTCGCGATGATGTAGCTGCGCACCTTCGGAGGCATCGAGTCGAACGTGCCGGCACCGCCGTAGAAGTCAATGACGTGTCGGGCCGCCTCGACGTCGCCTCGGGCAAAGTCGGCGTAGTACGCTCCGGTCATTGACTCGAACATGCCGTAGTGTTCGAGGTCGCCCGACGCGCGCAGCACGCCCAGCGGGTTCGCCTCCACGAGCAACAGGCTCGCGGGCCTGTGTCGGCCGGACAAGGCGTGCACGATGGCGGACAGCCCGCCATACGAGTGCCCCACGACATGGGGTGACGTGCCGATCTGATCGATGATCCGGTCGATGACGCCGACCTGCTGCGCCACCGTATCATTGCCATCCGGCCGGACATCTGGCGTGGCTCCGTATCCAAGCAGGCTGGTGGTGACCATGCGGTAGCCGCCACCGAGATGCCCCATGACCGCCTTCCATCCCGCGCCCGTGCCAAAGCTACCCGGGAGAAACAGCAGGGCGGGGCCGTCACCCGTCTCGGTGTAGTCGAATGAAACGGTTTGCTCGTTCACGATGACCTCCGGGCGATGAGTACACAATCTCGGGTCGAGGCGCTGTGTTCACGCGGCGGCATATTCCCAGCCTAGCATGCATTGCTCGATCAAGAGGGAACATGCCCGGTACGTCACTGGCGAGTCTACCGCTTGGGCGTGTGTGCCGGTCCATCCAGCAGGGCATAACCAATTCAAACGCCCTCTCCGCACGCTCCCCAACGCGACATAAGATCTAGTACCGCGAAATTCGGCAGTCATCTTGAGCCCGATGGGCTGAGAGACCGGCAAACAAACGCGGTCTGAGTACTATGTTTGCATCTCGAAGGGCTGGAAACGACGTGAATACGACCGAGCGGATGCAGTTATCCGGTGGCTCGAGCCTCGAAGGCAAGCGCGGTCAACAAGCCCAGGCGTCGTCGAGCTCAGGGGGTGCCCGTGCAGGTGCGAGCTCGACGGGGCCTGAGGGAAGACCGAGATGACGGAGGATTCGGTGGATGGCGCTCGAAAGCAGGATGGCGGCCACAAACCGGAGGCGACCACCGCACGCAGGACACTCGAGCACGTCGATGTCGAGACCGCGCCGCATGAGCTCAGCCCAGGTGCGATTGTGCGAAGCGACGACTGTTTTCGGGGTGCTTGCGGATGATGCCTTCTCAACTTGCGGACGGCCGAAGTCCACGACCTCCCCCCGCCACTTGGCGTTCGAAGCGAGCACGCCGTGATAGACGATGAGGTTGACGTAGGGGCGCGGAATGAGCGCAGCGAGCTTTTCGAGGAGCTCCAGCGGCTGAAGGGCGATGTGACTCGTGCCATCGCGCCACGGTGTTTTGAGCCGCACGAGCACGCTTCCGTCGGGTGCGAGGGACAAGCGTTCTTCGGCGACGGGCGGCCGCAAGAGATATCGGCAAAGGCGCTCGAGCTTGGGTCGGTTCTTGGCGCGGACGGAGGTGTTCGCGTGAAGGTCGAAACCACCGAGGCGGGCTTGTCGCCGACCTTTCGGAAGAGCGGGCTTCGCCGTTGGCGCGTCTCCGAGGCGGAGCACCGTTGCACCTGGGCGCTGTCCCATGGCCACCCGTTGACGGACGGACGCCGTATAGAGCGTGTGCAATGGCGGCACCTGCGATTCATCGAGGCGATCGCCGGCGTCGTCGCACAGCAAGCCCCGTCGCACGAGCAGGCGCAGGATTCGGCCTCGAATGACACCGAGCAGGGTCTCGACCTCCTCGTCGGTGGGCGCTTTGGCGGCTGCGAAGGAAAGCGAGCCGTCCGGCTCTCGCACGAAGACCCCGTCGACCGCCAGCGCGTGGAAGTGCACGTTCAGGTTGAGCGCGCCACCGAAGCGCTGGATGACGGTCACCGTACCGGTGCGGCCATCGCGATGACCCGACGCTCTGGCCCTCTTGCGGTAGAAGCCCTGCACTGCCCGCATGTAGACCGCGAGCACCGCGCGGCAGAGGCGGTGATCCCAGGCAAGCCGATAGCGAAGCTCGAAGGGAAGGCTCAGGACCCATTGTCGAAACGGGGCCCGCGGGAGCACGTGGTCGACGAGTTGTGCCGTACGCTCGGTCATCCGACGGCCTCCGCAGCTTGGGCAGAAGCCTCGGCCTTCGCACGAGAACGCAACCAACCGATCGGTACCGCAGCCCGTACACCGAAAGCGGGCGAAGCCATGCGCGAGCACGCCGCAGCGAACGAACCGCTGAAACTCGCGCTTCACGAACAAGGGGGCGCCTCGCTGTTCGTCGTGTCGGTCGAGCTCCCAGAGGAAGGTCTGGAGGTGCTCGCGCACCACACGGTGAAGCACCCCGTGCTCCGGAGCGCGACGCACGTACGATCGAGAAATCGCCTCGCTGAGCGACCGATGAGCTTCTCCAACTCTGTGATCGGCTCCTCAATGCGTTCTAGCGGACACGATTGGTCATTGGGCACCCTAACCTCTTGAAAGCATTGACTGCACCTTGGGTTTCGTAAACCGTAGGTCGTTGGTTCGAATCCAATCGGTGGCTCTAGTGAGGACGGGGGGTAGCCGTCGATGCCCTTGGGCCCATTCGTTGGAGCGATCCGGTGACCCAAGGCCTCCCTCGTCCGCTCGGTCTGTCCAGCGGCGATAGGCGAGTGCTAGTGTACTGCTGATCCGCTTGGATGAGGCAGAGGAAGGTTCCAATGAGCGACATTTCAGAACGCGTACTTTCGAGAGAAGAAATCGATGGCATCGATGCGTACTGGCGGGCCTGCAATTACCTCGCAGCCGGCATGATCTACCTTCAGGCCAACCCGCTCCTGCGCCAGCCGCTGAGACCCGAACACATCAAGAATCGGTTGCTTGGCCACTGGGGCGCGAGCCCGGGCCTCTCGTTCATGTACGTGCACCTGAATCGGCTGATCCGCGAGCACGATCAGAACGCCATCTTCCTGGCGGGACCCGGCCATGGTGCGCCCGGCGTGCTCGCGCCCGTGTATCTAGAGGGCACTTACTCAGAGCGCTACCCGGAGAAGAGCGAGGATGAAGAAGGCATGCGGCGGTTCTTCAAGCAGTTCTCGTTCCCAGGCGGGATTGGAAGCCACTGCACACCGGAGACGCCGGGCTCCATCCACGAGGGCGGCGAGCTCGGCTACAGCCTCTCTCATGCATTCGGCGCCGCCTTCGATAATCCGGACCTGCTGGTGGCGGTCGCGATTGGCGACGGTGAATCGGAGACCGGGCCGCTGGCCACGGCCTGGCACTCGAACAAGTTCCTGAGCCCCGTCACCGATGGAGCGGTGCTGCCGATCCTCCATCTGAACGGCTACAAGATCAACAACCCAACGATCCTCTCGCGCGTCTCGCACGAAGAGCTCGAGCAGCTCTTCCGCGGCTACGGCTGGACGCCGCACTTCGTGGAAGGCGACGACCCGGCCGACATGCACCCGAAGATGGCCGCGACGCTGGAACGCTGTCTCGCCGAAATCCGCGACATCCAGGGCAAGGCGCGGGCAACCGGGAAGGCAAGCCGCGCGCGCTGGCCGATGATCGTGCTGCGCACGCCGAAAGGCTGGACCGGCCCGGCCGAGGTTGATGGTCATCGGGTCGAGGGATTCTGGCGCGCACACCAGGTGCCGCTCACCGGCGTGCGGGAGGACCCGAAACGCCTCTCCCAGCTCGAGGGCTGGCTGAAGAGCTATGGGCCCGATGAGCTCTTCGACCAGACCGGGCGCCTCGTGCCCGAGCTCAAGGCGCTCGCTCCGGTGGGCGACCGCCGGATGAGCGCCAACCCCATCGCGAATGGCGGACTGCTTCGCAAGGCGCTGCGCATGCCGGATTTCCGCGAGTACGGACTGAAGGTGGAGCGCCCCGCGCAGACCCGCGCGGAGAACACACGACCGCTGGGGCGGCTGTTGCGTGATGTGATGCGCCGCAACGCGGACCGCTTTCGTGTGTTCGGGCCGGACGAGAACACCTCGAACAAGCTGGACGCGATTTACGAAGTCAGCAAGAAGCTTTGGCTCGCAGACTACCTGCCGGAGGACGAGGACGGCGGTCAGCTTTCGCCGGACGGCCGAGTGCTGGAGATGCTCTCGGAGCATACGCTCGAGGGCTGGCTGGAGGGCTATGTGCTCACCGGCCGCCACGGCTTTTTCTCGACCTACGAGGCCTTCGTCCACGTCATCGACTCGATGTACAACCAGCACGCGAAATGGCTGGCCATCTGCAACGAGATCCCCTGGCGGGCGCCGATCTCGTCGCTGAATCTACTGATCACCTCGACGGTGTGGCGCCAGGATCACAACGGGTTCACCCATCAGGACCCGGGCTTCTTGGACGTGGTCGTGAACAAGAACCCCGAGGTGACTCGTATCTACCTGCCGCCGGACGTGAATACGCTGTTGTCGGTGGCAGACCACTGCCTCCGAAGCATGAACAACATCAACGTCATCGTCTCCGACAAACAGCAGCATCAGCAATACATGGATATGGACGAGGCGGTGAATCACTGCACCAAAGGCATCGGCACCTGGGACTGGGCCAGCAACGACCAGGGTTCGGAGCCCGATGTGGTCATGGTCGGTTGCGGCGATATCCCGACACAGGAGGCGCTGGCGGCCACGGCGATCCTCCGCGAACATTTCCCGGCGCTGAAGATCCGCTTCATCAATGTGGTCGATCTGTTCAAGATGCAGCCCGAGGGAGAGCACCCGCACGGCCTTTCCGATCGCGACTTCGACGGCCTGTTTACCAAGGATAAGCCCGTGATCTTCAACTTCCACGGTTATCCATGGCTGATCCACCGCCTTGCCTACAGGCGCACGAATCACGCGAATCTGCACGTGCGCGGCTATAAGGAAAAGGGCAACATCAACACGCCGCTGGAGCTCGCCATGGACAACGAGATCGACCGCTTCAGCCTCGCGATCGACGTCATCAACCGCCTGCCAGAGCTGCAGGTGGCCGGCGCGCACGTGAAAGACTCGCTGCGCGACCGGCAGATCGAGTGTCGCGCGTACGCTCACCGGCACGGCGTCGACCTACCGGAGGTCAGCGACTGGTGCTGGCCGTACTGACGCCCGCCGTCTTCGAGCCTGCTTGGCACAACACTGCGCGCGGCATCATATTTGTCTGGCCACGGCGCTCCCCTCAGCCGAGCAGTGCGCCGCCACTGAACTACTGGCCAAGAGAGCACCGACACACTCGATGACTGAAATCCTTCACTACGAATGCTCGGATTCCCTCGCGATGCTCGCCGAGCTGAATCGGGGGCTCGATCGGGCGGACCAAGACGCAGCGGTAGTCGTGATCACGGGACGCGATGGCATGTTTAGCGGTGGTTTCGATCTCGGGACCTTCAAACCAGGGGGCCAGCCGCTCTATCAGATGCTCCGTGGCGGAGCAGCGCTGGTGGGTCGCATCGCTTCGTTCCCGGGGCCGGCTTTCTCGCTCGCATCGTGCCCGCGGCCGACCTGGCCAACGGGGCCCGCGAGCGCGGCGCGGCGCCTCTCTACGCTCGACGCCCGCGCGCGCACTGCGACAAAGATGCTGGTTCGGGAACCGGCCCTCGAAGCCATCCGAGCGGGAACTGCCAGCGAGCTGGGTTCGTACGAAGTCTTTGTCGAAACGATCGGCAAGGGCATGAAGACGGGCAGCCGAGCGTCCGTTTGGGGCCGCGCGGGAGTACGTGGTGGAGGCTTCTGCTGAACCGTCGGTATCGACAGGTCGGGCCTGAACGAGTACGGTCCAGCCTCGATTTGCGCCCGGAGACTCGACAATGACCAACGAATTTCTCTTTGATATGCCGCTCCTGCCCCATCTCACGATCAATGGCCTGAAACGCTACGACGAGCGGCCGTTCATGTTTCTCGGAGACGACGTCATCACGTACAAAGAGGTTCGGGAGAAGACGAGTCGGTTCGCGCAAGCCTTGGAGTCGAAAGGCGTTCACAAAGGCTCGCGAGTTGCCCTGATCTCCGCCAACCGCGCCGAAGTTCTGTATCAGCTCTTCGCGAACATGACGGTCGGAGTCGTTTACACCCCGCTCCATCCGATGGGGTCCCTCGACGATCACGCCTATGTCCTCGAAGACGCGGGTGTCGATACTTTGGTGTTTGATCCTGCACTGTTTCAACAACGCGCCGCGCAACTCAAAGAGCGGGTCCCCGGGTTGCAAAATCTTCTCGCACTCGGTCCAACCGAGGTGGGCGATGACCTCACCGAAATCGCAAACCAGTTCGAGGCCAAGTCACTGGTCGCCCCCATGATCCGACCGAACGACCTCAATACGATCGTGTACACCGGAGGCACGACGGGAAAACCCAAGGGCGTTCGTCAGCCATATCGCGCAGCGGCCTACATGACGATCGTGCAGATGGCCGAATGGGAGTGGCCCGAAGAGATGCGATTCCTGATCGCAACGCCCCTGTCGCATGCCGGCGCGGCGTTCGTCGTGCCTACGCTTCAAGCGGGTGGGGCCTTCGTGGTGATGCAAGGTTTCACGCCGGATCTCTTTTTCGACACGGTCGAGAAGCACCGAATCACATCCACATTCCTCGTGCCCGCGATGATCTACCCGCTGCTCGATCATCCGCGCGCCACGACTGCCGACTTGTCGAGCCTCGAGACTTTGTTCTATGGAGCTGCGCCGATCAGCGCCGCGCGGCTAAGAGAGGGACTCGAGAAGTGGGGGCCCATCTTCTTTCAGTGCTTTGGCCAGTCCGAGGCGCCGATGGCGATCACCCATCTAAAGAAAGCGGAGCACGATCTGTCGAAGCCCGAAAGGCTATCGTCCTGCGGTCGCCCGAGCCCCTGGGTCCACGTGGCGCTGCTCGACGGGAACAACCAGCCCGTAGCCGAAGGCGAGTCCGGCGAGATCTCTGTCCGCGCACCGTTGGTGATGGAAGGCTACAACGAGCTGCCAGAGCAAACGGCTGAGGCGTTTGCCGGGGGCTGGTTGCATACCGGTGACGTCGGTCGTTATGACGATGAGGGCTTCCTCTACATCGTCGACCGCAAGAAGGACATGATCGTCACCGGTGGATTCAACGTCTTCCCGCGCGAAATCGAAGACGTGATCGCAGCCCATCCGGCCGTCGGCCAGGTTGCGGTCATCGGCGTGCCCGACGACAAATGGGGCGAGTCCGTGAAGGCAGTGGTGGTCCTGCGGCCGGGGTACGAAGCAAGCGAGGCGCTCGCCGCGGAGCTCAAGGCGGCGGTCAAGGAGGCGAAGGGCGCGGTGCAGGCGCCAAAGTCCGTCGACTTCGTCACCGCTCTTCCGCTTTCGCCCTTGGGCAAGCCCGACAAGAAAGCGCTCCGCAAGGAGTACTGGGCCGACCGAGAACGCAGCGTCAACTAGCCGGGGTCGGACTCGGCGCCCGCGGTGCTGCGCAGGAGTCCACGAAACGCTTTGCGGGCATCGCTTTGTTTCTGGACGGTCTCATAGACTTCGCGCGCGATTGGCATCTCGACGCCGTACTCGTCGGCCAAGGCGATGACTGCCGGTGCGCTCTTGACACCTTCGGCGACCATGAACATCTCATCGATGATATCTTGGATCCTCCGCCCTTTGCCGAGCTCGAAGCCGACGGTTCGGTTGCGGCTTTGCGGACTGGTACAAGTCGCGACCAAGTCTCCCATGCCCGCAAGCCCGGCGAAAGTCTGCGGCTCGCCGCCCATGGCGACGCCGAGACGCGTGATCTCGGCCAAGCCCCGTGTGATCACGGCCGAGCGGGTGTTGACGCCGGCGCCCTGACCGTCGCCCATGCCGGCCGCGATTGCGATGATGTTCTTCAACACACCTCCGAGCTCGCAGCCAATGACATCATGATTGGTGTAGACGCGGAACAGGCCGCTGTGAAAGACCTTCTGGAGCTCTTTCACGATGATTTCGTCTTCCATGGCGATGACACTTGCCGCGGCGTAGCCGGCCATGATCTCGCGGGCGAGGTTGGGACCGGTGAGCACACCGGACGGATGCCCCGGCAAGACTTCGTTGATGATTTCCGTCATCCGCATCCTGGTCGAAAGCTCGAGGCCTTTGGTGAGGCTGACGACCGGGACCCAGGGCCGGATGTGCGCTTTCACCTGCTCGAGCACCCCGCGGAAATTTTGCGACGGAATCCCCATCACGATGAGATCGGCAGGCTCGACTGCTTCCTGAATCTCCGAGCTCGCCACCAAGCGTTCAGGAAGGGTCGCGCCCGGCAGGTACTTGCTATTGGAATGCTGGGTATTGATTTCGTCGACGGTCCCCTGGTTGCGAGCCCAAAGGGTGACCGGTGCATTTCTCGCCACGAGCGCGGCAACGGTGGTTCCCCAGGAGCCGCCTCCAAGAAGCCCAACTTTCAAATCCATGGGCACTTATATCGCGCAATGCGGCATTTGCGCCAGGGTCTCCATGAAAATCGCCGACTCCCCTAATCCAATCGCAACTCCTCCGCGTAGGGCTGGTTGAAAGGCGGATTTGCTCCGCTGGAGCTCGCGGCACTCGCGAGCAAACACGACCAACGAACCAAACGAGGAGAAGACCCAATGACTAGGAATAGACTGAACATCCTTTGCGCGACTTTGCTCTCCATGTTCGCCATGGCCTGCGGCGAGGCCGGCGTGGCCACGGTGGAAAAAGACCCAGGCTTTGGCGGCGAGGGAGGCGCCGGTGGAGCCGGTGGAGCCGGTGGCCAGCCCATTGACCCCAGCGACCTCATCGCCCCGTTCGACAACGACAGCGCGGACAACCCGGCGATGGACGAGTTCCTGAGCATCACCAACGACCGTGAGCTCGTGTACAGCGACCTAATCTCGGCCGAAGACGGCGACCGCGAAGACTTCGTCCAGTTCGAGCTTCCGAACAACAGCAACCCGAACCAGCGCATCGACGTCGGAATCGACTGCCACATCGAGGGCGACGCCGACGCCTTCGCACGCGTCGAAATTCTCGATGTCGGCAACGGCGAATCGAAGGCTGTCACCGGCGGCCCGATCGACTGCAACGGCGGCTTCATTCCGGTCACCGTTCGGAACGACCGGGTGCAAGCCGTGCGCATCTACGTGCAGGGTGTGCCTAAGACGCAGACCCTGATCGAGTACACGCTCACCGTGGCGCCCTTCTGAGCGCATCCAGCTTAGCAAATCAATCCCTATGTTAATGCCGGCCCTCTTCAGAGGGCCGGTTTTTTTTTGTCGTATTCTGCTATGAGAGATCCCAAAGGACTCCAGATGACCGACCGACGCCAAGCCCAATCAGCCCGACTCCTCGCTCTGGCTTCTACCTTCGCGCTGCTAGCTTCGGCAGGCTGCTCGAAAGAAAGCTCATCCGTCGAGCCGCCGGAGGCTCCCGCGGAAGTGACCCAATGGGCGCCGGTCGGTCCCAGGACGGTAGGCAGCTACGCCTATGACGTCATCCCAGAGCCCAACGCGTTCCATACGATGCACACGGGGCCGAACAACAGCGACAACGTCTGGCTTGCCGTCGCGCCGAGGCTCGAGCTCGATTGGGTCGCGGAAACCAGCTTCTATGCGCCCGAGCGGTCGACCTACGATTTCTATGTGCCCGAAGGGCCGACCTACGATAACGAGGGCAATCTCTACTTCAGTCCCCTGTTCCCGCAAGAAAACGTGTCGCTAGTTTCGCTGGATGCCGAGACCGGCCAACGCAACTGGGAAATAGAGGGCAACGAAAGCAACAACAACGCGGGGAGCGGCGCGATTTTGATCTTGAACGACCCCGACAACGCAGGGAAACAGATCATTTATCACATGACCTATACCGAGGCGATGGCACTGAAGCCTGACGGCACCGAGATATGGCGGACGGCGACGGGCTTGACCTTGCCCGATGTCGTACCCGGTGTCCGCTCGACGACGCACTCCTTCGGTTTCAACTACCATCCGCAAACCGACTCGCTGGTCGGCCTCACAATAAACGGAGAGCTGCTTCAGTTCGATCGGAAGACCGGTAAGAAGAGCGCACCGATGGCGCAGGTTCCCGGCTCGCCGGCCGTAAGCGAGCTCCCCCCGCTTCCTCAGCTCATCATAGATGCCAGCAATGCCCTGACCGACGAGGTCTTTGGCAAGACCCCAAGCGGCCTGAGCTTTTTCTCGACGATCATCGACGTCATCTTCGGCGGTGGATCGGTCGTCACCAATTTCTTTGCGATCGATCCCAACACGGGCCTGATCGTCGTTGCCGCAACCGCCGACGACGAAGCGGACGGCACCATGGACGGACTTTCGGAATTCGGCGCGATCTACTCCTATGAGCTGGTCGATGACGGGGCGGGCGGCCTCGAATTCAATCGCCTCAATTCGATTGAGTTCATCGGCGGCACCGGCTCGACACCTTCGATCAGCGAAGATGGCAGCAGAGTCTATGTTTCCGACAATGTCGGGAATCTCATCGCGCTCGACCACGAGCTCGAGGAGATCTGGCGCTACGACGTCGGCGAGCCACTGGCCGCATCCGTTGCGGTTTCGCCCGACAACGCCGAGCTCTATGCGGTGACTCGCAATGATGTGTTCAAACTGACCGATCTCGGTGATAGCGGCCGATTGGACTGGACTGCCACGCTCGACGCCTTTAAGGACGATCCCGACATCGCAATCGAGTTCAACGCCCTCACGCCAACAATCGCGGCCAACGGCGTTGCGATCAGCGTGGGTGGTGCCGTGCCGGCGCCGATCAGTGGCCAATCCCTCATGGTGAAGGTCGGCGTGGGCTTGCTCGATCGAGAGACCGGAAAGCTTCGCTCGTTCACCGAAGGCCGCGAAGAATCAATCGCCGTGACGAGTGTTGGGCCTCAGGGCGGCATCTACACCGCAAGCTCACCGGTTCGCCGCGTTTCCGGCAAGGCGTTCAATCCGGAGAACCCCGACGTGGCCACCATCATCGGCGGCATCTCGCGCTACAAGCCCGTTCGAAACGACCTACTCGTCCAAGACGCGACCTGCGCCGCGGGCGTCCGCGCGCGGAACGCGGCCACGATTGCGGCCAGTGCACCCGATTCCGCGGCGGAGGACATTCGCCAGATCCAAGTATTAATCGATCAAAGTCGCGCAGCCATCGGCCGCGCCGTGATCGAGGGTGACCTCGATGCGACGTCTGCTGCGCCGCTCAACGCCGGGCTCGATAGAGCAGAAGCGAACCTCACGATTGACGGGCTAGAGAATCTGGCCTTCGAGCTACTGACCCTGTGCAACGCCCTCTGAATGAAAGCTCATCCCTTCAACCAGGTGTAGGCGTCCCTGACCGCATCGCGCCCACCGCTCTCGATGATCTCGCCATGCGCAAGGACGACCCGGTCGAAATCCCAGCCCAGCATCTCATCGATCGAGCGACGTGCGCGTTTCTTGTCTCGGAAGATGAGACGCAATCCGCGACTGAGGCCAGGCCTGCCGTGGATGCCCGCGAGCTTCAGATACGTCCGTGTAGGCCAGTGAGGTGATGTTTGAAAATTCTCGATGAGGTCCGCTACGATCAGTGAACGCGAAGGACGATGGAAGAACACCGTTTCGTTGAGCAAGGTGCCGTCGAGGAAGGTAGTCTCGAGGTCGCTGTCCCAGTCTGCTTGCGCGTCACCTCTGAGCTCTCGATCGATCGCGAGGTCTTTGCGTCGCATCGCGAGGCCCACCGCGGCATGGAGCAAAGCGTCTGGATAGGCGTCTTGCCACTCACCCGCATACAAGTGATGGGCCTGACTGGGGGCGACGATGTGGCGCACCGGACCCAATAGAGCGACCTCGGCCTTCAAGCTGGGCGTCAGCGCGATCGGCGAGTGAACCAGCAAGCTGCCATCCCGAAGACGCACGACCGTCATCCGAGTACCGAGGTGCAGGCCTAGAAACGACTGCGGCGAAGCCACTGCCCAAAGATCGTTTGCGAGCTTGTCCATCTTGGCAGCCTGCTCTGCTCACTCCGGCTGGGCGACGATCGCGTACTTGAGGTTGGAATTGGTCGCGTCGTAGTAGCTGATATGCGCGTGGCCAAGCTCGTCCACGGCGACTGAGCTGTACTCCCCGACGTCGCCGGCACTGTCGACGAGCTCGATAGACCAAGACCCATCGGACTGCTGGACGGCACACTTCAAATCTCGAGCGCTCTCGTCGTAGTAGCTGATGCGCGCCAGACCGGCCCCATCGAAGGCTAACGACGAGTACTTGCCGACATTCGACTGGTTCTCGACGACCTGCGCGATCCAAAGCCCTTTGTCGTCCGTAGTAGCGTAGAGCAGGTCCTTGTCGTCCTCGCCGTAGTAGCTGATGTGCGTTGCCCCAGACGGATCGACAGCCAAGGACGAGTACTTTCCGACATTCCCGTCGCTGGCGACGGTTTGAGTCCTCCAGGAGCCGACCAGATCTCGGCTCGCGTGCTTGAGATCTTTCCTGTCCGCGTCGTAGTAACTGATGTGGACTACTCCGGATGGATCGATAGCCAACGACGTGAACTCACCGACCTCACCTTGACCGTCCACGATTTCGATCGTCCAAGCCGCCGAGCCCTGCCGGGTCGCATACTTCAGATCCTTGCCTTTCGCGTCGTAGTAGCTGATGTGTGGGGCGCCCGAGGCATCGAAGGCGAGCGACGCGTACTCGCCGACCTCGCCCACGCCGTCCACGACTTCGATCGCCCAGACGCCGCCGGCCTGCTTGCTCGCAAACATCAGGTCTTTCTTGCTCGCGTTGTAGTACGCGACATGGGGCGTGCCTTCGCTGTCGAAGGCGAACGACGCGTGACGACCGACCTCGTCCTTGCCATCGGGTCGCTCCGAGAGCCAGGTGTCGTCCGCCTGCGAGGCTGCGTAGGCGAGATCTCGGCCGCTTTCCGCGTAGGAAACGATGTGCGGGCTCCCGTTGTCGTCGAGCGCAAGTGAGCTGTACTCCCCGATGTCTCCCTCTTCATCGACAATCTGCAGGTGGATCTGGGCGCAGACCCCGCGATAGAACGCTTGGCCCGGCGGGCACGTCGGACAGCACATCTGATAACAGCGCTCGTAGGTTTCCTCACAGACGAAACGACAGACTCCTAGCGCGCAGATGGGGTTGGCGTTGGCGGGCGCGAGGCAGGGCGTACACGATTCACCGCAGGAGTCGACGTCCAAGTCAGAGAGGCAAACGGCGCCGCAGCGGTGAAACCTTGGAGCGCAAACGCATTCATGCGCTTCGGTGTCACAGACCTCATTTTCACCCACACACTGCGCGTCGTTTCCACAGCCGCGCACGCAGTTGCCCGTGGCCTCGTCGCAATAGGTAAAGCCGCTGCAGCCAGCCCCGTTCGCTCGACAGTCACCGGGATTCGCGCAGATCCCAAGCAGACAAGACTGCCCGGTCGAACAAGATCTGGTGCAATCCCCGCAGTAGCTCGGGTCGATTTGAGTGTTGACACAAAGGCCCTCGCAACGCTCGAAATCGAGCGCACAGACGCAGTCGTGAAGGGCGATGTCGCAGATTTCGTGCTCGCCGTTGCATTGCGAAGCCACCACGCATCCGGGCAAACACCCGCCGCTGCTTTCGTCACAATAGGTGAAACCACTGCATCCCACTCCGTTGGTGCGGCAGTCGTCCGGGTCGACGCAGCGCCCATCGTCGCAGACCTGACCGGTCAGGCAGGTCGTCTGGCAATTACCGCAGTAGAGCGGATCGGCTTGCGGGTTCACACAGTCCTCGCCGCAGAGCACGAGCGGGGCTTCGCAGTTGATGACCCCTCCGTCGGGCTCCGTCCCGCCATCTGGCTCCGTCCCGCCGTCCGGTTCCGTCCCACCGTCCGGCTCCGTCCCGCTGTCGGGTAAACCAGCATCCTGAATGGGAATCCCGGCATCTGCTGGCAGCACGCCCGGGTTGGCGATGCGCTCCAGATCCTCGGGGCGCACGGCCTCATCGACACAGGAGGGCTCTGCACAAGACTGCGCGCCCGGACAGCCACAAGACTGCCCGGACGCGCAGGTCATGTCGGCGCACGCCCGATACAAGAACATCCGAACGAGTCGGGTTTCCCCCGCAACAAAGCCCGTCTTGACGCGCCGCGAAACCAGAGCTTGCCCGCTGCCAGCGGCAAGAGCTTGGAGCTCAATCGCAATCGGATGGTCCAGATCCGAGTCCTCAGGCACGATCCCGAAGCTGGCAGGTAGATCGAACACGCCTGCCTCGCCCGGTGCGTCGTCGGACACCGAGAACTCGTGTGCCCAGGTTTCGACCTCTTCGATTCCGCTATCTGTCTCCACCAACTTGGAAACGCGCGCTCGGATTCGGTCCACTTCGCCCGGCGTCCCATAGTCGGTATCCATGAGCACGACGACCTGCGTGGACGCTGACTCTGCGCAGCCCGCGACGAGCACCAGAAAACAAAGCACGCTTGGGAGGTGGCAAACGGCCGCGATGGGCCTCTTCGATCGGAAATCCAAGGGCAGGAAGGATACCCGGGCACCGGTCCGCCGCAAATCGGCGGGGATCGCGGGCCTTCCACCCCAAGTGGGGCTTTCTCTTGTCCCTAGCCCCGAGATCACACAAGTTTCCATGGTGCACGCTTTCGCCCAACGTCTTCATGACTAGCTTGGACCCTCTCATCCCGAAGGACACCGTGATCGGCGGCAAATACCGCCTCGGTCCTGCTATCGGCTCGGGCGGCGTCGCCACGGTCTATCGCGCGACTCACCTGTGGACGGAGCGCCAAGTCGCGGTCAAGGTCCTCGACCCAACGCTGCCGCATTTCGAACGACTGCGTGAAGGATTCCTGAGAGAGGCACGCGCCACGGTACAGCTCGACCATCCAAACGTCGTCGACGTTCTCGATATGGGCGAGGACGGTTGGGACACGGCGTATTTGGTGATGGAGCTCCTCCAGGGACCCACGCTCCGCGATGTGCTCCTCGAGAACGGCCGCCTCTCGGAGGAACAGACGCTCGCGATCCTGCTCCCTCTCGCCGATGCACTCGAGAGAGCCCACGAGCTCGGGATCATCCATCGCGATTTCAAGCCCGATAACATCATGTTGGTACTCGACGCGTACGGTGTGGCGACACCCAAATTGCTCGACTTCGGTGTAGCCGAAATTCTGCAAGACACACGAGCGCGAAGCATCTCGGCTAGCGATGACGTGATCATGGGCACGCCCCAGTACATGTCTCCGGAACAGGCCCGCGATGAACGCTCGCTCATAGGCGCACATACCGATGTCTGGGGTATGGGCGTGGTTTGGTACGAGTGCATGACCGGGCGCGCGCCCTTTGTCGGTGACAGCGCCATCGAAGTGCTCACTTCGGTCTGTGAGGATCCGATCGATTTCAGTGATGTTCCCGCGGCGTACGTTCCGCTTCTCCGAGACGCTTTGGGTCGAACGCCCGATCTTCGAATCGGAACGCTTTCGGAGCTCAAGGCGCGCGTGGAGCAGATGGGGATCACGAGATCCTCGCTCCCGCCTGCTCCCGCGTCGTTGCATTTGTCGCCAGTGCCATCGGAAGTGACCGAGGTACAGCAAACCCTATCCAGATTGGGTTCAACACTGCGGACCTCGACGGGGCGCGCGACGATTCAAGCCGATCGGGACCTTCTCGCGTTGCCGGTCCGCTCGAACCGTGGAGCATGGCTAGCGGGTCTTGCGTTGACGGTTGCGGTGGCCCTGGCAGCCTGGTGGACCGTCCGGGGTCCGACTGGAGCGTCGACCCGTCCCGTACTGCCGGAGTTCGCCGAGCCCAGCCCGTGGCCCGGAGACCCCGTCGAAGAGGTCGTCGCCGAGCCCGAAGTAGATATCCCTGTCGAGCCCGCCGTGGAGGTCGCGACCGAGGTCGCCGTCGAGCCCGCCCAAGAAATAACTGCCAACGCGGCGCGGCAGACCCCGAAGCCGCCGCCTCGCAGACCGCGGCGAGGCAAACGCAGGCCCGCGCCCAGCCCGGAGCCCCCAGTTTCAAATGACTCCGCGTACCAGAGACCCCCAGACTTGGTGACCGAATGGTGAAGCTGCTCTACTTCGTCTCGGCGCTCTCGGTTGTATGCTGCTTCTTCGGGGCTCAATCGCCCCCCACGGCTGCGGCGCAGGGCGGAGAAACGCCGCACGCGCGCGCGCGTGAGCTTTTCAAAGAGGGTGTGGCGCTCGGCAAGTCGCAACGCTGGGCTGAGGCGCTCTCGGCGTTCCGCGATTCGGCCGAGCTGGTTCCGCGCGCGAGCACTTCCTACAACATCGCCAATGCCTTGTACCGTCTGGCACGCCCGGTGGAAGGGCTCGAGGAGCTCGACCGATTCGAGTCGATGTCCGAAGTGCTCATCGACCCTGCAGCCCGTGAGCGTGGCGCAAGGCTTCGGGAGCTGCTCGAGAGCTCGGTGGCTGAGCTTCGCTTGGCGATCACGCCGGAACGCGCGGACGTGTTCGTCGACGGTCGGCTCAGGGCAGGCGCCGGACCCATTCGAGAGCTCCGACTGAATCCCGGTCGCCACTCGATCCGCATCAGTCATGAGGGATACGAGACCTCCGTGCGAGAAATTCAAGCCAAGCGCGGCAGCCGAGAGGCGCAGACGATCGCCCTGAAACCCCGGACCCCAACGTCGCCTCCGGCCGTCGCCCTCAGCGGAGCAACCTTTTCGCCCGAGCCCAACGCGCTGAGCACCTCTCAAACGGGAGCTGAGCGCGACGACCGGAAGCGCTTCGTGAAGCGGCCCGGGTTCTGGGTCATGATCGGGGCCATTGCAGCGGCCGGCATTGGAGCCGGCCTGGCCGTGGCACTGGTGCGACGGGACGATGCGCCACCTTGCGGAACGACCGGAACCTGTGCGACGACCCAGGGGCTGACCCTACGCTCGTTCTGAGGGCTGATAGCACTCGAGCGGGCTGACATCGCCCGCAAAAGCTGATAGGGCCTAGCCATGGCCAACCCGACTGCAACTTTCGAAACCTCCCTCGGCAACGTTGAAATCGAGCTTTTCACCGACCTCATGCCCAAGACAGCGGGTAACTTCATCGAGCTTGCCAAGAGCGGCTTCTATGACGGTCTGCATTTCCATCGGGTGATCGACGGATTCATGATCCAGTTCGGCTGCCCGCATAGTCGCGACCCGAGCAGCCCGCGCGCGGGCACCGGTGAAAGCCCGAAGGGCACCATCGAGGATGAGCATCCGGAGAATGCCAAGCTCTCGAACGAGCCGGGCACGCTATCGATGGCCAACACCGGCCGCCCGAACAGCGGTGGCTGCCAATTCTTCATCAACACCGTGCACAACGCCTATCTCGACTGGTTCAGCCCTGGGCCGTCCAAGCATCCAGTGTTCGGCAAAGTAACGAGCGGCATGGACGTCATCGAGAAGATCGAGTCCACCCGCACGGGCCCCGGCGACCGACCGATCACCCCGGTGCAGATGGTGAAGATCACCGTCCACGATTAGGCTGCGATGAGAGCTTAATTCTGCTTCGTGTTCCTCGCTGCGATCGTTGCTAGCGCCTGCGGTGACGATTATGTTCCGCCGCCTTCGACCGGCGGAACGGGTGGCACGGGGGGCACCGCGGGCACCCGGAGGAACGGGGGAAACGGGTGGCACGGGGGGCACCGCGGGAACGGGGGGAACGGGAGGCATCGGGGGCACCGCGGGCACCGGAGGAATGGGGGGCATCGGTGGCGCCGGCGCAGCGGGCGGCGGCGGCTCGGGAGCGACAGGCGGAACGGCTTCGATGGGGGCCTGCGACAACCCGGACGACCTTGCGGCCCTGAGAGGCCTTGAACCTGGCGAGGCGCGTCAGACCGCTGCCGGCTGCGGCCTGCCTCCTTCCGTCTGTGCAACTCTGGTCACCATGGAGGACGCGTTCAAAGCGTGCGTCGACGACTGCGCTCGACGAGCTACCGGCGTGTCGGCCGAATGCTCCAGCTGCTATGGCGATCTGGCCTGGTGCAGCCGCGAGCTCTGCTTGACGCCCTGCGCAGGCAACGCGTGCGTGCCGGACTGTTACATTTCCTGCCCGGGATATGCTGCGTGCCTCGATGCACTCAGTCAGTGCGCTGGCCGCGACGCGACCGACTGCGTCGGCGACACCTGACCTCCGCTCTTAGGAGCCGCCCTTGCCTTGCCACCTGCTCTCGGTCAGCGTGAGGCCGTCGATCGACTTTCGCGGGACCATCTCTTCATAAGTGCGCTGATAACCGGTTTTGGAGATGCGCCAGATGCCGTCGTCGCCCTTCTGATACTCATCCTCGTAGAACGCCGCGCCCCGGATGGTCATCTCGAAGCTCGTGTCGATGACGTAGTCCTGCAGGCACCAGCGGCCGGTCGCATGCCGATCATCGATGAAGTCAATCTCGGGTTGGCTTACGACGTGGCTCGAATGGAAGCTGTCGGCTCCCATGGCGCCCTGAAGGAACTTCATGATCGCGTCGCGGCTCTCGAAGGAGAACTTTCCGCCGCCATAGGCCGCTGTGGCGTCCTCGGTGAAGCAATCGCGGAGATCAGCCCACTGCTTCGTATCGAGACAACGCTGGTATTTGTACTTCAGGCGTTTGATAGCCTCGAGATCGGCCCAGTTGATGTCCGCCATCAGGCAACTCTAGGTGGGTTCGACATGGAACGCCATCCGCTCAAACGGTGACCTCGGCAAAGGACGGGTCGCTCGCGAAGCGGGCGACGTGGTGCTCCTGGTCGCCAAAAAGCGCGTTTAGAGCGTACATCCGCTTGAAGTAGAGGCCGATGTCGTGCTCGTCGGTGACGCCGATGCCGCCGTGGAGCTGGAGCGACTGCTGTGCCACCCAGATTCCGCCTGTCGCAAGCTGGTATTTTGCCGCAGACACGTCGCGCCGGCGCGCGCTTGCGTCGTCTTCGTCGACGCGGACCATCGCCGCCATCGAGATCGAGCGCAAGAGCTCGGTTTCAGCATACATGTCGACGGCGCGATGCTGGAGCGCCTGAAACGAACCGATCTTGACACCGAACTGCTCGCGGGTGCCGAGGTAGTCGACCGTCATTTGAAGCATCGTCGCGGTGATCCCGACGCCTTCTGCGACAGCCGCCGCGGCTGCGTAGTCCATCGTACGGTCGAGCAGGTCGGCGCCTGCGCCTTCCTCACCCAGACGAGAATCCCCACCCACCTCGACTTCGTCGAATCGGATGAAGGCAGCCTTATGACCGTCAATCGTCTTCGCTGCCGTAACGTGTACGCCATCCGCATTACGCGGCACGACGAAAAGCGTGATGCCGCCAGGAGCCTTCGCCGACACGATCAGCTGATCGGCGTGATGCCCATTGAGAACCCAGACCTTCTCACCGGAGAGCTTATAGCCGTTGCTGTCTGGCCTTGCCGTCGTATCGACGGAGCTCACGTCGTACCGGCTCTGCGCCTCGGAGTATGCAAGCGCCAAGGTGGTTTCGCCCTCGATCATCGGCGTGAGGTATGCCTCATGCTGTGCAGCGTTGCCCGCGCGCGCCAAGGTCATCCCACCAAGCACGACCGAAGCTAGATAGGGCTCCGGAACGAGCGTGCTCGCGAGGCTCTCTAGAATGATGGCACAGTCGATGAAGCTGCCACCAAAGCCACCGACCGACTCGGGGAACGGAACGCCCATCCAACCGAGCTCGCCCATCTTGCGCCACACGCCGGGGTCGTAGCCCACGGAGCTGTCACGGAGCTGACGGAACCGAGCGACGGGCGATTCGTTCCTGGCGAAATCGCTGACCGTCTTGGCGAGCATTTGTTGATCTTGATCGAGCTCGAAGTCCATTTCTCGAAATCCTCCTAGATCCGTTTCACCGTTCAGCTGCTAGGCAGCTGGAGGATCATCTTTGCGATCACGTTGCGTTGAATCTCGTTCGAGCCGCCGTAGATCGTTGCCGCCCGCTCGTAGCAGAAATAGGGGCCTATCGATTCTTCCAAAGGAGGACAGAGGCCCTCGTTGTACCAGGTGAGAGAGCTCTCCCCCATCACCTCCATGGCAAGCTCGGTGAGCTCTTGGATCAGCTTGGTCCCGACGACTTTGAGGATCGAAGACTCCGGACCCGGCATTTTCCCCTTCTGCTGGTCGGCCAGCGCCCGGTAGCTAACCATGGTGTGGGCGCGGAACCGCATCTCGAGCCGGGCAATCTTTGCGCGCCACACCGGGTCCTCCAACATCGGCCGTCCGTTGACGGTCCTGCTGGCGGCGATGCGCTTCACCTTCTGAAGAGCGTTCTGCGAGGGCCCGATCATCGCGAGCAAGGTTCGTTCATGACCAAGAAGCGCCTTGGCCATGGTCCAGCCTTGATTGATGCCGCCGACCACGTTCTCCTTTGGCACCTTCACGTTGTCGAAGAAGGTGTCGCAAAAGGCCGGAGTGTGTCCAAGGGTCAGCATGGGTTTCACCTCCACGCCCGGCGTCTTGAGGTCGATCAAGAGGAAGGTGATCCCGGATTGTTTCTTCACGGACGGGTCGGTCCGCACCAGGCAGAAGATCCAGTCCGCGTATTGCGCGTACGAGGTCCAGGTCTTCTGACCGTTGACGATGAAGTGATCGCCCGCGTTCTCGGCCGTCGTGCGGAGCGACGCGAGGTCACTTCCCGAGCCAGGCTCCGAGTAGCCCTGGCACCAGAATTCCTCGCCGCTCAGAATCTTCGGAAGGAATCGCTTCTTTTGCGCGTCGGTTCCGAAGCTGATGAGCAGGGGGCCGACCATCGATAGACCGAAGACCGAAAGAGGCGGGGCGCCGGCCAGCTCCATCTCCTCGTTGAAGATGAAACGCCGGGCGGCATCCCAACCCGTCCCGCCGACTTCCTTGGGCCAATGCGGTGCGGCCCAACCCTTTTTGTGGAGAATGCGGTGCCAGGTGGCGGAGTCCTCTGGGGTGAACCCTCCTGCTCCGCGCGCCTTTTCGCGCATGTCCTCCGGCATCGCTTTCGGAATCCAGGCGCGAACCTCCTGGCGGAAAGCCTCTTCTTCTTCGGTGAACGTCAGGTCCATGGCCCTAGAGGTGACACAGACAGCAGCCAAACACCAACCTGTACGAATGCAGGCGAACCCTGTAGGAACCTTCGCGGCGTTCTCTGGCTCGTACCACCGTTCCGCTGGGCATCATCGTGGGCGAGTGGGCACGCCACCGTGTCGACGAGCATCGCTTCAAGATGGCGGTCTCAGCGCTCCTCATCGCTGCTGCAATCTCACTGAGCGTACGATATAGTGCGCAGCTGCTCTAGCCCCGGAGAGAACGAATGTACGATCTTAAAATCGTAGGTGGAACGATCGTCGACGGTAGCGGAAACGAGCGACGCCGCGGCGACGTCGGCATCAAGGATGGTAAGATCGTCGACGTGGGCAAGTGCGACGGCAGCGCGACCGAGACGATCGACGCAAACGGCGCGATCGTGGCCCCGGGTTTCGTGGACATCCATACGCACTACGACGGGCAAATCAGCTGGGACGCGGACCTCGCGCCTTCATCGATTCACGGCGTCACCACCTGCGCGATGGGCAGCTGCGGAGTCGGCTTCGCCCCGGTTCGGCCGACCGACCATGCCAAGCTGGTCGAGCTGATGGAAGGCGTCGAAGACATCCCGGGCACGGCCCTCGCTGAAGGGATCAGCTGGGGCTGGGAGACCTTTCCCGAATACATGGATGTCCTCGACCGCATGCCGCACACGATCGATTTCCTCGCGCATGTCCCACACGACGCGCTTCGTGTGTACGTGATGGGCGACCGGGCGGTGCACGACGAGGTTGCGACTGACGACGACATCGCCCAAATGCGAGGCTTGCTCCGCGAATCTCTCGAAGCGGGCGCGGTCGGTTTCAGTACGGGCCGAAGTGACAATCACCGGAGCGCGCTCGGCGACTGGACCCCTGCCTCGGAAGCGGGTGGCAGGGAGCTGGCCGGGATCGCGGGGGCGTTCCAAGGGCTGAGCTACGGCGTCTTGCAAGCGGTGAGCGACTTCAACATCTTGCACGGCGACGATCATTTCGACGCCGAGTGGGGCGTGCTCGAACAAATGCTGGGCGCCGCCGGCGGAAGGCCGATGAGCGTCTCCACGATGCAGCGTGACCACAGCCCGGAGCAGTGGAAGTGGATCCTCGACCGTGCGTCGCAAGCAAACGAAGCGGGTCATGAGGTCCGCTGCCAGGTGGGTGCCCGCGGTATCGGAGTGATGTTGGGCCTCCAGGCGACTTTCCATCCCTTCATGGGCTTCCCGAGCTACAAGGCGATCAGCCATCTGCCGTTCGCCGAGCGCGTGATCGCCATGCGCAACCCGCAGCTGAAGGCCCGCATGATCGCGGAGAAGAGCGAGCCGGTTGCCGGTGACGGCAGCATGCTCCCACCGCTCGCCGACTATTTCCTCTCGAATCTCGACATGGTCGCCATGCGCTTGTTTCGGCTAGGCGAGAAGCCCAACTACGAGCCGTCCGCAATGGATAGCTTCGGCGCCGCCGCGATGGGCCGAGGCGAGCCCGTGCTCGGCCTGATCTACGACGCCATGCTCGAGCAGGAAGGCAAAGCGCTTCTTTACTTTCCCGTCTACAACTACGCAGGGATGAACCTCGACGTGGTACACGAGATGCTCACCCATCCCCTCGCCCTCCCAGGCTTGAGCGACGGAGGCGCACACGTAGGTACGATCTGTGATGCGAGCTTCACGACGTTTCTGATGACGCACTGGGCACGCGACCGAGACCACGGCCGAATTCCACTCGAACGCGTCATTCAGATGCAGGCGTACGACACCGCGCGCTTCCTCGGCTTGAGCGATCGCGGCCTTCTCGCCCGAGGACGGCGTGCCGACATCAACATCATCGACTTCGACAACCTCGAGCTCCTGCCCCCTACAATGCTCGAGGACTTGCCGGCCGGCGGTCAGCGCCTGATGCAACACGCGAAGGGCTACGTAGCAACCCTGGTGAAAGGCGAGGCCATCACCAGGGACGGCAAGCTCACGGGCGCGAGACCGGGTCGGCTCGTTCGGGCGGGTCGCTGAGATGGGCGACTTGCACGACTTTGCTAGAGTGGCGTTGTCCTTGATCGCGGTAGACTTCGACGAGTTCGGCGAGCCCTTGAAGGTCGTCGACGCCCGCAACGGCCCATAGCGCAATCGCCGAGCGCGGCTCTGCATTCCATGCGGAACACGCAGACCTGGGCTAGGCTTCGCCGCAGCACGAGGAGGCAGGTCCATGGCGATTATACGCTCGTTGATGAAGACCGAGATGGTCACGATAGAGCCCGACGCTCTGGTGTCGGACGCTGCGCGCCTGATGGCACAGAACCAGGTAGGCGCGGTTCTGGTCGTCGAGGGGGGCGCGATGAAAGGCATCGTCTCAGAACGCGATGTGGTGACCCGTGTCGTCGCCGAGGGCAAAGACCCGAGCACGACGAAAGTGTCTGAGATCGCGACCACCGCGGTCGTCGATGTAGACGTCGACACCCACGTACGCAAATGCGCGGAGCTGCAATTCGCGATGGGCGTGCGACATCTGCCGGTGACGGAGAACGGAAAGCCCGTGGGGATTCTGTCGAGCCGCGATTTCCTCGCCTACGTCGTCGAGGGCCTAGAAAAGGTCATCGACAAGATCGGCTACGAGGAAGCGCTTGGTAAAGGCGAAGACCCCTACGACCACATCGGCGGTTCCTACGGCAAGTGACCCACTGATCGGCGCTGGCGCTCAGATTGGCATGAAGCCACAGTTGTGAAGCTGTGAAGGCCCTCGATCGCAAGCTCTTTCGCGAAGTAGCTCGCCTGCGTGGACAGGCGTTGACCATCGCCGTCGTAGTTGCATCGGGCGTGGCCTGCTACATCGCCCTTCAAAGCGCTTGGCGTGCACTCTACCAATCTCGCGACCTCTACTACGAAACGAATCGGTTCGCCGATGTGTTCGTGCACCTGGAGCGAGCCCCGAAGTCGGTAGCCGGTCAAGTCGCGGAGCTCCCGGGGGTGGCCCAGGCCTATCCTCGAATCGTGGAGCAAGTACGCTTGCCGATGGACGATCTGATTTCGCCTGCGCGAGGTGACCTCATCTCGGTCCCGTCGACGGGGAAGGCCCCCCTCAATGGCTTGGTCCTTCGTGCGGGGCGCAACCTGGAACCGGGGCGGTACGACGAGGTGCTGATCAATGAGCCATTCGCTGAGGCCCACGGGCTCGAGCCCGGCGATCAGCTCCGTGCGGTCATCAATGGGAAACTTCGAGAGCTCCTGATCGTCGGACACGCTCTCTCTCCGGAGTACGTGTTTGCAGTCGACACTGGCCTGCTCATGCCCGATGACGCGCGCTTCACGCCTTTGTGGATGCTCGAAGATGCGATCGCGGCGGCCTACCAAATGGAGGGGGCCTTCAACGACCTGTCCGTGAAGCTCGAACCGGGCGCAAACGAAGATGCCGTCCTGAGCGCAATCGATCGTGTGCTCAAACCCTACGGTGGGCTTGGCGCTATCGTTCGGGCTCATCAGCTTTCCCATTCGATCCTCACGAGCGAAATACAAGGGATCGAAACACTGGTCATCTTTCTGCCGGGCGTTTTTCTCGGCGTGGCGGCGTTCCTGTTGAACGTGGTGTTCGGTCGCCTCGTCGCCTTGCAGCGTCCGCAAATCGCCGTGCTCAAAGCGATGGGGTATCGCAACACGACCATCGCCGTGCACTACTTCAAGATGGTCGCCGTCATCGTCAGCTTTGGGGCATTGATCGGACTCGGGCTCGGAGTCTGGTTGGGCAAAGGCATGCTCGCGATGTACGCGGAGTTCTTTCGTCTTCCCCAGTTGCCGCAGCGTGTCGAGCTGACCGTCAGCGCGAACGCGATTCTCTTCAGCCTACTTGCCGGCGCCCTCGGCGCGTCGCTTGCCGTTCGCGCAGCTGTGCTCCTCCCCCCGGCGGCCGCGATGCGACCTCCGGCACCGGCAACATACAAGACTGCGGCGATCGAGCGCTGGGGGATCACCCACTGGTTCAATCAGACGACTTTGATGGTGTTCCGCGAAATCTGGCGCCGTCCGGGACGTACGGGCCTTTCTTCCCTCGGCATCGCGCTCGCGCTTTCGATCGTGATCCTCGGGCGATTTGGGTACGACGCGTACGGTCCGATGATGATGGTTCAGTTCGAGCGGCAGCAGCGTGAGGACCTCACGGTGAGCTTCGTCGACGCGATGCCCCAGCGGAGTCTCGGCTACCTGGCTCACGTACCGGGTGTCGAAGAGGTCGAAGGGATACGGTCGACCGCGGTGCGGATGCGATCGGGCCATCGCTGGCGGGACACGGTCCTCTTGGGCATTTCCGAGGGCGCTCGGCTACGCCAGCTTTTCGACCTCGACTTCAAGCACGTTCCCATCCCCAACGAAGGAGTTCTTCTCACCAGCGTTCTGGCAGACATCCTGGGGGTCAAAGAGGGAGACGTGATCGAGATCGAGCTCAAAGAAGGCGACCGCGGCAATCGCGAGCTCACGGTCGCTGGCCGCATCGAAGAGGGGTTCGGCCTTCAAGGGTACACGTCGAAGGCGAGCCTCCACCGCTTGCTCCGCGAAGCCCCGCGTTTCTCATCAGCCCTTCTGCGCATCGATGCACCCGCGGAGAGCGAAGTTCAGTCACGGCTAAACGACATCCCGGCCATCCAGGCGGTGTCGAGAAAGAGAGATGCCATTGCTAGCTTCGAAAAACAGACCGACAAAACCATGAAGGTGATGACCTTCATCATGACATTGTTCGCAACGGCGATCGCCATCTCCATCGTCTACAACAACGCACGCGTCAGCGTGTCCATGAGGGGACGGGACTTGGCCACCCTGCGGGTCCTCGGATTTACCCGTGCCGAGATCTCGGCGATTCTCCTCGGTGAGCAGGCCGTCCAAATCGCGATTGCGATTCCGTTGGGGCTCATCCTCGGAACGCTCGGCGCCAAAGCTTTGATTGCTTCCTGGGCCGACCCGGAGATCTTCCGCATTCCATTCATCATTTCGGACCAAACCTACGCCTTTTCCGTCGCGGTAGTCCTCGCCTCGGGTATCGCCAGCGCGCTCTTGGTCCGAAGAAAGCTCGATCGCTTGGACCTGATCGGGGTTTTGAAAACGAGAGAGTGAACGCCGACGTCGCCTGGGACCTGGGCTCAAGAGATGGTCCAGGATCCGGATCGGAGCGGGAAGCGTGGTGTTCTATATTGGCGCGCTGATCCGCGGCTCTGCCAAAGGTCGTGGCGCGTCGTGCCGCGCGAAATGCTCGCGCAAAGCTGCGTTGAGCTCCCCAGCCTTTTGGAAGGTCACTCCGTGTCCAGCGTCGTCGAAGCGGAGCACTCGGGAGTTAGGGATGCGCTTGGCAAGCCGGTCGGTCTGCGTTGGACGAATCAAGATGTCCTTGCCGGGACGGACCAGAAGCGTGGGCACTTCGATTTGCGGCAAACGCGACCCTGTCGAGTGGCGCCACACCGCATGAAGCTGGCCGAGCACCGTTCGAAGCACGGGGGGCCGGTCCAAACGTACGCTCAGATGCGCCCGCATCGCGTCCGCACCGATCGATTCGAGGAACTCCGCGGGATAGAGCAAGCGTGGAAGCGATTTCATCCGAACCTTGCGGCCCCCGAATAGCCCTTTGAGAAAAAGGCCCATCCCCTTGAAAGTCGGAAGGGAAGCGATTGGGGCGCCATCGTGAGTGGCGATCAGGGTAAGGCTTCGGCAACGGTCCATCGAACGAAGTGCGATCTCCTGAGCGATCATCCCACCCATCGAAACGCCGACGACGTGGGACCGATCCCAACCGAGATCGTCGAGGATCCGAATCGCATCGTCCGCCATTGCCGGGATGGTCCGAAGAAACGGACCAGGATCGCTTTCGCCGACCCCCAAGTGATCGTAGTGGCAGCAGCGATGGTCCGCTCGAAGCTCGTCCACCTGGGGCCCCCAAACCACGCCCCCCATGCCGAACCCCATGATGAAAAGGACCGGCGGCCCCTCCTGGCCGAAGGTACGATAGGCCAAGCGGGGCCCGGTTCGCGTAAACGAGGAGCTCAACGCCCCCACCCCACCGGCAGCTTCCCCGTCACCGTCACCGTCACGGGCGCTGGCACTGATGCTGGCACTGACATTGGCACTGACACTGGCACTGGCCCTAACACTACAGGGAAAACTAGCACTGGAACTATAACTGTCCCTGCCCCATACCTCCTAGCCCCCGGACTCCCCCGCGATGCCCCGCAATTTCTTCGACGACGTCAACCAATACTTCGACGCGGCTTGCCGCCATACCGAGATCTCCCCAGGCATCCTCACCCAAGTCCGAGCCTGCAACGCCGTCTACGGGGTTCGGTTTCCGGTTCGACGGGACGACGGAGAAATCGTCGTGGTCGAAGGCTACCGTGCGGAGCACAGTCATCATCGGCTCCCGACCAAGGGCGGGATTCGCTATTCGCTCGATGTCTCCCAGGATGAGGTCATGGCCCTGTCCGCGCTCATGACCTACAAGTGCGCGGTCGTCGACGTTCCCTTCGGCGGCGCAAAAGGTGGCGTGTGCGTCGACCCGCGAAACGAGTCCGCATCGTTCTTGGAACGCGTGACGCGACGATACACTAGCGAGCTCATTCGCAAACGCTTCATCGGCCCTGACGTGGACGTGCCGGCACCCGATGTCGGCACGGGTGAACGGGAAATGGACTGGATCTACGACACCTACAAGGTCCAAGGACCGGACACCTTGAACGCGCTAGCGTGTGTCACTGGAAAATCCGCCAGCGTGCACGGCGTGGCTGGGCGGCGAGAAGCGACCGGATTCGGCGCGATCATCGCGCTCGAGCACTTTTTGACCGAAGAGGAAGATGTGAAACCGCTCGGCTTGGAAACCGGGCTAGCAGGTAAGCGGATCATCGTACCCGGTCTTGGGAAAGTCGGCCTTCACGCGGCCCTCTCCGCCATCGCACGCGATGCGATCATCGTTGGCGTCTCGGTGAGCGACGGTGCGCTCTATGATGAAGGCGGGCTCGACGTTGAAGCGGTCGTCCGACACCGCATGGAGACGGGCTCGCTGCGCGGTTTTCCCGGGGCCCGCTACTTGGCCAACCCTGACGCGATCCTCGAAGAGGCTTGCGACGTCCTGATTCCTTCCGCGCTCGAGCATCAGATCACCATCGAAAATGCATCGAAGCTCAAGGCAAAGGTGATCGTCGAGGCGGCGAACGGCCCGGTTTCTCCCGAGGCAGATGCAAGTCTGCGCGAAGCCGGCTGCGTAATTGTCCCCGATATCTACGCGAACGCGGGAGGGGTCGTCGTCTCGTACTTCGAGTGGATCAAAAACCTCTCGCACGTGAGCTTCGAGCGCATGACCCGCCGCTATCAGCAACTCTCGATCGATCGGCTCCTCCACGTCATCAGTCGGCTCACCGGGAAGGCCCTCTCTTCCGAAGAGGCTGCGCTGCTTCTCCAGGCGCCGAACGAGATCGACTTCGTCAACACGGCGCTCGAGAACACGATGGCAATTTCGTATGAGAAGATTCGCGAGACCTGGAAACGGCGGTCGCTGCCGGACCTTCGGACGTCGGCCTATCTCCACGCAATCGAGTCCGTGGCTAGCTCCTATTCCCTGGATGGGATCTTCCCGTGACCGCGCATGTGCCGAGGCACGGCTGCCGAGGTGCATCGACGTCGATCGGCGGCCCCTTGATATCGATGACTCGGGGCCTGACTAGGACAGAAGCACTTCGCCGGCTCCACCCACCGCACGAAGCTCGCCCACCTCCAAAATCGGATGACCGTTGACGAAAACGTGCTCGATGCCCGACGGCGCCGCATCTCCAGCGTCGTTGACGTGATCACGAACCTCGTTCCAATCGAAGACGACGACATCGGCGGCGGCTCCCTCTTCGAGGCATCCCCGGTTCTCGAGCCGGAAGCGCTTCGCCGCAGCCCCGGTCATCTTGTGCACCGCCGCTTCGAGTGAGATGGTGCCCCGCTCACGCGCCTTGCGAAGAAACCTCGGAAAAGTGCCGAATGCGGCGGGGTTCTGGTGCCCCCCAGGCTCGGGCCAGGAATCGGAAGCGAAGATCGCGGCAGGGTGCCGCATGAGGCGATCGATGATCTCGTCGCTGTAGTAGCGGTGGAAGAGCACGCGAGCTTCGGCGTTACTCTTGTCGAGAATGTCGAGCATCGTCTCGAAGCTCGATTTGCCGACTCGCTCGGCTATCTCCGGAAGGAAGCGCCCGTTATGCTCGTCGTACTCGGCAGAGCCCGCGCTCGTGATTTGCATCTGCGGATAGCCGAAGCCCACCAGCCGAAACCCGACTTCCGCTTCGACCCGGAGGCGCGCCCGGGCGAAGTGGCTGTGGAGCGCCTCGGGCATGCGGGCCATGAACCACTCGGGAAGGAGCGTGTTGAGCAAGGTCGCCCCGCAAGCATAGGGAAACATGTCGAAGCAGACGTCCACCCCGTCGGCGATGGCACGGTCGAACAGCCCGATCGCCTCATCGATGGTCTTCCAGGTTCGGGAGCCAACGAAGATAAGATGCGAGAACTGAAGCCGGACACCGGTGCGTCTCGCCAGCCCGAGCATATCGTCGATCGCCTTGAGATTGTGGGCCCGGCCGAAGGGTCTCATCGGATAGGTGCCGGAAAACGACGAGTAGGCCTTGGCGTGCGCAGTGAGCAACTTGTCGTGTCGCTTCACGAGACGGGCCACGTCATCGAGCTCGTCGAGCTTGGCGAAGACGCCCGGCTTGTATTGGAGGCCGAGGGAGATGCCCGCGGCGCCCTCGCTTAGTGCCAGATCGAGAATCGCGAGCATCTGCGCATGCTCGGAATCGTTCAGCGCCCGCGCCTCGAAACCAGAGAGCGAGGTGCGGGCGGCGCCGTGGCCGACGAGGAAGACGAAGTTGTGCGTCAGGCCGAGTCGACCGACGAGCTCGCGATACTCCGCGAAAGTATTCCAATCGAGGGTTTCCCGGGCAGCCTTGAAGAGGGAATTCTCGAGCAGGCTTCGGTGCTTGGTGCCGGGGGCGAATCCGAAGGGGCTGAAGCCGCAGTTCCCGGCAGCGAAGGTCGTCACCCCCTGCGCGGTGAAAGGATCGAAGTGATGCGGATCATCGCTCGCAGCGTAGAAGTCCATGTGCGAATGCGCATCGATGAACCCAGGCGCGATGATCTTGCCGGTGCAGTCGATGGGTGTGCCTGCGTCATTGGGTAGGTCTCCGAGCGCGGCGATGCTCCTGCCATCGAGCAAGACGCTACCGGGCCGAGGAGGAGCACCTGTCCCGTCGACGACCAGGCCGCCTTGCAGAAGCGTTTTCCGCTCGTGTGGCCGAGTCGTCATGGGTAGCGCTCGCTTACATCAAAGCAGCGTGCTCGACAAAGGCTTTGTTGGTGCACCGACGGCACGGAATCGGCTATGGTCCGGTCCAGGATGAACGCTTCGAAACGAAACCACTTTCGCATCGTTCTGACTGGCGGGCCCGGTGGCGGCAAGAGCACGGCTGCCGACTTGTTCCGTCGCGAGATCGGAGAGAAAATCGTGGTCGTGCCGGAGACGGCAACGATGCTGTTCACGGGCGGCTTTCCTCGAGTCGGTGAGCAGAGCGCACGCGCTGCAACCCAGCAGGCTATTTTCCATGCCCAGGTCGCGCTCGAAGACATCCAGAGCGCGCTCTATCCCGGCCGGGTTCTGCTCTGCGATCGCGGAACGATCGATGGAGCTGCCTTCTGGCCCGAAGGCGCGGCCAAGGGCTTCTTCGACACACTGAGCACGAGCCTCGAAGACCAGCTCCGCCGCTATGACGCCGTGATCTTTTTCGAATCCGCTGCCGTCGGAGACATCTCGATCGAAGGCGGGAACCCGGTGCGCACCGAGAACAACGAGGAAGCCCGGCGGCTCGACATGCGGCTCCGGGAGCTCTGGTCCGAGCACCCGAGTTTCCACTTCGTGCCACACTCGGCTTCGTTTTTTTCGAAGCTTCAGGAGGGGCTCCGGCAGCTCGAGGGCATCATCGACGACAATGGCCTCCTTCATTCAGGCTCTTAAAATGGCCTGACTAACCCATCTATACTAAACGGGGAGATCATGGGGATGTTTCCAATGTTCGGCGGCTCGCGTGCGAGCCTCGCTTTCGGGCCGGTCGTAGTGTTGCTCCTGCTCACCTCGACCCCGGGCTGCATCAGCCAGATGCAGACCGACATCGCGGCCAACCGCAAACGCCTCGACTCTCTCGAAGAGGACTTGGAGGCCAAGCGCAAAGAGCTCGAAGAAGCGCTGGCCGAAGCGAGCCGAGTTCTTCGCCGCAACAGTGCCGACCAGGGACTGCAAATCGAAGAGATTCAGCAGCGCTTGGCGGCGATGGAAGGCGAGATCGCCGAATCTCGACACGAGATCAGCGGAAGGAACAAGGAGCAGGCCGAGCGCAGCCTCGAGCTTCAGCGGCGCTTGAGCGAGGTCGCCCGAGCGGCGGGTATGGACGTCCCACTCGACTCGACGGAGATTCCGACGAATCAAAAAGCGCACTGGGACGCGCTCAACAAGGCGTATCGCATCAACAAGTATTCGTACACACGCGGGCTTGCGCGAGCGTACGTGGACCGGTACCCCAAGGACGCACACGCGGACGACGCACAGTACATGATCGGGTCCAGCTACCTAAAGCAGGGTCAGGCGGCGGCGGCGCTCGGCGAGTTTCAGAAAGTTCTATCGACGTACCGCAGAGGCGATGTCATCGACAAGACGCTCTTCGACATGTCGCAAGCGTTCTTGGAGGTTCGCTCGTGCAACGATGCAGCAACGGCCCTCAAGGCCCTCCTGAGGAACCACAAGAGCTCCAAGCTCGCCCCCCAGGCCAAGAAGGGGCTGCGCAAAGTGCAGGCCCTCGGCCCTGCGGATTGCGACGACCGCTAGAGGGAGCCCGTCTCGTCCGGCGCGCTCAGGTAGATCGGTGAGGACCAGGCGCGCTCCTGCGTCATCGAGAGGCAATCGTCGTCGAAGGGCACGCGATAGTCGCCGTAGCAGGGGTCGCAGTCATCGTCGTCACAGCGAAGCAAGCCTGCGTTGACCGCGGCCGTGGGCTCCTGAATCGCGCGAACGTAATAGAGAACCTCGCGGCCCGCCGACGAATACCAGGGATCTTCGAACTCGACCTCGCAGACGTCGTTCTCCGCAGGACAGGGCACCGTCAGCCAGGGGTCCTCGATGAGGTCTTCGACAGCCTCGGTCTCGTTCATCTGCCGCATGATGCGGACCACCTCGATGCGCATGATGCGGCGACGTGTGTCGGAGGGGTGGTAGCACTCCCCCGCACAGATCCGGTCGATGCGCTCCGAGCCGAGCGCCTCGACCACCTCGTCCGGGCAACCGGGCATCTGTACGAACGCGCCCGCAGCGCGAACCCGGAACTTCGGGGTACCGGTAAATTCGAGCTGACTGCCCATCGGCACGCGGTCCGGAGCCGCATTGATCAAATCAAACCAGAGCAAGATGCGGTCGCCCGAGGTTCCGTAGACTTCCCGGTCGAAGAGGGCCTGCCAAATCGCGTCGCGCGTTCGCTTCTTCGCATGCACAGCAACGAGGCCGCCGGTGAGGAAAAAGGACGCTTGTCGCTCGAGCCAAACCCGACGAAACGGCGGCCTTGCGAAAACCGCTTCCGGGGAAAGCTCGAGGGACTCGTCGCTCTTCTTTGCATCGCCGAAGATGAGCTTGCGCCATTCTTCGTTCACCACGCCGCGCGCCTCGGTCATCTTCCGACGCTCATATTCCTTGTAGCCCGTGCCCGGACGAGCCGAGTGGTTGTCGCTCGACGCAATGAAGCCCAGGGTTGCATGCCGTGGTGTCTCGCCTTCTTCAAAGCTCCCGCGCGCCAGGATGTATTGGAGTGAACCGCCTGGGCGGTAGGAGTAGCTCGGCTGAAAGCAATCGGTGCACTGACCGCAATTGCCCCATTCGCGGAGATCGGTCCCAGGAAGCGTCAGGTATCCCGACACGCCCACGCGAAGGTAGTTCGCCCGGGCAGCTGCGACTCGCTCTTCGCATGCCTCGGAAAACGGGGATTCGCATCGGCTGCGGATGATCTCGCCAGCGCGCCAACAACAAGCTTCGAAATCGTCCCGAGGCTCGGGGCAAACCCAGCCATCCTCGGTCTTTTCGGCAGCGCGATAGGTTCGATACTCCTCGGAGTTCCCGTGCCCGGAAAACACTTCGATCACGGGTTGCCATTTCGGGTTGTTGCGCCTGGCCTGGAGCTGCTTGTCGTAGTCGTAGCCCGGAGGCGTGTAGAAGCCCCAGGTCGTGCCATGTGGAATCACCATCGCGTCGAAGCCCCATTCGTCGAGCTTGCGGAAAAGCGACTCGGGGCTCTCTGCGACCTCGCGGCAATCCGCAGGCAGGTCTGGCGACGCTTGCCCCTCGGCGCATTGCGATAGGCTGGCGATCTCGCGAACGTGCCGTGCAGCGTCGTTGTACGGCTGATTGTCGGGAAACGCCTCGAGAGGGATTCTCCAGTTGGCGCGAAGCGTCTCACGGTCGCGAAAGGCCTGTGAGGCAAGGCCGGGCGCGGCGATCGGCCGGCTGGGCAACTGCTCGTCCGCCGTCTCCTTGAAGATCACGTTCCGATGACCGAAGTGCGATTCTGGCGTGATGCCGATCTGCGTCCATTCGAAGCCAGTGAATGCGACCAGATCAGGCTGCTCGCTCTGGGCGTCGACGGCATTGCACTGCCGAACCGATTCGCGAACCATCTCCCAGGTGCGCGGCGTCAATGCCTCGGCGTGGTCCGTGAGTGAATAGAAATCGAGCTGCGAGCAGAAGCGGGCGAAGTCACAGGCGTCCGCAGGAGGGTGGACACCTTCCCCGCCCATCAGCGGCAAGCTCCACTGGAAGGCGTCCACCGATAGGGTGGAGTGAACGTGGAGATCGCCGAAGAGCACCCGTGTCTCGGCATCGCCGGTGACGACATGCTGCGCTTCCTCGCGGGCGGTCAAGACAGCGCGGTCGAGCGGAGTCGTGTTGATTTCGCCGTCTACCTGAAGGTTTCCGCCGCCGTAAATACGCCACAACCCGAGGGCGGCGATTGCGAGAACCACGAGCGTCGCCAAGCAGCCCAGCTTCCAGTTCGCCATGGCCGCGGAGGATAGCAGATTCGCGTGCTCAGCGGGCCCAGCGAACCGTCTCGGCCACGCCCTCGATGATCTGATTTTGGTCGAGCCCGTCTTGACTGGAAAGATAGACGCCTGGAGAGCCACGACGGTTCGACGTGAACGCGATCAAACGGCAGTCCGGCGAGAAGGCCGGATCCTTGTTGTCGCCCTGCCCTTGTGTGAGCCTGGTGTATTCCTGGGTGTCGATGTTGACGGTGAAGATGTCGAATTGGCTGTCGCGCCCGCTGAACGCGATGAGCGGCTGTTTCGGGTCACCGCACCAGGTCGGCGTCTGATTGTGATTGCCGCGGAATGTGACGCGCTGCACGTTCGTGCCATCGTGGTTCATCGTGAAGATCTGGGGGCTCCCGTGGCGGTCGGACACGAAGGCCAGCTTGCCGCCCGGTCCGCAGGTCGGGCTCACGTCGATCCCTCGGCTTCGGGTGAGACGTCGGAGACCGGATCCGTCGACGTTCGAGCTGTAGATCTCGTAGTTCCCAGACCGCGAGGACGAGAAATAGACCCGCTCGCCGCAGATCGAAGGCGCCATCGTGATCCCCTTGCCGCCGATGACGCGTTTGCCCCCCGCCCGCGTATTCGTGATGAACATGCCCTCTCTCGTCATTCGGGTGTACCAAATCGAGCCCTTCCCGAACGACGGAAGCATCGACACGCCCCCGCCGCTCGATACCTGCCGGACCCCGTAGCCGTCCATGGCGGCTGCGTAGACGCTCTTCTGGCCAGGCCCATGCTTGCGCGCGAATGCAATCTCGGTCCCAAATGGTCCGTAGGTGCCGGTAACGACGCCGATCACCTGGTTGGCGAAATCGTGCATCCACTTGCGGAGCTCGCTCGCAGGACCGCGGTAGGCGCGACGAAGCGCCGGCACTTCTCCTCCGCTCGATTGATAGAAACGAAGCTCGACGATCAAGCCCGCGCTCGTCCCAAAGACCTGGCCTTTGATGACGCCATGGGCGCCCAATGCCGCCCACGCGCCGAGGTCGACTCCAAGTCCGAGGCTTTCTGTGTCGTGTCGGACCGAGCTCGGGCCGAGAACGCGGAACCCAGGCATCAAACGGAAATCATTTTGCAGGACTGCCCCACCCGCCGCCGCGAGCTCCGTCGCGTCACCGAGTAGGTTCGGGATTCCGATCCGAAACACATCCTGATCGGGCGCATCGATCTCGACGACGATCTTGTCTTCGGGCAGGGGCGGCGCTTCGTCCTGAGCGCTCACTCGCACCCCCGACAAGACGAGCAGGCCAATCGCTAGCGCCATCGCGCCCCCTCTACGCAGCCATCGATTCCGAAATTCAATCCAAGTCATCTACAACCTCAGCGGGCATGGCGCCCAACGAAAACCAGAGAGACGGACTTCCCCAAGATTTGACTCACCACCGATTCCGGCGGGGGTGGAAGCTTGGCCCCCTCCGTCTGCCGCAACCTCCGACGAACGGAATCATCGAACGCTTCATTCCCGCTCGGCCGTTTCACCTCGTACTCCCCGACCCGCCCATCTTCCGTGATCGAAAGCTCGACCATGCAGGCGAGCTCTTGAAGCTCGTCGTCGGTTATCAATGTAGGGACCTGCCAGCCCCTTCGGAAGTACGAGTAGAGCTTTCCGATGTAGATCTCCCGTTCATCCCCGCTGGCCTTGGTGCCTTCGACGATGCCATCGGGATCGCCTTCGAGCTCGGGTCCTTTCGAAAGGTCTGAAATCGCGCCCGCACGCGCACCGAGTTGTGAAAGAAGATCCTCGTCCCGCTCCGTGCGCTTCTTCTTCGTCTTGGCGAGGCCCTTCTCCTCGTTTCCCGAGGGCGCCGCAGCCATTGGCTCGGAGTCCGGTGCTTGCGGTACCGCCGCGGTCTTCTGGGCTGCGGGGATTTCCTTGTTCGGCAGTCGTCGTGACTCCCTCTTCTTCCCGAGACGGACGAAACGAGTCTCGATCACCTCGAGCGGCGCCGGCGGGAGCTCATCGACGGCGCCACCAAGGATCGTCCCCAGTTCGCCCAGCACGAGCGCGCTCAATAGCGCCAGCGTAGGAGTCAGCACGACGGCGGCCAGTGTGAAGCCCACCCCTCCAATGATCTCCGAGAGTGTGGGCCGCTCCGTCTCGAGAAGGGAGAGTGCTCGCCAGTCGCTCGCCCCAGACATGGCCTATCTCGGCTCTCGGGTGAGCGGGTCGGTCACCAGCCCCATCTTTCCAATCCCGGCCTGACGCACGAGGGCGAGCACCTGGGCGACGGCACCGTAGGGAACCTCTTCGTCCGCTTGAACGAACACTTCATCCACGTCGCGAATCCGCTCGTCGGTGACTAGGCGCTGCCGCAAGACGTCGAGCGAAACCTCTTCGTCGAAGAGAAAGATTCGCTGGTCGCGTTGCACGGTGATCAGCGGCTGGTCCTCATTGATGTCCATGCGGGGCGCGTCTGCTTTTGGGAGGTCGACGTTCACGCCCGTGGTCAGCATCGGCGCGGCAACCATGAAGATGATCAGCAAGACGAGCATGACGTCGACCAGCGGTGTGACGTTGATTTCGCTGAGTGCTCTACCCTCTCCCCCGCTGTCGTTCGAGAACGCCATCGTCTACTCCACCAACAAGTGGCGACGAATGATATTCAAGTAGTCACTGGCAAAGGCGGCCGTCTCGCTGTCGACGACACGAATTCGTCGGACGAAGTAGTTGTAGGCCATCACCGCGGGAATCGCGGCGGCCAATCCGATGGCGGTCGCGATCAGCGCCTCAGCGATCCCTGGCGCGACGACGTCGAGCCCTGCGCTCTTCTCGCCATGGATCGCGATGAAGGAGTTCATCACGCCCCAAACCGTGCCGAAAAGCCCGATGAAAGGGGCGGTCGAGGCGGTGGTCGCCAAAAATGACACCTTGTTTTCGAGCCGGGTCAGCTCCGCGCTCTGCGCCCGCCGAAGAGCGCGCTCCACGTTGCCGATGTCTTCTCTGGTCGGGCGTCCCTCGCGAGCGATGCGCCCAAGCTCGCGATAGCCTGCGCGAAATACGGTCGCGATAGGCGAGCGATCGTACGCCGCCGATCGGCTGTGGATCTCATTCAGCGCCTTTGCGTTCCAGATGCGAGCTCTTTCCTCCGACCAGAATAGCGCGAGAAAGCGCCGGCTCTGATCGGTGACCTGCTTCAAGCGCATCCACTTGGCCCCGATGATGTACAGACACATCATCAACATGAAGAGCAGGACCAGCAGCACGAACTGGACCACCGGCGAGGCGCCGATGACCAGTTGCCAAGGATTGAGTTCTTGTGGTGCGCTCGTCTGAAGGAAAACCGACAGCATCAATGGCCACCCCCCACGAGCGCACCCCCCATCGGCGTCAGTTCTCGGAACCGGTCACGTTACGGTCGCGCGCCCAGCCCGCTTCGTCGGTGCCAGTCGCCATCTCCTCGCCTACCGAAGTGATCCTGAGGCGGCTGCCATCCAAGCCCAGCGAGATGAGGTAGCTCCGAACCGAGCTCGCGCGGCGCTCGCCAAGGGCGATGTTGTACTCCTCGGTCCCACGCGGGTCGCACGCACCGGTGAGAAGAAGTGAAAGCCCCGGATCTGCTTGACCGCGGTAGCACTCGGCCGCTTCCTGAAGCGCGGCGCGCGCGCTGCTGTCGAGCTCTGCCGAGTCGAACGCAAAATAGACCGTCTCGATGACGCAGGGTTCTGCGACAGGCTCGACGGAAATCTCCGGTTCCGGCTCGGGCTCTTCCCAGCCGGTCGTCACCTCGGGCTCGGGCTCCGCCACTTCCTTCTTGCAGGCCACCAGCATGGTCGCGAAAAGCGCGAGACACATGAGCACGGTGAAAGATGAATTGAGATATCCCTTCATGGAGTTCCTTTTCCTTCCCCTCTTAACTCAGAGAGCACGAGCGCCAGCATAGTCCCAGGGTGGTTACACGCAATTTCCTATTACCTGCGTGGGGTTAAGTAGGGCACTCTTTCGTCATCTAAATACGCGAAGTCATTTGCCCCGGTCAATGATGTCGCTAATTGTATTGCAGCGATATCGAGCAAGCCGGATGACCCCCAAAGCAGTTTCCCTTCTCGCCCTTCTGACAGCCCTCAGCCCCGGGTGCAACGGCAGACCCGCCGAAAACCACTCGGAGGCTGCCACCTCAAGGGCGAAGCACGAGCACTCGGCTGGCTCGGAGCAGCAGTTCCCCGATCCCCAGGCCTACGCCCATAGCCTCGATGACCCCTCGCGCGACGACTGGCAGAAGCCCCAAGAGCTGGTCGAACACCTCCAATGTAGGCCCGGCATGACGGTGGTCGATCTCGGGGCAGGCACTGGGTACTTGGTGGGCTACCTGTCCAAAGCGGTGGGCCCAGAGGGTCGGGTGCTGGCCCTCGACACGGAGCGCGCGATGGTCGAGACGATAGACCGGCGAATCGAGCGAGACTCGCTTCGAAACGTGAGGACGGGCGTGGTCGAGGCAGACGACCCGGCGCTGGCGCCTCGCTCCGTCGATCGAATCCTGGTCGTCAACACATGGCATCATATCCCCGAGCGCGTCGAGTATGCCGAGAAGCTGCGCAGAGCCCTGGCCCCGGGCGGCCTGCTTCTGATCGTCGATTTCACCTCGGAGAGCCCCCACGGGCCGCCTTCACAGATGCGACTCACAGACGATACAGTACGGCGTGAGCTGGAGTCGGCCGGGTTCGAGACCGAGCTCCTGGACGAGTCACTCCCAGATCAGTACCTGGTCGCTGGACGCCTCCCTTAGCTCAGTGCGTCACGCTGTAGTGCGTGACCGAGCTTGGTACCCAGGAGCGTGGCGAGCATTGCGGCGCGGCTACGCTGCCGTCGAAGCTGCGAGGCGAAGCGCGCTCGTGTCGGAAGCGAGATCCAAAGCCGGAGCAGGTGACGCTTGCGCGCTGGCTCCGAAAACTCCTCGTAGTCGGTCCGCGCGTGAAGCACCGTGTGGTTCGAGAGGAGCTGCACGTCCCCTGGCTCGAGATCCATCTCGAGGTAGAATTCCGGGGAGTCCGCGATTTGGTTGTAAAGGTCGAGCAGCGCGCGGTCCTCGGCCGAGAGCAGTACCTTCCCGTCGAAGCCAACCGGCGAGCGGAAGTAGTCGCTGTGGTAGAACGTTCGCAGGCAGCCGTCATCGAAACAGCAGGGACGCACGGGGATGTACCGCACCCCGCCTTCACCCTTGGTGTCCATCATGAAGGGCTCGTACAAGCGATCGACCAAGTCGGGCCGTCTGCGCAAGAGCTCGTTGTAGATTGAAATCGAGCTCGCGATCCGGCTTTGGCCCCCGCGCCTGGCTTGATGGAGACAGAGGAGCCCCACGACGTCGGCGGCGTCGCAGTGGAAGTTGATGTTCGCGCGCGTTCGGTAGTGACGCACCTGGTCCGGGCTCTCCCCCGTGTCGCGCACGTGCCCGAGAAGGTCAGCTTCTGGGTTCTGCGCGCCAGGGATTCCGAAGTGCTGTCCGAAGCACCAGAAGAAAAGCTCGCTGTCGCCCTGGGGCCAGCGCTCGGTCGGAATCCCCCGCAGCACCTGAAAGCCGCGCCCCGACCAGACTTCCTCTCTCCAGCGATCGATCTTCTTCGCAATTGTCGGCAGTGGGAAGTCCTTCTCGGACAGCTTGCACATCGGCTTACCGGTCCGCTTCGCGGTGGCGATCGCCCGCTCGAGCTCGGCGATGTCTGCGGCGGTCAAGGCCTCGCGCCAATCGTCCCGCTGCTGGAGCGCTCGCCCCTTCCAGGCCGCCGCAATGTTCAAGGGCTCGCGAAGCACGCGCTCTTGCGGCCGCGCGAAGTAGTGGAGCGTCTGAGCGGTGAGGGTCTTGTACACGTCTGGCGAATGGGTTCGGAGGCGCATATGTTGCGGCACCATTGGCTTGTCCACAAGCCGGTCTTATAAGAACCGAGGAGGCTAACGATGAGTGACCCAAGCTATGCGTTTTCCAAACAGCTCGACGGCGTGTCGATGGACGAGGCGCTCGAAAAGGTGGCCGAGGCACTTAGGGCAAACGGTTTTGGTGTGCTCACCAAGATCGACGTGAAAGAGACTTTGAAGAAGAAGATCGACGTTGACTTTCGCCCCTACGTGATCCTCGGCGCGTGCAATCCGAGGCTCGCATACAAAGCGCTACAAGGGGAGTCCTACATCGGCCTGCTCTTGCCGTGCAACGTGGTCGTGCAGGAGTCGGAGGGCGGCGCGCTGGTGTCGTTTGCCGACCCGAAGGCGATGTTCGAGCTCGCGCCCGATGCGCCGATCGAAGAGGTCGCCACCGAGGCACGGCGACTCCTGCAGAACGCCAGAGATCAACTCTGAGCCAGGCACGCGCTGCGGGCGGTCAGTCCGAGAGCGAGACGTCGAATTCCTCGCAGTACGCTGCGAAGCGCTCGCGGATCTCCCGGGGATCGAGGTTGAAATCCTGGGGCGCGTAGCGGTGAACCCCACGGCTCCCGCGCGGATTGGCCGTGAGGAAGGCGGCCATTCGGTCTCGGGCCGCGTCGGTGAATTCGAGGCCGAAATGGGCATAGGCGCGGCGCAAGAGGTCGACTGGATCGCGCAGGGTGTCCTCGAAGTGTGCGTCGAAAAACTGACCGGGCTTGTCCCGGTGCCGTCGTCGCGCTTCGACCGCGCGCCGGAGGTAGAGCGACCAGACGTCCATGACGTTGCGGCCGATGCGGGCCGGGTCGACGGAGTCGGAGTTCATGGAGCGGAATGCATAGTGAAGGCTCGAAAGGGAGGGCATCACGGACAACGGATCACGGTGCGTGTGGATGATCAATGCGTCGGGATAAACCTCGAGCAACTCATCGAGCGCAGGGAGGTGAGCCGGGCTCTTCAATACCCAGCGGTCCAACATGTACTTGCTCTGCAGGTGTTGTAGGAACCTCTTATGGAACTCGTACGAGCGCACCATGCTCTGCTGATTCAGCCAGGCCTGGTAGCTCGGCACATGGAACGTGATGTGAAACTGGACGGTCAGAAGCTCGTGCGCGTTGATCGGGACGCACTCCTGGGGAAGAAGCGCACCGAACTCGTGGATCGCGGGCAGCGTCGGGATGAGGCGATCGAGGTTGCCAAAGAGCTTTTCGGCATCCTTGATTCGTGGGTCGCTGTGATAGGTTTCAGCCTCGGGCGGCGGGACGGGCCATTCGACTTCCCAGCTGAGTGGAGGACGGTTCCGCGGGTCCTGCGACAACATGTTGAACAAGATCGTGGTCCCGGTACGCGGCAGCCCGACGATGAAGATCGGCCGCTCGATCACTTCGTTCGCCACCTTGGGATGTGCGGTCCGGTACTCCTGCAGTCGCAGACGGTTCGTCAGGTAGCGAAGGAGCGTCTCGCGGCAGCTGATGCGGCCAAGGGTGCTCAGGTCGCCCTCTCGTTCGACCGAATCGACGAATACCTCGAGCCCTTCGCGAAATTCGTCGCCGCCGAAGTCGGTCGAGCCCGCTCGGCGGATCGCGGCATCGATCAGGCCCTGGGGATCGAGCGACGGGAGGTTCCAGCCCATGCCGCGCAGGCCTGCGCCCGCGGCATTGAGCGCTTTGATGCCGAGGGGGCGATGGGGTGGGGGAAGGGACACGGGGCTACGGGAAGTTTGCGCTTGATGAAGCTGCGCGCGGACGTGCTAGCACGCGAGCATGGCAACGGTAAAGAACGGCTGGATTCGATGGATCCTGCCTCTCGCCATGGCGGTCATCACGGTTTGGCTGCTGGGCCGGCGCGGCAGTGAGAAGAACGTCGAGGCTCCTCTTCCAGCGCCGATCCTGGCTGAGGGGCGCCCTGCATTTCGCCAAAGCAAGACCGACTCGAATCTCAGCCCGCAGTATTTCGATAGCATCTGGCCTGCGGGGCATCGGGACAGCGCCAACTCCGACTTCGTTCCCCTCGAGCTTGGCGCCTCGTTCGAGCTCGAGAAGCACTTGCTGCAGGGCCACCCTATCTTCTGGCCGCCCACCATCGGACTTGATGGCACTTCATACGTGGTGACCGGCGCGCCCCCCGGGAACAGCCACCTCTTCGCGATCTCGGACGATGGTGAAGTGCTCTGGTCTGCGAAGCCACAGGATTCGCTCGATGACCTCGACTCGTTCGCGATCATGAACGCGCCGACAATCGACGCCGAAGGCGATCTATACCTGGGCGACCGCGACCAGCTCTGGGCCTTCAAGCCCAACGGCGAACTGAAATGGGTCGTCGATCTAAAGCAGTACGGCGTCGACTGGGGATTCATGACGGTCGTGCTGAGCCGCCAGCGATACGTCGGCGGCGTGACGACCGATGGCAAGGTCTTATTCTTCTGGTCCCACAACGGCGAGCTCGCGATGCCCCCGCTGGAGCTCCCTGGCGGCCCAGGCCCCGCTGCTCGAGACGAGCCACCGGAGTTCTTGTGGAAGGACTTGATGGACCCGGACCTCATCCCTTTCCTTTTCAACTTGATCCAGGGCTGGGAGCTCGAAGTCGCAAACACCCCCGCGTTGCATCCGGAGACCGGCCGGCTCTACATCACCGCAGCCGGCTCGAGCCCCGGCACCGGCGTGCTCTACGGGATTGACATCAGCGACGATGCCCTTCGCATCGCGTTCCAGGCACCGATGGGTGGCGGAAGCGGCACCAGTCCGGCCATCTCGCACGACGGAACCTCGGTCTATGCGGTCGACGAACGCGGAAGGATGGTTGCGATCGATGCGCAGACCGGGAAGCGGCTCTGGCAGAGCGCGGAGGGCGGTGGCGGGTCCGCGTCGCCCAGCATCGGTCCGGATGAGACGATCTACACCCCCTTCCAGGACCGAATCACCGCGTACCGGAACAACGGTGAGGTGCGCTGGGAGAAATCGTACGACGGCCTTTGCAAGGAACGGCTTCCTGAGCCCGGCGGTGTCTGGAGCTACGTGCTCTCCGAACCGGTCGCCTTCGTCGACAGTATCCTCACGGTCGGCATGCGACGCGGTTGGATGAACGTCATTTGCGGCTATTACCTGCCCAAGTTGCTTTCACGAAGCGATCGAACCCGAGTGCCGGTCCCGCAGCAATCGCTCTTCGTCACCTTCGATCTCGCATCGGGCGAACCGGTGGCTGAGCCCTTGCTGCTTCCGGAGACGAGCGAGGGTTTCGTCACGCCGCTTCCAAACGGCAAGGTGATGATCACGACCTCGGGCGCGATCACCTCGATCTTCTACTACATGGTCAATCGCATTCTGCCGGAGCGACTACAGGTCGCCGGTCCGCCCAAAGCCGGCCTTCTGCTGTTGAAGCCGCGATGACCGAGCTGCCGGCACATCTGCTCTTCTACGACGGCGTCTGCGCGATGTGTAACGGCATCGTCAAGAAGATGCTGCGCGGCGACAGGGCGCGGCTTTTTCGCTTCGCACCGCTCCAGGGCGAAACCGCAGAGCTCGCGCGGAAGCTGTATTCAGACTTCCCGAGCGAAATCGAAACCCTGGTCTATGTTCGACGGGGCGAGCTGTTCCTGCGCTCGCGCGCCGCGCTCTTCGCCATGCAAGAGATGCCCTACCCCGCCAAGGCCCTCTCCTGGCTTCGCTTCTTGCCGGTCTGGCTCACCGACTTCTTCTACGGAATCGTCGCCCGCACTCGATACCGCGTCTTCGGGAAGTACGATCGATGCCCAGTTCCACCCGCAGAAGATCGGGCCCGATTCCTGCCCTGAGGCGGCGCAGGCACGTCGATGTAAGTAATTGTCTCACCCATTTGGGCGAAGGCCCCTGGGTTGCTAGGCTGGCTACAGCATGGGGAATCGGTTCTTGCTTGGAGCGTTGGTCGCGCTGGCGCTGGGGTGTGAAGGCGCGATGGCGACCGAACCGCCCCGCAACGGGGCCGGTGGGACTGACACTGCCATTGACGCTGGCACCGGCGCCGGTGGAAGCAGCGGCGGACCCGGAGGAACTGCGGGCACCGGCGGAATCGCTGGCACCGGCGGAATCGCTGGCACCGGAGGCGATCCCGGTCGCTGCGCGGGCGGACCACTCCCAGCGCCGATCCCCAACTGCGCCCCGACGCCCGTCCCGAACACCGGAGATGTTCGCGCCGATTGTGTGGCGCGGATCAATCAGTTCCGTTGGGACTGCCAGTGCCTCCCGGCGCTGGAGCGCTGGAACGAGGGCGAGAGCTGCGCCGACCAGCACGCCGAGTACGACAGCACCCGCAGCGCGCACTCGGGTTTTCGAGACCGCGTCTGCTCACCCGGAGGCTGGGCGCAGAACGAGTGCCCCGGCTGGAATTCCACGCAGCACATCATCACGGGCTGCCTTCAAGCGATGTGGGACGAGGGTCCCGGCGAGCCGTTCTCGGTGCACGGTCACTACATCAACATGACGAACCCTGGGTATAGCAGGGTGGCCTGCGGTTTCTTTACGACGCCCTCGGGCAGCGTCTGGGGTGTTCAGAACTTCGAATGAGGGGGCGCTGATGGGTGGTTTGACGAAGACAGTGCTTACGGTTTGCCTAGTCGCCACGGGATGCGGCGAGTTCTCGCTCGACCCGGGCGCCGGCGGCCCGGGAGGCGGAACCGGTGGAACGGTAGGCGACCCGCGCTTCATCGCCGACTGCAGCAGCGGCCCCCTCGCTGCGCCCTTGCCCAACTGCCAGCCTGAGCCTTTGCCGAGCACCGCTGACCCGTACGCCGACTGCGTGACCCGCATCAATCAGCTCCGCTGGGAATGCCAGTGCCTCCCTGCGCTGGAGCGCTGGAACGAGGGCGAGAGCTGCGCCGACCAGCACGCCGAGTACGACAGCACCCGCAGCGCGCACTCGGGTTTTCGAGACAACATCTGCTCCGAGCGAGGCTGGGCGCAAAACGAATGCCCGGGTTGGCCCTCCGAGGAGCGCATCATCACGGGCTGCCTTCAAGCGATGTGGGACGAGGGTCCCGGCGAGCCCTTCTCGGTGCACGGTCATTACATCAACATGACCAACACCTCGTACAGCATGGTCGCCTGCGGCTTCTACGAAACCGCCGACGGCCAGTTCTGGTCGGTGCAGAACTTCCAGTAGCCAAGGGCGAAAGCTACTCGAACGGTCCGATCCGCTCGTTGAGCGGGAATGCGGCGCCGGTGCAACCGTCGCTGCCGGGGGTAGTCGTTGCGGTCGAAGGTGTCACAAGCACCGTTGGTGATGTTCTTCTGGAAACAGACCCTAATCGGCGCTGAAACACTCGTTCTGCCTCGCTCGCCGGCGGCTTGAACCGCAAGGCAGGCGGGCCCCTCCACGCCATCCAGAGAAGTCTGCCAATCGAATGGATCGCCCGTAGAGCGGAAGGAAGTGACGGGCGGCTTGATGAAGATCGCCGGAGTCGAACCCGTGGGCTCGTCGTTGTCCGGGATCACGCGAGGAGTCGTGGTTATGCTGCACACCGGATCGGCTGGATCGGTCGCACTGCCGGAAATGCGAACACCGTGCTGGCCGGGCGATTCGAAGATCTGACCCGTCAGGCAGCCCGCACTCCCCGTCGGCCGCAACGAGTTCAAGTTGATCGCGACGGCTGGGGTGTTTCCAGCTTGGTTGCCCGGAAGGAAGTCCGGGTTGAGCGAGTCGCACAGGCCGTCCTCGTCCGTGTCGACCACCAAGGCCTGGCTGGCATCCCCCAGAATCCAAACCTGCGCCGACTCGTAGTCGAGCCCCGCCATGTAGGATGCGGAAGGGTTCCCGCGATCCTCGATGCGCGCGAATGTATGCAGTCGTGCCGACCACGTCTCCGTCGCTGATCGCGTTCTCGCCAACCGGGTTGAACGAGGCGGAGCACTCGATCCCAGCATTGGTCTTCTTGCCCTCTCGGACGCGAGGATGGTCCAGAGACAGCACCGGTGGCTTTCCGTCGAGCTCAACCGTGACCGACGCGACGCGATCGTTGCCAACGATATCGACAGCCACGACGTCGATCGTCACCTCGCCGATCGTCGTCGGATACTGGTTCGCGTCAGAGCTACCGAGAAAGCGGTTCGGAGAACCTCCAACCTGCGCCCTGTCGAACTTCCGAGAGCCGATGTAGAAGCTGACTTGGGAGGGATCGATGCCCCAGACGTCGGAGACCGTGTCCACCACATCGGTGGCTCCTCCAATAACGGATCCAAGCGTAGGTTCGTCGATCGTGACCCCTGGCCCGTCCGCATCGACCGCGAAGTCGAGGGTCTCCGTCCGGGTCACGCCGCGGTCGTTGGCTACGCTCAACGACGACTGATAGGTGCCGTCGAGCGGCGTTTCGTAGAGCGTTGGATCGTCGAAGTCCACCGTGGCACTAAACGTCGCCGTCGTCTCCGTTTGGCCTGCGAAGAGCGATTCGATCGGCTGGCCTGCAAGGACGACCTGCCAACTCGCCGGAACACTATCGACGGTGTCGAATTCGGTGACAGGAAGGGCGGTGAGGACGTAGCGAATGGTCATGCTGCCGGAGAAGACCGCCCCGCTCACCGAAGGACTGATAATCCGGACGTCGGGACCGAGGTCGAGCAAGGTATCCACCGCCACGGCCGGGTCCCCGGACGAATCGACCTGACACTGAATGCCAAGGTCCTGCTCCGTGACGAGGGTATCCGCGCCGGGATCGCTGGTCGCCTCGGGTCTCACAATGGTGAGTAGCGGACCACCCTCGTCGGAACAGAGATCGCCACCGATGGTACCGCCGCCCGGCCCGTTGGTGGGCGGCGGCGTCACTGTGTCGTTGCAGCCTAGCTGAACAAAGAAGGAACAAGAGGCCAGGGCCAAGCCCCACTACTCGATACGTCAGCAGGTCTTCCCCGCTAGAAGTAATTGGTATCAGGGTCGCCAGAGCACGGACGACGGCCAATTTTGGGGCAGAAGTGCCACGCCGGCTCGTCTAATCGCTCGGAGGGGTCCAGGCGGTCGCGGCCAGCTCGCCCTCTTCGAGACCGAGCCAAATTCGCAGTTGTTTCAACATGAAGTCGGTGCCCTCGCGCGAGGAGAGGTCGACCCGGTAGGTGTTGATGTAGCGAACGCTCTCTTGGAGCCAGAGGTCCCAGCCCTCTTTGGAGACCTTCTCGAACACGAACTGCCCGATTTCGTTGGGGAACGGCGGCTTGGCGAGGCCCGGAAGCTCCTGGTCGAGCTTGATGCAGTGAACGAGGCGATTCGGATCGGCTTCAGGCATGGCTGGCGCAGAACCTAGCACCGGGGTCGCCGCTGGCTAGCCCAGAATCCGGAAGAAGGAGCGCAGCATCTGATAGGTGAGCCCCCAGACGACGCGGCCGTCGACGTCGTAGGCGGGAAAGTCGATGCTCGTGCCGTGCCATCGATAGGGGCGGACGGTATCGACCTCGCCCCGGTAAAGCGGGAGAAGTGGTGTCCAGAGCGCCTCGGCGACTTCGCGATCGTCGACCTGGAGCGGCGACTCCCGGTGAACCTCGAAGACGAAGGGGCGGATCACCGTCTCCTGCGGCTTGCCGCGCGCGATCGCCTGAAGGTCATCGAGCTGACCGATGTGCTCGGCTTCGCGAGACAGGTCGAGGCCGACCTCTTCGCGAGTCTCGCGCATCGCGGTCTCGAGGAGTGTCTCGTCCCCCCTGTCGTGCCGGCCGCCGGGAAAGGCCATGTGCCCCGACCAGGGATCTTCTGGGTGCTCAGCCCGCCGAATGAAAAACACCTCCGGTCCCAAGGCGCCTTCGCGCAGCAGCATCGCTACCGCAGCCCACTTCTCGTGCTCTGCGAGCTCCCGCGGAGCCCGGGCCCCGAGTACAGCGCGAACGTCCGGCAGCCGGAGAATGGTCATGCTTCCTAGTCGACGATCTCGTAGCGAAAGTCCTCGATGACGGGGTTCGCCAAAAGCTTTTCGCACATGGACTGAATGTGAGCGTCGGCCGAGGCCTTGTCGTTGCCGTCGAGCTCGAGCTCGATGAGCTTGCCGACGCGTGCGGACTTCACCTCCTGGAAGCCGAGGGAGCCCAGGGAACGGCGAACGGCGTCGCCCTGTGGGTCGAGGACTTCACGCTTGAGTGTGACGAAGATGTTCGCTTTCATGATCCCTCCAAGCCCAGGTTCTTCGCGATGCGGGGCAATGGCTCGTTCGTGTCCGGGGCAAACGCCGTGCCGCGGATCTGGTCGCAGGCCTGAATGTATCGCCGTGACGCTTCGACGCGCACATCATCAGGAATGGTCGGCACGGGGCCGTCGCCCTTGTAGCCATTGCTCGCGAGCCAGCGCCGGACGTACTCCTTGTCGAAGCTCTCTGGGTCTTCGCCTCCCTCGAATCGCTTCGAGTAGCTATTCGCGTACCAGAACCGCGATGAATCGGGGGTGTGGATCTCGTCGATGACGACGATCTTGCCGTCCGGGGTCTTACCGAACTCGTACTTCGTATCGACGAGGATCAAGCCTCGCTCGGCGCAGACCTTTTGGCCGTGACCGAAGAGGGCCATCGCATATGCTGCCGCCTCGTCGAAATCCCTGGCGCTGATGCGACCCATGGCGAGGATCTCGTCACGGGAGACCGAAACGTCGTGATCGCCTTTTTCGGCTTTGGTGCTCGGCGTCAGGATGGGGTCCGCTAGCTTCTGATGCTTCCGCAGACCGTCCGGGAGCTCGTGGCCGCAGAAGACACGCGTGCCGCCCTCGTAGTGCGTCCAGATGCTCGTGGACGTGACGCCCGTGATGTACGCGCGCACGACCATCTCGACCGGCAGCGGCTCGCACTCGATGCCGATCATGACGTTGGGGTCTGGCACGTCGAGAACGTGATTGGGAACGATGTGCTTGCTTTCCTCGAACCACCAGGCGGCCAGGCCGTTGAGGACCTGCCCTTTGTAGGGAAGGGTCCCGAGCACGCGGTCGAAGGCACTAATGCGATCGGTGACGACGATATAGCGTTTGCCGTCTGCGATGTAGCAGTCGCGAACCTTGCCCTCGTACTTGTGCCCGAGCGATTCGAAGTTGGTCGCGTCGAGGGTTTTCGAAAGCCCTTGCTGCAAGATGTCGGGTGAGACCGTCATTTCAAGCTCCTTCCAGCACGCGATCGATGATCGTCTCCACGTGCGCAAGCGCATGGTTCAAATCAAACTCGCGATCGATTTCGTCGGCGGATAACCGCGCTCGAATCTCCGCGTCGTCGTGAAGGAGAGCGCGGAACTCGCCCTGCCCTTCGAAGGCCTTCATCGCGTTTCGCTGCACCAGCACGTAGGCCTCCTGTCGGCCGAGACCTTGCCCCACCAGCGCAAGCAAGATGCCCTCGCTTGCCCAAAGTCCGCCCGTTTGGTCGAGGTTCTGGCGGAGCCGCTCTGGGTAGATGACCAGGTCGGCGATGACGCCGCGCACGCGATCGAGCATGAACGCGAGCGTTGCGGTGGCATCGGGGAGCATCATGCGTTCGGCCGACGAGTGGCTGATGTCACGCTCGTGCCAAAGGGCGACGTTCTCGAGACCGGGAACCACCGCAGCGCGCACGACCCGCCCAAGACCACAAAGGTTCTCGGTCAAGACCGGGTTGCGCTTGTGCGGCATGGCGCTCGAGCCCTTCTGCCCCTTCTTGAAGTGCTCCTCGGCTTCACCAACCTCGGTCCGCTGCCAGTGGCGAACGTTGGTTGAGAAGCGCTCGATCCCCGCCGCGATGATGCCCAAGGCCGAGACGTAGGCGGCGTGACGATCGCGTGCGACGACCTGCGTCGACGCGGTCTCCGGTCGCAGACCGAGTGAGCCGAGGGCCTCGGCCTCGATGGCCGGCGTGAGGTGCGCGTAGGTCCCGACGGCGCCGGCGATCTTGCCAACGGCGATTTCGTATCGCGCCACCTCGAGTCGCTTTCGGCCTCGGTCGAGCTCCGCGTAATGTCCTGCCAAGATCAAGCCGAAGGTGACCGGCTCGGCATGAATGCCGTGCGACCTTCCGATCGCCGGCGTGCGGCGATGTTCCTCGACGCGGCCTCGCAGCGCCTCGAGCACCGCGTCCAATCGGACCAAAAGCTTGTCGGCGGCCTCCACCAGAAGCAGCGCGAGAGACGAATCCAGAACGTCCGAGGAGGTCATGCCTCGGTGCAGCCAGCGCGCGGGCTCCCCAGCGAGGCCCTCGACATGCGTCAGGAAAGCGATGACGTCGTGGCGGGTGACCTTCTCGATTTCGTCGATCGCGTCGGCGTCTAGCTGCGCACGAAAGCCGCTCACCGCTTCGGCTGTTCCTGCCGGAACGATGCCTGCCCCTTCCATGGCGCGGCAAGCGGCAAGCTCGATGTCGAACCAGGTCTCGTACTTGCGCTTCTGAGACCAGAGCTCCTCGAAATCAGCGGGCGTGTAGCGTGGAATCATTGCTGGGCGGCGAAGCTAGCAGACGGTTCGCCGCTGTGCGACTGAGACTGGCAGCTCGGATCTGAGTCCCGATTAAACGTGGAAGTTCCATGCCTTGCGGACTTCGATGCGGGGCATCGCATAGCCCTCGACGTAGGCTCGATGAGCGGGGTCGGCGATGTATTGCTCGACGTCCTCCATGGAATCGAACTGAACCAGGATGCTGATGTCCCAGCTGGCTTCGGAAGCGTCGTCGGCGGGCAGGCCGACGGTGACGCTTCGAACGTTCTCGATCGCGCCGAGATCTCTTTGCGTTCGCGCCGCGAACTCGGCACGCGCCGCGTCGTTGCAGTACTCGTCTTTCAACTTGAACAATACGATTCGTTCGATCACTGCCCTACCCGATCCCTGCTAGCCCGCAGCCGATGCCTGCCAAGTGCGGCACAGCGGCCCCGAACATCGCTGCTTCCTTAGAGCTAGCGTTCCCATCAAGGCTCCGCTTGTATACGCCCTGCGCAATGGCCGCCAGGCGGAAGATCGAGAAAGCCTTGTAGTAGCTCAAGTCCGGGACGCCGTCGCGGCCGACCAACTCGCAGTAGCGCGCAACGAATGCGGCCTCGGTGGGGATGCCACTCTTCTGGAAGTCCACGCCCGCCAGGCCACCGATTTTCGGAAGGACCACGTCGTACAGCATACAGGTATAGGCCAAGTCCGAAAGCGGGTGCCCGAGCGTCGAGAGCTCCCAGTCGATGACCGCGAGAGCGCGGGGCTCGGTCGGGTGGAAGATGATGTTGTCGAGCCGGTAATCGCCGTGGACCAGGGCGGTAGCCTCGTCGTCGGGAATGTTTGCCGGCAGCCAGTCGATGAGGGTGCTCATTGCCTCGATCTCGGAGGTCTGGGACGCGAGGTACTGCTTGGTCCATCGCTTCACTTGCCGGGCCACGTAGGCATCGGGGCGTCCGTAGTCGGTGAGACCCACCCGAGCGAGATCGACGCTGTGGATGGCGGCCAGCACCCGGGCGAGCTCCTCGTAGATCGCCCGCCGTTCCGCTGGCTCGACATCGGGAAGCTGCACATTCCAGAAAATTCGCCCTTGGACATACTCCATAACGAAGAAAGGGGTGCCGATGACCGAGTCGTCCTCACAGAGGGCGTACATCTTCGCGCTGGGGACGTCGGTATCGCTGAGCGCGCGCATCACCCGATATTCGCGGTCGACAGCGTGCGCGGACTGAAGGAGCTTCCCTGGTGGCTTCTTGCGCAGCGCGTACTGGCGCCCCCGATCGGCGAGCCAATAGGTTGGGTTGGATTGGCCACCCTTGAACTGGCAAACCTGAAGCCCGCCGCTGTAGCCGTCGACGTGCTCGCCCATCCAGGCGTCGAGGCGCGTTTCATCGAAACGATGGGCTTCTCGAACGGGTCCTGTGTTTTTCGGGGGCGCCGGGAGCATCGATCCTCGCTTTCGGAAAGTCGGGAGCCTATCATGCCCGGCCCAGTTCGGAGCGATCGAACGCACCGCATTGAGCACCGGTCCCAAGGGAGCTACGTTCCACGGCGTGAGGTGGGCAAAGCATGCGCGCTCGAGCTTTCGCGGCTTCCTGGTCGCCACCGCGATCCTGTGTAGCGCACAGTTGAGCCTGGGGCAGAAACCCGAGGAGGATGCCGACGACTCCGGCTATCAGCCCGCCCCGAGCGCCAACGTACAGAGCCACGTGAAGGCCCTTCCGATCGATGCGCCTGCCGGCTCCAAAGTCGTCATCATCACCATCGACCGCACGGTGGAGCTCGGCCTGGCCGCCTACGTGCGCCGCGCCATCGAATCCAATCCGGACGCCGCCGCGATCGTGCTCGAAGTCAACACACTTGGCGGACGCGTCGATGCTGCGATTCAGATTCGCGACGCCCTGCTCGAAGCCAAGCCCCGGACCATCGCCTTCATCCACCCACGCGCGATCAGCGCTGGAGCCTTGATCAGCCTGGCCTGCGACAACGTCCTGATGACAGAAGGCGCAACCATCGGCGCGGCGACACCCATTCAGGCAGCCCCGGGCGGGCAGGCCGAGGCCGTTGGCGAAAAGATGGTCTCGTACATGCGCGCGGAGATGCGGGCGACAGCCGAGGCCAACGGCAGGCGCGGCGACATCGCTGAGGCGATGGTCGACAACGAGGTCGCAATCAAAGGCATCGTCGACGCGGGCAAGCTTCTGACCCTCGACACCGACCAAGCCATCAAGATGGGCATGGCCGATGGCAAGGCGGCCAACCTCGACGAGGTGATGAGCGCCCTCACGCTGAACGAACCCGAAATCATACGAGGCGAGCTCAACTGGGGCGAGGAAATCGCGCGCTGGCTCACCGAGCCAACCATCAGCGGCCTTCTGCTTTCGGTCGGCATGCTTGGGCTCATGGTCGCCTTCTATACGCGGACCGTAGGCGCGTTCACCGTCCTGGGCGCCATTTCGCTCCTCCTTTTCTTCGGAGGGCATGCGGTCGTTCATCTCGTCGGTTGGGAGGAGGCACTGCTGTTCGTGGCGGGCGTCATTCTGGTCGTAGTCGAAATCTTCTTCGTTCCGGGGCTCGGCGTGCCCGGCGTCCTCGGGTTGATCTTCGTGATCGCGGCGCTGGTCCTCGCCTTGATCGGTATTCCAATCGACGTCTCCTTCAAGACCGGCGTGCTCGCGGACGCAATGACGCGCGTTTTGTTGTCGCTGCTTGGGGCATTCGTCCTTGCCCTCGTCGTGATGCGCTTGTTCTCTCGGACCGCGATGGGCCGGGCCCTCGTTTTGGACAACGCCGAGACGGGTTTCCTCTCCGCGCCGAGCGCGTCGGACCTCATCGGCCAAACCGGAGAGGCCTTGACGGATCTCAGGCCGACCGGAAAGATCATCATCGATGGACAGCGCCACGAAGCCACCAGCGAAAGGGAGTTCGTTGCCCGCGGCGCCACAGTTCGCGTGATTGGCAGAGATGGGCCGGCCCTGGTCGTCCGTCCAACGGAGAAGCCGTGACCGCACTCATCATCGTCGTCGTGCTGGTGCTCGGCCTGATTTTGCTCTTCACCGAGGTCGCGGTGGTGCCGGGCTTTGGCGTGGCCGGGGCCCTCGGCTTGTTGGCGCTTGCCGCAGGAGCGATCGCCGCCTGGACGGAGCTTGGTCCCTTCTGGGGTGGCCTGACGGGCGCAGTCTCGGTCGTCGCTGCCGGGATCATGCTGGTTTGGCTCCCGAAAAGCCGCCTCGGGCGCCAGGTCGTGCTCGAGCACAGCCAAGCGGACACGGTCTCCCAGAAAGACCGGAGTGGGTTCGTCGGCCGCCGGGGGATCAGCGTGACCCCGCTCAGGCCGATCGGCCGTGCCCGTTTTGGCTCAGAAGAAGTCGATGTGGTGACCGAAGGTGAGTACATCGACCGCAACCAGGAAATTGAAGTCGTGTCCGTCGAGGGGCCACGCGTCGTCGTGCGCATCCCCGATGCGACCTAGGAAGGAAGCCCCATGCAGTTCGCCCCCCTCGCTCTGATTTTTCTCCTGATCATCGTCCTCTTTGTTCTATTCGTCTGGTTGATCCCGGTTCGACTCTGGATCGCGGCCTGGTCGAGCGGCGCTCGGGTCGGCTTCGGCGAGCTGATCGGCATGCGTCTTCGACGGGTATCGCCTGGCGCGGTGGTCAATCCCCGCATCACCTCGGTGAAAGCAGGCATCGACCTTCCGACCAATACCTTGGAGTCCCACTATCTCGCTGGCGGCAACGTCGAACGCGTAGTCAATGCGCTCATCAGCGCAGACAAAGCAGGTATCAAGCTCGGCTTCCAGCAGGCCGCAGCGATCGACCTGGCGGGCCGTGACGTGCTCGAGGCGGTGCAGACGAGCGTCAATCCGCGGGTCATCACGACTCCGAAAATCACCGCGGTGGCCAAAGATGGAATTCAGCTCCTGGTGGTCACCCGAATCACAGTTCGTTCCAACATCGACCGGCTGGTCGGAGGCGCAACGGAGGAGACCGTCCTCGCACGCGTTGGAGAGGGAATCGTCTCCACGATCGGTTCAGCCATGAACTACGCTGAGGTGCTCGAGAACCCAGACAGTATCTCCAAGAACGTCCTCGCGCGCGGCCTGGACAGCGGCACGGCGTTCAACATTCTTTCAATCGACATCGCTGACGTCGATGTCGGCACCAACATTGGCGCCAAGCTGATGACCGAGCAGGCCGAGGCGGATAAACAGGTCGCGCAGGCTCGCGCGGAGGGCCGACGCGCGCTCGCGGTCGCCGCCGAGCAGGAGATGCGCGCAAAGGTCGAAGAGATGCGCGCGCACCTGGTCGAGGCCGAAGCCAAGATCCCGGAGGCCATGGCCGACGCGCTCAAAGCCGGCAACCTCGGCGTGATGGACTACTACAATCTCCGCAACGTGGCCGCCGATACCCAGATGCGCGATTCGATCAGCAAGGCCACCGGCGGCTCGGACGATGAAGACCAGGGCTGAGTCGCTCAGACTGGGCAGAGTGGTGGCCCAGCCGCGAACCTTCGTCGCGCGCCTGGTGCTCGCGGACTTGATCGCGAAGCGCGGCGAAGGCCCGCTCGCGCGCAAGCAACTCGTCTACCGCAGCCGGAAGAAGCGCTGAGTCGGGATGGAGGAGCTGCTCAAAGAATATCTAGGCGAAATCGCGCTCCTGATCTACATCCTCTACCCGCTGCTCAAGCGCGGCTGGGACCGGCTCAAAAAGAAGGGCGATGCCGCTCGAAAGCCAAAGGAAGCGCTCGCGAAGGCGTCAGCCGCCAAGCAGTCCGGACCGGCTCCCGGCCCGGCCCGACGCGCGCCTGCGGCGGTCCAACCTGCACCCCAGGTGGATTTCCTCGGGGCGGCTCGCGCCCGGCTCTCGGGACTGAAGGAAGAGGCGACTGAGTTGCTCGTGCGCGCCGAAGGGGACCCGCGCTTAACGCGCCTCGTGCCGGCCTTGCGTGAGGATCTCCTCGGTCGACTCGCCTCGATCGAGCGCTCGCTCCAGGGCAGCCCGACGATGTCGACCATCGCTCAGGACACCACGGTCATCGGAGGGCTCGAGGCGCTCCTCGGGAACCTGAAGACCATCGCGAGGCAGCGCAGCTACGGCGGCTCTTCGTTTCATGCCGAGGCCGACAAGATGGCCGACGCCAGCTACGCACCGCTTCTCGAGCTGGCGCGCGCGCAGGGCCTCAAGCTGAAGAGCAGCCAGGCCATCACGTTGACCGGAGACTGGGATTTGTCGATCGTCCCGCGCTTCGCGTCGACGCGGCTGGCTCCGCTTCGCTTGCCTGCCGGCTTCGGGAGCAGCGTGTGGCGCTGGCCGGCCATCGCGCACGAGGTGGCCCACGACTTCTACTATAGCCTCGAAGGGCTCGAGCCGAGCATGCACAGGCGGCTCGGCCTTCCCAAGCAGGTCGAGCTGCCGGTCTCTTCTGCGGAGCTCGACGGCGCATGGCTCCGAGGGCTCTTCGGCGCATGGCTTTCCGAGGTGTTCGCCGACGTCATCGGCACGATGAGCCTAGGTCCGGCCTATGTGGAAGCGATGCGCCGCGCGTTCCGAAACCCGAGCGCGCCGCAGCAGACCGCCGCCATCCTGCAAGATCGCGACCTGATAGACGAGCACCCACCTGCCCGACTGCGCTTGTTCATGGCGACGCGGGTCCTACACCACTTGGGTCGCCATGATGAAGCCGAGGAGCTCTGGGAGCGATGGGAAGGCGAACACCCGGACGTGCGGCTGTACTACCTGCCGCTCGGGGGACAGTGGGTCGGCATCGCCGACGACGCGATGCATTCGATCGCCGGTTCGATCATCGACGCTCTGGTCCAAGGAGGCTGGCCCGAGCTCCAAGGTTTCCAGCTCCTCAACATTCCGGGGTTCGCGTACCTGCATGCCGAGCATGCCGAAGCGCAACGATTGAGTCGCGCGCTGGCGCATGGCGAGACTGTGAACGCGGACGTTCGCTGGATCCTGGCGGCCGCGGTACTCGCAGCGATGGCACAACCGACCCTGCACGATCCGATTATGGAAGCCGCGAGGCGCTCGATCCGGGGTGTCGGGGAAGAACGAGAGGCAGTCACGACCAGACCCCGCCGCCGCCGACCTCGCACGATCGGCGCAAGCCTGGTCGCATCCATGCGACAGCCCCGGGCCATCGAAGAAGCCATCGCCCTCGGCGCCGCGCTCACCCCATACAAACGCCCCGCCTGGCGCTGACGTACCGGGACGCGGAATAGCGCATCCCGGGTGCCATCGGCCGCGCCCGGTGCTAGGGGGACCCAATGGCGCTCCCCGGCTTCCACCCTGCCGTGGCCACCTGGTTCGATCGAACCTTTGGTGCGCCGACGCCGCCGCAAATCGAGGGCTGGCCTGCGATTCGCGAGGGAGAGCATACTCTGATCGCTTCGCCGACCGGGTCGGGCAAGACGCTTGCAGCGTTTCTGTGCGCGATCGATGACCTCGTGCAGCGGGGTCTCCGCGAAGGCTTGGAGGATCGCGTCAGCATCCTCTACATCTCGCCGCTCAAGGCGCTCGGCAACGACATCGAGAGGAACCTCCAAGCCCCGCTCGAGGGGATCCGAGCGACACTCGCAGAGCTGGGCTACGACGACGTCGAGATCCGAACGGCCGTGCGTACCGGGGATACGCCTTCCCAGATGCGCACCAAGATGGTGAAAAGGCCACCACAGATCTTCGTGACCACACCCGAGTCACTCTACATCCTGCTCACGAGCGAAGGGGGCCGGCGGATGCTCTCGAACGTGCGCACGGTGATCGTCGACGAGATTCACGCGGTGGTGACCAACAAACGCGGCGCGCACTTGGCTCTGTCCTTGGAGCGGCTCGAAGCGCTGGTGGGCCATGACATCACTCGGATCGGATTGTCGGCGACGCAGAACCCAATCGACGAGGTGGCTCGCTTTCTAGTTGGAATGCGCGGCTCGAACTGTAATGCGGACGACGGACCCCGCTGCCGAATCGTCGACGTCGGGCATCAGCGCGAAATGGACCTCGCGGTTGAGCTGCCAGACTCCCCGCTCGAAACCGTCATGTCCCTCGAAGTCTGGGAGGAGATCTACGCCAAGCTGGCTGCACTGATCGAAAGCCATCGAACGACCTTGATTTTCGTCAATACACGCCGTCTCGCCGAGCGCGTCACGCGTCACCTGAGCGAGATCATCGGCGAAGGAGCGGTCGCCTCACACCATGGGAGCCTTGCGCGAGCACACCGCCTCGACGCCGAACGGCGTTTGAGGTCGGGTGAGCTCAGGGCCGTCGTGGCGACTGCATCGCTCGAGCTTGGCATCGACGTGGGCGACGTAGACCTCGTCTGCCAGCTCGGATCGCCGCATTCGGTGGCGACCTTTCTTCAGCGGGTCGGGCGCTCCGGACACTGGCATGGCGGAACACCGAAGGGCCGGCTCTTTCCCATGAGCCGGGATGACCTGGTCGAATGCGCCGCCCTGATGCGCTGTGTCCAACGCGGCGAGCTCGACCGAATCCAGATCCCGGACGGCCCGCTCGACATCCTGGCGCAACAAATCGTCGCTTCATCCGCCGCGACGGAGAGCTGGAGCGAGGACGAGCTGTTCGCTCTGATCCGGCGAGCTTGGCCGTACCGCGATCTCGGCAAGGACACATTCGCAAAGGTCTTGCGGGTCTTGTCCGAAGGTTTCGCCACCAGTCGCGGTCGTCGGGGAGCCTTTCTTCATCACGACGAAGTCAATCGACGGATTCGTCCGCGCCGGAGCGCGCGCCTCACCGCGATCACGAACGGCGGCGCCATCCCAGACAACTTCGACTACGAGGTTCGGCTCGAGCCCGAGGGCCTGCGGATTGGCTCGGTGAACGAGGACTTCGCCATCGAGAGCATGGCTGGGGACATCTTCCAACTCGGCAATGTTTCGTACCGGATTCTCCGGGTCGAGCCTGGCGTGCTGCGGGTCGCCGACGCCAAGGGCCAGCCGCCCATGCTTCCGTTCTGGTTTGGAGAGGCGCCTTCGCGCGCCGATCTCCTCTCCCGCTCGGTCGACGCGATTCGCCGAGGCATCGAAGAACGACATCGAGATCTCGAAGAAGTCGGCGACTGGCTGGAGACCGAGACTGGGGTCGGCAGGCTCGCCGCGCAGCAGCTCGCCGAATACCTCGTTGCCTCTCGAATGGCCCTCGGAACCATGCCGACACGCGAAACGCTCGTCCTCGAGCGCTTCTTCGACGAGACCGGGGCCATGCACCTGATCGTTCATTCGCCGTTCGGTAGTCGGATCAATCGCGCCTGGGGCCTGTCGCTCCGCAAGCGCTTCTGCCGAAGCTTCAACGTCGAGCTTCAGGCGGCTGCGACCGAAGACGCGATCGTTCTTTCGCTAGGGCCCACGCATAGCTTCCCGCTCGAAGACGTGTTTCGCTTCTTGCGCGCAGAGAACGTCCGCGATGTTTTGGTCCAGGCCTTGCTCGATGCTCCGATGTTCCAGACCCGTTGGCGGTGGAACGTGACTCGCGCCCTCGCCGTCGCTAGATTTCGCGCGGGCAAGAAAGTGCCACCTCCATTTCAACGCATGCAGGCGGATGACCTGCTCGCGCTCTGTTTTCCCGATCAGGTGGCGTGTCTCGAAAACGTAGCGGGTGACCGCGAGGTTCCAGACCATCCGCTCGTACGCCAGACGATCGAGGACTGCCTTCACGAGGCCATGGACATCGACGGGCTCGAAGCTCTCCTCGAGCGCCTGCATGCGGGCGAGCTGAAGCTGGTGGCGCGGGATCTCACCGAACCGTCCCCGCTCGCCCAGGAGATTCTCACCGCAAAGCCCTATGCGTTCCTGGACGACGCGCCCCTCGAAGAGCGACGCACGCAGGCGGTCATGTCGCGCCGGTGGCTCGATCCCCGTCGGGCTTCGGACCTCGGCGCGCTCGATGCTGCGGCGATCGACCGCGTGCGGAGCGAAGCATGGCCAGAGCCGCGGGGTGCAGAGGAAATGCACGACGCGCTTCTGCTTCACAATTGCGTCACCGAGGAAGAAGCCGCGCGCGGCGACTGGCTGCGCTGGTTGCTGGAGCTGGTCGAAGCGGGTCGTGCAACCCGCTTCGTCAGCGGGCGCCGGACGCTCTGGACGGCTGCCGAACGCCTTCCGCTGCTCCAAGCCGCCTGGCCCGATGGGCGCGCCGAAACACAGGTCCAGGTTCCCGAACGGCACCGAAACGAGCCCTGGACCCGAGAAGATGCCGCCCGGGGAATCGTGCAGGGCCGTTTGCAGGCGTCTGGTCCTACGACTGCAGCCCAACTCGGAAGCCTGCTCGGCTTGGATTCGGGTCTGGTCGACGCTGCCCTGGGCGCGCTCGAGGGAGAAGGCTTCGTCCTTCGGGGAACGTTCACACCAGGGTCGACCGATGCCGAATGGTGCGAACGCGGTCTGCTCGCGCGCATCCACCGCTACACCCTCAACCGGCTGCGCAGCGAAATCGAAGCGGTATCGGCTGGAGACTACATCCGCTTCCTGCTGGACTGGCAGCACGCCGCGCCTCGCGCCCGGATGGTAGGCCCCGAAGGCCTGGCCGCGATCATCGAACAGCTCGAAGGCATGGAAGCCGGGGCGGCGGCCTGGGAAGCCGACCTCCTGCCTGTCCGGATGGAAGGCTACGACCCGACCTGGCTCGATCAGCTCTGCATCTCCGGCAGAGTGACCTGGAGCCGGCGGACCCCGCCAACGGGCCGCGCATCGAGCCCGATCCGCACTAGCCCGATCGCGTTCTGCCGCCGAGAGCACCTGCGCACTTGGCGCTTCTGCTCGCTGTCTGAGGAGCCCTTCTCCGCGGATGCCACGCTTGCGCTGCGGATGCTTCGAGACTCGGGGGCGAGCTTCTTCGACGACATCGTGCACCAAACCGGCCTCCTTCCGACACAGGCGGAGGTCGCGCTCGGCGAGCTCGTCTCACTTGGCCTGGTGACCGCAGATGGCTTCACCGGCTTGCGCGCGCTGCTCGCACCCGGTCCCAAGCGTCCGCGTCCGGGTCGACGCGCGGTAGCGGGCTACAGCATGGAAGCTGCGGGCCGATGGACCGTCTTGCCGGACACTGTGGAGGAGCACGACGTGGAGAGCGTCGCCTGGACGCTGCTTCGCCGCTGGGGCGTCGTGTTTCGCCGTCTTCTCGATCGCGAAGGCGACCTACCGCCCTGGTACGTCTTGTTGCGGGTGTACCGGCGGCTCGAGGCGCAGGGTAGAGTTCGCGGTGGTCGATTCGTTGCCGGTTTCGCAGGAGAGCAGTACGCCCTACCCGAGGCGGTCACCGCGCTTCGCAAGGCACGCCGCGAGGGCAAGACGGGCGAGCTGGTTTCGATCAGCGCGGCCGACCCGCTCAACCTGATCGGCATCCTCACCCCCGGACATCGCGTCCCTGCGACCCCCAAGAACCGGGTGCTCTTTCGCGACGGAATTCCAATCGCCTTCCGCGAAGGCAGCGAAACGCAGTTCTTGGGGGATCCGGCGGCCGAACGTTGGGCGCTCAGTCAAGCGCTCGGACGGCAACCGATGCCTCGAAGCGTTCGCGCATATCTCGGAAATCGTCCGTAGCCGTCTCGTTCCCCGGCAAAGTCATGTCCCTACCGGCAGTAGGGAGTCGGTGGTATGACCCGGCAAATCATGGCCGACTCGCTGGACAGATGCTTTTCCGAAGCCACGATCAATGGCCTCACTCTGCGAAACCGGCTCATCAAGGCCGCGACCTTCGAAGGCAAATCGCCCGGCGGAGTGCCAAGCCAGGCGCTGATCGAGTTTCACCAGCGCATCGGCCAGGGCGGCATCGGCATGACGAACATCGCATACTGCGCAGCCGAGGCCGACGGACGCATCCATGAAAACATGATGTACATGCATGAAGGGATCCGGCCGGAGCTCGAGCGGTTCATCCGTACCGTGAAAACGACCGGCGCGAAGGTCTGCGGCCAGCTTGGACACTGCGGCGGATTCACCAAGAACAAGGAGTTCAGCCGAAGGCGACCTCTGGGCCCTTCAAAGGGAATCAATCCCCTCGGGCTCACCCACGGCCTCTCTCGCATTGCGGAAATGACCAAGCCGCAGATCCGCGAACGCGTGCGAATCATGGGACGGGCTGCAGCTTTCATGAAGTCGGTTGGTTTCGATGCGATCGAAATCCACTTCGGCCACGGCTATGGCATCAGCCAGTTCATCAGCCCGAAAACCAACAAGCGCAAAGACGAGTACGGAGGCAGCCTTCGCGACCGGATGCGGTTCGCATTGGAAGTGCTCGATGAATGCCGGACGAATGTCGGCGACAATTTCCCGCTCCTGGGCAAGATCAGCATGACCGACGGCGTACCAGGGGGTGTGAGCTATGACGACTCCGTGGAGATCGCGGCCATGCTGGAAGCCGGCGGCCTCGACGTGATCATTTGCAGTGGCGGCACGAGCAGCATGAACCCCATGCTCCTGTTTCGAGGCGCCAGCATGGTCCCCGGCCTCGTCAGGCACGAGAAGAGCCGGCTCATGAAGATCGGGATTCGTTTAGCCGCGCCGATCATGTTCAAAGACTATCCGTACGAAGAGATGTATTTCCTCCAGCACGCCCAGCGGATCCGCGACCGCGTGCAGTGTGGCGTCTGCTACATCGGCGGTGTTTGCACCAACGAGAGCATTCGTACGCTGATGGACGCCGGCTTCGACTTCATTCAGCTCGGCAGGGCGCTGATTTTCGACCCTGATTTTCCGAAGCAGGCCCGGGAACGGACGAGCTACAAGAACGGATGTAGCCACTGCAATCAGTGCGCGACCTTGATCGAAGCGCCTGGCGGCATCTACTGCGTCGAGCGCCCTGCGAACTTCAGCTGAGAGGAATTACGATGTGCGGATTGAACGTCTGCGTCGAGGGCGCAGTCGCTAGGGTCGTCTTCGACCGACCGAAGGCGCTCAACGCGCTCACGCCAGACATGTTGGGTGAGCTCATCGAGGTCTGCGAGGAGCTCGGCAAGAACGACGCCGTAAAAGTCGTCGTTTTCACGGGTGCGGGCAACTGCTTCTCCGCGGGCGCGGACCTACCCGCCTTCCTGCCCCTGTTGTCCGGCCCCGATGCTCGCGCCACGGCGGACCTTGGCCGGCGAACGACCAACGCCGTCGCCGAGCTCCCCAAGATCACGGTCGCGGCAGTTCGCGGGCACTGCGTTGGAGGCGCGCTCGTGCTCGCCGGCGCTTGCGACCTCCGCGTTGCCGCAAGCGATGCCCGCTTCATGATCCCGGAGCTCGACGCCGGGATTCCGCTCGGCTGGGGTGCCATGGAGCACCTCATTCGACTCGTCGGCACAACGCTGGCGGCCGATCTAGTCTTTAGCAGCCGGCCCCTCGGTCCCGAAGAAGCACTGCGCCGTGGATTGGTGAGCCAGGTTTTCTCGATCGATCGCTTCGAGGTTGAGCTCGAAACCCTGCTGAGCAACATCGTGCGCAAGCCCAAGATCGTGCTCCGGATCACCAAACGACAGATCCTCGCGATTCGCGATGGTAGCTTCGACCCTCGCGAAGACGCTGACGCCATGCTTTCGTCATTGAAGGATCCCGAGGCGATGAAGGCAGGCCTGGAATACATCTCAGAGCATATTCAGAGAAAAAGGGGCGCCGGCAGCTGATGGACGACTCGCCTCAGCGATGCAGCCCTGGCCTCAGGGCGAGCGAACGCAGTCGTAGCTGCGCGAGCGGAACGCGCGATCAAGCGGCCAGGAAGGCTTCCTGCACGCGAATCAGGCCCGCTACCTAGCCGAAACGCCAAAGTCTCGCGTCTCTATGCCATTGCGTCTATCATCGGTCGCGATGTTTCCCTCGCCTGGTGGCGCCTGTCCCCCGCCAGAAGAGCTCTTTGCGGGGCGCTATGCGGTCGATGGCCTCCTGCCTTGGGGTGGCGTGGCTTCGTACTACCGTGCGTCTTCCGAAGGCACGCCCCTGATCCTTTGCGTCTTGCCAATCGACCTGAGCCGTTCGCATCGCGCCGAGGCTGCGTTCTCCCATCTGGCGCACGGCCTCGGGTCGATCCGCGCTCGCGCCGTTCCTCCGATCCTCGACGCTGGCATCATCGACGGGGTTCCCTACCTGGCCTTTCAGGACACGAGGGGCACCCCCCTGAGCAAGCTCCTGCAGGAACGTCCGCTGAGCTCACTCACCGTGCTTCGCCTAGCTTCCGAAGTCCTCGACGCCCTCGGCGCGGCGCACGCCCAGAGCCTGGTGCACGGAGACCTCACGCCGCAGAACATTGTCGTCACCCGAACGCGAGACGGTCGGCTCGGCGCGCGATTGATCGGCCTGGGGATGGTTCCTCTCATCCGTTCCTTTCCCGAGGCGAGCCCTCACGCAGCCCACAGCGGCTCAGGCCAAGATGCGGTCGCCTACATGGCCCCCGAGATCTTCGGTGACGCGAAGATCGCCCCCTCCGCGGACCTGTATTCCGTAGGGGCGTTGCTCCACCACATGGTGACCGGTTCTCCGCCGGTAGGCTGGGAAGCCGGCGACGGGTTTGACGACGTCCCCGGCCTGCCGGATGTGATCACGCGGGCCATGTCGAGACAAGCACAGAAGCGATACGCGGACGCAGCTGCGATGCGAGGTGCGCTCGAGTGGCTCGAAGTCATCTCCGCCGAGCAGAACCCGCAAACCCAAGACATCGCACCCTGGATGGAGACCTCACAGATCGGCTCCATTCCCGTCCCTTCTCTCGCGTCGACTCTTCCACCCGCGCTCGTGACGAGCAGCCACCCGCCCGGGACAATCCTCAGTACCTCGGGCGCTCGTCCCATCCCCGTCCAACCCGTTCACGTGCAGGAGCTCGGGTCCGACAGCAACACGCGCTGGCGCCAAATAGCCCTGCTCTTGATTCTGCTCGGTAGCCTCGTCGTCTCGGGGTACTGGTGGAAATCCGAGCGCAGCCCAAACGCGACGGCGCTTCCCTTGAGCCTCGATCCTGGCGGGGAATATGGTCAATAGCTCGCCCCAATCCAAGCCGACCGACGAAGAGCTGATGGATGCCTACGTCGATGGTGACCAGGCCGCGTTTCGACTCTTGTTCGAACGGTACGCGCCCATCCTCCTTCGCCTCACGCGCCGACACCTTCGCGACGAAGAGCTCGCCGAAGAGATCGTCCAGCAAACCTTCTTCCGACTGCACGGTGCGCGGAACGACTTCCAACGCGGCTCCAAGCTGCGCCCGTGGATCATGACCATCGCGATGAACCTCGTTCGGGAGCACTGGCGGCGCAGCAAGCGGCGCAAAATGACGAGCCTAGAGACCGAGACGCAGGCCGCCCCGGAAGCGGATTTCATGCCGCTCGAGCTCCGGCAGCGCTCCGAGCTCCTTCACGTGGCACTCGAAAAGCTCCCGACGAGCCAGCGCGAGGTCGTCGAGCTTCATTGGTTTCAAGAGCGCCCATACGCGGAAGTCGCTGAAATTGTGGGCACTTCCGAGGGGGCCGTACGCGTTCGCGCACATCGTGCGTATGCAACTTTGAAACAATTGTTGGTCTTGGAAATACGTGGTGATGAATGACTAGTGGCAGCAACAGACCCGACGCCGGTCTCGGCGAGCGCTTGCGCGAGCTCGATGCGCTCGAAACGCCGGGCAACGGCGAGCTGATCGATCGCATGTTCGCCGAGATGAAAGCGCGGTGCGACAGGAGCGACCATTCGATTCGCGGCTTTTTGCGAAGTCGTTCGACGCTGGCGCGCCGCCTAATCGTCCTAGGTGTGTTCTCGATGCTTGCCATTGTGGGCTGGTTCGCATTCCCCTTGGTGGACGACCAAGCTCGCACGATGCAATGGACAGCCAGCCTGGTGACTTTCTCTGTCCTTCTGCTGATCGCGATGTTGATGGTGACTCGCCCCGTGCACCTTCCAGCACTTCCGCATTGGCAGTCGGTCTGCTTGGTTTGCATCGCGCTCGGTGCAAGCGTCGTGGCCGCGTTCTGGCCCTCCGGCGCTGCCGAGGCTGCTGCGCAAGCTCCCACAGGCAGCATCATGGCCGGTGTGTGCATGGGGGCCGGGTTGCTGCTCGGAATTCCAGTCTACGCCTTGCTGCGCCTGGTCGATCGCGGCAACGCGCTCGGAAGCCTCATCGCTGCGGCGGCCGCGGGCCTCGCAGGAAACTTCGTGCTCAAAGCGCATTGCAGCGTCCCAGGCACCTCACACGAGCTCCTGGGCCATGCGTCGGTCGCGGTCTTGTTCGTGGTGGGTTTGGGCTTGGTTCATCGCTTCGCTCCTGGGAAATAGCCCGCATCGCAGCGCGAGCAGGTTCCCTACTCCCTCGAGCGAAAAAACGGGTATGCTTTCGCCGCCGAGGAGGATCTGTGAGCGAAGAGCTGCGTCGAGACTTCAACGAGAAGGGCATCAGGAAGGTCAAGGTTGGTGGTTTCGACGTGGACGGGCTGCTGCGCGGCAAGTACATCAGCCTCGAGAAGTTCTGGTCGGCCCTCGAGAAAGGCTTCGGCTTCTGCGATGTAGTTTTCGGCTGGGATGTCTGCGACCAGCTCTATGACAACGCAGAGGTGACCGGCTGGAAGACCGGCTACCCCGATGCCTTGGCCCGAATCGATGCATCGACCTTTCGCATTCTCCCGGATGCCCCCGACACCGCGAGCTTCATCGTCGACTTCTACACCCGGGACGGCGAGCCTCACCCCGCGTGCCCGCGGAATTTACTCAAGCGCGTGACCAAGAAGGCCGAGGATGCAGGCTTCAAGGCCAAGTTCTCCGCCGAGTTCGAGTTCTGGGTGTTTCGAGAGACTCCGCAATCACTCCACAAGAAGGATTTTCGCAATCTGGAGCCATTGAGCCCAGGAATGTTCGGTTACTCCTGGTTGCGTGCCGGCCAGCATCAAACTCTGGTCGATGACATCTTGGACAGCTGCGCCGCGTACGACATCGAGATCGAAGGGATCCACACCGAAACGGGCCCGGGGGTCTGGGAAGCGGCGCTGCTCTACGACGATGTGCTCCCCGCCGCCGACAAAGCGGCGCTGTTCAAGACGATGCTCAAGCAGATCTGCGCGCGCCACGACCTCACGGTCACGTTCATGGCCAAGTGGAATGCGGACCTGCCAGGCTCGAGCGGCCATATTCATCAAAGCCTTTGGGACTCAGGTGAACAAATCAATCTCTTTGCCGCGGCAGGAAGCGACGCCTTGAGCAGGATCGGGTTTCACTACCTCGGAGGCCTGGTTACACTCGCGCCGGAGCTCACCGCGCTCTATTCACCCTTGGTGAACAGCTACAAACGCTATGTCCCTGGCGTTTGGGCGCCCCTGAACGCTTCCTGGGGAATCGAAAACAGAACCTGCGGATCGCGCGTCATCCTCGGCCCGAGCGATCACACGACCCGAATCGAATTCCGGCAGACCGCTGCGGATATCAATCCATACGTCGCGATGGCGGCATGCCTAGGCTCGGGTCTCTATGGAATTGCCGAGAACATCGAGCCGCCTGCGATGACCACGGGCGACGCGACCCGTGAGAGCGATCCGGTGCTCGGCCTTCCGCCCACGCTCGAAGCTGCGGTCGAACGCCTTCGGGGCAGCGAGGCCGCGCGGGTGGCGCTCGGTGACGATTTCGTCGACCACTTCATCCGCACGCGCGACTGGGAGTGCCGCGAATACCGAAAGGCCGTGAGCGACTGGGAGCTCCGCCGTTACTTCGAGGCGGTTTGAGGTATCTCGATGCTGAAACGCTTTCTATCGGAACGCCCTCTGCGCCTGCCGCATCTCAAACCGTACGTCCCACGGCCTAGCGATCCGTCGATCTTCTGGTTCAATAGTGAGCGCGACGATGTCGTCTCGGACGTCGTCAACCGGATCTGCGTGACTCATGAGACGGACCGCACTCGCTTGGAAATGGCGCTCAACGATGCCGCCTTCCATGAAATCAGGCGGCTCGAGAAACAGCGCGATGACGAGGCGCGCGACCGACTAGGATATTGGCGCTCGATGATTCGCCGCATCGGCAAGATGGACGATGCCGAACAGCGGCGGGTCTTGCACACGATCGTCACCAACATGGCCCGCGACATCGCCGGCAACTTCGATCCGAGGGTCTATCGTTTTGCCCGCAAGGCTGCGCCGCGCTTGATCGGTGGCGTCATGGAGCCGCGGCGCCTGACCGAGGGCCTGGCGGCTGGCTCCGCTGCTTCGCTCGACCGAGTCCTCAGAGTCCAGGGCGACCTGGACCACCTCCGCAATCTGCAAGATCGCGGGACCCTGGTCTTCGTGCCCACGCATTCCTCGAACCTCGATTCGATCGTGCTCTCCCAGGCTCTCGAGATCTCCGGCCTGCCACCCGTCATTTACGGCGCAGGCAAGAACCTCTTCACCAACCCGATCATCAGCTTTTTCATGCACAACTTGGGTGCCTACCGCGTCGATCGGCGGATCCGGGTGAGCTTATATAAGGACGTATTGAAACTGTACTCGCAGGTGATGATCGAGCGGGGTTATCACTCGCTTTTCTTCCCCGGAGGCACACGAAGTCGCTCAGGCATGATCGAGCGCCGGCTCAAGCTGGGTCTGCTCGGCTCGGCAGTCGAGGCGTTCACCACCAATCGGGTGCGCCGCATCGACCGCCCGGTTTGGTTTGTCCCAACCACCATCAACTACGCGCTGGTTCTGGAGGCGGAAACCCTCATCCGGGACTGGCTCACCGAGGAAGGGCAAGCCCGTTACATCATCGAGGACGATGAGTTCTCGCGGATCGATCGCTGGTTCGCGTTCTTCCGAAAGATGGTGGGGATGCGGGGCAGCTGCATCATTCGCTTTGGTGAGCCCATCGACCCGTTTGGCAATGGAGTCGACGCTCGTGGCGGGTCATTGACACCGACTGGGCGCTCGATCGATGCGGGCGGCTACGTCGAACGGCGGGGAGTGGCTGTGATCGACCCGGAACGGGACGCGGCCTACACGCGGGAGCTCGGTGAGGTTCTCGCGCAACGCTACGAAGAGGATACGGTGGTGATGAGCACCCAGGTCGTCGCTCATGTGCTCTTTCGAGATTTCGTACAATCGACCCTCGGAATGGATCTCTTCGCGCGCTTGCGACTCCGAGGCGAAGTCGGAGTCGACTCCGAGGCGCTTTGCCGCGAGCTCGCCGAAGCGCGCGATCGTCTTCTCGCGCTCGAAGCCCAAGGTCGGGTCCGCACGAGCGAGGTGGTCAAGGAAGATAGCCCTGCTGAGCTGCTCGACCGCGCGTTGGGCTTCTGGAACGGCTACCACGATTCCACGGCCGCAAAGCGCGAAGGAAACCGAATCATCATTGGGGACCCGTCGCTACTGCTGTACTACCAGAACCGCCTGGTGCCGTTTGCCGAGGCCATCACCAACCCCGAACGACTGGACGCGGCTTGCGAAATCGCGAAGCTGGGGGTCGACCGATGAATCTTCGAATCGGCGTGGTCGGCGCGGGTGGCTTCGGACGGGCCATCGCACAGGCGTCCGCGCGGCATGGGCACGAGGTCGTGCTCTGGAGTCGAAAAGATCGCGAGCTACCCGCTCCAATCCGGACGTCGACCGAGATCATCTCGATTCGGGATTGTGAATTGGTCTTCATGGCTGTACCCGCCCGTCACGCTGTCGGGGCCGCAGAGCGGTTGGGAGAGGTCGTCGACGGACGGCATTCGATGGTTCACATCAGTCGGGGGTTGATCGGGCCGGAGCTCAAGACGATCAGCAAAGTGATTCGCGAGAAGACCGTATGCCGGCGTCTAGGTGCCCTAGCAGGGCCATTGGTGGCAGACGCCTTGGCCGAGGGGCGCCCGAGCGGGGCGATTCTAGGAACCAGATTCCCCGAGGTCACCGAGATGGTTCGCGAGGCATTGGGAGGCTCAGAGCTTCGCGTCTATGAAACGCCGGACGTGATCGGAGTGGAGCTCGCGAGCGCTACCGTCGGCTTCCTGACCGTCGTCCTCGCCTGTGCCCAAGAGCTGGGCGTCGGACCGAGCACGCTGGCGGTCCTTGCGACGCGCGGCATGGCCGAAGTGTCCCGCATCGGGCAAACATTGGGAGCCAAGGAGTCCACGTTCATGGGCCTTGCGGGTCTTGGCGACCTGATCGCGGCCGTGGCAGGAGACGATCGTCCTGAGGTCCGGCTGGGCCGCGCGTTGGCCAGAGGCGCGCAGCTCAGTAGAGCGGTCGGCGCAGCCGGTGCGTACATCGAAGGCATCGAGGTTGCAGTCCAAATGATGGAGCACGCGAGGCGCCTCGGGCTGGAGACGCCGATTTCGTCTACCTTTGCTGCCCTTTCACAGGGCCAGATCAGCTCGGATGATGCTATTCGAGCGCTCATGGAGAGGCGCGTAGGCAAGGAATGACCGACAGTCAGAGCTTGGTGTATTGGAGCTTCCCGACACGCGTAGTGGTCGGGGAGGGAGCGGCTTCACAGTGCGGAAACGAAGCGCATCGACTCGGGGCCACGCGCGTGCTGCTCGTTTCCGACCGTGGGATCGAGGAGGCAGGCCTGCTCGAGCCGGTCCGCTCGGCTCTCGACGCCGCGGGCCTCCCCCACGCATCTACCCTCGATATTTCCTCCAACCCGCTCGAAAGCGAAGTACTGGGCGCGGCACGTGTCTACGCTGACTTCAAGGCCAACCTCGTGCTCGGCGTCGGGGGAGGAAGTGTGCTCGATGTCGGCAAGCTGGTGCGATTGACCGCCACGCACAGCGGGTCGCTCGCAGAGTACGACGATGCGATCGGAGGCAGTGCAAAGATCAGCGGCCCCCTACCTCCGATGATCGCGATCCCCACTACGGCGGGGACCGGCAGCGAAGTCGGCCGGAGTGGCGTAGTGACGATTCAGGCCACCAACCGAAAGACGGTGGTCTTCTCACCTCTACTGCTGCCGGAGGTCGCGATTCTCGATCCGGTGATGACCCAAACCATGCCCCCGCGCATGACGGCAGCAACCGGCATGGACGCACTCACCCACTGCATCGAAGCCTACGCAGCGGTCGGCGATCATCCGATGGCGGACGCTATCGCGCTCGGCGGCGTTCGACTCTGCCATCGATCGCTCAAGGCAGCGACCGACGACGGCAACGATCTTCGAGCGCGCGCAGACATGCTCAAGGCGGCAATGATGGGAGCCGTTGCTTTCCAGAAGGGGCTCGGTGCGTGCCACTCCCTTGCCCACCCTCTTTCGGCAGAGCTCGGCATGCATCACGGGCTGGCCAACGCGATTTGTCTACCCGCGGTCCTCGATTTCAATCGCGCAGCGGTGCCCGAACGCATTGCGGAGATCGCCCGGCAGCTCGGTGTTCGGGCCGGGGATGAAAGCACTCTGGCGTTCGAGTGTGCCGGCGCGGTGCGCGCCCTGCGCAAATCGATCGGCTTGCCTGCGGACCTGCGTTCACAGGGGGTTGAGGAAGGCCAGCTGCCGAGGCTCGCGGCGCTGGCATTCGCCGATTCCTGCCACGAGCTCAACCCTCGCCGCTGCAGCGAGGACGATCTCCTCGCTCTCTACAAGGCAAGCCTCGACGATGGCTAAGCGAAGGAAGGGGAAGCTCGAGTCGGTCTCCAAATTGCTCAAAGGCGTCTACCCGGCACCGGATCAGCTGGAAGCGGCGAAGGCCTTCTCCTGGTGGACCCGGTCCGTCCCCCCCCGCATCTTGGAACACGCACGCCCCGTCCGAGTTTCGCGCGGCGTTCTGATCGTGCACGTCAGCTCGTCGGTCTGGGCGAACGAGCTGCAGTACCTCACTAGCGATCTACTCGTGCGCCTTCGAGAGGCAGCGCCGACGAGCGGGATTGAGAAAATCCGCTTTCAGGTCGGCCCTCTGCCGAAGATCCCAAAACACCTCAAGCCCGCGCCGCAGCGACCGGAGCCGGTGCGCTTGGCGTCGTTGCCAGAGGAGCTCGGACGAGCACTGAGCCGGGTCGAGGATGACGCGCTGCGAAAGGCGATTACGGAAGCGGCGACGACCAGCTTGGCTCGGCTGAGGAAACCGGACTGAGTCTCTCGCGCCGATGCTTTGCATCGCTCGAGCTGCGGATCCTCACGTGCCGATACCCGCTGACGACGGTTCGGCGGCTTGCTGGTTCGCGGTTGCGCGATTTAGCGGTGATACGGCTGTCTCGCGGCGCGAATCATGGCTTCCAGAGTCTCGGGGCCTTCTGCCGAGGAGAGTCGTTGGCAGACATCCTCAGGCAGCGCAAGCGTGACCGCCTGGAGCTTGCTCTGTGTCAGCATCGAGACCGTGACCCCGAGCTCCCGTCCGATGCGTCCCAGCAGGTCGACGCCGGGGTCCGCGACCTCTGCGTTTTCGAGGCGGGCAATGGTGCGTCTCGATACGCCCACCCGCTCGGCGAGCTCCAGCTGACCGATGCGGTTGCGGAGCTCCCGCAGGATTGGGACGTTGGCAGAAATGACATCGATACTGGCCATGCATGGACACTATCGTCCATCTCGAGGCAACACAAGGCCGCTATTGCCGTCGCAGGCCCTCGGTCAGCTCCGAGACCAAGGCTGCGACGGAGGCTCGCGCTTCGTCGACGCTCGCGGCCTCTTCGATCCTCTGGACCACCGCGCTGCCAACCACGACCCCGTCGACGTGGGGCGCAACCGTGGCCACGTCCTTCCTCGTCTTCACGCCAAAGCCAATCGCGACGGGACAGCCGAGCTCGCGCTGCAATCCGCCCGCCCGCTTCGATGCCTCGGCAAGGTCGGTTGCCTGCGAACCGGTCACACCGGTCATCGACACGTAGTAGAGGAACGAAGTCGCCGCGTCCGCCGCCAACTTGATACGCTCGGGATCGCTCGTCGGGGCCACGAGCGGAATGAAGTCGAGGCCCTTTGCGATCGCCGGCCCTCGGAGACCTGCGCTTTCCTCTGGTGGCAGATCGACGACGAGGAATCCGTCAGCGCCGCTCTCTGCCGCGTCGTCGACGAGCCGCTGCTCGCCGTACGAGAGAATCGGATTGTAATATCCGAAGAGCAGAAGCGGCACGTCGGTGCGACCGCGAATGGCGCGAACCGTGTCGAGCACCTTGGCGAGCGTCGTTCCGCCCCGGAGGGCTCGCTCGGCGGCCCTCTGAATCGCTGGCCCATCAGCGGTTGGATCGCTGAATGGAACCCCGAGCTCGATCACGTCGGCCCCCGCATCGGCGGCGGTGACGACCAGGTCGACCGTGGCGCTCAGATCGGGGTCTCCCGCGCACAGATAAATGACCAGGGCAGCGCGGTTCTCGTTTCGCGCGTTCTCGAACGCTGCAGCGATGCGGCCCATCTGAATTAGCCCCTTTCCTGGAGCTTTTCGAGCACTGTCTCGAGGTCCTTGTCACCACGCCCGGACAAGCAGACCAGGATGTCGGCGTCCGGCCCGAGCTCCTTGGCGAGCGTCGGAAGATACGCAAACGCATGGCTGGTCTCGAGCGCTGGGATGATGCCCTCGATGCGGCATAGCTGCAAAAACGCGTCAAGCGCGGCATCGTCGGTCACCGCCGTATAGGTCGCGCGCCCGGTGTCCTTGAGCCAGGCATGCTCCGGACCCACACCCGGGTAGTCGAGCCCTGCGCTGATCGAATGCGCTTCGACGATCTGGCCGTCCTCTGTTTGAAGCATGTAGCTCTTCGCCCCGTGCAGAACGCCGACGCTGCCAGCACAAAGCGGAGCAGCATGATGACCGGAATGGATGCCTTCGCCAGCAGCTTCGACTCCGATCAAGCGAACTGACTCGTCGTCTATGAAGCCAGCGAAGATGCCCATTGCATTCGAGCCGCCGCCGACGCATGCGACGACCGCATCGGGAAGCTTTCCGGCCTGCTCCAACATCTGCGCGCGCGCCTCCACCCCAATCACCGCCTGGAAATCTCGCACTATCATCGGATACGGATGCGGGCCCGCCACCGAACCGACGCAGTAGTGAGTGGTGCGCACGTTGGTCACCCAATCACGAAGCGCCTCGTTCATCGCGTCCTTCAATGTCGCGGACCCTGAAGTGACCGAGTGCACTTGCGCGCCGAGCAGCTCCATGCGCCGGACATTGGGCGCTTGGCGGTGGACGTCCTCTGCACCCATGTAGACCTCGCAGGGCAGCCCCATCAGCGCGCAAGCGGTGGCGGTTGCTACCCCATGTTGGCCAGCGCCAGTCTCGGCGATGATCCGGGTCTTGTTCATCCGCTTGGCCAGCAGAATTTGGCCGATCGTGTTGTTGACCTTGTGCGCGCCGGTATGACAGAGGTCTTCGCGTTTGAGCCAGATCCGCGCCCGGACTTCTTCGCTGAGGCGAGACGCAAAATAGGTCGGCGTCCCGCGCCCGGCATAGTGATGGAGGAGCGAATCCAGCTCCGACTGAAAGGCGGGATCGCTCCGAGATGTCTCGTAAGCCTGCGTCAGCTCGTCGAGCGCAGGCATGAGGGTCTCGGCTACGTAGCGTCCACCATAAGGGCCGTAGCGCCCAGTAGCGGGTTGGGGGGGTTGCATGAGGCGCGGAACGTAGCGCATAGGAGAGTCGGGCGCATGCCTATGAAAGAGCCGAATCGAACCAGCCCTCATCCACTCGACCGTCAAGCCTACGAGCGCCTTCTGCAGCGCGTTTCGTTCCTGCATGAGTGGTTTCAGCCGAGCATCGAAGGCGTCGAAAACATCCCCACCGAAGGGGGCGCTCTCATCGTGACCAATCACGGTCATTTTGGCATCGACCTTCCCGTTCTTCTGCGACTCATTCTCGAAGAGAGCGGCAGGGCCGTTCGGTCACTCGGAGACCGCGTGGTTTTCGCAATGCCGATCTTTCGCGAACTCGCGCACAACATGGGTGCCATCGAAGGCGAGCCCAGAGCAACCGTTCAATTGCTAGAGGAAGATCAACTGGTACTGGTCTATCCGGGTGGAGCGAGAGAAGCCCTCAGCGATCCCGCGGACGCGTACCGACTGCAATGGGAGAACAGCCGCGGCTTCATTCGTACGGCGCTGCTTGCGCAGAAACCGATCATCCCTATCGCCGGCCTCGGCAATGAAGAGCTCTACGTCCAGGTCATTTCGCAGGATCGGGTTCGACAAAGCGGCGTGGGCCGCCTCATTTCGCAGCTGCTCGGCGACAAATACGTCATGCCCATCTACATGGGCCTCGGCGCGCTTCCGTTTCCCACAGAGCTGCACTACGTCGTCGGAGAGCCCATTCATCTGCCGCACGGCCCGGAAGCTGCCGACAATCCCGAGATCGTGGCGAAGCTCCACCAGCAAGTGACCGAAACGACCCAGCAGCTGATCGACAAGGGCCTCGATGAACGCAAAGCCGCCGCTGAGGCCGACACTGTTGCTGTCTCACGCCGCGCGACGTGATAGAGTCAACTTTGAAGTCGGCGATGCAGTATAAGCTCTACCGCAGAACCTTCGCGAAGCTCAGCCTCTTGACCGGGGCAAGCGTGCTGATTCTCCCCGCGTGCAGCGATGATTCCGTCGCACCTGTACGTACGGGCACGCTCACAGCTGAAGAGCGCGAGCTGCTCGAGCGCTTCGCGCAGGTTTTTTTGCCGACCGACGGCACTTCACTCAAACCACGTGCGGAAGTTCCGGTGGTGGACAATATCGATCATGCGTTCTCACTGATGGACGCTCAGACCCTCGACCAGGTTCGCGTCGGCCTCAAGCTCTTCAACTACGGGTCGATTCTGATCGGGCTTCACTTCGCACGCTTCGTCCACCTCTCGGCGGAGCGTCGGCTCGCCTACATCGAGCGTTGGGAGCAGGGCATCGAGATCCAACGCGGGGTCTCCACCCTCCTCAAGAAGCTGGTCTGCTACGGCTACTGGACAGACATCGAGGCAGGCCGGGCCATCGGTTATCAGGGGCCGGTATCTGACGCAGCTGGTGTCCCGAGCCTCGGCAACGCCCCGATGCCTCGAACCAACAACGGGTGATGGCGTTGGCAGACGAACCCACAGCGAAGATCCAAGCCCTTCCCGAGCTGAAGGTGACGTCACCGGCGCAAATCCCAGAGGCAGGGCTCGACCTCGAAGCGGACGTCGTGATCATCGGTTCGGGCGCCGCAGGTGCGGTGACGGCCTACGAGCTGTCGCGTTCCGGGGCCAAAGTGGTCGTCCTGGAAGCGGGCCCATACATCAGGTCCAGCGAGTTTCAGGAACACGCGCCTACGGCTCTCGAGACCTTGTACGAGGACCACGGGAATCAGGTCAATAGCACTGGGGACCTGACCATCCTGCAGGGCAAGTGCATCGGAGGCTCGACCGTCGTTAATGCCGCCGCCTGTTTCCGGGTTCCAGACCAGGTTCTCGAAAGCTGGGCAGAGGAGCACGGTCTGGACGAGCTCACCGCTGAGTCGCTGGCTCCCTACTTCGAACGCGTGGAACGCAATCTCTCGGTTCATCAGAACGAGCCGCAAGAGGTCAACTACAACGGGCGCCTGCTCATCGAAGGCGCCGCGAAGGTGGGCATTCCCGCGTCTCCCATTTCTCGCAACATCAAGAACTGCGCGCTCTCGGGGCACTGCATTTCCGGATGCAAGACCGACCGTAAGCAGTCGATGCTGGTCACTTACCTGCCTTGGGCGAGCGAGCTCGGGGCGACAATCTTCAGCGGAACGCGAGCGAAAACCTTCGAGGTCAGCGGTCGGCGCGTGACTGCGGTGAACGCGGTCGCCACCGATCCGAACGGGAACACCAGACCGGTCCGCGTACGCTCAGGGCTGGTCGTCGTCGCGGCCGGCGCAGTGCAGACCCCGCTACTGTTCCAACACAACAAGATCGGAAACAGCAGCGGCCAAGTCGGCCTCAACTTCGCGTGTCACCCTTCCCTCGCGGTCTTCGGGGAGCATCGCAACGACATCTACGCCTGGGTTGGCGCCACGCTGACCGCGCAGGCCGGCGACATCGAGAACCCCTTGAAAGGAGGCTATCTGCTCGAAGCCGGCATGGTCGGCCCGGTCATCACCAGCGCCTGGATCGATGGAGGCCTGGGAAGCGACTTCGTCGCGTTCATGGAAAGCAGCAAGAAGTTCCAGGCGGCTGTGACCTTGATTCACGACCACAACGTCGGTCGGATCTACCTCGACGGCGACCGCAAGCGAATAGACTATGACCTCGACGATCGTGACTTCGAGTCGATGAGGGAAGCGCTACGCGGGACCGCTCGGATCTACTTTGCAGCTGGCGCGCACCGCGTGTATCTACCAACGACTCGGCGGACCACGATCGAAAGCGAGGATCAAATCGATTCGGTCATCAACCGCCTTCGGAACGCGAAGCACGCGTACCGCATGAATTCGTACCATCCCCAGGGGACGATGCGGATGGGCGCCGATCCTGCGAAGAGCGTCGTCGGGCCGAGCGGCCGCTGTCACGACCTCGACAACGTCTACGTGCCGGATGCAAGTCTCTTCCCGTCCTCGCTCTTGGTGAACCCTCAGATCACCGTCTACACGATGGCCAGCTACATCGCTGATCAGATCCTGGCGCGCGCCTGAAGGCGCGAGCTACTGAGCCTTCCGCATCCGGCTGAAGCACCATAGACCGCCGTCGGCCTCAACGAGCTGAAAGCCTTGCTCTCCAAGGCCAGAGAACTGCTTGGTCATCTCTTCGGGTTTCTTGCTAGGGCGAACGCATTTGTATTCCCAGTTGTACGAGCACCACTGGCCGTGGTGAGGATGGCCCTTGCCACAGTGCGCACATCCCTTGCCCTGATTGCACTGGGGACAGGCAGTGCCCTCGGCGCAGCGTGGGCAGGCTTCGCCGGCCGAGCAGTGAGGACAAGTGGCGGTTTTTGCACAGGTCTTGCAAGACACCTCCTTGCCATCGGTCTGAGATTGGGCGGGGATAGTGTCAGACGCGGCCCAGATCAGGCCGGCGATGAGAACAAAAGCGAGAAGCACGGGGCGCATGAATCCTCCTGGCGTCGAGGCCCGGACGCTAGCACGCCCCGCTGAGGCCGCGCTATGTGCGTTTGGCCGCGTCGATGAAGCGTTTGACCAGATCTGGATCCTTGCGACCGGGCGCCGATTCGACTCCTGACGCTACGTCGACGCGGAACGGTTTCACCGTCGCCACGGCCTTGGCGACATTGTCCGGGGTCAGGCCACCGGCCAGGGTTAGCTTGCGCTCCTTGGCGACCTCTGCAGCGATCGTCCAGTCGAAGGTTCTGCCCGTGCCACCGGGCATGCCAGGAACGCTCGCATCGAGCAGGAGGTGCTCCCCTGGGTACCTTCGCGCGAGCTCGACGGCCGAGCCGTCTTTCACGCCGATCGCCTTGTAGGCGCTCGGCAGGAGCTCGGCGATCATCTCGGGCGGCTCAGCGCCGTGCAGCTGCGCCCAAACGATGCCGGTTTCGCGCAGGATCTCCTGAATCTCGTCGAGACTGAAATCAACGAATACACCAACCATTTGGGCAAGATCAGCGCCGGCCTCGACGATCGCGCGGGCCGTCGGGATGTCGACGCACCGCGGCGAGCCCGGCCAGAAGTTGAGGCCGATCACGTCTGCACCCGCTCGAATGCAGCGCAGCGCCTCCTCTATACTGGTTAACCCGCAGATTTTGACCTCGGCCATGTCCCGAGGATGGGCCGCCACGGCCTCTTCGTCCAACCTGCCCCGAGCGCTTGCGACCTGTGGAGACCGGTTCTAGAAAGGCAGCCAGTTTGGGCCGGAAGGACGGGCGCAGGAGCGCCGGCGGGACTAGAATTGGTTGTAGAGCATGAAAACATCTGCCGCTGCGCGTGTTCAGCCGAGTCCGCGTGAAACCCTCGATTCTGTCGTGATTCGCTTCGCTGGCGACTCCGGTGACGGAATGCAACTCACTGGGAGCCAGTTCACGACGGCAACTGCGAACGCGGGGAATGATCTGTCGACGTTCCCGGATTTCCCAGCCGAAATTCGTGCGCCGGCAGGCACGACCTACGGTGTTTCGGGCTACCAGATACACTTCGCTTCCCACGATGTGCTCACCCCCGGTGATACACCGGACGTGCTGGTGGCGATGAATCCCGCTGCGCTCAAAGTGAACAGTGACGCGCTCAAGCCAGGCGGATTGCTGGTCGTCAACACCGGCGCATTCACAACGACTAATCTCAAGAAAGCCGGCTACGAAAGCAACCCGCTCGAAGACGGCTCGGTGGACCGCTTTCGCGTGTTACCGCTCGACGTGTCGAAGCTGACGCTCGATGCGGTCAAAGACGTTGGCCTGGGCTCGAAAGATGCGAATCGCTGCAAGAACATGTGGACGCTCGGCCTCATGTACTGGCTCTTCGGACGCGAACGGGATCAGACGGTCGCGTGGCTCAGGAGCAAGTTCGCGAAGCGTCCCGAGCTCGCCGAAGCAAACATCGCCGCGCTCAACGCGGGCCACATCTACGGCGAAAACGCGGAGCTGCCGCACGGAATCAACGCGTACCAGGTGCCGGCAGCGAATCTGACCCCGGGCGAATACAGAAACATCAGCGGCAGCGAAGCCACTGCTTGGGGCCTGGTCACCGGCGTGCAGCTTGCAGGCCTCAAGATGGTGTACGGCTCCTATCCGATCACACCGGCCTCGAATCTCCTCCACCAGTTGGCTCGTCTCAAGCATTTCGGCGTGACGACCTTCCAAGCGGAGGACGAAATCGCAGCGGTTGCGGCCGCGGTGGGCGCGAGCTTCGCCGGTTCGGTCGGCGTGACCGGGACCTCTGGACCCGGCGTCGCCTTGAAGTCCGAAGCGATCGGTTTGGCGATCGCCGCCGAGCTGCCCCTGGTGGTCGTTAACGTGCAACGAGGAGGGCCGTCGACCGGGCTTCCGACGAAAACCGAACAGTCCGACCTCTTCCAGGCCGTCGTAGGACGCAACGGCGATGCGCCGCTGGTGGTCTTGGCTGCTGCGACGCCGGGCGACTGCTACTACATGGCGATCGAAGCAGTTCGGATGGCCGTGAAATACATGACACCGGTCATCCTGCTCACTGACGGTTATCTCGCCAACAGCGCGGAACCTTGGCTGCTCCCCGACCTCGACGAGCTACGACCATTTCCGGTCGAGTTCCACCGCGACCCGGAGGGATTTCATCCTTTCTTGCGAGATGAGCAAACCCTCGCTCGCGTTTGGGCGGTTCCGGGCACCCCCGGCCTCGAGCACCGCATCGGCGGCCTCGAAAAGGACAGGGACAGCGGCCACATTTCATACGACCCTCAGAACCATCACAGGATGACCACCATTCGGCACCAGAAGGTTGCTGGAATTGCGAGGGACATCGAACAGGCCAAGGTCGACCAGGGTGAGAGCGAGGGTGATTTGCTGGTCGTCGGCTGGGGCTCGACCTATGGGGCGATCAGTCAGGCTGTGCGCTTGCTCCGCGAGAAGGGTCACGACGTCTCCCATTTGCACCTTCGCAACATCTGGCCTCTTCCCGAGGGGCTCGGTGATCTACTCAATTCGTTCAACAGCGTGCTGGTACCAGAGCTCAACAACGGGCAGCTGGTAATGTTGCTCAGGGCGGAGTTTCTCGTTCCCGCCGAGAGCCTCACACGGGTCACGGGACAACCCTTCCGAGTCGGCGGCCTCGTCGAAGCGGTGGAAGAGCGACTTCAACGGAGCGGAGAATGAGCCCAAACTCGCCCAAGAACCAATACTCGCGCAAGGACTTCGCCTCCGACCAGGAGGTACGCTGGTGTCCCGGCTGCGGCGACTACGCCATCCTCGCGGCCGTGCAGCGCACGCTTCCAAGTCTGGGATCCACTCCGGAAAACACGGTGTTCATCTCCGGCATCGGCTGCTCGAGCCGCTTCCCCTACTACATGCACACGTACGGGTTTCACACGATCCATGGTCGCGCGCCCGCGGTCGCAACCGGCGTCAAGCTTGCGAACCCCGAGCTCGACGTTTGGGTGATCACCGGGGACGGCGACGGCCTCAGCATCGGAGGCAACCATCTGCTCCACATACTGCGGCGCAACGTGGACTTGCAGATCGTCTTGTTCAACAACCAAATCTATGGCCTCACCAAGGGGCAGTACTCGCCCACCTCGCAGGTCGGGAAGGTCACCCCGTCGAGCCCGTTCGGCTCGATCGACCAGCCAGTTGTACCGGCACGCTTCGCCTTGGGCGCGGGCGCGACTTTCGTAGCGCGTGCCTTCGACATCTCGAAGAAGCTGCCCGACACGTTGACGGCGGCGCGCGAGCACAAGGGCGCTGCATTCATCGAAATCCTGCAGAACTGCCCGGTGTTCAACGACGGGGTTTTCGATCTCGTCACCGATCGAAAGACCGGCCCCGCCCACCAACTCTGGCTCGAGCACGGGCAACCGATGACGTTCGGTGAAAATGGCGAAAAGGGGCTTCGTTTGAACACCCGGTCGCTCGGCCTCGAGGTCGTGACGATCGGCGAAAACGGGGTCAGCGAGAAAGACATCCTCTCGCATGACGAGACCAACCCTGTGCTCGCGTGGATGCTCACCGACCTGGCAGACGTCGTGGCGCTAGGCGTTCTCTACCGGCACCTAGGCCCGGTGTACGACGAAAGCGTCGGCGCACAGCGCGAGCTCGCAGAAGAGCGCTTTGGCAAGCCGGACCTACACGCCCTGCTTCGCCAAGGGCACACCTGGACCGTCACCTGAGGGCGCTCGCTCTTCGATGGGCAAGGTCAAGACGATGCGAAGGCCGTGCGGTTCGCGCGCGCCAGCCGTGACGAAACCAGCGGAGCGCGACGCTAGATCTGCCAACTTGGCGAGCATGAGCTTCACGTTTGGTCGCCGTTCGATCTTCGCGAACGGCGCGAACATCAGGCGAATCTCGTCATCGCTTGGGCTCACCCCGTCGTCTTCGATCGTCAATGCAACCGCGGCGCCAACCAGACGGGTGGCGATGCGGATGGATGCGACGGTTCTTGTTGCCGCCATGAACCGAACCACACCGCCCAGCGCGTCCTGAGCCAGCCAAAGGTTGAGCCGTGCCACCGGATCTCGAATGCTGAGGTCGAGCGTGACGGGAGCTTCAAGGCCGGAAACTGTAGTTCTCACGAGGTCATTGAGGGAAAGAACCCGCGTTTGAAGCGATGAGTCGCCGGCAAGAACCGAAAGGTCGCGCATGAGCTCGCGCCCCTCTTCGGCCGCATTTCGGACTTCGTCCAGGTATCTTTCGAGCGCAGCTGCGTCTGAGATGTGCTTCCGGGCGAGATGGGCATTGCCAATGATCACGCCGAGGACGTTGTTGATTTCATGAGCCAAGCCCGAGGCGATATCTCTGGTCGCCCGCATGCCCTCGGGATGCAAAATGCCTCGCACAGGCGGTTCGGTCTCGTCGTTTCTCATGGTCGTCATGCCTGCAGTAGCTTCTTCACCGCGCGAATGACACGCGGCGCTTGTATTGGTTTCTCGATGTAGGCGTTCGCACCGAGCGCCATGGCGCGGTCCCGATCGTTCGGCGCGTTTTCAGTCGTGATGATCACGATTGGCGTCCTTTCGTGTCGCGGATCGTCTCGCACGTGCTTCACGAGCTTCAGTCCGTCCATGACCGGCATGTTGACGTCTGTAAGGACAAGATCGAACTTCTCGGTAGCCAGCGCGCGGACACCGGCTAGTCCGTTCTCGGCTTCGACAACCTCTACGCCGGGAATGCGCGATAGGGACTCGGTCAACATGGTTCGCATCGTCTTGGAGTCTTCGACTACGAGGCAGCGGTACCGGAACATGGCTAGCTCAATCGTACGACAGGAAGCGACGTACTCAAAGTTCGCTCCTCATTGCCTCTCGGGCCGGGTGAGCTCGGTAAGCATGTCGCCGAGAGCCCAGATCCCGAGTGAATGATGCCGTATTCCTGTCCGCTTGACGGCGGTGGGCATACCCGAAACGACGGCCGTTTCCGGCGCCTCGACCAGGATGCATCCTCCCCTTTTCGAGATCTCCCGTGCTCCCTGCGCCCCGTCATTCCCCATCCCAGTGAGGACGACGCCGATAGCCTCGTCACCGAGCACGCGAGCGGCAGAGCTGAAGAGCCGATCGACCGAGGGCACGTAGTGCGACCCTGGTTCAGGAGCCACCACCCGGATTGCAGGTCCACGCTCGGAGGGAACGATCTCGATGCAGCGCCCTCCCGGGCATACGTAGGCGTGCCCGCGAGCGAGTCGCTCGTACGACTTGGCCTCCGAAACCTTCGCCAGGCCCACCTTATCGAGTCGATTCGCAAATGAGTGCGTGAAGCGAGCGGGCATGTGCTGTGCGATCACCAATGCGGCATCGATATCATCGTGCACGTGACGGAACAAGGTTGCCAGCGCCCGCGGCCCGCCGGTAGATGCGCCGATCACGATCACCTTCCGTGGTACTCGCTTGAGCACCGAAGGTTCGCGCGTCCGGCGCGCCGAACGAAGAGGCGCCTCTTCGAGGGCGAAGCCTGCAGAGCTATCAGCTCGGAGCGCGAGGGGCGACAGTTGCTGCACGATGCGCACTTTTTCGATCAGCTGGTCTCTTAGGCCATCGAGAGAGGCGTCGACCCCATGCGGCTTTTCGATGAAGTCGATCGAGCCGAGCTCGAGTGCGCGGAAGATGTTCTGTTTGCCCGAGAGGCCCGACACCACGATGACGGGGAGCGGGTGACGGTCCATCAGCAGCTGAAGAAACTCGAACCCATCCAGCCGTGGCATGTCCAAATCCAAGGTGATGAAGTCAGGTGGACTTCCCTCGATGGCTCTGAGTGCATCCGCTCCATCGTTCGCGAGGTCGACATGCGAGATTCCGGGGATGTCGTTGAGAATCGCGGCGATCGTACGGCGGCTCAAAGAAGAATCGTCTACGACCAATGCACGGAGCTCTCTCACCTAGATTCTCCTCGGAGGCAGATCCGTGAAAGGGATCGGTCGCCGGTAGACGATGTCGGTCGCGAGCTGCGTAATCTCGAAGGCGGTGCTCGAGCGCAGAAGCGACTCGCTATGGCCCAATAGAAGGTAGCCACCTCGGTTCAAACGCTCATAGATCGTCTCCAGTACTTTCCTGCGCGAGGCGTCGTCGAAATAGATGAGAACGTTGCGGCAAAACGTAACGTCGACACGACCCACGATGGCCGCACGCCGCTGATTCATCAGGTTGAGATGGCCGAAGTGGCACATCGCCCTGATACGAGGGTGGACTTGCCTACCTTCATCGGTGTCGATGAAGTACCTCTCGTATTCCGGAATCATTGCCCTGAAGCTGGCAGATGAGTAGGTGGCGTCTCGGGCCTTGTTCAAGACGCGGCGGGAAATGTCATTCCCGAACACACGCACGTCCCAACCTTCAAAGAGACCGGTGGCATCGACCAGCATCGCGATCGTGTAGACTTCTTCCCCACTGGAGCATCCTGCGCTCCACACATCGAGCCTCTTCGACCCCCGTGCCCGCGCGCGCGCCTTCACGACAGGAAGGATCTCGTCCGTGAACGCTCGAAGTTGAAAGGCCTCCCGAAAGAAGTATGTTTCGTTGGTCGTCAGAACCTCGGCCGCGGCCTCGAGCTCCCTCTCTGCCCTCGGGTGGTACTGCAAGTACCGGTAGTACTCGGCGAAGTCGGCGATGCCCAGATCGCGAAGACGCTCGCGAAGGCGCCGCTCCACGATATAGGCAGAGTCGTCAGCGAAATAGATCCCGCAAAACTGGTTGATGAAATCCCGGAGTAGACGGAACTCCTTCAGATCGAGGGTCGGCCCGGTGCCCTGCAGCAAGGTCACGTCAACCACCCATCTGAAGGCCGCTTTCGATCGCGTGCCGCACCATGGAATCGGTCTCATCGGCCAAGGCCTCGACTAAGACGGTTCGCGCATGTTCTGTATCGAGCTCGAGCAAGAGTTTTATTGCCAACATGCGGACGTTCCAGGCGGAATGGTGGAGACCTCGGCTCACGAAGCGTTCCGCGTCGTGGCGAGGCAGTGTCCGTGCCGCACGCAGGCCCGCCTGAAATATTTCAGCATCGGCGTGGGAGAGAGCACGTTCGACGGCGGTTGCGACCTCTGAATCTCCCAGGCAAGCCAGCGCATCCAGCGCCGCGGAGACAACCACCGGCTCTCTGTCCTCCAAGAGCGCGCGAATGCGCGAGACTGCGCCATTGGCTTCACGTCGGCCAAGAGCTAGTGCTGCCTCCGCGCGAGTGGAAGCGAATGGGGAATCGAGCGCGGTGCGAAGCGGCGCGTCCGCCTCAGTGCTGCTCATTTGCCCAAGCGTCCGCACCGCTGCGATTTGAACGTCGATGTCTTCATCCGCGACCGCATATCCGATCAACTGGGCGATGTCGCTCGCGTTCGCTATGCCAAGTGCCTGCACCGCCGCTCTGCGGGTGCGGGGTTCGCTGCTGTGGAGGCCACGTTTGAGCACTTCCACGGCGCCTCCCGTATTCAGCCGCGAGAGGACGTGCGCGATGTCCGCGCCTCCGGGCCCATCGAGCTTGGCCTCTCGGATGGCCTCTTCGACGGCTGCGGGCACGCGCTTCGCGAGCACTTCGAGTGCGCTGGTCGCGGCCGCCCGAACTTGATGTGAGTCGCTCTCCAAGCATTCGACGAGGGCTCGGCAATCTCGTCGGTCACCCCACCAGCGAAGGCTCTCGGCCGCCGCAGCCCGTACCGCATCGGTCGCGTCGGTCAGGTCGCGCTCGATGAGGCTCCGTATGCGATCGCGAATCCCAGGTGGCACCTCGTCGAGATGCCGGTAACTAAGCTCAGCAGCAAGCTCGAGCGCGATGGCCCATACGCGCGGTTCTGCGCGCCGCTGCCAGAGAAGCGGTTCGATGAGCCCAGTTCCCCATGCACGGAGAGCCTCGACCGTTTCCGGAGTTACCACGTCGTCGGCAATCGCTTGGATCACTGCTTCGAGTGAGTTCTCGTCCCGGCACAGCACGGCGAGAAAGGCCGCTCCTTGCCTAGTCGGGGTGTCGCCGTGCAGCAGAGCCTCGTGAAGCGCGCGCCGGAATGACTCTTTCGACTCCCTCAATCGGTCGATCAGATCCTCCTGATCCGCGTTGACGTCCGCAAGCTCGGCGATGGCGCGTATGGCGGCTGAGGAGCTTTGCGGTGAAGCATCAGTAGCGAGCTCTAGTAGAAACTCCAAGGCCTCCGGATCGCCTGTCCTGCCGAGAAGCTCTGCCGAAACTCGGCGGACGATCGCGTCTTCGAGCGCCGGCGCAAGCTCGGTCCAGGAGAGTCGCGAACCGAGCCGCGTCAGCCCCTCGAGAATGGAGATGCGGAGAAAGAGGTGCGGCGTAGAAAGGCGCTCCTTCAGCAGGCGCTCCGCTCGACCGCCCCCAATGCAGACGAGGGCCTCCACGGCGGCAGCCGCAATGTCGGCGTCGGATCCTCGAACGAGCGTCTCGAGATGGTCGATCATTCGAGGATCTCTTGTCTTGCCCATCGCCTCGATCAGAAACTTCCGTGCGACCTGCCCAGCGCCCTCGAATGCTCTGGTGAACTTGCCCACCCGGCCCTGAGCCATCATCCCAAGCACCTCGATCGCCGCATTGCGGAGCCCAATATTGTCGGTCTCGACCAGCCGAATCAGTAGCGCGTCGATGAGAGCGTCTCTGTCGAGGGATTGCGCAGCGAGAGAAATTGCTTCTCGGCGGACGCGCCAATCGGGATCCGATAGCGCGTCGACGATCTGCAACAACGGTGTGCCCTGCGGACGACGACTCATCTGGTGCACGGCCTGACGCCGCACGTCCGGGTCGGCCGAGTGGAATGCCTTTTCGAGCCTGTCTTCCGTCACGGCGTCTCCGACGGCAGGAACGGGATCTCCTGGGGACGGACATCCATCGCAGGCTCAGCAACTAGGTCTACATCGAGTAGGAACACGAGCCGATCTTGATAGCGACAGGCCGATTTGATTCCCCGTTCGCGATCATGCTCATCGAGGACGGGAACGTGGCGCTGTGCCTTGCTCCCGGACGAAAAGACCTCGTGGACGGCATCGACGACGACCGCAACCGGTCCCCGGAGGCTTTCGAGGATGAGCCATTTGGTGCGTCGTGTTGGCTCTTGCGGCCGTAAGCCAAAGAACCGCCGCAGATCGATCACTGCCACGACTTCGTCGCGGTAGTCGGAAACTCCCAAAACTGAGGCGCGCCCGCGGGGCAGCGCGATGAGAGGAAGCGGATTGACGATCTCCCGCATCCGCTGGATCTCGAGTGCATACATCACCCCGTCCACCTCGACTCGAATCAGATCCTTTGTGAGCGCTAGGCCGTAGCTCTTGCTTTCCCTCACTTCAGCCCTCCCAGCAGTGCCCCTGGGTCGATCAGAATTACCATCTCCTCCGGGTCAGTCGATGACTCCGAGGGAACTCGCGCGACACCGACGATGTACTCCGAGAGCTCCGCGCTCATGGCGCTCGCGTACTCGATCTGCTCGGGCTGCAACTGGGATACCTGGACCACGCGGTCGACAGCAACCCCGATGAGCTCTTCCCCGCTGTCGACGAGGAGAACGCGGCCGATGGTTTGCCTTTCGTGCACCTCGAGCCTCAGGAGTTTGGGCAAGTCGACCAGTGTGATGACCTGACCTCGGACCGAGATGACGCCGAGAAAGTGTTCGGGAGCACGGGGGACTGGCGTCAGCGGCGGTGGCATCAGAATCTCGCGAATCGCAGGCAGCGGAAAACCATAGGTTTCGTTGCCCGCTGAAACCGAGAGAACGGGGATCGTGCCGAGCTGGTCTTCTGGATCCGGCACCAGGGTGTCCGTTTGGACAACTTGCGTCATGCGTGCGTCTCCGCGCCTAGCTGGGCGCCCGCACCCTCGAAGTACTCCGTGAAGAGCGCGGGCGCATCGAGCACGAGCGCCAGTCTCTGGTCCCCTAGGTCTGCTGCACCCGCGAAGCCACGAACCGAAGAGAGCGTCTTGCCAAGTGACTTGGTGATTACGTCCTCCTGCCCGACGAGCTCGTCCACGACGAATCCAAGCTCTCGAGTCCCCATCGCGCAGACGATGACGAATCGCCCTTCTTGGCGCCCCCTTGGCTGGAGACCGAATAGTCGCGCGAGATCACAGATCGGAAGCGTTTCGCCTCGCATCGTGACCACTTTTCGACCTTGGATGCTGCGGACGTCTTTCGGCGAATACGGAACGGCTTCGCGAACTGCGGCAATCGGGAGCGCAAACGGGCGTGACCCCACAGTGACGATGAGCGCTCGAATGATAGCCAGTGTAATTGGAAGGGTGACCGTGATCTTCGTCCCGATGCCATACTCGCTGGCGATCGAGACCACTCCACCCATCCGCAGAATGTTTGTCTTCACGACGTCCATTCCGACGCCCCGCCCCGACATGTCAGTGACCGAGGTGTTCGTGCTGAACCCGGGAAGGAATACGAGATTCAACATGTCCTGACGCGTGAGGTCGTGACCGGCCTCCGCGGTCAGCATGCCTCGCGCTACCGCTGTTTCGCGCAGCTTGTGTGCGTTCATTCCACAGCCGTCGTCCTCGACCTCGATCACGACGTTGCTTCCCTTGTGGTACGCATTGAGCGCCAACGTGCCTTCCGCCGGTTTGGCGAGTCGCATCCTGGCATCGACCGGTTCGATGCCGTGATCGATCGCATTGCGAACCAGATGCATGAGCGGATCGGCCAGCTCTTCGACGATGAGCTTGTCCATCTCGGTGTTCGCACCGGTCACCACGAGGCGCACTTGCTTGTCGTGCTCTCTGGCCGCCTGTCGTACGATGCGTGCGAACTTGCTAAACACCTGGCCCAATGGAACCATCCGAACGTCTAGAATTCTCATTCGTAGCTCGGAAAGCTGGCGCTCGAAGCCGCGACCGACGCGATCGAGCTCTCGGAGCGATTGCCTGTGCTTGGGGTCGGCGGCGAAGCTCTCAACGACGCGACTCACGGCGCCTCTGACCAATGCAAGCTCGCCCACTACGTTCATCAGATCGTCCAACTTCCGAATGTCCACGCGAACTGAATTGGCCAAGGAGCGAAGCGACGCTTGACCCCAGTCGTCGTCAGACGGCGGCAATTCACTTCGCGTGTCTGGAGGAATCAAGGTGGGATTCGGAGGATTCGTCGGCAGGTGCGTACGCTCCTCAATGACCTCGATCGTTCCGTACCGCCCTTCGAAGTAGGCCTTGAGCTCCGCTTCAGGCACGTGGCTGGCGAGTAATACGACGAGCTCGATGGATTCGTCATTGCCGCCTTCGAGACTTGGCAAGTAGGTGATGATTTCGGCATCGTCATGAATGACGTCGCGCAAAGTCTCGATCGAGTCGTCGATCGCAGCGAGATCGAACGTCGCGCGGAGGCGATACAGCTTCATCCCCTCTCTGATGCACGCCCGAAGTCGATGCTCTTCATACTCGGTGAGGACCGAAAGGACGGCCGATCCGATCGCATACTGTTCCAGTGGATCGCCGTCCTCCGTGGCAGGCTGAGCGCCGATCGAGCGGACGGCGGCGACGTACGCGTCTACGCCGGATTTTTCTTCGGGCGCCTGCGGATCTTCGAGAGCGAGGAGTCGCTGAAACCGCTCGACCGAATCGAAGAGCACATCGAGCAGCGGGTCGCCGACGATGGTACGGCCGAGCCGCAAATCGTCCAGCAAGTCCTCGAGCGCATGGGCGATGGTGCCCACATGTTTGTAGCCGAACATCCCGGCGATGCCTTTGAGGGTATGAACACTCCTGAAAATCTCGTTGACGAGCGCCGAATCCACGCGCTCGCCTCGCTGATGAGCCTCGTCGAGCAACAAGAGATCACGCGACAAGGCCTCGACGAGCTCCTGAGCCTCAGCCAAGAACTCCTGCTGCACGTTGTCCCGTGGATCGCTCACCCGGAAACCTCCGCGACGGGATCGAGCAAGCTTCGAATCAGCTCCCGCAGCTCCTCGACCTCAAACGGTTTCTCCAAGAGGGCATCTGCGCCGAGCTCGGCGCCCCGCTGCGCATCCAACCCGTCGACCGCCGTACTGATCAGGATCTTGCAAGTTCCCTGTTGCCGGGGGCTCTTCTTCATGAACGCGAGAAGCTCGAGCCCGTTGATGTCGGGCATGTTCACGTCGACGATGACGACGTCGAAACTGTGGGAGGCGAGCAGCTGGAGCGCCTCGAAGCCGGTTTCGGCCTCTTGCACCCTAGCGAAATCCGCGTCTTCCAAACTGACGCGGACGAACGCGCGCACGGCGCTGCTGTCATCGACGATGAGTGTGTGAAATGCCACCCGAAACCCCCAGGTACAGGGTAACAGAGACAAAGAGGGGGAGACTCGCCCTATTCACGCCAAAACGAGCGGGCTTTGGGCTCTTCGCTGGCGCAGGATGAACATGCGCACAGGCTCCGCAGGAAGCGATGGCTGTAGATCCCCGTCTGGTGACCATCGCGCCAGACGAGTCTAACCGCGTAATTTCCAACCGATTGGATGTCTGTGAGCTCGAGGTCCCCTCCCTCGACGAACTCGATCGGCCCCTCATGACCCTGGCAGTGTGCACAGGGGCAGAAGCCGCGCAAAAGCTCGTGCGGATACACACTTCGGTGGCCGTCTGCCCAGTCGATTTCCATGACGCGAGCCCCGCTGGGCGCGCGGAGCTCGATGGGTTTCGAGGGATCGGTCAACAGATGCGACCCTCCCAGCCACCGGAGGACCCCGCTGTGCGTTTCCGAACGGTGACGGTCGCATGGTGCGCATCGAGCAGCGCGAGCGCATCGCGGATCTCTTGGCGCTCTGCGCCAGGCCATGCTTGCTCGGGAAGCTCGGAGCTGGCCTGCACCGCAACCCAACGGCGAAGCGCCTCCGCAGACAGGACCAAACGCCCCCCGCCACAGGCGCGGCACACGATTCCTCCGCGCGCTGCATCGAACGAAGCGGAGCGCCCTTGGGCTGGCATCTTACCGCAGCGGACACAGCGATCGAGTGTCGGCGCAAAGCCAAGCACTGCAAGCACTCGAATCTGAAGCGACAGTAGAGCTTCCTCTGGAGGGGCGCCCCCGTGGAGCGCCGTCAGGAAGCGCACTGCAGCGTCGAAGACGAGCGGCTCTGGTTCGTGGTCCGGTACGCGCTCTCGAATGACAGCGAGAGCTGCACCCGCTGCGCCAATCGCTTCGAGGCTTCGGAGGATGCCGTGAAACGATTGATCGACGGACACCCGCTCCAGATGGGCAAGCTCACCACGGCCTGGTCGAAAGTGCGCATTCATCAAGACATAGGGCTGCAGCGCGCCCCCAAATCGGCGCTGGCTCTTTCGCGCACCCCGCGCAAGCGCCGAAATCTTGCCGTAGCCCTCCGTTAAGAGAGTGACGATTCGGTCCGAGTCGCGGTAGTCCACGGAGCGTAAGAGGAGCGCTCGGCTCTGGCGGTGTCGACTTGGCACGGCGATATCGAGGATAGCTCAATGGGCTCGTCCTGCGCAGGCGCACGCCGGACGAGCGCAAAGGTGGCCACGATTATGGCAAAAAGCGCCGCCGTCGTGATCGCTAGGACCAAAGCGCCGTAACCACGGCGGCTGTGCACTGTCGCCAGCGGCGCGGGCGGCAGGGTTTCCGGGCGCTTCGAGTCGAAGAGCGAGAGAACCTCGTTTGCATCGATGTCGACCGCAGACGCGTAAGCCTTGATGAAGCCGCGAACGAACACGCCGCTCGGGAGCTCTTCGAAGCGATCCTCTTCGAGCGACTCGAGCGTCCGACGCGGAATGCGCGTCGTCCTCGAAACCTCCTCAATCGAAAGATGGCGTGTCTCGCGCTCCGTCCTCAAGAAATCGCCGATCGAATCTCTCCTCATCGCGAATCCTCTAGCAGTGTCTGACACATGCGACCGTCGTTCGAGTACGGGTCTAGCTCTATGCAGCGCTCCAAGTCAGCGACTGCGTCGCGACGATGACCCAAACGAGCGCGCACCTCACCGCGAAGCCGCCAAGCGCCCTGGAGCTGCACGCTCTTCGAACAGGATGGATCCACTTGGAGCGCGCTCACGAGCGCACGCTCCGCGTCTTCAAAATGCTGCAGTTCCCAAAATGCCCTACCCATTGTGTAGTAGCCTACGCAAAATCGGGGTTGCATGCGGACTGCCTCCATCGTGGATTTCACCGTTCCCTGATAATCCTCTGTATAGAACTGTGCCAGCCCGAGATTGCCCCATGCAAGATGTGGAGCTGTGTTCAGCTCATCCATTGCGGATTCCCGGAGTACGACGATGGCTTCGTCGTAACGACCCAGCTCGATCAGGCAGAGGCCGTAGATGTTACGAGCCTCCGCAAGTGTCGAACCACCACGCTTCTGTGTTTCGAGAAGCTTGATGCCAGAGGCCAAGTGCGGTTCCGCATTCTGGTAGGCTCCCCGCTCCATCTGGATGAAGCCCATGAGCAGGCGGGCCTCGGCATTGTTGGGGTCGAGCTCGAGCGCCGTGCGCAGATGCTCAATGGCAGCGGCGACCTGGCCTTCATCCCGAAGGCTGGCTGCGAGCTGAAACTCTCGATATGAACGCTCCCCGTCTGGCGTCACCGCCTCCGACGTCGTCGCACACCCCACCGCCAGCCAAGCCAGCCAAACCAATCCCCAGGTTCGAAGCACCGGATGGGTGTACTGAGTGGCCAGGGCTCGGTCAAGAAGGGGTGTCGGATTACCGACAGCGCCGGCCGTGACGCACGTCTTCCTTGAGAGAAAGGAGGACCTGAATCTGGCGAAGGGCCTCGGCATCGATGATGGTCATCGTCTGATCGCCCACCCGGAGATATTCACAATCGCGCAGCTGCGCGACGACAGCGTTGACCTGTTCGAGATCCATTGCAGTACGAGTGGATAATTCAAGAATTGAGAGCTTGTGAGGGCGCCGGCCCGCCTCGTCGACCGCGCGTAGAAGCGTGTTCAGAACCCGGACTGTGGGATCCGCTGGAAGGAAGTTCTCGATCTGCTCCTCGGTCCTTTGCAGGCGGCGGAGCAGCTGCTCTGTGACACGCTTGCCGAGCTCGGGTCGGCGACGGACGAGCGCCCGAAAGGTGTCGCTTTCGATCACCAGCGCGCTCACGGGCTCGATGGCCTGAGCGCTGGCGCAACGATGGGCGCCGGGAAGCAGAGCTTCTTCGCCGATGAGCGCGTCCGCACCGAAAAGGCCAACATCGCGCTCGGCGCCGCGCGCACGCTTGAAGAGCTGCACCTGGCCTTCGCGAATCAAATAGAGCTCGATGGCAGGGGCTGCGGCGTAGTAGGGGGGCCTCCCCCGCCGAGAAGCTCCGGTAGTAGCCATGGATTCCGAACTCGTCAGCCGATTCCGCCATCCGGCTTAGTTACCGCAGGACGAGGAAGGGTCGCAACCGTTATTCCACGAGGTGGCAGGCTACCTCGTGGCCCGGTTCAATCCGCCTAAGCCCGGGAACCTCCTGATCGCACAGACCCTTTCTCGCGATCGGACACCGGGGGTGGAACGAGCAGCCGCTCGGTGGATCGAGGGGGCTCGGAACGTCGCCCTCCAGCAGCAATCGCCGCTTGCGTGCGCGGGGGTCTGGCTCGGGCGCGGCGCTGAGGAGGGCCTCCGTGTACGGATGACGAGGCCTCAAGTAGATCTGTTCCGCGGTGGCGAGCTCGACCAGACGCCCCAAGTACATGACGGCAACGCGACGGCTCACGTGTTCTACGACATGCAGATCATGAGCGATGAATAGGTAACTCAGGCCGAGCTCGTCTTGCAGATCGGCAAGCAGGTTCACGATCTGCGCTTGAATGGAAACGTCGAGGGCACTGACGGGCTCGTCGGCCACGATGAAGCTCGGGGAAACTGCGAGGGCCCGCGCAATTCCAATGCGCTGGCGCTGTCCGCCGGAAAACTCGTGCGGGTAACGGCGCATCTGCTCGGGCCGCAATCCCACGCGTTCTAGCAGGGCGGCGATGCGCTGCTCTTCTTCCGAGGCTGAGCCTGCCCTCTGGTGCACGCGCAGCGCCTCGGCGAGCGCAGCTCGGACGGTCATACGCGGGTTCAGCGAGCTGTACGGATCCTGGAAGATGATCTGCATCTTGCTTCGAAAAGGCCGCAACGCGGACTGCGACAAGCCCGTGAGCTCTCGGCCTTCGAAATAGACCCGCCCGCTCGTCGGCTCTTGGAGCCGCAAGAGCAAGCGGCCGAGGGTGCTCTTCCCACAGCCCGATTCGCCGACCAGCCCCAGGGTTTCGCCCTGCATCACGTCCAAGCTGACGCCATCGACGGCCCAGAGCTCCGCGTGCCCGCGCCCGATGCCCCGCGACGGACCACGGAACGACTTGCGCAGCGATTCCGCGCGAACGATTGCCTGCTCGCTCACGCCGACACCTCGGCACGAAAGCAGGCGACCTCAGACCGTTCGAGCTGCTGCAAAGTGGGCTCTTCGACACGGCAGAGCTCGGTCACGAGGTCGCAACGGTCCTGAAAACGACAACCGGTCGGCAACTTGCTCAGGTCGGGAACGATCCCGCGAATCGTTGGCAAGCGCTCCCCACGATTGCGGGCGCTCGGCAGACTGCGCAGTAGCCCGCGCGTGTACGGATGACGGGGCGTCTCGAAGAGCACCTCGGTTTCCGCATGCTCGACAATCTTGCCCGCGTACATGACAGCGATCTCGTGAGCGAACTCGGCCATGAGACCGAGGTCGTGACTGATGAAGATGATGCTCATACCGAGCTCGTCTTGAAGTGAACGAAGCAACTCGAGAATCTGCGCCTGAATCGTCACGTCTAGCGCCGTGGTCGGCTCATCCGCAATCAATAGACGAGGCTCGCACGCCAGCGCCATTGCGATCATTGCGCGCTGTCGCATGCCGCCCGAAAGCGTATGCGGGTACGAGTCGATCCGCTCCATCGGTGCGGGAATGCCGACCAGATCGAGGAGCTCTATCGCACGAGCTTTGGCGGCGCGGCGGCCCATGCTCCGGTGGAGCCGAATCGCTTCGACGATCTGCGAGCCAACCGTATACACCGGATTGAGCGATGTCATCGGCTCCTGAAAGATCATCGAGATCTCGTTGCCTCGGAGGCTTCGCATCTCCGACTCCGGGAGCTGAAAGAGGTCGCGCCCGTCGAACAGGGCTTCGCCGCCTTCGATGAGACCGGGCGGACTCGGGATCAAGCGCATGATCGACAAAGAGGTCACACTCTTCCCGCAGCCGCTCTCCCCGACGATCCCGAGCGTTCGACCAGGAAACACGTCGAACGATATGTCGTCGACGGCTCTCAGATAGCCCTCATCCGTCTCGAACGCCGTGACCAGGTGGCGCAGGCTCAGCAGCGGTTCCGTCATGCGCCGCTACCTTAGCATCAGTCGAGAAATGAACGGATTTTCAGGAGCACGGAGCGAATTCGATCGACATACCGGGGCTCGGTGTTTGTTGGAACGCGCCTTCGGGGATCTCGGGGTTGACCGAAATCGACTTCACGCGAACCGAGGTATCGGCATCATTGACCTTGTCGACGAAGCGCACGTTGGTCGGGAACGACTGTCCGTCGACTTCGATGTAGTCGTCGTAAATGGCTTCCCAGCGCGTCTGGCCATCGGGCGCCCGTTCGATGGACTGTCGAAGCGTTAGACGCTGCTCAGGCGGCGGCTTTTCGCGATCACCTTCGTGAACCGAAAACGAGACTTCTTGACTCGTCCCATCGGCAGCGACGAGCGTTACCACGTAGCGTCCCTCGCGGCAGATCATCGACTGCGCCGTAGCGTCGATCATCGGCGTATCGCCGGTCAGAACCCGGAGCACGTTCTCGGCATCGACCGAAATTCCCAGGATGCGGGCGATGTTCTCAGGGCAGGTCGGACCTTGAAGAAACGTGCCTTCACGCAGATCGCTGAGCTGAAATCTCTCCCCATCGCTGGTCAGGATTGCGACGGGACCGACCTGTGTCATCACGTCGAAGCGAACTCGGTTCGGCCGCTCCAAGAACATCAAGACGGTGCCGCGAATGCGTCCGCTTCGAGCCCATTGCGTCACCCGCGCTTCGGCTTTGATCGCATTCCAGCCAGCCTGTCGCTGCCTGTGATCGTCGAGCGCCTTGCGTGCATCGCTGCGCGCCTGAAGAGGACAGGCCGGAGCCGACTTGCAGCCCAGGGCAGCCAGCAAAATCAGGAGCAACGCGGTGAGGCACGCGCGCGTCACTAGTCGTTTAGCGCTCCCAGGTTGATCCACTCTTCGACGACCTGAATGCGGCCTTCGCTGATCGAGCCACCAAGCGGCATCGGGTCGCCACAGGTCTGCACGTTGCGCATCTTTTGAATCATGATGGACCCGTCTGGATCGAAGGGAATCACGACGGTGCCCTGCCCTGCGCATGCACCTGGGTCAGCGGCCAATGCATCGACGACCGACGACCAGGATTCGGTCGGCCAGCTGCTCGTGTCTGTGGTATCGGCGCCGGTCAGATTGAGCGCTGCAAGGCCGGCTGCGCTGGCGCCACCTGGAATGTCCCCGTCGAGCGGGTTGTTCGGGTTTTGGTCGGTGCCATTGTTGCTCGGCCCGTGGCAGATCACGCACTCGGTGAACATGATACTGAAGTAAATATCGCTCCAGTTCGGATCGGGAAGCTCTCCAGGCCCGCTATACACACAGATCTCGTCGTCGACGCTTTGGCAGAGCTCGAGCTCAAGCGCGACGGAGGGCGCAGTCTCCGTCCGCGCAATCGCAGGCGCTTCACAGGCAAGCCAGTTGCGAACGATCTCCTGTCCTTCGCTCGAATCGATCGAAGGCAGCTGTTCGCCGCTGGACTTGCGAACCCATGGAATGGTGCTCCGTACGCTTCGACCCACTGCACCAGGTGGCATCGAACCCTGCCGAATTTCCTGGATCATCCCCTCGGCCCAATTCCGGACTTGGTTCTGATTGTCTTGCAGACCCTTTAGTCGCTGACAGTACGGAGTGTCGGTCCGGCCGCCTTCGCAGCTTTGGATCGGCTGAGCACAAGTTGAATCCTGTGACGCGTCGGTGCAGGCCAGATCCACGTCGAAGTTTAGCCCGCTCGGTGTGCCGAAGCGGTTGCCTCCGAGTGCAGACGGCGAGTGGCAGAAGGCACCATTACCGCAAGTCGATTGGACGATCGCCTGGCCCTCGTACATGGGGAGGCCGTCGGTCTCTCGATAGGCGATGTCGAACGCGGCCGGGCCATCGATCGGGCGCCCGTCCGCAGTCTCTCCATCGAGGTTGCACTCGCCGAGGTCACGCTTACAGCCGAACAGATTGGAGATACAAAAGGTCGTCGTGACGAACAGAAGAAAGAAATGAGGGGTGCGAACGCCACGCATATGGACGGGAAAATGCGTCTGTTGTCCCACAGAGTCAAGCGAGTTGCACGAGGGCGCTCAGGCTGCGGGTCGCAGGTGTTCCAGGCGCTCGCGGAGCTTCTGACGGGCCCGGACCTCAAGCTGACGTACCCGCTCCTTGCTGACGCCCATTTCGCGGCCGAGCGCCTCAAGCGTGCAGGGCTCGTCTGAAAGGATTCGTGCTTCGACGATCCGCTGCTCCCGGATGGTCAAGCTTTGCAATGCGGCATCCAGCGCGTCACGCACGTGGTTGATCGCCTCCGAACGTGCCACCGACTCTTCCGGCGTGAGCTCCCTATAACTCATGCGCTCCATTGCGGTCGGCGCGTCGCCGGCACCAGCGTCGAGAGAAAGGTCGCCCCTCGCCAGCAGGGGCCAAAGCTGCTTTGCACGCGTCAGGGGCATGCCGCTTTCTTCGGCCAGCGCCTGTGGCGACTCGACCGCCTTTCGCCGAAACGCGCGCATGGCGCGCCGCTCGGTTCGAGTAGTCCCCAAGCGGACGATTCGATAGGACCGCACGACGTAGTCGCGAATCTCGGCGCGAATCCAATACGCTGCATAGGTGATGAGCCGGCACTTCTTTTCGGGATCAAACTTCGACGCCGCCTTGAGCAGCCCCAGGTTGCCCTGCTGAACCAGGTCCTCCAGCGGAACCCCCCAGCGCCGATACTCGCGCGCGATCGCGATGACGAAAGGGAGGCTCGACTCGATCAATCGGACCCCTGCCGATTCGTTTCCATCTGCCCAACTCTGCGCGAGCTCTCGTTCGGTTTCAGCATCGAGGATCTCGACCCGCTTGAGAGAAGCGCGGTATCGGTCCAGAGCCGTCGCCGTGATGATGGTCTCCATGTGCGAATCCCGGCTGCACTATTCGTGCCGAACCTCGGTGCATCGAAAACATAACGAAAATCGCCAGGCCTGGGCACGAGGACGTGGCGTTTTGCCGCGCGCGGCAGCCTGTTCGCCGCGGCAGGCGGCGCAAGGTTGGCACATGAGGCGCAAATCTCGCAGGTACCGAAAATGCTGGAATTTTGCACGACTGCTTTGCCCAGGTGGGCAGCTATGCTAGTTTCGAGTCGTGGAAGTCGTCCTTCGCAAAGTAGGCCGGAAATCGGGTCGAGCGGTGGTTGGGCGTCTACTGCGGCCACCGCGTAAGGGCTCCGTGGTGGTCATCGAGTTTGCCGATGGTCTGCACGAGTACGTCACGACGCCGGTGAAGCGCGTGCTTCAACTGTGCGGGCAAGACACCTACTACCTGCAGACTGCCAACAGCCGGTACCGCCTCGAGGTCCGTTCGAGCGAATCAGGCGTGGTCGATCAGCCGGTCGCGAACTGAGCTGAGCCCAGCAGTAGATCGCCGAGCTTGCCGACGAGCTCGTCGAGCACGGATTGCAGCCGCGTGAAGTCGTTCTGATTGACCTCGCTCGTACGCTCGTTGACGTACAGCGCGCGGTTGAGCTCGATCTGAACGGCGTGCTGGCCTCGCCTCGGCGCTCCATAGCGCGAGGTCGTCCAGCCACCGCGATACGGGTCATCGTGCTTCACACTGAAACCCGCTTCACGGAAGTGTGAATCGACCAAATCGATGATACGACCATCGGCAGTCGAGCGTCCGCGCGTACCAGGCACGACGTCGGCACGACGTGCTCGTCCCCCGCCGATCGTTTGACGCCCCGCGGAGGGCATCGAATGCGCCGCAAGGACGAGCACTCGACCATGCCGCTCCCGTATCTGCGCTGCCTCCTCGCTCAGTGCTTGATGATACGGATCGTAGAACAGCTTGAGTCGTCTGCGGAACTGATCGATCGTGAGTGGCGCACGGAGCAGCGGTGTCCCATCTGTCCTCGCACGCCAAACGACACCGCGAGCCGGAATGTGGCGGCCTCTTGGATGCCTCGGCACAGCGGCCAAGTCGACCTCGTCCGGCCCACGATTGAGATCGACGACGTATCGCGACACGCGGGATACCAAGAGCGTGGCGCCGTTCTCGGGTGCGCGTTGGTAGAGCTGATCGACGTAGATGTCGGAGTCGCGCAACACGGCCAGTGGCGTCGCCTCGATTTCCGATTCGACTTCTGGAGGAACCTGCAAGCCCGAGTGTGGCACCTCGATTAGCACGGGGCTCGGACTCGTTCGTGGGCGGGTTAGCTCGACGTAGGACACGGGTGGGCTCAAGCGCTAAACGATTCTCGGAACGGCATCTGCGAAGGGCTCACCTTGGTCCGAACCAGCCTACACGCAAGCCCCAGGTAAAGCGCTCGGTAGGCGGGCTCCAGATCGGCCCCTGATCCGCTCTGTCTCGCCAAGATTCCGCCTAGTGTCGTATCCCCGGAAACGGAGTCGAGCACGCTGACCCAACGCCTGTCCATGCGGAACGTCTGCAGCGACGGCCCATCATCGCAGCGCTCAAGCACTCTCTCGCGAAGCGGATCGAGGACGGACTCGATCTCCTCGAGGTGTGCTTCGTTCGCGGCGTCTCGAAGGAGCTCATAGGGGTCCATGCCCATCGGGAAGGTCTCCTCGTGACTCCGTGCGCCGCGGACGAAAGCCCACTCGCCCCGCCGCCATCGGAACGCCTCCATCAGACGCCCACGCACCTGATCGGCAATCGCCCGAAACAGCTCGACCGGGCGCAGAATCCCGAGGCCAACGAGCGCATCTCCAAGACGACCGCCGTACTTGGGCAAGAGCGCCAAGGCCATCTCGATTTCCATGCGCAGGCATCGACCGGTCGCAACGAGATACTCGCCAAGAAGCTCCGACTTGTCGGTCGATGCAACGAACTCCGGCCTGCCATCGACGAAGTATATTTTCTTGCGCCGGTTGCGCTGCCAGAGGTGAAGAACACCGGTCTGCTGTCGTGCGACGATGTCGTAGAAGACCGGCAAGAGGGTTGCCGCACGAAGCTGCCCCTGCTTCTCGGCTTGTGCGAGCTCTTCGAGCTTCCACTGAAGGCCGGGGGACGTTACGAAGCGTGTGAGCTCGGGCAAGCTGGATGGATCGATGTATGTACCGTCGGCTTTCGAGATCTTGCAGCTCCGGCTGTCGAGGACGCCCGTCGTGAGGAGCTGAATGAGTCGTGGATAGCTCATAGGCCCCATCACGCTGCCGTCGGGCAACTGCACCCGGTAAATGGTCGGCGACGTGACGGCCTGCGGCCCAATCAGCTCCTGGCCGGCGTGATGCATGAGGTCGCTATCCACGAGCGATGGCAGGTCCGCATCCGGCAGATGGACTTCCGGGGCGTCTCCTTCGACCAGGTCGAGCTGCGCTAAAAGGCGGGCGACGCGATCGGGTCCGTGCCCCATCCCCCGGCGCCGCATCACTTCCGCGCAGGCCTCGGAAAAGGCGCCCGCGGTCGGCCGCTCGTTTGGATCGCGCTGGAGCCCCCGAAGCACGACGGAGCGAATGTCCTGGGGGATGCGCCGCTCACAGCGAGCCAGCACCCGAAGGTCGGCATCCCGAATTCGCAACAAGACGTTGAGCTCGCTCTCTCCTTGGAACAGGGGTTCGCCGATCAGCATCTCTGCCAAGACCGTCGAAAGCGTGAAAACGTCGCTCTTGCCGCTGAGCTCTTTCCCGAGAACCTGTTCAGGCGACATGTAGCCGAGCTTCCCGCGAACTTGGCCATCCTCGGTCGTCGGCGCCCGACTTCGAACGGTGGCAATGCCAAAGTCGGTCAGCTTCACGTGCCCGGTACGACTGAGAAGGATGTTCGCAGGGCTCACGTCGCGATGGACGAACTCCAGGGATTCGCCCTTCTCGTCGACCGCATGGTGTGCATATTCGAGCGCTTGGGCGGTTTGGTACGCAATGTGCAAAGCCACGTCCCAGGGAATCGGCGAATCCGAAGGAGCAGCGCGCAAGAGGCGACTGACGTTCGAGCCGTCGACGAGCTCCATGACGAGCACCAGGTCCTCGCCCATCGTTCCGAAGTCGAACACCTGAACAATGTTGGGGTGTTCGAGGAGCGCAGCGAGGCGAGCTTCGTCGATGAACATCCATACGAAGTCTGGATCGCTCGAAAACTGGGGAAGAATGCGCTTGAGCGCCACCCGCTTCTGAAAGCCGTGCAGACCTTCACGCCGCGCAACGAAAACCTCGGCCATCCCCCCCGCCGCCAGGCGACGCTCGATGTGGTACGGCCCGAGCAGCGGCCGTTGTTCACTCACCCATCCCTCCGTTGGTGCCCGACCCCTCCATCATAAGCGGCTCGGGCACCTGATGACAGCTTACTCCAGGTTTCACCCAGAGCGGAACACTTGGGGCTTCGCTTTCTTCCTGCTTATGATTGAGGTTGCCCAGAAGGTACGGGGGAACCATGGGGATTGTACGCAAGGCATCGCGCACGAAGAAATCGCATGATCCGTTGCTCGGGAAGGTCGTCGCCGGTCGATATCGACTCGAATCGATGCTCGGCGAAGGAGGAATGGGCGTCGTTTATAGAGCACGACACGTGCTCATCGATCGCGTCGTCGCGCTGAAGCTGATCCGACCGGACCTTCGCGGCGAAACGCACCTACGTGCCTGGATGGTGCGCGAGGCGCGCGCTGCGAACCGGGTCGACCATGCACACATCGTGGACATCCACGACGTTGGAGAAACGGAAGACGGTGAGCTCTACCTAGTAATGGAGTACCTCGTCGGTGACTCGCTCTCGTCACAGATCGCGAAGGGCCCGATGCCAATCGCGCGTGCCGTCGACATTCTCGAACAGATGACCGCGGCGCTTGCGCGTGCACACGATCTAGGCGTGGTTCATCGCGATCTCAAGAGCGACAACATCATGGTCACCTCGCGTGGTGGTCGAAAAGACTTCGTGAAGATCCTGGACTTTGGCCTGGCTGCACTGACGCGTGATCCACGACTCGCTCCCAAGGGTGCGGTCTTCGGAACGCCGGAGTACATGTCGCCCGAGCAAGCACGAGGGGAAGATGCGGTCTCGTCGAGCGATCTCTACGCACTCGGTGTGCTGTTCTTCGAGATGCTGACAGGACGGCTTCCGTTCCGTTCGGGCGATCGCGACGAGTTGCTCGACATGCAGCGAACGGCGAAACCGCCGAGCCCGCGCAAGTACCGCGCGGACATTCCCGAGCATGCCGAACACATCATTTTGAAGCTGCTCGAAAAGAAGCCCGAAGACCGATTCCGCGACGGGCACCATCTCAAGGAAGAGCTTAAGGAGATGCAACGCACCCTTCCCTCGCGGGAATGGGATCAGCCGACGGATCTGACTCCGGTCGCACCACAGCCCCCACCACCGGCGCAGGCGCCTGGCGTGGTCGAGTGGAGCCGGACTGCGGCGAACTTCCTGCGCGCTGTCGCGCGGGCCTACCCCGATGGAAACGCGCCAGCCGAAGTTCAGGGCGCGTCGGACAAGATTTGGGAGCTCGCATCGCGGGCATCCCGGCTCGAAGGCGAGCTCGAGAGCCATTCGAAGAAACTCGAGACGATCGAGAAGCGCGGCCGGGCGCTTCGCGCTGAAATCGGACGTAAGGTCGAAGATCTCGCAGGGGAGGAGTCTCGCGCCTTGCGTGATGCATCCATGGAGCGCGACTCTTTGAGCCAGTTGATTCTCAAGCTCAAGCGCGCGAAGCGCGCGCATGAAGCGGCTGAGGCCGAGGTGAAGTTGGCGGGCAGCAACATCGAACGCATCCGACGCGGTCATCAAGCGCTAGGGGCTGCCGCCGCAGAGTGCGAAGTTCTGAAGACCGTAGCCCGCGACTACGAACGCCGCGCTCGCAACAAGGAGGAAACCGCCGCCGAGCGCCGCACGCAGATCGAAGAGCTCCGGGCACAGCTGAAGCGATACAGCGAAGCTCTCGAGAACGACCTCCAGACGGGCCGTGAGCGAATCGCCAGCCGTGTCCGAGAGGCGCTCGACTACGAAAACGCGTTCGGCACAGCCTCGAGCCTCCTCCTCGATCACCTCCGCGACAAGCCAGAGTGCCGAGAGCTCCTCGAAGACATCGACAAGAGCCGCAATGGCAAGGATCCAGACGACAAGCCATCGGAGTTGCAAGAGCTGATGGAAAAACACGTCGCCACGCGCTGAATCCCAAGAGACGGTTCGCGAGACAGTCGAGAGCTCTTGGTAGCCGAGGTCGGACTCGAACCGACACGCCCTCGCGGACACCGGATTTTGAATCCGGCGCGTCTGCCAATTCCGCCACTCGGCCAGAGGGCGAGCTTATAGCAGGCCCCGGCAAACGTGCATTCCCTGCTGCGAGGGGCACAGCGCTGTGGTCGATGCATCGGATCGACTTTCCGCGGTGCTTTCGCTAGTCTCGGCCGCAGGTCTGGAAGGGGCTCGATTTATGAAAAGGTCCGCGATTCTGGGATTGGGGCACTACGTGCCCTCGAAGGTCGTCACCAACGATGACCTCGCGAAGATGTTCGATACGAGCGACGAGTGGATTCAGCAGCGCACGGGCATCAAAGAGCGCCGGTACATCGAAGAGAGCGGCATCGGGGCAAGTGACCTTGCGGTGCCCGCCGTCGAGATGGCGTGCAAGAACGCCGGAATCGACGTGTCGGAAATCGATGCGATCATCTTCGCCACCCTCTCTCCTGACTTCAATTTCCCGGGCAGCGGCTGTTTCCTCGGCGATAAGCTGGGCCTCGCTGGAGTCCCAGCTCTCGACGTTCGCAATCAGTGCAGCGGCTTTCTCTACGGCTTGCAGATCGCCGACGCCTGGATTCGTTGCGGGATGTACACGCGGGTCGCACTGGTCGGCGCCGAGGTTCATTCGACCGCCCTCGACTTCAGCGACGAGGGTCGGGACGTGACTGTCCTCTTCGGCGACGGTGCAGCTTGCGCGATCCTCGGGAAAAGCAACGACGAGGCCAGTGGCCTCATTGACGTGGAAGTCCACGCGGACGGAAGCGGGGCGAAGGAGCTGTGGCTAGAAGCGCCAGCGAGCGCTTACAACCCTCGCCTGACACACGAGATGATCGACAACAAGAAGATCCATCCAGCGATGAACGGACGGAACGTGTTCCGCTGGGCTACGGCCAAGATGCCCGAGGTCAGCCTGGCGGTATTGGAACGCAACGGCGTGTCAGTCGACGAGCTCGACCTGATGGTCCCCCACCAAGCCAACAAGCGGATCAACGAGTTCGTTTCGCAGAAGCTCAAAATCGCGCCCGAGAAGATCGTCCACAACATCGAGAAGTACGGCAACACTACCGCCGCTTCGATTCCCCTCGCGCTCAGCGAAGCCGTGCAAGAGGGGCGCGCCAAGAAGGGCGATCTGATTCTGATGCCCGCGTTTGGCGCGGGTTTCACCTGGGGCGCCGCGCTTCTTCGGCTCTAGCGCTGTGTCATCCAAGGCTGACCGCATAGCCGTCGTTCTGAACGGCAACGCCAGGCAGGTCACCGACGAGCTCGTCGAGAGCTTCGATCAGTTGGTCGGAAGCGGGGATCTGTTCCTTTCGCGGAGCCTCGATGAGGCAGATCGAATCGCCTGCGAGATCGTCGAGTCGGGCTATCCAGTCGTGCTCACCGGAGGCGGCGACGGGACGTTTGTGCGGATGGTCACCTCGATCAGCAAAGAGGCGCGCAATCGGAACCAGGAGCCGCCTTGCTTTGGGCTTCTCAGACTTGGCACGGGTAACTCCCTCGCCTGGGCGCTTGGCGCAGGCACCTCTCGCAAAGGTGTGTTCGCCGACTTGGCTCGACTGCGTCACGACAGCGCGCACCAGGATGTGCGTCTAATCGAAGCGCAGGGTCTGCTCACGCCGTTCGCAGGCGCGGGCTTCGATGCGCTTGGTCTCAAGCACTTCCACGAGGTCCGCTCGCTTGTCCGCCATCTCCCGTGGGTCGGCAAGCGCGCGACGGGCGCGCTGTCCTATGCGATTTCAATTCCGCTGCTCACCATTCCCGAGCTGGCGCTCAGACCACGAATGGAAGTTCGAATCGTCAACCATGGAGCCGCCGAACGTCTGGACCGCAACGGGGCCCCCCAGGGTCCGCCGATTCGAGACGGCGAAGTCATCTTCGAGGGTGAGTGCATCGCGGCGCTCGTGTCGACGATTCCGTGCTGGGGTTTTGGCGCGCGGGTCTTTCCCTTTGCACAGAGCCGCCCTCCGGATCGATTTTGCCTGCGGGTAGTCGCGACGAGCCCGCTCCATGTCGCTGCACACATGCTCAGCGCATGGCGGGGCACGTATCGGCACGACGACTTGATCGATGTCTACGCCGAAGACGTCGAGCTCCAATTCCGGGAGCCAACCGCCATCGAAATCGGCGGTGATCCCGGGGGGATGAGCAAGTCGATGCGCGCCCGACTCCACCCGCAGCCGGTGAAGCTCATCGACTACTCGGCCTCGTAGCCCGGATCGGCGAAAAAAAGGGGATTTTTTGTTACCTCACTCTCAATAGAGCTGTAATAATACAGCAATACCAATGGGAGAACGGAAGAACTGGATCATCATCGGGGCCGTCTGCGCGAGCGTTGCGTTCGCCGCTTTCGGCGTTGCGTCTGCCGAATCGGTCGAGGGGTCGGTCCGGAGCCAAGGCGCAAGCGAGAGCTCGGACTCCGATCAGAAGGATTACTACTGGAAGGTCTGGAACGGCGCCCTGCCCGAACGAGGCGACACGGACGACTTCGACGACCTGTTGGCGGTGTTGACAGGCAAGTTCACTGGACCACCGATCGGGTGCAGGTTCGCTTTTCGCGGAGGCGGGCTCAGTCCTTCCACCATCGCCGCCCGCGCCGGATCGACCGTCCGGGTCGAGAATCGGGATGCCTTTACGCACGAGCTCTCGGTCGAGGGGCTCGCAGGCTTCACACCGCTCGAAGCGGGCCCCGGCAAAGCTCGGGTGATCTCCGTCCCCGAGGGTGGGCCCTGGGCGCTAGGCGATCGCATCTACGGACACGTCGATGGCTACTTGCATTCGATGCGCGAGCTTGTTGCATGCGCGGCCGTCGACGGCAGCGGAAAGTTCACGTTCGAGGACGTTCCGCCCGGCCCCTACTCCTTGAGAATTCTTCGAGGGTCAGAGCAGGTCGAATCAGTTCGTATCACCGTGCCCGCCGGCCGAACAGTTGCGGTCGATCCGCTCACCATCAGCAAGAGCCGGAGGAAGTAGCCGATGTTGTCGCGTCTTTGGTACCTGGTACTGGCTTTGGCCGTTGGAGGGGCATTGGCGGGCGCATTCTTGAACAAGTCGGCCGCTAGCCGCGAAGCAGAATTCCAGCTCGGAGAGCAGCTTCGCCGCGACCATGTCGAAGCGGAGCTTTGGCAGCGACTCGACGCGCGACTTCGACTCGATGCCCTGGCCTCCGTTGCGGTCGATTCTGAAGTACGACAAATACTGCGAAGCGCTAGCGGGCGCGCCGGATCGCTTGCCCAGGGAACGCGGAAGCGTCTCAGTCAGAAGCTCAACGTTCTCAACGCAACACTCGAAGAGGGCAAGGGGGACCTGATCTTCGCGGTGGACACCGAGGGCGAGGTGGTGGCGACTCTGGACAAAAACGACATGGAGTCCACCGAGCTCGGAAAGATGCCGCTGGTTGCAGACGCGCTGCGGGGCTTCATGCGAGACGACATCTGGGTCTACAACGGCGAAGTATACCGCATGGCTGCGCGCCCTGTCTTCGACGGCGGCCGATACGTCGGCGCGGTGGTTCATGGAATCGCGATCAAGGATGGGCTCGCCAAACGTCTAGCCGGCAAGTTGCCCAACGCAACGGTGGTATTCTTCTATCGCGATCGCGTGATTGCGTCCTACGTCGGTGGCGCGGAGGCACCGAGCAGCGCTGAGCTCAGAAGTGGCCTCGCATCCGCACTGGCCAGCATGAAAAGCGGTGAAGGTTCGGTCGAAATAGGCGAACGTACCCGCGCCATTGCTTCACTGGTTCGAGGCGAAGCGGCGCACGCGGAAGTCGGCTATCTCATCGGCCGCCGGGGAAGCACCGTCGGCCTCGGTGGGCTCTTCGCGAACACCTTCAAAGAAGACGTGGCTTCGCTTCCCTGGCTGGTGGTCATCGGTATCCCGCTTCTACTGCTGATCCTGGGCCTAGCCCTGCTCTACGTGGAGCACGACAAGGGCGTCGTGGTTCTACGCAAGACCAGCGAGAATCTAGCCAAGGCGGAGCTCGATTGCATACCAGAGGGACAACTGCGAAGGCACTATCGGAAGATCGCGGAGAACCTCAATACGGCCCTGCGCGCGGGCGTCGGATTCAAAGAAGATGCAGCCAAACGCGCTTCGGTCGACCTCGACCAGATCCTGAGCTCCACCCGTGATAGCTCCAACACCGGCTACTTCGGCATCTCGACCGAAGCTTCCACCGCGAAGCAGGTCGCGCTCGATCCCGCGCCCGTCGAGACGCCGGCGGCAAAGGCGCCACGGACGGCGCCGATCGATTCGGAGGGCGTTCGTACGGCCCACCCAGCCATGGACGCCGCGACGGCCCGTCCACAGCGCACAGCCTCGTCGCGGCCCCAACGCACGCCGTCGTCTTGGCCGAATCGTTCGACATCGTCGCGACACGCGGTCGTGGCGACCGTCCGCCATAGCGAGGAGCAATTGGGGTCAGGCGTGTACGATCCGCCGACTCGGCCGAATGCCGTCGTCGACTCGTACACGGAATACGACGACGAGCTTGACGAGTCGACGCAGGTCAAGCACGTGTCGCAGGAGCTCATCGAAGCTTCCGCGCCAGCCGACCAGGGCGAAGAGGTCCACTTCCGAGAGGTTTTCGAGCAATTCATCGCGACCCAGAAGCAATGCGGCGCATCGGTGACTGGGCTCACGTTCGACAAGTTTCTCCGCAAGCTTCATGCCGCGCGTGAGCAGGTCATGAAACGCCACAACGCACCTTCGGTACGGTTCACCGTGTACGTGAAGGAGGGGCGCGCCGCGCTCAAAGCCAGCCCGGTCAAACTCTGAGTTGACCGCAGGGGAGCTCGGCTCTACCTTTCCCTATGGTCCCTCTGTTGTTGCAGGTGAGGAAGGAGTAGAGAATCCCTGACTAGGTCGAATAGGGTGCTTCAACGTGCGTGGTGTGCGGACCCGGCTAGCGTCATCGGGGGGCCTAAAGCGCGCGAAATCCGCTCCCACCTACTAGTAAATTGTAGGGGTTCGACTCAACAATAGTTCCCACGGCAACGACGGTAAGGACTGTCTTATGGGGCCCCGCAAAGTCGACGTTCGCGTCGTCCGCGGGGCTCCGGGGCTTAATGGCATCGCGTGAAGTCGATGCTCCCCGTCGGCCAGGGAACAATTCGAAGGCAAGGCGATGGTGCCTGGGCATGGTCGCTGCGATTCATCTAGGCTGTAGGGATGAGAATCGGGGCTCTTCTCTTGCTTGGAGCATTGCTCTGCGGTTCGGTCTCCTGGGCGACCCGCAATGAAGAGCCCGTCGGGAACTACGGACTCAGCGGGGAGCCGGGCCGGCTCGTTCGATACGCGCCTGGGCACGCCGAAAAGGTCTTGAAGGTCCTCGAGTCGGCGAACGAGCACAACGATCGTCTCCAGCAGATGGACCAGCAGCTCTTCGGCGAAAATCCGTCTCAATAAAAGAGGGGACTGTCCCGATTTACTGGATGGGGGCGGTGAGGCGGGCGAGGCGGACGCCAAGGCGGAACCACCAGGGCTCTCGGTCGTACTCGCCCTGTTCCATCAGCCGGGCGTGCTTGAAATCGTTCTCGAACATCTCTTCGACTTCGGACGCGAACGTCGGGTCGACGATGGCTGCCGTGATCTCGAAGTTCAGGCGGAACGACCGATTGTCGAAGTTTGCGGTTCCGATCGTGGCCACGCCGTCGTCAATCAACATGGCCTTCTCGTGAAGGAAGCCATGCTGGTACCGATAGAACTTTGCTCCCGTGCGACCTGCGTCATCGAAGTACGAGTATGCGGCCAAATAGACCAGCATGTGGTCGGGCTTGTCGGGGATTAGAATCCGCACATCTACGCCGCGCAAGCCGGCTAGCTGCAGAGCGACGATCACCGAATGCTCCGGCACGAAGTAGGGGCTCGCGATCCAAATCCGCTTCTGGGCTGCGTTGATCGCATGGACGAACATCAGGTTCGCGGTTTCGAGCTCGTCGGCAGGGCCCGTGGGGATGATCAGCACGCGGCTATCGCTGCCATCGGGGGCGGGTCGCGCGGCCCAGTTGAGCTTGGGCAGCGTCTCGGTCGCCCAGTACCAATCCTCGGCGAACGAGATTTGTGCCTTCAAGACCGCGGGCCCCTCGATGCGCACATGGGTGTCCCGCCAATGACCAAACTCCGGATCTTTGCCCATGTATTCGTCGCCGACATTGTGGCCACCGATCCAGGCCACTCGTCCGTCCGTGACCACGATCTTGCGATGATTGCGGAAATTGAGCTGGAAGCGGTTGCGACGCCCTTTGCGCGTATTGAACTCGTGGATTTCCACACCGGCATCGCTGAGCTCTTGCGCGTAGCTGCTTCGAAGATCGTGACATCCGATTTCGTCATAGAGGAAATACACCCGCAGCCCCTGCTTGGCCTTGGCGAGAAGATGGTCCTTGAGAGCTCGCCCCAGATCGTCGTCGTGCACGATGTAAAACTGCACCAAAACGTACTCGTGGGCCTCGTCGATGCCGTCCAAGATGCTCTTGAACGTCGCGTCGCCATCGATCAGCAGATCCACTCGGTTCCCGCGAAGCACTGGCATGTTCGCCAAGCCTTCCGCCGCACTCGTTGCTTCTGGCCGCTCGCTCTCCGGCACCCGATACGGGCCCACCGTTTCGATCGCTTCCCTCTCAATTTGATCTGTGCGCTCATCGTTGCTCCGCCGAGCGACGACGTACCCTTGAAACTTGCTGCGCCCGAACACCCAGTACGCAGGCACCGCCAAATACGGGAACGTGTTGAGGCTCACCGCCCATGCGATCGCCCCTTGCGAGGTGCGCGTGCTCATCACGGCGTGAACCGACGAGGTGAAACCCAAGGCGTGAAAAAGCACGACCAGCGCGGTGATCATTCGTCTCCTCCGAGATTCATATTCTTTGTGCTCAGCCACGGAGCGCCAAGCGTACTGGCCTGAGTGTGAATGATCGTGGCGGCTGCGTGAAGGCCCGTGTAGATGGCGCCATTCATCAGCTTTGGCCCGCGTACGCGCAGTTCCACAGCGCCGCGCCTTGATCGGTCGTCATCCCGGCGGAGATGGTCCTCCATGCTGCGCCCGGGGACCCAACCGTGCTAAGTGGGGTCTCGATGCTGGAGAGTTCCAATCTGGCTGGGCCTTGGGTGGCTGCGTTTTCACTCGTCTGCGCCGTCGGCCTCATGGGCGCGCAAGTCGCGCATGCCCAGCCCCCAGCACCTCAACCCGAGGCTGCACCGTACGCCCCTCCACCTGAAGCCCCCAAGAAGCTCACGGGCTCGGACTTCGCTATCGAGGCTGCTGCCGTGGAAGAGCGGCTCTCTCGCATCGAGACGGAGCTGTCGGTGATCGACGTGCTCGCGGACGTCACCGAAGCGCTCGATGAGGTGGATGCCGAGGGTGCGGCGCTGGGCGAGAGGATCGATGCGCTGGGGGCTCGACGAATGATGAGCTCCGAGCTCAACGACTTGCAAGCTCGGCTTGAATTCCTCGATGCGCGGGTCGACCGGCAGGTCGCGAAAATCAGCGCTTACGGAGCTGGGCTCGAAGCGCTGATGACACAGAACGACGAGGACGTCGCGCTCTGGGCCGAAGCGCTAAAACGAGGGCGAAAGCGCTCCCTTCCAAAGCAGGTGGTCGATCGCACCGCGTCGATCCTGCAGGGGCTCCGCGAGGGCGGCAAACTGCTGCAGGGTAAGGCCGGCGAAGTGCTCGAGGTTCAATCCAGGGCCCTGGATGTTCGCGACGGGCTTCGCGTAGCCCAACAGCGCGTTGGCGTCGCGCAAGGTGCGGTGGTCGACAGCGTCTTCGAAAAACAGGCCCCGCCCATCTGGAAGGCTGGCGAACGCTTGGCCGATAAAGGCACGTGGGAAGGCTACGACTTGGGCTTCTCGTGGCCAGCCGTCAAGGATTACTTGATAGGCAGACGCGCGCTGCTGATCTTCCAGGCTCTCATCGCGCTTCTCCTCGGGCTTCTCATCGCGAGAGCCCGCGCGCTGGTGACGGAAAGAACCGCAAAGGGTCAGAACGAGAGCGGCACCGCTTGGGAGCACCAGGCCAGCCAGGCGCTTCGTCATCCCTGGCCGGCAGCCCTTCTGGTGAGCATCGCAGTCGCCCGCTTCCTCCATTCGGACCGCACGGTTGAGATGATTCTGCTCACCTGGGTCGTCGTGATCCCGCTCTGGTTCGTGGTCTACAAAGAGATGGTGCCGGCGGGCATCCGCCATGCGCTCATCGGGCTTGCCGTGCTCGGGACCTTCCAAGTCGTCGTGGCCCTAGCCTCGGGACACCCCGAAATCGAGCGCGCCCTGCTGCTCGCGCAGCTGCTTCTTGCCGTAGCGGGCTCGGCGTGGCTCATTCGCCTTCTACACAGAGCAGATGTGCCGAAGCATATCCGGGGGGGACTCTGGTTCTCGGTAACGAGCCTTTGGGCCAGGCTTGCCTTACTGAGCGGCATCGTGGGCGCATGCGCAGCCGTTCTAGGCTACATCTTTCTGGCAACGGAAGCCTCCGTTTTCGTGATTATCGGAACGATTGCGGCGACTGCCTACATGGCCCTGGAGCGCGTCGTCGAGGCCCTTCTCTTGACCGGCGTGCACACCGGCCGCTTCGATGTTTTCCGGATGGTCCGAGCGAATCGGGACGTCATCGCGAAAACCTTGAGCCGCATCTTACGTCTTCTCACCGCTGCTTTGTTTGCCTGGTCGATTTCGGACATCACATCGGCCTGGCGGCCGATGGCACGCGTCCTGGGGCAGTGGCTGTCGTCCGATTTGGGGATCGGTCTCGCCGATACGGGCGTGACGTTTGGGGACTTCTTCGGCTTCTTTTTTGTTCTGTGGTTGGGCTGGATCACGGCGCGATTCGTGAGCTTCGTTCTCGGCCAGGAGGTTCTTCCGCGACTTCACATGCAGCAGGGAGTCCCGTTCGCGCTGACGACGTTCGCGCGCTACGCGATCATCGCCATTGGCTTTGTCGCCGCCCTATCGGTGCTGGGGATCCCGCTCGACAGAGTGACCATCGTCCTGAGCGCGCTCGGCGTCGGCATCGGCTTTGGGCTCCAAAACCTGGTCAACAACTTCGTGTCGGGCTTCGTGCTCTTGACCGAACGGCCGATTCGCTTGCACGACAAGGTCGAGATCGACCAGATCCTCGGGAACGTCAGCAGTATTGGGATTCGGGCCAGCACGGTCCGCACCTTCGATGGCGCCGAGGTGATCGTACCCAATGGTGACCTGATCTCGGGCCGGGTCATCAACTGGACCCTCGCCGCGCGTCAGCAGCGGGTGACCATCCCCCTCGGCGTGGCCTATGGAACGGACCCCAATCAGGTCCTCGAGATCCTGAGGAAGGTCGCAGCGAACAACGAGAAAGTTTTCGAGAACCCAAAGCCGCTCGCCCTGTTTCGAGGGTTCGGCGAGAGCTCACTCGATTTCGAGCTACGGATCTTCATGGACCCTTCAGATGTCTTGGACGTGCCGAGCTCCGTCTACGTGGCGATCAACGAGGCGTTGAAAGAGGCTGGCATCGAGATTCCGTTCCCGCAGCGGGACGTACACTTGCGCGGAGTGCCGGAAGGGTTCGCTGGTGCCGGGACCGGGACCGGGACCGAAGAGTAGTCTCAGTCGGCCGCTTGGCCGTAGGTCGCTTCGAGGTACCGTACGATGTCCGCCGACTCCGGCATCCAGCGGTCTTCTCCGTCGGGGCTCGTGATTCTCAGGACGGGCACGGTCGTTCGACCCCGCGCCTCGCGGAGTGCCGCGAGATGCGCCGGATCGGTGTAGATGTTGCGAAGCTCGACTTCGAGGCCAAGCGCGTCGATCACGCGGAGCACTCGCACGCAGAACGGACAGCCGTCGAAATAGTAGAGGGACAATCTGTCCTCGTCCGGCGCCTCGGCAGGACCGAGGCATTCGAGAAACCTGCGCGCGTAGTATTCGGGCCACGCAATGTCCGACTCCGTCGCACGGTGCTCATCGTCGGCCCCGATCAGACAGAACACCAATCGACTCCGGGTCAACGGGGCGGCCAAAAATGGCGCCAAGCGACCCTGAAGATGCTCCGCGTACCAGAGCGGCCACTCTGGATCTTCGCCTTCAGCGTGCAGGAATGCCGCGTGATGGGCTTCACCGGTTTGCCGGAAGAGCTCGGCGAGTCGTTCGACCGTGGCTTCATCCCTCATCGTTCTTTCCTCCGCAGGCTCGACTATCGTTCCCTTCGCCAGCTTGGCAATGCCGTCGGAAGCGGGTATCGCTCACCCCATGACGAAGATCCGCTCCTCCTTCATCTTCCTTCTCGCTGCCGGCGCATTCTCAGTGCCTGGAGCCGTCTCGACGCCCCAAGCCCGCGCCAACGGACCCATCATCATTCGCTTTGCCTCGCTCGCACCCGCGGGCTCCGGTTTCATGAAGATCTCGAAAGCCTGGAACCGTAGCGTCAAGAAGGAAACCAACAACCGCGTTGAGCTCCGCTTCTACTCCGGCGGCAGCCAGGGCGACGAGCGCGACTTCGTCCGAAAGATGCGCGCGGGGCAGATGGACGGCGCCGGAATTTCAACGACGGGGCTCGGAATGGTCGCGCGTCCGGTGCTCGTGCTGACAGCGCCCGGCTTGCTCACCGAATACGAGCAACTCACGCGCGCACGGACTGAGCTCAACGACCGCTTCACCAAACTGTTCAAAGACGCTGGCTTCGTGCTGCTCAACTGGGGCGAAGCCGGCAAGAACCGGCTCTTCTCGGCCAACCCTTTCGTCAGACCCGACGACCTCAAGAGCTTCCGGCCGTGGGCCTGGAAAGATGATCCGGTCTTCGCAGAATTCATCAGCGTGATCGGTGCCAACCCAGTTCGGATGGGCCTTCCCGAAGTCTATGGTGGATTGCAGACCCGCATGGTCGACACGGTTCCCGCATCCGCCCTCGCGGCGGTCGCGCTCCAGTGGTACACGCGCCTCAAGTACATGGCGAAAGACAATTTCAACATCATGGTTGGTGGCGGAATCGTGACGCAAGAGAAGTTCGACGAGCTCTCCGAGCACGATCAGAAGGTCTTGCTCTCGAGCAGCGTGCGCGCGTCCAAGGCGAACGACGCGCTGGTCCGTCGTGACGACGCGAAAGCTTACGCATCGCTCGTCGCCCGCGGCATGATCGAAGTGGACACCTCGCCCTACGAAGCGGAGTGGGATGCAGTCGCGAAGAAGGCGCGCGACAACCTGGCAGGCCGCGTTTATAGCAAGAGCCTGCTCGAAGCGGTCGAAAAGGTCGTCGCGTCCAGCCCTCGGACACCTTGACGGTGCAGTGCATGCGAGAGCAGCTCCTAGCTGGCTGGCCCGCCGAGGAAGCGCACGACCTGCCGTACTGAGTGGGCATCGAGGCAGCCTTGGGGGGTTGGGGGAGAGGAGGCCCAGCCCTCGTGAATCGCCTGCCACGCTCGCGGCTTTTTGTCGGAATTTGTACTCTTTCGACCCAAGCAGGGTGTGTTCGACTAAACTCTGCTGGGCAATGTGGGAGGCGGTGCAGGCGAGATTCGGGGGGCTGGTGTCCGACGATTTCCATCCGTCCAGCGCGCTAACGAAGCGAACGGCATGATCGGCACGGGACAAAGCTTTCCCTTGGGTGCGACGCCTCAGCCCGGCGGCGTGAACTTCAGCATCTATTCGAAGCATTGCAGAGCGCTCGAGCTGCTTCTGTTCGACCGTCCCGACGACCCGCAGCCGTCGCGGGTCATCCGGTTCGACCCATCCAGAACCCATCGGACATTTCACTACTGGCATGCCTTCGTGCCGGGAATCTGGCCAGGCCAACTCTATGCCTATCGCGCAGAGGGTCCCTATGCCCCGAAGGAAGGCCTTCGCTACGACCGGGAGAAGGTGCTGCTCGATCCCTATGGTCGAGCCGCTGCGGTACCCCGAAGCTACGATCGCGAAGCGGCACGCCGGCCAGGCGATACGGCAGCGACTGCGATGAAGAGCGTCGTGGCGGACCTCGGCGCGTACGACTGGGAAGGGGACATCTTTCCAAGGCACGCCTTCTCCAACACGGTCATCTACGAAATCCACCTTCGTGGGTTTACGAGGCACCCGAGCTCGGGGGTTTCTCCCGCGAAGCGCGGAACCTACGCGGGTCTCATCGAAAAGATCCCGTACTTGACCGACCTCGGTGTAACCGCAGTCGAGCTCATGCCGGTGTTTCTATTCGACCCTCAGGAGGCGCCACCGGGCCTGAGCAACTACTGGGGCTACAACCCGATCTCCTTCTTCGCGCCTCACTGTGCCTACGCATCCTGCGACGAGCCCTTGGGCGTCCTCGACGAGTTTCGAGACATGGTCAAGGCGCTCCACCGCGCCGACATCGAAGTCATTCTCGACGTGGTCTACAACCATACAGCCGAGGCGGGCGAAGATGGCCCTACGCTTTCATTCAAGGGTCTCGCCAACGAGACCTATTACAGTCTCGAACGCGAAAATCGGTCACGCTATGCGAACTACAGCGGGACGGGGAACACGCTCAACGCCAACCATGCGGTGGTGCGGCGCATGATTCTCGACAGCTTGCGCCATTGGGTAACCGAGATGCACGTCGATGGCTTCCGGTTTGACCTCGCGTCCATCCTTTCGCGCGACACCGAGGGTGACGTGGTGGCAAGTCCGCCGGTGCTCTGGGACATCGAAACCGACCCGGTTCTGAGCGGCACCAAGCTCATCGCAGAGGCGTGGGATGCCGCGGGACTCTATCAGGTGGGCAGTTTCTTCGGCGACCACTGGAAGGAATGGAACGGTCGTTTTCGCGACGACGTGCGCGGTTTCGTCCGAGGCGACGAGGGGCACGTTGAAAAGCTTGCAGCGCGGTTTCTCGCAAGCCCCGATATCTACGGGGGCCAGGGGCGCGAGCCCGAGCAGAGCATCAACTTCGTGACCTGTCACGACGGATTCACGCTCAACGATCTCGTCTCTTACGACGAAAAGCACAATTGGGAGAACCAAGAACAGAACCGCGATGGCTCCGACTACAACCTGAGCTGGAACTGCGGCGTCGAAGGCCCGAGCGATGACCCGGCAATCGAGCAACTCCGCAACCAGCAGATCAAGAACTTCTTCACGACGAATCTTCTGTCGTTGGGTGTACCGATGTTGCTGATGGGTGATGAAGCGCGCCGAACCCAACACGGCAACAACAACCCCTATTGCCACGACAGCGAGCTCAGCTGGTTCGACTGGAGACTTCTGGAAGAGCACGCCGGTCTCCATCGTTTCGTGAGAAAGCTAATCCACTTGCGACTGAGCGTAGCCTTCGAAGTGCCGGGCTTGACCCTATCTGCCTTGCTCCACGCGGTTCCAGTACACTGGCACGGCGTGAAGCTCAACAAACCCGATGTCGCACGACACTCGCGAAGCCTGGCTTTTTCCGTCGACGTTTTTCACTATTGGTGGCACTTCATGTTCAACGCATACTCAGAGCCGCTTGCATTCGAGCTCCCTTCCATTCGGGAGGGTGAGCCAAGCCGGTGGCGGCGCTTGATCGACACGCACCGGCAGTCGCCTCACGACTTCACCGATCCTGAGGAAGCGGTCATCGTGACCGAGCTCAAGCACGTCGTGCAGCCCTACTCGACCGTAGTCCTCGTCGCAGAGCGTAGTCAGAGCTGACTGTGGAGCTCCCTAGGCGCAGCGGCGTTCTTCTACACATCACCTCGCTTCCTGGCGGTCCGTATACGGGGGATCTGGGCCCGTCCGCACATGCGTTCGCAGACTTCCTCGCTGAAGCCGGCCAGGGCTGGTGGCAGACTCTCCCGCTCAATCCGATCGGTGATTTTGAATCACCCTACTCCAGCATCTCGGCCTTCGCCTGCGAGCCGTTGATGATTTCGCCGAAGGCTCTAAGCGAGGACGGCTTGCTAAACGAACGCTCGCTCCCGCGTAATGCACCTCGCTCCAAGACCGCAAGCGCCGATTTCGGAAGCTCCAAGCGCCTTCGGCCCAAGCTCCTCATGGAAGCGTATCGGACGTTCATCGCGCGAGGCTCAGCGGAAATGAGGCGTTCCTTCGGCGAGTTTCGAGATCGTGAGCGCGTCTGGCTAGACGACTTCTGCTTGTTCATCACGCTTCGGGCACGGTACGGGACTGCCGATTGGACGACCTGGCCGGAAGGCCTCGCTCGGCGGCAGCCATCGGTGCTCTCCGCCGTGCGCGACGAGTCTGCGGACCAGATCGACTATTTCGCGTTCGAGCAATTTCTCGTCGACCGACAATGGGATGCGCTTCGAAAGCATTGTAAAGACAGGCGCATAGGGCTGATCGGTGACGTACCCATGTTCGTCGCGCATCGGAGCGCGGACGTCTGGAGCCACCCCGAGGCGTTTCTCCTAGACGCAGATGGCCGCCCCAGGTTCGTCGCGGGCGCTCCGCCTGACGCATTTGCCGCGGATGGACAGCGTTGGGGAAACGCCCTGTACGACTGGGAGCAGCACGAACACACAGGATTTGGATGGTGGAAGTCCCGGCTGCAGCGCCAGCTCGAGCTCTTCGACCTGCTGCGGCTCGACCACTTCATCGGTTTTTCGCGATACTGGCGGATTCCGAGTGAGTCCGAGACGGCCATGGATGGACAGTGGATCGATGCTCCCGGGCACGCGTTTTTCGAGGAGCTGACGCGAGTGCATGGCGAGCTCCCGTTCATCGCGGAGGACCTCGGAGCAGTCAGCCAGGAGGTCTGGGACCTCCGCGATCGCTACGGCCTCCCGGGGATGAAGGTGCTGCAATTTGCGTTTGGTGGCGACCCTGAAAACCGTGTGCACCACCCCGACGCCTACCCACGAAGGAGCGTGGCGTTCACCGGGACCCACGACAGCAACACGATGCTAGGCTGGTACCGAGACCTCCAGCGCCAGGCCCAGTCCAACGACGCGACCGCCGATGCAGAGCTCCTGCGCGTCCAGCGCTACTTCGGGACGAGCCGGGACCTAGACGTCGTCGACGCCGCGATTCGAGCACTTCTCGGGTCCCCTGCCGACACCGTGATCTTCCCACTTCAAGATCTGCTTCATCTCGACGGACGCCACCGGATGAATCGTCCTGGAACCACGAACGGCAACTGGACCTGGAGGGTAGAGCAAGGCCAGCTGAGTCGCGCGCTCGCCAGGCGGCTTCGCGCACTCGCAGAGGCAGCGGACCGGCTCTGACCTCTTGGAGGCGCTACCAGAACGTGAGCGCACCGTCCGAGGGAGCGCCTGGACTTCCGCGTCGCTCGCGGATCCTTTTGCGCCCAAACCACTGCTGAAAAGGAAAACGAAGTCTTTCCGTGGAGATCCCCTTGCCATCCTTTGGGCGAGAGTCGACACTCGTAGGCCCCCAACCTACTGGGCTCATTCCTGGAGGACACGGAAATGAAAGCCAAGGGCTCGCCATCCCAACAACCAGCGGTTGTCGAAGACGACCGGACCGGAGTCGGTGTCAACACGCTGCGCCGGGCGATTCAGGAAAACCTTTTCTATCGCTGCGGCAACGTCCCCGCACTAGCGACCCGATCGGACTATTACCTGGCGGTCGCGTACACCGTGCGAGACCGGCTCATGCAGCGTTGGCTGAGCACGGCCAGGGCTTTGCTGGCTCAGCCGACCCGCGTGGTCTGTTACCTGTCGGCCGAGTATCTCCTGGGGCCTTCGCTGGGCAACGCGCTCTTGAACCTCGGCATCCGCGACCAAGTTGCACAGGCCGTTGCGTCGCTCGGGCAAAACCTCGACGAGCTCATCGACGAAGAACGCGAGCCGGGCCTCGGAAATGGCGGACTGGGTCGTCTGGCCGCGTGCTTCATGGACTCCCTTTCCACCTTGCAGATCCCGGCTGTGGGTTACGGCCTGCGATACGAGTTCGGCATCTTCCAGCAGCAGATCCGCGACGGCTGGCAGGTCGAGCGCACCGACAAGTGGTTGCGTCAGGGCAACCCTTGGGAAGTCGTCCGGCCGGAGTACAGCTATCCGGTGGGATTCGGCGGTCATACCGAATCCTACATGGATGAGAATGGTCGCTACCAGGCCCGCTGGCGCCCAGACACCGTGGTCAAAGGTGTCGCGTACGCCACGCCGATTCCCGGCTACAAGGTCAACAACATGAACATGCTGCGCCTCTGGGCTGCGGAAGCCGCCGAAACGTTCGACTTTGGAAGCTTCAACGTGGGCGACTACTACGGTGCGGTCGAGCGCAAGGTGGCCTCCGAAACGCTGACCAAAGTGCTCTATCCCAATGACGAGCCTGCGCAGGGCAAAGAGCTCAGGCTTCGGCAGCAGTACTTTCTCGTGTCGTGCTCGCTTCAGGATTTGTTGCGGCTGCACCAAGTTCGCGGCGGTCGGCCCGAAAATCTGAATGAAGGCTTCGCGATTCAGCTGAACGACACCCATCCGGCGCTCGCCATACCGGAGCTGATGCGGCTGCTGCTCGACGAGCACGGGATGAGCTGGGAGGCCGCCTGGCGAATCAGCTCCGAAACCTTCGCCTACACCAATCACACCTTGCTTCCCGAGGCCCTCGAAACCTGGCCGCTATCGATGTTTGGGCGATTGCTGCCGCGTCACCTGGAGATCATCTACGAGATCAATGCCCGCTTCATGGTCGAGGTGCGCGAACGCTTCCCAAGCGACTACGAGAGGCAACAGCGGATGTCCCTCATCGATGACCACGGCGGCGGCTCGGTGCGCATGGCTAATCTCGCCACGGTGGGGAGCTTCTCGGTCAATGGCGTCTCCGCCCTACACACCAACTTGCTCAAGACCCGTGTGATGCGGGACTTTCACGAGTTTTGCCCTGGAAAGTTCAACAACAAGACCAATGGCGTCACACCCCGGCGTTTCGTTGCCCTTGCCAACCCGGACCTGGCGGAGCTGATCACCGACCGCATCGGCGAAGCGTGGATCACCGACCTGGCCCAGCTGCGCAGGCTCGAGGGGCTTGCGGATGACCGCGAGTTTCAGGCGCAATGGCGGGCCGTCAAGACCGCACGAAAACGGGCTGCCGCCGAACGAGCGCATCGGCTCATGAAGGTCGAGGCCGATCTCGACTCGATGTTCGACGTCCAGGTCAAGCGCATCCACGAGTACAAGCGTCAGCAGTTGAACGTGCTCCACATCGTGCACTCGTACCGGATGCTCAAGGAAGATCCGGGCTTGGAGACGGCATCACGGACCTTCATCTTCGGCGGCAAGGCGGCGCCTGGCTACAAGATGGCCAAGCTCATCATCAAGCTCATCAATTCCGTGGGCGAGGTCGTGAATACCGACCCGGACACTCGCGACAAGCTGAAGGTCATCTTCATCCCAAACTACAACGTCAAGACGGCCCAGCTCGTTTACCCCTGCGCTGACCTGTCCGAGCAGATATCGATGGCCGGCAAAGAGGCTTCGGGGACTGGCAACATGAAGTTCTCGATGAACGGAGCCCTCACCATTGGAACCCTGGATGGTGCGAACGTCGAGATCAGAGACTCCGTCGGCGCCGAGAACTTCTTCCTGTTCGGGCTCACCACAGACCAAATCGACGCGCTGCGAGAGTCGGGCTACCGACCCTACGAGTACTACGAGAGGAACGCGTCACTCAAAGGCGCGATCGATTTGATTGCCTCGGGTCATTTCTCACACGGAGACAGGGCGCTGTTTCAGCCCTTGATCGACAGCCTGATCTATCGTGATGATTACTTCGTCCTGGCCGACTTTCAGTCCTACATCGACTGTCAAACACAAGTCAACCAGGCGTGGTCGGATCAGAAACACTGGACGAAGATGTCGATCCTCAACGCGGCGCGCATGGGGCCATTCTCCTCCGATCGTACGATCCTCGAGTACAGTCGGGACATCTGGCGAGTTGAACCGAATCCGGTACAGCTGGCCGAAGTGGACTGAGCTGCGTCGGTCGGTCCGACGCTCGCATGCGCAGTCCATCTAATAGCCGTCGATCGGCCTTGGTTTGGGCCCCTCTATCGGGACGCCTTTGGGACCGTCGATGGGGACGCCGCTCGGGCCCTCGATCGGCTCTCCTGCGGGACCGTCGATCGGTTTGCCACTTGGGGCGATCGGCTCTTTCTTGGGAAGGGGCTCAACCACATTCTCGAGCTTCGGCGTCGGGACGCCCACGTCGTACTCCTCCACTCGTGGCGGCTGGTACTCGATTGTGACGACGGTAGTTACCTCTTCCGACGCCGTCCCACTGAGCGGCGGCAATGTCACGTCACTGGCCCGCTGCTCGACACATCGCAGGTCGTTTGCCGAAAGCCCTTCGCCGCCTGCGCTCGGCTCGATCACCATCCCGGTCGGGCGCACCACGGCGCGGATGCTGACGCGAACGGTCGTAGCACTGGCTGGTCGATAGTCTCGGAGGCAGTCCGCGGGGCTTCCGATCGCAGCGCTCAACTCGGTCGCCAGGTCGCGAGCTGGCTCCACGGGTTTAGCGAGCCCCACGGATTCAGCCGCGAGAGCTTCGGAGCGTTCCGCTCCGGCAAGCTCTCCCCGGTCTTCGGTCGCCCCCGATGCCGCCAAGGCCTCAGCAGTTTCGGGAGGCAGCGTGTCCCCCGGTTCGGGTGGCAGCACCTCCTCTGCCTTCGATGGCTCTGTCGACGCTGATGGGCCCCTGCAGCCAGAGACCAAGGTCAGGACGCAGAAAACGAGGAGGCGAGCCATGACCGCAGCTTATCCCGAACGGCCGAGAAGACGAGAACAGATTTCTCAAGGTCGGGAGCGGCGATTGAGGCGAGCCGGAAATGCTCGTCATCGGCGCGCTGCCATCGGTCTGCGTCGATCGTTCGATCAGTCGGCGGGACGCTCGACCTCGTACTCCGCCGCGAGGGCATCGAGCTTTCGGAGCTCTGCCGCATATCGCTCCACAGCCTTCGCTCGCCCCATCTGCTGGCTGTAGGCAGCCAACAATCGCAAGATCTCCCGATTGGCTGGGTAGCGCTTCCGAATCTGCTCGAGCGTTGCGACTGCGGCCTCGCGCTTCCCCGAATCGAACTGGGCCACGGCAAAGACATAGCCAAAACGGATCATCTCGGGACGAGTCTCATACGCGCGGCGGAAGTGCACCATCGCGTCAGCGGGGCGTTGGAGGCGAATCAAGGTGAGGCCGAGGGCAAACTCGATGACAGCGGGATCGGCCGCCTTGTCCAGGGCTGCGCGAAGAGCCTCTTCCGCCTCTTCGTCTCGTTGCTGAGTTCGAAAAAGGTCCGCGAGATTCACATAGGCGGCGCTGAAGGTCGGATCGATCTCGAGCGCCTCACGGAGATTCTCCTCGGCGTGCTTGGAGTCCCCGGCCAGGATTGCGACCTGGGCCATGTCGACAAGGCCTTCGCCGCGATCGATGTTGAACGTCCTCGCCTCTATGTATTCGGCGCTTGCGCTCATCAGCGCAGCGCGGTCCGCCGGGCTCCAACCGTTGGCGTCAATCCCTAGCAAGGCGGCCACGGCCTCGACCCGAACCGTGCGCACACCGTCACGGATCAGAGGGCGCACGACCTCGACGCGCTGCTCGGGCGGCATGTCTCGGGCGGCCACCGCGACCGATCGTCGAACGATCGGGCTTGGGTCGCTGGCGGCGCGCATCAGCAAAGCGGGGAGCGCGGGAGAACCGAGACTGCGGAGCTCGAGGAGCGCCGTCGCGCGGACGATGGCCGCTGCTTCGCCGACCGCGACGAGCTCCACCAGGCCGGACTCGCCTTCCGGCTCCTGTAGACGGGCCGCGTGCACGGCCTCGGCAAACGGATGCGCAATACGGATGTCAAAACGCTTTGCGATCTCTCGTTCCGCCCAGCTGGCGCTCTTGCCACCATGGCAACTGGTACATGCATCCGGCGCGCCGATCTTCGCGGCAAGTGCTGGGCGCGGGATGCCGAAGCGGTGGTCAGCGCGATCGTCGTTCACCATGTAGGTGCGCTCGGGCATGTGGCAGTCGGTACAAAGGCTGCCTCGGGTCCCCGCCTCGTGAAAGAGATGCTTCGGCGTGTCGTAGACCTGGGCCTGATGGCATCGGCTGCACAGGGCATTGCCCTCGAATCGAAGCTTCGTGCTGTGCCCGTCGTGGCAGTCGCTGCAAACGACGCCGGCGGCGTACATCTTGCTCTGAAGGAACGAGCCGTAGACGTATACTTCGTCTCTGATTTGACCGTCATCGAAGTAAAGAAGCTCGTCGAGGGCCGTCACACGGTAGCGGTCGTGGTAGCTGGCGCTGTCGCCGCCGAGATCGGCACGCCGGGAATGGCAGGGCGCGCAGGTTTCCGTTTCATCACTCGGTGGCGACTCGCTCAGCGATGCAATCGATTGGCCTTCCCCGAAGGACCAAATGCGCTCGGCGGGGGCCGGAAGACGCCGTTCGAAACCTGAGTTGGCCGGAAGCGCCTCTTTTCCAGCTTCGGCTGATTCGACAAGCTCGACATGCAGGGAACCGGGGCCGTGACAGGCTTCGCAGCCGACGTTGATCTCGAAGTACTCCGTCGAGTAGCGCTTCGTTGCCCGATCGTAGTTCTTTTCCACTGCCGTCGAATGACAGTCGGCGCAGGAGTAGTTCCAGTTGTAGCTTGGCGCAGTCCAGTGCAGCGCGTCGCCGGGCCCGACGTATTCGTCAGGCTGCAGGTGGAACCAGCGTTGACCACCCTGCTCCCTCGGGCGCGTATCCCATGCGAAGAGAAACGCCTGGAGACGCCCAGGTTCGATCTCTACGAGGTACTGCTGAAGCGGCTCCACCCCGAACGTATAGATGACCGGAAAGCGCCCAAGCTTGCCGTCGGCGCCAAGCGCCTCCACGAAGAACGCATCTCCGTCACGAACGAAGCGCACCTTCTCCTCGTAGTACTTGGCGGTCACGTCGTCGAAGTCGCCAAGCACGGTCTCCGGCGTCGCCTTTTGCATTGCCAGATCGTGATGCGACCCCCGCCAGCTCTCGTGCTCCGCCTCGTGGCAGGACGCGCAGCTCGTGGTGCCAACGTACTCCACCGGCCCCTTCGGCCTGGGAGTCGCCGTGGCCTGCTTCAGCTCTGGCGCCCGATCCGGGTCGGCGACGACGGCTTCTTCCTTCTTAGCGCACGCCGCTCCCGCTATGGCGAGCGCAACCAACAAACCCCAAGCTAGCCTGTCTCGCATCTGTCTTTGGTTTAGCGCGTATCGGCAAAACGGGACAGGCGACTTTTCGTCGGGATACACTCAGATGGTGGAGATTGATCGGAGCAACGCGGTTCGGCTGGTTCGGTTTCTGGTTGGGCTCTTCTTTCGTCGGGTCGAAGTCAGTGGGGTCGAGCATGTCCCAAAAACCGGTGGCGGGATTCTGATCGCCTGGCATCCCAACGGGCTGGTCGACCCCGCGCTCATCATCAGCGGTTTTCCACGCCGGGTAGTGTTCGGAGCCCGGCATGGTCTTTTCGCCTGGCCGATCGTCGGACGCTTGATGCGCGCGCTGGGCACAGTCCCGATCTATCGCGCAACGGATTCGACAGATGGTGACATTGAGGCACGGCGAGAGGCGAACCGGAAAAGCCTCGATGCGATGGCCCAGGCGGTCTGCGATGGAGGTTTTGCGGCCTTGTTTCCGGAAGGGGTGAGTCACGACGATCCGTTCCTCCAGGAGCTCAAGACCGGCGCGGCGCGGCTCTACTACCGTGCCCAGCAACTCTGCGCCGAGAACGGCGTTCCGCCCGTAATCATACCCGTCGGCCTTCACTACGACGACAAGACCATGTTCCGCTCCGACGTCCTAGTCGAGTTCCATGCGCCGTTGGCGCTGCCCAGCGAGCTCCTGGCACCGATTGCGGCAGGTGACGACGAGACCCTGCGCGCGCGAAGCGGCGCGCTGACCCGGGCCCTCGAGCCGGTCCTTCAAGAGGTGACCCACGCAACCGAAAGTTGGGAGCTGAATCAGATGATGGGACGCGTCCGGAGCCTGGTCCGAGCGGAACGGGCGAAGCGGGCTGGCGTGAGCCTCAAGGCGCCCGACATGACCGAGCGCTCGCTGGGGATGGCGCGGGTTTGGAAGGCTTACTACACGCGTTTGCAGACCGACCCCGATGGCGTGCAGGCCTTGCTCGGTCGGGTCGAGACCTATGATGCCGCGCTTCGCGAAGCGAAGCTCGAGGACGACGACCTCGACAAACCGCCGCCGATCGAATCCAAGTGGCTCCCGGTCCTCTTGGCTGCCCAAGCCGCCGTCGTATTCCTCGTGTTTCCGCCCGTATTGGTCTTGGGTCTACTGATCAACGCTGTCCCTTACTTCCTCATCAACGTCCTCTCTCGCATCGCTTCGAGGCAATACAAGGACACCGCGACGATCAAGCTGCTCACCGGCCTGATCCTGTTCCCGCTCGCCTGGTTGATTTTCGCCCTGCTGGTGGGTCTCGGGCAGATCGAGCTACACAACTCGTTCGCCGGCATTCCGCGCGCACCCTGGCGCGCGGGGATCACGACCTTTCTGATCGGCGCCTTCGGCGGTGCTCTGGCTTTGATCTACCTGGAGCTGGTCAGCCGTACCTGGACGTCGATCAAGATCCGCGCGAAGCGCCAGTGGGGTTCCACCATCATCGAGCGGCTATCGGCCGAGCGGGCCGCACTCTACGACGCGATTGAAGAGATGCGCGAAGGCCTCGACTTGCCGGGGGATGTGCTTGGGGACGGTCGGGTCGGAACGCGCGACTTCAGCCTCGACCCCGAGGACATGCCTTAGCCGCCCCGACCTTTCCAGGGGATGTCTTGGATGCCGGCGCAGTGGTTGGCGTATCGGGCTAGAACGAAGAGCAGATCGCTCAGCCGGTTGATGTAGCGGAAGAGCTCGCCTCGAAGCGTCTCGTGCGCGCCGAGCGCGACGAGCGATCGCTCCGCACGGCGGCAGACGCAGCGCGCAACGTGAAACCTTGCCGCGGCCTCGCTCCCGCCTGGCAGGACGAACGACGTCAGTGCGGGCGGGCCTTCTTCGTATTCGTCGATCGCACGCTCGAGGGCTTCAACCTGCGCTTCGGTGATCAGGGGCATCATGCTCTTGTGTTTGCGCTCGGCGGTCGAGCCGAGCTCCGCGCCCACCTCGAACAAATCGTTTTGGATCCGATTGAGGAGGGCATCGAGATCCGCATCTGACACCTCAACGCGGGCCCAACCCACGGTGCTGTTAAGCTCGTCGACCTCGCCGTAGGTTTCGACTCGAAGCGATGCTTTCGACACCCGATCCCCACCGAAAAGGCCCGTCTCGCCAGTGTCGCCTGTCTTTGTGTAGATCTTCATCTCTCGGTCCCTTCGCTCGAAAAGCAATCGCCGACCGCAACCCCGCGCCCACTGGCGAAGGAGCGCGCGTCGACCCGCTTCCGGCCACTTTCTTGAAGCTCCTTAATTTCGAGCGTGCCTTCGGCACAGGCCACGAGGATGCCTTCCCGATCAAGTGCGATCACCTCGCCGGGTCTGGCCCCCGCGGGATCGAGCGTGGTGGCGAGCGCGCGATGCACCTTGATGCGCCGATCGCCGAGGAGCGTGTATGCGCCCGGCCATGGATTCATGCCGCGGATCTGATCATGGACCGCGCGCGCCGATTTGTTCCATTCGATGCGGCCATGCGCCTTGTCGAGGACAGGCGCCATCGTGGCGGCTTCGTCGTCTTGGGGCCTCGGCGTGAGCTCGCCGGCCACGTAGCGTGGCAGTTGTTCCCTCAGGAGCGCAGCACCCATTTTCGAAAGCTTCTCACCGAGCGTCGCAGCGTCGTCATCGGGTTCGATCTGGGTTGAAACGCTTGCGAGAATAGGACCGGTATCCATGCCCTCGTCCATTTGCATGAGTGTCACCCCGGTCTCTTCGTCGCCATGGACGATCGACCATTGAATCGGCGCCGCACCTCGCCAGCGTGGAAGCAGCGAAGCGTGAACATTCACGCAGCCTGCGCGCGGGGCTTGGAGGACGGCAAGTGGGAGGATCCGTCCGTACGCGACCACGACGGCCACGTCTGTCTCGAGCACGTGAAGGCGTTCTGCGAACTCCGCGGTCCGCACTTTCGTCGGTTGCCAGACGTCGAGCCCAAGCTCCAATGCGCGCTGTTTCACGGCAGGAGGACGCACGGAAAGCCCTCGCCCCGCGGGACGGTCGGGTTGTGAGATCACCTTCACGATTTCGCTAATCTCGTGCAGCGCATCCAGGCATGGCACCGCGAACTCGGGGCTGCCGAAAAAAATCGTCCTCACAAGCCGTCACTGCGCGGCGTCGACCGCGGCGCGCTTGGTCATCGCGCGATGCACGATACGACGGCGCAAGACACTGAGATGGTCGATCATCAGCTCGCCATTGAGATGATCATTTTCGTGTTGAATCGCAATCGCCAAGAGTCCCTCGGCCTCGAGCTCGAAGGGGTTGCCGTCCTGGTCGAGCGCCCGGACGGTGACGCGCTCGGCGCGTTCGATGTCTTCGCGGATCCCCGGAAACGAGAGGCAGCCTTCATTGAAGGTGGTTTCACCTTCGGCGGCGATGATCTCGGGGTTGATGAAGACACGGAGATCGCTCGGCTCTTCCTCGCCAGAGGCCACATCCACTATGAAAAGGCGCTTCGAAACGCCGATCTGTGGCGCAGCCAATCCGACGCCCGGGGCCGCGTACATCGTCTCCGCCATGTCGTCGATCAAGCGGCGCAGCTCGGCGTCGATGACCTCGACGTTTTTGCCAGGCTCCCGGAGCCGTTTGTCTGGATAGAAGAGTATGGGGCGAATCAACGTGGAACCTCCGAGCCGCCAAGAGCTGCAAGCCTTCAAAAGGTAAGCAGTTTCTAGCGCCGGGCAACCTAGGTCGCAAGATCGAGGGCGTTTGACAGGGCCGAGAAGCTAGAACATGTTCTATTTTGCAAGCGAGCCGAAGCAAAGGAGCGCCGCAATGGCGGAGTGGGACCGTACAGTCGATCTACTGGTAATGGGAAGCGGTGCGGCCGGCATGGGGGCAGCGGTGCGCGCGCACGACCTCGGGTTGGATGTGCTGCTCGTCGAAAAGAGCGACCTTTACGGCGGCAACTCCGCGATGTCAGGCGGCGTCTGTTGGGTAGCGAACAATCCCGGCATGGCGCGGGAAGGCATCCGCGACTCCGATGAAAAGGGCTTCGAATACCTGAGGCACATCACCAAGGGCGAGGTACCCGACGATCGGCTCTGGCTTTACATCCGCGAGAGCAAGCGAGTGCTTGCCTACCTGCACGACGAGACCCACGTCCGCTACGTCCCGCTGGCGAAGTACACCGACTACTACCCCGAAGCGCCCGGCGGGCTTCCGGGAGGACGCTCGATGGACCCGGTCCCGTTCGACGGCTCGAAGCTACGCGAAGACTTGATGCGCCTGCGAAGGCCCCACCCTCAATCCCAGATCCTCGGGAAGTTCGGGATCACTGCGAAGGAAGCACAGGCGGCGATCGGTGTAGGCTTCAGGACGATGTTGTTCATGGCCTGGCAGATGTTCCTGTACATGCTGCGGCACTTCAAGCGCAAGCGCTGGGGACGGGACACCAAGCTCTGCGCCGGCAACTCGTTGATGGGGCGTCTCTTGCTTTCGTTGAAAGACCGGAACGTGCCGGCCTGGCTCAACACGACCATCGAAGAGCTCGTTTTCGAGAATGGCAGGGTCGTCGGAGCTGTGATCAGCAAGGAGGGCGAAACCATTCGGGTAAAGAGCAATCGTGGCGTCGTTCTCGCGGCCGGAGGGTTTTCACGGAATCTCCAGATGCGGCAACAGTACCAGCGGCATCCGATTACGACCGAGTGGACCGCAGGAACGCGCTCGAACACCGGTGATGGCATCCTGATGGGGCGCGATGCCGGCGCAGCGCTCGACTTGATGGACGAAGCTTGGTGGACGCCCGTCTCGATGGTGCCGAATTCGCCTTTTTCGTGGGTTCTGGTCGTCGAAAAGAGCCTGCCGCATGGGCTATTCGTCAACCAGGCGGGGAGGCGATTCACCAACGAGGCGGCGCCGTACATCGATGTCGTCAACGGGATGTACGACGACGTGGCGAAAACCGGCGCGACGAATCCGCGCTGGTTCCACATCTTTGATGCGACGTACAGGAAGTCGTCGATCGCTGGACCGGTTGCGCCAGGCAAAGTCATGCCCGACAAACAGCTCCCGCGCCGCTACCGTGATGGCAAGTTCCTCTACAAGGCCGACACGCTCGACGAGCTTTGCGTGCAACTCGGCATTCCAGCGACGACCGTGAAGTCAACGATTGCGCGTTTCAACGAGTACGCCGTCAAGGGCGAGGATCCAGACTTCAACCGCGGCTGGAGCGCGCAAGATCGCTACTACGGCGATCCGAGAGTGAAGCCCAACTGTTCGCTCGGCCCGGTCGAGACCGGTCCGTTTTACGCCGTACAGATCTACCCCGGTGACCTCGGAACGAAGGGCGGCCTCGTCACCGACGAGCACGCTCGCGTGTTGAAAGAGGACGGTCAGCTGATCCCTGGCCTCTACGCCGCGGGCAATTCGTCGGCGTCGGTGATGGGGCGCACGTATCCTGGCGCGGGCGGCACAATCGGCCCCGCGCTGACGTTTGGATTCCTGGCGGCCGAGGACGCTGCCCGGGAACCGAGCAGTCAGAACGCCCAGGAAGCCGCCCAGTGAGCGGACGCGACTGGCGCGCCTTCGGGCGTCTTCACGCCGCGCTCTACAAGGCCTTGGGGGGCCGCTTCGTCGACCGTGTCGGTTTGGGCCGCAAAGTCCTTCTCCTCACCACCACAGGCCGCAGGTCCGGCCAGCCGCGAACCACCCCGCTGGTCTACATGCCGCAGGGCAAGGACCTGGTCGTCTACCCCTCCAACGGTGGCAAAGAATCCGAACCCGCCTGGTGGCTCAACCTCCAAACCACCCCCGCGGCAACGATCCAGATCGGCAAGGAAACCCGCCCAATTCGAGCCCGCCAAGCCACCGGCCCAGAATACGCAGCGATCTGGCCCGAAGCCGCCCGATACAACCCCCACTGGCGCAGCTACGCCCAAGCAGTCCAACGCCCAATCCCCCTCGTCATCCTACAGGGGGTCGATGTCCAGGGTGGCGTGGGCGGGGGGGAGGCCGGCCTCGATTCGGGCGGCTAGGAGGGCGGTGACGTTGCGGAGGAGCTTGCGGTCGGGGGACTTCAGCAGGAGGCGATAGCGGTAGCGGCCTCGGAGGCGCACCAGGGGTGCAGGAGCCGGACCCAGTACTTGGACTGCTCCGTCTTTGACGGACTGGTGTTGACGGGCGGTGTCGGCGAGCAGTTGGGTTGCGCCGCGCGCATCGTCTTCGGCGCCGGCGTGGACACGTATCGTCACGAGACGCGTGAAGGGTGGATAGCCGACTTCTTCCCGGTCGCGGATCTCTTCGGCGTAGAAGCCTTCGTAGTCATGTTGTGCAGCCAAACGCACCGCTGGATGATCTGGCTGGAACGTTTGAAGGATGACTTCACCAGGGCTGTCGGCGCGGCCTGCGCGGCCTGCAACCTGCGCAAGCAGTTGAAACGTTCGCTCGGATGCGCGGAAATCCGGGAAAGCGAGACTTTGATCCGCAAGAGCGACCCCAACAAGGGTCACTCCGGCAATGTCGTGCCCCTTGGTGACCATTTGCGTACCCACCAGCACGTCGATCTCGCCAGTCCGCAAACGATCGAGGACCTCCTCGACCCCGTCCCCCGATGCAGTGTCGCGATCGAGCCGAGCGACGCGGGCCCTCGGAAAAGCGTCTTCGACAGCCTTCTGCAATTGCTCCGTCCCCACGCCGAGCCGTTTGTACTCATTGTTTCCGCAAGCCGTGCATGGAACGACCACCGCACGATGGAAGTCACAGTAGTGACAGCGGAGTGCGCCCTGCCCGCGATGTTCCGTGAGTGCGACGCTGCACGCGGGGCATTCGGCCACCGCGCCGCAGGAGGCGCAGCGCAGGCTCGGCGCAAAACCACGCCGGTTGAGAAAGATGATCGCTTGGTGCCCGGTCTCCAAGCAACGGCTGAGCGCTGCATGGAGCGGTCCGGAAAGGAGCGGATGGCCTGTCGGACCGGTCCGGTGTCGCCGCAGGTCGACGATTTCGACTTCCGGCAAGGTCGCGCCGGTCGCGCGCGTCGGCAGCGACAGCAAACCAAGGAGGCCCTGATTCGCGCGATGATAGGTCTCGACCGCAGGCGTCGCGCTCCCGAGCACACAAACCGCCCCGGCGTACTGCGCCCGGAGCAAGGCCATGTCCCTGGCGTGATAGCGAAAGCCCTCGTCCTGCTTGAACGAAGGGTCGTGCTCCTCATCGACCACAATCAATCCGAGGTTCGCAACCGGCGCAAACAAGGCAGAGCGCGCCCCGATGGCGACACTGACCCTCCCCTTACGGAGCGCTTGCCAGGCGTCGTCTCGTTGGCGCGCCGTGAGCCCACTGTGAAGGACGGCGATGTCGTCACCAAAGCGCGCGCGGAATCGCCCGACGAGCTGCGGTGTCAACGCAATCTCGGGCACGAGCAAGATCGCCCCAAGGCCGGCCTTTCTCACTTCGTCGATCGCGCGAAGGTAGACCTCGGTTTTTCCCGATCCGGTGACACCATGAAGAAGAAACGCCTCGCCGCTGCGTTTCATGAGCGCATCGACGAGCGTGTCGATCGCCACTTGCTGAGCGGGATTTGGCGAATGCGGTTCGTCGCGGCTCACCGGAATTCGAAAGAACGGATCGCGAATGGCTTCGACCTCTTCAAATTCGACGAGCCCTTTGTCCGCGAGCGATCGCACGACGGCACGGGGGTCGTTGACCTCCCCGCGGAGCTCATCGAGCAAGATCGAATCGCGATCCGCGAACCAATCCATGAGCTTCTTCTGCCGAGCGCCCAGGTGCATGTCCGAAGCGTCCTTCCCGGTGGCCGTCACCTGCCAGGTTCGATGATGCGCAACGCGCTGCCCAGGGAGGTTCTCCTGGGCTTCGAGAAACCCATCTTTGCGCAATCGTCGCATGGCCCCGACTGGCAGCGCAGGGGCCGCCGCACGCAGGACCTCGCCGAGCGGGTGCATGTAGTACTTGGCTGCCTGATCGAGGAACCGAAGCAACTCCGGCGTGAAAACAGGCTCAGAGTCGAGCAGCCCTGCCACAGGAAGCGCTCGCGCCAAGCCCTCGGGAAGCTCCTGCCGCCAGCCCACGACGAAACCCGCGAGCTTCCGCCGGCTGAACGAAACGGCGACACGGCTTCCTGGCCGGAGCACGCCCCGCAGCTTGAGCGGCACCTCGTAGGTGAACACCTTTCGGAGCGGAACCGGAAGGGCCACTTCGACGTACGGCGATTCGATCGACTCCGCGGCCCGCTCAGACATCGACCGCCTACTCGCGCTCGACGAGGGTTCCGTCTCTGCGAAACTTACCTCGGCGCCGGTCCGGGTCCCGGGAATAGACCGCAAACGATAAGTCGTCGCACTCGCCAGCAGCGAGGCGGTGCATGGCCGCCATCGCGATCATCGCCGCGTTGTCGGTGCATGAAATGGGAGGCGGGACGAAGAGTTGAATCCCGTTAGCGTCGCAAACCTCTTTGGCTCGCGCTCGCAGCCCGCGATTCGCGGCAACGCCCCCGCTGATGACCAGTCGATTGAGCTCTTCCAGCTTGCACGCAAGCATCGACTTCCGAACGAGGCTTTCGACGATCACGCCCTGAAACGAGGCACAGAGATCGGCGAGCTCCTGCTCATCGCTGGGAGCACCGTACCGTTGAACGTGGCGCGCGAGGGCGGTCTTGAGGCCCGAGAAGCTGAACTCCAAGGTCTTCCGCGAGGCCATCGGGAGTGGAAACGAGAAGGCATGGGGGTTTCCACGGGCAGCCAGTCGATCGATCAGGGGGCCGCCGGGATAACCAAGCCCAAGAAGCTTGGCAGCTTTGTCGAATGCCTCGCCGGCGGCGTCGTCACGGGTTTGCGCCAGAAGCTCGATCTCGCGACGCGCTTCCACACGGTAAAGCGCCGTGTGCCCGCCGCTCACGAGCAAGCCCACGAACGGCATTGCTGGGCCGGGCTCCAGCCCGCCGTCACTCGACCGACGCAGGTACACCGCAAAGAGGTGGCCATCCAAGTGGTTCACGCCCACGAGCGGCTTGCCGATGCTCCAGGCCAAGGCCTTCGCGACCTGCACGCCAACCAGAAGCGAGCCCACCAGACCCGGACCCTGTGTGACGGCGATCGCGTCGACGTCTTCGAGCCCACCCGGCGCCTTGGCGAGCGCTGCACGAATCACGGGGATGATCGCTTGCATGTGCGCGCGCGAAGCAAGCTCGGGGACGATGCCACCATAGGGCCCGTGCATAGCGACTTGACTCGCCACCACGTCGGCAAGCACCTCCCCTGACTCGTCGACGAGCGCCGCGGCCGTCTCATCACAGGAGCTTTCGATCCCGAGCACTCGCATCAAAGCGTCTCTCGGTGAAGACCAAATACACCGAAGTAGTCGCAATTGCCGCTATCGATCTCGCCGCAGTCGGAAGGATCGCAGATCTCCAGTCCGGGACCTGCAATCAGGCGAACCTCGACATTGCCGCCCCGAAGGAGCGAGAGGAAGACCATCACGTCCCGCCCGGCAAGTGGACCGGCATCGGGCTTCGCAACGAATATGTAGTTTCGGAGCCTACCGCCGCCCGGAAACTCGTACAGCCCGAGCTGGTCATGCGCGAGCGGGGGGATTGGCAGCAGCGGGGTGTCGTTGAACGTGGAACCGCAGATCTCACCGCTAGTCGAGATCGTGCCTGGGTTCGCATACTGCTGCTCCGGGTCGAAGGTGAGGTCGAGGGTCACACCCGAAGGGAAGCCCCGACGAATGAAAGAGCAATCGATGCCATCAGGGCAACTGAGGGGATCGTTCACGCCTACGATGTCGCCCCGGTAGACCTCGCCCTCCCCAGTGGTGAATTCACCAAGCGAATCGCAGCCGAACGCAGCGATCAGAACGCAGATCCACCAGCAGCGCCGCATGCAGCGAAGCATAGCAGAGTGCTAGATGCTGGCCCGGAGCGTTTTGCTCGCAGAAAGCCAGCGCCGATAGCCGGGCGCATCGCCCGCTTGGGCAGCCAGGGTGCTGGCCTCTTCATAGCGAAACTGGGCCTCGCGCGCTCGGCCAGCCAGCTCGTCGATCGAGCCCAGCATCCCGACGGCTCGCGCGACCAGGCTCAAACCACCGTTCGCTTTGCCTTCCCGCTCGACGCTGGTGAGCTCGTGGGCGGCGCCTTCGTGGTCGCCAGCTGCAGTCAGAGCATCGGCAAGCTCGAGCCGCGCTCGCGAGATGGTCTCCGGCTTCGCGCCGATCTCGGTGAAAAGCTCGAGCGCGCGCCGATAGGCATTGGCGGCATGCTGCGGGTCGCCCTCGATGCGGCGAATGCGACCGATGGCGACCTGCAAGTGTGACTCAATCGAAGGCTCGACCCCTGCGACCAGCTCGAGTGCCTGGCCGAACTGCCGCATGGCATCGCGAGGGCGATCTCGACGCGCGGCAATGCGACCGAGGGACAACAGCATGTTGGCCCGGTCCGCGCTGTTCGGCGCAGTGAGGTCGAGCGCCTCGCGAAGCACGCCATCTGCACCCGCCGCATCGCCCGATCGAGCGAGCGCCTCGCCCAGCTTTCTGCTGAAGGTTGCGATGGCCCGATCGTAGACGGTGTCGCCGCTCTCCAGGGTTTGGCGGCGAGCGATCTCGAGTGCGCGCCGGTACTGAAGGACTGCACCGAGGTGATCGCCTCGAGCCATCGACGCATCCCCTGCCTTCTCCAGCACCACGAGGCTGGACACGGGATCGACGCCATGAAACGCGTGCACTGCGCGCACCTCCTGCGGTGCTCGAAGCTCGCTCAAGACCTCGAAGGCGCGACGGTGCAGCGCCCGGCGGGCCTCCGCAGGAATCGATGCTGCAACAAGGTCCGCGATGAAGGGATGAACGATGCTCACCCTTCCGCCGTCGAGTTGCACCAGCGAGTTCCCCGCCAGCTCGTCCAGACCGCTCAGCTCATCGTGCTCGGAGACGGCGCGTAGGGTGTCCAAGTCACAGGTCCTGCCGAGAACCGCTGCAGATTGAAGGAGACGCTGTGCATCCACTTCGAGACGTTCGATGCGCTGCGCGATCGCGTCAGCCATCCGCAGTGCCCCTCCGTCCTCCGGGGAGACCCCGAGCGCCTCCAGTTGCTCGAGGTGCAACGGTAGAACATGCCCGCCCACCGCCTGGGTAATCTTATCGAGCCCGGATACGAGCCGGAGATGGAACGAGCCTGCCAAGAACTGCTCGGCCTGCTCTGAATCGAGCCCTTCGAGGCGGATCGCTTCGTCTGCAAGGATGCCGCGATCGTCATCGCCAGCCGTCACCAAGAGCACCGGCTCAGTCCCGAGCGCCCGTGAAAGCTCGACGACGGTGCGCTGGGTGAGCCCGTCGCACAGCGAGAGGTCGTCGACGATTAGCATCACACGACCGCTCGATGCCCGCCCTCGCGCGCGACGCACCGCACATGCGAGCGCTTCGGCCACGGCCCCCGTGCGGGATCTGCCGTCACCACCGAGGAGACCTGCCGGGTTCATGACTTCGTCGAGGCCCGCGCTCGCAAGTGCAGACCCCAGATCGTCTCCGCGAACCGCCATCCGCGCAAGCTCGGAATCGTCGACCTCTAGCAGCTCGGCCAAGATCGTCCGAATTGCCGAGTAAGGAACCGGCGAGCCAGTGGAATGTGCACCCGCCCCGATGACTAGGTCACCCTCGGCCGCAGCAATCTCGGCGATCTCCGTGAGGAAGCGTGTTTTCCCGACGCCCGATTCTCCAAACACGTGAACCCAATGCGCTCCCTGAGCAGCCTCATGGCGATGCTCGCGAATCTGACGAAGCTCTTCCTTGCGCCCCACGAATAATCGCTGCGACCCGAGCGGAGGGTAGAACGAAGGCCGAAGCGAACGGCTGACACCCAAGCCCCGTTCAGCCCCAGTCAGCCGGGCGCCGCATTCGCCGCAGAAATTCTGGGCGTGAGAGGTCGGCGCGCCACAGCTCGGACAGGGAAGGACCGAGGCGCGAAGGATGAGTGTGTCTTCCATTGCACTACGCAGCGCCTGCTGCATATCGCGAGCGACCTGGTAGCGGCCGCTGGGATCCTTCGCGAGCGCCTTCATCGTCACTTCCGCAAGTCGATCGGGGACTTCGCGCGGCGGGTTCGCTTCGCGCGGATCGGGAATCGGGTCGTTCATGTGTCTCAGCACGACGCGGGTCGGCGTGTCGTCGATGTAAGGCAGGTGCCCGGTCAGCAGCTCGAAGAGAACGACGCCAAGCGCGTAGAGATCGCCACGGCCATCCACGCCGTCTCCTCGGCCCTGCTCTGGTGACATGTAGTCCGGCGTGCCGCATACTAGCCCCGGCTTGGTAATCGAGCTTTCCTTGCCCACGATCGTGGCAAGCCCGAAGTCGACTACCTTGACCAGATCGTCCCCGGACCGAAGGGGGCGCAAGATGATGTTCTCAGGCTTCAGGTCACGATGCACGATGCCCAGCTCGTGTGCTTCGCCAAGCGCGTCGAGAGTGTTGATGAGGATCTTGCAGATGCGCTCCGCTTCGAGCGGCCCCTCTTCGTGCATCACGAGCGCCAAGTCCTTGCCGCTCAAGAACTCCATTGCGAGGTAGAGAATCCCGTCATCGGTCCGACCGAAATCGATGATGCTGACGCTATTGGGGTGATTGAGGCGGCTCGAAGCGCGGGCTTCCTGATAGAAGCGAGCGACAGTCTGTTCGTCACTCAGCAGATGGGGGTGGATGACTTTGACTGCGACGGTGCGCCCCAGCGTCGATTGCTCAGCCTTGTACACCCGGCCCATGCCCCCCACGCCGACCACCTCTTGCAAGAGATAGGTTCCCCCTACCGTGCGACCGATGAGCGGATCTGCACCACCGCCCCTATCCTGCTCGTCGGAAGGCGCCCCACAGGCAGAACAAAAGCGCGCGGCATCTTCTACCGACGCGCCACATTGATGGCACAAACGCACTTCCTCAGCATATCCCACGGCGTGCCCGGCTCAAACTGGCGAAAGGCTGAACACCTGACCGGTGTCAGCGCGGCTCTCCGCGTCGTACCGAATCGCTTCGTCGGCGGCCGACCGTATCCGCGGAGCATGGATGAGCACTTCGTCGTAGCTGTTGGAACAAGCCTGTCCCTCGTCAGCGAGCCGCTCTAAGATCGCGACGCCGCCGATCTCTGTCGGCCGTCCGCTTGAGCCCCCCGCTCACAGTCCCCCCAGTCTAGCGAAGGACGGTCTCTGCTCTGCGGGCGGGGCCGAAACAGCGCAAATAGACATGGAAGCCCGGCCTGCTAGAGTCGGCCCCAGTGAGGCGGCGGCTGGCAATCTGGCTCGTGTTGAGCCTGACAACGATAGCTTGTGCCACCACCGGCACGCTCCGAAACGGAGTCTACCGGGGTGACGAAACGTCCTATCGAATCGGCCCCGTCGGCGAGGGCTGGACGGCCGTCACGGTCAACAAGCAAAACGACCTGGCCTGGCACAACGAAGCCAAGGAGGCGATCATCCACGTCGACTCGGAGTGCGACCCGGCCGACGACATTCCTCTCAAAGCGCTTCGCAACCACCTGATGATCGGCTTCACCGAGCGCGAAGTGGCCCTCGAGGAGCTCGTCCCGATGGATGGTCGCGAAGCTCTACGCACGCGATTCCGGGCCAAGCTCGACGGCGTGCCGCGCGACTTCCTTCTGCAGATCCTCAAAAAGGACGGCTGCGTCTACGACTTCGGCTTGATTACGCCGCCCGGTCCGAGCTTCGAAGAGGCCCTGCCGGATTTCGACCGAATGCTCGCCGGGTTCTCTACGACACCGGGTCAGCCATGAGCTCCGCCGCGCCATCGACGCGCCCCCGCAACTTCGCGGCCTGGGCCGACTTCCAGATCCGGCGCCTTCGGACGTTCGCCGAAGAAGTGGGCGCCGCGACGCTGCTCGCCGGGCGAACGTTTCGCACGATGTTCACGACGCGGTTCGATACCAGCGAGTTCATCTATCAGCTTGAGCAGCTCGGCGTCCGAAGCCTTGCGATCGCCGCGGCAACGGCGATCTTCGTCGGAATCGTGATGACCATTCAGTTTGCGGTGTCCATGGAAGCTTTCGGCGCCAAAGACACGCTCGGCCGCGTCATCGGGGTTTCCGAGGCCCGCGAGCTAGCACCTTCGCTGACCGCCCTCGTCGTAGGCAGCCGGATTGCTGCGGGAATCGCAGCGGAGCTCGGTTCCATGACGGTAACCGAACAGGTCGACGCGATCCGAGCATTGGGCGCCGATCCGATTCGCAAGCTCGTCATACCTCGTCTGGCTGCCTGCATCGTGATCATGCCTTTGATCACTTTCATCGCATTCATCCTCGGCATGATCAGCTCGATGCTCGTCGCGGCGCTCTCCTATGGGATTCCGATGGAGTTCTTCTTCTCTACGGCGCTCGACTCGCTCAGGATCAACGACTTCATCAGTGGTGTCTCGAAGACGCCCTTCTTTGGCTTCTTGATTGCGATTCTTGGTTGCTACTTCGGCTTGCAGACACGCGGCGGAACCGAAGGCGTCGGCCGTTCTACCACCAGGGCGGTGGTCGTTGTCTCGATCAGCATCTTGATGGCCGACGCACTGCTCACCCAGATTTTCGTGAGCCTGGGGACGCTCTGAGAAGAATCAGATCCAAAAGGGGGCGCCGAACGTCCAATCCGACATGACTCGCTGGCTTTGTTTGGGGCTCTTCCTCTGGATCGCGGGCTGTTCGTATGCGCCTGAACCGCTTCGCTCCACTCCACAGGACTTGAGTCCCTCCTTGATGAGGGCTCCGGCGCTCGATCTCAGGAGGCTGGCCAAGACCGACGATTGCGCCAACTGTCACTCTGACGTCGCGTCGCACTGGATGAACAGTGCGCATGCATACGCCTCGTTCGACAATCCCTGGTACCGCGCGAGCATAGATCAATTTCGCGAGCAGCGAGGTGAGGAGGCAAGTCGTTTCTGTGCAGGCTGCCACGACCCACTTCTCCTGATGTCCGGAGACATCGACCAGGACGTCGTGCCGGACAACGAGCTCGCGTCCGCTGGCATCACCTGCCTCATCTGCCACAGCGTCGAGTCCACGCGACCCGATGGCAACGCGAGCTTCACTCTCACCGACACGGCCGTCCTCCTGCCAGATCCAGCGAACCCCGAAGAGATCGAAGCCCACCGTGCGCGGCTCACGCTCGAGCCACTCCGCAGCGCGGCGCTCTGCGGCTCTTGCCACCGTTCTTTTTCGGGCCCGTCGATCGGCAATGAAAATCACCTTCCCGGAATCGATGACCTCGGCGACTGGGCATCGTCTGCATTCGCTGGCGCGGTGCAAGATCGGCTCACGTCGGTCGAGCAGGACAACTGTCAGGGCTGCCACATGCCCACTGAGGCTGCATCCGACGCCGAGATGGCCGGAACGATCGACGGAATGGTGAGCAGTCACCGCTGGGCCGCATCCCATACGGCGATGGCAGCCCAGATGCCAGACCCCAGGCAGGCCGAGCAGGCCAGCACCGAGCTTGAAGGAGCAGTACTGGTCGACATCGGCGCGGTGCGCGCCGGCCAGCGTCGCTACCTGTTTCCAAGAGAATCGAGGCTCCGGGGCACAGAGCGCCTGGTCTTCGACGTTTTGCTCGAGAACCAACGGGCTGGCCATCGCTTTCCCGGCGGCGTGCGCGACATGCACGACGTTTGGGTCGAAGTCGAGGTTCGCGACGCATCCGGCGAGTTGCTCGCAGTGTCGCGTCCGAGCGAGGACGGGAACGACGACCTGTTCGTGCTGCGCGCCACGATTCTCGATGCCGAAGCTAGACCCGAGATTTTGCATCAGGTGCACCGTTTCTCGGCGCCGGCTTTCGACCGGACGCTACCCGCCCAGGAGGCACAGGCCGTTCGCTACTCGATGACTCTTCCGCAACGGCTCGAGCTCCCGCTGCGGGTCGATGCGCGGTTGCTGCACCGCAAGCACAGCCTGGAGTTCCAAGCATTGGCCTGTGAAGCCAGTCGCACGGAGCGGGGCGTCGACTTCGCCAAGAGTGCCGAGAAGCACGGCAAGGTCGCCCTCGATCCTTGCCTCGAGCAGCCAATCACCGAGGTCGGCGCTGCAACGGTCTGGATGGGGCATGGGGCGGGTGAGCACGAAGCAAGCGGAGGCGCGGGGCGGCCCTTCGTCGAACGTTTGCTCACACAATCCCTCGCGCTCCTGCACTCCAAACAAGAGCACGTGCACGTCGCGAAGCCGAGCATCGAGCGCGCGCTCCGCTTGGCGTCCGAATCGCAATCCCCGATCCTGCAAGCTCAGGCCCTCGTGTTGCGGGCGCGTCTCTCCTCGATGCAGGGGAGAGCGGACGAGGCCGCTGCGTTTGCCCGGCGTGCCGAAGCGCTCGTCGGACCGAACCCCGTGCTCGATCGCGTGCGGGGAGACGCCTACGCCCGGGTGTGGCGCTGGCGAGCAGCAGCAGACGCCTATCAGCGCGTCGCCCAGGTCGCACCCCTCGACTGGCGCATCTGGCGAGACCTCGCTCGGGCCTATGGAAGCCTCTCCGATGAGCTAAATGCCCTATCCGCTGCGGAGACCGGCCTCCGCTTAGCGCCACGCGACGAAAGCCTCTTGCGGAGTCGAGCCCTTGCCCTCGAAGGCCTTGGCCGTCCGGACGCGGCGTCTGCGAAACAGCGATGGCTCGCGCATCGGTCCCCAGACGCGCAGCCGAAGCTTCTCGCCGCCTGTGAGGAAGAACACCAGAGGTGCCGTCGGGACCGGCAACCGATACCGCACTACAGGCTCTCACCCCCTCGAAAAGCGATTCACGCGCGCGTCGATCCCGGATAGGATAGAGCGATGTCGAAGCGCTATCAGAAGAAGAGCTCCGCCGGCAAGAAGCGCGAGAAGAAGGGTCATGGCCCGTCCCGCAACACGGTTGGGGGACAAACCACGGGCGTCATGGGCAACATGATCGGCGGCTTTCGTCGGGCTGTGGGCTCGGAGACCTCGAAAGACGGCAAGAGTGGAAGTCTGCTCTGGACGGCAGTCCTCGTGACGGCCGCCATCGCGATCATTGCTTGGAACTTCGCACGCTAGTCTCGGATCGCACGCCAGCGCAACCAGTGGTCGGCCAGCACGAGGGCGACCATCGCCTCAGCCATTGGAACGAAGCGGGGCAGCAGGCAGGGGTCGTGACGGCCGGTCGTGCGAATCGTCGTCCCGTCGCCAGCTGACGTCACCGTGTCCTGGCTTCGTGGAAGACTGCTGGTTGGTTTCACGGCCGCGCGGAGGACGATCGGCATTCCACTGGAAATCCCACCAAGCATGCCGCCATGACGATTGCTGCGTGTGCGGATGACGCCTTGTGCGTCGGTTTCGAATGCGTCGTTGTTCTCGCTGCCGCGCGCGGTGGCAACCGCAAAGCCTGCGCCGTACTCGACACCCAACACCGCGGGCAAACTGAACAGGGCCTTGCCGAGGTCGGCCTTGAGCTTGTCGAAAACCGGCTCACCCAATCCCGCAGGTACGTTCCGCGCGACGATTTCAGCGACCCCTCCGATCGAGTCTTGGTCTTTTCGCATCTTCTCGATGAGCTTGACCATCCGCTCCGCCGCCGCAGGATCGGGACAGCGAACGATGTTCGGCTCCCCGTCGGGGAGCTTTTCGACCTGATCGAGTGCAACCGCCGGAGGAATCGCGGCTTTGATGTCCCCAACTTGCGTCACATAGCCGAGCACCTCACCGCCGAAAGCATGGGCGATGAGCTTCTTCGCGACGGCGCCCGCCGCCACTCTTGCGACGGTCTCCCGCGCGCTGCTGCGACCGCCTCCGCGATAATCTCGGCGACCGAACTTCGCATCAAAGGTGTAGTCGGCATGCCCTGGTCGGTACACGTCCTTGAGGTTGCTGTAGTCCCGCGCGCGCTGGTCCTCGTTCCGGACGATGATCGCGATGGGCGTGCCGGTCGTCACGCCCTCGAATACCCCGGAGAGGATCTCTGGCGCGTCGGGCTCCTTTCGCTGCGTGACGATCTTGCTCTGGCCGGGTCGGCGCCGCTTCAGGTCGGGAACGATGTCTTCTTCGGTGAGCGGAAGCCCCGGAGGACATCCGTCGATGATCACCACGTTCGCGGGGCCGTGGCTCTCGCCCGCGGTGGTCACGCGGAAGGCTCGCCCGAACGTACTACCAGCCATGAGAGCTCACTTGTGGGAGCCCGCGTGACGGCCGATGGCACGCCCGACGAAAAACGGACCCATCTGTTGAATGTATTGCGACGTCTGCACCGTGCCTCGCATCGACTGCACCACGTGCGAAAGCGGATGGAGCTCCGCGCCGATCAATCCGATCAGGAACTCGTTGTCGTTGGTGTCGAGACCGTGGCATGCAAGGCGCACGTCGTGCGCGAGATCTTGTTCACCGTACGCGCGGCCGATCGTCGCGTGCTCGCGAAGGATACCGCCCTTCTCTCTTCCTTCGAGCTGTTCGAAGGCGCCAGTACGGCGGAGCGGATACCAGACCGCCCAGTTCCATTGCGGATTGAGAACCGTCTGCCTCGGGCGATCGAGGAGCCAGAATTCGAGGTCCTGCTCGTAGCCGCTGCTGTAGGTCCGGCCGATCATCGTGAGCTCGGGGCGAAGCGTCCAATCGCGCAGAGGGGCCGCCTCGAACAGGGGTCGAACCGAATCTACGAAGAGCGCCGGGTTCTCGCTGAAGGTCAGCAGGGCGACCCCGCGCGGGTCGTTGGCGTCCGCGTACACGACCGCGGAGATGTCGGCTTCTTTCAAGGCGGCGAGCAATGCCTCTTGGTTGGCGGCCACCGAAGTGCCGGCGGGCACCTGAAAAACCAGCAACTGCATGAAGAGCCGCCGATCCATGAGCTGGGGCTCGCCGTCTTTTGGAGCGCCCCGCTCACGCGTGTCGATCGTTGGCAAACCGGCGGGCGCGCCGCCGTGTTGTCCGTGCGAATTGGCCATGGGGGACTCATAGCGCTTTTGCCGCCCCTCTGCACAGTGTAGGCTTGCGCGGTTGTCATGATGCGCGCCTTCAAGATCCTAGCGGCCGTACTCATCTTAGCGCTCCTAGGCCTCGTCGTGCTGGGCTATTCGCTCAACGAACCCAGACCTCAGGGCCAGCCTGGGTCGGAAGCGGATGCGCTCGCCCGATCGATGGAGGCCGCGGTCCACAAAGAGGACTGGGATCGAACCGGGGCCGTCCGCTGGTCGTTTTTCGAGCGGCATCACTATGTCTGGGATCGCGAGCGCGGTCTGGTCGAGCTCCGCTGGGGCGATTCCCGTGCCCTTTTCCGTACCGCGGATCAGACTGGTCGCGCCTGGCGAGCCGGCGTGGAGCAAACGGGTGAAGACGCGACGAAGGCACTGCGCGCTGCCTATGCGTATTGGATCAACGACGCGTTTTGGCTCAACCCGGTGGTCAAGTTCTTCGACCCCGGGGTCGAGCGCTCGCTCGTAAAGCTCGACGACGGCCGCAATGCCCTTCTCGTGAGCTACAGCTCAGGCGGCGTGACGCCCGGGGATGCGTATTTATGGACCGCTGACGACGAGGGTCTACCCGAAGCCTGGCGCATGTGGGTCCAGATCATCCCCATCGGCGGGATCGAAACCAGCTGGGAGGGCTGGATCGAGCTCAGCACCGGCGCGAAGGTCTCCACGCAACACGAAGGCTGGGGTCGTATGATGACCTTCATCAGCAACGTCGAAGGCGCGGAGAATCTGGACGCGCTCGGGGTAGGGCCTGGCTTGTTCGATCCCTTGTTTCAGGACTGAAGACGGCGAGTCAGGCTGAAAACGCCGAGAATGACGAGGAGCGCGCCGAGGATGCTGATCGCGTTCGGGTACTCCCCGAAGAACAAGACCCCCCAGCTGTAGGCGAGAACGATCTGCAGGTAGGTAACCGCGGACGCCCTTCCGGCGGTTTCGAGCTTGAAGCCTTTGGTGATTTCGATTTGGCCGAGCTGCGCTGCGACGCCAATACCTAAGAGGAGAAGCCACTCGACGCCTTCGGGAAGCACCAAGCCCTCGAGGGCCAAGAGCGGCAAGGACGCAGGGCCGGTGACGAGCGGGAAGTAGAGAACGACGACCATGTGGTGTTCAGTCGAGCCTAGACGACGGATCACGACGTATGCGACCGCCGAAAAGATCGCGCCGACGATACCGATCATGACGGCGACTGGATCCAACGCCGCGCCGCCGGAAAACAGAAACGTCGGCTGCGCGACGAGCACGACGCCCACCATGCTGAACAGCGTCGCGAAGATGTCGAGGCCACGGAGAGGCTCCTTGAGCGCGACGGCCGCAATGAGCGCCGCCAGCATCGGATTGCAGAACTGAATCACCGTGGCGTCGGCGAGCGGCAGATGGTTGATCGCGTAGAAGTAGCAGCTCAGGCCCATGAAACCTGCGAAGCCGCGGATTAGGAGAAGCCTCTTGTTGTTGCCCCAGGGGTAGATCCCGAGGCCGCGAATCGCCCACCAGCTCATGACGAGAGTCACGAGCACCCGGGCGAGAACGAGCTCCATCGTCGGCAGGCGCTCGCCCGCGAACTTTGCAAACACGGTCATCGCGCTGAAAAACAGCGTGCCCAGCAACATGTGGCGAATCCCGGGCGTGATGCGATGCCATAGTGGGAAGACGGCCGGCACCCCGCGCGTTCTGCCTGGTAATGCGCAGGGCGCAAGCGGGTGATAGGAGAGCCGCATGAGAACGCTTACGAGAAGCTTCGCGCAGGGGCTCCTGGTCCTTGCACCGGTCGCCATCACCATCTGGGTCGTCGTGTTCGTCGTGACGACGCTCGACAGCTGGCTCAACACTCGGATTCCGGGGCTCGGGATCATGATCGCCGCCGCTGGGATCACGCTGATCGGCTATCTGGCCGGGAATGTGGTTGGAGACAGGCTGATCTCGCGCTTGGAGGCGGGCATGCGACGTGTGCCGCTCGTTCGGATTCTCTACAACTCGCTCAGAGATCTGTTCGGCGCGTTCGTCGGAAGCAAGCGCAAGTTCGATAAGCCGGTCGCGGTCGAGGTCAACCGACACGGACTCAAGGTGCTCGGCTTTCTCACCAACGAGCGCTTCGACGACCCGCATCTAGCAGGACACGTCTCGGTGTACCTGCCGGAGTCCTATAACTTCGCAGGTAACTTGATCGTCGTCCCGCGAGAACGCGTGCACCTGCTCGACGCCGACGGCGCGGAGTTCATGGCGTTCATCGTGTCGGGTGGCGTGACCGAGATGAATGCCGCGAAGACGGTGGTCGACGGCCAGACGGTGTGACGATGGCGCTTGCACCGCGCAGAGACGCCGCCTCGCACCGTCCACGGGGCTTCGCTGGCGCTCGCGCTGATTGAGGATATCCTCCAACCCCATGCCAGAAACCATTTTCGAATCGCCCCACGACCTCAAAGGCGCTATCGGCAGGCACCTCGGCTACAGCGCCTGGATGACGATGGAGCAGGACCGCGTTGACAAGTTCGCGGACGCGACCAACGACCACCAGTGGATTCACGTCGACGTGGAGCGGGCCAAGACGGGGCCGTTCGGTGCGACGATCGCGCACGGTTATCTGACCCTTTCTCTCGTGAGCTCCTTCATGCCTGAGATCTTCGAGGTGCGCGGCTTCGAGTTCGCAGTGAACTACGGCACCAACAAGGTGCGCTTCCCGGCCCCGGTGAAGGTCGGTCAACGAATTCGCGGAGGCGCAGAGGTCCTCTCCGTCGAAGAGTCGAAAGGTGGCATCCTTTCAGTGGTTCGCGTGACCGTCGAAATCGAGGACGAAGACCGACCTGCCTGCATCGCAGAGACCGTGAGCCTCTACTTCCCGAAGAAGTAGAGATGAAAAACGACGCCCCGACGCTCAGTGGCCGCTGAAACTCGGCACTCGACGGACTCCTTTTTCCTTTGCAGGTCGAAAAGATGTTACAAAAGGGGCCGCTCGCAGGCACTTTGCTGTCCTGCACAAGGGGAACGGGAGGAGAGCTCTATGGAGACGAATCGCCCAAGGAGGCTGAACCGGGGTTGGGTTGGAATGTTGGCGGCTTTGGCGATGGTGATTTCGTCAAACGCAGCGGCGCAGCTGCCGCAGCAGATCGACCTCAATCAGTTCCGACCGGCGGAGCTCGCGACGGACGGCTTTGCGTCCAGCACGCCCGACGGCCAAGGCCATGCGCGCTTCGGCTTCCAGGTCTGGCTCGACTACTCCGACGATCCGCTCAGAGTCAATGGTACGGAAATCGTGCACCAACAGTTGACTGGTCACCTGATGCTGAGCCTGGGCCTCGCGGATCACATCGTGATCTTCGCGGACATGCCCTACCACTTCATGATCAAGGATCCGACCAACAGCGGCGCCTTCAAGAAATCAAACCTGGGCGACCTCTACTTCGGTGGGCGATTCAACTTCTTGGGCACCCGAGACGATGTCTTCCAGATCGGCGCCCAAGCTACGCTCACGATCAACACCGCTTCGTTGGCCAGCAGTGATCAGTCCTTCGCGGGACAAGCCGACCAGAAGCCCTACCTGGGGGGCTGGTTCGAGCTCCTTCTCAACTTCAACGCGGGCGACTACGTTCGAATCCCGATCCAGGCAGGCTACAAGATCGGGCCTGAGCGTGGGGGTCCTGCACTATTCGTCGGAAACGAGTTCACCTATGGAGGCGGTGTCTTGCTCATGCTGGGGGACGACCATTTCATGATCTCGGCTGAAGCCTTCGGACGAACCGCCGCGAATCCCACCGTGAAGATGTGGTCGAAGAACGAGACACCAGTAGAGGTCCTCGGTGGCTTCAAATGGCTCCCGGACTTTGGGTTCACGCTCGGCGTGGGCGGCAGCGCGGGGGTCACGGCCGGCTACGGGGCGCCAGATTGGCGCGTCTTTGCCATGCTTGGCTACACGATGCCAGCCGAGGAGAAGGCGCCGGACGCCGACGGAGACGGAATCCCGGACGAGCTCGATCAGTGCCCGAACGAGGCAGAGGATGAGGACGGCTTCCAAGACGACGACGGTTGCCCGGACCTGGACAACGACGGAGATGGCGTTTCCGACCTCGACGACAAATGTCCGGGCCAAGCCGAAGACATCGACGGCTTCGAGGACCAAGACGGCTGTCCCGATCCGGACAATGATGGCGACGGCATTCTCGATGCCGACGACCAGTGTCCGAACGAGGCCGGCGCACCGGAGAACAACGGCTGTCCCGACCCGGATCGCGATGGCGACGGCGTCCCCGATCGCATCGACAACTGCCCAGACGACCCCGGTACTCCGGAGAACCAAGGCTGCCAGGCAAAGCAGCTCGTCGTCATCGGGGCGGGCCAACTCGAGATTCTCGAGAAGGTCTACTTCAAGACGGGTAGCGCCAAGCTCCAGAAGCGTTCTTGGGCGCTGCTCGACAACGTCGCCGCGGTCCTGATCGCCCACCCAGAGATCAAGAAGATCCGCGTGGAGGGTCATACGGACAGGACGGGCAGCCTCAAGTACAATATGATCCTGTCGAAGAAGCGCGCCGACACGGTGGTTCGCTACCTCGTCGGTAGAGGTCACGTCAGCAGGTCGCGACTGGTCGCACAGGGCTTCGGACCGAAGAAGCCGCTGGTGCCGAACGCAGAGACGAAGGAAGAGCAGGCGATGAACCGCCGCGTCGAGTTCCACATCGTCAATAAGGCAGAGAAGGACTAGCCTCTTACGGCAAGACAGATAGCGGGCTCCGAGCGAAAGTTCGGGGCCCGTTTCGTTTCAGCGGACTTCGGTGAACAAGACTTCAGGGCGACGCCGTCAGAAAGCAAGCTCCGGAATCGCGAACCCGCGCTTCCTACCCCGTCGCCCCCACCGAGCGCCTGAGCCGAGCCTTTCGACGGAGCCCCATGGAGCGCTTCTTCCGCGCCCCGGTTCTTCAATCGACTTCACGTGGCCGCGGACTTGGCCGGCTCTCTAACCAGCGAGAACGAATCGGAGAACGTGCGTAGCAGGTCGAGCGCCATGTCCATGTCCTCGTAACTGTGACCGCGGGTCACGTTCAAGCGGAGGCGCTCTTCGCCTTCCTTCACCGCGGGATACATGATCGGAACCATCAGCACGCCGTTCTCCAGCAAAGCCACGTGTGTGAACATCGCCCTGGTTTCATCACGGATCATGATGGGCATGATGTGGCTGTTGCTCTCGCCGAGGTCAAAGCCGATCTCGGTCAGGCCCTTGCGCATGTAGTCGGCTTTCTCGTGAAGCTCCTGGACCAAGGCCTCTCCGTCGGTCTCGAGCATGTCGAGGATCGCGCTGGCGGCAGCAACGATCGGAACGGGAAGCGAAGCGCTGAATAGAAACGAGCGCGCGGTGTGCTTGACGAAATCGACAACGTCGGCCTCACCGAGCAGAATCCCGCCAATGCCGCCAAAGGTCTTCGAGAAAGTACTGATGACCACGGGGATTTGTCCTTCGAGCCCGTACTTTTCGATGATGCCGCGGCCACTCCTGCCGAGCGTGCCGGTGCCATGCGCGTCATCACAAACGATCGCGACATTCTCATGCTGAGCGCAGACTTCGATGAACTCCTGAATCTTGGCCTCATCGCCATCGAGCGAGTAGATACCTTCGATTAAGACCAGCGCGTTTTTGCGGTCTCGTTTTCGCAGAACGCGATCGAGAGCCTTGGCGCTGTTGTGATTGAAGAATCGAACCTCGGGCGCGCGCAGAGGTGTCCCGGCCGCCATGAATGTGCCATCGAGGATGCAGGCGTGGCTCAGGTTATCCAGAACGACTGTGGTGTCCTTGTCGGAGAGCGACATGATCGTGCCGACCATCGCTTGATAGCCGGTCGTGAAGATCAGCGACTTCTCGAAGCCGAACCAGGCGGCCAGGCGCTCCTCGAGCTCGACGTGCAGCGTCGTGGTAGCCTGCACACGTGATGAGCTGAGCCCGCAGGCGAACTGATCGATCACGGCCTTGGCAGCCTCTTTGACCTTCGGATGGTTGGTTAGGCCGAGGTAGTCGTTGGAGCTGAAGTTGACGATCGGCTTCCCGTCGATCGTGGTGTGCAGCCCGCCCGACTCGAACGGGCGGAAATATGGATAGATCTTCTTGGCTTGCGCGTCGCGCACGCGCGCCAACTCGCTGTGCGCTTTTTCGGAAATCCAGCTCATTTGACCTGCGGCCCCTAAGGTACCGTAATTTCCGGTGTATACCACATTCGAAACAGGCCAATCGGCCAGTTTTCACGACCTTGACGCTGTCCGTGAACGCACGCATAAACGGGCGGCATGTCGGACAAGCTGATAGAAGCGCTGAGGCAGATCATCACAGAGGTGACGGAAGTCGAGGAGATCCCCGAGGATACGCCCTTCGCGGACTTGGGAATCGACAGCATGATGGCGATTGAAATCGTCGCAGATGTCGAGAAAGATTACGAGATCACCATCGAGGAAGACGAGCTCAGCGAGCTGACGAACCTAAGAGCAGTCTATGACAAGGTTAGAGAGAAGCTCGCCGCCGCCAGCTGATCGCTACTAGTCTTACTTCGCGCGTCCGAAGATCTTGGAGCCGGGTGGCACCGACTGAGTCAGCCAAACGTTGCCCCCGATGACAGAACCCTTGCCGATGACGGTGTCGCCGCCGTGGATGGATGCGCCAGCGTAGATCGTCACGTCGTCCTCGATCGTTGGGTGCCGCTTCGTCGCATGGCATCCGCGTGCCTCATCCCAAGAGACGCTGAGCGCGCCCAGGGTCACGCCCTGGTAGAGCTTCACGTTGCGGCCGATGACCGCGGTCGCGCCGATGACTACCCCAGTGCCGTGGTCGATGAAAAAGCTTTCACCGATCTGCGCGCAGGGGTTGATGTCGATTCCAGATTTGCTGTGTGCATGCTCGGTGATGATTCGAGGGATCATGGGAACGTTGGACATGCACAGCTCATGTGCGACGCGATACGCGGTGATGGCCTGGACGCTTGGGTAGCTGAAGATCACTTCTTCGATGCTGGAGGCAGCTGGATCGCCGTCGTACGCCGCAAGGACGTCGGTGTTCAGAATACGCCGTAGCTCGGGAATCTTTTGGAAGAGGCGCAAGACGACGTCTTCGCTCCAGCCCTCGGCCTTCTTCTCGGAGACCTGACCCATGCGCTCTTGGTAGCGAATCGCACGATCGATCTGCTCGACCAGGATGTCTTGGGCTGGATACAGGTGCTCACTGATCGCGTAACGAAGATTGGTTCGGTTCAGGGCGCGCGTGGTGTAGAAACCCATGTAGAGCACGGGGGTGATGTGATCGAAGGCCATGATGACCGCACGCTTATTCGGAAGAGCGGCACTATCGAGGTTATTGATCTCTTCGTCGCCGTCGTAGGATGAGGCAATCAGGTCGATCACGTCCTCGAGATCCTGGTGGCGCTTGGGTTCTCTTCCGCTCATGGCTGCTCTATGTGTAGCACGCGCGGCAGGTCAACCGCGAAATCCAAGGTCAGGCGTCTAGCCAGCCACGCTCCCGATACCAGGCGACGGCATCCCCGAGCGACTCGCGCAGCGAACGAACCGAATAGCCCAGCTCACGCTGTGCCTTGGCGTGCGATACCACTTCGTTGGAGACGCTGGCCCGTAGCATGTCGGCCGTGATGAAGGGGTCTCTCTTGCTCACCGCACTACCAAGGAGAGCAAACGGCAGAAGGAGCCAACCTACCCACAAGGGCAGCGCGCGCGTCGGGACCTTGGCGCCGGTGAGCTCCCCGTAAAGAGACACCATCTGCATGATGGGGATGACATCGCCGGTCAGAAAGTAGCGCTCGCCACGCCTTCCTTTTTCGGATGCCGCGATCATGCCCTCGGCGACATCGCGGACGTCGACATAGTCGCTCAAGAGCTCGAGCAAGACGGGTACACGACCGAAGTACATGTCGATGAGTGCAGCTCCAATCATGGATGGCCCGTAGTCGTACGGCCCAATCATCGAACCAGGGTTGACGATGACGGCGTCGAGGCCCCGATCACAAGCGTCGAGCACGATCGTTTCGCCGATGGCCTTGGAGCGGTGGTATTCGCACTTCTCGTCGAGAGCCAGGGGCTTCTCTTCGGTCAGCGGCTGGTCGAGCGGCTCCCGCACGACCGCGTGATGCGAGCTCGTGTGTACCAACCTGAGCTTCCGCGAAAGACAGGCATCGACGACATTTCGGGTCCCGTCGACGTTGATACTGTACATCATTGGGTCTTTCCTGGGGCTGAGGTCAATCTTCGCAGCGAGGTGATAGACGACGTCCACTCCATCGACGGCCTTGGCCACATCCGCTGCATCGAGGACCGAGCCCGAGACGAAGTCGATGTCGAGGCCATGCAGCGACTCGGGCAAGCTCCCCGGCTCCAGAACCCGCACCTTCTGGCCGAGCTCGAGAAGTCGCCGAACCAGAACGTTGCCTAGACGGCCGCCACCACCGGTTACCAGCGCAATCACTTGGCGTTCTTTTCGAATACGCGACCGATGAGCTCCTGGGCTTCCTTTTGAATCGCCGAAAGGTGCTCTCGGCCGACGAAGCTCTCCGCATAGATCTTGTAGACGTCCTCGGTGCCCGACGGCCGGGCAGCAAACCAGCCGTTCTCGGTAGTGACCTTCAGCCCGCCAATAGGGGCGTCGTTTTCCGGCGCCCTGGTCAGCACCTGCACAATCGGCTCGCCAGCGAGCACCTCTGCGTCGAGATCTGACTCGCTCATCGCTTTGAGGGCGGCCTTCTGCTCGGAGGTCGCCGGTGCATCAATGCGCTCATACACGGGCGCGCCGAACTGCCTCGTGAGGCTCTGGTAACACTCGCCGGGGTCTTGGCCGGTCGTGGCGGTAATCTCCGCGGCGAGGAGGTTCAGGAGAATGCCGTCCTTGTCGGTGGTCCAAACGCTCCCGTCTTTGCGTAGAAACGAGGCGCCTGCGCTTTCTTCTCCGCCGAAGCCGTACGAGCCGTCGAGCAAGCCTTGAACGAACCACTTGAAGCCGACGGGTACCTCGGCCAGCCGGCGGCGCAGGTCCTTGGCCACGCGGTCGATCATGGCGCTGCTCACGAGGGTCTTGCCAATCGCCGCGCGCGCGTCCCAGTCGCGCTCGGTGAAGAGATAGCTAATCGCCACGCTGAGGTAGTGATTCGGATTGAGGAGCCCCCAGCTGCCCGTGACGATGCCGTGGCGATCGAAGTCCGTGTCGTTCCCAAAGGCGATGTCATACTGATTTCGAAGATTGACCAGGCCGGCCATCGCGTAGGGCGAGGAGCAATCCATACGGATTTTCCCGTCACGATCGAGTCTCATGAACGAAAAGGTGGGGTCGATGACGTCGTTGACGATGTCGAGCCGCAGGTCGTAGTGCTCGGCGATGCGAGGCCAAAACGCGATGCCGGCGCCACCCATGGGGTCGACGCCGATCCGAAGGCCTGCGCTCGAGATCGCCCGCATGTCGATGACTGTGTCGAGGGCTTCGACATAGGGTGTGATGAAATCGTGAAGATGCGTCGTCTCGGCTTGAAGCGCGGCCTGGTATGACACTCGGCGCACATCCTTCAGGCCGGCAGCCAGGAGCCGATTCGCTCGGCGTTCAATCCACGAGGTCACTTCGGTATCCGCAGGGCCACCGTTCGGTGGGTTGTACTTGAAGCCACCGTCTTCCGGCGGATTGTGCGATGGTGTCACGACGATGCCGTCGCCGTCGCGCGAGCTGTTTCGGTTATGCTCGAGAATGGCAAACGAGATAGCGGGGGTTGGCGTGAAGTGCCCCTCCGGTGCCGTACAGGTCTCGACTCCATTCGCCGCCAAGACCTGGAGTGCGGTTTTGGTGGCCGGCGCGGAGAGCGCGTGCGTATCGGCGCCGATGTAGAGCGGCCCGTCGATCCCCTCAGCCGATCGGTAGTCACAGATCGCCTGCGTCGTGGCGAGGATATGATCCTCGTTGAAGCTCAGGCGGAACGACGACCCTCGGTGCCCGGAGGTGCCGAAGCTGACGAGCTGGCCTGGATCATCAGGATCAGGCTTAGCGTCGTAATAGGCGGCAATGAGCTTCTCGACGTCGACGAGAACATCGGACGGCGCTGGCTGACCAGCGAGCGGATGCGGGTTCATCGTTGGGCTTTTAGCAGCCAGGTGAGCTGGGGCTAGGCCCCGGCGTCCATCTGCTCGGCCAAATAGCGCTCTTTTCCGATCATCTCGACGAGGTTGAGCTGCGCTTCCAGCCAGTCGATGCCCTCTTCCTCTTGCTGGAGGATCATTTCAAGGAGCTCACGGGTCCCGTTGTCACCCTTCTCGCGACAAACGGCGATGCCAGCGTTCAGGCGCTCGACGGCATCGTATTCGACTTGGAGGTCGAGGCGGTGCTGCTCGATCGCGTCTTCGCCAACCTTGACTGGGAAGTAGCGCTGCATGTTGGGGACACCGTCGAGGAACAGGATGCGCGCGATCACGATGTCGGCGTGCTTCATCTCGTCGATCGACTCCTCCTTCTTCTTCTGGGCGAGCTTTTGGAGACCCCAGTCCTCGCACATCTTCGAGTGAATGAAGTACTGATTGATGGCGGTCAGCTCGGAGGTGAGGACCTCGTTGAGCACCTCGATGACTTCTTTGTTGCCCTTCATTGAACTTCCTTCACGCGAGCATAAAGACCAGGATCGCCCGTGGCAATGCAGAGAGTCTGAACTTGAAAGGCGTTATCAGCGGCGCCGCTAGCCCCGCGCGCCGCTCGAGTCGATTCCACTCCGCGTGCGGTGGTGAAGCTCGATCAAGCGGTCGATCACCGGCCGGCAACCGCCGCAACCGCTGCCCGCGCCGCAGGCCTTGCGGACTTCGTGCTCACTCCGTGCACCATCACTGACGCACTGGCGAATCATCCGGTCGTTGACTGCGTGACAGTGGCACACCAGCATCCCTTCTTTATACCTGCTGGAAGTTGCAAATCAAATTCAATAGTCACTAGCCCTGAAACATCAATGATTTCGAGGCAATGCCCTACTCCGCAAGGTCGGAGGCCGGCTCTAGCGGGGAGAGGCCGGCATCGCGCAAGAGGTCGAGGTCAGCGTCGTGGTCTGGGTTGCCGGTCGTCAAGAGCTTATCGCCGAAAAAAACACTGTTTGCGCCCGCCACGAAGCAGAGGAGCTGCGCCTCTCGGCTGAGCGAGGCGCGACCTGCGGAAAGCCGGACGCGGGCGCCGGGAACCATGATGCGCGCCGTGGCGCAGATCCGAACGAGCTCGAGTGGGTCGACGGGCTTCCGATGGCTCAACGGCGTGCCGGGCACGGCCACCAGAGCATTCACCGGCACGCTTTCGGGCTGCGGGGAGAGGTTGGCGAGCGTCACCAGCATGCCGATGCGATCGTCGATGCTCTCGCCCATGCCGATGATACCCCCAGCACAGACGGAAATCCCAGCCGCGGCGACGCGCGCGATGGTGTCGAGGCGGTCTTTGTAGGTGCGGGTCGTGATGATTTCGCCGTAGTACTCCTCGGAGGTGTCGAGGTTGTGATTGTAGGCGGTGAGGCCGGCGTCCTTGAGCTCCTGGGTTTGTTCGTCGTCGAGCATCCCCAAGGTGACGCAGGCTTCCATTCCGAGCTCACGAACCCCGCGAACCATCTCCAGGACCTGCTGAAACTGCCGACTCCCTTTCTTCGGGCTCCGCCATGCCGCGCCCATGCAAAAACGGCTGGCGCCAGCGTCTTTGGCCTCGCGCGCCTTGCGCAGGACGTCGCTGACGTCCATCAACCGCTCGGCCTCGACGCCCGTGTCGTACTTCGAGCTTTGCGGGCAATACGAGCAGTCTTCTTGGCACGCTCCGGTCTTGATCGACAGGAGCGAGCAGAGCTGAACCGAGTCATGTGGCTGCGTCACGCGATGAATCCCCTGGGCGCGAAACAGCAAATCGGTCAGGGGCAGATCGTGAAGCGCCCGGGCCTCTTCTCTTGTCCAGTCGTTGCGGACGGCGGTCATCTGGCATGGTTTAGCAGAGAGCCTTGAATACGCTAGATTGCCCGCGTAGGGTCCCTGAACCTTGACCGAGGGCATCGACTCACCCCTAGCTTCCGTGGCCGCCGTTGCGCCTGTCGAAAACCAAGCATCTCCCGCATTCGCGGCGGCGCCCCCGCTCGCATGGACAGCGGGCGCCGCAGCTCTAGTCGATCTGATCATCAATCGGATCCTGATTCTCTTGGGCAACGACGCCTGGTCGCCGGATACGCTCGGCCGGCTCGACACTTGGGGCAGCTTCGCCCGAAACCTGAGCGCCGTAAGCGCCTTGGTCGCATTAGCCTTTTGCCTCGCAACCCTTTCATCTCCCAAAGGCGGGCTCCCCTTTTCCGCGCGCGTCGGAATCGGGAGCTTCGGTTGGCTCCTCGTTCCAATCGTCACGCTGATGACGTTCTTGCCACGCGCGTGGACGAGGCCGGAGCTCGTGCTCGTGGTCGCGGGCCTCGCTCATGCGACGATCCTGCTTCTGATCCTCGCCGGCATGCATCGGCGCACTAGCCGTCCCATTGCGGTCGCACTGGTGTTGACGCTCATCGCGTCATTCAGCGGCCTCCTCTCGATGGTAGTCACTTTGGTCGGTGGACGCGCGTACTGGGCGCATACCGAGCGGCTCTCCAATGCGCTTCGGTGGTCGGGTGAGATGGCGTTTCTTGCAGTTCCGATCGCCGTTGGGTTCGCGATTTCGATTCCGCTGCGCGAGGCGCGCGGCAAAGCAACGGTCCTGGTATCCGGGCTGGCCGCGGGCATCGTCGCAGCCGGGATGGCCGCCTGGAAGCACATGGTCGGGCGAGATCTCCCGGACTTGCTCTACGGCGCGCTACGCCTCGACTTCCTGCCTGACGACGACTTCATTCTCTATGCGATCCCACTCGGCGTCGCAGCCGCCGTGATTGTCGCAGCCATGATGTCGAAGAGCTCGATCAGTCGGCAACTGGGCGCAGCGCTTCTTCTGCTGCTGAGCGCGGGCTACGCGCCAAGGACCCCCAGCACCCTGCTGATCACAGTCCTCGGCGCCGCACTGCTCGCCCGGTCCGCGCTCGCTCCGCGTCGCGCGTGAACGTCTCGCTGCATCGCACACCACTGCGGCCAGCAGCGAAACCCTAAGTCAGCTTGGCCACCGCTTCGCCAATCCGACTGAGCCCCTCGCGAATCATCTCGCTGGATGCCGCATAGGATACACGCACGAACCCCGCCGCACCAAACGCGGTTCCAGGCACCACCGCGCAGCGCGCTTCTTCGAGTAGATAGCCGGCCACGTCGAGGTCGGTTCCGAGGGTCTTTCCGCCCCCATGCTTGCCGATCAGACCTTGCACGTTGGCGAAGGCGTAGAAGGCTCCTTCGGGCATTCCGCAGCTGATCCCTTCGATAGCGTTGAGGCCGTCGATGATGATGCTTCGGCGCGCTTCAAAGGCTTGGCGCATCTCTTCCATCGGCTGCCAGGGTCCCCGAAGCGCCGCAGCGGCAGCGCTCTGAGCGATCGAGCTGGGGTTGGTCGTCGACTGGCTCTGAATCGTGTCGCAGGCCTTGGCCACGTACGCCGGCGAGAGCATCCAGCCGATGCGCCAGCCGGTCATGGCGAAGGTCTTGCTGACCCCGTCGACAATGATGATGCGATCCTTGAGCTCGGGCGCGACCTCGACGATCGATTTCTGATCAAAGCCACCGTACACCAGCTGCCCATAGATCTCGTCGACGATGATCCAGAACTCGTGTTCTGCCGCAACGTCGGCGAGGGCGCGAAGCTGCTCACCCGAATACGCTGCACCGGTCGGGTTCGAAGGCGAGCAGAGAATGAGGGCCTTGGTCATTGGCGTGATCGCCGCGCGCAAGGCCTCAGGCGTCATGCGGAAGCCTTGCTCTTCGGTCGTCTCCACGATGATGGGCACAGCGCCGGCAAGCAGAACCTGCTCGGGGTAGCTCACCCAGTAGGGTGCCGGGATGATGACCTCGTCGCCTTCGTCATAGAGTGCCAGCGCCAAATTGAAAAGCGTGTGCTTGGCGCCCACAGACACCACGACCTCAGACGGATCGTAGGTTACACCGGGCCGACGTTTCGCAGATGCCTCGCAGATCGCTTCGCGAAGCTCGATGGTGCCGCGCGCCGCCGTGTATCGGGTCGCTCCCGCGTCGATCGCCCGCTTCGCCGCCTCTCGAATGTATACCGGTGTATCGAAGTCCGGCTCACCCACGCTGAAGGAGAGCACATCGATGCCCTGTGCTTTGAGCTCGCGCGCGCGCTGGGCGACAGCGACGGTTGCGGAGGGTTTCACGACACTGAGCCGCTGCGCGACTGGGATAGCTTCACTCATATCGCGGGCTTAACACCGAAGCGGAGGGCTATCAATGCTTGGGGGGCACGACCGTGGCCAGAGCGCGCAGATCCTTCTCGAGGTCGCTGATGCCATCGTTGTTGGCCCGGTAATACCCTCGGACCTGCGCCCTGTCGTCGACCAGGACGAAGGAGTTCGAGTGCATGATCTCTTCGGCGCCAGCGGCCTCGCTGTCCCCATCCCCGAGCCCAACCCTAAAACCGTCGACCACCACGTGCCGAATTGACTCCTCGTCGCCGGTCACGAAGCGCCAGTTGCTTTCGTCTAGCTCGTTCTCCGTCATGTAGGCCTTGATGACCGTAGGGGTGTCGTTGCGCGGATCGACGCTGACGGAAACAAACTGGGCGCTCGGCACGTCCGAAAGCCGGGTCTGGAGCCCTTTCATGTGGGCGGTGATCCTCGGGCAGGTAGAACGGCAGTGGGTGAAAACGAAGGCGGACACCCAGAGGTTTCCTTCCATCGACCCGCGATCGAACAGCTCCTCGTTCTGGTCGACGAGAGAGAACTCGGGGAGCTGACCGAGGACCGGGACGTCTTCCGCGCTCCGCTTGGCGCAGCCCGAGTGGACGAGACTGAGCACGCCGAGCATGCCGAGCGACGCGAGCAGCAGACCTGGGACCTTAGACGGCATCGATGATCAGGGCAGCGAAAAGGCCCGTCAGGTAGATGAGCGAAGCGAAGAAGAACTTCTTGGCCCAGAGATTCGTGTCTTCGGTCTTGAAACCGCGAAGCGCGGTCCAGAAGAAGTGAGCGCCGAGGACCATTGCCGCCGCAAGGTAGATCGTGCCCGCCAGCCCGAAGGGAACGAGCAAGAGCGAGACGGCCCAGAGCGCGCCTGCGTTGACGGCGGATTGGACTTTCGAGGCCTGCATGCCGCGAACGGACGGCAAGACTTTGAGGCCCGCCCGCTCGTACTCCCGCTGCCGGAAGATCGAAATCGCGATGAAGTGCGGAATCTGCCAGAAGAACAGGATGCCGAACAAGACCAGGCCAGGCAGGTCGATGCTGCCGGTCACCGCCGTCCATCCCATGAGTGGAGGGAGCGCACCAGGAACGGCGCCGATGTAGAGCGCGGCAGGGGTAACCTGCTTCATCGGCGTGTAGATCGCGACGTAGCTGGTGAGGGCCACGAAGCCCAGAAGGCCAGTCAGCGGATTGACCGCAAGCGTGAGCGTTGGCACCGCAAAGAGCCCCATCAGGACCCCGAGGATCAGCGCCCAGGACGGCTCGAGGCGGCGATCGGGCAGCGGACGGTTCGCAGTGCGCGCCATCAGGCGATCGGTGTCACGCTCTAGGTAACAGTTGAGCGTATTGGCGGCGCCGACGACCATCCCAGTCGTGAGAAGCATGATCGCCATCGGGCCGATGCTGAGCGAACCCCGGGCGAGCCACATGCCACCGGCGGCTGTCACGAGGACCATTAGCGTGATCCGAGGCTTGGTGAGCGCGATGAGGTCGCGCACGGTCAGCATCATCGTGGCTGGTCGAATCGCTGCGGTCATGGTCATCCCTGGATGGAAGCGGGCGCGGACTCTGACCCTCCGCTCCAAAACGGTCAAGGTCCCTAAGGGCCCGGCGTAGGGGCAGGGAGGCCAAGCGTCAAGAAGCAGCCAAAAGCAGCTCAAGAACGCGGGCCGAGGACCGCGAGGAGTGTCATGACACCCGCAACGGCGAGAACGATGCCGAGTCCGACCATGACCCACGGAATCTTGCGCTGTTTCGGGCCGCGAAGCGCTTCAATCGCAGGTGCCGGCTCGTGAATCGGCGCTGCCGGAACCGGCGTCGGCAGCGTGACCGAGCTCCGCTCCCCCGCCTCGAGTTGGAGGACACGATCGAGGGCCGCCGCGAACTCGGCGGCCGAAGCGTAACGATCCTCTGGCTTCTTCGCCAAGGCGGTCATGACCACCTCTTCGAGACCCGGCGGGAAGGTCGCCCCTGGAAGTCGCTCCGACAAGGGAATCGGCGTGGCGTTGACGTGCAGCTGAATGAATTCGATGGGCTGATTCGCGTCGAAGGGCAGCTTGCCGGTGAGAAGCTCGTAGAGGATCACGCCCAGCGAGTAGATGTCCGAGCGGGCGTCCAGGGTCTTCCCATGTGCCTGCTCGGGGCTCATGAACTCGGGGGTGCCGAAGACCATCCCCTGCTGGGTGAGCACCATGGAACCCGGTCGCATCTGCCGCTCGGTGACCTTGGCGAGGCCAAAGTCCAGCACCTTCGGAAAGTCGCGAATGCCACCCTGACTGGTCACGAAGACGTTCTCCGGCTTGAGGTCGCGGTGCACGATGCCCGCTTGGTGCGCCTCTTCGAGGGCGCCGCAGACCTGAATCATGATCCGCATCGCGCGTTTCGGTTTCATCGCGCCGTCGGCCCTGACCATCTGGGCAAGGTTCTGACCGACGAGGTGTTCCATGACGAAGTAGCAAGCACCGTCATCGAGCTGCCCATAGAGAAAGACGCGTGCGGTGTTCGGATGCGAGAGCTGACTCATCGCCCGCGCCTCGCGGCGAAAGCGGGATACCAAATCACTGCGGCTGAGATAGCGTGAGTGGAGGATCTTGATCGCAACGTAGCGATTCATGTCGGGTTGCTCGGCCTTGTAGACGGCGCCCATTCCACCCTTGCCGATCTTCTCGACGATGCGGAACTGCCCAGCTACCTCTTTGCCGAGATACGGATCGCTCACGCAAACAGACTAGCACCGGACGTCGAAGGCAGTGAGGAAAGTGCAAGTAGGGTTAAGGTAATCCAGGTCGCATCGGCCAACAGGAGATGCACGAGCTGCAAGGGCACCGGCGCGAGAAGCGCCACGTTGAGCAGACCCACTGCTATTTGGATCAGGACCAGCCCGCCCAGGCCGAGCGCGAGCTTTGGGGTTGGCCGATCGGGCTGTCGTCGGAGCAGGTCGGCGGCGAGCCAGATCAGATAGCCGGAACCAAATACCGCGATCACCGGATGCCAAAGGCGGAGGCGTAAGAAGACGTGAGCGGTCGGCGAGAAGTCCTCGCGGAGACCGTCGGTCAGATTGGATGCCGGAAACAAGGTGTCGCCGAGCGCAGCGATGGCGCCGCTGATGCCCACGAGCAGGACGAAGGCGGCGGCACCACCAAGAAGCAGGCGAGACCGCCTGTCGCGCGGAAATCGGGCGCCTCCTGGGTGCCTGGCGCTGTAGGCCATCCAAGTCAGGGCCGAGAGGAGGAGGAAGGTGTTGATCAGGTGAGCCGCCATCCAGGCCGCCCGCGCCGTGGATGGGTTGTCTGCCACCATGCGAAAGAGAACGAGGCCCGCCCCGACCAGCGCCTCAGTCGTCATGAAGAACAGGCTCCAGCCTGCCGCAGAACGGGTCGCATGGCCGCGATCGAACACTCGCAGTGCAATGGCCCACATCACGAAGGTCCAAATCCAGCACAGAGCGGACGTCACGCGGTGTGTAAGCTCGACCATCGTCTTGAGCGACGGGTCGACCGGAATCGCTACACCGTTGCATAGAGGCCAATGATCGCCGCAGCCATCACCAGCGAGAGTCGCGCGCACGTATGCGCCCCAAAGCACGACCGCGAGGGTGTAGGAAAGGAGCGCCGAGGCGCCGACGGCGAAGCGATTGGAGGACCGCACCGCGCAACGATGGAGTCGAACTCAGCTCTCGTCAACGATGGCAAATTGAAGGACGTGCTCGTCGCCGTCGCGCCGATAGTCGACTACGAGAGTCGAGGCGGTTCGAAGCTCTTCCCAAACCGCGATCGCTTGCTCCGGCCGCTCGATGGGCTTGCCGTTGATCCGGGTTACGGTGTCGCCGGGACGAAGATCGAGCGACGCGAAGGCCGGCTCACCAGGAAACAGGCTCACGATGCGAAATCCGACGAACGCACCCTTGTGAAACGTCGGCTCGGTCTCAACATTCTGGAGGAAGCGACCGAGTCCTTCGTTGAGTACCGGGAGGAGCTCGGCCCGCGCGATCACGCCCCGGGACACCCTTTCGTACGGCTCATCGAGATGACTCTCAGGCTTCCGCTCTTCGGCCACGTCCTTGGCGGGCACTTCGGCTTCGGATGGCTCTTTCGCCTTCCCCAACTCGCCGTCGGGCTCCTCGATCACTTCCCAGTCGTCCTCGCCCTCTGAGGTCTCCCATGTGGAGTCCTCCAACATGTCTCTTTGGAGCTTCGTCGTTTCGCAAGCGATCATGCTCGTGACCAGAATTGCAGCGAACACCAGATTCAGGTAGCGACTCATACCGTTTCTCCTCGGAGCGCCATGACCTCCGACCAAATCGCCGCGGCCACTGCTTCGATGCCAGCATTCGCATCGATGTGTCGAATGGTATCATTTGGGAAGAGTTCGTCGATTTTCCTGTAGAACTCGGCGAGCTCGGCCTGCATCTCGTCGACCTCGTAGAGCTCCGGACCGCCCGATCGCATATCGCGACGGCTTGCCGCCCCCTTTGGGTCGACGTCGAGCACGAGGGTCAGGTCGGGGCGCCTGGCGTGCCGATTGAGCTCCCGTACCCAAGTGGAAGTGTCTTCACCACCGCCGCCACTCAGCGTTTGATACGCGACAGAGGAGTGATCATAGCGATCGCAGATGACCGTGACGCCATCCATGAGGTTTGGAACCACCTCGGCTTCGAGATGGTCGAGCCGGTCGGCTGCGAACAAGGTCGCCATCGTCGCCCAGTTGAATGGGCGGGTGCCGTGACGACCTGCGACGACCAGCCTCCCGGTCAGGACCTGCCGAATCATGACGCCAACCGGACCGTCGCTGGGCTCACGGGTCGTATGCACGGGAAGGCCCTTTTCGGTGAGGCGGTCGGCGAGGATCGAGCACTGGGTCGTCGTACCCGAACCGTCGATGCCTTCGATCACGATGAACTGGCCTTCGATCACGAGCCCTCCTTTGGGCTTCCGAACTTGAAAGTGGCTCCAAATTGCCCGTAGACCAGCGAGTCCGGATGGCCACCGCCGAAGATGTCGCCGAGAACGCGGCGGCGCTGGCCGGCGACGATGCCCTCTACTTCAATCCAGACGTTCCACTTCTTCGTCACCACGATTTCGAGCGAGCCGCCGAGTCTGGCGCGCACGACGTTCTGGCGGGAGCTTGTCTCATACATGTTGCTATTGCCACCGGCGAAATCCCAGCGGTCACTGTTGAAGTCCCCTGCGATCCAAACCGAGAACGCGCCGCGTGGTGGGAAGTGCACGCTGAAAATGGCATCGAGGGTGATGAAGAAATTATTGGTCGGATGTTTTCCGAGCAGGTCGCGACGTGAGGGGCCCACGCCGCCACCGATCTGGAGCTCTCCGCCGATCGAGAAGTTCCGGGACAGCCGCCAGCCGGCCTTGGTGCTGAGCGTGAAATCGGTCAGGCGCCCAAACGTTTGTACGTAGAGGCCGACGTCGAGGAACTTCGTGAGCCCGGCGCGCAATCCGACCGAAGCCAGCCAAGGCCAGCCTGTCGAGAAGTCGAGTGTTGCAACGCCCGGAGGAGCAGGTGCGCCCGCATGCGTCACCGTGTTGCGCATGGGATCGTTTCGCTCGGCCTCTTTGTCGCGCGACCCGGACTCGACCGGGGCGGCCGACGTCGTTAGAATCACTTGAAGCAGTCGGACGCGCTGAGACTTCTCGAGCCGAATCTGCTCCACGTGATTGTCGCGGCCCTCCGCTCGCACTTCCAGTTGATGGACGCCAGCGGGCAAATCGCCTTCCCAGGGGAGTGATCCGAGCAGCTCGCCATCGACGTAGAGTTGTGCGTTCGGCACGTTGGCCTCGACTCGGACCGGGACCCCGAGCGCGTTGAGCTCGGCATAGACCTCACAGTTCCGACCAGGCCCCACCGAGCAAGTGCGACGCACATCACGATACCCGGGTGCGCGGACGACCACGGAATGGGTGCCGAGCTCGGCAGGCTCGATGGTAATCGGTGGGCTTCCGTACTCGGCTCCGTCGATAGTGACCGTCGCGTCTGGAACGCTGGCTCGAACGACGATGCGCGGAATGTCCGTGCTCGCTGTCGTGAACCTCAGTGACACGACTCGCTCGCGCCCAGCGATCACCGTTACGTTTTGCGTGACCGTCTCGTAACCGCTTGCCTGGGCGGTGACCAGATGCTGGCCGGGTGAGAGCCCGCCCTTTGCAGCGGGGGCTACACCGATCGCAACACCGTCGAGACTGATAATCGCGCCGGGCACGTTGGCGATGACGCGAAGGCTCCCCAGGTCCGGAGCAAGCCGAATGGTTGCCTCCACGGTCGTTCGCTCGTCGGCCTTGATCATGACAGCCTCGGAAAAGGGTTGATAGCCCTCCCCTGGGCTCTTGATTTCGACGATGTGCTCGCCTTCTGTAAGGCCATCGACCACCAGAGGCGTTCCGCCTCTCTGTTGTCCGTCGATGAACACCGCCAACCCCGTTACGTCGGCGGTGACCAGGAGCGAGCCGGTCTTTGCTACTTGCGGCTGGAGCGCGATGGGAATGGTCATCACTTGACCGGCGACCAGGTCCACCCATTTCGAAAAAGTATTGAAACCCCGCTTCCCCACCTGCACGAGGTGCCGGCCGGGAGTCAAGGTCTTGCGCAAGGGCACGTTGCCCGATGGCTTGCCATCGATGCGAATGGCCGCCCCGGCGGTGACGTCATCGCTCGCCGTGATCACGATGACGCCCGGCGACTCCTGCTGCGCGGATGCTCCGGACGAGACGACCAGCAATCCAAGCACGAATACGAGCCGCACGAACCCCTCAACGCCAAGCAACCCTCGCATAACCCCTCGGACGCAGCGGAATAGGGTCGATTCATCGATGACCCAAGCGCCCCGGATCTGTTTACCCCCAGCTTCGGGGTCGGCCCAATAAATGACGGCGACGCCTCCGGTGAGGCGAGAATTTTCAAACGCGACCGGTCTAGGGAGCAATGAATAGACTCTCGAAGGGATCGAGTGCCTCGGGATCGGGGATCTCGGGGGCTCCGAGCGGAGGAAGCGATCGAGCCCCTTGCGGCGGGTCTCCGTCGCGACGAAACCGGAAATCCTCGAGCTCAGCCAGCCCGTACGCGAGCGCCTCCGGCCCGATGCGCTCACGCTTTGCCATGTGCTCGAGCAAGCGCCGCATCTTGCTCTTCATCGAGCGGGTCAACATGCCGCGCTCGTATGAGAGGTGGTAGCGTTTCGGCGACGGGAGCATGCAAGCCAGGAAAGCGGACTCCGCTGGGCTGAGGTCGAGGGGTTCTCGGCCGAAGTAGTACGCCGCGGCGTTCCTGATCCCGTACACAGTTGGACCATATTCGATGACGTTGAGATAGAGCTCCAAGATCTCGTCCTTATTCAAGGCGTTCTCGAGCCACCAGGTGAGAATGACTTCCTGAGCTTTGCGGGCGATCGTCTTCTCTCGTTGCAAGTAGAGGTTCTTGGCGAGCTGCATCGAAATCGTGCTTGCGCCCACGACGTAGCGGCCCTCTTGCAGATTGCGCACCAGCGCATCGCGAATCGCCCAGGGCGCGAAGCCACCGTGCTCGTAGAAAGCGCCGTCTTCGTGACTGATCGCCGCCGCAGTCATGAATGGGCTGATATCTGCGAACGCTACCCAGTTCGGAGTTCCCGGGCCGGTTCGCATCTCGAATATCGTCTCGTCGGGTTCGATCGCACGATGACGGAACGGCCGTTGGAAGCGCTCGATGCGAACCCATCTGGGCATTCGCTCGAACTTGCAAAGGTTGCGTACGCGAATCGACAACTCCGTAGCATCGAGCTCGCGCGAGTCGAGCGAGATCCGAGCCAGCGCACTCCAACTTCCGGACCATTCGAAGCTGGCGAGTGACCCAAGAACGTCCTCGGGGATGGCCCCGATAACATCATTGCAGGGGGTGGGTGGAAGCTTCGCGCTGAGGTCGATTCGGTAATACTCCCTAGTGCGCTCGAGCTCGCCGTCCATGAGCACCCGCACCTTGCCTGTTCTGAGCTCCCCCCGCTCGATTTGAAGAAGCCGCTCGCCAGGGAACCAGACGCCCTTCCCCGCCAAATCGATGTTGATGTTCTCGACCGGCTCCGCTGCGATACGCTCGGACGCCAAGGCAAGCTCGCGCAGCCGCAGGCTTCCTTCGATACTGATCTGATCGCGGGAGCTGGCGGCCAGCTCGAGCTCGGCGCTGATGGTGCCGACCTCCGTGTTGTATAGCGGAAGCTCGGGGACAAAAGGCGCGATGAGGGAGAGTGAAATTCGGCGAAGCCCGAGCCGTCCGTCCGCGCGTGCTTCGCTTGGCATGAGGCTGAGATCGACTTCCAAGGCGCCCTCGTTGGAGGTTTGGCCCCCGCCCACAGCGCGATACCAACCGTCGTCGCTGCCGTTCAACGCCAGTCTGAAGTCGCTGATGCGCTCGACGTGACCCGCGGACGTCCTGCTTTCGATCTGCACCCCCGAAACGGCCACGTTCGCATCCGGTGTCAAGCGCGCAAGCAGGCGCGCGGGGACCGGAGGGCCAGACCGGCGAGGCAGGCGCAGGGCCTCCGTTCCAGTGGTCTCGGTCTCAGCCTCGGCACCGGCCCCGATTTCTCTTTGCGTTCCGCGCAGGCGATCAAACGCGTTGCGCAGCCGTGTTGCCAAGGCTCTTTGGTCCCCATCGCTATTTCTCAATGAACGAACGGAGGCGCCTTCGATCTCCAGCTCCCGGATTCTCCAGGCGCCCTGGCTGCGTCGAAGCGCGAGCTTCGATGGCCCAATGCGCGCATGGTCCGCACCCTGCTCGCCGAGCAGCGACTCGCCGACGCTCCCTTCAAATTCGTCACCCTCCTTGTGCAAGCTGACATCGTCCATCGAGATGAGCTTTCCATCGGCATCGAGAACACCAACCGTCAAATCATGGACGGTGTACGTCCGTCCCTTTCCCGTCGCGTTCGTGGACTCCGGGGCGGACGCCGTGCGGGGTTTCTTTCTCCGCAGCTGCGCGATCGAGTCATCGAACCCTCCGTGACCGAGATCGACAGTCGCTTCGACGCCATGCACCGACACGGAGCGTACGGACTTCGGACCGTTCAAGAGGGCTCCAAGCAAATTCATCGTTGCGTCGATTCGATCGATGCGTGCAGCGAATCCGCCGTGGCGGCCGCGCAGCTCGACGCCGCGCAACTCGATTCCGGTGAACGAAAGATATGCCTTTTCGACTTGCGCGTCCACACCGAGACGCTCACCGATGACGCCCGAGGCATGCGCCGTCACCCTGGGCATTCCCCACTGCCACAGGCCGATGGCCAGCAGGATGACGCCGAGGGCCGCGACCACCCAAACGCGTCGCTCGCTGAGGAACCGCAGCATCGAAACCGGATTATGCCGTGTCCAAAACCTGAAGCCTAATAAAGCTTTCGGCTGTCGATTTGGATGGTTACCGGTCCGTCCACCATGGATTGAACGAGCATCATGGCACGGAAGGTACCGGTTTGGACCGGCAAGCCCTTGCCGCGCAGGCGCTCGACGACCTCCAAGTAGAGACGTTCTGCGTCTTTAGGGTCAGCCGCGCCATCGAAGGACGGGCGTCTGCCACTTCGCACGTCGCCAAAGAGCGTGAATTGAGAAACCACCAGAACCGCACCCGCGATATCGGCGACAGATAGGGACATGCGTCCCTGGTCGTTGGGGAACACGCGAAGTCCCGCGATCTTGTCGACGATGTACTGCAGGTCCTTGGGTCCGTCACCCTGCGCGGCTCCCAGGTAGACCAAGAGGCCGCGCTCGATCGCGCCGACCCGCTTCCCACCGACAGTGACACTGGCTTGGCTCACCCGCTGAATGACGGCGCGCATTGAGGCGTGCGTAGCACAAGGCGAATCTTCTTGCCCGATCGAGACGATGCTCAATACTGTGCGCAATGAAACCGGTCGTGGGGCTAACGGGTGGGATCGCTTGCGGCAAGTCGACCGTGGCGGAGATGTTTGCGGAGCTCGGCATCCCGGTAGTCGACGCGGACGAATTGGCGCGTGAGGTGGTCGAGCCTGGTACACCCGGCCTGCAGCGAATCATCGACGAGTTCGGCAAAGGCGTGCTCGACGACACCGGACGACTCGACCGAAAGAAGGTCGGCGAGATGGTGTTCGGCGATGAGGAAGCTCGCGAGACACTCAATGCAATCATGCACCCGCTTATCGGTGCCGCCGGCGCGGAGCACATCATGGCGCATCAGGATGACCCCGCGCCATACCTGCTCTACGAAGCTGCACTCTTGGTAGAAACCCGTGCCTACGAGGCGTTTAGCGCCCTCATCGTAGTGAGTGCAGAGGAATCGCTGCAGCGACTCCGCTTGATCGCACGCGACGGCTTCTCGGTCACCGAAGCCAATGCGCGTATCGGATCTCAGCTCCCACTAGCACGCAAGGTCGCCGTCGCCGACTACGTCGTCACTAACAACGGAGATCTGGACGCGACACGAGCTCAGGTCGCCGAGATCCACGAGAAGCTGACCGCCAGGTTCGCGTCGAAACGATGGACATAATGGGGAGACTGCTTCGCTCGGTCCTGGTGACGGGCTTTCCGGGACGGCAACCAGCGGTTCACCTGGTTCGAGAGCTTGCTCGCCGGGGCGATCGCCCAGTGTGCTGTCTCGTGACCGAAGGCCGGCAGGAGCGAGCGCTGGAGTTGCTCAAGGCGCTTCCAGAGCCGGCCCGGAAGCGGGTCTCGATTTGGATCGGCGACCCCCGCGCGATAGATCTCGGTTTGAGCGGCGAAGAGTTCGCAGTGCTCGCCGAGGGCGTCGAGGTCATTCACCATTGTGCGTCCATCACCGATCCAGCGGCGACCAAGGAGGAAGCCGCGGGCAACGTGCGCGCCGCCGTCGAGATCCTGGAGCTCGCGGATGTAGCTCCACGTCTGAAGCGACTCGTATGTTGGTCCAGCGCAACGGTGTCCGGTAGGCGGGAAGGATTCGTCAAGGAGACCGAGCTCGACGACCAGATGGGCTTTCGAAACCCCGTCGAGCAGTCGCTCTACAACATGGAGCGGATGCTCCGGGAGTCGGCCGAGGAGCTGCCGATAGTGATTCTGCGACCCGCGGTCGTGGTCGGCGATTCACTCACCGGCGAGCTCGAGGACCTCAACGGCCTGTATCTGTTGATCAGGTTTCTGCTGAGCGCACCAGAGGACTATCGCGTCCCTACGCCCAGCCGAACCGGCGTGCGGATCAGCGCGGTGCCCGTCGACTATGCGGTCCGGGCAGGTCTGCGTATCGCGGAACACGAGGAGTCGATCGGCCGCACTTTTCACATCGTCGATCCAAAGCCCGTCACCGTACAGCACGCCCTACGTCTCTTCGCCGAAGCAACTGGGCGCCCCAGTCCGCGAGAACACGACCCGCTCAACCTCGCCACGGCACTGATGCGAGCTCCTGGCTTGCAACGCTTCCAGAACACGACCCGCGCATTTCTCGACCACTTGAAAACCGACGTGATCTACGACGACAGAAACACGCGCGAGCTACTCGCAGGCAGCGGCATCCAATGCCCGGAGCTGGAGAGTTACGTCGATGCCATGGTAGCCCGGGCGCAGCGAGACTGACTCCCATCAACCGCGCGGATACACCGAATCGCGAAGCCGCCGCCCCTACGATCCGGCCAGGGTCATCGATGAAACCCTGAACGTCGGCGAAGCGATTGCGGTTCGCTGGTCGAGGTCGTTGGCGACTGCGTCGATACGCTGCAAGATCTGATCGAGATTCAGTGAGATCGTGACCTCTGAAACTGGATGACTGAGCTTGCCGTCCTCGATTAGGAATCCGGACGCACCTCGGCTGAAGTCTCCGGTGACTGCGTTGAAGCCGAAGCCCATCATCCCGGTGACGTACAAGCCGTGTTCGGTATCGGCGATCACCTCGTCGCGCGATCGTGTGCTGGCCTTCAAGATCAAGTTACTGCTAGACGCGGAGATGCCTCCGGAGGGAGATCTGGACGCGCTGCCAGTGCTCTTCAGGCGAAGCTTTCGGGCGCTGTAGGTGTCCATCAGGTAATTCTTGAGGACCCCGGACTCGACCACGACGTTGCGTCGGGACAGCAAGCCTTCGCCATCAAAGGCACGGGAGCCCGGCGCTCTCGGCAGCAGCGGGTCGTCGACGATATCCACGAGATCGCTCGCAACCCGCGTGCCGACGCGATCGACGAGATACGAGCTCTTCCGCCAGACCGATCCGCCGAGAACACAGCCAGCGAAGAGGCCCAAGATCGAACGCGCGGCGTCCCTATCGAAAACGACTGGGAGCTCCTGGGTAGGCAGCTTTCGAGAGCCGAGTTGGGCAACCGTTCGACGGGCTGCTTCCTCTCCGACGGCTCCGCTCTCTTCGAGGTCCGCATAGTGTCGGGCGGCGGACCAGTGGTAGCCACTTCGCTTCTTGCCACCCTCGTCATCGGCCACCGGATTCACGACGATCGATGCGTAGGTTCCGAAGTCGCTTCCCACGAACCCTCCGCTGGTCACGAGCGCGCTCATGCCTCGGGCACGGGTGAACGAAGCGCCCTCGCTGTTGCGGATGCGCGGATCGAAATCGAAGGCGGCGCGCTCACCCTCGAGCGCGCGGTGGAGCGCCTCGTCGGCTGAAATCCCGCTGACAGCCTCGTCGAAGGTGTCCAGGTCCTTCCATTGCGATTTCGAGGATAGATCTGACGCATCGGGTGGCCCTGCGAACGGATCTGCCTCGCTCAAGCGCGCCAGCTCGAGCGCGTCTTCGATGAGGCTACGCTGCCCGGATTCGCTCAGGTCGCTGGTGTAGGTCGAAGCGACACGCTGCCCGACCATCACCCTGAGTCCGAGCGCGCGAGAGCCGGCTTCCTCGACGAGCTCAGGCTTTCCCATGCGAACCTTCACAGACAGATGAGACCCGCTGTGGACTCCGACCTCCGCAACGTCGGCCCCCGCCTCGACGGCGCGCTCCATGACTGAGCTGCCGAGCTCGAGCAGCGTCTCGGCTTCTTCCTCCGCTGTGATCATCGGCCGGCCATCTGCGTTCCGCCAACGGTCATCGAGGCGATTTTGATCGTGGGGCACCCCACACCGACGGGAACAGACTGCCCTTCTTTGCCACAGGTCCAGATTCCGTCGGACACCTCGAAGTCATGACCTAGCATGACCACCTTTCGCATCGACTCTGGCCCATTGCCAATGAGGTTCACGCCCTTGAGCGGAGCCGTTACCTTGCCGTCTTCGATCAGGTAGCCTTCCGTCAGCGAAAACACGAAGTCCCCGTTGGAGATGTCGACCTGCCCGCCTCCAAATTTCTTCGCGTATACGCCACGTGTCACGCTTCGAATGACGTCCTCGGGCGCGTCGGTTCCACCAAGGAGCATCGTATTGGTCATCCGCGGCATGGGATGTGAGCGAAAGCTCTGCCTTCGGCCGTGCCCGTCGGGACTCGTCTTGAAGAACTCCGCGCTGTGGAGGTCCTGCATGTAGCCTCTGAGGACGCCGGCCTCGATGAGTACGGAGCGGGAGGGCAGTTGCCCTTCATCGTCGACGTTGATCGAGCCGCGCGACCCGCGGAGCGACGCGTCGTCGACGACGGTGCAAAGCTCGCTTGCCACTCGTTGGCCCAGCTGGTCGGTGTAGTTGCTCGTCTTCTTGCGATTGAAATCCGCCTCGAGCCCGTGGCCGACCGCCTCGTGCAAAAGGATTCCGCTGTCGCCCGGCCCCAGGACGACGTCCATCTCGCCGGCCGGCGCCTCACGCGCGTCGAGCATCACCAGGGCTTGCTGCACGGCCTGCTCAGCGTGCCACTCCGGGGTTCTGTCTTCGAAGTACTCGAGACCCAGCCGACCCCCGCCCCCGGAGGACCCGGACTGACGGTTGCCATCTTCCTCCGCGATCACGCGGACACCAAAGCGGATCAAGGGTTGCCGGTCTCGCGCCATGTGCCCGAGGCTATTGGCGATCAAGATCTCGCGGACGCTTTCGGCAAACGAGGCATCGACCCGAATCACTCGGGGCTCGGAAGCCCGGGCAGCCCGGTCGGCCCGCTCGAGAATCGCCTTCTTCGCTTCGCCGTCGACGTCCAGTGACTCCAGCGACACGGGATAGCGGCTCGGCGTGTCACGTATTGACACCTTGATCGGTGCAACCGGCTGGCCGCCGGCAGCAATCCGCGCCGCAGTGTCAGCGGCGTGCTTCATCACATCGAGCGAAAAATCCTCGCAATACGCATAGCCGGTGGCGTCGCCCTTCATGACGCGAACCCCGAGGCCCATCGAGACCGCGCGCTGCGCTGATTTCAAGATCTGCTCATCGTAGACATAGCTTCCGCTGACGGAGTACTCGAAGAACAAGTCTGCGTAGTCACCGCCCTGGCTGAGGGCGACCATCAAGAGCCGATTGGCGATGTCCGCATCGATCGAGTGCGACCCCTGCGCGGCGAACGGTGCATGGTAGCGGGCTGTCATCAACAGCTGAGCACTCTAGGGCCCGGGCGCGGCGATGGCTACTTCTATCGTCCCAGGAAGCCAATTACGGCGTCGATGATGCGGCTCTGGCGTGCTTCGCCGAGGCCCGCGAAGATCGGGAGCGCCAGCACTTCGCGACTTGCCTGCTCCGAAACTGGAAGAGAGCCTTCCCGATACCCGAGCGACGCAAAGCACTCCTGGCGATGAAGTGGGACCGGGTAGTAGATCGTCGTCGCGATCTTCTTCTCCTGGAGGTGGGCCAGCAGCTCGTCTCGCCGCGACGTGCGGATCACGTATTGATTGTAGATATGACCGTCAAACCGTCTGACTGGAGGGCGGAGGAGGGTTTCGTCCAAACCCGAAGCCGAGAACGCGGCGTCGTAGCGCGCGGCGTTTCGTTGTCGGTCGGCAGTCCAGGCGCGGAGCTCGGGAAGCTTCACGCGCAAGAGCGCTGCCTGAATCGCATCAATTCGGAAGTTCCCGCCAATCACGGAGTGATGGTATTTTGGCTTGCTCCCGTGCGCGCGCATCACGCGTGCCTTTTCTGCAAGCACGGCATCCCGCGTAGTGACAAGCCCTGCGTCACCAAAGCCACCGAGATTCTTCGAAGGGAAGAACGAAAAACAACCATATTCCCCTAGGCTGCCCACCGGCCCGATCGCGCTCTGGGCACCGATCGCCTGCGCGGCATCCTCGATGATCTGCAGGTCGTGCTTCCGAACAACCTCGACCAGGCCCAGCATGTCGCATGCCTGTCCGTACAAATGAACGGGAAGAATTGCACGCGTGCGCTTGGTGACAGCCGCTTCGACCTGCTCGACGTCGATGTTGAAGGTGTCGGGTCGAATGTCGACGAAAACCGGAGTCGCGCCAACACGCGCGACGCAGCCCCCAGTCGCGAAGAAAGTGAACGGAGTCGTAATGACCTCGTCGCCCTGCCCGATTCCAAGCGCCATCAAGGCAAGCAAGAGCGCGTCGGTGCCGCTCGAAACGCCGATCGCATGCGCGACGCCGATGTACTCGGCCAGCTCCTGCTCCAGCGCGGTGACCTCCGGACCGAGAATGTAATTCCCGGATCGAATGACCTCGGCGGCCTTCTCGATGAGTCGATCGATCAACGGCCCGTTCTGGGCCGCGACGTCCAGCATTGGAATGGCTTCTTCACTCACGGCGTTTCACCCATCGACAGCCCTCGGCCGTCACCTCGTATTCGTCCCCACAGCGGGCGCACGCGCCATCGTCAGCCAGAACCTCCCCGCAGCGGCATGCCCAGGCCATGCGGCGCGCGGGGTTGCCGACCACGACGGCGTGAGCAGGGACGTCTTTGGTCACCACGCTTCCAGCACCGACCATCGCGTACTCGCCGAGCGAATGCCCGCAGACAATGGTCGCGTTCGCTCCCACGGTGACGCCCCGACCTACCGGCGTCGGCGCAAACTCCTCTTTGCGCTCTATATGGGCACGTGGCGTCAACACGTTCGTGAATACGCAGCTCGGCCCGAGGAAAACATCGTCCGCGATCCGAACGCCGGCATACACAGAAACGTTGTTCTGAATCTTGACCCCATCGCCGATCTCGACACCCGGTCCGATGAAGACGTTCTGTCCGAGGACACAACGCTCACCAACGATCGATCCGGCGGACACATGCGTGAAATGCCAGACACGCGAACCGCTTCCGATTCGCGCACCATCGTCGACGATCGCACTGGGATGAATGAACGGGGCGTTCATCAGCGACCCCCGGGGAGCTCGATTCGGGCCCCTCCCTGCGCAAGCGACCCAGAGCCACCTTCGAGCGCGCGAACGAGCCAGCTCACGTGGATCTGCGCCATGCGACCTTCTGGATGATGGACTGTGGGGAAGACGACATTTTCGAGGCCGCGCTCCGACTGCAGATAGCACGGGCCGGTCGCGCCCACCGCTTGGATGAAAGCGCCGGGTAGGTTGTTCGGTCCGGACACGATGGCTATGCGGACGGCTTCTGATCGACTCACGCCCCCCCACGGTTTCATTCCGTCAGCTTAGCAGGACCGCCGCCCTGCCTCGAAACTTGTGCCCGAACCGCGCTTGGTCAGCGCAGCATCGCGCGGCATTCGGAGACGTATCGGCCCGTGGCGAGCTTCACGCAGTTCTGATAGGCTTGCCGTGCGCCTTGTCGATCGCCCCGCATCTGCCGGGCCGCGCCTAGCGTGACCCAGCCAAGGGCATTCGATGGGTCGACCGCAGTCGCGCGCTCCGCAAGCTCGGAGGCCTCCCGCGTGTTGCTCCGCGCCAACATCAAGCGAGCGAGCTCGGCCAGCGCAGGGCTTCTATCGGGCTCGAGCTCGATGGCTCGGCGATAGGCAGCGACCGCTCGCGAACCTCGCTTGAGACGACGGGCCAATTGCAGCTGCGCTTCGTAGGTGTCGACCGCCCCAGTTGGAGGATAGATCGCGTTCGAGTTGGGGCCGGGAGCGGGTTCCGAGGCCGGCTCAGGGGTCAGGGCCGGCTCCTCGGCCGACTTCGCGACCGAGCGCGGTTCCGAGGTGGGGACTGGGACCGAATCCACGACCGGAGGCGAGTCTGGCACTGCCTCCCCCTTCGGCGCTCTTACGACCACCGGAGTCGGCTCTCCAAACGGAATGTAGTACGCCAGGAACGCAACACCGCCAGCCAAGGCGAAGAACAAGAACGCCCAGGGCAGCAGCGATGTCACGGAGTGGTCGGCGATAGGCGTGCTCGGTTGAACCGCGCGGGGGGCGCGGACGCTTGCGTCGTTGGCTTCCTCTTCGAAAACCTGAGCGTAGGTGAGAGGTGGCGGGTCGACTTCGGGAGGCTCGTGATAGTCGACCACAGCATCTCGATGATGGTCCTCGCTCCGCTCGACCGCTTGTTCGATCAGGGGGGGGTTCGGAGGTGATGAGCGCACGAAAGCCGCCGGGGGCGGGTTGGAATCGATTGCGACGATCGCCTCCTCGACCTCGGGATCCTCGCGCAATTCTTCGAGCGAGTGATCCCATCTCCCAACCTCAACCGTCTCGCGACCCGATATTTCGTCGATCGTATCGATCTGAGGCACCCGCCCCGCCCAGTTCGGATCGGTCTTGCCCGAGTACATCGAGCTTTCCGGTCGAGCAGCCTGAAAGCCTCCAAGCGTATTCCGTTGGGTGCGGGGAGGCATCAGCGGCGGCGCGGGCTGCCATCCAGAGCCGACCTCGAAGGGCACCTCGCTCGCCGGCGCAAGCGAAGTCGGCCGATCGGACGGAGCGATGATCTCCTCGCGGGAACCCGCCCGACGCATTCGCTCTGGCGCGGCAAGCGACACTGGCGTGGACATCTGATCGGACCCTGACACCGCAAGCGGAGCTGCCACTGCGGCTGCGGCCATCGACGTCCCGCCTGGCAGCGGCGGTGCGCCTGGCACCGCAACCCGCGGAGCAAGCAAGCCAGCAGGCCCGGGGATGGTGTTCGTGCCTTCCTTGGGAGGAGAAGCCGGTGGGCGAACCGTCACCTCGGTCAGAACGGGAATACTGTCCTGAACGCCGCCAACCTCGCGGATCATCCCCTCGAAGTAGAGGTCCACCACCTTTCGCAGAGCCTCGACGTGATCCCCGCCGTGCGCGAGTAGAATTTCTTCGATCGTTCGCTCCCCATCGATCAATCGCAGCGTTTCGTTTTGCTCGTCCGGCAGGTCCCGGAGCCCCTCGCGGAGCGCCTCGGAGTCGACCTCGAGCGCTGTCTTAAACGGGGGCAAGAGCTCGGACAATCGGCTCCACTCGTCGAGCCTGCGCATCCCTTCCATCAGGAGAGCCTGGGTGGTTCGGTGAACCGTGCGCTCGCTCAGACTCACACGCCTGAACTCGAGGTCGAAAGTCCCTTCGCGCCACAGCAGATGCCGGTAAACTGCATCCTCTCCGACGAGATCCTCGACCGTCGCGTTGATCACCGCACCGGAATCAAACGAGATCAAGCCCTCCTGCCCGTCCACGGCGACGAGCGTGAGCACCCCCGACTTCCGACTCACGTCGATCGTCTGTAACAAGTCGACGACGCTCATCTCCGAAAGCGAGCCACTGAACCGCGTCGTCGAATCGCTACTCCTTTGCGCCAGCCCGGCCCGCGCCTGGCGTGCGAGCTCGATTCCCACTCGCGCGATGACCTCACGGATGTAGATCGGCTTGGTCAGGTAATCTTCGACCCCAAGCTCCAGGCCCCGAATCTTGCTCTCAATGGAGCCGTCGCTCGATAGGAACATGAACGGGATCTTCGCCCACTCCGATTTCTGCCGGAGCTGTTCGACGAACTCGAAGCCGTTCATGTCGCTGAACGTCGTATCGGAGAGAATCAAGTCCGGCTTATTGGCGTGCAGAATCTCCAACGCCCTCCCCACGCTTGGACAGCCGGCCACGTTGTAGCCTGCATTCCGTAAGCTCACCTCGAGCACACGGAGACTTCGCGGATCGGCATCGACGACGAGGAGGTTTTGCTTGGTCACGAGAGCCTTTTGTCAGCGGGAGTGTGCAAATGAGCGCAGTGCGATGTCAAGCATGCCTTCCAATCACCAACGTGATAAGTTGACATGGTTGGGATGAAAAGGCTCGGGTGCATCTTAGGCGTGATCATCGGCGCAGTGCTGGTGCTGGGCGCCTGCGAAAAGCCTGTTCCGGAGATGGCGTTCGAACGCCTGGATCCGAACTTTGGCGGTCTGCAGGGCGGGAAGACAGTCAAGGTCTTGGGCGAGAACATTCGATTGGACATCGGCTACGCCGTCTACTTCGGCCAGCTTCGCTCCCCGCAGGTCTCGATTCAGAGCGACAAGGCCTTGCTGGCGGTGACACCTCGGCAATGGACACCAGGGATGGTCGACGTGACCGTTCGCGCGGACAACGGCACGGTCTTCGTCATCAATGGAGGGTTCGAGTATATCAACCAGAGGGGCAAGCTCTTGGAAGGGCCCGAGGAGCCGTAATCCTCAGGGGCCTTCATCTGAGCCAGCGTCCATGCCCGCGTCTGGCGCCGCGACGCACACGCCTGCGAGGCAGGATAGGCCGGCTTCACATTGTGCAGTCCTGGTACAGGGCTCGTCGAGCTGCTTGGGACCGATGTTCGTGCCGCAAGCAACGGCGAGCAGGCAACATGATAGCCAGCACAGTCGGCAAGTCATCGAGGCGACGATAGCGCAGCCCGCGATCGGAGACCACGCTCGTCGTCACAAACGCTGCTAGGCTCCGACCGTGGATATCCGGCTGCTGATCCCGGAGCTCTTCGAGAAGCTCAGCCTCATCGCGACCGCAGGCCTTCTGGGAGTGCTCGTGCCGCCCCTGCGCAACCGCCTTCTCGGCGTAGGCCAGCCAAGAGACATCGCGGTGGTGGTGGTCTTCGGCCTCTTGTTCTCGCTCTGGGGGTCGACGATGGGCTTCGATTGGTTGGGGCATCATCTCAACCTCCGTGCCATCGGAATCATGATCGCCGGAATTTTGGGAGGCCCCCGTGCGGGGGCCGTCACCGGGCTCCTCGGAGGAGGGTTCTACGTGGCGCGCGTCGCGCCGGAGGCGTTCCCGTGGGCACTGATCGCCTCCTTCCTGGACGGCTGGTTGGCAGGCCGGATGTCGGTGCGTCGTGAGCAGATGTTCGTTGGCTGGCGTGTGCTCGGCTCCGCTGCCGTCGTTCAACTCGCCGGCCTGAGCGTCACGGCGGCTGGCATGGCTCTTTCCAGATCGAATCCCATCGAGGCGCTGCCATGTCTGGCCACACAGCTTGCCGGGGTTGCGGTCGGCGTTGCCCTTTTCATCAACGTGGCGCTCGTGGTGATCACGCGACAGGAGCAGGCCGTGGCGCTGGTGGAAGCGCAGGCGGCCGCCAACGCGCTGTCGCTGACTGCGTTGCGTAGCCGTCTCGAGCCACACTTCCTGTTCAACGCACTCAACACGCTTCGCGCCACCATTCGTCGGGACCCGGAAGAAGCGCGCACTTTGGTTTCGGACCTCGCGGATCTGTACCGCTATCTGCTTCACCATCCGCACGACGCGTCGGTCATGAACGAGGTCGAGCATGCATGCGCATACCTCGCAATCGAGAGGGCACGCCTCGGAGGGGAACGGCTTGCGGTTCAAACCTCGATCGATGAGAGCGTGCGCGACGCTCGGATTCCCGCACTGCTCCTTCAGCCGATCGTCGAGAACGCGGTTAAACACGGAATCACACCAAAGCAAGGGCTCGGCAAAATCACCATCCGGGCGTCGGACGCAGGCGAGCGTCTTCGCATCGAAGTCGAAGACGAAGCGGACGGCCCGTATCAGGGACCATCGACCAAGGGCTCAGGCCTGGCGCTTCAAACGCTCCGCAAGCGGCTCGACCAGCAATACGATGGGCGAGCCAGTCTGCGGCTTTCTTCATCGGAGCGCGGTACCCTGGTGACCGTGGAGCTACCAAAAGAATCCGAGAGCGGAGGAGAGTCAATATGAACATTCGTGCCATCGTGGTCGACGATGAGCCCCTCGCCCGTGACGAGCTTCGATTCATGCTCGGCCAGTGCGAAGGCGTGGAAGTCGTCGGAGAGGCGAGGAATGCAGCCGAAGCGCAGCAGCTCTGCGACCTCGAGCGACCCGATCTGGCCTTTCTCGATCTGCGAATGCCAGGGCCTGATGGCGTTGCGCTCGCCGAAACGCTCATGGCCAACCACCCTGATCTCAAAGTGGTGATCGTATCCGCCCACGACGAAGGCGCGTTGCGAGCGTTCGAGGCCCGTGTTGCCGACTATCTGCTCAAGCCGGTCCGCCTCGAACGATTGCGCCAGGCCGTGGAGCGAGCTCGGGGCGAGCTGGGAGGAGCCACGGGCGGCCACGAGCGGCTCGAACGAATCGCCGTGCGGCGAAAAGATGCCTACGTGGTGCTCGAGATCGGCGACGTGGTCTACTTCGAAGTGAAAGACGAGCTCGTATGGGCGGTGACTGAAAAGGACCGATTTGCGATCGATAAGACGCTCGCCAATCTGGAAGAGGAGCTCGACCCGGAAGCGTTCTTCCGATCGCACCGTGGTTTCATCGTCGGCTACGACAAAATCCGTGCGATCGAGCCGAGCGGCGCCGGCACCTATCAGCTCCTGCTCGACCACCCGGATGAACCGAGGATCCCTCTCGCGCGGGAGCGCGCCAAAAAGCTCCGGGAGCGGATCCCGTTTTCCGGCTGAGCCCCGCACTCACTCTCGCGCAGGTGGAAAACACTTAGCGTTTGGGCTCACGGGTGGTAAGTCCCATCTCATGCGCGGGACAGGGTTCACTCAGGTGCTCATGCTGAGCTCGCTTTGCGCGGCGCTCGCGGTATCGGCTTGTAAGAAGGGTAAGGACAGCGAGAACGCGTCCAACAAACGCGAGCCGCCCCCACCCTCGGGGACGATGAGCCTACAGGGCATGTACTCGTACATGGCCGACGCCGGAGTCTTCGTGGACTGCGCCACCCGTGAACGATGGCCCGTGGCTCATGAAGGCGACAATGCCGCGTTGGAGCGGGCGTACGGTCAGGCCGACATCGCCCCTGGCATGCCTCTACTCGTCACGGTCGAAGGCGGATTGGACCTGCGACCCAAAGTCGACCGCCGCGGCAAAGAGATGAACCTGATCGTGCAGCGATTCGTGCGCACCTGGCCTCGGGAGACTTGTGGAAGCATGGGACGAGTCACGCTGGAAGACAAGAGATGGGCCCTGCTGGAGCTCAACGGAAAGACGATCACCGTCACGGTCAACGACAGGGCGCCGTACCTCGAGCTCAACGCGAAGAAGGCGAGCGCGTACGGGTTCGGCGGCTGCAATCGCTTCTTCGGCTCGTATGTAACTGACGGAAAGTCACTGACGTTCGGCGCGCTGGGTGCGACGCGTATGGCATGCCCAGAAGGAATGGACCAAGAGCAGGAGCTTTTCACCGTGCTCGGCACCGTCACACGGTATGAGATTCACGGTTCCAAGCTCATGCTTTTCGCCGACCAGAAGCTCGTGGCACGATTCGAGGCGAGCGCAGCGGTCGAGTGATCTTCGTCTTCGACGAGTTCGAGCTAGACCCAGCGCGGCGAGAGCTTCGCGTCGACGGCGAACGGCGACAAGTCCAGCCACAGGTATTCGACCTGCTGATCTACCTCGTCAAACACCACGAGCGGGTCGTGCCCAAACGCGAGCTCCTCGATGCGCTCTGGCCGGACACCGCCGTGACCGAGAGCTCGATTCAACGCGCAATCAGCCTGGCTAGAAGCGCACTCGGCGAGCATGGGCCGGAGCTCATTCAAACCTTTCCGCGGCAAGGGTATCGCTTCGTGGGAAGGCTGCGAACGGACCCGAAGCCATCTCTCGGGTTCGCCTTGCAGCCTCGGTACGCAGCCAGCGGAGGCGTTCACATCGCGTATGCCACCATCGGCAGCGGAGATCCCGACATCGTCGTGGTGAGCGGTTGGATCATGCCGATGCGAGCGATGTTCAGGCACCCGCGGACACGATCAGCGATGACAGCGCTGGCCTCAATGGGCAGAGTCATCCAGTTCGACAAACGAGGAACCGGGCTTTCCGACCCGGTTAAGGACCTGCCCAGCCACGAGCAGCGTATGGACGACTTGAGGGTCGTTCTCGACGCCTGTGGTTCGCAGAAGGCCATCCTCATCGGTTTTTCCGAAGGCGGTGCGCTCGCGATCTTATACGCGGCCACGTACCCCGAACGCGTTCGAGGCTTGGTCCTCTGCGGCGCATTCGCGCGGATGACGCGTGCACGGGACTACCCCCTCGGTTACGCGCCCGAGGACATGGAGAAGCTCAAGGGGTATATCCGCGGCGCCTGGGGCAAAGGCGCCTCCTTGCGTGCGATCGCGCCTAGCGAGCTGAGCGACCCAGAGTTCATCGACTGGCTCGGCTTCGCGGAACAAGAGGGCGCGAGCCCAGGGAGCGCGCTCGACCTGCTCGAAATGAACCTTCGAATCGACCTGCGTGCCTTGCTTCCGACAATCCGGGTACCGACCGTCGTATTGCAGGCCCGCGATGATAAAATGATCGATCCGGCCAGTGGTTCCTATCTCGCGGAGCGCATTCCCAATGCGCGCTACCTGGAGGCTCCGGGCGACGATCACATCTTCTGCTTTCGCAACCAAGACGAGATGGTCAACGCGCTGCGCTGGGTGCTGACACAGGAACCGCCAGAGCTCGAAGAGGATCGGTTCCTGAGCACCGTCCTGGTTGCCAAATCGCGCGGAGACATCCACGAAGGCTCTTGGTTGGCAGAGGTTGAGCGGTTCCGCGGCCAGGTGGTCCCCGGCAAACCCCAGGCGCACTTCGACCGACCGACTCACGCGATCCACTGTGGGCTTGCCCTCGCTGAACGAGGGGGACTTCGCTTCGGGGTTCACACCGGCGAGGTCGTCCGAAGGGGCACCACCGTGAGCGGGGCTGCGTTTGCAGTGGCGGAAGCGATCGCCAGCGAGGCGCCGGAAGGGCAGGTCTGGGCCTCGCGCGTGCTGGTCGACCTCGTGCCCAGCGGCGACCTCCAGTTCGAAGAAGTCCGAGACCGTCTCTCTGTCGAAGGGCTTGAAATCACATCGTTTTCGGTGCGATCGCAGAGCTAAGCATTCGATAAGCTCCCCAGAAGGACCTTCGCGCGCCGCCTCCGTACCTTGGGCACAAGGGAGGCAGTCATGCCGTATTCAAACGCCGCCCAAGCACTCGAGAACGAAACCCGCACCCTCGCCGCCCGGGTCGCTAGCCGCTTCTGTGGCCCTCCCGGATCGGCCAATCGAGGCTTTCAGAATCACCCCTTCCCGAACTGCTATGTCTGCGGAACCCATCGCTGCTGCGGCGATGGAATGTGTCTTTTCGCCGGCGCGGTCGCTGAAGGCGTCGTCGCGAGCTCCTGGGTGCCCACCGCGGACTTCGTCGACGACAAAGGAGTCGTCACGCCGGAGCTCATCTGCGCCGCCTTGGACTGCCCCGGGGCCTGGGCTCTGATCGACCGCTATGGAATCGAGGGCCCGTTCGTCCTCGGCCGGATGACGTACCGACTCGAGCAGCCGATCCGCGCGGGCGAGCGCTATGTCGTCATGGGCTGGGCGTTGGATCGCGAGGGACGCAAGTCGCTCTGCGGTACGGCGATCTACGACGCCGAGGGCGTGGTCTGCGCAGCGGCGCGAGCCACCTGGTTTCAACTTCGCTGACAGCGTCAGCGTGAACGTGAGTCTCGGGCTTGCCGACCTGTCAACCCCCGCCCGGTCGGCTATATCCTGGTCAATGAACATCGGAATCGTATCCATCAACGTGGGCGGCCCCTCCACCGCTGAGAACATGGTCGAAGTCGTGCAGCATGCGGAGGCAGCTGGGATCGAGTCGGTTTGGACGTTTGAGCACGTCGTCGTACCGATGGACTACGAATCCACTTATCCCTACGCCCGCTCCGGGAAGATGGGGATCGCGCCCGAGGCTTGGTTTCTCGATCCGTTGATCTCACTTGCCCATGTCGCAGCCGCCACGAGGACGATTCGATTGGGGACCGGCGTCAACATCCTCCCCCAGGCCAATCCGCTTCTCTTCGCGAAGCAAACCGCCAGCCTCGATGCGCTCAGCGGTGGACGACTCACCCTAGGTCTCGGAATCGGCTGGCTTGCCGAGGAGTACGAGGCGATGGGGACGTCGTTCAAGCGGCGAGGCGCGCGCTTTGACGACTATCTCGAGGCGGTGAAGAAGGTTTGGAGCGGCGAGGTGGTTGAGCACGAGAGCGAGTTCTTGTCCTGGCACGGCTTCAAGAGCCATCCCACCCCTGCTCAGAAGCCTCACCCGCCGATTCTGATCGGAGGAACGTCGACCAACACCCTTCGGCGCGTGGTGAGTGCCGCGGACGGCTGGTACGCGCCGAGCGATTCTCAGCAGGAGCTCAGCGACAAGATCACGCTGCTCAAACGAATGGCTGCCGAGGCTGGGCGGCCATTCGATTCGATCGACATTACGACGAACTGGCGAATCGCGAAGAAGCCGGACGCCCTCCCGGAGCTCGAGGACCTCGGCATCAAGCGCGCCGTGGTCCTGCTCAGCGCCACCGGCGAATCGGACCCGATGAAGGCGGTCGACCTGATCGCCTCGCGGGCTAGGCTCTAGCCCCCGCATCCGCGGTGTCAGCGCCAGTAGCTATAGCTTGGACTGGATCCACTGAAGGAGCTGCGGGAGGTTCATGGCGCCAGGCTGTCGCGCGACCTCGTGCCCCCCTTTGAAGACGGCAGTGGTTGGAATGCTGTTGATCTGGTAGCGCATCGCCAGAGCTCGATTCTCATCGGTGTTGACCTTAGCCAGCCGAACCCGAGGCTCCAGCTCGGCCGCCGCCTTCTCGAAGAATGGCGCCATCATTTTACAGGGCCCGCACCAGGGAGCCCAGAAGTCCACGACGAGCGGGATTTCGCTGCGGGTCAGCTGCCGATCGAAGGTCTGGTCGGTCAGCGAAATCGGCTTCCCGGCGAAAAACGGCTGCTTGCACTTCCCACAGCGGGGGTCGTCTCTCAACCGGGCGGTCGGGATTCGATTGATGGACTGGCAACTGGAGCAGACGAGGATCTCGGAGGGCTTGCTCATCGATGCCAAGCTAAGTCCGAAATCGGAGAAGGCTAGTTAGTATCATTTGAGATTCACCCCTCCTCCAAAGAACAGGCTTGCGTAGGCCACGGCGCTTCGCCGGCTCCCCGACCTACCCCTCGATGGGGAGCACCGATTGGACTGTGCTTGACGCCCAGCAGACCCCGGCCCATATTCCGCCCCCTTTGAAACAGAGAAGACCCCATTTTTCATGAGAATTAGCGCGAGTAACGCATGGCACTGACCGCCGATAGAAAGTCCGAGCTGATCGGTCAATTCCGCAACCACGACACCGATACGGGTTCGCCCGAAGTCCAGATCGCCATTTTGAGTGAGCGGATCACCTACCTGACCGATCACTTCAAGACGCATGAGAAGGATCACCACTCCCGCCGAGGCCTGCTGAAGCTCGTCAGCCAGCGACGCCGGCTCCTCGACTACGTGCGCTCACAGGACGTGGAGCGATACCGCAAGATCATTTCAGAGCTTGGCATTCGGAAGTAAGCTGAGCGCCCGGGGCGTTGTCCCGGTAGAACCTTGGTGGCTTTGCGTCGGGTTCGGAGTTCGCTCTTCGCTTCGATGGTTTGAGACCCGCTCAAACCCTGGAATCGGGGACCGAGACCGCTCTCGATGTGAACGCGGACCACATGCGCGGTTGCGCCGCGCGGAAGGCGAAGAGAGCGATGATAATCAGAGAATCCGCGAAGATTGGTGACAAAGAGATCACCATCGAGACGGGCCGTATTGCCAAGCAGGCAGCCGGCTCGGTATTGGTGAGCTGTGGTGAAACCATGGTTCTCGTCACCGTCTGTGGGAACAAAGAGGCACGGCCGGGGGCGCCATTTTTCCCACTGACCGTCGACTACGTCGAAAAGACCTACGCTGCGGGCAAGATCCCCGGCGGCTTCTTCAAGCGTGAGGCCAGGCTGCGCGATCACGAGGTGCTCACCTCGCGACTGATCGACCGGCCGATTCGCCCGCTCTTCCCCGAGGGCTACATGAGCGAGACGCAGGTCATCGCGACTGTGATGAGCGCAGACGCAAGCAATCAGTCAGATGTCCTCGCGATGGTCGGCGCCTCGGCTGCCATTCACATCAGTCCTCTTCCTTGGGGAGGCCCGATCGCAGGCGTTCGCGTCGCACGTGTCGACGGGAAGCTCATCGCGAACCCGACTTTTCAAGAGCAAGAAAACAGCGAGTGTGAGCTGGTCATCGCCGCGTCCAAGGACGCGATCGTGATGGTCGAAGGCGAAGCCAGCGAAATGAGCGAAGAGGACCTGATCGCGGCCATCCAGTTTGGTCACGAGTCGGTGCAGGGGGTCCTCGAGCTGATCGAGAAGATCCGCGACGCCGTTGGCGCCGAGAAGTGGCCCTTCACGCCGCCCCAGCGCGACCCGAAGATCGACGCGCGCGTCAAAGACGTCGGCCTCCAAAAGGTCATCGAGGCCTGCAACATCGCGGAGAAGCACCCGCGCTACGACCGCTTCGGCGAAATCAAGAAGGAGCTCGTGGCTGAGCTCTCGGCGGAGTTCCCCGACCATGAAGGCGACATCAAGGACGCCTATGAAGAACTCCGCTACGACACGATGCGTGCACAGGTGCTAGACGACAAGCGCCGCGTCGACGGTCGTGATTACAAGACGGTCCGGCCGATCGCGATCGAGGTAGGTCTCCTTCCACGGGTGCACGGTTCGTCCTTGTTCACGCGCGGAGAGACACAGGGCATCGTCACGGCGACGCTCGGCACCCGTCAGGACGAGCAGAAGATTGACGGCCTCACCGAGGAGTACTGGAAGCCGTTCCTCCTTCATTACAACTTCCCCCCCTACTCCGTCGGTGAGACGAAGTTCCTCCGGGGCCCGGGCCGTCGGGAGATCGGACACGGAACCCTCGCCGAGCGCGCTCTGACCAAGGTGCTGCCTTCGCGCGACGACTTCCCGTACACGATGCGAATCGTCTCGGAGATCACCGAGTCGAACGGCTCCTCGTCGATGGCAACCGTTTGCGGGGGAAGCTTGGCGATGATGGACGCGGGTATTCCCGTCAGAGCTCCGGTTGCTGGCGTGGCGATGGGTTTGATCATGGAAGGCGGGAAGTACGCCGTCCTGACCGACATCCTCGGCGACGAGGACCATCTAGGCGACATGGACTTCAAGGTCTGCGGGACCGACAAAGGCATCACCGCCATCCAGATGGACATCAAGATCGGCGGACTTGGCCAAGAGATCATGCACGAAGCCTTGGAGCAGGCGCGCGAAGGCCGACTCCACATCCTCGAGAAGATGAACGAGGTCCTGGCGACCCCGCGTCCGGAGCTTTCGAAGTACGCGCCGCGTATCGAGACCCTGAAGGTCAAGCCCGACCAGATCCGCGTCGTCATCGGACCGGGTGGCAAGATGATCAAAGCGATCACGGACCAGACCGGCGCCAAGATCGACATCAGCGACGATGGCACGGTGAGTATCTCCTCGCCCGATGGCGAAGCGCTCAAGAAGGCGATCGAGATCATCGAAAGCCTGACGCTCGAACCGGAAATCGGCGCGAAGTACAAGGGCATCGTCCGACGGGTCGAGAACTACGGCGCGTTCCTCGAGATCGCGCCGGGCAAAGACGGGCTGCTCCACATCACCGACATGGACTGGGGCTTCGTCGAGAAGGTGCAGGACGTGATGGACCTCGGTGACGAGGTCGAGGTCATGATCAGCGACATCGATCGCGAAGGCCGAATTCGGCTATCGCGAAAGGCGCTCCTCGAAAAACCTGAAGGCTACGTCGAGCCGGAGCGCAAGGAACGCCGTGAAGGTGGTGGACGCGGACGCGATGGCGACCGAGGCAGAGGACGAGGCGGACGCGATCGGGACCGTGGGGGACGAGGCGGCGCGAGAGCCGGGGGGCGCGACGGCGACCGCGACCGAGGCCGCGGACGGGATCGGGACCGTGGAAGGGATCGTGACCGGGACCGGGATCGCGACCGCGACCGCGAGAGCAGCAAGCGCGAGGCCGGGGGCAACGACCCTGAGCGAAAAGACTGATGTCGCTCCTGCGCGTCTATAGGATGCGCGCCGACGCGGTCATTCCGCGTTACAAGACGAGCGGCGCGGCAGGGATGGACCTCGCCGCGTGCCTCGACGCCCCCCTGTTGATCGCGCCTGGCGGAACCGCCAGGGTGCCGACGGGGCTACAGATCGCCCTGCCCCCGGGACACGAGGGCCAGGTCCGACCTCGCTCGGGCCTGGCCGCACGGCACGGCGTCACCGTGCTCAACGCACCGGGAACGATTGACGAGGACTATCGCGGCGAAGTGCAGGTGCTCCTCGTCAACCACGGAACCGACGTCTTCGCGATCCAGTCTGGCGATCGTATCGCACAGCTCATCGTGGCACCGGTCTCCCAGGTCGAAATCGTAGTCGTCGATGAAGAAAAGGCGCTCGGAGGAACCGAGCGCGGTCCGGGTGGCTTTGGCAGTACCGGGGTTTAGAGCGCCCGATCCATCAGCTGAGCGATGGTCGTCTTGGGCGCTGCACCAATGTGCTGCGCGACGAGCTCGCCGCCCTTGAACACCATCAGGGTCGGAACGCCACGGATGCCGTACTTCGAAGCCGTGCCGGGGCTCTCGTCGATGTCGAGATGGGTAACCTTGACCTTCCCGACGTACTCATCGGCAAGTTGATCGATGAGCGGCGCGATCTGCTTGCACGGCCCACACCAAACCGCCGAGAAGTCCACGAGCACGGGGTCATCCGATTGAAGAACCTCCGTGTCGAAGTTCAGGTCGTTTACTGCGTGTACGTTTGCGCCGGCCATCTCAGCTCCTCTTGGGGTGACTTCAGAGGGTCTAACTAAGGACGCTCGGTCCGATTGTCAACGTGCCGCTCCTCCCGGCTACCGGGCAAACCCTCACCATGGTAGGCTTTTTCTCGTCCCCGGCAACGCTGAAGGGGGGCTCGACACGACCCATGAAAGCCGGCCTTTTCATCGCTACCGCGCTGCTCTACGCGCTCGCCTGCATTCTGTACTTGCTCCTGCTGACGCGGGGCTCAGATAGGGCGCAGCGAGTTCCGGGCACGGTGTTCGTTGCTGCCCTGGGCGCGCACCTCGCCTTTCTCTTATTGGAGGCCCCCTCTGCCGGAGAATTGCCGCTGGCCGACATGTCACAGATCTTGAGCGTTGCTTCGTTCGGAATCGGAATCGCCTTCCTACTCGCGTCTTATCGTTTCGACGTCACCATTCTCGGCGCGTTCGTCGCACCATTGTCGCTCATGCTCTTTCTCGCCTCCGGGCTCGGCAGTAGCTACGCACCGGTGCATCCGAGGGTGGAATCGCTGATGCTCACCCTTCACATCGCGGCGAACGTGGTTGGCTTGGTCGCCTTCGCTCTCGCCTTTGCGGCCGCCGTTGCGTACATGGTCCAGGAAGGGCTGCTTCGACGCCGTCAGCTCAGCGGTGTCTTTCAACGACTGCCTTCGCTCGACGTGCTCGACACCATGGGACTGCGCGCAGTGCTCGTGGGTTTCCCACTTCTGACATTTGGCATGATCACCGGCACGTTCTGGCTGCTGCGCGCCGGCGGTCCCGAGTTCTACGTCAGCCAAGCGCTGGGCCTCGTGGCCTGGGCAATTTTCGCAGCTGTGATCGTGCTTCGTGTGGCCGCGGGCTGGCAGGGTCGAAAGGCTGCGCTCGGCACGATGATGGGCTTCTTGTTCACGCTTCTGGTTTTGGCCGCCTATGCGCTCCGGGCTGCAGGAGCTAGCGCCTGATGCGCGACTTCCTGGTCGTTGGCCTCTCTCATCGAACCGCGCCAGTCGAGGTGCGCGAGCGCCTTGCCATCGCGCCCGATCGCCTGGAGCAAGAGCTTCGGGAAATCGTTGCCGATGGCCCTTTCGACGAGGCGCTTCTCATCTCGACTTGCAATCGGGTCGAGCTCTACGCCACCAGCGCGAACCCAACCGAAGCCGCAAGACATGCCAAAGAAGCGCTTGCTGCGCGCCTTGCCGGCTCGGCCACCGAGGCCGTGTTCTATCAGGAGCGTGGAGTCGATGCGATTCGACATGTCTTCCGGGTCGCATCCAGCTTGGACTCCTTGGTCGTGGGTGAGCCGCAGATCTTGGGCCAGGTCAAAGAGGCCTTCTATGCGGCGAAAGAGGCCGGGATGATGGGCACCCTGCTCGGTCGCTGCTTCACCCAGGCCTTCGCGACGGCGAAGCGCGTCCGAAACGAGACGGGAATCGCCGAAGGGACCGTCAGCGTCAGCTCGATTGCTTGTGAGCTAGCCAAGAAGATCTTCGGTAACCTGGAGGGTCGCCGGACGCTCCTGCTCGGCGCGGGCGAAATGGGGGAGTCTGCAGCGCGCAGCCTCCGACAAACCGGAACCCAGCTTCACGTGGTCAACCGCAGCGAAGAACGTGCCCGCAAGCTCGCCGAAGCCTGTGGCGGGCGGGCCGTTCCTTACGAGCGGCTCAGCGTGGAGCTCGCCGACGCCGACGTCGTCATCGCATCTACGGCGAGCTCGAATTTCATCCTGACACCGAAGCTCATGAAGGGGGTGGTTCGGACCAGGCGCCACCGACCCCTCTTCATCGTCGATATTGCCGTTCCGAGGGATGTCGACCCACGGGTTGGCAGCATGGACAACATCTTCGTCTATGACGTCGACGATCTTCAGCAGGTGGCTGAGGAGAATCTGTCGGTCCGGGCAAGGGAAGCGGCACAGGCCGAGCAGATCGTCGAGCAAGAGGTCGAATCGTTCTTGAGCTGGCGGCGGTCGCTCGAGCTCGCTCCGACGATCGTCGCGCTTCGAAAGCGCTTCGGGCAGATCGCCGAAGAAGAGCTGCAACGCGCCCTGCCTCGGCTCGATGGCGCCAGCCCGTCCGATCGAGCCGTCCTCGAGGCCATGGGGCGCTCCTTGGTGAACAAGCTGCTCCACCAGCCACTCACCCAGCTCAAAGCTGGCACCGGCGAACCCGATGGAGCGCTCCTCATCGACGCAGTCCATCGCCTGTTCGCGCTTTCGGAAGACGAAGTTGCAGCGATGGAGCCCTCGACGGAGAACCCCAAGGAAGCCACGGTCGCACCGCTGGGCCCGGCCACGGTATCAGGCTCCTCCACAGGCGAATCGAAGTGAAACTACGCATCGCAACGCGCGCAAGCAATCTCGCCCTCGTTCAAACGCGCTGGGTCGGCGCGCAACTGCAGAGCCACTTCTCTGCGCTCAGCGTCGAAGAAGTCCACGTCAAGACCACCGGCGACCGCATTCAAGATCGGCCGCTCGCCCTCCTCGGGGGCAAGGGGCTCTTCGTGAGCGAAGTCGAAGCGGTGGTCGTGCGGGGTGAAGCCGATTTCGCAGTTCACTCCCTGAAGGACGTGCCCGGCGACATACCCCTGGCCCAAGGGATGGGCATCCTGAGCGTCCCCGTCCGAGAAGATCCGCGCGACGTTCTGGTCACGGTCGACGGGACCGATTTGGCCTCTTTGAAGCGAGGCGCGAAAGTCGGCACGACCTCGCGCCGTCGTATGGTGCAGTTACAGCGACAACGCCCCGACCTGAGCTTCGTCCCCCTGCGCGGCAACATCGAAACGCGGGTCCGCAAGCTTCACGAGGGGCAGTGCGACGCGATCGTCCTGGCCGCCGCCGGCCTCGCTCGCACGGGCGTGCTCGCCAGAACCCCTCATGTCGTTCTACCCCCTGAAATCTGCCTTCCCGCGGTGGGTCAGGGAGCCCTCGCGATCGAAGGCGCGCTCAGCAACGCGACGCTTTGCGCGCAGCTAAGGGCGATCGAGGACCCGACGTCCCGCATTCAGATCACCGCGGAGCGCGCGATGCTGCAGAAGCTCGAAGGCAACTGCCACTCGTCGATTGCGGGCCACGCGAGCGCGGCCGACGGGAGGCTCAAGCTCGACGCGATGGTGGCCTCCTACGACGGCGACCAAATGCTCTCGGCAACCTCCGATCACTATCTCGACCTCGGGTCACCGGATGCGGTCGAGCGGGCGCATCAGCTGGGCGAAGAGGTCGCCGACCATCTTCTGTCCCAAGGCGCCCGCGACTTGATCAGGCAAGCCGAGCTCGCGGCCGTGCGAAATCAGTTGACCAGCAACTGAGGCACGGCGTATCGGCTCGAGCCCAGAATGCGACGCACGCCGCCGACGGACTCCTGGAGCCATTCATCTCCGCCTCCTCGGCCCACACTGGCCACGTATACCGTCTCGCCGTCGAGCGACACCGTACGCACGTCGATGCTCTGTCCTTCGAGCGCACCGGGCAGTCGACCATTGAACGATGGTGAGCCCAACAGAGGCGCGACGGCACCGAGGGCCTCGCAGATCGAGCGCTCTCCTGCGCCTGCGACCAGCAAGCCGTTGTCGATCGCGACGACGACCGCATCGAGCTCGCCCTTCGCACGGGCGCTCTCGAGCTGAAGGCAGAGTGCCTTGTATGGATCCTGACTTCGACGTATGCGGCGTTCGTACATGGAAACTCCCCGAGGTGTGTAGGTGTATGTAGACTATTATCCTACGGTCTCGGGGGCAAGAATCCGAGAAAATTGAAGAATTCCAATGAATCGACACCAGATACAGGACTGCTAGAGTCGCGGTGTAATGAGTCTCGCGGACGTGCTCGGCAGTCACCGAGTGGTGGTGACCGTCGGCAGCGGCGGAGTCGGTAAGACCACAACGGCCGCAGCAATGGCTGTTCACGCCGCCATGGAAGGTCGCAAAGTCCTTTGTCTCACCATCGACCCGGCCCGGCGCCTCGCCAACAGCCTCGGTCTCGACGAGATGACGACGAGCGAGCAGGACGTGCCCTGCTCCCTCTTCGAGAGCAATGGCCTTCAGTGTAAGGGGTCGCTCTCGGCCATGATGCTCGACACGAAGCGCACCTTCGATGATCTCGTAGTCCGGTACGCGTCGGACCCCGAAGCACGCGATCGCATCTTGAACAACCAGATCTACAAGTACGTCGCGAGCTCTCTGGCGGGCACGCAGGAGTACATGGCGATGGAGAAGCTCCACGAAGTGCGTAAGGACCCAACATGGGATCTGGTCGTGCTCGATACGCCACCGACCGCGAGCGCATTGGATTTCCTCACGGCACCAGAGCGCCTGATCGACGCGATCGACTCGCCCGCGATGCGCTGGTTTTTGCAGGTCTTCGAAGGCGCGGGCAAGGAAGCTTTCGGCCTCGTCGGGCGCGGTGCGACGGTCCTGCTCAGGGGCATCGGCAAGATCACGGGCATCGAGTTCTTGCAGCAGGTCGCAGAGTTCGTAGGCGGGATCAACGACCTCTTCGGGGGCTTCAAGGAGCGTGCAGAACAGGTTTCGGACGCTCTTCGAAGCCCCGAAGTCGCGTTCGTCCTGGTGACCAGCCCCGACCCCCTCGCCATCGGCGAGGCCCGATTCTTCAGCGAAAAATTGGAGGAAGCACGCATGAATCGTGAGGCGATCATCGTCAATCAGGTCCATACGCTGCTCCCCGAGCCCACCATCTCGACCGACGCACAACTGAGGGAGCTCCGAGACGTTCTGCCTCAATCGATCGATGCGGCCGACATCCATCCGCGGCTCCGCCAAGCCTTGAACGACGAGCGAGGCTGGGCAATCGCCGACCGCGCCGAAGTCGAACGATTGGACGAGCAAGTCGGCTCAGACACCCGCATTGTGGAAGTACCTGCATTCGACCAAGATGTTCACGACCTCGCAGCCCTAGCCAAAGTGGCTTCGTTCCTGACCATGGCGACCTGAGCCGAAATCATGCCGATCGATTCATCAGACAACTGGATCGCCATCATCCTCGCGGCCGGCGAAGGCACGCGCATGAAGAGCAAGCGTCCCAAGGTCTTGCACGAAATCGCCGGACAGGCGTTGGTATGCTGGGTGATTCAGGCTGCTATCGACGCAGGCGCCTCTCGCTGCCTGGTGGTCGTAGGGCACGGTCGGGACGACGTGGAGCGGGAGCTCGCGACGCGGTTCGGCGAGCGCGTGGAGATGGTCCTCCAGCCCGAGCAGCGGGGCACCGGAGACGCCGTGCGCTGCGCGATCGAAACAGGCAGCGCGCTCGAAGGACAGTTACTCGTGCTCTACGGCGACTGTCCCCTGATCCCGGCGGCGCTGCTCCGGAATCTCATCGAGAAATCCAGACGCGCTCAGGCGGACCTAGGGCTGGTGACCGCCACGCTGAGCGATCCGAGCGGCTATGGCCGGATTGTGCGCAACGCGGTCGGCCGTGTGCAGCGAATCGTCGAAGACTCTGACTGTACCGCAGAGGAGCAGCGCATCCAGGAGGTGAATCCCGGGATCTACGCGATCGACGCCGACTTTTTGAGGCAAGCGATTGCACAAGTAAAACCTGACAACGCCCAAGCTCAGCTCTACCTGACCGACATCGTGGAGCTGGCAGCACGACAGGGCGAAGTCGAAGATCTGGAAGGTGACATGACGGAGCTAGCGGGCGTCAACGATCAAAGAGACCTTGCCCTTGCGGCGGCAACACGCCGTAGGGGCATTGCGGAAGACCTGGCCCGGAGTGGCGTCGTCATCACCGATCTCGACACCGTGTACATCGACACGGAATGCGAGATCGAACCGGGCGCGCGCATCGGAGCAAACGTCCACCTTCGCGGCCGCTGCGTCGTGCGAGCGGGCGCTCAGATCGACGTGGGTTCTGTCCTGACCAATGTCTTCGTCGACAAAGACGCCAAGGTTCTGCCGTATACGGTGGCCACCGACTCGACGATCGGCGAGGCCGCCCAGGTTGGCCCCTTCAGCCACCTGCGACCGGAGAGCAGACTTGGACCGCGGAGCAAAGTGGGGAACTTCTCGGAGACGAAGAAGACCACGCTGGGTATGGGCTCGAAAGTCAACCACCTTTCCTACGTGGGGAACGGCGAGATCGGCGAAGGCGTGAACATCGGTGCGGGCACGATCTTCTGTAACTACGACGGCGAGAGGAAGCACACCACCGTGCTCGAAGATGGGGTCTTCATCGGCAGCGACACGCAGCTCATCGCGCCAGTCACGGTCGCCAAGGGCGCATACGTCGCCAGCGGCACCACGGTCACGCGAGACGTTCCCGCCGATGCGCTGGCGATGTCGCGAACCAAGCAGGAAAACAAAGAAGGCTACGCCGCTCGGCTCCGCGCGCGCCTTCGTGGCGCGCAGAAGCCCTGAGTCGCCTCGACCAGCGCTTGCTCAGAACGAGATCTTGAGGTTGGCGCCGCCCGGGGCGACGCTGAAGTCGAAGTCGGCTCCCTCTTCGCTGCGCTCGTAGTACTTGCTGGAGCAGGCAATGCCTCGATAGGCCTCGTAGGCCGCGACTGAGCTCCGGGGAGCGGATGCGGTCTGAATCCCCATCAGGAGAGGCGGAGCGACGTAAAGACCTGCCGTGAGGCCCCGACTCGCGCCCGTCCATGAGGTCGCCTTGATGGTGCCACCGACGACGCCATAGATCAGCGATGCACCCACACCCATTGCGCCGCCCATGAGTTCCTGGACTCCCGACGCCTTCCGCAAGGTCTCCGTCGCATACTGCAACTTGGCGCGCCTTGCTTCTTCAGTCCCGTCGTCCATGCGACGGATGCGCTTGGCGCCCCAGACGTCGGGCGCGGGGATGATCGCGTGCATGAGCCCGAAGAAATAGGCTCCGCCAGCCAGATAGGCCCAGCCGAACTTGTCCGGGTTGTTCTTGTCGCGGGCGGCGTTGACCGCGGCATAGGTCATGCCGCCGCCCCCAGCCAGCCACAGGCTCATCCAGACGTACCGCCAGCGGGTTGCCTGAGGCTTGCCGTCCGCCATTTTGTCTTCGATGTAGCGGATGCGGTAGCGCACCTCGTCATCGCTGAGCTCGTCGATGCAACTGAACGCGTCCTGGGCATTGGCTGTCCGCGGAGGGGCCAGGATGGAGAACAAAGCGGAGAAAGCGAGCGCGCAGGTGAGGACCCTTACCGCGCGTGGAATTGCATGATTCTGGATTCGATGATGTTCAGCCACAACCTACCCCTGTTCGCCAGGTGGGCGGGATAGTACGCAAAACCCAAGCAGACTGCGATAGTGATTCGCATCGCGAGCTACTTTTTCTCGGACGGGATTCGCCCGCCGATTGTAGGGATCCAGCCTGACTAGACGCTCACCGGGCGTCCTGTACGGGCCGTCCAGCGGCGCTCGCGGCCTCGACGACGGAAATCCGAGGGTTATGCTGGAGACGTGGATAGCCTTTTTTTCGAGGTCCTCATCACGGTGGTAGCGCTGTCGGTGCTCATCATCATTCACGAGGGCGGCCATTATTTGGCCGCGCGTGCGTTCGGGATGCGAGTCCTGCGGTACAGCATCGGGTTCGGCCCCACGCTGTTTCGATACCAGCCCAAAGGCAGCCCAACCGTCTTCCAGGTCGCGGTCATCCCGTTCCTTGCATACGTGCAGATCGCAGGGATGAACCCGAACGAGGAAGTCGACCCCAACGACCCAGAGCTCTACCCGAACAAGAGCCTCTTTGCGCGGGTGACGACCATCGCCGCCGGGCCGATCGCCAACTACCTCACCGCCTCGGCGATCGTCTTTGCACTCGGTGTCACCAACACATTGCCGCCGATGCAACCAGCGGAGCCGATGCAGGTGGGCCATGTGGTCCCAGACTCGCCCGCAGCACAAGCCGGCCTACGAGAGGGCGACGTCATCGTCATGGCCAACGGCGCGGCCATCCGCAACGTATCGGAGTTAATCGACGCAACCGCGCCACGCGCCGGCGAACCGACCGTTTACGTCGTCGAACGTGAGGGCGAGGTCTTGCCACCGATCACGATCACCCCGAGCGATCACGGCGGCAGGGGTCAAATCGGCGTGGGAGCCAAGATGATGCGTCTCTATGAGAACCTCGGGGCCTGGGATTCGGCGAAGTTGTCGATCGCGCTGCCCTTTCAGATGACGATGGCGCAGCTGAGCGGTCTGGCCGACATGGTCAAGCGGCGCAGCACCGAAGGCATTGGCGGGCCCGTGATGATGGGCAAGATGGTTGCCGACGCCGCGCAGGCCGGACTGCCCGCATTCCTCTGGATTTTGATGTTCATCTCCGTAGCGCTAGGGATGTTCAACCTCCTGCCCTTCCCGGCCCTCGACGGAGGGCGACTCATCTTTCTCGGCTATGAAGCGGTCACGCGCCGGCGTGCCAATGAGCGCTTCGAAATGGCCGTCCATGCCTTGGGCATCGTGGTCCTGCTGGGGGTCATGATCCTCGTGACCTATCGGGACATCTTCGGCTAGGCGCTTGCCGCAGCAGGCGGAACGAGTAGCTTTCCCCGATGCATCCCGATGTGATCGTAGTCGGTGGCGGGTTGATGGGTTGCAGCGTCGCCTACCGACTCGCCAAGGACGATGCCCGAGTCTTGGTGCTCGAGCGAAGCATTCCTGGCGCGGAGGCCTCATCTGCGGCCGCGGGGATTCTCGGACCCACGATGGAATCGTTCGAGGACGCCTTGGCACTGCAGCTCGGCCGCAGGAGCCGGGAGCTCCATGCTGAGCTCGCCGACGAGCTCGATGAGCTGTTCGGCGTCGACGTCGGCTTCCGGCGCTGCGGAGCCGTCAAGATGGCCTTCGACGAAGAGGAGCTCGCAGCCCTGCACGCCCAAGCCTCGAGTCTCGAGCTTCACGGGATTCGCTGTGATCGTTGGAGCCCCGAGGAGCTCATCCAGGAAGAGCCGGCCGCCAACCCGGAGGCCCTCGGGGCACTGAATGTTTCCGAAGACGCTCAAGTCGAGCCCAAGAAGTTGCTTTCGGCGGTCGCCCTAGGTGCCGAGCGCGATGGCGTCACATTCCGAAGCGGCTCGACGGTCCGCTTGGTCCATGTCGAAAGCGGGCGCGTGCGAGGGGTGCAGCTTGGTGACGAAGTGATTGAAACGGACCGACTGGTGGTCGCAGCGGGTAGTTGGACGACGTTGATCCCCGGGCTGCCCTTCAATTCGGAGACGATCTTTCCGGTACGCGGGCAGATGATCGCGACTGAGACGCGGCCACCGATCTTCCGCCGGGTCGTTTTTGGTGCCGGCGGTTATGTCGTCACTCGACCCGATGGCCGCGTCCTCTGTGGCTCGACGATGGAGCGGGTCGGATTCCAACGTGGGATCACCTTCGGCGGAATGGCCGACGTGATCAGCAAGGCGACACGAATCGCTCCTGGGCTGCGAACGGCAACGATCCAAGAGCATTGGTCGAGCTTTCGGCCGGGCACGCCAGATGGGCTGCCTCTGGTGGGTGAAACCGGGATCAAAGGCCTGTTTCTGGCCAGCGGGCACTATCGCAATGGAATCTTGCTCGCTCCATTGACCGCGGAGCTCATCGCCGAGGCGATGGCGGGCAAGCCGGTCTCGAGGGAGGCCCAGGTGCTGTCACCGGGCCGTTTCGAGGAGCTCCGGGGATGATCGTGCCGTTGGAGGAGATGCTTTCGGCCAACGGCCTTCGACATCACGTGATCCGTTGGGGCCAGCGTCCCGTGGACGTCGTGCTTTGCCATGGTTTTTTAGACATCGCTTGGAGCTTCGACGCACTCGCACGCGAATTGGTCGAGGCGGGGTATGGCGTTGCCGCGTTTGATTGGCGAGGTCACGGCCAGACGGACTGGATCGGCGCGGGCGGCTACTACCACTTCCCCGACTACGTTCTCGATTTGGACGAGCTCCTGCCACAGCTCTCCGATCAACCGGTTCATCTCGTCGGGCACTCGATGGGTGGTTCGGCTTGCGTCATGTATGCGGCTGCACGCCCCGAAAACCTGAGCTCGCTCGCGCTGATCGAAGGGATCGGGCCGCCCGAAATGGAACCGCGCGACCCGGCGACACGCTTGCGTGCCTGGCTAGATGGCGTGGCCAAGGTTCGCAGCAAACGCGCACTGCCGATGGAAGACGAGCGAATCGCGCTGAAGCGGATGCGAGCTCAGAACCCAGAGCTCAGCGACGAGCTCGGCTTGTTCCTCGCGAGCAAGAGCACGAAAAAGGTCGACGGCGGGCTTGAGTGGACCTTCGATCCATTGCACAAGACCTGGTCGCCTCGGCCCTTCGAAGCCAGCATGTTCGAGAAGCTCCTCGAGGCGATCCCCACACCTACCTTGGTGGTCGCCGGCGAGCGAGGTTTTCGCCTGCAAGACGAGCAGCATCGCATCGGAAAGATCAGGCAGCATTGCTTCGTCGAGATTGCCGATGTTGGACACATGATTCACTGGTTCGAGCCGCAAATGCTCGCCGCTGAGCTTACAGGATTCTTCGCCCAGCATCGCACTTGACCCCGTGGTGGGCTCGTGAAACGCTGACGGGCCATGCGTGTAGTTTGCTTGGTTTCCCTGGTTCTCACGGTTTTGGTGACGGTGCAGGCCCTGGCGGAGGACAGAGCCCCCCGTCCCGACGAAGTGCGACGCGCCAAAGTCGTCGCAACGGTCGGCAGCGAAACGATCACGGTGGGAGAGCTAGAAGATATGATCAACTCGCGCTCGCCGTATGCCCGCAAACGATTTGCGGATCGAGCAGTGCTCGAGCGCTTTCTCGACGATCAAGTCAAGAACGAGCTCTTCTACCAAGGGGCGGAGAAACTCGGCTATGGGAACGACCCCAGGGTCAGAGAATTCCTCGATCAAACGCTCGTCCAGATCTATGTGCGCAGAGAATTCGAAGAGGCCGTGACGCCCGAGAGCGTGACCAAAGAGGACGTCGCCAAGTACTACAAGGAACACCCGGAAGAGTTTCATCGGCCGGAGATGCGCCGCGCGCGACACATCCTCGTGGCGAGCAAGAAGGAGGCCGAGGACATCCGCCGGCAGGTTCAAAGCGGCAAGGGACCGACGTTCCGCGCCCTCGCAAAAGAGCTGAGCCTCGACACCGAGACCAAGCTCCGAGGGGGTGACCTTCTCTACTTCAGCACGGATGGAACCCTCGTGGGCAAGCCCGATCAGGCGGCCGTCGACGCCACGCTAGCGAAGGCTGCGTTCAGCCTCGAGAAGGTCGGAGAGCTCAGCAAGCCCCTCGACCTCGGAGACGGGAAGTGGAGCATCCTCGAGCTCACGGGCATCCGCCCCAAGCAGACGCAAACCATCGAGCAGGCCAGCGCCCTCATCCGCCGGAAGATTTGGCGCCAGGGGCGCGAGGGCGCGCTCAACAAGACGATCAGCGATCTGCGGACCGAGCTGAAGCCGGAGAGCTTCCCCGAGCGGATGGACGCGATCGTCCTCGAGCCGAGCAGTCAGCCGATCGGGCCGCTCGACCAATAGAAAACCGGTCTGGCTCTCTTGGCTTGCCAAGGAGCCGCGCTGCAGTTACTAAATGAACGTTCATTCATTTTCGGAGCGAGAGAGCCATGTCGTCTACATTTCAGCCTTTTAGGGAAGAGCACAAGATCTTCCGCCAGCAGGTTCGCGCCTTCGTCGAGAACGAGCTCGTCCCAAACGTCGACCAGTGGGAGAAGGAAAAGCTCTTCCCGAACTCGGTGTTCAAGCGAGCTGGAGAGCTCGGGATCATCGGTGCGCACTATCCCGAGGACGTCGGCGGTGGCGGCGGTGACTTCTGGATGAGCGTGGTGAAAGCCGAGGAGCTAGCCCGATGCGGCTCGGCGGGCGTCACGATGGGACTTCTCGTTCAGGCCGATATGGCAACCCCGGTCATCAATGACCTCGGCTCGCGTGAAGTGAAGGACGAGTTCCTGGCGCCTGCCATCGCCGGCGACAAGATTGCGGCGCTCGGCGTGAGTGAGCCCGGCGCAGGCTCTGATGTCGCAGGGTTGCGAACGACCGCGCGGGCGGTTGGTGACGAGTACGTCATCAACGGCTCCAAGACATACATCACCAACGGTACGCGCGCGGATTTCATCACGCTCATGGTCAAGACCGATCCCGATGCAGGACATAGCGGCATCTCAATCATCGTCTGTCCCACGGATGTGAAGGGTTTCAGCATCTCCAAGAAGCTCGAGAAGGCTGGCAACTGGGCAAGCGACACAGCCGAGCTCTTCTTCGAGGATGTCCGCGTACCGAAGCGGTACTTGCTCGGACAGGAAGGCATGGGCTTCGTCTATCTGATGCAGAACTTCCAGTCGGAACGATTGGTTGGCTGCGTGAGCGGGCTGGAGGGCTCGAAGCTTGCGCTCGACCGCTCGGTTCAGTTCGGCCGCGAGCGAGTCGCATTCGGAAAGCCGTTGATCAAGCGGGAGTACTGGCAGCAGAAGTTCGTCGACCTGTACACGAAGTACGAGGCAGGCAAGGCGCTCACCTACAACGCCTGCGCTGCCTACAACGAGGACAAGTTCGTGAACAAGGGCATGCTCTCGATGGAGACGACTCGGATCGTATCGATGTCGAAGGCCTACGTCGGCGACGTGACCGCAGAGATCATGGATCAGTGCATGCAGTTCCACGGCGGCATGGGCTATCTAGAGGAGCTCTGGGTGGCCCGCGCCTGGCGAGACGCGCGCCTCTTTCGCATCGGTGGCGGAGCAACGGAAGTCATGCGCTACGCGACCGCGAAGATCATGGGTCTTTGAGCGCGAAGCGCGGCGCGCGCCGCGGCGGAGCGCGTGGCGTCGACGGCGCTGCAACGTAGCGCGAATGGCCTGCTCCCCAGAACAACAAGGCATCGGCGCTTGATGGTTGGCGCTGGAGGTTTGATCCCTGCTGCGGTCATCAGGTGCTCACGCTGAGCCCTGCTGCGGTTCGCGGAGGGCCTCCTGCACCTTCTCCCATACGTCGGTCGTTCCTATCACATCGACGATCATGACCGCTTCTGCCGCCGAGATGTTGTCTTGTTTTGGCGTGCTGATGTCGAGCCAGCCGGCAATGCGTCGAGCAATTGCCAGACGGGTCGCGAGCTCACTCCGGGCTCTGGTCAAGCTGCCAAAGCGCGTCCAGCGCATCGACCAGATCTCGTCGGCGATCCAGTCACCGAAGACCCTGTTCGGGGCGACCGGATCGACGACGCGCTCCCCAGCTCGCTCGAACGAGTCCGCCCAAGGACGCCCGTGCTCGCTGCGTTCACGACGGTCGACCAGGAAAGCAATCGCGTCCCCAAACCATCGCGCTGCAAAGGACGCGCGCGCGGCACCGTGAAAGCCGAGCATCTGGTCGGCTACTTCGGTCCAGCTCATTCCCTCGAGCTTCGGAAAGGGCTGTGCCCCGAGCAAGGTCATCAGGTTCTTTCCTTCGAGCAAGGCGCCGATTAGGTCTGCCTCGCGCTCAGCGTACTCCGCGAAGGAAAGCGACTCCGTCGAAGACCAGAAGACCTCGTCGAAGACAGCATGGTCCGGTTTCAGCTCGCCATTCGAGTCGAGCACGCAAGGCCGCGCAGCTTCTGTGCTGATCGGCGGTAGCGGGCCGAGAGTACGGCAGGTGCATCGGTGCTGAGTCGAGATCCGACCGCCTAGAGGTGTAGCGGTCAGCGCGTAGGGAAACTGAATGCAGGGCGTCGGCTTCATTTTGGGACCGAGCCTGGAATGGATGGCGCATCCCTCCTCAGTCCAGAACACGCAGCGCCCCGTATCGCTCCGCATCATCAGAACGGCGGCATCCTCGCCTTGATGCCGGTCGATGGCGTCTTCGGAGATCATCGCAAGCAGTTCGCAATCTTCGTCGCTGAGCGCCCCAACCGCATGGATATCGCTGCAACAAAGGCCGTCCCCGACACAGTCGAATCGTGCACCCAAACGCACCAGCAAAGGCTCCCGCCGCGCGTGAGCGGTCATGCGCTTGCCAGACGTGGCTCGGAGGAGAGGTAGAGAACCTCCATCCCGGGCATCACCACGGCATCGCCTCCGGGGTTGAACTGTTCCTTTCCGCTGTCGGGATCCCGAACGCCGATCACGAGACAGCCGGTCGAGGCGTGAATCCGCCGGCTCACCTCGTCGAAGCTCGCCGGGACTTCCATTCCCTCCGGAAGCTGACCCACGTAGAGGGTCTGGTGGCCGGCAAAGACCATGCGACTCGTCGCGTCGGCTACGCCAGGGTAGACGACCGTGTGCGCCAGCAGCGAGTAGCCCACTTTGCGGGTCTCGATGACCTCGTCGCTACCGGCAGTGCGCGCATGTTGCACGTTTTCGGAATCCAGAACCTCGGCAATCACCCGGACTGGCTTCTTGCGTTTCTGAGCTGCCGCGCTCTTGGCCAAGGCCGACCGAATCGTGAAGACGGTAAGAATGGTGGTCGCGTCGGCCTGCTGTGGCTTGACGCGGCGCGAACCGGTCACGATGACCGTCGAGGCATAGGCAATGCGCGCTTTGTCCAGCTCACTCTCCTTGGTCGGGTCACCCTGGACCCACATGAACTCGGGGGCGAGCTCGAGAGGGCGCTCGTGGGGACCAAAGAGCACCACGCGTTGCTCTTCGAAATCGATCTCTTTGCTGAGCACGTCGAGCAGCATTCCGCTGCCCACTTCGTAGCCGCACACCACGATGTGATTCACATAACCGCTCATTCGAAACTGCTCCTCTCGGATACTCAGAACCGCGTGTAACAGGCTGTGTCCGATGATGCCTGCGAATAGGGCCAAGGTGAACAGGCCACCGACCATCATCACACCACCAATGACGCGACCCAAGGCGGTCGCCGGCGTGATGTCCCCGAAGCCCACGGTCGTGATGGTCACCAAAGCCCACCAGAGCCCATCGCCAACCGTCCTGATCTCGGGGTTCGAATAACGTTCGACGAGAAAGAGGCTGATGCCCCCGAGAATCGTTTCGACGCCGAGGACCGAGAACGCGAACGTGAAGAGCAGGCGGTCTTCCTGGAACGCGTGCATGAGACCTTGGAATGGATTGGCGTAGCGGAAGAACTTCCGGGTGCGCAGTAGCCTCAGAAGGCGCAGAGCACGCAAACCTCGAAGCGCGGGAACCAAGGCGAGGACGGTGACGATGTCGATCAACATCATCGGGGTCAGCGCAAATCGAATCCTATCGAAAACCTCGGTGCGAATCCTTCCTAGAGGAGGTTGTTTGAACACCTCGAGCACCGGCGGGCGATACGTGAGGATCCTCGTGCTGACCTCGATCGCAAAGAACCACAGAAGGACGCGGTCGATCCGCTGAAGGATTCGATCACCCCGTGATCCGTCGGGAAAGAAGGGCTCGGCGATCAGCACCGCGATCGATAGGACAATCAGGACCCAGACGGTCGACTCGACCAGTCGGTATACCTGCGTGCGCGGGTTGTGAAACGCAGCATGCAGGTAGTCGCGCGCGGTCATGCGTCGCGAGCATCAATTGGCCGGGAGCTGGTGTCAACCGCTCCGAACGGACTAGGTCAGCCTATTCGGCCGCTACTGGCGTTTGCTCGACCTCCGTGAGTTCGATTGCGTCCGCGAGGATTTCGGCGATGTCACGTTGACCAATCTCTGCCTCCTTTTCCGCAGCCTTGAGACCATCGGTCAACATGGTCATGCAGAAGGGACAGCCGCTCGCGATGGTGCTTGCGCCGGTGTCGAGCAACTGCAGCGTGCGCTTGTTGTTCACGCGCTCGTCGCCGTGTTCTTCCATGAACATTTGGGCTCCACCGGCACCGCAGCAAAGGCCCTTGTTGCGGTTCCAGTACGGAACCTCGGTCAGCTCGAGGCCGTCGATTGCCTCGAGAATCTGTCGCGGCGAATCGTAAACCTGGTTGTACCGGCCGAGATAGCAGCTGTCGTGGTAGACGACCTTTCCCTTCACCGACTTCGACGGAACGAGCTTGCCCGCGACGAGCAGGCCATTGAGGAAGTCGCTGTGGTGCACCACATCGTAGTTGCCGCCGAAATCGCTGTACTCGTTGGCAAGTGTGTTGAAGCAATGCGGGCACGCCGTGATGATCGTCTTTTTCGAAGCCTCGTAGCCGTTGAGGGTTTCGATGTTTTGCTCGGCGAGCATCTGAAAGAGATACTCGTTGCCGGCGCGGCGCGCAGGATCGCCAGTGCATGTCTCCTCGGTGCCGAGAATCGCGAAGTCCACGTGCGCCTTCTTCAAAAGCTTGGAGACGGCGCGCGCAACCTTCTTGGCGCGGTCGTCGTAGCTGGCCGCACAGCCGACCCAGTAGAGAACTTCTGCATCGGGCTTGTCGCTCAGCAATGGGATGTCCAGGCCGTCTGCCCAGTCGGCACGGTCCATCGCCGAGATGTTCCACGGGTTCCCGTTGGTCTCGATGCCGTTGAACGCCCCCTGAAGCTCGCCCGGGAACTCGTTCTTCATCATGACTTCTTCGCGGCGCATGCCGATGATCTTGTCGACGTAGGAAATCATGACGGGACACTGCTCTTCGCAAGCGCGGCAAGAGGTGCAGCCCCAAATCACGTCCGGATGAAGAACATTCGGAACCAGATCGACGACGGTCTCCCCGACGAAATAGCCGCCCGCTGGCGCCGCCGGAAAGGTGTGAATCGGCTCCTGGGCATCGCTCGGCTTCGGTTCGGCGGCCGGAGTATCACTGGGCTCTTCGACGAGGGCGTCCTTGCCGAACATGTCTTTTTCGGTGGCATAGAGGTGATCTCGCAGTGCAAGCGTGAGGTGCTTGGGCGAGAGCATCTTGCCAGTGATATAGGCGGGGCAATTGTCGCTGCATCGCCCGCACTCGGTGCAGGTGTACAGGTCCATGATGTGCTTGTACGTGAGGTCGCTGAGCCTGTTGATGCCGAGCGACTCCTCCCGCTCGACCTTCCCTTCGAGGTCCTCGACCTTCGGAAGCGCATTCGGCCGCCGTTCATAGGCGAACACGTTGGGAATCACGGTGAGCACGTGGAAGTGCTTCGAGTACGGGAGGATGTTCAAGAAGATTAAGACGAATGCCGAGTGCCACCAGAAACCCGAGTGCTGGAACGCCTTCAGGGCACTCACGTTCTCCACGTTCGAGAGAAACTGCGCAACGATTCCGCCAAACGGCTCCCACCAGCCGGCGTGAATCACTTCGCCAGTGGCGCGGGCATCGACGACCAAGGAGGCGCCGACGTAGAGGAAATCCGCGGCCATCATCGTGATGATGATGAACAGAATCAGAATGGGCTCGGTGAAGATGTGGCGGTTGGCGTGGTGGCCGAGCGTCATCCGAGGCTTGTTTTTGACGGCCTTCGGGTCGCCGCTGTCCTCGCCGCGCTTAACCCAGCGCAGGTAGAGAAAGAGGAGCGAGCCCACGATGGCCGCAAACGCCGCGAGCTCCTTGACTAAGGAGTACAGCTTGCCGACCAGGTGGTCGGTGCTCAGCAAACCCCAGAAGTCGAACCCGGCGTCGAAGCCACGGCCCCAGAGCATGAGGCTGTTGAGGAGGAGCACCTGGAACGCGACGAAGATACCCACATGCGCGAACCCCGCCATGGTGTAGTTGGGCATCCTTTTTTGGCCAAAGGCATAGATGAGCAGCGTCTTCGTTCGGTCGGCGATTTGCTCGCCATCCCAGGCAAAGCGCGGGTCGGGTACCCCAACCTTGACCTGCCGGAGCCGCCGAAACGCGGACCACGAGAAAAATCCGAGCGTGCTCACCAGCAGCAGCGTCATCCAAATCGGACCCATCGTCTTCTCCCTGACTTCAAGCGCGGAATCGGTACAAATGTAGGCTCGCGCTGCGCGAAGGTTTAGGGGTGCTCTGCGGTGAAGTCAAATCCCATGCCCAGCCTCTGGTCGGGCCTCGAATCGCCAGTTCCATTATGATTCCAAGGTGGGCCGTCTGACTTCGATAATTCTTCTGGGGCTCGCTGCATGCACGGCACCGGCCCTGCGCACAGTCCCGCGTGTCGAGGACGGCGAGCTGGTGCACGGCCCCTTCGTCTCTCCGTACGCCTATCGGTGGTTCATCGAGGGCGAGACCTGGGCCAGCAAGGGCCAGCACGACCGAGCGGTGATGGCATTCGAAAACGCGACCGCGGCGCCGACAGATGACGAGCTCCTCATGACCCGCCTGGCTGAGGAGTACGAGTTGAGCGGCGAGTCGCGGCGTGCCGACCGCACTCTGAGCCTGGCACGTCGTTCCTATCCGGGTTCGCCGAGGGTCGCCTTTGCCGAGGGTCGGCTCGCGCAACACAGAGGCGAGGACATGGAGGCAATCGCCGCGTTCCTGCGCGCCAGGGAGCTCGCGCGCAGCTGGGACGCACCCGTCATCGCGCTGGCGGAGACACTGGTAGCAGCGGGGCATGAAGAGCGGGCGAGCGCGATCTTGCTCGAGTACCTCACCGGCTCGAGGGGGGCGGGCTTGGACCGCGCTAGGCGGGTTCTGGTCGACCTGGCGCGACGCAGGGGAGATGCACAAACCCTGGAACAGGCCCTTGGCTCCGATCTGCGGTTGACGCCGGCGGCGCGCGCCCTGGCCGCTGGAAAGCTCGCGCTCGAGAGCGGTCAACCCGCGCTGGCGGCGAGAATTCTCGCGGCGGCATTGGATACTCCCGAGACCGTAGTCTTGTGGTTGCGCGCGCTGGTGGAAAGCGGTGACCGGAAAGAGGCGGCGCTGTTCTTGCATCACGTCAAGAGCGAACGTCTGGGCGGCCTTCCCGAGCATGTAGCCCTGCTCCTGCAGATCGACGAAGCCGACACCGCACTTCGCTTGCTGGAATCCGCAGAGCGATCACCAAGGGTGGAGTCCGCTAAGGGTCATGCGCTCCTTGCCCGCGGGGACTACCTGGAAGCCGCCGCCGTTCTTTCGGAGGTCCCGCTCGGCGCAGCAAGCTTCGAAGCCGCGCGAATCGCACTTGCCGCATGTTGGATCGCGCGGGGCCGCTCGGGTGCTGCAGCCGAAACGCTGAGCCAGGCACCACACGATTCGCTCGCCATTCGCGAGATGCTCGCCGAGATCTATCTCGGAGAAGGGACGCTACCCTCGGCTCTTCGACTCTTCGACCCGAAACGAAACCCCGAACGCGCAACGCTTGCCAGCGTCTTCGAGCGGGCGGGTCGATTTGAAGAGGCCGCAGCGTACTACGCAGCGGTGAGGGCGACTTCTGCCGATCAAGCCCAGTTGCAAGCGCGTGCCTCGGCCGAAAAGCTCGCTGCGCTCGGAAATCGCAGGGCCGCGATCGCCATTCTCGATCGATGGACCGCGAGCGCCCCCGATGACCTATACGCCAGGGTTCGCCTCGTCGAGCTCCTCGCGGCCGATGATCGGGCTGACCTCGCACAGAAGAGCGGCCGACAAACGCTCGAGCTCATCGACCAGCCCCTTCTGCGCGCACACCTCATCGACGTCCTCGAGGCTTCGGCGGAGAGAGACGAAGCCATGAACCAGCAGGTTTCTGCGGAATCGAAGCCGTGAACCGCGCTCAGTACTCGCCGAAGAGATCTTGAATCCGCACGTCGAGCGCGGTTGCGATCTTGTAGAGGGAGCTGATCGACGCACTCGACTCGGCGCGTTCGATTTGTGAGAGAAGCGAAACGCTCAGCCCCGTACGGCGGGCCATCTGCTTCAAGGTCAGCCCGCGATCTTTGCGCAGCCCCCGAATGGTTTCGCCAATGACGCGATGAAGGTTCTCCTCAGGTGTTCGGAGGAGCCCCTTCTTGCGCATCACCCGATCGAGCACCTCGCGGAACTCATCGGGGTTGAAAGGCTTCTTGAGATAGTCGACCGCGTCGAGCTTCATCGACTGCACCGCGGTGTCGAGTGACGGAAAGCCGGTGAAAATCACGACGGCTACGTCGCTATCGACCTTACGAATCTGCTCGAGGAGCTCGACGCCCCCGAGGCCCGGCATCATCAAGTCGAGCACGACGAGGTGGTATCCTCCGTCTTTTACCTCCTCAGGCGCGTCTTTGGGGTTGGCAAGGGTGGTGACCTCGAAGCCGTCCTTCGTCAGGAACGTCTCCATGAACTCCAAGATCGCCGGGTCATCATCAACGACCAAAACTCTTACGGGTAGTAACGCCTTTGCCATCCTGCCTCCGCTGCAATTGTAATTGCAGTGTTCAATTATAGTCGGGGCGAGAGGATTCGAACCTCCGACCTCACGGTCCCGAACCGTGCGCGCTACCAAGCTGCGCTACGCCCCGTATTTCAAGCTCGGCGGAATCTAGCGTTATCGTCGAGTGCTGTCAAAGAGCTATCCTACATTTACCCACACATACGCCTGGTAGGCGTCCGCCCAGGCGCCTGCACCTTCGATCCAGGGACCTATCTGGACGCGGCCAGTGGGATCAATGCGCAGTGATTTCAGACCTGAAGGGCGTTCTGCTCGGGGCTCGAATCCCGGCAAGTCCGCCTGGCCCACCACCCCGGAACCCTCCGCGTCCAGCGGCGAGCAGACCGCGTAGAGGAGCGTTCCACCCGGTCGAACCAGCGGCGCGACCGATTCGAGCAGACGGCGCTGTGTCTCAGCGATCTCCACGGCGTTCCCCGGGCCGCTTCGCAGTAAAATTTCAGGCCTACGGCGCAGCGTCCCTAGGCCCGTGCAAGGGGCGTCCACGAGGACGCGGTCGAACTCGCCTTGGACCCCACCCTTCCCGACGGTCCAATCGACACAAGCGGTCTGAAGCCGCGCAGGATCGAGTCGCAGCCGCGCGAGCTCGGCAGCGATCTGCTCGAGTCGGTGTTCGTGAAGGTCGGTCGCCACGACGCTACCGGATTCGCCCACTGCTTCGACCAGCTGGGCGGTCTTGCCGCCGCGACCGGCGCAGGCATCGAGCACTCGCTCGCCGGGCTGCGCGTCCAACATGAGGCCGATCAGCTGGGCACCCTCTTCCTGCGCGGCAAACGAGCCTTCTCGGTAGCCTGGTAGCGCGCGCGGATCGCCAGCGCCACTGACTCGCAAACCTAGCGGCGATAGCGAGGTCGGCGTCACGGACGCATTGGGTTGTGCAGCAGCGAGCGCCTTGGAGACTAGGTCTCGATCGCGGTCCACGCGCACTCGCAGATCGATCGACGGGGGCTCCCGCCCAATACGGAGAAGGTCTTCCGTCCGCTTTGCTCCGATCGAAGCATGAAGGTCGTCGCGCAACCAATCGGGGATGGCCAAAGACGAAGGAGGTTGAGGAGTGTCTGGACGATCGGCAGCAACCTTTCGAAGCACGGCATTTGCGAAACCAGCAAGTCTCTTGCCGCGTTTCATGCGCACGAGCTCCACCGCATCGTTGACTACGGCATGCGTGGGAACACGCTCGAGGTAGAGAAGTTGGTAGACCGCGCCGAACAGCGCTGAGCGCGTCCAGTCATCGACCTTGAGTGGACCCTGAAGGTGTCGCCGGATTGCGGCTTCGAGATCGGGCGCGGTTCGAAGCGAGCCGTAGACGATCTGCGTTGCAAGCGCGACATCGGTGCGTCTGAGCGCAGCGCGACGCACCTCCGCATCGAGGGTCGGTGTCGCCCAGGCGTCATCGTGTGCGACCCGTTCGAGCACCCGGGTTGCGATCAGTCTGGCGGGGGCCACCACGGCTCAAGCTTACTCTCGTCCCCTCTGCAGGCACGGAGATTGGAGACCTCGTGAACCCCATGATACCTTAGCCTCTGTGGGTCAGAGGATGGTGCGATTAAGGGCAAGGAGGCGAGCTCGATGAGCGCGCTGGTTCTCGTGGGGGACCCCGATCCCTTCAACCTGCGTTTGCTGCACGAAGCGTGCGAGGCCGCAGGCTATGATGTCGTGACTGCAGCGGATGGGCCCGAGGTGCTCGCGATGGTCGCGCGCCGGCCTCCGGACCTGCTCATGCTGGACGCGAAGATGTCTGAAATCGATGCGTTCGAGATCCTTCGCATTCTCAAAGCCGACACCAGCCTCGTGCGTATTCCGGTTTTGCTCGTGACGGACGAAGGAGACCTCGAGGCGCGTCGTCGCGGAATCGAGCTAGGCGCTGAGGACTACCTGACGCGCCCGTACCGGGTGTTCGAGATTCAGCAACGCGTGCGCAACGTCTTGCGCGCGACTAGACGCGACCGCCTTGGTATTCCAGAGAGCACGCCTCCGGCCGACCAGCGTGACCCGGTCACGGGCGCCGGAACCCCGTCGCAGCTCCTGATCAGCTTGGACTACGAGCACACCCGGGCAGAGCGCTACGGGCATCCCCTGAGTTGCATCGTCGTGAGGGTCGCCAACGCCACTGAGATCGCAGCTGCAAGCGATGACGGCACTGCGGATCGCGCGATGGCCCTGATCGGCAGCGGGCTCAGGTCGTGTATTCGCGCCGTCGATCATCTCTTTCGTTTGCGACGCGACGAGTTTTGCATTCTTCTACCCGAAACCGACGGCGACGGCGCAGGCTACGTGCTTCGGCGCCTGGAAGGCCAGATCGAAAGCGGAGCGCTCTGGGGCGGGGACATCACGCCGAGGCCAGAGATACAGATCGGGCTCACGAGCACACCGGAATCGAGCGTCAAGAGCGGCGACGACCTCCTGAAGCAAACCCGGCATTCGCTCTCGCGCAACGCGTAGAGCATGACTAGAGCGCAACGGCGAAGCGTGCGACCCAGACCACCACGGCACAGCCGGCAAGCGCGAGCGCCCAGCGGTTCAGTTCGAAGCGCTGGACGACTTCGTCGAGCGACCAGCCGCGCAGGGCAGCGGCTGCTCCGAGCGGAACGCAGGCGCAGACGACGAGGAACAAGGCCAAACCGAGTGGATTTGCGCTTGCCGCCATCGACCATTGACCGCGGATGCCATGCGCAAACGCGGTCGTCAGTCCGCATCCGGGGCACGGCGAGCCGGTGAGTGAGAGAAAGCCGCAGGGGGGCAGGCCAAGCTGGGTGTGCGTGCCGTAGCCTCGAGCATCGGGCTCGATCGCCGCGGCCACTGCCAACAGCAGGATCGATCCGGAAACGATGCTCCACCACAACAACTGCTGCAGAAGCCGCACCGAAGCGTCGTTATCGCGGGTCTCGGTCATTGCTGGGCTCGCGCCAGTCTGGGTTGCGTTGGAGCTCTCCGTCAAGTGTCGCGATGCAGGGCAGCTCGCAACAGAGCTCGCCGATCGCCTCATGCACCTCCCGGCCGATGGGATTGTCATTGCCCGCCGCGAAGTCCGCGTAGTGAGCGTGGAGGCACTTCACACCAGCTGACGAGCCTCCGACCCCCCCAGAGGTCCGATTGCGCGCATCGGCAGGGAGCAGCGCGTCGCGTTCGCGCGCGTAGCGCTGCTGGGCAGCCATGAGGGCGCGGCGCAACTCGGGGTCGGCGTCGATCTTGGCTTGTGCGGCGCGAACCCCGCCCTGCCCTTCGAGCCGCGCGATTCGACGGCACGCCAGAGGACAGGTGAGCCAATAGCGTGTGGGAAAGGGCTCGCCGGAATCGAGAATCGGAGGGACCTCTGCAACGACGGGCAAACCGAGACTACAGCTCCGCAGAACGAGCGATGCCGCGCGCAAAGGTCGCCCGATTTGGAGGGAGAGCACAGCGCTATCGCGTTCGCCCGTCCTCATGAGGCGCGCATGCGGTCCTTGACCTCGGTCCAGAAATCGGACTCGCCGACGAGCTCGAGCATCATCACGGCTTCGGCCGCAGCGCGATCCGCCCTTGCCCCCGCATCTCGCAGGCGCCCACAGATGTCCTCCGCGACCGTGAGCCTCGTGGCGAGCTCGGTGCGCGCCAGGGCGAAGTCGTACTCCTCGGCCCACTTGAGCGACCAGACCTCGTCGGCGATCCAATCACCGAAAACCTGGCGGCTCGTGCGCACCTTGGGCGACCGGGCCTCGGCGCGATCGAACGCGGCGCGCCAGGGGCGCCCCGGCGGCCTTGGGCTTCGGCCGTTCTGAAGGGTTGCGATCGTGTCCCCGACCCAGGCCATGGCGACGCCAAACTGCGCGCCGTCGCGTGCGTCGATGAACTCCTGGGCTTGCTTCGCCCAAGTGCTGCCGCGAAGCTTCGGGAAAGGCTTGGCGTCCAGGATGGCAAGCAAGGGCTCACGGCTTTGAAGTCGCTTGAGGTATTCGGCTTCGATCGGCTCCCAATCGGAGAAGCTGAGGGCTTCGTTGCGGCGCAGGGGGATACGCTTGATGCGTCGATCAGCGATCGGCCGGCTGCCACCGTCGGATACCGAGGGCTCGACGTCTTCAGGGCGAATCTCCGGGCGCTCACCCATCGTGCGACAGGGGCAACGATGGTCGGTCGTGATTCGGCCGCCCACCGGCGTCGCGGTCAGCCCCAGCGGAAAGCGTCGGCAGCCATCGGGCTTGGCCTGGGGGCCGAGCTTGGCGTGTACCGAGCAACGCTGATCAGGCATCAAGAACAGGCAGCCTCCATCGGCCGCCGTATTGAGCATGTAGTCGTCCTGATCGTCGTTCCATCCTGCTGAAGCGCGATCGATGCGGCGCATGGCTGCAACCTCCTTCTTGGTGAGGGGCCCGATGGCGTGGATGTCGGTGCAGCAGAGGCCGTCGCCGAAGCAGGTGTACCGCGCACCCGGACGAGGTAGAAGCGGTCGCACCTTGGTCTTTTTCTTTTTGTTTCCAGCCATGAATTCGCGCGGGCTTCCTTCATCCGAGGGAAAAGGGGACTGCCCCCTTTTTCTGGGATATCATTTCGAGATGAGAGCGAGTCCTTCACCGCTCGTGGGTTACAACACGAACGTGCGCCATAAGGGAAAGCTGTACCACATTCAAACCGAAGATTCGGGTGTGACACGGCCTCACGTCATCACGCAGCTTTTCGCCGATGGCGGTCGCATCGTCGCATCGGAGAAGACTTCGTACCAGGAGCACGTCGAGTCGGAGCATCTCCCGGAGATCGTGAAACAGCTCATGCGCGAGCAACACAAGCGTGTGTTCATTGGATTGCGCGACGGCGTCTACGACGAGAAAGCTCCCTCCCGCACCGACGGCAGGGGCGAGGCAGCTCCCGCTGAGGTGAGCACCGAAGTGCTCGAGCACGCCGCGGCCCGCCTCGTCGAAGGGTCGCCACAGTATGAGCAGTTTCGCCCGAGCAGCGCGTCCGGCCAACGGATCTCGCGCGCACCGGCCGCTCCGTTCGGACACGAGCTCCTGAGCGAAAAGACGCTCGATGAAGTCATTCTGGCCTATCTCGCGCAGGACCTCGGAACAGGCACCTGAGATACCTCGGCTTGACACTCTTCGGGACGCGTTGTTAGCTCCTCGCCCGACGGAAGATCCGTGCGTGGCGGTCTACGATGCCCGACGCAAGAACCTCATTCACCCAGAACATTCCGCGCTCGATCGAAAGCGACCTCGAGAAGGCCAAAGCCGTCGATGCGATCTTTTTATTCAGGCTCAATGGCGAGGGCGGCGGGGTCTGGACCGTCAACATGAAAGACGCGCCAGGGGTCACGGAGGGTGATTTGGGTAACGCCGAGTGCACGATCGAGCTCTCCACCGAGGACTGGAAGGCAATGACCGAGAAGCCTGGAACGGCGATGCAGTTCTTCATGCAGGGAAAGATCAAGCTCACGGGCAACGCTCTGCTCGCCACCAAGCTCCAGTCCGTGATCGGCTAGCTGGTCTGGCAGCCATGACCGCTCTGAAAGACCGCCTCTTCGAGCTTCTCCAGGACCCGCGCGTCAGCAGACTGATGCGGGAACCGAAGGTTCAGCAGGTCGTGGTGAAGGCGTTTCGGCTCCGCGGTCGGGCGGAAGGGGCATTGGAACGGCGAGCTCAACGAATCGCGGGCATGCTGAACCTCGCAACCCAGCGAGATCTGCGATCGCTTCATCGACGGATTCGGCATCTCGAACAAGAGCTGCGCGAGGCGCAGGAACGAATCATCGAAGCCGAAGGTGCTCGAGAAGCTCCGGCCCATAGTTGATCCCGAAATAGAACAGGGCGACGAACGGCACGATGATGCTGAGGATTGCCAAGCTCACCCCCAAGACGGCGATCGCGTAGTCCCAGGCCGTCGCCTTCGACTCGGGAGCTTCGTATTGGCGAATCAGCTCGAGGTTTCGCCGGTTCGATTTGTAGGCGAGGTCGAAAATGTCGCCCACGACTGGCAGCGCACCGGCAAGCACGTCCACCAAGATGTTCAGAACCATTCGAAGCAGGACCACGCGGGGTACCCCGCGCCGCAGCGCCAACGCCAGGAGACCGATCGATCCCACGCCGGAGACCGCATCACCAAGACCGGGAAACAGAATTCCGATGATCGGATCCAACCCAAATCGGACATCAGTGCCCGGAATGCGGAACCGGTCGTCGAGCAGCGCGACGAGATACTCAGCCCAGCGTCTCAGCGTCGAAACTGAACGTTCCGGATCGACCATGCCCGCACTGTAGGGCGCTGTCAGTCGTCCGCCAGGACCTGCTCGCCGCAGACTTCGGCGATGACTGTTCGTAGTCGCTCCCGCAAGTTAGAGCCTTTTTCGACGAAGTGATGAATGCCCAGCTGGTGAAGCAGCTGGACATCGTGCTCCTGCGCACCTGCACTGACGGAGATGATCGAGCAACTCTGCGCAAGCCCGTCGCCTCGAAGCTGCATGCAAAGCTCGACTCCATTCATGCGAGGCATGTGCAAATCGAGCAGCATGACGTCGGGCTCTTGCTTTTGGACTTCGCTCAGGGCCTCTTCGCCGTCATGAGCAACTCGGATGTCCGTCGGTCCGAGAATTTGCCTCACGTAAAACGCGAGAATCTTTGCGAGGTCCACATCGTCATCGACGATCAATACCGAGGGCGACTTGCTCTGGTTCTCTTTCGGATTCTCGCTGCGTGGTCGTTGATCGCGAACAGCACGCAACTGCCAAGCGACTGCCTCAGCGCTTTGGTTGCGCAGCTGCGGGTTCGGACTGAGCATTTCGTGGACGAGCTGACATAGAGCCAACGGGCAGTCGGGCCGGAGCTCTGCGAGAGCCCGGGGGTGCCCGCGCTCGTGTGACGCGATCACCTCACGAATGGTCACGCCCGCATAGGGCCGGGATTCCGTGAGCAACTCGTACGCCAGCACGCCCAGAGCAAAAATATCGACCAGATGACCACTCCCCGTCGTGGCTGTGTTCAGCAGAGCCTCCGGCGCCATGTAAGGCGGAGAGCCGGCAACTCGCTGTTTCCCGTTGACGTCGAACTCGGGCAGGACGAGCCCGAAGTCCATCAACACGACACGATGCACCGGAGTGAGCATGATGTTGTCGGGCTTGATATCTCGATGAACGAGCCCGGCACGGTGGACGACGCTCAGACCTTCCGCGGCCGGTAGCAGAATCTGCACGACCTCGGACGGGCTGAACGGATCGCCGCTTCCCCAGCGCGTTTCGGCATGCTTGGTGAGGGACACGCCGTAGACCCGCTCCATCACCAGGTAGTCAATTCCGCGGTGCTCCCCCAGAGTGTGAACACTGACCAAGCTCGGATGCTGGAACGCAGCCAATGCCCGGGCTTCGTTTCTGAGCGGCGGGGTCAACGGATTCGGCCAGGCGGCCTTGATCGCGACCTTCCGATTGAGCAGATGGTCGTGGGCTTCGAAAACCTGCCCCATCCCACCCCTGCCAAGGAGCTTGACGATCTCATAGACGCCAGCGAGAAGCTCACCGGTGGCGAAAATGCGGTTCTCGCTCTCCTCCTGTGGCTCGCCCGAAACGAATGCTTGTCCACCCCCGAGATCGCGCATATCAGTATTTTTATACTATCACGCTGTGACTGTAAGAAACAAGCTCAGAGGTCGATTACCTGGATATCCAGACCATCCAGGGGTCTGCCTAGGAATCGAGACGCAGCAGCCGCAAATTGGCCTGGCAAATCGGTGACCAGGATTTTCAGGGAGCCGGCGGGCCGATCGGAGGAGCGGTCGGGGGTGAGCATCTCGGTCAGGGCTGCCGCGGTCGCCTCGGCGCTGTCCACGATGGCGACCTCATGGCCCAGCAGCTCCGCCGCGACCTCGTGGATCGTCTCGGAGAGCAAGGGGTAGTGCGTGCAGCCGAGCACGATCGTATCGACATCGACGTCGACCAGCGGTTGGAGATAGCGCCGGGCCGCGAGCCTAGGCACCTCGCCCGCTACCCAGCCTTCCTCCGCCAGCGGCACGAGCAAAGGAGCCGGCCGAGCGAACACGCTCATCTCCGGGTTTTCGCTGTGAATTGCGCGTTCGTATGCTCCTGAGGTCACCGTACCCGCAGTGGCGAGAACTCCAATGCGGCCGCTACGAGTGGCTTGCACCCCGGCACGACCGCCGGGTTGGATGACGCCAATCACTGGAATCTGGAGGCGGGCTTGGAGCTCGCCGAGCGCGACGCCACTCACGGTGTTGCAGGCGACGACCAAGAGCTTGATGTCGAAGCTCAACAGGTGCTCCGCACAGGCAATCGCATATCGGACCACCGTTTTCGCACTGCGCGTTCCATAAGGAACCCTCGCCGTGTCGCCGAGGTAGACCAGATTCTCGGCCGGAAATGCCGCAGCAATGGCCCGGACGACAGTAAGGCCGCCCAGGCCCGAATCGAAAATGCCAATCGGCTTTGCCACGTGCCCCGTCCGGGCCAAGGTTACACGCCCTCCCCGAAAGAGCCACAGCAGACTCGTCTCTGGTAGGGTGCAAACGAGATGCCCGCATTGGCACTGATTTCGAGAGATCCCGACGTCCACCAAGAGCTCCTCGCTACGCTCGATGGGACAGCATGGTCGGTCGAGTGGCTCGGACCCGAGGTGGTGGGCGATTCGGAGCTGCATCAGGAAGTCGTGGCGCTGGATGCGGCGCACCCCGCCGCGCTGTCCTGGGAACCAACGCGGGGAAAGCCCGTGCTTCTGGTCGTGGACGGCGAGTATCCCGCCGCTTTGGACGAGCTCGCTAGCGATCTGGTTTTCCGGCCGACACTTCGAGAGCGACTGCTCGTCCGGCTCGAACGACTGCGAGCTCGCGGGCCGATCGACGATTTACGGCGCCAGTACGCCAAGACCTTCGCGTCGATGGCCGTCGGCACCGTCGTGCTTGGCCCTGACCTCGAGATCCTGATCGCCAACCCTCGTTCCTACGAAATCGTCGGCCACCGCGAGGAAACGATGACGTCCACGGACATCGGGGAGATGTTGTCTGCACGAGACCTTCCCCGCATTCGAGAAGCGCTGTCACAAGGGCAATACCCGCGCGGGATGGACATCCATCTCGTCCGGCGAGATGGTACCGGAATCATCTGCAACGCCTCGTTTGCTCCTTTGATTGGGGCAGAGGATCACACCGTGGTCTCTTTCGAAGACGTCAGCCATCAACGACAGAGCGAGTATGAGCTTATCAAAACGATGGAGTTTCTGGAATCTTTGATCGACGCTAGCGTGGATGCGATCATCGCGACCGACATGGAACAACGAGTGCGCGTGTTCAATGCAAGCGCGTCGCGAATCACTGGGCATCACGTATCGGACGTGATTGGGGCGGTGACGCTCGAAGATCTTCTCGGACGAGCGACAGCCGAGCTCGTCGCGCAACGCCTGCACTCCCTAGAGCACGGAGGACCAGGCCGGCTCGAACCCACCATGCTGGATCTACTGGACATCCATGGGGCGCGGATTCCGGTTCAGCTTTCGGGTTCGCTGATCTACGAACTGGGCAAGCCCTCTGCCTTCGTCCTCATCTTCGCCGATCTTCGGGACAGAATGCGAGTCGAGGAGCGGTTGGCCGAAGCGCAGAAGAAGTTGGCCTTCACCGAAAAGCAAGGTGTCCTTGCCGAGCTGGCGGGAACAGCGGCGCACGAGCTCAACCAGCCCCTGACCAGTATGATGGCCTATGCGGAGCTTCTGCTGCGCCAATCCGAACCGGACTCCAACGGAGCCAAAGCCGCGCGGGTGCTGATCCGCGAAGCAGAACGAATGGCTGAAATCGTCCGCAAAATCGGAAAGATCACCCGGTACGAAACCACCTCGTACGTCGGCCATCAGAAGATTTTTGATTTGGATCGCGCCGCCGATGCGTCGAGTGAGCCGGAGGCAAAGGGCTGAGCGATGGACGACTCCGCCAAGCAGAAGCCGCCCCCTTCTCGGGAAAGCCTGGAACCAAGGGTGTCGTCGGTGAAGTCGATCATCTCGCCGCGGCATGGCCGGCTCCGCGCGGCGGAAGGCGCCACGCTGCCACGCATTCTCGAGTCGCTGAACCAGGCTCAGCACGAAACCGCAGGGCCAACGACCGACGAAAGGATCCTCCGTGCATACCTACACGCCCTCGAGCGCCTCTATCCGAGGGTTCGCTTTGCGATGAGGTTGTCCAATCCGATCCTCGATCGGAGCTCCGTCGTTCAAGCCACGACTCATCACGTTCGACCCGAGGCGATCGACGAGGTCTCGATCACGGAAGCGGGGCTTCTACGCGCGGGTTTCCCCGAATCAGCGGAGCCCCCAGCAGCAATGCGCTTGCGGCGAACCTATCAGCCGATCTTGATCGCCGATCCCGCCGAAGAGATGCTTCCGGCCGATGGCCTAGACGTGCCGCTGGCGCGCGCCGGCGAGATCTTCGGTGTCTTGGCCGCAGAGTTCGAGCGAGGCTCCGAGCTTCCCCCAGGTCTCGAGGAGGCGCTTCTGATGACCGCGACCCAAGCCAGCGCCGCAATCGAAAGCGGCCGCCTGCGCCGGGAGTCACTTCACCTTCGGGATTACCTCGAAAAGCTACTCGAGCACGCGAAGATCCCGGTCTTGGTGATCGGCCGTGACCGCAACATTCGCGTGGTCAGCAGTGCGTTCGGCCGAATTACGGGGCTCGATCGAAGCGAGCTGATCTCCAGGGATCTCCTACAACTCGCTGGCCAGAACGAGCGCGTGCGGGTCTTGTCCGCCTTCGTGAGCGCGCTCCGCGGCCAGGACGTGCCGCCGTTCGAGCTCAGGTTGGTCAAGGCCGGAGGCGGAACCGCACGACTTCAGTTCACGCTGGCGCCCATTCTCGATTCGGAAGGCAAGGTCGCTGGTGTCATCGCAATTGGACAGGACCGGACCGAGGTCCGCGAGCTCGAGGGTCAGGTCATCCACGCGGAGAAGCTCGCAACGCTCGGGCAGCTCGCCGCGGGCATCGTCCACGAGATCAACAACCCGCTGACGAGCATTTCCGTCTACGGCGAGTATCTGATGAGCAAGTTGTCGCGCAGTGGCGCTGAGCAGTCGGACATCAAGCGGATGGAGCGGATCCTGCGCAGCTCCGATCGCATCATGTCATTCACCCGTAATCTTCTGACCTATGCGCGCCCTTCGAAAGAGGAGGCACAACCCGTCTCGCTCAACGAGGTGCTCGAAGAAGCGGTCGGCTTCTGTGAGCACAGCATCAGCGAAGCGAACGTGGCGATAGTCCGCGACTATGGAGAGAACCTTCCCAAGGTGAAGGCCGTTCGTGGGCAGCTTCATCAGGTTTTCGTCAATCTCATCACCAACGCCTGCAACGCGGCACCCGAGGGAGGCGGTCGAGTGCGCCTGACCACCCGGGTCCACGGTCACGACCAGGTTCAGATCGAGGTCGAGGACGATGGCGTCGGAATTCGAGCAACCGAGCTGGGCCGGGTTTTCGAGCCGTTCTTTTCGACCCGCCGAAAGGGCCAAGGAACGGGGCTGGGCCTCTCGATTGTGAAGAACATCGTCGAAGAGCATCGGGGAAGCATCGAGATTCAGAGCGAGGTCGACCGGCGCACCGTCGTTCTGATCACGCTGCCCTCGCTCATCGCTTAAACGCCCGTGATCACCAGGGGTTCGAATGTCAGAGCGAGGCTCTAGGTTTAGCGATGGAATCAACCCCGTTTCTGAGAGGTTAGGGGTGGCACAGGGAGGAGAATTCATGTTCGGAATCAAGCTGCGGCGACCTTGGCTCATGGCACTCGGCGCGACGATCGCCATCCCGATGCTCGGCACGGCATCGGCATCACCGAAGAAGGGCACGATCGACGAAGACGCGATGTCCAGGGCGGTCGCATTTGAAACCGCGTTGACCAGCGTTGCCGAGTCGGTGTCACCTCTGGTCGTCAGCATTCAAGTCGAAATGAGCAGGCCGCAGAACAGCGGTTTTCCACCCTTCTTCGGAGGCCAGGGTCCCGGGGGCATCATCCGAGGAGGCGGTTCGGGTGTCATTTTGCGATCCGACGGATACATCCTGACGAACAATCACGTCGTCCATGAGGCGAGCCGCATCGACGTTCGCTTGAAGAACGGCAAGCGCTATCCGGCGAAGCTCGTCGGCTCGGACTCAGCTACCGACCTGGCCATGCTGAAGATCGACGCGCGCGGCCTACCCGAGGCGGAGTTTGCGTCCTCCGAGAACGCGCGCGTAGGCCAATTCGTGATCGCGATCGGCTCACCCTTCGGCCTCGACTACACCGTCACGACCGGTGTCCTCAGCGCAAAGGGTCGGGGGCGCATCGGCGCCAATGAAATCGAGGACTACCTTCAGACCGACGCCAGCATCAACCCTGGAAATTCTGGTGGTCCGCTCGTCGACCTTCACGGCCGCGTGCTCGGGATCAACACGATGATCATCGGCCGCGGCTCCGGGATCGGATTTGCGATTCCGTCGGAGATCGCGCAGCGAGTCGCCAACCAGCTGATCGCGAGCGGCTCCGTCAAGCGGGCCTGGCTCGGCGTCTCCTTCCAGGAAATCACTCCCGAGCTGGCTGCGCATTTCGGCGGAAACCTCGATGGAGGCGCGTTGATCAATGCCGTTGTGCCGAGCGGACCGGCGCATCAAGCAGGTCTGCAATCTGGGGACGTGATCACCGAGATCGAAGGGCAGAAGATTCGAGAAGGGCATGACCTCCTGCGGACGGTATTGCGCCACGACGTCGGGGAGCGCCTCGTTGTCGCGGTGCGCCGTGGCGAAGAGACGAAGAAAGTCGTCTTGGTGACCGGCGAGAGACCAAGCGAGCGGAGCGCTCAATCGCAAGTGCAGGGCGTCGAAGACAATGCGATGCTCGGGCTCGCGCTCGAAGAGCTGACGCCGCAGCTTCGGCAACGATTCCGTTACGAAGGGGAAGGTCGAGTGTTCGTGCGCGCGGTCGAACCGGGCTCAGACGCGGACCGCGCGGACCTTCGCCCCGGCGACATCATCCTTCAAGCCGACCGAAAAGCGGTGAGCAGAATCGCCGAGGTTCGCGCGGCCCTGCGAGACGGCGAGGCCCTACTCTACGTCGAGCGCGACTCGCAGCGCTTCTTTCAACCGCTCGGCCGGTCCAAGGGGCGCTAGCGCGCGACGGTAATCTCGATCGCGGGGCCCCGCGCTTCGACGCGGTACGCCGGGTGCCGCCCCGCCACGAAACGGAGTGTCAGCTCGGAGAAGTCTCCCCGGTTGAGGATACTGGCGTGCTCCACGTCCGGATGTGCTGAGGCGATCGGACCAGCCCGAGAAAGGGAGAGGCTTCCCGGAATCGTCACGGAGAATCCGTCCGCTTCGACGATCCCCTCTAGCTCGGTCACGGGGTTGTTCATTCGAAGAACGTACTTCTCACCACCAGGAACCGAGTCGGCTCCAAAGGCGGTCCCGTGAACGGTCTCCGGCGGCAAGGGAGCACCCTGCGGCTGGTAGGTCACGTTCTCAGCCTCGATCGCGGTCGCGGCCTCTGTCGCATTCCCGGTCTCGGTCCCAGGCCCGGTCTCGGTCCCAAGCCCGGTCTCTTTCGCCGACGCAGCGCTGCCCGCTGCCGCCCAAAGGTAGATCCCCCAGCCCGCCGCGACAATCCCGCAGACCATCGCTGCGAGGATCAAATATCGGCGTCCGTTTCGGCGGGTGTTCTTGAGATGTGCACGGGCGGCCTCGCTTCTCGGCACCTGCTTGCGTCGAGGCTTGTCGTCGAGCTGCGAGCGTAGCGCGCCGATGAATCGAGCGACCAGCGCGAAGAGCTCCTTCACGTTGCTCGTGACGCGAGGCACCAGCCCATCGGTGAGCGCAGAACGGGCGCTGTCGATGCTGTGGGAAGCTCGATCGGTCGCCGACTTCGCATAGGCGCGCAATCGATCGCCAACCGATGCCTTTGCAGCGTCCCCCACCTCGGAGTCGTAGCGAACGATGCGCGGCGTATCGTACATTCGAGCCTCGCGGTCGCCGTGGTCTGCCTGAACCGTGGCAGGCGCCTCGTCGGGGAGCGTATCCCGGTCCTGGTCGTCACCTGAGAAGCCTTCCAAGGCATCTGCGACTTCGTAACCGATGCTCAGGACCAGCTTCGGCGTAGTTCCGTCCATCTTGAGCTCGACAGCCTCGAGGTGGCCGCGCCGGCCGGCGCTCTCGTTCAGCACCGCCGCCCCGATCGCGAGAAACGGCAAGTGTTGCTCCACGAACAGCGCCTCGTCCGTCTCCGATTGAACCTCGGCCATGATTGGAGTGCCGACCCCCTCCAGCTGTAGATGAACGATCGGCGCCTTTGCGCTTGTACGCCCCCAACGCTGAATCAGCGCCTCGATGCGCGTCCGGTCCTGGTCGGAGAGATGGGTGAACCGGATGCCGAACTCGCCGACGTGGGGCCCGCTCTCGTGTGCCCAGACGACCCGGCCGATCATCTCGATGGCCTCTCCGCCCGCAGGGTTGTCCAGCTGGCAACGAAGCGTCGATCCCACATCGGGCAAGACCGACGCCCGGATCGAAAGCCCACCAGCTCCTACATTGATCCCGTCAGCTTCGAACTCCTGATGGAAGCCTTCGGGGTGGAGCTTGATCAGAACCTCGTCGAGCGGCACGCGCGGCTGCCGAGGTGCTTGATAATAACCCGCGGATGTATTCATCGAATGCTCTCCTGCGCGACCCGTGAGTCGCCCCCGTCACGACTGGTCCCAAAACTCGGCGAATGCGTCCACTTTTCTGCAACCCGCTTCCTTGACCAGTTCGTGACCGGACCGCAGTCTTGGCGGCCACCATGGGCGTGCGAATCACTGTGCAGTCACTTTGGACGGAGCTCGAGTCTTCGACTTTCGTGTACGAGTTTGCGCAGTCTCGCATCGTGATCGGGCGCTCCCGGAGTGCAGACGTTCAGCTCCCTCATGCGGCGGTCAGCGCAACGCACGCAAGCATCCACGAGCAAGATGCTGGCTACGTTCTCGTGGACGAAGGCTCGACCAACGGCACGCGCGTCAACGATGTCCGCGTGGTTCCAGGGCGCCCCAAACTGCTGCGGAACAATGATCTGTTGGACCTGGGCGGCTATCGCCTCAGCATCGACGTCGGTGTGCCGGTCTCACAGACGATGTCGGCCCGACTCACTTCCGACTTTGCTCGGCGGATCCTGGCCGAGCAGCTCGAAGGAAAGGACGCAGAGGGCGTCGATGCGGAGCTAGACGCCATCCAGAAAGGTCCCGACAGGCGCGTGGAGCTGCTGCCCATTCCGAAGGAAACCCGAAGTGAGCCGCCTCGCGAAAGGGAATCGAGACCCTCGAGGCCGCGGCAGTCGAGGCCGAATAGCCACCCACCGACCGAGCCCGCTCGGCTCCGGCGAAGCGAAATGGCGGTCTATGCGCTTGCTGGGCTCGTCATCACCGCGAGCATCATCGCGATGGCCCTCCTGATGCGGTCCTAAGTGTTGCGGAGATAGACTAGACGAAGGCCCTCGAGGGTGAGGAACTCGTCGATGTCTTCGATCGTTTCGCTCTCCGGCTCGATCAAAGCGGCGAGGCCACCAGTCGCGATCACCGTCACCTCGGGGCCCATCTCGGAAGCCAAGCGCCGCACCAGGCCGTCTACCAATCCGACGTAGCCGAATACGATACCGGACTGCATGGAGTGCACAGTATTGCGCCCTATCGCTCGCGGAGGCCGTGCTATCTCGCTGCGAGGCAGCTTTGCGGCGCGAGAGAACAAGGCGCTCGCACTGATCTGGATCCCAGGGGCGATCGCGCCTCCAAGATACTCGCCCTTTTCCGAGATGCAGTCGAAGGTGGTCGCAGTGCCGAAGTCGACGACGATGGCCGCACCCTTGATACGCTCGTACGCTGCTACTGCGTTCACGATACGGTCGGCGCCGACTTCTCGGGGATTCTCGTAGAGCACGGGCATCCCCGTCTTGATCCCTGGACCGACTACCATGACCTCGTGATCGAAGGCTCGGTCGATGGCTTCGATGACGGTATCGTTGAACGAAGGCACTACCGAAGCGAGGATGCTCGCACGCACCTCGCTGCGCTCGATTCCTACGAGTGCCAGCAAGTTCAGAAGAAGGACATGGTACTCGTCGCTCGTCCGGCCCTTCGACGTCTCGATTCGGAAGTCGTGCACCAGGCGCTCCCCGTCGTAGAGGCCGAGCACCGTGTGGGTATTGCCGACGTCGACGACGAGTAGCATCTAGCGAGGTCGCAAGGACAAGGTCAGCTCGAGGAGCTCCCCGAAAGTCTTCGGACGCGGGAACTCCGGCTGATCGGTTGCATAGACGATGGGCTGGCCGGTGGGTGCAACGCTCTGGGGCCGAATTGACTCGGGCCGACGTGAGCGCGGCGGCACGACAGGAGGTCCCGATGCAGGCCGTCCCGAGCGCGCGCGGGGCTCGACCGAAAGCGGACGCTCGACCCGCGGTGGCTGAGAGGAGTAGCGCGTCGGACTATCGCGCGTAGGTGACGTCGGTGGATCGGAGAGCGGCGAGGAGGGCAGCTGCGTCGGAAAAGCGCTCGGGAAAGGAGTCGGCTCCGCCGCCTGGGACGGAGCGGATGGTCGCTCCGCCGGGATGGATGACGGTGCGGCAGCGACGGTACCCGATGCGGTCCGAAGCCTCTCGAGCGCTTCGGCAGCGTGGGTCTCACGCTCTTCGGGACGCTTGGCCCGTACCTTGTCGAGCAAGGATCGAAGCCTGTCTTCCCGATCTGTCATGATGCCCTCTTCGTTTCGAGCATGCCTACGATCGCCGGCAAGTCTGCTCCATCCTTGAACCAACCCCAGACCGTTTCGGCTACCTCGAAATCGACCATGATGAACTTCGATTCACCCGTCGGAACGCAGGAGACCTGTCGCCGAGAAATCTCGGAGAACATGCCGCCGAGAAGCGCCGCTGCGCCAAGCTCGTCTTCGTCCAGATCCGGGGCGTCACGAAGCGCTACCACGAGCGCGGAGCCCCAGCGCTCGAAGGTCAGGCGCCCCCAGCCGAAGAGCGAGGTAACGGCCGATACGTGGCCGAGCACGGCCTCCGCGGACAGGACAGACGCGGGCCTGTCCAAGCTGCCGAGCACCTGCTGACCGAGCAGCTCCCCCAAGCGCCGGAGCGGAGTGAGGTCGCCATCGCGCGCTGCCGCCGCAACCAAGGATGAAAGCACATCCTCGCTGAGGACCACGACCCGCTCGCCATTGCGCGTGCGAACCGTGCCGCCAGTCAAATTGAACTCATAGAAGCCGCTAGGATCAAAACGGCCGTCGTGCATAGGCCCCCCTCCAGATGGGATGTAGAAGGTACAGGCGGATCGTGTCAAATGTCCCGGGTGAAATCAAACCTCGTCTGCGCCGTCATTACGGTCGTCCTGCAGACGCAAACCGCGCAGGCGCAGGGCGATCTGCTGGATGCAGACGGCATTGCCGAGGCGATCGTCTCGATGACCTCGCGGGTCTGGACGGGGCCCCGAACCCCCACCCCAGACCCCATCCCTAGACCTCTCGAGGCTTCGCAGGGCATTCGTTCGCCCTACGCCCTGCTCAGCGTGCATGCCGACCCGGAGGTCAGTCCGCGGTCGATGCGGCGTGCACTCGGCGCGCTCGAGCTCGCCAGAGGCCGGCTCGACGCCATGGGTTGGCCGTGGCCCATCTCAGATGGCGACCTCGGGGGTGGGCCAGAATTCGACCTCTACCTCAGCAGCGCGCTCGCCGCCAACGCCTACTCGGACGGCATGGCCATCTGGTCTTACTTCGACCGGGCTTCGACCTTCGCGGTCGTCAGCCCAGCAATGCCGGACTCGACGATCGAGGCCTGCGCGACCGCCGCCTACGTCGATGCGCTCCTGATGGGTATCGACCCCGCGGAGGCGAGAACTTGGCGGCGTGCCACGGCGACATGGTTGACCTGGGAGCTCACCGGCCAATTCGGCTGCGGTGAAGACCTGAGCCGTCAACAGGCGGAGCCCCATCGTTCCTGGGTGGCTGGCGCTGCAGGCGACGGCGCTGCAGGCGCGCTCTGGCTCGCTTATCTATCGGCCCGCCACGACTCGGTACCCGGCGGGTTCGTCCGTGATGTTTGGGGGCTTGCAAGTCAGCGCACCTGGGAAGGAGCGGGGCTCCGTGCAGATCCGGATCTTTGGTCGGCCATCGAATCCGCGGTCGATCGCAGCGGCGATCGTTTGCTCGACAACGTCGAAGAGCTGGCCGTCCTCAGGTGGTTCGTCGGGCGTGCCGATCGTGGCGACGCAGTCATCGCTTCCCTCGACAGCGATGCGATGGTGCCGATAACCCGAGAGATGAAGCGCCTGCCGACGCGAGTGGTCGCCTCGCAGCCACTGGCGACCTTCGGCAGCGCATACCTGGTGATGGACGCTGACACCTGGGGCGAAGACCGGCGGCTTCGCGCCTGGCTGCAAGGCGAATACGGAGTGCGCTGGTCATTCGTCGCTGTTCAGCTGGACGGCCACGGCCACGAGATTCGCCGGATCGCCGCACCAGCCACTGGTCCGACACCCCGGGCGTACCTACCCATCGAGCTCGACGATGCCACGCGACGGCTCCTGTTCGTGGTCACCAACCTCGCGGACGGCCTACCAGACGCCGACGAACCAGAGGTCAGCCAACGTGCATTCGAGCTGATCGTCGATCGCGCGGCTGACTAGCGGGGCCGGCGGCGGCGGCGGCGGCGAACACGCGGCTCCGCCTCGTATACAGCGTCGCTGGGCTCGTGCGCCCATGCGGGAACTTCTTCACCACGGGCCGTGCGGTCGAGCGCAAATAGAGTCGCTGCGTCGGCGAAGTACTCGCGGCGCGAGATCGACTGTATGCGACCCGTTCGAAGACGCCTTTGCGCCATGATCAGTAGGCGGATGCGGTCCTTGAGACGTCGCGGCAAAGAAAGCCGAAGCGAGAGCTCCCGAACGAACTCCTCGTAGGCGACCGGTACGTCCGACACGCCTTCGAGCGCTTCGTCGACGGGCCCCAGCAGCAGTGCCGCGAGCAAAACGGCGTCGCCCGGAAGCCGGTCTTCGGCAGCTAGCGCGTCGACAGCCTTCAATCGTCCGAAAGTCAGCGACGCACCTTCGAGATCATCGTCCAAGAACGACGCGAGCTCGGGAAACGTCTCGCTCAGCACGCCCACGTCCCAGGAGAGGAACACCGAGCGATGCGCGGCGCCGCCACGCAGGAAACGAAGGATCTCCTCGAGCACTCGAGGCGCAGCGGCGCGACGGAGGTCTCCTCGGTGGCGAACCATCGCGTCGTAGACTTCTGGATCGAGCCCCATGTCGAGGCGAGCACTGAACTTGATCGCGCGAAGGATGCGCACGGGGTCTTCCCGGAATCGAACGTTCGGGTCACCGATGGTCCGGAGCAAGTGCTCTTCGAGGTCGGCCACGCCACCCACGAAGTCGATCACCTCGCCCCGTTCTAGGTCGTAGAAAAGCCCGTTGATCGTGAAATCGCGCCGGATGGAATCCTCATGTGGCTGGCCAAAGATGTTGTCGTTGGTGATTAGCAGGTCGGCGTCATCGCAGTCCGTGTCCGACTGCCGCGAGGGGATCAAGCGTACCGGCTCGGGGCCAGCACAAAGCGGAATCTTTTTCGCGAACTTCGGTTTGATGACCTCGTAGTCCTGCGAAGGATCGCGTCGAAAGGTCGCAACTTCGATTACCTTCCCGCCGGAGAACAAGACGTGCGCCAGGCGGAAGCGCCTGCCGATGACGCGGCAGTTGCGGAAGAGGTCGCGCACCTCATAGGGGCGAGCGCTGGTAGCAAGGTCGAAGTCCTTGGGCTTTCGGCCGAGCATCAGGTCGCGCACACCTCCGCCGACGAGATAGGCGGTGTGACCATGTCGGTTGAGGCGGCGAATCACCTTCGCAGCATCTTGGTCAACGAGCCTGCGAGGTATCGCATGGGCATAAACGATGGGCTCGGGTGGCTCCTCATCGAGGAGGCCTCGATCTTCGCCTTCTCGCCGACCGAAGTCAGAATCTATCACTCGGGTCATCGAAATCCAATGCCCATGAAGGGCAAGAGGCAGTTGATGCCTTGTAGCAAGAACCGGTCCTGACGGCAATCTAAGACCAATGCTACCGTCTCCCAACAAGATGAACGAGCTCGAACGAATGGCTGGAAATGTGATCGTATGTGGATTTCCGGGCACCGAAGCACCGCCGACGGTTCTGCGCTGGTTATCGGAGGAGGCCATAGCGGGTTTGATCCTGTTCAAGCGCAACATCGACGACCTGAATCAGGCTGCCACGATGATCGCGTCATGCATCGAAGGAACCGACCCTGCGAAACCGGTCTTGGTCTGTGTCGATCAGGAAGGCGGCCGCGTGGCGCGTTTCGGAGAGCCTGTGCTTCGGCTTCCGCCTATGCGGACGCTGGCGGCGGTGGGTGATGTCGACCTCACTCGTGACGCGGCAACCGTTCTCGGACGCCAGTTGCGCTCCATCGGCATCAATCTGGACTTTGCGCCGGTGCTCGATGTCGACACCAACCCGGACAACCCCGTCATCGGTGATCGTTCGTTCGGCAGCACGCCTGATACTGTGATCGAGCACGCGCTCGCTTTCGCCGAGGGACTTCACGACGGAGGGGTGTTGTCCTGCGGCAAACACTTCCCCGGCCACGGCGACACCGACCTCGACAGCCACCTCGCCCTTCCGATGCTCCGCCACGGCCGAGCCCGGCTCGAAGAGGTGGAGCTCCTTCCCTTTCGCGCGGCAGCTCGGTGGATACCTTCCCTGATGACAGCCCATGTCGTATTCGAAGCAGTCGACCCGGGCGTTCCCGCCACGATGTCCGGGGCTGTGATCAGCAAGCTCCTGCGCGAGGATATTGGTTTCGAAGGGGCGGTGTTCTCCGACGATCTCGAGATGAAGGCAATTACAGAACTACATTCGATCGAGGAAGCGGGCGTACTTGCGATCGAAGCCGGCTGCGATCTTCTGCTGGTCTGTTCGGATCTCGAAGCCGCAGCTCGGCTCCGCGAGACGCTTGCCACCAAAGCCGGCCGCGACGAATCGTTTCGAGTCCGTCTGACGGGGGCCCGAGCGCGCGCCGACGCGCTTCGCCGACGCATCGATGAGTTGCCCCCTGCCGTCCCAGTCGAAAACGCGCTAGACAACGCCCAGGCGCGATCCGTCGTGCAACGCCTACGGCAACTAGAATGACTGCAGCCGATCCACTTCCAGAGGCTCCAACCTCGTGCCTGCTCCGCAACCACTGGCAAGTCGGCGTCTATCGCACGCCGTTTGCGGAGGCTCAGCTGAACAGCCACGGCTGGAGGCGCTTGCGTCTCAAGGAGTGGCACTACCTCTCCTTCACGACGGATGAGTGGTTCGTCGCGCTCGGCCTGGTGCAGCTGGGCTACGTTGGAAACCTCTTCTCCTATGTCGTGGATCGGGCTCAACGTCGGCCCGCCGTCGCCTACGGTTCTCTATCGCCATTGGGCAGGGCCCTGAGCGTCGCATCGAGCTCCATCGAGGGGACGACGGTCTGGAAGAGCCGGGCCGCCACCGTGTCGATCGCGTCCAACGACGGTTGGGACCTAGAGCTCGACATGCCGCTAGGTGCGGAGCGCCTGCGCGGACGGGCACGAATCGAGGCGCGCGATTCTCTGGCCCTCTTGCACCGACTCGGCCCAGGGCGCGTTGCGTACACTCACAAGGCTGCGGGCTGGCCCGCCTCCGGGCAACTCGAGCTCGGCTCTCGCGGCATTCGGCTCGAAGGTGGGCTCGCGGCAAGCGATTGGACGCGTTCGCAAGCCAACCGGCTTACCGAGTGGAAATGGGCATCCATGAGTGGCTTCCTGCGCGATGGCACGGCTATCGGCCTCAATCTATCCGCCGATGTCTACGACGACGAAAAGGGTCACTCTCTCGAGAACGCACTTTGGATCGACGGCGAGGTGCAGCGCCTGTCCGGTGTGCGTTTCGACGTGCCAAGGGATGCCAAGACTCAGCGCTGGGTGATCCGGAGTCTCGATAGCAACGAAGTCGACATCGCGTTCGATCCACTGGGCGCTCGGGAAGAACACATGAATTTTGGCCTGGTGCGAACCGATTTCGTACAACCCTATGGCCGATTCGCGGGCCGTGTTCGCGGATACGACATCACCGGTTGCTTCGGTGTCGTCGAAACGCACGTGTCGGTTTGGTGAGCTGAGGGCGGGTTGGAGATTTTTGGCGACACGAGCGGGCTGCGTCCTTCCGACACCCGAGCGCTGCAACGAATCTACCGGCGCAAGGTGCCGCTCGATCGACTGACGACGCCAGACCTCACCCGCGCGCTCGTGGGTGTTTCACACGCGACCGGACGACAAGTCGGGGTTCTAGTCGACCGACGCGGCACGGTGCACCACGTCATCGTGGGCGACGCATCCAAGCTCATGCTGCCCGACGTGGGTCGTATGCGTGCCGGTGCCGGCCGGCTTCGAGGCCTGCGGCTGATTCACACTCACTTGCGGAACGAGCCTCTGAGTCGGGACGACCTGGTCGACCTGACGCGTCTTCACTTGGACATGGTGGTCGCGATCTGTCTGGCGCCAGGCGAAGAGCGGGCGCTCTGCGTGTACTATGGGCACAATTTCCCCGGTGTCGACGACAGCAACGAACCACCGTTTCGCACCTTCGGTCCCATTCCGTACGCCAAGGCGCAGGAAAATCCAGCCGAAATCATCGCAACTCTCGAACAAGAGTTCGCCCGGGCGGCACGAGCGCGTGGAGTCACAGCCAAAGATGGTCGCGCCATCTTGATTCACGTTTGCGACAAGCGAAGCGCTGGCAAGGCAGAGGACTCGCTTCGAGAGCTCGAAGAGCTCGCTCGCACGGCAGGCGTCGAGGTCGCCGATCGCGTGCTGCAGGTCCGCGAACAGGTGGACCCTCGCTTTGCGCTTGGTCGTGGGAAGCTCGAAGACGTCGTCATCCGCGCAATGCAGCTCGATGCCGAGACACTGATTTTCGATCGCGATCTTCGGCCTGCGCAGGCGAACAACATCGCACGAATGACTGACCTCAAAGTAGTCGATCGCACGCAGCTCATCCTCGACATCTTTGCCCAGCACGCGGAGAGCAGCGACGGTAAGCTGCAGGTCGAGCTGGCACAGATGAAGTACCTCCTGCCGCGCCTCGGCGAACGTGACGACGCTCTTTCACGCCTCACCGGTGGAATTGGAGGTCGCGGACCGGGCGAGACCAAGCTCGAAGTTGGACGACGCCGAGCCAGGGAACGCATCGCGCGCCTCCAATCGCAGCTCAAGCAACTCGGGCGGCAGCGCGAGCAGCGGCGCGCGCGCCGAAAGCGGAGCGGAATGCCCACCGTGGCGATCGTCGGCTACACGAACGCCGGCAAGAGCACGCTTATCAATGCGCTGACCGGGAGCGACGTGATCGCGGAGGACAAGCTCTTCGCAACGCTCGATACGCGCTCTCGAACGACCAGGCTGCCGTCTGGGCGCGAGGTGATCATCACCGACACGGTCGGCTTCATACGCGATTTGCCAAAGGATTTGTTCGCCGCGTTCCGTGCGACCTTCGACGAGACGCAGGACGCGGACCTCTTGCTACACGTGATCGACGCCTCGGACCCATGCCGGAGCGAGCACGTCGAAACGACCGAGAAGTTGCTAGTCGACCTCGGTCTCGAGCGTGTCCCGCGGATCCTGGTCTTCAACAAGTGCGACAAGCTGGATACCCCTCACGCAACGCTCGGTGACCGAGGCGTTCCGATAAGCGCGTTAGACCCGAGCTCCCTCGGCGTGCTGAAGGAAGCGATAGAGCGGCGCATCGAGGTCTCGCACCCGATGCTCCAAGCCGACGAGCCTACTTCTTCACGACCGGCTTGATGCCGACCTTGCCGTCCTTGACGACGACCTCGAAATCGATGCGCCTGCCCTTGTGTTTGCGGTCGAGCACGGGAACCATCTTCTTCAAGCTCTTCGCCACCGTTTCGTAGTCGATTTTGTCGGTGCGCTCGTTGTTACCCCGCTTGGCCTCTACGTAGCTCTCGAAAATTTGCCGCATCCGCGCTTCGCCAGGCCCCTTGCTGCGTGCGGCGATCGGCGGTGGCGTGCGCCGATGCGCAGGAACCACGTTGTTTGGTGCCTCTTTCCGAGGACTCGGCTTGTTCGATCTCGGTTTCGAGAATCGCGCCGTCGGTAATTGCTGCGTGTCTGCGTCCGGCGGTTGCAGGTCTTGGGCGCGAATGTTCTGCAGCGTGGTGGAGGTATCTTCAGGGCCGTGCGCCATGGCCGTTGCGGAAGCCTGAGGCGCTTGCCTGAGCTCGTCCATTCGATCGCTCGCCTCGGCGATCAGCTGGTCCATGCTGACATCGTCATGGGGATCGAGCTCGAGAGGACCGGTGCTCCGACGCTGTCTCTGTTGCTCCCTCTGCGAACGCGCGGCCTCGCGTCGGCGCCTCGCTCGGAGCAAGTCGCGGCGATAGGTGCCTTCTTCGATCTGACGTCCAATGCGGCGCCAGTAAGTCTGGAGAGTGGTGTAACGTTGGATCAGAGTTTGGAAGCGAAATCGAAGCGCAGTGTTTCTAGGTTGCTCCTTGCGCAAAAGATGAAGCGTTCGATCGAATTGCTTCCGCGGGATCTGCGGCTCGATTCGCTCGATACCTTGAAACCACTGCTCATAGAGGTGCTTGACGCGCGAGAGCTGAATCTCGGCATCAGACAACATGATTTCGAATTCTTTCGGTGTCATGAGCTCACCGTCAAAGCGGTGTGACCTCCAAATTGTCGAATGAGAGGTTCGATTGCCAGTTATTGAAGCCAAAATGATCGTGACCCCGGCCCTGTAGCGGCTCGGAATCCTCCATGCTCACTAGGACTTCGTCATCCACCCAGGCTGTCAGAGTGCCGTCTGTCCGCTCGATTCGAAACCGGTAAACCCTACCCGGCTCGACTTCTCTGGGCTGGCCCACGACCCGATCATCGCCGTGCTCGTCCATCCGAGCAAGGACGTTTCGTGAGTTGTCCCAGCCCCCGAAAATGATGACGTAGCTCGTTGCCGTATACTTGCCGTTCTTCGCGTACGACGCTCCGTCGCCGAAAATCTCGACTTTGATGTCTCCTTCGGGACTCTCGCTGCGCACGTCGAATTCGACCCGGACCTCCCGCGGAAGCGTCCGCAGAAGCCAAAGCGGATGGTTCTTCGCCCCCTGGACACGAAGCTCGCCCGATTCGATTCGCCAGTTTCCCCCGGTGTCCTTGTATGCGCTCCCGAGCCGAGCGCGTTCGAAGTCGTCCGAAAAGCCAGTCCCTATTCCAGGGTCGCCCTGCGGGGTACATCCAGCCAAGGAGCACAGCAGTAGCAAAGCGCGGACCGGCGATGGCAACCGACTATTCTGGGTCGGTACACCCATCTTCATCCAAATCCTGCCCTTCGATCGCCTCTTCATTTGGGCACTGGTCATCAGCGTCGGGGATGAAGTCGTTGTCGTTGTCCGGATCCATGCAGCCGTCCTCGTCCTCGAACCCGTCGATGTCTTCGGGGAGACGCGGGCACTCGTCCCGCGAGTCCGGGATGCCGTCTCCGTCCAAATCATCGGTCTGCGGAGACCAAGACACGCCAACGATTGCGCGAAAGCGGGGCTGTCCAAGCCCTCGAACGAATCCCATGCCGAGCGCGGCGGTCATCGTCACGTGGTTCTTCGTCCAGCGGACGCCGATGTCGCCTTCGAGGGTATTGGTGCTCTTGCCGCGAAACGAACTCGTGCCGCGGAGCTCGATGAGCCCGAACAGATCTTTGGCAGGCGGAATTGGCGGCTTCAACGAGACGCCGTACTGAAGCTCCTGCCCAAGCGTGTCGACACCGAAATTCCGAGGATTCACGCGATAGCGCCAACCCAGCATCATACCGGCGCCCGCGCCAAGAAGATGAAAGTCCGCGAGCAGCTGAGCGTCAAACGAGAACTGCCCTTCGCTCGCATAGAAGCTCGAGCTGCCGATCGGCACCGGGAGCGTCAGCAAAAGACCCATGCCAGGTCCGTCTGGGCGGTTCTGCGTTTCCTCGGTCTTCTCTCCGAAGAACCGAATCTTGGTCGTGAAACGCGGATCCTCGACGGCAAATCCCGTAAACGATCTCGGAATGTCGCCCGGCTCGACGGTCGTCTCCCCGGTTTGATAGAGAACGAGCGGAACTTCCAACGCGAGTGACCAGCGCCCGAAAAGGCCGACCTCGAAGAACAGGTCCCCGGTCATTCGATCGTCGATCAGCTGATCGCGAGTTCCATTCGCGTATTGAATGCGCAATGGACGATTCGAATACCAGGTCACGAGGCCGAGGTTGTAGCGAGTATGACCCAGCGTCCCGCTGCCGTTGAAACCGAGGAAGCCAAATCGGTCGAGTGCAGGACGAAATCGCTCGACGTTGATCTCTTGTGCGGACACCGAAACCGACGCTGCCAGCGCCGCGACTAGACCAAGTGCCGCCGCCAAACGAGTCATCTGGCCTCGCTCGTGCCCAAGAGGTGCGTCGTACGAACGTTCTTCAGCGCAGCGAGCATGCTTTGGCGAACCTTGGGTGCGCGCCTTTCGAGGTCATCGAGAAGCTCCTTGACCTGTTGGCGCCAAAGGTTTTCCTGCGATCCGCAGAGGTTGCATGCAATGATCGGGAAATCCAAACCCCGCGCGTATGCCGCGATGTCTTGCTCGGACGAATAGAGCAATGGGCGAATCACGGTATTGCGCCCGTCGTCGCTGAGAAGCTTCGCGGGCATCGCGCTCAGTGATCCGTTGAACATCATGTTCAGTAGGAGCGTTTCGATGGCGTCGTCACGGTGGTGTCCGAGCGCGATCTTGGTGCAACCCAGGCTCTCGGCAACGTTGTAGAGGATGCCTCGGCGCAGTCGCGAGCACAGGCTGCAGTAAGTCTGGCCCTCCGGAATACGCTCAGTTACCAGATGGTAGGTGTCTTTGCGAACAATTTGGTGCTCGTAGCCACGCTCGCACAGCCAGGCCTCGAGTGCGGTCCCGTCGTACCCGGGTTGGCCCTGATCGAGGTGCACCGCGATGAGCGCGAACGGCACCGGCGCTCTTTGACGCGCTCGCTCCAAGAGATGCAGCAAGGTGTAGCTGTCCTTGCCACCGCTGATGGCAACCATGACTCGATCTCCAGGCTGGATGAGCTCGTAGTCCGCGATGCACCGCCCCATTTCACGAGCAAGTCGTTTCTCCAAGCTGGCCTGATCCACGCGGGATGGGTACCCGGGGAGAGAGGCGGCTGCAAGCCTCTCGATCACGTCGCTCTTCGGAGGGCGACGGCGCGCGCGTGCGCCTCCAAACCCTCGAGCCGAGCGAGCCCCTCGAGGAGATCGGCCTGGCTGGTGATGGCTGCCTGCGAATACCGAATCAGTGACGACCGGACGACGAAATCGTAGACGCCCAGCGGGGAGGCAAAACGGACTGCGCCACCGGTTGGAAGCACGTGGCTCGGACCCGCTGCGTAGTCCCCCGCAGCTTCGGGGGTGTGATAGCCGAGAAAGATTGCACCGGCCGGGCCAATCGTTTCGAGCAACGCTTCTGGATCCGCAACGGAGAGGCTCAAGTGCTCGACCGCAAGCTTGCTTGCCGCCCGGCTCGCCTCCGCGAGGTCGTTGACGACGAAGCAGTAGCCGTTGCTGCGTACAGACTCGAGTGCAATCGCGCGCCGAGGAAGCGATGCGAGTTGTCTTTCTAGGGCAGCGTCTACTGCGTCCGCCTGAGCGCGCGAAAGCACGATGGCGAGCGGATAGGCCGCTTCGTCGTGCTCCGCCTGCGACAACAGGTCGGCTGCGACTATTTCCGGATCCGCGCCGTCATCCGCGACAACGAGAATCTCGCTTGGACCGGCGATCGAGTCGATGTCGACAACGCCGAAGACCAGCCGCTTCGCGCAGGCGACGTAGATGTTGCCCGGGCCGACGACCTTGTCCACGCGCGCAATCGACTCGGTGCCGTATGCGACGGCGGCAATGGCTTGGGCACCGCCTGCGTCGACAACCTCGGTAACGCCGGAGACTTCGGCGGCAGCCAAGACCTCCGGGGTGGGGTTTGGCGTGATCAAGACGATCCGCTCGACCCCAGCAACCGTAGCGGGAATAGCGGTCATCAGGACGGTCGACGGATAGCGGGCTTTGCCGCCCGGTGCGTACACCGCCGCAGCGGCGACCGGCTTGACGCGTTGACCGAGCCCAACGCCGCCTTCTTCGTAGCGAAACCCCGTCTCCCGCTGATGCTCGTGGTAACGCCGAATTCGGTCGCCGGCTGCCGCCAACGCCCCGCGAATGGCGGGATCGACTGTGCGGGCTTCCTTCAACCATGCATCGCGGCTCAAAATCAGTGATCGAGGACGCCGACGATCAAAGCGTTCGGTATAGTCCAGGACGGCCTCGTCTCCCCGCTCTCGCACCGCATCGAGGATCTCGCGTACGTCAGGCTCGACGCGGGCAAGATCTTCGTCGCCGCGCCGGCTCAAAGACGCAAGTGTGTCTTCGTAACCGGTTTGGCCCTGTTCGTAGATCGTCAGCATTTGCTGTTTCTAGCCGTCCAAGCAGTGGGGTCAACCGCGCAACCTTGCCCTCTGGGGCTGAAAGTGGTCAGACTTCGCCGATCATGAACGTACGCCTTTACAACACCCTGACGGGCCAAAAGGAGCCCTTCGAGCCGGCCGACCCTGACCACGCCCGCGTCTATGTCTGCGGCCCAACGGTCTACGACTACGCTCATCTAGGCCACGCTCGTTGCTACCTCGTTTACGACGTGCTGGTTCGCCACCTGCGAAGCAATGGCATGAAGGTAACCTACGTCCGGAACATCACCGACGTGGACGACAAGATCCTCAAGCGTGCCGCGGAGACTGGCAGCGAACCGACGGCGCTCGCAACGCGTTTTGCCGATGCCTATTCGGAAGACATGCATCGGCTCGGGAACCTCGACCCGGACGTGGAGCCACGCGTCAGCACGCATCTCGAAGACATCTTGGCCCTAGTGCAAAGGCTGATCGATGGTGGTCATGCGTACCTGGCGGACGGCGATGTCTATTTCTCGGTCGAGTCCTTTCCCAGGTACGGCAAGCTGAGCCACCGCGACTTGACGAAGATGAAAGTCGGCGCGAGCGACCGGCTCGACGACGCGCAGACTGCACGCAAGCACCACCCCGCAGACTTCGCGCTCTGGAAGAAGAGCGATGGCGATGCCTGGGGTTGGGAGAGCCCCTGGGGGCGCGGTCGCCCAGGCTGGCACATCGAGTGCTCCGCCATGTCGATGAAGCATCTCGGCGATACCCTCGATCTTCACGGAGGCGGACTGGACCTGGTCTTTCCGCATCACGAAAACGAGATCGCCCAAAGTGAGGCTGCGACGGGCAAACCCTTCGCGCGGTGCTGGATGCACAACGGATTCGTCGAAGTCGACAAGGAGAAGATGAGCAAGAGTCTCGGCAACTTCTTCACAGCACGAGATCTTTTCGACCGAGTCGAGCCCGAAGCGATCCGCTACTTCATGATGACGGTGCACTACCGGGCACCGCTGAATCTCGACTGGACCCTCGACGAGGCCGGCAACGTGACCGGCTTCCCGCAATTCGAGGAAGCGGAACGGCGCGTCGCGTATCTGTACAAAACAAAGCAGCGCCTCGAAGGGCTTCCGCCGAAGCGCATCGCCGACAGCGATGCCCCCTGTCCGGCTGAGATCGCGGGCTTCGGTCGAGCCCTGCGGGAGTCCTTGGACGACGACCTCAACATGCCGGTCGCGCTGGCGAAACTCGCCGATTTCCTCAAAGGAGTGAACGAGCTCTGCGATCAGGCGATGCGGAAGAAGGGAACGGCTCCCAAGAGCTCGGTAGAGCAGGCAAAGGCGGGGTTCGGCGCCTTGGAGGCAGAGCTCGGTCTCGGCACCGAGGCCGCCGACGCCATCCTTGCGCGAATCCGTGATCGAAGGGCGATGGCCACTGGCTTGGAGACCGCGAGCGTCGAGCAGCGAATCGCGGAGCGCAACGAGGCAAGAAAATCCAAAGACTTCGCCAAAGCGGATCGGATTCGCGATGAGCTCGAGGCGCTTGGAGTGGAGCTACTAGACGGCCCCGAGGGGACCGGCTGGACCATGGCGGACTGATGAGAGTATCAGGTGAGATGCGCCGATCTCCGGATTTCCAGGGGATCGCGCCAGCACCGATGTGTCACTAACAGGCGATGTATGTCACGCTGATAGTTCCTTGGAGCATCCGGTTTTGAACTCGTCTGTCCCAGAGCCAGTGGCGGAAGGTACTTTGAGTGCGACGCCACTGGGTCACGTGTTGCTGTCCATCCAGAAGAAGGGGCTATCGGGGACTCTGGCAATCTGGCCGGATGACGAGCGAACGGGGCAAGACCGTATCCTCTTTCGCTCCGGCGCTCCGGCAACGGGACGATTCCTCGACCCGGCCGCCGACTTCGAGCACGGCCTGCTCCACCTCTTCAGCCGGGGAGAATCGCCGTATGCGTTCTACGAAGCGGACTTGGTCGGTGATGGGGAAGGTGTACTCCGAGGGACAGTCGACATCTTCTCGCTCATTGCGCACGCCCTTCGCACCGATGTTCCCAGGGACGCCGTGGCGCGCGTCATTCGAAAGCTCGGCCCCGAAGCGCAACGAATCAAGTCCGGAGCGCCCTTGGCGAGACTCCAGCTTCAATCCAACGAGGTTGCGTTCGTCGAGTTGATGCGCGCCGAGCCCGCGGCGGCGGGAACGCTGGTCGATCAGTTCGGCGACCCGAAAGTCGCCCAGCGGATGCTCTATCTGCTCGCGATCACGGGATGTCTGGAACCGTACGTTCCCGGCTCACAACAGAAGCTCAGGGCGGTGAGGCCCACTACAGGTCAGGGGGGGGCGCGAGCATCCACTCCGCCGGCACCCGGCGTTTCGATGCGGCCATCGGGAGGGGTCCCCTCGAGGGATCGCTACTCGACACCTCCTACCGACCGAGAGTCCGGTGTTCCGCGAGCAGACTCGGTCTTGCCGGCCTCGCTCAGCAACCTGCCGCCATCACGAACGCTCTCTGGCGAAATCGTGGCACCGCGCGCGCTGCCATCGGCGCCCCCACCGAGCCTCAGTCCGGAGCTCACGAAGCGCTGGGAAGAGATTGCCCGAGTCGTCGCGATGATGGACCGACAGAACTACTTCGAGATGCTCGGCGTAAAGGAATCCGCCGACACGAGGGAAATCCGCAAGAAGTACATGACGGTCGCAAAGACTTGGCATCCGGACCGCTTGCCTTCGGAGCTTTCCGCTCTCCGTCCCTGGGTCGAGGAGATCTTTCACTTGTTCACGGTGGCGAGCGATACGCTGAGCGATCCCAAGAAGCGCGTGGAATACCAGAGGACCGTGATGCAGGGCGGCGGCACGCCTGAAGCGGAACGAAAGCTCAACGTCATGGTCGAGGCAGCGATCAACTTTCAGAAGGTCGACGTGCTGGTGAAGCGGCGGCGGTACGACGAGGCAGCGAAGATCTGCGACGCGGCGATGACGGTCGTTCGCAAGGAGGCCGACTACCCGGCGATGAAGGCGTGGATCCTGCTGCTGCGTGATGGGGTCGAGAAAGAAGAGACCGCAGTCCAGATCCGCGAGCTGCTCCGCACGACTTTCTCGATCAACCCAGACCATGTGCACGGCCACTTCGTGCGCGCCCATTTCTTGAAGAGGCAGGGCGAGCACGACAAGGCGCTCAAGCACTTCAAGAAAGTCGCCAGGCTCGACCCGCGGAACCTCGAGGCAGCTCGCGAGGTCCGAATTGGGACGATGCGCCAGTCCAGAGGCCGAAGCAGCGCACCACCCCCTCGAAACGAAGGCAAGCGCCCCAAGATCTTCGGGAAGTTCTTCAAGAAGTAAGGGGCGGTTCCACTGGGGCGCGGAAAGAGGCGTGACCCCGGGCGACGACCAAGCATACGACCTGAGAGCGGGTCGCAGCGGCCGTGCTCGCGATTGGGCGCCCCGTCGCCGCGGCTCTTCACGGAGCCAACCGGCTAAGCGCCGGCCCAATCGCCGTGCTGCCCCTCGGGAGCCGTTCTCCTGTGTGGATGGAGTTGAACGCAGGGGCGCCCGCGAGCACCTGCGTCGCCTGCCTTTCTCCGAATCGTAGGGTTGATCGTTGCAGCTCAGAACGTCGCGATCGTCACGTGGGCTCGGGCGTCGTGGGCTGGGACGATGACGAGGTCCGGGTTTGCACGTTGGAGTCGGTGTAAGAGGACCAGTTGGTCGCGGACCGCGGCGGCGTCGTGGTCGACCATTCGCCTGGTGAGCCAAGGTTTTTCGGCGGGCCAGTCGATACCTTCTCGGGTCCACGAGGTGTCACCGATGACCAAAAACCGCCTGCGGTCAGGGAGGGTCACGAATGCTGCGATGGAGCCAGGGGTGTGACCGGGCATTGGCACGAGCACCACAGTTCCGTCGCCGAAGAAGTCGTGGCTCGCTGCAAACGGACCGTACGCGCCGTCAGCAAAGCTCAGCTCTTGGAGCTGGAACTGGCCGCCGGCCTCTAGCTGTCGGTAGAGCTTCCCGCCTGCATCATCCGATCGCGCATGCGCGAGCTCCTCCGGCGTGATCCAAACCGGCACTTCGCGAAGGTCCTGGAGACCGCTCACGTGATCCCAGTGCGAGTGCGTGAGCACGACTCCCCGAAGGTCGTGAGGCCCGAGCCCGCGCGCGGCAAGAGCGTCGATCGTCGGTTGCTTCACGCTGAGATGCGCTAAGGCCTGCATCAGCAACGGCGTCGTTTTCAGATGCTGCGCCAACTTCCGACCCACCCCTGCATCGATCAACAAGCGCCCCCGAGGATGTTCAACCATGAACGCAGCAAGCCCGGTTGTGAAGGGCTTCAACAAAGACCCTCCGCGAACGCTGAAGCCCTCCTGGCTCTTGATCTCAGCGCCCCGAATCACTGAAAACGATACGCCCTCGATCGAAACCGGCTGTGGCAGAGCAGGCCCCATGGCCTTCGGAACGGTCAACGGACGCTTCAGAAAGCTCCACGCGAGGCTGGCGAGCAGAACGATGACGAGCAGGAGAGCGATCCGGATCTTCACGTGGCGGCAAAGATAGTACCGGGGCAGCTCCCTGTCCCGACCACAACCAGCGTCACGGCGATGGTCAGCGTTGGGCGCCGGCGGCCCTCCGGAAATCGCCGGCCCCAGCTCTTCCAAACACTCGAAATCGGTCAACAGGCCTCTGGCACGCGTACTGCACATCGTCCTTCGCCATGGACCGTCCCCGTGAGCGAATCGCCCGTCTTGGCCCAACGACCCTCTCCGATACAGAGCTCCTCGCGCTCATCCTAGGAACCGGACGCTCGGGCGAGGGCGTTGGCTCGTTGGCGAGCCGAATCCTGCGAGACATCGGAGGGCTTTGGGCACTCGCACGAATGAGCGTTGCCGAGCTTGCCCGGATCGAGGGTATCGGCCCTGCAAAGGCGGCTCGCCTGGCGGCTGCGTTCGAGCTCGGGTCGCGCAGCCTGGTTTCGCCCGATCTCAATGCCGCCCCGCTCTCGAACAGCGAAATGGTCTATATTCGGTACGGTCGGCGGCTCATGGCGAGCCCAGTCGAGCGGTTCATGGTGGTCTCGGTCGATGCGAAGAACCGTGTGCGCGCCGAGCGGGAGGTAGCGCGCGGAGGTCGCACGAGCTGCCAGGTCGATCCGGCGGAAGTCTTCCGGCTCTTGGTCGCCGAATCGGCCTCCGGTGCCATCTTCGTTCACAACCACCCAAGCGGAGACCCCGATCCGAGTCGCCAAGACCTCGAGCTCACCCAACGTCTCGTCTCGGCGGGCTCGTTGCTCGATATCCGCATCCTCGATCATGTCATCGTGGGGACTGGGAGATACACCAGCCTCCGCGATGCAGGCCTGTGGCCTACTAACCCCCCCAAATCACAGGCTTCTACGGCTCTGCCGGAATGATTGGGGCGACTTGACACCCCATCAACGCCGTGCTTTCTTCCCGCACTCTTATCTCTCGGGAGCATTGCAGTGAAGCGGACCTATCAACCCCATCGTAAGCGCCGTCTTCGGACACACGGGTTCCGCGCGCGTATGAAGACCAAGAGCGGGCGAGCCGTGATCAACGCTCGTCGTCGCAAGGGGCGCAAGCGCCTCACCGTGTCCTGCTACAAAAAGTAGCGTCAAACTGTGCGATGATGCCTCGCACTTCGGGAATCACGGGGGCTCTTGGCGACAAACCGCAGCGCTTTCGACGCAGCGATCGGCTTAAGAAGCGCTACGAATTCAAACAAGCACAGCTGAGCGGGCGACGAATCCACACCCCCCACTTTCTCATCGTCGTCCTACCTACTGCACAACGAAACACGCGACTTGGGATCACCGTGACGAAGAAAGTGGGAACCGCCGTCAAGAGAAACCGAATCAAGCGAGTCGTGCGCGAGGTCTTTCGTCGCAACCGCGAACTGTTTCCGGCCTCCCACGACTTCGTCTTCATCGCAAAGCGTGGTGCCACCGACATTGATTACGGCTCGCTCTTGAACGAGCTCCAACGCGCCTCGCGGAAGCTGGAAGCGGGGGAGGCGCGATGATCCGGGCGGCTCTTCTCTTCTTGATCCGCCTCTACCAGATGACGCTGTCGCGCCTGATCGGTCCTTCGTGCCGATTCGAGCCCTCTTGCTCGCACTATACCGCAACCTGCATCGAGCGGTTCGGCGCACTGCGAGGCTCGTGGCTGGGACTGAAGCGAATCGGACGTTGCCACCCGTTGAATCCAGGCGGCTACGACCCCGCACCGCATCCCGAGCACCCTCAGCAAGAAACGCAAGAGGCGCGGCATGGATGATCGAAAGCAACCGCCTGTTGCCCTCATGCTACTGCCGCTCGTTGCGCTCGGGGCGATGCTGGCTGTTCAGCATTTTGCCCCCCCGAAGCCGAAGGCCCAGACCGAAGAGCTTCCGGTCGACCAGGCGGCAGCAGCGGTTCCCGAGGAGGCCGAACGCAGCGGCACCGAGGCGGCTCCGCCGCAGCTATCGCCGGTAGATGCGCGCTCTCGCGTCGACTCGCAGCAGATTTACAGGCTCGAAAGCGATCGCATCATCGCATCCTTCACCGACCTGAACACCGGCATGGTGAGCTTGCGGGTCAAAGGCGAGCGGTACCACGACGAAGAGGGAAACCCCATCGAGCTGGTGACGACCGACAAAGAGCAGTACCTGCCGCTCACGCCTTCGTTCTCCGGCGTGAGGATTCCTGCCGATGCGCGATGGCAAATGGTCGAGGCCACCAAAGAAAGGCTGCGCTTCCAGTGGGCGGGCGACGGGGTTTCGGTCACCCGTACTTGGGAGCTCGCTGAACCGCCCTTTCAACTTCACTCCTCGATCGAGGTTCGGAACGACGCCTCCAGCTCGAGGTCGGTGGGTGTGGGGATCACCTCCGCCCATTACGTTCGCCGCGCAGACGAGAAAGCTGGCTTCATCGGAAGGCCGTCCCCGGCGCTGAGCCACGGGATCTGCCAGCAAGGCGACGACACGATTCGGGAGGACCGAGAAGGCCTCTTGAGCGAAGACGAGCTGCGTCCGATGCAACCGCATAGCTACGGCCCCGGCATCGAGTACGTCGCGCTCTGCAGCGTCTACTTCGCCATCATTGCGGCGCCGGAGGGCGGCAGCGCCGAGCGCTGTGACATGTTGACGACCGATCGCGGTGGGACCGTGAAGGAACCGGACGGGAGCCTCTTCGAGGCAAGGCTCACCTACGCACCACAGGAGATCGGTCCCGGAGAAACTGCAACCTTCCGGACCGCGGTCTATGCCGGTCCCAAGGACTACGACGCGCTCGAGGAGTTCGGGCACAGCGCTTCGAAGGTCATCGACCTCGGATGGTTCAGCTTCATCGCCCGAGGGATGAGCTGGCTTCTGCGCACGATCTACGGATTCATCGGCAACTGGGGCGTCGCGATCATCCTCCTCACTCTTCTCGTCCGAGTGTTGCTGCTGCCGTTCGTCGTCCCACAGTTCCGGAACATGGCGAAGCAGCGCGCGCTCAAGCCCGAGATCGATAAGATCAACGAGCTGTACAAGGACGATCGCGAAAAGAAGGGCGCCGCGATGATGGAGCTCTGGCGCAAGCACAAGGTAAACCCGCTTGGCGGCTGCCTCCCAGTGCTTCTGCAGATGCCGATCTTCTTTGCGCTCTATCAGACGCTCTCGACGAGCATCGAGCTCTACCACGCGCCGTTCGTCCTATGGTGGACCGACCTCTCCTCGCCGGACCCCTACTACGTATTACCAATCATCCTCGGCGCTCTGATGTTCATTCAGCAAAAGCTCACGCCGGTCCAAATGGACGCGACGCAGGCCAAGGTCATGCTCTATGCCATGCCGCTGATGATGACGTTTTTCATGCTGCTTCTCCCTACCGGCCTTTGCTTGTACATGGTGACCAGCTCCGCCATCGGGATCACGCAGCAGCGATACATGTACTGGAAGATGGACCAAGAAACGTCAGCCCTGGCGACCAGCGGGGAGGACGGCGACGATGAACCAGATCACGCGGCTGACGATACGGCAGCCGCCGCACCCAAGCAGGCCAAGCCCAGCAGAAAGAAGAGGACTCGCCGTGGACGAGCTTAAGAGTAAACCGCGTGACGGAGCGCTGATTCTCGATCAACCAACGCAGGACGATCCCAGCCGATATGCCGGTGACGGCAAGGCCGAAGAGGCTGCGGAGATTCTCGAGGAACTGATGAACTTGATGGACCTCGACGTTCGGGTCGACATTCGCGCCGATGGCGAGCGAATCGAGCTCGACGTGACCGGAGAGGACTCCGGCCGCGTGATCGGCAAGAAGGGCGCAACCCTCGATGCGCTCCAATTTTTGATCAACAAGATGGTCAACCGCTTTCCCGAAGGGCGCCGCCACGTCATCGTGGATTCCGGCGACTACCGAGAGCGCCACGACGACGGTCTCATTTCGATGGCCAAACGCCAGGCCGATCGTGCCATCAACGAAGGCAAAGTGGTTACCCTTCAGCCGATGAACGCCCGCGACCGCCGCGTCGTCCACATGTCGCTCGCGAAATTCGACGGCGTGAGCACGATGTCGCAGGGCGAAGGAATGCGCCGCCGGATCCAAATTATCCCGGCACGTAAGCGCCGGTCGTGATCCATCGCCTCACCGCCAAACCGGCGGGTGGGGTTCGCGTCTAGAGGCTTGCGGTGGCGCTCGATGAGACAGACCGGCGATAGGACAGGATCGATCGGGGTGCGCCGCTCGAGGGCACCTCGTAGTCGAGCCGGCGTTCGAGATGCAGGTCGTCGGGCGCGTTGAGCTCGGTCCCGGCGGTCAGTACCCAGACCTCGTCAGCCAGTTGCGCGCCGATCGGCAACCAGTCGGAGGGTGAAAACGTCGCGCGCGAAAGGGCGATGTCAAACGGCGCGCCATCGACGGCCGGCCTTCCGGGGTCAACCTTCTGCTGCAAGATCGTCGTGCGTCGAGCGAGGCCGAGCGACCCGGCAGCGGTCCGCAAGAACGTAGCTCGTATTCGTCTCGGCTCGACGAGCGTTGCTCGCAGCATCTCCTCGACAAGCAGGATCGGGATGGTTGGCGCCCCGACACCTGCGCCGATGTCTACCAGTGAGACCGAGGCGTCCGTCCATCCAGCGCGGATCAACTGAGCCGCGTCGAGAAACAGGATTTCGGCAAGCTCGGTGTCGGTCCGCGCCGAAGTGAGATCGGTCCGCGCGTCCCATGACCGCGTGACCTCGAAGTAGGCCACCCAGCCCTCGGGTTGTTCAATCCCCGCTTCGGCGCACAGGGCGCGAATCGCCTCCACAGTCATCCGGCCCGGGCCCGGTGCCAGGCCAGCTTGAGGTCAGCCATCTGCGCGTATCGCTCTTCCCTGTGGCAATGCATGGCCCGTTCGATCACTCGCGCGATCGCAGCAGGCACTGGGGCGACGGCGTCGATTGGAAGGCAATCGCCTGCGTCGATCTTCATCATGAGGCGGCCGAGGTGGCGCTCGCCAAACGCTCGCCGCGCGCTCAAGGCCTCATAGAGCAGGACCCCCACCCCATAGACGTCGATGCGTTGGTCGACATCGCTCTTGCCGGTCAGCACCTCGGGTGCCATGTACCCGGGGGTGCCGCTGAGTTCGCCGGTCGCCGTCAGCCGGTCGAGGCCGAGGATCTTCGAGGCGCCAAAGTCCACGACGCGTGGACTCCCCTGCGCCGGCCAGATCACATTCGCTGGTTTCAGATCCCCGTGAAGGACGCCGTGCTGGTGGACCGCGCCCAGGCCATCGCTCAGCGCGTCGACCAGAGCATCCGATTGCTCAATGGACACCGGCCCGCTCGACAGCCGCTCGGCAAGTGTCTCACCCTCGACATACTCGGTCACCAGGAAGACCAGGCCCGCCTCGTCGATGCCGAGCTCGAGCAGTCCGACGATCGCCGGATGATCCAAGGCCTTGAGGATGGCCCCTTCACGTCGAAACCGTCTCCGCATCGACTCGTCCGAAAGGAACTCGGCGCGAAGCACTTTGACCGCCGCCTTCGACCCACCGACCCGATCTACCGCTTCGAACACGTCACCCATGGCGCCGCGTGCTAGCTCTGCAACCAGCTCGTAACGGCCGGCCAGGATCGTTCCAAGACCGATGGCGGGAGGGTTGGTCATGACTCGGCGGGAAGATAACTCTCTTCGCAAACTCGCCCAACTGACGTACGCTCCGCCCGCCGATGACGCTGCCCAACCTCAACGAGGCGCTCGAAAAGCTCTACGGACGGCCTCTGCCCTCGATCGAGCTGATCAAGCTGCGCGCAGATGCGTCGACGCGGAGCTATTTCCGCGTGCAGGTCGCCAAGGCCCCCGCTGGCAGTCCCAAGAGCCTCATCGTCATGCAACTGCCCGAAGACGCTTTCCGCAGCGATGAAGGAGGCCAATCCGCAGGCCGTGATCGCCTTCCCTTTCTCGAGGTCGCGGAGCTGCTCCACGCCAGGGAGGTACCGGTCCCATCGATCTACGTAGAAGACCTCGCCAACGGGATCATTCTACTCGAAGATCTCGGAAATCTGACCTTCGAGCAGAAGCTGCGCCAGACACCGCCGTCCGACTGGCAAGGCCTCTACGAAAACGCCGTCGACCTCCTGGCCAACCTGCATGAACGCTGTGCAGACCTCCCCGCGAGCTCGATCGTCTCGCGACGCAGCTTCGATCGCGACCTGCTCCACTGGGAGCTCGATCATTTCCGGGACTGGGGACTCGAGGCCCCGTTTGGCCCGCTCGATTCCGCAGAAAATGCAACCCTTCATGATGCATTTTCGAGAATCGCGTCGGCGATCGAGGCGATGCCCTACGGCTTCGTTCATCGGGACTATCAATCGAAGAACCTGATGGTCGGGCAGCATGGCGCTCTCACCCTCATCGATTTCCAAGACGCGCTGCGTGGCCCGCGTGTCTACGACCTCGTCGCCCTTCTCTGCGACTCCTACGTCTCGCTGGAGCTTGGCCTGCAAGAATCGATGATCGACCGCTATGCCGCGCTGCGTCATCTCGAGCCGGCTAAGCTTCGTCGAGAGTTCTGGCTCGTGGCCTTGCATCGCAAGCTCAAGGACGCGGGGCGATTCATCTTCATCGATCGGGTCCGCAAGAACCCCGACTTCCTGCAATGGTACCCGCAAAGCCTCGTCTACGTGGGACGCGCCATGGCACAGACGCCTGGGTTCGAGGGACTTGCGCGTCTCTTGGCCCAAAAGATCCCGGGTTTTCCGGATGGCGTAGGAAAACCTCACTCCGCCTCGGAATAGAGGTCTCGGAGCCGACGTTCACCCCACAAGCAGCGGGGGGTGAAACCGAACACGAAACAGTACGCTCCTCTCTCCCACCATCCGACATCCCGCACCCGCGGTTTCACCCCCTGCCTGCGGTATCCGTGTCGGATCCGAACCGGCAATGGTTGCGGGCACGGAGGGGAGCGGTAGACTCTGACTTCGCCTCGATGAGACTTCCCCTCCACGCACTGGCTCTGGCCGCGATGCTTTCGTTGGATGCGGCATCCGTGGATGCTTCGGACTGCAGCTGCGAAGGGATATCCGTGGAGGGCTGCGGCGACAGCGTGCAGCTCCGCGAAGAGCCCGCCGGCCCGCCCCTGTGGTGCGAACGCACGGATGACCCGCGTTGCATGCCGGCGAGTACCCACGGCAGTTCCGTCCAGACGCTGGTGCCTGTCGTGATGAGCTGGGCTCAACCGATTCGATGGGACGCGCCTCCGCGCACCGGCATCCGACTGGAAGTACGGGCCGACGGCGAGCCGCGGACTGAGTACTCACGAAGAGTCGAACGACCGCCGCGCTAGCATCGGCCGCCCTCAGCGGGCGGTCGTCTCGGCATCTGGTTTGTTCATTCGAACGTTGAGTTTGTTTTTAGCTCGCCGCGAAATCGTGGCGCGAGGATAGAGATATGAGTAAAGGTTCATCGGTTTTGCTGGCCATCGTGATGGCGATCGCCGGGTTTGCGGTCGGTCATGTCGTTGGCTCACGGTCCCCTTCCGACGGAGGAGTCGCCGACTCGGGCAGTGGGGAGGAAGCGAAGGCGGCCGACGTCAAGGTCGCTCAAGATGTCGAACGCTACAAGGTTCCAGTAACCAGCGAACAACCCTCCAAGGGTCCCAAGGACGCACTCGTGACCATCGTCGAGTTCAGCGAGTTCCAGTGCCCCTTCTGCGCTCGGGTCTTGCCGACCACAAAGGAGATCCTCGACACATACGGCGACAAAGTCCGTCTGGTCTGGCGCAACAACCCCTTGGACTTCCACAACAACGCCGCTCCAGCGGCTGCAGTGGCCATGGAAGCCTACGCGCAAGGGGGCGATGAAAAGTTCTGGGAGGTGCACGATGTGCTCTTCGCGAACCAGCGGGCGCTCGGCCGGACGGAGCTCGAAGGCTATGCGGAGAAAGCCGGGCTAGACCCAGCGAAGGTCAAGAGTGCGCTCGACGAAGGCACCCACAAAAAGGCGATCGACGGCGACCAGGCCTTGGCGGCCCAACTCGGAGCACGTGGTACGCCGTACTTCTTCGTCAACGGACGACAGCTGCGAGGGGCACAGCCCTTTGCCGCGTTCAAGACGGTCATCGACGAAGAGATCGCAACCGCCGAGAGCCTCCTCAAGAAGGGTGTGAAGAAGGAGCAAATCTACGCGACCTTGACCAAGGACGGTCTGACCAAAGCAGCGGCCCCCACGCCGGAGGCGCCGAAGGCCGGTCAGCCGGACCCGAAGGCGGTCTATAAGGTTCCGCTCAAGGGCGACGAGCCGCAGAAGGGTCCGGACGACGCGCTGGTCACGATCGTTGAAATCAGCGACTTCGAGTGCCCGTTCTGCGGTCGAGTGGAGCCCACAATCAAAGAGATTGAAGACAAGTACGGCAACGACGTCCGCATCGTCTGGATGAACAACCCTCTCCCGTTCCACAAGAACGCCAAGGGCGCGGCCAATGCAGCGCTGGAAGCCTACGCGCAGAAGGGAGACAAGGGCTTTTGGGCGATGCATGACAAGATGTTCGCAAACCAGAAGGCTCTCACGACCGACAACCTCGAGCAGTGGGCGAAGGAGCAGGGACTGAACATGTCCAAGTTCAAGAAGGCGCTAGCCGAAGACAAGTACGGCAAGACCATCGCGGAGCAGCAGGCGCTGGCCAACCGCTTGGGAGCCCGTGGAACCCCTGCGTTCTTCATCAACGGGCGCAACCTTCGGGGCGCGCAGCCACTGGCCGCCTTCACGACGGTGATCGACGAGGAGCTCGCCAAGGCCAAGGCGCTCGTTGCGAAGGGCACGCCCCGCGCCAAGGTCTATGAGACGACGATCGCCACGGGCGAGACGGGCCCGAAGACCGAGCCGGCTGCTGCAGCTCCGGACGCCAACAAGGTCTACGACATCCCGGTGCCGAAGAATGCCCCAACCAAGGGCGCGGCCAAGGCGAAGGTTGTGATTCAGGAGTTCAGCGACTTTCAGTGCCCCTTCTGCAGCCGGGTGAACCCGACGATCGCCCAAGTGGTCAAGGAGTACGGGGACAAGGTCGAAATCGTCTGGCGCGACTACCCGCTTCCCTTCCACAAGGACGCGCAACCGGCGGCTCAGGCGGGACGCGAGGTCTTTGCTCAGAAGGGCAACAAGGCTTTTTGGGCCTATCACGACCTTCTCTTCGCCAATCAGAAGACGCTCTCCCGCGAAAACCTTGAGAAGTTCGCGGAGCAGGTCGGCGGAATCGACATGAAGGCGTTCAAGGCCGCACTCGATTCTGAGAAGCACAAGGCCGCGGTCGAGGCAGACATGGCGGCGGTGACCAAAGCGGGTGCGCGAATCGGTACGCCGTCGTTCTTCATCAACGGTAAGCTGCTCCAGGGCGCACAGCCGTACCCCGCGTTCAAGGCCGCGATCGACGAAGCGCTCAAGAACTGAACGAGCGCGCCACAGTCAGGACGGGGCAGGTTCGCACGTCGGGCCTGCCCCGTCCTTTTGACACGCAGGGGTGGACACACTACATTCCGTCCCGTTCTAAAAACTAAAGTATTTTCAAGGTGTTGACGCATGGTTCGAGCGAAAGCTGCAGCCTCTAAACGACCCCCGAAGAAGCCCACGGTCGAAGAGCTCTATTTCAGGAGCGACAGCGCTTACCTTTGCCTTCTGCTCAATCGTCGGACGCGATTCATTCGCGTCATCGACTTTCGGGCTGGAGCACTCCCAGCGAAGCGGCTCTACATTCAATCGGTTGCCACTCAGGAGAACGTCGACAAGGTGATCACCCTCGTCGAAAAAGACGAGGTCTCGTCCTGGACGCGCGTCGGCTTCGTCCGCGAAGGAACGATTCCCGGCTTTTACAAACGCAGCGATGGTCATCTCTGTGGATGCGTGATCGGCGACAAGACAGCCTCGATCGAGGTCAGCGATGCTTCCGCCAAGCTCATGGAGCGGACGATCAACGCAGCCAAAAAGGCCGCCAAGGACATCCCCGAAAAGATCAAGGGCGCCTCGGTTCGAGAGGCGAGCGAAAAGGATGCTCTCTCCGCCCGCGACGCAGCATGGAAGAAGAACGAAGGCTTTGGATCGTTCGACATATTCGGGCGCGACGCGCAGCGTATCTACTTCGACGTCAGCGTGCGGCGCAGCAAGACCAACTACGTTTCAGCCGAGTTCCAGGACTGCTTCGGACACGCCCTCGTCGAGGTCCTCTGGCTGCCGACGAGCGAGAACGAGATGCTTGCGGTGACCGCCGGACTTAGAGCGCTCGCAGAGAACCTCCAGGAACGCGGGATCGTGTCCATGTTTGCCTTCGCGCCAAACGACAATGTGGAGATTTCGACCGCATTCGTCGCGGCGGGCTACCGTAAGACGGGTTTGCTGGCACAAGGGATTCTCGACGCGAAAGGCGGCCGAAAAGACGCCATCTTATGGACTCTGAAATTCGCAAACGCCGACGGTGATGAATTCGAGTGAGCCTTGACCGTATCGGTTCGAGGCCGTTAGGCTCGCGAACGAGCAAGGAGAGGCGTATGCGCTCACGCGAGGACATCGAGTCGTATCTAGCCCGCGCCGAGGTTCCCTACGAAGAGATCGGCGGGGACGGCATGTGGCTCATCCACGATAGGAGCCAGGGCGAGAAGATCGCCATCCAGGCTGCAGACTCGCTCCTTCTATTCCGAGTGAAGGTCTTGGAGCTCCGTGAGGTCCGGGACAAGGCGGCACTGTACGAAGAGCTGCTGACTCTCAACGCCTCGGACCTGGTGCATGGAGCCTATGGAATCTCGGACGGTGCAGTGGTCCTCACCTGTACCCTACAACTGGAGAACCTCGACTACAACGAGCTGCAGAGCGTGCTCGACGACTTCTCACTGGCCCTCGCCAATCACTACGAGAAACTGAGCGAGTTCCGGATCGCCACCTAGGAGAAGGAGACGAGCAATGGGGTTCCTCAGCCGTCTGGCACAACTGATCAAGAGCAACATCAACGACCTGATCAACAAGTCGGAAGATCCGGAGAAGATGCTGAACCAAGTCATCGTCGAGATGAATCAGCAACTGGTCGAGGCGAAGAAGCAGGTCGCGGTCGCCATCGCCGACGAAAAGAGGCTCCAAAAGCAGTTCGGGAACGAAGCAACCAAGTCACAGGACTGGGAAAGCAAAGCCATGCTCGCGGTCCGGTCGGGTGACGACGAGCTGGCAAAGGAGGCCCTGCTCCGGCGCAAGGAGCACGACGTGATCGCCGCCCAATACAAAGAGCAATGGGAGCGGCAAAAGGCGCTCACCGATCAGTTGAAGACCGCACTCAAGGCGTTGAACCACAAAATCGGCGAGGCGCAGCGCAAGAAAAACGTGCTGATCGCTCGAAAACGCCGCGCCGAAGCGATGAAGAGCATCCAGGAAACGATGAGCGGTCTGTCCGATGCGAGCGCGTTCGAAACCTTCGACCGAATGGCCGAGCAGATCGACCAAATGGAAGCCGAGGCCGAGGCTGGCGCCGAGGTCGCCGAGCAGTACACCGGCGACATCCTCAAGCATCGATTCTCGGAGCTGGAAGCTACCGCGGGCGCCGACCTCGAGCTCGAGGCCCTCAAGCGCAAGATGGGGCTCATCCCCGCCGAGGAGCCCAGCGTGAGCGCCCGGGTCGCCGCCCCTGGGGAGCAATATGAAGAAGAGGAGCTTGCCGAGCTCGAAGAAGCCCTCGACGAGCTCAAGCGCCGGGAGCGCTGAGCTTGACAGGAAGCCGCTGCCGCTTAAGTTGCCGGCCGAATCCTAGCCATGCCTACCTACGATTACAGTTGCGACCACTGCGGGCACCAGTTCGAACGCCAGCAACGCATCACCGAGAAGCCGCTCAAGAAGTGCCCGAAATGCGGCAAGCTCAAAGCCCGGCGGATGATCGGCGGAGGTGGTTTCATCCTCAAGGGCGGCGGTTGGGAGTCCGACCTCTACTCGGGCCCTTCGAACCGTACAGCGAGCACGTCCAAGAGTAGCGACTCGCCCGCGGCGTCGGCCGCGGAGTCATCCAAGGCCGCGGAGTCACCCAAGGCCGCGGAGTCACCCAAGGCCGCCTCGAGCAGCAAGTCGGACTCCTAGACGGCCGCGCTAGGCCGGCTCCAGGTACGAGGCGATGATCTTCCTTGTACCCCAGCCAGGGAAGCGCACTGAGACGCGCGGCGGGGAGCCCTGCATCACTTCTCTCACCTCCCCGACTCCGAACTTCGGGTGCCGGACCTGCATGCCGCGCCGTAACTCTTCGAGATCCGAGAGATCGGAGCCCTCGTTGTAGTCGACGTAGCTCTCGCGCGGCTCGTCGTGGCGCTCCTCGGACGCTGAGGCGCTGGTCCCCGAGCTCGCCCTGGCGCCGATCCATTCGACGTCCTCTTTGGGCAGCTCGGTGAGAAACCGTGATGGAATCCCGACGCGCTGCTGGCCAAAGATCCTTCGGACGGCAGCAAAGCTCAAGACCAGCCGTTGCTTGGCACGCGTAAACGCTACGTAGGCTAGACGTCGCTCCTCTTCGAGCTCTTCGGGGTCTTCCCAGGGGTCGATCCCCTTGAACGGAAACACTTGCTCTTCGAGGCCGGTCACCATCACGACCGGGAACTCCAAGCCCTTGGCAGCGTGCACCGTCATCAAGGTCACCCGATCGCCGCCAACCTGCTCATCCGCAGAGGTCTGCAGGGTCACGTTCTCGAGGAATTCCGCAAGGGTGGATTCCGAACGCTCGCTTTGAAACTCGTCCATGGATGCTACCAGCTCTTGAACGTTCTGGAGTCGTGCGTCCGCCTCGGGCGTATCGTCGTGCTGAAGCATATCGGCGTAGCCGCTTTGATTGACGAGCTCCGCTCCGACTTCACCCAGGGGCGCACCGGAGCCCGGAAGCTCGCGCAGACTGGTCATGAGAGCACGGAAAGCTTCGAGTCGTTTGCGGGGGCCGCGGCCGAACTGAGCGAGGGCCGCATCGTCGTCGAGCAGATCCGTGAGACTCTGCCCGTACTGAGCCGAGAGATCGAGAAGCGAATTGATCGTAGTCTTTCCAATCCCCCGCGTCGGGGTGTTGATGATTCGCAGCAGGCTCATGTCGTCTGCGGGGTTGGTCATCAGCCGCAAATAGGCGAGCAGGTCCTTCACTTCCGCGCGATCGTAGAAGCGCATCCCGCCGACGATGCGATAACCGATGTTGGCACTTCGGAGGGCCTCCTCGATGACGCGTGACTGCGCGTGCGTTCGATAGAAGACCGCAACATCGGAGAAACGCTGCCCTTGGGACGAAAGCTCACGAATGCCCCGGAGGACTAGACGCGCCTCGTCGCGCTCATCCATGGTGCGGACGACGAGAATCGCATCGCCCTCCGGATTGTCGGTCCAGAGCACCTTGGGCTCGCGGTCGGTGTTTCGCGCGATCACCGCGTTTGAGGCGCGTAGAATGCGTTGCGTCGAGCGATAGTTTTGCTCGAGCTTGACGAGCGTAGCGTCGGGGAAAGACGAACGAAAATCGAGAATGTTTCGGCGATCTGCGCCGCGCCAGCGGTAGATGCTCTGATCGTCGTCGCCCACCACACAGAGGTTGCGGTGCCCTTCCGAGAGCACGCGAACCAGCCTGAACTGCGCATGATTGGTGTCCTGAAACTCGTCGACCAGAACGTGCGCGAAGCGCCCCACGACGGCATCCCGAAAGAGCTCATCCGTTTCGAGGGCCCGCACTGTGCGGTAGATCAAGTCGCCAAAGTCGAGCGCATTGGCTTGGCGAAGCCGCTCTTCGTAGGTTGCGTATACGCGATGGACCACTTCCGACCAGGCGTCGGGCGTCTCGATGTCCTCGGGTCCTTGTACCTCCTGCTTGGCACGATTGATCCGGCCGGCCATGGCCTTGGGTTGATATCGTTTCTCGTCTAGACCGAGATCTCGCAGCACACGCTTGACTAGCGCCTGCTGGTCCTGGTCATCGTAAATCGTGAAATCCTTGCTCACACCGGAGCTCTCCCCGTAGCGCCGGAGCAACCGTGCGCAGGTCGCGTGAAAGGTGCCAACGTGCACCGCCGCGCCCTGGTCTCCCAGCAAGCCGAGAAGGCGCTCCCGCATTTCACCCGCAGCCTTGTTGGTGAAGGTAACCGCGAGAATCCTCCAGGGTGCGACGTCGTGCGCGGCGATGAGCTGGGCGACGCGAAAGGTGATGACGCGGGTCTTCCCGCTGCCGGCGCCCGCAAAGACCACGAGCGGCCCCCCTTCGTGAACGACTGCCTCGCGCTGACGTGAATTCAGAGAGCTCAGGTCCAGCACCCGCTGAACCTAGCTGTCCGTCCTAGGAAAACCAGCGAAAAACTGCAGTTCAGAGGATGGATCGAGACCGAAAGCTGGCCTTCCCGCCGTTTTGCGCGTAGAGATCCAAGGTAGGTCGCGACGGCGACTAACCCCTTGAAAACGTCGAGGATCTTGGGTGAATCAACCGCTGTCCAATGCGTCCAAAACCGAGGAGGCCTCAACCGGTTCCTCCGCAAAGGGCGATCATGACTTGGTACAACGCGTACAAGAAGGAGATACGGCGGCTTTTCGAGCGCTGTTCGATAAGTATCATCGCCGAGCATTCGCCGTCGCCATGGGTGTCGTCAAGAACGAAGACGACGCCTTGGATGCCGTCCAAGAGGCGTTCGTCAAGGTCCACAAGAACATACATAAGTTCGAGGGAAGCTCGAGCTTCTACACTTGGCTCTATCGCATCGTTATGAATGTCTCGATTGACCACGTTCGACGCACGGGAAGGCGCAAAGACCTGGACTTCGACGAGCGCGCGCTGCATGAGGAAAGCGAGGTCGCGGGGGACGGAGCGCTCGTGCCGAGTGTGACCAATGCCAACCCGGGCAAGGCGGCCCTTCGCCGCGAGCTCGGAAGCGCGATTCAGGTGGCCCTTCAAGAGCTGCCCGAGCATCATCGGGCGGTGATAGTGCTTCGAGAGATCGAGGGTATGAGCTATGAAGAAATGGCTGAAGCGCTCGAGGTGCCGAAAGGCACCGTCATGAGTCGCTTGTTTCACGCCAGAAAGAAGATGCAGACCGCCCTTGCCCCCTATCTTTCGGGGGATGCGGTTTCCGAGGACTAGTCATGGAGAGCGCGAAAACAGAGGACGAGAAGCTTCAGATGTTCTTCGATGGAGAGCTTGCCCCGGAGGACGAGGCCGCGGTGCGCCATAGCCTGGAAGGCTCGCCCGAGGGCAGAGCGCAGGTGCGCGAGTGGGAGCGGCTGCGCGATGCCATGAAGAGCGTTTCGGCGGACTGGGCCGGGGAGCTCGACTCCGATGCGCTTTTCGCGCGGATCGAGGCCCAGATCATTGCGCCTGTCATTCCGATCGATCGGCCGGTGCAGCGGCCTGCCATGCAGCGGGTTCCAGGCCGCCGTGAGCGCCGCGTCTGGGGGGGAGTCGCTACCGGACTCGCCGCCGCGGCGGCTATCTTCTTGGCGGTCATCGCCTGGCCCGAGAGTGCACCGCAGGGTGGAGATTCGGCAGTGGCGCGCGGCTCGCAGGTGCTGGAGGCCGATTTCGGCTCCAGCACGGGGACGATCTTCGAGGTCGAGGGCGGCGCTGGGCAATCTTTGGCAGTGGTTTGGATCGACGATGAAGGGGTAGGGCTTCCATGAGTCTCATTCGACACTTGCTGGTGATATCGGTCTTGTTGGGCGCTTCGACCGCCTTTGGACAGGGCAGCTCCTTGGTGAGATCCGATCGCGTCTCCACGGTTTCGAACGTGCCAGCAGAGGTCCTGGTCGTCCTGGCCAAAGAGGAGGCGGGCAACATCGATGCCGAGCTGAAGAAGCTGACCGCGCTCCGTCGACCTCCGTTCAACTCCTTCCGTTCGATGAAGATTTTGTCCCGTCCGAAGCTGACCCTCACCCCCGGCAAGGACGCATTGGTTTCCCTTCCAAACGGCCGCAGGGTGAAGTTGACCCTCCTGCGAGTGATGCCCGACGGGCGATACAAGGTGAAGGCAGCGATCAACCGTCCGGACAAGTCTGACTATCTGCCGCTCCTTCAAGTCGTCGCCTCGGCCGGGGATCCATTCTTCGTCGCCGGGCAGACCTATCAAGGTGGGACCCTGGTGGTCGGTGTGACGGTCGACCCGAAGAAGAACGCCGAGTAGGTGCGTGCGGACGACCCAGACGTGATCGAGATCGAGGGACCTCCAGCACTCGCACGACCCGCCGAGATGGTCATCGCCGCCCTCGCCCCCCTTGTTACAACGGAGCGTCTGCAACGGATCGCCGATGTCGTGAGCGGTCGCACCGATGACCTCGTCCTGGTCCTCGACCGGATTTCTGATCCACACAACTCCAGTGCAGTGTTGCGCAGCGCAGATGCATTCGGTCTTCAGACGGTGCACGTGATCGTCGGGGCGCATGGATTTCGCGCGTCCCGCGGAGTCTCCAAGGGCGCGCATCGCTGGTTGGACATCCTGCGATACCGAAGCGCCGAAGCCTGCGCGCGGCGCCTGAAGCGCGACGGCTACACAATCTATGTCGCCGCTATGGGAGGCGACACAGGGCTCGAAGACTTGCGCAAGATGAAGCGCCTGGCCGTCGTGTTCGGGAACGAGCATGGGGGAGTGTCGCAACAGATGCGAGCCCTCGCGGATGGCAGCTTTTCGATTCCCATGCGTGGCTTCGTCGAGAGTCTGAACATCTCGGTCGCCGCGGCGATCACCATGCAGACACTGGCCCGGGACGGTCGACCAGGTCTTTCGTCCATGCGGCAACGCGAGCTCCAGGCCAGATTCCTAATGAATTCGGTGAAGAACGCGGACCAGGTCATCGAAAAATTCTGCGGGAATGATTGAGCGGGTACGACTGTCGTGAATTAGGGGGGAAGGCGCTGGGCAGGGGATGCTATAGGCGCCGGCGGACGAAATGGCTGGGAAGCGAACACAGACAAAGAAGCGCAAGCAAACTAAGCGCAAGCCAGCTAAGCGCAAGAAGCCGGGAACCAGCGGACGTGCGCTCTGGCCCAAGCTGATCGGCGGTGCCCTGGTTCTCGGCGCGCTGCTGATCTTGGGGGCATACGCCTACTTCAGCCGCGACCTACCATCGGTCAGCGCCTTGCGTGACTACACGCCGCCACAGACTACCCGCGTATACGACCGAAACAAGAAGGTCATCGGCGAGATTTTCGCGGAGCGCAGGACCGTGATTCCAATGTCTCAGGTACCACGGAACGTGGTGCTCTCGGTCCTCGCAGCCGAGGATGCGGATTTCTACGAGCACGAGGGGCTCGACTACCAAGGAATGCTACGGGCAATCTGGCGGGACGTGATTGCGGGTCGTGCCGCGCAGGGAGGCAGCACGATTACGCAGCAGGTGGTCAAGCTGATGCTACTGACGCCAGAACGTACCGTGCAGCGAAAGGTACGCGAGCTCATACTCGCCCGACGACTGGAAAACGAGCTCTCGAAGGACGAGATCCTTCACCTCTACCTCAACCATGTGAACTTCGGGCATGCTCGCTACGGAATTCAGGAAGCAGCGCAGTACTACTTCGCGAAGGACGCGCGGGATCTGACCTTGGCCGAGTCGGCAATGCTTGCAGGCATTCCGCAAGCGCCCGCGCGCCTTTCGCCCCGACTAAACCTCGACGCTGCGAAACGACGCCAAGCGTATGTACTCTCGCAACTTCAGGCGAAGCGCGACGTGTACTGGCCCGATTTGAGCGAGGCGGCCATCGCCTCGGCTCGCAAAGAGAAAGCCGAGCTCGGCCCGTTGCGCGAGGGTTCGGGCAGCGCGCCGGAAGTGTTGGAGATCGCGAAACGCGCGCTTCGCGCCGCGGTGGGAGACGAGGCCCTTGGAAAGGGTGGCTACGAGGTCTACACCTCGATCGACCTGGCGCTCCAGGTCAAGGCACGTGATGCGCTTCAACGGGGGCTTCGCGCCGTCGACGAGCGACAGGGGTACCGGGGTCCATTTCGGCGCAAGAAGCGAAGGAGCGGATGGAAAGCAAGCTCGCCAAGCGGTCCGCTTCGAATGGGCCGCACCTATATCGCGCGGGTAATGGGCGCTGACGACGAGAACGAGAAGATTCGCCTCGATGTTGGAGGTCATTCCGCGGTGCTTCGGATGCGCGACGCAACGCGATACAACCCCGAGAGACGCCCGGCTTCGGCTTTCGCGAAAATGGGTGACCTCCTGCCAGTCTCAATCACGCAAACGGGTGAGGAAGAGGACCCGGCGATGGCGCGCCTCGAACGCGGACCCGAGGGCGCCGTGGTCGTGATCGAGCCCCGCTCGCGGGCGGTGCTCGCCTTGGTCGGAGGCTTTGCGGCGAAAACCGGTTTCAATCGGGCGACACAAGCGATCCGGCAACCGGGCAGTGCCTTCAAGCCGATCGTGTATGCGCGGGCGATTCAGTCGCGGCGATTCACGGCGGCGTCGCTGGTGGTGGACGCGCCGGCGGTGTACGACGAGTGGAAGCCGCGCAACTACGAGCAGTGGAACTACCAGGGCGCTGTTCGTTTGCGTCAAGCGCTCGCCCGCTCGATCAACATGGTTGCAATCCGAGTCGTGGAGGACATCGGCGTTCAGGAAGTGGCGGAGTTTGCAAGGCAAGACGGCATCAGCACCAAACTCGAAGAAGATATGGCTTTGGCGCTGGGGGCGAGCGGGGTCAAGCCAATCGAGCTCGCGAATGCCTATGCGACTTTCGCGGCAGGCGGGCGCTGGGCACCAACGCGAATCGTGAGCAGGATTGTGGGTCCAGGGGGGGTGCGGATACCCGTCGAACCAGATGAGCCGGCTCGTGACGTCATGACGCCCAGCGAAGCGTACGTGATGACGAGCATGTTGCGCAGCGTGGTCACCGAGGGCACGGGCGCTCCTGCGCAGCGACTCGAGCGCGCTGTGGTTGGCAAGACCGGTACGAGCAACGAGGCGCGAGATGCCTGGTTCGTTGGCTACTCGCCATCGGTCGTCGCCGGGGTCTGGGTCGGGTTCGACGATCAACGCTCGCTCGGCAAGCGTGAGACCGGCACGAGAACGGCGTTGCCAATCTGGATCGATGTCATGGCGGCGGCTGATCAAACGCCGAAGGAGACCGACTTCGCCATGCCGAGTGGCGTGATCAGGGCTCGGATCGACCCGGCCTCGGGCCTGCTGGCCTATGAGGGGCAGGAAGACGCCTTCGAAGAGGTGTTTCTCGTGGGAACAGCCCCTACCGAAATCGCGAGGTCTCCGGATGTCGCCGACCCAAATCTGTTCCTAATGGAGCAATTCGACGAAGAAGGCGAGAGCGATTCGACCCAGTCCGCAAAGTCACCTCGTGAAGAGCGAGTGCTCGGCGGCGTAGCCCCGCCATGAACCGTTTTGGCACCCGTGTCGTCGTTCTCTTCGCGTTGGCCGCAACCTTTCCCGTCGCACTGACCGCACTGGTCTGGCTCGGCGTTTCTCATTGGGGTACTTCCAAGACGTCGACGGAAGCGGAGATCGTCCGCCTCCAGTTGCAAGCCCTCGACACGCAGCGCGCGGCGGCGGTCAGCCGCCTTTGCCGAGACGACCTTGCCGTCGACACGCTGCTCGATGAACGCGGACGAGAGGTACCGCCCACGCTCGACTACGACCGTCTCTTTCGGGGTTCGATGCAAGCGGCTGGGCTGCAGGCACTGTGGGTGCTCGACTCTCTAAGCGGCGAAATCGTTGCGACCGGTCATCGCCAGCGTAAGCTCGGCGTCGACGGCGCTGAGCTGACGCGCCAGGCGCGAAACGCGGGGGATCGGGAGTTCGTGCTGCTCCTGGGTGCCCCGGAGCATCAGAGATTTCTGGTGAGGTCGTGCTCGATCGCTCGCGCTGGGGCGAGGCTGACCCTGATCGCCGGTCATCGTTTCTCGGATCTTCGTAGCCTCGATCCTGAGCAGCTCGTCATCACCGGAAAAGCCGGCCGGGGGGACGAGCTGGTGGCGGAGCTCGCGGATGCCGAAGGCGTGGTTCAAAGTGTCTTGGTCTGGCGCCCACGACTCGACCGGCGAGGCCCACCGCTCCTCTTGTGGATCGCCTGCGTCGCCCTGTTGGCGTTGGGCCTCGCGCTGCTCTTCGGCGGCTATCTCAATCGCTGGCTGCAGTCCTCCGTCGACGAGCTGACGGAGGCGGCGACGAGAGTCGGCCGAGGCGATTTCAACACGACGCTGCGAGATGGCACGGCTGGAGCGTTTCCCGCCACGGCGACGGCTTTCAACCGGATGACTCATGACCTGCGCGACGCAAGGGAGCAGCTGCGGCAGACCGAGCGCATCGCCGCATGGCAAGAGATCGCCAAAAGCCTCGCACACGAGCTGAAGAATCCGCTCTCCCCGATTCGTCTTTCCATCGAAACTCTGCGCAAGGCGCGCGAACGCTCGTACGATGATTTTGATGCCATGTTCGACGAGTCCACGAAGACGATTCTTCAAGAGGTCGAGCGGCTGCGAATCATCGTGGACGAGTTCAGTCGATTCGCGCGCCTCCCGGCCCCCCAACTCCGAAACACTGATCTTCGTGAGGTCGTCGCACAGGCAGCGTCGCTGCACGCAGACGGTGAGGCAAGGCTCAGCACCGATCTTCCCGAAACACCAGTTACCGCGTTCGTCGATGCCGATCAGATCACGCAGGTGCTGCACAACCTGCTCCAGAACGCTCGGGACGCGGCGACGACGGCGCACCCGAATGGCGGCGGCACGGTGCGATTGAGCCTGACGGAAGAGGCTGGCACGGTTTACATTCGCGTGGAGGACAACGGCCCGGGAATCTCGGCCGATCAGACGGAAGCGATCTTCGAGCCTTACTACACGCGCAAGGAAGGCGGCACCGGGCTCGGTTTGGCCATCACGCAGCGCATCGTGACCGAACATGGGGGGCGCATCGACGTCGAGTCGAAGGTGGGGCGAACGGTCTTCACAGTCGTGCTGCCGCGGCGCTGACCAATGCTCGAACACGAACGCGGACGCAATCCCGCTCCCGAACGCGATGGCTTCAGCGAAGGGAAGCGTCGCCTGTCTAGAACTGGCTACGCCGGTCGCACACCTAGGCATGGACCGCATCGCTGCTCTCCGCTGATGCGCTTGGCTTCACACGGTCGGCAGCGACCCGGACGGCTGCACCCGTGGTTGCGTCAGAATGGGCATGTAGCGCCAGGCGAAACAAAGGAACCCGAGACACCATGCCGCCGCCGAAACCGTCAACAACGCGCGTGCTCCCGGCCCAATCGTGGCTGCCACCCTGCAAATCGCCGCAATCGTGATCAGGACGTACGCCGCGGTCAGTAGCGGGTGACTCTCCAAGGGGCGGTTCGTGTGACCCAGCGCAGCGCGACTGGCGACTGCGAGAATCATCGTCGCGACGGCGCCGCTCGTCAGCGCGTGAATGCCTGCCGTTTGTGGGATCAGTCGCAGCTCCGCGAGGCTCAGGAGCAGGATGCCGAGCGGGAGCCACGAGAAGGCGATGTGGAGCACCCACACCAACGGCTCGCGACCGGTATGGATGCCTTGCCAGCGCGACAGTCGAACGAACAAGAGCACACTGGTCGGCAAGCCGAGCGCCGCCGTCCAGCTCGGAGGAGCGTCTACGAGCTGAAGGGTGGCAAAGCTTGCCATCAGCCAGCTCGTCAGGAGATCGAAACGTTCGAACATCGGCGGCAATCTCACCGGCTGGCGCTCCTGATCCGAGAGGCCCCGTTGCAGCCAGTTTCTCGTGAACGCTGGGATGATTCGGCCGCCGACCAGATTGATGAGCATCACGACCAGCCAAAGGCCGGCGAGGAGCGCAGTCATGGTCCAGCCGGCGTTGCGCTTCATTCCCACGAAGAAGAGCACGTTGCTTGCTGCGAGAAGAGCGAGAATCCAGAGCACCTTGTAGTTGCGCTGATTGCGCGCGCCGATCACCTCGCGGCTCATCAGCAAGAACAGGAGCGCGCTGTAACCAAGATCCGCGACGATGGCCACTGGCAGCAGGCTCTGGGACGGCAGAAAGAAGAGGACGCGCGCGATCGACCAAAGGGCGCTGAGAACCACCAAAGGGGGTCCGGAGACGGGCGAGCGCTTGGTCCAAGTCGCAACGGCCGTCAGGGCGAAGCCCCCTATGGCCGCTCCCGCAAATCCGAAGATCATCTCGTGTGCATGCCACCAGATGGGACTCCCGAGCATCGTAGGAAACGGCACGTATCCGAGCCAGGCCCCAACCCAGAGCGGTACGACGAGAATCGCGTGGAGGGTGGCAAGGAGAAAGAGTGGACGAAACGCGTAGCTGAAGAGCACAGTCGCCGCCTATTGCGCCTCGATTCCGTAGGACCTCAGCTTTCGCTGCAAGGTCCTCCGGTCGATCCCGAGCGCCGATGCTGCTTTGGTGATGTTACCATCCATCTCTCCCAGAACGCGCTCGATGTGCTCGCGTTCGACATCCGCGAGGCTCGTCGGGCTTGGCCGCGTGGCACCTGGCGTCGGAGTCGACTCCCTCGCGTTTCCGAAGACGCTTGCGGCAATCATTCGGCGAACCAAGTCTCCATCGAGCGTATCGGAGATCGAAAACAGCGACGCGCGACGGAGGACGTTGAGAAGCTCTCGCACATTGCCAGGCCAGTCGTATTCTCTGAGCGCGGCAAGCGAATCAGCGTCGAGCGCGAGGTTGCCCTTGCCGAGACGCGCAAGCAGATGCGCCGCCAGCGGCTCGAGGTCGTCGAGACGCTCTCGCAGAGGTCGAATCAGCACGGGGAACACCTGCAACCGAAAGTAGAGGTCTTCCCGGAACCTCCCCTCTTGGGTTTCGGTCCATAGGTCTCGATTTGTCGCCGCAACGATTCTGGCGTCGACCTTGGTTTCGCCGGATTCTCCGACAGGACGAATCGATTTCGTTTCGATTGCCCGAAGCAGCTTCGCCTGGCTTTCGAGAGGAAGCTCGGCAAGCTCGTCGATGAACAGAGTACCTCCTTCCGCCTCCCGAAAGAGCCCTACCCTATCGCCCTGCGCGCCAGTGAAAGAGCCGCGCTTGTGGCCGAAGAGCTCGCTCTCGAAGAGCTCGCGCGGGACACAGGCCGCGTTCATGGCAACGAAAGGCCCGCTCGCCCGGTTGCTCTGAGCGTGAATCTGCCGGGCCACGACCTCCTTGCCGGTGCCGGTCTCGCCTAAAACGAGGACCGTCTCGTCGGTAGGTGCGACCGTCCTGACGAACTCCTTCACCTCGTCCATGACCGCGCTCTGTCCGATCAGTGGCGCAATGTCGTGGTCCCCCCCGCCTGGCTCCGCTCCGCCTCTCTCGAGCAGCGCCTGCCGTAGCAGAGGCCTGAGCATGTCGGCATCTACCGGTTTCTCCAGGAACGAGTATGCCCCGAGCTGCATGGCTTCGACGGCTGCCTTCACCGTTCCATGCCCTGTCAGGACGATGACGCGCGTGGAGATGGAGCTGCAGCGTCGAAGCACTTCCAGTCCACCGATGCCTTTCATCTTGAGGTCGAGGAGAGCGACATCGGGCGGCGATCCGTCACGGAGCACCTCGACCGCTTCTTCTCCGCTGCTCGCCTCAGAGACGGCGTAGCCGCCACGCCGCAACGCCTTCGCCATCGCGAAACGAAACGCCGTATCGTCGTCGATGATCAGGACGCTGCCGTTCATTGCCAAGGCGCACGGTGCGGCACCCCGGGCTCTTTTGCAAGCGTCTGCTCACCGGCCGGCAGGCGCACGCGCGCACTGGCCCCTCCCTGGGCCCGGTTCTCGATGGTGAGTTCTCCTCCCATCGTTTGAACGAGCATATAGGAAGCGTATAGGCCAAGGCCCGTGCCCTCTCCCGGCGGCTTCGTCGTTGCGAACGGCTCGAAGAGGCGCCCTTCGATTTCGGGATCGATTCCACTGCCCTCGTCCTCGACGATGATCTCGACGACCGAGCCACGTCGCTCGGCAGACACCGAGATGCTGCGGCCGCCGGCCGCCCGGCTGGCATCCAGCGCGTTCTGCAGAAGATTCACGAGGACTTGCAGCAGTCGGTCGGGATCGGCAACCGCGACCAAGTCGTCGAGTGATTGGTCGATGGCGAGCTCCGGACCGTCGTCGCGCACACCCGCGAACACTAGCGCATGGGCGCGCTGAAGGATGGGGAGCAGCGGAGCGGCAGAGCTCAGGCGGAGCCTCGGAAGCGTCCCTCCGGTCAGTAACGAATGCGTGATGCGGCCGAGTCGACCCGTCTCGTCGCGGATCAGCGCAGCCGACTCGGCGAGGTCCGACTGAAGCGCCTCGTCTCCGCCAAGCAAGCGAATCGCTTCGCGCATGTCGGCGGCCAAGGTTCGAATCGTCGCGAGCGGTGTGTTGAGCTCGTGGGCGACGCCTTGTGCGACACGGCCAAGGCTCGCCAAGCGCTCGGCATGGAGCAGCCGGCGCTCGGAGTCGAGGATCTGAGTGCGATCGACGTAGAGATTCATGATCCTTGGCGGGTCGTTCCCCCGAGACGCCAAAGGGAACGTCAGCATCTCATACGCCCTCTCGCCCACCATGAAACGGCATCGCCCTTCCGCGCCGTCGTCGCGCGCTCTCCAAACGGGACAAAGACCCGCCGGCTGAGTTTCGCAGGCCCTGACTGCGACGGGGCATTCCCAGGTTCCCTGGTCGTTGGGCGCGGGCGCAACCTCGTCAGCGACGCGGTTCCGCCATTCGACCTGGCCGTCGGGAGAAACGAGCTCGAGACCAGCCTCGAGCTCGTCGAGCGTGTTGGAGATGACCTGGTACTCGAGCTCTGCCTGGTCCCGGGAACGGGCAAGGGCTCGCTCTCGATCACGCAATTCGCGCACGGCGTGCCTCACCACGTATGCCGCTGCGCCCACCGTCGTCGTGAAAGCCGCAACGTTGCCGATCGTGTCCCAGGGTGGTGCCGGATCCCAGGCTCCGATCTTCAGGGCTGTAGCCCATTCGGTGAGAGCGAGGAAACCGGCGCTGGCGAACGCTGCTGCGGTGGCAACGAGGGTCGCGCCCGGCCCTCCGAGAATTCCGATCAGCGCGAGGTGGAAGACATAGAAGCCGATGAAGGGAGTGGAAATCCCACCAGCAGCCCAGAGGACGACGGTCAGCATCAACAGGTCGACTAGCGCTTGAGAAACCGCTGCCCGCTTTCCCGCTCCTGGTCCAGGCGCGCGCCGGAGCAAGACGACGTTGTAGATGCTCCCACAGGCCGCTACGAGCAACAAGACAGGCCAAGCTACGCCAGGAAAGAAGCCCGCCGCCGCAAACACCGACGCCACGAGTACGCCCGCCATGGCAACCCAGCGCAAGCTGATCAGCCAGCGGATTCGATCTGCGCTGAAGTCATCCCGCTCTTGAGAATCAGCGAACACACTCGAACGGCTTGGTTCCGCGGCCATCATGACTTTCTGGGGTTTGGGGTCGATCGCGTCTGCGGGCCAGGGTACAACGACTGAAGCCGCCGATGGCAAGCGAATCACAAGAGAGAAGGATGGTCGTGGCGATCATGTTGACCTCTACCTTGCTGACGATGCTCGGCATCGCGGGGGTTCTGACTGGCGGGTACGATCTATCGATGACTCCACTCCCCGAGGATCTTCGCGAGCTGTCTGAACGCGATACAGAGCTCAGCGACGCCGAAGTTCTGCTTCTGGAAGCTCGGGTTAGCAATCCCTATCGGCGTCCCATGGCCGCAGCAAACGTGGTCGTGTCGGCCTTGGTGCTCATTGGGAGCTTCCTCTTGAGCTGGCGCCGGTCGCTTGCGCAATGGTGGATTAGGCAGGCGGTGGCGGCGAAGCTGATCTGGATCGGGGCCTACACCGTCTCGCTGGTCTCCCATCTCAAGCTGACCTTTGCACCGCTGCCCGTCGAAGAGCCCCGAGCAGGGCTTCAGGGGCTGATCGGCAGCTTGGTCGTCGTCAGCATGATCAATGCAACCCTACACCTCGCAGCCGCGTACCGAGCCACGCGGCCTGACATCAGAGAATTCATTGCATCCGCCGAGGCTAGAAATTGATGCGGCGCATGATTGCGCGCGGCAGCGATCGAATTACGACCATGATCCATCGCCAGGGGGCCGGCGCATAAACGACTGGCGCTCGCCGATCGATCGCCCGAAGGACTCGCTGAGCAACCGCATCCGGCTCGCCAGCGAATGGAGGCGGTCTTAGGCCGGCGGTCATGCTCGTCTTGACGAAGCCGGGCTTGACGGTGACCACAGAAAGCCCGTCGGCGTGATGCTTGTGATCCAAGCCCTCCAGATAGTGGGTCAGGCCTGCCTTCGCCGCACCGTAGATGATCACGGGCTTGCGACCTCGTTCCCCGGCGACTGAGCTGAAGACGCACAAGGTACCGCCCGCTTCTCGGAGCAGCGCGTTCTTGGCCGCCTCGCAGAACAAGACGGTGTTGGAGAAGTTGGTTCGCAGAAGCCTCTCGGTGAGCGCTGGGTCGGCTTCCAGCTCGTCTTGGCTGGCGAAGATCGCGGCGCTGACCACGACCGCGTCCAGACCCCCGAGCGCTTCGCGGGCCGCATCGAGCGCCGGACCAAACATCCCCGGCTTCTCCAGGTCACAGGCGACGCATCCAACCGTACCGTCGCCACCGCGAACCCCGAGGTCCGCGGCGCTGCGCTCGAGGTCAGCCTCGCTCCGACCGAGAAGGCAGATTCGGTCCCCGCGCTCCGCTGCCAATCGCGCGAGCGCACGCCCCATTCCCTTGGTGGCGCCCAGAATCGCAACTCTCATCTCAGTCCCCTAGCAGTCGCACCGACTGTGCGCTTCGAAACCTATGGTTCGGATCCCAGCGACTGCGAATCGCTCTGAACTCATCCAGGCGCGCCCCTTCCATCGCTTCGAAGTGCTCGCGCCGCGTAAATGAATCCTTGGCGAGGTAGATGCGCCCGCCTTCCTGCAGCACCTGCTCGTTCAGGGCGTCGATCAGTGCCTGGGTATCGTCCCGGACCGCGATGTCGAGCGCAAGCGTGATTCCCGGGCGCGGAAAGGAGAGAACGCCGCGGCTCTCGCGTCCGAAGTCCTTGATCACGCACAGGAACGAAGCGCCACCGCGCGCGGTGAGAATCTCGAGCACACGTCGCGCAGAGCCGCGACCGACCTCTCGTGGCAAGACGCACTGGTACTGAGTGAAGCCGCGCCGACCGTACATCCGGTTCCAGGACCCGATCGCATCGAGTGGATAGTAGAATGGCTCGTAGCTGACGACACCGCTCGATCGCTCTCGCCACTGCTTGCGATAGTAGAGCTCGTTGAAGGCCCGAATCGTGAGGCCGTTGAGAACCCAGGAAGGCCAGTCGAATTGAAGGCTAGGCCGAAAGCCCTGCCTGGGAGGCCCAACGGGAGCCTCGTGGGCTTCGGCCCAGCGACCGGTCATGAGAATCCCGCGGCCCATGCTCTTGCCGCGCGCGAGACCGTCGATCCAGCCCATGGTGTAGGGCCAGTCCGGTGCTGCTTCTTCGAGGGCGTCCTGGAACTCGTCGATATCATGGATGCGACGGCTCTCTTGCCAGATCCACGGCGATGGGATTCGGCGTAGCCCAAACTCGACCTCAAGGATGTGCCCCGTAAGCCCCATCCCGCCGATTGTGGCCCGAAAAAGGTCCGGATGTTGATCCGGTGAGCACTCGAGCACGCGACCATCCGCGACGCGCATCTTGAGCGATGTCACGTGGTCGCCGATGTTGCCGTCCCTGTGTTGGTTCTTTCCGTGGATGTCAGCGGCAACCATGCCCCCGAGGGTGACGAACTTCGTGCCCGGAGAGACCGGCGAGAAATAGCCGCGCGCGATGAAGAGCCGGTTGAGCTCGGCGAGCGCAAAGCCTGACTCGGCGCGCAGGCACCCCGTGTCTTCATCGAATTTCAGAATTCGATCGGCGAACCTGGTGTTCAGTACGTCGGGCTGGTCACCGGGAGGCAGCGACGCATCGCCGTAGGAACGGCCAAGTCCCCGTGAGAGATGGACTTCGCTACTGATGCGCTCGAGATCTTCGCCTAGGTGCTCACGCCCCGGAGCCGAGTGCCGACCCCAGCCTGAGAGCATCGAAAACGGTATTTCAGGCATGGCGTCGATACTGTAGCGCGATGCCAGTCAGAGCCCTAGCGTCCGCGTTTCGGTAGAAGCTCCTTGCCAAGCTCGTCGGCCCGGTCGGTGCGCTCCCAGGTGAACGTCTTCTCGGTGCGGCCAAAGTGCCCATAGGCGGCCGTCGCCGCGTAAATGGGACGAAGAAGGTCGAGGGTCTCGACGATGGCCGCGGGGCGGAAGTCGAACAGCTTCGACACGGCTTTGCTGATCTTCTCGTCGGGGACGACACCGGTGCCAAAGGTCGTCACATAGACGCCCATGGGCTTCGCCACGCCAATGGCATAGGCGACCTGAACCTCGCAGCGGGACGCGACCTTGGACGCGACGATGTTCTTGGCGACGTATCGTGCGAAATATGCCGCGCTGCGATCGACTTTGGAAGGGTCCTTGCCGCTGAAGGCGCCGCCACCGTGCCGGCCCATGCCACCATAGGTGTCGACGATGATCTTTCGACCGGTCAGTCCTGCGTCTCCAAAGGGCCCGCCAACGACGAAGCGTCCAGTCGGGTTGATGTGAATCTTGGTCTTCTTGTCGATCATCTTCGCGGGAAGGGTCGGCTTGATGACCTCTTCGATGATGGCATCTCGGAGGGCACGCTGCTTGATGCTTTCCGCATGCTGCGTCGACACCACGATCGCATCGAAGCGACGTGGTTTCTCGTCCTCGTATTCGACTGTGACCTGGGTCTTGCCGTCCGGACGAAGGCCTTCGATGATGTTCTTCTTGCGAACATGGCTGAGCCTACGCGCCAGCTTGTGGGAGAGATCGATCGGCATCGGCATGAGCTCTCGGGTCTCATTGACGGCGTAGCCGAACATCAAACCCTGGTCGCCTGCGCCCTGCTCCTTGGTCGCGCTCGAATCGACGCCTCGGGCGATGTCCGGTGATTGCTGCTCGACTGCGGTCAAGATGCCGCAGGTCGCCGCATCGAAGCCCATCGAGGAGTCGGTGTAACCGATCGCGGTAATCGCTGACCGGGCGATCTTCGCGATATCGATATTCGCCGTCGAAGTGACCTCGCCAGCGCACACGACGAACCCGGTCTTCACCATGGTTTCGACCGCGACGCGCGACCTTGGGTCCTGGGCGAGGTATGCATCTAGCAACGAATCGCTGACCGTGTCGCAGATTTTGTCGGGGTGACCCTCGGTCACCGACTCGGAAGTGAACAGGTATTGGCTCATCTTGGCGATGCCTCTTATCGTTGACGGTCCCTGGAGTCAATTGGTCGCTGACAATGCTCAGAAACCGTCCGGGGGCTCGACCTGATAGGTCGATAGAACATGCAGCTCGTAGGGGTCGCAGCTGCTCCCTAGCTGGGTGGAGGCGACGACGACCAGGACTTTGCCTATCCCCGAGTCCGTCGCCCCGCTGGAGCCTGAGTTGCAGTGGCGTTCGATGCCGATCGCCTCGCCCTGCGAGATGCAGAACTTGGTGCCCTCGATCTCTTCTTCCCAGCCGGGGCAGTTGCCCACGCCTTCGTCCCCGTTGGGGCACAAGTAGGTCAGGTAGAGGACCCGGTCGCCGTTCGCGCCCAAAGCCTGCGCCACGATTGGCGTCGGGGCATCGAGCACTTGCAACTCGTAATAGTCGACATCGCTCGAATCGTGAAGCGTAGCCTGAACCGTGATACCCCATACGTCCTGCATGCAGTTGGGGCCGGCGCCGGCTCCACAGAGCAGGGTCGCGTCGTTCACGTGATCGTTTTTCTCGAATAGGTCCGAGCAGACGCATCGACCGCCGTCGCAACGGAAGCCGTCTTCGAAGCCGTTGTCCCGGCAGGTGCCACAAAGCGTCGGCGTGCCGCAGATTGGCGCGTTGCCGCACTCGACACCTTGCCCCTCGCATGTGCAGTCGCCAAGGCACTCGAAGACCAAGTCGTTCGACAGAACGCAATCCTCGCCGCCCCTGCACGACGGGCAGACGGCTAGGCCTCCGCAGCCGTCTGGAAGTCCACCTGGCGGCGAGCATTCATTCTCGGCGCAGGGATAGGCCGGTTCACAGCACTCGCCTTCGATGCAGACCTGGTCCGCGGTGCAACGGTCGTTGCAGCCGAGACCGCAGTCCGTGCCAGGGGGGCAAACACAACGGTTGCCGACGCAAGCCTGGTCGCCCAGGCAAGCCCCACAGAAGATCGCCTGCTCCTGACCACCACAACGGGTGGGAATCACGCCGCACTCGGCGCCGCCCTCGAAGTTGGCACAACTGTTTTCTTCGCATCCACAAACGAAATTCTGGTCGTTCGCGCCGCAGGCTTCGCCCTCGGGGCAGCCACCACATTCGATCGATCCGTCGCAACCGTCCGGCAACGCGCCGCATTCGATCGTAATTCCGAGAGAAGCGAAGTCGCTGATCACTTGCTCGCAGGACTTCGGTACGCACTCCGGTTCTTTCGAGTCGTAACAACGGCTGTCGCTGCTCCAGCAGAAGTAGCCTGAAGGGCAGTCGCTGGGTTGGCCACAACCAAATAGTCCGTTTGGAATGGAGAGGTTGCACCCACCGAGGGCGAAGAGGCCGAGAACGAAGACGAAGCGAAAGCCCATCAGAAAGCTCCTCTCACCGAAATGCCCGCGGGGCCGATGATCAGTTCGGGGATCGATTCCTCGTGCCCCCCGGTGAGCCGCCAGATCACGCCGCCGATGATCCCTGCTCCTCCGACGGCCATGAGGGCGACGCCGGCCTTGCTCAGTCGCGGTCCCCGATCGGCCATTTCTTGGACCATCGAATAGCTCGATCCCGCCGGCGCGTTTTCGACTTCCTTCTGATCACGTTGCCCGAGACCGAGGAGCACTGCTCCGGTTGCTAGCGCCGCGCCACTGACTCCAATGGTGATCCAAGGACCTGGTCCTGGTCCTACGTACTCGGTGAGCGGTCGTTCGGCCTTGACCTTCGCAGCCGCCTCGACCGCCGCTCTGCGCGCTTCGATTTCGGCGTCGAGCGCAGCCCTTTCTCGTGCTTCGATCGCGTCACGCAATACCGCAATTCTGCTCTCGACGTGCTCACGGTCGGCCGACTCGGGGCGCGCCTCGAGGTAGCCTGCGTATGCCGCGACAGCCTCTTCGTCGCGCCGCAACCGATCGGAAACCGCAGCGATGTTGTAGAGAAGGTCTGGGCTGCTCGTCAGCTCGTATGCTTTCCTGAAACTCGCGAGTGCACGTTCGAACTCGCCATCGGCATAGGCAGCGGTCCCAAGCGCGAAGGCCTCTTTGGCCTCAGCGATTCGCTGTTCGTGTGATCGCGAGCCCTGCGCCAGGACGCTCGCTGCGGAAACCAAAGATGTGACGCCGATAACCAGGATAAGAAGGAAACGCATCTCTCCCCCGAAAGTAAGGCCGCGCGCGAAACGCGTTCCTACAAGCTAGCAGTCCGAAAAAGCGGATGCTCATTCGCGGGCGATGTAGGGGGCCCTATCCTTGGAGATGCGAGTGTCCCCCTGCCACTCGCCGCCGGCGTGGGGGTAGTCCAAATTGTAATGAAGCCCACGGCTTTCTTTGCGAGCGCTCGCGCAACGGATGATCAGCTCGGCGACGTCAGCAATGTTTCGAAGCTCCAACATGTCGCGGTTGACCAAGTGAGCCCAGTAGTATTCGCGAATCTCGTCCTGCAGCATTGCGATGCGACGCAGGGCACGGTGCAGACGCCGGTCGGTGCGAACGATGCCCACATAGTTCCACATGAATCGGCGTATCTCATCCCAGTTCTGAGATACGACCACCGCTTCGTCGCTCGGGACCGCCTCGCCCACATCCCAGTCGGCGACCTCGGGAAGCGTCCGTTCTGAGGTCGTCTCCAGCGCCTCCTGAGCGGCGATCGCGGTTCGATGACCGTACACCAGGCCTTCGAGAAGCGAGTTCGAGGCCAAGCGGTTCGCACCGTGCAGGCCCGTGCAAGTCACCTCGCCGACGGCCCAGAGGCCTGGGAGCGTCGAGCTGCCTTTGTCGTCGACCACGACCCCGCCACACATGTAGTGGGCCGCGGGAACCACGGGGATGGGCTCTTTGGTGATGTCGATGCCGTACTGAAGGCATCGCGCATGGATCTTTGGAAACCTCTCGAGGACGAAGGACTCGGGCTCGTGAGTCATGTCGAGGTAGACGCAATCGTCGCCACGGCGTTTCATCTCGTAGTCGATCGCGCGGGCAACCACATCGCGAGGAGCCAGGTCTTTCATCTCGTGATGCCTCTCCATGAAAGCCTCGCCGCTTTGGAGTCGAAGAACCCCACCCTCGCCGCGCAGCGCTTCACTGATGAGAAAACTCTTGGCTTTGGGATGAAACAGGCAGGTCGGATGAAACTGAAAGAACTCCATGTTCGCGAGCTCGGCCCCAGCGCGATAGGCCATCGCAACGCCGTCACCGGTCGCCACGTCGGGGTTCGAGGTATAGAGATAGACCTTGCCCGCACCCCCGGTGGCCAGCACGGTGGCACGAGCGAGATAAGTCTTGACCTGGCCGCTGTTTTCGTCGAGCACGTAGGCGCCGACGACCCGGCGAGGACCTCCGAACTTCGACGCTACGACGAGATCGATCGCCATGTGGTCTTCGGCGACGTGGATGTTGGGCGAGGCCAACGCAGCCTGGACGAGCACCCTTTGGACTTCCTCGCCAGTGATGTCCCCTGCATGGACGACGCGTCGAGCGCTATGACCACCCTCCCTCGTGAGGTCTAGGGAAAGACCCTCGTGAGTTCGGCTGAACTGCGCGCCGAGATCCATCAGCTCGCGAATACGGTCCGGGCCGTCGCGGACCACCATTTCGACGATCTCGCGATGCGAAAGTCCACCCCCGGTGCCCATCGTGTCGGTGACGTGAGCCTCGAAGGAATCCGCGGGGTCGAGCACCGCGGCGATCCCGCCCTGCGCCCAGTTCGTCGCGGAGTCCATAGGGCTTCGCTTGGTGACCATCATCACGCGGCTGTGGCGCGCAGCCTCGAGCGCGAAGCTCAAACCGGCGACTCCACTTCCCAGCACCAGGTAATCGCACTCGGTCCGCATGGACGCCGGAGTCTAACAGGCCGGGCGGCAGCCGCGAGCGGGGTTTTCGCGAGTCAACGAGGATCGAGCTCTAGGGCTGGACGGGGTCCGAAGGCGGAACGAAATACTGGAAACAACTGCCGCGGTAGCCCTTGACCAAGAGCAGACCAGGTCGCCCAGGCAGCCCCGGACGTCGATGCGTTCGAAGTGCTCCGAAGTGCCAGGGGATGCCCATCATGGGCAGAACTGTGACGAGTACGACCAAGAGAGGCGCATTTTGGCGTGACTCGAGACCCGGGGATACACTTCCGAACGATGGGCGCGCGACGGTTGGCGGCACTGGGACTGGCAGCTCTGATCGTGGGTACGACGGTGCCGGCTCGTGCCGATATCTACCTTTGCAGGCGCGGCGACGGGACGGAGCACTACACGAACCTCCGGCAGCCCGGCCGCCGCTGCCAGCTCGTCGTCCGCAGCAGCAGGAAGGCCAAGCCGCAACGGGGCGCCCGCAATGAGAGCGCCACCGCCAAAGCGACGAGCGGCACCCGGAGCAAGGACCCCGCTCGCTACAACCGCTACGACCGCTTGATCGAGGAGGCGGCGCATTTGTATCAGCTCCCCCATGCATTCATTCGAGCCGTCATGAGGGTCGAGAGCGATTTCAATCCCACGGTGGTCAGTCGAGCGGGCGCGATGGGCCTGATGCAACTGATGCCGCTGACCGCGCGCTCGATGGGCGTGTTCGACCCGTTCGACCCTCGCCAGAACATCCTCGCCGGGGCGCGTTATCTACGCATCCTCGCAAATCGATTCAAGGGCGACTTGGTACTGACTGTGGCTGCGTACAACGCTGGAGAAGGCGCGGTCGATAAGTACGAGGGTATCCCTCCCTACAAAGAGACGCAGCGCTATGTTCGCCGAGTGCTCAAGCACTACTACGCATACCGCGGCGGAAGCACCCCTTAGCTGATGGCTCTTGTGCTCATCGTCGCAGTCCTGGTGGGCATGGCGGCTCCGCTGATCCGAGGCTGGATCTGGGGTGTTCCGTTCAGCCTCCTGTCGGTCGCCACGGCCATCAAGTCGTTTTTTGGGTCGGCTTTGGCTACGATCGTCGTCGGCATTGCGGCGCTGTTCGCCCTCAGCACGACACCCATGGATCAGGCAGAGATCGACTGGGTTGCCGCCTCGATCGGAGGCGCGATCGCGCTGTTCTTGTTGCTCAGCTCGGCGCAACGCTTTCGGGACGTTCGCGGGCTTTCGATTCTCTGCCAACGTTTGCAGGAAGAGGACGTGAGGTCGACCGCGGCACGGGCTCTCGAACGGCTTCTCAACCGGGTCCGACGTCACGACGCGCAGCGCTACGTCGCACTGGTACTCATGGCGACGGGACCGCTGACTCAGGCCGGCATGTGGGCCGAAGCTCGAGAGCGCTTACAGAAATTGGACGAAGTTGCCCTCTCCGGGGCGCAGGCGGTTCTTCGGGATCAGGCCCTCGCGACCTGCGAGCTGCAGTTCGACGACCCGGAGGCCGCCCAGCGTGTCATCGATCGGATCGAGAGGCCGACGGAACCTTCGATCGAGGTCTGGCTGATTGCGATGGAGGCTCTACTGATGGCCGTTCGAGGCGAGTCGGAAAAGGCGCTCGCGCACCTGGGGGCGCAGAGCGGGGACGACAACCCTTCGCTTCGCGCCTCGCATCGCCTCGTCCATGCTCACATTCTTGCTGGACGCGGACAAACCGAGGACGCGCTCGAGGAGCTGCGTTCGCTGCGACTCGAGGCAGGTCGTGCGGGCCTCGAGCGCGTCATGTTGCCGCGAGGGCCTGCAAGCACGCTCGCCGAGCTGTTGTTGAACGAAGCCGATCAGTCCGGCTGAAAGATGACTTGCTGGGTCGGGTCGTCATCGTAGAACTGCCCAAAGCGGTCGAAGGTGATGGCTCCAAAGGTGTTGACCGCGATGGAAAACGCTGCACAGCACATAAACGCGACGCCGAACCTCCTCCTGCTCAGCGCGATGAGGACGAAGAGAAGCGGCAGATAGTCGAGCGAGAACCGATACCCGAACTGGATCCAGCCGGTGTTTTGATAGAGCAGCGTGCAGATCGCAGTGGGCAGGACGGCCGCCCAGAGTGCCAGGAACGTCCTGTCGAGCTTCTCCGGCCAAAGGCTCCAAAGCAAGTTTGGGCTGCTGAACCAGAGCGCGAGCCCGTGCCTGCTGATGCGAACGAACGGGCTCGATGGCATGAGCCACGGCAACGATAGGAAGAAGACGGTGAGATTTCTCGGCAGATAGTGCGTGCTGAACAGGCCCCAGGTTTCGATTCTCGGCCGCCAACGGATTTGCAGGAAGCGATGCCCGAACTCGAAAGGGTCGGCAAAGCGGGCCGCGTTGTGCCAGATCGTGGCGGCGATGATCAGCGCGAGCGGCAGCACGAACATCGTGCCCGCGCGCAGGCAATAAGATTCCGATCCCGATGATTGCCGCCCTTCTTCTTTGCCTGCGCGGACCGCTTGGAGCAGGAAGAAGGGGGCGAGCAGGAGTGTCGCGGGGCGGCAGAGGAACGCGAGCCCGAGCGACAACCCAGCTGCGCCGGGGCGGCGCGCACCGAAGGAGAAGAGCAAATACAGACAGACGAAGGCCGTAGCCACGACGTGGGCCGCGAACCAGACGGTCCCCTGGACCGCGACGAAGTAGTAGACCGACCCCAGAGCAAAGAGAGCGGTCACCAACAAGTCGTCCCGCGCGCTGCGTTCGCTCTGCCCGGACTCGCGAAGGTAGCGCAAGACCACGAAGAGCAGCATTGGCCCCAGGCCCGCGAAAAGGGCCCAGAACAGCGCGTCCAAGGTGCCTAGGCCAAAGATCGCCACGAGAGGCAGCAAGAGCAGCGCGGGCAAGGGCGGAAAGGACACGTACCAACGGTATCGCTCCGCATCGGGTCCGGAGAACGAATAGCGTCCCTCGGGACAGGGCCCTCGATCGACCGCGTCGAAGCAGGCCCAATCATTCGTCCCGGGGGGCTTGGCGCCGATGTCGAGGCGACCTTGCAACCATGCCTGGGCAAGATGGACGTAGTGACTATCTGTCGAAGGGCGGAGCAGTCGTTGCGCCGAGGTCGCACAGTAGACCCCGGAGCCGAGGACGAAAATCACCAGTGGAAGCACCCACCGTCTTTCCCCAAGCGACACTGCGGCAGCATAACCGGCCGCAGGGGCCAGCTGAAGTTTGTCCACCTTGACGCGGAGAAAACGCCGCTCTAGAGCCTTGCGGTTCTATGGAACGGGAGGTTTGGATGGGGTCCCCGACCCTCGATGCAGTCACCAAGGCCCTTCGCGACGTCGAAGATCCCATTTTTCAAAAATCCCTCGGCGCCCTCGGGACGCTTCTCGACGCACGTCTCGAAGATGGTCGAGTCTGGGCCAAGGTCCGGCTGAGCTCTCCGTCGGAGGAAGTCCGGCAGACGATCAGCCGGCGTATCGATGCCGCACTCGAGCCACTCGGAGTCGAGTTCGTCGAGCTGGAGATCGAGGTGAACGTGCCCACGCGCGAAGCGACGAGCACCGATCCGATTCCCGACGTGCGCAATGTGATCCTAGTGATGAGCGGCAAGGGCGGCGTGGGCAAGAGCACGGTCGCGACGAATCTCGCGCTCGCGCTACGGCGACTCGGCACACGCGTGGGTCTCCTCGACGCCGACATCTACGGCCCATCGCTCCCGACCATGCTCGGCATCGAAGGCCAGCCGACTTCCAAGGACGGCAAACGGATCCAGCCTCTTCAGCGCTTTGGCATCAAGCTGATGAGCATTGGCTTCCTACTCGAAGACCCGAAACAGGCGATCGTCTGGCGAGGACCGATGCTCCACGGCGCCCTTCAGCAGTTCGTGACCGACGTGGACTGGGGAGGGCTGGACTACCTCATCATCGACTCGCCGCCGGGAACTGGTGACGTTGCCCTGACGCTGGCACAGAAGCTCCAAATCACGGGGGCGATTATCGTGACAACGCCCCAGGAGGTGGCGCTTCAGGACGTCTACAAGTCAGTATCGATGTGCCAGAAGCTCAACGTGCCGATTCTGGGCGTGGTCGAAAACATGAGCCATTTCATCGACAGTGCCGGCGTGAAGCACGAGCTCTTCGGCAGTGGCGGCGGAGAAAAGATTGCGGAGTTCGCCGGAGCCCCCCTCTTTGGTCAGGTGCCGATCGACAGCCTGGTGCGGGAATGGGGAGACCTGGGAACACCGATCGTTCAGGCCGCCCCCGCATCCGCGGCCGGCCAAGCGTTCGCGGCGGTGGCGGACGCGCTCGCCGAATGCATCGCCAAGGCGCACTTCGACCGGGGCGGGGGAGAAACCGCGCCCGAGGGCGAAGGTCCCAAGAGACTGCGCATCCTTCGCTGAGCTATAGGTGTCCCAGTGGACCTCTTCGAGCGACAAGCGGAACCGAGCTCTCCTCTGGCGGACCGTATGCGGCCCCAGCGCCTCGAGGATGTGGTGGGCCAGGCCCACCTGCTCGGCGACGGTCACATCCTGGCCCGCGCGATTCGCGCCGATCGCATTCCCTCGATGATCCTCTGGGGACCACCGGGTACCGGCAAGACCACACTCGCCCATGTGATTGCGAATGAGACACACTCGCTGTTCGTGCCGTTCAGCGCGGTGCTCGGCGGCGTGCCGGAGCTTCGAAAGATCATCGCCGCCGCCAAGGAGCAGAAGAGCTATTACGGCAAGAAGACGATTCTGTTCATCGACGAGATCCACCGATTCAACAAGGCGCAGCAGGACGCCCTCCTCCCGCACGTGGAGAACGGAACCGTGACCTTGATCGGTGCGACCACGGAAAATCCGTCCTTCGCCGTCAACTCGGCGTTGTTGTCTCGCGCTCGCGTCTTCGATTTGAAGCCGCTCGAGGCAGTCGACTTGCGCCAGCTGCTCGAGCGCGCCCTCACGGACCAAGCGCATGGCATTGGGCCGATCCCCCACTCGGTCGACGACGATGCGCTCGCGGCGATTTCTCAGAACGCCCGGGGCGACGCTCGCCGCGCCTTGTCCGCCCTCGAGCTGGCCAGCGATTTCGCCCGATCTGCCGGCGTTGAAGCGCTCACCGTGGCGATGGTCCAGGAGGCCTTGGCGACCCAGACGCTGCTCTATGACAAGTCCGGGGAAGAGCACTACAACGTCATCAGCGCGTTCATCAAGTCGATGCGGGGAACCGATCCGGACGCGTCGGTCTATTGGCTGATGCGCATGCTCGAGGCCGGCGAAGACCCGCTTTTCGTCCTTCGACGGATGCTGATCTTCGCAAGCGAGGACATCGGAAACGCGGATCCTCGCGCGTTGGAGGTCGCGGTCAGCGCGGATGCCGCGTTTCGGCGCTTGGGAATGCCCGAAGGCATCTTCCCGATTGCGCAGTGCTGCACTTATCTGGCCAGCGCACCGAAGAGCAACGCGAGCTACAAAGCGTGGCAGATGGCCCAAGCAGACGTAAGGGAGCACGGGGCCCTGCCGGTACCGCTGAAGCTCCGCAACGCGCCCACTGAGGCAATGAAGTCGTGGGGATATGGCGACGGCTACCGATATCCACACGACGAAAGCGGTTTCAGCGCCGAGGAGGCCTATCTTCCGGACGCTCTGGTCGACCGCAAGTACTACCGCCCGACGGACCAGGGGTTCGAGGCCCGCATCGCTGAGCGGCTGAACGAGCTCGCCGACGCGACTAAGCCGAAGGGGCGCGGGTCGGGCGGGCCCCGGGGAGGAAAACCCTGAAAATCGCGGCACCCTTTTTCCCGTCGGCCTCGATGGTGCCGCCCACACCGTCCAGCACTACAGCTGCCGCAAAGAGCCCGACGAAGCGGCTGTAGCGACCGTCGAGTCGGCCCTTCAGCGCTTTTTGTCCCGCGAGCGTGAACGCTGCTTCTCGAAGCTCTGGGGCGATGGCTTCCCCGGTGTCCTCGACTTCAATCACTACGCGGGCGCCCCGCTGGTAGACCCGGACGGTCGCGCGTGGGTCGGCTACGTTGGCGAGCGTGTTGTAGAGGAGTAGCTCGACGACCTCGACGGCAACCTGTGCACCGTGAGCGTATAGCTGATCGTCCCTGGCGATCTCGACGGTCACCGGAACAGGTGTGTCTTCTCGCTCCAGCCGTTCCAAGAACACACCAACATCTCCGTTGGCGGCCTCCAGCGGAACCTGCCCCGTGAGCCAACGGCTGATCCAAGCGAGCATGTCGAGGCCTCGACGCAATTCACCTACGCCGAGCCTCACGTCTTGCAAGGCTTCGACCGAGTCGTCGTCCGCTAGGCCAACCTCTTGGAGGAAATCCACGTTGGCGCTGATCGTAGCAGCAGGGTTGCGTAAGTCGTGAACGAGGAGCCCCAAAAGATGACCCAGATCATCCGCATCGATCTCATTGGGCTTCGCCACCTGTTGCCCTTACCACGGGGCGTAACTCAAGGGAAGAAGAGCACCTCAGCCTCGCCGTGTGCTTCGATCAGCGCAGCAATGTAGGAGAGAATCGTGCCTTTGCGGTCCAGAACCTCGGCGATTTGGGCATCGCTCAGCAAGGGATGCGACTGTTGACTCGGGTCTTTGGCTAGCTCATTGCGAATCGAAGCCTCGTCGAGGGCTTCCAAGCGGCGAACCAGCTCTCGGGAGAAGCGCTTGGTAGCGGTGAAGCCTTCGAGCAGCGTCTCGTAGCGCCTCGCCGGCAGCGGCGTCGAGAACGCCCGGTCGTTGTCCCGCAAGAAGGCTCGTTGCCGTTTGCTATCCGTGGGCAGGTTCCCGCCGCTGAACCGATCCCAATTTCCGATGAGCAAGTCGAACACGGTCATCGTCGAGAGGTCGCGCGCGAGCGCCGCCTTACCCTCGGGAACGTCTCCGTCTCCAAGCCAGCTCCGCCAGCTCGCCGTGTTTTCGAGCCGAAGCGATCTAAGGCCCTTGATCCAGTAGACGGCGGCGCCGGGCGCCGAGCCATCCTCGTCCCACAAAATCGCACGTCGAATCGACGCACGCCGATCGAGCATGTCTTCATGGAAACGGTGGCTGATTTCCTTCCAGGTTGCGCGACGAAAAATGGCAGGCGGGACATTGTCGAGGCCCAGCAACCGGCTGATCCTGTACGCAGCGATCTCGTATCGATAGCCATCTTGGATCGCTCGGCTGCTGACCCTCAAGGCCGCGGTCATCCGCGCGACGGTACGCATCCTGAGGACGACCGAGCTGTGACCCACGGGCTTGAAGCTCCGCGAGTCGGCCGTCGAGATGACCTCGAGGATCTCGTCTTGCTCGAGCTCGGTGCCGACGAAGCGGGGCGGCGGACCGAGCTCGGCGCTTGCTACCGAGCCCAGCCATGCGAACACCGCCGACGCCAGCGCAACGCTAGCGGACGCCCGCAAACAGGTTCTTGGCAATGACCATCCGTTGGATCTGGGAAGTGCCCTCGTAAATCTGAAGGATCTTCGCGTCGCGCATCAGCTTCTCTACTGGGTACTCGGTGATGTAGCCATTGCCACCAAAGACTTGAACCGCATCGGTCGCGACTTGCATTGCACTGTCTGCACCGAACGCCTTGCTGTACGATGCCACGAGCGAGTTTCGGCCACCCTGGTCGATCTGCCAGGCGGCCTTCCAGACGAGAAGTCGGGTCGCCTCGTACTTGATGCCCATCTCTGCAATCATGGCCTGAACCATTTGATGTTCGGCGATTGGAACGCCAAACGTTTTTCGCTCGAGCGCATAGGCGATCGATTCTTCGAGGGCGCGCCGCATGAGACCGCAAGCGCCGGCACCGATGTCTGGTCGAGTACGGTCGAAGGTCTGCATCGCCAGCTTGAATCCGTGCCCTGGTTCAGCGAGCACGTTGTCTGATGAGACGCGGACGTCTTCGAAGTTGACGACGGCGGTGTTGCTGGCACGCTGGCCGAGCTTGTCTTCGGTCTTTCCTATGGTGACGCCGTTCGCATCTCGGTCGACGACGAACCCCATGATGCCGCCGTGACGGAGTGACGGGTCGACCGTTGCGAACACCACGTACCAACTGGCCCAGGCGGCGTTGGTGATGTAGACCTTTTCTCCATTAATGATCCAGTCATTGCCATCTTTGCGGCAGCGCGTTTGAATCCCCGCGGAATCGCTTCCCGCGACGGATTCCGTGATCGCATACGATGCGAAGATGGGCTCCGAGGTCAGCATCCCGAGGTACTTCTTCTTCTGGGCTTCGTTGCCAGCGATGAGCAGCGGCGTGGCGGCCAGCACGTTCGCGGTCATGCTGGTCTGAATGCCGGTGCAGCCGAACGCGAGCTCTTCGGTGAGAAGCACATGGTCGACTTCACCCATCCCTGCGCCGCCATACGCTTCTGGAATGTTCGGCCCGACGAAGCCGAGCTCCCAGGCCTCTTTGAAGACGTCCATTGGGAACTCGTGGTTCTTGTCCGCCTCGGCGGCGACGGGGATGATCTTCTCGCGGGTGAAGCGGCGGGCTTCCTCCACAAGGGCTTTTTGTTCGGGGGTCAACTCGAAATCCAACATGTTGCTACCTCTCGATCAGCGGCGTCGTTCTTGCTCGCGACGCTCCAGCTCGGCTCTCACGGCCCTAGCTCCCATTCGAAACCCGAGCGCAAAGCCGATCAGCAATATGCCCGGAATGTAGATGATATGGCCGATGGATGGCATCAGCTGCCACCGCTTGCTCGAATCTCGGCACTGAGCCGCTCCAGCTCCTCCGCCGTGTGGCGCTGCAGGCCGCGCATACGCATCAGAAACAGAAAGAGGAGCACCCAGACGATCGCATAGGCCCCCAACATGAGCGCACCGCCGGGAACGCTCTCCGCTTCGGGCCCGCTCACGCCGACAAACTGAGCGGCCCGCTCTTCGGCAGCGTCTTTGTACACCTCGGCGGCCGCAAGGTCTGGTTCGGCCGATGGCTCTTGCGCGAGAGTCAACGGAGCGATGAGCATCGTGAATCCAAACACGAATCGGGCGATCAGATCTCGCATGTCAATTCCTTCATCGGTGCATCAACTCGAATCGTAGTCGGGCGGTTTCTTCTCGTTGGCGTTCCGCCGAGGCACGTGCCCAAATCAAGAGCACCGCTAGGCCTGTGAACGCGATGAAGCTGAGGCCGAGCGCCCAGTACATCTCAGACTCGAGCCCGCCGCCTTTGCCAGTAATCACGGTCGGGTGCACACCTCTCCAACGTTGAACGCTGTAGTGAATCAGCGGCAGGTCCACGAGCCCGAAGAGCGCCAAGCCGGCGGCGAAGCGCTTCTCGACCTCCCCTGCGTTGCCCATCGAGCGAAGCGACAAGTACGCCGCGAAGATCATGCCGGCCAATAGCGTAGTCGTGAGGCGGGGATCCCAGGTCCACCACACGCCCCAGGCCTTTCGCGCCCAGAGTGGGCCGGTGAGCAGAACGATCAGACAGAAGAGCATGCCCACTTCAGCTCCAGCGACCGCCAGGGCGTCCCACTTCGGGTCGCGCCTGAGCAGGTAAACGGCGCTGCCGACCGCTGAAACGGCGAAGCCGATGTACATCGCGTAGGCGCTCGGCACATGGAAATAGAAAATCTTCTGCACGATGCCCATCTTTTGCTCGACGGGGGCAACGACGAAAATCGTGTAGAGGGTCACCGCGAAGAGCGCCAGGGTTGCGAACAAAATCAGCGACCAAACGGTCGAGCTACCGGATTGACGTGCACCACTCATGAGCCAACTCGCCGAGACGCTAGCATGGGGTCGCTAGGGCGTCAGCCTGTCTAGCCCTCGAATTCTTCCAATAAACGTGGTCAGGCTTGCTGCCCTTGCGGCGCGCCGCTAAAGACGGCGCTGATGGATTTGCTCGACCGGCGGTTCCTTTTCGTTGTGGGCAAGGGTGGCGTCGGCAAGACCACCGTCGCGACCGGGCTTGCACTTGCGGCAAGCCGCCGCGGCAAGAAGGTCCTGCTGGCGCTCGTCAACTGTCAAGAGCGTGTGAGCAAGCTTCTCGACACTGATCCGATCGGCCCCCAAATCGTAACGATTCGCGAGAACCTAGACGTGGTGAACATGACCCCCGACGCGGCCCTCGAAGAATACGGGCTGATGATCTTGAAGGTGAAGGCCGTCTTCAATGCCGTTTTCGGGAACCGACTGGTTCGGGCTTTCCTCAAAGGGACGCCGGGGCTCGAAGCCTGGTCGATGCTCGGAAAGGCCTTCTATCACGCATGCCCACCCCGGGGAGAGCCGGACTACGACCTCGTGATCGTCGATGGGCCGGCGACCGGACATGCGCTCGACATGCTGCGGGTGCCGTTCGTGATCGAAAGCGTCGCACCGCCAGGCCTCTTGCGACGCGATGCGGCGCGCGCTGTCGACATGTTCCGTGACCCCGAACGATCGGGCGCTGTCCTGGTCACGCTCCCCGAATACATGCCTGCGAGCGAAACGATCGAGCTTTCCGACGCTTTGACCAACGAGCTGCAGATTCCGGTGCTGCGACTGGTCATCAACCGGGTGCTCAACGTGCTCTTCGTCGAAAAAGAACGTCCCGTCATCGAAGACCTGCCGTTGGCGCTCGCCGAGGACAGCGAGATCCGGGGCCTGGCCATTGCCGGCCAAAGACGCGTCCTTCGTGAGACGGTCCAGGCGCGGGCGGTGCGGCAGGTCTGTACCCACATCGATGCACCCTGCAGCGAGCTGCCTTACTACAGCGGTCTGGAGAAGGATACGGCTGCGATCGAGGCGCTGAGCGAGGCGCTGCTGCAAACCGTTTGATCACTTGCGGGCGGTCGACAATCCACTAGCTTGCAGATTGAGGTCATCATGCCCGGTTCGGCAGCATCAGGTCTTTCGTTTCAAACACCGCTGATCTTCGAGCAGGGCTCGCCCGGCCGCCATGGCGCTTCGCTCAAGACCGACCAGCTCCCGGAAGTCGACCCGAGGAGCGCCTTCGGGGACATGGCCCGGGAGCGACCGGCGCTGCTGCCAGAGGTGTCCGAGCCCGAGGTGGTGCGCCACTACGTGCGCTTGAGTCAGCAGAACTTCGCGATTGACATCGGGATGTACCCGCTCGGCTCTTGCACGATGAAGTACAATCCCAAGGTCAACGAGTGGGCAGCGCGCTTGAGTGGTTTCGCCGACCTCCATCCCTACATGCCTGACGAGCTCGTCCAGGGCGCCCTCGAGCTCATGTGGCGGCTCGAGCAAGGACTGGCCGAGGTCTGCGGGATGGATCGAGTCTCGCTTCATCCGGCGGCGGGCGCGCAAGGCGAGCTGACGGGCCTCATGATGATTCGGGCTTACCACCGAGCCCAGGGGCGCGACCCGAAGAAGGTACTGATCCCCGACACCGCACATGGGACGAATCCAGCCTCCTGTGCTCTCAACGGCTTGCAGGCGGTTCCCTTTCCGGTCGGCGAGGAAGGCATCGTCACCGCGGAGGCCTTGGCGCCCTTCCTCGACGACGACGTCGCAGCGGTCATGGCGACCAATCCGAACACGGTCGGGCTTTTCGAATCCCACATGGCGGAGATCTCGGAGCTCGTTCACAGCAAGGGCGGCCTCGTCTACGGCGATGGCGCCAACCTCAACGCCTTGATGGGCAAAGCGAGGCCGGGCGACCTCGGCATCGACGTGATGCAGTTCAACTTGCACAAGACCTTCACGACCCCGCACGGGGGTGGCGGTCCGGGTTGCGGGCCCGTTGGCTACAAGGCGCTCCTCGATCCCTACGCGCCGGTGCCTGTTGTCGAGAAGCGAGAAGGACGTTTCGCCCTCGACTACGAGAGCCGCCCGGCGTCGGTCGGCAGGCTGCGCTCGTTCCAGGGCAACTTCGGCATGATGGTGCGTGCCTATGCCTATCTTCGAGAAATGGGGGCCGAAGGCCTCAAGCGGGCCACCGAGCTCGCCGTGCTCAATGCCAACTACCTGCGCGCCCGCCTCGGTGAGGTCTGGCACGTCCCGTACGACCGAATCTGCATGCATGAAGTGGTGATTAGCGATCGCCATCTCAAGGAGTCGCACGTCACAACGATGGACGTGGCCAAGCGCTTGATGGACTACGGATTTCACCCGCCCACCGTGTACTTCCCATTGGTCGTCAAAGGCGCGATGCTGATCGAGCCGACCGAGACCGAGAGCCTGCAAACGCTCGACGAGTTCGTGGACGTCATGAACGCGATTGGTGTTGAGGCGACCACGGAGCCCGACTTCGTCAAGGCCGCCCCCCAGCTCACGCGTTTGCGTCGGCTGGACGAGACCCAGGCTGCTCGGAACCCCGTTCTACGTTGGACAGCTCCCGAGACACCGCACGAACCATAGCCTGTTTCTGGTGAAACGGGAGGAACGCCGCTTTGAATCCGTTGATGATCATGCGGTGAATATCACCCCGATTCATTCCCATTTGGCTGTGGCAAAGCCATAGCTCGCGCGACACGGTCGTATCGGCGATCAGCCTGTTGTCCGTGTTGATCGTCACTCGCAAGCCGAGGTCGTGATAGAGCTTGAGCGGGTGCGTGCGAAGATCCGTCACGGCGCCGGTCTGCACGTTCGACGAGGGACAGCACTCGAGCGCGATGCGATGATCGTTGACGTAGTGGAGCAGATCGCCGTCTTCGCGTAAGCGGCAAGCGTGCCCGATCCGGTGCGCACCGCAAACGTGAATCGCCTGATGAATCGACGCCGGCCCGTAGGCCTCTCCGGCATGAATGGTTACGGCGATGTTGTTGTCACGGACCAACTTGAATGCGCGAAGGTGGTGTTTGGCAGGATGGTCGTACTCGGCGCCCGCCAAGTCGAATGCGACGACGCCGCGGTTCTTGTAGGCAACGGCCAGCTGGGCCATTTCGAACGACGACTCTGGCGAAATGTTCCGAATCCCACAGAGGATTACATTCGCGACGACACCGTGATCCTTTTGTGCTTCCCAGAGTCCTGTCAGAACGGCTTCGACCACGGTCGTGAGCCGGAGTCCGCCCCGTGTGTGGAGAATGGGTGAGTAGCGCACCTCCATGTAGCGGACGTTTTCCGCAGCGGCATCCTCGCTGAGCTCGTAGGCAACGCGGTAGAGCGCCTCGGCGGTCTGCAAGACCTTGAGCGTCGTGTCGAACGCCTTCAGGTATTCGACCAGCGAGCCGGCACGTTCGCCGCAATGCAGCGCCTCTTTGAGGGGCTCCGGCGTGTCGGCGGGCAAGTCGATTTCCTGCTCCGCAGCAAGCTCGAGCATGGTGGACAGCCTCAGCGAACCGTCCAGATGAACGTGCAGGTCGGTCTTTGGGAGGCTCCGAATCTCGGAGAGCGTCAGCGCCATACCGTACATTGTAGCCCTTTAACGGGCGAGCTCGAAACGGCCCAAAACCTCAATCACTTCGTCGAGTCGCTTGGCATCGACGCTGACCCTGGTAGGCATGCCCCCGTTGAGTCCGAGGGCGCGCACCAGGTCAATGCCGCTGTCGAAGCGCGCCGCCACGGTGACGGTGGTCTCGTCGTGCACCAGAGAAATGGGAGCAAGTCGTTGGCCTATCAGGAGCAGCTCGGTCTTGTCGTAGGGCCCGTCTCGTCGGCGTGCGTCACAGATCGCGAGGCTGCCTCGAACCTCGTAGCGAGCTGACAAACGCTTCGACTCGTGTTCGATGGCCTCGAGTGCCTCGGCAGCGGCTTGGAACTCTCGGTAGATCGCTGCGTCGCGCGCGCCATCAGCCAGGTACCGCACCATCAGGCCGCGAAGCCCCTCGTCCCGCGGCCTGGCACGGAGTGCGCGATCGAGAACGCGCGCTCGCTCGCTTGGCTCGCCGAGGCGCGTGTCGATCGCCCGCGCATCACCGTCCGCACCTTCATAGGGCTCGACGCCGCCGCGAATCCATTTGGCCGCCGAGCAGAGACCGTCGAAGTCTGAATGGCAACAGACCGTATCGATTTCGCCTGCGGCCGCTACGCGTTCGGGCGTGACGAGCTCGGGGCAGGCCCCGTGCTGCGCCTTGGTCCTCAAGACGAAACGAGGGTCATCTGCATAGTCAGGGTGCCTATCGTGGTCGTGGTGGTCGATCCACATCGCGAGCCGCGAGCCCAAGCCCTCAATGAAAGGCAGCGTCGTCTTCTCGTAGCTGGCGCCCCCTGCATTCGCCGCAAAAGCCACATCGAGCACGACCACACGCCCGGGCAGGCTGCCGGGCTTGGGCAACTTGCGGGGCGTTCCATACGCCAAATGTGGGAAACTACTCATGATCCGAGCATGTGACCCAGCCGACTGAGGTGCAACTCGGGGATAGCCCGATCGGTTTTTCCCAAACCGATGCCTCGGGGAAACACATCGGAAATACGATGCAGCCATAGATCCCCTCGTGCCGCTGCCGAGGGTGCGCCGCGGCCATGACTAAGAGGTGCAAAGATCATGGAAGAACAACTTTCGGAACTGACAACGTATGCAAACGCATTGTGGGTTCTCGTTAGCGCCGCACTCGTTTTCTTCATGCACGCGGGCTTCGCTCTCGTTGAGAGCGGGTTCTGCCGCAAGAAAAATGCGGTGATGGTGTTAATGAAGAACTTCGGTGTAGTCGCGATTTCGTCGATCATCTTTTATTTGGTTGGCTACGGCGTGATGTTTGGTGATGGTAATGCCTTCGTGGGGCTCGCGAAGTTCTTCCCGAACAACGGGGGAGCGGATGCGGACCTACCACCATACGTCTTTCTCTTCTTCCAGCTCGTCTTCGCGGCGACCGCCTGCACGATCGTGTCGGGCGCAGTGGCAGAGCGCGCTCGCTTGCTGACCTTCTTCTTCTTCACCGCGATCGCGACCATCATCATCTACCCCGTGGTCGGTCACTGGGTCTGGGGCGGTGGCTGGCTCTCTGAAATGGGCTTTGTAGACTTCGCGGGAAGCACGGTCGTTCACGGTGTCGGCGGAGGTATGGCCTTGGCAGGCGCCCTGGTGGTCGGCCCGCGAATTGGCAAGTACAAGCCTGATGGCTCGGTCAATCCGATGCCCGCCCACAACTTCCCCCTGGCCGCGCTCGGTGTGCTCATCCTGTGGCTCGGTTGGTTTGGTTTCAACGGCGGCTCGGAGCTCGCCATGGACGCCGAAGTAGGGCGAATCGTCCTGGTGACCAATCTCGCGGCTGCCGCCGGCTTCTGCGGCGCCCTGACCTGGATTCGGATCCGGAGCGGCCTTCTCGACCTTTCGATGGCCCTGAACGGCGCACTCGCCGGCCTCGTGGGCATCACCGCCGGCTGCTACAACATCACCGGCGGCTGGTCGATCGTCGTTGGCATCGTCGCCGGCATGCTCTGCGTTGAAGGCGTCCTGCTCATCGACAAGATGAAGATCGACGACCCGGTGGGTGCGATCACCGTCCACGGCGTCTGCGGTATCTTTGGAACGCTCGCCGTGGGCCTGGTCGGCTACGGCAGCGCCGGGACCGGCGAAGAGCCCATGGGCCTTCTCGTTGGCGGCGGGGCCTCGCAGCTCGTGACTCAAGCGATCGGTGTCAGCGCAGGCGTTGCATTTGCCTTCGTCGTCGGCATGGTCGTCTGGCTTGCCATGAAGTTCCTCGTGCCTGGTGGCGTCCGCGTCTCCGAAGCGCACGAGCTCGAGGGTCTCGACATCGCCGAGTGCGGCGTCGAAGCCTACAACGAGGAGCTCAAGGGCTTCCACACCGGTGCCACCGCCATGTCGGCGGCGCCCGCGGAGTAGTGAGCTTCGGGAGGAGGGGCGGAGCGGCTCCCCGGTCTGCTTCGCCCCTCTTCTCGACCCTTTTTTCAATGTTGGTTTCTGAACATGGATTTTGAGCGTGGAGACACGCTGGGAGTGGAGGTAGTGATGAGGAAGTTTCTTTCCCTGGCGGTGATGTGCAGTCTGGCGTTTCCCGCAATGGCGCTTGCGCAGCCGGAGGTGCCCAAAGAGATCGCTGACGAAATGGGCGAGGGAATACCCGCCGAATCGGAACCGGGAGCTGAAATGGAGGCCGAGGAAACGCCTCGGGAGGAAGCCCTGATGGCCGGGCCCGAATCGCCGAAAGTGGCGATGGACGACATCGCCGAGGAGGAGCCAGCCGAGGGTGCATCCTGGAAGGACGGCCTGTCCTGGATGGTGATGGCAAGCGCCTTCTATCGCGTCGGCGGTTACACCGATGACGGCGTCGTCGCTGGAACTTACAACGACATCGGATACCCCTATACGAACTACAACGGCTTCGGCCTGAACTTTGCCGGTGGTGACCTGATGTACACCGGCGAGAAGTTTGCGGTGCGTTTGGACCTCCGCTTTGGCGAGGGCGCCCCGCTCTTGAGCCCGATCGCACCCATCAAGCAGGGCTATGTGAGTTGGATGCCGAGCGACAAGGTGAGCCTGGACTTCGGCTTCTTCGACACGGTCTTCGGCGGCGAGGTCGTCGACGAGTGGAACAACGCCAACTACACGCGCGGCGCCCTCTACTTCTTGCGTCAACCGTTCAACCACATGGGCATTCGCTCGGCGTTCGCCCTCTCGGACCTCGTGGGTCTGACAGTCATGCTGACCAACGGCGGTGTCCTCGGTGGCACACCGATCGATAAGAACGAGACGCCCACCATCGGCTGGCAGCTCTCCTTTACCGGCGAGGATGAAAAGGCTGGATTCTTCTTCGGCGGACAGCACGGCGCAGGCGGGGACAACGACAACAAGAACTGGGAACAGTTCTTCGACTGGGTGCTGACCGCGAACGCAGGCATCTTTTCGCTCATCGCCAACGGCGACTACCAGCTCAGCCCGACCGGCACGGTTGATGACCCCACGGGTGTGTTGGACGGGAAGATCTTCGCTTACGGTCACAGCCTGCAGCTGATCTTCGATGCGAGTGACAAGTTCTCGATCGGTGTACGCGGCGAGCACTTGAGCGGAAACGGCAACTTCCGTGCATTCGTGCCCGACTCGGATGGGGGCGTGAACTTCGTATCGGACTCCGGTCTCGCGACCGCCACATTGACTCTCCGCTACAAGCCCGTCCAGTACCTCGTGCTCAGCCTCGAGGGTCGCGGCGAGTGGAATACGCGTGAGATCTACTTTGCTAGGTCTTCCGTCTTGGAAGGCGGGCCTCTCAAAAAGCAGAACTACGCGGCCATCCTGGGCTTCACCGCCTACATCGGTAACTAGCTTCACGTAGGGTTCACAGGTGGAAGGCCGGCTCGAAAGGGCCGGCCTTCTGTCGTTAACAGCTACAGCTACAGCTACAGGGGCAGCTAGGCTGAGCGTGGCTGTGGCGCTGACGCCGACGGTGCGACAAGCCATGCGCGGCAGCGCGAGCCCGAAGGGCGAAGCCCGGCGCGAAGCGCGCCGCCAAGCCCAGAGCGAAGCAATGGGCGCGCAGGGAGGACTACGGGTTGGGGGTGGGCGGGCGGTACAACCAAACACTGGCGCTGGCGCTGTGATCCCGCTAGCTACTTCCCGTGCTCGACGACTCCGTGAGACAGCTACTCGACCGGCCGCACAAGTTGGTGCTCTGGCTCACCGGCGCGGGGATCTCCGCGGAGAGCGGCATCCCGACCTTCCGCGGGCCCGAGGGTTATTGGCGCGTCGGCTCTCGGAACTACCAGCCCGAGGAGATGGCGACCCGGTATGCGTTTGAACAGATGCCGGAGGAAGTTTGGGCTTGGTATCTCTACCGACGCGGGGTTTGCCGGCGTGCGAAGCTCGACGCCGCGCACCTCGCCCTGGTCAAGGCCGAGCAGCGCGCCCGTGACCGCTTTCTACTGGTGACCCAGAACGTCGACGGGCTCCACCTGCGGGCCGGCAATACGCTCGATCGCACCTACCAGATTCACGGCAACATCGATTTCATGCGCTGCACGAAAGACTGTCTTCCCGGGCCCGTGCCGCTGCCCGATGGCGTCCAGGTCGCGTGGGAAAAGGGCCGAGCGCTCAGCGGCCAGGAGCTCGATCAGCTGCGTTGCCCTTCATGCGGCGCCATGGCTAGGCCGCACGTGCTCTGGTTCGACGAACGCTACGACGAGCCGAACTTCCGATTCCAAAGCTCGATCGACGCTGCCCGACGCGCCTCGCTGCTGATCGTCGTTGGCACGACGGGGGCGACGTCGCTGCCGATTCACATCGGCACGATTGCGGCGCAGCGCGGCGTCCCGATGATCGTCGTCAACCCGGAGCCGAATCCGTTCAGCAACCTCGTGCAACGCACGGGGCATGGTGCATTTGTTTCGGGCACGGCGGGCCACTGGGTGCCAAAGCTCGTGGACGCTCTGCCCTCGGCCTGAGGGGCCCTGCAGGGGCCTTGCCTCCACCGTACTTCGGGGATACCTATCCCTAGATGTCACGACTTCTCGTCTGGGTCTCTTGCTTGGGACTACTCGCTTCGTGCGGGAAGGAAAGCCAGTCGGCGCGCTACCCCGACCGACCCGCCGGGCAGTGCAGCCGCGCCGCGGGGGCAACCTGCGAGCCTGGCTTCGTTTGTCACTATGCCCCAAACGCCGAGTGCGGCGAATCGGGCGCAGAGGGTGCCTGCTTCCCGATGCCGTCGACCTGCACCAAAGACTACAGCCCAATCTGTGGCTGCGACGGTCGCACCTATCTCAACATCTGTGTGGCTCATTCGCATGGCGTGTCGCCTCGTCAATCTGGGGAGTGCCCCACCTCAGGGGCGCCAGGCGTGCCGGCCGGCCCAGTCGGTAGCTGTGGGGCGGGAGGCGCAGCAGAGTCGTGCGCAGCTGGTTTCTTCTGCCGATACACCGAAGAGCAGTACTGCGGTGAAGTCTCGGGCCCCGGCGAGTGTGCGGAACAGCCTACTGTCTGCACAAAGGAGTGGGCGCCCGTTTGCGGCTGTGACGGACGCAACTACAGCAACGACTGCGTGGCGCACTCGCATGGCGTTTCGATACGGCACCGCGGCCTCTGTCAGGATGCAGGACAGGCCGCTGCAGGGGCGGTCGGTGCGAGCTGCGGCATTGCAGGCGCCAGCACCTGCGCCACGGGACTCTTCTGCGAGTTCTCGCCGGCAGCGAAATGCGGCGCGGCGAACAAGCCAGGGAAGTGCCAGCCCCGCCCGCAGGCGTGCACGGCCGAATACAACCCGGTCTGCGGCTGCGACGGCAAGACCTACGCGAACGGGTGCTCGGCGCAGGCCGCCGGCGTATCGATCAAGAGCGAGGGCGCCTGCCCCGCTCCCTGATCGAGTCACTGCGCGCTCTGCGTCGTCCCAACCCGACTCCCCGGCGACCTGGAGCAGACCACGAAGAAACGGCTTGCCTTCGATGACAGGCCTTCCGTATGCTCCGCCCCCACTCATTGGAAAAGGGGAGTCCATGAAGAAAACCACGCTTGCATTGCTCGTCCTCGCGATGGCCTCGATGTCAGCCTGCAAGAAGAAAGAAGCCACGCCGGAACCGCCCGCCCCCGCTGCCGAAAAGGCACCTGCGCCCGAACCCGAGGCGGCAGAGCCAGCCGAGCCAGCCGGACCCGCGATCCCCGAGGTCGCGCTCACGGGCAGTGCATCGGAAAACCTGGTTGCTGTTTTCGAGGCAGGGGTCAACGCCCTCAAAGGCGCCGGCGATGCGGCAACGGGCGCCGCCATCCTGACCGGTATCCTCGAGAAATACGACGTTGCTGATCTTCGCGCGAAGTCCAAGGCCGCTAAGGCAGCGGGAGAAGGCGCCTCGGACGCCACGAAAGCGAAATTCAAGGCGCTGAAGGCGGAGTACGCCGAAGTGTCGACGAAGCTTGGGGCAAGCGATCCCAAAGCGTTTGGAGAGGCCGCAAAGGCCTGGGCCGCGGCCTGGGGCCTGAACTAGGAGTGAATGATGGCATCAGATGACAAGATCGCAGCATTGCAAGAAGCGCTCGACATTTGCGGGTACGAGCCCGGGAAGCACGACGGCATGATGGGCAAGCGAACGCGGAATGCGATTCGCGACTTCCAGAAAGACGCCGGCATCGATGTCGACGGCGACGTCGGTCCGCAAACCCGGGGCGCGCTCGCACAGAAGCTCGGTGAAGTCTCGGTTCGCGCGCAACACCTCGCGGGCTTTTTTCAGGGCGGCGGCCAGAGCGTCGAAGACGAGCTCTAAGCCAAAACCGAGACCGGAGAGGCTCCTTTGCGCTGGAAAGGCAGAAAGCAGAGCACGCACGTCGAGGATCGCCGAGGCGTGCGCGCCGGGCCGAAGCTTGCTGGCGGAGGAATCGGGCTCCTGGTCTTGGTCGGCGTCGGGTTGTTCTTGGGTGTCGACCCGAGCGCGCTGATGCAAATCGTTCAGACTCAGCAGAGCGCTCCGGCACCATCCGCTCAAAGAACTGCGCTCGAAGACGAGCAGGCGCAGTTCGTCGCCACCGTCCTCGCGGACACCGAGGACACCTGGAACGAGGTGTTTGAAGAGGCTGGTCGCGACTACCGCGAGCCGAGCCTAGTGCTGTTCAGCGGTTCGGTTCGCTCAGCCTGCGGCTTTGCGCAAGCTGCGATGGGGCCGTTCTATTGCCCCGCCGACCAGAAGGTCTACATCGACCTGAGCTTCTACTCCGACCTGCAGAATCGCTTTCGGGCGCCGGGTGACTTCGCCCAAGCCTACGTGATCGCACACGAGGTTGGGCATCATGTGCAAACGCTCCTCGGCATCTCGGAGCAAGTAGAGCGGGAACAGGCACAGCTCAGCAGAGTGGAAGCCAATCAGCTCTCGGTCCGCCAAGAGCTCCAAGCGGATTGTTTGGCAGGCATTTGGGCGCACCACGCAGACCGGACTCGCGCCTTGCTCGAGCAAGGTGACATCGAAGAAGGTCTGAATGCGGCAAGCGCCATTGGAGATGATCGCTTGCAGAAACAGTCCCAGGGCTACGTCACGCCGGAGTCGTTCACGCACGGAAGCTCCGCGCAGCGTGTGAACTGGTTCAAGCGCGGATATGGCAGCGGCGATGTGAACGCCTGCGATACGTTTGGCGAGTCCGGGCTCTGACACCGATCATACGCTCGGAAATGGTCGACCTCCTCAGAACCGGCCCTCCCTCGTCCCCTCGTCTTCTGCTCGCTCACGGGGCCGGTGGGCCGATGGACTCTCCGTTCATGGATGCGATCAGCCACGCGATCGCGGGGGCCCGCATCGAAGTCATCCGATTCGAGTTCGAATACATGGCCAAGCGGCGCAAGGATGGAAGGCGACGTGGACCCGATCGCGCAGCTACGCTCATCGTCCGCTTCAAAGAAGTGCTCAACCTCGTGGGACCGTCGGCGGAAGTCGCGATCGGAGGCAAGTCGCTGGGCGGGCGGATCGCCTCGATGATCGCGGACGAGGTCGGCGCGGCAGGGGTCGTCTGCCTAGGCTATCCATTTCATGCACCGGGCAAACCCGAACAGCTTCGCACCGACCACCTCGAGGCCTTGAAGACCCCGACTCTGATCGTCCAAGGCACGCGCGATCGGTTCGGCACTGAAGAAGAAGTCGCGACCTACTCGCTCTCACCTGCGATCGAGCTCGCCTGGATTGAAGACGGCGACCATTCATTGAAGCCGCGAAAGAAGAGCGGCATCACCCTGGCGCAGAACCTCGACGCAGCCGCCGACGCTCTTGTCAGCTTCGTTCGGCGCCACGGGTGAGCTGAACGATGTCTTCGAAGCTCGTCTTGGACGGCAGGCCGTCGGAAAACCAATACTGCTCGACATGCCCCGGGCTCACAGCGGCAATAATCGAGGATACTGTGCCGTAGACGGGGGTCTTGACACAGATCGCTTGTAGGTAACGGGCCACTTCCTGGTCGAAGGGCGCGCCTGGGGGGACCGGCGGAACTTCCGAAGGGTCTGGAAGTGATTCGTCCGAAAGGACCTCCACGAGCAGCGACTGCATCTGCGGCCAACTGTCTGGATCAAGCGTCATGACTCGCGCTCGCGCCTTGTCGGCTTTGGGGAACTCTGGCGATCCGAGGCGGTCGTTGCAGAGCACGTGTACGCCACCGGCCAGGGTCTCGATCTCGACTTCTCGCGCGTCCCTCCGTGAATACGCAGCGCGTAGTTGCTCGCCGTCGCCGAAGATCAGATTGAACTCGTTGTAAGTCGCGGGGTCGACCCGCCGAAGGTGCCGCTCGATCCCGAGGAGCGACCCCTGCGTCAGCGCGTCGATGACCAGGCCTCCCCGAGAGCGAAGAGAGTCGTCCCGCGTACCGAAGCTTCGCTGATTGGTGAGTCCGACGAAGAGCCCCGTCGACGTGAGGCCGAACCAGGTTCCCCCTTCCCGCTCGTCGCGACCTCCCACGATGAGCGGCTCTGCACGCAAGACCCCTGGACCCGACGCCGGGCGGTCGTAGAACTCATCTCGGTTCGACGCGATGATCGTCGAGCAGAAGTCGTCCATCTGGTGGCGAACGATGATCGTGCACATCGCTCAGCCCGTTCTCTTCGCGATCGCCAGGCGCTCCGCGAGGAAGCTTCGTGAAGGCTTCGCGACCGATCCAGTGAAATCCCCCCAGCCTCGCGCGTCTTCGTCGAAGGAGATCTCCCAATCTGGCCCGATGGCATATGCCAACTCATGAGGCTCGAGGGTTCCCTTGAGTCGCTCGCCGGCGGCCGCGAAGACAGCAGGAATCACGACGCGACCCAACGACCCATACGGAAGCATACCCGGCACGCGATACGTCATCGCTAGCTGACTCCCTGCGGCTGCGAGCGCGGTTAGCTGCCCGAGCGTTTCGCGAATCGTGGTTTGCGGGAGGTACATCGCGACGCCTTCCCAGATCCACGCACTTGGCCTGCCAGAGCGAAACCCCTCTCGTTTGAGTGCGTCGGAGAATTGCTCTTTCTCGAAATCGACTGGCACGTAGCGAATCTCAGCGGGCGCGATCTTGTCCAACAGCCGCTTTCGCTTGTACTGCTGCGTTGCCGGGTGGTCCACCTCGAAGACGGTGACGTCCTTCAGTGATTCGAGTCGCCAGGCGCGAGCGTCGAGCCCTGCACCGAGAATCACGAGCTGGTCGATGCCGGCCCGCAGGGCCGAAGCCAGATGGGCGTCGATCGCCTTGGTCCTCAGCACCACGTGATCGACGAGGCCGAATGTCGTCACGCGGACGGCATTTCGGTACAGAGCCGCTACGCCCCCTAAGCGGCGCGGGGCCGCCGCAAGTCCTGCGAGCAAAGGTGGCAAGAGCTCGACGGCGAGCGGATCGATCTCCTGCTCGTCGACACCTAGGGCGCGCACGAAAGAAACCAAGAGCGAAGTCCCACTCGGCAGGCCAGGTCGCATCGTTCAATCCCAGGCCGCAACGAGCGCGTTGCCGCTGCCCTCTGCGAGACCTCGAACACTCGTGGCATCGGCCGCAGTTCCGCGCTCTGTTTCCAAGCTGTGCTTCAACACGACCGAATCGATGCCGATCCGGCCAATCCGCTTCGTCCGAACCGCGACACGGTCGCCGGGCAAGACCGCACTTCGAAAGATCACCTGCTCGGCGATCGGCCGGAGCAGCACGGGGTCGAGGCCCTTGGCAAGCATCCGGCGGCTCGTCGCTTCGTCGCACCAATCGATATAGGCGGGATGATTCGCATGTGCGAGAGGGTCGGACCAAGTCTGCCACATCTCGAATCCGAACTCGTCTTCAGCACCTGGTAGCTCCTCGAACGATGGCATCGCGATCGACGGTTCGATGTCGGCTTCGGGGAATGCTGCCGCTGCTTCGAGCGAGCCCTGCCTTGGCTTGAGCGTTTCGAAATCCACGTGGACCCACTCCTGGGTCGCCGCCGCGATTGGCTGCCCGTCGCTTCGAACCCGCACCTCACGCGTGCAAAGCGTGCGTCGACGCAGTCGCGACACCCAGGTCTGCGTTTCGAGCATCCTGCCGTAAGCCGTTTCGGCCTGGTGCAGAAGCGTCATCTTGTAAACGATGAAAGCGACGTTCTCGATGCGAAACCGCGAAGGCGGCCAGCCAGCGCGGATCGAGGCCAAGGTCGCAACGTCCTGACACAATCGCCAGATGTCTCCCGCCCGCGCAGTCTCACGCGCCGTGAAAGCGTTGCGAGGCAAGGTCAGGGGGAATTCCCAAACCTGGTTGGTCACGGGCAGCAAATAGCATCTCCGCAGCGTTGTGCGACCGTTCAGCTTACGCAGGTGCGCGGGGACGATCTTGCCGACACCACTCGCTCCAGGACCCGAGGTAGAGCTTGGCACCGCCAAGGCCGCAGGCATCCATGGCCAAGAGGAGGTGACAAGCCGTGACACCGGAACCGCAGTAGCAAACGACTCGCTCGGCGGGAGTGTCGCCGAGGATCTCGGTGTATCGTTTCGCGATGGTCGCCAATGACCGGAATCGCCCGCGGTCATCGAGCTGCGACTTCCAGTAAAGGTTGTGCGCCCCCGGGATGTGTCCCGCTAGAGGATCGAGCGGCTCCGTGATACCCGCATAGCGCTCGGGCGCCCGTGCATCGATCAGACGCCAAGTGGGATCGAGACGAATGCGCTCCACGAAGCTCGCGTCGACCGTCGGCCAGCGGTCGAGCGCGCTCGGATAAGGGCCGACCGAGTCGCTGATCCTGGCCCCCGTTTCGACGGGAGCGCCCGCCGCGCGCAGGGCTTGCCAACCACCGTCGACCACTGCAAGCGATCGATGACCAATCTCGCGGAGCATCCACCAGGCGCGGGCCGCCGCCATCCCTCCACCCGCATCGTCGTAGATCACGACCTTGCGTCTGGGCGTCACCCCCCAAGCGCCGAGGCGTTCGCGCCAGTGCTGCAAAGAAGGCAGGGGGTGCCGCCCGCCGTTTCTTGGGTCCCCGAGGTTCGAGAGATCGGAGTCGACGTCGACCCGCACCGCGTGCTGCAGATGTGCTGTCTCGTAGGCCTGGGCTGCGCCGGGACCGACCCGGACGTCAAGAAAAACACTCTGGTCGAGATCGGAAAGCGCCACTTCGGCTTGGACGACGGGGTTCGAGGTCATTGGGGTCTCTCACTCTAACCCACAGTGTGAGTAAAGTGTCTAGTCACACTTGACACTGTTGCAAGACTTGGGCACTCTCGGTGAATGGAGGAGAGAAACCGCCGCCGGCACTCCGGGCGATTCGAGGCAGCCGCATCGCTCGCCGCACGGGTCTTGCCCAGGCCGCTCAAGCCTTGGGCCGAGCAGGCGCGGCTGGACGCGCAGATGATCATCGACCGAGCGAGTGGGAGAACCGCGGCGCCGCTGATCGCTCAGCAGGATGCGCCCGTTCCGCTCAGCGAGGTCGATCCCCTGAACCTGCTTCCTCGCCGCCTCGCGGACCGCGTTCGCACCGCGCAGCGAGACGTGCGGATGCTTCGCGACCGACTAATTCTAGGAAAGACCCCATCTCCCTTGATAGAGCGGCCGCGACCGGCGGTTGGCTCTGTGGTGTCGCTACCCCGCAAGACACCGAACATGGCAAGGCAGGTCAAGGTCGTGAGAGTCGTTCGCGAAACCAACGACGCCGTGTCGATCTATCTCGCCGAGGCGGACGGTTCGGCCCTGGCGTTCAAGCCAGGCCAGTTCCTCAGTGTGGACGTCGAGGTCGATGGAGAGCGCCTACGACGCGCCTACTCATTGGCCAGCGCATGTCTCCCAGACGTACCAGTCCACATCACCGTGAAGCGAATCGAAAACGGTCGCGTCAGCAACCAACTCAATGATACGATCCGCGAGGGCGACGAGCTCGCCGTGCTCGGTCCTTCGGGCAACTTCACCGTCGAGCCGCGTCCGCTCAACCAACGGCGCTTGGTCATGGTGGCCGGTGGGAGCGGGATCACGCCCATCATGAGCATTTTGGAAACCGTCCTGCGCGTCGAGAACGGCAGCCGTGTAACGCTGATCTACGGCAATCGAGGCTGGGATGATGTGATCTTTCGGGACCGTCTGGAGGCGCTTCGCCAGGAATTTCGCGAGCGATTGGTCGTCGATCACGTCCTCGAGAAGCCACCGCAGTGGTGGACCGGAGAACGCGGTCTGCTCGACGCAGAGATCCTCGAATCGCGTTTGCAGGCCCTAGGCGTGCAAGATGACGGCCTAGTCCGATACTTCCTCTGTGGACCGACGCCCATGATGGAAGCTGCACACGCTGTGCTCGAGCGGCGAGGAGTCGAAGGGACTCGCGTCGCCGAAGAGCGCTTCACGAGCCCCGAGGCTCGCTCCGGCAAGGCAGGGAGCCACAAGACTGAGCTCGTCGTCGTCTCCAGGGCCGGTCACGATCACGGCATCCAAGTCGAGCCCGGCCAAACCATTCTCGAGGCTGCGCTCGCTGCCGGGATCGGCATGCCATTCTCCTGCGCCATGGGTGGCTGCGGCGCTTGCCGCGTCCGCCGTGCCGAAGGCGAAGTCGAGATGGAAGAGCCGAACTGCCTCAGTCAGGCGGAACGAGAGCAAGGCTATGTGCTGACCTGCGTCGGCCGTCCGCTCACTCAGAGCAGGATCGAAGTGGAGGAACTGTGAGCTCTACCTCCGAAGCGTTCGACCTCGACGAAGCTCGCTGGTACCTTCGCATGAAGGATCTCTGCGAGGATACGGGCCTGCCGCGCCAAGCAATCCACTTTTACATCCAACAGGGGCTGCTGCCGCCCGGCCGAAAGACCGGGCGCAACATGGCCTGGTATACCGACGAGCACCTGGAGCGTCTTCACCTGATCAAGAAGCTCCAGCACGAGCGCTTCCTTCCCTTGAAGGCGATCAAAGCGCTGTTTGATGGCGAAGACGGGGTGTTCTCGCCGCGCCAGCACGCGTTTCTCGCCGGTGTCAAAGAACGCCTCGCCGAGTCGCTCAAGACCAGCGAGGACAGGAGCCCCACCCTCACGCCCCGAGAGATCGAGCGAGAAACCGGCGTCGAAGCGGAGGATGTCGAGCGAGCCTTCGAGCTCGGCCTGGTGGGTGGTGCTCGTTCGAACGGCTCGCTTCGAATCGCCGCCGCAGACGTCTGGGTGTTCGAAGTGTTCGGGAAGATCCGCGCGATGGGCTTCACGCCAGATCTCGGCTTTCGAGTCGAGGATATAGCCCTCTACCAGGATGCCATCACCAACCTTCTCAACGAGGAGGTCCGTTTGATTGCTTCGCGGCTTTCGGAGCTCCCTCCTGAGAAGGTCGCCCTGATGATTGAAGAGGTCGTCCCCATCCTCGATCGCTACATCATGCGCCTACATTCAACCAAGATTCGGGAATTTTTCGCCAACGTGCTCTAAGGAAGGAACTGACCATGCTCAGTGACAAAGTCCTCGAAAACCTGCCCCAGGAGATCCGCCGCCGCCTCGAGCCTTACGTCGAAGCGGTTCAACTCATGACGGCCACAAACAATGCCAAGGTGTTGAAATCGATGGCGCCGTCCGGCTTGCGCGGTTTGATCCTCCAACGTGGCAAACAGGGCGTGCCGACGAAGATGCCTTCCCACCACGAGGTCTACTTCGACTGGACGTATCCAAACGACCAACCGGAGATGCGCGAGCTCTACACCAGAGCCAAAGAGCAGCAGTGGAACGGCGAAGACCTTCCCTGGCACATCGACGTCGACCCGGAGAACCCCGAGAAGCCGATCATTCCGCGCCAGTTCATGGACTTCGAAGCCCTGCGCAGCAGCGGTATCCGGCTCACCGACTTGGAAGAGCGACGCCTGAATTCGAGCGTCGCCTCCTGGATGCTCAGTCAATTCTTGCACGGTGAGCAGGGTGCGCTCTTCGCGGCCGCCCAGGTGACCGAAGCGGTGCAGTTCTTCGACGGAAAGCTCTACGGCGCTACGCAGGTCGTCGATGAGGGCCGCCACGTCGAGGTGTTCCATCGCTACCTCGACACCAAGATGAACAAGCTCTACCAGATCAACGACAACCTCTTCGTCATCATCGACGCCCTCATTCAGGACTCGCGCTGGGACGTGAAGTTCTTGGGTATGCAGATCATGGTCGAGGGCCTGGCGCTCGGTGCCTTTGGCACGATGTACCAAATGACCAACGAGCCGATGCTCAAACAGCTTCTGAAGATGGTCATTCAGGACGAGGCCCGGCACGTTCACTACGGCGTGCTCGCCCTTCGCGACCATTTCCGACAAGAGCTCAGCGACAGCGAGCGCCGTGAGCGCGAGGACTGGGCCTTCGAAGTCGCGATTCTGATGCGCAACCGCTTCCTCTCGTTCGAAGTCTACGAGGAGTGGTTCGAGCACAAGCTGACGCGCAAGGAGTGGGCCCGGTTCGTGACCGATTCGCCCGGCTTCTCGATTTTCCGCCAGGTCATGTTCAAGCGTCTGGTCCCCAACCTTCGAGAGATCGGACTTCTAAGCGAGCGGATCAAGCCGCACTACGAGCGCGCCGGGCTGATGAAGTACGCAGACGGCGCTTCTGCAACCCAGTTGAGCGGCGACCAGATGATCGCCGAGCTCGACGCTGCCTGAGCCCCGCATTCAGCTTTCGGAGACGAGGACCAGCAGCGCGTCAGCATCCACTTGGTCGCCGGCGGTCACAGTGACCCGAGCGACGGTGCCGTCCTGTGGCGCGGTGACGGTGTGCTCCATCTTCATGGCTTCCATGATCAGGAGCACCTGGCCTGCCCGCACCGTGTCGCCTTCCGCGACACGGAGCTCGATGACCTTGCCCGGCATGGGTGCGATGCATCCGCCCGCGGGAACCTCGAGCGACTTGTCGGGGAAACGCGGCTTGCGCCGAAGGCCGATGCTGAACTGGTCGGTGTGAACATAGGTCCTGTCGCCATCGAAGCGGATGCGAGCGCGCCAGCGGTGCGACCTCTCTTCCAGCGTCAGCTCTGGAGGCTCCCAGGAAACCACGCGAACGTCCCGCTCTTCTTCGCCGGTCCAGACCGTGAAGCGTTCCGCCCCCAGGTGCCGATACTCGACGCGCAGGTCTCGGTCTCCCCGGGCATATTCGACCCATTGCGGCGTGTGGTAGTTGTTCCGCCACCCTGACGGAACGTCGGGCACGAGAACCCGCTCGCCTTCGCGCTGCTGGTGCTCGGCAAGCGCTGCGGCCATCGCCGCCCGCTGCTCGCTGATCTCGGAGGCTTCCTCGCCGAGCTCGTCCCGGAGATGCCGGTCGATGAAGTGCGTGTCGATCTCGCCAGCAATGAAGGCGGGGTGATCGAGGACGCGGAGCAGGAACTCCCTGTTCGTGGTGACTCCTTGCACGCTCAGGGAACGCAGCGCCCTGCGCATCCTTTGAATGGCAAGCTGCCGGCTCTCCCCGGACGTGATGATCTTCGCGAGCATGGGGTCGTAGTGGATACCGACCACGCTGCCGGTTTCGATGCCGCTATCAACGCGCAAGCCATCGGCGGCTGGCAAATGCCAGTCGACCACACGTCCGCTTTGAGGAAGGAAGCCCGCCGCCGGGTCTTCGGCGTAGACGCGAACCTCGAGGGCAGCCCCTTCGAAGCGGACCGCCTCCTGCTCGATGCGAAGCACCTCGCCTTGCGCGACCAGGATTTGCTCTTCGACCAGGTCGAGACCGGTCACGGACTCGGTCACCGGGTGCTCGACTTGGAGTCGCGTGTTGACCTCGAGGAAATAGAAGCTCCCGTCGGGTGCGAGGATGAACTCGACCGTACCCGCGTTTTGGTAGCCGATCGCCTTGCCACAGAGGACCGCTGCTTCGCCCATCTGCCTGCGGAGCTTCGAATCGAGGGCCGGGGACGGCGATTCCTCGATGATCTTCTGATGCCGTCGTTGGATCGAACACTCTCGCTCGTTGAGGTGAATCAAGTTGCCATGACTGTCGCCGAGAATCTGAATCTCGACGTGACGCGGATCCTCGATGTACTTCTCGACTAACAAGGTACCGTCCCCAAAAGCGCTTCGTCCCTCACGCGCCGCCGAAGCGATCGCGTCTGGGAGCTCGCTCTTTTTGCGAACGAGCTTCATCCCCTTTCCACCACCGCCTGCGCTCGCCTTGAGCAAGACGGGGAATCCGATCTTAATCGCTTCCTGGGCTAGAACCTCTGGATCCTGGTTCGAGCCGTCGTAGCCAGGAATCACCGGAACGCCGGCCTCATCGACCAGTGCCTTGGCCTCGCGCTTGGAGCCCATCGATCGGATCGCGTCGGGAGTGGGCCCGATGAAGATCACGCCGGCCTCGCCGCAGGCCTCGGCGAAGTCTGCGTTCTCGGCGAGGAAACCATAGCCGGGATGAATCGCGTCGGCCTTGGTCACAGCCGCCGCTTCGAGCATCTTGTCGATCCGCAAGTAGCTTTCCGCGCTCGGAGCAGGCCCCAACCGAATCGCCTCGTCGGCCTCCGCAACGAATGGCATCGCCGCATCGGCATCGGAGAAAACCGCTACGGTCGCAATGCCCATCTTCCGACAGGTCCGCATGATCCGGCGCGCGATTTCGCCACGGTTGGCGACGAGGATCTTCTGAATGCTCTTGATCAACGCCCGATCCCTCCCTAGTGACGAAAGACGCCCCATGACGTGGTCCCCTCGAAGGGAGCGTTGTAGGCAGCCGACAAGCAAATCGCGATCACGCTCCGCGTGTCGCGCGGGTCGATGATGCCGTCGTCCCAGAGGCGCGCGGTGGCGTAGAGCGCAGTCGACTGCTCTTCGATCTGCTTCTCCGTCATCATCTTGGCGACCTCGAGCATCTTTTCGTCAACCTCGATGCCCTTCTTGGCCGCGGCGTCGCGCTGGATGATGTCGAGCACGCCCGCGAGTTGCTTGCCGCCCATCACCGCGATCTTGTGATTGGGCCAGGTGAAGAGAAAGCGTGGAAGGTAAGAGCGGCCCATCATGGCGTAATTGCCAGCGCCGTAGCTAGAGCCGGTCATGATGGTAATCGCCGGGACTTTGCTGTTGGACACGGCGTTGATCATCTTGGCACCGTGTTTGATGATCCCATTCTGTTCGTACTGCTTGCCGACCATGAAACCGGTGGTGTTCTGCAAGAATACGAGTGGCACGTTGCTCTGGTTGCAGAGCTGAATGAACTGTGCGCCTTTGTTGGCGCTGTCACTGAAGATCGTTCCGTTGTTCGCAACGATCCCGACAGGAAAACCATGGATGTGCGCCCAGCCGCAAAGCATCGTTTTGCCGTACAGTGGCTTGAATTCGCTGAATCGGGAGCCATCGACGACGCGAGCGATGACTTCGCGCTGGTCGAAGGGAAAGCGCACATCTGCCGATGCAATGCCGAGTAGCTCCTCCGCATCGTAAAGGGGAGCTTCGATCGGACGCGGCCTAAGCTTGGCGCCCTTTTCCCATTCGAAGTGGGCTACGATTTCCCGCCCCAGGCGAATCGCGTCCACTTCGTCTTCGGCGAGGTAGTCAGAGACGCCGCTAATCACCGAGTGCATCTCCGCGCCGCCAAGCTCTTCATGCTCGGTCTCTTCACCGGTGGCCATCTTCACCAACGGCGGGCCGGCGAGGTAGACTTGCGCCTGCTCTTTGACCATCACGACATAGTCGCTCATGCCGGGCATGTACGCGCCGCCGGCGGTCGAGCTTCCGAAGACTAGGCAGATGGTCGGTATCTTCCGTTCGGAGCGCTGGGTGAGATGACGAAAGCCCGCCCCACCTGGAACGAAAATCTGATCTTGCTTTGGCAGGTCCGCGCCGGCGGATTCGATGCAGGCGATGCCTGGCAATCGGTTCTGCTCGCAGATCTCGGCGAGCCTTCCTGTCTTCAGCATGCTGATCGGCGTGATGGCTCCTCCCTTCACCGTCGCTTCGCTTGCGGTGATGCAGCATTCGACGCCACTCACGAGGCCGACACCACCGACGACCGACGAACCGCTGACCTCGCCCTTCATCCCGTGGCCAGCCAGCGCACCGATCTCCAGGAAGTAGCTGTCGCGGTCGAGGAGCATCTCGATGCGTTGACGCGGCAGTATCCGGCCTCGTGAGAGGTGACGGCTCACGTATTTCTCGCCTCCGCCCCCGTTGGCTAGGGCGAGGGCCGCCCGAACCTTGGCGAGCGCGGAGAGATTGCCCTCACGGTTGGTCTGGTACGTATCGGACTTGGTGTCGGCCTTCGAACGCAGGACGGGGTAAGGCTGCTCGGACATGCCAGCGAATCCTAGAGGCTGCTCGCAACCCTGGGCAACCAGAAAATGAATGAATATTCAATCAGCAGCTCCCGGCCCTGTGATCCATCCAACAGTGAGACCTCAACCACAGTGATAGTATATTTTTTTGATCATATGGTTGCGTTTTTTCCAGTTGGGTGGTACCACACGCTTAGAGAGGTCGGAGAAACAACAATGTCAGCACAAACTTCTAGCTCCAACACAATCATGAACGAAGTGATCGATGCCGTGAAAGCGCGTGGCTGGATCACTTACGGTGAAGCATCGGCGGTCATTGCAGGGATTGGGGCCACCCAGGGCAATGTCCGCAAGTTTCTCCGGCGACTCGAGGCGGCAGGCGTCGAGGTCACCGTCAAACAGGGAAAGAACCGAAGAGGAGACCGCCGTCGCTCTCCCAAGTCGGAAGAGAAGACCAACGTCCTCAGCGCGGAGCCCGTGCAGACCTATCTCGATTGGATGGGGGCGGTGAGCCTGCTCACGCGTGAGGGTGAGGTCGAGCTTGCACGTCAGATCGAAAAGGGCCGCCAGATCATCTTCGATGCGGTAGTCGAGGCCAAGCTTCACATCGAGGACCTCAGCGAGGTTTGCGAGCGCGTTGCTTCGCAGGAGCTCGCCGTTCGCGAGGCGGTCATCGAATCTGCGTTCGAATCAGTGCTCTGTGCGCTCGATTCGTACGTACAGTCTTGCGGAGAAGGAATGATCGCTCGCAAGAAGGCCGAGGCTGACTCGGGGCTCACGGCGAGCAAGCTTCGGAAGCTCCACTCTGTCGTCTCGACCGCGCATACCGAAGTCGAACGGGCAAAGTCGGAGATGGTCGAAGCGAATCTCCGGCTGGTTGTGGCCATTGCGAAGAAGTACTTGAAGCGTGGCCTGCCTTTCATGGACCTGATCCAGGAGGGCAACATGGGCCTCATGCGTGCGATCGACAAGTTCGACTACCGCCGCGGTTACAAGCTCTCGACGTACGCTTCGTGGTGGATTCGTCAGTCGATGGCGCGCGCCACGACGGACCAAGCGCGTACGATTCGGATTCCGGTCCACGCCTGCGAGCTCCTCACCAAGGTCACCGGGATGACGCGAAAGCTCACCGGTGAGCTTGGACGGGAGCCCAGTGCCGCGGAGATCGCAAAGCGAATGAAGCTCCCGACGGATCAGGTCGCGAATCTTCTGATGATCTCGCGAGACACGGTGTCGTTGGAAATGCCGGTGGGCAACGATGGAAACAGCGAGCTCCGGGACTTGATAGCCGATGACGAGGGCGGGACGCCGATGGATACCGTGATCGGCGAGGACCTTTCGAAGTCGGTCGAGCGAGCTCTCGAGAGCTTGAACCCGCGCGAGCAACGGATCATTCGAATGCGCTTCGGCATCGGCGAGAAGGAATCCCACACCCTAGCCGAGATCGGCCGAGAATTTGGGCTCAGTCGAGAGCGCATTCGCCAGTTGCAGTCCCTTGCGCTTCGCAAGCTCCGCACGGTGCACGGGGACGCCGCTCTGAAGCAGTTCGTCACCGGCTGAGGGGCGCTTCGGCGCGGGCCCCATCACACGCGTGCCGTAGATCTGTCGAGCCGGTAGAATCAATGCCATCGGCGTGACGCGCACCGCGCGCAAGTCCCCGATCCGAAGATCAGACGGTGTCAATCGAGCTCTCCGTTCTTCGCCTTGTCGATCCACTTCTCCATCGTTCGCTGCACGACGTCGAGCGCCATGTTCTTGAACGGGCGGAGAAGAAGCGGAACCTTCTGCATCTCGATCACTGCCTGCCCCGGCTGCATGTCGACCGTCGCTGCGACGTTGACGCCTTTAACATGGAACGTGATCTCGGCCCTCGTGTCCGTGACCCAGGTCGACTTCGCGTCGTACTTCGCCCACTTCTTCGTGTAGTGCTCCGCAGCTTTGTCCGCAGCCTTCTTGGCTAGCTCCGGGCTGAGGTCGTGCTTGATGATATGCTCCATGAGGCCTCTCGCTGGGCCAAAGGATTGCACGAAACCGCGGGTCGACGCTATGTGAGAGCCGAAATCTGACGTCCCTGATGGATCCAAGCAGCCAAGGCTGAAGGATCGCCGAGCGGACGGATTGCCTCAGGGAGTGCCCACGCCGCAAGCCCCAGATTGGTAACGAAGGCGACCATGTTGGCATGCTTCTGCGCCTCTTCGGCGTTCAATGACGCTCGCATTCGCTCGAGCTTGGGAGCGAGGGCGGCAAGCCTATCGGGATAGGGGACCTTGGTCGGCATCGGACGGGCGGTTCTGGGAATGAATGCCCTGTTGAACACGACATGCGCCAACTCGAAATCCCGACTCCGGATCTCCGCGGCGACGGATTTGGCAGCTTCGAGTCCGGCTGCATCAGCCGAGGACACGAGAACGAAGATGCTGCTGGAGGAACGCATCAACTCCTGGACCTCCTTTGCGCGCTCGGCGAACCCCTCGCGAAGGAAGGCCATCTCGGTGAGGAACTCGGTAAGAGCTGAAACCAGGGAATCCCCTGTCACGATTCGCAAGAGCCTCTGTGTGATCGCGCCGCCGCGCAGCTGCGGAGTTTCCTCGGAGCCCTGCAGAAACCATCGAACGACGCTCTGATCGAGGAAGCTCACCAGCCGGGCGGGCGCATCGAGAATTTCGATAGAGCTCTGCGCGGGCGGCGTGTCGACGACGACCAGATCGTATCGCCGCTCGTGTACCGCCTCGTGAACCCGCTCCATGGCGGCGTAGGCGTGTGAGCGTGCGAGCGTGTTCGAGAATGCCTGGTAGATTCGATTGTCGAGAACGCGTTGCGCTCGTGCCTGATCGGCGGCGGCGCGTCGTATGATCCCGTCGGCGCTCGACTTGGTCTCCAACATGGCGGCGTGAAGCTCGCCGGCGTACGCCCGTGGGAGCGAGCTTGGGGGCAGCGGGATGTCTGAAGGGGCGTCGCGAAGGTCGCGGATGCCGAGGGCATCGGCCAAGCGTCGCGCAGGGTCGGCCGTCAGCACGAGGACCGACCTCCCCCGCAAGGCCTCGCCAAGCCCGAGTGCCGCTGCAAAGGTCGTCTTGCCCACTCCGCCCACGCCGACGCAGAACGCCAGCCTGCAGTCGTCGGAAAGCTGGATCACCAGAGGCCCTCACGCTCGATCATAGCCGAAAACCTGTCGATGATCGCGTCGCTCTCCTCGTCCTGCGCCTCAAACGTCATCGTTGGCAGGTCGATATCCCGCTGAAGCCCCCGTAGGCATTTCTCGGCAGTCTGCCGGCGCCAACCGAGATACTGCGCGAGGGCCAGGTCGGGAGCCCAGGGCTGGCCGGCACTCGCGCCGGCGAGCTCTGCTTCGACGAGTCGTTGCTCCTGCTCGTCTAGCCAGGCGCGCGGGACGCGATTGATGAACAAGCATCCCAGATGCAGGTCTTCGCGGTGACGAAGCTGCGCGTGAAGTTGAATCGTTTCGTTGACGGCGAGGGGCTCGGGCACGGTGACGATGTGGAGCGCACATCGACGTTCATCGCGGACGAGCTCGCTCGCGCTATCGACTATTTGGCGGAGAGGTCCATCCTTGAGAAACACCTCGAGAACGCTCGGGAGATCGAAGAACATCAGGGCATGCCCGGTGGATTCGAGGTCGACGAGGATGGGACTCCATCGCTCGTCTGCCGCGAGCTGCGCCACACGATGGAAGGTCACGATCTCGTCCACCCCCGGAGCCGCCATGAACAAGCGCCGCAAAGAGCGGTTTTTCGCGACGAGGCCGGCGATCGGGCGGAGCTTGAGTCGCGATGTGATGTAGTCCACCAGTGCTGGCTCGAACTCAACGCGGCTGGCAAACACGCCTGGCACGACCTCGGAGGGTTCGTATCCAACGTCCGGGCCGTGAAACAAGTGCGACGACGAAGTGTGAGCTCCAAGCTCCACGATCAGCGGTCGCTTGCCCGCGCGGGCCGCGGCCGTCGCGAGCGCTGCGAGGACCGTAGACTTGCCCACCCCGCCCTTGCCCGTGAAGAACTGCACCTGCCGCGTGAGGGGCTCCCGAGTGGTCGCGTGCACCTTGCGCACCTAGCAGGTTCGAAACGTGATATCGAGGGAGCAGCTCTCCATGAAAGCCTGGCTCCAAGCGTTGCGACCACTGGCCCATGTCAACATCGCGGTCCCCTTGCTCTTGGGACAGGTCGCTGCCTGGCATACGACCAGCCGATTCAGCTGGCCCTGGTTCGCGGCTGCAATGCTCTGGGGCAGCTTGGATCATCTGTTCGTGGTGTTCGCGAACGACTTCGCCGATCACGAAGCGGACAGCGGTCGGCGAACCCTGCTCTCGGGGGGTTCGGGGGTCATTCCTGAAGGCAAGTTGACCCCATTGCAGGTGGAACGGGCCGCCTGGGCGGCGGCAATGCTGCTCATGATCTACTCCTGTGCACTCGTCTTGTTCGGGCGGAGCTTGACCCCGTTCTACGCGCTCGTCGCACTGCTTTTGATGTGGCTCTACAGCTTCAGACCGGTGCGCCTGAGCTACCGTGGCGGGGGCGAGCTACTCCAAGGTCTCGGGGTCGGCATCGGCCTTCCTTCGCTCGGCTATTACCTCCAGGCAGAGGGCGTCTTCGCACCGGCCTGGGTGATTGGTCCTGCAGCGCTTCTAGGCGTTTGCAGCAACGTCCTCACCGCGCTCCCCGACGTCGAGGATGATTCGCGCGCCGCGAAGCAGACCTGGCCCGTGCGGCACGGCATGACGTCCGCCCGGCGCTTTGCGTCCGCCGGCATTTCGTTTGCGGCGTTTGCAGTATTCCTCTGGACACCGTCAGTCTCGGTGCCGATCAAGGCAGGCGTGGCGATTGCACCGCTCCTCCCTCTCTTGGCGGGCGCCCGGGCCGTGGACCCGTTTCGCGCCGCATGGTGGTCGAGCATTGCGCTCAACCTCTTGGTCGCGCTCTGGATGCTTGCGATGCTCTCGTCCCTTTAGCGGCTCAACCCAAGAGATGCAGCTACATCCTCGCGAAGCGCATCGAAATCCCGACTCGCATCCGGCCGCGTGTCGCGCCGCCAAGCCTTTACCGGAACGTAGTCTTTTTCGGCGAGCACACGATAGAGCGAAAGCTCTTCCTCGGGCTCGCGGGAGAATGGAAACGGGTTTCTTGAAGCGCCGCCGTCGATCTTCGGGTACCAGTCGTCATCTGCGTTGATCAAGGTCAGTATGTCGCGACCGCGGCTTTCCGTTTGCCGTAGGAAGTCGACCCCGAACGGCTCGATGCCTGCGCGCTTTCGTGGAGCGCGGCGAACCCAGCGTGCCCAGTCGAAGCCGTACATGAAGTCGTGCACGTAGCGAAATCGAATCAACGACTGCTGCCCATAGAGCGTCATCAAGCCGACCGTCAGCCGCGTGATGTCGGCGAGATAGCTCGCGTAGTCGCAGGCATCGGCTGCGCTTCGATGGATGGATGTCAAGTAGAAATCGAAGTCCCAGAAGAGATTCTCGGGAAAGCTCCTGAGCTGGGCTTCCGCGACTGCCGAAGCTGCGGCAGCCAGGTGCGGCAACTGCCGCGAATCGGCCAAGCTAGACACGAGCTCGGCGAGCGGGCTTGCGGTCGAGCGACCCGGGTCGAGGGTCAGCGCGCCGAATCGGCTCTCTTGGATTCTAGCTTGGACGCCAAGCAGCGGAATGATCGTTTCGTCTAGCGCCTGAGCGGTCATGTCAATCCCAACCGCAGCGACAGGAGCAGTGTCGCCACCATTGTACTATGCCAGATCGCTCGATGAAGGAAATGTTTGTACTCGCCCTGCGCCCGAAACGCGCTGGTGACCGCGGCGTCGCTCACTTTTCGCATCGCAACGAAGTTCCACGATGCGATCGCTACGGCAGGCACGACGGCCCAGAGCGGCAACCATTGCGGCTTGGCGAGCGATACGGCCAGCCAGCTTGCGGCCCCTAGCACAACGCAGGCTTCGGTGAGGTGTCGGGCGGCCGCGTTCCCGACCACCGAGGCGAAGGTGCGTTTCCCGCCGGCACGATCGCTCTCTTCGTCGGACAAGCCGCTTGCGACCCCACTTGCGAGGCTGAGTAGCGAGAACCCCAGAACCCAGAGCCAGGCACTCGGGCTGATGCCGCCCGCCTGCAGGTACGCATTGTAGAGCGGCAGGGCTATCCCGACGCCGAACATCTCCAAGAGCTCGCCTCCGCCCCGGTAGTTTAGGCGAAGCGGGGGCAGCGTGTAGGCGACGAAGAGCAACATGCTGAACAGCCCGGCTTCCAATGCCATCGGTCGTCGGAGAGCGACCTCCGCACCGGCAGCCGTGAGCAGGGTAGCGCCACCGAACAGGAGGCCTGCGATCCCTACCGCGCGGGCGTCGAGGATACGGTCTGGGATGGTTTTTGGGGAGCAACCATCGGGGAACATCCTGCGCTTGATTGCGTCGACCTCACGGTCGCCCCAGTCGTTGAGCAAGACGATGAAGCCCAAGCCGAGCACCGTGAAGCCAAGCCCCCATCCGAGCGCCTGCACATCGAACCCTCGAGACTGACTCGCGCCAATGAGCTGCCCGAATAGAGCCGGCACGAACAACTTGGGCCAACTCGCGGGCTTGAGCGCGTAGAGCCATCGCCCCAGGGCAGAGCCACGAACCCCTGCGCCTGTGACCGAAGCCTTCATGGTCCCTTGGGTGAATCGACGGGCTTCACCTGATCTGGCTTGCTCTCGATGTGTTTTGCCCGGGCTTCCCAGTTGGCACGGGCCATCGCGCGCATGTCTTTGACCGAGTCCATCTCATCGACGATTTCGAGCCCGATGAGGGTTTCAAGAACGTCCTCCATGGTAACGACCCCGTCCACGCCGCCGTACTCGTCCACCACCACGGCGATGTGCTCTCGATGGTCGAGTAGTTTCTCGAACAAGGCGGGCAGCGCAACGGTGTCAGGCACGATTAAGGCCTCCCGCGCGAAAGAGCGTAGTGGTACGTCTAGCTCGTCGCGAGCGGCGCGCAGCAGAAGCTGGTCCTTCAAGATGTATCCGGTCACCTGGTCCGGGGTTTCCTTCCAGATCGGGATTCTGGAGAAGATCATGGAGCCACGTTCCGCGATCGCATCCCGCACCTTGGTGTTTTCTCCCAGCGAGAACATGACCGTGCGGGGCGTCATGATGTCCCTGGTTCGCAGTGAGCCGAAACGAAACAGGTTTCGGAGAATTCTCATCTCCGATTTGTCGAAGATCCCCTGCTCTCCCCCGACGCGGGCCAGCGCTGCGAACTCTTCGCGCGAAAGCGTCTCCGGAACCCGCCGACGCTTCAGCAAGCCGGTGAGCTTCTCCGAGAGCCAGACCAGCGGCAGCAGGATCACGATCAGCGGCGGCAGAACGGCAGCCATGAAGCCCGCCAATTGTCGCCAGTACATGGCTCCTAGTGTTTTCGGAATGATCTCCGCTAGAAAGAGGATGGACAGCGTCAAGATTGCCGAGGTGATAGCCAGCACCTCGGAGCCCCACAAGCGTTGCGCTTCGGCGCCGACCCCCGCCGCGCCGACGGTGTTCGCAGTCGTGTTGAGACTCAGGATTGCCGAAAGGGGCCTGTCGACATTGGCCTTGAGCGCGCGCAAACGAGCGCCCACCTTCGGTCGATCTTGTTCGAGCTTCGCAAGGTGGGACGGTGCAACGCTGAGAAGTGCGGCCTCGAGGATCGAGCATAGAAATGAGACACCCAAGGCGATGCCCATGTAGATGAAGAGCACGGTCATCCGGAGGCCCGGTCCACCCCAGGTTCGGGTTCGCCATGACGCCGGAACGGACCGTGTGCACTGAGCTCGCTGATCTGGCGTTGGACGGAAAAAGCTTCGCGCGGGAGGAAATCGGCAACCGCCTGCTCGAGCACGGGGTGACGTATCCAGTGTGCGCTGTGGATAGGCACCGGCATCAACCCACGCCTCAGCTTGTGGGTACCCTGGGCGCCGGCTTCGAAGCGGCGCATGCGATTGTCAATGGCGTGCTCGATGAGGCGATAATAGCAGAGCTCGAAATGAAGCATGTCGTGCCTTCGGGTTGCGCCCCAATATCGGCCGTAAAGATGTCCGCCTTTTGCGAAGTTGATCGAGGCGGCGACGATGCGACCCTCGTTTTTCGCGGTGAGGACGAGCGGAGAGCCAGCGAGCGTGGATGGTGCTCGCTCGAAGAACTCGGGCGTCAAATAGGGATAGGACCCCTTGCGGCCACAGGTCGCGCGGTAAAGACGCTCGAGGGTCTGCCAACCGTCGACGCTGAGCTCGTCTCCGCGAAACTCTTCGATCTGAAGCCTAGCCTCAGCGGCGACCCGGCGTTCTTTTCGTAGCTTCTTTCGCATCGACGAGCGGAACTCCGCGACGAAGTCCTCAAAGCTTTCGTATCCCTGGTTCCGCCAGTGAAACTGGAAGGAGAGCCGTTTCATCAGCCGGCCGTCGCGAGCGACCCAGTCCTGCTCTTCGGGACTCAGGAACAGAAGATGAATCGACGAGGCCCGGGTTGCCTCCGCGGCCTCGAGACAGCCGTCGATCAAGTATCGGACGACTTCGGCCGGATTTTCCTCTGCTGCAAAGAGAAAGCGCCTCCCGGTCACGGGAGTGACCGGCACCATCGCGACGAGCTTGGGATAGTAGCTTAGCCCCAATCGCGAAGCCGCGTCCGCCCAGCTCCAGTCGAAGATGTACTCGCCATAGCTGTGGGTCTTCAGGTAGAGCGGCAAGGCGCCAATGAGCCGCTTGCCTCGCCACACGGTGACGTGCACTGGCTCCCAGCCCGAGCCGCGCCCTACCGACCCGCTTTGTTCGAGCAACGACAGAAAAGCATGCTCGACGAACGGATCGTCTTCGCCGACCAATTGATTCCAGGCCTTGGCGTCTATGGACGCCAGCGACGACGAGATCCGTATGTCGATCGACTCACGCAAGCGAGTGAGGGAGTCTGCACGACGAGAGCGGCTAGAGCCAGCCGCGATATCGCGTAGGCCCCTGCTTTCCGCGAATCCAGTTGATCAGGCCCTTCGCAGCAGCGTAGATCCGAAAGAACGCAGCCACTTGAAGGCGCTGGAAGCGGCTCAGTGGAGCATCGGCGCAAACCCACTTCGGATCGGATCGTCCGGCGTCGATGAAGTCTATGCGCGCCTGCGTAATCGAGCTCGCTGTGCTGCCGAGGGGCAACCGCGGGCCGAGGACGACAGCGTCGAGCGCATCACCATCGTCTCCGCGGGTACCGGGTACATGGCCGTAGTTGAATGGACATGGAATCGGCGAGACGAAATCGAGGCTTTGATCATCGTCGCGCTTGATGAAGCTGCCTCGCGGAACGTCGATGACGACCTTGAGATCCTGACCGTTCACCGAGGGAGCTCGCAGGCCGCGGCCACGAGGCCTTCTTCGACGAGGTACCGGCCCGAGATCACGTCGCCGGGTCGGAACCCACCGGCCTCCTGTTGAAAGACCGCTTCGAACGAGTCATCGCCGAGCGTGACCTCGACGGCGTGGAAGCCGAGGAATTGGTTGCTGAGCGGATACTGGCACTTGTAGACGGCTTCTTTCGCACTGAAGACGATCTTACCTGTCAGGCCCGGCGCTGGAAGCTCATGCAGCCATTCGCGTTCCTTCGGAGTGCAGACCCGTCTCCACAAGGCTTCTTTCAACGGCGTCGACGATTCCAAGTCGATGCCAAGCGATCGAACGTTCTCGGTTCGCGCCACCGCGGCAGCGCACCAAGTGTCGGTATGAGAAATGCTGCCAATGAAGCCCGGGGGCCAAATCGGTGCACGATCTTCACCGCGCAGGATGGGCGTCGTCGCAGCAACGCCCAATCGCCCAAGGGCGAGCCGACTGCAGACGCGACCCGCGGTGAACTGCTCGACGCGAGTCCGCGTAGCGCCGTCGACCAGGGCCGCCTCGGACCTCAAGAGCCCGCCTTGTAGGGTGTGCGGATCAACCTCTTCGGTCTCTACGTTCGGACCGAGCAATCTTCGAAACAACGGCTGGTGCATCTATCTGGCGCCGACACCATAGGCGAGGGCAAGGATCGCAGCGGTATTTGCGACCGAGATGAGCTGTGCGATCCCGTTGAGCACATCCGCCGTGCTTGCGTACCAGGACTTGGTCACGAAAACGATGTCTCCCGGCCAGAGCTCGACATCGGTCGCCTCGCCACTCGTCAATGCCTTCAGGTTGGTAGTGTACACCCGCGGTTCGGTGAGCGGGCCTCGCACGATCCGAATGTCCTTCCGATCGGCTCGGGACATGACGATTCCTCCGGCGCGCGCCAGCGCCTCGGTCAGGCGAATGCCCTTACGGTACGCCATGGGCTGCGGTCTGCCCACCTCGCCTAGCACCATGATGAGGTTCTTGGTAATTGCTGGAACGTAGAGCTGGTCGCCCGATTGGACGCGGATGTTGTGCTTGGAGTCCCCCTCCATGGCGAGTGGCAGGCTCACAGGCAGCGTCTTACCGTCCCGCACGAGACGCGCGAGGTCCAAATCGCCCAGCCGCTCCGGTATGAAATCCGATTTGCCAACCAAGACACCGCCGGCCTGCGCGAGTAGGTCTGCCAGCCTGGTCCCTGGGGTTACTTTGATCCGGCCCGGTGTCGTCACGGCCCCTATGACCACCGCGGAGTGGCCGTCGAGCGAGGTGATGATCAGATTCGCTCGAACGAACCGATCGTATTGCCGTAGACCCCGCTCCACCGCCCGTTCTGCTTCGCCGAGGGTCAGGCCCCCAACCTGAATGTCGCCCGCGAGTGGCACGTGAAGCTGACCGATCGCATCGACGATGAGGCCGTCAAACTTCTCTGTCTTCGCCGAGACCGTTGTGAGCTGCACCACATCACCGGGAAACAACCGGAGCGCCTCGGGGGGATCGCTCTCCATACCCGAAGGGGTGATGGGCTCGGGCTCCTTGAAGGAAGGGTCGTCGAACGGTGTGGTGGGCGTCTGAGGGTAGCGGTTCCGAGCGCACGCTGATACCAACGCGAACGAAAGCAACAGAGCCGTGCATCGACGCATGCCTGTGGTTAGTGTCATCTAGGGCTATCCGCAAGCTCGAAGTGAGAAACGCCGCGGCTGCGTCTATACTATTCCCGAACCGTCGATGACGAGCAAGAAACCCACCGACTGGGGCGGCGCTATGGATGCCGAGCTGGCCCCCATCATGCGCGTCGTCGATTTCGTGTTGATTTACGCAGCGCTCTGGCTGCCAACCTATGCCCGAGGGGAGAGCTGGGACCAGAAGTCCTGGACCGCCGCAACGATCGCAGCGGTTCTCTTCATGGTGATAGGGCAATCGCTGCGGCTCTATCAGAGCGCACGCGGGATGCGCCTCAAGCCTCAACTGGTGCGTGCATGGGCCGGCTGGTTCGTCGGCGTCGTTCCGGTTCTTCTGTTTCTCCTCTTCATCTCCAAGCGGTCGGAGGAGTATTCGCGCCTCACGGTCTCCACCTGGTTCGTGCTCGCGCCATTGCTCGTGGCCGTTTGGCGGACCGCAACCACGCTCACTCTGCGCGAGCTGAGGACACACGGGTACAACACCCGGCCCGCCGCGATCATCGGAATGACCGAGCTCGGCGAAAGGCTCGCTCGTCAGATCAAGACCACGCCCTCACTCGGGCTCGAAGTCCACGGTTTCTACGACGACCGCGCCGAGGATCGCTGCCATCCCATCGAGGAGTCGCTCGGTCAACGCGCAGGCGATTTGAAAGACGCGGTCGACGCCGCGAGGGCAGGCGAGATCGATCTCATCTACATCGCCTTTCCGTTGCGAGCGGAACCGCGGATTGCCGAGCTCCTGCGGCAGCTGTCGGACACGACGGCTTCGGTGTATCTGGCGGCCGACTTCTTCGCATTTGAGCTCTTGCACGCTCGCTGGGGAACCCTTGGCGGTGTGCCCACGGTCAGCCTGCACGAGACCCCATTTTACGGTGTCGATGGTTGGCTCAAACGCATCGAGGACATCGTGCTGGGCACGCTCATTCTGATCAGCATCTCCATTCCGATGCTGGTGATCGGCATCGCGGTAAAACTGACTTCTGCGGGCCCGGCCCTGTTCAGGCAGCGCCGGTACGGACTGAACGGAGAGGTGATTAACGTACTGAAGTTCCGTTCCATGACCGTGACCGAGGACGGCCCCCAGATCAAACAAGCCACTGCCGGCGATGCCCGCATCACCAAGCTCGGTGCATTTCTCAGGCGCACGAACCTAGACGAGCTCCCGCAGTTCCTAAACGTGCTCGAAGGCACCATGAGCATTGTCGGTCCGAGGCCCCACGCCGTCGCGCACAACGAGCTCTACCGCAAGAAGATCCAAGGTTATATGCTCCGGCACAAGGTCAAACCCGGAATCACGGGCTGGGCCCAGGTGAACGGGTGGCGGGGCGAGACCGACACGCTGGACAAGATGGAAAAGCGCGTGGAGCATGACTTGGACTATATTCGCAACTGGAGTCTAATGTGGGACTTGCAGATCATCTTCATGACGGTGTTCGGGTCCGGCGCCAAGCAGAACGCGTACTGAGCAATGCGGCCCGTGTCGATCGCAAATGATGATGGCTCAGCTCAAATCGGCGGAACGAGCGGGAACGCGAGCTCAGGACGTTCCGGGGTTCCCGTCGATCCGTATCGTCTTCGACGAGCGTTCACCAGCGGCAAGCGTTTACTAATCGGAGCGGCGCTCCTTGGGCTCCTGGCCGGGTTTATGACGGCGAAGCTCGTCATGTCGAGCGCCTATGAAACCACGGCGCTCTTGAAGTACGAAGGAGACCTCCGCGTAGCTGACATGCCCCAGGCGCAGGACGCGATTGCCCCTGCCGCAGATGCCCTGAGGCGCCAATCCGTTCTCCGCAAGATCGCCGACGAGACTGGGTTTGAAGGGAGCTTGACGACCCTTCAGTATACCATCAACTACGAGATCGACCTGATGTCCGCGACGATCCGCGTCACCGTGCAAGGCGAAACGGCGCAAGACGCTGCCGACTTCGCTCGCATCGTTACCAATGTGTTCATGGACTATCACAAGGAACGACAGTCGAGGCGCCTCGAGGCTGAGATGTCGCGCGTGGCCAAGCGTATCGAGGCTGCCGACAGCGAGCTCGGCATCGCTCGACGACGGTACAACGAGTTCCGCGAACAACATGGAATCGCCGACCTTCCCACCGAACAGCAGTCCATGGTCCAATCGGCGGCCAAGCTTCGCGCCGACAGCCAGCTCGCCATGTCGGAGATCCGCGCGCTCGAAGCCCAGGTGAGCAGTCTGGAAACGCTGCTCGCAAGCACGCCGAAGACCAGTGTCACCGGCGGTGGAACCTCCCCAGAAAGAACGGCATACAATGGCCTTCGCGAGGAGCTGGCAAACGCAAGGGCCACGCTCTCAGCAGAGCATCCGCGGGTTCAGGCCCTCCAGCAGCAAGTGGAACAGCTCGGCAGGGAGTTGCGCTCCGAAGGCAGCACGATGAGCGGGGGCTCGGTCGGCGTCAGCGCGACCTACCAACTCCTCGAAGGGCAGCTTCGGGACGCGAAATCGCGCTTGGCCGCTGCTCGGGAACGCCAACGAGGCCTCTCCGAGATGGCCGATACCGCGCAGCATCGAGTCGAGAATTTCTCGGGTATCGAAGGCGAGGCGTCAGCATTGTTGGCCGAGGTCAAAGTCAACGAGAACCTGATTAGTGGCCTGCGGCGCACCGAGGCAGCCCTCGAAGACGCGCTGCGCGATCCGCCAAGCGGCTTCGTGGTGCTCGATCCCGGAGCCGTGCCTGAGTACCCGGTCAAGAACAAGATGAAGACCGTCGTCTTTCTCGCCCTGCCGATGGTCACCGTGGGCCTGGCATTGTTGATCGTGTTGCGGCGCGAGTTCGGTGGGCTCCGACTCGAGACGCCGGCCGAGGTGGCCTTCTGGGGCAAGGGACCAGTGCTGGGGGCAACGACCTGGCCACAAGACCCGCTTGGTTTGGATGAGTTGGTGGCGGGGCTCGACGACTTCGCGCCGCGCGCGAAGGGGAGCCTGCTGATCGTCGGCGGCTCACGGGCGGAGTCACCGCTCGCCGCCGAGCTTGCCGAACGGATGAACAACGACTGGTTCTTGATCGAGCAGGGCCCCGCCAGCCCTAGCGCGCGGCAACCCGACACCGAAGGGCGGGCCCCTCTGCAGACACCGCCTCCGTCGGGGCCCTACCCGATCAGCCGCACGAGCAATCAGTCGGTCGCACTCGTCCGGCGACCTCCACCCAAGGTCCAATCCATCCGCTTGGCGACGGCTCGAGACCAGTTGCGGCTCGAAGCCTGGGACGGATCCTTCGAAGGGCAAGCGCTCCGGCGGGCCGCGCGCCTCGCGGATCGCGTTGTGGTGCTCGTGCAGTCCGGCGCGATTTCCGCTCTTGGGCTGAGCGGCATTCAGAATCGACTCGGCCGCCAGCACGGCATCGGATACATTCTGGTCGGGCTCTCCGAAGAGCTCCGTACGCTTCCAGACCGGGCTGGAGACGTCGCCGCATTCTGGAGAGGCTGAGCTCAGCCGTAGAGGCGGACGGTCTCTTTGCTCACCATTTCGATAGCCGCTCGGCGCCCGAGGAGACGGCTGAGGAGCACCGAGGCAAATCGATTGCGTAGGCCTGAGACGCCAGTCGGACGCTGGCCGAGATCTCCGAGCGCTTGCTCGGTCACTTCGTCAGCTCGCATGGGCCGCGCTAAGCCGCTAGATGGTATGTCGTCCGTCGCCGATTCGTAATTCGGCGTGAGCGTCGCGCCTGCTATGCAGGCCAGTACGTCCACACCGCGGCTACGGAGCTCGTACCAGAGGCCCTCCGCGAGGATCGTGTCGTAGGCCTTGGTGGCGGCGTAGTTCGCAACCATGGCTGTGCCCTGGTACCCGCTCATCGAGGACATGAGAATGATTCCCCCCTTCCCGCGGTCGGCCAAGCGGCGCCCGAAGTAGTGGCAGAAGCGCAAGGGACCGTGAACGTTGACCGCTATGGCTTTGAGGTGCTCTTCAACCTCGATGTCGATGAACGCGCCGATCGGAGAATACGCGGCGTTGTAGATCAACAGGCCGACGTCCAGCCCCTCCGTTGCCGCATTCACCTCCGACACCGAGTCTGCAGCCCCCAGATCGAGAGATTGTACGCGAATCTCGACACCGTGCTGATCTCGAAGCTCCACCGCCAGTGCTTCGAGCGGCGCCGCCCGGCGCGCGACGAGGACCAAGTTCATGCCGCGTACAGCGAGCTTCTGCGAAAACGATGCGCCAATCCCCTCGGACGCGCCAGCGACGACCGCCCAGGGCCCGTACCGCTCGATGAAGTCGCCCATTCAGACGTTCTCGGTGAAGGGCGTCTCGGTGTTGTACATGCGCTTGATCACGTAAATGGGAACCAGCAACCAAGGTGCGTTGAGCGCGAGTACGAGAAGCGGCGCGGGCGTTGGGTGCGGCCCCATGAACTCCTCACCGAGAATGATCGTCACGTTGGTCATCATGACCGAAGCCCAGATGATGCTCGGGATGCGAATCCAGTTCTTGCCCTTGGTCCAGGCATAGATCGCGAAGACGTAGAACGGCCCGAAAAAGAGGGAGTCGATCCAGATCGTCATGCGCCACCAGACGGGACGAGCGATGAGAACGGGATCGAAGTTCTTGCCATACCAATGGATGATGTCGACGAAGAACGCGGGCGGCCACAGGGGGTACTCCCAGTCCCCGCTGATGTCGGGCAAGACGATTTGCTCGACATCGACGATGTAGGTGATCAGCAGGATGTTGATCCAGAAGTAGACCAGAACAACGATGTCGCCTTTGCGGCGAGACAGGGGAATGACGCGTTCCATGAAGGCCCTCGTATGGCTGAGTTCCGGGGAGGGTACTCAGGGAGAGTGAAAAATCTACCGCTAATCCACCGCCGACAGCTCGCTCTGCGGCAGGAAGCCCCGACCGACCATGAAGCGCGCCATTTCGGTGAGATACTCTCCGCGGTCCATGTGAATGATGTGACTCCCCGGAAACCAATGGATACGGCATCGACGCCAATGGTCCCAGAGGATCCGCGAGTGCTTTGGCGGAGCGAGCCGATCGCCAACGCCGGCGACGATCATCAGGCGTTCGGATGGAAGCACCGGTGGATAGGTGAGCGGACAACTGACCGCAACCAGCCGCCTCGCATCGGTAGGCTCCATCCCCATGGTGCCGAGCGCGCCGCGGAGTAGCACGCCGATGGGCTGCCATTCGAGAACCAGGTCCGCAAAGCTCACGACCGGCACGTTGGGAATCGCGAAGGCAAGTCGATCTTCGACGCTCGCGAGCATGGCGCTCGTGAACCCTCCGAGGCTCAATCCGGTGACACCGATTTGCTCCGCACCACGCTCTCGCTGGAGCCAGTCGAAGAGAATCCTGAAGTCGAATACCGATTGGGCGACCGCTTCGTTGAGTCGTGACGTACCACCGGCGAAGTATCCATGGCCGGAGAATGGCGAGAACCTGGTTTGTCTCGGGCCGTGGAATGGCAAAGTAAACAAGACGATGTTGCAGCCCATTCGGTAGAACCAGGGGAGCGCGAAGAACCACTCGTTGATCAGGTACCAATCGGCGGTGAATCCGTGAATCGCGATGATCGTGGGTCGGGGCTCGTCACCTCGATGGCGAAGCATGCGCGCGTGCGCGACGCGATTGGCGCTGTGACGGAGGTAGGGTTTGTGCTGATGCGGGTTGACCGGTTGAAACGGGCTGTCGAAGCTCAGCGCCTCGCAGGTTCCGTCTTCCGGCTCGAACCGGGGCAGCCAGCGCCCTTTCTTGGCCCGAACACGAATACCCGAAGGTGGCGTTGCAAAGAAGCGCTTCGGGTCTCCGGATTCGGCGATCTCCGCATAGAGCTCCGCATCACGGATGGCCTTGCGTAACTCGATCGGATTGTAACCCAGCGGAAGCGCCATGCTCGAGATCATCGAGGCGCTTGCAGTGCGCAAGACCGTATCGAAGCCGGCGGCGGCACCGACACGCAAGCGATCGGCTAGGTCGAGCTGGAAGCCTTCGGGTCGACGGGCAAAATCGCGGTCGAGCTCTTCCCACCAATGCCCCTGCGCCAGAAGTGACGGCGCGCGCGAGCAGGACTCGTGCGCGATCCGGGACACGACGGAGGATTCGTCCACCTTTCGAGCATACCCGATCGCGATCGCGGTGCATCATTTCGAGATCAACAGCCGGTCTCGACCTCGAACGGCAGCGCACCAACCAAGGTGCCGTCCTCGATTCGAATCTCGACCCGCCAAAGCCCCGGCGTCGTGGCGTGCCCGGTATAGGCCCAGGTCCGCCAGCGTGGCGCCGAGGCTGGAATGCGAAGCTCTATGCCACCGCTCACCTGCCCCTCGGGGCCGATGAAATGAACGAGCAAGGTCTTGTCCTCGTCCGACTGGTTGCTGACCTCGACGAAAGCGTAGACCCTCTCGTCCTGTGGTCCGAAAAGGGATGACGCCGCGACCGGCTCGCGACCCTCCACCTCGGGGGCGGTGACGAGACGGTGAAGGGCGAGCCCGTCAAAGCTAGTGAGCTCGGGCTCGAAGATCCGCGGCTCTTCCGAGGCCGGCGACTCGGACGGCGGCGCCTCCACGATCGCGGCGAGGGGAGCCGCAGGCTCCTTTTCCTCGGTGGGGTCGGGCGCTGCCGCCGGCAAGGTCGAAGTCAGGATGCTTGGGCTCGTCTTTGCCCGTTCGATCGCCTCGGACTTTGGCGGCCTTGCCTCGCTGCAAGCGGCCGCCAGGAGAAGGGCAAAGATGAGGGGGCTGGTGATTCTGGGATCGGTTTTCATGGGACCTCCTGCCCGAACGCGGAGCACGCTCCGTGCCAACCGAAATCCCTCGGGTTTCATGGGGCCGGGCCTCGCTCGGCGTGTCTGAGGGGACGCGGCCGTGGGTCAGCGGCCACGCTTCGTGGCGCCGCTATGCCCTGGCGGGTTTCGAAATGGCACGAACGCGTCGGCGCCCCGCACCTCTTGGAAATGCTCGATAGCCCAGTACACAGAAGGAAAGGCCAGCTCGGTTGCTGGCAAGTCGTCGAAGCTGAAGAGCCCCACCTCTTGGCTCTCTACCCCGGGCGCGACATCCGGTGAGAGCAGGCGCGCGCGATAGAAGAGCTGAAGCTGACTGATGTGGCGCAGGCTGTACACCGCGAGGAGGTCGATGACCTCGAGTTTCGCACAGGCTTCTTCCCAGGCCTCGCGCGCCGCTCCCTCTTCGGGGCTCTCGTCGAGCTCCATGAACCCAGCGGGCAAGGTCCAGTAGCCGAGCCGCGGCTCGATCGCGCGCTTGCACATCAGCAACTTGTCCTTCCAGGTCGCGACTACGCCGACGACGACCTTTGGATTCTCGTAGGCAACGTAGTCGCAGTCGGGACAAACCAATCGGTGACGGTTGTCCCCGGCGGGTACCCTTCGAATGCGTGGACCTCTGTCTCGCTCCGTCATGAACCAAGCGTGCCTCGGGTTTCGTAACACGGCAGCCGAAACGAGGCTATGGCACCTTGCCAGGGGCGCCCTAGACTCGGCGCATGGTTCCGCGGCCGAGGCGCGATCGGGCACAGCTTCTCGGCTTGTTTCGCCAGTTGAAGCAGGGGATGAGTCTCGTCTGGACGACGAGCCGCGGCTTGAGCTTCGCGCTCGGGGCCTTGAGCTTGGTCGCCGGAGTCATCCCTGCAGCGGCAGCCTGGGTGGGAAAGCTGATCGTCGACGCGGTCGTTCGCGCCGCCGAGACGGGTGCGACCGAAGATCAGCGTGCCGCGTTGACCTGGGTCCTTGCGGAGCTTGGCCTGGTGATAGTTCTGGCGGGAGCCCAGAAGGGGCTGAGCACCTGCCAACAACTCCTGCGTGCGCTGCTCGGACAACGGGTCAACGAGATGATTCTCGAGAAGGCACTGACCCTCGACCTGGCTGCCTTCGAAGACTCCGAGCTCTACGATCGAATGACCCGTGCGCGGCGCGAAGCATCCCAGCGTCCACTCAGCCTGGTGACGCGGAGCTTTCAGCTGGCTCAGCATTCGTTTTCGTTGATCGCTTACGGCGGGCTCCTGCTGCAACTCTCGGTCTGGGCGCTCGCGGTCCTGGTCGTCGCAGCCATCCCTTCTTTCTTCGTCGAGACGCATTTCTCAGCAGACGCATTTCGGCTCTTCACCTGGCGCGCGCCCGAAACGCGGAAGCAGAACTACCTCGAGGTCCTGCTCGCGCGGGAAGACTTCGCCAAGGAGGTCAAGCTCTTCGACCTCGGCCCGGTCTTCCTGGATCGGTATCGTGAGATCTTTCGCGATCTCTATGCGGAAGATCGCGCGCTCACCCTGCGCCGGGGAGCCTGGAGCTTCCTGCTCGGCCTCTTGAGCACGGTAGCCTTCTACGGCGCGTATGCCTGGATCGCCGTCGAGACAATCGCGAAGCGCATCACCCTCGGAGACATGACGATGTACCTGCTGGTGTTCAGACAGGGGCAATCCGCCTTGGCGTCGATCCTCGCGTCGATCGGCGGGATGTACGAAGACAGCCTCTATCTCTCGAACCTCTACGAGTATCTGGAGTACGAAATACCGGCCGAAGGCGGCTCGGCAAGCGAAGGCCCGACGCCAGGCGATGGCATCCGGTTCGAGAACGTGTCCTTCACCTACCCAGGGGTCGAAAAGCCCGCCCTTCGGTCCGTGAGCCTGCACCTACACCCCGGACGAAAGCTTGCACTGGTCGGCGAGAACGGTGCGGGGAAAACCACCCTGATCAAGCTCCTCACCCGACTGTATCGGCCGACCGAGGGTCGAATCACCCTCGACGGGCTCGAGCTGGACGCCTGGAGTCTCGACGTGCTTCGCAAGAGGGTTGGCGTGATCTTTCAAGATTTCGTGCGCTACCAGCTCGTTGCAGGCGAAAACGTCGGCGTCGGCGACGCACGAGGCTTCAGCGACCCCGAGAAATGGCAGACCGCTGCCGAAAAGGGCATGGCCCACGAGTTCATCGAACGCTTGCCTTCGGGTTACGATACGCAGCTCGGGCGCTGGTTCGAAGATGGGCACGAGCTCTCCCTCGGCCAGTGGCAGAAGATCGCACTCTCACGCGCGTTCATGCGCGACGAAGCAGACATTTTGGTTCTCGACGAACCGACGGCCTCGATGGATGCGGAGGCAGAGGCCAGGGTCTTCGAGCGCTTCGGCCGCCTCTCCGAGAACAAGATGGTGATCCTCATTTCCCACCGATTTTCGACGGTCCGCATGGCAGATGAAATCGTCGTGCTCGAACGTGGCCAAGTCACCGAGAGAGGTACGCACGACTCTTTGATGAACCAAGATGGACAATACGCCCATCTGTTCAAGCTCCAGGCGGCGGGCTACCGCTAGTGACTGAGAGGCGCCGCCTAGTACCAGTCCCAGGAGAAGTCGACGTAGAAACCGTTGATGCCGAACTTGTAGTCGCCGGCATAGCCACAAGCAGGGCATTCGGCGAGCAGCTCGGTCTGGCGGAGGGAGTCGTCTTCGGTCGACGGCGTTTGCGGATTCACCGGATCGTCGATGAGCACTTTGCCAAAGCGTCGCGCGTAAGCGACGTTGATTTCCCAGGGCCCGTGGTCGTAGCCGATCCCGGCCGTGACCGAATAGGTGTCGGTGGGCGGCGTCGAAAAGCCACTGGGGTACTTGAAGTTCGTCGACCTCGAGTCGTAGATGAAGCCGAGCCGAAGCGGAATCTTCTCTTCGTATACGCGGTATTCCGCGCCGGCACGCCAGGTCCACTGATCCCTCCATTTGAAGACGTTGGCGATCGCTGCATCGACTGGCTCCGTGTGAATGGTGAGGCTGTCGTTTTGCGAATTGAAGCCCCATTCGAAGTCACTCATGAACGCGAACTGGGCCCAGTCGAAACGGAAACCCCCGCTAATGCGCGCGGGAAGCGTGATCTCCGTCTCGGCCTTGGTCCAATAGCTTCCTTGCCCGCTCGGCTTGCCGCTGCTGCGGTCTGCATCGCCGGACTGATCGATCTTGGTCTTGGTCTTGCTGCGGTAGTTCATTCCGATGGAGAAGTAGTCGGTGAACCGCCATTGGAAGCCGGCTCTGAATCCGGCAAAGCTGAACCCGGTCATCTTGATGTCGACGTCGGTGGGAATCGAGCCAAGAGCCGGAGGGCTGTTGCGAGATCGTGCAAGGGACGCGTAGGTGACTCGATACCCGAAGCCGATGCGGAGGCCGATCTTGTCGATGTTGACCGCGATCGCAGGGGACGCCTCCATGAAGATCAGCGAAGTCTTGTCGGTGACGTCCTGGCCATCTTGTTGGTACTTGTACTCGCCGGAGGCCGCGGCGACCGGATAGACCGCCATCCCAAGCGTGACGTAGTCATGCACTCGACCCGAGCCGCCCACGAGAAAGAAGGGCGCGATGACCGGTTCAGACGTGATGCTCCGCGGACCGAACAGATACGGAGTCGACCGAAGCTCACCGTTGAGAAGGGAAACGTCAATTAAGAGGTTCCCTTTGCCGATCTGCCCCATCCCCGAGGGGTTGTGAAAGATAGCAGAGCTATCGTGTACGTCGGCAACGGCAGTCCCGCCTGCACCGATGTGCCTCGCCGAATAGAGGATCGGAATGTCGTATCCGGCTGCGGCTGCCGTCGAGGCGGTCATCAAGACCGCGATGACCGCCGAGCCAGCCAATCTGCCCATCATGACGCCTCCACCAGTCGCGTTGGTACCAGGAAAGGTGCTGAGAGCACAAGGGCTTGCTGCGGTGTTTGTCGAAGACTACGAATAGAAGCTGCGACCTGCGGCGACCATGTCGCGGAGGAGCTTCGGCGGCTCGAAGCGCTCGCCGTAGCGGGCGCTTAGGGCGTCTGCGTCTCGAACGAACTCCGCCAGGCCATAGTTGTCGATGTAGGTGAACGGGCCGCCGGTGAAGGCAGGGAACCCCACCGCCATGATGACTCCGACATCGCCGTCCCGGACGTCGGTGAGGACACCCTGCTCGAGACATCGAGCGGCCTCCAAGCACTGCACGAAAATATAGCGTTGCCGGACCGTCTCCACGCTTGGCTGCTCTTCGCGGGTTTCGATCCAGCGGCCCATCGCGGTGCCGAGCTCGGGCCAGAGGCACTTGCCCCCGTCGTGATAGTCATAGAAGCCAGCCGGCCTGCGGGGCGTTCCATCTTCTTTGGATGGCGGATGCGCGCCCCAGCGATCGTAATCTTCTATGAGCGATGCGATGATCGCTTGCGCAGGCGAGGGTGCCCACTTCTTCCGAGCGGCGGCGGCGTCCTTCTCCGCCTGCTTGGCAACCTTGTACATCGTTCCGAGACCAACCTGATCGGAAATGCCGAGCGGCGGCATCGGCATCCCGGCGGCCTTTGCCGCGTTTTCGATCAAAGCAGGCTTCACGCCCTCGACGAGGAGGTGATTGCCTTCGGAGATGAAGGTCCCGAACACGCGACTCGTGTAGAAGCCTGGGCTGTCGTTGACGACGATGCCGGCCTTCTTGATCTTGAGAATGAAGTCCCAGGCCTTGGCCAGCGTCCGCTCGGATGTCTGCTTGCCGACTACGATCTCGACCATCTGCATTCGTTCGACAGGCGAGAAGAAGTGGAGGCCTATGAAGTTCTCCGGTCGGCTCGACGCCTTTGCGAGGTCGGTGATCGGCAAGCCCGAGGTATTCGACGCGAAGATCGCCTCGTCGCCGAGTTGTTCGTCCGTGGCCTTGGTGACCTCGGCCTTGATATCGCGGTCCTCGAAGACCGCTTCGACGACGACGTCGCAGCCTTTGAGGTCCTCGTAGATCTCACTCGGATGAATCCGACTCAGAATGCCTTCAATCCGATCAGGGGTCGTGCGGCCTTTCTTGAGACGACGGTCGAGAGTCTTGGAGACCTTGTCCTTGCCCCGCTCCGCGCTCGCCAGGTCGCGGTCGAGCAGAACGACGTCGATCCCAGCCTTCGCCGAAACCTGGGCGATGCCCTGCCCCATCAGGCCTGCGCCGACGATGCCGACCTTCTTCACGTCGAAGCGGGGCACGTCCCTGGGCCTGCGAGCGCCCTTTTGGCATTCCTGAAGGCTGAAGAAGAGGGTTCGCAGCATGCTCCGTGCGGTCGGGTCCTGAAGGACATGAATGAACTGCCGGGTCTCCACCTTGCCGGCGCGATCCATTGGAAGCCCAAGGCCGTCGTAGATGGCTTGGAGGATCGCCTGCTGGGACGGCATGTTTCCGAACGTGGCCGCGTGGGTCATCGCATTCGCGCCCATGAGGGTTTGAGCGAACGTGACCGACCCGGCGCCGCCACCGGGCACCTCGTAGCGCTTCTGGTCCCAGGGCTGGGTGGCGTTGCCGTCCTCTCGGATCCACTTCTTGGCAGCGGGGATCAGGTCGGCCGGCTCGACGAGCTCATCGACGAGGCCCTGCTGGAACGCCTCGTCGGGGCCGAGCTGCTTGCCCTGCATGATCAGTCCAAGCGCGCTTTGCACGCCGATCAAGCGTGGAAGTCGCTGCGTGCCACCTGCCCCGGGCATCAGGCCGAGGCCCGCCTCGGGCAGACCGACCTGTGCGTGTCGCTGGTTGACTAGAATGCGACGGTGGCAAGCGAGCGCGATCTCATAGCCGCCACCGAGAGTCGCGCCATTGAGCGCTGCGACCACCGGCTTCCCACATGTTTCCATCCGTCGAAGCTGGTCGAGGACTGCGCCGCTGCGCTTCAAGAGGTCGGCAGCGTCGATCGGCCCAGACCCGAGCGATTCGATCTGCTGGAGGTCACCGCCTGCAACGAAGACGCCCGGCTTTCGGGAAGTGAGAATGACGCCCTCCACGTCATCATCGACCACCGCCTTTTCAATGCCGACACTGAGCTCGGCGAGCGCGTCCCCGCTCAGCACGTTCATCGGACGGTCCTTGTCGTCCCAGCTCAGGATCGCCACGCCATCTTCCACTCGATAATCGATAATCGCCATCTGCCTAGACCCGCTCGATGATGGTCGAAGTTCCCATGCCTGCGCCGACGCACAAAGTGATCAGCGCGGTGCTGAGGTCGCGCCGCTCGAGCTCGTCGACCATGGTTCCGAGAAGCATGGCTCCGGTGGCGCCGAGCGGATGACCAAACGCAATCGCCCCGCCGTTCACGTTGGTGACAGCATGGTCGATACCCATCTCCTCCATGAACAGGAGACAGACCGATGAGAACGCTTCGTTGATCTCCCAAAGGTCGATGTCGGAGGTTTGCATCCCTGCCTTTGCAAGCGCTTTTCGCGAGGCGGGCATCGGACCGGTCAACATGATGCAGGGCTCGCTGCCGACCGTAGCGGACTTCACGATTCGCGCGCGCGGCTTGAGCCCGAGGCGCTCGCCGGCTTGCTTAGTGCCGAGCAAGACCGCCGCGGCCCCGTCGACGATGCCCGAGGAGTTGCCGGCATGGTGTACGTGATGGATCTGTTCGACGTCGGGGTGCTTCTGAATGGCAACCGCGTCGAAGCCAAAGTTACGGCCCATCATCTCGAAGCTCGGCTCGAGCTGCGAAAGGTCTTCGAGCGTGGTGCCGGGGCGCATATGCTCGTCTCGCTCGAGCATCATGACACCGATGTTGTCCTTCACGGGAACGATCGACTTGGCGAAATGCTCGCCTTCCCACGCGGCGGCGCCGCGACGCTGGCTCTCCACCGCAAAGGCGTCGACATCTCGGCGACTGTACCCGTACTTCGTCGCGATGAGGTCGGCGCCGATGCCCTGGGGCACGAAGGACGTTTTCCAAGCGAGCTCCGGGTCGGTCGACCAAGCGCCTCCCGCAGCGCCCATCGAAATCCGGCTCATGCTCTCCATCCCGCCGCCGACGATCAGATCGACGTCGCCCGCCTTAACCTTCGCCGCAGCGATGTTCACCGCTTCGAGGCCGGACGAGCAGAATCGGTTGAGCTGAACGCCGGGGACGCTGTCGTCGTACCCCGCGATCATAGCCCCCATGCGACCGACGTTCGCGCCTTGCTCCGCTACTGGTTCGACGCAACCCAGGATCACGTCTTCGATCTCCCTGCTGTCGAAGCCCCCTCGTTCTGGCAGCGCCTGCAGGACGGTCTTGGCCATGCGAAGCGGCGGTGCGTCGGCGAGGGCGCCGTCCTTCTTTCGTCCTTTGCCGCGCGGCGTGCGCACCGCGTCGTAGATGAAGCAATCCGTCATCGAGTTTCCTTTCGGGTGTTTCGAGCGCGCGGCTTCGAACCCTGGTCACGACCGGGTGGGCCGAAACTGGAACATGTTCTAGTTTGAGCGCCACCGCAGCGCAAACAGGCGAATTTCAGCGCCCCACAGTCCAGAAAAAGTCGGCCGAACGCTCCTCCGCCGGCAATTTGAGCTCAGCTTTCAGCTCATCGTGGGTGACCGGCAGCACCACGGCATAGGGCGCGGCGCCTCGCTTAGCGGCCCGGTCGGGGATGCCGAGGCCGCGTTTCACATGCACCCGGCCCGCGAAAACGACCATCTTGGCCGGGCCCCCGGCCCGCGCGAGCGTCTCGGCCACCCGCGAACCCATCGTTTCGTCCCAAAGGACCTGAGCCTGGTAGTACTGCTCGATCGCGCCGCCGACCGCGTGATCCTCGACGTCGAACTCTGCATCGAAAAGCGCGCGATGTTCCTCGTTGCCGAGGTCGAGCTCGGGCAAGTCGTCCGCCAGCTCCGAGGACAAACCGTCGACGCCGTCTTTTGCGACGGCATACGCGAGCTCCTTTGGAGCGTTGAGGGCGACCACTTCGACGCCCCGATTGCGCGCGTACTCGAGAATCGGACGATACATGCTGAAGTCGAAACCCCAGCGCTTGTCGTACTCGGTGTCACGGCGCAGCACCGTCTCGTCAATCTGACCGGCGCTCCATTTGTCGAGCGGCTCTTGGAACGGGACCTGAAACATCTCCATTCCGATTGCAAGTGACGCCTCGCTGCGATGCAGTTGCCGTAGGATGGCGTATTGCACACCATGGTCGCTTGGCTGGTCGTGGCGCTCGCCCACATAGACGACGGCTTTGCTGCGGAGCACAGCCAGGAACGCTTCAGTCTCGATCGACTTTCCGGTCGCCGCATCGACCAAGGAAATCGGCTCTGACTGGCTGCGAACGATGGACTCCGCCGTTTGCGGGTCGGGTTTCACTGCCCCCGCACAGCCGACACAGACCAACAAGATGAGCGCTGCAAACTTCATCAGGCCGACGGAAGGAAGAGTGCCTTTCGGTAGTACTTGAGCTCCGCGATCGACTCCATCAAGTCGTCCATGGCGCGGTGGCTGCCCTTCTTCAGCGGGCGGGCGGCATATTGCGCTGGATGCCAGCGCCGAGCGAGCTCTTTGATCGTCGAAACGTCGATGTTGCGGTAGTGGAGCCAGCCCTCGACCTCGGGGAGGTAGCGGGCGACGAAGCGACGGTCTTGATGAATCGAATTGCCGGCCAGAGGCGCTTCGTTCTTCTTCGTATGCTCCGAGAGGAAACCGAGAAGCGCCGCCGACGCCTCGGCCTCGTCCACCGTCGACTCGCGAACGCGCTCCGTGAGACCCGACTGCCCGTGATGCTTCGTGTTCCATTCGTCCATGGAGGCGAGAACCTCGTCCGATTGATGCAACACCAGGTTGGGGCCCTCAGCGACGACGTTGAGCTCGCCGTCGGTGACGAGAACCGCAACTTCCAAGATCCGATCGGTCTCTGGTTCGAGCCCGGACATCTCCATATCCATCCATACGATTGCCGACATCTTGCTCGTCGCTGTTCTTAGCATGAGCTTGGCAGCGTTGCTTTCATCGAGGTCCTTGGGCATTGAACTCGCCCAGAACTCGCGTATAGACTGGCGTCCTATAGACGAGGGCCCTAGGAACCGACGGTGGAGTCAAGCGAGCACAAACTGAGTCAGCTTCGCCAGCTCGAAGCAGAAAGCATTCAGATCATCCGCGAAGCGGCCGCCGAGTTCGACAATCCCGTCATGATGTATTCGGTTGGGAAAGACTCATCGGTCATGCTTCGCTTGGCTGAGAAAGCGTTCGCACCCGGGCCCCTGCCCTTCCCGCTTCTGCACATCGATACGACCTGGAAGTTCCAGGACATGTATCGGTACCGGGACAAGATCGAGTCCACGGTCAAAGCCGAGCTCATCAAGTACACCAACCCCGAAGGCGTCGCGATGGGGATGAACCCCTTCGACTTCGGCAGCAAAAAGTACACCGACATCATGAAGACCGAAGCGCTGAAACAGGCGCTCTCGAAGTACGAGTTTGATTGTGCGTTCGGTGGCGCACGGCGCGATGAGGAGAAGTCTCGCGCCAAGGAGCGAATCTTTTCGTTCCGCGACAGCCACCATCAGTGGGACCCGAAGAATCAGCGTCCTGAGCTCTGGAACGTCTACAACGCGAAGATCAAGAAGGGCGAGAACGTTCGAGTCTTCCCGCTGAGCAACTGGACCGAGCTCGATGTCTGGCTCTACGTTTGGCTCGAAGACATTCCTGTCGTGCCGCTTTACTTCGCGAAGGAGCGTCCGGTGGTGGAGCGCTCAGGCACTTGGATCCTGGTCGACGACGATCGGATGCGACTCGAACCCGGTGAAAAGTCGCAGATGAAGAAGGTACGATTTCGGACACTCGGCTGCTACCCGCTCAGCGGCGCGGTCGAATCCGAGGCGGACACGGTGCCAAAAGTCATCCAAGAAATGCTCCTAAACCGCTTCTCGGAAAGGCAGGGGCGCCTCATCGACTTCGATGAAGAAGGATCGATGGAAGTCAAAAAGCGCGAGGGCTACTTCTAGGCCGGGCGCGGGCTCTTCTAGGGAACGTCATGACGGACGAAAAAGACCTGATTCGCGACGACATCGAAGCCTATCTCGCGAAGTACCGAAAGAAAGAGCTCCTCCGATTCGTGTCGGTCGGCTCGGTCGATGACGGCAAATCGACCTTGATAGGCCGCATTCTCTACGACACCGGGATGGTGTTCGAGGATCAGATGGCTGCGGTGCGGGCCGCGTCACAAACCGAGGAGCCGGACTTGGCGCTTCTCACCGATGGGCTCAAGGCGGAGCGCGAGCAGGGCATCACGATCGACGTCGCCTACCGGTACTTCGCGACCAACAAGCGCAAGTTCATCATCGCGGACACGCCTGGGCACATTCAGTATACGCGCAACATGGTCACGGGTGCGTCGACTGCAAACGTGGCTCTGATCTTGATCGACGCTCGACATGGCGTCCTACAGCAGTCTCGCCGCCATGCGTACATCGCCTCTTTGCTCGGCATTCCTCATCTCGCCGTCTGCGTGAACAAGATGGATCTCAAGGACTACTCGGAGCGGGTCTTCAACGAAATCAGTGCGGACTTCATGGAGTTCGGCAAAACGCTTCGATTCAAGGACATTCAGTTCTTCCCGGTGAGCGCGCTGCTCGGTGACAACGTGGTGAGCGACAGCGAGAACACCCCCTGGTACGACGGGCCGAACGTTCTCGAATATCTGGAGACGGTCCCGGTTTTCGCCGACCGCAACTTGGCTGATTTCCGCTACCCGGTGCAATACGTCATCCGGCCCGATCTCGACTACCGAGGCTTTGCCGCGGAGATCGCTGCGGGCGTCATCGCCAAGGGCGACGAGATCGTGGCGCTCCCCTCGGGCAAGAGCTCGAAAGTGAAAGCCATCGACACCTACGATGGCGAGCTCGAGGAGGCCTTCGCAGGCCAGTCGGTGACCATCCGGCTCGAAGACGAGATCGACATCAGCCGGGGCGACATGATCGTCAGGCCGGACAATCTTCCGCGGGTCACTCGTCGGTTCGACGCTCATCTGGTTTGGATGCACGAGCGTCCACTCGACACCGAGAAGGCCTACCTCGTCAAGCACACCACGCAGACGGTCCGGGCCCAGATCGACAAGATCTACAGCGAGATCGACATGGACACACTCGAAGAAAAGCCGACCGACGGCATCGGGCTCAATGACATCGCCAAGGTGCGCTTGAGCTGCCACCGGGCGCTTTATGTCGACGACTACCAGCGGAACAGAGAAACCGGCGCGTTCATCGTCATCGATTCGTTGACCAACAATACCGTCGCAGCGGGCATGATCTCGCTTGAGGGGAGCGGTCAGAACATCGGTGAGGTAATGAAGGAGCTGCACGCCGAGTCGGCGATGGAGCCCAAGACCTTCGTCAGTAACAACGAGCGCATGGAGCGCTTCGGTCAGAAAGGGGCGACGGTTTGGCTGCAAGGGCTTCCAGGCTCCGGACGCTGGACGCTGGCCTATGCACTCGAGCGAAGGCTCTTCGATGATGGCCACACCGCTACGGTCGTGAACCCCGTCGGGGAGGATCTGCGTTCGATGATTTCGGCCGCGAAGGCCATCACCGACGCAGGTCTGATTAATATCTGCGCCTTCCCGAGTCCGACGCGAACCGACCGCGACAAGCTGAAGGCGCGAATCGGCGAAGATCGGGTCATCCAGGTCTATGTCAACACCGATGAGGCGCTCTGTCGCGAACGCCGGCCGGATGCCGACTTCTCGAAGTTCGAGGCTCCAGAAGATCCGGACATCACGGTCGCGCTGGACGAGATGCGAATCGACAAGGCGGTCGAAATCATCATGGCAGCGCTCAAGGAGCGCGGCCAGTTCGAAGACTAGATTGCGGAGCCCTGCACTGGTCGTTGGAGCCTTCTCGATGCTGCGGAAATGATTCTCGATCTTCTGGAGGTCGTCGCTCCCGTTTTCATCGTAGCGGCGGTGGGCCTCGGCTGGGCGCGGTCTGGTGCACACTTCGACGAGGTTTCGATCTCGCGCCTGGTCTTGAACGTTGGCGTTCCTTGCCTTCTCTTCCGGAGCCTGACCACGCTCGAAGTGCCTTCGGCAGAGCTGGCGACCATGGCAGGACTGACCGTCGGCGTCATGAGCCTCTTCGCGGTCGGCGGGCTCGGGGTGCTCAAGGTGATGAGGCTGCCTGCGCACACCTTTCTCGGCCCTTTGATGTTCAGCAACTCTGGGAACATCGGCGTTCCGATCTGCCTCTTCGCGTTCGGTGAACCGGGTCTCGCACTTGGGATGACCTATTTCGCCGTGTCCGCGACCTTTCACGTGACCCTCGGCGGCCCGCTGTTCTCGGGAGTTTTTTCGCCGCGGCCGTTTCTTCGTTCACCTCTGACCTGGGCGGTCGTCGTCACGGTCGCCGTCGTCGCATCGGGGGCAGCGGTGCCCACCTGGATCGCCCGAACGACCGGGCTCCTCGGCGACATCGCCATCCCACTCATGCTGCTCACCCTCGGGGTCTCGCTCTCCAAGATGCACCCCAGTGCGCTAGGGCGCTCCGTCATCTTGTCCCTCGTCCGCCTCGCGCTCGGGGTATCCGCGGGCCTTCTCCTCACGGCCCTCCTCGGCGTGGAGGGCCTGAGCCGCAAGGTCCTCATCCTTCAAGCGTCGATGCCGATCGGGGTGCTGAACTACCTCTTCGCGCATAGGTACGGCAGAAGCCCGGAGCAGGTTGCGAGCCTGGTGCTCGTGAGCACGCTGCTCTCGATCGTTTCGATTCCGGGGCTCTTGGCGTGGCTGTGAGCGCCTTATTTCCACAGCCGGGAGCCAGGCCGGCGCCGCGACCGGGGCCGAGAATCGAGACCCGGGATCTGGACCGAGACCTAGTCTGCGGGCGGAATTCTCGGTCGTGCGGGCTCCTTCACGTACCCTGCTCCGGATGCCTCGCACCGTCCCCCTTCGTGTCCTCTCCGACCGGGACCACTATGAACAGGTCATGCAAGCGGTGCTTGCGGCCGAGCGGAGCGTTTGGATCGCGACGGCGAATCTCAAAGACGTGATGGTCGAGGATCCGCGGGTAGTCCCTGGTCGGCGCCGGGGGCGGCGTGGCAACTATCGATCCGTCCTCGAGGTGTTCGCCGAGCTGGCACGACGCGGACTCGAGCTACGCATTCTGCACGCATCCGCACCTTCACGCGCGTTCCGCCAAAGCTTCGACGCTCAGAAGGAGCTCGTTGCCGGAGGCATGGAAATGCGCGTCTGTCCGCGGGTACATCTCAAGACGGTCGTGGTCGATGCCGGCCTCGTGTACTTGGGAAGTGCAAACTGGACGGGTGCGGGCCTGGGCGCCAAAGGCGATGGCCGGCGGAACTTCGAAATGGGTATCCTGACGACGGACGAGCAAACGATCGATGAGGTGCAAGAACGCTACGACCGTATCTGGCGAGGCGCCGAATGCGCAGACTGCCGCCTCCGAGCAGAGTGCGAAATGCCCCTGGACGAATTCTGAAACAGGTCGAGCTCCGGATTCCCGATCGCGGTCCGCTGTCGGTCACTCACGGTGACAACGCCGCCGACGGCATCTGTGCCCTTGCGCGCTCCGATTCTCGCCGCACGAACGGTGCTCGGAGGATTTCTAGTCGGCCGCGAAGCTGCCCGCCGCATGGTCCCGCGCGAGCGAGGGACGATCCTATTCACTGGTGCAACGGCAGCCCTGAAGGCCAGCGCCAACTCCACGGCGTTCGCGTCCGGCAAGCACGGCCTCCGCGCGGTTGCGCAAAGCATGGCCAAGGAGCTTGGACCCGAAGAGCATCGCAGACACGTACTTCTGGCTACACCAACAAGCACGCAACGCGTGGACCTTCGAGCTCCACCTTCGCCACTATGGAGAGCGCTGGTCAGCGAAGCACGCCATCCGATCGGAGAACGGCTCGCGACGGGCGTGCTCGCGATTGGAATCGTATCGGGGCACGGAAAAAGGCGCGATATGGGTGGAGCCGACGTAGCGAGTGACAAGCGGTAGGACAGCAGCCACCCCCGGTTGGCGCGAGCTCCGAGGCGAGGCTTGCGTGGCCCAAGTTAACCAGTGAACCCTGCCAGCTTTGCAAGCCGAGCCGGTCGACGGAACCCATATCGCGCCTTTTTCCGTGCCGCAATCTAGTCCATTTCGCGGTATTGCTCTTCTTCGGGGTTCTCGTCCGCGTCCAGGAAGGCTAGGTCTTTCTGGCTGTAGATCCGCACGAGGCCGCGGCGGATCGGAACTAGGAGCGCGATGCAAAGTGGGAAAAGCACGCCAAATGACGACTCTTTGACGAGCCAGAGAACGGACAAACAGGCAAGCTGGATCAAAGTGAAGCTGTGCAGGACCGTGCGCGAGACGCGCCTGATGTAGTGCGTCGGCGGATACAGGGTCGGATCGGTGACCCAGAGCTTGAGTCGGTCGACGAACTGATTGCTTCGCAGAGACGCGATGCCCATGAAGAGAAACAAGCCGAACACCACGGACATCGGAATGGCTCGAAGCGCTCCGAGAAAGAGCAGTGAGCAACCTATGAGTAGATGCACCAGCAGGGGGGTGAGGCGGTTCTCCATCACCGAAATGATGTGCTCGCCCCGCGCGTGATGCCGGACGGTCGCCAAGCTTCGAACGTGATTCAAGGAGCGAACCGTCGCGGCGACGACCCAGGGTAGGCCGATGATGGCGCAAAACGCCACGAGCACCGCAATCACGGTCATGTCGAGATTGTAGCCTGCCCCCTTTTTGAGCCTGTGCTGGGGGCTGTTGACTAGGCGAACGGTGATGTTTTGGTCCAAGAAGAGCAGCACAGCGGCTAGGGCCGCGATTGGAATCGACGCCAGCCAGAACCAAACAGGTGCTTCCTTCGGGTTGACCAACCAAGGGCGTCCGCTCGTCGTCGTGAAGGCTTCTGGGACCGCGAGGTGCTCGAGCTCGATGGGGTGCATCGCCCAAGCTGCCGCTGTCATGGTGAAAATTGCGATAGCGGGACCGAAGTCCGCGAGGAATTCACGGACCGTCTTGGTGAGCAGCGGCTTCTGGCGGACGCGGGAGAGCTGCTGGGCGATCATGTAGGTTCCGAGGGCAAGAATCAGCGCAAGAAGCTCTCCGTTCGTGGGAACCTCGGTGCCGAAGATGTTGCCAAAGATGTCGCGAAGGGCCTCGGTGATGAAGATCAGTGCGATCAGGGCCGCGAAAATCTCGTCGGTGAATCGTGTGAAGTACAGGATGTACCGGCTGGTGTTGGTCACGGCCAAGACGAGCATGATCACCGAGGTCCAGATTCCTATCCAGAACAAGCCGGGAAGGAACGGAACGCCGAGCTGCTTACACAGAACATAGAGGAGAGCGAGAAAGATCGTGACGGGACCCGTGCTGCCGAGAAGCGTCAGGGGCTGGCCGGAGAACAGTGCATAGACGATACCCCCGATCGCCGTCGCGAGAAGAGCTTCGACGGCACCGATCTCGCCGTCGGTGAGGAACGAGAGGAGCCCGCCGAAGGCGATCGAAGGCGCCAAGCACGCGAAGAACAAGAACAGGATCGTTGCTAACCCCTTGATGTTGAACCCGTCGGCGAAGTCGCCCGCATAGAAGGGGAGCTTTCGGCGAACGTCGGCGATCAGCCCCGCCGCAAAGCCGGTGACCGGTGGCGGGATGCTCGGATAGGTGGGAACGAGCGAAGGCCTTCGTTCATCGGGCGGCGCTTCGACGTACTCGAGGTAAAGCTGGTACGTTGCGAGCACCTGCATCGGGTCGTTGGCCCCGATGATCGAGGCGCTGAAGCGCTCGTCGTGCAGCATCCAACCAAAAGGTTCCAGGTCTTCGTTGGGTGGAGTGGGGGCGCCGTAGGGGGCGACGATCAGCCAAACGTAGTGGACCCTCTCGTGATCGCTAGCGCGAACCCCTTCGGGAAGCCGCATGAGTGCGCAGCGGCAGACGTCACCGTTCTGCGCCTCGTAACGCACTCGTAGAACGCCCACACCGCTCCCCAGGTCTTGAAGCTCCCCCTCGCCCCGTTCGTCGAGCGTCTTTTGAATCGCCAAGCGCTGGCGGTCGCTGAGCTTGCCCAGCCGGACGAGCTCGTCACCTGCCCGTTCGACGAGGCCCTGCAGATCGCTGGCAGCCAGGTCCAACAAGATCTCGCTGTCGTGAAGACGCTGCTGCAAACCCATCCCGGTCCGAGGGAGCCAGATTCTACTATCTCGACTCCGATGGAAAGCAGGAAGTGAGCGTGGAACGTCTGAGGTGCGAAAACTAGGCGTCGATGCAACGGCGAACGACTTCCATCAGCGTCTGCGTTCCCCAAGCCAAGCCGTCGATCGGGATTCTCTCGTTGTGCCCGTGGAACATGTCAGCGAATCGCAGCGCGAGTGGAAGCTTCACGGGCGCAAAGCCGTACCACTTCGCCCCGATCGAGGTGAAGGCCTTCGCATCGGTGAATCCCTGCAGGATGAACGGAACCACGGGCGCGTCTGGGGCGCGCTGCCCCATGACCTCGTGGATCAGCGAGTACAAGGAAGACTCCTTGGGATCGGTTACAACCTGTGGAAGCGCGTACATCACTTCGAGCTCGATGTCCGGGCCCAAGACGTCACCGAGCTCGCGCAAGAAATCTTCTTGGGTCTGGCCTGGCAGGATGCGACCGTCGATTTCCGCCTCAGCAAGACCCGGGATGACGTTCGTCTTGTTACCGGCGCGAAGAACCGTCGGCGACGCGGTATTGCCGAGCAATGCGCGGAACGCTCTCCTCACCCCGGGGTCTGGTAGGAGATTGAGCATCGTGGGCCCGGTTGTCGGATTGGCGAGCATCTTGATGAGTGGTCTCAGTGGAGCGGGTAAATGCGACGCGATCGATCCGATGAAACCCTGCACCGACGGGGACGCGTGGCATGGCAAACCCTGCTCACCGAGGCGCGCGATCGCCTCACTGAGTCGGATGACGGCCGAGTCTTCCCGCGGCATGGATCCGTGGCCGGGCACGCCCCTGGCGCGCGCACGCACCCAGCAGACGCCCTTCTCCGCGACCTGTACCGTAAAGAAGCTCTTCCCGGCCACCTGGATGTTGAAGCCCCCGCCCTCCCCGATTGCAAACTCGCTTTGCACGAGCTCACGGTGGTTCTGGCAGAGCCAAAGCGAACCGTATCGGCAGCCTGCTTCTTCGTCTGCCACGCCCGCGAAGATCAGGTCGCGCTTCGGTCTGACCCGTTCGCGAGCGAGCCGCGTCACGATAGCGACTGACATCGCCGCCATGTTCTTCATGTCGATCGCCCCCCGACCCCAGAGGCAGCCATCGTGGACCTCGCCGCAAAACGGATGATGTTTCCACGCCGACGGGTCTGCCTCGACGACGTCTAGGTGGGCGGTGAGCAGAAGTGGCGGCAGCTCTCCGCTTCCTCGCAGACGTGCCACGACGTTGCCGCGACCGGGCGCGCTCTCCATGACGACGGGCTCCAAGCCGGACCGGCTCAACTCTTCGGCAAGCAGCTCCGCGGCCGGCAGCTCGTTACCAGGCGGGTTGGTGGTGTCGATCCGCAGCAATTGCTGGCAAAGCCCAAACGCATGCTCGGAGAGCTCCCGGTCGTCTTCGCTCATGACTTGGATTCGGTGTTAGGCCAGCGACTTCGATCATGCAACTTGATCGCGCTTCGACATTGAATCAGGGTCATTGACTAGATGAGCCTCTTCGAAGAGCTTGGCGGAGAGCCAAAGTTGCGAGCGATCGTCGACGACTTCGTCGATCGCTGCTTCGACGACACGATGATTGGCTTCCTCTTCGCTCGCGCCGAACGAGAACGGATCAAGCGATTCGAATACCAGCACGCCGCCAAGAACCTGGGGGCAGCCCTCGAATATGAAGGCAGAGCGCTGGACGAGGCCCACAGACCGCACAAGATCTTCGGCGGGCAGTTCGACCGACGCAGGCAGATCTTGATCGAAACCCTTCGCGACCACTGTGCCCCACAGGAAGTCCTCGAAGCCTGGGTGTCTCACCAGGATTCGCTGCGTTCGCTGATCACCCGCGACCCGGACTCGAACTGCCGGGGCTGATCATGTCCCAAGCGATCGAAGGTCTCGTTGTTCGCTCCGCCGCCGGCTTCGTCGACGTCCAGATCGACGGAGAGGTCGTGCAAGCCCGACTGCGCGGTCGCCTTAAGAACAGGCCTCGTACGACCGACCTCTGCGTCATTGGCGATCGAGTGCTGCTGTCGCGCCCTGACTCCCAGAGCTTGGTCGTGGTCGAGGTGCTACCACGGCACAGCCGTTTCTCGAGACGGCAGCCAGGCCGCGGTCCGATGAAGGAAGACGTGCTCGTCGCAAATCTCGATCAACTACTGATCACCTTCTGCCACGGTCGCCCATCGCTCAACACCCGGCTCCTCGATCGCTTTCTCGTCATCGCCGAGCACCAAGACATCGCGCCTGTCATCGTGATGAACAAGGCGGACCTGCGGGAACCCGGCGAGCAGGATTGGCAACGAGCGTACGAGCGCGTCGACTATCCGATCCTGACCGTAAGCGCCGGCACCGGCGAAGGCATGGACGCATTGAATCTGGCCCTACAAGCGAAGATTTCTGCGTTCGTCGGGCCCTCCGGGGTTGGCAAGAGCAGTCTGATCAACCGCATCCTGCCCGGGCTCGATCTCGGCATCGCGAGCGTGAGCGGCCTTCACGGCAAAGGTCGTCACACGACCCGTGTGGCCACCCTCTACACCCTTCCCGGTGGCGGTTTTCTTGCCGACACGCCTGGAATCCGAGAGCTCGGAACCTGGGCGCTTCCGATCGAGCATCTCGACCAGTGTTTTCCGGAGCTCAGCCCATATCGGGGGGAATGCGCGTTTCGAGCGTGCAGCCACACGCACGAGCCGGGCTGCGCGGTCGTCCAAGCTCTGAACGAAGGGGGGATCGATGCCGAACGATACGACAGCTACGTCCGGCTGCGCGAAGAGGCGGGCGCCTAGTGCCCGGCTGCGTTCAGATCGAATCGCGCGCGCGCGATATCGTCGGATTCAACGTTGACCTGACGGCTGATGCTCCGACCATCGGGAAGCTTGAAATCGAACGTCACACGCCCTAGCGGCGCGTAGACGGTCTGGATGGGGGTCCGTCCAAGGAGGTCGCCAGCGATATAGACGTCAGATGGCGGCGTCGTTTCGACGTTCACGCGACCAAACGCCCCGGGCTTGGCGCCACCCTGCTTGCCAAGCAGCTTCGCAGTGACGCCTGCGGTCTCTCCCTGCGCAACTTGGACCTTCGTCGACCAGGAAGCAAAGCCAGGCGCCTCGACGCGCACTCGGTAGTCTCCTTCCATCAGGCCGGTCAGTGCGACGGGCGCGATGCCCTGCTCGATTCCATCCAGGAAGACTTTCGCCCCCGGCGGCGAAGACGCGATCAAGATGCGCGCTCCATTTTCCTGCAGGAGCGGATTCTCGTCGATCGCTACTTCAGGTGGTCCCTTTTCCTCGAACATGACAGCAACGCGGTCGACCGCGTCTTTGACGACATCGGTCTGATCGTAAGCCGCAGCCCCTCCACCGATCAGCAGCAAGAGGAGCACCGCCAGCTGCTTCCAGCCAAAGCGCGACGTCTTTTGCGGAGCAGTTTGCGACTTCCGACGAGCCTTTCGCTTCGGAGCCCTCTTCTCATCGGGAGCCCGAGTCGATTGCTGGCTGCTGGCCGGTTCGGGCGCACTGGCCTTGTTGGCAGGTGCGGCCTGCGGCAGCACGACTGGTGCATCGATCAGGTGCCCCAGGTCGACACCGTCGGCGGCGCCGTCGATCTCGAGGTCTCGAATTGCACCGGGGACCTGGGACACGTACGACTTCTGGGAATCCAGAAGATTGGCGTTGAGCATGTCGACAGAGATCGACGCCCCGAAAGGCACCGTATCCACGCGCGGTCCGCGCATGAACTCCTCCGGAAAGACCTTCTTGATGAAGTCGGCAACTTCGCGTTGCGTGGCAAGCTGATTGGTCGACTTGCCAAAAGCTTCGAGCTCGCCCGCGAATTCCTCGGCGGTCGCGAAGCGATCGTTCGCGTCTTTGGCGAGTGCCTTCTGCAGGATCTGCTCCAGCTCGTCCGGCGCGTCCGGAAGACGTTCCTTGAGCGAGGGCACTGGATCCATGATCACGGCGCGCATGGTCGCTGCTTCGGTCTTCCGACGGTAGAGTGAACGGCCCGTCAGCGACTCGAACACGCAAACGCCTAGGGCGAAGATGTCGAGCCGATGGTCCGACGGCGCAGCCGTGCATTGCTCGGGCGCCATGTACGCGAACTTACCCTTGACGACGCCTGCCTGAGTCTTGTGCGCGCGATGGTCCGCCTTGGCGATGCCGAAGTCGAGCAGCTTAGCCATGCCGTTGTAGCCAATCATGATGTTGTGCGGCGAGACGTCACGATGAATGATGTTGAAAGGCTCTCCGTGCTCGTCGTTCGCTATGTGCGCGTAGTGCAGTGCCTTCGCTACGTCCACTGCGATGCGAATGGCGATCGGTAGCCCAACACCACCTGAGTTGCGTGCCTTGCGAATCAAGCGCCCCAGGGGAACACCGTTGACCCACTCCATCACGATGAAGTGCGATCCGGCGTCCGCGCCGAACTGATGGAACTGGCAGATGTTCGGATGCTTGAGCTGCATTCCGATCCGCGCCTCATCGAGGAACATCTGGACGAAGTCGCTGTCAGTCTCGAAGTGCGGAAGAATCCGCTTCACCACCAAGAAGCGGTGATCGCCGTCGGTGTCGGCGTGACGAGCAAGAAGGATTTCCGCCATTCCCCCGAGCGCGAGCCGCCCGAGGATGTCGTAACCGGCGAACTTCCCGAGGACGGGCAGGTCGACCGGTGGTTTGGGCAATTGGCTAGCTGCGGATTGTTGCGTCAATGCTCCCCCCAATACCTCCCTGCAAAACCGGTTCGACCGCAAGAGCGACCCGGTAGCCGGCTATCCCCCCGGCGGAAAGTGTCACAGCACACAGCATAGCCGTTCGAATCGTCCGGCCGCTAATTCGAGAGGATGGAATACCGACGAAGTCGGCGAGCTGTGGGGTTAATCACAAAATACGCTCGGTGCTGCTGAGCTCGCGGCACATGTTTTTTTGGTGCGCTTCCAGGGTGCCGCCGCCGATTTCGAGGAGCTTGGCGTCTCGCCAGAGCCGCTCCACGCCATACTCGGCGACGTAGCCATAACCGCCTAGGACCTGAATCGCGCGGTCGGCCACATCCTTGGCCATCGTCGAGGTGAAGAGCTTTACGCCATCTGAGTCGAGCCGGTGGCCAGGGCTGTCCAAGCTCATGGTCGCCGCCGTGCAATAGGTGTAGGCGCGTCCGGCCATGTACTCGGCGTATGACTGGGAGATGTAGCGCTGGATTTGGCCGAAATCCCGCAACGGTTTGCCGAACGAGGTCCGCTCGCTCGCGTAGCGGTTCATCACTTCGATCGATCTGCGCGCGATCCCGAGGCTCATCGCTGCGAGTGTGACACGCTCGAGCTCTAGATTTCGCATCATGTGGAGCGTGGCTGCGCCTTCGCTGCCCACCAGGTTTTCCGCGGGCACCTGGCAGTCTTCGAAGACCAGCTCAGCCGTGGTCGAGGCGCGCATTCCAAGCTTGCCCTTGATCTTCTGGCCAAGGCTGAAGCCCGCAAACCCTTTTTCGACGATGAACATCGATAGCTGATTGCGCGGGCTCCCTTCCAGGCGAGCGTAAACGAGATAGGTGTCTCCGAGCTCCTCGTCGCTGACCGCGCCGTTCGTGATCCACATCTTGGCGCCATTGAGCAGGTACCCGTCGCCTTTTCGGATCGCCGTGGTCTGCATGCCCAGAACATCGGTGCCAGCGCCGGGCTCGCTCATGCACATCCCGCAGACCTTCTTGCCACTACAGGCGTCCGGCAGGTACTTGCGCCGTTGCTCATCGCTTCCGTTGATCTGCAGGTTGTTGGCGAAGAGCATCGAGTGCGCGAGATATGCCAGCGTGAAGCCTGGATCTGCCGCGGAAAGCTCCTCGTGTGCGATCACCGCAGCCACTGGGTCCAAGCCCGCGCCACCGAAGCGTTCTTCAACTGTGATTCCAAGAAGACCAAGCTCACCGAGCTTGCGGAAAAGATCGATGTTGAACCGCTCCTCCTGGTCCGACGCCTCGGCCTGCGGGTCGACTTCTCTTTCGGTGAACGAACGAACGAGCTCGCGAAGCGCGCGATGCTCATCGGTTGGGTTGAACAGGTCAGTCACAGGGCGGACGTAACATGCACGCCCCTAGATCGAAAGCAGATCAGACGCCGACCCCTTCGACTTGGGAGTCGACCCCCGAAAGCCGCGCACCTCAGGCCGCGTCAGCGACCGACGAGCTGGTCAAAACACTCGCGACGATCGCGCGTGAAGCCGTCGCCGCTGCACGCTCGAGGTCGTCGATGCGGCCGTCCAGATGGGCTTCGGCGAGGCCGAAGATGATGCTGACCAGCAACTCGGCATGAAGCGCCGCATCCGCGGGCGCGAGCTCGGGGCGCAGTTGGACCACGATTTGGCGCATCCGCTCGCGAAGGCTCCCCGTGAGCAAGGACCAGCGCCTACCAAGCGCAGAGCTTTGATCGCGGCGATGGCTGAGGAAGACCTCGGCCAACTTGCGGTCGCGAACCAGAGACCGCGTGCACTTGCGCACGGCTTCTTCGAGAACCTCAGCAGCGCGATCGAGCTCAGCCGAGGCCTCTGGATTGAGGCCGGGGCCGAGCTCTTCCGCAACCCACTCAGCCACCTGTTCGAGGGCCTGACCCATGCTGCGGAAGTGCACGTAGAAGGTCGGCTGTGCCACTCCGGCGAGCTCAGCGACTCTTCCGGTGGTCAGGGTACCGTATCCGTACCGCTGGATCGTTTTCAGAATCGCCTGAAGCAGGCGACGCCGTGTACGTTCCTTGTTGATTTGGCGAGACATGTCGTTCGTGTAGCAGTCGAACCCACCTCGTTCCATCGAAACTTCAGCTGCGTTCGTGCTAATTACACAAAAGAAACAAAACTCGATCGGGCTAGGCGCAGAATATGCGGAGATCAGCATGGGCGAAGAAGCACAGCCGCAGGCAGAGACGAACGCAAATACTGCTTTTGCGCCGGGTTGGTACATCGCCGCGGCCAGCGAGGAAGTGGGATCGAAGCCGAAGCCGTTTTTGTTGAATGGATTACCACTGGTTACATTTCGCGACTCCACGGGACAAAGCGTGGCGCTGCTCGATCGCTGCGCTCATCGCAACGCGCCGCTCTCGGCTGGCCGTGTCGTCGCCGGGAACATCCAGTGCCACTACCATGGCTGGGAATTCGACGGTGCCGGCGCGTGCAAGGCAGTGCCTGGATTGTGCGGTGAGCCCGACCACCCCGGACGTCGCGTTCCTTCTTTCGCATGCCGCAATGCGCAAGGCTGGCTTTGGGTCTACTCCGAAGCCAACGTGGAACCCAACGACGAGCCGTACGCCATCCCATGCGCGGATCAAAGCGAATACCTCACCATTCGAGAGCGTCTCGAAATGCCTGGGCCGCTCGATGCGGTTGCGGAGAACGCGTTGGATGTTCCACACACCGCCTTCGTCCATGCTGGGCTCTTCCGCAAGAACAAGGATCGCAAGTCAATCGACGTCGTCGTCAGGACGCTCGAAGGGGGGGTCGAGGCTCAGTTCATCGGCGAACAGCGCCCCGAAGGCCTGGCAGGCCGCATCCTGGCGCCTCAGGGGGGCGAGGTGTTTCACTGGGACCGCTTCATTCTTCCCTGCATCGCTCAGGTGGAGTACAGGCTGAGCGATCGCAGTCACATCATCGCCACCACCGCCCTGACACCGCGAACGCCGACCATCACGGACATGTTTGCCACGGTGGCTGCGAAGGCTCCGATTCCAAACCTGATCTTGCGTACCGTCTTCAGGGCGGTGGCCATGCGGATCCTCCGACAGGACATGGAAATCCTCCGGCGCCAGACTGAGCAGGTGGCGCGCTTTGGAGCCGAGGACTTCGCATCGACTGAAATTGACGTCCTCGGGCTCCGAATCAAGAAGCTTCTTCGCGAAGCGGCGAGCGGCCGACCCAGCAGCCCGCAGGACGAGCGCCGGATCAAAATGCTCGTTTGACGCCGATTGGTGTACCCTTGGAGTCGATGGAGTCAGGGAAGAAGTCGGGCTCGACCTACCTCATCAAGAACCCGCCCTCAGACCGCGTGGAAGCGCCGAGCCCAAGCGATGCGCCCGCGTCGAATCCACCCAGCGGACGGTGGCGGACATCGAACCCACCTCCCGGAGAGAGCCCCGAGGCCAAGTGGTGGCCGGACCCCGAGCTCGGCCGGGCGTTTCGCCGCTGGACCGGAATTCCTCCGGCGCGAGGGGACGATGCGAAAGCAGTCGCCATGAAGTTCTTGATCGAACATTTGAACGTGGGCTTGCTGAGCGCTGTCGGGACGGCTCCCCGAAGTCTAGTGCCTCCTGAGCCGCCGGACTTCACGGCACGCGTCCACAACATGGTCACGCGGCTCGGAACGCACGGCCCAAACGAACAATCGCCCGACCACGGTGCGCTCCTCGCGATGGGGGACGAGGTGCTTCCGATCTTGACGGACCGCTTCCCAGGGCGGCTATGGTTCAGTCGTTGGGAGCCGCATGTAAACCCCCCTCGCGGTCGTAGCGTATCGGCCTTATGCAGAACGTTCGTCGCGTTTGGAGACTCGGCAGCCCCTTACCTTGCGGAGCTGCTCAAGTCGGACGAGCCCGAAATCCGCTACTACGCTACCTTGGTTGCCGCGGAGCTGCCTTACCCGAGCGTGATCGAGCCTCTAGCCGCAGCGCTCTTCGACGACGATCAAGGCGTCTCGCGGAACGCGCTCGTTGCTCTGGAGGCGTTCGGCGAGCAGAAGGGTGTCGAGGGGCTCAAGGAATCGCTTCGTGCGCTTGCACTTGCATCCGATTCCGATCAGCGATCGCGCTTGCTGGCGATGCGCGCGCTTGCGGTTCTTCGCGACGAAGAATGCATCGACGTGTTGATTCGCGCTCTTTCGGAGCACAGCGTCCTAGGCGAAGCCGCGTGGCGGGTCTTGCGCATGCTCACGGCCCAGGACTTCGGGAGCGACGAAGCTCAATGGCGGGCCTGGCATTCCGACAATCGCGAACGCGCGCGCCTCGAGTGGCTCATCGACAGCCTCGATCACGAAGAGCCCGAGATTCGCTCCATCGCATTCCGAGACCTCAAACGCGCTTCGGGACAGGACTTCGGCTATCGGGTCGATATGCCCGGCGACGCTCGTCGCGCGATCCAAGAGCGGTATTGGCTCTGGTGGTCCAGTCGAAACGATCCAGGCGAATAGCGCTTCAGCCGAGCAGCTGGGCCGCGAGCGACGAGGCCAGCTTTCCATCCACTTGGCCGGGGTAGCGGGCCTTGAGCTCTTTCATGACCGTTCCGAGCTCCTTCTTGCTGGAAAGACCGAGCTCCTCGATGATCGCGGCGATCGCTTCGCGGGCCTCTCCTTCGCTGAGCTGCTTTGGCAGGTAGCGCTCGATCACTTCAATCTCGGCGAGCTCCTTGTCGGCGAGGTCCTGCCGACCACCTTCGACGTAGCTCTTGATGCTGTCCCGCCGGGACTTGACAGCCCGAGAAAGCACCGCCAGCTCGTCGGGCTCATCGAGCGTCAGGAGCTCGGACTTGATCATGCGAAGTGTGTCGCGGGTCACCTCATCTCGGGCGAGCATGGCCTTTTTGAGGTCGGCGTCGATCTGTTCACGGAGTGACATGACCGAAGCCTGGGCGCACCCGGCTACCCGCGCAACGCCTCGATCACCCGCAGCGCATTGCCACCGAGGATCTTGCGAATTCTGAGATCGGACCAGCCGCGATCGAGCATCTCCTGGACCAGCCGAGGAAAGGCCCAGATCCCTGGCAAGTCCACCGGTGGAATGATGAAGCCGTCATAGTCGGAGCCAATCGATGCGTGGTCTTCACCGACGGCGTTCACGATGTGCTCGAGATGGTCGACCACAGTCGCAGCGGTCACGCCGCACCGGCCGAGGAAAGCGGCATGCATCATGACGCCGACCGTGCCGCCACTGTCAGCGACGAGTGCAAGCTGCTCGTCGGTGATGTTGCGCCAATGCTCATAGACACCGGCCAACCCCGTGTGCGTCACGAACAAGGGCTGCGTCTTGTCGTGTACCTCGACGGCGTCGAAGAAGCCCGGACGGCTGATGTGCGCGAGATCCACGCCGATACGAAGCTCGTTCAACCTCTCGACGTACGCTCGACCGAAGTCGGTGAGCCCTGCGCTTCGCCCCCCGCCCGGGGCGCTCGTGGCGCCAAGGCGCGAAGACGTCAGGTGAAGCAGAGTGACCCGCAGGACGGACTGGTCGGCGAGCACGTCTAGCGCCTCGATGCCCTGGTCGAGCGCGTTGCCACCTTGAATGCCAATGAAGGCCGCGTGCTCACCGGCCGCCCGAGCCGCGCGGAACTCCGCCGCGGTCCGAACATGGCTAATCCCCGCTGCCTCGGTCAGCAGGGTCCGTAGGGCGATGAGGTTTCGTTCGAGTACCTGCCGTCGACGGCGCGAGGTCCGCACCGGATTGGTCGAGATGACCCAGGTCGCTCCTCCGAGGCCGATTTGCAGCGCGGTCGGAAAGTCCGCGTGCCCAAAGAAGCGGCGCCCGAAAAGGCCACCCCGATGAACGCGGCTGAGGTCGTAACCGAAGATCCGGCGCCAAACGAAGGACTCGATATGCAGGTCGATCGCGTCCGCACTGCGAAAGAGCGCGACGGCTTCCTCGGTGACTCCGAGCTCCTCAGCGATGTGAAACGCGTCCATGGGAAGGCTTCCCTAACACGCCCGAAAGGAGATCGCTGCCATCTCGGTTAGTTGGCCGAAATTGCTGAGAAGCGGCACTGTAAATCGCTTGTAAATGTCCGTTATCGTGCGCTTTCGTTTGACTCAGTCCGCCTCTGCACCCAGATTGGGCTCGGCCGGTTAGTTAAGTTGTAAACGGCTGAGGAAGCGAAAGGATATATAGAGATGTTGTCGGCGACCACAGGAGCGACGAGTGGCAGGTTTACGGATTTGCTCAAGTCCCGTTCGATCAAACACGTGGTGGTTCTCGGCGCCAACGGCGCGATGGGCCTCGGAAGCGGCGCGCTGTTCACGACGGCGGTACCGCGGGTCACCTTCTTGGCACGAACCAAAGAGAAGGCGGACGGCGGACTCGCCGCAGCCGTGAAGATGGTGCGTTCGAGCACCGTGGCGACGCGTGTCGATACAGGCAGCTACGACGCGGACTTCGATCGCGTGGTCGGAGAAGCCGACCTGATCTTCGAGGCGGTGACCGAGCAGCTCCCGCTCAAACAAGAGTTCTTCGAGCGCATCGACGGGGTGCGTCGTCCTGATTCTATCGTCGCGACGGTGACCTCGGGTCTGTCGATCAATCAGCTTGCCGAAGGTCGTAGCGATTCCTTCCGCAAGAACTTCCTCGGCTTGCACTTCTTCAACCCGCCGAACGTCATCGTCGGGACGGAGCTGATCGCTGGCAAGGACACCGACCCCAAGCTGGTCGACTTTCTCGACGAGTACTGCACGAAGCTTCTCGGACGCGCGATGGTTCGCACCGCCGACACGCCAGGCTTTGCTGGCAACCGAGTTGGCTTCCAGTTGCTCAACGCGTGCGCGATTCTCGCCGAGGAGCACGGCCCTCTATTAATCGACGAGCTCATCGGCCCGTACACAGGTCGCGCCCTGACGCCGCTTGCCACGATCGACCTCGTGGGCTGGGACATTCACCGCGCCATCGTCGACAACATCTACGAGCTCGCCCCCGATGAGGCGCACGAGACGCTGAAGCTTCCGAGCTACATGGCCGACCTGATGGAGAAAGGCGTCCTCGGCCGCAAGACCGGCGCAGGCTTTTTTGGGAAGGACGACGCCGGACAGCGGATCGTGCTCGACCCAAAGACCCAGAAGTACGTTCCGAAGTCCTCGATTTCGCGGCCCGACCTCGGCTTCATCGATACGGTTGCAAACCTGCACCGTGTCGGCCGGTACGTCGACGGCATGCGCGCGTTCGCAGAAGCAACCGGCCCTTACGCGGCCATCGCGCAGAAGGTGATCGCTGGATATATCAGCTACGCGTTCCACAGAGTAGGCGAGGTCACCGACGACATCTCGGGCATCGACAGCATCATGGGGAACGGCTTCAACTGGGCCCCGCCAAGTGTCTTGGTCGACACGATCGGATTGAAGCGGACCGTACAGATGATCGAAAAGGCCGGCCTTCCCGTGCCGCCTGCACTCGCCAACGCCCAAGAGGGCACAGCGTTTTTTGATGACCCACAGGTCAATGTGGGCAAGTTCTTCGTCGCCGCGTGAGCGAAAGGTTTTGGTGAAAGAAATGGCACAGGTTCCAGACGTTTACATTCTCGGCGGCTACCAAACGGACTTTGCCCGTAACTGGAGCAAAGAGAAGAAGCATTTCGTCGCAATGATGCGAGAAGCGGTGCTCGGCGCGCTCGAGAAGACCAAGATCGAGCCAGGGGACATCGAAGTCGCTCACACGGGCAACTTCGCTGCGGAGCTCTATAGCAAGCAGGGTCACCTCGGCGCTTTCTTCCTCGAGATCGACCCGGCCTTCAGCGGTCTGCCAACCTCGCGTCACGAAGCGGCGTGCGCGTCGGGCAGCCTCGCCATCCAGGCGGCGTCCGCAGAGATCGAAGCCCATCGCTACGACCTGGCCTGCGTAGTCGGTGTCGAGCAGATGAAGACGGTCGGTGCAGGCGAAGGTGGCGATTTCCTCGGCACCGCAGCCTGGTACGAGCTCGAGGCCAAGGGCATCGAGTTCCCGTTCCCGAAGCTTTTCGGAAAGCTCGGTGACGAGTACGACAAGCGCTACGGCCTCAAGGATGAGCACCTCGCCGAGATCAGCACGATCAACTACGCGAACGCCAAGCTCAACCCGAACGCCCAGACGCGCACCTGGTACATGAACTACGACCACGCGATGAGCCGGGACGAGTTCAACGGAAGCATCGGCGGGCGCATCCACATCTCGGACTGCTCGCAGGTGACCGATGGCGCGGTGGCGGTGCTCCTCGCCTCGCCCACCTACGCCAAGAAGTGGGCCGCACGCATGGGCGTGGCCCTCGAGTCGATCCCCCGGATCAAGGGCTGGGGCCACAACACGGCGCGTATGCGTTTCGAGGACAAGGTCGCCGAAAGCGCGAAAGCAGAATACGTTCTACCGCACGTGCGGACCACCGTGACCACCGCCATGAAGCGTGCCGGCATCGCCGACGTGAGCGGCATCGACGCGATCGAGACGCACGACTGTTTCACGACCTCCGAATACATGGCGATCGACCACTTCGGCCTCACCGCCCCCGGCGAAAGCTGGAAGGCGATCGAAGCCGGCGACATTGCGCTCGGGGGCAAGACCCCGATCAACCCGAGCGGCGGTCTCATCGGAGCAGGCCACCCGGTCGGCGCGACAGGCGTTCGCCAGGTCCTCGACTCCTATAAACAGGTCACCGGTCAAGCCGGTGACTACCAGGTCGAAGGCGCCAAGAACGTGCAGACACTCAACATCGGCGGCTCCGGCACGACGAGCGTCAGCTTCGTCATCGGTACCTGATCCCCGTCGGGAGACACCGGGGTCGTCGGACCCCGGTGGAAACTCTCCCCCCTGCCTGCTAGGACGGCGCGATGCGATACTCGCGTGCCTTCATTCCGACACTCAAGGAAGTTCCCAAGGACGCGACCATGCCGTCGCACGTGCTCATGCTACGCGCGGGGTACGCACGGATGGTGGGCGCGGGCATCTACGAGCTGCTGCCTCTGGGGACGCGAGTCCTTCACAAGATCGAACAGGTCATCCGTGACGAGATGGATGCAGCCGGAGCACAGGAGCTGCTCATGCCGACTTTGCTGCCTGGCGAGTACTTCAAGGAGACCGGACGCTGGGACTTGTACGGCCCGACCCTCTTTCGGATCAAGGACCGCAAGGGGGGCGAGTACCATCTGGCACCGACCCACGAGGAGATCATCACCGACCTCGTTCGTCGTGAGGTCAAGAGTTACCGACAGCTGCCGCTGAACTTGTATCAAATCCAGCTGAAGTACCGCGATGAGCCCCGGCCCCGCGCTGGGCTGCTCCGCTGCCGCGAGTTCATCATGAAGGACGCGTACTCCTTCGACGTGTCCGAGGAAGCAGCCCTGCGAAGCTACGAGCAGATGCGGGAGACCTATCACCGCATCTTCACTCGGCTTGGGCTCGAATTCCGCGTCGTCGCGGCCGATAGTGGCGCCATTGGTGGCAAGCAGAGCGCCGAATTCCAGGTTCTCGCGCAAACCGGCGAGGACTGGATCGTCGCTTGCGGCGCCTGCAACTACGCCGCCAACGCCGAGGTCGCGCAGGCAGGCCGAGCGACGCCTCCCACTACAACGTCGGCCGTCGCAGAGGCGATCGAAAAGGTCGAAACGCCGGACGCTCGATCGATCGACGAGGTCGTGGCCTTCTTTGGCGGTGAAACCACCGCAGCAGACACGCTCAAGTCGCTGCTCTATCTGGCCGGCGATGAGCTCGTCTTGGCTGTCGTTCGCGGCGACCACGAGGTCAACGAGATCCGCTTGGCTAGGCACCTCGGCGTCGAAGAGGTGCTGCTTGCGTCCGATGCCGCCGTGAAGAAAGCGACGGGTACGGAAATTGGTTTCGTTGGTCCGGTCGGATTCAGCGGGCGAATCATCGCCGATCCCGATGCAGCCGCGGTCCCGAACGCGATCGCGGGCGCCAGCGAAACTCCCTACCACTACAAGTCCGTCAATCACGGACGCGACTTCGAAGCGGAGCTGGTATCCATCCGACAAGCTGTCTCCGGCGACCCATGCCCCAACTGCGATGGCAAGCTCGAGCTTTACCGCGGCATCGAGGGCGGACACATCTTCATCCTCGGCACTCACTACAGCGAAAAGATGAACGCGGCTTTTCTCGATGAGGCAGGGAAGAGTCACTCGATCGTCATGGGCTGCTACGGCATTGGTGTGAGTCGCCTGGTCGCCGCGATCATCGAGCAGCATCATGACGATCACGGCATACGTTGGCCCGTCCAGGTCGCTCCCTATCAAGTGATCGTCACTCCAATCGGCAAAGATGAAGCGCCGCTCGCCAAAGCCACCGCAATCTACGAGGCGCTCCAGGCTGCCGGCATCGACGCCCTGCTCGACGATCGCTCAGAGCGACCCGGAGTCAAGTTCAAGGACGCCGATTTGCTAGGGATTCCTCTGAGAATCACGGTAGGCTCACGGGGCCTCAGCCAGGGCACGGTCGAGATGAAGAAACGCACCGAAAGCGAATCGCAAGACCTGCCGGTAGACGAGGCGGTTCCAGCGGCTTGGGCCGCCCTGGCCGAGCTTGGAGCCTGAGCAGATGTCCACCGACTCCGAGGCATACGAGACACCGAAGCGGCGCACGGGCTGGCTCCTGCTTGGCTTCTTACTGCTGGTCGGAATCGGTGTCGTCACCGTGCTGCAGCCCGAGATCGAAGACGAACCAGGCGAAGATCTGGCTGGCGAAATCGAGACGAGCGAAGCGCGAGGACCCGACGAACCTTTGCAAGAATGAAGCGTACAACGGCAGTTTGCGTATAACGGGGTGTGTCGGCAATTGAACCTTTGCGTTTCGAGTCAGAAATTTGTCATCTTATAGGGAACGTGACTTCACGCGTTCTCATCGCATTGCCCTCGGTAGCGCTGCTCTTCGCATCGCTCCCGGCTGCCGTGAACGCAGCTCCTGACGTGCCGATGTGTCTGGCGGATTCTGCTAACGTAAGCTTGGCGCCAACTGGGATCGGGCAATGGCGCGGACCGATGTGCGGTCCGTACTTCAGCGCCTTCGCGATCGGAGATGCACAACCGCCCAGGGCGCGCGCGATCGAGGCGTATCGTGAGGCCGGAGAGCAGATCCTTGCGACGAACTACGACGAGGCCCGCCTGCAGCTCGACCTCGCCCATCGAGGCCTCCCGCGGATCAGCGACCGGATCGCACTGCAGATTGCCCGGCTCGAGCTCCTTCGGGGTCGACCCGAGCAGGCCGTAGAATTCTTCGCCGAAGCCACGCAAAGCCCACATGAATCGGTGCGCGTGGACGCAAGCTTCGGCCGGGTTCTGTCACTTCTGCGCGCGGACCATCCCGGCGCGGATCAGGCCCTCAGCGAGCTCGTATCGACGTACCCATCGATGCCCAATGGCGACGAGCTTCTCTTCGAGCAGGCGCAGAGCCTTCTGCGCCGGGCCCGCCTCGAGGAGGCGATGGCTACCATGCATACCATCCGCGTCGAATACCCCGGGGGTCGCACGGCAAGTTGGGCCGAATCCGAGCTTGCTCGCCTGAGGGCGGCCGGCCACGACGCTCCGTCGATGACAGACGAAGAACAGGTGCGCCGGGCGCGCCTCCTGGTTCGTAGCGGACCGCTCGATGACGCGAAAGCGACGATCGCGGAGCTGCTCGATCGCCCTCTATCAGGAACGCTGCATGCCGAGGTCCACTACCTGGCCGGTCGACTCGCGCGCGACGAAGGCCGCTGGCAAGCCGCAGAAACGTACTTGCGAACGGCTCAACTGTTCTCCATCGAGAATGTAGCGACCGCACAACACATCGAAAACCGCGCAAACGACATGGCGGCAACCGCGAGTGCGCGTGACCCCGAGCATGCACGCTTGCACCTGAGCAGTTTGCGAGCCGGTCGTTCCGACATCTCGATTCCAAGCAACCGGCTGGTCGAGATGGTACGCGTCGCCGCGGCCGCAGGGCTTCGAGAGGAGGTCGACGCTCTCCTCAGCTCCCTGAGCAAACGAGCCGCTGCACCATCCAACCTAGTCTTCGAGGCTGCGATGGCTGCCGTTGGCACCGGCCGCGAGGATCTGATCATCTTGCTTCTGGAAGACCTGGTGAAGCGTCCCGGCTCCCGCCACCGGACCGCGGCCCTCTACCATCTGGCCAGAGCCCACGAACGCGGGGAACGGCCTACCGAGGCCGCCCTCTTCTTTGCCCGTGCCAAAGCGGATGCCGAGCTTGCCGGAGACGATTACTACGCGCTTTGGGCGAGCAATGGGCTCGAGCGGGTCCAGGGCGGCACCCAGAGCACCGGACAAGAGGGGCTCTCGGACTCGAACACGCAAGCGTTACCCCGCCCACCGCGGTCCTCGAGCCGAGCGCTCGCGAAGAAGCTAGGGCCGATCGGCGAGCGGCACCTCGACAGCTTTCCTTGGATCGCGCGCGCGGTCGATCTCCTTCGAGTGGATGAGCCCGACGCGGCGACCGCCGAATTGTTCGAGGCGTACCTGAGCTGGCGCGATGCGCTCGGGAAACCCATCGCGAGGGCCGGATTGAACTGCGTGGCACGCGCAGACAGCCGTGCGCACGAACGGATTGCAAGTGACGTTCGTGCTGCGCGCCTCAGTCTCTCCGACGAAGATCGCGCCACGCTCTCCATGGTGGCCGCGACGCTCGGCGACATAGGAACGGCCGGTGGCTTTGCCGGACCCGACTTCGTCGAGAGCCGGCCGCGCGCCTATGAATGGCTCGTCGTACCCGCAGCGAACCGATACGGGCTCGACCCGAACCTCTTGCTCGCGGTCATGCGGGTCGAAAGCGCGTACCAGAAACACATCGTCTCGTACGCCGGCGCCGTCGGGCTCATGCAGATCATGCCGCGAACGGGGCGCCTGATCGCTCAGACGCTAGGCCGCGACGACTTCACACCTGCCGAGTTGCTCGATCCGGGCCTCAATCTCGAATTCGCCGCCTGGTACCTGACCTCTTTGATCCGGCGGTTCGACGGGCGTCTCCCGCTGGCCATCGCTGCATACAACGGCGGGCCGCACAACGTGCGCCGCTGGATTCAAGCGGGCTCGGAGGAGACCCCGCTCGACGTCTTGCTCGAGCGGATTCCCTTCACCCAGACTCACCGATACGTACGCAAAGTGTTGGTGCATTACGAGGCCTACCGGCAGCAACGTGAGCTCCCGATGCCGCAACTGTCAGTACAGCTACCCGAGCAGCGTATCGATCCGCTAGCCTTTTAGTGGCCTTCGAATAGGCTTGTGTCGGGGAAAGAAATGTCCGAAGCGGTGGATGCGGTCGTGATCGGGGCAGGCGTGGTGGGCCTGGCTTGCGCGTACGAGCTCTCTCAGAAGCTCGACTCGGTAGTGGTCCTCGAGCGGGAGGTCGGTCCGGGACGGGAGATTTCGAGTCGAAACAGCGGCGTGGTGCACGCGGGGATTTACTACCCGCGAGACTCGCTCAAGACGCGGCTCTGCATCGAAGGAAACCGGCGCCTCTACACATGGTGCGAAGCGCACGAGGTCCCGCACAAGCACACCGGGAAGCTGATCGTGGCGACGAGCGCAGAGGACGAAGAACGGCTTCGCGCAATCGCCCGCCACGCGCGAGAAGTCGGCGCAGGGGAGCTTCGCCTCATGAGCGGAGCCGAGGCGCGCGAGCAGGAGCCCGAGCTTCGATGCGAGCTCGCGCTTCATTCTCCAACCTCGGGCGTGGTCGATGTACACGAGCTGATCGCGAGCCTCGTCTACCAGATCATCGAGGCTGACGGCATGGTCGTCTACCACACAGGGGTCGACGCGATCCGCAGGACCGACGATGGCTGGCTGGTTCAGACCACGGACAGCACCGGAACCCAGACGGAGCTCTTGGCGCGGCGCGTCGTGAACGCCGCTGGGCTTTCGGCGCTCGACGTCGCCGAAAAGTCGGGACTTCCCGAGGCCGAACGGCCTTGGCGCCTCTACCCGTGCAAGGGCTCATACTTCGCACTCGGCTCTGGCGCTCCCAAGACGCGCAACAGCCTGATCTATCCGCTGCCCTCCGGCGGTGGCCTCGGCGTTCACATCACTGCCGATATCACTGGCGCACGGCGCGCAGGCCCCGACGCCGAGTTCGTCGATACGATCGACTACGCGGTCGACGAATCCCGACTCGAGCTTTTCGCCCAGGCCGTCGCGCGCTACCTCCCAGCGATCCGGCCGGAGCACTTGACGCCAGACTACAGTGGGATACGGCCGAAGCTGGTCGGTCCCGAGGGCGGGTTCGCGGACTTCGTCATTCGCGAGCCGGTGTCGCAGCCTGGGCTCGTGCACCTGATTGGTATCGAATCTCCAGGGCTGACAGCCGCGCTTGCCATCGGTGCGCACGTGTCCGAGAGAATCGCGTAGGGGGTTGCGTCCCCGGCTGCGGGTATGCATAACCCGAGCTTCAAAAGGAGCACTATGAGCCATCGAGTCTTGATCATCGGCAGCGGACCTGCAGCCCACACGGCCGCTATTTATGCGGCGCGCGCCGAGCTGAAACCCGTCCTGTTCGAAGGCTTCATGGCGGGTGGCGTCGCAGCTGGCGGGCAGCTGACCACAACCACAGATGTCGAGAACTTCCCTGGTTTTCCCGAAGGCATCATGGGCCCGGAGCTGACCGACCGATTTCGCGCGCAGTCGCTGCGCTTTGGCACTACGATCCACACGGAAACCGTCAACGAGATCGACCTCTCGAGCCGCCCCTTCCGCTTCAAGGCCGACGCCCAAGAAGGAAGCGCGGACGCCGTCATCATCGCGACCGGGGCAACGGCCAAGCGGCTCGACATCCCTGGCGCCAACGACGGGGAGCTCTGGCAAAAGGGCATTTCGGCCTGCGCGGTCTGTGACGGTGCCCTTCCGGCGTTTCGCAATCAACCGCTCGTGGTGATCGGGGGTGGCGACTCCGCGGTCGAAGAAGCGTCCTTTCTCACCAAATACGGCTCCACCGTCTACATCGTTCACCGGCGCGATGAGCTCCGCGCCTCGAAGATCATGCAGCAGCGCGCCATGGAGAATCCAAAAATCGAAATGCTCTGGTCGCATGTGGTCACGCAGGCCAAGGGGACCGACTTCCTCGAGGCCGTCCGCGTGAAAGACCTGAAGACCGACGAGGAGCATGACATTCCGGCGGCGGGCCTCTTCTTCGCCATCGGCCACATACCGAATACCGCGTTCTTGAACGGCCAGATCGACACCGACGAACAGGGCTACATCGTCACGAAACCCGATTCGACCCAAACCAATGTCCCTGGGGTGTTCGCCGCGGGCGATGTGCAGGACAAGAAATGGCGACAGGCGGTCACCGCCGCCGGGAGCGGCTGCATGGCGGCGCTCGAAGCCGAGCACTTCCTGGCCGACCACTAGCCACGAGGCCCCACGACTCGGCAGGCGAAACATCAAGCCTGTCGCTTACAGAAAAGGCCTTCGAATTACATTTGTAAGCTTGTTTTTACGAGCGAGGTGCCGAATCTCGCCGTATCGTGCCGAAGGCTCCGCAGAGCGAAGCCGAGCGTTGACAGAGAGAGAACGCCGGGCAGAGAAGAACCTGCCGGCTGTGCCCGTTGGACCGGTTGAGCCCGTAATGCCAGAAATACAGCACAGAGAGCGCCCGAGCAGACGCTCCCGCCGACCGTCGACCATGCAGCGCTCGCGGACGCTCTCGCCAGCGATGCTCGCGCTCGCCGCCGTGACGTTCCTTCCGGGGCTTACGCGGTGCGAGGGGAGCTGCTTCAACTACGACGAGCAGGGTAATCGCTACTACTTCGAATGCGTAACCTGCGTGGAGCGGGACCAAGAGCCATGTACGGTAGATAGCTGGCAGGTTCCGATGGGAGGTGTGTGCGATGTGTCTCAGCAACCGGTGCTCGAGGACGGCGAGTTGTGCCAACTCGACGGTGAGCTCGGGGTGTGCGCCAACACGGTCTGCGGATCCCTCCCGGCTCGATCGGTGATCTTGAACGCCAGCCCAAAGACGGTCGGCGCCAACCAGACTTCGACGCTGAGCTGGACATCGAAGGATATGACCAGTTGCACGGCCAGCGGTGCTTGGACTGGCCCAAAGCCCGTCGAGGGCAGCGTATCCACGGGTGCGCTCGACGGAACGAGCACGTTCACCCTGCAATGCAGCGGTCCGACGGGCAGCGCTTCTGACTCGGTGACCGTCACCGTAGCTCCAGCCGGCGGGCAGCTCTCGTTCACGCAGATGACCATCGAAGCCAGCCAGGCGGCGTGGGGAAAGAACCTGGCCGACATCGATGGAGACGGCTTCCTCGACATCCTGGAAGGCGGAGGCGTGCAGGGCGGCAAGGTATTCTGGTACGAGTATCCGAGCTGGGCGAAATTTCAAATTGGAGCCATCGGTGGCGGCGACGATATCGAAGTAGCCGACATCAACGCGGATGGCGCCATCGATGTCGTCGTCAATGGCAACCCGATCATCTGGTACGCGAACCCGCGTGGCTCCGGCGGCAACCCGCGATCGCAATGGACCGGCCATACGATCGACACGACCATCTCCCATGACGTCAATGTCGCGGACATCGATCGCGATGGAAAGCTCGATGTCGTGGCGGTGCAAGAGTACGGGGCGTCCTTTTTGTACTTGCAAAATGGCGCCGATTCTTGGAGCAAGACGACCCTGTCGAACGCGCGGGTGACCGCCGGCGGCCTGACGCTGGCCGACGTCGATGCCGACGGACGGATTGACGTGATCGGTAGCGGATACTGGTTGCGCCAGCCGGCCACGCCAAGCGTGGGCAGCAACTGGGAGCGCCGCAATATCGCCGTCTGGGGGGCCGGCGGGAGCATCGACACGGCTGATCTGAATCACGACGGCCGCCTCGATATCGTCATGGCCGCATCCGAATCGGGGCCCGGCGAGATTGCCTGGTTCGAGGGGCCGGTAGACCCGCTCAACGGAAGCTGGATCGAGCACACGATCGATGAAGTCGAGGATGTACACCTCGTGCACCTGGCGGACTTCGACAAAGACGGTGACCTCGACATCGCGTTTGCGGAGATGCATCAGTCTCCGACGGATCGGGTGGGGATTTACGTCAATGGCGGACTTGGCGCGTCCTGGACTTTGGATCTCATCGCGTCTACGGGTTCACACAATGTCGCTGTCGGCGATCTCGAGGATGACGGCGACATCGACATCGTCGGCGCCAACTGGCAGCTCAGCTCTCCGGACGGCGGTCGTTTGAACTGGTGGCGCAACGACATCGATTCCAGTGCGGCATTGTCGCTCAGCCAGTGGACCCCCATCTCGGTCGACGCCTCCAAGCCGGACCAGTCGTTCGGACTGGCATTCGGTGACATCGATGGCGATGCTCGGCTCGACATCCTCACGGGTCGGGGTTGGTATCGCAGCCCCGGCGGCAACCTGACTGGGAACTGGACGCGGACCGATTTCGGCCAGGACGCCGACGCGATGTTGCTCCTCGACGTGGACGGAGACGTCCGTCTCGACATCATCGCCGAAGGAGCGCCATCCGGAGGTAACGTTCCCGTGCTCTGGCTGCGACCCCTGAATTCAGCCGGCAGTCAGTGGGCGACAACGACGGTCGGCACCATCCCCCGCGACCCTGCGGACGGCCGGAGTCAAGGATTTGAGCTCGCCCAGATCGTGCCTGGGGGCCGACCCGAAATCGTGTTGAGCAGTGTTGGCCTCTACTACTTCGAGATTCCCGCGTCGCCGGCGGGTGGCAATTGGCCGCGGGTCCAGATCACGAGTCAGGCACGCGAGGAAGGACTTGCCGTCGGCGACATCGACCGCGACGGTGACCCCGATGTCGCCGGCTTCGTGGCGCCCGCCGGGACGACCGTGGCCTGGTGGGAGAATCCGCGAGACGGCAGCAGCAATTGGACCCGTCACGACCTCGGCACGACCTCGGGCGTCGAGCCCGATCGAATCCGTCTCGCCGACATGAACCGCAATGGTCGTCTCGACGTCGTGGTGACCGAAACGAATCTCGGATCCAATGGGAACGCGCTGTTCTGGTTTGCGCAACCGAGCGACCCGACCGCTCCAAACTGGTCGCGCAAGACGGTCGCATCCAATGAAGGCAGCTTGAACTCGCTGGATGTGGCCGATTTGAACGGTGATGCGAAGCCCGACATCATCACTGGCGAACACCGCGGTGCGCTCGACGTTACGATCTGGGAGAACCTCGACGGCGCGTCGTCCTGGGTGAGCCATGGGGTTTCGCAAGGCGCCGAAAGCCATTTGGGCACGCAGCTCGTGGATCTGGACGGCGACGGGGATTTGGACGTCGTCAGCATCGCCTGGGACGATTTCCAGAACCTGTGGCTCTTGCGCAACGACGCGCTTTGATGCCTATCGCGAGGCCTTGGGGATACTCCTGGTCGAACGCGGTCCGCTAGGAAGCTGCGCTGGTCCCGCTGCCATCGCCGTTCCTGCGCTCGCGTTTCTGTTGTTTGCGAAGCACCGCCTGCGCGCGGCGCTCTTTGGTCTTCTCTGACGGAATGCGCCCCCGGTGCGCCTCTTGCTCGCCATGGTGCTCGTCGAAGGTGCCCGGCTGCGTTCCGAGCTCGAAGAATGCCACCTCGCGTTTGGCGCGTTCGCCGAGTCGCAGCGGAACGATGGCCGCCCCAACCCCGGCGCCCACATAGACCGCACCCTTCGGATCGTCGGTGCCCCGGGAACCATAGAGCCCATGGATGTACTTGTGCCCCGCGAGCTTTCCGACAGAAAGCTCGTGAAGTCGCGCGACTGTAATTTGGCCGGCGTGCGTGTGACCGGAAAATACGAGCGGAACGCCGGCCTCCCAGAGCGCGTCGGCCTCTTCTGCGATGTGCGAGAGCGCGATGACCGGCAAGTCAGGGCGCAGGCCCTTGAGTGCAGCCCGCCGGTCGGCGTGACCTGTGTATGCGTCGTCGAGGCCCAGTATCTGCAAGCGCTGATGGCCGACGCTGATCGTGGTGTGTGCATTGTCGAGCACCTCGGCCCCACCCCGTCGAAGCGCTTCCCGAACGGGCTCGGCCCCCGCCCAGTGGTCGTGGTTCCCGAGGACGGCAAACACCGGCGCATCGACCTGGCCGATGACTTCCCTGAGGTCGTCGAGATAGACCTGGCTGTGGCAAACGAAATCACCGCTGATGACCACGATGTCTGGCTTTCCGGCATTGGCCATCGCGACGGCATCGTATTGGACCTCCATCGGCGTGACGCGGCCGACGTGCAGATCGGTCAGGTGCGCGACCCGGACCCCTTCGAGGTGTTCGAGAAAGCACTCCGGACCAGCGAATCGACGAATGCGAAACCGGCGCGAGTTGTCGTGCCATGGGTCTCGCTCGCGTAGGAGCTTCTTTCGAAACTTCCGCAGTCCTTCGATGGTTGCCGAACGGCTCATCTTCAAATCAACTTAATCATTTTCCTCAATGCTCGCACGAATCTTAGCGTCGGGGTTTACGGGTTAGCTTCGAAACGGGAACATCTGGGCCCCGAGAACGGCGGCGCCTGTTCTTCCTGCCACGAAAACGCCGAATGACGTAGACGCCGGCGAACGCGACGATCAAACCTGCCATGATTTGCTGCCACGGCATACTCGAGACCTATCCGAAACCAAGAAGCTGGCCGCCCTGATACACCGCAAGAGAAGTCAGGTACGCAAGTACGGTCATGTAGGAGAAGAGGAATATCGGCCATTTCCACGAGCCGGACTCCCTTTTCACCACTGCGATGGTGCTCATACACTGGCAGGCCAACAAGAAGAACACCATCAGCGAAATGCCGCTGAGTGGCGTCATGACGGGACTCCCGTCGGCGTGCCGTGCATCCCGGAGAGCCTCTCGCAGGGGTTTGTTCTCCTCGTCACCCTCCCCGATTCCGAAGGCCACGCCAAGGGTGGAGATGAATACCTCTCGGGCCGCGAACGCGCCGATGATCCCGACTCCGATGCGCCAGTCGAAGCCAATTGGCCGGAGCGCTGGCTCGATGGCGTGCCCGAACCTGCCACCGAGACTATGCGCCAGTTGATCGCCGGCCTCTCGCGCGTTGAGGGCATGCAAGGCCTCGGCTCTGACCGTCTCCGAGGCATCCGTCTGCTCGATCCGCTCGCGCTCGGCAGCGTAGTGCTCGGCGACCTCCGTCGACTTTGGAAACGAAAGCAAGGCCCAAAGAAGAATCGTCATCGCCAAGATGATCGTGCCCGCGTCGACTAAGAAGATCCGCAGCCGGCGCCAGGCGTTGACCCAGAGGATCTGAGCGGAGGGCCAACGATAGGGCGGCATCTCGAGCAGGAAGGTAGGAGCCGGGCCGCGGAGCACGGTGCGCCGAATGACCGCTGCGGCGCCGAGCGTGACCAAGACCGACAGGGTGTACATGAAAAAGAGTACGACGGCCCCTGCGTTGAACCATCCGAGCGACTGACCGGCGAAGACCGTGCCGACGACGAGGATGTAGATGGGCAAACGGGCGCTGCAGGACATTAGAGGAAGCGCCAACATGGTGACCAATCGATCGCGGCGGCGTTCGATCGTGCGTGTAGCCATCACGGCTGGAACCGCGCATGCGAAGCCGGACAGGAGTGGAACGAAAGCCTTTCCGTGCAGCCCTACCGCCTTCATCACGCGATCGATGACGAACGCGACGCGCGCCAGATAGCCCGAGTCTTCGAGAAAACCGATGAAGAGAAAAAGTATCAGGATCTGAGGCGCGAAAACGATCACGTTTCCGACGCCGGCGATGATGCCCTCGACGAGCAAGTCCCGAAGCACGCCCGCAGGAAGAATCGCTGAGGCTTCCGTCTGGATGAATCCCGTGAAGGTCTCGATTGCGCTGATGAAGGGCTCCGCCCCTGCAAAAAGCGCCTCGAAGATCCCGAGCATCACCACAGCGAAGACCAGAAGCCCGACGAACGGATGCGTCAGCACTCGATCGATTCGTTCGCTCCCCGAGCGCCTCGGATCGCGAACCGAGCAGGACTGCTGCACGGCATCGTCGAGCCATGCGTAGCGGGAAGAGATGATCTCCAGGTCGAGATTGCGGCCCTGCGCCTCGGCGGCTTTGCGAATGCCCGCGACGGCCTGCCGAAGCTCATCGGGAACGCCGTGAAGACTGTCCTCTCCTAGGGAGAGCAGACACCAAAACGCAATGACTCGATGCTGACTGGCCGCGGTCTCTGGACGCCATCTCCCGATCAGCGGAGTGAGCTTGTCGACGTCGGCTTCGAGCGCAGCCGGGTAGGCGATGTCCGGCGTGGAGACACGAGCATCAGGCCCGAGCTGCTTCTCGAGCGCTGCGAGCAGCACGTCCAGGCCACGCCGCTTGGTTGCAACGACGGGCACCACCGGAGCGCCGAGGAGCTCCGAAAGGCGCTCGGTATCGATGCGAAGGCCGATGCGCTCCGCCGAGTCCATCATGTTGAGCGCAACGACCACCGGAACACCCGATTCGACGAGCTGCAAAGGCAAATAGAGCCCTCGCTCCATGGTCGTTGCGTCGACCACGCAGATCACCGCCCGCGTATCCCCCTCGGTCAGTGCGTTGACTGCGAGTTGCTCCTCTGGCGAGCTCGCCGTCAGGCTGTACATCCCGGGTACGTCGATGAGCTCGATCTCTTCGTCGCCCAGACGCAGCGGCGCACTGGTCCTGTCGACGGTCACCCCGGGGTAGTTCCCAACATGCGCGCTGCCACCGGAGAGCGCATTGAAAAGAGTGCTCTTTCCGCAGTTGGGATTGCCCGCGACCAGCACCTGGGGGGAGGCCTTGTCGATCACCCATCTCCTTTGGTGCTCACCGAGATCTTCGCCGCCTCGGCACGCCTCACCGATAGGGAATAATTGCGGAGGCTAAGCTCGATCGGGTCTCCGAGGGGCGCCACGCGCACGACTCGAACCCGCGTCCCCGGGAGGAGGCCCATTTCCATCAGACGCCGTGATAGGCGGCGGTCACAGTCGATCGACACGATCTGGGCGTGCTGGCCGAGGGGCAAATCGACGAGCAACGGTTTCATTCACTACTGATAATGAATTTCCTTTTCGTGGGCAACCACTTGGAATTCCCACTGAAGTCTCTATAAAACGGGCTTACTCGTGCTTCCAAGGAGAATCATGGCCACCACCGCCTTCAAGGGAACCCCAGTTCAAACCAACAAAGACCTCCCAGCAGTGGGCAGCCGCGCCCCTGACTTTCTGCTCGTCGCTGGCGACCTCAGCGAAAAGACGCTCGCAGACTTCGCAGGGCAGAAGAAGATCATCACGATCAATCCGAGCTACGATACGCCGGTCTGCCAAGCCACGGCGCGTGGTTTCAATGAACGCGCGGCGAGCCTCGGCAACGCAGTGGTGCTGGCCGTCAGCTCCGACCTTCCGTTCGCTCAAAGTCGATTCTGCGGAGCCGAGGGCTTGGACGCGGTGGTTCCGCTATCGACGTTCCGGGGGAGCTTCCTTCAGGACTATGGGGTCGAAATGCTCGATGGCGCCCTCAAGGGGCTCGCCGCCCGTGCAATCGTCGTCGTAGATGAAAACGACAAGGTCGTTCACACCGAGATGGTCGCCGATATCGTCCAAGAGCCGGACTACGAAGCCGCCATCGCCGCTGCCAGCTAAGCGAGCAGTCGCTGCGCTTCGGCGACGACGTGCTCGACAGTGATGCCGAACTTCTCGAAGAGCACCTGGTACGGCGCTGATGCGCCGAACCGGTCCAGGGTGACGAACGCCGCGTCGTTGCCGACCCAGCGGTCCCAGCCTTGGCGAATCCCGGCCTCGATGACGACCTTCACCGCGCCGCCCCGTGGAAGGACTTCCCGCTGGTAAGCCTCGGCTTCTCGTTCGAAGAGCTCCCAGCAGGGCATGCTGACCACCCGCACGGCGGCGCCCTCTTTCTCTAAGCGATCCGCCGCCGCCATCGCGATCTCGACCTCACTGCCGGTGGCGACGAGAATCACGTCCGGCCCTCCGCCTCCCGCCTCGCGCAAGGTGTAGGCCCCACGCTTGACCTTCTCGGCGCTAGCGAGCGCGCTCCGATCGAAAACCGGTACGTTCTGTCGGGTCAGGGCCAAGGCCGCAGGCCCGTCCCACTCGAGGGCAGCTTTCCAACACTCGCGAACCTCGTTGGCATCGGCTGGCCGGAACATCGCAAGGTTGGGAATCGCACGCAAGGCTGCGAGCTGTTCCACGGGTTGGTGTGTGGGGCCATCTTCGCCGAGCCCGATGCTGTCGTGGCTATAGATGTAGCGGGTATGGAGCTTCATGAGTGCGGCAAGCCGTACCGAAGGACGCATGTAGTCGCTGAACACGAGGAAGGTTGCACCGTAGGGGATCACGCCGCCGTGAAGCGCCATACCGTTCATCGCCGCACCCATCCCGTGCTCGCGAACGCCCCAATCCACGTTGCGCGGAATGCCCTCTGCACCCGGTAGGAAGCTCGAAAGGCCCTTCATGTGGCTGTTGTTCGAGCCTGCCAGGTCCGCCGAGCCTCCGACGAGCCCACCGATCTTATTCGCCAGCGCGTTGAGCACTGCGCCGCTCGCCTTGCGGGTCGGCATTCCCTTCGGATCGGGATCGAAGATCGGCAGGTCGGCGTCCCACCCCCCGGGCAGCTCACCGGCCAGTGCGACATCGAGCTCCCTCGCCGCCTCTGGGAACGCCGCACAGTAGTCTTCGAGACGGCTCTGCCATGCGCCATGAGCGTTCGCGCCGCGCTCTCGGATCGACTCGGCGGCCGCCGCCAGCTCATCGGGCACGAAGAACGGCTCGGTCGGCCATTCCATGATCTGCTTGGTGGCGATGATCTCGTCCTCCCCAAGCGGGGCGCCGTGCGCAGCCGAGCTGTTGCGCTTGTTGGGCGACGGATCGCCGATGATGGTGCGAACGCGAATGAAGCTCGGGCGCTCGTCCGCCATGGCCACGGTAGACGCCGCGATCAGGGCAGCGATGTCCGACCCGTCGTCGACGCTCTCGGTGTGCCAACCATACGAGGCAAATCGCGCCAAGACGTCTTCGCTGAAGCTCAAGTCGGTCCTGCCGTCGATGGTGATCCCGTTGTCGTCCCAGAAGACGATGAGCTTGCCGAGCTTCAGGTGACCCGCGATCGACGCGGCTTCGGAGGCCACGCCTTCCATGATGTCGCCGTCCGAGGCGATCACCCAGGTTCGGTGATTGAAGAGCGTGTACCCGGGCTTGTTGAAGCGGGCGGCCAGGTGACGCTCGGCCATCGCCATGCCCACACCGTTGCCAATCCCCTGCCCAAGGGGGCCGGTCGTCGTTTCGACGCCCGGCGTGAGGTGCGACTCCGGATGGCCCGGCGTCAGGCTCCCCCACTGCCGAAACTTGCGGATGTCGTCGAGGGAGACCTCGTAGCCGGTCAGGTGCAGCAGGGAGTATTGAAGCATCGACGCATGCCCACAGGACAGGACGAATCGGTCCCGGTCTGGCCAATCCGGATGGGTTGGGTCGTGACGGCGAAGCTCCGAGAAAAGCGCCCACCCCAGGGGCGCGAGCGCCATGGGCGTGCCGGGGTGACCCGAGGCGGCGGCTTGGACCGCATCCATACTGAGGCCTCGAATCGTCTTGATGGCGAGCTCGTCGAGCTTCGCGGGGTTCCCCATGCTGCGTTCCTCTCTGCTTGGCGGGCCCGATCTAGCAGGCCCGGCCGAAACACAAAAGGTGGGCCAGAGCGTTTTTCGGCGAGAGCTGGACATGACCCTAGATCGCCACTAACACCCGAGACCCGGTTAGCCGGTTGTTGACTGTTTCAATCGGGTTTGCTCCATGCAGCGAACCGCGCAGGAGGAAGGGATGCCTCAGGTTTTCGTGCCCAAGGAAATCGTCGAAGGTGAAACTCGGGTCGCCTGTACACCGGAAACGACGAAGCGCTACGTCAAAGAGGGCTTCGAAGTCGTCGTGGAAAGCGATGCGGGCAGACACGCCCACTTCAGCGATGAGCAATATCGTCAGGCGGGTGCCAGGGTCGTCTCTGCCGACGAGGCAGGAGCTGTCTGGGGAAGTGCCGATATCCTGCTTCGGGTCTACCCGATCACGCCGGAGGAAGCGTCCGGGATCAAGGAGGGTGCGCTCTTGGTCGGGTTCATGTCTCCCCACAAGAATCTCGATTCGGTTCGAATTCTGCGCGATCGGAGAATCAGCACGATCGCAATGGAGCTGATCCCGCGAATCAGCAGGGCCCAGTCGATGGATGCGCTCAGCTCTCAGGCGTCGATCTCGGGTTACCAGGCCGTGCTCATGGCGGCGACCTATCTCGACAAGTACTTCCCGCTCTTGATGACGGCGGCCGGCACGATTCAGCCCGCCAAGATCGTCATCATGGGCGCAGGTGTGGCCGGTCTCCAAGCGATCGCGACCGCGCGACGACTCGGCGCCGTGGTCGAGGTCTCGGACATCCGGCCTGGCGTCAAGGAGCAGGTCGAGTCCCTCGGCGGACGCTTCATCGACTTCCCGATGGACCAAAGTGGCGAAGGCGAAGGCGGCTACGCGCGAGAGCTCACAGCGGAGCAGTTGAAGGCGCAGCAGGCAATCGTTCGCCAGAAGGTCGTGGCGGCCGATGCCGTGATTACCACGGCGCTCGTCCCCGGCCGTCCCGCGCCGAAGCTCATCACCAAGGATATGGTCGAGGAGATGCGCGAAGGCGCGGTGATCGTCGACCTCGCCGTCGAGCAGGGTGGCAATTGCGAGCTCAGCAAGAGCGGGGAAATGGTCGTCGAGCACGGCGTGACCATCATCGGCCATCCCAACCTGCCGGCTGCGACTCCTGCGGATGCTAGCTTGCTCTACGCCCGCAATATCCAGGCCCTTCTGCTCAGCATCCTGTCCGAGGGCCAGGTCGTTTTGAACCTCGAGGACGAGATCCTCGACGGAGCCCTCCTCACCCACAACGGCGAAGTGCGGCACGGACCGACCGCCGAGGCGCTCTAGGAAAGGAGACGGAACGTGACTTTGGGACCTCTGCTCATAGGCATCTACGTGTTCGTGCTCGCTAGCTTCGTCGGCTTCGAGATGATCACCAAGGTGCCGCCGACTCTGCATACCCCGCTGATGAGCGGCGCAAACGCCATCAGTGGCATCACCGTGGTCGGCGCCATCGCGGCAGCAACGACCGGCGCACCGACCGTCGCGAATATTCTCGGCGCCGTTGCCATCGCTACGGCGACCATCAACGTCGTCGGCGGTTTCCTCGTGACCGACCGCATGCTTCGCATGTTTGGAAAGAAGAAGAAGCCAAGGGCACTCGCGCCAGGTGCCGAACGCGTCGAAGCCGACGGCCGAGAGGCGGTCCGCAAATGAGTCACGAGATCATGCGTTCGACTGTGGTACCGATCATCTATCTGCTCTCGACGATGCTGTTCATTTTCGGCATCAAGCAGCTCGCAAGAGTCAAGACTGCGCGCCGGGGCAATGCGCTCGCGGCCGTCGGCATGCTCTTGGCAATCATCGGATCGCTACTCGAGCTCGGCCTAGTCGACTACCGCTGGATCGCCAGCGGCATGCTGATCGGCACCATCATCGGCGCCGCCTTCGCGATCCGGGTCCAAATGACTGCGATGCCCGAGATGGTCGCCTTGTTCAACGGTTTCGGCGGTATCGCTTCCGCCTTGGTAGCTGTCTCGGTCTACTGGGACCTCGTCGTTCAGCGAGCACCCACGGGGAGAGTCTACGGAGCGCTCGGCAGCTATGAGTCGATCACGGTCATGCTCTCGATTCTGATCGGCGGCATCACCTTCACGGGGAGCCTCGTCGCACTATTCAAGCTGCAAGGTAAGCTGAAGAAGGGCCAACCGATTCTGCTTCCCGCCAGGCACTACATCACCTTTGGGCTGCTCTTTGCGTCCTTCGTCTTCGGCGGCATCGCCGTGGCAGCGGGAGCCGCGGAGTCGATCGTCTGGGTCCTCGCTCTTGCTGCAGTATCGCTGATTCTCGGTATTCTCCTGACGATCCCGATCGGGGGTGCGGACATGCCGGTCGTCGTTTCGCTCCTCAACTCATACTCGGGCGTCGCGGCTTCGATGGCCGGTTTCGTCATCGGAAATCCGCTCTTGATCATCGCTGGTGCGATGGTGGGCGCGGCGGGCCTGATCCTCACGCAGATCATGTGCGTGGCGATGAACCGCTCGCTCCTCAACGTCTTGGTCGGCGGCTTCGGCGTCACCGACGGGGGAGGTGGCGGAAGCGAGGAGTACAAGAACGTGACTTCCTGCGGTCCCGAAGAGGCCGCGATGGTCCTCGAGAACGCAGAGTCGGTCATCATCATTCCAGGTTATGGATTGGCCGTTGCGCAGGCGCAGCACGCCGTCCGTGAGCTCGCAGACATGCTGAAGGCCCGCGGCACCAAGGTCACGTATGCCATCCACCCGGTCGCGGGCCGCATGCCCGGCCACATGAACGTGCTGCTGGCCGAGGCCGACGTCCCCTACGAAGAGCTCGTCGAGATGGACGTGATCAACCCCGAGTTCAAGAACACGGACGTGGTAATCGTCCTCGGCGCCAATGACGTCGTGAACCCGGCGGCCACCAACGACCCGAGCAGCCCGATCGCGGGGATGCCCATTCTCAACGCTCACGAGGCCCGCTCAGTCTTCGTCGTCAAACGAAGCCTCAGTGCAGGCTACGCCGGCATCAAGAACGACCTGTTCGAGTATGACAACACCATGATGATCTTCGGCGACGCCAAGAAGGTCCTGCAAGGCCTCATTGCCGAGGTGAAGGCTCTTTAGCGCGTGCTGGCTTGCGGGCGCAGGGATCGCTGGGCGGTGTAACGAAACCTCTGCCTAGTTGTCGCGGAAGTCGGACGCGCCAGGCGAGGCGCCGCCACCGTAGTAGTCGGACTCCGCGAGGTCATCGAACCTGGTGTACTCGTTGAAGAACCGAACTCGGCAGGTGCCGGTGGGGCCGGCGCGCTGCTTGCCGATGATGATCTCCGCAATGCCGCGGTCATCGCTCTCGCGATTGTAGACCTCATCGCGATAGATGAACCAGATGGTGTCGGCGTCCTGCTCGATAGCACCGGATTCGCGAAGGTCGGAAAGCTGCGGCCGCTTGTCTTTGACTCCCCGTGACTCGACACCTCTGTTGAGCTGCGAGAGCGCGATCACTGGGATCTCGAGCTCCTTGGCGAGCGCCTTCAGGCTTCGGCTGATTTCGCTGATCTCCTGCTCGCGTGAGTCGTTGCGCGAGCCCGAGCGCATCAGTTGAAGGTAGTCGACCACGATCATGCTGAGGCCAACCTCGGATTTGAGACGGCGGGCTTTGGCCCGAAGCTCGAGAAGCGTAATCGCAGGGGTGTCGTCAATCCAGATCGGCATTTCGCTCAGGGTGCCGGCGGCATCGGCCAGCTTCGGCCAGTCGTCCTTGTAGAGCTGTCCGGTTCGAATGCGGTTGCCGTCGACACGGGCCTCACTTCCAAGAAGGCGTCGAACGAGTTGCCCTTTGGGCATTTCCAGCGAAAACACGGCAACCGGAACCTTGCTCTGTTTGCAGGCGTTGTGCGCGACGTTGAGCGCGAAAGACGTCTTGCCCATGCCTGGACGCCCAGCGACGATGATAAGGTCGCCTGGATGCATGCCGGCGGTCATTTCATCGAGCTTCTTGTAGCCTGTCGGTAGGCCCGTGATCGCTTCGCCACGATTGGCCGCTTCGTGGATCTCCTGAAACGTCCGCATCACGACGTCCTTCACGTGCTCGTAAGGATTTCGTGCACGCTCCTTGGCGACCGCGAAAATCGACGATTCGGAGTCGTCGAGGAATTCCTCGATTGGCCCGTACTCGCCATAGCCACGAGAAACGACCTCGTGACAGGCGCGGATGAGCGAGCGGACGACCGACTTCTCGCGAACGATCCGCGCGTGCGACTGAATGTTCGAGACGCTCGGGATGGTGTTGCTGAGCGAGAGAAGATACTCGTCGCCGCCGACGGAAGCGAGCTTGCCGCTATGAACCAACGATTCGCGAAGCGTTACGTGATCGACGGGCTGGCTCCTGCGGAACAGCTCGCTCATCGCTTCGAAGATCTTGCCGTTGGCCTCGCTATAGAAGTCGTCGGCGGAGAGCACCTCGACCACGAGGTTCATCGCGTCGTTCTCAAGAAGGATGCCGCCGAGCACCGCTCGTTCGGCCTCGAGGGCATTGGGTGGGACCTGCCCCGCTCGTTCCACTCCAGTGATGACCTGCTCCCTTCCGAGCTCCGGTTCTAGCGCCTATAGCGGCGTTGTGGAAGCGCAACCACCCGCGCGCTACGCGCGGGTCTTGACTTCGAGCTTCACGGTCGCCGTCAAGCCGTACAACAGCTTCACCCCAAGCTCGTAGCTGCCAACCTCTTTGATGATCAGCTCGGGCATCACGAGCTTTTTCTTGTCGACCTCCACACCTTTCGCCTTGAGGCCTTCGATCACATCGTTCGAGGTGACCGAACCGAAGAGCTTGCCGTCTTCGCCAGCTTCCTTGGCGACCATGACGGTGACCTTCGCCAGCTCGGCTGCGATCTCCTCCTGCTCCGAGCGAAGCTTGGCGATGCGCTGAGCCTGAATTGCCTTCTCGTGCTCGATCTGCCGGATATTTCCCCGGCTTGCGACGACGGCGAGGCCCCGAGGCAACAAGAAATTCCGAGCGTAGCCGCGGCGCACACGCACCACGTCGCCAATCGAGCCGAGGTGCTCGAGGTTTTCTTTCAGTACGATTTGGACAGTAGACGCCATGGCTGCCTCACTTCGTCGCCGTGTAGGGGAGGAGCGCAATATTACGGGCGCGCTTGATCGCACGGGTCAGGTCGCGCTGCTGCTTCGCGTTCAAGCCGCTGATGCGCCGGGGCGTGATTTTTCCGCGATCGGTGATGAAATTCCGAAGCTGCTGCGGGTCTTTGTAGTCGAACTTGAAGTCGGGAGGGAGCGAATGACCCGGCGCCTTCTTGCGCCCGCCGCGGCCGCGTCCACCTGCTTCAACGTCGAAATCTTGTCGGATTTCTTCAGACATGGCTTAGCCCTCCTCGCGATCGGTGTCAGCGGAATCCGTCTCAGCGCTTGGTTCCGCAGCCGCTTCTTCGGCCGCAGCCTCTTCGGTGGCTTCCGCTGCGCCTTCTTTGTCAGGGGTTGCCTCGGCTCCTCCCCGATCTTCTTGCCGATCGACAGGAGGTTCCGAGGCCGTCCCACGTGGCGCGCGTGGCGCCATCCCGAGACTACGGGCGCGCTCGAGCTCGGCATCCTCCTCGGTCACTTCCTCGTCCTCGAGGTGCAGGTACTTCACCTCTTCGGGGTCGACCGCGACCGAAGCAGGGTCGATGTCCTCGGCGAGAAGGACCGTCTGGAATCGCACCACCTCGTCGAGCAAGCGCAAATTGCGCTCGAGCTCCGGAACGAGGTCATTGAAGCCCACGTACTTCAGGTACACGAAGATCCCGCGGTTGTTCTTCTGGATGGGATACGCGAGCTTGCGCTTGCCCCAGTTGTCGAGCTTGGTGAGCGTCCCGTCGAGACGCGCGATGACGTCCTTGGCGCGGTCGACAATCTTCTCGGCCCTGTCGTTGTCAACATCGGGGCGAAGGATGTAAATCGTCTCGTATTCACGCGCCCATCGCTTGGCGGGCGCTACCACGGTAGTTGCCATATCTCCTCCTGGTCTGGTCGGCCCCAGCTCATGGCTGGAGCGAGGAAGGGCGATGCATAGCCGATCTTGGCTCCTGTGCCAGCCGTCAGGATCGGCTGTGGTGACGATTCATCGCCTGCGTAGGCCCTTCTCGAAGCGCGGTCTCGACCATGTCGGCCGCGAGCTCCAGGACCATCCCGAGCTCTACCCGCTCCAAGCTGCTGAAATCACTTAGAACATAACTTTCCGGGCGTCCCCGGTTGGGCCGGCCGATCCCAACCCGGCACCGGACAAAGCCGGGCCCCCCGCAGTGCTCGACCATCGAGCGGAGCCCATTGTGGCCAGCCGTGCCGCCGCCAACCTTCACGCGGACCACCCCGAACTCGAGGTCGAGCTCGTCATGGACGCATAGGAGCCGCTCGACCGGCACCTTGAAGAAGCGCATGGCGCCCTGAACGGACTCGCCGCTCAGGTTCATGTAGGTCATCGGCTTGAGGAGCACCACATCCCGGTCACCGAGCGCAACCTTGGTGAACTCGCCGTTGAACTTGTCGCGAAAGCCCGGCGCAGCCCAGCGGCGCGCCAACTCGTCGACCACCATGAAGCCAACATTGTGACGATTGCCGACGTATTTCGGCCCTGGGTTTCCGAGACCGGCGACGAGATGCGTGCTCACGGAGCGCCAGCTGCTTAGCTGCCGGCCTTTTCGGTGCCAGCTGCAGGCTTAGCGGCTTCACTTGCCGCGGCGGCGGCCGCGTCTTCTGCTGCCTCGGCAGCGGTGGCCTTGCGCGGCTCCAGAACGATCACGAGCGTCAGTTTGGGCTGGAGCGTACACTCCACGCCCTCAGGCAGTTGGATGTCCTCGACCGAAATCGTGTCTTTCAGCGCCAGGTGGGTCACATCCACATCGATCGACACCGGGATCTTCGCTGGGATCGTGCGCAGCGGCAAAACGCGTCGCGTGACATGGAGCACACCGCCCTGGACGACGCCCACGGACCGACCGTGAGTGTGGAAAGGCACGTTCACCTCGAGTACCTTGTCCTCGAGAATTCGATACAAATCGATGTGGAGGAGCTCCTGCGTCACCGGATCGGTCGTCAGGTCTTTGACCATGGCCAGCTCGTCCTTGCCGCCCAGCGACAGCTTGAACACCACGTTCCGCCCGCGCTCGCCGCGGAGCGCATGGGTTAGTTCTCTGGGGGACAGGGTCAGCGGCGTGGGCTCGACGCCCGGGCCGTAAAATACGCCCGGGACCTTTCCTTCTGCACGCAGCCGACGCGCTGGCCCCTTTCCGCGCCCAGCGCGGACCTCAGCCTGCAACGTCGTCGTTTCCATTCTCGAATGCTCCAATCATACAAACAGCGAGCTCACCGAGTCGCTGTGGTGAATCCGTTTGATGGCCTCTCCTAGCAAACCTGCCACGGAAAGCACGCGGAAGCGGCCCGTCGCGATCGCCTCCTCCCGTAGGGGGATCGTGTCGGTTACCAGGACCTCTTCGAGGGGGGAATCGACGATGCGCTCGAGGGCCGGACCGGACAAGACCGGGTGCGTGGCGGCTGCGATGACCCGCTTGGCGCCCTGCTCCTGGAGGGCGCGGGCCGCGTTCGTCATCGTCCCAGCAGTGTCGATCATGTCGTCCAAAATCATGCATTCGCGCCCGTTCACGTCGCCGATGATGTTCATGACTTCGCTGACGTTCTCGAGCTCACGGCGCTTGTCGATGATGGCCAGATCAGCCCCCAAACGCTTTGCATAGGCGCGCGTGCGCTCGACCCCACCGGCATCGGGCGACACGAACACCGGCGGCGTGCGGAAGCGGGGCCTCAGGTGCTGCAGGAAGACCGGCATGGCATAGAGATGGTCGAATGGCTTGTTGAAGAAGCCCTGAATCTGGCCGGCGTGCAGATCCATCGAGACCACGCGATCGACGCCGGACGTCGTGAGGAGATCCGCGACGAGCTTCGCGGTGATCGGCGTCCTCGGAGCAGCCTTCCTGTCCTGCCTCGCGTATCCGTAATAGGGGATGACCGCGGTGATGGAGCCGGCGGACGCACGCCTCAGCGCGTCGGTCATCACCAGGAGCTCCATCAGGTTGTCGTTGACCGGGGCGCAGGTCGACTGGATCACGTAAACATCCACGCCGCGGACGTTTTCTTTGATCTTCGCGAACACCTCGCCATCTGAAAAACGTGAGACTCGGGCGCGTCCGACGGGCAATTCGAGATAGTTGGCGATCTTTTCCGCGAGGGCCGGATTTGAGTTTCCCGTGAATACACAGGTCGACTTGAACATCGGTCGGTTCCCTTAGACTGAACGAGGAGCTGCCACCCGGTCCGAACGCGTCGGGGGGTAGCAAAGCGACTGTCCAGTGTCAACCATGGGCTCCGCCCCAAGCGCCTGACAAGAAGCGTGCCGTACTTTCCGTTGATACACGGTTGAGGTTCCTGAGCTGGGAGTGTAAACCTCATCGCTCCTGTCCTCGGAGGAACGATGACGTCGAGCGTGACATTGTTGACGGAGCGCGAAGAAATGGCGCAGCAGTGGCGAGACGCGCTGCGCAAGCACGACGTCGTGCCAAAGATTGTGGCGCCGAGCGATCTGGCGAACGCAGTCGACGGTCAAGTTGCAGTCATCGTCGATGTCGACGGCGCACGACTCGATTCCGACGGGCTCTTGTCGACCCTGGGCTTTGTGCGCGCGTCCGGTGTCTTGCCCATCGCTCACCTCGAGCGCGGTCGCGACACAGTGGAAGACCTCATCACAGAGCTCTGCGACGGGCTCGTCACGAGCGCGGCGTCAGAGGTCGAACGCGTTGCCGCGGCCATTGCACGGCGAGCAGATCGGGGACGGCGCCTCCGCTTGGAGTTCGTCACGGTCTCCCCTTGCAGCGATGAGGTCTTGGCCGTGCTCGGCAACGGCGATGCTGAGCTTCACCGTCGGCCGATCGACGCGTCCGATGACGGCTCCGAGATCATCAGCATCACAATTGATCCGAGTGCGACCAAAGCTACGCTTCAGCTGGAAAGCGGAGCGCTGTGCCAGTTGACGGTTGCGTCGATGCACATGGCCCCCGAGATGACGAGTGGACGAGGCGACATCGCATTCGATGGAGAGCGACTCGGCGCACGTCTTCGCGAGCTTCGTCTCGCAGCGGGCCTCACGCAGGCGGAGCTGGCGCGTCGCACGGGCATCCATCGTCCGAACATAGCGCGGGTCGAAGCAGGTCGGCACACGCCCTCGCTCGAAACGCTGGCGCGCATTGCCAACGCGATCGGCGTGTCGACCACGCATGTGTTGGTACCGCGCAAATCATGACGGGCGGAACGGCCGAAAAACCGATCGAAGACGCATCGACCGTCATCGTCTTGCGCCAAAGCGACGCGGGGATCGAGACCTTCTTGCTGTGCCGACACCAGCAGAGTGGCTTCATGGGGGGAGCCCATGTGTTTCCCGGTGGCAAGGTCGACGCAAGCGACAGAGAGTCCGGCTGGCTCGGACGAATCGACCGGTCCGGAGAAGCGCTCAGCGAAGGACTTGGCGAGGCAGACGCCAGCTCGGCACTTGGTCTGCTCGTCGCCGCGGTGCGTGAGACCTTCGAAGAAGCAGGCGTCCTCTTGGCGAGCACCGTGCACGGCGCCAACTTGGCGGAAGCTCGAGAGCAGCTTCACGCTGGCGCTTCGTTCTTCGAGCTCGCGAACCAGATCGACATGAAGATCGAGTCGACCGCGCTCACCCCCTATGCACGTTGGATCACGCCGAAGCTCGAGAGCCGTCGCTTCGATACGCGCTTCTACGTCGCCGTGCTCCCCGAAGGACAACGCGCGTCGCACGACGGGACGGAAACCACGTCCGCCGCGTGGCTGCGGCCTGCCAACGCAATCGACAACATGTTGGCCGGACGAATCAAGTTGGCGCCGCCGACCGTTCGAACCTTGCAGTGGCTCGCGGATTTCGACGAGGCAGAGGCAGTGATCGCCGATGCACTCTCGCGGAAGCCCCCCTTGGTACGACCTCGCATCGTAACCGGTGACGCGGGATGGTTTCTGGCGCTTCCAGGCGACCCGGAGCATCCTGAAAACCAGGCCGTGCTACCGGGCGCGACGCGGATGATCTTCGACGGCGGCGCCTGGCGAGATGCACGCTAGCCTGTTCGCTAGGCTACAGTTTTTCCAGTTTTTTCCGGTTATCCCTTGTGTCGCGCGGCGTCGAGCCCTTACCCAAGAGGGATGGTGCCTCGAGCCCGAAAGCACAAGGACCTGTTCACGGCATCGCAAATCGCGCGTTTCTGCCAGGTCGATCTGAAGACGATCCACAACTGGGCCGATCGAGGTCAGATCGCCCATTTCCGAACGCCGGGTCGACACCTTCGGTTCCGGCGCCCGCACATCCTCGACTTCCTGCGCAAGTATGGCTATCCGATTCCGGATGAGCTCGAGGCCGGGCGGCCGCGAGTCGCCGTGCTCATCAATCGGAAGCGCACCAAAGAGGAAGTGGTCGCGGCACTGAGCGCTGCGTTCGACGTGGTCGACTACCCCGACCCACTCGATGGTCTCCTTCGAATCGGCGAGCAGCCACCCGACGCGATCGTGCTGGCCGCCAGGATTGGTCATCTGAGCGGCACCAAAATCATCGAGGCACTCAAACGGAGCAGCCACACGCAGCACATACGCGCCATCCTGTTCGCTAGTGACCAAGCGGAAAGGCAAGCAGCGCTCGAGGCGGGCGCCTCGGCTCATGTGGGCGAATCGGACCTGCTCGGGTTGAGGGACACGCTCGCGGCCCTCATGGGAGTCCGGCACTGACGCCCAGCCACCGAGGACTGTCCGCGTAACGGGACACGGGGGCTGCGGTGAACAGTTGCGAACGGGGGGAACCTGGCGTACCCCGCGCAAATGTCCCTCAACGCCCTCAAGTTCGACGACCAAGGTCTGGTGGCCGTCATCGCGCAGGATGCCGAGACCGGCGAGGTTCGGATGATGGCATATGCGAACGAGCTCGCGATTCGTCGCACCCTCGAAACGGGCGTGGCGCACTTCTACAGCCGCTCGCGGCGTGAGCTTTGGATGAAGGGCGAGAGTAGCGGGAATACCCTCGAGGTTCGGAGCATCTGGGTCGACTGCGACGGCGATACCCTGATCTACATGGTCGATCCAGCCGGTCCGTCCTGTCACACTGGCGCCGACACCTGCTTCTTCCGGCGTCTTCGGGCGGAGGGCGACCCGATCGAGGGCGAAAGCGCGGCGCCAACGCTCCTCCGTCTCGAGCGAACCCTTCAAGCGCGCAAGGCCTCGAACGCCGGCACGAGCTACACCAAGTCCTTGCTCGATGCGGGGCCCACGAAGATCGATGCGAAGCTCCGTGAAGAAGCAGGGGAGCTTGGTCAGGCCCTCATCGAAGAGCCTGTCGAGCGAGTTGCCTCCGAAGCAGGGGATCTGGTCTACCACCTGCTCGTCGGCCTGGTGCTTCGTGACGTTTCGCTTCGCGCCCTATGCGCCGAGCTGTCGCGGCGCTTCGGCCAATCCGGGCATGACGAAAAGAAGTCGCGCTAGGGCGACTAGTTGAGGATCTCGTCGATATCGCGCTCGATGGTCTCTTCGCGGACGCGGCGGGCGAGTGCTAGCTCGGTGATGAGAAGCTTACGCGCTTGTTCCATGAGCTTCTTCTCGCCGTAGCTGAGCTCGCCCTTTTCGGAGCGCACTTTCGCCAAATCTCGCAAGACCTTCGCGACCTTGATCGGAGAGCCGCTCTTGAGCATCTCTGTGTACTCGCGGTAGCGACGATTCCAGGGCTGTGAGGTCACCGCCACTTCGTCCTTCTTGAGCTCTTCGAGCACCGTCTTAGCGGCGCTGCGTGACATGACCTGCCGAAGTCCGACCCGATCGACCGCGTTCAGGGCCACTCGGATCGTCCCAGATTTGCCGTTCGCGAGCTTGAGGATATAAAAGTCGATCTTGTCCGAACCGATCAGCCGCTCCTCGATTTGAGTGATCTCACCGACCCCGTGGGCCGGATGAACTGCCTTGTCGCCTATGCTGAAGCTCATGAAATCACTCTCCTCTGGGTCGAAAACGACGAAAACCCGCGCCGGGAGCGCGGGCAGGAAACTCTTCGCCGTTGGGTGTGCAAACGAATCCGTGCACTTGAGCTGTATAGCAAAACCCGACCTGGAAGTCAATGCTTACTTTTCATCAAACGCTTGTGATTTCAAGGACTTAAACGCTTTTCAGACCCTGTGTTCCGGGGCGCCCGCGGGCAGCCCGGACAAGGCGTTCAGTTTGGCCGCGGGCGCTTGCTCGCGCCGTCCTTCGCCGAAGCGGGTAGATCCACTTTGGCTTCAGCCTGGGAGGGGGCCGCCTTGTCTTCTTCGACGAGCCCATGCTGCTGAAGCAGCTTGCGTTCAACCGAGGCGAGAATGTCGGGATGCTCTTCGAGGAAAGTGCGCGCGTTATCTCGGCCCTGGCCGATGCGCTCTTCACCGTGGCTGTACCAAGCGCCCGACTTGTTGATGATGCCGGCTTCGACCCCGAGGTCGAGCACGTCGCCTGTACGGCTGATGCCCTTACCGAAGAGGATATCGAACTCACATAGACGGAACGGAGGCGCGAGCTTGTTCTTGACGACTTTGACGCGGCAACGGTTGCCGACCGCCGCGTCGCCGACTTTGATCGTGCCGATACGGCGAATGTCTATGCGCTGCGAGGCGTAGAACTTGAGCGCGTTGCCGCCGCTGGTGGTTTCGGGACTCCCGAACATCACGCCGATCTTCATGCGGATCTGGTTGATGAAGAAGAGGGTGGTGTGGCTCTTCTGGAGGTTTCCGGTGAGCTTTCGAAGCGCCTGGCTCATCAAGCGCGCCTGAAGACCGACGTGGCTGTCGCCCATCTCGCCTTCGATCTCGGCGCGAGGCACCAGGGCTGCGACCGAGTCGATGACGATCATGTCGACCGCGCCCGAGCGGACGAGGGTGTCGGCGATTTCGAGCGCCTGCTCGCCGTTGTCGGGCTGGCTGACCAGGAGCTCGTCGACGTGTACGCCCAGCTTACGGGCGTAGCTCGGGTCGAGGGCATGCTCGGCGTCGATGAAGGCCGCGATGCCGCCTTTTTTCTGGCACTCGGCGATCGCATGGAGGGTCAGAGTCGTCTTGCCGCTCGACTCCGGGCCGTAGATCTCGATGATTCGGCCCCGCGGATAGCCCCCCACGCCCAGAGCGAGGTCGAGGGAAATTGCCCCACTCGAGATCACGGGAACCTGGATTTTGGCGGATTCGTCGCCTAGGCGCATGATCGCGCCCTTTCCATAGGCTTTCTCAATGGTTCCGAGGGCTAGGTTGAGGGCTTTTTCGCGGTTCGAGTCGGCCATGGCGTCAATTCCTTTGGGTGAAACTACCTGAACACCCGTCTAGTCGGCTTCCTTACCTTAGTCAAGTTCGTGCCGGCGGATGACGGAGCGGCCCAAGGAAATGCCCGCTGCGTCCCCCCAGGTCTGCATAGGTCCGTACCCTACCCCGACCAGGTCTCGACAGCGAGAGGAGACCGACCCGAGTGTCAGCGCCCGTCGAGGTCGAAGCTCCTACCTAGCGCTGCGCGGCGGACGAGCTCGAGCGCGATGTAGGCAGACAAGATCTGCACGCGATCTCGCCCCCAGGGGAGCTTCCGGTGCTTGGTGATCGTCGGCTCGCCCCTGCGCGCCAGGCCGAACCAAATGGTGCCGACCGGCTTGTCTTCGGTACCGCCACCGGGCCCGGCGATGCCGGTGATCGATACGGCGATGTCAGCGCCGGCCACTCGAAGAGCGCCTTCAGCCATCGCAGTGGCCGTCTCCGAGCTTACCGCACCATGGGCGCGCAGGACTTCTTGGCTCACGCCTAGCACCGCTTCTTTGGCACTGTTGGCGTAGACGACCGCGTCGAGGAGTAGGTAGTCGGAGGCGCCAGGCACTCGGGTCAGCATCTCGCCGACCCGCCCACCCGTGCAGGATTCGGCCACCGCGAGGGTCTTCCCCTTGTCGCGGAGGGCGCGGCCCACCACTTCGGAAAACGAATCATCGCGGCCGCCAAACACGGCGTCGCCGAGGAGGATGCGCACTTCCTCTGCTATCGAGTCCGACTGCCGCTCCGCCTCGACCGCGGAAGAAGCGCGCACGTGCACCTTCACCTCGATCTCGGGGAAGTGTGCGCGGTAGCCGAGGGTCAAGCCTTCGTGCTTCTTCTCGAGACCATGAAGCGCCTGGGCCACACCCGACTCGGTCATACCGAAGGTCCGGATATGCACCTGGTGGGTCCGAGGCTCTGCGAGCGGCGCGATCGCCGGTAGGATCGACTCAGCAAAGATCCGCTTCATCTCGCGCGGAACGCCCGGCGCGAAGAAGAATCGCGCCTCGCCGAGGGTCATTGCGAATCCAGGAGCCGTGCCCACCGGGTTTGGGAGAACCTCTGCGCCCTCGGGAAAGTCGCCCTGTTTTGCGTTCGAGTCCGGCATCACGCGTCCGAAGGCCTCGAACTTCTGCCGAATTCCGTCGACGACGCGCTCGTTACGGCGAAGCCCGACGCCCGCTGCGCGTGCCGCCGCTTCCGTGGTGAGATCATCCGAGGTCGGGCCCAGCCCGCCTGTGACGAGCACGACCTGATGCAATTCCGCAAAGCGTTGTATCAGCGTCACGATTCGCTGCAGGTCATCGTCTACGGTCGCGTGCTCGGTGACTTCGAAGCCGAGCTTGGTCAGCTCTTCCCCCAACCAGGCAGCGTTTGTATTCACCAACTCACCACGGGTGAGCTCGGTGCCAATCGATAACACAGCGGCCGTCATCTGGGTCGGGGAGTGTCCGCAATCGCTCGACCGGCGTCAACCGCTTTGCCCTTAGGGGTGGATGTGGTAGCGAACCGGGAAGCTTTTGGGGGTTTCTCGCGTTGATGGGAGTCAGATGAACCGGACATTGATGGGTAGAGCATTGGGGGTGCTGGTCACCGCCGCGACCTTCCTCGCAGGAAGCGAGGCCGCGGCGGAGCAGAACACCGCAGCGCTCTCGAACCTCCAGGTGAGCCGCGCATCCCTCGAAAACGGCCTGCGTGTCGTGATGAACCAGGACCATACCGTCCCGACGGTTGCCATTTCGGTCTACTACGACGTCGGCTCACGGAACGAAGCCAAGGGGCGCTCGGGCTTCGCGCATCTGTTCGAGCACATGATGTTTCAGGGCTCGGCCAATGTCGGCAAGGGCGAGCACTTCAGCCTGATCATCAATCGGGGCGGCAGCGCAAACGGCACGACGAGCAACGACCGGACCAACTACTTCGAGACCCTGCCCTCGAACGAGCTCGCGCTAGGGCTCTGGCTCGAGGCGGATCGGATGCGATCGCTGGCGATCACTCAGGAGAACTTCGAGAACCAGCGGATGACCGTCATGGAAGAACGGCGTCAGCGCATAGACAACCAGCCGTACATTCCGAGCATGCTGCGCATCAACGAGCTGGCGTACGGAGAGTACTGGCCGTACGCACACTCCACCATCGGGGACATGCAGGACTTGATCGACGCGCCCCTCGAAGCTGTCCAGCAGTTCTTCACTACCTTCTACGCGCCCAACAACGCGGTCCTGAGCATCAGCGGGGACTTCAACCCGGAAGAGGCGATGCGACTTGTCGAAAAGTACTTCGGTGAGATTCCCGCACATGAAACCCCTGCGTTCTCCGAGCCGGCCCCACCTGCGCAAAACGCGGAGCGACGCGAAACGATGTATGACGCGAACGCGACGCTCCCGGCATTCCACGTCGCGTACCACATTCCCCCGAGTCGGACTCCCGATCACTATGCCATCGAGATCCTCGCGCTGGTGCTCGGCGATGGTGAATCGAGCCGGCTCTATCAAACGCTCGTGAAACAGAAGGAGATCTGCCAAGAAGTGGCTGTCGGAACCGACGACCGGCGCGGACCCGATCTCTTCTCGATCTGGGCGGTGATGGCGAGCGGACACGCGCCAGACGAAGCTCAGGATATCATCCTGGCCGAGCTCCAGGCGATCGCCCACAAGGGCGTGACCGATCGCGAGCTCCAGAAGGCCAAAAACCGGATCGCCGCCGCCTTCGTGTTCGGGCTTCAGTCGAACATGTCGCGATCGCAGCGACTGGCGGAGTACGAGCTCTACTGGGGCGACGCGAACCTGCTCAAGTTGGAGCTCGACCACTACCTGGCGGTCTCCGTAGGCGACGTCAAGCGAGTGGCGCGCACCTATTTCGATGCGAGCCAGCGCACTGTGCTCGACGTCTTGCCCGGCACGGCGCCCAGTTCGGAGGAGAAGTGATGACTTCGCATCGACTTCGTTTCGCCGTCATCGCCCTTGGCGCGCCACTGCTCTTGGCAGCCTGTACGGGGTCCACGGCGAGCAGCAGCGCCGAGCCCAAGTCCGCAGAGGATGTGAAGTCGACAGCTGTGCCTGAACGGCAGCCCCCGCCCGCGCCGAGCGAGTCCAAAGACATGTCGCTTCCGCCGGTGGTCATCACCGAGCTGAGCAACGGCATGCAGGTCAACACGATCGTAGCAGACGAGCTTCCGGTCGTGTACGCAACCCTGGTGGTGCGTAGCGGCGCCGAATCCGACCCGGCAAAGCTGCCGGGGCTGTCGGGCCTGGTCGCTCAAATGCTCAAAGAGGGCACCGTGAAGCGCTCGGGCGCCAAGATCGCCGAGGAGATAGAGTTCCTGGGCGCTGACCTTTGGGCCAGCTCGGACGAAGAAAACACCTACGTTGGCGTTCGGGCGCTCTCCGAGCAGTTCGACTTGGTCATGACCATCCTGGCCGAGGTCGCTGGAACGCCCGCCTTCAGCGACAAGGAGCTCGAGAAGCTCAAGCGGCGCGAGCTCGATCGCCTTGCGCTCTCGGAACGAGAACCGAGCTACATCGCACGCCGTACCTTCTATCGACAACTCTACGGCAAGCATCCGTACGCAACGGTCGACACCAATCCGGTGGCGGTCAAAAGGGTTCGCCGCCAGGACCTGGTGCGCTGGCATCGCGAGCAGTTCGTCGGCAAGAACGCCTTCTTGGTGGTCGCCGGAGATGTCGATCCCGCAGATGTGACCGAGGCAGCTCAAAAGACGCTTGGCGCCTGGAGGGCAGGCAAGCGCGCCGTCCCGACCTACGAAGAACCGCCGCGACCTACCGACCGCCGTATCTTGGTCGTCGATCGCCCCGGGTCGGTGCAATCGGTCATCTACATGGGGAATCTCGCAATCGCGCGCGCAAACCGGGAATGGATTCCGTTGATGGTTGCCAATCAGGTCCTGGGCGGCTCTGCGGCGTCACGGCTCTTCATGGACCTTCGCGAGAAGCGGAGCCTAACCTATGGCGCATATAGCGCGATTAGCGAGCGCGTGGAGATCGGTCCCTTCGTCGCTTACGCCTCGGTTCGAACCGAGGTGACGGAAGAAGCGGTCGGTGCGTTTTTCGAGCATCTCGAACGGATCAACCGGGAACCGGCCGAACCCGAGGAGTTGTTGAATGCGAAGAGGTACTTGAGCGACTCGTTCCCGCTCAAGGTCGACACCCCGGGCAAGCTGGCCGACTTGGTGGTCGAGCTCCGGACCTTCGGCTTGCCCGACGACTATTGGGACCGCTACCGCCAAGCGATCCGGAAGACGAGCGGGTCCGAGGCGCAGTACGTCGCGCGCAACTACATCAGGCCGGACGACTCCTTGGTTGTGATCGTCGGTCAGGCAGCGGATTTTGCCCAATCCCTACAGAAGTACGGGCCGGTGACCGTAGTATCGCCGGACGGGGAGGTGAAGGCGAAGTTCGAGGACAAGCGACCAAAAGCCCCCGGCTCTGGTGCGCGGCGCGGTGCGATCCATTAGAGTCGGAACATGTGTGGAATCGTTGGTCATGTGGGTGACGAACAGGCCATGCCGATCCTCCTCGATGGGTTGCGACGGCTTGAATACCGAGGTTACGATTCCGCCGGCCTCGCCGTCCATGCACACGACGGCATCAAGATCGCTCGGGCTGTCGGAAAGCTCCTGAACCTCGAAAGGGCGCTCCGCGAAACGGGGCTCCCCGGAACCGTCGGAATCGGCCACACCCGCTGGGCCACGCACGGCCGCCCCTCGGAGCTCAATGCCCACCCGCACGTGTCGGGTCCCATCGCCCTCGTCCACAACGGAATCATCGAGAACCATCTACAGCTGCGAGCGGAGCTCGAAGCGGATGGCTTCACGATGAGCAGCGACACCGATACCGAAATCATCTCGCATCTGATTCACCGCGAGACGCGCGAGGGCCACGACCTGGTCACGGCAACTCGCCGCTCGCTCGCGCAGCTAGAGGGCGCCTATGCAATCGCAGTGCTCTCCGAGAAGGAGCCGGGCCGCATCGTGGTCGCAAAGAGTGCGAGCCCTCTGGTGATCGGCGTCGGCAGCGGCACGACCTATTGCGCGAGTGACATCCCGGCGCTCCTCCCGTACACGAACCAGATGGTGTTCATGGAGGATGGCGAAATCGCCGTGCTCCAAGCCGAGGGCTTCAAGCTGACCAAGCTCGACGGCACCGAGGTCAGCCGCCGCCCTCGGAACATTTCCTGGTCGCCAGTCATGGCCGAGAAGGCCGGTTACAAGCACTTCATGCTGAAGGAAATCTTCGAGCAGCCACGGGCGCTCGAAGATACCTTGCGTGGCAGGCTCGACCGCGAGAACGCCGACGTCGCCACGCCCGAGATCGGCCTCAGCGACGAGGACGCCAAGAGCATCAAACGGGTGATCCTGCTCGCCTGCGGCACCAGTCATCATGCGACGATCGCCGGCCGCTATTGGCTGGAAGAGCTCGCCAAGGTGCCGGCGGTGACCGAGCTCGCAAGCGAGTTCCGTGGTCGAGATGCGGTCATCGGCGAAGGCGACCTCGTGGTCGCGGTCAGTCAGTCCGGCGAAACGCTCGACACTCTGATGGCGGCCAAGGAGGCCAAAGAGCGCGGAGCCAAGGTTCTGGCGATCGCCAACGTCAACGGCAGCGCTATTCCGCGGATGGCGGACGGAAGCTTCTACACGCACGCCGGGCCGGAAATCGGCGTCGCTTCGACGAAGTGCTTCATGACCCAGATGGCGAACTTGCTGATGTTAAGCATCTGGCTCGGGAAGCGTCGCGGCACGATCGACGACGCCCAGGCCACCGAGCTCGTCGAAGGGCTGGCTCGGATCCCGCAGGTCATCAGTGAGCGGCTCCGAATGACCCATCTGACGATCAGCGACATCGTTCGGGACTACGCCGATGCGCGGGATGTGCTTTTCCTCGGCCGCGGGCTCAGCTACCCGATGGCGCTCGAAGGCGCGCTCAAGCTCAAAGAAATTTCGTACGTGCACGCCGAAGGCTACGCTGCGGGCGAGATGAAACACGGGCCCATCGCGCTCCTCGATGCGCACGTCCCGGTGATCGTGATCATGCCGAAGGACAGGCACTACGACCGGGTCTCGAGCAACCTACAAGAAGCGCGCGCTCGCGAGGCGAAGATCCTCGGCGTGACCGTTGCCGGCGATGTCCAAGGGCAGGCCCTCTGCGAACGTTTCGTCGAGGTGGCCGAGACGCACGAGGCGCTCAGCCCGTTCGTCACGGTCGTCCCTTTGCAGCTCTACGCGTACTGCGTCGCGGATCACAAGGGGACAGACGTGGATCAGCCGCGTAACCTCGCAAAGACCGTCACCGTCGAGTAGGGCGCGCGATGAAAATCGGCCTCGTCACGACGGGCTTCCCACGCTTCGAGGGTGACTGCAGCGGCGCGTTTCTCTTGACGCTGGCGCGGGGAATCGTCGAGCAAGGTCACACTGTTCGCGTCATGGCCCCGGAGCCACCGGGCCCCCGCGCAGCGCCTCGCTGGCCGGGGATCGAGGTGCGTTGGGTTCCCTATCTGCGGCCCCGCGCCCTGCAGCGGTCTTTCTATGGGAGCGGCGCACCGGACAACTTGCGCCAAAGGCCGGTGCGCTGGCTCGGCGCGATTAGCTTCACGGCTGCGCTCTTCCGCGCATCGAGGCGAGAGCTCGCCGACTGTGATGCCTTGCTGAGCTCCTGGTGTATTCCAAGCGGCTGGGTGGCCTCGAAAACCGCCGGATGTCGCCCACATCTTTGCATCTGCCATGCGACCGACCTCCGCTGGCTCTCGAACATGCCCGGAGCCCGAGGCGTCGCAGTCGGGATTGCCAAAGGGGCCACCTCGATGTGGTTCTTGAGCGAGGGGCTTCGAGATCGATTCTTCGAAACCGCCGGCGTCGAGCCGTCCCTGGCATGCAGCCACGTCGGGCCCATGCCGATCGAGCGGCCCCAGGAGCTCGCCCAGGGCCGGCAGGAGCTCCGCGGCCGCCTCGGGATCGATGGCTTCACATTGCTCTTCTTGGGGCGCCTGGTGCCCGTCAAGGGCGTCGCGCGGCTTCTCCACGCCATCGCCGCTTTCCCCGAGCCGATCAGCCTCAGGATCGCCGGCGACGGCCCCGAGCGCGAAGGGTTACGCGCCCTGGCGCAACGACTTCACGTTGACGCGTGCTTCGAGGGCTGGGTGGGCGGGGCGCGAAAAGAAGCACTCCTTCGAGCCTGCGACGCGATCGTCGTTCCGTCGGAGCCTCAGGACGGGCTGCCCACGGTGCTCTTCGAGGCCAGGGCGCGTGCTCTTCCGATCATCGCGACCGAGATAGACGCAATCGCCGAACGCGTCGGGCGTCACCCAGACGTGACGCTCGTCCCGGCAAACGATCTCGCGGCCCTCCGGGGCGCGATTCTCGCGCTTCACCGCCGCGGCGCCGCCGAGGCTTCGCTCAGGGGTTGACCTTCAGCGTACCCTTTGGAGCTCGAAAGCTGAAGCGCTTGTCGGGGACGTCGCGGTTGAACTTGATCTTCGAGAAGTCGAAGCGGTTGCGGTTCCCCGCCGAATCGATGATCAGGACTCGCTGCACGATGCCAGCGCGCTTGCCGTCGGTCGTTAGCGTCCGCACGTAGAAAACCAACTGCTCGTAGTTTGGCGTAGCCTGGCGGGGAATGAGCTGAAGCACATAGCCGCCCTTGAACTTCTCGTCGTCGTGCTCGAGAAGGCGAACCTCGAAGTCGTGTTCGAGGTTGCCAGTGCCGATGAGAAACGAGAATGCCGACGGGAGCTGATCCTCGCCGAGCGCACGCTCGATGAGCTGACCGCTTTTTTCGCCTTCCTCGGGCGGCTGATAGATCAACAGTCTCTTGCCGTTACTCACGAAGACCTGTCCGTTGGGCTGCGCATAGTCCCAACGCATCATCCCGGGCTTCTTGAATACGACTTTCCCGCTCGTGCGATCGTAGCGGTCGTAGAGACGAGTATAGCGAGTCTGCTCGAAGTCCGCCTGCAAGGTCTTGGTCTGGTCGTAGAACGATTGCACCAAGCCGATGACCACTGCCGGGTCGAGCGGTTTGGCTGATTCGGCCTCCTGGGCGGCCGCGCCCCCCGGCCGCGAAACCACCACGAAACACAAAACCAAGGCCCCAACAAGTCTCGTGATCATGAAAACCTAAAACGCCCCCAGCGGGGATAGTATTCACCCTGAACCCGGACACACAAGGCAAGGAGAAATCCCCAAGACTGGGATTGATCATTGCGGACAACGACCGTAGGATAGGGAGGGTAGGCGTTGGTGCGTTTCGGTTTGATCTTGACTGAATCTCACCCGTCTTGTCGCTTTCTTGGCTTGAGAAACCACTGAGCACCTCGGAGGTGACATGTCCAAGAATCACGCTCGAACGATCCCGCCGGAACGGCAAAGGTCACACCTCGAAAAGAAGCATGCCGAGCTCTCGGAACGCGTGGCAGCGCTGGATAGCCGCATGAGTCTCACTCCGAGCGAGGAGCTCGAGCTCCATCAGTTGAAGAAAGAAAAGCTTTGGGCAAAGGACGCCCTGCGCGACGTTGACTAGTAGCCAGCGCCCTGCGCCGAAGTCCTAGCATCGCTCCTAATCACCCCGCTTCGATAAACCGCGTGAACGGCCTGTCCCACCCGCTTTCTCCTGGGGCGGGCCGTTCTTTTGCGTTGGGGGCCTCCCCTGAGAGCCGTTGGGGCATTAAGACAAAATGGGCCACCGATCGGTGACCCATTTCAAACGAAAGAATCGATGCTACAGTCAATAAGCTAGGGCAAGTAAGCTAAGCTGGATTATCCAATCCTTTGGAGTTAAGAACGACCCATCGCCACGCGGATGCCGGGCAAGCTGGAAGTGCGCGGCGAGGGGTCTTAAGGAAGCGATTGGTTCCGTTGCAATCGCGATGCCAACTCCAACGGCATTCAGAAACCAAGGGTTTTTGGATTGGAAACGCTTTGAGTGGGACATTTCTGTCATAGACACGCAGCCGATTGTCGCGGTTGGCACAATCAAGACTGGCGCGCGTCCGATAAGCGCACATTGTCCTACCGCGCAGGTTGAAGTGAGCGTGCCCTCCCGCGTATGATCTGAAGAACCGGTTAGGCCGGACTCAAATGCCCAAGTGCCATAGCTGCGACGGAAAAGTGCTGAGGACGGACGCGTTCTGCGGCGCATGTGGCGAGCCGGTCCCCGGCGCAAAGCCCGTGGTGCCGATCTCTCGCGAGTTCAAGCTGAGCGACATGGGCAGCCCGCCAGAACGCTTGCGTGGCACGTTTCGCCCGGCGTCGGGGAGCTCGACTTCGGCGCGGGCCATGGCCATCGTCGCGGTCTCGGAGCCCGAAGTCGCCGAACCCGCAGACACCGCCCTCACCCGCACCTCGATTCGTGAGCGCGAGCCACGAAGCGAGCCAGCCCCCGTCCTGCCCCTTCATCGAAAGAAGAACGGCGCCGAGAGCGACCGGCAGGCGGAGCCAAGGGAAGCCGAGGCGCGCGGAGGTTCGGTGCGGGCATCAGAGCCGGAGCGCTCGACGGCCGCAAGCCTTCCCAACATGCCGATTCCGCCGGGCCCGCCGATTCTCGCGTCCGATCTGCTCCGTGAACAAATGCGGCCGTCGAGCCCCGGTGAAAAGGCACTGCGCGGCGCGACAATCGTCCTCAGCGCACTTGGTGCGCTCGGCGTCCTGCTCTTCGGTGGCATACATCCGTTGACATTCGTCGCCCTGGCGCTGCTGATCATGACTGCAACCTTGGCGCTCGCACCGATGTCGTATCGGGCCCGTGCGATCGCGATCTTCTTGACCGGTTTGGTCACGACCGGAGTTGCTCTATGGCAACAGGCGCTCCAGGGCATCGCGCCAGAGGGCATGATTTTGGCCTGCGCGACGATCCTGCTCAGTGGGAGCCTGCTGTTTCGGGCATACTATCGGGGCGCGCGATTGGCGCGTGTGGCGGTGACTCTTGGTGTCCTGACCCTAGGCGCTTGGTTTCTGGTCTCGAGGGGCCATGAGAGCCTCGTGATGCTCGACGGCCATTGGCAGTCCTGGGCGCCTGCAATCACACACATGAGCTTCGGTCTGCTCGCCCTGCTCTCCCTCATGGCCTTCATGGACAACAGCACCCGTGGCGGCTCCCATGTCTGGGCCGTGGCGGTGCTGGCGCTCTATGCCGTTCACATAGGTCTTTTGGTTGCGAGCGCGCGATGGCCGCTCAACCACGCGGCGGTGAGCATTCAGGGACCCACCGTGGCCACTATCATCGCCGGCATGGTCGGCACCATCCTTGCGGGCTTGGCTCTCGCGCAGGTCCTGGTCGCGATCTACCAAGCGACCTCGACCCGGACCCGATCGCGCGTCTCGTTCACGACTTGAGCTCAGGGCACTTTGCGGGGCCAGGAAGCCAGGAGGATGACCGCACAGGTGCGGCCCTTCGCGTCCTCCGCCTTGCCGAAGCCGCCGTCGGTGAATCGAGGGTCGGTTACCGTCATTCGATGACTAGGGCTGTCTTCGATCGCATGGAGCGCTTCCCGCATCGTCGGCGCCCGCGCCACCGCTTCGCCGACGACGCGCGCCTCGATGCCTCGCTTGAGGAGACGAGCTTCGGGGTCGCCGTTGGGGTCTAGCTCGTGACCGAATTTGCCCGAATCGCAAATCGTCTGCGCATGGCTCGTCGCCTCCTTGGTCAGTAGCCGGTTGGAGCGTACCGAATGAGCGCCTGAAGCCCGTCGCAGCTGCATCAGCCAGGCCTCAGGGGACTGAGAGCCGCCTTGTGTCGCTGGGCCTTCCGGAATCTTGCCAACCCAGCGCTCCGCGACCGGTCGCGGACCGCTCGGCCCATCGGCAACGAGCTGTACGAAGAGCGGACGCCCCCACTCGAGCGGAACCGTGATGGTCGACCCGTACGGTCCGCCGTCGACGGCGATACGTCGCGAAGAACCTGTGGCATCGCGGACGACGAGGTACGGATCCCTGAACTCCTCGATGACCTCGGCATGAAGCTGGTTTCGACCCGAGACCGTGAGCGAGCCAGCACGAACGGCTGCGACGAAAACGATACGCTCTCCGGAGCGGGCGCGTCCGCAGATGAGAGGCGCATCGGAATTCTCGTTCAGATCTTCGAGCCAGACTTTGAAGCTGTCGAACTCTCCGGTGACGCCAAACTTCGCATACACAGGGTTCGCGTCGACTCCGGCCTCACGAGCGGTCTTGACTAGCTCGGACGAGGGCGGGATCTGTTGCAGGGCCGCCAGCTGAGCAGCAACCTCCTCGAGCTTCGCGTCCTTGATGCACAAGCGGTCGGGTTTCGCTTCGGTAGTGGGCTCGGGCTCCGCGGGAGCGTCGTTTTTCTTGTCGGCGCCGGCGGTCGCGTGGAGGGCGAGCAGCGTGGCACAAAGGAGAGTGATTTTGCGCAGCATCGTTTTCAGTCACGTCCGGTAGTCGGCGTTGATCCGAACGTACTCGTGACCGAGGTCGCAGGTCCAGTAATGACCCAGGCCGCGCCCAGACCCAACCTCGACCGAGATCTCGTACTCTGCGCGCTTCATCGTCGCAGCGGCTTTCGCTTCGGTTTTTGCGGTCATCACCGGCGTACCATGCTCGAAAATCGAGACTTCCCCGATCTGCACCGACACATGATCAGGATTGAAACGTGCACCGGCACGGCCCGCGGCCGCCAGAATGCGGCCCCAGTTCGGGTCGCAGCCATAGAGCGCCGTCTTGACCAGCTGGGAGCCGGCAATGGTCCGGGCGATCTGCACCGCATCCGAGTCCGTTCGGGCACCGCGAACGACGATCCGTACCAGGTGCTCGGCGCCCTCCCCGTCCGCGACGATCTTGGTGGCGAGCGATTCGAGCAGCTCGGTGAGTGCGCTGAGGAAGCGACGACCTGCCGCGCTGTGCTCTTCGATCGTTCGAGTGCTGGCCGCGCCTGACGCAAGCGCATAGATGGAATCGTTGGTACTGGTGTCGCCATCGACGGTTGCGCGGTTGAAGCTGAGCTCGGTCGCGTGGCGCAAAAACCTCGAGAGCGTCGGCCCATGGAGCGGGGCGTCGGTGGTTACGAAGGCGAGGGTCGTAGCCATGTTTGGATGGATCATCCCTGCGCCTTTGGCGATGCCGAGAAGACGGCAGGTCGTTCGGCCCACTCTCAGCTCGGCTCTTGCAACCTTTGGACCGCGATCGGTGGTCAAAATCGCCCGGGCAAATCGTGATGCACCTGCCGCCGAAAGGTCGTCGACGAGATCGGGGATCGCCGCTTCGATGTTCTCGCGCGGCAGCTGTACGCCGATGACGCCCGTCGAGGCCGGCACCACGAGGGAGCTTCGAACACGAAGCGACCGGGCGACCGTGCGGGTCACGGCCAGGGCTGCGTTCTGCCCCTGCTTGCCCGTGCATGCGTTGGCGTTGCCGCTGTTGACGAGGACCGCTTGGCAACGCCCGCTCCTGAGTCGACGCTCACTGATCTGGACCGGAGCAGCGCGCACCCGGTTCCTCGTGAACACCCCCGAGGCGACCGCAGGCGCATCTGCGCAGATCAAGCCCAGATCCAGGCGATCGCCTCCCTTGATTCCGCCGTGTACACCAGCGAAGCGAAACCCCTTCACCCGTCCGCTCATGGCGTGCCTCTTACCAGAAGGTGCTTAGTGCGGCGAGGCTGCAGCTTGATCTTCTCGGTAGTGGCAGTTCTTGTATTTCTTCCCGCTGCCGCAATAACAGGGGTCGTTCCGCCCGAGCTTGGGCCGCTCGCGCTTCACGGTCGCTGCCTCCGTTGGCGACTGTCGCGGCCGAGCCTCCATAGCGGCGCCTCCTGCGCGTCGACCCCTCCTGGCTGCCGCTCTGCGCGCCTGCCTGCTGGGGCCGGATTGCTGCGGGCCACCGCCCTGATCCCCGCTTGCCGCACCAACCTGGTGGCTGGCGCGAATCTGACGCTGGCGCTTCTCCGTTGCCTGACGGCGCTGCTCCTCGAGCTGCCTGAGCTCTTCTTCGCCTGCCCGCTCGACGCTGAACATCCCGAGGGTCACCGACGACTTCACGCTTTGCACCATCTCCAGGTACATGTCGAAACCCTCACGCTGGTATTCCTTCTTCGGGTCGCGCTGCCCGTAGCCGCGCAAGCCGATGCCGTCACGCAGATGGTCCATACCCTGGAGGTGGTCCATCCACTGCTTGTCGATCTCCTGCAGATACAAATCGCGGAACAGGCGCAGGAAGTTCTCGGTACCAAACTCTTGCTCCTTGCGCTCGAGCACACGCGAAGCGTCCCCGTAGAGCTTTCGGAGGAGCTCCTCGCGGTCACTGATGTCGTGGATACCCGTCGCGTTGATCCCGAACTGGTCCTTGTAGGCACGCTCAAGCCCGTCGAGGTCCCAATCCTCGTAGTGCTTTGCGGGAGGGCACGCGTGATCGACCATCGTGACGACAATCTCGTCGATCAGGTCGAGCAGGCGCTCCTTCTGCTCGCTCAGGGACATGCCGACCGCCTGCTCGACGCACTTGTAGGCCCCGACGGGGTCCTTTCGGAACTCCTCGAGCGGAACCACGCAGCCGAACCAGAGATAGATGTCCTTCTCGAGGTACTCGACCCGAACGTCGGTGAGCGATGCGAGATCGGACTCATTCGCCCGCTTGCGGTGCGCGGGCAGCTCGTCTTCGGTGAGGCCCGCATCCGGCAGCGGATACGAATGAAATTTCACGATGTTTTCGAGGACCGGGGCGACCCGGGCCAAGAGCGCCTCGTCGATCTCCTCGACGAGCGGCTCCGGCTCCACTCCGGCCTTGCGCTGCTCGTCGGTGGGGACCGTTCGGTATTCACCGCGCAAAACCTGCTTTCGCAGCGCGTACATGCTCTTGCGCTGCTGGTTCATCACATCGTCGTACTCGAGCAGGTTCTTTCGAACATCGAAGTTGCGCTCCTCGACCTTCTTCTGCGCGTTTTCGACGGCACGGGTCACCATGCGATGCTCGATTGGGATGTCTTCTTCCATCCCGAGCCGATCCATCATGGACTGCACCCGCTCGCCCGCGAAGATCCGCATCAGGTCGTCCTCGAGTGAGAGGAAGAAGCGCGAAGCGCCCGGATCACCCTGACGGCCCGAGCGGCCTCGGAGCTGATTGTCGATACGACGCGATTCGTGGCGCTCGGTGCCAATGATTCGGAGACCACCTGCTGCTTTGACGGCCTTCGCATCTTCCCTGCACTTGGTGATGTAGTGCTCGGTGGTCTCGGCGATCTTGGCGTCGCGAAGCTCGGGATCGGCAAGCGCCTCTTGCGGTGCGGTCTCGAGCACCTCGATCCGAGCGAGCATCTCGGGATTTCCACCAAGCACGATGTCGGTGCCACGACCGGCCATGTTGGTAGCGATGGTCACGGCGCCGGAGGTGCCCGCTTGAGCTACGATATACGCTTCACGCTCGTGCTGCTTCGCGTTCAGCACGTTGTGTGGAACGCCGCGACGGCTGAGGAAGTGCGCGACCGCGTCCGACTTCTCGACGCTCGTTGTCCCTACTAGCACGGGCTGGGCCCTCTTGTGGGAGGCTTCGATCTCTTCGCAGATCGCACGAAACTTCTCGCGCTCGGTCTTGTAGATCAGGTCCTCTTCATCGATGCGGGCAATCGGCTTGTTGGTCGGAATGACCACGACGTCGAGCTTGTAGATGTTATGAAACTCGGTGGCTTCGGTGTCGGCGGTGCCCGTCATGCCAGAGAGCTTCGTATAGAGACGGAAGAGATTCTGGAAGGAGATGGTCGCAAGGGTGAGGTTCTCGCTCTGGATGAGGACGCGCTCTTTCGCTTCGACCGCCTGGTGAAGACCGTCGGACCATCGCCGCCCGGGGAGCACGCGCCCGGTGAACTCGTCGATGATCATCACCTTGCCGTCTTCGGACACCATGTAGTGCTGGTCCCGGTGATAGAGTGCGTGGGCCCGAAGGCACTGTTGCAAGATGTGGAGGGTTTCGAGATTGGTGGGGTCGTAGAGGTTGCCGTCCCCTCCGAGCAAGCCACGTCCTCCGAGCATCTCCTGGGCGTACTCCATGCCCTCCTCGGTGAGGGTCACGCTGCGATTCTTCTCATCGAGGTCGAAGTGCTCCTCTTGCCGAAGCCGCGGGATGATCTCGTTGATCACCTGGTACTTCTCGCTGGCGGTTTCGCCTGGACCGCTGATGATCAGCGGCGTGCGCGCTTCGTCGATCAGAATCGAATCGACCTCGTCGACGATGGCGTAGTTCAGATCACGCTGCACGTAGTCGTAGATGCTGAACTTCATGTTGTCGCGCATGTAGTCGAAGCCGAACTCGTTGTTCTGGCCGTAGGTGACGTCACAGTTGTAGGCGCGCTTCTTCACGGCGTTGCTCTGCCCCGGAACGACGACGCCCGTGCTCAGGCCGAGGAAGCCATAGAGCTTGCCCATCCACTCAGCGTCACGACTCGCGAGGTAATCGTTGACGGTCACGACGTGGACGCCCTTGCCTTCGAGCCCGTTCAGATAGCAGGCGAGCGTGGCGACGAGCGTCTTGCCTTCGCCGGTCTTCATCTCGGCGATCTTCCCCTGGTGTAGGACGATACCGCCGACGAGCTGAACGTCGTAGTGGCGCATTCCGAGGACTCGCTTGCCTGCTTCCCGAGCCACCGCGTAGGCAGGGACGAGCAGATCATCGAGCGGAGCGCCGTTGTCGAGTTGTTGCCTGAACTCGGCGGTTTTCCCTCTGAGTTGGGCATCCGAGAGCTTCACCATCTCGTCTTCGAGCGCCGAGATCGCGGCAACCATGGGCTGCATGCGCTTCACTTCACGCTCGTGCTTGGTACCAAGCAGCTTCTTTAGGACCGAGTTGAACACGGCTGCAATCTAGGTCGGCCTGGGGAGCGGCGCAAACGACAGTCAAGACCAACGCTTCGAGAGCGCGACGACCGCCATCAGCACGAAGACGAGAAGCACGAAGGCCCAGAGGCCCCGGCCCGAGGAAGGAGTCTGCGAGGAGGGTGAGCGCCCATCACCGAACGCGTCGAGAAGCTGCCGGGCGCGGGCCTGCGCGACGAGCTCGACTCGCAGCAAGACCATGCTGACGATCAAACCGATCAAGAAGATGACCACGGCGGCCTGCCAGCGCCGGAGCTCCTGCTCGAGCTCGAAGGCCTCGTCGACACCAACCCGTGTGCTCATCCCGGGTCCGATCGCGACCACGTCGAAGCTCGGAACGGCGAACAAGGCTCGAAGGGCGTTCTCGACGGCTGCTTCGGGAAGGGTGTCCTCGAGGATCGACAGCGCGAGTGGATCGAGCCCTCGTTGATCTGCGTCCGAGAGGACGAAAGCCGCTGCTGCGCGCACCCGGTCGGGGCCGCTCTCACCTTGGACGACGTACGCGACGCCGGCGGTATTGTCCGAGAAGAGATCGGCTCGAACCTGAAGACGCCAAACCCCCGGCCCCGGGGCGGGAAGGTGCGGGTCATCGGGGCTGAGCGAGAACGCTTGCACCCATCGACGTCCCTGAAAGACGTCAACCAAGACGGGGCTCCGCTCGCCGAGCTGCTCCCAGTCGACTCGGATTCGCTCTGCTTCGAAGGATGCCCGGGCGACGATGCCCGCTGGGACCAAGGGTAGCCGCAGTTCTCGGGCGGCGAGGAGGGTGCCGTCCGCGCTGAGCGCTTCGACCTCGACACGGCCCTCGGCGCCTGTCACCACGATCGGAAAGCGCGCGAATCCACTCGACGGCGTCACGAGCCCCTGCTCGAGGTGGACAGCATCGAGAGATCGCAGACGCACGCGGACATCTTCATCGCCGACCCAGACCGAGACCCAGCAGCGAAGATCGGGTACGCAGGCACCCTCTTCGACGCGCGGGTCGAGGAGAGGAACCGCTTGCCTCGAATTGGAGACGCGGATGGGTCCGAGCTCGTAAACCTGAAACGCGGTGACCGAACGTCCGGCCGGCAGGCGGGATTCGATCGCTTCACGAACGTAGAGCGTCCGCTCCACGGAGACTTCTCGCCCGTCGATCTCAGCGTGCGCCACGAGGTGAAGCGCTTCGTCCAGCTCCTCGGGAATCGCCAGTTGGCCCTCCCTTCCGTGCACCTGTGACTCTACGAGCTCCGTGCTGGCGAGCGTGATCCCTGCTGTATTGCGTAGCTCGACGACGACGGGAGGAGCGCCGACGACCGTGAAACCTTCGTCATCATCTTTGAGCTCCCACGCGCGAAGTCCGATGGTCGTGCCGGGTCGCGCGACGAGCGGTGCGCTGAAGCGAAGATCGGGAACCACGGACGGGGCACCGGAGATCCAGAGAGCCGCGAGAATGAACGCGACAAGCAAGGGCGACAGTCGAATCGCCCAAGCAAATCGGCCAATATGCCGGTCCTCGGTCCTGATGGGGATGGACAAGATCGGGATGTTACCTTAGGTACGCCTGAGGGATAGAGCGCCAATGGCAGCGACCGCTGAACACGACGTCGAGCAGCTCCGTGCTCGCTTGAACGAGTACATGAATAGGCACGGCCTGCGTTCGACGGAGCAGCGGCGCCTGGTGACCGAGATGTTCTTCGCCAGCTCGGACCACCTTTCGATCGAAGACCTGCTCGAGAAGGTCCGCCTGGAGGAGCCCAAGATCGGTTACGCGACGGTGTATCGCACACTCAAGCTCCTCAAGGACTGCGGGCTCGCCTTCGAGCGCCACTTCGGCGACGGGGTCTCCCGCTATGAAGTTGCCTGGGCCAACGAGCATCACGACCACATGATCTGCGTCGAGTGCGAGCGGATCGTCGAGTTCGAGGACGAGGCCATCGAAAGCCTGCAGCACAAGGTAGCCGCAAGGCTCGGCTTCAAGCTCGTTCGTCACAAGCTCGAGCTTTACGGGGTTTGCGCCGACTGCCAGGCCAAGACCTAGGTCGGCCAGGCCTGGCAGCGGCTTTGGCACAGTGACTTAGATGGCCGCGAACGCCTCGTCGGGGATCTCGACCGGGAGCGTATCGATGGCGCTGAGGCGCTGCACGCGGCTCGGCAAGGTGGTGAGCACGTTGTTCGCGAAATACTGCGCGACGAACTTCTTGCCCGTGTAGAACGCGTGATCCGGGTGGCTCTCGGAGGTTACGGGAAGCTTTTTCAAAGCAATGGAGGCCTGCTCGAGGAGCAACCAGCCGACCGCGAGCTCGCTCATGATGTTGAGGAATTCCTCGGCGGCGAGCGGAATGTGCTCGAGCTTGCCGCCCTTGAACCAGCCGATGAACTGCGTCACCGAAGCGGCAACCGCTTCGTGCGCGCTCTGGAGGTGGCGGAGGCCGTCCTCGAGCTCCGGCGTGTCTTTGTTTTCCATGATGAACTTCTGGATATCCATCAGAAACGCCTGTGTATTCGCGCCACCGGCCTGGCCGAGCTTGCGGCTGACCAAGTCCATCGACTGGATGAAGTTCGTGCCTTCGTAGATTTGAAAGATCTTCGAGTCGCGGCAGTACTGCTCGACCGGATGATCCTTGAGAAAGCCGTGGCCACCGTAGACCTGAATCGCGCGGCTCGAAACGTCGAACGCTGCATCGGTGCCGTAGGCCTTCACGAGCGGCGTCAGAAGATCGACCTGGCCCTTGTGGTAGGCCTCGGATTGGTCGTCCTTGCCTTGGGTCGCTCGCAGACGGTCGCCATGGTTCGAGAGCTTCATGACCAGGGCGCGGACGCCTTCGACGCGAGCCTTCATCGCCAGGAGATCGCGGCGGATGTTCGGATGGTCGAGGATCGGCACGCGCGGCGCGTTGGCGTCTTTAAACTGCTTGATGCTGGCGCCCTGCTTGCGCTCACGCGCGTACTCGAGCGCGCTCAGATAGGCCGCGGAAGCCACGCCGAGACCTTGGATGCCGACACCGATGCGCGCCGAGTTCATCATGTGGAACATCTGCCGAATGCCCTGGTGCTCGACACCGCCAACGACCTCGCCGATGCAATCGTCCTCGTCGCCGAACTGCATCACGCATGTCGCCGAGGCGTTGATGCCCATCTTGTGCTCGATCGAGGGGACCTGGACGTCGTTGTGCTCACCGAGCGAACCATCTTCATTGATGCGCACGCGGGGCACGATGAACAGCGAGAGACCCTTGGTTCCTGGCTCAGCGCCTTCGATGCGCGCGAGGACCAGGTGGATCACGTTCTCGCCGAGGTCGTTGTCGCCAGCGCTGATGAAGATCTTGGTGCCGCGGATCTTGTAGGTGCCGTCGTCGTTGCGTGTAGCGACGCTCGAGGCGGAACCCACGTCGGAGCCAGCGTGCGGCTCGGTCAGACACATCGTGCCCGTCCATTGGCCGCTGAACATCTTGGGAACGAACTTCCTCTTCTGCTCTTCGGTGCCGAACTCCAAGATCAGCTCGGCAGCCGAAAAGGTGAGGCCCGCATACATCGTGAACGCGGTGTTGGCCCCGCAGAACATTTCCTCGACGAAGGAGCTCAGCATCGATGGCGCATCCTGGCCGCCCCAGCGAGAAGGCGCGCCGATGGTTCGCCAGCCGGCCTCCCAGACTTTGTCCCAGGCTTCCTTGAAGCCGTCGGGCGTCTTGACGCGGCCGTCCTCGATTCGGCAGCCCTGCGCATCTCCGCTGCTGTTGAGCGGACCGGTCACGTCGCAGACGAATCGGTACACTTCGTCGAGGACCATGTCGCACTCCTCGACGCCCCATTGCGCGAAGGGTTCCTTCCCCAGAACGGATTGCAGATCGAACTGCTCGAAAAACAGAAAACGAAAGTCTCGTAGATCCGCACGATAGCGATTGATTGCTTGCGCCACGTCTGCCTCCAATGTTCTGGGCGGTCACCCTCGGACTTGTGCGCGTGATTACTCGCTTAGGCCCTGATGGATGCCGGCTGTAAGAAAGCTGAGGTCAGCTCGCGTTTAGGTCAAGCGCTGATAAGCCTATTGGCTGGTAAGATCCCTCACGAACTCGCCGATTCGGTCGATCGCGCGGCGTCCCTCTTCGAGCATCGGGGCGAAGACGTGCCAGGCGTGGATCATGTCGGGCCAGACTTCGAGCTTGACCTCGACGCCAGCGGAACGAGCGGCCTCAGCGACGCGAAGGTTGTCATCTAGCAGGGTTTCTGCGGCTCCGACCTGAATCAGCAGGGTTGGGAGCCCGGTCATGTCGGCGTGAACCGGCGACACCAGAGGGTCGCTATGCTGGTCGACCGGAGCGAATCGCTTGGCCATCGAACGGATGCCGATCCGAGTCACGAAGTCGTAGTGACGGTTGAATTGCATGGACGTGCTGCGCGTATCCAGGTCGAACCAGCCCGAAATCAGGACCCCTCCAGCGGGTAAGGGCAACCCTGCCTCACGCAGCGAGACCAAGGTCGAGAGGGTCAGCCCTGCCCCTGCCGACTCGCCGCCCATGATGATCTGGTCTGGATGAATCCCCTGTTCCTCGATCAGCCAGAGATAGACGCGGTGAGAGTCCTCGAGCTGCGCGGGAAACGGATGCTCCGGAGCGAGTCGGTAGTCGGCGGCCAAGACCCGCATCCCGCTTGCGATGCAGAGCCGAGCAAGGAAGTCACGGTGAGAGTTGATCGAGCCGGTGGAATAGCCGCCGCCGTGAAAGTAGAGAATCACCCGGTTGGGATCGCTCTGCGGCTGCGAAAACCACTCGGCAGACACCCCGCCCGCGTCGATCGGCTGCATCTTCACTTCGCGCATGGGCTTGGTGATCGGCCGTGGCGGATCGATCACGCGACGCTGGATCTGAAGTGGCAGAACGGTCGAGAGATTGGCCGAGCGCCGGAGCACCTCGGCCACCGTTTCGAGCTCGAGCGTCCAAGTCGGCCGGCGCGGTCCGAAGACGGCACGACGGGCTCGAATCACGGGCTTGAGGCCATCGATCATGACGCGAATCAGATTCACGGTGGGCTAGGATAGCATGAGACCCATCACCGAATGACGACGCACCGGCTCGCGACGGGCGTGCTCGCGATTGGGCACCCCGTCGCGAGCCGGTATCCGATCGGAAGCTTGACAGTGACGGCATGAGGGTCTTGCCGTATCCCGGTGGCGCCGACGCTGTGTACCTCGTAAGTCTCCAGCCATGCTGCTCGCGCGCTACTTGGAATCCCTCGGCTCACAAGCCATCGAAGAGGCCCTGAGGCTCGGTGGGTCGAGGCCTGCGTTGGTTCGGCCGACGCAGGATCCGAAGTTCGGCGATTTTCAGATCAACGGCGCGATGCCGCTCGCCAAAGAGCTGAAAAGGCCGCCGCGCGAGCTCGCACAGAAAATCGCCGAGGCCCTGGCGGGTATTGACGCGATCGACAAAGCGGAAGTCGCGGGGCCTGGCTTCGTCAACATTCACCTCGCGCCTGCGTGGATCGCTTCGAAGCTCACCGACGGGCTTCGTGATGCTGCGCGTGACGGGGTGCCAGCGGTCCAAGAACCCTCCAAGATCGTCGTCGATTTTTCGGGCCCGAACATCGCGAAGCAAATGCATGTGGGGCACCTGCGCTCGACGATCATTGGTGACGCGATTTCTCGGATCTTGTCGTTCATTGGGCACGAGGTCATTCGGGACAATCACCTCGGCGACTGGGGAACGCAGTTTGGGCTCTTGATCGTCGGAATGCGTGAATGGGGCGAAGAAAGCTCGCTGCAATCGGACCCGATCAAGGAGCTCGAGCGCGTGTATAAGCTCGCATCCGAGCGTGCCGGCCAGGACGAAAGCTTCGCGGAGCGAGCGAGGGAGGAGCTCGTGAAGCTCCAAAGCGGCGACGAAGAGAACCGTAGGCTCTGGCAGCACTTCGTGGAAGTGAGCCGAGGATCTCTCGATGCGGTGTACGCGGAGCTCGACGTTTCTTTCGACCAGTGGCTCGGCGAGAGCACGTACCACGATGCGCTCCCCGGCGTGGTCGATAGCCTTCTCGAGCGGGGAATTGCACGAGAAGACGACGGGGCGGTCTGCATCTTCTGGGACGAGATCGACAGCGCACCGAAGTCGCTACGTAAGCAGAAAACCCCGTTCATCGTAAGAAAGAAGGACGGCGCGTTTCTCTACTCGACCACCGACATCGCCACGGTTCAGTACCGGGAGAAGCATCTGCAGGCTGACCGCACGCTCTACGTAGTCGACAACCGGCAGGCGCTCCACTTCCAGCAACTTTTTGCCGTGATGAAGCTCCTCGACTCGGAGATGGAGCTGGAGCACGTCGGCTTCGGTACGGTGCTCGGAAACGACGGAAAGCCGTTGCGAACAAGGGACGCGAGTGGTCAGGTAATCACGCTGGCATCGCTCCTCGATGAGTCGAAAGAACGGGCGCGCGCACGAATCGAGGAAGGGATCGCCGAGGGTCGCTTGCGGGTTCGACCCGAGGAAATCGACGAGGTGTCGCGGGTCGTGGGCATTGGTGCGGTGAAATATGCCGACCTCAGGCAGAACCGGCTCAGTGACTATCAGTTTGACTGGGACAAGATGATCTCGTTCCAGGGTAACGCGGGCCCATACCTCCAATATGCCTATGCGCGCTGTTCATCGATCTTCGCGAAGGGCGAGCTCGACATCGACACCGTTGCGAGTGGCGCGACGATCCTGCTCGACACACTGAGCGAGCAAACCCTAGGTAAGCAGTTGCTGCGCTTTGCAGACGTGGTCTATCAGGCAGGTGCGACCAGCCAGCCCCATCTGATTTGCGAACACGTCTACGAGCTAGCGCGGGCGTTCAACGGTTTCTACGCCGAGTGTCCGGTGCTCGACGCCGAGGGCGCGACCCGCGAAAGCCGGCTCGGGCTGACGGCATCGACCGCCCGACAGATCCGCCGAGGGCTCGGGCTGGTGGGCATCGGCGTCATCGACCGCATGTAGTGAAATCACCGTATTTCCCGCCGCGCGAGCGCGAATGTGCTATGCGAAGCCCGCCAATGAGGGGCCGTGTCGTTCGAACATCCCATCTGAGTCTGTGTCTGAGCGACAATCCGCTCGGAGACGCAGCGGAGCGCGAGCTGTACGTCTATCTGCCGCCGCAGTATGACGGGAAGCGCCGATTTCCTGCGGTGATGATGCTCGCCGGCTTCGGATCGACGAATCATTCGATCGTGGCGTGGAGTCCTTGGAAGCCCAACACGGTCGAGCTTTTCGACCAGCTAATCTCCGAAGGCCGGTGCAAGCCAGCGATCCTCGTCCTTCCGGATTGCTTCAACCGGTGGGGCGGCTCGCAGTTCATCGATTCCGAAGGTACCGGCCGCTACCAGACTTATCTTGCCGAAGAGGTCTTTCCTTTCGTCGACGCCGAGTTTCAAACGATCCCCGAACGCGAGGCGCGCGCTGTGGTTGGACGCTCCTCCGGAGGCTTCGGCGCGCTTCGGCTCGGGATGGACAGGCCAGAGCTCGTCTCGGTGATCGGCAGTCATGCCGGCGATGCGGCGTTCGAGGTCAGCATGCGGCCCATGCTCACGAGCGCAGCGATCGCGATCGACTTGGCCGGTGGCCTCCGAGCCTTTGCTGAGGAGATCCCGGTAGCGGGCCCCACGAATGCTTCGCAGTTTGACGCGATCTTCGTGCTCGCCGCTTCTGCCGCATATTCGCCTGATTCGGCGGAGTTCCCATTCGCACGAGTCCCGATGGACCCCCGGACCGGCGAGCTTCGGGACGATGTCTGGGCCGAGTGGCGCGAGCAGGATCCGCTCGAGCGGGTGGATACATCCTTAGGGGCTTTGCAAACGATGTCGCTTATTTACATCGATGCAGGCGACAGGGATGAGCACGGGCTACACTTCGCAGCGCGGAAGCTCAAGGATGCCCTCAGTCAGCGCGGCCTGCCTGTTTACTACGAGGAGTACGAGGGTGGCCACAGAGGCACCTCGTGGCGCTATGAAATTTCGCTACCGCAAATCGTTGAAGCACTTCGAGGACCCGAATGACGACCAAGAAGCAGAGCAGGGAAGAAGAGAAAGAAGCCGGCCAGGCAAAGAAGGCCAAGAAGGTTGCCGGTGGTGGTGCGGCGGCTGCGGCGCAGAAGATCCTCAACGACGAGAGCCCTCAATCGAAGATCGCCGAACACGGCGAAACCATGATGGACGGACCGCGAACCGCTGCCACGCAATCGGCGCGCGTGCTCAGTGAGATCATCGCCGAGAAGCCTGAGCTCGTCGTGCCGCTGGTCGCCAAATTCGCGAAGGGCATTTCCTCGCCGAACAAGCGGGTCGTGCAAACCTCTGCCGAAGCGCTTCCGGCGATCGCCCGGATCGCACCTGCACGGGTCGCGCGCCAGCTCGACGTGCTCAAGAGCTCTTTCGAAGGTGCGAACGAGGTGGGCAAGGATGGCCTGGTCAAGGCCTTTGCAGCGCTTTGTACTGCGTCGGTCGCCTATCAGAAGCGCCTCGAGCCAGTGCTCACGCTCGCGCTCAACGGCGCCGACGGCAAGACGCTATTCGCTTGGAGCCAAATCGTGCTTCCGGCGCTCAAAGGCGAGCCACATGCGAGGGCCCGTGCCGTCGTCGAAGGCCGACTCGACTTGATTCCGCGTGCGTATGCACAGGAGATCGCGGATTTTCTCGGGATCAAGCTGCGCCTGCGTTACCGCTGATCGATCCGGACGAAGTCGTAGTCCTTGTTGCGGTAGTCGAAGTCTCGGTCCTCTAGACCGGGATTGAGCACCAGCTCGGGGTATTCGTAGGACTCGTAGAGCTTGCCCTCGCGGTCCCAGGACTCCGCCTTGATCAGCATGAAGGTTCGCTTGCCGATGCAGTATGTCCCGCGGCTGGCGTAGTAATATGGCACGAATACTCTTTGCCCAGCTTGGAGGTCCGTCGGTGAATCGATCTCTTCGTTGTGGTGAAGGATGACGTACATGTCCTGGCCAACCCGGTCGGCGAATTCCCACAGGTCCTCTGAGCGCCTGGCCGTGACGTAGCGGCCCCCCGATTGAGACTCGATATCGATGCGCCATGTCGGTTCGCTGCCGACGAGACCCCCATCCGAGATTCGGACCGTCGCGTCCTTGCGCGCGATAGCTTTTCGAATGTTGGCGGCAGCCACTTCGAGCATTCGCTCCAGACCAAAGGAAGTGATCGGATGATGGTTGTCGGCCATGGCCAGGCGTCCGAACGGGTTCAGGCTCACCGCAACGTCGGGAACCGAGCCCTTGTGCGCTCGGAGCCTGTCCCTGTTGCTGCCGCGAATGTAAATGCCCTCGCGTCCTTCATGAGGCTTGCCATACTTCACGTACACCTTGAAGGGACGCGAAAACTTGAAGTCGATCGTTTGCTCGATGAGCTCATCGCCGATGAGCTCTCGCTTCATCAAGGTGCCTCGATAGTCATAGATGCCAGCCATCGCGTTGAACGACTGCTCGAGCAGCGCCTCGATCCGAGCAGCATCGGAGACTGGAGGCTCGGGGAGGGCCTGGGCGCTGGCAGACGTGGCGACGAGGGAGAGCGCCGCGGCGAAGAACAGGGCGCATCCCCTTTGGCGCACCACAAATCGCCTCATCGCAAGAGCGAGGGCTCATAGCCCTCGGGGCGCTCGTACCCCAAGAGCTGGAAGGTCGTCGCCGAGATGTTGGCGATGCCCGGTTTCTCGATGTCGTCGTTCAGGCGCAGGCCGTCGCTGCCCGGCACGTACACGTAGCAAGGAACGGCGTTGAGGGTGTGGCTCGTCTTGCTTCTGAGTCGACCAGCCGGGCCGCGCTTGAACTGTCCGGACTTCTTGTCGACTTCGAACATTTCATCGCAGTTGCCGTGGTCGGCGGTCACGATGAGGGCGCCGTCGAGCTTCTCGATCGCGGGAATGAGCCGTCCTAGGCAGAGATCGACGGCTTCAACGGCGATGACGGAGGCATCGAGGTTGCCGGTGTGGCCCACCATGTCGCCGTTGGCGTAGTTGATGCGCCCGTGCCGCAGGCCACCCCGCCGCAGGGACGTGAGGGTGGCATCCGTGATTTCCGCGGCCTTCATCCAGGGGCGCTGTTCGAAGGGAACCAAGTCGCTCGGGATCTCGACGTACTCTTCGTAGACTTCGTCGAACATGCCCGAGCGGTTGCCGTTCCAGAAATAGGTCACGTGGCCGAACTTCTGGGTCTCACTGCACGCAAACTGACTGATATGATTGCGAGCCAGGTATTCGCCCATCGTCCGGTCGATCGTCGGTGGCTGGACGAGGTAGTGCCGCGGCAGCTTGAGGTCCCCGTCGTATTCCATCATTCCGACGAAGTCGACGTCGGGGATTGGGCCACGGTCGAACTCGCTGAGCTCCGGCTCGGTGAACGCGCGAGTGAGCTCGAGCGCTCGGTCGCCACGGAAATTGAAGAGCACGACGGCCGCGCCATCACGAATCGGACCGACGGGCTTGCCCTCGGCGTCGACGATGACGAAGGCCAAAAGGTCCTGGTCGATCATGCGGGGATTTTCATCCCGAAGCGTCTGAATGGCCTCCGTGGCGCTCGAGAAGCCTCTACCCTGACCGAGCACGTGGTGTTTCCAGCCACGCTCGACCATCGACCAGTCGGCATTGTAGCGATCCATCGTGATGAACATACGGCCACCCCCCGATGCGATTCGATAGTCGCGGCCGCCTTGCTGGTTCAGATCGTGCAGGACTTTTTCGAGCGCTCCAACGTACTCGAGTGCGCTGGTTTCCGGTACGTCGCGCCCGTCGAGCAGGATGTGGACGCGGGCCTTTTGTACACCGTCTTCGTTGCAGCGCCGGAGCATGGCAAAGAGGTGCTCGATGTGACTATGGACGTTGCCGTCCGAGAGCAGGCCGATGAAGTGCATCGGCTCGCCGCTCTCCTTGACCCGGCGAACGAGTTTCTTCCACTCCTCGCCCTCGAAGATCTCGCCACTTTCGATGGCCATCTGGACACGCTTCGCACCCTGATCGAAGACCCGCCCCGCCCCGAAGGCGTTGTGCCCTACTTCGCTGTTGCCCATGTCGTCGTCGCTCGGCAGCCCGACGGCGGTACCGTGTGCGCGAAGGCGCGTGGTCAAGGCGATCTCGGCGAGTCGATCGAGCGTGGGGGTCCGAGCGAGCCAGACGGCGTCGCCCTCGTTGGAGGCACCGCAGCCCACGCCGTCCATGACGACGATGAGGACGGGGCCCGGGACACCTGGGAAAGTCGGATGCTTCTTGAGCTGCCAATCGGTCACGGGGCTTTCCTAGCACAGTCGTTGCGATGTTCGACGGCGCAGAAGCAGGCTATGCTCCGCCCATGATCGTCGTCACCAATCGCATCCCGGTCACCGAGGGCTACGAAATCGATTTCGAGGACCGCTTTCGTAAGCGCGTACACCTCGTGGACCAGGCCAAGGGTTTCATTCGCAACGAAGTGCACCGGCCGCGGCCGATGGAGCTCGATCACCAGACCGGCGAGTGGACACGCGGACCTGCCGGAACGGGCTACTACGAGGTCAAGACCTGGTGGCAATCGTTCGACGACTTCGTCGCCTGGACCACGAGTCCTTCGTTTGCAGAAGCCCACAAGAACCGTCCGCCCAAGGAGATGTTCCGCGGCCCGAACGAGCTCACCATTCACGAGGTGTTTCTGAGCACCGACGACCCGGAGACGCTGTGAGCGACCTCGCGACGGACAACCTCGGTTTCGTCGAGTGCTGGAACGAGATCCTGACACCGAAGTGGATTCGCTTCCGGCATCTGCTCTCTGGCAACGGGAAGGTTCACAGCGACATCGCCTATGCAGACTTCGGCATTCGCGAGGGCGACAAGGTGCTCGACATTGGATGCGGATTTGGAGAAACAGCCCTCGAAATCGCGGAAATCGTGGGCCCCGGCGGTGAAGTGGTCGGCATCGATTGCACCGACGCCTTTCTCGACATCGCGAAGCAGGAGCGCGACGCGGCCGGCGTCGCCAATGTCCGCTACGAACTGGGCGATGCGCAGATCTGCAACCTTCCCGAAAGCTACTTCGACGTAGTCTACTCGCGCTTTGGCGTGATGTTCTTCCAGAGCGCGGTGCGGGCCCTTCGAAACGCCAATCGCGCACTCAAGCCGGGGGGCACGCTTTGTTTGATCGTCTGGCGCTCGCTCGCCGACAACCCTTGCTGGGGTGCAGCCAAGGAGGTCGTGCTGCGCCACCTTCCGCCTCCAGGGGAAGCCGCCTCGACCTGCGGCCCGGGTCCCTTCTCGATGGCGGGCGAAGAAACCGATCGAGCGATGCTCGAGGCAGCCGGGTTCTCGAAGGTTGAAGTCTTCAAGCGCATCGATGCCGACGTCTGCGTCGGAAACGACCTCGAACAGGCGATCGACTATCAAATCCTGGTCGGCCCCTCCGGGGAGATCGTCCGCGAAGCCGGCGAGGAAGGGCAACGCAAGCTTCCGATGATCCGGCGAGACCTCGCCGAGCTCATGACGCCCTATTTGCATGACGACGGCGTGTTCATGCCCTCTAGCACCTGGGCGATCATGGCGCGGAAGTAGCAAGGCGATGGCGCGGAAGGCGCTGGGGCGGGACCGACTACCGTCGAAGGCGACCAACTCGCTTTCGTGATCTTTGGTCATCGTTCGCGCATTGCGCTTGACCGGAATAGAACTTGTTCTAAACTAGACTTAGTTTACATATAGTAAAGTTATATCCGCCCCTCGGGTATATGGAGGATCCCGTGCAAAACAAGTGTCCAGCGAAGTTCCAGAATCTCGATTTCTGCGCCCCCTCGACGCACGACAACCCGTACGAAATGTACGACTACTTCCTCGAGCACGAGCCGCTCTACTTCGATGAGACCAACGGGGTCTGGGAAGTGTTCCGGTACGACGACGTCGTGGCGATCGAGCGCGACACCGAGACCTTCATCAATGGCGAAGGCATTCGGCCGAACATCCCGCCGGATCCAGGCATGATCTACCAAGACGGCGAGCAGCACAACAAGCAGCGCGCGCTCGTGTCTGCAGGGTTCACTCCCCGTCAGATGCGCAAGATGGAAGACCGGGCTCGCGAGATTGTCGTAGAGCTGGTCGACAAGATGCTCGAGAAGGACGAGGTCGAGATCGTCGCCGACCTGGCCGGGGCCCTGCCCGCGCGGCTGATCGCCGACATGCTCGACATCCCGGAAGAAAAGCGAGCCTCCGTGATGACCTGGATCAACCAGATCATCATCGGCGGATGCGGCCCCGAGTACGTCTCAGACGAGGTCAACGAGGCATTCGAGAACTTCTGCATGCACCACGAGGAAATGTACCAGGATCGACTGGCCGCTGGCTGTACGGGCAGTGACCTCCTGACCATCTGGATCAACGCGGAGATCAATGGCGAAAAGCTCGACGAGTCGCAGCTTCTATTCGAGCACGTCTTGCTCAACGTCGGTGGCGCGGAAACGACGCGTAGCGCGATCGCCGGTGGCCTCGAGCGGCTGAGCAACGATCAGAAGCAGTACGATGCGCTCTCCGAAGATCCGTCCCTCATTCCCAATGCGGTGGAAGAGATCATCCGCTGGGTCTGCCCGTTCGTGAACATGTACCGGACGGCGACGCGCGACTACGAGATGCATGGCAAGGTGATCAAAGAAGGTCAGCAGGTCGGCCTGACCTACCCGGCCGCGAACCGCGACCCGCGCAAGTTCAACGACCCGCACACCTTCAACATCTTCCGGGATTTCTCGAAGGAAGCGAAGCATCTCTCGTTCGGCCTGGGGCCTCACTTCTGCCTAGGCGCTTCTCTCGCGCGCCTCGAAGTACGTCTTTCGCTCGAGGAGATGACGCAGCGTGTGAAGAGGATTCGGGTCCCTGAAGGCAAGGAGGTCGAGTACGTGTCCTCTTCGTTCACGCGCGGCCTCAGCAAGTTCCCCGCGATCCTCGAGCCCCGTTGAGGAGATTGCCTCGTGGCCTCCGACGCCGCAGAAGAAAAGACGGGAGATGAGCTAGGCGGCCGCGACGAAGGCGTCAAGGACTAGTGATTGACCAGGCAGAAGGCTGAACCATGAAAATCGTGTACGACAGAGACAAGTGCAAGCTGCACGCGCAGTGCCGAGGGGCCGCCCCGGAGCTTTTCTCGTTTGCCCCGGACGGCAGCCTCGTGATTCTCGACGAGAACCCGCCAGAGGAGCTCCGTGAGGCGCTTCAGGATGCGGTCGACGCCTGCCCCGAGCAGGCGCTTTCCATCGAGGACTGATCTAGGCGATAGCGTGGGGCCGGTTGGGCGGGCCAAACTGGCGCCGTAGGTGACCGGCCAAAGAGACGACTGCACGCATTCAGCAATCCTTCGTCGTCTGGTAGCTTAGGCACCAATGGCGACATTGCCCAAAGGACTCGTCCGCGGCGAGGACGGGATTGCACGCTGCTGGTGGGGGGCCAGCACGCCCGACTATGCCGCCTATCACGACCAGGAGTGGGGTTGGCCCGTGCATGACGATCTGCGGCTCTTCGAAAAGATCTGCCTCGAAGGCTTCCAGTCGGGGCTGAGCTGGCTGACCATCCTGCGAAAGCGCGAGAGTTTCCGAAACGCGTTCGCGGGTTTCGACTATCACCGCGTCGCCCGCTTCAACCGGCGAAGCGTCGAACGGCTTCTTCGGGACGCGGGCATCGTCCGACACCGCGGCAAGATCGAGTCCACGATCAACAACGCGAAGCGCGCCATCGAGCTGGAGGACGAGTTCGGCTCTCTTTCGGCGTTCTTCTGGGAGCGGGTTCCGCCGAGGGGCGAGCGGCCGAAGCAGATGACGCACGCGTCACTGATGAAGCTATCGAAAACGCCCACCTCGACAGCCCTCAGCAAGGAGCTCAAGCGTCGAGGCTGGTCTTTCGTGGGCCCGACAACCGTCTATGCGTTCATGCAGGCGATGGGCCTGGTCAACGATCACTTGGTAGGTTGCCTCGCCGGCGAGCGCATCGCAAAAAGCTAGTGTGTTCGAGCTCACCAATACGTTCTACGGAAACGAAATACGTCGCTGGCTGATTGCGCTGGTAGTCACCGTTGGCGTCCTGATCGTTCTACGGGTCATCGAGCAAGTCCTCATCGTTCGGATGCAGCGGCTCGCAGAGAAAACCCAGACGATGGTCGACGACATCGTCACCGGCTCGCTCAGAAAGACCAAGGTGCTCTTCCTCTTGGTCGTGTCGATCTTCGCGGGTTCGCTTTCGCTGAAACTAGAACCCGACGTTCGCTCGATCGCCTTGCACACACTGATCATCGCAACCCTGATTCAGGGCGGCATCTGGATCAGCACAGGGCTACAGATCTGGCTCGAGCACTATCGACGGACCGAAGTGGACGGCGCCAACCGTACGACGATGAACGCGTTGAGCTTCATCGGGAGACTCGTCCTTTGGATCACCGTCTTTCTGCTGGTCTTCGACAATCTCGGGATTGACGTCACGGCGCTGGTTGCCGGGCTGGGCATCGGCGGCGTCGCGATCGCACTAGCTGTGCAGAACATCCTCGGCGACCTATTCGCCTCGCTCTCGATCGTCCTCGACAAGCCGTTCGTGAATGGAGATTTCATCGTGGTCGGCGACATGGCGGGCTCGGTCGTGCACGTCGGCATCAAGACCACGCGCATTCGTAGCATCTCTGGTGAGCAGCTGGTCTTCTCCAACTCGGATCTTCTTCAGAGCCGTATCCGCAACTTCGGCCGTATGGAGCAGCGTCGCGTGGTGTTCTCACTCGGGGTCACCTATCAAACGCCTGCGCAGAAGCTCGAACGAATTCCGTCGCTGATTCGGGCCGCGATCGAAGCGCAGGAGCACGTCCGTTTCGACCGCAGCCATTTCGCCTCTTACGGCGATTCCTCGCTCAACTTCGAAACCGTCTACTACGTCGAATCTTCCGACTATACGACGCACATGGACATCCTCCAGGCGGTCAACCTCGGCATCTACCGGACCTTCGAGGACGAGGGCATCGAGTTCGCCTACCCGACGCAAACCTTGTACCTGAGCAAAGAATAGGCGCGTGATATCGGGACCCTCGCTCTTTTGTGAAACATCTCGCCGACTCTGGCGTTAAGGGGGCTGAGCCTTAGATGAGGAACTGGCGATGAAGAGTTGGCGTACGATTACATTGGGCGTTCCGATTTTGGTCGCGGCCATCCTGGTCGCGATCGGGGTGACATCGACGCGCGCGGATGCACCGCCCCAACGGGACAAGCAATCGAGCCCCGAAAAAAAGGGCGGCAAGCTCGCAAAAGCGACTTTCGCGGGCGGGTGTTTTTGGTGCATGGAGGCGCCGTTCGAGAAGATCGAGGGCGTCGTGAGCGTCACCTCGGGGTATACTGGCGGCAAGGAGACCGCGCCGTCGTATCAAGAGGTCAGCTCGGGGAGGACCGGGCACGTCGAAGCCGTCGAGGTGAAGTTCGACCCCACGCTGGTCTCGTACGGGTACCTGCTCGAGGTCTTCTGGCGACAGATCGACCCCACCGACGACGGCGGCCAGTTTGCCGACCGGGGAATGCAATATCGTACGGCGATCTTCGCGCACAATCCGGAGCAGCACGCGCTCGCCGAAGCATCGAAACGCGATCTCGCGAAGAGCGGCATGTTCAAGGCGCCGATCGTGACCGAGATTCGATGGGCCGGACCGTTCTACGCCGCCGAGGCCTATCATCAGGACTACTACAAGAAGAACCCGAGCAACTACAAGCGCTATCGCGCGGGATCGGGACGTGAGAGCTTTCTCAACGATGTCTGGGGAAAGAGGCCGCTCGAAGCCCCAGAGAAACCCAGAGACGCAGGGAAGAAACCAATGAGCGACAAGAGCAAGTCATACCAGAGGCCGACGGAGGCCGAGCTCCGCAAGGAGCTGACGCCAATGCAGTACAAGGTCACCCAGGAAGAAGGGACCGAGCCTCCGTTCCGCAACGTCTACTGGGACAACAAGAAGGACGGCATCTATGTCGATGTCGTGACTGGGGAGCCGCTCTTCAGCTCTACGGACAAGTATGACAGCGGGACCGGCTGGCCCAGCTTCACCAAGCCGATCGACAAAGAGAGCATCACCGAACACGTCGACCGAAAGCTCCTGTCGACCCGGACCGAGGTTCGGAGCAAGAACGGGGACAGCCACCTCGGGCACGTCTTCGAGGACGGGCCAGCCCCGACGGGGATGCGCTACTGCATCAACAGCGCCGCGCTCCGTTTCATCCCGAAGGAAGACCTCGCCAAGGAGGGCTACGGCGAGTACCTAGCGCTCTTCGAGTAAGCGATGAGGCTTCGGGAGCGTATCAAGCCCTGGGTCCAGGACTGGGCAATGGGGTTCATGGATGACCTCAGGCCCGAAACCGTGCTGGGCGCCAAGGGCGACGTGCTCGAAATCGGCTTCGGCACGGGCCGAAATCTCAGACACTACCCGGAGCAGGTGAAATCGGTCTGGGGTATCGACCCGATGACCACTGCAGGGGTCGGTCCCGTCGAGCGGCGAATCGCTGAGTCCAGCTTCCCGGTGGAGCGAGCGACTCTCTCGGCCGATGAGCGCCTTCCATTCGATGCCGGGCGTTTCGACTGCGTGGTCTCCACTTGGACGCTTTGTTCGATCCCTGATGCACATGCTGCACTCGCCGAAATGCATCGCGTCCTGAAACCCGGAGGGCTCTACCTGTTCATCGAGCACGGGCTTGGGCGCGCCGAGCGCACGATTCGCTGGCAGGAGCGCCTGAACCCAATGTGGAGCCGGTTCGCCGACGGCTGCAACCTCAACAGGCCGGTCGACCAGCTGGTCGCGGACAGCGGCTTCGAGCTCAGGTCGCTCGAAGAGTTCAAGGGCAAGGGGCCACGGCTGGTTTCGCACCTCTACCGAGGCATCGCGGAACGCGCGTGAGCCGCCGATCCCCTTTTCCCGCTTGGGTGCTACCCTCTCGTTGATGTCGTGGTTTCGTCGAGGCTTGTCGCTCGCCTGGGAGGCACCGCAGACTGCCCTTGGAGTCGGGATGCTAGGGGTCGAAGCCGCTCGACATCGCATCGTCAACATAGAGGTCGAGGATGGCCGCCTCGTGGTCGAGTCCGCCGGAACCGGGATCTCCCTCGGTCACATCGTGTTTTGGAGCCGTGAAAACAGTCGCTGGCAGGACCTGGACGTTCGGAATCGCGCCCATGAGCTCGGGCATTGCAAGCAGTCACGCCTGCTCGGCTGGCTCTACTTGCCCCTGGTGGGCCTGCCGTCTATTTCCCGCGCAGCGTATGCCCTTTTGTTTCGCGAAGTGACGGGCCAGCAGTGGACCCGGTACTACGAGGGCTATCCGGAGAATTGGGCTGACCGCCTGGGCGGCGTGATGCGCAGGAGAGAGCTGGGCTGATGGAGCTTCAAACCGTAGGAACCAGATACCAGGGCTTCATCTACCGTCAGCAGCCTCGCAACGTGTACTGGGAGACGACGATCTCTTGCGACCTGGCCTGCCAGCACTGCCGCGCAAGCGCGATCCCTCATCGCGACCCGGCCGAGCTGACCACCGAGCAGGGCAAAGCGCTGATGCGAAGCGTTCAGGAGCTTGGCAGCATGCTCGTGCTGACCGGAGGCGACCCGCTCAAGCGCCCAGATATCGCGGAGCTGATCGAGTACGGACGCTCGCTTCCGATTCACGTGTCGATTACGCCGAGCACGACGCCGCTTCTGCAACGCAAGACGGTGGAGCGATTTCACGAGCTTGGGGTCACCGCGATGGGCGTCAGCCTCGATGGGCCGACCGCCGAGATTCACGACGCATTTCGAAACGTCCCGGGGACCTTCGAGTACTCGATGCGGGCGCTTCAATGGGCGCGCGAGTTCGACATTCCAGTGCAGGTCAACACGACCGTGACGGCAAAGACTCTCCCCCATGTCCAAGCGATGTACGAGCTGCTCCGCGACCAGGCTGCGCCTCCGGTGCGTCGCTGGAGCCTTTTTCTGCTGATTCCGGTAGGCCGTGGGGCCGAGCTCGACACACCGAGCGCCGATGACGTCGAAAAGCTCTTCGACTGGGTTTACTCGATTTCTTCAAAGGCCCCGTTCCGGGTCGGCACGACCGAGGCCCCGCACTACCGTCGCTATTGGATTCAGCAGAAGCTCAAAGAGGGCATGCCGCTCGAAGCCATTCAAGCGCGTGCGCGGCAGATGTCGTTTGGGATCCGCGATGGCAACGGCGTCATCTTCGTCTCGCATCTCGGCGAGGTGTACCCCGCTGGCTTTCTGCCCTACCCGCTTTTAGGCAACGTCAAAGAGCAGCCGCTTCACTCGATTTATCGCGAGTCCGAAGCGCTTCACGAGATTCAGGACCCGGTCAATTACAAGGGTCGCTGTGGGCGTTGCGAGTTCAAGTTCGCCTGCGGCGGTTCGCGCGCGCGAGCGTATGCAATGACGGGCGACCCGCTCGGAGAAGACCCGCTCTGCGCGTATGAGCCTGGCGACGCGCCGACCTGAGCCCCTCGCTCGGCGACGGGGCTACTTTTTGGGGAGGCCGAGCGCACGGTCGGCGATCAGATTCAGCAAGAGGTTGTTGAAGACGTAGACGGTCCCTTCGCGGAGCTTGCGCTCGACGTGATACTCCGAGGCGAGGCCCCAGCCGCCAAAGGTGGTCAGCGCCGCACGCGAAGTCTCCCAGGCCGCTTCCGACGCCAAGACTTTCGCCATCGCCGAGCGCGGCACCGCGTCCTCACCACGATCGACGAGCTCGAGAACGTCCCAGCGCATCAGGTCCGCGGCCTCGACTTTGGCGTAGGCTTGCACCAGCGGGTACTGGATGCCCTGGTTGACGCCGATGAGCTGGTCGAAGGTCTTGCGCGTTTTGGCATAGTCGATGCTGCGATCCAGCAGGAAACGCGCATTGCCGATCGCCTCGGAGGCCGCGAGCACGCGTCGAATCACGAAGCCTTTCATCAGGCAGGGAAGCCCTTCGCCGACGGGTCCGATCCGCGCGCTGTCCGGCACGCGGAGGTCGTCGATGAACAGGCTTGCGGTCATGCGGTGGGCGACGAGGTCGATGGGATGCATCTCGACCTGGTCGCCGACGTCATCGAGGTCGAGCAGGAAAAGCGTGGTGCCTTCATCGGCGCGCGCCAGAAGAATCAGCAAGCGCGTATGCCCCGCAAACGAGATGAGCACCTTGCTCGCGTTGATGAGCCAGCCGTCGCCCTCGCGGCGAGCGCTGCTCGCGAGCTCGTTCATGTTCGCACCGCTGTCGGGCTCGGTGGCCGCTACGGTTAGGAATCGAATGTCGCCAGACGCGACGCCTGGCAGATACCGCTGTTTTTGCTCTTCAGTTCCGTGAAGGACGAGGGTGCGGCAGATGGCCATCTGCGCGTTGACCGATGCGGCGTCGCCGCCCGCGCGGTTGATCTCTTCGACTAGCACGGATGCCACGCGGGCTCCTGCGTCCAGGCCGCCGTAGGCCTCGGGGATGAAGGTGCCGAAGTAGCCCGCCTCGCCGATCGTGTCGAAGAAGGCGCTTGGAAAGGTTTTGGCCGCGTCCTGTTCGCGCCAGTAATCGGGTCCAAAACGCTGGAGCGCGGGGCCGAGCGCAGCGCGGACTTCATCCAGCGCGAAATCGGAGCTTTGTTTGGACGCCATGCGACTGCAGCTTTACATCGGGTCCGGTCAAACGCCAAAAGGGCGCAGCAGCACCCGGACGCGGACACCGAGGTCGGTCACGACGGCTGGGCCGCTCATAGTGTCGTGAGCCAGCGCCAATCGGCGCCGAGCAAATCGTTCGCCTCGGGCGGCCCCCAGCTGCCCCGCGGATACGGAGCGACGGGTCGACTGTCGGCCAAAGCGCTGTCGACGATTCTCCAGGCCTCCATCACGCCGTCTTGACGCGCGAACAAGCCTGGGTCGCCGCGAAGCGCGTCACCGATCAGCCGATCGTAGGCATCGCGGCCTTTGGGCCTATCGTGCTCGAGGTGTAGCTCGATCGGGCGACTGACCATCGCGGGCCCGGGCTTTTTGGCTTGCATCGACAGACTGATCCCGTCGTCGGGCTTGGTGCGGAACGTCAATCGGTTTGGGCTCGGACGACAGCTCGCGTCGGCGAACAGTGGGCGTGGAGGACGGTCGAACTCGACAACCGCTTCGGTCACGGTGGAATGAAGGCCCTTGCCCGCGCGAATGATCCAAGGCACTCCAGCCCAGCGCCACGAATCGAGCTCCAGTCGCACGGCCGTGAAGGTCTCGGTATCGGAGTCGGCGGCGACACCAGGCTCTTCACGGTATCCAAGATACTGTCCGCGCACGACCGCATCGGGGGACGGCGCCACGATCGCGCTCAGGGCTTTGGCCCGCTCGTCACGCAAGGAATCCGGGTCGTCGGAGACCGGTGGCTCCATCGCGAGCAGCGAAAGGACCTGCAGGAGATGATTCTGCACGACATCGCGCATGGTGCCGACCTTGTCGTAGAACGAGCCTCTTCCCTCGATACCGAAGTCCTCGGCCATGGTGATTTGAACGCCGCGCACGTAGTGGCGGTTCCAAATCGGCTCCAAGACGGTGTTGGAGAAGCGAAAGATCATGAGGTTCTGAACGGATTCCTTTCCGAGGAAGTGATCGATGCGGTACACCTGGCCTTCGGGGAAATGACGGTGGATGATGTCATTGAGCTCCGTGGCGGACTGCGCATCTCGACCGAACGGCTTTTCGAGCACCAGTCGGCCGCCACGATTGAGTCCCACCGAGGCGAGGCCCTCGACGACGTCGTCAAACAGGCCCGGAGGGATGGCCAGGTACGATACGGAGCGGGTTCTGCCCGATAGCTTCGCGAAGATCGCCTCGTAGGTGCCGGGCTCGCGGTAGTTGCCGGACACGTAGCTCAGGTTGGCGGCGAGCCGCGCGAACACCTCTTCGTCGATGGGGCTGCCCGAAACTTCCAGGGCCTCCCGCGCCTTGCCTCGCAAGGTCTCGTCATCCCAGCCGCGCGACGCCACCCCGACGACCGGGATGTCGAGCTTGCCGGCGGCGGTGAGGTCGTACAGAGCGGAGAACAGCTTCCTTCGCGCGAGGTCTCCGGTGATGCCGAAGAGGATCAGCGCATCGGCGTAGCTCGTGTCGCTCATCTAGGCCGCCAGTAAGCCCCGCAGGGCTTCGTACACGTCGGGGTGGTTGGCGATGTGGATGTGATTCATGCCGAACAAGACCGCACCGCTCGAGAAATGGATCCGGCGGGCCGGTTCAGGGGCCTGTCCCGAGGCGCTCGGCAGTCGAACCATCAGGTCGCCAAGCAACTGACCCAGTGGATGATCGGGATCACGCGAAATCGTCGCTGCCAGGAAGTAGTAGCCGACTCCGTCGACGAGCGGGATGTTGCGGCGGGCGTCGGCAAAGACCTCGTCTGGATCGCGCCCCAGCCATTCTTCGTCGACGGTATAGCCATAGCGGAGGTCTTTGACGCCCGCGCTTCGAGCATCGAGCAATGCGGCTGGAACTTGTGCGCCCGCTGCTTCCACCTTTCGTAGCGCCCCGGTCATGAGGCTCACGGCCTTCTCGAGTGGTGCGCCGAGGTGAGGCGACCCGATGCAGGCCACGTGACGAAGCTCGGCGACCCATGGTTCGTTGTGCTCGCGCGCGTAGTGCGCCGCACTTCGGGCGACCAAGCCGCCCATGCTGTGTCCGACGAGGGCGACCTCTTCGACTGGCACCGGGTACGCTTCGAGCGTCTGGGTGATCAGCTTGGCCAGCGCACGCCCGTTCTCGGAGATGTGCCGGCCGGTGTTGTAACGCAGATAGATCGGCGTGAAGCCGAGGTCGTCCGAGAGACGCGTGCCGAAGGTCACGTCGGGATCGCCGTAGTGGGCTTCGGAAGAAAGGCTCCAGAGCCACTCGGTCGCCGCGAGGCTGTGCACGAACACACAGACCTTGTTCGTGGGGTTCGGAAACGCGGCCGCAAAGGCCTCGGGGGTGACGGGAAGGTGCCGACCGTGGTGGCGCAGGGTCATCCCGAGATCGAGACGGCTGTTCTTTCGGCTCAGGTGGTCACCCCAAAAACCGTTGATCGAGGCCTGAAGATAGTCGAGGTACCAGGCCGCCGTGCCCGCCGCACTGGACCGCAGGGGCGTGGCGAGCTCTAGGTCAGCGGGCTCGGACACTTGTTCGAGACCAGCCTCGGCCACATCGGCGACAGCGTTTACCGTGAAGCGGCTGATGCCGTTGAGCACCCGCACCGACTCGAAAACGCCGCTCGAAATCGCCTTTTGGACCCCGGTTACGACTTTGGCCGTGCTTTTGGCGGGCTCGACCGGCGCAAATCGCCGCACCGACCTCTCCACGACCGCATCATGGGTTCGCTCGACGAGGTTGGTGGTCTCCTCGACGACGTCGAACACCAAATCCATGAATCCTCGAACCCTTCGCATGCCTTTGAGGCGCAGCCTGCACGCTGAGGGCCCTCCTGTCGAGGACAGGAACGGCTTGAGGGAGGGCCCTTGAAGTGCTCCACTACGACGATGAAGACACGTTCGATCCAGCTACTCCTGATCTCTGTTGCCATGCTGCTCGGCGCGGCTTGCCAGAGCAAGGGTCCGGCCCCGAAAGAGGCAAGTGGGGCCGCCCCCAAGGTTGGCACCAGCGAAACCGGTGGCGCGCATCCCGGCAGTGCAAATGACCCGCACGCGGGAATGGCACCGGTCGGAGATCCGCATGCGGGAGTGGACATGACCCAGAGGCCGCAGGCTGGCGCGCCGGTCTTCGGGCAACCCGATGCGGCGGGAATGGTCGATCTGGGGGAGGTCGCTTTTAAGGTGCCCGATGGGTGGACCGCCCAGGCGCCGAAGTCGGCGATGCGTCGCGCGCAGCTGAGCGCGACAGGTTCCGCGGGGCCGGCCGAGCTGATCGTGTACTTCTTCGGCCCCCAAGGCGCAGGCACCACGCAGGAGAACATCGATCGCTGGGTGGGACAGTTCAGCAATCCGGACGGCTCGCCGGTTTCCTCTTCGAAGCAGACCAAGAGCAAGGCAGCCGGTGTGGACGTGACCAGGCTTGAGGTCGCAGGCCAGTACTCGGGTGGGATGTCGCCGACGGGTCAGCAGCAGGCCGCACAGGCCAATCAACGCCTGATCGCCGCCGTGGTGAACACTCCGGGTGGGCCATACTACTTCAAGTTCCTCGGACCAGACGCAACGGTGGTGGAACAGGGCGCTGCCTTCGACGAGCTGATCTCGTCGCTCGTCCCCTCACCCTGAGCGTCGCGCCCCCGCTTTGATCGGGCTTCCACTTGCGGGATTTCCCAGCTAAGTTCAACCCCGAACAATGATGGAGGCCCAAGAACGACCGAGCATGGTGCGGCCCACCGACCTGCGCCGCCGTTCTCGGTTCGTGCAAGCGCTGGCGTTCTCCCATTCAGCCGCCGTGTCCCCGACGCGACGGCGAATGATGACGATCTCGACGTATTTCCTGCTCTGGCTCCTGCTCACGGCGCTTGCACCGCTGTGGATTCCGGCCGCCTTCGTGATTGGGCTCTTTCGACGCTGCTCGTTTGCAATCCTGCGCCTCCTGATGTTCTTCTGGACCTACCTCACCATCGAGTTGATGGGCCTGACGGCGGCTGCGTTCATCTACCTCGTCACCAGGGGCAATACTGAGCGACGAGAGGATCTCTTCTTTCGACTCGAGTGCTGGTGGGGCAGCTCGCTCTTCGGCTGGATCGCTCGCCTTCTCTCGCTTTCGGTGTCGATCGAAGGCGAGGAGCATATTCTCCCCGGCCCCGTCCTGGTGTTCATTCGGCACGCCAGCATCATCGACACAGCGATTCCGGTCACTTTCATCTCCAATGCAAAGGGCCTGCGGCTTCGCTACGTATTCAAGCGCGAGCTTCTAGTGGACCCTTGCATCGACGTCGCCGGTCACGCCTCACCCAACTACTTCATCGACCGCGGCGGCAGTGCGCACGAGGAGATCGCAGGCGTTCGAAAGCTGGGAGAGAACCTCGGCGACCAGGGGGTGCTGCTCTACCCAGAGGGCACTCGCTTCACCAGGCGGAAGCAAGAAATCGCCCTCAAAAGGCTCGCCAAGACGCACCCGGACCTCGCGGAGATCGCCGCGACGTTCAAGCACTGCCTTCCGCCCAAACCCGGGGGCGCGCTTGCCCTACTCGACGCCGCCCCCGATGCCGATGTGCTCATCGTTGCGCATCGCGGGCTCGAAGGCCTCGCGAACGCGACGGACTTGCTCAACGGCACCGTGGTGGGCGCGCATATCCAGATACGAATCTGGCGCGTCAGTGCCGACGCGATCCCGTCCGGTGAACGACGGCGGCGCTGGCTTTTCGATTGGTGGAAGACCGTTGACGATTTCGTCGACGCGGGGGGCTGACAGGCTTGGGCCCGTCGGCGGGATCCCCTGGATCCCTTGGCGGCAGATCGACCTCGAACTCTGAGGGCCTGAACTTGATCAGCTTCTCAACCGCGCGCAGTCGACCTCGTTCCGATGGATCGACCAGCGACCAGGCGGCTCCGGCAGCGCCCGCGCGACCCGTTCGGCCGATGCGGTGCACGTAGCTCTCCGGTTCGTGCGGCAGCTCGTAGTTGATCACGTGGGAGACCGCATCGATGTCGATTCCGCGCGCGGCGATGTCCGTCGCAACCAGCACCCAGGAGTCGCCGTTCTTGAAGCTCTGCAAGGCACGCTGCCTCGCGCCCTGTGACTTGTTGCCGTGAATGGCTTCGGCACCGATGCCGGCGTTCCCGAGCTTCCGGGCCACCTTGTTCGCGCCATGCTTGGTGCGGGTGAACACGATCGCCCGGGACACCTCGTCATCTCGGAGCAAATGCTCGAGCATGCGCTGCTTGTCGCCGGTGCCGACCATGACGACGCGCTGGTCGATTTCCTTCACGGTCACCTCTTTGGGCGACACATCGATGCGAACCGGATCGTCGAGGATGTCTCGGGCGAGCGCTGCAACCGCATGTGGCATCGTGGCCGAAAAGAGAAGCGACTGACGGCTTTTCGGGGTCTGCGCGACGATTCGTTTCACGTCGCGGATGAATCCCATGTCCAGCAGCCGGTCGGCTTCGTCGAGCACCAGCACGTCGACCTCCGAAAGATCGATGTGGCGCTGACCTGCCAGGTCGAGCAGCCGGCCGGGAGTCGCGACCACCACGTCGAGTCCCTCTTTGAGGGCTTTGATCTGCGGGTTCGCGCTCACGCCACCGAAGATGAATGCGTGACGAAGCTTGGTGTACTTGCCAAAGCGCTCGAGCTCATCGTGAATTTGGAGGGCGAGCTCGCGAGTGGGCGCAAGAATGAGCGCGCGCGGCCGCCGGGGTCGCGCTGGCGAGTTTTCTTCCTCCAGACGCTGTAACAGAGGCAACGCGAACGCTGCCGTTTTGCCGGTCCCGGTCTGAGCGATGCCCAGTAGGTCTCTCTCCTGCAACAGATGCGGGATGGCCTGGGTTTGGATCGGCGTGGGCTCTGTGTAGCCCACGTCTCTCAGGGCTCGGCGAAATTTTTCGCCGAGCCCGAGAGATGAGAAGTCGTTAAGACTCGTGGTCATGCGTACCGCTTACCAACGATTGTCGGAGCGGCGGTCGTTTCGGGGACGATCATTGGCCGTATCGACACGGATTGTGCGACCGTCGAGCGTGGAGTTGTTGAGCTCCTCGACCGCGCGGCTCGCACTGGCTTCGTCCTCGAACGTCACGAAGCCGAAGCCCCGCGAGCGACCGGTTTCCCGGTCCGTAATCACCTTGGCTTCGGCGACGGTGCCACATGCCTCGAAAGCCTGCTGAAGCTCACTGTCTGTCGTGTTCCAGCTCAGGCCACCTACGAATAGTTTCTTGCTCATTCTGTCTGTCTCTCTCTGATCTATCTGCGCAGCATCAGCCGGGAACTGTCCCGTGCATCTACTCCGCGTCTCTAACTTGCCGATGTCTTCTACGAACCGTTTAGCCGTTGTTTCGAATCACGGTGCGGGTCTGGTAGGAACAGGTCGGCAGCGTGCTGGCAGCCCACGATGGGCTCCCGCGTCCTTGGTGGACGATTGGGGCAAGGTAGCAGTTGCTCTGCGCTTGTCCAGCGAGCCACCAATCGTGCCTAGGAACCGCGTTTTCGCCGACCCCGGGGCGGGTGGGCTCCCGGCCCGAGGTAGCGATCCTCGGGAATGCCGTATTCGAGCAGGATTTGCGGGTTCGCACGGCGAGCGGCCTCGAGATCGAGAGTTAGGACCCAGCCGTCCCCCACGACGATTCGCAGCCACTGGCCCTTCGCCTGGTCGACGATCGAAGCCAGGTGCCGGAGATCGCGCGGAACCAGTCCGTTGACGAGTCGGATGGTCTCGCCTCCCCAGTCCTGGTAGCCGCGGTTGACTGGGTGGGGGAGGACCTGCCCCAGCAAGATCACCTCGCGACGCTCCTTGGTGACCAGATTGTTCACCACCGCATAGTTCAGCGAATCCGGGTAGACCGAGTCGGGGCCTTTGATCATGTCTTCGCTCAACGGTTGGAACAGCAGGCCTGCAAACTGGAAATACCGCGGCCATTCGGTGGTGCGCCGGCCGGGCACCAAGGGCGAATGCGGCGTGAGCTTGATGGTCTTCTGGAGCTTCTTGCCGCCTCGCAGAATGGTGACGGCCACCTCGTCTCCGACCTGTTTGCTCTGGAAAGCGAGCTCGTAGTCGACCCTGCCGATGCCCGGCCAGGACACCGTGAGGTCGTTTGCGACGGCCCGGCCGTCGACGGAGAGAAGCACGTCCCGGGGTTGAAGCACTCCGTAGGAAGGCCCCCCGTAGTCGACCCGGGTCACGAGCGCGCCCGTCGCGGAGGGACGCATCCGAGCCGCGCGCCGCTGCGCATCGCTTTCCATGTCCTGAACGTCGATGCCGGGCCGTGGGAAGCCGTCATAGTGGCCATCCGATACGTCTTCGAGGAAGTGGCGAATGACTGGGCTCGGAATCATGTAACCCACGTTGTCGGCGTCATCCATGCCTTGCATAGCGATCCCGATGACCGATCCGTCGCTCACGACCGGGCCTCCGCTGTTCCCCTCGTTGATCGCTGCGTCGATCTGGACCGATAGCAGCTTGCGCCCGGACTGCGTGTACGTGTCGAGCTCGACGCGAGAGACGATCCCCGAGGTAATCGACAGCGTCACCCCGCCGATGGGGAAACCATAGGCCACTACCTTTTGCTCGAGCTTTGGCATCTCGCCGATCGGCACGGCAGAGGCGCCTTCGAAGAAACGCGGCTCGTCGACCTCGACCAAAGCCAAGTCGGCGTCGTGGCTGATGAACCGCACCTTCCCTTGGAATCGCTCGCTTCCGTCGGCGCGCTTCACCTCGATGCCGACGGCGCTCTCGACGACGTGGGCGTTGGTAAGGATGCGCCGGTCGTCGATGATCACTCCGGAACCGGAATAGACCTCGGTGCCCTCGGTTTGCCAAGGTATGTCTGTGTCCGGGGGATCCGCATAGACGGAGAGCTGCACCACGCTGGTGGCGATGGACGCCCCGTCTGCATGGCCAAGCCCTGGCCAAGCGCAGGCAGCTCCGATGGTCAGCGCCGCGATGGCTGCGTGCATGATTGCGTTCATGGCTGCGAATCTTCAGCGCTGAGGTGGACGGCGGTCAAGCGGAAATCATGATACGAAGCGTCCATGCGCGTCGACACGTTTAGCTCCGAAGTCAACGATTGGTCCAAGATCGCTGCGGCGGCTCAGCTGGCCGAGACCCGTGGCTTCGACGGCTTCGCGATCCCAGAGATCACCAACGACCCCATTCTCAATGCGGCCATCGCGGCAAACGCGACCAAACGCATCCATGCGCGCACCGCGATCGCCGTGGCTTTTCCGCGAAGCCCCATGGTGGTGGCCGAGCAGGCCTGGTCGATCCAAACCAACTCGGGCGGGCGCTTCGGACTCGGGCTCGGCACGCAGGTCAGGGCGCACAACGAGCGACGGTTCAGCACGCCTTGGAAGGCTCCGCGAAGCCGAATGATCGAGTATGTGATGTCGCTCCGTGCGATTTGGCGTTGCTGGGAGCTTGGCGAGCGACTGAGCTACGAGGGCGAGCACTATCGGTTCTCGCTCATGACGCCGGAGTTCACCCCGCCTAAGTCGAACCTGCCGATGGTGCCCATCTATCTCGCAGCGGTTCGGCCCAAGATGGTCGAGTCGGCTGCCAGCATCGCGGACGGCCTTCGCCTGCACTTCTTCTGCACGAAGAAGTATTTGCAAGAGGTCACTTGGCCTGCGATCGAGCGTGGCTTGGCGGCGAGCGGGCGCTCGCGAAGCGAGCTCGAAGTTTGTGGGGGCGGCTTCATCATCACCGGCCCGGACGAAGAGGCCGTCATGAAGAACCGCGAGTGGGTGCGCTACCGCGTCGCGTTTTACGGCTCGACTCCAGCGTATCTGCCGGTGATGTCGCTACACGGCTGGGACGATCTGGCACAGAAGCTCAATCAGATGTCCAAGACCGGGCAGTGGAAGACGATGGCGGCCGAGGTCCCGGACGATGTGGTCGACGAATTTGGGGTCTTCGCGACCCATGAAAACCTTCCGAAGGCGATTGAAGCGCGATTCGGCGGCATCTCGGACACGGTGGAGCTTGGCTTCGAAGACGACACGGACCCGGACCATGCCCGAAGCATCATCGAGCGGGTCCAGCAGATCGAGAGCCGCTTCGAGGCTCACGCGAATCACTACGGCTAGTTCCTGTTCTTGCTCAATACCAGGAGCGCCGTTTCTGCGGCGAGGTTTGCGTCCTCGTCGTCGCCGATGATGCGGCCCTCGGTGTCGTCGTAGTAGCGTGCCCGCTCGACGGTGACGCCCATCTTTTCGCAGAGCTCGAGCATGTCGCGAATCGACGGGAAGCGGCGGTTCGGGGTGTTGTACCACTCATAGGAGTACGAGCCTGGCGCCTTGGGCGCGCGGCCTTCGAGGCCGAACATCTCGCGAAGGGTGCGATGGGCGAAATTGGTGAAGCCTACGATGGCGCGACGACCGACCCGGAGGGCGTCCTCGAGCAGGCGCTCGACGTTGGGGACCGCTTGAAGGGTCGACGAGAGCACGACGTAGTCGAAGCGGTTGTCGTCGAACTCTGGCAGGCCGACGTTCAAGTCGTAGTCGATGGCCTCCACGCCGTGTTGCATGGTTGCTGCGATGAGCTCCGTGCTGACTTCGACGCCACAAAGGAGCGGCGCACCGCGTTGCTTGAGGCGCGCCAAGAGGTCCCCCTCCCCGCAGCCCAGGTCGAGCACCGAGCTCCCAGGGGGAATCAGCTCGAGAATGCGATCGTCTTCGAAGCTCACGCGCGGCGGCCGCGGAGCTGGTGCGCCGAGCTTGGCCGCGACCAGGGGGCCGAATGCTTCGATGTCATTCGAGAGCAGGAAGCTATCGTGCCCGCCGTCGGTTTCGATTTCGCAGTACGAAACCGGCTGACCCAGCGTGGTCATGAGGGCGACGAGCTCGCGTGACTGGGCCGGTGGAAAGAGCCAATCACTGGAGAAGGAAATGACCAACCAATCACACTGGGCGGCGCGGAACGCCTCGAGCCGCTTCTCGCGCGTCTCACCGAGATCGAAGTTGTCCATCGCCAGCGTGACCGTCACATAGGAGTTCGCGTCGAAGCGGCCCACGAACTGCTTGCCCTGATACGCGAGGTAGGAACCGACCGAGAAGCGCTTCTCGAAGTCGGTGACGATGTCCCGGGGCGAATGCCGGTCGAGGTCGAACTTCCGGGTCATCGCTTCAGACGAGAGATAGGTGATGTGGCCGAGCATCCGCGCGAGCGCTAGACCCGTCTGCGGGAAGTCGCCGGTGCCGTAGTACTGGCCGCCATGGAAGTGTGGGTCGGTCTGGATGGCGTTGCGGCCGACGACGTCGAACGCGATCGCCTGCGCCGTGACCCGGGCGGAGGCGGCGATGGGGATCGCCGTTTCGACGTACTCGGGGTAGCGCGTCGCCCAGCAGAGCGTCTGGTGGCCTCCGAGCGAACCGCCGATGACGGCGCGCAAGCGCTTGATGCCGAGCAAGTCGATGAGCCGCTTCTGCACGTCGACCATGTCTTCGACGGTGACGAGGGGGAAGTCGCTGCCGTAGGGAGCACCCGTCGCGGGATTGATGGTCCCCGGTCCGGTCGTGCCCCGGCAGCCACCGAGGACGTTGGAGCAGATGACGAAGAGTCGGTCGGTGTCGACGGCCTTTCCCGGGCCAACGAGCCCTTCCCACCAGCCCGGATCGTCCTCCTCGTCGTGCGGGGCCAAGTGCGAGTCACCGGTGATCGCATGGCAGATGAGCACCGCGTTGCTGCCGTGCGCGTCGAGCTGGCCATAAGTCTCGTAAGCGACCTCGACGCTTGGAAGCACGCCGCCATGCTGGAGCCGCATCGGCGTCGGGAAGACGGCTGTCTGCACGTGGCGAAGCGGCTTCCCGCTCCGCAGCGAATCGGTGCTTTCGAACTCGGCGACCACGAGAGCCGGTTAGCCTACCCCACGGCGGCCGCAAGTGCTTGATCGATGTCCGCGATGATGTCTTTGACATCCTCGATGCCGACCGAAACACGCACGTACTCGGGCACGACACCGGTCTGCTGCTGCTCGGCGGGACTGAGCTGCTGGTGGGTGGTCGAAGCCGGATGGATGACCAGCGTCTTGGCGTCGCCGATGTTGGCCAGGTGCGAGCAGAGCTTTACCGAGTTGATGAACTTCTTGCCCGCTTCCATGCCGCCCTTGATGCCAAAGCCGAGGATCGCGCCTTTGCCGTCCGGCAAGTAGTGATTGGCGAGCTCGTTATCGGGATGGGAAGGGAGCCCCGGGTAGTTCACCCACTCGACCGCATCGTGCTTTTCGAGGTGCTCGGCGACCGCCTGCGCGTTCTCGCAATGACGCGGCATCCTGAGGTGAAGCGTCTCGAGCCCCTGCAGGAAGAGGAACGCGGCGAAGGGGCTCATTGCCGCTCCCGTGTCGCGCAGCCAGTGGGTGCGAATCTGGACGTTGTAGACGATGTTTCCCATCGGGGCGAGAGCGTCCGCGAGGACCGCGCCGTGGTAGTTCGGCGAGGGCCCACAAAACTCCGGCCACTTGTCGCGGTTGTCGGTCCACTGGAACTTGCCCGAATCGACGATCGCGCCGCCGATGTGGGTGCCGTGGCCGCCGATGAACTTGGTCGTCGAGTAGACGTTGATGTCGATCCCGTGTTCGAAGGGACGGAAGAGGTACGGCGTCATCACGGTGTTGTCGCAGATGAGCGGAATGGCGCCGTAGGGAGCGCTATGCGCCGCCTCGGCAATGGCTTTGAAGTTTGGCACGTCGTTCTTGGGGTTCCCGATCGATTCGATGTAGACGAGCCGCGTCTTCTCGTCGACCAGGTCGTGAATCTGCTCGGGGTGCGCCGGGTCGAAGAAGCGAACCTCGACGCCGAGGTTGTTGAAGGTATTGTTGAACAGCGTCCAGGTACCGCCGTAGAGGCTCGTGGCGGAGACGAAGTTTTGCCCGGAGTGGCAGAGAGTGAGAATGGCCGCGTTGATCGCCGACTGGCCCGACGCGAAACCGAGGCCGGTGACGCCGCCGTCGAGCGCCGCCAGACGCTTTTCGAGGACGTCGACGGTCGGATTCATCAGGCGGGAGTAGATGTTCCCAAACTCGGCAAGCCCAAAGAGCGCGGCCGCATGGTCGGTATCGTTGAAGACGTACGACGTGGTCGCGTAGATCGGCACGGCGCGCGAGTTGGTGGTGGGGTCGGGTTCCTGGCCAGCGTGAAGCGCACGCGTGCCCAGGCCGTAGTTCTCTTCAGTCATATCGAATACCTCGTTGCTGATGCGCGAGTGGAAGTGCTGGGGGCGGCGAGGATAACGCGACTTCGGCGCAGAGTCAGCGCCCATTGAAGCCAAGTCGCAAGACTTGCGCCTCTGGGGCTGCGGAAACCGCAAAAACACGGTCATTTCAGTGGCATGGGCATTGCATTGCTCACCGGAAAAGTGGGCGCGATGCGCCTGCGGGAGGTTCTCGTGTTGAAACGCCTTTCGTGGATTCTCTTATCAACGGCGGCGCTGCTGGTGCTTGCCACGGGTTCGATTCACTGCAGCGGCAGCACTGTGCCGGAAGGCAAGGACTGCGTCACGCGAGAGGACTGCCTGAACAACAACTGGACCAACAACCAGTGCAGCCGGCTCGACGGCCACTGGGAGTGCGACATGGGGGTTTGCTTTCCGGTCTGCGATGAGTGCGCGACCGTGGCTCAATGCCTCGGCGAGTGGACGCTCGACTGCAACGGTCATTTCGCCTGCACCGAGGGGCAGTGCGAACAGGTCTGCGATTCCGTGGGTTGCGGAAACGATCTCTGTGCGCCTGCCGGCGGCGAGACCGCGGAAAGCTGCCCGCCCGATTGCGCCGCTCCCTGCGAGACGGCCGGCGACTGCACAGCGACCGGCGTCTGGGACGAGCCCTGTGAAGGCCGATGGGAATGCCAGTCGCAGGATTGCGTCGGAGTCTGCGACTACGAGAGCTGCGGCAACGGGAGCTGCGACACCGCCCAGGGAGAAAACGAGGACAGTTGCCCCGGGGACTGCGTCGACGGTTGCCGGAGCCTCGTCCCGAGCGACTGCTTCTCCGAGCAGTGGGCGCCCACGATTTGCCAAGGTCGCTGGAATTGCTTGCAGGGGACCTGTCAGAAGATCTGCGACGACATCAACTGCGGCGACGGCATCTGCTGGGGCCTCAATGGTGAAAACGAAGACTCCTGCTTCGAGGATTGCCTTGGCGGCCCGTGCGAGGAGCTGATCGATTGTCTCGGACAGCGATGGTACAAGACCGGTTCCGGTACTCAGCCGTCGTGCCAAGGCCACTGGCAGTGCAACCCGGCGGACCCGCCCGGTCAACTCACGACCGGTGCCTGCGAAGCGGTGTGCGACGACGCGTCAGGAGGCGGCTGTGGGGACGGCACCTGCGACACCCTCAACGGCGAGACTCCCACGAGCTGCCTCGTCGACTGCGGCAGCGGCTACTCCTGCACCAAGAGTGAGGACTGCAACTCGCTCACGCGTCCGAGCGGCTGCACGGGCGACTGGATCTGCGCGAGCCTCATTTGTGTGCCGCTTTGTGAGTAGCCCGCCGAGATCAACGAACGGCTGAATCGGTGATCCAGCTCACCGGGTAGATCGTTTGTGGTCCGTGCGCGTCTTTGAATGCATGAGTGGACGAAAACTCATGGGCAGTGGGCCTCCGGATTTGCCAGTATCTTTGAGGAGGCGGGGACCAGGAATGGAAGCAGGCAGTAAGGATTCGCTAGCGGATCAGCTCTTGGAGCTACACAACATTCAGGCGGCACGCGTGGCGGCTGAAGAGGAAGCCCGGTTTCGGGCGGCCGAAGACGCGAGACGGCGTGCCGAGGCAGAGGCCGAGCGGCGCCAACACGAAGCGGAAGCACGCCTGCAAGCCGAAGAAGAGAGCCGCCTGGCCGCAGAGCGCACGCGGCGTGAAGAAGAAGAACGCCGGCGCCGCGAAGCCAAGGAGGCCGAGCTCCGGGTTCAGCTCCAAGAAGCGGCCAAGGCACGCGCTGCCGAACAGCAGCGCATGCTCGCGCACGAAAAAGAGATGGCGGCGATCACCGCCGTCGAGAAGAACAAGATCCGCGCGCGCCGCATCGTTGCGAGCGCTGCCCTGTTCCTCGTGCTTGCTTCGCTCGGCGGCTACGCGTTCATCGTGAAGCCAGCGCTCGAGCGCCAAGCTATGGCCACCGAGATGGCCCAGCAACAGCAACGCCGGGCCGCGATGGACAAGGAGCAGGCCGAGGCCGCCCTACTCTCCGAGAAGGAGCGCGCGGAAGCAGCCGAACGCGACAAGGAATCGCTCAAGGCCCGCCTCGAGAAGAAGGAAGTGGCCCGGCAAAAGGCCGCGGCCGCGCCGCACAAGCCCAGGGCACGCCCAGCCCAAAAGCCAGGCTGTGCCCCGGACGACCCGCTTTGCGGGATCCCGCTCGACTGAGGGGAGCAGCGCTCGCGCAGCAGCGTGGCTGGCTCACTACTTCACGCGAACGATGAAGTCATCCTCGCTGCCGAGGGGCGGACCGGTCAAGACCTCGTCCCATTCGGTTTGTCCGAGCACGTGACGGCGGCCGAAGGCGAGGACATAGGCGGTGAGCACCGGAATCGCCTCCCGGGTGTCGATGAACTCCGGCCCGCAGCCGTCCTCCGTCGCATCGGGCCGAAAGATGTTGAGCACCGTCGGAGTGAGATCGTGGCAAATGGTGATGAAGGTGAAGTGTGCGCCCTTGGGCATCTCCACCCAAAGGTCGTCGGGATGGTCGAGACCCATCCAGGCGGGCTCCGCGTTCTGTTCGTAGGTCGTCGTTTGGTCGAGACGGCCGGTCATCAGCATCGTGGGAACCTCCAGCTGCGCGAACCCGTCCTCAGCGAGGGAGCCGATGGCCGGCGCCTGAGGCGCCAGGGCAACGATGCGCTCGTCGAGGAAGCCGGCGCGGTACGCTGCCTCGACGTCGGGGTTCGCAATCACATCGCAATTCTCGCTCACGACGCCGTCGCAGCCCGCCGCTAATTCATCGAAGTCTACGCTCGCGCCGCCGACGGCAAAGGTCGTGTAGCCGCCAAAGCTGTGCCCGAAGAGAAACACACTCGAGGTGTCTACTTTGTTGGCGAGCTCGTCACCGCTGAGGCCTGACTCGAACTCGTCGATGACCGCGCTGATGTCGTTTGGCCGGTCGAGCGCCGAACGCGCGAAGGGATCGAAGCCCAACAAGAAATCGAAAGCGGTATTGCCGGTGTGGTTAGGCGCCACGAGCACCCAGCCGTGCGACGCCATGAGCTCGCCGTAGGGATAGGTGAGCAAGCTTTCGCCGGCGTTGCCATGTGAGTGGACGACGAAGGGCAAATCCGCTTCGTCGATCACCGGCGGTCCAGCGAGCGCATATCCAGAGGGCACGACGATCCCTCCGACCGAGTATTCCGCCGGTGGCGCATCTGAGCCGCTCTGCGCCGGGTACCATACCCGCAAGAGGAGCTCGCGGGGCTCCATCGTAGCGGCTGCACTGTAGGTCATCGTGATCTCGCGGAAGCCGACCTCGAACGGCCCTTGCTCGAAGAGCTCGTCGGGGTTTGCGACAGCGGTCGTCGAGCCGGAATCGCTGCCGCAACCGATGATGGAGCTGAGAAAGACTGCAACCGCGCCGGCGGTCGCGCTAAACGAAGAAAGGGCACGCATACGGGGCCGCATGATAATGGGAATCGCCCCGGCACGCGAGGCAAAGGCTGGCGCGCCCGGATCGAAAGCGAAATTACGCGCGTGGCACTTTTTCTTTGCACCCCGCGAAGGGGAGGGACTAAGAACCACCTGGAGCTGGAAGAGGGCATGAGTAGCGACAGGGGAAATCTCGTCATGTGTGGTGTCTGCGAAGAGCGCGTGGCCGAGCTGGTGGCTGACGACGGCCGGGTGCTGTGTAGCGTGTGCAAGCTCGAAGAAATGGGCGAGCGCTCGTGTTCCGAGAAGGACAGCGACTGGCGGGATGCTTAAGTTAAGCCCAGCGGGGGAGTCCGTCGTAGACGACCACTCCGTCGACCAGCTCGATCACACGCTCGCATCGCCGGGCGAGATTCGAATCGTGGGTCACGATCAAGAAGGCCGTCGAGCTCTCTAGGTTTCGTCGGCGTAGGAGCTCGAAGACTTGGTCGGAGGTCTCGGTGTCGAGGTTTCCGGTCGGCTCGTCGGCCAGCACCAGTGGTGGGTCGTTCATCAGGGCTCTAGCCACCGCGACGCGCTGCTGCATCCCGCCCGAAAGCTGGCGCGGCCAGGCCTCGGCCCAATCCCCGAGTCCCATCGCATCGAGGAGCCCTCGTGCCGGTGCCTTCATGCTGGCTTGAAAGCCTCCTCGCGCGGCTGCGCTCGGGAGCATGACATTTTCGATGACACTGAGCCCAGGCAGGAGGTGATGGGATTGGAAGATGAACCCGAGCTTCTCCCCGCGAAGTGCGGTGAGCGCTCGGTCGTCTAGCTTTTCGACCGCACGGCCTTCAATCGCGATCCGTCCTTTCGTGGGCCGGTCGAGGAGGCCGATCAGATTGAGCAAGGTGCTCTTGCCGGAGCCCGACGGTCCGACGAGCGCAACGAGCTCGCCGTCGCCGATCGAGAGATCGATGCCATGGAGAACCTCGGTCGTGACGCCGTCCATGTAGGATTTGCGAACGCCTTCCAAGTGGAGCAATGGGCTCGGGCTGTTCATTCGTCGCCTCGAATGGCGGCGGCCGGGTCCAGGTTTGCGGCCCTTCGCGCCGGCAGGTAGGCAGCGAAGATGCCGGTGGCGACGGAAACCATCACCGCGGTGAACAGAAGCCGAGGTGTCACCGTGATGTCGAAGAGCGCGCTCGACTCGATCAGCTCGCCGGCGACCGCGCCGAGCATCGTTCCGAGCAGGGCGCCGGCGAGACCGAAGAGCAGGCCTTGGCAGAGGAAGACCGCAAGCACGGTGCGGCGCGAGGTACCGACGGCGCGAAGGATTCCGATTTGACCTCTTCGTTGAACGACGGTGACGCTGAGGACGCTGGCGATGCCCATGGCCACTGCAAGCAAGACGAAGATCCGAATCATGGTCGTCGAGGCGTCCTGCGAGCGAAGGCCGGTAAGCAGGTCCCGGTTGCGTTCCATCCAGCTTTCCGTTGGAACGCCGAGTCGGGCTTCGAGCTCTGCTGCGATCCGCTCGGCTTCGTAGACCTCGCTCACGCGGGCCTCGATTTCGGTGATGTCGCCCACTCGGTTGAGAAGCGTCTGGGCATTACGTAGGGACATCACCAGCCAGCGCCCGTTGACAACCTCGTTGCCAATATCGAAGACACCCACGATTCGGAGCAGGCTCTCTCGGTCGCCGCTTCGTACGCGTACCGGATCGCCTACGTGCGCGCCGAGCTTCTGCGCAAGGGTCGTGCCGATGACCGCCTCTTCGCCACCGAGCCGGTAAGTACCTTCGATGAGGTTTGCTCGAAGGTCGACGATTTGACGCAAACGATCAGCATCGGCGCCGACCACCTCGACCGCTTCCTCGGCCGCACCTCGGTACGCGAGCGCGGAGCCGGTGACCTTTGGGCAGGTCGCGACCACGCCCTCGGTCGCTTCTACGCGCCGCACGGCTCGCTGCCATTGGTCGAATGGCCTTCGGCGCGGCTCGGAGGGCTCGACCCGTCGCACGAATGCGACGCCGGGCTCGGCCATGAGCGCACGAGGCGACGCTTCCTCTGGCGCAACCGTGATGTGCGCCTGGCTGCCGAGCGTTTGCGCGAGCAGGTTGACTTGAAGGCCCTCGATGATGGCAGAGACGAAGACGAAGGCGGCGATTCCAATCGTGACGCCGGCGAGGATCAAAAGCGATTGTGTCCGGCCTTCGCGCAAAAATCTCCAAGCGAGCTGGAGCGCGAGCACTAGCCTGCCCCTCTTGCTTCCAGCTCGAGCGCGGGTCGCGTCTTGCGCACACGAACCGGATCGCCCTCCTCGATGGGAAGCCCTGGCGGAAGCACGCGGTCCTCTTCGCTCAGGCCCGACACGATTTCGACGAGATCATCGCCTTCGAGCCCAAGCTCGATGTCTCGGCGCCGCGCCTCGCCACCTTCGGCAACCATCAGCCATGGGGCTTCGCCGCCGAGGTCTCGGACCAGCCAACTCGGGACCAGCAGTGCGTTCTCGGCGCGCCCCACTTCAATTTCAACGGTCACGGTCATGTCGGGCCGCAAGTCCGACTCGTCATCGATGGTGAGGTCCACTTCGACGGTGCCGCGGATCGGGTCGACCGACGGGGCGATCCGGTCGATCGAGGCGTCGATGCGCTGGTCTGGAAAGGCTTCGGCGGAAATCAGCGCGTGTTGACCGAGTCGCAGCAAAGCGAGGTTGGATTCGTCTGGCTGGATGCGGACTTCCAAGGGCCCGTCCCCTGCAAAGGTCACCAGGGCCTCTCCGGGCTGAACGACTTCGCCGCGCTCGACGTGTCGTTTGAGGACGACTCCGGGCAAGGGAGCGCGGATCCGGGTCTGTTCGACCGCGACCTGTGCAGCCGTGAGGCGCGCTTGCGCCCGGGCGAGCGCTGCAGCCGCCACGGCCACGTCGCTTCCTTTGGGCGCGGCCGCCGCCACTTCGAGGGAAGCCGAGATTCGCTTGCTGCGGGTTTGGTCGCGGTCGCGGCGGGCGCGCTCGAGGCTGAGCTCGCTGACGGCGCCGGTTCCGAAGAGCTTGTCCTGCCGGCGATATTCCGTCTCGGCTTGTGTGGCTTCGATGCTAGCCTGTCGAAGCGCTTCGACGGCCATTGCCCTGCCGAGGCCTTGCACGCGTGCAAGCCGCGCCTCCGCTTCGGTGACCGAGGCTTCCGCCTCGGCGAGACTGGCAAGCGCATCTTCATCGGCAAGACGCACCAGTAGCGCGTCGGCCTCGACGCGATCGCCGTCGTCGACCAGCAGCTCCGCGACCGTCCCGGGGATCATGGCGCCGAGCTTGGACTGGCGGCGTTGAACGACCCGACCGGAGGTCACGATGGTCTGCACCATTGGGCGCCGGACCGCGGTGAGCGCTTCGACGCGCGGACCCTCGGTTTCGCGGAAGAGCCACCAGGCGCTCCCCGCCAGGACAAGCGCAAGCGGCACAATCCAAAAGAGCTGGAGCCTGCGGCCCGTCACTGGCTCCATCTATCGCAAACTCGTCGCCTTGTCAGGTGATGTGGTGCTCGTAGTCGGCTACTTGCCCCGCCCGCTGCGGGTCGGCCCTGCCCGGCGGCCTCCGCGACCGTACGGCGGATTGTGGCTGCGCTCACGTCGACGCTTTTCGTGGATGGAGAGGGCGCCCTTCCCGGATGCCGGCGGAATGAGGTGCCGGTCGGTGCTGCCGATCAGGTCGCCGCGTTTGGCTTTGATGAGTGCTTCGCGGGCCAGGTCGTGTTGGGCGAGGTCCCAGTATTGAAGGAGCGCTTTTTGCATCCGCTTTTCGCGTAGGCTCTTGGCGACGTAGACCGGCTCTTGGGTGAATGGGTCGAGGCCGGTGGCGTACATGCTGGTGGCCATGCTCATGGGCGTTGGGATGAAGTCCTGCACCTGGCGGGGGCGCAGGCCGCGTTTCTTCAAGTAGAGGGCGAGCTCGATCATCGAGTGCGTCGTCGAGCCTGGGTGCCCGCTGATGTAATAGGGGACGAGGTGTTGGTCCTTGCCGGTCTTCTGGCTGGCGCAGTCGAACATTTCGGCGAAGCGCTCGTAGCTTTCGGCGCCGGGCTTTTTCATTTTGTCGAGGACGTCTTCGTCGACGTGCTCGGGGGCGACCGAGAGCTGGCCACCGGTGTGGTGCTCGGCGAGAACCTCGACGAACTCGGGGCTCAGCTCAGCCAAGTCGTAACGGACGCCCGAAGCGATGAAGGCCTTCTTGATTCCCTTTTCTTTTCGAACTCTGGCGAGCAGCTGCACCAAGGGCCCGTGGTCGGTGACGAGGTTTTCGCAAACGCCTGGATGCACACAGCTGAGGCGGCGGCAGGCCTTTTCGATGCGCTCGTCTTTGCACTTCATCTGGTACATGTTCGCGGTCGGGCCACCGACATCGCTGATGACGCCCGCAAAGCCCTCCATGCGGCGGAGCGCGCGCACTTCGCGCAGGACGCTCTCTTCGCTGCGGGACTGAATCACCCTCCCCTCGTGCTCGGTGATCGAACAGAAGCTGCAGCCGCCGAAGCAGCCGCGCATGGTGACGATGCTGTGCTTGACCGTTTCGTACGCGGGGATGGCTTCTTCGTAGGACGGGTGCGGGTAGCGTGTGAAGGGCAAGTCGTAGAGCCCGTCCATGATTTCGGTGCTGAGCGGTTCGGCGGGAGGGTTGAGGTAGATGGCCTCGTGACCATGCGGCTGGATGAGCGGGCGGCCGTTGCCCGGGTTGGTTTCTTTTTGAAACGCGCCGCTCATTTCGCTGAAGCGTTCTTTGCTCTCCTTGATTTCCTCGTAGCTCGGCAAGAACACCGGCATGCCGTCGCGAATGAAACGGCTGGGCTCGATGTCTTCCCACTGGCCTTTGCGCAGAACGTGAGCCGTGCCGCGGACCTTGCGGAGCCCGTCCAGGGCCTCGCCGGCCGCAAGCCGATCGGCGACCTCCCAGACGGGGCGCTCGCCCATACCGAAGATCAGCATGTCGGCTTTCGAATCGAGCAAGACGCTGCGGCGGATCGAATCGCTCCAGTAGTCGTAGTGGGCGATGCGGCGGAGGGAAGCCTCGATGCCACCGAGGATGATCGGGACGCCTGGGAAGGCCTGCCTGCAGAGGTTGCCGTAGACGATGCTCGCGCGATTGGGGCGCATGTTGGTGCGGCCGCCCGGGGAGTATTGATCTTCGGAGCGCACCTTCTTTTGGGCGGTCAGCTTGTTGAGCATGCTGTCCAAGTTGCCGCTGGTGATGCCGACGAAGAGCCGGGGCGGCCCCATGCGAAGGACGTCGGCGGTGTCGTGCCACTTGGGCTGGGCGATCATGCCGACACGGTAGCCACGACCTTCGAGGAAGCGGCCGATGAGGGCGCCACCGAAGGCCGGGTGATCGACGTAGGCATCGCCATTGACGATGAGGATGTCGAGCTCATCCCAGCCGCGCGCGTTCATTTCTTCGCGTGTGGTGGGCAGGTAGGCGCTCCGGTCCGGCCGGCTCGAACCCCGCTTGCCTTTTCGCGTGAGGGAGACGAGGGCCATGGCGCACCTTGCCTACCGACGGCCGGACGCGCAAACGTACGCCATGAAGGACCCGGAAGAACCTCGCCCCCAGGCCGGAGACCGGGTAACCCTCGAGGTCGAATCGCTCCTGCCGTCGGGCGAAGGGGTCTGTGGACGGACGCGTATCGCGGGGGCATTTCCGGGGGAACGGGTCGTCGCGCGGGTCGATCACGTCGGCAAGCACGCGACCTTTGCGACGACCTTGGAAGTCAAACGCGGCCGAGTGGGACGGCGGCTGCCTCCATGCCCTCGTCATGTCGATGCCAAGGACGGGCGCTGCACCGGCTGTGCCTTGATGGCGCTCGAGGAGGTCGATCAGCGGGCGCTTCTTCGGGAGATGCTGCTTGCACAATACAGGCTCGAGGTTGGTGAGCTGGCCGCGGCGCCAAAGTCGCTCGGCTATCGCTGGAGCGCCAAGCGGATCGCGTTCGGCGGGCCGGGGAACTTGCGCCTCGGAAGCTTCATGCGGGGCACCAACCGGCCGGCGGACATGGAGGGCTGCCTGGTCGACCATCCGTTGATCGCAGCGGCAGCGGATGAGCTCGCAGAAGCCGCCCGTGATCTGGGCATCGCGGCGCACGATGAGGAACGGAAGCGACTTGGGCTTCGCGCCGTCTGGTTGCGGACCAATGCAAGAGAGGTGCTGGCGACGCTGGTCACGAGCGAAGCGAACGAGGACGAGCTCCGGCGGCTGAGCCCTCGGCTCACGCTCTGTGACGGCTTGACGGTGTGCTTTCATCGTGAGGGTGGCAACGCGCTTCGGGGCGCGGACGCGATGCTGATCCGGGGTCTGGAGGCACTCGATGTGCACGGCACGCAGATCGGTCCGCTCGGCTTCTTGCAGCCGAATCCAGAGGTCGCGGAGCAGATGTACGATGAGCTCGTCGATGGGATCGAGGGCGGCCGCGTCTTGGACCTCTATGCCGGCTCGGGCGCGACGACGCGTCGGCTCGGGGCGCTTGCCGGTGAGGTCTTGCCTTGCGAATCTCATCCGGAGGCTGCGCGCAGCCTCGGCGTCGAAGCGGAAACCGCCGAAGCCTTTCTTGCGCGGCAGACCGATGCACCGGATGCGGTGGTCGCGAACCCTCCTCGAAAGGGACTTGGGACTCTGGTGACCCGCGAGCTGCTTCGGCTTCTTCCCGCGCGGATTCAGGTGATGGCATGCGGGCCCGCGGGGCTGGCGCAGGACATCGCGGCGCTCGCCGGGGGCTACCGCTTGGAGAGCCTGCGCGCGTACGACAGCTTGCCGCAGACGCCGCATGTCGAGCTCATCGCCAAGCTGGTCCGGATCAGGAAGATGGATTGCTGCGTCACATTGTGATACATCGCGTTTATGGATGTATCACACCGGCCTTTCGTTCAGCGAAAAACCCAAGGAAATCAAACACCTGATTGGGGCTCCTCTCTTCGGCATTGGCTGGCCGCGATCGACGCCGTGTTGCGGGCCGTCGAGGAGACGGTCTGGCGGGTGCGGCGCGAAGCCCTGGACGCGTATGGGGCAGGCCGCAAGGAGTGCTCGGATTGGGCCGGCGGGTTTCGGGATGCGCAGGGGGCGTTCCAGAGTTGGCAACAGCAGACGGCGCGCCTCGTCGGTATCAGCTGGGTGCTGACAAAGATCGCCGCGGCGTACCGATTGCATCTGACGCGGGCCGCATTCGTGAGCCGACGGCGTGCCGCCTCGATGCTCGAGCGGCTGCATTCGAAGAACGCGGAGCGCTTCACCGAAGTCTGCATCTCGCACGGCGGGGGCGTTCTCAAAGTAGGCCAGTTGTTGTCCTCGCGTCCCGACCTGATGCCGCGCGTTTGGATCGACGCACTGTCGGTCCTTCAAGACAGCGTCCCCGCGGAAGACGAAGCGCGCATGGTCGCGATGCTCGAGGAGGAGATCGGGGGATCGCTCGAAGACGTATTCCTCGATTTCGAGAAGACGCCGATCGCTTCAGCGAGCATCGGGCAAGTGCACCGTGCGGTGCTCAAGGACGACACGCGGGTCGCGGTCAAGCTACAGAGGCCGTCGATCGATGCGGTCATCGACCTCGATATGCGGATATTGGCTTCCTTCCTGGACGCGATGAAAGCCTCGTTGCCGCCTGCAGACTACGCAACCATCGTCCGCGAAGTGCGTGCGACGATCAGCGCAGAGGTCGATTACGACGCCGAGCGCGCACACACCGCTGCGGTTGGCGACTACCTCGCTACGTTAGAAGGGGTTCGCGCGCCGAGGCCAGTTGGCGCCCATCAGAGCAGGCAGGTTCTCGTGACCGAATTCATTGCCGGCGAGAAAGTCACCTCCGTCCTCGACCGGCTGGCCGAAGCCCGGGAGGCGGGCGACGAAAGCGCCGACAACGAGATCTCACGCTTGGTGAACAAGCTGATTGAAGCGTACGCGCGCCAAATCTTGGACTTCGGGCGATTCCAGGCCGATCCGCACCCGGGCAATCTCTTGGTCGAGCCTGACGGCGGCTTAGTGATTCTCGATTTCGGATGCACCAAGATCCTCGCACCCGAGGCGCGTCGTGCCTACGCGCGACTGCTCCAGGCCTTCTTCGTGCAAGACACGCGACGTGTGACACAGATGCTTGAGGAGCTCGGGTTCCGGACGCAAAGCGGGCGCCCGGACACCTTGCTCTGGTTCGCCGACTTGATGCTCGACGAGTTGCGCTCGGAGGGGAGTGCCCTTCGCCAAGGGGTTTCGAGCGCGGAGATGATCGATGAATGGATCCGGCTTCTGCGTGCGGTCGAACAAGATCCGGTCGTGCGCGTTCCGGATCATTTCGTGATGATCGGCCGCGTCGTCGCCACGCTTGGCGGACTCATCATGCACTACCGACCGACCCTTGATATTCAGCGTATCATGCTGCCAGCTCTGATGTCGGCCCTCTCGGGGAGCGAGCCGGGGTTGAGCAGATAGCTCGACCGTGGCAGGAGAGCGATGCGATGGAGCAGAAGGAGCTCACGATCCATGGGAAGCGCCTGACCTATCGACTGGCTGGCAAAGGCCCGCTGGTGCTTCTGATTCACGGTATGGCCGGCAGCGCCACGACTTGGAAGCAGGTCATGCCGGCGCTGAGCGAGCGTTTCACCGTGCTGGCCCCGGATCTCTTTGGGCACGGCCAGTCCGACAAGACGAAGGGCGACTACTCGCTTGGGGCCATGGCCTCTGTGTTGCGCGATCTGGTCGTGGCGTTGGGATACAAGCGCGCCACGGTGGTTGGGCAGTCCTACGGGGGTGGGATCGCGATGCAGTTTGCATATCAATACCCCGAACGCTGCGAGCGGTTGGTGCTCGTCGATGCGGGCGGGCTTGGCAGCGAAGTCAATCCGCTCCTCCGGATGCTGACGCTTCCGGGCTCAGAAGCGGTATTGCTCGTGGCCTGCGCGCCACCGGTGCGGCGCGTCGTCGAAGCGATCGGCCGGATCGCGCTCCGGAAGAAGCTCGAGGGTGCGACGGTGATTCCCGAGCTCTGGCGAAGCTATTCGTCCCTCGGGGACGTCGATGCGCGTCGCGCGTTCCTTCGCACGCTGCGCGCAGTCATCGACCCGCGCGGTCAATCGGTGAGCGCGAACGACAAGCTCTACCTCGCCGCGGGGATGCCCACGCTCATCATCTGGGGTGAGGAGGATCGCGTCATTCCCGTCGAGCATGCCTACCGAGCCCACACGGCCATCGCGGGGAGCTGGCTCGAAATCATCGAAGGCGTGGGACACTATCCACACTGCGAAGCGCCGGAGCGTTTCGTCACCGCGCTTACGGAATTCATCGAGTCGACTCGGCCCGCCCGAATCAAGGTGTCACGGAGACGAATCCTTCGGCCGCCCTCTGCCTCCGGGGGCGATTCCAGTAGGTGATGGGTCACGCTTGGTTGAATCTCGTTTTGGCTGGTCGTAGGCTGGCAGTCTGGCCGGGTACTCTCATGTCTGACGACTGTGCGCTCAAGGCGACCATGCATGCGACCCCCGCGGAGGCGCTTGCGGCGTTGGAGCGAGCGTTTGCGAGGTCCCATGTGTTCTTGACCGAGGCGCATCAGCTCGGAGGGCTGGCTTTGGTGCTGCACTGGGACATGGAGGGGGACCATCGGCAGCTTCTGGTCGACGCGTTGCTCGAAGAATCGGTGGCGCTCGATGAGAGCGCGTTCGAGTCGCTGCAAGGGCCTTGGGACGGGGTGCTAACCGGCTCGCTTCACGTGACGCTCGAACACGGGGGGCGGGATAGCAAGGTCGATGTGCCGGCGGTGCCGGGCTGAGGTCGTTGATGGCTTCGCGATCTTGGTCGGCTCGGGTCGGTGGGCTCTTTTCGATTTCGCGCCGTTTGGTACAGCTCATGGTAGGAGGTCAGGATATGTTGATTTCGTCGTTTGGTCTTGTTGCAACGGCGTTTGTCGGCGTGGGAACGCTGAGCGTCGTCACAGTTCGGCGTCCACTCGCGGGAGCAAGCGCTGGCCTTGCATTGGCACTGCTCGCGGGCCTCGCTCCGCCGAGTCAGGCCGACGCGGCGGAGCTTCGCTACGAGAAGGAGGGCACGGTCAAGGTCGCCGAAGGCGAGTCCATCGACGACACGGTGTTTCTCGCTGGGAAGACGGCCATCGTGGCGGGCGTGGTGGACGGTGACGTCTTCGCAGCGGCCGAGCGGGTGGAGATCACGGGGACCGTACGCGGCAATATCTATAGCGCCGCTGAGACGGTCACGATTGCCGGCGAGGTCGGCGGAAACGTGCACGCCGCGGGCAAGAGCATCGAGGTGGACAGCAAGGTTGGTGGCTCGGCCTTCTTGGCCGGCCGGAACGTCATCGTAACGGAAGACAGCGAGCTTGCGCGCGGCGGCTACTTCGCCGGCGAGACGGTGCGGAGCAAAGGGCGAGTCGGCCGAGACTTAATTTTTGCCGCCGAGACGATGGAACTGAGCGGAAGCGTCGAGCGCAATGTGCGCGGCTACGGGAGCGAGGTCACCGTGAGCTCCAGCGGTTCCGTCGGTGGCGACCTCCAGCTGACCGTTCCGTCGCAGGATGCTGTGGAAGTCGACGACGGTGCGATCGTGAGCGGCGAGACCATCATCGACATCGAAGAGAAGGAAGACAGACGCGCGTTTCTGTACCCCGGATTCTACTTCGGGGTGCTGGCCAAGGCGCTCGCGATGCTCCTCATGGGCCTCGTCCTCGTCAGGCTCTTCCCTTCGCTGCTGCCGCCCGCGCCGGAGTCGAGCAAAGAGGTGTTGCGCGATATGGGGTTCGGCTTCGTTGCGCTGGTCGCGACCCCCGTGGTCATGCTCCTCATCGCGCTCACGCTGATCGGAATCCCGGTCTCCATCGTGCTCGGCATGGTGTACGCGGTGCTGCTGTTTCTCTCGACGCTCGTCGTGGCTTACTTCGCCGCGCTGCGCCTCCCCACGCCGGACCACCGTCGGCTCGTTCTCAACACGGGAGCGAGCCTCTTGGCCATTCTCTTCGTGGTGGCGATCCCGTTCGTGGGTCCCGGCCTCAACTTCTTGGTGCACATCTTCGGGATGGGCTGTCTCGTGGTGCATCTGAGGAAGCTGTACACGGCGAGTCGTGGCTTCATGGACTCCCCGACGAGCCAGCCGGGCCTGCTCGCCACGGAGTAAACGGTCGGGCAGGCCTCGTTTCGGCCGTCGTTCAGAACAGGCGGAGCGGGGCGTATCGGGGGAGCGTCTGGAGCTCCATGTCGGGGTCGGCGGCTTCTTTGGCTTGAAGGAACGGGAGAAGCTGCTCTGAGCCTTTGGAGAGGAGTGCCGCTGCGCGGACCATGCCGGTGAATGGTCCATCGATGGTACCGGTGGGGCTGTTCCAGTGGACGAGGACGAGGCGGCTGGGGTTGTGCGTTCGACCGACTCCGTCCAATAAGCCTCGCGGTAAGCGTTGGTTTGGGAACCGAGCGCCGGGAAGGAACCCTCGTAGACGGCAACGGTGAAGTTGTAGTCGCGCTCAAACATGGAGATCGAGAGCCGTCGGCGCCCATCGGCAGCCACTGAATCAATGTATCGACGCCCCAGATCGGTCGCGCCGCCGTGAGGCCGAGCTGGTTGCCTGGCTCTCCGTTGAGCAATTTATTGGGTGCGATCGGACCACTGTCGGCGATGAGATAGCTCCGTTCGACGCCTTCGATCCCATTGCGAAGGAACGGATGATGGTTGACGGAGCCCACGCCGCCTGCGCTGCAACCGCCGACCATCATCTTGGGAACGGACGGGAACATTCGATTGAGCTCTTCAATGACCAGCAGCATGTTCTGATGGCCCATGTGATGGAACTCGGCGTCCCGGCCGACGCCGTCCGGATCGACGTTGGTCTGTACCCTGCTGCCGAGGTAGGTATCGCCGGTGCAGTGGAGGATGAAGACCCTGTTCCAGTCGCCCATGGGGTTGATGTCCGTGTTCGACGAGAGCACCGGGGAGCCGCCTAGGGAACCTCGGAGGTGACGTCGAGCACGAGCTCACGGAGCCAGCGGTGCGGCGGGTCTTCGGTGAAGCGCGGGTGCCAGATCATGGTGATGGCGTGCTCGGGGATGTCGAGCGGGGCGGGATGGGACGCGAGGGTCGACGCGGCGGAGCACTTGCTGAGGCTCTTGGGGGCGGTGAGGACGAGGTCGCTTTGGGCGATGACTTCGAGGGCGGTGGCGAAGTGGGGGACACGGAGGGCGATGCGGCGCTCGAGACCTCGTGCGTGCAGGATCCGATCGACGACACCGGGGCCCTCGCCTCCTGGTGAGACGAGGATGTGATTGAGGCCTGTGTAGGCTTTGAGTGTCAGCTTGCGTCGGCCTTCGAGCGCGGGGTGATCGCGGCGGACGAAGCATCGGAAGGAGTCGCGGAAGAGGCTTCGGCTTTGGAGCTCGGGGTCGACTTGGGTGCCGAGGTCGAAGGGGTGTGGGCCAAGGAGCACGGGGTAGACCGCGAGGTCGATGTCGCCGGTTTCGAGGCTGTCGCTCAGGCGCTTCGGCATGGGGACGATTGCGAGATCGAGGCACGGTGCTGCTTGGCTGAGGCGTCGGAGGAGCGTCGGTAAGACGAGCGCGTCGAACAAGTCGGGGGACACGATGCGGAAGATGCGGCTTGCCTGTTCGGGCTCGAAGGGCCGCGGGTCGGCGAGGGTACGCGCGAGGCTGACCAGACCGCTGCGCAGAGGAACGGATAGGGCTTCGGCGCGCGGGGTAAGCAGCATGCCGCCTCGGCCGCGAACCAAGAGTGGGTCGCCAAAGAGCTCGCGGAGGCGACGCAGGGTGTGGCTCATCGCAGACTGGGTCACGCCTGCCCGCTCGGCGGCCTTGGTGACGCTTCGCTCGCGGGCCAGGGCGTCGAGGGCGACCAGGAGGTTCAGGTCGATGCCGTGAAGGGCGTCTGCAGTATGAGTTTCGCTCATGTCGACATAGAAACAAGTCATTGGATTCATGTCAACGGCCGCCGCAGAGTAGGGGCTGCCAAGAGGAGGCAGTCATGAAAAAGACAAAGAAAGTGTTGGTAGTTGGAGCCACGGGCGGCACGGGCCGCGCCACGATCGATGCGCTCGTCAAGCGCGGAAACCGGGTGACGGCGTTCTCCCGGCACGCCGAGTCGCTCGAAATCGACTCGGAGCAGGTGACGTTGCAGAACGGGGATGCCACCAATCCAGACGACGTGGACCGCGCGGTGGTGGGCCATGATGCGGTGATCGTCACGCTTGGGATTACCGAGAATCCGATACGCGTTCGTTTGTTTGGTGCTGCAGGCACACCGCTCGACGTGCGGTCAGCGGGCACGCGGAACGTGATCGCGGCGATGCAGAAGCACGGCGTTCGCCGACTCGTCGTGCAGTCGTCGTATGGGGTCGGCGCGACGCGCGGGAGCTTGCGCTGGGTGGACCGCTTATTCTTCAGCCTCTTGCTGAAGCCACAGATCGCCGACACCGAGGTGCAAGAGATTGAAGTGCGCGAGAGCGGGGTCGATTGGGTGCTGGCGCAGCCGGTGCACCTGACCGACGAGCAGAGCGACGAGATGCCCTTCGCATCGGCGGATGGGGAAGTGCGTGGTTGGAAGATCTCGCGTAAGGGCGTCGCGCAGTTCTTGGCGCGTGCGGTGCAGACGTCTGACTACGTCAGACGCTCGGTGGCGCTGTCGGGAGCGGGGGTGTCGGCGGCGGCGGCGTGACCGGTGAGATTCGGCTCAGTCGGAGCTCGAGAAGAAGCGTTTGACTGCGCTGGTGAATCCCTCGAATTTGTCGTCGAGGTCCTTGGTGAGGTTCGACCATGCCTCGTCGCCGGCGTCTGCGAGCTTTGCGGCCTTGGCTTTAGCGGCATTGAGCTTCTTCTGCAGGTCGTTGATCTGCTTCTCGGCATTCAACCTGGCGTCCGCGCCCGCTCCCTTGAGGTTGGCGCGCGCTCCATCGAGCTTGGCCTGGTACCCTTCGAGCTTGGCTTCAACTTTTTGGCGATAGGCGTCTGAGCTCATCTCTGCTCTCCTTTGTGGATGATGGGCGACTCTAGGCTTTGGGGCTCACGTTGGCTAGGCGAGGGTAGCGGCCTTGGTCTTGGTTCTCGGTTGACAGCCGAGACAGGCTGTCGAAACCTCGTGCGATGCCAGACCGCAGAAAGACCCCAATCCAGCGACCCAACTCTCGCCAGACCTCGATCCGTGCGCTCTGTTTCGCCGTGATGGCAAGCACGGTGCTGCCTGCCTGCGAGAAGCCGCCTTCGAGCGTGCCCGAAGTGGATGCGGCGACGGATGCGGTGGTGGGCGACGCCGCGGTGACGGCGGCAGAAGGCGACGCGGCCACCGCAGCGCAAGGCACGCCCGAGTTCAAGGGGAAGATCGCGCGGAGTTACGCCGATTCGGTGGAGTGGTGGGCACCGCCCACCGTTCCGCCACAGGGAGCGCCCAATGTCATCATCTTCTTGCTCGATGACACGGGCTTCGCCCAGATCGGGTCGTTCGGAGGTCTGATTGAAACCCCCAACATCGATCGGCTCGCCGAGGGAGGCCTCCGTTACAACGACTTCCACACGACGGCTCTCTGCTCGCCGAGTCGCGCAACGCTGATGGCAGGGCGCAACCCGCATGCGATCGGCCTCGGAAGCCATGCGCTCACGGCGATGGGCTTCCCTGGCTACAACGCGATGGTTCCTCCGACGGCGAAGTCGGTGGCGAACTACCTCGAAGAGCAGGGCTATGTGAACTACGCGCTCGGCAAGTGGGACCACACCCCGCTCTACGAAGTCTCGCAGGTCGGGCCCTTCGACCGCTGGCCAAGCGACGAGGGCTTTGCGCACGCGTACACCTTCATGGCGGCCGACGTCCATCAGTTCATCCCGGTGATGTGGGACGACCATCACCCCGAGCCCTATCGCAAGACCGAGCACCTCGACAAAGACCTCGCGAACCGGGCGATCGAATGGATCACGGGACACAAATCCATCCAACCCGACCTCCCCTTCATGATGCTCTGGGCCTCGGGGTCGATGCACTCGCCGCATCAGGCGCCCGACGCTTACCTCGACAAGTACAAGGGCAAGTTCGACATGGGCTGGGACGCGGCCCGTGAGCAGATCCTCGCAAACCAAAAGCGCTTGGGGATCGTCCCGGACAATACCAAGCTGACCGACCGTATCCCGGAGATCCCAGCGTGGGATACGCTCTCCGACAAAGAAAAGAAGCTCTACACGCGACAGATGGAAGTCTTTGCCGCGCAGCTCGAGTTTTGCGACGCGCAGATCGGGCGCGTGGTCGACGCGCTCGAGCGGATCGGAGAGCTCGACAACACGCTGATCTTCGTGACCTCGGACAACGGGGCGAGCGGTGAAGGCGGGCTCGCTGGTACGTTCAACGAGACCTACGTGCTCAACGGTCTGCAAACGCCGTTCGACGCCAACTTCCGCCATCTCGGGCGCTGGGGCCAGTGGGACACTTATCCGCATTATCACGCCGGCTGGGCCATGGCGGGCAATACGCCGTTTCGCTACTTCAAGCAGAGCGAGCACCGTGGCGGGCAGCATGATCCGCTGGTCGTCCACTGGCCGAATGGCATCGAGGCCAAAGGCGAGATCCGTCGCCAGTATCATCACATCAGCGATATCGCTCCGACGATCATGGAAGCCGCCAAGATCGAGCGGCCCGAAAGCTACCACGGGGTCAAGCAGCAACCGTTCACCGGCGTAGCGATGAACTACTCGTTCGACGACGCGAACGCCCCCAACGCGAAGCAGCGACAGTACTACGAGATGTTCGGAAACCGCGCCATCTGGGTCGATGGCTGGAAGGCCGTGACGCTACACGCGAACCGAATGCCGTGGGACGTCAACGTCGTGCTCCCTTTCGACCAGGACAAGTGGGAGCTCTATCACGTGGCGGAGGACTTTTCGGAAAGCACGAATCTCGCCGATGAAAACCCGGAGAAGCTCGAGGAGCTGAAAGAGATTTTCGACGAAGAGGCCTGGGCCAACAACGTGTATCCCCTCTACGACGACATGATCCAGCGCCTCGCCAAACAGCAGGACCGGCTCTTCGGCGACCGCACCGAGTTCGTCTACTTCGCGCCGGGCGCGTTCCGAATCGGGGAGAAGGCTTCGGCCCCGGTCAAGAATCGCTCGCACGAAATCGTCACCAAGGTCGACCTCGAGGGCAACGAGCAGGGGGTCATCGTTGCCGTCGGCGGCATGACCGGTGGTTTCTCGATGTACATCAAGGACCACAAGCTCCACTACGACTACAACTACCTCGACGGTGTGCACTATCACCTCGTTTCGAAGCGGCTGCCGACAGGTGAGACCGAGCTGAAGTTCAAGTTCATCAAGACCGGAGAGTTCGCGGGCACGGGCGAGCTCTTCGTCAACGGAGAGAAGGTCGGCTCGGTGGACATGCCAAAGATGCACATCAGCACCTACTCGCTGGCGGAGACGTTCGACCTGGGTCGCGACACCGGGACGCAGGTCGACAAAGCCTACGAGGGTGGACCGTTTCCATTCACCGGTGAGCTCGACCGGGTGACGATCACGCTCGCCGACCGGTGAGCGGCTGGAAAAATCAGCCCTTCCTCAGCCCCGTCGTTGGATCCAGGCCACGTACGCTTCGAGCATCTTTTGGAGAAGCGCTCGGGTCTGCTCGTCTTCGAGGCGTCCGTCTCGGATCCGCTCGTGCGCCTTCCCGACGAGCACCTCGGGGTGAGGAAAGACTTCGGAGAGGGTGCCGAGCAGGACCTGCTTGAGCTGCCCCTGCGCGCGCGCGGTGCCGACGATGCCTGGAGCGGCGCCGATGATTGCAACCGGTTTGTGCGCGAGCACCGATTTGAAACCCGGACGCGAGGCCCAGTCGATCGCGTTCTTGAGGACGCCGGGGATGCCGAAGTTGTACTCGGGCGTGGCGATCAGCAGCCCGTCTGCACGGGCGATCTGGCTCTTGAACGCTTGCACCGCGGCGGGCCCTCCGTCGACGTCGAGGTCGCCGTTGTAGAGCGGGATGTCCGCGATGGACGCGACCGAAAGGACGGCTCCCTTGGGCAAGAGCGTTGCGGCGGAGTGAAGCAGGGCGGTGTTCCAGGAGCCCGCTCTCAGGCTGCCGGAGATTCCAAGGAGCTCGGTCATGTTCCCTTTCTCCTAGCCCGGATTCACGGCATGTCGAAAAGGAGGAGCTCGCTGTCGCCCATGGATTGAATCGCGATCGGCCCGGCTTCGCTGAAGGACGCGCCGTCTCCCTCGCAGAGCTCGGTGCCCTCGACGACGAGAGCGCCGCGCACGACCTGCAGCCAGGCGTGCCGGCCCTGGGCGAGCTCGTGGGTCACCGCTTCGCCGTCTCGCAGGACCGACGCGAACATGGCGATGTCCTGCTGAATCTGCACCGAGCCCTGGGCACCGTCGCGGGACGCCACCAGTCGAAGCGTGCCGAGGCGCTCGTCCCCGAAGAATTTTCGCTCATAGCCGGGCTCGAGCCCGTTCTCTTCGGGAAGCACCCAGATCTGCAGGAACCGAACCGGATCGGACGGGGAGTGGTTGTACTCGCTGTGCGTGACGCCGGTGCCCGCCCGCATGCGCTGCACGTCTCCGGGTCGAATGATCGAGCCGTTGCCCATGCTGTCCTTGTGCTCGAGCGCGCCGCTGACGACGTAGGAGATGATCTCCATGTCCCGGTGGGGGTGGGTCGAGAAACCCTCGCCGCCGACCACGCGATCGTCGTTGATGACCCGCAGCGACCGGAAGCCCATGTGCTCCGGGTCATGGTAATTGGCGAACGAGAACGTGTGGCTCGAGTCGAGCCAGCCGTGATTGGCGTGGCCGCGGTCCTGGCTCCGTCTGATTTGCATCCCGGGCTGTCCTCCTTGGGCCGAATATCGGTCCATTGAACATGGGCGCAAGAGGGGTCTTCGCGAACGACTTCCTTCGCGATCGGTCCGCAGCCTGCGGCTTGTGTGTGTTTGCCGCTGCACTGGTGTAGGTAGAGAGGGTGACTTGGCTGGTGCGCGCTCGATCGATTTCGATGACGGTCATCGTGGGCTTGCTCGCGGCGGGGCTCGGGGGGTGCGGCCGGGAGCAGGCGCTCGGGGCCTCGTTTGATTACGAGATGCCGGCGCGCTTCGCGGTGCCTGCGCTTCGCGCGCCCGAGGAGCAGGCGGAGTACGAGGTCTATGTCGATGGGCCTCTTCAGCCGGAGGCGTGGCGCGTGCGCTTTGATGCGTGCGGCTCGACCGGCTCGCCGGTGACGTACAGCTGGAGAGTCGACGGCGACGAGGTTGGCGTGGAGACGCGCTGCAACGGCTTCGAATATGATTTCCCCGCAGAGGGGGAGTATTCGGTCTCGCTCGTGGTCGAGGACGGCGGCGGCGATCAGATGGAGGAGACCCAGGTCATCGAGGTGCGGGATCTGCTCATCTTCGGCCTCGGAGACTCGTACGGATCGGGGGAAGGCAGCCCCGACGTGAGGGAGCTGGATGAGGGCGGCGTGCAGTGGCAGAACAATCGCTGTCACCGGTCCGCAGAGTCAGGGCAGGCGCGCGCGGCGCAGATGATCGAAGAGGCGGACCCGCACACCTCGGTGACCTTCGTCCACCTGGCCTGCTCGGGAGGCCGGATCCACCGAGCCTTGCTCGAGTCTTATGATGGAATCGAGCCAGACGGCACAGCCGCTGCGCCGCAGATCGACCGGGTCGCGGAGCTCGCGGGTGACTCCGAGATCGACGCGCTCTTCGTGTCGATCGGCGGCAATGACATCAACTTCTCCAACGTGGTCGAGGCCTGCGTCCTCGGCACAGACTGTCATTTGGGCACTCCGAGCATCGATTCCCTTCTCGAGAGCACCGCCTCGTTGGCGTGTGGTTTTCTTGGGTCGTTCGAAGACGAGTGCAAGAGCTATTTGGATCCGGACACGATCGATCTGGACTTGCTCGATGCGCGAGCGATCTTCGAGATTGGATCCAAGGACGAGTACGTCGACGGCGTGGACCTGCGCCAGGACGGTCTCGACGACCTGCCCAGCAATTATGATGACCTCGCTCAAGCGATCGTCGGCACGCTTGGGATGGATCCCACACGCGTGTACTTGACCGAGATCCCCGACGTGACCCGCGATGAGTTCGGGGACCTCTGTGCGTGGCCGACGGAGCTCCCCGGGTACTTGGAGAGCCTGCGCATCGCCGCGCAACAGGTGCCCGGGGTGACGGAAGCCGAGATGGAATGGGCGAGCACCTCCGTGTTGACCGAGCTCCGCGCCGCGATGCGGGTCGCTGCCGACAAACATGGCTGGCAGTTCGTCGATGGCGTGGACGCGCGCTTCGCGGGCCACGGGTACTGCTCCGACGTGACTTGGCTCATTCGTCTCCAGAACACCTTTCAGTTTCAGGGCGACCCAAATGGCGCGCTCCATCCGAACCCCGCGGGGTATGGGGCCTATGCGGATGCCATCGTCGAGGCCTTCGCCGCGGCTCAGTAGTGGATGCCGATACCGAGGATGAAGTGATTGGTCCAGACTGAGGTCTCCACGGTTCGGCCGTTGATGTTCCAGCTGGGTGTGAAGTAGGTCGCGCGGTATTCGAGGATGACTGAGATCCAGCCCGAAGCGACGAGCCGGATTCCGACGCGCGCATCGAGGCCGGGATCGACCGAGGTGTTGGTCTCTACGCGCGCGGTGCCGAGGGCCGCCACGCCTTCGGCGAGCTTCGCCGTCGAGAGGACGAGGGAGGGGCCGATGGCCAGGTACGGTTGGGCACGACCGTTCGGATGCTCCGGGGTCTTGACCAAGGGTGCGCGAAACATGAGAAGCGCCGAGATCGGGATCGCATTGACCTCGTAGGGGCTTTGGATGCCCCAGGATTGGACGAAGACGGAGAAGTCCCCTGAAACGCCGAGCCAGGGAAAGCGGCCGACGAACCAGCCGACCCTGAGCCCTCCGACCGGTGACTTCGTGCTCGAGCATTCCGCTCCGCACAAGAGGCTCTCTTCTTGAACGACGCCGTCGAGCGTGAGCGTGGCATCCGTCGTGACGGCCGCGCCGAGGTAGATATCCGAGAACACTTCGCCGCGGCGCGTTCGTTTGGGAGGTTTCTGCTCTTGGCCCTGCGCGCTCGGGCTGCTGACCGGGCCCTTGCTATGGGGCTGTGCGCTCGCGCCGAGGGAGAAGGCCGCAAGAAAGGCTGCGGTGATCGCTACGAGGTACGTCCGGCTTCGCGCCGTGAGGGTTGTGGTGGCGGGATGGATGGGTGGAGGATACCTGGGGGGTTGCGATCGGCGGAGAAACCGGCCGCCACTACACGGGCGTGCCAATTGGGACGGGCTGGAATTCGCTTGGTGAACCTTCGTCGCGACCCCGGTGGGCCAGGACATGGGCATCGGGGCGAGGAAGGGGTGTGAGACGCGTTCCCCGAGCTCGTCGATGCCTTCGAGGCGCGCGTCTGGAGACTTGGCTTCGCAGAATCTCAGGGGGTGCGGGTTTCGAATGCATATACTGAATCGATGGGCTGTGGCGCGAAAAGATAGGAGATGCTGGCGCGCATGACTCCGGCCGTGGTGCTTGCGCTGGCCGTGGGCTCGATGGCGGGTGCGTTGGCGACGGTGGCATCGGTGGCGCTGGCGGGATAGCCGGCTCGGTCGGCACCGGGGCAGCTGTCGGGTCGGGAGGCTCGATTGCGCCCGCTGGCATTATCGACAAGGACGGCATTCTCATCATCGAGAACAGGACCATCTCGGGCAATAGCGGCGCCGTCTTGCACGAAGACGGTTCGTACTCCAACGGCTACGGCATCCTCAACGGGGGCACGCTGACGATAACGAACAGCACGGTGGGAGCGAACGCAGTCGGGGCTTGGACAATCGCCGCGAGGCGATGGTGACGAACAGCGTGATCGATCGACACCACCCCCACAGCGATGTGAGAGGCGACCGAAGACCAGCGGGGCAAACCTCGACCCGCGGGCGCCATGTGCGACGTGGGGGCGTTCGAGCTGCAGCCGTAGGTTTTACGGGTAGCCGACTGCGCGGCCTGTGGTCTTTGCCGTGTCTTGTTTCGTTCTTGGTCTGAGGGTCGACCGAGCCGCTACGCTCGCGTTCGGGGGCGCGACTGGCGAACATTTCGACCCATCATCTGACTAGACGAACAGGGGTGGAAAATTACCTGTGACCGATAGTGTGCGGGTCGGTCACAGTTGGACGCTGGTCGGGCGGCCGGAATTTCAAAAACGGGGCGAATTTGGAGGTTTGCGATTGGCACGGCTGATGCACCTAGATCCGCGCTGAGAAGGGCGCTGCCAGGCATCTGGGTAGTGCAAAGGGAGCGGGAACATGCAAGCGAATGACTTCTCAGAGCTTCTCGAACAACTCGCGCGCTCGGAGCGTGATGGACATCGATACCGGAGCAGTGACTCGGTTGCGGAGCTGACCTACGGCGCGCTCATCGCAGAAGCAGACCAGCTGGCTCGAGGCATGCACGCTCTTGGAGCTCGTCGCGGCGACCGAGTGGGGCTGGTGTTGCATCGTGCGGAGGACTTCGTCCCCGCGTTTCTCGGCTGCGTTCGCGCGGGGTTCATCGCGGTGCCTCTCTATCCACCACTGACGCTGGGGCAGCTCGCCTCCTGGGCCGAGACGACGGGACGCATGTTGGCGACAGCAGGCGCGAGCCTGCTCCTTGCCGACCCACCCGTCGCCTACACGCTTCGCTCTTTGCGCGATGAGGTGCCGTCACTACGCGAAGTGGTCTCGATCGCTGAGCTGCCCGACGCTGGGGAGCTGCGGCTTGGCCCCGCGAGCGATGACCAAGTCGTATTCCTTCAGTTCACCTCGGGGAGCACGTCTGCGCCTCGCGGTGTTCGCGTGACGCACGGAAGCCTTTGGGCGAATGCGCACGCGATCATGGTGGACGGATTGCACGCGAGCCCTGAAGACCGCGGCGTGAGCTGGCTCCCGCTCTACCACGACATGGGCCTGATCGGGTTCGTGATGGCTCCGCTCGTCACGCTGACTCCTGTGACCTTCATCTCCACCCTCGATTTCCTGAAGCGACCGGAAGTATGGGTGAGGACCCTGTCCGAAGACCGGGGAACGATCTCCTTTGCGCCCAACTTCGGTTATGCCTTGACTGCGCGGCGCACGACGTCGACAGAGGGACTGGACCTGTCGTCGGTGCGCGTGCTCGGCTGCGGTGCCGAGCCGATCCAGCCCGACGCGATCGAGCGTTTCTTCGAGCGCTTTTCGGAGGCGGGTTTGAAACCGAGCGCTTTTCTATCCTGCTACGGCTTGGCCGAAACCACCCTGGCCGTCACCTTCGCGGGGATGGAGGACGAGCTCAAGGTCGACCAGCTCGACTTCGAGCCGGAGCCCTCGGCACAAGACCACGACCACGACCAAGATGATTCAGGACTACATCGGCTCGAGCACCGCATCCCGGTGGTGTCGTGCGGACGCCCCCTGCCCCGCCATCGCGTTTCGATCCTCGGCGCAGACGGCAAGCCACTTCCCGAGCGTCGAGTCGGCGAGGTCTTCGTGGAGGGGCCGAGCGTGACGGACGGTTACTGGGGCGACGAAGAGGCGGCGGACCGCGTCTTCGTCAAGGGCGGCGTCAAGACAGGAGACCTCGGCTACCTGTCGGACGGCGAGCTCTACGTGACGGGTCGTTTGAAAGACACCCTCATCGTCCGCGGCCGCAACTACGATCCGACTCCCATCGAGATCGCGGCGGGTCGCGTCGATGGCGTACGCACCGGCAACGTGGCCGCGTTTTCCGTTTCGGGCGACCTCAGCGAGCGAATCGTCGTCGCCGCCGAGTACCGCGAGGGCGATCTGGACGCCATCGAGTCGGAAATCGTCCGCGCAGTGCAGCGCGCGGTCGGCCTCACTGTGGACGAGGTGGTGCTGATCGAGCCGGGCTCGTTGCCCAAGACCACGAGCGGCAAGCTCCAACGCTCGGCGACCCGAGAACAGTATCTCGACGGTACGCTCGGCCTAGTGCGCCGCCGGACGGACGCGTCTGCGGTTGCTTGAGTGAGCGAGGGAAGCCTGGCGTTTCCAATGCACCGAGGAAGAGCTTTGCTGTCCGCGGCGTCTGTGGGTATAGACCCTTCCCTTCGAAGCTCGAGGGGAGGAGGAAAGCGATGGCGCGGCACGTTGTATGCAAGGAATCGGAGCTGGCGGTTGGTGAGAAGAAGCCTTTCAAAGCCGGCGACGCGAGCATTCTCGTCTATCACTTAGAGGATGGCTTTTACGCGACGCAAGCCAGCTGTACGCACGTCTTCGCGCCGCTTGCGCGTGGCAAGATCATCGACGGGAGCCGCATTCGCTGTCCGCTTCATCGCGCCGAGTTCGATATTCGGACGGGCGAGGTCCAGACCTGGGCCAACTTCCCACCCGGCATCCAGCTGCTCAATGTCGTGCGCAGCGAAAAGGCGTTGAAGACCTATCACGCGTCTGTGGAAAACGGTGAGGTGGTGGTGGAGCTGTAGCGGGGACGGCTCACCGCGCTCAAGGCGTGCTCCGCGCCGTTTGATACGCTTGGCGCAGGACTTCGACGGAGCGGTTCAGAGCCTCTCGTTCTTCTGCATCCATTTCGGGCTCGATGACCTCGACGGCGCCCGTTCGGCCGACGATCGTCGGGAGTGAGATCGCAACGTCACGAATTCCGGCGGCGCCTTCCTGAACGCGCGAGATGGTCAGAATCCGTCGGCCTGCTCCCCGAAGCGTCCAGCGGAGCAGCGCCGCGGTCACGAGGCCGATGGCGTGGTTGGTGGAGCCTTTTCTCGCAATGATCTCGTAGGCAGCATTGCGGACGTCGTGTGCGATCGACAGCTCCTTTTCGCGGCTCCAACCTGGCCGCGTCCGAAGCCGCACCCCACCGAGCTGGGCGCCCGACCAAAGCGCCACGGACGAGTCGCCGTGCTCGCCGACCACCTGGGCGTGAATCGAGCGCGGCTCCAAATCGAGCGCTCGTCCAAGCGCCTCTCGGAGTCGTGCGGTGTCGAGCATCGTTCCGGTACCGATGACCCGCGGCAGGGGCAGACCCGAAGCCTCGGCGGCCACTTGCGTCATGACGTCGACCGGGTTGGTGACGATGACCAACATTCCTTGCATCGCGGACAAGCGCTGCGCAATCTCGTGCACGATCGTGGCGTTGACCCGAAGCAAATCGAGTCGGCTCTCCTTTGGACCGCCCCCCTTCCCTGCCGCGATGATGACCGCATCTGCGTCGAGCATCTCGTCAATCGGAGCGGCCCGGACAGACGCAGTCGGATAGAAGGCCGCGCCGTGCGCGAGGTCCATCGCTTCCCCTTCGGCAAGGCCCGGCTTGGCGTCGTCGAGCAGTAGCTCCGTTGCCAGCCCGCTATTGAGGATGGATGAGGCCACGCTCGCCCCGACCCAACCCATGCCCACGATGCCTATCTTCATTGCTACCCTCCGTTGATACTATCGATTGGCCCCTCCATCGAGTAGAGCTATCGGTATTCGAGACCGTGGGAATCACGGGTGCCGACGGGTGATCTGTCCGGCAAGCGACCTTGGGCGAACTGAAAAGAAAACGCAGCGCAAATGCTGCGCTGTGTTCGGCCGACCGGCGAAAAGGCCAAGCCTTCTCAGGCGCCATCGGGGCGATCGCGGCGCAAGCGGCTAGCCGTCCACCGAAACGGGTCCACTCCAAACGGAATCTCGCGTTCTTCATCCGGATCGATTGGAACGCTTGTCGACCGTCACTGTAGTTTGGGAGAGGTGGGCCCGAGGCGGTATGCTCTAGGCATGCACCGGGTGATGGGCTGGCCTACTACTACCGCATACGTCGAGATCGACCATCCGTGGATCTCGAACGATCTAATGCCCATCTACCGATGGACCTTTCCTGCGGAGGCCACCGACGAAGAGCTCAGCGCCTGCCTTCGGGCACGCGAAGACTGGGCGGTTTTTGCGCGCTACCCGATGGCCTGGGTCATCGACCTCTCGAACGTCACCAAGGCGCCTGCCACCCAGCGTAGGGCGTTTGCCGAGCATCTCAAACGATTCGAAGAATTCAGTGCGCGCTGGAACACGGGCTCGGCGCTGATCGTGCCGAGTGGGTGGCTTCGCGGGCTTGTGACCGCGGTGTTTTGGATCTCCCCGCCGAAGTTCCCGTACCAACTTTTCTCGGGGCCTATCGAGGCAGAACGTTGGGCAAAGAAGCAGCTCGCCGCAGAAATCGCTGAGCTAGACTAAGTGCTGCCCCGCCGAAGCCTCGAACGAGTGAACAATTGCGCATAGACATCACCAGAGTTCGGTGGTTGCATCGGATGGCGACCGTCCTCAACAATGGCAGTCAGCGTGCATGGCCTCTTGGAAGAACAGCATCGTGATTCACGCGCCCACCGATCGAGTGTTCGCGTATGTCGATGAGCCAAGGACCTTGGTCGATTGGCTGCCGAGCATGTTTGAAGTTCGGAATGTGATCGGGTCCGGCGCGGGGCAGCAGTACGAGTGGACGTACAAGATGGCAGGGCTTCTGCTCCGCGGGCAGAGCACGGTCATCGAGCATGTTCCCAATGAACGCGCCGTGCATCAGAACATCGGAATGATCAGCGCAATTTGGGGATACACCGTCGAACAGCACCAAGAAGGGACGGCACTGACGATCGACGTCCAGTACAGCATCCCCATTCCGGTGCTGGGTAAGCTGGCGGAGCACATCGCAATCAGGCGGAACAAGCGCGAGTTCGACATGGCACTGACCAACGTCAAGGAGACGCTGGAAGGCTAGGCAAGTGAGACGCCGACGAGGTGAGGGGATCGCTGCCCGATTCCTACGGCAACCCCGCCATGGCCACTGGACCGGACATCGCCTCCGACTCCGGACGGCGCTCCCAGTGCCCGTCCTTTCGAAGCGTCATGTCGACTGGGTACGCGTCGTCCAGGAACTGCGCGAGCCCGGCAAAGAAGGCGAGGTGATCGTATGCGTTCGGTCGTCGGACGCGAAGCTCGAGACCGACCTCGGCGATGTGATCGGCTTCGAGAACACCGAGGATCTCCCAATTGTCTCGGCGGTGGTTCTCGAGCCCTGGATAGGCTTGATCTTGGTACTCAGGCGGGAGGTTTCCGAAGAACGAACCGCTGACGGTCACCAGGCCATCGTTGGGGCCACCACCCTCCTCGGGATCGGTTTGATGGATATCCTCGTATTCCGGACGCAGCCACGGATGAACGATGTCGCGGCAGCCGGAATCGCCGGCGACGGCATAGTAGCGGACGTTGGGATCGTCCTCGATGATCCGGGTGAAGTGCTCAAGCATGAACCTGCGCTTGAGCGCCTTCACCGCGCGGTCCGTGTCCTGCTGCTCTCCCCGAATGAGGGCCGTGATGAGGTTGAGGGAGCGCATAAGAGCCTTGACGGCTTGTTTGTGCCCAGGAATGTCTTGCACGACGGCGTCGGCAATGACCGAGCCAAAGTAGGGTGTGGCAATGATGGTAACGGAGGCGACGTGGGCACCATAGCCAAACCCGAAGAGCGGGCCGACGGGTGTCTCGTGTGGGCCCGTGAAAGGCGCGACGAGCACGCGGGCATCGAGGCCGCCTTGACCATGGCCTAAGAGGTGTAGCTTCTCGGCTGGGGTCTGCGTGCGGATCTTCTCAATAGCGCTGAACCACTGCTTGGCGCGGTCGAGTGGATCTTCGAACGGCGCCACTTGGGGCGCAAAGAGTTGATAGCCCATTGCGCGGAGTTGCCGGCGCACATTGGTGAAATACTCGAGCCACACCTGTTTGCCGGGTCCGAGCTCTCGAAACCCCGCAAACCCGTGCATGAGCACGATGGGTTCACCAAACACCTCACCTGGCGACGGCGTGGGTTCCAAGGCTCGGAACGCCGACTTCATTAGGGCTCTTGCCGCGAATGGAGCCGCGCGAACAAGCGACTCCGCGAATTTGAGCTCTTTCCTCGCAACTACCCCCTTTCGCGACTAACAAACCGCGCATGCGGCGTGCCAATCGCGAACGCCCGTTTTCTTAGGGGGCTTGCCTCGCCAGGCGGCGAAACGGATGCGCATGTTGACTGCCGGGCGCAACCCTGACGCGTGGGGTCTTGCGGGGATCGCTCTGCCCTTCCCCCGATCCGTCCAACCGAGCGGTGCGAGCTGTCGGCTCCGGCATGCAAACTTCAGATGGGAGCGAGTCGGCGTGGATAGGCGATGCCTGCGTGATGCAGGACCGTTGGTGCGTCAACCTTAGCGACGCCGCGATCTGGTACAGCGTCGCCGTGACGGCACTTGCAGACGGCTGCTCACTCGTCAGGATCTGGCTCCTGCTCCCGACGCAATTTGGTCCCACTCTCGAGGAGATGGCACTCGCTGCAGAGCGCTCGCTTCTCGTCGACCAGGATCTCTGCCACCTGTTCCCCGCACGCCTCGCAAATGACAATGCTCGCCACGTCTTCTGGCACTGGGAATTTCTTAGCACGTGGTTCCCGGGCGTGCCTCGGATTCCAAGCCTTCCGTCGAGCGAACTCTGCGTCTGGTTGCCGGTTCGGCAATGAGAACAATTACGTATGTCAGAAACGGACATGCGACCGTAGATTGAATTGGTGGACGCTGCGGGCGCTTCTTTCCTCGAGGAGGCCGCCTGCGTGGGTGTGTGTTCACGCAATTGGGATTGCGGCTGACGTGCGGTGCGTCGTGCATCCTCACCTCGACTGGGACCCGAGGCGCGGAGGCGGCGGGAGCTGGACACCTAGGGCCCCCCGAACGTGGCACCCATCGCACGTTGTGAGTTGCGTCATCGCTCTAGGGTCCTCCTTTGCCTACCGGCGCGGATTCGGGGTCGGGTTGCGAGCTCAGGCGCCCTCGGGGGTCCGCGAAGCACAGGTCTCTTAGACGGGGCGAGAGACCTCTACTTCACGGCCCCCAACAAACAAAGCGTGGAAACCATGAGCCCCAAGGAGAAGATCGCGTTGCTGAACGACAAGGCTCGGACGGGGCTGCTGCCCGGATCGACGAGCGTGTTTCTGACGCGGAGGGTGGCCGCCCTGCCCGAAGAGATTTCAACTCTGCGCCGCACCGCAGCCGAGTTCGACGCTTTCACCGAAGACAACGATCCTTACCGGGAGCGTGATTTCGGGGCCGTGGAGCTGGCCGGAGAACGTTACTTCTGGAAGATCGACTACTACGATCGAACGCTTCGGTTCGGAGCCGAAGACCCATCCGACACCACCGAGACCGTGCGTGTCCTGACCCTCATGCACGCAAGTGAGTACTGAGATGACCTGCGCAACCGAGAACCGTGAGTTCGATTGGGTCTGCCCCGAATGCGGCAGCGATGACTGCGAAGTGACCGCTTGGGTGCATGTGAACTCGAACGAAGTGTGCGAGGGCGAAGGGCCAGGCGAGCAGCATTGGTGCCCTCAATGCGAGGACCATCCTCGCCGGCTGGTGCAGCGAAGGGAGTTCGATTCGCGTCGACAGGGACAGAAGAAAACCGCTTCATTCGAGGAGCTTGGCGATTGAATTTGACAAAATAGACGGAATAGACCAAGATGAAATCCATGGGTGCCACGAAAAAGAGCAAGGTCGAGTCGCTGGCCGCGGTGGTTCGCGAAGAAGCCAGGCGATTGAAGCCGAAGGAGATCGAACGGCTGGTGCGGCACCCGAAAGTGGTCCGTCGTGCGTTGGCGTTTGCGGCCGAAACGCTCGCCGAGGATGTGGACGCGGACGTGGCGCCGGTTCAAGTCCTTGGGCGTGGAGGCCGCGCCAAGACGGTGCCCGCGGCGGAGGCACGTCGCCGGTTGGCAGCTCGTACCCGATCTGTCGAGGAGGATGCACTTCTGAGCTCCGAGGAGTTCGCGAAGAAGGCAGGACTCAAGAACCGGCAATCGGTGCACAACTGGCTCAAGAAAGGGCGCGTGGTCGGCTGGACGGGTGCGAAACGCGGGGTCGTGTTTCCCGCGGCGCAGCTCGACGACCGAGGACGGCTCCCCGAGGGACTCGAAGAGGTCCTCGCGCTCTTTGACGACGGGTATGCGGCGTGGGTCTGGTTGAGGACGCCCTTGCCGGCCCTCGACGGTCAAACGCCACTCGCGAGACTACGTGCCGGCGAGCGCGAGACGGTGCTCGAAGCCGCACGAGGGGATGCTCAAGGTGACTTTGCGTGAGCCGGGGGTATAGCGTCCAACGGATTTCGACGCGGCTTGTCGAGATTGAGCTCGATTCCGTCTACCGACTGATTCGAAAGAAGCACCGCCGGCGCCCGCTTCGGGTCGTGCCCACGCCGAGCCGGTTCAGCGACCCGAACGGGCAATACGCGGTGCTCTACGCGGCCGAATCGGTGCGGTGTAGTTCCTGGGAGGCGCTTGGGCGAAATCGCTTCACCCGCAAGAAGCAGCGCGAGCTGCCTCGTTTCGAGGTGGAGGACCGCGTGATTGCGACGCTTCGTTCGACGGAGCCCCTGGCCCTGGTGGACCTTCGGGCCGATGGACCGGTGCGAATCGCGGCTCCGACCGGTGTTGCCCACGATGCGAATCATGCTGCGGCGCGCGCGCTTTCCGCCGCGACGCATGCGGGGGTGCCCGCCGCCGACGGGTTCGTTTATCACTCGAGGTTTACGGGGGACGCGTGCGTTGCCGTGTTCTCTCGGGCTCTTGGCAAGCTTGATGCCGTGGCCGTGGAGCCGCTCATACGAAGCGCGGACTTCCTCGATGCGCTCGATGACTACGACATCACACTGACGACGCCCTCGTGAACCCCTCGGACCTTGACGGCGAGCAAACGAAAGCCCCGTTTCAACGGGATTCATGTTTTCTTCGCAGGTGAGCGCGGAAGCATTGATCGTCGGGTGCGCTCGGCACCGAACCCCGGTTTCCCTCCTTTTTTCTCCTGGTCCTGTGCCTCGGAAGTTCGTGTGAACGAGGCACTCGCCCATTTCAAACGGAGGAACCCGATGATTCAGAAGATCACTCAACAAGACGCCCGCCTTCTCGCGACTCGGGACGCCGTGCGCGCCATGGAACAAAGCGACTACGACGGCGTGAGCTGCGCGTGCTCCGAGGGCTTTGACGACCACCGCTTCGAGGGGCTCGGCGACGTGATTCTGTTGAACCCCGGGCTCGAGATCTCGGAGAACATCGTCCAGGCCTACGACGCGGTGTACCGGGAGACCTGGCAGCGCGGTTAGTGCCCTCGCTCCGCGGGCTGAAGCCCGCGCGGCCTCGCCGTTCGCGCCGTGAGCCAGCTCTCCGAATCGGGCGAAAGAGCTGCCTCACGGCGCGAAAGGAGAGTCTCGATGTCCGAGCCAAACGCCCAAACCGACGACCTGCACATCATCCGCGAGGTTCATTTGAACTACAGCCAAGACCGGCCCGTCCAGGCGCCGCTCACCGACAGCGATGCTGCGGCGGCGTTTCTTCGCGGGGTCGTGAAAGACACCACCCCAGAGCACGCGGTGGCCATCTACCTCGACCCGAAGAACCGCCCGCTTGGTTGGCGCATCGTTTCGATCGGCACCGACGTTTCGGCGCCTGTGAAGCCGCTCCTGGTCTTGCAGCCCGCGGTGTTGCTCGGGGCCAGTGCGATGATCTTTGCGCACAACCACCCTTCGGGAGACCTCGAACCGAGCCCGGAAGACAAGAAGCTGGCGGAGATGCTGTGCCAGGCCTGCACGCTGCTTGGCCTTCGGCTATTGGACAACCTCATCTGGACCGAGCTCGGAAGCACGAGCTACGGGCCGTACGCGAGGTAGCAGAGGGCTGCACGATGAAGAACGTGAGACAAGCCGGGGGAACCGAAACGCCGTAATCGCGTGTACAGTGCAACACTTTGCGCATGCTCCGGCCTACATTACTAGCTCGTTTCGCTGAATCAGCGCGGCAATCTGTTGCGCTTCACCTTCCGTCAACTGCGGTTGCGGGCTACGAACGCGGTTACCGATCGGATGACCGAGCTGTCGCAGGGTTTCCTTGATCACTGCGACCCGGGATTGGGGCTTGCTCTTGAGGGCGATCGGCGAGTGGAACAACAGCTTAAACGCGGCTCGCTGAAGCGATACGGGCGGGCCTAGGTCATTCATGAGCGGAATAAGATTCAAAATCTTGTCCTGCAAGCCCTGGGCGCGACCGACATCCTGACTGAGACAGGCGTCGTAGGTTTCGACGATCAGTCTCGGAGCCACAGACGGAAGAATCGCCATGGCACCTGCGCCACCACGTTTCAGAGTATCCGAGATGGCGAAGCTATGACCCGCAAAAATCGACTTCCGGTGGCCAGTGCGGAGCGTGCCCGTGCAGTCGATGTGAGCGCCCATCGCCCTCATATTGACGATGCTGTCTTTCATGCCGACCATTCCCTCGATCGACAGCAGCTTTGCAATCTGCTGCGGAGAGAAGAAGAGACCCGTCGCCTGTGGAAAGTGATAGTAGAAAATCGGCTTGCATGACGCGTCACAAAGCAGCGAGAAACAATCATATACCGCGTCGAATCCGACGGTAAAGTAGGTGGGCACGATCACAAGAAAGCCGTCGACGTCCCAACGGCCGACCTCCTCTATGAACTTCAGGGTTTCGAGCCTGCTACCAAACCCGGCCCCAACCACCAATGGAACGCGACCAGCCACTGCTTCGATGGCGTCCTTCGTAACCTTGGTCCTTTCTTCGTAGCTCAGGTACGCAAACTCGCTGCCGCTGCCTAGGATGACCACGCCGTGGCAACCGCTCTCGACGTAGTAGTTGAGGAGGTGCTTTAACCCGGCGCTATCGAGTTCCTCGTTGTCCTTGAGCGGCGTCGGGACAATCACGTAAATGCCACGGGGGGAGTCGCCGATTTCCGTTGCCATGGAGCTCACAGGCGAATGGTAACCCCAAATGCGCTTCTTTGGATCTGAGAAGGTCGGACTGTGCTCGGTGGAGTTCTCGGGATAGAGCGGCGGGAATACCTCTTGCCCCTGCTCCTTTGTGTCGCGCGACTGTTCTCCGAAGCTCTGCTCGGCGCGGCCAGGGTTCTCCAAGGCGGGCGCTCCATTCCCCGCTTTGCGGTGAACGCGCCCGCGGTCTTGCTCGGCGCGAACGCCATGATCTTCGCCCACAATCATCCTTCTGGAGATCTTCAGCCGAGCCCCGAAGACAAGAAGCTGGCCGAGACGCTCTGCCAGGCCTGTACTCTGCTGGGCCTCCGACTTCTCGACAACCTCATCTGGACCGAGCTCGGAAGCACGAGCTACGGGCCGTACGCGCGATGAGGTGGATCCAGGGATGGGCCAACAGAAGCACCGTCAAGCCAAGCGAACAATTACGTATAGATTGGTTTGCCCTCGCGTGTTCTGGTGAGCGCAGACATCAGCGAAAACGATCCCGCAATGAAGGAGGATGAAAGCATGCCCAGAATAACCAAGAGCATCGATATTGGCGCACCTGTCGAGAAGGCATTCGCATACCTGGCGGACTCCCGAAACCTCCCCGAGTGGTTCGTAGGCGTCTCCGAAGTGACCGACGTAAGCGGCTCGGGCGTTGGCCAGCATAACCGCTGGACGTACACCATGATCGGGATTCCGTTCCGCGGAGAGAGCACGCTTACCGAGCACGTCCCAAACCAGCGTTTGGTCTTCGAGCAAAAGGGGGGAATGACCAGCACCATCACGTTCACCTTCGCACCGCTCGAGAGCGGCACGAAGCTGGGCTTCGACGTCGACTACACCATCCCAGTTCCCGTCTTGGGGAAGCTGGCCGAGAAAGCCGTGTTCAAGCGAAACCAAAGAGAGGCCGCTATGTCGATGGAGAACATCAAGGAACGATTGGAGGTCTAGGGCGCCGTCCAATTCCACGAGCGTTCCGGCCCCGATCCATCTGCAGCCTTGACCCGCGCCGTGCGGTGAAGGCACACCCCATGAATGGCCGAGGCGACCCCTGCCGATTGGCGCGACACCTGCGAGCATTGCGGACGCGCATTTGACGCGGGCGAGCCGCGGTGGCTCGAGCAGCGGCGCTACTTCGTTCACACCGAATGCGCGCGGTGGGAGCGATGGGAGACGCCGCCCTACCTCTGGAAGCTCAAGGAGCTGAGGAAGAGGTATCGCGTCGCGAGCTCCGAGGAGCGCGGGTCCATCGCACATGCAGGACGCGCGATTCGGGAGATGGAGCGGGCTTGGCCCGCGGATGCCCCCGCGTACGTGAGCCGGGTCCTGGCCGCGGTGCGTCGCGTGGGTTGACCCAGCCAGGTGCTGAAGCCGACCTCGTCGCGCCCTTCTCAATGCTCCCCCCGGTCCCTGGTCAACCGCGTTGCCCCTGCTGCTTCGGCATGTCCGCGAGGGTGTGCTCGGCGCGCCCTGGGTTCTCCGTGGGCCGAGGAGACAGCTCTCCTGCTTCGGTGAGAGAGCTGCCATCCACGGCACACCAACAAAGGAGAACACCATGAGCACCAAGAAGCACAGCATCTACGTCATCCAGGAAGGCACCCAGGGCAAGAGCTACTGGAACCGAGCCGGAGTTGCGTTTTTGAACAAGGACGGGAGCTTCACGTTGAAGCTCGACATCCTCCCTCAGACGAAGTTCCAGCTCCGCGAGGAACAGCCCGTCACCGAGGAGCATGTAACGGCCGAGTAGCGGCCGGCCCACGGCAACCAGGGCGCCCTGCCCCGGTTGTCGCTCGCACGCACAGAAAACGCAGAAGCTGCGCCCAGAATCGCCCTGCAGGAAAGAATTACGTATAGCGCGGCGCAATCCGGCGACCCCATGTTGCCTATGACCCCTCTGTGCGGGTCGGCCGGGGGTTTCTCATGCGGTACTTGATTGGCTTTGTGTTGGCGCTGGCGTCGGTGGCTTCGCCTCTGAGCGTCGGCGCACAAGCCGGTGAGGAAGCGGTACCGAAGGTTGCCTTGGCTATCCATACGCAGCATCGTCTGCCGCCGCAACTGATGTTGCGGGCGAGCTATTACCTATACCTCGATGCCGATGAGAAAGGCCGTTCACGGGTTGAGCAGTGGCACCCTGAAGCTTTCGTTGACCCTTCCGAGCCCGAGCCGACGAGCACGCCAGAGGAACAAGACGGGTTCAGTCATCCTGTCTACGTTGACCCCGTTTCGGGCGCGCCCTTGGCCGTCCCCGAAGACCCGCAAGTGCCGACCGCGCCACTGAAGGAAGAACAAGAGCGTAAGAGGAGGCGGCGAATTGGCATCGGGGTTGGCGTCTCCGTTGCTGTCGTTGTTATTCTGGCTGTGGTCGGGGGCGTGGCGGCGGGGCTTCGTGACTTGTGAGCCACGCCGCGAGGCGGGCGGCACCATGTGCAACGTCGGCGCGTTTGGGACGTAGCAGCGCACCCGCTGCGCCCCCACGCCCCAAACGCAAAAGGTGCACGCCGTAACCTGAGATTCCCGAACGAAACGGGGCTTCCACCTGGCACGCCTGATGCACCTACGTAGCCGCACTTAGGGGCGCATAACGCCGCAACCGGGGAGGTTGTTATGAAGCTGAAAAGGCTACTTTGGATCGGAGCTGCGCTTGTGACGGTTCCGTTCGCGAGTGGCTGCGGGTACGGGTGTACTGATAGGGGCTGCTTTGCCGGAATAGAGGTTGCCCTCGTGCCGAGTGTCAGCTCCACATACGACGTCGAGCTTGTTCTGGATGGCGTCGTTGATGCGTTCACATGCATCAAGACCGAAGACGGTTGGTCGGTCGGCGACTCGACTGAGGGTGTGCTGTGGTTTGGGTGCGACGGCTCCGGGTTTCACGTACACGCAACTCCCGAAACGTTGGGGATTTCGGTCGCTGCCCAAGATGGAAGCTGGACGGGGTCCATAAGCGAGAGCCCGGACTACCGGTTTTATCAACCCAACGGAGCTAAGTGCGACGGAGCGTACGGCTGCGACCAAGCAGAGCTGACCGTACCGAAGGGATGAAACTTCAACGACGCACCCGCTGCGCCCCCACGCCCCAAACGCAAACGCTGCGTGTCACGCCAAAGGAATCACCAGCAAAAACCGACCCCTCACCGTGGCACGCCTGATGCAGCCTCATCGACCGACTTAGTTGCGCTCTGCGCCTGAACGGGAGGTCGTCATGCGGTATTTAGCTGGCTTTGTGTTGGTGGCGGCGTTGGTGGCTTCGCCGCTGAGCGTGGGCGCGCAAGGCGGTCAGGAAGCGCCCGCAGTGGAGCTTCAAGTGGACGAGGCTGGGGTAGAAGTTGTGCCGAGCCGGCCAGGGACAATTGACGGATACACGCTTGAGGAGATGCAGCTTCGTGTGAAGCGAGCGAAAATCGGGCTCTGGAGCACGGCGGGCGCGACCGTCGTAGGGGGCGTGATCATTGGCGCCTGGTGGAATTGCGAGCATCGCGATGAACCGGCGGACGATGCCTTCTTTGCTTGCCCGGGAGCACTCTTTTCGGGCGTTGCCGTAGGTTTCTCAGGAGCCGTGGGGATGATCGTCACGGGTGCTTTGTTGGGCGCTCGCAAGCGAAAGCTGCGCGAACTGCAGGAAGCGCACTACGGAACACCGCGCAGAGTCCAATGGGACCTGGCACGGTCGCGGCTCGTGTTCTGAGGGGAGGTTCACCATGCGGTATTTAGTTGGCTTTGGAGCCCTTCTAGTTGCGTTGGGGACATGGGGAGTAGCGGGGTGCGGGGAGTCGCTTATTCCGTGTGATGATTTGGGAGCCGGCTGCGCCCTGAGCGATGGCAGCGTGGGCGTGTGCACGCATGAAGGCTGCAGAAAGGAGTCGGGGCCAATCTCGTGCAAACACGGTTACGCCAATCTATACGACTGGGAAGACGGAACTCTCTGCCGGTCATCGGATCTGCGAGAGGGCACGTGTCTCGACGGCGTGTGCGGAGGCGAACACTTCTGCGAAGGCGTCGTGTGCGACGAACCAGACAACCTCTGCGAAAGCGATCAATTCTGCAACTGGGAGGGGGTCTGCGAGTTCCGGCAAGTTACGAAATGCAACGATCGGAGCGATTGCACGTCCGACAAGTGCGATTCTGACGTAGGGTGCGTCTACATCAATCGCCCTAACGGCGCTGAGTGCGTCTTGCCGGGTGCAGACTGGTTCTGCTGCGGGCTCGGATTAGCTTGTTGCGACTATGGAACTTGCAGGGACGGCGTCTGCATTGATGAGTGACGCCGGTGCGTTTGAGGTGCAGCCGTAGCCACGCACCCGCTGCGCCCCCGCGCCCCAAACGCAAAGCCTGCGCGCATCGGTAGCGGATTCCACTGCAAAAGCTGGGCTCCCACCTGGCACGCCTGATGCAGTTACATAGCCGCACTTAGGGTCACGCTGCACCGGGGAGGTCGTCGTGCGGTACCTATTCGGATTCCTGTGCATTTGGGCGTTGGGAGCGGTTGCGCTGGTCGGGTGCAGCGAGGAAACGCCCCTGCCATTGGAATGCGTGCAGGACGAGGATTGCGATGACGCCAACGAATGCACGGATGATAGCTGCGTAGAGAAGCGGAGATGGTTCGAAGGGAAGTACTACGGTAGGTGCGAAAACTCTGCGGTTGAATACGGAGAATGTGACTTCGACGGTCTCGACGATGCCCTCGGTGGTCTAGACGGCATTTGTGTCGCAGGGGTCTGCGAGAAGAACCCGTGCGATGATGGCAACGAGTGCACCCACGACCTATACGATTTCGAAGGTTCGTGCGACCATATCGGATGTGGCGGGTGCCAACCCTGCGACCGTAATGGGGAGCCTGGCATCTGCGATGGTGACGTTTGCGCAGAGTATCCCTGCAATGACGGCGTCATTTGCGAAGATGGTGACCTATGCACCTACGATTTTTGCGATTACACAGACGGAATGTGCGACTTCAATCCGGTGTGTCTCAGCGGTCAATGCAGAGTTGCCTCGTGCGATCCAACCGATGGGTCATGTACCTTCACTCCGGCGCCAGACGGAACGCCGTGCTCCTGCGGGGGCGTGATCTGCATTTGCCCCGGCACTTACGTCTGCAGCAGCGGCGCTTGCGTATGCCAGCTCTAAAGGGAGGCACGCGACGTGGGTGCGTTTGAGGCGCAGCCGTAGCTCTCGAATAGCGGCGCTTGCTCGGGGTTGAGCGGCCTCATCTCCGCCTCGCATGTACATCAATCGCGGTTGCGGCGCCGCCGCCGGCAGAGTCCGATCGGCCGAGCGCGTGACATCGCTGTGAAGCGACCGTCCGTGTCGGCGACCCCTCTCTGGTCCAGCCTGCCGATGTGTCCCTCGGGCTCTGCCATGCCTCCAAAGGTCTACTCCGTGCGCCCTGCGTTCTCCCAAGCCGTGCGCTCCCTTCCCCGCTCTCACGCCCTACACTCTCGCAACCGAGTGCCAGCGGAGCTGTCACAGCGTTTGCCAAGGTTCCAGTTGCTTCGCGGTGAGCGCGCCGGCCGTGGGCCGAGGAGACAGCTCTCCTGCTTCGAGTGAGAGAGCTGCCATCCACGGCACACAAGAAAAGGAGAACACCATGAGCACCAAGAAGCACACCATCTACGTCATCCAGGAAGGCAACCAGGGCAAGAGCTACTGGAACCGCGCGGGGGTTGCGTTCTTGAACAAGGACGGGAGCTTCACGTTCAAGCTCGACATCCTTCCTCAGACGAAGTTCCAGCTTCGCGAGGAACAGCCGCTCGCCAAGGAGAAAGCCGCCGCCGAGTAGCGGCAGCCCGCGGCAACCAGGGCGCCCTGCCCTGGTTGCCGCGGGGCCTCCATGAACTTAGGCCTTCACCTGCGATCCTCCGTTTGATACGATCGTTCCGATGCATTTCCTGGAGTGGGTCGAAGAAGCGGAGTCGCTGCTCAGGCGCGATGGCGTCTGGCCCGATCAAGACGACGTCCGCGCTCGCGGTGTGCTTGAGGAAGCTGCCCTCCGAGGCCCCGAGCCCCTCGTCCACGCCGTCCGCGCGCTACGGCGGGACCAAGAGCTTTGCGAGACGGAGCTCCGCACCCGCCAGCGATCCTCGGCTCCTTCTTGAAAGGCCCTGAGCACTAGGACTTGACATCACGCATTTTCACCCTATTCTGAGTGATAGATAATGTGATTTTGATGCAATTCCGCGCCTTCATCGACGACAACCACTTCTCTCCTTCGAAGATTGCCGAGGCCCTGAGAACGACGAAAGGCGAGATCTCGGAAACCCTCGGACTCGCCTCGGATGCGTTGACGCGGCGGCAGCGGATGGAGGCTGTGAAGACGCAGACCCGGCTTCGAGAGATGCTCGAGATCCTGAACCGCGTCGAGTCCGTGACCGGATCGCTCCTCGGAGCTTACGCGTGGTTTCGCTCGGAGCCGCTCCCTGGGTTCGGGGGGCAGACGCCCGATCAACTGGTTCGTGCGGGCAAGGCCAGCCAAGTGCACGCCTATCTCGATCGGGTGATGGCGGGTGGCTACGCATAGCTGGGGAATCCGGTTTCAGGGATCGGTCTACCGCGCACACAATCCCGAATGGGCGTGGGATCCACTGTCAGGTGCGGGCGCCAAGCTCCACGGGGGTCGCTTCAACCGTCGAGGGCGTGCTGCGCTCTACACATCACTCGACGTGCTGGTCGCCGTGCGGGAGGTGAGCCCCCTCGGTGCGCCCTTTCATCCTCTGACCTTGTGCCAGTATCGGGTCGAGTGCGAAAACGTCTTCGATACCCGAGACCCCAAAGCAATGAAACGCGAGAAGGTTTCCGAGGATCAGCTCGAGTGTCCGTTCTGGAATCAGGAGATGCTCGAAGGGCAGGTCCCGGCATCGCATCGACTCGCCGAACGCCTCATCGAAAGAGGCTATGCCGCCATGATCGTCCGTAGCTTTGCGGACGGCGTCGGTCCTGAGGATATGAATCTGGTTCTCTGGAAGTGGACGAAGCGGCGGCCCCACAGGATCATCCTCTTCGATCCCGATCGTAGGCTTCCGAAGGATGGCTCCTCGTGGAGGAAGTAGGGGTTATTGGCGGGCTTGTCTGGCACTTGGAAGACGACTGCGGCCGCGGTCGTGGCGGAGAAGCGTCGGGGCCCGCGGGAATGCCCCTCTTGCAGAGCTCGATTTGGATAGGGCTAGGCATCGCCTCCAGTTCGGGGGGGACGAAGCCGATCTTTCGTTCTACTCTCCGCGGGGAGCTCATGATGTTTCCCGCCCCAAGACCCTTGGCCGAGGACTTCGGTCGTACGGAAGTGACCATCGATGGCGCCACCAAACCCGTTTGGCGAAGTGGCAACGGTCCCGGCGTGGTCATCATGCACGAGGTGCCAGGCATTACGCCTGAGGTGGCGCGGTTCGCCCGGATCGTGCGCGACCGCGGGTTCACCGTGTTCTTGCCGGAGATGTTTGGGACGGTCGATAAGCCGGTGAGCGGTGGGTACGCGATCGCTTCGATGCTTCACTGCTGCATCTCGCATGAGTTCCACGTTCTCGCGGCAGGCGGGTCTAGTCCCATTACCGACTGGCTCCGCAAGCTCTGTCATCAAGTGCATGAGGAGCTCGGTGGACCTGGGGTCGGTGCCCTCGGCATGTGCATGACCGGCAATTTCGCTCTTGCGCTGATGGTTGACCCTTCCGTTATGGCTCCCGTGTTGTCTCAGCCCTCGCTGCCTTTTCCGTTTGGAAAGAAGCGCAGCCGTGCGATTCACGTTTCACCCGAGCAGCTTGAGGCGATCAAGCGACGCGTGCGCGAAGAGAATGTCAAGGTGCTGGGTCTTCGGTTCACGGCCGATCGAGTCTGCACCCGCGCTCGTTTCGAGACGCTTCGCCGGGAGCTCGGCGAGGGATTCGAGGCAATCGAGATCGATTCCGGACCAGGCAATCCCTGGGGAATCAAGCAAATCGCGCACAGCGTCCTCACCGAAGAGCTCGTCGATGACGATGGGCATCCAACGAAGCAGGCGCTCGATCGCGTGCTCGGATTCTTCGAAGAGCGGCTCAGAGCGTCTGGCTAGCCAATATCGTCGCGTTGCGATGTGAGAAGATTCGGGACTAGCCCGCATCGTCGTGTCGGGATTGTGCCCACTGTAAGCCAGGCGTACGGCACGATTCTCGGGGTCTTCGCCTCGGACCGCCTCGACTGCATCGGCCACTTCCCTCACAAGCAAGGGAACGACGAAGTCCCCGGCTGGGTCCGCTCCGGCGCGAACTTCGATCTGAAACGCTTCGAGCTTCTTTGGGAGCGCGTCGCCAATTTCGTCGCGGCGCAGAGGCAGGCAACGGTCACCGAGGAGGCATCGCCTCGTCCCGAGTCTCCCGCGGCTTGAGAGCTAGCTGCTCCACAGCTTGTCCGAAGGCGGTGCCGATCTTTTGATTGGTCCAATGCGCTTCGCGTGTAGCACGACAATGCCGTTCGCGACGTCGGACCGGCGCCCGCTCGCGGGTACGAGCACGCTCTTCTCCGGCCTCAGAGGCACCGGCAAGACCATGGCCGCCAAGGTGATCGGACGGACGCTCGAATTGGACGTCTATCGAACGAATCTCCCGGAGGTGGTCTCGAAGTGGGTTGGGGAGACCGAGAAGAACCTCTCGCGAATGTTCGCCCACGCGCAGCATAGCAAGGCGCTCTTGCTCTTTGACGAGGCTGACGCGCTCCTCGGGAAGTGCACATGAGTCTCTGACGCGTACGACCCCCTCGAAACGCGCAGACTCACGAAAGAGGCTGAGCATGAATGGCCACGCGGCCCTCCGTACCTGTGCCCATATCGGATCGTCGTTGGGCTCGAACACCGCCCCCGCGCACCAAGAAGCACACCATCTACGTCATCAACACCACCGATAACGGCAAGAGCTACTGGAACCGCGCGGGGGTCGCCTTCGGGAACAGGGACGGGAGCTTCACGTTCAAGCTCGACATCTTTCCTCAGACGAAGTTCCAGCTTCGCGAAGAACAGCCCGCTACGAAAGCGGAGGCCGCCGAGTAGCGCCCTGCCCGCGGCAACCAGGGCGCCCTGCCCTGGTTGCTTGCTCACACGCATAGAAACCGAGGCGCACGTCCTGCGCGGTTTTCGGCCGACCGGTGAAAAGTCCAATCGTTCTCAGGAGCCGTCTCGTCGATGGAGGCGCAACCTTTGCGTACGCGAAATAGCTAAAGAATTACGTATAGCCACAGGTCCTACGGCGACCCAAGTCGCATTGTGTGACCGGCCCGAGCCGGCCGGGTGCAAGCGGGGAGGTTGTGATGCGCTACTTATTCGGATTCCTATGTGTCTGCGCGCTCGGAGTGATGCCCTTGGCTGGGTGTACTGAGAGCAAACAAGAGCCGGACCTCGAGTGGCCGCCGAACGCGACGGTGTACTTCGATCAGTACGGCATCCTGAGCGCCGACTGCGCGACCGACGAAGACTGCGCGATGGTGATCGGCTACTACCACGCCGCGGATCGGTTCGTGCAGATGGATTTCCGGCGGCGATTTGCCACGGGTCGGCTGACCGACATCATGGACAAGGCCGTCGCGCAGGTTTTCGGCGTCGCCGAGATTGCCGCCCAGAGCCGTGCTCTCTTTTCGACGCGTGATGGGCAGCCGGTAGAGGAGTTTGTCCTCTCGCGAGCATCGGACAAGACCATCGCGATGCTGGAGGCATACAGCGCGGGGGTCAATCAGTGGATTGACGACGTGCGCGACGGAAACAATGGAGCCGTTTTCCCCCGCGAGTTCGATGCCCCGTTATTCGTCTACGGCCCGGACGACATCCCCGAGTGGACCCCGCAAGACAGCATCGCTGCAGTACTGGCCGCCATTGACCGAGAGTCCAACTTGGAGGACTACGAAGCGCTGGCGGGGGCCGCACGCGAGGCGATTCAGGACGACGATCGGTTCTTCGATCTATGGGCTACCCGTCCGCTCCCATCATCGATTCTTCCTCCGGGCTGGATGCCGGGAGCTTCTCAAGAGTCTTCTGCAAAGGCGCCGCCAATCACCAAGCAAGAGCCCCAAAGTAACTCTCTTCATGCGGGTCGAGCGCTTCAGCGTCTCCACGACCGCCTGGCGCAAACGGAAGAGCTCTTCGGATCGATTCTCGGCACCGGTCTTGAGGGCGGCTCCAACAACTGGGCGATTGCTCCCTCACGGAGTGGGACGGGGAACGCTCTATTCGCTGCGGACGGGCATCTCAGGTTGAGCCAGCCCACCGAATGGTATTTCGCGCATCTCGATGCAAGAACGCACGGAAGCGGACAGCTCCACGTAGTTGGAGGGACCTCGGCGGCTTTACCATGGGTCATCTATGGTCAGAACGAGGACATCGCATGGGGATCGACGAGAACCTTTCTTGATATGAGCGATCTCTACATCGAGGAGCTCGCCACGGATGCGGAAGGCGCTCCAATCGGTGTGCGGTTCGAGAACGAGACGGTGCCGTTCACGCGGGTATCCTTCACTGTGACATTCAATGATGGAAGCACCGAAGAGCACGAGCTCCTCTTCGTCCCCCACCATGGGCCCGTGCGCGAGATCGACCTGGCCAACGGTGTCGCCGTCACACTTCGTTGGACGGGAAGTGATACCGATACGGACATCGAGTATCTGGGGGCGTTGAATGCAGCGGAAAGCGTGTTGGAAGCCCGAACCGCACTTGAGAACTCTACGACGCGAGGAGCCAATTTTGTGGTCATCGACACCGAGGGCAACATTGGCTGGTTTCCCTACAACCGCGTCCCCAAACGTACCTGGGCAACGGATCTCCTCGGTGAAGCCCATCCCATGCTGCCGCTCGACGGCCGCTGCGAGACTCCAGAGCGCTGCTACGAATGGACCGAGTACTTCGCTTACGATGACCTTCCGCAAGCCTTGAATCCGAGCGAGGGCTTCATCGCCACGGCCAACAACGATATGACGGGGCACCTATTCGATGGTGACCCGACCAACGACGGCTATCCACCCTTGCAGACCGTACTCCCTATCCTTGGTGCTCGCCACACTCGTATCGTAAGCCTGATCCAAGAGCTCGGCTCAGAGCAGACTGCAGAAACGATGCATCAAATTCAGCATGACACCTATTCGCTGCTCGCCGAGCGCATGCTGCCAAGCTTCATCGAAATCGCGGAGTCCGACATGACGACGTTGACAGAAGCGGGACAGAAGGTCCTGAACGCCCTCAAGTCGTGGGAATCGCTCACCTGCCCGACGGGTGTCGATGGCTACTACATGGACTCTCCGCTCACGGACGATTCCCGGGAGCTTCTCGAGTCGTCTGGTTGTGCCGCATTTCACGCCGTCTACTACAAGTGCGATCTGGCGCCGAGGAATCAACCCACGTTCTACCGCTGGCTGTACTTCTACTCCGTGTATGATCCGAGCCGACTGCGTAGAGGGGATGTATATTGGGATGATCCCGGCACTCCGGAAGAGGAGACGAAGTATCAAGTGATCGAGGAGTGCTTCGACCAGGCAGGGCGCTTGCTCATCGACGACCTCGGCCTAGGGAACGACGAGACGAAGTGGGTGTGGGGGCGCTTGCATGGGCTTGTTCTGACCTCCGATCTCGATGCCTTTCTTCAACCGCAGTACAACAACCCGCCTCCCGGCGGCACGCTCTTTGCGAACTCGGGTGGAGCTCTGACCATCAGCCCAACCAATCCTTCGTTAGGCTCATCTGGTTTCGTTCAGCGAAATGGCTCCGTGCAGCGCCTGATCTGCGAGGCGCTGCCGACAGGTCCGAGCTGCACCGTCGAGGTGCCAGGGGGGCAGTCCGGCCACATCACCTCGGAACACTACGACGATCTGCTGTTCAAGTACCTCGATGGTGAGCCGATCGACCTGCCCTTTGACATCGACGAGGCGAAGGCCAACGCGGTGAGGACGGTCACCTTCGAGTAGAAGGAGGACTGCGATGGAGTCGCATCCAGAGGGCACGATGTGCGACCTCGGATCGTTTGAGCGCCAAACCGACGAGCCCTAGCGCTGGAGCGTAGCCCACGGCAACCACGGCACCCTGCCCTGGTTGTCTGCCAGGGCCGAAGAGCCCCTTGACCCTTCTCCCAAGATCTTCGCTCTGGTACGATCGAGCCCATGGATCTGTCGGACTGGGTCGAAGAAGCGGAATCGATCCTGCGATTGGACGGCTTATGGCCGGAACAGGATGAAGAGCGAGCTCGAGGCGTTCTCGAGGAAGCGGCATTGCAGGGTCCCGCGGCCGTTACTCAGGCGATCTACGTGCTTCGGCGAGAGCTGAGGGAACGAGGCCGAGGCGTTCGCGATCAAAGCGTCCCCTGCAGATAGTAAATTCAAACGCCCTTTCGGCTTCGTGCGCCAGGCGACATAACGTCTAGTACCGCATCCCGACAGGCTAAGAGAGTTGGTGAAGGGCAAAACGGCAGCTCTCCGGGGACTTGCGCACCAGCAGGCTAGATTTGCCCAAGTGAAAGTAAATCTCTACATCAGTCACCGGCGAAAGGCGGGTCACCGGGCGCGCGGTACTTGTCCAAGGGACTGCGCACGGCGTCACTGCCATAGTACCAACCGTTTCCATCGAGCTCTTCGAAGAGAAGGTGCATGGCGGAGCGCGTGCCCTCTTCTGGTGACTTCATCCCGAGGTCGGCGGGCGACTTGCCAGAGGACTCGGCGTAGGGCCGGGTCAGGTCTGTCTCAATAAACCCGGGCGTACATGCGTTGATGCGCAGCGAAGGGTGATTCTGCGCAAGGCACATGGTGAGGCTATTGGCGCAAGCCTTGGAGAGTCCATAGGCGTCTGCCTCGTCGCCGGCTTTGACTGCGGCGCTCATGAGCGCGTCGATGGCGCCCCACTCCACCTTCGGGTCCACAAAGAACCTTTGTTTGTCCTGATCACATTTGGCCACGTACATGGGCCCGGAAGCGGATGTGATGTTCACCATGCGCCCCGAGCTTTTGTCGAGCAAAGACAGGAAGGAGTCGCTCACGCGTTTGATGCCGCGCACATTCACATTGAGTACGGTCTCAAGCGCGTCCGAACCGAGCCCAATGCCCGCGTTGTTGACGATGCCGTAGAGCGACTCCCCATTCACCGCTGCCTTTACTTGCTCCGCCGCTGCCGCCACGGAGTCGTCGCTTGCCACATCGAGCGCCACCACCTGCACTCGGTCGGAAGCGATGGTCTCACAAGCCTTCTTGCCGCGTTCCGCATCGCGAGACCCCAGAAAAACGAAGGTATCATCGTGATTTCTTAAAATGGCCTGCACAATGGCGAGGCCGATTCCTTTGTTTGCTCCGGTTACCAAAATCCTTCGCATATCATCCTCCTGGAGTCAGAGGGGTACGAACTCCTCGAGCGAACCGCAAGGCCATGCACAAGATCCGGATCTTATTTCGCAACGGTCTTGCGAGCCGCGTCCAGATACGGGCGGCACCACGTGCGATGTCGGCGCGTTCGAGCGGCAGTCGGACGACCCCTAGCGCTAGCGCGCAGCGCACGGTCAACCAGGGCGCCCTGCCCTGGTTGTCTGCCAGGCCCCGTCGAAGAGCTTCTTGGCTCGTCTCCCAAGATCTTCGCTCTGATATGATCGTACTCATGGATCTGGCGGACTGGGTCGAAGAAGCGGAGTCGCTCCTACGAAGGGACGGCCTACGGCCCGAAGAGGATGAAGAGCGAGCTCGAGGCGTTCTCGAGGAAGCGGCATTGCAGGGCCCCGCGGCCGTCACCCAGGCGATCTACGCGCTGCGAAGGGAGCTTCGCGACGCAGATCGACGCGTCCGCGGCCAAAGTGCGGCTGCAGGGTGGAAAACATTTCGCTGGCCATAGACAAGGGGGCATTGCGCGGAGAGGATCTCGAAGATCTTCTCGCCGACGGGATACCGCCTCCACTCATGAACGACGCATTCCATTCCGAGTATCCATCGATCGAGCACCTCCGGGAAAAGGCCCGAAAGCGCATGCCGGGATTCGCGTTCGACTACCTCGAGAGCGGTTGCAATTCCGACATCAACCTCGCGCGCAACACCGCGGACATCCGCAAAGTGCAATTGCGCCCGTACTACATCGGCCACTATGCGGGATCGAGTCTTCGGACCGAGCTCTTCGGGGTGAGCTACGAGGCCCCCTTCGGCATCGCTCCGATCGGTTTGCAGGGGCTGATGTGGCCAAAGGCGTGCGAGATCCTCGCCAAGGCCGCCCATGAGCACAGGATCCCCTTCGTCCTGAGCACGGTGGGCACCGCCAGCATCGAGACGGTCGCCGAGCTCACGGAGGGACGCGCCTGGTTCCAGCTCTACCATCCCGCCGAGGACGAGCTGCGCGACAAGCTTCTCGAACGCGCCGCCGAGGCCGACATGCCGGTTCTCGTCATCCTCGCCGACACCCCGACCTTCGCCTATCGCCCGAGGGAGATCCGAAACGGGCTCTCCATCCCGCCCCAGATGAATCTCCGCAACGTCCTCCAGATGATGACCCATCCGACCTGGTCGTTCTCGCAGCTCTTGGCCGGGGCTCCGGAGTTCAAAACGATGCTCCCCTACCTTCCGAAGGGCCTGAGCATGAAACACCTCGGCCTCTTCATGAACCAGACGTTTTCCGGCCGACTCAACGAGGACAAGATCAAAGCCATCCGCGACAAGTGGAAAGGCAAGCTGGTCGTGAAGGGCATCGTCACGGAAGAGGATGCCGAAAAGGTTCTCGCGCTCGGAGCGGACGGCTTCATTTGTTCCAACCACGGTGGGCGCCAACTCGACGCCGGGCAATCCACGATCAAGCCGATGACCGAGCTCGCCAAGAAGTACGGGGACCGGACCACGGTGATGATGGACAGCGGCCTGCGTTCCGGGCCGGACGTGGCCTGCGCGTTGGCAAGCGGCGCGAAATTCACCTTCCTCGGCCGCTCCTTCATGTATGGGGTCGGCGCCCTTGGAAAAGATGGAGGCTTGCACACCATCACGATGATCAAGCGCCAGCTTCAGCAGGTCATGGAGCAGTTGGGATGCGAACGCGTCGAGGACTTCCCCAAGCACCTCATTTCGTGAGCGGATAGGGTTCGGAGGAGGCTGGCGCCTGATTGTCGGCCCTCACGTACAAGGCGCATTGAACCCGGCGCGGGACATGCCCCCCTTCAGAACACGATTGCCACAGCGCTCGTGCCGGACCGGTCAAAGGAACGATTAACCTGCCCCGCCGACACGCCCAGGGCCACGCCGACAATCAGAGCAGCAACACCAAGGGAGACGCCCACTCCGATGGCCACTCGCCGCCTACGCTGCTGCGCCTCCTCACGCTCGAGCTCTTCGACTGTCGGTGGTGCAGTTGGCGTCACCTCCAGACTGGCAGAATCGACCTCCAGCTGTAGCTCTGGCTGAGGCGCAGACTTGGTGGGGTCCACGAAGGCTTCGGGATGCCAACGCTCGAGGCGCGATCGGGTCGGCTCAGCCGATTGCACTGGCTTCTCCGCATTGGGCTCGGCCGACTTGCCTTCCGCTTCCGCTTGCGCCCCAACGCTCAGAGGCGAAGCCGTCAGCCACGCGAGCACGCACATCGATCTGAATAGGTAAAGCATCACAATCCCTCCGATTGCGCCCGCCCGTATCGAGTCGGTCACATGAGGCAAGTTGGGTCGCCGGGCGGCGCCGAGCCATACGTAATTCTTTACTTGCCAAGCGATGGCCCGCGCAGCTTTTGCGTTTGGGGCGTGGGCGCGCAACGGGTGCGCGGTGCGGAGCTCGCCATCCTCGTCCAAGGCCGCGTGGAGATCGAGGGGGTGCGTCACATGCCTGGAGGTGAGCTACCCCATACGGTGCCACCGCTACCTGCAATACGCTTGACCCCGGCGGGAGGGGCACGACGATGTCGGAGCCGCCGTGGCCGTCGTCGAGAGAGGTGAAACGCTCGCCGTCAATAGATAGGGGGAGAGCCAGACTCGCTGCTTCGGACTCGACGGGTAACGGCGCGCTTCCATGGCTTTGTCCTTTTTGCCGTTTGCGGCGAAAAGGGCATCAGGAACGGCTCACGCTCTCAGTGGTGCAAGTTGCGTTCCTCCCAGATTCGTATGTCTTTCCATAGCGCGGAGCCGTTGCCGGATGCAGGATGCGCGTTCGCTCGTTGGTGTTGCACAAGTCCTGCGCGAATCGCGGAGACAAAAAGGATCAAACTAGACTTGTACGGGTGTCGGCTCCTGAGATCGGCTTGCTCCGTTCCCCTAGTCTCGCGGCATGAGCACCAAGAAGCACACCGTCTACATCATCGAGACCAGCGACAAGCGCAAGAGTACCAAAACCGCGCGCGGTCGGCTTCGAGACCAAGGACGCGAGCTTCGCGTTCAAGCTCGACGTCTTCCCATAGACCAAGTTCCAGCCTCGCGAGGAAAAGCCCGCCGTTCAAGAGGAGGTCCTTGCCGAGTCACTGCCGGCCTCCAGGCAACCAGGGCGCCCTGCCCTGGTCGTCTGCCAAGTTTCGGGCCGCGGGTCCTAGGGCATGCGCGAGGCGATGTCTCTTGCGGTTTCAACGATGGTGTCGCGCAGCGGGCGCGCTCGCCAGTCGAGCCAGGTCCTCGCTTGCTGGTTGGAGAGGTCTATATGCTCGCCAAGCCGGGGAACGATCAGGGCGACGGCTTTGTCGAACCGCCCAACGATGCGTACGAGCCAGTTGGGGAGAACCCGAGTCGGCACTTTGTAGCCGGCTGCTCTGATCTGCTCGGCGAGCTCGGCGTAGGAGCACTCTTCACCAAACAGAATGAATCGCTTTCCCGCCGCACCAGGCGCTCGCAGCGCGGCGACATGTGCGATCGCAACATCCCGCACGTCTACGATGGGCAGATACAGACGCGGAACGCCAGGTATGTCACGGTGAAGCAACTTGCGAATGAGCTCGTTTGACGTGTTGTTGGTGCCGAGCAGCGACGGGCCCAGCACGTAGGCCGGGTTCATCACGGCCAGCTCCATGGGGGAATCTTCCGACAGGCCCTCGATGAATTCCCACGCTGCGCGCTCGGCGAGAGTCTTGCTCTTTTCATATGCCGCCAGCGGTTGGTCGAGGTCCGACCAGTCGCTCTCGTCGAGGGCCTCCCCGCGATCGCCTTTCTCGTTGTGAACGATCGCGGCGATGGACGAGGTCATGACCACGCGTGAAACGCCTGCAGCCTGCGCGGCACGCAAGACGCGGAGAGTCCCATCTCGGGCAGGGCGGATGAGATCCTCCTCGTGCTCAGAGGGTGCCGCCGGCAGAGGCGAGGCCGTGTGAAGCACGTACTGAGCACCTTCGACCGCTGCCGACCATCCGTCGTCCTCGAGGAGGTTGGTGGCGACGAAGGATAAACGCGCTGCGGCCTCATCGTCGAGCGCGAGCGCCGCCCGGATCGCAGGTGCCTTGTCGAGGCTGCGCAGTGTCCCACGGACACGGTAGCCTTCGCGCAGCAGCTCGCGTATGCAGTGCAGCGCGATGAACCCCGAGGCCCCAGTCACCGTCACGAGTGTCGTGTTCTCCGTCATCTGGTGTGTCTCCTCAGAATTCGATCGACCGGAGAATCGTCGATGTTTCCACGCTCGGGGTCAACCCAAACCTGCCCCCATGCTTCCGTTGCTCTCCGCGCTTTTCGCAACCGTCCGACCGTACCGTCCGGCGATCTCGCGGTAGGCCAGTCTGTCCCTGTTTCGATGCTGAGCTGCGATGTCCTCAGGTGTCCGCTCCGTGCGGTCAGGAGTGTCCAAGGCACGAGCTGCTGGAACAGGGCGGGGGACAGTGAGCGCTTCGCCGGTGGGGGCCTCCGGACTAGGTGAGCCCCTTGTTCGGGTTGATCAGGTATTTCTCGCCTGTCGCCTGCTTTCCGTAGACCGAGATGGCGTCGAGGGTCAGGGCTTCCGCGAGGGAAACTTCCTGCGTGTAGCTGCTCGCGAAGGTTGTCTTGATTTCGGCAGCAACGCGTTCCTTCAATTTCCGAGAAGCTTCGGGGCCGATCTTCTGGAGAAACGGAAACAGCAACCAGCCGCCCACGCCCCAGGCCATGCCAAAGCTTCGGGTGAGGACGATGGGGCTGCGATCGAGGCCGCCATAAATGTAGACCTGCTTGTATGTGGTCGTGCCGTACGGGCTGTACGGGGCCCCTCTTGCACTCGCGGCCGCTTCCATGCAGGTGAGGATCTGCCCCGCCAGCGTGCCGCCGCCGATGGCGTCGAAGGCCAGTGTCGCGCCCGTGGCGATGAGCGCGTCGGTCAGATCTTTCATGAACGTCGGTTCGCTGGAGTTGCAAACATGGCTGGCACCCATGCCCCGGAGCAGCGCGACCTGTTCGGCTTTGCGCACGATGTTGACCAGCGGCACCTCATCCGCGAGGCAGACCTTCTGCAGCATCTGGCCGAGATTGGAGGCCGCTGCGGTGTGTACGAGAGCGCTGTGGCCCTCGAGGCGCATGGTTTCGACCATGCCGAGCGACGTCAGAGGATTGACGAACCAGAACGCGCCCTGTGCTGGCGTGGTGCCGTCGGGCAAAGGAAGTGCCTGGTTTGCGGAAACGCAGCGGTACTGCGAGTACATGGCTCCGCCGATGATCCCGACGGTCTTGCCGATCAACGCCTGCGCGGACTTGTCGGCACCGGCCGCGACCACGATGCCGGCGCCTTCGTTACCCACCGCCATCGACTTATCGACCCGGGCTGCCATTGCAGGCATGAGCTTGTCGGGAACGCTTGCGGTGACGACCGGACGATCCGCGCTGCCCGAGGCGCGCAGGGTCGTAGGGTCCGCGGCACCGAAGAGCAGGCCAAGATCGGACGGGTTGATCGGCGATGCTTCGACATGGACCAGCACCTCATCGTCTTTGGGTTCTGGGATAGGCACCGTCACGAGCGACAACTCGAGCGTGCCGTCCCGTTTGATGATCGATCGCAACTGCAGCGCGTCACCCGAAAGCTTCTTGGTCATGGTGTGGTCGATTCGGTGAGACCCTGACCGGAGCGGTCAGCGTCCAGGGCTGATTGTAAGAACAAACGCCCGTGCCGTGTTCCAGGAACTGAGCCTGGGAGCGAGAACGACGCGATTCGGGACCCGAATGGGCGAAGAGAGGGCGAAGCTCGCCACGGGGGTCCACAATGGAGCTTGCATGTTGGAGTGCATGTGGCTCGCCCGCTAGACTTCTGAATGGGAGCTTGGGGGACCTGGCATGGCGAATAGCTCGACATTGAGTCGAATGGGACTCCTGGTCGGTGCGGGATTTCTGATCGCCGCGGCATTGCTGGTTTCGAACGCCCCGTCGGGCCTGAGGATGTTCGGACAGGGCGGGCACTACTCGAAGGTAGGCCAGTCGGTCGTCGAGAAGGTGCGCGACCTCGCGGCCCTGACCACGGTCGAGGTCGTCGAGTCCACGACCATCGACAAAGGCAACGACTTCGGCTGGCTCAACTGGGCGCGAGGCGACCGGGTCTTCATGTTCGTCGTCGCGAAGATCGGCGCCGGCATCGACTTCGAGCAGTTCTATACAGAGAGCTTCGAGGTCGACAGCGAGTCCGGCACCGTTTTCGTTCAGATGCCCCCCGCAGAGATTACCTACGTGGCCATCGACAACGCGCAAACGCAGGTCATCGACCGAGACACCGGCCTCTTCACCAAGGGCGACCCCAAGCTAGAGTCCGACGCAAGGCAGGTCGCAGAACAGGTCCTCCGAAACGCTGCCATCGAGGCGGGGATCCTCGACCGAGCGCAAAAGAACGCGCGCGCGATCATCGAGGGACTGCTGCTCGAGCTCGGGTACACGCGCGTGGTGTTCGGGCGCGACCGGGTGTCAAGTATGCTGAGGCCGTCCGGCTCACGATTCAGACGCAACCAAGTCGGGCAGGAAACCCGCGAGCGTGCTCATCTCTTCGTGGCAATGGACGGCAAGCGCGCGACCGAAGGACATCCGAGCGAGGATCCGGCGAACCCAAGGACGGTTTCCGATTGCACCAGGTGCTTCGCTCCGATCTGAGTGCCTGGGCGCTTGTCTTCCCAGGCCATCCAGACGTGGTCCCGCGGGTGCCAGCGTCTGTAGTGCTCGGTGGTCTGCATGTATTTCCCGAACCATCAGCCGATCATCTTTGGTGAAACGCCTGGCATGCGTGTGAGGACGGCGACGTGAAGAACGCCGTCGGGCAGCTGCTCGACCCCGCTGAGATAAGGCAGCGTTTCGGGGGTCAGGAGCGTGGGGAGGTCTTCGAGCTTCATGTCGCGACCTGCATGAACAGGACCAGCCCGACCAAAAGGATCGCGAACGCGGCCATCCCGTGTCGGCGCGTGGGAGCGGAGACGCCGCTGTTCTTGTCGATCCATTGCGGGAGGAACAACATCCACGCCTTGCCCGACTCACGGTATGCGCGGATCGACGCGTAGATGCTGTACCAAAATCCGACTATCAATAGAGCCAGTACGGGCTTGGACATGGGCGCCTAGAGCGAGCACCAGGGGTGGCCGTCTTGGCCCGGAATGCAGCTTCCTTCCAGGACCTGTGGTGCGGGGCAGTCGGCGGCGAGGCAACGTTCGCACAGGCGGATTGGCAAAAAGAACGATGGCGAGCGTACCTTGCTGCCGTCAGCGATAGAGCCGATGGCTTGGAGTTGGGCCGTCAGCTCAGGAGCAGTCAGCTCGGGATCCAAAACGGTGGGAGATTCGCAGCTTGCGTCCGGGCGGACGGCGCCGTGAATCGCGAGGGCCCCATCGAGCGGGTCGAAAGCCCCAACGCCGCCGCTTCCACCGGTGCCGCCGTCATCATGTCCACCAGTCGAGCCCGAGCATGCGACGGTGAGGACTGCGCCGACGATGAAGACCATTTCCGCAAACTTCGGCACTGCCGAAGGAGACTAGCATGGAACATGCCTCGCAATGCTCCGGCATCCTCGCGAGCTGGATCGGAGGATTAGACTAACGCCGAGGCGCGGCGGTCTCGAGCTCTGTGGTTGACCGTGTTTCCCTTCCCGACGTATTCTGGCGCTTCACTGATCTGCTGACCGTTCGCGTAAGCCTTCATCGTTGGCGGTCCCCATGCTCACGTGGAGGGTTCTCCGATGTATTTGCACGTTTCGCAACTCAATGACCGCGCTCCGCTGCTGCTTCCCTCCGCCGCGTTGTTCGGACTGTTCCTGCTGGCGAGCCCCGCATTGGCGGATGGCTCGCTGAGTGTCGGGACCTGTGTGCGCGACATCACACCCATCTCGCCAAGTCTGGCGACGGCCTACGAGGCCGCGTTCGGTGTGCCTGCCGTCGTCAATCACACCGACCCGATCTACATGGCCGGCTTTGGGAATGGCCGCGAGGCGACTGACTACAATGATCGCCTATGGGCGCGCGGCGTGGTGCTCGACCGGGGGGATTCGCGCGTTGCGATCGTCAGCATCGACTTGGTTGGGTACTTCAAGAACGAGGTCGACACGATCCGTGCGCTCGTCTCGCCTTCATCGGAGATCGACTTCGTCCTCGTGTCGAGCACGCACCAACACGAAGGGCCCGATACGCTCGGCTTGTGGGGCCCCGACGAGACCACCACGGGAATCGACTACGCCTACCTCGATTTCGTGAACACCGCCGTGGCGGACTGCATCGACGAAGCCTCGGCGAGCCGCGAGAAGGCGCGCATCTACTACGCCACCACCAACAGCGCAGGCCTCTCGCTGGGCGTTGATCCGGAGGACGATGGCTTCGGCGTGGCGGACGGCAAGGTGCTCGAAGGCGACGAGGCACTCGCCCCAGCCACCGAAGGTCGCATCGTCGACCCGACGATCGCCACGATGCAGCTCACTGCGCGCAACGGCAGCTCGCTCGAAGTGCTCGCCACCCTCGTGAACTTCGGGAGTCACCCGGAGAGCCTTGGCTCGAACAACACGCTCATCACCTCGGACTTCCCGCACTACGTTCGGGAGCGCATTGAAGCCGAGTACGGTGGAGTCGCAATTTGGATGGCTGGCGACCTGGGCGTGCTCCAGGGGCCCCTCGATATCGACGTCGAGGACCCGGAGACCGGTATGCCCGCGCCGCAGCGCACCTTCCGCTTCGCCGAAGTCCACGGCACCCAGCTCGCCGAGCGCGCAATCGAGGCGATCGACGCTGTGCGTTTCGGAGGGAACAAACGCCCAAGTCCCAAGAATGGCGCACCGGCACCCGAAATTTCCTACGCCACAGTCGACCCTCTAGCGATCCGGCTCGACAACCCGTACTTCCGCTTCTTCACCGCAATCGGCGTCCTCGACGTGCGGCGGGACCTCTTCACGAACGGCGTGCCCGATGACTCGGTAGGCTTTCCCTTCCCTCCGCCCTTCGACGTGATCCCACAATCGCTCGGCGAGGATCTTCAGACTGAGGTAAGCGCGGTGCGCATCGGCAAGGGTGCCATTGCGGTGGTGCCGACCGAGCTCGACCCGCAGATCGGCGGGACCTATCGGAGCGCCCTGGTGAACGCGACCGGAGCTGAGCATAGCTTCATCGCTGGCCTTGCAAACGACCAGATCGGTTACCAAGTTCCGTTCGAGAAGTTCGACCCGAGCTGTCACATCTGTGCGCCCTTCGTTCTGGGTGGCGTTCCGCAGCTCTGTCCGCTCTTCCCGAACATCGACTGCAGCACCGTGTTCCAGAACAATGTGGGAGCAGACGTGAGTCCAAAGGTAACCGACGCGATCCACGAGGCAATCGGCGGCCTCTGAGGCCAGCGATCGGATGAGTGCAGCTTCGGGCTACGACCACCAAACGGCTGCGATGCGGCTCGCCGTCGCGGCCCTCGTTGCCTTCGTAGCCGGGCCGACACGCGCCCATGTCGTCTACGGCACCCCTACCCTGTCTCTGCTGACGCAGGATGCGGACCTCGTGCTACGCGTACGCATCATCGATCCCTCTAGCGACCTTCCGCTCGCAGGCTCTTCGGCGCGCGATGCGGGCGTGGTCGCCAAGGTCCTGCAGGCGCTCAAGGGCAGCTACGCCGAAGAACGCGTGGCGTTTGTGCAGCACGGCCACGGCTCCCCCGAGTACGAGAAAGGAGAGGAGGTAATGGTCTTTCTCAAGCGCATCGAGCGCAGCCCAGAGCTCGGGGGGCGCGCCGTGGCGAGCCGCATCCACTGGGTCTCCGAACAGGAGGCCGGCGCCCGGTTTGCGGTCAATGCGCGCGTCCGAGCGGACGTGGTTGCGGCGGTTCGAGCCTACACACAAGTCGAGGCGCTCGCGCCCGAAGCCCGGCCGGAGGCCATGCATCGAATCACGCTGGAGCTCCTCGCCTCACCCCATCCGATGCTCTCCTCCTCGGCTCTCCGAGATCTGGTGATGGCCGGCGATGCCTCGCTTCTCAGCGCCCAGGATCTCCCGGTCCTGGAACCTTTGCTTGGGAGCCCTGCGACTTCCATCGGCATACGCATCGGCCTGCTCGTCGAGCTCGAACGCCGGGGCCTTGTCGACGGCCCAGCACGTTGGGCCAAGCTCTTGCGCACGACGACGGGCAAAGACCGTCTCGCCGCCGTGCGCGCCAGCGCGGCGCACCCGAGCGAGCCGGTGACCGCGGAGCTTCTTGCGCTGCTGGCGAACGACGACGATCAGCTCGTGGCCGCGGCAGCGGTGGCGCTAGGAACCGCTGGCAACGATGCAGCGATAGCCCCACTGGCGAAACTACTCGCGTCCGACGAGTCGCGTGTGCGGATGGCGGCGATCCGTGGCCTCGGGCGGGTAGCCACGCCGCGTGCGAGGGAGGTGCTGGTGAAGACCGCGGCAGCGCATCCCGACGCGTCGACGCGTCGACGGGCCGGCGCCGAGGTGCGACTGCTCGATCGGCACACGACCTCCGCGGGCGCCATCCGCGAACGCGCTAGTTCTCCACAGCAGTGATTACAGGAGGGCCAACGCCACTCTAGTGGGGCATTTCTTTGATTCGTTCGAGGATGATCACTACCTCCGCAACCTGCGCTCAACTAGCCTTCGGTGCTTCCTTCAGGCGTGGCACCGGTACTTCGAGGAGCTCAAACGAAGGCGAATCGACCATCCCTTCGGGCCGAGCCCGCAATACCCATTGGCGATTATTGGTGCGTTCAGGCATGCATCCTCCATGGCGCTCGCGAGCGGATCGCGACGCCGCAGCGATCGAAGTCACGAATGGCCGCGCAACGCATGCGCTTTTGCTCGCACAGCTCTTTGCGATGCCCCAACTTCACGACCAGCACCAGATCGGGGGACTCGATGCGGCAGATCACGGGGCAGTCACCGACGCGCAGGCGGCGGTCGGCGGGTATCGGGATGGATGAGGCCGCGCGGCTCATGATTGGTCACATCTTTTGGCGATGAGAAAGCCTTGGGCGAGGTCGAGAAGCTTGAGGTAGCCACGACCGAGCACGAGCCAGCCCGGTTCGCCGTTTCGTTTCAGGTGTCCTCCGAGCCGTGCAATGGCGAGCAGGGCCTGGCGAAGCGTGGGGTGTTTGGGAAGTGGTTTCTCGGCGACGTGGCGCAAGACATCGAGTTCGACCGAGGACAGCACGGTCTCGGCCGGTTGCTTTGCTCCTTCCTGCGCCATCGTTCTGAGCCGCAGCAGGTTCCACGCGATCGGTAAGAAGAGCGCCAGTGCGTTGACCAGGGTCCGATAGCTCCCTAGTTCCCGCTTCTCGTACGCACACCCCGTCTTGAGCGCCTTGAAGAGCTCCTCGATCTTCCATCGATGCCGATAGCCATCGACCACCGCCAGGATTTGTTCCTGCGTGTCGATTGGCTCGGTCGTCATCAGCGTCCACTCCACCGGCTCCACTTCATCCGGAGCGTCGACCTCCCGCACCCAGACGATATTGAGTGGCACGGCGTACGCCTCTTTCTTTCGATGGTAGTGCGGTGCTCGAATCTCGACGGCACCAGCTCCGATCGTCAGTGTTGCTTGCCGCGATTGGCGAGGAAGCCGTTGTTTGGTGTTGGCGCGAAATCGGGTCTTGGTTCGTTTGGACAGATGCACGTCGCGCGTGCACACGATGGAGCTCGACGACACGAATTGCTTGAGTTTGTTGGGCTCGTCGGCCTCGGCGTGCAGTCGACGATTGCCACCGGCGCGGATAATGAAGCGGTACCGTCCGCTCACGAGTTTGCGCAAAAGCGCATAGTCGTCGGCTTCGCTATCCATCACATGAATCAGCGAAGAAGCGTCTTCGAAGACGGTCTCCGTCTGTTCGACCGTCGACATCCATCGGTCTTGTTCGTTGGGCCAGCCCTCTGCGCCGTGTGGAATCTTCTCACCGCGAAGCCGTCGCTGCCGCATCGTGTTGTTGCCCCGCGCCCACGGGCTCAGGCCGACGACGCCAAGCGCGACACCATCGAGCCCTGCTGCCATCGCGATATGCCCGAACAGCGTTCGGCCTGCGTATTCGCCCAGCCCCTCTCGCGGCGTGCCGAATTGAAACAAGGTCGTGTCCTGTACACAAAGCACCGCATCTCGATTGGCACACCGGCCTACCGTCGCTTGGATGTGCGGCGCCAAGATGCGATCGGCATCGACGCGGTCATTGCTGACAAACCGGTAGAAGGCCTCCAGCTCCGCTTCGGTCATGGCGTTGGGAAACCCCACATCCGGCTTCGCCTCGAGCGCTTCAGCGATCTTCTCTAGCCTCGTATTCAGCCTCTGGTCTCCAAGAGCCGCCCCCGCGTATTCGCTTTGGACCAGTCGTTTGTCTTCCCCCATAGACCAGGTAGATCACAGCGGCGCCGACCCAGCAACACCGCTCCCTAACCGATCGAAATCAGACCGCCTTTCGACTTGTGTAGGATCATGCGCCGCGCGCCCTGTTGGGTTTCGCGTGTTTGGGACCGTTCGGGTCGCTTTTTTGGGCGGGCCGTGGTTTTGGCTAGGCCTTGCGTGGCGCGCTGTCGGCGCCTTCGAACCAGGGCTCGTCGGTGACCGGGTTCATCGTGTGACCGGTGATTCGGGGCACGATCGAGTCGCGCTGTTCTTCGACCAAGGAGCCGTAGCGCTGCCACCAGTGTTCGGCATCGGCTCGCGTCCAAGCGGGGAGGTCGAGCTGGTCGAGGGCGTCGGCGAGCGCCTCTGCCGACCTGGGTCGGTCGTCTTTGTTCTTGGCCAAGCAGGAGAGGATGAGCTGCTCGAGCTGCTTTGGGACGGGCTCGCCGCGCGCTCCACGGATGGGAGGCGGGGCGGCCTCCACCTGCTGCATGCAGATTTCGAACACGGTGCCGCCGTCGAAGACGGGCCGACCGGCGAGTAAGTAATAGCCCACTGCGCCGAGTGAATAGAGGTCGCTTCGCGCATCGACCTCGTTCGGTGCGTTGACTCCCTCGGGGCTCAGGTAGTACGGCGTCCCTTGGATGGAACGGGCGTCGCTCGACTCGGAGTCGTCCACGTCCGAGATGCGCTTCACGAGCCCGAAGTCGACGACCTTGACGAAATCGTAGGACCCGCCCTGCCGCGTGAGCATGATGTTGCTCGGCTTGACGTCGCGGTGAATGAACCCGACCGAGTGCGCTTCGTCGAGCGCGAGGGCGACGTCGCGGAGGATATGGACGACGCGCGACACGGGTTGAGGCCCGGTGGCTTCGACGATGTCTTGAAGGCTTGCGCCGTCGAGCAGCTCCATCGCGTAGTAGAACAAGCCCTCCGGCGTGCGCCCGTAGTCGTAGATCGTGATGGTGTGCGGATGCTTGAGTGTCGCCGTCAGCTGCACTTCGCGCCGAAAGCGGTCGTGCACCTCGCGGCCGCCGAGCTCGGGTCGCAAGAGCTTCACCGCCGTGGGGCGCTTGAGCATGCCGTGCGTCGCCTGATAGACGACGCCCATCGCGCCTTCTCCGAGCTTGCGCTCGAGCTGGTACTGACCGAGGCTTCGGATGCTGCTCACTTCGCTCCGCAGGCGATGAATGACGTAAGACGCGATGCTCGACAGACCGACGCTCAGCGTCCACCACATGGTCGTCATCAGGGCGGTCGAGATGATGATGGTGCTCCGTTCGAAGCCACGGGTGTCGTAGTCGACCATGCGCCACATCTCAGGGTCGACGTCGCGGTAGTGCAGCGCCATCATGCCAACGAGCGGGACGCCGATGAGGAGACCCAACATGGCGGTGTGTCGCGCCGTGCTCGGCACGAAGACCGCGCGCGAGAAGAGGGCAAACGAGAGCGCAAATGCGGTGATGACATCGGCACCAACCTCCGGTGGAATCGTCATCCCCATGCCGATGTAGCCCACCGAGGCGAATAGCAGGCCCATCGTCTCGGCGGCGATCACAGTCGAGAGCGGCCGCGGGCCGCCGCGGCAGACGAGCCACATCGCCAAGCACGGAACGATGGCCGACGCGTGAAGCCAGAAACCCGGCTCGCCCAACTTCTCGAGAAGCGTCCCCGACGCCAGTCCGATGAAGATCCGAAAGACCAAGCCAATCGCTCCTGCGGCGGCGATGCTCAAGCCAAAGGACGCGACGCGACTCTGATAGAACGCTTTGGCTTCGGGGGTCGTGAAGAAGGGGCTGGTGCTGGCGCTGGTGCTCACGCCGGGAGCTTACTACGGGCGGGTGAAGCATGGAGGAAAGGCGCATTCGGGCGGGGCGCATGGACTGTTGTTTTCGCCGTGGTTCTGACAGGGAGTCGAAAGCGGCGATTTCCGTGTTGAAGAACCTGCGGGGATGGATCAGATCTCGACGGAGAGAACCTCAACCCCGAAAGAGGCACGCATGACCGTACAGCCGACCGCAATCGTCTTCCCCACCGAGCTCAAGAGCGACGAAGCAAAAGAGTTCATCCGAGAGGTGGTTGCGCTTTGCAAGCCGGCGGCCATCCATTTCTGCGACGGCTCGGAAGAGGAGTATACGACGCTCTGCAACCGCCTCGTCGAAGCGGGAACCTTCATCAAGTTGAGCGAGGAAAGGCGGCCCAACTCCTACGCGGCGTTTTCGGACCCGGCGGACGTAGCTCGCGTCGAGGACCGGACGTTCATTTGCAGCCTGCGCAAGGAGGACGCCGGCCCGACGAACAATTGGACGGACCCCCATGAGATGAAGGCGACGCTCGCCGGTCTCTTCAAAGGATGCATGGCCGGCCGGACGCTGTACGTGATTCCGTTTTGCATGGGGCCGCTCGGCTCGGAGATTTCACAGCTGGGCATCGAGATCTCCGACTCGGCCTACGTCGCGGTGAACATGCGGCTCATGACGCGCATGGGCAAAGCCGTGTACCAGTACCTCGAGGGGGATGGCTTCGTTCGATGCGTGCACTCCGTCGGCTCCCCGCTTGCTGAGGGTCAGAAGGACGTCCCCTGGCCCTGCAACAACGAGAACAAGTACATCGTCCACTATCCCGAGGAACGGGCGATCTGGTCGTTTGGAAGCGGCTACGGCGGCAACGCCCTGCTCGGCAAGAAGTGCTTCGCGCTCCGGATCGCCTCGGTGATGGCGCGCGACGAGGGATGGCTGGCCGAGCACATGCTGATCCTCGGCGTGGAGAGCCCCGAAGGAGAAAAGACATACATCGCTGGTGCGCTCCCGAGCGCATGTGGAAAGACCAATCTCGCGATGCTCGAGCCGCCCAAGGTGTTCGCCGACGAAGGATGGAAGATCACGACGATCGGGGACGACATCGCCTGGATCAAGCCGGACGCGAAAGGGCAGCTCCGGGCGATCAATCCCGAGGCGGGGTTCTTCGGCGTCGCGCCGGGCACGTCGGCCAAATCGAACAAGAACGCGATCGAGTCCTGTCGTGCGAACAGCATCTTCACGAACTGCGCACTCACGCCGGACGGCGACGTCTGGTGGGAAGGGCTGACCGATGACCCGCCCCCCGAGCTCACCGACTGGCGCGGCCAGAAGTGGACACCGGGCTGCGGGCGGCCCGCAGCGCACCCGAATGCGCGCTTCACCGCGCCGGCATCACAGTGTCCGGTCATCGATCCGGATTGGGAGAACCCGGAGGGCGTCCCGATTCACGCTTTCCTCTTCGGTGGGCGCCGCGCGACGACGATGCCGCTCGTCGTTCAGTCGTTCAACTGGGCCTACGGCGTCTTCATGGCGGCGACGATCGGATCCGAGCAAACCGCGGCAGCCGGTGGCGAGGTCGGCAAGGTGCGGCGGGACCCCTTCGCCATGCTGCCGTTCTGCGGCTACCACATGGCGGACTACTTCAATCACTGGCTCGAAATCGGGCGAAACACGCCGAAGCCTCCTCGGATCTTCTTGATCAACTGGTTCCGTAAGGACGAAAACGGCAAATTCGTGTGGCCGGGCTTCGGCGAGAACATGCGAGTGCTTCGTTGGATCGTCGACCGCGTACGCGGCCGAGCAGGTTCCACCGAGAGCCCACTCGGCTGGATGCCGCAATACGAACAGCTCGATTGGCGGGGCCTCGACTTCCCCAAGCAGAAGTTCAAAGAGGTCATGAGCGTGGACCGCGAAGAGTGGAAGAAGGAGCTCTACGATCAAGAGTCCTTGTTCGATCGACTCTATGACAAGCTTCCGCGCGAGTTCGGTCACATGCGGGAGCTCACGCTTTCGGCCCTCTGGCGTTCGCCAACGGTTTGGGAGCTCGCCCCCGAGCGCTTCTAGCTCGCGTCACGTAGTGCATCCACGCCGGCATCGTGTGACGCGTCCACCGCATCGTGACCCGGCCAGACCGTAGGCCGGGCTTTCGTTCGAATTCCAACAGGCCACGCAGCCTGTGGTGTTCGCTCCGTTCTTCCGGCTAGCGACGATCGGCGGGGATGAGCATCGAGAGGGGGCTGCGGTAGTAGCGATCGAACTCTTCGGGGTCGAGCGCGAGGAGCAGCGGAATGACGGCTTCCTCCTCGACGTCGAGATGGGCATCGAGTGTGCGATCGTGGGCTTGCAGAGCGCGGAGGACCGGCTTGTCGGTGAAGCGTCGTGTGGGATCGGCCGGATCGGCGGGGCGCGCCAAGGAGCGAAAGGCCTCGGCGACCTCATCGGCGCGGGCATGGAGCTCGCTGTGCCCGGTGCGCGCCTCGTCCAATGAGATTCCCCATCGATACTCGAGGTAGGGGTAGAGCTTCCGCTCCTCGTACGCTTCGTGGCTCCGCATCGCCGCAATCCAGCGATCGAACAGAGAATGCAAGCCCGCAAACTCCTCGCCGGCGGCTCGGTCGACCAGGAAGCGGCTCACCCTGCGAAAATTCGCATGGGACCCGAGCAGGAGCGCTTGCGTGCGAAACCGGGGATGCGCCTTCCAATCCTCGCGAGGGATGTTTGGCACTACAACGGCGACGGCGTTCATGACGGCTCCTTTCCTGAAAGGCGATGGAACCTTTGTCTCGGGGCGGAAGCGTCAAGGCTTATGATGGAGGGCGGGCGCAGAGCGTTGGCCATCCTGCGATTCGGCGCCACGGCCGCGGGTCCCGCGGCAAAGGTCTGTCCGCGTGGCGACGACGAGGCGGGGGTTTTGCCGTGTTTCTAGGGTTCGCGCTGGGGTCGGTCGGGTTTACTTCCAAACCGTTTGGCTTGCGGATTATTCGTGCGACTTGCTGCCAAACGGTTCCGTGTCCGCCCCGGCGAAAACCGCGTCAGCCGCGTGTAGTGCTCGGGGTGCGGCGGAGCTGGGGTTTCTTCTAGCGCCGCATCAGCCTTCGCGAAGCTGCGTGGCCTGTGGGGCTTGGTGTGCTGACGCAGCTTCGAGGCCTACGAGTTGGCGACTGCGTTCGTAGAGGCGTTGGGCCATCTGCTCGTCGTGGGCGTGGGGGCTTGGGGATTCGAGCGGCCAGCCGCCTGCGTTCTTGGATTTGTCGCGGTAGGTGCCGGTCTGGCTGTAGTAGGCGCCTGGGTGATCTGCGACGTCGGGAGCGAGCGCGGCGTAGAGGGTGGTTTGGGTCCCCTCCCATGGCTCGACCATGCCCATCATGCGCATGAACGGTCGCGTCACGCGTTGCATCCAGGCCGGCATCGTGTGACGCATGAGCTCCGTCCTGACCCAGCCCGGATGAACACTGACCGCGGTGACGCCCGTGCCCTCGAGACGCTTCGCGAGTTGCTTGGCGTGCAGCACGTTCGCCAACTTGGACTGCGCGTAGGAGGCCCAGCCTTCGTACTTGCGATTTTCGAAATGGAGATCGTCGAGAACGATGACGCCTTCGCGGCCCATGGCCATGTCGTGGTAGCAGCTCGAGACCACGACCACGCGGGCGGGTGCGCTCTTTTTCAAGGTGTCGAGGAGGAGCTCTGTCAGGAGAAAATGGCCGAGATGGTTGACGCCGATCTGGGTTTCGAATCCATCGGACGTTTTGCCTTGCGGCGTGTTCATCACACCGGCGTTGTTGATCAAGAGGTGGAGGGAATCGTGAGCGCCGAGGTAGCCGTCGACGAAGGCGCGGACGGAGCTCAGGTCGCCGAGATCGAGCCTGCGCACTTCGAGATCGGCGTTCGGGACTTCGGCGCGAATCTCGTCGGCGCGCGCGGCACCCTCTGCCTCGTTTCGGCATGCGAGCGTCACGGACGCGCCCTGCTTGGCGAGCTGTTTGGCGGTGACGAAACCGATGCCGGAGTTGGCGCCGGTGACGATGACGCGGCGGCCGTGGAGATCTTGGCTCAGGACTTCGGGGGGACACATGAGAGGTTGGGGCATGATGGGGATCTAGCGGTGAGGGGGCTGGGGTCAATGGGCCCTTGTGGAGGACGGATCGGCCATGACGCCGCAGTCGCTGCCAGAGGGCCCGCGCTCTTTCACGAGCCCGTGGGTTGCTGGGTCTTCCGAAGGGGCTCGAGGGGATACCCTTTCTCTTCGAGTCGACGCAGGATGCCGTCGTAGGTGGCCTCGTCGAGCGTTGGGGTGCGGCTGAGGATCCAGAGATAGTCGCGGCTCGGGTGGCCGACGACGGCGTATTGGTACTCGGGACCCAGGTCGATGATCCAGTAGTCGCCCCAGAACGGGCCGAAGAACGACACTTCGAGCTTGGCGTTGGTGTCCCGGTCGACGACGCGCGCCCTTCCCTCGGCCACATCCTCCGGGCCATCGAGGCTGTCTTTGCGGCACTTGTTGAGGACGTCGATTTCGCCATCGCTCCGAAGGGTGTAGGTGGCCGTGGTCCCGGTGCACCCCTCTTGATAGCGCTGCGGGTAGCTCGCAATCTCGTACCAGGTGCCGAGGTAGCGCTCGAGCGCGACTTCGGGAACCGTTTCGAGCGCTGGGAGCTGCAGACGCTCGGTGGTGGTTTTGCTGCAGCCGATGAGGGCAATGGCGGAGGCGAAGGCGAGGAGCAGCCGGGGACGATGCATGTCGGGTAGCTACCATGGAATCGCGGCCCGGACCCGCGCGCCCGACGTCTGGGTGGTGGGGCAACAGCTCGGCGACGGCGGCTCCACGGGCTTGATCTTTCAGTATCGGCCTTGAGCGATTGGCTCGGGCGGTGCGCGCATCGATGCCGCTGTCAGCCCTGCACGCGATTGTGTTGCACACCGAGGTCGATGAGCCCGTCCCCGCTGCCGATGTGGGACTCGACGACATCACCCGGCTTCAGGTATTCGGAGCGCTTGGCCTGCGACCCGAGAAACAGACGCCAGCGCGTCGCTTCGGGCAGGAGCGCGGCGAGCCTTTGCATCCTCGGAGACGGAACACGGAGGGCGCAGCCCGAGGGGGTCCCCGTCGCAATCAGGTCGCCAGGGTGCAGATCCTGGAGGCCGGAGAGCTCGGTCAGCGTATCGGCTGGCGAATGAACGAGCTCGCTGGTCGACGCCTCCTGCCGGACCTCGCCATTGACGCGGAGAGTGAGCCGAAGATCGCGGAGATAGTGTATGTCACCTGGCTCGAGCAAACAAAGATGAGGGCCGACCGGGCCGAACGTGCGGTAGCTCTTGCCCTTGTAGAACTGCATCTGCGGAAGCTGGACATCACGCGCCGAGTAGTCGTTGACGATAGTCACGCCTGCGACGAGCTCGTGCAGATTCTCGTCGGTCACGACCCGGGGTGCCGTGATGTCGCGCCGGATGACGAGCCCGAGCTCGATCTCGTAGTCGAGCAGAGCGACGTGACTGGGGCGGACGACGTCGCTATCGGGCGACACGATGCAGCTCGAGGCTTTTCGAAACAGCATGTTGAAGGATTTCGCGTCGGGATCGACACCCGATTCCATCATGTGGGAGCGGTAGTTCGCTCCGAGACAGATGAGCTGCTGATTGCGCGTCACGGGCGACAAGACCTGCACATCGTCTCGGCGTAGCTCGTTTCCGCGAAGGTCGGCGAGGTCACGGCTCGAGGCGTGCTGAACGAGCTCGCCGGTGCTGGCGAAGTCGCCGGGAATCGGGGTGATCGTTTGAGCGCGAACGACGCCCCATTGAATGCGGCTCTGGTGGGTGTAGCGGACTACGTGTACGGCCATGTTCTCATCCCATTGCCTTGAATAGGCGGTAAAGCGTGCGTGGCGTCACGTCGGGGTTGCGCCCAAAGACCCGCGCGAGGGCCTTCAGGTTTGCGAGCGAGAGCTCGGGGCGGATGAAGCTTTTCGGCATCACGGGCCCCCACTGTGACATCGCTCTGCGGCTCACCTCATGGACGCCCATGGGGTGATCCGACGTGAAGACGTCGCCATCGCTGTACATTTCGTGCTTGGCGCCCCAGGGGTCGTTCCAGTAGTCGAACACCTGGCTTCCGAGGATGTGTCGGCCGACGCCCCATGCGTGGCGCCAGCCCCGCTCCTGCATCCATCGTTGGCCCGTCGCGACCGCATCGGCGTCGACGACCTCGTAGGCACAGTGGGCGAACTGAGGCGCGAAACCCTGCACGATGGCGACGGTGTGGTGGTCGCTGGGCGTGGCGCCGAGATCCATGCGCAAGAACACGACCGCCGGCGACCCGTCCGGAAGCACCTGCACGTCGCTCGGAATGAGGCCAAAGTGTCGCGTGTACCAGGCGGAGCTGTCTTGAAATCGTGGCACTTCGAGAACCACGTGTCCGAGCTTCGTCAACTCGGGCGGAGCCATGGCGGAGCGCTGTCCGTCGTTGATGCGCGACTGCATGGCAGGGCTGTTGAGACGAAGCGGCGCGCGATGGGCGAGCGGCTCGACCTCGGACCGCCCGTGCACAGCCTCGACCAGGAAGCCAGCCGGATCGTTCAGTCGAACCCGTTCGCCGCCGCCAGGCAGGTCCATCGGCTCGATCGAGCTCGCCTCCCGAAGCCGGCTGAGCGCGTCGAGCTCTTGGCGTGTCGCAACCGCGAGGGCGAAGCCCACGAAGCGAGCCTTGGGGGCTCGTTTCACCGCGCAACAGAAGGGCGAAGGGCCCGTGTTGCGAAACCAAAGCCCGTCGTCGGCTCGATGCGCGACGTGCAGCCCAAAGTCGGTGAGAAAGCGCTCTGCTTCTTCGAGGCTCGGGCACTCGAACATCAGGTACGCAAGCTCGACCGCCTTCGACGTCGGGTCGGGGCATCGACTCGGTTGGGGTGTCGCAAGCGAAATCATCGGGCTCCTCCAGTGGTGGCAGCATCCGCGAGGGAGGCTCGCGGGCCGTTCGTGTCCGATGAGCGGGACCGCGCCGTCGCGGTTCCGAGAAGATCGCACACCTCGCGAACCAGGCGCGGTACTTCGGTCATCGGACCATGGTGCATGACGGTGCGGTCCGGACGGACGACGGCCGACCAGCCGACCGGCGCCAGCGACGGCACGAACGCGCCGCTGATGTCTTCCCACACGTGCGCAGCGCTCCGCCGATGCAAGCGCTGGCCGCGATGGCAGAGCTGAATGCAAGATCCGCCCGCAGCGCGCCAATCGGCCGCTGCATCACCGAGCTGCGGCTCGGGATCGATGCCGAAGCCGACCAGCGCCAAGCCCTCGCCCAGCGCATCGTCACTCCAGCAGCCTCTTTCGCCTTGCTGAACCCAGGCCTGCGGGAACAGGGCGCCCCGAGTCAGCTGTGTCCCCTGCCCGCGCGAGGGTCGGCGCCCGCGCTCGACGAAAAGACCGCGGTCGAATTGATTCTGCGGCTTGATTTTGAGGTCTTCGAAGTACGAGCGTGCGGCTGGGATCAAGCGCAGGGTGCGCATGAGCAAACCCGTGCCGAGCGCCTGCATGCGGCTCGTGGGCATGATGATGCGCCCCAAAAACCTCGCGAGATCGATCATCGCTTTGGCGTGCGGTCGCCGCTCCTGATCGTAGCTTTGCAAAATGGCGGGCTCTGCGCGCCCTCGTAGCACCCAAGCCAGCTTCCAGCTGAGGTTCGCGGCGTCACGTAGCCCTGCGACGAGCCCCTGCCCGGCAAACGGCGGCGTGATGTGCGCGGCGTCGCCCGCCAGGAACACGCGGCCCTTCTGAAAGCGCTCCACCGTGCGTGCGTGAAAGCGATAGACCGCGGTCCGCTCGACCTCCATGTCGTCGGGGCTGCCCCAGGGCAACAGAAGCTCGCGCACCTTCTCTGGGCGCTCCATCTCCTCTCTGCTTTCGCCTGCATGCAGCATGAACTCCCAGCGCTGCCGGCCTCCTGGCGCGGGCATGTGCGGCGCGGGGCGCTTCGGATCGCAGATAAACTCGATGTGGTCGATCGACGTCGAGGCGAGCTTCGCGTCGACGATCAGCCAGTCCTCGACGTAGGTTCGTCCTTCGAATCCCACGCCGAGCTTTTTTCGCACGATGGATTTGGCGCCATCCGCGCCGATGAGATACTGCGCGTGGATCGTTCGCTCGGTGCCGGCTTCGTCGCGAAGCCGCGCGACGACCCCGTCGGGTTGCTCGGCGAGGTCGATCAGCTCGACCCCGAGCGCGACCGTGACGTGGGGATAGCCGCGAACGCGTGCACGAAGCACGGCCTCGAGCTCGGGCTGATAGAACGTCACGAGCTTGGGATGTCCGTCCAAACAGCCAGCGGTTTGGAGGCGCGCCAACTGACCGACGTACGGCGAGAGGTAACGCACCTCTGGAATCGCGATGGTTTCAAACGACCCTTCGGGCAGCCCCGCCGACTGCAAAATGCGCAACGCCTCATTGTCGAGCGCGATGGCGCGCGGCTGCGGGAAGATGCGGGTCGCCGCGTCGATCGCGAGCGTGCGCACCCCGTAGCGGCCGAGCAGGTTGGCGATGGCAGCCCCGACCGGGCCAAAGCCCACCACCAACACCTCCGTCTTGTCGTCGAGCTGGGTCATTTCGGAACCTCTCGATCGGCCGCCGGGCCGAGCAAGTTGATGCTTTTATCATAACTGATGATCTTGTCAACTCTCTTTTCTGGTGCTAGAAGCGCTGGAAGAATGTCGAGAAACACCCCCTCTGCCGGCTCGGCCCCATCCGGGCGCGCCGCCGACGCACCTGCCGAGCCTCGGGATTCGCGCCGCCGGCGCCAAACGCGAAACCGCCTGCTCCGTGCAGCGCTTCGACTGATGGCGGACCGGGGCATGGAGGGTGTGGCCATCCAAGAGATCACCGAGGCCGCGGACGTGGGCTTCGGCACCTTTTACAACTACTTCGAATCCAAAGAGGCGATTCACGACGCGCTCGTGAGCGAGGTCTTCGAGGGCTTCGGCGCGGCGCTCGATCTCATCGCGGAGCGCGTCGAGGACCCAGCGGAAGTCTTCGCGGCGTCGGTGCGCTACACGTTGCAGCGCGCTCAGCAGGAGCCGCTCTGGGGGCGCTTCCTGGTTCGGGTCGGCTTTGGGTCGCGCGTGCTCGAGCAGGGGCTTGCCCCTCGCATGCTTCGCGACCTGCAGCGCGGCGTCACGGCTGGACGCTTCCGCGCAGACGATCTGCCGATGACCATCGTGGCCGTTCGCGGGGCCGTGCTCAGCGCGGTCGACCTGCACGCCAGGCTCGCCGACCGCGATGCAGGCGATCGGGCGTTCGCAACCCTCGTGGACGGCGACCGTGAGAGGATGCCCGAGCGATGCGCTGCGGTGCTGCTCGGGCTGCTCGGCCTCGATCGCGATGAAGCGGCGCGAGTCGCCTGCCGTCCCCTACCGACCATCGAGCTACCGCCCAGCAATCTGCAGTCTGTGCCGGTGAGGTAATTCGCGCTACTCGGGCCGTGTGGCGAGGAGGGGGTTGAACGGGATATGTTTGGGCGCGTGAGGCTGATTGCGCGCTGGATTTTGGGGGGGCTCTTGCTGATGGTCGTCGGTACCGCGACGGCTAGCGCAGAGGAGCCGCGGGCCGATTGTGCCTGGAGAACCGGCGAGAAGCTTGGCTTTGGTTTTGCGGAGATCTGCACGCCACCGAGCGTTCCCAAAGGCCTCCTCGGAGAGAGTCCCGACGGGGGGCTCGCGCCGTTCTGGATGAGCGCCGCGCCGCTTCCGTGCTCCCGTGGAAACCATGGAACGAGCGATTGCCCGGTGGCGACCTCGATCCTCTCGGCGCGATCGAGAGCGAAGGACGTGCTCGAGCCGCGCGGCGTCGCCCTCGTCGACGGCAAGACGGCCTACGGGGTCTGCGGCATGCGCTTTGGGGGGCGCCTTCCGACGCGCGCCGAACGCGAGCTTGCGCGCTACTCGGCAGCGGTCGCGACACTCGTGAGCATGAAGGAGCCGGACGAGCCTGATCCGCGAATCGGGGAGCTGCCGGAGTGGACGCAGGTCGGAGATTGCACCAACCCTTCGCAGCCGGACGAAGGCTGTCGGCTCGTCCTCTTTCCGCCCGTTCTGACTCGTGAGAGGAGCAAGCACAGCATGCTTCAAGCGTGCCAAGCGTCCTTCGCCCCCGGTTCGATCGAGAGTGCGATTCAGCCCGGCGCTCCGTGCGTCGGTGGCAGCTGCACGGTCCGCATCCTGCCCGCGCTCCAGCCCGAGGCGTTCGAGCTCACCTGCGAGCCCACCCGCATCCATGCGACGGAGTCTCCGGCCGAGCCCAAGGCGGAGCGAGCCGCGTTCCGCTGCGTCCTGCCGGAGTCGGCCCTCGGCGTGGTGGGTGGGAAGACCGCGCGCTGATGCTGCGTGCGAGCACGGTTCACCGGGGGTAAGATTACGAGTTGGAGGGTGCGAGTCCGCAAGCGGTGGATCGGGCGGATGAAAGCGGCACGGGCGAGCAGGTTTGTCTCGAGTTCTCGAGAAAGCCTTCGGAGCTGCTTTACATGCTGGGAGCGTTTTGGCCCTCCCGAGGGCTTTCCGAGACGAGGCCGACGACGGGCTTTCGAGCGAGGTGGACCGGTCAGCGGATAAACTCCGAGAAGGTGGCCGAGCTCAACGTGCTCGCGGGCTTGCCGGCAGACGCGGGCGTTTCGATTCTTCATCCGCATGTGTTCGGCTTTCCGCTTCACATGTCCATACTCACGCACCGTCGCTTCCCCGTGCCGATATGGCGAGTCCTACAAATACGAAACACGCTGGTGCAACATCAATCGATTGCCGACGATGCTGCGCTCGATTTCGAGGTGGGCGTTACGACGCAGCGCATCCTCGCGCGGGGCGCCGAAATGGATCTTCACACCGAGGTGCGCGTCGAAGATGTGTTGGCCTGGGAAAGCCTGGTGACTTTCTTCACCCCGGGCCGCTTCGGAGAGCCAGAGGATCCGTCGCCGCTCGCGTCTTCTCCGAGCGTCCGAGGTGAGGTGATGGAGAGCTGGCGGATGCCCGAGTCTGGAGCTTTTCGGATGGGTCGCTTCACCGGAGACCACAACGGCATCCATCTTTCGGACAGCTATGCGAAAGCGTTCGGCTTCCGCCGGGCGCTCTATCACCCGCCGGTGGTTCTCGGACATTGCTTGGCGCGATTGACCTCGTTGGGCTCAGGGCAGGTGACCCGGCTCGACGCATGGCTGAAGGGACCCGTCTACAAAGGGAGCGTCGTCACCCTTCGCGTCGAGCCCGCACCAGCTGGCGGCCCGCTTGCCTTTGCGCTGTGTGTGGAATCCGACGACCGCCCCGCACTGCTAGGACGAATGGCGTGGGATGTTCCCCCGACATCGGGAGGGCTGGTCGACGAAGCGCACTCCAACGAAGCTTCGAACCAGCCGAGGCCGTAGACGGCCAGGATCACTGCGAACGCCATCAGACGAACGAGCAACCAGTCTCTACGCGCTAGCTTTTGTTGCCTCCAATTGTTTCGATCCGCGGCGACAAAACGAACGGCGTCCAACTGCCTTTGCGTTGCATCGCGCATGCCAAGTGAAAAGACATCAAGACGCGCGACGCGGCGATCTGCATCCGTTGCCTGAACGCAGCGTGGTGCAAGCCCTGCATGGGTGGACGCGAGGCCTTTGCACTCTCCGCCGAGGGAGAGGAGTGCCGCGTGACATTGGCTTTCACTCGGATACCCGCGATGGGGACAGCAAAGTCCGGAGTATAGGGATGTGGTGTCACACGGTGGATGCGACTCAGCCGCGTGCTTTTCGCGCGCGTTGGTCCGCATGACGAGCATGACGACCATCCTGCGGGACTCGAGAATAAGTACGTATAGACCGTCGTGCGGCCTTGCGAGACTCTCGTGGATCCGAAAGACCAGTGGTGCCCTGTTGCGTCGCTCCTTTCGAAAGGGTTCTAAGAGGAGGCCAAGACGAAGAAACTAGTATCGATGAAATGCCGAGGGAAGTTGCGCAGATTCGTTGGAGCTCCTCGCCGCCATGGTGCGGGCGGGCGCTCATTAATTGAAGAGCGTTCGTTCGCGGCGGTGGACTTGGATGATCGGGTTGCGGCCGAGGAGCCAGGTGGGGTCGTTGCCTGGGGGGAGGATTTGGAGGCGGCCGCCGTGCTCGCCTTCGAGGTGGCAAAAGGCGCAGGGGCTGGTGAGGTTGTCGGCGTCGTCGGTGCCGCCGTTGGCGCGGTACTGCACGTGGTGGAGGGTGACGTTGCGTTGGTGGCAGACGGGGTTGGTGCAGCGGTAGCGATCGCGGCGGTAGATCTGCTCCCATTTGTCCGAGGTGCCTAACTGGGGGACCCATGTTTGCCAGAAGGTCGTGCAGAGGAACTGGATGAAGCTTTCGTCGGGGAAGTGCTTGCGGTGGAGGCGTTCGAGTTGGCGGTAGTGGAGGAGGAGATCGCCGGGGACGCGGATTCGCAACGTGATCTTGGCGGATGGACCTACGGATATCTGGACAGGTTCTTTCGCGGCCTCGTCTTCGGGGGTTACGGATATCTGGACAGTGGGATCGGGCGCGGGCGCGCGGGCCTCTTCTCTGCGGGCGGGTTCATGGGGTTCATGGCATCCGTCGCGGTCGGGTTCGGACAGCGGGTCGCGGATGACCCGGCGCAAGAGCTCGCCGCTGAGGATGGCGCGTTCGGCGGCTTCGACTTGTTGGAGCTGGGCTTCGCTTGGGGGTGAGCCGTCGGTCTCGCCCAAGAAGCGGGTGGCCATTTCTACGGCTTGAACTTCTTCGCGGAGGTGTTTGAAGGTGCGGCGGGTGGCGCGGGTGAGCCAGGCGCGTTCGGTTTCGGGGGTGGCGACGCGGGCGATGAGCTGGGCGGCTTCGAAGCCGATGCGGCCTTTTTGGAGGGCGTCGATGAGGTGGTCGAGGCGCTCGGTCCGGCGGGCGAGGCTGAGTTTGCTGCGGAGGGAGGCGCGCGAGATGCCGAGGCGTTCGCGCGCGTAGTGGGCTTCGCTGGCGAAGCCGAGGGCTTGCCAGCCGCGGAGGGCGAGGAAGCGTTGGGCGATGCGGCCGAAGAAGAGATCGCGACTGGCGAGCTCGGCGCTGTAGTGACGGATGCGGGTGTCGAGTGTTTCGATGCCCGTGGGGAGGTCACTCGGGTCGGGGGCCTCGCCTGGATCGGGATCGGTGGGGACCGCGGGGCGGCTTTGAAGCTCGGCTTCGGCTTGCAGGTGTTGGAGGCGTTGCATCTGCGCGCGCCACGCGGCGTGTTCGGCTTCGGCTTCTGTGGAGAAATTGTTTTCGGATGCCGGGATGAGCTCGAGCAGGGAGATGGTGGCTTCGGCGAGGAGGGATTCGAGGAAGTGGGCGCCGGTGGATTTGCCGTCCATGTGCTCGACCATCATGCGCGTGGCTTCGAGCGCCCAGGCTTCTTCGACGGGGAGCGTGAGGGAGAGCGTGCGCGTGAGGTCTTCGTCGTCATCAAGCTGCGGCTCCGGCGGTGAGGCTGGTGATTCTGTTGAGCGCGATGAGCCTGGTGAGCCCGGCGACTCTTGCGAGCTCAACGCGATGCGCATCGCCGCGACTGTCTTGTCGCGTGCAATCTGGAGGAGCGCGGCTTCGGTTTCGGGGGTGGCGTGGCGGGCGAGGAGCTCGGCCATGGACCAGCCGATGGCGCCGGCTTCGAGTGACTCTGTTAAACGAGGGAGCGATTGGAGGCGGCGTGCGAGGGTGCGGGTTTCGGCGGCCCAGCGACCGCCGCGATTGCAGCGCTCGAGTGCGTATGCGCCGAGGGTGGAGAAGCCGAGCTCGTGGATGCCTTCGCCGAGGCGGTGAAGCGCCTGGCCGATGCGCAGTCGGAGGCGGCCCGCGCCGCGGGCTAGGCGGTGGAGCTCGGCGTCGAGCTGGGTGAGATCGCCGAGCGTGCGAGGTGCTTGGGGCTGGGCGTGCTGGTTGTCTCGGGGTTGCTGGGGGCTTTGTTGAGGAGCTCTGGGGCGTGTGGACGGGGGCGAATGGCCGGGGATTGGGAGCAGGAGGGGCGTCGGGGAGTGCGAGGGGGAACTTCGCATGATTACTGATATTTATAGCCTCGATACTGAACGTTTGTAAAGTGCTTTTTGGGGTTATCGGTCGATGTGGCCGGGCGTTGCGTGGGGTTGGTCGATTTGTGGGACGCGCGCGCGGCGGGGGGCGGCGACGAGGTCAGAACTTGCCGTTGTCGTTCTTCCACTCTGACTTCGGGGCGACTGGTTCGATTGTGTCCCAGTGCTCGACGACCTTTGCGTTTGCGAGGCTGAAGAGGTCGTAGAAGGCGGTGTGGACGCCGGCGAGGGTGCCTTCGCTGACGGTGAGGACGAATGAGCCCTCTGCGAGGATGCGGTGCAGGTGTTGGTAGTCGACGAGGGGGGCGCCGTCGTGCGCGGCTTCGAGCGCGGCCCTCCAGGCGGCGATGCCGTCGGTGAGATTGGGGTTGTGTTGGGCGAGCTCCGCATCGACGTAGCGGGGGAGCAGGTCTAGGCGACGGGGGATTAGGACGTCTTGCACGAGGTTGCGGACTAGGCGGCGGTTTTCGTCGGTGCGGTCGAGATCCGTCGGGGTGGTTGGGCCGTCGACCATGCTGCGACCGGACGGGTTTGGGCCGCGACGGGGTTGGATGTTGTCCCAGTGTTCGACGGCCTGGTCCGCCTCGAAGCGAAACACCTCGAAACCGATTCGGCGTGTGGCAAAGTCGTACTCGGTGTGGGCGAAGACGAAGTCGCCGTCGGCGAAGGCACGAACGATGTTCACGCGCGGGTTGGTCTTCGACAGGCGGGCGAAGAGCGCGGCCAGGCCTTCACTGCCTTCGTGCGTTTGCGGATTGTGCTGGATGTACTTCGACTCGTTGACGACGGCCGCGGCAGCGGGGTCGCCTGTCTCGATGCCCTTTAGGAGCTTTCGGATTAGGTTCTTGCGTTGCTCGGGGGTGGTCATGTGCGCCTGATAGGATTTCAGCGAGCCGCGCGCGGGCGTGCGGTATTGATTGCGGGGATGTCCCAGGCTTCTGCGAGGCGGCCGTCGACGATGCGCCAGACGACGACGGCGTCGATCTCGAGCGCGGTGCCTTCGAATGCCATGGTGTCGCGGACGTGGGCGACGACCAGCTCATCTCCGAAGGCTGTGACTGAGAGCGGTTCGACCGCGAAGGTGCCGCCCGTCCCGGCTCCTAGCTTGTCGAAGAAGGCTTGTAGGCCGGCGACACCGACGTAGTCGCCTTGGACATCCGGCAGGCGGGGGTTGAAGAAGTGCCAGACGAAGTCCTCCTCGAAGAGGTCCGCCCAGCTGGCGAGGTTGCCGAGGTCGACACGCTTCAGAAGGGAGACGTTTGGATGCTCTTCGGACATGGCGGGCTCCTTGGGGTTGGGGCTAGCTAGGGGTTCCGCCTAGGTGAGCCTTGTTTGACTGGGAAACGAGATTTCGAGCACGAGGCAGCCTTCTTCGGTGCGGAAGGGGCCGTGGGGTTCGCCGGGTGGGCGGCTCGCGTAGTCGCCCTTCTCGAGCCAGCGATCGAAGGCGGCGTCGTAGAGGCTTCCTTCGACGATGAACACCTCTTCGGGGTAGTCGTGTGACTTGCTGCCAAAAGGGGTCGTGTCGGTGCCCGGGGCGAAGCGCGTGAGGCGGGTGTAGTCGCCGGACGCCTCGTCGATCGCGAGGGTGAGCTCTTCGGCCATGCCTTCGAGGCCTTCGATGGGTTGCCAGTCGCCGCGGTGCTCGTCCGAGAGCGGATTCCAATAGGTGCGTGTCGTCTTCGACATGGTGCGGAATGGTAGCTGAAGCCCTAGTCTTCATACACCTCGGACCTTCGGCGTGTCGAAGCCGTTCCAGCTCATGATGGTGGGCTCGGTTACGGTTTCTTGGCCCTACGCGTTCAATTGGTCCTTACGGACGTGCATGAGGACAACTCCAACGCGAATTCTCCACTCCGCTCTGTTCTTGGGGCTGGTACTCGGTGGCTGCGGCAGTAGCTCAAACGGCGGCGGCGGCGGAACGGCTGGCTCGACCGGTGGCGCAGGCGGACAGGCCGGAAGCGCCGGAGCAGCTGGCGGTGGAGGGGTCGCCGGCGGGGGCGGCACGGCAGGCGGCGGAGGCAGCGGTTGCGCGACCAACGACGATTGCGACGCGGCGGACTACTGCGCCTCGGATGTCTCGTGCGACGAACCGGGAGAGTGCCTGGCACGACCGCTCACGTGCCCATTGGTGTTCGACCCGGTGTGCGGATGCAACGGCACGACGTACAGCAACTCATGCGAGGCTGCGGCCGCGGGTGTCAGGGTCGAGTTTGATGGGGCCTGTCCGTAGGGGTGGGCAGGCGCGGCCTGTTAGCTCGACCCGGTGCTCAGGAACTCGGAGATGAGCTCGGCTACTCTCTGGGGTTCGTCTTCTTGAAGGAAGTGGCCGCAGTTGGGCAGCGCGGTGAGCTCGGCTTCGGGGTGGTCTTGTTGCAGACGGCGCATGGTTTGGGCGATGTCGGGGAGTGCGCGGTCGTTTTCGCCGTAGATGAGGCGGATGGTGCCTTGGTAGCCGGGGAGCGCGCGGGCGATTTGGGCGAGGCCGGCGGTGCCTAGGCCGGAGGCTGCTTTGAGGAGGGCTTTGCGCGCGGCGGGATCGGTGAAGGGGGCGGTGTACGGGGTGAGGACTTCGCGGTTGAGGCGGCCTTTGTTAACGACGCCGAGCTTCATCGCGGCGACGATGCCCTTGGGGCTCACGAGGTAATCGCGGAGGCCGGGCGTTTTCAGGGCGAGGAGGAAGAGCTTCACCGCCCAGGAAGTTTCCGGGTAGACCAAGGTGTTGAGCACGACGAGCTTTTGCACGCGGTGGGGGTGGCGAACCATCCAGTAGAGCCCGACGGGGCCGCCGAGGTCGTGCACGCAGAGGTGCGTGTCGCCGATGCCGAGCGCGTCGAGGAATGCGTCGAGCGTGTCGGCGTAGAAGTCGTAGTCGTACGCGGCGTCGAGGGGCTTATCGGAGAGGCCGTAGCCCGGCAGGTCGAGCGCGATGGCGCGATGGGTTTTGCCGAGCTCGGGGAGGATGTTGCGGTAGAGGTGGCTGCTGGTGGGGAAGCCGTGAAGGAGGAGGATGGGCGGGACGTTGGGATCGGGGGCGCCGGATTCTAGGTAGTGGAGGCGGAGGGACTTGGCTTGGGTGTAGTGGGAGATTGGGGCTGGCATTGGAAGGGAGAGGCTACCACGTGGCGCGGGCAACAGGCCGCGCGGCCTTCGGGTTGGCCGCGGCCTTGCTCCGGCCTGCGCAGGGTGTGCACGCTGATCTCGAGGGCGCGCGCGAGCTCTTTTTTGGCTGAGGCCGACGTCGGCTTCGGTCCGCTCTCGAATCTCGAGATCGTCCGTCATCCATGGACGAGGCCGGCTCTGTATTGCCGATGCACGCCGCGCTTTACGGCAGCTTCCACTCGCCGTTCCAGTCGGACCAGCCCGCGCCGGTGTCGCCGATGAAGTTGCCTTGGAACTTCTGATTGCCTGTGATGCCTTCGTACTTGCCGGTCCCGCCTACGAAGCGTTCCGTGCCGGGGCATGCGGGCATCTTTCCGGAGCACTGCCACTCGACGAAGATCGTGTCGCCATCGGCGTCGGTCACCACGCAAGTGCCTCTTGCATCGGCGTGTCCTTTGTTGACGTCGTTGTAGATCGAGCAGTCGACGCGGGACTTGTGCATGAAGCCCTTGCCCTTGTCGTTGAACATGACGCCGGGCACGATGCCGGCGTAGATCGTCCGGTCTTCTCCAAGCTTCTGGATCTTCCCGGTGAAGGTCCAGCCGTAGTGACCGGAGTATTTCCCGCTCTTTGGTAGATCGCCCGCGTCGACGGACGAAGTGAAAGCGAGCGTGGCGAGTGCGAATAGCGATACGATGGAAATTGTGCGAGTCATCGTTCTTGCTCCTTGTCCTAAACCAGTTTGATGGGCAGCGCCGGACGCGGCGTTTCGCGCTTGTGCGCGGAAGCCGCACGATCGCACCTTCGTGCTGGAATTCCTAGAGGCCCCCGTGAAGCGCCTTTAGGGAGGGGACACGGAGGGACCGCTCGCCGCTCGTTTGGGGCTTTGGCCAGGGCGTGCGTCCGTCTGTTCAGGTCTTTGCCTCACAGGAAGGGCGGTCTCGGTGACCGAGGGGGGGAAGAGGCCTTATCCTGATCGGATGAGGATCTGGGGGGTCATTCTCGTGTTCGTCGGTGCGTGCGGGGACGGTTCGGGCAGCGACTGGACGTCGGCGCGAAGCGCGCCAAGCCTTTTCGCGGCGATCGATGTGTGGGCGTTTGCGCCGACCGACGTGTGGGTCATCGACGGGAGCTCGAGCATCCAGCGCTTTGATGGCGACGGTTGGAGCGCGCTCGACACCGGGAGCAACGGCGGGCTTCAGTGCATCTTCGCGCTGTCGCCGACCGAGGTGTGGCTTTGCTCGGGCGGCGACCTCTTGTTCTACGATGGCGCGACGTTCGAGCCGATGAATGTGTCTCAGCCGACTGGGCTGAGCGGGCTGACCGACGTCTGGGCCTCTTCTCCGAACGACGTGTGGGCGGTGGGCGATGACGCCATCGTCGCCCACTACGACGGCAACGCGTGGGGGCGCACGATCGCCGGCTCACCGTTCAAGAGCTCGATCTGGGGCTCTGGGCCCAGCGATGTCTACACGCTTTCGACGTTCGATCTCGTGCACTACGACGGATCGACTTGGACCGAAGTCGACCTCGACGCGGGCGCCGGCGACGGTCAAGTCTGGGGAACCAGCGCGAGCGACGTTTGGGTGATGTCGGACAGCTCCGAGCTCAGTCATTTCGACGGCGCGCAGTGGGAGACGATCGACACCTTCGACTTCGTCGGTGACTTGAGCGCGGTCTGGGGTCCTTCGCCGGACGACCTCTGGGCAGTGGGCAGCGCCGGCGCGATCGCGCACTACGACGGCAAGTCGTGGCGGCAAGTCGCGCATCAGAAGATCGGCGCGCCCTACCTACGCCTCTTCCTCGCCGTGCACGGAACGTCTTCGACCGACGTCTGGGCGGTTGGGCAACAGCTCGGCGAGGGCGGCTCGACGGGGCTGATTTTCCACTATCGGCCCTGAGCGAGGCGGGACGTTGGCTTCGGTTGGATTGAAGGCGCGGTGTTAGTCCGACCTGGTGTTCAGGAACTCAGCGATCAGTTGCCCTACTCTTTTTGGTTCGTCTTCTTGAAGGAAGTGGCCGCAGTTGGGCAGCGCGGTGAGCCGGGCTTCGGGGTGGTCTTGTTGGAGGCGGCGCATGGTTTGGGCGATGTCGGGGAGCGCGCGGTCGTTTTCGCCGTAGATGAGGCGGACGGACGCTCCGTAGCCGGGGAGCGCGCGGGCGATTTGGGAGAGGCCGCCGATGCCTAGGCTGGAGGCTGCTTTGAGGAGGGCTTTGCGCGCGGCGGGATCGGTGAAGGGGGCGGTGTACGGGGTGAGGACTTCGCGGTTGAGGCGGCCTTTGTTAACGACGCCGAGCTTCATCGCGGCGACGATGCCCTTGGGGCTCACGAGGTAATCGCGGAGGCCGGGCGTTTTCAGGGCGAGGAGGAAGAGCTTCACCGCCCAGGAAGTTTCCGGGTAGACCAAGGTGTTGAGCAGGACGAGCTTTTGCACGCGGTGGGGGTGGCGAACCATCCAGTAGAGCCCGACGGGGCCGCCGAGGTCGTGCACGCAGAGGTGCGTGTCGCCGATGCCGAGCGCGTCGAGGAATGCGTCGAGCGTGTCGGCGTAGAAGTCGTAGTCGTAGGTGACGTCGAGGGGCTTGTCAGAGAGGCCGTAGCCCGGCAGGTCGAGCGCGATGGCGCGATGGGTTTTGCCGAGCTCGGGGAGGATGTTGCGGTAGAGGTGGCTGCTGGTTGGGAAGCCGTGCAGGAGGAGGATGGGCGGGACGCGGGGATCGGGGGCGCCAGATTCTAGGTGGTGGAGGCGGAGGGACTTGGCTTGGGTGTAGCGGGAGGTTGGCATTGGGGGGGGTGAGGGTACCATGGGGAGGCGCGTCGACTTTGTCCCTTGCTGCAGTCCGTGTGCGGTCAGTCGGTTGCGCTAGCGGCGCGAGCTACCAGCCGAGCTCGGCGCTCAGGAACTCGATCGTTTTGTCGGCCATCAAGGCGTGGGTCTGCACACCCGGGTGGTAGTTGTCGCAGGCGAGGTCGACGAGCTCGTCGAGCTCGAGGTCGGCGCCGGTGACCCGGGCATCGCCGGCAGCGGCGAGCTCGGCGATGGCCGCGTCGATCGCCGAACGCGCGAGCGCTCTCTCCGAGGGGTCGGGGAGCTGCGGCCAAATGCACGCGATCAGCGCGTCCGGGTGCTGAAGGCGAATCTGCTCCAGAAGCGACACGTAGGCAGGTACGAACCCACTGGGGAGCTCGCCTGCGACGAAGTCGTTGGCGCCAAGAGAGACGAAGACCGCGTCGGCCGGGCGGATCGTGCCGGTGCTGCCGGCCTCGGTGCCGATCACTCGGTCGTACAAGGGAAGCATGGCCTCACGGACGATCCCCTTGCCCGCCCACGCTACGGTGCTGAGCTCGGCGTCGAGCGCCCGGGCCGCGATGGCGCCCCAGGTCACGAAGTGGTTTTGGGCGCGCGAGTCGCAGACCTCGTTGGAGCCGTCGACGCCGTCGCCCGTGCTCCACGAGTCGCCCACGATCTCCAACTGGCGGGTCGGCCGCGGCACCGAGAGCGGCTCCCCGTCGACCTCCACACCGACGACCACGGTCGGTCCGTTCAAGGCTTCGGTGCGACGGTAGACCTCGATGGTGTGTTCGCCGTCCGGAAGATTCGACGCGAGGTCGTAAGTCTCGCCGACGACATCGGACACCTCTAACGGATCGGGCCGGGCGTCGCCGTCGACGACCACCGTGAAGTAGCGTCCGCCGCGAAACGTGGCTCGCGCGCCGGTCCCGCGGAAGCGAACCACGAAGCCGCTACCGGACCAGGAAAGACGAACTGCGCCCGGATCGGAATCGTCGAAGCGGCCCACGTAGAGCAGGTCGTCCACCGGCGATGGACCGGCGTCGTCGTTGTCCCCACAGGCGAGAACGAAAAAGAGGGCACACAGCGAGAGCTTGGCCGAGCGCATGCCGCACCTTAGTCCATCGAAAGCGGGTTCGAACAGAGCGATTCGAGACAGTGCCGTTCTAGGCTGGGGTGGTCCCCCGCGGGAAGCTTCTGCTCCTGCGATCGCCGGAACAGCCTGACGATGGGCACGGCGCTTGGGGATGCAAGCGGTGAGACGCTACGCGGAAGTTGCGAGCTAGTTGAGCAGCGTTCGTTCGCGGTTTCTGACGCTGATGATGGGGTGGCGGCCTAAGAGCCAAGTGGGGTTCTTGCCTGGGGGGAGGATCTTCAAGCGGCCTCCGTGTTCGCCTTCGAGGTGGCAGAAGGCGCAGGGGCTCGTGAGGTTTTCCGGGTCGTCGGTGCCGCCGTTGGCGCGGTACTTCACGTGGTGGAGGGTGACGTTGCGGTTTTGGCAGACCGGGTTGGTGCAGCGGTAGCGATCTCGGCGGTAGATCGCTTCCCATTTGTCGGAGACGCCCAGGTGGGGGACCCAGGTTTGCCAGAAGGTCGCGCAGAGGAACTGGATGAAGCTTTCGTCGGGGCGCTTTTTCCGGTGGAGGCGTTCGAGTTGGCGGTAGTGGAGGAGGAGATCGCCGGGGACGCGGATTCGCAACGTGATTTTGGCGGATGGACCTACGGATATCTGGACAGGTTCGTTCGGTGCCTCGTCGTTGGAGGTTACGGAAATCTGGACAGTGTCGTTCGGGGGTTCGGCTTCGGGGGTTACGGATATCTGGACAATGGGATCGAGCTCGGGCGCGCCGGCCTCATCTTTGCCGGCGCGTCCATTGTGTTCGTCGTATTCGGATTGACGATCGCGGATGACTCTTCGCAGGAGCTCGCCGCTTAGGATGGCTCGTTCAAGCGCCTGCATTTGCTCGACTTGCCGTTCGCTTGGTGGGGAGTGATCCGATTCGTTGAGGAAGCGGGTGGCCATTTCGACGGCTTGCACTTCTTCGCGGAGGTGTTTGAAGGTGCGGCGGGTGGCGCGGGTGAGCCAGGCGCGCTCCGTTTCGGGGGTGGCGATGCGGGCGATGAGTTGGGCGGCTTCGAAGCCGATGCGGCCTTCTTGGAGGGCGTCGATGAGCTGGTCGCGGCCCTCAGTGCGGCGGGCGAGGCTGACTTTGCTGCGGAGCGCGGAGCGCGACATGCCGAGGCGTTCGCGTGCGTAGTGGGCTTCGCTCACGAAGCCGAGGGCTTGCCAGCCGCGGAGTGCGAGGAAGCGTTGGGCGATGCGGCCGAAGAAGAGATCGCGACTGGCGAGCTCGGCGCTGTAGTGACGGATGCGTGCGTCGAGTGCTTTGATGCCCGTGGGGAGGTCACTCGGGTCGGGGGCCTCGCCGGGATTTGGGTCAGTGGTGACGGCGGGGCGGGTTTGGAGCTCGGCTTCGGCTTCTTGGTGTTGGAGGCGTTGCATCTGCGCGCGCCATGCGGCGTGCTCCGCTTCCATCTGCGCGTAGATGTCGGTTTGATCGGTTCGGTCGGCTTGATCGATTTCTTGGGCTCGCGCGGAGGCGGTGAGCTCGAGGAGGGAGATGGTGGCTTCGGCGAGGAGTGATTCGAGGAAATGGGCGCCGGTGGACTTGCCGTCCATGTGCTCGACCATCATGCGCGTGGCTTCGAGGGCCCACGCCTCTTCGACGGGGAGCGTGAGTGAGAGGGTGCGGGCGAGCTCGTCGTCGTCGGTTGGGTCGGGTGAGGCTAATGATTCTGGGGGGGTCAGCGCGATGCGCATGGCTTGGACTGTTTTGCCGCGTGCGATGGTGAGCAGTGCGGCTTCGGTTTGCGGGGTGGCGTGGCGTGCGAGGAGCTCGGCCATGGACCAGCCGATGGAGCCGGACTCGAGTGCCTCTGTTAAATGAGGGAGCGATTGCAGGCGGCCTGCGAGGGTGCGGGTTTCGGCGGCCCAGCGAGCACCGCGATTGCAGCGTTCGAGCGCGTATGCGCCGAGGGTTGAAAAGCCGAGCTCGTGGATGCCTTCTGCCAGGCGGTGGAGGGCTTGGCCGATGCGGAGACGGAGACGGCCGGCGCCGCGGGCTAGCCGGTGGAGCTCGGTGTCGAGTTGGGTGAGCTCGGGGGCTGGAGGAGCTGGGTGAGCCCGGGGAGCGCTGGATTGAGTTGAGGGAGGCCTTGGAGAGGAAATGCTAGGCGCTGGGAGTGCGAGGGGGAACTTCGCATGATTACTGATGTTTATAGCGTAGATACTGAACGTTTGTAAAGTGCTTTTTGGGGTTATCGGCCGGCAACGGGCGATGTTGCGCGCTTTCGTTCTAGTTCGAAGTTCCTCGCTCGGTTCGTCGAGAACGGGCGCCCCTCGGACGGGGCGCGCGACCGGTTATCGGCTCTTCGCCTTGGCTGCGGATGGCCCGCGGCCTGCTGCGCGGCGGACGATGTTGGGGTGACGGGCTGCGATTTTGAGGAGGGCGATGGCGGGGCCTTCGGGTTGGCGGCGGCCCTGCTCCCAGTTGCGCAGGGTGTGCACGCTGATCTCGAGGGCGCGCGCGAACTCTTTTTGGCTGAGCTTGGTGAACCTTCGGAGCGCCACGATGTCTCTGCCGGACTCGATTCGGCCTTCCATGATGCGGCGGCGCGTGGTCGCGCGGATCATGTGTTTGAAGTCGCGTTCGGTGAGCTCCGGGATTTCTAGGTCGTCGTCATTCATTAGTAGATGTCGCTACAGGCGAGGTAGAGCTGTCGCTCGTGCTTGTTGGCGCGGCGTACGCTGATGATGCGGACGACATCGTTGGATGGAGCGGTCCACACGACCGTGATGAGCCCCTGGGGGATTGCGCCAACGGAGATGAAACGAGCTTCGTCTCCGGGATAGGTTTCATCGAGCTCGTCGAAGCGATCGGCCTCTCAGATGAAGATGGGCTTTGCGTCTTCGAAGCGTAGGCCGTGCTTTCGTTGGTTGGCATCGTTCTTTGCGGGATCCCACTCGAAGCGGATCGACATTGGAAGTGTCGTCTTTCAAGAGTGGTAAGTCAATGGCTTACCGCTGGGTTTGGAAGGGAACGCTGCATTGCGACGGTTGTCGGCCGTCGTCGGGGGAAGTTGCGTGATTGCGCGCGGCCGTGGCGCGGACCGAAGGCACGCGTTCGTTACAACGGCATCGGGCTCGGGCGCGCCGGCCCCATCATTGCCGGCGCGTCCATCGGGTTCATCGCGTTCGCATAGGTGATCGGGGAAAGCGGGCGCGAGTTGCTGTGCTTCATGGGATGGCGGATGCGATCGCGTCGACGGGCAGGAGCATGGGCTGGGGCTCGCCGTGTAGGAGGCCCTCGCGCACGCCTTCGAGTGGGACGAAGCCGAGGGATCGATAGAAGCTCACGCTTTGTGGCTTGGCATCGGTGACGATTGCGACGCAGCCGAAACGGTCGCGTTGTTCGACGGCGAGGGAGAGCACGTGGCGAAGGAGCGCGCTGCCGACGCCGTGGCCTTGGGCGCGCGTGTCGACACCCAGGCGTGCCAGACGCAAGACGGGCAGTGGATAGGTCGGCAGATGTTTGCGGAGGCGAGCGCTCGGTACCCGCGCCCGTTCGATGGACGAAGCCGCGACCGTGGCGAAGCCGACGATCCGGTCGTCGACGACGGCGACGTAGGTCACACCGAGGTGCAGCTTGAATTGGTTCTGGCCGGCGTAGTGTTCGAAGAAGCGGTCGAGGTCGTCCTGCCCGCACGAGAAGCCGCTGCGGTCGTCGTCGCGGGCGAGCGGACGAATCTCAATCGCCTTGGCCACGCATCAACTTGCGCAGGGCCTCGGTGGGCGCAGGTGGGCTCGCGATCAGCTCCGCGATGCGGTCGAAGGCTTTGTCGTCGAGGACTAGACGGGCGGGTACCAAGGCCTCATCGGGAAGCTCCGTGCGGGCCTCGATGAAGTAGAGCAGCGCCTGCTCCACCACGAAGTTCTTCTTGAGCCCGCGGCTCTCGACAAACCGGTCGAGCCTTTCCTTGGTGGCCTCCGAAACGGTGGCCGAGATTTGAGATTGCTTGCTCATCGTTGCTCCGGACGCGTGTCTAGGAAAAACATGGCTTCCAAAGGAAAAACTAGCATTGGCCTGACCTGCCGGCAAGATGGGGTTGGTCGGCATGGTTGGCTATCGGCCGGCGGCGGCGGGAGTGGCGTGCTTTCGTTGCAGCTCGTCTCGTCTTCGGGGGTCACGGATATCTGGACAACGGGTCGTCACTCGCTATCGCCTCTTCTCCGATTGGCGGCTTCATTGCTTTGCTATGGTTTCTTGAACCCGAAGTCCGGCTTCTCTCCGCGGATGAGCATGTCCAGGAACTTCTCGATGCGTCTCTGTCTGGTTTCGGGTCGCTTGGCCGTGGTGAGTGCGTAGGCGATGGCGAATCGATTGGTCTTGTTCAAGGTTTCAAAGCATTGTTTCGCTCTGGGCTCGCGTTCGACCGCTGCCAGGAAATCCGCGGGCAGTTTCATTTCGCTTGCCGCGTAGGCATTCTTCCAGCGTCCGTCCGCCTTCGCGGCGCGGACCTGCACCAGCCCCGGCTCCTGCATGCGACCCTCGCCGATCAAACGCTCCGCATGCTCTCGGTTCCGCTTGGACCAAGTGCTCCGAGGTTTTTGCGGACGCAAAGGTCTTGGCTTTCGCTCGGTCGGGTTCGGGGATGGGATCAGAAAGCAATGACGCGACTCAGCGTGCGTTCGTGAATGGATTGAAGCACTCGATGTCGAGGGCTTCGACCTGGCGGACGTTGCGGGTGGCGAGGATGAGGCCGTGGACATGGGCGGTGGCAGCGAGGAGGCCATCGACCGTGGGGATGGGATTGGGCGCGCCCAGTTTGCCCCAGGTGCGTGCGATGGGGAGCGTCACGGGAAGGATCCGGTCTTCGAACTGAGTGCAGAGCCCGGAGAGCCAGCGGCGGAGGCGCGCGGCGGATTTTGGATCGCGCTTGCGGATGCGCTCGATGCCGCGTTCGATTTCACCGACGACCAGCACGCTGAGGTAGGCGTCGGCTTCGTCGAGCGCGCCGAACCAGTCCCGGACGGCGGAGTTGCAGCGGCTGCCCTTGCGAAGCTCGGAGACGACGTTGGTGTCAAGGAGATAGGCCATCGTCACGGTCGACGTCGCGCTCGATCGCGAAGTCGGCGTCGGCGCCGACATCGGGCATCGAGAGCAGCGCTTCTTTGAACGAGCGGCTCGGGCGGCCGAGCAGCACCTCGCGCAGGATCGCCCGATGCTCGGCCTCGGCCGACACCCCGTTCTTGGCCGCGCGCACCTTCAACGCGCGGACGACGGACTCTTCGAGCTCTCGGACGATGAGTTGGGCCATTTGCTGCTTGATATCAATGATATCATTTGGAGTCCGGTTGTCAATGCTCACGACTGGCTATCGGACGGTGGTGGCGGAAGTTGCGCGATTGCGCGCGTCCGTGGCTCAGTGAGCGCCGTGCATCATCGAGGGGTCGTGGGCCTGGCCGGTTCGTGCCGTCCATGTTTCGGCGTCGACGACTTCCTGTCGGTAGGTGGAATAACAGCGCGTGCAGGCTTGCAGGGTGTCCGACGTGGCTCTCAAGACCGCTTGCGCATCGCGCGCGTCGGCGGCCTCACCGATCGCGTCGGCCTTGCGATGGAAATCGAGCGCCATCTCCGTGAAGCCATCGGCGCCAGCGCCCATGTGCTCACACATCTGCTGCATCTGGGGAGATGACCCGATGCGGGCAGAGGCAACGCCGATCGCTTCCCAATCCTCGCGGGCGAGGCCGTCGCCGATGCGCTCAATCGCCACGAGGTGATCCTGCATGTTCTGCTTCTGGTGCCAGGCCATCATGGGCTGCAACGGCACCGGGCGCCGAGGGTCGAGCGCATTGAGCTCGGAGACGGGCTGGCAGGCGTCGCTCGAAGCCGCCGGCACCCGAGCTTGATCGACTGGTTGTGCTGGCGTCGGTTTGCCTTCGCACGCTGTCATGAGAAGCGCGGCAAGCGCCGCCAACGTGTATCGCATGATGGGATTGTTCGAGCTCATTGGGAAGGGGCCGTGGCATGGGGTGAGGGTAGCTCGCGCTCTACTCTTCGTACACCTCGCGGCGCTGGCCGATCTTTACGATCACCACGACATCGGGCGGCTCGATACGGTAGACCACGCGGTAGTCGCCGACACGGAGGCGGCGGGCGCCTCGGAGGCTGTAGCGGAGGGGCTTGCCGAGCTCGAAGGGGTGGGCGGCGAGCTTCTTTTCGATGGCGCGGCGTATTTGGTGTTTAGCCGACTTGGGGAGGGCGGGGATGTCGTCGGTGACGACGCTTCGCAGGTACTCGATGCGATAGGTCAATCCCACGCCTCATCGTGGGAGACCCGGCGCTGCTTCTTCTTCAGGCGCGCATCGGCCACCTTGGAGAAGTAGCGGTCTTCCTGGTACTCGAGAGCCTCTTCGATGAGGCGGAGGCTGGTCCGTGAAATCGACTCCTCGCACTCGTCTGCCAAGCGCTCGATGGCCGCGTACGTCGCGTCGTCGATCGTGATGTTGATTCGTTTCTTCTGGGTGGGCATTTGCATAGTGTAACACTTTTGCATCACTTGGAGCGCGCCGCACGGGCGCGCGCCGAAGGCGCGCGTTCCTTCCGCTAGCTCGGATCACCGCGCCATCGACACCGGACTCCCGGATATCTGGACAGAGGCATCGGGTTCGGGCGCGCTGGCCTTTTCTTTGCCGGCGCGTCTATCGTGTTCACTGGGTGCGGGTCGTCAGTGGGTCCTGTGTCGATTGAAGCGTCTCACGTCGCGAGCTTGGGAAGAGGCTTGGGGAGCTTCGAGATGCGCTTTGCGGCTTCGTAGAGGTCGACGGCGCGTTGCGCGGCGAGCCAGAACTCGGCGGTGGTGTCGAATGCGGCGGCGAGCTTCAGGGCCATCTCGGCGGTGACGGCGGTGCGGCCGTTGACGATGCGGTTGATGACCTTGATGTCGCAGCCGAGGTGATCGGCGAGAGCCTTCTGGGTCAGGCCGAGCGGCTCGAGGTATTCCTCATGGAGGATTTCGCCAGGTGTGGTGGGCTTGCGGTTGATTTTTCGTATCACGGTGCCGAGCTCCTTCAGTGGTAGTCGACGATGTCGACATCGGCTGGGCCGTTGGGTGTCCAGCGGAAGATGATGCGCCACTGGTCGTTGATGCGGATGGCGTGAAGACCGCGCATGCGCCCCTTCAGCGCCTTGAGGCGGTTGCCCGGTGCGTTGAGGTCCCGAAGCGAGCCGGCGTAGTGCAGGATGTCTAGCTTTCGAATCACGACTCTTTGGAGCAAGGCCCATCCAACGGGCCTGGTGAGGGTTTGGTTTGCGAAGAATTCTTTGACCACGCGGCTCTTGAAACTCTGAATCGCCACGCAGTCTATACCTTATGATGGTATACCTTGCTTAGGCATGGATCAAGCAGAAAGCCATGTGGCCCCGCCGCGGTACCGGGCTGCAGTTTGGGTTTCGTCATCGATGGGTTATCGGCCAGCGGCGTCGGGAGTTGCGCGTGTGCGGGCGCCACGGGCGCGCGCTGGAGGCGCGCGTTCCTTCGGCTAGCTTGAATCACGGCGCGATCGACGCTGGACCCACGGATATCTGGACCGAGTGGCTACGTTGGTTCCGGTAAGCGGAGGGCTCAGCGCTTGGCGAGGTCAGCCAGGACGTCGGCGGCGAGGCGCCCTTCCCCGGCTTGGAACGAGGCCCATGCTTGCCCGATGGCGGCGTGGAGCGCGGCGCGCTCGGCCTCGTCGAGACTGTCACCCGCGTCGTCGATGACGAGATCGAGCTCGGTGCCTTCGGGAAGGTCCGTCGGCGCGTCCACGATGAGACGGCCGTTCCGAACTCGGGCGCGAATCGTCGACATCATGGTGAGAGTAGCACGCGACCTTGGGTGGGCCTAGCGCGTGTGGGACCCACGGATATCTGGACAGAGGTGGGCTTCTACTTCTTCCTACGGCGTGTGCGTGGCGCTTTGGTCGTCGGCTTCTTCGGTGACGCGGCGTTGAGCTCGAGGCGAAGACCGAGGGCGGCGACGTACTTCTCTAGCGTGGAGACGCGGACGTCGTGGCCGGACTCGAGGCGGCTCACGATGGCTGCGGAGGTTTGCATGAGGGCGGCGACTTGGGTTTGGGTTTTGCCACTCGAGCGCCGGCGTTCGGCCATTTGGCGGCCAAACGCCAACCGCGCTTCCACGTCGGCCACCATGGCAGCGAACCCTGGCTCGCGCGCGTCGCGCTCGGCGATGTAACGTTCGAGGTCGTCTCTTGGTTTCGATTGGCGTGCCATTGTTTTTATCACATTTAGTATGCCTTTTGTGAGATGGCAATCCGGGTCAGCGCTTCGCTGCCCTGCCCCTGCTTCGCCAGTCCGCGAGGCGGCGCTCGGCGAGCTCGATGATGCGAGCTGGGGTCCTTTGGGTCTTCTTCGTGAAAGCTTCGAGGGCCAGCAGGACCTGCTGGGCCCTTCCCTCGGGGCTGAACAGCACCCGAAACGGTTTCGCAGAACCGCCATCGTCTCCGGTGCATGGTTGCTTATCGGCCAGCGGCGCCGGAAGTTGCGCGTGTGCGCGCGCCCGCGGCGCGCGCCGAAGGCGCGCGTTCGGACTCCCGGATATCTGGACAGCGTTGCCTTCGTCTCCGGGACTCACGGATATCTGGACAACAGCATCGCGCTCGGGCGCGCCGGCCTCTTTTTTGCCGGCGCGTCCATCGGGTTTATTGCGCTCGCCGACTCCCGGATATCTGGACTGGGGTGGCTTCGGTTGCAGTTAGGTTGTCAAGGAACGATCGGACCCGCTTGGCACCCGAAGCGGTTTCGTAGAACCGCCAGCGCCTGCGGTGCATGGTTGGTTATCGGGCGCCGCCAGACGTAGCCAGCTGCTGCAGCGATGTCATCGAACGCGCGAGGCGTGATGACGATTCGCACTACTCGAGGCTTGCTTTGAGCTTGGCGAATGCTTCGTCGCGTGAGAGGCCCTCCCCCGCACGCACCGACGCCATCGCGGCCTCGAAGCCGGCCTCTTGCTCTTCGGTGAGCTCAGGGGGCTCGTCGATGGGGACGAGCACGTAGCGGCCCTTCTCGAGGGCTTTGAGCTCTTCGGGAACGTCGACGCCGTTCCAGTTCACGATGACGGCCATGGGCAAAGCATACCTTCCCTCTTGCTTGGGTTCGAGGAGTGGGTTGGGCATGCTTGGTTATCGGACGCCGGCGGCGGAAGTTGCGTGATTGCGCGCCCGTGGTGCGTGCTAGAGGCGCGCGTTCGTTCGGACTCCGGGATATCTGGACTGGGGGGTTCTGGTGAACGGTTATCGGCTCTTCGCCTTGGCTGGGGATGGGCCGCGGCCTGCTGCACCGCGAATGATGTTGGGGTGACGGGCTGCGATTTTGAGAAGCGCGATGGCGGGGCCTTCGGGTTGGCGGCGGCCTTGCTCCCAGTTGCGCAGGGTGTGCACGCTGATCTCGAGGGCGCGCGCGAACTCTTTTTGGCTGAGGCCGACGAAGCGCCGGAGCAGAACGATGTCTCTACCAGACTCGATCCGTCCCTCGCGGATGCGTCGCCTGACCGGCGCGGGAATCATCCGCCGGAAATCGGCTTCTGTCAGCTCGCGAATGTCGAGGTCGTCAGTCATCAGTAGAAGAAACCCGCTTTGTATTGGCGATAGCGTTCGCGCGGTTTCGCGTCTTCGAACCGTACGCCGTGCTTTCGTTGGTTGGCATCGTTCTTCGCGTGATCCCACCCGAAGCGGATCGACATTGGAAGTGTCGCCTTTCAAGAGGGGTAAGTCAATGGCTTACCCTCGGGCTTGGGGCCGGACTTGCCGGCGGGACTCCCGGATATCTGGACAGCTTCGTCCCGCGCCTCGTGTTCGGGGTCACGGATATCTGGACAGGAGGGGCTCCTACATCGGCGGCTTCAGTGGTAGTTAGGTTGTCAAGGAACGATTCGACCGGCTTGGCCCACGAAACGATTTTGTAGAACCCGCATCGTCTGCGGTGCATGTTTGGTTGTCGGACGGTGGCGGTGAGAGTTGTGTGCTTTCGTTCGAACTCGAAGCCGTGTTGGTTCTTCATTGCACACAGAAGCTATTGCGGGCGGCGGGGGAGCGCGGAACGGGGCAAGTCCCCGACGCAGATCCACTCGACTCGTGGCATGCGAACCTCTTTCACTGGGAGCGGCGCAAGTGCGTCATCGTCGTGAACGATCGCACGCTCTTTCCGGTCCTCCTTTTCGGGGTGAAGAAGCCACAGCTCTCGGACCTTCCTCGTACATTCACGGAGCGGTTTTGCTCATTGCTGCACGAGCGAAAGGTGCCGGCTTACGTCGTTGACCACGTGCGTCAGCTCTACAGCGAAGCCCATCTCGCCACCACGAGCGACCGAAGCGTCACGGGCTCGCTCAACCAGCTCGTCTACGAGCTGAAATGGGTGGTGGCCAACCACCGAGTCGCCAGTCCGACCTTGGGGACCCGAGAGGTCGACGAGTTCCTTTGGGCTTGGGCCTCCCTTCAGATCCCGGAGTTCCGCGTCGCCGAGGCTTTGACCGATCGATTCCTCGCTCGGTTCGTCGAGTCCGGCCGTCCAGATCTTGCGCAAGCTAGGGAGATGCTCCCCCGCTAGGTCGATCACGCAGATAAGGTCTCCCAACGTGCATTGGCCTGAAGGGGCGCAGCTCCCCTGCGCGAATCGACGCCATCGCGGCTGGCGGACATCCTGTCGGCTCTGCTTTGGTTACGCCGAGGCGGCGGCGCCGATTGCCCTGCCCACTTGCTTTCGGTTTACGCCGAGGGCGAGGAGGGTGCGGATGAGGAGGTCGACGGAGACGCTTGGGTCGCCGGCTTCCATTTTGGCGACGCGGGATTGGCTGGAGCCGATGAGGTCGGCGACTTGGGTTTGGGTGTAGCCGAGGCTCTCTCGGCGCTTCCTGAGTAGCGCGGCCAGGGAGAGCTGGAGCTCGATGTACTCGGCTTCCTCGTCGGTGAGGCCGAGGAAGTCCTTGGCGGAGCCGAATCTCCACCCCTGGGCCTCGAGCCGACGTCGTTTTGATTCCTTCATCGGAAGCCTCCCTCGGGGCCCTCGTCGTAGCGCCGTAGGCGGCGCGAGGCACGCCGGATCGCCGTGGTCGGCGTGCCGCGAGTCTTCTTCGAGAACGCATCCACGACGACAATCGCATCGGCATCGAGGCGGTAGATGATCCGCCACGTTTGGCCTCGTTCGTGATCCGGAATGCGCAGCTCATGGCAGCGCGGGCCGATCGAGGGCATGGGTCGTGATTCAGGCATGGAAAGTGTTTCGCCTCTTTGCAGTCTCCTCAGAAGCAATCCAGCTCGCTTTCGCGCCTCGGCCGAGAAGGCAGGACTCCGCACCGTCTCGCCGAGCCAAACGAGCGGCTTATCCGGCATGAAGCCAGGTTTCTTCTATGTCATATTCGACATAGACTTGCAACCGAAATGTCATGATTCTTCGTCATGGGAGTTCTCGGTCGCTTGCGCGCGAAGTTGCGCGATTGCGTGCGCCCGCGGCGCGCGCCGAAGGCGCGCGTTCCTTCCGTCCGCTAGCTTGGCTCACGGTGCGGTCGACGCCGGACTCCCGGATATCTGGACAACGTTGCCTTCGTCGTTGGGACTCACGGATATCTGGACAGCGGGGACGTTGTCTTCGGGGGTCACGGATATCTGGACAGTCGTATTGGGCTCGGGCGCGCCGGCCCCTCCGTTGCCGGCGCGTCCCTCGCGCTCATTGCGTGCAGTTTCGGCTTCTCGACTCCCGGATATCTGGACTGGCGTGGCTGCGTCGCTTTCGGTGGGTCGGACGCGAGGTTGGGGTTCGGTTGTCAAGGAACGCTTGGACTGGGTTGGCGCCCGGACCGAGCTCGTAGAACCGCCATCGGCTGCGGCGCATGGTTGGTTATCGGACGATGGCAGCTGGAGTTGCGTGCTTTCGTTGACTTCGCGGGGATCGAGGCCGAGGCGTTTGTCCTGCGCGTGCGTGGGGAGGCGATGTTCCGCGTACACGTGGGTGAAGACGAGTTTTTCGAGCTCGGGCTGCGCGACGGCACCTTGGTGGTGGACCGAACCGAGGGTCGTGAAATCAGCGAAGGTTTTTCTGGGCGCTTCACCCGCGATGCGCCGAACGCCGAAGGCTTCGTGGCCGTCGTCGATCGCTTCAGCATCGAGCTCTTCGGGGACTGCGAGGTGATCACGGCAAGCGCGTTCCAAGGCAGCGACAGCCGCGGAATCGAGCTC
>CAVOVB010000003.1:0-795725 GCA_963699755.1 uncultured delta proteobacterium
AATCCGGCCCCCGCAACCCACAGCGTTGACCGCTCTTCAAGGCCCTCGGTTTGCACCGGGGGCTTTGTCGTTCCGCCAAAGAAAAGGGCGCCTCCGCGAACGGTCCAGCGGGCCCGATAGCGCCCGTCTTCGAGGGGGTGGAGCTCAACGCCATCGTCGAGCAGATGCTTGAGCGCTTCTCGCGCGTCCTTGGGGCTCTTGTCGAAGAGCGCACCGAGGTCACGAATCCGTGCGACGACGTCCTCGGGCCCGGGTAGGTCGAGTGGCGCGAGCATCGCTCCGAGCTCTTCGACTCGGCGACCTTGTCTGCTGGCGAGGACTTCGAGCTCGCGGATCTTCTCGAGGATGCTAGCCGGCGCCGTCCCGGTGGAGGCGAGGTCGACGAGGTTGTCGATCTTGGCTCGAGTCGTGGCAAGCGCCGTTTCGGCCCCGGCGCGCTCGTCGGGGACGGTGCGCTGCACCCTCGCGAGCTCAGCTCGGGCCGTCTCGATGAGATGTGCGACGACCTCGGGCCGATTGAAATACAGGAGCATCGCGGACGTGAAGGCCTCTCGTAGGGCGTCTTCCATCACCGTGTGGGAGTTGTCACACGATCCACCGTTGCCGCGGCTGGCATCACATCGGTAGCGAGGCTTTTGCGTCTTCTCGATCACCATCGGGCCGCCACAGACACCGCAGCGGATCAAGGTAGACAGAGGGTAGACCCGGCGCGCGGTGCTGGCCCCGCCTTTGCGGCAATAGGCGGATCGGCCAAGGGCCGCGTACCGCTTTCGGGCTTCGTCGTTGCGTGCTTGGACGAGGGACCAGGTCTGTTCGTCCACGATGCGGAGCTCGGGCAGCTCGACCTCGACCATCGGAGACTCGCCTGGGCGCACGACGCGCTTGCCCGTCGTGGGGCTCTTCTTCCAAGCGCGGGCGCCGAAGGTCCAGCGGCCAGCGTACTTCGAGTTCTGGAGCATCGAGCGGACTCCGGACATGGCCCACCCGTTGCGCCGTTTTCGCGAATCCTTCTGTCGTCCTCGAGGTGGGGGCACCCCTTCGTCGTTGAGGGTCTTGGCGATGTCCCGGTAGCTCCGCCCAGCGGCTCTCATCTGGAAGATGCGTTGAACGACCGTCGCTTGCGCCGCCATGATGACCGGGACTTTCCCGTGACCGTCCGCCGCAGCCGTCGACGTGTACCCGTAGGGCAGGGCTCCCGTCACCCGTCCGATCTGGGCCCGGTCTCGGAGACCCCGGCTCGTTTTGTCCCCCAAGTCTTTGAGGTACTGTTCGCTCAGGATGGATTTCACGCCGTAGAGGAGGTCACCCCCATTACCCAGGGTGTCGATGCCGTCGGCGATTCCAATGAGCCGCACCCCCGAAAACGCGAACCGCTTCCGGATGGACGCGGAGTGCTCGATGTCTCGAGAGAGGCGCGAGAGGTCTTCCACGACGACTATGTCGAGCTCCCCGGAGTCCACCGCCGCCATGAGCGAAATCAGCCCCGGCCGCTGATTCGTGGCGCCGCTGATGCCTTCGTCGCGATAGGTGTGCTCGGGGCAGAGCTGACCACCCCGTGCCTCCACCCACTGCCGAAGACGCGCAATCTGCGCGGACGCGCTTGTCTCCGATTGCTTGTCCGACGAAAACCGGGCGTAGGCGCCGATCCTCAGTCCTGCGAGTTGTCGGTCCATCGCAGGGCGCATCCTATCGTTCCTTGATCAGACTTGCCACCGCCGAGCGCACCAGGATCGTCAGCGCGTGCCGCTCGGGCGCGGAGAGCCGCTGGTGCGGACGCGGGGCGTTGAATCGGTTGCCTTGCTCGCCCTGGTCCTTCGGCAGGCGGCGTGATGTGCGCGTAGGTTGGCTTGTGCGAGGCGTTCCGGCCATTCCCCGTTATCGGTTTTGCCCCCGAAAAAGTTGCTCGAGCCACCCAGTGGGCTCCGTAGCGTTTTCTGTCGCAAAGTGGCGCACAGTGATTCGTCATGCCGCACTTTGCATCCTTTTGCTCAATTGTGATTCGCTCTGACTCAAAATGGAGAACTTTGCTTCGTTTCGCGTCAGAAGGATTCACTTTGCTTCAGAGTTGCGCAGAAGGATCCAAAATTGTTCATCGTGCGGCAAAAGAGGTCACGACTTGTTCGGGCAAGGCATAGTTTTGGCAGACACCAAAAACTGCGCGGCACTCGCTTCGGGTCTTCGTCCCGAGTTCGACCGTGGTTGCTGCGCTCAACGCCTTCGGCTTATTCGCACCCGGCCGATCGCGATTGCACTGCTGACATCGACTGACTACCAGCGCCAGCGGCTGCATCAATGATGGTGCGGTGATCGGATCTCGTTGGCTGTCAACGCACAAAGCGAACCAGTGAAGAATTACGTATGGCGCATTCTTTTCGCGAGCCGAGGCAGTCTGTGAGGCTGCAAGGCGCATGACTTGCTGGAAAAGCACGGCATGTAGCACGTGGCACGCTTGATGCATGGAGATTGCCTCAATAGCGCTCTGCGCTCGAATCCGGGAGGTGGACCATGCGTGACGCATTCGGATTTCTAGGTGCCTTGGCACTGAGCCTGATGCTGTCCCTTGGGTGCAGTGAAGGCGGCGGCGAAGGCGGCAGTGGTGGCACGGCTGGAAGCGGTGGCACGGCTGGAAGCGGTGGCACGGGCGGCATGCCCGAATGTCAGTGCGACTTCGGGAGCGACTGCCTGAGGGGTGGTGCTTGTCGGGTACTTAGTTGCGTCGGTGAGGACGACGAAACCCCTTGCATCTGGACTTTTATTGGCTCTGGCTGGTACCCTGGTCTTTGCGTCGGTGGCACATGCGAGCGTGCCGTGGAGGATTGCACCGGCCAGGAGGACAGCACGGCATGTAGTGCGTTCGATGGCGCGGAGGCCTATTGTCGGCTGGAGCAATGCGCCACGAATGAGTGCACCGGCCTGGAGGACAGAACCTATTGCGTGTTCGCCGTACTCGGCGACGGGACATTGGGCGTTTGCGAGACTGGCAAGTGCACGAAGCCAGAGGATTGCGCCGGCCTTGTCGACGGCTGGGATTGCCTAGACGTCGAAGTCGGTGTTTGCGAAGGTGGCGAATGCATCACTGCTCCGTAGTGCGTCCAACCGGCGCGGACGTGGGTGCGTTTGAGGTGCAGCCGTGGCCGCGCACCGGCTGCGCACCGACGCCCCAAACGCAAGACTTGCGCGTCGCGGAAACGGAAACCGCTGCGAAAACGGGCTGGCACGGCTGATGCTTCCCCTTAGCGCAGTGGCGCTCTGCGCCGAGCCAGGGAGGTGGGTTATGCGTTACGCATTTGGTTTGCTCTGCGTCTGCACGCTGGGCCTCGTGCCTTTCGTAGGGTGCGGTGACGCCAATGGTGGTGGCGGCGGTAGCGGCGGCTCGGCCGGAACGGGCGGCGTGGGCGAGCCTGTGCGTGTCGCCTTCATCGGGGACTCGATCACCGAGCGCGTGGGGACGGTGGATGACCCTGTGAACTACCCGGAGCATCTGGAGACGCTTCTCGGAGATGACTTCGATCTAGGCAACTTCGGCTATGGCGGCGCCACGATGAGCCATGGCGGAGGGTTCTTTTCCTATTGGAACCTCCCCGTGTATGCCGAGGCGAAGGAGTTTGAAGCGGACATCGCCACGATCATGCTCGGCACCAACGACACCAAGCCTCAGGTGTGGGACGCGACCGCGTTTGAGTCGGACTACAATGACATGATCGAAGAGCTGCAAGACCTGCCCTCCAATCCCACGATCGTGCTCCTGCTACCAGCGCCGGTTTTTGGTGACAATGAGTTCGACATTCGAGGCGATGTTTTGCGAGACGAGGTGATTCCGATCATCGAATCACTGGGAGCGGAGCACGCGCTCAACGTCGTCGATCTCTACACTCCTCTTCTCGACCAGGGCGAGCTTTTCCCCGATAACGTTCATCCCACCGCTGAAGGTGGCTTGCTCATCGCACAGCAGCTGGTCGCTCCACTCGAGGCGGCCGCGAAAGCTCGCGGGTTCGAGTTGGCGGATGAGGAGCAACACGCCGCGACCCTTCCCCAAGAAGCGAAGCACGAAGTGGGGCCGCTACGCGACGTGGGTGCGTTTGAGGTGCAGCCGTAGCGCACCAAATCAAGGCAGGGGCAGCGACCTTCAGATCACTTCTGGGGTCGCCGTCTTCATTGTGAGCTCGACTCTGTCGCAGCGCGCGAATGAGCCGAAGGCGTTGAGCGCGCGACTCGCGCGACCGCTCGCGCGATCAGCGGGAGAAAGAAGCGCGTGCAGTTTTGTTGGCAGACAAAACTATCCCTTGCCCGAACAGAGTCTGGTTCCTTTTGACGCACGATGAACAATTTTGGAGCCTAATGCCCAACTCTGAAGCAAAGCGACTCCTATTGAATCGAAATGACGCAACCTGGAGCAGAATGAGTCAGACCGAAGCACTTTCGTGCAAAACGATGCAGTATGAGGCAGAAGAGAGCAGAACGAGTCACTATGCATCAAAACGCGTCAGCAAAATGATGCAGCGACTCGAACTACTTCTTGAAGCGCGCAGTCGTGGGGCGTCCCAGGGATCTAGTCGACGTGACGCGTCTCGAGACGATAAGCGAGGAGAAGCGCTGCCAGAGACGGCCCGCCCCGGTTCAGCAGGATTCCATGCGTTCTTCGACCAGTTACGCGGCGATCACCACTTCCATCGGCAGCCCGAATTCCAGCGGACAACGCTGTGCGTATCGGGCCCCCGCAACCAAGGAAGTCAGGCACTTAGCGAACTGGCTAGGTGCCTTTCTTTTTGCTCGTTGACGCGTGGTTGACATGAGGTGGTGCGAGCGGCGCCAACGCCTCGACCAAACGTCGTTGGGCACCCGATCCGAGGTGCGCGTACATGTGCGTGCTTTGCTCGGAGCGATGCCCGAGCTGGGCTTGTACGGCCTTGATCGAATGGCCTCCGGTGACCGCTTGGCTGGCGATCGAGTGGCCTCCGAGGGCGTGGTGACTGAGCGGCCGAAGGCCAAGCATGCGCTGTACTTCGCGGGCCGGCCGCTTGTAGCCAGCGATGTAGCGAGGGAACGTGCCGTCTTTGCTGAAGAGGAACTCGGGCCCGGTCCGAGCGGCACCCTGCTCGTCGCGCCGAAACATCGTACCCTGGCGTTCATGACGGCAGAAGATCACATGGGCTCGGTGGCGGAGCTCTGGCGGTTTCCAGTGAAGTCGATGGGCGGAGAGCGGCTCCGCGAGGCCGACATCGATGGTGGCGCTTTGCGAGGTGACCGCGCGTACGCCCTGATCGAAAAGGAGACTGGAAAGGTGGTTAGCGCCAAGAGCGCCAAGCTCTTTCCGGACTTGCTCGATTGCCGCGCCGAGTTCCTCGAGCCGCCGCGCCGCGGCGGTGTCATTCCGCCGGTCCGGATCACGCTTCCAAACGGAATCTGGGCGACGAGCGAAACCGACGAAGCCGACCGGGCGCTGTCGGAGTATTTCGGGCGCGAGGTCACGCTCGCACGCGCTGCGCCTTCCGATTTCACCATCGACCAGTACCACCCCGACGTCGAAGGGGCCGACCCCAGTGGCCGCCGGGACACCACGAGTGACCAGAAGCTTGGCTCGGCCTTCTTCAGCGAAATGGGGATGGACTCGCCCGTGCCCGAGGGTGCTTTCTTCGACTTGTTCCCGCTGTCACTGATCGCCACCTCGACGCTCGAACGACTCGGCGAGCTCGCACCGCAGAGCCAATTCGACGCGCGACGCTTCCGGATGAATCTGACCATCGCCACCGAGTCAGACGGATTCGTCGAAAACGGCTGGGTGGGAAGGGAGCTCGCCATCGGCGACTCGGTGATGCTCCACGTGGCCATGCCGGATCCCCGTTGCGTCATGACGACCCTCGCTCAAGGGAATCTTCCGAAGGACAGCGACATCCTCAAGACACTTGCCCAGCACAACCGCCTCGACGTGGGCGGAGGCGCCCGCTTTCCATGCGCAGGCGCCTACGCCGTGACAATCGTTACCGGGACGCTGCGCGTCGGCGACCCGGTGATTCTTCGTTGACCGACCAGTCGGCCAAAGGGCCGCCGGCCTGTTCTTGGGGCTCAGTCGGTTCGTTGCCTTGCATGCAAGCGGGGAGCTGGCCGAGCGCCGCGGACTCCGGGAGGGCTCCCAGCACAGGTTGCTCAGTGTGCTTCTGGTTCTCTTGAGGAGGTCATCATGAAGAGTGTTCCATCATTTGATCCCTGCGCCGGAGGCGCGCCTCAGAAAACCGACGACGAGCAGCGCCCACGCGATGATCAGCCCCAATCCCGCGGTGATGTGCGTGAGTGTGACGACGAGCTCCTGCCATGGTTCGCCGCCCGTGACGCCTGCCTGACTTGCAGCAATAGGCAACGTCTGCGTCGTTCCCCACCAAGAATTCGCTACTTCGGACATCGCCATGGCCCACGTCAACCAAGCCGCCACCACCATCACCCAGACGGACTTGAGCCCGACACTGTGCGGGAGCGTCAGCATCGCAGTCGCCAGGACAATGAACAGCATGCCGTTCGTTACGAGCTGGATGTGAGCCCCAAGCGCGAGCCTTGGGTGTGGAGTTCCAGGGATGGCAAGGCCCCACACCAATCCGACCAGCACGAGAACCATGCCGTGAATCAGAATCTGCCGACTGCCACTGTGAACGCTCATCGATGCTGCCCTCTCTGTGCTTGGCGCTGCGCCGAGCCGGCCGAACCGCTCGCGGCTCACCTGCGGCCGCCCGCGCGAATATGCCACGACGGCGGCCGGGAGCATAGTCGGCATGAACGCCTGGTGACCACGGGTCAGCAAGCCTCCCTTGCGTTCTTCGACCAGCTACGCGGCGATCACCACCTCCATGGGCAGCCCAAACTCCACCGGACAACGCTGTGCGTATCGGGCCCCCGCAACTAATCATAACGAGCAGTTAGCGATCATACGCTCTCTGCTCGTTTTTTCTTTTTGACGCGTATTTGACATCAGCAATCTCGACGTGAGTCAAAACGCAGTCTGCATCGCGCAGCAGCGGTCAACTTTCCAAGCTTTTTCGCAGCTGGAGTTCGAGGAACGCGCGTCCTCCCGGGTGCATAACCCGAAGGTCGGGCGTGTCACTAAGTGCTGCGATTCGCGGGAGACGAAACGCGCGAGTCTCCGCGACCTTCGGGCAGAAGACCCGAAGGTCGCGAACGTGTACCTCGGGCGAGGAACCCGACAGTCCCAGTAAGGACTGTTCCGGCGCTCGCTGGCCAAAGCGAACGGCGATCGGGATGCGCGACCCTTGTCTGCTAGCCACGCGCACAGGGTTCACGACGGAGCGGACAAACTCTCTAGGGATCCGTTCACAACCATCGGACAGTGGCTCAAGAAAAACGCGTTGCTGCGCGATCGAGCTGCTTCCCGACGCGCAGCAGCGCCAAGTGCTGCGCCTGATGTACGTCGATGGTTTGGCGCAGAGTGAGGTTTGCGAAGTGCTCCAACTCAGCAAGACCCGCATCTCACGCTTTCACAGCGCGGGCGTCGAGACGGTGCAGAAGCTGCTGCTCCTAGGAAGCGCTCTCGAAGAGGAACACGTCGCAAAGAGTGTGGCGCAGCTCTCCGAACGGCGTCCCAAGGAGCTACTCCTCGCACTTTATAGAGATCGGCTCGACTACCCGAGTGCCCGATCCAAGCTCGGCGTTGCAGCGACGGAGCTTGAGGAACTTCATCAAGCCGCGCTTGAGGTCCTACTCCAACACCGTCGAAGTTAGTTGCAGCGTTTCTGCCCGGACCATGCGCCCGTGACTGCGTTTGTTTGCCAGTCTCCTGGCCCATCGGGCTCATGCTGAGCGCTGATGTCAAAACCAGACGTTCGTGTCCGGTGGTTCTGCCAAGCACAGATGTCCGCTTCCAGATGGGGACCGTGGGGCAGGGGGCGTTTGTTCTTCCTAGGCTCTGACCACTGGCTGCAGTTGCGAAGCTCCTCAAGTTGGTCCCTCACTGCTTCAACGAACTCAGCGAGCCAGGTTCCAGGACGAGTCCTCCGTCCAGGTCCATGCGTCCGCGCTGGTTCCCAGCGTGCAGTCGAGGCTCCTGGAGCCGCTCAGAGAATCGGGATTGCTGTATCGGGGAGGCGACTCGTCGCCCTGGCAGAACATCTCGTCGGCGGTCTGGAAGCTCAGAATCGAAGTACAGCTCCTCGTCCAGGTTGGTGCCGTTGATGACGCACTTCTTCATCGCCTGAGCGCTGCCGTTGAAGCTCAGGGAGTAGGTCCCGTCATCCGAGAGCGCGAGGAGGCCGGTGAGAGGCCCCGTTGCACCTCCCATGACCGTGCACGCCCAGTCGGGGCCGTTCTCGGCGAAGCTCAGCATGGTGGCGGTGCCGCTGACGTCGTAGATGTTGACATCCGTGGCATGGGCCTCGAGGGTGGCCGACCAAGACTGCGTGCGCACGAAGCCGGGGGCGGGGTCGTTCCTGTCCTCGAAGCTCACGGTGAAACCACCGCGGAGCGCGTCGCTGGCGCCGACGATACGAAACTCGGTGAGGTAGATGGCGAACGCGTCTCCGGCGCCGGTGTTCTGTACGCTGACGGCGACCACCGCCGGGTCCGGCACCTGGTTCGGCGCACGGTAGACCGCGGACACATTGCCGCTGTCGGGCGTCACCGTACCGAACGTCCCGTCCCCTCCCTCCGCGCCGTTGACCGACCAATGCCCTAGGCGCGCGCCAAAGTCGTAGACGTGACCGTTGCTAAACGTGTACGTGCTGGGAATCCTCTCGCACTTACGAACGGCGAGTTCGGGGTGGTAAATAGCGTAGTCCGGGTTGAACTCCACCGCCTCGATCAGCTCGTCCGGGCCGATCAACCGCTCCCCGGTGCTGGGGTCGAAGTACCAGCATCCCGAGTAGTACACCGCCTGGGTCTGGCCGACCCGCACCTCGATAGGACCCTGCGTGCTCGCAGGCAGCAGCTGGATCGCGTACAGCCCGCCCCAGTCGCTGAAGTGGGTGGTCTCCACCGACAAGGTGGAGGCGCTCTGGTCCAAGGAGGAGCCCAGGAGGACCCGATTCCAGGTGCGATCCCTGGTCTGGTAGCCGATGCCCAGGTACTCGGGCGCCGTGCCGGCCAGCATGGCCTCGGTCCAGCCCAGCGTCACCCTGGCCGGGGCCGCCAGAGTTATCCCCTCGGGTCCCAGCCGGTACGCCCCCCCGAACCCCGTGGGCGCCTCATTGCTGATGGGTGTGACAGAGATCTCGGTATCCGCAGCGAGAGCGCCCGGCGGGATCTCCAGGGTGAGCATGGCGTCGCCGCTGACCAGCGAGCCGCCCTCGGGGCCGATGGTAGCGGTGACCGCCGCCCCCATGGGCGTTCCGATCGCGGTCGTAAGGGGGCCGTCGGGGGTGGGCGCAGAGCTCCCGCTGCCGGAACAGCCGGCGGCGAGGACGAAGCCGAGAAGCCAACCGAGAAAATCCTTCGAGCCCATTGCGCACCTCCGTCGAACGGTCATTCCGAGCACCTAGCCCGGCTGAACGTACTAAGTGTAAAGTGTAGGACATTTTTAGTGTAGGACCTTTTTAGTCAGAAAACGCTAGCTGGTTCGGCGTAGGGCGCTGGAGCTCGGCGGAGTTCCGCGGCGCTTTGGTGGGGCGGTGAGCGTCAAATGGCGAGCTGGCTCACGAAGATGCTTATGGCTGGTGGGTCTCTGGACGTACATCGGCATGGTCGCGCGCTGGGCGTAAACAACCTGCCCCGCTCTTGGGGTTCTCACGGCGAATCGAGTTACTCGGCGTGGGCACCGACGCGGGTCACGAAGCTGTCGCCGTCTGCGTGGTCGTCATCCCAGCCGAAGACGACCTGCGGCGGCGCACGCGCGGGGGCGATTTGCGGCTGGTCATTGGGCCAGCCGAGATGTGCGAGGATTCTGCGGATGGGCTCGGGCTCGGTGAGAAACGCGAGGACCTGCTCGCGTTCGCCGCAGCGCCTGCAGCGCAAGACGTCGTTGCGGAAAACGCGTTTGATAAGTTGCGCTCTCTTAGCCCATCGAGCTCAGTCTCAGAGCCGAATTTCGCCGCACTAGCTTGTTATGTCGACTTGCGGTGCACTTCGTCCCGCATTCCGATCGCCGGACAGGATCTCCACTCCGTCTCTGTGCAACTCACAACTCCCTTCCTTCGTTAGAAAGGCGTCGTTCCCGCTCTCGTAGAAGGCGAATCGCACGGGCGTCGCGCTACGCCGCGTGGTTGGCGACGATGTGGCGCCAGGTGCCCGGATGCCGGGTCCTCTGAATCGCTCTCCGTCGGACCGCGAGCTTTCTCTTGAGCGCCGAGTCGAGACGCGTCCAACACGAGGTGGCTTGGATTTTGACACGTATTTGGCGCGGAGATCTGGAATGGCCTGATATGGGATGATGGTCCCGAGCGCCGGCCAGGCATCTAAGTCTCAGTTATCGTTTGCGAAGTGTCTCAAATGTTGGGATTGACTGAAGCTAAGAAATGGGTCGTTGTAGAGCTCATAACCCGAAAGCTCAGCAAGCGTGACGAGCTCAGGGAAGGGCCCGTTACAAAAAGCGAGCTTCGTTGCCGCTTCCGGCGATCGACTCGAACGGTGTCTCGCTGCGCCACCTGCGCCCCCATGCGCCAAACGCGGGTGTCACGTGTTCTGAGCCGAGCGTCGCCCGAGGCGGCGTGCACAGTCTCTCCGTGACCCAAGAGGGCCTTTGATGTTAGGATGGGCCGTGTTCACACTCACTCCACGTGATGCCGACTTCATCGACCAGGCCGCGGAACGGATCACGACGATCACGACCGTGAACGGCACCCCCGAAGAGGTGTGGGCGGTGCTCGTCGACAACGAACGCTGGCCCGATTGGTTTGCGGCGGCGAAGGACTGCCGCACCACCTCCGATCGGGCGGAGGGGGTTGGCGCCACCCGCTGGATTCACATCGACTTGTTCAAGGTCAACGAACGATTCATTGCCTGGGACCCCGGGCGTCGTTGGGCGTTCACGATTCTGGACGCCAACCTGCCTGGGATCATCTCCGTCGTCGAGGAGGCCCGGCTCGAACCGATTGGTAACGACCGGACCAGGGTGACCTACGTCATGGCCGCTGACGTGGCCCTGTACCTTCGGCCGCTGGTCCCTGTGTTGCGATGGCGCCTCACCAGAATGTTCGAGAAGGGTCTAGCGGGCATCGAGGCCCAGGTCGCACGGCTTCGCAGTGAGGCGGCTCCACGCCCGGAAAGCGTTATCACCGACTCGATTTGAGCGCGCCGTCTCCGAGCTCTCTTTCGGGAGCATCGGCAGCGAATGAAGACCGACCTAAGCCAGAAGCTCCGCGCGGATGGCGTCGAGGCCCTGTTGCAACCGTTCTCTGAAGAGCCAGACGATTGGAATGGCGAGCAGATAGGCGAGGGCGGAGGTCAGACACGAAGGTGTAGGTCCAGACGATGCGTGTGCCGCCCTGTTGGTCATGGCTGCGACGGCTTCGGGGGGCTGCGGCATGGCTCCGTGTCTGGCACACTCGGCTTTCCCGAGTTAGCTCGGCGATTTCATCTTTGATTACCGGCGTGTCGCAGTTGCGAACACGGATCATGGAAATGTCTGCGGATGCAGCAGGGCAGTTCGTGACGGTCATTCGCAAGATTCTAGTGCTTTCTTTGCCACCAAGTAGTGCGCTCGGACATCCGAAAGTGGGGCAGCTGTGACGGAGGAAAAAACGAAGACAGCCGGTGCCACCCAAGCCTCTGACTCGGGGTTGACTGAATCCATGGAAGAGATCCTTGGTTCGCTTGCGACTCGCTTTGACACATCGGTTCTCGATGGTTCCGAGCAGAACGCGCGAATTCGGGCAGTCGTAGTCAACGAAGGAGAGTGGGATATTGCCATTCACGGCACGGAACTTCAGATCCGTCGAGCCATCCGGGGCAGCGTTTGCGATGCGCGACTCATCGCCGATCGGGCCACGTGGTTGTCGATTGGACAGAATGCACGAGGCGGTTTGGCCGCTTACCGGGCTGGTCGCCTCATCGTCCGGGACAATCTTCACTTGGGCGTTGCAATTCTGGCGGCGACCAGCGGTTTTCACGACACCAGACGCGTTCGATTTGAACGGGTGTCGACACCTTCCGGAACGCTGTCGGTAGTGCGGGCGGGCGCCGGTGAACCGGTACTGATGATTCATGGGCTCGGGGCAACCAAGATCTCTTTCCTCCCGACGGTCGCGGCGCTCGCTGGCCAATTCGAGGTCGTCGCTGTTGATCTGCCGGGCTTCGGAGATTCGGACAAGCCGCTCTGTGCGCGCTACGATCCACCATTCTTCTGCGGGGCTGTAGTCGAGCTCATGGACGCACTCGGCATCGAGCGCGCGTCGATCGTGGGCAACAGCCTCGGGGGCCGAGTTGCCATCGAACTCGGACTTCGCCACCCAGACCGAGTTGACCGCCTCGTGCTCTTGTCTCCCTCGCTTGCTTGGCGGCAAAAACGCGGATGGATTCCTCTTGTTCGGCTCCTTCGCCCCGAGCTCGGGCTGCTCCAACTCGTGCCGAACGACGCCGTAGGAGCTGCGATGAGACTGATGATTCCCGGCGCTAGGAGCGGGTGGGCACAGGCGGGAGTCGATGAGTTCTTGCGAATGCACAGTACCCGAGGTGGACGCTTGGCGTTCTACTCGGCCGTTCGGAACATCTATCTTGAAGAGCCGGACGGCACAAATGGATTCTGGACCAGACTTGCGGGTCTGGACGCACCGAGCCTTTTCATTTGGGGCAAGAACGACCGACTCGTCCCAGTGGCCTTCGCGCAGCATGTACGCCATGCGCTTCCCTCCGCGGAGAACATCGTCATTGAGTGCGGTCACGTGCCGCAGATTGAGCAACCTAAAACTGTTGAACACGAGATCTCGCGCTTCCTTGGCAAGCCGGCAATGACGACGACCCGATGACCAAGGCACTTGAGGGATTTCGGACCAGTGGAAATCTGACAGGCGGCATCGTCACGAAGGGTCAACGCACGGAACACCACTCCCACAATTTCTCCCACACGCCACGAAACAACCAGAAACGACACGCAACACCCGGAAACAGGTTCCCCTTTGTTTTGCAGGGATTTCTCAATGATCCTGGTCGCTCAGTTTACGTATGTCGCCTGGCGCGCGAACCTGAAAGGGCGTTTATAGGGACTAGGAGCCTCGTGCACTGAGGGAAGGTTGTCATGAGGTACCTAGTTGCCTTTGTGTTCTTTGTCTTGGCCGTAGGGACGCTGCGCGTCGTGGGTTGTGGCGAGACGACGGGCCCCGGTGGCAGTGGTGGTAGCGGTGGTTCGACTGGTGCTGGTGGTGGAGGCGTCGGCGGGGATGGCGGAACCGGTGGAGATGGTGGCGTCGGAGGCGACCCCATCGCGGACCTGGTGGACAAGATCCGGACCGAGGTCGACCCCGCGTTCGTGTACGCGTACGAGCAGACCAAGTTCGTGCCGCCGGCGGGTAAGACACTGCTGATCGTGGGGCAGACGTTGGAAGACATCAACGAGTACACCGCCAGCTTCCCCAATGAGCCGGCGCCGGGCGGATGGGCCATGGGTTGGGGCATCCCCAGCACCGATGGCCTGGCGAATACGTTAGTCTCCGATTACGGGGATAGTTTTAACCATCAGGAGCTGGTGGATCGCTTTCCCAACACGGTGCTGCAGAGCGGGCTATGGCTGGTGGGTATGGGAGATGTTGCCAAGGACACCGGGCTCGGCGTGTATGACGACGTCATTCGAGGGTTCAGCACCTGGGCAAAGACGATCAGCTGTCCCATCTACCTCCGGATCGGCTACGAGTTCGACGGCTGGCACAACGAGTTGGAACCGTCGGAATACGTGACTGCGTATCGGCGATTCGTCGACATCACACGTGAAGAGGGCGTCAACAACGTCGCGTTCGTGTGGCACTCCTACGCAGCCCCACCTTACAAGGGTTACCCGCTTGCGTCCTGGTACCCGGGCGATGACTACGTCGACTGGGTGGCAGTCTCGCTGTTCGGTCACCTCTACGGCGCCGACCCGGGTCCGGACGCCAACGCCGTGTTCGACTTCGCGAAAGCGCACAGAAAGCCGATGATGGTCGCCGAATCGAGTCCGTTCTTAGGGATCTTCGAAGACGACCTGGATTCCTGGGACACGTGGTTCGTCAACTACTTCTCGCTGGCGTACGAAAGGAACATCAAGGCGATCAGCTTCATCAACGCAGACTTCAACCGGTACCCTTTTTTGGTAGAGCTAGGGTGGCAGGATGCACGGCTACAGAACAACGAGACGGTGGCCAAAGCGTGGTTCATGGAAATCGCCAAGGATCGCTACCTGAAGCAGTCACCGCAACTGTTCGAGCAGCTGGGCTTTTCACCCTAGTCCGCAGCGGCCTGTGGTCGTCCTTCGGACCTCGATGGCGTTCGTAGGCATGCAACGGCGCTGTCCAAGCGTCTGCCTCGCTCGCTCAGCACCGCGAACGTGCAACTCGTTGCATGCGCATCCAATCCTATGTAGCGTCTCTTTTCCTATGCTCGGCAAGGGCATGTCGGGGTCGACGTAGATCTTGAAATTGACCTGGGTCTGCTTGCCGTCGACGACAGAAACGATGTCGTCGATCGGCTGGTCGATAACAGCAACGGCGTGGCCCCAGGAAATGTCGGAGCCTAGCTCTCTTAGCCCATCGGTACCGCGCCCAGTGCAAAGACACTTCAGGAAGGTGGCGCGTCGAGCACGCGGGTGGGAACAAGCAAGCTGCGGTCCAACCCCTCGCGCGTCGGAGGCGTGAGGCCGCCAAAAGGTGACCGACCGCACGATCGAGATGTTCGATCCGGGCGAACCGTTCGATGCCCCGGTGTGTTCGTTGGTGCTCTGCAGGGTCGACGAACCGGAAACGGTGCTGCGCCAAGTGTTTTCGCTGCTGCGACCCGGCGGTCACGGCGGAAGCTCCGGACGTGACCAACCGTGATCTCCGGTATCTGTCGGATGGATCGAGGCTTGACGATCCGGCACCAAGCATGCTGCCATCACCTCCTTGGCAGTCAGACCCTTGAAGGAGCTGTCGAGACCTTGTCTTCGGGGAGAGCGTTCATAGACAAGGTGTGCAGGAGGAAAGGGCTGTGTTTGGAGTTACGGCACCGCGCTCACGTTTCCTAACCGTCCAGCTTCCCCAAAGCGAGACCAGAGGCTATGCATACTTCAAACGCCGAAACCCGCTCCAAGACCTTCCCGCCCCATCGGCCGGTCAAGTTTCCCGACGCGAAACAAGCCCCAGCCGTGCCACAGGGCGTAAGCGGCCAATTCAACCGCTCATTCGACGATCGTTTGTGGCTCTTTACCCGGCAATGGGAGCCCCCTGACGATCAGCCGGTGAAGGCCACGCTGATCATCAACCACGGAACAGTGGACCACAGCGGCGCCTATCAAGAGCTCGGCGAACGACTGGCCCGGGAGGGCATCGCCGTTTTCGCCTCGGACATGAGGGGATGGGGCCTGAGCGACGGCGAGCCCATGTACATGAATGACATGGAGACATTCGTCCGCGATGTCGTCTCCCATTACGAGCGCATCCATCGCTCGGACCACCACGGCCGGGTCCGCTCCCGCTTTCTGCTGGGCAAATCCATCGGCGGACTCATCGGGGCCATGACGGTTGCATCGCATCCGGATCTTTTTAGCGGTCTGATCGGGCTTTCCGGCGTGTTCAAGATCGACCCGGCCCAGGTGCCGCCGGCGCCGGTTGTTACGATTCTGAGACTGCTTGCTCGGATCTTTCCCAAAAAAGGATTCCGCCGGCCTTTCGACCCCAAGCTCATCACAAGTGACCCCGAAGCCTTGCGCAAATGGGAACAAGACCCCCTGGCATCCAAGCAGAAACTCACCTTTGCCTACGCGATCGAATTTGTCCGGTGTCAAGCCCTGCTGCCCGAGCTCGTTCCCGCCATCAAGATTCCCATGCTGATGCAGTGGGGAAGTGAGGACAAGGTGGCAACCCTGGCGGGACACAAAATGATGATTGAAGATTCCGGAAGCAGCGACACCACCCTCAAGATCTACGAGGGGGGTTATCATAATCTGCTCAGCGAACCCGCCCTGAAAGACCAGGTCATGACCGATATTCAGGAATGGATCATCGGACGCAGCCAGTAGCCGTGAGCCGACAGCTATCGACCCATCTTTTTCATGACACATGCGTTTCTCAGAACGCTCACCCGCGGCAATCATTGCGAAATCGAAGCCGAGACAGCCCAGGGAAGGGCAGACGTGGGAGACATGCTCACCGCCGAGATCCTCGGCAGCTTGGCGCGCAACGTTCTTTCGACCTCGAGGCTCTCGTAGCCCACCGGGCTCAAGCCGAGAGCCGAATTTCGCGGCACTGAATATCGTGTCGCGTGGCGCACTTCTTTGCCGCGTCTGGATCCGCTACCCTTAATTTGACTCCATCTCCCTGCATCTCACAACTCCCTTCCGATGCCGACTGCGCCAACCTCTACCGCTTCCTCGTCGAGCGTCGTCAACTCTTCGCGCGGGTGGGGTGCTTCCCGAACGCGACGTTCTTCCACATGGATGTGGGTCGAAGCCGAGGGATTTGGTTTGATGGGAGGGTGGGGCGAGAGTGAGCGTGCTTCAGCTAGCCCTTCGGATCCTTCATAGGGCTCATAGCCCGAGCGTCGGATCTTCGTATTAGGCAATCTGAGACGGACGGCTCAGGACTCAGACCAGAACAAGGCGAGCCAGACGGTGGGCGCGTCTGGGCTCGTCCACGTGACTTGGTGCTTTCTGTGCGCCGGTATGAACGCAGCGTCGCCCGGGCCGAGTTCAACTTCGCCATCCTCGTCTTCATAGCGTAGCCTTGCGAGGCCGCTCAATACGATTACCCACTCGTGTTCCGACTGGTCGTACCAAGACGACTCCGACGATGCATGCCCGGTCGAAACGATTCGTTCAATCCGGAGGCTGGGCGTACGGAGGAGCTCGTCGATCTGCTCCTCGTCGAGTGACCTTGGAAGATCTTGGAGCAACCGAGGATGCCTCGTGTCGCGCGTCATTGCTCTAGGCGGGGCTTGCGGTTTGGCAACCATGGCGCGTCGACGAGAAATCTCGCCACTACCCAATCCATGCGAGCGATGACGCGATGACGTCTTTCGCATTTTCTCGAATGATAGGGCCGTGGGCGACAATGAGCTGGCGCGGATTCCAATCGAGCACGGTGTCGCGACCCGCCCGCGCAACCGCTCGCTTGCTAAACGTCGCCCGCCACTCGCGGGGAGTACTCCCGTCGGGGCCGACCATTCCATCAAGCTGCATGGCCCATCGCCGCCAGTCCGAAAACGCGCTCTTGTCATGCTTCTGAATCAAGTCACACACGAGTGCGCTCCGCGATGGGCGATGGAAGAACACCACTTCGTTCATGACGAAGCTTCCACCGATCACGGTCTGAACGATCTCGTTCTGCCACTCGGATGGCGATTCATCCCCGAGCTCGGCGGAGAACGTCAGGTCCGGCCGCTTCTTCGCGAGTCCGGGCGCTGCATACAAGCGAGCCTCGGGGTATCGCTCGGCCCACTCGGTCAGGAACAAGTGATGGAGCTTGTTCGGGGCGACGAGGTGGCGGACCTCGCCAAGCTTCTCCAGCTCTTCGGCTAACTCCGAGGTCAACGCAATCGGCGACCACAGCCAGAGCTGCCGGTTGGCGAGCCGCGCTATGGCCATCCGCGTCGGATAGGGAAAGCTGTAGAAGGACACGATCGGACCCTCGACGGTCCATAGTTCTTCACCGACTGGGTTGAGCACGGGAGGAGTATACAACCGACGGAGCGCATCGACAGGGCTGCATCGGCCGGTCGCGTCAACCTCGATCGGATCTTTGGTACCACATGGCCTTCATTCCCCGAGATTCCAGCCTTACGCAGCAATCACCACCTCCATCGGCACCCCGAATTCCACCGGACAACGCTGTGCGTAACGGGCCCCCGCAACCAATGATGTTGGGCACTTAGTGAATCGGCTAGGTGCCTTTCTTTTTGCTCGGTGCCCTGAGGGTGCCATGCGGTGCTGCAGCAGGTTGCAATCCCTCCACTAAACGCAGTTGTGCGCGCGATCCAAGGTGCGCGTAGACGTGCGTACTTTGCTCCGAACGATGTCCGAGCTGCGCTTGCACAGCCTTGATGGAGTGCCCGCTCGTCACCGCTTGGCTTGCGACCGAGTGGCGGCCGAGGGCGTGGTGACTGAGTGGTCGAAGCCCGAGCGCCCGCTGGACGGCGACCATCGGGCGTTTGTAGCTGTCGATGTAGCGAGGAAAGCTCCCGTCCTTGCTGAACAGGAACTCCGGGCCGGCGTATCTCTGCCGCATATGCCAGCGGATCGCGTCGAGGATATCCTCGGTCACGTCGAGCGAATACGCCTCGTTGTTCTTGCGCGTGACCAGCATGGCCGGCCGGTCTCTGGTGCCGCGCTGGACCCCCCGGTCGATGATCAACTGGGGTGGGATGTCCCGGAGGCGGCTCCGCGCGATGGCGTAGACCTCCGAGGCGCGAAGCCCGAGTCGGGCCGAGAGGTAGAAGAAGAGGTACCATTCGGGTTGGAGCTCGAACATACCGGCCAAGAACCGGTCTCGCTCGGACTCCGAGTACCACTTGGGTGGCTTCTTCGCGGTGCGTTCCGTCGGCACGTAGGGCACTGCGGCCAGCAGCCCCCGTTTCCAACAGAACCGTAGGACAGCTCGCACCAAGGCGAGTCGATTGTTGACGGATTTGGGTCCGAGCCGGGAGGGAAGGGCGCGCTTGAGCGCGTCCATCGCCGAGGTGTCCACCTCCTCGATGAAGAGGTGCCCGAGCACCGGTTGGATCTGCGGCCAGAGATTCGCGTAGGAATCCCGACTGCGATCTTTCATCGTCGTCGCCGACAGGTACTGCTCGTATGCGTCGGCGAATTGGATGCGCTTGTGACCTGAGATCAAGTCTTCGCGCGCCCTTCGTTCGGCTTCGTGCGCCTCGGCCCTCGTCTTGAAGCCAGCCCTTCGCTGGCGGCGGTAACCTTGGAGCTTGAAGTCGTATTGCCAAGAGTTGGCTCGCTTTCTAACGGCCATACGGTTCATTCCTTTCTGCCAGGAACGTCCGCATCGCCATGTCCGGGTTCGTCAGATAGAGGTCTAACATATCCCGGCGGAACCGGCGTACGCGGGCGCGACCGTAGACCGGAATTTGGCCCGCGGACACGAGATTACGGAGGTGGCCAATCGACCATCCGGTGTAGGCCGCCGCTTGGGTGTAAGTGAGCCACGTTGCCGCCGGTTCGGCGTTCTGCGCCGTTCGCAGTTTCGCCGGGACGCCTCCCTGGCATCCATCGTGATCCGTGATGACCAATCGCATGTTCTCCCTGGACTGTGATCGTCGCTGCGCGCCGATCCGCCCATCTCTGTTATCGGTTTTGCCCGTCAAAAAGTTGCGCGAGCCGGAGAAGTCTTTCGGACCGCGCGCCTTGGAGCACCACGACAGCGATGAGGATGGCGCCGGATGGCACTGTTTGGCGTCGTTCGTCGTGCGCTGTCGTTTTTCGGCGTCCACTGTCGTTCTTCTGACGCGTTTTGGCGTCGGTTGGCGCCATGTGGCGCGTTTGGTGGCAAGTGCGCCATCGCGCGACAGCGAGTGTCGCGAAAGTGCCAACCAGTGACTGTTGACGACAAGTAGCGCCGTTCGGCGCCAGATAGGGACCCAACTTGTTGGGGCAAGGCATAGTTTTGGCAGACACCAAAACTGGTGGCGCCACCTTCTCTCGCTGACCGCGTGGTCGGTCGCGCGAGCTACGCGCTCAACGCCTTCGGCTTATTCGCCCGCGTGGCGCGGCAGATAGTCCACACAAAGAACGTGTCTGCGCTGCGAGCAGCTGGAGAGAACTTCTAGTACCGCGCAACTCGGCGCTGAAAATGGTCCCAACGGGCTAAGAGGGCCACCGCAAACGCCTTCTATCCGGAAACGGAAAGAGGACAGATGAGGGCCGACCATATGCGGAGTGACCGCGAGCTTTACCGATCCGCGCTCTCCAAATATGCTGATGCGCGTGACCGGTTCAAGGCGTTCGGGGAGGCTCCTCACCTTCGGCATGGCGTTTGCGATCGTGCTCTCGCCGAGTCTGCTGCAAACTAACGACCTCACCTGTGAGAAGACTGGCGATACGACACTTCTATCGTTGACACTGGAGGCCGATGGCGCAGACCAGATCGCGTTCGACGCAGCCGTGCGCACCTATCAGGTGAACATGGACACGAGGCTGGGCGTTGTAGTGTTGAGTGCCAGCTCGAACGACCCCGCAGCCGAGGTCTCGTACAACCTCAGCAACTTCGGTCGGTTCGTCGAAGGGGGTTTCCTCGGAGTTGGCTCCGGCGAGGCCACGGTGGACCTTCCGTTCGGATCATCCGCACTACTGGTCTACGTCAAGGCGCCGGGAGGTGCCTCCGACTACTACGAGCTGAGCATTGAGCACAGCGTTCAAAGCGCAACGACGATAGTAGTCCGGAGCCCCATGCCCAACGAGCGTTTCATCAGCGGTGAAACAGTCGCTCTCGATTCCGTCGTAGTCAGCGATGACCCTCTCGATGGATTGGACCTAGCTTGGTCGTCGAGTCTCGATGGGTCACTGGGAACCGGAGCGACCCTCGCGGTGGGTCCGCTCTCAGTCGGAGAACACGACATCACAGTCGCAGGCTATGACGCTGCTACCACCACCCGTGTACGCATATTCTCGGACCTGGGCAGTTTCTACGAGGCCGCTCCGGCTGCGGGTGAAATCGAACGAGTGCGCAATGATTTCACAATCAACAAGATCAGCGGAACTGGCGTCGACGAGGATTGGCTCCCTTACGAAGGATTGTCGTTCGACCGATCGTCTCCGGATCCCACCGAGCTCGTCGTGATCGCCAAGCTCGACGCCCTCCGCCACCAACGTTTCGCCGAACCTCCACCATTCACCGGCGGAGCGAGCCTCTATGAGCACCTGAAGAGTCATGTTCACGCGCTCAATCTAAGCCTCGAGTGCCGCAACGCCTGGGAATTGGGGGAACCATCCTCTTGGGCCGAACCTCGAGTGTATGGGACAAACGCAGCCAGCCGGCCGACAATCCAGAGCTATGCAAAGAGCCCCTCCCTGGCGCCCCACTCCAGGAGTACCTATGGGCGCTTGGGGGGATCCTGCACGAAGGAAGGCACAGCGAACCGGACGACCCGGGTCACACCCGTTGCGGCGGCCGCCCCCGGGATGCAACGCTCGAGAACGGTAGCGGTTACGCGCAAAGCATCCTCTACTACATGTGGGTCTACAAGTACGGCCTCTACGATCCGCCAGACCTAAGAGACCGCAGCAAGAACCAGGCCCGAATCATGATCACAGCGTTCCTGTGCGAGACCCCAACACACTCGAATCCCCTCGCACAGGCAATCCTAGACGAGCTGCTCAACTAGGCCGCCGCGACGCTCAAGCCGGGCCGATTCAGGCATGCCGTGGGTTGCTCCTCGTGAGAAGTGCGATTCACGATGCCCGAGGGCCGGCCGATACGTGTCAATGACTTTGAGACACTCCGGTCTCGAGTTTAGTGAAGCTTGATCTCGCTCCTGGTCTTGTCCTCCGGGGCGCGAAATGCGGAGGTGATGAAAGATCCGCGGGTTCCCTGTCTGGCACACAATCTCTCGGATCCGATGGTCGTAGCTACGACGGCTTCGGAGGGGCTGCGACATGGCTCCGAGTCTGGCACACTGGTCCCGTCCGAGCTAGCTTGAGTTTTGGAGGCAGGGGAGGGCGATTTCGCCTTTGATTGCCGGGGTGTTGCAGTTGCGAACAGGGGTCTTGTGAATGTCTGCGGACCTAGCAGGGCAAACACCTACCACCATGTCTCGCGATGGATGAAATCGTGACCCGGATTGAACGCCACGAAGCCCTGAATGCGGCACGACGCGCACCGGTGGCTCTCGGGCGCTCGTCCGACTACACTATCGACCGTATGACTGAGTATGAGTTCACCGTGGTCATTGAGCGGGACGAAGATGGACGCTTCCTGGTCATTTGTCCGGGTCTTCAGGGTTGTTACACCGAGGGCGAGACGGAAGCCGAGGCGCGCGCGCTGATCGAAGACGCCATCAAGCTTCACGTCGAAGACAGGATCGCCAATGGTGAGCCTATCTACCAGGAGCACGGAACGACGAAGGTGCGAGTCGCCGTTTGAGCCCGCGTCTTCCGACAATCACTGCCAAGAAGCTTTTGCGCGTGCTTGCCGCGCACGGTTTCGAGCAGGTCCGGCAATCTGGGAGCCACGTTGTGTTGAAGCACGCCGACGGTCGGCGCACAACCGTACCCGTCCATGGCGGCCGGGATCTGGGCAAGGGTCTCCTGCGACAAATCCTGCGTGATACCGGGCTAAGCGCGGACGACATAGCTTAGTCGTTGGCAGATCGTCGCAGCCGATCAGCGCGGTGACCACCGACTGCACCTACGACGAACTCCGACGCCACAAGCGCGTCACCGAGCCGGGACACACATCCACTACGTGCACGATCAACACGCATTCGAAACTGCCCCACCCCCGAACTTGGGTGCCGATCCAAGCGGGTGAGCTGATAGCGCTCAAGCGCACCCGGTGACCTGACGGTGCCTTAACGATCTGAAATCGAATGATATGAAGTGACGAACCGTGAACATTGCCACGGGACTAACGCCTGGTCTTTGTTGAGGTTTCGGAGTGATTTCCGTCGGTTGTGTTGGTACACGAAACCGGGCCTTTGTGAGCTCATAGCCCGAAGGTCGTCGGTTCAAATCCGGCCCCCGCAACTAAGAAAGTCAGGCGCTTAGCGAAACCGGAGCTCCCGAAAGAGAAACAGACGACCCTCGGGCTGTTGGAGCAAGCGGCGGAGAGCGATGCTGCCCCGAGGAGTGCGACGGAAAGGAAGCCGTTTCTCATAGTCGCGCGAACACTAGCGCCTCGTGGCGATCGCAGCCACACTACGATTCGGATGGCACGTCCATCGCGACCGACTTGGGTCTAGTCCTTCCTAGGGAGGTGCCATGCACTTGACTCGCATCCGGATTCTGTCCCTTTTCCTTCGAAACGCTGCGACTTGGGTCGTGCTCGCAGCGACGGCAGCGCTGCTCGCTGCCTGCACCAGCGACGCGACGCAGTCGGCCGCCAACAGCGTCACGAACGATAGTGGACGCGTCCTCGTGTCGAGCGACCCCTTTGCACTAACGGTGGAGGACGGCGAGGGCAACGTCGTGTTGACGACGCTCGCGCGCACCGAGATGGTGGGTGGGACCGCGTACGCCCCTATCGGCTTCGTCACCGGTGACGACCCCGAGCTTCGCTATCCGGTGCTGCAAGGCCTCGGCGCGACGCCAGATCCCAACCCGCCGAATCCGGTGGACCCGAGCTACTACACGGCGACCGGCGTCCGTAGCTCGAGCAATGACGGCGAAGCGCTCGTCGTGGTGCTCGAAACCGACGATCCGCAGGGGCGCACCATTGAGCTTCGCGTCGCGCCGGACGACGCGGGGACACTCGCGGTGGCAGCGTCCGTTGGCAACGCCGATGGCGTCTCGGCGGTGTTCGCGAGCTTCGCCTCGTCCGAGGGCGAGGCGTTCCACGGCTTTGGCGGCCGCCGAGAGAGCACTGACTTGAGAGGCGAGTCGTTTCAGAACTGGGTGCTCGACTATCGCTTTCCTGATGTGACGACGGCCTACTATTACACCCAGCCGCTCTTCGTCTCATCTTCGCGCTACGGCTTCTTTCTCGACACCGATGCCATGGCGAGCTGGCGGCTCGCCTCGGATGCCGAGGACGCGTGGCGGGTCATCGTGGCAGGGGCCGAGCTCGTCGCAGTGCTCGCGCCCGGTGACCCCGCCGAGGCCATCGGCCGAATCACGAGCATCACAGGCCGCCATCGCGTCGCACCGTCGTGGAGCATCGGGCCGATGTTGTCGCGCACCTATCAGACCGGTCTGAACCCGGAGAGCGCCGAGAGCTACCGCGCCAGGATGGAAGATGACCTCGCGCAGATCGCGTCGCGGGATCTCGGCGTCGAATCCTACGCATTCGAGGGTTGGGCGGCCCAGCCTCGGGACTTCGTCACGGAGGTCATCGACGGATTGGCCGAGGACGGCCTTCACGCGGTCCTCTACATCCGCTCCTTCGTTTCGGCGGATTTGCCCTCGTTCTTGCCGACCGGGCTCTACGATGAAGCCATCGAGAACGGCTATGTCGCGACGGACGAAGACGGCGAGCCGTACCTTTTCCCGAGTCCGTTCAACGCCAGCGCCGACGCCGCCGTCATCGACTTCACCAACCCCGATGCGTGGGATTGGTGGAAAGCGCAAGTGAACGAGATGCTCGAGCTCGGCGCCGACGGCTTCATGGACGACTTCGGCGAGCAGGTGGATCCGCACATGGTCTTCTTCGACGGAAGCACAGGCGCGACCATGCACAACCGCATCTCTGCGCTTCAGCACGAAGCAACGCGCGAAGCGATCGACGACTTTCTGGTCGACAAGCCGGAGCGCGAGATCTTCTTCTTCTCGCGAGCGGGCTACAGCGGTCGGCCGGGCGCGGCGGCATACGAGAATGCGACATTCCCGGGAGACGAGTCGGTCGGCTGGAGCCCCGAGACGGGCTTGCCTTCGATCGTCCCGGACATGTTGAACCGCGCGGTCGGCGGCCTGCACGGCTTCACGACCGACATCGGCGGCTACGCGGACTGGGTCGGGCTACCCGGCACGACCAAGGAGCTCTACGTACGTTGGTCGCAAGCTGCGGTGTTCACCACACACTTCCGCGTGCACGGCTCCGCCTTGAACGGCGTGCGCATGCCGTGGTTTTGGGAGCCCGATGACCCCGAGCCCAAGGCGCAGGCCCTTTGGAAGGCGGCCGCCGACCTCCACGTTCGTGCGCGCCCCTTGATCCTGGAGCTCTGGCAAGAAGCGGCCGACACCGGGATGCCGATTACGCGGCCGATGTGGCTGCACGATTCAGAGGCAGAAGGCAACCCGCACAACGACGACCAATGGATGCTCGGCCCCGACCTGCTGGCAGCGCCTGTCCTCGAAGAGGGCGCGACCGAGCGCGAGGTCTGGCTCCCCGAGGGTTGCTGGAAGCTTCACGGCGAGGGACAGGAGCTAGATGGTCACGCGACCCTGACCGTGGACGCGCCCCTCGATCTGCTACCATGGTTTGCACGCTGCGGGAAGACGCCGATCTAGGCATCGCTACTCGGGTTGCAGGCTGCGGGTCGCGTCGCTCAGTTGGCGCAGGCACTCGTCCTGCTTCATCGACTGACTCGCCTTCGATGGTCGCGCGCTCGCCCGTCAATCCATCTGGCAACGCGATTGTCCACTGCGATGCGCGCACGACTCGGTTCTCGCCCAAGCAGCGCGATGTGGGGCGCCGGCTACAGCCAGCTATCTGTGGACCGTGTGGTTGCGAGCCGTTGAGCAGAGGCGGTTTTCTCGAGCTCTGAATCGTTCGAGATTCCGGGGGTAGACAAAAGCCCGGTGACACGAGGGCGCCTTAAAGATCTGAAATCGAATGATGTGGAGTGACGACCCGTGAACATGGCGAAGGAACTAAAGCCTGACCTTCATTGTGGTTTCTGAGCGATTTCGATTGCTTGTGTCGATGCTTGGAAACCGGGTTCTTGAGCTCATAGCCCGAAGGTTGTCGGTTCAAATCCGGCCCCCGCAACCGCGAAAACGCCCGCCGAGTATTCGGCGGGCTTTCTTTTCGCGTCTGCGGGGGCCGGATTCAGCTGATTAGCAATCGAACAGCTCCACGGACTCGCGTCCGCTCCGCCACGTTCGATTGCACAATGCAGAGGGCAAATCCGGCCCCCGCAACCCATGTGCCCGGAATGAAGTGCTACCTATCTCTCAGGAAGCACATTGACCGCTCTTCAAGGCCCTCGGTTTTCACCGGGGGCTTTGTCGTTCCGACGATGACCTGCGGCAAAGACAAAGTGGAGCATCGGGGTAGGTGAGCTTGTCCCCAAGCGTGGAAACGTCGCCGATTGTGGGGCCGACGAGGTCTTGAGGAGGCACAACGATTCGCGCGAGCTCCGTGTCGTTGCAGCAAGGGGTGCCCTCGGTGCAAGCTGCGGCAGCAATTCACTCGGGGGTACTCTGATGATGCTGCTCGACTTGCTGCTGGTGCTCGCAGGCCTCGTATTGCTCGTGGGCGGTGCCGAATCACTCGTACGCGGCGCAAGCGGCATCGCGCTGCTTGCACGAGTTCCACCGGCGGTCGTGGGACTCACCATCGTCGCAGCCGGGACCTCGACGCCCGAGTTGGTGGTGTCGGTGCAGGCGGCCCTCGAGGGGAGCCCGGGCCTCTCCATGGGCAACGTGGTCGGCTCCAACATATTCAACATAGGTTTCATCGTTGGACTGGCTGCGTTGCTTTGCCCTCTCCGCGTCTTGGGCAACACGGTCCGGTTCGAATGGCCCGTCATGATGCTCGCGGCGGTCCTGCTCCATCTGCTCGCACGCGATTCGGTCGTCGATCGATGGGAGAGCGGTTTCCTGTTCATGTGCATGGTCGCGTTCACGGCATATGCAATCTGGCTCGGACGAAAAGGGGTGGCCGCCGTCGAGCAAACTGAATTCGCGCAACTGACGACCGCGTCCTTTGGTCGGTCGGGAAAGGCGGCGACCGGCCTCAACGTCGCGGCGGTCGCTGCGGGGGTCGGATTGCTGGGAGCAGGCTCTGCGGCCCTGGTGCGCGGAGCGGTCGGGGCGGCCAGCTCGCTCGGTGTCTCGGATGCGGTCATTGGCCTCACCATCGTGGCGGCAGGCACGAGCATGCCAGAGCTCGCGACCTCCCTCGTGGCGGCACGCAGGGGGCAAGACGACATCGCAGTCGGCAATGTGGTGGGCTCGAACATCTTCAACGTGCTCGGGATCATTGGCATCGTCGGGTTGATTCGCCCGTTGCCAGTCCCACGGGAAATCATCGCATGGGACAACTGGTGGATGCTGGGTGCATCCGCGCTCTTGTTCCCGTTGATGAGGACGGACATGACGATCAAGCGCATCGAAGGCGCCTTGCTACTGGCGGGGTTTGCCATGTACGTGGTTCTCCTGATCCTTCGGTCCATATGAACCACCTCAGTGGTTCAGCATGAACACCCTCATGAACCTGCTGTCTTGGTCATCACGGCCGCTCTCGCGCCGCTAACCCCGCGTGAAGTAGCCGTATAGAACCAGCAAGACGAGCGGGATCGTCAACCACAACAGGGGCCAAAGCGCGCTCACCTGACGCAGCTTGGAGGGGTCGCTCCAGCCGTCGGCCCAGCCCCGGCCGTGCGGGTCTGCCGCTGTGGGTTGGGGTACCGGCGCAATCGGCTCACTTGGAGCGACGGCGGCTTCTGGCATTGGCGCCAGGGGGACATCGGCTGTGCTGGTAACTGAACTGCTTTTCAAATTCGTACGCATCATAAATTCCTCCATTCGCCAGCCAACTCGGATGGCGATTCTTCGAACAGACCCGGACGTTCAGGACAGAGAACGAGGTCGTTCGGGAGGTTCGCCGCTCGAATGCGCGACTCTTGCACCCCGGCAAGTCAGCCGTATCGCTGGGCGCTGGTCCGAAATCACGCGGTGGCGTCGGTGAGATGCCGACGGAGTCGACACACAACTCGCATGTTGATCGAACACGGTCTCTGGGCGCTCGAAAGCTCCCGAGTTGTCCGATCTCTGCGGGAGACGGACCTCCGAAGCTGGCGTTGCTTGCGGGGCAGCCAACAGCAGGGCCGATCTCACCTTCGCGGCACCGCGTTCCAATCGGGGGACTGGCTGGTGTGGCGAGAGGCACAGAACCGCATAACCGGACGCGCCAACGATCAGAACCGTCACCACAAACAGCCGAAACACCGACCGCATCGCCTAAAGATGGATCCGGGCCTGCTCTTTGGCAAGTTAGCTCCCCGGCAGACCCGCTGGATTGCGCCGGTGCCTACTCAGTCCTGGTCGGGCACGGAGTCCAGGTCTTCGGAATGCCCACGGTCTTCCTCGGGTTGCACCGCCCGGTCGACGTCCGCGTCGGGCTCGCCTTCGTCCAGCGCCTGAACCTCTCGCATCATCTCTTCCATGGTGGGCATTTCGTCCTCTTCACCGTCGTTGCCGTCCGCGTCATCCGAGCCCAGCTCCGTTCCGGCTTCATCTCCCATGATGACCCTAGCGAGACCGATCGACAGCGCTGGATACCAAGTGATGAGGGCGAGCCCAATCAACATGAGTCCGACGAATGGAAGGACGCTTCGTATGATGTGCCCCAACCCTTTCCCGTAGAGGGCGGATGCCACGAAAAGGTTCAACCCGACCGGTGGCGTGAGGTAGCCGATCTCGAGGTTGACGATGAAGATGATGCCGAAGTGCACCGGGTCGACCCCCATCGATGCCGCGACAGGAGCCAAGAGGGGAACGAAGATGAACATCGCGCTCAGAATGTCCATCAACATTCCGACCGCGAACAGCAAGACGTTCAGCAGCAGGAGGAACTGCCCATAGCTGAGGTCCTTGGCCTCAATCCATTCAACCACCTTCGCCGGAATGTCCTCTTTGTTGAGGAACTCCCCGAGCGCGAGCGCCATGACCATGATGACGAGGAAGGAACCGAGAAACACACCCGTTTGACCGAAGATGGCCGGTATGTTCTTGAGGTCGAGGGCCCGATGAAGCCAAACTTCCACCACGATCGCATAGATCACGCTGATCGCAGAGGCTTCGACCGCATTGAAAATGCCTCCGTAGATGCCCCCGAGGATCAGAACCGGGAACAGTAGCGCCCAGAATCCATCGCGGGTCGCTGCCATCACCTTCTGGAAGCGGAACGCTTGGGTCGGGATCTTGTACACCAAGCCTTCGTAAAAAGAGTAGCCGATCAAGATCGAACCCATGACGAGGCCGGGGCCTAAGCCCGAAGCGAAAAGGCGCTCGACTTCGATCACCTCGGTCTGGTTGACAATCGGGTAGATGATCATCGGGATCGAGGGGGGAATCAGGATTCCGAGCGAGCCGGCAGAAGTAAGCAGGCCGTGCGAGAACCGTTCGTGATAGCCGGCCACGATCAAAGCGGGTCCCATCATCGAGCCGATGGCGACGACGGTTGCGGGGCTGGAGCCGCTGATCGCGGCAAAGAGCATACACGCGATGACGGCGCTCATCGCCATCCCACCGGGGAGCCATCCGATGAGAGCCTGAGCGAAGTCGATGAGACGCCGGCTGATCTGCCCCTCGCTCATGATCGCACCGCTCATGATGAAGAACGGGATCGCGAGCAGCGTCGGGCTGTCCGCGAGGCTTCGAATGCCTTCGATGACGATCGAAAACTGGTTGAGCTCTCGGAAATCACTCCACAAGTAGAGGCTTCCGAGCGTGCCCAAGCCCATAAGGACGAACAGTGGTGAGCCCGCGAGAGCCGCCGCGAGGATCACCGCCGCGAGGATGCCGCCTTTCCCGAGAAACGGAAGGAACACGATGATGGCCACAAAGATGAGGAATGGCAGCTTTGGCTCTTTGGCTTCGCTCGTCATGGCGCTTCCTGCTTCTTGGCCTGCGCAGCAGCAAGCACAGCTTCTTCTTCGGGGGTGACGCCGTACGACCCCCCTAGGATCGCGCTGAGGGCAGCGCTGACGTAGCGAACGGTCGTCATCGCAAACGCCGCCGGAACTGCAATGCTTGCGACCCAATCAGGAATGTTGGTTTGCTCGAAGCGTCCCTCCAGGGTGAGTGCTTCTTTCGCATAAGCGTAGGCGAGCAGCGCCATGAACAGGCAGAAGCCTGCGGTCATGAGGTAGCCCAGCGCCTGGACCCACTGTGAGAACGAGGGGGGAACGATCCGTTTCAACGCGCCCAGCTGGATGTGCTTTCCTTCGTGCGCGCACACGCTCGCCCCGAGGAAGCCCACCCAGAGCAACATGATCAAGGACAACTCCTTGGACCAGCTGTATCCGTCGGGGAAATAGTTCACCGCGACAACGAAAAACAGCGCCGTCACGACGAAGGCGAAGAGCTTGGTTCCCTGGTTCCGCCGCATGGGCCTCCGCCGTCCAAAACGCGTAGTATACAAGCCCGACGGCGACAATGGCCGTCACGATCGGTCCGATTGTCGTCAGCAGCCGCATCGACTCGGGGTCTTCGATCCCGAGAATGCGTGCCGCGAGCTCGGCCCCCTTGCTGTCTGGTGCAGCGAGCCTCCGGTACACCACGTCTAAAAAGACCATCACGGCCGAGGCGCCGAGGAACGTCCAGAGGACGCCCATCTCGATTGCAAAGATCGCGTCGTCGATGCGCCGAAGCACGCCAAACCGACCATCACACAAGTTGTCGCCATCCAGTGTTTCCACGGCGCGGACGGTACGCCCGTGTGAAATTACAGATCCGGCAAGACCAGGCTGGCCTCACCCCCGTGTTTCGGTTGGTCATGATCAGCTCCCTGCGCATGGGCGACCAGCGCCGGTGCAACCAGGATCAGCAGACCGAGAAGGCAAACCGAGATCAGCGCAACCCTGCGGGACGCCCGCGCACCGCCATGACAAACGCATCCTCGACCTCCATACGATGAGCGGTTAGCTCCCAGGCGAGAATCGCTCTCTGCCGGGTTCTGGTGGCGCGCATCCGAGCGTCCGAGTACCAGAAACTTGGCGCTTAGCAATGCGGAGGGGTTTAGGGGTCCATCGGCCCATGGGGTAGGCCTCGTGCCTCGCGAAGGTGACGGACTGCGTTGATCGCCCAGCGTGTGGAAAAATACGCGGGAAGTCCGACGATGAGGCCGCAGAGTATCCCTCCCAGCCAAAGCTCTCCGGCGGCGGTGCCCAGCAGCGCGAGCATCTGGGTCCAGAACCCCTGATCGAGCAGCTGCGAGAGGCCTTCGTCGCGCAGTGTCTGACTCGTGTCGCCAAGCCAGGCCCTGATCGTGGCACTCGTGACCACCGTCTTGGGATTCAACAGAGCAGCGCCGACCCACCAGGTGATATAGGTGACGGGAACCGCCGTAAATGGATTGCTGACGAACAAGATGGGAATCCCAGCTACCTTGTTCGCGCGCAGGGCAGTCGCCAGTAGCAGGTAGATGACGATCTGAAAACCGGGAGTCGGCGTGAATGCCACGACCGAGCCGAGAAATACACCGGAAGCAATTCGATGGGGCGTGTCATCGAGGTGGAGGATGCGGTGGATGACGAGTTGCTGGAGACGTCGCCACAGGTTTGTCGCAGTCATCTGGGCTCTTGCGATGCGTCGAGGATTTTGGTTCCGGCTCCCATGCTTACCACGCCGGGCCGCGGCCCGCCGCCTGGTTCGGCTGCATCCGTTCCCAGTGCGCCCTGGCTACCAACGTATCCAACCAGCATAGGTGGTGAGTAGAATTACCCCTCCGAATGCGATCCGGTACCAAGCGAACGGGACGAAGTCATGCGAGCCGACGTAGTGGATGAGCCAACGGATGCACAGTACCGCGGCGACGAACGAAAAAAGAAGACCGATGGCGAAGAGCACCGCGTCGGCGGCGACCAGGTGCTCGCGTTCCTGGTAGATCGAGTACACGGCGGCGCTGATCAGCGTGGGGATCGCGAGATAGAAGCTGAACTCCGTGGCGGCTTTTCGCGAAAAGCCCAACAGCATTCCGCCGATGATGGTTGCGCCCGAACGGCTGGTTCCCGGAATCATCGCAACACACTGGATAAGTCCAAGCTTGAGCGCGTCGAGAGGACGTATGTCGTCGATCCTTTCGATCCGCGCGCGACGCGCACCGGCGAGATCGAGCGCACCGAATGCGCGCCTGTGCCGCGCCTCGACCCACAAGATGACCAACCCGCCGGCCACGAACGAAGCGGCCACCGGCACCGGCGCGAAAAGAAGAGTCTCGATCAGTCTGTAGAACAAGAGACCGGCGATTACCGAAGGAACGAACGCGACGACCACGTTGAGCGCAAAGCGTTGCGAAGCGGGGACGCTCGCGATGCCCGCCAGCGTGCCCAACAGGCGCCGTCGGTACTCCCAGATCACCGCGAGCATGGCCCCGCTTTGGATTGCGATCTCGAACGTCTTGGCGTCGTCGCCCTGGAAGTCGAGCAGCGACGCGGCCACGATCAGGTGGCCGGTCGAAGAGATCGGCAGGAATTCGGTCAGGCCTTCCACGATGCCGAGGATCGCGGCCTTGAAGAGTTCGAGAGTGTCCAATCGAGCGCCGGGGTCGGGTACGGGCGACGGAGAACTAACACAAGAGCGCCCTCGACCGCCAGGCCGCTGCGTGAAAAGACGCCTGCTCGCCGATGCAGTCATGACCTGCGCCGTTTCGTCGGACCGTCGTCACGCCGCAATCACCGCTTCCATCCGCACCCCGAATTCCACTGGACAACGCTGTGCGTATCGGGCCCCCGCAACCCATGTGCCCGGAATGAAGTGCTACCTATCTCTCAGGAAGCACATTGACCGCTCTTCAAGGCCCTCGGTTTTCACCGGGGGCTTTGTCGTTCCGCCAAAGAAAAGGGCGTTTCCGCGAACGGTCCAGCGGGCCCGGTAGCCTAGAGATTGCGCCCGACTCACGGATCGTTTGCCCGCGCTCGAGAAGCAACCCGGTGGTTTCCACCTGGGCCTTTGCGCGCTCGAGCCGGGTCTCTGCCGCGCGCAGCGTTGCCTGATACGGACGGGGTCACGAGGAGCGGCTGTCCTTCCTTGACCATGGTCCCATCGCGGAACTGAATCGACCGAACGTACCCAGGAACGCGAGCACGGATCTCGACTGCGTGGAGCGCGCCTGCGCGGCCGGTGTACTGGTCCCACTCCCTCATCGTTTCGACCCTTGGCGTCGTCGTGGTCACCGCCGGCGGCTTCTGCGCTGGATCGTTGGCGGCCCCCTTGCATGCAAGAAGGACGACAGTTCCCCAGCCCAGAGACATCGGTGCACCGGATTCATTGGCCTCGCGACCCTTTCGGATTGGCCGCGTGCTCGATCTCCCACAGGGTCCGACGGTCGGCCAGAAGGCGACCAGAGCGAGAGCCGCTCTGGAGCGACGGCTCCGCTCCAGCGGTTATTGGGCTGGCTCGCAGTACGCGTACACGATCGTTAGCGACTTGGCCAAGAGTGGGTACGTCGTGCCCGGAGATTCGTCGACGTAACAGTTGGTCACGCCCGAGGTCCCGGTGACCGTCGCCGTGATCGGGCCATCGGCAGGATTGATGCCCGTGAAGATGAGCTCGCCCCATCCCTGACTCACTATGATTCCCGGTTGGACCACGGGAAGGCATTCGGGGTCATCGGGATTGAAGGTGAAGGGATCATCGCTGCTCGCGCTAATCGTGCCTGTTTCTCCACCCTGGGGCCCATCGTAGAAGGAGATCACCACGATGCTGTCAGTGTCGCTGATCGTGCGTGAGAGCTCCGTTTCGTAGAGGTCGATCTCCGCTTGCGGGGTCACGCCGAGATAAACGTCGCCTTGCGTCTCCGCGGGTACCTCGTAGTAGTCGACGATGCCCCAGTTTCCACCTGCCGAGGTGGTAAAGAAGACATCTCCATTCGGTACGCCTTGCAGCGTGAACGCCGCGTTCGAATCGCTCGTCGTGGAAAGCGAGGTATCGTAGACGCCCACCGCCGCTCCGGGAATCGGGTCACCGAAAGAGCACCCGCGAGTTTCCACAAAGCCGCTCACGGTCGACGTGCCTCCGGTCCCTGCCATTCCACCGGTCCCGGCGGTTCCACCGGTGCCGGCGGTTCCGGCAGTTCCATCGCTTCCGCCTCCGCCGTTGCCGCCCCCCCCGCATGCCGCTGCCACAAGCGCACAGAGCGCAACCCCGATCACCTTGGCTGGAATTTGCATGAACACACCCTCCCTGCCTTTACCGATGGCACAAACCACTGCATCAGACGTGCCAAGCGCTCCCGGCCCTCTTTGGCCACGATTACCCCGAAAATCCTCAGGAATTCCAAGGAAAGCCGATGGGGAAAGGCGCAGAATCTACGGCGGCGCAAGAGTTGCGCCGGCCGCGAACGCGGCCACCCCCCTCGGGACTTGCAAGGATATAAGCGACTCCGCCACGCGGGAAGGAGCCGCAGTGATCAAGTTCGTACAGTGCGTTCGCCGTCAGCCACGCCTTTCGCAACAAGAGTTTCGCGATCAATGGTCCAATTACGCGGATAAGGTGAAAGCGGTGGCCGAAGCTTTCCACGCCAAGCGATGGGTGCTGAGCACCGCCCCCGTCGTCGACCAGAACTTGGACATCATGCAATCGCCCGGCACGAAGGCGCCCTACGATGGGATGGTCGAGATTTGGTGGAATCACGGTCGCGACGTCGCAAGGCCGAAATCTCGCAGAAGCACGTTGATGCAGGACGCGCCGTCGTCAGTAGCTCGCCGAAAACCCGAACCGATCTCGAAAGCGTAGCCCGCGAGGTCGTAGTTGTAGAAAGCGGGCAGGGATGATCACGGTCGGGCGGTTGCACTGAGATGTGTATCACGAACCACGCGACGACGTTGTTGGCGACATCGCTCAGCGAGTGAAGCGCATCGCCCAAGACCGCGAGCGACCCCGTGGACAAACCGACGATCAGCTTCATACCAAGCACGGCGATGTTGGCCAGACCTTCGATGATGAGGATTCGCCCGACTTGGCCTGCTGCGTCCGGGAACATTCTGGAGTCACGGCGGCGCATTCGTGACAGCCGTGATAACACTCATGGTTCGCTGAGCCGGTAGAGCGCAAGCGCGACAGGATTCAGTTCGGTTTGCCTCTATCCTCGCTCGGCGAGTCTGATGTCGGGCGGCCGTGAGGCGGTCTCCGACCCGATCGGCTTGATCGAAGTAGACCTCGTCGGGCGTTTGTCCATCGAAAGCGTGATGGGGCATTTTCGTTTTGTGCCCGTTGACGTAGAAATCGATGAACTGCTCGAGCTGCGTGAAGCTTTCGAGCGAATGCAGGTAGAGCCATTGGTGGCGCAGAGAACGCCAGAATGCTTCGATCATGGAATTGCTGAAACTGACCTCGACCTGGGCAAGCACACGGCGGCCGATCCCGTCGGCCATCAGTTGGTCGATTCCGGTGTTGACGTTCTCCACGCCAGAATCGGCGACGGCGGTTGGCGTGTGGTCGAGATTCTTGGCGGTCTCCTTCAGGATTTCGCACGTCGTTGTGGGTGCGAGCCGTTTCGCAAGGCGCCACGACAAGATCCGGCACGAGAAGTTGTCGATAACGGCATGCAGGTAGCATTTCGTGTCATCGAGAAGTCGGATGACGGTGACGTCGATGTGCCAGTACTCGTTGGGGTACGCTGCCCGGATGCCGGTCTTGGGCTTTTCAGGATACACGCGGCAACGCGGTCTTCACCAACCACGTTGCCGGACGAGCTTGGCCCAGGTTGTCACCGATGCGAAAACTTGGCCGGCTCTCTGCGCATAGGGGGACAGAGCTCGAAGCGGCATGTACCGATACTCGGCAGCGGTGACCATCTCCTTGATGGTGCTCACCTCGGTGGGGGTGAGTTGCGTTGGATGAGAGCGCGGACAGCTTGATCAGTCGTCGAGCTCACAGCGTTTGTCGGCTCGCTTCCAAGCGTGATAGCGAGCTGGCGAGAGGCGCACCAGGCGCAGCGAGGACTTGAGGAAGGGTGCCTTTGCAGCGGTCGACTGCACGCAGAATCTTGGCCTTGGCGGCTCCGTCGGGCAACCGCTGCCCATCGAGACGAAACCCCGAGAGCTTGAGGAGCACGACAAGTAGCCGAATGATGGCGGTCTGCCGCTCGACACGGCGCCTGAGCTTGTCGTTTTCGTCCAATACCGACGCGATGTCGTGGTTCCACTCGAGGGAGACCATGCTCGGGCGTCCGCGTGACAGCCAGCTGGCGGTTGTCGACCGCGGGATGCGAAAGTGCTGAAAGATCCGTGGGTTACCTGTCCGGCAGACGATCTCTCGGATCCGATGGTCATAGCTACGACGGCTTCGCAGGGGCTGCGGCATGGCTCAGTGTCTGGCACACTCGGCTTTGCCGAGCGAATTCGGACTCGGTGGGGAGGGCGATTTCCCGTTTGATTGCCTGGGTGTCGCAGTTGCGAACAGGGGCCTTGTGAATGTCTGTGGACGCAGCAGGGTTAAGCGCTTCCGGCGTCGTTTGCCAGAACGGTGTCGGGTCGTGTCGAGCAGTCCATGGAGACGTATCGAGGGATCGTATACCCGAGCCAGCTCGACCACATGGGGCACATGAACGTCCAGTGGTATGTGGCCAAGTTCGACGAGGCCACATGGAGCCTGTCCTCCCAGCTCGGAATCACCAGTGAGTACATTCGCGATCGCAATCGCGGGATCGCGGCCGTCGAGCAGAAAATACACTACCGTCACGAGGCCCTGGCTGGCGACCTCCTGGTCATCAACTCCACCGTGCTCGAGATGAAGGAAAAGGCGATTCGGTTTCGGCACGTCATGCGTCATGCCGAAACCCTCAAAGAACTCGCGGACACGGAGCTCGTGGGGGTTCACTTCGATCGGATCACACGGAAGTCGATACCGTTTCCCGAGGCTATCTATGAAGCTGGGCGGGTCGCGAGCAGAACCGGACGATGACCCATGAATCGGCCACAACTGCCACTGTGATCGCTTGGGCTGCGCGGCCGCAGCAGCGCCCGGCAATTCTCAAAGCAGTTGCGGTGCTAGCGTCAAGAGCGCTCGAGCACTGAGCGACAGGAGTATGGCCATGGACGAAGCTACGATGTATCAGGTCGCGCAACACACGCTGGACGCGTGGAGTCGACAAGACGTGGAGGAGGTACTCGCCTGCTACACCTCGGATCTAGTTTATGTCGATCCGAACACGCGCGGCCCGGTTGAAGGGGTCGATGGGATGAGGCGCTATCTGACCAACTTGTTCGGGCAATGGGACATGACCTGGCGCCTCAAGGAAGCTCATCTCTTTGGCAGCGGAGACGGTTGCGCAGTCCTCTGGGAGGCCACTTTGAGGCGTACAGGAGCCGAAAGAGAGGCAATCATCAACGGGATGGATCTAGTCATCGTGCGCGGGAAGCTGATTTCGCGAAACGAAGTCTATTTTGACCGCGTGTTGCTCGCGCCCCTGATGGGGTAGTACGGTCGCGCCTGCTCGATGCTGTGCGTCCCCGGCCCCCTCGGTCGGATCTTTCGGGTTCGAGTCCGCGTTGCAGCGTCTCTTCGAGAGTTGCGTGTCCCGCGCCGGAGCACCTACGATCTAGTGTAAAGGTTTCAACCAATGATCGATTCCACGCAAGACGACGAGAAGGTCCAGTCGTTCTGCGTTCGGAAATCCGGCTATTATCGCGACAAATGGAAGAAGTTCGACGAGAAGCCTGGCTCGATCACGAGCTTCAATCTGGCGGCATGCGTAGGCCAGTTGGTATGGCTTGCCTATAGAAAGCTCTATATGCCCCTGCTCTGGGCGGCGGTCGTTTCCATCGCGTGCGCGTCGCTAAGGAGCTGCGTCGAACACGAGCAATTCATATCGGGGAACTTGGTCGCGGCGTGGGATTTGTTCGCCGTGTTTCTGTACCTCGCTGTTTTCGGTCTTCTCGGTAACTACTGGTATTGGCGAAAGTTCCGACAGGTCGCCCAGCAAGCAGCTCTCCGAGAATCGGACAGAGACGCGCAACTTCGTTTTATTCAATCCAAAGGTGGCACTAGCACGGTTGCCGCATGGGTCGTGCTTGTGCTGCTGCTCATGCCGGCCTCCTACTGGGGCGTATACCAGGCAAGCCGGATCGACGACTCGGCGTTTGTTCTTCAAGCGACAGGTCCGCTGACTCTCGCCGAGGTCGAGGCGAACTTCCTCGCTTTCATGGATGAGCCGCTGGCTGGCGAGCGCAAGCAGTGCGTCTTCAGAGAGGTAACGGAGCGCGCTCGTGTAGCCGGGGATCCGGAGGCGCTGGACCCGGCGGCGGTCGAGCTTCTCCCGGCCGACGGATGGGATCAGCTGGATCCGTCTGGCAAGCGCCTCATCCTGGCACAGGCGATAGGCACGAAGGCCTTCTTCGTCTGCAAATGGCCTTCCCCCGGGGCTTCGGCCACTGAAAACCTGGCAGACAAGTTGCCCGCGAAACCGCCCGAGAGTCTTCGGAATCGGGGGCTACGAAGCAATCACCGCTTCCATCGGCACCCCGAATTCCACTGGACAACGCTGTGCGTATGCGGCCCTCGCAACTAATCAAAACGAGCAGCTGGCGATCATGCGCTCCGTGCTCGTTTTTCGTATCGACGCCTATTTGACATCAGCAATGGCAACGTGCGCTCAAACGCAGTCGGCATCGCGCAGCAACGATCAATTTTCCAAGCGTTTTCGCGACACCGGTTCGACGCTCGCGCGACCTTCCGGGTGCATGGCCCGAAGGTCGGATGGGTCACGAAGTGGTGCGATTCGCGGGAGATGAGACGCGGGAGTCTTGCGACCTTCGGCCCGAAGGTCTTCCTCGCACGTGAAAACCGCAGCGCCTCTAGTCACGAGTGCCTACACGACGCGGGTAGATACGGTCTCGCTGCTCGGTCACGCGACGCTGACGCCCGGTTCGGCGGTTTGCGTGGAGGCTCAACTACTGATGAAGGCCGGTGCTGCTCTTGGCATCTCGCCCTCCACATCGCCGCACGGGAAAAGCAGCGAAGTGGAGTGCGTCGTACGTCTGCCCACCGTGGGCTAGTTCGGTCAAACTCGCGCAGGATTCCAAGGCTCACAGCGCCGCCGCCGTAGACATCGCGGACCTGGATTCTACTTTGGCTGGGAGATGGTGTCTTCTCGACCACATAGAGGTTGCCGTTCGTAGCTACACCAGCACCGAGCAGAGAGAACGGCACGGGCAGCGCACCGATTAGAAACGATCGCGGCTTTCGCGGTCGACGATCGTGCCTCTTAGCCCATCTGGTGCATGTAGAGAGCCGAATTGCGCGGCACTGAATGCTATGTCGCCTGGCGCGCGAACCTGAAAGGGCGTTTATAGGGACCGGGAGCCTCGTGCACCGAGGGAAGGTTGTCATGCGCTACCTAGTTGCATTCGTGTTCGTTGTCCTGGCCATAGGGACGCTGCGCGTCGTGGGTTGTGGCGAGACGACGGGCCCAGGTGCCAGTGGCGGTAACGGTGGCTCGGCTGGTGCTGGTGGTGGAGGCGTCGGCGGGGACGGCGGAACCGGTGGAGATGGTGGTGTCGGAGGCGACCCCATCGCGGACCTGGTGGACAAGATCCGGACCGAAGTCGACCCCGCGTTCGTGTACGCGTACGAGCAGAGCAAGTTTGTGCCGCCGGCGGGTAAGACACTGCTGATCGTCGGGCAGACGTTGGAAGACATCAACAGGTACACGGCCAGCTTCCCCAATGAGCCGGCGCCGGGCGGATGGGCCGCTTACTGGGGCATCCCCAGCACCGAGGGCTTGGCGACCACGGCGGTCAACGAGTACGGGTATAGTCAAAACCATCAGGAGCTGGTGGAAGGCTTTCCCAATACCGTGCTGCAGAGCGGGCTATGGATGGTGGGTATGTGGGGTGTCGCCAAGGACACCGCAGACGGGGTTTACGACGACGTCATTCGTGAATTCAGCATCTGGGCCAAGACGATCAGCTGTCCCATCTACCTCCGGATCGGCTACGAGTTCGACGGCCCGCACAACGCATTGGAACCGTCGGAGTACGTGAAAGCGTACAAGCGATTCGTCGACATCACCCGTCAACAGGGCGTCAACAACGTCGCGTTCGTGTGGCACTCCTACGCAGCCCCACCCTACGAGCGTTACCCGCTTGAGTCCTGGTACCCGGGCGACGACTACGTCGACTGGGTGGCGGTCTCGTTGTTCGGTCACATGTACGGCCCCGACCCGGGTCCCGACGGCAACGCCGTGTTCGACTTCGCGAAAGCGCACAAGAAGCCGGTGATGGTCGCCGAATCGAGCCCGGTTTACGGGATCTCCGATGGCGACCTGCATTCCTGGAACACGTGGTTCGTCAACTACTTCTCGCTGGCCTACGAAAGGAACATCAAGGCGATCAGCTTCATCAACACGGACTGGCGCCAGTACCCGCCGGTGGCACCGCTAGACTGGCAGGATGCACGGCTGCAAAACAACGAGACCGTGGCCGAAGCGTGGTTCATGGAAACCGCCAAGGATCGCTACCTGAAGCAGTCACCGCAACTGTTCGAGCAGCTGGGCTTTTCACCCTAGTCCGCAGCGGCCTGACCCGGAAATCATCACGACCAGCTACGCAGCAATCACCACCTCCATCGGCACCCCGAATTCCACTGGACAACGCTGTGCGCAACAGGCCCCCGCAACCAACGAATTTGTGCACTTAGCAGAAACGCTAGGTGCCTTTCTTTTTGCTCGGTGCGATGACGTTGCCAAGGTGGATCGACATCCGTCGCCTGAGCGATGCCTCAGAGGAGCTCGTCCAGCTCGATCGCTTCCGAATCCGCAGGCAGCCGCGCGAGGGTGCCATCGCGTCCCACGCTGACCGAACCTGACCAGGTCTCGGCAACTCCGTCGAGAAAGATTTCCTCCATCGAAGCCAGCGGCAGTGGCGGCACGATATGACTGTAGAGCAAGTACCCGACACGCGCGTCGCGCGCGACCTCCGCGGCCTCTACTGGGGTCGTGTGGTAGTCGAGGATGTCGTCTGTGATCTTCACGAGGCGGGGCCTGCCCGCGCGCTCGGCGCCCTGGTTTAACAGGCCCACGAGCTGCGGGCTGAGCGCCTCGTGGACGAGCAGATCCACGCCCGCGGCGAATCGCTGGAGGTTGGTGTTCTTCTTCGTGTCGCCGCTCAGCAGCACCGAGCGCCCGCGGAAGTCGAAGCGATAGCCAACCGCCGGGCGCATCGGGCTGTGATCCACCACGAAGGCGGTGATCGTAAGCCCATCGCGCTCGAGCACGATCCGGCCCTCGCCCGGCGCTGGCACCTCGAAGGGACGCGCCACGGCCCCAGCGCCGCCCGGGGGCATGGTGTCGGCTCCGTGGTGTGCGACTCGGTAGCGTTGGTCGTCGCGGTAGGAGAGATTGAAGCCCTCGACCACGTCGCCTACCCCGGTGGGGCCGTGCACCGGCGTCGGAGAGGCGCTTCCGGCGTTCGCCCAGCGCTGCATCAGCAGCTCACCCAGGCCATCGATGTGATCTGAATGGAAGTGGGTGAGCAGGACCCCCGCGATCTTCCCCTGCGGCAGCCGCATGCGCGAAAGCACGCGCGACGAGCCTGCGCCGACGTCGACGATATAGATACGCTCGCCGGCGATCACGGCGGTGCACGGCCCCGAGCGCTTTGGGTCCGGCAGCGGCGAGCCGGCACCGCAAAGCGCTACGTGGAGCCCGTCGGGAAGCTCGTCCAGCAGGCTCGAGGCCATGTTGCGCTCCACCAACCGCTCCACCAGTCGCAAGGTGATGGTCTTGCGCAGCGCGTAGCCCATCACTGCCAGCACGACTAGGAGACCGAGCATCCCGAGTCCGAATCGTTTCATTCGCTCTCCCTTCTTCGAGCGCAACCGCAACGCAACCCGACGTCGCCTTCAGTCCTTGGATGCTATGCGTGCATCGATGTCGTGGCCTACTTCGCACCGCCCGAGGCGCTGCCACGAGGGGGGTAGGGAGTCCCCGTCCAGGGAAGCCATCTTACCGCATCAAATTTGGCCCGACGCAACCATGGTCAGAGGGTGTCGGATCGTTTAGCTCTCGGTAGGCTCGCCAGAGCGGCGAGCGAGCACCTCGACGCGCAGGCCTTTGGGTTGTGTGAAGGGCCGCGCCACCGCACGGACCTTTCGCCCGACAGGCACGACCTGCAGGTCAAACATATTCACCCAGTAGGAAACCATCTCGACGGCCACCAGCTCCCCAAGTATGGCACCGGTGCAGCGGTGGCTGCCGCTGCCGAATGGGAGCACCCGTCGCCTCAGAGGACCCGACTGCGGTGCAAAATAGCGCGTTGGATCGAACTCGTTCGGACGCTCAAAGACTGCCTCGTTGAGATGGTCGCCCGCGATCACGACCAGGACCTCGTCACCCTTGCGAATCGAGTAGCCAGCGAATTCGAAGTCCCGATCAGCGACACGAAGGACCGCCGTACCAGGTGGGTTCAGCCGCACGGCCTCGAGGAATGCTGCGCGGAGATACTTCTGCTTGGCCGGCGCGACCGGGCCGGAGGACTCGCGAGATAGCCTTTCGAACTCCCGCCTGATCTGAGCCAGGTGCTCCGGGTGGGTGAGGAGCTGGTAGAGGAGAAAGGAAGAGGCCGACGCGACGGTATCGAATCCGGCGAGGTAGGCGCTGTAAGGCACTGCGATGAGATCGCGATCCTCCCAGCGCTCCCGCCCGATGGGAGGTTCGAGATCGAGGTAGCGCCCCACCAGCGTGGTCGCGGCGCGCTCGGGGCTGGAGCGAATCCGGGCGACCAGGTCCAAGAAATGCGAACGCATGCGCTTCTGGACCGACCTGTAAACGGGATTGCGCAAGACCCATGCGGGCGCGTGCCCGAACGTGGCCCAGATCAGGGTGTGCACCACCAGCGCCAGTTCCTTCTTGCTAAATGGAAAGGGCTCGCCATTCAGGAGAACCGACAGGACGTCGACCGTTTGAACCTGGGCTTCATGAAGCACGTCCACTTGATCTCCGGCGCGCCATCCAGCGGTGTGCTCAGCGAGGCGGCTTTGGATGTCGACCCGGCGCTTCGCCTCCAAGCTCGCGGTCATGAACTCGAGATGCGCTTTGCGAAACATCCGGTGCTGCGGGCCGTCGAAGGTGCTGGGGAGACAACTGCCGAGCTCCGCGTCGAGCACGTGCATGGACTTGCTCGTCCGCAAGCAGCTTCCGGCTTCGAGCAGGTCGATGGCCTCGGGTCCAAACAGGCAGGTCATCTCGTTGTTCAGCATGCGGAGACGAAAGGCATCCCCGTAGATGGAGCGACTCTCCATGAGGAATGGGAGAACGTCTCCGAGGAACTGCCGGAGCGGGCCGATGAACGGGAACGACTTCACGATCGGCGGGCGGCGTTTCTCGGTTGGGTGGGGTGTGCCGGGCAGAGCCGACTCACTTGCGGTCGTCGCGGTCATGGAAAGGCTCCCGTCGGGCACTCATTGTAACAGTCGTTAGGATAGAACCTAACGCTTGTTACGTTAATATTCAAAGCAATTCTCTCGTCGGCGTTCAGCCGCTGGAGTAGGTCTCGTGAGGACGATGACAGACGCCGCCACTCGACAACGCCTGCTGAGCGAGGCCGCTTACCAGTTCGCTCGCTTTGGCTACGATGCCGCGTCGTTGCGCAAGATCGCCGAGCGGGTCGGGATCCGCGCGGCGACGGTTTACAGCCACTTCCCGGAGGGCAAGGCCCAGCTCTACGAGGAGATCCTGGCGACGGTATCGTCGACGCTCACCAAGCGGATCGCCCATCGCTACGGGCAGAACACAGGACTGTCGGCGGAGGACGTGATCGTTCAGATGTGCGCCGCGTTCTGGGACTTCTGCGAGGAGCACCCCGACTACGCAACCCTGTTGCTGCGCGAGACCTTCGACGCCGACAACTCTACGCTGGTGGGCGAGGGGGGACCGGCGCGCGAGGTCGTTGCGGCCTGCATCGGTTATGTCGAGGCGGCGCAGGCTCGAAGCGAGCTGCCCGCCTTCGACGTGGAGGCGTTTTCTCTCTGGGTGGCGAGCTACATGCTCAGCTACCACGGCGCGCCGGGGCTGAGGAGCAACCTGCAGCGACGGCCTTGGAGCCCGAAGCGCGCGCGAGAACAGTTCGTGGCCATGGTGAAGAACTTGCTGCAAAGTGCGATGGGCGGCGGCTGAGGCGAATGCTCGGGGAACGACGCTGACCGGGATGACGAATGAGCCGCGGGGCTGTTTTGAAGCTCGGCTCCTCGGCGACACGCCCTAAGGAGGAGAGTTGGATGACGAAGGCAGAGCAGGTTCGGCTTGCGCGACACCGCGGGTTCGGAAGCTCTGAACTCATTTGCAATCGAGATCTTTCCGGTTGCGCGGCGATAGAGCGTGACTTCGACCCCCTCGATGTGTCGCGCTCCGCGAACGGCGACTGACCGAGCATCCCCGCATCGAGCGACGCTGCCTGCTCGTCAAGCGCCTCCGGGAAATCACCAGGACCGCCAATGCAACGGTCGTGAGAAATCTCGCCATGGAATGCTCACGGCGCAAAGGGCGTCAGGCGAGCACTGTCACTGACCCCCTTGGGAGGCGCGATCATACATCTCCTTGATGGAGGGATCTCTGCCTCCGCGGTCGTAGATGCCATCCAACGTGATCTGCGCGATGCGGGGGCCGTCTTCTGTCATGGTCACCCAGAGGATGTGGTCCACGTTGCCCGGACCATCCTTGTGAAACGAGGCGCCCGTGGGACCCATGGTGATGTAGTCGCGGCCAAAACGCTCCTCGATCTCGTAGTAATGAAGATGGCCCGCGATAAACGTGTAGTTCCGGTCTTGAAGCAGTTGCTCGATGGCCAGAAAGTTCTCGGATGGGTTTTTCCACGCGGGCTCGTGCAAGAAGACCAATGTCCAGCGGACTTCAGGATGCTTGGCCAGCGTTTCCTCGACGTACGACACCTGCTCGTCGCTGAAGTTGGCGGGCTTTCCGAGAAAGCTAGCCACGCTGGCCATGAACTCGTTCAGCATCGCCTTAGCTTTCTCGGGGTCCTCCTTCTGAAGCTTGTTGTACAGCTCGATGTCTTCCTCCATGGTCTCCGGCGCTGGCCGTGGAGGGTCCTCGCTGTTGAGCACGAGGAAGAGCGCGTCGCCGTAGACGAAATGATAGTAGGTCGCGCCGTGTCGCTCGAGCCAGACCTGCTCCATCGTCTCGTTGCCAAGATCATGATTCCCGACCGTACGGAAGAACGGCATCTCCAACTTTGACAACATGCCGTCTACTTGCTCCCATTCTGCCGTCAGCTTTTCCTTGTCTTTGCTGTAGCCTTCAATGAGATCGCCGACGTTGATCACGAACTCCGGTTGCACAAGGTTCAATTGCTCCATCGCTCGATCGAAGATGCCCCGGTGATCGGCACCCCCTGTGCGGTCACCAATGACCGCAAACTGAAAGTCACCTGGATTGTTCTTGAAGCTCTCTGAAGTCCATGGCTTGGCCTCAGTCAGAGCTGCCCGATCGAAATCGAACCTAGAGGCCGTTCGTGCTCCCTGTTGGTGGCAACCCAGCAGAATGAGCACCCCGGCGAGGAACACAAGAATACGCGGAGCAGGTGAACTCATGGTGGTGGACCTCAGTGGGCGGAGCATTACATACGCTGGAACGTGCGCATCCAGTCGTAGATTCGATCGACGTCGAGCTCGACTCGTTGACCTCAGGGTGCCAGGGCGATCTGAAGTCACGTGATATCGCCTGACGAACCGTGAACACGGCGATACGGGCAAATCCCCATCATGCCGAAGACTTGTGTGGTTCCCGTGTGGCGTGATGGCGTGCGAACCTGGGCCTTCGTGAGCTCATAACCCGAAGGTCGTCGGTTCAAATCCGGCCTTGAGCATGTGCGGCCGGATCTGGGCACACTTCATGCGATTGCATGCATTGAACTTGGTGGGTTAGAGCCCGACGCGATCACTGGTCTGGACAGCCCCACCGTTCCACCATCTGACAGTCGATTTCCTTCGTGATCCGGCAGCCACTCCTGGTGACGGAGGGAGCTTCTCGCGCATCCAGGATCACGACGGTCCCGCACCGACCGTCGGCGCGGGGCTCGATGAGGGTCGCAAACGTCAAGAATCCTGGGTCATGCGCGTCGCCGAATTCGCGGTACTCGGTGGGCGTGCAGGCCTTTCTAGCTTTCTCGATGCAAGCCCGGTGCGCCGGGAGGACCTCGGCGTTGTCGAGCCTGTAGTCGTAGCCGTCCGGGCAGACTTGGTAGTTGAGACCTGTCTGCCGCTTGTGGGCTTCCACGACATCATCGAGCGTGGGGAGCGGACCATCGTGCCAAACCACCGGAATCGGCTTGGGTCGGTCGAGACAGCCACGCATTTTTCGAAACGCCCGCGTGGCTTGTTGGGCCCGGGCTTGTCGACTGACAGATTCGTTGGAGTTCTTGGCAAGAACCGAGAGCATCGCGTCGGTCACCGAGGGATTGCAGGTCATATTGCTCTGAATCCCAGAGTCCGAGTCGTGCAGCAGTCGCTCGAGGACATCCACAGGCGTATTGGGATTCCCCGCAAGCGACGTTCGCGCCGATTCGTCTTCGTACATCTGCCGGAGCACCTCGGGCTCGGTCTTTGGGTTTCGCGCAACCACATTCCTGATCTGCCAATGTTCGTTGGCGCTGAGCTTCTGGAGCAGCTCGGTGGATGAGCTTCGGTTGCCCGTAATCGCGACGGCGGTACGAACGCCGATATGAAATAGGACTACCCGACGCCAAGGCCCGTGGGCTTTCGGGTAGTCCGATTTCATATTTGCGTTCGCGAACCAAGGCTTTCAGTCGCGCGTGTTGCGGAGCGGGTGAAGGAAGGGGGACACGATGTGCCGACTGACAAAATTCGGAAACGCCATCGCAGAAGCGCTCCTCTGATCCGACAGGCCGCGCCCCTCGCCGATGTTGCCCATGTCTACGACAACTCTTCGCTGAACCAATCGCCTCGCCGCGTGCTGTCTTTCGACAACGGAAACGTGGAGTTCATCGCTGAGGCAATCCCCGACTGGGTTCTGCGAGTTTACCGAGGGCATCGCAAATCTAAGGGCCCATGACGCACCCATGCCCGCGAACCTGCTGCAACAGGCCGGTGTCACACCGCTTCACATCGCGTTCCCGGCCGAGCTCGCATCCCGCTGGCTGCCAGCTGTGCTTAAGCGGCTACGCAGCAATCACCAACTCCATCGGCACCCCAAACTCCATCGGACGACGCTGTGCGCAACGGGCCCCCGCCTTCTTCATCTTGGCCGGGACTCCCTCAACTCCGCGGCTCGCGGGCTCGGCTGAGCGAGAAGCTCATCACGAATGGCGTCGAGGCCCTGCTGCAACCAGCCCTTGAAGAGCCAAGCGATTGGCATGGCCGGTAGATACGCGAAGGGGCAAGTCAGGCCGAAGGTGTAGGTCCAGACGATGCGTGTGCCGCCTTCGGTTTCGGTGAAGTCCCAGTTGCCGGTGCCGCTCCGGACCAGCAACGAGAACGGCGGCTTCACCCCGCCTGTCCAGCCATAGCGGTGCCTGACTGGCGGATCGTATTCGAGGATCGTCTCATCGAGAACGCTGTCGTCGGTCATGAAGATCCGGCGCTTCGAGCCCTTGGCGAGACTTTGCCCTTCGTGCATCTCGATCTTCCTTATCCCGGCGAACGGGCCGCGAGCGCGGATGGTGCGTGGAGCGTTGGCGCTGTCGGTGGCAAACGCGAACACCTCCTCGCGCGGGCGCGGGATCAAGACTGAAGCCGAGGTCGAGATGCTTGCCATCGAGTGGTACGCTACCACGACACCGCGAGCCGTGGCGACCCGTCGCTTGGGTTCAGAACGCGCCCACACCAGCTCGCTGGTTTTCATACCAAGCCACAGCGAGCGCTACGGAGGCCTCCTCGAGGAACTCGAGCATCTCAGCGGTCGAGGAGCTCTTGTAGACGGCGCTGGACCTCGTTTCAGCTCACAGTCGCGGCCTCAGAAAGCTCCACGCCAATCAACGCTCGGTCTTTGGGGTCCAAGTTGAGCCTTCTTCAAGAATCTTGTCCGCAGGCCAAGCCATGGCTTCAGTCTACGCTCGGTCTTCGAAGATCGTATCCTCTATGGACCTCCGGCGGCGGCCGCGCAGATGTCGTTCGCCCACGTGTGCATGGTCACGCTGAACGGACCCGTGTACGAGCACGATGTTCATGGTGTCATTCCCGTGTGATGATTGCTTGTCCGCTGCGGTCGCACCGCCGGGCAAGTCCCGGTCGTGTTTGACGTTTCAGAATGATGACGAGTACTAGGGAAAGCCCCTCGCACACATTCGGCATTGCGATCGGCGCTACAGAGCGATGTCGATCTCCCAAGTCGCCGCGGTCGTTTGGCCTGTCCAGATCTCTCCCGGGCCGATGGTGCGCTCGACTCGAAGCTCGCCGATCCCGGTCGTCTCAAAGGCAGACGGGTCCACCGCCTCCGGAAGGAAAAGCAAGAGCGCTTGGCCCGTGCTTGCGTCCTTGCCCGAGGCCGTGAATCGGCGGTTCTCGTAGTCCCATTTCACGCTTTCGATTCGGCCCGGCGCCGCCCGCAATAGGGGCCGGCGCATGACGGCGGCGAAGTCGTGGTCGAACCCGATGATCTCGTTGCTCGGGCACTCGACCTCGTAGAAGCCCCAAAGATTGGGGTCGTCGCCCTCGTAGGCGTGATGCGGGTCGCCGCAGGCATCGCTCCACTGCCAGAGCGCGGCGCCGAAACGATACTGATCCTGAAAAGCCTCATGCTGCTGGAAATAGTCGTCTTCGGGGTCCTTGGTGCGGGCGGGGTCGGCTCCCCACTCACCGGTCACGACCGGAACGCCACCGTACATCCTGGCCTGCTCGAGCGCGACCTCGAAGCCGCTTTCGTCTAGCGTCTCGGTGAACGTGCCCTGGTAGATGTGTGGCGCATACACCACTTGTCCGTCGTGCTCGAAGTCCGGGCGTAATGCGAGCCCCGGCACGACCACCCAGTCCGGCGACGGCTCGATGAAGAATAGGCGCTTTGGCGCACCGGCCCGCTCTTCGCCCTCGCGCACTGCGGCCAAGCCTCGCTGGTAGAATTGCGAAAGCTCCTCGGACATCTCCTCGAGCCCCTCGTCGCGAGCAAAGATCGCGAGTGCCACGGCACTCCAGGCGTTGGGCTCGTTCATGATGTCGTAGCCTGCAACGGAGTCGTGACGAGAGAACCGCGCGACTAGGTGGGTGAGCATCGCATGGTAGCGAGTCTGGATACCGACGCCGCCTGGACCCTCGGAGTCATCCCAAAATGCTTGAAACGCGGCGAGCACTGCCGGCGAGAAGAAGCGCGTGGTCGTGGTGACCCCGTCCTCGATGCAGCGTGGCCGGTCGCCGTCGAACGTGGCCCAGCCTGGCGCGCCATCCCAGCCGACCGCGGGTAAGGTTCCCTCGGGACATTCTTCGTCGGGCCGCGCTTCTAAGGTCGGCCCCCACGCATCTTCGTGGAGGTCGATGACTGTGTAAATCCCGCGGGTTTCGAGCATGCGGACGACCGCTTCGACCTCATCGAGATAGCTTTCGTCGTACAGTCCCGGTTCCGGCTCGACGAGCGACCAGCTGACGATGAGGCGCACGAGGTTCCAGCCGATGCTTTGGATTGCGTCGGCGTCGTCCTCATCGAAGGGATGCACCGTCGGAATCTCGGGATCGAACGCGTAGTACTCGCCGAGCGCATTGACGTTGACCCCTCGCAAGAGCACCTCGCGACCGAGTGCATCTCTGATACGGCCGCCTTCTTCGAGGTCGGACTCGGCGTGGAGTGCGCTCAGCGATCCGGTGATGACCGCGGAGCCATCGGAGCCACAACTCGACATGCCTGCGACGGCGATGGTGAGCAATGCGCGAGCCAAGGATTCGAAGTTGCGGGAAGCACGCATCGGGTAGCGCCTTTCATCAAAGGGCTGGTGGTAGCTAACAACGGACTCTCTTAGCGTATGGGGTGTCCTGCGCAATGGGGCCGATCGGGCGCCACGAGGCGCAATTCTTTGGCCGCGTTTGGCGCGCCAAACAGTCGTCCCATTCCTGCTCACCCAAGAGCTGGGCGAGTGGACAATCCCGCTCCGGGCGTGTGCGTTGACAAGCCTCATGCACATCCGGCGACCCGACGGTGCCTCGACGATGTGAAATCAAATGATACGACGTGACGCACTGTGGACATGGCGAAGGGACCAACGGCCGGGTCCTCATGGCGGTTTCGGAGTGATTTCGGCCTCCGCAACCGATGATGTGACGCACTTAGCGAAACCGCTAGGTACGTGGTAACCCTGGCGAACAAATGACGCGCACCTCATCCATTCTCGTTTTGGCATTCGTTCTGTCGGCATGCTCTTCCTCCGTCGTCGAGAACGTGCCCGCTGACGTCAGTGGCTGGAAGACCGACTTTTTCGATGACTTCGACACGTTCAACACCGACAACTGGCAGGACCAGATCCTCTGGGTCAACAATGAAGATCAGTGCTACGTCCGCGACAATGAGTACGGGACTCGAGAAGTCAGTGATGGCTCAATCAAGCTGAAAGTCGTGAACATCGGGGAGGCGATCGACTGCGACAACCTGAGCAAGTCTGGCGTGAAGCATCCGGACACCCAGTACGTGGCGGGTCGTATCGCCTCGAAAAACCGCAAGGAGTTCGTCAAAGGGAGATGGACGGCCAGACTCAGGACATGGGGCAACGGAAGCCCCGGCATGTTTCCGGCATGGTGGTTACTCGGTTCGCGCAACAACGAACCCCCGGTGGAAGAGGAGGACGAGAATATTTGCTGGCCGCTGACTGGCTCGGGGGAAATCGACATCTTCGAACACTACGGCAGCGGTGGCGCCGACCACTACGTAGCCCGTGCGATCAAGCATCTGGGCAGTTGCGGCGATGGCGATTGGCGGACACACCAGATCGATCTGACTGCCGGCCTCGACGAGTACCACGAGTACTCGGTCGAGTGGGCGGGAAGCGATCTCGTGTACCGCATCGATGGTGTCGAGGCGGGCCGGAACAAGGGCCTTGGCGACCAGTACCCCGAGGCTCTGTTCGCCATCCTCAACTACGCCAAGATCAACAGCGCGCCGATGAGCGGCGAATGGATCATCGAAATCGACTGGGTGAAGCACGAGTACTGGCAGTGAATCGAGAACGCCGGCCTTTTTGCCAACCGGGCCCATTCGAGGCTTAGGTCGGCTCATGCGGCCCCCCAATTGCGAATGCCAAGTGTCAACCCCATGTGCCTTTCAGAACTATTCTCCGCGCTCGACGTGGGTAGGGTTCTCAGCCCAACAGGCTTCAGGTAGAAGGCAAACAGAAGGTCTCGACCTCGGGCTCATTTTTCTGAGAACTTCGGTGTTGCTGTTTGTGGCCTCTATTCTGATTGGAAGCGGCGCTGGTCTCGCTATCACGCCGCTGATTTCGAGACGTCGGTAGCCCCAACTAGTTGCTGATACCGGGTTTGCCGGCTTCGCGGGTTAGGAAACACCGTAGAGCTTCCTCAAGATCGCGCTCCGGAACGAAAAGCGCTCTCGGGTGCGCCGTCCCAGGCGCGGTCTACGTTGACCTTGGCGGCCGGCACATTCTTCGAGCGTGGGAGTAGCAGACCGTCCGCATCAAGGCCCCATCTTCCCCGCGAGCTTTACTACGCAGAAGCGGCCGAGTAGAGTCCTGCATCGGTTTTGGGGACAGAACAGCAATGAACATCCAGAAAACGCTCACTTCAGCAATCGGCTTCACGGCGCGCACTGGTGCCATCGTCATATTCGTTTCGCTTTCGGCCTGTAGCGACAGCCCGACCGGCGAGAGCCCGCCCGTCGATGTCTCGATTGGCGGCACCGTCTCGGGCCTCGATGGGACTGTCGTTCTGCTGAACAACGGCGCCGATGATCTGAGCGTGAGCGCGAACGGCCTCTTCACTTTCGCCACGCGCATCGCCAGCGGTACAGACTACTCGGTCACCGTCGGAACACAGCCCGACGGCCAGACCTGCGAGGTCACGAACGGCAGCGGAACGGCGACCGCCGACGTCACCGACGTCACGGTGGAATGCGAGGGCTTCGTGCTGCGGCCCCTGCCGGAGATCTACACGACCGGCAAGGCGATCAACTACAGCCCGTACCGGGCGCAGGGGCCCGAGGAGCAACCGCCGGAAATGCCCAGTGACGAAGACATCCTCGAAGATCTCACGCTGATCGACAGCGCCGGCTACAACCTGCTGCGCTTGTTCGGCGCAGACCCCGTGTCCGAGAGCATTCTGCGGGTCGCAGAGGAGAATTTCCCGGAGATGGTTTTCCAGCAGGGGATTTTCATCCAGAGGGTATCTTCCAGCAACTGCGAAAACGAAGTCAACGAGTCGCAGATCGAGACCGGAATCCGGCTGGCCAACACCTATGACAGCGTCGTGACGGTCAGCGTGGGCAACGAGCCATCGTTTGCGGGATCGTCCGTCGCGTGCCTCGAGGGGTACATCAAGCGGACGCGCAGCGCGGTCGCGCAGCCGGTCACGGCCGACGACGACTACACGTTCTACGCGGGCTTGAGCAACGTGGGTCCACCGGACACCGTCCTCCCGCTGCTCGACTTCGTGTCCATCCACATGTACCCCATCACCTTCTACCGAGATTGGGATTGGAAGCAGGAAGCGGTCGAGGCGGGCCCCTTGCGAGCGGAAGCGATGATGAACGCGGCGCTCGGGCGTGCAGAGGACAGCTACCAGGTCGTCTACGATTACGAGTACCTCAACAGTGCGGGCGAAACCGTCACGGTCGGGGAGTCCTTGCCGATTGTGGTCGGCGAGACCGGCTGGAAGGCAGTGCCAACCGCCGCACCCGGCCAGGAGATCGAGATCTATGCCGCAACGCCTGTGAACGCGAAGTGGTACTTCGACCTGCTTCAACCTTGGGAACGATCCGAGGGTGGGCCTCTGACCATCTTCTATTTCCAGCCCTTCGACGAGGTCTGGAAGGGCAGAGACGACGGCTGGGGCCTCTGGGATACGGACCGAGTCCCGCGCTACGCTCTGTGTGACACACTGGCAGCAGGCTCCCCCTGCAACGACCCTGTGTATGAGGGCGCGGGCTATTACGACCCTATGCCCTGAACCCACGCTTGGGCAATCGAGAGGCGAAACAAAGGCCTTGTTGGCGAGCAACACACCGAGGTTGAGCGGTGCCGCCGACAAGCCAACAAGCCCACCGAGGTCGAGCGTTGCGGTCTGTGGATTTCAGGGCTTTTCGGTGGACATAGGTACCCCCGCGGACGTAATCTCACGCAGATAATTCAGCTACTAGGGAAGAAGAGGGATCATGGCAGCCATACGGACTTCAATTTTGCTCTGTCTCTGCGCGGCGGCGGCGGCATTCACGTTTGGATGCAGTGACAACCCCACACCTCCGGGCAGCGGCGGCATGACCGGCAGCGGCGGCATGACTGGCAGCGGCGGTATGACCGGTAGCGGCGGCATGACCGGCAGCGGCGGCATGACCGGCACTGGCGGAGCAGGAGGCGAGGGCGGCATGGCCGGCGCGGGCGGCGCAGGGGGCATGGCTGGCGCAGGCGGCGCAGGGGGTGAAGGCGGCATGGCCGGTGCGGGCGGCATGGGCGGCATGCCCGTCGTTTGCGAATACACGCAGGACTTCGAGTCGCTCACCCCAGGAGACCCGCCCCAGCCTGTGCCGAACTCGTTGTCCCTCGATGGATGGCTGGTCGGCGGCAACGTGTTCGAGTCGGATGGCACCACGCCCGCGGGGAGCTACTTCGCGTTCCCGGCTCCGAACGGCGGTCCCGCGTTCTCTGCGGTCGCTGTAGGCGAAGGTGGCGCGGCTCAAGGAGCCCAACAGATGTCGATCTACAACGACTACAACAACGTGAATCACGGCGACGGCCCTCCTGACCTCAATCGAATCATCGAAGCCGTCGTGTTCCAGGAGCGTGACGTTGTAGCCGCCGATGTCGGCAACACGATCTCCTTCACGTTCGATGCGAAGGTGGGCAATATCGAAGGTGCCTCGACGGCGGAGGCGTTCATCCAGGTGCTGGACAAGTTGGGAAATAGTTTCGCCGTGCTTGTGGACGACGTACAGGTTACGACGGACCTTCCGGCAACATGGGGCACCTTTACGCTCAGCGTGCCCATTGCTGGGAGCCTGGTAGGCCAGGTCCTCCAGTTTGGCGGCCGGAGCCGGGCCTCGAACTTCGAGGGTGCCGGGATCTTCTACGACAACATGAGTGTCTGCAGCGCCCCGACGCCGTAGACAATCGACCTCGATGATCCGGCCTGGGATTCGCTTCCCTAGACCACAAGCATCATGCGCTACGCGATCAGAGTCGCGCTCACGGTCGCACTCGGCGGCTTCCTGATGGGCTTCGACGCGTCGGTGATTTCCGGTGTGGTGACCTTCATCGAACCGGAGTTTGGCCTCAGCAAGATCGAGCTGGGCTGGTCCGTCGCGTCGCTGACGCTCACTGCAACCTTCGCTATGATGGTGTCCGGCCCGCTCAGCGATCGCCTAGGCCGACGCCCTGTCCTAAAGATCGCGGCCGTGCTCTTTGCCATTTCGGCATTGGCGTCCGCGGTCGCGCCCAATTTCATCGCCTTGGTCGCCGCGCGCATGCTCGGGGGCTTCGGGGTCGGCGCTGCACTGATCATCGCGCCGATGTACATTGCGGAAATTGCGCCGGCCTCGATGCGCGGGCGCATGGTGTCCTTCAATCAGCTCAACATCGTGGTCGGCATCTCTGCAGCCTTCTTCACGAACTACCTGATTCTTCGCTTCGGGCAGTCAGGCCTCGCCTGGGCGGAAGCACTTCACCTCGGCGAATGGAACTGGCGCTGGATGCTCGGCGTCGAGGCGCTGCCCGCGATCTTCTATTTCATCGCCCTGTTCGCGGTGCCCGAGAGCCCTCGCTGGCTGGCGATGAAGGGCAGGGACGATGACGCGCGGCGCGTGTTCGAAAAGGTGAGTGACGGCGCGCAGGCGCAGGCGGATATCGGCGCGGTAAAGGCGTCGCTGCACGCCGAGGAGGGTACCGAAGGCGCGGCGCTCCGAGAGCTCTTTCGGCCCGCGATGAGACCGGTCCTCGTCATCGGTGTCTTGGTCGCGATCCTGCAACAGATCACCGGAATCAACGCGGTGTTCTTCTATGCTCCCATGATCTTCGAGCAGTCCGGAATAGGCACCGACGCTTCCTTCATGCAGGCCGTGCTCGTCGGCCTCGTGAACCTGGTCTTCACGGTGCTCGCGATCCTCTTCGTCGATCGCCTCGGCCGACGTCCGCTGCTCGGCGGCGGGCTCGCGGGCATCGGAGTATGCATGCTGCTGCTCTCCTACGGTTTCGGTTCTGCCGACATGAATCCGAAGATCATCCTCGTCGGCATCCTGGGTTTCGTGGCGAGCTTTGCCATTTCGCTGGGGCCGGTGATGTGGGTGTTGTTCTCGGAGCTCTTCCCGAATCGCATTCGCGGGCTCGCGATCTCCTTCGTCGGTCTCATCAACTCCGCGGTGAGCTTTTCGGTGCAGTTGATCTTTCCCTGGGAGCTCGAGAATTTTGGCAACAGCGTCACGTTCCTGATCTTCGGTCTGTTCGCCGTGCTCGGCCTCGTCCTCGTCATGCGCCTCTTGCCGGAGACGAAAGGCAAGAGCCTAGAACAGCTCGAAGCGGAGCTGGTGAGCCGCTGAGCAATCCGCGCCGCTGTCGCTACTTCCGGACGAAGCGAATGCTGTCGAGGTAAACGGTAGCGTCTGGTCGCCGCCCGCTGAGGACCACTACGAAGCCCGTCTTGATGCCCGACAGGTCGAGCTTTTTCAGCCGAATGCGATAGCGTTTCCATTCCTTGCTGAGTTGGATGTTTTCGACGGTGGTCTCGCCCGAATCGGGGTGCGCCTTGTCCTGACCGAGGAGACCCACACCGATGTTGATCTTCTCGATGCCATATTCTCCGCGGGCCCAGAGCTCTAGATACTTTGCCCCGGTGAGGTCGTAGCCGCCCTCCTGATCGCCCCAGTTGTTGGCGGGGTGCTGCCAGGCAACACCGACCCAAGTCCCCACTTCGCCGACGAATTGCATCTTGATGCAGGCTTTGCCTTCATGGGGGTTGCCGGCATGGTCGCCGTCCACCGTCAGCGACTCGATCGCGCCCATCCGGCCCGAAGGGGCCCAGGGCATGCCCTCGAAACCGTCCTGGTAGACGTAAAACGGCAGGGGCGTGCGCACGGTGCCTTTGACCAACAGCGGCACGTTCGCCGTCGCGGCGCGGCCGGCCGCGTCATAGGCGTAGAGGAAGAGCCGATACGGGCCCGGCTCCCTCGGCATGCGCAGCCGCGCGCCCTTGGCGCTACCCTCGAGGATCGCGCCCTCGACCTCGGGCGGCATGGGCCGGAAGTCGCCACCGGTCGTGTACTCGCCGGACTCGCGGTGCAGGACCCAGCGCACGCGAATCGCAGCCCCTTCGGGATCGGCGATCACTGCGCGCACGCGGACCTCGTCACCCGGATCCACGCGGGACTCACCCTCGACGAGCAAGGGCTCCACCGTGGGCGCAAGATTTTTCGGCGCGCGGCCGGACCAGAGCTCGGTCATCACGTCGACCGCCCCGAGCGGAGCGCCGTCCGGCAGGAACATGCCGTACCAGGTCGGCGTGGCCTCCATCTTGAAACCCCAGCTGAAGACGTAGGAACCAAGGGCGAGACCCGGAGCGCCGATCACGCCGCTCTGATAGCTGCGTCGGTAGAACGCTGCCTTCTCGGAGCTCGTCGGCTCGCTCGGCGCACCCCAGTCGTTCTTCGGGATCTCCCACACTCCAAGCGGCCCAAACTCGGTGAGGACGTAAGGTTTGGTAGCGCCCCCGGCGAGGTAGTGCTCAGGCACCGAGGGGGCTCCGCCGTAGGAGTTGATGCCGTGAATGTCGACCGCCGGGCAGCGCTTCTGCACGCCGTCGATGCGAGCGCCGCCGAGCTCGGCGGTGACGGTCATGGTCGGGTGCAATGGGTCGAGCTTTTTCACCATGGCGGCGATGTCGTTGACTGCCGTCCAGATGGCCGGGTCATCGCCCTGGCCGAAGCCCTCCATCTCGTTGCCGATGCCCCAGAGGAGGACCGCCGGATGATCTTTGTAACGGAGCACGGTCTCACGCGCCCGTTCGAACTGTTCGCGCACCTGGGCCTCGTCGCTGTAGTCGAACCCGTGGCGCTCGTGGCCGAGCCAGATGCCTACCGTGACCGACAGGCCGAGAGCGTGTGCGGCGTCGAGGCGCGCGTCGATGCCATCCGCCCCCCAGGTTCGCACCGAGTTTGCGCCCGCCGCTGCGAGCTGCTCGAGCGAGCCCTCGCCGCCGGCGCCACGGATGAAATACTGCTCACCGCCACGAAAGAGCTGCCAACCCTGCTCCGTTTGACGGAGCTCTACCGCGATGGGCTTTGCCGCGGCGGCCGAGGGCCACAGCGCCAGGCAGGCGGATGACAAGGCGAGCGCGTGCGCGGTTGCGTTCCGTAGAGACATACGCTCACCCCGTGTTCTTCAACCCAGCCGCGATGCCGTTGACCGTCGCCAAGAGAGCGTCCTGAAGCTCCGCGTCGTCGGCGTTTCGCTGACGCCGGAGCAGCTCCGCCTGAATCAAGTTGATGGGGTCGAGATAGGCGCGCCGAAGCTGAAGGGAGCGCTGCAGCGTGGGATCGGTTTCGAGCAGCTCGTCTTGGTCGAGCACCTGAAGCAAGACCGACCTCATCTGCGTGAGTCGCGCGCGCAGTCCCTCCCCGATTTCAGCGAGCTCCGCGGGAGTAAGCAAGGCGTCATACCGAGCCGCGATCCGCTCGTCGGCCTTGGCTAGCGCGAGCTCCAAGAGTGAGAGCGTCGACTGAAAGAAGGGCCAGCTCGCGGCCATCTCACGCAGCTCCGCGAGCCCCCCCTCGTCGATTGCCTCCTGCATTGCGGTCTCGATGCCGAGCCATGCGGGGAGAAGCAGCCGGGTTTGGGTCCATGCGAAGATCCAGGGGATTGCCCGCAGGCCGGACAGCCCTTCGCCCGACTTGCGCCGGGCAGGGCGCGATCCGATCTGAAGCGAGCCGAGCTCGATCCCCGGCGTTGCGACATGGAAGTAGGGAACGAATCGACTTTCGCGTGTGACCTCGCGGTAGGCCGCCATCGCACGCACGGCGAGGGCGTCCATTCGAGTCCGAAACGCAGGGCTCGGCGCCGCAGGTGGAGTGAGCGTCGCCTCTAACGTGGCCGTCGAATAGAGCTCGAGACTGCGGACGGCGATGTCGGGCGTCCCAAACTTCCACTGAATCATCTCCCCCTGCTCGGTCACCCGAAGTGCTCCATCGATCGATCCGGCAGGCTGCGAGTGAATGGCGATGTGCGTCGGCCCGCCTCCCCGTCCGATGCTGCCTCCGCGTCCGTGAAAAAGGGTGAGGTGGACGCCGTGCGAATGACAGAGCTCGACCAGGCGCTCTTGTGCCAGGTATAGCTCCCATGCTGCGGCGAGCCGGCCCCCATCCTTGGACGAGTCCGAGTAGCCGATCATGATCTCGAGGCTGCCGCCGATGCGAGCCCGGTACCAAGGCAAGTCGAGGAGACTGGCCATGACTTCGTGGGACGCCTGCAGGTCCGAGATCGTCTCGAAAAGGGGAACGACGCGAAGCGGTTCAGCGATTCGTGCCTCCTTCTGCAGGAGCTCGACGGCCAGCACGTCGCTGGGCTGATGAGCCATCGAAATCACGTAGGCACCGAGCGACTCGCGGGGCAGGGTCGCGAGCATGCGGAACGTGTCGAGAACCTCTTGAACCTCATGCGAGGCCGGCATGTCCTGCGGAATGAGGGGCCGCTTCGAGCCCAGCTCGGCGATGAGAAATTTCTGACGCTTCGCTTCGTCCCAGTCGCTGTACGCGCCGAGCCCGAGATATCGAGTCACCGCGTCGAGGACCTCCGTGTGCCGGGCGGACTCCTGGCGAATGTCGATCCGCACCATGTGCAGGCCGAAGCAATGAATCCGGCGAATCAGATCGAGAAGCCGGCCCTCTGCGACGACCTGCTGCCCGGTCTCGATGAGGGAGCTGCGTGTGAGCATCAGCGCGTCGAGCAGCGATTGTCCGCTTGGGGCGGATGAATCGAACGGCGGCGGCGCGGCTCCACTCGACTGCAGGGCGTCGAGCTCGTCCTCGATCTGGCGAAGCGCTGCAGCAAGCTGAGCGCGCTCCCGCCGAAGGAGCGCGCGGTAGGGCTCCCGCTCGGCGTCCGCCCGTTCGCGGAGCGCATCGGTCGCGGTGTCCATCGACAGCTCCTGGCACAGGGCGTCGACCTCGTCGTGGAGGAGCTTCGCCGCGGTCCAACGGCAGAGAAAAACCGCCTCCCGGGTGACCTTTGCGGTGACGTTGGGGTTCCCGTCACGATCGCCACCCATCCAGGAGCCGAACCGAATGGGGCTCGTGTCGATCGGGAGGCCGCGCCCCGTCTGCGACCGGAGCGCGGCGTCGAAACGCCTAAGGAATCTAGGCACGGCATGCCAGAGCGACTGTTCCAAGACCGCGAGCCCGCCACGCACTTCGTCGGTGGGCGTAGGCCGGCTTCGATGCAGCTCGTCGGTGTGCCAGACCGTCGAGATGTCTCGTCGAAGCTGCGATCGCACGGCATCCTGCTCGTCCGGGGTCAGGTCTTTTCGATCTCCGTCGCGAAGCGAATCCGCCATGCGATTGTAGCGTTGAAGGAGCGTGCGCCGGACCACCTGAGTCGGATGCGCGGTGAGAACGAACTCGACGTGTTGCGTGCTGGCAGCCTCGTGCACACGTCCTGGGTCGATCCCCGCGGCAATCATCTTTGCAATCGCGTCGCTACAGGAATCGAGTCGAGGTTCCACGACCTCGCCCCGAGCCGCACGCATCTGGGCGGTGCGTCGCTCGCGCACCTTGTGACGTTGCTCCGCCGTGTTGGCAAGCGTGAGAAAGAGAGAGAAGGCCCGGACGACTTCGCCCACCTTCTCAGGCGGTAGCGCCTCGACAATCGCGTAGAGCTCCGCGAGGGCCGGGTCTCGATCGCTGGCATCGGGTTCTCGGAGCGCCTTGCCCTGCTCGCGGATGCGCTCGACCGTCGCGTACACATCCGGCGCTGCCTGCTGCCTCAGGACCTCGCCGAGGAGGTCTCCGAGAACGCGAACATCCACGCGGAGCGCCTCGTCGAGCTCAGCGGGCGGATTGGAGGAGCTGCCGGCGGCCACCGGGGAATCATAGGGCCGCCATGGCGGTGCGGCTTTGGAATGGCGGGAAAGCGTGGTCGACTCTGCCCTTTTTTCAATTTGGAAACATCGCCCAATTTGCGGTGCGGTAGGATTCCCGCGCTCGCGGAGGCAGGTCGCTGCGAACTCGCAATGAACCGACCAACGCCGTCCTACGGCTGGGACTCCTTCAGCGGATCAGGTTAGGCTTCGCTCGTGTTACGCTGTCGCAGCCGCGCGCTTTTTCCGCGGAGTTGGAGAGATTGTGTCAAGAGCGTCCGACAAGGATTTTTCCGTGATCTCGCGGTCCAGCGCCGCCGTGTCGCTGAGACGATCGGGTTACAAAGTCCCAGGGTTCCCGGGGCTTCTCGGCACGGATCTCTCGCAGATGTCACGGGAGGACAAAGTCGAGCTGCTTTGGACGATCCTGCGACGCAAGATTCATGGCCTATCCTTCAGCCCCTACATCGAGGGGCAGTCTCCCGGGACGGAGATCAGCGAGGAGCAGATCCGCCAGCGGCTCCAAATCATTCAGCCGTACACGCGGTGGATTCGAAGTTTTTCGTGTCGGGAGGGCAACCAGGAAACGCCCCGCATCGCGCATGAGAACGGCCTGAAAACGATGGTTGGCGTCGGGCTATCGCTGGAGCTCGACAAGAACGAAATCGAGTTGCGCAATGGCATCGAGGTCGCTCGCGCGGGGCATGCCGACATCCTTGCGGTCGGCAACGAAGTCATGCTGCGCGAGGATCTCAGCGAAGACCAGCTGATCGATTACATGGAGCGCGCGAGAAGCGCAGTGCCCGATGTCCCAGTGGGGACCGTCGACGCCTATTTCCTCTTCGAAAATTATCCCCGCGTCGCCGCAGCCTGTGATCTGCTGCTGGTCAATTGCTATCCCTTCTGGGAAAGCTGTCCCGCGGAGTACGCCCTATTGTACATGAAAGAAATGTATCGGCGGGCGCAGAATGTCGCGGATGGGAAAAAAGTCATCATCAGCGAAACCGGTTGGCCTGCCGTCGGGTCTCCTTTCGGTTCGGCGATACCCTCGTACGACCACGCGCTCGAGTACTTCATCCGGACGTATCACTGGGCCCACGAAGAGGGTATCGAGATCTTCTATTTCTCGTCATTCGACGAAGCCTGGAAAATTGGCGACGAGGGCGATGTCGGCGCCCACTGGGGGCTCTGGGACAAAGATGGCAATCCGAAATTCGTCTAGCCTGAGAGCCATCCTGTGTTTTGCGATCGCTATCGCCTTGGAGCTTGCACCGACGAGCGCTCTGGCCAAACGCCCCAGTCACGACCCAGGGCGCAGCGAGTACCGCGCTCCCAGAGCGATGCAAGCGCCCAAGGTCGACGGCGTCGCCGATGAGGCCATCTGGCAAAGAGCCCGCTGGCATGAGATCAGCCATCGCTGGCTCGGTCCCGAGTATTCAGCGAACGATTTCCAAGGTCGTTTCAAGGTGGTCTGGACCGCGGAACGAATTTACGTTCTAGCGGAGCTCGTCGACGACGTTTTGTTCGATAGCCACCGCGACCCGCTCGTCCAGTACTGGGATGACGACTGCCTGGAGATCTTCCTCGACGAGGACTATTCGGGGGGCAATCACCAGTACAACCACAATGCCTTTGCCTATCATATGTCGCTGGACAACCAGGCAATCGACATCGGCACCGACAAGCTACCGCACAGCTACTCCCATCACGTGCAGAGCCAGTGGCGGCAGCACGGCGACAACGTCGTCTGGGAGCTCGCGATCGACGTCTACACAGACAACTACATAGACGCGTCGGACAAGAATGTGCCGGTGAAGCTATCCGCGGGCAAGGTGCTGGGGCTCATGATCGCCTGGTGCGACAACGATGGCAGCGAGCTCCGCGAGAACTTCATCGGCTCGGAGTCGGCGCCGGGGGAGCACAAAGACCGCGGCTGGATCGACGCCGGGCTCTTCGGCTCGCTGGTGTTGGTCGACTGAGTCGCTCCCGACTGACGGTCGGTTAGTCCGGTCGACGGTTCACGTCCGGAAGCTCCTGAAGTAGCCGCTTCGGGGTTCGATCGACGTTGAACAAGCCCCAGTGTTTTTCGGCGCCGAATGGAGCATCCGGATTCCCTTTCCAAGGCTCGTCGAACGCCTCGAAGAAGAACACCGTCGTATTCGTGTCGCGCGCCCATTTCTGGACCTCGAGATAATGACGCGCCTGGTTTTCCTCATTCGCCCGGTCCCCAAACTCGTCCGCGATGGTTGCCCAGCCCGCTTCCAAAATCGCAATGGGCTTGTCGGGCAGCGCGGCACGCACACCCTCGATGTTTTCGATCGTGTATGGAAGCGCCTCGTCGATGGTCTTACCTTCCCACTCGGCGTAGGTATGGACGCCAAGAAAATCGACCTCGGCCGCGAGCGCAGCGCCCTCGCGGATCCACCATGCGTAGTTCTCCGCGACGGTCACAGGCTGGTCGATGGCGGCCTTCACAAGCCGGACGTAGGCGATCACCTTTTTCACTGGCACCATGTGGTCGTTCCAATCGACGAGCGCTTCATTGCCGACGTTGACAGCGACGACGATGTCTTCGAATTTCTGCGCAAGCTTGATACCGCGGCGCAGCTCGGCGGCATTTCTCCAGGTGTTGGCGGTCAACTCGCTTTCCGGTATCGGCTCATCCAACCAGGGACAGCCCTCGTGGTTGCTGAGCTCAGCGTCCAGCCAGATGCCCAGCATCACTTTGATCGGGAGCCGGTGCCGCCGAATCAGCTCGAGGGTCAACGAGGAATTCTCACCGGAATCGTAGAGGCGGATCAGATTGAAATTATGAGCCGCGAGAATCCTGAGGTCCTCGAGGATCTCATCCGCGCTTGGATTTGCGGCGCCGTGACCACGATCCGGATACTGGCCTTGCCGAAACCCAGAATACGCAATAGCCATGACTTCTCCAGCGATCAATCCGTTCGGCGCCGAGTCCCGAAGCTCCGTCGAGATCGGCGAACGGATTGTGTGGGATCCCGAGTAGCATCCGGCGACTGTACTCGTGAGTGCTGCGACTCCTTCTGTTGGTTTCATATCCATCAATACCTGCCGGTTTCTTGTTCGCTGGGGCCATTGTAGACCCAATCATCGGTTCGAAAGCTCGCGTCCGCGGCCGCTCCGGGAATCCCCATCACGACGCCGGGTGGCAAGTCGGTGCTGTTCGGACGGACGGCAGCGCCCTCGAAGACGAACCTGCCGTTGCTAGATGGATTGCCATGTTCCATGGAGTCGAAGACGACGGGCGAGCCGGGCGTGTCGGCCGCGGGCTGCTGGTACACCCGGACGTAGTCGATGACGTAGTTCTGCGGAAACACGGTGCTGCCGTCCGGATCTCCGGGAAAATTTCCACCAACCGCCAGATTCAAGAGCAGATGGAAATCTACGTCGAAAGGCGCAGGGTACGGTCCACCGGTCGAGTACCAATCTGTTCTAGTGGCGTACAGCTTGCCATCCAGACACCAGCGGATTTCGTCATCGAGCCACTCGATGGCGTACTCGTGAAAGTCGGTGGCGGTTCCGGTCGGCAGCCGGGTACTGGAACCAGAAAGCTCATTGCCCGGCGCCGTACCGCCGTAGTGAATAGTGCCGAAGATCTGCTCTGGGTTGCCGCCGCTCGACTCCATGATGTCGATCTCTCCGCAGGCGGCCCACGTACCGTAGATCGACGGGTCGCTCGAGAACAACCAGAACGCCGGCCACATGCCTTGCCCCACGGGCAGGCGCGCGCGCATTTCGAAGCGTCCGTAGGTCCAGTCGCCGCGCCCGAGCGAGCGGAGACGCGACGACGTGTAGTTGAAAGGGCCGACGGATTCCTCACGCGCCTGGATGGTCAACACGCCGTTTGCGACCGTGGCGTTGTTGGCGGTGTACCACTGCAGCTCGTTGTTGCCCCAGCCTGGAATGCCGAACTGCGATCCGTCGCCGAGCTGAAACTCCCACTTCGATGGATCGACCGCGCTGCCATCGAACTCGTCCGCCCACACCAGCTCATAATCCGGTAGCGTGAAGCATGGGAGGCCCCCACACTCCACCTCGACGCTCCTGGTCTGGTCGCAGGCTTCGTCGCCCTCGCTCACCAACACGCTGATCGTTTGTGTCCCAGGCGACCCGCAGCTGTACTCGGTCGACCGCGCTGCCGGATCCCGGAAGGAGCCGCTGGTCGCCGTCAACGCTGTCGTCATTGGATCGCCATCCGCGTCGCTGACGAGGACCGTGACCGTCGACGACCCAGCTTCTGGAATGTCATCTGGTACTGCGATCAAGGAATCGATTCTCGGGCAACGATTGGGTTCGCTTGCGCATCCCAGTAGTGCACTAGCCGCAAGCACGACCGTTGTCGTTAGAGGTAAATGCTTCATTCAAGAGCAATAGATGTTTCATAGAGCAGTCGAGGAAAGGCGAAAGAGAGTTTGTTCGAGAGGCGAACAAAGTTCTGTCCAAAGAGCTGGATGCCGAATTCTCCCAAAAAGGTCAAGGAAAATCTCATTGCGCTGCGCGAACGGACCCTGGTTTCATGGAAAAAGGGACGCACGGTCCACATCGCTGACTGAAACGGCGCCGCGCCGCCGCTCGAGCTCAGCCCGGACCTCGTGAGCCTTTTCTTCAGTGATTTCGTAGGAGGCAACGATCCAAATGGCGACCGCCGAGGAGATCATGGGCACCAAGATATCGCACAGACGCATCCCGAGGAGTGTCCCGTCGCTCTGGGCCCCTTCGAGCGCTACGTCAAAGCCGGTCGCCTCGAGCAGGAAGCCGCCGCCGGCGAGCGCGGCAGCCATTCCGAGCTTGACCACCCACCAGTAGATGGAGCCAAACATGCCTTCTCGACGTTCGTGCGTTTCGAGCTCATCGAGGTCGACGACGTCGGCGATCATGGACCCCATCAAGGTGAAGAGCCCACCGAGGCCGAACGCCATCAAGGGCGCAGGCAGAAGGAGAAGCCATGGAATCTCTGGGTTGTAGCACCACCACTTGAGAGCGTAGCCCACGATGGAGACCCCGGTCGCGGCGAAGAACGCGCGACGTTTGCCGATCTTGGTGGCGAGCCAGGTGACCAACACGATGACGAAGAAGGTGCCAGCCGCCGATAGGGTGCCGGAGTAGCCGACGTACTCTGCGCCCAAGACCTTGTCGCCCCCGAATACGTAATAGATGATGACGTAGAACTGAAACGAGGAGATCAACATGAAGCCGTTGAACACCAAGAAGGTCGCGGCGCAGAGCTTGAGGAAGGGCCGGAAGCGCAGGGTTGCGACGAACCCCTTGAAAAAGTCGAGCATGCTGGCGACGAGGGGGTTTTGCTCGGTTCTCCGTTTCCGCCTGTCGGCTCGGTCGGCTTCGTAGAGGTGCGCTACGGCATCTGCGCGGTAGGGCTCCTTCAAGAAGATCGCTGGCAGGATGCCGATGCCCGCGGTGAGCGCGCCGATCAGGATGGCCAGCCCCGCCGCCCCGCTCACCATGTCGTCGAAAAACAGCTCGTACTGCATGAAAAGCAGGAACCAAGGAGAGATGACGTAGGCGAGTTGACTGAAAAAGTTCTGCACGCCCATCAGCCGGGTACGTTCATGATAGTCGGGCGTCAGCTCGAACCCGAGTGCCACCCAAGGCGTCGCAAAGACCGTGTACGCCAAGTAGAAAATTACCGAGACAATGAGAAAGAACCAGAAATAGAAGCTATCGCTTCGCCCTTCGGGCAGCTGCCAGAGCAGGGCGTAGAGGAGTCCAGCGGCAATGGCGCCCCCGAAGATATAAGGCCGTCGCCGTCCCCACCTCGAGCGCGTGTGGTCGGAGATGTAGCCCATCAAGGGGTCGGTCAAGGCATCCGTGAGCCGCGGCAGGGCGCCGAGCAGGCCCACGAGCCAGGGGCTCATACCGAGCCCGAGATTCAACACGATGATCATGCCGCCACTCGCGGCCGCCAGGAGATTGTTGACGAAGCCGCCCAAGCCGTAGATCAGCTTGCGCGGTAACGAGATGCGGTCCTCGGGCGCGGTCTCGTAGTGCTTCAAACCCGAGGCTTTCACTGGGCACGCTCGAAGATGAGCGCATTGGCAGTGCAGTTCATAGGACTTTTCCTGATCGGGTGATGAACAGGGTCGGTGTTTCGAGTGCGCCCTGCAAGACGAGGGTCGCGGCGCCCACTGCAATGCCCCATTCGTTTAAGCCCGTCGTTCGGATCTCGGCATTCGAGATCGACGCAGGCAACGAGAGGCCACGAATGGTCCGGTGCACGGCATCGAGCAGCAGGTCGCTTGCGCGCGTGATGCCGCCACCGAGCACGACTGTCTCCGGATTCAGGAGGTTCAGCATGTTGGCGATCCCGATGCCGAGCTTTTCGCCGGCATACTGAACTGATTCGACGGACATCGGATCGCCATCTAATGCAGCGTTGACCAGCTCGTCAATTCCCGTGGGTGCGGGGCGATCCGAGCCCTTTGCGCGCAGCTCGTCTTTCGCGCGTTCAAGAAGAGCTGGGGTGCCGATGAACGTGGTGAGGCACCCCTTGAGGCCACAGACGCATTGGGGCCCGTTCGGGTCGATGGACGTGTGGCCTATTTCGCCCGCTATGCCGCCGCTACCCCGAAAAATGCGGCCGTTGATGATCAAGCCAGCGCCGATCCCGGTCGCGACCTTGATGTACGCGAGATCTTTGACCGAGGAGCCGGCGCCCCACCAAAGCTCGGCAAGCGCACCGAGATTGGCGTCGTTGTCGACGAAGACGGGTCGCTTGAAGCTCGCTTCGAGATGGGTGGCAATGTTGTAGCCCTCCCACGTTGGCACGACGAGCGGCAGGAGCTCCCCAGGTCGTTCCGCATCCACGGGACTTGGGACAGCGACGCCGATCGCGAGCACCTGCGATGCTTGCACACCCTCTGCCTCGAGGATGGAGCGCACCCCCATCGTCATCTTCTTCAGCGCGACGTCGGGTTCATCGCGCACCGGAGCGGGAGCAGACCAAGAAGCTCGGACCTTGCAGCGTAGGTCCGTCAAGACACATGAAACATGCGTTGCGCCAAGCTCGATCCCGACGATGAAGCTCGATTGGTCTCGGAACTCGAGCATGATAGGACGGCGTCCGCCGCTGGACATCCCAGTTCGAGCCTCTTGGACCAAGCCCTTGCTCAGCAGGTCGCTCACAATGGCCGACACCGTCGAGCGACTCAGGCTCGTAAGCCGAGCGAGCTCCGCACGGGAAATTTCGCGCTGCTCCCAGAGTAGATTCAGAATGAGTCGGCTGTGTCGCGCCCGCATCGTGGACGCGTCCAGCACTTCGTGGGCGGTTTGACGGGCATTTTCCATCGGCGATCGTATGAAGGCTCTCCTCTAAGGACGTGTGTGACAATCACCGCGGGGGGTAGGCGGCCGCTACGCCTTAACCGGCTTCGTTCATTCACCGAACGAACTACGTGTGCGGCTGGAAGATGTCAAGACCGCGTCCGGTCGCGTTGGTTCAAGGCAAAGGGTCGTAGTAACCGGCGCCGTCATATAGCGGGACGTTGCAGGGGGAGGCGCCCGGTACTGGCGTGTCGCATAGCGCATAGAGCGGCATTCGGAGCTCGTCCCAAAGGCCCCAGGCATCGTCCGTGCCCTTCCAGGCTTCGTCGAAGGCTTCGAAATCGAAGATGGTCAGAGGCCCGCCGGCGGATCTCTCCCAGGTTCGGAGTAGGTCGTCGTACCACTTTGCGTTCACCTCGCTCGCGGCATACTGCTCAATTTCTTGGCTGGGGGCGGTCTGCCGCCACTTCCAGCCGGTCTCGCCGATCACGATTGGCAACGACTGACCGATTGTCGATCCATTGAACGGGTAATCGTAGACGGCCTGGTAGTTGTCCTGGGCTTTGACGAGCGAGGCGTTCATCATGGCCGCCGCTCGCGACGGGCCGGCCGGAACCCCTTCCTGCTTCCAGTCCCATTGCTGGTAGTTGAGGAAGGGGTAGGTATGGATCGACACGAAGTCGATGAGCGGAAGGACGGTGTCCGGCTTTCGGGCAAACGTGCCGGCGTAGAAGGTGTAGTCATCGTCCGCCGTGACCGGCTGCGTCACGTTGTTTCGGGTCTGGGTGATATAGCCCTCGAGGCAGTTCAACGGCATAAACGCGGCGAAGAACGATGTCTCGTTACCGACGCTCACCGTGACGACGCTGGAATAGGTATTGGCCAGTTGAATTGCGGTTGCGACCTGGGAGTCGTTGACCGCGCTCTGGCACAAGTTGGCGGGAGGGCCCGGGGCGAGGCCCTCGAGGAACAGCCCCTGCTGGAAGCGCATTTCAGGGAAGTTCGCCGCTGCGAGCCGCAAAATCTTCTCGGACACAGGGTCCGCGCCGAACAAGCGCAAGAGGTTGTAGCCGGCGGTCTGCAAGAGGGCGAGGTCTTCGAGGATGTCGGCGTCACTCGGTATTTCCGGGGGTTGGACCTCTGGCCCCTGCGCCCGGTACGGGCTGTAGTTGATCGCCTTGCCGGTCGTGTAGATGTCCGGGAGGGGGCGCAGCTCGATACCCGGGCCACCAGCACCACCGCATCCATCTGGACCGAGAGTGATGTTGTCGTAGAAGATCCCTGAGCCGTTGAAGTTCGTGGCCCTGCTCTGGAAGCCGATCTGCAAGACCTGGCCGACGAGCTCCGGAATGATTGGCAAGCTGATGGTGAACGTATCCCAGGTGTCCGGGAGGTTCGTCGTATCGACGGGGATGTTGTTGGTCGTGTTCGAGCCCGCGATCGTCTTGATGAACGCTGCCGCGGTCGTGGGCGGGACGATGTTGCCCTTCTTCGCATCGAAGGTGAACACGATCGTCGTTCCGACATCGCTGGCTACGATGGGGAACTCTTGGAACACGACGGCTTCGATGATGTTCCCGGCCGCGTGATCTGCGTTGTTGTAGTCGTTGTAGATCGACAGCTGCTGAGCACCTTGCGCGGGACCGCCTTCCCCGACAGCGACTGCAGAGAATGCGGGGCCACCGTTCGGAGCCGGGAACGCGAAGTAGTTGTAGAGGAACGTGGTGCCGTCTGGCCCGAACACGTTCGCGCCGACCACCCATCCGTCGGTGGACAAGGAGTTCGGCACAGGCTGGGGCGGGTCCCCTGGCGTGAGCAACTCGAAGTCTTGCTCGTAGAGGCAAGCAATGACCACTCCCTCACAGACGTTGTTGACGCAGGTCTCGCCGCTCGCGCACTGCGCATCGGTGTTGCACTCGACGCAAGCACCCTGGCCGTCGCAAACGCCAGGGCTGCCACCGAGGTCGCAACCCGTGTTGATGCCGTCGTTCTGTGCGTTGCACGAACCATTGGCCGGGTCACAAACGTCCGTCTGGCACTCGATGCCGTTGTCCGGGCAGGTGTCGGGGGTGCAAAGGCCTTCGCAGACGCCCGCGTTGCAGGTGCCGGGGAAGCCGCCGGTCGTGCACTGGTTGTTGTCGTTGTTGGTGAACTCGCACGCGCCGGCGACGCAGGCGTTGTCGGTGCAGGCGTTGTTGTCTTCACAGTCGCTGTTCACGGTGCAAGCGACGCAGTTGCCTTGACCGTCGCAGGTCCCGCCGGACGGCGGTGAGCAGGCGTTGCCCGCTGCAGAGCCCGGGTCAGGCGTGCAGATCGGTTGGTTGTTCGCATCTGCGGAACACACCTCGGGGCTGCACACGTTGCTCTGGTTGCAGGGGTCAGGCGAGCAATTGTCGATGTCCTGACAGTTGTCGTCGCAGAAGATGCCGTCGGGCGGGTCGCAGTCTTCGCCTGGGTCGATCTGTCCGTTGCCGCATCCCGAGGCCACCGTGCAGTCGACGGCGATCGTCGAGCGGGCCGCGCCATTGTTGCTGCCGTCGGGCAGAAGGCCGGTACAGCTCGTAAACCCGTCATCGGAGACCGCGACGATGATTTCGCAGAGCCCGACGCCGGTGCACTCCACGGTGTTGGCCACCGCTTCGCATCCGCTGACCGTCTCACAGCTTGCGGCCGTATTGCCGTTGCTGCTCTGGACGTTGCCGCACGCGCCTACCGCTTGCACGCCAACCGTCACTTCATCGCCGTCCGGGTCGTAGACCTCGGTGCGCACGTCGACGAGATTGCCGATCGATTGCGTCGTCGGGGTGACGAGGATCTGCCTGTACTCCGCACACTGGTTGAAGGTGCCGTCCGCACGGACGCCGCCATATCGCGGCGTGTGGATGCAGGCCAGGACCACTTCCCCCACAGTGGTCGCGTTGGTGTTGACCACGACCGTGAGCTCGCCTGTGCACTCGGTGTTTCCGGTGTTCGAGGCGGCCGTAAACATGAAGGTGCAAGGTCCAGCGGGCAGGCCCTGCTTCTCAAAGAGGCCGATGGTGTTCTTCGGCTCCGGTCCTTGCGAGGTGGACGTGTTGATGGTGAACATTTCGGGCGAGCTTTGCGGAGGCCGCGGGACGCCCAAGACGGGGTCGATGCCGGCGCACCACAAGGAAACGTTGACTTCGTCGATCTGCTCGTTGGGGCCCGAGGGCGGGGTCGCGAGCGTGACGGTCATGTCGACATTGCCGATGCCCGCCGGTTCGCTTTGCTCCGAGCTACAGCCTGTAAGTACCGCCGTAAGCATGACCGCTATGGCTAGCGCCGATAGATATCTCATGGAGTCGCCTCTTTCATCACACGCGCATTAAGAGAAGTTATGTCGCGCTGGGGCTGCTTGGTCGCGGCTGTTGATGGCGCCGCTATGGGGCAGCAGGTGTGGAGCCCACCCCCTCCGATCCCGAGATCGGAGGGGGGCTCCGTCGTGTCTTCGGCCTATGGAGAGGTGACCGAGACGTTGTCCCAGTAGGTGTTCACAGTACAGCCAGGGTTGGCACCGCAGTCTGTCTTCAGCTGCAGAGTCACGCCGCCGCTGACGTCAGGGCCCGTTGTCGTGTTGAACTCATAGGTGACCCAACCCGCCGTCCAATCGTTGGGCGCGTTTGGAAAGAGTGGGGCACCACTGAGGATTTCGGACTTGGATGTGCCGCCGCCGCTGAGCTCCGAGAAGAACTCTGCGAAGACGACGCCGCCGGGACCCGCGAGAGAGCCGAACAGGTCAAACCGAATGGTGACCGGGCTGTTTGGCGCCACGGTTCCGATGCCGATGTTGGCCTGCTTCATGAGTGGGAACGAAGGAGGACCCCCGCCGGCCGGAACACTGGCAACCAGGTTGCCCGAGTAGACGCCGCCGTTGGCCTCTGCCGATGAGGCGGAGCACGTTCCACTGTTCTCTGTACAGAACAGCGTCCAACCGGAGAGATCACCGGTCTCGAAATCGCCATTGATCGTCAGCTCGCCGCTAGGCTCGGGGCCACCACCACCACCGCATCCATCTACACCGAGGGTGAGGTTGTCGTAGAAGATCCCTGAGCCGTTGAAGTTCGTGGCCCTGCTCTGGAAGCCGATCTGCAAGACCTGGCCGACGAGCTCCGGAATGATTGGCAAGCTGATGGTGAACGTATCCCAGGTGTCCGGGAGGTTCGTCGTATCGACGGGGATGTTGTTGGTCGTGTTCGAGCCCGAGATCGTCTTGATGAACGCTGCTGCGGTGGTGGGCGGGACGATGTTGCCCTTCTTCGCATCGAAGGTGAACACGATCGTCGTTCCGACATCGCTGGCTACGATGGGGAACTCTTGGAACACGACGGCTTCGATGATGTTCCCGACCCCGTGATCTGCGTTGTTGTAGTCGTTGTAGATCGACAGCTGCTGAGCACCTTGCTCGGGACCGCCTTCCCCGACAGCGACTGCAGAGAATGCAGGGCCACCGTTCGGAGCCGGGAACGCGAAGTAGTTGTAGAGGAACGTGGTGCCGTCTGGCCCGAACACGTTCGCGCCGACCAACCATCCATCGGTGGACAAGGAGTTCGGCACGGGCTGGGGCGGGTCCCCTGGCGTGAGCAACTCGAAGTTCTGCTCGTAGAGACAGGCCGGGGCCGGAGGGGCCTCACAGACGTTGTTGACGCAGGTCTCGCCGCTCGCGCACTGCGCGTCGATGTTGCATTCGACGCAAGCACCCTGGCCGTCGCACACGCCAGGGCTGCCACCGAGGTCGCAGCCCGTGTTGATGCCGTCGTTCTGCGGGGTGCACGAACCGTCGGCCGGGTCACAGACGTTGGTCACGCATTCCCCGGCGTCGGGGCAGGGGTCGGGGGTGCAAAGGCCTTCGCAGACGCCCGCGTTGCAGGTGCCGGGGAAGCCGCCGGTCGTGCACTGGTTGTTGTCGTTGTTGGTGAACTCGCACGCGCCGGCGACGCAGGCGTTGTCGGTGCAGGCGTTGTTGTCTTCACAATCGCTATCCACCGTGCAGGCCACGCAGTTGCCCTGTCCGTCGCAGGTCCCGCCTGCAGGCGGTGAGCACGCATTGCCCGCGGCAGAGCCGGGATCCGGCGTGCAGATCGGTTGGTTGTTCGCATCTGCGGAACACACCTCGGGGCTGCACACGTTGCTCTGGTTGCAGGGGTCAGGCGAGCAATTGTCGATGTCCTGACAGTTGTCGTCGCAGAAGATGCCGTCGGGCGGGTCGCAGTCTTCGCCTGGGTCGATCTGTCCGTTGCCGCATCCCGAGGCCACCGTGCAGTCGACGGCGATCGTCGAGCGGGCCGCGCCATTGTTGCTGCCGTCGGGCAGAAGGCCGGTACAGCTCGTAAACCCGTCATCGGAGACCGCGACGATGATTTCGCAGAGCCCGACGCCGGTGCACTCCACGGTGTTGGCCACCGCTTCGCATCCGCTGACCGTCTCACAGCTTGCGGCCGTATTGCCGTTGCTGCTCTGGACGTTGCCGCACGCGCCTACCGCTTGCACGCCAACCGTCACTTCATCGCCGTCCGGGTCGTAGACCTCGGTGCGCACGTCGACGAGATTGCCGATCGATTGCGTCGTCGGGGTGACGAGGATCTGCCTGTACTCCGCACACTGGTTGAAGGTGCCGTCCGCACGGACGCCGCCATATCGCGGCGTGTGGATGCAGGCCAGGACCACTTCCCCCACAGTGGTCGCGTTGGTGTTGACCACGACCGTGAGCTCGCCTGTGCACTCGGTGTTTCCGGTGTTCGAGGCGGCCGTAAACATGAAGGTGCAAGGTCCAGCGGGCAGGCCCTGCTTCTCAAAGAGGCCGATGGTGTTCTTCGGCTCCGGTCCTTGCGAGGTGGACGTGTTGATGGTGAACATTTCGGGCGAGCTTTGCGGAGGCCGCGGGACGCCCAAGACGGGGTCGATGCCGGCGCACCACAAGGAAACGTTGACTTCGTCGATCTGCTCGTTGGGGCCCGAGGGCGGGGTCGCGAGCGTGACGGTCATGTCGACATTGCCGATGCCCGCCGGTTCGCTTTGCTCGGAGCTACAGCCTGCGAGTGCCACGGCGAGGGCCGCGCACGTCAGCATCGCTGAGCTCGCTAATCGTGTTCGTATCAGTGACATCCCTAATTCTCCTTGCGAGGTATTCATCCGCTTCGCTTCGCAAGCTGCGATTGCCTCTTCGTTGATGTTGCGAAGTTTGTTCGAACAACGAACAAACCTTGAATGAAAGGGAGTACATCGGCTCATTTCGAAAGATCAAGCCCGAAATGAAAGTACTTCTCGCTTTGCGTGGGATGGTCCTTGTCTTGTGAGATACCTCACCACTTGCCCACGCCGCCGAAGCTTGAAGCATCTCTCAGCGCCCAGCGTTGGTATCGTTGTCGCTTCGCTCCCGCGACGTTCTCGATATCGCTGAAAAAACGGTCACGCCAAAACGAGACCCTGCCCAGGCTGGCCGTGTTGAGTAATCCCGCTTGCGCAATTGCCACGGTAATTGAGCGCGTCGCACTGTAAAGGACGCAGGCCCTCTGTTGCGACGAGCAGCGCGGACAACACGCGCTGTAGATCGCAGCGCGGTCGCTCTCTAGGCGGACATGTCCGAAAACGGCTAACTTCCTTGCTGAGCACGGTCAGGCGCGATCAAACGCAGCTTCGCCGGGTCGCCAGACCAAGTCGATACCACTCGACCGCGCGGAGCTGAGCCAGCCGTGACGACGAGAGCGAATCGGACCCCAACATCGACTTGGCAAGACGCGGTTGTGCTTGCAATCGTTTACAGTGTGTGTTCTGGCTAGTCGATCAGGAGATTGTGAGTGCGTTGCTTAGTTGGATTTGGATGCATCGCGTCGTTCGGCGTCCTCTTGGTGGCGGGCTGTGGAGATGGCGGGAACAGTCCTGAAATCGAGTGCATGGAAAACGTGTGCCCGTGCAACGAGGGTGGCATTCGAGCGGCCGTAGCGGAGGGACTCGGACCTTACACCTTCGAGTGCGACGGTCCTACCGCAGTCCTCACCAGCCGCGAGATTGTGATCGATAAAGATCTCACCTTGGACGGCGAGGGCAATCTGACGGTGGACGCGAACCGCAGACACCGCGTGTTTTCCGTGCTCGACGGCGTAAGGGCTGAGCTCATCGGCGTGACGGTGGCCAACGGCAACGAAACCGACGAGCATGGTGGGGGCATTCGGAATGAAGGGACGCTGACGCTGACGAACAGCACCGTCTCGGGGAGCACCGCAGGCCGCGAGAGTGGATGCCGTACCGACGACCCGGCATTGCTTTGTTCGGAAGGTGGCGGCATCTGGAACGCTGGGACGCTGACCCTGATGGACAGCACGGTATCAGGGAATTCAGCACCCTTTGGCGGCGGCATCGCGAACCGCCGGGGTAGCCTGACGGTGATCGACAGCAACATCTTCGGGAACTCTGCGGACGGATGCCGGGGCGCCGCTGCGGTTCTGTGTAGTGGCGGCGGCGGAATATGGAACTCCGCGACGCTGACGATGCTCAACAGCACCGTGTCGGGAAGTACCGCGAACTGGGGCGCCGGCATCTACAATCGCGGGGTATGCACACAGACCAACTGCACCACCTCCGAAAATTCCGCCGGCTTCGACGGCGGCGGCCTCCTCAACTTCGGGACTCTGAGGCTGATCGATACCACGGTGGCCGACAACATGGCCGGCCAGAGCGGCGGTGGCATCGCCAACGAAGCCGGCATGCTCGAGGCGGCGAGCAGCACGCTGTCGAACAACACTGCGGCATCGGCGGGCGGAGGAATCTACAACCCGGGGGGTGCGGCAGCCGAGCTGGCCAACACCACCCTTTCGACCAACGCTGCAAACACGTGGGGCGGCGGCATGTACACCGGCGGTGAGTTGCTGTTGGTGAGCGGCACCATTGCCGGGAACGACGCACCGACCGGAAGCGCGATCTACGACCCGGGCTCGCCCGGGGCCGGACTACGATCGATCGCAAATACGTTGATCGAGGGTGACTGCGGGGGATCGCCCTTCGATTCCGCCGGCTACAACATCGAAAGTCCCGGTAACACGTGCGGTTTCAACCAGGAATCCGATCTGCCTGCGGAACCTCAGCTGAACCTAGGTCCTCTCGAGGACAACGGCGGATCCACCAAGACCCATGCGCTCGGGCTCCTGCCCACTCCGAGTCTCGCCATCGATCGGGTTCCCGCGGTGGATTGCATCGACGGAACAGGCGAACCGCTGACGGCAGACCAGCGCGGCGAGCCGCGTCCGGCGGGTACGAGCTCTAGCTGCGACGTGGGCGCATTCGAAGTGCAGCCCTAAACCTGCTCGCTCGGCCGCAGAACCAGCTCATTCCTCTCTTCGTGGGCACGCTTGACACGTCAAGCCCGCTTTTGATACTTAGTTCGGCGGTCAAACAAACTCACCTACCCGTTGTTCAGACGGTGTTTGCGCTGGAGATCCCATGGCGGTTGAAGCCTTTCCCAACGACTTTGTTTGGGGTGTCGCCACTTCCGCCTTTCAAATCGAAGGCGCCCACGATATCGATGGCAGAGGGCCATCGATCTGGGACACCTATGCGGCGCAACCTGGGTTCATCGAAGACGGCAGCAACGCCCACGTGGCGTGCGACCACTACCACCGTTACGCCGAGGACATCGCGCTGATGGCGTCCCTCGGCGTGGGCGCCTACCGCTTCAGCGTTGCCTGGCCGCGGATTGTGCCTGCTGGCCGCGGGGCCGTGAACGTCCCGGGTCTGGATTTCTACGACCGCCTGGTCGATGGCCTTTTGGCGGCAGGCATCGCGCCCTGTGCCACGCTCTACCACTGGGACCTCCCGCAGGTGCTGGAAAATGAGGGTGGCTGGACCAATCGATCCACAGTTGACGCATTTGTCGAGTTCGCCGACGCCGTCACCAAGCGTCTTGGCGATCGCGTGGCGCGCTGGATCACGCACAACGAACCGTGGTGTGTGAGCGTGCTCGGATATGCCCAAGGTGCGCATGCTCCTGGAAAGAGAAGCTGGCCTGATGCCCTGGTTGCATCGCACCATTTGCTGCTGAGCCATGGGCGGGCTGTGCCCGTGATTCGCCACAACGCGCCTCGAGCCAAACTGGGCATTACCCTCAACGTGTCCGAGTGCGAGCCCGCGTCGCCGAGCGAGGCCGACCAGAGCGCGGCTCGGCAGTTCGACGGCGAGCTGATCCGTTGGTTCCTCGATCCGATCTACCTGGGCCGCTATCCGAACGATGTGATCGAGTACCACGAGCGCGAAGGCCGGCTGCCCCGCGGCATGGACTTCGCGCGGCCTGGTGACCTCGATGAAATCCACATCCCCATCGACTTCTTGGGCGTCAACTATTACAGTCGCGCCGTCGTGCGCAGCGGAAAGATTCCCGAGGCAAACAACGAACCGAGAACCATTCCGGTTCCTGACCCTGCCGAGCTGACCGACATGGGCTGGGAGGTCTATCCCGAGGGGCTGACCCAAACCCTGGTACGATTGAACGCCGACTACGAGCCCGGCTCATTGGTCGTCACCGAGAATGGCGCCGCGTACGCCACCGGGCCAGGGCCGGACGGGTCCGTGCAGGACATTCGGCGCTGCGAGTACGTCAAGAGTCACTTGCAGGCCTGTCTTGCGGCGATCGATGCGGGCGTTCCCCTGCACGGCTATTTCCTGTGGTCGCTGCTCGACAACTTCGAGTGGGCCTTTGGGCTTTCGAAACGCTTTGGAATCGTCTGGGTCGATTTCGAAACCCAAGAACGGATCATCAAGGCGTCAGGGCAGATGTACAGCCGCATCGTCCGCGCCAATGAGATCGCGGGGGAGCAGGCGGCGTGAGAGTCGCAATCGCATTGGTTTTCGTTTTGTGGTCCGCGGTTGCCGCCGCACAGCAGTACGAAGAGGAAACGGTGGTGCCGACCCCATCGGGCGGCCCCTCGGCGCCAGGCATGGCCCCCCCGCCCGGGGCGCCCCCACCGCGCGGGTCACCGACACGGCCGTCCGACGACTTCGCACCGCCACCTGCATCCCAACGGCCAGAGGCGCCCCCACCGGGCATGGCGCCAAGCACCCGCAAGACCGCCGGTGCCAACGTCGTCCGGGTTCACAAAGACGAACGTGGATACCAGCTTCTCGTCGACGGCAAGCCCACGATGGTGTTCGGGATGAACTGGGGATACATGCCGATCGGACAGAACTACACCTATGACTTCTGGGGCAAGCCCGACGAGGTGATCATCAAAGCGCTCGATGCCGAGATGAGGTGGCTGAAGGACATGCACGTCAATGTCATTCGGCAGTACGCCGGCGGGATGGACGGCGGCCCCCCGCCTCGCTGGATCAAGTACATCTACGAGAAGTACGGCATCTACACGGTTCTCAACCATTCGATTGGTCGCTACGGCATGGCGATCGACGGTGTGTGGGTGAGCCCGGTCGACTATTCCGACGAGCGCTTCCGTTCCTTGATGAAGGAACAAATCACCGAGCTGGTCGAGGGGTACAAAGACACGCCCGGCCTGTTGATGTGGCTCCTCGGCAACGAGAACAACTACGGGCTCTACTGGAAGTCGACCGAGATCGAAGACCTGCCCGAGGCCAAGCAGGGGGATGCGCGCGCCAGCTTCTTGTACTCGTTGTTCGGGGAGGTCACCGATCTCATTCACTCCCTCGACCAGAACCACCCGGTATCGATTGCAAACGGCGACCTTGGATTTCTCGACGTGATCAAGCAGGAATGCCCGAACATCGACGTCTTGGGCAGCAACGTGTACCGCGGCATGTCTTCCGGAGACATCTTCGAGCGCGTGGACAAAGAGCTCGGCCGGCCGTTCATGTACACCGAGTTTGGCTCCGATGCGTTCAATGCAAAGACCGGGCGGGAAGATCAGGTTGCCCAAGCGCAGTATCTGAGGTCCCTCTGGCAGGAGATCTACGAGCAGAGTTACGGCAAGGGCAGGGTGGGGAACGCCATCGGCGGCATGATCTTCCAATGGAGTGACGGCTGGTGGAAGTACCAGCAGGAGATCAACCTCGACAAGCACGACACCACCGCGTCCTGGTCGAACCAGGCGTACCTGTCCGACTGGGTCGAGGGCCAAAACAACATGAACGAGGAGTGGTTCGGGATCGCGGCGAAGGGGAAACCCAATGTCGATGGGATCTACCCGGTCTATCCGCGAGCCGCGTACTACTTGCTGCAGGACGCCTTTACGCTCGATCCCTACGCTTCGGACACCAGCATCGAGAAGATCCGGCAGCACTTCGGCAGGCTCGGGCCAAGATCGTATGACGACACGGAGTCGAGGCTGATGGAGCTCGGCTGGGCGCGCGTCAGCAGACTGCGAATCGACTTCGACACTTTCACTACCGGCGGCCGCCAACTGAATCAACCGTTGAGGAATGAGACGCGCTTCGACCATACGGAATCGTTTTATTTTGGCGTCGAGGTGAAGCCGTTTGCCGGGGTGAGGGCGGAAGTCGTCGTCAACGGGCTGGGGAACGTGGCCCTAAATCCAATCAACGAGATCTTCTACGAAAACCGCGGCATTCCAGTTGGAATCGTAGATGTGGAAGGTGAGGTTCGAGACCTCTCCGGATTCAACCGCTTTCAGGTCTATGAAGCCTCCTTCGACTGGGACAACAAGTACTTCTTGCTCGAGAGCTTCTTTCGCGGCGAGGGGCACTACCACTGGGGCTACGAGGGAGACTTTTTCGGTCTCTACCCAGAAGTCCACCAGCAGTACGATATCGACATTTACAACGCGAACGCCCCACTGGGCTTCGTGTTCTCCGGGAAGGACAAAGTCGACGGCCTCAAAGTCGCGTATGGACCCCAGCTCTGGTGGGGCGCCAACCCAACGGTCATGGCCAAGTACTACCGGATCTTTGGGGACTTCAAATTCGCGGTGATGCACCAGGAAGACATCGCCCAACAGGCGACGGGGATTGCGAGCTCGGTGATTCCGCAGCCGAAAAGCCGAAAGAGCACGTTGTACTTCGGCTACGCGAGTCGTCGGGTCACGCTGGAGCTCGGAGGCATCACATCGCGTTCGAACTTCATCGGCGACCCCTACCAGACCGCGCGCCAAGCAAGCGGGCCGACGTACCTGGATTCGGGCTACTACATCCGCAACAACACGGTGAATTTTGCCGATACCCTCGGCGGCAAGGCGAAGCTCACGCTGAACGCGGCGCCCTTCTTTTGGTACGTGCAGGGAGGCTACCGGGGACTCGTCAGCGATGCCGGGGCAGACCAGACGATGACCATCACCGGCTGGTCGCTCAAGGAGAGCGGCCAGGGCAATCATTGGGCGGTGTCATCGGGACTTGGGTACTACGTGGGCAAGTTCATGTTGGGGCCCAATGTCTTGGTTCAAAGGCCCCTCGAAGGCCCGCTTCCCTTCATCCCCGACCTCTTCGATCCCGAAACGGGCATCTACTATCCCGGGGTCAACGGCAGAAACCAGCTCGACGATCCGTTCTGGGTTCGCTCCAACCGGGAGACGTACGGTTTCGAGCTGCTGTTCGGCTATGACCCGACGCCGGCGACACCCCTGTGGGCGTGGGACAACCTGGAGCGCGAAGACGCCCGCTTCAGCGCGGCGCTCGACTTCGTGTACAAGATTTTGCCCACGGCCCAAGACTCCGCCGTGGCCATCAACCAAGATCTCATTTTGTTCGCGTTCCAGACCAGCGCGCCGGCCAGAAACCTTTGGGATGTGAGCCTCCGAACCGTCACCAACTTCACCTACAAGATGCGTTTGGTGAACTGGATCTATGTCGGACAGGGTCAAGCGAACGGCGACAGCGCCCGCACCGTGACACGGTTTGGCACCTATGGTTGGTATACGTACGGCACGTTCAACATCAACTATCATCTCAAGTTCAACGATTGGGGGCCCTACGACTACTACAAGGACTTCAACCTGACGTTCCCGCTGCAAGCCATGCTCGACCTGTCCTACGCGTTGGAACCGCCCGGAATGTATGCGCCGGCGTCGACGAGATTCGGAGTGCGCGGGCAGTTCCGGAGTTCCGACCGATTCTCCGGTCGTTACCTGTTTGTTCCCGATGCTGAAGATCCCGGCCGCAAGGGTCGCGAATGGGAGATCAAAACCTATGTTCAGTTCGTATATTAAGCTCTCTTTGCTGGGGCTCGTGCTGGTCACCGCCGCGTGCGGGGATGACCCCGCCTATGAATTCGGCATCCCTACAAGTGACATTCAGTTCGAGCTCTTCAATGTGACCGAGGGGATTCACCCCTCCAAGGTCACCCTCAGCAATCCCCGCAATCCGTTCCGCAGGATAGTCATCAGCGACGACCAGAAGTTCGCCCTTCAGAACAGTGACAGCAGCGCCGCAGCCTTCTATGCCTGGGCCGCCTTGCTGGCCAAGATCCCGATCGGCGAAAATCAGTTCTTCGTGGCTGTCAGCCTCCGTGACATTTACGAGTCCGACGAGCTCGCTGAGGAAGACCGAGAGACCGTCCGACAGATGGCCGTCAACGGGTTTCAGGCGGTGTTGGACTGCTTCCCGGAATCGCTCTTGTTTGACGCCTCGGGAACGTTTGGCCTGAGGTTCGCGACGCTCGCGTATGTGCAAATCCTAGAGCTCCAGGGGGTGCCTCAGGGCGACTGGACCTTGGTCGAGGACACCAACGGGAATCCCACTGCGGTACGAAGCACGGGGATCGATACGCTGGATCGAGGCATCCAATGTTTTTGAAATACCCATGCCTCGTTTGGGCCGTTGGGCTCTTTTTCGTCAGCCTCGTCGGCGGCTGCGCGGCCGATCCGGGAACGCCGGACTACTCGAGTCAGGTTGGTATTCGAGAGCGGGTCGCTGGAGTAGCCGTTGACCCCTTTCCGCCCATCGCGCCCGACCCGTACCAGCCTGGCGATGAACGGCTGTCGGTCGGCTATTTCTACGAAGGTGGCCGCTCGGAAACGATTCCGATCAACACCGTGACCACCAATTACTTCATCTTCGTCATTGACGAGAATACGCCGGTCCAGACGCTGACGTACTCTCAGGACCCATCGATCGACAGGCTCGAAGGACTGGAGTCCACCAAGATTACGCTCAACGACCAATCGTTTTGGGGTGGCGGCATCATCTGGACGCAGCCCATCGACCTGTCAGACTGGACGACGATGTACGTCGGTTTCAAGTCGAGCGACGACTCGTTCGCACGGTTCAACATCACGCTTCAGTGGCAGGACGGCAGGCCACCGAATGTGCCTCCCCCGGACCCGGCGCGATCGCTCAACCTCGATCCGACGGCGTACGGTTACACCAATGACGGGGAATGGCATTTCCTGCGGATCCCGCTTCAAGATGCCATCGATCGTGGTTTTGACCCGAGTAACACCCGCTCGCCCTTCATCATCGGGGGGGGACTCGTAACCCCGGAGACGTACTGCTGGTCGACAACTTGTATTTCACGAAGGAATGAGGGCGCATGGCGTTGCATCAGGCGCCCTCTGACTTCATGGGTTTGAAGAGCTCGGGTAAGTGTCATGTTTCGCATAGCGAAACGAGGTAGGAGACGAGGATGAAAAGAACGACATTGATTACGATTCTGTTTGCGGCGCTCGCCGTCTATGGCTGCTCCGAAGATGAGGGGGGTGGTGCGGCCGGTTCAGGCGGCAGTGGAGGCACAGCCGGTAGCGGAGGTTCAACCGGCAGCGGAGGCATGGCCGGTGGCGGGGGCACGGGCGGTACCGGGGCATGCGACAGCACAGCCAATGCCTTCATCAAAATTATTGATGGGACCGGTAACCTGACAGCTTCCGCTTCAACGGACACGACCGACGCCACGGAAACCTGGGCCCGCGGCACAGTCGAGTTGCTGATCGACGCAGGACTCGCAGGACAGACCGTACAGTTCGGCTTCACTACGACGGCCTCGAACTTTGAAGATTCAGGCGTCTTCTACGACAACGTCGAGGTCAACCCAAATACGCAGTACACGTCGAACTTCGAGGATCCCCCGTACGATCAGACAGACCCTGACGCATTGGGCGATGACCCGTCAGCTACATGGGGAGACGGATGGGTCATTTACGCCAACGTGTATGAACCGGATGGGACGACCTTCCTTTACGGCTACAACATCCCCTTGGACCCCGCACCGAACGGCCAGATCCAAGGCTATTCCGCTATTGTGGCGGGGGAAGGCGGTCTCGAGCAGGGCGCCCAGCAGCTATCGATCTTTAGCGACTACAACAACGTCGCCGAACAGCAAGCAGGGAACCGAATCGAGTCCAATGTCTTCCGCGAACGCACGCTTACAGCGGAAGATGAGGGCACAACGATCACCTTCGGCTTCGACTTCAAACGCGGCAACATCAACGCAGGCTGCCCCTAGGCGGTCTCCTGGTCATGGGCTGGCCGGCGGTTCGTTGAGCCGCCGGCCCCCGTGCCGTCATTCACGGGAACATGAATCGACCCTCCGTTCGCAACGATGAGGTAACTGGCGAGTTTTTGACTCTGGCGGGGGAGCGGTACTACGCGATCCGCAACGTCGACGAAATGGCCCCGTTCTTCGTCAGCCTGGTGTCCAATTCGGATCATTGGCTGTTCATTTCCTCGACCGGGGGCCTTACCGCGGGTCGGGTGTCCCCGAACACATCGCTGTTCCCGTACATTACAGTCGACAAGATTCACGAAAGCACTCCGCATACCGGCAGCAAGACGCTCATCCATGTAGTCGAAAACGGGAAACGGCGTGACTGGGAACCCTTCAATCGAGGACATGCCGGGCGGTATTCCACCGACCGCAATCTCTACAAGAACCTCCTCGGGAACAAGCTCTGCTTTGAAGAGATCAACCACGATCTGCAGTTGGCGTTCCGCTACTGCTGGTTGACCAGCGACATGTACGGATTCGTCCGTCGATGCGAGTTGGAGAATCTAGGCGAAACAGACTGCAGCTTGGAGCTGGTCGATGGCTTGCAGAACATTCTTCCGGCCGGGACTCCGCGATTTGCGCAGACGAACACGAGCAATTTGGTCGACGCATACAAATGGAATGAGCTCGTCGAAGACCAGGGGCTGGCCCTGTATACGCTCTATTCCGGGATCACCGATCGAGCCGAGCCCTGCGAGTCCCTCAAGGCCAACACCGTCTTCTGCCTCGGCCTCCATGGGCACAAGGTGCTGCTCTCCGGAGCGCAGCTCGAGCGATTTCGAAGGGGCGCGCCGCTCACTCAGGAGGTCCACAAGCGTGGCATCCGCGGGGACTATCTCGTCAATGCGTCGCTGACGCTGGCGCCGAAGGCATCGGAGCGCTGGCAGCTCGTCGCCGACGTCGAGCAGAGTCAGGCGCAGGTGGTGAGCTTGCTCCATGAGCTCGGCGACCCGGCGGCCGTGGCGGAGTCGATCACCCAGTCTGTAGAGGAGGGCTCCGATGAGCTGGCTCGCATCGTGGCGGGCGCCGACGCATTCCAGGCGACCGCCGAGGAGGCCGTCTCGGCCCACCACTATGCGAACGTGCTCTTCAATGTCCTGCGCGGCGGTATTTTCGACGATCAGTATCGGGTTTCTTCCCTGGATTTTCGTAGGACCGTCGAGATGTTCAATCGCAAGGTGTTCGTGCGCCATGAGGGGGCGCTCGGCGCCTTGCCCGAGACGCTCCAGTACCGGGACTTGCTGTCGAGCATCGAGGAGCTGGGCGACCCACAACTCGAGCGGCTATGCCGCGAGTATCTGCCGATCACCTTTGGTCGCCGGCACGGTGACCCCAGCCGACCCTGGAACGAGTTTGTCATCAAGCTCAAAGACGAGCGAGGCCAGAAGCTGCTCTCATATCAGGGCAACTGGCGGGACATTTTTCAGAACTGGGAGGCTTTGACGTTCAGCTATCCGGAGTTCGTCGAAAGCGTGATCGCCAAGTTCCTCAACGCCACGACGGCAGACGGATACAACCCGTACCGAATCAGCAAAGAAGGCATCGACTGGGAGGTCGAGGACCCTGACGACCCGTGGAGTCATATCGGCTATTGGGGCGATCATCAGATCATCTATCTTCTGAAGCTCCTGGAGCTTTCCCAGCGGTTCCATCCCCAGCGCCTCGTTGCCTTGCTGCGCCAGCCAATTTTCAGCTACGCCAACGTTCCGTATCGAATCAAGTCGTTCGAAAGCTTGCTCGAGGACGCAAAGAGCACCGTCGTCTACGACGGGGAAGCAGCGGCGCGGATCGAACGGCGGGTGGCTGACAAGGGCGCCGACGGCAAGTTGATGCTCGACGCCAATGACGAGGTGTACCAGGTCAATCTGTTCGAGAAGCTCCTGGTGACGCTGTTGAGTAAGCTCGGAAACTTCGTGATGGATGGAGGCATCTGGCTCAATACCCAGCGTCCGGAGTGGAACGACGCCAACAACGCGCTGGTCGGTCATGGGCTGTCCATGGTGACGCTCTATTACATGCGCCGATACGTCGATTTCCTGCAGCGTTTGCTGGCGCAGGAGTCGGGTTCAATCAGCATGTCGCGGGAAATCAGTGAATGGCTCGGTGAGACCGCGGCTGCGCTGAGGGAGGTGCGACCGCAGCTGAAGGGGCAGGCGGTGAGTTCCCATACGCGGCACCGCTTGCTGGCCAGGTTGGGAGAGGCCGCGTCGCGTTACCGACAGGCGGTTTACCGGAACGAGACGTTCTCCGGCATGGTCCAGCAACCAGTCTCGAAGGTGCATGACATGCTGGATGATGCGCTGGCTGCCATCGACCAAAGCATCCGGCAGAACAAGCGTGAGGATGGCATGTACCACGCCTACAACTTGCTGAGCTTGAGCTCCGAGGCCGTCGAGGTCGAGCACCTCTACGCGATGCTGGAGGGTCAGGTCGCCGTACTCAGCTCCGGGGCCATTGCCCCGGCAGAGGCAGCCGATGTGCTCGAAACCTTGTTCGAGAGCGAGATGTATCGGGCCGATGTGCGCACCTTCATGCTGTATCCGGATCGTCCGTTACCGGGGTTTCTCGAGAAGAACCGCATCCCCGCCGAACGATTCGAGTCGATCCCGCTACTCAGACAGATGGTGGAACGCGACGATGAGACCATCGTGTTGCGCGACGAAGACGGCTGCTACCGCTTCAACGCCGACTTGCGCAACCGGGGCGATCTGAAGGCTCGGCTCAACGACTTGGTGCCGGTTTATGGCGATGAAACTCAACATGCTCGTCAGGCTTTGCTGGAGCTTTACGAAAAGGTTTTCAACCACAAAGCGTTCACCGGGCGTTCCGGCACGATGTTCGGTTACGAGGGATTGGGATGTGTCTATTGGCACATGGTCTCCAAGTTGCTGCTGGTCGTGCAGGAAAACTTTTTCGTCGCGCTCGCCGTGGCTGCAGACGCAGAAACCTGCCTCCGGCTGGGGCGATTGTACTACCGTGTGCGTGAGGGTCTGGGATTCAACAGGAGCCCTGGTGAATTCGGAGCCTTCCCGACCGACCCTTACTCCAACACCCCCAAACACGCCGGCGCCCAGCAGCCGGGTATGACTGGCCTGGTCAAGGAAGAGATCTTGACCCGCTTCGGTGAGCTCGGTGTGCGTGTGAGCGAGGGTGCAGTGAGCTTCGAATTGGCCTTGTTGCGTGCTCGCGAGTTTGTCACGAGCCCACAGCCGTTTCGTTTCCTCGACGTCGATGGGAACTGGCAGGAGCTGACGGTTCCCAAATCGGGTTTGGCCTTCACCTGGTGTCAGGTGCCATTCGTGTACCGGATCGATGATTCCGTCGCCGAGCCGACGGTGACACTGAACCTCGATGATGGCGGTCATCGGACGCTGACGGAACCGATCTTGCCGACCGAGCTGAGCGCCGAGCTATTCCTGCGCACTGGGCGTATTCGTCAGGTTGAGCTTGTCGTCACAAAAAGCCAGTTGTTTTCTGACTGAGTCCAGGGGTCAGGCCTAGCTGCCGCCCATGCCACTGGCGCCGCCCATGCCTGCGCTACCGCCCATGCCTGCGCTGCCGCCCATGCCGCCGACACCGCCCATGCCACCGGCGCCGCCCATGCCTGCGCTACCGCCCATGCCTGCGCTCCCGCCCATGCCTGCGCTCCCGCCCATGCCTGCGCTACCGCCTGTCCCGCCGGCACCGCCCGTACTTCCGCAGAGGTTGGGCGTCGGCTCCGGAATCGGTGTCGTCTGGCAGCTCGTAAGGTTGGAGCAGAAGACGAGCTGGCACTTCTCGCCCTCGCCGCAGTCCGTCACCGTATCGCACAGCCGAAGGCAGAGTCTGGCCTCTGGCACAGCGTCACCAGGCCTCAGGGGCTCGGGGCTCCCGGTGAAGGTGCAGATCAACCCAGACCCGCACTCCCCAGTGGAGCCCGCCGTCTGACAGGTCTCACCGACGCCACCACAGCCGGCCGCGAGGAGCAGGGCAGCAGCGAAGGCAACGAGAATCAGCACCGTGCGCACGATGGCCCAACTAAACCACAGCAACGGGGCTGGGAAAAGGCCTGTCGTTCAATTTCTTCGGACGCGACGATTCATAGGCGAAACGATCCCGACCTCGCTGTGATCACAAGAGCGACGATGAAGGGTCCAACATCTCACCAGCGCATCGTTCTCATCGTAGCGCTTGCCCTCGGCCCTCTTGTTGGCCTGCGCCGGCTCGGGTGCCCACTCCGACGGTCCCGTGGACCATTCGCCGGTCCTCCCCGCTCTCGGGTACCGCGTCGATTTCGCCGGCAAATCGGTGGCCATCAGGGGAGATACGATCGATACCAAAGGCCTCCAAGACATGAGCCAGGGTGCTGACGTGCTCGTGAGCGAGGTGATGAACAAGTCCTTCCTGGAAGACGCGGGCGTCGGCACCCTGGTCCTCGCGCGCCAGGTCCCGACCCTCGACGACGACGTACAGATTGGGTTCGCGTTTCGCACGCCCATCGCCACGATATTCGGGGGTGAGCTCATCGTGGGGGTCGACGGCACGAGCGTCACCGTACCCGTCCCGTGAGAACATACGACCCTGGTTGGCAAGGGTGCACCGTCCCTCGACATCGCCGTGTGCATATTGAAGCAGTGTCAGGCCGGGAAAGAGGATGCCCGTCACGGTCCACGATCGCGACCGGACCTTGATCGAGCTCCTGGACCGGAGCAAAGAGAAGCGGGCATGAGCGCCGATCTGAGCGCGCTGAATCATGAGCAACACGTTCGACCGCGATCCCATCGAGATCTTTCTCGCACTCGACGAAGCGCAGAACCCGGACGCGATGCGGGCGGCGGCTGCGAAGAAGCTGGCAGTACCGGTTGACGACTTGCCCGAGCTTCACGTCCTGCGGCGTGCCATCGACGCGCGCGGCAAGCACGTCCGTTTTCACATCTTGTTGGGTGTCGGGCCCGAGCCTCGGAGTGACGACTGGGCACTACCTCATCCACGAGAGGTCCGATTGCCCGCACGCGTCGTGATCGCGGGCTCAGGCCCGGCGGGCCTCTTCTGCGCGTACGAGTTGGCGCGTCACGGAGTGGCCAGCCGCATCATCGAACGCGGGAAGCGGGTTCAGCCGAGGCGTCGCGACATCGCGCTCCTCAATCGCGGGGGGCCGGTCGATTCCGATAGCAACTACTGTTTCGGCGAGGGCGGGGCGGGGACCTATAGCGACGGCAAGCTCTACACGCGGGCGCACAAGAGGGGCTCGGTGCGCGATGTCCTCGAGATCCTCACGCTGCATGGGGCGCCTCCAGAGATCCTGGTCGACGCCCGTCCGCACATCGGGAGCAACCGGCTACCCAAGGTCGTCACTGCGCTGCGCGAACGACTCGAAGCCGTGGGCGTGGAATTTCATTTTGAGTCCAGGCTCGAGCGGGTCCTCGTCGAGGGCCGCGGCAGTGAGCGCCACGTTTGCGGTGTGGAGCTCGCGGATGGGCGTTCGTTCCAGGCGGACGCGGTCGTGCTCGCAACCGGGCATTCCGCGCGCGACGTGTTCCAGATGCTCGACGGGATGCAGGTCACCCTGGAGCCCAAGGGGTTTGCGCTGGGCGTTCGGGTCGAGCACCCGCAGGCGCTGATCAACCGGATTCAGTACGGCGCCAATGCGGGCCACGCCGCGCTTCCGAGCGCTTATTATCGCCTCGCCGCGACCGTCGAGGGTCGTGGTGTCTTCTCGTTCTGCATGTGTCCGGGCGGTTGGATCGTCCCCGCGATGACCGAGCCCGGCACACAGGTCGTCAATGGAATGAGCTTGTCGAAGCGAGACTCCCCGTTCGCCAACTCCGGAATCGTCGTGGCGATCGAGCCTGCGGATTGGCAGGCCCAGGGGTTCGATGGGCCACTAGGAGGGCTGCGCTTCCAGGAACAGATCGAACGCGCTGCCTCCGAAGCGGGTGGTGGCGGTCTCCGGGCGCCCGCCACGATGATGACGGACTTCGTCGCGGGGCGAGGCTCGAGCCGAGCTCCACAGAGCAGCTACCGGCCGGGCTTGACCGCCACAGGGCTCGCCGAGGTGGTCGATTGTGCCGGGTTGCGCATCTCGGTTCCCTTGCGCGCGGGGCTCGAGCGCTTTGCGCTTCGCATGCCTGGATTTCTCGGCGAGGACGCGGTCCTGGTCGGTGTCGAATCGCGAACGAGCTCACCGGTGCGCGTCCCTCGCGACCAGGACACGCTGCAATCTCCCGACCTTCGCGGTCTGTATCCGTCCGGCGAAGGTGCCGGCTATGCAGGCGGGATCGTCAGCGCCGCCCTCGACGGCAAGCGCGTTGCCACGGCTCTCTTGCCGCTGGTCTGAGCGAACCTCATTCGCTCATTTCTTCGAGCAAGATTCCCGGATTCAGAACCCAGTTGGGGTCGAGCGTCGACTTCAGCCCGGCGAGCATCGCCTCAAACAGCTCGCCTCGTTCGCGCTCGTACCAGAGACGATGGTCGCGTCCCACAGCGTGGTGGTGGGTGATCGTGCCGCCGTGCTCGATGACAGCGTCGGACACGGCCTCTTTGATCGCGTCCCAGGTTTGCAGCTGTCTGCCGCGCTCGGCCCAGGCGAGGATCGTGTAGTACGGCGCAGGCCCGTCCGGATAGATGTGCGTGAATCGAACGGTGATGAGGCCGCGCCCGCGACAATGCGCGTCGAACGCCTTCTCTGCGGCGCTGAGGACTTCGCGGTGAAAGTGCTCGAACCGATCCCAGGTCACCGCTGTCTCGAAGGTCTCCGAGATCATGCCTTTTTTGGCCATGACGTCTCGGATGTACGGCGCCTTGATGAAGTTGTTCCGCCAGTTGCCCGCCGAACCCGAGCGCACGGTCGACTCGGTGTGCCTGACCTTCCGTCGGTTCCACCGCCCTCCGTGATCGCGGCAGACCTCGAGGGCCTGGGCCATCGTCTCCTGCTGCAGGTAGTGCTCCGACTCGAAGCCAAGCAGCAAAATCGCATGACGCCCGTCGCCAAGCCCCATCCCGACAGCTTCAATCGGGCTCACCAAGCGGCAGTTCACCGGATACAGCTTGCCTTGGGAGAGTGCGCGCACCGCCCTGGCACCCTGCACGAAGTCTTCGAACTTCACGGTTGCTGAGGATCGATAGCGCGGGCGTGCGTGGAGGCGAATCCACGCTTCGGTGATGATTCCGAGCGTCCCCTCGGAGCCTAGCCAGAGTCGTTCCTGGCTTGGCCCGGCGCCGGAGGCTGGCAGTCGGCGCGTCGTGTGGATTCCCTTGGGCGTGACGACACGCACGGATTCAACGATGTCATCGATGTGCGTGTACAGGGTGCAGTAGTGTCCACCGGCGCGCGTTGCAATCCAGCCGCCCAGGGTCGAAAACTCGAAGCTCTGCGGATAGAACCGAGGGCTCAGACCGTAGGGCTTGAGTGTCGCCTCGAGTGCGGGTCCAAGGATTCCAGCTTGCGCGCGAGCGGCCCGCGACAACTCGTCGACCTCGAGCACCCGATCGAAGTTGCGCATGTCGAGTGAAATGGCACCCCGGTACTGCTCCGATCTCGTGGGCTCGACTCCGCCGACGACGCTCGTGCCACCACCAAAGGGCGTCAGGCTGACCTGCTCTGCTTCACAGAACCGGATGAGGCCGAGGATCTGCTCCTCGGTGTCTGGAAAGGCAACGTAGTCGGTCGGATTGTCGTACTGGCCGTGCAGGCCGCGCACGATGTCACGATAGGATTTGCCGTAGCTGTGGGAGACTCGCTCGAGCTTGTCGTCCGTGCAGAACGCAGCGAGGTCTTCTGGCAGCTCAAAGCGGGGCGCGCGCAGCTCGACGCATTCGATGCGGGGCGCGGGAATGTCTTGGTACTCCTCCAGGCCGAAGCGAGCCTTCAAAAACTCGAGGAAGACCTCCATCATCATCGGCTCTGGGCCTTCGCCCTCGTAGCCCCATCCCCAAAAACTGCGCTGTCGCGGGCCGTCTTGTTTCTTGGCGCGGCCGCCGCGGCCGACCAACGCCGCGAGTGCGTTCTTCGCTGCCCGCAGATCTTCGAGAGGCTTCCCCGAGCGCTGCGCGTTCCATTCGCCCGCGTGTCCGGCAAGCACGCGGCCTACTGCCAGGAGAAGCTGTTTTTGATCGTCGTTGGGCAGTATCGAGCGCACGGTCCTGACCTTCCTATCGTAGGGGACGATCGTTCTAGCAGAGGACGCACCCCCGCTGGAAGTCTGATCCCTTGGGGTGGCCGATCGCCCCGCGCAAAGGCGTTTCTGCATCCACCGCGGCAAACTTACAGGTGCCCCTACGCGAGGCTTGTGGGACAGTGGCCAGAGCAGCGCAAGAAGCCAAAGGCAGAGTCATGACAAGCAGCGAATGGAAACCCACAGCGTGCATTTTGTGTGAATGCAACTGTGGCATCGAGGTAGCGCTAGGGGGCGCCGACGGCAGGCGGCTCATGCGTTTCCGTGGTGACAAAGCGCATCCGACATCTCAGGGCTACGCCTGCGAGAAGCCCCATCGACTCGACCTCTACCAGAACGGCCCGCACCGTCTCCTGCACCCGCAGCGGCGCCGGGCGGACGGAACATTCGAGACGATCTCCTGGGACACCGCCATTTCCGAAGTCGCTGAACGCCTCGCCAAGGTGAGGGATGCCTGGGGCGGGGAGTCGATCTTCTACTACGGTGGAGGCGGGCAGGGGAATCACCTCCCAGGTGCCTATGCGACGGCAACTCGCCGCGCGCTCGGTTCCCGTTACAAGTCGAGCGCGCTCGCTCAGGAGAAGACCGGCGAATTCCTCGTATCCCACCGCATGCTGAAGATGCAGACCCGTGGCGATTTCGAGCACTGCCAAGTCGGCATGTTCCTCGGGAAGAACCCCTGGTTCTCGCACTCCGTCCCCCGTGCGCGGGTCACGCTCAAAGAGCTCAGCAAAGACCCCAATCGAACCATGATCGTCGTCGACCCCCGAGTGACGAAGACCGCGGAGATGGCCGACATCCACCTTCGCGTGAAGCCGGGCACCGACGCCTGGCTCTTGTCGGCGATGGTTGCCGTGATGATCACCGAAAACCTGGTCGACCAGGCCTTCATCGAGGAATGCGTCGACGGCTACGAAAAGGTCGCCGCGGCCTTTTCTCCGATCGACATTGCGGGGCTCTGTGCCCGTTGCGGCGTCGACGAGGCGGTCGTTCGAGACACCACCCGCCTGATCGCCCGCTGCGACTCGTACGCTTGTTTCGAAGACCTCGGCGTCCAAATGAATCGGCACTCGACGCTCGTGAGCTACCTTCAGCGGCTGCTCTGGCTGCTCACGGGCAACGTCGGGAAGAAGGGCACTCACGCGACGATGGGAGGACTCATCGACTTCGCGAACGGAAAGGTTTCCGGCAAGACGCCAGTCAACGGAGCACCGATTATCAATGGGCTCGTTCCGTGCAACATCATCGCCGAAGAGATCTTGTCCGATCACGAAAAGCGCTATCGCGCCATGATCGTGGAATCGGCGAACCCAGCGCATTCGCTCGCAGACAGCCAACGGGTGCGCGAGGCGCTGAGCTCGCTCGACACGGTCGTCGTGATCGACGTGGCCATGACCGAGACGGCCCAGCTTGCAGACTATGTTCTGCCTGCTGCCTCACAGTTCGAGAAAGCCGAAGCGACCTTCTTCAACTTCGAGTTCCCGGACAACTACTTTCACTTGCGTCACCGGCTCTTCGAGCCACCCGAAGGCCCCTTGCCGGAGGCCGAGATTCACGCGCGCCTTTGTGAGGCGCTCGGCGCCTTTGACCAAAGCGACTTGGCACCGCTTGCAGAGGCCGCGCGACAGGGGCTGCCGCAATACGGTGCTGCAGTCGCAGAGCATGTGCTCGGAAACCCCAAGCTCTCCGGGATTGCGGCGGTCTTGCTGTACCGTAGTCTGGGCCCCGTCCTTCCGGTCGAGGCGCGCGAAGGGGCCGTGCTCTTCGGGCTCGCGTTTCGAGCGGTCATGCGCGACCCGATCACGATGGGGCGCGCGGGTTTCGACGGGCCGCCTCCGGTCGCCGCCACCAAGCTCTTCTCTGCGATTATCGACCACCCTCACGGGCTCGTGATGGCGCGCGGCGAATGGGACGACGTGCTCGAACGCGTGAAGAAGACCCGCGTGCAGGTCGGGCTCGACGACATGCTCGAGGAGCTGGGAAGGCTTTCCGAGCCGGAGACGCGTGACGAGAGCTACCCGTTCGTGCTTTCAGCCGGCGAAAGGCGGTCTTTCACGGCCAATACCATCATGCGAAACCCAGATTGGCGAAAGAAGGACGCGAGAGGCGCGCTTCGCATGCATCCCGACGACGCGCGAGACATCGGTGTGTCGAGCTCGGATCTCGTTCGCCTCACCACTCACCGCGGCTCCGTCCTCGTTCCGATCGAAACGACCGACACCATGCACCGCGGCCACGTCTCTCTGCCGAACGGGATGGGTCTCGCCTTTCCGAAAGACGGCGAAGAGTCGGTATTCGGTGTGCCACTCAACGATCTCACTGACTCCGCATCACGCGACCGGTTCGCCGGAACGCCCTGGCACAAGTTCGTTCCCGCACGAGTCGAAGCTGCCGTAGAACAGGTATGGGCCGTGACGTCGTGAGCTCGCCATGAGCCGATGAGCCCGGTTGGACGGGGCGTTACGTGTCGTCTGGGAACGTAACGTGCATGGAAGAGGCCCAGTTGGATCGTCAGTCGGGCCTTTCGTTTGGCCTCGAAACCGAGGTTGCCGTCATTGAAAGTTTGTTCAGCCGATGACGGAAGTCCTCCGATTCCCGGCCCAGGACACCTGTTTCGTGCGCCCGCCGCAGATGAAGAAATACGTATAGACACGCGCGTCAAATGGGTGTTCTCTCTAATGCTCCATGAACATTCCAGCGCGATTGCTACAGCAGCTCGTCTCGGACCGACGGATGCGCAAATGCGACAGCAAGACGACGGACCTTCGAGCCGAGCTAAGCAGGGCGCTCAAGGCTGATCGCTTGGACCAGGCGCTCGACCTTTACGATCTGATCGAGCGGCACAAGCCGGATGAGCCCCGCTGGGCGCACCGCAAGGGCGATCTATTGCGGCGAATGGGGCGCAGCGACGACGCGGTCCTCGCGTACGAGCGCGCGGTGCGCCTCTATTCGGCCCGGGGCTTCGATGCGCGCGCCGTCGCAACGGCGAGGCTGATCTTGGCGATCGACCCAAGCAAGGGCGCAGTGCTCGACTGGGCGGACGCCGAAGCCAAGCGCCGATCGGAGGGACAGAGCCGGAACGCGTTCCAGCTGAGCTGCTGAAGATCTGCCCGGCGACTTGAAGGAGTTGATCCGTGTCCGATGTCCCCTGCTTCATGATCGCCAATTTCGTGATTCACGATGCCGACGCCTACAGGAAGTACGAGAAGGGGTTCTTTCCAATCCTGAAGCGACATGGCGGCGAGTTTTTCACCTACGACGACAGCAGCGACACGCTCGAGGGCTCTTCACCGCGCCCGGGTCGCATCGTGATCTTCAAGTTCCCGTCCGAAGAAAATGCGCGCGCTTGGTGGGCCGACCCAGACTATCAGGCCCTTTCCGAGCACCGCCGCGCCGGCACCAGCATGGAATTCCTCACCCTCGTGCACGGCCTGCCGCCGCGGAAATAGTCCGCCCGGGGGCTTGCTAGTTTCGGCTCGGGTGGTCTATTCGAGGAACGACTCCTGCGGTATTCCACTCGAAGACGCATCGAGCGGCCGCTTCGAGCCCATTCGCCGATCACGCCGACCCCTGGTCTGGTACGCTCGGCCCAAGTAGGGAACGGGAAGCATGCGCCCCCAGATCATCAAGATCTCAGACGATTTCTGGAACATTCGTGGGTCGTTCAAGATCGGCGGCCTCATCGACATCGGCACGCAAGCGTCCCTGGTCCGGCGAGGCAGCGGCCGCTTTGTCTTCCTCGATTCGTACGCGTTCAGCGGTGAGGTCGAGCGCGAGGTCCTCGAGCGCACCAATGGCGGCAAGGACGTCGAGGCGATCTTGAACGTGCACCCCTTCCACACGGTCCATGCGCGCAAGATGCACGAGCAGTTTCCGGAAGCCAGGCTCTATGGAACCGCGCGGCACCTGTCCCGATTCCCCGAGCTTCCCTGGGAAGCGGAGCGCACAGAGGACCCGGCGCTCCACGCGATGTTTTCAGACGACTTCGACTTTTCCATTCCGCGCGGCGTCGATTTCATCTCTTCCAACGAGAACGTTCACTTCTCGTCGGTGCTCGTCCTGCATCGCGCCTCCAAGACGATTCACGTCGACGACACGCTCATGTACATCCGCTGGCCTAAGGCGGCGCGGCTGCTCGGCCGGACGGATTCGATGCGCTTTCACCCAACGCTCGGAAAGGCACTGGAAGAACGGTCTGGCGCCGCGCGCGACTTCCGGCACTGGGCCGAGGAGCTCGCCGAACGTTGGCGAGATGCTGAGAACCTTTGCGCCGCCCACACCGCGACGCTCATCGGGGAGAGCAATCGAGGCGCCTCGATTCACGATCGCGTCCTGGAGGCGCTCGTCAAGACGAGCCGCGCGTTGAAGGCGCACAAACGGAAGTACGGCTAGGGAGGATTCCATGCGGGCAGCGATTCTCGACAAGCACGGCACCATCGACAGCCTGAGGATCGGCGACATCGAGCCGCCCAAGCTCACGCCGAACACGATTTTGGTTCGCGTGCGCGCTGCCTCGATCAATCCAGCCGACCTCAAGGTGATCCGTGGCAAGGATGGCGGCGGGTTTCTTCATGCCAAGAATTTCCCAACCGCGATCGGCTTCGATTTCAGTGGGGTCGTCGAGCAGGTCGGCGCGAGGGCCCAAGGGCGGGAGCTTGGCGACGAGGTGTTTGGACATCTCGCCTATTCTCCCACGACCAAGCAGGGAAGCTTTGCCGAGCTCGTGGCGGTGAAGCCCGAGAGCGTGGGGCTCAAGCCGCCGAGCGTGAGCCACGAGGAAGCGGCGGCCGCGGCCACGGTTGGCTGCACCGCGCTTCAAGGTCTCCGCGATAGAGGAGGCTTGAAACCAGGCCAGCGCGTCTTGGTGAACGGCGCCTCGGGCGGTGTCGGGAGCTACGCGGTTCAGATCGCCACGGCACTCGGCGCCGAAGTGGTGGGGACGGCAAGCGCGGCCAAGGCCAGCTTCGTGCGCAGCCTCGGCGTCGACGAAGTCATCGACTACCGACAAACCCCGCTCTCGTCCTTGAACCGAACCTTCGACCTATTCCTCGACGCCGCTGCGACGTCTTCGTTTGGAGAGGCGAAACCGCTCCTCAACCGGGGTGGGGCCTACGTCACCCTGCTGCCGTCTGCCTCCCTCTTCGGAGCGATGCTACTGAGCCTATTCTCGAGCAAACGCTGCAGGTTCGTTACGGTTCAGTCGCGCGCCGCGGACCTCGAGCAACTCGCCGCCTGGATGGTCTCGGGCGAGCTAAAGGCATCGGTGGAAGAGACCTTCCCGTTGTCCGACCTGAGCATCGCGCTCTCGGCGCTCGATTCCGGCAGCGTTCGCGGCAAGCTCGCCCTGCGCATCGACGAGTAGGCCAATGAAGAAGCCCTACGAGCTCTACTACTGGCCTATGCTTCCTGGTCGCGGGGAGTTCGTACGACTCGTGCTCGAAGAAGCGGGAGCGCCCTATGTGGACGTGGCCCGCCTGCCAGAAGAAGAGGGCGGTGGGCTCGAGCCTCTCTTGCAGCTCGTGCGAGGCGAGCGGCCCGGTCAGCCTGCCTATGCGCCACCGATTTTGCTGCATGGGGACTTCGTCCTCGCGCAGTCCGCAGCGATCTGCGCGTATCTCGGCGAACGGCACGGCCTGGCGCCCGACGAGCCCGGCAAGCGGATGCAGGCCCTTCAGCTCCAGCTGACCATCGCCGACGTCAGCGACGAAGCCCACAACACACACCACCCAATCAGCGCGGCCCTCTACTACGAAGATCAGAAGGACGCGGCACGCGAAGCGTCAAAGAGCTTTGTGGATCAGCGCCTACCGCGCTTTCTTCCCTACTTCGAGCGTGTGCTCGAACGAAGCGCTGGGGAGTGGCTCATGGGCACTTCGCTCACCTATCCGGACCTGTCCCTCTTTCAACTCGCAGAGGGGCTCGCCTACGCCTTCCCGAAGGGGTTTGCTCGAGTCGCGGAGTCGACCCCTTTGATCCTCGGCCTTCGAGACCGGGTTGCAACACGCCCTCGAATCGCTGCGTACCTCGCATCCGATCGCCGCCTCCCTTTCAACGAGCACGGCGTATTCCGGCACTATCCAGAGCTCGACCTCCGCGACTGATGGGACCCGCCATGGAACGACTACGACGGTGGCGACGCTGGCTCTACGCTTCCTGCATGGCGGCCTTGACCCGATTGGGGGTCATGGGCATGCGCTTGAGTCGGGCGCCGGTCGCGTCGTGGATTGCGTTGGCGACGACGGCGCCCATGACCACGATTGCCGGTTCTCCGCCGCCCTGCGGCGCAATGTCGTTGGCCTCGACGAGGAGGGTCTCGATTTTCGGTAGCCCGGAGAAACGCGGAATCTCGTAGCGGTGAAAGTTCGTGTCGAGGATCTGCCCTCCGCGGAAATGAACCTCCTCGGAGAGCGCATAACCAAGTCCCATCGTGACGCAGCCTTCCATTTGGATGGTGGCGCCTTGAGGGTTGACCACGATGCCCATCTCCTGCGCGCTCAGCACACGCTTGACTTCGACTTCTCCGCTGCGCGCGTCGACGAGGACCTCGGCGATGGCGGCCACGTAGGTTCCGGCGTCGATCCCGCAGGCCACGCCCAGACCACGCTTGCTCGGCGTCGCGGTGGGCTTCCAAGCGAAGCGTTTGGCGGCAGCCTTCAATACGCGGATCATTCGCGGATCTTTGAGGTGCTTGAGGCGGAACTCGATCGGGTCTGCGTTGGCCGCCGCGGCCATGGCGTCGATCTGTGATTCGCGCGCGAAGGTGTTGCTGTTGTTGCCGGGTGCGCGCCAGGCGCCCGTGGCAAAGGGATGCATTCCCGGACCGCCTCTCCAGCCCCGCGGTCGGACGGTCGTCCGATGATTCGGGATTTCGTAGAATTGCTCCGCGCCTCGTTCTCCGGCGAAGAGCACTTCGTAGTCCCAGAACGTCATCCGGCCCGACTTGTCGATGCCCGAGCGGACGTCGATGACCGCGGCGGGTCGGAAGGTGTCGTAGAAGAATTCTTCCTCGCGGCTGCGCATCACCTGCACCGGCCGGCCGACAGCCTGGGCAAGGCGCGCGGCCTCGACCGCCTGCGTGTTGCTCGTCTTGCCACCAAAACCACCACCGACGAACGGTGTGATGACGCGCACTTGTTCGGGCGATAGATCGATCGCCTGCGCGATCTTGTCACGCGCCCCGAACGGATTCTGCGTGGACGCCCACACCGTGCACTTGCCCCGTTCGATGTGCGCGAGGGCCGCGTGCGTCTCCATCGGTGCGTGCGCGACGTAGCCATCGAAGAATCTGGTTTCGATCGTGCGCGTCGCAAGCTTGCGTCCTCGTTCGAGATTGCCCGTTTTGGCTACGACATCTCCTCTGGGAGCGACGCGTATGAGATGCTCGTGGATGGTTTCATCGGTCACGGTCACCGAGGGCAGGTCGAACTTCGCGTTGATCCGCCCGAGCGCCTCTTCGGCCAGGTCCGGCAGCTCGTGGAGCACCGCGATGAAGTCGCCGTTCTCGACCAGGTGCACACCATCCATCTTGCGGGCGCCCGAAGTGTCGACCTTCTTCAACCTGGCTCCGTGTGCGGGCGGTCGAAGAATCTTCGCGTAGAGCATGCTTGGTAAGCGGATGTCAGCAGCGTACTTGGCCTTGCCGGTTACCTTCTCGAGCGAGTCGCGGCGCAGCTTTGGCTGCCCCATGACGCGAAACTGGGAAACGTCCTTGAGCTCAGGCTTCACGGTCAGGTGTCGCGCGATCGGTTTACCCTTGGCGAGCTCGCCGTATGTGATGCGCTTTCTCTCGTTTTGTCGGTCGAAGATCACGCCATCTTTGGCTTCCAGTCGCGGGACCGGAACGCTGAGCGCTGCAGATGCGAGCTCCAGGAGCACGCCGCGCGCCTCGGCAGCCGCCGCCCGCAGCACCGGGCCAAACGCCCGCGTGGTCAACGAACCCCACGTCCCCATGTCCCAGGGGCAAAGATCCGTGTCGCCCATGAGCATGTCCACCATCTCATACGGTACATCGATCTCGTCGGCCATCATCTGGGCGAGCGAGGTGATCGGCCCCTGTCCCATCTCGATCTTGCCCGTCAAACACTGGACGCGCCCATCTTCTGAGATCTTCACGAACGCGTTGAAGTCGTTTGGCACAGCGCTCGATTGCGCCTGGGCTCGATCGAGCAACTCGAGCGATCCACCAAACGTGACGAAGATCGTGATGCCGCCGCCGAAGCGCTTCAGAAACTCGCGTCGCGACTGCTGGAAGTCCGAGGTTTGCGCGTCGTTCGAGCTCATGTCGTGGATTTCCCGTTCCGCAGCTCGGCTGCGGCAGACTCGATCGCGTCGATGATGCGCGTCTGCGCCCCACAGCGACAGAGGTTCCGGTCCATGTCTTTGACGATGTCCGCGCGCGAGGGCTCGCGGTTCGACCGCAGCAAGCCATAAGCTGTTAGAATCATGCCCGGCGTGCAGAACCCGCACTGAAGCGCGTCGTGTTCGATGAACGCCTTCTGAAGCGGGTGAAGCTCACCGCCTTTGGCCAAGCCCTCGATCGTGACGACCTTCTTGCCTCGAACACTGCGAACCTGCGCCATGCACGAGCGAACCGGGCTGTCGTCGACGAGGACCACACAGGCCCCACAGGAGCCGCGTCCGCAACCGTACTTCGGCCCGGTCTGCCCGAGCTCGGTCCGAAGCACCCACAGGAGCCTACGGGTCTCGTCTGCCTCGAGGCGGACGCGCTCGCCGTTGAGCTCAAAGGAAATCGTGGCGGCCATGGTATCCTCCCGCTTTGTTGGCTTGGCCGAGGAACTCAGCGAGTGTAGCGCAGGCAGGGGAGGGAGCGATGCGAATCATCGTCATCACGATTGGGGTGCTTGGGCTCATCGCTGTGGGCTGCACCAAGAAAGAACAGCCGAGTGCCGGAGGCACCGATGAGGGGATCGCTGCGAGCAAGGCCTGGCTCGCGCTCGTCGACGCCGAGCAGTACGAAGACAGTTGGGAGCAGGCCTGCGCCTTCTTTCGGGGCGTGGTGCCCAAAGACCAGTGGGTGACACAGGTCGCCGGTGTTCGTGCTCCGCTGGGCGCAGTCTCGAGTCGTGAGGTCGCCTCGGCCGAGTACACCACGAAGCTTCCCGGTGCACCGGACGGCGAGTATGTCGTCATTCAGTACCGGACGAAGTTCCAAAACAAGGCCGATGCCGTCGAAACCGTCACGCCCATGCGGGACAAGGATGGCGTCTATCGCGTGTCGGGGTACTACATTCGCTGAGGCCTCGGCCAGCGTTTTCAGAGACGAAGGCAGCAGCCGACTCCAGCGCCCGCGTCGAACATGACTCATACATTCGCAGGCGATCAGGTATTGTACAGGTCATGGCCCACAGCCCAAGCGACGAAGGCGCCCCAACCGACCTTCTCCAGCAGATGTTGGAGGACGCAAGGCGGGAGCATGCAAAGGAGATTCATGGGGAGCCGGTGGGGCCAGCGCCTGCGCTCCTCGATCTTCGCGTCGCAGCGGCAGAGCGACCGAGCCAGAGAGAAGTTCTGCTCGCAGAAATAGACCAGAAGATTTCTATGCTGGTCGACGAAGTCCTCCAAGATCCAACGGTTCAAAGGCTCGCGGAAGTCTGGACGGCGCTTTGGTACTTGGTGGAGCATGTCGACCTCGAAGAGAACCTGCGCGTCGCGTTCATCAACTGCTCGAAGGACGATCTCGCTAGCGACTTCGAAGACGCGATCGACGTGACCGTCTCGGGGCTCTACCGGCAGCTATGCGACCCCGGGCATCAACCGTCGGATGGTGCGCCGGTGAGCCTGATCGTCGCGGACTACGATTTCGACCACCACCAGCAGGACGTGGAGCTGCTTCGCCACTGCGCCGCGGTCGCTGCAGACGCGCATGCGCCCTTCCTCGCCAACGCATCGCCAGGGTTCATCGCTACTGAGGGCCCACGCTATGCGGCATGGGATTCGTTCTGCGATTCAGAGGACGCCCGCTACGTCGCGTTGTGTTCCCCTGTCAATGAGAGCGCTGGAGTGCGAGCCTCCCATGACTTCGCTGTCCAAATTGCAGAAACCTTCGCGAATCACCGTTGGTTCGACGAGTTGAGCGATTCCGTCGGATCGGCGCAACGTCCGAGACGCTTCGCCGACACGCCAGAAGGGAATGCGATGGCGCTCGACTCTCTTGCCGGCGCCCGACTTTCGAACGTCTTGAACATTTCGCGCATTGCACATTTCATCGAGGCTCTCGGTCGAGAGCTTGGCGTGGAGCAGAGCGCAAGCTCGCTCGAGCGCGCCTTGCAGCAGTGGCTTAGGGACCAAGTCCCCGGCGCGCGCGTCAGCGTCTCTCAGGGCGACTACTATCGCTATGAGCTCGAGCTCCACCCGAGCAGCGCAGAGCCAGGGGTCACCGTTCGCGTCGCGGGCAGCCTCGGCGAGAGCGAGTGAGGCGCAGCGCACTCGCCTCTTGGGCGCAGGGGCTTCACTCGGAGTCCAGGTCGAACTCGACCGCCTTCCGTTGCCCAGCCTTGAGCCGGACGACTTTGGTCTCGCTTGGGCCGGCTTGCCCAACGCTGATCTTGTAAGTGCCAGGTGGCATCGGTTCGCCCTTCAAAGGCGCGGGGCCCCATGGTTGCCCATTGATCCAAATGTTGCCCCAAGGGAACACCGAGATCGTCAACCGAGCAGGCTTCGTTGCCGCGGGCTCGGGCTTGGGTCGGGCAGATCTTGGTTTCGCGGGCGCAGGGGGTTCTTTCGCTTCGTCCGCGGGCCGCGTCGTCGTCGTCACAGTCGGCGTCGGTTCCGCCCTCGGTTCCGGCGCCACCGGTTCAGTGCGTGGCTTCTCGGCCACGTCCTCGCGCGCAGCCGGCGGATCTGCCTTCGCTTTCGGTTCGGGCGCGACCGCAATCGGTGGGGCCTCTGCCGCGGGCTCCTCACCTCGGGTCTCCGCTTGGCGAGCGCTGTCGGGTTCAGTTTGGCGCGCCCCTTGTTTAGCAGGATCGGAAGCTTCGCCAGACGGCCAGAACACCACGGCGGCCGATGCGACGAGCCCAAGGCCCAGGATCGACGCAGCCAGGGCGAGCCAGAGCTTGCGCCGCGGCCGAGTGCGCTCTCTCTTTTCGCCCGTGGGTCGCCTCTCATCGCGCAAGGTCGTGAGTGAATCGTCGAGCGACCGCGCATCGGCGGCCGCCGCGCCGATTCGTTGGTCGCCCCCTCTCGGCGGCCGTACGAGGTTCAAGGGCTCACTCGTGGGTTCATGCGAGGGCTCGCGGACGGGCTCACTCATAGGTTCACGGAGTAGTTGTGCAGGCGACTCAGGGGCTGAACGCGGCTCGTCCTTCCCCACCGTGCTCGACGCCCATGGTTCCACACCGCTCGCCGGCTCCGTTGGAGCAACCGCGACGGCGCCGCCGTCCGTATCGGCGTCGGGCAAGACCTCGGTTTTGGCGCTGATGCGCCCAGAGCCCTTCTTCGACCTCTTCTGCTTGGCCTCCTCGGCCAGTTGCCGCACCAACTGCCCGAGGTTCTGTCGGACGCGAGGTGATGGGGCGAACTCATCGAGTGCTTCGATGAGAGCCGCTGCGGTCGCAGGCCGCTTTTCTTTGTCCGGGTTGATCAACTGCTCGATCACGTCGCATAGGCCTGGTGGAGCGTCTGGCGCCAGCGACCGAAGCGACGGGTGCTCGCCCTTCAAGATCAGCATGATCGTGGCCGGGTCGTGCGGGCCCTCGTACGGGCGCCTTCCAGCAAGAGCCTCGAAGAGAACGACCCCCAGCGCAAAAAGATCGGCGCGGCCATCCGGGGATTCAGCCCGGAGCTGCTCGGGGGACATGTAGGGGATCTTGCCTTTGACGGCGCTCTGTTTGCGAGAGGTGTCGGAGATGGCTTTCGCAACACCAAAGTCGGTGAGCAGGATTTCCCCCTGTCGGCTGACCAGTACGTTCGAAGGCGAGATGTCCCTGTGCACGATGCCCTGCACGTCGTCTCCCGTCGTGTCGATGCCGGCCGTCGACGGCGGGTTGTGTGCGTGCTGGAGCGCTTCTGCGAGCTCGAGCCCGAACAGCGCGACGTACTCAGCGGGAAGCTTCTGCCCCTCCTGTCCATCGAGGATGCCCCGCAGGTCGAGGCCGTCGACGAGCTCGAGCGCCATGTACGGGGTGCCTTCGATCTCTCCGAAGTCCATCACGCCCACGATGTTGCGGTGCCGTAGCTTCGCGGCGAGCGTCGCCTCGCGATAGAACAGACGAATGAAGTCCTCGTCGTCCCGAAAGAAGGGCAACACCAGCTTGAGGCATACCCGCTGCGAGAATCCTCCCGGCCCACTCTTCACGGCGACAAACGTCTCTGCCATGCCGCCCACGCCAAGCCGCCGGACGAGCTTATACGGACCGAACTCCGCGCCCAGGACGTCACTCAGCGATGTTTCAGAGCGTCTCACGTAGCTTCATCGCGCCGCGGCACCGATCAGGCGCAAATCGGACCCTGTCAGGGGCACCGCATTCTACGTTACGGGGGTGATTTTGAACAGTGAAGCCGCGCTGATCGCGCCTGGGGCACCTTAGAATGCGCCTCCCACACTGATATAGCCCCCGTTTCGCCCGGCGACGAGGTTCGGTGTGAGGCCCCTCACATGCTTCTTCTCGTCCTTTCGGAAGAGGTACACCAAGGGCATGGTCAAGAGGGGCGCGGCAGTCGTCCCCAACATGACGGCCCGGTTGATCGACCGGCCGCGGTCCACGCAGGCTTGGGCGCTGGCCTGATTGACCAGCAACTCGCATTTGTTGGAACCGCCCGGCACACCTTCCGCCCGCACTCCCGACACGATCGCGCCGACCGCCGCGCCAACACCAAGCCCTCCGGAAAGCCAGGCCCACCAAGGCGTCTTGCTTCGATAGGGGAGGACGAGGGGCATGGCCGTGACCGTCAGTACGCCGCCCACGGTGCCCATGAGCGGGATGGCGTTTCCGAGGTTGGTCCACTTGAGCTGGTCCGTCTGATCGTTTGGATTGAAGTCAGCAACCAAGGTGTCCCCCGCACCTCGCCTGGCGATCAGCAAGCCGTAGCCCGCCAAGAGGCTAGCGCCACCCGCCGAAACGAGCGTGAGCCCGGAAATCCACTGGCCCCGAGGCGGCCGGTCGGCAGGCCAGCCCGACGGAGTGTCCTTTTCTTTCGTGACCTTTGGTGCCGCTCGAGCCTCGGCTCGCGCTGTCTCGCAGTCGATGGCAACGGGCTTGGGTCCGGTGAAGTCCGTGCATTCTCCGTTTGCAAGCGCCACCGCCGCAGCGGATGCGACCGATGACGTCGGACCACTTGGCGTCGTCGGAATCCGAACGCGGCCCCTCCTTCGTTCGGTTCCGCTGACGACCTGGAGCTCCATCATGTCGGTGCTTGGAACGGTGGCAAGCACGACCGCGCCGGCTCGGAGCACCTTTGCGATTTCTTGTGCATCCCGGGCCTGGCGCTCGGGCCCGGGCTTGTCGTCGTACTGCAAACGAAGAAGTGGCTCGGTGCGCACGACCCGGTCGAACTGAACGTCGACGAAGACCTCGGTCTTGCCGGATCGGACGCTCACCGGGTGGACGCGTCCGCGGCGTCCGGGATCACACTCCACCTGGACTTGATATTCGCCCGGGTAGAGGTCGCTCATTTCAAAGGGCGTCTTACCGAAGCGCAGCCCGTTGATACGCACATCGCAGTCCGTCGGGTCACTGCTGACGACCAGCGCGCCCGTCTGTTCTGGACCAGGCTGACTTGCTTCTTTGTAGAGCGAGACAACGTTGGGTGGGTGCATGTGCTGGCTCGGCTCGCCCTGTGGCACGAGCCGGACGCATTCCTCGACCTGTGCCTTCGCCCGCGCACGATTCCCCGTCTCGAGAAGAGCTCGCACCATGTAGAGGCAGGTGTCGAGCACGTTTTGCGATCGGTTCTGGACGCGATTGAGCTCGTCGGCGGCCTTGCGAGAGAGCACCTGTGCCTCCTTGAGCTCTTTGAGGGCGGTCGCGTAATCACCCCTCGCAAGATGTCGTATCGCCTCGCGCGAACGGTTCACCCACTCCTGCACGTCCGAGTCGGTCACCCGCGTCGAGGGGGCAGAGCCCCTTTGCTCGAAGGCCGTCGCTGCCTGCTCGGGTGGCAACATTTGGATGCCCCGTCGCGACAAGGCATCCCCCAGGATGCCTACCGTCGGCTCCATCCACGAAGCATCTTCGGCGGCGGAGGACGGTACGACCACCCAGTCGGCAGACTGGGCAAGCGCCGTCGGCGTGTAGCCAAGCACGAGGGCAATGAGAGCCGCAATGAATCGCATGGGGCGTACTATCTTTGTTTTGGGAGTCTGTTGCAACACCGTATGAGGCATAGTCTCGTCTGTGAAAGCACGAGCTGTGCCAAGCGAAAACCTCCGGTATTTCGGCAAAGGCCAGCACCGACAGCCTGTCGATGACGACCTTCGTCGTCATGCATTTCAGCTGCGAGGGCGGTCGGTGCAGCTGTCTTTGTTCCAAAGGTTCGTGCCCGCACCAAGCGCATCTTCCCCCACTCTTGACTTGCATCGGATCTTGTGGGCGAAATCCACAGATACCTGCGCCCGGGAGTAGCGCCGCATGAAGTACCCCATCCTCAAGTCAGTCGTTGTGCTCTGCCTTGCCCCTTTGCTGGCCCACTGCGCGAGCGTTCAGAACGACGTTTGCCCTGCCGGGGAACAGTTGGCCTCGAGCGGCGATACCTGCGAGCCGATCGAATGCAACGGGGGCGAGCTCGAGGGAGATCTGTGTGTCTGTCCAGGAGAACAGGTCCTCGACGAAGTGACCTGCAGAGATCCGAACGACCCCTGCATTGGCCTTGGATGCAATGATGGCAACGGCTGTACCGCGGACAACTGCAACCAGGGCGCCTGCTCGTTCGATGCAGTGCCCGACGGCGAGCCTTGTAGTTTCGGAGATGTCTCCGGCGTTTGTCTAGCGGGCGCCTGCGACGACGACCCCTGCGCAAGCATCGACTGCGACGACGGAAACCAGTGCACGATCAACGCCACTTGCAACCCCAGCAATGCACGGTGCGAGGGCGTTCGAGACGCGGCCGATGGCACAGCTTGCGACTTCGGCGAGCTTCCTGGCACCTGCGTATCTGGAAGGTGCGAGGACGCGATGCTCTGTGCAGGCAAGGATTGCAATGATGACAATCCATGCACCGAAGATGTTTGCGACCGCTTCACTGGAGAGTGCGCGAACCCTGGCCTGGTGGAGCTGACCCCATGTGAGCTGGAGGGAGTGACCGGAGAATGCATGTCTGCAGTCTGCGTGGGGCTTTGCGAGGATGCGGCCACGCGATGCGATGACCGTAGCGCGTGCACGACGGACAGCTGTGATCCGGAGACCGGTTGCGTGAACACCGACAACTGCAACGACGGCAACTCGTGCACGGAAGACGTTTGCACGTCGCCAGCCACTGGCGCTTGTGTGAACAACATCAGGCCAAACGGAACCAAATGCGCCATCTCTGGCTCCGTCCTGCTTCTTGGCGAGTGCCAGAACGGTGTCTGCAGGAGCATCATCATCATCGATCCTCCGCCGATCTTTCCCTGAGTCAATGGCTTCTGCGTGAGGCTCCGGCGCCTGCCGGGCAGCTAGTTCGACTCGATCGCGCCGATGTCTGGGCCGGCGCCGCTTGGGCGAGGGTCGCCGTTGAAATCGACCTCAGGCGCCACCGCGACCTCGCCCGCGTCGATTGCTGGAGAGCCCTCGCTTAGCGTATAGTCGCCCGCCCCGGCGTTGGTGAACATCGGATCACCGATGATGTTCCCAGGACCTGTCGACGTGATGTCGACGTCCGACAAGTTGTTCTTCGTGTCCGTACAGCCAATCAAGGTCTGGTCGTCGCCACTGGCCGGAAACTGGTTTCCAAAGATGATGTTGCTACTGACGACCGTGTCCAATGCGCATCCGATGATGCCGATGAAGTTCTCATTGACGGAGTTCCCGACGATCGTGTTGTAGCTGATCGTGGTGGTCGCCCCACTGTTCACCCGAATCGCGCCTTGGTATTCGCCAAGGTTGCTGTTGCCGATGATCAGATTGTTGCGGATGAGGCCCCCGCCGCTGATTCCGCCCCCGAAATTGCCGGCTATCGTGCTGCGCTCGATGACGGCAGCGGCGTCGAACGTCACGATCCCGAGGCCGCCGTTGTCGGACACGTTCGACTCGGTCACTGTGAGGTTCGAGCAACTGATGCCGTCCCCATCGTTGCGGTTGAACGAGCTCCGGTGGACCGTGATTCGGCCGCTGCTGTCGCAGCTGAGGCCCCTGCCGGTCGATAGGTTGGTCACAGTCAGGCCATCGATCACGACATCGTCGTTGCCGGTAATCAAAACGCCGGGCTCGGTGCCGCTCGCAGCAGTGAGGTTGAGCGTGGCGCCTTCCCCAACCACGGTGACCGCCTTGTTCGCAATGGCGAGGCGCTGCATGTACTGACCGGGCAAGAGGCGGAGGTACGGCTTGGTGCCGCCGACGAGATTCACGGCGTCGGGCAAGAACGAGCAGGGGAACGAGCGGTTGCACATGCTGCCGCTTCCACTTGGCGATGCGTAGACCACGGACGCTTCTGCCACACAGGCGCCGGTCCCGATGTCGCACACCTCCGAGTCGCATTCGCTGTGCAGGTCGCAAGCCCGGCAGAGCAGGCTAGCCGCATCGCAGACCGGGGAGTTGGGCTCGTTGCAGTCATTGTTGTCGAAACACTCGACGCACCGGCCGGTCTCCGCGCAAATCGGAAACGATGAGTCCTTGGCGATACATTCGGTCGCACTCACACACGTTCGACACTCACCCTCGACACCACAGATCGGCGTAGACACGCTGCATTCGGCATCGGACGTGCAATCGCCTCCGTTCGTCCCGCCGGAACCCCCTGAGCCACCCGGGTTCACCGCTTGCACCTCGGCACAGCCCATCGGGCTAGTCAGGACCAGGGCGAGCGCCGCGCAAGTCCATAGCCGAGGGACAGACACCATCTTCATTGCAACCTCATCGCCTAAGAGAGTCTCTACTTCGATGGCTACTCTACAGGTCCGGAGGGCGCGTCTCCAATGATTTTGCAGATTGGGGCATTGAGGCAACCACCACCCACTACTGCGGCTCTAGCGGACTAGCCAAGCCAAAGACAGCCTGGTGGCAGCGATTTCATGATCGCAATCACCGGGGAGACCGAATCGTCGTCCCGGCCAAGGGCCCGATTTCTAGGCTCGAAGCTCGTGCTGAAGTCAACCGCGCGGCGCCCAAGTTCTTCAAGCAGCCCACCCTAGACCTGTGCTGGTAGGGGTCCCGAAGACGCTCCCAAACGCTCGGTCAACTCGATGACTCGCGACAACCCGGTGTTTGGATACGGTGACGACCAAGCGTTACGGGATACCTGGGAAGCCCTGACTGACGACGTTGGTCGTCGCGTCAGCTCACCGTTCCACGAAATCACTATAGATTCTCATTGGCACGAGTCATGCTTAGCTTCCTCGTACAGCAGCCGAATCGAAAGGAGGCTACAGGGATGGCTCAGAGCTCAGCGGGAACTTCGATCAGCGCGTCCGTCGGTCGTGACGGACTGAACTTTCGCTGGGACGTGGAGGTGGTCCAGCGGCTGCTCAACGGAAATTCGGAAGTCCTGGTGCCCCTTCGTCGCTTGATCGTAGATGGGCACATGGGGCCGCGCACCGAGGAGGCCATCTTAGAGTTTCAACGTCGCGCCGTGAATCTGAGCCGACCAGACGGACGCGTTGACCCAAACGGCCGCACGTTCCGCGCGCTCATCACAGGTGCACGTCGTGATGGGCCCACGATGAAGAGCGGCAGAGCCTGGGTCGATTGGGCGAACCGGTACGCAAAAAAGAGCACCCGGGTAGATGACTTGGCAGAGCCATTTCGATCCAATGCCAGAGCATTCATCAAAGCCGTAGAAGAAGCCGGCGCCAAGGTGTCGATTCGAACGACCAAGCGCAGCGCCAAGCGAGCGTACCTGTTCCACTGGTCTTGGAAGATAGCCTTGGGGAAATGCAAACCCAGCGACGCGACGCCCAGGCCGGGAGTGCCCATCGCATGGGATCACGGCGACCTCGCGGCGAGCAGGCAAGGCGCCAAGGAGATGGTGCAGAAGTTTAGGCTTGCGATCCCTCCCAACAGCGATTTGCCACCCTCTCTATCGAGCAATCATATTCGAGGCACCGCGATCGACATGTACATCACCTGGTCAGGGGCGCTGAACGTGAAGAAGAAGAACGGCAAGGTTGTCCGGGTGAAGTACGGCCATCCGAATCGCAACAGGGCATTGCATGATGTGGCCAGGTCATACGGGGTAATCAAGAACACCAGAGATGCGCCGCACTGGTCGCACAACGGACGTTAGGGCGGGCTGGCACCCATACATTGGCCCTGACGCGACTGGGTCTTTCCCAAACCCTGCGCGACGGATACGCTCGACAAAGGAGCAGCCATGACGATGACAGGATTCAATCACTCGGTGACTTGGCGAGAGTTTCGAACGGTGCCGACGAGGCAGGGGCGAGTCTCGGAGGACGCTTACATCAAGGCCAACAAGCGGGTCAGCTACGACTTCTCGGGCTCGGGTCGTAGCTACCGCGTCACGGGGGTGACGGCCGAGATCGTCGTGAATCGGTCGCAAAGTTGGGTGGTGCGAGGCGGTCAGAACGCCGACCTGTTGCGACACGAACAAGGCCACTTCGACATCACCGCTCTCGGGATGCGGGAAGAAGCCAATCGCATTGCCGCACTAACCGGCAGAAACGGCCGCGACCTCACACGCCAAGCCAACGCGATTCGCCGAGAGATCAACCGCAAGATCGCTGCCGCCAACAGGCGCTACGACGCTCGCACCAACCACAGCAGCAACAGAGCGGCGCAACAGCGTTGGTCGGCGAGTATTCGCAACGCGAAGTCGCGACCGGATGGCACAATCAATAGTTTGCCGGGTTGATAAATTGACCGTGGGTCTTGTCGAAACATCACGGTGAAATAGAGCAATCCGCTTCGCTCCGCACCGAACCGAAGGAGGGTATCATGGCTGTGAAACTGGTTGGATTTGACCACAAGGTCAGGTGGAGCGAGTTTGAACCGAGGTCGTCGACAGCGAAACCCACCGAGGCGGCCTATATCTTTGCAAAATTTCAGGTCCGCTACGGTTACGCCTACAATGACGACGAGGAAGGGAAGCATTGGGTCACATGGGTCCAAGCTACGGCCACCGTTGAACCCGAAAGCTGGGTGATTCGAGGCCAGGAAGACGACGAGCTCCTGCGCCACGAACAAGGCCATTTCGACATCGTGGCATTGTCTATGCGCGAGGCGGCCTACCTCACCAGCAAGCTCAAGGGCAACAGCGCGGGCGACCTCGAGAAACAGAAAACCGCGATCACAGCAAAGTTCGAAAAGAGCATGCAGGCTGTGAGTGCACGTTACGATGAGCAAACCGACCACAGCCGAAAAGCAGCCGCGCAGCGGCGCTGGCTTAGAAGCATTCGCAAAGCGAAGAAGAAGGCGACCGGAAGACTCAGCGATTTGCCGGATTGAGCGCGTCCCTCAGACGGATCAATTCAATCCCGCCTCCCCGCCGCCGCCCTGAACCTTCCCACGTTGAAATCCCGCCCCGGCACATGGTGGTGACGGATGTTCGCTGCGTGCTTCCCGACTTCATGATGGGCTTGGACCGGAGCTTGGCGATGTGCATCAAGGAGCTCCGAGACTGGGACGAGGTGGTGTGGGAGCCCAACGTTCAGTACGTCGCCGTCGAGCTCGGCGGTCCTTTGGAAATCCTCGACAAGGCTGCTTCTACCGTCCTCAACCCCGTAAGTAGGTGCAGGCCTGGTACGCACGCCTGAGCGCTGGCCCGGTGTGCTGAGCGCGCTCGGGCAACTTCGACAGGGGACGCTTACTGCCAAGCGAACTCGGGTGTGGTTCAAGGACAAGGCGCCGACGAAGGTGACGCTCTGATAGACCATGCCTTTGGCATTGAGGGTGTCGTCGGTGATTCGGTGATCCAGCCCCAGGGGCGATGCAAGCCTTCGGGCTCCAGCTCCGCGGGGCCGACCTGGTCGTCATGATTCCCCAAATCACCAGCGGGCCCCAAGTGCTCCGGTTCCGACGAGGTGGCGCTGGTATCGCTTCCGCCCCGGGACAGCCGAGTTACCAGGACGGCGGTTACCCACCGCAAGGTGGCCGAGGCGGCATCGTTCTCCCCGACAACGACCCCAATCCGGCGAACGACCCCTTCTTGCCGGGCGGCGACAGCTTCGAGTTCGACTGACACGCCGTAGCCCTTTCTCAAATCCCGCGGGTCGGCTCAGATCTTCGTAACGCCGTCCGAGGGCGACCTAGTTACTGAGGCTGCACCTCGAACGCTCCCACGTCGCACATCGATGTTTCTCCTGCAGGGCGCCGTCTTCCACGCTGGTCGGTCGTGAGCGGTGCTCCATCCGCATCGACACACACCGATTCCGCGATTCGGTCGATGGCCTCACTGCCGGCGAGAAGCGCATGAGTCTTTGTGAGCCCCCCGTTGTTCGCTAGCTCTCCAAGTGCCAAGGCGGTCGTGCTCACGTCGAACCGATCGCCCTTGGCACCATCCAGGCCACAGGTGTTGCGAGGGCTCTCGATATTGCCGCCGCCCGAGGTCACACGGCCTGCCCCGGTACATGCAGTGTAAATCTCGTCGTCCCGGGCGACGATCAAGCTATTCGACACGATCAGAAGTGCGTTCTCCTTGATGTCAATCGTCGAGAAACCGACTCCCATGGCTACCGTGGAATTGATCAAGGTCAACGTCCCGCTGGACTGCGTGATTGCCGAGTTGTTCGACGCGTTGTTCCCCGAAACCGTGCTGTTTATCAGGGTCGCCGTCCCAACATTGAACACGCCAGCGCTCTGCGAGCTGTTCTCGGTAACCGCGCTGGTGATCATGATCATCGTCCCGTAGTTGCTGATCGCATGTGGGCTAGACCCGCCGTTGCTCGACACGGCGGTGTCGATCAAGGTCAACTCACCTGTGCTGTAGATGCCGCTGCCGTCTGCGTTGTCGACGCCGCCGTTCTCCGAGACCCTGCTTCGGTTCAACGTCAATGCACCGGTGGTGTAGATGCCAGCTCCGAGGTAGGCGCTGCTGTCCCGCACGGTGCTGTCGGTCAGGATCAACGTCCCGTCGCTGAAGATACCGCCTCCTTTTTCGTCTTCCTCCACAAGACCACCCGCGATCGTGATCTGGTGCAGTTCCACCGTGACGCCTAGCGCAACAGAAAACACCCGATGGGCGCTGCCGGCATCCACGATGAAATCGCCCAGGCCGTAGATCTTGACGTCGTTGCCGATGACGATCTCCTGGGTTGTCATCACTGGGTCGGAACCGACGCAGTTGATGGCATAGGGGCCCCCACCTGCATCAATGGCCTGGACGAGGGCAGCCTCGGTGCAGGGTACGAGCTCGGCGCACTCGCCTCCTTTGCACACGCCATCGGTGCACGGCTCGTCATCGCTAAGCGGCGTGAACTCGCACACACTGTCCGCTGTGCAGTTGTTCTCGGTGCACTCGTTGCCGTCATCGCAACTCTCGTCGCTGTCGCACTCGGGTCCCCCGCCGACTCCACCAGAGCCACCCCCGTTCGCAATGACATTGGCACATCCGACCACGCCCAGTGAGGACAAGGCCACAAGACATACGAATCTAACCAGGTAGTGCATGAGAAACGCTCCAAGCCGGATGCCGGTCTAAATACCTGCGGACCGTATCACGGATCGCAAATCCGGTAGAAAAGCCCCACCCTGTATGACCCCGAACTTGGCCACGTTGAAACCCGGAGGAAACGCGTCCCAGGTTCGAACGGAGGCAATGCGCGGCACGATCGAGGTTGAGCGCCCCCGTTCTGGTTCAAGGAGCACGCGCCAGAGAAGGGAGCCTTGTGCTCAGTGTTCCGCCGCACGTATTGGATCGAGGTGGCTACCTTCCGGCGCTCCAGGCGCTGCTCGGACGTCGCCTTTCCGAGGTGCGCGCCGAGCTCCGTCGCCAAGGGCGGGGATACCTCGGCCGCGTCCGTGTGCGCAAGACCCGGGCGACCGATCGGCCCACGACGAAGAAGCTGCGGTGCGGGCTCAGCCCGACGTTTTCTGAGGTGACCTGTGCGGCGTGGCTCGCCACGGTCAAGCAGCTCCGTGCCTTCCGTCGGGCGTATCGCGTGGTGTACCAAGTGTGGCGCAGCGGGGACCGAAGCGTAGAGTTCCCGATGGGCACCTGGTGGGTCGTGCGACACGCCGGGGCTGCTGCGGCGACGTAGCGAGGGGAAAGCCACACTTCAAGCTCGCGCGTCGGTTCTCATCAGACCGAGGAGCAAAGGTGCGACCCGAACGGTGCAAGTGCGCCAAGTGACAAGCTGCCGATGACCGATGGGCAAGACGAAGTGCCCGGGTCACACAAAGGCGTTGCCCGTTTGCGTCGAACGGGATGGAGGGGATGCCGGACGAGAACTCGGTTCGAGTTCGCACGTGGGAAGCTTTGCGCGCCGGCAGCCTCACGACGCCGAGTCGCCGCCTCCCGAGCACCTCCGCACCATTTCAATGTGGGGGGGTCGGATTGGAAGGTTGGGGTTCGGAAAGGTTCGGCTTCGCACCATTTCAACGTGGGAAGGTTCGCGCGGTCCCACAAAGTGCGATGGGCGGCTTGGCATGCTTGACTTTCACGCTCGTCTTTGAGTTGATCTGCCCTTCGCAGAGTTGCGGAACGAAACCTGATAAAGATCTTGAACCTCCACGCCGCGTGCGCTTTGGTGCTCGCCTTGTTGCTGAGTAGTTGCGCAAATGTCGAACAGCCCGCAGGCAGCGGAGGGATCGGCGGGAACGGCAGCGGCGGGTCGGGCGGCGCCGGCGGTACAGCTGGGGCCGGCGGTTCGGCGCAAGCGTGCGGTTCTCCGTCCGCTGCTTTTGCGGTGTGTGGATCCATCACAAGTCAGGCTCCGCCTGATGGTTCTCGCGTGCTCGTCATTTGGGCCGTCGAGCCCTCGGGGTACAAGTTTGGAGAGGGGACAACATCGGGTGACCAGTACGTCGTCGAGTTCGAGTCCGCTCCGTCCGCGGAGGCCCTGTTCAACGGGATTCTCGGCATTGGCATCGTTCTGGTCGTACCCCCCGAACTAGGCGATCTTCCCGATGGCCCGCTCGAGCAAGGCTTGGACCCCTTGAGCGAGAATTGGACCGCGCTTGGAATGACCGACGCCATCATCTATCGGACCAGTGGATCGTTAGGAGACTGGGATCTCGCCTTCCCGCCAAACGACTACGCCTGCGGGGCATGCATATTCCTCGAACAAGGCTTCGATGAGTTCGCGCCTTTCAGTTGCGAAGATGGGTTGGATCTCCAGGGCTCCTCAAATCCGGGCGATCTGGTGTACATGTGCAACTTCACCTAAGCCCGGGTAGATGTGAGGCGACCACATGGTCCGCTTCCCCGAAGGCAAGTAACGTCGATGTGGCGGAGATTTCCAGGCGGACTTTTCCCACGCTCGAATTGCGGGAAGTCAACGTGCCGACGTGCTCAGCGGCAGAAACTCACGGGCTCTTACTGGGTTCGAATTGTGAAAACGCTGCGGTGACGGTTTTCCCACGTTCAAATTGCGCCGACGTGGGAAGATTCGCGGCTCCCCGACGCCGAGTCGCCGCCTGCCGACCGCCTCCCGCACCGTTTCAACCTGGGAAGGTTCGCGGCTAAGATGCGTGTCGCCAGCCGCGTATGGGTCGTGGTCGTGGACGCGCGATTTCCGGCCGTAACAGGTGAGACTATTTGCCGTGCTCCCAATCGTCGATCTTCACCTCGATCGGAGTGCTGTCCGCGATTTCACCCAGGATTCGCCGCAGCGCAGCGAGATTGGAGCCTCCAAGACGGAAGAAGAACAAGCCTTTGTCTGTCGCGTTTGGGGGCATCGTGCAGACTAGCGTTGTGTCTCTAGTCTCCATCACTTTGCAGTAGCGCTGCGAAGCAACTGGAGGTGTGAACCCGAGACTTGCTAAGGCAGCATCCAGCTGGCTGGAAACGGTGTCTTCATTTCCGCGAAATTCGCCTTCGCAATAATGAGAGGCAGCGACCACGCTGAAGACGAGCGCCGCCGAATAGGCGATCTCTTCACGCAGCGTCTCGAACAACGGATCAGCCTCGGTATCGTCCAGCGGTCCCACGAGCACCAAAGCATCATCACGGACAGGTTTGTCGAGGTCGTAGTACCGCGCCGTCGGCGCAAACTCGTCGTCAGACGCCGCGATCAGAAAGAGCCCCGGGGGCGTCTCGACTTGGCTCTCATGGGCTTCCATCACTTGTCGCAGGTTGAAGCCGTCGAGCATCGTGTCTAGCGGACCGAGATCGTGACCCATCGTGCGCAGGAACCATAGATAGAAGCCTGGCAGTCGCCCACCTGACAGTCGGTCTAGTCGCTGAATCTCGTCTTCGCTGGCGCCCACGCACCGACGCGGAAAGCCGGGCACCACGCGACTCAGGAACGCTTGAATTTCGCCCTCTGGATCTTGCAATGACATCTCTGTTCTCCGCGCTTACCGATTGAGTCCTTAGCATTTTCCACATGTGACCTTCGCGCTCGCTGGCGTATCCTCGCATTCCTTCTCAAGCTGGTTGCACATCATGGCGGTGAGCATCGCCTGGCAGGTCGCGCAAGGCGGCACAGCCTTCTCTCCTCCGAAGGATTCTAGCTCCGCCTCGGAAAGGCTTCCGTCCTCGAGCACTCTTCGGACCGCGATGTTTTGCACGACACCTGGACTACACTTGCCCTTGGCGAGCCGCTCCGTCATCGCCTTGGGCCTGCATCCGTGGTCGATGGTAAGTAACATGGCCTGTTGTGCCGCGCAGGTGCCTGGGAGGTTCCTCGATTCGCCTGGTTTGCCCTTCTTCTTCCAATCGTCATAGGCCCTCGTCATCTTGTCATACACGCTGCCTATCCCGGTGGCGAGCCTCTCTGTGGCGAATCGGAGTTTCCTGGCGTCTGAACGGGCCTTTGGCATGCCCTTCCCCTCGTCGTAGTGGTGATAGTCCTTGAGCTTCGCACGAAGAGCTTTCTGCTGCTTGTTCGATTGAGCGAAGTATATGTCGGAACACGTCTTGCACTCGACAGCGCCCAGCATGCCATACGCTCTTTTCTCAGCCTCGGTCTCGAGTTTCATCTCGGCGACGGCCGACTGCACGGAGCTGCACGCGCTCTTCGTCGCACCGCTCTCCTTGAGCTGCGCGTCTTCCTGGTTCTCCACCCGGTCTTTGTGCGCCTTGTCGCAGATCGGACATTTCTCATCGCCCCACAATGCCACGAGATCTGGTCCCTGTATGACGCCCTGAAGCGTAGCCGAGTTCGGCGGGTTCCCACTCGGCCCGCAGTTGTTGAGCATTGGGTCGCTGAGGAGTTGGACGTTCTTGCCCTCGATCTTCACGTCCAGCGCACCCGGCCCTACGAACTTGGTGGGTCCGTGCGTGTTCGACGACACGATGCCGCCGCCTGTTCCCTTCGAAGCGATGTCGCCTTGGCTCGCAAACGTCGCCCCCTTGATCGCAACCGGCTTCCCCTGGATCTTCACCTTCTTCGAGTACCCCTTCGGACTGAGGCTGCTTCGGCCGATGTTCGGCAGTGGCGTGGGGACGAACGGCGCGGGTGGTCCGGGCATCTTGCAGACGTTCGGAACCGTCGCAGCAGCAATACCGTTGCTTCCTTTCGTCACGGGCGTTTTGGGGGGGTTGATCGCGACACTCATCTTAAATCACCTTTCAACTCACGTTCGCGTCCTGCAAAACCATGGCGCCCCGAAGACCGCTTTCCGAGCCCGCCATGATGAGGGCGCGCGGACCTGGGGCATAGCCGCGCACAAACGACTGCGCAGCCAACACTGACGCGAGACATGGGAACGCCGCACCGACGTCGCCCCAGAGGTCGCTTGGCGCTTCGTAGGTGAGGTCCTTCATCGCCGCGTAGGCTCGCATCGCCATGAACCCGAACTCCTCGCTTCGATAGCGCTCACCGTTGATGTCCGAATATACCGTGTCCGCGCCCTCCTGCGGAAGGCGGAGCCCACTTGCAGCGCGGAGGACGGCTTCCGCCATGCCGACACCAAAAGAGCCGGTGTCGCTGTCGCGGAGAAGCGTCTCTTGCGCGGTCCCCGCGCCCGAAACGGAGGCCAGGCAGGGAAGGCCGAGGATGTTTCGCAACCTCGCGCTCGTGAGGGCGAGGCATCCGACGCCTTCGCCGGGAAAGAAGCCGGCGCGTACTCCGGGCTGTGCGAATTGAAGCCTGCTCTCGAGCCACATGAACGTGTCGGTATGGTTGTAGCTATCGGCGCCGATGACTAGGAAGAGGGTGTCGGGCCTGCGCACGGATTCCTGCACGACTCGCTCGATCGCGGCGATCGCCCCGGCGTGCCCTCGGCCCGCGACGTCGACCGTGGCCTGGATGCCCACGGTTCCTAGGTGTTTCCGGATGCCGTCTGCAAGCCAGGCAGCGTCGCCGTCCGAAAACCCAGGCCGCGCCTCCGGCAGGGCAACAAAGACTTGGTATCCGCCGCGGGGAGTCTTGTCCCCCAGCTTCGCGAGAACTTCGTCGATCACGCTCTTGACCATCGGCAACAGCCGTTCCCGCCCCTCGAGTGCGAATCGAAGCTTCGGATCGGCCGCGAGCACCAGCAGCTCGCCCGTCACAGACACGAAAGGGTATTCGCGAAGGCGGGAGACTCCCGCGCGCACAGCAGCGGCGCTATGCTCGGCCGTGAGCCCGAGCGGCGTCCGTGCCCCCGTGGCGACGACGTCCGCCAACGCAGTCACACCCGCCTCCGGTGGTCAGGTCCCATGCTCACGCCGCCACCTCCTCGATTCTGGTGATATCGAGATAGTCGGCCTCCGGCGCTTTCACCGGCAGCGAGGCCTGCCAAGTCATCATCAGTTGCTTCTCTTCCGCGTCGATGGTCGCGCTCACCAACTTCCCTTGATGCGACTCGCGCCGTGTCGTGAAGTAGGTCGTGAACCTGAAGTCCAAGGTCGGGAGCGCGAAGCTCAGCAGGCCCTCGGGTGTCATGTTGAGCAACGCGACTTTTTCGCCTCCGCGCAGGTGCTGCGGCAGGCGCTGATCGGCCGGTGCGCACAAGACGAACCGCTCGTCGTAGTCGGCGGGCAAGAGCGGCTTCCGCGTATCGACCCACTTCGCATCGTAGGTTCCCGCGAGCTCGAGGCGCGGCGACCAGTAGCTTGCAATGGCGCCGAAGCCAGCGGGCCCGGTCTTCGCTGGGTTGCCGTTCGGATATTCGACGCAATGCGCCGGGGTGTTGAGCAGCCGCCCGCTGCGTTTCGCGACACCTTTGCCGACGGGGTTTCTCATGTCGATCAGCTGGTTCCGAAGATCCGGGTCCTCCGTGTCGGTACCCCCGTAGGCCCATTCGTAGGTGATCGGCTTGCTGGTAAACGGGACGGCCTTGCTCGTGCCAAGGCCGCTGATTCCGCTTGTGTAGACACGCGTGCCGTGGACCACCAGGGACTTGGTCAGAGTGCCGATGCGCAGTGCTACGTCTACGCGATGTGCAGGCTTGCCTTTGGGTGCGTGAGCGTGTGCGTTGACGATGACGTCGGTTCCGGGCTTTTTCGCCACGAGGTCCGCCTCGTAGCGCACGCTGGAGAGACCCGGCTCGCCCCAGTACTCCGGCGCGTGTAGCGGTTCGGGTTGCTCGTCAGCGAGGGTGAGCTTGCCGTCATTCGCGATGTCGAAGGTGGCCTTGACCACGACGATCCAGTGGTGGGCGCCGTCCCTGTCGCGTACCCAGGTCCGCCCGGCGGAATACGGGGTGTTGTTCTCTACTGCCCACATAACGACGCCCCTACCATTGGCTGAACTTTCTAATGAAGCTTCCCGAGCTCAGCGATGCAACCCCGGCGATCTGTTCTCGTTGCCGCGCCGTAAACGCTCGGGTGTCGACGTAGGCCGCCCCGCCCGTTCGAATCGCAAGGCTCAGCGCGACCATGTGTCGATCACGAAGCGCGCCGCAGTCGAGATACTCGGCCACCGCGGCCCCCGACCAGGGTTGCCCGGCCAGATGCCGCTTGGTCTCATCGAGGCGGGGGCGCTCGCTTTTCCACCATTGCCGAATCGCCTCGGCGTTCGGCGTCGGCAAGGCATCCTCCGGCTTCAACGTCAAGTCGTCTTCGAGGTCTTCATCGAGTGGTGGCAGCTCTTCCTCTTCAGTTTCCTCCTCGCTTTCCTCTTCGACGATGAAGGCGTCGTCTCTCAGGTCGAGCCCAGCGATCAGCGACACCGCTTCCGCCGCGAGCTTCGCTTCGACCTCGTCCACGCCCTCCTGAAGATACGGCAGCAGCCGATCGACTAGGCCCGGGTTTCCCGAGAACCCAAGTGCGCGCAAGGCAGGGGCCCGGTGCGAATCGAGGGGCAGGGCTTCGACGAGTCGATCGTGTTGTGGAGGGCCGCCAAGCGCCGCGTACAGCTCCATCGCCGTCGGGTTGGGCGCCGAAGGGTCGAGCGCGAGGCGCTCGCAGAGATTCCACGCCTCGGCCGAGCCGTAGTGCAGGGCGGTGACCAATGCGACGTCGCGCACCTCGGGCTCGGCTTGCAGGAGCAACCATTGAATCCCCCCCAGGTGGGTTGCTCGGTCGGAACGCCGGGCCGCCCGAGCAGCGGCACAGGCCTCCATAGGGTCTTCGCTATTCAACGATGCGACCAGCGAGTCGACCTGGAGCCCGCGTACGGCGATGGCCTCGAGAATCGCTACTCGCTCCGCGCTCGTGCTGGCGGCAGCGAGCAGATCCATGAGCCAGGCGTCGACCTTCGGCGCGCTCGAAAGCCCGCAGGCACGGCTGGCCGCGTCGCGAACCGCGACCGAAGGATGGGAAAAGTAGGGCACGACCAGGTCTCGCCGCTCCGAGGCGAGCAGCGCCAAGACCACGGCAATCGTACGTGCAGGCTCCTCCGAATCCGCGCGGTCGAGCTCGGCAGCAAGCATCTGAGCAATCACGGTAGGTCCGCCCACCACCAAACCATCCACGCAAGCAAGAAGCTTCTGCTCAGGGCCGCTGGCGAGCTCTTCGAGATTGTACTCCGGGTCTTCGAGCGCCGACTCGAACGCCTCGGCGGCAAACTCCGCTTCGTCGACGTACTCCTCCATGACGTCCCAGAGGATGCGTTCGGCCTCCGGATGGAGCTCTTCGACGATGCCTCCCGTGGCTTCCATTAGTTGATCCGAACCACGCCGCCCTTGATGCGATTGACCCCCTTGGAGCGTGTTTCCACGTGGGTACCCCTCACCACGATGCGGCCGTTGCGCCGCAAAGTGATGCTGGCTTCGCCGCAGCGAAGGACGATTTCATCTTTGGCGTCAAAGACGACGCTTCGCCCATCGACCACGGCCTCGAGCTTACCTTCAGATCGCTCCTGTTCGACTTCCAAAGCGCCGTGGCGTTCTTGAAGCAGACCTACGATGATCGGCCGGTCGGAGCGCTCGGCTTCGAAGACGAGCAGTACTTCCTGACCCCGGTCGACCGCGGCCGCGGTGGCGCTGGCGTCGAGCGCCACGGTCGTCCGCGCGGCGATTGGCCCGTGCGGGTTCGACGCGTGATCGACGATCGGACCTTCGCGCTCGCTCCAGCCCACCAGCCTTCCAACCCGGTTTCCGGTCAGCTTCACCGGGCGCGAGAAATCAATCTCGAGCAGTTCAAGACCCTTTTTTACCGCCTTAGTCATCGTTTCCTCGTCTCACGTTGTCGCTCGTTTACACGAAGTGGATCACCACGTCCCAGACCTTGGGCCCCAACCAGAAACCCGCGATCGTCATTCCGCCCGCGAGCGCCCAGATCACGGAGTCGCTCAGACCCCAGGCGTTGAACCAGTGCGCCGCAAAGTAGGTCCCCACGCCGCCGATCAGGGCGCCCAGGATGCGGACGATTGGACTCGTATTCTTGTCCTCTGAGCTCATTTTATCTCGCCGTCAGTTGTTGCCGATCTTGCTGCCCTTGATCACCACGTCACCCGAGCCCTTGATGTTGATCTTTTTGCCCTTGATCGTGATATCGCCGTTCTTTTTCATCGTGATCTGAGCCTCACCGACCTTGATCATCAGCTCCTCTTTCACCTCGAACACGGCCTTCTTCTCGACGTTCATCGCCAGCTCTTCTCCGGCCTTGATGTTCATGTCTTTCCCAGAGCTGATGTCCATGTTCTCGTCTGCGATCGATTCGATGTTCTTTTGAGCCTTGATCGTGATGTTCTTGGCTGACTGCAGCTTGGCGCTGAGCCCCGCCGTCGCGCTCCAGGCCCCGACGGCCACGCAGCTTCTCGAAGCGCCGACCTTCTCGCTCATCAGGCCACCGACGGTAATGGCGTTCATTCCGCCGACAATCTGATCGAATTTTTGGCCGACGTTGAGCTTCTTGTTCTGGCCGACCGTTACGCTCATGTCGCTGCCGATGGTTTGGTCAAAGTTGACGGCAACCGTAGTTTCCTTGTTGTTGCTGACTGTCTCGCTCTTGTCGTGTCCGACCTCGATCTTCTGATCGTTACCGACGCTTCGGGTTTCGTCGTTACCGACGGTCAAGACCTTGTCGTTGCCGATTTCCGATCCCTGATCGTTCTTCACTGTCTCCCGGAGGTTCTTCTGCGCCTGCAAGAACACCTCTTCTTGTCCTGCCTTGTCTTCAAACGTCAGCTCGTTGTATCCGCCGCCGCCCGGACTGCTCTGCGTGCGGATGGTGCTCTTCGTCATCGCGCCCGGCATCTCGTACGAAGTAAGGTTCTCCCCGTTGTACACGGTGCCGGTGACGATGGGTCGGTCGGGGTCGCCCTGCACGAAGGCGACGGTGACCTCCATCCCGATACGCGGAATGAACACGAAGCCCCAGCCGGCACCGGCCCAGGGCTGGACGACGCGCATGAAGCACGAGCTATGGTCGTCCTTGTTCCCCTGGCGATCCCAGTGAAACTGGGCTTTGATCCGCCCGTGCTTGTCGGTGTGAATCTCCTGGCCGCTCGGTCCCACCACCGTGGCGGTTTCGATGCCGGTCACGTGGGGACGAGGGGTCCGGCGTTCAGGTCGAAAAGGCGTCTCGGCTGGGATGCACAAGAAGCTGTTGCTGTAGGCGTCGGCGCCCTCGCCGGGCGAAAGGGAGTGACTCACCCGAGTAATGAGGTAATCGCCCTCCAGGTCGTGGTCGACTAGGCCAAATAATCCGCCCGCGGTGAACCCGATGGCTGTGCCGCCTCCATGCATGACGAGATTGTCGCGCGCAGATGCCTCGCGCCGAATCTGGCATTGCTCCGGCGCGTCGTTGGACTGATAACCGTCGTTGTCCGAGTAGTCGCAGAGAGTCGGAGGCGTGAGGTCGTGTTGGTAGATCTCGCGGCAAGGCCCAATCGCTGCGCCGTCCACGACATCTCCTCCGGTCTCGCCTTCCTTCTCTGCCTCGATCGGTTGAGATGGAAGGGTCCAGTTGAAGTGGCGCATCGCCACCTTGGTGGGACGAACCGAGAACTGTCGAACGAAACGATGCACACCCTCGCGAGCGCCCCTTTGCGACGAGAACCGCACGTCCTTGCCATCAACGGACTGGATCTCGACGCTGCTCTTGGGGTCATCGGTCAGAAACATCGTCTCTGCAGAGCCTTCGCGGTCGAAACGATAGATGATGCCTTCCTCTTCCATCAGTCGCTCGCAGAAGGTGAAGTCGCTTTCGTCGTACTGGACCCTGTACTCGCACTTCGGGTAGCTGCGCCCAAGGTCAGTATCGTGGCTGCGCTCGTACGCAGACAGTCCGGCCGACAGCACCTCGTCGAGGATCTCGGGCACCGTCATATCTTGAAAGATTCGGGTCTGCCGGTTCTGCGAGAGCATCCAAAAGGCCGCCGCCGCTTCGATCGAGATGCTCATGAACCGGTTGGTCGCCGCGACATCCTCGATCCAGTGCACAATTCCGGGGTACGGGCTGCTCAGGTCGCCGCGTTCAATGGTCACGGTGCACGGTTCACCAAGCATTTCAGTTGGGTCCGCGTCGACATCGTCGGTCTGCAGAGACAACGAGAGACGGTAGGGATCGTTGAGCGTTTCGATGATGGTCGCGTCGACCACCTTCCACTCGGCGCTCGACGCATCGCATTCGAATTTACAGAGTATGTCTCCGGTATCCTGTGCAGATTCTTCGGCGGGGCTCATCATGCTCTCCTATTCTGCGCGACTATAGACTCAACACGACGTCAGCTGGCAGGGCTAGTTCGATGCGACCCTGCGTTGCGCGGGCTTTGAGCGGAGGCGCCGGAGCCAGTGACTCGGCGCCTCCGCCAGGGCTCCCACGGGGGTCGTCGCCCTTGATGCCTGCCCTATCCCTGGTCGCGCCAGTTGTCCTGGTGCGAAGCGCCCGTGGATTCATAGGTTTGGATCATGTTGTTGTAGACGAAGCTGATCGTCTCCGTCGGCGGCTCTGCCTGGCCTGCGCCGCCCATCGCGTCGGGAGAGCTGAAATCTATCCCAGAGACCCGGGCTTCGCTGATCTCGACCGTGTAGAATTCCTCTGTAGTGCCGTCGCCCGCCGGCGATGGTCGGAAGAACTTGAAGGTGCCTTCGATTTGCTCGTTATTGCAAAGCGCCTTCCACAGAAGGGGTGTCGCTTTGTCGACGCGCTTGACGATTCGAATCGGCTCGTAGTTGCGCTTACCCGAGGGCCTTCCCGAGAACGCTTCCGACGCGGACTGAACACCGCAGTCGAAGCTGAAGCATTCGATCGTGTCCTCGCGACCGAGCGTTGTGACCGAGCTTTCGCCTTGAATATCCTCGCCGTTGGCCTTGAGGGTGAGATGAACTGTCATTGCCATGAGAACTTCCTCCGTTTGTTTGCTTTGTGGCGCCCCGGGTGCCTAAGGCGGCCGGGCTGACTACTTAGCGATGCACGGCTCGTGCCAACGGAAAAGCGCAACGATCTCATGCACGGCGCTGCTGGGCCCACTTTGCCTGACGTCGTTCGTCGTCAGGCCCAAGTCTCGAATGCGGGCGGTTGTCACGCCAGGTCGGAGCTACTACCGACTATTGGCAACAGACCGTAGTGGCCCCTAGTCCCGTGACTCCGCCGCTCAGTTCAACTGCCGTAGGCGAACAGCTGCCGTCGTCCAGCTTCTCAATGCTCTCCGCCAACCACGAATCTAGGTCTGTCTTGTCTGTCAGACAGTATTCGCCCGACGATAGGCGCGTTGGGTTTGTATGCTCCCAGGTGAGAAGGCAACCCGGATTCTTGAACTTCCGGATTGTTAGCTCACAGCGACCCCCGGAAGGCTGGCAGACACATGACTCTGCGCATTCTCGTGTGTCGGAAAAGCCCACGTAATAGATCGTCTTGTTCGGGAAGCCGGTTGGACAGGTTTGATCTCCAGCTTGTCGGTAGCAGAGCCCATCGAGCAGCCCGGGCTCCGGTATAGGCACACAGGTCTGCCCCGGATCGCATGCACCAGTCCCGCGTGTGAAGCCGTAGCAGAGGGAGATGCTCTCGGACCATGTCGGCACGGGGATGCTCGACGTAACCGTGCCTTCGCCGCACGACGTGGCTGGTCCCCCAAATCGTACGACGCTACCGAAGCCGAGTGGTTTCGAGGTGCCGTAACACTCGTCGAGATCGCCTCTGCCCCCTGCTATGTCCGGGCCAGAGCAATCGAAGTTGCTCCGGTCACTCCTAATGATGCTCGTAGGGCAAACCGTGGTCGCCGAGCCGCAGCCGCAACCGCAGGACGGGCTGCCGGCTTGAATCCCGGCGAACAGCGACGCAGCCTCGTCCGGGAATGCTCCTTCGCAGCCTGTTGCGCGGTCGGCCAGCGCAAAGGGGCCCTCCCAGCCCGACCCAGGGTTTCCTACGCAAGCGTTCGCACCGCCGCAGCGTTCGGCGATTGTCCCGCCGACACCACCAGTGCCTCCAGCAGCAGCTTCGCCACCGGCACCGCCAGTCCCTGGAGCGCCGGCTTCACCACCGGCACCGCCGGTCCCTGCAGCGCCGGCTTTACCACCGGCACCGCCAATGCCTCCAGCACCGCCTGCGCCTCCGAACCCAGGCTCCGCCGTCATCGACACATCGGCGCAACCCGCAAGCTGGGAACTGGGAAGAGTCAGGCAAACGCAAAAGATCCATGTCTTGTTCATCGCAACCTCGGGACCCTCGTACAACGGGGGTTTCGACTCGGTTCGTCAAGGGCATTAGCCCAGCTCATCGACACTCCTGCGTTCTCTCTTGGGTTGTCCGCCTGTCACAAAGGGACAAGTCTGAGAAGCATATGTAGTACTCAGCCGTAGCACCGCAGATCGGCGCCGAAGTCGTGTTCCAACCGGATCCCGTGCACAAACCGCCACCGTCGATTTCTGGTGGCCGACAGTTTCCATCTCCGATTCGGGTGTATTTGAGCTCAACCTCAGTGTCGCAGTTGAAGTCCCAAGTCCGATCGGACGCTTCGGCAGGTTGAAACGACTCGCCCGGATTCCGCTCTGCCAGAGCATCATTGCAATCCCCCCCTTTATGAGGGCTCGTTGCGCTGCAGTTGAATGGTGAGTAGCCGTCCTCGTCGGCATCAATGAGCGTGTTCGAGCAGCCGTCTTTGGAGTCGCAGTTATCGAACGTGCATGGATCCCCATCGTCACAACCGGCCTCACAAAGGTTGCCACCAAGTCCGCCGGTCCCCGCAGCTCCACCACTGCCCGCAGCTCCGCCACTGCCAGCCGCTCCACCGCTACCGGCCGCTCCACCGCTACCGGCCGCTCCGCCACTACCGGCCGCTCCGCCACTACCGGCCGCCCCTTGCCTGCCAGCGACGCCTCCGCCACCGCCTGAGCCTCCGGTCCCGGGCTTCATGGTTGCCACCACATCGGAGCAGCTCGCCACCAACGCCAAGCACAGAGCAACGGACGCCCAGAAGAGCCAAGTCTTCTTCACCACGACCTCCACCATCGCGTCAATAGACACTCAATTTTGCCTGTTTCGTCAAGGGTTACTTTCCCCGGGTCAACGAACAGGTATGTATGCACCGGCCGGAATAGGTGAGGAAACAGACCGGGTGCATGGGTGACGGCTGCTGGCGTTACTGCGAAAAGCGCGGGCATGCCGTGGGAGAACACCCGCCCCGTGGACCAAAGACTCAAGCTCATCGAAGCGCGCCTGAGCGGCGAGCACACCATGGTCATGCGGTGCCGCATGTTCGGGATCAGCACGAAAACCGGATATGAGTGGTGGCATCGGTTCGAGCAGCAAGGTATCCCGGGCGTACTCGACCGAAGTCGAGCGAGCCACAGTCATCCCAGTCCCACAGTCGAAGACATGGTCATGCTGGTCATCGGCGCCTGTCGCCACCACCCCACGTGGGAGCCTCGCAAGCTCCGGGCATCGCTACGCTGACAGTCGAAGCGAGTCTCGTGGGAGGATCGTGCTCTGGGAACAACTGGACCAGCAACAGCAAGAACAACGCCGTCCCGGATAGCACTTGCCGCGCGTACCCAGCGGACGTCGTGCAGGGCAACAATCCAGCAATCACTGACAGTCCGGTTGCGCTGGACGGGGCGTTGTGTGAGTACGGCGGTTCGACGTTGACGATCAGACCCACGAATCAGGCGATCGACCTTGCTCCGGAATCTTTTGCACCTTGCAAGACGACCAACACGGATCAGCGAGGCCTCGGATTCTCGCGCCTGGTCGATAAGCCCTCAGCAAGTGAGTGCAACGCCGGGTCCGTCGAGCACGAGTAAGAGCCAGCGACGAGGCCGCGCCGACTTTTGACGCGCTCGTTCGCCTTGAATTCACCAGGCAGGGTCATTGATTGGCTACGCGCCCAGTGAAATGCGTTGTTGACCAACGACTGACCATTGCAAAGCATCGCGCGAATCTCTACCATCGCCCCCTAAATGGTGATTCCCAGAATTGTCTTCTGTTTGGCGGCGGTTTGTGTGCTCGCGGCCTGCAACAAGTCCACTGTCTGCACGGTGCCTGAGCCTGCCAATCTATGGGTGCGTGGGTCGGCTGACTTGAACCCCGACGCTTCGGGTGATCCCCTGCCGACCCTGGTCCGGGTGTATCAGCTGAGCAATCTCGGCGAGCTCGAGCAGGCTTCGTTCGAGCAGATGATGCGGAAGCCGGAGGAAGTGCTTGGCGAGACGCTTCTCGCGACCGAAGAGGTAACCGTCTATCCGGGCCGGTCGACGTTTCGCTCATTCGAGCGTGACCCAGGCGCCAACTATGTGATCGGGGTCGCGGTCGTGCGGCAGCCTGGCGGAACGCAATGGCGCGCGGTCTTGCCGATGCCGACCTGTGGCAAGAAGGCAGGCGCGCGGCCGATGGTGCGCTTCGTCGTCGATGGCTATGCCATTGAAGGCGCGATCGATCGCGAGAGCAGTCCCGAGGGTTGCAAGGACGAAGACATCGAGTGTCTGCGCGAGCGGGCGGGCGATGAATAAACGTGCACGGCGTGATGGCTAGGCAGGGCAAGCAATGAAACCGCCGTCGAGAGTGATTTGGAGTGAAGGGCTGCTGATGACGCCTCAGCACATGCAGCAGCTCGACCGCTTTCACGAGGAGCGTCTGAACGCGCGGCTCGATGCGATCGATCACGAGAGCTGGGGCGTACTGGCTTGCGAGCTCGACATGCCGGCGCTCGATTCGGGCATGGTCGCGATTCGGGAGTTCGACGGGGTGCTTCCCGACGGAACCCCCATCGCCTTCGATGCGACCAGTCGCGAGGCCCCGCCATCGCGCCCTGTCGAGGAACACTTGGCTGCCCATCAAGCGGTCCTCGAGGTCTACATCGGCCTCGCCCGCACACACGAAGCCCGCAACAACCTGGGCGCCTCCAAGGGGAGCCTCACTCGGTACTTCCCCGTGACCGACCTGATGCACGACCGCTACGGGGAAGCGCAGCCTCAGGAGGTCGACGTCGCCTGCTCGAACCTTCGAATCCTCTTCGGCGATGAGCCCCGCGAGGACTACAGCACCATCAAAGTCGCTGAAATCCGACGCGCTGCGGACGGTCGGCTGGTCTTGGCCGACGACTACATCGTCCCCTGCCTCCGGGCGTCCGCCTCGCCCGTGCTCGCGCGCTTGCTCGACGGTTTGCTCACCTCGATGAACGCGCGGAGGACGGCGCTGCTCCAAACAGTACGTCAGCGTGATGATTCCACGGTCGAGTTCAACGCGACTGACGTGACCCGCTACTTGCTCCTCGCCACGATCAACAGCTACCTCCCGGTCTTGCGGCACGCCGTGGTGGCGGGCGATCTTTCGGCCAAGTCCGTCTACCTGCTACTCTGTGAATTGGCCGGCCAGCTTTCGACATTCTCGACGCAGTTCGACCCGAACGATGTCCCGAAGTTCGTGTACGAGGATCTACGCTCCACCTACGGCACGATTTTCAATGCGCTCGACGGACTGCTCAAGGCGACTTTGGCTAAGCGCTACGTCGAGGTTTCCCTAGCGTCGCGGGGCGACGCGATGCACATCGGCGAGATTCAGGACGAGCGGTTCCTTCAGTGCAGCCAGTTCGTCTTGGGCGTTCAGTCGTCGGTCGCCGAGAGCCAGGTCTCCTCGGTGCTGCCGAGGGTCGCCAAGCTGGCCAGCGTCTCCGACATCAACTCCTTGCTCGCCGCAGCCACGTCGGGTGTCGAGCTTCATGCAACCAACAAGGCTCCTCCTCAGATCCCCACGAAGGCAGGCATGACCTACTTTTTGGTGGTCGCCGACAAGTTGTACTGGAGAAACATCCTGCTCGAGCGGCGGCTCGCGATGTACCTCCCAAGCCCGTTCACGCCGACCGACACCCAGGTGCGGATCTACGGAATTCTGAGCTAGCAGGCGAACGCCATGGACCGCGTCAACGAAGTCACCAGAGACGTTCTTTCCACCGTAGGGCAGCTGCGCTCGGTCGAGGAAATGGCGCTCGGGGATCCAAGTGCCCTCCAGGGTCAACTCCGTTCGTTGATCACAGACGCCATGCGCCAGGCCGCGACCCTCGGGTTCGCGCAGCACGACGTCCAGGACATCGGGTACGCGCTGACGGCCCTGGTCGATGAAGTCATCATGCTCAAGGGCGGGCACCTCCGAGACTACTGGGCCGCCCACATGCTTCAGCTCGAGCTCTTCAACGAGGCCACCGCTGGGCAGGGGTTGTTCGACCGAGTCCAGGTCTTGCTGACGGACCCAAGCCGGATTGAAGTGCTTCAAATCTACTACCTCGTCCTGCTCTTCGGCTTTCAAGGGAAGTACCGAGTGCGCGGCGGCGAGATCGAGCTTGCCGATGTGACCGACCGCGTGCGCGACTCGATTCGCCGGACCGGCACCCGAAAAGAGACCCTGCTTTCGCCCCACGGAGACAGGCCCGACTCACGAGCCGAGGGGATCAAGTCGAATCGCTCGCTCATCTGGGCAGCGCTCGGCGTGCTCGGGCTCGCCTTCCTCATCTACGTGGGGATGGCCTGGTCGTTGTCCTCGAAGGTCGACAGCGTGAGCGATGACTTCCAGGCGTTGAGCGCCGAGGTGGATTAGGAGCGCACCGTGCTGAAGTATCTCATCGCCGCCATCGTGATCGTTGCCAGCTGGCTGGCCTGGTGGCTCGTCGAAGGGCTTCCGTTCTGGCTGCCGATCGCGCTCACGGTCGTGGCGGTGCTCGCCGTGATCGGGGTCATCGTCTATGCGCGAATCCAGTCGGCGAAGGCAGCGCGCGAGCTCGAAAATGCGCTTGCGATGCAGGCCTCGCAGCAAATGCAGAGCGCGAGGCCGGATCTTCAGCCCGAGCTCGACGAGGTCCGAGCGGAGTTCAACAAAGCGATCAACGCGCTCAAAAGCTCGAAGCTCGGCCGAGGCCGCCGAGACGCGCTCTATATCTTGCCCTGGTACCTGATCATCGGCCCGCCAGGGTCGGGCAAGACGACGGCACTTCGCAACTCGGGCCTCGAGTTTCCTCAACTTGCAGGCGGCAATCGCGGAGTTCGCGGCATCGGCGGGACGCGCAACTGCGATTGGTGGCTGACCAACGAGGCGGTGCTCCTAGACACGGCAGGTCGATGGTCGACGCAGGAAGAGGACCACGACGAGTGGCTCGGTTTCCTCGGGATGCTGCGGAAGTACCGGAAGCGAAAGCCTCTGAACGGAATCATCGTCACGCTGAGCGTCGTGGAGCTGGCCGAGGCGTCCAGCGAGCAGCTCTCCGAGATCGCCAAGCGGATGCGCGAGCGTGTCGACGAGGCGATGGCCGAGCTGAAAATGGCGCTTCCGGTCTACGTGCTCTTCACCAAGTGCGATTTGATGTCGGGGTTCGTCGAAACCTTTGGGAGCCTGTCCAAAGACGAACGCAGCGTCGTCTGGGGCTTCACCGTGCCTCTGAGAGAGGACGGGAACCCGGGCGCCATGTTCGAGGAGCATTTCGAGGAATTGCTTCGCGCCTTGCAAGGCTTCTGCGTCGGCAGGCTCGATGAGGAGCGCCAGCTCGAGAAGCGGCACAAGGTGTTTGGCCTTCCCCAGCAACTCGGGGAGCTGAACCGCTGCTTCACCGATTTCATCAAGCAGCTCTTTGCCGAAAACGTGTTCAGCGACACGCCGATGATGCGGGGCGTCTATTTCGCAAGTGGGACCCAAGAGGGGCGCCCATTTGATCTGATTCTGCAGCGGCTCGCGAGCGCCTACAACTTGCATGGGATCGCCGAGCAAGAGCACCATGTCGAGCCCAAGGGCTATTTCCTGCGCGATCTGTTCCGCAAGGTCATTTTCCCCGATCGCAATCTCGCGCTCCGTAGCGAGGCAGAGCGCAAGCGCCAGCGCAACATCTACTACGCTGCAGTGGGTTCCGTGTTCATGCTCGCGGGGCTTCTTTTGACGTTGCCCGCCATCTCCTGCGTCGGGAACCGCCGGATGATCAATCGCGTCGCCGAAGAAGGCGAAACCCTTGCGGGCGAGGTCCAGAAGGCCAAGCGAGCCATGCTCTCGCCGAAGGCATACATACCTTTGGTGCAGGAGCTCGCGACTTTGCGAGAGTACGACCAAGACGGCGCGCCGGTGAAGATGCGCTCCGGTCTCTATCAGGGTGACGACGTGCTCGCGTCGGCAGCGGAGCTTTTCGGCAACGTGTTTCAAAGCAATGTGGTCCGTCCTCTGTATGAAGAGGAGACGGCCCGCATGGCGGACTTCGGACGTGTTTACGATGCGGATCCGAACGCGATTCCAACCGGGGGCGAATACGTCGACAATCTCGATCGGCTCCGGCTGCACTTGTTGCTCACATCTCCCAAGGAAGATGACGAACCCCCACTGAGCGAAGAGGATCTCGCGAACTCGCTGGCCGATGCGATTGCCGAGCGCTGGGCGGTCGCCAAGGAGCTGCCCAGGATGGGCAACGACGAGGATGAAGAAGGCGATTCAGAGGCGAAGCAAGCAGCCCTTGCGTATGTGACAATTCTGTCGGAAAGCGACACGCTCGGGTTCCGGCGCGAGACCGGCGTCGTCGAGCGAGCCCGCAGCGGCTTGTCCCGCGTCTCCGGGGTCGACTTGGTCATCGATGGCCTCGTCCGCCGCTACCAGAGTGCGGGCCCTGAGATCACCGTCCGGCGGATCGTGGGCAGCGGTGTTCCCGCGCTCCGAGGCCGACGCGCCGTCCGTCCGGCATTCACGAAGCGAGTTTGGGAGGAGCATCTGCGCGACCTGTTTTCGGGTGAAGCCGAGGGCTTGGTCGGGGACATGTGGGTGCTTGGCGAGTACGCCACCCGAACCGCAACCGACGCGGACGTCGATGTGGAGACCTATCTCAAGCAACTGCGGTCCCGCTACTTCGAGCGATACATCGACGAATGGCGCGAGTTCATTCGAGGCCTCGAAGTGGATCCACCAATTGAGACCACCGCGGCCCTCGGGGCCTTGCAGGACTTGACCCGGGGGCGCCCCACCGCCTACGGGCGACTGTTCATCGAGATCAATCGAAACGTCGATCTCCGCGAGAAGAAGGCTGCCCTCGTCGAAAAGGTGGAGGGGGCGATCGAGAAGACTGCGAAAAGCGCCGGTCTCCGGCGCCCGGCGGATTCGGAGGACCTCCGCGAGGAGGATGTCTACGGCGCGTTTCGTGATTTCGTTCGATTCGGCGTGCCCGAGACGCCCGAGGAAGAAGGCGCAGCCCCGCAGCCAACCGCCCTCGACATCTACGACGAGCAGCTGCTCTTCCTTCGCAATGCCCTTCAGGCAAAAATCGACGACCCATCGAGCTCCAGCCTTTCGCAGGACTTGACTGTCGCTCGAGCGGAAACCACCGGCTTGATCAACGAGCAAGACGTCGGCTGGCGCCCCGCATTCGAGGCACTTCTCTGGCCCCCGATCGAGGGCGCCTCGATGAGTTACAGCCACGCGGTTGCATCGGTCGCGGGGCGAGCCTGGTGCAATGCGGTTTCTGCACCCTACCGGCAAACGCTTCACGGTCGCTACCCGCTTCGCGAAGGAGCGGAAGACGTGCCCATCGCGGACTTCGCCGCGTTCTACCGCCCCAACGACGGGATTCTCTGGAAGTTCTACGGGGACTATCTCAAGGGCCGCATTCCGCGGCGCGGCGATTCATTCGAGTTCACCACGACACTCGGAATGCCGGCGAGCCAAGTGCATACGCAATCCTTGCGCCGGTATCTCGACCGAGGGTGGAAAATCACCCAGTCGCTCTTTCCCTCGGGGAGCGCCGACCCTCGCGTCGACTTCGACGTCCGTATTCGGCCAGCACCGAGGGTCGCCGAGCAGGTGTTGGCGATCGGTGGACGTACGATCCGTTACTACAATGGTCCCGAAGAATGGACCCGGATGTCTTGGCCGGGCGATTCGCCGGGCGAAGGCGCTTCCATCCAGATTCGAGGCGCTGGCGGAATGCGTGAGACGATCACACGCGAAGACGGCTGGGGCTTGTTTCGTTTGATTGAAGAAGGGAGCGCGAAGCGGATCGACAGCCGCACCTTCACGGTCATCTGGAGGCTTCGAAGTCACGACGTGGATGTCCAGATCGACTTCCGCATGGCGCGCCGCAATTCGCCCTTTTTCGCGACAGATGGCCGGAAGGTCTTGGACATCTTTCGGGGCCAGGATGTCGAAGCGCCGCGGGAAATCGTAACCGGCCGAAACCTTTGCGGCGGGTGAGGGGTCATGAGCTCGATTGCCTTTTTCGGAAAGATGCCAAAGGCCGCAGACTTCGTTCGGCGAGGCGTCTCGACACCGGCAATGCGCGACTTCGAGAACTGGTTTCACAGCGCCTACACCGAGCTTCGGGGAGCGGGAGCGCCAGGCTTAATGCATCAGTGCCATTTGATTCTTCCCATCCGGAACGACGTTAACGGTGTGATGGCCGTGCTCGCCGTGCCGAGCCGCGATCGAATCGGGCGTGAGTTTCCGGTCGTCGTAGCCGCCTTCGTTGCGCGTGAACGACTGCCTCGACGCTTCGCCCCCCTCATCCTGGCTTTCACGCGCTTCTGGGACGCCACGCGGGCAGCGATCGATGACCATCAAGAAGGAGAACCAGAAGCTCTTTGGCAGGCGATCCAGTCTCTGTCGCCACCGAGCGCGGCCGAGCTTTCCGAGGCGGAGACGCGCTGCGCCGAGCTCCTGCAAAACCTCGGTGCACGACAAATGGAGCAGGAATGCTTCTCGGAGCCCAACGACCGCTTCTACGCGTATCACACGCTTCGCCTTGCGATTCGGGATGCCTCCGACAGCCGGGTCTTGATGTGCCCAGCCGCAGGTCATCCAGGCTATCGCGCCTTCTGGGTCGAGACCGTGGAGCGCGGAACGGCGCACAAAGTCCCGCTGCCCACCATGTGGCTCGAAGGCGCCAGCGCCCCACGGGGCACCCTGGTGGCGCTGGGGAAGGCGCCGAGCGCCATGCTTCGCTATGTCACCGGTCACGGGCACCAATCGAATTCGCTCTGGCCCCTCACAACGCAGAATACCGGCGCCCAGGAACGCTCCAAGATCGCTCTTGCTGGCGAGGACTGGGAGGACACGGACCAGAACTTAAGTAGACTGATCGATGTAGTCCTGGGTACTTAGAGCTCAGGTCTCCTCTTCCTAGCGTGACGCAAGATGACGGAACCAACGCCCGAGCCGAATGTTTCGCAGCCACCGGTCGCCGAGCAACCTGCGGCCGATCCGATCGAAGCGAAGCTCGCGGAGCTGTCGGAGCCCTTCGTAGCGCCGATCCAAGGTTCCAACCCGGCAGGGGAAAACGCGAGATTCGACGAGCGGCACGAAGCGATTCGAAACCAGGTCGACAAGCTTGGTAGGCCCGAGGCCGAAGAGCTGGACTGGGGTCTCATCGAGGAGGCAGGACGCGCGCTCCTGACCGAGAAGTCGAAGGACTATTTGATCGCGAGTTACTTCGGCGTGGCGGCCTATGTGCGGACTGGGCCCCGGGGGCTCATCGAAGGGCTGTGCGCACTCTCCGCCTTGCTCGAGCACTACTGGGACAATGGCTTCCCTCCGCCAGACCGTTTGCGCGCGCGAGTCAATGCAATCGATTGGTTCGTCGATCGAGTCGGCGCGTTCGGCGACCGAGCACCCAAGACGGTTCAGCAGGACGATCTCCAAATGCTGAGCCGCGCCGCCAAGAGGTTCCAAGGCTTAGTCCTCGATCGCTTTGGAGAGGAGATCCCGAACATCTACGGCTTGAAAGAGACGCTCGAGCGACTCGAGCTCTCGATTGTTGGGCAATCTGACGGCCAGCCGCATGCCCAGGACGGGCAGCCTGGGGCACCTTCGGCTGCTGATCCAAGCCCCGCACCGTCCTCCGCCGCGACATCTTTGGGCCCTGCACCGCCCGAAGGGGGTGCTCCGGTTGCGCCGCAGCCGGCCGGAGGTTCCCCCGAGGCGAAGCTCGCCGCGCTGGCCCAGGCGTTCACGGACCCCATCCCCGGTGGGAGCAGGGCCGGCGAGAATGCGCGCCATGACGAAAAGCACGAGGCGATTCGAAACGAAGTCGACAAGCTAGGAAAGCCCACAGCGGAGGAAGTGGACTGGGAGCTCGTCCGTGAGGTGGGGGGTGCGCTGCTCACCAGCAAGTCGAAGGACTTCTTGATCGCAAGCTACTTCGCGGTGGCTTCCTACGTTCGGGGAGGGGTCGAGGGCCTGGTGACTGGGCTCGCGGCGCTCTCGGCCCTCCTGCGCAACTACTGGGACGACGGCTATCCACCGGTCGCTCGCATTCGCGCGAGAGCGAATGCGCTCGATTGGTTCATCGACCGGGTCGAATCACTCGGAGACCTCGCCCCCAAATCCGTCAAGGCGGGCGATCTCGAGCTGCTCGGCTTTGCGGCCAAGCAGCTCGAGGAGCTGGTCTTGGAACGCTTCGAGGACGAGAGCCCCAACGTCCACCGGTTGAAGGAGATTCTGCAACAAATCGAGCTGGCTGTCGCGAAGCAGGCGCCCGCCCAGCCCGTAGCCCCGACCCAAAGCCCCAGTCCCAGTCCGGCCAGAACCCAGCCCGAAGCCCCGACACAAGGCCAACCGACGCCGGTTGCGGCCGTCCAGCTCGCGACGCCAACAGCGCAGCTGAACGATCCGGCACAGGTCAATAAGTTCCTCAGGGAACTGGGTGAATCGGTACACAAGGCATCCCGCGCGCTATTCAAGGCGTCCAAAGAAGACCCCCTCGCATACCGTCTCTGCCGTCTGGGCCTGTACGTGTCTTTCCAGCAGGCTCCGCCCGCAACCAATGGAAACCAAACCATGGTGCCCCCTCCGCCTCCCGATCGAGAAGCCCATCTGAATGCTCTTCTCAGCGCACGGAACTGGCCGGTGCTCCTCGACGAAGCCGAGTCAGGGTTGGCGAGCGCGCGCCTCTGGCTCGATCAGCATCGCTACGTGGCTCTGGCGCTCGCGGGTCTGGGCCATGAAAAGGCCAAGGAGACGGTCGTTGCGGAGACTGCCGCGCTCATCCGGCGCCTTCCCGAGCTGCCGGAACTTGCCTTCAGCGACGGCTTTCCATTTGCGAGTCCTGCAACCCGGGACTGGCTGGGCTCCCTGTCTCCAAACGCCACGGAATCGACTGGGCTTGGGGTGACCGATTCCGCTGAGCCCGGGGCCTTCGAGGAGAGACTCGCGGAGGCCCATAAGCTAGCCGTCGGCGGAAAGCTCGGAGAGGCGGTCGAGAAACTCGGCCGCGTGATCGACTCCGGAGCGACCTCGGGCCGGGATCGGTTCCGCGCCAAGCTTGCCATGGCAAACGCCTGTTCCCGAGCTGGCTCCGCCGCGCTTGCCGAAGGCATTCTAGCCAGCTTAAGTGAGGAAATTCGGCAGTTTCGGCTCCAAGAATGGGAACCTAAGATGGCTGAAGCATGTTATCGTGCGCGCTACGAGGCCTTGGCTGCAATGGCAGGTGAGAGCGCAAAGTCGAGAGATGAGCTCGTGGATATTTACCGCCAGCTCTGCGGAGTAGCCCCTGCGGCGGCATTGAAATTGGGCAAACCCCCAGGTTGACCTGTATGACGGTCGAGGCGCCGATTCGAAGAGGAGTGAACGATGGCCAAGAAAGAACAGACCGTAGCGCCCAAAGAGCGGGTCAACATCACATACAAAGCCAAGGTTGGTGACGCGACCGAAGAGCGCGAGCTCCCTCTCAAAATCCTGGCGGTCGGTGACTACACGGGTAGGCCTGATGAGCGGCAAGTCGAGGACCGCGACCCAATCAACATCGACAAGGACAACTTCAACGCCGTGATGGCAGAGCAGAAGCTGGCGGTCGAAGTATCCGTGCCCGACCGTCTGAGCGGAGATGGGGATCTCGGCGTTTCGCTGAAGTTCGAGACTTTGAAAGATTTCACTCCTGCAGGCCTCGCGAAGCAGGTTCCCGAGCTAAAAGATCTGCTGGCGATGCGAGAAGCCCTCGTCGCTGTGCGTGGGCCCCTCGGCGGGTTCCCAAAGTTCAGGCGCGCAGTTGAGGCGATCCTCAAGGACCCGGAGAAAGTGGCCCGCTTGATGGCGGAGCTGAAGGAAGACGAAAGCGTCGCAACGCCTGCCGAGGCAAGTGCTTCGGCTGCGACGGAAGGCGAAGCACCGAGCGGGGGTGAAGGTGGCGGGGAGCCCAGTGAAGAAGGAGAACCCTCCGGCGAGGGTCCGCAGCAGGGCTGACGAGCAGCGTCCCCGAGACGTTTTGCGACAGTAGGAGAATGTGGAGAGCAAGCATGGCCGAACAAGAGGAACAAGCGAAACAAGTCATCGTCGAGGAAGACTCCTTGCTCGAACAGATGCTCGAGGATGCGAAGGTCAGGCCTGACGATGAGGCATACGGCACCACGGCTCTCGGGCTGAAGCAACTACTCCGGGAGATGCTTGCCCCCGACAAGAAGGGCGGGCGGGTCGACAAGAAGGCCGTCGATCGGATGATCGCCGAAATCGACGCGCGTCTCTCGAAGCAGGTCAACGAGGTACTTCACCACCCCGATGTGCAGAAGCTAGAGTCTGCGTGGCGCGGATTGAAGTACCTCGTCGACCAAGTCGACTTCCGCGAGAACACCAAGGTCGAGTTCCTCAACGTCTCCAAAGATGACCTCACGGCTGATTTCGAAGATACGCCGGAGATCCCGAAGTCGGGTCTGTACCAGAAAGTTTATGCTCGCGAATACGGCGTCTTCGGCGGCTCTCCTGTCGGATTGATCGTCGCAAACTACGAGTTCGATCAGAGCCAGGGTGACATCGAGCTCTTGCGCAATTGTGCCGCGGTATCGGCCATGGCACACGCGCCGTTTGTAACCAACGCGTCGCCAAAGTTCTTTGGTTGCGACAGCTGGCTGGAAGTGCCCAAGCTCCGCGATCTCCAAGCGATCTTCGAGAGCCCCAAATATGCGGCTTGGAATTCGTTCCGCGAGAGCGAAGACGCTCGATACGTGGGTCTCGTGGGGCCTCGATTCTTGCTTCGACGCACCTACGGTCAGGAAAACATTCCCGTCAAGGAGTTCAACTTCGAGGAGGACGTGGTCGGAAATCACGACTCTTATCTTTGGGGAGGCTCCGCGACAGCGTTAGCCACTCGCGTCGCGAATTCCTTCGCGAACTTCCGCTGGTGTCCCAATATCATTGGTCCCAACGCGGGAGGCGCGGTCGAGAATCTGCCGCTCCATCAATATGAGGCGATGGGTGAGCTGCAAACAAAGATCCCCACCGAGGTTCAGCTCACCTTGCGCCGCGAGTTCGAGATGTCCGAGCAAGGGTTCATCGGCCTCACCTACCGCAAGGACACCGACAACGCGGCGTTCTTCTCGGCCAACTCAGCCCAGAAGCCGAAGCGTTTCCCGGACACGCCCGAGGGCAAGACGGCGGAAACCAACTACCGGCTCGGAACGATGCTTCCCTACGTTTTCATCGTTTCGCGGCTGGCTCACTACCTCAAGGTGCTCCAGACCGAGCACATCGGGAGCTGGAAAGAGCGTGCCGACCTCGAGCGAGAGCTCAACAAGTGGATCTCGCAGTATGTCACCGAGATGGACAACCCGGCTCCGGCCGTCCGCGCTAGGAAGCCGCTACGAGAAGCGCGAGTCGCCGTCGAGAACGTCGATGGTCAGCCTGGCTGGTACCGTTGCAAGCTCGAGGTGAGGCCCTTCTTCAAGTACATGGGCGCCGACTTCACGCTTTCGCTCGTTGGCAAGCTCGACAAGGAGTAGCTCGACTTCATTTTTTCGGCTCTGCCGGGTATCGCAGCACCGCCGTATCGGCCTTTGGCCCATCGGGCCAGTACACGGTGCGGGTCCGCTCGATGAGGAGCGACTTGTGACGGTCCTCGAGCGCGCCGTCCAGTGTTTTCGTTTCAATCTCGACTTTTGGTGGCGCGTGGCCTGACCAGAGGCCGACGCTCAGTGTTCCGGAATGCGCGTCGCCTCGAATTCGCACGTAGTCTCCATACGGGTTTCGAATGCGCAGGTCCTTTAGCCCCCATGCGACTGCGGTGTCGAGCCCGCGCCCTGCGTATCTGGGTCGCTTGGAGTGGACGTAGTGCTCGAGAATCTCGAAGCCAGCATGAAGAGCCGCGGCATGAAGTGCGGTGGCAACCTGGCAAACGCCGCCGCCGATCCCGTCTACGACACGGCCACGGGCGATTTCGTTGGCAGGCATGAAGCCGTGCTGAAAGCTGCGGTCGCCTACGATCTCGTTGAACGACAGCTCTCCGTGAGGTTCGATTACCACGCCATCGAGAGCCTTGGCGGCCTGCTCGATGTTATAGCCTCTGCTCCACGAGCGACCCACCTTCCGATAGCTCGACGTGTGATGTCCGAGCCGTTGCGAGAATGTCCCCGGGCGAGCGCCCGCAACGAGCCCTCTGAGAACGGGCTTGCGTGTGGGCAGCGTGACGACGACTTGCCCGGTTGGAACCGATTGTTTCAGGACTTTGAGCGCACCATGGAGGTCGAGGGTTCTCCGGTTCGCAGGCGGATTGCCGTCGCCGTCCTCCGGCGTGATGCTTTCGCGAAGCGCAAAGGTCGTTGCGAGGAGTTGGGCGTGATCCACCTCGGCTGACCAGTACACGGCCTGCAACCCGTCGCCCGAGTTTCGATTGCTCGCTCGCACGACGGCGGCGAGGAGCTCGTCGAGCGAGAACCTGGCGCCAAGTTCGGCTCGCGTCTTGCGGTATGGACGTCCGTCGACCAGGAGCGTGACCTCGGTGGATTGCCAACGAGCACGATAGATATCGGCCCAGTCTTCGACATGGGAGAGCGGGACTGAGAGCTCGTTGATGCGCACCAGATCGATCGCGAGTGCCTCGCTGATGGCCGCCGATCCTCCGATGACCACCAGGGTCAGCACGGCGACGATCAAGCGACGAGCGAGAGCAGATCGCCGCCGCTGTCGAGTGAACCGCGTCTGGGCTTTTCGTATCACCGTGAAGTACACTCCTCGGAGGCAGTCGGGTACAGGCCGCCCGGTAGAGACTATCGCGTGAATCAATACGATGTAAGCCGCGTCATCGATCAGTTGCTTCGCCAGCATGAAGCCGGGATCAAGATGTACCTGGTCTGCCGGCTTGGAGGGCCGGAGCCATTGTCCGACGTCTATGGCAAGTTTCGAGAGGCGCTGGCGCGAGGTTCGTCAACCGAGCTACACAAGGCGCCAAGCTTGCCTGCGTTTGCCTATGCGGAGGCCCGGCGTGCCGCAATGGGGCAGGGCGAGGGTTCGGAGCCGACCGGCTTCGAGAGGATTCCATGGGTGCCGACCCCCGAGGGCCGGCCGCCGCGCTACGGTGAGCTGCTCGACCGGCTCCGCGCCGAGCTCCGGGGAGAGCTTGCAGAGGCGCTCGAGCTGCACCATGCCCGCGGTCTGGGCGTCGACGACATCGCCTACGTCATGGGCGAGAGCTCCGCGGTCGCGGCACAGTACCTCGCCGAAGGGACCCGCATCGTCGGGACTCTCGGAAGGACCCTCGACCCCGAGCCAGCGGTCGAAACCATGGTCCAGGACGCGTTTAGGCCCCGAACGGAAGCCGACCCCGCCGATGCGCTACGCTTTCATGCAAGGCCGGTACGCTTGATAGAGGGCGCTCTCATCGGCGGCCGGTTCGCGGTTTCGTCTTCCGCGCAGACCAGCGCCTCGGCGTCCGTCTACCTCGCGAACGACGCGAGCGTTCCAGGGGAATCCGTCGTCCTCCACCTTCTGCACCGAACCGCTTCGACGACCGCCGCACGCAACGGCATGCTGCGAAAGTTGCGGCTGCTCGAGTCGGTCGTCCACACATCGATCGGTCGGATACTCGACTACGGCTGGCATGCCGACCATCTCTGGTATGCGACGCCTTGGTACGAGGGCCACACCCTCGAGCAGCTGACGCTTCAGGGCGTGCTGACGCCAAGCGAAGCGATCGACATTTTCGCGCCCCTGGCCAGGGCTCTTGCGGCCTTGCACGAGCACGGCGTCGTGCATCGGGAGATCACGAGCCGCAACGCATTGATTCTTCGCGTCGGAACGAAGGGAGCATATGAAACACTTCCCATACTGACCGGATTCGATACCTGGCTGCTCGGCGAGGTGTCGGTCGCCGAAGAACCCCGATCTCTGTCGCCCGAGGTCGCCAAGCGGCTTTCTCGGGGTGACCCATGCGGCGCACCCACGCCGAGTGAGGATGTCTTCGCCCTGGCTCTGATGCTCCTACAGGCGCTTGGTCACGGGCCTCGTGCTCCTGCGGACGATCCATGGCCTGCGTTCCTCGCTCGTCGTGCAGAATCGCCGATTCAAGTCGGTGATTCCGCGGGGGTAGCACCGTTCGCAAGCTTACTTCAGCGGGCTCTTTCGATGGCGCCCGAGGCTCGACCGAGCGCCGCCAAGCTTGCGGGGGCACTCGAGCGGGCGAGGCCGGAAGTTGCGGAGAGAAAGGCCCGCCGTCGGCTCTTCGTACCCATCTCGGTGGTCGCCGTCGCCGCTATCTTGCTGCTAGTCACCTATTTTGTGCGTCAGTCCCGTCTCCGGCTGATCGATGAAACACTCGAGGCGGCGGACGCCCAGGTCCTCAGCGAAGAGCTCGAAGCGGAGAAGGTCAGAAGCCGTGAGCTCGAAAGCGAACTGAGCGCGAAGGACAGGCCCGAGCCCTGATTCTAGTCGGCGTCGCTCTGGCTCTTTTCGGTTTGAAGGTCGCCGCGCACCTCGCGCATACCTGCCCACAGCGAATCCTTTGTATAGACGAAGTACGCGCCCGTGAACTCAAGCTCGCGCCTGGCGTCGGACTTGCGGAAGAGGCGCGGGTTGTCCTCGTTACCATCGGGGGGAAGGTCATTCGCCGCGAGCTGCTCATTGACCAGCAGGCCCTCATCGGTGATTTCGTAGGTCGAGACGAGCTCGAAGCGCCTGATCCACCCGGACTTCAGGCGGACCTGTTGGGCGCGAGCCAGGCTGATCTCCGCCTCTCCGTCGCATTGATTGTTCGCGTCGCGCATCTCGAGCGGTACGAAGCGGCCATCGTGTAGGAGCAGTAGCTTGAGACTGCGGTCGCACTTGCCCGACTCTACACCCGGCCCGCATTCTGCACCCTGAGCGAAGAGGAGATCCTCCCCGCGAACGGTCTGAAGCTCCACTTGCGTTTGCTCTGGTGGAAGACGTACCGTTCCAATTCCAAGCACGGAATTGGCCCGTTTCGAAGTATGGACGAGCGCCACCAAGAGCGTGCGGTCCCCGTTGCTGAACTCCTCGACGGGGATGGACAGAAGCCCGAAGCCGTCAGGCAAGGGGTCGACGCTGAGCTCGTCGGGGCGAATCGGAATGTCCCGCGCCGTGCCCGGCCGGGCAGCCTTCGCGCAGCGCAGCGGAAGCTCGGTGGGTTCGAACGATCGGCCGGTGCAGTCCTGACCGCGCTGCTCCGCATGGAAGAGGAGGTCGATCCACTCGCCTAACGGAACTTGGTCGACGCTTGCGTACGTCCTCGAAGGACTCTGGCTGCAAACTGCCGGCCGTGAGCCGAGGGTGTTCGAGGAGCAACCAGCGATCGCCAGGAGCCCGCAAGCGAAGAGAACGATTTCGGTGCTGACTTTCACTTCGTATCCTGGCTCCCCATCAGCGCTAGGTAAGCGCGAATGAACTTTCGCCCAAAGAGCTTTCGGGTGAATCGATCTTCTTCGGTGGTGGATTCGTACGTCCGCTTGTACCGTGACCAAGCCATGATGGGCGCGATGGGCCAGACCCTCATCAACAGTGAAAGCATTTCCTGGCCTCGCACAGCAATCGCGCTGGAAGTCGAGGAAGAGGTGTTTGCGCCCGCGGCAGCGATAGAGCTGGGCGAGAAACCCTCCAGGAGCTCCCGCGCCCCTTCTACCGAGGCACCCAGTAGAGCGACTTGATGCAGTGCGAAGCCCGCAAACGCGCGCCGCAGGTCGTTGAGCCTTTCACTACGGTCGGCGTCGGGCTCCATTAGGTGTGCAATCACCTCATCGAGCGCTTGGGCGCGATCCAATGCGGAGTCGTCGTAGCTGAGGTGCAAGCCCATCTCTTTTCCGAACTGATCGTAGCCCTTTCGGAGCTCGAGAAACGAGCCTGCAAAGACCTCTAGGATCGCGCCGATGTGCTCCATCGCGATCGCGGGACTCGTCCGCTGTGGGGAAGAAATCTGCGGGTTGTGAGTGAGGCGCTGCAGCCACTCTTCGATGTCGAAGCAACCAGCCATCATTCGGTCCACGCCCATTTCGCTCAGCATCTTTCCGAACTCGGGTTCACGGGTCAGCTGAGGGAACTCGCTTACCATGAAAAACGCGGTCATCTCGCGCATGGCAGGCGGCGAAGATTCGATTTTCTGGCGGAGCACACCCAGGCACTGCGTCCAGCTCTGACGGTAGGTGTCGTAGATCGTTTTTGCTGCCTGCACCGCCATCAGCGGTTCGTCCAGAGTGGCACTCTGCTCGGTTGGGTCCGACGGGGGCGTTGCCGGGACGACCGGCGCAGGCGGAGCCTGCGGACGGCCCGATGGGCTTGGTGCCGGCATCGCCGGGCTATGCAAGGAGGCGGGCGGTATGCCTCCCGCGAAGGGGGAAGTCCCGGGTGCGCCACCCAGCCCGACTTGCGGCAGGCTCGTCACAAACTGGGTCTTGATCTTCGGTTTCACGGCCATCCCGGCTTCGGCGCCATCAGTCCATTGGAGCCGGATCTCGAGCGGACCGATCGAGAGCTTGGACTGAGGGCCTTGCACTCGAACCGGTGTCCGTTGCGGAACACGCTTGCCGTCCAAATTCGTGCCGTTCGTCGAGCCGAGGTCGACGTAGATGATCTCACTCCGGTCGAACTTGATTACCCCATGCCATTGGGAGACGAAGCCGTAGTCGAGCGCAAGATCGTTCAACGCGTTCCGGCCAAGCCGGACGGGCGCCGTCGGGAACAGGTGGGTCTCCTCCAGCCCTTCTGGGCTTTCACGAAAGCGAACGAGTAGGGCCATGGTCGGTCGGGAGCTTACACCGAGTCGACGTTTACGCGAAACGAGCCGTCGTCGCCCAGAGAGATGTCGACGCCTCCGACCTTGCCCCCCTTGGACATGACCGAGAGCAGCTCCTTGGCCAGCAGCGGAGTCAGGCTCCCCCGCATGATGTGATCAACGTTGCGGGCGCCGGTTTCGACCTCCGTGCAGCGCTTGGCGATCTCGTCGATGACTTCGTCGGACACCGTCGGGCGCACGCCATGGCCCTGCTCGATTCGGTCCCCGAGCTTGTTCAGCTTCAGCGTCGTGATCGATCGTAGCGTGTCTGGATCGAGAGGCCGGAATGCGACCACCGTCATGCGACCGACCAGCGCCGGCTTGAAGTGGAGGTTGAGCTCTGGCCGAATGGCCGAGACGACGTCCTCCGGATTCACTTCCTCGTCCGTATCGTAGATCTGCATGATGCTATCGGTGGCGAGGTTGCTCGTCATGATGATCAAGGTGTTGCGGAAGTTGATCTGACGGCCTTCGCCATCGTTGCAAAAACCCTTGTCGAAAATCTGATAGAACAGATTCATCACTTGCGGGTCCGCCTTTTCGCATTCGTCCAGGAGCACGACCGAATAGGGACGCTGCCGGACGGCTTCGGTGAGCAGGCCGCCTTCGCCGTAGCCCACGTATCCCGGTGGTGATCCGATGAGCCGAGAAACCGTGTGCTTCTCGGTGAACTCGGTCATGTTGATCGTCGTGACAAAGCGCTCGTGGCCGTAAAGGAAGTCGGTCAATGCGAGCGCGGTCTCCGTCTTGCCGACACCGCTGGGCCCGACGAACAGCATGACACCAATCGGGCTGTTCGGATCGCCGATGCCGGCATACGATGAACGCACCGCTTCAGCGACGGCAGCGAGGCCGTGATCTTGCCCCTTCACCCGCTCACGAAGGCGGTCTTCGAGCTCGACGACAACCGGAAGATTGCCGCGTTGCATCTTGCCGAGAGGGACACCCGTCCACGAGGAGACCGTTCGCGCCACCGCCTCTGCCGTCACGTCGACGCTGATCAGCGCCTCATCCTCGGTGCGGCCCGTGTCGGTCGTGTCGGGGGCTGCCTCCGATGTTGCCGCATCGGTGTTGCCCTCTTCGAGCTCCTTTCGGCGTTGAAGAAGCGCGGTCACCTCTTCGCGTTCCTTCTTCCAGCGTTCCGCCAGGGCATCGCGCTCGCCACGGGTGGCGTTGAGCTTCTCCTCTGTCGAAGTGATTCGAGCTTCGAGGTCTGCGTATCCCTGGCTTTGATCCCGATTCACCGCGGCGAGCTCACGCTCGAGCGCGGCCACTTCTTCGTCGAGCTCGACCAAGCCTTCGGGCCTTGCCTCGTATTCGACACGGACTCGCGCCGAAGTCGTATCGATCAGATCGACAGCCTTGTCGGGAAGCTGCCGGCCGGAGATGTACCGATGCGAGAGCTCCGCAGCAGCGGTCACGGCTTCGTCGAGGATACGAACACCATGGGCTTTTTCGTAGATGCTCTTGAGCCCACGTAGCATCACCGACGTGTCGTCCGTCGACGGCTCGTCGACCTTCACCGGTTGGAAACGGCGTTCGAGAGCCGCGTCCTTTTCGAAGTACTTCTTGTACTCGGACCAGGTGGTTGCCGCGACCGTGCGAAGCTCTCCTCGTGCGAGCGCTGGCTTGAGGAGGTTGGCCGCGTCTGACCCTCCTGCCGCGCCTCCTGCGCCGATGAGCGTATGCGCCTCGTCGATGAAGAGAATCGTCGGTTTTTCGGATCCTTTGATCTCCTCCAGGACGCCCTTGAGGCGGTTCTCGAACTCACCCCGGACGCTCGCGCCGGCTTGAAGAAGCCCAAGGTCGAGCCCGTAGAGCTCTGCATTTCTGAGATTCTCGGGCACATTGCCGCTTACGATTTGCAGCGCCAGGCCCTCCACCAATGCGGTCTTTCCGACGCCAGGCTCGCCGACGATGATCGGATTGTTTTTCCGGCGCCTGCACAGGATGTCGATGGCTTGGCGGATCTCTCGGTGCCTCCCAAAAATCGGGTCGATCTTGCCCGCCCGCGCCTTCTCGGTGAAGTTCTCGCAGAATCGGTCGATCGCGCCCCCTCCACCTACCGCAGCTCGCTTTGTCCCCGCGGGCGTCTTGCCGATCGGCTCGGCTTCAGGCGCTTCCTTCGAGAGGGAAAGGAGCTCGACGATTTCTTTGCCGAGGGCCTCTGCCGAAATCGCTCGGAGCTCGGGAACCTTGGTGGCGAGATAGCGGTCGGGTTCGCGGATCAATTGATAGAGCAGCATTCCGGTGCGAATCGAAGTCTCGCCGTGCTCGACACTTGCCGTGATCCAGGTGTCTTCCAGCCAGCGAAAGAGAATCGGCGAAAATACGGGACGGGCGGTCGAGCCCGTCGGCGCTCGTCCGAGAGCATCGCGGAGACGTCGGAGAAGCGACTCCCGATTTTGCGCATACTGGTGCAAGATACCCGACGCTTCTCCGTCGGGATCGGACAGCATCTGTTCCAGCATGTGCTCGACAGTCGCTTCGGCATGTTGGGAAGATGCCGCGCGCCCCACGGCAGCGTTGAGCATGCGCTGGGCGGTCGGGGTCATGATTTGAACGAGTCTGGCTGGATCTGTTCGCACAGGGGCCTCCAATGTTGTTCATACGAGGGATCGATTGATCCCCGAGATTCTTCCTACGTCCCGCATGATCAGGACCTCGTTCCCGTGAAAGCCGGCGAGGTGCGCCGCGCCCAGTCGCGAGAAGCCAATTCTCATCGTTTGTGCTGCGCTCTCATGCAGCTCCAGCTCGACGTCGTACTCGAGCGGATCACGGAGAACGAGGCTAACGGCTGCTCGCAATCGATCCAATAGAAGCTGACCCTCGGCAAATAGGTCGGCTTGCTCACGCGTCAGGATGCCGAGGCGAATCGCAAACCTCCCGCGCCGGTCGTATACGCGACGACCCAAGACCGTGAGCTCTCCGAGTGCATGATTTCGCGTCCCCAGCCGGGTATATTGGTCCTCGTCGACCATCAGCCACTGGCCGGCGAGCTCGCGAATTCGTACCTCGAGGTCAGGGAGCTCGTCGCGGAGAACCGCCAACACAGCCACCCGCAACGCCGCAGCACCCCGGGCACGTTTCGCCAGGATCGGGATGAGAACCATCAGGTGCCGTGCTTGAAGCGCTAGGTCTGGATCCGGGTGGACACCGGCCAAGCCGAGAAGGCGGAGAAGCCAGGGATCGGATGCGTCGGAACGATGTTCCCGCGCGGGATTGAGTCGATTGACGGACCGGTACAGGAGCGAGACCGCGCGGTGATGGAACAGATCGAGGAAGTCGCGTTGGGTACCCTGCTCGAACGTGTCGACCAACACGCCCTCGGCGATGTACGGCGGGAGCGGCGATGCTGTCCCCGATAGGCCCAAGAACGTCGTCAGCACTTCGAAGCGGCGAGGGTCTTCCGCGATCTCCACGCTTCGAACATCGGCCGAGTGGAATCCCAAATCGGGGTCGTGCCGGAAGCGAATGCCTTCTCGATTCGGAGGCCCCTCGCCGCCGAGCGCGCTGGCGCCCACCGTCACACGCTCGAGAAAAGACACCAACCCGAAGAACGAGCGCGGCGCAGCAGCGCGGTACTCCTCCCAGGTCAAAGCAGTGGCTGGGTTCCTGTCTCTGGCTTCCATCCGATGCTCTTGTTGGAGGGGTAAAGGTTGATGGTGAGTCTTTGAAAGCAATTGATCGGGCTCTCCGACGTCAACAGGCGTTGGAGAGCGCATCCGAAAAGATAGGCGTCACCGATTTCAGCGAAGCCAGTTTCATCCAGCTCCACCTCGGTGTGGAGCCCGACCATTGGAACCCTTTCGAACACCCGGCGCTCGCGGGTTGCGCGCACGCTCCGAATTGCCGCAATCCTGAGTCGATTTGCCTCGTAGAGCTGCTGGTCGGTTTCCTCGTGGACGTTGTAGAGGGTAAGCAGCGAGCTTAGGACATTGGCGTGGGCGAGGCTCCTGGTGTTGAGCGCCAGGTGAGACACCAATCGCCAGTGCTTTTCGGCGCCGATGGGAGGGCGAGTCGGCCTGGTGACACGCGTGATGTTTCGGAAGCTGGCGACCGTGGGCGAGCCGGATGTTGGCTGACAGATGTCGCCCGGCCGCAGCTCCGAAGGCAACTGCCGGTTGGTGCAGCTGAGCTCGCTCGAGAGCACACGTTCTTCGAGATCCGGCGGGACATCGGACGGCGTGAGGACTGAGAGATAGGCATCTATCGCGTTGTCGATCGGAGAACGGTCTCGTCTCACGCTATAGTACCGCTGCGCGTTACGGGGCCTATTCAAATGAGAGAAGGCGAAAAAGGGGTCGTACGTGATTCGCCTCGAACCACGCTGGTCGATCCCGGTGACCGAGTTGACGCTGTAGATCTCCGTATGATGTGGGTCTCGGTTCAATGCTCTGAGCAGGTACTCGTGCTCTCTCGAGCTCTGCTTGATCGGCGCGCCATCGGCTTCGAAGAGATTGACCACGGGGGTGCAATGAGGCTGGAACAGGTCTGAGGTCAGGCGCTCGGGCAACTTTGGCGGATCGCGGAAGTGGAAGACCAGATCGAAGTTTTCCCCAAGTACTCCCTCCGGCAACTTCAGGAAGCCGGGAACGTCGACGAAGAGAAGCTTCGCCGGCATGGTGAAGTACTCCTGTAGAAGGCAGAGGCCTTCGGGCACCGTGTCGGGCCAAGGAAGAAGCCGAAAGCCTGCGCCCACGCCGGGTAGCTCGACCTTGTTCGCAAGAGGATACGCGTGACCTCGCGTCTCGAGCTCGGCCGCGGTCAGGTATTCGGCCAGCCAGAAGAAGACGGTCGACGCAAGCCCAAGCGGGCCATCCAAAAATAGCCGAAGGCGTCCGTGTTCAGGCCATTTGGGCTCGCTCTCCGCCCGGAAGCGCAACCGAATTTTCGGCCGGCTCTCGGTCGAGGGGTCCATCGTGGCGCCTTCGAGGCGCATGGGGAGAAGGTCGACCGGCGCGATCGTACGAAACGTGCACTGTGTCCCCTGGACGGCGCGACTGGCCAGCTCCGTTCCCGACGCGACCTGGTAGTGCCCACGGATCGCCGCTGCATTCGCCGAGAACTGGACGGTGGAGCAGGCGGGCACCTGCCGAAAGAGCTGAGGGACGGTGAGCTGTCCGAGCGAGTCGATGACCTCAGGTAGGGCGTCATCGGCCCGCTCCCGGATTCGGGCGGTCAGAAATGCGAAACCTTCGAGAAGCCGCTCGACTTCCGGGTCTCCCTCTCGATCGGCAAGCGCCCTCGTCAACGTGGGATTGGCGCGAGCGAACTCTCGGCCGAGCTCGCGGAGATAGGTCAATTCGCTCTGGTAGTACTTGCTGAACATCTCAGCGGCTCACCTTGAAGCGGTTCCCCGGCTGTAACGCGGTCCGCACGTGGAACGGGGTCTTGTCGGCATCGGTGAGACGCGCCGACACATCGAAGTAGAGAACGAACGGGTCATCGGAAGGGAAGAATCGCACCTTCACTTTGGAGAGCCTCGGCTCGTACTTGAGGATGACGTCGCGAATCGCGTTCTGAAGTGCATGCAAGCCGTCCGGAAGCATGTGCACGATGTCGGTCAGGTCAGGCAACCCGTAGTCCGGGTGCGTCACGGAGAGGCCTTCGCGCGTGTTGAGCAAGATCTGTAGATGCTCCGCGATCGACTGCGTCTCGTCCACGCTTCGTCGATCGGTCCCGAGCCTTCGCAAGAAACGTTCGCTCATCGCGCCCGCTTCTCGCTTCCTTCGTGCGGTTTGATGTCCAACGTGGCCATCCGGCTGATCAGGCTAGTCCGTGAGATACTAAGCTCCCTGGCCGTCTGGGCCACCACGCCTTCGCATTTCAGGAGGGCGTCCCGGATGATCTCACGTTCGATCGCATCGAGATCGGTGCGCCGTTCTGCCAGTTGTTCCCAGCGCTCCCGGACCGCGTACGCAGGGGGAGTGCCGCTCGGCTCGGCGCTCTGTGTTGCGGGAGCGCTCGGAAGGACCGCACGCGAGGCCTTCCGTGGAGGAAGGTCGAGGTGACGCGCTTCGATGAGCTCAGCTTCCTCATTCGCCGCACCGGCCCTGTTCTTCGCACGCTCGAGCACCGCTTCCAGCTCACGAATATTTCCGGCCCACTCGAGGTGAGGCGCTTTGAGCAGGGCGAGAGCGTCTCCGTCCAAAGCCCAATCCCTACGCGGATCTGTCCTCGTCAGGTAGCGAATCGCGATGTCGGGGATGTCAGCTCGGCGTTCCCGCAATGGCGGAAGAGTCAGCGGCACGGTCGCCAGTCGGAAGTACAAATCCTGCCGGAATCGGGTGTCCGCAATCGCCCTGCCGATGTCTCCATTCGTGACCGAGATGAGACGAAGCTCCGCCTTCTTCGGATCGAGGCCCTGGTAGCCAAGTGGCCGGTACGTGCCGAACTGCGTGAAGTCGAGAAGCAGCTGTTGGGCATGAGGCGACAAATTGAGAACTTCGTCGAGGATGAGCGTGCCCTTGTCGGCGTACTCGACCAGGCCTTTTCGCTTCGAAACGGCACCGGAGAACGCGCCTCGCTCGTGACCGAATAGTTCCGAGGCGATCGTGTTCAGGTCGTCGCTGAATCCCAGCGTCGCCCGGACGATCGGCGCACGATTGCTCGCGCGCGCGATCGCAGTCGCGAGCTGCGTCTTGCCTGTTCCCGATTCGCCGAGAATCATGATCGATGCATTGCTTCGAATCGCGGCGCGCACTTCATCTCGAAGCGCCCGCATGCTCCTCGGTGCGAGGAGCTCATCGAGATCCAGATACGTCGAAGGATCCTGCCGCGCTTGCTGTTCCCGCAGATGCTCTTGGGCCTTTTCGACCAGTGCTTGTTGGGCCGTCATGGCGCCAAGCAAGGTGGCGACGTACTCGAGAAACTCCAGCACCGCGCTGCGGGTTCCCTGATCATCCGGAAAATCCAAGTAGATCGCGGCGACGAGTCGCCGATTCCCTCGCGGGGTCGTTGGGGGTGCCCAGAGCGGAATCGCCGCGAAGGATCCGGTGTCGGCATAGGGGACAGGGCCGGCGATCGTTCGGCGTCGGTCCTCCACCTCGCTTAGGACAGTGGTGACGTGCGCTGCAAGAATGGCGGGGGGGACGGCGTGGAAGCTGCTCGTCCGAGCATGATGGATCGACCCGCTTCCTTTGGACTCGAACGTGCTCCAAGCCGAGGTTGCGCCCAGCACCACACACAGGGCGTCGAGGGTTTCCTCGATCAGGCGGGCGTTCTGAAGGCCGCTGACGAGAGCCGCGACCACCGCGCGCATCCGCGGCCACGGATATGTTTCGTCCACCATCGGCATCAGGCGACCACGAGATTACCTGTTCACGACCGTCCCGACCATAGGCTCCTCGAAATTGGTCACCTCTCGGTTGGGCGCCCGTGAATACTCGCGTTTTAGTTCGGAAATTGGAGCGGTTCGAGTAACCTGCCGCGATGAGTAGCTCGTCCCGACTCCAACTCCCAGTGACCCTGCTGCTTGCGCTCTTGGCCAGTGCTTGTGCGGACGTTCAGCCGTCTGCACCCATCGGCTGCGCCAACAACTTCGATTGCGAACCGACCGACTATTGTGTGGCTGAGACCTGCGGTGGACCTGGCACCTGCCTGGCGCGGCCGGCCGACTGCTCCCCGAACGTGAGCTTCGTTTGCGGCTGTGACGGTGTGACCTACGACAACGCATGCGAGGCGAGCAGAGCCGGCGCTCGCATTGCCAACGTCGGGGAATGCGTCTGCGACACCAACGAAGATTGCAACGAAAGCGACTACTGTGACGGCGAGAGCTGCGAAGGCGCCGGCACCTGTGAAGCCAAGCCTACGGACTGCCCGGCGGTGTTTGATCCGGTCTGTGGTTGCGACGGTGTGAACTACGACAGCGAGTGTCTCGCGGAGTCGTTGGGGGTACGGATCGAGTCAGCGGGACCTTGCCCCTGTGCCCCGGACGCGGTCGATTGCTGTGACACCAACGACGACTGCCTTGCGACTGAGTACTGTGCAGCCGAGATCTGCGCTGGCCCGGGGAATTGCGAGATTCGGCCGACGGTCTGCCCTCTGGTCCTAGCCCCCGTGTGCGGCTGCGACGGCGGAACCTACAGCAACTCATGCGTCGCAGCGACGGCTGGTGTAAGGGTGAGCTTCTCCGGGGAATGCCCATAGGGAGTTGGCAGTTTGGGCGGCGCGAGCGGATTCGGGCCAATTCGCAACGGAGCGACTTCTTCACGACCCGCTGAGAATCGAATAGCACGGTGACGAGCTCAGTCGTTCACCATCGTTGGCAGGCGCCATCGCGAGCCTAACGGACGGCGCGGGGACACCTGAGCCCATGCGGGGTTCTTTGCCGCGAATCTCGAAATCAAGGCTAGGCGAATAGATTGCGCGTCCCCCAGCCTGCGGTGCAGAACTTTCGGAGACCGATTCGGTGTTCAACGACAAAATCGCGATCAAATAGCTGGCACGCGATGTGCTTCCGCTTCTGATGTTACAGCATCGTCGGGAGGTGACTAATGCGTCTGACTCTGAAATTGCGCTTGGTGCTGGGGCTGGTGGCCGTTGTATTTGTGGCGGCTGGGGGGTGTGCGGATGTGACTCCTGCTGTAGGGTCCGGCGGTAGTGGAGGTGCCACGGGCAGTGGCGGCGGTGCTGGTAGCGGAGGGATCGACTGTTTCAACGCCTTGTGCGATCCGATCGGCGACCGCTGTTGCCCTGCGGCGTGTATGCCAGGCAATGACTTCGATTGCTGCGAAGCCGCTACCTGCAGCACCGTGTCCGACGCTTGTTGCTCAAGTACTTGTGCGGAAGCCGACGACGTCGACTGCTGTGACGAAGCTGCGTGCAGCAACAGTTCCGACGGCTGCTGTCCGGCGACGTGCACCCCCGCGAATGACGTGGACTGCTGTGACACCCCTTGCAGCCAGGCTGCCGATGGGTGCTGCGGGAACATGTGCACGTCGGCCAACGACGCGGATTGCTGCGCAGTAGCTACCTGCGATCCGACGCCAGATGGCTGCTGCTCGGACGCTTGCACGGCAGCCAACGATCAAGATTGCTGCAGCATCGTCGCATGCAACAACGACTTCTCTGACAATTGTTGCCCAGACGCTTGTGCTCCAACCGAAGACATCGATTGTTTCAACGCGCCCGATTCGATTGTTGTCACGCCGAGCGACCCCTCGATTGCTTTGGGGGAAACTCAGCAGTTCACCGCAACGGCTGTCTACGGCGGTAGCCCCGTAGAGATCACTGCCTACGCGCTATGGTCTTCTTCCAACGAGGGTGTCGCTACCGTAAGCAACAATGGGCTGGTCACGAGCGTCCTTTCAGGAACCACGACCATCTCAGCGGGCATCCCAGGCGCATCCAGCGCGCCCGTCGGATCGACCACTCTGCGCGTCACCGATGCCGAGCTCCGGTCGATCTCCATCGTTCCAGTGGACCCGTCGATCACGCTCGGGACAAAGCAACAATTCACGGCGACTGGCACGTACACCGATGGAGGCCAGGTGGACCTTACCACTCAGGTGCAGTGGAGCTCTTCGGTCCCGACCGTGGCGACGGTAAGTGATGCGCCCGGGAGCGACGGGTTGGCAACGAGTATCACGGTAGGCCGAACAACGATCACGGCCACAGATACCGCGTCCGCCATCCTCGGAGAGAGCGATTTGGACGTGACAGGACCCACGACGAACCGCGCCTATGTTGCAAACTCGAGCGACGGGTCCGTCTCAGTTATCGACATCGTAGATGGGAAGGTCATCGATACGATTACTGTAAACACTGGGCCGTTTGCCATGGCGGCGCATCCCACAGCGAATCTCGTGTACGTGACTCACAACCAACTCGACATCGTCTCAGTAATCGACACGACGACCAACCAGGTGCTCACCACCGTCAATGTCGGCGACAACCCTTATGATGTCGCTGTCAATGACGTTCGGAACAAGGCCTACATTGCGAATCCTGGCGCCTGGGGTTCCGGTGATGACACGGTGACGATCATCAACACGACGAATCAGCAAGTGATCAAAACCGTGGTCGTGGGACAAGACCCGGCCGCGGTTGATGTGACCGACCACGGGAATTCCACGGGAGCATTTGTCGCCCTCAGGGGTCAGGTGAAAGTGATTGATGTTGCCACTGATAACGTGTCCCATACCATCCCGCTTCCCGCGGGAACGACAGGCACCGCATGCCCGTCGGGCGTCGCCTATCAGCGAGCAACTTACATCATGCGGGTCTTGCACAACATCTGTAACGCGCCGCTCAGCGCAAAGCCCTATATCAACGACGTCGTGTCGACGACCAAGGCCGTCGACACCACATACCGAATCGAATCTGCCGGCGCGGGCACCGATGTGACGGTCAATCCGGGAGTCGGCGGATGGACCTATGTGACGCATGCAAGTCAAAACACGCTTTCGGTCACCGAGTACGTCTTCGATACCTTGGAAGCGGAGGTTCCCGTGGGCGAGTTCCCCACGAAGGTTCAGTTCGTAGGGCCGCCCCACAACAAAGTGCTGGTGTCGAACTGCACTAGTGGAGACGTCTCGGTCGTGGATGTAGCCACCAATACCGTTACTAAGACCATTGATGTCGGTGGCTGCCCGCGTGGAATCGCCGTGATTCCTTAGTATCAGAAGCATGATGCTTAGGCTTTCGCGCCACAAGATGGCCTGGACCGGGCTTCCCAACCGAGGCTTCAGCGTTGGTCATCGAGCTGCCCTCTCTGGTTTGGCAGTGGCCGGCCGTTACGTCTTGCAAGATGACATCGGCGGCGACGTGCCCGCGTGCTCGAGCCGCATGCCAAGTGCGAGACACCTATTTGGCCAGTCCCCTTGAGCCTAGGCGTGTATCGATTGCGTTTCGACGAGCGCAAAGCGGTGCGCCGCCAGGCTGATCAGTCACACGGAATGTACTTGCGCGATCCGACGTACATGATTCCCCCATCGAAGCTCACATTGCTCGAGTACGCGTTGGCGCCGCTCGGATGGAACGTGATGCTGTTCCCTTGCACCCCGTATCTGCCCTCCTCGCGATCTTCGCTCATCACGGACTGACCCGCGGCGCTTACGGATGAAGCGCTGTAGTACGAATAGCTACCGTCCGGGTGGATGCGTAGCTTTGCTTCGGTAAACGATGAGCCATATCCCCCACTCGAGCTGAAGTATGTCCAACAACCGTGAATCCGCTGTGGCGACGCAGAGCCCACAGCGGGTTTGGAGAAGCTCAAAGACTTCTCGATTGCGCGCGCCACGGTTTGGATGCGTTTGAAGGCTTGCCCAACGCCGACCGTGCCCATCACCACGCCGACGCCGTACTTTCCGATCACTGCTCGAAGCTGCCCCGGGTTTGATTGGGCACCGTTGGTGACTTCAACGTCGACCTGAACCACGTTTCCTTTGGCGGTAGGCTTGCCTGTGGGACGCATGCTGAGCCCCTCTCCCAGATCTTGCGTCTGTCGAAACTCCGCAAGCGCTTGCTTCGGCGTCAGCTTTTCTGCAGCCATCGAGATGAAGCCGTCAAAGCCCTCTGCTCCGACCAGGAAGTAGTCTCCGGAGAGCAACCCCATCCAACCCTTGGGAAGCCGAAAGGAGACGCCGTGGCTCGGAATCTCGAGGCTGACAGGACCTTGGTACTTGGTGCCTGGCGCCAGTTCCTCGGCCAATGCAATCGATGGAAGCCCAAGCATGAGCAGAACAAAAAGGGAAAGTCGGAGTTTCATTCCACACCTCCAGGCGGTCGAAACTACCACGTGATGGCAGTAGGCTGCGACTGCTGTCGCATACGTAATTCTTCACCCACCGTGAAGGGTCGCTCGAGAAGCCGAATGTCAAAAAGTGACGAGCTGAGATATAGTCCTTCCGCGCGAGACGGCGCGGGAGGGTTGTTCGATGAGGGTTTCGATGCTGCGCACTTGGGCTGCCTGCCTGCTCTGCTTCGCCTTGGCCATAGGAACGCCGACTGCGGCTGAGAAACGCGAGGAATCGGATTCCGAATCGTACGTGGCGCCGAAGGGCAAGGCCGTGGTGGTCCTCGTGCGCAACCGCGCCCTTCTGGGTACAGTGAAGTTCAGAATCATCGACCAGAAGCGTAGATGCTACGGCGTGCTCAAAGGCAGAAGTCACGTGGGGATGGTCATCAAGCCGGGCAAGCACAAGTTGTACATTCTCGCGGCCAAACGACTGATTCAGGCAGAACGAGTCGACGCGAACGTCGCTGCCGGGCGCTCCTACATCATCGAAACACGTCCTCGGGCCAAAATGAAAGAACGTGTGGACGTCGAAACCGTGCGGCGCGGGACGCCCCGCTTCGATGAGGCGACGCATTGGATTGCGGGAACGAAGAGCATTTCGCGCAATCTCAGCGAGTGTACGCAGTGGGTCGCCAAGAAGAGCAGCAAAGTCTCAGCCGCGATCACCGCCGCCGAGCAAGAGTGGGAGATGAGTGGCGATTTCTACCAAAACGCGCGCACGCTCACACCCAAAGATGGTCGGACGAAAAGCGAGATCTTGGATCTCTGAAGGACATCGTCGTGTTCCGACCGGATCTGGCCGTCGGCGTCCCCGGATTGGCGGGTGCGTCAGACGTCGGTTCGTTCGGTCCCTGGAAGCTCCAGGATGAGATCCTTGCCGTACGCGGTAGACGGGGTTTGGAACCCTGGTTTGTGCTCGCCGTTGCAGATCTTCTGCGCGATGGCCAAGGACATCCGAGCCGTGAGAGTGTAACCCTCTGGTGTGCGCAATCGAGAGACTGCGGTGCGGCCGTCCGCTGTTCGCACCTCGCCCCAGAGCTCGTTGACGGCGTTCTCACGCGCGGCGTCGTCTGGCCCGGCCGGCCCGGCTTCGATTCGCTTCTTGATCAGGTTCTGCACCGGGCGGGTGCCCAGCAAGGGAAGAAGGGGCCGGGCAAGCCGCAGAACACGGGCTAGCCCTTGCGGGAACCCCATGTAGACGATGATGTTGGGGATGCCGGTGCTCCTGTAGGCCGTGACGACGTCGCCCCAGGGGATCGACATGCAGTGTGCCGGCCTGCCGTCGCCGAAATCGACGATGCGGGTTTTCCACGCCGCCGGAACCTGCTCCAACTTGCCGTCGCGACGGATCGTCCCGCCGCGGTGAACGTTCTGAGCCATCGTCTTGGCAGTGCCATGCGAGACCCCGCCGCCACGTCCGCGAAACGCGAGCTCGAGGTGCGTGGCATCCGGGCAACGCGACTTCAGATGCGCAGCCAGACAATCGGAGGGCACGACGTCGAACCCCGTCCCCGGGAGCAACATGATGGATGCACGCTTGGCCGCTTCGTCCATCGCCCAGAGGCCTTCATATACCTCGGCCTCGCCGGTAATGTCGGTGTAGTGCGTGCCGGTGTCGATGCAGGCGCGGGCCATCGGTTCATAAGTCTGCGCAAATGGACCCGCACAATGGATCACCACGTCCACGTCGCGAAGGGCGTCTCGGATCGATTGTCCGTCGGAAAGATCGGCGGGCACCCAAGCGAACCCGTAGCGCTCCGCTTGGTCTGCAAGCCGCTCGGGGTTCCGTCCGGAGAGAACCACATCGACGCCGTCTTCCTTTGCGAAGCGCGCGATCAAATTGCCGGTGTATCCATACGAACCGTAAACCAGAATCTTGCCAGGCATCTTGTGTGGGTTCCTTCTAGCACCGGCAGCCGCTAACGGGCAGGGCTACTTGGGGCGGCTGACCCAGAGCACGGCGCCCCGGGCCCCAGCGAGGGTCACGGTCAGGACATCGCCATTCAACTCCGCCGCCATCGACTGACCTGTCTCGGGATCCAAGAGGAACGCTCCGGTGAATGCACCCCTGATTCGAAGCATGTCGCTGCGCCGCTCGTAGCTTTCGTTGAAAAGGAAGTAGACGTCGCCGTTGCTGACTTGGCGGCGCTCGACCGATAACTGGAGACCGTCCGGGTCGACTGGGCTGAGGGACGGTGTCACGCCCGCGTTTGCGATTGCCACTGGGACGTCGGACACGGATGGAGCCATGATCACCAGTGAACGCAGGCTTTCCACTAGCGCTTCGACCTCGGCGTCTCTCGCTTGGGCGTCGACGAGGCCGTCCGAGCGTTCAGGGAGCTCTCCGATCCAGACGACAGGGACTCCGGCGTCCGCTGCGCGTTCGATGCCGGCGAGCAGCTCGGGAGCGGCGGCGTGAGCGCCGTCGACCAGGAGCGTTCGATAGGAGCCTTGTCCGACTCGCAGGACACCCTCGGCGCTCGTCGACGAGGCGAGCGCCGACCGGCTTACCCTGTCGTAGGAGAACCCGGCACGTCGCAGGGCCGTGCTCGCATCTGACTCCAAGGCGCCAGGCGTCACGCCGAAGCTCACCAAGTTCGCCGCTTTCCAGTCCGAGTAGAGCCACGCAACTTCGGCCCCCGCCGATCCCCGGCTCAGCGCGTAGCTCAACCTGGCCGCCATGCGATTCAAGGTTGGAAGTGACGTCCAGATGGGCGCTTCAGGGTGGATGTCGAAGCTCAGGTCGATTGGCCCCGTTGCGAAGGCGCTGTCCTCGAGCGGATGGAACGGGAACCAACGCTGCCCGTCCTGGTGCGCGTAAGGGTATGCGTTCCCGTGATGGACCAGTCGATTGATGCCTGCGCTGAACGCTCGGCCGATGACGATGCGCGCTTCGTCTTCGGTCAATTGCCGTGCGCCGAGCGACACCAGAGTTTCGCTGCTGGTGTAGCGCCTGCCTTCGAGATGGGCGGCGGACGCTGCCAGTCGGAGGAAGTCGTACGAGCCTCCGCCGTAGAGTCCTTCCGATTCGGGCACATCGGCCATCGCGTACGCTTCCAAGACATCACCGTATCCGCCGTGCGCCTGCAAGCGGAGCTCGATGTCCCGATCTCGGAGCCAGGTGCGCAAAGGCTCGATCAGCTCCTCCGCGAACAGTCTGCTTCGGAAGGTCTCGTAGTCCTCCCGCGCACGGAGGCCCCGTTCGTCATCGGCGCGGTAGCGAGCCACGCTCTGGCCGCTGAGGATGTTCGCGTATTCGGATTCGCCGCCTTCGAAGAATAGGAAGGGGAGGAGGGGCGCGATCTCGTACCCAAGCGAGCTCTCGAACTGCGATGCGAAGTTGCTCGTCCAAGGCAGCTCGCCCACGAGCTCGAAGCTGTCGACGAAAACGGCGCGAGGCGGGCAGTCAGCCACTGCGTCAATCCAGGCAGCAAACTCCGAGTCGAGGAACGCTTCGACACCCCGGCGATCCAAGTGGTCGATCACGCGCGCGTCCTCGAGCTCGCCTGGGTAGGCGCCACCCGCGGGGAAGTGCAAGGTCCTGTTTTCGTAAATGGCAAAGACCCGATGAGCTCCAGCGGGGACGTCCCAGCTCAGCGTGCCATCCTCCACTTGGGACCAAAGGTCGACGATGTCCCCCAGCGTCGCCGGCAAGCCTGGCGGCTCGTCGATGAGCGCGGCGCCAAGGACAGCCACCAAGACGAGCTCTTCGTCAAAACCATCGATCGCCGGGAGCACGTTGTTGGTGATTCCGATCCAAGCCGGCGGCTGCGCAACGGGCAAGGGGCCGCCATAGCTCGACGGGCCGTCGATCGTGAGCTCTGCGGCGATCAGTTGCCGCTCGCCATCGTCGCCCATACCCACGCCACCGGTGGACCATCCACTTCCAAGCGTGATGTCCCAGTGAAGGCCAAGCTCCTGCGCCGCGCAGGCGGCGGTCCGGAGTCGCTCGAGAAAAGTCGCGTCGCCGACCCCTCGAATGCGAGCGTCTTCCCGCAGGTCGGCATTCGTGATGGCGGACATGAAAGGCTGAATCTCGATGGCGCTATACCCAAGCTCCGCGAACTGGGTCAGCTGGTCCACGAGCGTGGCGTCCTCTACCGAGGCGCCCGGCCACCACCAGCGAGTCTCAGGGCCAAACTCGACGGGCGGATTGGCGAAGAGCGCTGGGGAGAAAGCGTCGTCGTCGATGCCGCCCGGGCTTGTAGACCCTTTGCAACTCAGAGACGCCAGCAGGAGGCCCGCGATGATCAAAGGTCGAAGCACGCTGCCTTTCTAGCAGGTATCGAGCCGGAATGGGTGTCACGAGCCTTCCGGAAGCGCGCTGCGCTCCCTCGTCGGTAAAGAATTGCGTATGGACATCGATCTGGGGTCGTGGTCTGGTTCGATTCGAGGAGGAGTCATGGGAAGTCATCGCGTCGTGGTCATCGGAACTGGCGCCGGCGGCCTGACCGCCAGCGCGTTTCTTGCCAAGCAGGGGTTCGAGGTCATCGCAGTCGAACGCTCGCCCCATGTCGGCGGCCTGCTCAACTCGTTTTCCCTTCAGGGCTACGTCTTTGATCCAGGCGTTCACTACCTCGGTCAGTGTGGTCCGGGTCAAGCGATGGATCGCCTGCTCGAAGCGCTCGGCCTCAGCGCCGCCGAGCTGATGGCAGAGATGGACCCCGACGGGTACGACCTGTACCGCTTTCCGGACTTCGAGGTTCGCGCCTGCCGAGGTCAGGAGGCCTATCGCGATCGCTTGGTGGCGATGTTTCCCGGCGACATCGAGGGCATCGACAAGGTGTTCGAAGCCGTTGGCGAGGTGCGCAGCCTTCACCGCGTCCTCGAGCACTTACCGCCGGCAGGCAAACCTCGGCTCTCGGATCTCTGGGAGGGGCTCAAGTCCGCGCCTCTGTTCCGGTATGTGAAGGCGACCTACGGGGAGTTCCTCGACCATGCCGTGACCGACCCGCGTCTCAAGGCGGTGTTTGCTGCGACCTCAGGCGACTACGGACTGCCGCCGTCTCGGGCATCGGCCATGGTCGGTCTGGCCCTCCTCGAACACTACATGGACGGTGCGTATTTCCCGCGGGGCGGCAGCGGCAATTTGCGCGACGCCATCCAACACGTCGCGACCGAGGCAGGTGCGACCTTCCGCACCAGCTCCGAGGTTCAGCAGATCGAGGTCGAAGCTGAGCGCGTCTGCGGAGTTCGCTTGGCCGACGGTGAGCGCATCGACGCGGACGCGGTCGTCGCGGCGATCGATCCGCGGCACGTCTTCGCCAGCCTGCTCGCGCAAGAGAAGGTGCCGCACAAGCTTCTAGGGCGCGTACGCGGCCTCGAGTCGTCGATCTCGACCTTGGGCCTGAACCTCGGCGTGAACCGCGACCTGCGTGAGATCGGGCTCGGCGCCTTCAACATCTGGGACTACCCCAGCATCGACATCGACGCGCTGCACGATCCCTACCGACACGGACGCATGCCCGACGAATTCTTTCTCTTCATCTCGCCCAACTCGCTCAAAGATCCAACCGGCCAGATGGCGCCCAAGGGCAAGACCTCGCTCGAGGTGCTCACCGGCGCGCCGTTTGGCTTGTTTGGTGCCTGGGCCAACGTGCCGCCTGGGGAGCGCGGCGATGACTACCATCTTCTCAAGAATCGGTTGAGGGATCAAATGCTGGCCCAGCTCGATGCGCGATTGCCCGGCGTGGTCGAACATGTCGAGCTAACGGATTTCTCCACGCCGCTGGCCATGGAGGGATGGGTCAACGCCATCGATGGTGGGATGTACGGACCTGCACAGACTCCTGAGCAGTCGATGTTCTTCCGCTTTCCGAGCGCCACCTTCTTGCCCAACTTGTTCTTGGCTGGCGCCGGCGTCTTTGGCGGTGGCGTGCTGCCGTGCTTTCAGTCGGGGCAAGTCGCGGCCGGCATGACCAAGCGCGCGCTCTCCAAGTCGTGACCCAGTTCGACCGTAGCCCCGTCGCTGAAAAAGGACGAAACTAGAAACCTCAAGCGATCCGCAACTCCTCGTGAGTCGGGGCTTGCTCTGGGGAAGGGTCGTTCTTCCTCCGCTCCCGTTCCTCCAAGATTTCCTCCATCGATTTTGGCCGAAGGTCATCGACGCTGTATGGCAGCGGGTCGATGCCGCGTTCGAGCCAGGCGTGTTTGCCTGCAAGTAGGTCTAGGCCGACTCGCGTCGCCCGAGCGTCGTCATTTCGCCAAAGTTGGCGGAACAGCGTATCGATGTTTCGACGAGTCTGTCGCGCGAAGAAGTCGGCGAGGTCTACCGCCTGGGCTGCGTCTTCGGCCCCGTCCTCTTGGAGCTTGTGTGCGTGGCGAACGGTAGCGGATAGCGCGAAGATCTCGATGCCAATGTCGACGATCCGAAACAGGAAGCCCTGGCGACGCTCGAGGCCCGGGCCGAAGCGCGCAATCCCGTGGAAGGTGTTGCGCGCGAGCCGCGCCGATGCGCGCGACGCGTAGCGCAAGTGTTTCCCCAGCTTCCCGTAGCGCGCAAAGCTTGGCCATAGGCTCCAGCGAAGCCAGCGCGTGGGGTACCACCAGGCGTAGAACGCGAGGATTTTCGGGAGGGATCCGAGACGTTGCCCGATGCTTGCCTTCGGATCGATGAGCTTGCCGGCCACTTGCAGATGCTTGTCTACGGCCTCGCGTGCGATGAAGAGGTGCATGATTTCGCTCGTGCCCTCGAAGATGAGATTGACACGGTTGTCCCGCATCGCGCGCTCGATCCCGATACCTGGCTCGCCACGCGCGAGGAGCGAACGCTCGGTCTCGAAGCCGCGGCCGCCGCGAACCTGAAGGGTCTCATCGGCGAGCTTCCAGTTTCGGACGCTATTCCATTCCTTGGCGGCCGCCGCTTCCAAGCGGATATCCGCGTCCTCGTGGTCGGCGAGCTCGCCCACCACGTAGGCAATCGACTCCATGGCAAAGGCCGATGACAGGATGTATGCGTTTTTGTGCGCAATCGCCTCGTGCTTCCCGATGGGGACGCCCCACTGAACTCGAGCGTTCGACCATTTGCGCACGACCTCGACAAAGCGTTTTGCCGATCCCGAAGTACCGGCGGGTAGACTGAGCCGCCCGGTGTTCAGCGTGACGAGCGCAATCTTGAGCCCGTCGCCGTCGTTCCCGATCAGGTTCTCTTTGGGGACCTTGACCTTGTCGAAGCTGACGACGCCGTTTGCCAGGGCCCGCAGCCCCATGAAGCGACTACGATGCTCGACCTTGACGCCGGGCCAGTCCATTTCGACGACCAGGCAGTTGATTCGCTTGTTGGCAGGGTTGCGAGCCATGACCACGATGAGGTCCGCGAGGGTCACATTGGTGCACCAGAGCTTCTGACCATTGAGCACGTAGTATTCGCCGTCCTTTGACAGCTCGGCGGTCGTGCCGAGCCTAGCCGGATCGGAGCCGGCCGTGAGCTCGGTGAGCGCGAATGCGGAAATGGCACCCTTCGCACAGCGCGGCAGGAAACGCTTCTTCTGCTCTGCCGTTCCGAAGAGCTTGATCGGTTGGGGAACCCCGATCGCCTGGTGCGCCGACAAGAGCGCGGCGACGTTCCCATCGCTGCCACCAAGGAGTTGCATCACCCGGACGTATTCGGGGTGCGTCAATCCGAGACCGCCGTACTCCTTTGGGATCTTCAAGCCGAACGCGCCGAGCTCGGCGAGGCCCGCTACGACTTCCGGGGGATACTCGCCGCTTGCGTCGATCTCTGCGGAGTCGACCTCCTCTCGGAGAAAGGCCGCCAAGCGCTGATAGAACTCCCAAAACTCGGGTCGGTCCGGTTCATCCAGCGCGAGCCGTTCGAGCAGGTCGATCCGAAAGTCCCCGAGAAACACATCCCGCATGAAACTCTGCCCGCGCCAGGACTTCTCCCTCGACTCTTCTGCGACTTTGCGCGCCTCCTGTGCGTCTACCATCGGGGCCTCCAAACTGCGTATTGCCGCCGTCTAGTTGAGGGCGAACGTGAAATATCGGCGGCTGGCCACGATTTCACAAGCCTCGAGAACGACCAGGAGCCCAAACCTGCCATGTCGCTACAAACTTCCGCCCTAATTGCGGCCTACTCGCTAGCGGAAGTTCTGAACGCTCCAGATCTTGCCGTTTGCGGCCTTGGCAAAGCCGCACGCGACGCGCTCGTAGTCAGGGTTGCTCATGTTGACGTAGTGGCCGTGCTTGGAGAATCGCTTGCCTGGTCCTTCGTCCCACATGGCCTGAAAACATCCCTCGATGACCTCGGCCCGCGACGGCCAGTCGGGACACTCGTTTTGCGCGAGACCGTGAGGCTTACAGATTCCGCCGTTGAACCCGGCGTGGGGCCCGTGTTTGCTGTCGTGCTTGGCTTCCTGGGTGGCGCATTGCTCACCTTCTTTCCAGCGCGCGAGCGGTGGCAGACATTGACAGTCCCAGCGGAGCTGATTGATGCGGGCGACGCAGTCCTCGTAGAGGTTGCCAGTGCTCGGACGCAGAGCGGGCGCGCAGCCTGGGCGCGGTCGGCTCAACGGCCCTTTTCGGCAAGTCTTGCTGGACTGCGCAGCAGCTTCAGGCCGGAAAGCGTGAGTATCCGGTACGGGCGAGGCCGCGAGACCGCCGAGCAACGCAAGCACCAGCGCCGAAACGGTTCCCCTCGTCATGACTACAGACTAGCACTGACGCGCTGCGAGCGCGGCAGCCGCTCGCATCCCGGGGCGAACTGCCCTTCCAAACAGCCCCTCTCCCTTGCCAACAATCTCCCGGATCCCTAGAATCTCCTCAACGGGGCGTGGCGCGTTGCCCGCCCTTTGAACCCGCTCGGGAGCGTTGAGCCCCGGGCCGTGAGGAGTAGAAAATGCATCCAGGTTTCTATTATCGATGGAAGCGATCTCAGGAAGATCGCGGTGGCGAGGAGCGCGTTTCCGCTTGTGGGCGCGAGGGCTGGCGGCGGCACCGGCGTTCGCACGGGCATCCCGGCGTTCAGGCATCGGGCTTTGGTGTTCGGCGGCCGCTTCGTTACATGGCGCATCGGCTCGATCTCGACGACGAGCAGATCGACACCTTGGCCGGCATCCTCAACCTGCTCAAAACCGAGCGAGCGCAAGCCCGACTCGACGAGCAACGCAGCATCGCAGGCATTGCCGATGCGGTGGAAGGGGATGAGTTCAATGCCGCGGTGGCCGCCGAGGCGCTGAGCGCGCGGGTCGCAGCGGCCGAGCGTCTCAAAGGGGAAGTGCTGACGACCCTGCAAAAGACGCACGAGATGTTGGACCCGGAGCAACGCAAGCGCCTCGCGTACTTGCTGCGTTCCGGTCAGCTCACGATCTGACGCCGCACGCGCGGTAGATCTGGTATCTCCTTGTCGTGAAAGAAGGTCAGGCCAGCCGCACCGCGGAATACGTGGCGCTGTTTCGGGCGATCGAGTCCTCGCTTCCGGCCAAGCGCCGGCTCTTCGAGGACCCGTTCGCCCGGCAGTTCCTCGGCCGGCGTCTTGGTCTAGTCGCATCGCTTTGCAGCGTGCCGGGCGTCGCTGATCTCGTTTCCCGCTACATCGACGCTCGATGGGCTGGCGCCCGTTCCTCGGCGGTCGCGCGAACGCGCCTCATCGATGACGCGATCGCCGACGCAGTCGCTCGCGGCATCGACCAAGTCGTCATTCTCGGCGCGGGCTTCGACTCGCGCGCCTCTCGGCTCCCTGCCTTGTCCGAGGTGCTGGTGTTTGAAGTCGACCATCCCGATACGCTGGCCAAAAAGCAGGCGGTCCTTCGCCAAGGATCATTCGATGCGGCCTCCCGCGTGCGTTCCGTCAGCATCGATTTCAAGTCGACCGAACTCGATCGAGTGATGGACGCCGCGGGCTACTCGACAGAAGCCCGCACCTTCATCCTCTGGGAAGGCGTGACCAGCTATCTCACCGAACCTGCGGTCGATGCGACGCTGCGATGGTGCGCGCGAGCGGCGCCGGGGAGCCAACTCCTCTTCACCTATCTGCATCGCGCAGTCCTCGACGACCCCCGATCGTTTGCCGGGACCGAGGCCCTCTTTGCCACCTTGAAAGAAGCCGGCGAGCAGTGGACCTTCGGCTTGGCTCCGGACGAGCTCGAATCATTCCTGCGTCAACGCGGCTTGAAGCTCGAACAAGACATCGGAAGCTCCGAGTACCGGGCCAGATATCTGCCTCGAGTCAGCCGAGCCATGCGCGGCTACGAGTTCTACCGAATTGCCGTTGCAAGCGTGTCCTAGCCCGGCGAGCGACGGCTCCAAGGCTACTGCATCTGCAGTGCCGCCTCGTGGACCCGGATCCAAACCAGCGTCGGATAGGGCAGCGTCTTTCCGCTCCTTGTTCGCGGGACAACCCGACGGCGGGTCGGGAAGACCGCTTTCCCAAACGTTTGGTGGTCGTTGCAGTAGTGCGATGCCACCGCGTAGCGTCCGATGACCTCCGCGTGGTAGTCGTGGCGGCGAAGGCGCGCTCGCTCGTCGAAGTAGAAGACCTGCTTGGCGTTGTGGGTCGGAACCAGGTCCGAGAACGTTGCACTCATACCGCGCCAAGTCCGGCCCTTGTCGTCGCAGGAGGCGCCTTCTTTGAGTGCGACGTCACGGCGACAGAGCAGATACGGCGCCGTCAGGTAGTTCCAGACGGCGTATCCAGCGAAATACAACGAATCGAGGGGATCCCAGTGCAGCTGTTTTCGGATTCCGTGAAAGGATGCCCGCGGATCGTGCCTCTCGGCGAGGACCTTTCCGTCGCGATCCTCGATCCAGACTCGGTTAGGCTCGAAGCGTCCCGTTTGCCGCGCGTGCGGAAAGTCCCGAATTTCGGTTCGAGGCGAGCGCAAATCGACGACGACCTCGGTTTGGCGGAACAGGTCCCGCGTGGTGCGCATCAAGAACAGAGCGCCTCCGGTCGACATGACGGCGCGCACCGCCCGCGCCCCATGCCAGGCGGCAAACCCGCCGTGTGCGTCCATCACTTCACGGAGCAAGCCCCCAGCAGGCTCGAGATAGGCCCCATCGGACATCGAGCTGAGTAGCGCACGAAATTGGCAAACCGATCAAGGCCCCTCGGCAAGCCACAGGAACCACGGTCGAAATCGCCGCATTCGTTCTTCACGTCAACCTCGATCCAGCCGTGCGTGGGGCCTTCGGCCAGCTAGGATTCGCGGACGTATTCGACGCCTTTGTCGCGCCACTTACTTGCGCGTCATGCGCTCCAAGACCTTCTCACTGCGCTCCCCATAAGGCGGGACCATTCCCGAGAGTCGTTGAAGGTTGAGCCAGCCCTGCTTGTAGACCGCGCGCGGATGGCTGAAGGTCTTGAAGCCGTCGAATCCCCGGTATGCGCCCATCCCCGACGTCCCAACGCCACCGAAGGGCAGGTCCTCGATGCTCGCATGCACCATCACGTCGTTGATGCAGGTCCCTCCAGACAGTGTGCTGTCGAGCAACTGGCGCTGGGTCGTTTCGTCGTTGCTGAAAATGTAGAGGCCGAGAGGCCGAGGATGCGCATTGACATAGTCGCTACACTCTTCGAGGGTCTCGTAGGTCTTGACCGCCAACACCGGGCCGAAGATCTCCTCTTGCATGATCTTCAGCTCGTCGCCAGGGTTGATGACGAAGGTGAACGGGATCTTGTACGTTCCGTCCTGCCTGCTGAAGTCTTCCCCTGCCGGGTTGATCGCTCGGACGTCTAGGCCAGCGGACTCAGCTTCATCGACATAGGACCGCAGCCGTCGGTAGTGGCGTTCATTGATCACCGAGCAGCAATCCGGGTTCTCCCGCACCGTCGGAAACATCTCGGCCGTCCAAGTCGCCGCGTGCCGAATGAAGTCCTCGAGTTGCTCCTCGGCGACCATGATGTAGTCGGGTCCCAGGCAGGCCTGCCCGGAGTTGAGGGCTTTGCCCGTCATGATGCGAACCGCCGCTTCTTCGAGGTTTGCGTCGCGCGCAATGATGACCGGAGACTTCCCGCCGAGCTCGAGCGTGACCGGCGTGAGGTTGTCTGCGGCAGCTCTCATCACGAGCTTTCCGACGTTCGCCGAGCCGGTGAAGCAGAGATGATCGAACGGCAGCGCACAGAAGTCCGCCGCGACGTCCGGACCACCCGACACGCATGCGACCTCCGTCTCATCGAAACGGCTCGCGACCAGGCGCTCCATCAGTGCCGCGGTCGTGGGCGAGACTTCCGAGAACTTGAGCATGACCCGGTTCCCTGCAGCGAGCGCACCCGCCAGCGGCGAGAAGAGCGTGTTGACGGGAAAGTTCCAGGTACCGAGGATACCGACGACGCCCTTGGGCCGATAGTCCACTCTGGCCTTTGCGCCGAAGAGCACATGAGGCATACCCGCGCGCCGCTTCTCTCCTTTCATCCAACGTCGGACATGCTTCTTCGCGTATTTTAGGCTTTCCATGGTGGCGTATACGTCACTCATCAGGGTCTGATGACGGGAGCGATTGCCGAAGTCCTGCTCGATCGCGTCCGCGATCTCAGTCTGGCTGTCTTGGATCAACGAAAGCGCTCTATCCAAGCGCTCGAGCCGCATCTCGGCGCTCGGGAGGCCTTCGGCGCTGAAGGCGGCTCTCTGCCTTTCTAATAGGGCTCTCATCACTGAGCGAGCTCGGGGTTTTTGCGCTCGAGGATGCTCTCGGTACGTACACGCAAACGTTCGTCGCTCTTTCCAAGCTCAGAGAGTATCCAGAAGCGGCCATGGCGAATGCCTTCGACCGCCATGTCGGCCACCTCCTCGGGCTCCGTGAGCTGGAACTCGACCCCGGCGCTCTCGGCGAGTGCTTTCATGTCCACGTAGGTCGCAGGCTCCTGACCCTCGATGCGGAATTCGTCGGGTCGGACGCGATCGGAGTTCAGGATGTTGGTGTTGACCAGGTGCGGCCCCGGGAACAGGACGTGGGCTTGCAGCTTTGCCTGATCCATCAGGAGCTGAAAGTGCAAGACCTCGGTGAGGCTGGTGACGGCAGCCTTCGAGGAGGCGTAGACCGGGGTCGTCGGCAAAGAGGCAATCCCTCCGTTGCCCGAGGAGGTATTGATCACGTGCCCTTCCTCTCCGCGCTCCAGCATCCTTGGCACGAAGGCGCGAATCCCGTTGGTGACCCCCATGACGTTCACCGCGTAGGTCCACTGCCAATCTTTTTCGGGAATCGTCCAGATGCGCCGCTTGGCTTCCTTGATGCCGACGCCGGCGTTGTTGAAGAGCAGATGCACATTGCCGTAGGTCTCGAACACGCGCTGTGCCAGCGCGTCCACGGACTCCGCGCGCGTGACGTCGACCTCCATGCCGTCGATCGTGAGCCCCTGAATTGCCAGCTCGTCGCGCGTTCTCGCGATCGACTCCGCGTCGACATCCGCGATGAGCACCTGGGCGCCTTCGCCCGCCAGCCTGGCAGCAATCGCGCGCCCGACGCCGCTCGCGCCTCCGGTGATGACGGCCACCTTCTCGGAGAAGTCGCGCACCCTACTGCTGCTCCTCGGACCCGAGGAGGACCTCGATGCCTTCCTGCGGTTCGTCATATCGTTGAACGAGGAAGGGCTGCAGCCACTGGCCGGGCACGGAACGGAGCACTTCTCCGCTCGTCCTCGAAGCTCCTTCGGCGAATTCCATGCGGAGGAGTCGCTTGACCGGGACATCGATCAGCGGGTCGTGGGGAGACTCACGAAGAATGATGCGACCATCCTCGATGCGCCTGAGTGAATCATAGTCACGCTCCCAGGTGAGCAGCGTCAACAGGACGTCGCCATCGAATCCGCCGTTCTCATTGGATTCCGGGACAGCCGCGGGGAGCGCCTTGTAGCAGTAGAAGTGCTCGGCGAACTTCTTCGGGCCATCCGATGCCTCGCCAATCCTTCCATCGAGCTCGAGAAACGCGACGCCGTGCCGCGCCACTTTGGCGTTCACCCGGTCGCCAGCGATCGAGAAGCTCGTCTCGGCGAGCTTCTTCGGCTCCCCGTATTTCTCGCGGCCGCCGATCACGACGAACTCGCCTTCCATCGGCATGGCGAGCACGTAGTAGCCGGGGCGACCTTCGTAGGAGCATGCGACGCCTACGGTGGCGGCGCCGATCCGTACCGTTCGCTCTTCGGAGAAGTGCATCGCCACGTTCGCAAACTGCACGAAGATCTCCGAAGCGGATGACGCTTCGAGCGGCCGCGGCAAGAGCGCCTTGGCGATCTCCGGCTCAGTTTCGTAGAGCGCGCGAATCGACTGGACGGTGTGGCGAATTTTGGCGCCGACAGCCTTCTTTGGGGCTTCCTCGGAGCTGTTCTTCACGTAACGCAGGCGCGCCATCTTCGTTAGTCCTGGCTCGCCTGTGCGACGAAAAGGTTCTTCTCCGGGCCAACACGGCGTGCAATCTCGCTCAGCGCCACGGGGTCGAGGTCATAACATGCGATGGCGTTGGTCCCCAGCATCTTCGTGAGCTCCTGCTCGGGAATACCGGTCATGTACTTCAGCATCTTTTCGCGAGTGTGAGGCCAACAACCCTCGGGATGCGGAAAGTCCGTGCCCCACATGACGTTGTCGATCCCGATTTCGTGGCGGACCGCCGTGCTGCCCTCATCGAAGAGAGCAGACGCGCTCAACCAGCAGTTGCGGTCGAAGTATTCGCTTGGCTTCATGGTCAGATTGGATCGGAAATCGCCCAGCTTGCCGCTCGTGTGTTTCACCGAGGCACGGACGTCCATCATTTCGAGCATGGAGGGCACCCAAAACTCACTCACTTCGGTGAGGCAGTACTTGAGCCTCGGGAATTTCTCGAAGACGCCGCCAAAGATCATGTGCCAGAGGGGACGCGCCGCCCACCAAGCGAACTCGACCAAAAAGACCCCCATCGCACCTGGAAGCTCGAAATTGTAGTCGGGGGAAGGTCCGGAATGGTTGTGGACGACCATGCCCCGCTCTTCGCAGGCCTGCCAGACCGGGTAGTGCTTGGGGTGATTGTATGGATCGTAGTCGCCCATGAGCGCTGGAATCAGAATTCCCTTTAGGCCGTTGTCGTGTGCCCACTCGACTTCCCTCACGGCCTGCTCGGCATCGTAGAGCATCGGGACGACGGCCAGGCCGATTCGTCGCAGCGGCACCATCTGACAGAACTCCGCAATCCAGCGATTGTGTGCCCGCGCGCCTGCCCATTGCAATTCCGGGTCCACGCCCCAGGGCTTGAGGCTCAGGCCTGCACCGAAGGGCGGTGCGTTTCGCTCGGTGATGCCATCTGGAAAAAGGACTTCGGCCGCGACGCCATCCTCATCGATGACCTCGATCCGAAGGTCGGAGTCCCAGGCGGCTGCGAGCTTGGCTTCGTTGCCGCTCCGCCATTTCTCGTTGTAGTCCTTGATGAGGAAGTCTTTTTCTCGCGCCGCCCGCATCGCGACTTCTGCGGCTACGTGCAAGTCGAATGCATCCCGGTGCTGTGGATCGACGTAGTCCCGATACTTCTCGGGCAAGAGGCCCGCATGCCCGTCTGTGGAGACGATCAAGTAGCGGTCTTCGGCAGGCTTCGGCATGGCTCTCTCGTCAGGGCGCGGTCGCGTCGCTGAAGAACGAAGTGTACCACTTCCGGACCTCTCCGATCGGGCCGTCGCCGTCTGCGAAGATCGGCTGGTCGCGCCAGCGTTTGTTCTCCCAGATGGCCACGTCCTCGAAGTAGCCGTTGCGGGCTGCCGCCACGTGCGCTTCGAGAACGGCCGGGGGAAGGGTCACACCTCTTCCTGCCTTGAGGATGACCCCGAAGCGCAAGAGGAGCTCGTTCTCCTCGATGGGGGTGTGCGCGTTGATCAAGACCATGTCGTAGGCCCATTGCAGACGGGTAAACTGAATCGCGGGGCCATGATAGGTGGCGACCGAGACGACTGGGATCGGCTCTCCCTTGAGGTTGTGGCCCCGGCCGAGTGAACGCTGGGTGGCGCGTGGGCCATCGATGATCACCTGGAAGTCATCGATGAGCGTGTTGTGCACCGGCAGGAAGTGCGCGAGGTCGGCGATGTTCTCGATGACTTCGCGAGGATGGGTGGCGATTTGGATCTGAGCGCGCTGAAGCGGCGTCCAGGCGTCGTCGTCCATCTCCTCGATCGGGGGAACCTGGTAGTCGGGTTCAGAGCCCTCGGCGCCGAAGTACGCTAGGATCATTCCGCTGTGTTCCTGAACCCGATATGCGCGGACGGAGGCTCGAGGAGGTATGCGAGATGCGTATGGTACCTCGGTGCAACGCCCCGAGGCCCCAAAGCGCCATGCGTGGAAGGGGCAGCGGATTTCGTTGCCCTCGACGCGCCCCCCGTAGCCCAGGTGGGCGCCGAGGTGGGGGCAGTGCGCATCGAGCAGGGTGGCCTGGCCATCCTCGCCTCGAAACAAGACGTAATCTTTGCCAAAGTAGCGAAGCGGCTTCACTCCACCAGGCTCGAGGTCGGCGCTCCAAGCGACGAGGTACCAGCCTCTGGCGAATGCCGCCGGGAACCCGGCCTTACGCGCGAGCGAGTCTTGCATCAGACAAGCATAGGCGCGCATCTGCCCTCGGAGTCATTGTGATTGGCTATCTAACCATTCGCGCGAGCTATACTTGAAATGCCCATCCACGACGCGCTGAGCCGCCTGATCATCGACTTCGACGAAGCCCACGACGCATCGGGCGAGGTGCGAGCCCATGGCCTCATGCGCTTTGGCGCCGCGCTCGAGGGCCCGCCCGGACGCCTGCATGGAGGTCATCACGCGTTCGTGCGAACGCTTCCGATCGTCGAGCGCGTCACGGCACATGAGCACGCACGCACGTTTCCATGCTCGATCGACGTCTCTTTGCAACAAGGGCTTCAGCTCGAAGAGAGCATTCCTTTCGAGGCCAACTATCGGGCGGACGGCGAGTCGTGGCAGCTCAGCACCCGGTTCCAGGGCACCGACCGCCTCGTCGCGCAGGCCCATTCGATCCCGGACGAGCCGCTACTCGACCCGGAGGAGCTCGGACGCTGGCGAGCGCTGTACGCGGAAACGAGTCGCGAGGATGACAGCTTCCAAATGTTCGGCTTCACCATCCATCTGTCGAAAAACGTGGTTTGGCTCGAGTCGCGCGACCCGAAGAAGACAGTTCCGGACAGCCAGCACGCGGCGCTCGTCGACGCCAGCGGGATGCTGGGGCCAGCGTTCGTCAGCACACAGCTCGATACGGTGGGGGCGACGGCGCGCGGCGCTCTGATGCGGCACCCGCATTTCACGAAGCACATCGAGATTCAATTCGCCACGGGAAAAATTCCCGCCGAGATGCACCTGCTCTGTCTCGCGGATCGAACGAGGATCGAGGAAGACCCATCTTCGGAAACGGCGCCGGTAGAGATCAAGGGTGAGGTCTATGGCACTGCTCGTGTGCCTGTCGTTCTGGTCGACGCTTCGTTCGAGCAGGTGTTTGCGACCGGGAGGGTCACGGTGCACCCGGTCGACCCTGCGAAATTCGAGGCGCTCCAAAGAATGCGCCAGATCCGCAAAGACCTCTAAGAAAAAGGCCTAGATGGCCGTCCAGCCGCCGTCGACGGCAATCGTTTGACCGATCACATAGCTAGACGCATCCGACGCCAAGAAGATGAGCGTGCCAGCGAGCTCTTCGACTTCGCCTGGGCGGCCCGCCGGCGTCTTCTTGCGCAGCCAAGCCATCGAGCGCTCATCCGCGAACATGTCTTCGGTGATCTCGGAAGGGAAAAAAGCAGGCGCAATCGCATTGACGCGAACGCCGCGACGCGCCCATTGTGCTCCAAGCTCACGCGTCATGTTGACGACGGCGCCCTTGCTGGCCACGTAGCCAGCCTGCGGAATGGCTCCTGAGCCGACGATGCCGAAGATCGATGCAACGTTGATGATGGAGCCTTTCCCCGCCTCCAACATGATGCGGCCAAACCGCTGCGCGCAGTAGAACGTACCGTTCAGATTGACGTCGAGGACGCGAAGGAAGGCCTCTTCGCTTTCGTTCTCCGCAGGGACGACTTCAGTGGTCCCCGCGTTGTTGACGAGGATGTCGACTCGGCCAAAGCGTTCGAGGCACGCATCCTTGAGAGCTTCGACCTGGCGCGAGTCCGTTACGTCGCAGGCGAAAGGCAAAACCTCCACGCCGCCTACTCCGAGCTCTTCGGCCAATGCATCGAGGCGGTCTGCCCGACGAGCCGCCAACACCAGGTGCGCCCGAGCGCCCGCCAGTGCTCGCGCGAATCCCACGCCAAGTCCCGAGGACGCGCCGGTCACCACTGCAACGCGCCCGGACAGTCCAAAAAGGTCTTCGACAGCACTCATCTTCGCCGGCCCTCTCCTCGGCTGAAGCGGACACTAGCAAACTTGGAGGCCGGCAGCGGGAAGTACTAGGAGAAACGCCCCCGAGTCCCGCCCGGGAGGTCGAGCAGGCTCGCTGCCTCGGCGGGCGTGGCGATGGGGCGGCCGACTCGTCGGGCTAGGGCCGCCGCCTCCTGCACCAGTGTTTCGTTTGTCGGCTGTCTGTTGCCGGAGTGTTCCTCTAGGCCGACGTGGAGGTGACCGCCGTGCTCGAGCGCGAGGCGCGCAATGGGGGTTTCGAGGAGATCACCGCCCCAGACCGATACGGACCAGGGAAGCCGACTGCCTTCGATCATGTCGAGGTAGGCGAGCAGGGCGTTCTTGCTGGGTGGAAGCCCGAAGCTCACTCCAGGGCCCTTTCCGAACATCCCATAGGGGCCGCCGAAGTAGAGCTTGAGCATGGCGCCCCTCGGAAGCCGGCCTGCACGGAAGTAGGCGAGGGCGGTTTGAAGGAAGCCTGGTTCGTAAATCGCCAAGCTGGGCCCGAGCTGGTGTTGCTCGCAGAAGGCGAAGCTCCGGCGAATGTCCTCGTAGCTGTTGTAGTACACGACGCCGATGGGCAGGCCGTCTGGGTCGGGGCGGCCGAGGTTCGTCGAGCCTGGGTCGACGACCCCGATGCGCAGCGGCACTTCGCTCGCGAGGATGGCGATGTGTTCGAGCACCTCGTCCACGTTGCTGCCGCCCGAGAGAGTTGGATACCAAAGCGCATCGGGATGTCGTTCGAGAATCACGCGCCATGCTTGGAGGTAGTCGTTTGCGGCCGCCTTCCCCGTGAGCTTGTAGTCTGAGTTGTGGGCGTGAATGATCGACGCGCCTGCGTCGAGACAGCGGTACGTGTCTTCGATGATCTCTGACGGCTCGCGCGGAACGTTCGGATTGCGCCTCTTGGAGCTGCCCCCGTTGATCGCGGCCTCGATGATGACCGGCATCTCGCCGCTCATGGGCAGGCCCCCATCAAGGCCTTGGTCTCGAGGAGCTCCTCGAAGCCTTCGACGCCCCACTCTCGACCATTGCCGGACTTCTTGTAGCCGCCGAAGGGCGAATTGAAGTCGGCGGTCGCGCCATTGATGTGCACCTGGCCGGTACGCAGCTTGGAAGCGACCGCGACGGCGTGCTGCAAGCTCCCCGAATAGACGTAGCCGGATAGGCCGTACTCGCTGTCGTTGGCGAGCTCGATCGCCTCCTCTTCGGTGTCGTAGGGAAGGACGGCGATTACCGGGCCGAAGATCTCTTCGCGGGCGATGCTCATGTCGTTGCGCACGTTGCCGAATACCGTTGGCTTCACGTACAAGCCGGTGTTGAGGCCTTTCGGCTTGCCGAGGCCTCCGCAGACCAGCTGGGCGCCTTCCTCGATGCCCGTCTGGATCAGCGCTTGGATCTTCTCGTACTGCGCCGCGTGCGCGACCGGACCCATCGTGGTGTCCGGATCGGCCGGGTCGCCGATCGCGAGGCTGACAGCCACCCGCTTTGCGAGCTCGAGCGCCTCGGACTGATGGCTCCGATGCACGAACATGCGGCTCGGAGCGTTGCAGGACTGGCCGCTGTTGCCAAAGCACTTCTGGACGCCATGCGTGACGGCCTCCTTCAGGTCGGCATCCCCGAGCACGATGTTGGCAGACTTGCCTCCGAGCTCCTGAGTCACTCGCTTGACCGAGTCAGCCGCCGCCTTCGCGACCAATACGCCTGCACGCGTCGAGCCAGTGATCGAGACCATGTCGATGTCCGGATGGGCCGAAATCGCAGTCCCTACGCCTGCCCCATCTCCATTGACGAGGTTGAACACCCCGGCGGGCACAGCCGCCGCTTCCATGATCTCGGCCAGGATGATGGCGCTCAAGGGCGTCACCTCGCTCGGCTTGAGCACCATCGTGCAACCGGCAGCCAGCGCCGGCGCGACCTTGCAGAGGATCTGATGCATTGGCCAGTTCCACGGTGTGATGAAGCCGCAGACGCCGATGGGCTCCTTGATAATCAGGGTTTTTCCGCGTGTCCGCTGAAACTCGTAGTCCTTCAAGACCTCGAGGGCGATCTCGAGCTGCGTCAGGCCCATGGGCGCCTGCGCACTGCGGGCAAGAGAGATCGGAGCGCCCATCTCCATCGAGATGGTCGAGGCGAGGTCCTCGAGCCGCTCTTCGTAACAGGTGATCACCCTGTGCAAGAGGGCCAGGCGCTCGGCCTTGGATGTGGGCGCATAGCTTGCGAACGCCGTCCTGGCCGCCGTCACCGCACGTTCGACATCGCCTGCGCTACCGAGGGAGACACGCCCAAACGCTTCTTCGGTAGCGGGGTTGATGAGGTCGATGACCTTCGGCGCCAGGGGCTCGACCCATTCCCCGTCGATGTAGAGCCTCGAGCCTTCACGCATCGACTTCTCCACGGTAGCGCTCTCGTAGTCGGCGCTTGTAGAGCTTGCCATTGTCGCTTCGTGGAAGGGCATTCACGATCTCGATGCTCTGCGGGCATTTGAAGCGCGCGAGTCGTTCGCGGCAGAGCTCGTTCAGCTCTCGTTCCAGCTCGGCCGGAGGCTCGTCGTCGACGTGCTCGACGATCGCCATGACTTCCTCGCCCCACTCGGAGCTGGGGACGCCTATGACCGCGACATCGCGCACGGACCGATGATGCAGGAGCACCGCCTCCACCTCGGCCGGGTAGATGTTCACTCCGCCTCGGATGATCAGATCGGCGCTTCGATCCGTTAGAAAGAGAAAACCGGCTTCGTCGAGATACCCGACATCCCCGACGGTGAAGTACGGACCCCGATGGGCCGCGGCCGTCTTTGCCGGGTCGTTGAAGTATTCGAAGTCCGAGTTGGCGAGCACCTTGAGGTAAATAGTCCCGGGCTGGTTGGGGGCGCAAGGCCTGCCATCGTCGTCTAGGACCTGCACGTGGTCCTCGGTGATGGGTTTGCCGACCGTGCCTGGCTTTTCGAGCCACTGCTCGGGCCCCACCGAAGCACCTCCGCCCTCCGTCGCAGCGTAGTACTCCCAGAGAATCGGGCCGAACCAATCGAGCATCCCTTTCTTGGTACCGACCGTACAAGGCGCCGCGCCGTGCGCAATGTACTGCATCGAGGAGACGTCAGCGCTGCGGCGAACATCTTCTGGAAGCCTCAGCAGCCGATGAAACATCGTCGGCACCATGTGGGTGTGCGTGATGCGATGTTTTTCAATCAGCCGCAGGGCTTCGGCGGCGTCCCATCTGTCCATCAGCACGGTGCCGACGCCCTGTGAGATTGGCACCTCCATCGAATACACCAGGGGCCCCCCGTGGTGCATGGGCCCCGTGCAAAGATGGAGTTGCCCCTTGCCTGGACCGTACCCGGGAGCTGAGGTCAGGCCGCTGAGACCTGTCGAATAGTTCACTGGTCGCACCACGCCTTTGGGTCTACCGGTAGTCCCCGAGGTGTACAGCATCCGAAACCCGTCTTTCGGGTCCTCCAGATCCTGCGCATCCTCCTCGGCGATCGCTTGGTCGTAGCTCTCGAAACCTGAGATCTCGCCGCCGATTGCCAGACGCACCCTGGCGTTAGGAGAGAGGGTGGCGGCCTTCGTCATGAGAGCTGCGAAACGCGCGTCGCCGAACACGGCCTTGGCTTGGCAGTCGCCCACGATGTAAGCCACCTCGTCGGGGGTTAGATGCCAGTTGACGGGCGTATAGCGAAGCCCAGCGCGCAGGCATGCATGCACGACCTCGGCGAACTCGGGACGGTTGCCGCAGACGATCGCGACTCCGTCCCCCGCGTGAAGACCCCGCGCCCGCAAGGCGCGTGCCAAGCGGTTGCTGTTTGCGTTGAGCCGCTGGAAGGTGCGGTCTCCCCAGATCGAGTGGACTGCGAGGACCTCGGGTTGAACCCGCGCCCAGTGCGCGAGTCTCATGCCCGCCGCGACCATCACGCCTGTCCGCCGCGCAAGACCTGACCGGGCAGGTCATCCTGCCCGTCGATCTGATCAACCCCGCTGCGCCGCAGCACCGCTCCGTTGACGATCACTGCTTCGACGCCGATGGCGTCCGACACCAAGCGCTCGGCCCCACCTGGAAGGTCTTGGACCCGACGCAACGGCGACGCCGCGACCGTATCTGGGTCGAACACCACCACGTCGGCGGGACGACCGAGCGCAAGAAGGCCTCGATCGCGAATGCCCATTAGACTGGCCGCACGCTGGGTCAAGGTATGCACGGCAGATTCCAGGCTCATCGCGCCCTTGTCGCGCACCCAATGACCCAATAGATGCGTTGAGTAGCAGGCGTCGCAGAGCTGACTCGCGTGCGCGCCCGCGTCCGAGAGGGTGACGATGGTATTCGGGTCGGTGATGAGCTCCTCCACTTCGGCTTCGTCGTAGTTGAGGAAGGCGAGACGGAACCGGGAGGTCAACTGGGTTTCCAGCGACATGTCGAGAACCAGGTCCACCGGGTCCACGCCGCGCGCCTCCGCCACCGCGCGGAGCGGCTTCTCTTCGAGAGAGGGATCGAGCGGGTAGTACGAAATCACCGTTCGGTCGGCCCATCCTGCGTTGGCGTTTTTCGCTCCGACGAGCGATTCGGCCTTGAACTTCGAGCGAAAGCCGGGGTCGTCATAGAGCCGCATCCGGCCCTGCTGATCGGTGGTCATCGTTTCTCGAAATAGAGGCCACAACTCGAAGGGGTAAGGCTCGTCGAAATGGAAATCGAACATGATCGGGCGGCAGGCCACCTGGGGCAGGATCGTCAGCCCGGCCTCTCGCTGCTCGGCGGCCTTGTCGAGATAGCGACGGTGGTTTCCCCGTCCCGTCATTCCCGCGAGCAGCGCCGTCCAGGTGATGGGAACCTGGTGGCGGGTCGCGAGGTCGGTGAATTCGTCATTGAACAGCGTCCTGCCCATCGCTGCCTGCATGATGCCTCGGCCCGATTCGGCCATCGCGCCCACCAGCGCGTTGATTTCCGAGAACGAAGCAAGGCGGCTCGGCACCGGTTTGCCACCCGCACCATGATGGGTGGCCGCTTGCGAGGTCGCGAAGCCGATGGCCCCGGCTTGCATGGCTTCACGCACCAGGCCTTGCATCGCCTCGACCTCATGCGCCGTTGCCTCGCGTTCGGTCGCGTCTTCGCCCATGACATAGAGTCGCAGCGGCGTGTGGCCCACGTACGCCGCTACGTTGACGGCGCTTCCAAGTCGCTCCACCGCATCGAGGTAATTGGGAAACGTGACGAAGGGCCAATCGGAACCGAGCCCCGCGCTCAAGGCGTCGTACGCCATGCCTTCGACCTTTTCCAAGGTTCGCATGATGACTTCACGGTGTTCGACGCGCATGGGCGCGACTCCGAAGCCGCAGTTGCCGAGGACAGCGGTGGTCACGCCGTGCCAGGGCGAGATGCTCAGCATACGGTCCCAGAGGATCTGAGCGTCGTAGTGGGTATGAATGTCGACGAAGCCGGGTGAGACCGCGCAGCCATCGGCGTCGATGGTCTTCGTAGCGTGGCCAGGCGCGTCGCCGAGCGCAGTGATCTTCCCAGCCTTGATGCCAACGTCGCCCCGGTAAGGGGTCCCACCGCTGCCATCGACGATGTTCCCGCCCGTGATTTTCAGGTCGTAGTCCATGGGCTTTCCGCCGCGTCAGCTCAGTGGCGCCGGTCGTTCGGGCGCGTCGAGACCGAAGAGCTCTACGCAATTGTCTCTTAAGATCCGGCGGCGCTCGTGAGGGCTGAGTTGCGCGGTGTGTTTGCCGAGCAGCTCTTGAGAGAGGGGCCAGGTCGAATCGGAGTGCGGGAAGTCGTTGGCCCACATGATTCGCTCGACGTTGAGATGATCCTTCACCTGGAACGCGGTCCAGTCGTCCTGGAAGGTCAGCCAAATATTCTCGAAAAAGTACTCCGACGGCAGCTTCTGGAGCTCCTGGGCCTTGTTCCAGAAGCGATGACGCTTGTAGACGTGGTCCATTCGGTAGGCGTAGTGCGGGGCCCAGCCGGCGTCCGATTCGACGCAGACCACCTTCAGACCGGGGTGACGATCGAAGACACCCGAAAAGATCAACATGCCCAAGATGTCCTGGCAGCTCCGAACCACGTTCAGCAAGGCGTTTATCTTCGGTCCACGGTGACCGCCGTAGGCCCGATTGGTCAGGATGTGAAAGCAGAGCGGCAGCTCCAGGTCTACCGCGGCCGCCCAGAGTCGATCATACGAGGGGTCGTCGTAGTCGGCCTCTCCCGGCTGACCGGACATCATGACCCCTTTGAAGCCCATCTTCTTGATCTCGGCGAGCTCCTCCACCGCATCGATTGCATTTTTGACGGCGGCTTGGCCGGCGCCAAACAGGCGGGTCGGCGCATGACTGCAATACTCTTGAAGCCAGCGGTTGTAGGCTTCCATGCAAGCACGGCGATAGTCGAGATCGGCGTGACCACAGAGCTGCATCCCCACGGTCGCAAAAAGAAGCTCCGCCGCGACGCCGTCGCGCGCCTGGTCCCTCAGCCGGTAGGTCGGGTCCCATCCCGATCGGTGCCAGTCTTCGAAGTCCCGTCCATTGAAGGTCATCTGACTCGACTCTTCGCCGGCCGCGGCAACGAGCCCCATCGGGACCGTCATGTTGTCCTGCCCGGGAATGACATAGAGGTCTCCGCGCTTCTCATCTCGCCTGATGAACGGGGCCCGGTCCCGATAGGCCGGGTCGATGAAGCGCTGATAGCAATCCGGCGGCTCGGTGACGTGCGAGTCGGCGGAAACAAAGCCGTAGTCGAACTGGGTCTGCATCTGTTCTCGTTCCAGCAATCATAGGCGTGCCGAGCCCAATCGAGTCATAGCGATTGGCTATCCAAGTATTCGACAGCATTATGTGCGGAACCTGGCGTCCGCCGGCCCGCCTCGAGGGCCAGATAGCGTGCTCCGAACGGTGACTGGATTCGGCTGGCTGGGGATTGATTCTACGTGTATTAGCTAGAATTATACTATCTCATGGACTCGACCCGGCTGACCGGCCTCAACCTCAACCTGCTCGTCGCCTTGGACGCGCTCTTGTCCGAGCGGAATGTCACCAGGGCGGCTCGCCGCGTCGGCATCACCCAGCCTGCGATGAGCCAGACCCTCGGACGGTTGCGCGAGCTCTTCGCTGATCCGCTCCTGGTTCGTCGGGGGCGAGCGATGGTGTTGACGCCGCGCGCCGAAGCGATGCTGGTGCCACTTTCAGATGCTCTCCTTTCGGTCGAACGCGCGGTCCAGCTGGGAATGGGTTTCGACGCGGCGACCTCGACACGGATCTTCAGCGTGGCTCTTCCGGACCTGAGCGCCACGGTCATCCTCGGACCGCTTCTTGGTCTCATTGGGGTAGAGGCTCCCGGGGTCCGGGTCCAAGTCGAGCCGCTTTCGATGAGTAGGCTCTCGGACAAGCTCGCTTCGGGCGCGATCGACCTCGTGCTCGCGGCGCACTTGAGCTCATCAGAAGGGCTTCGCCGCGAGACACTTCTGACCGACGACTACGTCTGTCTCGTTCGTCGCGGGCATCCATTGGCGCGTCGCAAGCGAGTCCGCATCGACGACTACGCGGCGCACGGTCACCTGGCCTACACGCCGGTGGGCTTCGTGCCGCCTCCCATCTCCGAGGCCGTTCCAGGGTTCGCCTCGACCTCGGGCATCCGCGCTTCGGTGCCGTATCTCCTCGCGCTTCCCGAAGTGGTCCGGCGCACCGACCTGGTGGCCACGGTGCCGAGGCGCTTGCTCTGTGCGCCGATCGATTTCCGCGGCGTCGTAACCCTCGAGGCCCCACGCGAGCTGCCAGCGGTGGTCGATTCACTCTGGTGGCACCCTCGATTCGACTCCGACCCAGCTCATCAGTGGCTTCGGAAGCGCGTTCACGAGGCTTTGGCTGCTAGCTGATCAGCTCCGCCACCGAAGCAAGGAGCCCTGGTCGCCGAAGCGGTCGAGATACTCCTGCATCCGCAGCTTTCGCTTCGTATTTTCGGAGCTCATGTAGCGAATCTTGCCGAAAATGGGTCGCTCCGGGCCCCAAGCGCGATCGTAGCGACCGAGGACCCAGAAGATCCCCGAGTAGCTGTTCGGATCTCGGCCATCGAGGGCGTACCTGTTGTTGAGCTCGATCATCGCCGCAAGGGCGTCACGCGCGGTCGGCGACCATTCGAGGATCTTCTTTCCCCAGAGCATGCGAAGGTAGTTCTGAAGTCGGCCGGTTTCGCGAAGCTCGTTTTGCGCGGCGTTCCAGATCGGATCGTGAGTCTCGGACGCGGCGAGCTGTTCGAGAGAGTAGAGATAGGCCCGCTCATCGCTCTCGTGGAGCTCGAGCGATTCGCGTGCCCAGGCAGGCAAGGACTCATACTGGTCATAGTCCTTCCGGTGAGCGCACATGTTGAAGCCCAGCTCTCGCCAAGTGACCAGCTCGTCGATGAACGACTCGGCCGTGGAGCTCATCCCCCACCAGCCCTCTCGCGCGCCGTTGACCTTCTTGGAGAGTTGCTCCATCGACCAGCCTTCGTTCTTGGAAAGCTCGTCGAAGATCTGATGCGTGGAAACATGGCCGAAATGAAGCCAAGGGGAAAGCCCGCTTGCGACCTCTGCGTCAGGGTGGCTGCGCTCTTCTCCATAGCGGTCGATGTCTCCCGCGAAGAACTCATGTGCCCGCGCCTCGCCCGCTTCGAAGCCACCAACGAGGTCAGCAGTAGGCACATCGTGATCGATGGGCAGCGACGCCAGCGTTTTTCCAAGCAGCACCTCCTCTGATGCCGGGAGCCAGCTCCGTGCCGCAAGCGCTGCGAGGTCGGCACGGGCCTTCTCGGGAATTGGGGTGAGCCCATCCACCGGATCGGCGAGCGGCTGTGTGCCGAGATGCTTCGGGAGCTCGCGTTGGAGGTGGCGCCGGAAATCAAAGGCCCGGCTGAAGACCTTGTCGGTCGCCCTCATGGGGAACAGGCCGTTGCTGTCGACGAGCTCAATTCTAGCGTCCAGCTGCGCCGACGCTGCTTCTTGCATTCTTGGGACGAAGAACGTCGGGTAGTCATCGCTGACGATCAGGCATGCGTTCTGGGCGAGCGCGGCAAGAAGGCCTCGCCCCTCTCCCGCCGTTGCTTCGACATATGGAAAGTACAAGACGTTCTTCTTGGCGAAGTACGCGGCGTTCGCGCGCATGCCGTCGAGGATGAACTGATGGAACCGATCGCTTGCCCAAGGATAGGCGACGCGAAGGGCTTCGAGGATGAGGAGCGGCTTACCCAGTGAATCCGCAAGTGAAGCGGCATGTTCCAGAGAGAAGTTCCAGCGCGGCCTGCGAAAGCCAACCATCCAATAAAGGACGTGGCTGCCCTCCGGTCGTAGGGGCGCCTCATGGAGCACGCGAAGGCGAGCGGGCGGAGCCGGTTTCACGCCGTTTGGGACCCTTTCGCTACGCGGTTCATGTCCGGTCTGTGTGCCTACGATTGCAGGCGTCAAGTTGAGGGGCCGCCGCAACGGCTTGACAATTCGCGAATTCCACATAAACAGTCAGCTCTGATTGTTTCTGAACTCGAGGGACTATGGGCAAAGAGCTGAGTTTTGTCGGTCGTGTGGCGATTGTGACCGGGGCCGGCCAAGGATTGGGCCGCTCGCATGCACTCGCCTTGGCAGCGCGGGGCGCGAAGGTGGTGGTGAACGATCTGGGTGGATCGATTTCCGGCGAGGGGAAGTCAGCGGAAAGCGCCGACCTGGTCGTGAACGAGATCAAGAAGGCCGGCGGCGAAGCGGTCGCCAACTACGACTCCGTCGAAGACGGCGACATGATCGTCCAGACCGCGATGGACACCTGGGGGCGCGTCGACATCCTGATCAACAACGCCGGTATCCTTCGCGACAAATCGTTCAAGAACATGACCGACGCCGATTGGGACATCATCTTCCGCGTCCACAACTATGGTGCATACAAGGTGACCAGGGCAGCCTGGCCGATCATGACCGAGCAGGGCTACGGCCGCGTGCTCTTCACGACCTCTTCGGCGGGCCTCTACGGGAACTTCGGGCAGACCAACTACGGCTCGGCGAAGCTCAGCCTCGTCGGTTTCGCGAACACCCTGTCGCTCGAAGGGCAGCGCAAGAACGTCTTGGTCAACACGATCGCACCGTTCGCGGCATCCCGGCTCACCGAGGGACTGCTTCCTCCGGCGGTCTTCGATTCGCTCAAGCCCGAGTACGTCACCCCGCTCGTGGCATATCTGTGCAGCGAGCACAACGAGACGACTGGCGGTGTCTACGAAGTTGGCGGCGGTTTCTACTCGAGCCTTCGCTGGCAGCGAACCAAGGGTAAGCTCTATCGGCTTGGTCGCGAAGTATCGCCGGAAGACATCGAATCGAGCTGGCATCAAATCAACGACTTCAGCGAGTCCGAGCACATCGGCAGCGTGATGGAGTCGCTCGGGCCCATCATTGAGAACGTCGAAGCGGGCCCTAGCAAGGGCGGCAACGAGTTTATCGACCTGGACGAAGCGCTCGGGGCGAAGTACCCGGACCGGGTATCGAGCTACGACGAGAACGATCTCGCGCTCTACGCGCTCGGCGTGGGGGCCGCGACGGACCCGAACGATGAGCAGGCGCTCCGTCTGGTCTACGAGGGTTCGAGCGCCGGCATGAAGGCCTTGCCGACCTATGCCGTCATTCCGGGGACCAACGCGGTTCTCGGCTTCGCCAAGGAAGGCATCACGGCTCCAGGTTTGCACTATGGCCTCGAGCGGCTCCTGCACGGCGAGCAATACGTCGAGCTGGTGCGTCCGCTCCCCTTGAAGGCGACGCTGACGACCAAGGGTGTGATCACGGACATCTGGGACAAGGGCAAAGGCGCGCTCGTCGTCACGGCCTTCGATTCGTATGACGAGGAAGGCGACCTGTTGATCAAGAGCGAAATGACGGCGTTCATTCGTGGCGCCGGCGGCTGGGGTGGTGATCGAGGCCCGCGCGCCGACATCAACCTGCCGCCGCCGCGGCAGCCAGACGCGGTCGTCGAGGACGCGATCCCGCCAAACCAGGCCCTGTTGTACCGCCTCAGTGGTGACTGGAACCCGCTTCACGTCGACCCAAACATGGCCCAGGCATTCGGTTTCGAGCGTCCGATTCTGCACGGCCTGTGCACCTTTGGATATGCCGGGCGGCGAGTGCTCGAAAAGTACGCGCCCGATGGGAACCCCGACTTCTTCAAGAGTATCAAGGTGCGTTTCGCCGACAACGTCTACCCGGGCGACACGCTGATCACCGAGATGTGGAAGGAGTCTGACCAGCGCATCGTGTTCCAGTGCAAGGTGAAGGAGCGCGACGCGGTCGTGATCTCGAACGCAGCGATCGAGCTTTTCGCGGAGCTCCCCAAGCCGAAAGAGAAGAACGAGGCAGCCACCGAGACCGGAGCCTCCGGTCCCGTCGAGCCGACCGCCGCAGATGTGATCGCGGCGGCGAGTGATTATCTCGCGGCGAATCCGAGCATTTCCGAAAACGCGCAGACCGTCTTTCAGCTCAACCTGAGCAACCCCAGCAGTGTCTGGACGATCGACCTCAAAGCAGGGTCGACGGGCCCGGGCGAAGCGAGCAAACCCGACGCCACCCTTCAGCTCGACGACGCCGACTATGTCGCGCTTCAGAAGGGCGAGGCGGATCCGATCAAGCTGTTCTCGAGCGGGAAGCTCAAGGTCGCTGGCGACATGATGAGCGTGAACAAGCTCGAAGCGCTCCTCAAGATGCCTTTCGAGCTTGCGGTCGAAAAGGCCGAAGCCCGTGTGAGAGGAATCGCCTCGTCGGCTCCGCCACCCTCGCCAGTGGAGATCTCTGAGCCTCTCGCGCCGAAGCTCTTCGAGGCTCTGGCCGCACGCCTCGGAGAGCAGCCGAGCCTTGCCGATGAGGTCTGTGCGGTGCTTCAGTTCCATGTTCGGAATCCCGATTCCAGTTGGGTCGTCGATCTCAATAGCCAGCCGCCGACGCTCAGGGCTGGCGAGACCGATGGCGCCACGACGACCATCACAATCGAAGATGCCGATCTGGCGGCGCTCAGCAGCGGCGAGATGACCACGCAATCTCTCTTCCAAAGGGGCAAGCTTCGTGTGGACGGGGACATTCAGCCCGCGCACCGGCTCAACTTTCTCAAGGGCTTGATCTAATCTCGCGCGCTGCGCGAAGGAGCAACGATGGGACGCAAGGTAAACGTAATCGGAGTCGGCATGGTGCCATTCGCCAAGCCGGGCCAGAGCGAGGAGTACAACGTGATGGCCGCCAAGGCGATCAAGACGGCCTTGGCTGACGGAGGAGTCGAGTACGGCGAGGTCGAGCAGGCGGTTGCCGGCTACGTCTTCGGAGACAGCACCTGCGGGCAGCGAGCCGTGTACGACGTGGGGCTGACGGGGATTCCCGTCTACAACGTGAACAACAACTGTTCCACCGGCTCGAGCGCCTTGATGCTAGCCAAGCAGATGGTCGAAGGCGGCATCGTCGAATGCGCGTTGGCCGTGGGTTTCGAGCAGATGCAAAAGGGTGCGCTGGCTTCCGCCTGGAACGACCGGCCCAACCCGCTCGGCCTTCATGTCAACGTGATGAACGAGACACAGGGCTTCACCTCTGCGCCGCCCGCCGCACAGATGTTTGGTGGAGCAGGGCGCGAGTACCGTTGGAAGTATGGCGCCAAGCGTGAGACCTTCGCCAAGGTCAACGCAAAGGCGCGTCAGCACGCGGCCAAGAACCCCTTCGCGCTCTTCCGGGATCTTCTCTCAGTCGAAGAGATCCTCGCCTCGCCCGAGGTCTTCGACCCGCTCACCCGCTACCAATGCTGCCCTCCGACCTGCGGCGCCGCAGCGGCGATCGTCTGCTCGGACGATTTCGCGAAAAAGAAGGGCATTTCGAATCCGGTCTACATCGCGGCACAGACCATGCGCACCGACTACGGCTCGAGCTTCGAAGATTCGATGATCAAGATGGTCGGCTTCGACATGGCGAAGAATGCGGCGCAGGCGGTCTACGAAGAAGCGGGCATTGGTCCCGAAGACGTCGACGTCATCGAGCTCCACGATTGCTTCACCACCAACGAGGTTCTCACCTACGAAGCGCTGGGGCTCTGCAAGGAGGGCGAAGCCGAGAAGTTCATCGAAGATGGAGACAACACCTACGGCGGGAAGTTCGTCACGAATCCGAGCGGCGGCCTGCTCTCGAAGGGACATCCGCTCGGTGCCACGGGCCTCGCGCAGTGCACCGAGCTCGTGTGGCACCTTCGGGGGCAGGCCGAAGAACGGCAGGTCGAAGGCGCGCGGATCGCGCTCCAGCACAATCTAGGGCTCGGCGGTGCGGCAGTCGTGACCATGTACCGTCGCGACTGAGAGGCGAATTGCGGTGAAGAAAGCGAGAACCGGCGAGGCCACGAAGCGAGAGCGCGTGCCTCAGGCGGAGCGGCGCCGGATCACCCGTGGAAAGCTTCTCGACGCGACCATCGAGAGCCTGATCGACCTTGGCTACCCGCGAACCACCACCGTCGAGGTCGGCGAACGGGCAGGGCTCTCGCGAGGAGCGCAGCTTCACCATTTCCCAAGCAGGGCGGACCTCTTAGTCGCCGCCATCGAGCATCTTGCCGACGAGCGCAGCAAGGAATTCGAGGCAGCGCTCAAGGAACGCCTGGACCAGGGCGATGAACCGATCGACGCCATGGTCGACATGCTCTGGGCGATGTTCTCCGACCCCCTCTACTGGGCGACGATCGAGCTGATGGTCGCGGCGCGAACAGACCCGGAGCTCCTCGAAAAGCTGGAGGCGTTCGAGCGCAGCCTTGGTGGGCGAATCTACGCAGCGTTCAAAGAGCTGACAGGTCGGGGCGACCGCGAGGCTAGGACCGGCGTCGAAATGACGCTCTACTTCATGCGGGGCCTCGCCCTGGAGCGCATCTTTCGCAAGAAGGACGCGCACTACGGGCAGCTGGTCGAGCGCTGGAAGACGCAGCTACGCGAAATGCTGCGATGAGCGCTAGTCGTACTGGGACAAAAATCTGTAGCCTTGGCCGGCGCTACGGCGTTTCAGGATTTGAATGTGCTGCACGATATCGGGCCTGTGCAGTAGCAGGTCGGCAAACTGAGCGACCGGCATTCGCAACACCAGGACGTCGCTTGCCGCCTGCACGGTGATGAGCGACGGCGCTCGCAAGAGCAGTGATTCCTCACCGATCGCGTGCCCGAGCTCCATTTCCCCGATGCGCGTTCCATCGGCCCTCCTACTGACGATGCGACCGTGAAGCGGAAGGTAGAGACCGTCCGCGCGTTTGTTGGCTTCGATGATCTTCGTGCCGATGAGCGCGCGTCGCACTTCGAACAAGCAGGCGATCTGGTGCCGGGTGGTCTCGTCGAAGGCGGTGAAGATCGGATTGGTGCGAAGCAGCGAAGCGATGAGGCGGCGACAGAGGATCTCGAGAAGCACGTCGCCAAAGGGCGGATGTAGTTCGACCAGCCGATCGAGAAGCGCTTTGTCGATTCTGAGGGTGCGGACGCGGCCGCAAGCGATGATGTCTTCGCCGTAGCTCACGTGCGAGAGCAAGCAGGATACGCCTGCGACGTCGCCCTCGCCGAGGAGCATGCTGCGAAGGTCGGTCCCACGTTGTCCAACGACGCTGCCCTCGACTATCACATACAGTGCGTCTGCGGCGGTCCCTGCGGTTACCAGGCGTTGTCCGTCCTCCACGTCGACTAAGGTCGAGCCCCTGACCAGAGCTTCCAGGATGCTTCGTGGAACCTCGGCGAATAGTGGCATCGAGGGGAGCTGCGCAAGCGCTTCAGGACTCGGGCGCAGGCTCACCGGTGACTCCGGACTGAGCGGTCGTTGGAGAAGCTCGACGCCGGTCATGTCGATCCGCACGTCCGTTGTCTTCTCGGGCTTGGTGAAGCGACTCTCTTCGGCGGGCGCCCTCTGATCTCTGATCAGCGGGAGCGCATCGGTGATCAGGCTCTGCGTGTCGGTCGTAGGTTCGTCCGGGTTCAGCGGGTAGCGTTCGTCGGCCGTGACGATGACCTTGCGGTTTTCGCGATGGAGCCGGCGCGCAGCTTCGGGGTCTACCCGTTCGAGGACATCGCCTTTGCTCGGGTCGATCGCCAAGATCACTTTGGCCATCGCTGCAGCGCGAGCGACGAAGCCCTTGGCTGCATAGAGGTCCACAGCGCGCTCGTAGGCAGCCACGGCATCGGCCTTGCGCCCCATCCGTTGCAGAAGGTCGCCTCTTCGGTGCGACCAACGCGGCTCATCCTTCAGCTTCTTCTCGATCAGCTCGTAGATATCGAGCGCTTCGTGCAGCCGTTCGGCCTTGAGTGCCTGACTGAGCTGCGCCCGTAGGTCTACCGGCTTGCTAGGTCGCCTGAACATCCTTCCACCCCCTCGGAAGCAAATCCAAAACTCACCCTAGCGGTTTAATTCGCCGATCCCAAACCGAACCAAAATTGCCCTCGGAATGGCTTCCATTTACGGCTTGTCGCCGCTCGGGCTGCCGTTGTTCGACCACGGGGCGGGGTCGTGGGAACGACCGCCGACCTATGCCTAGTCGACCGCCCTCTTGAACAAGCGGAGAAAGCCGACCAGGTCGATCGCACTGCCCTCGAATCTCACGTCGCCGCGCGCAAAGGCGTCGACCGGGCTACGCAGCCCGAGCATGAGATCGCGCCAGACGGCCGAGTCTGCGGTGATGGTGAGGTCCCGGCCCTCGGGAAGGCCGTCGATGAACTCGGCGACACCGCGCCGGATGTGGATTCCGTAGGCTCCATCGACGTCGGGGAAACGGAATCCGACCAGCATCTCCTGGTTGGCGCTCTTCTCGTAGATGAGGTTGGCCGGCATCGCCGCGACGAAGCTGCGAATCGGAACCGTGCTGACGAACGAGAGGGCGTTCTCCGGCTTGATCTGATCGTGGATCTCGACTTTGCCTTCGAGCTCGAGCGCCTGGGTGAGGTAGTAGTTGCGCGCATTGGCGTTGACCTGGTGGCGTCCGAGAGCCCGAAGCGCGTCCGCTTTGACTTGCCGGGCCGCAGAGGAGCCGGGGTCGAGCCGAATGGAATGGCTCGCGAGCTCTGCCGCCCATGCATGCTGCTCCTCGTCGACCGCCTTGCGCGCAGCCTCTAGCAGACGGTCCGCGCCTCCCGCGAGCGCCGCCATTGCCTTGGCCCGCTCGTCCGGGCTAGCGGGCTCGAGCGTAGCGGCGTCGCCGTCGAACCATCCAAGGTAGCCGTCGAAGATTCCGCGCACCGCCCATGCGACCTTGCCGTAGTATTCCTGCAGATAGGGATGCTCCGCCAAGTGCGGCGGGAGCCGAACCAGGGCGACTAGCTCATCGGGTTTGAGGCCTCTGTTGATGCCTTGGATCGTCTGGTCGTGCACGAACTGAATCGCGTCGCGATACGCCGTCAGCGTCTGGTACACCTCGTCTTGCCCCGAGAGCGAGCGTGTGTGGCTCGGGACGAGATGGCTGGGTTTGAGCGCCCGCATCTTGTCGATGCTCTGCGCCCAAGCGAGGACGTCGCGATAGAGCGTCCCACGAATCGAGTAGAGGTTCGGAAAGGCCTTGTAGATGTTGTCCCCGGGCATCAACACTCCGCGCTGGGGGAGCCAGACGAAAAGCTGGTCGTTCGTCTCTCCCGGCGCATGGATCAGCCTGACCTGCACGCCGCAGATCTCGGTCTCGAGCTCGTCCGAGAAGGTCTTGGTCGGACGAATGAGCCCGAGCGTCATGTTCGAATCCAGAGTCTCCACAAAGGGTCCGAGCCCGACGTTCTCCCGCTGGTCTGGACCCGATTGCGTCAGCTCGCTCCCGAACATCCGGGAGCTCCGCACGCGGAGAATCGGCCGCAGGACGCTGACCGTTCGATTGATGTAGTGGTTCGTGGTCTCGTGCGCGTAAACGTCGATCTCGCCGTCCGGCGCAAAGGCGAGTCCGCCCATCACGTGGTCGGCATGGTTGTGCGTGTAGATCAGCGCCTCGACCGGCTTGTGCGTGATCTTGTCGAACTCCGCCTTCACTTCTTGGGCGGTTTCCATCGAACCCATCACGTCTATGATGAACACGCAGTCTTCGCCTTCGATCATGATCGAGTTGGCGATGCCGAAGCCGACTGCCTGGTAGACGCCATCGGTGACGGTGTAGACTTTGCGTTTGAACTCGTCGTTCAGGCCCTCCAGAGTCGCAATCGCTTCATCGTTGGACACCGCCGAGGAGGGTTCCCTCGGCGCCTGGGGGCGTTCGCAGGCGACGAGCAATAGAAGCAGGAGCGAGATCGGGGAGCGAAAAGCTGTACGCGACCTCATGGCTTTGGCGTCTCGGCACGGGCCGCGTTCGCCTCACCGAGACGCAAGTGCATGACCCCGGCAAAGGCCGCGAAAATCGGATCGCCATTGGGCAGGACCTGCAAGGCCAACATGATGGGGTTATAGCGCTCGCTTGTCCCGAGGGTATACACCGCGCGTGTTGCGCCGGTGTCCCAGTCGAGCGTTTGCATCGTCCATTGCCCGTCCTTGAGCCCGACTGTGTGAAGCTGCCGATTCAGGGTCGTGACAACCGGGGTGCTGTTGGGGCTCGAGACATCAGGCCGGGTCCAAGCAACTTCCCATTCGCGCTTTTCCCGGTCCCACTGGAATTTCTGCACGCCGTAAGGCGTGCGCGCCGGGTCCTTCATTTTGAGCTGCACGTCGAGCATCATCTTCTCGTTGGTCTTGACCTGGTTGTTTGCGAGGACCGCGCCGTAGTCGAAGATGGTCGCCGAGTTCTCGGAATACGAGTTGTCGAGCGCCGGGTCGCCGAAGTTCACCGGGAGCAGGCCCGCGATGCGACGACTGCTCGTTCCGGGAATTTGCTTCCAGTCCGAGGGAATCCCGTCGCGCCAGTAGAGGATCAGGTTGTTCACGTTGGCGGCGTCGGCGAAGACGACGAACCTGTCTTTGTCATCGGGCCCACCCATGAGCGCCGGTGTCGTGCCCGAGCCGCGTTCCGCTCTCAAGGTCGCATCGAGGGAGCCAATCTCGTAAGCCTCGACCCAGGCACCATCCTTCGGGTCGTCGCTGAACCGGTTGCCCTTCCAGATGAGCTTATGGAGCTTTCTGGTCCCTGGGACGTAAACGCCACCACGCTCATCCACGGCGATGCTGTTCCAGATCTGTTCACCGGGCAGATTGTAGTAGACGGCCTTGCTGAGGTCCGGGTCAATCGCGACGACCGTTCCATCGATGGTCACCGCGATGATATGACCGTCAGGCGCGACGTTCATCCCAATCATGATCGGAAGCGGCATCTTCAGCCCAAGCTGGAGCTTCAGCTTCTCGAAGACGTACTGCCCGAGCTTCACGATCGACGAGTCGGGCTTTCCGGGCTCCGCATCGCCGTAGGCGACGACGCCGTTGCGATTGCTCACGTACAGGATTCCCTTGTTGCTCACCATCGCGTAGTACGCCCGTAGGCCTTCGATTTGGTATCCGTTCCACTCGTCGGCGAGCTCGTCGTACTTTTCGGTGCCGAGCTTCGCTGCATCTAGCTTCGCGACGAAGCCTTGCATATCCTCAGGCTCGAAGCGCGGAAACCTCTTGGGCTGAAGCGGGAGCTCGGTGATCTTCTGGAGCCGGTTCTGCTCATCGAGACGGAGCTTCATGATTCGGTCGACCTGCGAAACCCAGAACACCGTGGTCCCGTCCGGATAGCGGTAGTCGAGGATTCCGCCGGCGATCGGCGAGGACCAGAGATGATCGATCTGCTCCTCTCCGAGGGCCTGCGTCGGCGCTTCCGGTCCTCTGAGTGGCAGGGCATCGGTCTGGTAGGTGTTGCAGTGAATGGTCGGGCAGGTCCCGTCCGATAGGCGCGTCTGCTCCAGGCCGGGCAGCGGGATCGGCTCGGTTCGAGCACAGCCCATCCAGAGCAAGGCCGTCACGAGAGCTCCGATTCTCGTCCTCTTCATCACCATCCGCCTCCAGTCGTGCTTGACGTTATCGATCTAGGGGCCAAATGTCACACCGATCGAACATTGCCAGGAGAGTGACCGATGAAGACGCTGGAGCTGCGAAGCGGAACGAGGATGCCGGCTCTGGGCCTCGGGACTTGGAAATCGGAACCAGACGAGGTCTACCGGGCGGTCCGCGCGGCGATCGAGGTTGGTTACCGGCACATCGATTGCGCGGCGATCTACCAAAACGAAGAAGACGTCGGCCGTGCCCTCAGCGACGCCTTCCAGGCGGGCGATGCAAAACGCGAAGAGGTATGGGTTACGAGCAAGCTTTGGAACGATTCGCACGCGCCCGAGCAGGTGAGACCGGCGCTCGAGACGAGCCTGCGCAAGCTCCAGCTCGACTACTTGGACCTCTATCTCATTCACTGGCCCGTGGCCTTGCGGCAGGGTGTCCTCCTGCCGACCGGACCCGAGGACTTCATTCCGCTGTCGGAGATTCCTCTGGCGACGACCTGGGAGGCGATGCTCAAAGCATCCGAGCAAGGCCTTGCGCGAGAAGTCGGCGTCTCGAACTTCAGTAAGCAGATGATTAAGCGGGTCAGCGAGGAAACGGGTCGCACCCCGGCGCTCAACCAGGTCGAGCTGCACCCGTATCTTCAGCAAGATGACCTGGTCGCCGCCTGCAAAATGCTCGGCGTAGCGGTCACCGCCTATTCCCCGCTGGGCTCACCCGACTCCGCTGCCATGATGGGCCGCCACGACGAAGCTCCCCTCACTCGGCATCCGACGATCGTGCAGGTCGCCACCTCGCACGGGGCGACACCGGGGCAGGTCCTGATCGCCTGGGCTCTTGCCCGCGGCACCAGCGTCATCCCCAAGTCGGTAAACCCCGGCCGCATCGCCGAGAACCTTGCCGCAGGCGAGCTCGAGCTCAGCGCCACGGACATGGCCGCCATCGCCGCGCTCGACGAGCATCGGCGGATGGTCGACGGCAGCTTCTGGTTTCTCGGCGAGACCTACTCGCCACAGACGCTCTGGGACGAATGAAGAGCGCTATGCCCTTGGAGCACGCAGCCTTCGCCAGGTAAGGATTGCGACGTGCGTGATGCTCTCCGACCCCAATCCCCCCATGTATGGAACGAAGACAATCTCGGTGAGGTCGGGATCGAGGCGAGCGATATACCCATTGCCGCTCGCCAGTACCTCATCATCGGCGCCAAAGCCCGCGGAGGTCGTCCCGCCGGCGATGTACACGTCCCCGTTGCCGGGGTGAACGAGGAGGGCATTGACGGACTCGTTGCCGCTGCCTCCGACGTAGGTTGCCTGCAAGAGCGGATCGATGACGAGCACCCTCGACGGATCGTAGGCTCCAAGCTCGAAGCCGTAGCCGCGCTCGGTCAGCTCATAGGCCACGTCGACCTCGAGACGCGTGCTGCCCATCTCCTGGTACGCGATGGGCGCCGTGAAGGTCCGGGTCCTGCGCTGGTGTCGAGGGTCAGCTGCCCGCGAGCGTCGAGGGACATGCCGTCGATCCCATCGACGCGGACTTGGATCAGACTCGGGTCGGCGCCTGGCGCTAAGGAGTAGAGCTGCTCGACGTTGTTACCGTATGCGCGAAGCTGTAGCTCGATCCCTTCGTAGATCTCGCCGAGGCGCGCCTAGTAGAGGAGCTCTACCCAGCGGCCACCGGCCATCAGCTCGGCCTTGCGTCGTGCCCACTTCTTCTCTGAGCCCGCGATCTCGCTGAACGCGAGGTCGAGCTCGCCCCGCATCTTCTCGAGGCCGGCGACGTAGACGTAGGTGTTGGGCTTTCCTAGAAGGTCCCAGAGCTCGTCGCCTAGCTCCGAGAGGGCGCCGTCCCAGTTGATGGGGGCTGCCCAAGTCGGTCGGGGGCTCAGCGCTTTGAACGCTTGGAAAGTCTCCCGATCGTAGTACTGACTGAAATCGTCGCGCTCGTCATTCATGTAGAGCAGCTCGAGCCCGCTTCGGGCGCCGTAGAAGAGGGTGATGGTTCCCCTCCAGTCCGGGACGTTCTTGTAGAGGTGCTTCACGAACGCGCGAAATGGTGCGATGCCGGTGCCGGTGCCGATGAGGATCAAGTTGGCGTCCATCTCTTGTGGCACTTCGAACGCCAGGCCGTACGGACCCGTCATGGTGATCTGATCGCCGGGCACGCGGTCGCAAAGGTAGTTCGATGCGACGCCCGGATACTGCTCGCCGCTGTACTTGTCGACGTAGCTACAACGGCGCACCGCGATCTTGATTCGCGGCAAGCCCTTGGCCCCGCGCTCCGGAAGGTCCGCGACGCTGTAGAGACGCAAGTGATACTCCTGCCCGAACTCCTTAGTCCCTGGGGCGAGCACGCCAACGCTTTGTCCGAGCTGGAGCGCGAAGTCCCGGTTCTGAAGGTCCAGCGTGAGCTCACGGACCTCGATGCCCGAGGCCTCCGTGGTGATTCTCTCGCTAGAGACCACGGTGGCTTGAAACCGCTCTTTGGTGTCGTAGTCCTCGAGGTGGGCAACCGCCTTGTTCATCGCATTTCCTCCCGGGCCTTACAGGCTCCGCTCGCTGGCCTTCGGTGACAAGCTTCTGAGTCGTGACAGCCCCGGCATCCGGTACGCCCGGCTAGGGCGTCGGGATCGAGCCCAACATCGGTGAACGATCTCTTCCAGGCGCGCTGGACACCGAACCAGGCCGCGGACAGGAGTAGGAAGGCTCCGACACCGATGGCGTAGTGGTACATCATCCGTCCTATCCCCCCAAACCGCCGAAGCCCATGAAGGTCACCGAAAGCAGGCCAGCGATCATCAGAGCCATCGCGGTCCCCTTCGTGACGTCGGGCACCTCGGCCAGCTCGAGCTTCTCGCGTAGGCCCGCCATGAGTACCAGGGCCAAGGTGAATCCGACCCCGGCGCCCAGCGCAAAGACGATGCACTGCAGGAAGCTATACCCCTTGTTGGTTTGAAAGAGCGCCAAGCCAAGGATGGCGCAGTTGGTCGTGATCAGAGGCAGGAAGATCCCGAGTGAGCGAAAGAGCGCCGGGCTGACCTTCTTGATGAACATCTCGACCAGTTGCACGGTCGACGCGATGACGGCGATGAACGAAATGAGCTTCAGGTACGGGGCGTCGATCGCTACGAGCAGGGCCTGGATTCCAAAGGCGCAGATCGAGCTCACGAGCATGACGAAGGTCACCGCTCCGCCCATGCGGGTGGCGGTCTCGAGCTTCGAGGACACGCCCAGAAACGGGCAGATGCCTAGGAAATACGCCAGGACGAAGTTGTTGACGAGGCTGGCGTTGATGAAGATCGTCCAGAGGGATTCGTCGCCCATCACGCGACCTCCTTGCTGAGCCCGAGTGCAGCCGTAGGCTCGCGCTTGGCCTTGCGCTGTTTGAGCCAATTGAAGAGCAGCAACCAGCCGGCCAGGGTGAAGAAGCCGCCGCTCGGCAGGATCATCACGACCCAGTCTTGGAAGGAATCGTGAAAGAGCTGGGCGCCGAACAAAGAGCCGGCGCCCAGGACCTCCCGAACCGCTCCGAGGCAGAAGAGAGCGAACGCGAAGCCGATCCCCATGCCGAGGCCGTCCATCATCGACCGCCCGACGGTGTTTTTGGAGGCGAACGCTTCAGCCCGTCCGAGGATTAGGCAGTTCACGACGATGAGCGAAATGAACGCGCCGAGCGCCTTGTAGAGGTCGAGGCTCACCGCTTGGATCGCGTAGTCCACCACCGTCACGAAGGTGGCGATGATCAAAATGTAGGTCGCGATGCGAACCTGCTTGGGGATGAAGCTACGCAGCGACGAGACCACGATGTTTGACATGACCAAGACGAACGCCGTCGCCAGGCCCATGGCGAGCGCGTTGATCGCCGTGTTCGAGACCGCGAGCACCGGACACATACCGAGCACTTGAACGAAGACCGGGTTCTCTTTCCACAAGCCTTTGATGAACTCGTCGGTGCTGCTCTTGGTCGGCGTCGCCATGTCTATTCCCCTCCCTGGAAGTCTGAGAGGTTCGCGCCAATGCGAGGCATCCAGTACTGCGCGCTTCGATCGAGGATGTTGGCGATCGCCACGGACGAAATCGTCGCGCCGGTGATGCCGTCCACCTCCCAGGGGTTGCTCTTCGTGCCGTGTTTGACGGGCACGATGGGATTGGCGAGCTTTGATCGATCGTCGGTGAGCGAGACGTCGAGGCGCTCGAAGTTGCTCAGGAACTCGGGGTCGCTCTCGATCTTGTCACCGAGTCCTGGGGTCTCCTTGCTCTCGAGGACTTGGATCCCGATGATCGCATCTTCGGTGAAGGAGTAGCCGTAGATGAGCGCGATCACGTCTTGGTAACCCATGCCCTGCGCCTCCACCGCCAGACCCACGAGATTTCCGTCGGCGTCGTAGCCGGCGTAGACCAGCTGTTCACCGGCGCCCTCTAGAACCTCGAACGCGCCATCGTCCGCCAAGCGATACGCGTTGCTCGTGCTGGCCGCCGGAAGAACGTGCAGGATCGCCTCCTGTAGCGCCTCTGCCTTGTTGCGTTCGATGACTGGGCGCGTCACCTGGAACACAGTCACGATGAGGAGGCCACAGAAGACCCCGATACCGACCATGGATCGGTACATGTGCCAGATGCTCGGTGGGGCAGCGGGGCTTGCCAGCTCGTGGGAGCTCACGTCGTGGCCTCCTTTCCTCGGCTGCCATAGACCTTGGGTCGCGTCCATCGATCGAGGTGCGGAGTGACGGCGTTGCCCAAGAGGATGGCGTACATGACGCCTTCGGGCAGGCCGCCCCAGGTTCGGATCACGATGGTGACGACACCAATGAGCGCACCGTAGAGGTAGCAGCCTGACGAGGTCATCGGTGAGCCGACCATGTCGGTGGCCATGAACATTGCGCCGAGCATCAGCCCTCCGGACAGGAGCATGAAAAGCGGAGAGGCGTAGCGCTCGGGGTCCACGAGATGAAGGGCGCCGCTGAAGACGAATACCGCCGCGAAGATCGCCGCGGGGATGCGCCAGTTCATCATGTTCCGGCTGATGAGATAGAAGCCGCCGAGGAGGATCAGCACCGAGGAAGTCTCCCCGGCCGAGCCACTGATGAAGCCCATCGCAAGGTCCGCGGCATCGGTGGCCTCGCGGCTGAACTTCCAGAGCGCCAGCGGGGTGGCGCTGGTGAGCGCGTCGTACTCGGGCTGTGTAAAGGGCAGGGTCAACGTCGACAGAGGCAGGGAAGAGAACCGACCCGCGCCGAAGCCCGGGATCCAGCTGGTCATGGCGACGGGAAAGGCAGCCTGGAGCACGGCTCGTCCCACCAAGGCCGGATTGAAGGTGTTGTAACCGAGGCCGCCGAAGATTGCCTTGCCCATGGCGACGCAGATCACCCCGCCCACCGCCACCATCCAAAGCGGCAAGGCCGGGGGGAGGGTGAGCCCATAGAGAAGACCGGTGATCGTCACTGACCAGTCCCCAATGGTGCTCGGTTTGCCCGAGGCGCGGCAGATCAGGTGCTCGGTCAGGACGCAGGAGCCGAGCGCCACCGAGATCGTCAGCGCGCCGGCGAGGCCGAAGGCGAAGATGGCGAACCCCGTGACCGGCAGCAAGGCAAGCACCACGTTGAACATGATGGTGTCGACGCTGTAGCCGCTCAGGATGTGGGGCGATGTGCGGATCTCGAGAGTTTTCCCACGCGTCGCCATCAGGCCGCTCCCAGCTTGCGAATCTGTGCCTTGGCGGCTCGGAACCTTTGGACCAGCGGGATGTGCGAGGGACAGACGAACGAGCAGGACCCACACTCGAAGCAGTCCATGAGGTTGTGCTCCTCCGCCATGGCGGAGAACTGTTCGGTCGCCGCCAGCTTCCCGAGAAGAGCCGGGTTGAGGAAGATGGGGCAGGCGTCGACGCAGTAGCCGCATCGAATGCACGGATAGACCCGACTGTGGGTTCGTTCGGCCGCCGAGTCGGTGAAGGCGGTCACCCCAGAGGTGCCCTTGGTGATCGAAATATCGAGGCTCGACGCCGCCGCGCCCATCATCGGCCCACCGAGAAAGACCCGATTCACGTCGTCTTCGACACCCACGCGCTCGAGGACGAAGCGGAGCGGGGTGCCGATCGGGATGCGATAGTTGCCCTTTCGCTTCACTGCCGGCCCCGTCACCGTGATGACCCGTTCGTGAATCCCCTGTCCGAGGGGAAGCAGATGACCGATTTGTGCCGCCGTCGCGACGTTGCAGCACAGGGCATGAATATCGAGCGGCAGTCCCCCGGACGGCACCTCACGTCCGAGAAGCGCCGAGAACAACATCTTCTCGGCCCCCTGGGGGTACTTCACCTGCAACACTTCCACCGAGCCGTTCAAGTCGCTTGGGAACTTGTCCCGCAAGAGCGCCGCCGCGTCCGGCTTGTTGGCCTCGATGGCGATGATGACCCTCTCCGCTCCGGTAACCTTGAGGAGGTAGCGGATGCCCACGAAGATGTCGTCGCTCTGCTCGAGCATCACTCGGTGGTCCGTGGTGAGGAACGGCTCGCACTCGACCCCGTTGATGATCAAGGTGTCGACGTACTTGCCCTCGGGAATCTTGAGCTTCACGTGGGTCGGGAACGCCGCGCCACCGAGCCCTACTACGCCAGCATCTTGGATCGCGGCGACGATCTCGTCGGGCGTTGCGCTGTCGAGCGGACAGGGAGTGCCTTCCTCCACCTCCTGGGTGGAGCCTGGAAATGGCTCCAGGTACACTGCCGGCACCATTCGGCCGCTGATGCTCGGCGCCAGGGCAATCCTACGGATCAGACCCGAGGCGGGGGCGTGCATCGAGACAGACATGAAGCCGTCGGCGCGCGCGATCCGCTGTCCTCTTTGAACTTCCTGCCCTTCCTCCACCACGGGCAGCGACGGAGCCCCCATGTGCTGGACCAGCGGAACGATGAGCAGCGGCGCGAAGGGGAACTGACGAATGGCAAGCCCACTCGTTTCGTCCTTCGACTCCGGTGGGTGAACGCCATGCCGGAATGTCCTGAGCCCCAAAAGCCTCATCGCTCTCATCCCAAGTCGTTCATCAGTTGTACTTCTCGCCGCGTTTGATCCACTTGTCGATGCCCTTCTCGTTTCGGTTCCTGGGCAAGCCGGGGTGGATCACCCGGGCGGTGCATTTCTCTGCGGCCTTCACCAGGTCCTTGTAGGGTCCCGCTTCCGCGTTCTTGATGACGGCTTTCTTGTCCGCGTCGTAGGCAAAGATATTGGAGTTGAGCTGGATGCACTCATCGCAAGCCGTGCAGTTCGGCGTATCGATCCACGGTGCCAGGTAGCCGTCCGAGGCCGCTGCCACAGGCGCTGCTGCCGAAGCGGCCTTGCCGGCTACCGGCGCTGCTGCCGGAGCGATGTCTCCAGCTACCAGCGTGGCCAGTCCTTCGCCCGTTCCACTGGTCAGCTGCATCAGCCCCGACATGATCTTGCTCACTACGTCCCGTCGTGCCTGTTCGGCAATCGATTCCATGGACGGCTGATCCTCGCTAGCCAGCGCCCGCAGCATGGTCCAGAAATCACGCCGATCTTCGCACGACGCCACGATGGGCTGGGCAACTAGCAGCCGGGTGAGCTGCTGCTCCTTATCGACCATCCACACGTACGGGAACACACCCTCGCGCTCGTCCTCGTCCAAGTCGAGGAACTCCGCCAGTGGCATCATGTTCTCGTTCCAAGTGTCCCGCGGCGCGACCCGGAACTGCTTGCGGAATCTACCTTCGGTGATGGCGAAGTCAGCGAAGGTCAGCGGCAGCTCCATCTCCTTTTCGACACCATCGTCTTGGTATTTGATCATGTAGCTGGGCCAGTCGCGATCGATCTGCGGGTTGCCCTCTAGATCGAAACACTCCTTGGGCGTTTTGCCCGCGTCGGGGTTGTACCGAAACAGGGGATACGCTCGGGACTCCACCGCCAGCTTCGACTGGGCCGAGCTCATGTCGTCGCCGATGCCGTGCTCTGGCTGACAGGTGCTGTAGAGGTTGAAGAGCGCTGGGCGTCGGGTCTTGAGACCTTGGATGAAGCCTTCGATCATGTGATTGGGGTGGGAGATGGCGCTCTGCATCACGTACGTGGTGCGGTGCGCCATGCCGATGAGGCCGATCTCCTTTCGAGCTTCCTGCTTGCCCTTGATGACCTTCCCGTACTGCGCCATGTCCGAAACCTGGCCGATGAAACCCGAGGTGCAGGCCTGACCGCCGGTGTTGGAGTAGACCTGGGTGTCGACCACCAAGACCTTGATCGGGGTGCCCGACGCCATGACCCGGGAGAGGTTCTGGAAGCCGATGTCGTACATCGCTCCGTCCCCGCCCACCGCAACCACCGGCGGGCAGAGCTCCCATTCCTCGTCGCTGAACTGCCTCCAAGTGAAATAACGGAGGAACTCGTCGTGCTCTGCGGGCTTGTACTTCTCATCGAGCTCGAGCTCGGCGGTGCGGATGGCCTTGAAGCCTTCCGCCATCTTGGCCATGTGCCCCTCGAAGATACCCATCGCCATGGACGGGCTGTCCTGGAAGAGGTGGTTGGCCCAAGGGAACGGGTAAGGGTTGAAGGGGTAGGTGCTCCCCCAGACCGAGGTGCAACCGGTGCTGTTGATCATGCCCATGCTGGTGCGACCCCGACCGGTGGTGCCTTCGACGTACTTCCACCTGAGGTTCTCCAGCTTGGCCACCAGTCCGGTCATCCGCTGGAGCCAAGCCTGGTCGATGGGGTGACTGCCCTCGATGTTCTCCATGCGTGAGGCGATGGCGGCGAGCGTCACATCCTGATCCCCGATGTCTTCAACGACCCTGGCCATGACTTCGGGGTCGCTCACGTTGATCTCGCCGGCCAGCCGGAGCTGGATGTGTTTCTTCAATCGAGCGATGAGCTCGTTGACGTGGGCGAGATGCTTCGCGATCCGCGGTTGCATCAAGGCTTCCACGGTGGCGATGAAGATGTGAAGCACCGTCTTCTCCGAGCAACCGAGGCAGGCGCCATCGCCGCTGGTGAATGGCAAGTAGTTCGACTTGTCGAGGAGGATCGTTTCGAGCGCGCCGATGCCCTCTTCCAAGTCATCCACCCGAATGTACTTCTTCGGGGTACTTGGCAGGTCACTCCAGATGTCCCAGTTGTCGCGGAGCAGCTGCACCGACTCGGCTGTCTGCTTCATGGGGCGGAGCGCGTCGTCGTTACAGACTTCCACGCACTCCATGCAGCCCTTGCAGGTATACGGATTGACGGTGATCGAGAGCAGGCCGCCACTGCCGGGCTGGTCCTGCTCTGGCAAGGTGTAGTGGGGTCGCGTCAGCGCAAACTGGAACCCGTTCAGCTCGTCTTTAAAAAGGCCGAGCTCCTTTTCGAGCTTTTCCTTCTCGCTGCCCTTCAGCTCGCTTTGCGTGACCGTCTCCGCCATGGCCTTGTCCATGAGCTCCGCGACGGAGTCGGTCTCTTTCGACTCCTTGAACAGGCTGCGCAGGTTGCGCTCCATGACCTTTGCGGCCTTGGGCAGGTGTTCGATCTGTGCGCCGCGGCCATTCTTGCGTACCCGATTCACGATGGTGTCGAAGACCTGGCCCACCTCGTTGACCAGCCCCGGAATCGCCGTGTCAGGGCAGACGGTGTAACAGCTTCCACAGGCGGTGCAGTTCTCCGGGATCCATTGAGGATGGTCGAAGCGGATGCCCGTCATGTCGCGGAACAATGCCGTGGAGGGCGGCATCACACCGAGGCCGATGAAGGGATCGGTCAGATTGTCGTTGCCCAAGCCTCGGGCGTAGAAGCTGCCCGTCTGCTCCCAAAAGCGGTGAATGTCGCTCATGGGTGCCTTGCTCTGAGGCAAGGGCTTCACCATCATGGGCAGCTGTCGTTTTCCGCCGGCGGCCTTGCTGGTAGGGACCGAAATCGGGCGGGGGACCAGCTCTTGGATCTCTTGGAAGCCACGCTGCACCACGCGAACGTTGTCCTCGACGACTCGCCGTCCCTTGGAGCCGAACTTCTCCTGAAGCTGGTCATGAATGGCTTCGAGAAGCTTTTCCTCGGTGAGCCCCGCCTGCTTCATCACCGGCGAGGCGGCGAAGAACGCACCCTGAAACGCGATGCCCTGCATCCGGAGTTGGAGCTCCGGATCGGTAGCCTCGTCCCGCGCGATCTTGAAAGCGTCGAGGAAGTACACCTTGATCTTCTTGTCGATGATGATCTTCTGGTACTGGGGCGGAATGCTCTCCCACATCTCGTCCGATGAACGCTTGTCGCTCTGAATGATGAAGACACCGCCCTCTTTGAGTCCGGCTAGCGCGTTCGTGTGCCCGAAGACGTTCGGATCGGGCGAGAGCACCACGTCGACGTAGAAGTACTCGCAGTTGATCTTGATCGGCTCCGGCGCGGCCGACAGGTAGTACGTCGTGGGCTGGCCCTTCTTCTCCGAGCCGTACTTGGGGTTGGCCTTCATGTGGTAACCCAAGAGATCGAAAAGCGTCATCGCCAGGTTCTTGCCCGTCGTGATCGCGCCCCAGCCGCCGATGGAGTGAAAGCGAACCGTGATGCTGTCCTTGGGCATCAAGTTGGGGTTCTCCGATCCACGAATCGCGAGCTCTTTGACACTCGGATAAGCCTCTTCGATCGTCTGCTGATACATGTCCTGCTTCGGCGTCATCGCCTCGTCCCGCAGGAAGTCGATCGACAGGTAGAACAGCTTTTTGCGCGGCCCGGTCTCGAGCATGTTTTCGACCGCGCCCACGAGGCCCTCGGGCTGGAGGTCGCGGCTGCCCATGCCAAACGAGCCCGAATAGAGGGAGGGTGCGTCCTTCAATGACTTGTACGCCGCCAGCTCCGGATAGGCAGGCTTGTTGAGATCCTTGCCGTTCTCGAGGCACTTGCTCACCGTGGCTCGGATCTCCCTCATGAGAGGCAAGTCGACGGCCAGCGGCTGGTCCAGACGCTCCAGCACGGCGACGCCCTTCTTGCCCTGAATGATGTGCCCGAGTAGATCACTCGGGAACGGGCGGAACATGAGCATGTCCACGACGCCTACCTTGAGACCGCGCGACTCACGGAGATAGTCGACCACCGCCTCAGCCGAGGGGATCATGCTTCCCTGTCCGACGATTAGGTATTCCGCGTCGTCCGCCCGGTACGTCATCACGCGCTCGTAGCGGCGCCCGGTGAGCGCATAGTACTCCTCGAACGACTGCTCGGTCAGAGCCTGGATGTGGTCGAAGAAGAACGGCCGCTGGGCGGCCACGCTTTGCATGTACGAATCCTGGTTTTCGACCAGCCCGGACATCACCGGGTTGTCAACGTCCCAGAGCAAGGGGATGCGCCGGCGGGTTTCGCCGTAGATGATCTTCTGCGCTGGGGTGGGGGTCTCGATGATGTCATCGGGCCGTCCCAGGTACTCGGCGATGAGCTCGCGTTCCGGCACCATCATCGACTCGATGAGGTGAGTCGTGAGAAAACCGTCCTGGGCAATGATCCCGGGGGTGAGCGCCAGCTCCGCGATCCTGTGGCTGATGATGTTCAGGTCCGCCGCAGCTTGAGCGTTCTTTGCGAACATCTGGAAGAAGCCCGTATCGTCGACGCAGTGATAGTCGTCGTGCCCGGCGTGCACGTTCAGCGTGGACTTGGTCATGGCCCGCGCCCCGACATTGAGCACGTAGGTCAATCTCTTGCCCACCGCCGCGTAGAGCGACTCGTGCATATAGGCGATGCCCTGGCCGGACGAGAAGTTCGCTGAACGCATGCCGGTCATCGACATGCCGGCAGTAACCGCCGCCGCAGCGTGCTCGCCTTCGGGCTCGACGAAGATCAGTGGACGCCCCGACACGTTGAGGTGTCCCGCAGCGGCTGCCTCGGCCCAGTACTCGCCCATCTGGGTCGAGGGCGTGATCGGGTAGGCGCCAGCAGCGTCGGTCGACTCGCGCTCGCACATGATGACGGCGCTGTTGCCATCCAGGGCAACCCGGGTCCCGGGGTACTTGAACGGACCGTCCCCCTCTTTCCCGTGACCCTTGCTCTTTTTACCGAAGAATAGCGCGGACATCGAAACCACCTATCAGGCTTTGGCCCTTGTCTTTAGGTCGGGGCGTCGCGGAGCGTGCCCTTTCGAATGATCTTCTTGGCTGCCGGGCCCTTCACCGGCCCAGCCTTGGGATCGATCCAAACGATAGCCCCTGTGGGGCACCGTTCAATGGGAGCTTTCGTCTTATGCGGCCTACTGTAGTCGATCACCGGCAGATTCCTCTTCATGGCGATGAGACCACTTGGGGCGTCCATCTCGCAGCGACCGCAGGCGGTGCAGGCCACCTCGCAGTCCTCCAGGATCTCGTCGCCGGCCTCCTGGGAGCTGCAAGCGACCCAGAGGCGATGACTCTGCTTGTGAAGCGAGAACAGGTCTTTGGGGCAGACCTCGACGCAGTCCCCGCACGCTGTGCACAGGTCCTCGTCCACCACCGGAAGCTTGTGGACGTTCATCTGGATGGCGTCGAAGTCACAGGCCCGGTCGCAATCGCCAAGCCCTAGGCACCCCCAGAAACATCCCTTGCCGCCGCCGGCCACCTTGGCAGCGGCGCGACAGGTCTGCTCGCCGTGATACCGCGCGTGATTGCGGGCCACGTTGGTGCCGCCCGCGCAGGCGAGTCGCGCCACAATCTTCTCCTGCGCCCCGACGTCGACCCCCAGAAAGCTGGCGATGACCGCTCGTTCCTCGCCGGAGCTCACCGTGCACTTGCCCGGCAGCGCCTCGCCCTTGGTCAGCGCTTCGGCGAACGGGCGACAGCCCGGGAAGCCACAGGCCCCGCAGTTCGCGTGAGGCAGCATCTCCTCCACGATATCGATTCGCGGATCCTCGTAGACGTACAGCTTCTTGTTCGCCAGCACCAACGCGGTGGCGAGGATGAATGTAAGGCCACTGATGGCCCCAACGGCCGTGAGAAACAGCATGGGCATAAACAAACGGAGCTGCGGCGCAGCCGTCGACTACGTAGCGCCCCCCGGAGGAGAAGTGTAGCGCTATGTCGTCGGGGTGAAAAGAACTCTCAGGTGAGATTGGCCACGTCGCCGACCTTGACGACGCGAGTGAAGGGCTGGGCCGGTGTTTCCTCGGGTAGAAACCAGCGCGCCCAGAGGACGCCGCTCTTGTGACCCTGGGTGTGGATCCAATTCGGGTGGCCGGGGTCCTGCGCCGAGATCACCAGCGTCCATGACCCGTCGTCGTTATAGACGACCTGGTGCCCATTGATCGACACGCGCTCGTAGTCGTAGTTGTAAGTATGTAGGAACTCGTTCCAGATGCAGAGGTTCCAGAAGGGGCACTTGGGTGATCTCCCTTCTATGATGAGCGCCTCGTCGTCCTCCAAGGCGTAGTTGCCCATCCCATAGGAGGCATCACCAGCTCCCCAGCCGTACGTGATGGCCCCCACCGGAAGAGGTTCTTGCATGGTGTTGGGGTCGCCGATCGGCGGCACCGGCGTAATCGCGCACTGCTCCCTCATCCAAGTCGTGGCGGCCCGGAACCGACGCGCCATGTCTTCATCGCTGACGCGGGTCGTCGAGGGCGGGTTGTCCGATTCGATCGTCCAAACGGCGCGCCTGTCCTTGGACGGGTCGGCGAGATAGTCGCGCGTGATCGCAGCGTTCGTTTTGGGCGACATGTGAATCCAGTTTCCGGGATGCTCGTCTGCGCTCAATACGATGTCGTAGCTCCCGTCGGCGTTGGCCTCCATTTCACCGATGTGGAGGCTCCCGACGATCCCCTCGGCCGCCCCGCCGTTGTCCGGCCCTTCGTAGACGCTCAGCGAAAGGTAGACGGCGTCACCTGCGTCCAGGTGGACCCGATAGGTTCGTCCCGGATCGAGCGCAGCGTATTGGTAGTATGCGTCCGCATTGTCGCCGCCCCATTTCTTGTACCGTCCGACGATCTCGACGAAGTGAGGCCGGTCCTTGTCGGCCCAGACGTAACAGTCGAAGGCCACCTGCGTGAGCGAGAAGATCCATCGGTAGCCTTCGATCACCGAGACGTCTTGCTCGACGGCGCGGTCACCAAACAGGAACGTGTCTTCGAGCTCGCGCATGGCGTCGATCAGCTCATGGAAGGCTGCGGTCGTCGCGAAGTTTCGTTCACTCATGGTCTCCGATGATAGGGATATCAAGCGTTGCTTGCCATCGTGAGCCGCCGATTTGTGCGCCCCAGTTCGACTGGGTAGGGTTCGTCGCTCCCGAGAGCTGGAAAGGAAATCGACATGAGATTCGTTCTTACGCTGCTGTTGGTGCTTGGCTTGGCAAGCACCGCTCTGGCGGGCCCCCAGTCGACGATCGGCGGGGCCCGTCTGGAGAGCGACATGGCCCACAAGGTCGGAACCGGTTGGCCGAGCACCTCCTACGAGTGGTGGAACAAGGGGAAACGGAAGCTCGATTGGGCATTGGGCGGTGAGCTCGTTTACGGTCCATGGTCGGGCGCCTGGGACGATCCGCGGATCGCGTTTGCCGCCTACGCGCCTCTGCGCTTCCATCTCTGGGAGCACAAACGACCCGCATCGAAGACTGACCTCGGGTTTCGGGTCACGCCGGGGCTCATGATGGGATCGGCCGCGTACAAGACTCCGACCGTGGTCTCACGGATCGAGCTTGCGGTGCCTGTCAGCGTGGACGTCCATCCCAAGCTGAGCGTGGTCACCGGTGGCGCAATTCCGATCGACCTCGGCTGGGTCAAAGGAACTGGCTTCGGTGGAACGATCCCTCTACTGGTCCGCTTGGGTGTGGAGGTCAAGGCCGGCAAGAAGACCGCGCCCTTCGTTTTGATGGAGGTCGGGCCGGGTATCGGTTTCGGACAGGGCCGCTCCGGCGTCGCGCTCGCCGCTCGCATTTGGGCTGGCACGACGTTCTGGTCGGTCACCGGGAAATGATCGCTCTGAGAGAGGGGTGAGAGAACCGAGCCCCCAATCCCGTGCCGCACGCTGTGCCACCTCTAGAGGTCGAGCGGGGCTTCGTGCCAAATCGGCGAGGTCCAAGCGCGTTCGCGGATGACGTCGAAGCGCTTGGTGCCTTCAAAGCTCCCTGGCGAGCCAGTAATGTCGCAACAACCTTCGAAGCCGGCATTGCCGGACTCTACGGAGAAGATGCCAGCGGCGGCGTCGAGGTCGGCGCACTGGACGCCCTGGCTCACGCAGCGGCGAGTGTTCCATCTACAGGTCGGCTGTTCGAGCACGCGCGCGTAGTAGTACGCCTCCTCGCTTGGATTGAACTCCGGGTCCTCCCAGACGGCGCAGAGCGTTTCCGGCCGCGCGACCGCGTTGATCGTGCAGTCGGGGTTTGGTGCGGGGCCGTTCGCCGCGCCTGCGACGGTGATCACCTTGGTCTCCACCTGACCTGACGCGCCGAGCTTGCCTTTGATGATTTGAATCCGCTCGAGCGGTGCGCTGCCTGCGGCTTGTGCCGCCCAGATTGCGAAACTGGGCGCGCCTGCGCCACCTGCTGACAAGACAGAGCCCATCATCACTGCCTCGACCTCGCCGTCTTCGACAGGTGTCGCGCCGGCGGAGAGCCTCTCGCAGAAGTCCGATGGAAACGCGCCGAAGCGACCGTAACTGCGAACCTCGATCCGGGGCCCGCTGGTCGAGTAGCTTCGTTTCGCGCGCAGCGCCTCGAAGATCGCTTCACGCGTGTTTTGCGTGGCCCAGACCGCTGCCAGCCCGCCAGGGTTGTTGGAGAACGCGACCGTGCGCTCGAACGCCCGGCCCTCACAGCTCGGGTCGCTCGGGTCCCCGGGCTCACAGGTCCACCGGCCGAGCTGAACCTCGGGGGAATTGTCGAGCACACCGGCGGCGCCGATGTAGCCATCCTCGCCAACGTCCCCAGGGTTTGCGTTGTGCTGGTCCGTCGCCGCGATGACACCAAACTGGTACGGATTGATGCCGACAAGGCCGCGAGCCTTGAGGCCCTCGGCGAGCGCGCCGCGCATGAAGTCGTTGGGGGCCGAGCAGGAGAAGGGGTCCGCCTCTTGCATGGGGTCGCTGGTGATGGTCTCGCAGATCGTTTCTGCGGGCGGCAGGCAGCGGGGGCTGTCCTGCGGAAGGCCGGTGCAGTACGGCTTGTTGTTCTCGAAGAAGCAGTCGAGGTCCCGTTCGTCGTTGCCCAGACCATCAAAGCCGAAGCCAGGCATGCACTCCGACTGCCCTTTCAGCTGGTGGATTTCGACGACGACGTCGTTTTTGGCTCGAAGCTCAGCATCTTCCGGCGTCAGCGGCTGATTGTTGCGCCCCGCAAAGATGCCCTCGGTGCCCACCGGTAAGAACATGCGGCCTGCTCCCAGATTGGGGTTGTGCGGAATCGTCAGGTACTCGCAGTTTTCCGTGCTCCCGCACTGCGCTTCGAGATGGTCGAAGAGATCCCATTCGCTCTGGGTGCCGGTGTACTGAAAGACGTCGCCCGGCAGCTCGCTGCCGAGGAACAGGACGTTTCGGTGTACGGTCGAGCCGTTGTACAGCGGGCTAAACTCATAGGCTGCGAAGCTGGTGAACTCGCAGGGCTCGTTCTCGGCCTCGGCGTCCGCGATGATCTGCTGCCAGGCGTCGGCGGTCGGGGCCAGGTTGGGGAACAAACCCAACAACAAGTCGACGATGTTCATGTTGTTGCCGTTCAGCAGGTCTTCGATGTTGGTCAGAATGAACTGCTCGACGATGCCGCAGGCAGCCTCTGGATCGTCACGACGACACTGCTCGTCGAACAATCCGAGGAACTCGGCGTGGTCGCTGATGGCGGCGAAATCGAGCGGCTGGTCGAGCTGGCGCGTCTCACAGGCCACGTTTCGATCCTCGCAGGCGACACCGACGGTTCCGCCCTTTGCGAACTGGTAGGCTTCCTGGGTGCCCGCAAGCGAGTTGAACCAGAACGCATCGAGCGAAAGCCGCGTGTGTACGTGTGTTTCTCCCCAGAGCAGGCGCATCCCTTGGTCGAAGTCATCGCAGATCACCGGGGGGCGGCCACCGACGCCACCCGTGCCAGCGGTGCCTCCGCCGCCATTCGACCCGCTGCTGCATCCAACCCAAAAGAGGCCAAAGGCGCAGGCGAACATCCATCGCTTTCTCGTCAGAAGATCCATCCCAGGCTCCGTTCGAAGCACCAATAAGCCGTCACCGTGCCGATACCATAGATCAGGAGCCGATTGAAAGCGGGGTGCGGCCCAGCCCCCGGCTGATGCCCTCCTACAAGCGCACCTGCGAGGAGCATCCATGCGCCGGCGGCCAGCACCACCAGCAGTTGTCCGGCTTCGACGCCGAGATTGAAGAGCAGAAGCGGCATGGCGATGCCCCCGGCCGGCAGCCCGATCTCCCGGAGCGCGCCAGCGAAGCCGAATCCGTGCAGAAGCCCGAACGCAAAGGCGATCAGCCATGGAAATCGCATCGTCAGCGTGGAGCGGTCATCGCGGGCGAGCTCCACGGCCACGAGCAAGACGCTCAGCGCAATGGCAAGCTCCGTGGGGGTCGTAGGAAGTCTCAACAGGTCGAGGGTCGCCGCCGCCAAGGTGAGACTGTGACCAATCGTGAATGCCGTGACCGTCGCCAAGAGCGTCTTGGCCAAAGCACGAGCACCCTCGGACGCGCGCGTGCGCCAGACGATGAGCAGAAGAGCGATCACGAAGAACAAATGATCGAAGCCGGAGAGGATGTGCTCGATGCCGAGTGGGAAGTAGCTCGCGTTGTTCTCGAGGCCTGCGCGTTCTCGGACTCCGAGCCTCGTCGTCGCCGTTCCTCGGCGCACAATGGTGTTCCAGTCAGGAGCGTCGGGCGACCGAAGCTCGACGAACGCCTCGCCGAGGACGGCGTCGAGGCCGAGCAACTCGATTTCCATGCCTCTGACCGGCTGCGCACAGCGAATCGCCCAACGTTCGACGAGGCCTTCGTTACGATTGAAGCTCTTCGGTGCGGAGGTCTCCTCGCATCCGTCGGCAAAGCGGACACGCAGGTCGGGGCTCTTGCCCTCCGTTCTGGGGATCTTGACCAAGACGTCTGCTTGGTAGCCGTCGCTGGTCTCCACGCTGACGAACGCTGCCGCGAGACCGTGTGCGCTCACCTCGGTGCTGGCGGTCAGGAGGAGGAGGGCGACGAGCGCGCAGCGCCTCCGCCTCATCGTGAGCTCTCGCCGGAATAGCGGGCGCGTAGCTTCGCAATTGCTTCTTCGTTACGGCGGGCGCGCTCCGCATCGATCCAATCGTCCTCGACCTTCTTACGTACCTCTTCGAGCTCAGGAGCGGCCGGCGCCACTCGATCGCTGACGAACACCAGGTGAAGCCCGTAAGAGGACTGGACCGGACCCGACCAGCGCCCGAGCGGAACCTCTTCCAGGGCTTGTGCGAACCCTGCGCCGAACGCGCGGCGTAGCTCGGCAGCGGTGGCTCCCACGAATCTACGGCCGCGGAAAAACGGGTCGCTGTCTACTATGGTGTTCGGATCGCGTTCGAGCGCGTCCAAGGCGGCCCGCGCATCGGTCGAGAGCGCCGCGCCCCGTTTGCCACGACTAAAGAAGAGCTGCGTGAAGCTGGTCTCCGCCGGCTCTGCGAGCTCGTCTGCGTGCTGCTCAAACCATCTCTGTAGTTGAGCGTCACTTGGTGGGTCGATTCTCTCGGTGTCTTCGAGCAGGAATCGCATCCGTTGCACCAGGCGCCGACGTACGATCGTGTCGTTCTGGTCGAGCCCGAGCTCGATGGCGCGTCGATACAAGACCTCGTCTTCGACCCAGTCCTCGGTCAGCACCGCTTCTCGCTCCTTGGAGGGCCAGGCGCCCTTGGCAGCGAACCAGTCCTCGCGCAGCTGCTCGATTGGCGCGTCTTCCGCAGAGATCACCCGCGACGGCGCCGCTCCAAACAAGAAGTGGTGAGCGAGGAACGCGAGTCCCCCCAAGACGACGAAGTGCAGAAGTGGTTCGCGCAGCATCGGAGGGCAGCTACTCGACGAGCTCCATGATGAGCTCGGGCGCCCCAGGCGGCCCATACGGGCCCTCGAAGCGCAGTATCCGATTGGGTGTTTCACGTTCGAACCAGAGGTGGTACTGGGGCATCAGCGGCTTGGCGAGTCGCGCGACCGTCGAGCCCACGCGAACGAAGTCGTTGAGGTCAGGGTAGAGAACTAGCTCGATCGCCTTCCTCGGGCCGCCCGGAAGGTCCAGCGTCGTGTCACCCTTGGTCTCGACGTAGACGCGCGAAACGAAGCGGTCGTTGATCCAGGAGTAGAATGCCCGCGTGCGCTGTGCGGACGGCCAGCCGAGCATCAGCGGCAGCAAGACCTCGGGGTAGGTGTTGGGTGCAACTCCGAGGTTTGCATCGAAGCTCACGTCTTCGTGCCGACCCTGCCGGCCTTCGGTGTCGTGCATCGTGCGCATGAGACGCTCGCTTTGGAGCCCCGCAGCCGTCTTCCGCAGAATGAAGCTTTCCTCGATGGTCCCCGCAGCGACTTCGTACTTGGTCGCGAGCTCGATGCGCTCGGCGCCGGCGTTGCGAAACGTCAAGCTGCCTTTCGAGCCCGGGACGAGCAGATTGTTCGCGTCGAGGATCGTGTGGAAGGCTCTCTTCGGGCGGGGCTTGAGACGATATTGGCTCGTGATGTCGAAGCCCTCGGGCGGCAGTGGGAGCAGTGCATCGAGCGTCATTTGTCGCATACCCTCCAATACACCGCGGCGCGAGGCAAGGGGACGGGCGATTTACATTGGAAGGGTCTTCCCTTAGGTTCGCCGGAACGTCATGGATTCCAAGCTCATCTTCTGGCCCGTAGTCGTGCAGATCCTGCTGACAGCATACCTGTACATTCGCCTCAAGAATGTGAAGACTGAGGCCGTCAAAGTAGGGGGCGTCGACCGACAGAAGGCCGCGCTCGACCCGGATGCTTGGCCCGACTCCGTAAAGAAGGTCAACAACAACATCCGCAATCAGTTTGAAGTCCCCGTTCTCTTTTACGTGCTGACCATCGTCCTTTACGTTTTGGGCGCGGTGAACCCGGTCACACTCGGCTTGGCCTGCTTGTTCGTCCTGAGCCGTCTCGTTCACGCTTACATTCACACAGGATCCAACATCGTGAAGTACCGTCTCAGGGCGTTCACGGTCGGGCTGTTGGCAGTGCTCGGCATGCTCGGGGCGACGATTTACGCGCTGGTGTAGCGGCGATGCACGAGCGAATTCATCGGAAGGACTATCGCCCATCGGCGTTCCTGGTCGATACGATCGATCTTTGTTTCGAGCTCGACCCGGCCGAGACGATTGTTCGAGCGAAGATGCGGCTTCGGAGCAATCCGAACGCGCAGCTGGCCGGCGAGGGCCTGCTCCTCCACGGTGACGAGCTGGAGCTCCGCTCGCTGCGGCTCGATGGGGTGCCCCTCGACCCCAGCAGCTTCGAAGTCGATCCTCGGAGCCTACGCATCGACAATGTCCCCGAGCGCTTCGAGCTCGAAACCGAGGTTGCGATTCACCCGGCGGCGAACACGAAGCTCATGGGTCTGTACACATCGAGCGGAGCGTTTTGTACGCAGTGCGAGGCGGAGGGTTTTCGCCGCATCACCTATTACGTGGATAGGCCCGACGTGATGGCCCGGTTCACCGCCCGCATCGAAGCGGACCGGGCGGCGTATCCCATCCTGCTTTCGAACGGGAACCGGGTCGGGCAGGGTGAGCTCTCGAACGGCCGCCACTTCGTTCAATGGCAGGACCCCTTCCCGAAGCCCAGCTATCTTTTCGCCCTGGTGGCAGGGGATCTGCACTGTCATCGCGGTTCGTTCACGACCGCATCGGGACGAGAGGTCGCGCTCGAGATCTGGGTAGAGCCGGCAAATGCCGACAAGTGCGAGCACGCGCTCCGTTCGCTTCAGGCGGCAATGAAGTGGGACGAGGACCGGTACGGCCTCGAGTACGACCTCGACCTCTACATGATCGTCGCGGTGGACGACTTCAACATGGGCGCCATGGAGAACAAGGGCCTCAACATCTTCAACTCGAAGTTCGTGTTGGCCAAGCCATCGACCGCGACCGATGACGACTACGAAGGGATCGAAAGCGTCGTTGCGCACGAGTACTTCCACAATTGGACTGGCAATCGGGTGACCTGCCGGGACTGGTTCCAGCTCACCCTCAAGGAAGGGCTCACCGTCTTTCGTGACCAGGAGTTCTCGGCGGATATGACCTCGCAGCCGGTGCAACGCATCAAGGATGTGACCCGGCTCCGGACAGCTCAGTTTGCGGAGGACGCCGGCCCGCTCGCCCACCCGATCCGTCCGGAGTCCTACGTCGAGATGAGCAACTTCTACACCGCCACGGTGTACGAAAAGGGTGCGGAGGTGGTGCGCCTCTACCAAACGCTTCTCGGGAGGGAAGGGTTTCGAAAGGGCCTTCGACACTATCTCGAAACACACGACGGCTCTGCGGTGACCTGTGATGATTTTCGCCAGGCGATGGCCGAGGCGAACGGCGCGGACTTGAGCCAGCTCGAGCGCTGGTATTCGCAGGCAGGCACCCCCGTCGTTCGAGCGAGCGGCGTCTGGAAGGAGTCAGCGGGCGCCTATGAGCTCACCCTAGCGCAGTCGCAGCGCGTCTTTGCGGACGAAGGCGAGCCCCGGCCATTGCCGATTCCGATACGCGTCGGCTTGCTGGGTGCGGCCGGAGACGACCTCCCCGGCACGGCGCGCATCCTCGAGCTCCGCGAGGAAGAGCAGACCTTCCGCTTCGAGAACGTGCGCGAGCGACCTGTTCCCTCCATCGCTCGCGGCTTCTCGGCGCCGATCAAGGTCGAAACCGACCAGAGCCTCGAGGAGCTCTCCTTCCTGATGGCGCACGACTCCGATCCGTTCAACCGCTGGGAAGCGGGCCAGACCTTGGCCAAGCGCGTTCTGCTCGGCTTGGTGGAGCGAGTCCTCGACGAGCAGGCGCTCGAGCTCGACGATTTGCTCGTCGCTGCGTTTCGAAAGGTCTTGTCCGACACGAGCCTCGATGGCTCGATCAAGGCGCTGACGCTGACGCTTCCTTCCGAAGAGTTGCTGTCCCAGGAGTTGAGCCGCGTCGATCCGGATGCCGTTCATCGCGCGCGCCGGTTCGTGGTCCAGCAGCTCGGCGCTGCGCTTCGCCAGGAATGGCTGAGCACATACCTGCAGAACGCACGAGGGAGTGACGCGATCGACAAAGCGCAGATCGATCGCCGCCGGATCAAGAATCGCGCCCTGCGCTACCTCGTTGCGCTCGAAGAGCCCGAGACGATGACCCTCGCCGTCGAGCAGTTCGAAGCCGCGACGGGCATGACCGACTACGAGGCCGCGTTCGTCTGCCTCCTCGGCCTCGACTCAGCCGAGACGAGCCGCGCCACCGCAGAGTTTTACGAACGATGGCGCGGCGAGCCGCTGGTCTTGGACAAGTGGTTCCGGATGCAGGCGATGTCGAGCTCCCCCGCTACGTTCGACCGAGTCCGTGCGCTGTCCAAGCATCCCGACTTCAACATGGCAAATCCAAACCGCGCCCGCTCCTTGCTCCACGCATTTGCGACGGGTAACCCGGTGGCGTTCCATAGGGCTGATGGCCAAGCGTACCGGTTCATCGCCGACAAAGTCATCGAGCTCGACGGGATCAATCCCCAAGTCGCTTCCCGCATCGTGTCGAGCTTCAACCAGTGGCGACGCTACGAGCCTGGTCGGAGCGGCTTGATGAAAGCCGAGCTCGAACGCATTGCGGGGCAGCCCGGAATCTCCGACGATGTCTCGGAGATCGTCGAACGCGCCTTGGAGAGATAGCGAGCATGTCGTCCGATTCCATGATTGTGACCGTGGCCAACCGGCTGGCCAAGCATCCTCCTTTCGACCGACTCGAGCGCGAGCTCCTCGAGCGAATCGCGAAGGGAGTTCGAATTCGATACTTGGAACCCGGCGAAATCGTCTTCCAGCAGGGCGGCACGGCGAGCCCCGAATTTTACGTCGTGGTGAAAGGCGAAGTCCAGGTGAGTCAGCTGGTCAACGGCGAGGAGGTCCTGGTCGATGTCTGCGACGATGGCGACATCTTCGGGGTTCGTGCGCTGCTCGGAGATCGACAGTACGGCGCCACGACGCAGGCCAAGGACGACACCCTCGTCTATGTGCTCTCGAAGGACCAACTCGATCAGCTCCTGGCCGAGGCTCCCCGGGTCGCGTTGTTCTTTGCCGCCAACTTCGCAGCCGACGTGCCGCAGCTCGGAGATACGAACCGCCTAGTGGCGGTGCGGGCTGCCAGACGACACGAGCGGGCCGCAGAGACAGGGGACGACGTGCGTCGCGTGGACCCGGTGCGAGACGTTCTGACATGCGATGCCAAGACGACGATCCGCGATGCCGCTTCGATGATGAGCGAACGCAATGTCGGCTCGATTCTGATCGTCGACGAGGGCCGGCTGCCGCTTGGCATCGTGACCGATTCCGACCTTCGGTCGAAGGTCGTCGGTCAGGGACGAGACGTTTCGGATCTCATCTCCGAAATCATGAGCGCACCGGTGCTCACGGTCGACGAGCAGACCACTTTGTCGATGCTCATCGCGACCGTCATGAAAAAGCACCTTCACCATTTTGCCGTGACCGAGGACGGCACTCCTCAAACCCCGGTCATCGGCATCGTCTCCGAACACGACATCCTCAAGACGCAGGGCAGTCATCCCACGGTGATTCTCAGCGAAATCTCGCGGGCCAAGACCAAGGAGCGACTGAGGGCGCTCCGCGACCAAGCCGAGGAGCTCCTGCGCCAATACCTCCAAGACGAGGTCGGGATGGGGTTTCTCTCCAACATGATTTCGGAGATCAACGACACGCTGATCCGGCAGGCGATTCGATTGTCGCTCCAAGAGCTTGCCGGTCGAGGCATGGAGCCCCCGGTGCCGTTTTGCTGGCTGGCACTCGGCAGTGAAGGGCGGGAAGAGCAGCTTCTGCGGACCGATCAGGACAACGCCATTCTGTACGCCGACCCTGGTGAAGACGAAGGGGTCGCGGAGCGCTTCTTTCTAGAGCTCGGTCAGCTGGTGGTCGACATTCTCGTAGAAGCGGGTTTCAAGCGTTGCCCGGGCGACATCATGGCCAGCAACCCCAAGTGGAATCAGCCTCTTGCTTCGTGGAAGCGCTGCTTCTCGGGCTGGATTCACGAGCCGGAGCAGATCGCGGTCATGCACACCAACATCTTTTTCGACTTTCGCCCCGTGTACGGGGAGCAGTCCCTCGCGGCCGAGCTCAAGGGTCATATCTTCGAAAGCATCAAGGTCGACCGATCGTTTTTGTCGTTCTTTGCGTTGAATGCCACCCGTAATCCGCCGCCGCTAAGCTTCTTTCGCAACATGATCGTCGAGCGCAGTGGCGAGCATCGCGACGCGTTCGACATCAAGGCCCGTGCGATGATGCCGCTCGCGGACGCAGCCCGGGTCCTCATCTACGATCTCGGCATCGACATCTATGGCAGCACCGCGGAGCGCTGGCAGCGGATTGGGGAGACCCACGAGAATTTGGCGCGCCTCGCGAGTGAAGCAGGAATGGCTTACGAGATTCTGATGCGAATTCGGGCTCTCGAAGGACTCAGTCGGGGCACCTCGGGCCGGTACGTACACATCAACGAGCTCAACAAGCTCGAGCGCCAAACGCTTCGGAATACATTTTCGGTTGTCAAAGACGTGCAGTTGATGTTGACGTCGCGATACCGAACCGATTTCATTCGCTGAGGTGCGCGTGCTTCCGAGCTTCCTCAAGAACCTGCTCCGCGCCGGCTTGGTTCCCGCCGGCTCCAAGTCCTGGCCCGAGGCCTTGCGGGACTACATGGCCCGCAAGAGCCGGCCTGTGAAAAGCACGCCAATTGAGGAAATACGTTTCGTCGTGTTCGACAGCGAGACGTCCGGTCTCGATCTACAGAAGAACCGCCTCCTTTCCATCGCGGGCGTAGCGATGACCGGCACCGAAGTGCGGCTCGACGATACGTTCGAAGTCATGGTCGCCCAGACGGACGTTGGGGGAGCGGAAGCCGCCGTGATTCACGGCCTGATTTCCAAAGACCTCGCGGACGGGCTTCCCGAAGATGAAGCGGCGGCCAGATTCTTGGCCTTTGCGGGCGACGCCGTGCTCGTCGCGCATCATGCAGCGTTCGACCTGCGCATGCTCCGGAAGGCTATCGCGTCGCACCGCGGCGCGAAGGTCTGGAACCCGTTCATCGACACGGCGCAGCTCGCCAAGCGCGTCGAGGTCGGTCCGATGAGCTCGGACGAAGCGGGGGGAGCCGACCAGCGGAGCGAATATCAACTCGACAGCCTGGTGAAGCGCTACGGCATCGAAGTCTCGGAGCGGCACACCGCTGCTGGCGATGCGCTCGCCACGGCGCTCTTGTTTCAGCGACTCCTCAAAAAGGCCGAGCGCCGCGGGATCCACACGCTCGGTGAGCTCCTCGCGCGCTGAGTGACCCGAGCGCCACAGTCTGTGCCAATCCGGCACCCCGGCCATGGCGACTACGTGAAATTCGGCGCGTTTAGGGGAGCTGAGGATTGGTCCGCTTCTTGCTCGGTCCGGCGGAGCCCGAGATGAGCATTCGGTTCGCAACTACGGTTCTTGCTTGCTCCCTGCTCATGGGATGCGGGGACGGCCCCGGACTGGACCCGCCGAGGCCGACGGACGACGTCGAATGGGTGGTCCGGATCAATTTCTCGGGTCAGCATTTGTGCACCGGACTGGTGCTGAGCGAGCATTGGTTGCTCACGGCCGGTCACTGCGTGCAAGAAGCCCCGGACGAACAGGTGGAGGTGAGTCACGAGGTCTTCGGCGAGCGGAGGGTCGTCTATGAAGGAGGGGCATGGCTCATCACGCACCCCAGCTACGAAGACGTGGGTCACCTGTCCCATCGTTGGCATGACATTGGTCTGGTAGGTTTGCGTGATGGCACGCTCGATCCGAGCGAGAGGGCGCGCCTCGGTGGGCTGCGCTGCTCACTCACGGCCTTTTCCGATGAAGTGCATTTGCTCTATGCCGTCGGCTATGGGCGATTGCCGGACGCGGACACTGGGGCCTGCTCCGATCGGCTCGGAGCCAAAAAGCGCTACGATGGTTTCATCGTCCGCGGATTACTCGGTCCGCCTCTTGAGAGCTCCTATGCAATCGAGCTCGAAGGCCGCGTAGGCGCGCTCTGCGACGGGGACTCTGGCGGGCCGCTCCTCTTCGACGTGAATGGCATTCCCCACGCGTTCGCGACCTTTAGCGGAGAGCGACTCAGAGAAGGGATCTACTACGGCACTCTCATCGGACCGAAGATCAACTGGCTCGAATCGGCTACCGCATCGACTCATGCACCCCTTCAATGCCTGGATCTCGGCGCCGACGCCTGGGAATGTTACGAGTGACGGCGGGCAGACTCAGGCGGGCGACGCGTTGCGCTCGAGCTCCACGCGGCGAGTGCTTCCTCGGTCGGGGCGCCCTGGTCGATTTCTGTGCATGGGGGCGTTTCGCGGTCCCGGGCGAGCCGAAGGCTGGTATCGACCGTTCCAAGTGGCTTCGGGTTCGGTGAGAAGTACCGCACCCGGCGGAGCTCTGCTAGCCTGCGCCCCACTCAAACTGGAGGGAAACGGAAAATGAGCTCAATTCTCAGATACTTGATCATCGCAACGGCAATGCTTGCGCTCAGCCTCTCGGCAGCGTGTAAGGACGACGCGAGCCCGGCAGCGCAGGAAGTCACTTCGGGCGCAGAGGCCGGAGCGAAGGCCGGGGTCCAGGAAGGCGTTCAAAGCGGCATGGAGGGCGGCGCCAAGGAGGGTGCCAAAGAAGGGGGCAAGGCGGCCGGGACGAGCGCTGCATCCGAAGTCGTGAACTAAACCGACGATCGAAGTCATCCATGACGGAGCGGAAGACGTCGCAAGGGCCGAGCCACGCCACAGTTGCCGCCAGTGCGCTGCTCGTGTTTGCCGTGCTGATTGGCGCTGCATACTGGCTCGGCACCGAGGGCGAACCGACGACGGCAGAGCCATCGGCCCTTGCGACTTCGACGCTTCGCGCCCTCTATGAACGATGCGAAGGCGGCCCCAGCCACGATTTCTTCGACGGGCGGTCCCGTGCGCGCTGCAACAGCAGGACTCACCCGGCCTTCATGATGGAGGTCATCGGGGACGGCGAAGAGATCGAGCGGGCAAACATGCTGGTCCCGCTCGGCGGTACGATGAGCCAAGTGCTCGATAGAATGCTCGTGGGACTCGAGATGTTTGGCATGGTCGCTGGCGTTCGCGCCGACCTCTTCCTTCCGAAGCAATACATGGATGCCATCGGCACCAGCAAAACCAGCCTGGTCTACCAAGGGCGGGTGTATCGCACCGAACCGATTCCCAATGTGGGGCTCATGTTTTCAGTGACCCAAGAGGGCGCCGAGGCCGGCGGTACGAATTGAATCGAACGAACCACCGTTCGGTGTCATGGTTCAGCCACATGACGAGGACGAAAGCGGTGTTGTTGGGATTCGCGCTTCTGCTTGCGGGTCTATTCGTGGCGGTCATCGTGAGCCCACGCGCCGAGTTCGTGTTGGGCGGCGGCTTGGTCAACCTCGGCTACCGATTTCAAGACCGGTTCGGTCATTTCGACTTCGTGCACGACGAATCGATCACGCCCGAGCAAATCTGGGAGACGGTCGAACGTCAAAACGAGCTCGCATCTGGAATGCGCGGCATCTTTCCCCGCACGCCGCGACATCCCGTGGTCGCGATCCTCGCCTGCATGGACGGGCGAATCGACGTGAGTGAGCTGGTGGGCGACACCCGGCACTACTACTACGTCGTGCGTACCGCTGGCTCGGTTCTCTCACCGGCGGAGCAGGAAATGCTGGAGCTTGCCGTGCTCAACGGGGTGAAGGTCATCGTGCTCACGACACACACCGATTGTGCTGCTGAGGCCGCAGCGGCCGACCCCGAGATGCGAGAGAAATTCCCCGCCTTGATCTCCTTGATGGACGAGCGTGCGCAGCGGGTCGAGGAGTTTTTGGCTCGGCCAACGATTCGGAACGCCATCGACGAGGGCAGACTTCTGATCAAGCACGCTCGTATCGACACCGGCACCGATCGCCTGGTCGTCGACATCAAGCACCACGACGCCGACTGACCGTTTGGGCCGAGACGATTCCCTGGCGGTCATCTGTCGCGATGCTCGAGCCTCACAGGACGAAAGGAACCAACACTCGGCGTTCGCGGGGGTAGTCCGGGAATCTGTCTTTGTACCAACGATGGGTTTGGAAAGCGCGTGGTACGAGGTTGGCAATGGTGATCAAGAGGATGAAGGTCGCGCCGAGGGACCATGTAGCAATCGCGAATCCCGTGAAGGCGGTGATCTCGGTGAGGTAGGAAGGGTTGGACACGAAGCGAAACAGCCCACCCCGCGGGATGCGGTACACTTTGTCTCCACGTTGAACCTCTTCGACGCTCCGAAGATTCCGGATGATAGTGTCCGAGTGGATGTTGAGCGCAAAGGATGCGTAATAGAGGCTGATTCCAAATAGGAAGCGCGGGGCGGCGAACCAACCAGGGGTGAACTGTGTCGAAAGGTCGCTGATGAAGACCGCATTGAGATATCCGTGGAGCGTCGTGACGAGCCATCCCATCAACACGATCGTGATGCTGAAAGAAGCGGTAGCGCCTTTTGGGCTCCGAATGAGGTACGGAAAGACGAAACCAGGGTTTCCGTAGTGCAGCAGCCAGACGAATAGGAAGAACAGCGGGACGATTTCGAATCGATTGCGCCCCTGGAAATAGAAGAACACGAAGCTCAGCGTCGCGGGCAGCTCCATCAGAAACCAGCCGAGGCGCGGGCTCAAGTTGACGCCCCATTTGTCGGACGCGAATCGTCCATACGGGCTCTTCATGAATGCAGCGCCGATGAACACGAGGATCACCAGGCCGAAGGATAGCGTCAGGACCGTGTCGTAGGTCGGGTCTCCGGTGTACCAGGCCGTCATTGGGATGATCGAGTCTCGGCTGCTCCGAGGCGTTGAGCGACCTTGGCATCCAGCTGCAGCTGTGCCCATTCGAGCGCGTCGGTGCGTTTGGCGAATGCCTGGTGCGGGAACTTCGGAGGGCTGATCCAAAACACCGCGGTGACCAAACCGCGAAGCCAGGCACGCGGCACGATGAGGGCAGAGCCGCCGTTCCACCGCACGTCGTGTCCCTCGAATCGTCTGAGGTGCTCGGCAAACATCTTGCGTTGCATCGCGCTCGTCGTCCTCAGGTTGGAGAGGTCGACCACCCAAGCCACAGGGTACTGCGCCTCCGCCGCCCAGTTCTCGCGTGCTCGAATGAACGCCGTCAAGACCTCATTGCTCGCCTCCGCCGGAAACGTCCACTCGTAAATCGGCACGTGTTTGTGCGAAACCCAGGGGTGATCGATTTCGACGTATGACGATCGAGATTCTGGGGCAGCATCAGCCATGAGCTTGCGCCGATGATAGATCCAAAGAGCGGGTTTGTGAGCGGCATCTGGTGGAACTTTCCATTCTTGACTGAACGGACACTAGCCAGGGACACCCATCGATGCAAGAAGGGTCCCATGGCCGAGGATTTCAAGAGTTTGAGCGAGCTGGAGGAGCTGATGGGCGAAGAAGGCGGCGCCGCGATCATCGACTTCTGGTCTCCGAGTTGCGGACCTTGCAAGGCAATGGCCCCGGCCTTCGAGGCCCTGTCCAATGAGCTGGCCGAAGAGCCGATCCGCTTCGTTCGAATCAACACTGCGGCTCAGGCGAGGCTTGCCCAGCCATTCAACATCCAGTCGGTCCCAACCCTCCTATTCGTCCACAACGGTCAGATACTCGACGTCCGCGTCGGCGCGCTCCCTGGTCCCGCGTTGGCGAAGAAGGCCCAGTGGCTCCTCCGCAAGGCCAGGGGCGAAGGCTTCTTCTCGAAGCTCTTTGGCGGCTAGATCGGGCTGCCGCCAATGGCGTTGGCGATGAACGCCTTTTCCATCGGGAACTCGCTCGGAGCATCCCCCACGGGAAAGGTTCGCTCGAGCAGGTTCAGGATGCGGCTCGTGGTTGCAGGTGTGGCGCGGTTGCTGAACGCAAAGAAGCCACCAAGCGGAGTCATCACCCGGCGCCGCCTATCGACGACGCCATCGAGGATCATCGCGGCCGCACGAGTTGGCGTCATGACGTCGCGACGTCCGGCATACTCTTGGACGGGCGCCATCATCTCGGTCTTCACCAAGGGCAGGTAAACCGACGAGACGTGAATCCCTTCGTGTTGGAGCTCGGCCATGAGGGAGTCGCCGAAGGCGTCGAGCGCCGCCTTGGTCGCCAAGTAGGCCGCGAAGTACGGGCCGGGAATGAGCACGCCCATCGTCAAGACGTGAGAAATCGTGCCGCTGCGCTCGCGAAGGGACGGCAAGAGTCGCAGCGTGAGCCGTACGGGCGCAAAGTAGTTCAACGCCATCGTGCGCTCGTAGTCGTGGAAACGATCGATCGACGCGACGATCGGGCGGCGAATCGAACGCGCGGCGTTGTGAATGAGGACATCCACCCCGCCGTGCCGCGCGAGCAACGAATCGGCCAGCGCATCGACCTCGTCGAACGAGGAAAGATCGGCGGGGTATGCGTGGGCTTCGCCACCGGCCTCTCGGATTCCCTCCACCGCAATTTCGAGCTTCTCCGCGTCTCGCGCCACGAGCAACACCTTCGCCCCAGCCTCGGCGGCGGTTTGCGCCACCACCAGGCCGATTCCCCGCGAAGCCCCAGTGACGAGCACGACCTTGCCGGCCAAGGCGCGCCGATATCGAGCCGCGCGCTGCGTCATCGGATCCAGATGATCTTCGTAGTAGCGGTAGAGGGTTCTGGCGTAGCTGCGCAGGGGTGGGCAGTCGATTCCGGAGCCCAAAAGGGCCGCACGGGTGTTGCTGTCGTCGAAACGAACCTTGGTGTTCATCACGCTGAGGCCGCGACTTGGTAGACCGAGGTCCTTGAGGAACGCCTCTCGCAGCTCCCGCAAGCTCGGAAGCATCGACAGCAGCGCTACTGTTTTGTTCATGCCGGGCAGCTTCGTCACGTCGACCGCGGGACCCAGTCGCGGGCCGCCCGCCGCGGCGACGAACATGTCGGCCATCTTCAAGAGGGAAGGTGGTTTCGGATCTACCAGATGAAAAACTCGCGCATCGCTCCTGGTGAACGCGATCTGAGTTATCGCATCAGCGACGTAGTCGACCGGAACCAGATTGAACGAGCCGCGAATCCGGGGCACCGGGATGCGCGCCCAGCGCGGCAAGGCGTATGCGAGCCTTTTGATCGCGCCAAAGCTGAAGTAGACGCCGTCGATGCGGTCCATGGCGCCGGTCCTCGAATCACCCACCACGGCGCTTGGCCGGTAGATTCGGAAGTCGAGCCCCGACTCGCGAACTAGCTTCTCCGATGCGAACTTGCTTCGATGATAGGCGCCTGGGAGCCCTTGCCCCTCTTGGAACATCGCCTCGGTGAAAGTCTCCGCGAAGTCCCCCGCAACCGCGATCGAGCTCACGTGGTGAAGAGTTCCCTCGAACCGAGCCTCCTCGAGCGCAGAGAGCAGCTGCTTGGTGCCCTCGACGTTGATCGTCTCGAGCGCGTCGGGGTCCGCATTGATGTCGTAGAGCGCGGCGACGTTGAAGCAGTGCGCGGCGTCGGATAGGGCCCGGAGGCCGTCCTTCGTCAGCCCGAGATTCGGCGCGGAGAGGTCGCCGCTGACCCGCCGTACTAGCGCGCCGTGGACGCCTACAGCCACCCGGTCGAGAGCCTCAAGCTCGTTCTTTCGACGCTCCGCTGCGCCGCTGCGGAGCATCAAGGTCACCTTCATGCCTCGCCGAAGCAGTCGTTCGACCAGAGCGCGCCCAATCAATCCGGTTCCCCCGGTCACGAACACATGGTCGGCAGCGCTCATCGGAGCCGAGAATGAACCGAGCCCTCCGAGGGCGCCAGTGCAGAGCCGGACGGAGATGCGCCAAAGGCTCCTGCCGATTTGCAGGCTTCAGTCGCGGCCCCCGACGGTCGGGCCTTCGAACATGCCCGTTCGCGGAACCTTGCTGCCGAACAGCGCGCGGAAGAAGATCGGAAGCTCGATTACCACCGTGAGCCCCGCCAGGATGAGGGCACCCCGGAGCGCAATCCGGCCCGCTTGCTGGTCCTGCGGCATCCAGAGAGCAAACCCCGCGACGAAAAGAGCGGTCGCCACGAAGCCTGCAAGCGACATGATCAGAAACTGGCCACGGTCGTTTCGCTCGGCGTCGTAGCTGAAGAGGAAGGGAGAGATCAGCCGCTTGGCGGGGACGTAGACGCTGCCGGTAAGATGTGCGCCGAGCAGATGGCCCCATTCGTGCAGATTGTACGCGCAGACGGCGGCGCCTAGCCCCGCGGCGATCGAAAGCGCCGAGGCGAGCCTCGGTTCCGCTTTCAAGGCGAGGCTCAGCCACCAGAGCGCGACGGTGCCCAGGAGGATCGTCAGGTCGCGGATGGCGAAGTGCCGGAACATCGAAGTTCCCTAATCCTGAGGTTCGCCTCGTCAAGGCGCGGGTCAAGCCCCCCGGAGGAGCTGCCGGCTGATGATGATGCGTTGGACGTCGGAAGTGCCCTCGTAGATCTGGGCAACCCGCACATCTCGGTAGATTTTCTCCACCGGGAGCTCTCGGGAGTAGCCATAGCCACCGAAGATTTGAATCGCATCCGAACAGATACGTTCCGCCGCCTCCGAGGCGAAGAGCTTCGCCATGCAGGCTTCCTTGAGGCAGGGTCGCCCGGCGTCCCGCAGCGCGGCCGCCTCGAGCACCATCGTGGTTGTGGCGTGGAGCTGTGTCGCCATTTCTGCGAGGCGAAACGCGACGGCCTGGTGATTCGAAATCGCCTTCCCGAAAGCCGTGCGCTCTTTGGCGTATCCGATCGCGTGCTCCAGTGCAGCCCGTGCCATACCCGCACACTGGGCCGCGATGCCGATGCGGCCGGCTTCCAAATTGGCAAGGGCGATCCGATACCCCTCTCCTTCGTTGCCGATCAAATGGTCGGCAGGGACGAGCGCACCTTCGAAGCTCAGTTGGGCGGTGTCGGAGGCCTCTTGCCCCATCTTCTGCTCCAGGGACGCGACCCTCATCCCTGGCGTTCCCGCCGGAACGAGAAATGCGGAGATGCCGCGCTTGCCCGCCGAAGGGTCAGTCACCGCAAAGACGATCACGGCGCCCGCGATCTGCCCGGAGGTGATGAACTGCTTGGTGCCTGTGATCGAATAGCCATCGTCGGTTCGAACCGCGCGCGTTTGAAGGTTGGATGCATCGGATCCCGCCTGCGGCTCCGTCAAGGCAAAGGCGCCGATCATTTCACCCGCTGCCAAGGGTTTGAGGTACTTCTCTCGGAGCACCTCGCTCCCGTTCGACTGCAAAATTGCGCAGACCGGCGCGTTGTTGACACTCATGATCGTCGACACCGCGCCATCCCCGGCGGCGATCTCCATCAACGCCAAGGCATACGACACGTAGTCGAGCCCGGCGCCTCCACAGGCCTCGGGCACGGTCATGCCCATGAAACCGAGCGCGCCCATCTCGCGGAGCGCGTCGAGCTCCACGGCCCCGGCCGCTTCCCATCTTCTGCTGTTCGGCGCCAATCGTTCGGCCGCGAAGCGCGCCGCCGACGCGCGAATCATTTCTTGCTGCTCGGTGAGGATCATGGTCAGTCTCGGGATAGAACAGCCGTCGTCTCCGCGCTAGCCGTTCAGAGGCTCTCGTAGTACTGGCGAGCTTCGACCGCGGTTCGCCGAAGGCCCTCGGTCGTGTCGACTAGGGGCGCATAGCCCAGGTCCCGCTTGGCCTTGTCGATCGAGAAGTAGTGGTCGATGTCACAGAGCTTCACGTTCGCCGTCGTGAACAAGGGTTTCGCGACGCCCAAGACTTGATAGACCCGCTCCATCACAGTGCCCATCGCCCGCGCCACCGGGTCGGGCACGCGCAGTAAGCGGGGTTCGAGCCCCATGTTCTTCACCAGCTCGATGCTGAACTGACCCGCGTTGATGGGAGTCTCATCGCTCAAGAAATACGCCTCCCCGCAAACGGGCGAGCCCTCGAACAGGCGCTCGGCCGCGCGGAGCTCCGCGTCGACGAGATTGTCGATGTAGACGTAATCGAGCCGCGCCTCGCCGTTGCCAAACACCACGAGCGGTACGCCCATCTTGAGTGCGCGAACGAGGCGTCCATAGGTCATCCGTTCGCCGGGACCGTAGATCCCGCCCGGACGAAGCGCGCAGGTCAAGAGCCCGTCCTTGCCGTTCGCCTCGAGCACCGCGCGTTCTCCAGCGATCTTGGTGCTCGTGTAGAGGTCCCGAGACCTGCTGTACGGAGCCGACTCGTCGCCCCCTGCCGCGTCCATGCAGAACGAAGCGACGATCGAGCTCGTATGAACCAAACGCCGCACGCCGTTCTCTCGGGCCGCGCGAATCACGTTTTGCGTGCCACCGACGTTGATCGACTCGATGGTCCGGGCGACCGAACGTCTTGCGTGCGTCAGCGCTTCGATCACCGCCGCCGTGTGGAACACGGTGTCGACGTCTTTGCACGCCGCCAGCACGTCGGCGTGATTCCTGACGTCGCCTTGAAACCAGCGAACACCAACCTGGCGCTCCGGCGGGTCCGCCGTGTCGAGCACGTTCACCGGGCAGCCCTTGGCACGAAGCGCGCTCACGAGATTTCGTCCGAGAAACCCGGCTCCCCCCGTGACGAGGCAACGCTTTGTGTCCAGTGGCGAGAGGTTCAGCATGTCGCGCGACTAGTTAGCCCCGGTCGTAGCTGTGAACAAGCTCACAAATACAGGCCGCTTGGAGCAATTTTCCAACAATTCTAAGCGGCTGCAGAATGATCCTATTGACGAGCAGGCCCTTGGTGAGGTTAGACTCAGTCCTCTGCGTGAGCCGAGAGTCCGGCGGTGTACTCCCCGTCCTGCCGGAGGTCGTACCAAGGAAACTGATGATGAATCGGAGCTCGTTACAGGCGCTTGCCTGGTCCCTCATTCTTGGCCTCACCGCGTTTGGCTGCGGAAGCAGCGGCGGCGAGCCATTTGATCCCTGTGCCGCGTTCTTGCGAATCAACCTCGAACTGAGCGACGGCACCGTCATCAACGCCGTGGACTACGAAATCAGTCGCAATGGCATGCCGACCATGGCCGGCACCATCAATACGAGCGCGCCCGGGTCCACGGCTTCGGTAGAGACCTTCGGCATTCCGGAGGGTGAGGGCTATGTCGTGGAGATGGTCGCAACCTCGGTCGATGGCAAGCTCACCTGTGGCGGCCGCGCGACCTTTGATATTGCCTCTGGCATCAGGACCGAGGTTGACGTCATCCTCAACTGCAAGGCCACCCAAGAGTTCGGTGGCGTTCGCGTCAACGGGAAGCTCAACATCTGCGCGGAGCTCGAGAAGGTCATCGTCGCGCCGCTTCAGACCGCTACCGGATATTCTCTCGCGCTCCAGGCACAGGCCAGTGACGAAGAGGGCGACTCCTTTGAGTACAGCTGGTCCGCAACGGGCGGCTCGATCGATGACGCCGGCGCTGTGGAGACGGTCTTCACCTGCGCTGACGCCGATGAAGAACAGATCACGATCGAAGTCTCCGACGACGGATTCAAGTACTGCATCGACGACTGGATGATCACAGTCAACTGCGTGCCTGACGACGGCACGGGCGGCACCGGTGGCAGCGCAGGCAGCGGCGGTTCAGGCGGCGACGGCGGCAGCGGCGGCACAGGCGGCACTGGCGGAAGCGGCGGCACAGGCGGCACTGGCGGAAGCGGTGGCTCGGGTGGCACTGGCGGCAGCGGCGGCACAGGCGGCACTGGCGGAAGCGGCGGCACAGGCGGCACCGGCGGAAGCGGTGGCTCGGGTGGCACCGGCGGAAGCGGTGGCTCGGGTGGCACCGGCGGAAGCGGTGGCTCGGGTGGCACTGGCGGAAGCGGTGGCTCGGGTGGCACCGGCGGAAGCGGTGGCTCGGGTGGCACCGGCGGAAGCGGTGGCGGCGGCGGCGCCGGTGGGTCCGGTGGCAGCGGAATCCCGGCCGAGTGCCTTGTCTCTCTCTCCGTTCGCTAGGTCACAGGTAGCCACGGCGGTAGCCGGTCGGACATTTTTGACCGAATCGGGGCGCTGGGCCATTTCCGCGCAATGGCGCCAAGAGCGTGAATCTTCTGCCTTTTGGCCTCGTCCCCCTACGGTGGCATGGGCTCTGCATCGAGTCGGCCCAGTCGGAGGACACGAAATGGATTCTTACGGTCACCCTAGGCAAACTTCGCGGATGAGTTGGCTCACTTTGCCTGGCCTATTGCTGGCGGTGTTCGTTTTGGCGACGAACCCTGTTCACGCAGCGGGCGAGCCCGATGTGCGAACGGCGCAGATCAGTGAAGCGGGGTCCAAGATTTCGTGGGGGCATGCGGTCGGGGTCATCGATCGGCCGATCGACCAGGTCCTTCCGGTCGTCGTCGACTACGGCAACTATGCGCACTTCATGCCGAACTTCACGAAGTCCAAGGTGCTCGCCCAACGCGGAAATCGCGCCATGGTCTACATGGAAGTCAGCGTGGCGGCTGGGACGTTCACGCTCTGGGGGCAGTTCAAGTTGTCCGAGACCTCTGTCGATGGCGACGCGCGTCTCATCGAGGCGCGCCTCCTCGAAGGCAACATGGACGCGTTCAGCGCCAGCTGGCGCCTGACCCCGATCGACGATGGCGCGCGCACGGAGGTCGACTTCAAGCTCTACGTCGATCCGGACATGCCCTTGCCGTCATCGGTGTTCAGCCGCGAGAACGAACGCGCTGCCGGCAACACGATTCGCGCGCTTCGCAGCAGGTTGGCCCGCGCCGCCGAGCCGTCCTGAGCGGGACCCCCAAAGGCCTCTACGGATGTCCGTAGAACCCGTAGTCGTAGCGGTCGATTGGCGCGCGGTAGAACACGTCGCCGTAGTAGTCCTGGGTGTAGCCGTAGCCCACGTAGCCGCCCGACACGTAGCAAGTCGACGCCCCGAGGCAGCAGACCAACGCCATCAAGAGCACGAATCGTCCGATGAACCGTTTCATGGGCTGACCTCCGCTTGGGGCGACCACTTTTGAAGCGCGACCGGGGCGCCTGAAGGGTCCAGGACCAGAGCGAGGGTTCCGTCACGAACGTCGGGCCGGGGTGCCAGGACGACACGGCCCCCGAGGCTAGGAACGCGCTCCGCCAGCGCGGCTGGGTCCTCTACGCGCACGTAGGGGATCCAGGCGGATCGGGTCTTCTCGAAGGGGTTGTGCAAGACCCCGGCGCGCGCGTCGCCCGAGCTCCAAAGGACGCGGTAGTCCGAGCCAGGCTTCTTCGCGAGCTCTTCGACGCGGTAGCCGAATGCGGTCTGGTAGAACTCGACGGCGCGCTCGGCGTGGTTCGCCAGGAGCTCGTGCCAGAGCCAGGTGTAGACCGCGGGCTCGGCGTCGGGCGGATCGCCCTTGCTCGATGCCAAGAGATGCAACACGGCACCGTCCGGATCCTCGACGGTGACCACCCGCCCGACCCCAGACACCTCGATCGGCGCTTCGAGTTGCTTCCCGCCAGCTTTGTCGATGGCTGCAAGGGACGCGTCGAGGTCCGGAACCGACATCGCGCTCAGCCAGTGGGCGCCCCTCGACGTCTTCCCCGTCTTGCTCGTGTCGAGGATGCCGCCGAGGTTCTGTCCCTGGTAGCGGATAACGCTGTACCCTCCATCGTCCTTGACTTCGAACTCCCAGCCGAAAAGCTCGCCGTAAAACCGGCGGGCTGCTTCGCCGTCGCCGGTGATGAGATTGTGCCAGACGAATTTCCCCGGAAGCTGGGGCGTGGCGGGTCCCTCCACGAGAGGCGGAAGGCTAGTGCTACGGCTGCAGCCGGGGAGCGAGGCTGCGCAGAGTAAGGCTAGGGCGATCGTCAGTCGATGCATGAGACTTCAATACTTCCCTTCGAAGCTGGGCGCAGCATACACCATCGGGAACGTTCATGCGCGTTCCCTCTCGCTCTTCTCGGCGTCACCGGCTCGAGCTGAGCCCAGCTTTGCTCACTCCGCGGCGTCCACGAGTCGGGCCAGCATCGCATCGCGGCCATGCGGCTGGTTGAAGTCGACCCTCGGGCCCATCGGGACGATTCGAGTTGGGTTGATGGTCTCGTGGCTGCCGTAGTAGTGCTGCTTGATGTGGTGCATATTCACGGTGCCTCGGACGCCCGGCACTTGGTAGAGCTCGCGCGTGTAGGCCCAGAGGTTCGGGTAGTCGACGATCCGGCGAAGGTTCGTCTTGAAGTGACCCACGTAGACTGCATCGAAGCGCACCAGCGTGGTGAAGAGCCGCCAATCGGCTTCGGTCATCTGCTCACCGACGAGGTAGCGCTGCCTCGCAAGACGCTCCTCGAGCCAGTCCAGCGTATCGAAGAGGGCAACGAGTGCTTTTTCGTAGGCCTCCTGGGTCGTCGCGAAGCCGCACTTGTACACGCCGTTGTTGAGCGTGTGATAGACGCGCTCGTTCACCGCGTCGATTTCGTCGCGAAGCTCTTCCGGATAGAAGTCGCCTGGTCTGGCCCCGAGGTGATCGAACGCAGAGTTGAACATCCGGATGATCTCCGAAGACTCATTGCTGACGATGGTCCCTGTCTTCTTGTCCCAAAGCATCGGCACCGTGACCCGCCCGCTGAAGCGATGGTCGGACGCGGTGTAGAGCTCGTGAAGAAACTCTGCATGCAAAACCGGGTCGGGAATCACTCCGTCCCCTTCGCGGAAGGTCCAACCCTGCGCGCCCATGAAGTGATTCACCACGGAGACGCCGACCATGTCCTCGAGTCCCTTGAGCCGCCTGAAGATCAGGGTCCGGTGGGCCCAGGGGCAGGCATAGGACACGTACAGATGATACCGATCAGCCTCTGCTTTGAATGCTCTGCCGCTCGGCGCGGTCTCGCCGTCCATCGTGATCCAGTTCCTGAATTTCGCGTCGGCCCGCACGAACTTTCCGCCCGTGCTCTTCGTGTCGTACCAAACGTCTCGCCAAACGCCTTCAACTAGCTTTCCCATCTCGTGTCCTCTTTCCTCGGCGCTAACGCAGGCGGCCCATCCTGCCACTTTGATAGTCCGCGAAGGCCTGGCCGATCTCTTCTCGCGTGTTCATGACGAAGGGCCCATAGGCCACGACCGGCTCGTCGAGCGGCTGTCCCGCGAGCACCAGCACGCGCGCACCCGTGTTCGCGTGGAGCTGCACCGCCCCGTCGTCGTCGCGATCGAAGACCCCAAAGTGCCGCGACCCGATCAGCTCTCGATCAGGGCCGGCCGTCACGTCTCCTTCGAGCGGGAACACCAGCGTCGTCCAGCCCACAGGGAGCTCCACCTCCGAAGTGCCGTCCTCGTGGAAGCGAAGATCAAAGGTCGTGATCGGCGTGTGCGTCTGAGCAGGGCCCGTCTTGCCCGCAAGACTACCGGCAACCAGACGCCCCTCGGCCGCTCCGAGTTGCAAGCGCGGGAACTCCCGATCGAGGAGCGGCTGGTATCGTGGCTCGCTCATCTTCTTGCTCGCGGGGAGGTTCACCCAGAGCTGCACCATCTCGAAGTCACCACCCCGTTCGGAAAACGACTGAGAATGCTTCTCTTCGTGAACCACCCCCGAGGCGGCGGTCATCCACTGAACGTCACCAGGTCCGATCCGCCCACCGCCTCCCGCGGAGTCGCGGTGCTCGACCTCCCCCTCGTAGGCGAAGGTCACCGTCTCGAAGCCTCGGTGCGGGTGCTCGCCTACGCCCCGCCGATAGGGGGAAGCATCGAAGCGCCTGCGCGCCGCATGATCGAGCAAGAGGAACGGGCTCAGCATCTGCGCGTCGAGCTGAGGCCAGAACACCGTCTTCACGTAGAAGCCGTCCCCAACCCAGTGCTCAGGCCCAGGCGGAAAGACCCCTTGAACTGCCCTTGCGGACGTCTTTGCGTTGGCAGCTGCTTTCATGTTCGCCTCCCTCTTGCGACGTCCAAGGAGCCCCGGCGCGAACGCCCAGCCCATCGTCGCGGCTCCTAGGGCAGCGACCGCCGCCAGCACGCCTCGTCGCGACGTCCCTCGGTCCATGCCGTGTCTCTAGAAACGACGGAGAGACCCTGGTAGGCCGCGTTCGATTGACATAATGTTGCAAAAACGCAACGATATCTGCTCCATGGCGATAGATAAGGACAATATTGCAACTTTTGTGGAGGTAATTCGGCGCAATAGCCTGGCCGGAGCGGCGAGGCACCTTGGTGTGCCCAAGTCGACGGTGAGCCGCCGTCTGGCCCGCTTGGAGGAGCAGCTCGACACGAAGCTCGTCCATCGAGACGCGCGCCGACTGACCCCAACTCGGGAAGGGAGCCGCTTCTATGACTCGGTGGTCGACGCCATCGATGCCCTAGATACGGCGGTCGCGAGCATCGAAGAGAGCACGACCCAACCGCGCGGCACCATCAGGATCACCGCGCCGAGCGATCTCGGCCGCATGATCTTACTTCGCGAGCTCGGGAGCTTCCTCGAGCGCTATCCCGAGATCTCCCTCGACCTGGTGCTCACCAATCGCTTCGTCGACCTGGTCCAGGAGCGTGTCGACCTCGCCGTACGCGCAGGGCAGGTGCGCGAGCCGAACCTCATCGCGCGAAAGCTCCTGCCTTCGGACTTCCAACTCGCCGCGCCTGTGGATCATGACATCGAGTGCACCGACGTGAGTGGCCTGGAGGCGCATCCGTTCGTCTTGTACCGAAGGCGAGGGCGCACACAGGTCCTTCGCCTCGAGCGCGGGCACGGCGAGGAACACGAGGCGGTGGAGCTCACCGTCACCGGCCGCGTCAACGTCGATGACTATGGTGCGATGGTCGAGCTCGTGGCAGCTGGGCAGGGCATTGGGCTTATGCCTGCGCTCCACGTCGCCGAGGGCGAGCAAGCGGGGCGGCTCGTCCGAATCTTCCCGCAATGGTCCTTGCCCGCGTCGCCCATCCATCTGCTGTACTCGACCAGGCAGCTCCCCGAACGCGTTCGATTGCTCGCCGATTTCCTCTGCGACCGGCTCCGCACGCCCGCGTCCTGATCAGAGTCCCGGGTTGACGTCGCGCGCCGAGTTGAAGAGACGATCCGGACACGGTACCTTCGGCACATGAACCGGCTAGTCCTCTCCTCGAGCTTGGCTTTTGCGATGGCGATGGTGAGCCGCGCCGAAGCGCAGGAGGGCGTCCAGCAGGGCTCGCAATCTGAGCCCGCGCAATCCCCGCAGATCATCACGACTTTGCCCGGCGAGTCGATGGCCTCCGAAGGTTACCCGCCGTCGGGCTTGGGGTACCGCCAAGATGAGCTCGAGGAAGCCAACCGAGGCATCCGCAACACGCGCAACGCCCTCATCGCAACCAGCGCGGTCGGCCTGGTGGGCATGATCGTCGGCGCCACGGCGTTCAGGCACTGCGAGTGGATCTACTACAACGTCAACCGGCCAGACGAGCTGATTTGCACGCAGCGCGGTGATGCCCTCCTCGCTGCCGGAGGGTCGATCTTCGGGCTCGCCGCGGTCGGCATGATCACCTCGGGCATCATGCTCGGTGTACGGAAGGGCAAGCGGCGGCGGCTGAACCGCGAGATCCGAAGCCGACAGGGTGCTCATCTCCAATGGAACGTGGAAACCGCACGCCTAGAGTTCTGACCCCCGTCCAGGGCACTGGCGCTGGCTCTTACGCGGCTGTAGACCCAAGCTCATGCCCTGGGACATCTTGATCAAGAACGCGTTGCTCTTCGACGGACGCGCAGAGCTTCCCAGTCATCAGGACGTCGCCGTCGCAGATGGCAACATCGCTGAAGTCGGCCCGGGCCTCGACCCGCGTCAGGCGAGAGAAGTCGTCGATGCGACCGGCCGCTGGCTCATGCCGGGGCTCTGGGACATCCACACGCACCTCGACCTCGAGGTCGAGCTCGACCCAGGGCTCACCGAGGTCGTGCGTCACGGGACGACCACCGCGGTGGTGGCCAACTGCTCGATCGGAGTTCCCTTTGGCCGTCAGAACCGCGATGGACACGACCCCGTCATCTCCTGCTTCGCGCGGGTCGAGAACATTCCGAAGAGCGTCCTGCGGCGCGTCGCGGGCCGGATCGACTGGGACGGCCCCAGGGCCTACCTCGAGCACTTCGAGAAGATCCCGCTCGGTGCCAACGTCGTGCCGATGATTCCGCACTCGATGCTTCGGATCGAAGCCATGGGGCTCGAGCGCGCAATCAGCGAAGGCCCAAGCGAAGCAGATCTCACGAAGATGGAAGCGATCCTCGCGCAGGCCATGAAAGACGGCTACGCAGGCTTCTCGACGGACATGCTCCCATTTCACTACTTGTCGGACGACCCACACCGCGAGAAACGAATCCCAGCCAACCATGCGCCCTTCCGCGAGGTCAAACGCCTCACCGAGGTCGTTCGTCGCTACGGCCGGGTCTGGCAGGCGACGCCAGAGAAAGACAAGCCACAGAACGTTCTCCGATGGTTCATGCTGAGCAGCGGCCGCTTCTTTCGGAAACCGCTCAAGCTGACCGCCGTCGCCGCGCTCGACGTCGTCACGAACCGATCGCTTGCGCGCATGGGCGTAGCCCTCACGCGCATCATCAACTCCCCTTTGGTGAACGGGCGCTTCCGGCTGCAGGCCTTGGCGGCGCCGTTTCGCGTCTATGCGGACGGCGCGATCACCCCGCTCAGCGAAGAGATCCCGGCGCTCCGCGAGCTCAACGCAATCGACCTCGAGGACGCAGAGGCCCGCATGGCCTTGCTGGATGACCCCTCGTACCGCGAGCGCTTTCGGGCGATGTGGTTTTACGACAAGAAGGGTTTCTCCTTGGCCCGGATCAAACGCTGGCTCCGGATCATGGACGACAGCTTCAGCCGTGACTTGAGAGACATGGTGATGACCGCGCGCCCTCTGCCGGTCTGGGAGGGAGAGACCCTTCAAGACATTTACGAGCGCCTCCTCGACTGGCAGGCGCGACCCGCCGGGCGGGGAAGGCTTCGCAGGACGGGCCTAGGTCCCCGCAACGAAGCAGAGGCCAAGGTGTTCGCGAGCTTCCCGCATCCGGTCGGCGACGATTGCGACTTCTTCCTTCATTTGCTTCGGCAGTTCGACACCAATCTGCGTTGGTACGTGCTCGCCGCCAACGAGGACGAAGAGCGCCTCTCCCGCGTTCTGTTCGACCCGCAGATGCTACCCGGCTTCAACGACTCGGGCGCCCATCTCAGCAACATGGCCTACTACGACGCCAATCTTCGCGGCCTGCAGATAGCCCAACGCCGCTCGATGCGAGTCCTGGCGTATCATGTCGGCCGCCTGACACGCGTCCCTGCCGAGTTTTGGGGCATGGACGAAATCGTCGGCACGATCGAAGCCGGCCGTAAGGCGGACCTCATCTTGGTCGACCCCGAGGCGCTCCGACGCTACGACAGTGAGGCGAGCACGATCTTCGAGTACCGCGAGGCCATTGCAGCGGAGCAAATGCTGAATCGCAGTGACGGGGTCGTGACCGATGTTTGGATCGGTGGCACCGCGGCATGGCGCAACTCCCACGCGACCGAGCAGCTCGGCCGCGCACGCATGGGTCATGCGCTCACGGTCCGCTGAGTTACGTTTCGACGCACGGGCCTACGGTCTATGGGGCTACGGGACGTCGGCCGGGCAGAAGACGTTGGCACAGAGCGTCTTGGTGCAGGCGCCGTCGGTCGCATCGACGCAGATCTCGTCCTGGCCGGGGCGGTCGCAGATGTAGATCGCATCTTGGAAGACCACGTTCGGCGATTGCGGGCAGTCCAGGGTGATTTCCGGGCAGCTCATGTTTTCAGTGTCCTCGAAGCTACCAAAGAGCGCGCTCAAGGTGAGCTCTAGCGGGAAGGGTTTCTGGTCGGTGTCCCAGCCGCGCGTTTGGACGGTCGTCCAGTTCTGCCCCGGCGGGATGGTCGAGGGATTCAAGTTGATGACGTTCAGATTCGGGCAGAGGTTCCGTGCGACATCGCTTGGGCAGTCGATCTCCATGCAACGCTTCGCGTCCGGGAGCTCGAGACACCCTAGATCACCGTCGCTCACCTCCACGCAAACCTCGACGCGGCCGGGCTCACCGCAGCGAAAGGTCGTTTCGGCCGCGAGCGGGTCCCCGAAACCGCCCCCTTCCGAGGTCCACTTGAGAGTCAGGGTCTCTGGGAATTCGTCCGGGTCCACCGCCGCGACGGCAATGGCGCTCGTGTCCTCTCCGCGTGGAATCGGGTTGGGGTCCGCGCTCATGCTTTCGATGATCGGGCAGGTATTTTCCGCTGACTCCCCCGGGCAGCGAACGGACTCACAGAGAGTGTCGCTGCAGACGCCATCGGAGGCCTCCACGCAGATCGAGATCACGCCGCCGAAATTCGGGTCGCAAGTGTAGGTCGTCTCGCGCGCATTCGGATCGGCGAATGTTCCGTGACGTGCCGTGAGCGTGGTGGCGAGCGCATTTGGATTGTCGTCAGGGTCATTGGCGACAATCGTAATCGAAGCGGTCCCTCCCTCGGGAACGGTCATCGGGGGCATGGGGTCGATCGAGAGGCTCGACACCTCCGGGCATACGTTCTTCGTATCGGGACAGTCTACGACAGTGCAGCTCCGCTCAGAGCACTCGATCGGCTCGGGGAGGCGAACGTGCGACCGACGAACGTACTCTAGGACCGAAGCGACGCCTGGAACCTCGCTCGGGGTGCCGCTTTCAGGATCCGCATCGACGTACACCGTCGTGACGCAGATATCGACAGGACCAGAGACGTCATAGGCGCAGGCGTAGGTCGTTTCGCGTGCAAACGGGTCGGCGAACGTGCCGCTAATCGCCGAAAGCTCGGTCTTGACGACAAGCCCGTCGACGGCCCAGGGCACGTGCACGTCGACGAAGACGCTCGTCTCGCCGAGCCCCTCGGGGATCATCGCGGGATCGGCCGTGACCGAGCCCTGCGGACAAATGGAATCGCCGCCCCGACACCCGAGGATCAACAGGGCGGAACAAAGCACCGCGGTACTTATCGTTCGGACAACGGGCATCGGACGCGATCCGTTTTATCAGATCGACCTCCAGATTGCGCTATCAAATCGTTCGGTCTGCAAACCCCAAAACACCTTCAGAGACCTGTGAGGCGCATCACCGATCTTCGACGTTACCAAGCGAGCTCCGCGCCTTTTCGATGGGCTTCCTCGGTTACCCCTGCGTACCTTGTATGTGTCCGTTTTCGACTAGTCGCGGTCGATGCCATGTCCGTTTCCGGCAAGGTCCGAGAAACGAGATTTCCGGCCACTGCGATCTCCAGGAATTGGCGCGACGTCGCGTTGCACGGCACGCTTCGACCTCTTGACCTTGAATTGCGTCGCGAAATAGCGACACTTCGGGATTCTTGCGCGAGGCCTCAGTTCCCCATAATCATGGAGTAGACGAAGATGACCGACCGACACGCTTATTTGACGAACATCTTATTCATCGCGACCTGCCTGGCTGTCGGCTGCACCAGCGGGGGAAACCTCGGCTGCGGCAGTGACAGCGGCAGCACGAGCACGCCCAGCCTCGACACCCAGCTGCTTGGTATCTACGGGCTCGACACGTATCAAAAGAGCGAGGACAGCTGCGACAACCTGGTGGACGTGGAAGGCGCTCCGAGTCGCCTTGCGCTTTACACCGTCCGCGCGACTGACGACCCCAACAAGGCCGTGATGGTGGGCCAGTTCTGCGGCAGTGCGCTCGATTGCCGGAGGAGGGTGGAGGATTTCCCCCAGCTCTTCAGCTACACGTTCCTGCAGGGGAGCGACGCAAGCGAATGGCAAGGCTGGGGGATCGCGAGCCAGGGAATGGCGGGCGATGAGTGTCTGGTCGAGGTACAGACCCACGTTCTGACTTCAGATGCGAACCGCGCGATCCGGATCGACACGAAGCAAGTGGAAACGCGGTACGACTCGTCCGAGCCAGCGCCGGGTTCCAATGAGGTGACCTGCACCATCAGGGCTGCGATCGCTGCAATCAGCAGCGACTCGCCGTGCACCGTACAATTCCTTCTCGAAGCGACGTTCGAAGCGGAGCTTTGAGAGAGCGCCCGGCCGACTCGGGCGGGCCTACTCGAAGCGGTTGGTTCGTACCTTGTAACCGTTGTCGCTCGACTGCTGCCAAATCGAATGCGCGTGGCGACCTTCGTCCACGGCGATCTGGGGAGCGCGCGCCGAGGACGCGAAGTTCTCGATGCGTTCGGCCGAGCTGGGTACCCAGCTGTTGTCAGGGTCGATCCGATTGGACCAGATGGTTCGATAGCTGTCCCAAATCTGATTCCAGACGACAAAGACGTTGCCGGCTCGGTTGACCCCGACGCGGGGCGTGGTGGCATCGCCGTCTTCGTTCGGATCATCGTTCGGAGGCTCGATGAGATCTGGCGTACCCCAGCCCGGCCCTGGAGTGTACTCCGCGACCCAGATGTTCTTGAAAGCGCCGTCGTCCTGCGACCAAACAGCGTAAGCATTCCCATCCCGGTCGACCGCGATGTCGGGGCCTGTCTTGTCGCCGCCATCGTACCCGTCGATTCTGGTTGGCTCGGCATCCCACTCGCCTCCCGAAAAGCGAGTGGCGTAGATATCGACGCGTAGCTCGGGAACGCCAGCGCCGCCCACGCCGCCCACGCCGCCTACGCCGCCAGCGCCACCGGTGCCACCAGCGCCGCCAGCGCCACCGGTGCCTCCTCCGTCGCTGCGGTTGTCCTGCATCCAAATCACCAACGCGTCGCCGTTCGCCCCCACAGCGAGCTGAAAGCCGTCGGCGCTCGTGTCCTCATCCGATTTGATCGCTTGGGCAGTGCCCCAACCCGAACCGGGCGTATAGCGGTTGGTCCAGAGGACTCTGCCGCCTTCCCCCGCAGGTCCCGCTCGCCGATCCCAGACCGCGATGGCCCCGCCTTGATCGTCCATCCGAACCGCAGTTCTGTCCGCCACAGCAGCCGCTGCTGGCGCGTCGATCGTTTCGGCGTCTCCCCAGCCGGTGTCGGGATCATAGCGAATGGCCCGAACGTCCTCTCGTCCGGTATCGAGGTTGTTCTGCACCCAGACGGCGGTAGCGTTGCCCGAAGGGTCTGCAGCGACCGACGGCAGTTTGGCGCGCGTCACGTCGCCGTTCTGCAGAAGCGCCGGCGTTCCCCAGCTTCCGGCTTCGACGTCGTAGCGGTTCGCCCAGATCTTCTGGTCGGAGCTCACAAGGTCGCCGCGCTGCCAGACCGCGAAGCTGTTTCCGGCGCCGTCCGAAGCGACTCTGGGCCGGGTCGCACGGCCGTTGCCGTCGTCGATCGGCTCCGGTTGCTCGCTCCAGAGACCAGTGCGCGTGTACCGGTTGGCGAAGATGAAGGTATCTCCAAGCCCATCTTCGAGCACCCAGACCGCGACGGCCCCGAGCTGTCCATCGACCGCAATTTGCTGCGCAGTGGACTCCCAGTTGCCAAGCGGCTCTTCGAGCCATTCGGGCTTCCCCCAGGCGGCGTCGATGGTCTTGAACGTCCACTGGTAGTCTTCTTTGAGGCTCGTGCCACCGAAGGACTGGAGCTCCGTGGTGACCGTCACCGTGTAGTTAGTGAGAACCTCGAGCGAGTCCTCGGGAACGAGCTCCGCCGCCGTTCCCATCACGCCCGGGTCGGCATTCGGCTCGTCCAAGATGCGGACCGTGCTGGGCACCAGCGTGCCGTCTTCGTCGGCGAGGAAGAACGCACCCTGGAGGGTCGCAGGATTGATCGCCGCGTTCATCCGAACCGCGACAGTCGTATCGACGATGACGTCTTCGGCGCCGTTTGCTGGAACGATCTGCTCGACTTCGAGGAAGGCAACGCCGCTGCCGCCGCCTTTGCAGGCGGCCACGAAACACAAGGAACCAAGCAACACAGAAGCAAGCAAACCAAATTTCATAAGACCTCCTGAACGACCCGCGACACCTGTGATATCACAGCTCTCGCGTCGCTGCATGGGTTCAGCGGCGACGGCGTGACCGTCGAACGGCGAGCCCGGCGACCAAGATGAACATCAGCGCGGCCAGATTGCCTTTGCTCGATGCGCCGATGCGACTTGCCGCACAGGTGACCGTGTCGTTGAAATCGAGCAGCGTGTCGTTGTCGCGATCGATGCCCATGCGCCTGCCCGAGCCCGGTGGCACGCAGGTGAAGGTCACCGCCTGCCCGGGCTGCTGCGCGGCCGTGAGCAACTGTGCCTTCGTCCAGAGGGAATCTCCCACCAGGTCGCTCTCGAAGTTGTTTCCGCCGACGTAGAGCCAGCCGCGTTGTTCGTCGTTGACGACGCCCTTGGCGATCAAATCGCACTCTTTGACATCGCCGAGCGTGGGATCGGTATAGTACGTCGCATTCGCGCGCTGAATGAGCAGGTCGACGCGTGCAAGCATCGCCGAGCCGGTGTTGGCGGTCACGGTCGTCTGCTGGCCGACGATCGGCGCCAGGTCGCTGTCGAACTCCATGATCAAGGCCTCGAGGTTGCGCTTCTGGGTCGTGTTCAGGTTGAACACGTCGGCACTCAGGAAATTGAACACGGTCGAGACGCCGCCATCATGTAGGAAGCCGGTGCCGCGAACCTGGTCCCCCATGAAGGAGCCATCGATGTTCGTGAAGAAGTCGGACGGCGCCTGACCGAACATGCCAACCTTCTGATAGGCGTTGCGGAGGTGCGCCACCTTGAACTCCATCTCCTCGTTCTCGAAGGTCGAAAATCCGGCGGTCCCAAAGAAACCCTGCGAACGATCGAAGTGGTGACAGCCCCGACAGGCAGCTACCGTGTCGGTGAGCGGCCCGTTCGCCGGGTTCCCCTGCGCATCGAAGCCAAAGGTGATCTTACCGGAGGCGGCTGCCGGGCTTAGCGAGTTGTCGAGCGCGCGGATTGGGTTCGGCGGGTAGGTGAGCTCAAGCACGAAGTCGGTGAAGTTCTGCATATCGGCCGGATCGAGCTCCCCTTCATCGCGCCCGATCAAGCCCGGGAAGGCCACGTTGAACTCGTTGAAGGCACGGTTGGCGCATGCCGGGTCCGAAGGTGTCGTTGCGCACTCGGGTCCCGTGCGGTCGCCTCGCCAGTGCATCGGCCCAGCCTTGGCCATGCCGCGGAAGCTCTGCGTCGTCATCGGGCCCTTGAGCGGGTCGAAGTCCTGGAGTCCCGGAAGGAAGCCGAGCAGGGGGAATTCGTTCGTCGGCGGTCTGGGATTCGGGTTTGCTGTCGGCGAGGCATCGGGATCGCCGAGGTCCCAGGACAGGTCGTCCATGTCGCCGAAGACGTGACAGCCGGCGCAGCTGGCTTCGCCATTGCTGGAGGTGAGCTTGGTGTCGTAGAGGAAGTCACGCCCGGTCTTGATGAAGAGTGGCTCGGGGTTGTATCGGCCCGCGCCGATCGTGACGAAGCGGTCGCTCAGCCGGACGCTGTACACGGTATTGGTGCGGCGGCTCGATACCCAGAGAAAGCCGCGCGCTTCGTCCAGGACGAGCCCGGTCGGGCCCTCGATCGGAATCATGTTGGCGGCGCTCGGAACGAAGGTGTCGTTTTCGAGTTGCGCGGTGTCGTAGATCGCCACGGTGTTCGAGCCGAAGCCTGCCACATAGAGCGTCGTTCCATCGCTGCTGACGGCCATGTTCAATGGGGTGGCGATGCTCTTTTCTTTGACGCCCGCAGGAACGGGGCTGACGCCGTACGGTATGTGCTTGTTGAGGTGCCGTGGGGTGACGTTGCCCTGCGCGTCGATGACGGTGATTCGGGCCTGATGCAAATTCCCGCGTACCGTTGCTGGGTCACCGGAGGGCTTGGGGCCGAGCTGATTGACGTAGTCGCCAAAGCCTTCGAATCGAACCCGGTTTTGCGCGTCGGTGTTCGTGACGTAAAGCTTTCCGTTCGCCGGATTGACGATCATGTTGAAGAGGATCGTGCCGACGCCCGAAAACGATTGGATCTCGCTCGGAGTCGCTGCGTTCGCATCGATTTTGAACACATCCAGGTCGGGGAGAGAGAAGCGGACGGCGGGGTTCCAGTTGTTCCCCATCTCGTCTTCCCAGCGACCGTTGGCTTCGTTGTAGCCGACGATGATTCCCGTTTCCCGGCTGGTGATGCCTTGGAAGTTGGTTTCCGGAAGCGGACGGCCGGCCGGGTAGGTCGTTCCCTCGATGTTGCAGGGGGCGGAGCCGTTGCAGACGAGGCCCTCGTTGATGGTGACGGTCCGATTCCCCGAGCGGTACACCGCGGCGTAGACCGTCGAGCCGTCGGGGGACGCGGTCAGCGCGCGAGGACGGTCGCCGAAGAGCCGGATGACCGTGAGCGGATTGCCTTGGAGCGAAGAGCCGAGATTGTTTGCATTGAAGACCCACACATCTGCACGACCTGTGCCCGGCACGTCATAGTCCCCATCGGGCCAGGGTGTGTTCTGTCCGCGGTGTGCAGTCGCGATGAAAGCACGGTTCCCGCCGGGACCCGCGAAGACGATGCCGCGAGGCTCATCCCCGACCAGCAGCGTACGGACGACGCGCGGTGGGTCGGACGCGACGTCGACGACGCTCACGCTGTCCGAGAGATGATTGACCACCCAGACCTCGGAGTCGTTTCGCACGGCGACGGAGACCGGCTCGAGGCCCACGGGCACCAAGGCCAGGCTGGTGAGCCTCCCGGCCGGCGTCGGTTCGAAGATCTCCAAGGTGCCGTCCGGCGTATTGACCGCGAAGAGGCGAGTGCCGTCGGGCGACATCGCGATCGGAGTCACCGGGTCCGACTCGAAAAGGGTGTAGGGGGATAGCTGTGCAGCGGCGGGCGCTGGCTGCAAGACGGCGATCGGACACAGGACGAGAATCAGGACCAAGAGATCGAGCTTGCGCACGATGCACCTCCACGACGGGTATGAAATGAAACGGACCAAGTAAGGTGATGACCCTATCACCATCGGCCGGGTCGCGCCAAGCGCGTCAGCATCGACTCTCCGGGTCGCTGCACCATTTGCCGAAACGCCCCTGAAGCGGGGGCCGTCAGGCCTGACTCGGACGGACCCGTTGGCGCTCTTAAACGCAAGAACCCGCGCACCTGAGCACGCGGGTTCTTGCAGTGATGCTGCGCCTAGGCAGCGCTGGTCGGGTCAGGGGACCGTGATGTCCACGCCCGTGCCCTCGACGTCGAAGGTGCAGACCGACTCATCGACCGTGATGAGCGGGTTGCCACCGAGCGTGAGGTCGAGCGCGTAGGTGCCGTCCCAGTTCACGTTGTAGGTCGAACCAGAGGCACCGGTTGGGGTGACAGCCGCGCTTCCCTCGGTGATCTCACCAGGGGTGCCGATCGATAGGACGTCTCCGGTGGTGAAGGCACCAATCGTCTGGCCCGTCGCTCCCGCCGTCAGCTCACTCTCGATGGGACCGCCCGTGGCGTCGGTGAGCACCGCCGCGATCGCCAGACCGCCAAGCTCAGCCGCGTTGCCCAAGGTCGGCAGCAAGAACTGCTGCGCTGCGACCGTCCACCCAGTGGTGACATTGTTCGAAGCATCGGCGGCCACATCCAAAGTGATCGTGACACTGAGGTTGATGCTCGTGTTGAGCGCCGTCACGAAGACTTCGCAACCGCCGCCCGTGGCAGTCGGCCCACCGTTGGACCCCGCCGGTGTGGTGTTGGCTTCCCAGACCGTCGTACCACTGGCTCCACCACCGTCACCGCCGGTACCGCCTTCGCCGCCGCCACCGCCGCTGCCTGTGCTACCGCCGCTGCCGGTGCTGCCACCGCTGCCGGTGCTACCGCCGCTACCCGGCGGGGTGCTTTCATCATCCCCGCAGCCGAACATCGTCAGCGCGGCTCCGAGACCCAAAATCAATACTGTCTTTTTCATGTTCCTCTTTCTCCCGCGTCATATAAGCAAACACGCCGCGGGATTTCCGCACAGGTTGGTGCCCGCGTCAAGTCTCTTTCGACAGATCCACTGAACAAACGCTCCTTTTAAACGAAGAACCCGCGTGCCTGGGCGCGCGGGCTCTCACAGTGATGCTGCGATGGGCAGCTTTGTCTCGGGTCAGTTCACGGCGAAGTCCACGCCCGCGCCTTGAGCGTCGAAGGTGCAGACCGACTGGTCGACCGAGACGAGCGGGTTACCGCCCAGGGTCAGGTCGAGGGTGAAGTTGCCGTCCCAGTTGACATTGACGGTCGAGCCCGTGCCACCTGTCGGGCCCGCCGCGCCCGAGCCTGCGGTGATCTCGCCCGGGGTTGCGATCGTCAGGGTGCTTCCCGTGATGTAGGCACCGATGAGCTGCCCGGTCGCTGCCGCGGTCAGCCCGCTTGCAATCGAGCCAGGGATTGCTCCGCCGACAGAGGCGCCCGTCACGTCCGCAGCGATCGCCAGCGCACCGAGCTCAGCGGCGTTGCCCAAGGTCGGCAGCAAGAAGTTCCCGGCTGCGATCGTCCATCCGGTGCTCAGGTTGTTGGCGCCGTCCGAGACGACATCGAGGGTGATATCCACCTGAAGCTGGATGTTCGTGTTGAGCGCGGTCACGAAGACCGTGCAGCCGCCCGTCGCACCGGGGCCACCGCCAACCGGCGTGGTGTTCGCCCGCCAGAGGGTGCTGCCCGAACCGGCCTCGATGACCGGGTCCGAGGCGACCACGCACTCGCCGTTCATGCACGTGCCGGTGTTGTCAAAGCACAACCGGCCATCATCCGCATTGTTGAGGGTGCAGGCGTTGCTTTCACAGGCCGCCACTTGGCACTCGCCGCCGCCCGGACACTGGGTCTCGTCTCGGCACTCGACGCACGCGTTGTCGACGCAGACGAGGTCACCGCAGTCGGCGTCTCCGTTGCAGTCCACGCAGGTGCCCGCGCCATCACAAACGCCCGCGACGCTGTCGTTCAGGCAATCATCGCCCAGGGTGGCATCTTGCGACACACACACGCCTGCATCGCACGTGTTGATCGTGCAGTCGTTTTGGTCGTCGCAGTCGATGTTCATTGTGCATTCGGGCTGCCCGCCTGCGCCTCCCGTGCCGCCCGTGCCGACAGCGCCGCCAGTGCCAACTTCGCCTCCCATGCCGCCCATGCCGCCGGTGCCGACAGCGCCGCCGGTGCCAACTTCGCCTCCCATGCCGCCTGCGCCAGCTTCACCACCCATGCCGCCTGTGCCCGAGCCGCCCGTGCCACCGGTGCCGCCCTCGCCGGCGACGCAGGTGACGGGAATCGTCCACTGAGCCATGTCACAAACTTCGTCATTGTCGGTGACGCTGATGTTGACGAAGTGATCACCCACGTCAACGCAGGTGTAAGTCGTCTCATCGGCGGCCGGGTCGGCGATGGTGCCGCCTGAGCTCGTCCAAGTGTACGTGATCGGATCGTTGTCGCGGTCGACGCCAATGGCCGAAAGGTCGATGTTGTTCCCGACCGATGTCTCTAGCGGCGAGACGACCGCCTTTGCGAGCTCCGCACAGATGTTGAACATGCCGTTCACCCGAACCGCGCCGAGTCGCTGCGGAAGCTTACAGCGCAACATCACCATCACATTGGTCGTCTGGCCTGCCTCGACGTTGAACGGCTCCGAGCCCCTGCAGGTGGTCGTGCCGTCCACTGAAACCGCTTCTAGCGCGATCGTGTAGTCTTGGGGACCCGGCGGAAGCCCGAACACCTCGACGGATGCCGTCGAACCAGGCGCGCTCACGTTGATCGCGTCGGACATGTCCATCCCGTTGCCGGTGATGCGCCACTCCACGGTGTCGATCGTGATGTCGTCGGCGAGGACGAGCTCGAGCGAGAGCCCGCCCGTCTCACTCGGCGCTGTGTCCGAAGAGCAGCCTGCGAACGCAAACGCAAACACTGTGCTCAGAACGAGGGAAGACAACAAACGGTAACCGGACATGGGGGCCTCCATAAAACTCTCTTGGGGGAGGACGAAGCTACCACTGTCCGTCGAAGCTTTTCAAGAGTCTTTATTTGGGTCTTGCTGCAGTGCGGCGAAGCTCCTTCTCCTTGTGTGCTGGCTCACAGTTCGACGGCCAGAAGTACCGCGCGAGACGCAGGTCTAGTTCAATCCCGAGCACGCCGGCTACGGCTGATTCACAGCAAAATCGACGCCGGACCCCTGGACGTCGAAGGTGCAGACCGACTCGTCGACGGTCACCAGCGGGGTCCCTCCGAGGGTCAGCTCGACGGTGAAGGTGCCGTCCCAGTTCACGTTGATGCTCGAGCCGGTCGGAACGATGCGCGCGCTGCCCTCGCTGATTTCCGTCGGCGTGGTCAGGATGAAGACGTCGCCGACGAGGAAGGCGCCGATGAGTTGCCCGAGCGCCGCCGGGTTGGCGCTGCTCGGAATCGCGCTTGGCGTTCCGTTGCTGACCTGCGCGCGGATATCGATGCCGCCGTACTCCGCCGCGTTGCCGGCAGACGGAAGAAGGAAGTGTTGCACTTCGGCGGTCCAAGCGGTGCTGATGTTGTTGGAGCCGTCGGAGCTCACGCCGAGCGTCAAGGTGACGTCGAGAGGGAGCACGGTGTTGAGCACTGTGACGAAGACCGCGCAGCCAGCGCCGGTCGCGCTCGGCCCGCCACTCGATCCAAGCGGGGTCGTGCGCGCTTGCCAGACCGTCTGGCCGCTGCCCGCCGCAACCACCGGGGCTGCGACCTCGATACAGACACCGGCCCCGTCACACTCCCCGAACGGGCCCGTGCCCGGATTGCAGAACGTGCCGGCGGGCTCGAAGGACGATGCCGGGCAGATGCCGCCTGCGGCCGAATCACAGGGCGGGTCGGCGGTGCAGTCATTGCCGTCGTCGCAGACGATGCCCAGGCAGTTGTCGATGCAGCTTCCGCTCTGGCAGGCTCCGTTGCCGCCGTTGCATGCGGTTCCGTCGGGCTGGTTGTCCGGCGGCACAGGCTCGCATTGCTCGGTCGATGGGTTGCAGGTCTGTGGCAGCCTGCACTCGGTCCCGGCACTGCAGCCGTCGATGGTGCAACCCGCCGGCACGCAAGCGCCCGCCTGACACTCGCCGAGGCCACTGAGGCTCGCCGCGCTGCTGCACGCGGTTCCATCCGCCGCCGGGGCATTGACGCAGACGGCAGAGCCGCTCGAATCATCGCAGCTATCGACCGTGCAATCGTTGCCATCGTCGAAGCAGTCGGGCGGCGGGGGAGGGGTTGCCGTCGGGCTGCACGGCAGGTCGCCGAAGCTGACGCCCGAGCCCTGGACGTTGAACAGGCATGCGTCCTGGTTGAACTCGAGCAAGGGGTTTCCGCCGAGGGTGAGCTGCAGGTCGAACTTACCGTCCCAGTTGACGCGTAGGCCCGGAGCGCCAGGCGTGACCGCCGCAACGCCTTGGGTGATCTCGCTTGGGGTCCCCAAGGTCAGCAGGCCTCCGGTGACGAAAGCGCCGATCAGCTGTCCGGTCGCCGCTGCATTCGCTGTGCTTGGAATGCTGCTCGGCACGCCGCCCGTGACGATGGCGTTCAAGCTCAAGCTGCCGTACTCCGCTGCGTTGGACAGGGTGGGAAGAAGGAACTGCTGCAGCGAGACGGTCCAATCGGTGGCGAAGTTGTTGTTCCCGTCGGACGTCACGCCCAATACCACGGTCGTGTCGAAGTAGATGGTCGTTCCGATCACGGTCGGATCAACCGCGCAGCCCCCGCTCGTCGCCGTTGGCCCTCCAGTCGACCCGAACGGAATCGTATTGGCAACCCAGGTCGTCGTGCCGCTGCCCGCCGGGATGATGGGAACCTCGAGACAGGCCCCGTTCTGGCAAGAGCCGGCGCCCGTGGCCGTGGGCGCAGTGCTACAGGCCGTTCCGTTTGCAAGCGGCGCATTCACGCAGACCGCCGCGCCGCTCGAGTCGTCGCAGCTATCCACGGTGCACTCGTTCCCATCGTCGAAGCAAGCCGCGGGCGGGGGAGGGCTCGCCGTAGGGTTACACGGCGAATCGCCGAAGCCGAAATTGATATCGCCGCCGATCACGTCGAACTCGGTGGTGTCCTGGTCGATGGTGAGGAGCGGGTTGCCGCCGAGCGTCAGCTCGATGCTGAAGTTCCCGTCCCAGTTGACGCGCACACTCGGACCGGTGGGGGTAATCGTGGCGCTTCCCCGGGTGACCTGGCCGGGCGAGCTGAGGGTCAGAGTGTCTCCGTTGAGGAAGGCGCTGATCGGCTGTCCCGTCGCGGCCGGCGTGAAGGTGCTCGGGATGAAGCTCGGCGTCCCACCGGTGACGACGGCACCGATCGACAAGGCGCCGAGCTCGGCGGCGTCGCCCACGGTCGGAAGCAGGAAGTTCTGAAGCTCGACTGTCCAGTCGGTCGTGAAGTTGTTGTTCCCATCGGAAGTCACGGTCAAGGTGATATCGACCTGCAATTCGATGGTCGAGTTGAGCGCAGTCACGAACACCGTGGCGCCGCCACCGGTCGCGGTTGGGCCGCCGTTGGACCCCGGCGGCGTCGTATTGGCGCTCCACGTCGTGGAGCTGCTGCCGGCGGGGATGGTGCCTGCCGTGTTGCAGACTCCGGACTGGCAGGCGCCCACGCCCGCAGCACACGGCGTGCCGTCGGGAATAGGGTTGTTCACGCACAGCGGAGGGCCCGGAGTGCCGGACGACAAGTCGCAAAAATCTGTCGTGCAATCGTTGCCGTCGTCGCAGTCGTCGCCTAGGCAGCCGTCGTCGCCCACAATGGTCAGAGCGACCTCTTTGGTCTTGTCGCAGTCGACGTCGCCGTCGGTGGTCACCGCGGTGCAGGTGATGGAGTCACCCGGGGTCGCGGGGACGTTCGGAGTGTTGGGATCGCCGTCGTCGTCGACCGTTGCGCACGAGACGAAGAAGCCGCCGACGCCTGGGGCAAGGGCGCCAGGAGGCGGATCGCCGATGTTGCCGAGGGTGTCACCCGAGAAGGTGCAGCTGGCAGCCGGGTTGAGGCCATCGCAGCTAATCGCACACGCGCCGAGGGTGCTCGCGCAGGTGACCGTGGTCGAGACGCCGGGGTCCGGACCGGGCGTGCAGCTCAGGCCGGTGGGTGTCGGGTTGCAGGTCTGCGGGTCGCAGCTGGTGCCGCACTGGCTGTCGCCATCGCGGAAACGCACTTGACAGGCCGTCGCCAACACGTCGCCAACGGGGGGAATCGTGCGAACGTCGAGCTCGGAGTCGATGCAGTTCAGGACGAAGAGGTCGGGGCAGAAGTTCGCCACGTTGAACGAGAAGTCCCCGTCGAGGTCGAGCATGCCGACCGGCGCCTGGAAGCTGATCCCGCAGTACATGAGGACGTTGACCTTGGTGACCGAGTCCGCTGCGATGTCGAAGGTCTCGGTCGCCGAGCAGATGACCTCGCCGTCGCCGTCACGCGCGCGGAGCTGCACGGTGCAGCCGGCGGTCGGCGGCAGGTCCATGAAGCCCTGCCAGACGTAGACCTCCGAGAGGTCCGGGCCGAAGTCCTGGTTGCTGACGCCGCCAGACGCGGTGTCGAGAACCTCGAGCACACCGCTGATGGTCACGTCGTCCGCGAAGCTCGCGTTGTTGTCGAGGAACGGCCCGTTGTCGGCGCCGTCGTTACACGCGATGGTGTATTCGACCACCTGGATGTCGAAGGCCGCCGGCTGGGGGGTGCCGTCGGGGGCTGGGGACTGACCGCCGTTGTTGGGAATCACGACATTGAGCTCGGTGTTGCCCACGGAAGGTTCTGCGCCGCCGTTGCAGCCGACCAACGCGGCTAAGCACAGCGACCCGAACAATCGACCGACAAGCATCAGCGAAGGGCGCGAGCCAAACGCATCGCATGGCGCTCCGAAAGCTTTGGCGCCGACTGCAATAGGCATGAGTCAGCAATACGCCCTTTCGTCCAGCGCCGTCAATGACATCAGCGACAGCAATCCAACGTCCGAATCCGACCATCGCTCCCGCAGCCGCAGCCGCAGCCGCAGCCGCAGCCGCAGCCACGGCCGCCGCTCGCGCTGGCACTGCCGCTGACACGGACGGTGATGCAGCCAGGTACCTCGACTTGTACGCAGGGGGGCGGCTCGGGATGGGCAGTACAGCGATTGGGTCGAGCCTAGCCGTAGGTCGTTTTGGAGAGTTGGGGGGCGAGTGGGTCCCAATCGCGAGCACGCCCGTCGCGAGCCGCCCTCCGATGGCGCAGTTGCGCAACACAGTTGCTATCGCGGCCCTATAACGAGAAAACCCGCGAGCCGAAGCCCGCGGGTCTCTCAGTGTGTCGCTGCTTAGCAGCGTGTTGGCGTTACTGGACTAGGAAGTTGACGCCCGTGCCCTGGTTGTCGAACACGCAGACCGACTCGTCGACCGTCACGAGCGGGTTGCCGCCGAGCGTGAGGTCTAGAGCGAACGTGCCGTCCCAGTTGACGTTGACCGTCGAGCCTACGCCACCGGTCGGCGTCGCCGCAGCCAAGCCGTTGGTGATCTCGCCAGGGCTCGAGATGACGAGGTTGTTACCCGAGATGAAGGCACCGATGAGCTGCCCGGTCGCTGCCGCGGTCAGGCTACTCGGGATCGATGCCGGGGTCGCGTTCGTCACGTTTGCGGCAATCGCTAGAGCACCGAGCTCCGCTGCATTGCCAAGGGTCGGCAGCAGGAAGTTCGCTGCGAGGATCCCCCAGCCCGTGCTCAGGTTGTTGGCACCGTCCGACACGACGTCGAGGGTGATGTCCACCTGGAGCTGGATGTTGGTGTTGAGCGCAGTCACGAAGACCGTGCAGCCGCCCGTTGCACCGGGGCCACCGCCAGGCGGGGCGGTGTTCGCCTGCCAGAGGGTGGTGCCAGAACCGGCCGCGATGACCGGGGGTGTGGAGCACACGCCAGCGTCACAGGCGCCGCCAGCCGGTGGCGAGCACGCGGTGCCGTCGGCCGCGTCCTGCGAACCGCACACGTACGGCGAGACACCGGTGTTGCAGAGGCCGACCTGACAATCGGTAGCCGTGCCCACATCCGGACAGTCGGCGTCCGCCTGGCAGGCGTCGCTGCTCGCGCAAACGCCGGCGGCGTTGCAGGTGCCGACACCGGAGCCGACGCCGGAGTCGCAAGCGCCGCCTAGGTTGGTCGGAGCCTGGCTGCATGAGCCGCCAGCCTCACAGGTGCCGACGGTGCAGGGGTTGCTGTCTTGGCAGAACGCAGTCGGATCCGGCTGCGCGTTGCAGTCCGTTGAAAAGCAGACTCCACCGGTACATGTGCCGGGGAAGCCGCCGCCGTCGGTACAGGCAGTGTTATCCGGCAAGCTCGGGTTGGTGCAGCAGTTGGCCTGTGTGCCGTCGCAAGTCGCGTCGACGCAGACGTCGGCGGTGCAGGTATTGCCGTCGGCGCAGCTACCGCCGCCTGCCGCGAAGTTCTGGCAGGGCGAGAGACCGGCGATGGTCAGGTCGACCTCTTTGGTCTTGTCGCAGTCGACGTCGCCGTCGGTGGTCACCGCGGTGCAGGTGATGGAGTCACCCGGGGTCGCGGGGACGTTCGGAGTGTTGGGATCGCCGTCGTCGTCGACCGTTGCGCACGAGACGAAGAAGCCGCCGACGCCTGGGGCAAGGGCGCCAGGAGGCGGATCGCCGATGTTGCCGAGGGTGTCACCCGAGAAGGTGCAGCTGGCAGCCGGGTTGAGGCCATCGCAGCTAATCGCACACGCGCCGAGGGTGCTCGCGCAGGTGACCGTGGTCGAGACGCCGGGGTCCGGACCGGGCGTGCAGCTCAGGCCGGTGGGTGTCGGGTTGCAGGTCTGCGGGTCGCAGCTGGTGCCGCACTGGCTGTCGCCATCGCGGAAACGCACTTGACAGGCCGTCGCCAACACGTCGCCAACGGGGGGAATCGTGCGAACGTCGAGCTCGGAGTCGATGCAGTTCAGGACGAAGAGGTCGGGGCAGAAGTTCGCCACGTTGAACGAGAAGTCCCCGTCGAGGTCGAGCATGCCGACCGGCGCCTGGAAGCTGATCCCGCAGTACATGAGGACGTTGACCTTGGTGACCGAGTCCGCTGCGATGTCGAAGGTCTCGGTCGCCGAGCAGATGACCTCGCCGTCGCCGTCACGCGCGCGGAGCTGCACGGTGCAGCCGGCGGTCGGCGGCAGGTCCATGAAGCCCTGCCAGACGTAGACCTCCGAGAGGTCCGGGCCGAAGTCCTGGTTGCTGACGCCGCCAGACGCGGTGTCGAGAACCTCGAGCACACCGCTGATGGTCACGTCGTCCGCGAAGCTCGCGTTGTTGTCGAGGAACGGCCCGTTGTCGGCGCCGTCGTTACACGCGATGGTGTATTCGACCACCTGGATGTCGAAGGCCGCCGGCTGGGGGGTGCCGTCGGGGGCTGGGGACTGACTGCCGTTGTTGGGAATCACAACGTTCAGCTCCGTGTTGCCTGCAGTACCGCCCTCGCCGCTTGTGCAGCCGGCTAGGGCCCCGATACATGCAAGCACGATCCATGGGGTAAATCGTGTCTTAGTCATTCTTTCGCTCCTTGAATTGGATAAATCACTACGACTAGCGCAGCGGTTCGTGAACGGGTTCACGGAGGAGGTGCTATCTCAGCACGTTTCGCGATGTCAACAGTTTCTGTTTCCACTTTGATCGCGCGTACGGCCTCAGGCCGATCTGTGTGAGGAGAGATACAATTGCGCAGAAAAACCTACGCGGTGAGCCGGCTTACAGTTGGTGCGCCTTCACCGGTGCTCGGTGGCGGAAATGCAGAGCAATTCAGATTGAAGGCCTGGCGTCGCGACGGCGGTCCGGGGATCTTGATGCACCACGAGTCGTTGACGGGATTCGGACTGCTCGCCCGTCCAGAGTCCGCGCGCTCAAGCTCCGCGCTGTTCGAAGATCGCTCCGAGCGAAGCCCGACGTCCGAAAAGATCCAATGATGCGCTGGAACCGGACGCGCGACCTGAGGGGACGGGAAAAACCTACTGAATGAGGATCGTGCCCGAGCCGACGCGTGGGGTTGTCCCGAGATCGACACAGGTGCCGTCGATCTGAATGACTTCGCCGTTTTCGATCAGTGTTCGGTCGTACGGCTCATTGACGCCGCAGGGACGAGCGTCAGGCTCGTCGGAGCATTGGGCGAGGTCGAAGACCACCGAGCGCGCGTCGCAATCAAGGCCACACAAGGTCAGCCTCATGAAAAAGCGGCCTCGCGTGCCTGGGTCGGTTTCGAGCAGGAGCGAGATCACTTCGTTCCCGGGGGTCTCGACCTCGTCGACGAAGACCACGTCGCTAGGCGTTGAGGTGTTGACCAGCTCGACCTTGACGCGGCGCGTGGCGCGATTGACGGTGACCTCGGCCTCGATCGGTGCTCCCGGGCTCGCCTGGGCCTGCCCCACCGTGGATTGCACCGCGATGCCCGTGAGCAGGAAGATGGGCGGGCTCTGCGCGGGCAGGTCCGGCTGGTCGGCGGGGAAGCTCGGCTGAATGCAGCCGCCGCCCACCCCGCCGTCGAAGCCGATGTTGATCACGTTCGTGGGCTGACGTGCGCCGCCGCCGGCATCCTTACAACTGATCAGAAACGAGCAGACGACGGGAATGAAGAAGAGAGCTAGCGCGGAACGCAGTGGATTAAGTTTCATAACGGTCCTTTGGGGAGAATTGACAAGACTAGACGGACATGCCTTTGAGCTCAAGGGGACTCGCTAGTCGGACGGCCTGACAGGAAAGCGGGTCGTGAATCCGCGCAGCTCAGCACTGATGCAATCGGTCGGCACCTCGACATCGCCGAGGACAAGAGAGATCTGCTCGAGTGCGAGGGCGAGCTCGACTTCGCTGGCGCCCTCCATCGCTGAGGTCGCGGTCGTTGCGGGGTCTAGCTCGATGCGATGCGGGCCCGCGACTCCGTTCTGGTCGGTGTCGAGCGTGAGGTCGAGGTCGTTGACCCCGTTCGTCAAGGAAGCTTCGAGCATCGAAGGGGTCGCGCCATCGAGCGAGGTCGTGATCTCAATCGAATTGACGTCGATGACGTCGAATCCATCGTCGATCAAGGCGAGTGACGCGACTTCGTCGAAGATCACCGAAGCGGAAAAGGTCAGGTCGACTGAGGTGGCTACGGTGTACGGAGCGCTCAGCAGGTAGGCAAGCTCGATGGTAATGTCGAGAAGCAAGGGATCGCGGTCGACGGTATCGATCGTACAGCGCAGGGTATAAGAGCCTTCTTGCATCAAAGCGCTTCCGCCGCTTCCGCCAGCCCCGTGTGCTTCGCCATTGTCGTCGGCGCAGCTCCAGAGCACCGCAAGCAGGAGCAACGAACCATGACCGAGAAGCCTCATCGCGCCGAGCTTGGCGCGCCGCGGGCCGGTCAGCAATGTCACCGGCGAGGAACCTCATGACCGTTTCTGGCGATCCCAGGCGTCGGCACCGGTCGTCGCACCCTGTCGGAGGGTGTGTGAGCCTGCTCACAGAAGCCGCACAAACCGAGAACGCGCCCCGAGAAGGCATCGAGTTTGAATTGATCTGAGGTGCCGATGCGAGGTAGGTTCCTCGCCTCCCGTCTCTTGAAACTTGGGCACTGCCCTGCCCACTGAAATTGATGTCGCAAAACTCCTTCATTCGAATGGTAGTGCTGTCCTCTGCCGCATTGTGCGCGGCATGTGACGGTGGCGGCCCCGCAACGTCAGCCACGGACGCCTCCGACGAGACCGAGATCAATCTCGTCATTTCTGATCCAGCGACGGCAGCGGAAGATCTCGCGATGCTGATCGATTTCGTGAGCTACCGGATCAGCTGTCCAGCAAGCGGCGAGACCCCTTACGACGACTCGGTCGACATCAGCGGGGTCTTTGAAAGCCATCTGGATCAAAACCCGGCGGTTTGGACATTGGTTTCAGACCTTCCGCTTTCGCAGTGCACGATCGCGCTCTGGGTCTTCTACGAGGACGAGGTCGTCTGCTCGGGGAGTCAAGCGCTGCTCATCGCGGAGAACGAACCCTCGGCGCCCAACAAAATCAACATCGACCTCGAGTGCAGTCTCAGCGTGATCCCGCCGTCGGGCGACCTGGACATCGACAGCTCGTTCAACCTGGTACACGGCAACTACTGCCCACAGCTCTTTTGGCTGGGCGCGTATCCATCACCCGACCCGACGGTGATGAACGTCCAGACTTCGTACATCGACCTCGACGGCACCTGTGGTCAGAACTGCGATCCGACGATCTGCGATTTCACCGCGAACCCTCCGGTCTGTAACCCGGCTCCGGACCCCGGCCTGTCCAGCACACTCACCGCGCCGGCTGGCAATGGCAGCTTCGGTGACGTCACCGCGACCGACACGACCTATGCCTGCGACCCGCTCTTGCCAGGTCCAACCGAGATCTGCGTCTTGGTGAGCGACGGGGACAACGACTGTGACCGGATGCGCTGCATCACCATCGAATGCCCAGACCTGTGTGAAGGCGTGGACTGCAGCGATGGAAACGAATGCACGCGGGACCTCTGTAACCCGCTCGACGGCTCGTGCAGCAACGTCGACGCGCCCGACGGGATTGCGTGCAATGCTTGCAACGACACCTGTCAGTCGGGTGCGTGCGACCCGGGCGTGCCGTTCACTGCGGTTCAGACGGGCGATGACATGATCCTCAGTTCCACCCAGCAGCAGTACAGCGCCACCCTGGTCAACCCATACAGCGGCGCATCGGTTCCGGTGAGCGGCAACTTCCAAGTGAACAACTCTTCGTACATGGGCATTGGCGCAGCCGACGTCCTCTCGGGGAGCTCCACAGGAGGCAACCGGAGCGAGATTCTGCTGATCCGAGACACCGTGTATCCCCAAACCGTTTGTGGTGTTGAAACCGTTCGTGGGCTGAATGGTTTCGACGTGATGTTCCTTGCCGACGATTTCATCGTGCTCATCGACATGCTGATCGAAGGCGGGAACACCAACGACATTCTATGGGCCAATGCGGGTGATGATACGCTGCGAGGAGAGAACGGGACCGATCTCCTCGACGGCGGGCCAGGCAACGACATCATCGAGGGTGGGAACGGCGACGACACGATCACGCTCTGGCCCGGCAGCGGCTTCGACAGCATCTCGGGTGGCGACAACACGGACCGGGTGGAAATTGACGCCATCCAAAGTCAGATCACCATCGGCCCGGCGGCGAACCCGAGCTATGCGTTCGACCTCAGTTACCTCGGTACGCCGATGGCCCAGATCAGGGAGGTCGAGCTGCTCGTCATGAATGACGCGTTCATCGACCTGGCCACGTGTACGGGCGGCGCCGGCGACGTCTGCAAGCTCTGTGGCAACGATGCCCTCAACGGGGGCGAAGGTTGCGACGATGGCAATAACCTCGACGGAGATGGCTGCGCGGCGGACTGCACGGCCGAGTACTAAACTATGATCTTCCTCACAGTGAATGGTGTACGTGACGCGACCACCCCCCTCGTTGGGGCTTGTCAGGTTCTACCCATTGCTGCGATAACGAACCTCCCCGTTTGCGCGAGTGCCCCCTGCGCTCACGCCCCAGCATCCCGGATTGATCCATGAGTCTACGCTTCATAGCTTTGGTTGCGCTGCTGTTTGTATTCGTCGCCGCATGCGACCAGTCGAATATCAGCATCGACGGAAAATCACCCACAGCCGCCGTGACCGTGACGGTTGCGCTGACGGCCTCCGAGGTTGGCGCCGCCACCCTGACGTACTGGGTCGACCATCCGACCGAGCTGGACACGCCGCTCACGGGAACAATCGGCGTAACCGATCCGACTACCAGCTTTCGGCTGACGCAGCTTCCGGTCGCCAACGGCTACACGCTCGTCATGATCGCGTACAAGCCAAGCGGCGAAGCGTTCTGTGATGGGACTACGAGCTTCGACATCCAAGAAGGCGTGACGACGATCGTGGACACGGAGCTCACCTGTCCGACGAGCGACACCTTGCCGGACGGCGAGGTGGGCGTCGACGTCACCTTCCAGCTCAACTTCTGTCCGGTGGTCGAAGTGATCGCGGCGACTCCGGAAATCACCGTCCTGATGAACCCGATCGCGTTGTCGGTGACGTCGAACGACCCGGACAACACCGCAGCGCTCACCTACGCCTGGAGCGCGACGAACGGGACCATCACGAACCCAACCGCACCCAGCGCGAACTATATTTGCCAGACCATCGGGGATCACACGGTGACTCTCGCTGTCAGCGACAGCGATCCGGCCTGTGACCAGGAACGCCAGCTTCTGGTCAGCTGCACGGCGGACCCGAGCTGCGGCAACGGAACCCGAGAGATCACCGAGTTCTGCGACGACGGCGTCAACGATGGCGGCGAAGGCGAATGCCTGAACTGCACCACGATTCAGATCTGTGGCGATGGCATCCGGAACGGCGACGAAGAATGCGACGATAGCGGACAGACCGCCGGGTGCGACGTCGACTGTACCTTTGCGGCATGCCAGGACGGCACCTTGAACATCAGCGCTGGCGAGATCTGCGACGATGGTGCGCAGTCCGCGACCTGCGACACGGACTGCACGGCGGCCCTCTGTGGTGATGGGGTCGTCAATACCGACGCTGGAGAGACCTGCGACACGGGCGGGCCCAGCCCGACCTGCACCGCGGAGTGTCTGGGCACCTCCTGCGGGGACGGCGTCATCAACCTTGCCGCTGGTGAGCAATGTGACGACGCGGGGGAGAGCGCCACCTGCAATCTCGACTGCAGCGTTGCCGTCTGCGGGGACGGCAAGGTCAACGCCACGGCCGGAGAAGCCTGTGACGATGCCGGCGAAAGTCCGTCGTGTAACGTCGACTGCAGCGTTGCCGTCTGCCCCGACGGCATTTTGAACACCACCGCGGGCGAAGTCTGCGACGACGGTGTCGCGAACGGCACAGGCCCGGGGCTTTGCGAGCCAGGCTGCGCCGCGCCGAGGTCTTGTGGAAACGGCAGCGTCGAGACCGGCGAGGAATGCGACACGGGAACGGCCACGGCGGGCTGCGATGCCAACTGCACCCTGGCGATTTGCGGGGACGGTACGTTCAATGCCGCCGCGGGCGAGCAGTGCGATGGTGGGGGGGAGACTGGCTCTTGTGACACCGATTGCACGAACGCGATCTGCCAGGATGGGACCTACAACCCCTCGGCCGGCGAGGCCTGCGACGACGGCGGGGAAAGCGTGGGGTGCGACATTGATTGCACCCCTGCCGAGTGCGGCGACGGTGTCCGAAACGCCACCGCCGGCGAGGCCTGCGACGCCGGGGGCGAGAGCGCGTTGTGCGACGATGACTGTACGCTGGCTATCTGCGGAGACGGCAAGCTCAACACGACCGCTGGCGAGCTCTGCGACGACGGCGGCGAGAGCGCGACCTGCGACGATGATTGCACGCCCGCGATTTGTCCCGACGGCAAGCTCAATACCACCGCGGGCGAAGCCTGCGATGACGGCGTGGCCGACGGCACGGGGCCTGGCTCCTGCGAGCCACTTTGCGCTGCGCCCGCGAACTGTGGGAACGGCCTGATCGAGACCGGAGAGATCTGCGATACCGCGGGCGAGAGCGCGACCTGCAACGCCGACTGCACGCCTTGGCAGTGTGGTGACGGAAAGCTCAATGTGAGCGCAGGGGAGCAGTGCGACAAGGGAGGCGAGACCGCCACCTGCAATAGCGATTGCACCACCGCCCAGTGTGGCGATGGAAAGCTCAACGTCGCCGCGGGTGAGATTTGTGACGAGGGCGCGAACACGGCGACGTGCGATGCCGACTGTACGCTGCCCATTTGCCCGGACAACTTCTTGAACACGGCCGCTGGCGAAGAGTGCGATACGGGTGGCGAGAGCGCGGCCTGCGATGCCGACTGCACCTTCCCGGTATGCCCGGACAACTACTTGAACGAGGCCGCAGGCGAGGTCTGTGATGACGGCGTTGCGAACGGCAGCGGCCCAGGCCTGTGCGAGCCTCTTTGTGCGGCCCCAGGCTCTTGCGGCAACCTAATCGTGGAAACCGGAGAGGACTGCGACCCCGGTACCCAGACCGCAAACTGTGACAACGACTGCAGCTTTGCCGCATGTGGCGACGGCGCGCTCAACATCGCGGCTGGCGAGCAATGCGATACCGGCGGAGAGAGCGGCACCTGTGATGCGAACTGCACCATTGCGGTCTGCGGCGACGGTACGATCAATGCCGCGGCCGGCGAGACCTGCGACGACAGCGGCCAAAGCGCCAACTGCGACGTCGATTGCACCGCCGCTTCCTGCGGTGATGGCGTCACCAACACAGCCGCTGGCGAGCAATGCGACGATAGCGGCTTCAGCACGACTTGTGACAACGACTGCACCACGGCGAGCTGCGGAGACTCCACGGTCAACAGCCTCCGTGGGGAGACCTGTGACGAAGGAGGTCAGACCGCGACCTGTGACGACGACTGCACCGTTCCGCAGTGCGGCGATGGCAACACGAACTTCGCGGCGGGCGAGCAGTGTGACGATGCCGGAGCGAGCACCTTCTGCAACGCCGATTGCACGCTCGCGGCCTGCGGCGACCTCGATGTGAACCCCCTGGCCGGTGAGGAGTGCGACGAAGGTGGCGTCCAGACCGCGACCTGCGAGGCCACTTGCACCTCGCCCGCCTGTGGCGACGGCATTCCGAACGCACTGGCCGGCGAGACCTGCGATACCGGCGGCAACAGCGTCAGCTGCGATAGCGACTGCACGGTGCCGCTCTGTGGGGACGGTCTGACCAACGACTTGGCGAACGAAGACTGCGACGACTCGGGCGAGTCCGCTACATGCGACGCCGACTGCAGCTTTGCGGTCTGCGGCGATGCGGTGCTCAACACCCTGGCCGGGGAGACCTGCGACACGGGCGGCAACAGCGTCAGCTGTGATAGCGACTGCACGGCCCCGCAATGCGGCGACGGCTTGACCAACGCCGCGGCAAGTGAGGCCTGCGACGACGGTGGAGAGAGCGTCGGCTGCGACGCCGATTGCACAGCGGTGGTCTGTGGTGATTCGACCGTGAACACGACCGCGGGCGAGCAGTGCGACACCGGCGGCGTCCAGACGGCAAGCTGCGAGACCAGCTGCACCACGCCAGTCTGCGGTGACGGGACTCTGAACACCTTGGCTGGCGAGGCCTGCGACGATGGGAACACCGCCCCAGGCGACGGCTGTAACGCCTCGTGCGTGGTGGAGTTCTGTGGCGACAACATCGTCAACAACGTCACCGAGGCCTGCGACAGCGGCGGCGTCCAAACGGCAAGCTGCGAGGCCGACTGCACCGCGCCTGCGTGTGGCGACGGGACGCTCAACGCGCTGGCTGGAGAGGCCTGCGACGACGGGAACACCGCGCCGGGCGACGGCTGCAGCGCGACCTGCGTGGTGGAGTTCTGCGGCGACGGCAGCATCAACAACGGCGGCACCGAGGCCTGCGACGACGGGAACACCACCTCGGGCGACGGCTGCAGCGCGACTTGCGTGGTGGAGTTCTGCGGCGACGGCAGCATCAACAACGGCGGCACCGAGGCCTGCGACGACGGGAACACCACCTCGGGCGACGGCTGCAGCGCGACTTGCGTGGTGGAGTTCTGCGGCGACGGCAGCATCAACAACGGCGGCACCGAGGCCTGCGACGACGGGAACACCACCTCGGGCGACGGCTGCAGCGCGACTTGCGTGGTGGAGTTCTGCGGCGACGGCAGCATCAACAACGGCGGCACCGAGGCCTGCGACGACGGGAACACCACCTCGGGCGACGGCTGCAGCGCGACTTGCGTGGTGGAGTTCTGCGGTGACGGCAGCATCAACAACGGCGGCACCGAGGCCTGCGACGACGGGAACACCACCTCGGGCGATGGCTGCAGCGCCAGCTGCGTGGTGGAGTTCTGCGGCGACGGCATCGTGAACAATGGCGGCACCGAGGATTGCGACAGCGGCGTCGAGACGAGCATCTGCGACCTCGACTGTACCTTCGCCATCTGTGGTGACGGGACGGTGAACGCCACCAAAGGCGAGACCTGCGATGATGGCAACAGCGTTCCGGGCGATGGCTGTGATCAGTTCTGCATGACGGAGTGAGCTTCGAGAGACGGCGTCGTGAACGTAGGCGCCGAGGTTGCGACGAGCGTATCAAGGACGGAACGGCTGCAACTGTGAGCTGGCTTACACAAGCCGACCTGCGAGTAGATGTAGGTGAGCGATTTCATGCCCTTGGCGTCCGAAAAGCGCTAGGGGTATCGCCGAAAACGGTTTACTCTCTTAGTCCCCGTTATGCCCGTTCCCAAGCCTGAATACATCAGGGCTTTTCTCAGCAGCGATGCCCAATTTGATGGTCGATTCGTAGCCGGAGTCACGACGACCGGAACGTTTTGTAAGCCGAGCTGCTCTCAGAAAAAGCCTGCTGCCGAGAACATCGTGTTCTTCGATGCGCCCGCTGAGGCAGAAGCTGCGGGCTTCGTCGCCTGTGGCACCTGTCTGCGCGAAGGCGCGGAGGGCAGGCCCGCCTCGAGCAGAGCTTCGACTACCGTGTCCCGTGCGCTTCGTTTGATCGAGGATGGCGTGCTCGACCACGCGAATATCGACGCCTTGTGCGAACGTCTCGGAATTGGAGCGCGCCAACTTCGGCGACTCTTCCACAAGCACCTAGGGACCTCTCCGGTTCAGGTGGCACGCATTCGGCGTGCTCGTTTTGCGAAGCGGCTGATCGAATCGACGAGCTTGTCGATGGCGCACATCGCGCAGGCGGCCGGGTTTGGAAGCGTTCGTCGATTCAATGCCGTGATCAACGAGGTCTACGGCTGCCCGCCGACGGCACTCCGCAGGAGTCCCAATCGCGTGGCGGGCAGGCTCGAGCTCCAAGTTCCGATCGAAGGGCCGTTCCCCTGGGCGCGCATGCTTCAGTTCCTCGAGCCCTGGACCGCTTCAGGCGTCGAGCAGGTCGTGGGCGACCGCTACTACCGAACCGCGTCGTTCGGCAAGGCGGCCGGCGAGCTCTGCGTGCAGTACGAGCCGGAGCAGGGCGAGCTGCACGTCCGTGTGAGCAGCTCTCTTGGCGCCCATCTGCTCGATGTGGTTTCCGGCGTGAGGCGGCTTTTCGATGTCGATGCGCGGACAGAGGCGATTGCCGAGCATCTACGTGCCGATCCCGTGCTTCGCGAATGCATTCGAGCGACCCCCGGGCTCCGTGTGCCAGGGGCGTTCGACCACTTCGAGACGGCCGTGATGATGCTGCTCAATCAGCACAGCGCGCCCGAGGAAGCCTCGGAGCTCGTCGATCGCATCGTCGAGAAGTATGGAAAGCCAATTCAAACGTCGCAGCCGTCTCTCACTCACGTCTTCCCGACACCCTACGCCTTGAGCACGGCGAAGCTCGAGTCGGTCGGAGTGCCGAAGCGCCGCTGCCGTTCGGTTCAGGCCCTTGCCAAGGCGGTCCACGAAGGCGTGCTTCGCTTGGATGGCTCGCCGTCGCTCGACGCGGCAGTCGATGGTCTACGCGCGATCACCGACCTGAGCGCGACGACGGCGCAGTACATCGCAATGCGGGTCTATCGTGAGCCCGACGCGTTTCCGGTGAACAACGCCTGGTTGCGCAAGGGCATCTCGACCAACGGCGAGAGCGTTTCCATTCCCGAGCTCGAAAGCCGCGCCGACGGCTGGCGGCCCTGGCGAGCCTACGCTGCGATGTGCATTTGGGATTCCTTTCTCTCTGAGCCGCGCGACGCAGGGCGGCTTTTCGATCGGGAATCGATGCCTCCGCAGGCGAATCAAGTCGCCTAGCAAGCGGTGGCTTCCAAGGGGCCATCGTGACAGCATCGCCCCTGATGATCACGTACGAGACCGAAACGATGATCGAAGCGTCGCCGCGCGAGGTGTGGAAGCACCTCGCGGACTTCGAGCGTCACGACGACTGGAGCCGGCATTTCAAGCTGAGAGGGCGACCCGAAGCCGGCACAGCCGGTCGCGTCGAGCTCGTCTTGTTTGGACGTTCGGCGGTGGCGCCGGTGCGAATCGAAAAGGTCGAGGAAGCGCGCGAGCTTCGCTGGCGGGGTGGGCCGAAGGGGCTCGTCACCGGGAATCACTACTTCATCATGGAAGGCCGTGATGGCGGTCACAAGACGCATGTCCGTCATGGCGAGACATTTTCGGGACTGATTGCGCCGCTGGTCTGGGCGCTGCTCAAGGGGCAGCTCCGGCCCGCATATGCAGGGTTCAACCAGGACCTCAAACAGCGCGTCGAAGGCGGGTGATGCGCGCGCCATGACGCCGATTCGGTTTCCATCGAGCCTCGATCGGCTCACGCCCGAGCTGGTCACGGCTGTGCTTGCCGAGCAACGTCCCGAAGTGCTCGTTCGCGCCGTCGACGTAGTTGAAAGCGCGAATCGGGGCGATGGGCTGGCTTCCACCGCAGACCGGGTCGCCCTCGAGCTCGAGTACGAAGTGGACGCAGGGCTGCCTAGGCAAATGATGCTCAAGACGGTGCTTTTGCACAGAGGATTGCGCTTCGGGCCGTCCGCAATTCGATGGGCCGGTCGGATCTTCGACCTCTGTGGCGCACTGCCCTTGGGCTCGCGTCTGCGACCCTTGCTGTTCTCGGCGATCGGGGCTTATCAGCGGCGCTACCCGCATGCGCCCGATGCGATGTACGCCAATGAGGTTCGTTTCTATCGTGAGATCCGGCCGGTGCTTGCGATCGAGGCGCCGGAATGCTTCGGCAGCGTGTTCGACGAAAAGCATCGAAGCTTCGGCGTGCTGATGGAGAACCTCGCCCTTCGCGGTGCGCGATTTCCAAATGTACTGACGCACGTGGAGATCGATGAGATTGGCGGACTGCTGGCCACCCTGGCGGGCCTGCATGCCCGATTCTGGGAGAGCCCTGCGTTCGGGTCGGAGCTCGATTGGCTGGCAACCCCGGTGTCGGGCGGCATGTACCCGGTGTTTCGAGCGCTCGGGCTCGGCTTGATTCGGAACCAGGTGGAGACGAACGCGTACAAAGCGGCCCTGATCGAGCCGCTTGGCAAGAACGTCGACGCGCTTTGGGGTGCGCTTTGGACGGCGCAAGAGATCTTGGCCAGCGGGCCGCAGACCTTGCTCCACGGGGACCCGCACATCGCCAACAGCTACCTCTTGCCCGGATGCCGCGGCGGCTTTCTCGACTGGCAGCTCATGGTCAGGGGGTGCTGGGCGCACGACGTCACCTATCTCCTCACGACGGGGCTCTCTACCGAGGACAGACGCAAGCATCAGAACGGCTTGCTCGGTTTTTATCTGGAGGAGCTCGCGCGGCACGGAGTCCGGAGCCCACCAGGCTGGAACGAGGCCTGGCTCCGCTATCGGCGAGCAGCGATCTGGGGGCTCGTGATTGGCTGGCTCATCACGCCGACCGAGAACTATGGCGAGGCGATCACGGCCGAGAACATTTCGCGCATGGTGGCTGCGGTCGAGGACCTCGAGACCTTGGAGGCCCTTGCTTGAGAGCCTGTGCATCCATGGCGCTTCGGCAGCATGGAGGTCATAGATGGGGTCTATGAATCGGCACGTTCCTCTGAGTGGCCAGCCCAACTTTCGTGACCTCGGAGGTTACGCGACCGCTGACGGGCGGACCGTCAAATGGCGGTTGGTGTACCGTTCCGGCGAGCTCAGTCAGCTCAGTGACGACGACGTGCGCAAGCTCCGGGGCCTTGGGATCAAGGCCGTCGTCGACCTCAGATCCCGAGGGGAGGTGTCAGCGCGTGGGAAGGGACGCCTGCCTCCTGACGCGAAGGCCCATCCGATGCCCATCTCGTCGAGTGAGATGTTCGCGAAGTTGATTCCGATGTTCCTGAAGGGCGACTTCTCGCAGGTGCCGCCCGACATGCTCGATAGGATGAACCGAGTGCTCGTGCGCGACTTCACGGATCAGTACGCGGGTTTGCTTCGAGTCTTGAGCCACCCCGGGAATCGACCGCTGGTGTTTCATTGCACCCAGGGCAAGGACCGTGCGGGGTTTGGCGCTGCAATCGTCCTGTCCGCGCTCGGGGTCCCTTGGAAAACGGTGGTGGAAGACTACCTGCTTTCCAACCAGTTCCGCAAAGAAGAGAACGACAAAATGCTCGGTATGCTTCGCAACTTGGTGCGCAATCAGGCCGACCCCGAGGGTGAAGAAATCCCGTTTTCGCGCGTCGAAGCTTTGCTGTACGTGAGAGAACGGAGCATTCAGGCCGCGTACGCCGAGATCATGGAACGACACGGGAGCATCGAGGCGTTCCTCATCGAGGGGCTCGGGTGCACAGAAGAAGGCCTTCGGGAGTTGCGCGACGATTTGTTGGAGTAGAATGTGAGCGAAGCAGCAAAGAAGTCTTGGATCGTTTTCGTCTTGGCCGGAGCTTGCTTGCTCATGGGTGGCTCCCGCACGCCGCACGCCGAGGCGGACGGCAAGACAGTCATTCGATACGCCACGATCGCCCCAGGTGGCTCCGCCTTCGGCAAGGTCCTCAAGGCCTGGGGCCGAAGTCTCAGCAAGGGGACGGAAGGGCGTGTGGAGCTCCGCTACTACGCTGGTGGGAGCCAAGGTGACGAGCGGGATTTCATTCGGAAGATGCGCGCGGGCCAGATGGATGCTGCCGGCGTTACGACGATCGGGCTCGGCATCATCGTTCGCCCGGCATTGGTGCTCTCGGCGCCCGGCGTGATCGAGAACTATGAGGACCTCGCGCGTGTCCGAGCGAAGATGAACGAGCGCTTCGAGAAGATGTTCGAGGATGCGGGCTTCGTGCTGCTGAACTGGTCCGACGCTGGCAAGGGGCGCATCATGTCGACGGTGCCCATCCTCAGGCCGGCAGACTTGAAGATGGCCCGTCCCTGGGCTTGGAAGGACGACCCGATCTTCTCGGAGTTCCTCAAGGTAGTCGGTGCCAACCCGGTGCGACTCGGCGTGCCGGAGGTCTATGCCGGCTTGCAAACCAAGATGATCGACGTGGTTCCGAGCTCGGCGCTGGCAGCGCTCGCGCTGCAGTGGTTCACCAAGCTCAAGTACATGTCCAAAGACAGCTTCGGGATCATCCTGGGCGCCTCGATCGTGAAGAAGGAGAAGTTCGACCAACTTTCCCAAGGCGATCAGCAGATTCTAAGAGAAACCGCAAAGCGCGCGGCGGAGGCGCTCGACAAAGTGGTCCGGCGCGACGATGCGAAGGCATTCGACGTTCTCCTCGAGCGCGGCATCGAGCTGCTCGATACCGGCCCATATCGCGCAGAGTGGGAGCAAGCCGCGAAGGAAACGCGCGACCGGCTCACCGGGCGCATCTTTAGCAAGAGCTTGCTGGCCGAGGTCGAGGCCGCGGCCGAGGGCACGAGCCCCTGAGCTATTGCGCCGGCGGGAGGGCCTGAAGCCCATATGAGGGCGACGCGTTCAAGAAGACCCCCGGCCGGCACTTCATCAGAACCGACTCGAACTCCACGTCCTCGGTCTGACAGCGAAGGCTTTCTCCCAGGTAGTCCTCGGGGGGATACTCCGCGATCAAGTCGGTGCGATCTTCGACGCAGGAGGCGCTCAGCGTGTAGTCGCCTGGGTCGACGTTGAGAAAGAGGACGCCGCCGTCGAGCGAGGAATAGGAGCGGCTTCGGTCGGGCAGGACATCGTCGTTGAAGTAGATCGGCCCTTCCTCCGCGTTGTCCATCGGTGCGACGGACACGATGGCGCCCGGCTCTCCATGGGCCCCGGGACTCCCGATCGTCTTCCCGACCCTCGTGAGGGTGGTAACCATCTGGCATTTCGCCGGGTCGGCATCGATCATGAGGCCCGCCTCGATCAGGAAGAAGAGGCCGTTGGTTGGGATCTGGAAGGTCAGGTCATCGAGGTCGCGGTCTGGAACCGTATGGGTCTTCGTATAGGTGAGCGGGTGATTCGGGTGTTCGAGCACGAGGGTTGCCTGGGCGCCGACCGGCACGCCCTCGATCGTGAATGCACCGTCCTCGTCGCTGGTGGTTTCGAGCTCCGACATCTCCAGAACGGAAATCGTTGCTCCCTCAATACGACCATACGGTGTGCCGGGAAGCTCAAATGCCCACGCGATGCCGCTGAGCGTCACCGTGGTTCCACCGATACCGCCTTGACCACCCGCGCCGCCCTGAGCGCCTGCGCCGCCTTGGCCACCGCTTCCAACGCTCGCACTCGAGCTCTCCCCGCAGCCGACGAGCAGCAGCCCGCCTGTGAGCAGGGCCAAGGAGATCCACTTCGAGCCCAATGTCTTCATAGCCATATTCCGAGGCCTGCGGAGTACCAAACTTGGCGCCCGAGGGCTAGCGTGAAACGAGCCGCGGCTCGTCGAGCGGATCAATTGCAGACGCGCCGGGTGCACGATGCACTTCGGCGCGTCGGCAGGTCACTAGCCCCTGAGAGAGAGGCGCGTCGCTTACTCGAAGCTCGAGAGGTCGGGGAGCTCGTCGAGGTTTGGCTGAAGCGCGATCTCGATGCGGCGGTTGAGGGCACGGCCCTCGGGGGTCTCGTTGTCCGCGACAGGCTGAGTGTCCGCGTAGGCAGCGGCCGACACGCGGGTCCCCGGAACGCCGTATTCGATGAGGAGCTTGGTCACGTCGATCGCGCGCGCGCCTGAGAGCTCCCAGTTCGAGGGGAAGCGCTTGGTACGGATCGGCTTGTCGTCGGTGTGACCACCCACCTGGAACTGACGGCCTTTGATGCTGGCGAGGACCGGCCCGAGCTCGGCGAGAACGCGAATGCCCTCCGGCTTGAGCTTGGCGCTACCGCTTGCGAACAGAACCGCCTCGGGCAGCTCGATGACCATCTTGTTACGGACGATGCGAACCTTGAGCTTGCCGGAGTCGATCATCGACTTGAGCTGCTTGAGCATGGAGTTGTACTCAGCGAGGCGCGTGGCGGCTTGTTGCTCGCGGGCGGCGGCCTCGGCCAGAGCAGCTTCCATCGCGTTGATCTCGCCGGTGTAGCCCTTGACGAGCTTGTCGAGATTGGCCTTGTCCTTCTTGCACTGTTCGAATGAAGCGCCCGTCTCCTGGCTCGACGCCTCGAGCTCCGCGATGCGAGCGTCCTTCGCCCTAAGCTCGTCCTTCTTACAACCTGCGGTCAGCATCACGCTGACGGCCAACAAAAGTACCCAGCTAACTTTCTGCATTTGCCCCTCCAAAAGGATTGTTCCCTAAACGGGTCCGGCACCTTATCAAGCAGTTCGGACATGGCAAGCGCTTGATTTCTTGCACTTTGCCGGACGAATTGCCCCTGATTTTTCCGGGCGGGAACGGGATCCGACCCCGCGCGGGAGGCCCTCGGCTCGCGGCTCCTCGTCGAGGCTTTGCCGGTCAGCCCTTCGAGAGCTCACCCCGGCGCAGCTGCCGGTACATGACGAGCCCCTCTCGGAGGATTCGGAGCGCCTCGTCGCGCTCCTGCATGCCCTCGACGACAACTTCTTTGTTCTCGAGCGCTTTGTAGTCTTCGAAGAAGCGCCGGATCTCCCGCAGCTTGTGATCGGGGAGATCTGCGAGCGTTCTTCGTTCTTGGTAGACGGGGTCGTTCGCGCTGATGGCGATGATCTTGTCGTCGATGCCCTTGTCATCGCGCATGCGCATCACACCGATGGCGCGGGCGTCCATGATGGTGAGAGGCACCACGGGTTCTTGACCAAGGACCAGCGCGTCCAGTGGGTCGCCGTCATCGCAAAAGCTTCGCGGGACGAAACCGTAGTTGGCTGGATAGTGCACGGCACTGAATAGGACGCGGTCGAGCCTCAGCAGGCCGCTCTCCTTGTCCAGCTCGTACTTGTTCTTGCTCCCCATCGGCACTTCGATGACGACTGGGAAGGTCTCTGCGAGTTGATCTTCGTCGATGTAGACGTCGTGCCAGGGATGCATAGGAGTCGCCATTTCTATCACCCGTCGAGCCCTTGGGGCCAGGCCGGGTTTCTCGATTGTTTCGGGGAGGTAAGAAGTGAACGCGGGGGCCGGCTTTCACTGGATCGGCGAACGGTACGCTTCCATGTTAGCGGAATCATGCCAGCGGAGCTTGAGCAGGCCGTTGGCCTGGCTGGGGACACCACGCTGCTCGACGGCTACGCGCCCCTGCCCAGGACCTACGATGAGCTCTTTCGAGGGGACGGAAGTCCGCGGGAAGGGGTCTCGGACCTGGTCGCGGAGCTCGACCAGCTCGGAAGGCTCGAGTTCATGACGCGGCAGCGACTGGCCGAGGGTGCGCTGTTCCGCGGCGGCGTCACGTTCTCGGTGTATTCCGATTCTCAGGGGCAAGAAAAGATCTTCCCCTTTGATCTGATTCCTCGCGTGATCACAGCCTCGGCTTGGGAGAAAATCGAGCGCGGGCTGATCCAGCGGGTCACAGCTCTCAACATGTTCCTATCGGACCTCTACGACGGCCAGCGGATCATCAAGGAAGGGCGCATTCCCGAGTCTATGGTCTTTGGCACGGCCGGCTATCTCAAAGAGCTCCACAGCATCCGGCCGCGCGAAGGTGTCTTCGTCAACATTGCAGGAATCGACCTGATTCGCGGGTCCGATGGCGAGTTTCTCGTCTTGGAGGACAATCTCCGAACGCCCTCGGGCGTGAGCTACGTGCTCGAGAACCGCGGCGTGATGAAGCGCGTGTTCCCAGGGGTGTTTCGGCGCAGCCGTGTTCGCACGGTCGAGAGCTATCCGGCTCGACTGGGCGACGCGCTGATGAGCGTCTCTCCGCGGGACCCAGGCGAGAGTCGCGTCGTCGTGCTCACGCCGGGCTCGTACAACTCGGCGTACTTCGAGCACAGCTTCTTGGCGCGACAGATGGGGTGCGACCTGGTCCAGGGCAGCGATCTCTTCGTCCACAACGAGCGCGTCTACGTGAAGACCACGACGGGCCCGCAACAGGTCGACGTGATTTACCGGCGGATCGACGACGATTTCCTCGACCCCAAAGTCTTTCGTGAAGACAGCGCGCTCGGAGTGCCCGGATTGATCAGGGCGTACGCTGCCGGAAACGTCACCCTCGCCAACGCGCCTGGCAACGGCGTCGCCGACAACAAGGCGGTGTATCCTTTCGTTCCGGACATGATCCGCTTCTACCTCGACGAGGAGCCGATTCTGGGTCAGGTGCAGACCTACATCTGCATGCGTCCAGACGACTGCCAGTACGTCCTCGAAAATCTCGGCGCTCTGGTCGTGAAAGCGGTCGACGGCTGCGGAGGATATGGGATGCTCTTTGGGCCCCGCGCGAGCCGAAGCGAAATCGACGAATTCGCTCGGAAGATCGAGGCATCGCCGGAGGGCTACATCGCGCAGCCAGTGGTCGAGCTGTCCACTTGTCCGACCTGGGTCGCTGGGGAAGCGGTGCCGAGACGAGTCGACCTCAGGCCCTTCGTGCTCACGGGCAAAAGCAGCTGGGTCTTGCCCGGTGGCCTGACGCGGGTTGCGCTCACTGCCGGTTCCTACGTGGTCAATTCCAGTCAGGGCGGTGGGTCGAAAGACACCTGGGTGCTAGAGGCTCCCGGATCATGATTTCTCGCGTTGCAGGCAACTGTTTTTGGCTCAATCGCTACGTCGAGCGAGCGGGTGGCATGGCGCGCTTGCTGCGCGTGAATCGTGCGTTCGTGCCCGGTGTCGATCTCCCGCAACTTCACCGTTGGCATCCTCTGGTGGTCGTCGCCGGTGAGGAAGAGCGTTACCGCCGCCACTTTGGCGAAGATGAGAACGGAGAGACCGTCCAGGAGTATCTGACCTGGGATCGTCGGAACACGACCTCGGTCGTGGAATCGGTTCGGTGGGCCCGAGAAAACGCGCGCACCGCGCGAGAGATCGTCAGCTCCGAGATGTGGGAGACCATCAACTCCCTCTGGCACTGGCTCGAGGGCGGGCCGGGTCGGCGGCTCTATCGTTCAGACCGCGACCATTTCTATCAACACATCCGCGAAATGGGTGAGTTGTTCCACGGCCAGGCGGACGAGACGATGCTCAACGGTGAGCCGCTGGCCTTCATGCGCCTAGGACGGTACCTTGAGCGCGCCAATCAGACGGCGCGCCTCATGGACGTCCACTATCACACCTTTCCCGATGAAGGCACGATCGACGATCCGATTCGCCTGGCGCAATGGTCCGCGCTGCTGGCCTGCTGTTCTGCCACTGAGCCTTTCCAGAAGCGGTCCTTCGGAACGCCTACGGCGCGCGAAGTCGTGAATTTCTTGCTGTTCGAGCCGGACCTTCCTCGTTCGGTCTCCCATTGCTTGAGGGCAGCCCGCCATTCCCTCGTGCAGGTTCGGGGGTACGGGTCGAACAGCATCGGGATGGTGTCTACCGCCCTGCTCGAGGCCTTGCTCAGCCACGTGGACTTGCGCGAGGGGCATCCCATCGTTGGCAACGAGCTCCATGACGAGTTGACTTACCTGGTCGACTCGGTCACCGACCTGTGCACCTCGATCGAACAGGAGTTCTTCCACTCGACCGAGCTGCAGACCCAACTTCTTGCGGAGCAAAGCATTGCAGCAGCTCAACAGTGACCTTCTCGCGATCTGCTACGACAGCCCGGCATCGCCCAAGATCAATTTCAAGAAAGGCAACAGGCCGGACGGGTGGGGCTTTGCCTGGTATCCGCGCGATGGCGTAGGCGCATCGGTCCTCAAGGACCCGCACGTCGAGTACGACATGGCGGTGGCTACCGCGGTGCAGCGCTGGGACCGCTTTCGTTCCAGCGTTTTCATGTGTCACAGCGGCACCCATCGCGGCCGCTCGTTCACCGACACCCATCCATTCGTCCGCAGCCACGCCGGGCGCGACTGGATCTTCGCGCACAACGGGGACCTGGGCCGCAACCTGAACGTGACCCTTCCCCTCGACGAGGGCCTCGGGTTCGAGCCGGTCGGTCACACCGATTCCGAGCACGCGCTCTGCTGGCTCATGGGCCAGGTGCGAGCGGTCGGCGCGCGGAGCCTCTCGGATGTGGGCTGGCCGACGATTCGGGGCTGGCTTCGGAAACTGAACGAGCTCGGCACCCTCAATGTGATTTGGAGCGACGGCCTGCACGTGCTCGCCTATCACGATCAGAAGGGCTTCAACGCGCTCCACTATCTTCGACGACTTCCGCCTCCTTCGTCGATCAAGCTGGAGTCTGACCTCCTCGAGCTCGATTTGTCGAACTCGGTCGACGAGAATCGCACGTTGACCATCGTCTCGACCCACCCACTCTCCGATGAGCCCTGGACGCAGCTCGCGCCAGGGGAGATGCGGGTCATCAGCCGCGGGCAGCTGATCGAGACCGGAGAGACGATCGTGCCGCAGTCCGCACAGGCCGGCGGGCCCGGCTGGGCTCAGGCAAAGACGGATGCGCCTCGACAGAAAGTGAGACCATCCGACCATTTTTCCGATTCGATGCCCGCACCCCCGCTTCCGACGCTCGGCGCGAAAAAGGGTAGTTGGCACACCTACGACATCACCCACGAGACGGTCTACCGCTACGAAACGCCGGTCGAGACCTCCTCTCACACCGTTCGCCTTCAGCCCGTGCGCGACCTGACGCAAGACGTCCTGGAGTACAAGCTCGAGATCTCTCCGCCCGGCCAGTCGTTCTCGTACGAGGACGTGTTTGGCAACCACGTGCTGAGCTTTCAGATCAGCCAGCCCTATACCGAGCTCTGGGTGCGGGCCTATTCGAAGGTCCGAGTTTACCACGTCAACACTCACTCATCTCTGAGGAGCACGAGCATTCCCCTGATTTGGATGCCCTGGCAGCGTCAGATGATGAACCCTTTCTTGTTGCCGCCGGAGCTTCCGGAAACAGAGCTTCGCGAGCTTTCCGGCTTCGGGATGAGCTTTGCGGCGCGCCGCTCCTATGATCTACTCGAGTCACTCATCGATCTCAATGAAGCGCTGCACAGGGACTTCAAGTACATCCCCGGTACGACGACGCTCGAGACCTCCCCGTTCGATGTGTTCCAGGAGCGGCGAGGGGTCTGTCAGGATTTCGCGAACTTGTTCATCTGCCTCGCTCGCTTGCTCGGCGTGCCGGCTCGCTACCGCGTCGGCTACATCCACACTGGCGCGGCCTACCACAATCAAATTCAATCGGAAGCGTCGCACGCCTGGGCAGAGGTCTACTTGCCCTCGGTGGGCTGGCGCGGCTTCGACCCGACCAATGGATGCCTGGTCGACCTCGATCACATCCGCGTCGCCACGGGGCGCAACTACCGCGACGCCACTCCGACGGCCGGGACTCTCTTTGCAGGGGGCCACGGAGAACGGCTCGACGTGTCAGTGCGGGTCACACGGATAGATGAGGCGCAACCGGCCGAAGCGCAGGCGCAGCGACAGGCGCAGCAATAGATCCTCTGCGAAGTAGGGCCCGCCACTCTTCGGCGCTGTGGGAGCACGGGCTCGTGCTGGCGTAGAAATCCCGGAATACCCGCAGGAAGCGCGCGGGGTCGTTCTGGTGCGGGAAGTGCCCGCTGTTGGTGAAGATCTCAATCCTACTGTCGGGCATGGCAGCGTGAATCTGGTATGCGTGTGCGACCGGAATCACCCCATCTCGGTCTCCCCAAACCAGAAGCGTCGGCATGTTTCGTGCCAGGTAGCAGCGGTCGAGCATCGTGATCGCCTGCCCGCGCCAGTCGACGGCTGCGCGGAGCGTGCGCACGAAGGCTCTGCGCGACGCCGCGTTCGGCAGCGCATCGAAGACTCGGGTGAGTTGCTCGGCGTCGTGGCCGACTTTCGTCTTCAGGGCTTTGAGGAGCGCAAACGCGACTTGGCCGATCGCCCGTGCGCCCGGCGCGCCGAGAAGAGGCAAGACGAGGTCTGCATTGGGGGCTGAGGCGAATCGGAGCGCTGGATGCACCTCATGGCTGACTCCCCCGGTGCTGACCAGAACCAAGCGCTCGCAGCGTTCGGGGAATTGATAGGCAAACTGCATGGCGACGCCGCCGCCGAGAGAGTGTCCGACGACCGTGACGCGGTCGATGTCGAGCACGCTCAACAGGTCGCGCATGGCATTGGCATAGGCGCCGATCGAGTAGTCTGCCCGCGGCTTGTCGGACTTGCCGTGCCCGAGGAGGTCGGGCGCAATGACGGTATGGTCTCGGGCGAGGTCCGGAATGAGGTCGCGCCAGCTCTCGGAGCTGTCGCCGATCCCGTGAATCAGCAGAACCGCGGGGCCCTGTCCGGTGAGGATGAACGCGCGGTGATAGCCGTGAATCGTTCGGTACTGAATCCCCGCGTGAGCTGAAGCTCGGGTCGCGCGCAGCTGAACAGGAAACCGAATGACGTTTCTCACGAAGGCGAGAATATCGTCGCAGGCAGCGTTTCGCACCTCCCAAGGACGCGATTCGGACGATGTTGCGGCGCAGACATGCGCATGAAACCAAATAGAAATCACGATCGCTCGAGAAACCTGCTACTCCGGATTCGATGAAGATCGAGGTCGACCATTTGACCGAATATCGCTACGAGCGACCGGTTGGCTTCGGCGAGCATTCGCTGTACCTCCGACCGCGCGAGAGTCAGACGGTTCACGTCGCCTCGTTCGCGCTCGAATGCTCCCCAGTCGCCAAGATTCGTTGGGTCCGTGACTGTTTCAACAACGTCGTTGCCGTTGCGAGCTTTGGCGCGGCCCAGGCGTCCTTGCTCTCGTTCCACTGTCGGATGGCGTTCGACGTGGTCGAGGAGAATCCGTTCGATTTCATCCTGGAAGCGCGCGCCCATGACTTTCCCTTCAGCTACGACGATCGAGAGAAGAGCGCGCTCCGACCGTACCTCGAGCCCGACGAGTCGGCGCGCTGGAGGGTGCTCGATTGGGTCCGCGCAACGACCGGCCTCTCCGCAGAGAGCAGAAATACGATTTCGTTCCTGACTGACCTCAACCTCGCCATCTATCGGAACATCGCCTACGAGCGTCGCGACGAGGAAGGCACGCAGAGCGCAAACCAAACACTCGAGCGTGGCACGGGGTCTTGCCGCGACATGGCTGAGCTCCTCGTCGCCATCAGTCGGCAGCTCGGTCTCGCCGCCCGCTTCGTCAGTGGATATCTTTACGAGCCTCAGCCTCCGGACGGGACCCTTGGGTTCAACCGCGCTGCTGGCTCGATGCACGCCTGGGCCGAGGTATATCTCCCGGGCGCGGGGTGGCGTGGGTTCGACCCGACGAACGGGATTCTGACCGACCACCGCTTCCTGACCTCCGCGGTGGCGAACCAGCCCGACTGGGTGAATCCGATCCAGGGGCAGTATTTCCATGCCGGAGGGGTTCGCTCGCAGATGAGCGTGAGACTGCAGGTCACGGGGGGGCTTTGAACGAAAAGGTCGTGGAGCTCGCACACGCCGTCGAATCCCTCCTCGAAAAGCAGGGGTTTTCGCTCACGATGGGCGGAGAGCCCACCTTCATCCCTGGAGACCCCGACGCGCCGGAATGGAATCAAGAAGCGCTTGGGCCCGAGAAGCTCGGCTACGCCAGGCGACTCGCCTCCCGCTTGCTCGAAGAGCTCTATCGGGGGGGGCTGGTCATGCAGGTGTACGGGAAGCAGTACCCTGGCGAGCCGCTTCCGCGATGGGTCGTGCTGACCTTGCATCGCGATGACGGCGTTCCCTTCTGGAGTCATCCAGGAATTCTCCTCCTCGACGATGCTTCCGCTTCCAACACCGCCGACGATGCGCGGCGCCTGATGGAAGCGATCGCCGAACGCTTAGGGCTAGGTCCGTGCGTGATGCCCTGCGTCGAGAAAGACGCCCTCGCGTTTCCGCATGGTTGGGCGCTTCCGCTCGACCGCAGTGAGGCGGGCTGGGTCTCTGATGACTGGCCCTTCTCGGAAACCGAGCCGATCGTTGCGGTTCCCGGGAAAAGCCCGCTTGGCTTACGCTTGCCGCTGGGCGAGCTAGACGAGCATCATCTTCGTCGAGTGCTCACGCTGGAGGTCAACGATGGAGAGCTTCATCTCTTCATCCCGCCACTCCAATTCGAGGCGTTTGCCGCGCTGGTGCAGATCATCGAGCGCGTTGCGGTGACGGAGGGAACGAGCGGTCTCGTGATTTGCGGGTACGGGCCTACTCAGGCGCCAGCGGTCACGGCGCTCGGGCTTGCGGCGGATCCGGGCGTGCTCGAGGTGAACCTGCCGCCAACCCGTTCCTGGCAGGAATACGATCGAATCCTCCGGCGGATCACGAGGGCCGCTCGGCAGGAGGGGCTCTATCCCCACCGCTATCATCTGAACGGCCAGGTTCAGGGCACCGGCGGTGGGGCACACCTGCTCTTCGGCGGCCCAAGTCTCGACGAGAATCCCTTCTTCCAGCGCCCGGACCTGCTCAGCAGCATCATCCGTTATTGGCAGAGGCACCCCGCGCTTTCGTATTTCTTCTCGGGCCAATACGTGGGCCCGGGCTCGCAGGCGCCTCGGGCCGACGAGACCGTGATGGGAAAGCTTTACGAGCTCGAGACCGCCTGCTTGGGCGTCGACTCATTGAAGGAGCCTCCCGATCGCGATTTCTTCGATCGCTTGTTTCGCAACTTGATGACCGACAGTGGTGGCAACACGCATCGCGCCGAGATCTGCCTCGACAAGCTTTGGAACGTCGACTCCCCCACCGGCCTCCAGGGCTTGATCGAGCTGCGCGCGTTCGAAACGATGCCGGATGTCGGCCAGCAGTCGCTCGCGGCGCTCTTCGTGCGTGCTATCCTGGCCATGCTTGCGGAGAACCCGTGCCAAGAGCCGCTCGTACGCAGAGGCGCGAGGCTTCATGACGCGTACATGCTCCCGAACCTGCTCCTGCAAGACCTGAGAGCGATCTGCGTGGACCTTGGTGTTGCCGGGCTCTGCTTTGATCCCGCTTGGTGGGAGCCGCTTCTCGACGAGCGTTTTCCCGTTCTCGGACGCATGCGGCTCGAAGGGGGCGAGGTGCTCGTCCGGCAAGCGCTCGAGCCTTGGCCGCTGATGGCTGAGATCGCCGATGGGGGCACCACTTCTCGAGTCGTGGACAACTCGACCGACCGCATCGAGATCTCCGTTGCGAACCCGGCTGCTCTTACGGAGCGCCGCATCCTCGTCAATGGGGTAGCATTGGCAATGCGCGAGGTGGACGGAATGCTCGTCGCGGGCGTGCGGTACAAATCAGCGATCGGTTGGCCTGCGTTCCATCCACACATCCCAGCGCAATCACCTCTGCAGATCGAAGTCGTCGATGGCGTGAAGCAGGTGCTTTGCTCGAGCCAATACTATTTCTGGAATCCAGATGGTCCGCTCTACGACGGCCGGCCAGGCGATCTTGCTGAGGCGCGGGAACGTCAGAAGGCGAGATGGCGCCCGTCGAACGAGCATCTCGGGAAGACGCGCGTCCCCCGCGAGCCGATCTACGCTGCGGAGAACCATTACACGCTCGACCTTCGCCGACAGCTGGCCGAGCCTAGCGGCTAGGCGTCGACCAATCGAACGGAGGGGGAGGGCAGAGGCAACTTTGGCAGCTGGATGAAAGCTGCCTTGAGGCTGTCCTGCCAGGCACGTCGGAGCTCGCGCAGGTAGTCGTCGTCCTCGCCAAAGGTCACCTGGCTCCCTGACCGCTGGGTACCGGCCGAATAGAGCAAGAGGTCGATCGGCGGTCCGACGCTCGCGTTGCTTCGCATGGTGGAGTCCATCGAAACGAGGGCGCAACGGCCGGCGAGCTCGAGGCTGAGCTTGTGCTCGATAATGCGGTCGAGGATCGGCTTACCGTACTTGTCTTCGCCGATCTGGAGAAAAGGGGAGTGGCGGGAAACTGGGATGTAATTGCCTTCGGGGTAAATCAAGAGGATCGAATGCAATCCGCCTTGGATCTGCCCGCCCAAAATGAAGCTTGCCCCAGCGCGGAACTGTTCGTCTTTCACGCGCTTGCTGTGCTTCTGCTGTTCTTCGCGGCTGAGCTGGCCGATGTAGTCGGCCGCGTCGGTCAGGTGCTTCACCGTATTCAAGCTGAGCTTGGCCCCATCCTGGATGTCGTGCCGGAGGCGGGTCACCACTGCACGGCTCGTCGCAAGATTGCCGGCGCTGAGCAGAGTGAAGAACCGCGTCCCGTCGCCCCCAAAGGTGTGCATCTTTGCGTAGGTGCTGATGTGGTCGACGCCTGCGTTCGTGCGGGAGTCGGAGACGAAAACGAGCCCTTCATCGACTTTGACTGCGACACAATAGGTCATCTACGGGAAGCTACGGGAGCAGCGCCGCTGGGTCAACCGTTGCAGAATGCCTCCGAATGCCCGAAAGTAGCCGCCGGAGAACAAACGCACATGATTTTGGATCGCTTCAAAGTAGACGGCCGCGTAGCCGTAGTGACAGGCGCCGGTCGCGGTATCGGCCGTGGGGTTTCGATCGCTCTAGCCGAGGCGGGTGCCAATGTCGTGCTGGCGGCGCGGCGCGAGCATACCCTCCAAGAAGTCGCTGGGATCATCGAGCAGAACGGCGGACGCGCTCTGGTGGTGCCGACCGACGTCCTGGTTCCCGAGCAGCTCGACCGGCTCGTCGAGCGCGCGCTCGCGGAGTTCGGCGGCGTGGATTTCTTGGTGAACAACGCTGGGGGCACGCTCCCTGGACCGGCATTGCAGTGCACCGATGCGGAGCTCGACAAGGCATTCCACTTCAACGTGACGACCGCGTTCCACATGTCCCGCGCCTTGGCGCCTTCGATGGCGGAGCGCGGCCACGGCGCCATCGTGAACATCACTTCTGGGCTTTCCCACTTGGTCGACCATGGTTTCGTGGCATATGGCACCGCCAAAGCCGCGATGTCGCACATGACTCGTCTCCTCGCGCACGAGTGGGCGCCGCACGTTCGCGTCAACGCGATCGCGGTCGGTGCGACCCAAACCGATGCGTTGGCAATGGTGACCGCCGACAAATCGCTTGCCGGGCAGATGATCGAGCTCACGCCCATGCGTCGACTCGGGACCGTCGAGGACATTGGCGCGGCTGCGCTGTACCTTCTTTCGGACGCCGGTAGCTGGGTGACCGGGAAGGTTCTCGAAGTCGATGGAGGGACGGTCGATTCCAACTGGCCGTTCGCCATGCCCAGCGGGCTCCGCGGTCCCAAAGGCGCCTGAGCCATGAAGTCTGCCCGCATCGACGCGTTTTCCGACGACCCGAGCGCCGTCGAGGTTCGCGACGTTCCCGTGCCGAGACCGGGGCCAGGCCAGGTGCTCGTCCGCATGCGAATGGCGCCCATCAACCCCTCGGATTTCAACTACATGGATGGGATCTACGAACGCTCTTTTGCGCGCTTGATCTGGAACCGCGGGGTGGAGCGGCCGACCGATAGCCCAGGCTCTTCGGAGCCATTTCCGCGGCCGCCCTATGCGCTAGGCGTAGAAGGGGTCGGTCTCGTCGAAGAGTCCGGTGGTGGTTTGTTGGGCAGGCGCCTGGTCGGCAGACGCGTTGCGGTGGTCAGCGGGCCGCCCAACGGGACATGGCAAGAGCAGACGCTCATCGATACGCGCCGTGCGTTTCCAGTGCCGCGGTCGCTCAGCGATGCACAGGCCTGCTCTTTCTTCGTCAATCCACTGACCGCGCTCGTTCTGGTGCGACACGTGCTCAAGGTTCCGCGCGGCTCCGTGCTTCTGCAGACCGCGGCTGGGTCTGCGCTCTCGCAGATGATCCGGAACTTGGCGCGAGCCGACGGCTTTCGCGTGATCGACGTGGTGCGGAGCCGGGCCGGTGCGGAGCGCTTGAAGCAAGGGAACAGCAAGTATGTCATCGCCCTCGAAGACGAGGAGTTGCTCGAAGCCGTTCACCGCATCGCTCCTGCAGGCGTCGACTACGTTCTCGATTGCGTCGGCGGAGCGACCGGCTCTGAAGCGCTGCGAGCGCTGGCACCGCGCGGACGAATGGTTTGCTACGGGACGCTGAGCCGCGAACCGATCTCCCTGCCGCCGCGCGACATCATGATGCCGATGACTAGCGTCGAAGGGTTCTACTTGTCTGCGTATCTCGGCAGACGAACGCTCCTCCAGCGCCTGCGGCTGGTACGCAGCACCGCCAAGCTGATCGAAAGCGATGTGCTCGCCACCCCGGTCGAACAGACGTACCGGCTCGATGAGCTCCGGGCTGCGCTCGAGCACGCGCGGAGGCCCGGGCGAGCCGGTAAGATTCTCCTCGACCTCAGCTGAGCCCCGAGTCCACTGGTTTCAGGCACTTAAGTGGAGTGAGACAAGGGTCAGCCAAGGGGGCGAGGAGGGACTTGCACGAGCGCGGCGAGGCGTGCAGTTTGCGACCCGAGAAATGAAGCCACTCATCGTCGTTTGTACGGACTTCTCTCCGAGCTCCGACCTCGCGCTCGAGCGGGCCGCGGGCATCGCGGGACGCGATGGCGCTCGCGTCTTCATCATCCACATTTACGATCCCAAGAGCGTGAGGGGACCGGGCGCTCGTCCAGTCTTGGAAGGCGATCGCCAGGCATGGGACGAGGGTTCGATGCAGCAACTCAAGGAAGCTCGCCATCACTTCTTCGGGGACCTCGCCGATACCGATGTGCAATACGATGCCATCCCGAGTGCCCATCCGTCGATTGAGATTTGCAGAGTCGCAAAAGAGACGGGGGCGAGCCTCATCGTGCTGGGTTCGCATGGGCGAAAGGGAGTCCTGCGCCGCCTGCTCGGTAGCGTGGCCGAGGCTACGGTACGCCATGCACCTTGCAGCGTGTTCGTCGTTCGCGAGCCGGCGGAAGCTGCTGTGTAGCAGGCCGGCGACGCGCGAGATACCCTTTGTCGCTCCTAGCCGAGCTTCGCCTTGATGTTGGCTAGGCGCTTCTTGATGTCGGTTCCGAGCGCCTTGAGCTCCTCGCCCACTTCCTCTGCTTTCTCGTCGAAACGCCGCTCGAAATCTGCGATGCGGGGCTGAAGATCGTCCCAGGCGTCTTTCGCGTCCATTCCGGCGAGATGGAGCTTCAGCTTGATCTCGTCGGCGGTCCGCCTGAGGTCGTCACGGGTCTCTTGCAAGTCTTGCTTCAGTGTCTTGTTCGCTTCATCCGCGGTCATGGTGCTCTCCTTTTACGGGATTCGGGGTGATACCAGGAGTGCAGCGAACGTGCCAAAGGCCATCACTGGGATTTCTGCGGCGGATCGGTCCCCGGAGGCGCACATTCTTCGCCGCGGGCAGGGCGAAGCGCACGATTGGCGCGGCGCCTACACATTTTCGCTCGGTTTCCGTCCTGAACTGCAGGGCTCTGGCTTTGCGGCAACTTGGCGCGCCCGATGCATGTACCTTCGCGACATGGTAGCAGAGACGTCAGAGTTCGTTCGGGGGTTCGAGACCCTCCGCCGCACCGACACCCCGGTTGCCGGGGGCAAGGGAGCTAATCTCGGCGAGCTGACGGCCGCGGGTTTGCCGGTGCCCCGGGGCTTCGTGATCACGGGCCAGGCGTACTTGCACGCCCTGGACGTGGCGGGATGCCGGAAGCGCTTGCTCGAGGTCGTCGGGAAGATCGACCTCGATGACTCGAGCGCACTCAAGCTCGCCTCCGACGAGCTGCAGGCCACGGTGCGGCGCGCGGGTGTTCCGGACGACGTTCGGGCTGACGTCCTCGAAGCGTTCGAGCGCCTTGGGAAAGGGGCGCGGGTCGCGGTCCGTTCATCGGCAACCGCGGAGGACACCGCGGAAGCATCCTTCGCGGGAATGAACGAGACGTTCACCAACGTCGTCGGAGAAACCCTGATCCAACGAATCCTCGATTGCTGGGCTTCGCTCTGGAGCTCGCGTGTCATGGCGTACAGGCACAGCCTGGGACTGATCGAAGAGCCGACCATCGCCGTCGTCGTCCAACAGATGGTGGATTCGGAAGCTTCGGGAGTCATGTTCACGGTCGACCCAATCTCACAGGACCGTGAACGGATGCTCGTCGAAGGTGCATACGGGCTCGGGCAGGTCGTGGTCGGGGGACAGGTCGAACCCGACACCTATTTTGTGGGCCGGCCGCGCGACCCCGCGAAGGGCGGCGCCCAAGTCCTCAACGCGCGAGTCGGCTCGAAGGCGCACAAGGTCGTCCGACGAGCGGACGGCTCGGAGGCGAAGCTCGAAGTTCCCAAAGAGCAGCGCGCGATGCGGGTTCTCGACGATGCACAGGTGCTCGAAATCGCCAACCTCGGGCTTCGAATCGAGCAGCACTACGGGAGCCCGCAGGACGTCGAATGGGCGCTCCAGGACGGCAAGATTTATATCGTTCAGTCCCGACCGATCACGACCCTCATAGCGCCGCCGGGGACCCCGCTCCTGACAGGGCTTGGCGCCTCTCCGGGCCGTGTTGCCGGCAAAGTGCGCGTGATGCGCGAGCTCCAGGCGGACGCGAAGATCAGCAAGGACGAGATTCTCGTCGCAGAAATGACCAGCCCCGACTGGGTGCCGGTCATGCGTCATGCCGGCGCGCTCGTCACCGATGAGGGAGGAATGACCTGCCATGCGGCGATTGTGAGCCGGGAGCTTCGCATCCCCTGTATCGTCGGTACCGGCAACGCGACGCGCCTTCTCAAGAGCTCGCAACTGGTGACCGTGGACGGGACGCGGGGCGAGATCGTCTCGGGCGACGCGACCAACGGGCCGTCGGTGGCAGCGTCATCCCTTGCACGACCCGCCGCGGTGGCCTCACCCGAAACGACAATGGAGCCCCTCGCGACCCGCCTGTACGTCAATCTCGCGATCGCTGACGCCGCCGAAGAAGCTGCTGCATTGCCGGTCGATGGCGTGGGCCTGCTTCGCGCGGAGTTCATGATCACCGATGCGCTCGGCGGCGTGCACCCCAAAGCCCTGATCGCCGAGGGCGGCTCGGACGACTTCGTCAACAAGATGACTGAATCGCTCCTGCGAATTGCACGACCCTTCTTCCCACGGCCCGTGATCTATCGGACCTACGATTTTCGTACCAACGAGTTCAGCGGTTTGCGGGGGGCCGCGGACTACGAGCCGCACGAGGAGAACCCGATGATCGGGTACCGGGGATGCTTCCGCTACGTGAAGGACCCGGAGCTCTTCGATCTGGAGCTCGAAGTGCTAGCGCGCGTTCGCGAGGCGTCGGAAAACGTGAACATCATGATCCCCTTCGTGCGAACCAAGTGGGAGCTCGAGGCCTGTCTGGAGCGGATCGACAAGCACCGACTTGGGAGCGATCCGAAACTGCTCCGCTGGGTGATGGCCGAGGTGCCGTCAATCGTATATCGCATTCCAGATTACGCGAAGTTGGGCATCGACGGCGTTTCGATCGGCTCGAACGACTTGACGCAGCTCATGCTCGGGGTCGACCGGGACTCGGCGATTTGCTCCGAGCTCTTCGACGAGGCCGACGATGCGGTACTCTGGGCCATCGAGCGTATCGTGCACACAGCCGAAGACTGCGGACTCACGTCCTCGCTTTGCGGGCAGGCGCCGTCGAACCGGCCCGAGTTCGCCGAGAAGCTCGTTCGTTTTGGCATCACGTCCATTTCGGTGAACCCCGACGCGGTGCCACGGACCCGACAGGTGATCGCATCAGCGGAGCGGCGAATACTGATCGATGCCGTGCGCCAGGGAGGAATGTCATGACGGATTCAAATGATCTGGAAGCACTATACGCCAGGTTTGCCCGGATCTATGCAGATGGGAAACCCATTCGCGGGGCCTTCGAGCTAGTCGCGGCCATCCATGCGGCAGGTCTCAAAGTGGAGACCGTCACCGAAGACTGGCTCAAAGCTCTGAACGAGGACTGGGTCTATGGTGAGTCGCTTCTGCCGTTTCAGGACGCCGCCGCCAATCGTCTCTATCAGCGATTCCTGATCGGAGGCTGAGCAAAGTGCGACTAGAGAAGCAACTTGGGTACATGAGCCCGCCTCCGAATCTGACCGACTACGATGCGGAGCGAGCGTCGTTCTCGTGGGAAGCGGCGCGTCGTGAGCTCGACGGTTTGCCGGGAAACCGGGGGCTCAACATCGCATACGAGGCGGTCGGCCGGCACGTCGCGAACCGACACGGCGATCAGATGGCGATGATCTGGCTCGGCAAGAAGGGAGAACGTCAAGCGCTGAGCTACCGGGATCTCGATTCGCGCAGCAATCAGTTTGCCAACGTCCTGACCGCGCTTGGCGTCGAAGCCGGCGACCGGGTGTACTCGCTCGCCGGGCGCATCCCTGAGCTCTATCTCTGCGCGCTCGGGACCTTGAAGCACCAGGCGGTATTCTGTCCCCTATTCTCCGCGTTCGGTCCGGAGCCTATCGCCCAGCGCCTCGAGTTGGGTGAGGCGCGCGTGCTCTTCACGACCGAGCGGCTCTACAAGCGCCGAATCGAGCCGATTCGAGGCCGGATTCCGTCACTCGAGCACGTGATCGTCGTCGCGGATCCGGAGAAGCCCAACAATCCCGAGGGCACGGTGGATTGGTTCGAAGCGATGGCCATCGCCTCGGTCGAGTACGAGATCGCGGACACCGACCCGGAAACCCCGGCGCTGCTTCATTTCACCAGCGGGACGACCGGAACACCCAAGGGCGCATACCACGTTCACGAGGCGGTGCTCACGCACTACGTCACCGGCAAGCTCGCGCTCGATCTGCACCCGGGCGACATCTACTGGTGCACGGCCGACCCCGGCTGGGTGACCGGGACCTCGTACGGCATCAGCGCGCCTCTCAGCAATCGCGTTACGATGATCATCGATGAAGCCGAATTCGACCCCCAGCGTTGGTACCAGATTCTCGAGGAAGAGAAGGTGCAGGTCTGGTACACTGCGCCCACCGCCATTCGAATGCTGATGAAGAGCGGGCCGGAGCTGCCTCGGAGCAAGGACCTTTCAGCGCTTCGTTTCATGGCAAGCGTCGGCGAGCCTCTGAATCCGCAGGCGGTGGTCTGGGGTCGGGAAGTCTTCGGCAAGCCGTTTCACGACAATTGGTGGCAGACCGAAACCGGTGGAATCATGATTTCGAACTACGCGTCGATGGACGTGAAGCCGGGGTCGATGGGCCGACCGATACCTGGCGTCACAGCGGGGATTGTCCGAGAAGGGAAGGACGGGCATCTGCACGAGGTGAACGACCCGGACAAAGACGGCGAGCTCGCCTTGCGTCCGGATTGGCCTTCGGTTTTTCGCGGATACTGGAACAACAAGGAGCGCTACGACGCTTGTTTCCGCGATGGCTGGTATCTTTCCGGTGACCTCGCGCGTCGTGATGAAGAGGGATACTACTGGTTCGTCGGGCGCGCAGACGACGTCATCAAGTCGGCCGGGCACCTCATCGGCCCGTTCGAGGTGGAGAGCGTGATCATGAAGCATCCAGCCGTTGCCGAAGTCGGTGTCATCGGCAAGCCCGATCCAGTCGCTGGGACGATCATCAAGGCCTTCGTGAGCTTGCAGCCGGGTCACGGATGGACGGAAGAGCTCCAGCGTGAGCTGATCGGGTTCGGGCGCAAGAACCTCGGGACGGCGGCGCCAAGAGAGATCGACTTCATCGAATCGCTTCCGAAGACGCGAAGCGGAAAGATCATGCGACGCCTGCTCAAGGCCCGGGAGCTCGGCTTGCCCGAAGGGGATACGTCGACCCTGGAAGGAGGAGAGAGTTGACCCTGGACATCTCACGCGACGACGCGCTCAAGTTGCTACGCGACATGATTCGCATTCGCCGGCTCGAGGAGAAGAGCGCGGAGCTCTATGCCAAGCAGAAGATCCGCGGGTTCTTGCACCTCTACATTGGCGAAGAGGCTGTTGGGGTCGGGGCTTTGCACGCGCTGCGGACGGACGACAACATCGTGGCGACCTACCGGGAGCACGGTCATGCTCTGATTCGCGGCATTCCCGCCGGAGAGATCATGGCGGAGATGTACGGAAAGGCCAACGGCTGCTCGGGTGGCCGTGGCGGCTCGATGCACCTGTTTTCCGCGGAGCGGCGCTTCTACGGCGGGCATGCCATCGTCGGCGGCGGCTTGCCGATCGCGGTTGGACTCGCGCTAGCAACCAAGATGAAGGGCGAGTCGCGTGTGACCGCTTGCTTCTTCGGCGACGGCGCCACCGACGAGGGTGAGTTCCACGAGTCGCTGAATTTGGCTGCGCTCTGGAAGCTGCCGGTCTTGTTTTTGTGCGAAAACAACAAGTACGCGATGGGGACGGCCTTGGATCGCCACGTCTCGGACAGCAACATCGCGAACAATCCGCCGGCGTACGGGGTTCCAGCGGATTCGGTCAATGGCATGGACGTCGTTGCGGTCCAGCGCGCGGTGCACAACGAGGCCGAGCTCGTCCGTGAAACGAGCGAGCCGCGGTTCCTCGAGCTGAGGACCTACCGGTTTCGCGCACACTCGATGTACGACGCCGAGCTCTACCGCACCAAGGAAGAAGTCGAAAAACACAGGAAGCACGATCCCATCGACGGCTTCCAGGAACGCGGCCTGAGCGACGGGCTGATCACCCAGGCCGACATCGATGCGATCGAAGCCGACGCAGCCAAAGAAGTCGCCGAGGCCGTAGAGTTCGCGGAGCAGGGCGACTGGGAACCTGTGGAGAACATCCGCCGTCACACCTATGCGAGGGATTTGTCGTGACTACGTATCGAGAGGCGATTCGAACAGCGCTGCAGACCTTGCTTCGAGAAGATCCCCGTGTGTTCCTCATGGGCGAGGACGTAGGGCGCTATGGCGGCGCCTACGCCGTCAGCAAGGGCCTCTTGGAGGAGTTTGGTGAAGACCGGGTTCGCGACACGCCTCTGTGCGAGTCGACCTTCGTCGGCGCTGGGATAGGCGCTGCGATCGGCGGGATGCGCCCGATCGTCGAGGTCATGACAGTGAACTTCAGCTTGCTGGCCCTCGACCAGGTCGTGAACAACGCCGCGGTCATGCGGCACATGTCCGGCGGGCAGTTCGAGGTGCCGATCGCGGTGCGAATGGCAACCGGCGGCGGCAAACAGATCGCCGCCCAGCATTCGCACAGCCTGGAAAACTGGTACGCGCACGTGCCCGGCATCAAGGTGCTCGCGCCGGCTACAGTGCAGGACGCGCACGACATGTTGCTCGCCGCGGTCGAAGACCCGGACCCGGTATTCATCTTTGAGCATCAGATGCTCTACGGCGTCGAAGGACCGTTCGATTCCGTGTCCGAACCTCCATCGCCCTGGAAGGCGGCCATTCGGCGGACCGGCGCCGACCTCAGCCTCATCGCGTACGGGGGTTCCGTTCACAAGGCCTTGGCGGCGGCCGAGGAGCTTGCAAAGCAAGGAATGAGCGCCGAGGTCGTCGACCTGCGGAGCCTGCGACCGATCGACCACGACACCATCATCGGGAGCGTCTCGCGCACACACCGCGCCGTCGTGATCGATGAAGCGTGGAAAACCGGGAGCCTTGCTTCCGAAATCAGCGCGATCTTGGTCGAGGAGGCTTTCTACGAGCTCGATGCCCCGGTCGCGCGCGTCTGCACGATCGAGGTACCGATGCCATACGCCAAACATCTCGAAGAGGCTGCCATCCCGCAGGTCGATCGAATCGTCGAGGTGGCGACGAGGAGCGTCGTCGGTGGCTGAGTTCGTCATGCCCTCGCTCGGTGCAGATATGACCGCCGGGGTGCTTGCCAGGTGGCGCGTCGCGGCAGGGGACCGCGTCTCGAAAGGGGACATCATTGCCGAGGTGGAGACCGACAAGGGCTTGATCGAGGTGGAGGTGTTCGAGGCAGGAGTGGTTGAGAGCTTGCTGGTGAAGGAAGGGGAGAAGGTACCGGTGGGGACCGTCTTGGCGGAGATTGAGGCGGGGAGAGCGTCAGTGGCAGCGTCAGAGGCAGCGTCAGAGGCAGAGGCAGCGTCAGAGGCAGAGGCAGAGGCAGCGTCAGTGGCAGAGGCAGCGTCGGTGTCCGCGTCGGCGCCTGGGTCGATCATTTCTGCGGGCTCCTCTGAACTCGATCTCCATGGTCCCTTCGCCTCGCCCGCTGTTCGGCGGCGTGCGCATGAGTTGAATCTGTCGCTGCGGTCGGTTCGGGGCAGCGGCGCACATGGGCGGATCACTCTCGATGACTTGGTGGGGGTCGACCAGAGAGCGCACTCAGGTTCGGAGGGCCGCGTTCGTATTTCGCCCTACGCACGCAGAGTCGCCAGGGAGCGCGGCATCGATATCTCGCAGATTCGTGGCACTGGGCCGGGTGGGGCGATCCGAGCGAGCGATGTCCCGAGCACGAGTGCTTCTGGGCCGAGCAAGCCGGTTTCGCCCGCCGAGCGCATGCAACGGGCCATCGCGGCGGCGATGACGCGGGCCAATGACGAGATCCCGCACTACTACGTCGAGCAAAGCATCGACATGGGGAACGTCAGTGCATGGCTTCGCGACACCAACGCATCGCTGAGCGTGAGTGAGCGCCTGGTCTCTGGTGTGGTGGTCTTGCGCGCGGTCGCGTTGGCGCTGCGCAAACACGAGACGCTCAATGCGACCTGGCAGGGCGCTGAGGCGGTGCCAAGCTCGGAAATTCACGTCGGGCTTGCGGTGTCGCTTCGCGGAGGTGGGCTCGTGGCGCCGGCCTTGCAGCATACGGACGAGGGAAGCCTCACCGACCTCATGACCCGAATGACCGACCTGGTGAGCCGCGCCCGCGCCGGGACGCTTCGAAGCTCCGAGATGAGCTCTGCAACCATCACTCTGACCTTGCTCGGGGAGCGAGGCGCCGAGAGCGTGACGCCGATCATCTTTCCGCCGCAGGTGGCCATTGTCGGATGCGGCGCCACGGTCGAGCGGCCCTGGGTAGTGGATGGGCAGGTGGTGCCTCGGCCCGTCATGCGGGTTACCCTTGGCGCCGATCACCGCGTCAGCAATGGTCACCAAGGCTCGCGATTCTTGACCACCCTCGACCGACTGCTGCAAGAGCCGGAGAAACTATGACCCTCGACGAGATACGATCGACCTTGCTCCGCTGCCTGAGCGACGTAGCGCCAGAAATCAGTGACCAGGAAATCGAAGAGGACGCTGACCTTCGAGACGAGCTCGATTTGGATTCGATGGACATTCTTCGCTGGGTCCAAGGGATTCACAAAGCGCTCGGCGTCGAAATCCCAGAAGAGGACTATGGCGAGATCGCCAGTCTCCGGGACGCAATCCGCTATGTCGCAGCCCGCGTCTAGCTCCGCGCACGTATGGCACACCCTATCTATCGACGCGGTCATGTCGCATCTGCATTGCTCCGCGCACGGCCTGGCGGGCGCCGAAGCTGAGGATCGATTCGCTCGATATGGTCCCAACGAGCTGCAAGCTGCGGGTCGTGTCTCCCCTTGGGCCATCCTTTTCCAACAATTCAAGAACGTCTTGATCATCATTCTGCTGGTCGCAACGGGGATCTCCGCCTTCCTCGGACAGCGCGTCGAGACCATTGCCATCGCCGTGATCGTGCTTTTTGCCGTGGTCTTGGGCTTCATACAGGAGTACCGGGCGGAACGCGCGATCGAAGCGCTCCGGCAAATGGCTGCGCCTACGGTGACCGTCATACGCGATGGCCAAGAAATCGAGATTCCGGCGCGCGAGCTCGTGCCCGGTGATCTGATTTTATTGCGCGCAGGAGACAAAGTGGCGGCGGATGCACGACTGGTCGAGTCGATCAACCTGGAAGTCGACGAAGCCGCGCTCACGGGTGAATCCATGCCCGTCGCCAAGAACACCGAGGCACTTCGCGGAGAGGACCTGGCCCTTGGCGACCGCGGGAACATGGTTTTCGGCGGGACCAACGCCACTTACGGCCGAGGTCGTGCCGTCGTCGTCGCCACCGGTATGGCAACCCAGTTCGGCCGGATTGCCCAGATGCTGCAGTCCGTCGAAACCGCTAGGACACCGCTGCAACGGAATCTCGACAAGGTGGGTCGTGTTCTGGGTCAAGCAGCCCTGGTCGTCGTAGCGGTTGTCGTGGCCGTCGGCGTGGTCCGAGACCAACCCTTGCTGGAGATGTTCATCTTTGGAATCGCTCTAGCCGTAGCCGCAGTGCCCGAGGCCCTGCCGGCGGTTGTCACCATCTCTTTGGCAATTGGCGTGCAACGGATGGTGAAACGAAACGCACTGGTACGGCGCCTGCCGGCCGTCGAAACCTTAGGCAGTACCTCGGTCATTTGCTCCGACAAGACCGGCACGCTGACCAGAGACGAGATGACGGCCCGGAAGCTTCATACCCCGGAAAGAACAACCACGATTTCCGGTAGCGGGTACGACCCCGAAGGCGAGTTTTCGCGGAGCGGTACGGTTGTCGAGCCCTCTCGAGAGGAGATGGACTTGTTGCTTGCGGCCGCTCTGGCCTGCGACGCGCACGTCGTCCGCGACGACATGCACGACAGCTGGCACATCAAGGGAGACCCGACCGAAGGGGCGATCATCGTTGCGGCCGCCAAAGCCGGAATGCGAAAGGTCGACCTGGACCAAAAGTTCCCACGGGTCGCAGAGATCCCCTTCACGTCCGAAACCAAGCGGATGACGACCTTGCACTCCGTTGGCGACGCTCAGGTTGCATATGCCAAGGGCGCGCCCGAAACCATTCTCGATTCGTGCTCTCGACAACTGACGAGCCAAGGCGAAGTCCCGCTTGCGGATGCCGATCGAGAGGAGATTCTCGAGGCGGTCCGACAGATGGCCGGGGAGGCTTTGCGCGTGCTTGGGGTAGCCAAGAAGGCGAATGCGACGCTCGGAGATGCCGAGCGCGACATGACCTTTCTCGGTTTGGTGGGCATGATCGATCCGCCACGGCCCGAAGCTAGAGCTGCGATCGAACAATGCGAGCGAGCCGGCATCCGAGTCGTCATGATCACCGGCGACCATCCGATCACCGCTCAGGCGGTGGCCGGCGAGCTCGGCCTGGTCAGCGAGGGGCATGTGGCGACGGGTGCAGAGCTCGAGAAGATGAACGACGAGGAGCTAGAGCGGAGAGTCGAGAACATCGAAGTCTATGCACGCGTCTCCCCGGCTCACAAGCTGCGGGTGGTCACTGCCCTTCAACAACACGGTCAAATCGTGGCCATGACAGGCGACGGAGTGAACGACGCACCCGCACTCAAGAAGGCCGACATCGGCATCGCGATGGGCATCACTGGCACCGACGTGAGCAAAGAGGCGGCGGCGATGACCCTGATGGACGACAACTTCGCATCGATTGTTGCCGCGGTGGAAGAAGGGCGCGGAATTTTCGAGAACATCAAGAAGTACTTGATGTACCTGCTATCGGCGAACATCGGGGAGATCGGTCTCATCGCCGGGGCCGTGTTGAGCGGTCTGCCCCTGCCGCTAACCGCCGTGCAGATCCTGTACGTGAACCTCGCCACCGACGGCTTACCAGCGCTGGCACTGTCTGTAGACCCTCCTGATGACGATCTGATGGAGCGCGCGCCACGCGACGCGCGCACAGGAATCTTCACGCGCCGGGTCGTAACGCTCATGGTCGTCGGAGGGCTGTGGTCGACTGCAGCGAATCTCGGTCTCTTCATTTGGGCTCTGCGATCTGGTGGTAGTGTTGCCCACGCCATGACGATGACCTTCGTGTCCTTGGTCTTGGTCGAGTTCCTCAAGGCGTTCAACTTTCGGTCTGACCGCCGGTCGATCCTGCATCGGCCGTTTGCCAACAAGTGGCTGAACCTGGCGATCCTCTGGGAAATGGCGCTACTGGTGTTCATCGTGTCCTTTCCGCCGCTGCGGGAGCCGTTCGGCATAAGCCCTTTGTCGTCGGCGGACTGGCTCATCGCGGCCTGCCCAGCCCTGACCATTTCGCCGGTCCTCGAGCTGACGAAGTGGCTCGGTCGACGCGGTTGGCTCGGAACCGAGGCCTGACGGTTCCTTGGGTCAGAGCCTACGGGCGATCAGCCAGATCCGTCGCAAGTACGGGCGCGAAGTCGATCCGGAGCGTGGCGGAAACGCCTGACTGTGGTAGAGCTGCGCCCATGGACAAGACCGCGCCGATCTCCGATTTCATGACCCCGATACCGCACACAGTGGGCAGCGAGCAGACCATTACGTTTGCTCAGAAGCTCATGGAGAAATACGGGATTCGCCATTTGCCCGTGCTGCACGGAGGCGAGCTCTACGGCATCGTGAGCGACCGCGACCTCGGCATGATCGCCGGCCTGAACGAGGTCAATCCCGACAACACCACCGTTGAAGAAGCGATGACCCAAGAGGCATACACGGTCTCCAAGGACACCCCGCTCTTCACCGTGCTCAAGGAGATGCTCGAGCACAAGTACGGCTCCGCGGTCGTCGTCGAAGGCACCAAAATCATCGGCATCCTCACCACGCACGACGCGCTCGCCTTGCTAGTCGAGAAATTTCCCAACGCGTAGTCCTAGTCGCCAGCCTCGAGCTCGTTGATGACCCTCGTGAGGAGTGGGGGATCGTCGGTCATGATGCCGTGCACGCCCTTGACCTCGATCAACCATCGCATTTCTTGTTCGTCATTGACGGTCCAGATGTGGACGTACATGTCGAGCTCTTCGACTCGGGGAACGAAGCCGTCATGCAGCACGGGAATGGGGCCGCTTCCGCCGAGATTGTACTGCACTGGCAGCTGAAGGAACTCGCCTGGTGGGACGTACCCCGGATCGATCGGGAGCCAGGATTTGGTCCAGAATTCCAAGGATTCATCCTCGCTCAAGCTCGTGGCGATTTCGGGCGCCGCATCGCGAAGCTCGGCGAGGACCTCGGTAGAAAACGAGGCGCCGACCATCTTGTCCTCGAATTCGTACTGACGAATCAAATCGACGAGGTCATCTATGAGGGAGGGTTCTTGTTGCTTGACCTCGATGTTGACCGCGGTGTCTGGGTAACGTTCCAGGACCTCTTCGAGCGAAGGCACGACTAGGCCCATCCCGCGATACGGATAGGTTGCGCCGCCGTCCGTGGTGAAGTGGTAACCAGCGTCGCACTCGCGAATCTCCGCAAAGGTCATCTCTTTGATGGCGCCCGAGCAACTCGTCGTGTCGTCCAGCGTTGCGTCGTGCATCACCACGATCACGCCGTCGAGGGTCTGGTGAACGTCCAACTCGAGCATGTCCGCACCGTCTTCGAGTGCCTGGTCATAGGCTTCAATCGTGTGCGTGGGACGAATCAGGAGTCCGCCTCCGTGGGCTATGTTGAGCACCTTGTCGCAGCGGAGCATCGCCTGGGGCGTCGTGCACTTCGGACCGCTGCCGGCCGCACCGCCTTCGCCACCGGCGCCCGCCTGGCCACCGCTGCCCGCGTTGCCGCCGCCGCTGCTCGATTCTCCGCAGCCGGACAAGATGATGGAAACTACGGTCAAAGCGAAGAAGAGCTTGTTCATGGCTGCCGCCTCCTAGACGATGATGTAGCAGCAGTCGCGGCAGCTGTCCCTTCGGCCTTGTAGGCGCGTCTCGACCCTGGCACCTTTGCGACCGTGTCCAGTCGCACCGAGCTCACCTTTTGCCGAATTTGTGAAGCAACTTGCGGGCTGAAGGCCACGATCGAAGACGATCGCATCGTGGCCGTCGAGCCCGACCGGGACCATGTCGTGAGCAAAGGTTATGCCTGTATCAAGGGACTTCGCTACCACGAGATTCATCACTCCCCCGACCGGCTGCGCTGGCCCTTGAAGCGCGTGGGGGACCGGTTCGAGAAGATCAGTTGGGAGCAGGCGCTCCTGGAGATCGGCGCCAAGGTCCAGCAGCTGGTGCAGGACCACGGCGGGGATTCGGTCTCTGCGTATCTCGGCAACCCGATTTCGTTCAGCTTGTTGCCTCCGGTTCTCATTGCTGCCTTCCTGCAGGGGCTCGGTTCGCGCAATCTGTTTCAGACCGGCTCTCAGGATTGCAACAACAAGTTCGCCGCGGCGGAACGGCTGTACGGCTTTCCGTTCATTCAGCCCTTCGCTGACATCGATCGCACGCAGTGTTTGATCATCATTGGATCGAACCCGGCCGTGTCCCGCGCGAGCTTCGTGCAGCTTCCAGACCCCATTCGACGTTTGCGCGCGATCGAAGATCGGGGGGGCAAGGTCTTCCACGTGAATCCGCGCCGTACCGAAACGTCAAAGCAACTCGGTAGGCACGTGTTCATTCGTCCCGACACGGACATCTATTTACTGCTCAGCTTCCTTCACGAAGTATTGCGCCGCGATGCGATCGATCACGATCGCGTCGAGGTCCACATGAAGGGGCTCGAATCACTGCGAAAGGTCGCCGAGGCCTGGCCGCCGGCACGAAGCGCGGAGGTGACCGGCGTTTCATCCCAAACGCTTGGCTCGATGGTCGATGCCTACCTCGGGGCGGACGGGGCTGCGCTCTTCCTTTCCACCGGGGTCAATCAGGGCAGTCATGGGACGCTGGCGTTTTGGATTCAAGAAGCGATCAACGCGATCACGGGCAACCTCGACCGGCTCGGTGGGACACTCGTCGGCCATGGATTCGTCAAGGACTTCCCTAAGCTTGCGCGCAGAGGCGGCCATACGATGCGCAAGGACCTTTCGCGCATCGGCCAGCTCCCTTCGGTGGCCGATACGTTTCCCGCGGGACTCATGGCGGACGAGATTCTAACCCCTGGAGATGGGCAGATCCGCGCGCTCATTTGTGTATCCGGCAACCCGCTCCTGACGGTGCCCAATAGCAATGGACGGCTCGAAGAGGCTTTGAAAGCGCTCGAGCTCCTCGTCGTGATCGACATCTTCCGAAACGAGACCGCCAATCACGCGCACTACATCCTTCCCGGTAGCAGCGCCTTTCAGCGACCGGACTTGCCGTTCGTGTTTCAGTCCTTGATGGGCGCCCAGCCGGTTCCATACGTGCAGTTCACCGATGCACTGCTGCCGTTGGAGGACGCGCAGCGCGATGAGACGATGATCTTGTTGGACCTCGGCCGAGCTTGTCGCTCCAGGCTCTTTGGATCACGCGTCGCAAATGGGTTCATCCGTGCTTGGGGGAGCCTCGGAAACCTGCCGCTTGTCGGAAGCCGATTTGGTCTCACTCCGGAGCGATTCCTCGCCTTGATGGCGCGCGCGTTCCGCATCGGCTCGCTTCGCAGACTCCGCCACGAGCCGCATGGGCGCTTGCTCGAACCGAACAAGGGAGGCGACTTCCTCGGGGAACGGGTCGTCACCGACGATGGGCTGGTCGATTTGGCGCCAGGGGAATTCGTCGAGGCCGCTGGTGGGCTCGAAGCCGCGTTCGAGCTCGAGAGGTCTCAGCGCGGCAAGCTCAAGCTGATCAGCAAGCGAGAGCAGCACAGCCACAACAGCTGGATGCACAATCTCCCCCGATTCGTCGAAGGCAAGCGCTCGACGAACTACCTGTACATGAATCCGGAAGATGGCCGCAGAGTAGGGGTCGAGTCCGGTGCCATGGTCGAGGTGCGCAGCAGTGTTGCGTCGGTACGGCTGCCCGTTCAGCTCACCGATGAGATGATGGTCGGCGCGGTGGCTCTTCCGCACGGATGGGGACACCAGGGGGCCGACGGTCTGAGCGTGGCAAACCAGACCACGGGAGTGAACGTGAACCTGCTGGCCGCCGACGGCCCCGATGCGCTCGAGTATTTCTCGGGAATGGCGAAGCTGAACGGGATCTGGGTGGAGGTCCTAGCCGTCTAGATACCGGGACGCGGAAAAAGGCGCGTCACGGGGCTGCGTCGAAGGGCTCGGCGCAGGCGCTCGTGTGGGGGCGGCGGGGTGGGGAGCGCGGGTTCGCGATTCCGGAGCTTGCTTTCTGACGGCGACGAACGAAGATGCAGTTGGCGAGAGGGTGAACTCATCATCTCCACCCCGCCGCCCCCACGCTAGCTCCTAGATTGTCACTCGCTACGTCGACTCCACCCCATGACGCGTTTTTCCGCGCCCCTGCATTCAGCTCCTTCTACACAGGAGACCGGTTCGGGATGGGCAGCACAGCGATTGGGCCCGCGCCTAGCCGGTTGGCTCCGTGAAGAGCCGTGGCGACGGGGCGCCCAATCGCGAGCACGCCCGTCGCGAGCCGGTCTCCGGTCGCATGGCTGATCGGATCAGCCGGGGAGGAGAAGTTTGCCGGATTCGGTAGCGGAGAAGGCGGACCACCAGCGTGCGATCTTGTCGAGGCCGTCGACGGGTAGCTCGAGTGGAACTTGGTAGCCGAAGCACACGCCGATTGCGAAGTCTGCGAGGGTGAGGGTGTCGCCGGTGACGAACTTCTTGTCCGCCAAGTTGCCGTCGAGAATCGTTGCGTACTTACGGAAGTCACTGGTTGCGCGGTCGACGATTTCTTGATCGGGGTTACCGCGGCTGAAGAACTTCTGATCGAAGAGGCGATTCATCGCGTTGGTCAGGTGGTTGGATTCCCAGAACATCCATTGGAGGATCTGGTATCGCTTCGCGGACTTCGGCCAGAGCTCGGTGTCACCCTTGCCGGCGAGATAACAGATGATCGCATTCGATTCCCAGAGCACGGTGTCGCCGTCGACCAGGGTGGGAACCTTGCCGTTCGGATTGAGCGCGAGGTATTCAGGGGTGCGCTGCTCGCCGGCGCGTAGGTCGACCGTTTGGGTCTCCAGCTCGACTCCGAGCTCCTTGGCGACAGCATGTACTTTGCGGGCATTCGGCGAGAACAGGTTGGTGTAGAGCTTCATCTAGCCTCCTCCATCAGGGGAGCTTACCCCGACTCCTGGGCGACTTTACAGGGCCGGCCAAACGGGGGTGATTGTAAAAGTTCTGTCACCAATGGAGGCATTTCTCGTAACCCGCTTCGGGGTCTGCAATACAGCCATTGAGAGCTGCGGGAGCGACAAGCGCAATGATTAAGCGATGGATAGGCGAAGCATTCCTTCGGGTCGCCGGGTGGAAGACCGAGGGGGAACGGCCGTCGATTGACCGATACGTCATCATCGCTGCCCCGCACACGTCGAACTGGGACATGCCCCTCATGCTGGCGATGGCGTTCGTCTACGACATCCCAGTCCGCTGGATGGGCAAGCATACGCTCTTCAAGGCACCATTCGAACCGTTCTTCAAGGCGCTCGGCGGCATTCCGATCGTGCGCCATCGTCCTGGTGGTGTCGTAGGTCAGATGATCGAGCACTTCGAGAACAACGAGTCACTCGTACTGATGGTTCCGGCCGAGGGCACGCGTTCACACGTCGACTATTGGAAATCCGGTTTCTACCACATTGCACGGGGTGCCAATGTGCCGGTGGTCCTCTCGTATTTGGACTTCGGGAAGAAGGTCGGCGGCATTGGCCCTGCGATTGAGCTCACCGGTGATTTCCGCGCGGACATGGATCGGATTCGAGACTTCTACGCCGAGAAGGAAGGATTCCATCCCGAGAAAGTCGGTGTGATTCGGCTTCGCGAGGAAGACGTGGAAGAGCTCCTCGATCACCAGGGCAGCGGGTCGGAGGAAATCGAGCGCCTCGCGGGCAACCTGTAACGTCTGCGCCAACTGAACGTCCTTTACAGCTCCGGCCTGATCGTGAAACGCTCGGGCCTTCGCGAAAGGTGTTCGAATGGGCAGCGAAAGCAGTGCATGGCTCAAGGTGCTCGAGCTGGGGGAGCTTCCCGAGGGTCGGGTCAAACCTGTCACCTGCGAGCATCGCACGCTCTGCTTGACGCACTTCGAAGGTGAGCTCGCCGCCCTCGACAACAAGTGTCCGCACCAGGGCGGCCCGCTCGCCGAAGGCTCGATCGAAGGAGGATGGCTGCGTTGCCCTTGGCACGGCTGGGACTTCCACCCGCTCACCGGGAAGCCGCCAGGCGGTTTTGACGACGGGGTGGAGACCTTTCCGGTTGAAGTCCGCGAAGACGGTGTGTACGTCGCGTTTCCACAGGAACATGTTCACGCGCGAACGAGCAGCGACGTCATGGTCGAAACGCTCGTCAACTGGGGGGTGCGCTGGGTCTGGGGGATGGTCGGGCACTCGAACCTCGGCTTTGCCGACGCGATGCGGCGGCAGGAAACCAAAGGAGCGATCGGGTTCTTCGGCATCCGGCACGAAGGCGCTGCAGCATTTGCCGCGTCGGCGTACGGGAAGCTGACCGGTCGACCCGCCGCCTGTTTCGCGATTGCGGGCCCGGGCGCTACCAATCTGTTGACGGGGCTCTGGGACGCGCACGTGGATCGTGCGCCCGTGCTTGCCCTCACGGGTCAAGTGCCCACGCATCTCATCGGACGCGGTGCCTTCCAAGAGGTGGATCTCGCCGCGGCGTTTGGTGGGGTCGCTAAGTACACCGCGGTGGCGGCCAAGGACTCCAACTTTCCCGAGATCGCGAGCCTGGCCTGCAAGCACGCGATCATAGAGTGCGGCGTCTCGCACATGGTGTTTCCCGACGACGTGCAGGTCGTCGAAGCAATCGCAGCGAAGGCAGGGTCGCCTGAAGGACGGATGACGAGGCGAGAGATCGCGCCCCCCGAGGACTCGCTTGAGGACGCGGTGAAGCGAATTTCCGCGGCCAAGCGACCGGTGATCATCGTTGGGCACGGTGCCCGTTTCGCGATGGATCCCGTCATCTCGCTAGCGGAACAGCTCCACGCCCCGGTGCTTACGACGTTCAAGGGCAAGGGACTCATCGCCGATGACCATCCGCTCGGCTGTGGAGTGCTCGGGCGCAGCGGAACTCCTGTGGCGAGCTGGCTCATGAACGAGTCCGACCTGCTGATCGTGTTTGGCGCCAGCTTTAGCAACCACACCGGCATCACGAGCTACAAGCCGATTGTGCAGGTCGACTACGATCCAATGATGCTCGGCCGGCTTCATTCCGTGACGGTTCCCGTCTGGGGCGAGATCGGGGTGACGGCGCGACTCATGAGGGAGCGACTCGGCTCAGCTCGTGCGGTCGACCAACGGCCCGACGTTGCGGCGCGCTGGAAGATCTGGCGCCACGAGAAGATGCGGCGACTTGGCGAAACGGAGGGAGGCGGTGTGCATTCGGCGGCAATTTTCGCAGCGCTCACGGGGACTGCACCCGAAGACGCCATCATCGCGGTGGACGTCGGAAACAACACCTATTCGTTCGGCCGATATTTCGAATGCAAGCGGCAATCTGTCTTGATGAGCGGCTATCTCGGTTCGATTGGTTTCGGATATCCCGCTGCGATGGGCGCCTGGGCGGCAACCCAGGAGAGCGACCCACGTTTCAGTGGCCGCAAAGTGCTCGCGGTGACGGGCGACGGCGGCTTCGGCCAGTACATGGCCGAGTACACGACGGCCGTGAAGTACGGCATGGACATCACACACGTTCTTCTCAACAACAGCGAGCTCGGCAAGATCAGCAAGGAACAGCGGAGCGCCGACTACGACGTGTGGCAGACCTCGCTCCACAATCCGAGCTTCGCGGAATACGCCGAGCTCTGCGGCGCCTTGGGCCTTCGCGTGACGCGGGCCGACGAGCTCCAGGGCGCGCTCGCCGAGGCCTTGGCCCATGACGGGCCCGCAACGGTCGAGATTCTGGCGGACGCGCGGCTCATCTAGGCGAGGAGCACCAAGAGGTGATCGAGCAGCCACTTGGCGTGCGCAGCTGAAGCGGAACGCTAACAAACCTTCCGAATCGGCGCACGGCCCTTGCACTGCGCGTTCGAGGCGTGGTGAGATGCACTATGACCGTCACTCCACTTCGCACGCAGAACAGGGTGCCCGTCGCAAAATGGAGCGAGCTCGAGGACCGTACGCCTGCGTACGCGCTGGTCGCGGGTGTCGACCTCGTCGTGCTTCGCTACGATAGCGAAGCCTCCGTGCTCTACGGCCGCTGCCTGCATCGGGGCGCCCTCATGGCCGATGCGAAAGTCGAGGGTGACAACCTCATCTGCGGGCTGCACGGCTGGGACTACCGTTACGACACGGGAGTCAGCTCTTACGACAACTCCGAGGTGCTCCAGAAGTTTCGCGCCTGGATCGACCTCGATGCCGATGCGGTGTTCGTCGACGAATCGGAGATTCGGGCGTGGGCGGAGAGGTTTCCGCAACCCTACGATCGCGACGCGTACCTCGGTCTCTATGCCGACGTCCACGGCGCGCCCGAGGAGCCCTTCAATCGGCACATCCAGGAGCTCGCGCGCAACGGTTTGAAGAACGTGGGGCACGACGGGCCTGTCTCCGCGATGGGCGTGCCGCGCCAGGAGCTCCCCTCCTGGGAAGACGTGTTGATCTTGACGGCGCAGCTGGCCCGCAAGCCGTTACTCGGTGATGTGCCGGTCGGCTCCGATGTCGTGATCGGCCGCCAAGCCAAGAGGCCGCTCCGTTTAGAGATCCCTCTCTTCGTCAGCGACATGAGCTTTGGCGCCTTGAGTCGGGAGGCCAAGATAGCACTCTCGAAAGGCGCCGACTTGGCGGGCACCGGCATCTGCTCTGGGGAAGGCGGCATGCTCCCCGACGAGCAGGCGAGCAACTCGCGCTACTTCTACGAGCTTGCCTCGGGCCGTTTCGGCTGGAGTCTCGACAAGGTGAAGAAGTGCCAGGCGTTTCACTTCAAAGCGGGGCAGGGCGCCAAGACCGGAACCGGGGGACACCTGCCGGGGAACAAAGTCAGTCCGGAAATCGCCTCTGTGCGCGGGCTCGAGCCAGGGCAGCCCGCGATCAGCCCTGCCACCTTTCCCGATCTGAACGGCCCGGCGGATTTCGGCCGCCTTGCGGATGAAGTGCGAGAGCAGACCGGTGGCATTCCGATCGGTTTCAAGTTGAGTGCGCAGCATATCGAAGACGACATCGACTTCGCGCTCGATGCGGGCGTCGACTACATCATTCTGGACGGCCGGGGCGGAGCGACCGGTGCCGCGCCGAACGTGTTCAAGAACAACATCTCGGTCCCGACGATGGTCGCCCTGGCGCGGGCACGGCGTCATCTGGATGCGCGCAACCGCCCTGAAGTGACTCTCGTCATTACCGGAGGTCTTCGAACCGAGAGCGACTTCGTGAAGGCGCTCGCCCTCGGTGCAGATGCCATAGCGGTTTCGAACGCGGCGATTCAAGCCATTGGCTGCCTCGGAATGCGGGCTTGCCAGACGAACAACTGCCCGGTTGGTATTGCGACCCAGCAAGCGCATCTGCGCGCACGCTTGAACATCGAGCACTCAGCGCAGCAACTTTGCAACTACTTCAACGCAACGGTGGAGCTGATGAAAGTACTTGCACGCGGCTGCGGTCATGCGCATCTAGGCCAGTTCGAGCTGAATGACCTGACGACTTGGAAGCGTGAGATCGCAGACCTGACCGGGATCCGCTACGCCGGCATTGCTTCACCCTGACTTGGAAGACCCTCGGTGCCGTCGCACCCGTGAGGCTGTCAGACGCGAGACTGCAATCGGACTGGGCGCGCGAAGTTTTCGTTCGAGCCGCGGCAGCGTCTCGGGAGCTTCTCCGCTCCTAGCGGCCGAGCAGCAGCACGCTGACCCCCGCTGCAATCGCGATCACCTGTGGCCAGCCGGGAAGGGCGGGGTGATCGTGCTCATGCGCCCAATCGTGCGTGACCACGTGCAACAAGAGCCCGCTGACGGCTGCCTCGATCCAGGGCTCGCCGCGCGTCCAACTTCCAAGTGCGGTTTGTTGCGCGAGCATGACTCCGATGGTGCCCATCAGCGCCAGGCCGATCGCGCGTCTGATGCCGCTCCTCGGACCATGCGCAGAGGTGAAGGCGAGAGTGATCAGCGCCGTCACTGGAACGGAGTGGACGGCGATCGCCGTGAGCACGTCGCCATGGTGATGGCCGACGTGCGCCTCCCCGGTGAACGAGCCAAGCGCCAGTCCGTCGCCGAGCTTGTGGATCATCAGGCCCCAGTAACTGAGCTCGAGGCCCATCGTCGAGGAGTGATCGTGCTCCGGGTCCTCGTGCGCGGCGCGTTCGATCAGCCAGGGGGCGAGAAAGGCCACGGCAACTGCGATCAAGACCAGCGGACCACCGGCGCGGAACGCATCGGGAATGAGGCGGCCGACCACGACAGCGACCGAAGAGACGACCGCGAACGTGCGGATCGCGTCGAGAAGCCTTCCGCGACCAGGAGCGATCAATCCCAGCACGGCGCCCAGGGCGACGGATCCAACGACGATCGAAATCGGCCACAGCATCGAGCCGACTTACCACACTCGGGGCGATAGGGGCTGCGTTAGATGCCGAGCGATTCGGCTTCCTGTGCCGCTTCTTTGGCGAGGTACTCCCGCGCACAGGTCGAACAAGCGATGACTTCTTTCGCAATTTCGTAGCCCGCGCCGCCCGGATCGTCCTGGCCCCTCGACCGGCTGGCGGTGCGACCCTTCTGTGCTTTGCCGCGGCTCGGGTACTCGGCGGGCCGGCGCTCCGTCACCACCTTCGTCGCCCGCTCTCCGGGGCGCGACACTCGATTGCAAAGCTCACATCGGTACATTCAGGGACTCCTCGTTCTGCGAGCGGGCGGTTTGGCACATGGGTCGAGCCCGGGCAAGCGGGCGGGCGTCAGCCCAGGAGCTTCGCGATTTCAGGGGCCGCGTAGGTCAGTACCCCGTTGGCGCCGGCGCGCTTGAAGCAGAGCATGGTCTCCAAGATGACCTTCTCCCAGTCGAGCCAGCCCTGATCGGCTGCGCCGCGAAGCATCGCGTACTCGCCGCTGACTTGGTAGGCGTAGGTCGGGAGCCCGAACGTTTCTCTTACACGACGGACGATATCGAGATACGGCATCCCCGGTTTGACCATGACCATGTCGGCGCCTTCGGCCACATCGAGTGCGACCTCGCGGAGCGCCTCGTCGCCGTTCGCCGGGTCCATTTGGTAACTGCGTTTGTCGGCGGTGCCGAGGCTCTGCGCCGAGCCGACCGCGTCGCGAAAAGGGCCGTAAAACGCCGAGGCATACTTGGCCGAGTATGCGAGCAGGTTGACCTGTTCGAGGGACTCCGCGTCGAGGGCCCTCCGAATCGCTCCGATGCGACCGTCCATCATGTCGCTTGGGGCGACCACGTCGCAGCCGGCGTGGGCTTGGACGATGGCCTGCTCGCAGAGCACTTTCACGGTTTCGTCGTTCAGAACTTCGCCATCGCGAACGATGCCGTCTTGCCCGTGCGTGGTGTACGGGTCGAGTGCGACGTCACAGATCACACCGATGCCGTCGTGCGCGTCCTTGATGGCGCGGACGGTGCGGCAGACGAGATTCGCGGCATTGGTGGCTTCCTTGCCATTTGGGCTCTTGAGCTCCGGGGGCGTTACCGGAAAGATCGCCACCGCTGGAATTCCAAGAGCCTTGGCTTCTCCTACGGCTTTCACTACGAGGTCGCTGCTCAGTCGTTCGACCCCAGGCATCGACGGGACCGCCGTGCGTGCGCCTTTGCCTTCCTGGACGAACACGGGCCAGATGAGGTCATCCGGGCTGACTTTGGATTCTCTGCTGAGGCGGCGCAGCCAGTCGTTTCGGCGGTTTCGCCGCATGCGAGTTCGCGGGAACTCCGATTGAGCGTTCTGAGTCATGCGTGCGGGCAGCCTAGCATGGTGCTAGAACCCGTGCGTGAGAATCGGGGTTTTGGCGCTGGCTGTGTCGCTCTTGGTTGCAGCCTGTTCGACGACGATGACGGGGCGCAAGCAGCTCACCCTCATCAATGACGACAAGATGGACGCGATGGGCATCGCCGCGTTTGCCAGCTTGAAAAAGGAAGGCAAGCTCAGCCACGATCAGGCGCTCAACGCGTACGTGGGCTGCGTCGCGGCCGCGATCGTGAAGGTCGTGCCGAAGGAGCACGGCCCCAGCAATGGCCGCTGGGAGGTCCTGGTCTTCGACGACCCCACTCCCAACGCGTTCGCGCTGCCCGGGGGTAAAATCGGCGTCCACACCGGAATGCTCGACGTGGCAACGACACCAGGGCAGCTCGCCGCAGTGATCGGCCACGAAGTAAGCCATGTCCTGTTGCGCCATGGCAACGAGCGCATGTCGCAGTCCATTCTCGCGGACACTGCCTTGAACACCGCCTCGATCGCGGCTGGCGCGGCCACGCCCGAGTACCACGACCTGATCGTCGGTGGGCTCGGGGTCGGCGCCCAGTTCGGCGTGCTCTTGCCGTTCAGCCGAAAGCACGAGAGCGAAGCCGACGAGGTCGGGCAGATCTTCATGGCCCAGGCTGGCTTCTACCCAGCCGAGGCGATCACGCTATGGCAGGCGATGGCGCAGTCGGGTGGCAAGGGGCCGGCTCAATGGCAGTCCACCCACCCTTCGGACGAGACTCGCATTCAACGTCTCCGCGCCAACCTTCCCAAGGCAATGAAGGAATACGAAAAGGCCCTGAAAGCCGGCAGGCGACCCCAGTGCAAGCGGCCGCCCGACGAATGGGTGAGCCCAGAGGCACTTCCTTAGCGCTCAGTCGTTTCGCTGGATGAAGGCAGCCACTGCTTCGCCGATCTCGGCGGGCGAATCCTCTTGAATGAAGTGAAGCCCCTCCACCGTGATCTCCTCTTGATTTGGGAGTTGGCGCGCGAACTCCCGTTGTTCCCCGATCAAGATGGTGCCCGGGTTGGCGTTGATGAAGAGCTTCGGCGGTGAATCGCTCGATTGCAGCCACCTTGAATAGTCTTCGGAGATCTCGTGGACGTCGTTGGGCTCACCGCCGATTGGGATCTGCCGCGGCCAGGTGAGGGTGGGTCGACGTGACTCTCCGGGCTCGACGAAGCGCGCGCGGTAGCGGTCCATCTCCTCTTCGCTGAGCGTTCGGATGATCGAGGCCGGCAGGATGCGCTCGACGAAGACGTTCTTCTGCAAGATGATCTCTTCGCCTGCCGGGGATCGCATCGCTTGGAAAATCTTTCGTGCGGGCTCGGCCCATTCGTCCCAGCTCCGGAGCGGGCGGACGATGGCCTCCATGTACGCGATGCCCAAGACCCTATCCGGGTGTCGGTGGGCCCAGTGGAAGCCGAGCCCCGAGCCCCAATCGTGAATCACGAGGAAGATGGGTGTGTCGCCAAGCACCGCGTCGAACCAAGCATCGAGGTAGCGACGATGATCGACGAAGCGATACCCGCTCGAGCTTTCACCCGACTCGCCCATGCCGACGAGATCGGGGGCGAGACAGCGCGCGATCGGAGCGACCTCTTTGATCACGTTGCGCCATAGGTAGGACGATGTTGGATTGCCGTGGAGGAACACCGCGATGGGGCCGTCTCCGCCCGTGTCCACGTAGCAGATCTCGCTGTCTTTGACCGCCACGCGTTTTCTCGGGTGGGGGTCTTCGGCTGAGATGGCACTCATGGTGTATAGTCCGACGAATGACCGCGACCCGCAAATGGAGCGCGCCGACGAGCGAATACTTGGTTCCCTTCGACGGCAGCTTTCGAATCGCCGAGGCACCAACGACCCCTCCTGGGAAAGTCGACAAGGACGCCGCAGAAGCCGCGCGCCAGCAGGACACCGCCGAGATCGGCCAGCTTCAGAGGAAGCTCTACGCGGACAATCGATACGCCGCGCTCTTCGTGTTCCAGGCGATGGATGCCGGTGGGAAGGACAGCACGATTCGGAACGTGTTCACCGGCGTGAACCCTGCGGGTTTTCAAGTCTCATCCTTCAAAGCCCCCTCCGACGAGGAGCTCGACCATGATTTCCTCTGGCGGGTCGCCGCGCAGTTGCCCGAGCGCGGGCGGATCGGTGTCTTCAATCGTAGCCACTATGAAGAAGTGTTGGTAGTGCGAGTGCACCCCGAGCTCCTCGGTGGCCAGCGGCTACCCAACCCGAATCTCGAGACTCTATGGAGCGAACGCTACGAATCGATTCGCAACTTCGAGAAACACATCGCCGAAAATGGCACGATCATCGTGAAGTTCTTCCTCAACGTCTCTTTGGAAGAGCAGAAAGACCGCTTGCTTCAGCGAATCGACAAGCCGAGTCGGAATTGGAAGTTCAATCCTGGCGACGTCAAAGAGCGAGAGCGATGGCCGGACTACATGCGCGCGTTCGAAGACGCCCTCAACGAAACTTCGCGTCCCTGGGCGCCATGGTATGCGATCCCCGCCGACAGCAAGCCCTATATGCGCCTCGAGGTAGCCCGGATCGTCCGCGAGACGCTGCAGAGTCTCGGCCTGGGATATCCGAAGATCGACGAAGCGGCACGCCTGGCCCTTCTCGAATGTCGCGAGGCCCTCGAACGATCATGACCGCGGCGCCGCCAATCGTCTTGACGGTTGCGGGCTCCGACCCTTCGGGCGGTGCGGGGCTCCAGGCAGACCTCAAGACGATCCAGCAGCACGGCGCCTACGGTGCAGCGGTGCCGACCCTGATCACGGTGCAGGACAGCCGCGGGGTCGAGCGGGTCGAGCTCCTCCCCGCGGATCTCATTCAGGCGCAGATTTCGACCGTGCTCGAGGATATGGAGCCCGCCGCGGCCAAGACAGGCGCGCTCGGCTCGCCGGAGGTGACCCGGCTTCTTGGCTCCATCATGGAGGGCACCAGGTTCGGCTGGTTGATCGACCCGGTTTGGTTTCCGAGCCGGGGCGCGCCGCTGTCGAAGGGAGACGTGGTCGAAGCCTACAAGGACACGCTCATCCCCCGTGCAGCGTTGGTCACCCCGAACGCGCAGGAGGCCGCCCTGCTCGCCGAGATGCCGGTGCGAACCCTCGACGACGCCGGCCGAGCGGCCGAGCGGATCGCGGCGCTTGGGGCCTCTGCGGTTCTCGTCAAAGGGGGTCACCTCGAAGGCGCCGACCGAGGCACCGATCTGCTCCTACACGAAGGAGGGGTGCAGCTGCTCCGCGCCGCCCAGCTGGTCCCTGGCCGGTTTCACGGAACCGGCTGTGCGCTCTCTGCGTCGATCGCGTCTCGACTGGCGTTCGGGGCGCCGCTGCCAGCGGCCGTGCAGGGCGCCAAGGCTTGGCTCGGCGGTGCGCTTGCCCATGCTTTCGCCGTTGGGAAGGGAGCCAAGCCCGTCAATCATCTCTGGCCGCTGGACGAGAAACCTTAGTTCTTTTCGAAGTTTTGCGAACGCAATAGTTGCCCCGGCTTTTGCGAGGCTGCTACATGCGAGCAGGTTTTTAGGATGGCGCGGCGTCGCAAGAAGAAGGGGGCTCCGCAGATTGAGCTCCCCATGGATAGCATCGAGGACGCATCGCTCGTCGTCGAAGCGCAGCGCCGATACCTCAACTATGCTCTGAGCGTCATCACCTCGCGCGCACTGCCCGACGTGCGTGACGGGCTGAAGCCGGTCCAGCGGCGAATCCTTTACACCATGTACAACGAGCTCCGTCTCAGGAGCGACGTCAAGCATCGGAAGTCGGCGGCCATCGTCGGCGACGTGATGGGCAAATTTCACCCACATGGCGACACGGCGATCTACGATGCCCTGGTCCGCATGGCGCAGTCGTTCACCATGCGGGAGCCGCTGGTCGACGGGCGAGGCAACTTCGGTTCGCCAGACGGCGATTCGGCGGCGGCGATGCGCTACACCGAAGCTCGGCTCCACAAGCTCGCGGACGAGCTCCTGGTCGAGCTTGCCAAAAAGACCGTCGCCTTCCGACCGAACTACGACGGCCGGCTCTTCGAGCCCATCGTCCTGCCTGCGCGCTTTCCGAACCTGCTGGTCAATGGCTCGCAGGGCATTGCAGTTGGAATGGCAACCTCGATTCCACCTCATAATTTGTCGGAGGTAATTCAGGCCTGCGTGGGGCTTATCGACGGAGACCTCAGTACCCAGCAGTTGATGAAGTTCGTGAAGGGGCCCGACTTCCCGACCGGTGGCGAGCTGATCAGCAGCAAGGCGGAGCTAACCTCGGCCTACGAGAGCGGGCAAGGCTCGCTCAAGCTCCGCGGGGAGTGGAAGACCGAGAAGCCCCGAAGCGGCAATCCTACGATCGTGATTCACTCGATCCCTTACTCGGTCGAACGCAGCACGGTCGTCGAGAAGATCGCCGAGGTGATCATCGCGAAGAAGCTGCCGGGCTTGCTCGACGTGCGGGACGAGAGCACGGACGACTGCCGGATCGTCTGCGAGATGAAGAAGGACGCCGACCCGCAGCTCATCATGGCGTACCTCTACAAGAACACGCCGCTTCAAACCAACGTCCAGGTGAACCTTACGTGCTTGGTTCCGACCTCGAACCCCCAGGTGGCTGCGCCGCAGCGCATCGGCCTCAAGGCCATCCTTCGGCACTTCCTAGACTTTCGAATGGAAGTGGTCACCAAGCGGCTCGAGTTCGAGCTCGACCAGCTCCTCAAGCGCATCCACCTCCTCGAAGGCTTCGTCACCATCTTCGACGCGCTCGACGAAGCGATCCGGATCATCCGTCAGTCGGAGGGCAAACAAGATGCGGCCCAGAAGCTGATCAAGCGTTTCAACCTCGACGAGCTGCAGGTAGACGCGATCCTAGAGCTCAAGCTCTACCGGCTGGCAAAGCTACAAATCCTCGAGATTCGGTCCGAGCTCGAGCAGAAACAAAAGGAAGCTCGCCGGGTGCAAAAGCTGCTCAAGAGCCCTGCCGCGCGCTGGAAGCTGTTGCGCGCCGAGCTCCAGGAGCTGGCCTCGCAGTATGCCGACCCGCGCCGCACACGCATCACGGCCAAGCTGGACGAGCCCGAGTTCGACGCCGAGGCGTTCATCGTCGAAGAGGACGCAATGGTCGTCGTCACCGAGCAGGGCTGGGTCAAGCGTCAGCAGCGCGTGAAGGACGTGGCCTCGACTCGGGTCCGAATGGGCGACCGCGTCCTGGCGGTTCTGGCTGGGTCGACCAAGAGCACGGTCGGCTTCTTCAGTAGCCACGGGGTCTGCTACGTCAGCCGCATCGTCGATATCGCGGCGACGACCGGTCACGGCATTCCTCTGCAGACCATGTTCAAGATGGCGGACGGGGAGCGAATCGTCGGCGCGATGGGCTTCGACCCACGTTTCCTAGAGGTGCCGCCCCCAGACGAGGACTCGGAGGAGCCCGAGGAGCCCTACGCCATCGCGGTCACTCGAGGCGGGCTTGCCCTGCGCTTCTCGCTTCGCGGGCATCGAGAGCCGTCCACGCGTTCGGGCAGGAAGTTCACCCGGCCCAAGCAGGGGGATGAGGTGATCTACGTGGCGCCCGTCTTCGCAGAGGACTGCGTGGCTTGCGTGACCAAGCAGCGCCGTACCCTGATCTGCGAAGCGGATGACGTCTCATTGCTCGCCGGCGCAGGGCGTGGCGTGATGCTGATCAAGTTGGCTAAGGATGACGAGGTCGTGGCGGCGCGGGTCCTCTCCTATGATGATGACGTGCTGATCGCCAAGCGTGACGGCGGGAGCGAGTATCGCATCACGCTGCGCAAGTACGAGATCGTCTCGCGGGGCGGGAAGGGCTTTCAGCTCTTCACCCGGGGCTCGGTCGAAGGCGAAGTCTACCAAGAACCCGAGATTCCCATGTTCCCGGAGGAGTAGTGGCGTATACCGCCAAAGACATCGATGTTCTCGAGGGGCTCGAGCCGGTGCGCAAGCGGCCGGCGATGTACATCGGTGGGACCGATGCGCACGGCTACCACCACCTGCTCTGGGAGATCCTCGACAACTCCGTGGACGAGGCCATCAACGGGCATGCGTCGCGCATCGAGGTTGCCCTCGACACGGACCACCAGGGGGCGACGATCACGGACAACGGTCGCGGAATCCCCGTCGATACACACCCGAAGTTCAAGAAGTCGGCGCTGGAGTTGATCCTCACGACCCTTCACGCTGGCGGGAAGTTCGAAGGGAAGAGCTACCAGGTGGCGGGCGGCCTTCATGGTGTGGGCTCCTCGGTCGTCAACGCGCTCTCGTCCGAGCTCACCGCGACTGTTTGGCGCGGAGGCAAGACCTATTCGCAGAGCTACAAGCGCGGAAAGGCAACGACGAAGCTCAAGTCGGGCGCCAAGACGAGCAAGCGCGGGACCGCAATTCATTTTCGGCCCGACACGGAGATCTTCGGCAAGAGGGCTGCCTTCGATGCGAAGCGCGTGGCGGAGCGTCTCGAAGCGAAAACCTATCTTCATCGGGGTCTCAAGATCGTTTTTGTCGACGAGAAAGCCGGGGAGCGTCAGGAGTTCGAGCATCCAGGAGGAATCGTCGAGTTCCTCGACAAATTGGTGACCGAGCGCGGGCAGCCCTCGGTGCACGGCGAGGCGTTCTCAGTCGAGAGCGAGGGAGAGCCCAGGTTCGAGGTGGCGCTGCGATGGACCGAGTCCACCGACGAGCTAATCCGCTCGTACGCGAACGGCATCCCGACGGGCTCCGGAGGCACCCACGAGACCGGGTTCAAGCAGGGGCTCGCGAAGGCCATTCGCAGCCACATGGAGACACAGAAACTCACGCCCAAGGGCGTCAAGATCACATCAGACGACATCCGTGAGGGGCTCGTCGCGCTGCTGAGCGTGTACGTGAAGGAGCCGCAGTTCCAAGGGCAGACCAAGGACCGGCTCAACAACCCCGAGGTGACGGCGCAGATCGAGTCAGCGGTGCGTACGGCGTTCGAGCAGTGGATGCTCAACAACAAGACCGCGGCCGAGTCGATCATCGCACGGGTGATCATTTCCTCCCGCGCACGGGCGGCGAGCCGCGCGGCAAGCCAGCAGGTTTCCCGTAAGACGGCGGTGAGTCATCGCTTGAACTTGCCCGGGAAGCTCGCCGACTGTTCAAGCACCAATCCCGACGATAGCGAGCTTTTCCTCGTCGAGGGCGACAGCGCGGGCGGGAACGCGAAGCAAGGACGAGACCGCAAAACCCAGGCAATCCTCCCGCTCCGCGGCAAAGTATTGAACGCCGAGCGCGCGTCGCAGGCGCAGATTCTCGGCAATCGCGAGCTTCAGGACATCGTGAGCGCGCTTGGCTGCGGGATCGGGAAAGACTTCGACATCTCGAAGCTGCGCTACGGGCGCGTGTTCCTGCTGATGGACGCCGACAGCGACGGGCATCACATCGCGACGCTCTTGCTCACCTTCTTCTTTCGGATGCTACCCGGGCTCGTCAGGGCGGGACACGTGTTCTTGGCGCAGCCGCCGCTCTATCGCCTCGACATTGGTAAGCAGGTGTATTGGGCGCTCGACGACGAAGAGCGCGATCGCATCATCGCCGACGCGCCTGGGAACGCGAAAGTCGAGATCAGCCGCTTCAAGGGGCTCGGTGAAATGACTGCGGAGGAGCTTCGGGAGACCACGCTCGACAAGACCCGGCGCAGGGCGCTCCGGGTCACGATTGACGGCGAGCTGGAGGCCGACCGGATCTTCAGCGAGCTCATGGGCAAGGACCCAGCGCCACGCTACCAGTTCATCATGGAACAGGCGCCGGCGGCCAACGCCGTCGAGCTCGACGTGTAGCGGACAAAATCGCGTCCGTTTTTTTTGACGGGCTCAGTCGGTTCTGGTTGAACCACTTCAGGAAGTACTTCGATAGCTCCGGGGAGTGGTGATGCAATCGACTTGTCATGTTTGCGAAAAGAGCTTCGAGGCGCGTTTTCGCTACCAGGTTCGCGAAGAGGACGGGCAGTACCTGTACATTTGCTCGACGGCTTGTCAGCAGAAGCTGCTCCTAGGAGCCGATGGGGTTCATGCCTGTGACACCTGCGGTGCGACCTTCGAGATCGAATACCCCTATCAGATGAGCGTGAGCGACGGGCTTCGCCAGTATTTCTGCTCGACCGGATGCCGAGAGCGCGGGGAGCAACGCCAGAGCGAGGTGGGGCTGACGCGCAGGTCACCGAAGCGAATCGCGGTTTTCAATCACAAGGGTGGCACGGGGAAGACGACGACGTCGATCAATCTCGCTGCGGGCTTAGCAGAGTCAGGACGACGTGTCTTGCTCATCGATGCGGACGGACAAGGCAATGTGGGCGCTTCACTTGGAATCGCTGGGCAGCGCACGCTCTACCACGTTCTGGTGAACGGCGTGAAGGCGTCTGACGTTGCGATTCCCGTGCGAGCGGGGCTCGACGTCCTGACCTCGAACGAGTCGCTTGCGGCCGCCGAGCTCTTTCTTGCCGAGCGGCCGAATCGGGACCGAATCATGCGCGAGCGCCTGGGCGATGCCTGTAGAGACTATGACGCCGTTGTCGTCGACTGCGCGCCGGCGCTTTCGCTCATGAACCAGAACGCAATGGTGTACGCGGACAGTGTCGTCGTTCCGGTCGCTTGCGACTACCTCTCGTTGATCGGTGTGAAGCAAGTTCTGCGGACGATTCGCAATGTTCGCGATCTGCTTCAGCACAACGTAGAGCTTCTTGGGGTATTGCCGACCTTCTTCGACGTGCGCAATCGAATTTCGCGAGAGGCGATTCTGACCCTTCGTGAGCACTTCGAGGCACGCTGCTACGATCCGATTCGAATCAACACCAAACTCCGTGAGGCCCCGAGCGCGAAGCAGACGATCTTCGAGTACGCGCCGAAGAGCCACGGCGCGGAGGACTACATGCGCTTGGTGCAACGGGTCACGGCCGTTGCCGCTACCGGTCACAGAGCGGAGATGCGGGCTTCGCTCTCGGTCGCATCTTAGGGGGGGTACATGAAGCGACGTGAAGCATCAGGGGTACGAGACGTTCTCGAAGAAGATGAGGTGAGCGCGGTCCTGCGGGATAGCTTCTACGGCGACAGGGTCGGGAAACGCAGCCGGACCAAGTCCAAGAAGGCCAAGAAGGAAAAGAAGCCCGACCACTACGACGTGATTTGCATCTCCCTCTACAAGGAAGATCTGCTGCGGCTCGACAAGATGGTCGCGAAGCTCAAAAAGCAGGGCCATCGCAGGATCAGTCGGAGCGCGCTCATCCGCTTCGCCCTGGACCAGGTCGATATCGAGGGCTTTCCGCGCGCCTACTAGCGTGCAGTCACCGGGGCGCTATACTTCGCGCCAATTTTCAGGGTCCTTGGGAGGTTCCGGTGGCCGACAGCATCCTTCGGGAAGCACTCACCTTTGATGACGTGTTGCTCCTTCCGGCGTACGCGGACTTTCTGCCCGCGAACGCGGACGTTTCGACGCGTTTTACCCGCGAGCTCGAGCTGCGAATCCCGTTCGTCTCGAGCGCGATGGACACGGTGACCGAGTGGCAGACCGCGGTCACGATGGCCCGTGAAGGTGGCATCGGCATTCTGCACAAGAACATGAGCCCAGAACACCAGGCCCTCGAGGTCACCAAGGTGAAGCGGGCCGAGACAGGCATGATCGTCGACCCGGTGACCGTGGGTCCTGGCGAGTCGCTCCATGATGCGCTCGAGCTCATGCGGCGCCACGAGATTTCAGGCCTGCCCGTGGTCGAGGGCACCAAACCGGTTGGCATCCTCACGAGCCGCGACATTCGCTTCGAGCAGAACCTCAATCAGAAGGTCGCGCAGCTGATGACGAAGGAGCTCGTGACCGTGCCGCCGGGCGTCGAGCAGGACAAGGCGCGCGAGCTCTTGCACAAGCACCGGATCGAGAAGCTCTTGGTGGTCGGAGACGATGGTGACCTCGTCGGCCTCATCACCATCAAGGACTTGCTGCAGGCGGACCGCTACCCTGATTCGATCAAGGACTCACTCGGCCGTCTCTGTGTCGGTGCCGCGCTTGGCGTCGGACCAGATCGCGACAAGCGTACCGAAGCCTTGGCGCGAGCAGGCGTCGACGTGCTCGTGATCGACACCGCCCACGGTCACAGCAAGGGTGTGATCGATGCGGTGAGAGACACCAAGTCGCAGTACCCCGACGTGCAGGTGGTCGCGGGAAACGTGGCGACCGGCGATGCAACTAAGGCGCTGATCGATGCAGGAGCCGACGCGGTCAAGGTGGGCATGGGTCCCGGCTCGATCTGCACTACGCGCGTGGTGGCAGGCATCGGTGTTCCCCAAGTGACCGCGGTCATGGACTGCGCCCGAGTGGGTCGCGCGCACGGTGTCCCGATCATTGCCGACGGTGGCGTGAAGTATTCGGGCGATGCCGTGAAGGCGATTGCTGCAGGTGCCGAGAGCGTGATGATCGGCTCGCTCTTCGCAGGCACCGACGAGGCGCCCGGAGAGCTCGTTCTTTACCAGGGGCGAACCTACAAGTCATATCGGGGCATGGGCTCTCTTGGCGCGATGCGCGAAGGTTCCTCGGATCGTTACGCACAGGCAGACGTGTCGGACGTGGGCAAGTTGGTGCCGGAGGGCATCGAGGGACGCGTGCCTTATCGAGGGCCCTTGTCGACGGTCTTGTACCAACTAGTCGGCGGCCTACGCGCCGGCATGGGGTACACGGGCAATCCATCGATCCCGGAGCTTCAGAAGAACGCCCAGTTCGTGCGAATCAGCCCGGCGGGGCTTCATGAGAGTCACGTTCACGATGTGATGGTGACGAAGGAAGCGCCGAACTACCGGGTCAGTTAGGACGGGACGCGGAAAGTCGCGTCACGGGGTTCCATCGAACGGCTCGGCTTGCGAATATGGTCGGACGCACTTGGGGCCTTTGACCACACAAGCCTCGCCTCGGAACTCGCGCCAATCGGAGCTGGTTTCTGTCTTGCCGATGGTCACTCGTTACGTCGACTCCACCCCATGACGCGTTTTTCCGCGCCCCTCCATTCGTATCCGATCGCATGCCTGGTCGTTTCCAGGCGGTGTGCAATTCGGCGCCCCGGTTGGCGTCGCTCGACCGGTTCGGGGGCTCATGTTAGACCCGCGCATGATCGTTGATGGGGTTTTGATTCTCGATTTTGGGTCGCAGTACACGCAGCTCATCGCGAGGCGGATTCGAGAGCAGCACGTCTATTGTGAGATTCAGCCCTGCACCTATTCGCTCGCGGAGATTCGGGACATCGAGCCTCGGGCGATCATCTTGAGTGGCGGGCCCGCGAGCGTTTTTGCGGAAGGGTCGCCTAGCGTGGACCCCGGGGTATTCGACCTCGGGGTTCCGGTTTTGGGCATTTGCTATGGCATGCAGCTCACCGGCCATTTGCTTGGCGGGCAGGTCGAGCGCGCCGATGAGCGGGAGTACGGGCCGGCGCGTCTCGAAGTGCTCAAGCCCGAGGGCCTTCTTCACGGGTTCAAGGTTGGGTCCCACGTAGACGTTTGGATGAGTCACGGCGACCGCGTCCAGAGCCTTCCCGCGGGCTTCGAGACAATCGCGCGCACCTCGAACAGCCCGTTTGCGGCGGTAGCGAACCTCGAGCGGAACATCTTCGGTGTGCAGTTTCATCCCGAGGTGGCGCACACGCCGCGTGGCGTCGAGATGCTGCGGGCGTTCTTGTTCGAGGTGGCCAGCTGCAAGCCGAACTGGACGCCGGGTTCGTTCGTCGAGCAGAGCGTCGAGTCGATTCGCCGTCAGGTTGGGGATCGCTCGGTCGTCTGCGGCCTGTCCGGCGGTGTGGATTCGTCGGTCGCGGCGATGCTGGTGTCCAAAGCGATCGGTGACCGCCTCACCTGCATCTTCGTCGATAACGGTCTGCTCCGAAAAGACGAAGCCGAGAGCGTTGTCCACACGTACCGCGACCACTTCGGGCTCAAGCTGATTCACGTCGACGCGGCCGACGAGTTTCTCGATCAGCTTCACGGCGTGAGCGACCCAGAAACGAAGCGAAAGATCATTGGCCGGGTGTTCATCGACGTCTTCCAGCGCGAAGCCGAGAAGCTCGATGATGTGGGTTACCTGGTTCAGGGCACTCTCTACCCCGACGTCATCGAGAGCCTTTCATTCAAGGGGCCGAGCGCGGTCATCAAGAGTCACCACAACGTGGGTGGCCTGCCGGACACCCTGCACCTCGAGCTCATCGAGCCGCTTCGTCTCCTCTTCAAGGACGAAGTCCGCGAGGTTGGCGAGGCGATGGGCATGCCGCACGACCTGCTCTGGCGTCACCCGTTCCCAGGGCCGGGGCTTGCGGTTCGATGTCCGGGTGCGATCGAGCGAGAGAAGCTCGAGATTTTGCGGGAAGCCGATGCGATTTTCATCGAGGAGCTTCGCGCCTCCAATCTGTACGAAAAGATCTGGCAGGCATTTTGTGTGATTTTGCCGGTGCGCACCGTGGGCGTGATGGGCGACGAGCGGACATACGACTACGTGGTTGCCATTCGCGCGGTCGACTCCCGCGACGGCATGACCGCCGACTGGGCACGCATCCCACACGAGGTTTTGGCTCGGGTCTCGACTCGCATCATCAACGAGGTCCGGGGCTGCAACCGCGTCTGCTACGATATCTCGTCCAAGCCCCCGTCGACGATCGAATGGGAGTAAGAATCGCCACTCTCCTGCTGGCACTGCTTGCCTCGGGCTGCGCCAAGAAGAGCACGCTCGTTCCGGAGCCCGCGCGCCTGCGAATCATGGCGACTCCGCCGAATGCCTCGGTGTACATCGACGGGCACTATTTCGGTCGAGCCACGGTGCTGTCCCAGGAACCGAAAGCGCTGGCGCCCGGCGTTCATCTCATGACGGTGCAGGCCGAGGACCACTTTCCGCACGACATGGAGCTAGACCTGCCCCGCGGCGTCACGACGATCACCGTCGAGCTTCGACCGATTCCGCCCTAAACGGGGTTTGGTTACACCACCCGTCCACCCCCACAGGCGGCGTCCGTGTCAGCGACCCTAGTTCGAAAGCACGCCCTTTAGCTCTTGGCTGGTCTCGTACTCTTCTTCGATCATCGGGCCGGCTAGTCTGACCACGAGGTGGTTGGGGCTCATTTGCTTGAGGGCTTGGAGCTCGGCGTACTTTTCCCCGATGTCTTCGTTCACGAGGACGAGGTTGGCCTGGGCTCGGACGAAGTCAGGGCGCTTGGCCACCGTTTGCTTGAGGAGCATCTCGCAGCGGGCCGGGTCGACGTAGCGCTCGAAGGCTTCCATCGCCCGGAGAAAGGTGCGAACGGGCGGGTCTTCTGGGCCTTCGTCGGCGTATCTCATCATGCGATCGTACTCGAGCCAGTCGCCGCGCAGGCGGAAGTAGTTGGCGTTGGCCAAATAAGCCAGCTGCGCCTTCGGATCTTGGCTAATCGCTTGCTTGATCAAGTCCGCCCCCGCAACGAGCGGCTCTTCAGCGAGGACACGCAAGGCACGAACCACTTTCTGTAGGTCTGCGGTCTTGGTTTTCAGCTTTGCCGCGCGCGCCTCGTCCTGCGCGCCGGTCTCACCCTGTTCGAGCGGACGGCTCAGGCTCAGCTGGCGCAACTCGGTCAGGTCCCGGCGGCGTTGATGGTCGAGAATCCATGCAGCCGTCATGAGCGCGCCGGCGTAAGAGAGCTCGAGATAGCCGCGAACGGTCAACGCTTCGGCTCCCTGCCGTCCTGCGGCGAAGCGCCTCGCTGCCTCGTACTCAGGCAGACGGTCGCCCCGGATGATCTCCAGCACCTGCGCCATCGAGGTCACCGGCGTGTCCGGAGGCGGAATCGGCGGGATGCCGTAGGCTTTCTGGAACTCCTGAACGACCTGAGCAGCCTCGGGGGGCCGCATGGTTTCCAAGTCGACGCCCTTGCCGATCGTCGAGCCGTCGTTCGTAGAGGATTTAGACGAGGCGCATGCGCTCAATGCGAGAATCATCAGCCATGCGGAGACCGTTCGTTTCATGGCGCGGAGGCTAGCACAGCCCTCGGGCGGCCCCTAGAAGCGGACGAAAACGTCGAACTCTGGGGATATGTTGCCGAGCACGTCCCCGGGCACGACGAGGTAGAAACCCTCGACGAAGAAACTGCTGTAGCCGACCCCAAGCCGGATGTTGGCGCGGTCCCACGAGAACACGAAGCCGGGGATGACGGCGAATGCGTTCTTCAATTCGCTCAGATCCGCCTCGAGCTGGAGGCCGATGGTCGGGTTGTTGGCGTCGAGCGTCCCGTTGATCGCGAGGTTGCTGACATGGGGCACCCATCTCACGGTGAACGTGAAGGCGACCACCCGAGAGAGCCGCCATTCGGCCATCCCCCAGAGCTGAAGGAAATCCACCACGAGTGCGCCTTCGATGGAATCTCCTCCCGGCTTGGAATCTGCCTCTCCGTTGACGGCGGTGTAGAGGGCGCCGAAGTGCAGACTCACGTCGGAATTGATCCGCGTCGACGCCGCCAGGGAGATCGGCAGAAGAAAATACCGCACTTTGGTGTTGTCGGCCGCCTCGATGGCACCTGTGAGGAAACCGGCCGCCACGCTCATCGCCAGGCGTCTGCGGTCGTAGAAGGTCGACTTGAGCTCGATGTTGGGGGCGACGGTCTGGAAGATCGCCCCGAGAAGCCAAGGCATCGTGTAGGTGGTGACTTGGAGCTGGTCGAGGATGCCGTAGCTCAGCTGCATCAAGCCGAGGCGGACTCGCCGCCGATGGAGGCTATAGGCTGTCGTGTTGAGCAGTCGCTCTTCGTACGTGTGATAAGCGCGCGCCGCGCTGGGACGGAGCCCCATTCCCGCCCAAGTCACACCCACGAGGAGCGTTACCAGGAGAAGAGTGTTCCTGATTCGTCGAAACATCGACTCTCCTCTAGGCTGCATCCGAACACGCCGGTCGCATCTCGGATGCTCTCACTGGTTTCCTCGATTATGTAGTTGAATGTCTCCGACAACGCCGGATCCCCGACGTCCACCAAGATCACGAGCCCCGACTCGTCGGCTAGGACAACCCGAAAGCTCTGGCTAATGCGGAACTCATCACCGTCAAAGCCGATGGTTCCCTCCATGACAAACGTGACAGGCAACTGGTCGATATCCTGGCCCGGCGGAACGTCATCGCCCAAGTCGAGTGCAACGCCTCCGTCGTACGAAGATTCGTAACATCCAGAGGTTTCGCAATCGCTGCCCTCGATGGGCACGAGGTAAAGGCAGTTGGCCGCCGTGCCCCATACCACCCGGCCGATCCCTCCGCTGTCCAGTGTCATCCACAGATCGATCGAGCCGTTGGCGGCGTCAGGCTCGGCATCATAGCCGTCCTCGAATTGCCTCGGGTCCAAGCCAGGGCAGATGTAGTTGACCCGAATCGCCCCGGTGGGACTTGGGAACGTCACCCCACCACTGCACCTACCATCCGGACAATCCGAGTTCGTGCTGCAGCCCTTGCCGTCATTGGCTCCACCACTGCAGATGGCATCGAAAACGACGTTGCCAACGCAGGTGCCATCGGGGCACTCCGCGTTGCTCGTGCAGGCGCTCCCACTGTTGGCCCCACCACTGCAAGTCGTGACGGTGACGGAGTCGAGCTCTTCTTGAACTTGGGCGATGAGCTCCAAAATCTCTTTGAAAATCTCCGAGTTTTGGATCTCCGCGGCAGTCGCCTCGATTTCGTCGGCCACCGCACCCATGATCTCGCGCCCAACGATCGCGGTGGGGTTGGCATAGGCTTGGAGCACCGGCTGAAGATCAGGGGCCGGAGGGGCGTCAATTCCCTGGCCGCATGAGCCGAGGGCGACTGCGAGGGCGAGCACGGCGCACGTATGAAGCCGACTCATGATGCGGTCACCTTAGCGCGTTGTCGCCTCTGCTCCACCAACTTTCGGGCGCTAACCAAGACCATCGGAATCACGAACCAGCCTGCGGTCCAGGCGCCGGGCCCGATGAAGGCGAAGCCGGTATTCAAAAAGGCGGTGACCGGTTCGATGATCGCGCTCCGGAGCACCTCGTCTTTTTCGCTGTCGTTCAGATCAGCGCGCGTGAGGCCGTTCTTGCGCGCGTAGGACCAGCCTGCGACGCCGATGAAGCCCGAAAGGGCAAGCGAAAGGGATTGCCCAACCGGTGAGGAAAGGCTCTCGAGCTTCGGGTCTGCGATCGCGAAAAACAGGAACAGACAAACGAAAATCAATTGCAAAAGACACAGCAGCGTGTGTCTTGGGTTGGTTCTCTCCAGAGGCCCCAGCAGCTTGTGCGTCAGGTTCCAGGAGATCAGGGTCAAACCGACCGCGATGATCAATCGTAGCAAGTCAGTGGAATTTTCGATCAGCAGCGACAGCAATCCGTAGGGGAGCGCTTGCCAGGCCATGTCCTCGGTGTGGGGGAGGAACATGATGAAGTCCACGAAGAGCACCGCATACGCGACATCGAGAACGGTCTCGAGCCGACGCAGCTGCGTGCGCCCGGCGGCTACGCTCGGGTCTTCGCTCATCTCCACACTCAAGTTGGGCCTTGATCTTTGGGCCAGTGTGACGAGACTCGCGCCACAGGAGCAGCATGTCAATGCGCTTCTCCCTTTTCCCGTATGCGAACGGAGGAAAGCCAATCATGAACACGACGAATCTCCGTAGGACTCACCCCCCAAAAAAGCTCTGGCGCACTTATGTTGACCGTTGCATAACGCAAGGCGTGTTGACACGTCTCGCCATTGCCGTGCTCCTGGTAACTGCCGGCACCGCCTGCAAGCACAACAAGAAGGCGAACACGACGGTGGCACGCCGTGCGTCGTTCGACCTCGCGTGCCCTAGGGAGGACCTCAAGCTCAACGTCGTCGATACCGAGGGCGCTCGCAAGATGGCCTCGCAAATCGCGGTGCGCGGCTGCGAGCAAAAGGCAGTCTACGTCTACTACCCAGATTCCGACACCTGGATCATCGACGGCATCGTGACGCCGCTGGCCGCGGACTACCAGGTGCCGCCCCCGATCGACAAAGGGAGAGGGAAACGGGGAGACAAGAAGGCGGTGAAGGCCGAGAAGCGTGGCAAGATGACGAACGACCCGTCCGCACCGGTCGAGCCCGAGGCACCTGCGGGCGACCTCCCTGATCCGACCTAGCGCCGCTTTCCCTCCGTTGATGTGGCACGGAGCCGTGGTACGTCTTTTCGCTCCCACTATGCCGAATCTCGAGGTGAGCTCATGCGCCATTCGCTAATGCCTTCGGCTCAAGCAGCCCCGCACTATGGGGTGCTGCTGCTGGTGTTGCTGGCTCTCTTGGTCGTCGCACCGCTCTTGCCCACCGAGCGGGCTGGCTACGGGGTGGAGATCCTCTTCGACCTCGTCCTGATCACCGGCGCCTACTCCGCGGCCTGGCAGAGCCGACATCGACTGCCGTTCTTCGTGCTGACGGGCGCCACGCTCGCCACGCGCTGGACCGATATGGTCCTCGACCACGGCGGATTCTCCGTGGCGTCGATTGCCCTCTTGATTTTCTGGCTCGGCTATGCCGTGGCTTTGATCCTGGCCGCTCTGTTTCGCATGAGGCAGGTGGGGACCAACGCGATCTTGGGGGCGATCGTGGCCTACGTGCTCGTTGCGGTGGCGTTCGAGTCGCTGTACCTGATGGTCGAGCTGATCCAACCCGGTTCCTTCACAGGACTTCCGGCCGGCGGCAACCAGGCGGAGCTCGAGAGCGCGTTGCTCTACTTCAGCGTCGTGTCGATCACGACGATGGGCTACGGCGACATCACGCCGATTTCGGGGCTCGCGCGCTCCTTGTCTTCAATCGAAGGCATGTTCGGGACGCTCTATCTCGCCGTCATGATTGCGCGGCTGGTGGGGCTGTATAGCTCGCGCCCGACCGACGACGCTTCGCCATCGGAGTGACGAAACCGGGCTTTTGAGGTACCAATCGCAGCATGCGGAAGCCGAAGGGATGTTCGATGCCGACGGTCGTGGCCGGGCTTGTCCTCGTCATGCTCGGGTCAGGGGCGCACCGTTCGGCAGAGGCGCAGCCCGTGGAGCATCCGCTCGAGCCTGCGGTGACCTCGAGCCCCCGCGAGACCCTCCGCACCTTTCTCGATGCCTCGGAGTCCATGTGGGCTTTGGTTCGCGACGAAGGTGAGGGACAGCGCACCAAAGAAGGGCTTCAGGAGGTCCTCGCGCTCGACGCGCGCCGCAAAGGAACGCTCGACCTCAGTGAGGTCGCGCCCGAGGCTCGCTCTGCAACCGGCGACGATGTGAGTGTCTACCTCTACGAGGTGCTGACGCGGATCGAGCTTCCGCCGCTCGAAGAGGTTCCGGGCAACGACGACGTGGAGAACCGTGCCGACTTCGAGAGCTGGACCGTGCCTCACACGGAGATCAGGATTCATCGCATTGCGAAGGGACCGCGCGCCGGCGAGTTTCTTTTTGATCCAGGAACGGCCGATCGCGCCCGGGAATTCTACGAGCGCACTCGTCATCTGCCCTACCGCCAGCCGCCCCCCATCGAGAACGTCGGCTCTTTTCGCGAGGTGTACGGTGGATGGAACATTCCGATCACATGGGTCGACGCCTTGCCTGAGCCGATGCGGACGGTTGCCTGGGGGCAAGCGATTTGGAAGTGGGTCACGCTTCTCGGATCGCTCCTTGCGGCGCTGCTTCTGGTCGCTGTAGTTTTTCGATTCACGCGCCGCCGCGGCCGTTCACCGTCAGGATGGCGCTACCTGACGAGACTCACGGTTCCGGTGCTGCTCTTCATGGTCGCGGCGTTCCTGTTTCCTTGGCTCGCCGAGGAAATATTGCTGAGCGGCGATGTTGCGAGGTGGGTGAAGCTCAGCACCACGGCGGTCGCCTACCTCTCGCTGGCCTGGGCGCTCTGGATCCTGATTCTCGCCGTCGGCGAAAGGGTCGTGAGTGCCCCACGGATCCAAACGGAGGGCCTAGACGCAAGCCTCATTCGCCTGACCGCTCGGCTGATCGCGATCGCCGTCGTGGTGGTCCTGGTATTTCAAGGCGCCACGGCGGTCGGAATCCCGCTGATGGGACTGATCGCGAGCGTTAGCATCGGCGGCCTTGCGGTCGCGCTTGCAGCCCAAGACACCCTCAAGAGTGTCCTCGGTAGCCTGACGATCTTCATCGATCGGCCGTACAGGGTCGGCGAGCGCATCATTGCGGGCGGCTACGATGGCGTCGTCGAGCGGATCGGGCTCCGGTCTACTGGAATACGCCAGCTCGACGGGAATGTGACGTCCATACCCAACGAGAAGATGGCCGCGATGGAAATCGAGAACGTCGATCGACGGCAGAGCATCCGCCGCAAGACCAGGCTCCGGATGGCCGTGGGTTCCTCCGAGGCGCAGGTTCGAGAGGCGCTCGCCATCGTCCGGGAAATCGTGGAGGGCCACGAGGGCATGTCCGCGGACCGGCCGCCCCGCGTGTATTTCGACGAGTTCAACCCCGACTCCTTGAGCATCGTCATCTTCTACTGGTACGAGCCGGCGGACTACTGGGCGTTCTGCGAGCTCGCCGAGCGCATCAACCTAGAGATTGTCCGCCGATTTGCAGAGGCGGGCATCGAGCTGGTGCCTCCCACGTCGACGACTCGGATCACAAACGAAGCGGGCGACCCGCTGGAGCTCAATGCCTCGAGCCCAAACGGCCAGAGCTAGTAGAACGTCGCGACCCGCTGGATCATCCAGTAGGAGCCGAGAATGCCAACCGCGTAGGCCGCCGGCGTCTCAAATCGGCGGAGCGCCTCGATCGATAGGTCGTAGTTGGCAAGTGCCCGGGCGGCGAGGCGCGCGAGCTGGTACACCATGAGGACGGCGAGCACGAAGAGGATCTGTCCGAGCTCCACGCCGAGGTTGAAAAAGAGTAAGGCAGCCGGGATTTCGGTCTGGGGAAGACCTGTTTCGCCTAGGACCGCGGCAAAGCCGAAGCCGTGAAGCAGGCCAAATGAGGCGGCGACTGCAATCGGGTAGCGGTAGGTTAGGCTATTCTTGTCGCCCCGCACGATTTCGACCGCGAGGAAGACGATGCTCAGCGCGATGGCCGCCTCGACGGGGGGAATGGGAACGCGGACCAGGCCGAGGGCGCTGAGCGCGAGCGTGATCGAATGCGCGATCGTGAAGCCAGTGATCGTGATCAAGATCCGGCGGCCGGTGCCAGCGATGAGCATCAAGCACACCAGAAACAAGAGATGGTCGTAGCCTTCGAGAATGTGCTTCACGCCCAGCGTGAGGTAGTCGCGCGCCACCGCGCCAAAGCTCTCGACCTCAGGGATGATGAGCTCGGTTTCCTCCGGGGAAGCCAAGAGCGAGTGCGTTTGGCCCGACCGTCGAGAAACGCGAAGCAGCGCGGAGACTGAAGGGTTGAATGCCGGGTAGCGGATTTGCAGAGCGGTGCCCGCTGGATCGACGTTGCATCGATAGGTTCGTCGACGAACGCTTCCGCGATTCGCGGCTACGGCTGCTTCGCCGGTTGCCGCGACACATCCTTCAGCCATCCGAATCTCCGGCGCGTTGCGCACGTCGACCGAAGGCGGGATCTTCCATCGGACCGAGAACAGCAGCGGCGCCTTTTCGGTGACCTCGATGTAGAGCGGGCGGCTTTCGTGTGCATGCGCCGCGCTAGTGACTGTGGCGGTCGCAGCGAGCGCCAGTGTCAACAAGGTCGCCGCGCGGGTCATCGGCCGCCGGTTCCTTCTTGGATCCGCGGCGAGGGATCGCGTTCGTAGACGACTCGGACATCGTAGGCCTCGACGACGTCGGCGATGGCCGCTTCGGTTTCTTCTCGAACCCGCGCCCTGCGTGCATCCTCGCGGACGCGCGCTTCGAGCTCAGCGAGCTCCGGCTCGCGTCCTGGCTCGTTTGTCGTCAGGAGGACGAGGTGCAGGCCGTAGGCTGAGTCGAATGGGCCCCGCCAAACGAACTCATTGGGCTCGAGCGCGAAAAGCGCCCTGGTCATCGGCGGGCCGAAGTGGCTGCCGACGTAGTCCGATGTCCGCTCGACGTAGTTCACATGATAGAGAAAGCGGTCTCCGTGTTGCGGCGCGTCGGAAAAGGGGACGCTGTTCCGGTTCAGCCTCTGAAGCTCTTTTTCGGCCAACGCCCGGGCCTGCTCCCGCGGCCGATCTTCGGTCTGGAAAAAGACATGCGTGAAGGTGACGTAGGGCTCCACGTAGTAGTCGGCCTTGTTGGCGTCGAAGTAGCGCAGCAGGGCGGCTTCACCGACGTCGGCCCCGGCCTCGGCGAAGCCCTCGGTGATGAACTCGAGCTTTTGCACCAGTCGGCGGCGGATGATGTAGTCGTCGTCGTCGAGGCCGAGCGCAATCGCCTCCCGATGGAGAACTTCTTCTCGAACGTAGTCGTCGATTAGGCGCTGAAGCTCTTCGTCCGACAGGGCGTTGAGCTTCTTCCGGGCGAGGTCCGGATTGAAGGCCTTGGTTCGATACTGAATGAACGTGAGGAGCGCCTCCTGGTCCACCGTGATCACGTTCGGGTCGAAATCCTGGTCGCCGCGATTCACGAGACCGAACAAGACGAACAGCCCGAGACCCGCTGCGAGGAAATGCAAAAGCGGCTCTCTTAGAAACTTGTTCAAAACGGGTTAGCCCTTTGGAAAAGGGGCCTGTCCCCTCTTCTACGGGGTATACCAAATGGGCGAGGAGTACGCTCGCTCTTGGATGGTCGAGGGGTGGCCCGTTTCAGCGGGGTCCATGTTGAGTGCGATGGCGTCGTAGAGGGTGTGGCGCGGCGTCGGGATCTGGAGGACGCGAAGATAGTAGAAGGCTCGGGCGTCGGGATCGAAGTCGGGGTCTTGCCACACGACCGAAAGCTGCGCGTCACCGATCGAGTTGCGGTACGCGCCGGTTTCGAGGTCGACCGTGTTGCCGACCGGCCGCAGCGAGCCGTCGCTGCCGATGACCCGTCCGTCCGACCAGACGATGTCGTAGACCATCTCCTGAGGCTCATCGTTTTCGTCAAGCCAGCCCTTGACCATTTGAACGCGGTCCAGGTTGGCGCCGACTGGGTCTTTGATCGCGTAGACCAAGAAGCGCGGTGCTTTACCTTCGGGGGCCTGGGTCAGGTCGCCGCCCATCGGGACACCGTTCGCATAGCCAATTTGGGCGAGGTCCTTTTTGCCCGCGTCTTTGTCGTCGAAGCCCCATCCGCCGAAGAGTCGAACACGAATGCGCGGACCGGTAGTCGCGTACACCTCCTTGCGCCGAAAGGCCGCGAAAAGCGCAGCCCGCTCGTTGGCTTCGGCCCAGACACCGGCGATCCCCGCGGCCGACATGTCGGCCCCGAATCCCTCGATGCCCAGAAACGCCGCAAAGGTGTTCGCCGGAGTCGAGTCGAAGGCAGTCTTGCCGTGAAAGTTATCCTCTTCAGATGAAGACATGCCCGTATGCGCGTCGGTCGAACCGATCATGCCGAACTTGTATGGGTTGACTCCGACCTTGGCTTCGACCTGCAGGCCGCGAAGCAAGCCTGAGCGCGCGAAATCGCCGGCCTCGACGCTGGCCTTGACGCCTTCGCCCAGGGTCTCCGCGTCGATCGCATGGCTGAATGGCTCGAAGGCGGCGAACTCGTCGTTCGGGGAGAGAATGGGATCGGTCTCGGAGTCGCCCTTGATCTGTGTGACCTCGACGACCTGCTCCCATTTCATCCGCGTGCGCGCATACTCAGCGGTGATCGGGCGGCCCTCGCTGTCGACGTCGTTGAACATCAGGCCACCGCTGATGTTGGCGTTGTGTGGAATGGCCGTGAACGACGCGCCCGTGCGCGCAGAGGTTTCCTCGAGCCAGTCCCAAAGGTCTTCGGGCTTGTCGCTGTCGAAGGAGCTGTACGGGATGAACTTCGATGCTACCTCGCCGCCCTCAGGCATGAAGACGACACGGTGGAGGTTCTTGCCGCCCGGCGTCGAGGTCCACTCCCAGCCGATGAACGAGGTGAATCTGCCTGGGTCATTGTGACGCTCTGTGATTTTGACCATCTCACTCCAGACCGCGCGACGGGTCTCTTCGCCATTGAGGTCGTCGTAGGGCTTGCCGGCGTTGATGGCGCCCACGAACTCGAGGAACACGTCCTGGCCTTTCCCAGCCTCCATCATCTTGATGAAGCGCTTTCCGCTCGCGGTCTTGGTGAGCAACGGGTCGCCCTGGAACAGTCGCAACGGCACCCCCATCATCTCCGCGTGATCGGCCACCACCAGGAAGTCGAGCGGCGTCCCGATTTGGATCTTCCCGCGGTGATAGGGATGGATGACCGGCAGGCCTTTGGCGTAGCGGTACGCGGTGTCCGGATCCGCTGTGGTGTTTCCGAAGAAGTACGCGTCCGGCGAGTAGCTCGTGTGCAGGTGCGTATCGCCCCAGAGAACTTGTGATGGCTCGGCCCTGATCGCTGTCGATGTGGCGTAAGGAGGGGGCCCCCCGCTCGATCCGCAGGCTGAAAGCAAAATCGCTGGAGCTGAGCAGAGGCAGAGAGTGAACAACTCGACCAGGGGCAGCTTCATTTGTCTCTTCCTTGGGGTTCTTGGTCCGACTAGCACGGTGATCGCTCGAGGTTTTAGAAGCGGGCCGAACGCAGGTCAATCGACGATGTCGGCTCGTCCCAAGGTGACCCTTTTTCTCATTTGCTGCCGACAACATCGGCGCTTTCGGATACATTGCGCGTCATGCATCGAGGGGTTTTCACTACGATCTGTCTGCTGCTGATACTCGCCGCGTTTTCTGCGCCCCTGTTGTGTCCGAGCTCCGGCGAGGCACAGGCGGACAGCACCCACTACCAAACCCTGCAGCTCGGCGAACGCTCGCGCGGCATGGCTGCCGCCTTCACGGCGTTTGCCGCCGACGGAGCCGCGATCTGGTTCAACCCTGCCGGCCTTCCGCTCCTCGAGCCCAAGCTCTTGCAGGGCAGCCTGTCTTTGATTCAGCGCCGAACGCTCACGTACTCGGGTGCGCTCGTCTCGGACGGCCCCGACGGCCCCGGGGGCGAAGACCAAGTTGAGGATTTCAACCTCAAATCGAACCCGAGCCTTCCAGGATTCGCCGTCGCAAGCTTTGCCCTGGGGAAACCGAAGAAAGAGCTCGACGATCGGAAGCCTGTGCAAATCGCGATTTCAGCGTTTGTTCTCTACAATGTTTCCTTCGGCGGTGACGTCAACTTTCAAGACGAGTTCTTGCGCACGAGCAGCCTTCAGTTCTACCAAGACGATCGCGCCAGCTACTTCGCGGCGGCCGTCGGTCATCGGCCCACGCGACATTTCTCCTGGGGCATCACGCTGCTCGCCCGGAACCGCGTGATCCAGCACGTGGAGACCATCTCGCTGACAACTGGAGGCACCCAAGATCCCAGCAAAGGGAGCCCCTGCCCGACGAGCCCTACGATCCCGTTCTGCGTGTTCGATGCGACGCAAATCAGCCGCAACACGGTGTTCAGGATGAACTCCTGGGACCTGACCCTCCGGCTCGGGCTTTTGAACCTGATCGGAAAGCGATGGCGCATCGGTGTCATGTTTCAACCTCCCGGCCTGAACGTAGGGGGCAAGTCCAACCTGAGGTTCGAGCTGACCGACGTGGTGTCGAGCAACTCTCCGATCAACCCGGGTCTCTCCGACTCGGTTTTTGCCAACATTCAGCGCGGCGCTCGCTCGCCGATTCCCTGGGAGCTGCGGTTGGGCCTATCGTATGTGATTTCCAGCAAGGTGGCCGTCGCGGCGGACGTCCAGTTCGTCGGTCGGGTCGCCGATGGTACGATCGCGCCGGGAATCCCGCAGCTCGAGGGTCGAGCCAACACCTCGGGCGCCCTGCTGGCAGACTCGACCAAGCGAGACTTCACCTGGAATGTCTCGCTGGGCTCGGAGATTCAGATCACCAAGTTCTTGTTCACCCGATTCGGCTTCCTCACCGATAACAGCAGCGCACCCGACGCCTCGGGCGCTGGGAGCTTCATTCGTCCCGCCCAGATCGATCGTTACGGCTTCAGCGCCTCGGTCGGTGGCGCGAAGAACGGCAAAGGGCTCTCGGCGGGTGTGTCGGTGCTCTTTGGCAAAGGAACGGGCAATGGCCTCGACTTCCGCGGTGAGGCCTTCCTGAACGACACCAATTTCCTCCGCGTCCCGGTCAAGGAGCGCATCCTCATCATCTCCGTCGGGGGCGACATCGGTCAGGCCGCGGACGTGGTCAAAACCAAGTTCAAGGAAAAGAAGACCCAGCAAGAGATCGAGGCACAGAACGAGGCAGAGCGAGAGGCCCGACTCGCGGCGATGGAAGCCGAGACGGACCCGGAGATCAAGGCCGCCCAAGAACGGGCGATCGAAGCGCGAAAAGAGCGCGATGAAGCAGAGCAACGCGCCAAAGAAGCCGACGCCGAGGTCGAAAGGCTGAAGGCGACGAAACCGGGGAACCTGGACGAGGAGGACCAGGGCGCCCTCCAGGACGCGACGCAGTTGGGCGTCGGCGCAATTCGATAGTGAGCCGAGTCGCGGCCACTTCGAGGCTGGGGTGCACGGCGGTGAGAGCCATGCAACCCACCAAACCCACACTGTTCTTGCTCACCGTGGTGGGCAGTGTCTGGCTTTCCGCAAGCACTGAGGGCCAGCTCGGCCCCGACGGTAGCCCGATCAACACTTCGAACTACTCGGTCGACCTTACGCGAGGCGTGGTGATCAGCACATCGCGCGTGGTCGGGCTCTCAGGCGCAGCCACATCCTTGGCCCAAGGCGTCGAGGGCGGCCTGCAGAACCCGGCTGCGGTCGCTTACCGGGGGCCCCAATGGCCGGATTGGTACGACTACTGGCTGGCGTTCGGCTTGACCTATCCATTCCAGTCCGGTGACTTCTACAACAGCGGGCAAGTCGCGGGAGACAGCAATGCCGTCTCGGAAAGCACCTTCTTCCTGATTCCAGGCGCGTATTTCCAGATGTGGAATCTCGGCATCGGCCTCACGATCGATTCCCAGTTCGTCAAAGTCGAGGGCGTGATCAACCCGGTGACCGGGGATTCAGAGACCCTGCGGCTGCGCTTCACGACGTTTCACATCCAGGCGGGATACGGATTTTTCGATGGGCAGCTCATCATCGGCGCAGGTTTGCGTATCCTGCGACAGCGCGCGTTCCAGTCGAACCGCGCGGTGAGCGACGGCGATCTGTATCAGAGCCTGGGGCTCGGTGCCGAGGTTGGCGTGATGTTCAGGCCGCACAACAAGCGCTGGAGCCTCGGCGCATCGCTCTTCCCGCGGATTTCCACAGGTGTCCAGACAAGGGCAAACGTCCCGCCGAATCCGGACGGGGACATCCTCGTCGGTGACTTCTACATCCCTCGGTCCACGAAGCTCCCAACGACGGGTAGCCTTGGCTTTTCGTATCAGTTCGGGCTCCGACCGACGAATCCACCCTGGGTGAGCGCAGAAGCGCTCGCGGCCGACGAGCTCGACCGCCTCAAGCGGCGGAAGCAGGCAGCCCAGGAACGCGAACAACAAGAGATCCGGGCCGTGCGAGCGCGCGGTGGGCCCGACGTCGAGCTCTGCGTTCAAGCGGTCGAGCAGAAGTATGCGAGGAAGTACGCCAAGATCAAACAGTCGCGAAAAGAGGTGAAGAAGCTGGCCTGGGACATGCTCCGCAAGCAATACCGCTGGGGCTGGCCCCGCCGCTACTATCTGCTCACCGCCGACCTCTGGCTCAACGGACGAGTGGACAACGGCGTTGGGGTCGAATCGTTTGTTTTTCAGACGGTCCAACGGTCTGGGGAGAAGATCACGGTCTCGCCGCGGATCGGTTTCGAAACCGAGGTTGCGCCCACGCGAATGAAGATCCGCGCCGGTGCGTACATGGAGCCCAGCCGCTTTGCCGAGTCGACCCCGCGTGTCCACGGGACGCTGGGCTGCGACATCAGCCTTTTCAAATGGAGCGTGTTTGGGCTCTGGCCCGAGGACTACCGCTGGCAGATCAGCGCTGCCTTCGACATCGCGAGGAAGTACCGGTCGTTTTCCCTTGGCATCGGCGGCTGGTATTGAGCCACCTTGCCAATCCATGCTTGCCCCAGGGTCGATTCCTCTCTAGAAGACAGCGGACCATAGGGGACTTCGCCGACACATGAAGAACATCATCTTGGGCGCCTGCCTTCTCGCCGCGCTTGCCATCGTGGGCTGCAAGAAGAGCAAGACCACGCCGCCTCCGCCTGAAATCTCGGTCAGGCTAGTCGATCCCGGGCAAGCGCCGCTCGAGCCGTTGCGCTATGCGATTCCGCCTGGCACTGTCGTCGACAGCTTGCTCGACATCCGCGATGTCGAGGCTGCAGCCGAAGAAACCGAGGATTCCGAGGACGCCTTCGGTGTCCTTCCCGGCTTCACGCTGCTGCTGCACGCGGGTCCCGCCGTCGTCATTCCGAACGGGTTCCGATACATCTTGCGCATCAGCAGCGCGAAGCCTGTCATTCCAGAAGGCGTCACCGACCTCCAAACCCAAGAGGTCGAGCAGGGCGTCGAAGCGCTCGGCGGCATGCGCGGCCGCTTCGATATCAACGCGCAAGGCATCGTCGTCGATGCTGACGTTCCCTGGGCTCAAGGCCAGCAACGAATCCATCCGCGCGTGGCGATCACCATCGGAAACGTGCGCTCGGCAATCGCCACCATCCCATTGCCCTTGGAGCCCGTAGGCATTGGCGCCGTCTGGGAAGTCCGGAGGCCCCTTCGGATTTGGAGCGCGCGGGTGAATCAGGTGACGCGGTACGAGCTGACCGATCGGGTCGGCGATCGATTCAGGGTGAAGGTTACGGCGCAGCAGACAGCCGCTCCTCAGGTTGCCGACCTCAACCCCGAGCTCGAGATGCACGTTCGCAGCTATGAGATGCATGCGCGGGGCTTCGCACTTGCCGACCTCGGCCTGCCGCTGGCGCTCGAGGCGTCGCTCGAGACGAGCTCGGCAGCCGACATTGCGCTGGTGTCCCCCCAAAAAACCGAGCCTTTGCTGTCCGCGCGACGCGCTGTCCTCAGACTGGTTTCGAAGAAGGAAAGGTAGATTTCATGTTTCGTATCGTGATGCTCGCCGGTTTGTTGCTGGCGACGAGTGCTTGCCGAACGAAATTCCAGCCTCAGACGGTGCAGGCGGCTGACCCTGGTCCCCCGTTGCGGGTCTTGCCTGAAATTCGGGTCGTCGATGCCGGGATGACCCCGCGGGTTCCGCTTCGCTATAGGGTTGCGCCCGGGCAGACCGAGACGCTTTTTCTCGAGCTCGCGCGCGGGCGGTCGATGCAAGCTGCCAGTCAGGGCGCCGAAAGCGCCATTGCGCCGGTGCAACTCGAGGTGAAGATGGGCCCCGCCCAACCGACGCCTCAGGGGTTCATCCGCCATCCCGTTCAGATCACCCAGGTCCGAATCTCGAAGATGGCCGAGAAGATGAGTCCCGCTCAGCGCGAGCAGATGGAACAGATGCTGGTGCCTCTCTTGCAAGTCCAGGGTTGGAGCGAAATGGACGTGCAAGGACGAGTCCGCCGAGGGGAGTTCCGTGGCATGGAGGACGTGCCACCGACGCTTCGCACCATGCTTGGCAACATTCGGAGCGCGCTCCTCACCGTACCGTTTCCCGACGAGCCCCTCGGGGCGCGGGCGCAATGGGAGGTCGAGCGCCGTCTTCAGTTCTCCGGCATCTGGGTGGACCAGGTCGTGACCTACCGCATCGACAAGATGGACGACGATCAGCTCCAGTTGCAGATCACGGCGCGCCAAACCGCTCAACCCCAGTCGATCGGCAACAGCCGACTCGAGGCCTACCAAGCATCGATCCTTGGGTCAGCCACGGTTCGCCTGGGCTACTTCACGCCGTTTTCCGAGGCTGAGTCGACCTCCCAGATGCGCATTAGTACCCAGACCGAATCTGGGCCCGAGCTGGTTCGCGTCGACACGGTGACAGCGGTGAGGCTCTACCCTGCGGAGGCAGCCGGGGAATGGGCCAGTGAAGAGCCCGAAGAGGAACCCGCCGATCCAGAAGACGCGAAGATCATCACCGATCCAGGGAAACAAAAACTGAAGTGGCAGTGAGAGTGGCAGTGAGATCGGAGCGCGGAGACAGGAACGACCAGGTTCCCCAACGGCAGGCGGCGGCGCGAGGCCTTCCCCGATGACTTACTCTCTGCGCACGAATTGCTTTGGGTCTAGCTCTGCGACGAGCGCGTCGGCCGCTTTCGAGACCGCGTCGGGGTCGTTGCCGTCGAAGGTTACCTTGGTGCGGTAGTCTTCGGCTCTCCATTTGACGTAACTGCCGACCATCACGGCGGGGAAGTCCTTGGCGATGCGCTCCAGCACGCTGGCGATTTCGCCTTCGCCGCTGAGGGTATAGATTGCCTGCGAGTGGAATTCGTGGCCCTGGTCGAGTCGTTTCCGGAGGTCGACGAGCTTAAGCTCGAAGATTTCGGGGACCCCCGGAAGCACGAACACGTTCTCGATGACGACCGTCGGCCAGGGAGCCTCGGAGCTGCGAATCATCTCGGCCCCCTCGGGCATGTTCGCCATGCGGAAGTGGGCTGCGGTGGCGCGGTCGCCGTAGTATTGGCGAATCATTTTCCCGACCGCCTCGGAACGAACCACCGGCCGGGCAAACGAAGCTGCTACGCCTTCGATCGTCACGTCATCGTGGGTGGGGCCGACACCGCCGCTGGTGAAGACGAGGTCGTGGGAGGTGCGCAGAGCGCTGAGGTCTTTGGCGATCGTGTCGATCTCGTCGGCGCAGATCACGACGCGTCGCAGCTCAATTCCGAGCTCGAACAGTGTGCGCGCGAGAAACGTCGTGTTGGTGTCGACGATCTTGCCAGACAGGATTTCGTTGCCGATGATCAGCGCTGCAGCAGTACGAGGCATGTTACTCCTGGCCTAGCTCAATTCCGAGCGCGCGCGCTACCGCGACGAGCTCCCCGTCGGGGGGCACGCGCTTGAAATTCGCCACAGCGGATTCGAGGGGCACCGAGACGACGTCTTGACCTCGGAGCGCGACGAGTTGGCCTGCGTTGTCGTGATAGCAGAGCTCTGCGGCACGGACGCCAAACCGCGTACCGAGAATACGATCGAAGGAGGAGGGCGATCCGCCCCGCTGCAAGTGCCCGAGCACCGTCACTCGAACGTCGTGGTCGATGCGGCCCTCGAGCAGGCGGGCTAGCTGAAAGCCCGGTCCATCGGCGCGGTGAGAATGGTGCTCATGCGCTGCGGTGATACTTGAAACGGTGCCGCCGCGGGGTTTGCTGCCTTCTCCGACCACCACGATGCTGAAGTTGTCAGATGGCGACGAACGCTCTGCGATCTTGTCGACTATGCGGTCGACGTCATAGGGAATCTCGGGAATGAGGATGACGTCGGCGCCGCCCGCGATGCCCGACATGAGCGCGATCCAGCCCGCATCGTGTCCCATCACGTCCAGGATCATGACGCGGTCGTGCGCTTCGCCGGTGGAATGCAGCACGTCGATAGCGGCGGTAGCCGTGCTCACGGCGCTGTCCAAACCGAACGTCAGGTCCGTCGCCGCGAGATCATTGCTGATCGCTTTGGGAATGCCCACGACTTGAACTCCTAGCTTCGCGAACCGCATGCCGATATCCATCGTTCCACCGCCGCCCACCAGCACCAAGGTGTCGATCTCGAGCTCGACGAGCTTGGCCAGCACGCGTTCCGAAACATCGATCGTTTTGTGGCTGCCGTTCGGAGCGACTGCCCCATATGCAAAGGGGTTCGCCCGATTCGAGCAGCCCAGGATGCTGCCGCCTTTCGGCAGGATGCCTCGAACATCGGAGCGCATGAGCTTCACGACGCGGTTCGGCTCTTCGATCAGACCCGCAAAGCCGTCTTCGGACCCGTACACCTCAAGGCCAAGTCCAGTCGCCGTCTTCACGAAGGCGCGAAGAACTGCATTCAGACCGGGAGCATCTCCGCCGCCCGTCAGAATGAGGACACGACGGACCGTCTCCTCTTTCTGCTCGCGCGCAAGGTTGTCATCAGTCATGAGCGGCTCTCTTCCCCGACATCTCGTACATGGCGATTGCTGCGGCCACCGATGCGTTCAGCGAGTCCATGGGCCCTTTCTGAGGGATGTGAGCGACTATATCACAGCGTTCTCGAACCATTCGGCGCAGGCCCTTGCCTTCGGAGCCAACGACCAGCACGCGCCCTCCGGTGCTGGGCTCGAGCTGGCGGATGTCGATCTCGGCGCCCGCGTCCAGCCCGACAATCTCCACTCCGGCCTCAGAAAGCGAGAGCAAGGTGCGCTGCAGATTCGTCACTCGGGCAATTCGAGCGTGCTCGGTAGCTCCTGCCGAGGCGCGCACGACAGCGCACGTGATCCCCGCGGCTCGATGTTTGGGGAAGATCACTCCATCGAGGCCGAGCGTTACGGCGCTTCGAATGATGGCGCCCAAGTTCTGCGGATCGCTCACCTGATCGAGAGCGACGAGTAGAGGGGCTCCCTGGGCATGGGCGAGGATCTCGTCGAGCTGGGCAAATTCGTAGTCGTCTGCGATCGCGACGATACCCTGGTGTCGCACGTCATCACTCAACCTATCGAGCTCCGCCCGGTCGCGATGGGTCACCGGGATGCCCTGGGCCTCTGCGGCTTCGCGAATGTCCGGGAAGTCGCGTCGCGATTCGGTGTAGATACGGCGGACCTTGGCATTTCCGCGCATGCCCTCGAGCACGGGCCGCCGCCCTGCGAGCACCCGTGTCATCGCGAAAGTGCCAGTCCCACTTCGCGCGCGATCGCTGCAGCAGCTTCCGCGGGATCTTTCGCATCACGAATCGGCCTTCCCACGACGAGAAGGTCGGCGCCTGCTGCAATGGCGTTGGCAGGGGTCATCACGCGTTTCTGATCCCCGACGTCAAAGCCGGCGGGCCGAATCCCCGGCGTCACGAGGAACGCCTCCTCACCGAGCGTGGCCCGCAGTCTCGTGCTCTCCTGGCCCGACGTCACGAAGCCTCGAAGCCCCGCGCTCCATGCAAGCCGCGCCAGCCTATCCACGGCATCCCGCAGCCCTCCTGTCCATCCGATCGCCTCGAGCGCGGTCGCGTCGAGGCTGGTCAGTACCGTAACGGCCAATAGGCGGGTCGACCCCGCGTTGAGGTTTGCCTGCTCGAGGGACTCGAGCCCCGCGGCGGCGTGCACCGTGAGATAGGCGACCTCCATGGACGCTGCTGTGGCGACCGAGCGCGACATAGTCGCCGGAATGTCGTGTAGCTTCAAGTCGAGAAAGCACTGGGCATCGACCTCGTGCACGGCATCGACCGCCGCTGGCCCGACCGCGGTAAAGAGCTCCAGACCGACCTTGAAGGTGCCGATGTGCTCGTGCGTTTTCTCGATCAGCGACTTGGCTGCATCGAGGTCGGAAACATCGAGTGCAAGCGCGATGCGCGACCTCGGGTCGTTCTCATTCATGAATCACCGCAGCAACGCTACGGTGCCGGCTAGAGGCTGTCCAGCCCCGCCAAGGGATCATCGGTGTCGGCCTTGCGCGGCTTCGAGCGTCCGCGCCGTTGGGCACCCGAGGGGCTCGGAGCTGCCGCTCTGCGTGCCGCCGCCGCTGCCTCTGCATCGCGCTTTGCCTGCTCCGCGAGACGCGCCCGTTCAGCTTCTGCTTCTGCGCGCTTCTGCGCCTCTAACTCTGCTGCGGCGCGAGCCTGCTCCGCTTCCCGCGCGGCGCGCTCCGCATCCATCCTGGCCGCCAAGGCAGCCGCTTCACGACGTTCCATCTTTGGCTTGTAATAACCGAAGTAGGAACCTGCGCCGACGCCCAGAACCAGAATCGCTGCCGCCGCCAGCAGTCCTGGGTGAACCCCTTTGCGTTGCCGTGCGCTGATCGCCGCGAGCTCGCGCTCGTGGTCGAGCATCCGCGCGTGTTGCTCGGCTTTCTCCCGGGCTTCTTGCTCGAGACGCACACGCAGCTGTGCCGCCTCGCGCTCCCGAGCGGCTTGCTCCTCCGCTTCGCGCGCTCGCCGTGCCTCGGCCTCTCGTGCCTCTTGCTCGGCGCGCCGTCGGGCAGCTTCCTGTTCTTCTCGGGCGCGGGCCTCGGCTGCGATGCGTTCGCGCTCTTCGGCTTCGCGCTGAAGGCGCTCTTCTTCTTCGCTACGAACCCGATCCTCTTGGATGCCCATGAGCTCACGAAGATTGAAGAGAACGGAAGACTCTTGTTCCTCGGACATGATGCTAGTTATATTACACTTTTCCGTTGCGTACGGACAAGGGTTACGAGGGCATTTTCGAACCATCAAACGCTAGCAACGCGTTCCGAGGGCTGTCAAACCAACATATTCGTAAGATTTCCAGCCCCACGAGAACAGAGCTCCATCGAGGGCTAGGGTGGTCATTGTGATTTGATATACAGCGGATTTTACCGATATTATTGAAATCGTGAGTCAGCTCCAAGACTTCCTGCAGTACCTCGACCGAGGTGACGTGACCGAAATCGTCTTCCAAAGCGGCGCGGCGGCCACTGCCAAGAAGAAGGGCAAGCCCAGGCCGGTCACCAGCGAGCCGATGAGCGCGAGGCACATCCTCAAGCTGGTGAGTGACACACCCCTGCAGCGTCTGGTGCCGAGTGAGGACGGCGCGTCCGCGCCGACACTGACTCGGATCGACGGGGTGGAGTATATCGTGACGGTAGCTCGCTCCGGAGAGATGCTGCTGCTTCGGGTGCGCCGTCCGGATCGGAATACCGAGCTGCCCTCGGCACCGATTGGTGCCGTCTCGCCAATCCTAGCATCGATCCCGGCCTCCGCAGTCGAGCAGAAGCAGGCCGTGCGATCGTACGAGCCTCCGCCGATGCCTGCGAAGGATCGTGCAGCCGCTGCCGCGCCTGCGGCGGTCGCGGCGCCTGTACCGGGGTGGGCGTCGGTGAAGAAGCAGGCGTCGCCTCGGATTTCATATCGCCCTCAGGCGGAAGCTTCGCCGCTCGCCCAATTCGTGCGAGCGGACCTTCCGTTGAAGGCGCCGGCGGCTCTCCATGCACTCCTGGAGCAGGCCCGTGATCGGGCTGCCAGCGATGTGCACATCATGTCGGGCGAGCCTCCGCGACTCCGTTGTGCTGGGAACCTGACCGCGGCCGGCCCGGTCCTCTCGGATGAACAGGCATGCGCCCTCGTCATGCCGCTCCTGAACGAGCGGAACGCCAAGCAGCTCGAGGAGCTCGGATACGCGGATTTCGCCTGCCAGTTGGAAGGCGTGGGCCGTTTGCGCGTCAACGTCAACAGGCAGCGAACCGGAATCAAGGGCTGCTTCCGCCTCATCATGGCCGAGCCTCCAACGCTCGACTCGCTCGGCCTCCCGCACGAGCTCCGGCAGATGCTCAACTACCATCAAGGATTGGTTGTGGTTTCCGGACCGAACGGCGCCGGAAAGACTACGACTCTTGCCGCCTTGGTCGACCTCTTCAACCGCGAACGAAGCGTCCACATCATCACGGTCGAGGATCCTGTCGAGGTGATCCATCCGATCAAGAAGGCAATCGTCAGTCAACGCGAGGTCGGAATCCATACGAAGAGCTTTCACTCTGCCTTGAAGGGTTCCCTTCGAGAGGACCCCGATGTGATCGGAATCGGCGAGCTTCGCGACCGCGAAACGGTGGAGAAAGCGCTGGAAGCAGCCGAAACGGGTCACCTCGTGTTCGCGACCATGAGCACGCCGTCGGGTGCGAGGACCATCGACCGGCTGATCGACATGTTTCCGCCCGACGACCAATCGCAGGTTCGAGCCACCTTGGCCGGTGTGCTCAAGTTCGTGGTGAGCCAGCGATTGGTGCCGCGCAAAGATGGGAATGGAAGAGTCGTCGCGGTCGAGCTTCTGACCGGGGGCATGGCGTTGTGGACGCTCATTCGCGACGACAAGCTCTATCAGCTTCCGAGCCTGCTCCAGCGAGGTCGCGCGTTCGGAATGATTCGTATCGAGGACTCCTTGAACGAGCTCCTGTCATCGGGTGTGATTTCGCTCGAGACGGCGAAGTCGTTCGCGGATGATCCGCGAGTGATCGGCCACACGCCAAAGCAGGCCACGGCACAGCAGTCGTCGTCGGAAGGCGGCGCCAAGGGCCATAGGCGCAACCCGTTTTCGAAGAAGGGCGGATAAACGATGCCGGCTCTCGATCGCTACTTCGATATTCTGCTCGCAAAGGGAGGGTCCGACCTTCATCTTTCAATCGGCTATCCGGCCATGATCCGTGCCAAAGGCGAGTTGATGGCCATCGAGGACCGACCCCTCGACCACACAGGCATCGTGCGGCTCATGGACGAGATCATCGACGAGGACCGGCGAGCCTACTTCCATGCCTATCGCGACCTCGATTTCGCGTATGGCTACGAGGACAAGGCGCGATTTCGCGCCAACTACCTCTACAAAACGACCGGGCCCGGTGCAGTCTTTCGAACGATTCCAAGCGAGATACTCACGGCCGAGCAACTTGGACTGCCGCATGCTGTCATCGAGCTCTCGGAAAGGCGCTCGGGCCTGGTTCTCGTGACCGGACCAACCGGCAGCGGCAAGAGCACGACGCTTGCAGCCATGCTCGATCACATCAATCGCAACCGCGAAGGACACATCCTCACGATCGAGGATCCGATCGAGTTCGTTCATACTCCGAAGCGGTGCCAGATCACGCATCGTGAGGTCGGCGACCATACTCCGAGCTTCGCCGATGCGATTCGCAGCGCCGGGCGAGAGAATGCCGACGTGATCCTGGTGGGCGAGCTCCGAGGCCGCGAGACGATGCAAATGGCGCTTCAGCTCGCAAGCTTTGGCATCTTGATCTTCGCCACGGTACACACGAACTCGGCGCCGGCAACGATCGATCGCTTCGTCAACGCGTTTCCTGCGAGCCAACAGCCTCAAATCCGAGGCATGCTCGCGGATTCACTGGCGGGCATCGTTGCCCAGCAGCTTCTGCGCAAAGCCGATGGAACTGGCCGCATCGCAGCTCAGGAGGTTCTGATCGGAACGTCGGGCGTAGCAGCCGCCATCCGCGAAGCGAAGACCTCGATGCTCCAAAGCCTCATCCAAAGCGGCGGAACCTACGGGATGCAAAGCATCGACTCGGTGCTGGAAAAACTCGTGGTGGCGGGCAAGGTCACGCCAGAAGACGCACTCGAGAAGGCCGCAGACAAGACCAGCTTCTCGCGAATTCCGCAGGTCGCAGCGGCGTTGAAGCCATAGCAACCCGGGCGCCTGGAAGCGCCACTTGAAAATGGTGCGAGCCGTTCTCCGATCCTGAGCTTGACATTCGCCGAGCGATGCGTCGTCCCGCACCCCGTTTGCGAAGTCTAGTTCACGTGGAAGGAATAGCGCGCACCCATGCGGGGCGCCCCAAAGGTCGGAAAGCGGACGCTCTTGATCTGGTTGCCCATGCAGCCTTGGAAGCCTGCACTGCCGCCGTGTACGGTTGCACCCAGAACCGAGCCATTGCCCGCAATCGCCAGGTCGACTTTGACGTTGCCCGGGGTGCCACTGCTCTTGACTTCGGGAAGGACGCAATTGCTGTAGAAGCGATTGAGGTTGCGGTTCATCACGGCGGCGACCTGACCGCCGGTTAGACGGCCCTCGCCGCCACCTTCTGATGCATCGCCGATCTCCACAGCTTGGCTCATTGCTTCGTCGTAGCTCGAGAATCCGGTGCTGCGCTGCAGCGGAACTGCGCTCCCACCGCTCGAGCTGCGCTTGCGCGTTCGGACAGGCTGGTCCGGGAGCAAGCCGGCTTCACCTGTCGTGATCTTTCCGAGCTTGAACAGGTCGTCGAGCTCCGTCGAGGCCGCTTCGCGAGCATCGCTCGAACGGGACAAGAGAAAGCCTCCGACCGCAATCACGACGAGGCCGATGACGGACACGGCGATCAGCCATTTCATCGCCGCGGAGCGTTTCTCCGACTTCTGCGCATGGACACGAGCTGCTTCTTCGGCTGCGGCCGTGTCCTGATGCTCCCGTTGCAGAATGAATTCGCGGAACTGCGGCCATTCTCGGAGCGGTCGGCGCTCTCCGGTGTCGATGTTGAAGGTGACGTCGTCTCCAGCGAAGCCACCGATGTTGAGTCGCTCGATGAGCTCGCGCGCACTGAACGGACCGTGGTCCATGTTGTCTCGTGCGACCATCCATCGCTGCTTCGAATCCGAAGAGAGCTGATTGATCAGGCTCATGAGACCCCGCTTGGGAGGTGGAGGCGGCGAGAACGACGCCTGCGGCGCGAGGGAGATCATGGGTATGTCGATATCTGTCGGCGGCGCGACCGAATTGATGATGTCGATGTCGATGCTGAGTCCGGTGTCCGGTGGCGGAGGCACCGAGTTGGCTTGCGCCACGAAAGGTAGAAGGGCGTTCCGCACCGATGCTGGGGAGTCGAACCGGTCCTCGGGTTCGGGTGCCAAGCAGTCGAGCAGGATACGATCGACCTCTGGAGGGATGTCATCGCGGACTTCCGATGGTGCCACGAAGTCAGCACCTGGACTGCGAGTGGTCAGGAGCTCGTAGAGGATGGCGCCGATGCCGAAGACGTCGCTTCTCGCAGTGGCGCGTTCTCCCCGCTTCACTTCGGGCGCAAGGCAGGCCTGGTCACTATCTTTGAAGGCGCTCGGACCGGCGGCGTCGAGGAGCACTCGGCCGACGCCGAAGTCGTGGACTTTGACGCGGCCGCCGCGTGTCACACAGACGACGCTGGGACGGAGGGTTCCGTGAGGTCCCCGTTCCTGTGCGTAGCTGAGCGCGCTGCACAGGTGCGCGATGACGTTGTAGACGCCTCGCAGCGAGATCGGCTTGCCGCCGCGCGACTGAATGAAAACCGAGAGTGGGGTGCCTTCGATCCACTCGCCGGCGACAAAATGCTCACCCTTGGGCGTGCGGCCAACACCCAAGACACGCGCGATGTTGCGGTGCGATAGTTTCGAGGCCGCACGGCACGCTTCTCGAAACTCCGGTGCCGTCGCAGCAGGGACCAGATCGGGCTTGATCACGCGAACCAGAATCGAGCGTTTGGTCTGCTGGTCTGTTGCGGACCAGACGACGGCCTGCCGATCTTCGTCGATCTGATCGACGACCTCGAACCTTCCCCCAACCACGACGCCGGGGTGTAACCCCGGAGCCCCCGGCCTCGTCGACGCAATCCCCTCCGCCATGTCCGAAAAACAAGATAGACGACCGAGGGACGACGTCCCAAATTTGGCGTCGAGAGACCCTGGTTCCTGGGGCCGTAGAGGCCTAGTCGTCCTTGGCGAGCTCCAGCTCGAGCGTCCGTTCGCCAAGCACCGCGCCGGCCATCGATTCGATGATGTCCTGGGCCCGATCCTCGGGGACATCGACCAGCGAGTGCTTGTCCCGGACCCGAATGCGCCCGATTTCTTTGCGCTTCAGGCCGGTCCGGTCGCGAAGGATGCGCCCCAGCTCGGAGGCCTTCAGCTGGTCACGCCGACCTACGTTCACACACAGGGTCGCGGTGGGCGCCTCTTGCTCGGCGGCCGGCTTCGGTTCACGGGGGCCGCCATTGGCCGCGCTGTGCTCGTCCGGATGCTGCTTGCCCCTCCTCCTGCGGCTCGCCGCGACCTTATCGACGTCTTCGCTCTCTTCGCCAAAGAACGCCCGGAGCAACCCTGCGAGCATCTGCTCCGCCTTCGCATGGGTCATGAAGCGCCGCACCAAGGCGAGATCGCGCTCGTTCGGCGGATCCGGGTAGGCCGCCTCGATCATCGCAATCCGGTCGGCTTCCTGCCGTGTTCGTTGCTCGCCCAAGCTAGGCAAGGTTCGCTCGACAGGGAAGATCCGGTACTGCAGCCGGAGATAGTAGAGGATCCCGAGCTCGGTCGGGCCGACCAGCGTGATTGCGGTGCCCGTTCGCCCCGCGCGACCTGTCCGACCAGTGCGGTGTACGTACTGCTCGACGTTCGACGGCAGCGAGAAGTTGATCACGTGGGTGAGGTGAGACACGTCGAGGCCGCGCGCCGCGACGTCAGTCGCGACCAAGAACCGCAGCTCCTCGCGTCGGACACGTCCAAGCACCTCCTCACGCTCCCGTTGAGGTCTGTCGCCGTTGAGCCATTCCGCGTTGAAGCCCGCGCGCTGGAGCGCTGCCGAGACTTCTTCGGTTTCTGCTTTGGTGTTGCAGAAGATGAGGGCGCTCTCCGGATCTTCGATCTCGAGGATGGTGATCAGATCTGCCACACGTCCGACGCCACTCACCATATAGACGAAATGCTCGATTCCGAGAGCACCCACGTGGTCGCCCGAGAGCCCCAGGAACTGCGGATCGTGCATGTGCTTTTCGGCGACCCGTTTGATCGCGCGGTCGACGGTGGCGGAAAACAGCAGGGTCTGCCGTTTCTTCGGCAGCCTTTCGATGATTGCGTGGAGCTCTTTGGCAAAGCCCATCGACAACATTTCGTCGGCCTCGTCGAGGACCAGGACCCGCAGCCGTGAAGCGTCGATGGTCCCACGCTTGAGATGATCGAGCACGCGCCCCGGCGTTCCACTGATGACGCGCGCGCCTTTTTCGAGTGCACGGATCTGCTGCTCCATCGATGCGCCGCCATAAACTGCGACCGCATCGATGCCACGACGGGCACCGAGCTTTGCGATTTCGCGTGCACTTTGGAGCGCGAGCTCCCGCGTCGGTGCGAGCACGAGGGCTTGTTCGTCGCCGTCGACGGTGATCAGTCGATCGACTAACGGGATTCCGAATGCACCGGTCTTCCCCGTGCCTGTCCGGGATTGTACGATCACGTCGTGGCCGGCGATGGCGAGTGGGTAGGAGTCACGCTGCACGGGAGTCGGGCTGTCCCAACCCATTTCAGAGAGCGCTTCGAGCACATCCTCGTGTATGCCGAGGTCGGCGAATGTTTGGACGCCTTCCTCTTCGGGATCGGGCGACTCGGTCATGGACTGGGCTCCGGTGTTTCGGGTGATTGGGGGTTCGAATTCGAGTCGAGCGCTTCGCTCACGCGATTGGCAAGAGGGGCGTCCTCGCGCATGTAGGTCTGCAAGCCTAGCTCGACACGATATCGGTATTGATTGAGCAAGTGTACTTCGTCTTCGTCGCAGCGCATGGCAAGCGCATTCAGCCGCCGATCCCAGGATTTGAGCGCTGTCAGGAGCCCAGTCTCATCGGTCGCGTTGCTCGCGAGGTAGGCGAGCCGGAGCTCATCGACCTCATGCCGAAGGAGCTGCAAGCCATCGGCACACTCGAGGTCGAAAGAATCGTCGCTCTCTGGCCAGAACACCTGCACGATGACGGAAGCGAAGCCTACGATGACCAGGTAGGCGAGGGCGCTCGCATAGATGCCTATTGCCAGGCGGCGGCCAAGGCCGCCTCGTTGTTCTTTTCGCGGCAAAGACTCTCCTCGTCCACCAACGTTTTCTCTCGATCGGCTTGGTTGTAACGACCCGCTTGGACCAGGTCAAGACGGCGGTTCATAGCGGCGTTTCCGCTTCTCACGATGGGTTCCCCACATGAACAGGCCGACGCCCACCATGACGGTCAGAAGCACCACGCCGCCGCAGAGCCCGTACCAAAGAAAGGTGGTGACCCCGGTTCCCATCCGATCAGCAGACGAGCTTGTAACCCACGCCGTAGACGGTCAGGATGTGCACCGGGCGATCGGGTTTCGGCTCGATTTTGCGGCGGAGCTTGACGATGAAGTTGTCGACGGTGCGGTTGTTGGGTCCTGCTTCGAGGCCCCAAATCTTCTCGAGAATCTCGTCGCGCGACACGGGTTCGCCCTCGCGCTCCCAGAGGAACTTCAAGAGCTCCACTTCGTAGAACGACAAATGCATCGTGTCCGAGCCCCGGGTCAGCGTCTGTGCGCCGGTTTCGATGTTGCTGTTGCCGATTCGAATTTCGGCCTGCGAGGGTCGGACCGACCGCCCGGCACGCCTGAAGAGCGCCCGTATCCGAGCGACGAGCTCGCCGATCGCGAAAGGCTTGGTGACGTAGTCGTCGGCACCGGCTTCGAGGCCGCGGATCTTGTCCGATTCCTGACCCCGGGCGGTCAGCATGAGGATCGGCAGGATCGGGTCGGTCTTCCGGATCGTTTCGCAAACCTGGTAGCCGTTGATGTCGGGCAGCATCAGGTCGAGAATCACGCAGTCGATGTCCTCGGAAGCTGCGAGCTCGATCGCCTGTGCACCCTTCGCCGTGTGTACGACTCGATACCCCTCGAAGCGAAGGCTGTCGGAAAGCCCGAGCGCGAGAGCCGGATCATCTTCAACGAGCAGAATTCCGCGTCCGTCTTCTGACATCGCGTCGAAGATAGCCGCTGTCTGGCCGAGCGGCAAAGGAGCTTGGCTCAGAGCGTAGGAACCGGAATGGTGAAGCCGACGATCGCTCCACCTCCCGGAGCGTTTCTTGCCCATGCGCGGCCGCCGTGGGCCTGGGCGATGTGCTTGACCAGCGATAGCCCGATGCCCGAGCCGCGTGTCGGGCCGCTATGAGGCCCCCGATAGAAGCGCTCGAAGACACGACGCAGCGAGTCCGCCGGGATTCCGGGTCCATGGTCACGGACGGCCACGTCGATCGAGTGACGCTTGGCGGTGAGCTTGAGCTCGACCGGGGTTTGTTCGCCGTACTTCACTGCATTGTCGAGCAGGTTGATGACGGCCAATGCGATGGCTTCCTGGTCGATGAACACCGCTGGGAGCTCGGCCTCCCTGTCCAGTTGGATTTCGACACCGTCTTGCTCGCTCCGGTAGCGGAACGCGTCGAGCGCACGGCCAACGGCCTCCCCGAGGTCGCCCTGCTTCAGTCGATAGGGCCCCTTGCCGCCTTCTAGCGCCGAAAAGTCGAGCACGTTGTCGATCAGTGAAGTAAGTCGCTCGGACTCGCGACAGATGATGTCCAGGTATTCCACGCGACGCTGCTCGCTCGGTACGCGGCCGGAGCGAAGCATGTCCGCGAACATACGAACGACAGACAAAGGCGTCTTGAGCTCGTGCGAGACGTTGGCCATGAGCTCGCTCTTGAGTTGGTTGAGGCGGCGCTCTTTCTCGGCCGCGTAAATGAAGAAGATCGCGCTGAGCAGGATGATCGCGAACGACATCAAAGGCAGCGTCACCTCTCCACGCATGCGGGAGCGGCCCTGCGCCTGCAAGAGTGCAGCCTGACGTGGAGCGACTTGGAGACGCCAGCCATCGAGGGTCGTCGGAAAGCGGTGGTCGACCGTATAGACACCGACTTCGGAGAGGTCGGGCCCAAAGATCAGTTGGTTGCTTTCGTCGACGATGTTGTAGATCTGCGTCGATTCATCCGAGCCGAACATCGTTGGGAAGACCTCATCGACGAGGTACTTCGTGTCGTGAACGGCGACTATGTACGTCAACTGGCCAGCGGCCGTGTCGTACGCCCTGTAGGACAGGAGGTAACCTCCATCGTCGAGTTGCCGGTGGACGTGTCGAAGGACGTATGGCTCTGGGGAGTCCAGGTCGAGGGTTTCGGCGAGCTCCTGTCGGAACGTCCGGAGAAACGCTCGCCGCGCTTTCTTGTCCTCACGGCTCGCCCACTGAATGACGTTTCCCTCGAGGTCCATGAGGAGCACCGAGCGGACGCTCGGGGTCTGCGCTTCGGCTTGAGGCAGCCAAACGGAGTCTATCGTGCTCGAATCGTTCGGGTCGACTAGGCGAAACACCGTGCCATCGGCGATCGCGATGTAGCGCTCGATTCGCTCCACCCGTTCCTGGGCAACGGTCAGCAAAGACTGAGCGATCGTCTCCTCGCCGAGCTGCGTATGCTCGCGTGAAGAGCGAAATGTGTAGTAGCCCAGGATGCCGGCAGCGACGAGAATCGCCGGAACCAAGATCAGGTACCAGAGGCGAAAGCGTCCGCCCTCCATCACTGGCGCTCGGCAACCATTTTAGGGCGCAGACGGCTGAACGGTCTCGCCCATGTCGGGGCGCGGATCGCTGAGGTCCAAGTGGAGGCGATCCGGGTCGAGCAAAGCATTCGCCAACACTGCGTCCATCTTCGACACTGGCACGAACTCCAGGGTCTCCCGGACTTCCTCCGGAATCTCGTCGAGGTCGGCGGTGTTGCGTTCCGGTAGAATGATGCGCTTGATTCCCGCGCGATGAGCCGCGAGGACCTTTTCTTTGACGCCGCCAACCGGAAGCACGCGACCACGCAAGGTTATCTCACCGGTCATCGCAACGTCGTGGCGCACGTGAATACCGGTCAATAGCGAGACGATTGCCGTCATCATCGTGACACCTGCACTCGGCCCGTCCTTGGGCATTGCGCCCGCAGGAATGTGAATGTGGATGTCACTCGTTTCCAGGAAGTCCTCCGGAATGCCGAAGGCCTTGGCGCGGGTCCGCACATAGCTCATCGCCGTTTGTGCAGACTCCTTCATCACATCTCCGAGCTGACCCGTTAGCTGAAGCTTGCCGGTACCGTGCATTCTGGTGCATTCGATGAAGAGGATTTCGCCGCCCACCGAGGTCCAGGCGAGCCCAGTCGCAACGCCGGTTTCTGCGGTGCGTTCTGCTACCTCCGAGCTGAAGCGCGGCGCTCCTAGATAGGGGCGCAGCGACTCCTCGTCGGAGATCTTCCATGGCCCCTCTTCCCCTTCGGCGACCTTGACGGCGACGCCACGAATGACGCTCGCGATCTGACGCTCCAGGTTGCGTACACCGGCTTCACGCGTGTAGTGGTCGATGATTGACTCGATCGCGCCGTCCTCGAGAGTGACTTGCTCGGGCCTGATGCCGTGCTCCTCGAGTTGCTTCGGCACGAGATGCACGCGCGCGATGTCCGCCTTCTCGCGGCGAGTATAGCTGGGGATCTCGATGATCTCCATGCGGTCCCGAAGCGGTGCGGGGATGGTGTCCCCCACGTTGCCCGTGGCGATGAACATGACCTTGGACAGGTCGTAAGGGATTTCGAGGTAGTGGTCACTGAAGGTGTCGTTTTGCTCCGGGTCGAGGACCTCGAGCAGGGCGGCCGCTGGGTCGCCTCGGAAGTCGTGCCCGATCTTGTCGATCTCGTCGAGCATGAAGACCGGGTTGATCGTGCCGGCTTTCTTCATCCCTTGGATGACCTGGCCTGGCAGGGCCCCGACGTACGTGCGTCGGTGACCGCGGATGGCGGCTTCGTCGTGGACGCCACCCAGGCTGATGCGGTGGAACTTACGCCCCAAGGCGCGTGCGACCGAACGGCCGAGCGAGGTCTTGCCGACACCGGGCGGCCCGATGAGACAAAGAATAGGACCCTTCTTGTCGGTCTTGAGCTTGCGAACCGCTAGGTATTCGACGATGCGCTTCTTGACCTTCTCGAGACCCGAGTGATCCTCGTCGAGCACTTTGCGCACGGCCGCGATGTCCATGTTGTCAGCGGTCTGCCTGCTCCAGGGAATGTCGAGAATCCAATCGATATAGGTGCGAACGACGGTGTACTCCGCGGAGCCAACCTGCATCTGACGAAGGCGCTTGAGCTGTTTGTGTGCGACCTTGTCTGCTTCACCCGGCAGGTTTGCCTTGGCCAGGCGCTCCTCGAGGACATCGAGGTCGCCCTGGTCGCCTTCTTCCTCGCCCAGCTCTTCTTTGATCGCCTTGAGCTGTTGGCGCAGGACGTACTCACGTTGGTTCTTGCCCATCTCCTCTTTGATTTGCGAGTTGATGCGCTCCCGCATTTTGAGGATTTCGAGCTGCCGCGTCAGCAGACGAAGGACCTTGCGAATACGCTCTTTCGTGTCGAGCGTCTCCAGCAGTTGCGACTTTTCTTCCACTGGCGCATCGAGATTGGCCGCCACGAGGTCGGCGAGCTGCCCGTGCTCTTGGATCGAGTCGATGAGTGAGCCCGCCTCACGGGGCAGCTCGGGCATCAGCTGGATGACCTGCTTGGCAATGTCACGGAGGCTCATTGCGAGGGCTTCGCTCTCGACATCCTCCCCGGCGGGCTCTTGCAGCCGTGAGACCCTAGCTCGGATGTAGGGTTCGGTGGTCACAACCTGCTCGAGGCGGATGCGCACTAGGCCCTGAAGAATGAGGCTGTAATTACCCGAGCTGTGCTTGAGCGCTTTGAGGACGCGCGCCGCGACGCCGACTGGGTGGAGGTCATTCTGACCGGGATCGTCGGTCGATGGATCCCGCTGCGCAACGATCGCAATGATGGGCTGATCGAGGTTTTCGATGTCCTCGACGAGCGCGACTGACTTCTCGCGGCCCACGTCGAAGGGCGCCACCGCTGCTGGGAAGAGTACGGCATTGCGGATGGGCAGTACGGGCAGCTCGCTGCCGAACTCGATGTCTCCCGTCTCGGGAGGCGGAATCGATGAAACTGTTCCCTCTTCGTCGCTCATGCTGCTGTTCTACTCCAACTCGGTAAGAACCCAAGTTTTCCAATACTGTGGCGAACATAGCCACGCACCATTTTTCTGGCAAGGGGCTCAGCCACGACGCTGCCCGAGCACATCGAGGGCGCCAAGGCCACATCGTGGATTGAAGGCGGGGGATCGGCGAATTAGGCTCAGCACGATGCGTCTTTCAGTAGTAGTTCCGTGTTTCAACGAGGAAGGGAACATCGCTCCTGTGATCGCGCAGGTTGCCGAAGTTGGCCGCCGGCTCGCCTCCGAGCTCGAAATCATCGTCGTGGACGACGGCAGCACCGACGCTACGGCCAAGGTCCTCGGGGGGCTCCAGGCGCTCGTCCCCGAGCTGAGAATCGTGACGCACCAGCGAAACCGGGGTTATGGGGCCGCGGTGCGCTCGGGGCTCGAGCGAGCCCGGATGGACTATGTGTTTCTGACCGACGGCGACGGGCAGTTCGACATGGAAGAGCTCCCAGCCGCGATTCAGCTCCTGGGCGAGCACGATCTGGTGGCAGGCTACCGGACGCATCGCCAGGACGGTTACTGGAGGCGCCTCTGGGGCCAGACCTGGACCGCTCTGGTGAACCGGGTCTTCGGCCTCGGGGTTCGTGACGCCAACTGTGCCTTCAAGCTGGTGCCTCAGAGCCTGCTGCGCTCGAGTGAGTTGAAAAGCGAGGGAGCGCTCATCAGCGCCGAGCTCTTGCTCGCAGCGCGACGCGCAGCGCTCAGCGTAGGGGAGTACGCAGTGACCCACTATCCGCGCATGACGGGTCGGCAATCGGGCGCGTCACCTCGCGTCGTCATGACCGCGCTCATGGAGCTGCTGGTCAGGAGCAGACTTGGTTTCGGCCGGCTCGCTTGGCCTCGTACATCTTATCGTCGGCGGCCTTGAAGAGGTCCCAAGCATCTTCGTAGTGCGCTTGCCACTCGGCTACACCCACACTCACGGTGACCTCGATCGGCGAGCCCTCGAATTCGAATCGTGTGTCTCCGATCAATCGATTGATTTTGCCTGCGAGCTCTTTCGCGCCATCGAGGCCTACCTCCGGCGTGATGAGGGCGAACTCTTCGCCCCCCACTCGTGCCAACACATCGTTGACGCGAAGCCTCCCCAGGAGGACGGCGCCGAGCTGTCGCAAGATGGCGTCGCCCGCCAAGTGACCGAAGCGATCGTTGACGGCTTTGAAGTGATCGAGATCGAAGACCAGTAGGGAGAAGGTTCGCTTGTACCTTTTCGCTCGAGCGACCTCCCGGTCGAGCATCTCGTCGAAGTATCGCTTGTTGTTGAGCTGCGTGAGGCCGTCGGTGGTCATCAGCCGGTAGATCTCTTCGTGGTATTGAACTTCCACATCGTCTCCGACGATGAACTTCAAGATCGTGCGCCCGACCTTGAGCTGGTCGCCATGGCGCAGGCGCCCTTGGGGTTCGATCAGGTCGTCGTTCACGTAGGTCCCATTGGTCGAGCCCAGATCGCGAACGAGGAACCCTCCATCCTCGAAACGAATTTGACAGTGTTTTCGAGAGACGCTCTCTTGGTCGATTGGAACTTCACAGTTGGGTGAGCGCCCAATGGTCAGAGGTTCAGCGCCGACCTGTACGCGGCGACCCATCTCGTGCCCATAGATGACGATGAGACATCCATTCTGGTTGGCAGGACGCGGGCGAGCGTCTCCGGCCTCGGTCAGGACAGTCTGGCTGGCGCTCGTCGTCTGATCTTTGAACGACACTCTTTGAATATACAGCCGAGGGGGCCCGGAGCGAAAATCAGCGACAGTCGAGTGCAGCCAGAGCGGACTGTTGGGTTTGTTGACTGCCGCAACCTCGTTCAATAGCGTAGTGTGGTGCGCCACGTATTTTCTCACTCCTCGATATGGGGGTTGGCGAGTCTCGCCCTGCTGCTTGGGACGCCCCAGGCTCTCACGGCCAGCCCGCCTACCGCGCAGCGCGCATCGACGAACGTAGCCCGGCTGGTGACGCCCCCGTTCACGGACATCGACATCACCAAGGCCAAGCCTGGTAGTGAGGGATGGGTGGTGCCACGGCGCGACGGAACGCGCGCGGTGCTGACCGTTGACCACGATCTCCAATCTCACATTCAAAGCTTGTTCAGTCGCTACGACGTGCCTGAGGGGGGTCTGGTCGCGATCGATCCCAAGACAGGGGATGTGCTTGCTTTCGTCGGATACGAAGCGGGGAAGGGCACCAGCGCGCGGGTGGCGACCGACCCGGGGCCACCGGCTGCGTCGGTGTTCAAGATCATCACCGCGGCAGCTCTACTGGACGCGGGGGTGAAGAGCTCGACGTCGGTTTGCTATGGCGGAGGGATGCGCGACTTGGTCGCGGCCGATTTGATCGACAGTCCCAAACGCGACCGATGGTGCGCAACGATGGCCGATGCGCTGGGTTATTCGATCAACGCCGTCTTCGCGAAGCTTGCCGATCGACACATCGATGAGGCGCGCATGGCGCAGTACGTTTCCGCATTCGGTTTCGGACAGCGCCTGCCCTTCGATCTTCCCACGTCGCCGAGCCCCGCGGACGTGCCGGACAGCCGGCTGGAACGCGCGCGCATGGCGGCCGGATTCTGGCACAGCCAACTCTCTCCGCTTCACGCTGCGCTACTCGCATCGACCATTGCCAACGACGGTCAGATGCCTTTCGCAGCCATCGTCGACCGGATCGAAAGCGGTTCTGGGGATACGCTCTACCAGCACCGGCCACGGAATTTCCGACAGGTCTTGCCGCGAGAGACGGCGCGCCTCACCGGCGAGATGATGACTCGGACCGTGACCAAGGGGACTTCCAAGAAAGCGTTCTGGGACTCCAAGGGGCGTCCCTTCCTTCCGGGTATCGGCGTTGCTGGGAAGACCGGAACGCTCAGCCGGTACAATCCGCATCGCACGTACAACTGGTGGGTCGGCTACGCTCCTGTGGATGATCCGCAGATCGCCGTCGCCGCGCTCGTCGTGAATGAGCCGAAGTGGCGTATCAAGGCGAGCTACGTCGCCAAGGAAGCGCTTCAGAACTACCTGCTCCGTTAGCGCAGGGACGATCTCGCCCTCTGAGGCGTTGCCGTGTCCGACAGCTGCATTAGGCTCTAACTTGCTTCACTACCAAGAAAGGCAAGCTCCATGTCACGTGATATTCGACTTTTCGCGTTCGCGGCACTGACCGCTCTCTCGCTGTTCTCCGCTCCCGTCGTGACCGCGCAGTCGCCGGTGCTCAACCGTGTCCTCAAGACCAACACGCTCCGAGTCGGGATGTCGGCCGATCAGCCGCCGTTGAACGTGGAGAGCAAAAGCGGTCAGATGATCGGGCTCGAGGTCGACCTCGCGAATGGGCTCGCCTATGCGCTTGGGCTGCAGCTCGAGATTGTGCAGAAGCCGTTCGGTCAGCTACTCGGTGCGCTCAACAAGGGGCAGGTCGACATGGTGATGTCGGGTGTCGATATTACGCCGGCGCGGAGCAGGGATTTCCTCTTCGTTGGTCCGTACCTGCTCTCGGGCAAGTCGCTGGTGACGACCTCGAACGCGCTGGCCGGGGCTGATTCGGTCGATGACATCAACCAGGCTGACGTCACCTTCGTCGCGCTGAAGAATTCCACGAGCTACGCCTTCGTGAAGAAGAACATCCCCAAGGCGAAGCTCGTTGCAGTCGACGATTATCAGAAGGCCGTTGCCATGGTCATCGACGGAAAGGCGAGTGCGATGATCGCGGACCTGCCGGCCTGCGCCTTGGCGGTCCTTCGCAATCCCGACGCCGGCCTCGTGACCTTGGCCGAGCCGCTTTCGGTCGAACCCATGGGGATCGCGGTTTCCGCAAAAGACGAGCACTTTTACAACCTGATCGACAACTACATCGACGCGATCGAAGCCACGGGCATCCTCTCGGCACTTCGCCAGAAGTGGTTCGAGGACCCGAGCTGGCTCGAAGAGCTTCCGTAGAACCAACGGAGACGATCGGAGAAGGGCGCGCGACGGGCGTGCTCGCGGACGCCCCGGTAGCCTAGTCTTTGTTGCGGACGATGAAGGTGTTCATGCCTTCTTCCCGTTCGAAGGTTGTCCGGTAGTTCTGCGCCTCTTGCGGGGACTCGAATGGACCGATGCGGACGCGCCAGTGGGTGCCTCGGCCCTCGACCGTGCCGGTCGTGACGTACGCCGCGTGGCCGCGTTTGCGCAGGGCGCTGGCAAAGACCTGAGCTTCGTCGGCATCGCGGTAGCTGATGACTTGCAAGGTGTAGCGGCCTTCGTACCCAGCAGGGCTGGAGACCGTATTCCCGGGGACGGTTGCCGCGACGAGTGGGTCGCGGACGGCTGCCATTTCGACGACCTGTCGGTCTGGGCCCGCGGTGACGGCCGCTGGCAAACCGGCGGCGATGTCGGAGCGCGGCGGGGGTTTCGTCAGCGGGTCGAGGTGTGCGAGCTCGGCGGCCGCGGCGGCCATGGCTGCGGCGACCTCGGGCCTGGTCTCGGTGATCAGAGTCGTTGGGAAGCTCAGGGTCTCGGGGTCGATGGCAGGTTCGTCGATCGGCTCTTCAGCGGCCTCCGCGGTGTCGGCCCCCTCGGCGATTGCCAGCATCTGCAAAGGGTCTTCGGCTTGCGACTCGCTGCCGTCGGGGAGGGCGGCGACCGCAGCAACCACGACGCCAACCGCCACCACGAGGCCCACACCTGATAGCACCAAGACCCCTCGCCCTTCATCAGACGATCGCTCTTCGATCCGTTCCAGATCGCGCATTGCAGTGTCCATTTCCCGTTTCGCTCCGGCCCGGCTCTGAGGTTTACGAAACTTCCTTGGAAGCAGCCAAAAAACAGCAGCTCAGCAGTCCTGAGAGTACGTGCAGCGGGGTTGCCCACGTGGTAGCTTCGCGCGAGCGTCGAAGCACTGGGGAACGGCGCGTGGGAGCAGTAGTTCATGGTGGAATCTCCACAGAAGCATCCGGTCGCCCTCGAAGACGAGATGAGGCGCTCGTACCTCGACTACGCGATGAGCGTGATCATCGGCCGAGCGATTCCGGACGTCCGAGACGGCCTGAAACCGGTCCACCGGCGCATTCTCTATTCGATGCACGAGCAGAAGGTGCATTGGAACAGCTCATACAGGAAAAGCGCCCGCATCGTTGGCGACGTGCTCGGCAAGTACCACCCTCACGGGGATAGCGCCGTCTACGATGCACTGGTTCGCATGGCACAGGATTTCTCCATGCGCTACCCGCTGGTCGATGGGCAGGGGAACTTCGGCTCCATCGATGGCGATCCAGCCGCAGCGATGCGTTACACCGAGGTCCGGATGCACCGGCTCGCCTCGGAGCTCCTCGCCGATATCGAAAAGGAAACCGTAAACTTCGGCCCGAACTTCGACGACTCCGAAACTGAGCCGCTCGTCCTGCCGAGCCGGATTCCAAACCTGCTGATCAACGGCTCAGGCGGCATCGCGGTTGGCATGGCCACGAACATCCCGCCCCACAACCTGCGGGAAGTGCTCGACGCCACCGTGCGCCTCATGAAGAATCCCGAGCTCACCGTCGACCAGCTCATGCAGGACGACGACGAGAACGGGCGGCTTGGGGTCAAAGGCCCGGATTTCCCGACCGCGGGATACATCTACGGCCGGGCAGGCATTCAGCTGGGGTACCGGACCGGACGCGGACGCATCGTGATGCGGGCCAGGGCGAGGATCGAGCAGCTTCCAAGCAAGGGCGACCGCGAGATGATCGTCATCACCGAGATCCCTTACCAGGTGAACAAGGCCGAGCTTCTCAAGAAGATCGCTGACCTGGTTCGCGACAAGCGTCTGGAGGGCATCAGCGACATCCGAGACGAATCCGACCGCGACGGCTTGCGAATCGTCACGGAGCTCAAGCGCGACGCCCACGGCGAAATCGTTCTGAATAAGCTCTACCAGATGACGGCGCTTCAGAGCACTTTTGGCTACAACTGTCTCGCGATCGTCGGACAGCGTCCCGAGGTCCTCGACCTACGGGCCGCGTTGCTGCACTTCATCGACCACCGGCGCGAGGTCGTCATCCGTCGAACTCGCTACGACCTTCGTCAGGCCCAGGCCCAGCGAGAGCTGATCGAAGGCCTCGGGATGGCGGTTACCGACATCGATCTCGTGGTCAGCACGATTCGATCTTCGAAAGACCCCGAGGAGGCTCGCGCGCGCTTGATGAAGCTGCCACTCACTGGCCTCGAGGAGTTCGTCAAGCGTGCGGGCCGGCCCGAAGCAGAGATTCAAGCTGCGAAGGAGCGAGGCGAGTACCTGCTCTCCGAGCGACAGGCCAAGGCCATCCTCGAAATGCGACTCTCTCGTCTCACCGGTCTCGAGCGTGAGAAGTTGGCCACCGAGTTCGGGAGCCTCTGCGACTTGATCGGCGAGCTCGAGGCGATCCTCGCCAGCAAAGAGCTGCTCGACCAGGTCATCGTGACTGAGCTCGACGAGATCCGCGAGCGCTTCGGTGATGCGCGCCGGACAGAAATCGTCGAAGCCGAAGGGGACATCTCGATCGAGGACCTCGTTCCCGACGAGGAGGTCGTCGTCACGGTTTCGCACGCTGGGTACATCAAGCGCGTCCCGCTGAGCGAATACCGGGCCCAGGGCCGCGGCGGCAAGGGGCTGCGGGCCATGGACACCCGCGAGCAAGACTTCGTCAGCTGGGTCTTCGTCGTCAACGCGCACGCAAACGTCCTGTTCCTGAGCGACAAGGGCAAGGCGTACCTCAAGAAGGTCTATCAAATTCCCGAAACCAGCCGTGCGGCGAGGGGAAGGGCGGTCGTCAATCTCGTCGGCATGGAGCCGGATGAACGCGTGGCTGCGATTCTACCGATTCGAGAGTTCGTCGAGGATGGGTATCTTCTGACATGCACCAGGCGGGGCCGCGTGAAGCGGACTAGCTTGGACGCCTACGAGAACATCCGGCAGACGGGGATCATCGGCGTTGCAATCGGCGAGGGTGACGGGCTGCTGGCTGCCCGTATCGTGACTCCAGGTCAGCACGTGCTCATCGGTACCTCGCATGGGATGAGCATTCGCTTCCCCATCGAAGACGTGCGGTCAATGGGCCGCGACTCGATGGGTGTGAAAGGCATCGACCTTCGCGAGGGCGATTTCGTCATCGGCATGGACATCATCGAAGACGAGGACGAACAGCAGGTTCTGACCGTGAGCGCGAACGGCTACGGCAAGCGCACCAAAGTTGCGGAATGGCGCACACAGAACCGCGGCGGCAAAGGCATCATCGCGATGGACACCTCAGAGCGGAATGGCGCCCTGGTGAAGCTCCGACTGGTTTCCGCGGAGGATCAGCTGATGGTCATCACCAACGGCGGGCAGGTGATTCGGACTCGAGTGAGCGAAATCCGTGAAACCGGCCGCAACACCCAGGGTGTGCGGGTGATTCGTCTCGGGGACGGGGAGCAAGTCGTCGACGTCGAGCCCGTGGCCGAGGGCGAAGAGGAGGACGAGGGCGAAGAGTTGGTCGCGGAGGGCAACGGGCAGCAATCCCAAGAACCGCAAGAGAATTAGCCCCCTCACGCCGGGAAATGTGTAATCCGCGGAGCAACACGCTATTCTGGCGGGAGCATTTTGGGGAATGTTTTGCGAGGGGTAGGAGAGTGTGAGTAGCGGACCCGTCATCGGGATCGACCTAGGAACGACCAACTCTGTCGTTGCGATTGCGGACCAGCCGGGAGGGCGGGTGCTGGCAGACACGGAAGGGTCGATGTTGACTCCCTCGGTCGTTTCGTTTCATCCAAGCGGCGACGTGTTGGTGGGCGCCTCTGCGAAAGAGCGGCGCCTCCTCGATGCGAAGAACACCGTGTACTCGGTCAAGCGGCTCATCGGACGTCCGTTTAACAGCTACGAGGTCAAGCACGCGCAAGAGCGGTTTGCCTTCGAGCTTTCGGAAGGTCCGAGCGGCGGGGTCTTGGTCACGGCCCGAGGTGAGACCTACACGCTCAGTGAGATTAGCGCGTTCGTGCTTCGACATGTCCGGAAGCTCGCGGAAGAAGCGCTGGGCAAAGAGTGCAGCAGAGCGGTCATCACCGTACCTGCCAACTTCAATGAGCTCCAGCGAAGCGCGACGAAAGCGGCCGGACGCGTGGCTGGTCTCGACGTGCTTCGTATCGTCAATGAGCCAACTGCCGCGGCGCTTGCATACGGCTACGACAAGACTTCGAAGGAGCGCGTCGCCGTGTACGATCTCGGCGGCGGCACCTTCGACATCACCATCCTGCAGCTCGCCGGAGATGTGTTCGAGGTCCTGGCGACTGCCGGTGACACCTTCCTCGGTGGCGATGACCTCGATACCACGATTGCTGACCACATGATCGAGCGCTTCCTCGCGGCTCATCGGTACGACGTGCGCCAGGACGTCCAAGCCTATGAGCGGCTGAGGGCGGCGGCAGAATGGGCGAAGATTCAGCTCTCGAACAAGTCGGAGGTCCAGCTTTGCATCGAGGAGCTCGCATATGGGGATGGCGGCGCGGCGCTCAACTTGGACTACGCGCTAACGCGCCAGCAGCTCGAGCACATGTGCCAGCCCCTCATAGGGCGGACCTTCGATGTCTGTGAGGATGCGATGAAGGCCGCGGGTCTACGTCCTACCCAGCTAGACAATGTGATTTTGGTCGGGGGTTCCACTCGAATTCCGCTCCTCCAGCGAATGGTCGCCGAGTACTTTGGGCGCGAACCGCTGGTCAACATCGATCCTGACTTGGTCGTCGCGCAGGGCGCAGCGCTTCACGCACAATCCCTGTCCGTCCCCGCTCGGAAGGCTCCGTTCGCCAAGGTCTCTCTGAAGAAGGTCGCGCAGCCCGGCAGCGGGGCTCGAGGCGTGATTGAGGGCGAGCTGGAAGACGAGATCACCAACGTCGGCGCCGTTCCACGGCTTCCACCGCTTCCGCCTCCGCCGGTCGCTCGGGCGGCGCGCAAGGCAACGCTGCCAGGACAGGCTCCACCTCCTGCTCTTCAGCTCGACTCAAAGAACGACGATACTCTGCTCGACTCGCCGACGCGCGCCCGCGAGCCGCGGTTCACCCAGCAGCCAACGCAGGTTGGTCCGCTTGATTTCCAGCGGTCGACTAACCAGGACGCCTCCGGTTTGCTGATGCAGATCGGTGGCGAAGCCGAAGATGAGCTCGGGGACTTCGACCAGGAGCGCTCGTCGCTGCTGATGGAGCTGGGCGACGACGCATTTGGGCGCGACTCGGTGCCAATGGACGAGGCCTCGCACACGGATGTCGAGTTCGATCTCGGTAGCCAGGCCCCCGCAACGCTGAGGGCCGCGCTCGACGAAGAGGTTGACACGGTCACCGGTGCAGTTGCGGCTGTGGCGCCATCGGCACTTCCGCAGGGGCCGCTGCTTCTCGATGTGACCCCCCTCTCGCTGGGCGTCGAAACGGTCGATGGCTACTGCGAGCGGATCATCCGCCGCAACTCCGCGATCCCCACCGGGCAAACCAAGATGTTCACCACGGCCCGAGATCGGCAGGAAACCGTCGTCGTTCGCATCTGCCAGGGTGAGAATCGCAGGATGTCGGCGAACCAGCTCCTCGGTGAGGTCGTGCTCGATGGGCTTCGCCCAGCCGCTCGGGGCAAGGTTCAGATCGCAGTCCGTTTCATGATCGACGCCGACGGCACTCTCCAGGTCAGGGCGCAAGACGTTGGAACCGGACAGCAGCAGCAGATTGCCATCAGGCTCATCGGCGAGTTGCCCGAGGCACAAATAGAGCAGCTCCGCGAACGCCATGAGGCGAAGCTCGGAGGCTAGGCGATGTCCGACGCGGCCGATCGCTACGACTACTACCAACTTCTGGGGATCACCCCCGTCGCGAGCTCGGACCAGGTTCGCACTGCCTTTCATCAATTCGCGCGCGAGCATCATCCCGACAATTTCGTCGGCTCCCCCGAAGAGAGCGCGCGCCATACCGAGCTCTACCAGCTTGGCAGTGAGGCTTACCGCGTTCTCCTCGATCCCCTCAAGCGCAAGCTCTACAATGAAGGTCTCGAGCGGGGCGTTCTTCGCTATTCGGAGGATCGGGCCGAAGAGAAGCGGCGGACGATCAAGCCGCCAGGCGGTGTCGTCCTCCGCTCTGGAAAGGCACGGGCGTTCTTCTCGCGCGCACATCGAGCGATCAAGTCCGAGGACTGGGCGCAAGCCAAGCTCAACCTCCGGATGGCGATCCAGAACGAGCCAGACAACGAGGATCTCAAAGCCAAGCTTGAAGAAGTTCTCGAACGGATGAGGTCTCGCTAGTTTGGTAGCCTGGAGAGATTTCCGGGCTATGGTAGCGGCGTCATGGGACGAACAGCGACGATAGAACGTCGAACCAAGGAGACCGACATCCGCGTGGTGCTCGATCTCGACGGCAGCGGCCAATATCAGGTGGAAACCCCGATCGGGTTTCTCACGCACATGGTGGAGCAGCTCGCCAAGCATGGGCTGTTCGACCTCGAGGTGCGCGCCCTTGGCGACACGCACATCGACGGCCACCACACCACCGAGGATCTGGCCATTGCGTTGGGGCAAGCCTTTGCATCTGCTCTCGGCGATAAGGCCGGCATACGCCGCTTCGGCTCGGCGACCCTGCCCATGGATGAAGCCTGCGTGACCTGCGCACTGGATCTATCGGGCCGCCCATACTTCGTTTGGGCCGTCACGCTGCCCAAGGCAAAGATCGGCGACTTCGATGCCGAGCTTGCCGAGGTGTTCTTCGAGGGCTTCGCGCGCGGTAGCCAATGCAATCTGCACATGCGTCAACATGCCGGCGACAATCTGCACCACGTCATCGAGATCAGCTTCAAAGCCTTCGCGCGCGCCCTTCGGCAAGCGACCGAGATCGACCCTCGGGTCGTGGGCGTGCCTTCGACCAAGGGCACGTTGACCGAATGAAGACCGGCCGGGTAGCGATTGTCGATCTCGGCCTCGGCAACTTGCACAGCGTGGCCAAAGCGTTCGAGCGTGCCGGAGCGAATGCGGAGCTGAGCTCCGATCCGGAAGTCTTGCTGCGAGCCGACCGCTTGGTGATGCCGGGGCAGGGCGCCTTCAAAGAGTGTGCGCATGCGCTCGCCGGGGAGATCGGCGACGCGGTGCGCGCATGGATCGACAGTGGTCGCCCCTACCTCGGCATCTGTCTCGGGATGCAAGCATTGTTCGAAGGCAGTGAAGAGGCGCCCGGGGAAAAAGGTCTCGGTATTTTCCCTGGGTATGTGAAGCGTTTCGCGACAGACTTGCGAGACGCGCAGGGCCGAAGGCTCAAGGTCCCGCACATCGGATGGAATCAAATCGAAAGCCGGCATCCGGTTTTCGAGAACGAGGAGTGGTACTACTTCGTTCACAGTTACTTCTGCGTCCCCGCCGACGAGAGCCTCGTGGTCGCCACGACTGACTACGGCGGGCCGTTCTGCTCGGCGATCGCACGGGAGAACGTCCTGGCGTGCCAGTTCCATCCCGAGAAGAGCCAGCACGCCGGTGCTCGTTTGATCGGGCACTTCCTCGGAGATGTGTCGTGGAGTTGATTCCGGCGATCGATTTGCTCGATGGCAAGGTCGTACGCCTCCACCAGGGCAAGTACGACCAGGTCACCATCTACGACGACGACCCGCTGGCGATGGCGAAGCGTTTCGAGGACCAGGGGGCCGAGCGGCTACATGTCGTCGACCTAGAGGGCGCGCGCCGAGGACAGCCAGCCCATGTTCCCATCATCCAAAGCATCCTTCGCGAGACCAAGCTCCAGGTTCAGATTGGTGGGGGGGTTCGCAACCAAGACATCGCCGCGCAATGGATGGATGCCGGCGCCGCTCGTGTCGTGCTCGGCACCATAGTCGTCAAGGAGCCGGATGTCGCCCATGCGATTTGCGACTGCTATCCAAGAGCCGTGGTGATGGCGCTGGACGCGCGTGATGGAAAGATTGCGGTGGAGGGCTGGCAGGAGCAAAGTGAACAGAACGTCACCGAGCTCGCCAAGGAAGTCGACGGCTGGAACATCGGCGCCATCCTATTCACCAACATCCGCAAGGACGGCACGCGCGAGGGGCCGGACGTCCAAGGGACTGCGGGCTTGCAGTCACACGTCGGCACGACCGTCATCGCCTCGGGAGGAATTGGCTCGCTCGCCGATCTTCGGGCGCTCGCGGCTGCTGGCGTTCGTTCGTCGGTTTGCGGGCGGGCGCTCTACTCGGGCGCCTTCACCCTGTCGCAAGCCTTTGCGGCGCTGAAAGAGACCTGATGCTGGCCAAGCGAATCATCCCCTGTCTCGACGTCAAAGAAGGGCGCGTCGTGAAGGGCATCAACTTCGTGGGGCTCCGGGACGCGGGCGATCCGGTCGAGTCTGCGCAGCGGTACAGCGCCGGGGGGGCCGATGAGATCACCTTCCTCGACATCACGGCATCTCATGAAAACCGCCGAACGCTCTTCGAACTGGTCGACCGAACGGCCTCCACCGTGGCGGTCCCCCTGACCGTTGGGGGGGGTGTGCGAGAGCGGCGAGACGTCAGCGAGCTCTTGCACGCGGGGGCCGACAAGGTTTCGATCAACAGCGCGGCGGTCGCCAACCCTAGCTTCATCAAAGAGATGGCCGAGGCATACGGATCCCAGGCGATTGTCGTGGCCATCGATGCGAAGCGGGTTGCGGGCGAGGCCGAGCGCTGGACGGTTTACACGCATGGCGGAAGACGGGACACGGGGCTCGATGCGATCGCCTGGGCCAGGCAGATGGCCGACTACGGCGCAGGGGAAATTCTCCTGACGAGCATGGATCGGGACGGAACTCAAGACGGCTACGATTTGGTGTTAACTCGCGCAGTTGTGGACGCAATCTCGATTCCAGTTGTAGCTTCGGGGGGTGTGGGAACCCTGGCGCACGTGCAAGAAGGACTCACAGCTGGAGGCGCAGATGCGGCGCTTGCTGCTTCTATCTTTCACGACGGCCGTTACACTGTGGCCGAGGTCAAGGAATACTTGCTCGAACATGGGGTTTGTGTGCGCCCGCCTGAGCGGGATTGAGGGGAAGCGATGAGCAGAGACGTCGGCGTGGGCCAACTGGTGGAGGAGCTGGAGCAGCGCGGCGATCGCCTCCCGTTCGAGATCGGCGCCTTCGTTGCTCTCGAGGCTTGTGAAGGGCTCCTCCGGCAATCCGTCAAGCTCGACGCGGACAGCGTCCGTGTGACCTTGGAGGGCGCGGTGCTCGTGTCAGACGGGGCGCAGCGGGCTGAGCCGGACGAGGCTGCCCGTTCGCTCGTCTCGGTGCTTGCGAGGTTGCTCATGGCAGCAGGCCCTGGTGTTCCACCCCATCTCCTGCAGCTCGTAAAGGAGAGCGCGACCGGGCAGAAGCAGCGTGACCTACGGCATCTCCACGACGCCATCGAGGCCTCGCTGATCCCGATCAACCGAGGCGCGTCCCGACGCGTGCTCGCCCGTCTGGTTCGCGAGAGCGACCGACCGCCGGCACCCAAAGCCGCGCGAGTCGATCCACGAGAGCTCGATACGGAGCTCGAGGAGTTGCTGCGTGATCCTGCGACGAGAACGCCAGGCCCCGCGCAGGCCGCTTTGCCATTGGAGGAGTCGGGTGCGGAAGATCCGATCACAGAGCGAATCCGCATTCCGAGCGCGCTACCTCGGGCTACGGACGTCGATGCTCCAGCGGAAACGGTTCCAGTTCCTCGGTCGCGGCCTGCGATCGCGCGGAGCTCTGTGGCGGTCCCCGATTTGAAGCCCTTGCTGTCGCCCGAAACGTCCGCTGCGGTTGCCACCGCACCGGAACATCGGCTGCAGCGGGACCCAGAGCCTATCACGGCGACGATTCGGAAGTGGTCCGCAGAGCAGCCGACGGAGCCGGCAACAGAAACGCAGTCAGCAACAGCGTTAGAGTCGGCGGCAGCGTCCGCGCCAGTGCCAGTGTCGGCGCCGGAGTCAGAGGCGGCGACAGAGACAGGATACGTGGCCGGGACCGGGGCCGCGTCGGTGACCGCGCTCGAGACCGCGACCGAGGCCGTGTTCGGGGGCGGTTCCGTGAATCGCGCGGAGTCCGTGCCCGCGCCGCTTCCCTCACGTGAGTCCGCGCCCGCGGCCGAGCCCGTCTACGAGAGAGCGTCGCTCCCCATTCCTCAGCCACCGAGGCGCGGTGGCGGCTTGGGGGTTCTCTTCGTCGCCGCCTTCTTGGGCCTCGGCTTGTACGCGCTGATCCGCACGGGCACGCTCGACGCGCTCCTTCAGCCTGCTGCATCCGAATCCACACCGGCGATGCCTGGCGTCATCGACCTCACAGTCACCCCGAGCGATGCACAGGTCTTCGTCTTCGTGGGTCGTGGCCCAGCGACCGCTTCGGGGCTGGCGGTCGATGCGAATCACGAGTTCATCGTCTTGGATCGCGGGCTTCGTCCGACGAGGGCTGTCGTCTCGCGTGGCGCGACTTGGACAAGAACCGAGAGTGGCCTGCTTTACGAGCTCGCCATTCAAGCCCCCGTCGTCACCGGCCCGTCCGACGCGTCCGATTTCGGCAGCGCCGAAACTGAGCCGGCCGCTGCCTCAGGCGGTGAGGCCGGTACGGTCCGTATCATCACCAATCCCCTCGGTGCGAAGGTCTATCGCTACGTGGGTGTCGGCCCGAGCGTGCAGATCCCAGCCGTGTCGATTCACGAGGGGCAGGAAGTTCTGGTTTATCACCCGGAGCACGAGACCCTGCGCGCCGTCGTCGGGCCAAGCGACTGGCAAGTCGGCGAGGGCCAAACGGTGCACCGGGCTGCGTTGGAAGTTCAGCTGCCGCCGATTCCAAAGTCAGTCGCCCCGGAAACGCCGGAGAACTGATTCCACCTCGCTTCGAATCGAGTTGAGCTGCGACTCAGAATCCGCCTCGAATCGGAGGACGAGCGCTGGTTGCGTGTTGGAGGCGCGAACGAGCGCCCAGCCTCCGTCGAATTGGATACGCGCGCCGTCGATGTCGACCAGCTCGTGCGTAGGCCGATAGTGATCGATCATTTGCTGAACCAGATCGAACTTTCGGGCGTCGTCGCAGTCGACGCGAATCTCGGGTGTGGCGAAGGTCTTGGGCACGTCGCTCAGCATTTCGTGAAGTGGAACGTCGCTTTGGGAGACGATTTCCAGGACGCGAAGCGTTGCGTAGATTGCGTCGTCGAAGCCGTAATAGCGATCAGCGAAGAAAATGTGTCCGCTCATCTCGCCGGCAAGCAAGGCCTGTTCCTCTTTCATCTTGGTCTTGATGAGTGAGTGGCCCGTCTTCCAGAGCACGCCACGTCCGCCGTGGGCTTGGATGTCATCGTACATGGTCTGGGAGCATTTGACCTCGCCGATGATCGTTGCGCCTGGGTGCTGTTTGAGAAGCGCCCGCGAGAGGAGAATCATGAGCTTGTCACCCCAGATGACCTCGCCGCGGGCGTCGATGACCCCTACGCGGTCCGCATCGCCATCGTAGGCGAAGCCGAGCTCGAGCCCGTCATCGAGGACGCGCGCTTTGAGCATCTCTAGGGTTTCAGGTTCCGTTGGGTCGGCGTGATGTACGGGAAAGGTTCCATCCATCTCGCAAAGCATCGCCACGGGGTTGAGCCCGAGCGCCTGCATAGTTGCGAGGGCCAACGGGCCGCCCGCGCCGTTGCCCGCATCGATCGCGAATCGAATATCGTGTCGGTCGAGTTGGATGTCGCCCTGCGCCTTCTTCACATAAGCGGGGGTAGGGTCGATCGCTTCAATCGAGCCGCCCGGAGCCCGCTGAAAGCCTCCGTTCTCCATGACTGTACGAAGCTCACCGATGTCCCTGCCATACAATGAGCCCTTGCCCAGCATCATTTTGAAGCCGTTCTCATCCGGCGGGTTGTGGCTTCCGGTGATCTGGACGCCGCCGTCGAGGTCGAGCTCGTGCACGGCGAAGTACAGGAGAGGCGTCGGGCCGACACCGATATCCACCAGATGAAGCCCGGTTTCGATCAGCCCCGAACAAAGCGCTTCATGCAGTCGAGGTGAGCTCAAGCGGCAGTCACGTCCAACTGCGACCCGCTGCAGACCCCGCTTCGCATAGAAGGTGCCGAGGCTCATACCCAAGGCCCGCACGAATGCGTCGCCGAAATCGCCTTCGGCGTGTCCTCGAATGTCGTATTCACGAAAGACGTGCGGGTTCAATAGATCACCGTCTTTGATCGCCTCGCTCATCAAGGGCGGCGACGACTTCGCGTACTTCTTGGGCACGTTCCCTCGGGACAATGAGAAGTGCATCGCCGGAGTCCACCACGACCAGATCGTCGACGCCGATCAGCGCCACGAGCTTGCCCTCCGGTGCTGCGACGAAGTTGCCGCTAGCATCGACCGCGATCCCACCCTCCGGGAGCACGTTGGCGTGCTCGTCCTGCGGCGCGAGCTCCCAAGCTGAAGTCCAGCTCCCGAGGTCGGACCATTGAAACGAGCCAGGCACGACGCTGACGGCGCTGACCTTTTCCATGATTCCGTGGTCGATGCTCACGGCCGGCAACCCGGCATAGGTCTCCCGGATCGCGGCCGCTTCGTTTCCCGCTCGAGCGGCCTCGTCGTAGCGCTTGAGCTCCTGACCGAGACCCGGTAGATGCTGGTCGATCGCTTCGAGAATTCGAGAGGCTAGGAAGAAGAACATCCCGCTGTTCCACAGAAAGCTCCCACTCGTCACGAACTGCTCGGCGCGCCCGCGATTTGGCTTCTCGACGAAGCGCCGGGCCCGAAAAACACCAGGATCGAGCTCCGCACCGACCTCGATGTACCCATACCCGGTTTCCGCTCGTGAGGGGCGAATCCCGATCGTGACGTAGTCGCCATGTGTGGCGGCTTCGAGCCCGCGGCGTAGCGTGTTGACGTAGGCGTCGGTCTCGCTGATGTAGTGATCGGCAGGTAGGACGGCCATGATCCCATCTTCGTCGAGCCGCTTCACGTGGGTCGCGGCCCAGCCGATACAAGGTGCCGTGTTGCGTCCAACCGGCTCGGCGAGAATTCGATGCGGCGGGAGCTCGGGAAGCTCTCGTTCGACCTGCTCGCGAAGCTGCTCCGAGGTCACGACGAAAGTGCGCTCGGCAGGGAGCACATTCCATACGCGCTCGGCAGTGGCTCGGAGGAGCGAACGCTCATCGGGACCGAGGGCAAGGAACTGCTTGGGCCGGTTGCTACGCGACAGCGGCCAGAAGCGCGTGCCGGAGCCCCCCGCCATGATCACCGCGTATGCTTTTTCGCTATTGGTCATGCACCAGTCCCTGCCTCAGCGAGTGATCAGGAAAACCCCGAGGGGTATGAGGTAGATCGCAAACGTCCACATCCGCCCAACGAGAACAATCTCGCGCAGGATAACAAGGGAGATGTATCCCGTCACGAGCGCCGTTGCACCGCCGACCCAAGCTCCGAAACCGAGCGATCCGAACCCTTCGGCCCCAGCCGCCTCGAAGGTAGCGGCCCCGACGATGGCCGGAAGCGAGACCAAGAAGGAGAAGCGAAACGCGGCGTCGCTCTGGACGCCCGAGAGCATGCCTATCGCTATCGTGACCCCGCTCCGGCTGATTCCCGGCAGGACGGCCACCCCTTGCGCGATTCCGATCCCGATCGCCTGGCGCCACGAAACCTCTTCGCCCGAACCCCGAGCGATGCCGCTAGCCATTAGGAACGCCGCCGAGACCAGGAACCCATAGCCGACCAGCTGAAGATCCGCGGCGAACGCCTCGGCGGTGTGGCGGAGGAACAATCCGATGGTACCGGTGACCAAGGTAGCGAGGAAGATCGCGACCAGCATGCGGCCATCCCGGGTGCTCACGAGTCGCCGAGGTTCGCGAAGGGCCGCACCTGCTTCTCGGATCAGCGTAGTGATGTCTCGTCGAAAAAGTAGGACCGTCGCGAGCAATGTGCCCAAATGAAGCAGAATGACCAGCGCGAGTGAGTTCTCGCGAATCTCGAAGTAATGCGCACCGATCGCGACGTGCCCGCTGCTGGAAACCGGCAGGAACTCCGTCAACCCCTGCAATGCGCCCAATGCGGCGGCGGATAGCGCATCAATTCCTTGAGACAAGTGAGATCCCATAGCGGTTGTGATGCGCCGCTGCAAGGAGCGTGGGCCAGCGTTCTTTCGGGCATGGACGATGGCTGTTTTTGCCGGCTTCGACTACGCTTCGGCCGGCTTCATGCGAGAGACTTGGAACGCGGCCCGAGTTGGCCTGATGGTGGTTCTAGGACTGATCGTCACCTACGCCGTCTATCGCTACGTCGACGAGCGATCATCGACGGAATCCGGCTATGGGGTGTACGCATACTTCGACGACGTTCAGGGGCTGGTTGCAAAGTCTCGAGTTCTGGTGGCCGGTATTCCCGTGGGCTACATTTCCTCGATCCGGCTCGAAGGCACCCGCGCTCGAGTTGACCTCCGCATCGAAGGGCACGTGACGCTCTACGATGATGCTCGAGTGACGATGCGAAGCCTCTCACTGCTCGGGGAACGGGCATTGGTTCTCCAGCCGGGGACCCCCGGACTACCCGTGATTCCGGACGGAGGTCAGATCCGTGGCACCGAGCAAGGGGTCCAGACCGATGACATCATGGTTACGGTCAATGACATCGCTCAGAGCGTGAAGAAGATCACGGCGCAAATGGAACGGGCGTTTGGGACCGAGGAAGCCGGCGACCGAATGGAGAGCGCGCTTCGCAACCTCAGTGATGCGCTAGAAAACATCAAAGAGGTCACCGACGAGGCGGGTCCGCGAATCGTTCGTATCATGGAAAACGTCGAGCTCGCCACCGGCGATCTGAGCGACATCATTCACAATCGAAGAGGCGACATCGATCGCGGTGTGGCCGAAGTCGACGATACCATCGCGTCGATTCATCGCGCTGCGGAGCAACTCAACGAGGTGCTCGCGGACGTGAAAGAGGTCACGGGCCGGACGGCGCGAGGCGAGGGCAGCATCGGACGACTCACTCAGGACGAAGCACTGATCGACGAAGTCGAAGGTGTCGCCGAGGGCTTGAACAGCTTCGTCGGCGGCCTTAACAGGCTCCAGACCATCGTGGGGCTCAGAAGCGAGTACTATGCGCTGGCGAACGCCTTCAAGACCTACTTCTCAATTTACTTGCAACCCCGTGAAGGACGTTATTTTCTCTTCCAAGCGATCGATGACCCGCGAGGATCGGTCAGTGTGTCGGAGAGCGTGATTCGCCAGAGTCCCCCGCCGACTTTCTATCCGAACGAGTACAAGCAAACCGTCGTCTCGCGGTCAAATCGGCTCAGATTCTCCGCAGAGTTCGGCAAAACAATCTCCTTTGCGACCTTTCGTTTCGGCATCATCGAGTCGAGTGGCGGCCTCGGCTTGGACCTCAAATTCGTCCAAGATCGCCTGGAGATCAATACCGACCTCTTCGAGTTCGGTCGGAGAATCTATCCGCGGCTCAGAATTCGCGCAGGATTCGAGATCATCCGCCGATTCTCGCTCGTCGCCGGGATCGACGATGTGATCAACGGCGGACGTGACTATTTTTTCGGCCTCCAATTGCGCTTCGACGACCAGGACCTGAAGCCATTGATCCCGTTCGCGACCGGGGCGATATGAGTAGCATAGCGCAAGGCGCTGGTGCCGTGGTGAAGTCGCCCGTTGGGTTCGGGCGAGGCTTGTCGTACGCGCTTCGGGGCATGCGCTTCGTCTACTTTCAGCATCCCAAGCTCGCTCGATACTGGCTGTTCCCCGTCCTCATTACCGGGTTCGCGCTGCTGGCGGTCTTCTACGGCGCGGGCAGCTACAGCGAAGACGTCGGCGGAGCGCTCTGGTCGCTGTTCCCGGAGAGCTGGAACGAGGTGAGCGGTTGGGTCGGCGGCTTGCTGAACGCGTTACGCTGGGTCGTCGAGCTGATCGCCGCAATCCTCATCGTCCTGCTCGGCTTGGTATTGGTCTTTCTCTTGTCGAGTGTGGTGGCTGCTCCGTTCAACGACGCGCTCAGCGAGGCGGTGGAACAGATCCTGACTGGCAAGCCTGCGCCGCCGTTCTCACTAGGTCGGATGCTTGCTGACATCGTGCGAACGGTTCGGCTCGAGCTCGGTAAGGCGTTGCTCTATGTCGCCGTCGTGGGGCCGATGTTCCTAGCCTCGTTCTTCATCCCCGGACTGGGCCAGGTCATCTCACTCGTGGGGTTCGCGCTCACAGCGGTCTATCTGGGGATTGACTACGTCGATTGGCCCGCTGCCCGGCGCGATTGGTCGGTCGGGGATCGCGTCGCGTTCACTCGCCGCCAGCTGCCCGCCGTTGCTGGCTTTGGGACCGGTGTCTGGGTCCTCCTCTTCATCCCGCTGGTGAATCTGCTCTTCATGCCGGCAGCCGTAGCGGGCGGCACCATCCTCTTCGTTGAGCTCCAACCAGCCGAAAAATAGAACGTTTTCTGGCTTTTTGTCGGCAGGGTCGGCTCGGTGCTAACGTGTGGGAGAGGTGGAATTGCTTATGCGACGTTCATCGTATGGGGTGTTCTTGGTGGCGGTTGGATGGCTCCTTGGCTCGGGCGTTTTCGCCGACACGGGGTTGGCTAGCGCCAGTTCGCCGAGCGCGCTCGAGCAATCCATGGGCGACATCGAATGGGGTTGGTCGCCGAAGCAGGTCTATCGCCACCTGAAGAAGCATATCGAAGCCTCGTATCAGGAGCCGATATCACAAACCACTGACGCGATCGAAGAGGACCGACTTCGCCACAAGATGGCCGAAGAGGCTCGTGCGATTCGCGATTCGTACCTGGAGTTCGACGGCACACCATCTGCGTACGACTCCGGCTATTTGAAAGGTGAGTTCACTCACAATAACGGCGAATCGTTGCTGCGGGTCCGAACGGAGAACACCCAAGATTTCTTCTTCTTCATCAATGATCGTCTGTGGAAGAGATACCGGGCGTTCGATGCCTCGGTGTTCGAAGGCGCGAGCTTCAGCGACTTCGGCAACGCCCTTCAGCAGCGCTATGGCAAGGCGAAAAAGAAAAACGGCGTCGTGACGCCCGGCACAGCGTCCACGCAATGGTATGAGTGGAAAGAGCCCCGGGTTCTTGCTCGCGCCGTGGACAACAACGAATTCTATGGCTTCTATTGCCTGATCCTCGAAGATCCGAAAACCGTTGCGCAGCTCAGTAGGCTTCGGAAAAACAAACCGGACGTGGCCGAGTCTGGCGGCGGCTTGGTCGAAATGGTCGCTGACGAGAGCAACGGGGATCAGAACGCCGACATCGCTGACCGCATCACCGGCGAAATCCGACGTCAGGACCGCCCCGACGTCGTCGACAAGCACTAGGGCCGACGTAGGTTAGGGTAGGCTTTACACCGCCCCCATCTCGCAGGTACGCTGGTGAGTCCTGAAGGGGTCCGAGCTTGCGATATCGTCTGCGATTGCACCTACAAGAGTTCGACCTGATCGGTGACGAGATCATCGTCGGCCGGGGCTCGATGGGCCAAGTCACCATCGACGATCCGATGCTCTCGCGCCGGCATATTCGAATCGACCTGACGGGTCCGGAGCCCACGCTCGAAGATCTGCAAAGCCGAAACGGCACCCAGCTCAACGGGTGTCCGCTGGTCGGTCGTGCCTTTTTGGCGGACGGCGACCGAATCCGCATCGGGACCCAGGAGTTGCTCTTCCTCGCGCCCAAGAGCGTTGCCAAAAACGACCGAAACACCAGTGCCCTTCGCTTCTGCGAGGGCTGCGCGATTCCGTATCCGAGCAGGAGCCCACACTGCCCACATTGCGGCGCAGTTCCAAACCGGGAAGGCGTGAGCACCGCGGTGCGCGACGTCGCGGCTTCCGGTTGGACATTCCACCTACTTTCCCAAGTGGTGACCCGCGCCATCGAGCAACAGCGCCTGACCGATGCCGAGCGGATGATGTCTCGGGGGATCTCCGAGCTCGATCAGCAACTCGATACCGGCGTTGAGGTCGAATCGGGTCGGGTGCTCGGGGTCGCCGAGTGTTCGGTTCGACTGGGCTGCGCGCTGCGGAGTGCTCGCTGGCTAGAGATCGGAGCGCGACTGTACCGTCGCGGCGGGCAGCCGCCCTCGCGCGAAGTGCTTGCTCTGGTCGATCGCTTACCGATGGACGGGCGTCTGGCCGATGCGATCAGCGCGTTGCGTCACACTGGGCCGGAAACGCGCCGAGCCGGGTGAGCGGCTTAGTTCGCGGAAATGACTTGTTCCAGTCCTTCGAGCCGCTGGACGAGAAACCGTTCGGATGCGCCGTAGCCCGGCGAGTGGTTCTTGATGACGCTCAGGTACGCACGAAGATACCCGGTCTTGGAGTATTTGTGCGCTCGAACGAGATCATGGAGAGCCTCGATGGTTTCCGCTTCCATCAGTCGACCCGTCGCGGTGTGAACACGAAACACCCAATCGATCCAGCGGGTATGGCGAAGCCCCTGCGCGAGTTGCAGTGCATAGCCGGTCGCCCCTGCGAAAAGCGCGTCGGGATCGTCCTTCTCCGATTCGCTCAGTGGGCGGTGCGCCATTGCCCGTTCCAGAATCGTGTCGAGGTGTGGAAGGAGCATTCGCTCCGCTTCCTCGAGCCGGCCCATGGCGATCGCTTTGCTCGCAATGCCTGCGATCACGTCGAGTGCGCGCTGTGTTCTGGTGTCTTCGGCGCCCCAAGCATGGGAGCTCGAATCGACGCTGCGTTTACTGGCGATCGTCTGTGTGGCGTCGGAGCTCAGACGCTTACCACAGTCGCCACAGCGGCGCTTCGCCGAGCCGTTGATCGCGCCACAGGACTCGCAGACGACATAGTCGGCAGTCTCCGTCGCACCGCTTCTCACTTTGGCAGCGTCGATGAGCACCAGCTCCTGCGCGCCGATGTACACGCGGTCCATGTGCTCCAAACGGCGAGGACCGTTGATGCGTACACCGTTGACCGCGACCCCGTTGCGGCTGTTGAGATCTTCGACGACGACCGCATCCGGCCCCACGTGAAACGTGGCGTGCTTGCGAGACACCAATCCGTCCGCCAGCGCAAGGTTGCAGGACGAGCTTCGACCGATCGCAAATTCCCCGAGAGGCATTTCCATGTTGGTCGACTGATATCGCAGTCTAAAGCGTGGCACCCCAGTCAGCAGTTTAGCAGTTGGAGCGCCTGCAGGTCGAATGAAGTGCGAGTGAAAGCTCTCGAGACCGCATTGGAGATTTCGCTCAGAGGCTAGCGATTTCCTTGAGGCCCGCGATGGCCCCCAGTGCCTTTTCGAGGCCACCCTGGGTCTCGAGCGTCGCGTCCATGAGGCGTCCAAGCTCGGCCAAGTCACGCCGGTACGTGGCGAAGGCGTTCCTTCGCTCGCCGAGCACTCCGGTCGATTGGTCGGGATTGGTCAGAATCACGTAGTTGCTCGCGTTCTGGCGCAAGTCCTGGCCCAGGTAGAGCTCTTTTTCGAAGGGCTTGCTACCCCGCGTCGCGCGGACCTTGAGCTTCTTCGTGTCGGCCCCCATGTCTGCGGGCATGTCGACGTACACCAGTCCACAACGAAAACCGCCTTCGCCGAGCGTTGGTACGCAGCCGGTCGGGCTGGAAGTCAGAGCGGTTTCATCCTGGGCCGCCTCGTCCAACTCGGCGCGCCGCGATGGCGGAAGAACCCTCACGGCAAGGCTGTCGAACTTGTCCCAAAGCTCGCCGACCTGGCGTGCGTAGAGGAACAAGGCGTTGACCGTCTCGGCATTGAACTTCGTGTAGTTGAGCCCCGTGAAATTTGCGGCCGTGAATGGAGTAGGCAGGGTCCTCAATTGTTCGATCGCTTCGTAGTCGACCGAAGGACCTTCTCCCGGCCGAGATTTGGCAGCGTCGGTCGCCCGGTTGAGGAGGCGCTTGGCTTCCGCGACCTGATCAGCCGCCGTGCGAACGCCCTCGTACACGACCTTCCCATCGCGGACGGCCAGATTATACGCGCTGCGCTTGCTCATGACTGTCGTTGCGAGAACCCCCAAGAACAGGCCGAGCAGCGCTGCTCCGATGCCGCTCATCAACATCAGTTTGCGAACGCGCCGGTTCTTGCCTTCGTGCGCGGTCGCCACGGCCTCTTCGTCGACGACGATGCGCACTTCCTGACGCGCGGTTGCCGCTGTGCTCGCACCTCCAAACGGACCGGACCGTTTCGCAGCCTGGCCTCCAACGAAGCCCGGCGGCGGCGCGACACCTCCGAGCGTCGGTGGCGGCGGTGCAACACCTCCCGCATCAACGCCTGCCGGCGGCGGGGGAGCCGTGTTCCGGCCGAGTCGCTCGCGAATATCGCGGACTTTCTTGGATTTTTGGAGTTCTTCTGACATTTTCAGCTTCCTCAAATTTATCCGTCCAAGACCGATCCTGTCAAGGCAAGCGCCAAGAAGCCGCCCCTGATAGGCTTCACCACTTGCCATGATGCCACCTCCAGTCGAGGAACGCCGCTTTGTGTCCTTTGATGGCACTGAAATCGCCTACCAGGCGCTCGGCCAGGGACGCCCGATCTTGCTGTGCAACGGCCTCGGTGGGGGTTGGGAGGCCTGGAGTCACCAAATCCACTACTTCCGGGATCGGTACCGCCTTCTGTCCTGGGACTACCGGAGCCTCTACGGCTCTTCCGCGCCGGCGGACCCGGACGCGGTCCGGATCGCCGATCATGCGCGGGACGCCCTCTGCCTACTAGGAGAAGAAGGTGCGGAGCGCGCTGCCATCTTCGGCTGGTCGATGGGTGTTCAGGTCGCGCTCGAGATGTTTCGCTATGCCCCAGAACGGGTCGCATCGCTCGCGTTTCTCAACGGCGTGGCTGGGCGGCCCTGGGACTATTTCTTCAATTTGAATCTGGTTGGGCGCCTCCTGCCGCCAATTCTTCGGGGCCTACGTTCGATGCCTCGTACGATTCAGACAGTGGTGCGGCAGGCGACGCGCGTCCCCGAGGCCGGGGCCTGGGTGAAGAGAATCGGATTGGCAGCTGGCACGCTCGATGAGCAGTTGGCCAACGAGATCATCCACGAGCTGCGCATCCTCGACATGGACAAGTTCATTCGTCTTCTGGAGCGAATGGGGGAGCACGACGGATGGGACCTGCTCCCGATCATCGATGTGCCGACCTTGATCATCGCCGGCACCCGTGACGTCTTCACGCCCCGGTCCGCCGCGGAACGCATGGCCAGACGCATTCCGGGGTCGGAGATCATGCTGCTTCCCGGGGCCACACACTACGCAGCCTTGGAGTACCCGGAGATGGTCAACCTCAGGCTCGAGAAGTTCCTGAGAGAGCGTGGCTACGAGCCGGCACCGACGGGGGCTGGTTGACGTGCTTTGGGCGAGCCGCTAGCGATCGACCGCAATGATTCTCGTGATCGACAACTACGATTCCTTCACTTACAACCTCGTGCAGTACTTGAGCGAGCTTGGGGCCGAGGTCATGGTTCAACGCAATGATGCGATGACCGTCCAGGAGATCCACGAGCTCCGGCCGAGCGGAGTGCTGATCAGCCCCGGTCCCGGAAGACCCGAAGAGGCGGGGGTCAGCCTCGAGCTGATCGCAAAGCTCGGGTCGTCGACGCCAATCTTTGGCGTCTGTCTGGGGCATCAGAGCATCGCCCAGCATTTCGGCGCCTCCGTCGTGCGGGCCGAGCGGCTGATGCATGGACGCACCTCCGAGATCCTTCACGAAGGCCGCGGCGTCTTCGAGAATCTGCCGAGCCCGCTCACCGCGACCCGCTACCATTCGTTGATCGTGAACCGAGATACGATTCCCGATCTGCTGGAGGTTACTGCCTGGACCGAAGAGGACGAAGTCATGGGAATTCGTCATCGCGAGCTCCCTATCGAGGGAGTACAGTTCCATCCGGAATCGTTCCTGACCGAGCATGGGCACGACCTGATTCGCAACTGGCTGTCTTCGCTCCCGGCGCGGGGAACATCGTGATCTCGAATGCAATCAAACAAGTCATCGCTGGTCACGACTTGTCTCCTCGCGACGTCGAGGCCGCAATGGATCAGATCCTCGAGGGAGATGCCTCGGATTCCCAAATCGCGGCGTTCGTCGTCGCGCTTCGCATGAAGGGCGAGTCGTCGAGCGAGATCGCCGCCGCGGCCCGCTCGCTTCGCAAACACTGCGAGACGATTCGACCGAAGGTCGATGGCCCGCTTCTCGATACCTGTGGCACGGGAGGCGACGGTCGGGAGACCTTCAACATCTCCACTGCTGCGGCGATTGTGGCGGCCGCCTCTGGAGTCGCGGTTGCAAAGCACGGAAATCGCGCCGTCTCTTCGAAGGCAGGGAGCGCCGATGTGCTCGAAGCTTTGGGCGTCCGCATTGATCTTTCGCCCCAACGAGTCCTGCAATGCATCGAGGAAGTGGGCATCGGTTTCATGTTCGCACCGAGTCACCACGCCGCGATGCGGCACGCGGCGCCGGTGCGCCGCGAGCTTGGCGTCCGCACGCTTTTCAATTTGCTTGGGCCGCTCTCAAATCCAGCGTCGGCCAGCCACCAGCTGGTCGGTGTCTATGACCCAGCAAGGCTCGAGCAACTGGCTGAGGCACTCGGGGCCCTCGGCTCGACCGCCGCGTGGGTCGTGCACGGCGAGGGCGGGCTGGATGAGGTTTCCCCCGCGGGCCCTACCGCGGTTGCGCAGTTGGCAAGCGGTGAGGTCAGCCGCTTTGAAGTCCGCCCTGGCGATTTCGGCCTTGCTGCGGTGCCGATCGAAACGCTTGCCGGTGGAGACGCCGCACGCAACGCAGAGATCATTCGTGGCGTCTTGGACGGCCAGCAGGGACCTGCGCGCGTTGCCGTGCTGGTCAACGCGGCAGCGGCGCTGCGGTTGACGGAGCTAGCCGACGATTCGAGGGTCGCGGCGGAACGGGCCGCCGAGGCAATCGACAACGGAGACGCCAAACGAATGCTCGAGCGCTGGGCGCGTTTCACGCTAAGCACATGACCGACTACCTTTCCGCTATTCTCGAGCGCAAGCGACGCGAAAACACGAGGCGCTTGCGTCACGTAGCAGCGATGCAACCCGTTGACCGGCCGCCGCAGCCGGAGCGCTCGGAGCGCGGAATTCGAGCTTTGCGTCGCGCAGCGGGCGAGCGACCGTCGGTGCTGGCGGAGGTGAAGTTTCGAAGTCCGAGCGCAGGCGAGATTCGGGCCTCGCGCCCAGGGGAAGGGGTTCGGATCGCACGAAGCTACGAACGCGGGGGGGCGTCGGTCGTCAGCGTTCTGGCTGACGGCCCGGGTTTTGGCGGCTCGCCACTACTGGTGAGGCGGATCGCGAACGCGGTGTCCGTGCCGGTGCTCTACAAGGGTTTCGTGCTCGATCCCGTTCAAGTCGACCTCGCCTACGACGTGGGCGCATCCCTGGTCCTTCTGCTGGTGCGCGCGCTCCGAGATGCAGAGCTCCGAGCGCTCATCGAGCAGATTCGTGCCCTTGGTATGGAGCCCGTCGTGGAGGCCGCGAGCTCCGCCGAGGTCGAGCGTGCCGTTTCGGTGGGCTCGACCATCGTTGGTGTGAACGCGCGTGATTTGAGCACGTTCCAGGTGGACATGAACGCGGCGCGCGACTGCGTTGCGCGAATTCCCAGAGACCGCGTCGCGGTATTCATGAGCGGTGTGCGAACGGCAAAGGACTTCCGCGAGATAGCTCAGAGCCGTGCCGACGCTGTGCTGATCGGCGAAGAGCTCATGCGGGCCGCGGATCCTGGTGCCCGTCTATCTGAGCTCTTGAGGGCGGTCTAACCGATTCCTCACTGGTCGGCAGCGTGACTCGGAAGCAAGTGCCAGCGCCATCGCGATCGATGATCTCGATTCGCCCCTTGTGCTGATCGACGATCTGCTTGACCAGGGCGAGCCCGAGACCCACTCCGTGCGGTCGACCGGAATAGAACATGTCGAAGAGACGCTCGCGCTGCGCAGCCTCGATCCCTGGACCTTGGTCGGCAACCTCGAGGAAGGCGCGATCTCTGTGATCGCGTCCTGTGCGAACCTCGACCTTTCCACGGTGAGGCGAGGCCTGAACTGCGTTCTTGACGAGGTTCCAGACGACCTGCCGGATCTGATCCGGATCGACGAAGGCGATGACGGGATCCTCTGGTTCGATCTCCTCGAGCTCCAAGTCATTGCTAAGAGTCGCTGCGCCACGGGCGACCGCGACCACTTCGCTCGCGATTGGTCGCAGGTCCAGCTCCTCGGTTTGAAGCGCACTTGGCCGCCCGATCTGGAGCATCGTGGTAACGAGAGAGTTCAGTCGCTCGACTTCCGAGATCACGATGCCGAGCAAGCGCGCGTCCTCCTCGCTCAGCGCATTCCCATCGCGAACCATCTCGACCGAGCCCGAAATCGAGCTCAAAGGGTTGCGGATCTCGTGCGCCAAACCGGTCGCAAGCTGTCCAAGAGCGGCAAAGCGCTGTGCCCGCTCCGCCTGTTCTCGAAGCGTCTTGATCTCGGTCAAGTCCTGAAATGCCAGGAGCAAGCCGGACCGCTGCCCATCCGCGTCCAACAGAGAGCTCAGTGTGTACCCCATCGGAAACTCGGTGCCATCGGCGCGCTTTCCAATCGTGTCCGCCCGTTTCGGCGGCTCACTGAGAGGACGAGCGGCATACTTGGGTAGCACCCTGGAAAGGGGCTGCCCAAGGAGCGAGCCTCCAGGGTCTCGGAGGATCTCGCGAGCCGCGCGGTTGACCCCGAGGATGTATCCGTCGTCGCCCGCCGTAATGAGGCCTGATGCAATCGAACGGACGATGTCATCGTTGAGTCGCATCAGCCGCGCGGCACTCTGCTGCGCTTCGATGAGGCGTGCGCCTGCCAGCTGCGCGCGCCGTGCGAGGTTCGTCGCAAGCAGTGCGACTGCGGTGATGCCCACCATGTTACTCACCAGGGCCAGTTGAAAGTCGCGTGAGCTGAGTAGGTATTGGCTCAGGGGCTGGTCAGGAGGAGGCGGAAGCCAGCCGACGTTGAGCGCGAGCGCCTGGAGGAAGTAGCAGGCGAGGCTCGCGGCCGCGGTGTAGTACGCGGCGCCGGTCCCGAGGGTGAGTGCTGCTGTGAGAATCTGTGCGCCGTAGAGGAACGAGAAAATACTTCCCGCGCCGCCGGTCAAATACACCAGGCCTGTGATGAGCAGGACGTCCAAGGTCGTGATGGCCGCGGCAACCCTGTTCTCGCGACGTCCGACGAGGAGCCATACGCCGAACAAGATCGATGAGGCGTAGATCGCCGAAATCAGGATTAGCAGGAAGGTGGGCGTGAATCGCCCATAGCGAATTGCTTCGAGCGCCAGGTACATGGTGGCACCGAGCAGAATGGTTGCGATGATCAGTCGCGCTCCGAGAACCCACTGCAGCCGTCGATTCGAGTTGAACTCTTCGCGATCGACAGTCGGATTCTCTTCGGGTTGATTCACTCCGCTTTGACTTTGCCCGCGATCGAGAAGATCGGCAGGTACATCGAAATCAGAATAACGCCGACGATGCCGCCGATGAATACCATCATCAACGGCTCGAGAAGCGAGGTGAGGGCTGCAACCGCAATATCGACCTCTTCTTCGTAGAAGTCCGCGATCTTGTTGAGCATCGTGTCGAGCGCGCCTGTCTGCTCGCCGACACCGATCATCTGCACGACCATTGGCGGAAAGACGTTGGTTTCCATGAGGGGCTCGGCCATCGTTCGGCCCTCGCGGATCTTATCCGACGTTTGTTGGATCGCAGCTTCGACGACCACGTTGCCCGCCGATTTCTTCACGACATCGAGGGCGTCGAGAATCGGGACGCCTGCCGATAGCAGGGTGCCTAGCGTCCTGGTGAACCTCGCGACCGAGATCTTTCGCATCACCGGACCGAGGATGGGAAGGACCAGAAGCGCTCTGTGGAAGAAGTGTTTGCCGGCTGGTTGTCGGTAGATCCAAGTGACGCCGAACACGATCCCGGCAGCCCCCAAGACGACCCAGTGGACGTTGGCGATGAAGCCCTCTGACGCTGCTATGACTAGCTGGGTGAGGCCAGGCAGCTCTTCCTCAGCACCGAACTCTGCAAACATTCCCTTGAAGCTGGGAATGACCCAGGCAAGCATGACCACCACGACAATCATCGCCACGATGAAGATAGCGATCGGATAGACCATCGCGCCGCGAACTTGCCGCGCTAGCTTGACCCGCTTCTCGATATACCCAGCGAGACGATCGAGAATCGTGTCGAGGATACCGCCCATTTCGCCGGCGCGGACCAGGTTGACGAAGAGCTCGTCGAACAGCTTGGGATGTCTCGCGAGGCCTTCCGAGAAGGTGCCACCTTGCTCGACGTAGTCCTTCACGTCTTTGAGGATCGTATTGAGCGCCTTGTTCTCGCCACGACTCGAGAGAATGTCCAAACACTGAACGAGCGGCAGGCCAGCGTCAATCATCGTCGCGAACTGGCGCGTGAAGATGACCAACTCCTTTGCGTCGACACCAGTGCCGAACGACAGATTGATCTGCCGTCCCTTCTTCTTGATCTTGACGGGGTTGAGCTGGCGCGCACGCAGCCGCGACTGCACGGCTTCCTTGCTGTCCGCCTCGATGATCCCTGTTTGGACTTCGCCCGCGCGGGTGCGCGCTTCGTATACCCACTCGGCCATGAATTCTCCGCCCGATCCCCTCTGGGCCTTTCAAAATCCTAGCTGATCTGGGATCGCATGGTCAAAAGCCAGGCCTAATTTCGGTATGGGTTCCGAATCTCGATCTCGACGGGCTTGGCCTCAGGCGCTCGGGCGGGAGGCTTCTGAGCCTCCGCGTTCACTGGTTTTTTCGCCTCCGGATGCGGAGCTGGCTCGGGCTGGCGGGTCCGGCGCGGTCGCTTTTCGCCCGGTCGCGCGGCCGTTGCGCTGCTCTTTCGTTCCGGTGCTGGCTTCGCCTGGAGCGACGGGGCTGGACTCGGTTTCGAGCTTGGAGCGCCTGCAGTCGTCTTGGCCGCCGCGGCCTCCGAAGCTTCTGGCTCGGGCTCCGCGGGAGCCAGCGGCTCCTTCACCAAGGCCTGGTCTCTTTGGAGAGCTGGCGCGGGTGCTGCAGGCGGCCGAAGAAGCTGAAAGACCAAGAAGCCGGCGTACATGAACACCACGATCGCGAGCGCCATCACGAACCACTTCAACGAGTCGGACTCCGAGGTGTGCCGGACGAGGACGGGCGTGCCGTCGCTCAGAACCCCCGACACGGTTCCATGAACATGGGATCCAGTGCTCCCATGCGACATATAGGTCTGGCTGTCGGCGGGGGTTCCCTCACGGGGCATCGGAATGATCGACGTGCCGATGTCCGTGCTGCCAAGCATTTTAATGGCATCGCGAATCCGCTCGCGCTCCTCCTGGAGCTTCTCGGCGTCCAGCTCGCGAACGACGTCGGCCACCTGGCGCGTCTTGGCGATGTGGACCGGGCCAGCCGCTTCTTCGATTGCTTCGGCGAGGTCCTCGGCGCTTTGAAAACGGCTTTCGGGATCCCGGCTCAGCGCCTTCATGACAACATCATCGAAGCGTTGGAGGTCGGGCCAGAGCTGAGACGGCTTGATGACCTCGTCGTTCAGCAATTTGTTGAGTGTAGCGCCGTTCGATTCACCCTTGAAAAGGCGTCTGCCGGTCAGCGACTCCCAAAGAATGATTCCCACACTGAAGAGATCAGAGCGCTGGTCTGTCGAGTTCGACGAAGCCTGCTCAGGCGCCATGTAGGACAGCTTGCCCTTGAACTGGCCGGCCCGCGTCGACGCCATGCGTACGTCTGCCTTCGCGACACCGAAGTCGGTGAGTCGAGCGATCCCGTCGGTTCCAACCAGGATGTTGTGCGGCGATACGTCGCGGTGGACGAGCTTGAGAGGCTTTCCTCCCTCGTCGCTGAGACGGTGCGCGGCGCCCAAGCCCTGGAGGGTATCGATCAGGACCCGGCAGACAAACGGCTGTGGCAGCCGCTCTCCGCGCTTTGCAGCGCGTCCGAGAAGGGCGCCGAGGTGATTGCCCTCGATATACTCCATTACCAGGAAGTAGCCGTCGCCCGGGCTGTCGCTGATGTCGAGCGTGGGCACCACGTGCATGTGGCGAATCCGAGCCGCAAGCCGTGCCTCGTCCAGAAACATTGAAATGAATTCCTGCTCGTATGCCAGGTGAGGGTGAAGCATTTTGATCGCCACGAGCCGTTCGAAGCCCGCAACGCCTTGCGCGCGCGCCGCGTACACCGACGCCATTCCGCCTGATGCCAACTGCGTCAAAATCTCGTAGCGGCCAAGTTGCCGGCCACTCATGGGCCGGGAAGGCGGCAATGATCCTCGAGAGTTGGCCGGGGCGTTCATCAGAAGCGGCCCTTGAGCGTCAGGAGTCCGCCCTTGTTGCTGAATCCGACGGCCGGTTCGACGCGTTTGGCGGCTTCTCGCGATTCGCCCTTCCAGTTGGTGAAGACACCGAGAACCGCAGTGGTGGCTGCCATTGCAGCAGTGACACCGATGAGAATGTTCGTGCGGCGTTCTTTCTTGCGGCCTTCTTCCAGAAGTGATTCGGCAAGCTCCGCAGGCGTGGGAGACGAACCGTTGTTGATGCCCGGCGAGTTGGCCGTTCGCGCGGCACTCTCATAGGCGCCTACGCCCTTGTTCGCGTCGATCCCCGACCAGACCGTGACCGCGCCCATGGCGACGGTCGCGCCGAGCGACGAGAAGAAGCCCCAGCGCGGTACGGGGGGTGGAGGTGGCGGCGCTGGCGCGGCGAGCATGAGCTCCTTGGTCTCGCCCGCTCCGCCTTGCACGTAGGTAGACGTCTCACCATCGTCGAACGCGGCCTTGAGCGAGTGCTCCACGTCAGGGGTTGTGAAGAACGTCGAGTGTTGGAGCAATGCCCCATCGAGCTCGAGCGTGCACTCCTCTTCACATCGAGCCGTCACCAGGACATTCAAGGGCAGCATGGCTTCGATCACCGCGTTCGCGGCCTTGGTCCCGCGCTGATCCGCTGGATAGTTGTCGCGCAACTGCAGCGAGAGGTTCGCCGCGCGAAGCGAGTTGCCTGCCTTCTGGTGCGCGCGCACCGCCTGGAGCAACGCGGTCGAAGTCGGCACCAAGCGGTATGCTCGCTCGAACCAATGTGCTGCAAGCTCGTAGCGACCAGAAAGATAGGCCGAGGTGGCCTGGTCGTACGCCTCCGCCGCTTCTGCTCGAGCTCGAACCGAAACCTCCCCTGCGCGTGAAGACGGCGCGTCGGCTGTGGCTACGGCGGAAGATAGCAGTCCGAGGCTGCAAACGACTGGCGCCACCCAGCCTCGGCCTATGGTCGTGCGTCCCATCAGCAAGATTCCACCGTTAACGATAGTAAAAATCCTGGGGGAAGCCGAATCAAGCGCCGGTGCGAATGGCCTGGTGGTAGCCCCTCTTATCCAGTTGATCGAGCATTAGGCGGAATTCGTCGGGTTCCGGGGACCGAAGCGTGGCGATGTCACGGTCCACGGCCCCATGGGCCACCAGGTGCAGGAGGGACTGATTCATCGTCTGCATGCCCGAAGTGCCCTGACCGGTCTGCATGATTCCGTACATCTGGTGGACTTTGTCCTCGCGTATCAGATTCCGAATCGCGACGTTCGGCACCATCGCTTCGCAGGCCATCGCGCGACCGGGCCCATCACCGCGCGGAAGGAGCATCTGGCTGAGGACGCCTTGAAGGACGAACGACAACTGCGCGCGAATCTGACTCTGCTGGCCGGAAGGGAAAACGTCGATGATGCGGTTGATCGATTGTACGGCGGTGTTCGTGTGCAGCGTCGCGAATACGAGGTGACCCGTCTCGGAAATGGTGAGCGCCGCTTCGATCGTCTCCAAATCTCGCATCTCGCCGACTAGCACGACGTCGGGGTCCTGACGTAGGACGTACTTCAGCGCGTCCTTGAAGCCGGCAGTGTCGGAGCCGACCTCCCGCTGGTTCACCACGCAGAGCTTGTTGGAGTGAAGGAACTCGATCGGATCCTCGACGGTCACGATATGATGACGATGTTCGCTGTTGATCTTGTCGATCATCGAGGCGAGCGTGGTCGATTTTCCGGAACCCGTCGGCCCAGTGACCAAGACCAGGCCACGTGGTCGCGTGCAGAGCTCTGCGACGACCGGGGGTACGCCGAGCTCGCTCAGCGGACGAATCTCGAACGGGATCGCGCGGAACGCACCCGATACCGCACCACGTTGCAAAAAGACGTTGGCTCGGAATCGCGACAATGACTTCACGCCGAACGAGAAGTCGATCTCATGCCCTTTTTCGAAGCGCAAACGCTGATCTTCGGTCATCACCTCGTAGCACAGTGCCTTGCTCTCGCGCGGCTTCAGAGGAGGAGTGCGCAGCGGCATGAGAGATCCGTCGATGCGCAATTGTGGAGGGGAACCCGTCGTGATGTGCAAATCGGAGGCGCCGCGTTCGACCATGAGTCGAAGCAACTGCCGAAGGGTGAGTGTGGGTGCTTGCTGAGGTGCCGCCATGTGCCCAAGCATATCAGAGCAAGACGCGATCCGCCCTAAACGCTGCGGCGGGCCCACGGGCCTCGCCGCAGCCAGTCCTGCCGTCGGTACTGTGAGCCAATGATCTTAGCGACCGAGGTTGCGGCGAGAAAGGAACCTTCAAAACCGAGTCCGGGCGCCACCTGTTCGTTGCACAAGAATACCCCCCGAACCGGGGTACGTGTAGGCAGGGCACACACGCCGAGCGCTCGTCGAGTCGGGTACTCGTAAACGGCGCGCATCGAGTGCGGACCTCTTGTCCAGGGGTCGCTGCACGGAAGTTCGGTGTCAGCGCGAAACGCCCGGGGAGGCAAGCCGTCATGTGGGCTGTCCACCCAGATCGCATGCTCGTCGAAAAACGGAACCACTTTGCGGATCGTCTCCAGGGCTTCTTCGCGGACGAAACGAAGAGGTGATGATCCCGTATCGATCAAATGCTCTTCGACCAATCGGCTCGCCGTGAGCAGCAGCCGGTCGCCCTCCAAGTCGCGACGCCGTAGCAAAAATGCCTGGCTTGGATCGGTTGCGCTCGGACACTGCAATGCAAGAGGTTCGAGGGCGTCCGGAATGCCCCGCTTGTAGGCGAGGAAGTGAACCGAGCAACGGTACGCGCGTGCGCGCGGTTCCCCGACCCGCTCGAACATGGGTGCGAGCGACCCCCGTTCTGGTAGCAGTTGCGAGAGCTCGCTGATCGGTGTGCCATGCACGATCTCTGTGCAGCCGATCTCTTCGTCGGTCCGCATGAGCCGAATGTGATGGCGGCTGCGACCCGCGTGACGAATCGACTCCGCCCGGTCGCGTGGTCTGACATCGCTACCCCAGGAGCGGATTCGCGCACACAGCGCCTCGCGAAACCAGGGCCAACCACCGCTTGGCTCGGAGACGCCCGATAGAACGTGGGCGTGCAAGCGCGCGCGGCTCAAGTCCGAATGCTGCCCGGGGAGGAGTCCTGAGAGATGGGGGAGGACCGCTTCGAATGCCGTCCGCAATGGATGGCGCACAGGGAGTTGGTTCCACGAAGTCCAACCTTGCCCTTGCCGGTCGAATCGTTGCGCTGTCGCCCTCAGCGAGAATCGCTGGCGCTCGAGGAACGTTTCCGCAGGCCAAGTGAGCCCGCGAGCCACCACGGCGTCGAGCTCGCCTCGAACCTCGGCTAGCGTCCGGGTGATGTCGGTCGCCTGGCGCTGCACGCGCGGGAGCTCCCGGCCGACCTCTGCAAGCCACCTGTCGGCTTCGGGGTAGACATCCAAGCGATGCTCGGGCAGGAGCAGCTGGAACAGGGTGGGTCGATCCAGCATGCGCTGGCGGAGATCCTGCCTCAGGGCGAGCTCCTCCAACGTGCTCTGAACGACGGGGCTCTGTGCCCCCGCGATCGTCAGTCCGTACGGTTCGATCTCGACTTCTGCCAACGTGTACGACGGATCGGCCACGCCCTGACCGAGCACGAGCACACGGAAGCCATCGCGCGCCAGCAAGGCAGCGCAGAGAAGCGGCTCGAGGTGAGTGCCGAGGACGACGACGTCGTAGAAACTCGTCAGCACGGCTCTAGGTGTCCGGCACGGACAGCGATCGAGAAGGGTCCGCCACGGGCGTGCGCACGGTCAGTGGGTCGAGCGTGATCGCGCCGATCGCGATCTGTTGAATCACGGCGGGCAGGAGTCGGTGCTCCTGAACCTGGATTCGGGCATGCAAGGAATCGGCACTGTCATCTTCGAGCACCGGGACGGCAGCCTGCGCGATGATCGGTCCGGTATCCACCCCTGCATCGACGATGTGGATTGTGCATCCACTGATGCGCACGCCGCCCTCGAGCGCATCTTGCGGAGCATTGTGACCCGGAAACGATGGAAGCAGGGCAGGGTGAACGTTGATGATGCGCCCCGCAAAGCGTTCGAGCAGCGGTGCACCCAAGACGCGCATGAAGCCGGCTAAGACGATCAAGTCTGGCTTCAAGGATGCCACGGTTTCGGCCAGCAAATCGTTCCAGAGCGCGCGGTCATCGCCTTTGCGAAGCGAAACCAGGCGTGTCGGGATGCTCCGTTCGTCGGCAAACCCGAGCGCTGCGGCCTTCTTTCGATCGGAAACGACGCCGACGATCTTCGCGTCGCACTTCCCTGCGTCGATGGCACTGCAGATCGCTTTCAAGTTCGAGCCGCGACCAGAAACGAGAACCACAATGTCCATCTGGGGCCCTAGGAGGAGAACTCGACGCCTTCGCGGTCGACGACCTCGCCCATGACGAACGCGCGCTCGCCAGTTGCGTTGAGCGCGTCCACCAGGTCGGCCGCGCGTTCGGGCGCCACGACCATGGTGAAGCCGACGCCCATGTTGAACGTGCGCCGCATCTCTGCGTCGGTCACGGCGCCTCGCTCCTGGATCAGCCTGAAGATCGGGTCGACCGACCATGCGGCTTGGTCAACGGCAATTCCGAGACCGTTGGGCGTCACGCGTGGAAGGTTTTCGGGCAGCCCCCCACCGGTGATGTGACACATCGCATGAACGCCGTATTCCAGAGCAATCCGGGCAGCTCTCACGTAAATGCGCGTGGGCCGGAGCAGTGCATCACCGAGCGTCTCACCCGACTCGAATGGAGCCCGGAGCGAGAGCGGCGTGTCGCCCTCGACCAGCACGCGTCGGGCCAGGGAGAACCCGTTCGAGTGCAATCCGGATGAGGCGACGCCGATCAGCTTGTCCCCAAGGCGCATGGCTTTGCCGTCGACGATGCCCTTCCGACTGACGACGCCCACGGCGAAGCCCGCTAAGTCGTATTCCCCCGATGCGTAGAAGCCCGGAAGCTCGGCTGTCTCGCCTCCGAGAAGGGCGCACTCCGATTGGCGGCATCCTTCCGCGATGCCTTTCACTACGGCCTCTCCCTGGTCCACGTCCAGCTTCGATGTCGCAAAGTAATCCAAGAAGAACAGCGGTCTGGCGCCGACGGTGATGATGTCGTTGATGCACATCGCAACGAGGTCGATGCCGATCGTGTCGTGCCGCTGGAGCTCGAAGGCCAGCTTCAGCTTGGTCCCAACCCCGTCCGTACCCGAGACGAGGATTGGATCCTCGATGTCGCTCGGTATCGAGCAGAGGCCGGCGAAGCCACCGAGAGAACCGAGCACATGCTCTGAGCGCGTCGACTGCGCGAGCGGCTTGATTCGCTCGACGAGCTCTTCTCCGGCTTCGATGTCGACCCCGGCGTCGCGATAAGTCATCCCCGCCATGCCGCCGAAGCTAGGCGATCGCTTGGGGCGGGTCAACGAGCGACGGTCCGTTGACGCTCATCGAGTCGTCGCGTAAACACGCGTCCATTCGAAGCGCGGCATACACGTCGAGGCTCCATCTGCTCGGGCTGCTGATCGCCGCCTCGGGCTGCCAGGCCGATTCTTCTCCCCGGCGCCAGCAGGAGCTTTCGGCGCCCTCGGTCGAGCTGACCACGCCGGCCCAGCCACAGCGCGACAAAGCCCATCTCTCCCGGATCGACGTGTATGGCGCCGAAGGCGTAGATCCGGCTGGCGCGCGCGTGGTCCTTCTCTTCGAAGGAGTCCCACTCTTTCACCACAAGCAGCTTCCCGCCGAGGGGATTCTGCCACCACGTATTGCCATCGAGCTCGAGGACGTCGAATGGGGTGAGGGCGTCCCCGTTTCTCAGTCCGTCGAGCGAGGGGGCCTCGAGCGCGTCCGGCTTGCCACGCCCAACCCTCGTGTCGTCTTGGATCTGCAACCGAACGCTACCGGACGCGTCTTCTTTCTGACGGACCCGTACCGCATCGTCGTAGACGTGAGCACGGCACGACCTTCGCGAAACAAGCGCAGACCGCTCGTGGTTCTCGATCCTGGGCACGGTGGTCCGGAACCTGGCGCCGCAAACGAAGAGTTCGGGCTCGTGGAATCACAGTTGGCGCTCGACCTGGCTGAGCTGACCGCTGCGCGGCTGCGCGCGATCATGCCGCGCGTCCGGGTGATGCTCACCAGGTCGAGCGATGTCGATCTCTCGCTCGAAGAGCGTTGTGCTTTGGCCAATGCAATGGAGGCGGACGCATTCGTGTCGATTCATTTCAATGCGAGCTCTGAGCCGGTTCGAAAAGGCGGCGTCACGACTTTCGTGCTCGACACGACGAACGACCGACAGGCACTTCGCTTGGCTGCGCGTGAAAACGGAACGCGCGTTGCCGAGGTGACCGGCATTCAGAGTCTGCTCGCGAAGCATCATCGAAAGACCCAAACCGATGGCTCCTTGACCTTGGCTGGCAAGATCCAGCGGCACACCCTGAAACGAGGCCGCGCGTTTCTGCCCAGGCTCTCGGATCGCGGCGTGCGACGCGCGATGTTTTACGTCTTGGTGGGCGCCCGAATGCCCTCGGTGCTCGTCGAGGCGTCCTTTCTCACCTACGAGCCCGAGGCGCGCGCGCTGACCAAGTATCGATACCGCCGCGCACTCGCCGGTGGCATGGCGTCCGGTATCGCTTCGTACCTCTTGACTCGGTAGGCGGATTGCTTGCTCGCACCAGGGCTGACGGTCATACTCACCAGCGTTTGTCGAATGCTTCTAGTCCGGTCGTCGATCTCGGTGGGCTCGCACCCTCGCTCGGCAAGACCTGCAGTGGGTACCTCGGCGGTTACCGCCGAGCGTTCGAGGATGCCGTTCGCCGTGGGGAACCGGGTGTCGGCACGGCCCGTTCCTATGCTAGGGCCATCGATGGTCTTCTGAGCGCTCTTTACTGCGCCTCAGACGCGGCCACGCGAGTACTGGGCCAAGAGCCTCGAGGTCGCGTCTCATTGGTTGCGGTCGGCGGCTACGGCCGCTCGACCCTGGGTTTGAACAGCGACGTCGACGTCGTTTTCCTTTGTGACGACTCGGACGACCCGTTTGTCGGCGCCCTCGCCGAGGGGCTGCTTTACCCGCTTTGGGATCTCGGGGTCGACATCGGGCACGCGGTTCGAAGCGTCGAAGAGACCCTGCGTTTGGCTCGCCAGGACATCCGGACCACCACGACGCTGATCGACTTCCGTCGCGTTGCCGGCAGCGGCTCACTTCTCGATCAGCTCGAGCGCGGAGCGCGCGAACAAGTCTTCGAGCCGTACCTGGTCGAATTCCTCGCCGCGCTCGAACAGGACACCGAAGAGCGGCACCGCCGTTTTGGAGGGAGTCTCTACCTGCTCGAGCCGGACGTGAAACAGGGGCGCGGAGGTCTCAGGGACATGGACGTGGCCGAATGGGCGGCACGAGCACGCTGGGGAGCTCGAAACGAGCAGGATTACGTGCGAACGGGAGCGCTTCTCGCGCGCGAGGTCCGGGAGCTCGAAGACGCCCGTGAGATGCTCTGGCGCGTTCGCAACCTTCTGCACTTGCGTGCCGGCCGCCAGCAGGACCGTCTCACGTTCGGCGATCAGGAAGACATCGCGCAGGAGCTCGGCTTCGTCGATGGTGTCACCCTCGGTGTCGAGCAATTCATGCAAGCCTACTATCGGCACGCCCGGATCGTAGCACTTACCGCGGAGCGGATGCTCGAGCGGGCGCGCCCGCGCAATCGCACTCGAGCTACCACTTTCCGGAAGCTCGCACACGGCATCGTCTTGGCGGACGGAAGCATCAACCTCGAGAAGCCGCAGCGGCTCGATGGTGATCCCGCGCTTGCGTTTAGGTTCTACCGACAAGCGCTCCGCTACCACAAACGGCCGGACCACTCCGCCCTAGATGCAATCGCACGCATCGCGCCCGACAAGCGATGGCGGCTGAGGTTGCAGGATTCCGAAGAAGCCACTCAGCTCTTTTTGGCTCTTATCAAGAACATCGACGAGTCGGCGTTCAGAAGCGGCTCCACCGTTGCGGAGCTTCACGAGGTTGGGCTCATCGCGGCGATGATTCCGGAGTTCGAGCCGCTCGTGGGCCGGGTCTATCACGACGTGTTCCATGTCTACACCGCGGACATCCACGCGGTTAAGGCGCTCGAGCACCTTCAAGCGCTGAGCCGAGGTGAGAGTCGGGGGCGCGCGTTGTCAGCTCGACTCGCCGCGGAAGCCCCCAGGCGCCTTCCGCTCTTCTTGGCGGTGCTCTTGCACTCGCTTGGTCGCACGCGAGGCCGGGAGCAAGAAGAAACGGGTGCACGTCTTGCCGAAAGCGTGGCACTTCGTCTCGGCCTGAGCCCGGTAGACGCCCAGCACGTGGCGTGGCTCGTCCGTGAGCAGAATTCGCTATACCGATGGGCGACCCAGCGCGACATTCATGATCCGCAGGGCCTGGCTAAGGTCGTGAGGATGGTGGAAACGCCCGAGCGCCTTCGCGATTTGTTCTTGTGTACCGTATCGGTCATCTCGACGGTCAACCCCGAGGCGATGACCTCTTGGAAGGCGCGCGCGCTCGAGGACCTCTATCTCGCGGCGCTCGCCCAGCTCGAATCGGGGAGCGCGCCGGTGCAGACCGAAAGCCGAGTCCTGGAGGTGAAGCTGCAGGCGGTGGTCGGATTTGCCGGAGACGCAGGCCAAGAAGAGCTGCAGAGCTTCATCGACGAGATGCCCGACCGCTACTTCCTCGCCAATCCTGTGGACGTAGTCCGGAGCCACGCGCGGATCTCACGCGACCGCGACGAAGGCATCGTGACCGTTCGCGTAGGCCCGGGACCGAGTGAGGAGGTCGATTCGGTGGTCGTCATTTCCGCCGACCGTTCAGGCCTTCTCGCAGACCTTACCGCGGTATTTGCCGCGCACGATCTCTCCATTCTCGACGCGCAGATCTATACTCGCCAACGAGAGAGCGGGGATGAGGTGTTCGACGTGTTTTGGGTGCGGGTGGGGCACAACACACCGTCGCCGGCGCGGCTCGCAGAGGCGCTTCAAGAAGACATCGCGCATCGAATCACCAACCGTGTTTCCACCCAGGATTTGCTCGCGCGACAAAGCACGCCTCCTCCCTGGTCGGTGCGACGAGGTCCCCAGGTTCCCACGCACATCAGCGTGGATAACAACGCGTCTCTGCGCTACACGGTCGTGGACGTCTTCACCCGCGACCGAATTGGCCTCTTGCACGAGATCTCGCGCACACTCCATCAACTCGATCTGACTATCGCGCTGGCGAAGGTGAACACCGAAGGCCAGAGCGTTGCTGACGTATTCTACGTTTCCGATGCGGACGGGAACAAAGTCCGCGACTCTGATCGTCTGAAGCGTTTGCAGCGGGTGCTCTACGATCGCATCAGCGCTTTCCATGCGCGCGCCGAGGTGCCGTGAACCTACATCGCGCTCCCCTTCGCGGCTGGGCATCGTGCATCGTGCTGGTCGCCGCCTGTGGCTCGGGCCAGATCGCACCGGTCGAGGTACCGCCGCTTTCGAGCGTCAGTCGCCCTTCGGCCAGTCCCGAGGTGTTGCGCGGCGAGCGCTTGCTCGCGGAGGGTAAGGTTTCGGAGGCCCGTCGCGTTTTCGAACAGGCGCTCGCCGATGATCCAAACGACGCGAGGGCTTGGCTCGATTTGGGGCTCGCTCAAGAGGCGACTGGCGATTGGGCTTCCGCTGACAAGGCCTACCAACGGGCTATCGCTGTCGACCCGAACTTTGCTGAGGCGTTCAACAACCTAGGGGTGCTGTTGCGTGAAGCCGGCAAGCTCTCTGAGGCGACGGCCAGGCTCGAACGCGCGGTCGCGTTGGACCCGACTCTCACCGCGGCTCGGTTCAATCTCGCGCTCTCCTACGAAGAGCAGGGGAAGATGACCGATGCCGAGCGCGAATATCTCGCCACCATCGATCGACTCCCCGACGACCCGATCCCTCGAGTCAATCTCGGGTTGATGCTTCTCGATGCAGGGCGACCGGAGGATGCAACTCCACAACTGCGCGCCGCTCGCTCGATGGTCCGCGGTGACGTCTTACTCTCGATTGCCGTTGGCGAGGGTTTGCGGCGTGCTGGCCTCCCGTCCGAGGCGCTGCCCGTTCTGCGCGAGGCGCTGAGCGAAGCCCCCGAGCCACCTCCGACGGAGCTTCTCGCCGAGCTCGCCTTGGCGGAGTACGCCACTGGCGATCTCGGTCGAGCGGAGGCGACCATGCGTCGCGCCGTCGGACAAGACGAGGTCGATCCGGGACTTCAGTACGCGTACGGTTCGATCCTCGCGAAGCAGGGCCAGCTCGGCAAGGCCAGAGCCCATCTGAGGCGGGCTGCAGAGCTCGATCCGAACGGGCCATACGCGGAGCGCGCACGCGCGCGACTCGAGGCGCTCAAGCGCTGAAAGGCCGAAAGCTCTGACCCACCAGGAACAGCTCGTAGCTCTCGTCGCGCGTTGCGTCTGGACGGATGATCCGAACTTTGTCGAAGACCTGGCGCATCGCCTTGCGCGCGTCATCGAACTCAGCGCCTTGGAAGATTTTCGCGACGAAGATGCCGCCCGGCTCGAGCAGCGTTTTTGCAAGCTCGAGCGCGCGCATGACGAGCTCGTAGCTTCGGTACTGGTCCGCATGACGCTGGCCACTCGTCTTGGGGGCCATGTCGCTGATCACCAGGTCGAAGGGCCCGCCCAAGCTCTCCGGATCGACCTCGAAGGCATCGAGCACGCGAATCTCGGCCTGGGCCGGTAGCGCTATGCCGGGGTCATTGAGGTCGATTCCAATCACGCGGCCGCTCGGGCCGACCTGCTCGGCTGCGTAGAGTGTCCAGGAACCAGGGCTTGCTCCGAGATCGAGAACGCGCTGGCCCTTCTTGAATAGACCTATGCGACGATCGATTTCCTCAAGCTTGTAGACCGAGCGAGCGGGGTAGCCCTCGCGCCGCGCACGGCGTCCGTGGTGATCCTGCTGACGGCGGCGGCTCAGTTAGCCCTCGTCGGAGGCTTGCGGCGTCTCCGGGGCGGGCTCCTCTTTGGGCGCGCGCTCCGGAAGCGGGATGGATGCCTTCTTGATTGCGCCCTTCAAGGTGAGAAAACCGTTGCGCGGACCGGGCACCCCGCCGTCGACCAGTACGATGTTCTCATCGGATAGCACCTTGACCACGCGAAGGTTCAAGATGGTAGCCTTCTTGTTCCCGTACTGGCCGGCCATCTTCTGACCACGGAGCGTATGAGCCGGCGTCATGTTCATGCCGATGGAGCCGCCGTGCCGCTTGGCCTCGTGCGTGCCGTGACCGACCGTGCCCGCACCAGCGAAGTTGTGTCGCTTCATGACCCCAGTGAATCCGCGGCCCTTGCTCGTGGCGGATACGTCGACGAACTGGCCATCCTGGAAAATGTCGGCCGCGCCCAGAGTCTGACCGACCTCGAAGCGCTCGAGGAGCGACTCATCGATACGGAACTCACGAACGACCCGCGTTGCGTCCACGCCCGCCTTCTTGAAGTTGCCAGCCTCGGCCTTGTTCACGAGCTTCTCACGACGACTACCGAAGCCGAGCTGGAGCGCGGAGTAGCCGTCTTTGGCTGGGGTGCGCTTGCCCAGCACCACGCAGGGCCCTGCCTTGATCGCGGTGACGCGCCGGACCTCCCCGTCGTCGAGGAAGATTTGGGTATTGCCAAGCTTGGTGCCGATGAGGCCGGGATTCGTATTCACAAGTGTTCTCCCCTGGAAAAGGGCCGCAAAGATAGTGATGCGCAGGGGCGAGTCAAGGCGGAGGCATCTGGCAGTTCAAAGCCCCGATTACTCTTGGATTCCGAAGATTCGGATCGCGTTTTCGTAGCTCGTCCGGGCCAGGACTTCCGGGTCTTGCCCACGGAGCTCCGCGATGCGTGCTGCTGTATAGGCTACATAGGCGGGTTCATTGCGTTTTCCGCGCCTGGGAATCGGGGCGAGGTAGGGGGCGTCGGTCTCGATCAGAAGGGCATCGGTCGGCTGCCTGAGCGCGGCATCCCGGACCGCGACGGCGGTTTTGAACGTGACGATCCCACTGAAGGAGGAAAGGAAGCCGAGATCGAGCGCTGCTTTGGCGAAGGGAGCGTCCTCGCTGAAGCAATGGATGATACCCCCCACGTCCTTCGCCTGCTCTTCGCGCAAGATTCGGAGCGTGTCTTTGGGCGCTGACCGGGTGTGAATCACCAGAGGTTTCTTGAGCTCTCTGGCGATTGAGATCTGTCTTCGGAAGGCTTCTTCCTGGGCCGGATGGGGCGAGTGGTCGTAGTGGAAGTCTAGGCCGGTTTCACCGATGGCCACCACGGTCGGGTCCGTCCCTGCGTCGCGAATCGCATCGAAGAGGGCGTCGTCGAGAAGCCTGGCGTCGTGTGGGTGAACGCCGACGGTGGCCGAGATTCGATTTGGATGTTTCCGTGCGATCTCGATCGCTGAGCTTGCCGAAGATGGATCGCTTGCGCAGCCTATGCTGGTGATGCGCCGCACGCCCGCCTCCGCTGCCCGTTCGAGCACGGCGTCGAGCTCCTCGAGCAGGCGCGGGTCATCCAAGTGGCAGTGGGTATCGAAGAGCATGGCGGCGTCCACTACTGAGACTGATTCGCTTGGCGCAGGGAAGCAAGCAAGGCTTTGGCTTCCACGCTCTTCGGGGCGAGCTGCTCGAGGGTGGTTTCATAGACCGGCATCTCGGCCTTTCGACTCTTTCGCAAGGCGCCGGCCAGGTCTGGTACGAGCGCTGTGAGCCCAAGCTCACCCACGAGCTCCACGGCGTACTGCCGCGCTTCGATACGCCAGCTTCGGACGAGCTTTCGAATCTCCTCCGTACCCGCAGGGTCACCCAGCAGAACCAGGGCGCGCGCGGCCGCGGCCCGCAAGATAGGGGAGCGCCACGGATGCGTCGCAAGCCGCGTGAGCGCAGCTATCGAGTCCCGGTCCCCGAGGTTGCCGAGCCCAAGCGCAGCAGCGAGGGCTCGGTGCGGTTGGCTTAGCGACGCTCGCAGGATTGGGGCACCTCTCGCATCGCCCAGGGTGGCGAGCGTCGTCGCTGCGGCGAAGCGAACGGCGTCCGAAGAGTCGTCCAACGAGCGCGCGATCGCCTCGAGGTTGCCGCGCGCGCCCAACTCGCCCAGGCATTGCATCGCGAGTATGCGAACTTCTTCGTCTCCATCCGCGAGCGCTTTCGCGATCTGGTCGGAATGCGCTGCGCCTAGGTGAGACAAGCTCCAAATCGCCGAAAAGCGCATCTCCGGACGCGGATCATCGAGTAAGCGCGCGATCGAATCAGCACCTTGTTCCGGAGCAACGCGTCCCACCGCCAGTACGGCAGTTTGGCGGGCACCCATGTGCTCGTCCTCGAAGGCGTCGAGCAAAGTGCTCAATGCCTCGACCGCACCGAGCGTCCCCAGCGACTCGTACGCAGCCTCGCGCACCGCGCCGTGGTCGTCTCGTGCGAGGCTTAGAAGACCTGTGATCGCTTCTTGTCTTCTCCCGTTGGGCGGCTCGGCAAGACGTGCGGCTGCGGCGCCTCGAAATCGGGGCTGTTGGGCTCGCACGTCTCGAAGTGCCGCGTCGAAAGTCGGTGCCAGAGGCGGGATCACTTGGCCGGTGATCCGGGTTCGACGTCTCTGTCGACGCTGAGTACACAGAGGCCGCTCTCGTCGCTGGCGGCGAGCACCATCCCCTGCGACTCCAGTCCCATCAGCTTGCGGGGCTTCAAGTTGGCGACGATGACGACTCGCTGGCCGACCAGGTCTTCGGGAGCGTAATGCTCGGCGATGCCAGCCAGGATTTGCCTCGGCTCGGCTTCGCCGGCGTCGACGACGAGCCGGATGAGCTTGTTGCTCTTCTCGACCTTCTCCGCTTCTTTCACCAGGGCGATGCGAAGGTCGACCTTCATGAACTCGTCGAACTCGATGAATTGGTCTTTACCCTGCTCGGTATCTGTCATGACGGTTGCCTTCTTCTGCTTTGCTTCAGGAGCCTCTACACCTAGACGCTCCAAGATCGAGCGCTCCTGGGCTTCGTCGAACCTGGGGAAGAGCGGGGTTGCGCTTCGTGTCTCCGTGCCCGGTCTCAGCCCGCCCCAGACGGTCGGCCAGAAGTCGACCTGCTCGGTTGGAAGCAGGGGGGGCATGCCGAGTTGCGCGCGAAGCTCGTTGCACTTCCCAGGCATTACCGGGAAGAGCATGATCGAAAGCCATCGTAGCGTTTCGAGGACCGTGTAACAGACCTGCTCGAGCCGAGTCTTGTCGCCCTCCTTGGCCAGCTTCCAAGGCTCGGTCGAGTCGACGTACTTGTTTGCCGCCGATACGAGCTCCCAGATCGTGTCGAGCGCACGGTGGAACGCCAGCGCCTCCAGGTGATTGGCCGCTCCGGCGGATGCGGCCTTGGCTTTTTCGATGAGTCGTCGATCCATCGGGTCGAGGTCCTCTAGGTCGACCTTTGGTACTTGACCGTCGAGGTTCTTCTTCAGGATGCTCGCGACGATTCGGTTCATGAGATTACCGAGGCCGTTGGCGAGCTCGCCATTGTATCGATTGAGGAGATTTTGGTGGCTGAAGTCGCCATCCTGCCCGAAGCCCACCTCGCGCATGAAGTAGTAGCGCAAAACGTCGGCCCCCACCGCTTCGACCAAGGGCCCCGGTGGGAGAAAGTTGCCGAGCGACTTCGACATCTTCTCGCCGTTCACAGTGAGCCAACCGTGCGCCCAGATTTGCGTCGGGAGCCGAATACCTGCGCTCATCAAGAATGCCGGCCAGTAGATCGTGTGGAAGCGAAGGATGTCTTTGCCGACGATGTGAATGATCGCCTCGGACGATCGCCAGAACTCGTCGTAGAGCGGAGCCTCGCCCGCTTCGGCGGGTCCACCGAGTGCGCTCACGTAGTTCATGAGTGCATCAAGCCAGACATAGACTACGTGCTCGGGGTCATCTGGAACTGGAACGCCCCAACGGAAGCTCGTCCTCGAAATCGACAGGTCGCGTAATCCCTCTTTGACGAAGGACTTCACCTCGTTGAAACGCGCTTCGGGCCGCACGAAATCAGGATGCGCTTCATAGTGGTCGAGAAGCGGCTGCGCGTACTTGCTCAGACGGAAGAAGTAGCTCCGCTCCTTGATGCGCTCGACCGGCTTCTGGTGGATCGGGCAGAGGTTGCCTTCGAGGAGCTCCTTGTCGGTCTTGAAAGACTCGCAGCCGACACAGTACCAATCCTCGTAGTCGTCGAGGTAGATGTCGCCACGGGCCTCCATCAGCTTCCAAAGCGCCTGGACGTTCTCGCGGTGCTGGGGCGAGGTCGTCCGAATGAAGCCATCGTGGGCGCATCCCAGCTCTTCCCAAGCGAGTCGGAACGGCGCGGCCATCCGATCGACGAAATCCTGGGGGGCAAGCCCCTCTTCTCTGGCTCGGCGCTCAATCTTCAGGCCGTGCTCGTCGAGTCCCGTGAGAAAGTACGAGGGCCGACCCCGGAGGCGCTGGTAGCGAGACAGCACATCCGCGGCGACCGTCGAGTAGGCATGCCCGATGTGCGGCCGATCGTTGACGTAGTAGATCGGCGTGGTGACGTAGAAGGGACGAGCCATTTCGCGCCCGAGACTAGCCAATATCGGCCGAGATGCCAGCTAGCGGAGATTTCGAAGACCAAAGAGCATGGAGTCGAGCGCTACCTGCTTGTTGGCGTTCTTGTGGATCGATTGGACGCAGTCGTGAATCAGGGAGACACGCGCGGCGGCAGCGCTCGACGAAAGAGGCAGTGCACGTTCCAGGGCCTCCTCGGCCCGCGCCGAGAAACCGAGCCCTTCGCTTGGTAGGCCGAGCGCGCTGGCAGCGAGATCCCGATAGAAGATCTGGAGCGTGAGCAATGCGAGCTCGAGGTCGTCGCGCCGAGCCAGTTGCTCGGAAAGCTCGACCAGAATGCCTGGGCCGGAGCCGCGAACCGCATCGTCGATCGAGAACACCAACTCGCTCAAGGCGTCCACGGCGCCATCGGTTGCGAGGGCTAGGGCGACGTCGGCGCGGCCTGCGCTCAACGCGATGGCCGCGGAGATGCAATCTTCCGGAGCTCCTTCCGACGCGAGGATCTCACCAAGAACCGCCCGAGGAAGGCGTCCGAATCGAACGCGCTGGCAGCGAGATCGAATCGTCGGCAGGAGCGAGTCAGGTCGCTCCGAAGTGAGAATGAAGTGCACTTTGGGGCGGGGCTCTTCGAGCGTCTTGAGCAAGGCATTGGCCGCCTCGGGCTGAAAGCCGGGGAACGAAACGTCCGCCTCGGGAAAAATGAAGAAGGTTGCCTCAGCCTCGAAGGGCGCAAACTGCGCGAGTGGAAGTATCTCGGTTCGAAGAACTTCGACCTGGATGTTGCGCTTGCCTTCGTCCCGCGGTCGGAACACCCGCACGTCGGGATGCGCACCCGAATCGATTCGCTCGGCGATATGTGGATCGCCAGAAGCGATGATGTCCGTCGCCAGTGCCAGAGCGGTGAGCTCTTTGCCGACCCCGCTAGGTCCTTCAAAGAGATAAGCCGACGCCAAACGCCCTTGCTCACGCGCTCGCGTGAGGCCTCGGATCGCAAGGTCCTGCGCCCGCACCGACTCGAGCGCGCTCACTTGTCGGAGCCTCCAGTGAAGATCGAGATCGCAAGCGTCTGGATCGCATCGACCACATCGCCGGGGGAGAGGGCGTCGGGGTCGACGAATGCTTGCATCACCATGCCGTCGAGCAGGCCCATCACGATTCTCGGCAGAATCTCGACCGAGATTCGCGGCTGGAGTCCGAGCGAAATCAGGTTCTGCTCGAGATATGCTCGGATTTGCTGCGCGCCAAGCTCGTAGAACTCGGCCAATTTCGGACGCAGGGTTTCATCATACAAGCTCAGGGCGAGCAGGTCGGCGACCACCAGGGCTTCATCGCTCCGCTCTGCTCGCGTCGCCCAGAGCTCCTCGAGCGATTTCCGAAGCGCCTCGAAGGGATTGTCTGAAGGTGACCAGGCCTGCATCGTGCGACTTTGCACCGCGTTGCACGCCGTCTCGAGAACCGCGTGAATCAGTGCCTCTTTCGTCGGGTAGTGATAGTGCAGAGCGCCTTTGCTCATGCCGGCTTCTTTGGCTATCTCGAGCAGGCTGGTCTTGGCATACCCCTGGCGCGCGAGGACCCGGATCGCCGCATCGATGATCTGCTGGGAGCTGACCGCGCTCTTTGCGTACGCCATGAACGTGGAACCATGACGCCTGCTCCTGGGGCTCGTCAACCGCTTGTGCTAAGGCCGGTTGGTGAGTGAACAAGGTCAGTCACTAACGCGCCTCGTCGAGCTGATGCGCACCTTGCTCGGTCCCGAAGGCTGCCCCTGGGACCGCGATCAGACCCTCGAAACGCTCCGACAGTACGTCCTCGAAGAGGCTCATGAGGTCGTCGACGCGATCGATCGAGGCACCCCGGAAATGCTCCGCGAAGAGCTGGGCGACCTCTTGCTGCAAGTCGTCTTTCAGGCTGTCCTGACGGAGCAGAAAGGCTGGTTCGGCATCGACGGGGTGGTCGATGCGATTTGCGAGAAGCTCGTTCGCCGCCACCCTTGGGTCTTTGGTGACGAAGAAGTCGACGACGCCAGTGGCGCCATCAACGGCTGGGAAGCGATCAAGGCGAAAGAGAAGAAGGACCGTGGTGCCCTGAGCGGAGTTCCGGTCGCCCTCCCGGGTCTCCTTCGCGCGGTTCGTATCGGGGAGAAGGCGAGCGCGGTAGGCTACGACTGGCCGGATGCCGGTGGTCCTCGCAAGAAGATCGACGAGGAGCTCGAGGAGCTCGACCAAGCCGCCGAGGCCAGGGACATGGCCGCCCTCGAGCACGAGCTCGGCGACCTCTTGTTCGCGCTGGCGACGTACGGCCGCAAGCAAGGCTTGGATCCAGAAGCAGCGCTTCGGGGCTCCCTCAATCGCTTCTCTTCGCGTTTTCGGCACTGCGAGCTCGCCGCTCAGGCGGATGGCAAGACCCTCCGCGACTACGGCGAGCTCGAGCTAGACGAAATGTGGGAGCGTGCAAAGGCGGCTGAGCGCAAGCCGTAGCGTCCGGGGCGTTCTGGCTCTCTAGAGCTGCTCTTTCGGAAACGGCATCACGGCCTGGACCGACGCAGCGCCCAGCAGCAGCATCAACAAGCGGTCGACGCCAAGCGCGTTGCCGCCACTTTCGGGCATGCCTCGCTCGAGGTCGGCGAGAAATCGCTCGTCGACGGGATACACGGGGAGCCCAGCTGCTTGGCGCTCAGCCCGATCTCGCTCGAATCGTCGCCGTTGCTCCGCCGCGTCTGTGAGCTCGCCAAAACCGTTGCACAGCTCCACTCCGTGGAAGAACGCCTCAAAGCGATCCGCCATCCCGTTTGGCTTGAGCTTCGCAAGCGAAGCCATCCGCCCAGGCCAATCGGTCACGAATACCGGCCGCTCGCTCCCGAGACATGGCTGCACGTCCTCGGCCCAGACCCGAAAGAAGCACTCCTCGTCGTCTTGCAGCAATCCGATTGTGACATTCGCGTGGAACTGCAGTGCCTCGTCCACGGTCATCCGTTGCCAAGGTGGCAGGACCTCAGGTGCCGGCTGATCGAGCGCATCGGCGACGAACGCTACGAGATCCTCCGTATCGCGCATCAGCTCGTCGGACGTCCCATCAGCACGGTACCATTCGAGCATCGTGAACTCGCGCTCGTGATGGCGTCCTTGCTCCCCGCCTCGGTAGCTTCGACAGAGCTGGAAGATACGCTGCGCCCCGGCGCTGAGGAGGCGCTTCATTTGGTATTCGGGGCTGGTAGCAAGCCAGCCAACCCGCTCGCCCTTGGGGTCGCGCACCTCGAAGGCGGACAGATGCACGTCGAGCCCCGGGGAGGGCACGATGGCAGGCGTCTCTACCTCGATGAAGTCGCGTTCTGCAAAGAAGCGCCGAATCGCCGCTAGCAAGGCGGCACGAAGCTCCAGGACCTGAAGCACTGCACCGTCGGCGTGCCCGGCCATTCGACTGCTCAGCCCTTGACGCGTTCCACGTAGGAGCCGGTGCGCGTGTCGATCTTCAGCCTGTCGCCCGCGTTGACGAAAAGCGGCACGTTCACTTGCAATCCGGTTTCGAGCGTCGCTGGTTTCGTTGTGTTGCTGCTGGTGTCGCCCTTGAAGCCGGGCTCGGTTTCGGTGACCAGGAGCTCGACGAAAGTGGGAGGCGTCACACCGATGGGACGGCCTTCGAAAAGCATGACATCGACTTCGGTTCCATCGAGAAGGTAGTGGACGCTTTCGCCGAGCTGCTCATCCGTGAGGGAAAGCTGCTCGTAGCTTTGGGTGTCCATGAACACGCGCGAAGCGCCCTCTGGGTAGAGGTACTGCATGGTGCGTTCTTCGGTGTCGGCTTTCTCGATCTTCTCGCCGCTCTTGAAGGTTCGGTCGATCACCGCCCCGGTCATCATGTTCTTGATGCGGGTCCGAATGAAGGCTTGGCCCTTGCCCGGCTTCACGAATTGGTAGTCCACGACCGCGTACGGCACGCCGTCCATGAGCATCTTGAAACCTTTTTTGATGTCCGAGGTGTCTGCCATCTGTCTAATTCTCGCGGATTCTCTGGGAGGCGACCAGTAGGTCGCTCGGTTGATCGGGAGTGGCGCTGTTCTCTGCGGTGATTTGGACCTCGAACTCGCGCAAGGAGGTGGGAATCGCAGCCCGGCCGACCTGTGTGTCGGCGTCATAGTCGAGCGCCTGCTGACGCTGAGGAAACTCGCCCACCGGGACGAACCACACGATGAAGTGCGTCAGTCCGAGCTCGATCCTCTCGGGCGGGACGAGGTGGTCCAAGGTCACCGTGATCAGAATCTGCTGCTTGTCGAGTTTTTCGACGTCGATTTCTCCGTTTGCCGCTGGCACGTACGCACTGCCTACCAACGCATAGTCAGCTGGCGGGTTGCAACTTGCGATTGCGGAAATCACGATGAAAGAGATAAGGCGCAGTGCCACGGAAACCTCCACGGCTCGGCTTGTAGGCGGCTCGTATGATTCCGTCAAGCGCCAGCGCTTGCCTCGCGTCCGGGTCAGCGGTACTCCGGGTTTCATGCGAGACGTCGACGACGAGGTGCGCGAGATCAAGAAAGAGATCGTCGAGAGCCGTGGCCTGATCATCAAGACCAACAACCTGGTCAACGCCTTGGGCGCGGACCTCAAATCGATCGCCAAGCGGCAGGCAGGCTACGAGCGCCGGTTGAACTGGAACAGTGGGGTCGCGATCGCCGTGATCGGCGTTCTGTCGTTTGTGGGGCTCAAGCTCTACTTCGACGCGCAGACCGGAGCGATGCAAGCCGACAAGTCGGCCGCCGAGGCCATCGCCGAGGAGCTCCGCAGCGATCTCGGAGACGAGGTGCGCCGAGCCTCGGATCGGGGTACGGCCGCCGCGAAGGCCGCGAAATACTACGACCTAATTCGCGCCCGGAAGCGCGCCGAGGTCGTGCGCGAGTATCCCGCGATGGCCAAGGAGGCCTTGTCCCCGGCCGAGGCCGCTGTCTTCCGGGACTTCGAGCAGCAGTTCCGACAAGACCTGTCGCTCGAGGCCTATCAGAAGGGCCTCTCGCTTACCGAGGGTAAGAAGCAGGGCGACGCGATCGAGCGCTTCGAAGAGGCGATCGAGCTGGACCCAAACGGCTCCCACATTCCTGCGGTCAAGCACAGCCTCGCGCTGGCGTTGCGCGGCGAAAAGCGCTCAGCGGAGGCGCTCGTGTGGGCGCAACAGGTAGCCGACCAAAAGACCGAGACCGCCCTTCAGGCGGATGGATGGTGGCTGGTCGCACTTTGCGCGCGGGACATCGGCGATCTGGACACGGCGCGCGAGGCGCTCAAGCTCCTAATCAAGAAATGGCCGAGGTCAGCACTCTCGCGCGACGCCAGACCGCTCCTTCGTGAGCTGACACGAGAGGCGTATCTCGGGAAGAGAACCGCGACGGCGACACCGGTCGGCAGCCTCCCGAGCGAGCCCTGAGCAGTCAGCGCACGGGAATCGCGTGTCGACGTAGCGGGCGACCTGTGCCAGGTTGATGAGTGATGGCCCGGCCGCGCGTCGCATTCGTAGCCTCTGGTGGTGCCGCGAAAGGCGTGGCTCACATCGGTGTCCTTCGTGCGATGCAGGAGCTGGGCATCGAAGCCGACATCTGTGTGGGTGCCTCAGCAGGCGCGATCGCAGGCGCGTTCTACGCACAGGGCTACACACCATCGCAAATGATCGACTGGTTTCGACCTTTTTGGCAGCGAGGCATCGAAAGCCCGCCTCTCAAGGCGCGATATTTCCTCGGTTTGCCCAACCAGGAGCAGCGTCGCAGCTGGGGCTATCTCAGCAGCGGTCTTCTCTCGATCGATCGATTCGAGGGCTTCGTCGCCGAGCGGTTGCCGAGCAACGACTTTCGCGACCTCGACAAGCACTTGATGGTGACGGCTGCAGACATCGATGGTCGCGGCAGGGTGGTCTTCGGTCGTGGATACCGCGATGACGTTCCGATCAGCAAGGCCGTCGCTGCCTCGACCTGCGTGCCTGGTCTTTTCCGTCCGCACCGTATCGGCGATCGCTTCTACATCGATGGCGAGGTCGTCCGCACACTCAGTATCGACTTGGCGGTCGAAGCTGGCGCCGACGTCGTGATCGTCTCCAACGTCTACCGTCCTCATGTCGGCCGAGTAGGAAGCCCGTCGCTCGTCCATCAAGGTGGCCTCGCGGTCGTTCGCCAAGCGCTGAACATCATTCTCAATGAAAAAGAGAAACGCGGCATCGATTTGATTCACAAGATGTATCCGCAAATCCAGGTCCTCGTCGTATCCCCGGATCTCGGGCGACTGCCCTTCACCTCACGGATGCATGCCCGCACGATGCTTCGCAGGGGCTACCGCGACGCGCTGCGGATTTTGGCGAAGGCGAAGCGGCGAGGGGTGTTCGAGGTGGCTCCCAACGTACGCAGCATCGGCGAGGCTTAGGAGGCCCCACCTGGCCTCCTAGGTTTGCGCGACGGCCCAAGCGAGGTAGCTGTCACTTACCCCCTCTGCCGCGAGTGCCACGATTTCCGGAACATCATAGGGATGATTTGCTCTGATCCACGCGGCTAGCTCGTCGTACCGGCCCCTGCGTGTCTTGATCAGGAGCTGAATCTCGGCGTCGGTTTCAATCTTGCCCCGCCACCGATAGACCGACTTCAGGCCAGGAACCGCGCTCACGCAGGCCGCCAGTCTTTGTTCGACCAGCCCCTTCGCCAGCTTCTCCGCCGTCGTCTCGTCCGGCACCGTGCACAGCACGATCAATAGCTCGTTCTCGTGGCTCACGGGTCGGGCAACCTCAAATTGCGTGAACCCGCACGTCTAAACCGCGGTCGATGACTGCGACAGAGCGCTCAGGGACGGTTTCATAGCCAACGTGCTCTTCTTCAGCGCCGCAGACCAGCATGACGTAGCGAAGTGGCGTGCTGCCGGTGGGCGGAGGCCTGTAGTCGTCGGGCGGATCGTGAAGACCCTGGCGTTCGACGTAGATCATCGGTGCACCGTGTCTCAGCGCGTACATCGAGCGGCCGTTGGTAAGGATGAAACTGAGGCTGGTGTCACGGCTGCCGACTTCGGCGGTGAGCCGTTCGACCAGTGTGACCGCAGCGCTCAGGGCAGGCAGGGCTTGCGCTTCATTGAGGTCGGGGTTGTCGAGCTGACCCGCATCGTGCAGCAGTGTGAGAACCGTGTGGAAGAGATACTCGCTGTCGGTCTGTCCGCGGATGTTGCGGCGCAGGAAGTCAGGGATCATCTCGGCGAGGTTGTCACGGATTGCGTCGAAACGGCCGATCGTACCCTGATGCGCGAAGAGCCAGCTCCGCATTCGAAACGGATGGGCATTCTCCGCGCGGAAGTCGCCCACGGTCGGTTGACGCATGTGCAAGACGGCGCAGTCCGAATGAACGTCACCGGCGATGCTCTGCCAATCGACGCGCTCGCCGGCGCGGGTTGGACGCTTCTTATGGAGTACCTCGTCCCCGTGATAAAAGCCGATGCCCCAACCGCTAGCGTCTGCCGCCGCTGTCTCGTGGCGAAGCACGGCGCGCTCTTGGTACAAGGCGTCGCGCATTCGGTCAGCGCGGTTCGCGACGTAGCCAATGAGCCTACTCATCGTTTGAGCTCCCAAGCGAAGTGTAAGTAGAGTACTGAATCATCGTTCCCCATGTTCATGAATACCACGCGTCCAGATCCCCATCAACGAACTGGAGTGCCCCCAGGTCGGGGGTGGACGCACACAAAGTGGGCTGATGGAATGGATTGTGGTAGCGGTTGGTATGTCCGTCGCATTGGACGGTGCGTTGGATGACTACATTCAGCACTTGCGCGTGGAACGAGGCCTATCGAGACACACGGTGGACGCCTACGCCCACGATCTCGCTCGTTTCGTCAGCTGGCTCGTCGATGAAGGCTTGGCGTTCGACCAGGTCGATGATGCACGAGTCGCCGCCCATCTCGTCACCTTGTCACAATCAGGCCTCAGCGCGCGCACGCAGGCGAGGGCGTTGAGCTCGATTCGCGGCTTCTTTCGCTTCCTCGTCGAGGAAGGCCGACACCCAGTCGACCCGACCGTTCTCCTGGAAGGGCCGCGCCTTCTACGCACGCTGCCGGACATCCTCAATCGCGACGAGGTCATTCGGCTCTTGAACGCGCCGAGCGGGACCAAGCCAAACCGCGTTCGCGATCGCGCCATGCTGCAGACGATGTACGCTGCCGGCCTCCGGGTCACCGAGCTCGTAGAGCTCGACCTCGGCGACGTGAACCTCGAGGACGGTTTCGTCTCGGCGCTGGGCAAAGGCAAGAAGCGGCGGATCGTCCCCATCGGAGCCCCGGCGCGCGCAGCATTGATCGGCTATCTGACTGAGGTGAGGCCGAGATGGGCACGACCCTCTGGCCGTGCCTGCTTCGTCACTGCGCGCGGAAACGCAATGACCCGCCAGGCTTTCTGGAGTCTGGTCAAGCGATATGCGCGGGCGGCCGGAATCACGAAACCGATCTCGCCGCACAAGCTCCGGCACTCTTTTGCGACCCACCTGCTCGCAGGTGGCGCCGATCTCCGCTCGGTACAGACGATGCTCGGTCACGCCGACATTTCGACCACCCAAATCTACACTCACGTCACCGGGGAGCACCTGAGGAAGATGCACGAGCGGTACCACCCCCGCGGGTAGATCCACGCGATCAAATCGGGGCGAACGACTCGCTCATGACGCCCTGAGGACAGTCCCGGACAATGGTCGCAAGCGGACTGAATCGGTATTCGGGCGCCTCCGTAGACTCGTGCTATAGGCCTGCCGCTCTGCACGCAATGAGGTCGACCTTGAGGAGGCAAGCACCGTGAACATTCACGAGTATCAAGCAAAAGAACTGTACCGGAGGTACGGTATACCGGTGCCGAAGGGCATCCCCTGCATGTCGCCCGAGGAAGCGACGCAGGCGGCCAAGAAGCTCATCGAGGAGACCGGCAACGAGGTCGTCGTGGTCAAGGCACAGATTCACGCAGGCGGCCGTGGTAAGGCAGGAGGCGTCAAGGTCGTCAAAGGCGTGGGCGCCGCAACCGAGGCCGCAAGAGACATCTTTGGCAAGACACTCATCACCCATCAGACCGGTCCCGAAGGCAAGGTCGTGCAGCGCCTTCTAGTCGAGCAAGGTCTCGCCATCAAGAGCGAGCTCTACCTCGCGCTCGTCGTCGATCGCGAGACTCGTCGCATTGCGATCATGGCGTCGACCGAAGGCGGCATGGACATCGAAGAGGTTGCGGCGAGCACTCCGGAGAAGATTCACACCATTTCGATCGATCCGGCCGTCGGCTTGCAGGCCTACCAGATTCGTCAGCTCGCATTCGCGCTCGGCCTCTCCAAGCAGGAGCAAAAAAACTTCAGCAAGCTGCTCAGCGGACTTGCCACGCTCTTCGAAAAGGAAGACTGCTCGATCGCCGAAATCAACCCGCTCATTCTCACCGAGGACGAGCAGGTCATCGCGCTCGATGCAAAGGTGAACTTCGATTCAAATGCCGAGTTCCGGCACAAGGCGTTCTGGGATTCGGTTCGCGACCTCTCGGAGGAGGCGCCGACGGAGACGGAGGCCAAGGAAGCCGGCCTCTCGTTCATTCAGCTCGACGGCAACATCGGCTGCCTGGTCAACGGTGCAGGCCTCGCCATGAGCACCATGGACACGATCAAGCACTTCGGCGGCGAGCCCGCGAACTTCCTGGACGTCGGTGGCGGAGCGAGTCAGGAGGCCGTCACCAAGGCCTTCCGGATCATTCTCCAGTCGGATGCCGTCCAGGGCATCTTCGTGAACATATTCGGGGGCATCATGCGCTGCGACACCATCGCCAACGGCGTGGTCGCGGCCACCAAGGAGCTCGGCTTGAAGGTACCGCTCGTCGTCAGGCTCGAGGGCACCAAGGTCGAAGAGGGCCGCAAGATCCTCGACAGCTCCGGGCTTGCCATCACGTCAGCGGCCACGATGGCCGAGGGCGCCCAGAAAATCGTCGAGCTGGCAAAGGGATAAGGGCGATGTCGATTCTCGTAGACAAGAACACCAGGCTCGTCGTTCAGGGCATGACTGGGAGCGTCGGTCAGTTCCACACCGAGCAAATGATCGCCTACGGCACAAACATCGTGGCCGGCTGCACGCCAGGCAAGGGCGGCCAGTCGCTCCTGGACGTGCCGATCTACGACACGATGCGGGACGTGGTGAAGGAGACCGGGGCCAACGCTTCGTGCATCTTCGTGCCTCCCCCGTTTGCCGGAGACGCCATCCTGGAGGCGGTCGATGCCGAGGTTCCGCTCGTCGTCTGCATCACCGAGGGAATCCCAGTGATGGACATGATCAAAGTTCGACGGGTTCTCGATTCACAGGACAAGACCCGCCTCATTGGTCCGAACTGCCCCGGAGTCATCACGCCCGATCAGTGCAAAATCGGCATCATGCCCGGTCACGTTCACAAGGCTGGCCGCATCGGTGTCGTCTCGAAGAGCGGTACCCTGACCTATGAAGCGGTCGGCCAGCTCACCGCCCTCGGCATCGGCCAGAGCACGGCGGTTGGCATCGGGGGCGATCCGATCAATGGGACCGACTTCATCGACATCCTGAAGCTCTTCAACGACGACCCCGATACCGACGGGGTGATCTTGATCGGCGAAATCGGTGGCAACGCCGAGGAGCAGGCTGCGGCCTGGATCAAAGACAACTTCAAGAAGCCCGTCGCCGGGTTCATCGCGGGACGCACGGCGCCTCCGGGAAAGCGCATGGGTCATGCGGGCGCCATCATCAGCGGGGGCAAGGGCACCGCGGACGCGAAAATCGAGGCCCTCGAGGATGCCGGTGTGAAGGTCGCACCGACGCCGTCCGATATGGGCAGCACACTACAGAGCCTTCTCTAAACAAGGAGTGGGCGGGAGAAAATCATGTCGAAAAAACCGATGCGTGTCGCGGTCACGGGCGCCGCAGGCCAGATTGGCTACAGCCTTCTCTTCCGAATCGCCGCAGGTGAGATGCTTGGCAGTGATCAGCCGGTCATTCTGCAGCTCATCGACATTCCGCCAGCGATGAAAGCCGTCAGCGGCGTGATGATGGAGCTCGAGGACTGCGCGTTCCCGCTCCTCGCCGGCATGGAAGCCAGCGACGAACCCAGCGTGGGCTTCAAAGATAGCGACTTTGCGCTGCTCGTCGGCGCTCGTCCGCGCGGCAAGGGCATGCTCCGCAAAGACCTGCTCGAAGCCAACGGTGCAATTTTCACGGGGCAGGGCAAGGCGCTGAGCGATGCAGCTAGCCGAGACGTCAAGGTGCTGGTCGTTGGCAATCCAGCCAACACCAACAGCTACATTGCGATGAAGAATGCGCCGGACCTCGACCCATCGTGTTTCACCGCAATGGTCCGCCTCGATCAGAACCGTGCGATATCGCAGGTTGCCGCCAAGACGGGACGCGCAGTGACGGACATCAAGAAGGTCACCATTTGGGGCAACCACTCGGCCACCCAGTACCCCGATCTCTTCAACGCCGAGATCGACGGCAAGAGCGTTGCCGCTCTCATCAACGACAAGGCTTGGATCGAAAACGACTTCATCCCAACCGTTCAGCAGCGCGGCAAGGAAATCATCGAAGCCCGCGGCCTTTCGAGCGCGGCTTCTGCGGCAAACGCTGCCATCGATCACGTTCGCGATTGGCATCTCGGTACGGTCGCCGGCGATTGGGCCTCGATGGCGGTACCTTCGGACGGCAGCTACGGCATCCCTGAAGGTATCATCTACGGCTTTCCCTGCACTTGCAGCGGTGGGAAATGGTCGATCGTCCAGGGGCTCGAGATCAACGAGTTCAGCCGCGCCAAAATGGATGCCACGGCCGCGGAGCTGCAAGAAGAAGCTGCTGCGGTCGCTCATTTGGTTTAGTCTTCGGCCAGTTCCAACCGGGGAGGCGGTGCCGGGATGCGAAAGCCGAGGCTGGTCGAAGAGCACGAAGCGGCGGGCAAACGCATCGTAGTCGACGGCCAGCACATCTTCGTTCGCGAGCACGGCGAGGGCGAGCCGGTTCTCCTTCTTCATGGCGTCCCGTCGAGCTCCTTCCTCTATCGGAAGATGCTTCCAGAGCTCGCCGGTCACGGGCTTAGGGCGATCAGTTTCGATTTCCCCGGTGTGGGATTGAGTGACAAGCCCCAGGACATCGACTACGACTGGCATGCGCTCGCGAAATGGGTCGGCCGCGTCGTGGACACGCTAGCCCTGCCACCGGTGCACTTGGTCCTTCACGACATTGCAGGTCCGATCGGCGCGGAGTGGGCGATTCACAATCCGGTGAAGGTGCGCTCCATCACCTTCACCAACACGGTGATGGATGTGGCGGACTTCATCCCCGCATTTCCGATTCGGGCCCTGCGCGTTCCGGTCCTTCGCCACGTCGTCTTTTCGACGATGAACATCTCCACCGCCCTGAAGCTCTTCCGTCACAGTGGGGTCAAGAACCCCGATGCGATCGACGAGGACGTTGTCGCCGCTTATCTCTACCTGCTGAGGAACAACGGGGGGCACCGCAGCTTCCTCGAGATCATGGACGGCTTCGACCTCAGCGAGAAGTATCGCGACTGGCTGCGCGACGGCCTTCTGGCAATCGACAAGCCCATGCAGCTGGTATGGGGAGAGCAAGAGACTGCAATCCCGAAGGCGCAGCTCCACTACATCAAGCAGGTGTTTCCCCTGCGCGCAGAGCACCGAGTCGACGCTCGCCACTTCTTGCAGGAAGAGCAGCCTGCCGTCATCGCCGCGCATATAGCGGCCTTCGCCCAGGACATTGCTCAGCAATCAAAACGCGCTACAAACGCGCCTGGCTAACCCCGGTAGAACGCCCCTAACGCCACGGGGCTTTCCCCCAGGAACAGTAGAAGAGGAGCCCAGATGGCTGTCGAACGGACCCTTAGCATCATCAAGCCCGACGCGGTCGAGCAGAACAACATCGGGAACATCCTAGCCATGGTTCAGAGCGCGGGTCTCAAAATTCTCGGCATGCGCATGCTGCGTCTGAGCCGCGCACAGGCCGAAGGGTTCTACGCGGTTCACAAAGAGCGCCCGTTTTTCGGTGAGCTCGTCGAGTTCATGACCCGCGGCCCCGTGGTCGTGACGGCCCTCGAGGCAGACGACGCCGTGGCGCGGTACCGGGCGCTGATGGGTTCGACGAACCCAGCCGAGGCGGAAGAGGGCACCATCCGCAAGGCCTACGGCACCGACATCGGTGAGAATGCTTGCCATGGCTCCGACAGCGTCGAGAACGGCCGGATCGAAGTCTCGTACTTCTTCCCCGAGTACCTGCTCAGGTAGGCGATGAGCGATTCCATCGAAAGTCGGTTGCGCCCACTCATCGAGCAAGCGTTCGAAGATCGTTCGAAGCTCGAGGGGGCGGAGCACCGCTCGGCGATTGAAGAGACCATCGAGCTACTCGACAAGGGCAAGCTTCGAGTCGCTAGCCGCGGCCATGACGGCGAGTGGACCGTGCACGCCTGGACCAAGCAAGCGATTCTCCTCTACTTTGGCATTCGTGCGATGGAGCGGGTCGAGGTCGGCGCGTACGAGTACCACGACAAGATTCCCCTGAAAAAGAACCTCGACCAGCAGGGGGTGCGCGTGGTGCCGCCCGGTACGGTTCGGTACGGCGCGCACATGGAGCCCGGCTCGATTCTCATGCCCGGCTACGTGAACATCGGTGCGTATGTGGGCGCTGGCTCGATGGTCGACACCTGGGCCACGGTCGGTTCTTGCGCGCAAGTCGGCAAAGGTGTTCATCTTTCGGGCGGCGTCGGTCTCGGTGGCGTTCTCGAGCCCCCCGGCGCAGAGCCGGTGATCATCGAAGATGGCGCGTTCATCGGCTCGCGGGCCATCGTCGTCGAAGGCTCGCGGATCGGCGAAGAAGCCGTGCTCGGCGCCAACGTCGTCATCACCTCGAGCACAAAGATCATCGACGTCACTGGCCCTGAGCCCGTCGAAACCCGCGGCTACGTTCCGCCGCGATCCGTCGTCATTCCAGGTACGCGTGCCAAGAAGTTCCCTGCAGGGGAGTTCCAGGTTCCCGTTGCCTTGATCATCGGGAAGCGGAAGGCCAGCACCGACAAGAAGGTCACGCTGAACGAGGCGCTCAGGGACTTCGGAGTGTCGGTCTAGCAGCGGAAGCGATCGGTTTGCCAGGGAGGTGCTCGTGAAAGAACTGTCGTTCGACGTCGCCATGCTGGCAACACCTCACATCGACCACTACGCGAAGGCAACTCAGGCCAACTGGCAAGCCTACTGCGATCGCCATGGCTATCGCTTCGTCGCTTGGCGAGAGGTCGTGCTCGATGACATGCATCTCATCTGGTCGAAAATCGAGTGGATGCGCCGCCACATGCGCGACATGACGGCCGACTGGCTGGTGGTCGTCGATGCCGATACGATGGTGAACCGGCCTGAACGAGAGCTCGCTGAGCTCGTGCACGCGCATCCGGGCAAGGATTTCATCATATCGGAGGACTGCTCGCGCAGGTTCGGGATCCCATTGCCGTTCACCCTGCGCGCAGTCATCTCTGCCCGCACCCTACGCCCGCCCAACTGCGGCTTCATGATGATTCGCAATTCCGACTTCGGAGTCCGCTTTCTCGATGAATGGCTCGAAAACGGTCGCGGGAGATTTGCCCACATCGCCGACGTCTTTCCGCGCGAGCAATGGGTCCTCTGGCTGTCGCTCTTTCGCGAGCAACGTGCTCGGATCGCGGTTCTGGGGAAGGAAGTCATGAGGATTGGCAATCAGCCTTTGCTCGATTGGACCACGGATTGGAGTGATGCGTTCGTGCTCCACGACAAGCGCCTTCCAAGCTGTGAATCGCTCAGCGTCGACGATTTACCGCTGAAGCGCTGAGGCTATCTGACGCTAGTCGGGCCCGAGATTCTCGTGTTGTAGTCACCGGCCCATCCGTGCTTAGATGCCCGATGCGCAGCATCTCCCTCCTCTTGCTCGTCGCCGTCCTCATCAGCGGAGACTCGTTCACCGCCGAAGCCCGAGCGGAAGCAACCCATCAGTTGCGAATCGCCACCCTGGCTCCGCGCGACTCGCCCCTTGGCGACGTGTATCAGAACCTCAAAGTCGGCATGAAGAACCGGACCAACGGGCAGGTGAACATGAAGATGTACTACGGCGGCATCGCCGGCGATGAGATCACCGTCGTTCGGAAGATGCGCGTAGGACAACTCGATGGTGCTTTGATCACTGCGACCGGCTTGTCTGCCCTCGTTCGACAGGTGCTCGTCATGGAAGCACCAGGGCTGATACGAAGCTATCCCGAGCTCGACGCGGTGCGCGAAGACCTCGCTCCCGAGCTCGAAGCGCTCTTCGACAAGGCAGGGTACAAGCTCATTGCCTGGGGCGATGCGGGCAAGACCCGAATCTTCTCCACGAGCAAGATATTCTCACCGTCCGATCTGCAGAACGTTCGGCCTTGGGTGTGGCGGGACTCGGCGACGATGAAAGCGTTCATCAAGGCTTCGGGTGCCAACGGCGTCTTGCTCAATCTGCCGGAGGTCTACTCCGGCCTCCAGACGGGGATCATCGACACGGTCATCGCCTCATCGGTCGCCGTCCTCGCCTTCCAGTGGCACACGAAGCTCAAGACCATGGCGAAGCAGGCGGGCGGTATCGTGACGGGCGCCTTCGTCATCAGAAAGGATCACCTCGAGACGCTCCCCAAGGAAGCTCGAGACTACCTCGACGAGGTGTCGGGCGAGACCGAAGAGGTGTTTCGGAGGGAAGGCCGAAAGATCGACGACGAGGCGGCGGTCACGCTTTCGGAGCGTCTCAAGGTGGTCAATCTCTTCCGAGCTCAGCGTCAGTGGGAGGCCGTCCAGTTCCAAGCCCGCGAGTCGCTCGTCGGCCGGATGTACTCCCGTGCGCTCCTCAACCGAGTTCAGCAAGTCCTCAAGAAATAGCCCCGACCAGGGGCACGGCGCGGGACTACCCCTCTTCGAGCAAGGGAGGATTCTCCTGCGCCCACTGGTACGCCATGTACGAGGACAGCAGATGGCAAATCCAGCCGAGAAAACCACCGCTCCCAATCCAAAGACCGGGCGTGATGATCAGCCAAATCAAACCCCGCAAGAACTTACCGTTATAGAATTGGCCGAGGCCCGGAATGATGAACGATAGGACTGCAGCCGTACCAGGTCGATCCATGTCCTGAAGATGCGTCGCTTCCGCCGCCTGTCAACGGCCGCATTCGGCGTGATTGCGCCAGACCCCAAACTCTGCCACCGCTCAGGGTCGTGAAGCTCTCAGCCGATAGATTGGCGCCTGCCTCGCATCCGATCGCGCGATTACCCGCCGAATGGGAAGACCGCCTCGTGAGCTGGGGCGAGCCTCGCTATCGAGGCAAGCAGATCTTCGACTGGATCCATCGCCAGGGCGTCCTCGACCCGGACGAGATGAGCAATGTTCCAAAGCGTCTTCGAGAGCGACTGACAGCGGAAGGCCTCGGCTGGCCCATCGACATCGTTTCCACGCACGAGTCGGCCGATCAGACCAAGAAGCTCCTGGTCGGCATGCCCGATGGCGAGAAGGTCGAGACTGTGCTCATCCCGCAGCTCGAGGACGACCGCGTCGTGACCCAGTGCATTTCGAGCCAGGTCGGCTGCGCCATGGGATGCGTGTTCTGTGCCTCCGGCGTGGCAGGCCTGAAGCGTCAGATGACCGACGCGGAGATCATCGCCCAGGTCTTGCTCGGTCGGCGTGAGCTCAATCCCAACCAGAAGATCCGCAACGTGGTCTTCATGGGTATGGGCGAGCCTCTGCACAACTACGACGCGGTCGCGCGTGCTCTCGTTTTGCTGACCCACCCAGACGGCCTCGGCCTTTCCAAGCGGCGAGTCACGGTCTCCACAAGCGGCCTAGTCAAGCAAATCGATCGACTCGGCGAAGACTTTGCTGGCCAGGTGCAGCTCGCGATTTCCCTTCATGCGGTTCGTGACGAGGAACGTAGCACGATCATGCCGGTGAACCGCAAGCATGGTCTTGGCGAGCTCACCGATGCGTTGCGCCGCTATCCGCTCTCCAAGCGTCAGCGGATCACCATCGAATACACCTTGATCGAAGGCGTCAACGATTCGGTTCGTGATGCAAAGGAATTGGTCGAGCTGCTGCGTGGCATTCCAGTCAAGGTCAATCTGATTCCGATGAATCCGATCTCCGCATCGGATCTCCGCGCGCCCGACACCAGTCACGTGACGCGGTTCCAAGAGCAACTCACGCGGCGTGGGCTTTCAGTGTTCATCCGAAAGACGCGCGGAGACGACGTCGCCGCCGCCTGCGGGCAGCTCGCGTTCCATGGCTCACCCCGTAGAACGCTGCGTGGGGCCGCTGTGGACGACTCGGACTAGAGGCTACCTCTCGCTTTGAGCGCTTTCACGATGTGCGGGCGCTCCTTGTCCATGTCGTCAGGGGTCTTGATCGGCTGAAAGCGTGCATCGGGCCCATGCCGCTCGACGCGAAGGAATGCTGAGTCGAGGAACGATGTCAGCTCGCCCACGAGCCGCTCGAACTGGATGGCTGGCTTGCCGTCGACCGTCTTGTTCACCGCGAACCAAGTCAGAGGGAAGTCCGCGTCGATGGCCGCCGCGTCCAAAACGAATGTATTGGTGTTGAAGACCGGGATGCGCTCCTGGTCGAAATCTTCCGGGAAGCGAAACGCCTCGACGATTTGAGGCTTGCCATTGACGCGTGCTGGGGCTCCGCCCTTGTCGCCTGCCTCCTTGGGCGCCATTTCGGCGGTCAGGGCCGCGCCGGATTCCAAGTGCGCCCCGATGATCGCGGGGTCGAGCGTTGCGGTCAGGTTGTCGACGTTCGACATCATGAGCACCCGACCGCCAGAGTCGCGAAACTCTTTCAGGATTCCAGAACGACGAAGCGCGAAGGTGAGGTCTCCATGACCGGGGGCGTGTGGCGAGAGCGCATCGTAGCCATCTCGAAACAACTCGCCATCGGGCGCGACCCGCAGTGAAATGAACTGCCCGAAGGTCTTGATGGGTACACGCTCGGTGCTGAGCGGCTCAGCCATCTTCCGAATCGCGTCGTCGGTGGCGAAGCTCGACATCAGGTAGACCGGAATCCTGGCATTGGCACGCTCTGCCACGGCGGCGATGTCTTTGAGCTTGAGCTCGAGGAACGACTGGCCGTCGAGGACCTCGACCGCCGCTTTCACGACACCGCCGAAGCGAGTCGCCATCCCGCCAGCGAGGATGACGGCTGCGACCTCGCCGCGGCGCATCGCCTCTTGACCTCGCTCGGTAAGCGCCTGACGGAGGTCGGAGCCGAGTGGGGGTAGGGCTCTCAGGTCCCCCTCTTCGGGCGGCTCCACGCTGCCGGTGATCCGGTTCTGGGCTTCTCCGAGCTCTCCTCGGAGCATCCGTTCCTTGAGCGACTCGAAGGGAATGTCCTCGAATCCATACCTTTGAAGAAGTTCAGCGGTGTCTGCGTCTATTTCTCGTGATGCCATCAGAATCGCCAAAACCGAAGCACTTTCTAAGCACTTTGTCGAGCGGGCCGCGCCCGCTCAGCGACGAGGGGGTGACGGCGGGCCCGGACGGACATACAGATAAGAGAGGAATGATGGATTTCACCGCTCGGCTTACGGTAGTTCTCACTGTTGGTATGGCCCTATTGATGGCCTTTCCGGTGTTAGCTGACTACGATGGTCCGGACGGCTATGGCGGCTCGACAGGGTATGGGTTCGAAGTCTCGCACGACGGTTACAAGCGAGAAGGGCAGAGCACGGCAAGCCCCAACGAGGCGGATTACGTGGTCGTCGAAGCTGAAGAGGGGACCACCGAAGTCGTCGATGGGGAGACCGTGATCGTTGTGCAAGAGCCCGAGCCCATTGCCGCCACCGAGGAGGCGCCGCCGCCTCCGCAGACCGTCGTGGTCGTACAGCCCGAGGTCCAATGTCCCGGGGCGATCTGGGTCGACGGTCACTGGGCCTACGGTAACGGTGAATACGTCTGGGTCGACGGGCACTGCGTCGTGGAAAGGGTCAACTACGTCTTCGTGCAGCCGCGCTGGGACTTCTATGCGAGCGTGTGGTGGTTCGTTCCGGGCTACTATCGACCGTGCGGCGTCTACGTGGGCTTTGGTTATTACCGACCCTGGCAATGGTTCCCGCCCTACTATCATCCGTACTACCGCGGGCGTTACCCCGTCCCGGCGCAAAGAAGCGTCCCGCGCCGCCCGACAACCGTTCAGGCAAGGCCTCCCGCTGGGCGACCGAGCCGCGGCGTCGTGAGTCGCCCCAGCTCTGCGCCTCGGGGCACTGCGAACGCCGGCCGCCGGCCTCCGACGAGCTACGGACGCACAGGCACTGTCGGCCGCACGGGCAGTGCCACCCCCACCCGCACTGGAACCGTTGCGCGAGCACCAAGCACTCGCGCGGGCGCTGTGACACGCACCCCGCCAGGCACGAGCCGCGTCGACGCGGTCGGCCGCGCCGGGACCAGATCATCGCCTACGATGGTCGTACAACGGCCTCCTGGTGCGGCGGCACGAACCGCCGCAGTCGGCGGCGCCGGCCGGGGGCCTACGCTTACGAGCTCCGTCCCGCGGTCCAGACCAAGCAGTGCGCTGGTTAGCCAGCCTCGAGTCAACCCCTCGCGCACGAGCAGCGTCGGGCGGACAACATCACCGACGATTTCCAGACCTTCCGTCAACCGTACCCCGTCCTCGGGCGGCGTATCACCGGGTAGCACCGTGCAGCGTCCCAGCTCCGGCTCATCGCGTGGTGGCGGTTTTGCCCGACCTCGCGTCGGGGGCTCCAGCTCACGCACGGGGGTTTCCCGCCCGAGCTTCGGAGGCGCGCGTCCGAGCATGGGCAGAGGCGGAGGCTTCAGCAGACCGCCTTCGGGGGGTTTTGGCGGGGCCCGCAGTGTACCGACCGCCCGTGGCCGTTAGCCCTTTGACGACTCTTTGCCCGCCAGGGGGGACAGTGCAACCTTATAAAAGGGAGTAGACTATCACCCTGAGGTTTCGTGCGTCGTCGTTACAGAGAACCAGTCGCCATTGCGTTCGCGCTTGCGTTGCTCGCATCGCTCTCGGTGCATCTTCCCGTGTACGACATTCTCGGCGGGCTGGCTGACCGTATTCGCCTTGAGCAAGAAGAAGCGAGAAATAGGCAGACCTTCGAGCCGGTCGAGGTGGACTTCGAAGCCACGGGAGATACCGATGCCAAGCGGCCCGAGAAGAAGGAGGCGCGCGAGCGCCAAAAGGCCAAGCGCGAGCGCGTGATCAAGACCGTGGAGGCACAGGCAGAGGCGCAGGTCCAGACGAAGCAGAACGCTCGGCCCCCCGAGCTGACATCGCCGCAGGCTGTGCAGCAGCACAGCACCAATCCAGACGTTGAGCCGGAGAACCCCGAGTTCATCGCGGAGGAGAACAACCGAGTCGAAGAGCAGACCGTCGCCCAGGTCCGCAACATGATTCGCGATGACAAGATGCCGTCGCCCGGTCGGCAGGAGAAACCTTCCGATACCCTGGAAGAGCAGGGCAATGCGCGTGACGAAGAAATCGCCGAGCTCCGCAACAAGGAGGGAAGCGACGCGCGCAAGGTCACCGACGCGGAAGCTAGCCGTGAGCGCCCCGACAAAGCCATCGAGGCGGACCCGATCAAGGCCGAGCGCGTGAGTAACCGGGCGCCGGATGGAAAGCGGTCGAACGACGCTGGCGACCGCACGGCAGAGGCCGCCGAGGAAACGATCACGATTACCGATCCGGCTGGGACGTTCAGCATTCGACGCCCGAGCAACCCCGCGCAGGGCGGCGGCGCGAAGGGGCAAGGCCCGGGTGGAAAGATGGCCTGGTCCGAGTTCGAGGCAGCAGTGGGCTCCGACAAGCTCGATGAGGATCGCAGAGCGTACCTCGCCGAGCGCAAGTCTTCGCAGCGTGGCATCACGCGGGAAAAGACTTGGAACGAATTCCGCGCAGCCATTGAGAACTACGTACCCGGCGTGAAGCGGGGAGCGACCACCGCGCTGAATGCAGCCGCCTCGCCCTTTGCGACTTACATCGCGGCGGTGCATCGACGTATCCATCAGGAGTTTGCTGACCGTTTTTTGCGGAGCCTACCGATCGGTGGCAGCCCGTATCAAGATCCCACGCTCATGACCAAGCTCGAAATCGTTCTCAACCGCGACGGTTCGGTTCATCGAGTTGGTGTGGTCCGGTCGAGCGGACTCTTGCCGTTTGATTTTGGCGCTTTCAACTCGGTGCTCCGCGGTCAGCCGTATCCGCCGCCGCCGGATTCGATTCTCAGCGGCGATGGGCGGGTCTACTTCCACTGGGGCTTCTATCGAAATCAGCGTCAGTGTGGCACGTTCAATGCGGAGCCCTACATCATTGCGAATCCTCGCGGTGGAAAGGGACGGCAGGATGGCCTCACCGACGCGCCCGACTCCGATATCGTCGTTCCCGTAGATGCCAAACCGACTTGGCGAACGCGCGAGGAGAAATCGAACGAACAGAACGAGCCCAAGCAGCCTCGCCAGAAGTCTCCGCCCGCGCAGCCTAAGGAGCCAGACGAGGAGGCGCCCGTGGTGCCACTTCCGCCCCCCGGCTCCGGCCTGGGATGAGCCAAGGCAGCCACGACGATAGGTGCGCCGATTTGACCGCGCGGGTCAAAGCGGAAGCCGAGGCGATCGGCTTCGCGCGCGTGGGGATCGCCCAGGCTGGCCTCTTGGAGGAGGAGGCCGAGCATCTCGATGCCTGGATCGCCGCTGGGCATCACGGGCAGATGTCCTGGATGGCGGAGACCGCAGCGGTGCGAAAGGACCCGCGTGATCCGAGGATGCTTGCAGCCGCCGAGAGCGTCATCGTGATGGCGGCGCCGTACCTCGGGCGCAACGGCTACGAAGGCCCGCCGCCCGCGCGAATCGCGAAGTACGCGCTCGGGCGAGACTACCACAACGTGCTCACCAAGAAGAGCAGAAGAGTGGCGCGCTTGCTTCAAGAGGCGGGATTCACCGCGCGGGTCGCGGTCGATTCGAAGCCGATCTTCGAGCGCGCGTGGGCAGAGCGCGCAGGCGTCGGCTTCGTCGGCAAGAACTGCTGCCTCATCATTCCGGGGGTCGGCTCGCACGCATTCCTCGCCTGCGTCGTGACGAGCGCCCGACTGCGCCCCGACCAACCGATCGAGCGTCGTTGCGGGAGTTGCACCCTCTGTCTCGACGCCTGTCCGACAGGCGCCTTCCAAGGGCCACGGAGCCTCGACGCCCGAAGGTGCATTTCGTATCTGACCATCGAGCATCGCGGACCGATCCCCATGGCACAGCGGCGGGCGCTCGGGCCTTGGGTCTTCGGTTGCGATGTCTGTCAGGACGTCTGTCCCTACAACCAGGCTGCGGGCGCGACCGCGCGCTCGCTCCATGCGTTCGAGCCCGGGGAGCGTTGGTCCGGCCTCGAGGTCGAGAGGTTTCTTCAAATGGGCGAAGAGGAGTTCCGCGTTTGGGCTGAGGGCTCACCGGTGAAGCGCGCCCAGCATGAAGGTTTGGCCCGTAACACAGCGCTTGTATTGGGCAATTGCGGAAGCGAGGTCCATCTGCCGGTGCTCGAGGATGCGCGGCGGAGCCATCGCTCCGAGGTGGTTCGCGAGGCTGCCGACTGGGGGATCGCCGCGCTCAGGCGTCGGCTGGCCGCCTCACAATAGCCTCGAGCGATTCGAGGAGCGGGGTCAGCCCTTCCCCGGTGGCTGAGCTGATCGCGAAGACCGGAAAGCCGCGCGGCTCGAGCGCTTGGCGAACCTCTTCGTAGGCTTCCCTGGCGTCCGGAAGGTCACATTTGCTCACCGCCACCACCATCGGGCGCTCGAGGAGGCTCGCATCAAATCGGCCGAGCTCGGACATGAGCGCATCGAAATCGGCAACGGGGTCGCGTTCAGGGTCCGGGTCGACGCTGAGCAGGTGCAGAAGCACCCGGGTTCGTTCGACATGCTTGAGAAAGCGGAGTCCAAGGCCTGCGCCTTCGGAGGCGCCTTCGATGATGCCCGGGATGTCGGCGATGACGAATGTCCGGTCGACGCCGAGCGAAACCACGCCCAAGTTCGGGACCAGGGTGGTGAACGGATAATCGGCGACCTTGGGGCGCGCGCGAGAGACAGCCGCGATGAAGGTGCTCTTACCGACGTTGGGAAATCCGACTACGCCGACGTCGGCAAGGAGCTTGAGGACGAGCCGAACTTTTCTGCGCTGTCCGGGGGTGCCGGGGCTTGCCCGGCGAGGCGCACGGTCATGCGGGGTGGCGAACTTGATGTTTCCGCGACCGCCGCGGCCTCCTTGCGCAACCACCAGCTCCGCCCCGGACTCGCTCAGGTCGGCAAGCAGCGCGTTGCTCTCCTGGTCGTAGACCTGGGTACCGACCGGGACCTCGATGCGAACGTCTTGTCCGGCCTTGCCAAACTGGTCCTTGCCGCGGCCGTCCTCCCCACGCTCGGCGCGAACGACCTTTCGGAAGCGGAGGTCGAGCAAGGTCGAGAGCCGGTCGTGTGCGACCAGAACCACGCTCCCTCCGCGGCCTCCGTCGCCTCCCGAAGGGCCACCGAGGGGCACGAATTTCTCGCGCCGAAACGCGATGCATCCATTTCCCCCGTCGCCCGCGGCGACCTCCAACGTCACTTCATCGACGAAATCCACGCTCGTCCGTACGTCGGCATCTTTGTCGAGGCAACCGACTTGGTGCTCGAACAAATTGCAATGATACGTACACTGCGCAGGTGTGGACTAGTCCTGGCGAACTCGAAGCGGCGTCTCGAAACGGGAGCTTCACTCAAGCTTTGGCCGCTAAGAGCCTGGAAACTATTCGGTTAACTGAGGCCCTGGGCGTTGCGCCCAAGGATGCGAGAGCCCGAGCGGCGTTGGCCGAGCACCTCGGCGATCTTCGACGATCGGCCGCCGAGCTTGGTTTCACACACCTCGAGGCCGCCTTGTCCGAGGCCCTCATGGGTCTAGAACAGGACGTTTTCGGGCCCGCATCCCTACGGGCGGTGCGGGTGCTGGCGTGGCGCTACCCGGCTCTGGCGGCATTGCCCGGTCAGTCTGGCATGCACTCGGTTGCATCTCCGTCCGCCGACCCAAGCCTCCGCGGGCGCCTCATCTTGGTGGCCGACGACGATGCCGAGGTGCGCTGGTTTTATGTGGGGGCTCTTCGCGAGGCCGGGGCGAGGGTCATCGAAGCACGAGATGGCATGGATGCCCTCGAGCTCGCTCGGGCCGAACCGCCAGACGTGATCCTCGCGGACATCGTCATGCCCCGTCTCGACGGGCTTGCCCTCTGCGCTGCCATTCGGCGGGAGCCCCTGCTCGATGGCGTCCCCGTCGTGCTCTTGTCGTGGCGCGACGATTTTCTGCATCGCATGCGTGAGCTTCGCGCGGACGCCCAGGGCTATCTTCGAAAGGAAGTTCCGGCGCGTCAGGTTCTCGATCGCGTCCTCAGCGTCCTCGAGCCTCTGACGCAGCTCGAGCGAGAGCTGAAGACCGATCGAGAGGCGCACGGCGACCTCGAGGAGCTCGGCGTCACCCGCCTACTGCAGGCGGCCCGCCGCCTTCGACCGAACGCGAGCATTGTCCTGCAGGATCCATGGAGCTTGTTCGATCTGAAGCTCGAACAAGGTCACATCGTCGTTGTGACCCGGACTGCAATCGACGGTGCGGTCGCACAGGGTGTCGCGGCGTTGCCGGCACTGGTCGGAATGAGCTCGGGCCGAATCGTAGTGGCCAAGCGGCCGCCGCGACAGCCGAACGAGAAGGAGCCCGTGTCGCTGGACGATTCGTTCATCGAGGCGACGCGGCGCCTCGGTGTCTTCTTGAATACGATAGCCGCACATCCCGATTGCAGGATCGAGTTCGACCCGGATGTGCTCGGCACGTACGTGCGCCATTCGCCGGTTCGGGTGCAGCGCTTGATCTCGGCCCTGGTTGCAGGTGGGCCGCCCCACGTTCTTTGGGAGTCCGGCGCGGGTTCGCGTGCGCTCGTCGATGCCCTGTTGATCACCTTGGCTCGGCAAGGGGCCATTCGGGGCGTGACGGTTCCAGAACGAGTCCTCGACGATAGCCCCGTCGTCGAGCGGTCGCCAGCGTCGTCGGGGGAGTTGAACGAGCCACTGATTGAGCAAGGCTCTCGCGGCGTGTCCGATCCCATCGAGCGACAGAACCTCAGGGCGCAGTCCGCCCTCGCGATGCATCACGAGCCGGCCAACCAGGCGCCCAACTGGAGTTATCCGGTGTGGCGGCTTGGGGGCGGGTCGACGCCAGGTGGCGGTGAGAGCAGCTCTGGGTTCGGGACGGAACTACAAGAAACGCCGCGCTTATTCGGATTGGCGTTTTTCGTCTTGCTCTCCGCGACGGTGGTGTTTCTCATCTGGAATCGGCTGGCGCCCCTGGGCCAATCCGCCGCCTCGCCGACGGCCACGGTGTCGCCCATCGAAATCCAAATGCCGGTGGAAGTTCCGGTCACCCCCGAGACACCCCTGCCGGACGCGCTCCGTGCGGCGCATTCGGCAAGGTCGGACGGCCTCGACGCAGCGGGGTTTGCGGGAAGGCTTCGCACGGGCATCGACCCGTCACTGGGCGCTGCGGAAGGGCAAGGCGCTCTGGAGCTGGGCGGCCCCAAGGGCGTGTCCGTCGAGGTGGACGGCGTGGACCGAGGTCCGCTTCCCCTCACGCTCGTGCTCGACGAGGGTATACACCGAGTGCGCTATCGGCTCGGTGCCAAATCGATCGACCGCTTCTACTATCTGAAGCCGGGCGCGACGCGCGTCTTGAACGTCGTCACGCAAGCGGGTGGCTTTGTTGACGCTCGCTGAAGCCGCGTGCTAACCGCAGCAGGATTCCCGGAGGCCAAAATCAGGGGTGAAAACGGCTTCTGGGGCTTGGGAGGAAGGCGGCCGATGCGATTGTTCTTGTTGGTGCTCACGACCCTTTGGGTGGCGACGGCCTGTAGCCGCAGTCGGTCCAAGTCGGACCCGTTCACGGGGCTTCAACCCCATACGGATCTAATCGAGATTCGTCATCTGGCCGAGGTGCGCGATGGCGGCTGGTATCTCGATTTCGGCACGCCCGCACAGGCGAAGTACACGGTGGGTGACTGGCGTAGTGGCTGGGTTGGCAAGGGCGTCGACGGCGACACGAGTTACGCGCACGCAGGTATACGTGGCCGGCTGTACTTCAACGCAGACGTTTCCGAGGCGCTCGTCGCGCGTGTCCGGCTGAGGCCGCATGGCACGCACGCGCTCACACCATACCTCAACAACCAGCAGCTCGCGTCGATTCACCTCGGCAAGGGCGACGGGTTCGCAGCATACGAGATCGAGCTTCCGAAGGAGCGCGTGCAAGTCGGCGAGAACTACTTGTTGCTAGCCTTCGGGGGAACGACCCCGATCGATCGGCAGGACGTTTCGGTCGCCGTCGATTCGATTTGGATTCGAAAGAAGTCCGAACCGTCCAAGACCGCGCCCGTGCCTACCTATGATGCCATGGTCGCCAAGGTTCGCCTTGGCGACGAAGAGCGGCAAGCGGTCGCCTTGTCGCGAGCGTCGACGTTGCGGTACTACGTCGCGGTTCCGACGGAGGGCTCCTTGGGATTCGGCGTCGGTGTCGAAGGCGAGGGGGATGCAGCTTTCGCGATCGAGGTGACGGCAGATGGGCAGCCGAGCGAGGAACTGCTCGCGGGCACGGCATCGGGCACCTGGACCGACCACCGGGTCGACTTGAGCCGCTTTGCGGGCGAGACGGTCCGGATCGATCTTCGTGCGCAAGGCCAGGGACCAGGGCGATTGGCTTGGAGCTCGCCGCGCATCTTGGTGCCGGAACGAAAGAATCAAGCGCTCGAGCCGGCAAAGAACGTCGTCCTGCTGGTCATCGACACGCTTCGCGCCGACAAGCTTCGCCCCTTCAACCCCGAGACTCGCGTGAAGACGCCCGCGATCGACAAGCTCGCATCCGAAGGCGTGGTGTTCGAGCTCGCGCAGTCACCCGAGAACTGGACCAAGCCAGCGGTGGCTTCGATCCTGACCGGACTTCACCCACAAACGCACCAGCAAAAGACGGGCGACGCCGCGCTGCCGAGCTCGGCGGAGCTCTTGAGCGAGCACTTGCGAGACGAAGGGTTCGCGACCGGCAGCTTCATCGCGAACGGCTATGTCTCCGATCGCTTTGGCTTCGACCAGGGCTGGGACGACTACAGCAACTACATTCGCGAGGGCAAGAGCACCGAAGCGAAGGACGTCTTCCGGGAGGCCGGGAACTGGATCGAAGCCCACCGGGACGAACGCTTCTTCGCGTACATCCAAACCATCGATCCGCACGTGCCTTATGATCCTCCCGGCGAGTACCTGCGGATGTACGACCCGAGCGAGTACGACGGGCAGGTCAAGCCGCGGATGACGGGCGACCTGCTGGAGAAGGCCAAGCGCAAACCTCCGCAAGTCGTCTTCGACGCCAGCGACAAGCGTAGATTGAAGGCGCTGCACGACGGCGAGATCACGAAGCATGATCACTTCTTTGGCGCGTTCCTCGAGCGCCTGAGTGAGCTCGGGCTCAGTGACGACACGCTGATCGTGGTGACTGCGGATCATGGCGAAGAGCTCGATGACCACGGATCGTGGGGTCACGGCCACTCCGTGTATCAAGAGCTTCTTCACGTGCCCTTGGTGTTTCGCCTTCCGAAGCGGCTACCCGCTGGTACGAGGGTCGGCGATGCGGTCAGCACGCTCGACATCTCTGCGACAGTGACCAAGCTCCTGGGCGTGCCCGCCATGGCCGATAACGAAGGGCAGGCGCTCGTTGGGTTGATGCTCGGGGACGCGCCCGCTCGGCCAGCCGTTGCGTTTAGCGATTTTCAGGACGACCGCCGCGTGGTGACCAGCCGCAGATGGAAGCTCGTCCTGCGCGGGAACCTCAGCTCGACGATGTTCGACCTGGTAGCCGACCCCTTGGAGAAGCAACCGCTTGGCGCTTCTGCGTTTCCCATTGGGCGTCGCTATTCGCGGATGTTGCTCGGGCAGTTCCTCGGAGCCGGCAACCGCAGGGACTGGTTGAGCGCGGAGCAGAAGGGCGGTACACAGCTGGAGCCGGAGAACGCCGAGATGGACGACACCATTCGAGATCAGCTACGCGCGCTCGGCTACGCGCACTGAGATCATGCCCCTCATCGAACAAACTCCGGCGCGGTATTTGAGAAGCCCGCGTTTGGAGCCGGTGGCAGACGGAGGTGCGCTCTTGCATGTCTTCGCTTGGGCCGGCGATGAAGAATACGTTCTCCGATTCAACGTGGCCGAGGACGGCTCGGTGCTAGGGGAGGCGGGCGCGACGGACCATTGCCCTGGCATCATTGCTTGGGCGCCAGGGGTTTCGCATCCGATCAACGATCCGAGTGCGGAGCTCGCAGCGGAGCATCAGGGCTGGCGGGTGGAAGTCCAACACCTGGGCCCTCGGTCGAGCGTGGTCGTTGCGCCGCCGTCAGGCGGAGAGTTCGTCGTCTGGACGGCGTTCGGAATCGCAGCGGCGCCCTGCATCAGTGCTGCGCCGGGTGGCGCCTGGGTTGGATTTCATCACGACGTGCGAGAAGACACGGGGGTACCGGACATCGCGAAGTGGATCGCGGTGCGCTTCGTCGATATGGAGGGCCGCGTATTCGAGCCGGCCGGACCGATGACCGACCGCAATCGGGACCTCGAGGGCGAACAACAGGGTTTCGAGTTCCCGACGATCGTGGTTGGAGAGGATGGGGCGATCGACCTGTTCGGACGCGGCTCTCACGCGATCTACCGGCAAAGGCTCAACGGCGATGGCTTCGCGCCCCGGGAGCCGCTCGACGATGGCCGTTGGGGATGCCGGGGAAGGCGCGTCAGCGCGGTTGGCCTGGCCAGCGGAACGACGCTTGCGGCGTGGCGCGGCCGCAAAGGCATTCAGATCGAGTCCTTCGATAGGCCATCGGGCGGAGCGCCCGAGCTCGTCGAAGCGAAGGTCGACGTCGGCGACTTCGAGCCCGTGCCGGTGCACGCGGCCGCATGGTCTGGGCCGCAGGTCTTGTTTGGTGACATCCAGCAGCATAGCGCCCATTCCGACGGCGTGGGCAGTGCGGACGAGGCCTATCTTCGCGCGCGCTACCGCTACGGCGACGACTTCGCGGCACTGACTGATCACGAATCGTTTCTCGGCAAACGAATCGGGCCGGGCGAGTGGGCCTATCTGCAGGCGGTGACCGAACGGCACGACGAGCCAGGTGAGTTTGCCACCATCGTCGCGTACGAGTGGACGGGCAAGGCGTATCCAGGGCCCGGGCACAAGTGCATTTACCTTCCAGGCCCGGGCCTTCCGATCATCTCTCGCGATGAGGTTCCCGAAGGGCGTGAGATCGTTCAGCGGATTCGCGCCCAGGGAGCGTTCACGGGGCCGCACCACATCGGCTGGACGGGCGCGGACGTGCCCGGTCACGATCCCTTGGGCCAACCGGTTTGGGAGATCTGCTCCTGCCACGGCTGCTACGAGCACCCCGATCATCCGCTCGGGTATCGAGGCGAGCTCGTCGATCAGTTTGCCAAGCCATTGCTCGACAGCGGGCTGCGGTTCGGCTTCATCGCGAACTCCGACAGCCATGGGCTCCTTTGGCACCATGGGGAGTGCCGAAAACGCGATCCGTTTCGCACTGGGCTGACCGCCGTCATTTCCTCGACGCGCACCCGCGAGGCGATTCTCGAAGCAATTCGTGCGCGTCGCTGCTACGCAACCAGCGGTGCCAAGATTCTGCTCGACCTGCACGTCGCCGGCTTTCCGATGGGAAGCGAGCTCGACATTGATGGACCGGTCGAGGTGCACGCGCGAGCGCTCGGAACGACCGACATCGAACGCATCGAGCTGCTGACGCCCGCGGGGGTGGCGGCATCAGACAAGCCTAAGTCCCCATCGGCCTCGTTCGTCGCCGAGGTCGACGCAGCGTACGTCTACTGCCGCGTCATGCAGGCTGATGGCGAAATGGCCTGGTCTAGCCCCATCTTCTTCAACCGCGCCTAGTGTGCGGATCGTTTCACCTGTGGTCGGCTTACCTCCTCGCTCACTCCCTGCGAGGTACCGACGTACCTCTCAGTCGCTCCCTGTGGGCGCGCTCGACCACAAGCGAGAATCTCTCGCACAGCCGTGCGGGGTCACTTGAACAGGAGGGCGTGGACGCGGCGCGCGGCCTCGGCGCGTCGGATCTGCTCCTGGGTCTTGTTTTGAAGGTCCTTGAGCTGGACGACCCCTTCTTCGATTTCGGACTCACCGAGGATCATCGCGATTCGAGTGTTGAGCTTGTCGGCGCGGCGCAGCTGACTCTTGAGCGAGCCGCCCCGCAGGTCGCTCTCTACGCGAAGCCCGGCTTCTCTGAGCTCGCGGCCCAGTAGCGTCGCCTGGCCGCGAACGCTGGCCTGCGCTGCGACGATGAAGACGTCGACGTGCGAATCCGGGTCCGCTTCAGGCATAGCCATCAGCAAGCGCTCGAGGCCCATCGCGAAGCCGATCGCGGGCGTGTCCGGTCCGCCGAGGTTCTTCACCATCTGATCGTAACGACCTCCGCCGAGCAGCGCGTTCTGTGCGCCGAGCCCTTCGCCCTTGCCCAGTACCTCGAAGAGCGTTCGGCTGTAGTAGTCGAGGCCTCGCACGAGCGAGCCGTCGACGCGGTACGGCGTACCGAGGATGGTCAAGGTCTCTTGAAGGCCTTCGAAGTGTGTGCGGTCGTCGTCAGTGAGGTGTCTCAAGATCGATGGCGCCGCCGCTGCGATTTCGGCACAGCGCGGGACCTTACAGTCGAGCACCCGAAGTGGGTTCGCGTCCATGCGCCGCTGGCAGTCGGGACAAAGCTCGGCGCGAAACGGCATGAGATAGGCGAGCAGCGCTTCCCGGTAGCTCTCCCGCGTCTCCGGTCCTCCGATCGAGTTGATTAGGACTTCGACTTCGCTGATGCCGATACTCGAGATGAAACCGACCACCATGTCGATCACTTCGGCGTCGACGTATGGACCGGGATCGCCGAAGACTTCGATGCCGGCTTGGTAGAACTGCCGGTAGCGCCCCTTGGCGGGACGTTCCCGCCGATACATGGGGCCGATGTAGAACCACTTCGTGACCGGCTCGCGGGCTTGGACGCTGTGCTGCGCGTACGCACGCACGGCTGAGGCCGTACCCTCGGGACGCAAGGTGAGCGACTTCTCGCCGCGGTCGGTGAAGGTATACATCTCTTTTTCGACGATGTCCGTCGTTTCGCCGATCGAGCGGACGAAGAGCTCAGTCGGCTCTACGATCGGGAATCGCGCTTCGCGGAAGCAGTAGCTCTGGACGCAGTCGCGGAATGCGTTCTCGAGGCGATGCCATTTCGAGATCTCGTCCGGCAGGATGTCCTTCATCCCTTTCACGGCGCGCAGGCTCATGGCGTCCGGTTACTCGATGCGACTGCTGCAAGCAAGGGCGAAGCCACGTGGGCCATGCTCAGCGTCGGTCTGGGGGTTGGCTCTACGGGGCCGACGGCTTCTTGGGGAACTTGACGAAGACATAGTTGAAGCCGTCTTTCCCCTTCGACTGCGTGATGCTGGGCGGGACGTCCTCGCGCATCTCGAAAATCATCACCAGGTCTTCCCTGCCTTTGCGTTGTACGGTCGCCCGCAGCACCGGCGTGTCGAAGAACTGGGTCTCGAGCGGCAGGTAGTTGTTCTTGAGATGAACCCGCGTGCGGTGCATGACCAGCTCGAGGCGGCCCTCGGAGTTCCTGGTGCCGAACTTCACCGGCTTGGACGTCTGGACGAAGAAGACGGAGCCGTTCTCGGTCATCATGAAGCCGGGCCAGGTGAGCATGAGCGCGCCTTCGGGGATCTCTTCCGCCTTCGGCGGCAGGTTCTCCGAAGTCTCGGAGCCAGGGGTCACGCCTCCGTACGAGGACCCATCGGCAGAGGCAATCGCTGCCGAGGCAGCCAACACGATGGCAAGCACCGTGGTCATGGATGTCTTCCCCACGGCTTCAGGGTACGCGACCTGGAGGCGCGAGCCCAAATTTCGCTCCGGGAGCCGGATTTTCAGGCGACTCAGTGGCCCTTTCCGCCCTTGAGCAGATGGCTGACGCCCTCGCCGAGCCCTTCCAGGGTCAGAGGGAACATCTCGAACGTCTGGCGGACGTACTCGATCGTGTTTCCGGTCCAATAGCGCTGCGGTTCCGGGTTGAGCCAGATGCTGCGGTGGTAGTGTTGGCTGAGCATCATGAGCCACTGCAAGCCTTCGATACCCCGGTCGTCGCCGAGGTCGAGTGAGCCCCCGGCCGCAAGCAGCTCGTACGGCGCCATCAGGGCGTCGCCGACCATGATGAGCTTGTAGTGAGGGCCCGTCTCGTGAAGCAGGTCACGGACCTTGATCGGCGCATCGAAGCGCTCGGTTTCGTAGACGTGCCCGTAGACGCAGTTGTGGAAATAATAGGTACGAAGCTCCTTGAAATGGCTCGACTTCTTGGCCGCCGAGAAAAGACGCGAGCAAAGGTGAGCAAAGGGATCCATGGAACCGCCGACGTCCATCATCAAGATGATGCGCGTGTTGTGGCGACGGGGAGGGCGGGTGACGACTTCGAGCTCGCCGGCGTTTTGCGCCGTCGCATCGATGGTGCCTTCGAGGTCTAGCTCTTCTTCGCCGCCTTCGCGCGAAAAGAGTCGCAGCTTCCGAAGCGCGACCTGCATCTGCCGAACGTCGAGAGTCAGATCCTGCCGATACGGTCGATATAGACGCGCGTCGGCCACCTTGACCGCGCTTCGGCCGCCACCGGAGCCGCCAATGCGAAAGCCTTTGGGAGCGCGGCCGCTGTGACCGAACGGCGAGGTGCCGCCAGTACCGATCCACTTGTTGCCGCCGTCGTGCTGCTCGTCTTGCTCGGCGAGTCGCTCTTCGAATAGCTTGCGAAGCTCGTCTAGGTCGAGGTTTTCGACGAGCTCGCGTTGCTCGTCGGTGAGCTCTCCCATGTTTTCCTTGGCTTGCTGCAGCCAGTCCCAGAGCTCGTCTTTGAGCTTCTTCGATTCGATCTCGATGCCCTTGAAGAACGACAGGAATGCTTCATCGAAAGAATCGAGGTGCGCCTCGCTGTGGACCATCACCGAGCGGGCCACGTTGTAAAACCCGTCGAGTGAGCTTTCATGAAGCCCGGCTTTCAGCGCCTGGGCGAGCGCAATGACCTCTTGCGTTCCCACGGGGACGCCTCGGCCGCGTAGCTCGTACATGAAAGGGACTAGGATTTTAGCTTCTCCACTGGCGGCCGCCCGAGAGCTGATCTGCAAAGGCGACGAGGTCTTGTTCCTTCTTGAGCAGGGCGCCCAGGAAGGGAAGGTTTTCTTCGAGCTTCACGCTGTCGATGCCGGCGCGCTGAAGCACGGCGATCCAGTCCACCAGCTCGCTCGTGCTGGGGCGTTTGCGGAGACGCCGCATGTTGCGGATTTCGTAGAAAGTCTTGAGCGCCTGCTCGACCAGGCTCTCGTGGACTTTGGGATGATGGACCTGGACGATTTCGGTCATCAACTCCGGCGTCGGGAAGTCGATGAAATGGAACACGCAGCGTCGAAGGAATGCATCGGGCAGCTCCTTTTCGGCGTTGCTCGTGATGATCACGATGGGGCGCTGCGTGGCGACGATGTCCTGCTGTGTCTCGTCCACGTGGAATTGCATTCGGTCGAGCTCGTTCAGAAGGTCGTTGGGGAACTCCACGTCGGCCTTGTCGATTTCGTCGATCAGGAGGACCACTCGCTTGTCGGCGTTGAAGGCTTCGCCCATCGGGCCGAGCTTGATGTACTGACTGATGTCGTTCACGTCCTTGTCTCCAAACCGGGAGTCGTAGAGACGCTGGACCGTGTCGTACACATAGAGGCCGTCCTGGGCGCGCGTGGTGCTCCGGATGTTCCAGCGGAGGAGCGGCATCCCAAGTGACTCGGACACCGCCTCGGCCAGAAGGGTCTTGCCCGTGCCTGGCTCGCCTCGAATGAGCAGGGGGCGCTCGAGCACGACCGCACAGTTGACGGCGGATTCGAGGGCCTCGCTGGTCAGATAGGTGGCGGTTCCGGAAAAACGTCGAAAATCGTCTGCCATGGCGGGCGAATCTATCATGGTCCTGCCGATTGGCGACCGGGAGGGGGCTAGCAGGCACGGGCTGCAGGGGTGCAGGGGGTGGGAACCCGGGACCTGGCCGCGGGGCCGTGGCGATGGTGGAGTCCAGGGCCATGAGCGGGTGCGGGACGGGGCGGGAAAGTATTTACATTACGACAAGTTAGCTAGTCGGTTGGGAGCCGAGGCACCCTCCTTGACAGTCCGCAGACCACGGCGAATAGTAGCGCGTTCTTCTGGCCTCGGAGCCTCGCTTGGCCGGCGGTGATCACCCTGAATTCAATGTCTACCTTCGTCCTACAGATCCAGGACCTCGACGAGGCCGGGACGGATTGGAATTTCGTCATCGGGACGGATTGGCTGGGGTCTGCGCTGGCCGAGACCGAGCTGAGCGCGGGTTCCACGGATGGGCAACTGTCGGTGCATGCGCAGCTCAACGGGACCGATGTGCTCGTGCAAGCGCACCTCGAGGTAGAGCTCATGGCCACTTGTGCGCGCTGCCTCGGAGACATTGCGCTCCCGGTGGACCTGGCGGTGACCGCCCTTTTCAGTCCGCAGCACATGCGTCCTCACGGCAGCCATGAGATCGATGTCCAGTTGGACGAGGTCAATCGGGACTACTACAGCGGGAGCCAGGTGGTCTTGGACCCGATGGTGCGCGAGTGCTTGCTTCTCGAAGCGCCGATGAAACCCCTTTGCTCTGAAACTTGTGAGGGGATCCCCATTCCGGAGCATCTCCGGCCTCCCGACGAGGTCTTTGGGGATGCGGCGCCCGATTCGCGCTTCGCCCCCTTACTCAAACTCAAAGAAGCACTTACGAAGAACGAGGAGTGACCCCGTGGCAGTACCGAAACGCAGAACCAGCCCAATGAAGCGCGACCAGCGGCGCGCCCATCACGACAAAGTCACCGCCCCAAACGTGAGCGTATGCCCCAATTGCGGCGATGTCATGCTTCCGCATCGGGCCTGCCCAGCATGCGGCTTCTACAAGGGCCGTCAGGTGACCAAGGGCAAAGCCGAAGAGCTCGAGTAGCGAGTGTTCGACCTGGCCGGGAAAATCGCCATCGTGACCGGTGGGTCACGCGGCATCGGCCGTGCAACCAGCCTTGCGCTCGCGCAGGTTGGCGCGCATGTCCTCGTCAACTATCGCTCCAATGAAGAGGCCGCGCGGGAAACCTTGCGGCTCATCGAAGAGGCGGGTGGGCGAGCGGAGCTCATCGCCTTCGACGTTGCTGACCCGGATTCAGTAGACCGCAGGATCAAGGAGGCGGTGGCGCGGCACGGGCGCATCGACATTCTCGTGAACAACGCGGGAATCTCGATCGATCAATTGTTGTTGAGAGTGTCGGCGAAGGACCTCGAAATGACGTGGGCGACCAATGTGAACGGGGCGGTGTTCTGCGCGAAAGCCTGCATTCGCCCCATGATGAAGCAGCGCTGGGGGCGCATCATCAATCTTTCGAGCGTTGTGGGAGAGTCCGGCAATGCCGGCCAGGTGGTCTACTCTTCCTCAAAGGCGGCACTTTTGGGCCTCACGCGCTCGTTGGCTCGCGAGTACGCCTCTCGGGGGATCACCGTGAACGCCGTTTCCCCTGGATTCATCGAGACGGACATGACTGCAGAGCTGCCGGACTCGGCGAGGCAGGGCATCGTGGATCAGACGCCGCTAGGCCGAATTGGTCGCCCCGAGGAGGTCGCCGCAGCAGTTGTGTTTTTGGCAAGCGAAGAAGCGAGCTATATCACCGGGCAAGTAGTCCGGGTCAACGGAGGCATGCACATCTGAGGTGTGTGTGACGGAGGAAGCAGATGGACATCGCCGAGAAGGTCAAAGAAATCGTGTCGGATAAGCTCGACGTCGACGGGGCCGACATTCAGGAAGAGCAAGACTTCATCGAAGATCTCAAGGCCGACTCGCTCGCGATTGTCGAGGTCGTCCTGGCGCTCGAGGAGCAGTTCGAGATCGAGATTCCGGACGAGGACACTGAAAAGATCAAGACCGTCCGCGACGCGATCGAATACATCAAGGCGCACAAGGGCTGAGGGTCGAGTGCGCGTCCGTCACGGGGCGAGTCGATGCGGCGAGTAGTCATCACAGGCTTGGGCACCGTGAGCCCATGCGGCGCGGACGTAGCGACCACTTGGAAAAACGTCTCCGAGGGGCGGAGCGGGATCGCGCGCATCGAAGGTTTCGACCCTAGCGATTTCGCTTCGCAGATTGCAGGCGAGTGCACGGACTTCGATCCGCTCCAGTACGTGCCGAAGCGGCGCCTGCGGGAGGGCGCGCGATTCATTCAGCTCGCCATCGCCGCAAGCGCACAGGCTATCAAAAGCTCCGGCTTCGAGCCCAGCGATGAAGAGAAGGAGCGGGTAGGCACCTTCATCGGCGTCGGTTTCTGCGGGCTCGAAGTGTTCGAGGAGACCTGCAGGACCCTGCTCGAAAAGGGGCCGCGCCGGGTTTCGCCGTACTTCATACCTTCGGTCATCGCCAACCTCGCCCCCGGGCAAGTCACGATCGATTGGGGATTCAAAGGGCCGAGCTACACGCATACCAGCGCCTGCGCATCGGGCGCGCACGCGATCGGCGACGCGTTTCGCTGGATTCAGCGGGGCGAAATCGATGCGGCTGTCGCCGGCGGCGCGGAGGCTGCAGTCACGCCCGTCGGCGTAGCCGGGTTCACGTCGATGCGGGCGCTGTCACGGCGTAACGACGAGCCCCATCTCGCAAGTCGTCCCTTTGATTCGGGCCGGGACGGCTTCGTCATTGCCGAGGGTGCTGGCGTGCTCGTCCTCGAAGAGCGCGAGGCTGCGATGGCGCGAGGCGCGGAGGTCATGGCAGAGATCGTCGGCTACGGCGCAACCTCGGACGCGCATCACATGGTGCAACCTGCACCCGAAGCGGAAGGGGCGCAGCGTGCGATGAAGCTCGCGCTGAGCGACGCAAAGCTCAACGCCGCGGACATCGACTACATCAACGCGCACGGCACCTCGACGCCGCAGGGCGACGTAGGGGAGCTCCAAGCGATTCGCAAAGTCTTTGGTGAGCACGCTACCCACGGGCTCGCCGTTTCGAGCACCAAGAGCATGAGCGGGCACTTGCTCGGCGCAGCAGGTGGGCTCGAGCCCGTTCTGTGTGTACTCGGGATACGCGACGGCCTCCTTCCACCCACGATCAACTTGGACGATCCCGATCCGGCTGCGAAGGGGATCAACCTGGTTCCCAACCAGGCGCAGGAGCGACCGATTCGCGCGCTGATGAACAACTCCTTCGGCTTCGGCGGAACCAATTGCGCGCTCGTGCTAAAGGCCCCTTAGGCATGCCGAAGACTCTCATCGTCGGTTCCGATCACGCTGGCCTCGAGCTGAAGCGTCAGCTTTCGGCTGTTGCGACAGAGCTCGGCTACGAAGTGGTCGACCTCGGCACGCACAGCAGCGATTCCACCGACTACCCAGACTGGGCGCACCTGGTTGCGGGCGCCGTCGGGCGCGGTGAAGGGCTCGGCCTCTTGGTGTGTGGAACAGGGGTCGGCATGTCGATCGCTGCCAACCGCCACGGCGGGGTGCGCGCTGCGCTCTGCGGTGATGTGTTCAGCGCGTCGATGAGTCGGAGGCACAACGACGCCAACCTCCTTTGCATCGGTGCCCGGGTCGTGGGCGCAGGGCTCGCTGAGGAAATTCTGAAGGCGTTCCTGAGCGCTACCTTCGAAGGCGGTCGGCACGTGCGCCGCGTCAACAAGATTGAGCCTTCCGCATGAAGGTCGAGCAAGACGAACGCTTTCGCGAACAGCGAGAGCGGTTTCGGCTCAAGTGGAACTGCGAGGACTGCGTGTTGTTCGATCCCGATCGGGGATGTGCGCACGGCTTCCCGCCCCACCGGCATCGAAAGTCCCGGTACGACGACCCAAGCGCCGCACTGCTCTTCTGCAAAGACTTCGAGCTGACCTAGGCGATAGTGTGGGGGCGGTGGGGCCGGATCAACCGCCGTCGCGCGAAGAGCGCAAGCACATCGGCTGGTTCCCCTTCTCCGGCGAAATCGCGGCAGAGGGTGCGTGCCTTCACGTAGCGGCGCTCGGAGTCGAGACAGCCTCCAAGCACTCATGCCGGTTTCGATGTCCATCTCGACTAGGGGCCCAAGCACGCTGATCCAGCTCGCCCTCGAATGTGCGATTGGACCGCGCCAGATCGACGCACGCGAAGTCGAAGTGCCTCAAGCTCTCGGAGATGTTCGACGCAGCGACGGGCGCCGATGATCTCGGCGCAGGCGGTGCACCCAGAGGCGCGCCGCCTGCTCCGTCGTGCCTCAGTCACACGCGGGCGGCTGCCACGGTAGCGGTGGCGGGTCCGGAAGGTTGGGGTCCATAGCCAGGATCAAATAGAACAATGAGAAGAACGACGCATCGTCCGGATCATTGTTCTCGTAGCAGTTGCCGTGGAACGGCGTCAGGTCGTCCGCGTCCTGCTCGGGGAACGGCGGAATCGGGAACCCCAACTCCGTCAGGTCCCAGGGCACCGTGAGCAAAGACAGATCCGCGGCGAAGAATCCGAACGGTGGAGGCGGCGGGTTGCCGGAGTTGTTGACGAGCACGTTGCTCTCGACGCGATTTCGATTCGACGATTGATCGTAGAGGAACTCGATCGAAATGTCGGGGTCTGCCGCGCAATTGAAGTTCTCGAACCCTTCCGTGACGGCGCAGTAGTCCGCAATTGCGATCCCGACGTACTCGTTGTTTTCCACGAGGTTCCCTTGGATCAGAGAGTCGTCCACGCCCAAGTAGAGGATGCCGATCCCCTTGGGGATCAACGAGAGAATCGAACCCGGCCGGGCCGTATTCTCCTTGTTGTTGTCGTGGATCCAGTTGTTCACGATATCGATGCGTTTGGCGCTCTTCCGGCCTTCGTCATCAAAGATGTCCGGCAGAAGGAGAATCGCGGCGCCGACCGTGTTGTTTCGCATCTCGTTGTTCATCAGGAGGATGTCGTCGCTGTTCGACACCTCGATGCCGTTGACGCTGTTCTCGACGACGTTGTTGATCACCAGAACGTGCTCGGAGGTTTCGACCCAGAGCGCGCTGTCCAAGTCGGAGCCCGTCGAGTAGCTGTTGCGGACGATCCCGTTTCTCGAGAGCACGGGGAAGATCCCGTAGTTGCGGTTGTTGATTGACGTCACGTCATCGAACACGAAGCCGTCGACGTGCCGGGTGAAGATCCCGTTGTTCGAAAAGCCGTCGATGGTGATGCTTTCGACCTCGATATCGTAGAGCCAGGGATCACCGGTCGGATCGACGATCGGTACGTCCGGAAACAGAGGGAATGGTGGTGCCATGTCCGTGTGACAGCCCATGCAGTCGGTGTGCTCGACCTCTCTTCCCAGGGGTTGGGCCGCTGCCGGAACTTCCGGTGCCACGATGGCGATTCCATTGCGCTGACCGTTTGTGCTCTTGAGGATCACGCGCTTGTTCTTGTTGCTTTGCCCGACCAGGTGGATGCCGCTCTTGGTAATGTTGAGCCCATTCGTCGGGTTGCAGGGTTCCTCGTAGACGCCACCGTGAACAAAGATCCGGGTGCCCGGCTGCGCACGGTCGATCGCCTCCTGAATCGACTGGCCCGGCTTGACGACGATCGTACCGCGCTCGAACTGGCCGGGCGGTATCCTCTCATGGCCGGGGTCGCAGTCGACGCCGCCCGTGCCGCCGGTGCCTCCGACGCCGCCCGTGCCACCGGTTCCACCGGTACCACCGGTACCACCGGTACCACCGGTGCCACCGGTTCCACCGGTTCCACCGGTTCCACTCGGATCGTATGGCTCGAGCCCCGGGAACGGAGGCTGGTTGAACACGTCGCCCGTATCAGAAAAGATCGTGTTCGTGTCTAGCGCAGTCCAGCCCGGCTGGGTGCTCGCGTTGATCTCCGTGATGTTATCGTTCGCGCCAGGGTCCATGTCGGAGTCCACGCCCTCGATGCAGGCGAAGGCCTCATCGAGGCTGATGTTGCCATCCGGTGTGGAACCGTCGGCGCCGTCACAGTTCGGGTCGCCGATCGCCAGACGGATGTCCCAACCGTATCCGTTCCAAGAGGGAGGTTGGGTATTGAAGTGGCATAGCTGACAGTTCGCATTAGCCGGAATGGGGCCGTAAAAGCCCGTCCAGGCGTTCCGTATCGTGGAGTTCGCGCTCATCGGCGAAGGGCTGAGAAGCGAGACCGCAAGTGCCGCGCCCAGGACGAGGGCGCAAGACATCCACGGCCTAGTGAAAACGGATCTGCCCATGATGAACTCCCATCTGCAGCGAGTGGCTGGCGGCGTGCCAATGACCGACGCGTGCGAAGCGATCGAGTACCATGACGCCACCGATACAATCAATGGTCAGATCCGGACTCACGTATCAAGATTGAACCGAACAGTAGCGCCTACGCGGCGAAGAAGCGCTTCATGACGTCGATCATTTTCGGTACGTCGGCGGCGGCGGCGACTTCGCGACAGGAGTGCATGGAGAGCATCGGGTTGCCGGCGTCGACCGTCCGAATGCCGAGCTCGGCAGCGGTGATCGGGCCGATAGTGCTGCCGCAGCCGAGATCGGAGCGAACGACGAAGCGCTGCGTGGTCACGTCGGCCTCGCGTGCCCAGCGTTCGAAGCTCGCCCAGCTTTCGCCGTCGGTGGCGTACCGCTGATTGACGTTGACCTTCACGACCGGGCCGCCGCCCAGGACAGGTTGGTGCTGGGGCTCGTGAAGGTCGGCGTAGTTCGGGTGAACCGCGTGAGACATATCGGCCGAGATCAAGAACGACTTGGCGATGGCGCGGTGGTAGGCCTCGGTCGAATCGCCGCAGAGTCGCTGCAAGCAGCTTCGCAAGAAGTCCGACGCTGCGCCCTGTGCGCTTCGGCTCCCGACCTCTTCATGATCGTAGAGAACGATTCCTCGGCTGATCTCGGTTTCGCGTTCGGAGGCGAGCAGGGCGCTCAGGCATGCGTGACAGCTCGCGAGGTTGTCGATGCGGGCGGCGTGGATAAACTCCCGGTTCACGCCGCTACGCGTTCCGGGCTGTAGGTCGTACGCCATCAAGTCCCAGGCGATCACGTCGCTTGCATCGACGTCGCCCAGCTCTTTGGCCAGCAAGGCCCGGAGGTCCAATTCGCCGAGGTCGCTCAGGGCAACGATGGGCGCCATGTGCTTTTGCGCGTTCACCTGCAAGCCCTCGCTGTTTACCTTGCGGTTCAAATGAATCGCCAGCGATGGAATTCGGAGGAGCTCGCGTCGGAAGTCGACGAGCCTCGCGTTGCCATTCGCGAGCGAGACACGCCCTGCAAGCGAAAGGTCGCGATCGAGCCAGGTGTGTAACAGGACCGCGCCGTACGGCGCGACGCCAAGCTGCCCGTACCCTGCGTTCTGGAGCTCGGGGTTCGGCTTGACCCGAAGGTTGGGCGAATCGCTGTGTGCGCCGACGAGATGAAAGCCCGCTTCGTGGGCCGGGGCGCTCCCGAGGTGAAATGCCGCGACGGAAGCTCCGCCCCTGACCACATACACCTTGTCTACGGGTTTGACTTCCCAGACCTCGCCTTCATCGAGACGGCGATAGCCCCGAGCTTCGAGGCGCGCGACGGTTTCGGCTACCGCGTGGAACGGGGTTGGGGACCTGTTGATGAATGCGAGGAGATCTTGAACTGGCACGTGCTTCCTTTACCTCGCAAGCGAGCGGACGCCGGCGCGGTGCACCTTGCCCGGTAGCTCTCGGCCTACGATGGCCTCGGCGACCTGGCCGGCTTGCCAGAGCTTCTCGAGGTCGATTCCGGTTTCGATACCCATGCCGTGCAGGGTGTACACCAAGTCCTCCGTCGCGAGATTGCCGGCTGCGCCTGGCGCGTAGGGACAGCCGCCAAGGCCAGCCACCGAGGCATCGAAGGTGGTGATGCCAGCCTGCAGGCCAACGAGCACGTTGGCGAGCGCGGTCCCGCGGGTGTCGTGCAGGTGAAGGGCGATCTGCTCCAGCCGAAGCTCCGAGAGGAAAAGCTCGAGAATCTGCTCTGTTTGAACCGGCGTGCCGACGCCGATTGTGTCGCCTAGCGAAACTTGATAGCAGCCCGCGCCGAGCAAGCGCTTCGCCAGCTCCAAGCCGCGCTGTGGGTCGACGTGACCCTCGTAGGGGCAACCCCACATCGTCGAAACGTAACCTCGAACGCTGAGCCCAGCATTGACGGCAGGCCCGATGACCGGCTCGAACCCCTTCAGGGTTTGATCGATCGTCTTGTTGACGTTCTTGTTGTTGTGGGTCTGGCTCGCGCTCACGAACACAGCGATTTCGTCGACCTTCGCAGCGAGTGCGCGATCGAGGCCGCGCGCGTTGGGGCAGAGGGCGGCGTAGGTCACGCCCGGCCGACGCTCGATCATGGTGCAGACCTCGTCCGCGTCGGCCATCTGAGGCACCCATTTCGGGGCGACGAAGCTCCCAACCTCGATGCGTCTGATACCGGCATCGACGAGGGCTTCGATCAGCCTGACTTTCGCATGGGTGGCCACCTGGGCGCTCTCGTTCTGCAGGCCGTCCCGAGGGGATACCTCGTAGATGGAAACGCGGCGCGGGAGCTTCGAGGAGGGGGCCATATCTTTCCTCTACTGCGCCTCGGGCCTCGTGAAAAGCCGTTGCAGGTCGGATAGAGACCTGGCCCCTGCCACCGATTTGGTAGATACTCCGGCCGCCATGGCCACTTTGACCGCCTTGATGCTCGCTACGCCCCTCTTTGGTCTGTCCTTGCACATCGACCCATCGATGCTCGAAGCCCCGTCGGCCGCGATCGAGCCGAGCGTGGTCCTGGCGATGGAGGTCTCCACGGACCTAGGAGAGCCGAGCGAACCGAGCACCGCCGACCTGGTTCGGAAGCGCAACAAGATCAAGAAGATCCACAAGTGGTTCGGGGTCGCCACTTGGTCGCTGATGACATTGTCGGTCGCTTCGGGATTCATCCAGTTCCACAACCAATACGGATGGTGGCAGAGCCAGGCGACCAACCCCTGCGTCCAAGGGAACGCGATTTTCACCCAAGATGCGTGCAGCGGGGTGCCGACCGCGCACGTGACGCTCATCGCGCTCACATCCGCTGCCTACTTCACTACTTTTGGGCTTTCGTTTGCCATGCCGGACCCGCTCAAAGTGAGCGAAGGCAATAGCGATTTCGCCAGGAAGCTCCGAACACACAAGGTGCTCCGCTGGGTCACGTTCGCGGGAATGATCGCCCAGATCGGCCTCGGGGTTGTCTCGGCGAATTCCGAGCGCTTCGGCCTCGATCGGGCCAACGACTACAAAGCCGTGCGCGGGATTGCGACCGCTCACCTGGCGGTCAGCCTGGTGACCTACGGCGCCCTGACCTGGGCTGGCGCGATCATGATCTTCTGAGAGCAGCCTCACCAAGCTCCGCTTTCCACAGAATTTCTCTGAAATCGGAGCTTGCCCATCCGATCGTCCCGCCGCTAACATGAGAGCATACCTGCGCTGTGGGGACCTTAGGTCGCAGGATCCTTTTGCTTTTGGGGGTTTCATGAGATCACCGAAGGGTGCAAAAATCCTTTCGAATCGGCGCGCGGCGACGGAGATGACCGAGCAGACCTTGGCCAAGTACCTGGGCCGTCTATGGAAGGACCCATACGACACGGACCTCATCGAGGGCCTCCGCGAATTGCTGAAGAGTCCTCTGCCCGCCAACGACGACCAGGACCCGCTCCGACTGCTCGAGGCAGCGCGCGGAGGGCACGAGCGGCGCGGTGAATTTTTGGCGGCTTCGTGGTTGATGGAGCTCGAGACCGAGCTGGTTTCTGACGATCCCGATTTTCAGAAGGTCCTGGTCAAAGAGCTCGGCCGGGTGCGTCGTGACGAGCTGATGGACGACCGTGGCGCTCTGGTTGCCTTCGAGAAGCTCGGCGGACTCCAATCCGATGACCCTGAAGTCGCCCAAGCGGTGGATCAGATTCAGCAGGTCGAGGAGAAGTGGGCGGAGGTTGCGCGCCGCTTCATCGAAGAAGCCCGCGATGCCGCGGATCGACGGCTCAAGACTTCCTTGCTCAGCCGCGCTGCGTCCTTGATGTGGCAGTACGGCGGCGACGCAGCCGTCGAGGAAGCCGATCTGATCTTCGATGAAGCGTTGGCCGCCGATCCATCGCACATGCCCACGGCGCGCCAGTATGCGTTGAGCCTTCGCGCACGCGGCCGATGGGACGACGTGGTGTCGGTGTTCATTCGCGCAGCCAAGGCGGCACGTACACGCGAGGAAAAGGCGAGCGCCTGGCTCCAGGCGGCGCGCGTGCTCCGGAGCCCGCTCGACGAGACAGAGCGCGCTGCCGATGCCTACCGCAAGGTCTTGAAGCTTTCGCCCACCGACGAAGAGGCGCTGGGCGCGCTGGTCGAACACTATACCGAGATCGAGGCGTGGGACGAGCTCGCGGAGATGTACGAAAGCGCGCTTCGCTCGCGGCAGAAGCTCGAAGCGGAGAAGGGCATGCTGCTCCAGCTGGCGATGGTCCATTGGCGCTGTCGCGAGGACCCCGAGTCGGCGGAGCCATTCTTTGCACGCCTTCGAAAGATCGATGCGGCTCACCCGGGCATGCTGGACTTCTACCGGGGCCAAATTGGAGACGAGGATCCAAAAGGCCGCTTCTTGACGATCCTAGGGGATGCACTTCGGACCACGACGGAGCAGAAGCAGCAGCTCGCCTTGGCGCGAGAGCTCGGCCACCGAGCGCAGCTCGCCGACCGACCCGAGCGTGCTCTGGAAGCCTGGAAGCTGGTGGAACGGCTGGCGCCCGACGACGTCGATGCGCGCGCCGCACTTCAGCAGCTCTACCAGCATAGCGGCAAGTGGAACGCTCTGTCCGAGTCCATTCGCGGCGAGATCGAAGCCCTCTCGGTCGAAGCAAAGGAAGAGAAGCTGCGTCTGTTCCGCGATCTGATCCCGATCTATCGTGACGCGCTCCAGCTCGATTCGATGTTGATCCAAGTCTACGGGGAGATCCTGTCGCTCTCCCCCTCTGATGCCGAGGCGCTGAGCGCCTTGGCGAAGCTCTACGAAGACACCGGAAGATGGAACGAGCTGATCCAGATTCTCGATCGCCAGGCCGAGGTTGCCGAGGACTCGGCGGCAAAGGTTGCGCTCTACATGCGCATCGCAGGCCTTTGGCTGGAACGTTTTGGCAACCTGAAGCAAGCGACGAGACCGCTCGAGCGAGTCCTCCGGCTGCAACCTGCGCACGACGATGCCATTGCACAGCTCAAAGACATCTACACGAAGAAGCGCAATTGGGAAGCCCTGCTCGGGATCCTGGGCCGCGAAGCTGAGCTCGCGGCCGATCCCGCGGAGCGTCTCGAAAAGAAGACCGAAATGGCGCAGCTCTGCACCGAGCGGCTGCACCAGAACGCTACCGCAATCACGCTCTGGAAAGAGATCCTAGACGAAGCAGCTGACCCAGCACAGGCGCTAGACGCGCTCGAAAAGCTCGCGGAGCGCGAGAAGGACTGGGAGACGCTCGCCACTGTCGTGCAGATCCGCGCAGAGGGCGCAAGCGGCGACTCCGAACAGCTCGAGCACCTGCACCGGCTCGGGACCTTGTTCATGGAGCGGCTCGAGCGCCCCGCCGACGCCATTTCGATTTGGGAGCGCGTGCTCGAGCTCGAACCGGACAACAGCCGTGTTCGGCGAATGTTGAAGGACGCGTACCTGACCCAGGGCGATTGGGAATCCTTGGAGGGGCTCTTCCAAGAAACGGAAGACTGGACGGGCTTTGCGGAGCTCCTTGGGCAGACCGCCGAGCGAGCCGAGGAGCCGGAGTCGATCGTGCAGTTGAGCCTTCGCGCTGCGGAGCTCTACGAAGATCGCGTTGGTGATCTGCACCGCGCCGCGCGCTACTACGAACGTGCGCTCTCGACCGACCCCACGAACTTGCAAGCGGCCACAGGGCTCGTGCCGATCTACGAGAAGGAACACAACTGGCCGGACTACGCGAAGAGCCTCGAGGTCGTCGTGTCAGCCACGGACAAGAGCGAGGGCCTGGACGTTCGGCTCCAACGCCTGCTGTCGCTTCGTAGCGTCCACTTGAACCATCTCCGTGATCCGGAAGCCTCGTTGGGATGGGCCACGCGAGCGTATCTCCTGGCGCCTTCCGATCCGTCGGTCGTCGCAGGGCTCGAAGAATCGGCCGAGGCGTCGGGCGCTTACGCGGACCTCGTCGCCTTGTTTCGCGATCGACTGGACACAGCCTCGGTTTCGGATGCCGAACGCCTGGATCTGCAGCGCCGGATCGCGTCCATCGCAGGCGAACGGCTCGGCGAGTCGGAGGAATCAATTCGGCAACTCGAAGCGATCCTGGAAGTCGTCCCCGACGATGCTGAGGCGATGGCCGTGCTGGATCGGCTGTATCGAGCCGAACGCCGATTCGCCGACTTGCGTGCGCTCTATGAGCGCCGCCTCAAGAACGTGGCCGATCCCTCGGAGCTGTGGGTCCTTCTCAATGAAGTCGCGCAGGTCGAAGAGGAGAAGCTAGGAGACCTTCCCGCGGCCGCGGAGCGCCACTGGAACATCCTCGAGAACAATCCGCACGACGTAGACGCCTTACGCGCGGTGGAACGTCTCTCGCAGCAACTCAAGCAGTGGGATCGCTTGGACGCGGCGCTTACGCGACGTCTGCAATCGAAGGTAGGCGACGAGGACCGGCTTTCGATCTATCTGCAGCTCGCGGATCTGCGACGGATCTATCTCGACGACGCGGTCGGTGCGCTCGAGTGCTACCGCAACGCCTTGGCGCTCGACGGTCGGAATGAAGTTGCGATCGGTGGCCTCGAAGTGCTCTCAGCAGAGGGAGGCAACCTTGGCGCTGAAGCGATCGATCTCCTCGAGCCCGCGTATGCCAAACGGGGGCATTTCGCGAAGCTCGCGGGGCTATTGCGCGCGCGACTCGAAAGGTCGAAAGACGCCGAGGAGCGACGGAAGCTGAAACTGCGACTGGCGGACCTATCCACCTCGGAGCTCGACGACGCGTCGGGCGCCTATGATGCGCTCGAGTCCGTGTTCATCGACAACGCCGATGACCTGGCTTTGCTCGACCGCTTGTCAGGGGTCGCGGAGGCGTCGGCCCAACAGGAAGCCCTGGCGAAAGCCTTGGTGCTCGTGCTCGATGCGGGTGAGGTTCGGGGTGACGTCGAGCTGACGATCTGCCGACGCGCCGCCGATCTCTACGATGTGGCACTCGGCGCCCCAGAAGAGGGGGCGCGCTTTCACCGCCGTATTCTGGAAGCCGAGCCGGACGATGCCGCCGCGTTCGCAGCGCTGAAGCAAGTCTACACCAAGCACGAGCAGTGGAACGAGCTGCGTGCGCTCTACCAGGGGCGGATCGAGGCCAGCACCGACGCGGCCGGGAGGCTCGACTTGCTTCTCCAGCTTTGTTTTCTGTTCGAGGAAATCCTCGACGAGCCCGAGCATGCGATCTCGAGCTACGAGCAGGCGCTCGAGCTCGACCCGACCCACACCCCATCGCGCCGGGCGTTGCAACGGCTCTACGGCCGCCTGGGGCGTTGGCCGGAGCTCGCCGAGCTTCTTCGGCGCGACCTAGACGAGGCCACAGGACAGGAAGCGGTCGATCTCGCCTACGAGCTGGGCACCATTTACGAGACGCGTCTGGCTCGGCCTGTCGACGCCGTCGACCACTTCGAGCTCGTATTGGAGTCGAGCCCGACCCATCTTCGCGCCCAGGAGGCGCTCGAGCGGCTGATGAGCCATCCCGATCAGCGGCAGCGCGCGGCCTCGATCCTGCAGCCCATCTTCGAATCTCAGGGGGCCTGGGGTGAGCTTTCCAAGGTCTTTGAGGTGCAGCTCGAGGACCTGAGCGATCCAACCACCCGCGCCGCGCAACTCGTGCGCATCGGTGAGCTCAGCGAGACCAAGCTCCGCGACGACGAGCTCGCGTTCGACGCCTACGCCCGCGCCGTTCGTGAGGATGTCGCTGATGGGGCTGCGCGATCGGATTTGGCGCGGCTCGCCTCGAAGCTCAGACGTCATCGTCAGCGCGCCGAATTGCTCGAAGCAGGCCTCGCCTCCGTCAGTGAGGACTTCGTCAAGGTCGAGCTTCTCCTCGAGCTCGCCGAGCTCTGGGACGTGTCGGAGCCCGAGCCCGAGCAGGCGGAGCGAACCTATCGGCAGCTCATCGAGATGGAGCGCGACAATCCCGAAATCGTTCTCAAGGCGTCACGCGCCCTCGAGCGCCTTCACGCGGCATCCGAGGACCATGCCGCCCTTGCACAGGATCTTCGCCTCCAGCTTCAGTTCGAAGAAGAACCGGCACGGCGCGACGAGCTCTATCCAAAGCTCGCCGAGCTTCTCGAAACGAGCTTGGACGATCCGGACGCCGCGATCTCAGTTCACCAGGCGCGCCTCGAAAACGACCCGACCCAGGCCGATGCCCTCACCGCCCTCGAGCGCCTCTACGAGCAGCAGGCGCGCTGGGAGCCCTTGGTCGAGGTGCTCGAGCGCCGCAGCGAGCTCAGCGACGACGAGGAGGAGCAGCTGAGTCTCGCGCGCCGCGTGGGCGAGGTTTACGAAAAGCGGCTTGGCAGCGTCGAGAAAGCGATCCGCGCCCATCGCGATGTGGTTTCGCGCTTCGGTTCCGACGAAGCGAGCTTGGCCGCGCTCACGCGACTCTACAAACAGACGGAACGTTGGCAGGAGCTCCTCGAAATCACCGAGATGCGAGCCGAGGACAGCGATGTCGCCGAGCAACGCACGGCCTTTAAGTTCGAGGCAGCCGAGCTCATGCGCAAGCAAACCGCCGAGGTCGAACGAGCCTTCGAGATCTACCGAGAGATCCTCGAATCCGTGCCGGGGCATTCGCCCAGCGTGGCTGCGCTCGAAGAGCTTGCGGCCGGTTCGGATGAGCGACTAGGAGTCGCTGCGGCCACCCGGCTGCTCGAGCAGTATCAAACCGACGGCCGCCATGCCGATCAGATTCGAATGTTGGAGATCGTGGCAGCTGGGGACGAGCCGAGCGAACGGGCGCGTGCTTTGTTGCGTGCTGCCGAGATTAGCGAAGGGGGTACCCAAGACATCGACGCAGCATTCGAGTTTACGGGACGCGCGCTCCGCGAAGGGGTCGACCTCGACGATATCGAACGCGTGCTTGGTGACTACGAACGTCACGCTGAGTCCACCGGACGCTTCTCCGAGCTCACGGTTACGCTGGCAAAGGTTGCAGCCGAGCTACTCGACGCGGATTTGCGAAGCCGGTTACGGATGCGGGCGGCGAAGATCGCGGAGGAGCGTCTGGGAGATGCGGACTTCGCGAGGGCTCAGTACCAGCGTGTCCTCGAGGAGCAACCCGACCATCGGGGAGCGCTCGATTCGCTCTTGGCGCTGGTGGAGAACGCGGGGGCGATCGACGACCTGGTCGATCTCCTGCGACGCAAGGCGGAGCTCTGCGAAGATCACGAAGAGCGAGCAGCACTGCTGGTGCGGCAGGCACACCTCTACCAGAGCGAGCTTCATGATCCGGATTCCGCAATCGAGGCACTGGACCGCGCGCTTGGCGAAGCGGACCATCCCCTGGCCTATGAAGGACTCGAGCGCCTCTATCGCCGAACCCAGCGATGGGACGATTTGGCCGCTCTCTACGAGCGAGAAATCGATCAGCGGATCGGCGACCCAGCCGCGGCCCGATACGAGCTCGGGGAGCTCTGCATGCAGCGCCTTGGGGAGCCCTTGCGCGCCTTTGACCAATTCCGCGAGGCCCTGAGACAGAACCCAGAGCACGAGCCCACCGTGCGCGCGCTCGAGCGTTTGGTCGGAGAGCCTGAGCATCGCGGGGCGGCCGCGGAGCTGCTCGAACCACTGTACCTGCGCCGAATGGACTGGCCCAAGGTGACCCAGATTCTCGAAGTCCGCCTCGACGTGGAAGAGAACCCGACCCAACGGCTCGAGCTCCTGCGCCACCTCGGCGACGTGCAGGAGTCCCATCTCGAAGACCTCGACGGGGCCCTCGAAACCTATGGCCGGCTCTTTGCTGAAGACCCGCACGATGCACACAGCCAGGAGACCCTCACTCGCTTGGCGCGTTCGCTCGGGCGCTGGGATCGACTGGCCGCGATTTTCGACGAAAGTCTTCGCAATGTCGAAGTCGACGACGCGGACACCGCGGCGCTCGCGTTCACGACGGCCAAGCTCTACGACGAGCGCTTGGTGGACCTCGACCGCGCAGGTTACTTCTACCAGCGCGCGCTCACGTACGACCCGAGCAACAAGGAAGCGGGCAAGGCGCTGGCTTCGGTCTATACGCGGAGCCGCCGATGGGAAGCGCTTCTCGAATTGGACCGCGAGCGCGAGAGCTTTGCCGAGAACGACCAGGAGCGGATCACCATCCTGCACGAAATCGCGCGCACCGAAGTCGATGAGCTCGAGGCTCCGCAGGACGGCATCATCACCTACCGGAGGATCGTCGAGATCGATCCGGCCAATGCCCAGGCGGTGACCCGCCTCGACCAGCTTCTCGAAAGGGAAGAGCGATGGGAAGAGCTCGCCGCTCACATCGAGTTCCAAATCGGGAGCTCCACTGATGCGCGCATAGGCCTCGAGCTTCGGCAGCGCCTAGGCTCGATCACCGAAACCAAGCTCGGCAACCCGGCGGGCGCCCTCGACATCTTCGAAGACGTGCTAGCCGACCGGGTCACTTACGAGCCAGCGCTTGAGGCTGTATCGCGCTTCGTCGAGGACGAGGAGCACGGGCCGCGGGCAGTCCAGATTCTCGAGCCGATCCATCGGCAGAGCGGCAACTGGCAGGCGCTGGTCGGCGTCCTCGATGCGAAGGCGCGTCAGGCAGAGGACCCCTTCGAGCAAGCCGCCACCTGGCGCGAGGTGGGCCGCCTGCACGAGGGGCTGGGCGGCAATGCAGCGAAGGCCTTCGACGCCTGGGCCAAGGCCCTGGTTTCCGAGCCGGCCGATGAGGAGACGCGCGCCGAGGTCGATCGCCTGGCCGAGGCGCTCGAGAGCTGGGAGGCGTATATCGAGACCTGCGAGCGGGCTGCCCTGGGCGCGGAAGAGCCCTCGCTTCGAGGCTCCTTTCTAAGGAGCATCGCCGAGACGCAAGACCGTGAGCTCGGGGATCCCAGAGCTGCGATCAAGACTTACCGCCGGACTCTCGAAGCGGATCCCGATGCAGAACAAGCCCTCGATGACTTGGAAGGGCTTCAAGTCATGGTCGGCGATTGGCCAGGCCTTTCATGGGTTTACGAGCAGAAGCTCGAACGCGCAAGCGAGCCTGAAACGCGCGCAGCGCTTCTATGCCAGCTCGGTAGCCTCTGCGAGGAGCAGCTCGCGAATATCGAGCGCGCCGTCGGGTTCTTCGAGCGCGCTGCTCAGGAGCAGCCCGATGATGGGGCCGCGTACGTCGCGCTCGACCGGCTCTTCGCGTCGGTCAACGACTCGGAGCGACTGGCCGATGTGCTCGAGCGACGGCTGGAGCTCGAAGAGGAGGCGGAGGTTCGGGTCGAGGTGGGGATGCGGCTCGCCGAGCTCTACGAGGCTCAACTCGGCCGTCCCGATGCCGCCTGCGATGCCTTACGCGCCGTCGCGGAGGCGGACCCCAAGCATCGCGACGCCTTGCAAGGGTTGAGCAGGCTTTACGAGCGCCAGGGTCAGTGGCCGGAGCTCCTGGAGGTGCTTCAGCGCCGGACCGAAATCGCAGCGCATGAAGCCGAGCGGGTCGAGCTCACCCATCAGCTGGGCAACATCATGGAGCGCGAGCTCGACGACGAGCTGAGCGCGATTTCGGTGTACAGCCAAATTCTTCGAATCGATCCCGGGCACGAGCCCTCGGTCCAAGCGCTGCTTCGAATCACCAAGCTCGCAGACTATCGTGAAGACGCGGCCGCGGCGCTCGAGCCCTTCCTCCGAACGCAGGAGCGCTGGAATGACCTGGCGACGCTGATTCGGCTGCGTGCCGATGCGATGACCGATCCGCAACAGAAGGCGGAGCAGCTGGTCGCGCTGGCGGAGGTGCACGAGCACGGGCGCAAAGATCCGAACTCCGCGCTCGATGCTTTGCTTCAGTCGATCGGAGAGCGTCCGGAGGACACCGAGATCCTCGACCGGGCCGAGCCTCTGGCCGCGAGCCTTCAGCGATGGTCCGACCTCGTCGAGGTCTTGTTCGCGGAAGCGAGCGCGAGCCTCGATCCTGAGCCGGGCGCCGCTCTCTACGGTCGCGTTGCGCGGATCTGCGAAGACGAGCTCAAGGATTTGAGCAAGGCGATCGACGCCCACGAGCGAGCGCTTTCCTTGCTGGGCGACGATTCTTCGATCCTCGAGACCCTCGATCGGCTCCTTCAGAAGACCGAGCAATGGGATCGGGTGCATGAGGTCATCTCGCGCCGATTGGATTTGCCGGGCGCCGACCAGCCGACTCTCCTCTTGCGGCAAGGGCGACTGCGGGCGAGCCACCTCGGCGATTACGAAGGCGCGCTCGGCGCATACGAGAAGGCGATGGCACAGGATCCTGGGCGTGAAGATACGCTTGCCGCTGTCCGGAGCCTTGTCGAAAAACCACAGGTCGCCCCGAGCGCGCTCGACCTGCTCGAAGCGCACTATCGGAGAGAGGGCAATCTCGAAGAAGTCGTGCGACTCTATGAGCGCCGGGTCGAGCTTGCGGTGAGCGATGCCGATCGCGTCGCGCTCCTCACCCAAGCGGCTTCGATATGGGAAGGCGAGCTCGGCCGCCCAGAAAAGGCCTTGAGCGCCCTGCGCGACGCCGTGCGGACCGACCCCCGCGACCTGACGCTCATCGATTCCCTCGAACGTCTCGCGGAGATGTCGGGGCGCTGGGCCGAGCTCGATGGCTTGGTCGACGAGATCGCCGTACACGGTGACCTCGACCGGCGGGAAATCTACGAGCTGCGCCTGCGGTCGGCGAGCTGGTACCGCGATCGTTTGTCGGACCCGAGTGCGGCGGAGCGCGCCCTCACTGAGGCGCTCGGGCTCGATCCGGAGCCTCTCGAAGCGCACGCGCAACGCGTCGACTTGATTCGAGCGCAGGGCCGGCCCGCGGACATGGTCAAGGCGCTCCGCGCCTGGGCAGAAGTCGACCCGAGCACAGATCGGCGCATCGGCCTCTTGCGAGAGGCTGCAGAGCTCGCGCGTCGGCAGCTTCACGAGCCGGAGCTGGCGGCGGACTGCTATCAAGAGCTGATCGCCATCGAGCGCGATGACATCGACGCTCTCCGCGCGCTGACGGAGATCCGCCGGACGCAATCACGATGGAACGAGGTCGTCGGGCTCTTGGAGCGACAGATGGAAATCGTGGCGGGCGTCGAACGTGCAGAGGTCGCGCAGTCGACCGGACAGGTGTACCGCGACCAGCTGGACGACCCGCGGGCCGCCATTCGTGCCTACGAAATCGCGCTCGAGATTGATGAGAACGACACGCGTACGATGGACGCGCTCGAATCGCTCTATCGAGACAACGACCGTCTCGAAGCGCTCCGTGCCTTGCTCGAGCGACGGGCCGATTCCGCCATCGGCGAAGAGCGCAGCGCACTGCAGCTGCGGCTCGCGCAGCTCTACGAGCATTCCTTCCGCGACCAGGCTGCCGCCATCGACATGTTCCAGCAGGTGCTACTGGCGGACCCGAGCAACGAAGTCGCAAGCGCAGACCTAGACCGGCTCTTCGAGGCGAAGGGCGCATGGGATGATCTCATCGCGCTGCTTTTGTCGAGGGTCGGTCAGGCAAGCGATGAGGAGCAGCGCCGCTTGCTCGAGCGCGTTGCGGACGTGCACCTCAACGAACGGCGGGATGAGGAAGCCGCGATCACGATCTACCAGCGCATCAACTCGGACCTCGGCGCCGATGAGCATTCGCTTCGGTCGCTGGCCGGGCTTTATGAGCGTAAGGGAAGCTGGACCCGAGTCGCCGACGTCCTCGAACGGCTCGCCAGCCGCCTCGACGGTGAAGCCGCCATCGAGATGTCGCACCGGGTCGCGGACCTCTGGGAGCAGGAGGTTGGCGACCCCGGGCAGGCGGGGAGGTCGCTTCGGGCGACGTACGAGCGATTCCCTCGCGACGCGGAGACGCGCGAGAGGCTCAAGGCGCACTACCAGGCGGGAGGCAACTACCCCGCCATGATCGAGGTCATGGACGCCGAGCTCGAGTTCTCGAGCTCGGACGCCGAACGATTGAAGCTCCTGCGGGGAATTTCCGACATCTATCGAGACGAGCTCGATTCCCCCGGGCAGGCCGCGCTGTATCTCGAACGCGCGGTCGAGCTCGATGGTGCGGATCGGGGCGCGCTCGTGCCACTTTGCGATCTGTACATGGCGGCAGGCCGCCAGAAAGACGCCGTGCCGATCCTGCGTCGCATCGTCGAGAGCTATGGCGGGAAGCGCAGCAAGGAGTTGGCGACCCACCAGCACAGGCTCGGCCAGGCTTTGGCTGCGATGGGCGACGCCGCTGGTGCGCTCGCTGCCTACGACGCGGCTTTCAAGATCGACCTCACCAACGTGGCGATCCTTCGCGACCTCGGAAAGCTCACCCACGGGACCGGCGATCTCGACCGGGCGCAGAAGAGCTTCCGCGCCTTGCTGCTTCAGAAGTTAGAACCCGATTCGGGAATTCAGAAGGCCGATGTCTACTACTATCTGGGCGATATCGCGGCGAAGACCGACGACCCACGCAAAGCGATCACCATGCTCGAGAGGGCGCTTGCAGAAGATGCCACCCACGCGCAGGCTGCAGAGCTCCTGGCAGAGCTGAAGGGTTGAACCATGTCGATAGGCAAGGTCGCGATCGACGGCGAGGTCGTCGATAGGGGCGAAGCACGCGTGTCGGTCTTCGACCGGGGGTTTCTCTACGGCGACAGCGTGTTCGAAGTGTACCGAACCTACGGCGGGGTGCCGTTTGCAGAGACGGAACACCTGGAGCGGCTCGCCCGTTCAGCCGCCCGCCTGATGATTCCGATGCCGGTGTCGCTCGAGACCCTTTCAGACGAGGTCCGCGCCACCCTCGACGCCGCAGGCGAGGGCGACTGGTATGTGCGCGTCGTGGTCACGCGTGGCACCGGCCCGTTGAGCTACGACCCCTCGACCGCCAGCGATCCGCTTCGCGTCATCATCGTGGTCCCGGTTTCGGTGCCTCCGGCCAACTACTACGCACAGGGCGTGGCGGTCGCTCTGCTCGAGGCTTCACGCCCGACCGATGACGCTCGGGCATCGGGCGCCAAGGCATCGAACTATCTCGCAAACCTCCTCGCCGTTCACGAAGCCAAGCAAAAGGGAGCGCAAGAAGCGCTCATGATCGGGCGCGATGGCCAGATCCTCGAAGGCGCGTCGAGCAACATCTTCATCGTGAAGGCCGGCAAGCTGCGAACCCCCGAGCCACAGCCAGGAATCCTCGTCGGCATCACCCGGGCGACGGTCCTCGCGGCGGCGGCCGAAGCGGGTATCGAGGTTCAAGAGGGAGAGATTCGACCGAACGACCTCTACCTCGCCGATGAGGCCTTCATCACGAGCAGCATTCGCGAGGTGATGCCGGTCGTCTCGGCGGACGGTCGAACGATCGGCTCGGGAACGCCTGGCCCTGTGACCAAGCGACTCCACGAAGGCTATTTGAAGGCCGTCGCCCAGGCCACCGGGGCGGGGGTTTGACCGCCTGGCTGAGGCGCAGTACAGGCAGGCCCCAGGACGAGTCAAATGTCGGATACAGGTAAGACCAAAGCACGACGGCGCCGAAAGGTCGCCGCTCAGGGAAAAGACCGGAAGAAGAAGCTCGCGAAGCTCGGGACGACCCCGAAGTTTCCGCTCGATCCGGACAAGGCCTCCGAGGCCAAGGCCTGAGACCGCTGGCCTTTGGCCGGCGCGGCGCGCAGGTTTGATGGGTCAGTGTAGGGTGTGTGATTCGCCGTCGTGCTCGATCATCGGGATGCCCGTATCGGTCGATGCTCTCTGCCCGAGGGGGGCGGGGGGTGGCTCGCTCGGTAGGCTGAGCGCTTCAAGCTCTTCGCGGTAAGCCATTTGCTGAAGCTTCGCGTGGTGGTAGCGCCGCCTTCGGCGGTACGCGAACATCACGAGGATCGCGGCGGCCACCCAGATGGTGGAGCCAGCAAAGAGGGCGGGGAGGATTCGGTACCTCGTTCGGAGGCTATCTCGCCATTGCCGCTCGAGGCCGACGCGTGTCCATCCATATGCCGTGGCCAAGGCCGTATCGAAGGTCCCACCCTCGCGGAGCGCTTGAATCATGCGGTGGAAGCGCCGCTCGTCGTTGTCGGTGCGTCGGAGGAAACCGACCACGTCCGCGCTCTGCGCGTACGCGACGTTCACCTCGTACGGGCGGTCCGGAAAGCGATTGTCGAGCTCGGAGAGTCTCAACATCGATCGCTGAGCCGCTGCGCGTAGGAGCGACTCCATACGAGGGAGCAAACGTACCTCGGACTGATGGATGGCGACGCCTTCGTTGAACCAGCGAGGCACCGAATTGCCGAGGACCGCGCGGTAGAGCGCCACGTGTGAGAGCTCGTGCACGAGAACGACGTCGAGCTCGGGCGGCTCCCAGGTGTCCGGGGCCGACATCGTCAAGAGAATCACGCCCCAGGGAGGATAGGCCACGCCGGTGGCGTAGTCCGGAGGCGGGTGGCCGATCGGGGCCATCGCCCTCATCTCACGCGGGTTTCGCGCGACGCGAATAATGAGCTCGTCATCGATGGGGACGCCGAAGTCGTCGACGAGCTCGGCCCAGCGCTGGCTGAAGCGATCGATGAGCTCGTCGACGCGATCCCGTTCCGCCTCGGGGAACGTCCAGGTGACTGACCCAATGCGTTCGGTCTCGTAGCCCTCGAGGGCGGAGGGCAGCGAGAGCTCGGATGCTTCTTGAGCGAGGGCGCTGACCGAAACGAGCGTCACGGCGATCGCGCATACAACTACCCTGAACGAAGTTAGATGGGGTCTATTCTTCACCGGGTCTGAATCTTAGCAGTGGCGGCCCCGGCTCGTCAGTACGACGTCGATCAATGATGAGGTAGGTTACACCTCCGGCGAGAAGCAGTCCGGCGACCAAGTACGGCCAGGCCTTCTTCATCCTGCGTTTCGCCCTGGATTCATCGGCTGGCTGCTTTGCCTCGTTCACTTTTACAGGAGCGGCTGCGGGCGGCGGCGGAGGCGGCTCGGCCCAACGCAGCTGGGCTTGTGCTGCTCGGCTTTTGATGAACTTCAATCGCTGCGCTGCGCTGCTCTCGTCGAAATTGAGAACGCCTTCGTAGAACTGCGCGGCGCTCACGTCGAAGACCTCGAGGACGATGGCCCCTTCGCGACGAACGAGGAGTAGGGCATCGGCACCGGCGATGATCCCAATGCGCTTGTACGATGCGAGGTCCTTGCGAGGGTCGAGGCCGAGTCCGCGACGGATGGAGCGCAGGCCCTCGAGCCCGTCCTCTCCCGTTGCAGGCTCGCCACGCATGGCAGCGCGCAGAGCGGGGTCGGTCGGAGCCCGGAGCCCGGCGAGGGTGGCTTCCGTTTCGATGAAGGCGGCGGTTTCGCGGAGGGTCTCGTCGGGATCACCAGCGACGACGGTAGCGATCTTGGGAGGGAGCTTGGCTGTGTCCGTGTCAGTGCCAGTGTCCTGTCCGAGGGCGAGAGTCGGCCAGGCGGTCAGCAGAACGATCAGCGAAAGACAACGCATCGGCGCAACGATAGGCAACGCGGCCCATCCGCGCTAGCGTGCAGCGCGATTTGGCGATGGGTGACAAGCCTCAGCTCATGCATGGTGTCTGCGTCTGCCTTGGGTACGACGGGACGGGGTTTCACGGCTGGCAAGCGCAGCCGGGTCTTCGGACGGTTCAGGGGATGCTCGAGGAGGCCATCGACGAGATGGGGATCGAGCACGGCGCGGTACGGGGCTGCAGCCGAACCGACGCGGGCGTCCATGCGCTCGGCCAGATCGCGAGCTTTGCGGCGGCCATCGAGGTGCCGCCGGACGGTTGGACCAGTGGGCTCAACGCGCGGCTGCCCGAGGACATCGTCGTTCACGACACGCAGGCCTGCTACCGCCGCTACAATCCGCGCTTCCACGCGGCCCACAAGCGCTACCGCTACCTCGTTCGTTGCGGCCAGCAGCGCGATCCGTTGATCCGGAGGCAGGCCTGGCAGCTCGGTCCCAAGGGAATGCGGAAGGACGTCGAGCGCCGGGGCGTGTGCATCGAGGACTACCTCGACGTCGAGGCGATGAAAGCGGCGGCTGCGCAGTTCGTAGGCACGCACGACTTTCACGCTTTTCGGCAGTCCGGGGACGAGCGTGAAATCGTCGTGCGCGAGATGTTCGAGGTGAATGTGCTGCCCGAGTGGAACGGGCGCCCCGACCTGATCGCGCTCGAGGTCGTCGGCAACTCGTTTATGAAGAACATGGTTCGGATCATGGCAGGCACCCTGGTCGACGTCGGACGCGGCTGGCTCTCCGCAGATGACGTGCCCGCCATGCTGCAGCCGGACTCGGATCGCTCCCATGCGGGCCAGACCGCACCGGCCCACGGCCTCACGCTGGTCGAGATCGAGCTCGCGCGCTTCGATGGACCGGGGGACGCCTTCGATCGGCCCACCGCGGGCGAGCCGCCAAAGCGGCCTTAGAAAGTCAGACCCAGGCCACCGGTGAAGTACAGCTTATCGCCGACCGGCGCCCGGTTGTTCGCGTCCGAGCCGGCCAGCTCGAAGAAGAAGAATGAGCTGTTGATGCCGAAGTCCTCGTCGAGCGCATTGGCGCGGCGCGCATTGACGAAGTTGAGCTCGAGGGCGAGCTGGGCCGCCCAACCGAACCCGTGGCTGCGGCCGGTGCCTTTTCCGGCTCCAACGGTCTCTTTGAAAAAGACGGTATTGTACCCCACCTTGCCGCTGAACACGAACGGCACGGGGGTCCGGCGAGCCAGCGCATCGATACGCAAGACGACCATTGCGTTGATTGGAAACAGGCTGAACTTGGCACCGTCGCTAGAGGGGACACAAGTCCCCGGCGGCGAGCTCGCGAGACACGCCGTTCCTTTGTAGCCCGCCCAACCGCCGGCAATTCCGATCCCGATGGGCCCCACGAACGGAATTCGATACAAGAAGAAGTCAAACTCGGGCAGGATGATTGGCCCGTTCCCAGAGTACACCAAGTCGAACGCCGAGCTTCCCGGGTCGGGGCGATAGGCGCCGATGCCAAGTGAGAGCAGATACCCTTCGGGGCTCCAGCTCTCCTTCGAGGCGTAGCTCACCTCCTCGGCGCGCGCGCGATCGGGGCTGACCCCGATCATCGTCATGAGGACGAGCGCCGAGGCTAGAGCTTTCACCGACGAAGCCTCCAAACGCCGATCGCCGCGAACAGCAGTCCGAGCATCCACGCCGCGGCTCCTGAGGTGCCGCCGATCATCGAAAGAGGCGAAACCGAGCAACCCGTGCAGGCGCCACTGGCGTCGCAGAACCCAGCGGTCGCGGCCGCCGTGACCATCTTGCCCGCAGACTTCTCGCTTTCGTTGCCATTGCCCGGGACGGCAGAGGCCTTGTCGACCGCCGTAACGTATAGGTAGGTGCTCTCGTCTTGCTCCAGCTCGAGACCGGTTGCGGTGAACACTTGACTGGTCGCGTTCTGGTCGGCGGTCACGCCTTCGATCAGAACGGCCGTATCCGGGTCGTCTTCGATGTCGTTGCGATAAAAACGGTAGAGCTGGAGGTCGTCGGTCGGCTGTGGCCAATTCAATGTGAACGATTCACCAAGGCCCGGGTCGGTGTTTACGGCCGGGGGGGCCGGAGCGGTGACGTCGACTTTGAATTGCGCGACTCCGAACGATTCGGGGAGTATGTCTTGGGCGCCGGGCGGCTCGTTCCTGAAGCCGTAGAGCTCGTACGGCTGCCCTTCGAGGGCCGTGTTTGCGCAGTTCACCACCTCGTTATCGGTGAGATCGGCCAACGTCAGGCCCTTGATGAGGTTATTTGCATCTAAGGTCTGAGCCGCTTCCCCGGCCACCGGACTGCAGCGGTTGGAGGTGATATCCGTACGATTCTTCTCGAGGTTGCATTCGCTGTTCTGCCCACCCACCCAGAGATACACCTGCCCGACCGCGGTCCCTACGGTTGTGTCGATTCTGAGCTCGAAGGAGGTTCCAGCGGGGTCCGCGCAGTTCGCCGCGTTGAAGAAGCGGCTATCCTGCGTATCCGAAAGGAACCCCTCGTCGTTGATCGAGACGATGAGGTCTGAGGCTTGGGCAAATGTCCTTGGGGCGAAGGCCGTGAGGGCCGTGCCGAGCGCCAAGAGAAACATGAATCGGTTGTACATGGCTTTGCTGAGCTGCAATCCCCGGGCCAATGTTCGGCCACGAAAAGCCGTGTATTTTCGGGAAGGCTGCGGACAAACTGACATGTTCCGCCCTCCTTCTACGCCAAGCCCTGACATTTCGTCACTTTAATAGAACTTCTTCGGCGATTTGGACGGCGTTGAGCGCGGCGCCTTTGCGGAGGTTGTCCGAGACGACCCACATCTGGATGCCGCCGGGATTTCCGACATCGGCGCGAATGCGGCCCACGTAAACCGGGTCCTTGCCCGCGGCATCGATCGGCTGCGGGTAGACTCCGTTCACGAAATCGTCGACGACCACGACGCCTTCGGCCTGGCTCAGCAGCTCCCGGGCGCGGGCGGCCGTGATCGGCCTGTGGGTTTCGACGGTGACCGCCTCGCTGTGCGCGGTGATGACCGGAACGCGGACCGCGGTCGGCGAGACAGCGATGTCAGGGTCTCCGAAGATCTTGCGCGTCTCCGACACCATCTTCAGCTCTTCTTCTTGGTAGCCGGTCTCGGCATCGACCTTCCAATGCATCAGAAGATTGCGGCTCAACTGGCCGGAAAGATTGGTCTTGTCGACTTCACCGCCTCTGGCGGTCGCCTGCTCCTGGGCTTCGAAAGCGGCAACTGCCGTCGCGCCTGAACCGCTGATCGCCTGGTAGGTCGCGACCACGACGCGCTTGAGCCGACCCTCGTCGTGGAGCGGCTTGAGGGCGACGACCATCTGGATGGTCGAGCAGTTGGGATTGGCGATGATGCCCTTGGGCCGATTCGCGGCCGCGGCGGCGTTCACCTCGGGCACGACCAGCGGGCACTCCGGGTCAGCCCGAAACGCCGAGGAGTTGTCGACGACCAGGGCGCCCTTGCTCGCCGCAATGGGCGACCACTCTCGGGAGGTTCCCCCACCGGCCGAGAAGAGGGCCAGATCGACCCCTTCGAAAACCTCGGGCGAGATCTCGACGACGGTGTGCACGACTCCCTTGAACGTCACGGTCTTCCCGGCGCTCCGAGCCGACGCCACCGGCACCAGCTCTTGCACTGGAAAGTTGCGCTGCTCGAGCACGCGCAGCATCTCCGCGCCCACCATTCCGGTGGCTCCAACCACCGCAACTTTGAGTCCCTGAGCCATAGGCGACGGCTATAGATGAGCGTCGCAGGCGCGGCAAGCTGGCCCATGAGCGACTCGCGTATCATGTCTTCGGCAAGGAGCATTCATGAGCATTCATCGATTTATGGTTCTGATCGCCGCGGCCGGCGTCACGGCGTTGTTGGGCACGGCCCGTCTTCAGGCTCAGGCGCCACCTGGCTTCGGGGTCCCCACGCAGATGCAAGCCGCAGGCGAGGGCGACGACGCTGCGGCCAGAGCGCTTCGGTCGCTCTACGTACCGAACGGGCTGACGTCTGATCAGGCGGTGCAGCGTGTCCTGGCGATATCGCCCGCGATCCAACGCACCTCGGCGCTGGTGCTGGTCGCGAAAGGTGCGGCGGTGCAAGCGATGTCTGGATTGGTGCCTCGACTCGACCTCCAAGGGCGGCACTCCCAGCTGAGCCCGGTGCAGGAGGCAGGCCTCACCACCGGCAGCAGTGCGCCCATCGATGACTTGATCGGCCAGCTTCAGGATCCGGCCGCGGAGCAGCTCTGGACAGGCCTCACGTCCTACAGATTCCCATCGCTCACCCGGCAAACCGCGTTTGATGCCACGCTCAGCTATTCGTTCACCGGCTCGCTCGCCCAGTCCCTGCCCGCCTATCGGGCTGCCAAGGAAAGCAAGGTGGCGGCGCGGTATCAGATCGAAGCCGAAAACAACAACGTCGCGTTCGACGGCCGTCAGGCCTATTACGAGTATGCGCGGGCCGAAGCGGGGCTTGCAGTCGCCAAGTTCGCACTCGACGCGGCCGTCTCACAGCGCGTGGAGACGGAGGCCTTGGTTGCGGCCGGCTCGGCGGCGCGCGTGGACCTCATGCGCGTTCAGGCCCAAGAGGAAGCCGCGCGGGTGGCGGTCGAGCAGGCCAGTCTCGGTTTGCAGGTGGCCGCGCGTGCGCTCCAAGCGCTGATGCTCACCGACCAGCTACCCTCTCTTGGCGAGGACCTATCCGAGCCCGTGACCGGTATTCCCAAGGGTACCGAAAAGCAGCTCCAAGCCCGAGCCTACGAGAACCGGCCGGACCTCTTGGCGCTCCGCAAGTACGTCGACGTGAAGCAGCACGAGCTCAGGTCGGCCAATGGTGGCCGGGCTCCGGACCTCCTCGTGCGCGCGTCAGCGGAGTACGCCAACCCGAACCTCCGCGTGGTGCCGCAGCAGCAGCGCTTCATCGGAACCTGGGAGGTGGGCGCTGTCATTCGATGGGCCCCCAACGACACGGTCAACGCGCAGGGGCGCTCGCGACAGCTCCAAGGGGAGCTCGAGCAAGCCTATGCGGACGTCACGATTCTAGAGCAGCAGGTTCGGGTCGACGTCGCCAGGGGCTATCACGGCATCGAGGCAGCGCAGAAGGCCTTCGAATCGGCGAGGCTCGGTCTCAACGCTTCGCGCGAAGGCTACCGCGTGACGCGCGAGCAACTCCAGGCCGGCATCGTGAACACGACGACTCTGCTGCAGGCACAGTCTGAGCTGATTCGTGCGCAGGTCGATGTGGTCGATTCGGCGATTGGGCTGCGCGTCGCCAAGGCGCAGCTCCGGCGTGCGATCGGGGAGATGCCCTGAGGTGCCCGTCGTCGTTGCTGCGGCCGTGGTCATCCGGGACGGCCGCGTGCTTCTCACGCGCCGCGCCGCAGGGCAGCACCTCGCCGGGATGTGGGAGTTCCCGGGCGGGAAGCTCGAAGACGGAGAGTCACCTGAAGAAGCGCTGGTGCGCGAGTGCCGCGAGGAATGCGGGATCGACGTCGAGGTAGCCGGGATCCTCGACGTGACCCACCATCGATATCCCAAAAAAAACGTGCTCCTGCTCTTCTATCGCTGTGGGCTACGCGCGGGCGAAGTGCGTCATCTGCAGGTTGCCGACCACGCATGGGTCGCGCCGTCCGAGCTCGACCGCTATCCACTGCCCCCGGCGGATGAGCGAGTGGTCGCGCGGATCCAGGCCCTCGATCTTCGAAGCTGAGCTAGAGCCCCCTCGCCCCCCGGACAACGATGCGCTGCACGAGGGTCCTATCGTCGGGTGGCATGGAGACAGGTTCCGCCAAGATGTGAAGCCGTGCACCCGTAGAGCTAGACGAGTGCTCAAAAATTACTCCCGTGTCGGTCACGATCGGCGTTCCGAAGACATCGGACAGTTGCCGCATGCTCGGCTTGGCCTCGACGAGTTGGAAGGTGACCTGGGTCACGCGATCGCGAGGGGTGACGAAGATCACACGATAGCCGTCGTAGTAGATCAAGGCCTGGCTTTTGGTGCGCACTTTGATCGCGCCTTCCATGGCCGCCGCGACCTGGTCGACCGTAGGCTCGGGTTGCGACATGGCGCGGACCGCAGCGCCCACCTTGGCGAGCGCAGCGTCGTTCCCGTCCTCGCTCGTGCCTGATGAACGCTGATCGCCGAGATCTTCCAGAGAGTCGCCGCGTGTGCACGCCTCCGAGGTGCAAACGATCGAGAGCACGAGTACGATGAGGCGAGGGTGCTTGAACACATCAGCTCCTGACTGTCGCTTGTACCGCGAAACGGCTCGGAGCCAAAAAGATCGCCGGTTCGTTGCCTCAGTGCTTGGTGAGGGCGTCCGTCACCGAGCCGCTCGAGCCGGTGTGGATGCGGACCGCAAACGGCTCACGGGCGGTGCCCACTCGCTCGAGTGATGGCGGCGCGCCGAAGAACGCTGTCGAGGCTTGCTCTAGCGCGGGTTTGTAGGCGTCGTAGGTCGCGTCTTCGTTCGGTGCGTTCAGACGGTCCTGTACCCGGAAGAGCAGCTCGTCCGTTGCAAACTCGAAACCGAGACTGCTCTCGGCTTCGAGGAGCTGGCACGTTCTGAGGGCGCGCGCGAAAGCGTCGTCGATCCCGGCTTGGAAGTCACCGTCGAAACCGCGCTTGCGGCTGTAGAGGAGGCCAGGGCGGTTGTCCGCAACGTCGAGATAGTAGTCGGACTCATGACCGATCAGCACCACGCCCGGGCCCTGCGGAACGTGCGCGTAGTCCGCCACGTCGATCAAGAGCTCGTCGGAGATCTTCTTGTCGCGAATCCATTCGTGGAAAACCGGCACGACCTTCTCCAGCTCGATGTTCCCGGCCTTGGTGTAGACCTTCACTTGAAACTTCGTTGCTCGCATGGTCCTCACTCCGCGGCCGCCGCAGCGGCGGCTGCTGCCTGGCTGAGGCGCTGATAGCAGCCGTGCGCAGCTTCGAGAAACAACTGCGCTTCGTCGAGCGTTCGGTGTGCGATTTCGTCGTCGGCGTTCCTGAAAGACTGGTCGCCGTGCATCTTCAGAAGGTACGCGGCGAATTTCCCCTTCGCGAAGGGGTCGTGGAAGAGCGCAGTGTCGTGCAGATGAGACTTGAAGTTCTCCACCACATCGTCCGGATCGTCTTTGACTTGAACATCGAGATGGCGAACCAGGGCCTTTGCCGCCGTGACCATGGCCGTGAAGCCGCCGAGTGCTGCAGCCTCGGCCTGCCCGGCTTCGAGGGCGTCCTGCGCATCGTGGAGCTGCTGCTCCGCTTCTTGAAGGCCGAACTCGACGAAGGGCACGATCTCTCCGGCGCACTCACCGACACCGATGTCGCCGATCGTGTACTCCCGGGGATTGCCCCAGTCGCTGTAGTAGCTCGGGTCTGCCTCGTACGCGGGCGGCTTCTGAATCGGCGCAAGCAGCTTGCGGAACTCCTTCTTGCCGACCCGGGCGATGAACGCCTGAAAGCTCTCTTCGCCCTGCCGGTTCGCGAGGTAGTGCTCGGTGATGAGCTCGACCGCTTTCGGGATGTTCTTCGACGGAACGGCGCCTACGACCAAGCCGTAGCTTTTGGCGTTCTCCGTCCACTGTCCGCCGAGGACGATGTTGAAGTGCGGAACTTTGCGGCCGCCTACCTGCCGGCTCACGCCGGTGAACCCGATGTCGGCGGCGTGGTGTTGGCCACAGGAGTTGAAGCAGCCACTCGCCTTCATACGAAGCGCTCTGACGGCCGGGTGGAGCTCGCCTTCGATGACGGTGAGCCGCTTGCGAAGCTCGCCCGTGAGGCCGCGTGACGCGGAGATGCCGAGCTTGCAGGTGTCGGTACCGGGGCAGGACGTCATGTCAGTGATCGTGCCTGCGCCAGCAGCCGCCATTTGGAGCGCGACGAGCCCCTCGTAGAAGGCCACCGCATCTGTGCCGCTGAGCCAGCGGAAGGTCAGGTTCTGCTCGACCGTGCAGCGAATCGAATCCCCGGTGTGCTTTCGCGCGAGATCGGCGAGCGCGCGGCCCTGCGTGGCGGTGAAGTCGCCGAGGGGCAGCTTCACGATCGCCGAGTAGAAGCCCTCCTGCGCCTGCGGCTTGAGGTTGTGTTCGGCCCAGGCCCGGAACCCAACCGGAGCGTCGCTAGGAATCGGGCCTGGGTCGCGCACGGGCGTTTCGTCGGTCGCGTGAAGGTCGTCGAGGAACGCCGTCCAGCGTTCGTCCGGGCGGAGCCCTTCGCGCTCCTCGGCCACGAGCTTTTTGAACTCGTCGATCCCGAGTTTCTGAACCAGGAACTTAATGCGGGCGCGCGCTCGGCTTTGCTTCTCGCCCAGGCGGGCAAAGACGCGGGCGACTGCTTGGGCAAGCGGAAGAAGCTCCTCTTCGGGGCAGAACTCGGCGAGCACCTTGGCCTGGACCGGCACGGCGCCGAGTCCTCCACCGACGACGACGCGAAAACCACGCTTGCCATCGCGGACATGGGCGACGGCACCGAGGTCGTGGAAGGTGACCAGCCCACAGGGATTGTCTTCGCAGCCAGAAAACGCGATTTTGAACTTGCGTCCGAAGTCCTGGACGTCGGGGTGCCCCAATAGGAACTGCGTGATCGCATTGGCGTAGGGCGTGACGTCGAACGCCTGCGTCGTGCAGATGCCGGCGTACTCACAGGCCGTCACGTTACGCACGCTGTTGCCGCAGGCCTCACGGGTGGTGATCCCGACGCTGGCGAGCCGGCGCATCATGTCGGGCGCCTCTTCGATGTGAATGAAGTGGAGCTGGATGTCCTGTCGCGTCGTGACGTGCAGGATCGAGTCGGAGTTCTCTTCGGCGAGCTCGCTCATCACCTCGAGCTGTTCGGCGGTGAGCTTCCCGAACGGGATCTTGATCCGCATCATCCCGGGCGCATCCCAAACCGTGTCCGGCCCTTTGGTCAGGTCACCGCAAGGAAACGCGAGCTTCTTTTGGCCCGTGCCGTCGTCGCGAAGGCCGTTGTCGTAGCGCTGCCCGTACACGCCTCGGCGAAGCCGGGTCTCCGCGAAGATCTTGTCGTCGAGCTTGCCCTGCTTCTTGAGCTCGATCTGACCTTCGAAAAGATCTACCTCGCCTGCGAGTTGCTCTGGAATCCGATCACCAAGCTGTTCTTTCCACGAAGTCATGATGCTCCTGTACCCCGAGCGTCCGAAACGCCGCCGAAGGGGGAACCTCACTATTCCTTAGTTTTCCCCTAGGTCAAGTCAAGAATGGTGATTTCGCAGTAGCCGGTCCCCTTTTGTGGGTCAAAACGACAAGAAATACACGAGTGATCTAGTAAAGAATTGCCGGCCTCGTCCGTTGCTTGCTGAGGTAAGCCTTGCCGCTATAGTGCCGCCGCTGGACACCCCAACTAAGGTGTCGAGACCATTCGGGGATCGTCTAACGGCAGGACTCCAGTTTCTGGCACTGGCTATCTAGGTTCGAATCCTAGTCCCCGAGCTAGTCCCGTGTTAAAGCGCGAGACCCGAGAATCGGCCCCATCGTCTAGTGGTCTAGGACATCGGCCTCTCACGCCGGTAACGCGAGTTCGAACCTCGCTGGGGTCACCACAGTTTGAACTTAGATTACCAGTACTTGCAGACACGTCGCCTTACTCCGTTGACCTGACGTTGACATGAGGCGGCGACGTGGGCTGTAACGACTCGACCAAACGAAGGCGCGCGCCGTCCCCGAGATGGGCGTAGCGGTGCGTGCTCGCCTGCGATCGATGGCCGAGTTGCGCTTGGATGATCTTGAGTGAGTGGCCGCGCGTTGCAGCCTGTGACCCGACCGAGTGACGACCAATCTGATGATGACCGATCACTCGAAGGCCGAGCGCCTCTTGCGCCTTGCGAAGCGGTTTCGCGTGGCTGTTGAGTTGCTTGGCCCACTTGCCCGTCTTTGAAAACAGGAACTCGGGTCCGGAGTATCCCTCGCGTATGTGCCATCGAATCGCGTCGGCGGCGTCCTGAGGCAAGGGGAGGGTGAGCACGCGGTTGTTCTTGCGGGGGATCAGCTTGGCCTCGCGTTGGCTGTTGCCTTCTTGCACCGCGCGGTCGACGATCAGGTGCGGCGGGATGTCGCGAATCCGATCCTTCGAGATTGCGTACACCTCTCCACGACGCAGGCCGAGCCTCATCGTGAGGTAGAAGAAAGTGTACCACTGCGGATATCGCTCGATTATCCCATCGAGCAATCGATCCCGTTCGGCCTCCGTGTACCAATCGGGTCGGTACTCCGGAACGGGCTGTGTAGGCACATAAGGAACGTGCATGAGTTGGCCGCGCTTCCACATGAAGCGGAGCACCGCACGCACGAGAGTCAGATTCTCGTTGATCGTCTTCGGGCTGAGGTGTTGGGGCATGGAAGCCACCAGCCCATCGAGCGCGACCGTGGTCACCTAGCACGGTCTGGAGATCGCTCATGAGCATGAGCGCTGAAAGGGCTCTACAGGCGAGCACGATCGACGCCTCCTGCTCTCGGCGGGGCTCGAGTGTGTTCCGTGCGCATGCGGCCAGCAGCGTGTGATACGGGGTGCAAGTGGTAGGCTCTGCCCGGATCGGGTAAACATACCGAATGAAATGTCTTTGTTATCTTACGCGGAGACGTTTGCGCATCTCACTGGCCTTCACATGTTTGCTTCTGCTTTGCGGTTGCGGCGACACCGGCGCCGAGCCCGAAGCGCCCAAGCAGGTCCGGCTTTGTGGCGATCTCGTTGGCGTAGAACCGGTTGAGCCCACCGTGATTGGCGAGGATGAATACGGTTGCCCGGTCTTTCAGCCCGTGCCCTGCACGCGGCCACGCCACGAGCAAGAGTGGGCTTGCGGTCCCGATTGCCGAACAGCGACGGCCTTCGATTCGGAGGGCGATGAATGGGTCATGGGGTGCGCAGGGGGGAGTCGTCCCCTGCCCGTTGGATGCATCGACTTGGAGCCCGACCCTCCACCTCGATCGCTTTGCGTGGTGGACCCCTTCGAGAGCGACCAGTGGTGGTTCGAAACCAATTGCGCCGTTGCCAACGTCTTCTTCGTTTCCCAGTCCTGTTGGGCTCCGTGCGACGCCTACACCGAGGAAGCATTGGCCCCGTCCTGCCCGTAGAGTTTTCGCGCGATTCCAGTCCCTCAACGCCCCGCCTCGAGCGCCTCCCAATCTCTAAGAAACCCCACAATCGAGTTCCAACTTGGCGCACTTGGGGTCACCGCCACCACAAAGCCCGGCTTCGGCCGGGCTTCTTCGGCCCGCGAATTGCGCAGAGGCTATTACGGGCGTGGGGACTGATGCCGGTAGCTTCTACCCGCCGCACGGCATATCTTCTTAGGGATGGTCGTTGGTTTCCTTCGAGTGACCACTCTCGCCTTAGTGCTGATGCTCTTTGCGTGTTCCGATGCGGACAGCGGCCCAAACGTCATGATGAGGATTGAGACGATCACGGGGGATTCGCTGGTCGCGGAGTATCGAGTCGCCTGTCAAGGAAGCGGCTCCGAATTCCTGGAGGATGGAACATTCGAGCCCTCGGGTATGGGCTCGTCGGCGGATATCATCGGATTTGGTCAGGTCGTTGACACCATCCTTTGGACCGCCTCGATCACTGCGCCGCCTGGTGAGTGTGCCGTCAGCTATAGGTTGCGGGACTCCAAGGCAGAAGTGATCTGCGTAGGTTTCCAGCAGTTCGTTGTCCCAGCGGATGCGCCCCAAGAGGTCTACTACCTCATGGTCTGCGAGCTGTTCTGAAGCTGTGTGTACGAACTACGCGAGCCGATGATGTGGCGAGCGCCATCCGGGCATTTGTCCGGGCACACGGCGGCTCCCCAATCGACGGAGTGGAGATCGATTGGTCGCGTTGAGGCGAGAGGTGGTCGGAGGCGACAACCCGAGACGGCTCAGGCGCTCACGCCGCTATCGTCCGCAGCCGCTCCCACTCTTCGATGAAGCCGGAAAATTCGTACCAACTTGGCGTACTTGGGGTCACCGCCACCACAAAGCCCGGCTTCGGCCGGGCTTTTATCATGACTCGCCTATTGGTCCTCGCGTCAGCGACCCAGCCAATAACCAGGGCGCCGCTTCGCGTGCGCCACTGCAATGATTTCGACGGCTGCCGCGTCGATGTCGAAAAACACGACATATGGGAAGCGTTTCAGAAAGTACTTTCGATATGGACGATCAGCGCGCCAGACCGGACACGCTTCGGGGTTCTCGAGGATGGATTCGAAAGCTCTATCCACGACCGCGACGAACTCGATACCGAGACCGCGACGCTTTTGCTCGTACCATATCGCTGCCGACTGAAGCTCGGCTTCAGCTTCCGGCGATACGCGAAGCGTTCGCTTCATCGCGCAAGCTGGCCGAGAACGCGCGCGCGGACTTCACTCCACTCGGGGGCAGGTTCGTCCCTGCCACGAGCGGCTTCCACGCGACGATCGAGCTCCGCCAGCCAGGCAGACTCCCAGTCGCCATCCGGCGGCCCGTCGACGCTCGCGATGAGCTCTGCGGCGAGCGCCAGCCGCTCGTCCTCGGGCAGGGCGCTGGCTGCTTCGAGAAGCTTTTTGGCCGCGTCGGTCATCGACGAGATTGTAGCACGGGCGAGATCATGATGTGGTTTCGGCCGGAACCGCCGAAAGTTTCGTATTTTTGAGCCTCGCCGCCGACAAGATCACGCCGCAAGCCTCCGGAGCCGCTCCCACTCTTCAACGAAAGCGAAGAATTCGTTCCAACTTCGCGTACTTGGGGTCACCGCCATCAGAAGGCCCGGCTTCGGCCGGGCTGCTTCTATCGCCGGGCGCAGCCGGGCAGAGCGATTTCATCTTCGAATACCGGGGTGTCGCAGTTGCGAACATGGATCATCTGGGGGTTATGGCGCGGACGCGGCGGGAGCACGCTTGCGCAAGCGCGGAAAGAAGGCGCCAGTGTTTCTGCGGTAGGCGCTGTAGGCGTCGCCGAAATGCTCGAGCATCATCTTTTCCTCAGAGCGGCTGTAGATCACGATCGCCGGAATCACGTACGCGATCGTGATCACCGCGGCCGCCGAGCTCGCGAAGCCAATCGCCACGCTTACCCAGATCATGATGGCGAGTAAGTAGATCGGGTGCCGGACGTGGGCGTAGGGACCGTGGGTGATGATCTCCTGGTCGGAAAGGACGTAATGCCCCACTGCCACAGTCGGGAACGCGCGAATCGACCACCACAGCAGGGCTAAAGCGCCGAGGGCGAACGCCGTGCCCGCAAAGACTCGAGCAAGCTCCAGAGTCGTCGGGTCCGCGGGATTCTCGTGTCCGATCCACAGATACAGTGTCACCGCGAACAGCAGCGCCGGCTCTGGATACGCAACGAAATCGGTCCAAGCCGCAGGCGTCGTGACGGCGCGCTTTCGATAGGAAAGCGTACGACGAAAGAAAACATAGTGGACAACCACCGCGCGCCCCAGGGCGATCAGGGCGATGATGCCGAGGCCGACGGGATAGAGATCGAGTTGCATGGCTACCTCCGAAACATGAGGAAATGCTCATGTTTGACAAAACATGAGGGAGGCCTCATGTTTGTCAAGGCATAGACAACCTCGATGGCAAAAAACGAAGAAATTCGGGCGTTCCCACAGCAGGAGCGCAGCCACAAGCGGTACCTGTCGATCCTGAATGCGGCGGCGGAGGTATTTGCGGAGCGCGGCGTGGAAGCTGCGACCATGCAGGAGATCGCCGAGCGGGCCGACACTTCAATAGGGTCGGTATACCGGTTCTTCGCCGATAAGCAGGCGCTCTTTCAGGCGGTTCTCGACCGAGTGGCCGCCAACGAGCGCGAGCTGCTCGAGTCGGTCTTCGCTGACGCTTTTGATGAGTCGATTCCGACTCTGATCGATCGCGTCATCGACGTGTACGCGGCATTCAACGCGCAAGAGCCTGGCTGGTATGCGATTTGGCGTCACCTCAACCTCCACGCGGCTTCGGACAAGACCGGCCACACGCCTCGCGATGAGCAGTTGAGGCGCTTGCTGATGTTGGTCGGCTACTACGCGCCCCATTTGGACGAAGCACGGCGCCAGGTGGTCGCGACGACGGTCCTCGCGTTGCTGACCAGCATGCTGGCCGCCGCAGAGCGTCAGCCGTCGCCGATGCGAGAGCGCCTGCTCGAAGAAACCAAACGCGTTCTGAGACTGTACGCGCAGGATTATCTCGCTGGAGGCACCTAGATGATGACCAGGGCGTTCTGCCAGTCTGGCCACAGCAGAGCGAGCGCTCGCGTAAACCAACACACCGACCACCAAGAGGATCCCATTCCCCACCGAGAACCAGGCGAAGATCAGCGCGTTGCGTTGTCTTCTTGGTGAGGCAGTCACCATTCAGTTCCCGAATTGCGCAAATCCAAGCTCTCGTGTCGACTTTCTCGAGAACGAAAGAGCGCATCTGAGCTTGTTGTGAGCGGCGGGATTTCGTTCACGGACTCTCACACTACTAGCCTCTGGAACCCCCTCCACTCGGTGAGGAACCCCACAAAGGAGTTCCAACTCCGCGTCGTTCGGGTCACTCAGAAAGCCCGGTCTTTGGACCGGGCTTTCTTCGTTGTCTTTTGGTACATCCGACCCGCCCACCCCCGCCCGTAATCCTCCCTGCGCGGTGGTCGCTTCGCTCCACCTTGCCGGCGCATTCGCGCCGGGCTTCGCCCTTCGGGCTCGCGCTGCCGGGGCGCTTGCCGTCTTCGCCCTGCCGGTGGTGCGGGCGGTTTCTAGGGACTTCCCCTCGCGCCAACGTGCTCGGTAGGCTCGAAGTCATCGATGCGGATGTAGTGCAATCGTCCCGGTCCCACCACGCGGCCGTCTGGCTCTGTCCTCTCTTGTTCGCACATGAGCTCGATGTCTCCGCCTCCTTGCTCCTGGCGGAAGAAGGACCTGCACGGCACATCCAGCGGAAGGCTCTCGCCGTCTCGAATCACGTAGTCATTACAGCTCGTGCTCGTGTAGTGAGAGAAGGGCGGAACCTCCAACACTCCCCAGGTCTCATGCGCCCGGGTGCCATCCGCCGCCTCCCACTCGCGAGTCCTAGAGCACTCCAGCGGGTCGCCGAACAAGGAGAGCTCATCGAAGGATCGAGCCACTGGAACGAGCAACTCTTTGATCAAGCCCCCGGCTTCCACGTGAACCTCGAACTCACTGGGAGCATTTGGATGGAGGTTCATGAAGTTGTAGCAACGGAGACCATCCAACTCGCCTCCCGCCTCGATACGCCAAGGGGCAGTCACTGTAACCTCACCAGCGACATCGGTGAGAATCAGGCTCGGGTCATAGTCGGCCCAAGATGCTCGGAGGTTCGCAAGCGCCTCGTCGCCGACAATTGGCGAGGCGTCCAGGTTCGGCGAGGAGATGCGAACACTTGTGAGAGCACCATCACCTGCCGTGACGCAGACCATCGTTTCCGTCGCCTCGACGACGACCTCGGGCGGTTTCACATCTTCTCCGCAAGCAACCAACGAAATGAGGACGAAGGCGAGCACGTTGCTCCGTCGGGGCCGGGCCATCGCGAGAGAGTACCATTCGGAGAGTCTGGCCGTCGAGCGTCGCTGAGACGACTGGAAATCAGCCTGGCTGGCCAATGCAGAACGCCCCCACCACGACCGGCAAGACCTGGGTCCCTTAACCGGCGGCTCGCAATGCCGCGTGCCTCGCGCGCCGGCGAAGCCCCTCCCAATCTGTGAGAAACCGAACAACCGCGTTCCAACTTCGCGTACTTGGGGTCACCAAAAAAACAAGGGATTGTGATTCCGGTCGGAGTCCCTTGGTGCGTTGTGGCAAATATGTGTCACCCGCGTGCCGCTCACCCATCAGGACCCGCGACCTCTGGCGATTGACCCACCGAGCCTTCCAGCGTCTCTTTGACGCTGATGAGCGCCAACCCGAACTCCCGTGCATTCCGCCTCGCGGCGATGTGCTCCGCAAGCTTTCCCAGCACGGGAATGGGGACGTTGTACTTGACCTCGAGCGTCAGTACCGAGCCTTCCTCGTGGGGTTCGACCCCGTATGCAAACGTGCTCTCAATCATGCCGATGGTCTGATGCACCGCGCATTTGCCCGGAACGTGCTCGACGACCGTAGCCTCTCCATGAAGGAACAGGCCTGCCATCTTGTAGGTCCACGTCTGCTGCTGGCCGGCGCCGCTCCCGATCACATCGGCCACTTCGACCATCCCTGGCAGCCATTCGACCAAGTTCATCGGGTCGTCCACGTACGCAAACACTCGATCCGTGGGCGCATGGATCACGATACTGTTCTTCCAGGAGATCATGTCAGCCGACTCCCGTTCTAGGGGGTCGCCACCGTATGCAACCACCGGATTCTGTTCATGTCTATACGCAATTCTTTATTCGTTCGAGGCTTCGGCAGGCCTAGCAGTGCATACGAGAGGTTTCGGGGAAGGATCTAGAAGACAACTCCGATTCTCCGCAATTGGGTCACGCGCCCGGACGTTCCGTGCGTGTTGTAGCAAAGGCCGGAGTGACGAGGGCCGAAGACCCGAGCTCCCGCTGCCACCATCTTCGTGTTCCTCCGGCGCGCTCCGAGGTGATCACCCGAAGGCCGTGGATAGACGTCCGGCACGCGGAGCAGGTGGCCAGCCAAGACGCGCCTGTGAAGTGCGGATAGATTCACTCGATTAGTCTAGCTCAGCAAGTTTCGCGGCGAGCTGCTTCTTTGCCCAACGTTCTGCCTCGATAGGCTTGGAGAAAAGTTGGTAGGGAAACTTCGGTGGCGAGAGCCAAGTCACGGCGGTCACGACGCCGCGCAGCCATGGGCTCGGTACGATCAACGCGGAGCCCGCATACCACGGAACGCTGAGTTCTCCGAAACGCTTGAGGTGCTCGGCTAACTCTTTGCGTTGGATGGCCGGCGCCTTGGTGACGTTGGAGAGATCAATGACCCAGGCCATCGGGTAGCGCGCGCGAATCGCCCAGTCTTCGCGTGCCCGAAGAGATGCCTTAAGCTCTTCGTTGGTGGCTTCCGAAGGAAAGGTCCATCGGTAGATCGGCATGAGGTCGTTCGAGAACCACGGATGGTCGATCTGGATCTGCTCCGCAGCAGGCTGACCCTTAGCCCTGTCCATTCGGACAGGATAGCGCTTAAAACCTCACCCTTCCAAAGTGAAGTGGAACTCGACGCCCATCCTCTCAATCGGGGCGACGAACGCCCAGCTGGGTCTCGACGCGGTGTTGTCGGTGCAATCGGCGTTCGGCCACGCGAGTCACCCGCTCCAGCACATCGCCTTTGCTGGAGTCGATCGCCAGCATGAGTCTGGCTGTCGCGACGGCGCGAGCGTCAAAGCCCCTCGCCGAATACAGGTACGCTGCGCGCTCATATGCGCGAAGGGCCTCCGCCTCGTGTCCGATCCGACGCAACAAGTCCCCCTTGCGGTGCGGCCACCGGGGCTCCTCCGGCTTTCGTTTTTCGATGAGCTCGTAGATGTCGAGCGCTTCGATCATCCCTCCCTGCTCGAGCGCTCGGTTGAGCTCGGCACAAAGATCTATGGTTTTGCTTTCGCTTCTACGGCTCGTTTTGTTGGGGATCAAATGCTTCCACATGGGACCGACACAAACAGGGGGATCTTCGAGAGAACACCCTTTCGGGACTAGCGTCCACAAGTAATTCTTCCCTCGGGCTCGGCGCGTCCCGTCTCACGAGGCGCAAAACACTGCCTGAGTAGCTGAACAGACCTTCAACGTTCACCTAGCCGCGTTTCCAAAGCGCTCCAACTCGCTTGAGAAGACCAGGACGACTCGGTCCGATCGTTTCACGCGATTCCAGGTTTTCCGCGATGTCGAGTGTACGCCTCGCACTTTCAGTCATGCCCGCTGCGCCGTACACCCGCGCGAGAGTGCGCCGGAGCTGGGCATCATCGGGGGCGTTTGCGACGGCCTGCTCGGCGCGGCGACGAGCGTGTTTGAGATCGCCTCCGGATGCGAGCAGTGCTTCGGCGACCCCATGGGCGGCGCGCGCGTCATCAGGTTGTCCGAGCAAGACCTTTTCCCAGGTCTTCGCCGCAGCTTCCCACATGCCGAGGTTCTCCTCATAGGCGGCCTGCGCCCGGAACGTTGGCGCAAGGCTCCTGTGCATTTCTTGGCTCACCGTTGCCAAGGCGTTCTCGAGGACACTGCAATCCGAGACGATCGAGCTCGCCAGGCGGAGCGCATTGGTCGCGCCGACCAAGTTCTCCGCCTCGCGTTCGATGATGGCGCTGCGCACCAGTCCTTCGGCACGCACCCGGCTGGCTCCGCGGGGCGCGCACTCGCGAAGTGCCGTGACGAGGTAATATTCGGCAATCTTTTCTTCTGGGAGAGCCTTTGGGGCGCTGAGGTCCTCTCCCATGAGAGCGCGCTTCGATGTGCGTGATGCGGGCGCGGAGGCCTGGGCAGGTGGCGGAACCAGCGAGGCTCGACGGACGCCCTCGGAAAGCGCGTCCTCGATCGCATGCGTCTCTTGTCGATAGAGCAGGTACTCATCGTAGCTCTGTTTGCGCTCCGGGGTGCGAAGCACCTCATAGGCCGCGGATACGCGTTCGCGAACGCGCCGCGTCCCGAGTCGCGCCGCCATCCGCGCGGCCAACGTGCCCTCCTCGAGCGCTTGTGCCCGATCGTGACCGCGCTCGATGTCGGCTGGGCTGCAGTCCGCATAGAGACCGAGGAGTTGATAGTGCGTGAGTCGTTCGAAGCGCTCGAGGAGCCGGGGGGCGGGGGCACGCATCGAGACGAGGTTCCGTTTCGTGCTCATGCGTGTTCCAGACAGGCGGCGCCCGGGCTCTTCGGAAGCAGCCGTCGAGTCCACTGGCACCTCGTGGTCCCAATGGATCAAGCCCATCGCGGTCAGGCGGTTGAGGATCTCCGTGACCGTCCAGGGGTCGAGACCGCAGACATCGACGATCTCGTGGGCCAGCATGACTCCATCGATCCGCGACAGAACGTAGGCGTCCCGCGAGTCGAGCGACATGGACCGGAGCTTTTCGGATGCCTGATGTACAAGTCGAGGCGCAGGCGGATGCCGAGGCGCGGCGCTGCTTTTGGTCGCTACCTTCATTGGGCGCGAGATTACGAAAACCCGGGCTGGAAGGCCCAAAAAATGGTCGACTTGGTCTTTTCAGTCAGCTAGTTCGACCATAACGACACTGTCGTTCCTCAAAACGTTGTCCGTCTCGAGGTGTGAGCCGCGATGATTGCGAAGGTGACCTAGCGGACGGAGCTCAGACCCTCGCGTGCGTTGCTTACGGCTCGACATGCGCGAGTCGAGCGCGGCAGCCGCCTTGGCCCAACGCGCAGCTGCGCACCGACTGCGGTGGTCGAAGCTCATCGTGCTGACATCCGAAGCCTGTCCCACTCTTCAATGAAAGCGGAAAATTGGTTCCAACTTCGCGTCGTTGGGGTCACCATCAAAGCTCGGCTTCGCCCGTGCTTTTTCTTTGGACGTGGTCTCCTCGAATCGAGGGCAGCGGTTATCGGTCACCCAGGTCAACAGGTTGTGTGACAATCTAACTTCGTGCTCAACCTGGGTCGGATCTTCGGGATCTTCGATCTGCTCGGGTGGAATCAGCCCCAGGAGTGGTCTATCACGATGCCGCGGTGCGCTGGCTCGCGGATGTGCGGTGCGCCGTGTTCGCGCCGCGGTGATTCACAGTGCCACGTGACGATGCCGTGCGATGCCCTGTCGGCGAACCGCCACGGGCAGCCGGCGTCTGAGTTGTTCCTGGGCTCCGATGGCCAGCGCAGTTCGAGGTCGAGGCCCGATGATGGAGGCTCCGGTCACGATGCTAATCGTCGTGCCCACGGTGCTTGTCGTCGTGCCCACGGTTGCGGCCGTTGTGCCCACGATGCTCGTCGCCGTGCCCACGGTTGTGGCCGTTGTACCCACGGTCGCGGCCGTCGTACCCACGATTGTAGCCGTTGTGCCTACGATTGTGGCCGTTGTGCCCACGGTTGTGGCCGTTGTGCCCACGGTTCTGACCCGGGTACGTCGTGGGCCGGTGGCGTCCGGAGTGATCGTAGCGATGCCCGTAGTACCCGCCCTGACGATAGTGGTGATATGTTCGATGCTGAACGGTGGCGCCGTAGGGCCTATAGTGCCCGCGAATGTGGTAGTGGTACCCTCCTGAAAACACCCAACGCGGTGCAACGAAACGGTAGCCGTGTATCGGGCTCACGTAGTGTCCGCCGATCCACACATAGCGGACCCCGCTCCACCACCAATACCCGCCGACCCAGATGGCTCCGGCGTAGGGGACGCGAGGCCGGACCTCGAACCTGACCGGCGGAGGTGCTGTTTGAACGATCACCCACGACGGCTCGGGCTCCTCGATGATGATGCTCCTTTCGCCCGCAATCGGCTCGACGACGACGTAGGCGTCGGGTTGGTTGATCACGAGACCTTGGCCGAGCGCCGTTTGAGGAACGGAGCCGATGAGCAGCAGCGCCAAGAACGCTAGGGGAACATGGATCTGACCCCGAGGCTTGGCGCAACTGACTGTGGTCGTTTTGTGCAGATTCTTCATGACCTCGCTGAGACGGACCTGAGGGCCCGGTTTATTCAGGAAGGGTTAATTCGTCTCTCAGGGCCTCAGTTGCCACTCGCTCTTGCAGCACCCGGGGGATCCGGAGTGCCCCGACGCGCCCGGTGGGACGTAGGCCCTGCCGAGTGTTTTCGTGTTTGCCGCCGCAGTGCTGACGGGCGTCCTGATTTGGGGCCTTCGTTTGCTCTCGGACGTGCTGAATCAGCCAACAGGCGCCGACGCGAAGTCCAAAGTAGTCAGCAGGATGCTCGCTGAAAAACCGATCAAGCAGCAAGGCCCGGCAACGTCGCTAGTGCCGAGTTTCAGCAGGGTCACGGGAGCCCCGGGTGCCACGGTCATCGGGGCATTCTTCGTGGGAGTGAGCTATTGGGCGTTGTTCGGCCTCTTCTTTGGAAAGAACCTTGGCAACCTCGACAAAGTTGGGGCGCTTGTCGTTTCGGGCACCGCCTTCTTCGCGCGTTACGCGTTCAATCAGCTACGCGCGGTCTTTAGCCGACCCTCGCGAGCACGGTGCGTGTGGTGTCGCTGCTAGTTCCCGAGCACCGACCAGAAAGCCGTTCCGACCCAGATTCGAAAGGCAAAGTCGACATCTGAGGTGCCGTTTCCGATGCCGATGGCGGGGCCGAGCTCGAACAGAAAAAAAGGTGCCACCTTCGGGGCGGCGTTGATCTCGACACCCATGCGAACCATGAGTGGAATGATCCCCCAAGGGTCCACGTCTCTTGCGAACATCAGGGTAAACGGAATCGTCGCTCCGGTGACCACGCTGACCCGGTCATGCACGTCGATCGAAACGGGAATCGCAAGCTCGGCGCGCACGCCACCCATGACCCGCCGATCAAACCGAAAACCGACAGGAGGCACTCGGCCACGGTCACGGTCGCTACCGCCGACCATGGCACCCGGCGTGAACCGAATCCCAACATCGGTTGTGGCCTTGGCATGCTTCCTGTTGTGGATATGCCAGCGGAGCGGAGCGTTGAGAGCAAGACCGACGCTCACATCCGAGAACGCGCCTGACCAATCCCCGTACAACAGCTCGGCGCCGAGTGCCCAGTCCAGCTTGCCTTGCCCCTTGTTCCACCATTCGTAGAACAGGCTCGGCCAACCGACCCCCGTGTTGTGCACCATGTCGGACTTCAGCCGCTTCCCTCCAATTGTGGACTGCGGACCCGCAAGTGCGGTGCTCGACATGGCAAGCACCAATACAAAAACGGCAACGGCTCTCATTGCACCTCCCTCTCGGCCTCCGGTGACCAGACTCTAAGATCCGGGAAGCTCGAGAGCAAAAGTATCGCGAGGGAGTGCCACCCAAAGTGCCACTTCAGGGAGATGAAAGAGATGGTAGGCAACGCTCCTTAGCTCCGTCGGCATCCGAATCGCGTGGTTCTAGTCCCTATGTCGATTTTCTCGCGGACGAAAGAGGGCGTTTGAACGCACTGTGAGCGGTAGGATTTGTTCCCCCAACGATCTCACGCCACGAGCGTCTGGAGCCTGTCGTTCCTCAAGACGTCGTCCAGCGCGAATTTGGGCTGCGATGATCGCGAAGGTGACCCAGCGGACAGAGCTCGGACCCCTACGTACGCTGCCGATGGCTGGACATGCGGGAGTCGAGCGCGGCATCGGCCTCAGCCCGGGGCAGCACGCGCAGCCGAGCATCGACTGCCCTCGCCGAAGCTCATCATGCGGCCATCCGAAGCCTGTCCCACTCTTCAATGAAAGGGGAAAATCGGTTCCAACTTCGCATCGTTGGGGTCACCAAGAAAAAAAGGGATTCTGATTCCGATCGGAGTCCCTTGGTGCGGTGCGGCAAATACGTGTCACCCGCTTGCACGCTAGAGCTCGCACCTGTTCAGCTTCGCAACACTTTCGGCGTCCTTCTCCATGGCCTCAACCGCGCATCATTGAAGGTCCCCTTCGGCAAACATCAAGTGCGCCTGGCAAGCGAGCTTCGAGCCGATGAATGCTGTGTCGCCTGGTAAGAGAACGCAGCCCTGGCTGTGCACCCCACAGCCTCTGGCAAATCCGGCCGATTCATCCTGCGCCTCGACCAATGTCTTGTTCGGTAGGTCATTGAAGTTCACGCCCGTCACTTCCTCGATCGCGTCGATATCGCCTGCTGCGCTGCCGCAGCGCTGAACGCGTCGATGGCCGAGAGGTAGATATTCAGCTTGCCACCATACGCGGCATTGAGGCTCGGCCTGCTGAGACTCGTCGCCGTCGACAGGTCGTCCAACGAGGTCGCGGCATAATCCTGTTTGCGGAAGGACGCCGGCCCCCCAAAGAATGTTGAACAGACGACCGACCGAGTGTGGGGGAGCAGAAGCGCCCGCAGCCTCGCGGCACTGTCGACGCGTTGATCAGATCTTCTGGAGGTGTACCCGGTGCAGACCACCCCCCTTCCTTGTGTTGAAATCGTTTCGCGTGACGCGACAGATTTGCGTTTGCTCCCGCGCTCTTACATGGTCCTTCGTTCGCCGCAGCCGGAATGCCGACCCGTTTCGACGTGGTACATCTCTTGCAAGCTGCGAGACGCTCGCCCCCCAAGGTGGAGAATGGATCTACACATGCGCATCCTATCGATCGGGTTCTTCGCGTGCTCGTTGTTCGTCGTGTTCCCGGGAGCTCGTTCGCTGGCGCAGGACTCGAGCGCCGCGCCGCAAGTCCAAGCTGCCCCTGAGCCTCCGCTGTGCGTTAGCGGTCGGCGTGGCTATCGCCCCTACGACTACTACGACCTCGAAGAGGCGGAGCAGCGCAGTCGAATCGTCCGGAATGCGCTGATCGGTACCAGTGCGGCGCTTGCCACCGGCATCGTTCTCGCGGGGATCGGATCGTCGCAATGCAATCACGAGACCCAGTCGGACGGAAGCGACAGTTGGTCGTGCAACACTGCAGGAAACGTCTTGTGGGGGGTCGGCGGGGCCTTCATCGGACTCGGCACGATCGGGGCGCTCACGACGGGCATCATGCTCGGCGTCCGCAACAAGCAAAAGCGCGAGATCGAGTGGGACCTTCGACGCCGTTACCGCACCCGTATTCGTTGGGACGAGAGATCGGGCCAGTTCGTGTTCTAGCGGAGTCGACCTCATTCAGCGTTCACCTATTGGGAGACCGGGACAACATGAACTACTCGGCAGCAGTCAGCGAGACCTGGCGCCATCACGAGCTTGGCAACGCCAGACATGACTACGTGGGCCTGGTGCGGTATGCGACACTTGCCGCGTCCAGCCACAACACGCAGCCGTGGAAGTTCAAGCTCGAGCCGCGCAGGATTATGATTCGCCCGGACCTCTCACGACGCTGTCCGGAGGTCGATCCGGATGATCATCACCTGTATGGAAGCCTGGGTTGTGCCGCCGAGAATTTGTTGCTGGCCGCCCAAGCCGGCGGCCTAGCAGGCCACTATTCCTACCATGCGTCCACATCAAGTGTGCAAGTGGACTTCGAAGAGGCGACCCCCTTCCGCTCAGCCTTCTTCGAGGCCATCCCAAGGCGCCAGTGCAGTCGGGCCGACTACGACGGAAATTCGCTCTCCAATGACCGGCTCCGCCTGCTGGAGGAGGCCGGGCGCGGCGATGGAGTCTCGATCCTGCTTCTCACAGACAGCGCACGGAAAGAGCAGGTTGCCGAGTATGTCGCAGAGGGCAACACGGCCCAGTTCGGCGATCCTCAATGGGCCGAAGAGATGAGGAAGTGGATCCGTTTCAACGCTCGCAGCGCTGTGCGTACGGGGGACGGTCTGTACGGCGCGGTGCTGGGTATCCCCAACGTGCCCCGGTGGCTCGGGAAGCTCTTGATGCCCGTTGCGGTGTCGGCAGAGCGCCAGAACCAAAAGGACCTCAGACACATCCGAAGCTCCGCGGCAATCGCGGTGTTGTTCTCCGAACGCGACGACCAAGAGCACTGGATCGAGGCGGGGCGAAGCTACGAACGCCTTGCGCTCCAGGCCGCCGCGTTGGATCTGCGCACCGCCTTCATCAACCAGCCCGTCGAAGTTCCCGTTCTCCGCGCGCAGTTTGCCAGTTTTCTCGGCATCGCAAGTCGACGGCCGGACCTCGTGGTCCGGATCGGTCGAGGTCCTGAGATGCCGCGATCGTTGCGGCGGCCTGTGGAGCAAGTTCTCGTTTGAGTCCGTTCGAAAGGAGTCCTGATGGCACAGCAGGTCGACGGCGAGTTCGCGGGCCACTTCCTTGAACGTCTGTACGCGGCCGTGAATGCGCACGACGCCAACGCCGTGGCCGCGCTCTGCTCAGAAGGCATCGTGTGGGAGGACCCAGCCGCGCCCGAAGCGCTGCACGGACGCGAGGCCGTGTGCCGGTTCCACCGCGACATCATGTTCCGAGCAATTCCAGACGTGAAAATCGAGCTCGTCGACGGGCCGTACCTCGCTCTCAACGGCACGAGCGTCGCGGTTCGGTCGCGCATCAGTGGAACGATGACCGGGCCGCTGACACCGCCAGGCTTTGCGCCAACCGGGGGAGCCATCGAGTTCGAGACGGCGGAGTTCTCGCAGTTCGATGGCGACTTGCTCGCCCGCCACGCGGTGGTGCTAGACATGCTCGGACTGGCGCGCCAGATCCACGCGGTGCCCAAAGCGGGTAGCTTCGCCGATCGGTTCGGCGTCTGGCTCCAGCACATCGCCGCGCGCCGAGCACGAAGGCATCGGGCGTGACGCCGGATCGAGCGACTCAGCTCGGAGAGCCTTCACGCCAAGGGATGAATCACGATGCACGCAAGACACTTCTTATGGATTGGGATCGCGGTCGCGGGGGCTTTACTGGCGGGCGGCGCCATCTATGGAGCGTTTTCAGCCGATCTTTCTGCCGAGCGCGCACGGGTGAACCAAGGAAGTGAGCTTTTTCAGAGCCGCTTTGGCGCGATGGAATACGCCGTGGCCGGAGACAAAGAAGGTCCGCCAGTCCTCATGGTCCACGGCACCGGTGGCGGCTTCGACCAGGGGCTCGGGGCGTCTGAACCCTTAATCGCTGCGGGTTATCGGATCATCGCACCGTCCCGGTTCGGCTATCTGCGCTCTGCGTTCCCGCAGGATCCGTCTTCGGAACATCAGGCGGATGCCATCGTAGATCTGATGGATCACCTCAGCATCGATCGCGCTCCGGTGATCGGCGTTTCGGCCGGGGCGCTTCCGGCGATTCAGTTTGCGATCCGTCACCCAAACCGCTGTTCGGCGCTTGTGGCGGTTGTTCCCGCCACCTACGTGCCCGGCCGCGCGCCCGTCCGGCCGAACGCGCTGGGCGCGGCGATCATGGAATACGGGCTGCAATCGGATTTCCTGTTCTGGGCGGGCCTGCAGCTCGCCGAGGACACGATGATCCGCACACTCTTGGCTACGGACCCGGCGCTTGTGCATCAGGCCGCCTCCGCTGAGCAGGACCGGGCACGCTCCATTCTGCACGACATCCTGCCGGTAAGTATGCGAAGCAAGGGCCTCCTGAACGATGCCCAACTGGCGGGAACCCCGGCGCCGATGGATCTGGCGGCGATCACCGTGCCCACGCTGGCGATTTCGCTGCAGGACGACCGGTTCGGCACCTATTCCGCTGCCCGCCATATCGCGGCGTCCGTGACTGGCGCGAAGTTTGTGAGCTACCCAGTTGGCGGCCACGTCTTCGTCGGCCACGGACCGGAGCTCTTTGAGGAGATCAGCGCATTCCTGTCCGGGGTTCAGGGCAGTTGAGTTGGGTCAGGCTCCTGTGGAATTATTCGGCCGCTCATGACACCGAGACCCTCACTCGCCGAGCTTTGGGAGTCGACCACGCCGAGTCGCCACACATTCGACCCCAACGGCCTCGCCGGCTTGCCGGTGGCTGCGCAGCGTTTCCTGCGTCATGCCATTTCCCCCGGGGAGCCCTCTGGCGACGGCCGTGCGGCTCGACATGCACGGCGAGATCAAGCTCAGGCGATGGCTGCCGTTCAAGGCAGAAGAGATCATCCACCGGGAGCGCGGCATGATTTGGACGGCTACCGTTCGGAGCACCGGCTTGCTGTCCATCCACGGCTACGACCGCTTCGTCGACGGCCAGGGCGCGATGTGTTGGAAGCTCCTGAAGATGATTCAAGTCATGCGTGCCTCTGGTCCTGACATCACTCGATCGGCGGCGGGACGATTCGCAGCGGAGCTGATCTGGTTGCCTTCCGCGCTCGCTCGCAGCGGCTTGTCTTGGTCTGACGAAGGATCCAACGAGGCGGTGGCGCGTATCAGCCTCCGACCTGAGGACATTGAGCTTCACTTGCACGTCGATGCCACGGGCGAACTTCAACGCGTCCAGCTCTCTAGGTGGGGCAATCCCGACGAAGCAGAGTATCGCCACGTCAGCTTTGGGGCCATCGTCGAGGAGCGGGGTACCTTCTCAGGTGTTACCATTCCGACCCGGATGCGGGTCGGCTGGTACTTCGGGACGGAACGGTTCGAGTCGGAGGGCGAGTTCTTCCGAGTCACGATTGACCACGCGACCTGGCGATAGCGCACCCCTGAATCCTCACACGACATGCACTCGACCTGCTTGCGCTCATTCAGCTTCCGAATTGCATGGTTCAACCGCCCCGGCTTCACCGGAGGCTCTATCTGCTCGGCGACCTGCCACCAAGCTATATCGCTCAGATCGTGATGACGACCTTGCCTTTGGAGTGCCCGGCGCCCACGTATCTGATGGCTTCCGCCGTTTCGCTCAGCGGATAGCGTCGATCGATCGTGGTTGCGACCTGGCCGGCTTCGGTGAGCTCGATGATGGTGAGCAGGTCCTGCCGGTTGGGTTTCACGGTCAACATTCCGATGCTCTTGCTGCTTGTGCCGGAGACCCATCCTCCAAAGAGCAGCGTCCGCGCGATCTGAGGGACGGACCCTCCGGCCGCCAGATAAGTTCCCCCGTCGCTCAGCGCGCGCTTCCAGGTGTACACCGAGCGGACTCCCACCACGTCGAGAATCAGGTCGTAACGCCCTCCGCGCTGGGCGAAATCCTCCTGCGTGTAGTCGACGACGTGGTCGGCACCCAGCGCGCGCATCCAGTCGAGCTTCTCCGTCTTGTCCACGCCCGTCACTTCCGCTCCGAGTGACTTGGCGAGCTGCACCGCGAAGGAGCCTGCTCCGCCCCCCGCACCGTTGATGAGAACCTTCTGACCGGACTTCAGCCGCCCTTTGTCGCGGAGCGCCTGAACGGCGATGAAACCCGATTCCGGCAAGCTCGCAGCTTCCTCGAACGTCAGCCACGCAGGCTTGCGGACCAGCGGTGCGCGCTGCGGTACGCAAACGTACTCGGCGAAGGCGCCCAAACCACACTCGAGAATGTCTCCGAAGACCTCGTCGTCCATTTCAAACTCCGTGACCTTCCGGCCGACCGCTTCAATTCGTCCTGCAAGGTTGCAACCGAGGATCCGAACCTTGGGTCTCAGGAGCCCAAAATCGACGAGCCGGACCCAGGCCGGCTTGCCTCGCAGGATTTCCGTGTCGCCTTTGTTGACCGAGGCCGCACGCACCCTCACCAACACTTCATCCTCTGCTGGTGTCGGTCTCGGGATTTCCTCCACCCGTAGAACGTCGGGCGATCCATACTCGTCGCGGACAACACGCTCACCCGCGACGCGCTTCAGATGACATTCATTCCAGCGGCCGATGCCGCCGTAGCAATGGCACGCAGCCTCATCGAACTGAAGGTCGTGTAGCGCCCTTCAGGCTGTCGCCCTCACTCGACGAAGTGCGTTACAGTCACGCAGGAGGACAACCGAGGTATTCCGACTTCGCATCCTTGGGGTCACCAGGATCAGAGTCCCCGCCTTGGCCGAGCTTCTTCTTTGCGGGATCTCTTTTGGGGGTGCGAGTCAAACCCGGGCGCGGAGGGCTGCCTCGAGCGCGTCGCACACGGTCTCGAACACCTGAATGCGAGCGCTGCGTTTGTCGTTGGCGGGAACCAAATGCCACGGTGCCAAATCGGTGCTGGTGCGCGCCACCATCTCCTCCACGGCCGCTTCGTACTGGGGCCACTTCTCGCGATTGCGATGGTCTTCGGGCGTGAGCTTGTACCGTTTGAAGGGCGTCTGCGCGCGGGCCGAGAAGCGCTCGAGCTGGGTCTCCGGATCGATGTGCATCCAGAACTTGAGGACCGGCATGCCGTGCTCTACGAGCTGCTCCTCGAAGTCGTTGATCTCCGCGTAGGCGCGGCGCCACTCGTGCTCCTGCGCCAAGCGCTCGACGCGCTCCACCAGCACCCGCCCGTACCAGCTCCGGTCGCAGATCAGCATGCGCCCCGCCGCGGGCAGCCGCCGCCAGAAGCGCCACAGATAGTGGTGCGCCAGCTCCTCGGACGTCGGCGCGGCCACCGGCATCACCCGATAGTCCTGCACGTCCATGGCGCGGGTCATCCGCCGGATCACGCCTCCCTTGCCGGAGGCGTCCCAACCTTCGAAGAGCACGGCGCTCCCCACGCCGTGCTCGCGGCAGCGACGGCTGAGCTCCCACAGCCGGCCCTGGAGCTCGCGCAATCGTTCCTTGTATTCCTCGGGCGGTAGCTCGGAGCCGAGATCGAGGGAAGCGAGGACTCCTGCGTGATTCCGCTGCTTGCCCTGGGCCAGCTCGCCCGTCGCCACCGGGGGTAGCCAAGACGGTTCGGCGAGGCGCGCGACCAGCGCGTCGCGGATGACGCGAGCGACGACGAGGTTGCGGTGGCGCGCATCGCTGCTCTCCACCAAGTGCCAGGGCGAGGCCGCCGTGCTGGTCCGCCGCAACAGGGCTTCGATGAGGGGCTTGGCCTCGTCGTAGCGCTCATAGAGCTCTAGATCGATGTCGTCGAGCCGCACGCTATTCGGCGACTTCCTGGCCTTCGCCAGTCGCTTGCGGCGCTTGTCCGGTGGCAGATGCAGCCAAATCTTGAGCAGCAGCACGCCGTCGTCTACGAGCGTCTGTTCGATACGGCGCGCATGCTCCAGGCGCTGCGCCGCCTCCTCAGCGTCGCTCTCGCAGGTGAGTCGGTCGGCCAGCAGGCCGAGGCCGTAGCCGCCGGCAAACACACCGATTTCGCCCCGCGCCGGCAGGACCTGCCAGTATCGCCAAAAGCGAGGGTAGTGGCGTTCGTACACCCTGCGTCGGCCGAAGAAATGAGCGTCCAAGTAGCGCGCGTCCATCCACTGGTGCAGGAGGTTCAGCACCTCCCTCAAGGCCTCGCGGTCGTCCCCCGAGAGCACGATCATCACGGGGACATCGCTCGTGCGCAGCTCGAACTGGGCGTTCAGCAGATCGACCCGCAGCCGCGGCAGGGACTCCTCGTACTCCTCCTTGGAGACCTTCGCTCCCACCTCTGCGACTTCTAGCATTGCGTTGCGAGCATACACCGAGGTCGCGGCCGGGGTCACCACCGTGAGAGCCTGGGTCAGGTCTTTGTTGCTATTCGGTGACGAGCGGCGTGCAACCGACGATGCCCAGGTCGCTAGCCGCGTTCTCGTAGCTCAGTAGCCTCCGATCATCTGTCTGGAGCGGGGCATCATAGCCTTCGGCGGACAAGCCCCGTATGTCGAAGGTGTCGGGGGCATCCCAGTCGGTGCACCAGACCCCATCCGCCTCCAAGAGAGCACTCGTGAATCCACTTTCGCGATCGCCGAGATCGTAGAGAGCGCCTAGGTCATCCTCTGAGGCTCCGAGTAGACTCGCCACTCCCGTCGTGAAGCCACCGATCCCGTCGCGCCGATTGACCAGCACGATACGACGACAGCCGATCGCTCGGAGGACTTGCGCGGGTACCGGATCGGTCCATCCGCCCGCGGATACGCGTCCGTCCGGAAGCCGTACTGCGCGCGAGAGCCCTGGTTCGGCAGGGGAGCGCGTCAAGATGTCGCGCCATCGTGCGCTGCCGAGCCTGGAGAACTTTGCGCTCTTGGCGTCGGTAAATCTAAATCCGAGAACCAGCTCTGCGATGAGCAGATCGATCGACCTTCCCCAATAGCCGAAGCGCACGTCGTTGAAGTCGACGTCGAACGTGATTGGTAGCGCCGCGAAGTAGTTCTCGAGTGCGGTTTCGAACACCGGAACAGCGTCGCCCTGCAAGACCGAGGTCGTGACGAGCGATCGCATGTATCGACCGATGGGATCGTCGAGTCGGGATCGGTCGCCATCAGTGCGAGCCGCGCGAAATCGTTCGAACAGCTCCGAGAAAAGCTCGCCGCACGTACTATTCCCAGCGGGTAGGTCCGCAATCTCAGGCCAATCGACGCCGAGTCCGGCCATCGCGCAGTCGGAGAAAAACGCCTCAAAACCCGACCGATCGAAAGGCGCATACCCGGCGTAGAAGCTGGCGAGTCGATCGACAAGCTCGACGAAGGCCTCGAAATTGATCAGTCCGGGTCGAACGAAGACGGTCGGATCATCGACCTCGAAGCTGGCCGCGGCGGCAAGGCTGTTGGCGAGATCGGTCGCGTGAAAGACAGGGTCCGGTGAATTGAGCAAAAGCTCGAAGATCTCCGGATTGATGATCTGCTGCAGCGCGGGATCGCCGAGAATGTCGAGGAGCGCCTCCACGCCGGCGAAGGGGTCGGGGCCCTGAAGAAGTGCAAGCACACCCTCCTCTTGAACACCGGCAATCACGTCTGCAAGCGTGATGAAGTCCTCGATGAGCCCTGCCTCCTGGAGCCCTTGAAGAGACTTGAGGAGCAGGGCGATGCGCGCGCGAGACTCGAGCGGAGCGCACCGCTCGTGGCCACATTGCCTCACGAGTGGATTGGCTTGAATGCTTTCAGTCACGAAAATCGTGATGCTGCCGGAGCTTCCACCGGCTGCGGCCGCGATCGGTCCGAACTCTTCGACGATTCGTGCGAGCGAAGTGAAGTGAGCCCAAAGCCTCGGCCCGTTTCCTCGAATGCCGGCGCAGACCGGGGTCGATGGTCCGAAACCGGACGAAAAGCCGCTCTGTTGGGCTTGCACCGCCGGCGCAGCGACGTGGAAGAGCAAAACCGAGGCACCGACGGCTGAAAGGATGGACTTGCACCGAAGCATGGAGGAGCTCCTCGATGGGAAGGGCGGAAACGGAGGATGTCGAAACTCGGAGGCTACTCGAAGCGGTCCTGTCATGGCAACGCCTCTTCGCTTCACCTTGTCCAGCCGCACCCCCGAGCGAAGTAGTCCCATCCTGCATCCTCTTGTGCCTGAAACCAAGACGGCCAGAAGTCCCGGGTTCGTCTGACGAAGTCGGCGATTTCGGGGTCTTCGCTCGCGGCGCGCTGCATCGCCTCGGAGTCGATGTCGATGAGTCCGGTGGCATTGCCCAGACCCGGAAGCTTCGTCGACAAGCGGGGGACGTTGGCACCTTCGGCCCAGCGATCGCTTGGATCGGAGGTAGGCAACAGTCCTGGTTGGTCGGACCATGCCTCGATGAATGTCATCTCGCCCTGGTCGTTGAACACGAACTCCTCATAGATTGGGCAGGAGCCAGCTTCGTACTCGAAGGAGACGTAGCAGCGGGCGAAAGGTTGCACGGAGAACGCGCGGCAATCACGCGTGGGGACCGTCGAGGGATCGAAAAAGAGCGCGATCTCCGTCGTTTCGACCATGTTGTCTCGACCGTACCCCGTCAGCAAGAGCCAGGGCGGCAACTCCCACCTTGCGACGAGCGTCGAATAGTTGGGAACACCGTTCGGATCGGCACTCGTGTCGAGAGTGTCGAAGTACTTGTTGGCCTGCTGGACGTAGTACTCGGGCGGCTGCTGCGGCCTCAGGGCAGTCGCCAGCGCATCGGACGAGCGCTCCGAGGACGAGTCCGACCCGCAGGCCATGGCAACCATCGCGAGGATGGTGACCGCAATCGAAAGTGAGATTGGTCGCACCGTCATCGTCCGTTTCCTTCGAACCGTCGCGAACCCGCAGCCCTTGAATCGGTGGCGCCAACCTTACCGAATGGTCTCCGCGCACGCCAGCTGCGGCCACGATGTGACCGCGCCGCTTTTCTTGGCGCCTCCGTCGGGGACCGATAACCCCGCCTTGGTATGACTAGGGGGCCGGACAGAGCGATGCGCTTGATGGCTGTTGCCGTTGTCTCGGTGGGCGCGGTGTTTTTCTGCGCACCCCATTGAGGGGGCGCTCAGGCCGCGCAGCTTGGCAAGCCCTCGGTGGACGGTGTCGAGCCCAAAACGGAGTTGGTCGACGAGCCGCCGCCCGCGGACCCCACGGATCTCTGTGATGAGGGCGTGCCCGACGAGGCAGCCCAGGCGGAGGAAGGCGTCGCCGAGGTCGAAAAAAGCAATGGAGGACGTGGAGGAGGAACCCGAAGAGGACCTCCCCGCGGAGTTCACCATCAAGTTTGGCGACACCTACGACTGGATTCGACTGACCTCGCGCGAGTGGCTCAAGGCCGAGCTGCACTGGATGCGGGACAAGGACATCGAATTCGACAGCGACAAGCTCGATCTCCTGAATTTCGCATGGAGCAAGGTCAGCCGGTTTCATTCCCCTCCGATCAACACCTATGTCTTCGAAGGGAAGATCGATGTCGTAGGGCGGGCCGTCATCACGAAGGACAAGGTCATCATCGAGATGGCGGACGGCGTCGTGAGCTACCCGAGCGATCAACTCCTGGTGATTCTCGAAGGGGCGAAGAGAGAGCGCAACTGGTAGTCGACTCGGCTGTTGGCCGGCTTCAGCGGAAATTCAGGTAACATGAATCAGCCCCAGTTGAACCTGCACTGGGATCTGGCGCGCACCGAGCTGCGCACGCGCTCGCAGCGGAGTTACGACGGGAGCTTTGCGTACGCCAACGGATCTCAGAACGTGAATCGCCACCTCGGAAGCGCTGACGTGACGGTCTACTACTCGCGGCGATTGCTTTTTTTTCACCGCGAGGGTCGAGTTTCTCAACGACCGGTTTCAAAACCTCGAGCTTCGTGCAACGCCGGCGGCCGGCGTCGGTGTTCACCTCTTTGATACGAAGAAGGTCGAATGGGATTTGGGAGGGGCGCTTGGCTACCAGTACACTCGATTCTTGAGCACCGCGGCGGGCTTGGAGAATCCAAGAAATGACTGGTTCATTGGCTTTCGGACCTACGCGGATATCGACTTCACTGACGACGTCGAGCTCATCATGGAGTGGACCAGCAACGTGGTTTATACCAAGATCGGGCTTACCAACCACGTCGGTAGCACGAAGTTCAGCGTCGAGATCACCGACATCTTCGACCTCGAAATGACATTCAAGTTCTTCCGAACCGAACGACCGCCACCGCGAGCCGATGGCACAGTCCCCAAAAGAAACGACTACCAGCTAATCGTCGGCCTCGCCCTCGAGATCGGCTAGACTTCCCCCGTGCCGGGCCGAATGCTCCCTCGCCAGTTCTATGCACGCGACGCCCTCGACGTCGCACGCGATCTCCTCGGCCAAGAGCTCTGGCACGAGGGCGTCGGTCTCCGCATCACCGAGGTCGAGGCCTATCGCTACCCCGATGACAGCGCCAATCACTGCCGGGCAGGCCTCACGGAGCGGAATGCGCCTATGTGGGGTCCGCCGGGGCACGCTTACGTGTATTTGTGTTACGGCATTCATCAGATGCTGAATCTCGTAACCAATTGCGTCGGGGAGGGCGCCGCCGTTTTGATCCGCTCCTGCGAGCCCATCGCGGGGCAGCGCACGATTCGACGCCGTCGCGGTGGCAAGGACGGCCCGGTGCTGCTTACCGGGCCAGGCAAGGTCGGTCAGGCCTTGGGCCTCGACGCGAGCTTCAGTGGCCAGCCTCTCTATCGCCGCGGCGGGCTCGAAGTGCGGGAAGGCGAGCGCGCAACTGAGATCATCGTCGGCTCGCGGATCGGCATCGGCTACGCAGAGCCCGAGCATCAGCGCGCCGAGTGGCGTTTGGCGATCGCGGGCTCGCCCTGGGTGAGCCATGCGCGTGACCTTCGAGGCGCGCCGCGATGAGCCCGCTGACCACCAGCTCGAGCGCAGAAACCAGCGGCATCTTGGTCGAGGTGCAGAGCTTCTACCTCGAAGAACGGTCCCACCCAGCGCAGCGACGCTTCGTCTTCGCCTACACCATCACGATCACCAACAACGGGCGCGACACCGTCCAGCTTCGAACGCGCCACTGGATCATCAGCGATGGCCACGGCGATATAGATGAGGTGAAAGGCCCCGGCGTCGTGGGTGAGCAGCCGGTGCTCAGGCCGGGGGAAAGCTTCCGCTACAGCAGCGGCGCGGTGCTACCCACCGAGCGAGGCACGATGCACGGCACCTATCAGATGTATCGCGCGAACGGCTCTCAATTCGACGCCGAGATCGCACCCTTCCTTCTAGAGCGGCCGTACTCGCTGAACTAGTTGCCGCTATCCCAGGCGGTTTTGATCGCCTTGTAGGTTTCGATGCCGCTTGGGCTGAGGTCTAGGGCGCCTTCGCCGATCAGGTGTTGATGGATGTCCTTCGGATCGGTCTTCCAACCTTTGGGCACCTCGAGCTTCACGTTCACCGGGACGCCGCCGAGGAGGCCTTGCTCCTCCATCGTCCAGAGCGCCTCGGCCGCGAGGAACTGCCCGGCGATTTTTCGGAACTCAGGTTTGAGATGGCTCGCCAGAGGGAAGACGTCGTAAAGACCTACCGCGTCCCCGGGCACGGCAAGCGGCTGGCGGAGAGCCTTGAACACCGGCGCGGCAATTGGAAGCTCGACCAGCTCGAGCCCCGCGATTTCTTGACCCCGACTTGCGTTCAACGAACGTTCGTAGGCGTCCCCGTGGCTGCGGCTGATTTCGGCAGGGCGTGCCGAGCTGTCTAGAAGCACCGTAATCACGAGATACGGGCGTGGGTCTCGCTCATCGTTCATTGGCGGGCGACTAGTTAGCGCATTTGCGACGGCTTGGGTAGTGCTCGTCGCCTTGACCCCTGCTCGGCCCGTCGCTACCTGGAGCGGCGCCAGATGCGCATCGAGATTCACCCCACGCACCCGCAGCCCCGACGGATCCAACAAGCGGTGGAAGTTCTCCGGCGTGGCGGGGTGATCGTGTATCCGACCGGCACTGTCTACGGGCTCGGCTGCGACATCCATCAGAAGAAGGCCATCGAACGCATCTATCAGATTCGGCAGCTCAAGAAGGACCACCCCCTGAGCTTCATGTGCCCGGACCTGAGCAATATCGCCCGATACGCGCACGTCGACGATTTCGCCTACCGGATCATGAAGCGCCTCGTGCCGGGGCCGTATACCTTTGTGCTTCAGGCCAGCCGTGAGGTACCGAAGCTTCTGGTGCGCAAACAGAAGACCGTCGGGATTCGCGTGCCCGACGACAAAATCGCGCTGGCGCTCCTAAACGAGCTTGGAAGCCCGATCGTCTCGAGCTCCGCCAGCATCGGCGGCCAGATTCTCAACGACCCGGACGAGTTGAGCGCACGGTTCTCGCATGTCGATGTCGTCATCGATGGCGGCTGGGGCGGCATCGAGCCCTCGACCGTGATCGACCTCAGTGGCGACGAGGCCCAGGTCTTGCGCCAAGGCGCCGGGCCGGTCGACCTCCTCTAACTAGGTCCGAATTGCGGTGTCGCGCGCTTCCGCGATGAGGCTCCGGAGAAGCTTCGTCCATTCCCTATATCGCGGAGCTTCACGCATCTGTTCGACGAGACGGTCCGCCGTCCAATCGTCGCGACCCTTGTACTGCTTCACCGCTGCCCAGTTGGCGAGGTGCTGATCCCACTGCTCCGCGGTCCAAGAGCCCACTTCACCCGAGCTGAAAATGAAGAGATGATCGTGTGCGAGATCGGCGCCGGCGATCCAAAGGCCGGTGTTGGAAATGAAAGGTCCGAGCGACCGGATGATGAGTTTGCGCTCAGCACCACGCCCCAACGGTTCGAGGGCGCGATCGAACTGCTCCCAGCTTCGCGTCAGGGTCCGGACCCGTTCTTCGGAGATGGGCATGTGCGGCTTGAACGCGCCCGGCGCCACACGGGCGTCGTGATCGTTGTGGATACGAACGCCGTGCCTCTCTTCGGCCTCGCGATACGCCTGGAGAGCCACTTCACGTGACGCCTCGCCGTCGAGGTGACTGAGGAAGGAGGCGATGAGGGGGCGAGTCAATGTCCGTTCCAGTCAGTTGGGGGCTCCCCGCTCGGCCTCGTGTCGAGACTTCCGCGAGGGGTTCTTCAACAGCGTTCGCACGCGGTCGAGGATCTGATCCGCTAGGGCGCGCTTGCTCATCTCGGGGAGCGGGGTGGCGGACGTCTCATCGACGAGCGTCGCGCGGTTGCTGTTCCCACCAAGCCCCGCGGCCGCTTCGTTGGCGACGATCAGGTCGGCAGCCTTTCGCTCGAGCTTGTTTCGCGCCGCTTGCTCGAGGTTCTCGGTTTCGAGGGCGAACCCGACCAAGACGAGAGGTCGTTGAACCCGCTTGGCGCCGACGTCAGCCAGGATGTCTGGGTTACGCACCAGCTCGAGCTTCAAGCCGCCGCCCTTCTTGATCTTCTGCGTAGCGCGTTGCGCCGGGCGATAATCGGCGACCGCTGCGGCCATGATGGCGACGTCGAATCGATCGAAGCGGGACATCACGGCCGCGTGCATCTCCTCGGCGGAGCGCACGCGAACGACCTCCGCACCAGACGGGACGGGCAGCTCCACGGGCCCGCTCACGATCGTGACCTCGGCTCCGCGGCGAAGCGCCTGGGCGGCAATCGCGTAGCCCATGCGCCCGCTCGAACGGTTTCCGAGAAAGCGAACGGGGTCGAGGTCTTCATGGGTGGGGCCGGCGGTGATCAAGACGCGGACGCCCTCGAGATCATTCAAGTGCGTCAGGTGGGACTCGAGCGCTTCGGCGATGTCCTCGGGCTCCATCATACGGCCTTCGCCCAGCTCTCCATTGGCGAGCGGGCCGGTCACTGGGCCGAGGATGATGGCGCCGCGCTCAGTGAGCGACCGGACGTTTGACTGGGTGGCTGCGTGCGACCACATGCGCTGGTGCATCGCCGGTGCGAAAAAGACATCGCCGCGGGCGCAGGCCAAGGTCGCGAGGACCACATCGTTGGCTTGTCCGATGGCTGCGCGCGCCATGAGGTTCATCGTGGCCGGAGCAATGACGATGGCGTCGGCCCAGTCGCCGAGCTCGACGTGCACCTCACCGGCGTAGTCTTCGGCCCAGAGGTCGGTCACCGCTGGCTTTCCGGTCAAGCCCGCAAATGTAATCGGCCCTACAAACCGGCGGGACGCATCGGTCATCACCACCCGAACTTCGGCGCCGCGTCGCATGAGCTCACGAACGAGCCCCACCGCCTTGAAGGCGGCGATTCCGCCTCCCAAGCCGACGACGATGTGCTTTCCCTGAAGGGACATCTTCGGAGCAGTCTAGCAGGGGTGGACCTGTTTGGGCGGCCCATCTGTGGCTTTCCGGACTGAACGGAAGAGGGGTGCTGCGCAGCTCGAAAGCTCAGTGAATCGGCACGCCAGGGGCCGGGAACTGGTCGCAGAGCTCTTTGATCTCGCCGGCCACGCGCGAGATGAGCGCTTCGTTCTCCACGTCGTCCACGACGTCAGCCATCCAGTTGCCCAGGCGCTTCATCTCATCGGCGCCCATGCCCCGGCTGGTGATCGCCGGCGTGCCGAGGCGAATGCCACTCGGGTCGAAGGGCTTGCGGGTGTCGAATGGTACCGAGTTGTAGTTGGCCACCATGCCAGCGCGGTCGAGGGCTTGTGCAGCCACCTTGCCTGGCACGTCCTTGCCGGTAAGGTCGATCAAGATCAGGTGATTGTCGCTCCCGCCAGTCACGAGGTCGAAGCCCCGCGAGAGCAACGCGTCCGCGAGCACGCGGGAGTTGTCGACGATCGCCCGGGCGTAGGTCTTGAACTCTTCGGTCATCGCCAGCTTGGCCGCGATGGCGATGCCAGCGGTCGTTCCGTTGTGCGGCCCACCCTGAAGGCCGGGGAAAACGGCGCGGTCGATCGCCTTCTTGTGCTCGTCGTTGCAGAGGATCATGCCGCCCCGTGGGCCGCGAAACGTCTTGTGCGTCGTGCTGCTGATCACCTCGGCATATCCGACCGGGGAAGGGTGCGCGCCGCCAGCGACGAGCCCGGAGATGTGGGCGATGTCGGCCACGAGAATCGCCCCGACCTCTTGCGCAATCTCAGCGAACCTTCCGAAGTCGACCATTCGCGGGTACGCCGTCGCCCCACAGAAGAGGAGCTTCGGCTTGTGCTCTCGCGCGAGGGACGCCACCTGGTCGAAATCGATGAGATGGTCTTCGCGCCGCACGCCGTACTGAATGGCGTTGAAATACTTGCCGGAAATCGAGACCTTCCAGCCGTGGGTGAGGTGGCCGCCGCTCGGCAGCCCCATGCCCATGATCGTGTCGCCCGGGTCGCAGAACGCGAAGTAGACGGCTAGGTTCGCAGGCGAGCCGGAGTAGGGCTGCACGTTCGCGTGGTCTACGCCGAACAGCGCCTTGAGGCGCTCAATCGCGAGCGTCTCGACGGCGTCGATGTTCTGTTGGCCTTCGTAGTAGCGCTTGCCGGCGTACCCCTCGGAATACTTGTTGTTGAGGACGCTGCCACAGGCCTCCATGACGGCGGTGCTCGCGTAATTCTCGCTCGGAATGAGCCGGAGCTTTTGGTGCTGGCGCCGCTCTTCATCGGCGATGCACTGGGCGATTTCGGGGTCTGCTTCCTGCAGCGGTAGGTCGGCCATGTTTGCTCCGTGTTGTCCTCTAAGCGGGGCCTTAGCACGTTTGTCCTATCGGTGTTATTCGGACTGCCGTGAGCGAGTATTTTCCGAGCCCTGAAGAGTTCGAACACCTCGGCCAGGGCGCCACGGTGGTTCCCGTGTACCGCGAGGTCATCGCCGATCGGCTCACACCTGTTCTTGCGCACGCCACCCTGGGCCAAGACGCTGGCAGCTATCTGCTCGAGAGCGTCGTCGGCGGCGAAAAGTGGGCACGCTACAGTTTCGTCGGCTTTGCACCCGAGCTGATCGTGCGGGGCGTCGCGGACAAGTTCGAACGTGTCCAGGACGGCGACGTGCACGAAGAGCTCGACGTGGACCCCTGGCAGCGGCTCCGCGAAACGCTCGCCGAATGGAAGCCACCCGAGGTCGATTGGCTTCCACGATTTTGGGGCGGTGCAGTTGGTTACGTGAGCTACGATTCGGTGCGAACCTTCGAGCCGACGGTCGGCGCGCCGCTCGAGCGCGACGACGACTGGGAGTTCTGCTTTGCAATCGGCGGGACGGTTCTGGTCTTCGACAACGTGCGTGGCACCTTACGCGTCGTCGTGCCCGCGCGCGGAGACGGTGACGCCAAGGTCGCCTATGAGCAGGCCGTCGCTCGAATCGAGGCAACGCTTGCAGCGCTCGACCATCCGATTCTGCCGCGCCGATTGCATCCGCCGAGCTCGATCGGCGAGCTGGAGCTTCCGGCGTCGTCTTTTGATCGTCCGGGCTTCTGCGCAGCGGTCGAGAAGGCCAAGGAGCACATCCGCGCCGGCGACATCTTTCAAGTCGTCCTCTCGCAACGCTTCAGAGTACCGCTCGGCGACACCGACGTCTTCGACGTCTACCGCGCCATGCGGATCATCAACCCGAGCCCGTACATGTACTTCCTTCGCTTGCCCGATCGCATCGTTGCGGGTGCGAGCCCCGAGACCCTCGTCCGCCTTGAAGACGATCAGGTTCACGTGCGCCCGATCGCAGGAACCCGACATCGCGGCCGCACCGAGGACGAGGACCGCGAAATCGAGGAAGACCTCCTCGCCGATCCCAAGGAGCGCGCGGAGCACATCATGCTCGTTGACCTTGGCCGGAACGACGTCGGCCGGATCAGCCGGCCAGGCACCGTCCGCGTGACCGATCGAATGGTCGTTGAGCGCTACTCCCACGTCATGCACATCGTTTCCAATGTCGTCGGCGACCTAGCCCCCGGCCGCGACGCCCTCGACGTACTCCGCGCCACCTTTCCCGCCGGCACGCTGAGCGGCGCACCGAAGGTACGCGCCATGCAGATCATCGAAGAGCTCGAGCCCGAACGCCGCGGCGTGTACGGCGGCGCCGTCGGCTACATCGGCTTTGACGGCAACATGGACGTAGCCATCGCCATCCGGACCATCGTCGCACACCAAAACGAAATGTGGCTCCAAGCCGGCGCCGGCATCGTGGAAGCGAGCGACCCGGACAAAGAGTACGAAGAGACCGTCAACAAAGCACGGGCAGGGCTCGTTGCGGTGAAGGCGGGCCAGACGGCGTAGAACTCAGTCCGCGGCGAGGCTTGGGCGGCGGTCCCTGCTCGGAAGCGCATCTGGCCAACTCGCTGCCGCGTTGCGCGGGGGGTCTGCTCTAGGTGCTTGGCCCTGAGGGTTTGTCTCCCTCACCCGGGCAGTAGGTGCTTGGCCCTGAGGGCTTGTCTCCCTCACCCGGGCAGTAGGTGCTTGGCTCTGAGGGCTTGTCTCCCTCACCAGGGCAGTATGCAGATGCCTCAGCGCTTCCGACAGCCGCGAATGCGAAGACGGCAGCGAGAGCGAGGGCGCGAATCAAGGTTTGTCTGGGCATGGGTAAAAGCTAGAGCCCTCCGCCGAGATGCACAAGCGGCATCCGGATTTGATCCTGGGCAATGCTGGGGGTTCGTCGTTTTGCGGCGCCGCAGGTCCGTTTGGGGAGCCCGGAGCTCAGGACGACATCCGAAACAAGACCCGAACCCCCAAAACGAAGAAACCCGGCAGCTGCAAACTACCGGGAATCATTGGCGCGGCGGACGGGACTCGAACCCGCGGCCTCCGGCGTGACAGGCCGGCGTTATAACCAACTTAACTACCGCCGCAATTCCCTCAGAGCATCACCCTAGGAGTCCGGCCTTGTAGCCTGGGGGGTCAGGGCTGTCAAAGACCTGATGTTTCAATCCATTTCGCCCGAGTCCGGGAGGCTTCTCCTATGCATTGGCACTGGCCTCCGGTCCTCAGATCGCCTGCGTGTTCCAGGTCGGGCGTGGGACGCGGCGATGGCAGAGCTCATCGATGGCTCGGGGAACGACCTCGGAAGCGGGCGGCATGGCGCGGATGCGCGCGGCGAGCGCGCCGCGTGGCTTGTCGAATTCGGCTTCGAAGCGTCGAATGACTCCGGGGGTGCAGCGATCGACTTGGGCTGCGATGCCAATGCCGGCAGCTTCCACCAGGCGTGCGTTCATTTCGTGCTCCCCGTCGTTTTCGGGGTGAAGCGCGAGCATGGGAATGCCGAGCATTGCGCACTCGGCGGGCAAATGATTACCGGCCGACCCGACTACTGCGCGACAGCGACTGAGCGCTTCGCCGAACGCGACGACGTCGGGCGAAAAAAGCTCGACCCCTGGCGGCGCGCTCCGCGGCTGACCGAAGAGCAGCACGCGGTGGCCGCGGCGAGCGAGTTGCTCGAGCGCGAGCGTTCCGTTGCCGTCGCGGAAGTAGGCGAGGATGAAGTCTTCGCGCGCACGCAGCGAGTCGGTTTCGCTGCGCAGGTCTGGGCGTGCCACGTAGGTGCCCTCAGTTCTTGGCTCCACCGGTGCAAAGTGGACGGCCACCCGCCGGCGCGCCGGCCAAGAGGAGCTCGCCACATTGGCGACTTCGCGCAGGTGTCTGTGAAAGGACAAGGCTGCCGGCAGACGCGTGTGACGCAGAACCAGACCGTGTCCCACCGCAACCACGGGGATTCCGAGTGACTTCGCCGCGTTCACCGAAGGGCCGTCGCCGTCACTGACGACGAGATCTGGCGGCCAGCGACGAAAGCGTTCTCGGTCAGCCCGAAACCGGAGGGTAAACGAGCGGAACATCCCCTCACCAGGCATGCAGGGCGGGATGGGCTGGACGCAGGGGAGGTCGTAGAGGGTGTTCCAGGCCTCGCCGGCGCAGAAAACCCGGGCTTCGTAGCTCCCGCCCAGAGCCTCCATGACGGCCCTCGTCCGTATCGCGTGACCCTTGCCTCGACCGTGCACGAAATATGCGATGCGAATCATGATGTCTGTCCACACGTACGACTGGCCGGCGGCTTCGTGACGCCCGGATCCCGCCGGAGGCTAAGTCGACGACAAGACTACAAAATTCCTGTTTGGAGGACGGAGCCTGCAGGGTTGGCCCGGTTTTCGCAAGGAGAGATGGCGGAGCGGGAGAATGTCTCCGAAAAGCCAGGGAAGGAGCCCAGAATCATGGCCAAAACGGCTGCGAGTCTGGGTTGATGTGAGGGGTTGTAGTCATCGGACGACAGCTTTTTTCACAGTGTGTGAATCTGGTTCACGGTTGACAGTCTCATCGGTGAGACAGATGGAGGGCCTCGATGTACTCGCATGAGCGACAGTGGCTACGGAAACTAGCGATTCTCAATGATTACGTACGGATCCCGTACGCAAACGGCTCGTCTTATGCTTCGCAGTTCCTGTATAGGGAAATGTCGGCCCGTGGCCACGAGGTCACGATCGTCGGCCCTGATGATCCCAACGCGCAGCCGAGCGAGCTGCCGCCGCGTCACATTTCGCTGCCAAGCATCCCGCTTCGCAACCACCCCGGCTTCTACCTCGCGATGCCGTCCCGGTCTTCGCTCGAGGCCCTCAAGGATGCCAACTTCGACATGCTGCTCGCCCAGAGTCCGAGCGGCTTGCTCTACGCCGGCGGCTGGCTTCGTCAGCAGCACGGGGTTCCGCTGGTTTGTGTCAACACGGTTCACATGCCGAGCGTGTACAACGTCGTCCTTCCGGACGCGCTCCATCAGGTGGCCACGGTCAACCGCCTCTTCGAAGAGCGGGTCATGCCCTGGGTCGAATCGAATACGACCGACGCCTACAACGCCGGTGACGCACTCGTCTGTCTGAGCCCCGGCCTCAAGCGCTACTGGCAAGAGCGTGGCGTAGAGGTTCCGATCCACGTGATTCCGCGCGCCATCGAAAAGCGCATCTTCGACCAGACCGGCCAGGACGATCCCTTTGCACCCGAGACCAAGTCCGGCGCCCGGCTCCTCGTCGTCTGCCGTCATGCACGCGAGAAGGAAGTCGATCGCTTGCTTCGGATCTTCGCGCGGTACGTGTACCCACGCATTGAAGGCGCCACGCTCACCCTCGTCGGTGACGGGCCCGAGAGCGAGGCGCTCAAGGAGCTCGCGAAGGAGCTCGGCATCGACCACCGAACTTACTTCGTGGGCGAGCAGTCGCTTCTGCGGATGCCAGCCTGGTTCCGTCACGCTGACCTCTTCGTCTACACCTCCCTTTCGGAGACCTACGGGCAGGTCATCAGCGAGGCGCTCTGGTGCGGCCTCCCGGTCGTCGCGATGGACGATGGGATGGGCGTCGCCGGCCAGGTGACCGACGGTGAAGACGGCTTCCTGATCGATCCCAGAGCCGAGGACGCAGACCGCCAGTTCGGCGGCTACGTCGAGCTGCTGCTCAGCAAGGCCACGCTTCGCCGCCAAATGTCGGAGCAGGCAACGCGAAACGCCAAGGATCGCTCCGACCCCGAGGCTTGTGTCCAGCGCTATCTCGAGGTCTTCGAGGTCGCCAAAGACCACGCCAAGCGCCATCCGGGCGGTTCGCAGCTCATCGCGTACCGAAGCCTTGCCCGCTGGGCCGGGATGCACTCGACAGTGGCCGCGATGGGCCTGATGCGGAAGCCTGTCGAGCTCAACCGCAACCACGCGCCGACCGGCACCTGGACGTTCTCCGCGGCGTCGTGACGGAAAGCACGATCACTCGGCCGTCAGCAGCTCGACCTCCGCATCCGAAGGCGTGATGGGCTCGGGCGGGGGCATCGTCGGCCGGCCGCGCAGGCGCGCCCCGAAGTTACTTCCGAGGCGCTGCGCATCTTCGAGGATGATGTAGGCGCAGGGCACGATGAGCAGCATGATCATCGTGGCCGCCAACACACCGAAGCCGAGCGATACGGCCATCGGTACGAGGAAGCGCGCCTGTACCGAGGTCTCGAGAATCATTGGCGCGAGGCCGAAGAACGTCGTGAGCGACGTCAATAGAATCGGACGGAAGCGTCGAGCGGCGCCTGCGACGACCGCTTCCCAGGTGCTCATTCCGTCTTCACGGAAGCGGTTGATCGCGTCGATGAGGATCAGCGAGTCATTGACGACGACGCCGGAGAGCGCGACCAGGCCCATCATGCTCATCAGGCTCAGCGAGAAGCCCATCACGACGTGACCCCAAACGGCGCCGACCATCCCGAACGGAATCGCCGACATCACGAGGATCGGTTGCGTGTAGCTGCGGAACACGACCGCGAGCATCGAAAACATGACGATCAAAGCCAGGATGAAACCAAGGCCGAGGGCACCCATGGTCTCGGCCTGCCGCTCCTGCTCACCACCGAGACTGTATGAGAGGCCGGGGATGTCGGCGAGCAGCTGCGGGAGCTCGCGCTGAACGATCTGCGCGTTGATGTCGTTGGCGTTGGCGTCTTCGTCGGCGACGTCGGCGGTGACGCTGATGTTGCGGCGTCCGTCGGTCCGCTTGATGACCGTGTAGGCCTGTCCCCTCTTGACCACCGCGGCCTGCGAGAGAGGCATCTCGCCGCCCACGGGCGTGCGAATAATCAGCTCTTCCACGTTGTAGAGAGATTGCCGCTCGTCGAGGGGCAAGCGGACGTAGACCCGAACCTCGTCACGACCGCGCTGCTGACGAACGGCCTCCGCGCCAAAGAACGCGGCGCGGACCTGCCGCGCGAGCTCGAACTCGGTCATGCCTTGCGCCAAGGCGGCGTCCGTGAGCCGGAAGTCGAGCTGATCCTTGCCTTTGGTGACGCCGCTGTCGATGTCGCGAAGGCCGCTGTACGCGGAGATCTCGGTCGCCAGCCGCTCGGCGGCGGCTTCGAGGGTGGGCACGTCGTCGTGGATCAGCTGCACCTCGATCGGTTTGCCCGGCTCGACGCCGACCTCGAATGAAAAGGTGAGCGAATCCGCCCCGGGGATTTCGCCGATCCCGTCGCGCCAACGCTGGACGAACCGCTGGGTGGTCAGCTCGCGGTCGCCGGCGTCGATGAGGTACATCATCACGGTGGCGTAGTGGCTTCCCTCGGTCAAAAGGGAGCCCTCCGGGCTCGCCTCGAGCGCGCTCATTGCGCCCACTTCCTCGTACAGGCCTCGGGACATCGTGGGGCCCTCGGACGCTGCGTCCTGCTCGTCGACGATCGATTGGGCGACCGCGGCGATCCCGTCGGCGATTCGCTCGGTCTCCGGGAACGGGGTGCCCACCGGCATCTTCAGGTGCGCCGTGATCAGGTCGCCCTCGACCTTGGGCAGAAAGGTGAAGGGGATCCGACCGGCCACGTATCCAAGCGTGCCGATCAAGAGCGCGACGCCCGTTGCGATGGTGAAGTAGCGCCACCGAAGCGCCCTGTTCAAGATCGGAAGGTAGGTGTGCTGGATGTGGTGCTGGAGGCGGTGCGGCATGTCGATCTTCGAGACGAGGCGCATGAACCAGAGGTAGGGCGAGAGTACGACCCTGAGCCACCAGGGCATCGTGTGCGAGAGGTGGGCCGGCAAGATGAGGAGCGATTCGACGAGGGAGATCATCAGGACCGCAATGACGACGATCGGGACGACGCGGAAGAACTTCCCCATGGGCCCAGGGACCATGAGCATCGGCGCGAACGCCACGCAGCTGGTGAGAATCGCGAAGATCACCGGTTGGGCGACCTCTTTGGCGCCCGCGATTGCGGCTTCGAGCCGCCCCTTGCCGTCCATCCGCTGCTTGTAGATCGATTCCCCGACGACAATGGCGTCGTCGACGACCATGCCGAGCGTGATGATGAACGCAAAGAGCGAGATCATGTTGATCGAGATGTCGGTCACCGGGAAGAAGAGCAGGGAACCTGCGAACGAGATTGGAATGCCGAGCGTCACCCAAAATGCCAACCGCGCTTCGAGAAACAATCCAAGCGTCAGAAGAACCAGGAGCAAACCGATGCGAGCATTGCGGACGAGCAGCGAGAGCCGCCCCTCGTACATCTCGGCCGTGTCGAACCAGTTCGCCGCGTAGAGGCCTTCGGGCAAGGTCTCTTGAAGCTCGGCGACGTACTCTTTGGCGGCAGCCGAGACGGTCAGCGGGGTCTCTGAACCGACGCGGAAGACGTTGATCATCACGGCCGGTTTGCCGTTGTAGGTCGCCTCTTTGTCGATTTCCCGGAAGCCGTCGCGCACGGTGGCGATGTCGCGGACGCGCACCTGCGAGCCATCGGGTTGGCTGAGCAGAATGATGTTGCCGAACTCGTTGCCGCGGTCACGCCGCTCGGTCGTGCGCAGCAGGACTTCGCCCGCCGTCGTCTTCACGCCGCCCCCGGGGAGCTCGACCGAGGCGGCGCGGACACGCGCTGCGACCTCATCGAGGGTCAATCCGTGCTTTCGAAGCTCGGCTTGCGGAACTTCGATGCTGATTTCGAGGGGGCGAATCCCCGAGAGCTCCACGTAGGTGATGCGCGGGTCTTGGAGCAGTGTTCGACGGCTGTTTTCTGCCACGGACCGCAGCGTGGATTCGTCGACGTCGCCATAGAGAACGATCGAGATGACCTGCTGCCGGTTCGAAAGAAGGCTGACGGTTGGGCGCTCCACGTCCTCGGGAAACGAGGTGATGCGATCGATGGCGCTCTTTACGTCGTTGAGCGCCCGGTCTTTGTCGGTGTTGAGCAGGAGCTCGACCAAGGTGCTCGCCTGCCCCTCCATCGCTGAGGAAGTGACCTTCTTGACACCATCGATGCCCCGCACCGCTTCTTCGACCGCAAGGACGACCGCTTGCTCGACTTCCGCAGGGCTCGCGCCGGGATAGATGACGCCAATCGAGACGACATCGAGCTCGACCTCCGGAAACACTTCCTGCTTGATGCCGGACGCGAAGGTGACGATGCCTCCGACGATGAGGATCAGCATCAAGACGTTGGCCGCGACGGAGTTCTTCGCGGCCCAGGCGATGACACCGCGCTCCTTGTCTGGATCGAAGTGGTTGGCGTCGGTCATGGGGTGACTCGGGCAGCGGGCATGCTCGGCTTGCTGGGCGCAGCCTTGGGGTTCTCCGCCAGTGTTCGCAGGAGCATGTTGGGCACCGGGGTGGGGATACGGCTGGTGACGACGCGCTCGTTGGCTTCCAAGCCGTCGGTGACGAGCACCGCGTCCGGTTCGGTCCAGGCGATTTGAACGTCGCGAATCTCGAGCTCGTCTTGGTCGTTCATCACGTACACGCTTCGCCCGTTTCTCAGCGCGACCCGAGGGACGCGGATGGCGTCGTCGATCGGTTGCGCGCCAACCTCGACGTCCACGAACGAGCCCAGCAGCAAGGGCAGGTCACCGGGCTTCCCGAGGGGGTCTTCGATGCGGACCAGGATGCGCGCCATCGCCCCGCCTGGATCGAGGTCGGGAAGCTGCCGGATCACTTCGCCTCTACGTACGATGGTCTCTTGGCCGACGCGCTGGATGATCTTCGTTTCGGAGCCAGGGGTGTCGTCCAGGCGGGCTCGGACGGTTCGCAAAGCCGCGACCGGGACCGACACCTGCACGTGGTACTCGTCGGTGCCAACCAGCCGCGCGACCGTGGACTGCGGGCTGATGAGTTGGCCGGTGTCGACACTCTCGGCGACCACCATCGCGTTGAACGGCGCGCGAAGGATGGTGCGCGTCAAATCGAGCTCTGCCTTTTTGAGCGCGCTCTGTGCGGCCTTGAGCGCCAGCCTGGTCGATTCGAGCTGCGGCTCCCGCTGGGCAAGGGCGCGCTGCTCCTCGGAGACATCCATCTCGCCAAAAGAGCTCCACTCGCGCTTGGCCACTTCACCACGACGCCTCTCGAGCGCGAGGTCGAGCTTGGCGCGGTTGACCTGGGAGCGATAGGACTCGGCCGCGAGCTCGTAGTCGCGTGGGTCGATCTTGACGATGGGCTGTCCTTCCTTGAACCGACCTCCTGCGACGAGCTCGGGGCTCTGCCAGACGACGCGCCCGCCGAGCTCCGGCTGAAGCACGATTTCTCGGGCGGGCACGACGGTGCCCTTGGCGTGAAGGTCGACTTCGTGCCGCCCGCTGCTGATCTGAATCACATCCACCAGGGTGCCTTCGAGCACCTTCTCGGCGCGCGGAGGCTCCGGCTTGGTGATCACCAGAACATATGCCGCTATAGCCGCGGCGACGAGCACGCCGATCGACAGAGTCCATTTCAGGCGCCGCTCGCTTCGCTTACCCATCTTCGGGCTCTCCAAATTCTTCCGGCCATGCGCCACCAAGCGCTCGATAGAGCTGGACGCGATAGGAAACCAGTTGTCGGCGCGCCGCGACGAGCTGAAGCTCGGAGATCTGCCGGGTCGCGAGCGCCGTCAGGACGGGCAGGAAGTCGCTGAGGCCGGCTCGGTAGCGATCGCGGGTGGCTTCGAGCGTGATGTTCGCCAAGCGGAACTCCTCTTCGAGGAACTGAATGCGGAGGCGCTCTTGACGCTCGAGGACGAGCGAGCTCTCGACTTCGATCAAGCCGGTGAGAATCGTCTCGGCGTACAGCTCCAAGGCCTGGTCCACCAGGGCGCGCTGCGCACCGATCTGCGATCTGCCGGCGATGCCGTCGAACAGCGGCACGGCGAAGCTTGCGCCCGCGTTCCAGGTGAAGCCTTTGGCCGTGATTGCAGGCGTTGTTTCACCTGGGGCACCGCCGAAAGCGCCTGTGGAGGTGATCTTGGATCTGAGCCAGGTGTAGGAGGGGGTGAAATCGATGACAACCTGGGGGAGCCGCGCGCCAATTGCGGCGGCGACCCGGCGATCCTGCGCTTCGACTCGCTTCTGGACAGCGCGGATGTCCGGGCGGGCATTCAGCAACGAGGCGGGGACCTCAATGGTCGGCGTCGGACCGATCTCGGGCAGTGTTTTGCCGTCCACGGGAAACTCGCGACCAGGAGCCTCGCCCAAGAGCACCGAAAGCCGTTGATCGGTGAGCTCAGTCAAGGAATCCGCCACGGTAAGGAGCGCGCGTTGGCTGGCCACGCGCTGCCGTTGTTGGTGCACGTCGACCGCGGAGTTGAGACCCTCTCGGTAGCGAAGCTCGACCAGCTCGAGGAACTTCAGGTCCGTGTTCAGCTGCTCGGTGACCACGGCGTTTTCGATCCGCGCGTTGATCGAATCAAACCAGGCCTCGGCCACTTCGGCCGAAATAGCGATCGCGAGGGCCTCTTGATCGAGGCGGGCGGCCTCCGCGTCGAGCTTGGCCCCTTGGTGCTCTCGCGCGCGGCGCGCGAAGAGATCGACCTCGTACGATACCGGGAGCGACCCACTCGCGTCTAGCGATGTCGTCTCAGCGAACGGCGTAATGTTCTTGGCCGCGTTGAACGAGCCAACCGCGCCGATCTGAGGCATGCGCGCGGCGCGAACCTGGTTGGCGACGTACTTCGCTTGCTGCACCCTCGCCCAGCCGGCACGTACGCTCTGGTTTCGGCGAAGCGCTTCTTCGACGAGCGCCGTCAGCGTAGGGTCACCCATCTGCCGCCACCAGCGCACATCGCGGATGACCTCGGCCTTGGTCGTCGTCTCCATCTTGGGCAGGGCTTCAGTGTCCGGCTCCGAAGCCGGAGGGACCTCGGCTCCCTCCGTGTACCTGTCTGGTACGTCGAGGGGGGGCGGAATGTCGGTCTGCTTCTTGTAGTTGCAGCCCGCAGCTAGCGTTGACGCCGACAAGATCAGAATCAGAGCACGCATCATGAAGTTCCTTCACTCGAAAGGGCCCGCACCATCGCGTCCAGGTGTAGAGGCACCAGCTCATCTAAATCTACGGGAGCGGGAATTCGCTGCGCCATTGCTTCTTTGTTGAGCCCGACCAAGATGATGCCCAAGAAGCTTGTCCAAAGCTGCATGGCTTGTGGCAGCGGGGCGATGTCTGCTCGGACGCTTCCGTCGGCCTGGCCGCGTTGAAGCGATGCGACCACGAGCGACAGGAGCTGTCCGACCCGCCCGCGGTAAGTCTGAAACGCCTCGGTCGAATCATCCATGCGCTCGCCCGCGCTGAGCCACGCGAGCGCGAAGCGGAAGTGGTGTGGGTTCGCTTGGGTGTGCTCATAATAGGCCTGGAAGAGGGCAAGGACGGCATCGAGACCCGTCTCGGAATTGCTGACTGCGTTTTCGATGAATGGAGTGAAAGCGTCGATCAGCCGAGTGGCCACCGCAGCGCAAAGGGCGTCTTTATTCTCGAAGTAGAGATACAGCGTCCCCTTGCTGAGCTCCGCCGCATCGGCAACGGCATCCATCCGAACTCCGAAGTACCCCTCCGCCGCGATGAGCTCCTGCGCCGCATCGAGAATCGCCTCCCGACGAGCCGTTCGCTCCCGCTCCCTGCGTGCCGCTACAGCCAATCCCTGCTCTCCAGTGAGCTGACCGACAGTCAGTCACTGACTACTGGTTAGCAAATCTAGGGCCGCAAGTCGCAGCTTCCAGTGGAAAAATGCTTCAAGGGCTTGGTTCTTTGGAGCCAATAAGTGACTAGAAAGTCACTCTAAGACCAGCCCTCCCCGCCGGGGGAGAAGCCCCGTGGAGACACAGCGCGTCGTCTCTACGGGGTGGGAGATCTCGGATTCGAACCGAGGACCGTCGCCGTGTAAAGACGCTGCGCTAACCACTGCGCCAATCTCCCCAATCTTGTCGAAGAGCGAGCTTTTAGCACGCCTGGCAAAGATCGCAGCGATTTAGAGAGGTGGCCGCGGTCCGCTACTGGCGGGCGCCTGGGGCGTCTACCGTGGGCTCGGGCACGTCGTCTTGGTCGCGCGCGTCGGGCGTGATGAGCTCGCCTTCTCGGTATTCGGTGGGGCGGACCGCGTGGTCGCCGAAGAGAGCGTCAGGATCGCTGAGGACAAGGGCCTCGCGCAGGACCTGATCCATGTGCTCGACAAGGACGATCCGGAGCGCGTTCAGGACGCGGCGCGGGATTTCCTTGAGGTCCTTCTGATTTTCCTTCGGGATCAGGACGACGTCGATTTCCGCACGGTGCGCCGCCAGGAGCTTCTCTTTGAGACCGCCGATCGGCATGATGCGTCCACGCAGGGTGATCTCACCGGTCATCGCGACGTTCTTGCGGACCGGTATCCTGAGCAGCGCGCTGGCAATGCTGGTTGCCATGGTGATGCCGGCGCTCGGGCCGTCCTTGGGAACGAAGCTCGGAAAGTGAACGTGCACGTCGTAGTTCGAGTGGAAGTCCACTTCGAGCCCGAGGCGCTTCTGACGCGAGCGAATGTAGCTCATCGCGGCCTGCGCCGACTCTTGCATGCCCTTCTCGAGCAAGCCGGTGATGTTGAGCTTGCCCTTACCAGGCACGACCGCGACTTCGCACTCGAGAATCGAGCCGCCGAAGGCATTCACGGCCAGGCCGTTGGTGAGGCCAACGTGGTCCTTCTCGTTGGTCTTGTCTGGGCGGTACTTCGGGACACCGAGGTACTGAGCGACGTCTTGCACTTCGACTTTGTAGCTCTTCTCTTTGGACCCCTCGCCGTCCTTCAGAACCTGGCGGGCGATTTTCCGGCAAATGCTCCCGATTTCGCGCTCGAGGTTACGAACGCCGCTCTCCATCGTGTAGTGGTGGATGATCTGATGAATCGCCTCCTCGCTGACCTCCACGTCGACGTCCTGAAGGCCGGCGTTTTGCATTTGGCGCGGCACCAGGTAGCGCGTCGCGATGTTGAGCTTCTCGAACTCGGTGTAGCCACTGATCTCGAGGATTTCCATGCGGTCACGAAGCGGAAGCGGGATGCCCCCTAAGGTGTTTGCCGTCGTGATGAACATCACGTCCGAAAGGTCGTAGTCGAGGTCGAGGTAGTGGTCGTTGAAGCTGTGGTTCTGTTCCGGGTCGAGCACTTCGAGCAGCGCCGAGGCTGGATCCCCGCGGAAGTCGGCCGACATCTTGTCGATTTCGTCCAGCAGGAAGACCGGGTTGTTCGCGCCGACCTTGCGGAGCGATTGAATAAGACGGCCGGGGAGGGCGCCGATGTAGGTGCGCCGGTGGCCTCGAATTTCCGCTTCGTCGCGCACGCCGCCGAGCGACAAGCGCACGAACTCGCGGCCTGTGCAGCGCGCAATGCTCTTTGCCAACGAAGTCTTGCCAACGCCGGGCGGACCGACCAGACAAAGCACGGGCCCCTTGAGCTTCTTCACCAGCGCTTGCACCGCGAGGTACTCGACGATGCGCTCTTTCGGCTTCTTGAGGCCGTAGTGATCTTCATCGAGGATCCGCTCGGCCGCATCGATGTCGTAGTTCTCTTCGCTCTTGTCGCCCCAGGGGAGCGCGAGCACCCAGTCGATGTAGTTGCGGATGACCGTCGCCTCCGCGCTCATCGGCTGCATCATCTTGAGCTTCTTCAGCTCTTTGCGCGCTTTGAGATGCGCTTCCTTGCTGAGCTTCTTTTGCTTGAGCTGCGCTTCGAGCTCTTGAATCTCACTCTTGAATTCGTCGCGCTCGCCGAGCTCCTTCTGAATGGCCTGCATCTGCTCATTCAGGTAGTACTCCTTTTGCGTCTTCTCCATTTGCTTCTTGACGCGGGAGCGGATCTTCTTTTCGACTTGCAGAATCTCGATTTCGGCGTTCATCAGCTGGAACAAACGTTCGAGACGCTTCGCTGGGTCGATGGTTTCTAGAATCTCTTGCCGATCGGAGAGCTTGACGCTCGTCAGGTGCACGACCACGGTGTCTGCGAGCTTCGACGGGTCGTCGATTGTCTGCACGCTCATCAGCATTTCGGGCGCAATGCGTTTGTTGAGCTTGGCATAGACGTCGAATGCCGACTGAACGGAGCGAATCAAGGCCTCGATTTCGACGTTGGTCGAATACAGCTCGTCGACCGCCTCTACGTTGCAGAGAAAGAATTCCTCGTGCGGCACGAACTGCGTGATACGCGCGCGACGCTTGCCTTCGACGAGAACCTTCACGGTGCCGTCCGGAAGGCGCAGGAGCTGGATGATCGTGCCGATGGTCCCGACCTCGAAGATGTCCTCGGGTGCGGGGTCGTTTGTCTTCGCCTTCTTTTGTGCGGCCAGCAGGATCTCTTTGTGCTGGCTCATCGCCTCTTCGAGGGCGTTGATCGATTTTTCGCGACCTACGAAAAGAGGCACCACCATGTGCGGAAACACGATGATGTCCCGCAGAGGCAGCAAGGGATAGCTCTCACCGTTTGGCGCGCCGGAACCAAGGGTCTGTTCGTCGTTGTCGTTTCGGTGAAAGAACATCAGTCTACTCTGCTCCGCACGCGGCGGGGATGGATGGAGGGGGCCGCACTAGGCGAGCTCCGCCTCTTCCTTTTCGTAGACGATCAGCGGCTTCTCGCCGGAGACGATGACTTCCTCGCTGACGGCGACCTCGCGGATGTCTGCCTGGGAAGGGACTTCGTACATGATGTCGAGCATCGACTTCTCCATGATGGCGCGAAGGCCTCGAGCGCCGGCGTTTCTCTTCAGAGCCTCGCGTGCGACGGCATGGAGCGCACCCTGAGCGAACTTGAGCTTGACACCGTCCATCTCGAAGAGCTTCTGGTACTGCTTGACCAGGGCGTTCTTGGGCTTGGTCAGGATGTCCACCAGCGCTTCTTCATTGAGCTCGTGCAAGGTAGCGATGACCGGCAAACGACCGATGAATTCGGGAATCAGCCCTGCCCGCAGCAAGTCCTCGGGCTCGACGCGCTCCAGAAGCTCGCCGATTTTTTTGTCCTTGCGCGATGGAATGTCCGCGCCGAAGCCTAGCTTTCGCTCGCCGATGCGCCGCTCGATGACGTCGTCGAGGCCGACGAAGGCGCCACCGCAAATGAACAGGATGTTTCCCGTATCGATTTGGAGGAAGTCTTGTTGCGGGTGCTTACGTCCACCCTTTGGAGGCACGTTGGCGACAGTGCCTTCTATGATCTTCAACAGAGCTTGCTGCACGCCTTCGCCGCTGACGTCGCGGGTGATCGACGGATTGTCGCCCTTGCGTGCAATCTTGTCGATCTCATCGATGTACACGATGCCGCGCTGCGCGCGTTCGACGTCGTGGTCGGCGTTTTGCAGAAGCTGGACGATGATGTTCTCGACATCTTCCCCTACGTAGCCGGCTTCGGTCAGAGTCGTCGCGTCGGCAATCGCAAACGGCACGTTCAGAATCCGCGCGAGCGTCTGGGCGAGGAGGGTTTTGCCCGAACCGGTCGGACCAAGCAAAAGGATGTTGGACTTCTGAAGCTCGACATCATCGGAGTTGATTTTCGAATCGATGCGCTTGTAGTGATTGTGGACCGCAACCGAGAGGATCTTCTTCGCGCGCTCTTGCCCAATGACATACTCATCGAGGATGTCTTTGATCTCGGCGGGCTTTGGAAGGGGCGTCGAGGTCGTGAGTGATTCCTCGCGCTCAACCTCCTCTGCGATGATGTCGTTACAGAGCCCGATGCATTCGTCACAAATGTAGACCGTCGGCCCCGCGATGAGCTTCTTCACTTCTTTCTGAGACTTCCCACAGAAGGAGCATTGAAGATTGCCGTGCCCATCATCTCGTCTGCGATCCACCATATACCTGCTTCGGAGAGTCTAGCCTCCTGCCTCTTTCACGGCAAGGACTAGACCGCGCGCGTTCGCAGTGTTTTCCGAGGTCTTAGACTTCGAGCTTCGGCTTGATCACCTCGTCGATGAGCCCGTACTCTTTGGCCTCTTCGGCGGACAGATAGCGATCGCGTTCGGTGTCTTCCTTAATACGCTCGGTGGTCTGGCCTGTATGCTTGGCCAGGATCGTGTTCATTTGTTCACGAAGTTTCAGAATCTCTCGCGCATGGATTTCGATGTCGGTCGCCTGACCGCGAATCCCACCGAGCGGCTGATGAATCATGATGCGGCTATTGGGTAGGCACTTGCGCAATCCAGTCGTGCCAGAGGCGAGAATCCAGGCAGCCATCGATGCGGCCTGGCCCAGGCAGACCGTCGAGACCGGTGATCGAACGTACTGCATCGTGTCGTAAATCGCGAGCCCCGCTGTAATCGAGCCACCGGGGCTGTTGATGTACAAGGTGATCTCCTTGTCGGGGTCGTCGCTCTCCAAGAAGAGCATTTGGGCGATGATCCCGTTGGCGACGTCGTCGTTGACCTCGGTCCCGAGAAAGATGATCCGATCCTTGAGCAGGCGGCTGAAGATGTCCCATTGGCGTTCGCCGCGATGTGTCGTCTCCACGACCCAAGGCATGTACATCTGTGCGGTCGTCGGCTCGCTCATTGCTCCTCCCCTTCGTCTTCTTCAGTCGGCTCGGCCTTTTCGATTTCAGGCGCGACTTCGGGCTCGGGTCGCTCCCCTTCGATGATTTTGGCACGCTTGGTGAGGAGCGCCATCACCTTCTCTTCGAGGAGCTGGGATTCGAGCTGGTCGCGCTGGGCTTCTTGAAAGTCTGCGCGGACTTTGGCGATGTGCTTCCCGGTCCGCTCGGCGATCTCCTCGAACTTCGCATCCAGGTCGGCCTCGGTGACCTCGATGCCTTCCTGACGGGCCAGCGACCCGAGCAGGATGCCCGCTTGCACGCGGCGGCGTGCACGCTCTTCGATCCCCGAGAAAAAGTCCGCGCCTGGGGCGCCTTGCTGCCCAGCCATCTGCATGAACTGAGCCATTTCGTACATCATCATCTGCTGCTGCTGCTGCACCATCGACGGCGGAACCGGAATCTCGTTGTGTTCGATCAAGCTGTCGATGAGCTGGTCCTTGAGGCGGGCTTCGCTTTGCTGCTTGGCGTTGTTCTCGAGTCCCTCTCGAATCTTGAGGCGTAGCTCGAGCAGTGTTTCGTAGTCGCCGCAGTCTTTGGCGAACTCGTCATCGAGCTCGGGCAGGAGCTTTTCGTGAAGCTGCTTGGCCTTGATAGCGAACTGGGCGGTCTTGCCCCGGAGGTCCGGGTTTGGGTGGTCTTCCTCGAACGCGACGTCAATGGTCTTCTCTTGGTCGGGCAGCATTCCGACAAGCCCATCTTTGAGGGCAGGCAGAAGGTGCTCGTCGTTGATCTCGACCTGGCGGTCTTTTGCGCCGAGCTCGTCTTTCGTCTCGTCGTCGACCGAGACTGAATAGTCGATGGTGATCAGGTCGCCTTCCCTCGCCCCGCGCATCGGGTCGGGGGTTTGAATGGCCGCGTGCTGGTTGCGGAGCCCTTCTACTTCGGCGTCGATGTCTTGGTTCGGAATCTCGATCGGCGACCGCCAGGCTTCGAGCTCATCGATCGCGACCTTGTCGATCTTCGGTCGGACCTCGACCTTTGCCTTGAACGTGAGCGGCTTGCCCTTCTCGAGCTCCGGCGCCTCGTCCATCTGAGGCTGGGCCACGATGTGGAGCTCGTGCTCCTGTACCGCATGCATCAAACCCTGCTCGACCAAGGTGCCGGTCACCTGAGCAGCGGCCTCGCGGCCGTACATCTGCTTGAGCACATCCCTCGGCACCTTGCCCGGACGGAAGCCGCGAACGCGGGCGGTCTTGCCGATCTCTTTGTAGGTGTCATTGAGGTCCTTCTGGACGCGGTCCCACGGCACTTCGACCGTGACCTCCACAAGGACGGGGCTGATCTCACGAATTTCAGATTGCATTGGGTTTTTGGCGGCTAGACAGGCGCGGTTCGTACAGCCGCGGCGCAGAGCCGTCAAGGTGCAGGCGCAGAGGCGGCTTTCTCGCGGTGGAGCTCCACCAGCTCGATGCCGAGGGCCTGTGACACCTCGAATATGCGCTCGTCTCGGTAGAACTCTTCGAAGATGATCCGCTTGATCCCGACGTTGCAGATCGCCTTGAAGCAGTTCCAGCATGGGGACGCGGTGACGTAGATCGCGGCGCCGTCGATGCGAGAGCCGTTTTTGGCGGCCTGGATAATCGCGTTGACCTCCGCGTGGATGGTCCGCACACAGTGGCCGTCGACCATCATGTGGCCGACCTCATCGCAATGGGGCAGGCCACGGACCGAGCCGTTGTAGCCGGTGGAAAGGATTGTCTTGTCGCGGACGATGACCGAGCCGACGTGCTTGCGGGGGCAGGTCGAACGCCTGGCCACCACCACCGCGATATCCATGAAGTATTCGTCCCAGGAGGCGCGTCCCATCGGCCGTTCCTAGCTTGGGGCGTCCCGAGCGACAACCTCAATAGACGAGGCTCGGACGGGACTTTGGAGGTGCTGGCTCATCCCTAAGGGCGCGTGCGAAGGCGGCGAAGTCGGTCCGAACGGCCCGATGGAGACGGTGCGGCAAGCCTCTCACGATGAGGACGGCGCGCCCCTTTCGCTCGACGCTCGCGTCCGAATCCTTGGGCGAGACCTTGCGCGCCGCCGAAAGGGCCTCTTGGGCGTCCGAATCGCTGTCCCAGCTCGTCCACCAGACGACGGCGATCTCTTGTTTGCGCCGGTAGACCACCAGCCGGTCGCCTCCCCAGCCGGCCGCGGCTTGCTCGTCCGTGCCCGAGGGGCGTCCTTGGCCGAGGTAGACGCTGAGCTCCAGCTCGCCGAGCGTATCTTCTGCCATGCGATCGAACCCTGCGGTGAGGAGCGCTTCGTTGTCGGGAATCCGAATATCTTCGGCCGGCTCACGGGCGAAGTATTTGTCGGGATGTAGGATCTGCTCGCTCGTCGGCGGGGGGCGGCGATGGGCGTTGTTCACCGCAGGCCAGCCGCCGCGACCTTGCACGGCAGCCACGAACTGGAGCCCTCTGAGGTAGGGCGCGACCAGCGTTACCCTGAGAATTGCCGGAGCATCATCGAGCTTGTCTCCGCGCACGAGGGCGTTGAGGTCGACGTAGTCACCCATCTGCTGAATGCCGGCGGTGGCCGCCGACAAGGGAATGCCCTGTTGCCGTAGAGCCTGCGCGAGCATGGCCAGGGTGGCGTCTCCCTCGACGACCGCGCGGAAGGCATTGTCGGCATCCGCAGTGCGCTCCTTTTCATAGGATTCGCCTAGCCCGAGGCGTTGATCCTGAAGCGCATGGACCAGCTCGTGGACGAGCACCAGGCGTGCCTCCTGAGTTTGCTCGGGACCGAACGATCCGAGCAGGCCCGCCATCACGTCGTCGCGGATGACCAGGCGTCCGCTCTCCGGATCGTAGTAACCGATGACCTGCTCGCCTAATATGTCGGCGAACATGCTCTGCAGGTCCGCTTCCGCATCGAGTAGACCGAGCCCGCCATAGAGGAGCCTTGCCCGCTCGATCTCTTCTTCTTTGATTTGGGACCGCAGGCTGCGCGCGATCGCATCGCCGTCTTCGATTTCAATCGTGACCTGACGTCGCAACCTCAGTTGCCGAACGGACTCCGCCGCGCGGATGAGTTTTTCCACCGCGGCCCGCTCCTTCGCGGTCGCGCGTCGCGCGACGCCAACCTGTGGCTCGGCAGGGCGATCCGACAAAGGCCTGGTCAGTGTCGGGCCCTGGGGCTCGGTGGAGGCGAGCGGCAGGCTCGTCTCCGGTCTGGCCTGCCGATGGCAGCTACTCAGGAAGAGAGCAGCGGCCAAGCAGGCGACCCATCGACTCATGGTGCACCGTTCACGTCCACCGTGATGAGCGGGCGCTTTCGGTGACTGTGTACCAGGAAGCGTCGAGCGGCTTCAATTGCGGCTTCTTCGAGCTCCGCCGGGCCGGTGAATCGCCGCCCTCTGAGCTGGTTGCGGACTTGCTCTGCGATCTTGCGTTCAATTTGGGCGCGGTCCGCGGCATCGAAGACACCTCGGGAAAGCACTCGCGGGAACCTGTGACTCCGTCCATCTCTGAGTGAGAGAAGGACCGTGATCAGGCCTGCCGAGCCCATCGCGCGCCGCTCGGCGATGACCTCGGAGCTCAAGGACTGCATGCCGGCGATGTACACGCGCGCCGTTGGGATGGTGTCGACGATGCGCATCGCGTCTTTGGTGACCTCGAGCACGCTGCCGTTTTCGACCAGCTGTGTTTGCGCGATTCCCTCTTCAACCGCGAGCTCGAGATGGCGGCGCTGGTGATGGTGCGTCCCGTGCACCGGAACGAAGGCGTTGGGCCGCAGAAGTCGAATCATGCTCCGTTGCTCTTCACGGCAACCATGCCCACTCGCATGAATGTCCGGGTGCCGGTCGCGAGTGATGACCTCAAGGCCGCGTCGCTCGAAGCGGTTGACGAGATCGAAGACGCTCAGCTCGTTGCCGGGAATGGCGCGCGAAGAGAAGATCACGGTGTCACCAGCTTCGAGGTGCACGCGCGCGTGCTCGTCGCGTGCCAATCGCGTCAGCGCCGAGGCTGCCTCGCCCTGAGTCCCGCCGGCGAGGATCAGAACCTTGTCGCGGCGCAGACTGTCGACCTCTTCGGGCGCGACCAAGAGGTCGTCGACCGATGGGATCAAGCCCAATGCGCGAGCGGTCTCGGTGTGCTTGCGCGCCGACATCCCGAGTAGGCATACCTTGCGGCCTCTTTCTCGCGCGATCCGCAGGGCCGCCCTCAAACGGAAGGCGTTCGACGAGAAGGTTGCCACAACGACGCGGTGAGGGGAGCGAGCAATCCATTGTTCGAGGGCTGCCTCGGCATCGCGCTCGAGCCGCGCGCGCCCTTCGACATCGGCTCCAGTCGAATCACTCAAGAGGAGGCGCACCCCCTTGCTTCCCAATTGCTCCAGCCTTGTCCGGTCGAAGCGCTGGCCCTCGCAAGGGTCCGATTCGATTTTGAAGTCGCCGGTGTGCACGACTGTGCCCACCGGTGTATCTATGATGAGTCCCGTCGCGTCCGCGATCGAGTGGTGCACGGCAAAGCGCTCCACCGAGATCGAGCCGATTTGCGCGCGACTCCCTGCGGGGCTCACCCGCAGGTCGACGTTCTTGAGGCGGTGCTCCTTGAGGCGATCCTCGATCAAGGCGGCGGCGTAGGGTGGCGCGAAGACCGGCACCCGGAGCTTCTTCAGGAAGTAGGGAAGGGCGCCGATGTGATCTTCGTGCCCGTGGGTGATGACGATCGACTCGAGGCTCTTGCGCTGCTGCAGCAGCCAGTCGAAATCAGCGTGGACCAGCTCGGCACCTTCCTCATCGGTGAAACCGATCCCGCAGTCGATCGCGATCGTGGTGTCACCGCAGACCATCGCGGCGCAGTTCATTCCGACCTCGTTGAGCCCACCAAGGGGTATGAACTGCAAACTATCCGTCACGGAGCTCCTCGCTGCGGGGCTAAAGGCCGCGCTCGCTTTGGTCAAGGCAACAATTGCCCCGTTGACCCTGGTGATCCCTGCGTGCTACGCCCCGGACCGCACGGGTTCAATGCGCCGTTTCTTAGCGATTATCTGGGTAGTTTCTTTGGGGGCAACGTCGGCCGCGGCGCAGGGGCCGACGTCCGACGCCACAGCCCCGGGGGCGCGTGCGAATGCGGCGACCGCTGAAGAAGAGGCGATCGAGAACGAGGAGGAAGCCGCCCCTGAGCCTAGCCGAGAAGAGGAGCTCCCTCCCCAGCTCAGGGCTCCTAGCATCGAGGGCCTCGAGCTCCCGACGGCGCCAAGCTCGGATGCGGATGGGGAGCTCGAGGAGTACGAAGAAGACGAATTCGACGAGGACGCGATGGCAGCTGACGACGCGAAGCTCCTCGGCATGGCCGAGCCGCCTGCCGCCGATCCGACCCTCGCCAACTGGACCAACCCCCGCCCGGTGTTCTCTCTCAATGGCTATTTCCGCGTGCGCGGCGAGTACTATGACAACTTTGCCCTCGGCCGCGTCCCGGTCAGTCGGCTCAACGAAGATCCTTTTGCGCGTTGGATCCAGCTCGACAACGCCCCATCCACCACAGAGGGCGGCGTGCTGCCGGCCGGCAACTGCAAGGGCGCGCCCTCGTCCGTGCCCGACGCGGCGCTACGTTGTGATGGCAGCGCGACGACACGCTTTGCGAATATGCGGCTTCGGCTGCAGCCGACGCTATCGCTCAGTGATAACATTCGCGTCCACATGATGGTCGATGCATTCGACAACCTCGTGCTCGGGTCCACACCCGAAGTGAAGTCGGTCGATCAGTTTGGTCAAATCACCGGCCGTGCGCCGGGGGTTCCACTCGACAGCCTGACCCGGACCTCACCGCCGCCCGAGTCTTTTCGAAATACCGTCGGCGATACCATCCTCGTCCGAAGGGTCTGGGGCGAAGTGACGAACAGCACGATCGGTCAGCTCCGGTTCGGCCGGATGGGCAACCAATGGGGCCTCGGCATGCTCTGGAATGCGGGCGAGGGGACCAACGTGCTCGGCACCGAGCTCGATGCCGACTTCCAGTCGGAGGTCGATCGGATTCAACTGATCGGCAAGTTCAAAGGGATCTTCTTCGGGGTTTCCTGGGACTTTGCCAGCAAGGGCTACATCGCCGATCCCGTCGCGAACATCCAAGCCATTCCCCGCGATGCCAGCCGCCTGGACGACGTCAAGCAATGGAGCTTTCTCTTCGCGCGCCGGCTCGATCCACTCGCGCGCGACAAGCGCCTTGCCCGTGGCAAATGGGTGATCAACGGTGGCGCTTACTTCATCTACCGTTCGCAGTTCCTTTCGACTTCGGGCGCGCCGCTGCTCGGAACCCCGAGCGTCGTCGAGAACAGCTTCGTTCGGCGTGATGCAAAGGTCTACATACCAGACGGCTGGCTGCAGGTCCTTTGGAAGGATCTCCGCCTCGAGCTGGAGTTCGCGGGATTCTTCGGACAGATTCAAAACGTCGAGGCTACGGAGTTCCCCAGCACGGCCGAAGGGAATAGGTTCAAGCTCCGTCAGTGGGGCTTCGCATTCGAAGGCGAGTATCGCTTCCTGCAAAAGAAGCTCGGCGTCTTTCTCAAAGGCGGTGCTGCTTCGGGCGACCCCGACGTCGTCGGGCTCTCGCAGTATGAGAACCTCATCGCTCAACCGGTTGGGCAGAAGGTCATCTCCAACTTCTCGTTTCACCCCAACTACGAGATCGATCTGATTCTTTGGCGAAACATCCTGGGTGCCATCAGCGGAGCCTATTATCTCGCGCCGGCAATCAGCTACGATATCATTCGTAGCGACTTCGGGCGGGTGCTCGGCGCGCGTATGGACTTCATTTACAGCCGCGCGATGTACGAGCAGCAGACCTACTCATCCGAGCCGAACTTGGGCGCCGAAATCGACCTGTCGATTTACTATCGGACCGAGGACGGGCCCAAGATTAGCGACGGTTTCTTTGCAGCGTTTCAGTTCGGGATCCTGTTTCCGCTGAACGGGCTCCGGTACCTGGAGGTGAACGGCAACCGCGAGCCGCTGGATGCTGGCACCGATGTGGGTGGAATTCGTCGCGCGATGGCGCTCCGCCTGGTCTTGGGCATCGCGTTCTGAGCCGAGCGGGGCTCACTCTTGCAGCAGGGCTTCCGCTTTTGCAGCAAGCCGCCGGCGCCTGCACCCTTCGGCAAGGACGATGCCCCGGAGCTGGGCGAGCGCACGCTGAAGCTCGTCGTTGACGATCATGTAATCGAAGAACGGGTAGTGTCCGATCTCCTCGCGGGCCTTGTCGAAGCGGCGTTGCCGTGTTTCGGCGTCGTCGGAGCCACGTCCGTCGAGTCGGCGGCGCAGCTCGGCCATCGAGGGCGGCAAAATGAAGACCCCGACGGCGTCCGGGTACTTCTCTTTGATCTGACGAGCGCCCTGATAGTCGACGTCGAACAGCACGCCGAGTTTTCGCGCGGCCCTCGCGATGTTGATTTCGCTCACGCTGGTGCCGTAGAGATTGCCGTGAACCTCGGCCCACTCCGCGAAGCCGTTCTCGGCGATGATATCGTGGAAGGCGTCTTCGCTCACGAAGTGGTAGTCCTGACCGTCTACTTCGTTTGCGCGGGGTTGGCGTGTCGTGTGCGAGACGCTGAACCTCAGCTCCGGAAACTCCTGCAGCAGCCGTCGGGTGAGGGTCGTCTTTCCCGCGCCCGACGGCGAGCTGATGATCAACAAGATGAGATCCGGATCGGTCGACGGAGCGACACTCATTGCACTACCCTTTCGATGCGACCAGTATTGCTTCACAGCGCTCGGTCAAAGCACATTCTGCGACTGTTCTCTCATTTGCTCGATGCAGGCCTTCAGCGCAATCACGTGCGCGGTCATGGTTGCATCCTGCACTTTCGATCCGATCGTGTTGGCTTCGCGCGCCATCTCTTGAAGTAGAAAGTCGATGCGCTTCCCGACCGCTGCGCTCGAATTCTCGACTAGCTCCAACATTTGGTCACGGTGGCTTTCGAGACGTACCAGCTCCTCCGTGACGTCGGAGCGATCTGCGAGGACTGCGATCTCCTGCTCGAACCGAGAGGGGTCGAGCTCGGTATCGACCACGGAAAGCAGGGTCTCGAGTCGATCGCGAAGCCGGGACCTGCGGCTCTCGACGAGATCGGAAGCTCCAGCCTTGAACGCCCCGACGATCTCGCTCAGCGTCGCAAGTTGGCAGCTGAGCTCCGAGGCTAAGGCATCGCCCTCCTTGTCACGCATGGCGATCACCGCTTCGCACGCTTCTTTGGTCGCCTGCTCGAGTGAGCGTTCGAGCGCCTCTTCATCGATGGCACGATCGATGACGAACAAGTCGGGCACCGAAGAGAGCAGACCGAGCGGAACAGGCTCAGTAGGGTTGAGAGCATCCCGCAGCGCCGCGAGCTCCTTGTAGACCGCGCGCGCGCGATCGAGATCTAGCGTGGGTTGCGGAAGCGTCTGGCCCTCGAAGCGCGCGCTCACATCGACACGCCCGCGCTCCAGGCGCTCTCGAATCACGCGCTCGACGGTCGACGTGCGGCTTTGAATCCGAGATGGAAGTTGCACACGCACGTCTAGGAAGCGATGGTTGACGGTGCGAACCTCGAGCACGATCTGTCCTTCGCCGAGCGCTGCCCGCCCGCTTCCGTATCCAGTCATGCTCCGCATGAAACGACTACTCGAGCCCGCGCTTGTGCTTGATCAGATCCATGACTTTGGCGTACTCGACCTCGAAAGCGGAGGTGCCTTCTTGGAGGTTTTTGATCTTCGAGCGCACCTCGGCATCTAGCCCGGTGTCGACTTCCATGTGCCGGCGCAAGATGGGCGTCATCTTCTTTCGAAGCGTGGCGTCATCCGCGTAGATCTCGATGACATTGCTACTGTGGAAGAGCATGTTGAGCAGTTGATCGACGAGGTAGGGAAGGACTTCATCTTGCTGCGGGAACCCCATCTCCTTTGCGACGCGCTGTCGCATCTGGCCGAGCTTGGAGTAGCCCAGGCCTTCTCGCTCCATGCGATCTTTCGACTCGTCGATCAGCTGGCGTTCCCGCCGGACGTATTCCTTGAGCACGGCTTCGAGATCGAGCCGAACCTCGGCTACCTCCTCGACTTCGATGTCGTCGCCGGCGCTGAGAGCCCGTACCAGGTCGTCGACAATCGGGCCAATTTTTCCTGAATAAAGTCGCATGCTTATGATGTCGGCCCTCGACCTGGAGCGACTCCCTCCTGAATGCGGCGACACTAGCTAAGGCCAGGCTGCAGGTCAATACGAAGGAGAAAACGCGCTTTTTAGTGATTTTGGCAAACTATGCCTTGACGGTAATCCTTTGGTCATGCAACATACCGTTAAGGCTGTAACTATGGATTCTAATGCTCCTGCACTGCAAAACGGCTCCGGCGCGCGTCGACTGCGTACCACGGAGGAACGCCGTGCGAGGATTCTCGCTCGCTGCAGGGTTTTCGAGACATTGGCACCCGTGCTGCGGGAGCAGGTCTTGAACGGAAGCGCATTGGTGGATGCCGATCGCCGCGAGTCCCTTTGCATGCCTAGCGACCCTGCGATCTTCGCGATTGGCAGCGGTCGAGTTCGGCGCGTGCGCCGCGCACCGGAACGAGAATTGACGCTCGGCTACTACGGCCCTGGCGATCTGGTTGGCGAGATGTCGCTGGTCGATCCCGAAGCGCGGCTCGAAACGGTGGTTTTGGATTATGTGGAAGCGCTACGCATTCCGCCTCGGCTCATCAAAATGGTGATGGAAGAGGACCTCGGATTCGCTTCCGCTATGCATCGATTGATGGGGGAACGCCGCCTGCTCGCAGAACGGCGAATCGATGCACTGCTCACGCGAAGCGTAGAATCGCGTGTTGCAGAGTTTCTACTCGATGCGTCTTCGAGGCACGGTATTCCCGATTCACGGGGAATCCTGATCGGTGTGAAGTTCACTCATCAGGAGATTGCGAGCTATGTAGGCTCGACACGGGAAACCGTCACACTGGTGCTCGGCGCCTTCAAGAGGGCTGGCCTGATCGATACCGATCACCGCCGCGTCGTCATCAGAGACATCGCAGGACTGCGCAAGAGGGTCTAACAGCAAAAGGGGAGCGTCCGAACGGTGCGCGGCCTGGGGGGGCCGCTGCCGGGCGGACGGTTTTGTCTACCGTACGACGGGGCGCGGAACAAACCCGTCACGCGGCTGCATCGAACGGCTCGGCGTGCAGATGTGGTTGGAAGCACCTGGGGCCTGGACCACGCACGCCGAGCCTCGGAACTCGCGCCAATCGGGGGTGGTTGCTGTCTTGCCGATTGTCACTCGTTACGTCGACTCCACCCCATGACGGGCTTTTTCCGCCCCCTCCACACGAAGACAGGACCCACCACCTTTCCCAACGGCAGGCGGCAGCGCGAGCCCGACGGGCGAAGCCCGGCGCGAATGCGCCGGCAAGGCAGAGCGAAGCAAATGCCGCCCCAGGGAGGACTACGGGCTGGGGTGGGCGGGCGGTGTAACAAAACCAAACCAGCTCTCACACCTAGCAACCATCCAAGCTCAGATCTCCGCCGCTGTTACCGCGTCTGAGAAAGGGGACCGTCCCCTCTTAAATCAGCTCGTCCTTGTCGTTCAGCTTCTTTTCCATCCGGTCGATCAAGCCGCTCCAGCCCTCTTCCTTGATCACCCGGCGAAACTGCCGCTTGTAGTTCATCACGAGGCTCACGTCGTCGGTGAAGATGTCGAAGACTTTCCACTCTGTACCGGCGGGGCTCATGCTGTAGTCGATGGTGATAGCGGGTTGGCGCCTCTTCTTCGTGGACTTGGCCGACGACTTCACTTTGACGCCGGTTTCGATTGGTTCGGTGCCGACCCAGGTCACTTTGTACTCGAGCGTCGACTCCATGTTGCGTTGGTACTGACGCTCGACCAGCTGCCTTAGGAGGCTCACGAAGCGATCGCGCTCTTTCGGGGAGCGCTTTGCCCATTCTTTGTCGAGGGAGAGTCTTGCGAGCCGGTCGTAGTCGAGGAACTCGCCGAGGAGCACCGTGAGCTCTGCGGCGCGTACAGGAGTGTCGGGTTTCCGAAGAACCGCGCGTACCTTGTTATGCTTGGTGCGGATGAAACCCTCGGCCTCTGCCGCCTGGGCATCGGAAACCACGAGCTCGGATGCGTTGCTGGCGGCTTCCTCTGCGGCTGCGGGACCTGCAAGCCACAAAGAAGCAAGAGCCAGGCCTGTGATGATGAATAGTCGAGTCATATCTTTCCCGTAGACGAGCTTCGTGCCCGGTTTATTCCTCGCAGTCGACCGGCCGCCAGCCTTTTTCCGTGACGATTGGCATGTTCGTCGCTTTCTCGAGGCCGGCGATGGCGAGGTTGTATTCGGCGGTGGCCATCAGATGTTTCGAGCGCGCGCCGAAGTAGGCGGAGACCGCATCCACCAGCTCTCTCGCGGTCGTCGTGCCGACCTCGTACCCCTGGCCCGCGGAGACGTACCATTTTCGGGATTCCTTCTCCGAACGCGACCAACTGGCGACGCGCCGCTTTGCATCCTGGAGCTGCTCGTAGAGGTCGGTCACTTCGAGCCCGATGCCAAGCTCCGCTTCTTCGGTCTTGCTTTTCAGGGATTCGATCTCCGCCTTCGCCGCTTTGACCCGCGCGTAGGTTCCGCCGAAGTCGAGCTTCCATCGGGCGACGAGACCGGCGAAGGCGCCGGCGAAGTTGCCCCGGTCGATGATGAACGGGTTGTTGACGTCGGTGATGCCGGGCGTTCTCGCGAAGGTGGCGCGCAAGGCGAGGATGATGTCGGGAAGGTAGCCGGCTCGCTTGACCACGAGGTTGGCATCTCTCGCGGAACGCGCCGCTTCGAGCTGATGCATCTCTGGGCGACTCTCGATGGCCCGCTCGACTTGCTCGCTCAACTCGAGGACCTCGCTCTGTACGGTTTGCAGTGGGCACTCGGGAACGATGGCCGGTTTGATGCCCGAAAGGATCTCGAGCGCGGCACGAGCCGAGGCTTCCAGGCGCAGGGCTTCCGACTCCCGCGACTCGATTTCGGAAAGGGCCGAGACCAGACGCCAATAGTCGGTTTGTTTCACCCGTGGGTCGTCGGCTTCGAGGCGCGCGCGGAGCTTGTCGACAGCAGTCCGGAGCTTGTTCTTGCCCTCGGAGAGCATTGCCTGGAGGTCGAGCGATAGCTGGGTGCCGAAGTAGGCGCGGCGCACGTCGAACACCACGCGCGAGAGCGTTCGGTCTCGTTCGTATTCGGCTGCGCTGATGCCCGCCCTCGCGGCCTTCTTACCGGCGCGATACTTGCCAAAAGTGTAGATCGGAATGCCGCCCTCGATCCCTACCTCGCCGCCAGGACCCCAACGGTTCGCCCAGGGGATCTGAGGGTCGGGGCTGAATGCGGCCGTGCCCCGGGCGCCCGGAGCCACGAAGAACCTCGCCTGCCCTTCGAACTGCATAAACGGTGAGAGCTTCGCCTCACTCAATCGGGCTTGCGCCGCGTCGATGTCGGATGAGGCCGCCTTGAGGCCCGGATAGCGAAGGATCGCCGCTCGTGTGAACTCATCGACGTGATACACTCGAGCAGGCGTCGATTGATCGACGAGAAGCCCCTGGTCACCTGGGGGCATTTCTTGCGCGACCAATTCCGCTGCGACACAGAGCGTCGACGCCGTCACCGCGAGCGCGCAGAACCTGACCATGCGCTTTTGTAGCTGGAAACGCGCGCCTGGGCCACGAATGGGCAGTTACTTGGGCTTCTTGGCCCCGCCGCCTTGCTTGGCGCCGCTGCCCTGCTTGGCGCCGCCGCCTGACTTGGCCTGCTGGTTGTAGCGCTGGATCAGAATGTCTGTGAGATCGAGGTTCGCGGGAACCCAAACGACGCCACCCTCGTTGGCTTCGATGATCATCGTGTAGCCGTCGGTCTGTCCAATGCGTCGAAGAATCTCCTGCATCTTCTCGAGGATCTTCTGAGTGAGCTCGCCCTCCTTCGTCGAGAGCTCCTGCTGATACTGCACGTACTCGTTCTGCAGCTCCATCAGGTCGGCCTGGTACTTCTCGACCTTCTTCTTGAGCGCATCCTGGCTGAGGACGTCCTGCTGACGTTCGAGGCTTTCCTTCTGTGCCTTCAGGGCTTCCTGCTTCTCGTTGAGCGATTGCTGCCGCTCGTCGAAGACCTTCTTCAAGCGGCGCTTGGCCTGGCGGCCGTCTTCGGTTTCGTTGATCGCGCGTTGGAGGTCGACCACGCCGATTTTGGTCTGTGCGTCGACGGTGATCGCCGATCCGGCGAGAACGACGGTTGCCAAAGCGAAAACGACGATTCTACAAAAGCGCATTGGAGCATCCTTTCAAGCCCGGCCTAGCTAGCTGTTTGGCGCGAGGCGGTCAAGCCGCAGGACTTGTACGCCCGTGCAGAGGGTTTGATTCGGTCAGAACGACTGGCCGATGGTGAACTCGAAGCGAATCGGGCTGTCCTGGGGACGGCGCCGAATCGGGATACCCCATTCGAAGCGGAGTGGACCCAGCGGAGAGAACCATCTGAGCCCAAAACCGACTGAGTACCGCAAGAAGCCGCTGATGCCGCAGGGGGTCGAGGAACGATCGGCCTCGGGCGCCACGGGCGCCTGGCAGTTGCCGAACTGATCCCTGAACGAAAAGACGTTCCATGCGTTGCCGCCGTCGGAAAAAATCACGGCCCGAATGCCCACCGCCTCGATGAGCGGGAATTCGAACTCGATGTTGTAGAAGGCCTGGAAGTCGCCTCCGATGGGGCGGCCTTCGAAGGCGATCGGGAGATTCGGGTCACCAGCCGACGCCACGCCAGCCTGCGGGCCCACCGATTGAAGTCGGTAGCCTCGAATCGTGTAGATACCGCCGAGGTAGAAGCGCTCGAAGACCGGAACCTCCTTGCGCGAAGTGATCAAGCCCAGCTCGGCGTTCACCTTGAAGACCACTGGGCCGAACACCTTCTTGTAGTATCGCGCGAACGCTGTTTGTCGGACGAAGGTGTTGTCGGAGCCGAGGTATTGGTCCGCGAGCTGAACCGCATAGTTTGCGAAGACACCGCCGGTCGTCGAAATGCGGTTGTCACGGTTGTCCCAGTTGAGGGTGAACCGCAGAGAGCTCGTGATGCCGTCACGGAAAGCGTTGGCGATGAAGATATTCGAGAACGTGTTCGCGAGCTGGCCGCCGAGGCCGAGAAGGTTTCCTCGGGGCTGCGAAATCTTCACGTTCTCGAACTCGTACCGCAGGAAGATTCGGAATCGCGGATTGAAGAGGGGATGGCCGGTGGTGATGTTGGCACCGGTCGAGTCCTGACGGAAGTCCCGGAAGTCCCTGATGCGCTTGAAAATGCCGAAGCCGAGACTCCATTCGGAGCCGAGGAACCAGGGCTCGACGAAGTCCAGGTCGATCTGTTGCCGAATGCCCGAAACCTGCAAGTTCAAGCCAAGTGACTGACCGCGGCCGAAGAGGTTCTGCTGCTGGATTTGCGCCGTGACGATGAAGCTTTCGAGCGACGAAAAGCCAGCGCCGACCTGGAACGTACCGGTTGGCTTCTCGGCGACTTCCACGTTGATCACCATTTGGTCGCGCGCCGTTCCTTCTTCCTCAGAGACGTCGACCCGTTCGAAGTAGCCGAGCTGATTCACCAGCGCGCGCCCATCCTCGAGCTTGGTCTGGTTGTAGAGATCGCCCTCGCTGATCCGAAACTCGCGGCGAATTACGGCGTCGCGGGTCTTGGTGTTGCCGCGCACATGGAGGCGCTCGATGTAGACGAGTGGCCCTCGCAAGATGTTGATCGTCACGTCGACCAGGTGATTGGCCTCGTCGAGGTCAGTGCCCGGGACCATCTCGACCAGGGCATATCCCGAGTCGCGATAGGCCCGGCTGATGCCTTCGATGCCTTCGGCGATCTTGCTCCGGCTGAACCAGTCTCCGGATTGAAGCTTCACCATCTCGCGGAGCTCTGCCTTGGGGGCGATGGTCTCCACTTCGTTGCCCGCGCCGTCGGTCTCCATGACGTCGAATTCCCGAATCCGGAAGCGTGGGCCTTCCTCGACCGGAATCGTGATGTCGACGAAGGCGCGGTCTGCGGTGAGCTCCACCGTGGGGCGGCCTGGACGCATCATTAGGTAGCCCTTGTCGTAGTACCAGGCCTGGATGCGGGTCAGGTCCTCGTCGAAAGCGGAGCGGCTGAACTTGTTGCGGTCGCTCAAGAACGAGAACATGCCGGTTTCGTTCGTCTGCATGATCTTCAGCAACTCCGCGGAAGGGATCTCCTTGTTGCCCACGAAGCTGATGCGCCGGACCTCGACCTCGGCGCCTTCGTCGATTTTGAAGATCACGTCGACCTGGTTGGTGTCGCCGGAAACTCGTTTGAGCTCGTACTCGACGTCCGCGAGAAAGAAGCCTTCCTCGCTGTAGAGCTGGCGTACCGCATCGGCCTGCGATTCGACATCGGGCACCGATAGAATCGTTCCGGGCTCGAGCGTAACGGCCTCGTCGATGTCGTCCTTGTCGACTTCGTCGTTGCCCTTATAAATGACGCTGCGAATCGCGGGACGCTCGACGAGACGAACAGTGAGCTTGATGCCTGCGCCGAGCGGGTCGGACTCGAACTGCAGGTCGTCGAAGTAAGCCATGTTCCAGAGCGCCTTGGCGTCTCGGGTGACAGCCGGGTCGGTGCAGATCGAGCCTCTCCGAAGTTTCATCGTGACTCGAACGTCATCGGGATCGACGCGCCGCGCGCCGATGATGACGATGCGTCGAATCTCTTTGCCGTGACAGCTCGTTCGTGGAACCCGAATCGCTGCATCCGGATCCTCGACCGGCTCGTAGTCCTCGCCTTCTTCCGGATCCTCCTCTTCGGGAATCGGTTCAGGCGGTCGCTGCGGGGTCGGGGAGGTCCGAATAGGACGGGTCGCCGGAGGCGGTGGCTCCGGGATGCTGTCCCCACTCTGAGCGCCCGCCACAGAAGCGAGCCCTGCGAGCATCAGGGCTATGGCAGGGGCGGATGGGCGCATCGTTCGGACTAGCGATCCGGGCGGCTATAGCCGCGGCCTAAGAGGGGGTCAAGCAGGTTTTCCTTGGTTTTCAAGGGTTTGAGAGCGGCGCTCGTCCGAATCGATGCGCCCGTCTTTCATCGAAACCCGCCTCGGCATCATGTCGGCGAAGTCGCGGCTGTGGGTCACGATCAGGAAGGTGATCCCATGTCTTCGATTCAAATCGAAGAACAGCGAATGCACCGATTCGCTGGTTTGGCTGTCGAGGTTGCCGGTAGGCTCATCGGCGAGCACGAGCTTGGGCTCCATCAAAAGCGCCCGTGCGAGTGCCACGCGCTGCTGCTCCCCGCCTGAGAGCTCGCCGGGCCGGTGTGTGAGGCGATCGCTCAAGCCGACCTCGTCCAAAAGGAGCCGGGCGCGATCTTCAAAGCGTCGCCCTCCCTGTATCAAGCCCGGCATCATCACGTTCTCCAATGCGGTGAACTCCGGGAGCAGATGGTGAAATTGAAAGACAAAGCCAATGCTTCGGTTTCTAAACTGTGCGAGATCCGAGCTTCCTAGCTGGGTGACGTCCTCTCCGGCATAGAGAATTCGGCCCTGCGTCGGGAGGTCGAGCGTGCCGATCAAATGCAACAGGGTGCTCTTGCCGGCGCCAGAAGGGCCGACGATCGTGACCATCTCGCCGCGGCCGATGTCGAGATCGATCCCCTTGAGAACTTGTAGCGACCGGCCTTCGTGCTCGAAGGTCTTGGTCACGTTTTGAACGGAAACGAGAGGATCGGTCATCGAAACTCGGAGGCGTTAGTCGTAGCGGAGCGCGTCGACGGGCCGTACCCGACTCGCTTGATACGCGGGAAAGAGGGTGGCCGCCAGGCATACCAGCACGGTCGCGCTACCCACCAGGGCGAACTCTGTCGGATCGAGGTGCACCGGGAGCTTGTCGATGTAGTAGACCTCTGGATTCATCCGAATTCCAAAGTGTTCCGCTGCGAATGTGAGGACGAAGCCCAGCCCCAGACCCATCAAGCCGCCTGCCGCTCCGATCAGCAGACCCTCGACCACGAAAATCCGAATCACGCTGCGCGCCGAGGTCCCCATGGCTTTGAGGATTCCGACCTCCCGTCGCTTCTCCTGGACCAAAAGGGTGAGGGTGCCGAAGACCGAGAAGCCCGCGATGAGGATGGCGATGCCAAGGGTGATGAACATCGCGAGCTTCTCGAGGGCTAGGGCGCCGAAGAGCTGCTGGTTCATCATCTTCCAGTCACGCACGCGGAGGCCATCAAACCCCATCGCGGCGGCGAGGTCTGCGGCGAGGGCGGGCGCGCGTTCGACTTCCTCGACCTTGACTTCGACGCCGCTGATGCGGCCCTCGGACCGAAGGAAGCGCTGGGCCACCTCCAGGTCGATGTAGGCGTGCTTCATGTCGTACTCGTACATGCCGCTGTAGAAGATAGCGGCGATCCGGAAGGGGCGAGTCCTGGGGATGGGGCCGGTAGGGCCAAGATCGCCACGCGGGGAGACGACGGTGACGCGATCGCCGACGACGAGCCGGAGCGCCCGGGCGAGCTCTTGGCCGACGATGAGGCCGGGCATGCTCTCTTCGCCTTTCTCTTCCTTGGCCTCTTCGGGGAGGCCGCGGGCGGCTGTACGCTCCGCGCTCTGAATCATCGCGTCGAGGGGACCGGCGTCGGTCGTGTCGAGCGATGAGTCGAGGATGCGCTCAGGGTGCTGCAGGTATTCGAGCTTGCCGTGCGTGAGGTTCTGTGCGAGGTCGGTGACCTCCGACACCGTTTCGGGATCGATGCCGCGAAGGATCGCGCCGGCGCGGTTCGACAGGCTCGAAACCATCACCTCGACCTGAAGAAAGGGAGTCGCCCCAACCACTCCCTCGGTGTCGCGGATCCGCTTCAGGAGCGGTTGCCAGTCATCGAGCTCCTCGTATGCCTTGTCGATCACGATGTGCGCGTGGTTGCCGAGGATCTTTTTCTTGAGGTCGGCCCGAAACCCGCCCATCACGCTGAGCACCGAGATCAACATGCATGAGGAGACGGCGACCGCGAGAATCGAGAGCGTGCTACTCGCGGCGAGGAAGCCCGTCTTCTTGGCGCGAAGGTGGCGTGCGGCGACCATCGAACGGAAGCCGATTCGTTCGAAGAGCGAAAGGAGCGGGCCGACCAGACGCAGGATGACCCGGATGGCGAAGATGGTGGTGACCGTGACGCGAACGACCGCGCGGAGCAGACCGGTCTCGTCGGCGTCGGAAGGCGATATCGGAAACAAGGAGGTGACGAGGAGGAAGGCGATGACGAGCGCGGCGTCGAAGACCCACCAGAAGCGGCGGCGGCGCGCGGCCGGCACGAGAAACCAACAGGACATGCTCAGGACGACGAGTAGCGGCGAGCTGATGCTCTGAAGCGTCGTCGCAGTCTGATGGAGCGTGGGCACCCAGGAGAGATCGAGGTCGGAGTAAGCGAGGTGGGTCAGGCCGAAGAGCAGGCTCGGGACCGTGCCGCCCAGTACGTGGCCGACCGAGACCTTCGCGGCCCAGACCAGAACCCCGACCGCGGCGCTCGTGATCACGGCATGCAGGGCCACGGTGATCGCCAGAGCCACGGTGCGGGCACGTCCGCGTGTGCCGCGTGGCAACCAGGCCGCGCGCTGAAACACGCCCAAGCTCAGCAGCAGCAAGCTGAGTTGCACGGTGGCCCAGCCGATGGCGAGCCGCGCCCAGAGGAAATCGTTCTCGAGCGAGGCTTGAAACCATTGACTGCTCGTCGCGCCGAACGCCAGAACGGCTGCGACATGCAAGACCCCGAAACTGCAGAGGACGGCTGTCCAGAAGCCAAGCGGCCGGGCTCGGCTCACTCGGCCTCCGGGCGGAGCAATGGAAAGAGCAACACGTCTCGAATCGACGGCTGGTTGCAGAGGAGCATCACTAAGCGATCTACACCGAGGCCGAAGCCGGCCGCTGGCGGCATACCGTGCGAGAGTGCCCGAATGTAGTCGGCATCGAAGTCCATGGCTTCGTCGTCGCCGCGCTCCCGGTTGCGGAGCTGTGAATCGAAGCGATCAGCCTGCTCGTTCGGATCGTTGAGCTCGCTGAAGGCGTTGCTCAGCTCGCGCCCGTCGATGAAGAGCTCGAAGCGGTCGACGTAGGCCGGGTCGTCGTCGTTGCGACGCGCGAGGGGCGACACTTCCCAGGGGAACTCGGTAATGAAGACGGGAACCGACTGGGCGCCGTTGGGCGTCCGGTACATCGCGGTGAGATCCGGCTCGACGAGAAGCTCGAAGACCGCGAACACGCGCTCGCCATGCGTCTCGCAATCGCGGAGCTGCTTCTGCGCTGCAAGGTCGAGCTTGGGCGAAATGGCACTGCACGCCGCTGCGAAAGCCTCTTCGTCGTCGATAGCGTCACGAGAGAGCACTTCAGCCCAGGGCGTCTCGGGAACCTCATCCTGTCCTGCGCGGGCAAGGCGGTCTCCGATCGCCTGGCGCATGCGGACCCGCCTCCAATCGGCTTGGAGATCGAAGCTCCGCTCACCGACGAGGCCTGGAAACTTGGCCCGTAGGTCCGCGTCGACCGCGCGGAGCATGTCGACGACTAGATCCATCAGGTCCTCGAAGGTGGCGTAGGCCATGTAGAACTCGAGGATGGTGAACTCAGGGTTGTGCTTGGTGCTGATGCCCTCGTTGCGAAACGTGCGGCCGATTTCGTAGACGCGGTCGAAGCCACCGACGAGCAGTCGCTTGAGATAAAGCTCCGGAGCGATGCGCAGGATCAGCTCCAGGTCGAGGGCATTGTGGTGCGTGTGGAACGGCTTGGCCGTGGCGCCTCCACGAATCACATGCAGGAGGGGCGTTTCGACCTCGAGGAAGCCCAGGCAGTCGAGGAAACGTCGAAGCGAGTGCACGATGACGCTGCGCGCGCGGAACACTTCGGCAACGGCCGGGTTTGCGAACAGATCGACGTAGCGCTCGCGGTAGCGCTTCTCCACGTCTTTGAGGCCGTGCCATTTGGCGGGTGGCGGCAAGAGCGCTTTGCCCAGATGCTCGTAGCAGCGGGCACTCACCGCGAGGGCGCCGGTCTTGGTCCGGATGGTCGGACCCTCAACCAGGACGTGGTCGGCAAGGTCGAGAAGCTTGAGCAGGGCCGCATCGCGGTCGCTGAGGCTCTCGGGCCGCACCAGCGCCTGCGCGTCGCCGTGCGGGGTACGGATCACGAGGAAGGGGCCGCGCTTAGCGACCACGCGGCCGAAGAGCGCAACGTGTGGCGCGTCGTCGACGAGCTCGTCTTCGAGTGGCAGCTTGGCGCAGGCCTCTTCGTCTGCGGCGAGTAGGACGAGGCGGCGGCGCTGGTCTTCGAGGGCAGGGTTGCTTCGCCAGGTGTTCGGGTAGGGCAGGATCCCCAACTCGCGCAGGCGTTCCGCTTTGTTCAACCGCGTTTGTCGCAGCTCGTCTTCGGTGGCCACTTGCTAGTCCTCTGCTACTCGTCTCGGGGGTCGCCCGCCTTCTTCTTTTTCTTTGCGGCGTTCATCAGGAGATAGGTTTCGATGAACTCGTCGAGGTCGCCATCGAGGACGGCTTCGGCGTTATTGACCTTGTGATCGGTGCGCTCGTCTTTGACCATCGTGTAGGGCTGCAAGGTGTAGGTGCGCACCTGTGAGCCAAACGCGATGTCGGAGCGGTCGCTGAGAAACGCCTCTTCGAAAGCCTCTTCACGCTCCCGCCGGGCCTTCTCGAAGAGCAAGCCGCGGAGCATCTTCAAGGCGGTTTCGCGGTTCTGATGTTGGGAGCGCTCCGCTTCGCAGCGGACGGTGAAGCCCGAGGGGACGTGCTTCATTCGCACCGCGGACTCGGTTCGATTGACGTGCTGGCCGCCGGCGCCGCCCGAGCGCATCGTGCTGACCTCGAGGTCTTCGTCGCGGATTTCGATCTCGCCCTCGCTGAGCTCGTCGCCGAGGTCGGGCACGACACTCACGCTGGCAAACGAGGTGTGCCGGCGCTTGTTGGCGTCGAAGGGGCTGATGCGGATCAGCCGGTGGACCCCGTTCTCGGCGCGGAGGTAGCCGTAGGCGTTGGGCCCGCGCGCGACGAAGCTTGCGTCTTTGATCCCGGCTTCGTCGCCGGCCTGCTTGCTCAGAAGCTCCGTTTTGAACCCGCGGCGCTCGCACCAGCGCAGGTACATCCGCAAAAGAATGTCGGCCCAGTCCTGCGCCTCGGTCCCGCCGGCACCGGGATTGATGGTGACGATCGCGTCGGTGTCGTCGTCCTTGGTGAGCATCCGCTTGAGCTCGAGGCTCCGGACTTCGGCCTCGATCGAAGGGAGCTGACTGGCGACATCGGCCACCACGCCTTCGTCGCCCTCGCTCGCCGCGAGGTCCAAAAGCTCGAGCAGGTCATTCGCTTCGCTATCTACCTTTTCGAATTCATTGAGGGTTTCCTCGGCAGATGCGCGCTCCCGCATCAGTTTCTGAGCCCGCTTCTGATCGCCCCAGAAACCCTCCGCGCCGCTCAAATTGCTCAGGCGGTCGATTTCGTGGCGAAGACCATCGAGGTCAAAGATACCTCCCCAGCGCCTGCATGCGCTGTACGAGGTCGTGGAGCTTTTCGCGGCATTCCCCTGGAGTCATCGGTCTGCGCGCGGACGTACCGCGGTGGCATGGTGCTGTCAAAGGGGTCGCGGATATACAGGGCGTACCGGGGCGCGGAAAAAAACGCGTCACGGGGTTGCGTCGAACGGGGCGCCTTGCAGAGGTGGCCGGAGGGGCTGGGGGCCTGAGGCCACGCAAGGCGCCCCTCCATAAGGTGACAGGCCGAACCAGGCTCCCCAACAGCAGGCGGCAGCGCGAGCCCGCAGGGCGAAGCCCGGCGCGAATGCGCCGGCAAGGCGCAGCGAAGCGACCGCCGCGCCAGGTGGGGGTGGACGGGCGGTGTAACTAAACCTCACCACGCACCCAACTCAAGATCCGCCCCCCCAAAACCGCGGCGGCCCACGTCGCTCGCGCGTCGCGCTCTTCACACCCGCACGATTTGCCTTGTCTTTGCGGGGGCTTTCCGGTTCACTTGCCGGCCATGCGCGCTTGTAGACGTCTCGGCATCGCTGTGTTCGCCGTCGGCCTCGTGGCACTGACGGCTTGTGATACCGAGAAGCTCGCGGCGGATTCGACCGCGGCGCTCTTCGGGCGAGCGGCTCCGGGCGTCGAGCAGCACTGGGACTACGAGCTCGTCGGCAAGTCGTTTCCAGCGAGCATCATCCAGCTCGAAGGCCTGCTGCGCGTCGTACCCGACAACGAGACGATCGGCCTGTCCTTGGTCGGCGCGTACATCGGTTACGGCACCGGGTGGATCGAAGACCGGGTCGAGGTTGCGGACATCGAGGACGACTGGGAAGAGGCCGACTACCTTCGACGCCGGGCTCTGGTCATGTACACCCGCGCATGGGATCTATCGAAGCACTTCCTGCGCCTCCGCGATCCGGGCTTTGACGAGGCGCTCAGGGGCGGGGTCGACACCCTCGAATCCTGGCTAAACGCGGTATTCGTCGAAAAAGCAGACGCGGCGATCTTGCTTTGGGCGGGGGCGTCGCTTGGCGCGCGAATCAACATGGGCATGGAGGACATGGACACCGTGGCGGACCTTCCGCTCGCGAAGGTGATTCTCAATCGCTCGGTCGAGCTAGACCCCGATTTCATGTTCATGATTGGTAAGATGACCATGGGCGTGTTGGCGGCTTCGGAGTTCCCACCCAACATGGATCGCGCCAAGCTGATCCTCGGCGAGGTGCTCGAACAGACGGAGCACCGCAATCTGATGGTCCAGCTGAACATGGCCCGCCACTACGCGGTGAACATCGGCGACCACGAGCTCTTCAAGGAGCTGCTGCAAGAGGTTCTCGATGCCGGCGACGTCCTTCCCGAGGCGCGCCTGTCGAACACGATCGCCCGGCGTCGCGCGGAGCGTTATCTCGGTCAAATCGAATTCTTCTTCAGCGACTTGAGCGAGTGATTCTGAGCGGCGGGTAGCCATGTTCATCGTCCTGAACACGCTCGTATCGGCGCTCGTCATCGGCGTCGCGGCGTGGCTTTCGCGGCGGTACCCAGCGGGTGCGGGCTTCCTCATCGCATTGCCCCTGGCGACGATGCTCGTCTTGCCGATGGCGTATCTGCAACACAGGGATCCGGGGAGCGCGTTTCAAACGGCACGGAGCATTCTGGTCGCGCTTCCGATCACGCTCCTGTTCTTCGTCCCGTTTCTGATGCGGGACCGCTTCTCGTTTTGGGGCGCGTACGCCCTGGGCTGCGCCCTCTTGCCCGTTGGTTACATCGTGCATCGCGCGATCATGCGGGCCCTCGGCTGACTAGAGCGCCGCGCCGCCGTGAACGTCGATGGTCTCGCCGGTGAAGTAGTCGCAGTCGAAGATGAACTTCACGGCCCGCCAGATGTCCTCGGGCTGACCCATCCGGCCGAGCGGCACCGAGGCCTTGATCATGTCGAGCGCCTTCTGGTTCATGTTGGCGGTCATCGAGGTTTCGGTGGCGCCCGGTGCGACCGCCCCAACACGAATGCCGTAGGGCGCGAACTCTTTCATCCAGGTGCGGGTGTTTGCGGCCAGGGCGGCCTTGGCCGCGACGTAATTAGTTTGACCGCGGTTTCCGTGACGGGCGATCGACGAGATGTTCACGATGACGCCGGGCTCGTCGCGCGCGATCATGTGCGCCACGACCTCTTGGACCATCAGGGCAGCGCCGGTGAGGTTGATCGCGATGACCAGGTCCCAGTCTTCCCGGGACATGCGTCGGATCTCTCCGGTCGTGCGGCTCTTGCCGACCCAGAGGCCATCGCGGATGATGCCAGCGTTGTTGATCAGGGCATTGAGCCCGCCCATCTGTTCCGCAGCCCAAGGAACGAAGCTCGCGATCTCCTCCTGGTTGGCGACGTTGAGCGTTCGACGGTGGATGCCTTCGGGGAGGGCGGCCAGGCCTTCCTCGTTGACGTCGCCCACGGCGACCTCGGCGCCCGCAGCGAGAAGTTGTTTGGCAAAGTGCTCTCCGAGCCCGGAGGCGCCGCCGGTGACGATGACTTTGAGTTTCTCGAGCTCCATGGAGGCGCTTCCTACTCGCTGAGGCCGCTCGGGTGCAAGCCGGTCGGCCCTAGAAACGACCGCCGAAGGACAAACCAGCGCCCTTCCTCGACACCGACGGGGCGAGCCTCCAGCTGAACTCGTGCCTCGGCATGGGCATCTTGCGGCTGTTGTAGTCGCTCCAGGCCTTCTCGCTCGGTGTGTTGCGGAATGACGCTGCAAAGGTGCCGAGCCCGACGAAGATGAAGAGGCCGCCCGAGACGTAGCCCGCCGCCCGATCGGCTCTGGCCCCGGAGTCGGGAATCGGCGTAAACGCGATCACCAAAACGCCGGCAAGCGCATTGGTCAAACCGCCCCAACGAACCAAGAGCCGCTCTCCTTCACGAAGCTCGCGTGCGGCCTGGAGCTCGCCTTCGAAATGGGCGAGCTCGACCGCGGTGATGCCCTCTTTGCGCGCCTCCTCCCAACGTTCGAGTCGGCGCTTTTCATGGGGGATACGGGTGAGGGCGTAGATGCCGGTGGTCAGATTGGCCATGCCGAGGGTCATGAACATGACGCCCAGGCCGCGAGAGTGCTGGCTCGGGGGCTCGTCTTCGATGAGGCGCCACGCGCTGAGGCCCAGCATGATCATGCCTCCGGTGATTCCCGCCGCGCCGGCAAACTTCTGTTCGCGGGCCGTCTGCTCGGTCGATCGCGCCAGCAGCTCGTCTAGAAGCTCTGCGTTGTATGCAAGGGCGTCGCGGTCGAAGAGATCGGGCTCTTGCGTGATCACGTCGGCGCCGGCTGGGACGTCCGCGTTGGCGTCCTGATTTTCGTCTTGCCCGGCTACCGTCGCCGGGGATAGCGCGAGGGCAAGCAACGCGAGAGCTGGAATCGAGGCCAGGGTTGGTCGCATGAGCGTCGGCCCTGGATAGCAGTGAGGGTCTGCCGCCGCCAACTCAGCGCTTCTTGCGGTTTTGAAGGAACTGCTTGTGAGCCTGACTCAGCGAGTCATAGAAGCGCTGCGGGGCCGTTCGCTTGAGGCGCCAGGCCATCCGGCCTTCACGCATCGGCTGCACGTAGAGCTTCCCATCGCGCACCGAATCGATGGCTGCCTTTGCGACGCCCGGCGCTTGCACTTTGGAGCGCTCCATCCAGCGGATCACCTGCGCATCTTCTTTCTTCGTGGTGGCCCCCCGTATCGCGCCGATGATGTTCGTTCGGAAGAACGTTGGGCATACGACCGCGACGCGGATACCTCGAGTCTTGTACTCCGCGTACAGGGTTTCGCTGAGCGAAACGACGCCCGCCTTCGTCACGTTGTAAGCGGACATGCTGGGCGGGGCCAAAAGGCCTGCTGCGGAGGCGATGTTGACCACGTATCCGTGCCCCTGCGCGCGCATCTTGGGAATCGCGGCCTGGCAACCATAGATCACGCCCCAAAGATTGATGTCGACCGCCCAGCGCCAGTCCTCGATCGAGATCTCGTCGAAGGGTCCGCCGACCGCAACCCCGGCGTTGTTGGCGATCAGGTCGATTCCGCCGAGCCGCATCTCGGTCTCCTCGACGAGGGAGAACACCGAGTCCCGATCGGTGACGTCGCATCGAATCGCTTCGGCCTGCGCCCCTTGGCCCCGCACGAGCGCGGCGGTCTCTTGTGCCGAAGACTCGACGATGTCGGAGATCATCAGAGAGGCGCCCCGGCCGGCGAGGTCGAGCGCCAATGCGCGGCCGAGGCCACTTCCGGCACCAGTGATGACCGCACGCAGCGGTTTCGGGAAAGACATGAGTGGAGGGAAGCGCCGAACCCTAGCTGCGTCAAGGTGCTTGCCAAAGGCCCGTCCGGTCGCCGCGCGCAAACCCTTCTGATCATGCGGTCGACTCGGTCCCTCGTCCCTGGGTTAAATGAAAAGGGCGCCCCGAAGGACGCCCTTTTTGCCTATGCAACAGTCGACCGGACTACTACTACTTCTTCTTCTTCTTTCCGTTGTCCGTGCTGTTGCTCGCCTCGTCGTCGATACACGTGCCGCCTTCTGGGCAGGACGCGTCGGCTTCGCCGTTCGGGCCACCCTTGCCCTGGCCTGGGTTGCTAGAGTCAACACCATCCTCGTTGTTGCCGTGGCCATTGTTGCTCTTGCCCGAGTCGCCACCGGAGTCCCCGCCGCCAGCAGAGGCCCCTCCACCGGAGTCCCCAGCGGCGTCCCCGCCTCCGGAGTCGTCATTGGAGTCTCCCCCACCGGAGTCCCCTTTGGAGTCCCCGCCACCGGAGTCCCCTTTGGAGTCCCCGCCACCGTCGTTCTCCCATTCGCTCGCCTCTGGGGCTGCCGAATGGACGCGGTTTCCGAGATCGTCGGCGAGTAAGAACATAGAAAATGGGCTCGCGTTGGCCTCGATGAGCCCCAAAAAGCTCACCACCGCTGCGAGTCCAAGACCGATTGTCAAACGCGAGATTTTCATCTTTGGCACCTCTTTCGAATTCCAGTATAAGAAAAAAATTACAGTCCTCAAGTGGGGTATGTTACTGATTCTTCGTTTTATCGCGGGCTACTGGCTCCAATGATGTCCTTGAAGGCGTCGCCATCGATGTTGCCGGATGCGATGCAGTACCAGGAGCGCGGACCGTCGTCCTGGATGAGTCGGAAGTTGTACCGACGTCCTTGGATCTCGGTTGCAGAGATGCGCTGGCCACCTTCGACCCGAAAGCCAAGTGCATCGAAGGTGCCGGCATACTTGCCTCGCGTCAGCAAGTGCTCGCGCTGAGCCGCCGCGAGCGCTCGAAACGTCATCACCGCTTCGGGACGCTTCGCGCGGGCCACGTACTGCTGATACCGATTGAGGCCAACGGATGCCAGGACCGAGATGATCACGGTCACGATCATCACGTCGAGCAAGGTATAGCCGCTTCGCCGCGCCCGCACTTGTGTTGCTTGCTTTCCGCTCATTTTCGCTCCTCCCCGTGGAGCCCTCCGTAAACGATGGTCTTGTCTTCCCAGTGCTGCGCGACGACAGCGTCCCCCCGATGAAGGAAGCCGTCGCGGGCTCCCCAGCGCTTCTCCGCCGCCGAGAACAAAGTCTCCACTTCTTCGCGACGGCGCTCTTCCGACAGGAGCTCCCAGGACTCCTCCACCTGAGCGAATAGTACCGGCGGCTTGGACTCCGAAACCGAGGCTTCGGTGATGAAGCTCGAGAGGTCGCTTACGTCCTCCCGGCTGAGCGCCCGAAGCCCTCCTGAGTTGCCGAGATGCTCGCTGGCGAGAAAGAAGAGGCCAGCCAGCGCGACCGCGACACCAATCCCACGAGACAAGCGTTTCGCGCGCATTGGATCCACGACGAAGGTGGGCTTTGGCGCCGGAGTTTTCGGGACGACGGTTTCGGGCGCGGCCATGCGTTCCGGTTCCGTTGGCGCATCGGGAACAACGCTTAGCAGGCCCGTGTTCCGATCCACGACGTCCGGATGCTCCATACCGACCTTGAGGTGCTCACGGTACTGACTCAGATCGAATAGCAGCTCGTCGATGAACTGGTATCGACTCGAGGGATCGTGGCAGGTCGCCTTGCGGACGATGCGGACGATGCCGGCAGGATAACTCCCGAGCTCTTCGAGCTTTGGAATGTCGCGTGCTTCCCGCGGTGGATCCCCGCCGGCGACCACGAAGTAGAGGAGGCGTCCAAGTGAGTAGATGTCCGAGCGCGTGTCGATGAGTCGCTGACTCGCGGTTTCAGGCGGTACGTACGGACCGCTTCGGGGAGCGATCCGGGGGCCCAAGAAGAACGGCTTGAGCTGGTCGTCGACCGGGATGTACTTCGGCGAAATCGTGCCCACCGGAACGTCGGTCGCATGGAAGCGCGCGACGATGCCTGCGACCGCAGTGAAATGCCGTAGCCGCTCATCGAGACGCCACGAGCTCCACGGCAAATCGCGGAAGATACCCTTGGGCGCCGGTGTCGCGAGAATCACGTAGGCGTCTTGCTTGACGATTTCGATTCCGGACGCGTCGGCGTAGCGCGGGATGTTTTGGAAATTGAGCTTCTGCCCGTCGGTGGTGACCGCTTGCAGGACGATGACCGAGACCTCCCGGTCCTCGCGATCCAGACCGCTATGCACGACGATACCAGGCGCGCGGAAGATGGGCTTCCCCACCAGCACACCTGCCACGAAGGCATTGGTTGCAGTTTCTTGCATGACTTGCAGTATAGGTGCGGAAATACAGTTTAGCCACACTTCAAGTGCCGAGATGGAAAGTTCGACCATGCTGTAACTCCGGGGCGAAGGTGTCGTATCCTCCGCGGGTCATGCGGATCGTCATCATCGGCAACGGCGTCGCGGGCATGGAGGCGGCCCTGGCGGTCCGCGCCAGGGAGCCGAGCTGGGAGCTCTGCCTGGTTTCCGAGGAGAGCGACCACTTCTTTTCGCGCACGGCGTTGATGTGGGTGTTCAGCGGCCAGATGAGTCATCGGGACATCGAGCCCTTGGAGCGAGATGCGTACGAGAGACTTGGGTTTCGAAGGGTCCGAGCGCGGGTGATTGGAATCGATACAGTCAAACGGCTCGTCTCCTTGGCTGGGAATCACGAGCCAGTCCCCTACGACCGTTTGCTGATCTGTTCGGGCTCCGCTCCGCGCCCTGGGCCCTGGCCTGGAAGTGACGCAGCCGGTGTGGGCCATTTCGTCACCTTGCAGGACCTCGCCTGGTATGAGCGCGAGGTCCACGGCGGGACCTCTCATGGCGGCGGGCCCCCGAGGCCCGAAGAGCATCTGGCCGCGACGGCGAACGATTCGCCTTATCGGTTTCGTGAGGTCGCAGCGGAGCGTCGCGGCCGGCCCGCCCAACGGCCAGCGGTCATCGGCGGGGGGCTCATCGGAATCGAGGCGGTGGAGGTCGCCCTGACTGCCGGCCTTCGGCCCCGGTTCTTCATCCGCGAGGAGTGGTTCTGGCCGATCGCGTTGGAGCCTCGCGAAGCGGCATGGATCGCCGACCGCATGAGGCAGCACGGGATCGAGGTGCACCTCGAGCACGAGGTGGAAGCGCTCGAGGTCCAAGCCGACGGCAACGTCGCGGCAGTGCGCACCAACGAGGGGCGATACGAAGCCGACTGCGCCGTGATCGCGATTGGAGTCGTCCCGAACACGTCCTGGTTGGCCAACTCGGCGATCGAGCTCGACGAGCACGGCGGCATCGTGGTCGACGAAGGTTTACAGACGAGCGCAGTGGACGTGTTCGCCGCCGGCGACTGCGCGTCGGTACGCTGGTTCGACGGCACCCGCCGGCCCGAGCAGCTCTGGTACACCGCGCGCGATCAAGGCCGTGTGGCGGGGCGACGGCTCTTGGGTGACTCGCTGCGCTACGAGCGGGGAGCCTGGTACAACTCCGCCAAGCTGATGGACATCGAGTACACGACCGCGGGCCTGGTGAACTGGAATCTCGATGACGAGAAGAACTGGTTTTTCGAGGAAGACGGCAAGGTGCGCAGCACCACCCGGGTCGTCACGCAGAACGACCGTGTCGTCGGGTTCAACATGTTGGGTCGGCGCTGGGATCACAGCGTGCTCATTCGATGGATTGAAGAGAAGCGAAGCCTCGACTGGGTGCTTGGTCACCTTACCGAAGCCGCGTTCGATACGGAGCTCGTGCCGCCGCTGCGCATTCGGGGAGCATGACATGGACCAGCAAGGGCAAAACGGACTCCTGACGACCTATCGCGAGGGCTGGCGCAATCGGAACGTCGTCGGGCTCGTAGTCTCCCTGCTGCTGGTCGCGTTTTACGTCGTTTTGTACTGGGAGCACAAGGTCGAAGAGAAGCTCGGCGTCGCTCCGTTGACTGCGTTGTCCGAAGCGCTCGGCTTGCGCAATCGCTGGTACCTCTACGGCTTCCTCTATGCGGTCGCGATGATCGCGGGCGCCATCTACTACCTTCGGCGCCACGGCAACAGCCGCTACAACCGATTTCGAATCACGGTGAACGTCGCGATTCAAGTTGCGCTGGGGTTCACGCTTCCGTTCATCATGCCCCTCTTTGGCGGCGAGGAAGTCTATTTGTCGTACTTCTGGCCGCTCAAGTACGACTACCTGTATCCGCAAACGCTCGCCGATCTTCCTTTGTATTTCTCTCTTTACACCGTCGTGGGCTCCCTCATCGCCGCGCCGGTCTTGGCCGTGCTTTACGGCAAACGTTGGTACTGCTCCTGGGTCTGCGGTTGTGGGGGCCTCGCCAATACGTTTGGTGACCCATGGAGACATTTGACGAGCAAATCGACCAAGTCCTGGCGCTTCGAGCACCTGAGCATTCACCTGGTGTTGCTCCTTGCGATCGCGACGACCTTGCTGATCGGCCTGGACTGGCTGATCGGCAGCGAGCACCCGACGTTTCATCGGATCGTTTCGGGGAACGACTGGAGGGATTGGTCGATCAAGAGCTTCTACGGATTCGCGGTCGGCTCGATCTTGGCCGGCGTGATCGGGACTGGCCTCTATCCGCTTTTTGGTCCGCGAGTCTGGTGCCGTAACTTCTGCCCGATGGCTGCCATTCTCGGCTGGGTTCAGAAAGTGGGACGGTATCGAATCAAGGTAAAGCCGGGGATGTGCATCTCCTGCGGCAACTGCAGCACCTATTGCGAGATGGGTATCGATGTTCGCTCCTATGCGCAGGCCGACCAGAGCTTCACTCGTGCATCTTGTGTGGGCTGCGGAATGTGCGCGCACATGTGTCCACGCGGCGTCCTCAAGCTCGAGAACAGCTGGGACCGGGCGGAGGACAAGGAGCGTCAACGACTTGCCGTCGTCGATTTCTAGCGCTCAGCCGAACGCGCGGGTCCAGGCGCGGAAGACCTCATCCGAGAAGAGCACGAAACGGATTCGCTCGAGGCCCCAGGCTCGCTCTCCTACGACCTCGGCCGCGATCGCCGCGGCGTCTCCGACGGGGTAACCGTAGACACCGCAGGAGATGGCGGGAAAGGCAATCGTTCGGAGCCCATGCGCGACGGCCAAGCCGAGCGACGAGCGGAACGCGGCCGCCAAGAGCTCGGCATCGCGAGGTCGTCCAGCGTACACAGGACCCACCGTGTGAATGACATGGCGCGCCGGAAGCTCGAATCCGGCAGTGATCCTCGCTTCGCCCGCGGGACAGCGGACACCTGGCTGGACTTCGGGAATGGCGCGGCACGCTTCGCGGAGCGCGGGGCCTGCGGCTCGATGAATCGCGCCATCGACGCCACCGCCACCGAGCAACTTCTGATTGGCGGCGTTGACGATCGCATCGACCGCTTCTCGAGTGAGATCGCCCTGAAGGATCTGGACTCTGGAGGTCATCAGGGACCGTCCTCTGGGCGGAGCGAGGGAGCGGGCCTGCCCATGAGCTTCTCGAAGGTGGCGGCTCCGAGCGCGTCGGCCATGAGCCCGTCCAGGCGCAGCTCCACTGCCTCCTTTTCCTGGGGCGAATCATACACGAAAGCGATTCCCATCCCCGCAGGGCGGTCGCTACCGGCCTGCTTGGCATCCACGACCCATCGGACGACGCCCCGGAGCAGGATCGGGGGTTCGAGCTGTGGCGCCCGAATCGTGAAGCAGATCGCCGTTCCGACCTGCAGGGGACGGTCGGTTCGGATGAAGGTCCCACCTTGGCTGATGTTGTGGGTGTAGTCGGACAGGAGGGTGTTGAGGCGCTCGTATTCCACGGGCAATTCGAGCGGAGCCCGACCCGATTCCCGACGCTCGCTGCTTTCCTCAGGCATACCCATGCCGAGGTTAGATGGCCCGGGCGCCAGCGGCAACAACAGGTCGCTTGACGGCGAATCGGCCACTGCCTAATCTACCATCCCTTTTTAACTCGGACGTTCCGCACCTGCGTCGAGCGTCTTTCGCGCGCGAGGATTGCGCATGACTGATAACGATTCCAAAACAAGTGAGACCTCAACGGGAGAGGTGGCGCCTGTGGAATCGCAAGGCCCCCGTGAGACAGGCACCGAGACCGTGGCCGAGGACGTCGCGGCGAGTCAGTCCGTGGATCTGCAGGTGATCGAGTCCGTGGCGGACGCCGGGCCCGGGAGCGTGCCTGGGCACGTGACGCCCGCGGAGGCGGATACGATCTCTGGTGAGATGGCCGCGGCAGAGGCGCAGGGCGACACGGTGAGTGGGGAGGCCGCGCCCGATGGAGAGGAGACGTCTTCGGGGGAGGTGGGCGCCGCGGGCTCGGACAGGAAGAAGCGTCGTCGCCGTCGCAAGAAGAAGGGTGCACAGTCAGGCGCGAGTGAGGCGCCGCAGGATGGGAAGTCCGGGCACCACCACGCACCGTTCATTCATCTGTTCTCCGGAGGCGGGCCTCGAAAGCACGCGTTTGCGCCCGGGGAGGAAATTGCGGGACGCGTGGAGCGCGTGGAGCGCGGAACGGTCATCATCGACGTGTTCGGAAAGGCGACCGCGATCGCGGACGTTGATGAGCCCCGCGAGATTCCCGTCATCGCGCATGGCGCGGACGTGCCCGAGCAGGAAGCCGAAGCGGTCCCCGACGCGCCTCCAGCGGAGTCTCCGGTCGTCGAGGCGGCCGCCGCCGACGCAGCCGCGGTGGCGGCACCCGCCGTCGTGGCACCGATAGCCGAAGTAGCCCTCGCCGTGGAGCGCGACACCTTGGATTGGCAGTTCTCGGCGACCGGCGTGACGGACATCGACGAACTGGCGGAAGCGGACACCGTCGTAGCCGCTCAGGCCTTCGATCCAACCAGCATGGTCGACGTGCCGGCGGCCCCGCCGTTGCCGACGACGGCACTTGGAACCGTTGCGGGGACCGTAGCGGTCGACGAGTCCGTGGCGGAGGCCGAGTCTGTGAGCGAGCCCGGGACCAGTTCAGAGGCAGACGCCGTGGCTCTGACCGAGCCTGCGGAGCCTGCCGAGGATCCCGCGGACGCCGATCTCAGCCTCCTCGATCCCTTGCCCGAGCTCGAGACTCCGGAGCTGGGCGCGATTTTCCGAGGGCGCATCAATGGGGTTGCCGAGAGCGGACACATCGTGCTCGTGAACCGAGTCATCGACAAGGCCGCGGTTCGCAAAGCGCTGCGCGCCGCCCGAGATTTGCACCATCGTGTGCAGGGCGTCGTCTACGGCTACAATCGCGGCGGCTTCGACGTGCTCGTCGGCGGCGTTCGGGCGTTCTGCCCGGCGAGCGCCATGTCGCTCACGCCCATCGAGGATCCCAACGCGTTCGTCGGGCAGCGCTGCGAGTTCTCGTTGCCGCAGGACAAGGGCAGCAAAAAGAGCATCATCGTCAGCCGACGGAGCATCCTCGAGAAGGAAGCTAGAAAGAAGGCCCGCGAACGGATGGCCGAGCTCGAGGTCGGAACCAGGCTCCAGGGCAAGGTGCTCGAGGTGCGCGACTACGGCGTGCTCGTCGACCTCGGCGATGGCCTCGACGGCCTTGTTCACATGAGCGAGGTCTCCTGGGGCCGCGGCGTTCGACCGCAAGACGCCGCGAAGGTCGGTGATGAGGTCGAAGTCGAGGTTCTGAAAGTTCAGCAGGCATCTCGCAAAGACCGCTTCGGTCGCGTGTCGCTCTCGATGCGCGCCTGTCAACCGGACCCCTTGGAGGCCGCCGGCGACACGATCCGGCCCGGAATGCCGATCAAAGGGAAGGTCGTCCGGACGACGGAGTTTGGCGCTTTCGTCCAGCTCCAAGAGAACATCGAAGGGCTGCTCCACATCTCGGAGCTGGGCGGGAGCAGAGAGCTCACGCACGCCAAGCAGGCGGTCACCGAAGGCGACGAAATTCACGTCGTCGTCGAGCGAGTTGATCGTCAGCAAAGGCGCATTTCGCTCTCGAAGCTGTCGGATGCAGACGCTGCTGCGATCGAAGCGGGAGAAATTGAAGTCGGTAAGGCTCCACGCTCGCTCAAGCCCGGCTCGATCGTTCCGGTACTCGTCAAACGGGTCGACCACAGCGGTGTCCAGGTCCAGGTCGAAGGCATGCTAGGAAAGCGCGGCCGCGGCTTCATTCGCAGTCGTGAGCTTCAAGACGCGCACGACGACAAGAGAAAGGGCGTGTCTCAGGGCGACGTCATCGAGGTGAAAGTCATCGGCGTCGAGCGCGACGGCTCCCTACGCTGCTCGGTTCGCGCCCGACTCCTCGATGACGAGCGCAAGGCCGTCCGAGAGTACCGCAAGGAGTCGGCGCAGCAGGGGCTGGGTACCTTTGGCGACTTGCTCAAAGCCAAGCTCGGCGGCGGCTCAGACTAATCCCGGGGCGCGGAAAAAGACGTCACGGGCTTCCACCGAACGGCTCGCGCTTCCGCGGATGTTGGCGGGCGGTGGGGCGGCTGGTTGCATGGTTTGGTTTAGTTACACCGCGCGCCCACCCCCGCCCGTAGTCCTCCCTGCCGCGGCATTCGCTTCGCTCTGCCTTGGCGGCGGTTTTGGCGCCGGGCTTTGCCTTCGGGCTCGCGGGGACTGCTATCTTGCTAGTGGCGCGGGGGACTTGTCTTGATGGCGCCGCTCGGCGGAACGCGCCCCCGTATCCTCCGATCGCGAGCACGCCCGTCGCGAGGGGTTCTCCGCTTGTATGCCTGGTCGACTTGTCGCTTGGCTTATCGTCGTTTAGGCTCCGCGCCGTTTCGAATTGGGCGATTAACTCAGGGGTAGAGTGGTTTCTTCACACGGAACAAGTCGCTGGTTCAAATCCAGCATCGCCCACCCACAAATCATGGCTCGTTGAAGGCGGTCGGGCCGGCCGCTTGCGAGGCAATCGAAGGAGAAGCGCGTGTCTGACCTGACGACGTTGGTCCAGGGAATCCAGACCGGAGAGATGCGAGCCCTCGGGCGGGCCTGCCGGCTGATCGACGAGCGGGATCCTCGCGCCTTCGAATTGCTGAAGCGAATCTTCACGCACGAAGAGCGTGCCTACGTGATCGGCGTGACGGGCACGCCGGGCGCTGGCAAGAGCACCTTGGTCGACGGCCTGATTCGACTCTATCGCGACCAGGGCAAACGCGTCGCCGTTCTCGCCATCGACCCGACGAGCCCCTATTCGGGCGGTGCGATCCTCGGCGATCGGATCCGAATGCAACAGCACTTCACCGACGAAGGGGTGTTCATTCGTTCGATCGCAACTCGCGGTCACCTCGGCGGGCTTTCTCGCTCGACCGGTGACGTGCTTCACGTCTTGCGTGCCTCTAGCTTCGATGTGGTGATCCTGGAGACCGTTGGTGTCGGGCAGGACGAGCTCGAGGTGACGCAGCTCGCGGACACCACACTCGTGGTGATGGCGCCCGGGCTCGGAGACGATATTCAGGCGATCAAGGCTGGTATCCTCGAGGTGGCCGACGTCTTCGCCGTGAACAAGTCCGATCGCGTCGGTGCCGACGCCACCGTGCAAGACCTTGAGCAGATGCTCTCGCTTCGGCGCGCGCCGACCGGTGTCGCCAAGATGCAAGGGCACACCGCCGTATCTACGCTGCGAAAAGGTCCGGAAGCCGAGGGCGGCGAGTGGCTGCCACCGATTCTCAAGACCATCGCCCATCGTCGAGAGGGGCTAGGCGACTTGGTCGATGCGTTTTCGAAGCACCGGGAGTTTCTCACGACGACCGAGGCCGGAAAGGCGCTTCGGGCCAAACGGCAAGTCGCCGAGTTCCGGGGAATTTTGTACCAGGCATTGATCGACGAGGTGGATGCACGCTTTGCCGAGCAGGTTAGCGAGAAGTTGCAGGACATCGTCGATGGCCGGACCGATCCCTACTCGAGCGCAGAAGCTCTGGTGCGCGCCGCGATGAGCGAGCCGGAATCCTAGTCGGTTAGCGCTCTCCCACGATGAAGTCGGCAAGTCGTTTGGCTCGATGCTCGGTGAGGGTGTCCGTCCCGCCCCAGATCGGAACGGCCGCACCGATGCGCGCGAAGCCGTCGTACAGAAGGAAGCGTGCGAGGAGCTCTTCTCTGCTGTGCAAGGAGCGAATGAACTGAATCGGGAAGGCGAAGGTGCCTAGAACCGGAACAAGTCCCACGAGCAACGCGGTCGAGGGGCGTTCCTTGCCGCGGATCGAATTTTGGACGATGCGACAGCTGGTGTAGAGCGAACGGGCCGCGGGTCCGGCGGCCACCATGCCGAGCGCCAACGAGCCTTCGCTGAGGAGGCCGAATGCGCACAGGAGCGGAAGAAACCAGTACTCGAGCGTCTTCACGAAAGGCTTGATGGCGAGGTGAACACCAAAATCGGTGGCAAACGTCGCCGAGTCTTCCTGTTCGAGGTGACCTCGTAGGAGCTCGGCATCGTTCTCGGACATCTGTCGCCGGTCGAGCCAGGCGGCGATGCGCTGCTCGGTGAACTCGCGCGCGAGCTCGGCTCTGTATCGTTGCGACAAGAAGAAGCGTCCAACGCGAGACGGAAGGGTCCGCCAAGGCACGCTGGCGAGTCGGCGAAGCCCCCCGTGGACGCACCTGACGAGGCTCCCCGGTAGACGGCTCAACGCCGCGCTGCTCTCGCGCAGATACCAACGGACCGGGCGAGGGCGGAACCAGTCCGCCTCGGCTTGGCTGAGGTCGCCGCGTGCGAGACGGTAGCCGATGCTTCGGGCCGCGCGCGTCTGGGTCTTCCGCCGCTTGATTCCATGCCCAGCCATGAGAGCGGGCCGCATAGAGCGCGCCGTCGAACGGACGCCAGGTCCAACGCTGGCGCAGGAATTGTCGTCATCCCCCATCCAACACGATAGAGGCTGGGCGCTCCGGAGCCCAAACGTGCGGAAGCCTACAATTGCGTCCTGTCATGGCGGACAAGACGGCTTGGGCTAAAGTCCACCCATGACCTCGTTTGTGGAAGTGACGCACGATGGCCACGTCAGCACCTTGACGATCGACCGTCCCGACAAGCTCAATGCACTCAGTGAGGAGGTGCTCGCCGATTTAGGCGCCGCCATCGAAACGATAGCTGGCAACGAAGACGTCTGGGCCGCGGTGATCACGGGGACAGGGAAGGCGTTCGTTGCGGGCGCGGACATTGCCGCCATGAAGGGCATGAGCGAGGCTCAGGGGCGCGCTTTTGGCGCGCTCGGGCACGATGTGTTCACGGCGATCGAGAATCTTCGCTGTCCGGTCATTGCGGCGGTCAACGGCTTCGCTCTCGGCGGCGGTTGCGAGCTCGCGCTTGCCTGTGACTTCGTCTACGCCTCGACTAGGGCCAAGTTCGGTCAGCCGGAGGTGAATCTCGGGATCATCCCCGGCTTTGGCGGCACACAGCGTCTGCCACGACGGGTCGGTTCCGCGCTTGCCCGTGAGCTCATCTACACCGGGCAGATGCTCAACGCGGAAGAGGCGCTTCGCATCGGCCTGGCCAACGCGGTATTCGAGCCGCACGAGTTGCTCACAGCCGCGCACAAGACGGCTGCCGAGATCGCGAGCAAGGGGCCGTTGGCGGTCGCCGCTGCGAAGCGGTTGATTCGGGACGGCGCGGACCTGCCGTTGCCGGAGGCGAATCGACTCGAACAAGAGGCCTTTGGTGAAGCCTTTGGCACCCACGATCAACGCGAGGGCATGGCCGCGTTTCTCGAGAAACGGGCACCGGCGTTCACAGGCGCCTAGGCCGAAACTCAGCGTGAGCCAAAGGCATGCTCGATGCCTGGTCGATGCACGCGCGCTCGTTCGGCGCAGAGTGAAATCGCCTCGACCGTGAAGGCGAGGTTCCGCGGGCCACCCGAGAGGTCGGCGACTCTTGGATCGAAGAAGCGCTGCACCGCGGCTGCCGCCTCGTCGGTGCAAAACGACGCGGCATTCAAAGGTGAGCCGCCGACCTGTGTCCTACCGAAACGGGCGGCGAAGGCATCGAAGTTATCAGTGAGCCACTGCCACGCGCGTTCTCGGGTTCGTGGGTTCTGGAATTGCTCGCCCAGCACGCTGCCGATTTCGTTGACACGAACACGAGGATCGAGCACCAGATCAAGCGCGCGTTCGGACAGCTCAGGCGTCTCGGCCTGTCCAAGGGCAGCGAGGAGGCGAATGCGCGTGGTGGCGTCGCTGCTCGACTCGAGAAGCCCGAGCAAATGCTCAAAGAACGCCGAGCCGTCGACTTGGACTGCGGTTGCGAGCACGAGTCCGATGAGCTGAGGGTCGACGACGTCTGGCTTCGCCTTGGACCGGTAGCCGATGTAGCTTCGGCCGAGGCGCGCAGCCTGCTGACGGGCGTTTCCGTCCCTCACGTCCATCACCATGAATCGAACGACGGCCTCGCGAAGAATCTTCGTGTCACTCGAATCACTGGGCCTCGACCGCCATCCGAGCCGCCGGTAGCGCGTGCGGTAGAGCCTGCTCGCGTAGGTTGTCACCTTTGCGCGAAGCTCCGCGGGCGCAGCATCGTCGATCATGAATCGAAGCGGCCTCATCGGAGCGACCGCGAGCTGTCGAAGGGGGCTCGAGACCAGGATGGAGAACCAAGGAAGCATGTCCTCCACGCCCATGGTGCCCCGCTCGAACGCGGCCTCCACACTGTCGGCGACCGCCATCTGTCCCCGATCCGAGAGCTCTTCGAAGCCCTTCGTTCGGAGCTCCTTCCACTCGCCGGCGGACATCGAGAAGCGGAAGTAGCCCGCGGCCCTGGCATTCGGCATCCACCAGGTTGGGCAGCCTGGGAGCTCGATTTCGCCCTGTGCTTCGATGAGTGAGCTACAACTCGTCCCTGCGCTGTGACGGACGCAAAGGGGGATCCGCCAGATTCGGTCCGGGTCGCCGCTCGAGCCGATCGGGAGGAAGCGCTCTTGCGCCAGCTTCAGCGTGCGCGTGCCGCCTTCGCATGAGCCCGCTGCCGTCCCCGTTACCAGAGGAACGCCGGGTTGCGTCAGGAACGTGCGAAATGCAGGCGAGACCTCCGCACTGCCGACTTCATCGAGGGCCGCCAGCAGATCCGCGGAGGTCGCGGTGCCGCCCCGGTGTCGCCGCATGTAGAGGCGAATCGCCTCCCGAAAGGTGTCAGGGCCCATCCAGCGCTCGAACATTCCGAGAACGGCTCCGCCTTTTTCGTAGGTGATGGTGTCGAAGGCGTTCTTGATGTCATGGTTGCTCTCGATGGGCTGGGCGATGCTGCGTGCGCTGCTGAGGCTGTCAACCCGCATCGCGCGTTGTGCCGAGGCCGCCTCGACGAGCTCGACGCGATACTCGGGGTGCAGTTGCTGCACGACTTTGTTACCCATCCAGGTAGCGAACGCCTCGTTTAACCAGATGTCGTCCCACCATGGCATCGTGACGAGGTTCCCAAACCACTGATGGGCGAGCTCGTGCGCCAAGACATAGGCAAAGGCGCGTCGCTGGTATTCGGTTGCGCGCTTCTCATCGAGCAAGAGGAGCCATTCGCGAAAGGTGATCAAACCGACGTTTTCCATGGCGCCTGCCGCGAAATCGGGGACGGCTGCCAGATCGAGCTTTCGGTACGGGTAGGGGATGTCGAAGTAGTCTTCGAGCGCCAGGACGAACTCTCCGGTTCGTTCTAGCGCAAATCGCAGTTTCTCGCCTTGGCCCTTGGCAGCGAGACCGCGGAGCGGAATCGGGAACGGGCGTCGTTCGCTTGGCTCAATGGTCGGACCTTGAACGACATCGAGAGGACCTACGGCCCAGGCGACGAGATAGCTGGGGAGCGGAGGGGTTGGCATGAAGCTGATGCGTTGAAGGCCATCAGGAAGCTCGATCGTTCGGTCCACCGGCGTATTTGCCGCGGCGAACTCGCCCTGCGGAATGGTGAGCGTCACGTCGAAGGGGGTCTTGAAACGCGGCTCGTCGAAGCATGGAAAGGCGAGGCGCGCGCTGATCGACTCGAACTGCGTGAAGGCATAGATCTCCCCGCCGGACTCGACGCGATAGAGCCCTTGGAGCGGGGTGTCGAAGCCGGCCGTGTAGGCGATGTGCAGGCTGCTCCGCCCAGCGGGCAAGGGCTCTTGCAACCCGATGCGAACCACGCCGTCCGATGTCTCTTGGGTCCAGGTCGCGGGGACGCTGCTGGTCGCGTGCGTGGCATGGATCGCGGTGACGTCCAGACCCTGACCGTGCATCCAGATTGTGGCCGAGGGTTGGTCGAGCTCGATGCCGATGACGGCCGTTCCGGAGAACCTGTCGTGCTCCGGAATGATCGTGAGACTCAGGCGATAGCTGGTCGGCCGAGTACCTTCGGGGAGCTTGCCGGTGGGAACCTGCCCGACCGGAGGAGTCGTTTCCAGTGGTTCTTTCGCGCCTCCGCAGCCGAGCGAGACGAAGAGGAAGAAAGAAACGCTGAGCGCCGCTCGGTTCCAGATGCTCATCTCGGTGATCTTCGTCCGGGGTCGTGGCCGAGCGCGTACAAGCGATCGTAGAGCTCTCGCCCCAAGGGTTGGTGAGAGGTGCGTGGCAGCGCTTGGCCGAGGTAGGGAGGGAGACTTCGAAGCGACTGGGCGAGCTCCTCCATCGAAGGGCCTTCCGGATCGAGGGCGAGCTTCGAGGAAGGGCGCCGATTGGCGAACCAGCTCGCGGTCGCCGTGAAAAAGACGGCCAGGGCAATTGCCGCGACGAGTTTGGGTGGCTGCTCTTCGCCGACCATGCCCGCAAGGACGAATAGAATGACCGACAATGAAATGGCGATGGCCCAGCGCAGCACGCTCCCGGAGCCTGCGCTCCCAACGCCCCCGGCCTCGTACCGGACCAGCGTTTGCCAGTGTCGTTCGGGCGCCCGATTGAAGAGACCGTCGCTCACGAGGGCGGTTCGGAGCCAGGGGAGCGCGGCCGCGTGCGTGAGAAACGGGGCGGGGGCGGGAAGATGGGCGATGCGCCAGCAGCGGTGCTCGATTTCGATCGGCGAGGGGAACACGGGCCAGATGCCGAGCTTCATCACCAACCAGGGGCTGACGACGATGACCGATGCGACGGAGAGAAGCGCGGCAGTGATCTCCTGGGCCAAGGCCCCAAACGGTGGAAGCGCCTCGACGGCGACGCGCGCGAGCAAGGCGAGCCCGGCGGCCAAGATCGGTAAGGTGGACATCTGCACCGCGCGCCCTGCGGTTTCGAGGTGGGACATCGCTTCGCATTCCTCGGGGGTGCGCTGCGCGAGGGCGATGGCGACCCAGGCGGTCATCACGCACAGGCTCGCGAAGAACCAGGTCCCAGTCAGCGGCAAGCGTGTCGACAGGGCCGGGTCAGCGGCGAGCGCCCCGGCGACAGCTGACGCCGGAAGCGCCGCCACGCTCGCGAAGAGGCAGGCGCGCCGATACCGCAAGAGCGCTCGCTCTCGCATTGCCGCTCGGGCCGACCGATGGACCGGGAACCAGGCTCGAAGGCCCGCACAGACCGGCCAGGGGAGTAGGGCGCAGGCGGACAAGACCAGCAGTGAGGTCATGCGAACTCCACCAGGACCGGCGCGTGGTCCGAAGGGGATTTGCGGCCGCGCTCTTCTTGGTCGACCACCGCGCCGATCGTGCGCTCGGCAAGCTTCGAGGTGCAGTACACATGGTCTATTCGGAGCCCGTTTCCTCGCTGGAAGCCGCCGCCTCGGTAGTCCCACCAGGAATACACGCTCCCGGCTGGATGAAAGGGGCGGACGACATCGTAGAGTCCGAAGGATGCGAGCTCGGTCAAGGCCTCACGGACTTCGTCGCAAGCAAGCACTGAGGAGCGCCACTCGGCGGGTCGTCCGATGTCGTCGTCAAAGGGGGCCACGTTGAAGTCCCCGCAGAGTGCGACCTGATCGACCTCGGGGTCGAACCGCTTGCCGAGCGCCTCGCGAAGCCGCGCAATCCAGCGAAGCTTGTACTGGTACTTGTCGGAACCGACCTCGCCGCCGTTCGGAAAGTAGGCGCTGAGGACCGTCATTCCGTCCAGCTCTGCGCTGATCAAGCGGGCTTGGGGATCGTCCTCGGCATCGCCGAGGCCCGTCACGATGTTCGACATCGGCTGCCGGCTCAGGATCGCCACCCCGTTGTATGTCTTTTGGCCGAACACGGCGGCTTCGTACCCACAGTCCCGGATTTCGTCGTACGGGAAATCAGCGTCGCTGACCTTCAACTCCTGAACACAGAGCACGTCGGGCCGGGAGGCGTCGAGCCAGTCGAGCACGTGCTGCCGGCGTGCCCGAATCGAGTTCACGTTCCACGTAGCGACCTTCATCCCCGTATGAAGTAGCATGGAATCATGACCAACAAACGAATCGAGACCGATCGCGCGCCCGCCGCGATCGGACCGTACTGCCAAGCGGTTTTGGTGGGCGACTGGGTGTACTGTTCGGGACAGCTCGCGCTCGACCCAGACGATGGCCAGATGCGGGGCGAGGGCGATATCGAAGCCGAGACGAGACAGGTCTTGAAAAACCTCGATGCCGTCCTGCAAGAAGCTGGAGCGAGTCGGGGCGACGTGGTGAAAGCGACCGTCTACCTGGTGGATATGAAGGAATTCTCGAAGATGAATCAGGTTTATGCGGCGTTCTTCGACGGCCTCGTGCCACCCGCACGGGCGACCGTGCAGGTCGCGGCCCTGCCCAAGGGGGCGCGCGTCGAAATCGACTTCACGGCGCGAGTCGAACGCTAGCTTTCGAAGGGATCGCGGAGGTCGGCGGTGTCCTCGCGATCAGGGCCGACGCTCACCACCCCGACGCGACAGCCGACCTCCTGCTCGATTCGGGCGAGGTACTGCTGTGCGTTGGCCGGCAGGTCGCCCCGGGTCCGGCAGCCTGAAAGGTCTTCATCCCAGCCCGCTAGGGTCTCGTAGATCGGCTGGACCGCTTCGACGCGCTCGTATGGGGGATAGTCGAGGCGCTCGCCATCGAGATCGTAGGCGACGCAGATCTTGAGCTCGTCGACGGCCGACAAGACGTCGAGCTTGGTGATCGCGATTTCGCCGAGCCCGTTGACCGCCACCGCGTGGCGGAGCGCGACCAAATCGAGCCAGCCGCAGCGCCGGGGACGCCCCGTGGTCGAGCCGTACTCGGCACCGGCGTCTCGGAGCCGCTGTCCGGTTTCGCCCGCGAGCTCGGTGGGGAAGGGGCCGCCGCCGACACGTGTCGTATACGCTTTTGCGATCCCCACGGCTTGGCGAATGTCGGTGGGGCCGATCCCCGCGCCCGCGCAGGCCCCACCGGCCACCGCATTCGAGCTCGTGACGAAGGGGTAGGTCCCGTTGTCGATGTCGAGCATCGTGCCCTGCGCGCCTTCGAGTAGGATCTTTTCCTCGGCCTGAATCGAAGCGCGAACGACGGCCGCGGCGTCGCCGATGTACTTCCAAAGCCTCTTTCCGAGCGCGACGTACTGTTCTGCAATCTCCTCGGCGCCCGGAAGGGTACCGCCCAGGTCGTCGGCCACGGGGCGCCAGCACTCGAGGTTTGCATCGAGCTTGCTCCGCGTTCGCTTCGCGTCGAGCAGGTCGCCCATGCGAATGCCCCGGCGCCCGACCTTGTCTTCGTAGCAGGGGCCGATGCCGCGCTTCGTGGTTCCGATCGCCTCGTTCGACCTTTTCTCTCGGAGCACGTCGATCAATTTGTGCTGTGGCAAGACGACATGCGCGCGCTGACTGACCAGAAGCCGACCTTCGGTTGCGATCCCGCGTTCGTTCAGGGCTTCGATTTCCTCGAGCAACACGGCCGGGTCGATGACGGTGCCCTGGCCGACGACGCACTTCGTCTGCTCGTGAAGAATGCCCGACGGGATCAGATGAAGAATCAGCTTCTCGCCGTGGACGACGAGCGTGTGGCCCGCGTTTGCCCCGCCTGCATATCGCACGACGAGCTGAGCGTATGGCGCGTAAAGGTCGACGACCTTGCCCTTGCCTTCATCGCCCCACTGGGCCCCTACCACCACCAGTGCACTCATGATTTATCCTCAACTCGTGCCCAAGAGAACAACTTGCTCAACAACTCTTCGCCGAGCTCAGCCTCGAGCGCCCGCGTGCGGCCGTCCTGCAAGCGCGTGAGACGCGCACCGTTCCCTTCTTGCCAGATCAACAGATCGTAATCCCAGGCCTTTGCGTACTGCTTGGCTTCGTCGGCGGTCTTGGCGGGAATCTCGGCGACTCTTGCGCCATGGTTCCGCCAGAGCGCCGCGGCGCTGCGACGACCCGCGGCACTTCTCCCGGCCACAACGGCCCGAAGGGGGAGCTTTCCCTCGAGCGAGACGCCAGCCTCGGCGAGCGCCCAGAGCACGTTGTCGACTTCGAAGGCAAAACCGGTTGCCGGCGCAGGCGCGTCGTACCGGCCGAGAAGGTCGTCATAGCGTCCACCCATGCCGAGCGGCTCACCGGGGCCCGATGCTAGGAGCGTCATGCTCACGCCAGTGTAGTAGCTGTGTCGGCGCAGGTCGCTGAGATCGATCGCCACGCGCTCACCGAGGCCCATGGACTCGACCCGTTCCACGACGCGCTCGAGCTCGTCTAGCGCGCGTCGGGCGGCGCTATTCTTGAGCCGCTGGCGGGCGTCCGCGATCACCGAACGGTCTCCGTAGAGATCGCAGAGCATGAGTAGACGCCTGCGTTCCGAGGCGATGACCCCTGCGCCCTTGAGCAACTTCTCGAGACTGGTCGCGTCCTTGGTTGCAAGCCTTTCGACGACGGCAAGCCGCGCGTTGGACGGGACGTGTTCGAGGACCTCGGCGCCGATCTTCACTTGCGCAAGCTCGACCAGGAAATCCTCGAGCCCCACCTTCTCGCATGCGCGGACGGCGACCTCGATCACCTCGGCATCTGCTTCAGGGCCTTTGAGCCCAACGCACTCGATGCCGCACTGTAGAACTTGATGTTGCTTGCGCGCGCGGCCCCGTCGACGCCGAACGATCGTTCCTTCGTAGCAGAGGCGCCAGGGGGCGGGCCGGTCTTGGAGCCTCGTCGCGACGATGCGCGCGATCTGAGGAGTCATGTCCGGACGCAGCAGTGCGACCTCGCCGGAGTCGGGCTCGATGAATCGGACCAGGTCACGCCGGTCGACGGTTCCGAGCCCGCGCTCGACGACCTCAGCATACTCCACCGGTGGCGTCGTGACTCGCTGATAGCCGTAGAGATCGAACGTCTCCATCAGCCCCTGCCAGAGGAGAGTCCGCGTCATGGACGCTGGAGGCAGAAGATCGCGCATTCCGCCGGGAGGAGTCATCGACAGGCCTGCACTGGGGATGCCGAGCCGCGCCGCGCTCCCGCTTGGTCGCTTTCGCGCCGAGGGAGGCATCTCAGAGCCTCAGGGTATGCACACTGCTCACGTACTCGATGCCACGGAGCTCGTCGAGGGTGTCGCTACCGACGAGCGAATCGACGTTCCACAGGGCGAGTGCCTGACCGCCTTCTTCGTCGAGCCCTACCTGCATCCGCGAGACGTTGATGCCGCGGTTGCCGAGCAGCGTGCCAACCGATCCGATGACGCCGGGTCGGTCTTGGTTGCGAATGATGACGATGGGGCCCTCCATGACCGCATCGATCTCGTAGCCTTCGAGGTCGACGAGGCGAGACTCGCCCTTGCGCCCCGGTGTACCGGTGGCCGTGTGGATCCCCTTTTCGCCGGTGACCGTTACGCGTACCGCGGAGGCATATCGGTGGCTTGCCTCTTTCACCTCCGCGAGCCGAATGCCTCGCGCCTGGGCCTCGTAGGGCGCGCTGATCGGATTGACCGGCTCTTCGAGATGGTGCTCGAGGAAGCCCGCCAGGGCTGCGCGTGCAATTGGGGTCACGCCGAGCTCACCTGCTTCGCCGGTGCAGGTTACCCGGAGCTCACGCACGTCGATGGGATCGAGCTGCCCAACCAGGCTGCCGAGCGCTTTGGCAACGTCTAGGTACGGGCCGAGCCGCTCTGCGATCTCCGGGGGCAGAGCGGGCACGTTGACGGCGTTTTTCACGATGCCCAACTGAAGGTAGGCAATCGCCTGCTCCGCAATCTCGATGGCAACGCGCTCCTGGGCTTCGGAGGTCGAAGCGCCGAGGTGCGGCGTACACAGAACATTGTCGAGGCCGAGCAGCGGACTGTCGGGATCGATCGGCTCTTTGCTGAAGACGTCGAGCGCGGCGCCAGCGATCTTGCCGTCGGTGATGGCGCGCGCGAGCGCCTCTTCGTCCACGATTCCGCCCCGCGCTGCGTTCACGAGCAGGGCGCTGCTCTTCATCTTCTCGAAGGCCGCGTCGCTGATCATGTTGGTCGTCTCCGGCGTGAGCGGGGCGTGAATCGTCACGAAGTCGGCGCGCTTGAAGAGCTCGTCGATCTCGACGAGCTCGATACCGAGCTCAGCAGCCCGGTCGCTGCTCATCACCGGGTCCACCCCGATGACCTTCATCTTGAGACCCTGGGCGCGGTCGGCGACGATACGGCCGATGTTCCCGAGGCCGATGATGCCTAGCGTCTTGAATGCGATTTCGCGTCCTTGGAATTTGCTCTTCTCCCATGTCCCGTTGCGCATCGAAGCGACCGCTTGCGGTATGTTTCTCGCGAGCGAGGCGAGGAGTGCCAGCGCATGCTCCGCGGTCGTCACCGAGTTGCCGGTCGGGGTGTTCATCACCACGATGCCTCGCCGACTCGCGGCCGGGATGTCCACATTGTCGACCCCGATACCGGCACGACCGACGACGCGCAGGCGGTGCGCTGCCTCGACGACTCGCGGGGTAACCTGGGTGGCCGAACGGATGATGAGGCCGTCGTACTCCCCGATGACCTCGCAGAGCTCGTCTTCACTCATGCCGGGTCGAAACTCGAGCTCAACACCCGGAGCGTCCCGCAGAACCTGGAGGCCCGCCTCGGCGAGTTTGTCGGACACGAGGACACGTACGTTGGCCATGGCTACTCCTGTGGAATCGGCCGCAAAAGCCGGGCGCAGAGCTAGCAGCACGCCATCGAAGGGTCAAGGAGGGACGAAGCCCAAGCTCAGGCCCAATGGATAGCGCCGAGGCTCAGCAAGATGGCGGCGACCCTGTAACCACGCTGAGGGTCGCTATTGCCCTGCTGCTGGGTCACGAATTGCGCAAGCTGCTCGACGCTCTGCGGCGTTTCGCAGAGCCGAAGCGCAGCCCGAACGTCGTCGGGGAGTGCCGCGGTCGCCACGCCGGTGTCGATCCGTTCTGGCTGAATGACCAGATCCTGACCGCGCTCGAGGATCAGCTTGGTCTCGAACCCGGCGGCAATGCGGCGTCGCAATCCTCGATCGAGGATCTCCCAGGCGTCGAGGCGCAGTGGAAAGCCGCTGCTCGGCGGGTCGACGCCGTCGTAGAAGGTCGCGGTGCCGGACCTCCAGGTGAACAGGTCGAGTAACTTCTCACGGACCTGCTCGGTGATTTGCTGGAAGAGCTCCAAGGGCTCGACGAGCCCGAGCGCAACCAGCGTATCCCCCAGCTTGCCCTCGAAACGCGGCATGACCGCCAAGGCCATGTCGAGCTCGCTTCGGGTGATCACACGTTCTTTGACCAGGTGCTCGCCGAGAAGCTCGCCGGCGAGGTTGCTCGTTACGAATGCCGGAACACCGTCCTTGGTATAGACTTCTTTGCGGACGCCTCCTTGCTCGCAGAGCCAAAGGCCCGTGCGGCGCGCGACCAAAGTCCGAGCCAGCGCCCTGACGAAACCACCGTCCTCGAAGTTGATGCTCAGATCCGCAGCGGCCGAGGCCTGAACACGGGTCGTCGTCGGCGTCATGCGCGACACCGGAACGTGACGGTAGAGATCGTTGACCGAAGAAAGCGGCTGGAAATCGCCGCCGGCCACGCTGATCAGATCGGCACCATCGACCTGCCCGGTCGCGACGGCTTCGACGACCTTCGCGTATGCCAGCGGTCCAACTGTCGCGCCGTTCGGTTTTCGGATCTTGTACTCGAGCGGCGTGACGTTCGTTGTGCTGGGATGCTCGTCCGAAAGCAGCAGCGGCGTCGGCGGCATCGTCACCTTGGGTATCGTGTCGGCCGAGGTCTTTCGAATGCGGGACTCGGCCGCGATGGAGCCGACCAGTGCTGCGAGCTCTGCACGCAACACTTCTTCGGGTCGACTCTGCCAAGGTTCCAGCGCCGCCCAAAAAGCACGCGCGGTGGGGGGGCGTTCTGCGGGGTTGGCCGCGAGCGCCGTGAGAATCACCGAGCCCAACCCTTCGGGGAGCTGCGGTAGGAACTCGATGAACGGATGGACTTCGGCGTCGCGGATTGCGAGCAGCACGGCAAGCTCACTGCCACCGGCAAACAGAGGTCGGCGCATGAAGAGCTCGGCTGCGATGACACCCGTCGAAAACAGATCTGCGCGCTGGTCGACACCACCACCCGAGACCTGTTCCGGCGCCAGATAGCCTAGCTTGCCGTTGGCGCGCACCGCGGTGCTCACCTCGAATGCGTTGACGTCAGCACGCGCGATGCCGAAGTCTGCTATCTTCACGTCTCCGTGAATCGAGATCAGCACGTTGGAAGGGCTGATGTCGCGATGCACGATCCCGAGCGTTCCACCTGTGCGATCGGTTGCCCTGTGTACGGCATCGAGACCGCTCAAGATCTGACGCACCAAGTAGACCACCAGATCGTGCTCGAGCCTCTGGCTGTCGCGCGTGAGGCGGCGGTTGAGCCGCCAGAGGTCACAGCCTGGAACGTACTCGAGGGTGAGATAGGGCTGTCCTTCGATCTCCCCGTGGCCGAGGACATGAACGACGTTTGGATGCGTCACGTGACTCGCAAGTCTCGCTTCTTCAGCGAACATCTGCTGCGCGTTGGCTTCGTCCGCGATGTGCGGCAGCATTCGTTTCAAGACCACAACCCGAGGTTCACCCGCTGCGCGCGGCTCGAGCGCACGAAACACTTCCGCCATTCCGCCAACTGCAATACGGTCGACCAGGGTGTACGCGCCCAGCGGCGTATTGGGCGGTGGCGCCGGCGGCGGTGACGATGGTCGTGGCACACCTGGATTGTAACGGTGGCAACGGAAAATATCGATATCAGGGAAACAAAGTTGAGCAGAATTTGGAGAATTTGATGGCTGATCAGGGCTCGAGAGCGGGACAACGGTATGCTGACGCACAGATCCTCGAGTTTGCGGCGCGGACGCACCACCCAGAGGGCAGAGCGCTTGCCCGGGCATTCGAGGCGCCGGCGCGGCACGGCATGCCCGAAATTCAGCTTGGGCCAGCCGAGGGCAGGCTCCTGGAGCTGCTCCTTCGGCTTGCTCGGGCGCGCAAGGTCGTCGAGATCGGCACCTTGGCCGGGTACTCCGCGCTCTGGATCGCCCGCGCGCTCCCTGCGGACGGGCATCTGTGGACGATCGAGTCCGACCGGAAGCACGCGGGGGTGGCCGCCGAGGTTATCGGAGAGGCGGGCCTGGCAGATCGCGTGACCATCATCGCAGCCGATGCGGCCGAGGCCCTTCCAAAACTGCGTGATTCCGGGCCGTTTTGCGCGGTATTCCTCGACGCTGACAAAGGACGTTATGACCTATACGGCCGATGGGCAACTGAGAACCTGCGAGCCGGAGGCCTTCTCATCGGCGACAACGCATATCTCTTTGGAAGGCTCCTCGAGGACAGCGAAGAGGCCCAGGCGATGCGCCGGTTTCATGAAGAGATGGCGCTCCACTTTGACTCTGTCTGCATCCCCACGCCCGACGGCTTGGCGCTGGGCGTGAAGGTCGACCGAGACGCTTGACCATTCTTGAGGGGGCGGCGATATAGGCTTCCCCGCTTGGGATCGCTCCGGGCTTGACCGGGTTTGGGAGCGGCCCTAACGGGCGCTCAGGGAGAGGCGAAGTCGAGCGTACCCCAGCTCCCGCAAGCCGTGCCTGGATCTTGTTCGTCGAAAAATGACGAACCGACTTGTCCGACCCTCGAGCTTCGCCTAAATGGCGGCCGGTCGTTTAGAGGACTCAAGAGAAAACGCAGCATGCAGATTTTCCCCCGCGAGTTGAACTACTTGCCCCTCGCGTTGGCCCTGGTGGCCGGCGGCCTCGGCGCAGGCGTGTTCATATTGTTCTGGGTCTACTTCACCCCTCCCAATCTGCAGGTTGGGTACACGCCGAAGCAACCCGTGGACTACAGCCACCGTTTGCACGCCGGAGAGCTTGGTCTGGACTGCCGCTACTGCCACTCCCAGGTCGAGCGCTCACACGAAGCGATGGTGCCTCCGACGCAGACCTGCATGGGCTGTCACGCGGTGGTGCTCCCTGAATCGGCGAAGCTCGCGCCGGTGCGGCAGAGCTGGGAGACCGACGAGTCGGTCGCCTGGGTTCGCGTCCACCAGATTCCTGACCACGCGTTCTTCAACCATAGCGCTCACCTCCGCGCTGGCGTCGGTTGCGTTTCCTGCCACGGTCGGATCGACCAGATGGCGGTCGTAGGGGTGGTCGAGCCGATCGCGATGCAGTGGTGCTTGCAATGTCACCGCAATCCCGAGGAGCACATCCGGCCCAAGAGCGAGGTTACGAACATGAAGTGGGAAGCTGACGAGGCTTGGATCGCCCAGCGCGCCGCGGTCGCCGCTGTTCTCAATCCACCTTTGCACTGTTCGGGGTGCCACCGATGACCCGCAGAAAATCATACGAGCTGAGCGCCGGCAAAGGCCCGTCGATGTGGCGCAGCCTCGAGGACAAAGACCGCGCGGCCGACGAGCTGACGGCCATGGCCCAGGAAGAGCAGCCCGGCGGCTTCATCACCGACCTCTTGAGCCCGAAGGCGCTGGTCTCACGCCGCGCATTCGTGCAGGGCTCCTCGATCGCTGCGCTGGCCGCAGGCCTTCAAGGCTGCGTGCGCAGACCCGAAAACGAGATCCTTCCTTATAGCAAGGCTCCGGAGAACCTGATTCCCGGGGTGCCAATGCACTTTGCAACGGTTACGGCTCGCGGGCGCGACTCGCTCGGGGTGGTGGTCACCAGTCACGATGGGCGCCCCACCAAGGTCGAAGGCAATGGGGTCCATCGCGCGAGCCTGGGTGCGACCGATGTTCGCGCTCAGCTCTACGTTTGGGACCTGTATGATCCGGATCGCTCCCAGTCGCCCGCGCGCCGCAAGGGCAATGCGCTCACGAACGCGACGCCTGAAGAATTCGACAAGGCGCTCGCCGCGCTCATCAAAAAGCACGAGGCGGACGGTGGCGCCGGGCTCAGGCTGCTGTCGCCCATTTCGAACAGCCCGACCTTTGTGCGCCTGCGGGCGAAGGTCCTCACACGGTTCCCCAAGGCGCGCTTTCATACGTACAGCGCCGTCGATGACGACAACGCTCGCGAAGGTGGACGCATCGCCTCCGGCTCACCGGTCGTCCCCGTATTCGAGCAGCACAACGCTCGGGTGATTGTTTCGCTCGCCTCGGATTTCTTGGGCACAGCGCCTCGAGCAGTGGCTTCCGCGAAACGAATGGGGTTTTCGCGTCGGGTGTCGTCTCCGGATGCTCCGATGTCTCGCTTGTACGTGCTCGAGTCCAACCACAGCATCACCGGGAGCATGGCCGACCATCGGCTTCGCATGCGGCAATCGGACGTGGCCCGATTCACCAGAGCGCTCGTCGCGGAGCTTGCCAACCGGGGCGTTGCGAAGCTCGGGCCCATCGCAAAGGCACTGCAAAAGAGCCCTGGGGGCACCGACGCGAGTGGAATCGACCGGGCGTTTCTCGCGGCGGTCGCAGACGACCTGGTGTCGAACACAGGGGCATCGATCGTCATCCCGGGTGCCGGGCAGCCCCCGCTGGTTCATGCCCTGGCCTTGGCGATCACCGAGGCGCTCGGCACGAGGAACAAGACGCACGTCCTGTTCCCGATCCTCGATCCGGAGGACGGCCCGAGCCGCAAGAGCATCGCCGACCTCGTGCGTGAAATCGACGGCGTGGATTCGCTGATCATTTTGGGCGGCAACCCCGCCTATGACGCGCCTTCGGATCTGAAGTTTGCCGAGCTCTTGGGGCGGGCCGGGCTCAACTCGATTCACCTGGCCTCCCATCGAAACGAGACTTCGCAGCTCTGCGCCTGGCATCTGCCCATGGCTCACGAGCTCGAAGCATGGGGCGACCAGCAAGGCATCGACTCTAGCCTCGCGTTTCAGCAGCCGCTGATCGCGCCGATGTACGACGGCGTCAGCGCGATCGAGCTCCTCGCGAAGCTTGCCGGCGATAAGAGCACCAAGGGCCACGATCTCGTTCGCGAGACACAACAGCAGCCCATGGAGGCCTACGCGAAAGGCCTGGTCCTGGTTGGGTTTCCCACCGATGTCACAGGCGCAGATCAGCTCTGGCGGGGGGCTCTCCATCAGGGGATTTACATGCAGCCCAGGCTCGACGATCTAGAGCTGAGCATGGAGTCCATCGCGAACGCGGCGGCCTCCGCCCCGGTCTCGGAAACTGCCGCCCCGAGCGACATCGAGGTGAGCTTCGAGCCCGACCTGGCTCTCTGGGATGGCGAGCACGCCAATAATCTCTGGGCGCTCGAGCTTCCTTCGCCGATGACCAAGTTGGTTTGGGACAACGCAGCGCTCATCTCGCCTGCGACCGGGAAGGCGCTCGGCGTGAAGAACGGCCAGATGCTTCGCCTGAGCAAGGGCGAGGCCAGGGTCGAGATCCCTGCGTGGATCGTCCCGGGCCATGCGGACCAATGCGCGACCTTGACGCTCGGCTGGGGCCGCACCGCTGCAGGGCGTTACGGCAACGGCAAGGGATTCGATGTGAATCCATTGCGCACGACTGAGGGCATGGACTTCACGAGCGGGGTCACCGTCGAGCCTCTTCGCGAGGTCTACAACCTGGTCCAGACGCAGACGCACGACCGGATGGAGGGCCGTCCGATCGCCATCGATGCGACACTGCAGGAGTACAAGAAGGAGCCTGACTTCGCTTCGTACCGGTCGGTCGATCCGGTGAGCACCCCGCCGCTCTGGAAGCAGCAGGACTACAGCGAAGGCCACAAATGGGGCATGGCGATCGACCTCAACGCGTGCACGGGCTGCAATGCCTGCGTGGTTGCCTGCCAGGCCGAGAACAACATCCCGGTCGTCGGCAAATTCGAGGTCGAGCGCGGCCGCGAGATGCACTGGCTTCGCATCGACCGATACTTCGTCGGCGACGACGAGAACAACCCCGAAGTCGCCGTGCAGCCGGTCGGCTGCCAGCAGTGCGAAGAAGCGCCCTGCGAGAACGTCTGCCCGGTCAACGCGACGGTGCACTCACCCGAGGGCCTCAACGACATGGTGTACAACCGATGCGTTGGCACTCGGTACTGCGCGAACAACTGCCCGTACAAGGTCCGTCGCTTCAACTACCTCGAATGGCACGGCCACTTGGACGACAAGTTCGGCTGGTACAAGGACTTCCCGGAATCTCGAAAGCTCCAGTTCAACCCCAACGTCACGGTTCGCATGCGCGGCGTGATGGAGAAGTGCACGTACTGCGTACAGCGTATCCAAGAGGGTAAAATCGCTGCAAAGCGGCTAGGCCGCGAGATCAAGGATGGCGACATCAAGAGCGCCTGTCAGCAAGCCTGTCCCGCTGGGGCGATCGCGTTCGGCGACCTCAACGATCCCGAGAGCGAAGTTTCGAAATGGTCGGCGATCGATCGGAACTACAAGCTCCTGTCCGAGATCGGCACGCGTCCGCGCACGTCGTTCTTGGCACGCATTCGCAACCCAAACCCCGAGCTGAAGGGAAATGGGTAAGAGCCGATGAACTACGACGCACCAATCAAAGAACTCGGAGAGACGCCCCTTCTACCTGAAGGCACGACCGCCCACGACATCACCGAGACGATCGCAGGTGTCACGGAAAACCCCGCCCCTCGTGGTTGGTGGTTGCTGTTCCTGCTTTCGCTTTCCGGGCTCGGCGCAATGACCGCCGCGCTCGCGTACTTGTTCATGCAAGGCGTGGGCGTTTGGGGCAACAACGCACCGGTCTACTGGGCCTGGGACATCACCAACTTCGTCTGGTGGATCGGTATCGGCCATGCGGGCACGCTGATCTCGGCTATTTTGTTCCTGTTCAGGCAGAAGTGGCGAACGAGCATCAACCGCTTCGCCGAGGCCATGACGGTCTTCGCCGTGCTTTGTGCCGGCTTGTTCCCGGCGATTCACACCGGTCGTCCCTGGTTCGACTATTACCTCTTCCCCATCCCGAACCAGATGGACATGTGGCCAAACTTCAAGAGCCCGCTCATGTGGGACGTCTTTGCGGTCAGCACCTACCTGACGATCAGTGTCATCTTCTGGCTCATCGGCTTGATTCCGGACTTCGCCACGCTGCGTGACCGGTCGAAGAACCTGACCCGCAAACGTGTCTACGGTTCCTTGGCCCTCGGCTGGCGCGGCGCCCACCGGCACTGGCAACACTACGAGCGGGCCTACCTGATCTTCGCTGGCATCTCGACGCCGCTGGTCCTTTCGGTCCACTCCGTCGTTTCGTTCGACTTCGCGACCTCGGTGGTTCCAGGCTGGCACACGACGATTTTCCCACCGTACTTCGTGGCCGGCGCCGTCTTCAGCGGCTTTGCGCTGGTGATGACCTTGATGTTGATCTGCCGCTCGATCTTCAAGCTGCACAACATCGTGACCATCCGGCACCTGGACTTGATGAACAAGTTCATGCTCGGTACGGCGCTGCTGGTCGGCTACGCGTACGCGATGGAGTTCTTCATCGCCTGGTACTCCTCGAACCCCTACGAGCAGTGGGTCTTCTTCCACAATCGCCTGGGCTGGGGCGAGCTCGACAGCAATGGAAATTGGGGTCCGCTCTGGTGGGCCTACTACGCGATGGTGTTCTGCAATGTCATCGTGCCACAGGTCTTTTGGTTCAAGCGCGCGCGCACCAGCGTTCCGATCATGCTCGTTGCGAGCGTTCTCATCAACATCGGGATGTGGTTCGAGCGCTTCGTCATCATCGTGACGTCGACCTACCAGGACTTCCTGCCGTCTTCCTGGGGCATGTTCCATCCGACCTCGATCGACATTCTGACCTACCTCGGTACCTTTGGATTGTTCTTCACCCTCTTCCTGCTCTTCGTTCGCTGGATTCCGATGATCGCCATTGCGGAGGTCAAGGGAAACTTGCCGGGGGCGCATCCCGACTTGCACGCCTTGGAGGCACATGACGAGGTACCGGACACACTGGTTGCGCCGGTCCCGGCGGAGTGAGGCGAATCATGGCTAACAACACGAAAAAGCCCGCCCTTTACCTGGCCGAATACGACACGCCGAACGCCATTGCCGCCGCCGCGATGAAGGTGCGCGACGCGGGTTACAAGAACTGGGACTGCCACACCCCGTACGCCATGCACGGCATGGACGAGGCGATGGGGCTCAAGCCCACCCGGATCGGCATCATTTCGTTCATCTTCGGGATGATCGGCGTCGCGACGGCAGTGTTCATGATTCAGTACACCAATGCGTTCGACTTCAACCTCTTGAACATCGGCGCCGGCTACCCGCTCATCGTCGGCGGCAAGCCGCCCGGTGCATTTCCCTCGATGGTGCCGATCATGTTCGAGCTCGGGATTCTTCTCACCGGCTTCGCGACGCTGTTTGGCTTGCTCGGATTGATCAAGCTGCCGATGTACAACCATCCGATCTTCGAGTCGGACCGGTTCGAAGCTGCGACGGACGACAAGTACTTCATCTCGATCGAAGCGGGTGACCAGAAGTTCGACCTCGATCGAACCAAGGCGCTGCTCGAGGCCACCAATCCGACCTACCTCGAGCTCATCGAGGAGGAGGTGCAGTGATGCGTGTCCTTCTCATCGTACTGGCACTCACGACGCTGGCGGCGGCTTGTGTGGGTGGCGAGACCGGCGAGCCGCCGATCGTCGGTATCCGGAACATGTACAACCAGCCGCGCTACGATACCCAGGAGCGACAACCGTTCTTCGCCGATCAACGCTCGATGCGTCCTCAGGTCGAGGACACCGTGGCCCGAGAGATGGACATAGGCCTCGCCTGGACGACTGGTCGCTCGGTCCAGGGAGACGCTTGGCTCATGGAAGTGCCGCGCGAGATCGTCGGTCGAGGGGGAGGCGCTAGCGCCTTTCTCGACCGTGGCGAGGAGCGTTACAACATCTACTGCGCCCCCTGCCATTCCGTCTCCGGCGACGGCAAGGGAATGGTTTCGCGGCGTGCCGGGGCCCTCGGCGCAACCGGGCTCGTCGCTCCGAGCTTCCACGATGACCGGCTGCGGCACATCCCAGACGGCCAGCTCTTCGCGACCATCAGCAACGGCGTGAGAAACATGCCGGCCTACGCCTTCAACATCCCGGTCGACGACCGATGGGCGATCGTTCAGTACGTCCGCGCGCTGCAGCTGAGCCAGGCGCCCGCGGCCACGGCGAAGAACACGGAGCCATCCCAGTGACAAAAGCAGACGACAACGACTATCGAGTCGGAAACGACGGCATCTGGCAGCGGGCCTGGCTCGCACCTCTGGGGATCGCCATCTTGGGCGGCGTGGCAGCGGTCCTGACGGCCGATGCGGATCGGCTTGGTTACGCCTACCTCTTTGGCCTGTTTGTGACCGCAACCTTCATGCTCGGCGCTCTGTTCTTGGTGTTGGTCCAATTCCTCACCGCGTCTTATTGGGGCGTATCGTCGCGACGCATCGTCGAGGTCGTCATGTCTGGCGCGCCGGTCGTGGCGCTCTTGGCGATTCCCTTCTTGGCGGGTGTCGCCCTCGGCAAAATCGACATCTACGACGAGTGGCAGAGCGTCTCGGCTCAGGGTGCGCACGGTGACGACCATGGGGATTTCGATTCGGGCTCTGACAACGAGAGCGATCGCGCGGAGCACAGCGCGCTCGGGCTCGGCGCAAGCGTGGCGCAGGCGCAGGGCCATGGCGAGGACCACGATGAAGATGCCGTCGATCACGGCGATACAGCCGCTCACGATCAGGGGCACCGCCACACTTCCCAAGAAACCGCGCTTCACCACGAGATTCTCGAAAAGAAGAGCGGCTATCTCAACACCACTGGCTGGGTCGCGCGGGGCATCGCGTATTTCGTCATCTGGTGCTTGATCGCCTTGGCGTACTTCGGTTGGTCAAGGCGCCAAGACGTGGATCGCGACCCAAGGCACACCGTTCGGATGCAGAGCCTGGCGGCACCGTCCCTCATCCTCTTTGCTGGCTCGCTCACCTTCGCTGCGTTCGATTGGCTGATGTCGCTCGAGGCTACCTGGTTCTCGACCATTTTCGGCGTCGTCATCTTCGCCGGCTCGGCGGTCTCCATTCTCGCCCTCACGATCCTGATTGGCCTGAGCCTCTACAAGCGCGGCCTGGTGGGTGACGCGATCAACATCGAGCATTTCCACGACCTGAGCAGGCTCATGTTTGGTTTCGTTTGCTTCTGGGCCTACGTCCAGTTCTCGCAGTGGATGCTGATCTGGTACGCGGGCATTCCCGAGGAGGCCACTTGGTTCATGAAGCGCTGGGACGGTGGCTGGAAGTTCGTCTCCTACGTGCTGATCTTCGGCCACTTCGTTGCGCCCTTCGTCCTGCTGATTTCGCGTGTGCAGAAGCGAGCGCTTCCCTGGCTCCAGGTGATGTGCTTCTGGGTGATCTTCATGCACATCGTCGACATCTACTGGTTCATTCTGCCGCAGGCTGGCGGTTTCCATGTTCAGCTCGCGGATATGGGAGCACTCTTCTTCGTCGGCGGTCTCTTCTTCGCATATGTCTTCTGGCAGCTCGGGAGGGTCCCCTTGGTGCCGGTCGGCGATCCCAGGCTTCAGCGGAGCCTTCACCTCCACCAAATATACTGAGCGTGCACGGATGAGTACGAAGCACAGAACACGATTTGAACCCCTCCGCTTCCTCCTCGCCGTTTCGACGTCGATGGTTCTTGGGATGGGCTGCGGCCAAAGCGATTCACCGAGGGCGCGCGTGAGCGCTGACGAGTACGAGATCATCAAGCAGCAGCAGGAGGAAGCCCTCCAAACCGGCACGATGCCTCTCGGCCAGGCAATGGCGGAGTACAGCTCCAAGCCCCGAGACCAGTTTGCTGCGCTTGCGCCAGAGCCGTCCGAGGACGAGTCGGCGCTCAACGGCTGGTCGTTCAAGGGCGCCGCTCCCATCGCGACGGGTGATGTCACCATGCCGCCCGAGTGCGTTGGTGGGGCAAACCCGGAAGCCTGTTGGGGCCAAAAGCTCAGCAACAGCAAGGGCTGCATGGCATGTCACTCGGTCGACGGCGTGAAGCAGCAACCTTGCCCGAACTGGAAGGGCCTCTTCGGAAGAGAACGGCCTCTGGTGAGCGGCGACACGGTCGTCGCCGACGAAGAGTACCTCACCAATTCGATCCTGAACTCCTGGGATCAGGTGGTTCAGGGCTACGGAAAGACGATGCCGCCGTACAATTTCCCCGAGCAGGAAATCGCGGCGTTGGTCGCCTACCTCAAGTCACTAGGAGAGGGCGGATGATGAGCAGATCCCGCGCCGCGACGGTGGTGGTCTTGTCGGCGCTACCGGTTCTACTGACGGCCTGCCAGGAGCCCAGCCCGGATACGGCTAGTCTTAGGTACAGCGAAGACCTCTACGACGGCTGCGTCCAGTGTCACGGCGCTAGGGGCGAGGGCAACCCCGAGGTCGGGGCGCCTTCGATTGCGGGCCTCGAGCGATGGTACGTGAAGAGGCAGCTCCGTGGCTTCAAAAAAGGCTACCGTGGCTTTCACCCTGAAGACGTCGCTGGGAAGCGAATGTATCCGATGGCCCGCGCGCTCGACACGGATCAGAAAGTGGACGTGGTCGCCAACTACGTCGCTTCCATGGAGCCAACCCATCCGGCCCCGACCCTCGAGGGCGGCAATCCGGAAACCGGAAAGATCTACTTCGCTGTCTGCGTGCAGTGCCACGGAGCGAATGCGCGAGGCAATCTGGACGAGTTTGGTCCTCCATTGGCAGGCGCAAGCGATTGGTACCTGCTCACGCAGCTGCAGAACTTCAAGGCCGGGGTACGTGGCACCCAGCCCGACGACGCCATGGGTGCCAAGATGCGCCCGTTTTCCATGACGCTTCCCACCGAGCAAGCGATGAAAGACGTCATCGCGTACATTGGCACTCTATCCGAGTAAGCTACGAGGGTTTGACAGATGGCAGGCAAGACGCGGGATCCAGACAACGAGGCACATTTTTGGTGGAAGTGGACCATGATCGGGGCCGCCATCTATATCGGTGTCGTGTTCGCTTTCATTTTGAACTGAGGGTGTAGGGGGTCGAATGCTTCAAGGAATTTACGACTTCATCAAGGGTATCTTCGAGCCGCTTGGCGATTACCTCATCGGTTCATCGGTCCCGGTAGCCTCGTCGTTCGCTGGGGACATCGACGCGCTCATTGCGCTCGTTGCCGTGTTCGTCGGCTTTTGGGCGCTTCTCGCCTACGCAGCGTTCTTCTTCTTGATCTTCCGCTTTCGGGCGCGAGAGGGGCATCGGGCGCAATACGTCACGGGGGAAGAGAAGGATCTCAAGCGATGGATCACCTATCCGCACGCAGCGATCATCCTTTGTGATCTGGTCATCGTCTTCATGGCGATCATGGTCTGGTACAATATCAAGCAGCGCCTGCCCGAGGCCGACAGCACCGTTCGAATCGTCGCGCAGCAATGGGCATGGAACTTCGTCCATCCCGGGCCTGACAACGAGCTCGACACCGATGACGACATCAATACTTTCAACGAGATGCATGTCCAAGAGGGCACGACCTATCACTACGAGCTCGTTTCCAAGGATGTCCTCCACGATTTCTCGGTGCCTGTGTTCCGTTTGAAGCAGGACGCTATCCCGGGCCGGGTCATGAAGGGCTGGTTCAAACCCACCCAGGCCGGCGAGTACGACATTCAGTGCGCCGAGATGTGTGGAATCGGGCACGGCATCATGGGCGCACGAATCGTGGTCGAGACCCCTGAAGAACATGCGGCTTGGATGTCGCAGGGCAGCGCGGGCAAGCTTGCTTCCCGCTGAATGGAAAAGTCATGGCTGAAGCAGGCACGATAGACACGCACGGCGCGCACGCGCACGACGCAGACCACGGGCACCACGAGCAGAGTTTCTTGAGCAAGTACATCTTCTCGACCGATCACAAGATCATCGCGATGCAGTACATGTTCACCGGAATCGTCATGGCGCTGATAGGCGGGTACATGTCGTACGCGTTCCGCATGCAGTTGGCATTCCCAGGTGAAAGTGTCCCCGGCTACGGCGTCGTCTCACAGGGCGAGTACAACGCCTTGGTCACCAATCACGGGACGATCATGATTTTCTGGGTCGCCATGCCCATGCTGATCGCAGCCTTTGGCAACTACCTCATCCCGCTCATGATAGGCGCGGACGACATGGTGTTCCCGCGCATCAATCGCCTCTCGTATCAGATCTTCCTGATCAGCGCGATCATTCTCATCGTTTCCTTTTTCGTTCCAGGTGGCGGCTTCGGCGGGGCCTGGACGTCCTATCCGCCGCTTTCGGCAAATGCGGAATACAACCTCACCCCGATGGGCGCGAGCCTGTGGCTCGTTGCCGTTGCGCTGGAGTTCGTGGCCTTCCTTCTCGGAGGCATCAATTTCATCACGACCCTCATGAATGCGCGCGCACCCGGCATGAAGATGCACGACATCCCGATGGTACTGTGGATGATCGTCATCGCGAGCATCCTCTTCATGGCTTCGGTCGGTCCGCTCATTGCAGGAGCGGTCATGCTCTTCATGGATCAAGTGGTCGGCACCGGCTACTTCGACCCCGACCGTGGCGGCGATCCGGTTCTGTGGCAGCACCTCTTCTGGTTCTTCGGCCACCCCGAGGTGTATGTCGTGCTCTTGCCGGCGATGGGGATCGTTGCCGAGATCATCTGCACCTTCGCCCGTAAGAAGCTCTTCAACTACAAGCTGATCCTCTACACCGCATTCGCGACCGGGATCATCAGCTTCTTCGTCTGGGCCCACCACCAGTTCGTCGCCGGGATCGACCCGCGCATGGCGAACATCTTCACCATCACCACCCTGATCATCTCGATTCCCATCGCGGAGATGCTCTTCCTCTACATCGCCACGCTTTACGGCGGATCTATCCGTCTCACCACTCCGATGCTCTGGGCCTTGTCGTTCATCGCCGAATTCCTCATCGGTGGCATCACCGGCATCTTCCTGGGCGCGAGTGGCTCGGACATCTACTTCCACGACACGTATTTCGTGCTCGCTCACTTCCACTATACGTTCTTCCCGATCGCCATCATCGGGTTCTTCGCTGGAATAACCTACTGGTTCCCCAAGATGTTCGGACGAATGATGAACGAGACGCTCGGCAAGATTCACTTTTGGGGCACGATCATCGCCTTCAACTTCATCTTCATCCCGCTCTTCATCCTGGGCGCCGCAGGTCAGCACAGGCGGATTTACAACTTCCAGAACTTCCCCGACCTTGCGGGTATGCAGGACCTCAGGGTGATCGCGACGAGCGCCTTGCTCGTCATGCTCACCTTCCAGGTCATCTTCCTGTTCAACTTCGTGCACAGCCTCTTCAAGGGCAAGCCCGCCGGCAAAAATCCGTGGAAGGCCAACACGCTCGAGTGGACCGCGGACTCGCCGCCGCCGCATGGCAACTGGCCCGAGCTCCCGAACTGCTACAGAGGCCCCTACGAGTACAGCGTGCCAGGCCGCGAAGAAGACTACTGGCCGCAGGACGTCCCACCGGACACCGCCCCCGCCGAATGACGAGGCCGCGATGAGCATGACGAGACCCATAGCAACGACCAGAACCGCCACGGGCATTCCAACGGGCAAGCTCGCCGTTTGGTGGGTCATCGGCTCGGAGATCGTGATTTTCGGAGGCTTGCTCGCCTCCTATGTCATGCATCGGCTGGGTCACCCCGAGTGGGCCGAATACGCATCCCACACGAACACTTGGTTTGGCGGCGCCAACACCTTCGTGCTGCTGACCTCATCGCTCTTTGCCGTGCTCGCGCACCATGCTGCCGTGCATGGGGACGGAAAGACTGCGGCCAAGTGGCTCCTCGGGACCTGCGCGGGGGGCTTGCTCTTCCTCTGCATCAAGGCGGTCGAGTGGACGGGCGAAATTCAGCACGGCTACACGATCACGGCCAACGGCTTTTGGAGCTTCTACTACACTGCCGCTGGGCTTCACGCGCTCCACGTCATCGCGGGCTGCATCATCATGCTGATCATCGCGAAAGAAGCCTGGGCCGGCAAAGAGCTTCATCGTGTCGAGCTCATTGGCATCTACTGGCACTTCGTCGATATCGTGTGGATTTTCCTCTTCCCGCTGCTCTACATCGCCAAGTGAGGATGGACGATCATGGCTGAACAGCAAGACCACGCACAAGACCACACAGGAGATCACAGCCAGGCCTTCTACTTGAAGATCTGGGGCATCTTGCTCGTGCTTCTCATCCTGAGCATTCTGGGGCCGATCGTTGCGCCGCACCTGGCGTTCGGTTTCCTAAAGGCATGGATGATTACTTTGATGACGGCGTTCGGAATCGCGGTCGTCAAGGCGTATCTCGTGGCCGCGAACTTCATGCACCTGAACATCGAGAAGAAATACATCTCGTACCTGCTTGCCACCATGTTGATGCTCATGCTCCTGTTCTTTGCGGGCACCTCTCCCGACGTCATGAAGCACAAGGGCCAGAACTGGGAAAACGTCGCAGCGGAGACGGAAATCGAGCGAGCGCTCGAGGCCGAGGGCGCTGCGGCTGCACACGGCGAGCACGCCGGGGAACATCCAACGACCGAGCACTGATGAACCTAGGACTCGACCATGCCTGATGACGCACTAGGGCGCCCGTACGGCGTGCCAACCAGGCGCGAGCCTGTCGTTCCAAATGGCGTGCTGGGAATGCTGATCTTCGTTGCGACGGAGATCATGTTCTTCTCTGGGCTGATCAGCGCTTTCGTCATCGGGAAGAGCAATGCAATCGGGGGCTGGCCGCCTCCGGGGCAGCCTCGTTTGCCTATCGAAGAGACTGCCCTCAACACCGGGGCGCTCCTCGCGAGCGGCATCGCGCTCTATTTCGCCAACCGCGCGTTCAAGAACGACTCTCCGAGCACGAAGCGACTTCTCGCGCTCGCAATCGGCCTTGGGGGCTTCTTCGTGCTCTTTCAGGGTGCGGAATGGGTTGCGCTGATCGGCGAGGGGCTGACGATCACCTCCGGGCAGCTGGGCGGCTACTTTTATCTGCTCGTCGGGACCCACGCGCTCCACGTGGTCGCAGGCTTCATCATCCTATTGTACACGTATCAGAAGCTCTCCCATCACGACCTCGATCGCTTCACCTTCTGGCCCGCGCAGATATTCTGGTACTTCGTGGTTGCGGTTTGGCCGATCCTCTACTGGGAGGTGTACCTTTGATTCGTCTGGCTCGGATGAGCGTTGCGCTCGCGACCGTGGCGGTCGCTTGGGCCGCCGACCTGGTCTATGCTTGTCCCTCCTGCGCCTCGCCGCTCGAGGAGAATCGGCAAGCGTTCGTCGATACGACCATCTTCCTCACGGTGGTTCCGCTCACGATGATAGGCGGTTTCGTCTGGTGGCTTCGCCGCAAGATTCGCGATCAGGATGAGCCGCCCGAGATCGCCGTTCCTCACAACCTCCTGCGTGATGCCGGCCGGTTCTCGAAGGGACGCTGAGGCTACCAGAGCTGTTCCCAGACGGGCTGTCGGGCGTCGTAACGTTCGCCGCGAGATGCTTCACGCTCGGTGACCGCACGCGCAAAGGCTCGTGCCGCGAAGGCCAGCAGGATCCCGACCACAACGTCGATGAACCAGTGCCAGCGAAGGAACATCGTTGCCATGATGATGTTCAGGGCCACGAAAGCCAGGATGGGCCAGAGCCAGCGGAAGGGTTGCATGTCCCGATGCGCGAACGCGTGTAAGGTGAAATACGCGGGCCAAGCGGTGTGGAGCGAGGGAAAGATGTCGAGCTGCGCGCCGGCTGTGGCGACCGTGACCTCGACCTGCGTCCACCAAAACGCGCCCTGCAGTGGCTGGTCGAAGGGAATCGTCGCGTAAGGGCCGACGCCGGGCACGACCGTGTAGAGGAAGTGCCCCGCAGCGACGACGAGCATGCTGCCTGCCATCAATTCCTGGAGCCTCCGGCCTTTGCCGAAGAACAGCGCCGGAATCAGCATCACGATCAGGATGAGGAAGTGGGTGTAGTAGAAGAAAGACAGCCACTCGACGACCGGTCGGACGTTCCAGGCCTCCATCCAAAGCGCTGGGGTCGTTCCGAGGAGCCAGAGATCGATCGCGTAGAGACGATGGTCCATGAGATCGGGATGAAGAGCAGGGAGCAGGACGCGCATCTCGAAATAGGAAAGCACCATCGGCAGGAACAGCCCCAGGCGGTACGTCATGGCTCGCGCGCGCTGGTTGCGGATGACCTCGCCGCGGCTGAGCACCAGAGCGCAGGCCGTGATCACCAGCAGGGCGAGGGCAAGGCGGCGAGCTACGGTTGCGTCCTGACCGTCGGGGGAAACCGACACGCGCAAGAAGAGATACGCGTGAAACGCCAGGGCGACCACGTCCTGCACTGCGAGATTTTGCGCGGCGACCCCGATGGTCGTTCGTGCTCGCTCTGCGGCGCTGCGAGTGAGTTCCAGCATGCGATTCTCGGTGGAAGCAAGTGTGTCGAGGCTCGAATCGCAACGCAAGCCTCTGCCCAATGGAAGCACCGCTTGGTTTAGCCCTAAAGGCGTATGAACTTGGGTAGCGGACGGAAGGGGCAAGGTGGGGTACAACGCGCAGCATGGAAGCGGCAACGGCCAGGCGCCCGTCCATTCGCGAGGACGCGATCAATCTACCGAACTTGCTGACGATGCTCCGGATCGCTCTCATCCCCGGGGTCCTATGGCTGCTCTGGGACGGCACGCCCAAGGCAAACTTCTGGGCCGCGATGCTTTACATCGGCACCGCGCTCACGGATCTCATCGACGGCTACTTGGCGCGTAGGTGGGGCCAGATCAGCGTGCTCGGCAAGTTCCTGGACCCGCTGGCGGACAAGCTCCTCGTGATGGCGACCTTGATCTTCCTGACCTACCTCGGCCGAATGCCCTTCCTTGGAGTCGTCGCCGTGATCATCATGCTCGCTCGAGAGCTCGCCGTGACGGCACTGCGCACGATCGCGATGAGCGAGGGCGTCGTGATGGCGGCGATGCGAACCGGCAAAGACAAGACGGCGTTGCAGATGGTCGCGATCTTGATGCTGATCGTGCACCAGCGCTATACGATCTATTTTGGCTTCTACCAGACCGAGTTCGACTTCGCGCAGGTTGGTTTGGTGCTCTTGTATTTCAGCCTTGCCTTGGCTCTTCTGAGCGGGGGCGAATACTTCAAGCTCTTCGTCGATGCGGTCGACGCCAAGGAAGAGCGACTGACGCAAGCAGCATCGTGACCAGGATGAAGGGAACGGCGTCGCTCGAGACTCGCAGGTCGCGTCAGATTCTCGGACGGGTGTTTCGCGGAACAGGACTGCAGGACGCATTTCGCAGGCTGGTGGACGAGCACGCGCTTCGGACCGCTTGGGTCAGCGCAATCGGCGCGTTCGAGTGGGTCGAGCTCATCGAGTACGACCAAGCGGAGCAGCGCTACGTCGAAGCCCATCGATTCGAGCGCTGTGAGTTGCTCTCGCTGCAAGGCAATCTCTCCGAGCGCGACGGCGACCCGTTTTGGCACCTGCATGCGATCGTGTCTCTCCGAGAAGATGGGCGCGACGTCACCTATGGCGGGCATCTGGTCGACGGGGTGGTGTTCGCGTTGGAGTTCCGGATCGATTGTTATGATGAGGTCGAGCTGCGCCGAGCGAATGACGAGGCGACCGGCCTGCAGCTCTGGGCCAACCTGGAAGCGCCGCAGGCGGAGCAGACCGGTGTGCACGATGTTCCCCTCGGCGAAGCTCGTGGTCCAAGCGCCAGTTGGGCGATGGCTGCCGAGCTGTCCGCTCGGGCGAGTCCGGTCGAAACCGCAGACCACCGGCCGCAAAAGGGCGATTGGCTCGAACATCCGAAGTTTGGGCTGTGTCAAATCGAAGGCCTCAGTGGCGATGGCGTTTGCTTCATCAAGCTCCCCGACGCGCGCCGAAAGAAGATCAAGATAGACGCCTTGCAGCTGCTCGCGCCCAGGGACGACGACGGGAAAAAAATCTTCCCAGTACGGCCCCGAGGCAAGCAGTAATCCGTCCCCGAAGCCACCGGCGGCAGCGAACCGCAGCTAGCCGAGGCGGATGCGGGGGTCGAGTGAGGCTACTGCAATGTCCGCCAAGAGATTGCCGACCTGGACCGCGATGCCGAACATCAAGACGACCGCCATGATCACCGGCGCGTCGAGCGACTCGATCGCCTCGATCGTGAGAAGCCCGAGACCCGGCCAGGCGAAGATCTTTTCGGTGATGATCGCGCCGCCAACCAGGAACGGGAGGCTCAAGCCGATCAGGGTTGCGATGGGAAGCAGGGCGTTACGAATGGCGTGCTTGATGATCACCTGGCGCAGCGGCATGCCCTTGGCTTTGGCTGTGCGCACGTGGTCGTGCCGCAGGGTCTCGATGAGCTCGCCGCGCATGACGCGCGCATAGGTCGCCGCGCCCGCAATCGCGAGAACCAGGGCGGGCAGTAGGGCGTGATAAATGTGATCCACGGGATCGACGCCGTAGCCCCCGAAAGGGAACCAACCCAATAGGAACGCGAAGAGTAGGAGCGCGATCGGGCCGGTGACGTAGGTGGGCAAGCTAATACCGACGAAGGTCGCAAACATAATCGCGGTATCAGACCAGCGGTTGCGTCGAAGGGCTGCAAAGATCCCCGCGCTGAGCCCGATAAACAGCTCGAACAATACCGCGAGCGAAGCGAGAAGCAGCGTGCGTGGAAGACGATGGCCGATGACTCGGGCCACCGATTCGTGGTGCGAGTACGATTCGCCGAGATCTCCTTGAAGGATGCCGCAGAAGCCGGGCGAGCCGTCCTCGCGATCGTACTTCGGCGAGTCCTTGCGGATACAGGGCATCAGGCCGAGGTAGCTCATGAACTGCTCGGGGACCGGCCGGTCGAGGCCCTTTTTGGCTTTGAAGTCCGCGATTTGCTCGGCTCGGGCCTGGGGTCCTAGGATGGTCACCGCTGGATCGCCCGCCACGAAGATCAAAAAGAAGACCAGGGTCACGACCGACATGATCACCAGCACGCCCCAGATGGCACGTTGCGCGACGAAACGCATCATGGCGCGGCCTCGTCTTGGTAGATCGCTTGACTGACGCGCTTCCTTGGCAGGTCTAGCCATACGTTTCGATATTCGTTGAGCCAGACCGGGTGAGGGCGGAAGCCCTTTACGTACGGTTGCCAGGCAAACATGTCGACCGGGTAATAGAGGAAGGCCCAGGGTGCGTCTCGGGCGAGGATCGCATTGGCTTTGGCGTAGAGCGCGAGCCTCAGCTCGCGGTCGACTTCGGCCCGCGCGCGGTCGAGGATCGCATCGAGCTCGTTGTTTCGGTAGAAGGATCGGTTCTCGGAGTTCTCTGGATGGATCGAACGGCTATGGAAGAGGATATCCATGAAGTTCGATGGGTCCGGGAAGTCTTGATGCCAGCCGGTGAAGGCGGCCTGGGCGACACGCGGCCTGCCGGTCTCCTTCAGATAAGTCGCGAACGAGACCATCTTCAAGTCCATCTCGATGCCGATGGCTTTGAGGTCTTGCTGAAAGAGCTGCGCGACCTGGACCTCGCCTTCTCCGCGCACCCAGAGGGTCACCGGCTGAGCTGGGCCGTCGGGGAGACCTGCCAAGCGCATTTGCTCCTTGGCTCGCTCGAGATCGAAGGTCTGCTTCTCTGGAAGCTCAGCATCGTACGGGGCGAGCATCGGTGGCAGGACCTGGCCAGCTGCGATGACTTGACCCGGGTCGAGCCGCTCTAGCTTCGAGCGGTCGATTGCGAAAGCGACGGCGCGTCGCACATGCACGTTGTCGAAGGGAGGTAGCTCGCAGTTTAGGCCCAGCGCGAAGACTGCAGCGCTCGGTGCCTCCGCTCGATAAGGCGCCCAGGGCTCCGATGCCCGGAGGAATAGCCGGTTCACTTTGCTCGGCCGGTAGATGATGTCGAGGTCACCATTGCGAAAGCGGGCGCTCGCCACGTCGGCTGAGATGTTTTCGAGAAAGATCATCCGATCGGGGCGCGCTTGGGGCGCCCAATATTGTTCGAAGCGTTCGAGGTCGACTTGAACGCCGCGCTCCCAGCCCGAGAACGCGAAGGGGCCCGCGCCGACCGGGTGACGTCCCACCGCATCGCGACCTTCGGCTTCTTCGAGCTTCTCGACATGTTCCTTGGCGAGCGGGTACGCAAAAGGCATGGCGAGCGCGTTTAGGAAAGTCTGGTCGGCTTCATCGAGACGAAACTCGATCGTTTTGTCATCGATCACGACGATCCCTTCGATGCGCTCGACTTCACCCTTGTGGTAGGCAGGCGCGCCGACGATCGATTTGTAGAACGGGTAGCCCGGTGAGCCGATCGCCTTGGAGAGCAATCGGTGCAGCGACCAAGAGATGTCATCGGCGAGGATTTCCCTGCCGTTGTGAAACTTGATGCCGTCGCGAAGCCTGAAACGAAAGACTCGGCCCGCATTTGAGATCGCGGGCAGGTCAGCGGCGAGGCTCGGAATCATGTTCCCATCGTAGTCATAGTCGAGCAGGCCGTCGTAGAGCAACCGGCACGCTGCGGTCGAAAGCGTGTCGTATGCGAAGTGTGGATCAAGGGTGTGAATGTTGCTGCCGGCTGAAAAGATCAGGGTTCCACCGGGCTGTGGCGTCTGGTGCCCGGCGCCGACGTAGCGTGGGCCGAGCGGGGCCTTTGGGAACCGCGCGACGACCCAGGCGATCAGGAGGATGGTGATAAGGAGCAGCATCGCGCCTCCGATCGAGCGCTGAGGGCTTCGCGGCTTAGTCCTTGGGATCGAACGCATCTCGCAGCCCTTCTCCAAAGAGGTTGAAGCCAAACACAGCCATGCTGATCAGGACGGCCGGATAGAGGGTCAGCCGCGGGACGCCGAGGAGCAGCGACTGGCTGTCGTTGAGCATTGAGCCCCAGCTTGCGGTCGGCGGTCGAACACCGAGGCCAAGAAACGAGAGCGCGCTTTCCGCGATGATCATGCGAGCGACAAGAATCGTCGCGATAGCGATGATCGGACCGATGACGTTCGGAAGTACGTGTCGCGCAAGGATTCGGACGTGACGCAGGCCAAGGGCCCGGGCTGCCTGAATGTAGTCTAGCTCGCGTGCCTCCATCGTCTTGGCTCGCGTGACGCGTGCGAGGGTTGTCCACGAGAGCACGCCGAGCACAATGCAGATCGTCCAGATTCCCGGCGCATCCCAGACGCGTTGCATCACGATGGCGATCAAGAGAAAGGGCATCGAGAGGACGACGTCGACGAGCCGCATCAAAAACGTGTCAACTCGACCGCCGATGTAGCCCGACAAGAGGCCGAGGGCGACCCCGATCAGCACCGCCAGCGCGGTCGCGAGGTAGGCCACCAGCATCGAGACTCGGGCGCCGCTCAGAAGCCGGCTCAGCTCGTCCCGGGCGAGGACATCGCCCCCGAGCCAATGACCCGGTACGACCCCTGGGCCGGCCGGAAGGCCGTTTGGCAGAAGAAGACTGTCGGTGAGCTGCTCCACCGGGTCGAATGGCGCCAACCAGGGCCCCAAGAGGCCTAGCGCGGTCACCGCGACGACCAGGACCAGGCCGACCAGAGCCCCCTTGTTCCGCCGAAATCGTCGAAACGCCCGTGAATCCATGCGCTTGCACCGAGGTACTGGGTTCAGGGGATCCCGTCAATTTCCGCCCTCAAATCCGATCGCGAGGCTGACCAATCGATCCCAGATTACAGGTCTAATCGACCGGGGTTGAGCTATTTGGCCCTGAAAAGCTTGAAATTTCAAACTCTTGTAGGTTCATGCATTTTAGTGTTGACCAAATTATTTTGAATAGAATACATTCTCTATAAGTTATTCAAATGACTCTACCTAGGGGACACGAGCGGAGACATGGAGAATCGGAGGCCAGGACCTGGTCCGACGAGGAGCTCGAGGCGATCGAACGGGCGCACGCCGAAGGGATGAGCGTCCAGCAGATCGTCGAGACGTTCACCGCCCGTGGCTCCCGACTCACCGAAGCCACCTTCCGCAAGTACGTGCAGCTCGGCCTATTGCCGCGAAGCGTGCGGGTCGGTCGCAAGGGCAAGCACCGAGGCTCGCAGGGCCTCTATCCGGCGACTGCGGTTCGCCAAATCGATCACATCCGCCGCCTCATGCATCAGGGGTTCACGATGGAGGAAATCCACAAGGAGTTCCTCTTCGTTCGTGGCGACATCGACGCACTGAGGCGGCAGCTCAAGCGTGTGTACCAGGCGATTGAAGACGCCGTGCACGAGCAAGAGCGCGAAGGCGCCAACGACGCGACGGTCGGCGATGCGCTCAACGATGTTCGCGAGCTCGGTTCAGAGCTCGTTCAGAAGCTCGAGGCTATCGAGCGGCGCCTGACGATGCGGGCCCGCATGGCGCGGGCAGCGGTCTAAGAGGTTTGAGGGGGAGAGGTGTCATGAAGGACGCAGCAAGCGCAGACGTGGTCGACAGTGAAGCCAATCCGGACGAGGAGCGCGAATCACTCGCAGACGCGCTCGGCGAGCCGGGTTCAGAAGAGCGCCGGGGTCGTAGGAAGCGCCGTTCGCGCGCGCGCGCCAGGACGATTTCCATTCGCCGTTTGAGCAAGGCGGAGCTCAACCGCGGTAAGGAGCTCTATCCTGAATCCGACTACTGGAAGCCGACGAGCCGCTCCGAGTGCAAGGAGATGGAGCGGCCGTGCCCCTTCGTCTCGTGCAAGTACCACCTGTACATCGACGTCCATCCGGTGCGTGGGTCGATCAAGCTCAACTTCCCCGACGTCGAGATCTGGGAGATGACCGAGACCTGCGCGCTCGATGTAGCCGACCGTGGCGGCATCACCCTCGAAGAGGTGGGCGAGATCATGAACCTCACGCGCGAGCGCGTTCGCCAGGTCGAGACGGCGGGGCTCGCTCGCCTTCAGGAATACCGCGACGTCGATCGTCTCAAAGACTACGTGACCTAAAGGCCACTCCAACAACAGCAGGGGGAGGGTGCCGCCGATGGGCGGCACCCTTTTTATTTAATTGAGCGAGTGCTCGGGTGGCTTCTTGGCCCAGATCGATTCCCAGCCGGTTCGATACCGATCGTTCGCTACCTTCGCGGGCCGCCCCGTTGGTGCGCGAGCCCCGTGTTGCACCTCGGCGTCGAAAAGCATCGGCGAATCCTCGCGCGGCTTGAGTCGGACGACTTCACCATGGATGGGTTTCCCGTCCTCGAGTGGACGGAGACGCCCAGCCTCGATTCCTTCGCCTCGCTGGCGAAGTACGTGATAACCATCCCCGTCGTCGGCCCTGCCATAGACAAACACGACGTCTTGAGGCTTCTGAGCGCTCATGACCGATCAATAAGTCCGCTTGCTGTCGAAGTCTAGTCCTCCTCGAGCTCTCTAATTTTCGGGCCTGGATGCCCCGTGCCTGCCTCTTTGAGGGCCGCACCTAACGAAAATGATGCCAGTTGATCGCAAGGCGAGGTTTGGGAGCGTCGATTCTCGTCGAGGTGCCGAGCGCATGTAGTGGTAGCCCGGGCGGAGGGGAGGGGACGAGCTTCCTCGATGGACGGCTCTACATCGCCCTCCTCGCCGCCGGCAAGGTAGCGGGCCTGAGCGCGGATGATGACTGGGCAACCGCTGCTGTCGAAACCGCGCCGGCGATGGAATTGACTCCGGTTCCGGATCTTCAACGTCGATCTCGAGTCCTCTGAATAGGCGGCCGAGCACTTGTCAGTAGGGACTCCTTTTCGTACGGTGCGCGCCATCGTGAATCGGATAGCTTTCCTTTCGCTTGCCTGCCTGATCAGCGCCGCTCCGGCCTCGGCTCAGGATGCGGCCTGTCCGTCGGGCAACCTCATTGCCGGCAAGTCACCCATCGCCCAGCCAGGCGTGACTCACCCGGAGCGCCTGACCGACGGGCTCGCCGCCCAGGAAGGCGACCCTTGGCAGAGCGAGCTCACCTCGGTGTTTGCCGACGTCCGCAGCCAGGTCGTCTATGATCTCGGTGCCACGACACGCGTCACCGCGGTCGATGTTCAGGGCGACAACAACGACGTGTACATCGTCGAGCTCTCGGACGATGCACAAAGCTTCAGAGCACTCTGGATGGCCGACCCCGCTCCGGGTGCAGGCATGCGACGAAGGGGCAGCCGGGGCCTCAGCGGGCAGGGCCGATACCTACGCATTCGCGCGCAGGGTGGGGACGGGTACTACAGCTTGAGCGAGGTGCTTGCCTTCTGTGAGCCGCCCGCCGCCTGGCCGCCCGCCGTCCAGGTGAAGAGCACCTCGAGTTGGTGGTGGAACAAGCTCCTCGAGAAGCGTGACCATCGGTATCGCTTGGCGGTCGCGGTACTCGGCTTGCTGTTTTTCATCGCGCTCTTTCGGATCGACGAAAGCAAGAAGGCCCTCTGGGGCGCATCGGCGCTCTCCGTCGCGATGCTCGGGATCTCGAGTTACCGGCTATACGGCGCGAGGCTCGCGCCCTGGTTTGCGGACTCGGGGGTCTATGCACTCGCGGTGCTGGTGCTGGGCTGGGCCGCCCGCGGCATCTGGCTTGCGAAGCAGCGCCAAGACGCCCGCCAGTGGTTGGTGCACGGCGCGCTTCTCTGGGTGATCGTCGCGAGCGCCACGGCCTGGGTAAACTTCGGGGTGTTTCACACCTCGAGAATCGTCCACTATTGGGATACCTTTCACTATTACGTCGGCTCCAAGTACTTTGAAGAGAACGAGTACGAGCGACTCTACCAATGCGTGCTCGCAGCTGACTACGAGGAACGCGGGGAAGCCGATCTCGGGAAGCGAAAGATCCGCGACCTGGTCGACAACCGCCTTCACTACGTCAGCAAAGACGACGCGCTTCGCTATCAGAAGACCTGCGCGGAGCACTTCTCGCCCGAACGCTGGGAGGCCTTTCGCTATGATGCGCGCGCGTTCCGCACGGTCATGGGGTCGGGCTGGTGGAAAGACATGTTGATGGATCACGGCTACAACGCGAGCCCGATCTCCAACATGGTGGCTGCGTTCCTGACGAACATCGGCTGGCAGGAGCAGGTTCCCAAGGTCTCGTCCAATCGAGTGGCACCCGAGGATCTGAAGACGTTTCGAAAACGGATACTCCGCTACACGATGATCGACCTAGCCCTCTACGCGGGTGCGTTTCTAATGATCTTTTGGGCCTTTGGACTCCGCGCGACCGCGCTCTCGGTGCTCGTCTGGGGGACCGGCTACCCCTGGGCATACTTCTGGACGGGCGGAAGCTTCGCGCGCGTCCCCTGGCTCTTCATGGCGGTTGCCGCCGTAGCGCTCTTGAAGCGCGGCTACCCGCTGTTGTCTGGCTTCGCGCTTTCGTGGAGCGCGCTCTTGCGTTTGTTCCCCGCGGCGCTCGCCGGAGGTCCGATCGCAGCAGTCGTCGATCGGTTCGTTCGTCGAAAGAAGATCGATCGCCCCTGGCTGGATTCGAGCGACAAGCGATTTATCGTCGGTGGCGTCCTCGGCCTGCTCGTGCTCTGTACGGCGAGCGTCGCGGTCAACGGGATGGACGCACACCCGCAGTTTCTCACCAACACGTTGAAGCACAGCGAGACGCCGCTGACCAATCACATGGGGCTTCCGACGATTCTGTCATACAAGCCGAGCAAGGTCGGCCGTTTCACGAAGGACGGGAGCCTCGAAGATCCTTGGGCCAAGTGGAAACAAGCGCGCAAGGAAACAAAGCACGACCGTCGCTGGCTTCACGGGCTCCTCCTGCTCGGCATGTTCGTCTTGCTTGCGCTTGCGGGCCGGCGGCTCGCACCATGGGCGGTGCTCGCCGGGAGCACGATCCTGATCATCGGCTTCTTCGAGCTGACATGTTACTACTACAGCTTCGTCGTCGTGATGGCTCCGCTGGCGATCGAGCGCCTGCGTTATACGGTGGCGCTCGTCTTGATGGTCATCGCGGGGGTGATGCTGCAGTTCTTCATAGGCTGGTATGACGAGCAGTACATCTGGGAGACGGTCGCAGTACTCCTCGGGCTCAGTTACATCCTGGTCGACGTCGTGAAGGATCCGCTCCCCGACGCTTCGCCCGCGTCAGCAGCCTATCGAACGGCGTAGCATGAAGTGCCGCTTGCAAGCCTTGGCGACCGGCCTTACCTTCAGTCCGTTAGACAGGTTCACGTGATCGCTGGTGTGTATTTGCACACGGGAGGAAAGTCCGAGCTTCATAGGGCAGGATGCCAGGTAACGCCTGGTGGGGGCGACCCCGAGGAAAGTGCCACAGAAAGCAAACCGCCTCGCCGCCGAAAGGCCGCGCGGTAAGGGTGAAAGGGTGAGGTAAGAGCTCACCGGGCCGGCGGTAACGTCGGTCGCATGGCAAACCCCATCCGAAGCAAGACGAAATAGGGAGACGTCGAGGGTAGTCCCGCCCAAGTCTCCGGGTAGCGTCGCTCGAGGCCGATGGTGACATCGGTCCCAGAAGAATGACCACGACCCGCGGTTCGGCGACGAGCGCGGGCTACAGAACTCGGCTTACGAACCCTCTAACCACGGCGCCTCGCTCAGCGGGGCGCCGTGCTGTTTTTTGGGGCCTTCTGCGTCGTTCGATTCGGCCGGAGTCGCCACGTGGCGGTACTCCGCTGCCGCTACGTCTTGCGAAGGGTAGGCTCGAGGACGATGCCGCGTTCCCGGGCGCGCTCGAGGGCTTCGGCGCGAGGCTGCTGGTAGTGGGCCGAGCCGAGATAGGCGAACAGGCGTCCGCTTGCCGGGATGACCATGTCTTCGGGGATCCATTCGACCGGCTCGCCGTCGGACCAACAGACCTCTCCGCGCTCCATTTTCCAGGCGGCTTCGGAGAGATCCATCGGCGCCAGCACCTCGCGAATCGCTTCGAATCGACCCTGGATCGCCGGATCGAGAAAGAAGGACTGGCCGCCCCCGATGAAGGCGATGTGGTAGCGCGAGGGGTGGTGCGCAAGCCCATCGAGCGCGAGCCGCTGCGCGCCTTGGAAGAGCATGTGCATCGTTTCCTCGCCGACGCCGAGGCCCGGATGGTCCTGACCCGGCCATTGCGGCTGGCGCAACGAGAAGCTGGCGGTGGGGTTCTGGAGCATCATCCACTCGATGTAGAGCAGGCGAAGCTCGTCGGGCGGCTCGAGACCTTCGGGGGCCGGACGGGTGAGGCGGCGGAGCACTTGATCGACCAGAAGGTAGCGCTCGCCGTTCTTGCGCGCGTGCAGGGTGAGGTGCTGCCGCTCCGGATCGGTCGGGTCGACCTTCAGCTCGAGGTCCGTAAACCCGAGGCTTCGCACCCGGTCGGACAGCCCGTATTTTTCGAGTGCAAACTCGATGCCATGGCGCGAGTAGTAATCTAGAAGGCGCGTCGACTTGTTTCGAGGGCCCGCCAGGTCTCCCATCAGGTCGGCTTCGGTGAGCCGCCACTCGCCGCTTGGGCGCTGCAGGTCGTACGGGTCGAGCTGCTGAGCGATCTGCGCGTACTGCTCGTACAGGCTTCGTTGCGGCTCGCCGCTGACCTTAGCCTCGTCGACCAGCAGCCAGCGAATAAAATCGCTAGACGAGCTCCAGGCGTGGTCGCTATAGCCTCCGCCAAGGGTCACCACCACGGGGCAGTCATGCTTTCGCGCCAGCTCGATGACGAAGCGATCGCGTTCGAGCACGCCTTCCCGCGTGAGCCTGAAATCACCGAGGCGATCTCCTTCTAGGACATCGTTGCCCGCGACGTAGAAGATCAGGCCCGGCTTGATCGCGTCGAGAGATGGGGGGAGCGATTCGCGGAGCTGCTTCAAATACGTTTCGTCGTCGACCTTGGACGGAAGAAGAAATTGCTGGTCCGAAGCCGCCTCGATGTGGCTCCAAACCGAGCCGTGAATCGAATAGGTGAAGACCGTCTTGTCGTCTTCAAAGGCGACGATGTTGCCGTTGCCCTGGTGGTAGTCCAGGTCTACGATGGCGATCGGCTTATCGAAGCCCTCGGCACGGAGGGATGCGATCGCGACAGCGATGTCGTTGTAGACACAGAATCCGGACCCGGACTCCGGCTCGGCGTGGTGAAAGCCGCCCCCGATGTTGAAGGCCACACGGTCGTTGCGCTGGATTGCCCAACGGGCAGCCTCGACGGTTCCTCCAACCTGGCGCCGCTGCCCGATCAGCACGGGATCGACGTCGATGTCGTGGGCCTCGAGGCCAAAGATGCGCCCCAGGTATTCGGGTCGCGCCGTTTGCTCGAGATACGATTGGGAATGTGCCCTCGCGAGCTCCGCCAACGGGACCAGGGGGGCCGGGCGCACTTGCGTCGGACGGATAAGCCGCTCGGCGCCGAGCATGCCGAGGATCTTCTCGCCGCGCGCCACTTCGATCCCGGGAACACGTGCCGTCTCGACGAGCAAGTCGACCTTGTACTGCGGGTGGTACCAAAGGCCGACCTGGTCTCTGAGCCTCTTGTGAGCCTTTCGGCGTTGGAGCCACTTGGCCATCGGGTTTACACCGAGATGGAGCCCTTGCGGAAGTCGGTGGCGGCGATGTGCACGTTGATGACGACCGGCCTGCCGGAGGCAGCGTGCGACTTCGCTTCGTCCAAGGTCTCGTCGATGCGTGTGGGGTCATCGAGGAGAAGGCCCACTGCGCCATAACCTCGCCCAACTTCGTGGTACGCGGTCCGCTTGAGCACCGTGCCAACGTCCGTGCCAAGCATGGGGACTTGCTCTCGGGCGATCTGCGACCAGGACCCGTCGGTCCCGATGACCGCGATAGGCGCTAACCCGTGCCTCACGCAGGTGTCGATCTCGGCGAGGCTATACGCACTGGAACCGTCGCCGTAGATCAGCCAGACCTCTTTTCCGGGACGCACCAAGGACGCCCCCACCGCGAAGCCACCGCCGACACCGAGTGTCCCGAAGACGCCGGGGTCTAGCCACGACAAGGGCTTGCGCGGCCGCAAGATGTAGGACGCCGTCGCGACGAAATCTCCGCCATCGACGACGAGCACCGCATCTTGAGCCATTTTCTCTTCGATGCGTAAGAAGAGCTGGAGCGGGTTGACGAGCTCCGAGGGCGCTTTTGCCTGCTCGCCAATCTCCTCGTCGCGCGCGACCTCGCGGCCCCGGAGGGTGTCGAACCAATCGGTCCAGGGGCCGAGCCCTCCGCCAACCGCGTTGGCGAGCGCTCGCAGAAACTCACCGGCATGCATGTGCACGGGTATCTCTGGGCGTCGATTCTTGCGCATCTCGCTCGCGCTGAGGTTCGCAGCGACCAGGGTCGCCCGGCTCGAAATGCTCCGCCCGTATCCCATGCGGAAATCGAAGGGGAAGCCTGCGACGATGACGAGGTCGGCTTCCTTGAGCGCCGCGGTGCGTTTGTGCCGGAACTGAATGTCGCTGTGCTGGCCGAGCAGGCCGCGCGCCATGCCGCCGAGCCAGGTGGGGACGCCCAGGGTGTTGACTGCATCGGCGATTGGTTCGGCGGAGCCTCGATTGACGAGCGCCTGACTTCCAATGACCAAAGCTGGCCGCTCGGCCCTGCGAAGCAGCGAAGCGACCTTGCCGATGTGCTGGCTCCGGTGGCTCGGCTTTGGAGGAAGGGATTCGCGCGCCGGCGGGATGAGGCTCACGTGGGGCTGGTGGAACTGACGGTACAAATGGCCGCGCATGAAGAGCTCGAGCGCTTTCGAGCTGAGGTTCTTGCCCTCCTTGACGCCGCTCTCCTTCATGAACATCTCCCGAACCATCTCTTCGGGGTAGAGCACGTCGATGGGCACTTCGATGAAGACGGGACCGGGAACGCTGTCTTGCGCCAGATCCAAGGCCTTTTCGACTATCGGAGCGATGCTGTTGACCTTTCTAATGGACACGGCCCACTTGGTGATCGGCTCCATGAGCGAAATTTGGTCGATGTCTTGAAGTGCGCCGCGACCCTTGAGCAGGGTCGCCGCCGCGCCGCCGAAGACTAGAATCGGCGATTGTGCGAGCTGGGCGTTTTTGACGGCGGTGATGGTGTTCGTCACGCCAGGCCCAGCGGTCACCGCTGCGACGCCGGGAACGCCGGTCATGCGCGCGACCGCATCGGCCGCGAACACCGCGTTGACCTCGTCGCGTACGTCGACCACCTTGATGCCGTTGGCCTCCGCGCCCACGAGGATGGGGGAGATGTGCCCACCGCAGAGGGTGAACAACTGCTTCACGCCGCGCGATGCGAGAATCCTGCCAATTACCGCGCCGCCATCGTCTGCCATCACTCGCTCCCAACTCCCTCGAGCACGTGTCGCTCGAGCACGAAACAGGTGAAGGTTCCTTCGAACACCTTCTCGGAGCGCACCGCGACTTCCACGCGGACCTCGCGCTTCCGGCCCCCTGTGTCAAGGCTTTGAGCGCTCGCGAGCAGTCGATCACCAGCCCGAACCGGCTTGAGAAAACGGGTCTCGGCGGCTCCGAGAACCACGTTCGGATCGTTCACCGCCAGCATTGCCGCGTAGTCGGCCAGCCCGAAAACGAAGCCGCCGTGGACCAGGCCATGAGCGTCGACCGCCATCGCAGCACTGGTGCTGAGGGCGACGCGGGCGGAGCCTTCGCCGAGCGCGAGCAAAGTGCCGCATAAGGCGGGATCCGCCTGAAGATGGGTCCTCGGCTTCATGGATCCGCACGATTACACGAGCTGGGGGTCGAGAAAAGCGGGATAGGGCCCAAAGAGGGCCTTTACCGCTTGCCGATTCGGCGATCGGGTGTCTAATAGGTGACTAAATCACGGTGAGACGGAGGGTCATGTGAACGAGCTTGCGCGTTACCTCATGGAAAACGCTTACATCGACTTCCAGGGCGGAATTACGATCGAAGAAGTCCGGAAATTCTTACGCGACGAAGACAGCCGCGAGTCCCGAGCCCTGCTTTCCAGGCTGATCGAGGACAACGGCTTGGACGACCTGATGGTGACCATCGCGGATTGCCTCAAGGAATACATCCGAACCGGCATCAACGAGGACATTGTTCGGGCGCAGCTCACCTCCTACAGCGAGTCGTAGGACCAGGGCGTCAGTCCGAATCTCTGCTAGGATCGGCTTGTTTATGCGCTGGATTGTACTGTGCGTCTCCTTGGCTTTCGCGTTACTCGCCTGCGAGCGCTCGACCGAAGCCGACAGCAGCCCGAAACAGGCTTCACCTGAGGTCAAACCCGCTGCGGGTGCTACGAGGGAACCGATTCGGAGCCTGCCGCAGGTCGATACGAGCGCCCTCGACGACTTCACCAAAGGCATCTGGATCGACATGATCAACGAGCTCCTCTCGCCCTGCGGTGAGCCGGTGAGCGTGGCCCGCTGCGTCTCCGAGAGCCGCAAGTGCGACAAGTGTGTCCAGGCAGCCAGGTACGTTGCACGTCTGGTGAACGACGGGTACTCGCGAGACGAGCTCCGCGACATCTACCGCGTTCGCTACGGCGACGACACCAGGGTCGAGAAACTCACGGCGCACGATTCGCCGCTCCGTGGGTCTCCGATGGCGCAGGTGACGATCTACGAGTTCAGCGACTTTCAGTGCCCTCACTGCAAGATGACCGCACCGTACCTCAAGAAGATCGTCGAGGAATCGAACGGCAAGGTGAAATTGGTGTTCAAGCAGTATCCCTTGCCTGGACACCCGAAAGCGCGCGATGCATCGAAGGCGGCGATTGCGGCGGAGAAGCAGGGCAAATTCTGGGAGATGCACGACCTACTCTTCGAGCATCAGGACGATCTGCAGACCGCCAACCTCAATGATTATGCGAAGCTGCTCGGTCTCGATGTGAAGCGGTTCAATGCGGATATGCAGTCCAAAGAGACCGAAACGAAGATCGAAGCAGACATCGCCGAAGGGCGTGCGGCTGGCGTGGATTCGACCCCGTCGATCTACGTGAACAATCGGCGCTACGTGTTTCCGGCGGATCAGCTTGGCGCTTATGTGCGCGAAGAGCTCGACCAGTGATTCGCCGTCTCGGCGTTCGCGTCGAAGCGGAATGAAGACGTTGCTCTGCGGCTGCGTGGCGGCTCTCCTCGTCGCGTCGAACGCCAGCGCGCTCGTATCGGGCGAACCGCCGCCCCGGATCGACCTGCCCGATCAACATGGGGAGACGGTCGCGCTGAGCGCGCTCACGGGAAAGGTCGTGCTGATCGATTTCTGGGCGTCCTGGTGTGGGCCTTGTAAGAAAGAGATGCCCGTCCTCGAAGCGCTACAAGAGAAGTACGCCGCCGAGGGCTTGGTGATTGTCGGCATCAACATCGACAACAGCTCGAAGAAGATGAACAAGTTCTTGAGGGGCGTGCGGGTGAGCTTTCGAATCGTGCACGACCGCAAGCTCGCCGTAGCGAGCCGGTACGAGCCCGCAACGATGCCGACCTCCTACTTCGTCGGAAGGGACGGGACGCTTCGGTATGTGCATGAAGGGTTTCGGGAGCAGGACGCTGAGGAATTGGAAGAGCGGGTGAAGGCGTTGCTAGCGGAGACTGGTGGAACCGACTGATGAAGCGGGGCGCGAAAAAACGCGTCCCGATTGTATCGACGACTAGCGTTTGACGGCTGCCGCGTTCGGCATCGAGGCGCCTCTGGCCACGAAGGCGCTCAGTTGTTGGGTGATGTAGTCGACGACTTCGCAGTCGGCCTCGGTAAACATGCCGCGGAGGGCGCCGTTGGCGAGTTGGAGGACGCCGAACATGCGGCCTCGGTGGATCAGCGGGCGGTACAAGAGTGCGCGGACGTCTAGGCCGGGGACGCCGTCGATGTTCTCGTCGTAGCGTGGGTCGGCGGCAGCGTCGGCGAGAACCAAAACGGCGTGCTCGGCGAGCTCGCTTGCCGCGGCGAGGATGCCGGAGGAGCAAGGGATCCCCTGGCCGTGTCGTGCCTTCGCGCCCGCACCGCGTGCGGCGACGATACGGAACTGATCGGTGTTGATATCGAAGAGGAATGCTGCCGTTGCCTCCGAGGGAACCAGCTCTTCCAGGAGGTGCACGGCGAACTCCAACGCCTCGGCTCGGGTCTTCATGAATAGAAGGTCGTGGCAGGCCTCGAAGGCGATTGCGAGCCGGTCTTCGGTGGGTGGCGGGGGCACGCTGCTGACCCTGGGCGCTTCCGAATGCCCCGTTTCGTCATCCCGGGTTTCATCTTCGAGCGGGAACTCGATGTCGATGCTCTCGTTCCAGTCTTTCCACTCGAGACGCACCACGGGGGGCCTTTCCGGAACGCTCTTCCAGATGTGGTCGAAGAGCTCGATGCGAACGAACTTGGCGCCGCGCTCTTTGGCGATTTCTTTCTGAAGGTCGCGCAAGAGCTTGATGGCGAGCTTCTCACCCGTCCCGGTTTCAAAGGACACTGGCACGGCGTACATGCGCTCCCGGAAATGAATCGGGCTCGCGCTCGTGGGCTCTTCGTCACGAGAGCCCAAGAGGATCAGCTTGTTCTCGACCGTAGCCGGTGGTGGGCTCGTCGGTCGCGGCGCGCTCGGTCGGCGAGATCGGATGGGCGCTGGTGCGGGCGGGGGAGTCTCTTTGAGCAACGGGTCGTACCCTGTCCTGGGTTGGAGCGGGAGGGGGTCGCCCGAGACCGAGCGAGCTCTACTAAAAACGGTCGCTGCCGCATCGGTGAGGCCCGTCGCCGCGCCGGGTGTGGCGACGGGAAGGACTTGATAGCGCCTACGCTCACGTCCGTCCTGGATCGTGACCGTGCCGTTGGGGTTCACGTTGCAGCTCGCTCCCGCAGGAACACCTCCTGATTCGCCGATCTCAGCCCGACCTTTCTGAAGCGCGCCGGGCCAGGTGGCTGCCTCGACGGTTCCAAGGAACAACGGCTCCGGTGCGCCGAGCCGACTGATTTCGACTTTCCAATACTTCGTAGCCACGTGGTCCCGCTGGTGCGGACTCTATGATAGCCGGGATCGCCAGCGAAGTCGCATCTCCGGCTGGCGCTGTCCGCACGGCCAGGTTAGGAACCGCCCGTGTGGATCCTAGTGATCGGCCGCGAGGGGCTCGAAGAGCGCGAGGGCAGCGCAGTGGCATGCCTTCACGAGCTCGGTTGCGATGTCCAGACAGCCAACCTCTGGGATCGGCTGGATACCGACGAGCTGGTGCAGAGGCCGCCCACCGTCGTTCTCATCGAGGCCGGAGACGAAGGGAATGCCGGCCGTGCGGCGCTGGTCCGGGTGCGGTCCGCCGAGCCGCTCCAGGAGGTGCCCGTCATCATCGGCGTCACCACGAACGCCATCTCGCGCCTCGACGCCGGCGACGGCTTCGACGACTTCGTGCTGATGCCCTACGTGCCGGCGGAGCTCTACATGCGCATTCGGCGCGTGGAGTGGAACCGCAGTGATTTCGCGCAGCAGGAGCGAATCAAGATGGGACCACTCTGCATCGATCTGGCCGCGCACGAAGTCACCGTCGACGGTCGGAATCGCCAGCTGACCCATCAGGAGTTCGCGCTCCTGAGCTTCCTCTGCCAGAACCGCGGCCGCGTGTTTTCCCGGCGGCAGCTCCTCGAACGGGTTTGGGGCGTCGACTACTATGGGAGCAGTCGCACCGTCGACATCCACGTGCGGCGTCTTCGCATGAAGCTCGGCCAGTGCGTGAACAATCTCGAGACGGTCCGTGGCGTCGGCTACAAGATGAAGGAGCCTTGATGCTTCCGCCGCTTGCGATTTCGACAGGTGATCCGGCAGGTGTCGGCCCTGTTGTGACAGCCGCGGCGCTGGCCAGAGCTCTGGGTATCGACCGCGCGCTGGTCTACGGCGACGCGGCCTGGATGGAGCGCGCGTTTCATCGCTATGGCTTCGAGGCGCTGAGGCGAATCGAGCCGGCCGAGGCGAGGAGCTTGAAACCTGGCGAAGTTGGGCTTGTGCATGTGGCGAATTGGCCACTGACGATGGTGCAGGCGAGGGCGCCCACCATCGACGGTGGCGCTGTGCAGCGCGAAGCGCTCGAGTGGGCCTGTGATGCCTGCATCGACGGGACGGCGCGCGCCATCGTGACCGGCCCGGTCAGCAAGGAAGCGGTGAGCCTTTCGGGCGTGTCGTTTCGGGGGCAGACGGAGCATCTCGCGCGGCATGCCGGCGTGCACGTCGAGAACGTGACCATGATGTTCCTCGGCCCGCGCCTCAAGGTCGCGCTCGTTGCGACGCACTGGCCGATCAAGCGTGTGCCCTCGACGGTGACACGCGAGCACATCGAGCGCACCGTCCGGCACTTGACCGCTGCGCTCTCGCGCTGGTCCCCGGATGCCAAGCCACTGCGGATCGAGGTCTCCGGGCTCAATCCACATGCCGGGGAGGGCGGCCTGCTGGGGACGGAAGAAGAGACCATCATCGGACCCACGCTCGATGCGCTTCGAGAGGAAGAGCCCTATTCGGGGGGCGAGATTGAGCTCCTCGGACCGACGCCGGCCGAAGCGGCGTTTCGCTACGCGGCCGATGGGCGCGCGCACGGCGTCGTGGCAATGTTTCACGACCAGGCGACCATTCCGTCCAAGCTCCTCGACTGGGGAGAAGCGGTGAATGTGACCTGGGGCTTGCCATTCGTGCGGACCAGCGTCGACCACGGCGTTGCCTATGATGCCGCAGCGGCTGGCAAAGCGTCCGAGAGTGGCATGGTCGCGGCGATTCGGGCGGCGCAACGCCTGACCGGCGAGCCAGAGGGATGACAGCAGCCATCGTCATTCGAGGAGCCCGCGAGCACAATCTGAAGAACGTCACAGTGAGCCTCCCGCGAGAGCGGCTGACGGTCGTCACGGGGCCGAGCGGGAGTGGCAAGTCCAGCCTGGTCTTCGATACGCTGTACGCCGAGGGCCAGCGCCGGTACGTCGAGTCGCTCAGCGGCCACGCGCGGCGCGTGCTCACCAAGTTGCGGCGCCCAGACGTCGATGTCATCGAGGGTCTTTGCCCTGCGATCGCGGTTCGTGAACGGGCCCCTTCGCGTAACCCTCGCTCGACGGTCGGCACGCTCACCGAAATCAACGACTACATGCGGGTCCTGTTCGCCACGGTTGGGGAGGTTCACTGCCCTGTGTGCGGCGAACGACTGAGCGCGCATTCGGTCGCGCAGGTCGTGCAGTTTGCCTTGCAGCTTCCTGAAGGCACACGCTTTGCGGTCCAGGCGCCGGTCGTGCGGCCGGGGGCGGCCATCCCGAAAGAGCTCGTCGGCGAGTTGCGGGCCAAGGGCTTCGTTCGCCTCCGCGTCGACGATGCACTGGTCGATTTGGCGGACCTGGGCAGGCTTCGCGCTGGGGCATCGGTCGACGTGGTCATCGACAGGCTGTCGGTTCGAGAAGGGATCGGCTCGCGTCTCGCGGAAGCCGTCGAGCTCGCCTACCAGTTGAGCGACGGTGTGGTGGAGCTTCGCCAGCAGGCGGGTGCGCGTCATCGGTTTTCGGAAAACTACGTTTGCTTCGAAGGGCACGCTTCGATTCCGCAAGTCGGTCCGCGGCTCTTTTCGTTCAACACGCCGCTCGGCGCCTGCGCGACCTGCGACGGTCTTGGGCTGACGCGGAGCTTCACCGCGGAGTTGGCCATCACGGACCCTCTCCTTTCATTGAGGCGCGGCGCCGTGACCGCCTGGGGGAAACCGGACCTCGCGTACTACCGGTCGATGCTCGAGAAGATCGGTGCGGCCGGTATCGAGCTCGACACGCCCTTCGAGAGGCTCTCGAAGAAACAGCGACGGGTCGCCCTCGAAGGCGGCGCAGGGTTCGAAGGGATTTTGCCGGGCCTCGAACGGCGCGCGCACGAGTATGCGCGTCGCAAGCTCGCCGAAGGCGGTGATGAGGAACGCGTGCTCGAGTTTCTCGACGAAGAGCTCGGGCAGTTCGCGAAAATGGAGGTCTGTCCCGAGTGCAAAGGCTCGCGCTTGAACCAGAACGCACGCTCGGTTCGCATCGGGGGGCGCGCGATAGACGAGGTGAGCTCGTTGAGCCTCGGTGCGCTCGAGGCTTGGCTCGATGGGGTTCGGGTTTCCTCGGAGCGCGAAGCCGCGGTGCGACCCTTGCTGCAGTCGGTCAGCGACCGCCTCGCGTTTCTTCAGCGGGTGGGCCTCGGCTATTTGAGCCTCGACCGAAGCGCCGGGACCCTTTCCGCGGGCGAATCGCAGCGCGTCCACCTCGCGACTCAGCTTGGCGCGCGATTGTCTGGGGTGCTCTACGTGCTCGACGAGCCGACCGCCGGTCTGCACCCCGCCGATGCTGCGCAACTGTTGGGCACCCTCGGTGAGCTTCGCGACCTCGGCAACACCTTGGTGGTCGTCGAGCACGACGAGCAAACCATGCGCGCCGCCGAGCACATGGTCGAAATGGGGCCGGGCGCCGGCGAGCTCGGCGGAGAGTTGGTTGCCGAGGGCAGTGTCGCGGAGATCGTCGCCAACGAGGACTCGTTGACCGGCGCCTATTTGTCGGGCCGCCGCACGGTGGAAGTGCCTACGCGACGGCGCGCTGGGGTCGGCTCGCTCGGCCTTCGGGTCTCAGCGCTTCACAACCTGCGAGACGTACGGGCGGAGTTTCCTTTGCGCTCTCTGTGCTGTGTCACCGGCGTAAGCGGGAGCGGCAAGAGCTCGCTTGTGGTGGATGCGCTCCTTCCAGCTGCCCGGGCGCAGCTCGGACTGACCGCGGAAGTGCTCCCGGGGGTGTCGGTGGAAGGAGGGCAGGGACTCGAGCGGGTGTCGTTCGTCGATGCCACGCCGATCGGCCGGAGCGCTCGCTCGAACCCCGCCACTTATCTCGGTTTGCTCGGGCCGCTTCGAGAGCTCTTCGCTGGGGTGCCCGAGGCGCGCGCGCGAGGCTACCGAGCCGGCCGCTTCAGCTTCAACGTCAGGGGCGGGCGCTGCGAGGCCTGCAAGGGTGAAGGTGTTCAGCGCATCACCATGCAGCTCCTTCCCGACGCCGAAGTCGAGTGTGAAGTCTGCGGTGGGCGTCGATACAACGACGAGACGCTGAAGATCCGCTATCGCGGATTGAACATCGCCGAGGTGCTCTCGCTCCCTGTCGAAGCCGCGTACGACCTGTTCGAAGCGGTGCCCGCCGTGCGCGCTCGCCTCGAAGCGTTGCGGCGCGTGGGTCTCGGCTACCTCGAGCTGGGCCGCCGCTCGACGACGCTGAGCAGCGGCGAGGCCCAGCGCATCAAGCTGGCCCGAGACCTCGCGCAGCCGGCTCGCAAACCGACGCTCTACGTCTTCGACGAGCCCACGCGCGGGCTACACTTCGTCGACGTGGAGCAGTTGATTCGAATCCTGCACCAGCTCGTCGACGACGGTCACACGATCATCGCCGTCGAGCATCAGCTCGACGTCATTCGAAACGCGGACTTCGTCCTCGACCTGGGGCCCGGGTCGGGACCGGATGGGGGAAAGGTCGTTGCCGCGGGGACGCCGGAGGAGGTGAGGGCGAGTCGGACTGTAACTGGAGGGTTCATTTAGGCGGGCCCAGTGTCAGTGTGAGTGCCGGCGCGAGCGTTCGGCGGTAGGTCAGGTCAATCGATAGGGACTTCACACCGCCGCCGTCATCGCGCTTCGCCTCGTCAACTTCGGTCGTGCTGATCTGGGTCCCACCAGGGGCGATTCGAGCCCGGCTTCGCTGAGACCCGAGCGAACGGAGGGCGAGGGTGTGACCGGTCCCTCTTGCCTGGGCCCCGTTCCAAGCGCAGCATCGTGCCTGGAACCGATGGACATCACTGCCTCCCGTGCCTCCTTGGACAGCGCCCACGCCACGGCGGTCCCGCCAGGCTCGTTCGAGCCGCGCAATCACTTCTATACGCGCGTCCTCAACGCGCAGATCCATCCGATGGTGTCGTTCTTTCTGCGGATGTCGAATCGTCGAATCGTCAATCGCTACTGTCACCTGAATCCGAGAGTCGATCGGGATTTCCTCGAGGAGGTCCTCAACTACACGCCGAAGCACTTCAGGTGGGCCGGTGCCGACCTCTTCTGTACGACGACTGCCGCAGGGAACCGGCGGCTCGTCGTCGTAGAGACCAACTCCTGCCCGTCGGGCAACAAGTCGATGCCGCTCCTCTCCGACGACGACGAGCAAGGCGGGTATCGCAAGCTCATCGAAACCGCATTCCTTCCTCTCATTGGGAAGCCGAAGGCTGCCTCAGGAGACTTGGCAGTTCTCTTCGATAAGAACTACATGGAAGCCTCCGGCTACGCGGCCGTCATTGCCGATCTGAGCAACGAGAATGTCTTCTTGACCCCGTTCCCAGACGGAACCGAAGACCCGCCGGCTCGGTTCAGCGATGGCCTGCTCGAAATCAGAGATGGCGACGGCCAGTGGCGGCCCATTCGCGCGGCGTTTCGCTATGTCACCCAGAAACCGTGGAATCGGATTCCGATTCGAACGCGCACCCGCATTCTGAACCCCGTCGTGACCTGTCTTTCTGGAGGGCGAAACAAGCTGGTCGCCATGAAAGCCTACGACATCTACAACGCCGAGTTAGAGCCGTCGGGTCTTCAGATCCGAACCCCGCAGACCATTGGTGACGTCACCAAGCAGCAAGTGCCCCTCTGGGTCCAGCGGTTTGGCGGGCAGGCCGTCGTCAAGGTGCCCTACAGCAACGCTGGCCAGGGTGTCTTCACGATCGTCGACCAAAGTGAGCTCGACCGGTTCATGGAAACAGAGCACAGCTACGACCGTTACGTGGTGCAGAGCCTGATCGGAAACTACGTGTGGAGCTCGGTCGAGCGGGCCGGTCGCTTCTACCACGTTGGCACGATTCCCGATCGACGTGGCGACATTTATGTCGCCGACCTGAGAATCATGGTCTGCGGCGGCGTCGACGGATTTCGACCTCTCGCGGTGTACGCGCGTCGTTCGAGAAAGCCACTGCCCACGATGCTCGAGGCGGGCGAGTCTTCCTGGGACGTGCTCGGCACCAATCTCTCGGAACGCCAGCCCGATGGCTCTTGGGCAGCATCGACCGAGCGTCTTCTACTGATGGACCGACGCGACTTCAACACGATCGGCGTTGGCGCCGACGACCTCATCGAGGCGTACATCCAGACCGTTTTGGCATCGGTCGCCATCGACAAGATGACCGCAAGGCTCGTCACGCAGAAAGGAAGCTTGCGGCGGAGCTTGTTTCGTTCGCTCGACGACGACCCAGTGCTTCTCGAGGAGATCAAGCGCGGTGCCCGAGGCGGACGGGCCATCGCGGCGGACTTGCCCCGCCCGTGAGCCTCAGGCCAGTCGCTCGAAGGCCGCAAGCACGGCGCTTCCGAAATCGTGGCCGTAGATGCGCTCGCTCGGGTAGAGCCCCCCGGGGCTGAATACATTGAGCTCGAGAATCTGCCCCCCAACGAAATCGACCCCCACATGGACGAGGCCTTCGCGGAGCAAATAGGGCGCAATGTCCGCGACCGCTTCGCGCATCTCTGCGCTGACCGCCACCGCTTCTGCCTTCCCTCCCGCGTGTAGGTTGCTGCGAAAGTCATCCCGATGGGGAATCCGCGCAATCGCTGCGGCATCGCCGTCTAGCTCGAGGATCTGACCCTCCACGACGGTCACCCGGACGTCCCCGCGCTCTGCACCCGCTACGAACTCCTGCACCATGGCGTACCCTTGACGCAGCACCACATCGACGATCTGTTTCCTGTTCAGTCGCGACCCGCCCGCCTCCAGCACGAAGACGTCCCGTCCGCGGGTTCCGTCGAGCGGCTTGATGACCGCCCGGTCCGATTCTCGTTCGACGAAGCGGTCGATCTGCGAGGGGTCGCGCGTCACCAGGGTTCGCGGCATGTATTTCGCCGGCAGGTCGAGCAACGAGAGCTTGGTGAGTGCGCGGGAAAGCCCCCGAGGGCTGTTGATGACTCGAGCTCCCCGTTCCTCCAAGCGCTCGAGCAGCCGGAGCGCCGCGATCTGCGTTGCGCGGCGCGACTCGTCTCTGCCGGGATTCGTGCGGATGATGCACAGGTCGTGCTCGTCGAGCGCTGTGCGCACCGTGCGGTTCTCCGAGAGCTGGCGAACCACCGTCGCAGGGTCGCCTCCGCTCAGGCTGCACGCGGTCGCGAGAAGCGCACCATCCTGGCTCGAGGTCAAGTCTCCGACGCCGCAGACGGAGACTTCGTGCCCCCGCCGCAGCGCGGCACTGATGAGGAGCGTCGTGGTTTGCTCGATGCTCGGCTCCCTCCGGTCGTTCACGACAAATGCGACGCGCATCAAGCCTGGACCTCGAGCTTGGAAAGACCGGGGCCGCGGCGGTGGAAGTCATGCTCCGCGGCTGCGACCGCTCCCAGATGAAGAATGCGCGCCCCGGTTTGCCCAACCGGGTTGACGCTCTTGCCGATCACGACTCCGTCTGCTGGGGCGCTGTACTCGCGGATGATATCACCAAACGCATTTCGCAGTACCGCCACCCGTTGATCCTTGCGTACCGTGTCCATCGGCCCGGGCAAGACTTCGAGGAGGCCACCGCGATCGGTGTACATCCAACCAGAGTGCTCGCACAGCACCGGCTCGGCGCCCTCAGCCACCGGGCGGCGGGGCAGCATCCCGGCTGCAGCAAGCACACTGCGAAGCCCGGTCCGCGAAGAACGGATGTAGTTCGGCTGAAATCGCTGAGGGTCGCCGATTTCGAGCGTGATGGAGGGAATGCCGAGGTCCATCGCAGCCCCGCGGAGCGTGTAATCGGACGCGGGGTTGTGCACTATGATCTGCGGCCGCTGCAGATACGCCATCGTCGCCGTCGCGGAGTGCGTCATGTCGGCTCGCACGTACACGCAATTGACCCGACCGAAGCTCGCGGTGTGTAAATCGACGAGGAAGTCAAAGCGGTTGACGATGCGATCGAGGATCCGGTGCGCGTAGACCTCAGCGACGTTGCCGTCCTCGCGCCCCGGAAACATGTGGTTCAGATCGGCGCCGTCGACGAACTCGCGTTGGTGCCTGTGAAGCCCAGGGACGTTGACCACGGCCACCGCCACCACCGTGCCGCTGAGCTGGCGGGGATGGATGTGATGCATGAGGTCGTGAATCACTCGGATTCCGTTGAGCTCATTGCCATGAACGGCGGCGGTCAGTCCGAAGACGGGCCCGTCACGCTTTCCGCGCGCGACAAGGACGGGAAGCAAGATGTCCTGGGCCAAGCCATTGGCCACCAGATCGACATAGAGGCGAGAGAGCCGGCCGCGCGGAAACTCGTCGATCACGAGCTCGCGGTGGCGATGAATTTCGCCAGGCACCCCATTGCGCATGTCACCTTCCATACTTCCTGCCCGGACTCTGACACTCACCCTCATGCCGCGCACATGGGCGGATACGGCATCCTAGACGAAGCCGGTCGAAAAAAGGGTTGCTCCATCCGTGAAACGGGGAGACGGTCGGCCTGACTCTCGCGATTTCCGCCCCCGCGGAAGGCTCGCGACCGACATCAGAGGAAGGCTATGACCCAGAAAGCAACACTCGCATACGGCGACGAGATCTACGAGATGGCCCTCGTCGAAGGCACCTATCACGAGCAGGCGTTCGACATTCGAACCCTGCGGAAGGACACCGGGCTGATCACGCTCGACTCCGGGTACATGAACACCGGGGCGACGACGAGCCAGATCACCTACATCAACGGCGAAGAAGGCATTCTGCTTTACCGCGGCTACCCCATCGAGCAGTTGGCCGAAGCATCCACCTTCGTCGAGACCAGCTACCTGCTCATCTACGGAGAGCTTCCAACGCCAGCGCAGCTCAGGGAGTTTTCGACTCTGCTCACCTATCACAGCATGTTGCACGAAGACATGCGCCATTTCTTCGATGGCTTCCCATCGAGCGCGCATCCCATGGCGGTCCTCTCCTCGATGGTGAGCGCGCTTTCAGCGTACTATCCGGACAGCCTCGAGCCCGATACCCAAAACGAGCATCACATCGCGCGGGTCCTTTCGAAGGTGCGCACGATCGCGGCGTTCAGCTATCAGAAACAGCAGGGGAGACCGGTGGCCTATCCACGTAACGAGCTCAAGTACTGCGCGAACTTCCTCCACATGATGTTCTCGCACCCCGCCGAGCCCACCTACGATCCGGACCCTGCGCTGGTGAAGGCCTTGAACGTCCTCTTGATCTTGCATGCCGACCACGAGCAGAACTGCTCCACTTCCACGGTTCGCCTCGTGGGCTCGAGCCGCGCAAATCTCTACGCCGCGATCAGTGCGGGAATATCTGCTCTCTGGGGTCCGCTTCACGGCGGGGCCAATCAAGCGGTGATCGAGATGCTCCAGGAGATCAGGAATGAAGGCGGCAGTCCGAAGGCCTTCATGCAGCAGGTGAAGAATCGAGAGCGCCGACTGATGGGCTTCGGACACCGGGTTTACAAGAACTTCGATCCGCGCGCGACCATCCTCAAGAAGTACGCAGACCAGTTGCTCGGGCATTTGAACATCGAAGACGAGCTCTTCGACATCGCTAGAGAGTTGGAAGCGGTGGCCCTGTCCGATGAGTACTTCATCGAGCGGAAACTCTATCCGAACGTCGATTTCTATAGCGGCGTTCTGTATCGCGCGATGGGTATCCCCACCGACATGTTCACCGTGCTGTTTACGCTGGGGCGACTTCCAGGCTGGATTGCCCACTGGAAAGAGATGATGGAGGATCCGAATCTACGTATCGGCCGGCCACGCCAGATCTACATGGGTCCCAAGAGCCGGGACTACGTCCCGATCGCCGAGCGCTGAAGGTCCGGCGCAGCGGGTGAATTCCCAAGGGTGCTAGGTCGCCCCATTTTCAGCTCCGTTGGGATGGCCTCATCTTCCTTTTCCCGATTGCACGCGGGACATGCCGAGCCTAGACCATCCTGGGCTGAATAGTGGTCCAGAGGGGAACGCGGGCGATGAAATCCTTACGACTCTATGTGCTGGTTTTCGTGCTGACCGCCGACGTCATCGCGTGTGACCCGAGCGGTGAAGACGGCGATCAAAACGGTTTGGCCGGTGTCTCTTTCACGGAATCAAACGCAGCGGACTTGGGGGGCATTGCGGTCTCAGCGATCGAGGTCTTTCCGATTGTAAGCTCGGCGTATCAGGCGATTGTCGACGCGATCGAGATGCAAAATCCTATAGACGCCTCTTCGAGCACGAAGACCCTCGCCGACCTCGGCGATATCGGTTTGTGCTCGTCTGGCCAATCCAAGCTCCGTTGGAATGACTCGGATGACGATGGCGTGCTCTCTGCCGGGGACACCACAGCGCTCGAATGGGTGGACTGCAACGACGAGATCACCGGAACGCTTGGCTTCAGCTTTCTAGCAGTTGCCTATGCATTGACCGTAGCCGATGTCGATCTGGCCGTCACCGTCGACAACGGCCTCGACGCTCAGTCCCCGCCGCTCGTTCTCGAAGGCCGCTTCCGGGGCGAGATCAATGGAATCCCGGGCACCCCGGACACCCCGGAGTCCGCCATCGCGCGGTATCTGGTGGTGGACCAAACTGATCCCTCGCTTGGCCTCACCACCGAAGCCGACGGCCAAGGTCAGTATGCCCTGGGCTGCTTCAATCTTTACTTCACCATCGAGCTCGAACGAGGCAGCTACACCCTTGCAGAGCCCTTCGGCGTCTTCGGCCTCCCGGATTCTCGCATCATGACCATGCGCGCCTTTGCGCTGCCGCCCTTGGATTTCAAGAACGGCGACTATCCGACGAGCGGCGCAATCGGCCTTTTCGCGGAATCGGGAGCCACCCCCTGCACCGCCTTGGGTGTCGGTCCCGAAGGAGTGGATTCCAATGGGTCATTCACCACTGTGACGGCAACGACAGGAGGGGATGTCGTGCTGGAAGGCGAGACGCCGTCCGGAACGCCGTTCACGGTGGAGACGACTTGGGTCGAGCTCCGCCGGTGATCAGAAACTTGTTTGCGTACCGGCTCGTATCGGAGCGTCCGAGCTCATCACCCGAGCGAGGGGCCGACCCCAGTTCCGGGGCGACTCTCACCCACTGGCATCGAGCGAGCGGCTGAAGGCGTCGCCGACGGTCACGCAGGCCTCGCGCACTTCGAGCTCCCCGCCGACCAGAATCGCCAGAGGGTTCACTTCGACAGCTTCGATCTGGTCCTGCCACTGGTGAACAAACGCAGCGAGGCGCATCAGGACATCGCCTATGGCGCTGACGGCCCGAGTGCGCTCGTGCGGCGTGCCCGACAAGAGCAGCGAGCTTCCTCGAAGCCGAAGCAAGACCCGCTCGAGAGCCCTGGGTGTTGCGGGAAGAACGGTTTGCGTAGTGTCTGCCGATGCCCTGCCATGCGGGTCTGCGAAGCCGATCTCGGCCAAGACCGGGCCGGAAGCCAGCGGCTCCATGCGAACGCGGAGTAGGGTGCGCGCCATCGTCGCTGCACTGACCGTGACGCCGAGCAGCCTCGCGCCCGCCGAGCGGTTCTTGGCCACGGCCATGATCTGACGAAACGCATCGCGCGCCTGCCCGGCCGAATAGACCTCCGCCGCCAAGTCCGGGTGGTCCCAGAGCCTGAGATCGGGCGATGCCAGCGCGACACGTACCGGAAAGCCGATGCGCGCGGCTTCCGATGCCGCGCGTGATGGCGTCGCGCAGAGCTCTTCGATCGGCAGCGGGACGTCGTACGGACCAAGGGCCGCCTTGCTCGCCGGATCGGAGAGCGCTCGTTGGGGCCCGAGGATCACGGCGAGCACCGACTCGGCTTCGACCCCTTCGACCATCGGAACCTTGGGACGCGAAGGGTCCTGCGACGCGCGCATGGCCCGGAGCGCTGCTGCCAGGTCCGGCGGGGAGCCGATCGGCCTGCTCGCTCCACCATCGGTCTGGTGTGCGATGAGTCCATCATCGATGCGCACGAAGCGGCCGTCGCTCCGGTGCCCGACACTTTCCCCCAGCCTCACCCGATCGACCGTAGGCAGCTCTTTGGTCGTCGCAGCCCAGGGACGTTCGGTGCCGAGCTCCAGCAACGCAGCCACCGCCACCAGGGGGCCGGTCTCACTCACGGCAGGCAGGCCGAGGTCGTGCAGCAAGCCGAGCGGCTGAGGTCCGATGACCGCGACCGGGATCTTCAGCTTCCGGGTGCGCATCGCCTCCGCCAAGCGCACCGCCGCGTCCGCCGACAAAGGCGCCTGCACCGCGATCCCGGCGAAACCCCCGGCGCTTAGCGTTTGGACCGCGGCTTCCCAAGGCCGCTCGCAGACCTCCGGCGCCAATGGCAGACCAATCCGGCCGGCGCCGCGCGCCAGATCGACCGCCAGCTCCGGGCAGTCACAGAAAATGCTCCACGCCTTTTGCATCGCCGTCCGCCGAAGGATACCCTTGCGCGGGGTTCACGCCCACTTCCTAGAATCCGGACCCTACCTAGAATTCCGCTGCGTAGTCTTAGGGCTCGATTCCAAACATCGGATCGGTTCTAGATTTGCAGCGACGCGAGCTTGACGCCTCGAACAGCACGGTGATAATCCGGGCTCGGTCGGTCTAACCCCGCATGATCAAAAGGGGGAATCGGCCGCTGGGGGTCATTCTGAGGAAAGTCGCGACATGCGTCTGAAGCTGATTGCGGGCAATCTCGTGATCGTATTGCTGGTTGGCTTGGGCTCGTACCTCGTGGTGCATACCCAGCTCCGTGTCGAGCTCTCGAGGCGGCTCGAGGACAGTATCGGCGACGATTCCGAGCTTTTTGCGAGGTCTTGGCGGGCAGACGGGGCGCGCCTGGCTGAAGGGGTGGGGAACCGCGCGAACAGCAACTCCGTGCGGAATGTCTTCAGTGCACTCGGGGAAGCCAACCGGCGGCGGCGTGCATTCGAGGCTGCGCAAGAAGTCTCCAAGTGGTTCCAAGATCCAGCGCGCGGGCGGGGCGAGCGGCCACACATCGTGGCGGTCATCGACGAGACCGGCCGAGTCATCGCCCGGGACACCGACCGCAATCGCATGTTCGGCGAGCCGCTGCTCAATCGGGTTCCCGTCTTGCGTCGGGTCCTCGATCGCGGCGCTTCGCGATACGGGGTCTGGAAGTTCGAGGACAAGCTGCTGCAAGTTGGGGTCTCGGCCGTGCGTAACGACCAGGGCAGCGTCGTCGGTGCGCTCCTCGTCGGATACGACCTCTCCAATGGCTTCGCGCAGCAAGAAGCGAGGCTGGTCGGCCACGACCTGCTCTTCGTCACGAGCGACGGGATTTACAGCACCTCGACCTCCGTCGATGTACGCGACGCGCTCCAAGATGCGCTCTATGCGCCGCCACTCGACAACGGCACCATCGCCGCCCTGCAGGGGAAGCCGACCCAGCCTTGGACGGCGACGCTTGCGGGAGACCAATACGTTGGAGTGACCGCTGCGCTGCCGATGGCACGCGGCGTCGAGGCCGCCTATGTCGTCTTGGCCGATCACGCCAAGCATACCGCGCTCGCCGGCGTCGCCGACATGATCCTCTGGCTCACGCTCTTGGGCGTCCTCGGCGTGGCGATCTATGGATACATCATCGCCAACAGTCTGATGGATCCCATCGAGCAGATGGAAGACGACATCCTCGCGGTCATCAACGGCCGGGGCGATGTTCGGCTAGACGTGGACACGCCCGAGCTCGGCGGCCTTTCGTATCGAGTCAACCAGCTCATCAATTTCTTCACAGGCGTCGCCGAAGAAGACGAAGAGGGACGGGCGGTCACGAGCAGCGGCGGATGGGAGTCGGTGAGCATCTCGAGTCCCGGGGGCTCCACGCGTTCGAGCTCCGCGGCGCCGGGCGCGGCTGAAGCCGAGGACCCAGAGGCCGCGGCCCTGGCGGCGATTCCAGAGGGTGAATACTACGCTCGGCTCTACCGGGAGTACGTCGCTGCAAAACAATCGGCTGGCGAGGATGTCTCGAGCATCCCCGAAGCGCGTTTCATCGAGCGGATCAAGGGCAACGCCGAGCACCTCACGAAGAAGCATGGGGCGCAAATGGTTCGCTTCAAGGTCGAGGTCATCGGCAGCCAGGTAAATCTCAAGCCGGTGGTCATCCACTAGGCCAGGGCGATTGCTTTCCGGACCTCCTCTCGTTGCACCGTCGGCCCGATCGGCCTAGTTGTTCTCGCGTCATGGGGCTTTTCGATGTGTTCAAGGGAGGTGGCGGCGGGCTGAGCAAGCACGTCGCACGCGTGGCGAACAAGCGTGCGCAGACGCATGAACGTAGGGAATCGATTCAGGTGCTCGCAAGCGATGGGTCGGACGAGGCGATCCGCGGGCTGTTGACGCGGTTCAGCATCCGCGTCGACCCGAGCATCACCGACGGCGAGGAGAAAAACGCCGCGTTCCAAGGCGTCGTCCAACAGGGCGAAGCAGCGCTCGAACCGGTACGCGATTTCCTGCGTTCGTCCGAAACCCTGGCCTGGCCGCTCAAGATCCTCCGAGAGATCCAGACCGAAGAGGCCGTCACGACGACCCTGCTCGAGCTTCTCTCGAAGATGGACACCGAATACGAGCGCGACCCTCAGAAGAAAATCGACCTCATCGCCAGCTTCGAGGAGCACAAAGACCCACGCATCGTCGAAGCCGTGACCCGCTTCCTCGAAGACATGAATGAAACCGTCCGATTCCACGCCGCCGGCGCCATCCTCGCCCAAGACGAAGCCGAAGCAGCGCTCGAACGGATGACACAGGCGTTTCTAGCTGAAGAAAGCGTGCGCGTCCGCATGCGCATGCTCGACGGCTATATCGAACGCGACTGGAAGCTCGCCGACGTGAGAGAAGAAGCCACCAAGAAGATGCCCACCGGGTACTCACTTGGGAAGAAGGGCGAAGTTCGGAAGAAGTAGAGCCTGGACACTCCCAAGCCAGCAGGCGGCAGCGCGAGCCCGCAGGGCGAAGCCCGGCGCAACGCGCCGGCAAGGCGAAGCGGAGCGACCGCCGCTCCAGGGAGGATTAAGAAGAGATGTAGTGGCTGTCCCCCGCACCGACGTGGTCGATCTAGGATCGCCACAAAACAAACACGTGGTCTACGCCACAGTGCGAAAGGACAGCCACCATGCAGCACATTGCCATCGATCTAGGACGACGCGAAAGCCAAATCTGTGTCCGCGACGAGAGCGGACAGATCTTGGAGGAAGCCCGGCACAGCACCAGCGAGCTGCGGTCGTACTTGAGCCGACGCCCGATGGGCTCTCGGGTCTTGGTGGAGAGCTCGGCCGAGGCCTTTACGGTCGCCGATTGGGCTTCGGAGCTCGGACACGAGCCCCGGGTCGTTCCCTCCATCTTGGTGCCGGCGCTCGGCGTGGGCGAGCGGGGCCTCAAAAACGACGTGCGCGATGCCCGCAAGCTCAGCGAGATGGACTGCCGGATGGAGGTGCCTTCGGTGCACATCCCCTCGGCCGAGCGCCGCGCGCACCAAGCACGATTAACCGCCCGCGATGCGTTGGTGCGGGTGCGCACCAAGCTCATCAATACCGTTCGGAGCTTCGTGCGCATGCGCGCGATTGCCCCGATTCGTGCGACACCGCCGACCTTGCCGCGTGCGGTGCGGGCGACCCTTCTCGGCACGCCCGAGGGCGTGCCGGACTATCTGGAGGCCTTGCTCCAAAGCCTCGAGCACCTCAATGCGCAGATTCAGCAGGCCGACCCCGCGCTACGCGAGGTGGCGCATGGCGAGCCGGTGTGCCGACTGCTGATGACCATGCCAGGGGTGGGACCGGTGACCGCGCTGAGCTTCGTCAGTGCGATCGACGATGTCACGCGCTTCGAAGATGCGAGCCGCTTGACGTCGTACTTGGGGCTGGTGCCCGGAGAGCGCACGACTGGCTTCAGGACGCGCCGCACGGCGATGACCAAGGCAGGACCGAGTCGGGTGCGCTGGACGCTGACGCAGGCAGCCTGGACGCTGGTGCGTGTGCAGCCCGACTCGCCGCTCGGGCAATGGTACGAGCAAGTGAGCAAGCGCCGCGGCAAGAAGATCGCCATCAGCGGCTTGAGCCGTCGGATGGCGGCGATCTTGTACGCGATGTGGCGAGAGCAACGGCCGTACGACGCGACGCGCGCGGCCTCTCGGCAGCGCTAAGCAAGCCCCAACAGCTCTGGTCTGCGCGGCAGACCGCCGGACCGCACCTCTGTCCGGAGACGAAGACCACGGCCCCACCTGTGTGCCTCGAGCACCGGCTTACGAATGTGGCTCGTCGACGGACCTTCTCCTGTGCCTCGAGCACGCATAGTCGATTGCGCCAGAGCGAGGTCCCGGCCCAAGCCCGCAACCCCATCTCTCTCCCGGACCCGGGTGCCCGGACACGTCTGTGCTGGACAGCAAGGCCACTACATAGTCGGGTGGGGGTGGGTGGGCGGTGCAACCAAACTTCACCAGCCCCCAAGCCAAGCAACCCCCCCACATCACATCCGCCGCAGCTTCCTCGAGCAGCGTCGCAGCTGTCGCGTCTTTTTTCGCGTCCCGGTACGTCCCCGTTCGGGATTGCGCTCAGTCGGTGGTCTTCATCTTCGGTGGCAACACGAAGATCAGCCCGACGGTGAACATGCTGTTGAACTGCCTCAGGCGGTCGGCGCTGTCGATCTGTCCGTCGTCGTTGTTGTCGGTGCCGCTGGTGTTGTACTTGAAGGGGATGCCTCGCCAGCGGAGGGCGATCCCTAGGAAGTCGCGGAAGAAAGCGTTAAACGAGACTCCGAAGGAGGGTGCGATGACCGTACGGCTGGAGCGGGCCTGCTGGCTGTCGAGACAGCCGGGATCTTGCGGGGTGCTGGCCCCGAGCGGCACGCAGTACTGCGGCGTGGTTAGCGAGTCACGCCGGATTTCGGTATCGGCTCGCTCCTCAACGCCCACGAACGCCGCACCCACGAAGAAGTCGAGGTCCGCGTCGAAGAAGACCTTCTGGAACATCGCGAGCTTCCCGCGGAAGGGCATGAAGTGAGCCTCCACACCAGACCACCAGTTCAAGCGAGCGATCTGATCGGGGTAGCTCTCACGGCTTGGCAGGTCCAAGCGGTTCGCATCTCGCGTGACGCCCTTCGCCTGAATCTCCTTGGTCAGGTTGGTGTCGAGCTTCCCGACCGAGTACCCGCCCCAGCCGCCGATGCCGAACCAGTCCACGAAGTGGAAGCGAAGCTCGCCTCCAACGATCAGCGAGCGAGCGTATTCGTCACCGATCGTGAACGCGAAGAACGGCTCGACGTGCAAGCGGTTCTTGCGCCAGAGCCTGAGCTTCTTCACCGCATCGGCCCCGGCCAGCGGTCCGCTTACGTGTACGTCCTGAGCGCTCGCCGTGCCCGCGCCCTCGCGCAGGCCGTCGCCGAGGACGAGGCAGAGCGCCAGAGCCGCCCAGATGGCGATTCGCAAAAGCGTCTGATGTGCGAGCTTCATCATTTCGGTAGCCGGTACTCGAACTTAATCGGTAGGAAGAGGGTGAAGCCGATCTGGATCGACGTGTTTGCAACGAACGACGAACCCGATTGAAGCCAGGTGGACGAATCGCTGCGCCCGGCCCCCGGAGCCACTTGGGTATTTTCGAATTGATCGGGCCACATGTAGGCCCTGAACTCGGTGAAAAAAGTGAGGTATCGCGTGAGGAAGATGCGGAGACCTGCGCCGACGTTGAATGCGACGTTGGTTTGCCAATCGAAGCTACGGTTCGTATCGAACACGGGGATTGGTTGCGTCCGCATCAGCCCGACCCCGCCGATGAGATACGCATCCCATTGGAAGATCTTCTTACGGACCTTGAATTTCCCGTAGAAGGGCACGTAGGTAAAATTCACCCAGAGCCCGAACTGCCAATCGTTGATCGGGACACTCAGCCGAAACTGGTCCTGAATCCGGGGTACGAAGCTCGTGTTTCGCTCGAGCGGGTTAGAGCCCCAGTCGTACCAAATGAAGTTCGCGCCGACCGCCAGGACGTTGGTGAACCAGTAGTTGACCGCGAAGCCCAAGCCATAGTGCTTGAGGTACGGATCATTGAGCGTGAATGCGGCCGACGGCGCAAGCTCGAGGCGCTTCAAGCGAAGCGCGTAGATTTGTTGCACCGCGTAGATCTCCTCGGCCGTCTCCTCGCGCTGAGGCGCGGGCTCGGTCGGACCGGAGTCGGTCTCGTCCCCTGCCGCGAGCTCTTCGATGAGATCCCCTTGGCTCTTCGACTCCTTGGCCGGCTTGGCATTCTCCTCTTCGACCTCGTCGAGGGAGAACTCCATCTGGGCCTGGGCGGCCATCGGAAACGCCATCAGGAGCGCCGCGATGAGTAGCGCAATCCCCCCAAAATCTCGCATCGGCCTCTGGCCTTCCCCCCTGAGCACCCCGGCCCCCACCGTGGCAACTCTCTGAAATCACGTAGTAACTGTCCGACTTCAACCGAACGACAAGACTATATCACGGTGAATATCGCACTACCAAATCCGCTCGCCATTTTCGACGGATTTGTGGTGGCCGCCTGCTCTTAGCCGAGGCTCTGGGCCTCATCGCCAGGCTCGAGGGCCTCCGGAGACTCGAAAAGCGCCTGCAAGAAGGCATCGGCGTCGAAGGGCTTCAGATCTTCGACCTTCTCGCCGATCCCGATGAACTCGATCGGCACCTGATGTTGGTCGACGATTCCGAGAATCACGCCACCCTTGGCCGTCCCGTCGAGCTTGGTCAGCACGATGCCGCTCAGGGGTAAGGCTTCCTTGAAGAGCTGAGCTTGCTGAATCGCGTTTTGGCCGGTCGTCGCGTCGAGCACCAGTAAGACGTGATCCGCCGAACGGCCGAGGGCTTTCTCGACGGTGCGTCCGAGCTTCTTGAGCTCATCCATGAGCGGGACCTTCGTGTGAAGTCGTCCCGCAGTGTCAGCGATCACGAGATCGATGCCGCCGTCTGTCGCCTTCTGAATCGCGTCGAAGATCACCGAGCCGGGATCGGCGCGGTCCTTACCCTTGACGACGTCGCAGCCGACCCGTCGGCCCCAAACCTCGAGCTGCGTCACCGCGGCAGCGCGGAAGGTGTCCCCTGCGGCTAGGAGCACGCTCTTGCCTTGACGGTCGAACCGACTCGCCAACTTTCCGATTGTGGTCGTCTTCCCGACTCCGTTGACGCCGACGACCAAAATCACCGTTGGCGTTGCGTCGATCGCGAGCCCTTGGCCGCTCGTCGCGAGGATGCTTCGAGCCTCTTCGCGAATCGCGGCCCAGGCATCGTCCGAGCTGGAGAGTTGACCGGCGTCCATCTGCGCGCGAAGGGCTTGGAGCACGCGCTCTGTCGTGTGCACGCCGACGTCTGCAGTGATCAGGACTTCTTCCACCTCGTCGAGGATCGAAGTGTCGAGCTCGCGGCCGCGCCGAAACACGCCAGCGAGGCGCGAAATCAAATTGCCGCGGGTCGACTTGAGCCCGCTACGGAACGCTCCGAGATCGACGGGAGGCGGCGGAGGCGTAACCCGCTCCTCGGGGACTGGGGCGGGGGCCGCCGGGGGCTGTGGCGGGCCCGGCACGAGGTCCTCGATCCGAAGCGCCTCGGTCGGTTCGGGCTCCGCTTCCGGAGCCGCCTCGAGGCGGATCTTTGGGCGCTCTTCTTCGAGCGCTTCGGGCCGAGGCTCCTCCGGAAGCGCGTGCTTCCTTCGGCCCCGCATGAAACCGATGATGATGCCGATGAGGATCAACCCGGCCACCGCTGCAATTACCGCGAGCGTTGTCGGGTCGTTCAGATCTAGTTGTAGTGACTCCATTCGACCTCTGTCAGCCCCCGATGGCCCTTGGGACCGCCGCAATATAGAGACGCCTGCACCGGGCAGTCAACGTGGCCGCCTCGTCGAATCGCTTGCGGTCGCGCTTCGCGAGCTGTGATACTGAAAATGCAGGGGAAGGGCGAAGGCTGTTGAAGGGGCACATTGGCCGATGGCATCGGTGGCGAGCGCTCGCGCTGGCCGCTTTCCTCATCGCGAGCACGGCGCAAGCCGATGGCCGCGACGAATACCTCGTACACTTGCTTCGCGACTCGCCAGCCTTTCGTGTTCGGGCGCAGGCCGCCTTATCGCTTGGTCAGTTGGAGCGGACCCGCCGCTCTGTCGTGGCGCTCGAGCGGGCGGTTCAGGACAAGCATCCAGCAGTGCGCGTATCGGCGATCTCCTCTCTGCGCCGACTGCAGGCCAAGGAGTCGCTGCCGGTGGTCGAGAAGGCGATGAGGGACGGGAACAAGTCCGTGCGACGTGCCGCCGTCGAAGCCGCGGCCGCGCTCAGCGCGGTGGGCGAGCGAGAACGGGGGCCAGGCCGCACCGAGTACTTGGTGGCGGTCGGGATGCCAGGCGCCAAAGCAGAGCGGGTCTCCCGACAGATGCTCTTCGACGCACGGATCTTCCTGTCCGAACAGCTACTCACGCTCAACGGGGTCGAGCTCGCCCCCGATGACCTGACCCCGGCCGATGCAAAACGCGAAATCGCCCAGCGACGGCTACACGGGTATCACTTGGAGAGCTCGATCGTCACCCTCGAGCCCAAGGGGGCCGGCGTGCGCGCGGTGGTTTCCATCATCGTGCTGACGTACCCAGGGCGCGACATGCGCGGGATGTTACGCGGCGCAGCTACGGCGACCGGCCGGTACAGCGACGAAACAGTCGAGCAGGCAGTTCATGGCGCCTTCGTGAGCGCGCTGCGGCGCCTGCCCACTCTGCTCGAGGCAGCGAAATCGCAGGGAAGCCTTTGACTGATGGAGAACGATGGGCGTAGGAAGTGAGAAACGCGATGGCTGACAAGAAACAACGCAAGCTGCGAAACTACCTGCTCGATCGGCGTTTTCAGCTGAAGTATACGGGTATGGTCCTGCTGGTCACGGTGTCGGTCGCCAGCGCGCTCGGGTTCGTGGCGTACCGCTTATCGCAGCGCCAGACCGAGGCCCTGACAGCGCAAATCGCCGCGCAGCCCGATCTCGATCCACAGACCGCGAACGACCTCGAGCAGTTCGCCAAGCAGGAAGACCGAAAGATTCGCAACGCCATCGTCTTGGGCGTGCTCGTTCTGACCGTCGTTCTCGGGCTCACCGGCATCGTCGTGACCCATCGAGTGGTGGGGCCCACCTACCGGATGAGGCGACTCTTCGCGCACGTCGGCAAGGGCCGCTTGGAGATCAACACCGGCATCCGAAAAGGCGACGAGCTTCAAGAGCTCTTTCGCTCCTTCGCCGAGATGGTGGAGTCGCTGCGCGACCAGCGGTCTGAAGAGATCGAGCAGCTCGAGCAGACCTTGATCAAGATGGAAGCGGCTGGCGTCCAATCGGCCTACATCACGGAGCTCCGCGCGGTCATCGAACGCATTCGTAAGACAGTCGATTAGCGATCGGGGCGCTTTTTCGCGCCCCTCCGTACGGTGACATTTCGAACCGCGTTCCTCCGCACGGAGATAGGACCAAGCACCTCCCCCAACATCCGCGGCAGCACGAGCCGTTCGACGCCGCCCCGTGTCGCGCTTTTTCAGCGCCCCGGTCTGCCCGCCGCGAGCTATCTCACGCTGCACGACTGGGCCTTTGGGATCTCTTCGGAGTCCGCTAGAGTCGCGGGGCGGAGGTGGTCATGCGGGCTCTGAAAGTGGCGGTGTTGGTTGTGCTTGGTCTCGTCGTTCTGGTGCTGGGCATTGGCGCTCTTCTTCCAAAGGATTTCCGCGTGGAGCGATCGATCGAGATCGGTGCTCCCCCGGAGGTCGTTTTCGATCACGTGAGCTCCCTCCGAAAATGGGAGGCCTGGTCGCCCTGGATTGCGCGGGACCCTTCGATCAAGAACGAGTTCACGGGGCCCGAGGCCGGAGTGGGTTCCACGGTGACCTGGACGAGCGAGAAGTCGGGCGACGGCACGCAGACCATCACCCTGAGCGAGCGTCCGACGCGAATCGAAATGAAGCTCGACTTCGGCGAGATGGGACAGCCGACTGCGGATTGGACGTTTGTGCCGAAGGGCGACGGGGTTCGTGTGACCTGGGGCCTGAGCGGAACGGCAGCCGGCCCGCTTGGCGGGTACTTCGCCAAGATGATGGATGGCTGGGTCGGGGCAGACTACGAGGACGGCCTTGCTCGCTTGAAGAAAGTCGCCGAGTCACTTCCAGTCGGCGAGTAGCCACGCACGATGCTTGTCTCGCATTCATCGCAGCGGCGCTGCTCTTGCTTGCGGCTTGCCAGAGCATGCCGAACCCGAACGACCCGGAACGACAGAAGGGCATCGACGATTGCTGGAAGCAATGCGGGAGCGGAACCCCGAAACCCGACCTATCCGCCCGCGCCTAGCGAGCAGACCGACATTCGGACGCCGTGCGAGCGGAGGTGCCACGGGATCCCGTAGTAGCGCCAGTGTCAGCGCGAGTGCGAGTGCCAGTGACCGCGAACGGGCTAGACGTGTCGGAAAGGGAACGAGACGTTTTCATAGTACTCGATCCGTGCTTTCCCCTCGCTCGCGTCGAACACCACTGCTGCGGCGTCGATGCGAGCGTGGACGCGGCCTAGCGTTTGCTGGCGCAACCAGATTGCAGTCGCGCGCCTCACCCTGGCGAGCTTCTTTGCGCTGATCGTCTCCGCGGGAAACACCGGCCGTGCGCTCGAACGCGATCGCACCTCGCACACGACCAGGAGCGCGCCGCGCCTGGCGATGACGTCCAGCTCCAATCGGCCGACGCGGACGTTGCGTCCGCAGATTTCGAAACCGCGTTCTTCGAGCAAGGACGCGATCAGCTCTTCGCCGTGGCGCGCCAGCTCCGGTCTACTAACCCTCGGTGAGCGGATCGCGGATGCAGTAGCTTCCGACGACGCCCGGGCCGCCCGTCTCGAGAACCTCTTCGCAGATGAAGCCACCTGGGCATTCGCAAGTTGGCAACCCGCTTTGTGCGGGCGCGCCGCAGCGGCACGAGCAGTAGACCTGGCGCTCGACCTCACTTTCGCTGACGCAGGTCGTGGGTTCGCCTTCGACATCCCTTGGGCAGGGGGGGTCGTCTTCTTGGAGGTTGTTCGGGTCACCCATCAGTCCTCGGACGAGACAGACCCGCGTTGCGCACTGCACTGAGCTCGTCTCGAGATAGGTCTCCGAGGCCAAGAATCCGCCAACGGGCACCTGCTCCGGCGAGCATGGCTCACCCACCGCGCTGTTCGAACAGCCGGTCCCAACCGCCATGAGCAGCGAGAACGCCACAAACCCCATCAATTCAAGCCATCTTCCACACATCACGCCCCCCTAAGAAGCCCCCGGCCATCTACAGCATAACGGCAATAAGAGATCGTACCCAAACTTCCCCGGCCGTCCGGGGTCAAAAACTTGAGACGCAGCCAGGACCGACGCCTCTGCCTGAATTTGTCAGCTCCATGAGCAGGTTTCCACTATCAATTGCAGTCAGCCCACCAAAAGCCCAATGGCGCTATACCTTGACGACCCCTTCAGCTGGTTTCTATGATGGATCGGGAGCGTGCCGGAAGGGGTCGGTTTCGTTCGAATTTTGGGGGACAGGGGGAAACTTGGAAAACCAAGGTTCCGCACGAAGGAGCGCTTTATGAAGGGGATCCGCTTGTTGGCGGTGCCTGTGTTGATCTGCGGTCTTGGGTTGCCCAAGTCCGTGGGGGCCCAGGACATGAGCTTCGGGCTCGAAGAAACCGGGCAGAGCCGTGCGCCGGTCAAGCGAGGCAAGCCGTCCGAGCTGCTCGCCGAGGCGCAGAGCGCATTCGATGGCAGAAAGTACGAACCCGCTGCGATCGGTTTCGAGAAGGTAGCGGCCGGCAAGTCCAAGGACGACCGAGGCAACCGTCAGCACGCGCAGTTCCTCTTGGGTCAGTCGCTCTTCCAACTGGGCTTCTACCAGTCCTCGCTCACCGTGTTCGACGAGATCAGCGCCCAGGGGCCGGCCCACCTATACTTCGGCGAGACGCTCGAGTGGCTCGGCCTCTTGGCGTCGAAGCTTCCAGAGTCGTCGGGGATCATCGAGAAAGTCGGCCGCTACGGCATCGGCGCACTCGACCAGTTCAAAGAGACAGACCGCGCGCTCTACAACCAGCTTCTCTACTTGATGGGCCGTCACCTGTACGAACAGGCTTCGTTCCGGCAGGCCATCGACGTCTTTCAAGAAGTCGACCCCAAGTCGGCGCAGTACAGCTACGCAAAGTTCTTCGAAGGCATTTCGTTCATCCGGATGCGCAAGTCGCGCCCCGCCATTGCGTCGTTCCGCGCGATTCTCGATGCGATCGATGCCGGCGATGTCAAGGGCGTCGACGAAGACCGGATGCGAAACCTCGCCTGGATTTCTCTGGCTCGTGTCTACTACACGGCTGCGAACCAGGGGAAGGGCGGCCAGATCGACGGCACCCTGCTCGGTCAGTCGGTCGAGTCCTGGACTAAGATCGACCAGTCGAGCGAGTACTGGCTCGATTCGCTCTTCGAGTCATCCTGGGCGTTTTTCTTGGCGGACGAGTACTCCCGCGCGCTCGGCAACGTGCACACCCTCTACTCGCCATACTTCGAAAATGCGTTCTACCCCGAGGCGCTCGTCTTGAAGGCGGTTACCTTCTTCGTGAACTGCCAGGTCGACAACGCCGAAGCCACGGTGGCGAAGTTCCATGACCAGTACGATCCGGTCAAGAAGGAGCTCGACTCGGTGCTTGCGAAGCACCAGGACAACGCCAGCTTCTTCGAGTTTCTGAAGAAGGTGCAGAACGGCGAAGCAGACCTTTCGCTTCGTGTCCGTCCGATCGTGTCGACGGCATTGAGCGACCGCACCGTCCTTCAGCACCTCGAGTACGTGTCCTTGCTCGACAAGGAAGAAGCGCGGCTCGCCAAGTCGGATGAGAAGTTCGCAGGCTCGCCCGTCGGTGAAAAGATCCTCGAGGACGTTTCCCTGGCAAAGGCATTCGGGGTGGATCAAGCAGGTGACCTCGCGCGTGGCCGATACAAGCGGCTGATTCGCGAGCTTCAAGATCTCAGCAACCAGGTCGACACCGTGGAGCTCGAAATCGCGACCTTTCGTCGCGGTCAAATCGACCAGGAGCTCCAACAGCAAATGTCGCTCGCCAAGCAGTCGAGAGGTGGCGACGTAAACGTGGACGAAGAACATCAGCTCTGGCCGTTCAACGGCGAGTGGTGGCGGGATGAGCTCGGGTTCTATCGACAGCAGGTGACCAACCTATGTACACGCTAGCGAAATCAAAGTACGCGACGAGCTTCCTTTGCGGGTTGCTCGCGATGGCCATTGGGGGCGAGGCAGCAGCGGAGCAAGCGCCGATGAGCACCGCCCCTATGTGCATTCCGGAAAGCACGGAGCGAGAGATCGCCGCCTGTCCCGATGGTGCGAAGAAGTCGGCTGCGAAGGAAGGCGGCAGGGCGCCCGTCTCGCGGATGAAGGCCACGGAGCCGAAGAAGCGAGCGCCACAAGGGGCGACTGGCCCGTCGCTTCAGATCGACATGAGCACTCGGCTGGGTCGAGAGCAGACGCGCGCTAGGGCAGAGAGCTTGCTGGAGAAAGAAATCGCGATCCTCCAGCGCCTCGTAAAGAACAGCGACGAGGACGACCCTCGACGGCCCGAAGTTCTCTTGCGTCTCGCGGAGACGCAGTTCGAGATGCAAATCGCGAAGAATGCAAAGGTTCGATCCTTCGACGACCCGGTCTACGAGGCATGCACGCGCGACGACGACAAGGCTCGCTGTAAGCAGGCGGTTGACGGGCAGAAGGCGGCTAAGGCCGAGCTCGACAAGATACGCGAGGACAGCATACGCACCTACGCCACGCTCGTTCGCGACCATCCGAACTTCGAGCGGATGGACGAGGTCCTGTTTTCGTTGGCCTTTGCGCTCCAAGAGCTCGATCAGTTCGAGAAGGCGCGTTCGGTCTACCGACGCCTGATCAAGGATTTTCCGAAGAGCCGCTTCGTGCCAAACGCCTATCTCTCCTTCGCCGAGTACTACTTCAACGAGAGCGACATGGAGTCCGCGGTCAAGTTCTACCGCAAGGTGCTCGAGTTCCCGCCCAAGGAGAATGCGGTCTATGGCTACGCGCTCTACAAGGTCGCCTGGGTGGAATACAATCGGGAGCGCTACAGGCAATCCTTGCAGGGCTTCGTGGACATTCTCGAGTTTGCCCGCACCAGCAAGTACGCCAATGACGCCAAGAATCTGGCGAGGCAGGCCCGAAAAGACCTCGTACTTCCGTATTCCAGGTACGGCTCGCCAGGGAAGGCGCTCGACTTCTTCCGTCGATACGCGAAAGACGACGCCCAGGCCCACGAGATGCTAGAGCATCTGGCCAACCTTTATTTCGATACCGGCCAATGGCCCCAGGCGATTACCGTCTACCACAAGCTCATGGCCGATACGCCGCGCAGCAACTCGCTCTGCGACTGGCAAACCAAAGTCACCGGCGCGGTGATTTCGTCGAGGGGCAAGGACGAGCAAATCGTCGAGCTCAAGCGCCTCGTCGACGTCTATCGAACGTTTACCAAGGGTGGTAAGCCGGCCGACAAGGTCGAGCAGTGCAAGGTCGAGACAGCCACCACCATGCTCTGGCTCGGAACTTCCTGGCACCGGGAGGCGATTGGTACCGACGCCGCCCCTGGCACCAAGGACAAAAAGACCATGTCGCAAGCTGCGGTGCTCTATCGGACACTGCTCAAAGAGTTCCCCGACATGGAAGAGATGGAGTTCGCGAACATCGACAAGCGCGACTGGCCGAGCAACTACAAGATTTCGTACTTCTACGCGGAGCTCCTTTGGAAGATGGAGGAGTGGGGGCAGTGTGGGCCCGCATTTGACCACGTCGTCGAGCTCAACCCGCAGGGCGAGTTCACGAGCGACGCCGCCTACGCCGCCGTGCTTTGCTACAACAACCTCTACCAGCAGCAATACGTGCCGCGCGAGACGGAAACCCGATTCGTCAGCAAGAGCAATCAGAGGGCAATCAAGAACGCCAAGGCCCAGCCGGAGAACAAGTTCGGGAAGAAGAAGCTCACGCCTCTTCAAGAGGGCATGCTCGAGGCCTTCAATCGTTACGTTTGCTACGTCGACAAGGCCGAAGATCTATCGACCATCAAGTATCGTCGCGCCCGCATCTACTACGAGGCTAACCGCTTCGAAGAGGCTGCGGTGCTCTTCCGCGACATCGCGTTCAATCACAAGGACAGCGAGCTCGCGGAGTACGCTGCGAATCTGTATCTCGATTGCCTCAACGTCCTGGGGACTCAGATACCCGAGCCGCGAGTCGCCTGCGTGCAGGAGCTGAGCGCGTCGATTGACCCGATGTCGGCGTCGTACTGCGGAACCGAGCAGCTCAGCGAGCAGCACCCGGACTTGTGCGGGACGCTCGGCACTCTGCAGTGTCAGGTTCGCCGCAAGGAAGCGGAAACCTATCAGAAGACCCAGCAGTTCAAGAAAGCCGCCTCGACCTACGTTCGAATCTTCCGGCGCCACGAGGAGTGCGGCGAGATGGACGAGATGCTCTACAACGCTGCGATCAACTTCGAGGCAGCGCACTTGCTCGGCCGCGCAATCCAGGTGCGAACCGTGCTGATCGAGCGCTACCCGGAGAGCCCGCTCTCGAAGAAGGCGGTGTACCTGATCGGCCAGAACTTCCAGGCGCTCGCGTACTATGAGCAGGCCGCGAAGTACTACGAGCAGTTCGCCAGGAAGTTCCCCGGCGAGGACGGTACGAAGTGCACTGCCGCAGAGAAGCAGGACCGCACCTGTCCGAACGCCATCGAAGGCTTGGAGCAGGCGACCTTCTTCCGCATCGGCCTCGGAGACGACAAGACGGCGATGGAGGACTCTGATCTATTCGCCCGCAATTACAAGCGGAAGCTGCCGCGTCAGACTTCGCAGGTCATGTTCTCGATCGGCTCGATCTACGAGCGCCAGAGCCGCTGGCCCCAGGTCATCTCGCACTATAAGGAGTATCTGGGCACATACGGCAAGGTCGGGATGCCCAATCAGCTCATTCAGGCCAACACGGCCATAGGGCGGGCGTTTTGGGAGCTCAACAAAAAGGCCGAAGCACGGAAGTACTTCCAAGACGCGGTCAAGGGCTGGACCTCGGGCGCCCCGAAACGAATCCGCGCGCTCAAGGACACCTCGAACGAGAACAAGATTCTCTATCTCCGTGAAGCGCTCGATAGCGCCGCGGAGTCTCAGTTCTACCTGTCGGAATTTGGATTCGCCGATTTCCAGAAGGTTGCGTTTCCGCAATATCGCGGAGGCAAGAGCCTGGCCAAAGTGAAGAAATGGTCCGACACGGAGTTCAAGAAGTGGGTGACCCGCAAGCAGAGCGCGCTCCGAGCAGCCGAGGCGGATTACGCAAACGTCGCCAAGATGACCGCTAGCGTCGATGGTGTTGAGATGAAGTCGGCGCCCTGGCAGATCGCAGCCGCGTCGCGGACCGGCGAAATGTACCGGAGCTTCGTGGACGAGTTCCGCGACGCACCGATTCCACGCGAAATCGAGAACGATCCAGGGCTGTTCGACATCTACGTAGGGGCCCTCGACGACGTCTCGGAGCCGCTTCAGCGCCAAGCGATAGACAAGTTCGAGTTCTGCTTGAAGACGGCAACGCAAGTCCGCTGGTTCAACAAGTGGTCGCGCAGCTGTGAGCAGGAGCTCAACGGGCTCAATCCATCGAAGTACCCGATTGCGGCCGAGCTTCGAGGCGAGCCCAACTACGTCAAAGCCACCGTCGGGGATCCGGGCGCCGTGGATCTCGGAGCGATCTATCAGCAACGGCTGGATGTGAAGGATGCGGTCGCCAAGAGGGAGGAACCCTGATGCGAAGTCAGAAGGTAACGTTCATGGCCATCGCGCTGATCGTGGGCTGCGGCGGCGAGAGCACGAGCTCGAAGAAGGTAAGCACACCGCCCGCAGACGTCGCGCGAACCGCAGGCGGCGAAGCGATCACGACCGCAGACGGAAATGCCGTGAGCAAGAAGGCGCACAGCAAGTGGGAGTCGGCCCTGGAGGAGTTCGATGCCAACGAGAAGAGCGGCTGGAATTCGGCCAAGTGCAGCTCATCGTCGAAGTCGTTCCAGAACGCCGCCGATGCGCAGGGCGGGGGCTTTGCCGAGGCGGACTACATGGCTGGGCTCGCTCTGTCACGCTGCGGTGACTCCGATGCGTACAGTCACTATGAAGCGGCGCTCGAGGTCGATCCGAACTTCTGCAAGGCGAGAGTGGCTCTGGGCCTTCGAGACCTCGAAAGCGGCCGGACGTCGCAGGCGAAGTCTGCCTTCGAGCGATCGATCAAAGACGATCCCCAGTGCACCTCCGGCTACACCAACCTCGCGATCGTGCAGCGTTCGGAAGGCGAGAGCGAAGAGGCGCTCAAGAACCTCCGGCGCGCCCTGGCGATTGAGTCCGACTATTTGTCCGCCTTCAATCAGATGGCGCTCCTGCACTACGACCGCGGCCGCAAGGGGAATGCGGCCGAGCTCGACCTCGCCGAGGTCGTCTGCCGTCAGGCGCAGATGCTCGATGCTGACTACGCGCCCATTTACAACACTTGGGGCCTGATCAAGGTGTACAAAGGCGATGTCATTTCTGCGCTTCGCTTCTTCCAGAAGGCCATCACGCTCGATCCCGACCTCTTCGAAGCGCAGATGAACTTCGGTGAGGTCACCATTTCCTTCCGCGGATACGAGGACGGTCGCCAGGCGTTCGCCCGGGCGGTCGAGCTTGAGCCAAACAACTACGAAGCGGTCATCGGCTTGGGCACCGCCTTGCGCGGACTCGATCGGTTCGCCGAAGCCGAGGCGCAATACGAGCGCGCCAAGCAACTCGATGCCAATCGACCCGAAGCGTACTTCAACCTCGGCGTCCTCTATCAGGACTACATGTCGGGCTCTGTCGCTGATCTCAAGAAGGCGAAGGGTTACTTCGGCGAGTTCCTGAAGCGGGCAGGCAAGGAAGCAGAATTCCGTTCGAGCGTGCAGGACGTGAGCAATCGCTGCGCGCCGAAGTCCGGCAAGAGCCGCGGCGCAACCAAGTGCAGGCCGGGGCGCATCCAGAACATCGACATCTCGGTGGAAGCCATGCAGATCGCGGGTTGAGGACGAATCATGAAACGAATCATTTCGAGTTTTATCTCACAAGTGCTTGTTTTCATTGCGCTAAATTCAGCGATGTTCCTACTCGCTGGGACGGTGCAGGCCCAGGACACACCGAGCCCGGAGACGACCTACGACTTCGATGACGACCTGGTGACCGGCGACCTGGTGCGACCTGACGGCGAGCAATTGATCGTGCGACGCCGCGGGCGTCGGGCGTCTCTAATTCAGATTCGAGAGCATTTTATTCCCGAGATGCTGAAATCTGTGGAAGATTTGTAATGGGGGATCCGGGTGAGTGAGTCGAGCCACAATACGTCGGTCGCGTTTTCCGTCTACGACGGAGACGAGTTGCTCAGCACTGAGACGCTGAGCCAAGAGATCATCAAGATCGGTCGTCTCCAGACGAGCGATGTTCGCCTCGATGACGACAAGGTCAGCCGCATGCATGCGGTCATCGAGGTCACGGGTCCGGGCGAGGTGTTCATCATCGACCTCGGTTCAGCGTCGGGCACGCTCGTCAATGGCGAGAAGATCAACAAACGCAAGCTGCAGACCGGCGACGAGATTCAAATCGGCAAGAAGCGGCTGCACGTGGACATCATCACCGGGAGGGTGGCGGTGGCCTCGCGCCCGCCGGTTGCAATGGCCGCCGGCGGCGGGCGTGCAACACCGGTCGTCGACGAACGCGCGATGAGGACGATGCTCGACGAAGAGTCGGAGCCCAGGGTCAAAGCGGTCGCCAAGAAGGCGAGCGAAGAGCCAGAAGAGTCGGGGCCGAAGTTCAATCCCTTCGAGGTGGGTGCGAAACGCTTTTCGAAGACACCGTTCGCGAATACCGTCGGCGAAGATGGACCCGAGTTTGGCCTGGTGGCGACCGCGCCCGCGGTTCCGAGCCACGAAATCGAAACCGACGAGCGCGCGATCGAGGTTTCCATCCTCTGGGGTGACCGCAGCGTCTTGAACGTCGACTACCTGACACCGCCGCGCGATTACTATGTGGGCGAGCCTGACGTTGACGAGGTCGACTTCGTGCTCGGTCACGACGCCATCGGCGTCGACCGGATGCCGCTCTGCATCGCAGCCGGCGCGGGCGTCACGGCGATCGTCCCTTCTGACGCGAAGGGCGAGTTCGCGATTGGCGATAAGACCCGCTCCTTCGACCTGATGCGCGGCCAGGGTGATTTTCAGCCGAGCTCCACCATGGCGGGGGCCCTGGAGTTCCCGGTACCCGAAGGTGGCACGGTTCGCATGAAGCACCGGAACTTTACCTTCATCATCAAAGACGTGAAGGCCGGCAAGAAGGTCGCGGGACACGCGAAGATGGACATCCGTCCGATGATCTACGTCGCCGGTGCGGCGCTCTTCGCGAGCCTCGTCTTGACGATGTTCTACTTCCAGCCGCCGCGTCCGCGAGGGCTTTCTTCGGATCTCTTGGCGACAGATTCGCGCTTGATTCAGTTTCTCATGGAGCCCGAAGAGCTCGAAGAGCCAGAGCCCGAGTGGCTCAATGGTGATGACTCGCAAGGTGGCGGCACCGGTAAGGCCCACGAGGGCGAGCAAGGTCAGATGGGCGACGAAAAAGCCGAAAAGACCAAGAACAAGTACGGCATTCAGGGGCCGGAAGACAATCCCGACCCCGTCATGGCTCGTCAGCAGGCCGAAGAAAACGCACGGACTGCAGGCATCATCGGGACGCTCGCGTCGATGCAAGGCTCGTTCAATGCACCGACCTCACCTTATGGCGCGGACTTCGCGCTCGGCAATGACCCGACCAGCGCACTCGGCGCGATGACCGGCAACGACATCGGTCAGAACTTCGGATTCGGTGGCCTCGGTCTTCGAGGCACCGGTCGCGGTGGCGGTGGGCTCGGCCAGGGCACCATCGGAATGGGCAACTTCGGCACGATCGGTCGCGGTGGCGGCCGAGGTGACGGCGAGGGCGGCTACGGGAGCGGCGTTGGCGGGTTCCGCGGACGCTCGGCTGGTGTGCCTCAGGTTCGCAGCGGCGGTGCCGAGGTTCGAGGCTCGCTGTCAAAGGAAGTTATTCGGCGCGTGGTGCGACGTCACATCAACGAGGTGAAGTTCTGCTACGAGCAGCAGCTCAACGCGCGACCCGATCTGTCCGGTCGTGTGACGACGAAGTTCGTCATCTCGCCCACCGGCTCGGTCCAGTCGGCGATGGTAGGCAGCTCGAGCTTGCGAAACGAAGCGGTCGAGAGTTGCATCGTGAGCGCGGTTCGAAGGTGGACCTTCCCAGCGCCCGATGGAGGCGGCGTTGTGGTCGTGAACTATCCCTTCCTGCTCGACGCAGCGGGCCAGTGATCGCCCCGCCAGAGAGCAAAGAAGCGAGATTTCCCGCCGATATCCCTTCTTTCCAGGGCCTGCGCCCACGTACAGCGCGGCGCTCCTGGTCTGAAACTGGCCAAAAAGCATGAAACAGCTGAAAAAAGAGCTGTGTTTACGGTTGTTCGCGACCAGACAAATGCTGTAGGATTGAAGTGCTTGTGAATTTCCAAGCCTAGGAGGCAAGCATGCGAGCTCAGATGTTCGGGTTTGTGATGGTGGGACTAGTCCTGATGGGCGGCAATTGTTCGCGCGCTCGCGTCGAGTCGATGAACGAGATGAATGCCGGGGTGGAGCTCGCTCAGATGAAGCGGTTCAACGAAGCCGCGCAGAGCCTCGAGAAGGCGACGGTCCTCGATCCGACCAACCATCAGGCGTACTTCAATCTCGCAATCGTGCAGATCGAGTTGCGCTCATTCTCCGCAGCCCGCGAAGCGCTCGAGCGAGCCATCATCGCGAAACCCGACGCCGCGGGCTACCACGAAAAGCTCGGCACCGTGCTGATCGAGCTCAAGGACTGGAAGGGGGCCCAAGCCGCGCTCACGAAGTCGCTCGAGCTAGACCCTTCGCTGTTCAAGGCGCACTTCAAGCTCGGGCGCTGCAGCGAGGAGCTCGACGACCCCCAGAATGCGCTCTACCAGTATACGGACGCGATCAAGACCGGTCCTCGGTTCCTCCCCGCGTACTCCGCGCTTGGCCGGCTCTACGCCGACCTCCGCTACCCGGAGCAGGCCGCTCAAGTCTTGACCGAAGCGCTCAAAGTGGCGATGCCCGGAACTGAAGAGGAGGCGAACATCCATCACCTCCTAGGCACGGTCTACCAGCAGCAACGCAAGTACGACGAGGCGATTGCGCAGTTTCAGTCGGCGCTCGGGATCGTCCCGGGGATGAGTGACGCCTTGTTTTCGCTCGGTTGGACCTACGCCCTTCAGGGCAACGACGAGGAAGCGAAACGCTACCTCGACAAATACGTGATGATGGCGGGTGCAGACGCTCCCGAACACTACCTCAAAGCTGCGCGAGACCGTCTCGCTGAGTTGAGAACCGAATCGCCGTAGGGGGGCTTAGGCAAGATGTCGGAAGAACAATCGGGGGATGAAGTCCGCGAGCTGACAGCGGCCGAAGAGGCCGAGCTCGAAAAGCTCGACGACGCGATCGCGAAGTTCGAGGAACAGAAGCGTTGGTCGGACATGATCCGGTCCATTCTGAAGAAGGCGGAGCTGGTCCAAGCGCCGGCGCAGAAGGCTGAGCTCTTCCGCCAGGGGGGGGCACTCTATCTCGAACGATCGAGCAACCAGGCCGAGGCGATCAAGTGCTTCGAGCAGGTACTAGAGCTCGAGCCGCAGGACAGCGATGCGATCGAGCGTCTCAAGGCAATGTACGAGAAGCGCCGCGATTGGGAGAAGCTCATTCGGACCATGCAGCGAGAGGTCGAGCTTCTCTCCGAAGACGACCAGCTGCTTCGCTATAGCGAGATGGCCGATCTCGCGACCCAACGCCTACGCAAGCCAGAAGTCTGTATAGAGCTCTGGCAGAAGGTGCTCGAGAACGACCCGGAGAACCCGAATGCACTGAACAATCTCGCGCAGCTCTATGAACGCGCGCGCGAATGGGAGCCGCTCGCCGAGGTTTTAGAAACCCTGGTGGACAGCGAGACGGACGTCGCCTCGATGAAGCAGCAGCTCCAAAAGCTCGGGATGATTTACGCCGACAAGATCGGCAACGACGAGGGAGCCATCGGCGCCTTCAAGAAGCTGCTCGACCTCGATCCATCCGATCGCCGTGCGCAGGAACAGCTCAAGCGACGCTACGTTTCACTCGGCGCCTGGGACGAGTTAGAGACCTTCTACGCGGCCAACGAGAAGTGGGACGAGCTGATTCGCATCGTCGAACGGCAGGCCGAAGCCGAGGAGACCAGCGCCGAGGAGCGCATTCCGCTCCTGTTTAGGGCAGCACGGCTCTGGGAAGACAAAAAGGGCAAAGCCGATCGGGCCGCCCGCGTGTACGAGAAGATCCTCGCCGCAGACCCGGACAACGTTCAAGCTGCCGAGGCGCTGACGCCGATCTACCAAGAGGCGCACGACGCGCGGAAACTGGTTTCGGTTCTCGAAGTGCGCTTTGCGCATGCCGAGAGCGGCGAGTCGAAGATCGAGCTTCTCCGCCAGATCGGACACGTGTTTGAAGAGCGCCTGAGGCAGCCCGAAGTGGCGTTCGAACGCTACCTCGAAGCGTTCTCGCTTGCACCGACGCACGACGAGGCGCGTGTCGACGTCGAGCGTCTGGCCGAACAGATGAGCGGCTGGGACCGATTAGTGTCCGGTTTCGAGTCGGCGATCGACGCGGTGTCCGATCCGCATCAAGCCGTTCCGATTCGACTGAGCTACGGGCAAACTTTGACTCAGCTCAATCGAATCGACGAGGCCATCGACCAGTACGAGCTCGTCTATGGGGCCGAGAGTGACAATCTCGATGCGATCGGCGCGCTCTCGGACTTGTACGTTCGAACCGAGCGATTCCGTGATCTGCTGGACATCTATGGCCGCCAGATCGAGCTGGAAGAGGATCCGGATGCCCGGCTGGAAATCACGTATCGCCGCGCGCGGCTATATGCGGAGGCGCTGAACGATCGTGACAAGGCGATCGATGCTTTCGAGGGCATCATCGACGAGTACGGCGTCGAGCAAAGCGACGCCTCTCGGGAGCTCGAGCAGCTCTACGAGGCAGAGTCGCGCTGGCAGGACCAAGCGCAGCTCCTCGAGCGCTGCATCGAAGCCGGACCGGAGACTCAGGAAGAGCTGGCGGCGCTCACGTTCCGACTAGGCCGCGTTTGCGAGTCAAAGCTGGACGACAAGGCGCGCTCGGTGGATCTCTATCGCGAGGTGCTCTCGCTCCTCGCAGAGCACGAGGGCGCGAAGGGCAGGCTCGAGCAACTGCTCGATGACCCGGAAGTGGCCGCGGAGGCTTCGCGCGTTCTCGAGCCCGTCTACGAAATGAGCGAGGACTGGGGGCCGTACGTCCACGCGCTTCGGGTTCAGCACGGATTCAGCAGCGTGCCTCGCGAAAGGTTGCAGCTGCTGACGCGTGTCGCCGACACGTACTTCCAGCACATCGGCGATTCAGATCGGGGGTTTGCCTCGCTCTGCGAAGCGTTCCGCGAGGTGCCATCGGACACGGCAACCCTGCAGCGACTCGAGATGCTCGCGAGCGAGCACGACTCCTTCGAGTCTGTCGCAAAGCTCACCGGCGATCTCGCAGCCACCGTGGAAGACCCTTCTCTGAGTCGGTCGCTTTGGATCAAGACGGCGCAGATTCACGATTCGCAGCTCGAGAACCAGGAAGCGGCCGTTTCGGCGTATCGCAAAGTCCTCGAGGCCGACCCCGGGGACTTTGAAGTTCTCGACCTGCTGGATGCGGTCTACCGAGGCGCCCAGCGATGGCCTGAGCTCGTTGGCGTTCTCCGCGCCCGCGCCGAGGCACATGTGGACCCCGATGAAAAGATTGCAGTGCTCGCCGAGATGTCGCGCATTCACGCAGACCTTCTCGAGGAGACCGACCAGGCGATTACGCTACAGAACGAAATCCTGGAGCTGGATCCGAGTAGCCGAGATGCCTTGAGTGCGCTCGACGGATTGCTTGCGCGACAAGGTCTTTGGAGCGACCTCGCCGACAACGTCGAGCGTCAGCTCTCCACGACCGATGACCAGGGCGAACAGACGGCGCTTCTCCTTCGCCTCGCGGAAATACGTGAAGAGCGAATGGGCTCGACCGAATCCGCTATCGAGATCTACCGTGACGTGCTCGCCAACGACGCCAGCAATCCAGCCGCACTGGGCGCGCTAGAGCGCCTGCTCGAGTCCTCGGAGCACCAGGCGACGGTCGCCGACATCCTCGAACCCATCTACAAGGACGGCGGGGCATCCGCCCGGCTCGTCGAGGTCTACGAGATTCAAGCGCACCATGCGATCGCCCCAGAGCGACGCATCGAGCTCTTCCACGAGATCGCCAAGCTCAAGGAGTTTTCTCTGAGCGACTTGCACGGGGCTTTCGAGAGCTACGCGCGAGCGTTTCGCGAGGACGCGGGAGAGCCGAAGAGCCGAGCCGAGCTCGAGCGCCTCAGCGTGGCCATAGGCGCGTCTGACGCTCTAGCCGGCGTCTACGAAGAGGCCATCGCGTGTTCGGAGGACCGGGAGCTCGCAGTTGGGCTATTGCTCAGGGCCGCCGAGATCCGCGAAGAAGACCTCGGTCAGATCGACCGTGCGATCGAGCACTACGAGAAGGTGCTCGAGCTCGACGAGGAGCATCGGCAATCGGCAGACGCGCTGGAGCGTATGTTTCAGCAAGCCGAGCGCTACGAAGACCTGGCCGCGATCTACCGCCGCAAGGCCCAGATGCTGCCGTCGCCGACGGACAAACGAGAGCAGCTCGTGAAGGCCGCAGCGATCTACGAGGATATCCTCGAGCGGCCCATGGACGCGATCGCGGCGCACCAGGAGGTGCTCGAAGTCGACCCCGGCGACCTCCAGTCGCTCGACCGATTGATCGAGCTTCAGACGCAGCTCGGCAAATGGACCTCCCTGCTCGAGACCTACGAGCGCAAGGCCGAGGTCGTCTCCGACCCCGATGCTCGAAAAGAGCTCTTCCTGGCGACCGGCCAGGTCTACGCGGGGCAGCTCGAGGATTTCGAGCAGGCGATCGACGCTTACCAGCGGGTCCTCGAAATCGATCCCGACGATCTTCGGGCTCTCTCTCAACTCGATGGCTTGTACGAAAGCACAGCACAGTGGCGAGACCTGCTGCAGGTGCTCGAACGTCAGTCCGAGCTCACGGCAGACGAGGATGCGCGTAACGAGCTCCGCTTCCGCATCGGCGAGCTCTGGCGAACCCAGCTCGAGGACCCGACCCAGGCGATCGAGATCTATCGAGACATTCTGGCTGACACACCGGTCCATCAGCCGACGCTCGATGCGCTGACCGCGATGACCAAGGACGCGGTCGCGCCCTTGGCCGCGGCCGAGGCGCTCGAGCAGGTCTACCTCCAGGTCGGTGAATTCCGCAAGCTGGCCGAGGTCCGCGAGGCACAGATTCGGTTCACCGAAGACCCTTCGGAGCGGGTCGAAATGCTCCAGCAGCTGGCGGAGATCTACGAGCTTCAGCTCGACGATCCGCCCTCGGCATTCAACGCCTTCGTCCGTGCGCTTCCGCTCGACAACGGGAACGAGCTGACGCTTTCCTCGCTGGAGCGCCTCGCCGAGCAGACGAGCAGCTGGCATGAAGCGGCTTCACGTTATGATGCCGAAGTGCAGAAGATGAAAGATGAATTCCCGGAAGACGTCGTGCACCTCGCTAAGCGCTCGGCCGTGATCAACGAGGTGCAGTTGGACGATGTCGATGCCGCGATTTCCCGCTACCAGTTCGTCGTCGACATCGACCCTTCGGACGTGGCCGCCATCGAGGCCCTCGACCGGCTCTACGAGCAAACCGAGCGCTGGGACGAGCTTGCCGCGACGCTTCAAAAGGAAGCTGCGGTCGCCACGACGCCAGACGAAATCCTGAATCTGCAGTTCCGGACCGGGCAGGTTTACCAAAACCGACTGGGCAACATGGATTCTGCGATCGAGCAGTACCGGGACATCATCGCCGCCGCACCGGAGTATTCACCAGCCGTGTCGGCACTGGAGGACCTGTTCTCCCGCGGCGTCCAGCCCATGGCCATCGGCGAAGTGCTCGAGCCGCTTTACCGGATGCAGGGCAACTGGGATCAGCTTCTCAACGTGCAAGCGGTGCAGGTGGAGCACCAGAGCGATCCGATCGAGCGTGTCATCATGATGCACCGGCTCGCAGAGATCGCCGAGAACAAGGCCGATGACCACGCGCGCGCATTCGAGTGGATGCAGAAGGCGCTACTCGAAGACCCGAGTCACGACCATTCGCTCGGAGAGGCTGAGCGCCTTTCGGCGATCGTCGATGGCTGGACCCAGCTGGCCACCACCTACGCCAACGGCATTGAGCACACCGGCGATCCGTTGAGCAAGGCGGAGCTCGGACGCCGTCTTGCCAAGGTGTACGAGAATCAGCTCCATGACACGGAGCGCGCCGAAGAGACCTACCGATTCGTGCTCGGCGTCGATGATCACGACGAAAAAGCCCTCGTGGCGCTCGATCGAATCTACTCTGAGCACGGAGCCTATCGAGCGCTCGCCCAGGTGCTTCGCAAGCGAATCGAAGGATCGAACAACGGTTCGGAGCTCCTCGACCTGCACTTCCGCTTGGGCACGGTCCTCGAGCAGCGACTCGGCTGCACGGAGGATGCCATCGAGGTCTTCAACAAGCTGCTCGACGATCACGACTCAGAGCATGCCGACGCGATTCGCGCTCTTCAGGGCATCTACGCCAACCTCGAACGTTGGCCCGAGCTTTTCGCCACCTTCGAAAAGGAGCTCAGCATTGCGCTTGGGGACTTGCAGCAGGCCGACATCTTTGCACGCATGGCTAAGCTCTGTTCAAACCGGCTCGGCGATGCGGAGAGGGCCATCGGCCTCTGGCAGCGAGTTCTCGACCTGCGCGGTGAAGATCCCGAAGCACTCAACGCCCTCGGCGACATCTACGCCGCTCAGGGCAACTGGCGCGACCTCGTCGACGTCCTCGAACGCGAGGCAGGGGTCGCCGACGACGACAGCTTCCGTATTCAGGTGTACTCCGACCTCGCGAGGGTCTGGCACGAGAAGCTCGGGCGCGAGCGTAACGCGATCGAGAATTGGGAGCGGGTCCTCGATATCGACGAGGGCAACACCTATGCGTTGTTCAGCATCGCAGAAATCCACAGGGAGAGCGGCCAGTCGCGTGAGCGTGCAGACACTTTGCAGCGGATCATCGACGTCGGCGCCGCGACTCTCGAAGACGCCGATCTCGTCACTGTTTACATGCAGCTCGGTCACATCTACGGCAGCGAGCTCCAGCAGCCGAGCGATGCCGTGGACGCGTATCGCAACGTACTGACGATCGATCCAGCCTTCTTCGAGGCCCTCGACGCGCTCGAGCTCATTCATCGGCAAGAGGGCGACTGGGAAGCCGCGATCGACGTGATGGAGCAGCGGGCGCAGGTGCTCGTCGAACCGCACGACAAGATTCGCCAGCTCATCGCGGTCACCGAGCTCTGGGAAGCCGAGGTCGGCCGCAAGGACGGCGGAGCGGGCGCCTTCGGCCGCATCCTGGAAATCGACCCGATGCACCAGTACGCGTTCTCCGAGCTGCAGTCGCTACACAAGGAGGCGGAGCGCTGGGACGAGCTGATCGACCTCTACGTCACCCGCATCGAAGCTACCGAGGATCGCGACGAGCGCATCGAGCTCTTGCGTGCGGCTGCACGGGTCTACGAGGAGAAGCTCGATGACCTCGAGCAGGCGTACCACACGCTCTACATCGCCTGGACGGAAGATTTTTCGAACACGAACACAGCGGTCGACCTGGAACGCGTCACCGCTGCGAGTGACCGTTGGAACGAGCTTCTGACCTCGGCGAATGCGGTCTTGCAGGAGGGGCAGGAGCCCGCCACGCAAATCGCCATCTGTCTGTGTTGCGCCAAGTGGTACGGGCAGGAGCTCGGACACCCCGAGTACGCGATTCCGTATTACGAGCAGATTCGTGCGCTCGATCCGAGCAACGCCAAGGCATGGTGGCAGCTTGGTGACCTCTACGAGACGACTCAGCAATGGGATAAGCTCGCCCAGGCGCTCGCCAAGCTCGTCGAGCTCACCAACGACGACGAGGTCAAGGCGAACACCTACGTCCGAATGGGTGACCTGGCCGATGACCGCTTCGCGATGCGACAAGAGGCGGAGGACTACTATCGCCGGGCGCTGCACCTCCAAGAACGTCACGTCGGAGCCCTCGAAGCGCTGGAGCGCATCTATCGCGAAGAGGGACGCTCGAACAAGCTGCTCAACATCCTCGAGCGCAAGGCGGAGGCCGTCGAGGACGTCGACAGCATCGTCTCCGCGCTCTTGCAGGTCGCCGAGGCCTACGAAGAGCGATTCGACGACCGGAGGGCAGCGATCGAGAACTATGAAAAGGCGTCCGAGCTCTCGCCTTCGGACCTCAGCGCGCTTCGAGGTCTTAGGCGCTTGTACGCTCAGGAGGGCCGCTACAAGGAGTTGATCGGAATCCTCGAGCGAGAGTACGAGGTCGTCGCGACCGAGCGCGAGCGCATCGAGATCCTGATGCGACTGGCCGACATGTGGCAGCAAGAGTTCCGCAAGCCCGACAACGCGGCAGATCGCCTGGAGCAGATCCTCGACATTGACCCGCTGCACGACGAAGCCCTTTGCCGGCTCGAGGAGCTCTATCGAGCGATGCAGCGCTGGGACGACTTGGTGCGCACCTATGACCGTCACGCGAGCGCGACGACCGATACCGAGCAGCGGGTTCGCATCTTCCGCGACCTCGGGCAGGTGTACGCCTCGCACAAAGACGACGTCGAGATGGCGATCGACAGCTATCTCAACGCCCTCAATCTCGATGAGCAGGACCTCGTCAGCCTCCGAGCGCTGACGAAGCTCTTCGAGCGCAAGGCAGACTACGCCGCGGCGCTCGACACGATGGGCCAGCTCGTGGGGGTCGTGCCGGAGCCCGCCGAACAGGTTGCGCTCAAGCACCGCATGGGCCGGATTCTCGACCAGGAGCTCGGCGACCGGGTCGCGGCGCTCGAGCAATTCCAGGCGGCGGTCGACCTCGACCCTGCACACCTGGCGTCGCTCGAAGCGATGCGAGGCATTCACGTCGACTCCGGCGACTGGATCGCGGCCGCAAAGACCTTGGGCCTGGAGATCGAGCACACCGAAAAGGACCGCATCCGGGCCGCGCGACTCATCGAGCTGGGCCGCATTCGGGCCGATCGGCTCGATGACGAGCCGGGCGCCGTGCAGGCTTTCGAAGCTGCGATGGCGGCCGATCCGGATAACGAGGACGCCCTGCTGCCGCTGGTCGATTTCTACGTGGCCCAGGAGCGTCACGAAGACGCATTCCCGCTGCTTCAAACGCTGGTGCAGCGCTGCGACAAGTGCGACGACCACGAGAAGCATCGCCTGGCATCGACGCTCGGCGAAACCGCAACCAAGCTCGGCAACGCCGATGAGGCCGTCCGGGCGTATGAGCGGGCGTACCAGCTCGACAGCAACGATCCGGTCACGCTCAAGGGGCTGGCGGGCGCTTACTTTCAAGCGGAGCGCTGGGACGACGCGTTTAAGTACCACCAGTTGATTCTGGTCCAGCAGCGCGACGCGCTCGGCCGCGACGAGATCACGGAAGTCTTCTATCGGCTGGGCGTCATCAAGCGAGAGCAGGGCGAAGACAAGAAGGCGCGCAACATGTTCGACAAGGCGCTCGAGGAGGACACGCACTACGTGCCCGCACTCGAGGCGATGGTCGAGCTGCAAGCCGCCGAGGGCGACTGGGATTCGGTGGTTCAGTACAAGAAGCGCATCCTCGATGTGGCCGACGATCCATCGGTGCGCGCGGCGCTCTTCGTCGAGGTCGGTGACCTCTGGCAGGAGAAGCTCGGGGATTCGGACGCGGCCGCAGAGGCGTACACCGAGTCGCTCGATGCCGAACCAGAGAACCACGTGGTGCTTCACAAGCTCTTAGTGGCCTATCAGGGTGCCGAGCGTTGGTCGGAGGCCATCGACGTGATCGAGCGCGTGGCTGAGATTGAGGAGCGCGACGAGGCCAAGGCCAAGTACATGTACACAATCGGCGTCATCCTCCGCGACAAGCTCGAGGACGAGGATGCGGCGCTCGAGCGCTTCAACGAGGCGCTCGACCTCGACAGCCAGCAGCTCAAGCCCTTCGAGGCGATCAACAAGCTGCTCAATCAGCGCAAAGACTGGAAGGCGCTCGAGCGGGCGTACCGGAAGATGCTTCACCGCATCATCAACGAGGGCAACACCGATCTCGAGCACAACCTCTGGCACACGCTCGGCATCATCTACCGCGATCGTCAGCGTAACTTCGATGCTGCCGCGGAGTCATTCAGAATGGCCGCGGGGCTCAAGCCCGACGATGCCGTGGAGCACCAGATCCTCGCTGAGCTCTACGCCACGATGCCGGACAAGACTTCGGAGGCCATCGCGGAGCACCAGTGGCTCCTCGCGTCCGACCCGAACCGGCTCGATTCGTACACGGCCCTCTACAAGCTCTACTTCGATGCACGCGCCTACGACAAGGCCTGGTGCATCGCGCGAACTCTGTCCCACTTCAAGAAGGCGGACGCCGAGCAGCAGCAGTTCTACCAGCAGTACAAGCAGGACCGCGAGATCCAACCGAAGACGCGGCTCAGCAACGAGAACTGGGTCAAAGACCTGATGCACGTCAACCAAGACATCTACATTTCCAAGATCATGGAGGTCATCGCCCCCGTGGTTCGTGCGTCGCTCGCCGTGCCAGACAAGAAGCTCAATCTGAACAAGCGCAAGCCCGAAGACCTCGCCAACCCGAGCCTCGCACTCGCGCGGCAGTTCAAGTTGGCGCAGGACGTTCTCAACGTGACCATCCCCGTTCGTCTCTTCATCCAAAAAGAGCTTTCGGGCGCCCTTCGAGACGAGCCGCGAAGCAACCCGCCGGCGATCATCACTGGCTACACGCTTCTCTCCGGCTACCGTCCCATCGACCTCGCGTTCGTTTGCGGGCGTCATCTCACCTATTACCGCGGAGAGCACTTCATCCGGACGATGTACCAGTCGCACACCGAGCTCAAGACGCTCCTCCTGGCCGCCATGCGCGTGGTTGGGATGGGCGGTGGAGATGCTGCGGTGGAGGCCACCGCGAAGCAACTCGCCAAGTACATGGATCAGCCGCATCTCGACGTGCTCAAGCAGGTGGTTCGCAAGTTCGTCGATGCAGGCGGCCACGCGGACATCAAGCGATGGATGCAGGCTGTGGAGATCACCGCGCTTCGCGCTGGCCTGCTGCTATGTGACGACGTCGATACCGCGGTTCACATGACGCAGCAAATCGCATCCGAGTCCACGGCCGACCTCGCGCCACGGGAGAAGGTCAAAGAGATCGTGCTCTACAGCATCTCGGAGAGCTACTTCCGGCTCCGCGAGCAACTGGGCATCCAAATCAAGGTCTGAGCCAGTCCGACTCGGCCGAGCGTGCATGGGGCCCCGTCATGTGACAGGGCTTGGGCATGCTGGAGCTCGACCTCGACAGTGAAGCCGAGACGCTTTCTCTCGCACGGTCGCTGGCGGCGGTGCTCGAGGGCGGCGACGTGATCGGGCTCGAAGGAGGGCTCGGCGCTGGAAAGACGACCTTCACGCGGGCTGCGATCTACGGGCTCGGCGTGTCTGAGCAAACCGCCGTGACGAGCCCGACCTTTGCGCTCCTGCACCGGTATCAGGGACGGCTGCCGATCGCCCACGCCGACTTCTATCGGCTTGGCGATGAGGTCGAGCTCGAGGAGCTTGGCGTCGACGAGCTTCTGGAAGAGGGCGCCGTCCTTTTCGTCGAGTGGGGCCGGAAGTTTCCCGCAATGGCGGGGCGCATTGCGGTCTGGGTCGAGCTCGAGATCGTCTCGGACCGCGCTCGACGCGCTCGATTGTATCCGCATGGTGGGCGCGGCGACGCGATCATCGGCGCGGTTCGCAAGCGAGTAGGAAGCTAGGGAAATCCCGGTTGCGGGGTGCATAGGGCTCTGGTAAGCCCGCGCGAACGCCGAGGTTGAACCAACTCCATGCCCCGCCGCGATGATATTGAAAGCGTCCTTCTGATTGGGTCGGGGCCGATCGTGATCGGACAGGCCTGCGAGTTCGACTACTCCGGCACCCAGGGCGCCAAGGCGCTCAAAGAAGAGGGTTATCGGATCATCTTGGTCAACTCGAATCCTGCGACGATCATGACCGACCCGGAGTTCGCGGACCGGACCTACGTCGAACCGCTGACGCCTGAGATCCTCGAGTCGATCATCGAACGAGAAAAGCCGGACGCAGTCCTTCCGACACTTGGCGGGCAGACGGCGCTCAACCTCGCCTTGGCGCTGGCCGACCGAGGCGTTCTCGAGAAGCACGGTGTCGAGCTGATCGGCGCCAACGTCGACGCCATCCGTAAGGCCGAGGAGCGTGAGCTGTTCAAGGCCGCGATGGACAAGATCGGGCTTGCAAGCGCGCGCGCCGAAGTCGCCCGCACCCTCGAAGACGCCAACGCAGCGGCCGAGCGAATCGGTTTTCCAATCATTTTGCGACCATCGCTGACGATGGGCGGATCGGGCGGCGGCGTCGCCTACAACAAAGCCGAGTTCGAGGAGGCGATTCGTTGGGCTTTCCAGTGCAGCCCGATTCACGAGTGCTTGATCGAAGAGAGCCTGATCGGCTGGAAGGAATACGAGCTCGAGGTCATTAGGGACAACGCCGACAACTTCGGCGTGATTTGCACGATCGAGAACTTGGACCCCATGGGCGTGCACACCGGGGACTCGATCACGGTCGCTCCTGCCATGACGCTTACCGACCGCGAGTATCAGCGTCTTCGTGATGCGGCGCGCGCGATCATCACCGAGATCGGCGTCGAAACCGGCGGCTCGAACATCCAGTTCTCGGTCAACCCGGCCGACGGCCGCGTGATCGTCATCGAGATGAACCCTCGCGTCTCGCGTTCGAGCGCGCTCGCCTCGAAGGCTACGGGCTACCCGATCGCCAAGATCGCGGCCAAGCTCGCCGTCGGCTATCGGCTCGACGAGCTGCAAAACGACATCACCGGTACGAGTGCGGCCTTCGAGCCGACCATCGACTATGTCGTCACCAAGATCCCCCGCTTCGCCTTCGAGAAGTTCGCTGGCGCCGACCCGCGCCTCACCACGCAAATGAAGTCGGTCGGAGAGGCGATGGCGATCGGCCGCACTTTCAAGGAGTCGGTCCAAAAGGCTGCGCGCTCCTTGGAGACGGGCAGGGACGGGCTGACGTCGCTTCTCAGCAAAGTCGACTATCGCGACCTCGCCGCGCAGGTGCGGCGGCTCGTCGAGACGGGCGAAGCGATCAACACCGCCAAGCCGATGCTGGGGGACTTGCCCAAGGCTACCGAAGGCGAGCTCCGAGAATCGATTCTCGACCTCATTCGAACGCCTTTGGCCGACCGCCTTTGGTACCTCGCCGATGGCCTTCGGGTCGGGCTCAGCGTCGAAGAGCTTCACGGGGCGACGCAAATCGACGTTTGGTTCCTCGAACAGATGCGCCAGATCATCGCCTTCGAGCAGGATCTCAAAGACTCGTCCGGTCAACCGGCGACTGAGACGCTGCTCCGCCGGGCGAAAGAGCTCGGCTTCAGCGACGGCCAAATCGCGGCCCTCCGAGGCGAGGCCGCTAGGGATGTTCGCGCGGCGCGCGCGACGCACGGCGTCGAACCGGTTTACTCACGCGTCGACACCTGCGCTGCCGAGTTCCCAGCACTCACCCCGTACATGTACTCGACCTGGGGCCGCGACAACGAGGCAAGGGCAGACAGCGACACGAGAAAGGTCATGATCCTCGGCGGCGGCCCCAACCGCATCGGCCAGGGGATCGAGTTCGACTACTGCTGTGTGCACGCCTCCTTCGCTCTCAAAGAAATGGGCTTCGAGACGATCATGGTGAACTGCAACCCGGAGACGGTGTCCACCGACTACGACACCTCGGACAAGCTCTACTTCGAGCCACTCACCTTCGAAGACGTCATGCACATCGTGGAGGTCGAAAAGCCCGACGGCATCATCGTCCAGTTCGGCGGCCAGACCCCCTTGAAGCTCGCGGTGCCCCTGTCTCGCGCAGGCGTTCCGATTCTCGGTACCTCGGCGGACGCGATCGACCGTGCCGAAGACCGGGAGCGCTTCGAAGAGCTGCTGACCAAGCTCGGCCTCGATCGACCGCGTGGCGGCATCGCCCACGGGACCAAGGACGCCTTCACGGTCGCCGAACGCATCGGGTTCCCTGTCGTCGTTCGCCCGAGCTATGTGCTGGGCGGGCGAGCAATGGAGATCGTCCACTCCCAGGAAGAGCTCGCGCGCTACATGACCGTCGCGCTCGAGGCAGTGGCCGATGCAGAGACCCAGACGATTCTCGTCGACGAGTTCTTGAAGGACGCGATCGAGGTCGATGTGGACTGCGTCTCCGATGGCAAACACGTCGTCATCGGCGGCCTGCTCCAGCACATCGAAGAGGCGGGGATCCATTCGGGCGATTCCTCGATGGCGCTTCCGGCACACGCGCTTCCGCCAGACGTTCTCGCCACGCTTCGTGCCTCTACCCGTGCCCTCGCGCTGGAGCTCGGCGTGATCGGCCTGATGAACGTCCAGTTCGCGGTTCGTGGAAGCGCGGTGTACGTCATCGAGGTGAACCCGCGGGCCTCGCGCACGATTCCCTTCATCAGTAAGGCGATCGGCGTGCCCCTCGCCAAGATCGCCGCCAAGGTCATGGCCGGCTCGACGCTCCGGGAGCTCGGCTACACGCGTGAAGTCGTCCCCCAGCACATCGCCGTCAAGGAGTCGGTCTTTCCGTTCACCAAGTTCCCCGGCGTCGACACGATTCTCAGCCCGGAGATGCGCTCGACCGGCGAGGTGATGGGCATCGCCGACAACTTCCCCGACGCTTTCTACAAAGCGCTTCTCTCCGCGTACACAGAGCTTCCCGACGAGGGCAAGGTCTTCATCAGCGTCAAAGAGGACGACAAATCCGCTGCTGCGGAGGTGGCGCGCCGCCTAAAGGAGCTGGGCTTCGACATCGTTGCCACCAAAGGCACCCGAGAGGTGCTCGAACGCGCGGGGGTCGACGCGGAGAATGTCTTCAAGGTCGGCGAGGGGAGGCCGCACAGCGTCGATCTGCTCCGAAATGGTGAGATCGCCCTCGTGGTCAACACTACCGAAGGCGCCAAGGCGATTCGAGACAGCCGCTCGATGCGACGCCAAACCGTCTTGAGTGACGTGCCGTATTTCACGACGATCGCCGCGGCCGTCGCCGCAGTGGATGCGATCGAAGCGCGGCGCTTCGGGCCGCTGGCGGTTTGCTCTCTGCAGGAGTACCATGCGCAGAACCGCGAGCTACCGACGCTCCCGCCTCTGAGGCGCTAGCTTTGGGTTGCCTTAGTTCAGGGCAGACATTACGAGTATCGGATGAATCGGGTTCCGATGACCCCAGAAGGGCACGCCGCCCTAAGCGCTGAGCTCAACGCCCTCAAAGCCGAGCGGCCCAAGATCTCTCAGGAGATCGGGATCGCCCGCGAGCATGGGGACCTCAAAGAAAACGCCGAGTACCACGCCGCGAAAGAAAAGCAGGGCATGTGCGAGGCGCGCATCGCCGAGATCGAAGACAAGCTCTCCCGCGCCGAGGTCATCGACCCGTCGACCCTCGGTGGCAGCAGGGTGAAGTTTGGTGCGTTCGTCGAGCTCGAGGACATGGACAACGGCAAGGTCGTCACGTACCGCCTGGTCGGTGCCGACGAGTCCGACCTGAAGCAGGGTAAGATCTCGATCACCTCTCCGGTGGCGCGCGCGCTCGTGGGCAAGGAAGTCGGCGACGAGGTGGCGGTCCAGACTCCGGGCGGCGTCCGAAACTACGAAATCAGCGACGTTCGCTGGGATTGAGTGAGCCTCGAACGGAGAGGCAGCGAGCGCTGGTGCCTAGACTGCTCGACCATCCCGTCGAATCCTTGCCCGGCATAGGGCCGACGACCGGCGCACTCCTGCGTGCCCGTGGCTATGATTCAGTCGGCGACCTCTTGTGGCTTCTCCCACGGGGGTACGACGATCAACGAGAGCCCGTGCCGATTCACCGGCTTCGGGATGGTGTTTATGCGGTGGTCGAGGGGAGGGTCCGTCGGGCGCGCGCGTTTCCTCGCGGCGGGCAGACGGGCTTCGTGGCGCGGCTAGAGCCCATTGATGGGCCGGCGGAGAGCGAAGGTTATCGCGAGCTGAAGCTGGTCTGGTTTCGCTCCATTCCCGGGCTCGGGCGGCGCTTTGCCGAAGGAGAGAGGGTTCGCGTCGCGGGCAAGGTCCACGACTATCGCGGCACCGCGACCATGGCGCACCCCGAGTCGCTTGCGGCGGAGACGCCGGGCGCCGTCGAGCCTCGCTATCCGGAGATTCCAGGTGTCCGCCGCAAGCAGCTCCGGCGTGCGGTCCGAGCGGCGGTCGACCGCGCGGCAGCCCAGGTTCCCGATCTGATCCCGGCAGCCCTGCGCGCCGAGCTCGGGGTCTCCACCGTAGGCGCGGCCCTTCGCGAAATGCACATTCCCGATCCTGCCACCTTCGATGCGGGGCACGAAACGGCGAGCCTGGCACAGCGACGGCTCGCGCTCGAGGAGCTCGTGCTCTGGGAGCTTGCCCTTCGGTTGAGGCGAGCCTCGGAGCAGGGCGGCATCGCGCAGAAATTCGAGATCGAGCCCGCGGTCTCGACGGCGTCTGCCGCGTTTCCTTTCCGCCTCACGGACGCGCAACGGTCGGCGGTCGCGGAGGTGAGTCAGGCGCTGCGGAGCGAAACGCCCATGCGACGCCTGCTTCAAGGCGACGTTGGATGCGGTAAGACGGCCGTGGCGATGGTCGCCTGCGCACAGGTCCATGCAGGCGGCGCGCAAGCGGTGTTTTTGGCGCCGACCGAGCTCTTGGCCGACCAGCACGCGGAGACCTTGAAGCCGACCGCCGACAAGCTCGGCCTTCGCCTCGGGGTCCTCACAGGCGCGCTCAGCAAGGATGAGCGACGCTCGATGCTCGACCGCTTGGCTACGGGCGCCGTCGACCTGGTCGTCGGAACACACGCGCTCCTGAGCGGAGAGGTCCGATTTGCGAACCTCGGCCTGGTCATCGTCGATGAGCAGCATCGCTTTGGCGTCGCTCAGCGGCTTCGTCTCGGCAACAGAGGCTCGGCTGGTCGGCCGCATCTGCTCGTCATGACCGCGACGCCAATCCCTCGAAGCCTCGCCTTGGTCCTCTATGCGGGCCTCGAGCTGACCAGCATCGAAGCGAAGCCACCGGGGCGTATCCCCGTCACGACCAGGATGCTCTCACGCTCGAAACGCGAAGCGGTGCTCCGTCAGATCGAGCGCGCGCTCGAAGCGGCGGGTAGGGCCTTTGTCGTCTGCCCCGCGATCTCGGCGTCGGACGATCTCGTCGGCGTCGACCGAACCGCCGCGGAAATGAAGGCGCGTTTCGGGGACGAGCGCGTCGGGCAAATCCACGGCCGTCTTTCGGGCGACGAGCGCCGCGACTTGATGCGCGCGTTTTCGGAAGGCGAGCTTCGGGTTTTGATTGGCACCACGGTGCTCGAGGTCGGCGTCGACGTGCCCGCGGCGAACATCATGGTGATCGAGCAAGCAGAACGCTTCGGGCTCGCGCAGCTCCATCAACTTCGGGGCCGTGTGGGCAGGGCAGGTCAGCGGAGTGCCTGCCTGCTCACCTTCGCCGATCCCTTGTCCGAGGAAGCCGAGGCAAGGCTTCAAGCCCTTTGCGACACCGACGACGGCTTCGAGCTGGCGGAGCGCGACCTGGAGCTGAGAGGGCCGGGTCACCTTTTCGGATACCGGCAATCGGGGGCGAGCGGCCTCCAGTTTGCAAGCCTGGCCGAGGACCAGACGCTTCTCGAGTGCGCTGGCGATCTGGCCCAACGCATGATCGAGCGCGACCCCGACTTGTCGGCGCCCGAGCACGTCAACGCCCGTGCGGCCGTCGAGCGCTGGGAACGCAACGCCGCCGTGCGGGAAGACGCGGGCTAGGGGCGAATCACGATTGCTTCCTTCGTGCCGGCTTCTTGACGCCTTGCGGGGACCCAGGTAGTTCCCACTTATGCCCCTGGTTCATCACGCGCAGCGCGAAGTCACGCTCAAGGTCGTCTACTACGGCGTTGGGCTCGGGGGGAAAACCACCAACCTCGAAACCATCCATGCCCAGACCCGGCCGGAGCTGCGCGGCAAGCTCGTGACCGTCAACACCGAGGCCGAGAGGACGCTCTTCCTCGATTTCCTGCCACTGCAGCTCGGCACCTTCCGCGGCTACAAGGTGCGCCTTCATTTGATCTCGGTCCCCGGGCAGATCGCCCAGGACTCGACGCGCCGAATGGTGCTCCGCAACGTCGACGGCGTCGTGCTCGTCATCGATAGCCAGGCAGGCGCAATCGAGGGCAACAACTACGCGATACGGAACCTCGACTACAACTTGCGACAGCAGGGCGTCGACCCGGACCGAATCCCGCTCGTCGTGCAGTACAACAAGCGCGATCTGCACGGCGTCCTCGATGTCGAAGAGCTCAGCGAACGACTCGGCGTACCCGAAGGCATTCCCGAGCTCGTCGCGAGCGCACGAGATGGCTGGGGCGTCTTCGAAACCGTGAAATCGATCGTCCGCATCTGCATGCATGAGCTGGGCGACCCCAGCCTGCGAGACGACGGCCGCATCGAGTGCTTGCTCGAGGAGCCACGAAACCGTTTCTACCCGAGCGGCCCGGTCTCCATGATTCACGCTTTGGCGCCCGAGGAAGAGCTCGACCTCGAAGATCTTGAGATCATCAGCGGCTAGACGATGAAGGCGCCCGGCCCAGAGTCCGTCGCCAAGCGTGTTCAGACCGTTGCCCCGACCATCGAAATGCTCCCGGTGCGCACGCCGACCTTGCCGCCGGCGACGCACACCAACACATTCCTGATCGGCACCGGTGAAGCGGTCCTGATCGAGCCCGCAACCCCTTATCGGGAAGAGCAAGACCTCATGGTCCAGTGGATCCAGTCGGCTCGAATCCGGGGCGTCGAGCCCGTCGCGATCCTCGCCACGCATCATCATCCAGACCACGTGGGGGGCGCCATGGCGCTTCGCGAACGCTTGCAGCTCCCGCTCTGGGCACACGCGATGACCGCGCGGCGCCTCGACGGCATCGTCGATATCGACCGATTGATCCAAGACGGGGAGCGAATCGAGCTCGACGGCCCGACACCCACGTCGCTCACTGCGCTCCACACCCCGGGCCACGCGCCCGGCCACCTCTGCTTCACCGACGAGGCCAGCGAAATCATGGTCGCCGGCGACATGGTCGCCTCCATCGGCACCATCATCGTCGAACCGACCGACGGCGACATGCTCCTCTACCTGGAGTCGCTTCGAAAGATGTCGACCCTAGAGCCGGCGGGCTTGCTCCCCGCACACGGAACCCTGATCGAGCAGCCGCAGGCAGTTCTGAGCTTCTACATCGAACACCGCTTGATGCGAGAGCGCAAAGTCCTCGCAGCACTCGAAGCCCGCGGCAAGGCATCGCGGCCGAGACACCTGGTTGCAAGCGCCTACGCGGACACGCCCAAGGCTCTGTGGCCGCTGGCTCTACTGTCCATCGAAGCGCACTTGATCAAGCTCGATCGCGAGGGGCGCGTCTGGAAAGAAGGCGACCGCTGGGCGCCAATTCCCGCCCCTGGCTGACGCTCGAACTAGCGCTGACACAGCCTCCCTGTCACGACTGCCCCCAAGCCACCGCGGCAGCTGCCCCTAGCCATGACGCAATCCCTTCGTTACAACCCCCGCATGCCGCGCTTCCGATTCGAGCACCCCCAGAACGTCGACACGGTCTTCAACCTCATCACCAGCCCCGACGAGCTCACACGCCGATGTCAGGCGCTTGGTGAGCGCAACGTGAAGGTTGAAGCGAGTGAAAGCGGCGGCGTCACCAAGACCCAAATCGTCCGTGAGGTCGAGCAAGAGCTTCCCGGGTTTGCCAAGAAGCTCTTCAAGCCGAAGAACACCCTGGTCGAGCGAGAGGAATGGCGCTGCGTCGACGGCGGCTACGAAGCCAAAGGGCAGCTCAAGATCGTCGGCACCGGCGCCACCATCGACTCGACCATTCGGCTCTCCGCAAGCGGCGCAGGTTGCATCTACGAGATCGACTTCCAGGTCACCGCAAAGGCGCCGCTCATTCGCCGCAAGCTCGAATCGTTCATCGGCGACACGGCGCTCCAAAGCCTCCGCGACCAGCATGCGCATTACGCGCGGAGGCTCGGGGAATCGGGATAGAGCGAATTGTCATGGCGGTGCGGGTGACGCTGTCGCTCGCATTGACGCTGACGCTGGCTCCGGCGCTGCCGTTCCGCCATCGACCCCGCATCGAACACGACGAGTTCGTCATGGGGCACATGGGCGCGTTGCAGAAGGCACGAAACATCCGACGCGACCCTCGCGTCAGCCTCTCCTGCCTCGGTCAGCAAACGAACGAGATGGGCTTGCTAACGCACGTCGTCGCCTACGGAGAAGCCCGCGTGACCGAAGGAGGAGCCGCCGACCTCCTGCGACGCCCCGCACAGATCTCCATGGGACCCCACCTCGTCTTCCGACCCGAGCCCTACCGGAGCAACCCTGGGTACATCACGCGCATCCATCCGATGCGATGTGGAGGCGTGGGCCCTTGGAGTGAGGCACAAAGCTAGGCACACGGCCCTGGGTCGCGACTTCCTTGAGGAGTACATGGCAAACCCACGTCGCAGATCGAGAGCAACGGTCGGCGGTTCGTTCGCTCACCCCATCGAATTCAACGACCAATCGTACCGATGGTAATCAAACGTATACCCAGCCTCGAACGCGGCTTCCAAGGTCGCCCGATGCTCCCCCCGCGCATGGTTCAACAAGAAGAACCGCACGCCTTCAAGCCGTCCGAAGTCGCTCTGATAGTACCGAAACGTGATCGGCATGCGCACCACACGCGCTTCATTATCGACCTCGACGTCCGCGGCCACGTAGTTGAGAGTCGCTCGCTCCAGCTGATCATCGAGCTTGGATGCATCGTAAAACGCGACGGGCGGGCAGCTCGTCGATGCGCAAACCAGCGCTGCATGAATCCGCGGGTCCACCTGGGAAGGACACAAAGACAGCCTCGGGTCGTCGAGGTCGAAGAGGCGCGAGCCCCGCGCGGGGTGAGGCGCGTTGCGGCGCAGCACGCCGTTTTCGATTTCGTCGAGGGTCAGCACGAAGTCACCGACCCGATACGCCACCACCCCAAAAAACGAAGGAATCTCCATGACCGACTTGCGGATTCCCAAGGCCAGCACACCGTGAATCGCCAGCACGTTGTACAGGTTGATCCAAAACGCGATCCGCATCGCGTCATCGACGATGTCGTTCGGGTCGATGGCTTGCAGCAGCCCACTGGTCGCCTTCATCTCGGCAAAGGTCGGCGAGCTTTCGAGTGTTCTGTAGTCGACCTGCCCCTGCTCATCGAGCGCCTCGACCTTCAACTGATTCCGCATCTTGCGCAGCCGTTCGGCCACTTCGGTCGGAGAACCCGTTGCCCGAGGCGTCGGCGCATCATCGTTGAGCACCCTTCGCCGCAGCCACGGATTGGGCACAAAGGCCCTGGCGAGCTCTGCTGGATTGCGGGCGTGCTTCAGCATGTCGCCAGCGTCGCGAAGATTTCGGAACCAAGAGTCGCCCATCTCCCGGAGGGTACGGCCCGGAAAGGGGTTCGTCACTCTCACATCGAGCCCCGCGTGACGGGCAGCGTCAGTCTTGCACCGAACCCGGAAGCTGAACGACGACGCCGGGCGAGGTTTCGAGCGGCCGCACCGTGATCGGGTCGCTGCTGAAATTCTCGCCCGCGTCGGGGTGCCGGGCCGTAATCCAAACCGAACCTGCGGGGACCCCCCGCAGCCGAAATACGCCGCGAGCGTCGCTGAGTGCTGCTCGGTCCCATCGTGGTGGGTCGCCCCAGGTGACCTCTGCGCCCGGCACCCGGTCGCTGACTGCGTCCAACACCTGGCCCTCGATCGAGCCACCGGGTTTCAGGCGAACCCGGTCGAGCTCCTGCGGCTGGTCGACGTAACGCGGCGGCTCGAGCACCACACGCTGCGTTTGCGTTTCGTACTCGGGATGAGAGAACGACACCTCGTAGGTCCCGGTCGGCGCACGCCGAATCACGAAGCTGCCGTCGCTTCGGGTCGTGGTCTCGTGCTTTACAGGCCCGTCGAGCCCAACCCGAACGTCCGGAAGTCCGTCGCCGGTCCAGTCATCCACCACCTCGCCGAGGAGCGTCACCCCGGCCGTCATCACGACTCGAACTTCGTCGATGCTCTCGACAAGGGCAATCCGTGCAGAGCTAAACGCCGGATGCTCGGCGCCGAGCTCGAACGGTGGCTCGGGGAGGGCCGGCACCGAAAACGTTCCATCGGCATCGGATTTCGCGGTCCGTTGAATCGGAGTCGCTGGGCTCTTCGAGGTGACGGTCAAAATCGCGCCGCCCACGCCCAAGCCGCGCTCGTCGACCACGCGCCCACGCAGCGTATAGAGCGTGCTCGCCAATGCCAGCTCGACGGTGACCAGCGCGTCCTCGCCGATCTCCACGGTTTCACGCGCGGGTGGAAGATCATACGGGAGGGCGGTGACGGTGACTTCGTCCCGAACGCCTCGAAACGAGAACCAGCCGTCGGTCGCCGTCACCGAGATTCGGGGAATGCGCTCGCTGTCGCCTTGAAGCTCGACTGGGATTCCCTCGAGCCCGTCTCCCCGCTCGTCCACGACCCGGCCCGAGAGCTCTGCCCCCGGTCGCATCACGAGCTCGAGCTCCGAGCGCGCGGCTCCGGCCTTCAGCTGGAGCCTTGCGGATTCCGCTGGTGCGAAGTCGTCGTGGCTTGCAACGATTCGGTACGGTCCAGGCTGGAGATTGCTCAGACGAAAACGACCGTCGGCGCCGGTCTCAGTCTGCCGGAGGAATGCAAGCGCTCCGCCAACACCAGCCGAGATCGGCGGCACAGGTCCCGAAGTCACCCCCAGTGAGTCACCGGCGCTTAGACCCGCGCCGGGCCGCTGTCCCTCCCCGAAGGCTCGCACCGTAGCCGCCTCCACGGGGAAACCCCGCTCATCGACGACCCGACCAGCAATCGTCGATCCGCGCACGAGGCGAACCGTCATCGACGGATCAGACGCGCCGTGCCGCAAGGGACCAGCCGCGACGTATCCTTCCGCCTCGACGTACAAGCTCTGCTCGTCGCCGACGACCCCATCGAGCTCAAATCGCCCGCGCGCATCGCTTCGCGTGCGCCGAGTGTGCAGCCCGACCATCCCCGAGGCCAAGGTGATTTCGGCGCCTAGGATGGCCCGACCCGTTTGCGCGTCGATGACCTGACCCGCGACCATCCAGCCTGGCGCCAGCTGCACTCCGAAGGCCCGTCTTGTGCCCGCATCAAGGATTAGCCCTTCGACGGGCGGTGCGACGAGCGCCCCCTTGGAGACCCGGAGCTCGTAGATCCCCGCAGGGATATCAGGCCAATGAAACCGCCCATCGGCGCCGCTTCGAACCGAGCGCGCCGGCCAAAAGCCGCTACCGGCGAGCGACACCAGCGCCCCTTCGAGTGGAGCCCCGCGCTCGTCGAAGATTCGCCCCGACACAGTCGCCGATCCCAGGTCGAGCCCCGAGGACGAGCGGGCCCCGGGGCGGACGCCGTTCGGCGCAGCTGAGGCGATCTCCCTTTTTGGCCCGTAGGTGCCTGGAATTACGAAAGTCCCGAGCACCAAGAGCCCGGTGATCGCGCCCGCCACTCGCATTCAGCTTGGTTCTATCTTCGATCGGTCCTCGGGGCGAGGCCGCATTCTTGCGACCCCCCAAGACCGGTGCTAGACCGCGGCTCCCTGAGAACTCGGACACCGGCCATGGCACAGACATGTGATTTCTGCGGTAAGAACCGCCACAAAGCTCACAAGGTGAGTCACTCGAACATCAAGACGAGGAAGTGGCAGCAGCCCAATCTGCAGTCGATTCGGGCGATCGTCGACGGCGAAATCCGCCGTGTATCGGCCTGCACGCGCTGCATTCGCTCGGGTAAGGTTGTCAAGGCTGCCTAGGCGTTCAACTAGGCGACCACGGGCTCCGCTCCCGCCGGGTTGCGATCCGGCTTCGATCATTCTGACGTTTCCCGTCGCGCCCGAGCATTCGGGCCAGCGCCTCGATCGCTTCGTCCAGCATCGAATCCCGCGGCTCTCGCGCACGCGTGCCCAAGAGGTAGTGCGCTCGTGCGCTTATCGCGCCGATGGCACGCGCCGCCGCGCAAGTGAGCGGGTACGCACCGGCGAGCTCGTCGTCCTCGTCAGACCTCCGTTCGATGAGCCCAACGTCCCCCTCTACTTCGACGTGCTCTACGAAGACGAGGCCATTGTCGCGGTCGACAAGCCGGCGGGCCTGCCGGTGCATCCGTCGGCCACTTATCACAAGCACACGCTGACCTCGCTCCTCAAGGAACGCTTCGGTGAGGGCGCTCCACAGATCGCGCATCGCCTCGATCGCGAAACCAGCGGGCTCCTGGTTTGCGGGCGCACCCGAGCTTCCGAGCGACGGCTCAAAATCGCCTTTGAGAATCGCCGTGTTCGCAAACGCTACCTCGCGATCGTGCGCGGAGTCATCCCCGACGACCACGGCCGGATCGAGCTTCCGATGGACCGTGCCAAGGAGGGGCTGCACATGCTGATGGAGGTCACGCCCAAAGGAGAGGGCTATCCCTCGGTCACGCGGTACCGAGTCGTGGCCCGCCGGGACGACGCCACCCTGGTTTCGCTAGCGCCTCAGAGCGGCAGACAGCACCAGCTCCGCGTGCACCTGAGCGCGATCGGTTTTCCGATCATCGGCGACAAGCTCTACGGCCCCGAAGGCTCGCAACCCTTCCTCGACTACATCGAAACCGGCATGACCGATGCGCTCCTCGGGCGGCTCGGGCACCATCGCCAGGCTCTCCACGCCTACGCGCTCGAGCTCAGCCATCCGAGCACCGGCGAACCAACCACCCTCAAAGCACCGTTCCCAGAGGACTTGGTCAGGCTATGGGGAGCGCCCCTCGGGGAGTCGGCGTTCGCGTCGGCGTAGGCATGCTAGGCTCGGCCTCGTGCGTGCGCTGATCGAGGCCGTCGCTTGCTTGGGGATTGGATGTGCCGGGGCGTCTTCCAACATGCCCGCTCCTGACTTCCGTCCTTCGGACGCGCCGCTGTTCGACCACGCGGTCGATCTCGTCGAAACGCCCGCCATCGTCCGAGGCGAGTGGGGCGGCGCTTTTGAACAGCGCGCGAGTCGCGCAGACCTGATCGCGGTCGTGCGGGTGAGCTCGCTTTCCGCGGACTTCATCAGCCGGCGGTCCGCCTATCGCCTGACCCTCAAAGTCAAGGATCGACTCAAGGGGACCGCCTCGAAGGAGCTCGTCCTGCGCGTGGGGGACGACGAGCCGGGCTACGAGAGTGTCCTGGTGAACGAGGACCGGCTGCTGCACAATCCATTCGTCGTCTTCATCAAATGGGCGGCCGACCCGGAGTCGGGCGAGCTCATCGCGCACTGGCATCTCTCACCCGATTCAGATGGAGTCCGCGAGAAGATTGACTACGTCCTCGCTCACCCGATGAAAGATGCTCGCACTGCGGTCGAGGTCGTCGAGCAATAGCTTGGAGCTCGACGTAACCTCGACCTGCGTCGTAGACTAAGCACGGAGTGATGCACATGAGTATGAGGTCCCCAATTTCGATTCTCGCCTTGTTCGCTGCCCTCGTCGCTTGCGAGCGCGGTGCGCCGGCTCCCAAGGCCGCCGAGCACGATCATTCCCAGCACGACCACTCCCAACACCAGGCAGCTGCCGAGCCCGCCGCCGGTCGCGAGAAGCCGGACGAACCCGCTGGCCCCAAGATCGAGACTGGCTCCTTCCTCTTGGCGGTCGCTCCGTCGGGGGGGGGCTACCGGATCGGCAAGGCAGGCGAGGTCGAGATCGCGCTCGAGAGCCGGGGCCAATGGCACGTCAACCAGGAGTACCCGATCCGGGTCGACCTGGAGGCCGCCCCAGGCGTCACGCTCACGAAGAACGAGCTCGTCAAAGACGACGCAAAGGAGTTTGGCGAGCAAAAGGTCCGCTTCCTCGCCGCGGTGGAGCCCTCGGCTGCAGGCGAGCACGAGCTGACCTGCGATGTTTCCTTTGCCATGTGCACCGAAGAAAACTGTATCCTCGAGAGGCGAACGGTGGCGATGCAACTCAAGGTGGAGTGAGATGAGCGAGGGGGGACTCAAGGCTGCGCTGGAGACGATCCGCGGGGAGGTGAAAACGCGGTTCGACGCGCAGAAGCGAGTGCTCTCGTTTCGAGAGTATCTGGATCTCGTAGCAGACAACCCTCGGCGTTATACGCGCGACGCGAGCCGGTACCTCAAGGATTGCCTGGACTTTTTCGGCACGTACGAAGTCGAGCGTCCGACCGTGAACCGCAAGCGATGGAGGCTCTTTGACCTCGAGTTCAGGCAAGAGAGCGGCGGCCACCAGGCCGAGCTCAGGCTCCGAGACCGTCTCGCAGGGCAGGAAGCCGCGCAGGAGTCGTTCTATCGAATCCTCGACGGCTTCGAGCGGGAAGGCCGCGCCAACCGCCTCGTCTTGCTCCACGGTCCCAACGGCAGCGCCAAGTCGACCTTTGCCACTTGCCTGATGCGCGGGCTCGAAGCCTACTCCGACACCGACGATGGGGCGCTCTATCGCTTCTCGTGGGTTTTCCCGCGAGCGCGCGAGGGTGCGGGCATCGGCTTCACGACCTCATCGGACGAGATCGGCACAGGCGAATCGTTCGCGCACCTTCCCGAAGAGCGGATCATCGTCAAGCTCCAGAGCTCGGTGCGAGAGCATCCGCTCCTCTTGCTGCCTCGTGACGTGCGACAGCGATTGATCGCGAGCGTGTACGAGTCGAGGGGGTTGTCGGAGGCGGCGCCCGACTGGGTGTGGACCGGTCAGCTTGCGCGGAAGAATCAACAGATTTTTCAGGCGCTCCTGACCGCGTACCGCGGTGACCTCGACCGAGTCCTCGCTCACATCCAAGTCGAGCGATTCTACATCTCGCGACGCTACCGGGTCGGCGCCGTCACCATCGGCCCGCAGATGTCCGTCGATGCCTCGGAGCGTCAGATCACCGCGGACCACTCAATCGAATCGCTCCCGGCTTCCTTGAGCGCGCTCACGCTGTTCGAGCCCTATGGCGAGCTGGTCGATGCGTCGGGCGGCATCGTCGAGTTCAGCGACCTGCTCAAGCGTCCGCTCGAAGCCTGGAAGTACCTCCTGCTCGCGATCGAGAACGGCGAGGTTTCGCTACAAATGTCGAATCTGCCGATCAACGCCGTGATGATAGCAAGCTCGAACGAGCTTCATCTGAGCGCGTTTCGCCAGCACCCCGAGTTTAACTCCTTCCGCGGCCGCATCGTTCGCATTCGCATGGCCTATCTTCTCGACGTGCACCGCGAGCGTGAAATCTACGACGGACAAATCGTGCCGCAAATCCCCAAGCACGTGGCGCCTCACACCACTTACGTGGCGGCCCTATGGGCGGTGCTCACGCGTCTTCGGCGGCCGGATGCCTCGCAGTTTACCGACAGCGAGCTCGGCACCCTCGCCGCGTCCCTGACCCCCTTGGAAAAGGCCGACCTCTTGGCCGACGGTCTGCTGCCTGCGCGCCTGGAGTCTGATCAAATGAATATTCTTGCCGGCGGAATCGCCGAGGTGGAGGCCCAAGGCGCCGCATCCTCGGACTACGAGGGTATCAACGGGGCCTCGCCACGAGAGATTCGGATGCTCCTGCTCGACGCCGCCGCTGGCTTCGAGGAGACCTGCGTTTCGCCGGTGAGCTTCTTGAACCGCCTTGCCGAGTTCTGTGAACGCGACGACTACGACTTTCTCAAGGAGAAGGCCGACGGTCAATATCGAGATCACCGCTCGTTCGTCGACATGGTCAAAGAGCGATGGCTCGACATCGTCGAGGGCGAGCTTCGCGCGGCCAGCGGCCTCATCGACGAGAGCAGCCACCTCCAGCTGTTCGATCGCTATGTAACCCAGGTTTCGCACTGGGTGAAAAAGGAGCGGGTCTTCAACCCGGTGACGGGCAGAGACGAAGAAGCGGACGTCGATTTGATGGCCAGCGTCGAGAAGAAGCTCGGCGCCGGCGACGCGCCGGCGTTTCGAAACGAGCTCTTGGGCGCTTTTGCCAACTGGGCGATCGACCATCCCGAGCAGGAGGTCGACTATGAATCACTCTTCCCGCGCTACATCGAGCAGCTTCGCCAGGCTTACTTCGATGAGCGGCGAGGGCAGGTCGGCGAGATCGGTGAGGCGATCGTTGCACTCACGGAGGACGACGAAACGCTCGACGAGGAGCAGCGGGAAGCCGCCCAACAAGCCCTGCAGGTCCTCATCGGTGTCTATGGCTACGAACGCTCGAGTGCCAAGGTCGCACTCGGTGCCCTGGTCGACGCCCGCTATCGCGACTGATTTGGCTTGGCCGCGCAGCGATTGCGCAAGACAGCCGCCGCGCGAAGATTCTGCATGAGGCCCGGGCCTGCCACCTCGAAATCTTGGAGAGAATGGGTCGGTATGCAACTTGCAGCCTTGGGCTCCATAGGAGGCTTGTCATGAGGCTCAAGAACCTATTGTCTGTGATGGTTCTATCGGTGCTTCTTGCTGCGCTCGGGTCTTGCGGTCCCGGTGCTGGTTCGGAGGGGGGAGACGTCCTTCGCTTGGTCAATCCCTTGAACGCCCAAATCTCGGTCACGGTCGGCTTCCCAGACGGCTCGACGGAGACAGTTGCGCTTCCCACTTCAGGCCTTGCGCCAGAGCGCATCTTGTATACGCACTATGTCTTTGGAGACATCTACACGTTTGACGCCGTTGCCCCCGGGGTCGACCCGGCTGTGACGACTCGCTGCGCCGTCACGCAGCTAGCGACCATGACCGGCGCCGCGGATGTGCAGTTCTACGTGGAAACCGGCACGACGTTCATCACGGTCGAGTGCGACGGCGCCGCTCTCGTGGAGCAATAGCGAGCCTCGGCTAGACCAGGAACTTACCGCTTCGCAGGCGCTGTGCTTCCATCTTCTCGAGCTCTCGCGAGCCGGAGATCACGACGTTCGGGTCGGGAACGAAATCGAGGCTGTCGTCCATGCGCTCGTAGGGAGCGGAATTCAAGATGAGCTTGATGGCGTTCAGCCGCGCCTGGTGCTTGTCGTTCGAGCGAATGATCTTCCAGGGCGCGTGCGTCGTATGAGTCCGCTTGAGCATCTCGTATTTCTCGTTGGTGAACTCGTCCCAGCGTTCTTGTGCTTGGACATCGACCTCACTCAGCTTCCACTGACGAAGCGGGTCGGCCTTGCGACGCTCGAAGCGCCGTTTCTGCTCTTCCTTCGTCACGCTGAAGTAGAGCTTGATCAGGACGGTGCCCTGACGCACGAGGTCCTTCTCGAACCCGGTGACGCCGCGCATGAAGTTCTTGTATTCCTTTTCACTGCAGAACCCGAATACCGGCTCCACCATCGCGCGGTTGTACCAGCTCCGGTCGAAGAGAACGACCTCACCGGCACGAGGAAAGTGCTGAACGTACTTCTGAAAGAACCATTGGGTGCGTTGGTGTTCGGTGGGTTTTCCGAGCGCGACGACGCGATAGTGTTTCTCGTTCATGTAGCGCGTGACCCGGCGGATGGTTCCGCCCTTTCCTGCGGCGTCGCGCCCTTCGAACAAGATGATCATCCGAGTGCCGCTCTCTTCGAGATACTGCTGCATCTTGATGAGCTCGGCCTGATACGGCTTGAGGCTCTCTTCACGGAGATAGCGGCGAAGCGCCTTCGCCTTCATGGATTCGGCGGTCAGTTCCTCCTCCGAGGCTTCCGTCGTCTCCTCGAGCGACTCGACCTCCTGCTGAAGCGCGGCTGCCGCCTCTTCGCGCTTGACGTTCGCCTCGCGGGCTGTGGGCATCGCCTCCGCGCGGTCGTGGGCCTCTGCAGCGGTTTCTTGGTTCGTCTGTTCCTCGTCCATGATGCTCCTCGAGGTCGAGTGGTTAGGGCCGTTCGCCTGCGCTGAAAACGCTCGTGCCTTTTTCTCCTGTTTTTCGGAGGAAACCGGCTGCGCTTTCGAAGGGACTCCGTGGAAATAGCACCCCCGTCCGCCGAACGCGTAGTCGTAGGTCCCGTAGGTCCAGTTGTAATCCTTGCCGAACGGCGCGACCAAGTCGCGGAGCTCTTGCTGAGAGTAGACGCGCAAGGTGCTGACGATCGCGTCCCAGGCTCCGGCGACCAGGCCTAGAGGCGTGAGCCAAGTCCATGTGGCTTTGGCGAGCCGGTCTCGGGGCGAGAGTAGCGGAGTCGCAAAGAGCGAAGGGATTCCGATTGGAATCAGCGGAAAGGCGCCCCGCAGATCTCGCTCGAAGGATTCGGAGATGAAGATCGGCGCTTGACTATGGACCGCGTCGCGGAGGATGGCGCCCGCGAGCTCCGGTCGGAAGTGATGAAACGCGTTGATGATCACTCGAGCGCGCCCATCCGACAGGGACTTGGGAATCGATGTTGCGTCGACCGGTTCGGCGATGAAATCGATGCAGTCCGGGCGCTGCTCCCGGGCGTGGGTCCAGATGGAAACGCGAGGGAACAGATCGGTGAGCAGAAAGCGCGGCGCGCTCATCCCGAGTCGCTCGGCCTCCTGGCTCAAGATCATTGCGGGGCCCGCAGCTCCGGCGCAAAGGTCCAACACCTCGCGCGTTCCAGCGGCCGCGAGAAAGCCGTCGATCACCGGTACGAGGGGTCGAAGGAAGCCACCCCAGTCGAGCGAGCGGCTCAGCGTTTCGACAATCGTGTCGCGCAAGGTTTCGGGCACCCAGTCGCGATCATTGAATTCGAATAGCTGGGTTCTCGGAAGAAGGGGCATGACGGTTTCGGGCGTGGGTCGATCACTTCGTGAGGTCGAAGTCCAGGCTCTTTCGTTCACCCGGCCGAAGACGGATCGTCTGAGTCTTGAACGGTCTCTCCTGTCCGACCCCGATCTTGTATCGGCCCGCCTTCAGTGGCTGGTCCTTCAGGGGCGCTGCGCCGCGGAGCTTGCCATCGATCCAGACGTTGCCCCACGGAAAGACGACCACGGTGAGTCGCGCCGGACGGGGCAGGGCGGCCGCCGCGGGAGCAATGTCTCGAGCGGAGTCAACGGTTGCCTCTTCCGCGGCGTCGAGCTTGGTTTCGGAGACGTCTCGTTTGCGCTCCTCGGGGCCGGGTAGGGGGGGTGCTCGGGGTTTCGGATCGGCGGTCGGAGGAGGAGCGAGCGCGCCCCTTGTCTCCGAGCGGGTCTGATCTTCCCTGCGGATCGTTGGCCAAAGTCCGATGGCGCCCGCCGCGCCAACCATGACAAGCAGGAGCCCGACGAGCGCGCGCTGAAACGACCGGCGAGCTCCGTTGTTGGCACCCCATCTTTCGGACACAAGCAAGCCGTCCGTCGCAGAGGCGCTCGCTCCGGCGTCGCTCGGTCCTGGATCCGGGCCGGGGTCGGTGGCGTGCTTCCCGCCGGCCAGAGCGAGCAGGTCTTCGGTGCTGATCCGGTCTTTCGGAGGACGGCTCTCGGCAACGATCCGTCCGAGGTCTCGGCGCGCACGCGGCGACGGAACGAACTCGTCCAGCAAATCGATCAACTTGGATGCGCTCTCCGGCCGGTCTTCACGGTTCGGCAGGAGTAGGCTTTCGATGACTTCGCAGAGCCCAGGAGGAGCAGCGGGTGCAAGGCTGTGAAGCGAGGGATGGTCGCCCGATAGAGTCAACATGATCGTCGCCGGATCGTGGGCGCCGTCGTAAGGCCGTTGTCCGGCGAGCGCCTCGTAGAGCACCACTCCAAGCGCGAACAGGTCGGCCCGTCCGTCGAGTGGCTCGGCGCGGAGCTGCTCGGGCGACATATAGGGAATCTTGCCCTTGACTGCGCTCTGCTTGCGTGACGTGCCAGACATTGCCTTGGCAACGCCGAAGTCCGAGAGAAAGACTTCACCGGTGCGGCTGATGAGCACGTTCGAAGGCGAGACATCGCGATGCACGATCGCGTCCCCGTCCGAATCCTCGATGGCGTTTCCTGGTCGCCTTGAATGCGCATGCTCCAGGGCGGCCGCGAGGTCGTGACCCAAGAGTGCGACCAATCCGTGCGGCAGACGGACCCCGTCCTGCGCGTCGAGCACGACACGCAGATCCGCTCCGTCCACCAGCTCAATCGCCATGTACGGCGTCCCTGCAATCTTGCCGAAGTCGATCACGCCAACGATGTTGCTGTGCCGAAGCTTCGCGGCGAGCCGCGCCTCCCGTTCAAAGAGCCGAATGAAGTCTTCATTGTCGCGGAAGAACGGAAGGACCAGCTTGAGGCAAACATGCTGGGCAAAGCCGCTCGGGCCCCGCCGAATGGCCTCGTAGGTTTCGGCCATTCCGCCCACGCCAAGCCGACGGACCAGCCGGTACGGCCCGAAATCCTCACCGGCGAGGCTACTCAGGGATGTTTGTGAGCGCACCTTCGACATGGGGTCGACTGGGTGGGCCGATGACCTCCAGGTCAGGACACACGCGCTCTGATGATACGCCTAAATTCCCAGCTTGAACAGCTGCGAAGCCCCTGCGTTCGAAGCCGAGAGGGAACCGCATCTGCCCTGGAACAAGGTCTCTGCCGCCCGCGACAGGGATCGGGGGCCCGGCCCTCCGGCCGGAGATTTGATCCAGGCGCAGCCTCGCCGGATCCCGTTTCGACTCACGAGTGCGAGGGCGATGGTGTTTGGCGTCGGCGTCGACACGAGGACCAGCATCCGCGCAGGTAGAACTCTTGCGAGCTTCTGCGCGTCCGCCAGCCAGCGATCCCCCTCGCCGTGCTTCGGGTACTGCAGCCGCAAGACAGGCCTGGTCCGGACCGCGCGATCGAATCCGTCGTCGACGTGAAGCAGGCTCACGTCCGTTCCGATCTTCACCGAGTGCACGCGCCCGCGGTGCTGTCCGTCGCATTCGACTTGGACGCTGTACTCGCCGGTCAAGAGCTCATCGGTCTCCAAGGGGGTGGAGCCAAAAAGCACACCGTTGACGCGGACGTCACATCCGGAAGGGCTGCTGTCGACGAGCAGTCCACCCACGTTCTTACGACCGGCCGCTAGCGCCTGATGGTAGAGCGCCAACACAGCCGGCGGATGCATCAGCGCTGCAGGACTTGCACGCGGCACTAGGCGCGCACAGTCGTCTGAGTACGCGACGGCGCGAGGTCGCTCCGCCGATTCGAGTAGCGCTCGCACCATGTAGAGGCAGGTGTCGAGAACCCGCTGCGCTCTGGGGCTCTCTCTATTGAGCTCCGCGGCAGCGGTCCGGGAAAGCCGTTCCGCGCGCGCGAGACGATCGAGCGCCGATGCCTGGTCACCGTGTGCAAGATGGTGGACACCCGCATGGGAATCTCGAAACCAACGCTCGATCTCCTTGTCGCTGACTTCGACCGCAACCGTGGAGCTTTCGCGCTCGAAGCGCATAGCTGCGTCCTCAGACCGCCACACCTGCCGGTCGTGCCCCTCCAGCTCTCGACGAAGCTCTGCAACAATTCGTTCCATGTAGGACGGCATCTCACCGTTCGTCACTGGAACGACCGCCCAGTCGTTGGTCTCCGCGGCCGCTGGCGAGAGCAAAGCCAACGAACTGAGGGTCGCGACTGCAATCGGCAATGCTCGTGTCATCGAGCTTGGCTCCTGGCGAACCAGAGGTCGATCTTGACGAAGCTGCCTTCGTCGTAGGAGGCGCCCCGGAAATTCACGGCGATTTGGTTCAGCTCATGCGAGACCTCTGCGCTGGCAACCTCGACGTTGCTGGCCGTCTGATCCACCCCTGCCGCAACGAGCACCAGGTCGTCTTCTGGGCTCACGATCTGAAACAGGTACCCATCGAAGTCAGCGCTTGGGAATCGCCCCGCGCCTGCCACGCTGGAGAAGTCGAAGATCAGGCTGGCGCGGTCGAGATCGATCTCGAGGCCGGGGTTTGGGCTCGTGGCACAATGAGCACCGAGAGAGCTCACATCCACCGAAGAGAACTCCAGCCCGTCGCCGACTTTGGTCTGCAATGCCTTGGAGCCAGCGCCGTCGCAGAGGGTCGAGTGTCGGGATAGCTTCAAGTCGGCCCCAGCCAGGCTTGCGGCTGCACTGTCCGGATCGTAGTGAAAATGGCCTGGATCGATCGAAAAGGTGTGTGCGTCTCCGCAGCCTATCAGAAATCCAGAAGCGCTAACCAGAGCCAGCGCGGCGATGCGACGAGTCGCATGGATGGTCGTTCTTGTCATGTTGGTGTCCTCCCGGTATGTCGTTGTGGCGGCCTGCGGTTCCCAGTGCATCGAGCGTGCCAATCGAGAAAGGCATTCGTTTTCCGCAAAGCGCAGAGCTTGCGGCAGCGGATCGATGACGTTCGTCGTCGAAATCCTGACGACGGCCGTCATTCGAGCGGACATCGAAGGTGCAGGAGACCGGCGTTAGACGCGGTTCTTGAACTTTTCGGGGTCGATCGCGAGCGTCGCCATCCGGCTGATCAGTCCGGTGCGCGGAACGGAAAGCATTCGGGCGGTGCGCGCGACGATGCCCCCGCAGGCCGTGAGAGCGTCCTCGATGATTCCTTTTTCGACGGCGTCGAGGCCTTCTTTTTGCTCCCCAAGCTGCTTCCAGCGGGCTTGGACTTCGTTGCTCGCCGAGCCGGCGCTGGGGTGCACCGAGGGAGGGCTGATGGAGCCGCGTAGAGAATGCTCGCCGTCGAGGTCCAAGTGGCGTGCCTCGATCACCGGGTCCGCGGATTCGCTCGCCCGAACGCGATTCCTGGCTCGCTCCAGCACCGCTTCGAGCTCGCGTATATTTCCCCCCCAATGAAGGTGGGGCGCCTGGAGCAGCTCACGAGCGTTGCCGTCGAGCTCCCAGTCGGTCTGTCCATCGGTGCGGCTGAGGTAACGCATGGCGATGCTCGGGATGTCGCTGCGCCGATCGCGCAGTGGTGGCAGCACGATGGGCACGGTGGCCAGGCGATAATAAAGGTCCTGCCGAAAGCGCTGGTCGGCGATGGCCTGCGACATGTCGCCGTTGGTCACCGAGATCAGGCGCACGTCGGCTGTCTTCGGCTCGCGGCCCTGATAGCCAAGCGGCCGGTACGAGCCGAACTGGGTGAAATCGAGGAGCAGCTGCTGCGCATGGCGAGGCAGGTTCAGCACCTCGTCGAGGATGAGCGTCCCCTCGTGTGCGTACTCGACCAGTCCCATGCGCCTGGAGACCGCGCCTGAAAACGCGCCTCGCTCATGCCCAAAAAGCTCCGAGGTGATCGTGTTCAGGTCATCCGCCAGACCGAGCGTCGCCCGAACGATCGGGTCGCGGTTGCTCGTGCGAGCAAACGCGGTCGCGAGCTGGGTCTTGCCTGTCCCCGATTCACCCAAGACCATGATCGACGCCTGGCTTCCGAGGGCGGCGCGGAGCTCTTCGCGGATCGCTGCCATGCTGTCACCGGCGAGGAGGTCGTCGAGACCGAGGTAGTGGTCGTTTCGGTCTTTGGCGCGCTCGACACGCAAATCTTCTTTGGTGGCCTCGATCAGCGTCTGCTGCGCGATCATGCCTCCGAGAAGGGAACCGACGCATTGGACGAAGTCGAGGACGGTGTCCTGCTCTCCTTCGTTTCCCGGAAACTCCAAATACATCACCCCGACCAGACTACGGCCTCGCCCCGAGGACGTGGGGTGCGACCAAAGCGGGACGGCGGCAAACGAGCCGCTCTGCGCGTAGGGTACGGGGCCGGCGACGGTCTTGAGCTCCCGCTGCACTCGGCTCAGCATTGCGGTGACGTGCTCTGCAAGCACGGCGGGCGGCACCCCGCGAAACCCTGCGGTGCGCGAACGGTGCATCGGCCCGCCGCCGCCCTTGGTCTCGAGCGTGCTCCAGGCGGAGGTCGCGCCAAGCTGAACACACAAGGCTTCGAGCGTCTCCTCGATGAAGCGGCCGCCATGAAGGCCGGTCACGACCGACGCCACAATTTCACGCATTCGCGGCCAGGGATCTCGGTTCTCGACTATCGGCATCGGCCGTTGCGAGAGTAACTGGTTGAGCGTCTCGCGACTAGGCATTGCGCAAGGTGGTTGAAGGCTTCTGTGTCTGAGGCCCGAGGACACGAACCATGATCACGAGTTGTGCCTTCGTTTTGACGCCCAGCTTGCGCATGGATCCCCTCAAGAGTGCGGACACCCGCGAAGGGCTGATCTTCAGCCGGTAGCCTGTCACCTTGCTGCTCTCGCCAAGCGCTGCGCCCATCGCGACTTGGTACTCACGAGCCGTGAGCCCGGCGGCGCAGCTTCCTTTGACGTCATTGAGCTTCACCAAGACGATTCGTCTGCCGTTGGCGTCAAACCAGTCGACCAGCTTCATTCGTCCTCGGACCAGACCCTCCCAGAGAAGAAGGGCGCGTTCGGCGTCGATCGCACCCAGGTCTCGACGCGCCTCGTCGAGACTTCGGGCGGCGTCGCGGAGCATGTCCGGGCTTGCCATGCCGTCGACGCCGCCCATCGCCCCCAAGGGCTCGGTGCATCCTCTTGGCTCCGACCCCTCGCTCGCTGGCCCTGTGGCGTCCCACTCGGTCTCGAGGATCGGAGTGAAGGCAGCTCGTGTGGCATGGGCGCTCGTCATCGTGTTCGACCGCAGGTGCAGGCGGCGTGCCAGGCGAAAAGCACTGTGATTCCGGTGAGCCCGGCGCGGGCTAGACGAAAATGACGACGGCCGTCATCGAAATCCGACGCCTGGCGTCATGTTCGAGGGCTCCAGATCGGAGCAAGCGGCCGGGAATTCGCTTAGCGCGATCGTTCCGAGGCACGCCTGCGCTCGCGCCGCGTGGCCGCGTCCGCAGCGGCCTGCCGATCGCTCTCGCTTTCCGCCAGCAGCGGCGGAACAGGGCAGGGCCTTCCGTCCTCACCGAGGTTGACGAAGGTCGCCCGCGCATCGGCGCAGAGCGACCGCGCCCCGGTCGCCGCGTGCTCCACTTCGACCCGAACCGCGATTTCCATCGAGCTCGTGAACGCCGCATTGAGGTGCGCCGTGAGGCGAACCACGTCGCCGACTCGAATTGGCGCCTTGAACTCCAGCGCATCGACCCGCGCCGTGACGCAGACCCGGCCGCAATGCCGCTTCGCAGCGATGGAGCTGCAGATGTCGATCCAACTCATGATCACGCCACCAAATGCGGTGCCGATCGCGTTGGTGTGCTGCGGCAAGATGAGCTCGGTCATTTCCGTGAACGACTCGGAAGGGGGTTTCGCATCCATTGGCGGAGCATAAGGTGTACGGATGGTGGATTAAAGGCATAATCCAAACGTGCAGCGGCTTTTTACACGTGAGGAGTCACGCAAGCTGGATCGCGTCGCCATCGACGAGATTGGCGTCGTGAGCCTGGTGTTGATGGAGAATGCCGGGCGCGGGGCGAGCGATGCGATTTGCGATCTCTTTGCCGAGCGGCTCGGCCGTGTCGTCCTGGTCGGCGGGCCAGGGCAAAATGGCGGCGACGCCTGGGTGATCGCGAGGCGCTTGGCGCTGCTCGGCCATCCGCCGCTCGCTCTGTTGATTGGAGAGGCATCGCGCCTACGTGGTGACGCGCAGACCAACTGGGCGCTGCTTGGCGCGCTCGGCATCGAGACCGTCGAGGTATCGCCTGCCGACGCGGAACCGATCGCCGAGCACCTCGGGGATGCAACGCTGATCGTCGATGGACTCTTCGGAACAGGGCTCGATCGCCCGATCACCGGCGGCTACGCGCAGGCGATTGCAGCCATGGATGCAGCGCCTGTCCCCTTGGCTTCTTTGGATCTTCCGAGCGGCCTCGACGCGGACACCGGCGCGATCTTTGGCATCGCGCCCCATGCGTCGCTGACGATCACATTCGCCGGGCACAAGCGCGGGCTTCACCAGTACCCCGGCGTCGAGCATGCGGGCGCGGTGCGTGTCGCCGACATCGGGATCCCGATCATGTTTGCACCTGCCGCGAGCCTTTGGACAGCCGCAGACCTTGCCGCGCTCATCGCGCCCCGCAAGGCCGATGCGTACAAGGGCAGCAACGGACACCTTCTGGTCATCGGTGGCGCGCCGGGAAAGACCGGAGCTGCCGTGCTTGCAGGTCGCGCGGCGTTTCGCACCGGGGCAGGGCTCGTCACGATTGGCGCCCGACCGGATTCCCGCGCCGCGCTCGAACAAAAAGTCATCGAGCTGATGACGACGGCACTTCCTGAGCAAGCCAATGAAGCTTCAGTGCGACGCCTCTGCGAGGGGAAGCGCGCCGTCGTGCTTGGGCCGGGCATGGGTTTGGACCCGCTTGCAAGGAGCTGGACGCGGGCATTTGTCCAGCACGCTCCGGTCCCCACTGTGGTTGATGCAGACGGTCTCACCCATCTTGCCGCCGATGGGCTCGATTCGCTCATGGGCGCGGCTGGCCCAAGGGTGCTCACGCCCCATCCGGGGGAAGCCGCGCGCCTGCTCGGGCGGTCGACTTCGGAAGTTCAAGCCGACCGATATGGAGCAGCCGAAGCGCTGGCGGACAAGTCGGGGCAGGTCGTGATCTTGAAAGGCGCCCGCAGCATCGTGGCCGGCGGTGGTGAGCTTCGCGTTTGCGCGGAAGGCACGGCGGCGCTTGGCGTTGCGGGGACGGGCGACGTGCTGAGCGGGATCGTGGGCGCGCTCACGATGAGCATCTCGCCGCTCGACGCAGCGATCGGCGGCACGCTCCTACACGCGCTGGCAGGTGAGGCCGCAGCCACCGGCGACCGCGGCCTGATCGCCTCCGAAGTGGCGGACGCGGTGCCAGGCATCGTGGCCGAGCAGCTCGAGCTCTGACCGACCTGAGGGGACGCCCAGGCGACAGCTTGACACGACACCGTGTCAGCGAGGGGACAAGCTGGCGGTCCGAGGATGCAGCCCCCATGAAATGCTTTGGTTTTTTGCTGGCACTGCGGTTGCAATGAAGCCTCCGCGGAGACCCTCACAATGAATACCCAAGAACAGTACAACGAAGAAATCCTGCCTTGTGTCCCCGAGCTTTCCCGGACCGCCCTCCGACTGACGCGGGGTACCTCCCTTGCGGACGACCTGGTGCAAGAGACGCTGACGCGCGCCTGGCAAGCCCGCGCGAGCTTCCACCCTGGCACCAACGCGCGCGCCTGGACGCGACGGATCCTGTTCAACACCTACATCAACCACTACCGAAAAAGGAAACGCGAGCGGGAAGCTTTCGAACAGCTCCGGGGCCTGGCCGAGGTTCGGGCCCGGTCTTGGCACGAGGAGGGTTTCGGCGACGAGGTGCTGGCGGCGCTGCGCTCGCTGAAGCCAGAGTTCCGCGAAGCCGTCGAGCTCGTCGACCTGGGGGAGCTCTCCTATCAGGCGGCCGCCGAGCGCTTGGCCTGCCCGGTCGGCACCGTCATGTCCCGCCTTCACAGGGGCCGGAAGCGGCTCAAGCGGACCCTTGCCGGCTACGCGCTCGACCAGGGCGTCGTCCGCTCTGCAGCCTAGAGCTGGCCGGTCGCGAAAAATACCTGACAAAACCGATGTGAAAACCACAGCATAGACGCTAACGTCCTGTTAGCCTTGACGAAACAGGCCAAAGTTACATAGTGGCGGGCATGGCAAAGACATATGCTGACTTGCTCCAAGAGGTGAAGGCCGCCATTCGGCAGGTCTCCCTCGAAGACCTCAAGGACCGCCTGGACTCAGGCGAGGGCGTGATCCTGGTCGATGTTCGCGAGAAGGATGAGTGGCGGCAGGGGCACATTCCGGGTGCACTTCATATTCCCCGCGGATTTCTCGAAATGCAGTCTGGCTCGAGGCTGCCCGATAAGGACGCGAAGATCGTCACCATCTGTGCCGCCGGCATTCGGTCCGCCTTCGCGGCCAAGGTTCTTCAGGAGCTCGGCTACACGAACGTGGAGTCGGCGAACCCCGGGTTCAATCAGTGGAAAGATCAGGGCTTCCCCACGACGCAGCCGTTCGCCTTCACCGACGCACAACTCAATCGCTATTCGCGGCATCTCTTGCTGCCCGAGGTCGGCGAGCAGGGGCAGGCGAAGCTGTTGCAAGGGCGCGTCTTGCTCCTCGGCGCAGGTGGGCTCGGTTCGCCGGCAGCGTTGTACCTTGCGGCGGCGGGCGTCGGAACGATCGGCATCGTGGATGGCGACACGGTGGATGAGTCGAACCTTCAACGCCAGGTCTTGCACGGGCTCGATCGCGTGGGTCAGTCAAAAGTCGAAAGCGGCAAACGAACGATTGAAAACCTCAACCCAGACGTCAACGTCATCGCGTTCAACGAGCGACTCACGCGCCAGAACGTCGATCGCATTTTCGATCAAGATTGGCACGTCATCGTCGACGGTCTCGACAACTTCGCGACGCGCTATCTCGTCAACGACGCCAGTGTCTGGAAAGACATCCCCGTCGTGCACGGCTCGATCTTCCGGTTCGACGGTCAAGTCACGACTTTCTGGCCGCGCCACGGGCCATGCTACCGCTGCCTCTACCCGGAGCCGCCCCCGCCCCACCTTGCGCCGTCCTGTGCCGAAGCCGGTGTTCTCGGCGTTCTTCCCGGCGCAATCGGCACGCTTCAAGCAACCGAAGCCGTCAAAATCGTCCTCGAGCGCGGCGACCCCTTGGTCGGTCGACTGCTTCAGTACGACTCGCTCCAGATGCAGTTCCGCACCTTCAAGCTTCGACGGAACAAAGACTGCCCGGTCTGTGGCGATCATCCGACGATCACGGACTACATCGACTACGAGCATTTCTGCTCCGGCGGGTAAGACCACGACCCTCGGGACGGAGACATGCGCGTCAGCGCTTCACGAAGGGGGTGACGGGGCCCTTGAACGTGAACGGACACAGCTCGGCTCGGACCCGGGGGGGCAGTGTAGCAGGGGCGCCGTCGGCATCAGCGTCACGGCCAGCGTCGTGCGGGAGGGGGGACCGTGCCATGACCGCTCCTACTGGATGCGACCCTGCTACACTCCTCCAATGCCCCGAGCGCTCGTCCTCCTGACCGTGCTGTCCTTCCTCACCGCGTGCGAGGACAACGCCGCCGTCGAGCGTACCAGGGCTCAGCTCCGGGACGTCGACTACCCACGGGTCCAGGAGCTCGTCGAGCAGGACCTTTCGAACCATCAGGCCGGCGTCGTGAAGGCCGCGGACAAGCTTGCCCCTGGATTCACCCTGAGCGATCCGGTCAAGCGCGAGTCACAGGTGCGGGCGGCTTTGAGAATTCTTCAGCAACCCAAGAAAGGTATTGATGAATTCGTCGCCTCCCCAATGTCGTTTCTCGCCGCGGTCGGTCCCGACGGCCTGGTCGTCGCGCGCGATCGGGAGCCCGATCGGATGAAGGGTCAGGACTTCAAGTCGCGCTTTGAAATCGTCGCTCAGGCCCTCCAAGGCACGGCGGCTACCGGGCTCGGCGAGTTCTACGCCAAGGATCCCAAAGCGCCTTCGTCCTGGTCGATCCTCTTCGCTGCGCCCTCTCTCCGGGACGGGCAGATGGTTGGCGCCGTGCTTGCCGGCATCCCCTTGTCGCGCCTCGCCCAGCGGCTGAGCCGTCAGTTCCGGGTCGAGCAGAAGGCCGGCGCACCGGTCTGGGTGTACCTCTACAAGGGCGAGCGCCTCTTCCATTGGGACACGCCACCCGAGGTCGATGCCCTCGTTCGAGACCCGGTCGCACGCACTCAGGCACTTGCCGCTTCGCCCGCCGGCTATACCGAGAAGGTACGGCTCCAGGGTGAGCTCCAGGTTTACGGGGTGTTCCCCCTCGCGCTTCTCGGGCCCGATGTTGGGACGATCATCTTCCGCACGCCTGAGTGAAGGTTGACCGTTCGCTAGGATTGGGCGAACACTAGCGCGGTGTCGAGGCGGGGGTTGTCCTGGAGTGCCTGGCTGTGTGCGGCGGCCTTCTTCGTCGCCGGAGCGTTTCCGCTCTACAACGCCGACGCCTATGGACACTTGGCCCAGGGTCGTCAGATCGCGGCGCTTGGGCGCGTGCCATTGGTTGACCTCTTCTCCTTCTGGAAGCCCACCCCGCAACCCTGGAGCAACTATGAGTGGGGCTACGACCTGATCAGCTGGCTCGTCTACGACCGGTTGGGTCCGACGGCATTGATCGCGATCAAGTGCCTGCTGCTAGCAGCCCTGGGCTACATCCTCGTGCTGCTCGCCGATCGTCTTGCAAAGGGCACGCCGCTCGCAGCGCCCCTTGCTGCCGCCGTCGCGATCTCCTTTGCGCCACTGGCCAGGGTTCGATTCACGGTGAGACCGCAGATCCTTGGACTGGTGTTTCCTGCGGTTCTGCTTCTCGGCATCAGCACCCTGTACGCCGAAGAGAGCTCGATGCGCACCAGGCGCTGGGTGGTGGTCGCCCTCGGCCTCATGCACATCGCCTGGGTCAACATGCACGGCTCCCATCTCTTGGGCGCGCTGATCACGTTCTTGTTCCTGGCGTTTTCGATTCGCACGACCGCCTTTGCCTCGATGGCCTGGCTTTTCGTTTTGCAGCTGCTCGCCATGGCTTGCACACCCTTCGGCCTCGACATCGTGACCGACGCGGTCTCCCACGTCTTGCGCCCGGAGTACCGTGAGCTCGTCACCGAATGGGCGCCCTGGTCTCCGGCGCAACCCCTCTATCTGCTCCTCGGTCCGACGCTCGCTGCGCTTCTCGTCCTGGTCGCCATGCGTCCGGTGACCCGGTCGAGCCGCTACGGCCTGGCCTATGGCGTCTTGTGCGTAGTGCTGACGATCATGGCCTTTCGCTCGATGCGCTTCGTGGCCCATCAGCTGCTTTTCGCCGCACCCTTCATCGCTGCAGGAATCGCACACCTCGAGTGGTTTCGAGGTTTGCATCGTGCCGTCATGGTCGCCTTGGGATTGTCCGTCGCATGGCTGCTGCTATTGTCGCCGAGGCTCGAGCCCTTCGTCCCATTCGGCTTCAGCGAGCCACGGCTCGGGCACGCCTTTGCAGCCGCCGAGGTCATCAACGCGGACGTCGATCGGCCGCGGATCCTCGCACCGATCGAAGACAGCTGGCCGCTGATGTTCGCCGTCCCCGAAGGCCGCTTCCTGGTCGATGGACGCGTACCGTTTTACGGGCCGGAGTTCATTCGCAAGGTGACCGACAGCTTTGCCGATCCAACTTCCTTGAGCGCCATCCTCGAGGCCTATGAGGTGGATACCGTCGTGCTCGATCACACCAAGGGCGCGCAGGCCGCCGCGGTAGAGTACCTCTGGCGCTCTCCGGACTGGGTGCTCGGCCAGGTTCAGAACAGGCAATCGCTATTCGTGCTCGCCGGGCGCTCGGCCTCGCTGAGGCCGCTGCGCATCGTCGCGCCCGGGTTTCGGGTCGGTCGCATGCTCGACCCGGACGTTTCCGATGCCGAGATCGAAGCCGAGTCCGAGCGGGTGGGGACGCATCGGAATTCGACGGCGATCCAAGGATGGATTCAGGGGCTCCGCGCGCTTCGTCCGCTCGCACGGGACGGCGAGCGAGCCGGCATTCGCATGTACCGGACCAGGGACGAACGGGAGGCGGCGCGTCGCGCGTATCGATCGCTATCCGAGGCGGCGAAGGTCTATCCCGGCTTCAGCTCGATCGAGCTTTTCCGCGCCATGGCCGCGGCGGCGGCATGCGACGAGGTCGAGGCCCGCGAGGCACTCGACTGGGCGGCCTACTCTGGTGAAACGCGCGAGACATCGCTGGTCGCGGTCGAGCTCGCCTTGCGCGCCGGCGACGAGACCCGACGCGCGGCGGCCAGGTCCCAGATCGAGCGCTTGTCGACTCACCCCAAGACGGCAGGCGACCCCTGGGTGTCCGCGATCGCCCGCAACCTCGACGCGCGTTGCCCGTAGCCGCGAGTAGATCTCGTCAGGTTTCATACGTCCGCTTCCAGTCGATCGAGCGCCGCCCGCGGGGACAAGGTCAGCTGCCATGGCGCGAGGACGCTCGGCTCATCGACCGCCGCCCGCCATTGGGCGAGAAAGCGCTCGCGCGGCCACATCGTAGCGCCGAAGCGCGCCAGATGCTCCGTATGCACTTGGCAATCGATGATGCGAAAGCCCCACATCGCCAGATGGCCGAGCAGGGTCGTGAAGGCGACCTTGGACGCGTCGGGCTCCGAAGCGAACATCGACTCCCCCGCGAAGGTCTTGCCAAGGGCCACTCCGTAGAGGCCGCCGACTAGCTGATCGTCGCGCCAGGCTTCGATGCTATGCGCGTATCCGAGCTCGTGAAGTCTGACGTAGCCGTCCCGCAGCTCGCGGGTGATCCAGGTGCCCTGCTGGTGTGGGCGTGGCGTCGCAGCACAGGCCGTAATCACGTCCGTAAAGGCGGTGTCCGCCGTGACTCGAAGCCGCCCTTTGCGAATGACTTTGCGCAACGAGCGCGAGACATGAGCCGAAGAGGGCGCCAACGCGAACCGTGGATCGGGCGAGAACCAGAGCAATGGATAGCCGCGCGCAGGCCAGGGGAAGATGCCGTTCGCATACGCGATCAGCAGCCGCTCCGGTGACACGTCGCCGCCCACCGCAACGATGCCTTCCTCGTTGGCGTCTTCAGGGGCCGGGAAGGCGAGCTCCTTGTCGAGTAGGTACACGGGCATCAGGGGACAACACGATAGGCTAGCGCAGGCGCGGCCCCGGTGCTGGGCTCCTGACGCTTAGGCTTCAGCGCCTGGGGCGTTCGTATCGTGAAAGGTGAGCACGATGTCACCGTCCTTGGCCTCGGCCATCGCGGTGCCGCCTTCCTTCAGGCTGCCAAAGACCATCGCTTCAGCAAGCGGCTTCTTGAGCTTCTGCTCGACGAGCCGGGCCATGGGCCTGGCGCCCATTTGCGGGTCGTAGCCGTGCTCCGCGAGCCAGTTACGCGCCGATTCGCTCAGCTCGAGCCTGACCTGCTTCTCAGCAAGCATCTCGCCGAGAAGGGCCACCTCTTTGTCGACCACCATACGAATGACCTTCCGATCGAGCCCACCAAAGTACACGACCGAATCGAGACGGTTGCGGAATTCGGGCGTGAAGATGCGCTCCATGGCCTGTCGCGCCCGCCCGGTTGCAAAGTCCTTCGGTTCCTCACCGCTGCCGAATCCGACGACCTTCTCGGTCGCTTCAAAGGCGCCTGCATTGGTGGTCATCACCAACACGACGTTGCGGAAGTCGGCTTCTCGCCCGTTGTTGTCGGTGAGCTTGGCATGGTCCATCACTTGCAGGAGGATGTTGAAGAGCTCCCTGTGTGCCTTCTCGATTTCGTCGAGGATCACCACGGCGTGCGGATGCTTTCGAACCGCATCGGTCAGTAGGCCGCCCTGGTCGAATCCGACGTAGCCGGGAGGGGCGCCGATGAGGCGCGAGACGGAGTGCCGCTCGCTGTATTCGCTCATATCGAAGCGAAGGAGCTCCACGCCCATCGCGCGTGCGAGTTGCCGTGCGAGCTCGGTTTTGCCGACACCAGTGGGCCCTGCAAAGAGGAAGGAGCCAATCGGCTTGTGGTCGGCGCGCAGCCCCGCCCGCGCCAAGGTGATCGAGCTGACGACCTTGTCGACGGCCTCGTCCTGGCCGAAGATCACTTTGCGAAGCGCGGGCCCGAGGTCCCTGAGCTGGTCGCGCTCCTTGGCGCTGACGGACTCGACCGGCACGCGTGCCATTTTGCTGACGACTTTCTCGATTTCCTTCGTGGTGATCAGATGTGTGCGCTCTTCTTCGGGGCGCATCCGTTCGAGCGAGCCAGCTTCGTCGATCACATCGATGGCCTTGTCGGGCAAGAAACGCTCCATGATGTGTTTTTGGGCGAGCTGCGCGGCCGCCTCGAGCGCATCGTCGTCGTACTTCACGTCGTGGTGTTCTTCATAGTAAGAACGCAGGCCCTTGAGAATTTCGACGGTGTCTTCGACGCTCGGCTCGTGCACTTCGATCTTCTGAAAGCGCCGGGCGAGGGCGCGATCACGCTCGAGATGCTTGAAGTCGGCGTAGGTGGTCGAACCGAGACAGCGGAGCTTGCCGGACGCCAGCGCCGGCTTGAGGATGTTCGACGCATCCATCGAGCTACCAGTCGTCGCGCCTGCGCCGACGATGGTGTGGATCTCGTCGATGAACAGGATGGCATTGTCGATCTCCTGAAGACGCTTCATGACCGCCTTGAGCCGCTCCTCGAACTGGCCCCGAAACTTCGTGCCGGCGAGCAGGGCGCCCATGTCGAGCGAGTAGATCTGCGCATCGCTGAGAATATCGGGGACGCTGCCTTCGTGGATACGTCGCGCGAGCCCCTCCGCGATGGCGGTCTTCCCAACGCCCGGCTCACCCACGAATACGGGATTGTTCTTTCGACGCCTGCACAGTACCTGGACGGTGCGGTCGAGCTCTTCGTCCCGTCCGATCAGTGGGTCGATCCGGCCTTCGGCTGCTTCGGCGATCAGATCGGTGGCGAAGGCCTCGAGCGGGTCGCGGCCTGGCATCGAATCCCCTTCGTCTTCGTCGAAGTCCGTCTCGGTGTAGGCGTCGCTTTCTCCGGGGACGATGTCGGTGCCCACGCCGTGAGAGATGAAGCGCTTGAGGTCGAGCGATGTGACCCCGGCGTCCTGGAGGAGGAAGGCCGCGAACGATTCCTCCTCTTTGAGCAACTGGACGAGCACGTTACTGCCGTCGATCGTCTTCATCTCGGATGAGATTGCGTGAATCGCGGCACGCTGGAGGACCCGCTCGACCGCCAGGGTTTGCCGAGGCTCGATGGTGACGTTCTCCGGCACGCGCGCCAGCCGATCCTGCATGAACTCTTCGAGCTTCCTTCGCAGGCGGCGGAGATCCGCTCCACAGGCGCGCAGCGCCTTGGAAGCATTCGGGTCCTCGGTGAGGGCCAAAAGCAGGTGCTCGAGCGTCACGTACTCGTGGCGCATCAAGCCCGCGCGGTCAAACGCCTTGCGAAGGGTCTGCTGAAGCTCTTTGTCGATGACGGGGCCAGCCATGTTTACGTGTCTTCCTCTTCTTCGGGCTCCATGGTCAGGCGGAGTGGGAACTCCTGCTCTCGGGCCAATCGTTCGACCCGCTGGATCTTGGATTCCGCGACCTCGCGGGTGAACACCCCTGCGACGCCCACCCCGTTGTGGTGCACGTGCAGCATGACGCGGATCGAATCCTGTTCTCCGAGGTGAAAAACGGTATGCAGCACGTGAACGACGAATTCCCTGGTGGTGTAATCATCATTGTGCAGAAGAACCCGATAGAGCCGTGGGCGTTTGAGCTTTTTCTGCGGTTTGACCTCGGTGATGGTCCCGGCATCGTTGTCGAACCTGTCGGGCATTCCCTATTTTAGCGCTTTCTCCATTCCAGCCCAGTCCGCTACGACTGGTGCAGTCCCTAGAATCTAAGGCCCGTCCCCACGATGCGCTAGGGGGGTCAGTCAAGGGCGAGCCTCAGATAGAAAAGCTGGTTCTGTGAGTTGCGAACGGTCACCGAGGAGTCGCTGACTTCCTGAACGACGAAGCCGTTGCCGGAGCCCAGGGTGGAGAAGCTGCCATCTGGGTCGAAGGAGATGTAGCCGAGCACCTCGGTCGGAAGCCTCCCAAGCGGGTGCTCGATTTCATACTGGCTGCACCCCCGGAACTCGAGCCAGTAGCACCGTTCATCGGAAATGGGGGGGAAGGGGTGCGACTCCCAGCCTCCTTCTGCGTTCGTCATCATGCACGGAAGCTCATCCATCGGCACCACCCGGTCCTCGGCTTGACCGCACGGGTCGCCACAGGCCGCTCCGACCAGGGCGAGCAGCGCAAGGGCGACCCCAGCTGCAAATCTAGGCATCCGCATCTCCGGCTGGGGCATAGTACGCGCGTACCGTCGCGACCAGTGATTCGATCGTCTGCTCGGCCGATGTCGCGGCGATGTGGAGGCCCAGGCCCTCGGCTGTGCTGGTCGTGACCGGGCCGATTGAAAACAGATCCAACGCACCGAGGCGATCGCTAGCGTCCGGACCGAGCAGCTCGAATAGGTGCTGCACGGTCGACGAGGAGGTGAACAAGACCGCGTCGCTCTCCCTGCGGTCGACCAGGTTTCGGATGCGTTCGACGTCCTTGGGCTCCGGGGGAAGGTTTCGGTACGCGGTCGGCATGTCGACCTGGGCGCCCGCGTTTCGGAGCGACTCAGGCAGGACTTCACGGGCGACTTCGGCACGCGGAAGCAGAATGCGGGTTCGTTCTCCAAGGAGCGGCCGAATCGCGCGGATGACCCCCTCTGCGCGAGCGTCCGCCGCAACGAGGTCTGCCTTGAGCCCATGCGCGCGCAACGCCTCAAGCGTCTTGCTGCCGATGGCGCAGACCTTGGCACCCGCCAATGCCCGGAGGTCCAATCCGGCTTCATCGATCGTAGAGAAGACGGCCTCGACCGTGTTGGCGCTCGTGAAGAGAATCCAATCGTAGCGATCGAGCCCTTTCACCGCACTGCGAAGCGGTGCGAGATCGACCGGAGGCGCGATTCGAATCGTCGGCGCCAAGATCGCTTGCGCGCCTTCGTCGCGAAGCCTGGAGGCAAGTGAACCGGCCTGATGGATGGCGCGGGTCACCACGATGCGTTTGCCGAACAGGGGCTTGGTATCGAACCAGCGAAGGTTGCTCCGCAAGCGCACGACCTCGCCTACGATGGTGAGCGCAGGCAAGCCGAGCCCAGCATTCGATGCGCGCTGATGAATATCGGCCAGCGTGCCAACGATGGTGCGCTGCTTCGGAAGGGATGCCCATTGAACGACCGCCACCGGGGTGTCCGCAGGGCGCCCGTGTTCGATCAAGAGCCTGCTGAGCGAGTCGAGCTTCCGCATGCCCATGAAGATGACCAGTGTCTGAGTAGCGGTCGCGAGCTTCGACCAGTCGTGGTCGGTGCGGTCCTTCTCCACTGACTCCGTGGCCGTCACGTAGGCGACACTCGAAGCAAGCGTACGATGCGTCAATGACAGGCCGGCGTACGCCGTGGCTGCGAGGGGAGAGGGGACGCCAGGAACCACTTCGAACGGAATTCCCTCGGACGCGAGCAACTCGGCTTCCTCGGAGCCACGTCCGAATAGATAGGGATCGCCACCCTTGAGCCGGACGACCGTCTTTCCAGCGCGGGCAGCTTCGACGAGCTGCCGATTGATCTCGGCCTGGCGCTGGCTGACCCGGCCGGCGCGCTTGCCGACGAAGACGAGCTCGGCATCGGGCCTGGCCGCGCTCAGCTGTTCGGGGTGCACCAGAGCGTCGTAGAGGACGACGTCGGCCTCGCGCAGACGCCGGAGCCCGCGCGCGGTGATCAGCTCTGGATCGCCTGGGCCCGCACCGACCAAGTACACTGTCCCGGGCGCGGTCATGTTGCTCAGGAACCGCCCGGATCATCCGGCGGAACGATCGGCTCGGTTTCGACCACGCCGCTGCGCCGTTTGCGCTTCTGGACCGCTCGGGCCTTCACTTGTGGCCGCACGCCGCCGGCGTCGTTCGGAATGAACCGAATCTCGGTCTTCACTTCGAACGACAAGGATGTGAGGGCCCGGTAGAACTCGCCTGCGATATCGGTCGCTTCGAGGAAATCGCGGACTTCTTTCGCGACGGTTCGAACCAGCGCGTTCTTGGTCTCATCGACCGAAGCAAACACATAGCCGATCAGCTCCTTTGGTAGCCTGCCGTCCTGGGTGACCCCGCGAAGGGCGCTATCCGCACTCCGAAGCGTCCCAACGCCCGCTTCGATGCCCTTCTCCACGGCCCTTCGCAGCGTGTCGCGAAGCACACCTTCGGACCAGCGACGTTCTCGTTCGCCTTGATCGGCGGAGTCGGAAGCCTTTTCGTCGGATTCTTGAGGCATCATGGTTTCACCATACCTCGACCCGAGCAGGGGTCGAGCCCTTGAAGCATACCCCAGGCGCACGCGATGCGCAGTTTCATTGAACCGAACGCGAACATGACTGGCGTTCGAATACGACACGCTTGATACCCACGCTTGGAACCGAGAACGTCACGTTCCGGCGCCCTTCGTGCAGCCGACGAGTCTTGCGTTCAAAAAACCGACCAGCTATACGAATATGGATGGACCGCGGTGCAAGCATGGTCGAAGAGCTCTGGCAGCAAGCCGAAGAAGCTCTCGAAGCGTCCTCCAAGCGCGCCGAAGGGCTGCTGACCCAACTGGTCTCCATCGCGGACGAGGGGAGCGAGGCGTCGCTGTTCGCCCATCGGCATCTTGCTGAGCTGTTCCTCGAAGACAATCCCTGGAAAGCGGCCTTGCACCTGCGGCGCGTGCTCAGCTACTGCGCCGACGATGACATCCTCCACGCGCTCATGGGTCTTTGCCATGCGTTGCTCGGCAACTACCGATGTGCAGCTCGCTCCTACCGCGAGGCGTCGAGCCTCGCTCCGCAAACGCCCTGGTATCACCACAACCTCGGCCACTTGATGGACGTTGCCCTCGATGATCCGAGCGGCGCGCAGCATCACCTGCGGCGCGCCTACGAGCTCGAGCCCGAGCACGACGAAATCATCGGCTCGCTCGCGCACTGCGTCGCACGTCTCGGTGACCTCGATGAAGCCCAGAAGCTCGCAGAGCTCGCGCGAGAAAAGGGTCCATGCAACCCCGATCATCGCGGGCTTCTCGATTGGATCGAACGGGGCGCGACCGATACGGCTGCGGCAATCGCATCATCGGTGCGCCTCCCACCGAGCGACCGCGTTGCCGAGACCGTAGAGCGGAAGATGGGTGAAGCCGGCTACTCTCGCGACGAAATCCAACGCGCGACGCAGCTCTGGTCCGACATGAAAGCGCATTGCGAGCTTCGTGTCACCAAGCCTGAAGTTTTGGCCGCGGCGCTCGAATACGCGATTGCAGTGGTCGAGCGGCGCCCAGGTTTCACGCAAGCCGAGGTGGCTCGAAGGTACGGGGTTGCGCCCACATCGGTGTCGGCTCGCTTTGCGCAAATTCGAAACGCGCTGGCCTTGCGGCCCGGCGATCCTCGTTACGCAGCATCACGCTGAAAACTAGCCAGCACCCGCGCGATGGCCTATTCGGGTTTCATGGACGCGCTGTCCAGTGCCACGATGCTTTGCCGTGTCTTGATCGGTCTCGACCGAGCGAGCGCAAGCGGCGTCCTGCATCTCGTGGCTGAGGGGCGTCGGGCGACCATGTCCTTTCATTCTGGGGCGCTGCTCGATGCGAACATCGATCGTCGGGTGCCGATTTCGCACCGGCAGGTTCTCGATCAGGTCTTCGGGATGTGCCAATGGAGCGGACTGGCGCTGCGCCTGGTGCAGTCAGACTCCGCAGCGGGTTCCTGGAGGTTGGCTGAGCCGCTGCCCGCGCGAATCCTCGCGCTTCAGACGATGCGCGCCGCCGTGAACAGCGTCGAGAGCGCAAGCCTGCGCGCCCAGCTCGGGAATGCGACGTACTACCTCACCGAGGTGGGCGAGTCGCTTCTTCGAACCGCAGAGCTTCGGCCCGAAGAAGCCGCCCTTGTGTTCGGGCTTCGTAGGGGCGTGCTGGCCGAAGAGCTCGCCTCACGGCCCGGCTTCGGACCGATAGGGCATCGGTTCCTCTGGATCCTCAAGTTGCTCGGCGGAGCCTCGCCCAAGGCCGGTGGCTCTTACCCGCTCTTGCTTCGCAAGCAAAGAGAGATCCGCAAGCGTGCCTCGGCACACGCGCTTCTCGACCTTCCTGAGGGCGCAGGAGGTCGTGACGCGCGCGTGGCGCTTCGAAAGCTGGTTCGGGACCTCCATCCCGACCGCTTCGGCAACGGCACGCCATCTGCGCTTCGCCGTGCCTCTGGGGAGATCACGACCGCGTTGGTCAACGCCGAGGCGCAGATCGCGTCAGGGCGCCCGAACTAGGCTCGGGCGAGGCCTTCACTCGACTCGCTGGTGCACGTGCAACGTGTCCGCGGGCTTGAAGCCGTCCACATCGATGGTCGCGCGCCGCTCGAAGATCGAGCTCACACCGTCCCCGTCGAGGTCGCCCTCCGCTCGAAACGAGACCGATAGGAGCTCGTCCGCGGCGGTGAGGTCACAGCCGTGGTCGCTGGGCCGGTAGCTGTAGCTGTAGCGTACCGGTCGGTCCGGCTGGAACGCAAGCGCTTCCCAGCTCGCATGGCCGCTCTGCTCCTCGGCGGCGAAGTCGACCTTTGTCGCGTCGACCGTCGGCGTTGCGGGGGTCGGTCCCGCGCCTTCTGGAAGACAAAATCGCTTTCCGCCCTCCCACGATGCAGCGTAGTACGCTGCGGCACGGTCGCTCATCTCTTGTAGCAGCTCGGAGGCCTCGCTGATCTTGTTGGTCCGCACCCGACGAAGGAACGTCGGAACGAAGACAGCGAGGACGATGCCAAGGAGGCAAAGCAGAAGCGCTGCTTCGATCAAGCTCAATCTCGGACGACCGCGGGGCAAAGCCGCGGGACTGTGAGAGACCAGTGCGAGTTTGGCAAGAACCTAGCTCGCGTCTTCGAGGCCGATGGCCGGCTCGACGGGGTCGGCTACGAAGAAATAGAGCGTCGAAGGCATATAAGGAAACTCCTCTTCACGTCGCCTCTCGAACTCCTCGTTGGCGCTTCGGAACGCCTCCGCATAGGTTTCGTCCCTCAGCTGGGCGAGGCGAATCTCGATCTGAGCCTTCACCTTTGGGTCGCGGATCATCGCGTACATCTCTTCGAGGTGGCGGAGCTCACGATCGGTCTGGCCTAGCTTTCGCAAAGAGGTCGCATTCGTCATGACCAGCCAAGGAGGCCCTCCTCCGAGGCGGGCGGCAGCCATCATGTAGTCGTTCCCTTCGGCTTCGAGACGGGCGCGGTCGGGATCGTCCTTCGGAAGGTGCGGCAGCAGCTCGTAGGTGATCGTCGCTCCGGTGTCCCAGGCCAGCTCCCCGTCGTTGGGGAATCGCTCCGAGCCCCGGCGGAGTACGTCGATCGCGCGCTCCACGAATTCGTTCGAGCTGCCGGTTGGTGTATACACGCCAGCCATCCCAACCCAGCGGTATACCCGCTTGAAGTCAGGGTCGAGCGCGAGCATCGACTCGCCATAGTTGAAGACGTGCTTGACCGCGCCGCGGTTCGCAAACTCGTCGCCGAAGTAGAGCAGGGCCCGAAGCCAAATCAAATCCGCGAGCGCCCGTCGATGGCCCAGGCTCATCACCTCCAACCATGCAGGGGGCGGCAGATAGTAGATGTCTTCGTAGGTCTGTGTCCCCAGGTACTGGTCCATCGCCCGCCCGCGAAGCGACCAAATCCCGAGCAGCCCGCCCAGAATTGCGACGACGCCGATGATTCGCCCCACCTGCCTCACGAGCCCAGTATAACGAAGATGCAGTGGCTCTCCGCTTAAACGGAAAAGGCCGCGACGAGCGCCGCGGCCTTTCCAGTCGTCATCCGAGAGCGATTACTCGAGCGCGTCGATCTGCTGGATGCCGGGTGCGCGATAGAGCACGTTGTCGTCGTTCGAACCCGCTTCGAGGTTGAAGGTCGACTCGTCGGCGTCCCCGTCCAGGTTGCCATGGGCGAAGAAGGTGTAGAGCGTGGTGTCCCGGGACCCGTTCCCACAAATGCTGGCCGCGGGGTCCGCGGTCAGGCCGTATTCGAAGTAGAGCCCATCGGCCGGTGCGAAGTTCATTGCCTGGAACTCGGCGGCGTTCGTCTCGTTGTCCCAAATGATGACGCGCTTGTCGGGGCTCGGAGCGCCATCCATGACCGCGCTGTTAATCGTGCAGTGCGACACGGCCGCGACGGTCGTGCCCACAGCGGGAACGCCACCGGTCCAGTTCTCCGCCTCGTAGTACGCGGCTGCGCCCTGGAACATCGACTTGAGGTTCGCCGGGGCTTCCGCCGTCTTCGAACGCTTCACGTAGTTGATGAATGCCGGGATCGCGATCGCGGCGAGAATGCCGATGATGGCGACGACGATCATCAGCTCGATGAGGGTGAATCCCTCTTTCTTCGAGAGTAGCTTGTTCATATTCAGTTCCTTTTCCCCCGGGCCCTGTGCCCGCATCATTCAAAGTTGCTCCAAGACAATGCAACTGCCGTGCCGATTCTCCCGGACCCCATGCTCAGCCGGAAATTATTGGCCAATCCAGGTCTTGCGGTGCCGGGGAGCAGCCTGCGGGGACAGATTTCGTCACCCGCAGGTGACGGAAATTGTCACTTCCAGCCGCCTGTTCCGCTGGCACTGTTATAGATGTGGTCCGATTGGGAGTAGATCTCGAGGTAGAAGGACTCGCCATCCCCGTTGAGATCTCCCTCGGCCCTGGCTGCGAACCAATGGTCGTCTTTGTCGAGCCCGGTATCGGCCGGTGGGTCTTCGCCGGCCAGGCCAGCGATGGTCGCATACCGAAACCGGATGGGGGCATTGGGTGACGCGCCGAGCTGCCGCCATTCGACGGTGCTCTCCCAGACCACAGGGTCCTCTCCCGGAATCGCGGTTGGGTTCCAGCTCCCCCAGTCATCTTCATCTACGGCGCAGTACTGACCGAATTCGTTCCGGTAGGACTCCTGCCGCTGCTTGATCTTGCCGAGGAAGTTCGTCGCCTCGGTGACCCGCGCTTTGTAGATGTACGAGGTGAAGGTGGGAATCGCCAGAGTCGCCAAGACACCAATGATGACAACGGTGATCATCAGCTCCGTAATCGTGTAGCCTTGATTCCGCTTCATTCCCATCCCCCCGTGCCCTCGGCGCTGTTGTACATGTTTCGAGACTGCGAGTAGACCTCGAGCGTGAACGATACGTCGTCGTCGTCGAGGTCTCCTTGTGCCTGCGCGGCGTACCAGAACGTCCTTTCGTCGAGGTTGGTGCCGGCTGGCGCCGTATCTCCCGGAAAGCCCGCGACGGTCGCGTAGCGAAACCGCACCGGCCCTGGCGGGCGGAGCCCGAGCTCTTCCCACTCCGGCGAGCTTGGCCAGGCCACCGGTTGCGATCCTGGAATCGACGCAGGCGTGTAGTTGGTCCAGTTGCTCGTTCCGCTCACCGCGGCGTAATTGCCGAAGCGGCTCCGGTAGGCTTCCTGTCGGGTCTTGATCTCGTTGAGCACCGTCACCGCCTCGGTGACGCGACCGCGGTACACGTAGCCCTTGAACGACGGGATCGCGACGGCCGCCAAGATACCGACGATCGCGACGCCGATGAGGAGCTCAATGGTGGTGAAGCCTTTGCTTCGCAGGTGACGCGACAAGGAAGAACCTCCAGCTTGGAGTATATCAATCGCCGGCCACATCGCCCAGTTCGGGCGAAATGTGCTTTGCCAAACGATACCGGAACTGCCGGAAGCTCATGCCGAGAAGCTCCGCCGCCTTGGTCCGGACCCCGCCGGCCTGATCGAGCGCGCGCAGCAGAAGCTCCTTTTCGACTTGGTTCAGGTACTCGTCGAGGTCGAAGCGACCCTCTGGAATCCGTGGGGCATTCCCAGCCTTCTTGGACGGATGTGTATCGCCGAGATCGTCTCGTTCGACCGTGTTGCCGAGAGCCAGTGTCACACCACGCTCGACCATGTTTTCGAGCTCGCGGACATTGCCCGCAAACGATTGCTGGGCCATCCAACGCATTGCTTCGGGCGAAAACTCCAGCCGACGGCCCTGGAGTGCGGCGTGCTTCTGAAGAAAGTAGCCCGCGAGCACCGGGATGTCCTCGGCTCGATCCCGAAGAGGCGGCACCTCGATACGAATCACGTTCAATCGATAGAAGAGATCCTCGCGGAACGTGCCCGCGTCGACCTCGGATTCGACGTCGCGGTTGGTCGCGGCGACGACTCGAACGTCGACCTCGTATTCGCTGCTGCCGCCGACGGGGCGAACCGTTCGGTCCTGGAGCACCCGCAGCAATTTCACCTGCAGCGCCGGCGGGAGCTCACCCACCTCGTCGAGAAAAAGCGTCCCACCGTCGGCTGCCCGGAAGAGGCCTTCGTTTGCAGAGGTGGCGCCGGTGAACGCGCCTTTGACGTGGCCGAAGAGCTCGCTCTCGATGAGGTTCTCGGGGACGGCTCCGCAGTTCAACACGACGAAGGGCGCTTCGGCGCGCGGGCTTTGAAAGTGAAGGGCGCGGGCGACCATTTCCTTTCCGGTGCCGCTTTCGCCCGTGATCAAGACACTCGTCGTGGCACTGGCTAAGCGCTTGATCAGGTCGCGAAGCCGGTCCATGGCTGCGCTTTTGCCGATGAGCTGTCCCTCGGTCCAGCGGGACTTCACCTGCTCGCGAAGCGTCTGGTTTTCCGCCACGATGGCGCGCTTTTCGAGCGCCTTTTCGAGCGTTGCCAGGAGCTCGTGGTTCCGGAACGGCTTCTGAACGTAGTCATAGGCGCCTCTTCGCATCGCCTCGACGGCTTGCTCGGTGGTTGCGTAAGCCGTGATCATCAAGACCTGGGTGTCGGCCGATCGGGCGCGCACCGCGTCGAGCACTTCCATGCCCGTGCCGTCCGGCATCACCAAGTCGGTGATGACGACGTCGTACGGGTCGGCGCTGCCGAGTTGATCGCGCGCTGCATGCACACCATCGACCACGTCGACGCGGTAGCCCTCGCGCCGCAGTAAGATCTGCAACATCTCGCGCAAGCTGGCTTCATCGTCACAGACAAGAATGCGTGCGGACACGATCCCCAAACCCCCGCCTACACCTTACGTCAAAACGCCCGAGTGGCCACGAGAGTTGCAGGCCCGACCGCCCCCGCGCCATCGCCTAGCTGAAGCCCGCGCGCCGACCTCCGGCCCCGCTTGGCGGTCGGACGCAAAGCCCATGTAGGCTGCTGTATTCCAGGAAGTAGACCGCGTGGTGCTCGCGGGAAGAGGCCTCGCAGAATGCCTCTTGGAGCCTGATTGCGGCCACCTCGGACACTTCCATCGCTTGGCCAGGTTCCCCGATGTACAGCGACAAATTGTAGCCCTCCGCGACCTTGTACCCGTCACCGTCGCGCTTCACCCCGGATGCTGCTTCGAGCATGGCCTCGAACGTTGGTCGTTGCATGCGCCTGAGCTTTGATGCGAGCGGGCGGCTGGTCAAGCCTTGGGGTTCGAGGTAGGCCGCTAGCGTGGCGAAGGGCGGGGAGGAGCTCTGGGAAAGTGAGGTCCTGGTCAGCGATTCGATTGGTCGCCTGATCGAGTTCTGGGGCTTCAAGCGGAACATGGGCCGTCTTTGGGCGATCCTGTATCTGTCCGACCGTCCGCTCAGCGCTCCGGAAATGCAGGAACGGCTTCAGCTCAGCAGCGGCGCAGTCTCGATGACCCTCAACGAGCTGACACGCTGGGGCGTCGTCAAAAAGGTTTGGCTCCAGGGCGAGCGGCGCGACCACTACGCCGCCGAGGGCAACTTCTGGAAAATGATCTCGCGTGTCTTCAACGAGCGTGAGCGGGTCGAGGTCCTCGACGCGATCGACATCATGGAAGACGCCATCGAATTCCTGAAGGACAAAGCCAAGACGCCAACCGATCGGAGTAGGGCGCGCTTCCAGGAAGAACGCATCCGCGAGCTGCTCGACCTTGCGCGTTTGGGAAAACAGCTGCTCGATGCCTTGGTCAAGGATGCCAAAGTCGACGGAAGCCCATTGATGGACGTGCTCCTTGGCGGAGCCGACAAAGGCTAGGTGCGATTCCTGGCGTTCAGCCGCTAGGCCTGCGCGACGAACTCGTGCCGAGGCTCGCGAGGCTGTTGAAGCGCGCGCGCCAGGAACGAAAGCTGCTCGCGCCAGCAGCGCCGCGCCTGGCGTCGCCAGACCAGAGCGTGAAACGCGTGAAGCTCGCCTTCGTAGTAGCGCGCTTCGCATTCGACGCCCATCGCCTTGAGGGCGCGGTCGAGGCGGCGCGTATCGTCGAGCAAGGGGTCGCGTGTGCCGATGGGCACGAAGAATGCGGGGAGGGCGCGGTCCGGGCGCTCGCGTCGTTCGAAGACATGCAGTGGATCGGCAAGGTCCAGCTCACCGGGTGCATGTGCATGAAGCGCTCCGACATACAAATCGTTCATGCCTTCGAGAATGTCGTTCACCCATCGAGGCAGCTTGCGTTTGCGGTTCAAGCGCTCCGGGTTGGTGACTTGGAGCGGCGCACAGGCAGGAGCGACCGCAGTGGGTACCAAGCCGGTCGCGAACGCGCGCTGCGCAAAGGGCTCGGAGCGTCGGTAGCAGCAGCAGATGGTGAGCGCAGTGGCTAAGTTGCCGCCTGCCGATTCGCCTGCGAAGACCAATCGGCTCAGGTCACCACCATAGCCTTCGGCGTTCTCCGACACCCATTCGAGCGCCGCGCAGACATCGGACACTGCCGCCGGGTACGGGTGCTCGGGCGCGAGTCGGTAGTCGACGTTGAACACCAGATAGCCCGCGCGCGCGAACGCCAGCCCCATGAACCAATGGGTGTTCTTCGACAAGAGATTGAAGCCGCCGCCGTGCATATAGAGGACGATCGGGAGAGCGACGGCCTGGCTCGCGGGCCGATAGATGTCGAGCCTGTGGCGTGGATTGCCGCCTCGGACGTACTCGACGTCTCTGATCACCTGTACACCATGTCTGGCGGGGTTCGAGAGTGGATGCAAGCGTCCGAGGCGCGAGAGACTTCCGACCAAGCCTTCGCCCATCACGGCATGGGCGTGGCGCCGGAGCCGTTTGCGTGTGCGCTGAAGGCAGGAAAGAGGCCGGGGCTTGGGGGGCATGGGGAACTTGTATCACGGTCTTGGGAAAGGCCGCGGGATTCGGCGTGCAGTCGGATGAAGCCGCCGTTTTTTTGTGCTTAATCGGGGCCGGGCGTATTCCTCGAGGATGCCTTCTGCGAGCTTGAAGCCAATTGTTGCAGCGCTGCTAGTGGCGGTGCTCATGGCGGCCGTTCCAAGCCAGGGGCACGCGAGCTCCTCCGGCCGGCTCGATGCCTTGGTCGTTCGTCAGAAAATCCACAAAGACCTTCCTAAGATCAATCGCTGCTACGAGTCCGCGCTCCGCTACGCGCCCGAGCTTGCGGGCAAGGTTTCAATTCGCTTCGCCGTAGTGCGCAAGGGCTACGTCAAAGGCCTGCAGGTCGTCCAGAATACGACCGGCAACGATCGGGTCGAGCGCTGCGTCGCGCGTGTGGTCAGCGCCATTCGATTCCCCAGCCGCCGAACGGGCAAGAGCCTCAGCTTCACGTTCCCATTCGTCTTCGCGCCGCAGGACGGCCGCTCTCAGTAATCGGTTCCCTATTCGCAGACGATGACTACGTCTTCGGATTGTTGCTCGAATGGCTCCTCGAGCGGATTGGGTGCTGGATCGCCCGGTAAAAGCAAGCCGCAGTTTTCACAGACGACGTTGACCCAGTTCTCGTCGCGACCGTCGGGGCCGCTGGCGAGCATGGCTCCGACCCAGTCGACGATCGTAGGGACGCCGCCCGTGGTGTCATCATAGACCTTGTCGCTGCCAAACATCGTATGGCGCGATCCGGTGCCGAAGTAGTAGCGGTAGTTGTCAGGTACAGCCGCGAACGTGTCTTCCGACTGCGAGAGAGCGTTCGCGCCGAACGCGCAGCTGGCGTCCCACCAATTGAGCGCACCGAGGGGGCTCCCCAAGAGCATGACGTTGTAGAAGCCCGTCTGCCCGCCTTGGCCTCCGTCGAACTTGGTCGAGTAGTGCGCCCAGTTGGTTTTTGGAGCCCACTTGGCGACCGCTTCGGTGTAGGCCGGCATCCCGTCGCCTGTCGTGATCGCCTCGAGGACCCCTGGGATGTCGGGCAGGTTGGCGACGAAGTTCCAATTGCTGAACTCGTTGTTGAGGAAGTCCGTGGTGATCACGCCGTTGCCAGCGTCGGCGAGCACGTGAATCTGAGAAGCCGGCCATACCTCGTGGAGGAGGGGGGCGTTGAACCATGCCCCATACGCGCCCGCGCTCGACCCCGTGACGAACACTTCCTCCGGATTGACGAAGTGCTCCCTCGCCCACTTCTCGGCCACCTTGGAGTTGTGATAGCCCTTGTGCTCAACGATGACGTTGCCATAGTCCTGCGTCGCGTCGCCGAAGTGGATGTCGCAGGTGCAGTACGACACGATCACGACGTTCCAGTCGCGGAAGGGATTGTTCTCGTTGCTGAGATCCGCGAACCCAGACGACAAAGCGTTGGGATCATCGGTCGCGGTCGAGGTCTTGCAGATCGCGCCGGTGATCTGCGTCCCCCCGCAGGTGAGGTTGTCCCAGCATGCGCCGCCGCCTTGGTAGTACATCAGCAGCTTGTTGACGCTGCCTCGCTTTGCGAAGTAGCGATATTCGGAGCCCTGCATGCACTGGGGCGTGTAGGTCCGTCCTAGGTAGTCAGTCGGTCCAGGTGTCAGCGTCGTATATTGCGCGTCCGCAAGCATCGGTGTCACGACGGTCTTGTCGACGAGCTCGCCGGTGAGCGTCTCGAGGTCGTCACCGATCTCTTGATCGCTCGCATTGGTCGGGCAGGTGCCGGACGTCGCATCGGCCCAGGCCGCCAAGAAGGCGCTGGACGCGGCACCCTTGGCCGCATCGAGGGTCGATCGGTCGGAGTCCGCGAAGAGATCGCCGACGTGCGCGCTCTCTGCCATGAGCAGGTCTTCACAAGCGTCACCGGCGGCCGCAAGCAAATCGGCGCCACATTGGGCCTGTTCGTTTTGGCCGAGGTCGAGTCCATCGTTGATCGAGGCGGCGATGGTTGCGATTGCAGATTCCAGGGCAGCGCCGGCTTCGCTCGAACTTAGGGCGAGGTCCGAGCAGCTCGCGCCGTCATCCTCGGCGTCGGCCTCGGCGGCATCCCAGGCCTCTCCGAGCGTGATGCCAGCCGCCGCCGCCGCGGCATTCCTCGCTTCTTCGTTCTGGTCGCTCTCCCAAGCCTGCCACGCGTCGAACAAGGCCTTGCAAAAGGTGCCACCCGCCGCCTGCTTCGCGGCGACACAGACGTTGCCCGCATAGGCTTCGAGCGGCATTGCCCCGCCAGCGCCTCCCTCACCGCCAGTCCCAGCGCCCCCACCGCTGCCACCAGCACCCGCGTCACCCCCCGATCCGCCAGAGCCAGGTGTTCCGGCCGTGCTCGCGCTCTCGCTACAACCGACGCCTAATGAGAGCGGGATCGCCACCAGCGCAACAAAAGCCAAGGTCCTGCGTCGCATCTGCACCTCCGTTTCCACGTCTTGTCCTATGCAACCCTATGCTCCGTCAAGCCCGCCGTGGAGCGTTAGCCCTAGTGCGGGGCGCTTCCTGGCCACGAAGACGGCAGCCCGGTTCAAACCCGTCGACCGGTCTTCATCTTCGTTCACAAAAATTCATCGAAATTCATCACAACTCACACCGATTCAGAAACGCTTCCGGTACTGTCGACAGTGAGCAACGTGGACCGAAGCTGCCCCATGGCGACGACAGTGAGCGCGGCGGGTGAGGCCCATCGCGCTGGTCATAGAGCTTGCAACGAGAAGGAGGACGCCATGAGGAGATATTCGAAGGCAATCACGCGATGGCTTGCGGTATTGTGTCTGTTCGGCCTCACCGCTTGCGGATGGCCCGCCACGGTCGAGGTGGCCAGCGAGAGCTCCAACATCGGCGTTCGCGGCACGGTCCCATTCGGTGCTCAGAACGGTAGCGTCACGATCCGCGCACAGTATCCCTTCGAGCCATTCACGTGGCTGTGGCTTGCTGTTGACACGCCGACCTTGACCTCGCCGAGCGCGAACAACCTCTCGGTGAACGCCGCGGCGGATTGGAGCGCTTCTTTTCGAATGCCCTCCTGGGCATGGAGGGACGGCGCTCAGGGCAGCTTTGCGCGCTACTTCGTGCAGGCGAACAGCATCTGCGGAGGAGGAGGGGTGACCTGCGATTTCGACCTGGCGTCCGAGCCGGTCGATGCAGCGTGTGCCTCGAAGGCCTTGGCCGATGGGGTCAAGGTGGCCGCGGGCTTCTGCAGGCCCCCGTCCCTCGGACCGGGCTCGCAGGTCCCTGCGCTGCTGATGGGGTATCCGGCAATGAGCGCCGACGACGTCGCTCGACCCACCGACTTCCTGAAAGGGACGGGTTACTATTTCCATGCCTGCACGGCCGACTTCTTGCCCGAGGGCAGCCACCGCCGGAGCTACTGCGACCGACCGTACGTCAATGTGAAAGATACCAATGGGAAGGTCACAAAGATCCTGACTGAGTACGCCTTCGCCGATCAGAGCCCAGCCAGGCTCATTCAGTCCGTGTCCTGGGTCGGCGACGGGAGCACCATTTTGGCTATGCACGATACCCACTACCAAGGCCGATACACTCGTAATCCGCGGGTTCGCTACTACCCGTACTTCGGGAGTCGAGACAGCAGCACGCCGAACAGCTGGTCCGCGGGCGCCTACGACGAGCGGGTGACGCTGATCGACCTGGGCGAATGCTCCGTGCGGGTCAGCTGGGACGACGTCATGAATGGTATTGGGCAAGATTTCGAGGGCTTTCTCGCCCTTGCAGCACCGCTGATCGAGGAGACGTTCAAGAGCGCCTCCCAACGTGTGGGAGGCAATGATCGCATCACTTCCGCGACCGTCACCAACCTTCGCATCACGGTAAGGCCTGCGAAGCCCGCGAACAGCCCTCCCGATGCGCCGAGGTATTTCCAGACAGGGCCCATCCTTCTGCACTTCAACGTTCATGCGGACGGTCGTGCTGGCAGGCAATTCGATGCCGAGATCGAGCTGGGCCTTGGCCTCGAGATCCGCTCCGGCAAGGCGATCGCCCGCGCCGAATCCTCTGAGATATTGTGGATCGATGCCGATGGCGCCTTCTGGCAAAACCGAAGGCTCGACGACCTCAAGAACGCGATCACGGGCATAGCGGGCACCGAGTTTGATCTGAGTGCAGATCTGCTGAAGATCGCCGATGCCTTGCTGTCACCCCAAGATCGCCAAATATTCGAGGCCAGCAGGGGAAGGCCGTTCGGCATCCAGGATCTCAGGCGGGCCGTGATCGCCCTGAACGGCCTGCACGTCATTCTTGCCGAAGACGGCGCGGACGCGAACTACGTCTTGCTGGGCCTGGCGGGCCTTTGCGAACACGCTGCAAGCCGGATCGGGCCATTGACTGCCGACGCCAGTTGGTGGCCGTAGCGGCGCCCGTGGCGCGCGACGCGGATGGCTTCCCCGCGGGGCGGGTAAACTCGACATTCGAAAATGGGAGAAACCGGACATTATGGCTTGGGGCCTACAAGGAAATTTCGCAGAACCTATATTATGTAAACTTTTCTGTCGGCCGCGCCGAGCCTCTCACGCAGCGAGGGTCGCTCGCCCCGTCTCACCGCTCGCACGACAGCGCAGCAAGTTGTTTCTCGAGATGCTGGTCCGTCTCTGGGTCGGCGGTTTTCTCCGACCAGACCTCAAGCTGAGCGCGGACGGTTTCGCAGCGCGGGCCTGCTCGGACCGTGGCCACGAGCGCGTCGATGGCCTCTCGTGTCTTCACGGTGTCGCTCGCCTTGATCGCCAGGTCGTACGTCGGAATGATGATCGGTCTCGGCCATGGTGGCGGCGGCATCGATGAAAGGTGTTTGCGGAGGCCCGTTCGGTCCGCGCGCCGTGATGCAGAATTGGCAAAGTAGTAGTGGATGCTCGGGTCGTCAGAGTGGTCGCGCAGCAGGGCTTGGTCATAGGCATCTTGGCTCGCATATGCTTCGCTGGCCCTGTGGGTCTGCACGGTTGCATAGGCGAGCAGGCCGATCCCAACCGTGCATAGCGCAACTCGAGCACGGCGGCTTCGCGAGACTGCGCGGAGGATGGTGGGCTGCAGTGCGAGCAGCGCTAGAATCGACGGCATGTAGAGGTACCGGTCGAAGCCCATCCAGAACGCACCCGACACGATGACGACAGGCGTGAGCGTCAGGAGCGCGCCGATCCAATACACGACTCCCGACCAGTCGCGGCGGTAGATCAGAAGCGAGAAGATCAGAAACGCAATCGCGAGCCCAAACCAGTCGCTCGGCGACCATGGCCCGAACAGCACCCAGGAGAGCGACTGCATCGCCTCTGCTGGAAAGGTCAGAAGCGCCTCGGTCCCCTTTCCCAGCAGGCGCGGAACCGACAACCAGATGACGGGGTCCGAGAAGACGTTTTCCGATGCACCGAGTTGACCTCCGAAGGGCGCGAAGATCGTTCGTAGGACGAGGTGTACCGCGATTCCGGCCGTGATCGCGCTTCCCGCTAGCCGTGACTGGGTAGCCCGCGTCCGCGTTGCCCAAGCGAACCACGCGGCGACGGCGGCGATGGCAAACGGCAGCTTGGAGCTGGCGCCGAGAAAGGCGACGAGGCCCAGCATGAACAGCCTCGCCATATTGCGTTCCTGCGTCGCGCCCACGCGGTTCAGCAAGAGCGCAAGCAGCACCAGCCAGAACCCCGCGACGAGGTCCGAGCGCCCGTTGATCCACACGTACGCCTCGACGTGCACGGGATGAAGAAAGAAGAGCGCTGCAAGCGCCGAGGCGACGAGCTCATCGGTCCCATTCCCTGCACGCGCCGGATTGGGTGTTTGACTCCTGAGAACGCCAAACAGGAGGAGACTCGTCGCCGCATGCAGCAACCAGCCCACCGCGTGATGAAGCCAGGGCGCCGGCACCAGCACATGCGTTCCGATCAACGTGAACATCGTGACCGGTCGATACGGACCGACTTGATCCTCAGCGAAGAGATAGCTTGCCGCGTTTCGTTGAAAGACAGCCCCGAGCTCGGTCCAATCTCGGTAGAGATAGTTGCGGACCATGTGCCAGTCGTCGCCGACCCAGTGGCCTGACAAGCCAACCCAGGTCGCCGCCAAGGAGAGCACGGCGAGCAGAATCGCAAACTCCCCTCGGCCAAGCCAGTGCCGTCGTTCCATCCGCGGCGATCCTACTGAGATCGGCGGAACCGGGGCGAGCTTTCGATCAGCGCCAGAGCTCGTTCTCGCCAGGGACTTGTGTGTTTGCAAAAGTTCACTCAGATGGTGAGCGGCGCCCTACTCTTGGCTTGACGACGAGCGCGTGGACAAGACCGGCGCCTAGTGAGCCAGAATGACTTCTGCGAGCCCATCGAGGCGCCCGAGCAAGAAACGCTCTGACGGGCTAAAGGATCTTCTCTCACGGCTGTGGATGATCTGCAGATAAGCCCGCACGTACTTGCGTCGGCGGTAGTCTTGCCGCCGGACCAGGTCGTGCAGCGCCTCAATCGTCTCTGCGTGCATCAAGCGGCCCGTTGCCATGTGGATGCGGAACAGCCAATCGATCCACTTGCTGTCTTGGAGCCCCTCTGCCAGCTGCAGCGCGTAGCTGATTGCCGCGCCGAACATGGCCTCGGGGTCGTCCTTGTCGGAGTCGCTGAGCGGCCGGTTTCGCAGCGCCCGTTCGAGGAGCGCATCGAGGTGCGGGATCAGTATCCGTTGGGCCTCGTCGAATCGGCCCATGCTGATCGCCTTGGTCGCGATGTTTCCAAGAACGTCGAGTTTGCGGGCCGTGTGGGTGCTCTCCGAGCCTCCCCATTCGGATTGGGCCGAAACGACCGACGAGCTCAGACTGTGGGATCGCTCCGGCTCTTTCCAGGTCGCGCCGGCGTCGGAAGCGAGACGCGCCCCGCAGTCGCCGCAGAAGCGCTTGGCGATGCCGTTGATCGCGCCGCAGATGTCGCAAGCGATGTGCCGATCGGTGGTTGTCCGGTCGTTCATCCTGTCGGCATCGATGAGCACCAGCTCCTGCGAGCCGATGTATATGCGGTCCATGTGCTGCAACGGACATTCGCCCTGGATTCGAACGCCGTTGACGGCAACACCATTTCGGCTCGCCAGGTCTCGGAGCAGGACGGCCCCCGGCTCGATCAGAAGCACAGCGTGCCTGCGCGAAACCAGCCCGTCGGACACGGCAAGGCTACATGCCGAGCTCCGACCGATGGCGAACTCCTCCCCGGGCCGAAGCTCGAGGTTGGTCGACTGATATCGCAATCTAAAACGTGCCACCCCAAGTACAGGCTAGCAGCTCGAGTATCGGACTGACCAATCCGCTCGAGGCCCGCAGTGTGCGAGTCAGAGCGGACAGGGAACATCGAAACAGTGGCTGCGAGCCCGGGCCCCTAGTTGAGACGCAAGAAGAGGAATCGGCCGCCGTTGGATAGAGCGCCGCCGAAGCTTCCGAGGGCCGATGGAGTGGCCGAGAAGCCCGACCCGCCTTCCGCTCGGGCGATTTCGCGTCCGTCCGAGAGGGAAAGCGCGAGGAGAGAGCCGCGGGTTTCGCCGTAGATCACGGTGCCCCTATCGGTCACGATCGGCGGTGTGGGGGCGCCGCGCTCCGGCGCCTTCTCCCACTGGACTTCGCGCGTCCGAAGGTCCAGGAGCGACAGGCCCCGCCGGGCCGACGAGACGACGAGCATGCGCCCGGCCGTAGCGAGGCCCGTGACACCCTTGAACGCAGGGTCTCGCCATTCGACCGTGCCGCTCGATGCATTCAAGGCGTAGAGCCCGGCTGTAAACGAGGCGACATAGAGCGTGCCTTTGAGCAGGACCGGCGTCGTATCAACGTCGAGGAATTGCGGGACGTTGCCAGGTCGAAGCTCGATATCGACTGAGGTTTCAATCTCCCAGAACAGTTGTCCATCGGCCGGATTGATCGCCGCCACGGCGCCGTCGGTGAACGCCGCAAAGAGCCGCCCATCATCGAGCAGCATGCCGGCATGCCCGGCGATGGTGATCTCCTCGACCGGTTCCTTGGCATAGGTCCAGAGGATGCGACCGTCGTCTCGCGCAAGCGCGGTGACCGTGTCGTTCTCGGCCACGACGTATAGTGCATCGGCCGCAAGGACGGGTTGTGTGCGAATGGCGCCGATGAGCTTGGTGCGCCACTTGACCTTACCGCTCTCATCGAGGGCATGGACGGTTCCATCCACTGATGGAAAATACAGCTCGCCGCTCGCCGCATCGACCGCGGGCTTGGATTCTATCTGCGCGCCCGCATCGTAATGGAAGAGCTGTAGTCCGTTCGACGCAAAGGCGAACATGTTCCCTTCGCTGGTCCCGATGAAGACGCGCCGCCGCTCGGGATCGAACGCCGCCGAGCTCAGCTGAACAGGCAAATAGCGGGCTTCCCAGCGGTCGGTGAGCTGCTTCGACCAACGGACGCTGAAGCCGCCCTCGCCTGGCGGCGCGTACGAGTTGCCCTGCCCCACCCAGCCGAAGTGATCGGCATTGGTTGCCGGGGCGCCAGCAGCCCCGCACCCGGGGATGGCAAGCAGCGAGGAGGCGACGAGGAGAGCGGAGGCGAAGCGTAGGCGCATCGAGGTCAGGCTTAGTCTTGCGCGGGCTGTCCCTGGAGCATCTCGTTCATTTCACGAATGAGATCCTCGGTCTTGCGCGGGTCGGCGCCCACGGGGGCAAGGGTTGGATCGAGCAGCGCGATGCGCGCCTCGGTTTGCTCTTGGGTGTAGGGCAAGAGTGGAGCATCGGCCTCCTTGAGCTCATTCAAGACCGCGTCGAGCTTGGTCTTGGCTTCGCCGACCTTGCCCTGCTTTGCCAGGATCCGCCCTTGGTGGTATCCGGCGATCGGCGCGATGCTCGGGTCGAGCCCCCGGAGTGCTTCGAGCTGCTCGAGCGCCTGGTCGTAGGACTTCTCCGCCTCGAGCGAGTAGCTGATTCCTTCGAGTGCGAGCCAGCGAACCACCTCGTCGTCGCTGGCCTCGAGCGCAGCCCGATAAGCGGCTCTTGCCTGCTCCCACTCACCCTGCTGATAGAGCGCCTTGCCTTCGCCGATTCGCGCCCAGGCGGCGGCAGGGGTCTTCGCGTGCGCATCGGCAACCGCCCTGTAGGCCACGGCAAGGGCGGCCGGATCGTCCGTCCCGTCCTCGAGCACAGCCGCGAGCTCCTCGCCCGCAGCGGCGCTCTGGCCGCGGGTGTAGGTCGACCAGCCGATCCCGGCGGCCGCCACCAAGAGCACTCCGCCCGCCATGAGCCCGAGGGGCTTCAGGTTCTCTGCCAACCAGTCCTTCGCGACTGCCGCCTGCGCGAGCGCCTTCTCTTCGACCAGCTCCGCGTCGCGCCCTTTCTGGGCGGCTTTTCGAGCCGACTTTGCTGCTTGCTGCGCGGCGAGTCGCTGCCCCGGGGTGAGCGGGGCTTGCTTTTGGTTTTCGGAAGGGTCGTTGGCCAAGCTGTTCTCCAGAAGACCGGGAAAACCCGGCAATTCGCGTCGGACTATACACGCGGCCCTTCCACAGTCAACGTAGCCTCGCGCCGGACGCGACCGCCGTGCTAGAGGGCTCGCTGTGCGCTGCGTCGTCTGGATCTTTGGGAGTCTTGCAGTGCTGTTGGCATCGCTTCCTTCGACGGCCGAGGCATACGAGAACGAGGCAACGCTCGGCCTTTCGGTCGGCTACGCGGGTCTTCCCACGAGCGATACACTTCCCCGTCACGGCGTCGATGTCGGCCTGAACGCCGGTGGCGGCCTCGGCGATGCCTGGAGCATCCAAGGGCTCCTCGGTTACAACGTCTTCCCGAACCAGCGCGCACTGCACCTCGGCGTGGTCGGCATCGAAACCGTCTACGCGCTCGACATCGTGCGCTTCGTGCCCCTGATCGGAGCCGGGCTCGACGGCTTGTTGACGGTGCGCGAGCGGCAGACTCGCGGAGACTTCGCCCTGCACGGGCTACTGGGCGTCGACTATCTCATCAACGCGCGCTGGCTGGTTGGCGCTGAGGTGCGCGGCTACTGGGTCGCCACCAATGCGCAGAGTCCGCTCGACCCGTTCATCCTCACGGCGGCGGCGCGCGTCGCCGTCCGCTTCGAGCTCCGCTGACTCGACCTGCGCGCTTCGATCACAGGGTCGCTGCCAAAGCTGCAAGGGCCGGCTCGATGCGATGGCGCTGCAGGCGAGGGCCAGCACGACGCAGGCAGCGGCTCGAATCGATGGGGCGCGAGAGGTCAGGGCCATGGCCTTGTATCGGCGGGCAGATCGAACGGTTGCGTCGGCTCAGCTGGACGCCTTGCCGAGGTCGAACCCGTCGTGAAGCACGGCGACCGCTCGGTCGGCGTGCTCGGCTTTGATCAGGCATGAGGTCTTGATCTCGCTGGTGCTAATCGCTTCGATGTTGATCCCGTTGTCGGCCAAGAGCCGAAACATGCGGGCAGCGATGCCGGCGTGGTTGCGCATGCCGACGCCGACGATCGACACCTTGGCCACCGAGTCGTCACGCACGACGCCCTGCGCGTTGACGCTCGCGACGAGCGTTTTCGCGATGCTCTCGGCGCGGTCCGCATCCTCGCGACTGACGGTGAAGGTCAGGTCCGTATGACCCGCCTTCGAGACGTTCTGGATGATCATGTCGACCGAGATGTTGGCGTCCGCGAGAGGCTCGAACACGCTCGCCACGACACCGGGGTGATCGGGCAGCGCGCTCACGGTGAGCTTCACGGTGTTCTTGTCCGCCGCGACTCCGGCGACGACGACTTTTTCGAGCAGGTGTTCTTCGTCGGTCACGATCGTTCCCTCCTCTTTCGAGAAACTCGAGCGCACGTGCAGCGTCATTCGGTGCTTCATCGCAAGCTCCACCGAACGGATCTGGAGGACCTTGGCCCCTTGTGAGGAGAGCTCGAGCATCTCCTCGTAGCTGATGCTTTTGATCTTCCGCGCGTTCGGGCAGACGCCTGGGTCTGTCGTGTACACGCCGTCGACATCGGTACAGATTTCACAGACGTCGGCGTGGACTGCCGCCGCGATCGCAACGGCCGAAGTGTCCGAGCCACCGCGCCCGAGCGTGGTGATGTTGCCGTACGCGTCGGTGCCCTGAAAGCCAGCGACGACCAGGACGTTGCCCGTTTCGAGCGAGGAGCGAAGCCCTGTCCCATCGATCGAGCGGATGCGCGCCTTGCGATGCACGTTGTCGGTCAAGATACGCGCCTGATGTCCGAGCAAGGAACGCGCCGGCACGCCGAGCTCGTTGAGCTGGATGGCCAGTAAGGCAGCGCTCACCTGCTCGCCGCTCGACACGAGCACATCCATCTCGCGCTCCGCCGGCCCGTCGGAAAGCTCCCAGCCCATGCTCAAGAGCCGATCGGTCTCGCCGGCCATCGCGCTCACCACGACGATGATCTGATGACCCTCGCGGTAGGTCGCTGCGACGCGGTCCGCGACCCTGCGGATCCGTTCGAGCGATCCGACGCTCGTGCCACCATATTTCTGTACGACCAGGCTCATTGGGCGCCGAAGAATAGCCGCGAGCTGCAGGCGGGCAACCGGCAGGGCGAGGTCTTGGGTTCCATGCTATTCCAATGCAATGCGAAGAGCTGTGTGGGTCGCTTGGCTGGGGATGGCCGCCTCTGCTCAGGCCTTTGGGACGGCGCTCGCGGCCCCGCCGGAGGCCGCGCCAAGGGAGCACGAGCGGCTCCGCATGGTGAGCAAGCAAATCGAGGCGCGCGGGGTCCGAGACGCTCGGGTGCTCGACGCCATGCGCGAGGTGCCCCGGCATCGCTTCGTGCCGCAGTCTCAGCTTGCCTATGCCTACGACGACCGGCCGCTCCCGATCGGCGAGGGTCAAACGATCAGCCAACCCTACATCGTGGCGCTCATGAGCGAGCTTGCCGAGGTCAAGCCGGGCGACAAGGTGCTCGAAGTCGGGACCGGCTCCGGATACCAGGCTGCCGTTCTCGCGCATATGGGCGCGAAGCTGTTTTCAATTGAAATCATCGAGCCGCTGGCGAAGCGAGCCGAGGCCACGCTCCGCAAGCTCGGCTATGATAAGAACGTCGCGGTCCGTCACGGCGACGGCTATGCAGGCTGGCCGGAACAGGCGCCCTTCGATGCGATCCTCGTGACCGCCGCCCCTCCAACGATTCCAGAGCCGTTGAAGCAACAGCTGAAGGTCGGAGGACGCCTCATCATCCCCGTGGGCAGGCACTATCAGAGCCTCTTGAAGGTGACCCGGACCAAGGCTGGGTTCCGAAAGGAGAGCGTGATTCCAGTGAGGTTCGTGCCGATGACCGGGGACGCCCAGGGACGGTAGCGAGTGCCAATGCCAGCGCCAGTGCCGGCGTCAGCGACCCCGTCACCTGTGAGCCCCCTCACAAACTCCCCAGCTCCCTGAAAAAACGTCGATCCGACTCACGAACACCTGTGTTACCGTCAACGCCCCCCCAGAGGAGCCCCGATGCTGACATGCACCCGTACGCGCTGGCTCGTTAGCTGGCTGATTGGCGCGCTTGCCTTTGCAGGCTGCGCTGCCGAGACGACCACCGACGCGAGCGGCGTCCGAATCGAGCTCGAGCTGGCGGACGGAAGCCAGATCGACGAAGTGAGCTATTCGATCACCGGCAACCAGATGCCGGAGATGTCAGGCACCATCCACACGGGCAGTCCGGGTTCCACGGCGTCGTTCGAGCTCTACGGCATCCCCGCGGGCACCGGCTACAAGATTGACATGGCTGCAAGCGATGGCGACCTCACCTGCTCTGGCAGCGCTACCTTCAACGTCTTCGTCCGCCAGGTGACCGGCGTCGCGGTGATGCTCAGCTGCAAGGCTCCGCTCGAGCTCGGCGGCGTGCGCGTCAACGGCAAGATCAACTACTGCGCGGACATTCGCTGGGCCGTCGCCTCGCCTTTGCAAACCTCGATCGGCAACCAGATCGATGTCGAGGCCGTCGCGTATGACGCGGAAGGCGACGACATCGAATACCGTTGGACCGCGATCAGCGGCTCGTTTGCCGACGCGACGGCGCCCATCACGACCTATACCTGTGAGGAGGTTGGCGAGCACACGATCACCATCACGGTCTCCGACGACGACTTCGAGTACTGCGATTGCTTCTGGGATGTCCCCATCACCTGCGTCGACGGAGAAGGCGGTACAGGCGGCACCGGCGGCATGGCGGGCACCGGTGGCATGGCAGGCAGCGGTGGCACCGGCGGCATGGCGGGCACCGGTGGCATGGCAGGCAGCGGTGGCAGCGGCGGCATGGGAGGCAGCGGTGGCACCGGCGGCATGGCAGGCAGCGGCGGCACCGGCGGCATGGCGGGCACTGGCGGCACCGGCGGCATGGCGGGCACCGGTGGCATGGCGGGCACCGGTGGCACGGGTGGCACCGGCGGCACGGGTGGCACCGGCGGCACGGGTGGCACCGGCGGTGGCGAATGCATTCCGGACGGCGGCGCTCAGTATGCCGGCACTGCGATGAACCGAATCTGCGGAGAGGTCACTTGCGGCGTGATGGAAGTTTGCGTAAACGAGGTTTGCACTCCGTCCGCGATGGTCTTCGTGAGCAGCAGCTGGTCGACTGCCGACCTCAACGGGCCGCGCGGCGCCGACAGGACCTGCGCAGACCTCGCCCAAGAGGCGGGTCTCGGAGGCTACTGGATGTCGTGGACCTCCGATTCGTGCACCTCCCCATTCAAGCGCTTCGAGAGGTCGGCGTTGCCCTATCGCTTGAAAGACGGAGTTCAGATCGCGTCGAGCTGGGAGCGGCTGACCAACCGGCCGCCTGATGAGTTCTACATCGAGAATCCGATCGACATGGACGAATACGGCGATTTCCCGGTATCCGTCGACCAAGACACCGGCATCCCGACGGGCGAGCGCTGCGTCGAAACCAATCTCAATGATCCCTTTGGTTGCTTCGTCTGGACCAACACCCAGGTAGACGGGACGGTTCAGGCGTTCCTGAACAACAACGGCTGCCTCGGACTCACCACCGACGACAGCATCAACTCGTCGTCGGCCGTCGGACTGCCCACGACTATCGGCCGCGCCTGGACGGATGGGCAAAACCGAACGTGCGGCCAAGACGGCGGCAGGCTTTTCTGCTTCGAGCAATCCGTGGCCGACCCACCCGTCCCCTAACAGGGCCTGCCCCGCGCCAACGCGCGACGACGTCTCATTCAACCATCATGCACGCCTATCGGGTTCGCCCGCGCCGCGCGGAGCCCGCAGCGCGAAGACCTTGCGATGCGAGCAGGTCGCTTACTCCGGCTCTTCGGCTTCGCTCGGGGGAGCCTCGTCGGGCTTGTGCTTCTTGGGCGGGGGTGGCAGGGGCTCACCGTATTCGTCCATCAGCTTCTTCTTGAGCTTGTCGAGGAGCATGCGCTCGATGTAGCTCGGCATCGCAGGGATTTGGACCACGGCGCGGATCGGGCCGCCGCCTTCATCCTCGATTCGGACGAGCTCGACGCTGCCCGGGTACATCCGGCCGTCGTCGCGGTAGTCGAAAAGGAAGTAACCGACCTCTGGGTCCCGGTCTTTGATTGGATAGCCCTGGTCAACCCGGATCAGACGAATGGCAGCGCCCCAGACCTGCTCGTAGCTATGGCGAAAGTCCTCGGTCTTCTTCGCCTGGCCAGTGGCCGGCGAGAGGAGCGCGAAGGTCATCAAGGTGGCAGCCCAGAGCCTCATCGGGGCCCACGCTACCGAACCCCCCGGCCGAGTCCAAAAAAGCGCCGACCAACCGGGTCCAGAAACTCAGCCTAGGACCCCGCCACCGACACCCCCGGCGGCCACGGTCCCAGGCTCTCGGTCACTGGCACTGCTCCCGTCACTGCCCCTGCTTCGCCAGCTCCTCGACCATCGGCATCAGCTTGTCTCGCGTGTTCAGCGACGGGTCTTCGATCACCCGATCGAGCAGCGTCCGCAGAATCTCTCCGACAATCGGCCCGGCGCCGCCTTCGAGGTGCTCGATCACATCCTTCCCACCGATGACGAGATCTTGCGTCGTCAAAGCGTTGCCGTCTTCGATCGTCTTGTCGATTCGGGCGCGTAGCTCCTTCAAGGCCGCGAGCTCTTCTTCGACGTTGCGTCCCTTGCCGAGCGCGTCCGCTTCGCCCAAGCGCAACAAGGGTTGGACGCTCTGCGCGCCTACTCGTTTGATGAACCTGCGCACTGCAGCGTCGGTCCATTCGCTCGTGTAGCAAATCAAGTGATGCCGAATGAGGCCCACCACGAGCTCGCGCTCCTGATTCGAGAAGCGGTAGTCGCGTAGCCAGCGCTCGGCCATGTCGGCGCCGACTTTTTCGTGATGGTAGAACGTCCAGTCGCCGGTCTTGTCGGACCTGGCTCGGGTTCGCGGCTTGGCGACGTCGTGGAGCAGCGCGGCGATTCGTTCGACGGGGTCAGGCGCTGACTCGTCGAGCACGCGCATCGTGTGGCCCCAGACGTCGTAGGCGTGCCACTGGTTTTGCTCGCAGCCCACCTGCTCGAGGAGCTCGGGATAGGTGACCTCCAAAATGCCGGTGCGGCGCATCACTTCGAATGCGCGGGACGGGGCGCGCGCCTTCATCGCTTTCAACCACTCTTCGCGGACGCGTTCGGGGCTCACCTTGCGAAAGGTGTCGAGCGCGCCTCGAAACGCGGCCTCGGTCTTCTCTTCGAGCTCGAAATCCAGCGTCGCGACGAAGCGGGCGCCGCGCAGAATCCTGAGCCCGTCTTCCTGGAAGCGCTCGCTAGGCTCGCCCACGGCCCGCAGGACCTTGTCCCGCATGTCGGTCAGCCCACCGAAGGGGTCGGCCACATGCCCGTCGACCGGGTCATACGCGATCGCGTTCACCGTGAAATCGCGTCGCCCGAGGTCCCGGTCGATGTTCTCGACGAACACGACAGTGTCGGGTCGCCGCCCATCGGAATACAATCCTTCGCCTCGGAGGGTCGTGACCTCGTAGGCCCCGCCCTTCCAGAGCACGGTCACCGTGCCATGGTCGATCCCGGTCGGGATCACCCTGCGGAAGACCTTTAGGACCTTTTCCGGCGGGGCGGTCGTCGCCACGTCCCAGTCGTTGACCCGCTGTCCAAGCAGGGTGTCCCGGACGCAGCCCCCGACGACCCACGCCCGCTCGCCTGCGTTGCGGAGCTCCTTACAAATCTCGAGCACCGGCCTGGCGATCTGCTGCCGGAGAATTCGGTGTGGCACCTAGCATCGATAACCTTAGGTATCCATGAACGCAATTGGCCTGGAAGCCTAAGAGGGCTACACTCAAATGTCTGGCCCCTGCCCCCCTCCAATAGAATGACAAGACTCTGGAAGCCCTTGCTTGGTTTGGTGGTCGTCCTCGCGGCGTTCACCATTTCGTTCGGCTGGCCCATTCAAAACGGCCTGCAGATCGACATCGACACCTCCCCAAGGGCTCAGGCCGCGCGTCAGAAGACGCCTTGGGATCTGACCAAGCTTCAAGTGATGAATCGTGTGATTCATCAGGTGAACGACGACTACGTCGATCCCAAGCGCATCGACCACCGCAAGATGATGCTCGCCGGACTCGACGCCATCCAGAAGGACGTGGCGCCGGTCCTCGTGCACTATCAGGAAGGCGCCAAGACGCTCACGGTCCAGGTCAATAGCCGGGAGCGCGAGTTCGCCATCGAAGACGTGTCGAGCCCCTGGGAGCTCGCCGGGCGGTTCCGAGAGGTCTTCGCCTTCTTGCAAGACGAGCTCAAGAACGAAGAGGATATCGAGCTCAGCGACGTCGAGTACAGCGCGGTCAACGGGATGCTCAAGACGCTCGACCCGCACACGGTCCTGCTCCCGCCCGAGCTCTTCGCCGAGATGCAAACCAGCACCCGAGGCGAGTTCGGCGGACTGGGCATCGTCATCTCCATTCGCGACGGGCATCTCACCGTGATCAAGCCGATGGAGGGCACGCCCGCGTTCAAGGCAGGACTCCAGCGCGGTGACCGGATAGTCAAAATCTCCGACGAGTCGACGCTCAACATGCCCTTGAACGAAGCGGTCGACCGTCTCCGCGGCCGGCCCGGGTCCAAGGTCACCATCTTCACTCGTCGCCAGAACAAGGCCGGGGACTGGTCTGCGCCCCGGCGTGTCGAGCTCACCAGGGCCGTCATCGAAATCGGCTCAGTCGAGCACCGGATGCTGCGCGACAATGTCGGCTACGTCCAAATCAAGAACTTCCAGGGCAACACCGAAGCGCACCTTCGCAGGGCGCTCGCCGACCTTCACAAGAAGCGAATGGTCGGCCTCGTGCTCGATCTTCGGAACAACCCCGGCGGTCTTCTCGATCAGGCCGTGCAAGTTGCCGACACCTTCCTCGACGAAGGTCCGATCGTCACGACTTCCTCTCAGGATCCGCGCGAACGCACCGAAGAGTTCGCCGAAGCAGGTGGCACCGAGCCGCGCTACCCGATGGTCGTGCTCATCAACGGTCACAGCGCGTCCGCAAGTGAGATTGTCGCCGGCGCTCTCAAGAACCACGACCGCGCCCTGATCATCGGTGAGCAGAGCTTTGGCAAGGGCTCGGTGCAGGTGCTTTACCAACTTCAAGACGCGTCGGCGCTGAAGCTCACCGTGGCGCAGTACCTGACGCCCGGGGACGTTTCGATCCAGGGCGTGGGCATCGTGCCCGACATCGCGATCAGCCCGATGACCGTCGACCGAGAAAACATGGATCTCAAGGTCGATGAGCTCTTCCGCGAATCGGATCTGGAGGCTCACCTCACCCATGCGAGCGCGACCGATTCGCAGCGCCCAGCAGTCACCCTGGGCTACTACCTCAACGCGGATTTGCGCCAACGCTTGGCCGAGTCTGAGCCTGGTGAAGAGGAGAACGAAGCCCAGGAGGCCTTCCTGATCCGCTTCTCGCGGAACATCGTGCTCAACGCCAAATCCCCCAAGCGTTTGCAGATGCTTCGAGCCGCCCACCCAATCATCGAGCGGGTGCAGAAGCAGGAAACCGAGAAGGTCGTGCGCGAGCTGAAGAAGCTCGACATCGACTGGAGCGTGGGCGCGGACGAGGGCCCAAGCCAGGTCAAGGTTACCGCTAGGACCAGCGCTGGCGACAAGCCGGCGACCGCCGGCGACCCCTTGTCGCTCGAGATCGAGGTGACGAACCAGGGCAAACAACCCCTGTATCAGCTCCGCGCGATGACCAGCAGCGACAACCCGTGGTTCGACCGTCGCGAGCTGGTGTTCGGAAAGCTCGCTCCGGGCGAAACCCGTTCGTGGACAACGACGCTCGGCGGCTGCTTGACCGAGGACCAGAAGAGGGTCTGTCGCATCCCACGCAGCATGATGGATCGCGCCGATGCGCTTCTGGTCGAGTTTGAAGAGGCGCACGGGCATGCTCCAAAGCCCGTCGAGGTCCGGACGGTGATTCGCGCCCTCCCGCAACCGCGCTTCGTATACGGCTTGCAGTTGGCGGACAACATCCACGGCAACGGCGACGGTCGGGTGCAGCGCGGCGAGGAGGTGACCCTGTACGTCACCGTCAAAAACCGCAGCGACGTCGATAGCTTCGAGCTTCAGGCCAATCTCCAAAACAAGAGCGGCTCCGGGGTGCTCCTCCATGACGGTCGCTTCCAACGCAGCTCTTTGCACGCGGGGGAGGAATGGGTGGTTCCCTTCTCGTTCCAGGTGCTCCCCGACTTTGAGGACCAGAAGGCCACATTGATGTTCGGGGTCTCCGATACCGAGCTCGGGGCCTCGGTCGGTCAGAAGCTCGAGATTCCAATCTCCCAAGAACCGGGGCCGGTGAAGACCTTGGCAGCGAAGCAGGTGGTGAGCTTGGCGCCTGGGGTCGAGATCCGGGAGCGGCCCGACCCCAATGCGCCCGTCATAGCGACCGTGAAAGAGTCCTTCCGCGTGCTGCACACCGCGACGAGCGGCGCGTATGAGCGCGTGAACCTCGGTGCTGGTCGGCCGGGATGGGTGGCGGCCGGCGCGACATCGCCGTCGCAGGGCCAGGTGTCGAGAGAGCCGCCTGTCGCATGGGCTACTCCCCACTCCTCGCCCGAGATCGAGCTCGAGCCCGTAGAGGGCTATGTCACCCGGGGCGACGTCTTCCGCGTGCAGGGCAAGGTGACCGATTCGCAACGGGTGCGTGACCTCTACATTTCGACCAGCCGGCACAAAGTCTTCTACGAATCGAATCAGGGCAGCGCCGACCCGAGGGAGCTCACCTTCGATGCCGAGATTCCCGTTCACCCGGGGATGAACTCGATCATGGTGGTGGCTCGCGAGGACAACAACTCGGTCGCCCGGCACTTTTTCATGGTGCGCCGCGACGCCGAAGATGGCTCGCTGATGGAGACGACGAAGTTCGAGGGTGCCCTGCTCGGGAACGGCAACGGCCACCACTGACCCGAAGCCCCAGGCCTCTAGGACACGGAGAAGAATCCGGCGAAACGCTCGACGCCCTCGGGTAAAGCGCCTCCTGCGCGGATGTGCTGCCACAGGAGCGGAGCCAAGGTCTCGACCGCCTCGGGGATCGATACCGCCTTCGACGAGCAGTCAAAGCTCAAAACGTTTCGCGGTTCAAGCGCGATTACATTGATCTTGCAATCATTCCAGGTGATGTGGAGAGACTCGGGTTCCAAGCGGGGAAGGGACTGCAGCAGATGCGCTTCCCCCTCGGCCTCGGTGCCCTCGAGAAGCGCCGACTGTTCGATGCGCCCGTGGCGGCTGATGAGCCCAGCGAGCCGCCGCCGGGCCCTAGGCTGCTCCTCCACCGCAAGGAGCGCGCCAAGTGCGTGGGTCGGATCGGCGGCGTCCTGCAGGACCGCGCGAACCAGTGCTTGGCGCTGGGGCGCCGCGAGCTCCGCGTAGGCGAACGCCAGGCCATCGAGCGCGGTCGCGTCGTGCAGGATCTGGTCGAGCAAGCTAGCAAAAGAGCCAAAACGCGCCCGATCTGTGCTTGCAATGCCTGGGCCCGCAGCTTTCACAGCGCCCCTATACCGCAGAGTCACCCGTCAGACCAGCCCCTCTATATGTAGTCAAAGGTATTCTACTTGACTTCATTAACCCACCCGGGTAAAGGAACTCTGCTCGGGAGCCGGTATGCAGGGATCGGAGCTCATCGCAGAACATGAGAAAATGGTCTACGGCCTTGCGAGTCGCCTCCGGCGCGAGCTGGCGCTTCGAGGCGACCTGGAAGACCTGATTGCCTTCGGCTTCGGCGGCCTCTTAGAGGCGCAGCGACGGTTTGACCCAGGCCGTGGGGTTCGATTTCAGACCTTCGCCTACTATCGGATCCGGGGGGCGATGCTCGACGGGGTCCGGCAGATGGCCGACCTGCCCCGCCGCGCCCATGAACGCTTCCAGGCGTCCGCGGGAGTTGCGCCCACGGCTGTGCCCAGCCGCCTCGACCAGGCGTTTACGCGCATGAGCGCAAGCCTCAGCACCGCCTCGGTGCTGCAAGGGAGCTTCGGCGGCGAAAGCCCGGAGGCGGTGCTCCTCAGGAACGAGAGCGTGACGCGGCTTCTGCAGGCGCTCCCTCGCTTATCACCCAGGCAGCGGGTCCTCATCCGAGGGTTCTACTTCGAGGGCCGCTCGATCGACGCGATGGCCCAGGCGCTGGGCATCTCGAGGTCCTGGGCCAGCCGCATTCATCGGAGCGCGCTCGAGGAGCTTCGCGGGGCGCTCGGGCCCCCTTGAGCAGAAGTCGGCCGTCCAGCCGAAATCCCGGTCTTCCCGGCATGTTGCATGCGCAGGCTGGTGCGCGCTTGTGCCTCACATGCGAACCGCATTGCGCACTTATCACCTGGTGTGAGCCTTTCTGACCCAGCTGTGGCAAAACCGGTTCTTCCTTGTAAATTCCAGTGTAAAGCGAGCCCCAGAATCATTGGTTTTGCCGTTTTCTACAAGTGGCACGCAATCTGCATCATGCTCGAGCACAATGGGGGCTACACGATCACAAAACCCGAAGCCGGGGGCAGACAACCGTGGCGTTCGGATCATCGCGAAATCGGTTTATCGCGAGCTCCGCAATAGCGGCCACAGCCGTTCGGACATCGTCGCGTTTACCAATGCGGTGCTCGAGCTGGTGACCACCGAGCTTCGTGACGCCCAGGAGGCAGCGGAGTAACGATCGCGAGTCGCGCTGACTCCGGTCAAAAGCGCAGACTATTCGCGTGCTTGGCTCCTTGACCGATCGGTCGTGCGCGCTACGTTCCGCGCTCGCTGGCGACCCAGTTGGACTGGGCTGCAGTCGGGAGGGAGTCGAACGAACAATGGCCACGAAAATCGGAATCAATGGGTTTGGACGAATCGGGCGCTGCGTTGCTCGAATCGCTGCGGAGCGCGCAGACGTCGAAATCGTCGGAATTAACGACCTCACCAGTGCGGCGATGCTCGCTCATCTTCTCGAGTGGGACTCGGTGCATCGGCACTTCCCGCACCCGGTCAAGGTCGAGGGCAGCGCGATTCGGATCGGGGACCATCTCATTCCGGTGTCGGCCGAGCGAGACCCGTCGAAGCTGAAGTGGAAAGAGCTCGGCGCTGAGGTTGTGCTCGAGTGCACCGGCTTGTTCCGCACGAAGGAAGCCGCATCGGCGCATTTGAAGGCTGGCGCAGAGCGCGTGATCATCAGCGCGCCCGGCAAGGGTAAGATCGACGGCACCTTCGTCGTCGGCATCAACAGCGACGCGTTCAACCCGAAGACCGATCAGATCATCAGCTGTGCATCCTGCACGACCAACTGCTTGGCCCCGCTTGCCAAGGTCCTGAACGACAGCTTTGGCATCGTGAAAGGTCACATGGTCACCGTGCACGCATACACGAACGACCAGGGTCTTCTCGACCAGCCGCACTCGGACATGCGCCGGGCACGCGCCGCGGCGCTTTCGATGATTCCGACCTCCACCGGTGCGGCGACGGCGATTGGCCTCGTGATTCCGGAGCTTCAAGGTAAGCTTGCCGGCACCGCGATTCGGGTGCCGACTCCCAACGTATCGCTCACCTGTCTCACTGCGCTGCTCGCCAAGAGCACCGACCGGGACGCGGTCAACGCGGCGCTCAAGGCTGCTGCAGAGGGCCCACTCAAGGGCATCCTCCAGTTCGAGGAGGCGCCGCTCGTCTCGGTCGACTTCATGGGCAACCCTCATTCGTCGATTTGCGACGCAGCGCAGACTGAGGTCGTAGGGGGAGACCTCGTCGAGGTGCAGAGCTGGTACGACAACGAGTGGGGCTTCTCGAACCGCATGCTCGACCTGGTGCGGATCGTCTCGAGCGCGAGCTAAGCCTGTGCCCGAAGCCATTCGTTCGATCGAGGACCTGAACCTCGAAAGTGTTGCTACGTTCATTCGCGTCGACTTCAACGTTCCGTTGAAGAACGGCGAAATAACGGACGACACCCGGATTCGTGCCGCTCTGCCGACGATTCGCTACGCGCTCGAACAGGGCGCGCGGGTGGTGTTGGCGTCACACCTGGGTCGGCCGAAGGGCAAGGTCGTCCCCGAGCTATCGCTCGAGCCGGTCGCGGTTCGCTTGGCGGAGCTACTCGACGTCGGTGAGGTGTCTCTCACCGACGACTGCATCGGAGACGGCGCGCGCAAGGTCGTTCAAGACCTTCGCGACGGCCAGGTGGCACTGCTCGAGAACCTGCGCTTCCACCCGGAGGAAAAGAGCAACGACGTCGAATTCGCGCGGGAGCTCGGAGGTTCTTGCACCGCGTACGTGAACGACGCGTTTGGAGCTGCACACCGGGCGCACGCCTCGGTGAGCGCCCTTCCTCGTCTCATCGAGGACCGCGCTGCGGGCTTTCTGCTGCAGCGGGAGCTCGAGGCGCTCGACAAGCTGCGCACCGATCCACCACGTCCGTACGTCGCCATCCTCGGCGGCGCGAAGGTGAGCGATAAGATCGGCGTCATGGAAGCGCTGCTCGGCAAGGTCGATGCGCTCCTGATCGGTGGCGCGATGGCGAACACGTTCCTGGCCGCGCGTGGCCTCAGTGTGGGGAAGAGTCTTTGCGAGGACGACAAGCTCGCGCTCGCTCGGAGCCTGATGGCCGCGGCGGAAGAGAGCGAAGTGGACCTGCTTCTGCCCATCGACGTTCGGATTGGGGACTCGATCGACTCCGCCAAGGCGCGGGCCGTGGGCGTCGACGCGATTCCCGCAGATGCCATGGCACTCGACATCGGCCCCGAGACGGAGCGCCTCTTCCGGGACCGTCTCCGCCGCTCGATGGCGGTGTTCTGGAACGGGCCAATGGGGCTCTTCGAAAATGCGGCTTTTGCCGAGGGCACTTTGGCGGTGGCGCGAGCGGCCGCGGATTGTCCGGGGTTTAGCGTGGTGGGCGGAGGCGATAGCGTTGCCGCCGTGAAACAAGCCAATCTGGCGAGCCGCTTCGATCATGTGTCCACTGGCGGCGGCGCCTCATTGGAGTATCTAGAGGGCCGCCCTCTTCCCGGCGTGGAGGCCCTCAAGCCATGACCAACCGAAGACCGCTGATCGCAGGCAACTGGAAACTGCACAACACCATCGCCGAGTCTCAGGCATTGGCCGGCGCGATTGCCGCCCACGTCGGCGCTGGGCTGGCCTGTGACGTGGTTGTCGGTCCGGTGGCAACCTCGCTGACCTCGGTGAAGAAGACTCTCGAAGGGTCCGCTGTTGGCCTGTCGGCGCAGAACACGCATTGGGAGGATTCGGGCGCTTGGACCGGCGAGCTGAGCCCTACGCTCCTGCTCGACGCCGGTTGCGGCTACTGCATCATCGGCCATTCGGAGCGACGTCAGTTCTTCGGCGAGACCGACGAAGGCGTCCGCAAGAAGGTCGGCGCGCTGCTCGTGCACAAGGTCGTACCGATCCTCTGCTGCGGCGAGAGCCTCGAAGAGCGAGACGCGGGCAAGACCCTCGAGGTCGTCCTAGGGCAAATCGAAGCAGCGACCGATGGATACGACGCCGTGGCCCTGGCGCCGCTCGTCGTGGCCTACGAACCGATCTGGGCGATTGGCACGGGCCGGACAGCCAAAGCCGCGGACGCACAAGAGGTGCACAGCGCGATTCGGGCCCGCCTCGCGGAGCTCAAGGGCAAATCGTGGGCAGACTCAGTTCGCATTCTGTATGGCGGGAGCGTGAAGCCCAGCAATGCGGACGAGCTGCTCTCCCAGCCCGATGTGGACGGCGCGCTGGTCGGTGGTGCGTCGCTCAGTCCCGACAATTTCATTCCGATTATCGACGCCGGCGTTCGCCGGGCAGAGAGCTGAGCTCATGTATACCCTCATTTCGATCATCTATGTCTTCGTTTGCCTCTTCCTCATCCTCGTCGTGCTCTTGCAGTCGGGCAAAGGTGGCGGCCTCGGCTCGGCGTTTGGTGGGGGCACAAGCCAGCAAATTTTCGGTGGCGCCGGCGCAGGCAACCTACTCACTCGACTGACCGCCGGCTTCGCATTCACGTTCATGGCGCTTTCGGTCTGGCTCGCATTCCTTTCGTCTTCTGGTGAGCAGGCACTCGACCGCGCAGTGCGTGAGCAAACCGCCGCGCAAGAAGCGGCCGCGGAGATCGAAGCAGAAGAGGCCGAGGAAGCCGCGGCGGAAGCCGAAGAGGCTGCTGCGGCGGAGGCCGAGACTGAGGTCGAGGTGGAGATCGAGGCCGAGGTCGAGGCTGAACAGGCGGCTGAAGAGGGTGCTGCCGAGGAGCAGCGGTAGCATCGGCGCCCTGCAAGGTCGATGAAGCCCGCGACCACCACCGCTTACGGTCGCGCCTTCTGACGCAAAGCCTTCCCTTCGATCCCGCGCCAAGCCTGATGCTCCTGCCCTGCCTGCTTCGAATCGCCGAGCGCTTCGTAGAGCGCAGGAAGCGCGACAGAGATCGGCCGAGCCTTCACGGCGCTCTCCCAAGCCACTCGAAACTCCGAAAGGTTCGACGCAAAGGGAACGATCAGCTTCCCCCGAACCAGCGACAACGGCGCTGACCCTGCCCCTCCAGCTCCCGCAGCTGCCTCCCCGTGCACATGCGGCTCTCCGGTCTCGCAGGCCGCGCAATGATGCTCAAGCCGTTCCTGCTGAATGAACACGCGTACGCCCTCGGGTAGCGCTTCCTCGAGGCTCTGAACGGCGCCCGCCCCTCGCTCGAGGGCGACGAAGGGCCATCGGCGCTCGTTGCCTGGGCGCAGAATCTCCAGCAATGGGAAGACCGGGATGGCTTCTTCGGCCGAAGTCCTGTGGGCGGCGACCGGCGCCCCGTCCCAAAGCACCAAATCGCCGTAGTCGATGGGCGCGTCGCGGAATGTGGGCGATTGCACGACGCCATGGCACGGGCTGAGGGGCGCGATCCAGACCAGCTCGAAGCCCACTGCGTTGTCGGGGAGCTGGGAGGTGGCGTCGGTTGAAGGCCTGCGCGAAAGCACGCGGAGCAGCATCGGCGGGAGGTCGGCGACGTAGGGCATGCCGCGCGACCGATCGAGTCGCGCGGGGATGCCGATCTCTTCCCAGGTTTCGACGGCCTCTTCGCCCTTGCCGAGAGCGGTCGCACAGATCGCGAGATTCCAGAGCACGGGCCGCTGAGGCCCCAGACGCATCTTGGCTTGCTCGTTTGCGGCGTAGCCCTCGTCGAACCTACCGCGCCACTTGTCGAGCAGGCCTGCGTCGTACCACCACTCGCCGCGCTCGGGGTCGAGCTCGATCGCGCGCGTGAACGCTTCCTGCGCTTCGGCATCCCGGCCCGGGCCGCAGAGTCGGAGCGCGTTGCCTAGCATCGCGTGCAGGTTGCCGGCGACCTCGGGGTCGTTGCGATCTGGCTCATCGAGTGCTTCCAAGCATCGCGTCAATGCGCTCGCGGCCCAGGCAGCCGGTCCGTCTTCGCTGAGCGGGGGCTCGTCCATGCCGCGCCGGCCGGCCTGCTCGATCAGAAGCGACGTCGCTCCCAGCGTCAGGCGCCAGTCCCCTGTCCAAGCGTCGACCAGCTCCCGGAGGAGATCGCGCTGGGCGACCCCATTGCCCATTTCCCGAATCAAGCCCAGTGCCAGCTCGACGAGCGTTCGGTCGGAACCTAACTGGCTCCGCCGCCCAAGGAGCGCTCTCCAGGCAGATTCCAGGTCTTCAGTCGGTTCGAGCTGGTTCATGCGGCCGGAGCTTAGCAGCCGGCACTTGCTTGTCAGCGCTGCTCTGGCTTGCAGTGCTCGATTTCAACCTCTTCTTGGTGGAGGCAGCCGTTTTTCGCTAACCTGAGGGCGCGCGCGCCAGTTTTGGGCCGCCACTGACGAACGGGGATGGGTTGCAATATCACAGTGCGGGACTGACCGACGTCGGACAGCGCCGAAAATTGAACGAGGACGCGTTCATGGTGGATGACGAGCTTGGCTTGTACGTCGTCGCGGACGGGATGGGCGGTCACGCGGCTGGCGAGATCGCGAGCCAGGAAGCCGTCGACACGGTGTATGGCATGGTCCGCAGAGGCCATGACGCGCTCGATCGCGTCGCTCAGGGTGACACGAGCGAGGAGTCGCTCCGCCGAGCGATCCGGATTGTCGAAAGCGCCGTGCAGGCAGCGACCTACATGGTCTTTGGTCTGGCCCAGCATGCTCCCGAACAGCAAGGCATGGGCACCACCCTGTCGGTGCTCGCGATGTGTGGTGACTACGGCATCACCGCGCAGGTCGGTGACAGTCGCATCTATTTGATTCGCGATCGCACCGCCCAGCCGCTCACCGAAGACCACACTCTCGTCGCCTGGCAGTTGAAACAGGGCATCATCACCGAAGCCGAAGCCGCTCGATCGCCGCACCGCAATGTGATCACCCGCGCGGTAGGAAGTCGTGAATACGTTCAGGTCGATACCGGTTTCTTCGAGGTGCTGCCCGCCGACGCCTATCTTCTCTGCTCCGACGGGCTCCACGGATACCTGCAAGAAGGCGAGATCCCGGACGTGATCGACATGGGTCCCAAGGGCGCAGCCGAACGATTCGTCCACGTCGCGAACTCACGCGGCGGGCGGGACAACATTACTGCTGTTGTGGTTAGCGTACGGTAGCGATCGGGGCGCGGAAGAAGCCACGACGCGGGGCTGCGTCGAACGGCTCGGCTCAGGCGATGTAACTAGACCAAACAACGCGCCCAACCCAACACCCCGCCCAAGATCGGCGCCAGCACCAGCGCGTTCGGCTTCACGACTTCGGGTCCGGCTCATCAACGAGCAGCGGGCCCGCGTCTGTCCGCTTGGCCCTGGGGCCAAGCGCCCTAGTCGCTCGTCTCTTCTTCCGCCGTCTCTTCTGCGGAGGCCTCTTCGGCGTCCTCAGCCGGGGTGGCCTTGATGGCGAAGGCTCCAAGCTTGTCCTTCAGCGCATCGCCGAGGGTGGCCTGGGCGCCGCCAAGGCTCGGGCCGATCTTGCGGGGCGCGACTCGCTTTTGCGCCTCTTCCGGGCGTGCGACCTGGTTCACGTCCTGGCCTTCCGCGGCCCGGAGCGAGAGGGTGATGGTGCGTTCCTCGTCGTCGAGACGAATGACCTGGGCCTTCACGATGTCCCCGGTCTTGACGATCTCGGTCGGCTCCTGGCTGAGGTCAGCGCTGATCTCGCCGCGGGGAATCACACCCTCGACGCCGCGCTCGAGCTCGACGTGAATGCCGTACTCGTCGGCGCCCGTGGAACGCACCTCGATGACGGTGCCTTCGGGGTACCGCTCCGGCACGAAGCTCCAGGGGTCTTCGTAGAGCTGCTTGATGCCCAGGCTGACCTTGCGGTCGTCGTGGTTGATCGAAAGGATGATCGCCTCGACCTCATCGCCCTTGCGGTAGATGTCGGCTGGGTTGTTGATGCGCTGGGTCCAGCTGAGGTCGGATTTGTGGACCATGCCATCGACGCCATCCTCGATACCGACGAAGACACCATAATCGGTGATGGAGCGCACGCGGCCCTGGATGATGTCGCCTGGGTTGTATTTCTGCGTGAACACCGTCCAAGGGTCGGGCTCGAGCTGCTTGAGGCCCAAGCTGATCCGCTTGTTCTGCGCGTCGAGGTCGAGAACGACGCATTCGACTTCTTGCCCTACCTCGAGCACCTTCGATGGATGCTTCGGCTTGGCCCAGGTCATCTCGCTGACGTGGATCAGGCCCTCGACACCCTGCTCGAGCTCGATGAAGGCGCCGTAGTCGGTGAGCGACACGACCTTGCCCTTGACCTTCTTGCCGGCCACGTAGTGATCGGTCGCCACGTTCCACGGGTCTTCCATGGTCTGCTTGAGACCCAGGGACACGCGCTCGGTGTCGGCGTTGTACTTCAGCACCTTGACGGTGACCTCGTCGCCGACCTCGAAGACCTCGGACGGGTGATTGACCCTGCCCCAGCTCATGTCGGTGATGTGAAGAAGCCCGTCGATGCCGCCGAGATCCACGAACGCACCGTACTCGGTGATGTTCTTGATCGTGCCGGTGACGATTTGATCTTCTTGCAGGTTCTCGAGGGTGGCTTCCTTGAGGCGGTCGCGCTCCTTCTCGAGAAGCACGCGTCGTGAGAGCACGATATTGCCGCGCTTCTTGTTGAACTTGATGACCTTGAACTGGAAGGTCTGGCCGAGGAGGCGATCCAAGTTACGGACCGGCCGGAGGTCAACCTGAGAGCCCGGAAGGAAGGCCTTCACGCCGCCGCGGATGGTCACGGCGAGCCCACCCTTCACACGTTGGGTGATGGTGCCTTCGATGAGCTCGTCTCGCTCGCATGCGGCGCTGATTTCGTCCCAGACTTTGAGCTTGTCTGCTTTCTCCTTGGAGAGCATGACGAGGCCGTCCTCGTTCTCCTTGGATTCGATCAGCACGTCGACGGCATCGCCGGCGGTCGCCGAGATGTTGCCTTCTGAGTTGATGAACTCGTGGAGCGAGATGACGCCTTCGGACTTGTATCCGATGTCGACGACGACCGAGTCTTTGCCGACTTTCAGGATCGTCCCAGCGACGATGTCGCCTTCGCGCAATGCGTCTGTTCGCGTGGCCGAGGCTTCGAAAAGAGCCGCGAAGCTCTCAGGGTTGGGGGATTCGTTTTGAACTTGTGTGGTTTCGGTCATGTATTATTCGCTGCTTCCGGTGCGTTCGACGGAGCGCGGCACAGCTGGCCGTGCTTCCGAAGACCCCCGGAATGCAGGGGAGTGCCTGGGTAGCAGGGGACTTTGGGGGTGTCAATTGCAGGACTGGACCAGCTCGAGCACGTGTTGGACCACCGCTTCGAGGTCGAGGCTGGTGCTGTCGAGGATGACCGCGTCCTCTGCGGGGCGCAGTGGGGCGATGGCGCGGGTCGAGTCGGCCTCGTCGCGGGAGCGGATCTTGGCGAGCACCTCGTCGTAATCCGCCCGTGAGCCTCGGTTTCGCAGGTCCTGCACCCGGCGGCGGGCCCGTTCTTCTGCGGAGGCGGTCAAGAAGAGCTTCACCTCGGCGTCGGGAAAGACGATGGTCCCGATGTCGCGGCCTTCGAGCACCACTCCGCCTTCGCGGCCGAGATCGCGCTGCATCTCGAGAAGCGCGCGGCGGACCCCCGGATACGCGCTCACCTGGCTTGCGCCGGCGGACATTTCGGGGGTCCGAATCTCGTCGGCCCGGTCTTCTCCATCCAGTAAAAGCCGAGTTGTTCCATCGTCTTGCGAGGCGAAGCCAAGCTCTGCCTCGGCAGCGACCGCGCCGACGCCCGCTTCGTCATCCCAGGCAACGCCGCGATCGCGGGCCGCAAGGGCTACCCCGCGATAGAGGGCCCCGGTATCGACCAGTGTGTAGCCAAGGCGCCGGGCGAGAACTCGCGCCGTGGTGCTCTTGCCGACACCGGCCGGACCGTCGATCGCGATGACGGGGCGTGGTCGATTCATCTGGTTTCCTCCGTGATGTCTGCTCCCAGGGACCGCATCAACGGCACGAAGCCCGGGAAGCTCGTGTCCACCGCCTCGGCCCCTTCGATCAGCGACTCGCCTTCTGCCAGAAGTCCTAGCAAAGCGGCGGACATCGCGATTCGGTGGTCGCCCCGGCTTTCGATCTGGGCGCCGTGGAGCGCGGCCCCGCCGGTGATGATCAGGCCGTCGGGCAGCTCTTCGCACGGCACACCGAAGGCCCGGAGGACCTGGGCCATCGTGGCGATGCGGTCGCTCTCCTTGACCCGAAGCTCGCTCGCGTCTCGGATCTCGGTTTGACCTTTGGATATCGCGGCCAAGGCGCAGACCGCAGGGACCTCGTCGATCATTCGGACCAGGAGCTCGCCGCCGGCGACGGAGCCTCGAATCGCGCTGTGGGCGACGCTGATTTCGGCCATCGGCTCGTCGCCCGCGCCGTGTCCGCTCGGGCGACGAGAGACGCTCGAGCCGAGCAAACGCAGCCAATCGAAGAGTCCCGTGCGGGTCGGGTTCACGCAGACGTCGGCCACGCTGACCCGGCTTCCCGGGACCATTGCGGCGGCGACCAAGGGAAACGCGGCGCTCGATGGATCGCCAGGCACATGCCAGTCGAAGGGATCCCAACCTCCGGCCCAATCGAGATTTGGGTCGAGAACGACGGACGCGCCGGCGGTTTGGAGCGGGACGCCGAGCGCAAGCATCATTCGCTCGGTATGGTCGCGGGAGAGCACGGGCTCCTCGATGGCGGTCGGAGCGCCTGCGTAGAGGCCGCTCAGCAGGAGGGCACTCTTCACCTGGGCGCTCGCGATCGGCATCGCGTACTCGATGCCTTTGAGGGTCTCACCCTCGACCAGGGGCGCGATGGAAATCGGTGGATAGAGCTCGTCGGGTTTGGCGCCTGCGGTTCCCGCGATGTGGGCGCCCCGCGCCCGCAAAGGCTTGATGACGCGACCCATCGGGCGACGTGTGAGCGACTCGTCACCGACCATGCGGGTGCCGAAGCGCTGGCCGCTGAGCAAGCCTGCGAGCAGTCGCATCGTGGTGCCGGAGTTGCCGCAGTCGATCACGTCACCCGGCATTCTGAGGCCGTGGAGGCCGACGCCGTGGACCGTGGTGGCTTGGTCCGTGCTCTCCACGGCGACGCCCATCGCGCGAAACGCTTGGCGCGTTGCCGCATTGTCCAAGCCTTCGGATAGACCGGTAATCCTTGATGGGCCGCGGCCGAGGGCTCCGAAGATCAGGCTCCGGTGGCCGATCGATTTGTCGCCGGGCACCCGCACGCTGCCGCGGAGCGCTCCGGAACGGCGGACGCGGTATCGCTTCTTGATTCCGCTAGACACCTGAGTCCCCTAGCACGCGGCGAAGCGATTGGAGAAAGCGCTCGTTCTCCTCGGGCTTTCCCACCGTGACCCGGATCCATGATTGAAGAGGCGCCTGCATCGGGCGCACGATGACTCCTTCGCGGAGCAGGTCTTCGTAGACCGCCCTCCCCGGCTTCTCGAGCTCGACCAGAACGAAGTTGGCCTGGCTCGGCGCTACACGCAGGCCTGCTCCCTCGAGCGCCTCGTTCAGCTTGCCGCGTTCCCGAAGCGTCGCTTCGACGCCTACGCGCAGATGCACCTGATCCCCGAGCGCGGCCTTGGCGGCGACCTGTCCTAAAGTTCCGACGTTGAACGGCGCGCGCAATCGGTTGAGGTCGGCGACGAGCTCGCTGGTTCCGATCGCGTAGCCGACCCGGAGCGCGGCAAGCCCGTATGCCTTGGAGAAGGTTCGCAGAATCGTCAGCCGCTCCCGCGTCTGGCGAAGGTCGATGGCGGGGATGAAATCCTCGGCATCGGCGTACTCGACGTAGGCTTCGTCGACCACCGCGAGCACGCGCTCGGGAAGCAAGCGCAGAAGGCGCTCGAGCTCGCCTTTGGCGATGTAGCTGCCGGTCGGGTTATTGGGGTTGGAGACGAAGAGAAGCTTCGTTTCGGGCGTCACCGCCGCGAGCAGGTCGTCTACGTTCCAGTCTAGGTCGTCGCGAAGTGGGACGGGCGTGAAGCGCAGCTCCTGCGCGACCGAAGCGATTCGGTAACAAGGGAACGACGGGTGGCCGAAGACCACGTGCTCACCGCGGCTTGCAAACACGCGACAGATCAAATCGATGAGCTCGTTCGAGCCGTTGCCTAGGCAGAGCTGCCCGGGCAGTACACCGTGGTGGGCGGCAAGCGCTTCGCGCAGGTCGTGTCCCCGCGGATCGGGATAGCGCTCCAAGCGAAGGGCAGCTGCCGACAAGGCTTCGATCGCCATTGGCGAAGGGCCGTACGGGTTCTCGTTCGAGGCGAGCTTCACCACGTCTTCGATGCCGAGCTCGCGTCGGAGCTCGTCTTCTGGTTTGCCGGGCTCGTACGCCGTCAGCGCGAGGATGTGAGGTGCCGCGAGGTCGCTCATGGGGGTCTGTCAGCTCAGCCGGGGATAGCTTCCGATGACCTTGGCATAACGGGCGATGCGGCGCAGCTCCTCGACGGCCGTCAGGATGGCGCGGTCGGTGATGTGACCGTCCATTTCGAGGAAGAAGACGTGGCGCCATTGGGTCCCGGTCGAGGCACGCGACTCGATTCGCGTGAGGTTGATCTCCCGGTCGGCCAAGGGCTTGAGCGCTCGATGGAGCGCGCCCGGCTCGTCGCCAGGAGCCACCGCCAAAAAAGTGCGGTCCTTGCCGGTCCGCGACGGGAGGCGGTTGCCTACGATCCCAAAGCGGGTGATCACGTTCGAGTCGTCTTCGAGCCGGTCTTCGATGAGCTCGAGGCCGTGGAGCTCTTTGAGCAGTGCAGAGCCGAGCGCCGCCGACTCTTGGTCGCCGCTGGCGAACAAGGCGGCGGCTTCGCCAGATTGCACGTCAACGAGAATCGAGTCCGGGTAGCGTGAGCGCAGCTGCCGTTCGCAAGCTGCAATCGCCTGCGCTGAGCCATAGATTTTGATCACGTCGGCTGGGTCTCCGGACTGGGAGAGCAGTTGGTAGCGGAGCGGCGCAACGCGCTCGGCGCAAAGCTTCGCGTCGGTGTCGACCAAGCCCTTGAGCGTTGCGGTGATCGCACCGTCGGTCGATGTCTCGAGTGGGACCACGCCAAAGGTCGCATGGCCGTGGAGCACGGCCTCTAGAACCGCGGAGACCGATTCGGTTGGGCGAAAGCTTGGAGCGTGACCGAAATAGTCTCGCGCCGCCGCATGCGCCAGGTCACCTGGCGTGCCGAAGTACGCAACCACATCGGGGGTGACCAGCTCGGTGCACGCGGACAGGACTTCTCGAAACACCGGCTCGATGCTGGCCTCAGGGAACTCCTTGGCCATCGCGCGTGCGGCTTCGATGATCGCGGCCTTCTTGGGGAGGCGAAGCGGCTCCTCGCCCCCGTCCTCTCGAAGCGCGTTGTACTCGTGAATCGCTCGCGCTCGCGCGTTGAGCGCGCTCACGATTTGCCGGTCCGCTTCCTCGAGCGCTGCGGTGATCCGGACGAGACGATCATCCATGGCGCCGATGGTAACAGTCCCTTCAGCGAACGTATACCGTTTGCGGAGCTTCGCTACTCCTCGTCTCGGCGCGCCAGGTCGCGCAGCCGAGCCAAGGTCACGAGCGCGTCGACCGGGGTCATGCGTTCGATGTCGAGCGCCTCGAGCGTGGCGTTCACCTCGGAGCGAGGCGGCGGCGCGGCTTCGAACAAGGGCATCTGGGGCACGCCCGTCGCCTCCGCGCGCGCCTCGAGCTCCTTCAACTTGGCTTTCGCGCGCGCGAGCACCACGGGAGGCACACCCGCGAGCCTAGCAACAGCCAGGCCATAACTTCGATTCGAGCCGCCCGGCACGAGCTGATGAAGCAGAACCATGGTGTCATCGTGCTCTTTTGCCGCAACGTTGTAGTTGGCGGCATTGTCGAGGCGATCGGCAAGCTCGCAGAGCTCGTGATAGTGCGTGGCGAAGATCGCCCGGCAGCGCGTCGCGTCGTGAAGATGCTCTGCCACCGCCCAGGCGATGGCAAGCCCATCGTACGTGCTCGTGCCGCGTCCGATCTCGTCGAGAATCACGAACGATCGCTCGGTCGCGCCGCGAAGAATGGCGGACGCCTCCATCATTTCGACCATGAAGGTGCTCTGACCCCGGGCAAGCTGATCGCTGGCTCCCACCCGGGTGTAGACCCGATCGACGATGCCGATCCGAGCGCTCTTGGCCGCGACGAACCCGCCCGCCTGGGCCATGATGATCGCCAGCGCGGCCTGGCGCATGGCCGTCGACTTCCCGGACATGTTCGGCCCGGTCAGGAGCATGAAGCGGGTGCCGTTCGGGCTCAGCTCGATCGTGTTCGGCACGAAGCCGTCCTTGGCAGCGTAGCACTCGACGGTCGGGTGGCGGCTGTCTTCGAGAAAGAGCTCGTTGCTGGCGTCGATCTCTGGGCGGACATAGCCGCGACGATGGGCGACCGCCGCGAGCGCTGCACTGGTATCGATGGAAGCGATGACCCGAGCGAGCCGATGAAGCCGCGGTGCCTGATCACCGATCGATTTCCGCAGATCGATGAACGCCGCCGCCTCGAGCGCGCGGGAACGTTCATCGGCATGCAGAATGCGGTCTTGAAGCTCTGCGAGCTCGGCGGTGATGAAACGTTCGCCGCTGGCGATGGTTTGCTTGCGCACGTATTCGTTCGGGACGGCGTCGAGCTTGGACTTCGTGATTTCGATGTAGTAGCCAAAGACCCTCGTGTACTTGACCTTGAGCGAAGCGATGCCGGTGCGTTTGCGCTCGCGGCGCTCGAGGTCGAGCACGATGTCTTTGGCAGTCGTCGAGAGCGTTCGAAGCTCGTCGAGATCGGCGAGGTGACCGTCGGCAAAGATCCCGCCCTGCCTGTCGATCGTCGGAGGCTCGTCGACGAGCGCCGCTCGAAGCGTGATGAGGATGTCGGCGCAGAGGTCAACGCCCTCGAGCGATGCCATCGAATCATCGAGCGCGCTGCCAGGGCGCGTCGAGAGATCTCGATGAAGCGCCTCGGCGCTGGCGAGGCTATTGCGAATGACGCCAAGGTCCCTTGGGGTGGCCAAGCCGACCGCAGCGCGGACCGCCAGGCGTTCGAGGTCGCCGATTTCGCTCAGTCGAGCCCTGGCCTGATCCCGGGACCGCGCGTTGGTGAAGAAGAGCTCCACGGCGTCGTGTCGCCTCCGAATGCGCTCGATGTCGGTCAGCGGTTCGAGCAAGCGCGACCGGAGCGCCCGGGCGCCCATGGGCGTCTTGGTTTCGTCGAGCAGATGCAGAAGCGAGCCGCGACGCTCGCCGTCCAGGGTACGGACGAGCTCGAGATTCCGCACCGCCGCATCGTCGAGCACGAGCCGGTCGCCCGCCGCGTACAAGATGGCCGTGTGTATCTGACAATCGGCCTGGTGCTTTCTCGCGTAGCCGAGCACCAGCGACGCCGCCCGGGCCGCAGGCGCTTCGGTCGAGAGCTCGGCCGCCTGCTCCGCGCTGAGGAGCTCGTCCAGGCATTCGGCGTCCGCAGTGAGCTCGACCGCCCGCAGCGCAGCCTTGGGGAGGCTTTGCGTGCAGAGCGCTTCGAGCTCGGGAGCGCCCGACTCGAGCAACACTTCGGCGGGGTCGAGGCGGACGAGCTCACCGACCCAGAGCGGCCCGAGCTCGACCACGCAGGCCCGCAGCGTGCCGGTCGACAGCTCGAGGGCCGCTACGCCGCCATCTCGCGTCGCCGCCACCAGGAAGTTTTCCGAGCGCGCATCGAGGGCGTCGGGCTCGAGACAAAGCCCTGGTGTGACCACCCGCACGACTTCGCGCGGCACGACCCCTCGGACACTCGACGCATCGGCCATCTGTTCACAGATCGCGACCTTTTCCCCGTGGCGCAGCAGCCCCGCCAGGTATGTGGGCGCCGCGTGGTGCGGCACGCCGGCCATGGGGATCTTGTTGCCTTCGGGGTCGGTCCCTCGGGAGGTCAGCGCAATGTCGAGGATGGCTGCCGCGCGGACCGCGTCCTCGTAGAACATCTCGTAGAAGTCTCCGAGCCGGAAGAAGATGATGGCGTCAGGATGCTGCCCCTTTGCGCGCAGGAACTGGCGCATGACCGGGCTGTGGTCCTTCTTTCGCGCCGTGCCCCGCACCGTCATGAACCCGGTTTAGTCGAGAGTCTGGGCGAAGTTAAGCGGAGAGAACTGGATGCGACTGACCCCCGCTTCGAGGTCCACGAAGAAGAGTTGATCTTGCTCTGGAAAGAACAGCATGGACGAGGGGAGCGAACGAACGGCCGCAGCGTTGGCGAGGACGAGGTCTCTGAATTGATTGCTGATGTTGAAATTCAGCAGGGCGATCGTGGTATCGGTGACGGTGGCATCCTCGGGAAACAGGCTGATTTTGAAGCTCACCAGCGGATTGATGAACTGTGTGCCTTCAAACGCGCGCCCGGTGAGGTAGGTGTCCACATCGACGAACGGGTCGGCCTCGGTTGGGAGATCGACTGGTCGATTCGGATCGAGGATGCACTCGTCGCTGTCCGCGGCAGGGTCGGGAATGACCCGGTGAATGAAGCCGGTTTGCGTCCCGGTCACGGCGTATGCGTCTTGTGTGTGAATCTGATACTCGGTGAACTGAGGGAAGCAGCTCCGGACCTCGGCGAGCGTGTACCCGCTGTTCTCGGACTCGCCGATCTCGAGCTGATTGTTGAACGCTCGCAGGATGGGGAACCAGACCGGATCGTTGTCGATGTTGTCCCTCAGCTCCCTGAACTTTTCGCAATTAGGCTCGTCGCGAGTGCTCGGTGGCAAGTCGCCGGTGATGAGGAGACGGTCTCCGGGGTATGGTCCGATGAGAGCTGCATCTGCCGGTTGCGTCCCGAGGACCCCGATTTCGCAGAACGGCACATCTCCACCCTGAAACCAGTTGCCCGGCAAGACCTCGCCCGCGGAGCCTCCATCTAGGGGCAATGACAGATCGGCAAAGAGTCCGAGACCGCCCTCGGACTGTGGGATCAAGCCTTCCCACCGCGCCTCCCAGCGCTGTGTGAAGCTGCTCCAGACCTGTGACGACGCGCAGATCAGTCCATCGAGCTCGGCGCCGACCGGCTGCTCGCCGAACACCGGATTCATCGGGGAGATGATGAACGAGTTGGTCGCGTCCAATCTCGAAGGTGGACAGGCAACGAGCTCGAGCCCCGGGCCGTCCGAGCCGTTCGCGCGGCCGGTCATCTCGTCGAGCCGACCGGGCGCTGCGTTGAACTGAAATGATGGGCTGCCGTCGATCGAGATGAACGTGACGGGTGTGAAGTCGATCCGTCGCCGATGCCGTCGGATGCTCGCAAAACGGTCGGTGCCCGCTTCGCGCGTCGTGCAAGCGAGATTGCCCCCTCCGCCGCGGCATGGGGCGTTCAGATCGTAGATGTCGAGGAAGTACATCAAGCCGTTCGAGAGGCTCACGGCGAGGAAGACGCCGCGCATGTTTCTGGCGTTCGTTCCCAAGGAGAAGGCGGTCTCGTCGGTCGGGTCGCAGATGTCGTCAGCGGGCACCTGCAAGACATCGGCGGTGTTTGGATCGCCATCCGGGTCTTCGAGCTGATAGCCGGGCGAGACGACTTCGATCGCACGCACGTTGGCGAACCCGAAGCGCACGCGATCGCGCGATTCGACGTTTTCTTCGTTTGCTCGTGCGGAGATGCCAGAGAGGACAGGAAGCACGGCACCGAATGTCGGGTTCGACGCGCCATCGATCTCCTCGCGATAGTCGACCACGAGGAGGCTACTGTCGCGGGCGCTGACCGCGTATAGATAACGCTCGACTGCGGCCCGATCGTCCGGGTCGGAGCTGGCCGGCACCAGGGGCGTCACGTCTATCTCGTTCGTCGGCGCCCCTGTGACGATCGGGTCCAACGGCAGCGTGGCGCCATCTGGGCCCAACTTGAAGCGATGGATCACCGGCTGATTCGCATCCGCGACCAGCAAGACGTCGTCCTCGTCCGTCCCGCTGCCGAGTGTGTCCTCGCTCTGGCCCGGCTCCATCACCGCCCCCACTCCCTGCTCGCGGCCGAAGTCGATGGTTAGCGATACGGGCCGCGGCCCCGCGGAGCCACCCTCGGCGCAGCGTTCGGTCGTGGTGACGGTCTTGATCACGCGAGTCGCTGGGCTTTGCTCCCCGTTGTCGTCCTCCTTCGGGCAGATCCGATGGTAGTCGCTTGTGTCCGAATCCGGTGGGTCGACGAGGTCGAGGGGGCAGTTGTAGCTCCCGAGATCCAAGAGGACTGGCTGGCCGAGCTCGCCATTGGCGGCGTTCACCTCGATCTGCGCAACCTTGCCGAGCTCGGGGAGCGCTGCGTACAGGTAGCGATACTCGACCTCGGGCGTCGCCCCGGTGATCTCGCCGGCCTCGTTCTTCGTTAGCGTGGTTCTCGCCTTTTCGTGCAGTGCGAGGTCTGTCGGCCCCTCCTCGAAGCGCACCGTCCTCGGATCAGCCTGCCCTTGGGGCGGGGGCTCGCCCGTGGTCTCGCCCTCGAGGAGCTCGACCGATTCGATCGCTTCCAGACTCTTCGCACTAAAACTGGTCACGTAGGCATAGGTCGAGTCGAAAGGCGAGATTTGGAGGCCCGTCGGCTGCTCACCAACCGTGACCGCCGTCACGCCGGGGATCGTCTGGTTGGTGTTGATGATCGCGTTTCGGGTGAAGTTGACGACCGCGACCTCTCCGGATTGGATCTGGGTCACCGCACCGAGAAACTGCGCTTCAACGGCTGGGTCAAAGGTGAAGTCGGGTGTGCAGATCAAGGGCGGCAAGAGGCTCTTCACGATGAAGCGGTTGCCGCTGAGCAGCTCGACGTCCGCGCAGAGGAGCTGAATCTTGGCGGATCGATTCAAGGACGCGAGCACGACGTTGTTGGCGTTGCTCCTGCACGAGCAGAGGACGAGCGCGCAGGCGGCGAAGGCCACTACAGGGAAACGCCTCATCGGGGCAGCTCCGAAACGGGTTGCGGCAGGCCGACCAGACCAAGGAGGATCGGCGCGCACTCTGCAGCATCGGTTCCGATCTCTGACTCGAGGCAGTCGACGATCGGCTGCAGGTCGGCGACCCGAAGCACCGAGGTGTTGAAGTCGGCGATGTACATGAGACGCCGCGGGACATCGACGACGAACTCGAATGCGCCGCTGATATTGGTCAAGAGCGTAATCCCCTGAAAATTGTCGGTGTCGATGACCTGGATGTTCCGCGCGAGGAAACAGCTCACGAACGCGAGGACGACGGTGCCTCCGCGAGCTGGGACTTCGGCGATTTGCACGCGAGAGGGATCTTGGCAGCTCGGAATCTGGGCGACCATGTTGAGGTTGCCTCCGGCGACATCGCTGCGGGCGACGATCAGAGCCTGGGGCGAGAGCGACACGATGTAGGCGAGGTTTCGCCCTGGGCGTGGATCGAAGCGGATGTCCCGATTACTTCTCCCCGTGTCGAGACCAGACACGATGAGGGGGCCGCCGTCGAAGAGGTAGCTTTGGGTCGGGTCCCCGTCGATCCCGATGCCGAGGCGGACGATGGCTGCGACTTCGGCGCTGGGAATCCAAGCGCGCTTCGCGCCTGGCTCATAGGTGATCGTCACTTGCTCGGGCGCCAGTCGATCGATCGTCGCTGCGAGGCGGGGCCGTTTCTGGGGTTCGGGCCCGCCAGGGCGAAACTGGTCGAAGAACATGCTCGCAAAGCCCTCGCGGTGCGCCATCAGGATGTAGTCGCCACGAAAGGCGGGATCGTCTTGCGCATCAGGCGGGGCGAAATCCGCTGCCAGGTCGCCGACGTACACATCGACAGGGTCCGGGGGAAGGTCGAGGGGAACGGCCGGGTTCACCAGCTCGGCGCTGCCCGATCGGTAGGCGCTGGTGCAGGTATGCAGCTGGCCGAACTCGCCGCCGCAACTGAGCCGCCCCTCTTCATCGACGTCGATGAAGGTCAGATTCGCGTCGCTCCGGACCGGCACGTAAATGCGGCGGCCGTCGGTCGCGACACCCATCCCGTCCGAGAACGACCCGATCGACACTTCACCGCGAATCAGTCCCTCGACGCGGATGAGCCTCAGAGCCGCCCCCGTGTCGCGGAAACGGAGACTGGTAGGAACGACGGAGCATCGGTCCGGGGGGACGAGGACGCAGTCCTGCGCGGCGTCGAAGACCGGGTTGCAGACGCAGCTTTCATCGTTGACGTTGCCGATGAAGTTGGGGTCGAGGCACTCCGGGAGCACCCCGGCGCCGGTCGCCTCGCATGCATCGTCGCTCAGCGGGTCACAGGCGCAGCTGGGGTCCTCGAGGTCGACCGGGGGGTCCGCATTCACGCAGCTGCTCAGCACGCCTGGACCGACGCAGCCTAGCGCGATCCCCTCGAGCATCTTGTCGATATCGTAGGACTGCACGTTGCCCGAGTTGTACTGGAGGCCAAAGTTCGAGCTCGTGACGTAGACGTACTTCGGCTTTCCCTCGGCATCTTCGTCGACGGAGAGCTCAATCGCGATCGGGAACGACATCAGGCCCGGTGGCAGCGACTCACCGCTCCTGTTGTCGCAGCCGGTCGAGACCATTCCGAAGATAAGCAAGAACCCGAGGGCAGCGAGGATCACAGTGCCCTGCGGGCCGAATCGCGACCTCATGGGGCGGCACCCTAGCCGTTCGCTCTCGAAGGAGCAACTGGCAGCGGCGCCCTCAGTCCCATGGATCGAGGATGGAACGATCGCGCTCGGGCTCTGCCTTGGGCCGGCGTCGAGGCTTACGGCGGACCTGCTTGCTCCCGGCCTCCTTGGCTCGCCCCTTGGGCGTGCTCGGCGCCGATGCAAGTTCTCTCGGTCCGCTCGATTCCACCACCGTCGCGTCTTCCCCCATGAGAGGAGAGAGAGCGGGGGGCGGCAGCAGCGGAGCTGGGCGCGTTGCCCTCAGGTCCGGCACCTCCGAAGCCGGGGGGGCTTGTAGCTGCTCCACTTCTGCGGTCTCCGATTCTGGCTTCTTGAATGTGCCCATGGCTATTGTTGCAATGAGCACCGCCAGCGCGAGCGCTAGGCCTCCAAGATAGATCGGTGGCGCGGCATGGCGCCACGGCCGAGGCGGCCTGGTCGGCGGAATCGTCCATGTATCGGGCCCAACGGGTCGGAGGCCCGATTTTACGCGCTCCAGCTCCCCTAAAACCTCGTGCATCGTCTGGTAGCGACGTTCGGGCCGCTTCTCTAGGCAGCGCATGACCAGCATCTCCAGCTCTTCGGAGACGTGCGGTACGCGCACGCTTGGGGGAATCGGTTCCTCGTACATGTGCTTGGTGAGGATGCCCATCATCGTGTCCGCGTCGTGTGGAACGTGACCGGTGACCATTTCGTAGATCAGGACACCGAGCGCGTAGATGTCGGTTCGATGGTCGACCCCCTTGCCTTCGCACTGTTCGGGCGACATGTAGTGAGGCGTGCCGAGCACCTCGCCCGCGCGCGTGAGCCGATTCGGATCGTTGCCGACTTTCGCGATACCGAAGTCGAGGACCTTGACGAAGTCTTCGACCTCGTTGCGTCGAATGAGGAAGACGTTTTCGGGTTTGAGGTCGCGATGTGTGATCCCGGCATCGTGCGCGGCGCCGAGCGCGCGACAGACCTGGATAGCGATGTGGAGAGCGCGCTCCTCGGGCATGCGGCCCACGCTATCGATGGCGTCGATGAGGTCGAGCCCTTCGAGGCATTCCATGATGAAGTAAGTCGAACCGTCGCTCAGCTCACCGAAGTCGCTGATGTCGATGATGTGCTGGTTACCGATGTTCGATGCGCTCTCGGCTTCGCGCCGAAACCTCGCCAAGACCTCCGGGTCCCGCGTGTTCTCTCGCCGAAGAACCTTCATCGCGAGCGGCTTGTTGAGGCGCGTATGGGTGACTCTGTACACCAGGCCCATGCCGCCCTCGCCGAGCAGAGACTCGACGAGGTAGCGCTGGTCAATCGTCTGACCGAGGAGCCCCTCGGCTACCCGCGTGGGGCCCGTAGAGCTCAGGTCCCCGACCGGGCCAGCTATGGTTCTCGTGCTATTGCCCATACAGTTATGCCGCAATATTCCAGCAATGCTCATTCCAACACGCCGCGGGCTCCGCATCAAGCCCTCAGGGGCATGAAACGGCAGGTTCGCCCGAATTTCTAGCGCAGACGAGCCTGTGCGGCGGCCAGACGGGCGCCAGGAAGCTGGGAAAGCGGTGCCGAGACGAAGTCCAGCCCTAGCTTTTCGCAGATTTCGATCGAGGCGGGGCTGCCGCCCTGGTCCCCGCAGAGACCGGCACGGAGGTCCTGCCGGACGGCCTTGCCGCGCTCGAGCGCAATGCGAATGAGCTCGGCGACCCGTTCGTCGAGGTGGGTAAATGGGTCCCCAGCGAGCAGGCCAAGCTCATTTCGGTAGGAGGGCAGGAATCGGCTGGCATCGTCGCGGCTGACGCCAAGGGCTGTCTGCGTCAGGTCGTTCCCGCCGAAGGAGAAGAACTGCACATGCTGTGCGAGCTCCCCGGCGATCAGGCATGCGCGTGGCAGCTCGATCATCGCTCCGATCCGGCAACGGAATCCGTCCGCCGGCCCTGCGAAGACCTGCCGGTGCGCGCGGTCGAGGGCGATGCGCAGCGCTTCGACCTCGGAGCTGAACGCGATCATCGGGATCAGTATCTCGAGGTCGACGGCCAAGCCCTGCTCGACGCAGTCGCGAGCGGCGAAGAGCATCGCACGAAGCTGCATGTCGTAGAGACCGGGGACGGTGAGCCCGGCCCGAACGCCCCGGTGGCCAAACGCCGGGTTCGACTCTCGATGTCGTGCGGCGGCCTTGCTGACCTCCTCGAGCTCGAGGTCGAGTGCGTCGGCAATCGCTTGCAACGCTTCTTCGTCGTGCGGAAGGAATTCTCCGAGCGCCCTATCGAGCAATCGAATCGTAACCGGCCGTCCTTGCATCGCGCGAAAGATCTCGACGAAATCTTCCCGTTGCGCGCTCTCGAGCGCCGAGAGCCACGCGCCTCGTTGCTCGTCCTCGACTGCTAGCAGTGCGCATCGCATCGCGAACAACCTATCCTTCGCAAAGAACATGCGTTCGGTTCGGCACAGGCCGACCCCTTCGGCACCATAGCTCAGCGCTGCGCGCGCCGCCTGGGGCGTGTCGGCTTCCGCATAGATTCGCATGCGGCGTACCTGATCGGCCCAGCCCATCAGCTCCCGGAGCTCCTCGACGGTGGTCGAAGCCACCAGGTCGAGCGCACCTGCGAAAACGTTTCCGTTGGAGCCATCGAGCGTGAGCAGGTCGCCCTCGCGCAGCGGTTCTATGGAGTCGGAACCGTCGAGACGTACGGTGCGCTCTCGAAAGTCGATCTGAAGCCCTCCGCAGCCGACGACGCAGCACTTTCCGAGCCCGCGGGCAACGACGGCTGCATGGGAGGTCATGCCCCCTGCGGCGGTGACGACACCCCTGGCGGCCTTCATGCCGTGGATATCGTCGGCGCTGGTTTCCTGCCGAATGAGGATGACCTCCTGGCCCTCAGAAGCCCAGCGAACGGCTTCGTCGGCGTCGAAAACGATGCGGCCGGACGCCGCCCCAGGGCTTGCCGGTAGGCCGACGGCGAGGGGCCTGATCCCCTGGGCGGTCAAGTCGGCTTCCGACGGAAGCCGGGCGCGAAGCAACTGCTCGAGCGAACGCGCATCCACCCGAAGCAAGGCGTCCTCCTTGCTGAGCACCCCTTCGCGCACCATGTCGACTGCAACTCGGACCGCCGCGTGCGCCGTTCGCTTCGCGCTCCGCGTTTGCAACAAGTACGGTCGGCCGTCTTCAATCGTGAACTCGATGTCCTGCATGTCGCCAAAGTGGCTCTCGAGCGACGCGCAGTAGATGGAAATCGCCTCGAACGCTTCAGGCATCGAGACTTCGAGGCTCGACGCTTCTTTGCCAGGCGCCGCCGCGGCCGCGGTGAGCGCAACCGGGGTTCGGATGCCCGCCACCACGTCTTCGCCCTGGGCGTTGGGCAGGAACTCGCCGTAGAGATGCCGCTCACCGCTCGACGGGTTGCGCGTGAAGGCCACCCCGGAACCGCTTCGCGGCCCCGTGTTGCCAAAGACCATCGCTTGCACGGTGCATGCGGTTCCGATCCCGTCGTGGATTCCTTGCATACGCCGATATCGAACCGCGCGCGGGTTCTCCCAGGATGCGAAGACGGCGCTGATGGCGTCCCAGAGCTGCGTTCGGACCTCTCGTGGAAATGGCGTGCCCGACGCTTCCTCAATCACCGAGAGGTACGAGGCAACCAGCCCTTCGAGCGCGGACACGGGAAGCTCGGAGTCGAGCATGCGAGGTTTCCCAAGCTCTGCCTTGAGATCGCTCAGCAAGGACTGGAAGCGTTCTGCCCCTATCCCTCGCACGACCGATCCGTACATCTGCAGCAGGCGGCGATAGGCATCGAGCGCGAAGCGTTCGTCACCGTATTGCGCAGCCAGCCCGGACAACGTGTGTTCGTTGAGTCCGATGTTCAAGAGGGTGTCCATCATTCCGGGCATCGAGACTTCGGCACCGGAGCGGACCGAAAGGAGCAGAGGTTGCTTCGCGTCTCCGAAGCCCCGGTTGAGGCGCTCCTCGAGGCTTCCAAGAGCCTGATGAACTTCCGCTTGGAGCCGATCGGGTAGCACTCCGCTCTCTCGGTAGAGTCGGCCCACTTCCGTCGTGATCGTGAATCCCGGAGGCACGGGAATTCCGAGCGCAGTCATCTCGTTGAGGCCGGCTGCCTTCTTTCCGAGGAGGTGCGGGCGGACGTCCGAGCCCAGCTCTGCGTCAAGCGGATACAGAAGGTTCACGGCGATGCAACTGTGTCCCGAGCTGGTGGAAGTGCGCAATACCGTTGACCGTGTCCGCGATTTCGCCAAGCAAACGAAGGCGATTGTCTCGCACACTGGCGTCGTCGACCATCACGAACACCTCGTCGAAGAAGCGATCGATCGGTGCGCCGAGCTCCTTGGCGACGAGCTTCAGGGCGTCGGCGTAGCGGCGCTCGCCAGTCGCTTCACGGATTCGATCGCGCACGGTGCCAAAGCGTTCGGCCAACGCGGTCTCCGCGCCGGCTTCGAGGAGACTCGTGTCGATTGGGCCCCTAGCACTTTCCTTCGTGATGTTGAACGCGCGCTTGAACGCGACCGCCAGGGCTTCGAACTCGGGCTCGGCGCCGAGCTCGAAGACCGCTTTGATTCGGCTCCGTAGGTCGCGAAGCGAGGTGCCGTCCCAAGCTCCGAGGCAGGCGTCGACGACGTCCCCGCCGTAGGAGTCCTTGAGCATGCCTCGAATGCGGGCTCGGAAGAAATCGTCGAGTGAGGCGCCAAGATCCTCGCGGGCCGCGAGCTCGGCGTCGAAAGTGTACGCGTCGTACGCCTGCCCGATGAGCGCGTGGAGATCGACGTCGATCGGCCCTTCGAGCGCGATCCGGATGATGCCGAGCGCTGCACGGCGAAGCGCGAACGGGTCGGCTGAGCCGGTCGGAATCAGACCGATGCCGAAGCAGCCGACCAGGGTGTCGATGCGATCGGCGACCGCGACGACCGCGCCGACGACTTGGTTCGGGACCAGATCCTCTGCACCCTGCGGTCGGTAGTGATCGCGGATGGCGTCGGCGACGGTCGGGTCGATGCCTTCGTGAAGGGCGTACCAGCGACCCATCTCCCCCTGGAGCTCGGGAAACTCGTAGACGATGAGTGTTTCGAGGTCGGCCTTGCACAATCGCGCCGCTTCGTCGCAAGCATCAACATCCGCGCCGCATTGGTTTGCGAGCGCGCGGGCGTTCGCCTGGAGGCGCCGGACCTTTGCGCCCATCGTGCCGAGCTTCGACTGGAACACGACGGACTCGAGCTTCGCGAGCCGATCGGCGAGCGGCGCCTTGCGGTCTTCCTCGACGAAGAAGCGCCCATCCGCCAGGCGTGCGCGAAGGACGCGGTCGTTTCCCTTGGCGATGGTCTTCGGATCTTCGGCGGTATTGACCACGTTGAGGTACGAGGGAAGAAGCGCGCCGTTTTCCGAAGCGCGTACGGCAAAATAGCGCTGATGGTCTCGCATCACGGCGATGACGACCGAGTCAGGGAGCTCGAGGAACGATTCGTCGAAGCTGCCCGGCACGGTGAACGGCTCTTCGACCAGAGAGACGCATTCGTCCGCCAGGAAGGGATCCGGCTCGAGGACGCCGCCCAGGGTCCTCGCCGACATGAGCAGCCCCTGCATCATACGACCCTTTCGGGCCTGCAAGTCCACGATGACGTGGGCGCCCTCGAGCGCCGATTCGTAGCTGCTTGCCTGGTCGAGGTCGAAGCTCTGGGGAGCAAGGAAGCGATGGCCCCGCGTCGTGCGTCCAGCCCGTACACCCGCGAACTCGAAGCCTACGACCTCGTCTCCGAGCAGTGAGACGATCCAATGAATCGGTCTGCCGAATGCGATTTCGCCAGAACCCCAGCGCATGGACTTGGGGAAGCTGATTTGCTGGCAGAGGCGCGGCAGGATCCCCGCCAGCACCTCGCTCGTCGCCGCCCCGGCTTCGTGAACGCGCACGCTCACGTAGTCACCCTTGTCGCTACTCTGCTTGCGCAGGTCTTCCAGGCCGAGACCGTGTTTCTTGGCGAAGCCAATTGCGGCCTTCTTGGGCGAGCCGTCCGCGTCGAAGGCCGCGCTCCAGGGTGGCCCCATGATCGTCTCGTCACGATCGGGTTGACGTTCGGCTAGCCCGCGCATCCGGAGCGCAAGTCGCCGCGGCGTGCCGAGCGTATGGAGCTCGAGCGAGGCGGTGCCGAGTCGAGCCTGGCCCACCAGCTCGGCCCCGCTCGCCTTCATGGAGCGAAGCGCATGCGTGATGAACGACGCTGGCAATTCCTCAGTCCCAATTTCGAGCAAAAACTCGGATGACATGGAGTGGCGTTGCTACCAGACCGGATCCACGGACGCAACGGGGCAGACCCCAAATCGCCCTATTCGGCCGCTGCCGCAGCCTCGAGAAGCGGGAAGCCCAGGGCTTCTCGCTGGGCATACCAGGACTCCGCGATCGCTCTTGCGAGGATCCTCACACGGCCGATGTAGCGCTGGCGCTCCGTTACGCTGATCGCGCCCCTTGCGTCGAGGACGTTGAAGTAGTGACTGCACTTGATGACCGCGTCGTAGGCGGGGAGGACGAGGCGTTCGAGGGGCCCGCGGTCGAATCGGAGGGCGCCGCCCTTCCCCTTCTTCTCGCTGAGGCCGAGCAAGCTCGCGACTTGCTTCTCGTACTCCTCGAAGAGCTTCTTTTGGAGCTTGGTATCGGCCTGCTCGAAGTTGTAGGTGCTCCACTCCCACTCGGCGCGCTTGTAGAGGTCACCATAGCGGATGCCCGGCGCCCACTCGAGCTCGTAGACATCATCGACGTCCTGAAGGTACATGGCGATGCGCTCGAGTCCGTAGGTCAGCTCGCCGCTGATCGGCTTGCAATCGATGCCCCCGCACTGTTGAAAGTACGTGAACTGGCTGATCTCCAGCCCGTCTAGCCAGACCTGCCACCCGAGGCCCCATGCGCCCAGCGTCGGCGATTCCCAATCATCCTCGATGAAGCGGATATCGTGATGTTGTGGTTCGGTGCCGAGCGCGCGAAGTGACTCGAGGTAGAGCTCCTGAATGTCGAGCGGCGACGGCTTGAGGATCACCTGGTACTGATGGAACTGCTGCAGTCGATTGGGGTTCTCCCCGTAGCGGCCGTCCGTCGGGCGGCGGCTGGGCTCGACGTAGGCGACGTTCCAAGGTTCAGGGCCGATCGCCCTCAAGAAGGTATGCGGGTTGAAAGTGCCGGCGCCGACCTCGGAGTTGTAGGGCTGGACGATCAGGCAGCCGTGGTCCGCCCAGAAGCGTTCGAGCGCGAGGATGAGCTCTTGAAAGGTCATTCGTCCTGGTCCTCGTCGTCCTCGTCCTCCGCCTCGGCCTCGGCCTCTGCCTCGGTGGCGGCAATGGCGGCCTCTTCTTGCGCCAAAAGCTCTTGCTCCGCTTGCTCCCTGGCCTCGGCTGCAGCCAGCTCAGCCGCAGCAATGTCGATCGACTCTCCGATCTTCTCTTGGAACAAGGCCTTGTGCTCGTCGGTGAGGTCGCTGAACTCTTGCAGCGTCGGAAGGTCTTTGAGGCCACTGAGCCCGAAGAACTCGAGGAAGCCCGGCGTCGTGCCGTAGACCAGCGGCCTGCCGGGCTCGTCTTTGCGTCCCAGGATCTTCACGAGGCCCCGGTCCGTCAGCATCTTGAGCGATGACCCGGAGTCGACGCCGCGAACATCGTCGACCTCTGGTCGCGTCAGCGGCTGGCGATACGCAACGATGGCAAGCGTTTCGAGCTGCGCCCGGCTCAGCCGAATGGGCTTCGGTGCGACGAGCAGCTTGACGAAATCGGCGCTCTCGCGAGCCGAACGGAACTGATAGCCGCCTGCCACGAAATAGAGGTGCACGCCGCGGTGCTGGTAGTCGGCGACGAGCTCGTCGAGCAGTGGCTGCACCTCGGCGATGCTCGAACGCGCGGCTCGAGCGAGCCTCTTTGCTGTCACCGGCCTGCTCGAGACGAAGATCAGGCTCTCCAGGACGTTCTTGAGCGACTCGGCGCTCGGCGCGATGGGTGCGGCCGCCCCGTTTTCCGAGGCGCCATTGTCGGTTTGCACGTCTGTCTGGGTCATCGCTCTTGCTCGTCCTCACTCCATCCGTAGCTGCCCGCGGGCACGACGATCGATTCTCTTCGTTCCTCGCCGATCTCCACCGCAAGCCCGTAATCGATTGGCTCGTCCACGAGGTCGCTGGTCGGTCGCCGTACGTCGCTCGGCACGATTGCCTCACCCTCGGCGTCGAGCAAGGTGTACTCGACGTAGATCGGCTGTTCGTGCTCGGTCTGATAGATGCTGGCCAAGCGCATCTTCGCCATCTCGAGCAGGGCGAGGAAGGTGACCACCAAATCGTACGAAGTGCTCACGTCGTCGAAGAGCTCGTCGAAGCGACAGCGTCGTCGCTCGCAAAGCAACTCGACCAGCCCACCGATCCGGTCCTGAATCGACATGCGCTCGGCGTCCACCTCGAGCGCGATCGTCGCGTTGACGCGTTCGGCGATCTTCTTGAGCGCATCGAGCAGCTTGAAGACACTGACCTGGGCAAGCGGCGGCTCCTCATTGCTGCTCGGTGGGGGCGTTCCCCCTTGGAACACGTCCCGACCCGCGATCGCGCGTTCGCCCAGATTGGTAGCGACGGTCTTGTACTTCTGGTACTCGAGCAGCCGCCGGATCAGCTCGGCGCGGGGGTCGACCTCGTCGGCCTCGATGTCGTCTTGCTCCTCGGGCGGGCGCGGGAGGAGCATCTTGCTCTTGATGTGCGCCAGCGTCGCTGCCATCACCAAATACTCCGAGGCGATGTCGAGGTTCAAGTCCCCCATCAAGCTCAGATATTCCAGGTATTTGTCGGTGATGAAGGAGATCGGCAGGTCGAGGATATCCAGCTCGTGCTTCCGGATCAGATGCAGGAGTAGGTCTAGCGGCCCTTCGAAGTTGGGCAGCTCGATCCGGAAGTTTGGGTCCAGAGCCTCCGGGCCCAGGGGCGCCGGCACAGGGCTGGGCTGGTTCATCGCGAGGCAACCATGCGCTGCTACTCTCCCAGCTGTCAATCGCCGCGGGCTTCATTGAGCGCTTCGATGACCGCCTCGACATGCCCCTTCACGTTGACTTTGGGGAAGTGCTTGATGACTTTGCCGTCGGGTCCGATCAGCACGGTCGAGCGGATAACCCCCATCGACTTCTTGCCGTACATGTTCTTCTCGCCCCAGGCGCCGTACTTTTCGAGCATCTTTGCGTCGGGGTCGCTGAGCAGCGGAAACTTCAAACCATATTTGTCCGCGAACTTGCAATGCGAATCGATCGAGTCCTTGCTGACACCTACAACGACCGCGTCGCGTGCGTTGATTTTACGCAAGGCCTTGTTGAAGTCGTTGGCTTCCGTGGTGCAGCCCGGCGTGTCGTCGCGCGGATAGAAGTAGACGATGACGTACTTGCCGGCGAGGTCTTTGAGGGCCAGCTTGCCGCCTGTGGAAGATGGCAGATTGAACGCGGGAGCCTTGCGGCCTTCTTTGATCATGAAGAGCCGTGTATTGCCGGTTTGTGCCCGCTGTCAACGCCTCAGGGGCCTCACGAACTTGGATTCTTTCCGCGCCGCGCCCAAGATCGCGATATGAGCCCCCGAACCCTCATCGTCGGTGACATCCACGGCTGCCGCGAGGAGCTCGAAGATCTGCTCGCCGAGTCGGGCTGGGAAGAGGACGAGCAACTGGTGATGGTGGGAGATTTGGTCGCCAAGGGTCCGGATTCGCTCGGAGTTATTCGGTTGGCTAGAGAACTCGGTGCGCAGGCGGTTCGGGGCAATCACGACCAACATTGCCTGAAATGGTGGGACGCGGTCCAGGCGGGGGACGATCCCCCCAGGCTCAGGCCGGCCCATCAGCGGGTTGCGGACGAGCTCGAAGACGAAGACTGGCGCTGGCTGGCTAGCCGTCCGCTTTGGCTCGAGCTCCCCGAGCACGACGCCCTGATCGTGCACGCAGGGCTGGTCGCCGATCTGCCTCTCGAAGATCAGGACCCCAACGATCTGATGAACATGCGAAGCATCCTCGACGATGGAACCCCCTCGCGCAGCTACACGGAGGGGACACCATGGGCTTCGCTCTGGCCAGGCCCACGGCTGGTGGTCTTCGGTCACGACGCCGTGCGCGGCCTGCAGAGCTATCCTCATGCGGTCGGCCTGGACACCGGCTGCGTGTACGGCGGCTGGCTGACCGGTCTCTGGCTGCCCGGACGAGATCTCGTTGCGGTGCCCGCGCGCGCGACCTACACGCGTCCAGAGAAGGACTGAGGGGATGGAGGTTTGGGTCTGCCGGGAAGAGGACTTGCAGCAAGGCGTCGTGCGCACCACTCGGCTCGGCCTCGATGATGACGGCATTCCGATCGTGGCCCTCCTGCTCCGCGATGCGAGCGGTGCCATCGTCGCCTACCGCAACCTCTGCCGGCACCTGCCGGTGCCGCTCGACGGCGGGACCGGCGAGCTGCTCAGCGACGACGGGGCGCACTTGATCTGCGGGACGCACGGAGCGATGTACCGACTCTTCGACGGCTACTGCGTGGATGGGCCTTGCGAGGGACTGTCCCTGCGGCCCTTGGTCGTCCGACGCGACGGTGAAGACCTGTACGTCTCGGACGGGCCCGAGCCAGGCTGAGCCGCCCAGGCAGCGCGGTACCCTCGAATTTGAACCAGCTCAGCCCGGTTGCTACGCTGGGCCCCTCAAAAGGGGGGGATATGCGGAATTACGCTTGGTTGATCTTGAGTATGGGTTTGAGCCTCAGCCTGATTGGCTGCGGTGGAGATGAGAACGGCGGCGGCACGGCGGGCAGCGGCGGCACGGGCAGCGGCGGCACGGGCGGCGGCACGGCGACCGTCAGTGGCATCGTGTACAGCGCGGTCTTGGAAGGCGAGTCGACCCCGGTCGCCGGGGCGACCGTACAGGTAGTCGGCGGGCAGTCGACGACAAGTGGTGCGAACGGCGCGTTTTCGGTCGAGGCGCCCCTGGGGACGGTCATGTTCCTGACGACGGCGCCCAACGCCTGGGGTGAGCTTTTCACGGCGAACGTACCTGCAGGAGGCGAGGACATGGCGGAGCCCGAAGTGATCCCAGACACGCTGGTGGCCACGATTGCCGCAGCCTTGGAGCAGACGGTCGATCCCACGAAGGGAATCGTGAGTGTGGAGTTCGACCCAGAGGTCGCCGTGGGCGGAGAGACGGCCGAGCTCACGGCCAAATACGGCTTTGCGTTCGTGATCGACGATGTCGGTGATCCCGTTCTCAGCAAGACGCTCGTGGCAGGTGGCGAGACTGTCGTCATCTTTGGAAACGTGGATCTCACTGAGGATGTCGGGCCCAGCGCAACGGGCCCTGCGAGCGAAACCTGCACGCTGGCATTCCCGACTACGGCATTCCCGAGCCAGGCGAAGGTGTTCACCGTCGTGGAAGTGGCGCCCTGTCCATAGGGGTTGAGACGATATGAACGACGGGCTGGCGGCGACGTCGTCAGCCCGTTTTTTCTTGCCTTGCGCTCCAGGCCGCAGGCGAGGAAAGCGGGCCAATGTCGGCCCAGGGCTTGTCCTCGCAGTTGCGGACGACCTGCTTGCGGGCGGTCAGCACTTCGGCGCCATCGCGCGTGACCAGGACGGTGTGCTCGAACTGGGCCGACAAGGAACGATCCATCGTGAGCACCGTCCATTCGTCGTCCATCACCTCGGTCTGGTAGCCGCCGATGTTGATCATGGGCTCGATCGTGAAAACCATCCCGGCCTTGAGGCGCTTGTCTTTGCCGCGCCGTCCAAAGTGTGGGATCTGGGGCGGCATGTGGAACTCCCGGCCGACGCCGTGGCCCACATAGTCTCGGACGACCGAGCAGCCCTTGCCTTCGGCGTACTCTTGAATCGCTGCGCCGATATCGCCGATGCGATTGCCGTGCTTCACTTCGGCAATGCCTAGCTCGAGACATCGTCGCGCCGTTTCGACAACCAGAATCGCTTCCTCGCTTGGCTGGCCGACGTAGAAGGTCACGCTCGTGTCGCCGTGGTAGCCATGCTTTTTGGGCAGATAGGTGGTGACATCGACGTTGACGATGTCGCCGTCCGCGAGGACCTGTTCGCCTGGGATCCCGTGGCAGACGCAATCGTTGACGCTCGTGCAAACACTCTTCGGAAAGCCCTTGTAATCGAGCGGAGATGGGTACGCGTCGTGCGAGACGATGTAGTCGTGGACGAAGCGATCGATCTCGTCTGTCACGATTCCGGGGCGAATGATCTCCCCCACCGCGGTCAGGCAATCGGCAGCAAGTTGGCAGGAGCGCCGCATGTCCTGAAGCATGCGCGGGGTCATGAGCTCGATGGCAGACAAGGGAATCCTCAAGCGAACGGACCTACCGCTTGTAGGACAGCGCTGCAAATTGTCGACCGCAGTGGCCTCTTGGCGCTGGTTTGACCCTCTCCGGCGATGGCACTAAGTAGCCGCTACGATAGGTCTTGAGGGCTTTTTTCATGTCAGACACGTATAATAATGTCCCGATGAGCGAATCGATGGCCGCGCGCACCGAAAAGGAAGACGCGTATTGGACGGGGCCCAAGCTCATCGTGCTGAGCTTCGTGACCCTCGCCCTCGCCTTTGCCCTGCTCTGGTCGATGGCCCAAGGCATCATCGGGCCGACCCAGCACGATGCCGACTACGGCCACGAGGTGCACTTCCTGCAGCCCGGCGGCGGCCCGCTCGACTGAGCCCGTCGCGCCTAGAAGTCGAAATCGAGCTCTTGAGGCTCTTCGTTCTTGAGCGAGTCGTCCTCGCCTGGCTCGAAGGTCGCTTCGGAGTAGAGATCGTCCAGAGACCAACCAGCCTTGTGATGGCGGCGCAACTCTTCACGCTCGAACTCGGCTAGGTTCTGATAATTCTTTGGTCCGCTAGGGCGCATGTCCCCTCCCTTTTGGCCAACTCGCCAGCCAGTAACTGGTATGGCGAGTGACTACTTTGTCCTACATCTGGGCACACCCTACCCAGCGCGATCGAGATGGCAAAAAAACAGACGAGATTGAAACCAAGGACCTGCGCTGGTAGACGCAATCCATGAGTCGGGTGGTAGCGATCGCCAATCAGAAGGGCGGCGTGGGGAAGACGACCACTGCGGTCAACTTGGGCGCCAGTCTCGCCGTGGCCGAGCAGCGCGTCCTGCTGGTCGACCTCGATCCGCAGGGCAACGCATCCACCGGTGTCGGGATCAGCCCTGGCGACGACGACCTGGAGGGGTCCTACGAGCTGCTCCTCGGCGAGGTCGAGACGGCCGATGTGATCTACGAGACCGACATGCCGTACCTGCATGTCATTGCCGCGACGCAAGATCTGGTTGGCGCTGAGCGCGACTTGCTGCAGGCCGACGACAGCGCGATGCGCTTGCGCAATGCGCTAGATGCCGTTCGTGACGCCTACGACTTCATCATCATCGACTGCCCGCCATCGCTCGGCATGTTGACGATTAACGCTCTGACCTCGGCTGACATCGTGATCGTTCCGCTGCAGTGCGAGTACTACGCGCTCGAGGGATTGTCGCAGCTGGTGGGAACCATCGAGCGCGTGCGTGCCTCGGTGAACGAGCATCTCGAGATTCACGGCGTCCTTCTTACGATGTTTGATGCGCGCAATAACCTCGCCAATGAAGTCGCCGCCGAAGTGAGGCGCCACTTCCACGTCTACGAGACAATCATCCCGCGCAACGTACGCCTCGCAGAGGCTCCTTCTCACGGGAAACCCGTGATCTTGTACGACGCTTCCTCGCGTGGCTCGTACACCTATCTGAACCTTGCGCGCGAGCTGCTCGATGATCTGGAGGTAGCGGCGTAGTGGCGCGAAGACGCTTGGGGCGTGGATTGGACGGCCTGCTTCCGGCAGCGCCGCCCCCGTCTGAACGCTCCGCGAAGAACAGCGCGGCGATCGAGGACTTGTATCCGGGCCGGATGCAGCCGCGTGGTCGGATGGGTGCAGAGGGGCTCGCTGAGCTTGCCGCGTCCATTCGAGAGCACGGGGTGCTCGAACCGATTCTCGTTCGCAAGCGGCCGTCGGGAGGCTTCGAGATCATTGCCGGCGAACGCCGTTGGCGCGCCGCACAGCTTGCCGGTTTGAAAGAGGTGCCGATTTTTCAGCACGATCTCGGTGACGAAGCCGCGTTCGAGGCGGCGCTCGTCGAGAATCTGCAACGCGAGGACCTGAACCCGCTCGAAGCCGCCCGGGCCTTTCAGCGATTGGCCGACGACTTCGGATACACGCAGGATGCCATCGCAACGAAGATTGGCAAGGAGCGTTCCACCGTCGCCAATGCATTGCGACTTCTGAAGCTTCCAAAAGACGTGATGGAGCTAGTCGAAGACGGCCAATTGAGCGAAGGTCACGGTCGGGCCCTACTCGCTGCGCCGAGTGTGTCGAGCATGAAGAAGCTCGCAAGGAGCGCCGTATCGAAGGGTTGGAGCGTCCGCGAAGCGGAGCGGCAGGCTCGGCGCGCGGCGCGGGGTGACGGCGATGGAGCCGGAGCGAAAAAGGCGGGCAAGAGCACAAACGTGCAGGACCTCGAGCAACGACTGTCACGAGCCCTCGGCTCCACCACGACGATTCACGAGAGCGGGAAAGAGCGAGGTCAGGTTCGGATCAACTACGCGAGCTTCGACGAGCTGGATCGGATCATCGAGAAGCTGACTTCGTAGAAGTCAGCGTACCGGGACGCGGGGGAACGCGACGCGAGGGTTCAACGGACGACCCGGATTGCAAGCGTGGCCGGAAGGGCTGGGGCCCGAGGCCACGCAAGCCGGGCCTCGGAGCTCGCGGCCATCCGGGGTGGCTGCTGTCTTGCGGATCGTCAGTCACGCGCGGCCGAATCCCCGCATCGCGGTCCCCCGCGCCCCTCCATAAGGAGACATGAACAACCCCCCCAACACCCGCGGCAGCGCGAGCCCGAAGGGCGAAGCCCGGTGCAACGTGCCGGCAAGGCAGAGCGGTGTAATTAAACCGAAGCGCCAGCGCCCGTGAATCACATGATCCGCGCTTCGGCAGCGTCTACCGTATTGCTCAGCAACATCGCAATCGTCATCGGCCCGACGCCGCCCGGCACCGGCGTGATGTAGGACGCGCGTTCCTTGGCGCCTTCGAAGTCGACGTCACCGGTGAGGGTGCCATCGTCGAGGCGGTTGATGCCTACGTCGATGACCACGGCGCCGTCCTTGATCCAGTCGCCCTGGACTAGGTTCGCGCGGCCAACTGCGGCGATCACGATATCGGCCTCGCGAACTCGTGCGGCGAGGTCTTCGGTGCGCGAGTGGGCGATGGTGACCGTCGCGTGCTTCTCGAGGAGCATCAATGCAATCGGCTTTCCGACGAGCGTGCTGCGGCCGAGGACCAAAGCGCGCTTGCCCTTGGGGTCACAGCCGACGTGGTCGAGCATGCGCATACAGCCGCTCGGGGTGCAGGGACGAAGCCCCGTGCGGCCGACCACCAGAAGCCCGGCGTTGAACGGGTGGAGGCCATCGACGTCCTTAGCCGGGTCGATCGCGTCGACGATGGTTTGGTCGTGGAGGTGATCGGGGAGAGGCAGCTGAACGAGGATGCCGTCGATCTGGTCGTCCCCGTTCAGCTCGAAAATCAGCGTGAGAAGATCCGCCTCGGAGGTATCGGCCGGGAGCCGGTGCACCCTTCCTTCAATGCCGGCGCTGGCCGCCGCCCGCTCTTTGTTGCGGACGTAGACTTGGGAGGCGGGGTCTTCTCCTACGAGCACGACGTGCAAGCCTGGCCCTCGGTTGTGCGTAGCCCTGAACGCTTCGGCGCGTGCCTTGACCTCTGCCCGCACTTCTTTGGCAAGCGCCTTCCCGTCGATCAACTCAGCCATGGTCGGGGGTCTATCAGGAGCTCAGCCCATTCTCAAACCCGCAGGCCCAGTGGAAATCGCGGCTTGGCGTGGTATGCCGCGTCGCTATGTTCGACCCGGTCTCCCCTCAGGTTTCCTTCCCCGAAATCGATGCGACGCAGCTCCTGTTCTGGGAGAATGCCCACATTTTCGAAAAGACCCTGGAAAGCGGCGAGGACAAGCAGGCCTTCGTCTTCTACGAAGGGCCGCCCACGGCAAACGGGATGCCGCACCCGGGCCACGTGCTCACGCGCGTCATGAAGGACGTCTTCCTTCGCTACCGGACGATGTGCGGCTACTATGTGCCGCGCCGTGCCGGCTGGGACACGCACGGCTTGCCCGTCGAGGTCGAAGTCGAAAAGGAGCTCGGCATCAGCGGACGCGAGGCCATCCAGGAGTACGGCGTCGAAGCATTCAGCCGAAAGTGCATCGACTCGGTGTTCCAATACATCGGCGAGTGGCGGAAGATGACGGAACGGATCGGATTCTGGGTCGATTTCCATTCGGCGTACGTGACCTTCCACAAGTCCTATGTCGAAAGCGTCTGGTGGGCGCTTTCGGAGATGTTCAAAGAAGGACTACTCTACCAAGGCTACAAAGTCGTTTGGTGGTGGCCACAGGGCGGCACTGCGCTGTCCGCCGGTGAGGTCGGCCAGGGTTACCAGACGATCGATGATCCCTCTGTGATGATTCGCTTTCCGGTAATCGGCGAGGAGCGGACTTCCTTTCTCGCCTGGACCACTACACCGTGGACACTTCCGTCGAACATCGCACTCGCGGTCGACGCGAAGACCGACTACGCAACGGCTGAGCTAGAAGACGGGGAGCGCCTGATCCTCGCCGCTGCGCTGGTCCAAAAAGTCGTGGGCAAAGAGGCGAACGTCATCGCGACCCGAAAGGGCTCCGAGCTCGTCGGTATGAGCTATGAGCCTCCGTTCCACTACGCCGAGCCAAAAGAGGGCCCAGCTTGGAAGGTCGTCGACGCAGATTTCGTCTCGCTCGAGAGCGGCTCCGGCCTGGTCCATCTCGCGCCCGCTTTTGGCGAGGACGACTTCCGGGTCTGCAAGGAAAAGGGCATGGGTTTTCTGCAGCTCATGAAGCCCGATGGTACTTTTCCGGACGAAGTCACCGACTTCGCGGGCCGTTTCTGCAAAGAGGCAGACCGTGACATCATCCGCAACCTGCGTGCGCGCGGAGTCCTCTTCAACGAGGAAGTCTACCGCCACGACTATCCGTTTTGCTGGCGCGCCATGCAAGACCCGCTCATCCAGTATGCCCGCCGTTCCTGGTTCATTCGGACCACCCAAGAGATCGGGCGCGTCAAAGAGAACAACCAGAAAGTTCACTGGGAGCCCGAACACGTCAAGAGCGGCCGCATGGGGCAGTTTCTCGAGGGCAACGTCGACTGGGCACTTTCGCGCGAGCGGTTCTGGGGAACGCCGCTCCCGATTTGGAAAAATGACGAGACCGGCAACGTGGAGGCTGTTGGCTCGGTTGCCGAGATTCTCGAACGAAATCCGGACGCCTTCGCTCACTTCGATGAGGCCAAGGCCGCTGACCCGACGCTTCAAGATCATCTGATGGTCCACAAGCCCTGGATCGACGAAGTCAGCTGGACCAAGCCTGGCGAGGCAGGCGTGTACCGTCGTGTGCCCGAGGTAATCGACTGCTGGTTCGATTCGGGCTGCATGCCCTTCGCGCAGTGGGGCTTCCCTCACCAGAACGCAGACGATTTCGAGCGCAATTTCCCCGCGGACTTCATCACCGAGGCGGTCGATCAGACTCGTGGCTGGTTCTACTCCCTGATGACGATCAGCTCGCTCCTGTTCCCCGAGCGCGAGCTTCCACATCCTTTCAGGAACTGCGTCGTCCTGGGATTGATGACCGACGAGAAAGGCAAGAAGCTCAGCAAGCGGGACAAGAACTACACCGACCCGCTGGTCCTCATGGATCGGGTGGGCGCCGATGCGGTTCGCTGGGCGCTCTATGCGGGCACCGTGCCTGGGCAAAACACCCGCTTCTTCGACGACGCCGCCACCGATGCTGTCCGCGAGTTCCTTCTGAAGATTTGGAACGTCTACAGCTTCTTCGTCACCTACGCGAATATCGACGGCTGGACGGCCGATGCGAAGCGACCGGCACTCGCCCAGCGGCCCGACATGGACCGGTGGGTGATCGCCGAGCTCGACGCCACCGTGCGCGCGGTGCGCCAGGAGCTCGATGATTATAAAAGTCACATGGCGGTACGACATCTCCTCGGCTTCGTCGATGGGCTTTCCAATTGGTACGTTCGCCGAAGTCGCGCTCGCTTTTGGGCTTCCGATGATACCGAAGACAAGCGTGCCGCCTTTGGTACCCTCTACGAGGCATTGGTGGATCTCACGAAGCTAGCTGCGCCTTTCATTCCCTTCATGACCGAGACGCTGTTCCAGAATCTCGTTCGCAAGGAGAATCCTGAGGCGCCGGAGTCGGTGCATTTGGCATCGTTTCCCGAGCCGAACGAAGCACGAGTCGACGACGAGCTTCGAAAGACGATGGAGCGGGTCCGGAATGTGGTCACGCTCGGGCAGCGGGTGCGAAACGAAAACAAGCTCAAGGTGCGCCAGCCTTTGGCCGAAGCGATCGTGGTCGTAGCGGACGACGCGGAGCGGCGCGGTATCGACCGTTTTGCGAGTGCGATTCGAGAAGAGCTGAACGTGCGCGAGCTCGGCTTCACACAGGAGCCGCACAGGTACGTCGAATTCGAGCTCGTTCCGAATTTCCGTGTCCTCGGACCGAAGCTCGGCAAACAGGTGCCGGCTTGCAAGAAAGCGCTTGCCGAGGCCGACGGGTCGGCGCTCTATGCCGAGATGGAAAAGAACGACAAGATCGTGGTCGAGCTTCCCAATGGTCCGATCGAGCTCACACCGAGCGAGGTGGAGGTTCGATTGAGCGCGCGGGAGGACTTCGCCGCTGCTTCCGGCTCAGGACAGGTGGTGGTGCTCGACACTCGCGTCGACGACAGTCTCCGCCGTGAAGGCTTGGCCCGAGAGGTGATCAATCGGATTCAGCGGGCTAGGAAGACCATGGACCTGGCGTACGAAGCTCGGATCGAGGTGATCTGGAGCGCGGAAGGCAAGCTTGCCGAAGCGATCGAAGAGCACGCCGAACGGATCGCATCGGAGACTCTAGCCAGCGGATTTTCGCAGGGAGACGCAGGCGGCGAACACGACACCGAAATCGACGGTACCCCCCTCGCCCTCTCCATCAACGCTGCGTAAGGGCCCCCGGTTACCTACGACGCCAGCGGGGCCAGAGTATGGCTACGAGCAGGAGAACGGGGATTGCAAAGAGCTGCGAGGTGCTGAGGCCGAGTAGCTCGCCGCGCTCGTCGGCGCGCCAGAACTCCAAGACGAATCGCAGCACGGCGTAGAGGCCGATGAAGGCGAGGATGACCTGACCGTCGAAACGCTTCCTCGGTTGGAGCCAGAACAAGAGAAAGCCCGTGATCGCGAGGCAACCGACGGCTTCATAGAGCTGCGTGGGATGAACCGGAAGCGAGGGAAGATGAGGAGCTTCGAGTAAACCTGCGCGCCATTGCGATTCGCTGGCCGGGGAGAACGGCGGGAAGCTCACGCCGAATGCTTGCACGGTCCGCACGCCGAAGCAGCAGCCTCCGAGGAAGCATCCCAGTCGGCCGAAGACCAGTCCCGAGGAGATGGCGATTGCGGAGATGTCCATGCCTCGGTAGAGCGGAACGCCTTCCCGTTTCAAGAACCAGATTCCGAACACCGACGCGGCCAAGAGACCGCCATAATAGGTGAGGCCGCCTCTCCAAAACGCCGCCCAGGCGAAGCAGTCGCGCTCAAGCGGCCGGCAAACTTCCCGGGCCGCATCCCAGACGCCCCCGGCCCGTGCGCATTGTGTGGCCGTGATCTCCCAGGTGACTTTCGCCGGGTCGGTGCAGAGGTGAACGTAATCCCAGAAATAGCCATCGGCGAATACGTGCAGCAAGCGTGCGCCCAAGACGCCGAAGATCACGCAGAACAGACCCAGATCGATGAAGGTTTCCGGATCGAGCCCATCCTTCTTCGCAAGGCGCGCCGCCAGCCAGGTCGCAAACGCAAAGCCGATCAGCAGGAGCGTGAAATACGCTGGTATCGGTTCTCCAAAGATCTCCGCGAGCGTCGGGAACATTCCGTTGGATTCCAAGCGGCCAAGTTAGCCCGCCGGAACCTCCACGCGATCAACGCCCGCCTGCTTCTGCCGCCGCCCGTCCACGAAGCCTTCGATTAGAATTAGTGCGACCCCGATCGTGATCCAGGCGTCGGCCACGTTGAACGTTGGGTAGGCCCAGCGTTCGTTGAGGTGGAAACGCACGAAGTCTACGACGTAGCCGAGGTTCACGCGATCGACGAAATTCCCGATGGCGCCGGCCACGATCAAGGGAACACTAATCGCGAAGAGCTTGCCCCCGCGGCCCGTGATGAACATCCAGAGCAGGAGCACGACGGCACCCGCGGCGGCTGCGTAGAATACGCCTTTGCGGATCGAGCTTGGCATGTCGCGCATGAACCCAAAAGCAGCACCACAGTTCTCCGCGTAGCGAAGCTCGAGGATCCCATCGATGAGCACCACCGGTGGGAGCTGGGTCCGCTGCGGCTCGACCCGAGCGAATTCGTTTGGCTGGCAGGCCGGGTCCGCGGCCCGTGAGGAGGGCTGAGAAAGCCGCTGGAGCGCCCACTGCTTGCTGCCGAGGTCCATGGCGGTAAGCACGCCGATGGCGGCGAGGCACAGGACGAGCGCCTGGCGGGAACGTGGGGTGCGAGTCACGGCCGGCGACTGTAACAGTTGGATTTCACGGGTCAAAGCGACCCGCTGAATCGATTGTGCATGGTCGAAACGCCACAATTACAAAGCATTACGAAGTTGTGACACAGATCCCCTTGTGCCTGTATCACGTTGTGTTACAGATCGAGCATGAGCGACGGCGACGACGCGAAGAGCCGAAAGGACGGCCGCAAAGAGCGGGTGCTCCATACGCGCGTACCGGCAGTCCTCGAGCAGGAGCTCAAACGGGTCGCCAACGCCTGGCGAGTGCCGGTGTCCAATCTCGTTCGCGCACTGCTCGAGGATGCGCTCGACACCATCGACGTCGTCGGCGCCAAGGCAGAAGGTGAGCTCCGCGAAGTCGCGGCGCTGTTGGCCTCCGAGCGGCATCGGTTTCGCCGGAAGTCATCGGCGCAGCTGAGCAAGATTCCCGGCGCCGCCCAAGTGATTGCCGACGTCACAGAGGCTGTGGAGCAACGCGCGCCAGCTCCCGATCCGCTCGCCGGTGCGGTTGGGATGACTCCGATCATCTTGGTTCACGACGCGGTTTGCGGCGTGACCGGAGCAAGGCTCGCCGCCGGCTCCGAGGCCTACATGGTCCTCTTCGATGACCCCGGCCGAAAACTAATCACGGGCAGGGACATCCTGCCTCGCGCATCGACACCCAACGAGGAGAAAGCCGATGACTGAACAACAGAATATTCAATCCACGATCGAAGAGAACGTAAACGCAGCTGTCGATCAGGTCAGCAAGACCGCTGAAGGCGCCGTGACTTTGGGCCGCAGGGTCGCCGGTTTGTGGCTGGGGGTGACGCGCACCGCAATCGAGGCGGCCGCAAGCACCCTCGCCTCCACATCCGAGGTGATCAGCGCGCTCGCGGAGTCCATGGGCGAGCTTTCCGACCGCGTTCAAGGCTCGGCCAAGAAGGCTTAGTCCCAAGCCGACGGGTGGTGGAAACGGACTGCCACCACCACCGCGAATCCAGCCCGTCGGCTTTCTCGTTCGTATGGAAGCGCAGCCCGCGCTTCAGTCCATCGGACCGTGAGGGAGCCGTCGCGCTTCCCGCAGATGCCGGAAGGCGTTGATGCCCCAGCGGGTCACGAAATACAGCGGAGTTGCGATGAGCAGGCCGCAGATCAGCGCGCCCATCCAAAGCTCGCCGCCGGTGCTCGCCAAGAGCCGCCCGACGTCGGGCCAGAAGTCGCCTTCGAGGAGTCGGTGGATGCCACCGTCTTTGAGCGCGCGTCCCGCGTTTCCGAGCCAGGTCTGAATCGTCGCGCGGCTGACTTCTCGTTCGGGATGCAAGACCGCAGCACCCACTGACCAGGTCGTATAGTAGAGCGGCACTGCGGTGAACGGGTTGCTGATGAACAAGACTGGAATCCCAGAGATCTTGTTGGCGCCGAGCAGCGCCGCGATCGGGATATACAAGACGATCTGAAGACCAAGGGTCGGCGTGAAGGCGATCATCGCGCCAATGAATACACCCCAGGCGATTCGGTGCGGCGTGTCATCGAGGTGAAGAATGCTGTGGAAGACGATTTGCTGGAGGCGTCGCCACAGGTCTCGGAGCTTCATTTCGACTCACCCCATCCACCACCGCCGGGCGTTTCCACGCGCAAGATGTCGCCGGGGGAGACTTCCGCGCTGAAGCGGTGCGCGAGTTGCTCGCCGTTGAGTAGGTTCATGCCCGGGGCACCTGGACCGCCGCCGCGCATACCATAGGGAGGGACCGCACGCCGCTCGGAGAGTACCGATACCCGCATCGGCGCGAGGAACTCGAGCTCGCGGACCAATCCGTCGCCCCCGCGCTGAGCTCCTGTCCCGCCCGAGCCGCGACGGATCTCGAAGCGGCGAATCCGGATGGGAAACCTGGTTTCGAGAACCTCTGGGTCGGTGCACTTGGAGTTCGTCATGTGTGTATGGACCGCGGATGCGCCCGCTCGGCGCTCAGTTGCGCCCGCTCCCCCGCCCAGGGTTTCGTAGTATGCGAAGCGATCGTCACCGAAGGTGACATTGTTCATGGTCCCCTGGCTTGCGGCGGCGAGGCCGAGGGCGCCGAATAGCACGTCGACCACCCGCTGAGAGGTCTCGACGTTCCCAGCGGCTACCGCTCGGTCGGGCCCTGGGCTGAGGAGCGAACCTTCGGGGATCCGAACGCGGACGGGGCGCATGCAGCCGCCATTGAGGGGGATCGGCTTGCCGACGAGCACGCGAAGTACGTAGAGGATTGCCGCCATCGTGACAGCTCGGGGCGCGTTTAGGTTGCTGTCGAGCGCCCGGTCTGTGCCCTCGAAGTCGATCTCCATTTCGCCGCCGCGAACCGTGATGCGAACCGCAATGCGCGCGCCATCATCCAGGCGGTCTTCAAACCGGTGCTCGCCGTCGGGTAGGCCTTCGATCGCCAGAGTTGTGAGCTCGGCGGCGTTGTCTTGGATGTGCTGCATGTATGCCGAGACGACTTGAATGCCGTATCGCGCGAGAAGCTCGTCGAGGAGTCGCATACCTTTTTCGTTGGCGGCGATTTGAGCCTGGATGTCGGCCAGGTTCTCCTCAGGATTGCGCGCAGGGTACGGGCCGGCGCTCAGCGCGTCGCGCAGCAGTTGCTCGTGGAATGTCTCGTTCTCGACGATTTCGAGGCTCCGCAAGATGACGCCCTCTTCTTCGAGCCGGGTCGAGGACGGGGGCATGGAGCCCGGGGTGAGCCCGCCAACATCAGCGTGATGCCCACGCGATGCGACGACGAAGCGGAGCGTTCCGTCGGCATCGTGCACCGGAGTGACGACCGTAATGTCGGGCAGGTGCGACCCCCCCGCGGACGGATCATTGGTCACGAAGACCCCACCGGGCTTCGCGTGTGGATGCGCGGCGAGGATCGAGCGAACCGATTCGCTCATGGCGCCTAGGTGCACCGGAATGTGCGGCGCGTTGGCGACCAGGCTGCCTGTTGCATCGAAAACCGCGCACGAGAAATCGAGGCGGTCTCGAATGTTGGTGCTCATCGCCGTGCGCTGCAAGACCACCCCCATTTGCTCGGCAATCGATTTGAACTGATTGTTGAACACCTCGAGGAGCACGGGGTCGACATCGGTGTCGGCGGTTTCGCGCGCGGATTTCATCTCGCGGTCTCGCAAAATGAGGTAGCCGCGCTGATCTCGAACGGCGACGAAGCCAAGATCGACGACGATCGTACCGGTGGAGTCCAACACGAGCGCGGGTCCGGGGATCTCCAGGTCGATCGGGAGGCTTTCCCGCAGGTAGACCCGGGCATCGACCAGAGCCCCGGGCGACGAGAGCTTGATCGCGCGAATTGGCTCGCCTGAGCCAGCCGCGGCAGGCGGAAGCTCTGGTCTTGTGCTTCGCAACTCCACAGCCAGCCGTAGCGTGGCCGCCTCGACGGGGTGGTCAGGCCGCGCGTATCCGAACTCGCGCAGATGAAGCGCTTCGAATGCCGCGCGCATCTGCTTTGCGTCCGCCCAGTCGACTGCGAGGGTCGCCTCGGTACCCCGATAGCGAAGCGCGACCTGGCGCCGGATGCGCCACTGGGCACCCGGCCCGAGGTCTGGCTCGAGGGCTGCGCGCCCCGACGCTTCGAGCGTCGAGAAGGCTCGCTCCCATCCTTCGGGCAAGGGCTGGCCGAGGCTTGCGCGCCCGGCGTCGCGTTCACCGTGCCACTCGAAGTTGGCGACCCCCATTCCGAACGCCGACAAGACGCCAGCGTAGGGGTGAAACACCAGGGTCCGAATACCGAGGCGCCGCGCGATGAGGCAGGCGTACTGACCAGCTGCACCGCCAAAGACCACCATGGCGTGCGTGCGCACGTCGTGGCCGCGACCGACGGACACCTTCTGAATGGCTGCCGCCATGTTTTCCACCGCGACGCGTAAGAAGCCCAGCGCCACGTCGTTGGCGCTGCGCTCGATTCCCGATGCGCGTAGCTCGGCTGCAATCTTGGCGAGCTTCTTTCTCGGTCGATCTTCGTTCAGCGCAAATGGAAATCGGTCGGCTGCGATGCGCCCGAGGCATAGCGAAACGTCGGTGAGCGTCAGCTCCTCGGCGCCCGGATTTCCGTAGCAAAGCGGCCCCGGGTCGGCGCCCGCGCTCTGCGGTCCCACGGTCATGCGTCTTGCTTCGAGCCTACAGATCGAGCCTCCTCCCGCGGCCACCGTATGGAGCTCGATCATCGGTGCGCGGATTCGAACGCCCCCGATTTGGCTTTCGAATACACGGGACAGCTCGCCCGCGTACCGCGAGACGTCCGTCGAAGTGCCGCCCATGTCGAAGCCGATGACCTCGGAAAGCCCGAGCTCTTCTGCAACCGCAGTCGTCGCAACCACACCTGCGGCCGGTCCGGAAAGCACGGCGTTGCGTCCGATGAAGGCCGATGCGGCCACCAGCCCACCGTTGCTTTGCATCATGCGCAGCCGCTCCGGCCCAAGCTCCTTTTCAAGCTCCAGCATGTAATGTGTCAGCAAGGGGGTGAGATACGCATTGGCACTGGTGGTGTCGGTGCGACCGAGGAGCCCGAGCTCGTTCGATATCCGGTGAGAGACAGAGATGTGCGCGAAGCCAAGCTCTTCTGCGATTGCGGCCACTCGATTCTCCAAGGACCCATCGAGGTAGGAGTGCATGAGCGAGACGGCCACGGCCTTGGCGCCTCGTGTGCGGGCCCCCTCGAGCGCCTGGCGGAGAGCGACGGGATCGAGACCGCGCAGGATGGAGCCATCGGCCCCCATCCGAGCATCCAGCTCGATCACCTCTTTGGGGAGCGGCGTTGGCTTCTCGATCTCGAGGGCGAAAAGGTCCGGTCGCGTCTGGTCCCCGATTTGGATCAGGTCGCCCAAGCCTTCGTCGGCGATCAGGACCGACGGACACCCAGCGCGTTCGAGCAGCGCGTTGGTGGCCAGGGTCGTCCCCATTCGGACTTCGCTCGGCGGGATCGGATCGTCCGCCCCAAGTCCCAGGAGCGTGCGAATCCCCTCGAGCGGCGCTTGGTCGGAAGAGAGGACCTTGGTGACCTGAGTGGCGCCGGTAAGCCGATCTCGGTGGATGCAGTCCGTGAAGGTCCCCCCACGGTCAATCCAGAACTGGTGACGGGGACTCGGCTGCGCCATCGAGCTTCGCATCGAAGCACGGCGGCCGGTAGGGTCAAGAGACAGTGCACGATCTGCAAATCGAGGTGCAAAAATAGCCCAAAGGGCTTATGATAGGCCGATATATCGAGGTTCGCTCCACCGGATCTGAGAATTTTTCTGGTTTTCAAACGAGTTTCCTGGACTTATACAGGCCAGCAAGTCAAGGAACTGAGGTCGATGGAGACAGAAGAATTCACTGTCTCGTCCGTGATACCCGCAAGTCCAAACCGTATTTATTCCGCGTGGATGGACGAGCGCCACCACACCGCGTTCAGCGGAGCGCGGGCGACGGTGGACCCCTGGGTAGGCGGTCGAGTCGTTGCAGACGATGGTTTCATCGATGCAACCCATGTCTATCTGGTGACCGGTAGCCGTATCGCGATGACCTGGCGAACCCGCGACTTCCCAAAGGGCGCGAACGATTCGCAGGTGGACATCACCTTCGAGCCTGTCGCGGGTGGCACGAGAGTCGAGGTGACCCACAGCAACATTCCCCCCGGCTTGGGACAGGCCTGCGAGAAGATCTGGAACACCTTGTACTTGGAACCGATGACGAAGTACTTCGGTGAGCCCGATGCGATGCGCGCGGCCTACAAGGCCGCCAAGAAGGCCGGGCATTTGCCGCTCTCCGGAATCAAGGCGAGCCGGCCTGGACCTAGACGCCCTTTTGTTCCGCCACCGCCGCTTCCCGCCGAGGAGCCTAGCGAAGACGAAGACGAGGAGAAGCCGAAGAAGCCCCGGAAGCGAGTGGAAACGAAAACGATCGATCTTCGGGAGCTCGCGCAGGCCCAGGCCGAAGCGCGCCAGCTGGCTGCACAGAAGAAAGCGGAGGCCAAGAAGAAAGCCGAGGCGGTGCGCCGGGAGGCCGAAGCAGCGCGTAAGAAGCTCGAGGCCAAGAAGAAGGCCGAGGCTCTGAAAGCCAAGCGGGCCGAAGACAAGCGCATCGCAGCAGAGAAGAGGCGAATCGCTCTTGAAAAGAAGCAGGCCGCCGCCGAGAAGAAGGCCGAGCTTGCTCGCAAGAAGGCGGAGGCCAAGGAGAAGGCTGCCGCGATCAAGCGCAAGAAAGCGGAAGCCAAGAGGAACGCTGCCGCGAAGAAGAAGGCTGCTGCAAAGAAGGCCGCCGCGAAGAAGAAGGCTGCCGCGATCAAGCGCAAGAAAGCGGAAGCCAAGAGGAACGCTGCCGCGAAGAAGAAGGCTGCTGCAAAGAAGGCCGCCGCGAAGAAGAAGGCTGCTGCAAAGAAGGCCGCCGCGAAGAAGCGTCCGGCCCCGAAGAGGCGCGGTGTGACGAAGAAGCGGGCTGCCGCGAAGAAGCGTCCGGCCCCGAAGAGGCGCGGTGCGACGAAGAAACGCGGTGTGACGAAGAAACGCGGTGTGACGAAGAAACGCGGTGTGACGAAGAAACGCGGTGTGACGAAGAAACGCGGTGTGACGAAGAAACGCGGTGTGACGAAGAAACGCGGTGTGACGAAGAAGCGGGCTGCCGCGAAGAAGAAGGTCGCCGCAAAGAGGCGTCCGGCCGCGAAGAAGCGCGGTGCGACGAAGAAGCGAGCTGCCGTGAAGAAGAAGGCCGCCGCGAAGAAGCGACCAGCCCCGAAGAAGCGCGGTGCGACGAAGAAGCGGGCTGCCGCGAAGAAGAAGGTCGTCCCAAAGAGGCGAAGCAAGGCGCCTGCCAAGAAGGCCAAGCGCCGCTCGTCACGACGCTAGTCGAGGGGGGACTCGGCTTGACGCCGCAAGCCGTCCAAGAGCGAGTCGAGGGCGCGATGCTCCTGGGCTTGCTCGATGATGGTGAGCTCCTCGAGCTCGCCGTCGTCGAGGCTTGCGGCGAGCCAGAGCTGCATGGCCTCGAGCGCCGACAAGAGACTCAAGCTTCTCCCAGGAAGGGCCAAGGCCGCGCTCGAGACCTTGGCCTCGCGCAGGGTCTCCGCGATCAGCGCGCAGGCCTTCTTGGCAATGCTCTTGTCGAAGGCGGAGCTAGCGCCGAGCCCCACGAGAAGGAGGGCTTCGGATTGGAGCTTTGTCGGGTTGGTCAGCAGGGCCCTTTCGCCGAAGCTCCCGTCGACATAGCCGGCCATGAGCTTTCTCGAGAGCGCCCCGCAGAGGCGCCAGTCGATCAACCCCGCGGCTCCACAGAGCGGGCGTTCGTCGGAGAAGAAGGGGAGAACGATGACTTCGGCTTGGAGCTCGTCCAAGCTCCGTGCCGCAGTCGTGACGAAATCGTAAGCGATCACGACTTCCCGAGCTCGGTGGCGATGCGATCGAGAACGCCGTTGACGAAGGAGCCGCTCCCCTCGGAACCAAAGCGTTTGGCGAGCTCGACCGCTTCATTCAGGGTTACTCGTTTGGGGATGTCGTTCATTTCACGAAGCTCTACGATCGCGACACGCAGCACGTTGCGATCGACGATCGGCATCCGTTCGATGCGCCAGTGGTGGCTCGATGAACGGATGAGATCGTCGACGTCGTCTTTGTGGTCGGCATAGGCGCGCACCAGCTGGTTTGCGAATTCGACATCTTCGACGGGCTCGTCGTCGTGACTCAGATGGCCCCAGTACGACCTGATTGCCTGCGTGCCGCTCACGCCCGAAACATCCATGAAGTACAGGATGCGAAGAGCGGCTTCACGGCCTTTTCGTCGTGATCCCATCGTCCGCAAGCTTTCGATCGAACACCGCCATCTCGATAGCAGTCAGCGCGGCGTCGCGACCCTTGTTGCCGTGGGTGCCACCAGCGCGGTCAAACGCCTGGGCGTCGTCGTCGGTCGTGAGCACTCCGAAGACCACCGGAACCTCGGTGTCCAGGCTGACACGTCCCAGGCCAAGAGCGGTCCCTTCCGAGACGTAGTCGAAGTGCGGAGTGCCCCCGCGAATGACTGCGCCGAGTGCGACTACGGCATCGAAACGCTTGCTCTTCGCGAGCTGTTGTGCGGCGTACGGCAGCTCCCATGCGCCGGGCACCTCCACGACGTAGACCGATTCGTCCGGCACGCCGTGCTCGGAAAAACACTCCTTGGCTCCCTCGAGGAGCTTGCCCACTACCGGATGGTTGAAGCGGGACCAGACGATTGCAAAGCGCGCGTCAGCCGGTGCCGCGACCTCGATCAGTGGCTGATTGTGGTCGTCACTCATTTGGAATCTTGCGCTGTATGCAAAGGTGCCGGAGTGAGCTCACCGCCAGGCGCGACAAGGAGTTGTTCGCCCACGTTGAGCCCATACGCGTCGAGGCTCGGGATGCGCCGCGGTCGATTGGTGAGTAGCCGCAACTGTTGGAGCCCCAGGTCCGAAAGCACCTGCGCACCGAAACCGTATTCGCGGAGCACCAAACCAGGCTCCTCCGGCGATCGCGGGAGCGGCTCGTCTAGGTAGAAGGCGAGATCGGTTTCGGGATCGGGATGCCCGGGCAAGAAAAGGATCACGCCGTTGCCGTTGCGTTCGATCGCGGCCACACAGTCGGCGATGTGGACGCGTGCACCCATGCGCACCTGAAAGGCGTCCCCGAGCACGCTCCCTCGATGCACACGCACCAGCGTTGGGGCCGACGTGAGCTCACCGAGGCTCAGGGCCATGAACTGCTCCTCGCCGCCGACCTGGACCTGGTACACCGAAGCGGTCCAGGTACGGCCCGTTGGCATTTCGACCGGCGTCTGCCGGATTCTGGTGACCAGGCGTTCGCGCGCGAGGCGGTATTGGATCAGGTCCGCGATGGTGAGCATGCGCAGCTCGTGCTGTTCGGCGAAGGCGACGAGGTCCGCGTAGCGAGCCATCGTGCCGTCGTCTTTCATGATCTCGCAGATGACGCTGGCTGGTTTCAATCCCGCGAGTCGTGAGAGATCGACGGAACCCTCGGTGTGGCCGGTACGCTGAAGGACGCCACCCGCGACCGCCTTGAGCGGGAACACGTGCCCCGGACTCACCAAGTCGGCCGGCCCCGCTTCATCTGCCACCGCGGTCAGAATCGTATGCGCTCGGTCGCCGGCGCTGATTCCCGTCGTAACACCCTTGCGGGCCTCGATCGAGATCGTGAACGCCGTAGAACGCGACGAGCGGTTGTCGTCGACCATCATCGGAAGATCGAGCTGGCGGATCCGGTCCTCGGTCAAGCTGAGACAAATCAGCCCGCGCGCGTGTCGTGCCATGAAATTGATGCTTTCAGCGCTTGCCATTTCGGCAGCCATGCACACGTCGCCTTCGTTTTCGCGGTCCTCGTCGTCGACAAGGATGACCATTTTGCCTCCGCGGATGTCATCCAATGCCGCGACGACCCGCTCGATCGCGCTCGTCATATGGCCGCCACCATGACGCGAAAGAGGCCGCCTATCCAGCGGACCGCTGCAAATGCTCAGCCTTCGGGGGCGTCCACGCCGGGCTTGCCCATCAGGCTCGCCACGTACTTGGCGAGAATGTCTACCTCGAGGTTGACCTCGGTGCCGGTGGCCATCTCTGCGAAGGTGGTCTCGTCGAGGGTATACGGCACCAGCATCACGTCAAAACGGCTACCTGCGACCGTGTTCACGGTCAGGCTGACGCCATTTACGGCAATCGAGCCCTTGGGCGCCAAGAACGGGGCGAGCCGCGCGGGAACTTCGAAGCTCGCGCGAACGTACTCCCCTTCGCGAGCCCTCGAGACCAGCGCCCCCACACCATCGACGTGCCCCGTGACCAGATGGCCGCCCAAACGATCTCCGAGCGCGAGCGCGCGCTCGAGGTGAACCTTCGCGCCTTCCTCGAGGTTTCCGAGGTTGGTCTTGTCGATGGTTTCGAGCGATGCGTCGGCCTCGAACTGTCGCTCGTCGAATGACTTCACGGTCAAACACGTTCCGTCTACGGCGATCGATTCGCCGAGACGGTACGGGTGCATCGCGCAGGCGATGCGAATCCTGAGCCCATCCTCGCGTCGCTCCAGCTGCTCGACGGTCCCTAGCTGTTCTATCAAACCAGTGAACATTTACTCCATCCTCTCGAAGTCGCCGGAGAACAACCAGTCGGACCCCAGCGCTTGAACCTTCGTGTGCACCAGGCGCAAGGCGCTTTCGATGGACTCGGAACCCGCGCCCGCCGCAAACGAGAGCGCGTCGGCATCCCCTAAGATGCGAGGTGCAACGAAAATCGCTGCGCGGTCAGCCAGGCCCAGGTCGAGGAATGTCCCGTGGACGTGTGCGCCGCCCTCGACGAGGAGTCGCACCACACCCCGCTCGCCAAGGCGCTCCAACGCTTCCCGAAGGTCGACCCCTCTCGGGTGCCGGGACACGGGGATGAGCTCGACGCCCTGCCCCATCAGACCCTCGCGACGCGAAGAGTCGGCGTCGCTCGCATGAAAGATCAGCGTGCCCGCGTTCGAGCGACGGCGAAGGTCGAGCACCGCAGCATCGGGGGGCGTTCTCAGGTCGGCGTCGAGAACGACACGCACAGGGTCTATTCCTTCGACGTGCCGAACCGTGAGCTTCGGGTCGTCGCGCAGGACGGTACCTACGCCGACCAAAATCGCGTCGCTGCGATCGCGCATCCGGTGGGCCTCGGTCCGCGCTTGCTGCCCGGTGATCCATTTCGAATCGCCGGTACGCGTCGCGATCTTGCCGTCCAGTGTCACGGCGGCTTTGAGCGTGACGAACGGGAGGCCGGTCTGGATGTGCTTGGCGAAGTCGGCGACCAGGCTTGCACACTCGCGTTCCATTAAGCCGACCTCGACCTCGACGCCCGCGGCCCGTAGGCGCTCGACTGCGCCCGCGACGTGCGGCGCCGGGTCGCGGCAACCGATGACAACTCGGGTGATCCCTGCGTCGAGAATCGCCTCGGTGCATGGGCCGGTTCGGCCTTGGTGGTTGCAGGGTTCCAGAGTCACGAACAGCGTTGCGCCCTCGAGCGACCCTGCTGCGTGCCGAATCGCATCGACCTCCGCATGCGCCTCGCCGGCTTTCTCGTGGTGCCCGACGGAGAGGACCTCTTGATCACGGACGATCGCGGCGCCTACGTGCGGGTTCGGGCTCGGACGACCGCGCTTGGCTTCTGCGAGCGCTCGCTCCATCACCCCGCGTTCGAACTCCGACCACATGTCAGTCCTTGAGTTTCGCGAGCACATCGACGAATTCATCGATGCCCTGGAAGTCCCGGTAGACGCTTGCAAATCGTACATAGGCAACCGGGTCCAGGGCTCGAAGCTCGTGCAAGACATGCTCTCCGAGCAGCGCGGAGGGAACCTCCTGCTCCCCCGTGTCGACGAGCCAGCGTTCGACGTGGTGCAGGAAACGCTCCAGCGCTTCGGCCGAGACCGGTCGCTTGACGCAGGCGCGCCGTAGCCCCGCGAGGAGCTTTGCGCGGTCATAAGGTTGGCGGCGGCCGTCGTTCTTGATGATGAGAGGCAGTGTTTGCTCCACCCGTTCGTAGGTGGTGTACCGCCTACCGCAATGCTCGCACTCCCGCCGGCGCCGTGTGACCTCTCCCGCCTGCGAGAGGCGAGAATCGATCACACGGTTTTCCAAAGTTCCGCAGTAGGGGCAGCGCATATGCGCGCAGAAGCTAGCGCCGGCTTCGTGCCGGAGCAATGCAGCGGCTCGCCCTCAATCGCAGACCAAACGAACGAGCGACTCGAGATGGGCGGTTTGCGGAAACATGTCGAAACCGATCAGATGGTCGATGTGGTAGCCTTTCTTCGTGGCGAGACGAAGATCGCGCGCCAGGGTAGCCGTGTCGCAGGAGACGTAGACAAGTCGTTTTGGACCGGGCAATAGGAGATCGTGCTCGAACAGCGCCCTGGCTCCTTGCCTTGGCGGATCGAGAACGACGACGTCGTAACGCCCCTTTGGCGGTTGGTTCGCATCGCCGACGGTGACCCGCGCCTTGAGTCCCAGGCGCTTGAGGTTGTGCTGGCACGCTTGCGCGGCGCGCGCATCCTGTTCGACGGCGACCAAGGCCCTGGCCTGCGCTGCGAGCGCCACGGTGAAATTCCCGATTCCGCAATGGAGCTCGAGGATGCGCATCCCTTCGGGCTCCGCGAGGCGGGACACGGCCTCGACTAGCATGCCGTTGACCCGGTCATTGGCTTGCGAAAACGTGCCGCCCGGCCCTTCGAGGAAGCCGAGCTCTCCGGCCTGAATCACGACGCGCGTTTCCCCCCAGCTCGCTGGATGCTCGTCTCCGCCGGTACGCAGCGTGACGCCAGCGACGACTCGACGCTTCGATAGCGCTTCACAAGCTTCGAAGAGCTCGGGCGATTGCGCGTCCGTAGCGTCGAGGGCGACCACGACGCGGTCGGCACTCGTGAGTTGAAGCTGAATCTCTCCCGCGCGCTGTAGCGACGAAGCCAGGCAGGTGCGGAGCTCGTTCCATGCCTCTCGCAGGGGCTCCGCGAGCACGATGCACTCTGCGATGTCGATCACGCGATTCGAATGAAGCTGACGGTAACCAATCGTGCTCCAATGCCAGGCGAGCCGAGCCCGCCTTCGGTAGCCAAGCTCCGCGGGCGAAGCGACCCATTCGATTGTTGCGTCGTCAGCGCCGGGCAGTCCCCGGCATGCGTCCCGAAGAAAGCCCTGTTTGATCTCGCGTTGCAACGCGGGGCTCGCGATCATCAGGGGACAGCCGCCGCAGCGAGCCGCGTCGCGGCAATCGGGTTTGCGTCGTCCGGCTGCGGGGCGAAGCACGCGCGTCAGGCGGCCCCGTGCCGCCCCTCGCTTGGACGAAGTGGCGTCGATCTCCACTCGCTCGCCGGGCAAGGCTCCCGGCACCAGCACGACGCCGTTGGAGGTCTCGACAACGGCGTCGCCCCCACGGCCCACCGCGCGAACCTCGCCTTGTAGAGAGCGCTTGGAAGGCATCGGAATCAGAAGAATTGCAAGGGCCTTCCAGCCTCGAAGAGGAAGCTGAAATCTCCATCGAGCACGGCCCTGCGCTCTTCTGGATCGTCGTGGTCGACCAGCTCGACGTTTGTGAAGACAGCTACCGTTTCCTTCGTGTCGTTGTCCAACCAGGGGACGTACAGCTCCTCGAATCGGATCGTGCCGGAAACCGCGGCGTAGTAAACTGGGATGCGCGCGATCCCAGGACAGGTCGCATTGAGATAGAGTGTCATCTCGACCGGTGGCTCGAGACCGCCGAACTCGATTTCAGCGCCCAGCATCGTTTCTTTGAGCGTCTGCGGATCGCGGATGAAGATCGCGATTCCGTCGCTGAAGCTTCCGAGGTCGCTGCCGCGCTGCACGATGATGTCGATGATCTCGACCGCGGTGCTCGGCTGCATCGCGAAGAAGTCCGGGTTTAGCGAGAACGGCTGTCCGTCGAGCCCGCAGTCGGGCGCCCAGACTTGGCCGACAGCGCTCCCCTCGCCACTGCCCTTCGCGCAGCCCGTCGTGAGCGGGCCCAAAGAGGCCGGAAGGATCAAGAGGCCGAGCGGGACCCACGCCCTGAGCTCACGCAATGAAACCACCACCGATCACCTCGTCGCCAACGTATACCACCGCCGCTTGGCCTGGTGTAATCGCGCGCTGGGGCTCCTCGAAACGCACTTCGAAGCCGTCGGCGTTTGGCATCACGTCCGCGAGCGCGCCGCGGTGGCGATACCGAATGCGAACCTCCCCTTGGAAAGTCTCCGCCGGACGGCCAGCCACCCAGTGGGCGTCGATTGCCCTGAGCTCCCTTTCATAGAGCTGCGACTCGTCACCAACCACCACCTCGGCCGTATCGGGCACGATCCGAAGAACGTAGCGCGCGCCCCCACCTCCGAGGCCCAGGCCTCGACGTTGCCCACGCGTGAAGTTCGCCATGCCGTCATGACGGCCGAGCACCGCTCCTTCGGAATCGACGATTGCTCCCGACTTGGCTGAGCTTCCTTCCCGTTGGAGGAAGTCGCCGACGCGCCCGTCAGGCACGAAACAAAGCTCCTGTGACTCGGGCTTGTCCGCGTTCGGAACCCCGAGGCGCCTGCCCGCTTCGCGCACCTTCGATTTGCGGAGCTCCCCGAGCGGAAAGAGCAGTCGCTCGAGGGTCGACTGGGGCAGACCGAAGAGGAAATAGCTCTGATCCTTGCCGTCATCGCGGCCTCGCAAGAGACGAAGCTGACCGTCGGCCGCCCGCAGCAGGCGCGCGTAGTGCCCGGTTGCGATGTGCGTGGCGTCGAAGCGGCGGGCGACCTCCGCAAGATAGGTCAGCTTCACCGTCCGGTTGCAGCTCACGCAGGGGATCGGCGTGCGTCCCGCCTGGTACTCGCTGACAAAGGGGTGAACGACGTGCTTGCGAAACGCGTCGCGCTCATCGAGAACGTAGTGCGGGATCCCCAGATGTTCGCAGGTGCGACGCGCGTCGTCGCGGTCTTCGGGAGCACAGCACCGGCCAACCTGTTGCGCTCCGTCGGCGTCCCACAAATGCAGCGTGACGCCTACCAGCTCGTGCCCAGCTTCATGGAGGAGGGCAGCGGCGACCGAGGAGTCCACCCCGCCGCTCATCGCGACCAGCACTCGCTTCACTTCAGACATCGAAATTGCACACTGAACAAATCAACCGTGGGTTGTTACACTTAATGGAAACCGCCGTAATTCAAAATACAACCCCATAAATTACATTTATTTCAATCATTTACATGCAAAAACGTGAATTCGGGTGAAATCAGTATCCCGGGGGCTCAACTTTGCTTGAGGTTCTTGCAGCGGTCTAGCTGGGTGCTCGGGTCAGAACTCGCTCAAACGCCGCAGAAGCCAAGTCGATATCTTCTTCGCTGGTTTCGATACCTAAACTGATTCGAACCGCCGAGCCAGCCCGCCACTGCTCATCCGGATACATCGCGCGAATCACCTCAGATGGCGCCAGCAAGCCCGATGAGCAAGCGGCGCCGGTTGAAAGGCAGACGCCTTCGAGGTCGAGCGCCGCGGCTAGGAGTGGCCCCTTCCAGCGGCGGAAGCTGACGTTGGATACGGTGCCGGTTCGGGGGGCACAGCCATTGACGAGGCCTCCGAGCTCGATGAGGCGCGCCTCGATCAGGTCGCGGAGCTCGGTCACCGCTGCCTGCCTCGTCAGGCGAGCCTCGGTGAGACCACAGGCTGCCCCGAAACCGACCATGCTCGAGGTGTCGAGCGTTCCGGGTCGGCGCCCCCGTTCCTGTGAGCCGCCGTCGAACAGCGGGTCGATGTCGAGGCCACGACGAACCCAGCAGGCGCCGGCCCCTGCGGGCCCGCCGATTTTCTGTGCTGCGAAGGCCGCCGCATCCGGTCGGAGCACGCTGATGTCGATCGGCAGCTTACCGAGCGCCTGGGTCGCGTCGACGAACAAGCGTGCCTGATGTTCGCGGCAGGCTTCAGCGTATCGCTCGATCGGAAAGATGGTGCCGGTTTCGTGATTCACCCACTGAATGGCGACGAGCGTGCCTGGGCCCAGGTGCGTTGCCAGCTCTTCGGGGCTCGGCGGTCGCCCTCGGCGTACGCCCAGCCTGACGATTTCGCGACCTTCCCGCTCGAGCCGACGCACACTTTCGGCCACCGCCGGGTGCTCGACTTCGCTGGTTACGACGCGAGTGCAGCCCGTGGCTAAGCCGCGGATTCCGAGGTTGCAGGCTTCAGTGCCACCGCCGGTTAGCACGAGGTCTGCTGCCGCGGCGCCGATCGACTGGGCAACGCTCTGTCGCGCAAGCTCGAGTAGTCGACGCGAGGCTCGGCCAGCGGTGTGTGTGCTCGATGGGTTGGCCCAGGCGCCAACCGCAGCTTCTTCCATCGCCCGCCGAACCTCGTCGGGCATCGGCGTCGCCGCGTGGTGATCGAGGTAGATCACTTCGACTGCATCTCGGGCCGTTCGGGCACGCGCCCGACCCGTAGCTCAACCAAGGTGCCTGAGAGCTGCCGCTCGGCCACCTCGCCGGCTGGCGGGCTCGAAATCTCGATACCGCCGCCAAGCGCCTCGGTCACTCGCCTCGCGAACGCCAGGCCCAAGCCAACCCCACCGTGATCGCGCGTCACCGATCCGTCGACTTGATAAAATGGCTCCAAGATCCGTGCGAGTTGCTCGGGACGAACCCCCGGACCGCTATCCGAAACGGCAAAGAGCAAGTAGTCGTCACCCTCGGGCCGAACCTCTACCGCGACCTCGCCGCCGGTCGGCGTGAACTTCGAAGCGTTGTCGAGCACGTGGGCCATCGCGCGCAATAGCTTGTCGGGATCCCCCTGGGCAGGCATCGGCTCATTTGGAATGCGCTCGACGAGTGTGACGTCTCGCTCGACGAGCTTCGAGCGAATCTGATCGAGCGCCTTGGTTGCGACTTCTCGAAAGTCATAGGGTCGCGTGTAGTAGTGCATACGCCCGGTTTCGAGCGAGCTGACATCGAGCAGAGTGTCGACGACTGAACGAAGTCGTTGCGTCGAGGTTTCGATCGAGCCCAGACACTTGCGCTGCAAGTCGGTTAGCGGCCCGAGCTCTTCGTTGAGCAGAAGGCGAAGGTAACCGACGACAGGTGTCATCGGCGTTGCAAGCTCGTGACTCACGTTCTGAAGAAACTCTCGGCGCAGCCGAGCAATGTCCTCTAGCCGTTGATTGGTTTCCGAGAGCTCGACGATCTTCTTTTCGAGACGCTCGACGATCTTCTGCGTGCGCTCGCGCAGCAATCGATCGCTCCCGTCGTCGGCCCACTCGCGATGCCCTTCGAGGAACTCGCCAATGGTTTCGGCGAAATGCGCAGCGGCGATTGGCTTGGCGATGAAGCCATCGCAGCCCACCGCCAGGGTCGAGGCCCGGTCGCCCTCGGCGGTGATCGCGACGATCGGCACATCCTGAAGCGCGGGCATCCCCCGGAGGCGCAGGGTCACTTCATACCCGTCGAGGTCCGGAATGTTGATGTCGACCAGAACGAGGTCTGGCACGGTTTCGCGCGCGAGCCGGATGCCCTCCACGCCCCCTCGGGCCTCAATTACTTCGTGCCCGGCCGCCCCGAGCAGCTTTTGCACGAGGCGCCGGTTGTTGGGATCGTCCTCGATGTGTAGGACTCGGGCCATTGAGGATCGATGCTAACAGCCTCCCGCACTTGCCGCACGCTGCCAGCCTGGCTAGGGATGGGGGGTATGTCAGGGCGATTGGTCGATCAGCTGGTGGATGCCGGACTCGTCAACGCGGCCCAGGTCCGCGCAGGCGATTTCGGCGACCCGCTCGTGCCATCGGGCCAAGTCGTGCAGAGCCTCGTCGCCCAAGGCCTCGACGAGCGCGCTCTGGCTGGCTTCTTCGTCAGTCTCGGATTTGGTCCCATGCTTCGATCCCCCGAGCTCGCGCGCGCAGATGAAAATCTGGTTCGACGATTGCCGGGAACGCTAGCGCACGATCTTTGTGCCATGCCCCTGCGCGCGAGCCGGGTAGGTGCTGTCGTTGCGATGGCCGACCCAAGCGACGAGCCGTCGGTGGCCAAGCTCAGAGACGCGCTCGGGGAAGCCATCTTGCCGACGGTGGCAAAGCTCTCCGATCTCCTGGAGTCAATCGACCGTGCCTACCCTCCGAAGCGGTCCCCGCTGCTCACCGACCCCTTGGCGCTTTCCCGGACGCGAAAGCAAACGCCCACCGATGCCGTGCCACTGGTTAACACAAAGCCGGCAAGCGGCACCGACGAGACCCATCGTTCGTTCGACCCGATGTTTTCGGAGCTACCATCGAGCGCCAGCCCTGTGTGGGATCGCGCCTGGAGTCGCTCGATGCCCGAGCGCGATGTTTCGCTCACGCCTAGGGCGAACCGCATTCCACTGCCTGGCCTCTCGACGGCTTTGACGCCGCGGGCCTTCGCACCGCCTCCGAACACCCCCCATGCCGAGGCTCCGCCTCCACTCACCACGGACCCTAGCGAAGAATCATCGCTGCGTTGGCCTTCTACGGTTCAGCCTCCGTCAGCGTCGGACCCGGCGATCGACGCTCAGCTCGGAGAGCTTCGTCGCGTCGGATCGCGCGACGAAGTTGTGCGCCTCGCCTGTCAGGCCTGCTTGGCCGTGGCGCGGGGCGCGGCGTTCCTTGCGCTTCGCAAGGGTGTCTTTCGCGGTTGGGACGGAGCGGGAGACCAGGTGACCAGCGCAGGCATTCGGAGCCTTTGGATACCCGCGAGCAATCCCTCGATTCTCAATGAAGTCCTCCACAGCGGAAGGGTCTTCCGTGGCGGCTATGGACAAACGGCGGCCGATCATCTCTTCCGGGCAGCACTTGGCAGTCACGGTCGGGACGTCGTCGTGACGCCCGTGCTGGTCGGCACGCGGATGGTCGGCGTGCTCTGCGCCAATGAGCCGATTTCCCAGTCGGCCGCCGTGGAACGGATCGCCGAGGCGATGGGCGAGGCTTTCGAGAGGCTCATCGTGTCCCAGAAATCTGCCGCTAATCGATGAAAACGGCCCCGTGGCCGGGGTCGGCAGCCTTGGCCAGGCGCAACAGGCGACGACGCTCCCGAAGGACGGACGACGCATAGCCGTTCCGTTTGTCGCAGCGTCCCGAATTGTACCAGGCCAGTCCTTTCTGTACGTCTCCGCCACAGCGGCTGACCGCCCACGTGTAGAGGCCGAGACCCGCTTCGAGCACCTCCCGCTGACATGCGCCGGGACGCCGGCTGCACTTCTTTCGGTATTGCTCATTATAGATGAATGGAACGGTCTTACCGCGGTACTTGGGGTTGAGCTGCACAACGCCGCGCGCGCCCGCAGGACTGACGGCCAGAGGGTTGAGGCCCGACTCTCGGATCGCGATGCTGGCGGTGAGGAATGGATCGACGCCTGCCCGGTTGCTCGCCTCGGTGATGAGCCGCGACAGAGTCGCGATCCGCGCGCGGCATCCGCCTTCGCTCAGGCGACAGTGCTGCACGTGGATGGGTTTCCCTTCCCGACTCTCGCGGACGATCAGGCGGGCATCGATCGCGCGCGCAAGCGCGAGCGAGCTCGGATGATCACCGAGCGCAATCCGATAGGTGTGACCTGCCTCGGCAGACATCGGCAGCTCTTCGATGAACGAGCGACCCGCTTCTGATGGCGTGTCCCACGCGCTGAGAACAATGATACCGATGACCAATAGTGCGATTCGCATGACTCGCTCCCGATAACCATCAACCGGTCGAAACGGTAGGGCATGCGCTTACCTTGCGCTACCCGCAGGTGGCGCCACTGTCTCTATTTGGCTACAGTTGCTCGGCTTGGGTGTCGGGTTCGGCGACGGACTCTTCGAGCTTTTTATCAGTATCTTCGGATGTTTCCGGAGCCGATTCCCGATCTGCTTCCGGCTCGGGCGTTTCCATCTCGGAGGTTTCCAAGCTTGCCGCCTCCTGACCCGAATCACTCCAATCGGAGGATTCATCGCGGCGACTCTCCTGGCCCTCCTCGTCGCGTCCGCCACGTCGTCGACCCCGTCGTCGGCCGCGGCGCCGCCTGTTGTTCTCCGGATCTCGGTTTTCGTCGGAGCTGGTCGCTGGTGCGCCAGTGCTTGCGCCGCTGCTGGCGCTGCGCGTCGTACCGCCACTGAGCGAGTCGAGAAGATCGACATCGAGCACTGCCAAGGGCAGCGATGCGCGTTGTATCCCGACGCCGACTTCTTCCATCGATACCGCAAGCGCGTCCCCGTCGAACACCGCACACGGCGCGGCGCCTTCGGCATGGGCTTCCCCGAGAGTGCCCTCGCGCACCTGGCCCAAGGTGATCAGCCAGCCGATACGTGCGTGATCGAAACGATGCAGCCCGCCGCGGAGCGCCACGACGGCGTCGTTGCTGATCTGTTGGTTGCCGCGATAGATGGTGATCGCCAGCGGGGTTTCTTCCGGACCCCGGCGGAGCATGCCGGCGAGGCTGAAGTCCCCCGCATCGGCGCGGACGCCCCGAAGCGAATGGACGCCGACCGCATTGAGCCAGGTCGCCAGGAGCTCGAGCAAGGCGCCATCGGGAAGGTCACGCAGGCGCTTGACGAATGCTCGGCGGACCCCCTGGCGCTGCCTGTCGGCGGCGCGTACTGCGTCTCGCTCGGCGTTCACGGCATCACTGGGGAGGTCCCATTCGAGGAGCCCGAGGAGCCCATCCGCCTCGCGGAACCTCGGACGCCCGCCCGCCGCCCGGCGCTTGGCGTTGTCGCCCCGCACAGCGGCACCGAGGGTGGGGGCCAGGAGTGCCGGGGTCCCAGCGAGCCGGCCGCTGTCGATCAGCGCTTCGGCGACCTGGGCGAGAGTCCTCGCCCTGCGGCTGCCGCCGCGAAGGGTCGTTTCGATGGCATCCGAAAGGTCCCGACCCACGGGCTCGCCTGGTTCAGCGGCCCTGGTCGCCGGCGCCGGAGGCTCCTTGCGGGTACGGTCGCGTGGGCCCGGGCGTCGCTCAGGTCGGGCATCTGCGCTTGGTCCACCCTCGGAGTCCCGTTCACGGCGTCGGCGGGGCCGGCGCTTCCGCGGCTTGCGGGCCTCGCGCGAATCGTCATCGAGATTCGCGAGAATCAGCTCATCGTCGTCGTCTTCCTCAGGGAAAACCTCAGCGCCTGGAAGATCTTGCGCAGGAATCCTCATCTCTTCCTCAGGCTCGGCCCCTTCCTCTTCGGTGCTGGCTTCTCCTTCGAGCGCGTCGAAGGCGTCGGGGGCGTCGGGGGCGTCGCTCTCAGGAACCGCGGTTTCCGCCTCGTCTGCGACCACATCTTCGGAGAATTCGCGCAGGGCGAAGACCCCGGGCTTGACCTTGAGAATCGGAGCATCGCCGCGGTCCTTCTTGACCATGGTGGCGAGCCTCGAGCTCATCGTTGTTTCTGGAGTTTTCCCGACGTGCGAAAGAAGGTTCCTCTCAATCGCGATTTCGGTAATTTTCTTGTAGTGGAGGGGTTTCCCGACCGAGCGGAGAACCTCCACGGCTGCTTCCGTGAATGTCATTTTTCTGTTCGTTCCTGTCACTCCGGTGGGCGATATGAGCCGCTGCGACGGGGAGCTGGGATTCGCTCCACCCGCGCACTGTCGTGTTGCCCCGGGGGCTGTTGGACAAGCTCGTTCGCACTCCGACCGGACAAAAGCGGTTGTTGATTGGATTTGTGGGTCAGGAGACCCGTTCGTGTCTTCTCTCGGTAACACCGAGCCCGCGGCGAGGCAACGAAACGGGCCTCGAAAGGCGACAAATCTCCCCCTCGTCCAATCGCCCGTGCAGGTCCCAGGACGGTTGCATGGCTTAATCCCTGTGGATTTGACTTTGGGAGAGCCGGGGCCCATACGGCGAGTTTGCGGGTAATTGGCTCTGGCCGATCGCCGCTGTTACAGGCACAAGGTCATGGGCAGGGGGGCTTTGTGTCAGATGGGCGTCGCTGCTGTGGCACGCGAGACACGAGCTCCGCAGCCTGCTCCGGCTTCTGAGGGCGAAGTGCGGTTGGCCCGCTCTTCGCATGGGTAGCGCGGCAGAGGAGAACGGAATGAGGAACAAAGAGATTGGCATACTGCTCGGGGGCGTCAGCGCGGAGCGCGACATCTCCCTCAAGACCGGCGAAGCCATGTTCGAAGCGCTCAAGGCCCGCGGCTACCGAGTTCAGAAGGTCTTCGTTGACGGGGATATCGACCGGGTGCTCCGGCAGACCCGCATCGACGTCGCGGTGATCGCCCTTCATGGCACCTACGGCGAGGATGGATGTATCCAGGGAATGCTCGAAATCATGGGCATCCCGTACACCGGATCGGGCGTCCTTTCGAGCGCTCTGGCGATGGACAAGCTCAAGAGCAAGGAGCTTTTTCGACTCCACAACGTTCCCACGCCTTCGTACTACGTGTTGCGGCGAGACGACCTCGACCGTCTCGAGCAGATCCATGGCTCCTTTGGGTTCCCGAGCTTCGTGAAGCCCCGGAGCGGCGGCTCGAGCGTCGGTGCGGGAGCGGCCACGAATCTGAGCGAGCTTTACGAGCGCTGCGAGGACTCGGCGCGTTTCGACCACTGGATCCTGGTCGAACGTTTGATTCGCGGCCGCGAGGTGGCGGTTGGCATTCTCGATGGGAGCGCGCTCGGCGCCATTGAAATCGAGCCCAAGGGTGGCTTCTACGACTACAAGTCGAAGTACCAGAAGGGACAGAGCGAGTACCATTTCCCTGCCCGGCTTTCGCCGACTCGCTACCAGTGCGTGCTGAATCTCGCCGAGCGAGCGGTTCATGCGGTGGGCGCGACCGGAGCGTGTCGCGTCGACCTCCTGGTGACCTCGGATGAGAACGAATACGTGCTCGAGGTGAACACCCTGCCCGGCATGACGCCTACGTCCTTGCTCCCCAAAATCGCGGCAGGGGCCGGCTATGACTTCGGTGACCTCTGCGAGGCCATCCTAGAGCGGGCTGCCCTACACATCGGCGAGGGGCTTCCAAGCGTCTCTGAGGCCGAGCGCGCCGCATTCGGGGCTCGTCGGGTGCCGATCGCGCCCGCCGAATAGTGCAATCCCGCGCCCACGAGCTCGTCATACGGGGGGTCCACCCTCGCGGCGACCGAATCTCTCTATGATCATTCTTGACAATACCGATGTGGGAACACATAGATCACCGTCCGGTGAAACTCTCGAATAAGGGCCGATATGGCGTCCGAGCCATTTTCGACATCGCTTTTCACAGCGGTGGCAGCGCCACGCAGATCAAAGACATCTCGCGTCGGCAGGCCATCCCGCCGCGGTTCCTCGAGCAAATTTTTCAGGACCTCAAGCGAGCCGGGTTGGTGACGTCCAAGCGTGGGCCCCGAGGCGGTTACGCTCTATCGATGACCGCGGACGATATACGGCTCGGTGACATCGTGCGAGCCCTCGAAGGACCCGTCGTGCTGGCGGGCCACGACGGGAATGGCGATGCTGACGAAACCAGCCGCGTCGTGACTGAAACCGTCTTCTCAGAGCTTTCTGAAAGCATCGAGGCGTGCTTCGACGCGGTCACGATCCAAGATCTATGTGATCGAGGCGATTCGCACGGCATTCGACGCGCCCCGCCTCGACGTTACGTGTATTCAATCTGATGTCCCCAGTGGTTGTCGATAGCGTGCTCGATTTGGTGGGTGAAACTCCGGTAGTGCGTTTGCGCAATCTCTCCCCCGAAGGCGGCGCGACGATTTGGGGCAAGTGCGAGCACCTCAATCCTGGTGGTTCGGTCAAAGATCGGATCTGCCTCGCGATGATCGAAGCAGCCGAAGCGGAGGGCCGATTGAAGCCGGGCGACACTATTGTCGAGCCTACGAGTGGCAACACCGGCATCGGCCTGGCGCTGGTCTGCGCGCGTAAGGGCTACAAGCTCGTGCTCACAATGCCTGCGAGCATGTCGCTCGAGCGGCGTGCCCTGCTCGAGGCATACGGAGTAGAAATCGTGCTGACCGAGCCCGATCGGGTGATGGAAGGAGCGATGGAAGCAGCGCGCCGCATCGTCGAAGAGCGGGGCGCGTTCATGCCCGAGCAGTTTTCGAATCCGGCCAATCCAGGTGTGCACCGTCGCACGACCGCGCCAGAGCTGCTGCGGGCGTTCGAAGCACAAAGCATCGACGCCTTCGTGGCTGCGGTTGGCACGGGAGGAACCGTGAGTGGCGTCGGCGAGGCACTGAAGGCGCGCAATCCCGAGACCCGCGTATTCGCGGTGGAACCAGCCGCGAGCCCCGTGCTGATCGGTGGTCCTCCGGGGCCGACCAAAATCCAAGGGCTCAACGCAGGCTTCATTCCAGACAACTACCATGGCGATGTCGTCGACGAGGTCATCGGCGTGAGCGATCAGGACGCCTGGGAGACCAAGCTCGCGCTCGCCAAGCGAGAGGGTCTGCTTCTCGGCATCAGTGCGGGCGCAAACGTTTGGGCTGCGATCGAAGTCGCCAAGCAACTCGGGCCGGACAAAACGGTCGCGACCATTCTCTGCGACACCGGCGAGCGCTACTTCAGCTTGGGGGAGTACTTCAAGTGAAAGACGCGCATCGCGTTCTCGTCGTCGGAGCAGGTGGCCTCGGCTCTCCGGTGCTTCGCTTGCTCGCGCGGAGCGGCATCGCGCACATCACGGTCATCGATGACGACCGCGTGGAGGAAAGCAATCTTCACCGGCAGACGCTCTACCAAAGCGACGACGTCGGGCGCTCGAAGATCGAGCGCGCAGTCGAAGTGCTTCGCGAGATTTCGCCAAGGCTTTCGGTGCACGCGATCGAAGGCCGCTTCGTACCGGAGAGGGCCATGGAGCTCTTGAAAGAGCACAGCCTCGTGGTCGAAGGCGCGGACAACCTCGCGACCAAGTTTCTCGTTGCCGATGCCGCGCACCTCTGCGCGGTCCCTGCAGTGCAGGCGGGCGCAGTTCGTTGGGCCGGCTGGGCGTTCTGCGGACTGCCCGATTCGGCTTGCCTCCGCTGCCTCTTCGAGGACATCCCCCCGGACCGACTCGAGACCTGCGCCGAAGCGGGCGTGCTTGGCCCGGTCGTTGGTGTCCTCGGCGCTCTCGAGGCGGCTCTAGTATTTCGCCTGCTCCAGGGGGAACGTCCGGGAGGCCAGCTTTGGCACTATGATGCGCTCAAAGGCGCCCTTCGAAAGACCTTCGTGCGCCGACGCGGGGACTGCCCCCTGTGCAAAGGGGAGATTCAGGACCTACGCACGGAGCGGTACATGGCAGTTTGCGCTGCCTGATTCATTCTCCCATTTGTTGGGACTCAGAAAGGAACGAAAATGGCTGTTACGGTACGCATTCCAACCCCACTCCGGACCTTGACCGGCGGAGCAGACGAAGTCTCCGTGGACGGTGGCACGGTGTCCGAGGTGATCGAAAGCCTCGAGGCCAACCACCCGGGCATGAAAGACCGCCTCTGCGACGAGAAGGGCGTGCGCCGCTTCGTGAACATCTACGCGAACGACGAGGATATTCGCTTCCTCGACAATCTCGAGACCACGCTCAAGGAGGGCGACACCCTGAGCATCGTTCCGGCTATCGCGGGCGGGGCCTTGCGTTGAGCCTCGACGCCGCAGCACGGCGTCGGTACGCGCGTCAGCTTCTTCTCGGTGAAATCGGGGAGATAGGCCAGGAGCTTCTGCTCGCTGCCCGATTTCGCTGCAGCGCGGACGGCGATCCGTACGCATACGCTGTGGCCGCGGAGTATCTCGAACGGGCGGGCTGCTCCGCGGACGAGGATGGCGCCGTCTTGCCGGTCCCGACTCCGGCCGAAGTCATGCGCTTTGCGGGGTCCCCCGCCCTCGCGAGGCCCGCCGCGGCGATCATGGGTGCATTCACTGCGGTCGAGTACCTGAAGGAGGTTGTCGGCCTCGCGGCCGCGAGCGAGCTTTCCGGCGAGCTGAGATTGAGTAGCGAGGATTGATGCGCTTTCGCAAGATAGAGTCGATCGTCGAGGCGGTCGGGAACACCCCGATGGTGCGCTTGCGTTCGCTCGAAAAGGACGCGCCCGGGACCAAGATCTATCTCAAGCTCGAGTACGCGAATCCCGGAGGCTCGGTGAAGGACCGCCCTGCCCGCCAGATGATGCTGGATGCAATCGAAGACGGTCGGCTTCGCAGCGACAAGATTCTGATCGACGCGACCAGCGGCAACACCGGTGTCGCATACAGCTTGCTTGGCGCCGCGATGGGCTACCGCGTTCAGCTCGTGATGCCGTCCAACGTCTCGCAGGCGCGCAAGGACATCAGCATGGCGTTCGGCACCGAGATCATTTACAGCGACCCGATGGAAGGCTCCGACGGTGCGATCCGAAAGGTGCGCCGGATGGTAGCCGAGGATCCAGATCGCTACTTCTACCCCGACCAGTACTCGAATCCGTCAAATCCAAAGGCGCACTACCTCGGCACCGGAGAGGAGATCATCGAGCAGGTCGGCGATGAGCTCACGCACTTCGTGGCTGGGATCGGAACCAGCGGAACCATCATGGGAACGACGCGGCGACTTCATGAGTACAGTCGCAGGATCCAATGCATCGCGGTCGAGCCGGCCGAAGCGCTGCACGGTCTCGAAGGCCTCAAGCACATGGCGAGCTCGCTCGTCCCAGAGATTTACGACCCGACGGTTCCTGATGAGATTCTGCCCATCGGCACCGATGCGGGCTGGGACATGTCCGACCGCCTGGCGGCCGAAGAGGGCCTGCACGTCGGGCATTCGACGGGCGCGAACGTAGCAGCGGCGATCCAAGTGGCCAAGCGCGCTGACGCGAGCTGTGTCCTCGCGATCGCCTGCGACCGGGGCGACCGGTACTTCGCGCCGATGAAATGGGAGAAGCACTATGAGTGGTGAGCTGTTTCCGTGGATCTCCGGAGACCTCGAAATCGACAAATCGGTCATGGACGCAATCGAGCAACACGCGCTCGAATGCTATCCGAGCGAGAGTTGTGGGTTCGTCTTCGGACCGGCCGAGCAACCTGCCCTTCTCGACGCGCTTCAGCGCGAAGAAAACGAAGCTGACAAGTACCATCGGCTCGATCCAGTCACGTTTCCGCGCACCTCGAATACCTATTTCAAGATCAACGAGCTACGCGCGGCCCGCACCTTCGAGCAGGGGCAACGCGACGGCCGGCCGGTAAAGGTCATCTACCACTCGCACTGCGACGCGGGTGCGTACTTCTCAGACGAAGATGCGGCGACCTTTGCCAACGGAGGCCAGCTGATGTGGCCGTGCGCCTACATCGTCGTGAGCATCATGCACGGTGAGGTCGCCGAGCGGCGCCTCTGGGTGCACGAGCCGGGGACAAACGGTTTCCGAGAATCGACCCTGGCCATTCGAGAGCCCTGACATTGGCGCTTGCCAAGCAGCTCAACCCCCCATGCAACAGCTCTGACAGCTCAGTCGCTGTGGCGCTGACGCTCACGGAGACGGGCCTTCTTGCCACGCAGATCGCGGAGGTAATAAAGGCGCGAACGGCGGACGTGTCCGCTTGCCGTGACCTCGATCTTCTCGATGCGCGGCGAGTGGATTGGAAAGATGCGCTCGACGCCAACGCCGCCGGAGACCTTGCGGACCGCGAAGGTCGCGCCTGCTCCACCGCGCGACTTGCGGATCACAACGCCTTTGAAGACCTGGATCCGCTCCTTTTCGCCCTCCCGAATTCGGAAATGGACGTTCACCGTGTCACCTACGCGGAACGGGGTGAGCTCACGGAGCTGCGACTTCTCGATCGCATCGATTTCAGGAACAGTTCCACTCATCACTAGGCCTCTTACGAAACGGAGCCCGGAGTTAGCACGGGGGCAAAACTGGGTCAAACGGGGTTGTTTGCTGCGGATTTCAACGCGAAAAGTCGATCCAAGGTGATGGCGACGGATGCACGAACCGAAAGGTGATTGAACTCGCTCGGCCCTTCGATCGGTTCGAGAAACACGTCTGCACGCTGTAAGACACGGTCGCTCAGGCCGTGGCCGGTGCCGAAGAGCAGGAGCGTCGGCCGGGATTCGGTTCGCAGGCGTTCGGCTTCCTCGGCGTAGCTGCTCCGGTCGGGCCCGCCCTTGGCCGAAGTCACGACCAGGCGGGGTGTTTTCCCCGTTTCGGCCTCGATGGCGGCGATCGCGTCGTCCAGCGAGTGGCAAAGGCGCACGAGGGCGATGGCCTCTCCCCGCTCCGGAAAGCGGCTCGTTCCCGCGCCCGAGGTCCAATGATCGATGATCTTCTGCACCACGGGATGCTGGGCATCGATCGGGCTGACGACGAAGTAGCCGCGCAGGCCATAGGTGCGCGCGCTTCGGGCGATGTCGTGGACATCGAGGTTGGTCACGGAGGTGGTGACTTCTTCGCCTTGCCGGTTGACGACCGGGTGGTGGATGAGGGCGCAGTAGACGGGGGGCACGGGGGGACGTGTATCACGGGGGCGGTGCCAGCGTCAGTGTCGCTGTCGGCGTCAGCGCCAGTGCCGGTGAACGGGTCTGGGGCCGAGGGGCCGAGACCGTAGGGTCCTAGACCCTTGCTCGGGAACGGGATCGGGCGCTGGGCCATCCTCCCCGCATGTGCCGCAGCTATCCCTCGTCGACCTTTGGATCTGTGCGCTGGTATTTCTCGGCGTTGGCATCGCGTTCACTGTGATGCCGCAGGAGATGTTTGCACCACTTGGGCCCGTGGTCTTCGATGGTGGGCATCGACCGGCCCCAGGTGCCGATGATGTCCGCGTTGCTGATATTGGAAGCGGCAGGCGCTGTGTTTGTGCTGTCCGGACTGCTCGTCCTCGGGCGGCGGGGTTTGCTTACACCGCCCGCGTCGGCGAACCGGCCTAGTGCTTGATGAGCCAGGAGACTCGCTCGTACGACCAGGTGTAGTGAATCAGCACGACGGCCATCGCGATTGCGACGCGCCACCAAGAGTCTGTTTGCGCCCAGCCCCAGTAACCCAACGCGGCGAGGGCGAGCATCTCCAGGACAAAGCGGAGTGCGAGGTTGGCTGAGCTCATTGGTCCTCTGTGATCTCCCTCAGGAGTGCCCTATCCACGTCCGACAGATCTGCGGTGTTCAGCAAGTCCGGCCTCCGTTCCAGCGTTCGCCTGAGCGATTCCTTCCGCCTCCAGCGTGCAATGGCCGCGTGGTTTCCGGAGCGCAAAACGTCAGGCACCTTCACGCCGCGGAACTCTTCGGGGCGTGTGTACTGGGGGTATTCGAGCAGGCCGTCGGCGTGCGATTCGTCGCTTGCCGATTCGTCGTTCCCAAGGACGCCTGGGAGCAAGCGTGCGGTGGCTTCGATCACCGCGAGTGCCGCCACCTCTCCGCCGAGCAACACGAAGTCGCCCAAGGAAATCTCTTCGTCGACCAAGCCGCGAATGCGTTCGTCGAAGCCTTCGTAGCGACCGCAGACAAGCGTCAGTGAATCGAGCTCGGAGAAGCGGCGTGCATGGGCTTGTGAGAAGCGCACGCCCTGCGGGGTGAGGAGAACCCGGTGTGTGGGCTTTCCTCCCCTGGCTTCGTCGAAATGGTCCAGGGTCTCGGCAATCGGTCCCGGCATCAGAACCATCCCGCTCCCTCCGCCGTACGGCTTGTCGTCTACAGTGCGGTGACGATCGCTGGTGAACTTGCGCGGCGTGGTCGCCTGTACCTCGATCGTGCCGGCGTCCTGGGCTTTTCCGAGCAGACCCTCGTGCAAGACGTCGAAGAGCTCGGGAAAGAGCGTGACGATCTCAAATCGCATCAGCGACTTTTCTGCAGAGGAATGTCATCGAGGTCTTTCAGGTGCACCTTGCCAGCCTCTACGTCGATTCGGTCGAGCCACTTGGGGAGCATCGGGACCTCGAGGAAACCACCTGGGCGTTCGATCTTCAAGCATTCGGCGCTCGGGTAGTCGAGGACGTCGACCACCTTGCCGATGGATTCGCTGCCTTCGAACGCTTCGAGCCCGATGAGATCGGCGTGGTAGTACTCGCCGTCCTCGAGCTCGGGCAACGCTTCGCGCGGGACGCACAGTCTGTAGCCACGAAGTGCCTCTGCGTCTTCGCGCGAGCGCACGCCCTCCAAGCGCATGAGCAAGGCTTTCGGACCGCGCCGCGCGGACACGACCTCGACAAGTGCAGGCTTTTCATCCGCTTCGCCGATGAGAAAGACTTCGCCGAGCTCTTCGAGCAGCGTCGATTCCGGATTGAAGACGTGCACGCGGAGCTCGCCCTTCACCCCCTGCGGCCGTGCGACTACGCCGAGCTCAATCCAGGAAACCGCATCGGCACGTGTGCTCACGGGTGCCTTTCATACCCCCGGGGCAGAGGGTTACTCGAGAATGTCGAGCACGGCGCGCTTGCGAAGGCGAGCTGAGGTCGCGGCCAAGAGCGTGCGCATTGCGCGGGCGGTGCGCCCTTCTTTTCCGATGACCTTCCCTAGGTCGTCGGGGGCCACGGTGAGCTCGAGCACGACGGCGCGTTCTTCTTCGACCACGTTCACCTCGACCGCGTCCGGGTCGTCCACCAGCGAGCTCGCGATGTACGCGATGAGGTCCTGAAGCTTGTCTCCAGCCACTTCGGTGCCCACCTAGGAAGCCGCTGCCGTGTCGGCGGCTGCCTTCTTGTGCTCTTTGGCGATGTCGCGGACGCGATCGCTGACCTGGGCGCCGACGCCAACCCAATACTCGAGGCGGGATTGGTCGACGCTGGCCTCTGCGATGGGGCGGCTCGGGTCGTAGGTGCCGATCTGTTCGATAAATCGCCCGTCGCGGGGCTTTTCCTTATCGGTGACGACGATGTGGTAATAGGGACGCTTTTTGGCGCCGGCGCGTGACAGTCGAACCTTGACCATGGATTCCTCGTGTGGGGCGGGCCGAGCCCAGCCGAAAGACGCCGGAAACTAGTCAGAGCCTGCCTCGCCGTCAAGCCGACCGCCTGCCTCGCTTTTGCGGCTTGGCGCTTGGTTGCTAGAAGCAATGGGATGCGATGCTTCCTTGCCCTATTGGCCCTGGCCCTGAGCTTGGTTCTCGGTGTGGGTTGTAGCCGAGGCCAGCCAAAGGGCGCTGATCGTTCCGAGCAGCCCAGCGTTCGAATTGCCCTGGTCAGCGACCTCAAGGGCTACCTCGAGCCCTGTGGCTGTACGAGCGACCCCCTTGGAGGCATCGACCGTCTCGCCGCTCAGATTCGTGCACTCCGCAAAGGGCCTGCCCCCACACTCTTTCTGATCGCCGGAGACGCGTTCTTCGACACGGCTGCGATCGAACCGGCGCGCGTCGACCAGGCGAGTCGCAACGCAAAGACGCTCACCGGGATTCTCAATGGCCTAAACGTCGAGGCCGTTCTGCCAGGGGCAAGTGATCGCGCACAGCCTTCCAAGACCCTCGACGCCTTGAGGGAAGCATCCGATTTCCCCTGGCTCGCCATGGAGACCGACACCGAGCTGGTGCGGGCGACAGCTGGAGGGCTGCGACTCGCGATCATCGGGGTGCGTCCCGGCGCGGACCCCGAAGCTTTCAAGGCGGAGGTCGCTGCGGCGCAGGCGGATTCCGATCTAACGATCGCGTTAATCGATGGGTCGCGCCGTGATGCCAATCGCATCGGTGCCATCGACGGAGTCGACTTCGTGATTCAGGGCGGGCTCGATGAAGATGATCCGATTGCTCCCCGCGAGGCGGGCCGGGCCTGGCTGTTGCACGCGAGCCGGCAGGGCCAGGGGCTCACCGTCGTCGATGTGTACCTGAAGAACAAAGACGAACCCTTTGTCGATCGCAGCGACTGGTCTCGTTCCGAACGCGCTGGACAGCTGGAGGAACAGATCTCGGAGCTCCGCAAGAAGATCGCGGCATGGGAAGAATCAGGGGAAGCAGAAGCCGCGGACCTCGACGCTCAGCGCGCGCGCCTCGCCGGCCTGGAGAAAGAACGGCAGGCTCTCGACGGGCAGGCGCCACAAACGGACGGCAATGAGCTGTTCGCGACTTGGATTCCGCTCCCGAAGAAAGCGCCGAAAGACCGGCAGGTCGAAGCGCTCATGCGTAAGCACGACAAGACCGTGAACGACGCCAATCGTCTCGCGTTTGCGGATCTCAAGCCTCCGCCGCTTGGACCGGGCGACATTGCCTACGTGGGGTCGGCGGCGTGCGGTGCTTGTCACCAGCCTGCCCATTCCTGGTGGCGCAATCATGCGCATGGACTGGCATATCGTACGCTGCAGGAGCGCAACAAGGAGTTCAATCTGGACTGCGTGGAATGTCACGTCACCGGCTACGAGCAGCCAGGGGGATCGACGGTGACCCAGAATCTCGATGGCGCACTGGTCAACGTCGGATGCGAAAGTTGTCATGGACCTGGGGCCGCGCACGCGAAGGACCCAGAGAAGGTTGGCATTCTCCGAGACACACCCAAGTCGACCTGCCTGCAGTGTCACAACACCCAGCACAGCGACCTCTTCGACTACGAAGGCTACAAGAAGACCTTGGTCGTTCCCGGGCACGGCCTTCCGCCCCCCTGAAGTCGAGACGATGCGGCGACCGCGGTGAGCCTCGGGTGGCTCAAAGCTCCAGAGACCGGGGCTTCACGTTGTTGCGAATCCATTGGACGATCTCGTCGAGGGGCGCGCCAGGGGTGAAGATGGCGCCGACCCCTTTTTTGAGGAGCGAGGCCAGGTCGTCCTCCGGGACGATGCCGCCACCAAAGACCAGGATGTCGTGGGCGCCGTGCGCCGACAGCGCGTCCATCACCGCGGGGAACAAGGTGTTGTGCGCGCCGGACATGACCGACAGGCCCACCGCGTCGACGTCCTCTTGAACCGCGGCTACGGCAATCATTTCCGGCGTCTGGTGGAGCCCGGTATACACCACCTCGAACCCTGCATCGCGGAGCGCGCGAGCCACGACTTTGGCTCCGCGATCATGGCCGTCGAGACCGGGCTTGGCGACGAGAATTCGGATTTTGGGGGCGGACATCGGGGGAGGTTTACTTCAGCGACAGGGGCGGCGCCACCGGCACCGGCAGTGCTAGCGTCAGCATCGGCGCTGGCGATGGTATAATCCCCCTCATGCTTTGGCCTCGCTCGATTGGTGCGAGTCTTCGGGGTGAAATTCCCGATGTAAGGCCCGACGTCGAAGCCTGGTGTGAGGCCGAAGGGATTGCGCGGCCGACCGATGCGCTGCTTGCGGATTTCTACGTGCCGATGACCGCATGGCTCGCCGATCACGTCGAGGATCGGATGCTGGTGTTTGGGATCAATGGTGCGCAGGGGACGGGAAAGTCGACCTTGGCTCGTCTGCTGCAACGACTTCTCGGGCGCGTCCATGGGGTTCGGGCGGCGATCCTCTCGCTCGACGACCTCTATCTGAGCAAGGCGCAGCGACTCCAACGCGCGCAGGTGATTCATCCCTTGCTCGCGACACGGGGTCTCCCCGGCACCCACGACGTCAACCTGGGCATTCGCGTTCTTGCTTGTCTTCGCGAAGGCCGGCCGATTGCTCTGCCGAGGTTCGATAAAGCGAAAGACGAACGCTGGAAGGTTGCCGACTGGCCGCCTTGGACGGGCCGTTGCGACCTGGTGATTTTCGAAGGCTGGTGCGTCGGCGCGCGACCGCAACGAGCCGATGAGCTCGGAATGCCCGTCAACGAGCTCGAGCGGCTGGAAGATCCGACGGGGGATTGGCGTTGGTACGTGAACCGTGAGCTTGGTGGGAGTTATCAGGCGCTATTCTCCGAGCTTGACATACTGTTGATGCTGCGCCCGCCGGGCTTCGATGAGGTCTACGCTTGGCGCGAAGAGCAGGAAGCACGCTTGCGCGCTACCGGTGGTGGTCCCGAAGTCATGACGCCGGCCGAGGTGCGGCGATTCGTCATGCACTTCGAGCGCCTGACGCGATTCATGTGGGAAGAGATGCCGGGGCGCGCCGATGCAGTCGTGTACCTCGGCAAAGACCACTTGCCGGCGGAGGTCGAGCTCGGCGACGAGCGCCAACGCTAGCTCGCCTTGTTGCGGGTTTCTTCTTCCACGTCCTGATCAAAGTCGCCGACTGGGCCGTCGTACATCTCTTTGGAGTAGTGCGTCGCAAAGGCGTTCATCATCTGGTCGAACGGCAGGTCGTCGAACTCGCCGTGGAAGCGCAGATACTCCATGTGTCGATGGCCATCGAGGTCGAAGGGGTGATAGATCGAATCCGCGGTCCCATCGAATTCCAAGGCCTTCATGCGGAACTTGTCGCAAAGCTCGATGTTGAAGGCCGGGGTCGCCTTCACCCATTGGCCAGCAAGCGCAATCGCGGTGTACCCGTGCCAATAGAACACGTCGGTCTTCATCGTTTGGCGCATGCGTGCTGTCGAGAGGTGGTTTCGCACGTCCGCGAAGCCGAGCCGCGCGGGAATTCCGAGGGCCCGGCACGCGGCCGCGAGCAGAATCGCCTTGGGCACACACCATGCGCGACCGAGCTCCAGGGTGCGGCTCGCTCTCAAGCCTGGTGTGGTCAACACGAGCTCATAGGGGTCGTATCGAATCCCGTCGCGGACAGCGTAATAGAGGCTGACCGCCTGCTCGCGAGGGTCGCTCGTGGCCCCGACGCTGCCTTTCGCGAAGGAGACGACCGCGGGATGATCGCAATCGATCGTCGGAGTAGGCGCCAAGGCGTCGTTCATGGGAGAGATTGTGACCCATCAGTCACACCCGTGCAGCTGGACCCGGAGCCAGCCGCGCAGCCGTAGCAGTGCCGGTTGGTTTGAATCGTCCGGGCCTCGAGCTTGGCGAGGTCGAAGTCGCGGATGTGCCGCGGGGCCTGGTCCGATACGGGGATGTCGAGCATCTGGTTGAAGTCGCAATCGTGCAGGCGCCCATCCCAGCCAACCGAAATCATGCTTCGGCACATCAGCCCATGCGCGGCTTGCGGATTGAATGATTCGATCAGCTGCCGCATGTAGGCTTCGAGATGATCCGATTCGATGAGCCAGTCGAGATAGCGGCTGATCGGCATGTTCGTGATCGTGTAGAGCGAGTCGAAAGACACGTCGTGCAGTCGTTTCATCTCCCGTTTCCACTCCACTTCGAGGCACGCCTGGGCCGCGGGAAGCATCGCGCCAACCGGATTGGTAACCAGGACCAAGCGAAGCCCTGAATGGCCATCGCCGTAACCGAGCGCATTGAGGCGGCGGAGCGCGCGAATGCTCTTGTCGAAGACGCCATCCCCCCTCTGAGTGTCCGTGCAACCCCCTTCGTAGTGAGACAGCGAGCAGACGAGCTCCACCCGATGTCGGGCAAAGAACGCCGGTAGATCCCGGTGTGCCCCAGTCTCAAGGATCGTGAGGTTGCAACGGTCGATCACGTGCCGATCGAGCGCGGTGCACTGCTCGACCAGCCAGCGGAAATTCGGATTGAGCTCGGGTGCTCCGCCGGTGATGTCGACGGTCGGGATTGCGTTTCGCCGAAGTGCCTCGACGCAGGCTTCGGCGGTTTCGCGAGACATCAGCTCTGTGCGATCGGGTCCAGCATCGACGTGGCAGTGACGGCAGGTCTGATTGCAGAGCTTGCCCACGTTGATCTGAAGGACGTCGATCGCGGTCGGCCGAAGTGGCCGGAGCCCCTCCCCGCTCAGCGCTTCGTGGAAATCGTGTTCGATCGGCAGCCTGCCCAGCTGCGCGAGCTGTCGGTCGGCTTGGGCCAACGGCAGCCGACGAGCGTGCAGTGAGCGCCTCGGACTTACCTGCGTGTGCGGAACGGATGACATGATCTGATGGTCGCTGCTTGCCGAGAACCCGGTACGGAAACGAGGTCGACACGTTAGCAGCCGCGTGCGATCTTGTTAGTGAATATCACAGGCGCGCATCCGGACGGCACTGAGCCCCAAAAGGAAACGGGGTGAGGCGGACACTGACACTTAGGCCAACCCTGCCCTAGGCTTCGCCGGTGACCCCAGCCTACATCATCCGCACACTCAAGCTTTGCCCCCACCCCGAGGGCGGCCACTATGCAGAAACCTGGCGGCACGACGGCGGCGCCACGCGCGGGGGCGGAACCTCCATCTACTATCTTCTCCAAGCCGGTGAGCGCTCCCATTGGCATCGGGTCGACGCCACGGAGATCTGGCACTTCTACGGCGGCGCGCCACTGGAGCTGTCGACCTCAGTGGACGGCGGAACGGTGCAGCGCCGAATTCTGGGCGCGGACCTCGTGGCTGGCCAGCGTCCGCAACTCATCGTGGAGCCGTTCGCGTGGCAAGCAGGCCGTTCGCTCGGTGACTGGACTCTCGTCGGTTGCACCGTCTCACCCGCTTTCGACTTCGAGCTCTTCGAGCTTGCGCCTGCGGACTGGAGCCCATAGACGCGTCCAAGACGAGTGACGCGTTTTGGGGTGGCGTTGCCTCCCAGCAATCGCCAGAATCCCGGCGGGATGGAGATCTGGAGAGACTTCAGGTTCGAGGCGGCCCACTTGCTTCCGAACGTGCCGGATGGTCACAAGTGCAAACGTTTGCACGGCCACTCGTATCGCATTCGGATCTGTGTGGAAGGCGAGCTCGATCCGGAGCGTGGCTGGGTCATTGACTTTGCCGAGATCAGAGAGGCATGCGAGCCGATTCGGCAACGCTTGGACCACTACTACCTAAACGACATCGAAGGCCTCGAGAACCCGACCAGCGAGGTCCTTGCCCGTTGGATCTGGCGGCGACTCAAGCCGGAGTTGCCCGTCCTGAGCCGGATTGAGGTGAGCGAGACCTGCACCTCGGGATGTGCGTACCGAGGCGGCGACTGAGCCGGGCGTTTACTGTCTGCGACAGGCCCCGAACGCCCGCGGATCGTCATTTTGCGAGCTTCCGTTGGTCTCCCCGTGCTCGGTCATGCCCGGCCCGACACTCAGCATGACTGGCGGTTGCGGATCGACGTCGGTCCACAGGGAGCACTGGAGCCAGTAGTCGCAGTCGTTTTCGACATAGACGGTGTGACGATAGGAGGAACCCATCCTCTCGGCCTCGGCCCAGATGCGGTAGCAGCTTCGGGCTTCCAGTTCCGTAGGCACGAGCTGCAGGCCGAGGGCCAGGAGGAGCGCCACTGCAAGCGCTGCAGTGGAGAGTGCTTTGATCATCGGGTTCATTTCGAGACGCATTGTGGGTTAGCGCCAGTCTTCGCGCCAGTGAGCGCGTCGCCTCTAGCGGTCACTTTTCGGCACTTCGCGGTTCAGCACGCCCAGGACCGCCTGCAAGTCCTCCCAAACCGGTTTCTTGAACTGAGGGCTCCGAAGAAGGAAGGCCGGGTGATAGGTGGGCATGACGGGTATGCCTCGCCACTCTCCCCAGATGCCTCGCCAGCGGCCCGCAGGCGGAACGCATTGCAGGTTCTCCGCTGCGCAGCGGCCGAGCGCCACGATCACTTTCGGCTGCACGAGCTCGAGTTGAGGGACCAGGAACTGGGCGCATGCAGCAGCTTCGCTGGGGAGCGGTGTGCGGTTTTCAGGCGGCCGGCACTTCACCACGTTGCAGATGTAGACGCCGTCGCGCGGGTACCCCATGGCGCTGATCATCCGGTCCAGCAGCTGGCCGGCTCGCCCGACGAACGGTAGGCCTTCCTGGTCCTCGTGATAGCCCGGGGCCTCCCCGACGAAGACCAGATCGGTATCCGGCGTCCCTCGTGCGAAGACGCTCTTGGTTCGTCCTTTGCTCAGCTCGCAACGCGAGCAATTGGCCGCTTCGTCGGCGAGGACCTGGAGACGCGCCTGGCAGTCTTGAATGGCGTCCGAAACCCTGGGGTCGCCTCCCGGCCCCTTCGATGCAACGGCCAGCTCCGACCTTGGGATTCCGTCGCCACCGAGGCTTTTCTCCCAACGGAGAAGCTCCTGCGCGCCAGCGATGACCGAGGCGAGCTCGTTTTCATGTTCGCTTGGCACCTCGGGTCGAGTATAGGCCGGTTTCGTTGACTTGGCCGTCACCGGGTCGCTAATCTCATAATCCAGGGGGATTCGAAGGGGAAGATGTCACGGGCTCGGGTCTTAGCCATTGGGGACACCCATGTGGGGATGAAGCGCACCCACAACGAGGACAGCTTCATGCTGGCAGAGGAGGATAACCTCTATGTCGTGGCCGACGGCATGGGCGGGCACGCTTCGGGTGAAGTGGCGAGCGGCATGGCCATCGATACCCTCCGCGAGTTCTTCCGCGCCACCAGCGCCGACGCCGAGGCCACCTGGCCGTACAAGATGGACAAGGCACGCGGCTATGAAGAGAACCGCCTGATCACCGGAATCAAGCTCGCCAATCTTCGCATTCACGAGGCGGCACAGAAGAATCCGCGGATGCACAGCATGGGCACGACCGTATGCAGCATCCTCGTCGTGGAGGACGGCGTACTGATCGGACACGTTGGGGATAGTCGCGTGTACCGAATCCGCGACGGCAAGATGGAGCAGCTCACGAGCGACCACTCGCTGCTGAACGACTACATCAAGATGAAGCGACTCTCCGAAGAAGAGATCGAAAACTTCCCGCTGAAGAACGTGATCGTTCGAGCGCTCGGCATGAAGTCCACCGTCAAGGTCGACACGGTGCTCGATCGCCCGGAGATCGGCGACATCTACGTCCTTTGCAGCGACGGCTTGTGCGGCCCAGTCACCGACGCCGAGATTCAGCGCATCGTAGGGTCGCACCAAGATCTGCAAACCGCAGCGAACAAGCTCATCGAGAGCGCCAACGAAGCTGGCGGCCCGGACAACATCACCGTGGTGCTGGCCAAGGTGATGGGGCTCAGCTGAATCGTCCGATCAACAGGTCCAACGCGACCATTCCGCACGAGCGCCTCAAGCCGCCCGTGCTGGAGGGTCCGGTTTCGCGTGTGGGTCCGCCGGACTCGCGTGATCGGGATCGGGCACCGGAGCCTCGGTGACCACGCTCAAGCGCGGAATCCTCCCGGAATCGCGCCAGGTTCGCCACGCGATTCCCAGGATTTGAGGATCGCGCACGAGATAGCGGTAGGCCAAGGCGCGCGGTTGGCGTATGAGCCGATAGAGCCACTCGAGCCCGTTGCGGGACATCCATGGAGGAGCTCGCTTCACGTTTCCAGCGATGAAATCGAGCGCCGCACCGCTGCCGATCGCGATTGCGGGCGCAAGCGCGGTTTTCCATCGATGCATGAGCAGCTCTTGCTTGGGACAGCCGAGCGCCACCACGACGATGTCCGCCCGAGCCTCGGCTATGCTCTGCAGAATGCGCTCACAGTGCTGAGGGTCCTGCTCGAATCCAAAGGCCGGAGATTCGATGCCGACGATACGGAGGTCGGGGTGCTTGCTGCACAATACCTTCGCCGCGTCTGCACCGACGCCCTCCTGAGCGCCGAGGAGGAATACGCGCCATCTTTCGCTTGCCGCCCTCTCGATGAGCAACGGAACGAAGTCGCTTCCCGAGATCTTTTCTGGAAACGGGTCGTTGATGATCCTCGAGAGCCAGACCAGTGGCTGCCCGTCGACCAGCGATAGGTCAGCCATTTGGTACGCAGCGACCAGCGCATCGGAATGCTCCGCCTGGACCACATGATCCACATTGGGCGTCACGATGTACCCGCCATTGCCTTCCGCGATCAAACGTTTGACCTGCTCCAGCGCTTCGGCAGAAGTGACGGAATGGGCGTATACGCGGCCCAGAGGAACTCGCTTCATCATGTGAACACCCGAAGTCTAGCCAGTTCTCGAGATGCTAATTCAAATCCACAAAAAGCGGACAAGACTCTCGTAAATTTGTGTAAGCGCCTGTAATCGCTATTGTATTGAAGCTCACTTCTGGGCCGCTCTGCCTGGACGAACTTCGGGGGCTCGAGGTCGGCGGCACTCGTCGATGGGTTCGGGCCGAACCTGTTCGGTGTCGGTGACCTCAGCTCAGCCTAGCTCGATTCGGTGTCGCGGCGTGAGGATCGCGTTCGTGGCCGAATCGTTGACCTGAGTGGCGGGCCAAACCACGCATCGGTCGAGGCTCACCCCTTCCGCGATCTCGACGTCAGCGCCAATCACGCTGCGACGAATCCGTGCGGAGGCGTTGAACGCGCCTGCTAGGATGCATCCGTTTCGCGGCGCGATCCCGGGCCAGGCAAACGAACCTGCGGCGAGCTGGAGATTCAGCCGATGGTACTCCGATACGGTTCCGAGATCGGCCCACGGCGACTCGTCGACGACCCCGAGCACTGGCGTCCCGGTATCGACCCAGTGCCGGTAGGCACTCCGGATGACGCAACCGGATTCCGGCATCGCTGAAAAGGCTTCCGGCGCGAGGATGTGAACACCGGTGAACATCAGCGTTCCCCGGACGCGCTCGTCCTCCGGGACCGCAAGCAGGCTTCGTACCCAGCCCTCCCGATCGATTCCGATCGCCCCGAAGCGCTCGGGCTCTTCACAACGACGCAGTATCATCGTGGCTACTGCGCCGCGGGCAAGGTGCTCAGCGCAGGCCTTGCGCAGGTCGGGCGAGAAGAGCGTGTCTGCATTCATGACAATCACGGAGCTTTGTGGGTCATCGAACAAATCGCGCGCTTTTCGGAGACCGCCGCCCGTCCCGAGAAGGGTCGTTTCGCGGGAAAACCGGAGCTCTACCCCTTCGGGACGAGCTGTTTTCAAGGTTCGCTCAACCAGCTCGGGGGCTTGGTGAGTGTTGGCGACTATCTTCCGCACCCCGCTTCGAGCCAAGTGTTCCATGGCAAACGCGGCAAGGGGCCGATTCGCGACTGGGACGATCGGCTTAGGGAGGAGGTCGGTGAGCGGCCGCAGGCGCGTCCCGAGTCCGGCTGCTAAGAGCATGGCTTGCACGGGGATATGGTATTCCCGACTCTGCAATCGGACCAAGCAACTTGGGACGACAGGGACCTCGTTGTGATCTGCAAGAGGGGGAGATGAAGAAGATCCTGCTGACCGGCGCCGCCGGGTTCATTGGGAGCAATACCGCGACTGCGTTGCTGCGCCGTGGGGATACCGTCGTAGGGGTCGACAACCTCAACGACTACTACGACCCGGCTCGCAAGCTGGCGAACTTAGAGGAAGTTCGGTCCACGGCACCGGAGCCGGACAAGTTCATTTTTCATCACACCGACATCCGTGATCAGGCAGCGATCGACACCCTGTGCGAGGAGCACGAATTCGACGTGATCGTCCACCTCGCTGCGATGGCAGGCGTCCGCGCTTCGATCGAAGACCCTAAGCTCTATTTCGACGTGAATCTCGGAGGCACGCTCAACCTGCTGGAGGCGGCGCGGCGGCATGGGCAGCCCTCGTTCGTGTTCGCCTCGACCTCGTCGGTCTACGGCCGCACGAAGGTCATCCCCTTCATCGAAAGCGACGGCGCCGACCGACCGCTGGCGCCCTACGCGGCGAGCAAGCGGGCTGCTGAGCTCCTTGGCTATTCTTATTTTCATCTGTTCGGGCAGAACTTCACCGCGCTTCGGTTCTTCACCGTCTACGGTCGCCGCGGCCGTCCCGACATGATGGCTTACAAGGTGCTGGACAATATTTTCGAAGGTGTCGAAGTCCCCCTGTACAATAACGGCCAGATGCACCGCGATTGGACCTACGTCGACGACATCGTTCGAGGCGTCCTCGCAGCGGCGGATCGGCCGCTCGGCTACGAGGTGATCAACCTCGGTCGAGGGAAGCCAACGCTTCTCGCCGATTTCGTACGGCTCATCGAGGAACAGGCGGGCAAGCGCTCGACTCTGATCGACAAGCCAATGCCCGCGGCGGACATCGAATATACCTACGCCAGCATCGACCGCGCGAAGGAGCTCCTCGACTACGAGCCCACGGTGACCGTCGAGCAGGGCGTGAAGCGGTTCTGGCATTGGTACCGGGACGCCGTCTTGGGAGCTCGGGCACCATGAGCCGGCTTCGGACACGCAGTTCGCAGTTCTTGATCGACGTTGCTGTCTTAATGCTCGCATTCTTGCTTGCGATGCTCGTCCGCTTCGATTGGAGCGTCCCGAGCAGGATGTTCCGGCAGCTGATGATCGTGATGCCTTACGTGGTGCTGTTGCAGTACTCGTTCCTCTCCGGTTTCGGGATCACTCGGTTTTCCTGGCGCTACATAAGCCTGCGTGACTCTGTACGAATCTTCGCTGCGATCGCCTCCGCCTCCGCCTCCCTTGTGGCCCTTCGGCTCGCGAGCCCAATTCTGGCCGACCGCTTACCGCTTGCGCGCTACGGCGTGGTACCGCTCGGGGTCTTGCTCGGCGACTTCGTCTTGGCGTTCATTGGGCTCACCGGCGTGAGAGCTCTTCGACGCATGCTCGGCGAGCGCACCGCCTCCAAACAACACCAGCGCTCGGAAAAACCTCAAGTGCCGACCTTGCTCGTTGGCGCCGGTCAGGGAGGAGTCCTTATCGCGCAGGAGATTTCGCGCCGCCCCGATCTTGGCATACTTCCGGTCGGGTTCGTCGATGACGATCCGGTCAAGCAAGGCGCAGTCATTCATGGGATCAAGGTTCAGGGGACCAGCAAGGACCTCTTGCGGGTCGCCGAACGGCACGGCGCGACGCAAGCGCTCATCACGATTTCGAGCGCGTCCGGGTCTGCGATCCGACAAATCACCGAGCGCTGCAAGGAGGCGGGCCTCGATGTGAAGATTGTGCCGGGCGCCTACGAAATCGTGGGTGGGCGCGTGAACCTCTCCCGCATCCGGGAAGTGGCCATTGAGGACCTTCTGCGCCGCGAGCCGGTGAAGCTTCAGTCCGAAATGGTCAGCGAGATCGTTCGAAGGCAGCCGGTACTGGTCACCGGAGCCGGTGGCAGCATCGGTTCGGAGCTCTGCCGTCAGCTAGCCGCCTGCCGCCCTTCCAGCCTCGTGCTCGTCGAGCAGTCGGAGAACGCCCTGTTCGAAATCCACTCCGAGCTTTGCACGCGCTTTCCGGCGCTGGAGATCGTCCCTTGCGTCGCCGATATCACCGACATGCCGCGTGTGACGCAGGTCTTCCGAGAGTACCGGCCGATGATCGTATTCCACGCTGCGGCCCACAAGCACGTGCCGATGATGGAATGGAATCCAATCGAAGCCGTGAAGAACAACGCGATTGGTACCCAGATTGTCGCCGACCTCGCCGACAAACTGGCGGTCGAGCGCTTCGTCATGATCTCGACCGACAAGGCAGTAAACCCGACCTCGGTGATGGGCGCGACCAAGCGGGCAGCGGAGCTCTACATACAAGCGCTCTCGACGAACAGCGCGACCCACTTCGCGACGGTGCGCTTCGGTAACGTGCTCGGTTCGGCGGGGAGCGTGATACCAATCTTCCGACGCCAGATTCAAGATGGTGGTCCGGTGACGGTGACGCATCCCGAGATGACGCGCTACTTCATGACCATTCCGGAAGCCGTGCAGCTGGTCACGCAGGCGGCCGCGCTGAGCCAAGGAGGCGAAACGTTCATCCTGGACATGGGGCAGCCGGTTCGCATCATCGACCTCGCTTATGATTTGATCAGGCTGAGCGGTCTCGAACCGGAGAAGGACATCGAGGTTCGCTTCACGGGCATCCGACCTGGCGAAAAGCTGTTCGAGGAGCTGTCGAACACGAGCGAGGGCATCGAACGAACGATACACCCGAAGATTTTCATTGGAACCTACGATTCGCCGCACCTGCCGTCGCTTCGAGCTCAGTTCGACACGCTCAGCGGGCTTTGCAGGACTGCCAATCCAGCCTTGATTCGCCAAGCCCTCGCGCAGCTCGTGCCCGAGTACGGAGACGAAAGTCTCGAAAGCGAGCCCCCCGCCCGGGCCAGCGAATCGTTCAGAGATTCCAAGCGCGTGGAGAGAGCGTGAAAATTCTAGTGACTGGCGGCGCCGGCTTCATCGGAAGTCATGTGGCAGAAGCAGCCCTCGAAGCAGGTCATGAGGTGCTCGTGGTCGATGACCTGAGCTCCGGTCGGAGGGACAACCTTCCGCCGCGCGCCGACTTCAGGCAGATCGACATTCGAAATCGCGATGCCTTTCGCAAGGCTGCGCTTCAGTTCGTACCTGACGCAATCAGTCACCACGCCGCGCAGGCGAGTGTAGCGATCAGCGTGAGAGAGCCTGTCTTGGATGCCGATGTGAACATTCTGGGGTCGCTGAACGTTGCCGAGGTCGCGCTCGAGTCCGAGAGCCGACTGGTTTTCTCGAGCACCGGCGGGGCGCTCTACGGGGAGGTTCCCGAGGGGCAAGTTGCGGCAGAGGGCTGGCCCGCAGTGCCATTGAGCCCCTACGCCTGCAGCAAGGCGAGCTTCGAGCTCTACCTCCAGGCCTACGGGCGGGCATCGGGATTGCCATACACCATCCTTCGGTACGGGAATGTGTACGGGCCCCGGCAAGACCCTCATGGGGAGGCGGGTGTCGTCGCGATTTTCTTGCGAAGACTGCTTCAGAAAGAGCCGATTCAGATCAACGCACGCAAGAAAGAAGGAGACGATGGCTGTGTTCGCGACTACGTGTACGTCCGAGATTCGGTTCGGGCGAACCTCGCGGCATTCGATGGCGCGCTCGACCGCCGCACCATCAACATAGCCACTGGAGTGGGGACTTCGACGCGCACGCTTGCCGAACGCCTGGTGGGCTTCGTCGGCGAGCCTGCTGTCGTCAACGATGGCGCATTTCGTCCGGGCGACTTGGAGCGATCGGTGCTCGATCCGTCGGTCATGATCTCGGTGCTCGGAGAACCGACCCCTCTGGAAAGCGGTCTGTCGGACACGGCGGAGTGGTTCCGCGAGGAGCTTCAATCGCGATGACTGAACGGATTGCGGTCATCGGTCTGGGCTATGTCGGGCTCCCCGTAGCCCTGGCGTTTGCCCGGAAGTTCGAGGACACGGTCGGGTTCGACCTGTCCGAGGCCAGGGTGAGCGCGCTCGCCCGGAGTGAGGACTGGACTGGCGAGGTGACCGAAGCCGAGTTACGCGAAAGCAGCCTGAAGCTCACCAGTGACCCGGCGGAGCTCCGCGGTTGTACTTTCTTCATCGTCGCCGTTCCGACGCCCATCGACTCGGACCGCCGCCCGGATCTCGGGCCGCTTCGCTCTGCAACTCGAATCGTAGGAAGCGCGATCGCACCAGGAGCCATCGTCGTATACGAGTCGACCGTCTATCCGGGGGTGACTGAGGAGCAATGCGGCCCGCTCCTCGCCGAAGCTTCCGGCTTGCAGCAATCGCGAGATTTCAAGCTTGGCTATTCGCCGGAGCGCATCAACCCGGGCGATAAGCTTCACACATTCGAGAAGATCATCAAAGTGGTTTCGGGTGAGGACACGGAGAGCTTGGAGCGAGTCGCGCGCGTGTACGAAGCTGTCGTAGACGCGGGCGTTCATCGCGCCTCTTCGATCAAAGTCGCCGAGGCCGCCAAGGTGATCGAAAACACCCAGCGTGACGTCAATATTGCGCTGATGAACGAGCTGGCGTTGATTTTCGATCGTCTGGACATCCCGACCCGGGACGTCCTCGAAGCTGCCGGCACCAAGTGGAACTTCTTGCGCTTCACGCCGGGTCTTGTCGGAGGGCATTGCATCGGCGTCGACCCTTACTATCTGACCGCCAAAGCAGAGGCCCTTGGCTATCATCCCGAGGTCATTCTGGCCGGCCGTCGTATCAACGACGACATGGGCAAGTACGTGGCTCAGCGAACCGTCAAGTTGCTTCGCAAGCAAGACCACCCGATCAAGGGCGCGCGCATTGGCGTGCTAGGGCTGACCTTCAAAGAGGATGTGCCGGACTTAAGGAACAGCCGGGTGCCGGACATCCTCGAGGAGCTCCGTGAGTACGGGATCGAACCCGTCGTCCACGATCCGATGGCATCCGCCGAAGAAGCGCTCCGAGAGTATGGCGTTGAGCTTCGGCCCTTCGATGCGCTCCGCGATCTCGATGGATTGATTCTCGCGGTGCCCCATCGGCAGTACCTGGACGAGCTCGACCGAATCGTCGCGAGCGTGCGAAGCGGTGGGGTGTTCGTCGACGTGAAGTCATTGCTTAACGCGGACCAGCGCCCAAGCCACCTGCTCTACTGGAGCCTCTGAGCCGCTAGAATACGCGCTCGGGGACGAAGATGATGTCCCCGGCCGCAACTTCGATGTCCGCTGCCTGACCCTTGGTCACCCGGTCCACCGGCACACGATAGCGAATGATCTCTTCGCCGACCCGCCGGGTCACGACCGTCCCGTCGCGGTCGGCCAGCGAGGAGAAGCCGCCGGCCATGCCGATCGCTTGCACGACCGTCATTCCGGGCACCAGCGCAAAAGCGCCTGGGTTCGACACGGCACCCATCACGCTCACGCGCTTCGATGCGTACTGTTCGACGTAGACCGAGACCTGCGGGTTCCGCAGAAAGTCTCGCTCGATGAGCCCGGTCTGGATTTTCTGCGCCACTTGGGTTGGCTCCAGGCCGCCGACGGAAACCGTGCCCAGGAGTGGGAAATTGATCGTGCCATCCGGGGCCACTTGGTGGCTCCCCGTCATCGCCTCCTCGCCGTAGACACGCACCGAAAACACGTCACCTGGCCCGAGGGTGGTGTCGTCGGTTGCAGGTGGCGGAACCTCGGTGGCTTGCAGGCCGCGCTTGCTACAGGCCGAAGAACCGAGCGCCAAGGGTAGGAGAATCGCGACTAATAGAATACGCGAATGCCAAGCCATGCATCAAACCTCTGATAGTCCGCAGTGGGATCGAGCAAGGGATCGGTTCCGAGGTACTGGAAGTCCGTGAAGTCAGCTAAGTAGGAGATCTCTGCGAAGAGGGCGAGCCAGGCCTTGAACCGATACTCGCCAAAGATCCCGGCGATGACACGAATGTCTTTTCGGTCTGGTTGGGTGCCGAGGAGCATGCCATCGGGATTCAGTGCCAGGCCGGATTTGTCGAACGAGACTGACGCCTTGAGGCCCAGCAGAAACGCCCCAGCTATGGTAAACCGCGTGGTCGCGTGTAGCCGGTTGATCGTGGTGAAGTTGCCAATGAAGGATGGAATGACGTCGCGGATGAAACCCGCGTTGAACCCGATGGTGGGTCGAGGTTGCCAGCGTGCGTCCACGCTGGCGATCACAGCGTCGAAGTCCTGCGCGATTTCGTAGAGCCCGACGGAGTATCCGATCATCGCAGTCATCGAGAACCTCTCCGTGATCGCGCCGTTGTACCCGATCGAGTTCGCGACACGATTGTTATCCGAGAGAAGCGTCGGTGAATCGAGGATCTCGTCCGGGTTTTTGAAAGTTTGGTGGGCGTAGTCGAAGCTGTAGACCAGCGCCGAATTCGGAAAAAACAGCCAACTCAACGAGGCGGGCACCCGATGGGTCATACTGTCCCCGTATTGGTAGACGCTCGCATCGAAGAACCCCAAGACGTTGGTGTAGCCGACGCGGCCCTCGAGCACCTGGCTCTTGCTACGGCCCACGAAATCGACCGAAGCCGTGTTGTGATTGAAGCCGTAGCTGATCGTCGTGCCCTCGAGGGTGTTCGGATCCGAAAACGGCCGTATCGTGCGTCGGAAGGTGTCGCGGACTTGCAGGGAGAAGACCGGAGACGGATTGTAGGAAAGGTCGATGTGCGCGTCACCGCCGAGGTTGTCGGGGATTCGGTCGATGAAGTAGTGGTAGTACCTCGCACCGAGGCCGCCACGAAACTGGATCTTCTGAGGCGCGGCTTTGTTCGTCTCGCCCTCGCTTTGCCGTTCAGCGCCCTCAGTGGCGACATCGAGATATCCCGTGAGCCGCAAGATGAACGAGTCTTCTTTTTGGGCATTCTGAAGGAACACGTTCGAATCGTAACCACCCTCGAGCGCGAGGCCCGGGTGCAAGACCATCCGTCCAACTTTGAAACCAGGGCCCTCACTGGCCGCACGATCGGCCAAGAAGTCCTGCGCGCGGGCGTTTGCCGGGATCCACGCTGCGCCCACGATGGCTAGAAAAGCCAGAGCAAGCTCTAACTTAGAGCAGTAGCGCATGATCCCTTGTTTCCCCCGCCCATCACCAACACCAATCGATTGGTTAGCTTACTCCACTCACCGGTGGCGGGATATACGGGATCGGCCAGTCCGGCACTGTGTAGATCACGGTAGGATTCTCATCGGGAGCGAACAGGTCGACTTCTTCTCTTACTTGCGTGTCGCCGGTTTCGAAAAGATCTTGCCCCACGCACTGGTTCGCCGCTTGGGCCAGGGCCTTGGACTTTTGGGATAGAACGCCGATCACGGTGAACTCGTGGTTACTGCCACCGATATCGCCCGTCGAAATCGCTTCGTTGAGCGCAGCCTGCCGGCGCTTCATGTTCTGAAGGCTCGCGTTGCACTGCTCGAGCTTGTCCTCGAGACAAGTCGCTCGAATGATGTCGCCTTCGCGCTTGGCACTTTTCATGGCTTCCGATTGGGCGTTGCAGCTCGAGGACGCGCTCGCGAAGGCGGCCTCGGCTGCCTTGGCCTGGTCGGCGGGCGAGAGTGCCTCTTCGGCAGCTTGAGCGCCAAGCGGTTCGACCCGGATGACCTCGACTGTCGAGTCGTTGGCATCCTGGGCTACGGCGTAGCCCAGGCTCCCTCCGACCAGCAGAGCTGTCAGAAACGCCTGACCTGTGGTTCCGATCCGTGCAAACATCAACGATCCCCTAAACTTGCGTCGATTATACCCCGCACTATTCTCGTGTCAATGCACTTGTAGTACAGTTAAGCAGGAAAAATATGAATCTGTCGTAGTTAGTTCTGAGGCTGGAAAACGAAGGGATAGCGGAAGGTTACGCTGCCCCCATCGGGCCCTGGGTTGAATCGGAAGCGACTGATGGTTCGCGTCACACAATCGGCGACGGCCGGGCTGCCGGTCGTATTCTCACTGGCCTTGGCGTCGGTCACGTTGCCTCGCTCCTGAATCGTGAAGGTCACGGTGACCTTGCCCGAAAGGTTCGGGTTCTTGCGGAGCTCGGACTCGTAGCAGCGCGTGATCGACTTGAGGCGCTGTTTGATCTGCCGTTGGACTAGAGCCTGATCGAACTCACCGCTCCCGCCAATGTCGCCACCGCTGCTCAGGCCGACGTCGCCGCGAACCTCTCGTTCTTGGATGGCTTGCCCTTCTTGGGCGGCCTTGCCTGCGCCCTGGCCCTTCTTCAGCGAGCCGAGACCTGCGCTCCGCCCGCTGCCACCGCCGCTTCGCGTTCGCAAAGTGCCGGCCTCGCTCTTGGTGGCCACGCCACACTCCGGACGCCTGCGCCAAGACATCCGCCGCGTTGCCGGTGACTGCACCCCCGGAGAGCACGTCGCCTAGAGCGCCGCCTGAGCCACCAAGCGCCCCGAGCAGCATCGCTTCGGCCTGCGCAGCAGCCTCTTGTGCGATGCGCGCCCGGCCTTCGGCGCTTTCACCCGCCTGCTCCGCTCCCACCGGCCCCTTGCCCGCGGCTTTCGATGGCTGCTTCTCCGGTGCCTTGCCCTCCGCTTCTTCTTTCTCTTCACCCTCGCCTTCTTCGACCAACTCTTCTTGGACTGTGGGCGGTTCGATGGGGGCTTCGAAAACCAAGCGCGCCAGGCTCTCGGGCACCTCCTGGGAGCCCTTGTCGACCTTCCAGTCGGCGTTCTCCATGTAGATGATGAAACCGAAGAACAGCATGTAAGAGAAATCACCCAGGTCGTGAACGTCCAATCGATGTTCTTGACGAAACCGCGCTGGACCGCAGCCGGCAGCTGTGGCTTCGGGGTGATCGGTGGCGCCGCGACGAACTCGAAGAAGACCGTGAAATCGCCGATCTTGATGTTGCCACGCGATGTATCTGCAAGCTTGATTTGGAAGTGCGTTCCCGCGTTTCGGGCCGCGCCGGTATCGCGCAGGTGCTCGAGCTTCTGCACTCCGCCCGGAAGCGCGATCTTGCCGCTCATCTCGGAGGTGAAATTCAGGATGTAGTCGTCGCCAACCAACTGGAAGAGCTCGAAACGCGACTCGAGCTTTGCGGGGAGCGTCCCCGGACCTGATGATGAGATGGTTTTTCGCAGCGGTACCAATCGAGACGGTTTCACGCCTGCGCACGATGCGCTCTTCGACGATCTTCTTGTCTCGAAAGAGGCCAACGCGCAGCACCTTCGAACCCGATTGCTTCCCCGGCACGGCTTGCATCGCCTGCGTCATCGCGCCCGGACGGCTTCCCTGCTTTGGACTCTGCGGCTCGGCCATTAGAAAGGCTCCTTCTGCACGCTGCGGACCACTTTGCGCAGAAAGCTCGTGCGCAACTCGAGCACTTCATAGCCCAAGTTGGAGCGGTTCAGAATGTAAAAGGCGTTGGGCTTTTGCACCCGGCCCTCGATGACGATTTCCTCAAGCTGGATGACGCGTGGTTGACGCTTCTTGGCACCCTGGGCGAGCGTCGCGCTGCTTGTCGCCATGATGAAAAGCAGGGAGAGCAGAATGGTCGAAGTCGCACGTTTCATGAGGCGCCTCCCTGTTCACGTTCAATCAAACGTCTCGCTCGTTTCATCAGCCAATCCAAGTCACGAAGGTACTCGGCGAGAAGTAATCGTCCTTAGGCAAGCGCGGCCCGTTTCGCTCCGGTAGCGATTTAGCTCGTCGACCGCTTTCTGGTAGGCAGTGAAGCTCATCGAGCCCTGGAAAGTCTCCGGCCGCCGAAAGGAAGAGCAGGCCGAGCCCGTAGTGCGCTTCGGGCAGTTTCGACTGCAGCTCGAGCGCCCTCCGGTACGCGCTCTGCGCCGCTGTCCACTGCTTGGTTGCCCGGTATGCGTCTCCTAGGTTGAGGTGGACGGCCGGAAGAGTCGGCACGAGGCGTTCCGCAGCCTGGAAGTGCGAGAGAGCACCCGGAATAGTTGCCGCCTGCCAGGAGCTGAATTCCGAGCGCCATCTGCGCCTCTGCGTAGCTCGGGCGCAGTCGAACGGCACGCTCGTAGGCCGCCATGGCTTCGCGCAGGCGCCCTGGCTTCGTCTTGAGTCTCTCACCGTCCAAGAAATGAAGCTCCGCGACCTGTGGTTCGAGCTGGAGTGCCTGGTCGGATCGAATCCGCAAGCTCTTCTTCGCGGCCCTGTGCGCGGCTCGCCTTCGAGAGTGCGATCAGCGCAGGCACGAATCGCTCGTGGCAGCTTCGAGCGCGCGTCTTGCGGCCATCCAGGCTTCGTCATAGCGCCGGGTTTCGACCAACACCTCCGCATAGAGCGCCTGCATCTCGAGGTTGGCACGATACTGATTGGCGAGCGGCTCGACTGTCGCCACCGCCGCCTGCACTTGGCCTCGACGAATCTGGATGATGTAGATGCCGCGCGCCGCTGGCTCGTAGTCGGGGAGTAGGCGCAGCGCGCGTTGATAGTAGTCCACCGCGTCGCGTTCGTTGCCGGCTCTGTCGGCGAGCACACCCAAATTGTAGAGCGCCGGGTAGGCGTTGGCGTCCCGATTGAGAGCGGCCTTGAATTCCGATTCGGCAGCTCTGCTGTCGCCCGCGGTGGCCGCGGTCACCCCTTTGTCGAAGGCTTTCTTGGCCTTCGAAGACATCGTCGGGCGAGCCGCCCGGCGGCACTGCTCCGCCTGCGTTGCCCCCCAAGGGCTCTGCTCTTGGACGGGCACTGTCCCATCCACCGAGGCTCCCTCCCGATCGCCTCAGGCAGGTGCTGCCACCCGGAGCCGAACTCGAGGCCGACCGGCTCCGAGGCCGGCGAACCCTTGCAGCCGTAGGAGGCGAAGAGCATCGCAGCGATGACGGCAGCTGTCTGTAGCCAGATGCGCATCAGTCGTTCTCCTTTCTGATAGCAGGTGGGGCGATTCCTGGTCGAATCTCCAGCGGTTTGCCTCTTGGCGAGCGCGCGAAATTCGCCGGGAGTATAGCCCTGGAAGGTGGCGTCGCTGGCTTGGGCCTCTGCGATGCACTCGGCGATGCGTTCGTCGCCATAGGCTTGTAGCCAATCGATGGCCAGTCGGGTGTACTCGTCGTCGAAGCTACCGGCCCGGCCCGCACGAGCCGCCAGTGCGTAGCGCGCCACGGCAAAGCACTCGACCGGACGAACCTGCGCGTCGAGTACCTGACGAACCTTGTCCTCGAAGTCGAGCTGGTACTCCTCGCGCTCGTCTTCGTGGGCCTTGCGAAGCACGCGCTCCAGATCGGTTGGGATCACCACTGGGGCGTTCAGAATCGAACGCGCCAAGATTTCATACGCACGACCCTGGCGCACGTAAGACGCAATCGTCCAGCGCGGGCGACGGTATCCAAAGATCGGCTCATAGCCGTTCGCAACGGATTGGGCCTGGGTGGAGCCGCTGCTCATCTGCTTGGTGATGGTGTTGATGTAGGCTTCGACCGTCTTGGGCTTTCCAGGCTTGATCTGGAAATTCGCGAAGCTGGCAAGCTTGCTGTCAGGACGAGGATGGAAGCGTGCCTCCGCAGCGTACCCGGCTGCGATCGAAGCGGCGGGTTGTCCGGTGCGCTCGTACGCCGTCGTGACGTCATTGAGCGCGCTTCGATAGTCGCCCATGCGGCCGCGCGCCTTCCAGGACTGGGCGATCCGCCAGTAGGCTTGAACCACCAGGTCGCCGGCCGCTCCGTCGTTGCCATAGGCCCTGATGAACTCTTGCATGCCCTTGATGGCCTGCGGGTACGCTTCTGCTTGTAGGCCATCTCCGCGATTCGATAGAGCGCGTTTCGCTTTGTCGCTTGGTCGCCGACGGTGGTGTAGACGCGGCGGTAGTATTGGGTCGCTTCGGGATATCGCTGAAGCTGTTCGAGCAAAATGGCCGAGTTGACGAGCCCGTCGGCGCGCTTGCTCTGAACCTCGGGATCGGCCGACTCGGCGAAGCGCCGTGAATCCGCCAGCACCCGGTAGTTGTCGACCGCACGGT
>CAVOVB010000004.1:0-221302 GCA_963699755.1 uncultured delta proteobacterium
GAACGGTGCAAAGTACCACGGTCCCGGCTGGAGCGAGCCGGAGTCGAGCGACTTCGTGTGCGAGCGCACCAAGGCAGAGCTCAACATGGCTCGTCGCCGATCTCGGGGCCATGATTGGCGAGCAGTCGACGGGGTCTGAGAACGCACACCCACATGACCATGACCGCTGCACCCGCCGACGTAGAGAATGACGCCTGCGGGCGCAGTTTTGGCACCAATTTCGGTGAGTAGGCGCACCTGTTGCAGTTGACCGCTCGAGAATATCAACAAAACAAACGCTTCTGGATGGCACGCACGATGCAGAGAGTTCCCTCCGATTTTCGGAGGTTGTCATGTGCGGGTTCCCTCATCACTTCTCATCGATTCCCGTGTTCGCTCTGGTCGCCCTGCTCGGATGCAGTCAGTCGAGTGAGAGTGCAGTAGGCAACGAAGCCATACCCGGCGGCCCTCTCAGCGCGGTCGACGAATCCGAGCGACAGACCCCGCTGCAAACGGTTCGGATTCCGTTCATCGAAAACCAGGGGCAGAGCGACCCGGCGGTGAGCCACTACGTCCCGACGTTGGGTGGGACGATCTTCGTGACCCGGGACGGTGAGCTCGTGCTGTCTCTCCCCGCGGAGAAGGCGGCACCGGGCAAGCACGTCGTGCTCCGCGAGCGGCTCATCGAGGCGAAAGCCCCTGAGCTTCGAGGCTTGGAGCCCACATCGACCCGAGTGAGCTCGTACATCGGCGATGATCGTAAGCGCTGGGCCGCGGACCTGCCCACGTTCGGGTCTCTCTCCTTCGGTGAGATCTACGAAGGCGTCTCCCTTCAGCTCCGGGCCTTTGGCAAGAGCGTCGAGAAGGTGTTCACGGTAGCGCCGGGAGCCGATCCGGCGCGCATCGAAATGAAGGTGTCCGGCGGCAAGGCCCTCACGGTCTCCGACCGCGGTGAGTTGCTGATCGAAACTGAGCTCGGCGCGATCGCCTACAGCACACCCAAAGCCTACCAGTACATCGACGGTAGCCGCCACCATGTCGAAGTGTCCTATCGGGTCGATGGCAAGCACTACGGCTTCGCGGTCAGCGAGTACGATCGCGGTCATCCACTCGTCATCGACCCGTTGGTTCGGACCACGTTCCTTGGTGGGACATCGGAGACTGGGGCTTCTCCGTGGCCCCGGCGCCGAATGGAGCAACTGTCTACGTCGCCGGATACGCGTACTCGACCAACTTTCCAACTACATCGGGAGTGGCGCAGGAGTCGAATGCTGGCGACCGAAGACCTTTTTCGTCGCCCAGTTCAACAACTCGCTCACCGAGCTCCGCGCCGCGACGTACTTCGGAGGAGCGAGCCGAGAGTACGGCGGAGCGATCGCCGTCCACCCTGACACCGGCAAGATCTACATGGCCGGCATGACCTGGTCGACCTCGCTTCCCAACGTGGTGGGCTCCAGAGGAATCATGGCGGCGGCAACCAAGACGCGTTCATTACCATGCTCAACGCCGACCTCTCGGGACCACCGGTGACGAGCTTTCTCGGCGGCAGCAAGGATGACGTAGGGATCGCGATCGCGATTCAGGCTGTGCCCAAGCTCGACAATTATCGTCATGTGTTACGTTGCGGGGAAGACCGCCTCGACCGACTTCCCACAAACCAGCGGGGGCTTCCAAGAAGAGCTCCTGGGCATTGGGACTGATGTCTTCGTCTCTCGCATCAGCGGCGACTTACTGACCCATTACGGATCGACCTACGTCGGCGGCACCCTCGCCGAGAGCTCGCAACGGATGCGCACGGGACGGCTCTCGCCGTTCATCCGGTCACTGGCGGTATCTTCGTGACGGGCTTCACCCAATCGAACACGATGCCAGGGTTCGATGGCGCGATCGTGGGTCAGTTCGACGCCTTCCTCGGCCACCTCAACCCTGAGCTCACCGAGCTCGTCGCTGGCGCGTACATCATGGGCAATGATCAGGACATGGCGAGCGCCCTAGCGATCCTCCCTGCGGACGATCCCTGGGACCCCGAGATTTTCATTATCGGGCGCACCAAGTCCGACAACTTCTTAGTCGACCCCCAGCCCGTCGCCTTCCAGCAAACCTACCCGGGCGGCATGCTCAGCATTCGTCGCCGGTTTCACCAGTGACTACCTTTTTGGCTATCACGTCATGGTCGCATTGACCTACCTAGGAGGGACCGGCGACGACCGTGGGTACGGCATCGCTGCCGATCCGATCACCGACGCAAGCATCTGGGTCACCGGCGAAACGACCTCAGCCGCAATTTCCCGCTGAGCGCGGACGCCGACCAGGCGACCTGATGCCGGCGCCAACGATGCCTTCGTCTCGCGGCTTTCGCGCGATCTAGTCAGCCTGAGCTACGGCACATACATCGGTGGCCCCGCGCAAGACTACGGCGTTGCGCTGGCGTTGGACCCGACCACGGGCAACACCTTCGTGGTGGGCTCGACCAGCTCGAGCGAGCTTGCCGGAACCGACCTCTACAGTTGGGACGCAGAAGGAACCGGCGGCGACGCTTTCGTCGCCGCATTTGCCGGCGAGCCTCTGGGGCCGCCAGTCACTTGGGAGCTCGAAACCGTTGGCCCGGGGGAAGTCGCCTGGGACCTCGCCATCGATGACGACGGCGACCTGCACGCCTGCTACTTCCAAGGAAACGAGCTCAAGTACGCGCGGCGCGACTGCGGACACCAAGGAGTGGTCGATCGTGAGCCGCGCGGGTCTGAATCCACCAGCCAATCCGGACGGGGATGAGTGCCCAATGGCCGAGTCTGCCAGTGGCTGGTCGGATTGTTCCATTGCTCGTGACCTCCGGGGGAAGCCCGCACATCTGCTTCACCGCGGTGCCATCGGACTATACGGACCAGGAGCGGAGGACACAGGTGTGTTACGTCGGCACCACCGCCGGCGATCCTGAAGAGGTGAGCCAGGGGTTAGGCGAACCGGGTGCTATGGGTGCGACCGGCGAATGTGCGATCGCGGTCGATCCACGGGAAGGCCGACGATTGTCTATTCCGAGTACTCCCCGAATGACTTCGATCCGACAAATCCCGGGCTAAAGATAGTCCGCGGGAATCTAGCGGTGAAGCCGCTACCCGACGGGGCCTGGCTAGACATGCCGGAGATCGATCTCCCGGGTGACAACGACTACTACGGACTTCACCCAGACATTGCCTTCAACGAGGACAGCATCCCGTTGGTTACCTTCCAGACGGCTCTGAACGAAGCGAGCATCTTCGTCCGTCGTTCTATCCGCCAACCAACGAATCCGTAAGACCCTCGTGGTCGCAACTCGAGGTCAGCGCAAAGAACGGAGTTCGATTGGCTTACCTGGATAGGGCGGGGTCACTAGACGTGTTCGCGACGAGCGCCGTCAGCAGCGAAGGCGCCCTAGCGGCAGGCGGGGCTTACTTTGAGTTCGGTGTCGAGCCCCATGACGCCGACAGCATCGACCTCGGTTCGGGCCGCGATCTTCTGGAATTTCCAACGGGGGTCCGAGACATTCAGGTCGCAGCTGTGGCTCTCAACTTTTTTGATGCGTATCAGGACGCGAATGCGGACTGGGTGACCTACAAGGGACCGATTCGAACCACCTCCAACCTTGTTGGTACGATCAGTGTCGAACCATCGTTCCTCGTCGCCCCGTCTGCAATAAACCCGTACGTAACTGAACCGATCGGTCCCGACGTGGAAGACTGCACGCTGGCAGCGGGAGGGTCTGAAGAGACGTTGTACGCGCTTTGCGCGCAAGGCACCGAGCTTGTGCTGGCGACGCGCTTCGTGAGCAGCGAAGGGGTCCTGAGGATCTCGCCCACGCGCTGGCAGTTCGACACCGGCAAATGGGCCAGCTCTCCCTCTGCAACTGGGGATTGGCGAGCCTTCGTTCTCAGCAATGTCGGTGCATCGCCCATCGAGGTGACTGAGGTAAGGCTGGAGAGCGAAACGCCAGAGGACTGGGAGGTCGATGCGAGCTGCTACTATCGAACACCAGCGATCGGAACGTTGCAGCCGATTGAGGTGACTGCCGTTTGCATCCGATATGCACGAGCTACCGCCGGCCGCTCGGAAGCCGAGCTCGTCGTCGTGAGCACGGGAGGCACGGTCAAATCGACGCTCATCGGCTCGAGGTTCGACGCAGATGGTGACGGTGTTGCCGATGAAGAGGAATGGGGACCAACGGCACCGACCAAAGCTTCGACGGCAATGGGGACGGCACGCCCGACAGCGAGCAGTCTAACGTCGCTTCGCTTCACTCCGCCGATGGCGACGGCTACGTGACCATCGCGGTGACCGAGGGCGGCGCGGCGCTGGAGGATGTCACAGCCCAGCCCCATCCCACGGACGCCGGCAAATGGCGATGGCCCTGGGGATTCTATGCTTTCCGGGTGACCGGTGTGACCGGTCCGGCGCTGGTCGAGATGTTCCTGCATGAGGGGAGCACAACCCAATTGCCCACCGACTACGTCAAACACGGGCCCGCGGGTCCCGAGGAAGACCCAATCTACTACGCCTTCGAATACGATGAATCCTCGGGCACCGGCGCGACCTTCGGGGGGAACAGGATCTCGCTGCACTTCATCGACGGCCAACTCGGAGACCAGGACTGGAAAGAGAACGCAGTGATCGTCGACCCCGGCGGCCCTGCGGTCGAAGCCGACGCGGGCGACGGTTGCAGCTGCCGAATCGCCGACCGTGCGTCGATCGTCAGCAACGTTGGGATCGGGTTGCTGCTCATCGGCCTCCTCATCGCCCGCCGACCGCGTCGCAGGATCTGAATCGTCCCGGAATGATCGGAGACGATTGTCCCGCCCCGGCTTCACCGGAGACGGGATTAGCTGAGGCACATCCCAACCTCGGTGAGGCGCATCCCATCTGTGCTATAATGCGAGTCGTGAAGACGCCCTCTCGAAGAACCCGGCCGGGCGCGGAGCAAAGGGCTGCCGCAAGGCGGGTGCGCAGCGACTGGTACTCCGCCAAGTTCCGCACCTTCGAAGAGATGGCGGAGGCCAATCGCGAAGAGGCGGCGCTGATGGCTCCTGAGGAGCGACTGCGACTTGTTTTTCTGCTCTCAGGACAGCTTGCTGAAGGCGCTTCGACGTCCCGCGACGCGTGGCCGGTTGGCATTCTGCGATTCGGAGCCGACCCCGAATGACGGAGGCAGGTCTCACAACGACGCTTCGTCAGTTGCCGGACCTTCTCGATTTCCTCGATGCTCTCAATGAGGCGAAAGCCAAGTATCTGGTCATTGGCGGACATGCGGTGGGCTTGCATGGCCACTCACGTGCGACGAAGGACCTCGATGTCTGGATAGGGGACGATGTCACCAATCGTGAGGCGGTGCTTCGCGCGCTGAGGGCGTTTGGAGCGCCGGAAACCGCCATTCGCAACTTGGTGTCCGCCTCGAAAGACGAGTTCGTATTTCTCGGCCGCCCACCGCAACGCATTGATCTCTTGCAGAGTATCCCTGGAGTCGAGGACTTCGACGGCCGATATTCGCGGCGCGCCTGCGTCCGCGTCGAGGGGGTCGACGTGAGCGTGATCGGCTTCGAGGATCTCTTGGTCGCCAAGCGTGCCTCGGGTCGTCCTCAAGATCTGGTCGACGTGATTCGTCTCGAGAAGGTGCGCGCCAAAGAGCTTGAGCTCGGAGGCAACCGCGCGCCATCGAGGGGTCGCGGCCGCGACGACTCGTCGCGTTGACGGAACTCCGCAGAGGACCCAGCCACCATTGGGGACACGGGCAAAGGCTACAGCGGGGCCGATGGTCGACCGTTGCCTGTGAACATGGGGAACACGACTCCCACAATTTCTCCCACACACCACGAAACAACCAGAAACGACACGCAACACCCGGAAACAGGTTCCCCTTTGTTTTGCGGGGATTTCTCAATGATTCTGGTCAGTCAGTTTATGTAGGGGATCTTTCCCTTGAGTGCGCCGCTCTGAATGCTTCCAGGGAGGTTCGTGGCTTTGGCGATGCCGAAGTCGGCGAGCTTGACCTCGCCGGCATTGCTCAGAAGCACGTTCGAGGGCGAGACGTCGCGATGGATGATGCCCGCGGCGACGCCGTGCTCGTCCGCGGTGTGCGCGAAGTCGAGCGCCGCGCCGAGCGCGTGTGCGAGATAAGACGTCAATCCTGGGTCGAGTGATTCGCCACGCCTGCGCAGGTGACGCAGGAGCGCTCGAAGGTCAGCGCCTTCGATCAGCTCGAGGGTGAGATAGTGAGCGCCGTCGGTGATGCCGAAGTCGAGCACCCGTGCGATGTGCCCGTGATGCAGGAGCGCGGATAGACGCGCTTCGCGGAGGAACATCTCGACGAAGTCGGCGTCACCCGCGAAGGTCGGCAGGATCCGCTTGAGGCAGACCCGCTGCTCGAAGCCGCCAGGGCCGCGACGAATCGCGACGAACGTCTCGGCCATGCCGCCGACGCCGAGTCGTTCGACCAGCTCGTAGTCGCCGAAGTGTTCGGGGGTTGCGGGGGGCATGGCGGATCAAGGTACCACAGTGCTCCAGCTGTGGTCCGACATCGGCACACCGCGGCTTCGAGAGCGACTGGCCAGAGCCCGACTCGTCCCGGGTAGACGAGGCGCCGCCAGGTCGAGCCTCGCGGTCGCGAGCAGGGCCGAGAGCAAGGGAAGCATGCCGGGGATAGGTTAGCTCGACGAGCTCCGCGCCGGCCCGCCTAGCGGTCCACTGCTCGACCTGCGACGGTCCGCGTTCGGGCGTCCCTGAATGAAGGTCACCAGTTCGCGCTTACGGTCCGCGAGGTCCCCGTGGTAGCGTCGCCTCATGATGCATCGACGCGCGTTTGGTCGGCGCCGGTTGAGTTGTTCGATCGTCTACATCCTGTGTCTTGCGGGCTGCGGTGGATCCGCCGATTCAGGAGGGAGCGCTGGTTCGAGAGGCACTGCGGGTTCCGGAGGAAGCGGCGGCCTCACTGATGCAGAGCGCGCGTGTCAACTTGCCGACGCGATGATGGTGACGGCCGCGTTCGAAGTCACTGCCAGTGAAGGCGTGCCAGACATCGCCAGGAACTGTCGGTTCGAGCTCACGGGGGGCGAGGTCGATTCGGTAAGCGTGTTCTACTTCGGGGACGACTCGCTCTGGGAGGGGACACGCCAGGGCTTTGAAGACAACACGGGAGGCACGACGGACGTCCCGGGTCTCGGCGACGAGGCGTTCTACCCAAACAATGTCGGCCCGTATTCCCTGGTGGTACGAGCGAATGGAATCATTTTCGAGGTATCTGTGTCGGTCGCATTCATCATGCCATCAGCTGGTTTGGCGGCAGACGTGGAAGAGCTCGCCCGGGCAATCGCGGGAAGCTAGCCGAAGCGGCGGGCTCTCTTAGGAAGTGGTCATTTTCTCCCACACACCACGAAACAACCAGAAACGACACGCAACACCCGGAAACATTATCCCTCTGTCTTTTTTCGGGATTTCTCAATGATCCTGGCTGCTCGGTTTACGTAGGGGAGCGGACCGCAAGCGCCTGGAGCGCAGTCGATTCGCGCCGCTCTCTAACAAGAATTGCGACGGCGGACTCGGGCTCACTCTGAGCCGAACACCAAATTCTGTTCGGAGGGAAGATGTGCTTCACGAGCTATCAGGCCACCCGTAGAGTACGCGCATGCGTACATCATGGAAGCCCTTTCTTCGATGGATCAAGGGCGGGCTTGGCGCTTGCGTTTGGGCGGCGATGTCCTGCGGAGGCCGAGGCAAAGAGTCGCTCGAAGAACCATTCACGGGTGTGCTGATCGACGGGCCGGTCTCCGGGGTTTCCTACGAGACTGAAAGCCTGAGCGGAGTCACCGACGAGGCGGGAACGTTCGAGTACCTGGAAGGCGAAACCGTGCGGTTCTTCTTGGGCGGCACCACGCTTGGGGAGCTGCCGGGGCAGGCGCAAGTGAGCCCGTTCGACCTGGCTCGGATTGCGCCACCTGTCGATGATGAGAGCTACGATGCGGTCGAGGCGTCACCCGAGCTCTTCCGCCCGGTGAACATCGCGTTCTTGTTCCAGACGTTGGACCGCGACGCGACCGCAGACAACGGCATCGAGGTTCCCAGTGACGTGGCAGCGTTGTTCGACGGAGTACAATTGGACCTCCAACGCGATCCAGAGCGCTTCCGCACAGACCACGATTTTCGATCGATCCTCAACGAGTCCAACCAACGGTCCCTCTATTCGGTGTGCCGGCCACCCGCAGAGCTCATAAGCGTGATGCAGCACCTGTATGCAACGCTTGGTACCGCACTTGCATTGACGACGACAAGCTTCCAGAGAGTGGATTCCGACGCTGATGGCACCGATGACACGATCTCTGCGTTCGAGTTCGACGAAGCAGGCCGAGTGACGGCTCAAAGGCTCGACATGGACGGAGACGGAACGATCGATCGATTCTTCGAAGTCGATTACGATGAACGAGATCTAGTTGCGTAATTTCGGGCCGACCAAGATGGCGACGGTGTGGCCGAGACTATTGCCTCGTACTCCTATGACATGGACCACAACATCGCGTCGAACGAGACGCGAATGGAGATGCCATCACGGACGAGATTCTGGAAAATGAGTACAATGAGTTCGGAGAGCGCGTTCTTTCGCGCCAGGACAGCAATGCCAATGGGGTTCCTGAGAGCATCGCGAGGTGGCAATACGATGACCGAGGTAACCAGATCCGCGAAAGGCGCGACACTGACGTCGACGGCACATTCGATATCATTACCACGCGCACGTTCGACGCCAACAACCACTTGACACGAGTCGAGCGGGATACGGACGGCGACGGCGCGGCGGATGCTATCGAAACGAACGAGTACAATGAAGACGGAAACCTCACGCGGGCCGAGGTCGATAGCGACGCTGACGGCCTGATCGACTTTGGGCAGACGGATACTCATGATGCGGATGGAAATTTGCTCCGAAGCGACGTCGACAACGACGGTGACGGCATGGTCGACACGATCCCATACAACACCGTGCTCGACGCCGATGGAAACGCCACTCGCGTGGAAATCGACCAAGATGCAGACGGCGTCATCGATGCTATCGGGAACATTGCCTACACGAAGGTGGGCTGGGGCTTCGTCTACGGCGGCCTATTTTGATCAGGTTTGCCGTCGAGCCCGACGATAGGGGCTGAGATTAATCCTCCCACCGGTGTGCCAAACGGAAGACTGTTCGTGCGCTCCGAAATACCATCGCCGACGAACGGGGGCACGGCTCTCGAGCCCCCACGCTGCCGGAGGAGATACGATGTGCGCTTCGAGGGTTCTCGGGTTGTCGTGGGTGCCGGGTTGGCCGTGACGCTGGGCTCTGGAGACGGTAGAGGCACGGGCGGCCGCCGGTGGCATGGCGGGAAGCGGGGGTGCCGGCGTCCGACCAGCTCGTAGTCGCCAAAGCGTTCGGGGGTCGTGGGAACCATGAACGGAACAAGATACCATAGCGTTATCCTCGACCGCCCGGCGCTTTGATCGGGCGCACGCGGGCAGGGCGGACATCTAGGGAAGCATCGGGGTCGGTAGGCGTGATCGCGAGCGCGTAAACGTGAACGATTGTGGGGTCGACGGGGTTCTGAGGCGGCATACGTGGAACGGGCAGGCGCGTAATGGCATGGACAATTCGAGATTCTCGGAGCCCGCCATTTGGTCTGCTCGGCGATGTAAGACACCCCTTTGGATGTTTCCGCTGGCCACGCCTTGTCAGTGGGACGAGACTGTCGGGATGCTCCCCGTCTCCGTTACGAAGACCTCCGCGCGCTTCGCGCCCGATCCGACCCGGGTGATCACGAAGCCGTTCACGCCCGGAAGCGAACGCTCGGTGGACGGGCGCTCGCGCCTGGAGCGCATTCTGTCGCGGATCCTGGCGTTGTCCGAGTCAGAGGCCAGGACGACCTTGACCACGACGCAAGCCCGATTCTCCGCGCGCCACGTTGACTTGCGGTCGGTATTCGAGGCGAACTTCGCGGCCGTCGCGGCAGGACATGTCGCCCGAGCGGACGAGCTCTCGCCGGAGCGCAAGCTGCTCATCGGCGCCTATTTCACGCAGGAGTACTCGATCGAGTCCGCCGCGCTGAGCAATCCTTCGATCGTGCCGGCGCCCGACCAAGATGGCCTCGCTCCGGGCGAGCAGCGCTTCGTCTTGAGCCTGCGGGCCATCGGCGAGGGACACATCTCGTCGATCGAGTTTCGCTCGGGCGTCATCGACGCGGGCGGCCAGATCGAAATGGAAGCGCCGAGTCGGCAAGTGAGCACCGCGCGCCACCGAGCTCCGGTCTACGAGAAGCACATCTTCCACACCAAACTTCGCGAGCTCGACGTATACAACGACATCGCCGCCGCCGTCCTCGGTGCGCTCCCCGAGCGGTTCGCGCTCGAGCAGCTCGAGAGCGTGATCCGCGAGGTCGACCAGCAGCACGTTCACAGAGTCGACGCAGCGCACACCACTCGATCGATCCACTGGCTCGCGACCTCGAACTACGAGAGCTCGTTCGCCTCTGACTCGAAAATCTCCGAGCGCGTCCTCTTTCCGGCGGGGCCGACCGAGAGTCACGGGATGGAGGATGCACGCTTCGTCCGTTTCACCCATGACGACGGAACAGTGACATACTTCGCTCCGTATACGGCGTACGATGGCTATCAGATCCTCCCGCAGCTGATCGAAACAGCCGACTTCGTGACTTTCAGAATCGCGACGCTGAACGGCGCGTCCGCCAAGAACAAGGGTATCGCCCTGTTTCCCCGGATGATCGACGGGCGCTATGCCGCGCTTTCCAGGCTGGACAACGAGAACAACTTCCTGATGTGGTCGGACAACGTCCGCTTCTGGCACCAGAGCGAGGTGATCCAGAGACCCGAGCGTGCCTGGGAAATCACGCAGCTCGGCAATTGCGGGTCCCCTCTCGAAACCGAAGCGGGCTGGCTCGTGATCACGCACGGCGTCGGCGCGATGCGACAATATGCTCTCGGAGCCATTCTGCTCGATAAAAACAACCCTGCGCACGTCATCGGTCACCTCACCGAGCCCCTGTTGGAGCCTGCGGCCGACGAGCGGGACGGCTACGTTCCCAACGTCGTCTACTCGTGCGGTAGCATGATTTCGGGCGGGCTCCTCGTACTGCCCTACGGTTTCTCCGACATCGGCACCCGTATCGCGACGGTGCGCCTCGACGACCTTCTGGCGGAGCTCACCCGGGCTCATTGACGGTCGCGCGCGGACCGTTCCGCGCGCCCTTCGCCTCACAGTAGCGTCGGTACAAACGCCGCAGCTCTGACGAAGGTGCGCGGTAAAACTCGCCGGCATCGACGTCGATCCAGGCCGAGTCCGCGATGGTAACGCCGGCGTCGGTCGTAGCGACTCGCGTCGCGAAGGCCTCGACAACCGCCACCGTCGGCTTCGGGGAGGCGTCGGCGCGCCATAGCCCGAAGGATCGCTCGTGGACTGCTCGATCGAGCGGGGGAAGTCCCCAAATCGCCTCTGCATAGTCGGAGTAACACCAGAGCATGGCGCCCGTAGTACCGCACTCGCGCAGCGCGCGGAGGGCCCGGTCGACGTACGAAGCAGCCTCCTGCTCGTCGACGAGTGCGTGCCCGGAAGCGGCGATGGGACGTTCACGATCTGGCTCACCACGCTTGGTGGTGGTTGGCACACCGAACTCTGCAAAGAGGACGTCGGCCCCGCCGCCCAGCCATTGCGTCAACCGAGCGAGGAACGGTAAGACCCGCTCGTCGGTGGGACCGTCCGCCCACGCGGCGTACCCCGGATATCCGTGCATCTGTAGAAAGTCGCAGACCTCGGCGGCCTCCCTCGGGCCGAGATTTCTATCCTGCTCGAGGTCTTCCATGTGGAGCCCGAGGGTGATGAGCGCGTTCGCATCAGCGCCGCGGATGGAGTCCGTCACTCGCAAGAGCCACTCCCGGGCGCGGCCCTTGCCCGGGGGGACTGCACAGTTCGAGTTTTCGTTTCCGAGGTCCCATGCCCACAGAGCCGGATGCCCTGCGAGCGCGCCGGCGACCTCACGTGCGAGTGACGACTGCGCCCCGACAATTGACGCGTCGGAGTACCAGTTCGCGAGGCGCGACGCCGCGACTCGTCCTCCGGAGACGACGCGAAATCGATCGTCGCCCGCCTCTTCGCCGAGAGCCCAAGGAGGGATCCAGTTCACGCCGCTCATGTGGCCCGTGAAGAGGGTAGGCATGACCGAAAGTCCGGCGCTTTGCGCCTGGTCCAGGGTCGACACGAGGCGATCGACCATCGTCGAGTCGACGCGCGAAGGGGTGGGTTGGAAGTCCTCCCACGTGAGGAAGATGCGGACTGAGTCGAATCCACACCCCGCGATGCGAACGAAGTCCGCCCCAACCTCCGCCGGGTCGAATGCCGTCCACCAACCCATCGCCGTGCGAGCGGGCCAGTAGTTCACGCCGAGCCGAAAGCGAGTGGACCGGGCGGATCGAAGTTCGGCGCTCACGCGGAGCTCTTCGACGCGGAGCCGCCTAGGATGCGCCGGTAGACCGCTATGTACTCGTCGACCATCCGGTCCTTGTCGAAGCGGCGTTCGACCGATGCGCGCACGCCCTCGGGGTTCAACTCAACGATACGGGCTACGGCTTCCGCGGCCTCGGCGGCCGAGTCGACGAGGCGGCCGTTCACGCCCTCCGCGATGATCTCCGGCATCGATCCGCGTCGGGTGGCGATCACCGGGGTCCCGCAGGCCATCGCCTCGACCACGCTGAAGCCGAACGGCTCGTCGAAGCTCACGAGATGGAGCAGTGCGCGCGCGCCGCCGAGGAGCTCGCTCTTCCCCTCGGGCCCGACCGCGCCCACGAACCGCACTCGGTCGCCGTCGATGTGAGGCTCGACCGCGCGCTCGAAATAGCCTCGATCCTGAACGATACCGGCGATCACCAGGGGCACCCCCGCACGCCGAGCGACGAGAATGGCCTCCTCGGTGCCCTTGTCCGGATGAATACGGCCGAAGAACAGGAGATAGTCGCGCGGGACGGTGCCGATCGCGAATGCGCCCATGTCGATACCGTGATGAATGGTGGCCGCGTATTCGAGTGAAGGGTGTCGATCGGCATCGCTGATGGCGACGTAGTGGGTGCGCCCGTTGTACTTCTGATAGACGGGGAGGATTCGCTCGGAGGAAAACCCGTGGATCGTGGTGACGAGCGGCGTGTCCACCAATCGAGAGAAGCTCAGGGGCAAGAAGTCGAAGCTGTTGTGGATGAGGTCGAACTCGGAGGCGCGCTCGAATACGGCGGAGATGTGCAGGCACTCCCAGACCTTCGCGTCGATGGCTGAGTCTTCGGAGTATCCGCGTGGGGCGATCCCGACGAGCCGAGCCTTGGTGATCGAGTCACTGGTGGCAAAGAGGGTGACGTCGAGTCCCTGGTGCACCAGGCCCTCGGTCAGGAGCGAGACGAATTGCTCCCAAGGTCCGTAATGTCGGGGAGGAACACGCCAGGAGATCGGGGCGAGCACCGCCACGCGGAGCGGAGCCATGGCGTCGAGCGAAGGCGACGTCACGCCGAGCCTTCGCCGGTTGGAAAGGAGCTAACGCTCTCGTCACGCAGCTGCTTCTCGGAGTCGAGCGCCCCCATCTCGGTGAGCGCGAGCAAGAACGAGAGCGTCGACTCGGCCCCTTGATTTTCGTTCGGTCGATCTGGGTGGAGCCCGTCGAGGCAGCCCCCGGTGGTGGGGTCGTAGAGTGGCGCTTGCAGTTGGTTCTCACCCAGAAACCAACTGAACGCACGCCACATCTCCCGTGGCCATTCCTCGTCGCCGGAGACGCGCCACGCGTCGAGGCATGCGGATACGGTGGCGCAGGCTTCGAGGGGTTGCTGGTCGAAGTGCGCCCTCTCGGCGTGTCGCACGTAGAACCCATTCGATCCGACCGGGGCGAAATAGCCTTCGTGTGAGCGCTGGATCTCGTTCAGCCAGCGAAGGGACTCGAGTCCGGCCGCCACCATTTCTCGATCACCCAACTGATTGCCAGAGACGATCAGGGCCTGCGGAAGGCGCGCGTTGTCGTATGCGATGACGTCTTCGCACCATGGCCAGCCCTGACCACCGTTCGCCTGGAATCTCGACAAGAGCCGGCCGGACAGCTCCTTCTGCAACACCTCGATCGCGCTCTCTCCTCGAAACGCACGCAGATATTCGTGGATACCAAGGAGCGCGAAGGCCCAAGCCCTGGAGCTCTGGAGCTCTGAGACCGCCGGCAGCGCAGCGTGAAACAGCTCGCTGCCGAGGCTCTTACGCCCCGGTTGGCGAGCGCGACCCACCACAGCGCCAAGCGCCCAGAGAGCACGACCGTGACTGTCCTCACTCCCGCGCTCTTCCACCCATTCCCGGGAATACGCCATGAAGTTTCGGAACCGCCGCGAGTCCTGGTTGAACGCATGACTCACGAACGCGAGGTAGCGCGAAGACAAAGCGCGAGTGGTCGCACGGTCGTCGGTCCCTGCGTCCTCGATCAAGGTCGTCAAGAGCAGGGCGCGGGCGTTGTCGTCGAGGCAGTACCCGTCCTCGTAGCGCGGAATCGAGAAGAGAGCATGCTGGAGGATGCCGGTGTCATCCGTCAGCCCGCGCAGGTGCTGAAGGTTGATCTCGGGCAGGTCGATCAGGCGTCTCGTGACTGTTCTCGACGCGATGAAAGAGCGGCGCAAGGTCGCGCTTTGCTGGTGAGCACGCTCGAAGCTCGTGACGTACTGCCGCGCAACGGACGGCCAGACCATGTCGCGACCATATTCGGCGGCGCGTGCGCCGATCATGCGGAGCCCCGCGGGATCGCGAAGCAGCTCATCGAGCGCCGCGCTGATTGCAGCGGAGTCCCTCCATGGGACGAGAACGCCGCGGCCGTCAGCCAAGAGCTCGCGTGCATATCGATAAGGCGTCGAGATGACGGCCTTTCCGTTCCCGAGCGCGTACGCCAGCGTTCCCGAGGTGATCTGCTCGGGGTTGAGGTACGGGGTGATGTAGATGTCCGCCGCAGCCAAGAACTCGGCGAGCTCAGAAGTGCTCACGAAGCGATCGTGAAAGACGACGTGCGCTTCCACGCCGAGCTTGTGGGCACGAAGCTCGAGGCTGCGCCGGTAGACTTCGCCGTGCCACTCCTTTACGTGCGGATGCGTGGCGCCGACAACCAGATAGGTCGCGGTAGGGTGGCGTGCGACGACGGCGGGGAGGGCGTCGATGACGTATTCGATTCCTTTGTCCGGCGACAAGAGCCCGAAGGTGAGAATCAGGGACATCCCCTCGACACCTAGACGCTTCTTGCTGTCTTCACTGCTCGGCAAAGTGGGGATCCCGTGAGGGATGAAGTCGATTTTGTCGGCCGGCACCCCGTGCACTTGGCGCAAGAGCTCACCGCCGCAGTGACTCATCACGATCAAACGGCTCGATAGCCGCGTGATCTCGTCCATCACGCGGCGCTGCTCCTCCGTGGGCTCGCTGAGGATGGTGTGTAGCGTCGTCAGGATCGGCATGCGCGCCTCGGTGAGGAGGCCGAGGATGTGGCTGCCCGCTTTGCCTCCGAAGATGCCGTACTCGTGTTGGAGACAAAGTACGTCGAACCCCCCCACGTTCAAGAAGTCGGTCGCACGGCGATATGACGCGAGGTCGCTCTCGGCGATCTCGAATCGGACTCGATCGCCGTAGGCGTGGCGTCTCCCAGCGTCGTTCATGGCGACGACGGCGCACTCGATGCCCGGGAACGTCGACGAGATTGCATCCGCGAGGTCGGTGGTGAACGTAGCGATCCCACACTGCCGCGGGAGGTGGTTTCCCAGGAGCGCTACCCGGTGGACTGCCCCTGAGTTCTGTTCCTTGCTCATGTGCTCATTCCGTTCACGTCTTTCGCCGTGTGCGGACTTCGTCGAAAAACGGCGTGCTCTGCCGTTCGACGCACGCTACCGCATAGAGATACATCGCGGCAGACCAGCTCTGCCAGTCACAGCCCATGGGTTTGCCGGTTTGGGCTTTTATCCACTCGTTGAAGCCCCATGTGAGCGACTCCCGCCGATGCAGCGTGACGAGGTCTGTCAGCGCCAACAGCTTGCGCCGTGCAAGATCTTGACGACCCGCAGCCACGCAAGTCGCCACGTAGAATCCGCAAATGAAAGGCCAGATCCCGCCGTTGTGGTACTCACCGGCTTGGTTGAACCCCTCGTAGCGCGGTCGCCAGTCGGGGTCGTCTCCGCGTACGTATGGCAGCAGACATGGCGGCAGATCGACGGCGAGCTCACCCTGCTCCCTCAGAGCAGCGCATTCGGCTTCGACCCACCGCACGATTCGTTCGCAGCGGCTTCTGGAAGCGATTCCGGTGAGGGACGCCAGGCAGTTGCCGAGAAGATCGAAGCGCTCGTTGTTGTAGACCTTGTACGCGTACATCGCGAAATATGGTTTGGAGGGTACGATAAGCCCCTCGTGGATGTGGTGATTGCCGACGTCCCGCCGCACGTCCAGCCGGTTCATGAGAGAGCTGAGCTTCTCAGCCTCCTCGTCTCGGCCGTGAAGTCTGAGGTAGGTATGAACCAAGCTGTTCACGTACAGGCCGTATCCGAGGACCCAATGCTCGTCGCGCCAGTCGCTGGTGGGGAGCTGCCCGACCATCACCGTATCGTCCGGGCTCTGATATTGCATCCAGGTCAGAGCCTTTTGAATTCGCTCGGAGAGGAACCCATCGTTTCCGGTCACTTGGCGGTAGAGGCCGACAGCGATGAGAAACAAGGGTGTCGAGTCGCTAGACCCTAGGTTATCGGGATCGTGGACCAACGATGGGATGTGGCCATGTTGGGTCTGATTCTGAGCCAGCACGGTGAGCGTCCGGCCCAGAGTCTCGACCAGCTCCTCGCTGCCGCTGACCAGGATTCCGAACGCCGAAAGCATGAGGTCACGCGTGTAGGGCTCAGGGTAACCCCACCCCGCAGTGCGAGGCAGACCGGCCACTGGCCCGGACGCATTGTGCAGGAGAACCTCGACAGCAGCCTGCTTCGCCTCCAGGACCGACTCCGGTAAGGGGGCGCCGCGCTTGGTACTTTGAGACACAGCTGTCACGACCTTAGCGAATACCCAATCGATCCCCGACGATCTCGACAAAGCGTCTGGCGACAATTCGATAGTCGAATCGTTCGACCACGCGGTCTCGCCCAGCCTTGCCCATTCGCTTCCGTAGCTCGGCGTCGCGCATGAGCGCTAGCAGGTAAGTGGCGATGTCGTTGACGTTGGCGCGATAGTCCGATGTCCGGGGCTGGGCAAAGGCCACCGAGGAATTCGGCTGGAAACCCTGATCCTCGCCGAGGACAGCCTCGCTGATCATGATCTCCTTTGCCACACCGGCGAGAAATGCGGTTTCGCCATGTACCATCGTGTCACGAAAGGCCATGGCATCGATGGCAATGACCGGCTTCTCGCAGGCATTGGCTTCTACCTGAATCATACCGAACCCCTCGAGGCGAGAGGGTGCAGCATAGATGTCGCAAGCCGCTAGAAGGTAAGGCATGATGTTTCGCGAGAAGCGCCCAGTCGAGATGATGACATTCTTGTCGATGCCGAGATGGGCCGCCAGCTGGAGATCGAGCAGATTCTGCTGATCCGTGCGGGGTTGGGGCCATACCTTGCACACGTACTTCCAGTCGGGAGCCTCCACGTCGATCTTCGCGAGCGCCTGCATCACCTCTTGAGCACCTTTAGAGGCTGCATCACCGCCCACTGTCAGAATGAAGATCTGGTCATCGGCCACACCCAGCGTTTCTCGGATGGCGCGGACTTTTGGATCGTTTCGGGCCCGTGGAATGAAGCGCTCGGTTTCACAGCCTACCGGGAGCACCTCGATGATGTCGCCTCGTACGCCGTCGCGAACATAGGTTTCCTTGACCCACGTCGAGGTGACCAATATCAGAGGCAAGTCATTGAGCACCTCCTGGTAGTTCGCAATGTAGCCATCTGCCACGAACCACGGGACCGGTGTCGCACCGTAGCGCTGCGGATGTTGGATCAGATGAGGAGTGTGTCCCCAGTATCCAATACCCACGACGACATCGGGCTCGAACCAGCGATAGTACCATTCCTTTTCCTGCGGCGCTTCGAAGTTCGCGGCATGGGCGTCTACGCCGAGCTCGAGCAGTCCGCGGTATAAGAGGTCGCCCTGCGTCGCAAGGCCAGCCGGACTCGGGGGGTAATCGTAAAGGATTAGAGCCTTCATGGGTCAGAGCTCCATCGTTGCACGCGCTCGTGGGCTGAGGTGGCGTCGTCGAAGCACCACCAAGCCTCTTCGCGCGGCGCAACCCGTACCTCCCAGCTCTCGTCAGTGAAGCCGTAGAGATCGGTCAAGACCCGTCGTTTCTCGCGCCAGACGTTTGGGGGAAGCAATTCGTGTCCGTTCGCATCTGATCGCGCCACGGGCGGGTGGGCGCCGTCTCCGTCCTCGTACGCAAACATCCAAAGGCGTCGGGTAGAAAGCTGCTTGGCGCGCCATAATGACGACACACCTCGGCAGCACTCCTCATGCCGACGATGACGCGTATATTCGCCGCCCGGCCCGTGCGTCAGGATCAGGTCGAACTCGCGTGGCGGCAACAGTCGTAGGATCGTCTCTTCAACCTCCGCGGCCGGTAACGGCCGCTGATCGGGGCCATCGTCCAGATCAGCCATTTCCCCCTCTGCCCCAAACAGCCTGAGAACGCTGTGGAAGCGCGACGCGCGGTCCTGGTCGGAGCCACGGCACAGGGTGACGATACGCCAGTGCCAGTCCAGATGCTGGAGAATGAGCCCACCACACCAAAGTGTCTCGTCATCGGGGTGAGCGACGACGACAGCGACTTGGAGTGGTGTCTTCGTCACGTTCCGAGCTCCCAGGACCCCGCTCGCCAGCCGCATCCGCCGTCGCCACTCACTTCTTTCCAGTAAATGCCGCCTTCTTGACCTGAGCCGCTGCCTCTCGGCGCTGTTTGTCGTCCTTTTTTGTCTGTTGCTTCTGGTTAGCCTTGCGGTTCTTCTGTTTCGGGGACTTGTCGCCCATGGCTCACCTCCCATGCTCGGAAGCGAATCGCCCATGGCTCGCCGTCGAGTGAATGCACTGTCGCATGGGGGCGGCGGCTTGTCTTGCCGATTTCAATCCTGCGCGATTCGACGAATCTAGTCTTCCCCGGCGCCGCCGTACATTACGTGGTACTGTTCCGGTGTGAGCGAGGTACGGATAGGTGGCATTTTGCGAAACGCTTGGAAGACGTTCCGTCTCGATGCAATTCGTGCTGTCGTCCAACAAACGATCGGTGATCTCGAGGTCTTGACTGCTGCCCAAGTGGTGGGAGGGGAGCCTTCGCGATCCGAGCTCGAATTGGAGACGGGTTCACTTCGTGCGGCCCTCGATGCATGCTGCGACTAGCTCCGCGAAGGCTGCGGGCTACCCACGTCACCCCAGCCATCAGCACAAGTTCAGTCAATGCATGCCGCCGATGCCGACTGGACCCAAAGCTTTTCACACGCCCTAGAGGTTTATCGTATCGCGGCGTGCAGGGAGTTGGACGCTTCCCTTGCTGCCCTAGCGTTGCCTCCCGAGAGATCAACCGCGCTGGAAACGTCGTAGCTACCCGCAGCGAGACGGCACGAAAGCTCCTGACTTGGCTTCCGCAAGTGGCGCGCCAAGCTTTGGGTGGGATGTGTTGCGCGCAGGGCGTACAGGGGCCAGGCCACTGATCAGCGACAGCGGCATCGAGATCAGCTGAGGGCCGCACTTTTCGAGGTCGAAGGCAGGCACCGAGCTGCAGTGGACGAACCGCGACACACCGCATGCCATCGCAGCCCGCGCGGCATTCCGCGGACCTTATCGCCGGGATCGAGGAGCGCGCGGACGAGGTTTGCGCCCACATGACCGTAGGCGCCAGCGACGACGGTAAGCACGGTCGAGATAATATGGTGCGTTCCCGTCCTGTCTAGTCGCTACGAACCAAGAAGCGCGGACGTTTGGGCTGTCATTGCTCAGAACGTTGTCTGTCGCGAGACGTCAGCCGTGATGATCGTCGGGTGTAGGTTGACCCCGAGCGTGGGAACATGGACAATTGTGCGGTCGATGGGGTTCTGAGGAGGCAGAGGAGAGCGGCCTGCTGGGCGCCGGGGGGAGGTAGCCGGCGTGTCTATGTGATAGACAGTGCTTTAAGGGGGGTTGCGATGATCAAAGCCCAAGGCCGGACAGACGCGTCGGCAGAGCAAGGTCGGTACGGTGCGCAGATCTATTGGCAGGAGACCGTGGAGCGGCCTCCTATCAAGGTGCTGGGCGACGACCTGCGCGCGGATGTCGCCATCGTGGGCGGAGGCTTCACCGGCTTGTGGACCGCCGTGTACCTGAAGCGCGCCGACCCTCAACTCGAGGTCGTCGTGCTCGAGGCCGAGCAGGTCGCCTTTGGCGCGACCGGTCGGAACACGGGCAACGCCATCACGAAGCTCGACCGCGGCCTCGCACACCTGGAGAGTCGCCTTGGCTTGGAAAGGGCCCGCATCCTCTTCAACGCGGTTGCAGGGGCTGTCGATGAAATCGGTCGCGTGTGCGAGGAAGTCGAGATCGACTGCGACTACCGGAAGGCGGGGTGGCTGAACGTCGCGACCAACCCAGGTCAGGAGCGACGGCTGCGCGTCGATTTCGAGGCGGGCGAGCGCATCGGGATCGAGGGGCTTCGCCTGCTGTCCCGAGACGAGACCTGCGCTCGTGTGAACTCCCCGACCTATCTCGCCGGTCTCTTCAACCCGGCGTCCGCCGTGGTGAACCCGACGCAGCTCGCGGTGGGGCTCGCTCGCCATGCCAGGGAGCTCGGGGTTCAGGTTTACGAGGACAGCGCGGTCCGAGGGTGGGAGCGGGCGACCCGCGACGGCGAGCTCGAGACCGAGCACGGCCGCGTGACCGCGCAGCAGATCGTGGTCGCCACCAACGCCTGGCGACCGCCATGTGTGCCCCGCGTGGTCATGCCGGTCTACTCCTACATCATCGCGACACCTCCCCTATCCGAGGCGCAGTGGGAGACTGTGGGCTGGAAGGGTTTCGAGACGGTTCTCGACAAGCGCAACTACTTCCACTACGCCCGGCGCACCGCGGACGGACGCATCCTGTGGGGAGGAACCGACGCACTCTACCACTTCGGCTCCAAGATCGCGCCCAGGTTCGACAGCCACGGCTCCACCGCGGACCGACTTCGGCGCACGTTTCACGAGACCTTTCCCCAGCTCGGGGAGATCGGGTTCACCCACGCATGGGGAGGGCCCGTGGCGATCACGGCCAGCTTCCATCCGTGCTTCGGCTCCGTGGCGGGGGGACGTATCCACTACGGCGTGGGCTATTGCGGCCATGGCGTGGCCGTCGCAAACCTCGGCGGGCGGATCTTGAGGGACCTCGTGCTCCACCGCAACACGGAAGAAACCAATCTCCCCCTGGTGGGCGACAAGGCCTACCGCATGCCTAACGAGCCCTTGCGGTGGTTTGGAGCAAGAGTGACAAGGTCCTCGATGAGGAAGCAGGACCGGAGCCTGGACCGCGGTCGCGGCGTCGAGCAAAGCACGCGAGACCCCTTCCCCTTGAGGGCCCTGGACGGGCTTTCGGGTCACGGCAAGAAGCCCCGCTGAAGAAAAGCCTCTTGGCCCATTGCGTCCATTTCTCGAGGCGTCGAACCCAACTCCCACAATTTCTCCCACACACCACGAAACAACCAGAAACGGCACGCAACACCCGGGAACATGTTCCCCTTTGTTTTGCGGGGATTCCTCAATAATCCTAAGCCGTCAGTTTGCGTAGGGGACCTTTCCCTTGAGTGCGCCGCTCTGAATGCTGCCGGGCAGGTTGGTGGCTTTGGCGATGCCGAAGTCGGCGAGCTTGATCTCGCCGGCATTGCTGAGGAGCACGTTCGAAGGGGAGACGTCGCGGTGGATGATGCCCGCGGCGACGCCGTGCTCGTCCGCGGTGTGCGCGAAGTCGAGCGCCGCGCCGAGCGCGTGTGCGAGATAAGACGTCAATCCTGGGTCGAGCGATTCGCCACGCCTGCGCAGGTGACGCAGGAGCGCTCGAAGGTCAGCGCCTTCGATCAGCTCGAGGGTGAGATAGTGAGCGCCGTCGGTGATGCCGAAGTCGAGCACCCGTGCGATGTGCCCGTGATGCAGGAGCGCGGACATGCGCGCTTCGCGAAGGAACATCTCGACGAAGTCGGCGTCACCCGCGAAGGTCGGCAGGATCCGCTTGAGGCAGACCCGCTGCTCGAAGCCGCCAGGGCCGCGACGAATCGCGACGAACGTCTCCGCCATACCGCCGACGCCAAGCCGCTCGCGTAGCTCGTAGTCACCAAAGCGTTCGGGGGTCTTGGGAGGCATGAAGGGAACACGATATCACAAAGCAAAGGGAGCTCCCGGGGCCGAGGTCACCGAAGTGCTTCTTCGAGCGCGTCGAGGCGCAGCTCGACTTCAGATAGCCACGGACGAGGCGGATCGGGAACCGCGTTCATTCCATTGCGCCGAAGGATCGACTCCACTACCTCTGATCAGTTTTGACTAACCAAGAGTTGTTCGTGGCATCCCGGCTACCCTCCGGCCACTGCGGGAATGATCGAAATAATCGCGCCGTTCCCCGCCGGAGTATTCAGCCCATCCATGAACCGGGCACTGGTCTCGCCGACGAACAGATTGACGAAAGGCCGGATGTCACCCTACGGCGTGAGAATGCGGGCGGCCAGCCCGGGATGACGCTTTTCGACTGTCGACAGCGCATGCCCTAGCGTGTCGGCATCGACGCTGATCTCAGCAGCCCCGCTGGTGAAGGGTTGCAGGGCGGTTGGAATACGTACGGCCACTCGATTCAATCGCCATCTCCGGTCAACGCTCTACGATGGCAACGACCGGCCGATCAGTGGTGCGGATCGAGGTCAGTATGACCTTGTCAAAACGCCCGGTCTCCCCCAGCCCAATGCGGGCGGCCTCACGCGCCAGTCCTGCCTTCTCTGCATCATCAACCATGTTGATGACGGGTATCACCGCACAGCCCGCGGAACCTTTGAGCAGTCCTGTATCGGTCACCAGCAGGCGCGCCAGGTGCTGCGGCTCCGCCACCGCACCAATCTGCAATCCGGTCACGGCAGTGATGTGTTGCAGGCGATGTGCAAGGCCTGGGCGGACGACATGCACAGGAGCGTGCTGCAGCCTGGCGGAAATACCGGTTCATCGTCTTTCGGGGCCTTGATGACGCGCATGCGTGCGCCATCTGCCTTGACGAAGGTGGCCTCGCGCCCTGTGCGGGCATGCAATCGTGAGACCAGCTCGGCCGCGATCCCGCTGTAGCGTCCGGGCTTGTCGGAAGGCGCAGCAAGACCGATCCGATCCACCTCGATGAGGGATGCGAGCCGGGCTCGCAGCCGGGACTCCTCGGCAATTACGGAGGTCAGCCTCAGGTCGTCGGGGAAACGCCCCGTGAACACCGTTGCCGTGAGCGCTACGGGGCCGGGTGCCGGGCGAGGAGATTGTAGAGTGTGCTCTTCTTACCTCCGGTACCGACGGCGCAAATCACGCCGCGACGCGCCCGGAACAAGTCGCGTATTTCGTCGTCGGTCATGTCGTCAGTGCCAGCACGCTCGAGATGGGTGGCAGAAAACCGGCGGCCAACTGCCGGTTGTCACCGGCGTCGCTGCTGGCGAACAGGTGCCCGCCGTTGGTCCGGAAATACACTGCGCAGGATGGGCCGCCCGGGTATCCATCGCCTCCCTCAGTACCCCCAAATAGGCATGCTGCTGCGGCAGGCCGGCGCTCCGTTCGGCCCAGCCCAACTCGCCCCTCCGTGGTCAGTGCGGTAGACGCGCAACCGGCCGTCGACCGTCGCACGCATGTGTGAGTTCGACATCGGGAGGCGAAACAGCACATCCGCGTCGGCGGCATAGGTTGCGATGGCGAAACCATAGTCACTCGGTACGTCGCCGGTGATCTCCAGCCAGGAGCGCGCACCGTCCTCGCTCCGATACACGCCGCTGTAACACTGACGGTACAGGCGCCCGCCCGGATGTAGGATCAACCGATGCACGTTGTGGCCGGCTTCCGACTCATCGCGCGGAATGTTCTCGGCCCGCACGCCCTAGTTGGCAGCGTGCCAGATGAGCCCGCCGTCGTTGCTGCGATAGACGCCACCGGCAGACACCGGAGCAAACATGTTCTGCGCATCGGCTGCGTCGAAGCACACAAAGTGCACGGCGAAGATGCCCTTGGAAGGCTCCCAGAAACGATTGGTCGGATGACCGTTGAGCGCCTTTACCGCTTGCCAGCTATCACCGTCATTCTCTGAGACGAACAACCCAGCAGAATCGATACCGGCATACAAACGCCGGCCGTCTGGCGTCATGGCCAGGTACCAGATGGCTTTTGGGCTTTCGTCGAATCGACCCGATGCATGATGGGGCGAAGAACCGAGCGGCTTCCAGCTCGTCCCGCCATCTTCGCTGGCATAGACATGGGCGCCCCAGACATTGTGATTGGCGGCGGCGTAGAATCGCCCGGGCTGTGTCGGATGTACACAGACATGCGCGGTCTCATGGCCTTCGATCTGCGGGAGCCCGATGTCCCACTCCGTGTGCGCCACGTCGGTCTGAACCCGGATGAAACAGTTCGCCTGGGTCATTGAACTCAGTATACCAGAGCCATGGGCGCTGTTTTCGCAACGACGTGCTGCCCCGTTCGTCACGCGACAGAACGCCGCGCAGGAACTCGCTGCGCCCCGCCTTGCTCTTGAGCGTCGCCGTGGAGGTGGCGCGGATCAGGACCGGCACCTGCGGCCCAATGCCGCTGAGCTTAAGAATCGCCGGCCGCACCAGCTGGTAGAAGGTAGCCATGACCGACACCGGGTTACCGGCTAGCCCCAAGTACAGCGCGTCGCCCAGTGTGCCGAACACCCTGGGCCGCCCAGGTTTGAGGTGTAACGACCAGAAATCGATCCGGCCCATGCGCTGGAAATCTCCACGAGGCAATCGGCCGCGCCCACCGACACACCACCGGAGGTCAAGACCAGGTCGGCACTCTCAGCGGCGTGCCGCAAGCCTGCTTCGAGCTCATCGGGGCGACTACGGATGACGCCGAGATCCACGATCTCCGTACCCGGTCGTTGCAACATCGCGAATAAGGTGTAGCGATTGCTGTCGTAGATCTGGCCCAGCTGTCTCGGCGCGCCGACCTCAGCGACGCCAATGGATGCCAGTAGGCCGATGCGCGCAGGCTGCATGCACACCGGCTGACAACGCGACATCGCCAGCTCGGATGTCCTCACCGGCCAGGCGCAGATTGGCGCCGTGGGCAGGCACCGCCACGACCAGCACTCGTTCGTGGTCGGCGCTGACGTGTTCCTGCATGACCACGCTGTCGGCACCGTCAGGGACCGGCGCGCCGGTCATGATGCGCACACATTCGCCTTCGCCGACTCGTCTGTCAGAAGGCCGGCCCGCGAATGCAGCGCCGATTAGCGTCAGCTCGAATGGTCCCGCTTTCGGAGCGTCAGCGCTGCGGAGGGCGTAACCGTCCATCGCCGAATTGTCGTGCGCAGGCAGGTTGATCGTCGAGCGCACGTCGTTTGCCAGGACCCGACCGTGTGCTTGACGCGAATTGGCAGGCGTTCAGAACCGGACACCGGTGTGACCGCTGCTCGCATACGACCGAGCGCCTCGCTCAACGGCACCGCCGGGCCGTCATGGCCGCAACCCCCTTTCTCTCTAGTCGTCATTCGGTGACATTCCGCTGCTTCATTCGCGCTTCGAGCAGGTCGCGGTCCTCACGCCGGTTGATATTCAGGAAATTGTCGGGGTCGTCGCTGAAATCTACGAGCACCATTTCTTGCTGCCCGTACCAGCGGTCGATCTTGCGTCCGCCTGATTCCAGGAAGGCGTCGAGATCCTCCAGGAGGCTGCGGCGGAGCAAGGCAAATACGGGCTGAATACGCTCGCCGTCATGCGCCACGGCAATATCGATGCACTCGTCATCCGCGCGAGCCGATGCCAGACGGCTTATGCAGTCAGCCGCCAAAAGCGGTGAATCACACGGCACGATGGCAACCCAGTCGGTCCGTGCGACCGCCAAGCCGCTCGCGATTCCGGCGAGAGGCCCTAGAAAATCCGTGCTGGCGTCGCTCACCACCGGCACGCCGAAGGCGCGGTACCTGTCGAGATTCCGATTCGCGTTGATCACGACGTGCTCGACCTGTGGCTCGAGGGCATCCAAGACGTGGCCGATCATGGGCCGGCCGCACACTTCGATGAGGCCCTTGTCGCGCCCGCCCCACCGGGTCGCTCGACCACCCGCCAGCACGACTCCGGTAATGCCCCGCCGGCTCATTCCAGCCTACTCGGCGGAGACTCCCACCAGTCGGGGAAAAACAGCTGTTGGTCATCCACGCGGTAAGCGGCGATCAGCTGCTGGCCGTGGTCGGGGGTCAACCAGTCGATGAACTGCTGCCCCTCTTCCGCCTTGACGTGAGAATACTTCTCGGTGCTCACGGGAATCAACGAATAAGGATTCAGAAGCTTCTCATCGCCTTCGACCAGGATCTCGAGGTTGCGTTTGTTTCCGAACTTGACCCAAGTGGCTCGGTCCGACAACGAATACCCGTCGAGCTCACTCGCGATATTCAGCGTGGCACCCTGACCTGCACCCGACTCGCAATACCAATCGGCATCGTCCTCTCCGGGTTCAGAGCCGAGCGCTGCCCAAAAGCTGAGCTCTCGCTTGTGCGTTCCGCTGTCATCGCCTCGGGAAACGAGGGTCGCGCGCTCGGATCGTATTCGATTGAAGGCGGCCACGGGATCGGTGCAGCCCTTGATGCCCGCCGGATCCGATGCCGGCCCAACAATCACCAAATCATTGTGCATGAGGGGGGCACGCTCGACGCCGTAGCCTTCGCCGACGAAACGCTCCTCCGAAGCCCGGTGATGGACCAAGAACACATCTGGGTCACCCATCATCGCGATCCGTATTGCCTGCCCTGTGCCCAGCGCAACGACGCGCACGTCGATGCCGGTCCTACTCTTGAAGATGGGCAACAGATAAGCGAAGAGCCCTGAGTTTTCGGTCGACGTCGTCGATGCGACGGTAATCGACCTCTCCTCCGCCGAAGATAGGAACACCAAAGACCCGAGCGCTCCCGAAACGACGAGCACCGCCAGGGCCGCAACCATCTTCTTCTGGGTGTCCAGCATTCTTGCTCCACCAGTTCTCCTGCAATGAAACGCGCTGCCAGCGGATTCGACGGACCACGCATGAACACCTCTGCGGGCGCGTGCTCCAACAGCTGACCATAATTGAAGAATAGCACGTCGTCCGCGAGGCGCTGAGCGTGCGCGATGTTGTGTGTCGCCACAATGGTTTTCCTTCCCGTTGCGGCGAATGAACGGATCAGGTCCTCGACCCGGCGTGTCGCGCCCGGGTCGAGATTCGCGGTGGGTTCGTCGAGCAGCAGTGCCTCGGGATTTCTTGCCCAAGCGCGCGCAACGGTCAGGCTTTGTTGCTCCCCGCCCGAAAGCTTGCGTGCGGGCATGTCGGCCACGTCAGCCAGACCGGCCCATTCGAGCGACTCCTCGATGACGCGGGCGCGCTCAGACAGCGCGCCGACTCGAGCCGCCTCCCATGGTGACGACGGTGGCGCTAATAGCGACCGCGATGAGCACGAGGATTATGCCGAGCCCGAGCGCCATCCGCAGATCTCCCTTGCTGGTTTTCAGTGCAACGGTGGTGGCCATCACGCGGGTGCTATGTACGATGTTTCCAACCACGATGATGACGGCGCCAACCTCGGCTATTGCCCGCCCGAATCCTGCGAGGATCTCGGTCAGCAGGCGTGTTCGGCCGTCCCAGAACAACGTCGTGATCTTCTGCCAAGTCCCGGCGCCGAGAGACCGCAGGTATTCATCGTACTCTTCATGGAGATCGAAAACGGTCTGCCGGGTGAGCGCGGCGACGATGGGGAGCACCAGCACGCACTGGGCAATGATCAGGGCGGTGGGCTTGGACAACAGCCCGCTGACGCCAAGCGGTGCGGTGCGAGCCAGGCGAGAAGTCCATCTCTGTGGCTTGCATGCACTGCGCCGACGCGCCTTGCGCGGCGGTCTGCCCAGTACACTGCTTCTACACCACCAGCGACCGCATCGTGTTGCACGACAAGGAAATTGCATCGGCTGCGGCTGTTGCTTCTATGCTTGTCCGTTCGGTGCGCCGCAGTTCCCGAAAGAGGAGCCTTTGCGGTGCGTGGCAAGATGGACAAATGCACGTTCTGCGCAGGCAGGCCCGAGAAAGACCGATCCGGGGCGGAGTTCGAGAAGTACTGCCGGAGCCGTACCTCCGAGGGCAAGCTGCCGTTGTGCGCGGAGATGTGTGCCACCGAAGCGCGGCTGGCAGGCGATGGCGACGTAGTCGCGGACATCTTCCAGGAACGCACCATGAAGCGAAGCCCCCGGCCCGACACATGGGGCTGGGACGTGGCCTACAAAGACGGCACTCATGACATCTAAGCGTCGAAGGCTGAGATGGCTGGGTATTTTCCTCGGAGGGTTCATCTTCCTGACGGCTACGGTATCCCTTTCTGTCTTGTTCGCCGGCTCGTCCGTCGAGGCGGACAAGGGCGATGAGCGGAAGGCAAACGAGGCTCCCATAAATCCCCGCGCCGAATACTGGAGAGAGGTGCGCCATGGCACACAGGGCTACTCAGCGGTCGCGGGCCCCGAAGCCAACGTGCTATCGAAGATGGCGGGGAGACCTGGCGCAAGCTCCGCAACTGACCCGCCTCGACCATCGCTGCCTGCCTGATGGCCGCGGTACTGTTGGGCGTGGGCCTTCTGATTGGACGGTACCTGCTCATGCCCTTGGTGGGCAAAGAAGCCTTCGGGGCCGTCGCATCCTTTTCAAAGCCGGCGCACGACTACGCCTCCCCCTTCTTCATTGCCTTCCTGATCCTTACGCTGGTCGCGTGGATAAAATACAACTTCTTCAAATCCCACGATTTGGAGTGGTTCAATAAGGTCGGCGGCTATCTGACGCGTGAACGATGCATTGCCAACTGGTGCTCGACACGGCGCATGTGCTATTTGGCGAGCTTGGGGTCGTCAGGTCGTTTCGCTCGGTGTCCCCGACGGCCGCTGCGACCTTGCTGGGCTCTCAGCACAACGAAAGATCGGCGACGCTAACGTTATTCTCGATTTCTTTGAGACGGTCATGGGTTTTTTGCGGTGCGACGCTACCTCCTTCACATTGGTCTGATCCTGGCGGTCTTGGCTACGCCGCCCGCGTTCGCGCAGAGGTTCGTGCTGCCCGCGGCGCAGGACGAGCTCATCGGCGCGCTGATCAGCGTTCCTGCCTCGCGGGATGAAACGCTGTTGGACATCGCCCGCCGCTACGATCTGGGACAGGACGAAATCGTGCTGGCCAACCCTTCCGTGGATCGCTGGCTACCGGCGGACGGCGCGGAGGTCACACTACCGACGGCTTACATTTTGCCGCGCGCCGAACGGACGGGCCTCGTGCTCAATGTGCCCGAGATGCGGCTCTACTATTATCCGCCGAGGATCCCCGGCCGGGTCAGGGTGGTGCATACCTACCCGGTGAGCATCGGGCGTATGGACTGGTCGACGCCCCTCGGGAAGACCGAGATTGTCGAAAAGACAAAGAACCCGACGTGGCGGCCACCAGAGTCGGTCAAGGCCGAGCATGCCAGCGACGGTGAAATATTGCCGGAAGTCGTTCCGCCCGGACCTGAGAACCCGCTCGGCAAATTCGCTTTGCGGCTAGGTCTGCCCGGCTATCTGATTCACGGCACGAACAAGCCCTACGGCGTGGGGATGCGCGTGACGCATGGTTGCGTGCGCATGTATCCAGAAGACATCGAGTCGCTGTATGCGATGGTATCGGTGGGCACGCGCGTGGCGATCGTCGATCAGCCCATCAAGTTGGGCTGGCTCGGCGAGCTGCTGTACGTGGAAATCCATCCGCCGCTAGAGAAGCAAGAGCCCGAGCGCCGATTGAAGGCGTCGTTGCTCGACCTGCTCCGAACCGAATCGGAAAAACGCCGATTCGTGCTCGACGACGCTGCCCTAGGCAGCGCACTAGAGCTGCAAAACGGGATACCGACGCCGATCGGCCGAATCGACGCGGCGAGAACCGTCGCGGACCCCTGACGAGAAGTCCGGGGCCGTCGCGACGATTGCTCGACCTGCTCAACTCTACTTGTACATCGACTTCTTGAACATCCGGTCCACTTTGGAGTCGGTTGCCTGCGCCATCGCCTTCGCCTCATCTGCGCTGGCCTTCGCGTCGTCCGCAGTGGCCTTCGCATCGGCTGCCGCGCTGCTGGCCGCTTGCGCCTCCTGTTTCGCCTCGTCCGCGCTGGTCTTGGCATCATTGGCCACCGCTCTCACGTCATTGAGATCGGCGCGGAGCTGGTCGATATCGGACGTGGCGCATCCAGACAGAGCGGCAACACTCAACACACCGGCTGCCACGAATCGAATCACTGATTCACTTTGCATGACTCACAACCTCTCATGTTCGAATTCAAGGGGCAAAGTCCCCGCATCGCAGGGGCAAGTATATCTCCGCATTTCTCGCCGACAACTGCCGTTCGATCAACGCACTTCGACGCGCATGCCTCGAGAAACCCAGTGTGAAAGCCGCCTAATCTGCTCGTTCGTCAGGGCAATGCACCCTTGGGTCCAGTCGAACCCGTCGTGTATTCGCCTGTCGCCGGCCCCTAGCCCGTGAATGCCCAGGTGCCCACCGAGTGGCGTATCCTGAGGCGGCGACTTCTTGTTCCTGGACGCAAGCGCGATGCGCTGGTAGTCCTCGGTATCGATTCGTCCTGCCTCGAGCGCCCGTAGTGCGTGCTCCGGCCGCGGATAATCGATGCCGAAGAAAACGAGGAATCGCGAATTGCGCTTGATGCGATCGATGTGAAAGGTGCCGAGCGGCGTGGTTGCGTCGCCGCGCATTCTGTCCAGGGACAGGCCGCCACGTCCAATGGCCACATTGTGGAAACGGTCGAGCAGCCGCCCGTCCCGAAACACCGACAGCGTGTGTCTCTTCGCGTCGACCAGAATCCATGCGTCAGTAACCGGTTTCTCCGCGTGAGCAGGTCCTTGCGCAGCGGCCACACCGATACATATCGCTACCGCCCCGAGTAGTAGCCCCTCGCGACTTCGCCACCTGCGCCGTAGCGGCGGACGGTTGCGCGGGTTGATCATATGCATATGAAATCAAGTCCTTTGACGCCTGTCAAAGAGCCCTCCACGCGGGGCTAGGCAGCCTCCGTCAGGGCCATCGTTTGGATGTAGTCGCGGGCGAGCGCGGAGTTGTCGTGGTTCCAGGGGTGGAACCCGGGTTCGAGGTACTCCTTGAACGCGCTCCGGATCACGTCTTGGGGACTGCGGTGTCGCCCCTCGAGCTTCGTGGACCGCAGCTCGGCGAGGGCCCCTCCGACGGTCATTCCATCTTGCTCGACGAGCATCCGGAATGCCCTAAGCCACCATGCCAACAAGAGGGTTGTGGCGATGACGAGTCCGGCGACCCGAACCGTGTAGCGAGAGTCGACGCGGCGGAGCACGTCATAGGCCACCGCTTTGTGCTCGATTTCTTCGGCGGCGTGCCAAAGCAGCAGCGACTTCACCTCGGGGTGCATTTCTTCGAAGATCGGCGAGCGAAGCGCATTGTCCGCGAGCGAAGCGGTAAAATGCTCGCAGGCGGCGGTGGCCGACAGTCGCAGCAGCGGCGGCATCAGGGGCTCGACGATTCCAGACATCACCCGATCGTAGGCGTCGAGGAATGGCCGAACCTCGAAACCCTGTGACTCGAGGAAGCTCGCAAAGCGCTGATGCTCCCGCGCGTGATTGCCTTCCTGACCGAAGAAACAGCGGATCTGCTCTATCAGCTCCGGATCATCCTCGACGCGATCGATGTAGTGGCGAACGCTGCGGATGAAAAACCGTTCGCCGACCGGGAAGAGCAGGTTCAGCGCATTTGACAGGTGGGTCGCCGCCCGGTGTCCGGCAAACCAGTAACGAGGCGCGGCACCGAAAGGAATACGAACGTTTCGAACCTGGATCATGTCACTCTACAGAACGCTAGGCTAGCATTCACCGATGCTCAGTAAAGGCGCCGGCGGTTTCGAGGCGATGGTCTCAGGCATGGTATCCTCCCGCCTGGCGCCAGGTTGGCGGATGATGCTGGTCGATCGGACGGTGATTGAGTTCGCCCTCAAGGAGGACATCTCGAAATCGATGAAGCTTGCCGTGCTCGCGGTGATGCTGGCTCTCTTGTCGCAGGGCTGTCTGCCCACGGATCAGGAGGCGCCATCGATCGAGCCTAGCGCAGTCATCAAGAAGATCGCCGGTCGCGGCATCGCTCCGCCGAACATCATTGTGATCGTGGCGGACGACCTCGGATACGGTGACCTCGGATCCTACGGGGGCCGGGCGATTCGAACACCGGAGATCGACGCCCTCGCGAAGGACGGCATTCGGTTCACCGATTTCCATGCGAGCGACTCGGTCTGCACGCCGTCACGGGCGGGGCTACTCACCGGTCGCTATCCGGCGCGGATGGGGTTGGACGTTCCGCTGATGCCCGAAAAGATGTCCTGGTCGCACACGCTCACGATCGGCTTGGGCTATCTAGCGGGCAAGCTCGGCATCATCGACCTGGCGACGCAAGGCGCCGCCACCGGCCTGCATCAGAACGAGATCACTTTGGCGGAGGCCCTGCGGGTCGGCGGCTACGCAACTGGGATGGTCGGAAAGTGGCATCTCGGAGATTTTGCTTCCAACCCGGCGCACAATCCGCTCGAGCACGGTTTTGATTTCTATTTCGGAGTCCCGTACAGCAACGACATGCACCCGCTGCCACTGTATCGCAATCGGGAGCAGCTGGTCGCCAACGTAGACGACCAGGCCGTTCTGACTGGGCGCTACACAGAAGAAGCCATCCGCTTCATCGCGTCATCGCGGGAAGGTCCGTTCTTTCTATACTTCGCGCACACCTTTCCCCACCGGCCGCTGTTCGCCTCTGATCGCTTCCAAAACCGCTCCAAGGGCGGCATCTTCGGTGACACGGTGGAGGAGGTCGACTGGAGCGTCGGTGAGCTGTTGGCAGCACTGGAGCAGTACGGACTTGCGGACAATACGCTGGTTGTCTTCACCAGTGACAATGGCCCTTGGTACCAGGGCAGCCCCGGCGGGTTTCGAGGCCGCAAGGGGCAGAGCTACGAGGGGGGTCACCGCGTGCCCTTTGTTGCTCGATGGCCTCGGCGAATCGCAGCTGGAACGATCTCAGAGGAGCCGGCCATGAACATCGACCTATTCCCGACCTGCCTTGCGCTTGCCGGGCTATCGTCGCCCGCGGATCGAACCGTCGATGGCCAGAACATTCTCGAGTTGCTCACTGTCCCAGACAGCGTGTCACCTCATCAATCGCTCTACTTCTACCACCAAGGGGAGCTCGAAGGCGTCCGCACCGGGAAGTGGAAGTATCTGCGCGCGATCAATCACTATGTCTGGCCCCTGCCTTTGAACAAGAAAAGCGGTGGAATGAGCGAGCACACCACGGGGCCGCTTCCCCTGCTGTTCAACCTCGAGATCGACCCCGGAGAGTCATATGACTTGAGCGATAAGCACTCGGACGTGGCCCGGCGACTGGCCGACCGGATGACACAGTGGGAAGCGGACCTGGCAACCAACCGAAAAGGGTGGAAGCGGTAGACCGCCAGGTTTGCCGGGATGGCGCCGCTCCGGATGCTCCGGTGTTCTGGTGCAACGTCCGATGGCCGCTCCGACCGCGCCGAATCAACGCTAGGGCATGGACTTCATGTCAGGGCACTTCGTAGCTGGTGGCAGACAAGCACCTCGCACCCTGATATTCGATCAGCCCGTTGGGCGGAGTCAGTGTGATCAGGTCGCCCGAGCTGATCGGTTGGGGTGAGCCACTGAGGGGCCATGATTGCTGTGCTCCCGCTGGGACCTGGCCGTACGCGACGGGTGGATCGAAGCCGGTATCCGAGTACACACTCCAGATTGGTCCGGCGAGTGGGCTCAACACGATCAGCGCCTGGGCGCCCACTGCGGGATCCCATGTGATTTCGCCAGTGCCATCGTCGTAGTTGATTTCCGGGAGCGGAACGAAACAGAACCCGAGCTCGAGATTGAGGTTGATCGATTCGCTCGGACACGTGAGAAAGCTCCGACGCGACTCGTAGAAGAAACTAGCAAGACCATCGGACTCATTCACCGAGGCTGTTACCGCCAGCAAGGTAGCGTGCGCATTGGAGACCTCGAACTGGCCGCTGCCGTCGCTGAGAACAGCCGGCGCACAAGTAGCACCGCAGATGCCTTCCGCCAGGTCCGGATCGAGCAGCTCGTCTTCGGCGAACACCACGACGTTTGCAACCGGTGCACCTTCCCTACGCACAGTTCCGTCTACGGTGCAGATCCCCGGCTGCACCTCGTTCGCCGGAACCAGCCCGAGCTCCCCAATCACCATGCAACCGCTCGGACAAGTGGCGGAATCGGTTGTGAGCTCGGTCTCACTGAAGCGGTAGGTCTTTCCGCCGTTCTGGAAGGTCAACAGTACGGAAAGGGTTTCACCGCTGGTTCCATTCCCGTCCAGGTCTTCGCCGGGTTTCTCCGATCGGCGGGCATCCACGCAGAACGATCCATCTTCTTTGGTGGTGAAGGGTTGCGAGTTGCCGATGAAATTCACTCCCCGGACTGTTCCGGTGGCTCCTTTGATGGGCTTGCCTTCTTCGTCCACCACAACCCCGCCCATGCATGTGTTGTCTTCCAGGGGCCAGTCCACGTTCCAGTACGAAAAATGGGTTACTTCGGCTTCGGCAAAGAGCGTTCCTGAGTAGGAGCCATCGTGAATGCTGGCCAGGTCCGCTTCGGCGATGAGCGCTCCTCCGGCGTCCCGAATCTGCCCGGTTCCCTCCATGACCCAGTCCCCAGCGATCTCGTCGAAGTAGAACATGGGTACGGTGACCCGGTCATCACCGGGCATGATGTCCACGATCGCTTCCCAGGTATCCCGAGGCATCCGCATGCTGATGGTCGCCGGCTCACCGGGCTGAAGCTCCTCGATCAGATCGCCGCTTTCGTCCCTGAGCTCGAATGCCCCGAAGACGGCCGAGATCAGCATATTGCCTTGATTGTCTGAAAAAGAACCCGGAAAACGGTCCGCGTCCGACGCGGGGTTGAAGACCTTGGCGTAGCCAGAAGACACCTGGATGCTGGTGATGGACACCGTTCCAGCATCGTCCCGGCACCGGCTGTTCTCGCACAGCAACTCTTCCATCTCCGTCAAGGTTCCGTCCAGCGTGACATCCGCAAGCGCCTCGACTTTCACCGTCCGGATCAATTTTGCGTATCGGTCTTCTTCGAAGGTGACAACGGTAGTCTTGCCCTCCTCAGCTGGAGCATTCAAAGAATACTTGCCGTCTTCGCCCGCAAGGCCGGATGCGCTTTCGTTTGCTTCGATGGAACCATCTCCGTCCCGGTCAAGGCTGGCCGTGACTCGTGCACCGTCGGCTGGATGCACCCCCTGCCCAGACGAAGACAGCAGGAAGAGTTGACCGGCAACCACGATGGTATCACCTGCCCCGCCCGCACCGGCGGAACCACCGCCGCCACCCTGCGTCTCACCGCAGCCAAGCAACGACACCAGGCCCAGCGCGCAGAGGCACAGGAATCCGAATAAGCAACGCATGAGAAATCCCCACTCCGGACCCACCCGACTCGGGCAGGTCACAGCGCAGATCATGCAACCTGGGTCGCCGTGGCGCCCGTGACTATTTGCATTCTCTTGCTTTGCTCACACGCGCAAAGGTTGCGCCACGATCGTCGGAAAGGTGTCGGGAAAGCATTCTGATTCCCACCGGTCGGCATCAACGCGCGCAGCATTTGCGCTGCGTCTTTTGGCGGGTCGCAGCTCTCCAGCAGCAGGCTTCGGAAGCAACCTTTGGTCACCCTCCATTCGGCTGCCCCATCCGCAATGGGCCACCCGGCAGAGTGGCCCACGGTAGGCAGCCATCACCCGACGTCGTGCAACGGACTTCCATCTGCTGCGAGGACGACGAGGTTGCCCGAGTTGGCGACGTCCGGTGCACCATAGGTGGCAAAGAGGACCTCGGGTGACCCGTCCTGGTTGAGGTCTGCAACAACCGGCTCCGACGCGTACATGACTGCCTGACCGTGCATGTAGTTGAACCGCCACAAGAGATGCGCGCCCGCGTCGAATGTGTAGAGGAAACCGTCGTTGAGAGATACGATTATCTCGGGTCGGTCGTCGCCCTGGAGGTTCACCGTAACAGCCGCAGGAGCTCCGAGCGGCGGATGCCAACCATCGACAAGAATGGGATCTTCGCCACGCGGTAGATTCTCCCATCCCGACGGGCGCATCGCGGAGCGCGAGCCGTCTTCTTGCGCTCCCTCGAGCACCATCAGTGCGTACGCTTGTGTTTCGTAGGGCTCGTGCATCTCGACGTTGGGGATTCCCAGCACCTCGTTGTCGCCGTCGCCATCGACATCGACGATGTTCGGCAGAGAGGCCGTCCACTAGAGCCATTCCGCCCAGGCCGGGTGCGGCCATTCGCCGCTGTGGTCATGATAGTGGTCCGCTTCGACCTGAGGGTCCGGCCAGCGGATGAACTGCCCCCAAGTCAGGCGTTGCCGTGCAAATTCCGAGCTACGGTTCGTGAACCAGGGTGCGCTAGCGAGGTTGGCGATGAACACCGCTCTTGCACCTCTCCCTGATTCTCCCCTGCCGCGCAGATCGCATCGCGCTCCCCTTCTGTGCTGCTGCCTCCGCCGCGTAGCCCGTTGTCGTTGCCCGCGCTGCTGCATGCGGTCGTTCGGACAAACAAGAGAAGAAGCGCAACTCCACGCCTGGGTCCCCAGTCTCCATCAATCCCCCGAGTGCCGAGCATTCAACAATGCCCGCCATTAATTGTACCGGTCGAAAGAGGACTACCAAAGCCGCTTGCGTATGGGTGAGCGCAATTCCGCGAACGCCTGCTTTCATGATGCGCATTGCCCTCGTGGCGCATGGGCTTCACCGGACCTCGGTTGCCAAATCAAGACGAAATCGAGGCGCCTAGAATGCCCCCAGGCGCAAGATCTGCGCGAGTTGGCGATTGGAGTCGCCGGAAATTGCCCGGAGCTGTGGTTCATCCGACGGCATGAACTTTGCGTGGTCGAAGGATGACGAGGAGTCGATCGATGCAACACCCCCTGCAAATCACGTTCAAAGAGATGGAGCCCTCCGAAGCCGTCGAGAAGTGGGTAGAGGAGCGTGCGGCCAAGCTGGAGAAGTCTTATGCACCCATCATCCACTGCCACGTGGTCATCGAGGCGCCTCATCGGCGTTCCCGCCATGGCCGACTCTATGGGGTTCGGATCGACATCACCGTCCCGGGCGGTGAAGTCGTGGTGAGTCAGCAGGGGCCGAAGGACCACGCTCATGAGGACGTGTACGTCGCGCTTCGAGATGCTTTCCGTGCCGCTCGGCGTCAACTTCAAGATGTAGCCCGAAAGCAACGCCGGGAGGTCAAGCGGCATGAGCCCCAAAGGCGCGCGCAAGTCACCAAGCTCTATCTCGCGGAAGGCTACGGCTTTCTCGAGGGGAGTGACGAAGTCGAGGTCTATTTTCACCGTAATGCGGTGCTCCATGGGGCGTTCGACGACCTCCGCATCGGTAGCCTCGTGCGGTACGTGCTGGCAGAGGGTGAAGGCAAAGCCGGGCCACAAGCCAGCACGGTGGAGCTCATCGGCGAAGTGGAGCCATAGCCCAATGACCTCGCGTCCGCAGCCGTGCTGGGAGCACTTTGCCCACGATGCGGACATTGGCGTTCGCGGCCGTGGGCAATCGCTGGACATCGCCTTCGAGCAGGCTGCGCTTGGACTCACCGCCCTCGTTACCGATCCGAGCCTCGTGCGAAGCGACGAGCGGGTAGAGATCAGCTGCGAGGCACCGACCCTAGACGTGCTCCTCGTCGACTGGCTCAATGCGCTCATCTACGAGATGACAACGCGGTCGATGTTGTTCGGCCGCTTTCGTGTCAAGATCGACCGGCTCACGCTATCTGCATTGGCACAGGGCGAACCTGTCGACCGTCGGCGCCACGAGCCCGCGGTAGAACCCAAGGGCGCGACGTTCACCGAGCTCCGAGTCAGCCACGACGACGAAGGACAGTGGATCGCGCAATGCGTCGTCGATGTGTGAATCGGGGGGCTAGGAGGAAGCATGGACATCAGCGCACTGCACCAGACATCCGAAGACCAATGGATGCTCCGTGCCACGGGCAAGATGCGTGTTCCGGTGATCTTCTATGCCGACCGGACGCTGCTACAGGGAATGGATGAAAAGGTACGTGAGCAAGCCACCAACGTTGCGACGTTGCCGGGGATTGTTCAGGCAAGCTATGTGATGCCCGACGGGCATTGGGGTTACGGCTTTCCCATCGGCGGAGTGGCCGCCTTCGATGCAAACGAAGGGGGTGTCGTATCGGCTGGGGGCGTGGGATTTGATATCTCCTGCGGTGTCCGCTGCTTGCTGACCGGATTGCAGACAGACGACATCGAGCCTGTGAAAGAGCAGCTTGCCGATGCGTTGTTCAGGCACATTCCGGCCGGTGTGGGAAGCACTGGTCACCTTCACCTCGACGAAGCCGAGATGTCCGCGATGCTACTCGGCGGCGCGCGCTGGGCGGTCGATCGAGGATGGGGCTCAAGGGAGGATCTCGAGCGGATCGAGGAGCACGGTTGCATGCGCGGCGCGGAGCCGAAGCATGTGTCTCAAAAAGCGCGCGACAGACAGCGCGACGAGATGGGAACACTCGGCTCGGGAAACCACTACCTCGAGGTGCAGCGTGTCGCGGAGATCTTCGCGCCCGGCGTGGCCTCCGAGCTATCAATTGCGGAGGGCGACGTGGTCGTCGCCATTCACTGCGGGTCGAGGGGGCTTGGGCATCAGATTGGCACCGAGTATCTGCGTGAGATGGCCATCACCTCCGAGGAGCACGGCATCGAGCTTCCCGATCGCGAGCTTGCTTGTGCTCCGTTGCGTTCCGAGGTGGGCCGTCGATATCTCGGCGCCATGCGCGCTGGGATCAACTGCGCGCTCGCCAACCGGCAGATCATCACGCATCTCACGCGCCAGGTGTTTAGCGGCCTGTTGCCGAAGGCCGAGCTTCCGCTGCTCTACGATGTCTCCCACAACACCTGCAAAGAGGAAGAGCACGTCGTCGATGGCATGCGAAGGCGTTTGTTCGTTCATCGAAAGGGGGCCACACGCGCATTCGGGCCGGGACATCCCGAGCTGCCGGAACAGCTTCGCACGATCGGCCAACCGGTGTTGATCGGGGGCAGCATGGGAACCGAATCCTGGGTACTCGTCGGCACGGCAGGGGGCATGGTTCTCTCCTTTGGGTCTGCATGCCATGGTGCGGGGCGGCGGATGAGCCGCCACCGCGCCAAGAAGCAATGGCGCGGCAACAAGGTGATCCAGAATCTCGGACACCGCGGCATCATCGTTCGATCGGTCAGTATGCGAGGCGTCGCGGAGGAAGCACCCGGGGCGTACAAAGACGTTCGCGTCGTGGTCGACTCCGCCGATCGAGCAGGGCTCGCGCGCAAGGTCGCACGCCTCGAGCCCATGGTGTGTATCAAGGGTTAGGTGTGCTCTAACCCCACCCACGTTGACTCGCGACTTCGCAGGATCGGTGGGTGAGCCGCGTGTCTCCGGGCGTCGGTTGTACGCAACGCGCCCGGGCTGAGGCAGAAAGCTTTTCAGTGCGGAAGCGCAGCCGAGGCTCCAGACCTGAAATCTGTGCTCGGAAGTGCCGCAAGAATGCGCCCATCCCTCGGCCGTCGCCCCACACGACTGCCGCGCTCACATCGATTGGAATGGACGCGCTACGACTGCGCCACGGCCCGGTGCACTCGGCACATGCACCAAGTGCCCTGTGGAAACACGACGCTGCGTAGCCCCGCGCGCCAATGCTCGAGTGCCTCTCGGTAGGCGTGCCGAAACGCGCGAAGCTCGGCCACGGCCTCAAAGAACATCTTCTTCTGCCCCCGCCCGACCGCAAAAGTCGGGTTTCGATCTCGGAGCAGCTCAAAACTCGTCGCCCTTCGATACGGCGAGAGTCGACGAATGCGGTCTGCCCCGAGAATGCGCCAACCATGCTTTCGGATCTCGAGGTGCGCCATTCGTTCTTGGCGCGCGAGCTCTTCTTGGACAGCCTCCCGCAGCGCCTCGGCGCTGTACCTTTGCTTCAGGCTCGGTGGCAGCGTGAGCGTTAGCGTACCGCAGTCAGGCCACCTTGCGTTCTTCGGGTTGAAGTATGCTTTCGGGCGCTTTGCCGTCCAAACCCGGCGCCCGAGCTCGTGCGGGAGCACCGTGATGCCGGGCCAGTCCCGTGCATGACGGACTAGACGCGCCTTGACGGGGTTGGCCATCACATACGCGAGCTTCTCGATGACGGCTTGCTCCGTCAGCAAGCGAACGACCGAGGCTTGCTCTGGCTCCCAGGTGGGCCCCTCCCACTTGCGAAGCACTTTGCTCCCGAGCGACACCAAGCGATGGAGGTGCCGAAGGAAATCAGGGTGCCGCCCCTTCGTGTCGGTGACGATCAGATGCTCGTGGGTCGACATGAGAGTGACGGCGTGCACGAGGATGCCGAACTGTCGAGCGCAGATCGCGAGCGTGTAGAGGTAGAGCTGGCGAATGGCGGAATCGGGGCGGAAGAGGTGATGGCGCCGAAGGGTCCGTCGGGTGATCATCAGGGTGTCGCCGGGGAGCACGAGGCGGGGTTGAGTCATGGAACAGCTCGAGACGCATGAAGCGGGCCAGGTTTCCCGAATGTGATTTCAATACGTTGCGGTGGCTGCGGCTGGCGGATACCGTCGACCTCGTTGGCGGACGCCAACGTGGGTTAGGCACGTTCCATTGATTCTGCTCGGCGCAACCTGGGTTCGGTTGTCAGGGTTCGGTTGTTCACTTGAGCTCAGCAAAGTCGACAGTGCGCTCCAACAGTGGGGGCGACAACCGGTCGCTCCCGTCGGGCGCAAGAAGGCTTACTGTGCCGGTACACTCCGCCTTGCGGCGCTTCTGTCGGTCATGCGGAAGAACGAACCGGCAGTCGAACCGCGCCTACCCGCCTAGGACTCCGCGCACTTTGCGCTCTGTGACGGTCCCTTGTCCGAACCCTTCAACGTGGTGCAGTGCGTGCTGCGCCGCGTCCCCGTCGACAGATCGAGGACGGAACCTTGATTGCACGCAGTCTTCATCCAGCACCCTGTGCCCGGGCAACACAAACCCGACCAAGAGCACGTATCGATGGGTAAGTCGCGGTTCGAGCAAGGGCATTCATGGGGCTGCTATTCCCTTGTTCTCAGCGACGAAACGGGTCTCGGTGCACGTTGGATCTTGCTCGATTGACAGCAGCCGCTCTATCGACGGTTGCTCAACCTGGGTGCGGTTGCTCGCCGTTCTATCGACGGTTGCTCAACCTGGGTGCGGTTGCTGTTAGTATCTGGTCGGCGCGATTCGCCGAAGTCGCGCATCTGGGCCGGAGCTCAGCGGAGCGCTTCTTCAAGCGCGCCGAGGCAGAGCTGGACGTGGCGCGGTGTCGCCGAGGCGCCCATCAGGCCGATGCGCCAGGCCTTGCCTTTGAAGTCCCCGAGGCCCCCGCCGATTTCGAGACCGTAGTCCGCAAGGAGCTTCGCGCGCACTGTGCGATCGTCGATACCTTCTGGGACCCGAACCACAGTGAGGGGAGGGAGTCGGACGTTTTCGGCGACCGGAAGGTCCAGGCCCAGCGATTCCAGGCCTTGGCGAAGCGCCTCTGCTTGCTCACAGTGACGCGCGTACCGAGCCTTGAGCCCTTCTTCGAGCACGACTCGAAGGGCTTCGTGCAGCGCGAAGATCATGTTCACCGGCGCCGTGTGGTGATAGACACGCTCGCCGCCGAAGTACTGGCCAAGTAGGTTCAAGTCGAAGTACCAGCTTTGGACCGGTGTCCTGCGCGTCGAGAAGACTACTCGCGCGCGCTCGGAAAACGAAACTGGTGAAAGTCCCGGTGGGCATGAAAGACACTTCTGCGTGCCGGAGTAGACCGCGTCGATCCCCATCTGGTCGACCTCCACCGCGACACCGCCGAGGGACGTGACCGCATCCACGAGCAGCAACGCGCCACACGAATCTGCAATCGCGCGAAAGGGACTGAGATCCTGAAGCACACCGGTCGAGGTTTCGGCGTGCACGATGGCAAGCACTTTGAATGAGCTCTTCTTCGCCACCCTCGCAACCTCGTCCGGATCGATGGCTTGCCCAAAGGGCGCATCGACGAGGGTAACCGCGGCGCCACAGCGTCTTGCCACTTCAGCCATGCGCCCACCGAAGACACCGTGCCGACAGATCAGCGCCTGGTCACCAGTTTCGAGTAGGTTCACGAAGCAGGTCTCCATGCCCGCTGAGCCCGTCCCTGAGATCGGGAGCGTCAGCGCGTTCTCCGTTCCGAACACCTGCCGAAGCATGGTCTGCGTTTCGTCCAGGACTTGCAAAAAGATGGGGTCCAGATGCCCGATCGTGGGCCGCGAGAGCGCGTCCAACACTCGGGCAGGAACGTCAGAAGGTCCTGGTCCCATCAACACTCGTTGAGTCGGAGTCATTTGGGCACAATACAAGAGAAAACCCCTCGAAAAAGACCTTTCCGAAGGGTTCATCTCACGACGAAGGGCAACGAGCCCGTTTTCAAAGGGCTAATGAAGCGTTCCTAGCTCAGCCTTCGGTAGACGCCCACCACGACACCGAGCACCTGTGTGGTCCGCCAGTCGTTCTTGGGAATGAGAATCGGCGCCATGGCCTTGTTGGCAGGCTCGAGACGGACGTGCTCGCGCTCTGGGAAGTAGTACTTGCACGTGGCTTCGTCGCCGACGAGGGCGATGATGATCTCGCCGCGGTTCGCGGTGAGTTGCTTGCGTACGAAGACGAAGTCTCCGTCGAAGATACCGGCCTCGATCATCGATTCGCCGTTGACGCGAAGGCCGAAGACGTCGCGCTGGCCGCCGATGAGCATCCGGTCGATTTGAACCGTGTCCTCTGAATCCTCGATGGCCTCGCTCAGTGCGCCCGCCGCGACGCGGCCGATGATCGGAATCGAGACGAGGTCGTCATTCGAGCCAGGTGGGCGGCTGCTGGGCCGGCCATCCGGGGTCTTCATGAGACGAAGGGTCCGGGACTTCATGTCCTCGCGGGTGAGGTAACCCTTGCGCTCGAGGGCACGCAGGTGATCGTTCACTCCATTTGTGCTCCGAATGCCCAGATGATTGCCGATTTCACGAAGCGTGGGTGGATACCCTCGCGAGTGAATCGAGTCCGAAATGTACTCAAGCACCGCCTTCTGGCGCGCTGTTAGCTTATGCATGCTTTCCCCCGCTCGCATCTCTCACCGCCTTCTCGTTAGCCTCTTAGCCTCAATCGCTGCACAAATGTCCCCTGCAATGCTGAGCAGGTGGGATAAAGGTACATATTGTCGCCAATCTTGTCAAAGAAGCGGCGATCTGTGCAGGCCTGCTCAGTTGAACCCGCCTGAACCATCGTCTGAAGAGCTCGGTTCGACCGGCTCCTCGCTCACTTCGGGTCGGCGTGCGGCGCTGCTCAACGCTCCTGAGATGGCAGCGAACGGCGAGAAGCCCAGCAAGCCCTCAAGACCCTTTCCGTCGGTGAGGCCACGCCAGAAACCCTGAGCGATGCCCACGAGCTCCTCCGGCTCCAGCTGTTCGAGCGCGTGGAACGCGAGCTGGGTCGCGCCTCCGAGCACGTCGAGGCCGAGGCCGGCCGCTGCGTAGGCAGGCAGCGGATGAACGATCAGCGCGCGAGTCGCGTAGGCCATCGCCCAGTCGCCAGCGTGCCTGCCGCTCAGCAAGGCCTTGGCTTGGGAGCGCTCCATGAAGATACCGACGTGAATTGGGCCGAGCTCTCGTTCGATTGCCCGGGTGAGCACGCGCTGATCGCGACGCCAGGCCCCGCCAAGCGGACCCGCCCACTGTGAGATCGCGCCTGGCCCGGCGAAGACATCGAAGCTGCCTGCATTGCGTCGAAGCACCGCGCCGGTCCAAAGCGCGCCATCCTCGAAGACGCCGAGCACGACGCTCGTCCCATTCGGAACGAGGAAGTCGATCGCGGGTTTGGCCGCTGGCGCTGCCGCGAGCAGAAGATCGGGGAGGGGGTTCGGCCATACCCGAATCCAGTTTCCATTGCCGAGCTCCCTCAAGACATGCACGAAGCGCATGACTCTAGCCACGAAGTCCTGATCAGGGTCCAGCGGTTCGGCGAGGTAGCCGCCGAGCTCGGCCATGGCGCGTTCGCGCATGAGGATACAGGCACCAGCCGAGGTCGCCTCGCAGAGCGCGCGGAGGTCGTTCAAGGGCGGAAGGGTGGCGGGGTCGAGCGAGCCTCTGGCCGTATGAAAGCACGCCGCCGCGCGTCGATCGGCGTCTACCACGACGATGAGCACCCCGCCCGCGTCATGGCTGTCTTCTCCGAGGAATAGGGAGACCAGCCGATTCCAGTAGGCGTCGTCGAAGCCGTAAAAGGCGAAGTCCTCGCTGATCACCTGCCGACTCTACCACGCTACTGCCATTGCAGCGTAGCCACAGCAGCCGGGTAGGCGTCGACCATCAAGTAGACGCGGAGGCTGCTCGGCACCTCTGCGACGTCGCTCAGGTCCAGGGAGACCGTTTGCACGGTCCCCGTCCTAGGCGCGTGTGCGGTTGCCTCGGTGTAGTTGAGGCCGATGGGGCCTCCGTCGGCGGCGTTCAGAATGAGGAGGCCGAAGTTGTGCGCGTCGCTCTGCAATGAGGTGCCCGTCAAGGTGGCCAGCACTTGGTTCCCATCCTGCGCAAACGCGACGGCGCCAATTCCTGCGGGTGCGCTTTGGGTGCCATCTTCCCCGAAGGGCCCGAGCTCGGCGCCGCCCACGGCATCGAGCAGACCCGTATCGACATTGCAGAAGCCGAGGATCTCCAGGAACACACCATAGTCGGTGATTTGATCACAGATCGTCTTGGCATTGAGCGACGGGCTGCGCAGCGCATTGCCGTCCGCGTCGAGCGTGCCGGCTACGCGGAAGTACTGGAAAGGGAGCGGAAAACCGTTGAACTCGATCGTGAAGCCCTCTTTGTTGATCATGGTCAGAAGGCCGTCGTCCCAAAGGAGCTCTAGGGGGAAACGAACCTCTGAGCTCGGGTTGACGACGGTGTTTCCTTCTGCGTCGAGCGTGCCGCCTACGCCCCAACCAATGTACTTGCCCTCAGCGCCCTCGACGATGCCGATCACGTAGTGAATGGAATCGAAGCCGATCTGGTTGTAACTTGGAAGGATCGTCGGTAGCGGCGCGGAGATTCGGTAGAGCTCGACGATGCCGGTTTCCTCGCCAGGCGCCTCTGCCACTGGGAAGGGGAACCCCGTGGTGCTCCGCGGAGGGATGTCGAAGGCGAAGGTCTCGTCGAACGAGCCGCCCAGACCGGGAGTGAACATGAACACCAGCCCTTTGCGATCCTCCAACTGGTCGAGGTACTTGCCCTTGACCCGAACTTCGATGCGCCCGCCTTGGTCGCCGACCCAGTGCTCCTCCGGGATTACCGTGACGTAGCGGCTGTCACCCGAGACATCCGCAAGAACCTCCGCGGCGGTGCCAACCGTCGTGACCTCCAAGCTCTTGGGGTCGATGGCCGTGAGCTTCGTGTTGCCATCTTCCCGGACGAGCAAGGTGAAGGTGAGCGGTTGGTTCGCCCAGATCTCGGTCGGGGGCTCGATCTCGAGCCCTCCAAAGCTCGTAGTGAACACCATGAACACACCGTTGTCGGGAAGTGGCTCTCCGGGGCCACGCGTGCAGCGCTGATCCTTGAGACCAGGCCGCAGGCAATAGTCGTACGGCAAGGCGAAGACCTCACCCGTTTCGCCGGAAAGCACGACGAACTCCTTGCCGAGTGCAGGCGACGAGTTCAGGTCATCCCGTTGGTCGTCGATCAGCTGAATCGACCAGCGAAGTGTGCCGTCGCGGTTCAAAACGAACATCTGCCCCTCGCCGGAGCCGACGTAGATGTTGCCGTCACCGTCGATCGCGGGCGAGGAGCGGATCGGCTCACCGGTGTCGTAGGCCCAGACCAACGAGCCATCCGCCGGATCGATCGCGTAGATCGTTCCGTCTGCGGAGGGCTGGATGATCGTTCCATCCTCGGCTTGCGCCGGACTTGCATAAATGTGGTCGCGCGCGCCGTAGCTCCACTGCTCGATGCCATCGCTCTGGCGCATGCCATAAAGGAAGCCGTCGAAGCTGCCCACGGCGAGCAGCGCATCAGCGCCGGTCCCGGCCAGCATCGGACTGGCGGCGACCGTGCCCCGCGTCAGGAAGCCCCAGACCAGGTCCCCTGCCTCGGCTCCGATCCCGAAGACGGTCGGCAAGAATGGGAAGTTGCTGCCCATGTAGAGGCGATTAGTCTCTGGATTGAGCGCGGGAAGCGACCAGGTCTGATCGCGCGTGACGAAACACCACGAATCACTGCGATCATCTCGCTCGATCCCGTAGGTGCAGCGGTTGTCGTTTGGCACGTAGAGGGTGCCATCCAAGCCCATCGCGACATTGCCCTCGAACCAGTTGATCAAGGCATCGTTCAGCGAGGGGGGATCGGCTTCGAAGGTCCAAAGCACCGTGCCGTCTTCGCGATCGAGCGCATAGAGGAGACCATCACCTGAGCCGAAGTACACGACACCGCGGTCGTCGAGCAACGCGGAAGAATCGATGACCTCGCCGGTGCGTACGGACCAAAGCTCGTTGCCGTTCCCGTCGAGCTTGTAGAAGACGCGGTCGCCGGAGCCGACGTAGACGTTGTTCTCGCCGTCGATCACCGCCGTGGAGAAGACGCCTTTCCCCGTCTGGAAGACCCAGGGGTCCGCTCCGTTGTCGATCGGCAAGATGGGGCTTCGGCCCGTTTGCATCACATCTCGGCGGAACTTCGGCCAAGGGCTCGCGCTGTCCATCGGCACTGCGTAATCGAACTCTTCGATCTGGCTCCGTGGCTCCGATGCATTATCGGTGCAGCCCGGCAGAGCAGCAGCGAGGAGGAGCAACGCGCCAAATACCGATCCACGCCGCGACGAGTCTGCATTCACGAGAGCCGCCTCCTTCACCGAGTGCGACGTTAGGCACGTCTTGCTCGGTGGTCAACCGAGTTCACTAGCGAATGCGCCCACGTCCCACGCAAACCTTGCGCCTGCGCCAGCTTCTCGTCTACAAGGCAAGCGTGAGCTTCGTTTGGGTCGCAATTGGAGGAGCCGCTGGGTCCTGTCTTCGGTACTGGGTCTCTTTGCTGCTCGGGCCCGTTAGCGCGGCGCACGGGTTTCCATGGTCGACATTTGCCGTCAACGCGCTTGGCTCGCTCGGCCTCGGCATGGTGTTCGTGCTCGCCGAGGACCGCTCCTGGTTTGGCACGGACCTGCGATTGCTCCTGGGAACCGGCGTCATGGGCGGTTTCACGACCTATTCTGCGTTCAATCTGGAGAGCGTTGGGCTCATGCAGAACGAGGCATGGGGCCGGGCCGCCCTGTACATGGCCGGGACGTTCGTGATCTGTCTCGTCTCCGGCGGGGTCGGCCTGATCATCGGACGCGCGCTTCGGGGCTAGCTCAGGGCTCGGGCTTGCCGAGCAACCAGATGCGTGCGCTGTGAGCGAGCGCGTACAGGGCGCTCAGCGCTAGGGCAAGGCCGCCGAGCCAATAGCTTTCCTGCGAAAGCAGGATCGCGCCAGCGATGGTCAGCGAGCCGACGACCAGCCCGCTGAATGCCCGCCGGCCGAGACGATCCGCGGCGGACTCGAGCTGCGTTTGCTGTGTGCGAACGCTGAATGAGCCCTTGCGAAGGTCGTCGAGAATCTCTTCGAGCTGCAGCGGCATCTCCGTGGTGGCCGCGCCTAGGCGGCGCAGGCCCCGGAGCGCGTCCTGGGTCACGCGCTCGGGGGAATAGCGCTGCTGGAAGAGGTCTATGAAGTAAGGGCGCACCTCTTCGAGAAGGTCGAGCTCCGGGTAGATCTCTTTGCCGACTCCTTCGACCGTCATGAGGCTCTTGCCGAGCATGAGAAACTCCGACGGAATCTCGACGCCGAACTTTCGCGAACCCATCACGAGATCGCGGAGCAAGGACCCAAGCTCGATTTCCTTCAGTCGCTTTCCTAGGTAGCGCTGCGCCAAGGTAGCGACCTCCGCCTCGTACGCTTCGCGGTTGATCTTATGGATCGGTCGGCCGATCGCGTAGAGCGCGTCCGCGATGCCGCTGTAGTCCTCGCGCACTGCCGCCACCATCAGGTCGATGGTCCGGTCTCGCATCTTGGGTGAGAGCCGTCCGACCATACCAACGTCGATCATGCCGATCACGGGTTCCTCGTTCGTTCCGAGAATGATGATGTTTCCCGGATGTGGATCGGCGTGAAAAAATCCGTCTTCGAAGATCTGCTGGATGATGATCTCGATCGCACGCTTTGCCATCAGCTCGCCGCTGACTCCGGCGCGCAGCGCCGCGTACACCTTTCGCCCTTCGAGGTACTCGAGCGTCAGTACCCTCTTTGCGCTGGCGCTCCGGTAGACCTTCGGAAACTTGGCATGTGGATTCCGCCGAAAATTCTCGGTGAAGCGCTCGTGGTTATCAGCCTCGAGCGAGAAGTCGAGCTCCGCCGCAACCGAGCGATCGAACTCTTCCACCAGGCTGATCGGCCGATACAAATGCGACTCCGGCATCGAGCGGACGATGGCCTTGGCAAGCCAATAGAGAAGGTCGACGTCGCGCGCCATCAATGTCTGGACATTCGGGCGCTGGACTTTGACGACCACTTCTGGGCACTCCTCGCCATCGCGGAGGCGCGCCCCATGGACTTGCGCAATTGAAGCAGAGGCGAGCGGGGCCTCATCAAACGATTCGTAGACCTCGGCCAGCGGGCAGCTGAGCTCGCGCTCGACTTGCTCGCGGATCGCTTCGAACGGCTCCGGGGGGACCGCGTCCTGGAGCTTCTTGAGCTCGACGAGAATGTCCTCGGGGATCAGGTCGGGCCGCGTCGACATGATTTGCCCCAGCTTGACGAAAGAGGGGCCGAGGTCCTCCAAGACCTTCCGAAGGCGAATGCCCGCCGGCATCCGTGCACCGTCACCGCGTTTGCGGCCGGGGATCAGGGTGCTGAGCCCGGTGCGCTCCACCACCTCGCCGAATCCATGGACGGCCAAGACGCCGGCAATCTGCCGCAGACGCTCGAGGTCGCGAACCGTGGTCAGAATAGAAGCCATGAGCGGCGCAGCGTAGCACCTGGGCGCTAGCGTGCGGCCGCCGAGGAGCAGCACCAAAGCGGCATCGCAGGCCGGGTCGAGTTGGATCGAGTCTAGTTCACGCCTCCACGTTCGTATTTACGGCCACGAAACAAATCAGAAATAATCGGGGGGTACACCCACTTGCATAGGCGGTTCTCGTTGGGCTGCTTGAAGTTTCGGAGGTCCCATGAAGAAGGTGGAAGCCATTATTAAGCCTTTCAAGCTCGATGAGGTGAAGGATGCCCTCAACGAAGTCGGTATTAAAGGCATGACCGTGACGGAGGTCAAAGGGTTCGGCCGTACGGGCGGCAAGCGAGAGGTTTATCGGGGGTCCGCGTATGTGGTCGACTTCGTCCCGAAGGTGAAGGTGGAGATCATCGTGCCCGATTCGATAGTCGTTTCAGTCATTGAAGCGATTGAAAATGCGGCAAAGACAGGCCGTATCGGCGACGGGAAGATTTTCGTATCGCCAATCGAAGAAGCTGTTCGAATCCGTACGGGCGAGCGCGGCGAAGCGGCGGTCTAGGTCGATTTCGCATCCTCTATGCGCCCCGTCGGTGCCGGGCCGGCGGGGCGCTCGTATTTGCGGTCCGGCCCCAGCGCCCGTCACTATCTCCCAGGTTTGACGTGCTGTTGTTCAGTCAGATACCATTTCTGAACTGCACCGGTACATGGGGATGAGTGCTTCACGATTGGCTGCGCAAACGGTCCGTGTTCTACCGCGCAAGCGGCTGAGCAGGGCGCTGGGCCGGATAGCGTCGTCCAGGGCACCACGGCCGCTAGTCGATGCAGCGGTCGGCGCCTTCATCCGCATTTATGATGTCGACATGAGCGAGGTGGACCTGCCCGATGGGGGCTTCCGCACGTTCGATGACTTTTTCACCCGCACGCTGCTCGAGGGAGCGAGGCCAATCGACCCCGATCCCGCGGCCCTGGTGTCCCCTGCAGACGGACGGATCGAGGATCTCGGTGAAATTACGGCCGAGGGCGAGATCATCGTGAAGGGGCAGCCCTATACGGCTGAGGCGGTCCTTGGGGACGAGGACGCGGCCAGGCTGTACGAGGGAGGTCACTATTTCATCGTCTACCTTTCGCCCCGCGACTACCATCGCGTACACGCTCCGACCTGCGGAAGCGTGCAGTGCATGCGGTACGTTCCGGGCAGTTTGTTCCCGGTAAACCGAATTGGGACCCAGTTCATCCCTCAGCTTTTCGCAAGAAACGAACGTCTTGCTATTGTGCAAGAGAGCGTTGTGCACGGAACCGTGACGACGATCATGGTGGGAGCAATAGGGGTGGGACGCATCGGCGTGAGCTTTGATGATGTGCAGACCAACCGGGGGGACACTCCGGGTCTGCGGAGCTATACGGATTCGCCGATTCCGCTTGATCGCGGCGACGAGCTCGGTGTGTTCCACATGGGCTCGACCGCGATCGTGATGACGCCGCCAGCGTGTCCGCTCGATCTCAGGGCGCAGGCCGGTTCATCGATTCGGATGGGCGAGGTCATGGCCAAAGGGGAACGGCCGTGAGCGGCGAGCCGGCGGACAAGGCTGAGGGGGGCTCCTCCGCTGCTCCCCGAAAGCGACGTGCGCTTCGCGTTCCGATCGTCGACATTCCGCGTGCGAGCGTGCTCGAAAACCCGGAAGGGCTGGGCACCAATGGTAACGGAGCGGCGCAACACGCTTCGAACGTAGTCGAGCTCGACCCACCAAGTGGCGTCACCTTCGCGGTGGAGCCAAGCGACGACCGCGAGCCGACCGAACCGTCGTTCACGACCATGGGCGATCCATTCTTCGGCGACCACGATGGATACGACGAAGCGGAAGCGTCGATGCCGTCGATCGACGTCCATTTCAGCGATCCGCCGATGATCCGGAGCTCCACCGCGCCGCCCGCTCCAGCGCGATACAGCGAGCCTCCCGAAGAGCTATTCCTCGACGACGACGATGTGCTGTTTCGGAGCGATATCGCGCCACCGCCCGACAAGAGCTCGGACATCTTGATCCCGATTCCCAAGCCCCCACCTCCGCCAGCTGATTCGAAGGAGTCGGGGCCACCCGTGGTTGAAACGGACGATGACGGACCCTGGCACGAGCACTTCTTCGGGGAGGCGTATCTGCGAACCGTTCGGACGTCGACGCCCAAGGAAGTCGCGGTCGAGTGCAGTTTCATCGAACGAGCGCTGCGGATGCCGATTGGGTCCCGAATTCTCGATGTGGGCTGCGGTCTCGGGGTGCAGGCTGTGGAGCTCGCCTCCAGGGGCTATCACCTGGTCGGGCTCGACATCTCGGCCACGATGGTTTCGCGCGCATACGACGAAGCCGAAGACCGAGGCCTGCAAATCGACTTCGTGCGAGGTGACATGCGCGAAGTCACCTTCGTCGAACCCTTCGACGCGATGCTCTGCTGGGGAACCACGTTCGGCTATTTCAGCGAAGAGGAAAACGAGCTCACGATCCGAAAGTTCCACGAGGCAATTCGACCGAACGGCACGCTATTGCTCGAGGTCGTCAATCGCGACTTCATGATCGGTTCCCAGCCAAATCAGGTTTGGTTCGAGGTCGATGGCGCAGTCTGTATGGAAGAGACCGACTTCGATTATGCAAAATCACGACTTCGCGTGAAACGCCGCGTGGCGAACCACAGCGGTCAACAGCACGATCGCCTCTACTCGATTCGCCTCTACGCGCTCCACGAGATCTCCGCAATGCTCGAGCGGAACGGTTTCCGGGTCGACGAGGTCAGCGGGCGGGAAGCCACGCTCGGGATCTTCTTCGGGGTCCATTCCCCTAAAATGATCATTCGCGCTGAGCGTTTGCCAGGCTCACCCCGGCAACAGAGCAGCATTCCGTCCGCGCCGCCATCGGCGCCGCCGTCCGCGCGGCCGTCCGTGCCCTTGGGGGCGCTGAGACCTTCGCAGTTTCCGCCGTCCGCCGTTGACGAGGACTAGGCGTTCTCATCGGCGAAAGGGCCGTGGCGAATCGCATGCTGCGTCACTCGGGGGCGATGCCGTTGCCGTTGAGGACGTACTCCACGCGACAAGGCAGCGAGAGGAACGGGCCACCGAGAGCGGCCACCGCGGGCGTGCAGTCCGAGCCGGTGAGCGGGACGATTTCGGTGGTCTGCGATCCGGTGATCGAAACCAGGGTCGGATCGATCTCGGCGTCGGCGCCAGCCCCGTCTCCGACCCCGCCGTCGCCTTCGACCCCAGCATCCTCGTCGATGGTGATCTCGGGCGTCTCGACGTCGATGGTGAAGACGTCGCGCTGTGTCACCGAACAGCCGATATAGCCGCGGAAAGGGTCCGCCTCGACGACCATCCAGCTCTTGCTGGTTTGAAACGTATAAGAACTGTCATTTTCGATGCCAGCGAACATCGAGCCGCCCGATTGCTCCCAGTATGCGCGGCCGTTCGACTCACTCCGGAGACTGAAGCTCAGGGTCAGGGAATCGGCAGCCGGAACTGCTGCACCGCAACTCTGTTCGACCATCAGGCCAACAGCCTGGAAGCTGCCCACGAGCTCCCCCGGCGGTTCTTCCTCCTGGCCCCAGCAAGCAGAGATCAGCACGAGCAAGGTGAGCGAAATCGAGCGCATGGCTCAGAGTTACCGCCCACGGGCTCAGAGCGTCAAAGAAAGTGCCTGCTAGAAACGAATCTCGAAGCCGCAGTTGAACGTGACGCGAGTGCTGACCGGCCTGCCCTCTTTGTCGAGCGGTGGCTCCCACTTGGCGCCTTGCAGGGCTTGTTTGCACGCCTGCCCGAACTTGTAGCCGATCGGGTCTTCGGAGATGAGTGTGATCTTGCTCGGTAAGCCCGTCGGCCCGATCTGCAGTCGCACGACTGCCGCGCCCTCGACGCCTTCCTGTTTGGCCTTCTTGGGGTAGAGCCTTTCTAGCTTCTGCTTCAAACTAGGCGGAATTGGTTGCCTCGAGAGATCGCCCACGTCGACGACCACCCCGATGCCGGTGCCTCCGACGATTCCCCCGACGATCCCATCGCGGCTCCTGCCGGTGACGACCGCGTCCGGCTTTCCGATCGGTCCCTCGCGGCTCTCGCCTGAGCCAGGATCCATCGCCCACGAGGAGGGCTCGTCACCTTCGTTGGTGAGGACGATGTTGTCGAACGCGACAGGTGTTTCCGGCGCTGCGGCGGGCGGCTCCTCCGGTGCCTTGGGAGGCTCCTTTGGCGCTCTCCAGGTCTTGGGCTTGGGCGGCGGCTTCACCGGCTCAGGCTCCGCCGGTTCCTCTGGCTCGGGGGTTTGCTCCTCGAGCGGCTCTTCAGGCTCGGGCTTGGCTGGTTCCTGATCGATGATCGCCACCGCGACGGGATCGAGCGGTTCGTCAGCGCCGGGCCCCCGCTGAATGCCGGGTGTCAGGCCCAGAAATACGGCGTGCGTCGCGAATGCCAGTAGGACCCAAGCCGTGTCGAGCGCCCAGGGGGCGAGGTTCTCGAAAGGGTTGGCCATCGGTTCGGCAGCAGCGCCGCTCAGCGTCCGATCTCCTCGGGGCGGACGTTGATCGCGAACTTGGTAACGCGCTCCTGGCGGAGGATGTCGATCACCTCAACGACCTTCGCATGCGCGATTCTGCCGTCTGCAGCGATCACCGCGCGCAGGTCTTCGTCGTTCTCACGCGCCGCACGAACCCGGGTTCGAAGCTCATCGGCGGTGACCGGGATCGTATCGAGGAAGAGCTGGCCCTTCTGATCGAGCGATACGGCGAGGGTCGCAGGTGCCTGCTCCCCCGTCGAGGCCTTCGGGAGCTCCATGGGAATCGTCTTCGAAACGATAGCCGTCGCAGTGACCATCAAGATGATCAGCAGAACGAGCACGACGTCGACCAGGGGGGTGACGTTGATGTCTGTGATCAGGTCATCGTCGTCGCCGGAGCGCGCGCCACCAGCCATCCTACTCGCTCCCCTTGCGGACGTTTCCCTTGAGGTAGGCGAGCAGGTCGCGGCCGAGGGCATCGGCCCAGGTGAGGCGATACCGAATCAAGCGCTGAAAGTAGTTGTAAAAGGCAACCGCGGGAAGGGCGACGAGGAGGCCGATCGCAGTTGCGACGAGCGCTTCACCAACCTCGGTCATCAGACCACTGGTGACCTTGCCCGCGCTCTCGTCGAGGACGTGGAACGCCTTGATGACACCGATGACTGTTCCGAGGAGCCCCACGAACGGGGCGTTGTTGCCCACGGTGCCGAGGAAGCCGAGGTTGCGCTCCATTTGTGTGCGGGCGATCGCTGTCGCGCCGGCGAGTCGTTCTTCGACCGCGGCCGGGCCGTCGGCGACCACCTCGATGCCGGAGTGCACGATCCTGGCCTGAAACGAGCGCGACTGAGCGAGTCGGTCGCGCGCGCTGGTGACATCGTTCTTCGCCAGGTCGAGACGTAGATCCTCTTGAAGCGCTCGAACGTCATCGCGCGACGTGAAAAAATAGTAAATGCGCTCGAAAATGATCGCCACGCCGATGATGGAGAGGATAATCAGAAGCCACATGACCCAGGTCGCGCCAAGCATGGCGAAGGCGGTCAATCTCTCTTGAATGTCGATCATACTTCTCCTAGGCTGGAAGCGCGCTTTTAGCCGGTCTTGGCGGGCTGTGCATCCCGCTTGAGAATCTCCCGAACCAGTATGGTCGCGTACGAGCCGGCAGGTAGGGTGAAATCGAGGTCGACCGTGTTGTCACTCACAGCCAGGTCTAGTTTTCGCACCGGGATGCGGACCAATCGGCGGGTCCCAGGCGCTACCCGCTTCCATTTGGCCAGCTGATCCAGGGTCAAGCCCGACTCGCGGAGCAGCGCCTCTTCGCGTTCGCGGGCCTCGCCCTCGGGCCAGCGCATCTTGGCGCCAAAGATCGGCCCGGTGGGGCTGACCTCCCAGGCGTCCGCTCGGGCCTGCGTCTCCCCGGCGTCAGGCGCGACGAACAAGCCTCCAGACTCGTGTTTCTTCATGAGGTCTCCCGGATAAACCTTTCCAAGCGTCGAGCTTTGCACGCGCTCTGCAACGCAGCGATTGAAGATTTGGGACTGGAGCGCGGACATCTGGAGCTTTCGTTGAAAACCGGCGCGGGGCGGGCGCCCATCTCCGACGACCCAGCGTCGGGCGCGCTCGGCATTATCGCCGTCACGGCCAAATCGCTGTTCGCCATAGTAGTTGGGAAGGCCGTGCTCTTCGATCTTCGACAACAGCTGGCGGAGGTCTTCTATTCTGGATGCGTCGATTTGCCGCAGGCGGATCCTGAACCGATTCGCTCGAAGGTGGCCTGTGCGCAGCTTCTGTGGATGAAGCGCCGCCTCGAGCACCCGGATGCCCTCGACCTCGGCTCGTTCGAGTGCCTCCCGGGAAGCGCCAAAGATGCTGATCCATTGCCGGGTGACCGCGTGCCGATCTTTGAGGCCCGCCCAGCCTGCCGCCTGGGGGTCCGCGCCCACGCTCTCGCACAGGGAGCGAACCGCATCCTGGGTCGTCAAACCGCGCTTCTCGATGAACGCAAAGACGTGGTCGCCTGATCCGCTGGGCGGATAGGCCGGCACCTCTTCGACCTCGAAGTCTTCCGGGGTCGATCGAAACTCGGCATCGACAGGCGCGATCGAGCTGGTCAAATAGGGGAGCGGCATGGCAGGGCGCTTCCTGTAGACCATCGAGGCCCCATTGGGTAGACAACAGGCGTGAGCGCCCAGCCTTCGACGCGGATCGAGCGTGCATTGCGACAACAACTCGAGGCGGCAATCGTGCGAGGGGTATTTCCGGGTGCGAGCGCCTCGGTTGCGATCTGGGAGGCCGGCGCCTGGACCTACATCGATGCCGCGGCTGGGCGCTGTGCCCCGGGGGGCAATCCGGTCACGGCGGACACCTTCTACGATCTGGCATCACTCACCAAGCCCTGGGTCGCAACGGCCGCGCTTCGTTTGCATCAGGCGGGCTCGTTCGATCTCGGCGCAGGTGTCCGGCGATGGATTCCCGAAGCGAAGGGAATGCCGGTCGGCGAGCGGACCTGGGAAGAGGTCTTGAGCCATCGCTCGGGGCTGGCGGCCTGGGTTCCTTTCTACGAGTCCCTCCCCGAGGAACCCGGCACCGATGCGACACGGGACTGGATTGTGGCGGAGCTTCTTCGCCATTGGGATACGAACCGCGTGGGCACCGCGGTCTACAGTGACCTCGGGTACATCTTGGCGGGCATTGCGATGCAGCGCGCCACCGGCAAACCGTTGAGCCAGGTCGTTTCCGAGCGGGTGGCCCTGCCGCTCGGAGTCGACGAAACCGTCTTCTTCGGCGCAAGCCGACCGGACGAAGATTGGAAAGCGCGCTGCGCACCCACGGGCTGGTCCCCTTGGAGGGCGCGAATGCTGTGCGGCGAGGTACACGATGATAACTGCGCTGCCCTCGGTGGCGTAGCGGGCCATGCGGGAATGTTTGGCTTGTCGAGGAGTGTCGCCAGCTTCGGCGCCGCTTGCGTAGCCGCTTCTCACGGGAGGCGAGGCGCCTTGGAAGAAAATCTCATGCGGCATGCGACTGCGGCGAGGGCAGGAGGCACGCACCGACTCGGCTGGGATGGAAAGGCTCAGGCAGGAAGCGCCTGCGGCAACTTGATGGATGCCGATGCCTTTGGTCACCTGGGCTTCACCGGTACCTCGCTATGGTGCGACCCGCGCCGGCAGCTGGTGGTGGTGCTTCTGAGCAATCGCGTCGCCGTGTCGGACGACAACAGCGCGATTCGGGCGTTTCGCCCTGTCTTTCACGACGCCGTCGTCAGCGCCTTCGACGGCTGCTAACCGGCAAGCGAGCGAAGCCGATCGAGTAGCTTCGAGTTGGTCTCGTAGGAGAGGGCGTTCCGAGAGGCGCGAGCGATCGCCCTCGGGTCGCCCACCAGGACGACGAGTTTCTTTGCTCGCGTCAGCGCCGTGTAGAGCAGAGCGCGATTGAGCAACATGAAGTGGGCGTTGTGCAATACGATGACCGCGGCCGGAAACTCGCTTCCCTGCACCTTGTGAACGGTGCAGGCGTAGGCAAGCGAAATCGCATCGAGCTCATCGGCCTTGTACTGCACCTCGCGTCCATCAAAGCGCACGTAGGTCACGCCGCCATCGATCCGGCTCACCTCGCCGAGGTCGCCGTTGTAGACCTCCTTCTCGTAGTCGTTTCGAAGCTGCATCACCTTGTCGGCCGCGCGAAACGACGTTGGCAGGGTGGTCTGCTGCTTGCTCGGATTGAAGGCTTCTTGAAGGACTTCGTTGAGCCTAATCGTGCCGAGTGGGCCGCGTCGCATCGGGGTCATGACCTGTACGTCGGCGATTGGATCGAAGCCGTACGCAGTTGACATTCGGCGGAGCGCCTGCAGGAGCCGCTCGGTGATCGTGTCGGGGTCCGTGGCCGAAATCAGGAACAAGTCCCCTTCGCCCTTGGTGCCGCTCGGCGTGGGCTCCGGCATTCCACCTTCGAGCACAGCATGTGCACCCCGAACGATCGCGCTTTGCTGCGCCTGTCGGAACACCTCGTGCAGTCGAATCGTCTTGCAAACCCTAGAGGCGATCAAATCGCGCAGGGGCTGCCCCGGACCGACCGGTGGCAGTTGATCGATGTCGCCAACCAGCACCAGGGTGGCGCTGCGAGGAATCGCGGACAGGAGCTGCGAAGCCAGCCGGATGTCGAGCATGGAGGCTTCGTCGACGAGAACCAGGTCGGCCTCGAGAGGCAAGCGCTGGTTGCGGCTGAAATGACCGGTCGCTGGATTCCATTCGAGAAGGCGATGGATGGTCTTGGCCTCGACGCCGGCCGCCTCAGAGAGCCGTTTGGCTGCTCGTCCGGTGGGCGCGCAAAGAGCGACGCGTCGGTCGAGCGCCGCATGTGCCTGAACGATCGCGCGCACGGTCGTGGTCTTGCCGGTGCCCGGTCCGCCGGTCAGCACGAGCAAATGAGTGCCTAGTGAAGCATCGACGGCGCTTCGTTGCGCATCGCTCAGCGTGCGGTCGTAGGTCTTCGCGGGTTGCTGCAGCATTGGCCGGCTGGCAAACGCGCTCAGGGCCTCAGCCACCAGGACCTCGGCCCGGTGCAAGAGCGGCGGGTAAATTGCCTCATCATCGATGACGACGAGCTCGCGCGCCCGCAGCTCGCGCAGGGCTTCGTCGAGCTTCTCCGCTGGAACACCGAGTTGCTCGAGGCCATCGTGGAGCTGTTCCCGCGTTGCGAACACATGGCCTTCGTCAATCGCTTTGCCGACCAAGTGCAGGACGCCTCCCTGGACGCGCCTCAAATCATCGCCTGCGATTCCGAGTGCTTCGGCAATGCGATCGGCGGTTCGGAAACCGATGCCGCGAATCTGCTCGGCGACGATGTAGGGATCGTCTCGGACGATGCGAGGCGCATCGGCACCATACTTGCGAACGACTTCACGCGCCGTGGCCGGACCCATTCCGAGCGCATGAAGAAAACTCATCGTCTCCGCTTCGACGCGGCGCTGCCGAACGGCATTGGCGATCGACTCGGCGCGCTGCGCACCGATGCCCGAAACCTCGCGGAGTCGGGCCGACTGGGTTGCGATGACGTCGAGCGTTTCGGGACCAAAACGCTCGACGAGGCGGGCGGCCAACGCGGGGCCAATGCCGGGAATCAGTCCGGAGCCGAGGTAGCGAATCATCCCCTGCTCGGTGGAGGGGATCGTCGGCGTGAACGAGGTCACCCGAAATCTCGCCCCGTAGACCGCATGCTCGGTCCATCGGCCAATCATCCGAACGTTCTCCCCAGGGGCGATCTGACCCAGGTCCCCGATGGCGGTCTGCGAAGGGGAGAGCTCTCCGCCCTCGTCGACCGCGAGACGAATTACAGCGAACTTTCCGTCATCACTGCGGAAAATGACATCCTCGACCACGCCTTCGAGGACCTGCTCTGACTCCTTCGACCCCACGATTCCCAAGGAATCTAACAGTCTTGTGCGCGAAGTGCCTTGCTCTTGTGCGTTCTGCGGAAACATCCGCTAGCGTTAAAAGAGCACGGATTTGGATCGGAGGGGGATGAGCACCCAGCCACGGATGAGCGCACCAATCGGAAGACTGAAGATTCGGCAATCGGCCAGGAAGAGGGCGGCGTCCTCGATCGGCCGTGTCCAGGCTTCGGAGCCCCCCTGCGACGCAGAGGTGACCGAACAAGGCGGGGCCCGGCAGGACGGTCGCTTGCCGCATTACTACCCGTTCGCGCCGCGCCGCGTCGACGACTGCGACGACTGAGCCGAGCGCGACTTGATTGCGCAGCAAAGGAGCGATTGGTAAGAGCGCTCGATGCCCCCGACTACGATCGCCATCCTTGGGGCCAAAGGGGGCGTTGGCACTTCCCTCTTCAGCGCGAACCTAGCGATCTACTTGGCGACGATCGGCAAGCGCGTGCTCGCGGTGGACGCGGACCCATCGGGGGCCGATCTGCATGCGATGCTGGGCATTGGACCCCGGGTGGCACCATACGTCGCGCCGACGCCTGCCTTTGGGACCGACCGCACCTTGGCCAGCCTGGCGAGCGCCATCGACCACGATGCGGCCAACACACTCCCGCCTCGCGAGCCGGTCGATGGGCCCATCGAGAGCCTGCGCTTGATGGACGGGGGCTTGAGCGAACCGCATCGGGGCAGCGGACGCCGCAGCTCGCTCAGAGAGCTCCAAAAGCGCGTCGCCAAACAAGACGCGGATTTCGCGGTGGTCGACCTCGGTTCCGCGGCAACCGATGCGGCGATTCGCTTCTGGTGCGCCGCGAGCCATCGGCTGGCTTTGACGATGCCCGAGCCTAATGCGGTGAGCGGCCTGTATCGCCTCGTTCGAAAGGCATTCGCGGCGATCGCACTCGAGCGACTCTCCGACGAGAGACAGCAAGCCGCGCTGCACAGCGCGTTTGCGAGAGCTGGTCAGACGCCGGCCCCCTCGGACATCACGGCCCTGCTGCGGCGCGAGTGGCCGGAGCTTGGAGACGCCTTGCAGAACTGCATGGCCGAGCTCGAGTTCCCGTTCATCGTGAACGAGGCTCGGCTTCGTGCCGACCTGGAGCTCGGCGATCAAATCACGGTCGCGGTGCGCCGGCGCTATGGCGTTCAATTGAAATACCTCGGGTACGTAGAGCACGACGACGTGGTTCGAAGCTGTTCGCGAAAGCGACGGCCACTTTTGCTCGAGAGCCCCGGAAGCAGAGCGAGCCGCAACATCGAAAAGATCGCGCGGCGGCTTTTCGCATCGAAGGAAGCTCGCAGAGATCGGGCGCCCTGGCGCGAGGTTCCGCCGAGCTCGCATCATGATGTGCTCGAAGTAGAGCGCGGCGCGACCGACGAGGAGATTCGCCGCGCGTACAAGCGGATGTGCGCGGTGTTCGATCCCGAGAACCTCGTTACCTTCGGCCTGTTCGACGAGGATGGGCTCGAGGCTGCGCGCAGCCGCATCGATGAGGCCTATGACGTGCTCCTCGACCCAGCACGGCGCCGTCCGTACGAGATTTCGGTTTTCCCTGAAGCTGCGGAAGCCAAGACCGAGGCGGAGCAGGAACAGGTGCCGAGCGGCGAGCTGCCTCCCGCACCGAGCATCACGCCGGACACGGAGTTCAGCGGTGCTCTGCTCCGCGCCGTTCGCGAATCACAGGGCACCAGCCTCCAACAGATCAGCGAGCGAACGAAGGTCGGCACCAACTATCTGCGTTGCATCGAGGAGGACGACTTCGCGAGCTTGCCGGCGGCAGTCTATGTGCGGGGCTTCGTGACCGAATTTGCCAAATGTCTCAGGCTCGACCCTGAGCAAGTGAGTCAGAGCTATGTTCGGCGCTACAAGGTACGCATGGAAGGCTGGGAGGCGGACGTATGAGCGTTTCGCAAGCGCCGATCATCCTGGCTTCGGCGTCGCCACGGCGCCGTGAGATCTTGTCGTCCCTCGGGATTGCGTTTGAGGTGCAACCGAGCGGGGCCGACGAGACCAGCTTGGCGATCGAGGATCACCTCGAGTTCGTGCGCGCTGCAGCGCTAGTCAAGTTGGAGAACGTCCTGTCGAGCAGTGATCGCCTGGGTGCTCACGTTCTTTCGGCCGACACCGTCGTCTGCGTGGGTGACCTGCGACTGGGCAAGCCCGCCGATGAGGCCGATGCGCTGCGTATGCTAGAGCTTCTAGTCGGACGGGCGCATCTGGTTCGAACCGCGGTCGCGCTCGGGCGAGTGGGAAAGGGTGCGCTCGATTGCCGGACCGTGGAGACCCGTGTCTGGTTCGGACCGGCCTCGCGCGGCCAGTTGGAGCGCTACGTTTCGGCTGGCGAGAGTCTCGACAAGGCCGGTGCGTACGCTGTTCAAGGCCTTGCAAGCGGTTTGGTGACGCGGCTCGAAGGGTCGTATACCAACGTGGTCGGTCTACCCGCTGCCGAAGTGGTCGCGCTGCTCCTCCAACACCATGCATTGGCTCAGTGGCCATGAGTCATGACGTCGCTGCAGCGATCGAACGTGTGCGTGAACGCATCGAGCTCGCCTGCCAGCGCGCGGGCCGAGATCCGAGCGCGGTCCTGCTGGTTGCGGTGTCGAAGGGGCACCCCGACGGGCTGATTCGGGCGGCATATGACGCGGGAATGCGCGTGTTTGGCGAGAACTACGCACAGGAGCTTGCCGCGAAGGCCTCTGCGCTGAGCGACTTGCCCGAGATCCGCTGGCGCTTCATCGGCCATCTTCAACGCAACAAGATCAAGCTCATCGAACGCGCTCGTGCCAGCATCGATACGGTGGATTCCCTCAGGTTGGCGGAGGCGATTTCTGCACGCGCGGCAATGAGGGGCACCACGGTCGAGCTCTTGCTCCAGGTCAACATCGGCGCCGAGGCACAGAAGTCGGGTTGCGCAGTCGAAGAGGTAGCCGGTCTCGCCGAATCCGTGCGCGCATTGCCGAACGTAATGCTTCGCGGGCTCATGGCTGTCGCCCCGCACTTCGATGACGCCGAAGCCACGCGGCCCTTCTTTGCTGCACTCCGGGAGTTGGCGGAGGCGAACGACCTGCCGGAGCTATCCATGGGGATGACGCATGACCTCGATCAAGCGGTCGAGGAAGGTGCGACGATGCTGCGAATCGGCACGGCCATCTTTGGGCCACGTCTTCTGATGAAGCGCTAGCGCTCGGCGTCTTGCGCGAGCTTACCAAGCTCTGCCGAGCGACGCGTTGCCGCACGGATCGCTGCGCCGATGACTTCGGCAAAGCCGCCCGCCCGGAGAGCGTCGAGGCCGGCGCGTGTAGTCCCGCCCGGGCTGGTGACTCGATCCCGCAAGACCCCGGGCGACTCCTTGGTGTCGCGCAAGAGGCGAGAGGCACCGAAGACGGTTTGCGAAGCGAGCTGAAGCGCAGTGTCTTCGGGCAGGCCCTCGCGCACACCGGCGTCTCGAAGCGCTTCGACGAACGCGAACACATAGGCGGGGCCGGAGCCGCTGAGCCCGGTCACCGCGTCGAGTTGATCTTCGGGCACGCGGACTGAAATGCCAACGCTCCGAAAAAGCGCTTCGGCAAGCTCGAGATCCTCCTCTGTGGCCGCGTGGCCCGCAGCGATCGCGGTCGCGCCGGCGCCGACCAGGGCAGGGGTGTTGGGCATCGTACGCACGACGCGCACGCCCTCGGCCATTGCTCGTTCGATGAGGCTCGTCGAGATGCCGGCGGCAACCGAAATCAAGAGCTTGTCCGGGCCGATCACCGCCGCGATTGCGGGTAGCATCTTTGCAAATACCTGCGGCTTCGTCGCCAGGACCACGACGTCGGCTTCTCGTACCGCTTCGAGGTTGTCGTCGGTGATGCGAATCTCGAGCTCCGCTTCTAGTGCCTCGAGCGTGGCCTGGTCCGGGTCGGCCGCGATGATTTGTTTGCTGTCGACCGTAGACGTCCCTACGAGCCCGCGGATGAGGGCGCGGGCCATGTTGCCCGCGCCGACGAATGCGATCCTTTGATCAACTGACATGCCCGGCGGCATACCACAGAAGCAAAATCAACGATATCTCGGAGCCCAGCCTACGCGCAGGCGGCTTCTACGTCGTCGATCTCTTTGGGGATGCCGTCGGTAAGCACGTCACGACCCGATCGGGTCACCAATACGTCGTCTTCGATCCGAACGCCGATGCCACGCCAGCGTTCATCCACGTCTTCGTTGTCGGTCGCGATGTAGATGCCCGGCTCGACGGTCAGCACGAAGTCTGGTTCGAGCTGGCGCTGCTTGCCGTCGAGGTAGTAGTGCCCCACGTCGTGCACGTCCATTCCGAGCCAGTGGGAGGTCCGGTGCATGTAAAACGGCTCGTATTTCTTCTCGTCGATGAGCAAATCGAGCTCGCCCCCGAGCAAGCCGAGGGCGACGAGGCCCTCGGTGATCAGACGAACGGCGCACTGATGGACCTCGTCGAGCGTCGATCCCGGCTTCACGGCATCGATGCTCGCCTTCTGAGCCCGGAGAACGACATCATAGATCGCCCGTTGTTCCGCGGAAAACTTGCCGTTGACGGGGAAGGTACGGGTGACATCGCTCGCATAGTAATCGTACTCGCAGCCTGCATCGATTAGCAGGAGCTCGCCGTCGTTGATCTGCCGAGCGCCCGCCCGGTAGTGGAGGATCGTAGCATTGGGCCCGGAACCGACGATGCTCTCGTAGGCTGGACGCTCGCTTCCATGCTTGCGAAAGACATGAAGGAGCTCCGCATCGATTTCGTATTCGTGCATGCCGGGGCGCGCGAGCCGCATTGCACGCAGGTGAGCCTCTCTGGTGATCGCCGCTGCCTGCCTCATCGTCGCGATTTCGTCTGTGCTCTTGCGTAGGCGCATCTCGTGCAAGTGAACGGAGGAATCGATGATCGCCGCGGGCGCGGTTACGCCGCGGCGCTCGCCTCTTCGGAGCTGGTTGAGGCAATTGAAAACCTTGGCATCCGCCTCGTCGTTTTGCGCGAGGCGATAGTGGAGACGCTCGACGTTTCCGAGGTAGTCGGGGAGCTTGCCCGGGAGCTCTTCGATCGGAAAGGCGACATCGGCGCCAAAATCCTCGACTGCACCTTCGATGCCTGCGCGAGGCCCATCCCAGATTTCCCGCTCGCGCTTCTTCGGGCGAACGAAAAGGACCACCTCGTGCTCCGCGTGTTGATTGGTTAGCAGAAGCAGGCTTTCGGGCTCATCCAAGCCGCTGAGATAGTAGAGGTCGCTGTCCTGCCGGTACGGGTGCCCGACGTCGTGGTTGCGAATGGCGAGGGGGGTCGACGGAAACAGCGCGACACCGTCACCCATGGCTTCGAGAAGCTGCTTGCGGCGTGCGGCGAACTCCGACATCGATCCAGCCTAGCAGTTAGCTTCGGGGCTGCATCTCGCCGCTCTTGTAGCGGCTCCAATAGCTCATCAGCGCATCTCGAACCTTGCCGCTCAACAAGACCGCACCGAGAATGTTGGGGAACGACATGCCGAGGATCATCAGGTCCGAGAAGTCGATCACGTTTCCGAGCTTCAAGACGGAGCCGAGCACGACGAATCCTAGAAAGAGCACTCGGTAGGCCATCGAGAACTGCGCTCCAAAAAGGAAGGCCCAGCAACGCTCGCCGTAGTAACTCCAGGAAATCATCGTCGAGAATGCAAATAGGAACACCGCCAGGCTGAGCACGTTCGGGAACCAGGGAAGAACCGTCGCGAAGGCTTTGGAGGTCATGAGCACGCCTTCGTGGCCTCCGCCCTCGTATGCGCCGGTGATCACCACGACGAGGCCTGTCATCGTGCAGACCAGAATCGTATCGATGAAGGGCTCGAGTAGGGCCACGATGCCTTCGCGTACCGGTTCGTCGGTTGCAGCCGCGGAGTGCGCGATCGACGCGGAACCCACGCCGGCTTCGTTCGAGAAGGCTGCGCGCCGAAAGCCGGTGACCAAGACGCCGAGCGCTCCACCAAAGCCTGCCTCTGGTGTGAACGCCTCGCCGACGATTTTCCCAAGAGCTGTACCGACCCGATCGAAGTTCGTGAGGATGATGAAAAGCCCGGCCACCAAGTAGATGCCGCACATCACCGGGACGATGAAGCCTGCGACCTGACCGATCCGGCGGATGCCTCCGATGATGACGACACCGACCAAGAACGCCAGGATCAACCCGTAAGCGAGCGCGCCCCAACCGCCCGCGAAAAAGGGAAGGACGTCAGCGACCTGGGCATAGCTCTGGTTTGCTTGGAACATGTTGCCGCCGCCGAAGCTTCCACCGATGCACATGATCGCGAACATGACTGCGAGCACTCGACCGAGACGGGGGAGGCCGAGTTGATCGAGGCCGTACTGGAGGTAGCGCATAGGTCCACCGAGGATCTGTCCGTCCTCGCCGACCTCGCGGTACATCTGTCCGAGGGTGCACTCGGTGAACTTCGATGACATGCCGAGGAAGCCCGCCACGATCATCCAGAAGACGGCCCCCGGTCCGCCCACCGCCACCGCCACCGCCACCCCGGCGATGTTTCCAAGTCCAACCGTCGCCGACAAGGCAGAGGAGAGCGCCTGGAAGTGAGTGACCTCGCCGGGATCATCGGGATCGTCGTAGCGGCCGGTCGTCACGATCCAGGCGTGCTTGAACGCGCGGATGTTGACAAAGCCGAAGCGGAGCGTGAAAAATACGGCCCCCGCGATGAGCCAGAAGACGATGAAGGGGAGCTGCAGGTCCTCCGCGCTGTCATTGTCCCAGAAAATCAGGTCGAAAAACAGCACCTTCGCGATCGGGGCGACGACCATGGCACCGAACCCCGCGTCGACCGATTTCAAGACGCCGGCGATTCCGGAATCTCCAGATTCCTTGGCTTGTGCGTAGCTCAGCTGAGGCCACAAACACACCCATGAGACGGCGATTGATGTCAGCCGTTTGGCCATTGTTCGGGCGAACCATGGCACAACCCCACATTTCTCTCTACTTTTATCTATATCAAAAATTTCGCTTGAAAATGCAATTCTGCGGTACTGAGGATCATGCCTTTCCTCGGTAGGGCTGCGCTCGTGATCCTTGCCGTCCTGGCATCGCCGGCGATCGTCGGCGCCCAATGCCCGACGGACGACCTCGACGCGAACGGTGTTTCCGACGCCTGCCCCCCCGGCTCGAACTACATCGCGGCACCGGCCGGCTCTGACTTCCTCTTCGGCACCAACGGCGACGAGTGCATCTTCAGCTTCGACGGCGACGGTGGTGTCAGCAACTGCCCGACGATCACCTGCGCGGCGATCCAGGACTTCGATCTACTCCGCACGGACAACGGCCCGGTGGTGACCTGGAATACGACGACCTAGGTTGGGGCAGTTGCATTTCGGATCTGGCGCCTCGACGAAAATGGCGCGCTCGCCTGAATCGGCGAGGTCGGAGCCTCCGCAGAGGGCTCGCCGCTAGGCCGAAGCACTACGGCGAGGTTCCGCTGAGCGAATCCGGCGATTTGAGCTTCACCGCCGAGGAAGCCGCTCTTCGTTTTCTCGCTGCAACAGCGGAAGGTGTTGCGGCCCCGACGGAGGTCAGGCCGCACTTTGGCACGAACCTTCGCTCGACTAGCTTGGCGGTGGACTACCTGATCCATCGCTGCGTCTCATCTACCCGGGGATGCACAGGCCTTGGCCGACTGTCGTGAAGCCGACGGCTATCGCGTTCTCTTGCTCGATATCGAGGATGTCTTCTGGGAGTTCGCCAATGCTTCGCGCCTTCTCAGCAACTGGATTGCGCCCAAGCGCACGCGCGAAATCGACCTCGATGGCGAGAACCTCGAAGAGGCGCGGGATCGATTGTTCTCCATGTGGCAGCAGTCGCGTGGCTGGCTGAGCTACGTCGGACACGGCCGCCATGCTTCGGGGGCATCGGGCAGCAGCCGCGAGCCCGTAGAACTGCATCGGGTGTACATCCTCCTCGGAGATCCGGCGCTGCGCCTCCGAGTCGCCTCGCCGGATCCAAGTCCGGACGCCGACCCGCGCAACGATCCTCCGGGAGTCGATGTGACCGGCGAAGCCGATCCTGTCCTCGACGCCCGGCCAAGCTCGACGTCTGGCTGCGAAATCAAGCCTTCACAGAGGGCAGGGGGACCGTTCGAGCCAGCCGTTTTGCTCCTGGGTCTCGCGCTGCTCATCGGTCGGCGCCGCACAGGGCGAAAACAGCCTCGCGCCCTTCATTGACACCCCCTGGGGCTGATACTAAGCATCCTGCGAGCGTCGCGACCCGCCTCGCCCTGGAGACCGCCCCTCTATGTTCTCGGCCTATTTTCCGGTGTTCCTGATGCTTGGCGTCGCCTTGCTGGTCGCCCTCGCCGTCTTCGGCCTGACGACGGTGCTCGGGCCGAAGAACATGACGGCCGAAAAGGCGATTCCGTACGAGTCGGGCTCGGAGACGACCGGCGCGAGCCACATTCGGCTTAGCATCAAGTTTTACCTCACCGCGATCCTCTTCGTGGTCTTCGACATCGAGGCGGTCTTTCTCTACCCCTGGGCGAGCCTGTTCACCAAGCTCGGCTGGCTGGGGTTCGTCGAGATGCTCCTCTTCCTCGTCGTTCTGGGCGTGACTCTGGTCTACGCCTGGAGAAAGGGAGCGCTCGAATGGGAGAGCTGAAAGTCCTCAATGGGGGTGGCGAGGTCGCGGTGACCACGCGCCTGAGTGACCTGCTCCAATGGGCTCGGAAATGGTCGCTGTTCCAATACCCGTTTGTAACCGCCTGTTGCGGCATGGAGTTCATGGCCACGGCTGCGCCACGATACGACATCGCCCGCTTCGGCGCCGAGGCCCCGCGGTTCAGCCCTCGACAATCGGACGTGCTCTGGGTGGTCGGGACCATCAGCCAGCGGCAGGGCCCCGTGGTGCGTCGCATTTGGGAGCAGATGGCAGACCCGAAGTGGGTCATCGCCTTCGGAACCTGCGCTTCGTGCGGTGGCTTCTACGACAACTACACCACGATTCCCGGCGTCGACAAAGTCATTCCGGTGGACGTGTACATTCCGGGTTGCCCGCCTCGTCCCGAGGCCGTGCTCGATGCGCTGATGCTCCTTCAGGAGAAGATCCAGGCCAACGATCGCAAGCCCATCGTGGTTCCGCCGAAGCTGGTAGCTGAGCGCGCGCCGGGTCGAACGGTTAAGGGCAAGTCATGAGCCAGGCCGTCGTCGACCGGCTCCGCGCGCAGTTCGGCGAACGCATCCTCGAGACGAGCGATGCGTTTGGCGACCACGAGGTCCGGGTTGCAGTCAAGGATTGGGTGGACGTCGCGCGGTTCATGAAAGACGACGCCGAGCTCCAGATGGACCACTTCATCGATCTCACCGCAATCGACTACCCCGAGCGCCAAGCCGCGCGCTTCGATGTCACGCTCACGATGCGCTCGTCGCGCAACGGTGCACGGATTAGGGTGCGCACACAGGTGAGGGACAGCGAGGAGCCCGGTACCCTCAGCGGGATCTGGGCTGGCGCCAACTGGGCCGAGCGCGAAGTCTGGGACATGTTCGGCATCAAGTTCAAAGACCACCCAGACATGCGCCGCATCCTGCTGTACGAAGAGTTCGTAGGGCATCCGCTGCGGAAGGACTATCCGATCGACAAAGCGCAGCCCTTGGTGCCCTATCGAGAGGAGAGCGAAATCGTGAAGCTGCCACCCTTTGGCATCGAAGAGGGCCAGCCCTTCGCACGGATCGACTGGGAGTCCCGCCTTGCCGGTCGCGACTATCAAGTGTCCCCTTCGATCGGCGTTCAGCAAGGTCAGCGGCGAACGCTGAGCGACTCCGAAGCCGCCGAGCAGATTCAAGCACGCATCGAGGCGCGGATGGCGCGGGAAGCGGCGGAGGCGTCCGACGAGACCTCGAAGGAAGGTTCGGGGGAGTAGATGGAGCCCGCTGACGAGTTGACCAACGAAGAAATCGCGCTGGAGCTTTCCGAGGAGCCGATGCGCCTGAACATGGGCCCGTCGCACCCAGCGATGCACGGCACCATTCGCATGGTCCTCGATTTAGATGGCGAGAACCTCGTCAATCTGGACGTGCAGCCAGGCTACTTGCACCGCGGCTTCGAGAAGTCCTGCGAGCGCGGCACCTGGGCCCAGGTCTTCCCCTACGCCGACCGCCTCAACTACGTTTCACCGATGCTCAACAACGTTGGCTGGGCGCTGGCCGTCGAGAAGCTTCTTCAAATCGAAGTGCCGGAGCGTTGCCAATACTACCGAGTCATCCTCGGAGAGCTCTCGCGTGTCGCCGACCACTTCACTTGCAACGGGGCTTCAGCGATGGAGCTCGGCGCATTCACGCCGTTCCTCTGGCTGCTCAAGGTCCGCGATTGGGTTTGGGACATTCTGGAGCGCGAAACCGGTGCCCGCATGACCCATAGCTTCGGGCGCATCGGCGGCATGGCTGCGCCTCCGACAGCGAACTTCAAAGACGACGTGCTTCAGCTGATTCCGGAGATTCACAAGGTCGTGAAGGAGACGGAGATCATGCTTCTCCGGAACCGAATCTTCCTCGATCGAATGCAGGGCGTCGGCGTCCTGACCAAAGAGCAGGCGCTGTCGTACGGCGTCACCGGGCCGGTGGCGCGCTCCACGGGCATTCCCTATGACGTCCGCAAGGATCATCCATACCTGGTCTACGACCGCTTCGACTTCGACGTGCCGGTCGGCGAGGATGGCGACAACTGGGACCGCTTCATGGTGCGCCTCGAAGAAATTCGGCAGTCGGTCCGAATCATCGAGCAGGCTATCGCGCAGATGCCCGACGAAGGCCCGGTCGACGTCGACGACCCGCGCATCGTTTATCCGGACAAGGACTCGGTCTACAAGACGATCGAAGGCACCATCGCCCACTTCAAGCTGGTCATGGAAGGGCTTCGCACGCCGAAGGGCGAGGTCTATAGCTTCACCGAAGGCGGCAACGGTGAGCTCGGCTTCCACATCGTGTCGGATGGCAGCGGCACGCCTTACCGCGTCCGCGTTCGACCGCCGTGCTGGTACAACCTCGCTGCCGCCCGTGAAATGCTCCTCGGCGGAATGATCGCCGACATCATTCCGACTTTCGGATCGGTCAATATGATCGGCGGCGAGTGTGATCGGTGAGCGATGCCTAAATTCACTTTAGACGGCAAAGAGATCAGCTTCGAGTCCGGCGAGACCGTCATGCAGGCGGCCTGGCGTGAGGGCGTCGAGATCCCGCACTACTGCTGGCATCCCGGTCTGTCGATTGCGGCGAACTGCAGAATGTGCCTAGTGCATGTCGAGAGCGGCCGGCAGATGGAAATGCCGCAGCTCGTGTTCGACGAGGCCCAGGGTGAGTATGTGCCGGCCACCAAGCCCAAGCTTCAGCCGGCCTGCCAGCTCGCGGCCACCGACGAGATGGTGGTCTCGTCGACGAACGACGAGGTCAAAAAGGCGCAGGCGGCGGTGCAGGAGTTCTTGCTCCTCAACCATCCGGTAGACTGCCCCATCTGCGATCAGGCTGGCGAGTGCAAGCTCCAGGACTACTACTACGAGCACCAGGGTACGGCGAAGCGGAAGCTCACCGAGCCGGTGCACAAGCCGAAGGGCGTTCGCTTCGGGCCGACCATCATCTATGACGCGGAGCGTTGTATCATGTGCACGCGCTGTATTCGGGTCTGTGACGAGGTCGCCAAAGACCACGTTCTCGACATGCGAGAACGCGGCAACCGCAATGAGATCATCCTCGCACCCGGCAGGGAGCTCGACCACAAGTACACGTTGATGACCGAGCACGTTTGCCCAGTCGGGGCGCTGACAAGCCAGGATTTCCGCTTCAAGGCGCGGGTCTGGTTCCTCAAATCGGCCCCAAGCGTCTGCACGGGATGCGCGACCGGCTGCAACACCCACGCCGACTATGACCCGCGCAACGGTAAGATCTACCGCCTTCGCCCACGCGATAACGAAGAGGTCAACAAGTTCTGGATGTGCGACGAAGGCATGATGACCTACATGCGCCACGATATCGATCGCCTGCTGATGCCAACCGAGGGGCGCGGCGGAGAGCGGATGCCGCTGGGAGAAGGCGAAGCACTCGATCTCGCTGCTCAGAAGCTCAAGGCGGTGGACGGCGACAAGCTCGCGTTCGTCCTCAGCGCTCAGCACAGCACCGAAGACAATCTCGCGCTGGTGAAGCTCGCCTCCGCTCTGGGCTCTGGGGAGCTCTACCTGGCCGCGCTCGGCGGATGGGAAGGCGACGACATACTCCGCAGCGACGACAACAACCCAAACCGCGCCGGCGCGACCCAGGCAGCCGGCGGTGCCCGCTTGAAGTCGGTGGCAGAGCTGATCGACGAGGTTCAAACGGGAACGGTGCAGGGGGTGCTCGCACTCGGCTGGGCCAGCGCCGAAGAGCTCGAGGAGCTAGCGCCTCTGCTTGCCTTGGACGGGGTCATCTCACTCACGAGCCACCTCGGCGCGCTGCCCGCCGTCGCGTCCGTCGCCATTCCGGTTGCCGATACCTTCGAGATCGACGGGAGCTTTGTGAACGCCAAGGGCATGTCCCAGTCCTTCGGGCCCGTCTTGCCGAAGCCCGCCGGCGTCGACCCTGCTTGGAAGACGATTGGGGAGCTGGCGCGGAAGCTGGGCAAGGACCTCGGCTTCGAGGATCTCCCGGGCCTGCGCCAGGGCTTAGTGGACGCCGCGGAGGCAGCCCAGTGACCACGACCTTCCTCGTCGTCTCGTCCTTGGTCAAGGTATTGGTGATCCTCGTAATCACCGTCGGCACCTTCGCTCCGATCCTGATTTGGGCCGAGCGTCGACAGAGCGCCATGATTCAAGATCGCCTCGGCCCGAGTCGAGCCGCCATCACCCTTCCGGCCTCCGCCGTGGCTTTCATCGATCGTGTACGGCTCCCCATGTGGCGCCTCGCGGCCTTGACCGGCATCGTGGCCATCGTTGCGCTGGTCACGCTCACCTTCATCGCCATCAAGGGAGACAATCCGCTCTCGATTTCGACCTCCGCACTGACGGCAACTCTGGTCGGCTTTGGCGCTGCGTCGATTCTGCTTCGCGCGGGCTACGGGGTGCACAGCATGATCGTCCGCAATGGTGGCAAGATCATGCTCCTCGGTCTTCTTCACCCCTTGGCGGACGCCATGAAGTTCATCTTCAAGGAAGACTTCGTCCCTCCAAAGGCTGACAAGCTCCTCTTCTCCGCAGGCCCGATCATCGCGCTCGTCCCAACGATCGCTGCCTTCGCGGTCATCCCGTTCGCGAGCACGCTGCACTGGGACTACCTCAACCAGGTGCTCCCGCGGACCGGCGAAATCGCCGGCCCGGCGGTTCCCATGCAAGTCGCGAGCATCAACGTCGGCATCCTCTTCATCTTCGCCATCGCGAGCACCGGCATCATTGGCGCCGCGATATCGGGCTACGCCTCTGACAACAAGTACTCTTTGCTCGGTGGCATCCGCGCCGCCAGCCAGATGGTCAGCTACGAGGTCGTGCTCGGCCTCACCCTCGTGCCGGCCTTCATGGTCTACGCCTCGCTCCGGCTCGAGGACATGGCGACCTGGCAGTACGACCACGTCTGGGGAGTCTTCATTCCGCCCCTGACCCTCGCCGCGATCAACTTCTTCGTCGCTGCGGTTGCCGAAACGAAGCGCGTTCCGTTCGACCTTCCCGAGGGGGAGAGCGAGCTGGTCGGAGGCTACCTCACCGAATATTCGGGAATGAAATTCGGAATGTTTTTCATGGGGGAGTTCGTCGAGGTCGTCTCACTCGCTGCGCTGGCCTCCGTGATTTTCCTCGGCGGCTGGGACGTGCCGTTCCTCTACCGAGACGGCTTCGAGCTATCCCTCCCATTCGCCGCTGCGAGCGTCTCGGTGCCGCTCGTCCATTGGCTCGTCGTCGCCATTCAGTTCGTCGTCTTCCTCTTCAAGATCATCGTTCTGATTTGGTTTCAGCTGATGATTCGCTGGTCGCTTCCGCGATTCCGCTACGACCAGCTGATGTCTCTTTGCTGGAAGGGCCTCCTGCCCGTCTCTCTGCTCAACATCCTGGTTGTCGGCGCCTTCATCCTCTCGGGTTGGCTCGAGGGCTGGGTCGCCTTTTTCGAGAAGATCTTCTGAGGTCGCCCATGGCAGTCGAAGTCAAAGTCATCAAGAAGCCCCGCCGTACCGTCGCCGAACAGGTATATCTCCCCGAGATCGCCAAGGGCCTGAGCTTTGCGATGGGACGCTTCTTCAAGAACACCTTCGGCCCAGAGGCCAAAAAGGAAATCGCCACGGTCAGATACCCGGAAGAGACGGTCGAATACCCAGAGCGCTTCCGCGGAATTCATCGGCTCACGCATCGAACCGACGGCTCGCCACGCTGCGTCGCATGCCTTTGCTGCAGCACGGCTTGCCCGGCACAGTGCATTTACATCGAGCCGGCCGAGTACGAGCCCGATGACCCGCGCTACGGCTACGAGCGCTTCCCAGCCGTGTTCACGATCGACGAGCTCCGCTGCATCTTCTGTGGCTATTGCGTCGAGGCCTGTCCCTGCGATGCCATTCGAATGGATACCGGTATGCACATGCCGCCTTCGACCCGACGCGAGGACTTCATTTTCGACAAGGACACCTTGCTTTCGATCCCAGGGCGCGATGGTTCTTTTGTCACCGCCAACCCCCGCCATGAGCCGGGCGATCCGAGCTACCCGGGGATCGACCGCGAGGGCGGCCACTGACCGTGAGCGATTCGCGCGCGGCCAGCCGGACGGCGATCATGGTCGCCGCTTACCGCGGCAGGGCCTCGGCTGCGACGAACCCGGTCTGTGACGATCCATGGGCGCTTGGGCTCGCCGGAGCTGAAGGCGAAGCGCTTGCCCGTCGCTGGGACGAGCACTCACCTTCGATGGAGCTCTGGATGGGGCTTCGAACCCGGTATCTCGACGACTGCGTGAACCGGGCGCTCGATCGAGGCTTTCGTCAAGTCGCAATCCTCGGCGCCGGCCTCGACACCCGGGCCGCACGCCTCGGTCGCGACGGCGTCCGCTTCTTCGAGGTCGACCAGCCCGCCAGCCAGGCCGAAAAATATAAACGCCTTTCGAGGTTTGAGGCCTATCCGCTCGAAGCAGCGACATTCGTTCCGTGCGACTTCGAACGGGATGACTTCGTGCAGCTCCTCGAAAACGCCGGCCTCGACCGGCAGTCTCCGGTCTGCTTCGTCTGGGAGGGTGTGATCTACTACCTGCTCGAAGTGGCAGCCCGCTCCACGCTGCAACGCCTGGCCGCCGAATTCGACCCCCGCTCGCTTCTCGTATTCGATTACCTCAACAGCAGGATGGCCAAGTCGAGCCCACGGCTTCGCGAAGAGGACCGAGCGATGAAGGGCATCATCGAGGAGCTTGGCGAGCCCATGCAGTTCGGCATCGACGATCCGACGCCCCTGATGGCCGAGTGCGGCTATCGATTCCTTCGAACGATCTCCTTCGACGAGCTGGCCCTGCAATACACCGGGACCTACGCGCGTGAGCGCTTCTTTCGCTTTCAGGCGATCGCGCTCGCGAGCGCATCGGAGCAGATGTCCCTGTGGTAGAGAGGCGACGAATCGATGGTCGCGCGGTCACCTTCCGCCACGAGCCGGGCAGGGGGCCAGCGCTGGTCTGCATTCACGGTTCCGCAGACAACCACCACGTCTACGATCGGCTTCTCGACGAGATGCCGGAACGTGAGCGCTACGCGATCAACCTTCCGGGACGGGCAGACACCGACGGTCCGGCGCTTGTCAGCGTGGCCGAGATGGAAGCGTTTGTGTCCCGTTTCATCGATGCAGAAGTAGAAGGGGACTACCTCCTGGTGGGCCACTCTCTCGGGGGTGGCGTCGCGATCGAGCACGCGCTCTCATGCGCATCGGAGCACCTCAAAGGCATCGTGCTACTAGCTACGGGCGCGCGTCTCCGCGTCCACCCCATGATCCTTCAGCTCTTCGAGCAAGCCGTGAAGTCCGGCGCTTCCATCTCGCCGCTCCCTCCGGGCCTCTATGAACAGGGCACGGACCCTCGACTCGTCGCGGCTGCTTCGAAGGCTCGCGAGCTTACGCCCATCGAGACCGGTCACGCCGACTGGCGCGCCTGCGACAGCTTCAACCGCATGGAAGACGTCGCCAAAATTCGAGTCCCCGCCCTTATCGTCACAGGCAGCAACGACGCCCTCACGCCAGTGAAGTACGGCCAATACCTCGGGGCTCAGATCCCCCACAACAAGCTCTACATCCTAGATGGCGCTGGCCACATGCTGCTTACCGAACGCGCGGCCGAGCTCGCTACGCTCATGACCGCAAGCTAGCTGCCTGCCCAGCGAAGTCAGCAGGTAGAGCCCAGGCGAGTGGAGGGAAACTTCCGCCGTGGGCGTCCGATAGGTCTGGCATGGAGTCCACGGCCGCACTACGGTGCCTTCCGTTCATGAGCGACATCGACTTGGCTTTGCGGGAGCGTTTTGGGCTTCCGGCCTTTCATCCCTGGCAGCGCGAAGCGATCGAGGAGCTCCTCGAAGGGCGGCGGCGGGTTGTGGTGATCGCCCCAACTGGTGGGGGAAAGTCGCTTTGTTACCAGCTACCTGCCGCCGTGCTCGAAGGCACCTCCATCGTCATCTCGCCCCTCATCGCACTCATGGAAGATCAGGTGCGAGCGCTCACGCAACGCGGAGTCGCGGCGACTTATCTAGCGTCGACGCTCGACCCGGATGAAGTGAAGAGACGGGAGCGCGAAATCTTCGAGGGCCGCTACCAACTCGCGTACGTGGCGCCGGAGCGCCTAGAGTCGCAGTGGCTCGTCGACAGGCTCGCGGCGATCCACCCCCCACTGCTCGCAATCGACGAAGCACACTGCATTTCCCAGTGGGGCCATGATTTTCGACCCTCGTACCTGAGGCTCGGCGAGGTCATCGAACGGCTGCAGCCTCCCCGGGTGATTGCCTGCACGGCGACCGCCACGCCGATCGTGCGTCGCGAAATTCAAGCGCGGCTTGGGCTCGATTCAGATCGGAGCGCCGTCATTTTGCGCGGTTTCTCACGCCCGAATCTTCATCTTGCCGTCGTAGAGAGCGATAGCTCCACCCAGAGGCGCAAGCTTATGCTTGGCGCGCTTCGGGGTGCGCTTGGAGCTCCCGCGAACCCCAAGGGGGGCGCCATCGTGTACGCGGCGACTCGGCGCAACACCGAGAACGTCGCGGAGGCCGTCGCCAAAGACGGTTGGCGGGTCGCCGCATACCACGCCGGGCTTTCTGCTGCCGTGCGCGAAGAGGTCAACCGGAGTTTCGCAGATCATTCGCTCGACGTAGTGGTCGCCACCAATGCATTCGGCATGGGTATCGATCGGGCTGACATTCGCACGGTGGTGCACGTGCAAGCGCCTGGCTCAGTCGAGGCTTACTATCAAGAGATAGGGCGCGCGGGTCGTGATGGGCAGCCTGCACATGGGCTCTTACTGACCAGCTCAGGGGACCTCGGGCTACGACGTCGCTTGATCGGCTTCACTGGCGGCCGAGATCCCGGCGGCCCAGAGGACCCCGCGCACGCTCAGCAGCAGTGGCGCCTCTTCCTCGATCTCATGCGGTACGTCGAAGCGGGGAGCTGCCGGCACGATTTCATTCTGCGCTATTTCGGCGACGAGCAGGAAACCCTGGGCGGCTGCGGTCACTGCGACGTATGCGAGCGCCTCGAAGAGCGAGGCGAGGAGGGCGGGTCACGAACCACCTCTGAAGACGAGACCCTACTGGTGCGCAAAGCGCTCGCCGGTGTCGCGCGCAATCAGGGGCGCGCGGGGCTGACCGCGGTTTCAGAGATGCTTCATGGCACCCAGAGCGAACGCCTGCGTCGATTGGGGCTCACCGAGCTCAGCACGCATGGCTTGCTCAAAGAGTGGCCCAAGGCCTGGGTACTCGCCCTTCTGAGGCGGCTCATCACAGCGGGTCTCGTCGATCTCAGCACGGGTGAGTTTCCGATCCCTCATCTGACGACGCTTGGGGTGGCGACCATGAAAGGTGAAGAGCCGGTTCGCGTGCTCGTCCCCGACGAGGACGCTGGCCGCCCCCCATCGGCCAAGAAGGAACGCCGGCAGGGGAGCCGGGACCTCCCCGAGGACGTCGACGTGTCGCTCTTCGAAAGCTTGCGCGCGACACGTCTCGATCTCGCCCGCAAGAAGGGCGTTCCTGCCTATGTCGTCTGCCACGACCGAACGCTTCTTGAAATCGCCGCCTCTAAACCCACCTCGGTCGAGGCACTGGCCCGTATTCACGGGATGGGCCCCGCGCGCATCGAGCGCTACGGGGAGCCGTTCCTCGACACCGTGAACTCCCACGCGCCGTAGCCGACCACTTCATCGCGGCTTCCCGCGGTGTCGCCCGAGCTTCTGAGGTCCAAGGTCCGCGGGACGAGCCCGTGTCGTTGCGCCACCTGCAAGAGCCCCTGAATGCCCGTGCGGCCGCAGGCGTCTTCTGCATCGATGCGTTCCGGCGCAAATGATTCGATGGCCGATGCAGTCGCCTCGTCCATGCGCTTGGCGGTGTCGTAGTCGTGGTAATGGCTCAAGTCGGAGCTGATGACGATGAGTGTTTCATCGCCGCCCCAGAGCGCTTCCAGGACATTCGCCACCTGCGCTGGCGAGGCCCGTCCGACCGTGATTGGAAGAACGGCAAATGCGCCGAGCACCTCCTGCAGAAACGGAAGCTGAACCTCGAGCGAGTGTTCCCAGTGGTGCGCATCGTCGCGTACCTGGACATAGGGGAGACGCAGCACTTCGCGGCGGGCCGTTTCATCGATGGGAACCGACCCGAGCGGCGTTTCGAAGGCGGTGTCGCTGGGAACGGCCAAGCCGTCGAAAGGCAGACGATGACTCGGCCCGATCAGCACGACGCGCTTAACCAGCTCCCGTGCGCCCTCCAGCTGGACGAATGCCGTGGCGGCGACTGGCCCCGAGTACGCATAGCCAGCGTGTGGCACGATGAGCGCCTTCGGCCAGGGATCGCGCGCTGCGGAATCGCTGCGGGCCGAATCGAGCTGCTCGCGGACCACGGCGCGCAAAGCAGCCCCGCTCGCTGGATAAAACGAACCGGCGACCGCAGCTAATCGAACCCTGGCCACCAACGAAATCTGAGCACGTTCGAGAACTTGTCAACGCGAGCGAGTCGGGCTTGCAAGTGAGACCCTGGATGCGCATCGTGTCTTTGATGGTTCAACCCCTCAAATCAACGGTGGCGACTGACTATTGGAGCCTGCTCGAGGACGGACGGGTTCTCTGCGAGCTCTGCCCGCGGGCCTGCAAGCTTGGTGAGGGTCAGCGTGGGCTCTGTTTCGTCCGGGCCCGCGAAGATGACGCGGTCGTGCTGACCACCTATGCGCGGTCGAGCGGATTCGCCGTGGACCCGATCGAAAAGAAGCCCCTCAACCACTTCCTACCCGGAACGCCGGTGTTCTCCTTTGGGACGGCAGGCTGCAATCTGACATGCAAGTTCTGTCAGAACTGGGACATCTCGAAGTCTCGCCAGATGGACACGCTCGCTGACGCGGCGGGGCCCGATGAAATCGCCGATGCGGCTGAGCGACTCGGCTGCCGGAGCGTGGCGTTCACCTACAATGATCCGGTGATCTTTCTCGAGTATGCGCGCGACGTCGCCCATGCGTGCAAAGAGCGCGGCATCCGAACCGTCGCCGTGACCGCGGGCTACGTCAACCCTGCGCCGAGGGCCGAATTCTTTTCCTTCATCGACGCGGCCAACATCGACTTGAAAGCATTCGATGACGACTTCTACCGTCGGATCGCTGGCGCGCGACTCGAGCCGGTCTTGGACACGTTGCGCTACCTTCGCCACGAGACCAACGTTTGGTTCGAGATCACCAACCTCGTGATACCCGGGCATAACGACGCAGACGACGACATTCGACGGATGAGCGATTGGATCGTCGAAGAGCTAGGTCCAGACGTGCCATTGCATTTCTCCGCGTTTCATCCGAGCTACAAGATGCTGGATGTGCCTCCCACCTCGCGAGCGGCTCTGCATCGAGCGAGGAGCATCGCCCGCGAAGCCGGAGCTCGTTACGTTTACACCGGCAACGTGCACGACCGAGAAGGTGACACGACGTATTGCGCTGCTTGCGGAACATCGCTGATCACCCGTGATTGGTATGAGATCCTGTCTTGGAACCTCGAGGAAGGAGCCTGTCCGGGCTGTGGCACTCGCTGTGCCGGCGTGTTCGAGGCGCAACGCGGGACCTGGGGCGCCCGCCGCCTTTCGGTCAAAATGGCGCCGGACGGAATCGCGCTCTCGTAGCTCGTCGCGTCCCTACGCCGCCGAGGCTCTGCCTTCGGGCACCGCGAGGATCTTGCCGAGGAAGTCGAGCACCGCGCGAATGCGCGCGCTGTCGCGAAGGTCTTTGTGGACGGCTTGCCAAATCTGACGCGGTTCGGGCGCGCCTTGGACTGGGAGACGAACCAGGTAAGGATCGTGATCGGCGACGAGGCAGGGGAGCAGGCCAATCCCGGTTCCTGCGACCGTCGCCGAGTAGGTGGCTGAGACGCTATCAGAGCGCAGCGCAACCCGGGCTCCGTCCATGCGCGCTTCGATCCAATCGTTTTCGCGGCGGAACGGACGAACGTTGGCGAAGAGAATCATCTGGTGCCCAGCCAGCGAGTCCTTTGGCAGGCCGAAGCGATCGACGTAACCAAGGGATGCGTACAGCCCTAGGTGAATGAAGGAGAGGCGCTTGATGATCAGATCCTCCTGCGTCGGGCGAGCCAGACGAAGAGCAATGTCGGCTTCCCGCCGGGCGAGGTTCACTTCCAGATTGGTGCAGTTGAGCTCGAGTTGGATCTCGGGGTAGCGCTCGCGGAAGCGATGTAGCTGCGGAGCGATGAATCGGGTGGTGAGCATTTCCGTCGCGGTCAGCCGCACCACGCCTTCGAGCTTCTGATCTTCGCCAGCGACGTCGCGCTCGACCCCGAGAGCCTCGCGCTCTATTCGTTCGGCGCGCGGCAGCAAACGGTGGCCGGCCTCGGTCAGCACGTAGCCGTTGGGCGTTCGGTCGAACAGCCTCGCGCCGAGCTCCTCTTCGAGCTTGACGAGTCGTCGGCCCACGGTAGTTGGGTCCAGCGATAATGCAGTGCCCGCTGCGGCGAGCGTCGCGTGCCGTTGGAGCGTCAGGAAATAGCGCACATCGTCCCAGTTGAACATGGCCTGCAGCATCGCAGCCTGATCGCCGAGAAGCAACTGCAAAAGTGCGTTATCAGGCTGCGCAGCTCAAGCGTATTGAGGCGCTAAGTCCTTCATATGACGAACGAAAGGAGCCATCATGCAGAGCCTTCACCGAATGGAGCGGAGCCCATACCTCGAGGTCCTAGCAAAGCAACTGGAGGTTTGGGAGCAGTTGATCGTCGCGCTGAAAGAGACCTGGGATCGTGCGTTCAGCCCTGATTGTCAGCTGGACCCCCAGATTTCGCCCCAGGAAATCTGGGCAGATCTGACCCACGGACGCGACTGAGAGCCAAGACACCCCTGGAGCCGACGCGCTTCAGTTCTGAAAACAGCATAGGCAGAAAACTCTGTTACAGTAAGAATCAGGGACCTCGGAGGGAGCCGATGAATCGACCTATGCCTACTTGGGTGGCGGCCGCGATGGCCGTCTTGATGACAGTTGCGGGCTGTGGTGGAGGCACCGTAGCCAACGGCCGCGTGGCTCCAAAGATCAGCTCGACACCCTCGACGACCGCGACGGTAGGGGTTCCATACAACTACACGGTGACCGCCGACGGGATGACGCCAATCGGATTCGTCCTGGAGTCGGGTCCGTCTGGTTTTTCAGTCCACCCAAGCACGGGCGTCGTCACCTGGACGCCGCAAAGCGAAGGCACGGTTTCGGTCACGATCAAGGCCACGAATCTCGCAGGGTCCGACATGCAATCTTTTGACGTCGAAGTTGTAGGTCTGAGCGGTCCGGAGTTCGTCACCGAGCCGCCGACCGAAGCGACGGTCGGGGCGCAATACGCATATGATCCCCAAGTCGTTGCCAATGGCGACGTTTCGTGGAGCGCCACGGTCGCACCGTCGGGTTTGACCATCGATCCTGATTCCGGCGCAGTGCGTTGGACGCCCACCTTCGATCAAGCGGGCGGACAGGACGTCACGATCCGTGCAACCGAGGACGACAGCGGCTTGCATAGTGAACAAGCGTTCGTGGTCACCGTCGAGGATACGGGCGGCCCGGCAGTGATCACCTCGACGCCGCCGGAACGCGTCTACGCTGGTGAAGTCCTTCAGTACGACGCAACAGCTGCCGGCGCGCCGGTGATTCAATGGACGGTGGAAGAACCATCGACGGGTACGCCGGCAGTTGGTGTGACCATCGTGACCAGCCCCCCGGAAGGGGATGCGGTGACGATCGAATGGGATACAGACAGCGTTGCGCCCGGACTCTACAGCATTGCGATTCAGGTCGACAATGGGCTCGGCGAGCCAAACGTCCAGGAGTTCATGGTGACGGTGGATCACCGCCCGCCGGTGCCCAAGATCGATCTCGTCACGGCGCCGCGGCCCCCCTCAACGATCTTTGTTGGCGAACTCTACGACTACGACGTGAACCTGACACCGGAAACCGAGAGCGACGGGGTGGTATGGAGCCCCACCGGCACCACCATTCCCGCAGATTTGGCAATCACGATCGACTCGGTCACCGGTCGGGTCACTTTCACGGCCTCCGAGTCCAACGGCGAGCTCGAGTACAGTTACACGATTCGAGCGGAGAACGTGCTCGGCGACGGTGATGAAGCGACGATCACGGTCGACGCCTTCTACCCCCCCGCGACGCCGATGCTCAGGGTCACACCGGCCACGACGTTCAATCTCGAGGTCGGCGAAAGCTTCCCCGGCGCCTCGGCGACGGCAACGGGGAATCCGACTCCGACGCTCAGCATCTCGGGCACGCTTCCCGATTTCCTGAACTTCGATCCACTTACCGGGCTGCTTTCGGCATCGTCGAGCAAGCCGGCACCGGAGAACTCGGACATTGGAGCACACTCGTTCGACATCGTCGCAACCAACAGCGAGGGGACCGACAACGCGACGATCGAGGTCAGAGTCGTTGCGGCTCCGCCGCGCGTCGATTCGATCACGCCAGCCGCGGGCCGCCGTCAATCCGATGTTCCGGTCATCGTTCGCGGCGCTGGGTTCGTGAGCGCGGCTGCGCCCGCGATCCGTCTCGAGCTCGGCACCTACACCGAGAGTCTCAGCACGACTTTCGTCGACGAGTCGACCCTGACGGCAACGGTGCCCATCGATCTTGCCCGGCCTTCGGGGGTTTACGACGTCCTGGTCGATCAGGGCTCCTCTACGACCCTTGCGAAGCGGTTCACCGTGACAGAAGGGGACGGAACCACACTGAGTGGGAGCGTCGGTGTGGACATCACGCTTCGTGCGAGCGACAGCCCGCACGTCATCACCGGAAACCTTCTGATCGAGAACGGCGCGACCTTGACGGTCGAGCCGGGCGCGGTCGTCATGTTGGCTGGCGGAACCAATCGCCGGATCGACATCGGAACCGGCACTGCCGGCGCCCTGGTGGCCGATGGCGGTCTAGCTGGTGTGGATGACCAGATCGTATTCACTCGCTTTCAGGACATCGCTGGCCCGGTGCCGGGTGGTCATTATCGCGGCCTGCGATTCGGGGCAAACATCATGTCGGCCACGACCGTCCTCCGCAATGTCGTCGTCGAGTTTGGTGGACGGGTGAACACCGAGACGAATCGCGGCGCGATCGAAGTTCTCAGTGGCTCTGCGCCGATGGTCGCCGACTCGATCATTCGAGAGAGCTTGAACTACGGCCTCTACGCACAGGCCGGCGCAGGCTCGGAGACCGTCAATTGGTTCGACGGGAACCAGCTCACGGCAAACGGAAGGGCCCCGGTCAACATCGGTTCGGACGAGGTCTCGACCCTCGGCGCCAACCTCGACCTCTTGGGCAATGGAGAGGACCGCGTCTTCGTGCGCGGCTCGGTGGTGAGCCGAGCGAATGCGTCCTGGGCAAACTACGGCGTCCCATACTACCTGAGCGCCGACATCAACGTCCGCGCTGGGAGCACGATGAACATCGCACCCGGAACCCAGATGCGGTTCGCACCGGCGCGCCGTCTGATCGTTTCGACGAACGGAGAAGATGGGACCCTGGTTGCCGCAGGCACGGCAGAGGCACCGATTCGAATGCTGGCCGACAGCGGCACTTGGAATGGCATTTACTTCGATGATCGAATCCAAGCGGCGACGGTCCTGCGAAACGTTCGAGTCGAAGGCTACGGCTCCGGCGTGAACGGAGGCCTCCGTGTCGACAACCCTATCGATCCCGGTGGCCGTGTCGCCGTCGTCGAGGATTGCGTCTTCCAAAGCGACGAGCCTGGCGCGACCGGGGTGTACCTGTCCGACAACGCCCGCCTGAGCTCCTTCGAGAACAACGTGCTGGCAGTCGACGGCGTCTCGGTGAGCGCCACCATGGCGGGCTTCGATGATGCGCTTGGCTCATCGAACATCTACGAAGCGCCTCTGCGTGTCCGGGGCGGTTCTGTTACGGGTGAAGACATGGTCTGGCACAAGCCGATGGCGAGTGACGGCTCGACGCAGCCGATTCGCCCGACCAGCAGTCTCGCCGTCACCGACGGGTCCTTGAACATCCAAGCGGGCAACCGAATCGAGATGCCGGTCGACGGCGGAATCACGATGACCGAGAGCCAACTCGTGGTAGACGGGACCGCAACGGAGCCGGTCGTCTTCGAGCCCGTCCCAGGGGCGGGCTACTGGAACCGAATCCGTCTTCGAGGGAGTGGCGCAGGGACAACGAGCATCGCCAACGCCGTGCTGCGGTCGGCAGGATCGAGCCCGAGCTCAGCTGTAAGTACCAGCCGCGCGGCTATCACCATGGAGGCCTTCAACGGCGTTCCTGCGACCCCCGCCATTTCCAACACGACCATCGTCGACAGCAACGGGTACGGCTTGACCTTCGCGGACACGACGCACTGCGCTGGCGCATGCGATGGCAACACCGTCGTAGGCTCGCGCTTCTCAGCGGTTCGGATGTACGGCAACTTCGTCGGACGCTTTGGTACGGGCAACGTCCTAGCCGGAAACAACACGACGAGCTCATTCGGGCACGACGGTTTCTGGGTCGTCGGCGACATCGTTGACACGACGGCGACATGGCCGGCCAACGATGTGCCGTACCTAATGCATGGCGACTTCGCGCTCAGGCAGTCGAGCCCGTTGGATCCTGTGCCCGTCTGGACCATCGAACCTGGGAGCGAGCTTCGTTTCTCGAGCGCCCGGCGGCTGCAGGTGGGCGAGGGCAACGAGGGAATTCTCGACGCTCAGGGCACCAGCATGGAACCGATCACCTTCACGAGCATGGACAGCGTGACGCCGATCTTCTGGCGTGGACTCGACTTCAACCAGGGGTCGGACGGATCGATTCTCGATCATGTCATCCTCTCTTACGGTGGCAGCAGCGCAAATACGGGCAACGTGAACTTCAGGATCGGTTCCGTGGTCACCATTGGTGCGGTCGCGTTCACGCTATCGCAGAACTATGCGGCCGTAGTCTACTCAGGCTCTGCACCGATGTTCACCGGCCCGTCCACCGACCGGGTCTACATGCTCAATGGTCAGGCATCTATCCCGGGGGCAGGAGACCCTGCGTTCGACTGCGTGCGTGACGCGACGACCGGAACCTGCACCCCGCTCTAGTGCCCCCACGCCGGCCGGAGCTTGCGCGGCGAGATCTGCTCACCTAGGCTCCGCCCTTCGTGTCGGACGAGAAGAACATCTCCCAAAAAACGCTAGCGGTTCACGGCGGTGAGCCAAGGACCTACCCGTATGACGCCCTAGTTGCCCCGATTACGCAGACCGCCACGTATTCGTTTGCGGATACCGCGGAGCTCATCGCGTATTTCGAAGGGCGAAAAGAGCGCGAGGAGTACGGTCGCTACGGGAACCCGTCAGTGCGGCTGGTCGAAGAGAAGGTCGCCTCGCTCGAACGGACCGAGGACGCCGTAGCCTTTGCGAGTGGCATGGCCGCCATGACCTCGACAATTCTGGCTCTGGTAAGGTCCGGCTCGCACGTGATTTTGTTCGCCGACTGCTATCGCCGGACTCGTCAGTTCGTGACGACGTTCCTCGACCGCTTTGGTGTTTCGAGCACGCTAGTCCCTCCTGCCGACCTGGAAGCCTTGAGGGGAGCCATACGACCCGAGACGCGATTGGTCATCGCAGAGGCACCGACGAACCCCTACCAGACAGTTCCCGACCTGGAGCAGCTCGTCGAGATCTGCGGCGAGAAGAAGGTCAAGACGCTGGTCGACAGCACCTTTGCGACGCCGGTGAATTGCACGCCGGCCAACTACGGGATCGACATCGTAGTGCATAGTGCGACGAAGTACCTGGCGGGCCATAACGATGTGCTCGGGGGTGTCGTAGCCGGAAAGTCCGGGATCGTGTCGCTCGTTAGGGACCTTCGAAGCGTGTTTGGTGCCTGTCTCGATCCCCACGCGGCGTATTTGATTCACCGCGGCGTCAAGACCTTGGCGCTCCGAGTCGAACAGCAGAATGCCTCCGCGCAGGTGCTTGCCGAGCGCCTGGAGCGGCACCCGAGGGTGCGGCAGGTCTGGTATCCGGGGCTGCCCTCACACCCCAACCACGACACCGCCAAGCGACTGATGACGGGCTTCGGAGGCGTGGTGACCTTTGAAGTCGACGCGGATCTCGACGGCACCAGTCGCGTCATCGATGCTTGCCGAATCCCGCGGATCGCCCCGAGTCTAGGTGGGGTGGAATCGCTCATCGAACAGCCCGCCTTGATGAGTTACTTCGAGCTGAGCACCGAAGAGCGCGAGGCGATCGGCATCCGCAACAACCTGGTCCGCTACGCGGTGGGCATCGAAGACACCGAAGAGCTCGTCGCTGATCTGGTCTCTGCGCTGGACGGCACGGCTTGATGCATCGTCCTTGACACTGCGATTCGCCTCACAAAACAACGCTGCAACTCTTGATTGGCACTGGGAGCAGCTCAGAAGCTGCCTCAGGAAGAAGGGCGCAAGTGCGCGAAATTGCTGTTGACGCGCCTAGTGCGCTAGATATACTGGGCGGCCAATGGGGAAAGAATCGATGACGAAGTCGGAGCTCATCGACGCTGTAGCCCAGCGGACGAAGATCACCAAGAGCCGAGCTGAACAAGTTGTAAACTGCGTCTTCAACTCGATGACGTCAGCGCTCGAGCAGGGGGAGGGGATCGAAATCCGCGGCTTCGGTAGCTTCACGGTTCGCGAGTACAAGTCATACAGCGGACGCAACCCGCGTACGGGGCGGTCGGTACCGGTTCCGGAAAAACGTCTCCCGTTTTTCAAGGTCGGGAAAGAGCTCAAAGAGCTCGTCAACAGTGGCGTTGCCGACCGCGCCGACGTCGGCGAATAGAGACTGAGGATGAAGCCCGAAGCGCAGCTCGCCGAGCTCAAGCGCGGTGTGGTCGATTTGCACGTCGAGGCTGAGCTCCTCGAGCGTCTGAGCGCCGGAAGGCCTCTCAAGATCAAAGCCGGGTTCGACCCGACGCGACCGGACCTGCATCTGGGCCACACGGTGCTCCTCAACAAGATGCGCCAGTTCCAAGAGTTGGGGCACGAGATCGTCTTCATCGTCGGAGATTTCACAGCTCAAATTGGCGACCCTTCCGGCCGAAGCAGCACGCGTCCAGTCCCTACGCGCGACGAAATCCTGGAGGGCGCCCACAGCTACGCCGACCAGGCGTTCAAAATCCTCGACCGACGCCGAACGCAGATTGTCTACAACAGCGAATGGCTCGGCAAGATGGCCTTCGATGATGTGATTCGGCTGGCAGGCAAGTACACCCTGGCGCGCATGATGGAGCGGGACGATTTCCGGCGTCGCTGGACGGAGCACCAGAGCATTTCGCTGCACGAGCTTCTTTATCCGCTGGCGCAGGCCTACGATTCGGTGGTGCTCGCATGTGACGTCGAGCTTGGCGGAACCGACCAGCTCTTCAACCTGCTCGTCGGTCGGGAGATCATGCGAGAATCGGGGCAGCCGCCGCAGATCGTCATGACCACGCCGATTCTCGAAGGGATCAACGCGCGCTCCGAAGGCGGCAAGATCGTCGGCGCGAAGATGAGCAAATCGCTCGACAACTACGTCGGTGTGGCCGAGCCGCCGCGGGAGCAGTTCGGCAAGCTCATGAGCATCTCCGATGACCTGATGTGGCGCTACTACGAGCTGCTTTCTTCGCAGGCGACGCTTGAAATCGAGAGACGAAAGCGCGCCTGCATCGCCGGCGACATGAACCCGCGCGACGCGAAGATTGCGCTGAGCAAAGAGATCGTGACCCGCTACCACGACGCCGCCCAGGCCAACGCCGCTGAGGCCTCTTGGCTGGCTCAGTTCTCCAAGCGACAGGTTCCGGACGACATCCCCGAGTATGAGCTAGCGCTCGACGAAGACGCCGTCTGGGTTCCCAAGCTGCTCAGCGACATCGGCTTGGTGAAGAGCTCGAGCGACGGCCGACGCCGGATCCAACAAGGCGGAGTCGAAATCGATGGGAACCGCCTCAGCGACCCCCAGGCCAAGCTCCCCAAGGGCCGCCGCTACATCATCAAAGCCGGCAAGCGCAGCTGGGCCGCCGTCACCCTCACATAGGGGACTCCCTCCCTGCGCCGAACCTCTTGAAATCAGGTTTTTTTCGGAATTATGCTATGCGTCCGGAGAGCCGCTTCTGCGTGCGCAGATGCTCTGGTGCATGCTCGCAGGCTCATTTCGCTCTATCTGGCGGGCGAGCTCTAGATGGGCTTCAACTTTGACGAATTAATTTTCTCGCTTTTCAAAAGGCCGGCGGCAGCGCAGTGATGCGCGCGTGGGAGAGCGACATGCGGATTGGAACATCGTACAAACAGCATCCAGGGCTCGCGGAACACTGGGACGCGGTCGTCATTGGATCGGGTATCGGCGGCCTCGCGACGGCGGCGACCCTCTCCAAGCTGGCCGAAAAACGCGTGCTCGTTCTGGAACAGCACTATACGGCGGGCGGATTCACACACACGTTCCGCAGGCCGGGATACGAATGGGACGTCGGCGTTCACTACATCGGGGACGTGTCGCATCCGCGCGCGAGCTCCCGTCGAATGTTCGATTTCATCACCGATGGGAAGCTCGACTGGGCCGACATGGGCGAGGTCTACGACCGGATCATTCTAGGCGACAATTCCTACGATCTCGTCAAAGGTTTCGAGAATTTCCGCGCTCAGATGCACGAGTACTTCCCGCAAGACAAAGACGCGATCAACCGGTACCTCGGAAAGGTGATCGCGACCGTGAAGAAGGCGCAGATGTTCTTCGCGGAAAAGGCGTTGCCTCCTTTCGTTTCCAAGTTGTTTGGGGGAATGATGCGGCGCGGCGTCACCAAAGAAGGCTTGCGCACGACGCGCGAAGTGCTCGAAGAGATCACCCAAAACCAAGAGCTCATCGGCGTTTTGACAGGTCAGTTCGGCGACTACGGGCTGGTTCCGTCCGAGAGCAGCTTCTTCATTCATTCGATGGTCGTGGCGCACTACTTCCGTGGCGCGGCTTACCCCATTGGAGGCTCGTCCCGAATCGCGGAAACGATTCTCCCGGTGATCGAACGCGCGGGCGGCGAGGTCGTGACGAATGCCGAGGTCACGGAGATCATCGTCGAGAACGAACGGGCCGTCGGGGTGAAGCTCAGCGATGGACATGCGCTCCGTGCGCCCATCGTCATCAGCGACGCCGGCGTCATCAACACTTTCGAGCGGCTCGTCCCCTCGGACCTGGCGGAGTCGATCGGCTATGCCGCCAAGGCCAGAGAGCTCGGGACATCGGTCGCTCACCTCTCGCTCTACGTCGGATTGAAGGGCAGCACCGAAGAGCTCGCGCTTGAGAAAACCAACCTGTGGGTCTATCCGGACCACCGCCATGACGAGAACTTCAAGCGGTTCTTGGCCGATGTGGAGGCACCATTTCCGCTCGTTTATCTCTCGTTCCCCTCCGCCAAGGATCCGGATTTCGACCGTCGGCATCCAGGGCACTCGACGATTGAAGCCATTACGATGGGCTCCTACCAATCGTTTGCGCGCTGGGAGAACACTTCCTGGAAGAAGCGTGGCGCGGAGTACGACGCGCTCAAAGAGCGCCTTTCGGAGCGACTGCTGGACGTCATCTACAAGTACGCGCCGGCAACCCGCGGCAGGGTCGAGATCGCTGAGCTTTCGACGCCGCTTTCGACGCGGAATTTCGCTGCCCATCCAAAGGGAGCGATTTATGGCCTCTCCCATGATGCTCGCCGTTACGAGCAGCGATGGCTTCGGCCGCGAACGCCGATCAAGGGTCTCTACCTCACCGGTGCGGACGTCGTATCCGCAGGCGTGGTCGGCGCGATGATGGGCGGACTGATCTGCAGCTCCGCGGTGCTCAAGGCCAACGTGCTCGGTCAAGTATTGAAACATCAGGCGCAAGCGCTGCGCGACAATGCGCCCGCTCCAAGCAACGCGGCGCCGGCCTAAATGCGCATTCGTCTCGCGGCGTGCCTCTGATTCGGTATGCTACACGCGCTATGACTCCACTCGATCTCGAGCATCCAATTTGGGAGCAGGTCTACATGGTCGCTCCGCTCACCATCGTTGGGACCCGGGAGCCCGACGGGACATACGACCTGGCTCCGAAGCACTTGGCCATCCCATTGAGTTGGGAAGATCACTACGGCTTCGTGTGCACACCGTCTCACGCAACGTACGCAAACGTGCAGCGGGAGGGTTGCTTCACGGTGAGCTTTCCGAGACCCGATCAGATCGTGCTCACCAGCCTGGCCGCGGCACCGCGCTGCGACGACGATCAGAAGCATGCGCTTCGAGCGATTCCGACGATTCCCGCAACCAAGGTCGAGGGCGTCCTTCTCGATCACGCCTCCATGCACCTCGAGTGCGAGCTGGATCGCATCATCGATGGCTTCGGCGCGAACAGCTTGATCATCGGGCGAATCGTGGCGGCGTCGGCGGCCGAAGGCAGCATTCGAGACGATGACCGCGATCCACAGGAGATGATCGCCCACTCTCCGATCTTGGCCTACGTGCACCCCGGGCGTTTCGCCGAGATCGTGCAAACCAATGCCTTCCCGTACCACGTCGGCTTCAAGCGCTGAGGCGTTGACGATGTCAACAGACCAAGACCTCCCAAAACGAATTCTCGACTACCTCGACGGCCATCGCGCGGAGATGGCCGCTCTGCTGGAACGACTGGTGCTCTGCGAATCTCCTTCCGGCGATCGCGCCTCGCTGCTGCGTGTGATGGGCCTCCTCTCGGAGGCGTTTTCCGAGCGAGGGTTCCGCCCGCGCATCATCGCAGGCAAAGAGAGCGGCGGCATGCTCTTGGCCATGCCCGACCGCCGGCCACGCCATCGTCCGCATCAACTCCTCCTGGGCCACTGCGATACGGTCTGGCCGATCGGGACGCTAGAGACGATGCCGGCCAAAACCGAAGATGGCACCTTCTGGGGGCCCGGCTCCTACGACATGAAGGCAGGCCTCACACAAGGCCTCTTTGCCATCGAGGCGCTTGCCGCCGCCCGTGCCGACGCGCTCGCGGTCACTCCTGTCTTCGTCATCAACTCAGACGAAGAAATTGGCAGTCGCGAATCGACCCGCGTGATCACCCGATTCGCGCGCCGGGCCGATCGTTGTTTCGTCCTCGAGCCTTCGCTTGGCCCAGATGGAAACCTCAAGACCGCGCGCAAGGGCGTGGGTAGCTTCACGATCACCGTTCGGGGCAAGGCCGCGCATGCGGGCCTCGACCCAGGCAAGGGCGCAAGCGCGATCCTCGAGCTCTCGCTCATCATTCAGAAGCTATTCGCGCTCAATGACCTCGAAAACGGTGTCACGATTAACGTAGGCACGATCGACGGCGGCCTCAGCGCAAACGTGGTCGCACCCAAGAGCAGTGCGCTCGTCGACGTCCGGGTCCCCACTTTGGAAGATGCAGAGCGCATCGAGAAGGCCATCCACGCGATCGAAGCTCAAACACCTGGCACGCAAGTCGAAATCGAAGGCTCGGTTCGCCGGCCCCCGATGGAGCGCACGCCGCGCAACCAGCGCCTCTGGCAGCTCGCGCGGCGCGGCGCCGAGGAGCTCGGCATCGAGATCGAACAAGCGGCAGCGGGTGGCGGCTCGGACGGAAATACGACGAGCCAGTTCGCTCCGACGCTAGATGGCCTTGGCGCGGTCGGCGCTGGCGCGCATGCGGTCAACGAGCATCTGCTGCTCGACAAGATGGTAGAACGCTCGGCGCTCCTAGCGACGCTGCTCTCGTTTCCGCCGCTCGACGACGTAATGCCACCGCCCCTTTAGAGCCCGGCCACCCGAATCACCGTGTCGCGTGAAGGTCGATCGTCGCCGACCTGCTCGAGCAGAACGTCCGCGGGGCACTGCGCCGCCTCGAGGAGCGCACGCAAGGGGCGCAGAAGAACGGTTTCGTCTTCCCCCGCATCATTTAGCGCGCCGATTCGCCGAAGTCCGTCCTCGGCGAGCTCGAGGAGTTCACCTGCCCAATCGACTGCCTCGCGGTTCATGAACTTCGTGCGAACGCCGTGTCGCGCGAGTGCATCGCGCTGACGTTCGACCTCGGGAAGCGGCCAGGAGTCGACCAGGCCCTCGAGCCCGCGAAGGCTCTCGTCGTCGTAGAGAAGCCCCTTCCAAAGCGCAGGCAGGGCAAACAGCATGTCCGGGCGCTGTACGTCCGCGCCTCGACACTCGAGCGTATTCTTGAGCCTGACCTCCGGGAAGAGCGTGCTCAGATGCATCACCCAGTCTCCGTAGTTCGCTCGGAGCCCCCGAAAGCCTTCTTCCATGAACGAGCGGAACGTCTGGCCGGTATTGTAGTGAGCTCTGCCATCGCGCTTCACGAGAAACATCGGCACGTCGAGCGCCCAGTCGATGTATTCGAGGTAAGTCGGATGGTCTTTCCAAGCGAAAGGCAAGAGCCCGGACCGATCCGGGTCCATGTGTAGCCAGGTCAAGGCGCGATACGAGTGATAGCCACTTCGCTTCCCGTCTGCCCATGGGCTGTTGGCGAACATGGCGGTGGCAAGGGGCTGCGCCTTCAAGCTCACCCGGAGCTTGCGCATGGCGTCCTCCTCGGAGGCGTAGTCGAGATTGGCCTGCACGGTGCAGGTCTTGGTCATCATGTCGCCCGCCAGCGTGCCGCGCGTTGGCATGTACTGGCGCATCACGTCGTAACGCATCTTCGGCACCCAGCCGAGCTCCTTCACCGAAGCAAAGGGGTGGCAGCCAAGCCCGAGCCAGACGAGCCCGAGCTCGTCGATGACCGGTTGAAGTTTGGCCCAATGTAGGTCGGACTCCGCCTTGCCATCATGAACCGATCGATACGGTGCGCCAGAGAGCTCGATTTGGGAGCCTGGTTCGAGCGTCACGGAGGCGTCCTCACCGCGAAGAGCGACGATTGGTCCGGCGTCGGTCTCGCGCACCGGCTCCCAGCCCTGTTCCGCAATCAGCCGATCGAAGATCGCCAGGACACTGACCGGCCCGTCATACGGCAAGTGCGCCCCATCGGCCTTTCGCACCGCGATGCGCTCGGCTTCCGTGCCGATCCGCCAACGCTCCCGCGGCTTCTCAGCGTCATGGAACAGCACGAGCAAGTCATCCATCGTGCGAAGCGGGGCATCGGGTTTCGGCAACGTGTCCTCTGAGCTCGACCTTGGGGCGCGGGACCCTACCACGGAGGCTTGGAGAACGCCGCTGGGCCCAATTCGCGGTTGCGCGCGCCGCCTGGACGTGGTGGAACAGGTCCGTGGATCGACTGCTCTACCTTCTTCGCGAACGCGGTTTTCGCCGCGGCCAATTCGTATTGAGCTCGGGCAAGAGCAGCGACTTCTTCATCGACTGCAAGCCAGCGGTCCTTCTAGCAGAAGGACATGCGCTGGTAGGCAGAGCCTTGCTCGAGCGAATTCGGGACGAGATCGGATCCGTTTCGGCCGTCGCTGGTGTGGAGCTCGGTGGCTGCCCCTTGGCTTCCGCCGTGGCATGCGCGTCCTGGGCCGACGACGAACCGATCGACGCGGTCTACATCCGGAAGTCCAGCAAGGCACATGGCACTGGGAAGCTGCTCGAAGGTGCCGAACGCTTGGCTCCGAACGCCAAGCTGGTCATCGTCGAAGACACGGTGACGACCGGCGGCTCCACCTTGCGCGCAGTCCAAGCGGTCCGCGACGCAGGCTTCGAAGTCGCGGGCGTCATTGCCGTGGTCGACCGGCTCGAGGGAGGTGCTGAGGCCATCCGCGAGGCTGGGGTCGCCTTCAGCACGCTCTACGACCGAACCGACTTCATGGGGGACGCGTGAGGAAGGCGACCTTGGCACTCCTTTTCCTTACAGCCCTCGCATCAGCGGGCTGCAGGCAGCCCCCGATTTCGATGCAGCCCGGGTCTCGCACGTTCACGCCCGATTCATACGGCAGCGTCTGGGAAGCCTGGACGCGCAACGAGGAAGCCTTCTCCTGGAAGGAGCTCGCCCACGAGATTTTCGTCTCGGCGACCTTCGAGTCCTGGGAATTCCGTTGGGCCTACGTCGTCCGATACGCCTACGACTACAGCCTCGAGCCTGAGGTGAGAGACGAGATGCTCCAGGCCAGCCTGGCGAGCTCTCGACAGGAGCACCGGTTCTTCGTCACCTTGTCGGGGCTGGACTTCAAGGAGTCCAATCTTGCCGGTAAAACATCGGCCTGGCGGGTCCTGCTCATCGATCCCGAGGGGAACCAGACCATCCCGATCCTGATCGAGCGTGTCAGGCGGCCCACGGCGGCCGATCGGGTTTACTTCCCCCAAGTGAACCCATATCGGCAGGTATTTCGGCTTACATTCCCCGCGGTGGACGCCAAAGGGCGCAAGACCATCCCCGACGACGCCGAATTCATCGTCCTTCGCTTCACTGGGGCCCGAGGCAGGGCTGACCTCCGCTGGCAGCTCCGCCCCACCGAGGGCGGCTGACGAAGGTTTGACAGCTTCGATTCCTGGTCGCTATCATGCACTGGTCGCGTAAGCCTTCGTAACAAATGGGGAAACGGGCTGCGTGGGGAGGTTCAGAATGATTGTGCGCCACAGGGGGTGGGCCGTTGCAGTTCTCATTGCAGCGCTTGGTTTGGGTTGTCACGCAGCGGAGGATGATCCTGCGGGACAGGCGGGTGAGCTTTCCGATCCGGTTCGGCGTGAGAACGCCGTTTTCAATCTGAAGGCGATCTACACCGAAACCCTCGCCGCAAACGGCGGCGATCGGAACAGCGCCGACGTGAAAGCAGTCGCCGACGTGATCGTTGGTCCGCTCACTCAAGCCTACCTCGACTACCCAGAGGATCGGATCAACGGCCTTGCGATCTTGGAGCTCCTGTACGAGATGCAAGATCCGCGCAGCGTTCCCGCGCTCATCGAAGCATTGAACTGGCGCACCGAGGTGTCCGAGGATCATGCGATTCGCGCGGCGCAAACGATTCAGGCGATGAACGTTCCACCCGCAGAGCGGCCCAAGGTGATCCAAGCGCTCGCGCGCTCTCTCGAACGCATCACCGATGCACGTCCCGAAGACAACAAGATGCGTGTATCGATGATTCGTGCGCTCGGCTCCTTGAAAGACAAAGGTGCGACCGAGATCCTCACCAGCATCGCGACCAAGCAAGACGAAAAGCAGAACTTCTTGATCAATCGTCTGGCGGCCCAGCAACTGGGTGAGCTCCGGGACCCAGAGGCAGTTCCTTCGTTGATCAAGTGCCTCTTCCTCTTTGCGCCGAACCAGCCGGATCTTCGAATGAACGATGTGGCCGCCGAAGCGCTAATCCTCATCGGGCGCCCCTCGCTCAAGCCCCTGCTCAAAGTGCTCGCCGGCGACGATGCGACGGCGAATACAATCGCCAAGCAGTTCATCGATGCGGTCAAGGCTCGCAGGCCGGACCTGGCGAACAAGATGACGGTCCGACAAGTCACCGGAGGCGAAGCGAGCTTTGCGCTGGGCGCGCTCGGGTTCTCGGAGGCCCTGGAGCCACTGCTTGGGGAGGCCGCCTCCAGCGATACACCGCGCAAGCTGAACGCAGCAATTGCTTTGGTCCGCGTCGACGTGCCGGCCGGGCAAGAAGAGCGCGTTCGGTCGACCTTGAAGAAGGTCTACGCAGAGCTGCCCAAGGGCTACGAAGGAATCATGATGCGTGGGCAGCTGCTGGCAGCGATCGCGCATACCTATGACGAGGAGATGATGCCCTTCGTCTACGATCAGGTGGTCGACGCGAAGTCCAATCCGGAGCTTCGCCTGATTGCGGTCCAGAACTACGCGCTGCTGGCGAACGAAGCCGAAGCGGCGAAGCTGACGGAGGCCATCGCGAAGGAGCAGCCCTCGGAGGCTGGCGGCTACCGGGAGAAGTTCGAAGAACGCAAGCCACTGCTCGACCTCGCGACCGAGTGCGATACCAGCGTCGACTGCTGGGTCTCGAAGGCAGGGAGCGCCGACAACAACACCGCTCGCAAGGGGGCGTACATGCTCGGACGCTATGCGCGCGGAAACGCCAAGGCGATCGACGCGCTGGTGGGCAAGCTCGGCAGCGACGACTACGGGGTTCGCCTCGCCGCGCTCATGGCGCTCGATCGCATTGCGGACAAAGGCAGCACTGCGGCGGTGGCGAAGATCGACGAGCTCCGGACCCGCGAAGAAGGCCAATCGATCTGGACTCGGTTCCGCATCGAGGCACTGCCGATTCAGGCGCGTCTTCGTAGCCGCGGCGGTAGCGCAAGCTAGGGTCCCGCAGCAGGTGACGCCTCATGCACAGCATCGTCCTCATCATCGGCAGCGCGCTCGGAGTTGCCGCGCTCGTCGGATGCGTGCGTGAAGTCGACGAAGCTGGAGCCGGTCGAGCGGAGACTCACCTCGCTCCCAACGTCGTGGCGCGCGTGGGCAGCCGCCCAATCGGAGCGGCGGAGCTAGAGTCTCGGATGCAAAGCGAAGAGATCGGCGCCGACGCAGCTCTTGAGCAGCTGATCGACGAAGAGCTCTTGGCTCAAGAAGCCGAGCGCCTTGGGTTTACGGTCAGCGGGGAGGAGCAACGCGCAGTGGAACGGATCATGGTTCGCGCCATGCTTCGAGACATGGAAACAGAGAATACGCCGGAGTCGATTTCGGATCAGGAGCTGAGAGAGGACTACGCCCGCTACGAGGACAAGTTCCGGATCCCGGAGCGTCGCCGCTCATGGCACATCCTCGTGAGGGGCCACGGCGAGGAGGCCCGATCGCTGGCGGAGTCGATTCTGCGCGAGCTGCGCAAAGCCAAAAACCCGCGCGAGGTCTTCGAACGCTATGCGAACGGGGGCTCGGAGGATTTGGACCTCGAGGTCTCGGCGGAGGACTTGCCGGCAGTAAGTGAAGCGGCTGCTCTCGAAAAACCTTACAAAGACGCGATCTTCGCCGTGGAATCCGAAGGCCCCTTGAAGCAAGTCGTCGAGACCTCCTATGGCTGGCACGCGATCGTGGTGGCCGAGATCATGCCGGCGGAGCAGCGCACCCTGGCGGAGGTGGAGGAGCAATCTCGCGAGCGGCTAAGCCAGGCGAAACGCCTCGCCGCGCTCGTGCGGACGGTGCAGGCGCTCAAGGCCGAAGGTCTGGTGGAGTACGACGACGAGGGCGTCGAACGACTTCTTTCGATGGGCGGGCTCCCCGAGCGTTCGGACTGAGCGGGTTGCTCCAGAGTTGCTCCGGCCTCGAGGCTTTGGCTAGCATGGGACTTCGATGGTGGAGCGAACAGGCCAGCGATTCGGCGCCTACACGCTGGGGCCTCACGTTGCCGACGGGTCGATGGGGGCCATCTACCAGGCACTCCACGACCAGACCCGGGAGCGCGTCGCCATCAAGGTGCTTCATCCGCATGTCGCACGCGACGTGGTCGCCGTCGAACGCTTCCGGCGGGAGTACGAAACCGCGAAATCGCTCCGCCACGCCCACATCATCGAAGTGCTCGATTTCGGGGAAACCGCCGACGGCGCCGAGTTCATGACGATGGAGTTCCTCGAAGGCGAGGAGCTGAGCTTGCTTCTGGCCCGGAAGGGCCCGTTCCGACCCGCCCGCACCGTCCGAGTCGCCTGCCAACTTGCGATCGCACTCCATCATGCGCACGCGGACGGCGTCATTCATCGAGACCTCAAGCCCGACAACATCTTCGTCTGCGCAGGGTCGAACGGCGAGGAAATTCGCGTTCTTGATTTTGGCTCGGTGAAGCTGCAAGTCGAAATTGGGCCAAAGCTCACGATGCTCGGCACGACCTTGGGGTCCCCTTGCTACATGTCGCCGGAGCAGGCGATGGGAAAGCACGATGTCGATCCGCGCACCGACGTGTTTGCGCAGGCCGCGATCATGCACGAGCTCGCCACCGGCGAAGTCGCTTTCGCCGGACCCGTCATCACCGAGATTCTGAGGAAGATCGTCGCGGAGGATCCGCCTGCGGTCAGCATCGTCAATCCCGAATATCCCCGGGCTTTCGACGAGGTCTTGAGAAAGGGGCTGCGCAAGGACAAGCTCGAGCGATTCGGAAGCAGCATGGAGCTCGCCGAGGCCATGCTGGCCGCCTTCGGCCTCGAAGCGGACGTCGAACGTTGGGCGAGCGCGCCCGTCGACGAGATCGAGAAGTCGATCGGCGATGCGCCCAATATACCGCCTGTCCCTCCAGAGACTCCGTCCGCGCTCGGCACCGGCGTTGCTGCAGAGCTCCCGACGCGAGGGCCTCGTGGGGCGAGGCTGACGATTGGCTTCATCGTCGCGGCTGCGTTGATTCTCGGCGGCTGGCTCCTCTTGCGAGTCTGACGCTCAGTCGAGTACCTGAAGCAAACCGTCACGCACCAAGTACAGCTGTGGGGGATGCGCCGGCGTCCGATCGGAGGAGAACGAATCTACCGAGGTCACTGGAACCAAAGAAGCGCCGTTCCGAAGCGCATTCGTCAGCGACTCCCGAGTCTGGTTCCCCAGTCGCAGCGTCGTGGAAACCAGGCGATAGGCGTCGTACCCATACGCCGCGAACATCTGCGGGCTTTTTCCATATCGCGTTTCGTAGGCCGCCCTGAAGTGCTGGTTCAAGCTGGCCTCGGACGCCTCGTAGAAAGGAAGCGCCACCAACGCGCCCTGAAGATAGCGCTGCGCGCGATCGAGAAGCTTGGCGGACCAGCTCGGGCTTGGAAGAAGAAAATGAATTTCGCGCTCGGCGTGATCGGGCAGCGTACCCTCGGCAAGGCTCCATGCGCCTTCGGCGGCAAAGGTGGGCGCGATCAGCGCGACTTGATCGGCTACGTCGGCGAGGAGAACGACATCGCAGCTCGTTTCGAGCAGCGTGCGGACGTAATCCGCAAAGGACTTGGTGCCGGGCGGATACGCGACCCCCTCGCAGTAGACCCCGCCGGCGGAGGCGACTTCCTGATCGAAGAGGCGCTCCATTGTGCGGCCATAGCCATGGTCGGGATATAGGATCACGAACCTCGAGAGCCCCCGCGTGCGCGCCTTTCCGACTAACTCGGCCAATTCGTCGCGCGGGCTATAGAGAAATCGAAACACCTGTTCGCCTGCGCTCGTGACATCTTCGGACGCGGAGAAGCTCAACAGTGGCACCCCCGCCCGGCTCGTGATCTTCGCTGCCGCCTCGGTGGTATGGCTGCTGACCGGACCGAGTACGGCAACCACGCGCTGGTTTCCGATCAGCGACTCGACCGCTGCGCTCGTCTGTGCCTCGTTGCCGGCAGTGTCCTCGACCACGAGCTCCGGCCCGCCCTCGTCGAGCGCAGCGAGCTGCATCCCCTGCAGGAGCTGATGGCCGACTTCGCGTCCGCGCCCACTCAGCGGAAGCAGTGCCCCAACCACATAAGGGTTGCCATGTAGGAATTCCTCGGCGCGCGCGAGCAGAATGATCAGCTCTGGATGGGTGCTCGCATCGCTGGCACGCAATGATGCCGCGCAATGCGCCACCAGGTCCGCATCCTGCGTCTCGAGAGCGTGGCGGAGCACTCGCATCGATGCGAAGGTTTGGGGAAGGGCAGCCGGCCGAAGCGCGTCGACGAGCGCGGTAGCTTCTTCGATAGTGAGCTTTTCGACCAGCAACTCGATGGCGGCGTCGACGCGCTGCGGGTCGTCGGGGGGGCCGCCGCGCTCGATGAGCGTGTCGAGGACGCGCAAACCAAGAGCGGCGCTCGTCGTCTGCTCGGCGGAGATCACCGTAGTGTCCCAGAGCAGCACCTGCTCCTCCGTGGAGAAGCGCTCACCTGCCAGCGGCGCGACGGTCTCGAGGGCCCGTTCCGGATCACCCAACTGCAATTGGCACGAGCCGAGATGAAGCGATGCGCGGAGAGCGATGGCTCGGTCCGCACTTTGCTGCGCCTGCTCGAAATGAGGGATTGCGCTCTGACATCGACCGATGTCGGCGCCCAGTACGCCGAGCTCGAGACGTGCCAAGTCTGCCTCGGTCGTCCCTTGATTCTGGATGATGAAAGTCTCGTACGCGTTTTGTGCGCCTCGGACGTCTCCGCTCGAGGCGAGTGAGCGCGCCCTGGTGATTTCGGACGGCGGGGCCTTTTCGAGCGGACTCTCAACCTTCTTGGGTGCACAGCTGCCCAGGGGGATCGTGAGGATCAGTGCCAGGCACGGCAGAGCGCTTCTCAACATGCCCGCGCACGATACATGCCTCCACGCCGGCAGTCACACCGCCGAGTGCCAGCGCTGCCCGAGTCTTGCAAACTCCTCTATCGAAAGCGTTTCGCCGCGCCTTCCCGGATCGATGCCCGCCTCCCGCAGGGCGGCGGAGGCTCGGTCGGCGTCGCCGAGGGCACGGAGAGCGTTGCGCAAGGTCTTGCGGCGCATCCGGAACGCCGCCCGTACTACGGTCTGAAACGCCTCGGTCTCTTCGGCTAAGGGGGCTTCGCGCGGAACGAGCCGAATGACTGCGCTTTCGACCCTGGGTGCTGGATAGAACGAGCCGGGCCGCAGGCGGCACACCGTCTCGACCTCAAACGCTGCTCCCACGAACACGGTCAGGGCGCCGTATTCCTTCGTCGACGGTGGAGCGACCAAGCGGTCTCGCACTTCGCGCTGGACCATCAAGATCGCCCCCTTGAGAACGGCCGCGGCTCCGACCACCCTGCGGATGATCGCGCCGGTGGCCTGATAAGGAAGATTTCCCGTGACGACTAACTTCGACCCACAAGCTTTTGAATATTCTTCCAAATCAAGCTCTGCCGCGTCGCCAAGTCGGACGTCCAGACGCTGCCGGCCCTCGAATTCTTCGCGCAGGACGCGAACCATGTCGCGATCGAGCTCGACCGCGAGAACGCTCGCACCGCGCTCGAGGAGGGCATGGGTGAGCGCGCCCAGGCCTGGCCCGAGCTCGACGATCTCGTTGCCCATGGCGACGGCCGCGTCCGCGATTTGTGCGACGGCGCCTGGCTGGATGAGGAAGTTCTGAGAAAACGACCGTTTCGGCTGCAGCTCATATTTGCTAAGCAGATCTCTGGCATCAGGCGGATCAGGCCGGTCGGTCGTCATCGGGTCAAGTCTCCAAGATCATGTGTATTTTTGGAAAAGACGACACCGCAAGCCCAGTTGTGCCACAAGCGTTGTCACGCAAGAAGGCGTTATTATATTGGCCCGGCAAGTAGTTTGACCTAGGTTAAAGGTAGAGGAACAAATGCTTCCAGGCTTCATCATCGACCAAATCCGTCAGCGTGAAGAAGAAGAGCAGGCCAAGCGCCAGGTTCCTCAGATTCAGCTGCCAATTCCGATGCCAGAGGGTTCAAGGCCCCCTGAACGCAAAGACGAGTCGGATCGGGGCGTGGTGATTATCGATCTATGCGCGTAGTGAGAGTCCGCTAGACTGCGGATGTGCCAGACCGTGCCTCAGTGAGCCTTGATGCGCTATCGGATTCCGTATGGGATCGGGTGGACCGTGGCGAGCTCGGGGAGGCGTTTCGCCTGATCTGGGCGGCCGGCGAGGGTCCAGAGCTCGCGGCCCCGGGGCAGCGCATGCGGGCCGAGCTTCAGGCTTACTGTGGAAACGAAGACGCGGCCCTCGCGCTGATTGCGGACCAGTCAGATGACTCGACCTCCATGGTTCGAGCGCGGGTGGCAGCTGCGCGCGGCGACTGGCAGGCAGCTTTGGACCACGCGCTCGCGGCGGTGCAGTCGTCGAGCCGAAGCCCCCGTACACCACTGCTCGCCGCGCGCGCGTGCATCGAGCTCGGGCGCCGCGAAGCGGCGGGCGGGCTGCTCGACCAGGTCGCCGAGGAGAGCCCGCAGCACGCGTTGGCTGTTGCGGCCCTCCGCGCGCGGCTATCGATCGACGAACCAGTGGCTGAGCTCGGTCGGATCGTGGAGCGCGCGCAAGCGGAAGGTGTCGCCCGCATTTGCGCGGAGGCCTGGGCCGACCGAAGCGAGCTCCATCGCGCTCGGAACGAAGACGAAGCCATGCGAAAGGCAGCCCTGCGCGCCGTCGAGCTGTGGGACGATATGGCCACTTCGTTGCCGCCGCCCCTTCGCGCTGGCTTTTGGTGCGACGCCAAACGGCAGGCCATACGAAAGCAGTGCAAGCGCGAGAAAACCCAGGCTCACAGTTCCTCGAGAAGCAACCTCTCGACGCTGCTCGCCAATTTGCGAAGGCTCGCGAGCGAACGGGATCTTTCGAAGCTGCTGTCCCTCATCACCGATGGCGCCGTGGCCCTGAGCGGCGCCGAACGCGGCTTCGTCCTGTTGGTCGATGAGCAGGGGGCTCTCGAACCGAGGACCATTCGCGTCGCACAGAGCCTGCTGGGCGAGGATACCGCGGCCTTCAGCCGATCGATCGCGGAAACCGTGCTCATCGACGGCGAGCCTGTGGTCACGGTCGACGCGACACACGACGCCCGCGTCCAGGACTACATGTCGGTCCACCAGCTGATGCTCAAGTCCGTCGCCTGCCTTCCCATCGAGTCCCGGGGCCGAATCTGGGGAGTTCTCTATTTGGAGCACCGAAGTGCGAGCGGACGATTTTCTGGCACAGACCTCGACCTGCTTCGTGCCTATGCCGATCAGGCTGCCATCGCCATCGAAACCACGCATCTCTTCGAGCGCGTCGAGACTCAGAAACATGACCTTGAGCTTGCCAATACGGCACTAAGGGAGGCCAACGTGCAGCTCGAGCAGCGGCTACATGGGCAGACCGAGGCCCTTCAGCGGACACGTCGTGAGATCGCTTCGCTTCAGGCGTCAACAGCCGATGGTGAGCGCTGGGGCCTCGTCGGTGCAAGTGAAGGGATGCGGCGTGTGTACGAGCTACTCGACCGGCTAGCTGGCAGCGAAGTGCCAGTGGTGGTCACCGGAGAGAGCGGAACAGGCAAGGAGCTCGTTGCTCGCGCGATTCATCGAGGCAGCGTGCGCGCCGATGCGCCCTACGTGTCGCTCAACTGCGGCACGATTCCCGAAGGGATCCTCGAAAGCGAGCTCTTCGGTCACGTGGCCGGGGCGTTCACCGGAGCCCTACGCGCGCGCGAGGGAGTCTTTCAGCAGGCACATGGCGGCACACTGTTCATGGATGAAGTCGCCGACATGCCGGCACGCATGCAGCTCGACTTGCTCCGGGTCCTGCAGGAACGGCACATCCGCCCTGTTGGCGGCACCGAGGAGAAGCCAATCGATGTCAGACTCGTGACGGCATCGAAACGTCCGCTCACCGAGCTGATCGACGAGGGCAAGCTGCGAGAGGACCTCTACTATCGATTGGCGGTGGTAGAGGTCGCTCTGCCGCCGCTTCGCGAAAGGCGCTCGGATATTCCACTGCTCTGCGATCACTTCCTCCGGCTCATCGCGAAGGAGCGCGGAGAGCCGAGAAAGCGTCTGAGCCGTGATGCTCTGCAGCGTCTCTGTACCCACGACTTCCCCGGGAATGTTCGCGAGCTCGAGCACCTTCTGATCAACGCAACCGTGTTCGCCTCTTCGGACTGCATCGAAGCCGAAGAGCTCGCCATCGAGGCTGGCCGTGTTTCGCCACCCCGAATCACTGACCTCGGCAACTACGATGACTTCAAGGAGGCCGAACGAGACCAGATTCTCGCCACGTTGAACACACATGGCTGGAATCGTGCGAAAGCAGCACGCGCGCTTGGGATGGCTCGACGGACATTCTACCGCCGACTCAAGGAGCACGGAATCGAGCTTCCCGGGAAGGCTGGGTCGGATTCGCGGAGCTAGAGGCTCGCAGGTGAGATAGCGCTCGAAACCCCGGCATCGTACTGTTCCGGCGTCTCCCCCGGGGGAAGGTACAAGGGCGGCTCTCCCGGTCGTGACCAATCGACCCAGTAAACTCCCTTCGAGCGGACATCGATGTGGACGAAGCTGCTGCGGGGGTAGTAACCGACCCCGACTTTGTTGAGCGTCAAGCAATAGTCCCGCAGGACCTCATTCGGGACACCTTCGACTCGAATGTCGATCGCTTGCCCGCTCGTGTGACGACTCGAGCCGGCATCGTCGCTCTTCTCGGAGCGATAGGCGCTGACCACGATGATGCTTCGCCCGTTGAACTGGTCTGCGAGATAGGCGAGCACGCGCAACAGTCGGATGTCTGGGCTCTTCTCTTCATCATTTTCCCGGTCTCGAAGGAAACGACCGAGTCGCTTCCGTGCCTTTGGGTCTGGCTTCCCGCCCACGTCGAACAGGCGCACGCGGAGCGTCTCCTGACTGGCTGGACGGGCAAGTGTGACCAATCCGTTCATGATCGTCTTCCGCGCCTTGCTCTCCTTCGCGCTCTGACTGTAGCCGGGAAGCTCGAGCCGCTGCCCAACTCGCAGGGTGGACTCGGGTTTGAGACGATTCGCGTTGGCGAGTGCCTTGACGCTCACCTTATTGAGTTGCGCGATTCCCGTGAGCGTCTGCCCCGGATAGACGTAGACCACGCCCTTGGGCGGAATCCGGAGAACCTGGCCTAGGCGAAGGTTGGAGGTCTTCGTCAATCGATTTGCGGCCGCGAGATTCGTTGCCGAGACACGATATCGATTCGCAATGAGGCTCAGCGTCTCACCTTCCCGTACGGTGTGCTTTCGTTGGGCATGTGCAGGCACGTGCAGAAGGAAGACCAAGAACACCACAGCGACCGCGCGCCACGCCCAATTCCAGCTCATCACGACCCAGCGAGTATTGACGAGTCCGAGGGGAGAGCAACTTAGACGCCATCATCTCGGTTTTTTTGCCTTCAGCGGCAAGCGTTGCGACCATGAATTCTGACACCTTCGTTCGTTGACATTCGGTGGGTTCGCGCGTCGAGCACAAGCAGTGCCTGGCGATCGCGGATGTCAGTGTTCCGCTCACTAGGTTTACCTAATTTAGGCATAATTAACACATAAATTAGCGCTAAATTTTCCTAAGTTGCTTGACCCTAGAGTGGTTCGGTCATAGCCTGTTCGAGGAAGGGCGCGGTGTGTGTTCCTCCTCAGTGAGTTAGGCGATGAGCTACGACCCAGAGGCAAACAAAGCGATGCAAAAGCCCAATACCTTGGGTGCTTCGCCCTCTGATGCGAGCGACCGAGAAGGGGCTGCGAAGCCCAACGCGAATAAGAAAAGCGGCAATAAGCCCAACAATGTTCGCATGATCCGAATCGAGCGCATGATGTCCAAAGCTGAGTTGGCTCGACGCGCGAACCTATCGGTGTTGACGATTGATCGTGTCGAGAAGGGTTTTGGATGTCGGATGGACACAAAACGAAAGATTCTCGAAGCTTTGGGTCTGAGGCTCGCCGACAGGGTACGTGTGTTCGGCGAGGAGGAGTAGCGTGCCTACATGGCGTCTGAGGGGAAGAACTTAATCGGCGTCGACATCGGTTCGAGCGCGATAAAAGTTTGTGAAATCAAAGAGGGTCGCCGGGGGACACGAACCATCACCAGGTTCGGCTATCACCCTCTGCCCGCAGAAACCATCGTGGATGGTCACATCATCAACTCCGGCGCGGTCGTCGAAGGGCTCGAGAAGCTTTTCGCGAGCAGCAAGCGGCGTAACGTCGCCCTCCGCGCCAGTGGCCACAGCGTGATCATCAAGAAGATCTCCATGCCGCTGATGACGGCTGCCGAGCTCCACGAGCAGATCAACTGGGAAGCGGAGCAGCACATCCCGTTTGACCTCGACGAGGTGCACGTCGACTACGAAGTGCTCCACGAGCGCGCCGACCACGGGCAGATGGATGTCTTGCTCGTCGCGGCAAAGAAGGAAGAAATCACCGATCTCACGAACCTGGCGATGGAAGCTCGACTTCGTCCGATGGTTGTCGACCTGGACGCGTTCACGATTCAAAACGTGTTCGAAGCGGGCTACGGACAGGCCGCGCAAGATGAGACCACGGTCCTGGTACACTGCGGCGCTTCAACCACGACGGTGAACATCCTCGCGGACGGAACGACCTCGTTTACCCGTGACATCGCCAACGGCGGAAACTCGATTACCGAGGAGATTCAGCGGCAACTCGGGATCGGTCGGGACGAGGCCGAGTCATACAAATGCGGAGGGGAAGGGCGCGGAATCGTGCCCCGCGAGGTCCCAGAGATCGTCAATCAGGCCGTCGAGCAGCTCGCGGGCGAGATTCAGCGCTCCCTCGACTTCTATCTGGCCACGAGCGGCGATCGAGAGCTGAGCCGGATTTGCGTATCCGGTGGTACGGCCAACATCCAGTCGCTCTTGGATACCCTACAAGAGCGGGCTCAGGTGCCTGTCGAGGCGCTGGACCCAACACGCGTAGCCGATGTGGACGAGAAAGCGGTCGCAGAGCTTCAGGGCCGAGCGTCGCAGGCTGTGGTCAGCATCGGCCTGGCTCTGCGAAAAGAGCGGGAGCGTAACTCATGATTCGCATCAACCTGCTACCGACGGACAAAAAGAAGCGCGCTCGGCGCGTAGCCCCTTCGGCCCTTCCTGCGGGCGACCTTAGTCTCCGGACCTGGGGCATCGTCTATGCCGCTGCGATTAGCGCCTGGCTGCTCGTTCTTGGCGTCCTCTACTTCGCGCAGAGCGGCGAGATGGAAACGATCGCGCAAGAGAACAAGACCCTTGAGGCGCGTCGGGACGAGCTGAAGCGCAAGACCAAGGGGCTGGCCGAAGTCGAAGCGCGGCTCGAAAAGAGCCGAGGTCTCGAAAAGGTCGTTCAAGACCTGGAGCGCGCGCGTCGTGGCCCAACTCGCGCCATCATGGAGCTTTCCAAAGTGCTGAGTAGCCCCGGGGGTCCGACGATCAACCCCGCCGAGCTCGAGCGAATGCGCCAAGAAAACCCGCTCGCCGGATTCAACGAATCCTGGGACGTGCGCCGGCTCTGGCTTACCCGCTTCGAGGAAATCGAACGGGACTGCAAGATCACCGGGATGGGGCGTTCCAACGAGGATGTTGCCGAGTTCTTGCGTCGGCTGACCCTGAGCGACATCTATGACGACGTGACACTCCAGCGGACCCGCGCGGCGAGCGACCCGGCGACCGGCCTGCCAATGGTGGGCTTCGATATTACGTGCAAGGTGAGGTACTGATGCCAAGTCTCGAAGATCGATTCGTTGGCATACCGGGCTGGGGCAAGGCATTGGTCCTCGTCGCGGTGCTCGCCTTGCTGACCGTCGGGTACTACACATTCGTCCACAGCAGCATTTCGAGCGACGTTCAGCGTGCTGAGGAGACGAAAAAGCAGCTCGAGGAGCAGATTCTCGACGCCCAGCGGCGCGAGAAGCAGTATCTCGAGCTCACCCAGGAGCTCGCCAACCGAGAGGTCGCAGACCGGCAGAACCGACGGGTCCTTCCCGAGGATGCCGAGATCGCCTCTTTCCTCCAAGACCTCAACCGCGTGGCCGAGCTCAGCGGCTTGACGATTCGCCTGGTCGAGCCTCGCCCCGAGCAACGCCAGGAGCTGTACTCGAAGATCCCGGTCGTCCTCGCACTCACGGGTCGATTTCATCAAATGGGGAAGTTCTTCTACAACGTGAGCAAGTTGGACCGGGCAATCAGCCTAGAGAACATTCAGATGACGAAGCCCACGCTGATGCCATCCGGGGAATTGCTGATAGACGTGGATGTCCGCGCCACTACCTACCGGCGTCCGCCAGCCGAAGGGAAGAAGTAGCCTGCCATGAGCTCCAAGATTCGAGTTTTCGCGTGCCTGCTTTTCGTCGCCACCGTCGCCATGGTGGGGTGCGGGGGGGATGAGGAAGAGTATGCGGGAGGGCTGGGCAGTGGCGCCGAAAGTGATTCAGACACTGCCAAGTCCGACTCAGAACGCGCCGATAAGGTGGCGTCCGAGTTAGACGCTGCAACGGTCGTATATAGCGACGAAGATTTCTCGGAGCTAGACGTTCAAAATCGTGATCCGTTCCGTTCGTATGCGCAGGCGTTCAAGGCGCAAGCCGCAGCTCCCGCGCAGCGCCGGGTCCTCTTGCCGAGCACTAGCTTGGACGAGATGAAACTGATCGCGATCGTGACGGGCATCGCGACCCCTCGGGCCATGCTTACCGACACTGCACAAGTCGGACACGTGATCCGTGCTGGTGACTACATCGGTCGCCCCGAAGTGGTACAGACCGGAGGTTCAGAGGGTATGCCGGTCACACTGAACTGGCGTGTGGATCGAATCCGTCCAGGCTCGGTCGTGCTGACACGAGAAGATCCGACTGCGCCAGACAAACCGCCGTTGACGCGCGTGATGCCCCTTCATGAAGCTGGCGAAGCACCACAGTTCACGACGCCCTGATCTTCTGAAGCCCTTTGCGCAGATATTCCGTCGTTTTCTTGCGCCGGCCCACGCTGCCGTTCGATGATTAACGGGAGCTGGCAGAGGAGTCAGGAATGCGTATTCATTGGGGTCTTGCAATCGCCGTGGCAGCAACTTTCGCATGGGTCGACATGGCCCAGGCGGCAGGGCCAAAAATCGACGGTGTCCGTGTCAACGGCGCGCGTGACGAGGCTCAGGTCTCCATCGACGGTGCGTTCAACGATCCGAAGTATGCGGTTCGCACTCGAGATGATGGTCGACTCATCATCATCGACGTCGAGGACGCTGCCCTACCGTCTGGCGGAATCCAAACCACCGGGAGCAACTCGCTGGTTGCGCGTACGGTCGCTAGCAACACGGCGAGGGGCGCTCGCATCGAGCTGACGCTCACGGGGAAGGCGACTTACCACGCGCGCGCAACGGAGAACGGCATCACGGTCAAGCTCCGTCGTGAGGAAGCGGCTACCCCAGCAAAGACCAAGATGCATGGGACCCCGAACGGGCCCAGTGTCGAGGGTATCCACCTGGAGCAAAAGGACGGTCGCGATCGCGTCGTAATCTCGCTTAGCGGTGCTGCGGAGTTTCGCGTGTCCACACGCGCGGGCGCTCCGCCCCGACTCGAGGTGCTTGGTGCACGCGTCGACTCCGGCGCAAAGAGACGCATCGAAGCACCACGGGGCTCGCTGATCGACTCGATCGAGCTGGAGCAAAAAGGCGATCGCGCGGTGATCGAGGTTCATGGGTCTGAAGGGTCCGCGGGCACGGCCATTCGCTCCGGGGATCGAATCGTTTGGATGTTCTCGCCGACGAGCGCCGATACTAGGCCACATACGCGAACCCTCGCCAGGGAGAAGGACTACGCCGCCGAAGTGGACGGGCCGGAGGTCGCTGGCTTTCTCAGCAAGATGCCGATGCAGGCGGGCGGAAAGGCCGCACGGCGGTACTCGGGTCGTCGGATCGATCTGGACTTCAAAGACGCCGACATCCACAACATTCTGCGCCTGCTCTCTGAGGTGGGCGGCGTGAACGTCGTCACCGCAGACAATGTCGGTGGCACGGTCACCATTCGGATGCGCGACGTCCCCTGGGATCAAGCGCTCGACGTCGTCCTGCAAGCCAAGGCTCTGGGTATGGTGCGGCAGGGCAACCTGCTGCGCGTTGCGCCGCTCGCTCAACTCGAGCAAGAGCGGGAGGCCGCCATCGCTCGTCAGAAGCAGCAACAACAACTCGCTCCGCTCGAGACCCGGTTGGTACCGGTGAGCTACGCGACGGCAAACAACCTGCAACCCCGGGTTCGCGAGCTGCTGACCGATCGTGGCTCGGTCTCGGTCGACACCCGTACAAACATGCTGATCGTCCGTGACATCGTCGGCCAACTCGACGACGTCGAAGATCTCGTACGGAGCCTCGACACTCAGACGCCGCAGGTACTCATCGAATCGCGAATCGTCGAAGCCAGCAGCAGCTACTCACGAGACATCGGTATTCAATGGGGCGGCAACGCGGTCATGAGCAGCGCCACGGGCAACCCCACCGGCCTTCGGTTCCCGTCTGACATCGGCATCGCGGGCGGTGTGCCTCAGCAGGACGGACCTTCGAACGGCCTGTCTCCGTTCAACCCCAGCTTGACCAATCCAAACTTCGCAGTGAACTTGCCGGCTGTTACCGGAAGCGGCGCAGGTGGTGCGCTGGGTCTGACGCTGGGGAGCCTCAGCGGCGCAGTGAATCTCAACGTTCGTTTGAGCGCTGCGGAAGCGGCTGGCTCCGTTCGCATCATCAGCTCGCCTCGGATCTTGACCTTGGACAACAACGAGGCGTCGATTTCGCAAGGTACGTTGATCCCCTTCTCACAGGTAAGCGCACAGGGCGTCAACACCGCATTCCAGGAAGCCAAGCTCGAGCTGAACGTCACGCCGCATGTGACGAGTGATGGCTCCGTAGCCATGGATGTGAAGATCACGCGCAACGAGCCAGACTTCGGCCGAACAGGCGCGAACGGACAACCGACGATTCTAGAACGAGAGGCCACTACACAGCTGCTCGTCGACGATGGTGATACCGCCGTCATCGGCGGCATCTACACGCGAAACACCGGCCGAAACGTCGACCAAGTGCCGTTCTTTGGCGATATCCCGGTTCTCGGCGTCTTCTTCAAGCGCCGTCGTTTCCGCGAGGACCGGAACGAGCTCCTCATCTTCCTCACCCCGAGGATCGTGAACAGGGCGCTCGCGCTGCCGGAATAGTCTTCGGACGGGCACCGGTTCCGGGGCCTGGTTGAAGCCCGTGACTGAAGGCAGGGGGGCTCGTATGCTTCCGAAGATGCGCGTGTACCTGTCAGGCCCCATGGGAGCTGGGAAGTCGACTGTGGCAGCCTCTGTCGCCAGGCAGCTGGGCACCCACTCCCTCGATTTGGATGACAGAGTCGAGGAGTTGGCTGGGCGTTCGGTTTCCGAGATCTTCTCGGAGCGAGGGGAGGTTGCATTTCGTGCCCTCGAAAAAGAAGCCCTGAGGACACTGCCTTCCGATGTCGCTGTGGTGTCCCTCGGTGGGGGTACCATCGTCGATAACGAGACCCGCCAGATGCTTCTCCGCGAGGGGATTCTGATTACGCTGACCGCAGCCCCCGACGTGCTGGCAGCTCGGGTTGGGGCGGGCCACGGGAGGCCGCTGCTCGCTCGAGACCCCCGGCGAGACCTGCAGCGGATCGTCGAGGCCAGGGCTGCCGCCTACGCGGAAGCCCACGCGGTCATCGACACGAGCACGCTCGAACCCGAAGAGATCGCCGCGGAGATTGTGAGCGTGCGCAATCTGGCGCCAATCGTGGTGCCTCTGGGCCTGCGGACGTATCGAGTCGAGGTCGGCCGTGGCGCACGCCATCGGGTAGGGATTCGCGCAAACCAGCACGCCGACGGCGACGCCATACTGGTTTTCGATGGAGACGAGGACCGTCCCTGGCCTCAAGACGCCGTCCGCGATCTCACTCTGGCCTCGAAGCCTCCCATCGAGGTGAAGCTTCCTGGGAGCGAAGCCCACAAAAACATCGCTAGCGTCGAGCGGGTCTGGGACAGGGCCCTCGAAGCGGAAGTCGACCGGCGCGCGATCATCATCGGCTTGGGCGGCGGCGTCATCGGGGACTTAGCAGGCTTCGCGGCGTCGACCCTGTTGCGTGGCGTGAGCCTCGGGCAGATTCCGACGACCTTGCTCGCCATGGTCGACAGCTCGGTGGGAGGCAAGACCGGGTTCAACCGACCTCGCGGCAAGAATCTGGTCGGCACATTCTACCAACCGAAGTTCGTTCTCTGCGACGTGGAGACGCTTTCCACGCTTCCGCGGGAAGAGCGAATCGCAGGCTTGGCGGAGGCGGTGAAGAGCGCCTGGCTCGACTCCGAAGAGTCGGTCGCAATGCTCGAACGTGACGCCGAGGCACTCGTGGCCGGCGATGCGGATGCGACGATTCGCGCGGTGCGGATGTCGATCTTGCTCAAGTCGCGCATCGTTCATGAAGACGAGCAGGAGTCGGGCCGCCGGATGCTCTTGAATTTGGGCCACACGGTCGGCCATGCGCTCGAAGCTGAGGGCGAATACCGCAGGATCCGACACGGGGAGGGGGTCGCACTCGGGATGATCGCCGCCACGCGAATTGCGGCAGGGCTCGGGCGAGGGCGCCGGGCGGAAACCGAGCGCCTCACACGACTTCTCGAAAAACTGGGACTGCCCACCGATCTCGATCAACGACTGAACAGCCGTGCGCTTGGGTTCATCGGCGCAGACAAGAAACGCCGCGGCGAGAGAATTCACTTCGTAATTCCGCGGCTTCCAGGCGAAACCGAAATCGCGCTTCTCGGCCTCGATGAGGTTCGGAGCGCACTGGCGCAATCCTGAGTACCGGAAATTTGCCGGCGTAGACCCAGGGTCGGTACCATAGGGGCACCCTTTGGAGGGGACTTATGAGTCGAATCATCCTCATGGCTATGGTGCTGGCGGTGACCGTTGCTGGGTGCAACCGCTTCCCTGACAACGGGTTGCAGATCACCGCAAATCTACTGCCGAACGACAGTTGTTTTGTAACCGCCGACCAAGAAGAGCGACTCCTGGGTGGTATCTGGGACATCAGCTATCGTACCCCAAGCGGCGAAACCCCGGACTACTCCATCGCTCTCGCGCTCGAGAGTTATCTGGTGGTTACCGCGCTTGAATTCCAAGGCCAGCAAAACAATCTTCAAGTCGACAACTATGACATCACCCTGCTGCTCCCAGACGGATCGAAGGCGGACCTCGGCGGTTTGGCGAACCCGTACCGAGTCAATACGAGCGCGGTGCTTCCTCCGATCGAACCGGGAAGCGATCCGTCCCGCGAAGTAGCGTTTGCGACGGGGATTCCCGGGGACTACCAGGGGGCTGTCGTGGGCCTCGGCGTGAGCTCTATCTTGCTCGACATTCGGGCCGGCGGGACCACCCGCGGCGGCTTCAGCCAGCGGTCCGCACCGTTTGTATGGCCCGTCACGCTCTGCGAAGGTTGCCTGAATAACTGTTTGGCGGACAATCTCGACAGCAGCTGCCTTCCCGGTCAAGACACCTGGCCGTACTGCGCGCTCTAGCGAAGCGCAAAGAGGTACGGCGGCACCAGTGCGACTTGCTCTTCAGCGAGGATGCGCAAAGTCTGTGCCCAGGCCTCGGCCGGAAGTGACGCAGCCAAGGGGTGCTGGCGAAGCCAGCGGCGTTGCATCGCGCGCGCTTCGTCTTCTCCATTTCCGCTCAAGAGCTCATTGATCGCGTCAAAAATGCCCTTGGGTGCGGGCCAGAGCTCGACCGGTGCCTCAGGGCCGAGCCCCCCGGCGGCACGGGCTTTTTCGAGCGCTTCACTGAGCCCTGCCATCTCGTCGATGAGGCCGAGCTCCTTGCCGTCCTGGCCGGTCATCACGCGGCCTTCCGCGGCGGCCAGAACCGCTTCACGCTCCATTTGGCGACCCGTGGCCACACGATTGATGAAGCGATCATAGGTGTCGCGAAGCAGCGATTCGAAGGCTTCGCGCTCGCTAGCGTTCAATCCTCGCACCGGCGTGGACCAGGCCGCGCGCTTCCCGCGCTGCAAGATGAACGTATTGACGCCGATGTCCTCGGCGAGCGCGGCGAAGTTGAACTTGCCCCCGACGACACCGATCGAGCCCACCAGGCTATTGGGGTGAGCAAGGATCTCCCTCGCCGCGGACGCGATGTAGTATCCACCGCTCGCGGCCATGTCTCCGACGCTCGCGATCAAGGGCTTCTTTTCGCCCAGATTGCGTGCCGCTTCCCACATGCGATCGCTAGCAAGCGCCGAACCTCCCGGCGAGTTGATCCGCATCACGACCGCTTTTACATGTTCGTCGTTTTCGAGTCTCTCCATCGCCCTCACGAATGGGCCTGAGACGGCATCTCCCCTCGAATCCGATTCGCCATCGCTGATGCTGCCATTCACGAAGACCAACGCGACCCGATCGCCGGTGCTCTTGGGCTTCTCACTCTCGCCGCTGAGCAAGCCCAGGAACTGCCCCAAGGTGAGCGGCTCTTGTTTGGGCAGCATCCGAGTGTGTCGAATGGTCTCCACCTGGGCGGCCTTCTTGATCTCCTCGCGCGACTCCCGGAGGAAGCTGACCGAATCGATCAGTCCCGCTTTCAGAGCCTCTGCCGATCCGTAGGGGCCTTCGTCGATCAGCATGCTGGCCCGCTTCAAGTCTCCCGCGGTTCGGGACTTGGTGGCCTCGAGCAAAGCGCCTTGCAGGTCATCGAGAATCGCATCCATCGACTGCTTGGCCTCCGGGGGCATGTCGTTTCGGATGAACATGTCCCCAGCGCCCTTGTAGCGCCCCATATGGATGATTTCGGCTTCGACCCCGACCTTCTGCAGCAGCGAGCGAGCGTAGATCATGACGGCTGCCGGCCCGATCAAATCCAGCGTACCGGCGGGCGACATACTGATGCGGTCGCAACTCGAGCTCAGCAAGAGATAGCCAACATTGTCCGCAGACTCGAAATGACAGTGGACGGGCCGGTTATCCGCCTGGAACTCCGCGAGTGCCTCGACGAGGTCTTCGACGCTCCCCCACGCACCCTGCAGCGCTCCAACCCGTAGGAATAGGCCCTTGACCCTCTCGTCGCCGGTCGCTTCCCAAATCCGCTCGAGCACGTCGTGCAGCGTCGGGCGCGGTGGACCGAAGGGATCGTGCTCGGCGCCGTCGGGAAAGGGCTGTAAGAGCCGAAGCTCCCGAACCACCGGTTCGTCCGACTCTCGTGATTCCTTGCTACACGACGCCGCGGTCAGCGATGCCAGGACTGTGATGATGAGCGCCATAGGACGCGTGCTGTGCTTCATGGTCTTGTCGTTCCCGGCTCCTGCGTTGGCCCGTCCGATGGGGGTGGCTCCGGATTCGCGACAGGCGCGGGCTGTGGCTCTCGGCCCGGCTCGAGCTCCGGGGGAAGCTTCGCGCGGGGTTCCAATCGCTTGATGGCTGCGATGGCGACCGAGGCATGGGTGCCAGACGGACGCCGTTTCACGTACGTGTAGTACGCCGAGACCGCTTCTTCGTTTCGTCCAAGACGCTCGCAGGTTCTCCCGAGATTGAAGTAGCCGTCCGGATGACCCCGTTGCCCCGCAACTCTGAAATAACGGGCCGCCGAGTCGTAGTCCTCCATGCCGGTCAAGACCTTGCCGAGGCCATCCATCGCCTCGGCAGAGCCGGGGCGCGCTTCCAAGGCACTATCGAAGTAGGCGCGGGCGCGGGAATAGTTTTCCGCCGCCAGCTCGGCGCGACCCTGTGTCATGTACCAGTCGTAGTCCCGCACCGGCGGCCGCCCATCGACAAACGCGTCACTCCCGGCAGCCTGCGCGAGGCGCTCATAGTCGTCCTCGCGGCGTTTGGCCGGAGCGATTCGTTCCGTAGGTGGAGCCGGCGACGCGGGCTCGGTCGCGTTCGGAGCCTCGGTCCCTTGCCCGGACCCCGTCTCACTCGCCTGTGCGGCCCCTGCCACGGCCTCCGTCGCGCTCCCCACCGCTGCCCCTGCCGCTGCCTCAGCGTTCACCACAATGCCAGCGTCCGCTACGACGCCGGCGTCCGCTACGACGCCAGCATCGGCGAGGGGCTCCGACGCCCGCAGCTCGGCAAGCAGCTTCGCTGCAACCGGATGGTCCGGATGGTCGAGCAAAATCCTCTCCAGGGGCTTCGTCGCTTCCGAATCCTCACCCGCGGCGTGCTGCGCCCGCGCCAGCAACAAGAGGTAGGGAACGCCGTCGGGCGAGAGCTCGACGGCCTGTTTGGCGCTTCTGAGTCCCCGTTCCAAGCGATTGTCCGACTCGGCAGCGGTCAGACGCGCGTCGATCCGGAAGAACTCCGCGGTGCGACTGAATGACATCGACCGAACGTTTTCCAGCACGCGACGCGACTCGGCATGATCGCCGGACAAGCGAAGCGCGTCAGCTTCGGAGAGCATCGCTTCCAAATCGCTTGGCTCCATCTGGCGGGCGCGCTGAGCGGTCGTCATCGCTGCGGTCGTAAGGGCGTCGATGCTCTCGCCCGTTGCCCCAGCGTCGACCTGCGCCTGTGCTGCGAGGGCATAGGCGCGGGAAAGCCTGGACAGAATCTCCGGGTCGCGATCGCCACCGGCCGCGACCGCAAGGTCATAGGCTTGAATCGCATTCGCGTACGCTGTCGGGTGACCTTCGGACAAGCTCGCGTCGCCCTCTTCGACGCTCGCTGCGATGAGCGCAGTATCTGCACCGATACCGAGCAGCTGAGCCACACGTTCCCACTGCGCAATCACCAGGGCGACCCCGCCCACGATCACGATGAGCATGAGCCAACGCAACGGCGACCCACCACGCTTAGGCAAGCCAGGAATGTCGTCATCGTCGTCATAGTAAGCTGGCGGCGGCGTGCTCGGTTGCCTCCCAGAAGGCATCCGCTCCTCGAACTCGGCCTCCTCGATCTCCGTCGCACGCGGCGGCGCCGACGAATGGACCATCGGCCGGGCCGTATCCGCAGCCGCATCGGCGAGGCGCCCCGCCGCATCGTCGACATCGTCTCCCCACGCCTCCGGCTCTGGCGCTCTCACAGCCTCTGGCACTGTCACTGGCTCTGCCTCGGCTCCGACGCCTAACTCAGCCGATCCGAGCGGAATCATCCTTTCTCTTGGCATCACGCCAAGCAAGGTCGGCTGCCTTAGCCGCCGCCCCGGAGGCAGGCTCGAGTCCTTCGAGGGTTGGGCTGACTGTTCGGAGCCTGGCGTTTCAGTCCCGGGAGGAACCGATGAGGGGACCCTCGTCGAAGGGAGCTGTACGCCTGCCGCCTTGAAGAAGGTCTCCAGCTCGGGAATCAAGCCTAGCGGTTTCCAGTTCTCGTCGCCCCGCGCGATCTCGTTCGCGGGCGTCAGCTCGCCAGAGCTGATCCGCCGCTGAAGCTCGCGAAGCGAGTCGATCATGTCGATCGAGTCGTCTTCCAATTTGAGGCGCCAAACACTGGTCGTGCGGTCCGCATCGGCCTCCGCTGTTGGGTACACCTTGAAGACGTGCCCGCAGTTAGTGCATTTCACGCTGGTTCCACGCCCGGAAAGCAGCGTTTCGTCAAATTCGTATTCGGTGCTGCAGCGCTCGCAAGTAACGTCCATCAGTCGAGAAGCCCCCCAGGCTCGTAGTGGTGTGCGGTTGCTCGCCTTCGCCAATGTTTGCTATGAGAAACCGGCCAATGCGTCGGGATCTGGCTGCATTCATCGATCACACACTCCTGCGACCCGATGCGATCGGGCCCGATTTCGTGCAGCTCTGCCGTGAAGCTGTTCGGTACAGCTTCGCAACCGTCTGTGTCAATTCGTCCCACGTGGCGCTTTGTACCGCACTGCTGGCGGACCGCCAGGTCCCTATTGCTGCTACCGTGTCATTCCCCCTAGGAGCGAGCAGCCCAGCCGCGAAGGCCGCAGAAACCACCCAAGCTCTGCTGGATGGGGCTTCGGAAATCGACATGGTCTGTGCGATCTCTGCCCTCAAAGAAGGCCAGGAGCAGCGCTTCATCGACGAGATTCGGAGGGTGGTCGACGCGGCCGACGGCGCAGCGGTCAAGGTCATCCTCGAAACCTGCCTACTCAGCGACGCGGAAAAGCGCCGGGGCGCCCAGTGGATTCGGAGCGCCGGGGCGGCATTCGTCAAGACTTCAACCGGCTTCTCGAGCGGAGGAGCCACCGAGGATGACGTGAGGCTGCTCCGTCGGGCGGTAGGACCCGATTTCGGGGTGAAGGCATCCGGCGGCATACGCAACGCAGCAAGCGCGGAAAGAATGATTGCGGCAGGTGCCAATCGGCTAGGGACGAGCGCAGGCGTCGCGATCGTGACAGAATCTAACATCGAAGACAGGGGAATCTGAAATGGCAGTTCAGTCGGTCACAGACGCAACTTTTGAAGCCGAGGTGCTTCGCTCGGATCTTCCAGTACTCGTGGACCTTTACGCGGATTGGTGTCAGCCCTGCAAGCAGCTCTCGCCGATCGTCGAGCAAGTCGCGACTGAGCTCGTCGGGAAGATCAAGGTCGTCAAGGTCGACGTCGACAACAACCCCATGGTCGCGCAGACCTTCCGTGCCCAGTCGATCCCCATGCTGCTGGTCATCGCCCAGGGCAGGGTGGCGCAACAGCACGTCGGCGTGCTCGACAAGGCCGGTTTGCTCCGCCTGCTCGAGCCGGTGATGCCTCGCTCGGCCGCAGAGGTCCGCCCCGACGAGCTGGCCGCGTGGATCGCGCAGGGCAAGGCGGTTCCCGTCGATATCCGCGACGCGGCGTCGTACGGCCGCTACCGAATTCCCACTGCGCTTCACATTCCCGCGGGTGAGCTGGCAAGCCGGGTCCAAGAGCTGCAGCCCTTCGACGGCCGCGTTCGAGTGCTCTACGGACGAAGTGAAGAGGCCAAGGACTGGGGTGAGAAACTTCAAGCAGACGGGGTCCAGGTCGGGTTCCTCGCCGGCGGCTTTCTTCACTGGGAAGCCGACGGGCTCGAGGTCGAGCGAGGTTGAAACGTTCACTTCACGTCATCGATGAGCTCCGCGATCCACCGCTTCGGACGCCGAGGCTTGTGCGCGTGGGAAACCGGGTCGTCTCGGTCGTCGATACCGCAGATGGGCTGGCGAGCCGTCGCTTCGCGGACGCCCTGGTCGAAACCGGAGCGACTCGCCTCAGCGACGAGAGTGATGCCCGCCCCGACCTCCGGATCGTCATCCGTGGCGCCGCTGCGTCCGCCGAGGCCCGTCTGGGTGCGGAGGTTCTGGAAGAGGCTGCGGATCTCGTGCTCGGATCGGCGCGCCGCAGTTTCGCAAGGCTTCTGGGATCGGCCTGCGCCCGTTCGGTGAACGACTAGGTTGCCGCCGGAAAGCTCTGGCCCCGGCGCCACCCGATCGAGGTGCTCGCGGCGCGCTGTTCATGCGAGGCGGTGCCCTATCTCCTGGTGTTTCGACGACTGCCGACCGCCCGAGAGCGGCGAGCCCATCGACGAGTGCGGCTAGGGCTTGCAGCTCGGTAGCTGGCCGTCGACCAACTCCACGTTCATCCGAATCCGCTTCTTCGCTTTCGGTGTCATGTATACCTTGCAGTCGGCGCCGACGATCACCGCTTCGGCGGGATAGGCGATCCGGCTGAGCATTCTCAGCGCCTTCTCAGGCCCGAGAACGAAGGCTGCGGTGCTCAGGGCATCGGCATAGATGCCCTCCGACGTCATGATCGTCACCGAGAGGGACTTGTCGGCGGGCCGACCCGTTTTCGGGTCGATGATGTGGTGCCAGCGTTTGCCGGCGCCGTCGAACACAGCGTGCTCGTAGTCGCCCGAGGTCGAAAACGAGGCGCCGGTAGACTCTAAGGCCGCGAAATAGCTGCTCGGATCTCTCGGGTGCTGAATGCCGACGCGCCAGGGGCGCCCATCTCGCTCGCCATGCACTTGCACCTGGCCTCCTCCAAAAATCATGTAGCTGTCGACGCCGGCTCCACGAAGAACCGCCCCGGCTTGATCGAGCGCGTAGCCCTTTGCGATGCCACCTGTTCCGATCGCCATTCCGCGCTTCTTCAGAAACACCGTTTGGTACTTCTTGTCGACACGGACCTTGCGATAGTCGATCAACGCGATGCGTGGCTTGATCTCTTCGAGAGTTGGAATCTTGATCGAGTCGGGACGGAAATCGTAGAGGCCCCAGAGCGCGGCCCAAGAAAGATCAAACGCGCCGCGCGACCAGATCGACACATCCATGCCTGCGTCGACGACGCGCAACGCATCGGCGCCGACCCTGACCGGCTTCTTCCCAGCGAAGCTGTTCACCTTGGAGATGTCGCTATCGTCACGCCATTCGGACAGAACGGTCTCCAGTCGCTCAATTTCTTCAAACGCCTGACGGATCGCGTTCTCGGCGTTGTCTGGGGGCGAGTCCACCTGGATGCGGAACACCGTGCTCATCAGCGGCCGCGTTCTCGAGAGCGAAGCGGGGCTCGAGTGGTCGGAAGCTGCCGAGCGGGGCGTCGCTTCGGTCGTTTCGCTCTTGCTTTGGCAACCGCATCCGAATGCGAGCAGCGCGATCGCGGCGCACGCGCAAGCTGAGCCCTTCGCCACGGCGCCACTCTCGTCGCGAACCGTGCCTGCGTCAACCCGGCTTGCGCTTTGACGCACGGTTGGTACTCCTGTGCACATGCGGGCCATCTTGGGGGTGCGTTCGGGTCGCCTTGTCTTGGTACTGGCCTGCCTTTCAGTGTCGCCTACGCCGCGCGCGGCTGCGTTCGGTGATGAGGCCGGCGTAGAAATCGTATCTCTCGACCTCGGCAAGGGCCCCGCCGACGCCCTGAGCGTGACCGAGCGCCTCGCCTGGGAGGTGCGCAAGCGGTCGAGCGTCGAGCCGATTCTCGAGCCTGGTCGGACCACGCTGGACAAGCCATCTCTGTTTCGAAGCCCCTTCCTATACTGGCGCGGTCGGGATGAATTTCCTCCGCTGAGCGAAGAATCCATCGAAGGGCTTCGCAAGTACATCCATCGGGGCGGGTTCATTTTGATCGACGATGCCACCGCCGGGGGCGAGGCATTCGATCGTGCCGTTCGCCGAGAGCTTCTTCGCGCCTTCCCGGCACTTCCCTTGAAACCGATTCCGGCGGAACACACGATCTACCGATCGTTCTATCTCCTCGAAAGGCCGGTCGGGCGGGTTCAAGGTCCGGCGTTTCTCGAAGGAATCACGTACGGGGATCGCATCGCCATCGTTTACTCGCGGCATGACCTCGGCGGAGCGCTTCAGCGCGACAAGCTTGGCGCATGGAGCCAGGCCGTCGTTCCCGGTGGCGAGCGACAGCGCGAACAGGCCATCCGTCTCGGGGTGAACTTGCTCATGTACGCGCTCTGCACCGACTACAAAGACGACCAGGTCCATGCCCCGTTCATCATGCGTCGTCGGGGCTCAGGCCTCTGAGGGTTGCCCGTGGAGGATTGGCAGTGGCAACTCGGGATCTGGGGAGGCAACACGACAGCCTGGGTACTGGGGCTCGCCCTCTTGGTGCTCTGGCTCGTCGAGCTCAGGTCCATTCGCGGCGAGAGCGACCGAAAGCGTCGATTCACCCTGGCTGCCCTCGGCGGGCTAGGCATATTGTCGGTCTATCTGCTTGCCCTGCAGGTCACACTAGTCCGCGAGACCTTTGAGGATGTAGCGGGGAGCACGGCCATCGTCCTCGACAACTCGCGAAGCATGACGCTCTCCGGCTCACATGGTGCCCGGAGCGACGCTGCGCAGGCGCTGATCGGCGAGTGGCAGAAGGACGATCGGATCAGTCCAGTGGTCTATCTCTTCGGCGCGACTGTGCGCGCCACGGCTTGGAATGGGCTTGCGCAAAGCTATGAGCCTTCCGACGATGAGACCAAGATCCGCAACGCGCTCAGCTACGTTCTTGGAAAGGGTGCGGAACGAGAGCTCGGCTCTCTCGTCCTGATCACCGATGGCGCCGACCCCAGCTTTCGCGCGGAGACGGTCGCGCTCGGTCCAAACGCGCCGGTGATTCACAGTATCGTCGTCGGCGGCGACGACCCCCTCGACGACCAAGCCATCGTGTCGCTTCAGGCCGACACGACCGCATACGTCGGCGTGCCTGCAATCATTCGCGTCAATGTCCGCGCGGTGGGTGACTTGCAGACTGCCGAGCTTCGCGTCCAACTCTGGCACGAAAGCCGGCTCGAACAGGAGGCCGTCGCGACACTCGATGCAAGTGGCCGCGGCGCCTTGGCTTTCGAGGTGACCCCACAGCGCACTGGACGCTCCCTTTACCGACTCCTGATTCCAGTGGCCGCAAACGACGAGGTGCCCCAAAACAACGATCGGGCGGCACTGCTAAGGGTTGGCCGAGAGCGCCTGCGCGCACTGCTGGTTGCCGGGCGTCCGACTTGGGACGTTCGATTCCTGCGAGACTTCCTGAAGCGAGACAGCTCGGTCGACCTGGTGTCGTTCTTCATTTTGCGCGCGGCGGCGGATTTGACCGCTGCGCCGACCAACGAGCTGGCCTTGATCCCGTTTCCCACCGACGAGCTCTTCCGAGAGCATCTCGGCAGCTTTGATGTCGTCATCTTCCAGAACTTCGATTACGCGCCGTACGAGATGCAGACTTACTTGCCTCGCATCAAAGAGTATGTGCAGCGGGGTGGCTCGTTCGTGATGATCGGTGGAGATCGCTCCTTCGCCGAAGGGCGCTACACCGGCACGGCCATCGAACAGATCTTGCCAGTCAAGCTCGGAGCGCCTGGCGCGCTCAAGGGCAGCTACCGGGCCGAGGTCAGCAAGGCGCTCGCACGCCATCCCATCGTCGCACTCGGTCCCGACCCAGGCCTCACCAGGCAGACCTGGAGAGCGCTCCCCGCCTTGTACGGGGCCAACATGGTGAGCGCGGTCAAAGAGGGGGCTCAGGTCCTGCTCGAGCACCCGCGGGCGCGGATCCAGGGAGGCGCCCGGCTTCCGATTCTCGTGGTGGGCGAGTCGGGTAGGGGGCGAGTTGCGGCATTGACCAGCGATTCGACCTGGCGGTGGCGCTTTGCGGGGGACGATAGCGCGGTTGGCTCCGACGAATACGAGCTTTTCTGGGATCGGATGATTCGCTGGTTAACCCACGACCCGCTTCTCGAGCCGGCGCGGATCTCGACCGACAGGGAACGCTACGGGATTGGCAGCGAGCTCGTGATTTCCGGAAAGCTCCGTGACAAGAGCTATCGGCCGATGGAGAAGGCCCGCGTCGAGCTGCAGTTTCAGCCGGCGGTCCAGGATGAAGCCATTGCGGTCGTCGACACCGATGAAGACGGCCAGATTCAGGCCACGGTCCGCGCACCCACCGAGCCAGGCGCATATGAAATCGTCGCCTCGGTCGAGAACGAGGACGTGGCGCGCGAAGTGTTCGTCGTCGAGCAGAGCGGGGATGAGCTTGCAGACCTCGAAGCGAGGCCCGCAGAGCTCGAAGCGCTGGCGAATGAGACAGGCGGCCGAATGTTCCTCGGCATGCAAGACGTGCCGCCGCTCTTCGAGCTTGCATCCAACATGCGCCGTGCCGCCGGACTGACGTCGAAGCAGCCGCTTTCGAAGCCCTGGTTCATCGCGCTGACAGTGCTGCTGCTCGGCGCGACCTGGATGCTGAGAAGACGTTGGGGGCGGCGCTAGGTCATGCGGCCCACCAAGCTACGCGGCGCGCGGACCAACAACCTCCGGTCGATCGACCTCGACATCGAGCCCGGCACCTATGTTGCGATTGTGGGGCCTTCCGGGTCCGGTAAGTCCTCACTCGCCTTCAAGACCCTCTATGCCGAGGGCCAGCGCCGATACGTCGAGAGCTTCAGTGCCTACGCGCGGCAGTTTCTCGAGCGGCTCTCGCGGCCGCCGGTCGACGAGCTCGATCCCGTCCCGGTCGGAATCGCCGTCGATCGTCAGGCGCCTGTGCGGACGAGTCGCTCGACCGTCGGCACGATGACCGAAATCGCCGACTACGCGAAGCATCTCTGGGCGCATGCGGCCGAGCTTCATTGCCCGGGTTGCGGGGCACTGGTTCACCGGGATGCGCCGACGCGTGCCGCTCAGAGCGTGATGAGCGAGGTGCCAGGCGAGAAGATCTTGGTGACCTATCCCGTCGCGGTCGCCGACGCAGAGCACTTCATTGGCGTTCGCGAAGGCTTGCTCCGTGACGGTTATCGACGCGTTCGTGTCGGGGGCGAGGTTCGCGACCTCGAGACCCTTCGGCCGAGCGAGGTGACGAACGGTCGAAGCACGCACCTCGACGTCATCGCGGACCGAACCGTGGCGCGCCCAAGAGACCAGGCCCGGCTCGTCGAAGCCCTGGAGGACGCGATGCGCAGAGGCGCCGGCCGCGCCACCGTCTGGACCGCCGAGGGGACGAATCTCGGGTTCTCCGAAGGGCTGCACTGCCCCCGCTGCGACCGCTCCTTCCGACGCGCGACGCCGGGGCTCTTCAGCTTCAACAGCCCCATCGGCGCGTGCGAAACCTGCCGCGGCTTCGGACGCACCATCGAGATCGACCTCGACCGCGTGATTCCGGACTACGACTTGTCTCCCGATGAAGGTGCGATTCGTGCCTGGCAGGGCAAGGCAACGACCTGGGAACGCCGCGAGCTCAAGAAGAACGCGAAGAAGGCTGGCATTCCGCTCGGTAAACCGCTGCGCAATTGGACGCCTGAGCAGCTCGACTGGCTCATCGAAGGCGACGAGGTCGGCTACCCCAAGGGTTGGTGGGGGATCCGTAGCTGGTTCAAGTGGATGGAATCACGCGCCTACAAGATGCACGTTCGCGTCTTCCTGTCTCGCTATCGAAAATATGAAACGTGCAGCGACTGCCACGGCACGCGCCTCAGACCCGAAGCGCTGGCGTGGCATATCGATGGACTGAGCCTGCCGGAGCTCTACGGGCTCCCGTCCTCGAAAGCGCTTTCATTTCTCGAAAAGCAAGAGGCCCGGTTTCGAGGTGATACTGGCGCCGGCCTGCTTTGGCGGGAGGCGATTGGCCGACTTCGTGCGTTGCATGACGTCGGCCTCGGCTACCTTTCGCTCGATCGGACGTCTCGAACGCTCTCGGGGGGCGAAACCCAGCGGGTGGCCTTGACCAGTGCGCTCGGGGCGACGCTCAACGGGGCAATGTTCGTTCTCGACGAGCCGACGGTGGGCTTGCACCCGCGCGACGTGGAGCGGCTGCTGGGCGTGGTCCGGGCGCTGTCCAAGGATGACAACGTCGCGTTGGTCGTGGAGCACGATCGGGAGATGATCCTCGGCGCGGACCGGGTGATCGAGCTCGGCCCCGAAGCCGGCGAGAGGGGTGGGCAAATCGTCTTCGACGGTACCCCGGCGGCGCTCCGCAAGGTCAAGACCGCAACGGGCGCAGCTCTCGCGGCGAACGGAGAGGTGAAGCGCAGCCGACGAGAAGCCAAGGGCTGGATCGAGCTGAAGCATGCAACCGGGCACAACCTCCGCGCGGTGGACGCTTCCTTCCCACGGGGGGTGATGACCTGCGTGACCGGCGTGAGCGGCTCGGGCAAGAGCAGCTTGGTCCTCGAGACTCTACTGCCTGCCGTTCAACGCAAGCTTGGCTTGAAGTCCGATGGGGCGCCGCTCGAGCACGCGAGCATTACGGGCTATGCCGCACTCCACGGCGTCGTCGGCGTCGATCAGGCTCCACTGGGCCGAACTTCACGCGGAAATGCAGCGACATATTTGAAGATTTGGGACGTCTTTCGAAATCGCTTTGCCGAGCAGCCGCTCTCGAGGGAGCGAGGATACAAGCCCGGATTCTTCTCTTTCAACGTGACCGGTGGACGCTGTGAAGCCTGCCGAGGTGATGGAGCGGAGACGGTCGAGATGCAGTTCTTGGCCGATGTGGTGTTCAGTTGCCCCGAGTGCCAGGGGCGCCGCTTCGTCGGGCCAGTCCTCGATGTCCGGTACATGGGTCTCGACATCGCCCAGCTCCTCGAGCTCACCGCGCGACAGGCCTCCGAGCACTTCATCGATGACGCCCTGGTCGCCCGGGCGCTTCGGCCCATGCTCGACGTCGGCCTCGGATACCTCCGCCTCGGCCAGCCACTCAACACCCTATCGGGTGGTGAAGCTCAGCGCCTCAAACTCGCCGCGGCGTTGCTTCGGGCCGCGCCCGGCTCTCTGTTGATCTTCGACGAACCGACCGCCGGGCTTCATGCCAACGACGTCGAGCCTTTGATCGAGGTCCTCGACGACCTGGTCGACCGAGGCGATACCGTGGTGGTCGTCGAGCACGACATGCAGGTCGCAGCCCATGCAGACCACGTCATCGATCTCGGACCGGGCGCCGGTATGGAAGGCGGCAAGGTCGTCGCGAGCGGCACCCCTGAAAAGGTGGCGCGGAAGAAGGCGTCACAGACCGCTCCGTACCTCGCTCGGGCGCTCGGGATCGCGTCCAAGAGCGAACGCAGTGGCACGCCGAAGAGGGCCAAGCCGCAGAGCGCGCCGCTTCGAGAGATCCGAATCGCGGGAGCGCGCGAGCACAACCTGAAGAACATCACGGTTCACATCCCCCGAGACGAGCTGGTGGTGCTGACCGGGCCGAGTGGTAGCGGCAAGAGCACCTTGGCGTTCGACGTGCTTTTCGCGGAGGGGCAGCGGCGATATCTGGAAACGCTTTCTCCTTACGCGCGTCAATACATGCCTCAACTTCCGCGGCCTTCAGTAGACCAGGTGGTGGGTGTGCCGCCCAGCGTCTCACTCGAACAGCGCATGACGCGGGCAGGGGCCAACTCGACGGTCGCCACGGTGACGGAAGTCTCGCACTACCTCCGTTTGATTTGGGCGCGCATCGGGATTCTGCATTGCGTCGACTGCAAAATGCCGATCGCGCCCCGGCCGCCAACACAGCTGATCGAGGACGTGGATCGTCGTTTCGGCACCCGGGAGGTGACGCTGCTCGCGCCCGTCGTGCGCGGTCGAAAGGGCATCCATCGCGAGCTCCTCAACAAAGCGATGAAGGACGGCTTCGCCGAGGCACGGATCGACGGAGAGATTGAGAGCCTCGCGCCCGGCATGAAGCTCGACCGCTACAGCGAACATGACGTCGAGCTGGTCATCGGACGCGCGCCCGCCACGAGCACCAGCTTGCTCGAGCTTCTCGAAAAGGCGTTGAAAGTCGGCGACGGCGCGGCCTGGGCCATCGCTGGAAAGGACGAGATGCGGCTTTCGAGCAAGCGCGCTTGTCCGAGCTGTGGTGTCGGCTATCCGGAGCTCGATCCTCGCTTCTTCTCGTTCAACACGCGGCAGGGCCAGTGCCCGGCATGCGAAGGCCGGGGCGAGATCGTGAAGAAGAGCCGGCGTGGCCGGGGACTCAAGAAGGCGGTCGAAACACGACTCTGTGACCAGTGCGACCAGACTCGCCTTTCACCGCTCGCGCGCGGAGTCACCGTCGATGACATGCCGATCACCACGCTTTTCGAGCAGAGCGTCGCCGAGGCGGTCGAAACCCTGCGTGAGCTCGATCTCGGCGGCAGGGACGCGACCATCGCGAAGACGCCTTTGCACGAAGCGCTTCGCCGGCTTTCGTTTCTCGAAGAGGTCGGCCTCGGCTACCTCGGGCTCGGCCGCGCGGCCAGCACGCTGAGCGGGGGCGAGATGCAACGGGTACGCTTGGCGGCTCAGCTCGGGAGCGGCCTCACCGGTGTGCTCTACGTCCTCGATGAGCCGACCATCGGTCTGCATCCGCGCGACACGGGGCGTCTTCTCGGCGCGCTTCGCGGCTTGGTCGAGCGCGGGAACTCGGTCCTCGTCGTCGAGCACGATGCCGACACGATTCGTGCCGCCGACACCGTCATCGACGTGGGACCCGGAGGCGGCAAGCACGGCGGCCGGATCATCGCGCAGGGAGCCCTCAGCAAGATGAAGGGCTCGATCACGGCGGCCGCCCTCGAGCGGCCCCCCAACATTCCCGCCAAGCGTCGTCAGATGCGAAACGCTTCCTGGCTCGAGCTGACCGGCGTGGAACACCACAACCTGATGAACGTGGACGTTCGATTCCCTCTCGAGCGCTTTGTGGCCGTCACAGGCGTCAGCGGCTCCGGCAAGAGCTCCTTGGTCCGGGAGGTCTTGCTCCGCGCGACCCGCGAAGCCGTTGGGATGGTCAACGACCTGCCCCCTGGAAAATTCGCTACGATCGAAGGCTTCGAGTTGCTCAAGCGCGCCATCGAGATCGATCAGAGCCCGATCGGACGGACGCCACGTTCGGTGCCCGCAACGTACGTCGGCATCTGGGACACGGTACGCCAGCTCCTAGCAGGGACCGCAGAGGCGCGTGCTCGCGGATACACTCCAAGCCGCTTTTCGTTCAACGTCGAAGAAGGCCGTTGTCCGGAATGCAAAGGGCAGGGTTCGATTCATGTCGAGATGGCGTTTCTGCCCGACGTCGACGTGCCTTGCGAGACCTGCAGCGGGATGCGCTTCACACCCGAGACGCTCTCGGTACGCTGGCAGGGGCTCAACGCCGGGCAGCTGCTGGAGCTCGAGGTTGCCGAAGCGGTCGAGGTGTTCTCGCCCGTCAGGAAGATCCGCGAGCCACTCCAGCTCCTCGACGAGCTCGGCCTCGGTTATCTACACCTCGGCCAGGCCTCGAACACGCTCAGCGGTGGTGAAGCGCAACGAATCAAGCTCGTCTCCGAGTTGGCGGCGGGGCTCCATAACGGACCCACGCTCTACGTGATGGACGAACCGACAACCGGTCTTCACCGCGACGATGTCGAGCGCCTTCTCACCGTGCTCGATCGTCTGGTCGAGCGAGGAGACACCGTCGCTGTGATCGAGCATCACCCCGATGTCATGCTAGCGGCCGACTGGGTCGTCGATCTCGGACCGGAAGGCGGGATTCACGGCGGCCGCGTCGTCGCGCAGGGAACCCCCGAGACGATTGCCAAGCGGAAGCGGAGTCACACGGGGGAGGTGTTGCGAAGGGAGATGGGACGGGGGTAGGGGCAGTGGACCGGGACGAAAAAAAATGGCGCGACACGGGGCTGAGGCAGATTCCTTCGGTGGTTCGGAAGCGGGACCGATCACTCTTCGACCAAATCCACCGGGCGATGAACAGCGTCGTTCTCAACATCGCCGAAGCCGACGGAAACGACGCGGGAACCGCGAAAGCGCGATTCGCAACGGCCTGTGGATCGGCGAAGGAAGTGCGTGCCGGGCTTCAGCGCGCGGTCGCGTACGGATACGTTCCGCCCGCAAGAGCCAAAGTGGTGGACACCACGCTCGATGAAGTCTGCGCAATGTCCTGGAGACTCTCGGGCCGCTAGGGCATCCCCCCTCAAGACACCCGCGGCAGCCCCAGCCGTCAGTGGGTACCCAGCTCTTTCAGATCCGGCCCCGCCCAGAGCTTCGTAGACAGCTTCGCCTGCAGGTCGGCCGCGGTCAGGCCGTGGCGGACCTCGCGGACACGAAGGCCTTGCGCGCTGAAGTCGAAGACGGCGAAGGGGCAAATGAGACGCGTGATTTGGATGCCGACATCGCCTCGCACGCAAACGAGCGAGCCGAGCTGGTCGAAGCTGCTCTGGCTCAGTCCGACGACTGGGCAGTTCAACTCGGACGGATCTGCGTCCGTGACGGCAAAGCCCTCCGGCGAAACCGCGCTCACTTCGACGAACGCAATCTCCGCAGGCTTCAGCAGGGCGCCTTCGCTATGTAAGTCGATTGCGATCCTCAACGCTTGGGGTAGTCCGTCGCCAAACCAGACACCCCGTTTGGATTCGCACTCCTCGGCGGCGCGCGAGAGCAGGCGCTCCAGGTTAGCTGCGTGCTCGGGCGATGGCATCGGTGAACCGACGGAACAGGTACCGCGAGTCGTGCGGTCCCGCGGCGGCCTCGGGGTGAAACTGGACGCTGAACGCGCCGGTTTCGACGTGCTCAATCCCTTCGCAGGTGTTGTCGTTGAGGTGCAGATGGGTGACCTCGCTCTTGCCTCTGAGCGAGTCGACGTCGACGCAGAAACCGTGGTTCTGGGTGGTGACCTCGATGCGGCCCGTTTGCAGGTCCTTGACTGGCTGATTGAGACCTCGATGGCCGAACTTGAGCTTGTAGGTCTGCCCTCCGAGCGCGAGGCTCATCAACTGATGTCCGAGACAAATGCCGAAGATTGGACGCTGCCCGAGAAGCTCGCGCACGGTTGCGATGCCGCCGGAGACAGCGGCCGGGTCGCCCGGACCATTCGAGAGGAAGATGCCGTCCGGATCGAGCGCCAGCACCTCTGCAGCACTTGTAGTCGCCGGAACGACCGAAACTTTGCAGCCCTCGTCGACGAGGCAGCGCAGAATGTTCCGCTTGACTCCGAAGTCGATCGCAACGACGCGCCAGGGGCGGGCGCCTTTGCGTGGCTCGGCCCATACGCCGCTGCCCTCAGCCCACTCGTAGACTTCTTGCGTCGTCACCTCGCCGGTGAGGTTCTGGCCGGTCATTGGAGGTGCGGCTTTCGCGCGGTCGTGCAGCGTCGCAGGGTCTTCGGTCCCGACCGCCGCCATCTGCGCACCCTGGTCCCGGATGTGCCTGGTGAGCGCCCTGGTGTCGACGCCGGTGATTCCTACGACGCCTTGCGTCTTCAAGTAACCGTCGAGCGACTCCCTGGTGCGCCAGCTACTCTCGACGGCAGACAACTCCCGTACGACGAAACCGCGAAGGGCAGGGCGCCTGGCCTCGCCGTCCTCGACCGTGATGCCGGTATTGCCTATTTGCGGCGCCGTCATGGTCACGATCTGTCCGCAATACGAAGGATCGGTCAGCACTTCTTCGTAGCCAGTCATACCGGTGGTGAATACCGCTTCGCCCGTGGCCGCGCCCTGCGCGCCAAAGCTGGTCCCCGAAAAGCGAGTTCCATCCGCGAGTACCAGGTGTGCTTGTTTGGTCATCTTCCGAGCTCGTGCACTACCTTGCCACCCACGATGGTCATGACGGGCCTCCCCGTGAGCTCACGACCGAGCAGTGGGGTGTTGTGCGATTTGGAGCGTAGCGCTTCTTTGTCGAGAATCCATCGGGCCTCCGGGTCGACGACGGTGACGTCGGCGCGTCGCCCGACCTTGAGGGAGCCTCCTTCGAAATCCGGGAGAAGGCGAGCCGGAGCCGTCGACAGTGCCTCGACGAGGCGAAGTGGTTTGAGCACGCCCTCTCGAACGAGCTGGAACATCGAGCCTATCGCCGTTTCGAGCCCGTTGATCCCCACCGAGGCGGCTTCGAACTCGCAATCCTTTTCGAGGTCGGTGTGCGGCGCATGGTCGGTCGCGATGCAATCGATCGTCCCGTCGGCGAGCGCCTCTCGAAGCGCCTCACGGTCTTCGGCTTCGCGAAGCGGAGGATTGACCTTGCAATAGGTGTCGTAGCTGAGGAGGGCCTCGTCGGTGAAGAGCAGATGGTGTGGCGTCACCTCGGCCGACACAGCCAAGCCGCGCGACTTCGCCTCCCGAATCAGCCGAACGGCGCCGAGGCTCGAGATGTGGGCGACGTGATACCGGGCGCCGGTGGTCTCGGCCAGAATCAAGTCACGGGCGACGATGATGTCCTCGGCTGCCCGCGGCCAGCCCCGCAGCCCAAGCTGGGTCGACTGCGCACCCTCGTGCATCTGCGCGCCCTCTGTCAGATCATGGTCCTCACAATGCTGACTCACGAGCAGATCGAACGTCCGCGCGTACTCCATCGCGTGTCGCATGACTGCGGCGTTCATCACACAGACGCCATCGTCGCTCACGCCGATCGCACCGGCATCGCGAAGGTCGGCCATCTCGGTGAGCTCGACGCCTTTTTGCCCCCTGGTCACCGCACCAAAAGGCAACATGCGCGTACCGCCGTGCTCCTCCGCCCGAGCCAGCATCATTTCGGTGATCGCCCGCGTGTCGTTCGCCGGCTTGGTATTTGGCATCGGGCATACCGCCGTGAAGCCGCCTGCTGCGGCTGCGTCGAGGCCGGACCCGATGTCTTCTTTGTACTCCTGCCCGGGCTCACGCAGATGGACGTGAAGGTCGATGAAGCCGGGACAAACCCAGAGCCCAGCCGCATCCACGATGCGAACCGCGTCACTTGCCGGATAGGCGGCGCCCGCATCGCGACCGAGCGCCTTGATGCGTCCGGCCTCGATCACCACATCGGTGGCTTGGTCGAGCCCCTGTGATGGATCGAGAACGCGGCCGCCGCGCAAGACGATCAGCTCGGTCAACATAGCGGTCCGCGCTTACGTGACGGACCCAAACCAGTCAACCCGCTCAGCCAGCTTTGCGGTGAAGATCGTCGTCGTCCGCCGCAACCACGGTGCCGACCGAGGACGACATCTTGGACTCCGATTTCTTTTCTTCGACGCGCTTCTTCATCGTCATGACCTTGCGGTAGACCGACGCGAAGTCTTTGTTGCGGGTGGCCATGGAGGGCGTGCCGCCGCGCAGGAGGGTTTGGAGTATGAATTCGAGAACCTGAATCTCGCCTTCGGAGAAACTATTGCTGATGCGCATGCGATCGGATCTACCACCGCTCCGGCTACATGACAATCGGTGACGTGCAGTGTAGGGTCACAACATGTCATATGGGTTCGAGGTTTGCGCTGCAACAGGCCTGGAAGCAGCGTTTCCTGGCCTTCACTGCCCGGCCTTGGACGATCGCCCCTGGGCCCTTCCATTCCGCAAAAGGGTTGACAAACGGGTCTGGGACGCGGCCTGTCGTACAGGAGCTAGCGGTCGGCTGCCGTCACGCGGACGATCTCGTCGATCGTCGTGACCCCTTCGAGCACCTTGTTCAGTCCAGCCCGACGCAGAGTCGCAACGCCGTCGCGAATCATCTCGTCCTTCACTTCCGCGGTCGACCCGCCCTGAAGGACGATTTCACGGAGCCGGTCCTTGAACGGCATGACCTCATAGAGCGCGATTCGACCCTTGTAGCCGGTGTCGTTGCAGACCTTGCAGCCAGTGCCGCGGAATGCGACCGCACTGGCGATTTCATTCTCGTCGAAGCCCACGTCGATCAGCACCTGCTCGTCGGTCGGCACCTGAACCTTGCACTCCGTGCAGATCTTCCGAGCGAGACGTTGAGCCAGGACGAGGTTGACCGAGGCGGTGACCAGGAACGGCTCGACGCCCATGTTGAGAAGGCGAGTCACCGTGCTCGGCGCATCGTTGGTATGAAGCGTCGACAAGACCAAGTGGCCCGTCAACGCGGCCTTGACCGCGATCTCGGCGGTTTCGAAGTCTCGAATCTCTCCGACCATGATGATGTCGGGATCCTGACGGAGGAACGACCGCAGGGCCGCGGCGAAGTTGAGCCCGATATCCTCGTGCATCTGCACCTGGTTGATCCCCATCAAGTTGAACTCGATCGGGTCCTCGGCCGTACTGATGTTAGTCCCGACTTCATTCAGGTCCGACATCGCAGAGTAGAGTGTGGTCGTCTTGCCGGAACCTGTGGGCCCAGTGACCAGCACCATCCCGAAAGGCTGGTGAATCGCGTCGCGAAAATCCGAGAGTGGCTTCTGCTCGAAACCGAGCTTCGTCATGTCGAGCTGCAAGTTCGACTTGTCGAGGAGACGCAGGACGATCTTCTCGCCCCAGAGCGTAGGGACGGACGATACACGATAGTCCATCTCGCGGCCCTTACCGAGCTTGAGCTTGATGCGGCCATCCTGTGGCAAACGGCGCTCGGCAATATCGAGTGAGCTCATGATCTTGAGACGCGAGGCGATCGCATTCTTGAGCTTGATCGGCGGTGTCATCTCCTCGTGGAGCACACCGTCGACGCGGTACCGGACACGAAGGACACGCTCGTATGGCTCGACGTGGATATCGGAAGCGCCCTGTTTGATCGCGTTCAACAAAATCGCATTGCAGAGCCGAACGACCGGCGCGTCCTCGCTCGCGCGTTCGAGGTCGAGGAGGTTGTCGTCGTCCTCGGTCGTGGCGACTTCGATCTCCGATTCATCGAAGCCCTCCATGATGTCGTCGTATGAGATCTCCGGCTGTGCGTACGCTTTCTCGAGCGCCGCCAAGATGGCGCTTTCGGACGAAACGACCGGCTCCACGTTGTAGCCAGTGAGGAACTTCACGTCGTCGATCGCGTTTAGGTTTGACGGGTCGGCCATCGCGACGATCAGCGAGCTCCCGGCTCGTGACACCGGGATAATCTTGTGACGCTCGCAAACCTGCGGACTGATCAACTTCAGGATCTCGCGATCAATTTCATATTCGGACAGGTCGATTGCTTGGACGCGATATTGTTCACTCAGGAAGTCGGTGATCTCTTGGTCGGAAATCGCGCCGAGCCGAGCCAGGGCATACCCCAGACTGATATTGTCATCCTTCTGCTGCTTCTGCGCTTCACGCAGTTGCTCGAGGCTGATTCTCTTCTCGCGTACGAGGAGCTCGCCCAGTCTGTTTCTGCTCATACCTGCAATTTCCCCAACTCAGATCCAGTCTTAGTATATTTATTCACGAAAGTCCGGTAAACTCAAGTGTAGGTGCATGGGCGCGCGCGGGCTAGGCGGTCGATTTCGAGGAGAGCCACTCCGAGCGCTAGCCTACCTCTGTACAAAGCTCTTGGCGAAAAGACCGCGTTTCTCCGGGTTTATCGGTGCTTTCAGGGGCCACGAGGAGGTCTTGGCTTGCCGCCACTTAGCCCTCGCGGTACCGAGCGGGAGTGGCGAAGCCAAAAAAACAAATCACGGCAGCCCCCAAAGACCAAGGGGAGGCGCTCGAGCAGATCGAGCAGCCCAAGATGAACTGGAAGGTGCTGGGCCTCATCGGCCTGGCCTTGGCGGTGGTCTGGGTCATCGCCGGCATCCTGCAGCCGAGCATCGGCTACGTCGGACTGATCATCGCTGCGGTGCTCACCGCCGTTGCCCTTGGCTTTCTCATCTGGATCTGGCGGCTCACCCGCAAGTCGGCGGACATCGCGGCCATTCTCAAGGGCGCGACCGACAAGGAAGGGCGCTTGGCCGCCTTGGAGCAACTGAGAGCCAGACAGGCTCCGGGTGGCAAGGATGCGCTCAACGCCATCGCCCAGGCGCAGCTCGTGGCGCAGGAAGATCCGGCAGAGGCGATTCGCATTCTCGAGGCGATCGACATCAACAAGGCGCCCGCGATGGTGCAGGACGATGTCAGGGCCAACCTCGCGATGTTCTACTTGATGACCGGACGCGCACGAGACGCGCGCGACCTTGCCAACGACATTCGGCTCGACCGCCAGCCGCAGGCCAAGGCCAAAGCGATGTATGCCGCCGTAGTTGCAGAGTCGTTCGCGCGGACGGGAAACGCCGATGAAGCGCGCAAGCTGCTCGAAACCTACGATGCGAAGGATAAGGAGTTTGGGCAGATTTCCGGAATGCTCCTCCGCGCCCAAGTCTATACCTACACCGCGACGAAGAAGAGCGGACGCGCACGCGAGGCGATGGAGCAGCTTCTCGAAGTGGATCCGAACATGGTCGCAGCCTTCATTCAGAAGGGGACGCGTCCCGAGCTCAGCCGCCTCGCCAAGCAGGTGCTCTCGGGCGCCGGGGCGCTACCCAAGCCGAAGATGCGCGTGCGTACGCGCTAGGGGCTCGTGACCTCTCGAACCTGGACCATCCGGGAAGTCCTCGACTGGACCGCGAAGGACTTCGCCGGACGAGGCATCGAAAGCCCAAGGCTCGATGCGGAGCTCCTGGTCGCCAAGGCGCTCGGGACCGACCGGATCGGACTGTATCTAGATCTCGACCGACCCCTCGGCGACACCGAGCGAGGCGCGATTCGTCCATTGGTTGCGAGGCGCAGGGAACGGGAGCCAGTAGCGTACATTCTCGGGTACCGGGACTTCTACGGCCGGCGTTTCAAGGTGACGGCTGATGTTCTGATTCCGCGCCCGGATACCGAGACACTGGTGGAGCACGCACTCGAATGCGTCCCAGAGGATGCCGCCTCCCGGGTGCTCGACGTGGGAACCGGCAGCGGCGCCCTCGCAGTGACGATTGCGGCGGAGCGGCCCTTGGCGATGGTCGTCGCGACCGACATCTCCGAGGCCGCTTTGAAAGTCGCCGCGGACAATGCCGAGCAACTCGGGGTCGCAGACCGGATCCGATTCGAGCGCGCCGACCTGCTTAGCGGCGCCGAACAATACGACGTCATCGTGTCCAACCCGCCCTACATTCCGAAGTCGGACATGGAATCTTTGCAGGTTGAGGTGAGGGAGCATGAGCCGACCTGCGCGCTCGAGGCCGGCGAAGATGGACTCGACGTGATCCGGGCTTTGTTGACCGCGAGCGAACGTGCCAGCGCAACCGGCGCGCAGATGTTGCTTGAAATCGGGATGGGCCAGGCTGCCTCGGTGATCGATTTCACCTCGTCGAACGCAGCCTGGGAGCTCTTTGCCGTCTATCCGGACCTCAACCGCATCGAGCGCGTCGTTCACCTCCGGCGAATCTGACGTAGCCCGAGCTCGCCAAACAGCAAGACCATGGCCAGCAAAAGCAGCCAGGGCCCGAGCGGTTGCTCAACCCCGCTCGACGCATCGAGCTCGACGGCCTCGAAGCTGCTCTCTACATCGGGAGCGCCTTTGGAGACGAGGTCGCTCTCGCCGGGCGGCGCGTCGACGACGAACGCGAAGCGGGCACCGTTGACACCGTTGACGAGCACGCGATAGGCGCCGATTTCGCCGGTGTCGCGAAACGCCACGCGATCGGCTTCCGCCAGATCCACCGTTCGACCGGTCGGCGTCACGACCTGGATGCGTTGGCTTTGGGTCGACCCGGGAAGGGACACCGTCCCATATGGTTCGACCGAATGTTCACTTCGGCCTGCGAGCCGACGCAGCGTATCGAGGACGAAGGGCACGAAGACCGGCTGGTAGGGCAAATCGGTCCATGCGTCGTCGATCGTCGTCGCCAACATCGCCACGCGACCACTCCGGTAACGATGCTCCAACATAGCCGCTGCACCGTCACTGAATCGCGCCGTCACCACCGCATCGAGAGAGGCTTCGGCGATTGGAGTCCGACCGCGCACCTTGGCCTGCGCTAGCTCGGGCAGCGTTTTGGATTGGAGAGACAGGGACCGCGCCTCCATCCGAGTCGCCGTGTAGCGCCCTGGAAGAAGCTCGCGGAGAACGCTTCCATACGCCCTCGGGTTGACCCGATCGCCTGCCGTGATCCAAAGGCTCCCGCCGCCCCCCACATAGCGCTGGATCAGCGGAAGCCACTTCTGATCGAGGGTAGCGTTCGCCAAGACCAGCACGTCGGAGCGAATGATCGCGTTCTCGGAAAGATCCTCGGCGTCGAGCGTCTCTACCGAAAACGAGCGACCGATGCGCGGCGCAACGCCAAGCGCATGATTGAGAAATGCAGTCTCTCTCTTGCGCGGATCGGGGTGAGGGTCGCCGTCGACGAGCAGCACGTGCACCGTGTCGGACCCGAGCAGGACCCCGCGGACGTTGTCCGCAGGAAGAACGTCGTCTGGGTAGAGCTGCAGCTCGACCACCGCGTCGGTCGACCCGGGCGCAATCGAGAGGGAAGCTTCTCCCCCATTACCGCTCCGCTGAACGGGGGTCTTCTGTGTCTCTTGCCCCTTTTGACGCATGCGAAGCTCCTGCGGGGACTGCGTCGGGGTGCCTGCAATCTGGACATCGAGCCGCATTCCGTCGGGAGCGTCGCGCTCTCCGTTCACTTCCACAGAGGCGATGCGGCGGTTGTCCGGGTTGGGCGTGGAAACCGTTTCGAAGGCGACTCGAATACCGCGGCTGGGCCATTCGCAGCTCTCGGCATCTGTGCCTTCGGTGAAGTCGGAGAGGACCAGCAAGCGCCGGTCCGCGAGCTCGCTCTCGAGGAGCAGCTCCACTGCCGTTTGCACCGCGTTGCACAAGGCATCACCCCGAGTGGACCGAAGACCGATGTCTCCGAATACGGCCCCCACCATTTCGAGATCAGAACGCCGCCGGACCCAGACGCGCGGAGACCTGCCTGAGAGGATGACCGAAACTTCGGAGCCTTCCGGGAGTTTCCGAACCTGCTCGGTCGCGGACAGTGCCGCACGCTCGATGAGGGTCTTGCCCTGATAGATCGCCGCCATCGACAAAGAGTCGTCGAGCACGATGGCCAGTGCGTGCTGCCGGTCCAATAGGCTAGAGCGAACGACGCGATAGGGGGCCGCCGCAACCAGAACCAGCGCCGCCACGAGCAATGCGCGCACGATCAGCAGCAGCATATCCACGACGCGAAGCCGAGCCGCGCGCGTCGCTTGGATTCGGTGAAGGAACGCAATGGTCGGCAGCGTTTGCTTGGGAAGCTTCTGTCGCCTGAGCAGGTGAGCGAGGATCGGAATCCCAACGGCGATGAGCCCGGCGAGCGCCCAGGGAAGACCAAAGCCCATGACTCAGCCCTCCCGCAGAAGCTGGAGCAGCGTGTGCTCGGGTGGGGTGTCGGTTCTTGCGAGAAGATATCGCGCACCCGCTGCGACCACGCGGCGCTGGCACGACCCCACGAACGCATCGATCGCATCTCGATAGCGCCGACGAGCGCCCTTCGGGTCGACTTCCACCGGCGATTCGCCTTCGAGCCCCTCGAAATGCAGCGGCTGCTCGTAAGGAAGCTCGAGCTCGGCAGGGTCCATGACATGAAGAACGATCGTTTGATGGCCGCGCGCCTGAATTCGCGCGATCGGATCCAGTGCCTCGCCCTCGAGGTCGAGCAAATCGCTCGCGATCACGACCAGCCCCATGCGGCCGGCGTGCTCGATCAATTTGTCGAGCGAGGCATGAAGCGCGGTCTGCCCATTCGATCGCGTCGGCTCGGCGAGCGTCCGCATCAGGTAATCGAGATGTGCCGGCCCCGAACGCGCCGGCAGTCGGTCCCGGATCTCCTCATCGAAGGTGACCAGCGAGACGGCATCGCCCTGGCGCGTCAGCAGGTAGGCGATGGCCGCCAGCAGTGTCGCGGCATGGTCGATCTTACTGACATCGCCACTGCCCCAGTGCATCGATGGAGAGATGTCGAGTGCAAGCGTTCCACGGAGTTGCGTTTCATGCTCGAAGTGCTTGATCGTGTACCGGTCCGAACGCGCATAGGCGCGCCAGTCGATGAGGCGCGGATCGTCTCCGGGCCGGTACGCGCGATGTTCCTTGAAAATCGCGCTGGCACCACGGTGGGGACTCCGGTGCATGCCAGCCAGGAGACCGTCGACCGTGCGCTTTGCCCTCAGCGTGAGCCCGGCCAAGCGTACCGCGAGCTCGGGTTCGAGCACGTGGGTCACGGCTGGATGCCGTGCATGATGCCTTCGATGACGTCAGCTGGAGTCACGCCTTCAGCCTCCGCACGGAAGTTCATGACCAGACGATGCTTCAGGATCGGCTCGACCAGGGCACGCACGTCTTCGATCTCGGCGGCATAGCGGCCGTGAAGCACTGCCCTAGCTTTGGCGCCCAAAATCAGCCCCTGGCTCGCTCGGGGACCGGCGCCGAAGGCGACGTTCTTTCGCACGAGCTCCGACGCCTTGCCTTCCTCGGGCCGCGAGGCTCTCACCAGGTTCACAGCGTGCTGAACCAGGTGGTCGGCGGCAGGAACACGAGGAACGAGGTCCTGAAAGCCGACGATATCTCGGGCCGAAAGGACCGGAGTGATCTTCGTTGGCATTGGAGCCGTCGTGCGCTTGACGATGTCGAACTCTTCGTTCGGGCTCGGGTACCGAACGTCGATTTGAAAGAGGAATCGGTCGAGTTGCGCTTCTGGCAAGGGATAGGTCCCTTCTTGCTCGATCGGGTTCTGGGTCGCAAAAACCAAGTACGGCTGCTCCAGCGCGTAGGTGTTGCCGCTCGCCGTAACCTGACCCTCGGCCATCGACTGAAGGAGCGCCGCCTGGGTCTTGGGTGGCGCGCGGTTGATCTCGTCGGCCAGTAGGATGTTGGTGAAGACCGGACCCGGGATGAATCGAAAGTGGCGTTTGCCGGTCGTCGCATCTTCTTCGAGAACGTCTGTCCCCGTCACGTCGCTCGGCATCAGGTCCGGGGTGAACTGGATGCGGTTCGAGTGGAGCGAGAGCGCATCGGCGAGGGTGGTGATGAGCAGCGTCTTGGCGAGCCCGGGCACACCGACGAACAAGCCGTGTCCGCGCGAGAACAGTGCGATCAGCAGGAGCTCGATCACCTCGTCTTGACCGATGATGCGTTGCTTGAGCCGGGAGACGATCTCCTCCCGCGCGCTCGCCAGTTGCTGCACGAGGAGCACGTCGGAGGCGGCGCCGCTGGGCGGCGGGGCCGGAGTGCTGCGTAAAGGTTCGGTCACTGAGACCTCTTAGCGCCTCGCGGCGGGAATTGCCACATCACTGGCGCATCCCTCCCAGCCGCTCACAAAGCGTCGCTTCGTGATCCGCCTGAGGAACGCCGAGCTTCGAGAGGATGCAATGAGGCTGCGGGTCGAACGGGTTTTGGGCGATCGCTCTCGCAGCAGCGTCTTTCGCTTCCTCTGGCATCGACAGCCGATACATCGCGGTCGCCAAACTCGAGAGCGCGGGCGCATGCGTCGGATATCGCTCGAGGGTGAGCATCAGAGGCCCGATCGCGTCTTTGGGACGCCCGCCTGCAATCGCCGAACGGGCATAGCGTGATGCAACGACGGGGTCGGACGGCGCGGCTTCGTGCGCCTTTGCGTACTCGACCGATGCAGCCGCAGGGCGGGAGCGCGTCCATAAGAGGTCGCCTAGGCGCAGATGGTTGCGGGCACGGTCGAGCTCCACGCCGGCGAGCTCATCCTGCTCGGTGGCTTCACCGCTGAGGCGACGAGGCAAGAGTCGCGCCGGTGCGGGTTGGGGCAGCTTCGAGAGAGCTTTCCTCCAGCGCGACTCGAGAACCCTCCACGGCACGCCGGCTACGCTCGCCAAGGCTTTCTTTGCGTCCTCCCCCCCGCCGATGAGGTAGAGCGCTTGCTGTACGCCTTCGCTCCCGTATTCCCGGTAGTACGTCTGCATGAAGGATGAAACCTGCGCGAAGGCGAGCGAGGCGGCCTTCTGGGAGGGGAGAAGGGCAATGGATGGATGCATCTGATCGAAGCTGAGCAGCGCGTCTGCCTCCATGGCCTCGAAGAGGAGCTGAGCAGACGCCGCGTCCTGCTGTAAGATCGGCGCAGCTTGTCGCCAGCGAGTCTCAAGGAACTTCGCGAGACCTTCCTGCAGCCACACCGGCGCCTGGTCGAGGGAGGCCTTGGTCAGCAGGAGATGAACGTACTCGTGCGAAATGGTGTCGAGCCAGGGGTAGCCATGCATCAATGCGGAGGGGGACGCGATCATGAGGCGGCCCCATTTGCACAGAGCGATCGTTCCCGTGTTGCGAATGGCCTCGACAGGCAGTGTCGACACGCGCGACAAGGAATCGGCGTCGGGATAGATCTCGAGACGGATGGGACTGACCATCTTGACCCCGAGCTCCTCTTCCAGCGCCTTGCCGACCGCTTTGAGCGCATCGACCGCGTAGGGCACGAGCACCTCGTCATCCCCGGGTGCGTAACGCACCTCGATGTTCTCGTGCGTGAACGTCTCGAAGTTCTTCGTCGTCTCGTAGGTGTCGACGATCACGTCCGCCAAGTTACCCAAGTTCCCGGCTGACCCAGGTTTGTTGCGAAGCGCCGCGATTCCATCGGCCGCCACTTCGTAGTTCCCCGCGTAAAACTCCGTGAGCACTTCGAGCTCGGCGACGCGCGATGTTCGCGGGTAGTGCTCTAGATACTTCTGCAACAAGACTTGAGCGGGAACCCCTTCGCCCGCTGTCAGCGAGGCTTCGAGGAGATCCAAGATGTCGGAGCTATTCGCCTCCTCAGCGGGCACGGACGCCGAGACCGATCCGAGCAGGGCACCGACTAGGAACAAGGCAACGCGCTTCATCGCAAGAGCCTTTCGTAGTAGTCTTCCACGGCCTGCCGATAGCCATCAGGCGACGTGCCGTTCATCGCGTCGAGGACGCGACGACGCCAAGCAAGCTCGTCGGCCTTCGAACGGACGGCCGGAATCTCGACGCGCTCCGTGGCGCGGCCGCCCTGGGATTTCTCTCTTCCGCCGCCGCCTGGCGACGGCTTGCTCTGGGATTCCAGATGCTCGCGCAGGCGCCGGAGCTGGTCCGCGGCCGCCTCCTGCTGCTTGTTGGCCGCGAGCGGGTCGGCCTCCTCCAAAGAGCGAGTGGCCCGCTGCATCGGCTGCTGGATCGCCTCGAGCTGCTCCGCTGCTTCCTCGGAAACCGGCACACCGCCAACCTCCTCGCGTAGCCTGCGTGCGAGCTGGCGCGTCGCCTCATGAGCCTTGCTTTGCCGCTCGGCTTGTCTTTGGAGCTGCTCGCGCTCCTGCTCGGTCAGCGCGCCAGCCACGTCGGGGACCGCGCCCTGTGCCGCTTCCCGCAAGTCCTGCGAGCGCGCGGCGGTCTCCCGCGCCTTCGCTGCTGCGTCTGAAGTCTGCCCATTGTTGCCGCGGAACATCATGGCGGAGAGCTCGAGGTCTTTCGCGAGCGCATTCGTGGCCTCCGCGAGGCGGTTGGCCATCGACAAGGCCTCTCCGAGATCGCCGCTTTCGAGCGCTTTCTCGAAATCATTCAAACGCTCCGCCGCCCGCTCCTTGACGCCCAACTCGTACGGACCCAGAGCCTCATCGCTCACATCACCGAGAAGCTCTGAAACGTCCTTGGCGAGCTCCTGCAGCTTCGCCCGCATCTCGCTCGCCAGGGAGTTCTCACCCCCCGCCGCCCGATCGAGCGCTTTGTCCCCGACCCGGCGAGCCTTGTGGGCCAAGCGCTGCTGCTCGACCTCGAGATCCCGTATCGTGTCCATCGCTTCCATCAGCGCTCGCTCACGCGGGCCAAACCGAGCTTCGACGAGCGAATCCTCGCTCTGCGCCAGGGCTCGCGTCATGGCTTCGATTGTTTGATCCAGCTTGTTGAGCGCATCTTCGGCCGCGTCCAGGTCGCCAGTGGCGAGCGCTTCGCGAAGGGTCTGAAGGGCGTCGGTCGATTTACTCGCCTGCCGGGACTGCTGATTGACGAACTCGCCGGGCACGTATCGCATGGCCTGCCGAAGCTGGTCTCTGAGCGCCGCGAGGCGCCGCTCGGCGCGGTCCAGGGCAGCCATCAGTGCCCGTTCCAACTCCGGTGTCTGGCCGCGTCGCAGCTCGCCGATGAGCGACGCAATCTCGCTGCGAAGCTGCTGCATCTCACGCGCGATCTCGGCGGCGTCGTTCAAACGCGCTTCACTGATCAGATCGGCAACGATGAGGGTGTCCTTTTCGAGCTCGGCGACGATGGTGCGGTCTTGATACCTTCGGGCTTTGCCCTGATCTCGGTTCCGGTACGCCGCGGCTTCTCTTCTGTGGGCCCGTTCGAGTCGCTTTCTCATGTCGAGTAGCAACGGGATGGTCCTCGGCCCGCGATGGTCGCCGACCTCGGCGAGCAAGGCCTTGATTCCGTTGTACGGGACGATCGTCTCCGCGCGTCGCCGCAAGGCCTGCTGCAATCCGTCGGGGACGGGCTGCTCGAGGCGGGTTGCCAGCGCGACCAGGAGCGCATCCAACAAATTCTCGAGCTCGACGATGCGATCCCGCCGGCGCGTGATTTCTGATGCGAGCGTGAGCGTACGCTCAGCAGAGCGTCCAACGCCTGGGCCGTCGACGAGGTTGCCATCTTTGGCCTCCAGCCAGACGGTCACAGCGTCCGCAGGCGCCAGGACGAACTCCTCCAAGCGCAGCACGGTCTCTCCGAAAAGCTCGGTCTGCAGGTGATCGGACGGTGTGACGATCGTCCTGCGAAGATGCTCGCCACTGGGAAGCTTGATGATGAGAGTGAGCTCCTTCACGCCGTAGTCATCGGCGGCCTGATGCTGCAAGCCGATCGCCTCCCTGGCCTCGACGACCAGGTCTTCCTCTGGGGCGATCAGGTTGACCCTTGGTGGCTCATCGCGCTGCACCGCGATCGAGCGGGCACGGTAATCGACCCGGCGCTCACCACGTGCAGATTCGACGTGAATCTCCAAAGGACCGTCGGCATCAGCCACAAACGACGCGACAAACCGGTCCCCGACGCGGTCTGCCTGCACATGGCGGCCCGGTAGCTCGAGGACGACGCGCGCAGCGTCCCCAATGGGCGTAATCGAGTACTCGACCGCCGTCCCTCTCGGCACCGTTAGCCGATCGGCGTCTTCAACGCGCTCGTTGGCGCGCCCCATGTACTCGGGAAAGAGAAGCTCGGCGTCGGTGCGGGCCACCACGTGACCGGTCTGCGGCCCCGTGACCTCCCCCGCGTCGCTGTGCAGAAGTGCATAGCGTCCCGCGGCGGCGCGATTGAAATCCAGCGACCACCAGGCCAGCACCGCCAAGACGAGAATGGCCGCCAGGGCCGGCTGCACGACCCACTGCCAAGGGATGAACTTGCGAGCAGGCGAATCATCGAGCTGACGCAGCAATCGAACCCGCTGCGCCACGACGAGCTCGCGCGAGAACGCGGTTTCTTCTTGTAGCTCGTACGCACTCTGAAGTGGAGATAGGAGGGCAGGTTGCCTCGCGGCCACGAGCCCCAGCGCCCCGTGCCCACCGAGCCCCCTCAAAGCCTGAAGCGACCAGGCAACCGCCGCCGCCGTCATTGCAAACACCACGCCCCAGCCAATGCAGAGCCAGACAAGTGGCGTCATCGGCCCAAGCACCCAGGCCATCATGACGAAGGACACGAGACCTACCGCGGCCGCGGCCACGGCGATCCGAAGCGCCAACACCGTCGCGGCAGCGACCCGAAGCCGTCGCCGATACTCAGAGAGTCTACCGGTGGTGGAGCTCACGGAGCGATCGTAGCGCCGGGAGAGGGGGGAGCGCCACCCCGGAGAGCGACTCCATCGCCACGGGGCTGGGGACAGGGCCGGTGGCGGCTGCAGGGTCATGGGCGGCGACAGGTTCGGCGGCAGAGGCAGCTACAGAGGCAGCTACAGGGACAGTGGCCATGGCACCGACAGTGACACCGACGCTCGTTCGTGAATCGGCTTCTCCGCTCGTATGGTTGGTCGACTTCTCCGGTGACTCAGTTTCGCTTAAACGAAAAAGCCGGAACACGAATGCCCCGGCTTTTCCAGTAGTGAAACCGCGCGGACCTAGAAGCCCATGCCGCCCATGCCGCCGCCGTGGTCGTGACCACCGCCCATCGGCGTCTCGTCCTTGGGAATCTCGGCGACCAATGCCTCGGTCGTGAGCATCAAGCCCGCAACCGAAGCCGCGTTCTGCAGCGCGCTGCGCACGACCTTGGTCGGGTCGATGACGCCAGCCTTCACCAGGTCCTCGTACTCCTCGGTCGCAGCATTGAAACCGAAGGCGCCCTTGCCGTTGCGCACCTCGTTCACCACGATCGAACCCTCGAGGCCCGCGTTGGCCGCGATCTGGCGAAGCGGCTCCTCGATGGCGCGAAGAAGGATGGCGGTGCCAACCTTCTGCTCGGCACTGACTTCGAGCTTCTCGAGCGCCTTCTGCGCGCGAATGAGCGCGACGCCGCCACCGGGGACGATGCCCTCTTCGACAGCTGCACGCGTGGCGTGGAGCGCATCTTCGACGCGCGCCTTCTTTTCCTTCATCTCGACCTCGGTGGCTGCGCCAACCTTGATCACCGCAACACCTCCGACGAGCTTCGCGAGGCGCTCCTGTAGCTTCTCACGATCGTAGTCGCTGCTGGTCTCCTCGATCTGCTTGCGGATCGTCTCGATGCGGCCGCTGATGTCCTTCTTCTTGCCAGCGCCGTCGACAATGGTGGTGTTCTCCTTGTCGATGGTGACTCGCTTGGCGCGACCGAGGTCGTTCAAGGTCACATTCTCGAGCTTGATGCCGAGGTCCTCGCTTACGACGGTGCCACCGGTGAGGATGGCGATGTCCTGAAGCATGGCCTTGCGGCGGTCGCCGAAGCCGGGAGCCTTGACCGAGGCGGTCTGAAGGGTGCCGCGGAGCTTGTTGACGACGAGCGTGGCAAGCGCCTCGCCCTCGACGTCCTCGGCGATGATGATGAGGGGCTTCTGCTGACGGGCAATCGCCTCGAGCACCGGCAGAAGGTCCTTCATGTTCGAGATCTTCTTCTCGACGATGAGAAGATAGGGATCCTCGAGCTCGGCAACCATCCGCTCCGGATCGGTCACGAAGTAGGGCGACAGATAGCCACGGTCGAACTGCATGCCCTCGACGACATCGAGCTCCGTCTCGAGACCCTTTGCCTCTTCTACGGTGATGACGCCTTCCTTCCCGACCTTCTCCATCGCGTCGGCGATGATCTCGCCGATGGTGCGATCGCCGTTGGCGCTGATCGTACCAACCTGCGCGATCTCTTTCGGATCTTTGGTGTCCTTCGAGAGCGCATGCAGCTGCTCGATGACGACCGCGACGCCGGCATCGATGCCGCGCTTGATCTCCATCGGGTTGTGACCGGCGGCCACCATCTTGGTGCCCTCACGGATGATCGCCTGAGCGAGCACCGTCGCGGTGGTGGTGCCATCGCCGGCGATGTCGGAGGTCTTTGAAGCGACCTCGCGCACCATCTGGGCGCCCATGTTCTCGAACTTGTCCGCAAGCTCGATCTCCTTGGCCACCGTGACGCCGTCCTTCGTGACGGTCGGTGCTCCAAAGCTCTTCTCGATCACGACATTGCGGCCCTTGGGACCAAGCGTGACTTTGACGGCATTCGCCAGCGCGTTGACGCCGGTGAGAATGCGGTCGCGAGCAGCTGTATCGTAAATGATTTCTTTCGCAGCCATGATTCTTCAGTCTCCTATTCGATGATCCCGAGGATGTCGTCTTCGCGGAGGATCAGGTGGTCTTCACCGTCGATCTTGACCTCCGTGCCGCCGTACTTGCCGAACAGGACGAGGTCGCCCTTCTTCACGGCAAGGGGCCGAACTTCGCCGTTATCGAGGACGCGTCCCGTACCTACGGCGACCACCTTGGCCTCGATCGGCTTTTCCTTAGCGGTATCCGGAATGATGATCCCGCCTTTGGTTTTTTCTTCTTCCTTCACGCGCTTGACCAGAATCCGGTCATGCAATGGACGAATGGCCATTTTTCCTCCGTTTTCGGGCAGATTCGCTGCCCCTTAGCTTGATTGGCACTCGATGATGGAGAGTGCTGATGGGCCCGCAACCTAGTCACGATAGATGGGGAGTCAAGCCAGGGCGGAGAGCTTTTTGGGGAAATGGGTGGGAGATTTGCCCGGCCGGTGAACCCTGCTAGCCTCCGCCGCCTATGGCACGCGTCACGGTCGAAGACTGCTTGGAACACGAGGAAAACCGCTTTGCCCTGGTCATCTTGGCCGCGCGGCGGACCCGCCAACTCATCAAGGGCGCCCCGGCGCTGGTTCACAGCAAGAACCGGCCGGTCGTGACCGCCCTCCGCGAAATCGCCGATCATAAGGTTTACTTCGCCAGCTCGGTGAGGGGCGCGGTCGAAGAGTTCATCGTCGAGACCAAAGCCAACGAATCCCAGGCCTGAGGCTGGCAAGCGTCAACCGGGGCTCAGACCGAGGGGAGCCCCAACTTTGCAGGCCGAGAAGGCCGCAGGTAGCCTGGTGGTGGGGTCATGGCTCGCATTCGCATCATTGGGCCAAGCGGGCGGCAGGAGCGTCAGCTCTTCCGGCAGAACTCGCTTGGGCGGCACCCACGAAACACCCACCAAATCCTCGACCGGGTGGTTTCGAAGGAGCATTGCCGCATCGAGCTGATCGAGGACGAGTACGTATTGAAGGATCTAGGCTCGCTCAACGGCACGTACATCAATGGCGAACGAGTAGATGGCCGGCAGTCGCTCCAGCCCGGTGACGAGATCACCATCGGCTCGACGCGCATCATCTTTGACCCGCCGGAACGTGGCGCCTCGATGTCGTTCGACGCGCTCCTGAGCGACGAGCCGCGCGAAGCCACGAACCGTTTCAAGATTGGCGATACGGATGCCGGCCCGATCATTCGGGCCAAGGTTTCGGTTCTCGCCGACAAGACCTTCTTCGCCGAGGAGCTCGTTCACGACGACGCATCGCTTCGCCGCAACTACGAAAAGCTCCGCGCCAGCTACGAAGTCACCCGCGCGATCGAGCTGGGCACCAGCATCACCGCGCTTTGCAACAAGATTCTCGAGGTTGCCTTTCGACTCGTTCCCGCCGATCGGGGGGTGGTACTCCTGCACAACGAGCAGAATGTTCTCGAGCCGGTTTCGGTGCGCTCCGCCGCCGACGCCGACCCGAATCACGAGGTGGTGGTCTCCAAGACCGTGCTGGACACCGTGGTTCGCGAAAAGGAGGCCGTGCTCTCACACGACGCGTCGGCGGACGCGCGTTTTCAGAGCGCGCAGTCGGTGATCATGCAAGGCATCCGCTCGACAATGTGCGTCCCTTTGCTTCACGACGACACGGTCTTGGGTGTCATGCTCCTCGACTCGAAGATCACCACCCACGCGTTTACCGAAAAGGACCTGGCGCTCTTCGAAACCGTCGCCAGCCAGGCGGCTGTCGCGGTTCAGAACACGCTGTTTGCAAAGAAGATCGAGCAAGAAGCGGTGATGCGCGAGCGGTTTCGGCGCCTTCTCTCGCCTGCGATCGCAGAGCAGGTGCTTTCCGGAGAGCTCGAAGTGACCAAGGGCGGAGAGCTCCGAGAAACGACGATCTTGTTCGCGGACATTCGCGGCTTCACGAGCATGAGCGAATCCCACGAGCCCCGTATCGTGGTGGACGCGCTCAACGAGTACTTCGAGCGCATGGTCGACATCGTGTTCCGCCATGAAGGAACGCTCGACAAGTTCATCGGTGATGAGATGATGGTGCTTTTCGGATCGCCGGTTTCACATGCCGACGACCCCGACCGTGCGGTCCGCGCAGCGCTCGAGATGCAAGCGGCCCTCGTCGACCTGAACGTGCGACATGAAGCGCGTGGCCTCCCTCCCTTCAAGATTGGGATCGGCATCAACACAGGGGAAGTGGTGGCTGGATACATCGGAAGCAGCCAGGCACTCGAGTACACCGTCATCGGGGACCCGGTGAACACGGCCGCGCGCCTCTGCTCCCTGGCCAAGCCGGGACAGACCCTGCTCAGCGAAGGCACCGTCGAAAAGCTTACCGGTGGCTTCGCGTTCGAGGAGCTGCCTCAGGAGAAAGTGAAGGGCAAGGCCCAGCCCATTCGCGTTTTCGAGCTGCTCGACGCCGCCCATATCGAGTGAGCAGCGCGGCGCTTGCCACCCCCGGCGGATATGCCAAGCCACAGGCGCATGGCCCACCTGGACTTCGAAGCGCCCCTGGTCGAGCTCGAGGAGCGGATCGCTGCCCTCAAGGCGCTGACCGAAGCGGGTGCCCCAGAGGCCGAGGCGATCGACGGCGAGATCGACGCGCTGGAAGCCCAGGCCGAGGATCTTCAGCGCGAGCTCTATGCGGACCTGGACGTCTGGACGAAGGTCCAGCTCAGCCGGCACCCCGATCGGCCGTACTTCCGAGACTACATCGCTCTCATGTTCGAAGACTTCGTCGAGCTGCATGGCGACCGGACCTTCGGCGATGATCCCGCGATCATTTCTGGGTTCGCGCGTTTTGAGAGCGAAATCGTTGCGCTTATCGGACATCAAAAAGGCCGAGCTGCCAAGGACAAGGCGTACCGAAACTTCGGCATGGCCCACCCCGAAGGCTACCGAAAAGCGATTCGTGTCATGCAGCTCGCCGAGCAAGCGGGTCGGCCCGTCCTCACCTTCGTCGACACGCCGGGCGCCTATCCGGGCCTCGGCGCCGAAGAGCGAGGACAGGCCGAGGCGATCGGCCACGCGATCGAGGTGATGAGTGGGCTCCGCGTGCCCGTGCTGACGACGATCATCGGAGAGGGCGGTTCCGGAGGCGCCCTCGCGATCGCGGTAGCCAATCAGGTGCTGATGTTCGAATACGCGACATACAGCGTGATCACGCCGGAGGGCTGTGCGTCGATACTTTGGCGGGACGGCACCCGGAGCGCCGAGGCAGCCGAGCAGCTTCGATTGTTGGCGAACGACGCCAAGCGCCTCGGGGTGGTAGATGAGGTGGTCCCAGAACCCGCAGGCGGAGCGCACCGAAAGCCCGAAGCGGCCGCGAAGGCCCTCGGAGAGCGACTGAGTCGACATCTAGGCCGATTTCGCGACATGTCCGGCGATGAGCTCATCAGTCAGCGATATCAGCGATTTCGGACACTTGGCAGCTGGCGCTAGGACACGCCTTTTTTGACGTGAGTCCGCCGGCTTACCTACGATTCAGGTGAGGGATTGTGCCGTGAAGACGCTCTTCGCAGTGGCTGGTGTGTCGATACTGATCGGGTGCAGCTCGATGGGAGCGCATTCGAACGCCCAAACTGCAGCCGACGCGGCTACGAGGGACGCTGAGCTCACCGCGCTTCGCGTCCAGCTCGAAGAGCAGGAGCAGGAGCTTCGAACCGTGCGCGGTCAGCTCGCGTTGGCGCGGGCCGAGGTGCAGGAGCTCAAGGGCGACAAGGGTTTCGCCACCGACCGCGCGAGACGTCGTTCCGGCGACGAGGCACTCCCCTGGGCGAAGGACGCGGAGGGCGACCTCGAGATGGAGCCGGTGCTTCGAATCGATGGGGAGATCGTCGACGAACGCTTACCGACTACGGCGGACGTCCCGGAGATTCCTGCCTTTGAGGAACCGCATCCCGCGGGGGCCAGCAAGGGCGAAGAGGTCAGCGTCGAAGGATACAGACGGGGCCTGAGCTTGATCCGCGAGCAGAGGTTTCAGGAGGCTTTGGTGGAGTTGGAGGCGTTTTCGTCTGCAAACCCGAGTCATCCGTACACGGACAACGCGCTCTTTTGGTGCGGCGAGATTCACTACCTGCGCCACGAGGTCGACCCCGCCCTCGACTTCTTCAAGCGCATCGAGAAACTGTATCCCTGGGCGAACAAGGCCCCCGATGCGCTGTATCGCATCGGACAAATCTATCTGAGTCGCGGTGATAAGGCGCGTGCTCAGGCTTACTTCGACAAAGTTAGGGAGCAGTTCCCGAATACCGCCGCGGCGCGGTTGGCGCTGCGGGAGGACGCATCATGAAGCTGGTGGGATGGACGAGCATGGTGGTTGTGCTGATAGCGGGCACGGCAATCGCACAGGGTGGTGAAGGCCCTGCAACCGAAGGGGCAAAGGTGGAGGTGCCGGCAGACCTGCCTCAAACGCATACGGTCAAAGAGGGCGACACGCTCTGGGACATCACGCAGACCTACTACGGGGATCCCTACCGCTGGCCCCAGGTCTGGTCATACAACCCGGAGATCACCAATCCGCATTGGATCTATCCCGAAGCGACCGTTCGCCTTCGTCCGACCGATGGCAAGGTCGTCGAGACGCCCCCCCGCGGCTTCCAGCGGACAAAGTACAGGCCGTCCACGACCCACGCAGTCTACCAGGCCGAGTACGGCTTCCTCAACCAGAACGCTCTAGTCGACGCCGGCTACATCATCGGCGCCAACGAAGAACAGATGATGATGGTCGACACCGACACCGTATACGTCCGATTCGACAAAGGGGTGGAGCCGGAGGTCGGCCGCGTCTACACGGTCTTTCGGACCATCGAGAAGTCCGAACGCGAATCCTGGGAGAGGGGGACGCTCGTGCGCCTGCTCGGCCAACTCAAGCTCGATGACTATGACCAGAAGCACCAGATCGGTCGTGCGACGGTCATCAACGCGCTCGAAGGGCTCGAGCGAGGCTTCCGGTTCGCGCCGCTCGATCGGAACTTCTACTGGGTCGACGTGGTTCCCGCCGACCGATCGATTCGCGCCACCGTGGTGGCCAGCCTCTACCCCCGCAAGCTCCCATCGATCAATCAGGTCGTCTTCGTGAACGTTGGCGAGGAGCAGGGCATCGTCCTCGGCAATCGGTTCTACATCGTTCGCCAGGGTGACGAGTGGCGCCGCAGCTCCGAAGGAAGCATCGGCCGCGACGTCGAAACGACCGTACCCTTGCCAGCCGAGCCGGAGCACTACCCCTGGGAGGTCGTGGCGATCGGGCGCGCGGTCAATGTGCAGCCCGAGACCACCGCGATCCTGCTCGAGCGGGCCACCAGGTCGGTGCGAATGGGCGATCGCGCCGAATTGCGCAAAGGGGAATAGCTCCCCCTCAAAGGTCGTTGCGTCTATGACCCGCTTTGGGGGACTATCGGCCCTGTATGGCTTCAGACGGCGACCGAGACGGCCAGGAGGCGCTGCGACTGCAAAACGTCGTAGAGCGCGAGAGGGCCAAGCTGCGGGCGCTTCAGGACATCAGCTCGGCGCTCGGATCCACCCTCGACCTCGGCGAGCTGCTCGACATGATCCTCGACCGGATTTCCGAGGTCATCGAAGCGGATCGATCAACCCTCTACCTATTGGACGAGGAAACCGATGAGCTCTGGTCGAAGGTCGTTCAAGGGGACGAGGTCCACGAGATCCGCCTCAAGCCGGGCGAGGGGCTCGCCGGAGCGGTTGCAAGCACGGGTAGGCCGCTCAACATCAAGGATGCCTACCAGGATGTGCGATTCGACGCGGCCTGGGATCGGGCGACCGGATACCGCACGCGCTCGACGCTCTGCGTGCCGATGAAGAACCAGCACGGTCGTACCATTGGCGTGGTGCAGGTCCTCAACAAGCACGAAGGGCACTTCACGGTCGGCGATGAGGCGCTGCTGACGGCGCTCGCAAGCCACGCAGCCGTGTCGATCGAGAACTCGAAGCTATTCCTTTCCGTGGTCGGCAAGAACATCGAGCTGCTAGAAACGAAAGAGAAGCTCGAGAAAAAGATTCGCGAGCTCGATGTCCTGTTCGAGATCACTCAGGTTGCCGCGAGCGCGATGGAGATCGATGACCTTTTGGCCGGCGTGCTCGCTCGGACGATGCGCGCAACCGACGCGGAGGCAGCATCGATTCTCATCGCAGACGAATACACCGGAGACCTGACGTTCCGCGCCGCCGTTGGAGGCGAGCCGGACCGTGTCAAGAAGATGAAAATCAAAGCCGGGCAGGGCATCTCCGGCTGGGTCGCCGAACACGGCCGGCCTCAAATCGTCAACCAGGCCGCAAACGATCCGCGACACTCGACTCACATCTCGGACGCGGTTGGCTATCACCCAAAGTCGGTCCTCTGTGTTCCGTTACGCTGGGACGACGGCTCGGGCGCCTTGCAACTTCTCAATAAGTCGGGCGGTCGCGCTCCGTTCATCGACGACGATCTCAAGATGGCCACTGTCATTGCCGGGCATCTCTCCACGGCCATCGCCCAGGCGCAGTCACGGGCACAGAAAACCCGGCAGGAGCGCCTGAGCACCTTAGGCCGCTTCCTCTCGAGCATGCTCCATGATTTGAAGACCCCGCTGACGGTGATTTCCGGCTACACGCAAATGCTAGTCCAAGAGGGGGACGAGGATGAACGCCGGAAGCTCGCCGCTTCGATCCGTCGTCAGGTTCAGCTCCTCACGACCATGATGGGCGAGACCTTGGCCTTCGCGAAGGGCGAGCGACGAATCTTGATCCGCCGCGTGTACATGCACACCTTTTTCGAGGAGCTCGCTGAACAACTGAGGCCCGAGCTTGCCGAACGCGGCATCCGCCTCGAGCTCTCCCTCTGCGACCGCGGAATCGCGCATTTCGACGAAGAAAAGATGCAGCGCGTCTTCCACAACCTCGCGCGCAACGCGGCCGAGGCCATTGGCGAGCGGGGCGGGTTGTGCCGCATCGAAGTCGACCGCGCCGAAGACGGCAATCTCGTGTTGACCTTCGCCGATGACGGCCCAGGTGTATCGGAGGAGATCCGCGAGCGCCTCTTCGAGTCGTTCACCACTCACGGCAAGAAGGGTGGCACCGGTTTGGGCCTCGCCATCGTCCAGAGCATCGTGGAGGATCACGGCGGGACCGTGACCGTAGACAGCAGGCCAGGGCGAACGGCGTTTCAGATCGTGCTGCCGCAACCACAGCTGAGGACGAGCACGAGGCCGGCGGCGGCGGAGTAGGCGGACACGGACAGCGGCGCTGATGCCGACGCTGTCGCCGAATTACAAAGGGCGATGACTCGGACGTATTCGAGGCTTTCGCAAATCGGTAGTCAGTACTAAGCTCGCTGGGCAACCCATCGCGCTCCGCCGAAGGCCGAGAAGCATTGGTGGAGGAGCAACCCTTCTCGGAGAACCTCGATGTCAGCGCAGAACCTTAGCTTTCCCGTACCCTTTTTGTTCACCATTGCCCTCGCGACAGGCGGATGCGGCAACGACTCGACGACCGCTGGCGCCCCAGCGCTGGCATGCGCCGAGGCCGCATCGACTTCCGTTCGTGACTGCTTACAAAGCGTCAGCGTCGCGTGGGAGGACTGCTACAGCGATAGCGATGGCCCTTGTGCTGCGGACGACGCCAAGGTCGCGGCGGCTTTGTCGGCGCTCGAAGCGAGCGTGAGGGCGAGCTGCGTGGATGATGAGTTCGGGGCTCTTTCGGTGGACGCTCTGGTGGGCCGACTGCGGAACTCGTGCAGCTCGGAGGCCAACTCGCTTGCGTGGCGGACGTTCGGCGGGCCGCAGGGCGCTACCTGGTCGGATGCCAGCGAGGACGCTCGAGCTTGCTTGCAGAGCGCTCACGCTGCGGCATCCGCGATGGTCAACGGTTCGCTCTCGGTGATCGGGGACTGCCTCACCGGCGATTCCTGCGACGCGGCCGCCGTTGAAGCCGACCGCCAGGCCTTGATCGACACTGCTGTGAGCGCAATCGAAGCGGCGTGCACCTCGCCCTCCCTGTCACCACTGATCGGGCTCACCCCCGAAACCTACGTCGATCGCGCATCGCACCAGATCGACTGCATCACAGCGACCTCGTATGCAGCGACGAGCCCTCTAGCACTTTCCTGCGGCCCCTCGAACGCGGACTTCGATCCGCCGCGCGGCCAGTACGTGCAGGTGGTCGTGGATGGCGACAAGTGGGGCACGCTCTGCGGGGACGGGACTGACTATGCGTTCCAAGTCCGTCTGGCCCCGGAGGGCGAGCGCATCGATCGGATCGTCATCGGACTCGAAGGGGGTGGTGTGTGCCTGTTCGAGGATGACTGCACATCGCGCCTCGCGAGCAATCCGCAGCTCTTCAATGCGCTCGACAACGACCCCCCAGAGAACGCCGCGGGGATCGCCTCCGATGATCCTGCGGTCAGCCCGTTTGCCAATTGGACCAAGGTCTTCCTCCCGTACTGCAACCAAGACGTCTTCGCGGGTGGTGGAGTGGTCGAAGCCCTGGGAGCGCTCGACCTCCCTCGCTACGGCTCGGTCAACATGAGGGCCGCGGTTCAGATGGTTCGTGACGTCATCTGGAAGATCATGGACGCCGAAGGAGGTGATGGCTTCCGCCCCGATGAAGTGATCACGCTGTTCGGCGGCTGGTCCGCGGGCGGATACGGCGCACTCTACAATTACCACTGGTTCCTGGACGACTTACAGTGGCCGCGGACGGCGGCGTTTCCCGACGCAGGTGGAGCGCTCGACAACGGAGAGCTTTTCGGGGTTCGCAGCCTCGGCCAGCTGAAGATCCCCGCCTGGGGCATGCTGGCCAACTTGCCACCTTATTGCTTCGTGGGGGACTGCGCCGTAGGACCCGTGCTCTACGAGGCCATCTCCCCGCGTCTCAAGCAGGTGCCTGAGCAACAGATGCTGATCCTCAGTAACCCCAAAGACAACACGCAGCAGGGAGACGCATTCTTCGAGGACGAGGCGGTCTGGATCAACACGATGCGCCAGTCGTACTGCGACACGAAGGACCTGAAGGGCATCAACTATTACTACACCAGCGTGTCCGACCAGAGCATTCACGTCGTCTCCATTCGCGAGGCGCTCTGGGAAGGTTCGGTCGATGGAGAAGTCATGCGTGATTGGTTCTGGCGAGCCGTCACCGAGCCCGACACCATCCAGAGCCGGGTCGAGGAAGCCGACTTCGTGACGGCGATTCCGGGCGTGAGTCCATACCCCTGCACGGTCGCGCCATAGCGCCAGGCGGGGTGAGGGGCGGGGCTCGCTTGACCGCTCCGGGCGATCCCTTCCAAGCTGACCTCCGTGATCAGCGCCAGCCTCCCCGAAGTCCATCCAGCGCGTGCCGAGCTCTATGAGGAGCTTCACAGCCGTCCCTCGCCGCTGGTCGAGACGCCGTGCAGCATCAGTCACGTCGCCGTTCAGGTCCGGCCAGACGAACGTGAAGCTGAGAACGCGTACCTGGCGGAGCTCTGTCTGCGATTCGGGGCGAGCCCGCCTCCTGAGCCCGCGTCCTGTTTCTACCAAACCTTCGATGGTTTCGAGCTTCGCTGGGAAAAGCATACGGAGTTCTCGACTTTCACATTCATCCGCCATGTGATGGATGACCCATTGCGGCAGCCGGCTGCTGCGCTCGAGCAGATCCCAGGCGACTGGTTCGGGAAGATGCCCGGGCGGGTGACGACGGCGCTGCATCTCGCGTTCAGCTCTGCCGAAGGAGAGCTCGATGCGGCGCATCTCGATCAGTACTTCGAGAATTGGTCGCTCCGCGGCGGCGTCGTTCGACAGGGGACCGCCCGTCTCTATAGCAGCTTCCGCCTTCACTCCGACGACTTCGGACGCATCGTGCTTCACGCCCGCAATTTGACGTCGCTTCAGGCTGGGCGCCTCGTGCAGCGGGTCCTCGAAGTCGAAACCTATCGTTTGATGGCGCTTCTGGGGCTACCGGTCGCGCGGAGGATCAGCTCTGAAGTCACTGCTATGGAGGGGGAGCTTGCACGGATCAATCAGGAGCTCGCCCAGGAACAAGACGAGCCGGGGCAGCAAGCCTTGCTCGGCCGCCTCTCGAACCTAGCGGCCCGGGTCGAGCGTCATCGCTCGGACACCACCTATCGCTTTGCCGCGACCAATGCCTACTACGACCTGGTTCACGAGCGCATCCGAGAGTTGGGCGAGGAGAAGATCCCCGGCCTCCAATCGGTGAAGGTCTTCATCGAGCGGCGCTTGGCGCCTGGGATTCGCACCTGCAATGCGGTCCGCGACCGTCTGGAAGGCCTTTCTGCCCGGATCGGACACGCCAGCGACCTGCTACGAACCCGGGTCGAGCTCGCGATCCAGGGGCAAAACCGGGAGCTCCTCAGCTCGATGAACCGTCGAAGCGAAGTGCAGCTTAGGCTCCAACAGGCGGTCGAGGGGATCTCGGTTGTCGCGATCACCTACTATCTGATGGGCCTGCTCGGTTACATCTACGAGGGCCTCGCCTATGCAGGTCTTCCATTGAACAAGAAGATCGGTTTTGCGATTGCCGTGCCCGTCGTGATGGTGCTGGTTTGGCGGGTCATCCACGGCGTCAAACGCCGAGTGCATCGGGATGACGGAAGAGCAGGATCAGCAAGCGGGGCCTAGGCGAAGTCGCGCTCCGAGCGCTCCTGGTCTTCTTTGCAGCGGATGCAGAGCTCGGTTTCGGGGCGCGCTTCGAGGCGCTTGATGCCGATCGGCTCTTCGCAGTCCTCGCAGACGCCAAAGGTTCCGTCGTCGAGCTTCTTGAGGGCCTTCTCGATCTTCTGAAGGAATACGCGCTCCCGGCCGCGGAGGCGGAAGGTGAAGGACTGCATGTACTCGCTCGATGCCAGGTCCATCTCGTCGGGCAGCTCGGCGGCATCGAGGGTCATGTCCTGGTCCATCGTCTGGCGCGCACGGCGGATGACCGCATCCCGCTTCGCTTCCAGGTGCGAACGAAATCGATTGAGCTCGGTCTTCTTCATATTGCTGACCCCCCTTCGAGGGAGCGCGATAATAATGACCGCCGTCCCCGAGTCAAGAAGACAACGGCCAGGAAATCGGAATCACGCGTGAAATCGCTAGGCCATTCCGTCAAAGGGCGAGTGCTTTGCCCGCAGTCCGGGGCCCCAGAGGATGGCCTCGACGCATTCGCCTGCGACCAGCTCAGCCCTGTCGGCGGGGAGGATTACCAGAGCATTGACTCCGACGAAGGATGGCAGGGAGCCCGAGCCCTGATGCTCGTGGAGCGCGACGACGATCTCGTCTCCCTCGCGCGTGGCGATCGCGCGCGCGATTTCGACTCGGCCGGGGCGGCGATGATACGGATCGCGCAGGCGAGCCACGACCGGCTGAGGGTGGGGCTCTGGGTCTCCGAGCATCTTGCGGAGACAAGGGGCGATCAGCACCTCGAAGGTGACCATCGCGCTTATCGGATTACCGGGAACGCCGATGACCGGCTTGCCCTGGTACAGGGCAAAGGTCAGCGGTTTGCCAGGTTTGATGCGGACCTTCCAAAACCCCGGCTCGATGCCCAGGTTCGCAAACGCTTCATGGACGAAATCGTATGCACCCACCGACACGCCGCCCATGGTGATCACGACATCGGCCTCGAGCGCGCTTCGAAGCGCGGCTTCGATCTCTCGGAGGCTGTCGGACGCGGCCGGAAGGGGGACCGGAATCACGCCCAAGGCGCGCAGCATTTCGGTGAGGACGTAGACATTGGAGTTGACGATCGCGCCGGGCTCGAGCTCTTCGCCGAGCGCGCGCAGCTCGTCACCCGTGGAGAGCAGCGCGACCTCAGGTCGTCGATAGACCTGAACTCGGTCGATGTTCTGACTCGCAAGGAGACCGATTTCACCTGGCCAGAGGCGGTCCCCCGGACGCAGAATAACCGCGCCGGATGAAACGTCGCTTCCCCGCGCACGCACGTGGTTGGCTTTGGGTGACGCCTCTCGAATCAGAACGCGGTCACCCTCGCGCTCGCTATCTTCTTGCACGACGACCGCGTCGGCACCCACCGGCATCGGCGCCCCGGTGAAAATACGGCACGCCACGCCCGGTTCGAGCGGCGGCGGAAGCGGGCCTCCGGCGCGGGATTCGCCGCGAACCTCGAGCTCCACGGCCTTTGCCGCGCTGGCCAACTCGACATCGGTCGCGCGTACCGCGTACCCGTCCATCGCGCTATTGTCGAAGGAGGGCGAGTCGAATCGCGCCCTCACCTCGTGCGAAAGATAGCGTCCAGACGCTTTGGTCAAATGCACCTCCTCCTCTCCCAGAGGAGAAAACGCGGGCAACATCGAAGCAAGGGCCTCAGCGATCGATCGCATGCGAGCGTGAGCCTAGCATGCCTCGGCAACAAATCGGCTAGCTCGGGCGAACACAGTTGCGGCCGGCGCGCTTGGCTTCGTAAAGCTGCATGTCGGCTGCGCGAACGAAGTCGTATGCACGCCAGTGCGGCTGAAGCTGAGCTACCCCGCAGGAAATCGTGACGCCGATGTATTCGTCCTCGAAGATGAGGGATTCGCCGTCGATGATCTTCCGAAGCTCATCGGCAATGCGGATACCCCCTCCGAGATCGGTCTCGGGCAATACGATCGCGAGCTCCTCACCGCCGTACCTCGCGATCACGTCGTCAGGACGAATCCGACTCTTCGCAAGCTGCGCGATTTCCTTCAAGACGTAGTCCCCCGCCAGGTGACCGAACTCGTCGTTGACCAGCTTGAAGTGATCGATGTCGCAAATCACGATAGTCAGAGGGCGTCCGTGACGTATTGCGCGCGACAGCTCCCGGTCGAGCTGCTCGACGAGGTAGCGCTTGTTGTGGATGCCGGTGAGGCCATCCATGATGGTCATGCGGTAGATTGTCTCGTGGTATTGCGACTCGAGGTCGGCGCCACTCAGAAACTTCAGAATCGTATCGCCGATCTTGATCTGATCCCCGCGGCGAAGTTGGCACCGCTGCACGAGCTCGTCATTGACGTAAGTGCCGTTGGTCGAATGCATGTCCACGAGGTGGTAGACCCCCGACCGGATCTCGATGCGTGCATGTTGCCGGGAAATGCTATCGCTGTGCAGGACGACGCTGTTTTCGATACCGCGGCCAATCCTGACCTCGCCATCGACCAAGGAGAATCGCTTTCCGAGTTGCTTGCTGCTCGGCGCGTAGATCACGACCAGGCAGTCCTGCCCTGCTCCCGCCGTGATGTGAGGCTGCGAAAAGGGGGCAACCCTCGTCTTGATCTCGCTGTCCACGGTCCACCTAAGGGTAGATAGGGCACAATGCGGCGTCAATGTCGGCGGATGAAGGCCATGTTGCGCTGATTGATCCAAACGTGCGCCAAGACCGGACCCCAGAGCACGCCCGTGAGCTCGAAAATCGCCCCGAGCAAGAGCCCCATGACGACGGCCCAACCGGCCCAGGCCAAGAAGACCTTCTTCGGCCCTACGTGAAGTGCGCCGAAGACCAGCGAGGCGGGAAGCAAGCCGAGGGCGGGCTGGAGCGCGCCGCGAAAGAAGAGCTCCTCACCAAGACCGGAGGCGAGGGCTAGCAGGGTGATCTCAGCGGACGAAAGCGGGCTGATGATCTCTTTGAGCGCGACGTGGAGCGCGTGCGCCCAGTTCGTTCGTTCGACGAGGGGTGGTGTCGCCGCCACGACGAGGAGGGCCAGCACGAGACCCAACACGAGCGAGAGCGAGAGGCGGAATGGATAAGGCGCGGAGAGCCACGACGAGTCGAGTGACCAAGCGAAACGGCCGCCCCCAAACCAGGCCCAAGCGAGCCCCAGCAGGGAGAGCGGTACGTAAACGATCAGCGCGAATCGGGTGATCGGTGTAGGCGATGGCAAGGTCGAGCGGGATGTATCAAAGTGCCCATCGAGCCGCAATGCAAGCGAGACGCAGATTTGACACGCCAGTGGGGCGCGGAGTACTAGCCAGGACCATAGGCGCATGAGCGGACTGCCCGGCGAAGATGTCGCGAAGGTTCTCGTGGTCGACGACGAAGAAGTGATCCGGGAGATTCTCGCGGACTTCCTGACCATGGAGGGGTTCTACGTTCGCACCGCGGGGGATGGAAGCGACGCCCTCGTCGAGCTCTCGCGCGACCGATTCGACCTGGTCCTGAGCGACCTGAAGATGCCGAACATGGGCGGCCTGGAGCTGCTGGGCGCCATTCGCAAACACGCGCCGCAGGTCGTGACGATCATCATGACGGGATTCGGGACGGTCGAAACCGCGATCGAAGCGATGAAACAAGGTGCCTACGACTATGTTCTCAAGCCCTTCAAAGTAGAAGAGGTCGTCCACACGATCAGGCGCGGACTCGAGAAGCAGCGGCTCCAGGCCGAAAACTTCCGACTCAAGGAGGCACTTTCGCTCTACAAGGTCAGCGAGGCCATAGCGGCGAGTCTCTCCTTGGAGCAGGTGGTGCACACCTTGACCCGAGCCGCAATCGACGAGGTCGACTCCGACTTGGTCACCGTGCTTCTGAGCGACGGCGGTGGAAGCTTCTATCGTCGAAATACCGAGCTCAATCCAAACTTCCGACTGCGACGCGAACCCGACCCGCTCAGCGTCGAGGCGCTGGGCGAGCACTTCGTCGACGCGCCTGCACTCCTCGAACATGGCGAGCGCTGCTGGCGCTATTTCGAAGCGCTGGGAGAGGAGCCGTCTCCTCATTCCCTTGCCGTGGCACGGCTGACCGCACGTGGAGAAACGATCGGGTTTCTATGCGCGCTCAGCTACACCAAGGGCAAGCGCTTCGACGAGGGCCAACGAAAGCTCCTACACGCCACCGCAGACCGCGCGTCCGCCGCAATCGAAAACGCGCGGCTCTACGAGGACCTGCAAGCGACGTTCAAGCAGACCATTCGCGGGCTAGCTAGCGCGATCGACAAGATGGATCGGTACACGGCCGGCCACTCTGCACGCGTCGCCGCCTATGCGCAGATTCTCGCGATCAAGCTCGGTCTCAGCGATGCCGACATCGAAATCGTCCGCCAGTCGGCGCTCATGCACGACATCGGCAAAATTGGCTGCGTGATGAACCTCAACAAGCCCGGCAAGCTCTCGCAGCAGGAATACGAGATCTTCAAGCAGCATCCTGAGCACGGTCGTGACATCTTGCAGCCCATCGAATTCCTTCACCCTCTCATTCCTGGCGTGCATCTGCACCATGAGCGCTGGGACGGGCTTGGTTACCCGCTCGGGCTTCAGGGCAACGATGTGCCGCTCGTTGCGCGCGTCATCGCCGTAGCAGACACCTACGATGCCATGACAAGTGACCGCGCCTACCGGAAGGCGCTCCACCACGACATCGCGATCTCCGAAATCAATCGCTGCGGCGGAAGCCAATTCGACCCAGAGCTCGCACACGGCTTTCTGCAATCGCTCGAAGAATTTCGCAAGGAAGGAAGAACCCTCAAAGAGTTTCCCGACGTGCGGGAAACGCGATCGGGCATCATGGCGCCAAGTAGGTAACTGCGCTGATCGGGGGCTCGGGCATCGCGAATGCCGCGTTCCAGCGGCGCGAAGACACAGGCGCCGACCAGCGCCTCGTGATGGGAGCGTAGTTGGGCAACTCGAAGCGCGTGACGAGCGTGATCCTCGGGCCGCCGGCGACCCTGAGGCTTCGTGGCGAGACGGAAACCAGAGTCAGCGTTTGAGCGGGGCCGATCGACGGATCGGTGTAGTCGAGCTCGCCTAGACCCTCGGACGCGAGCCGGCGGATGGTGATTTCGTCGCGGAAAGACCGTGTGGTCGTGACGACGTGAGCACGCCCGTCCTTGGATTCGGTTGGGCCGGTCGCGAATTGGGGCGGATTACCCAATTGATCGCAAGCAACCAGCAGGCCGAGCAGCCCGATGAAGCACGCGAGCCTAGTTCGACTCACGGCTTCGCTCTCGCGCGACGTCCTGCTCGGTGGCGACGCCTGGCACGGGCAGCTGGGCGTCTCCAACGTCTTCCTTGTCCTGCCAGGGGTACTTGATGCGGTTGTGGTTGGCATTGCAAAGCGTGTCGATCAGCGTGCTCTGAATTACCCGCAGATCTTCCATCGTGAGTCCACACTCGTCGAGCTGACCTTGGCGCAATTTGACGTTCATCACACGCTGCACGATCGCCTCGAACTTCTCGCGGCTGGGCTCAGCCACCGTCCGTGCGGCGGCTTCGATCGCGTCGACCAGCATCAAGATGGCGGTCTCTTTGGTGCGTGGCCGCATGCCCGGGTATCGGAACGCAGCTTCGGAAAGCCCCTTTTGGTTCCCCTCTTCCAAGCACTTGTGCCAGAAGTACTCGATCACGCTGGTTCCATGATGCGTGTACGCGAACTCCACGATTGGTTCGGGGATGCCTCCCTCTCGAAGAATTCGCACACCCTCGACCACGTGTGCCATGATCGCGTCTGCGCTCACATCCGGATCCAAGTCGGCGTGCGGGGAGGGCTCGCCCGAAACCAGGTTCTCGACGTAGTACTTCGGCTGAATCGTCTTGCCGAGGTCGTGGTAGTAGGCGCCGACACGGGTGAGCAGAGCGTCCGCGCCGACCACGGCGGCCGCACCTTCGGCGAGGTTTGCCATCGCTCTGGCGTGCTGCCAGGACCCGGGCGCGTCGCGCGACATCTTGCGCAAGAGGGGATGGTCGACGTCGGTGAGATCCTGGAGGCGGCGACGCGCGACGACTCCAAGGGCGGCCGTTGCGACCCGCTGTAGGGCCACGGCGAGCACGCCCGAAATCATTCCGCCCGCGATGGTCGAAAGGAGCGTCGACTCGTTGAGCTTGGCCAAGTCGGCAATGACGTCGATCTCTTTTCCCACCGACATCGCGACGACGATCAAGACCAAGGCCGCGAAAAGGCCTGCGGCCGTGCCGGCGACGAGCATGTCGGTGGCGTGCTTGCGGTCATAGAAGAAGACCACCACGCCAAGCGTGGTCGCGAGATAGACGACGACCACGGGCATCGAGAAGTTCAAAAACGATGCGCAGACGAGTGTGATGACCAGGCCCGACGCGGTCGCGGACGCCCGATTGAAGTAGAGCGCCGCCCACAGGGGCACGGTTGCCAAAGGCAACAAGAAAGGAGACAGCCCGGTGAACAGCAGAAGGACCTTCGCGCCGAGGCAAGTCACTCCGATCAGCACGAGAAGGCCTGACTGTGTTCGCAGCAATCCGCCACGGCCGCCTGTGAACAAGCGCAAATACGCGAGAAAGATATAGGCGATCAGGAAATAGCTAATCCACACGCCCAGCAGGGTGCTCTGGTCTGGAGGACGACGTTCCCGTTCGAAGGCCCGAACCACGCGCTGAGTCGCGGGATCATCGACGACCTCGCCGCGAGGGATCACGAGCGGCTCGGGCAGGCCGCGATTCCTTCTCAGGAGGTCCTGCGGCAGATAGCTACTCGGGATCCGCAGTGCGACTGGAGCTGGGCGCGCCGGATCCACACGAAGTGGCTCGAGGACGACCTCGACCTGACTTGCGAGCGTAATGAGCGAGGCGAAGACAGCACTCAGGATCAAGCCCGAGGTACGACCAGCGATGAGGCGTGTGCGGAGCATCGTATGGGAATCATCCCGCCGAGGGGACCCTAGTGAGCCGCCTCCGCGGATTCAAGTGTCTCTGTGCCTCGTCGCCCCAACATCTCGCCTGCTGACCCCTCGAACGCCAGGATACCGAATCGTCGCGGCACATGGAAATCGCCAATTCTCGGTGGGGACCATGCGGCGGCCTGCTGCCGGTCTGCACCGAGGTCCATCACATAGAGGTTTGCACGCCATTCGTCCCCGATTGCGGGCGGCGGAAAGGAGCTCCCGTCGAGACTGAACGCCTGCCACGGGATCGCGATTTCGATGGCGTATCCCGCATCGGGCTCACGATCGTCGATCTTTCCGCGTGCTGACACACCGATTCGGATTTTGCTGTCCCAGTCGACATGTCCGAAGGGCCTGGGAACGCGCCGCGAATCGTATCGGGTGTCGAAGACCACGCCGCGCGGTGAGACCTGGATTTCGAAATAGCTCTTCTCGTCGCCATCGGGATCGACCATCAGCTCGACGCAGTCCTGTTCCCAGAGGTGCTCGTCGCGTCGCGTATGGCTCGCGCGGAGCAAGGCGTCCTTCACGTCGACACCCACGTACAAGTAGTGAGCATCCCAAAGAAGCTTTGCAGAAGCCTGAATGCCCGCGACGCCTCCTTCACGCGTTTCGACGAACGCGCGACTAGCCTTCGCAAGCTCCCAGACGGACTCGTCGAATGAGCCGTCCAACTTTGGCGAGCGTTCGGTCTGGAGAACCGCGAGTCTGGGCAGAGCGTGTTGCTTGCCGCCTGGGTTGTTGCCGTTGGCAGTCGAGATGCTCGCTGCCAGCGCTCGGCGCTCCGCATCTGCGATCTGATCACCAGCTTGTAGGCGCTCCGCGTCGCTCGTACATGCTGCGATCGAACCGAGGGAAAGAAAGGCCCAGCAGAGCCTGAAAGGCACGAGGCTCGCGTTCATCGCCGCGACTTGCGGCGTGACTTCTGCTGCATCTTTCGTTTCGATTTCTTTTTGCCCTTGTCGACGACGCGGCGAGGCGCCTGTGGTCCGCCTGGCCCGAAACCGCCTTGCCCTGCGACCGCTGCTTCGAGCAAAGAGTCCGCGAGGTTCGCCATCATCGGGTTGCCCTCGAGCCCGCCGGTCTTGACCGCCTCGCGAAGTCGATTCGCCGCCGCCATCTGCTTCATGCCCGGAATCTTGGAAAGCATGCCGGCCTGCGAGCCGATACTCCCCATCATCTGCTTCATGAATGCAAAGCGTTGAAGGATCTCGGCGACCTGCTTCTCGCTCGTGCCGGAGCCCTTGGCGACGCGCACGAGACGCGCTGGCTGCTTTTGGAAGAGCTCGGCCGTGGCGCGCTCCTGCCGAGTCATCGAGCTCACGATCGCCTTGATTTGGCCGATTTCACGCTCGTCGACCTGAAAGCCTTCGGGCATGCTGTCGGCGAAAAACGGAACCTTGTCGAGCAGGTCCTGAAGCGGGCCCATGTTTTGCAAAGTCTGAAGCTGCTCGAGGAAATCATCGAGCGTGAACTGACCGCGCAGCATCCGCTTGGCGTCTTGCTCAGCCTTCTTCTCGTCGACGACCTCCTCGAAGTCTTTCATCAGGCCGACGACATCACCCATACCGAGAATGCGGCTCGCCATGCCGTCGGCACGGAACTCCTCGAGCCGGTCGAGCGCCTCGCCGGTGCCGGCAAATTTCACTGCCGTCCCGGTCGCGTTCTTGATCGAAATCGCGGCTCCACCGCGCGCGTCACCATCGAGCTTGGTCAGGATGACGCCGCTCAAGCCGAGCAAGTCGTGGAAAGACTTCGCGGTCTTCACCGAGTCCTGGCCGATCATGGCATCGACGACGAGAAATACATTCTGCGGATTGACCGACGCACGAATCTCATCAAGCTCCTTCATGAGCGCTTCGTCGATCGCGAGGCGGCCGGCAGTGTCGTAGATTACCGTGTCGCATTTAAGCTTCTTTGCGTGAGCGAGACCGCGCTTGCAGATCTCGAGCGGGAGCCCGCCGGGAATTGAGAAGACCGGAACGTTGATTTGCTCGCCGAGGACCTGAAGCTGCTCAATTGCGCCTGGACGGGCGACGTCAGCGGCGACGAGCAGAGGTTTGCGCGCCTTGTTCGTTTCGAGCAGCCGCGCCAGCTTCGCCGAGCTGGTCGTCTTACCCGACCCTTGGAGCCCAACCATCATGATGCCTGTCGGCTTCGGCTTCTTGGCGAACTCCACCGGCTCGCCTTCGAAGGCCATCATCGACTCGAGCTCGTCCTGGCAGATCTTCACGAACCGCTCGGCGGGGCCGATCTTGAGCCTGCGCTTCGCCGACTTCGCCGAGGTCTCCACGACGGTGCCGATGGCTTTTTCCTTCACCCGCGAGAGAAACGCCTTGGTGACGCCGAACTCGACGTCGGCTTCGAGCAAGGACAGGCGTACGTCGCGGAGCGCCTGATCGATGTTCTCTTCGGTGAGCTCGGTGACTCCGGCGAGGCGATTGCGGGCGTTACGAAAGCCCTTTGTGAGCGTCTCAAACATGAGGGAATTGTTTCGGGGGCTGCGGCTCGGCGCGTAGCATGCGGCGAAGCCGACGCGCAACCTGCTTCACGCCTTGACCTCTGGTTTCGGGCGTTGGATGGTGCCCGGACGTGCCCGAAGAGCTTCCGAAGAAGGGGGATCCGGAGACGATCTACGTGATCGACATCAGCTCCTACGTCTTCCGCGCCTACCACGCCCTTCCGCCCCTTTCGAACAGCAAAGGCGAGCCGACCCATGCGGTCGCCGGCGTAGCGAGCATGCTGCTCAAGCTACTTCGGGAGCGCGAGCCGCGAGGAGTCATCGTCGCGATGGACTCCAAGGGGAAGTCGTTTCGCAAAGAGCTGTATGCGGACTACAAGGCCAATCGCCCGCCGGCGCCGCCCGATCTCGAACTGCAGATGATTCGCGTCCGCGAGATCGCCGAAGCCTGGGGGATGACACCCGTCGAGGCCCCGGGGTTCGAGGCCGATGACGTGATTGCGACCCTGGTCGCGCAGGCCCGCGACCAGGGGCTTCGAGTCGTGATCGTGAGCGCCGACAAGGACCTGCTCCAACTCGTGGGCCCCGATGTCGTCATGTACGACACGATGCGCGACAAGGTGTTTGGCCCCGACGAGACCCGGGACAAGCTCGGCGTCGAGCCCAGCCAGGTGTGCGACCTCTTGGCGCTGATGGGCGACAGCTCGGACAACGTGCCGGGCGTTCCTTCGGTCGGGCAGAAGACCGCGGCCAAGCTTCTCGAGGACTACGGGAGTCTGGACGGCATCTACGAGAACCTCGAGAACATCACGCGCAAGGCTCTCAAGGCGAAGCTCAAAGAGCATCGAAGCAAGGCGCTCACCTCCAGGGAGCTGGTGACGCTTCGGCACGACGTGGCGGTCGACCAGGACCTCATCACTCGCCCGTACAGCGGAGGGAACACCGCGGCGCTGCGCTCGCTCTTCAGCGAGCTCGAGCTGACCCGTCTGCTCGCTCAGCTCGACCCGGCGCCTGTCATCAAAGGGCATTACGAGACGATCACGACCGTGGAGGGCCTTCATCGGATTGCTCGCACGATCCGAGAGGTCGGGCGCTTCGCGCTATATTCGGTGATGGACATCGACGATCCGATCCGGGCAGAGTTGGTCGGCGTTGCGCTGAGCTGGGTCGAGGGCGTGGGCGCATACATCCCTCTTGCCCACCGTTACATCGGCGCTCCCGACCACCTCCGATGGGACGATGCAGGCACGGTCCTCACGCCGCTGCTCGAGAACTCGCTCATTCCGAAGCTCACCTTGGCCAAACGCGAGAAGGTCTTATGGGCGCGACGTGGTGTCACCCTTCGAGGGGTTCGGTTCGACCCGTCCCTGGCGAGCTATCTGCTCGACCCCGGCCGACATGCGCACCGGCTGGAAGACCTCGCGCGCCAGGAGCTCGACGGCGAGCTGAGCGAAGAAGACGCCGTTCGCGGGAAGGGCAAGAAGGCCATGACTTGGGACGAGGTCGAGATCGACGCCGTGGCGCAGTACGCCAACGAGCGTGCCGACTACACCTTCCGCCTTAGCGAGCTCCTGACCCCGCGCATGCACGAAGGGGAGTTCGAGCGGCTCTTCTACGAGGTGGAGTTGCCCCTGGCCGGCGTCCTCGCGACCATGGAGCTGACGGGAATTCGGGTCGACTCCGAGCTCCTTGCGGAGCTTTCCAAGACAGCTGACACCGAGCTCGAGAACCTCCACGCCCGGTGCACGGAGCTGGCCGGCCACGACTTCAACGTCTCATCCCCCCGGCAGCTCGAGACCATCCTCTTCGACGAGCTCGGACTGCCCTCCAGCAAGAAGACCAAGACGGCCCGATCGACCGATCAGGGAGTCCTCGAAGAGCTTGCGCAGCTCCACCCGCTGCCGCAGGCGATTCTCGAATACCGCTCGGTCTCGAAGCTCAAGAGCACGTACCTAGACGCCTTACCAAGGGAGGTTAATTCGGAGACCGGCCGCATTCACACACGCTACAACCAGCTCGTGGCCGCCACGGGGCGCCTCTCGTCGAGCGATCCAAACCTGCAGAACATCCCGATTCGCACCGAAATGGGCCGCCGGGTACGGGACGCCTTCGTGCCGGCGGACGGTTGGTCGATGCTGTCGGCCGACTACTCCCAGATCGAGCTTCGGGTTCTGGCACACCTCAGCCGCGATCCGGCGCTGGTGGAGGCGTTCTCGCGAGGGGACGACGTCCACATCCAGACCGCCTGCGCGCTATTCGGCGTGAAGCCCGAGGAAGTGACCAAGCAGATGCGCGGCGAGGCCAAGACGGTGAATTTCGCCGTCATCTACGGCCAGAGCCAGTTCGCTCTGGCCCGGAACCTCAAGATCGATCGGGCTGAGGCGCAGCGCTACATCGACGCGTTTTTCGATCAATACGCAGGCGTCAAGTCATTTCTCGACGAAGTGGTCGAACAGGCGCGTGCAAACGGCTTGGTGACGACGCTCCTCGGCCGCCGCCGCTCGCTCCCCGATATTCGAAGCCAGAACAAGAACCTGCGCGCCGCAGCGGAGCGCATCGCGTGCAATACGCCCATTCAGGGGACCGCCGCCGACATCATGAAGGTCGCGATGGTTCAGATTCAGCACGCGATCGAGGCGCAGCGCCTGCAGAGCCGAATGGTACTGACCGTTCACGACGAGCTCGTGTTCGAAGCGCCGCCAGCGGAGCGCGAAGGCTTGGAGGCGCTCGTGCTCGATCACATGCAGAACGCCGTACCGCTTGCGGTGCCGCTGCCCGTCGAGGCCGGCTGGGGAGAGAGCTGGGGAGCAGCGCACTGAACGCGTTGCGCGTACGCTGTCGCGCCGCCCGCTACCTCACAAACCCAAAGTGCCGAAGGCCCTCTAGGACTCCTCGTGCATACGGATGCTTGGCGAAATAGATCTTGTCGGCGATTCCTTGGGCGACCGATTCGATGCCCAAGTCCTTCTTGAGCGCTTGGTCCGCGTTCCCCACCACGATGACTCGAAACCCGGTCAGCATCGCGGCCCGGTCGTTTCCCGAGTCGCCGGCATAGACCAGGTGCTGCTCATCGACGCCGCTGTGATCGTGGAGGTAGCGAACGGCATAGTCCTTGGCGATCCCGGCGGGGAGCACGTCCAGGAGGCCGCGGTCGCTCACCGGATCGTGACTTGCGACGAGGTTCGCATGCGTGTTCGCTGCGTCTAGCCTCGATTGCACGATGTCGACGTACGGCTCGGGGCGTCCCTGCGTGTAGTAGCTGAGCTTGAACTCGCCCTGCTTCTCTTCTTCTTGAGGCTCCAGTCCCTCGATGGTGCCGATCGCCGCCCGGATCTCGACGCCGCTCAAGCCACCGTAGGCCTTCCGCATCGCCTCGCGATACGCTTCATCCGGCTCGAACCCCCCATCCGTGCGTCGATACACGCTGGTTCCGACGTCGCAGACGAACCAATCGGGCGACGGCAGTCCGATCTCCGCAATCCCTTCCAGCGCAAGCGCCAGATGTCGGCCGGTGACGTACGCGAGCATCAGGTTGACGCTGTCGTCGAGCACGTCTACGAACTCTGTGACCTCACGCAAGCGTTGGGAATCGCGCTCCAGGGGGATCAGCGTCCCATCCAAGTCGGACGCAAGGAGTGAACGTGTTACGCTCATGCCTGCGTGAGCCTAGCGAGGACCGAGCCCCCCTGCACCCCGGAATAAGTCAACTGAGAGCCTGTGCATCGATTCCACAAACGACCTGTGATTTTCGGGGAGGTGCTGTTCGACCACTTTCCAGACGGCAGCCGTGTCTTGGGAGGCGCCCCGTTCAACGTCGCCTGGCATTTGCGGGGATTCAACTCGAATCCCCTGGTGATCAGCGCGGTCGGCGACGACGAGCAGGGCCAGGAAATCCTCGAACGAATGACGAGCTGGGACCTGATGACCCACGGGGTGCAGGTCGACCCGGAGCATCCGACTGGCCGAGTGATCGCCTCAGTGGCGGACGGAGAAAACCGGTTCGAGATCGCGCCCGGACAAGCTTGGGACGCGATACGCGCGGAGCCGGCGCTCCGAAGCGCATTCGAAGAACCCGCAGGGCTCCTCTACCACGGCACGCTCGCCCTTCGCTCCGACGAGAGCTGGGCCACGCTTCGCAAGCTCAGAGCCGAGACCGACGCACCCTCCTTCGTCGACATCAACCTCCGCGACCCCTGGTGGAGCAGAGAGAAAGTCGACTGGTGTCTTCGGAACGGAAGTTGGATCAAGCTCAATGACAAAGAGCTCTCGGAGCTGACTTCCAAGCCAACCGGCTCGTTCGAAGAATGCCGCGACGCTGCCATGGCACTTGCCCGCGACCACGGGAACGAGCGCCTCATCGTCACTCGCGGTGCGCAGGGAGCGATGTCGGTGCTGGGAGGTCAGACCGCGTTTGAAGCTCGTCCAGCCGCCGTGAAGAACCTGATTGACAGCGTAGGTGCAGGCGATGGGTTCAGCGCGATTATCTGCCTCGGGCTCCTTCAGGAATGGGATCACCAGGTGATCCTCGATCGTGCGGCGGCCTTCGCTGCCGACCTATGCGGCATCCGCGGCGCGACGACGACCGATTTCGCCCTCTACGAACGGCACCTGACCGAGTGGGCCAAGGACACCAGCGCCGGCACCATCCGCGCTCCCGAAACGCACTCCCTCTACGTCTTGTCTCTCACCATCCACGGGCTCGTGCGCGCGCGCGACATCGAGCTCGGTCGCGATGCAGACACCGGCGGCCAGGTCTCGTACGTGGTCGACCAGGCGAGGGCACTTTCGGCTCGTCCAAACATAGAGCGTGTCGACGTCATCACCCGGCTGATTGAGGATAGGCGGGTCGACCCGATCTACTCGCGCCCTTTCGAACCGATCAGCCGCGGCGCCCAAATCGTTCGAATCCCCTTCGGCCCGCGGCGCTACCTTCGCAAGGAATCCCTCTGGGAGCACCTCGACAGCTTGCTCGACCAACTGACCCGCTATGTTCGGATGCAGGAGCGCCCGCCCGACCTGATCCATGGGCACTATGCCGATGCGGGCTATGTGGGCTCGCGTCTGGCGAAGCTCCTCGGGGTCCCGCTGGTGTTCACGGGCCACTCGCTCGGCCGGGTCAAGCAATTGCGTCTGCAGTCCAAAGCCGACGAAAGCGAGCAGACCTACCGCTTCGCGCAACGCATTGAAGCCGAAGAGCGTGCCCTCGAAAGCGCAGCGCTCGTCATTGCGAGCACCCGACAAGAGGTCCGGGAGCAATACGAGCTTTACGACCATTACCAGCCCGAGCGCATGCAGGTCATCCCGCCGGGCGTCGACCTTTCTCGTTTCTCCCCGCCTGGCGAGGCCTGGGAACGGCCGCGAATCGCCGACGAGCTCGGCCGTTTCCTGAGGGACCCGAGCAAGCCGATGGTCCTGGCGCTGGCCCGCGCCGATGAGCGTAAGAACTTCGAAGGGCTGGTCCGCGCGTTCGGCGAAACCGAAGGTCTCCGGGAGATGGCCAACTTGGTCATCGTCGCCGGAAACCGCGACGACATCAGTGAGATGGGGGTGGGCCCGCGCCGCGTCTTGACCCAGATCCTGGCGCTGATCGATCGCTACGACCTCTATGGAAGCGTGGCCTATCCCAAGCATCACGAGCCACGCGATGTGCCCGAGCTCTTCAGGCTTGCCGCCAAGACGAGAGGCGTCTTCGTAAACCCGGCGCTGACCGAGCCCTTCGGCCTCACTCTGCTCGAAGCCGCGGCCACCGGCCTGCCGCTGGTCGCCACCAACGATGGCGGCCCACAGGACATCATCGGGACCTGCAACAACGGCATCCTCGTCGACGCGCTCGATTCCGACGCGATCGGCGAAGCGATTCGCGACGCGCTGAGCGATCCGGGGCGCTGGTCACGCTGGGCCGAAGATGGGCTCGCAGCGGCGCACGCGAATTACTCCTGGGACAGCCACGCGACTCGATATGTCGAAGAGGCCAAGAAGATCTTGAAGGACATGCGTCATGCGCCCATCCGTCGACCGCACACGAAGCTTGCGGGCATGGACAGGCTGCTCGTCACCGACGTCGACGACACACTGACTGGAGACGACGAAGCCATGGCGATGCTGATGAAGCGCCTGGAGACCACCGATGCGAAAGTCGGTTTCGGCATCGCGACCGGGCGCACCTTGGACGAAGCGCTCGCCCTCATGAACGAGCTGAACATGCCGGTTCCCGACGTCCTCATCACCGCGGCGGGAACTGAGCTCCACTACGGGACCCACTTGCTCCCCGACCGCTCCTGGGAGCGCCAGATTCGCTACCGTTGGGACCTGAACGAAGTGCACCGGGTCCTGCAGGGGATTCCTGGCCTCGACCGCGTTCACCCCTCGGAAACGAAGTATCGGCTCCGGTACCGCCTCGACCCCAAGCGTGCACCGGATCTCAAAGAAATCCGCCGCCGCGTTCGCCAAGAGGGGCTGCGGGTGACTACCATTTTGGATCATGAGATCTATCTGGATGTGCTCCCCATCCGCGCTTCCTGCGGGTTCGCGATTCGGTTTTTCTGCTTCAAGTGGAACCTCGAGCCTCAGCGCCTCCTGGTCGCCGGCGATTCCGGAAACGACTGGGACATGCTTTCGGGAGATACACTCGGCGTGGTCGTGAGCAATCACACCCCCGAGCTCGATCGGCTTCGCGGGCGGCCTCGTGTTCATTTTGCGAAGAGTGCTCACGCGCGCGGTATCCTCGAGGGGATCGACTGGTACGATTTCTTAGGGGACATCAGAATCCCAGCCGAGGATCGAGAATGATTGAGACGCTCGACGAGCTGCTCCACTCCCATCGCGAAGCCCTCTATCTCTTGTTCAGGCGACTGAAGGCGCTCGAACGTCGGTTCCTCCTCTGGTCGGATCTCGTACACGAGTGCGAACAGTTCACCGAGACCGAAGTGGGTGCGCGGCTCCGCGACACCAAGATCACGGCGATCATGCGGCACACTCAGGAAGCCGTGGTCCATGAGCCGTTCATCTGTTTCGCGGTGCGGGTACGCGTCGGGCGTTGGCAGTACGTGCAGGTGAACACCGAGGAGATGCACAGCCGCGAGCTCAGCGTGACCGAGTTCCTCGACATCAAGGAGCGGATCGCAGCTGGGATTCCTCCGGGCGACCGCTACGTCCTCGAAGTCGATCTGAGCCCGTTCGAACGTGGCTTCCCGAAGCTCAAGGATCCTCGCAATATCGGGCGGGGCGTCGAGTTTTTGAACCGGCACTTGTCGGTCCGGCTCTTCATGGACGGCGGTCGCGGTCAGAAGCTCCTCTTCGACTTCTTGCAGGTCCACCAGGTTGGCGGACAGCAGCTGATGCTCAACGGAACGCTTCGTGACCTCGATGAGCTCCGCGAGGCGCTCGAAAATGCGCGCTCGGTCCTCGACGGCCACGAAGAGGAGAGCGCCGATCTCAGCCGCGCCCTTCGACGCTTGGGCTTCGAACCGGGTTGGGGGCGGGCGCCCGGGCAAATTCGCGAGATGATGGAGCTTCTTCTCGACATCCTCGAGGCCCCGTCTCCCGGCAACCTTGCGCGCTTCTTGGCACGCATTCCGATGATTTTCTCGATCGCCATCATTTCGCCCCACGGCTATTTCGGACAGTCCAATGTGCTCGGAAAGCCGGACACCGGCGGGCAGGTGGTCTACATCCTCGACCAGGTCCGCGCCTTGGAGCGCGAGATGCGGGAGTCGATCCACGACCAGGGGCTCGACATCGTGCCGCAAATCGTGGTGCTGTCGCGCTTGATTCCGGAGGCAGACGGGACGACTTGCGACCAGCGTGTAGAGCCAATTCTCGGAACCGAGCATGCGAGCATCCTTCGGGTGCCGTTTCGCGACTATCACACCGGCGAAGTCATTCCTCATTGGATCTCCCGTTTCGCGGTCTGGCCGTACCTCGAGCGCTATGCCATCGATGCCGAGCGCGAGTTGCTCGCCGAGCTCGGCGGCGCACGCCCGGATTTCGTCATCGGCAACTACTCCGACGGCAACCTCGTTGCGAGCATCATGGCACACCGGCTCGGCGTCACCCAATGCAACATCGCCCACGCCCTCGAGAAGACGAAATACCTCCTCTCGGACCTGCACTGGCAGGACCACGAGGCGGAGCATCACTTTGCGGCGCAGTACACCGCCGACCTCATGGCGATGAACACGGCCGACTTCATCATCACCAGCACCTATCAAGAGATCGCCGGAACCGCCGAAAGCGTAGGGCAATACGAGAGCTACGGCTCGTTCTCCCTCCCTCGGCTCTACCGGGTCGTTTCTGGAATCGACTGCTTCGATCCGAAGTTCAACATCGTCTCGCCGGGGGCCGACTCGCGGGTGTTCTTTCCCTATTTCGACGAAGCTCATCGCCCCGAAGAAATTCGCCAAGAAATCGAGAGGATGGTCTTTGGCTCACCGGACTGCGCTTACCGTGGTCTGTTGAGCAAGCAGGACAAGCCCCTGCTCTTCGCCATGTCTCGCCTGGATCGCATCAAGAACATGGCCGGCCTGGTAGAATGGTATGCGCAGAACCAAGAGCTGCGCGAGGTTGCGAACCTCGTCATCGTGGGGGGACGGCTTCGCACGGAGGAGTCGAACGACCGCGACGAGCGGGAGCAGATCGAGCGCACCCATTGGCTCTTCGACACGTACAATCTCGAAGGCGATGTCCGCTGGATCGAAATGCAAACCGACAAGACCACGGTCGGCGAGCTCTACCGTTTCGTAGCAGACCAACGAGGCGCCTTCGTGCAGCCAGCCCTGTTCGAGGCGTTCGGCCTCACCGTCATCGAAGCGATGAGCAGCGGCCTTCCAACCTTCGCAACCCGCTACGGCGGCCCGCTCGAGATCATCCAACACGGGAAGTCGGGATTCCACATCGATCCGACCCAGGGCGGCGAAATCGCGCGACAGATGCTCGACTTCTTCCGAGCCTGCGAAAAGGACCCGGGCGTCTGGGATGCGATTTCGAAGGGTGGCATCGAGCGAGTGGAAGAGCGCTACAACTGGAAGCTCTACGCCTCGACCCTCATGAAGCTCTCGCGCATCTACGGCTTCTGGCGCTACATATCGTCACTGGAGAGGGACGAGACGAGGCGATACTTGGAGATGTTTTATGGGTTGTTGTTGAGGCCGTTGTCGAAGCGAGTGCTGGACAAGGGCGAAGCGTAGCGCCCGCATACGTGCCGGGGCGTGCCGGAGCGCGGAAAAGGCGCGACGCGCCGGCAAGGCGGAGCGCAGCGCCAGGGAGGGCTACGAGCGGGGTACGCGATAGTGTGGGAGCGGTGGGGCGGGACCCGCGCGAGCGTCGAGTCTAGCAAACGCCGTCAGTGCCCCTGAAGCGCAAGCCGCACGGTGTCCCCGTCGCGTCCCGTCGCCTTCGCAACCCCGTCATCGCCCAGAAGCTCGACTCGCAACTCCCGATTCGCCCTCGAGCGCCGACCTTCCTCTTGCCCGACCCGAACCTCCAACGCGCCGCCCCGGAGAACCGCCTCGTACGTCGTCAGCAGGTAGTCGCCTTCGCGGTAGCCAAATCCGTCGCCGGCGTCTTCGTAGAGACGGCCGGATGCGTTCCCTGACGCATCCAATGACACGATGAGCGTCAGCGGGCCCTCGACGGCTTCGTCGCTAGTCTGTCCGCCAGAACCGACTGGCAGAATCGCTCCATCGCGCAGTCGGAGGATCGGGTTCGCGGAGGTCGCCTCGGCGGTTTCTCCCGCGAGCGCGAACGAACGCCAGCGTCCCGCCGGCAGCGCGAAGTCGTGCGTCCCACTCTCGACGAGTCGAGGTTGAACCAGCACGTCGCCGCCGAGCAGGAAGGCATGATCTTCATCGCGAAGCGAAAGGTCGGCTGGATCCGCGAAGAACAGGGGGCGCGCGACCGGCAGCCCCGTCGTCGCCGCATCGTGGAATGAGGTGTAGAGATAGGGGAGAAGCCGGTATCGGCGAGTCAGCGCCAGCCGGGATAGCTCCTCGGCGCGCTCGCCGAACGACCAGGGCTCCTGGTTGCCGCGCAGGGCGTTGTGGTTCCGGAAGAAGGGCAAGAGGGCGCCCACTCCCATCCAGTGCGCAAAAAGGTCCGGGGAGGGCATACCCGCAAAACCGCCCACGTCGGGCCCAGAGTACGGCTGCCCCGACAGGCCGAGGTTCAAAGCCATCGGCACCGACCAGTGCAGGTGCTCCCACGTCGAGCTGTTGTCACCGGTCCAGGTCGCGGCATAGCGTTGCCCACCGAGGTAGCTCGACCGAGTCAGAACGAAAGGGCGCCGATCCGGGCGGGCCTCACGCATCGCATCGTATGTAGCTTTGGACATCAAGAGCCCGTAAACGTTGTGGTATTGGGCATGGTTTCCAGGGGCGATGTCGCCGCCGCCGCGATGTCGAAGGTCCTCGGGCAGCTCGGCGCCAAGCGGCAGAATCGGGGAAGGCTCGTTCAGATCGACCCAGACCCCGTCCATCCCCTGTTCGAGAAACTCGATCGTCCGTCGCAGCCACCAGGCGCGGGTCTCGGGGCGTGTATAGTCGGGGAAGGCCGCGTAGCCGGGCCAGGTCCATTCTTGGTGTTCCCGGCCTTCGGCGTCGGTCAGGAAGTGAGATCCGGACACCCCTTCGTCATAGACCGCGTACCCCGCCTCCGCCTTGATCGCCGGATCGAGAATCCAGACCGACTTGAAGTCGAGCGCGTGCAAGTAGTCATTCGTGCCCTTGGGGTCGGGAAAGCGCTCTGGGTCGAACGTGAACACCTTGTACTCGTCCATGTAGTGAATATCGACCCAGATGACGTCGCAGGGAAGCTCGCGCTTTCGAAACTCCTCGGCGAGCTCCCGCACGCGCGAGTCCGGGTAGTAGGAGAATCGGCATTGGTGATAGCCCAGCGTCCATCTGGGCGGAAGCTCGATTCGGCCCATCAAGTCTGCGAGCCTCCGCAGCACTTCCTGCGGCGAAGCACCTTCGATGACGATGACCGGGAAGGGCTGCGCCGAGCTGAGCCTGATCCCGTCGCGAAGGTCGATCTCGAGCCGATAGGTCGTATCGGCAAGCACCCCAAACGCGCTGCCGTCCGCGCGCAGGGCCAAGACCCAGGGATGCGCTTGATAGAGACTCTTCGAACGCTCATCGTAGCGCGGCGCCGGCTTCCCATCCTCTTCGATGCGAAACGGCTGCTTCGCCCAGCACTCGGTGACGAAGCCATTGCGCAGGAGCGGGCCGGCAACTTCACCGGTGCCGTAGAAGCTCGTGTTGGGGTCGGTGCGGATGGCGGCGACGAAACGGTCTTGGCTGCACTCGAAGCGCGGAACCACAGGCCAGGAGCCAGGCACGGAGCCATGTGCGGGCAGCGGCTCGAGGAGCGCGAAGGAGCGCGGAAGCGTCGCAGGGTCGACGCTGGACGGAACGAAGCGGGCCACGCCATCGGCGATAAGCCCCGGTTCCTGATGCGTTGGCGCAGACACGATCCGCACGATAGCGCACCAACGCCGACGCGTGTGGATCTAGAGCGTCGCGTCGTGCCGGTCGTTTGGCACCCTTCCGCACCGATCGCGACGCGCCCGCTGCCCGGAAAAAAGGATCAAGACAGAAGATCGAACCCATGGAAGATCGGAAGATCGAACCCACGTTGCGCTGAACGCAGCAGGCATCGGCAGATTGTCCTTTGATTTCGTGACGTGGCGCCCGCCGGCGGCCCTCCACCAAACCACCACAGTGGTCTCGCTAAGCTCCGGGAATCTCAAGAACCGCTTCCGGCATGGTATTCGCTTCTCTCCACCGATATGACCCGACCTCGCATCGTGGATCCGGGCGCCACCTTGGCGGTCTCTCGGCGCACCACACGACGGCACTTCCTTCTCCATCCCGACGACGCGCGACAGATGGAACGGGTGTATTGGTATTGCCTGGCGCACGCGGCGAAGCTTCATGGCGTCCTGGTCCATGCAGCCTGCCTCATGTCGACCCACTCCCACGAGGTCATCACCGATGTGCGGGGCGAGTATCCGAAATTTTTGCAGACCTTGCACCGTAATTTGGCTCTGTGTACCAAGGCCTTTCGCGGCTGGCCCGAAGAAGTGTTCAATAAGGAAAGTAGCGGCGTCCATGCGTTGCTGACTCCCGAAGCGATCATCGACTCCATCGCCTATCTCATCGTGAATCCGGTTGAAGCAGGGGCGGTGCGCTACGCCAAAGACTGGCCCGGGGCGCACACACTCCCTGGCCATGTCGGGACCCGCGTCATTCGAGTTAAGCGGCCCAGGCATTACTTCGACCCTGACAACCCCGAGTGGCCTGATGAACTCGAGCTTCAGTTGGAGATGCCCGTGGCGCTCGCGCTAGACTATGGGCCCGAGCTTGCCCGTGACCGCATTGCAGAGCGGGTGCACGACAAGCAACACCATGCGTGGAACAAGGCCAAGCGCAGCGGCCTCTCCTTTGTCGGGCCGAGGCGTGTCCTGAAACTCGCTCACACCAAGCGGGCCAAGAGCTATGAAGTGTTTGGGAGCCTCAACCCGCGATTTGCCGCTTCGGGCAATCGAGCGGCGGCGACCGAAGCAGTGAAGCGGCTTCGAGCATTCAAGGCGCGATACGCACGCGCGCTCCAGGCGTGGACCGCGGGAGATCGAAGCGCATGCTTTCCTGAGGGCACCTGGTGGATGCGGGTCTGCCACGGAGCGCGCTGCGGACCTGGACCGTAGAGTTCAGCCAGAGCCTCGGTGGATTTCGCGGCCGCGCGACGAGCACGGTGGCGTTCGGGTGCGCACCAGCGGGGCAATGTGCAAGCGGACGATCGCCATCAAGGAGCTCCTAGCGCCAAATTCGGCGGAGCTGGGCTCATCGTCGGACCTGAGCGCGCTCGCTGCAGCTTCGCCTTCAGCCTTACGCGGGCTTCGAGCAACCCAATGCCACCGCCGACCACGGTCGGATCTCGTCGGATCTCGTCCCGGGCGTGCGGGCGTCGCACGACATTACCATCACGCGCAATTACTCCATCCTGCACGACTTCCCGTTCTTCCAAGACCCGGAGCTCCTGCAAAGACACGGCTTCCGGGTGGCGCGCTTTCATCGCGACATCCCTTCTCGCTTTGGTGTCATCCCGCGCCGCGGCGGCTCCGACCAGGTGCGCTGGTTCGAGTTCGAGCCGGGCTATGTCCTTCACATGGTGAACGCCTGGGAAGAGGGCGACTGGATCGTCATGGACGGCTGCTTTCAGCCCGACCCCTCGATTCGGCGAAACCCCGAGGAGGGCCTGCTCGCCTCGATGCTCGCCTACCTTCGCATCAAGACCCACCTTCGGCGCCGGCGGATGAACCTGGTGACCGGCGAATGCAAAGAGGAGCAGCTCGATGACTTGAATACCGAGTTCTCCCTGCCGGACACGCTGCCCTACGGCGAGAAGACCCGCTACTCGTATCACCAATACCTGCCGCCCGACATGCACACGGTCGAGTTCCGCGCGCTCGTGAAGTACGACCACGAAGATGGGTCCTGCGTCCGTTACGACTACCCCGACGATTGGTTCGCAAGCGAATCGCCGTTTGCCCCGAGAGTCGGCTCGAGCAGTGAGGACGATGGCTACGTGGTCACCATCATGATGAGCCGGGACGGCCGGTCCGAGTCCTGGGTCTTCGATGCGAAGCAAATCGAGCGCGGCCCCATCGCCCCTGTTCGCTTGCCCTCACGCGTGCCGGCGGGTTTTCACGCGAAGTGGATCCCGGGCGACCGCATTTGGACCTAGGCCTGAGACGGGCGAGCCCAGATTTGAGGCGCATGACGATGATGACGATGATGAACAAGCAGGTGCGGCTGGCTTCCCGGCCCGAGGGTCTCCCGAACGACAGCAACTGGTCTTTCGACGAATGTCCCGTCCCGACGCCGAGCGACGGCGAGGTGCTCGTCGAAATCAGCCACATCTCACTCGACCCGGCGATGCGCGTCTGGATGAACGAGGGCGCGACCTACATCGACGACGTGAAGGTCGGCGATCTGATGCGGGCCAACACAGTCGGCGAAGTCATCGAGTCCAGGTCTCCGAAGCTCAAAGTCGGTGAAACCGTCCAAGGCGTGCTCGGCGTGCAGCAATACGGGGTGGCCAAGCCCAAGGAGCTACTAAGAGTCGACGCGGACTTGGCGCCCAGCCAAAGCTATCTCGGCGTCCTAGGCTGGCCCGGCATGACGGCCTACTTCGGCTTGCTCGACATCGGCAAAGCCGAGGAAGGCGACACCGTGGTCATCTCGGGCGCAGCCGGAGCCGTAGGCGGCGTCGCCGGCCAAATCGCAAAGATCAAAGGTTGCTGCGTCATCGGCATCGCTGGCGGCCAGAACAAGTGCGCCTACCTGCTCGACGAGCTCGGCTTCGATGGCGCCATCGATTACAAGACCGAAAACATCCGCAACCGATTGAGCGAGCTCTGCCCAAAGCGCGTCGACGTCTTCTTCGACAACGTCGGCGGTGAAATCCTCGACGCCGTCTTGAGCAAAATCGGCATGCACGCCCGCGTGGTGATCTCCGGCGCCGTTAGCCAGTACAACAACCCACGCTTCCGGGGCCCCAACAACTACATGTCGCTGCTGACCTACCGCGCACGAATGCAAGGCTTCGTGGTGTTTGACTATGCGAAAGAGTGCGGCGAGGCCGCAGCGGAAATCGCGAAATGGATAGCCGAGGGCAAGCTCAAGGAGAGAGAGCAGATCGTCGAAGGCATCGAAATTTTCCAAGCGCGTTTCTGAGACTCTTCAGCGGAGAGAAACTCGGCAAACCCGTCCTCAAAGTCTGAATCAAATCACACGAACCGAGAACGGCGCCGGATGGGCAGCAAGGCAGTGGCTCCCAATCGCGAGCACGCCGGTCCCGCGCTGTTCTCCGGTTGTACGGTTGTCTACGGACACCCGTCGACGCAGACTCTGAACTCGCTTTCGCAGGCCGCTACGCAGGTCTTGTCTTTCATCTCGCAGTGGCTGTTGCATCTCGCCCAGCGGTCGTTGCAGAGCGGGTTGCAGCCCGAGAGCTGGTATTCGCCGGGCGGGGCGCGCGGGTACTCGTGCTCATAGGTGGGCGGGGGCGACGGGGCGACGTCGGTCGGGAGGAGGCGGGTGGCGCCGTCGAGGGTGAGCTGCTCTAGGCGCATTTCCGCGTAGCGGATACGTTCAGGGGTCTCGTCGGCGGCATGCGATTGGAGCCAGCTGGACCAGCAGGCGCGACGCTGATCGGTGCTGACGGCAGGATTGTAGTCGGCGCCGTAGCACTGCTCATAGGCATCGTCGCGGATTTGGGCTTGTTTAAGGCTGGGTCCGCATGCAATTGAGAGCAGCAAGGCAAATGAAAGGAGCCAACCAGCCATGAGCGCGGAAGCTACCACCTCCGACCAGCCCAACCAAGCTCCCGTCAGCGCTTGGGGTACCTTCGAAGCCAGGGGGCTTGGAACGCTCTGGCTCGCCTGGACAGACGGCGGCTTGCTGCATCTTTCGTTCGAGCGTCTCGACGGCGAGCTCGTGGACGAGAAAGCCGTACCCGCCGTCTACGCAGAGCCTCTCTCTCGCTACTTCGAGGGAAAGGCGGAAGACTTCGCCGCGGTCCCGCTCGACCTTCGAGGCACCGAGTTCCAGCTTCGCGTCTGGAACGCGCTTCGCGAGATCCCTTGGGGACAGGTCCGGACCTACGGAGGCGTCGCGCAAGAGATCAGCTCACCGCGGGCCATGCGCGCCGTCGGTCAGGCCAACCACGTCAATCCGGTCCCGATCATCGTGCCCTGTCATCGCGTCGTCGAAGCCGGACATCACCTCGGAGGCTACGGTGGCGGCCTCGAACGCAAAAAGCTCTTGCTAGAGCTCGAAGGCGTCCGCTTTCACGAGGGCGTGGTGCAGCCCGGCCAGATGGAGCTCTTCTGAGCACGCCCCGGCGTCAGCCGTAACGGGCGGCCAGCAGGCAGGCGACCACGAGTAGGCCTGCGAAGAGGCTAATCTTGTCCTTCACAGCGAAGAGCACGGGGTCGTCGTGCATCTGACTCCGCGCAGCGAGAAACCAGATCCGCATGATCCAGTACACCAGGATCAAGCAGATGCCCCAGAGCACTTCGGGCGCGGAGTAGTAGCGCATCGTTGCCGGGCTGTTGATGTAGAGCGCGAAAACCAGCACGGCCAGTAGGCCAGCGGCAGGCCCCGCCGAGGAGATGATCGGCAGGTCGGCAGGAACGTAGTTGCGGCCCGCGAGCGATAGGCCGCCATCGCCTTTGACTTGGATCAGCTCGCTGTAGCGCTTCACGAACGCCAAGCTCGTGAAGAAGAAAATCGAGAAGGCGAGCAGCCAGGGCGAGAGCTTCACGTCCACAGCAAGACCACCAGCCACGACGCGATAGGTGAAGAGCGATGCCAGTGCGAGCACGTCGACGATCATCTGCTGCTTGAGAACGAAGCTGTACGCCGTGGTCAGCGCGACATATCCCAGAAGCACCCAGATGAACTTCGGGCTCACCCAGGCGGCGGCCAACGCAATCGACAGAGCCAGCGAGGCGAGGGACAGCAAAACGCCCTCCGGGATCGAAAGGGTGCCCGCCGCAAGCGGGCGGTTGCGTTTGCTCCGGTGCTGACGATCTGCGGAAAGGTCGACAAGATCGTTCAAGACGTAGATCGATGAGGCGCAGAACGAAAACGAGAAGAACGCCACGATGGCCGTGAAGACCAGATTCAGGTCGGTGTACTGGTGCGAGAAGTAGAGCGGAACGAAGAGCAGAATGTTCTTGGCCCACTGGTGGGGCCGGAGCTCCTTGATGGCTGCCTTGAGCTTCGGGGGTCGCTCCATCAAGACGGTGGCCCGGGCCACCAACTGCTCAGCGGCACGCTGGGTGCGTGCGCTCGGGCAAACCATGCTCGCCTCATGGGCGGCCTTCCAAACCGGCAAATCGGCCGAGGAGTCTCCCAGATACTGAAAACCGCCGGCGCCAAATCGACCCGTCAGATAGTCGGCCTTGCGACGGGCCTTGAGGTTCTTCTCGCCGTCGCTTCCAATCGCTTCGTCGAAGAGCCCCAAGTGGTCTGAAATCGCATCGGCGGTCGCCTGATCGGAAGCGGTGACGAGCAGCACACGACGCCCCTCGGCACGCGCCTCACCGATCAGGTCCAGCACCTCCTCTCGATACGGAAGCGTGGCGGGGTCCACCGGCGCGTTCTGCGCCAGGTAGCGTTTCAGCTTCGGGCGGCCCGTCGACAAGGCGGAGAGGGCGGCGAACACCTTCCAGGGCGCAGACTTGAGCAGGCCGACGAACCCCTCGGCCATCGTGTCGGTCGCCAACAGGGTCCCGTCCAAATCGACGCACAGGGGTCGCTCGGAGACGGCAGAGCTCGAATCTGTAGGCGCTGTGCTCAAGGTTTTGCCCTCAAAGGCTGCTCAGAGCCGCTTCCAGGCGTTCACGCTTCTCCCGTAGCTCCCAGGCGTCGCGCTTCGACTTCTCTACCACGGCCTCGGGCGCGCGTTCCACGAAGCTCGGGTTGGCGAGCTTCTTCTCCACGACAACGAGCTCCTTTTCGACCTTTTTCAGGTCGCGCTGCAGGCGGTCGCGCTCTTTTTCCGTGTCGATGACCCCTGGAACCGCGGCCCGAATGCCCGGGGTGACGAAGACAGCAGCGTTTTTGAAGTGGGCGCTCGGGTCTTCGAGCTTGGCCGGGTCCGCTTCGAAGCAGAGCTCACAGCGCGCCAGGCTCTCGATGGTCATCCGCTCCGCATCGAGGACCGCGTGCTTGCTCTCGTCGCCGCTGTGCCAGTGGATGCGCATGGGCTGACTTCGCGGCACGTCGTGCTCGGCGCGAATCGTCCGCGCACTCCCGACAAATGCCTGCACCACCTCGAAGTCCCGCTCGGCGTTCCGGTCGAGCTTGGCGTCGACCAGCGCCGTCGGAAACCGGCTGATCATGATGCTCGCGGGCGCGTCGTCCCATTTGGGAACGCGCTGCCAGATCTCCTCGGTGATGTGCGGCATCATCGGATGAAGGGCCCGAAGCACCGTCTCGAGCGTGTGTACCAGAGTCTCTTCGGTCTCCTGAACCAGCGCAGCATCGCCGCTGTCGAGCGCGGGCTTGCTGACCTCGAGGTACCAGTCGCAGAGCTCATCCCAGACGAAGTGGTAGAGCGCGCCGGACGCCTCATCGAGCCGGTACGCGGCGAGCCCGGAAGCCGCGACGTCGAGGGCATGATACAGCCGAGAAAGCACCCATCGGTTGGCGAGCGCCTTGGGCCGTGGTCGTTCCTGTGAAGCCTTCGTGGGAGAGTCGCCGAGGCGCATCAGCGCGTAGCGCGAGGCGTTCCAGAGCTTGTTGGCGAAGTTTCGATAACCTTCGATGCGCTTGATCGAGAGCGCGATCCGTCGCGACTGCGGCGAGTAACTCAGAAGCGTCATCCGGAGCGCGTCCGCCCCGTAGGCGGCAAAGCCGTTCGGGTAGGTCGACTTCAGGTACTTGACGCCCGACTTCTTTGCGCCGGCCTTCTCGGCCTTGGCCACGAGCTCCTCCAGAGTCGCGCCATTGATCACGTCGAGCGGGTCGACGACGTTGCCCTTCACCTTGCTCATCTTCTCGCCGCGCTCGTCGGTCACCAGGCCCGCCAGCAAGACACGCGTGAAGGGAACCTCGCCCATGAAGTGAAGGCCCATCATGATCATGCGCGCGACCCAGAAAAACAGGATGTCGTAGCCTGTCTCCATGTCCTGCGTCGGGTAGAATCGCTCGAGCGCAACTGTCTTGTCGGGCCAGCCGAGTGTCGAAAACGGCCAGAGCCCGGAGCTGAACCAGGTGTCGAGAACGTCCTCGTCTTGACGAATCGATGTCCCGCCGCAGCCCCCACAAACCGTCGCGTCCGTCCGCGACACCGTGACGTACTCGCAGTTCTCGCAATACCAGGCCGGAATCGGGTGCCCCCACCAGAGCTGCCGCGAAATGCACCAGTCCTGGATGTTGCGAAGCCAGTGGAAATACGTCTTGCTCCACTCTGGCGGCAGGATCTGAATCGTGCCGTCTTCGACCGCCGTGATCGCGGGCGCGGCGAGCGGCTTCATCTTCACGAACCACTGAGTCGAAATCATCGGCTCGACGATGGTCCCCGACCGCTGCGAGCGCGGCAGCGTCATCATGTGCTTCTTGCTCCCGCGGGCGAGCCCACGGTTGCCCAGCTCGATCTCGACCGCCTTGCGTGCCTCGAAGCGGTCGAGGCCTTGGAACGAGCCGGCGTTCTCGTTCATCGTGCCATCGAGGTTGAAAATATTGATCTCTTCGAGGCCGTGTCGCTTGCCTGTCGCAAAGTCGTTCGGGTCGTGTGCCGGCGTCACCTTCACGACGCCGGTGCCGAACTCGGGGTCGACCAGCTCTGCATCGAGAATCACCGGGATCAGACGGTCTACGAAGGGGTGCCGCAGGTACTTGCCGTGAAGGTGCCGGTAGCGCGGATCGTCGGGATGGAGCGCAACCGCCGTGTCGCCGAGCATCGTCTCGGGGCGAGTCGTCGAGACCACGACCTCCCCGCCGCCGTCGGCCAGGGGATACGCGAAATCGAACATCGCCCCTTCGACGTTCTCCTCCTGCTCGACCTCGAGGTCTGAGAGTACCGTCTGTGACTCGACATCCCAATTAACGAGGCGTGTGTCGCGGTAGATCAGGCCTTCCTCGTAGAGCGTGACGAAGGCTTCGCGGACTGCTCGCACCATGTCGGGGTCCATCGTGAACTTGGTGCGCGGCCAGTCGCACGAAGCGCCCATCTTGCGAAGCTGCTCGAGGATCCGCCCACCCGATTGTTCCTTCCACTGCCACACCCGTTCGATGAACTTCTCGCGGCCGAGGTCGTACCGGGTCAGGCCTTCGTTCTTGAGCTGCCGTTCGACGACCACTTGAGTGGCGATGCCGGCGTGGTCGATGCCGGGGACCCAGAGTGTGTTGTACCCCTGCATCCGCTTGTGGCGGCAGAGGACATCCTCGAAAGTGGTCCGACACGCGTGTCCCATGTGGAGCGAGCCGGTGACGTTTGGCGGCGGAATCGCGAGGGTATAGGTCGGCCGCTGATCGCCCGGTTCCTCGGAGGCCGCGAAGAACCCCGATGTCTCCCAGAACTCGTACCAGCGCGACTCACTTTCGGTGGGCGAGTACTGCTTGGGCATCTCGTCAGACGGTCCGCTCATCCGACGGACCGTGTGCGGTGAAATTGCGGGGCAGTCAAGCCTCAGTCGCCGACGAGACGGTGCAATTCCTCACGGATCATCGCTTCGGCAAGCTCGGGCACGACTTCCCAAACCACGCGCTCGACCACTTCTGCCGACAGCTTGAGCACGCCTTCGACCTGATCGGGGGTGAGGCCTAGCGTTTCGAGTCGCGCCACGACCGAATGAGAAAGAGCCTCGCTCGCACCTGCAGCTTCCAGTGGCGAGGATGGACGAGCGGAGGATGGACGAGCGAAGGAAGCCTGCGCGGGTGGCGCAGATGAGACCTTCGCGGCGGGCGCAGACACGATCTTCGCGGGTGGCGACGAAGAACGGAGAGAAGCTGCCGTACCGGGGGGAACCGAAACCTGCGCGCCGCTGATGCGCGTAGCCGCGACGGGCCGGGCCGACTGAGCCACGGGCAGGGGCGGCGGAGTGGGCCGGAGCGAACGCTGGGCGACCGGCATCGGCGGCGTGGTCGCTGGGCGCACGGAGGGCACCGACGGAATGTCGGAGACGGCTGCGGCCTGGCCGGTCAGGGCGCTCGCTTTGTCGATGGCTTCCTGCGTATCGAACGGCTTCAGAATGTGGTCGTCGGCCCCGACCTCCGAAGCCCGCGCGGAATCGAGCGGGCGGTGCTGGCTCGCCATCAGAATCACGGCCGTGTCCGAAAGCATCGGATCTGACTTGATTGCGCGGGTCACCTCATACCCGTCAATTCCGGGGAGCGACGAATCGATGAACGCCACCTCCGGACCAAAAGCAGCCGCTTGTTGAAGTGCACGCTCGCCGTTTTCCACGACCAGCAACTCGGCGTCCTCACCCGCGAAAGTCATCTCCATGACCTTGCGCATGGTCACGCTGTCTTCGACGATCAAAATCCTCATCGACATCAAGCCCCGTTCACCACGATGTATGTCGCTGGCATACGCGATCGGCACCTCGGCGGTCAAGAAGGAGTGTATCCGGTTTGACGCCACGATCGGCCGCCCGTAGGGAGCGCAGATGTCGGATTCAGACCTACGCGTCCTCTATCGCGAGCAGGCTCCTAGAGCCCCTGAGGGTCGCTTCTCGCTCGAAGAGCTGATCGCCGGATCAGGACCGATCGAGCTCGACATCGGTTTTGGCCGCGGTTTGTCCCTCTTCGAGCGGACGGCGGCCGCACCCGAGAGCCGGATCATCGGCATCGAGGTCAAGGCCAAGCTCGCATACCGAGTGACCGAACGGCTCCAAGAACACGGAATCGACAGAGTGAAGGTCCTCTGTGGGGATGCCCGCGAAATCTTGAAAAGGGCCGAACCAGGCAGATCGGTTCAGCGGGTTGCGCTTCACTTCCCAGACCCCTGGTGGAAGAAGCGCCACGACAAGCGGCGGGTCATCGGCGAGGCACTTCTGACCGAGCTCGGCCGTCTCTTCAAGCCTGGAGGCGAGCTGTTGATTCAGACCGACGTCGAGGACCGAGCCGAGCAATATCTCACACAGCTTCGTTGCACGCCCGGTTTCACGCTCGCCTCCGAAAGCGGCTATGTCGACGCAAACCCCTTCGACGCGCGTTCCAATCGTGAGAAGCGAGCCATCGAAGACGGCCTGCCCGTGTGGCGAATCCTTGCAAAGCGGGACCAGGACTAACTAGCGAAGCGCAACGGTCTTGCAGACCCGCCGCGTCTGCTGCCTCAACTCTTCTTGGCGCTCCTCGAGCGTCTGGTCGGGCTCGTACCCAGGGATGAAGTAACCTAGGTCGTCGACGATGTCGTAGAGCTCTTCACCTCGATCGAGGAGCTGGCAGTTCCGGTGCTGCAACGCTCGCACGATTCGAGGCAGCGCTTCGAGGCTGTGGCGCTTGGTATCGTGCATCAGAACGATGCCACCTCGGTCGCCCGTCTCGCGCTCGCGCCGCTCGAGAACCCGAAAGAACGTGCGAACCACCTCCTCGGGCGTTTTTGCCTCTAGATCGCCCGCGTAGAGCGCCCACATCACGCTGGTATAGCCGAGCTCGCCGAGCAGATGCTCGACCCGTTTCGACAAGGCGCCTCCGGGCGGGCGGATCAGTCTGGGCGTCCGGCCGATGGCCCTCTCCAGCTTGCGCTCGGTGATCGTGAGCTCTGCTTCGATCTCTTCGTTGCGAAGCAGAGGGAGCTGACGGTGAGTCTCGGTGTGGCTGCCGACCAGGTGCCCCCTGCTAACGACCTCGCGGATGATTCGTGCGTGCTGCCGTTCCCAGGGGTTCCCATCCCCGAAGCTCTCGCTCGTCACGAAAAAGAGCGCCTTGATGCCGAGCTCGTCCAGCGTGTCGAGGAGCAGCGGGGTCGTCCTGCGCGAGGGACCGTCGTCGAAGGTGAAGAGAATCGCACGGTGCCTGCTGGCGCCGGGAATCGTGAGGCCGCTCGGGAACCGCAGACCAGTCACGTCCTCGTTGACGATGGGGACGACCCCAATCACCTCTGGGCCGGGCTCGGCATGAACCGGCTCGAGAGCCGGAGAGGGGCGGATCGTGATCGGCTCGATCAGGATCGGAGCGCGGCGCACCTCAGAAGCCCCGGCGAGTGGGCCTATGGCGACTAGCGCAAGGGCCCATACGCTCAGCTGAGCCTTCCATGTGATCGACTTCATCGCGATTGGATCGTAGAGAAGCGTAGTCGGCGAAAGCGAGAAAGCCGCAGAACCTGGACAGGTCTGCAGTTGCAACCGTCGATCGCATCGAGTAACCCCTGCGCCCAACGAGCAAGACGTGATCGAAGCCCAAGGACTCAGCAGGCGCTATGGAAGCCGACTCGTGGTAGACGACGTGTCGTTCCGGGTGGAACGCGGTGAGATCGTTGGATTCCTGGGTCCGAACGGAGCGGGCAAGAGCACGACCCTCAGGATGCTCACCGGCTATCTCGCGCCCAGTGCGGGCGAAATCCGCATCGACGGGATCGACGCCGTTCAGAGCTCGATTCGGGCGCGGGAGCGGATGGGGTACATGCCCGAAGGGGTGCCTTTGCATCGCGAGATGCGCGTGCACGAATACCTCCGCCACCGAGGCAAGCTCAAGGGTGTCCAAAACGTCTCGGATGCAGTCGACCGCTGTCTCGAGCTCGCAGGCGTCGCGGACGCACGGACGCGAATCGTCGGCCAACTCTCCAAAGGCTACCGCCAGCGAGTGGGTCTGGCCGACGCGTTGATCGCCGATCCGCCGATTCTGATCCTGGACGAACCCACCTCAGGCCTCGATCCGAACCAGGTCCGGCAGTTTCGTGACCTCGTCCGCGGCTTCAGAGGAGAGAAGACAGTGCTGCTCTCGACCCACATTCTCTCCGAGGTCGAAGCGGTCTGCGACCGAGTGATCATCATTCGGGAAGGTCAGAAGGTCGCCGACCTCGTGCCCGCTGATTCGGAGACCAGCCTCGAGGACGTCTTCACTGATCTCACTACAGCGCCTGCCGCGGAGGAGGCCTCGTGAAGAGCGCATGGGTCGTCCTCCGGCGGGAGCTCGCTTCCTTCTTCGTTTCGCCACTGGCGTATGTGGTGCTCACGTCCTGGTTGGTCTGGAATGGCGTCTGGTTCTGGATGCTCACCGAGTTCTATGCCCGCAACGCCGTCTCCTCCGGGGCATCGACACCTTTGTCCGGTTTTTTCGGCGGAAGCGCACTTTTCTTCATCCCGCTTCTGGTTTTCGTGCCCGTCCTGACGATGCGGCTGGTCGCCGGCGAGAAGCAATCGGGGACGATTGAGACCTTGATGACCGCGCCGGTTTCGGAGACTGCGGTCATCCTGGGCAAGTACGGAGCCTCGCTTGCCATCTGGTGCGTGCTTTGGATTCCGACGCTCATCTACGCGTGGATCATGAGCCAGCACGGGAGCGTCGATTGGGGCGCGGTGAGCGCGAGCTACTTCGGCATCTTCTGGTTGGGCGCGTACTTCATGGCGGTGGGCTTGCTGATGAGTGTCCTCGCGCCTACCCAAATCGTCGCTGCCGTGCTCGCCTTCGTGACGCTCGGCGTTCTGTTCACGGTGGGCATCGGTGAGTTCGTCCTGGACGCCCCCGCTCGCGAATTGTGCGCGTACGTCAGCATGTTCGGGCACATGCAGAGCTTCGCCAAAGGCGTGATCGACACCCGGTACTTGGTTTTCGATCTATCGCTGGCCGTCTTGGCTGTCGGCTTGAGCATCGGGGCGCTGAAGGCGCGAAGGCACGGATGAGCGCGCAGCCCCGAACGCGCTTGAACCTCTTGATCACGGCGGTGCTCGGCCTCCTGGTCGTGGTTCTGGTGAACTATATCTCGTCGCGCCACTACAAGCGATGGGACTGGACGCATCACGGCCTCTTCACGCTTTCGGAGCGCAGCCAGCAAGCCTTGAGGGAGCTCGACCAGGACGTGGACGTCTACGTCTTCCTCGGGCGCGACGAGCAGGACTTCGCGGACGTCGAGACCTTGCTCGAAGAATACAAGGCAGTCACCGACCGAATCAGCGTGGAGTGGGTCGACCCCGACCGAGACCGGGCGCGCTATCAAGTCCTCGCGGACAAGTTTGGCATCGACAGCTGGCTTGCCGGGGACGTGACGCTTTCCCAAGTGCCAGTGGTCGTGACGAGCGGCGAGCGCAAATGGAAGGTTGAACGCCATCAGTTGATCATCGAGGACTTCGAAACCTTCGACGACGCCGACGGACATAAGCTCGACCTACAATCGGAGCGTGCCATCACCGGTGCGATCCTCGAGGTGACCACGGGCGAGCCCAGCAAGGTTTGCATCGCGGCAGGTCACGGCGAGTGGGAGCTCGGGGCCTACGGCGAGCGCAGCTTCGACGCCGTCGCGCGAGAGCTCGAGTGGGAGAAGATCGAGGTCGAGTCCTTCGAAATTCGTGCGGATGACGTTCCCGAATCTTGCGACGCGCTCTTCGTCATCAGCCCACAGCGCCCGTTCTCGAAAGGGGAGGTAGCCATCGTCGATCGCTACCTGGCGTCGGGCGGAAACCTGCTCCTCGCCTTCGACCCAGTCGTGAAAAAGGAAGCGCTGAGCCGAACCGGCTTCGAGCCATGGCTCAAAGAACGCGGAGTTCTCGTCGGCGCCGATCTCGTCATCGAGAACGACGCGGCACAGCAGCTTCCCGGCAACCCTGGCGATCTGTTTCTCGTGACCAACCTCGGAACCCATCGCCTCGTCGACACGATTCGGAAGCGTGGAGGGGGGATCCTCTTCGCGGTGGCGCGTTCGGTCGACGTCGCCGATCGAAGCGACACCGAGGTGCTCTTTCGGACGAGCCCTGCGGCTGTCGCCGAAACCGACCTCGCCCGCGCCCTCGATCCGAATGCCAAGGGAGAACCGACGCCGGCCGGCGCGGTACCGCTCGCGGTTGCGTGGGAATACGTACCCCCGCTCGGCGACGACCTGAAGCCCGTAAAGGCCGAAGGCCCGACGCCCGGCCGATTGCTCGTCATCGGCGACAGCGACTGGATGAGCTCGGAGCTTCTCGAGAACCCGCAGCTGTCCAACATCGATTTTCTCTCGTCCTCGGTCGGATGGCTCACCCAACGCGAGGCCCTGATCAACATAGCCCCGCGCAAGACCAACGCCCGCGCAGTGGTCATGAGCGATGCGGATTTGCAGAACCTCTTGTTCCGCGTGGTCGTTCTCCTGCCCTTGGCTGCCCTCATCGCCGGCTTTGGCGTTTGGTGGTCGAGGCGGTCATGAGCGCGCGTACGCCGATCATCTTGCTCGTCGTCGCGGCCATCTTGTTGGCCTACGTGATGCTCTTCGAACGCGGCCGCCCCGGGCGGGAAGAGATCGACGCCAGGTCCGGCCTATTGCTGGAGGCCGTCGTTCGCGAGCGCATCACTCGCATCCGAATTGCTTCGGGCGATGAACCCATCGCGCTGCTCCGAACGGGGGAGGGCTTCGACGAGACCTGGACACTCGAAGAGCCGAAGCAAGCGCCCGCCGACCCCGAAGTCATCGAGGATTACCTTCGCAACTGGGAGTTTGCGATCCCGGTTCGCACACTCCAAAGCCCGACCCCGGAAGACCTGCGGAGCTTCGGCATGGAAACTCCCAAGGCAGTGGTCAGCTTCGAGATGGGGCGCTCCAAGGTGCGCATTTCGCTTGGCTCGGGCACGCCGGTCGACGGGGGCGGCTACGTGCGCATCGACGACCGACGAGAAATCTCCGTCATCGGCGAAGATGTCGTCGCTCTCTTCGCTCCCAGCGCTGAGGCCTTCGAGCTGAAAGACGATGCGGGCGCACCCGACCTCACCGATCTGCTGATCGCGGCTCCCGATGCCGGCGTTCCGGCGCCCTGACTAGTCGGCCGCGCCCTTGGCGAGCGTCTCGTGCGATGCGTATTCGATCAGACCGTTGCTGGTGTTGAATCCGCCGGACGAGATCAAGGCGAAGTGCCCCTTCACGCGAACCTTGTTGCCGACCGCGAGGTCTTTGGGGACCACGACGTCACCAGCGATGGTGGTGGTGCTGCGCCCCCGGCGAGCGCGCTGGAGCTGCTCCTGGTTGTCGGCATAGCCCACCACGAGCAACTGTTCGGCGCGGTCGGTCTGGTCCGCGGTGTCCGCGACGAACATGTGCGGGGCGGCGGCCTTTGGGCATTGTTCCTTCTTTCGCCGCTTGCACGCTGGCGGCTCGTAAATCTCGATGATGTAGCCAGTGATGCTGAGGTCGGTGTCGAGCAACTTGATCGGCCTCTGACGCAGGCCATACACGCTGTACGACTCATCTTCATAAGTCGTTGGAAACGGCGCTGGCGGTAACGTCGGAACCTCGGGAAGGTTCGGGACGATCTTCGGCAGTTGTTCAGCATCTGCTTCGGGCTTCGAAGCCGACGTGATCTGTTCACAACCTGCGCTCACCAGCGCCCCAGCCACAATCAGGCCTATTAGACGAGCTCCCATGTTTCCCCCTGTCCCGAACAAAGTAACACGGGTGATTCGCGAGCGACAATCTAGGGGGCGGCTCGACGGCAGCCACCGCCCTTGGCTAGGGGCTGTTCCAGGGCCATTTTCAGCGTGGGCGGAATGTCCCGGGTCCTTCGGAGCGCTTCGATGGTGGCGACGGCTTCGGGGCTCCCGAGGGCGCGGAGCGCTTCGATCGCGCGCGCGGCGTTGTTGAGATCCTCTGTGCGTGCGTTGCTCGGAGCAGCCCGCATGACCAGCGCGAACAGGGCTTCGGCCGCGTCGGTCCGACAGTGGGCGACTACATACTCGATCGCGGCCTTCGTCACGGAGGGCCATTCGTCACGGGCGCGAAGCCTGCGATGAATGCGATCCCAGCCTTCATCGCGCGACGAAGCGCCGAGCACCTCGATCGCCGCCGCACGGACTTCCGACATCGAATCGTCAACCGACGCGACTACTACCGCAAGCGCCTCGCCTTCGGTACGAAGACTGCTCACTGCGGCGGCGCGAACCATCGGCCAAACGTCACGTCGGGCGAGGGTAGCGCGCTCCAAAACGCTCTGGTGATCGCCGGACAGGGCGGTAGCCGCGCTCGCGCGGACGCGCGGGTAGGGGTCGGCCAAAGAAGCGCGCGCGTTTTCTCGATGTCCGCGCGCGCTGATCGCGTTCACCGCGGATTGGCGCAGCATCCAGGCTTTGGGCTCATCGAGTTGGCTTCGGACCCAGCGGTCGATCGTGACGCTGGGACCAGCCGCTCCGGCGGACTGGAGCAAGCGCCATGCGGAAGGGAAGTCTGTCGACCTTGGCGCGGCATACTCGATGAACGCCGTCAGCAGCGCACGTTGCGCCTCTAGGCCGATCAGTGCCACCGAAGCGCTCGCGACGGCTGACACGGGCGGCGAGCTGGCGAGCCATTCTCGGAGTGCACCGTTGGCATCTCCTCCAAAGCGCTGCACGGCGGTGCCGAGGGAAGCACGGAGTGCCGGGCGATTTGGACCAGCCGGTCGCGCCATCGCGTCGAGCAGCGGTCTGATCGCGAAAGCCGGCTCGGCCCGAGCGAGCAACGACGCAGCGCGATCACCCAGCTCCGGATCGACGAGGAGCTCCACCAAGGCCCGGCGTCCACGGGCTTCGCTTTGCCTCAGTGCCTCGAACGCACGATCGCGCAGGTCCTCATCGTCCGATCGAGCGGCCTCGATCAGCACATCGATCGCTGCGTCGTGCTCCCTGCCAAGGCGGACGAGCGCGCCGATCACACGCTTTTGGCCTAGGAGTGAAATGGTCGGCCAAGTCGCGTGGATTTGCTTCGCAGCCCGTTCGCCCCCGGACTGAAGCACATAGACCGCGGCCATGGCCGGGTCGTGGTCGCCGTCTAGCTGCCTCACCGCGTCCGCAATGGCAGCCCGATCGGGCTCCGCCTCGGCGTTTTTCGGAAGCGTCGCGATCGACAGGAGGGTCGCTAGTGCAATCGCGCGTCTGCGGTTCGTCGTTCCCACTCGATCACCATTCCGTCCCGCAGCTCTAGCACGCGGTCGGCATGACGAAGGAAATCCTCGCGATGCGTCGCGACGAGAACCAGTCCGACCTCGTCTGCATGTTCCCTGCAGACGCCGATCCCGTTGCGCTCCTGCTCGTCGTCGAGCGCAGAGCTCGGCTCGTCCAGAAGCAAGACTGGGGCGCGCCTCTAGAGCGCGCGCCAAGGTGATACGCTGCCGCTGACCGGTCGACAGATCGCTGCCACCCTCGTGAAGCACCGCGTCGTAGCCCTGCGGTAGCGACGCAATGAAGTCGCGGGCGCCGACCCTGCGGCAGACCTCGATCACCTCGTCGCGCCGCGGATGAGGCGCGCCCAGCGCGACGTTGTTCAGGATGCTGTCGTGAAACAGGGCCGGATTCTGGGGCATCCAGGCAGTCGCAGCGATCAGCGAATCGCGGGACGCGGCGACCACATCGATGGAGATGCTCCCCACGGGCGCTGGAAGCAGCCCCGCAAGCACCCCGATCAAGCTCGACTTCCCAGCGCCGCTCTCACCCGTGATCGCAACGAGCTCACCCGCCCGAAACCACGCGCTCGCAGAGACGAGGACGGGACGGCCGTCGTAGTCGAAGTCGAGGCCATCGAACCGGAGCGACGCGAACCGCTTCGTCCGAGGAGGGCCCGACCCCGCTTGCTCCGTCGGCAGGCGGAGGAGCTCATCTAGTCGATCGGCCGACGCTAGACCGGACCCGAAGCCGAAAACCGCCTGAGCGAGCCCGTGTAGGGGCCGATACATCAGGAGCAGGGCGGCTGCTAGCACGGTTGCGGTGCTGGCGAGGTCGACAGTCCCGCGGCTGGACCAGGCAAAGGCGAAGACGAGCGGGATACCCAAGGCGCCAGCCAGCTCCACCATGGGCCCCGCGGCGGCGCTCGAGGTTTCCGCCGCCACCGCGCTCTGCTCCGAGCGCATCACGCCCTCGTCGACGCTCTGGCAGACGGGCCCCAGGGTTCCGTACACCGGGAGGACCCCTGCACCATCGATCGCCTTGGCTGTCCTAGCGACTACCGAGGACTCGGCGGCAAAGAGGTCACGCTGCCGCCTCCTCGTCGGACGCGCCGCCGCAACGATGAGCGGCACAGGCGGAGGGAGGGCGAGAAGCCCTGGGATGGCTAGTGCAGTATCCACCCTCAGAGCCACGCTGGCTACCGCAGTAGCCATCAGAATGCTCCAGACCCCCTAGCCAACTCCACGGTGAAGGAGGGTCCGCACTCCATGGACCTCGACCTGAATACGCGAGGCGAGCTCGCCACCGGGCCAGGCGAGCGGTTTCGACGGCTCGACGGCCAGGACATGACCCTGCAATTTGCGATGAAATTCGCTGACAACACCGAGTTGAAACCTGGCCGCAAGGTTCGTTCTGAGGGTCTCTGACAGCGCTCTCAGACCTCCCAGGGCAACGAGCAGTGAAACGATCTGGGTCACGCTTGGGCTCGGGATCGACACGGCTTCCAACGCGGTTCCAGGCTGCAAATTGCCTTCCAAGCTGCGCAAGAGCGGCCCGAGGAGCCAGGCATGGCCGGTGGTGGCTGCGGCCGACACGGCCATGGCGCAGATGCTGGCCACGCCCAGAGGCAGACGCGCCCGCGCGGATTTCAGTAGCTCAGTACGAGCAGGATTCTCATTGGAATTCCTCCTCATAAATAGGTCGAATACCCCTTCTCAATAGAGCTCACAGACCCATATAACTTCCGACACGAGGACAACAAAATCCAGGCGCTCGAAGGGCGAGCCCGGGACCGCTGGGCATTTCGGCACGGTGCGTGCATCTCGATTCGACTCGAACGGCTGGTTCAGCCTGAACGGAAGAGTTAGGCGGTTTCGGTTGTTAGCCATTCGAGGGGGTGCCGCATCTTGCGAGCGCACCCGGAGGCGAGAGGGAAAATGGCACGACAGGCAGCGACAAGACAGACCACGAGAAATAGCCAGGTGAGGGTCAAGGCGTCCAAGCAGGCGGACGCGCAGGCGACAACCGATGTTCGATCGCCCGCACCGGCCCAGACGATGCCGGCGGCGTCCGCTGAGCCCAGCAAGGAGCAGCTGGAGAAGGCTCGTGCCGAAAGCGAGAAGGCCCTCAAAGAGTTCGAGCGCCAAGGTGCGGGGGATTCGACCCTGACTCGCTACTTTCGCGAGATGATCGGCCATCGCGTGCTCACCCCCCAAGAGGAAATCGAAGCGGCCAAGGAGGTCGAGCGCCTCGAAATCGCATACTGGGAGGCCTTGCTCAGCTACCCGGCATGCTTCGAAAGCGTAGCGGCGGTGATCGAAGCCCGAGTCGAGGACCAACCGCTGCCCGAGCTCGCGTCGCTTCGCAAGCTCTGCAAGAGCGCCAAGGCCGACAAGCTCGGCAAGCGCCAGGAAGCGCGCTGGAACGGCCTCTGTCTCCAGCTCTCGACGAAGATGCGCGAGCTCGATAGCGACCGTCTCTTCGTTCAGGAGTCGGACCGCGCGGTGCACCGCCTCGCCGGCGACTTCGCGGACGAGCGTGACATCGTCGGCGATCACGTCCGCGTGACTCCCACGTTCAAGCGCTACCTACAGCACGTTCGGAGTGCGCAAAAGGCGCAGCAGCGCGCAAAGAATCGCTTCGTCGCCGCGAACCTGCGGCTCGTCGTTTCGATCGCACGCCGCTATAACCGCGGTCGGCTTCCCCTCATCGACCTCATTCAGGAGGGCAACATCGGACTCATGAAGGCGGTCGAGCGCTTTGACCACAACCGTGGCTACCGCTTCAGCACGTACGCATCCTGGTGGATTCGTCACGCAATCAGCCGCGCGCTCGCGGACAAGGGCCGTGCGGTTCGCATCCCGGTGCACATGCTCGACACATATAACCGGGTTGCGCGTGCCACCCAGGCCATTGCCACCCGGACCGGCGCGGAGCCGACACCCGAAGAGCTCGAGAGGGAGACCGGCATCGCTGCCGAGAAGCTCGAGAAGATCAAGGGCTATTGGGCCGAGACCCCGTTCTCGCTCGACCGTCCGGTCAACGACGAGGACGGCCGCAAGTTCATCGACTTCCTCGAAGAGGAAAACGTGCCGACGCCGTACGAGCAGCTCGTCTCCCAGAAGTGGGGCGACGAGGTGCGCAGGCTCCTCGATACGCTGACCCCCATGGAAGCACGCATCCTCCGCTGGCGCTTCGGCCTCGACGACGAGGACGAGCTCACGCTGAAGGAAATCGGCGACAAGTACAACCTGTCCCGCGAACGAATTCGGCAGCTCCAAGAGCAGGCGCTCGGAAAGATTCGGCGACAGATCAAGGAGTGAGCTGAGGCTCGCGGAGATTGAGCGCCGGTGGGGCAACCCGCCGGCGTTTGTCGTTCTAGTTGCACTGGCGGCCGCTGGGGACTTGGGGGTAGGTGGGCGGTGTTACTACACCAGACCACGCCCCAGCTCACCCCAACCTTGATGCGCACCCCCGATCCCGCATACCCTGAGGCGAGGGGACGGTGGATGGCTTCGAGGGCGCCGTACTGCGAGTTGGAGATCCGCGTTCGTCAGACGCTGGCGGCGGATGGCACGACTTCCTCGTACTCGACGGTCTCTTGCCCGCGACAAGCATGCACGGTTCGGGTGAAGGAATGCGTCGATTGCGAGGAGTACATCGGACTCTCGTTCGACCGGGAGGAGCAGACCGCGCTGCTCCACTGCTACGAAAACCAGGGACCGACGCCCCGGCAATCGTTGCGGGGCTTTCTTGCTTCCGGTGAGCGCGAAGGGTTTTGGCGAAAACTGCACGAACGCGCCGATTGCACGCCGGTCTCACGGATCATGAGCCTCAACGTCCACTGTGTGACCGAGGAGGTGACTCTCAGTGCGCTTGCAGGCTCCTTACTCGAAGGCGGGATCAGCGGTGCCCCCGTGGTCGATGAACAGGGCAAACCCGTCGGCGTCGTCTCCAAGACGGACCTGCTGCGCCACGGAGTCATCCCGGATGCGCGGGTGAAGAGCATCATGACTCCGATGTCGTTCACGCTGCACGAGGAGCAATCGGTCTCGAAAGCCGCCGCTCTCATGGCGTACGAGGGCATCCATCGCCTCCCGGTCGTGGACGATGAGGGCACGGTCGTCGGACTTCTGTCCTCGCTCGACATTTTGCACTGGCTCGCGTGTAAGACGGGCAACACCGTCCCAGCCCCCCGCTCGCGCCGCCGGCGCTAACGCTGACACCGGCGCTCACACCCCCCAACGGCAACTCCGACAAAACGAACGCGTAATCCAACGCCGTCTCGTTCAAATGGTCATACCGCCCCGAAGCGCCGCCGTGCCCCGCGTCCATGTTGATCTTGAAAAGCAACGGATTCCCGTCGGTCTTGTGCGCCCTCAGTTTTGCAACGTATTTCGCAGGCTCCCAGTACATGACCTGGCTGTCGTTCAGCGACGTGCGGACCAGCATCGTCGGGTAGGGCTGTGCCGTGATGTTCGTATATGGACAGTAGGCCTTGATTCGAAAATACGCGTCGCGCTGATTCGGGTTGCCCCACTCCTCGTATTCGCCGACGGTGAGTGGAAGACTCTCGTCGAGCATCGTGTTGAGGACGTCGACGAACGGGACGATCAACAGGACGATGCTGAACAAGTCGGGGCGCAGGTTGCTGACGGCGCCCATGAGCAGACCTCCCGCGCTCCCGCCTTGAATCGCGAGACGGTCCCTGCTCGTGTAACCGTTCGCGATCAAGTGCTCGGCGACGGCGATGAAGTCCGTGAAGGTATTGGTCTTGTGCTCCATGCGGCCCTGGTCGTGCCAACGCTTCCCGAGCTCGCCGCCGCCTCGGACGTGCGCGATGGCATAAGTCACGCCGCGATCGAGCAGGCTGACCCGGGAGTGCGAGAAGCCGGTCGGATACGGATAGCCATAAGAGCCGTAGCCCGCCAGCAACATCGGCGACGATCCGTCCCTCGATGCGCCCTTCTTGTACACCACGGAAATCGGCACCTTCGTGCCGTCTCGAGCGGTCGCCCAGACACGCTCCGATTTGTATGCGGCAGGATCATAGCCACCGAGCACCTCCAGCTGCTTCACCAAGCGACGGGTCTGCGATGAAACGTCGTAGTCAAACACCGATTCCGGGGTCGTGAGCGACTCGTAGCGGAAGCGATAGGCATTCGCCGAGAACTCCTCGTTGTGGCCCGGGTACACCGCGTACACTGGTTCGTCCATGGCGATCCGATGCGACTTCCCGTCGTCAAAGCTCGAAACGCGAATGTAGGGGAGCCCCGCCTCGCGCTCGAGAAGCACGTAGAATCCCTCGAAGGCATCGAGGCCTTCCACCATCACGCCACTACGATGCGGCACCAGCTCTTGCCAGGACGAGGGACCAGGATTGCCGACGGGTGCTCGAACGACCCGGAAATTTCGACCACGGTCGTTGGTCCGAATCAGGAAGTCGCCACCGCGATGTGCGACCTCGTACTCGTGATCTTGTTTGCGCGCGGCGATCATTCGCCAGGGGCCGCCCGGCTCGGACGCAGGCAGGAACCCGATTTCAGTCGTAGTGTGGCTAAACGCACCTCGGAAGATGAATTGGCCACTGCGGGAACGCCAGACCGCCACCTGGAATCGCTCGTCGTCTTCCTGGTAGAGGATCGAATCCTCGTCCGCCGTACCGAGTCGATGACGCCACAGCCGGTGCGCGCGCTTGGTCTCGTCGTCGACTGTGTAGAAGAAGGTCCGGCTGTCGCTCGCCCATGCGATCGACTTCACTTTTTCGATCCGCTCGGGAAGCATTTCGCCCGAGCGAAGGTCCTTGACCTGGAGCGTGTAGTCGCGAAAGCCCGTCTCATCGAGGGAGAATGCTAGATACCGGCCGTCCGGTGAGACTTCGTAGACGCCGAGGGCTAGGAACGGGCGTCCCTCGGCAAGTGCGTTCATGTCGAGGAGGACCTGCTCGCTCTCGCCCTTGCCCGGCTCGCGCCTGCAATAGGTTGGATACTGTTTCCCCTCCTCGGTGCGGTGGTAGTACTCGAGCTTGCCCTTGCGATAGGGCGCGCTCTGATCCGTCTCCTGAATGCGGCCTACGATCTCGTCGTAGAGCGTCTTGTGAAGCGCGGCGGTCGGCTCCATCTGTGCGTCGGCATAGGCGTTCTCGGCCTTCAGATAAGCGGTGACCTCCGCCGACTCTTTGTCGCGCAGCCAAAAGTATTCATCGACGCGAGTGTCGCCATGAAGGGTGACGGAGTGGGGTTTGGTTGCGGCGACGGGGGGGAGGATCGGGGGAGCTTGGTGTTCGCTCCGGCGTTTCGGGGTGCCCGCGCAGCTTGGGAGCGTCCCCGCGAGTAAGAGGAGAATCAAGATCCGGCGCATAAGGCTAGGGTGTAGCAGGGGCGGGGTCAGTGTGAGTGCCAGCGTCAATGGCTTTGCGCGGGCTGAATCGCGTAGTTGGCCAGTGCTCTCACGATGTCATCGGCGAGTTTCCTGGCTTGGGCCTGCCTCCCGGCGATCCCGTTCGCCAGAAAGCTGAACGCCAGCGAGTGGCCGGGCTCTGCGAGCACGTAGCCTGAAAGGGCGATTACGTCTCTGAGCGTTCCACTCTTCGCGCGGACCATCCCCGGACGTGGCAAGTCCTCGAGGCGGGACTTCAGGGTTCCGTCGGAGCCCGCTATCGCGAGATGGGCGATGTACTCCGCTCGAATCGCCGGGTCGCGATAAGCGGCGACGAGCGTTTGAGTCAGATGCTGCGGTGCGACTTGGTTGCCGTCGAAGAGCCCGGAGCCGTTGACCATGACGAGGCCCTCGGTGTCGACGCCCATCTGATCGAGCTCTTTGCGAACCACCGCGACGCCACGTGCGGACGTCCCCGGCGTTTCCGTTTGCGCGCCCATGACCTTCAACAGCATCTCAGCTGTGAAGTTGTCGCTCCATTTCCCCACCGAATAGAGCATCTCACTGAGGGGAGGCGAATGCGCTTGGGCGACCAAACTCTGCGGTTCGGCCACAGTCCCATGCTCGACCGACATGGGCCCCTGAATGCCGGCGTTCTTCAGCGCCCGGACGAAGAGGCTCGCCGCGTATGCTCTCGGGTCCGGAACGCGGCGGCGGTAGTACAGCATCGGGGCTCGCTTTGGAATCGCTCCCTCGACCCGAAGCGAGAGGTGCCCGTCCTCGGTCAAGCGGTGAGCGATCCTCGGCGTCGGCGGCCCCTCCGCAGCAGTCACCGTCCGGTTGTCGATCTGCACATAGTCGTCGGCCAGCACGCGAACGAATGCGGGACCATCGACTTCAGGCCCCGGACCGATGTGCACGAGGTAGCTGTTGCGGTCCACGGAGAACGCAGAGATAGCCGCGCGGAACGACGCGGCTTCGGTCGGTTGCTGCTCGAACGCTGGCGGGAGAACCTGGTCGTCGAAATAGCTGTCGTCAATGACGATTCGGTCGATCGTGTTGACGCCCTGTAAGTGTATGTTCTCCGCGAGAGTGACCAGCATGGCGTACCCCAAGGTCGGGTCCCCTGAGGGTCGAACGACGAGGCGGGCAACGCGACCGGCGATGATGCTGCCCTCCACACGGGTCGCGAGCTGGAAGCTGGGCCCCAAGCGCCGAAGCGCTGCCGCTGAGGTCAGGAGCTTCTGGTTGGATGCCGGATTCCGAGGGCGTTCGGGCTGATTGCGGTAGAGTTCTTTTCCATCGTGCAGCCGAACCACATGAATTCCGATTCCATCGCCGAGCCCGGCCTGACGAACGAGCCTCGCGATCGTCTGCGCGAGCGGCTCTGGCCCCTTCGCCAGCGCGCCGGGGCTCACGAGCAGCAGGCCGATGATCGCGAGACCAAGAAGCGATCGGTGCAGCATCGTCGGCAGCCTAGCAGCGCCCTCGTGCTGCTCCTAGCGATCGGCGTCGGCTGCAACCAGCCGGCCCAGCGAGACCAGGACGCCCTGGTCGTGATGCTCCCGCGAGACGCCGAGCAACTCGACCCCCGTTTCGTTGGCGACCCGTACGGTCTCCGGGTCTCGAGGCTGATTTTTGCTTCTTTGCTGACGATCGATCCGCGAACGCTCGAAGTGATCCCCGACCTCGCGGAGTCGGTGAGGGTGCTGAGCCCCACCCGATTCGAAGTGCGACTCCGCGAGGGGCTGCGCTTCAGCGACGGCAGCCCACTCGACGCCGAGGACGTCTTGGCCACCTTCCAAGGCGTCGTCGACCCCAGGCTTCAAAGCCGCTACGCCCGGAGCTACCGGAGGATCGCGGAGATGCGCGTGCCGGACCCGCGGACGATCGTGTTCGTCCTCGATGAGCCGAACGCCACCTTTCTCACGGACCTCGAGCTCCCCATCGTGCGAAGCGAAGATGCATTTCGACGCATCGCTACGCCTGCGGACCCGACGCCGATTGGCGCCGGCCCCTACCGCCTCGTCAAACGCGATCCAGGGGTTCTCGAGCTGCGCGCAAACCCCCACTGGCATCGCGGAACGCCCAAATACCCGAGCCTACGAATGGTGGTGATCCGCGACGACAACACGCGCGCGCTGAGAATGCTGGGCGGACAGGGCGACCTTGCCATCGCGTCGATTCCGCCTCTATTGCTTCCGATGTTCGAGGATGATCAGCGTTTCGAGACACGCAGCGCCCCCGGGATATCCACGCTCTACCTTGGCTTCCAAACCAGCTCGTCCAAGCTCGATGACGTTCGGGTGAGACGCGCCATTGGCTACGCGATCGACCGCGAGCTCCTGGTGAAGGCCAAGTACGACGGGCTCGCGCGGGTGACCGACAGCTGGATTCCAATCGGACACTGGGCGGCGCTTGCTGCGGCCTCACGGCGCCCGTTCGATGCAGAGCTCGCCGGCCAGCTCCTAGACGAGGCTGGCTTCCCCGATCCGCCCGGCCCCGAGCCGCGCATGCGACTGGTGCTTCGAACCACCTCGGAGCGCTTTCGTCAATCGCTGGCTCGCGCGATAGCCGCAATGCTGCGCGAGGTTGGAATCGAGGTCGATGTCCAGCCCTCCGAAGCGGCGACGCTCATCTCGGACCTCAACCGCGGCCGTTTCGAGATGACACTGCTTCAGGTCCCTGAGGTGATCGAACCTCATGTGCTGAGTTGGTTCTTCGATTCGTCGCGAATCCCAGGCCCACAAGCCGAGGGTGCGAATCGTTGGCGCTACGCGAACGCCGAGCTCGATGGCCTCTTCGAGCTCGGGAGAACGACGATCGATCGCGACGAACGGCGCGCTGCCTACGAGCGGGTTCAGGGCATCCTGGCGCGCGACCTGCCCGTCTTGCCGCTGTGGCAACCGGACACCATTGCCGTCGTTCGTCGCGGCTCGAGCTTCGAGGTGCCGCGGGACGGGCGCTTTGGGACGCTGGCGTTCTGAACGCGCAGTGATACCGTGAAGCGTGATCCTCAGGGACCCCATCCATGGTCTGGTTGCCTTCGAAGGCATGGCAGAGCGGGTCATTCGCTCTTTGCTCGACACGCGCGAAGTGCAGCGCCTTCGTCGCGTGCGGCAACTCGGGCTAGCCCCACTCGTCTTCCCGGGGGCCGAGCACACACGTTTTTCGCACGCCGTGGGTACGGCTCACGTCATGCAGTCGCTTCTGGATCGAATCGACGCTTGCAGTCAGGATCTCCCCGTCGAGCAGCGACTCGACGACGAGGCTAGGGCGGAAGCGCTTGCGGCAGCGCTTCTGCACGACTTGGGGCACGGGCCGTTCTCACATCTTTTCGAAGAAGTGCTGCCGCATGCCAAGCATCACGAGCTTTGGACTCAGGAGATGCTGCTCGACCCTTCCACCGAAGTGCACCAGACCATGGAGTCGATCTCGGCTGGCATGGCGGAACGGGTCGCCGGGCTACTGAGCGGCAACTATCGGCTCGGCTACCTGAGTCAGAGCGTGAGCGGAACGCTGGACGTGGACCGCGCCGACTATCTCCTCCGCGACAGCCACATGACGGGCGTCCGCTACGGGCTCTACGACCTCGACTGGTTACTTCAGGCCCTGACCTTTGCCTGTGTCGACGGCCGATGGGTTCTCGCCATCGAGGGTCGCAAGGGATTGCCACCTGCAGAGAGTTTCTTCCTCGGGCGGCACTTCATGTACCAGCAGGTCTATCACCACAAAGCCACGCGAGCCGCGGAGGCATTGGTGCGCGCCATCTTCATGCGGGTCAGCGAGCTCATTTCCGATGGCCCGCCTCCCGACCCCTTGCTACCCGCGTTTCGAGCCGCCGCTCTCGGCGAATCGCTTTCTCTGAGCGAGTACCTCCGAATGGATGACGCGGAGCTGCTCAGCTGCCTCGGAGCATGGGAGCGCGGTGCGGACTCGACCCTGGCCGAGCTGAGCAAGCGGCTCCGATCGCGCGATCTGCCAAAGACGGTGCCGCTCCCACAGAGCCGCCCCGAGCAATGGAAGGCAGCGCAGGCGCGCGCCGGTGCCATCGTCGCCGCAAAGGGCCTCCGCCCCGACCTCACGGTCTGGCTGGACATCGCCGACGACGTTCCATACTGCGAGCCGACCGACGGCAGCACCGATGGGATGTGGGTCACGCTTCGCCATCGGCCACTGCAGCGCCTGGGAGACGCATCGTTCCTCCTCGGCCAACTACGGAACAAGCGCATCGAGCATCCGCGTCTCATCTTTCCTGCCGAGTTCCGGGACGAGGTGCTAGCGGCGATCCATCCCATGCTCGACTGAGGCTCCGAGCGCAGAAGCGCGAATTGCGGTAAGGTCTAGGCTGACGGAACCGGTTGGGGGATGGCCAGGATTCTAATCGCCGATGATCAGGACAACGCGCGCAGCATGCTCTCCGAAATGTTGCAAGCGGAAGACTACGACGTAGACCAGGCGCCGAGCGGCGAGGCTGCTTGCACCATGGTTGCCGAGACGAACTACGATCTCGTCATCACCGACCTCAGAATGGGAGAGGTCGATGGGCTCGAGGTCTTGCGACGCACCAGGGAAGCTTCCCCGCTCACACACGTCATCGTCATGACTGCGTTCGGCACCATCGAGGACGCGGTCGAAGCGATGCGCTTCGGAGCGCACGACTTCGTTCAGAAGCCTTTCGTCGTGGAGGAGCTTCTCACCAAGGTCGCCCGAGCCGCACGGACGCGGAAGCTCGCGGCCGAGGAGAGGGCGGTCGCTTCCGACTTCCGCGAGCGATACAACTTCGGCAACATCATCGGTCAGTCTGCGGAGATTCGCGACGTCCTCGGTCGCATCGTTCGCATCGCACCAACCGACGCCACCGTTCTCATCACGGGCGAAAGCGGCACGGGTAAGGAGCTCGTCGCACGTGCGATTCACGCCAACTCTCTGCGCGCCGAGCGGCCATTCGTATCGATCAACTGCGCAGCGCTGACGGAAACGCTTCTGGAGAGCGAGCTTTTCGGACACGTGCGCGGTGCGTTCACCGGAGCGGTGCAAACGCGCAAAGGCCTATTCGAAGAAGCCAACGGGGGCACGTTCTTCTTCGATGAGATCGCCGAGACGCCACCTTCGCTGCAGGCGAAGCTGCTGAGGGCGATTCAGGAAGGCGAAATCCGTCGACTCGGCGACAATAGCTCGATCAACGTGGACGCGCGCATCATCGCGGCGACGAACCAAAACCTGAGAAACCTGATCGAGGAAAAGCGCTTTCGGGAAGACCTCTACTACCGCCTCAACGTCGCGCGTTTCGAGTTGCCTGCGCTCCGCGAGCGCAAAGAGGATATCCCGCCAATCGTCGAGAGCTTCCTCGAGAAATACGGAAAGAAGATGGGGAGGCATGCGACTCTCGGGCCCGGCGTCATGGATCATCTGCTCGGCTATGATTTTCCCGGGAACATTCGAGAGCTGGAAAATCTAATCGAGCAGGGCGTAGCCCTCGCGCAAGATGGGCAGGTTCATCTGTCGGACATTCTTCCGAACGCGAACAATAACGGGAAGACTCGCACTCCGAATCCAGCACGCCAATCGCTCGCCGATATCGTGCAGGACGTCGAGCGCGACGCCATCGTTCGCGCGCTCCGACACGTGGATGGCAACAAGGAACGCGCAGCCGAGCTTCTCGGGCTCAGCCCAACGACTCTCTGGCGCAAGATGAAGCGCCTGCGGCTCGAATGGCCCTGAGCTACTGCGACTCCTGCTCGCGAGCGCTGTCGAGCCTTTCTGCCCGGTCGTGGGCGCCCCCAACGACGTCCCGGAACTTGTCGGAGACCGATGCTGGAACCTGGCTCGTGCCCGCGTCCTCTTCCGGCGGTTTCGTGGCCTCGTGCACCTGGTCCCCGATCTTCTTGGTGATGCGCTCCGTCGCCACGCCCACCTCGCGGCCGAGCTCCTTCGCCTCCTCGGTGCCTGCAACCCGCATCAGATGCTGAAAAGGCGTGCGCTCACCGAGTTTCACGAAGAAGAGCACGTAGGCGACGAACGCTAGGACGGCCCCCGTCCACACCAGCCGCATCGCTCGACGAATCATGCTTCTTCCCTACGGATACCATAGCTCCGCATCTTCTTGTGAAGGTTGGTGCGCTCCACCCCAAGAATTGTTGCGGCGCGAGAGATGTTCCAGCCCACCTCCTCGAGGGTTTGCAGGATGTAGTCCTTCTCGGCGCGGCTTCGATACTCCCTCAAGGTCAAGCGTTCGCCTGCCTCACCGAGAGTAGAGGGAATATCGGAGGGCGGGGACGACTCCCGCCGCCCCTCGCTCAGGACACCCTCCTCCGGCAGATCGTCGAGCGTGATTCGGTCTCCGCTGAGAATCGCCATTCGCTCGACGACGTTGCGGAGCTCCCGAACGTTCCCGGGCCAAGAGCGCTCGGTCAACGCTTCGAGCACATCCTCGTCGATCGGCTTCTCTCGAAGCCCATTCTCGATCGAGAACTCGCGAAGAAAGCCCTTCGCTAGAAGAGGAATGTCCGTCCTCCTCTCACGGAGGGGGGGGCTGACGATCGGAACGACATTGAGGCGAAAAAACAGGTCCTCGCGGAAGCGCCCGTCGCGAACTTCCACCTCCAATTCCTTGTTGCTGGCAGCGATCACACGCACGTCGACTGCGATGGCCTTTTCACCGCCGACGCGAGAGATCTCGCCGCTTTGTAGTGCGCGTAAGACCTTGGCCTGTGCACTGGCGCTCATGTCGCCGATCTCATCGAGGAACAGGGTGCCGCCGTTCGCGAGCTCGAACATGCCCTTCTTTCGGCCTTGCGCTCCGGTGAACGCGCCGCGCTCGTAGCCGAACAGCTCGCTTTCGATGAGCTCCGCGGGGATGGCAGCGCAGTTCACCTTGATGAACGGCTTGTCGGCGCGTGGGCTCAGCCGATGGATCGCGCGCGCGATCAGCTCCTTGCCCGTACCGCTCTCCCCGGAAATCAAGACACGGCCGTTCGTCGGGGCGACCTTTTCGAGCTGCGCGAAGAGGGCGCGAATCGCGGGGCTCTCGCCGATCATCTCATAGCGATGCTCGACGTCAGCTCGTAGCTGCTCGACCTCGCGTTGCAGTTGCCAGGTCTTGAGCGCGTTGCGTACCGTGACGAGTACGCGGTCCCGGTCTAGCGGCTTCTCGAAGAAATCGGTTGCGCCGAGCTGGACCGCCTGCACGGCCTCGGCGAGTGAGGCATGGCCGGACACCATCAAGACCGGGAGCTTGCGAGTCTCGGGCTGGTTGCGAATCTGCTGGAGGGCTTCGATGCCACTCATCTTCGGAAGTCGAACGTCGAGGATGACGAGGTCGACTTCGCCCGTTTCGATGGTTTCGAGGCATTGCTCTGCCGACGAGGCCTCGAGTGTGTTGAACCCGGCGCCCTCGAGCACCATCCGTAGGGTGCGTCGAATATTCTTTTCATCATCGACGACGAGGATGGTGGCAACCATTCAGCAACGGTTTATATCACGGTTGACGATGGCCGACCCAAAGAGTGAGCCCGACGCCGCCACGGAGCGCTTTCGAGCCGCGCTCGCTGCGAGCAATCCGCCCACGGGAGGACTGCCACTCGAAGGCCTCGTCGCCGAAGTGATGCCACTGTTGACGCTGTTGACCGAGCTTACCGTCGGGAAACGAGCGAGCGACGACTTCGAGTCCTTCGAGTTCCGCGAGTGCTTCACCATGTTGACACTCGTTGGCCGGCGCCTCGCTTTGCTCGACCTCACGCCGACCTCGGCACTTCGCATCACACGCCTCGCCCTGCGCGCCGTGGACCCCTCAGAGGTGGACCGGGTCGAAGGGTTTGCCCAACACGCGGTCGCGGCTGCAGTCGAGGGATTCGTGCTCGGGCGCGAAGAGAGGGTCACTCAGATCGCGGACGAGCGGGCCGCGGCTTCTTTGAAGCCCTTGAGGATCGACGAATTGAGCTTCGCGCTGATCATTTCCGGCGTTCATGAGCCTACGGTCCTGAGCGAATGCGTCGACGCGCTGGGACGTGCCATGCTCGACGCCGATCTCGAGCTGGCGATCGTCGACCTCAGCCAGCTTGGCGAACCGAACCGAGAACGCGCCACTGCGATGTTCGCGGCCGACGAAGTCGCCAAAATGCTGGGTGGCCGCTGCGTGTTCACCGGCGTGGACCGACGCTGGAGGGCGGCTGCGGCGGATGCGCGTGTTCCCCTGGACGCCTTTCAGATCTCGTCCGATTTGGCCGAAGCCCTGGCCGAAGCCCGGAATTTGGCCAGCCGGGCCGCGAAGAAGCGCAATTCGAGCTGGCGGGCGCTGCTGGACCGGCTCCGCCGCTGAGGGCCCATCCGCCGGACGATCGCCCCGGCGCAAGTGAAGGACAATGCAGGGCTTCTCGGCGATCGCGACTAGTCAGAATTGCAGCCGACGTTCATTGACCGAGGCGCTCGCGCTGCGGTATAAGCTCTCGGACCGCCGCAGGGGCAATTTCGCTTCAGATGGTAGTCACTTAGAGGGGAATTGCGATGCGCAGGACAGTTGCGCTCTCAGTTATAGGGGCGTGCATTTGGTTGGGGGGCGCCATCGCGGCGGCACAGCCCGAGAAGGCACTGCCGTTGGCCAGCGATAGCGAAGTTTCCACCGCCGCCGAGGAGGCCATCCCAAACGCCCCCAGCAAGCCAATCGACGCAGGCACCTACGCAGTGCGCCTTCGGGATCTCGAGCAGCGAATCAACGAGCTGAAGGAACAGATTTTTCGCTCGAAAGCTAGGCTCTCGTTGCTCGCTGAGACGGTGCTCGAGGGAGTCGTCGGCGGCGGCCAATCGGTCATCGTGCATGAGAACCGTATGTCTCAGTCGTACAAGCTGGTCAGGGTGGTCTACGCGCTCGATGGCGCGCCGATCTTCACCAAGGCCGACGAAGAGGGAACGCTCGGCGATCAAAAAGAGTTCGAGGTTTACAACGGAAGCATCGTTCCCGGTGAGCACACGCTCACCGTCAACCTCGAGTACCGAGGACACGGCTACGGGGTCTTTGCCTACTTGAAGGGGTATCGCTTCAAGGTGCGCTCCACTTACACCTTTACCGTGCCCGAAGGCCGCGTCTCGACGGTCCACGTGGTGGGCTTCGAAAAGGGTGGTCCGACCACGCCGCTCGAAGAGCGACCGGCGGTCCGTTACATCGAGCGGGTCGAGCGTCAGATTCGACCCGACGCGAGCGGTGAGGGCGATCGGTAATGCGACCTGGCGGCGCGACGGTATCGCCGCCCTCACCGACACTAGGCAGGGGGCGCGCGCGAAGAACTTGGCCGGGTTTGTTCCTGGCCATCGGCCTCATCGCATCCGCTGCGCCTCATGCCGTAGCGCAGGATCTCGCCGCCGCGAACCGCGAGCTCTTCGAGCTCGAAGCGGAAGCGCAGCGATTGCTCGCCGATCGCATCCCGCCCGACGATCGGAAGAGTGAAACGTTCGTAGAGGAACGCCTCACAGACGGCGAGCTCTACCTCAGGCTCGAAGACTACCTCCGCGCCGCCATTCTTCTGACCGACGTCGTCGAGCACTACCCAAGCCATCGTGCATATCCGGAAGCACTGTTTCTCCTCGGCGAGTCCCTGTTCCTTGCCGACGACTACTTGGGCGCGCAGCGCCGCTACGTTGAGGTGATCGATCGCAGCACAGAGCCAACGTTCTCCCCGTACCTGCAGCCGTCGCTGAGCCGCCTGATCCAGATTGCAATCCGCACTCGCGATTTTCGCGAGGTCGACCGCTACTTCTCGCGCCTCGAGGCTCTGTCGTCCTCGACGCTCTCAGTCAGCACCGCCTACTTCCGAGCGAAGTACTTGTACAACCGGGCCGTACCCGTCGACGACTTGCTCAACGCACCGACCAACGCCGCGATCCGAGTCGTCGACCAAGACCGCCTCGAGCAGGCCCGCAGAGGCTTCATCGCGATTCCGAGTGGCACGGAATTCTCACTGCGCTCCAAGTATTTCGTCGGCACCATTGACACCCTCCGTGGAGAGTACCTCGACGCCATTGCCGCGTTCTACGTCGTCCTTGGCCAGGAGCCAGCCAACGACAAGGAGCGTGAGGTCGTCGAGTTGACCTATCTTGCCCTCGGGCGGCTCTACTACGAAACCGAGCAACTGGAGCAGGCCGTCGAGGCCTATCGGGCGATCGAGCAGACCTCCACTCTATTTGATGAAGCGCTCTTCGAGCTCGCCTGGACGTACATACGCATGGGCGACGCTGTTCAAGCGGAGCGCGCGCTCGAAGTCCTCTCGGTCGCCGCGCCGGACAGCCCGCTCAATGCGGATGGCAAGGTGTTGCGCGGCGACCTCCTGGCGCGTGCCGGCCGTTACGACGAAGCGGAGGTCGTCTTCGACGAGGTGCGCTCGACCTTCGGTCCCATTCGTGACGCGCTGGCGGCCAAGCAACTCGCGCACCCTGATCTTCAAGAGTACTTCCGAAGAGTTGTCCGTGAAAACCTCGACGATTTCGATATCGATGACTTCCTTCCCGAGGCGGCACGGCGCTGGATCGACCTGGAAGGAGACTATGAGCGAGCGCTCGAAGCGCTTGCCGACCTCAGCGAAGCCAAGCAGCTCGTCCGAGAGACGGAGGAGGTCGCAGAGCGGATCACGGCAGTTCTGAGCGCACCCAACCACGTTAGCGTGTTCGCCGACCTTCGCCGAAAGCGAGAAAGGACGACAGGCCTTCGGAACCGAGCGGCACGGGCCCGCGGCACGATCATCGATTCGGAGGCGCGCGCCCGAGGCAGTCGCCCGGGTGAAGTCGAGCGTCTTCGCGCGCGGCGCCAGGAGGCCCAGGCGAAGCTGCTGAAGATGCCGGCCGAGACGGAGGATTTCGTCGACCGCGACATGGAAGCACTCGAAGAGTTCAGGGCTGCTGAACGCGATCTACAGGCGCTCCGGGTCGAAATTTTGGGCCTCGAGGCCCGAATCGTCGCCTCCAGGGCAAGCCTACCAGCAGTCGATCCTCAGAAGGTCGATCCCGGAGCGATCGAGGCGCAGCTCGCCGAGCGCGAAGCGGAAATCAAGGACTACGAGGAACAGCTGATTTGGATTCGGCGTCGCCTGGAAGTCGGCCGGCTCCAGGTGGGAGTGGGCGACCGGCGATATCAGGCCGATGACGCCGAGCGAAAAGAGTTCATCGGGCTGGTCGAACGCGAGCGCCAGCTTGCAGGGTCTGCTGGCCGCGAATACGACGCTGCGTTCGGTCGCGTGGCCGCTGTCGAGCACCAACTCGATCAGCGTGACGCCGAAATCGCAGAGGTGGTACGGCGACGCGTCTCTCGGATGCTATCGACGGTCGACCAAGAAACCGCGAACCTGCGTCGCTACCGGGCGGCACTCGGCTCGCTCGAAAGCGAGACCGAGGACGTGGTCGGCGCGATCAGTTATCTCAACTTCAACCGCATCCACGACCGCTTCTATGATCTGGTGTTGCGCGCGGACGTTGGCAAGATCGACGTTTCCTGGGCGCGGCGCGAAGACCACCGGGTCCGCATCGACACCCTGACCCGTGAGCGGGCACGCGAGCTTCAATCCCTGGACGACGAGTTCCGCGACGTCATGGATCAACAACAAGGCGGCGAGGGCGCGCCATGACCAAGCGCCACCAGCTCGCGTCGTGGCTCTTGCACGCAACGTTATTCACGTCTTGCTTATGGCTTTCGGCAGTGTCGAGTCCCGCCACTGCGCAAGAGTCGGGCGCGAAGCCCGAAGAGGGTGCAGCCCCATGGGAAGGCGCGACGGACGTTAGCCTGCCGCCGTTCCTGCAGGACACGGGCAAACGCATCGTGGACGAACGCCCTCCGCCAACCGAACAGCAACTCGAAGCGCTGCGGCAACTCGAAGAAGAGGTCGAACGCTTCAGCGAAACCGGCGATACTTTTCGCTCGACCGTCACCTCGCTCGTTTATCGGGAGTATCTTCAGCAGCGCCGCGAACGCGACCGTTGGTACGGCGAGCAACTCGAAGCGGAGGAGCGCGAGCTCAACGAGGCCCGCGAAGATTCGATCCGGGTCTTCGAGGAGTTCCTAGGCCGCTATCCGCACCACCCCAAGTACACTCCGGACGCGATGTTCCGGCTGGGCGAGCTCTACTTCGAGCGCAGCGCACTGGAGTTCCAAAATCGCTATGACCAAGCGCAGGCAGCCCGCGAAGCTGGCGACCCCACCGCCGAAGACAGCCTCCCAAGCGCACCGGACTTCACGCCGACGGTGCTGATCTACAAGGACCTGGCACGTCGCTTTCCCGACTATGAGCGCTCGGACGGCGTCTACTACCTGATCGGCTACACCCTGAACGAGATGGGGCGCCCGGAGGAAGCACTCGCTGCCTGGCTCGCACTCGTCTGTGCCGACAGCTACGACTACGATCCGGATTGGCGCCCGCCGCCCGCAGACGCGTCGCTCGGCGCGCAAGCCAAGTATCCGGCGCTGACCCTCGACGGACGCCCGCTAGGCGCCTCCGTCCGCGGGGCATTCGTCGATAGTTACGCGCGCTGTGAGCCCATCTCGCCGGAGGCCCGCTTCGTCAGCGAAACCTGGTTCCGAATCGGCGAGTACCACTTCGATGATTTCGGAGGCGACAACGCGCTGGATCTTTCGATCGCGGCGTACGGGCGCATCCTCGAAAACAGCGACGACCGCAACTACAACCTCGCGCTCTACAAAGTCGCCTGGGCCTACTATCGCGCGAGCCGCTACCCAGAGGCGATCCGGAACTTCGGCAAGTTGGTCCAATGGTCGGACGACACGCAGATAGCGACAGGCAAGGCCGGTTCGGAGCTTCGGCCCGAAGCGATCGAATACCTCGGCATAGCGTTCGCGTACGACGACTGGAACGAGAATCAGGTTCCCGATGCTGTCGAGGGCCGACCGACGGGCATCGAGCGCATCCAAGACGCTTCCCTCCTTCCGCAAGACCGGCCCTGGACGCCCGAGGTCTATTTGCAGCTCGGACAGGTTTACTTCGACGAAGCGAAGTACCCAGAGGCCATCGCAGCCTGGCGCTTGGCCCTGTCGAAGTGGCCCAACCATCACCGGGCGCCCGAGGTGCTCGACCAGATCGCGGTCGCCCATCAGATGCACAACGAGTTCGAGGACGCCATCGCCGCGCGTTCCGAGCTTGCGCAATACGTTCAAGGCAGTCCCTGGTGGAATGCCAACATGGATCGTCCTGCGGAGCAGCGGAACGCGGAGCAGCTTGCCGAGACCGCACTCATCGTCACCGCGATTCACCACCATCAGGCGGCTCAGCGTCTACGTCAGAGGTGCGTGCAAGAGCGCAACGTGAAGCTCTGTCGCGACTCGCAAGATGAGTATGGCTTGGCCGCCAACGCGTATCGCAGCTACCTCGAACGCTATCCCAACAACCCCCAGGGCTACGAGCTTCACTACAACCTCGCCGACGCCCTCTACTGGTCGAAGAACTATGAGCAGGCGGCCACCGAGTACGCCGAGGTTCGAGATTCGAACGTGGACGACAGCTACCTCGCCGAGTCCGCACGACGCGTGGTCGAATCCTTGAATCGCATCGCCGACCGTGATGTCGAAGAGGGACGCTTGGTCATTCGCGACGAAGCTCCGCTGCCCGTCGGTGACCCGCCTAGGGTGCAGCCCATTGCGATGCCCGAGACCGTGCAACGGCTCGCGCGCGCGAGGGAGATCTACCTCAGCCGAGTGAGCCCCCAGCGCGACACCGAAGGGGTCCGCACCGCCTACGACTACAACAACGCGTTGCTTCTCTACTGGTACGGCTACTGGCCTCAGGCCGAGAGCCGCTTCACGCGAATCTACGAAGAAGGCTGCTCTGGCGCGGAGGCCGATGCGACCGGCCAAATCGCCTGGGAGAACCTCCGCGCAATGGCGATGGCCAAACAAGACAGCCAAGAGATCCGGCGCCTCGCAACCGACATCCAGGAGCGGGGCTGCACCTTCTCGGCAAGCGCCGCCGCCGTCGATTGCAGCAAGCCCGCCAACCGCGACAAGCCCATCTGTCGCGCGGGAGCAGACCTGAACGCGCTCGTGTATCAGGACGCCCTAGACGTGTACAAGCGGGCTGGCCAGACGACCGGCACCGAGAGCGATCGTCTGTACGAGCAGTCTGCCACGATGTTGCTGGCTGCGGTCAACAGCAACCCGAACGACAGGCAGGCGCCGCTCGCACTCGAATACGCAGCTCTTGCGCTCGAGGCTACCAACCGTTTCGACTCCGCCGGACAGCTCTATCAGCGCATCATCGACGAGGTCGGGCCCCGCGAAGCGGCTGACGCCGAGGAGCAACAAAGCCTCGACGCGATCCTTGCCAACGCCCATTTCAAGCTTGCGTACACGGCGAGCCGTAACTTCGATTTCGACCGTGCGGTCGACAACTACCGGGTGCTGGCGGATTCACGGCGCTTCGCCGAGTCGGCCGATCCCGAGGTTCAGAGCAAGCGCGCCGACGGGCTCGTCAACTCGGCCATTTTGCTCGAACAGCTTCAGCGATATCCCGAAGCGACCCAATACTACCGCCGCGTCTACACCACCGTCGGCGACCAAGCGACAAAGCGAAACGCGCTCTATCGAATCGCGGAGATGGCCTACAAGCAGAAGCGCTACCCGCAGGCCATCAAGGGCATGCAAGAGTTCATCAGGGCCTATGGCAACGACGGAGCGGCCGGCGACCTGGTGGTTCAAGCCTACTGGCGGATCGCCCAGTCCTGGAAGGCGCGCGGCCGCATGGGCGACTATCGAAGCGCGCTCAATGACGTCACGACGGCGTACGAGCGCACCGGACAACCCGCCGCTTCGATCGCAGCCGGGTACGCTGCGGAGGCACGCTTCATTCTCGTCGACAGCAAGCTTGCCAGCTTCGCGAATTTCCAGATCAAGCCTGGAAAGCCCAAGACGGTCGAAGCCTACATCAACACCATCACCAAGCAGATGAGCAGCGGCTCCACCCAGGCCCAATCCGTTGCGAACGGCTATGAGCCGATCTTTGGATACCGTCGCCCGCGCTGGACGATTGCGTCTTACGTGCGCCAGGGTCGTGCGTATGAAATCTTGGCGCGTTCGATTCTGAACGCCCCAGTGGTGATCCCAACCGATCTGGAGCGCGTGCTTCGCAAGGCCGACGAAGACGAGCGCGAGGAGTACCAGCTCGACTTCGAGGACAAGGTTCGTCAGGTACTCGACGCGCAGGTTCGTCCGGTCGAGTGCTTTGCCGTGGCGCGCTACGCACTGGCGGCTCGTGCGGGCCGGGCCGGTAGCTTCGACGACGAGTACACCCGACTGGCCATCGATCGGCTACAAGCCTATGGCGACGAACGCATCGCCGAGTGCATCGCAGAGGCCCAAGCCAGCGACGCCACCTTCCAGGGCTATACTCCCGGCGAATTCGCGCGCTCGCCAAGAGGCAAACCGCTGGAGATTCGACCAGGAATCGCCCCACCTGCTATCAGAAAGGAGAACGACTGATGCGCATCTGGCTACAGACAGCTGCCGTCATCGCTGCGATGCTCTTCGCCTCCTACGGCTGCAAGGGTTCGCCGGCCTCGGAGCCGGTCGGCCTCGAGTCGAGCTCGGGCGCGGAGGTACCGGCCCGAGGCGATCGGGAGGGAGCCTCGGTGGATGGGACAGTGCCCGTCCAAGAGCAGAGCCCTTGGGGGGCAACGCAGGCGGAGCAGTGCCGCCGGGCGGCTCGCCCGACGATGTCTTCGAAGGCCAAGAAAGCCTTCGACAAAGGGGTGACCGCGGCCACCGCGGGCGACAGCAGAGCTGCCGAATCGGAATTCAAGGCCGCTCTCAATCGGGACGCCAACGCCTACCCGGCGCTCTACAATTTGGGTGTGCTCGCCGACAGAGCCGGCAACGAACGCGACGCGGTGGACTACTATCAACGCGCGCTGCGCCTACTCCCCGACTACGAGCCAGCGGCGCGCGGCATCTCGACGATCCAGATTCGTCGAGGCCAAGTGCAGGCGGCGGTGGCGACAGTCGAGCCGCTCGCCAATCAGTATCGTGCCAACCTCGAGATGCAGGCGCTCTATGCGGAGGTGTTGGTCGAAACCCGGCGCTATGACGAAGCCTGGATGGCCGCAAGACGCGCGCTCAAGTGCGACGAGCGATTCGTGCCTGCGCTGATCGCACTCTCGAAGGCGAGCCGCGCACAGGGCCGCGAAGAGCTTGCGGATTCGATCCTCGACCAGGCACTCCAGCTCGAACCACAGGTCGCGGAGCTTCATTTCTTGGACGGTGAGAGACTCAAGACGGAGCCAGGGCGCCTGCGCGAAGCCATGGCGGCCTACGAGCGTGCCGTTCGACTGCGCCCGAGCTACGCAGAGGCGCAGATGGCGCTCGGAATTCAGCTCCTGGCAGGCGGCAACTATTCCGGTGCTCTCTCGCACTTCCAGGCTGCGGAACGCCTCGTGCCGACTCTTCCGGCCGTCCACCTCAACCTAGGAGACGCATACCGGGCAACCAAGCAGTGGACAGCGGCGCAGAGCGCGTACCGGAGGGCGCTCGAGCTGCAGTCGAAACTGCCCGAAGCGCACTACGGGCTCGGCCTGCTCTTCCTTTCGGCGGCCGGAGACTTTCCAGGGCTCGATGAGCTCACTGCCTACCAGAAAGCGGTCGACGAGCTAAATCGCTACCGGAGCGAAATGGGGCCGCGCTTGCCTAAGGACGATCAATCCGCCGAGTACCTTCGTGACTTGGATCGGCTGATGAAACGAGCGAGACGTTTGATTGAACGTGAACAGGGAGGCGCCTCATGAAACGTGCGACTTCGACCATTCTGCTCTCCCTGCTTTTCATCATGGCGACAAGCAGCGCGACGCTCGCCCAGGGTGCCAAGAAGCGTCAACCACGCGTCATCCAGCTTGAGGAAATCGTCATCGAGGGCCGGGTGCAAAAGCCCAACGCCTTTTACATTCTGAACCGCTCCAACTTGGGCTATGAAGTGCTCGAGTTGCGCACGAGCTTTCTGCGCAAAGTGGTCCGCAGCGTGCAGAAGGAGCCTTTCTAATGGCCGAGCCGCAGAGTCCAAAGCAGGGAAGCCGTCCGGGCGCGATGACGCAGGCGATGCAAGCCGTGCCGGGGAAGCAATCGGGTTCGAAGGTGCTGCGCGTTGGCCTCTTTCGAGACAAGAAGATCGTCGAAGAGCGCATCGTGCGCAGGCGTGAAACCGTCTCGATTGGTACCGCTGCGAAAAACCATCTCATCATCAGGTCCGGGACGCTCCCCGCAAAGCTCGAGTCGCGTTTCGAGCTCTTCCAGTTGGTTGGCGACGACTACATCCTGAATTTCACCTCCGAGATGAGCGGCAAGATCGCGCTTCCGGGCGGAGTGCAGAAGCTCGAGCACCTGCGCGATACCGGCGCGGCCCGAAACGCGGGAACGCACTTCCAAATCAAGCTTGCAGATACATCGCGTGGCAACATCAAGATCGGCGATTTCACGGTCTTCTTCGAGTTCGTCGCGGCGCCACCGATCACCCCGAAGCCACAGCTGCCGGCTGCGGTCCAGCGCGGTTTCGTCAAGAACATCGATTGGACGTTCACGACCTGGGTGATCTTCTCTTACATGCTGTTCTTCGGTTTCATCATCTACATGGAGAACGCCGACTGGAAGGTCGACAAGGGCTCCCAGGAGGTGCCCGAGAGCCTGGCGCGCTTGGTTTTCGAAGCCCCCATCGAACCGCCCACAGTCCAAGAAGAGTTGGTCGAAGAAGGCGAGGGTGAAGAGAAAGAAGAAGCGGAGGGCAAGGCACCCGAGAAGCAGCCATCGAAAGCCGCGGGCAAGGGGCCGGTGGGAGCGGAGCAGGCGGGTGAAAGCGCCGAAGGCCGGGCGCGCATCGCACAAGAGGCTGCTGCGCAGGCCGAAGCGATGCTGCTCGGGGCGCTTGGTGGCTCAGGCGGCGCTCTAGGCGACGTGCTCTCCGGGGTGCAGTCACCGGCAACGCGGCGGATGTCTTGGCGCAGGCGTCCGGAGTGGGCGTGGCCACCAAGAGCGAGGCCGGCACTTTGCGAACGCGAAGCGGCGGTGGCAGCGGCGGAGCGCAGGTCTCGGCTCGCTGAAGAAGGGCCAGGGCGCAGGCAAGGCCGCCCAAGAAGGGCAAGCCATCCAAGAACGAGAGGTTCGCGGCGACGTCGGCCTGAGCAGCGGTGGCGACATTGGCGGGAGCGGTGAGTTCGATCAGGCTCTAGTCCAACGGCAGATCAAACAGCGCCTCAAGTCGATCACGCGCTGCTACGAGTCCGAGCTCCGCAAGAACCCGAACCTTTCGGGCAAGGTCACCGTGACCTTCACGATTCAGGAGCGAGGCAACGTGACCGACGCCAAGGCCAGTGAGAATACGACCGGCAGCCCGGCCGTCGCCGATTGTGTGACGCGAACCATCAGTCGCTTCCGATTCAGACCCAGGGCCCGATGGGGGCAGCGTAACCTTCCGCTATCCCTCGTTTTCCAGCCTCAGAACTAACTACGACAGGATTCATATTTTTCCTGGTTAACTGTACTACAAGTGCATTGACACGAGGATAGTGCGGGTGATGATCGACGCAAGTTTAGGGGATCGTTGATGTTTGCACGGAATCGGAACCACAGGTCAGGCGTTTCTGACAGCTCTGCTGGTCGGAGGGAGCCTCGGCTACGCCGTACCGAGGATGCCAACGACTCGACAGTGGAGGTCGTCCGGGTCGAACCGCTTGGCGCTCAAGCTGCCGAAGAGGCGCTCTCGCCCGCCGACCAGGCGACGGCAGCCGAGGCCGCCTTCGCGAGCGTGTTCCTCGAGCTGCAACGCCCAATCGGAAGCCATGAAAAGTGCCAAGCGCGAAGGCGACATCATTCGAGCGACTTGTCTCGAGGACAAGCTCGAGCAGTGCAACGCGAGCCTTCGGAACATGAAGCGCCGGCAGGCTGCGCTCGACGAAGCGATTTCGACGGGCGATATCGGTGGCAGTAACCACGAGTTCACCGTGATCGGCGTTCTATCCAGAAAGTCCAAGGCCCTGGCCCAAGCGGCGAACCAGTGCGTGGGGCAGATCTTTTCGAAACCGGCGACACGCAAGTAAGAGAAGAAGTCGACCTGTTCGCTCCCGATGAGAATCCTACCGTGATCTACACAGTGCCGGACGGCCGATCCCGTATATCCCGCCACCGGTGAGTGGAGTAAGCTTATCCAATCGATTGGTGTTGGTGATGGGCGGGGGAAACAGGGATCATGCGCTACTGCTCTAAGTTAGAGCTTGCTCTGGCTTTTCTAGCCATCGTGGGCGCAGCGTGGATCCCGGCAAACGCCCGCGCGCAGGACTTCTTGGCCGATCGTGCGGCCAGTGAGGGCCCTGGTTTAGAGTTGGACGGATGGTCTTGCACCCGGGCCTCGCGCTCGAGGGTGGTTACGATTGGAACGTGTTCCTTCAGAATGCCCAAAAAGAAGACTCGTTCATCTTGCGGCTCACGGGATATCTCGATGTCGCCACTGAGGGCGCTGAACGGCAAAGCGAGGGCGAGACGAACAAAGCCGCGCCTCAGAAGATCCAGTTTCGTGGCGGCCTCGGTGCGAGGTACTACCACTACTTCATCGACCGAATCCCCGACAACCTCGGCGGTGACGCGCACATCGACCTTTCCTACAATCCGTCTCCGGTCTTCTCCCTGCAAGTCCGCGACACCTTCCGACGCACGATACGGCCGTTTTCGGATTCCGAACACCCTCGAGGGCACGACGATCAGCTACTGCTTCAATCACAACACGGCTTCGGTCGATTTCGTGGGCGGTAGCAAGAGCCAGGTGCTCGAGGGCCGCGTCGGCTACGCCGACGTCTTCGGGTTTTTCGATGCGAGCGTCTACCGATGCGGGGACAGTATGACCCATGGGGTGCCCGCCTCGTTGAGTTGGCTGTTTTTTCGAATTCGGCGCTGGTCTACAGCTTCGACTACGCCCACCAAACTTTCAAAAACCCGGACGAGATCCTCGTTCGCACCGACGCTTCTCTCGGATAACAATCGTGTCGCGAACTCGATCGGGTACAACGGCGCGATCACGGAGAGGTTCTCGATGACTGCGATGATCGGATACTCCGTCGGGCTCTACGAAATCGCGCAGGACTTCGACGCTGTGATCGCCAGCGTGGACGCTCAACCTCGACCCACCATCGGGTTCAACGCGGGTTTCATCCGCGACGTCATTCCATCCTTCATTGGCAACTTCACCACGATCAACCGGCTACACGCGACCACGCGGTTTACCATAGCTGGGGCGTTTCTGCTGGGCCTCAAGGCGTCAGTCTCGTTCGACAAATCCGGCCTGGCACTGAATCCCGATGGCATGCTCCTCGGCACCCAACCAGACCGAAAAGACATTCGTGTCATCGCCGGGATCTTTGGCGAGTATCGGTTCAAGGCCTGGCTCGCCCTCTTCGCAGAGATGTCCTGCTGGGCTGACTTCACGGACTTCCAGTACCTCGGAACCGATCCCTTGCTCGATCCCACTGCGGACTATCAGAGGTTT
>CAVOVB010000005.1:0-295830 GCA_963699755.1 uncultured delta proteobacterium
GAGCTTCGCGCTGCTACGTCCACAGACATTCGCAAGACCCGTGTTCGCAACTGCGACGCCCCGGCAATCGAACGGCGAAATCGCCCTCCCCTGCAGCGCGAAGCTCGCTGGGGAGAGCCGAGTGTGCCAGACCCGGAGCCATGCCGCAGCCCCTGCGAAGCCGTCGTCGCTACGACCATCGGATCCGAGAGATCGTCTGCCGGACAGGTAACCCACGGATCTTTCAGCACCTTCGCATCTCCGCGTTCCACGACCGCCAGTTGGCTGTCACGCGGACGCCTGAGCGTGGTGTGCCTCGATTGGACCCACGACATAGCGTCGGTACTGGACGAAAACGAAAAGCTGAAGCGCCGCACCGAACGGCAGACCGCCATCATCTGGCTACTGGTGGTGTTGCTCAAGCTCTCCGGCTTTCGCCTCGATGAGCAGCGGCTGCCCGACGGAGCGGCCAAGGCCAAGATTCTGCGTGCAGTCGATCGCTGCAAAGAGGTCCTTTCCCTGAAGACCACGCTACGCCTGGTGCGCCTCTCGCCAGCTCGCTATCACGCTTGGAGCTGAGCCGACAAACGCTGCGAGCTCGATGACCGGTCGAGCTGCCCACGCTCTCATCCAACGCAACTCACGCCCGCCGAGGTGAGCGCCATCAAGGAGATGGTCACCGCGACCGAGTATCGTCACATGCCGCTTCGAACTCTGTCGCTCTGCGCGCAAAGAGCCGGCCAGGTCTTTGCGTCGGCGACAACCTGGGCCAAGCTCGTCCGGCAGCGGGGTTGGCGGCGACCACGTCGCCGTGTGTACCCTGAAAAGCCCAAGACGGGCATCCGGGCAACGCATGCCAACGAGTACTGGCATATCGACGTCACCGTGATCCGACTCGTCGATGACACGAAGGCGTACCTCCACGCCGTCATCGACAACTTCTCGCGCCGGATCTTGTCGTGGCGCCTTGCGAAACGGCTCGCGCCCGCAACGACGTGTGAGATCCTGAAGGAGGCGGGCAAGAATCTCGACCAGAGGCCAACCGTCATCGCCGACTCCGGCGTCGAAAACGTGAACACCGGAGTCGACCAACTGATGGCCGACGGCATCGTCCGCCGTGTGCTTGCCCAGGTGGAGGTCAGCTTCAGCAATTCCATGATCGAGGCATTCTGGCGTTCTCTACGTCACCAGTGGCTCTACCTGCATTCACTCGAGACCTTCGGGCAGCTCGAACAGCTCATCGATTTCTACGTCCGGGAGCACAACACCCAAATGCCCCATCGACGCTTTCGATGGACAAACGCCCGACGAGGTCTACTTTGACCACGCCGATCGTGTCCACGATCGCCTCAGGATTGCTCGGCGTCAGGCTCGCCGCGCGAGGATGGAGGCAAACCGAGACGAATCCTGTCGCGCTTGCGCACCATCCGCTCACCAATTTGTCAGTGTTCTCAATGCCGTCGCAAATGCGCCGCCGTAACTCCAGAATGTTCTCGGACGCAGCAGCGCGGAGCACAGATCGATACGCGCACCTGAGCAGCGGCGCGCAGCTCCGACTCGTGGAGTCCCTGGAGCCTCAAGCGCCCCCACACCAGGATCGGCACGTCCCCCTGACGTCCCCCGGTTCACACGGCGGCAAGCGATGAGTCACGCAAGCCGCGGCAATCACAAACCAAACGCGCGATCGAACGCCTAGGTGCCGGGGGCGGGATTCGAACCCGCACGTGTTTCCACGAGCGATTTTAAGTCGCCTGCGTCTGCCATTCCGCCACCCCGGCGATACCGGGAGAGCATCGCGCTAATGAATGAGCTCGTCCACTCGGCGGGGCATTTGTGGGCCCGGGCGCTCGGGGCCGGTGTCCACGATCCGGTTCTTACTGTCGACAAGCACAACCTTGGGTTTGTGCGCTCGTGCTTCTTCGTCGCTCATCTCGCCGAAGCTCGCGATGATCGCCAGGTCGCCCGGGGCCATGTGATGCGCGGCGGCGCCATTGACGCAAATCACACCGGAGCCTCGGGGCCCCTCGAGCGCGTAGGTCGCTAAGCGTGTGCCCTGTGTGACGTTCCAGATTTGGACTTCTTCGTGCTGGAGGATGCCGGCAGCATCGAGCAGGTTTGCATCGATCGTGACGCTGCCTTCGTAGTCCAAGTCAGCGTGGGTGATCGTAGCTCGGTGAATCTTTCCGAGGAACATTCGTCGGCGCATGTTTTGAACCTCCGTAGCGTCCCGAAATGGGTACGCTCAGATGCTCCCAGAAGTTAACCCCTGAGCGCGCAGGCTGCAAGCAATCGCATCATTCGCGATCCCCGGGGCCAAAACTCAACAATTTCAGGCCGAAGAAGGTGCCGCGATGAACTCGAGACCAAGCAAATAGCCGTCTGGGCGCGCCTGGGACCAGACAACCCTCGCGTGCTCGACCGTCGCATGGTCGGGCGCAGTCCGAACGCGGAGCGTGCAGACGTGGTCGAGGGGCACCCCCATATCCACGGCGACCCGGAGGCCGCCGACGCTGGCGTTGATCGCAAGGCCCACACCCCGCGCTGGGGTCAAGAGCTCGATCTCGGCGTCGAGTGCCCAGCGGCGGAACTGCCGACGCGCACCACGATGCACGGCGATGTCAGCGCCGCCCTTCGGCAAAATCGAAGAGAGCCTTTCGGAAACGGGTGTCACAGCAGAGCGGAATGTACCGAAGCCGGTGATCGGTGGCTAGCGTTTTCGTCGCGCGTTCTTCGAAAAAACGATCTCGCAGCTACCCTTCAGGCGGAGACCTGCCGGTCAGTTGTTCGGTGACACACCAAAGCAGACCGAACGCAATTGTTCGATCCTGTGACTGAGACCTTCGATCGCGCCAGCCATGCGCGTCCCGTACCAGAAGAGATCCTTGCCATCGACGAGCTCGACCCGCAGCGGCGGTGACGCATTCAGCTCTGCGAAGGCTGCAACGTCGTCGGTGCCGAACGCGTATGGCTCGTCGGGCAGCAAGACTGCGCGAGTCCCTCGCTCCACCAGCTCTTCCAATCGAATCCCGGGGTATCGCGTGTCCCGTTCGTCCACCTCCGCCTCGCTCCGAGGCCCCATTTTTCCAAGGTCTGCGGCCAAGGGATATCGGCGCGGTCGGCTGGCAAACACATTGTGCGCTCCGCAGAGCGCGAGGATGTCGCTGGCATAGGTGCGCCCGTCGAACGTCATCCAAGGGTCTTTCCAAATGGGAACGAACACCGGGACCGCCTCAGCCTGCGAGACGCGATGTGCACGCAGAACAGCTCTGCAACAAGCGTTCACCGACTCGCTGTGTTCGGGATCGACCCCGAGCAAGATTGCGAGGGACTGGAGATAGGCAAGCGATTCGTCGACCGTGCAAGGAAAGCTGACGTGCACCGTCAAGCCAGCGGCAATCAGTGCTTGAACCAGAGGCCTGCTATTCTCTTCCTTGTTCGCAAGCACAAGGTCCGGTTGGAGCGCCATGACCGCACCCACGTCGAAGCGCTTGGTTCCTCCCACCGATGGAATCGTTTCGACCAAGTTCACCGGCTCGACACAATAGTCCGTCCGGCCGACCAGCCGTTCGACGCCGAGCAGATCGGCAACCGACGCCGTCTCGCTGGGGACCAGCGAAACCACGCGCTCTGGAGGCTGTGCAAGACGCACTGGCCGATCAATTGCATCCACGACTTCGTTCATGGGAACCTTGCATCGTCCAAATCAGGCGCTTGGTCGAGTAGTAGCACCAAGACGCGGCTGATTTGCGCGGCCGGTGTTGAGGGTGGTACGTTCCTCGACCCGAAACGCTTGTTTGGCGCTCGTGGTGGGGAGGAAAAGCTGACAATTCAGGAGATTCAGCAGGCGCTTGCCGACGCCGGAGTGGAGATCTACCGGGCCGAGGACCGGGAGCTTCAAATTGCGGAGCGCGTTCGCCTTCACATCATGGATTCCGGAGTCCGGGTGGTGCTCAATGGCGGGCTGGTGGTGCAATTCACCGCGCGCACCCAGCGCTCCGATGCGCCGTCCGCTCAGTCGGCGGAGCTCTTTCGCAGAGTGCGCGAGGAAATCGGCGCGCAGGCGGGTAGCCGCGGCTACGAAGAGTCCGGCGCGGAGATCGTCGAGGTGAAAGACCCCGTCGACCAAGCACGGGTCCTCGACGTCTGGCACGAAGTCACCTATCGCAAGCCGCTCGCAGGGATCGACGACGCTGTCGCCGAAGTTCGTTGGGCGCTCGATCTCGAAAAATACATACAACCCTGAGCGCTCAACTCGTCAGCAGGTGGTTTTGGGCTATGTCCGACCAGGCGCCCTCGGGCTCCAGGGCTAGGTATTGTTGCCAGTGCGGCTTCGCTGCTGCCTGCTCGCCGCGCTCCTCGAGCGCCATCGCGAGATTGAAGTGCGCGTCGGCAAACGATGGGTCGCTCCTCAGCGCGTCGCGAAATAGGTCGACGGCCTCATCCACTTCGTCTCGCTCGAAGCACAGAAAGCCCAGATTGTAGAGAGCTTCGGGCTGTTCTGGGTCGGTCTCGAGCGCCTGCCGGTAGTACCGCTCGGCGGCTTCGAGCTGCTGGCGACGGTATTCGAGGTTCCCGAGATTGGTGAGCGCGTTGGAGAGCGTTGGATCGAGCGAGAGGGCCTTCTTATATTCCTGCTCTGCCTCGTCGAAGGTGTTCTCATCCTCGTCGAGGCGGCAGCCTTCGAGGTAGTGCTCGTACGCTCGAGCACGGTCATCATCGTCGAAATGAAGCAGCCGAACCACGTCCGATGCCAGGCCTTCGATGCGAAAGTCGAGCACGGCTTGGCCGCTCGTCGGCTCATAGGCGCCGGTCTCGTCTTGCACGAGAACCGTTTGTCCGTCCGCCAAGACGCGAAGCTCGGACAGCGGTCTCGTGGTCTTTGGAAAGGCCTCGCGCAGGGACTGCACCGAACGCCGCACCCGACGGAGCGGCACCCCCTGCTCGAGGAGCCCCTTGGCTGCCCGTATCCCGACCAGGTCCTGAAAGCTGTAGTAATTCCGGCCGGCCACCCGCACCGAGGGACCGAGCACTCCGGAGCGATGCCAGTATCGAAGCTGCGATGGCTTGTAACCGAAAAGCCGAGCCACCTCTGCCACGGTGTAGAGCCCCTCGCACGGATCGCTTCTCGGAGGCGCCGGCTGGGACGGCGCCGGCTCCAGGTTCGTAGCCCGGGTTAGCTTGCCGTCCGTCCCGAAACCAACGCGAATGATGTTGTCCCGATCGCTGCCTTCGTTCAACTTCCTCTCCCCCGCGGAGAATAGGCGGACCTTGGCCCGGTGCAAGCCTGGGCGGGCGCCGACCGGACCCCAAGGACGGTGCTAGGGTTCTGCCATGGCGCATCCTCCGGAATCGAGCCCGATCGCGTTTCTCTCGGACGTGCACGGCAATCTCACGGCTCTAGAGGCGGTCCTGGCGGAGCTCGATCGGCTCGGTGTCAAGCGCATCTACGTCGCTGGCGACCTGCTATTGGGTGGCGACGAGCCGCTCGAAGTCTGGCATCGCCTCCAGGCCTTGGGCGCGATCTGCACACGTGGTCCGTCGGACATGGCGCTCGGCTCGATCGATCCGAGCAGCCTCGTCCCCATCGACAACGAGCAGCGCAAGCAGGCGCGACTCTTTTCAGATACGAGAGCGGCCATCGGAGACTTGGTAGCGGAGCGGCTTCGCCGCCTGCCTGAGCAACAGCGGATCCCTCTGATCGACGGCCGTGAAGTTCTCATGGTGCACGGCTCCCCGGCAGATGGCAGTCGCGAGATCAGCCACGACCTGACGGACGACGAAATCCTCGCGTTGCTCGATGACGACCCCGCAGACATCATCATCTGCGGCGCCACTCACGTCCCGTTTCAGCGCTCCGTCGAGGAGTATCACATCGTGAATGTCGGATCGGTCGGCGCTGCTCCCGAGGGCCAGGTCGCCCACTACACGGTTCTCACCCCGCGCATGAGCAGCGCGGACATCCTCCAGGACTGGGTCAGCTACGCGGAACCCGATGCTTCCTAGCCGGCCACCACTTTGGGCTCGTCCGGCTCCTCGTTGCTCGCCCGAACCATCTCGACATGCCGAACGCACCGCTCGTCCGCGTCGAGGATCACGAAGCGATACGGCCCCGCAACGACCGTATCCCCGAGCGCCGGAACCTGACCGAGGAGATGAGCCAACATGCCGCCGAGCGAATCGAAATCGCTTTTTTCCTCGCAAATGGACTCTCCGAGCTGCTCCTCCAGGTCGTACAGCGAGATGCTCGCGTCGACGAAATAGTGGCCGGGGGCACGCTCGTGGACCAGGGGCGCCTCTTCGTCGTGCTCATCCTGAATCTCGCCGACGATTTCTTCGACGATATCTTCCAGGGTGACGATGCCGGCGGCGCCACCAAACTCGTCGACCACCACGGCAAGATGCGAACGCCGCCGCTGCATCTCTCGAAGCAGCACGCCGATCTTCTGGCTCTCCGCAGCAAAGAAAACGGGCTTTCGAAGAACGTCCTCCAAGATGACGTCGGTCGTACTGGAGCTTCGGTGTAGCAGCTGGAAGAGGTCTTTCGCATAGAGGATGCCTTCGACGTGATCGATTTGCCCGCGGTAGACCGGATAGCGGCTGTGGCCTGACTCGACGATGCTCGCGAGCACCTCATCGATGCTGGTGTCGATCTCGAAACCGACGACTTGCGTCCGTGGGACCATGATCTCTCGTGCGACCGTGTTCTTGAACTCCAGCACGCTTCGCAGCATCTGCGCGTGCTCCTCGGCGATCGTGCCGGTTTCTGCACCTTGCTCGATGACGTGCTCGACGGTCAGCTCGGCAAGGCGACCCGCATCGTGCGGATGTACGGTGGGTACGACCTTCTGCACGAGATCTTCGATCCAGTTGAGGGGCGCCGCCAGGGGTGTGAGCAGGAGGTCGACCGGGCGCAGCCATTTCCAGATTCGCAACGTAGCCTGTCCCGAGCGCTGGCGAACGACTGCGCCGGCAACCGTTGCCGCGAGCGCGTAGGCCACCGCCACGGCGACCACCCCGAGGACTGCGCTCCATACTCCGCTGGACTCGAAAAGGGAATGGGCCGCGAGAGCCGCACTCAGGGTCACGCACAGCACCCGGCCCAACAGGAGGCGCGAGTGCACGGCCTTGAGGTCGTGAAGGACACGCTTGGAGACTTTGCTGTCGTACCCGTTGGCCTCCAGTAGCGCCCGGAGCCCCGCTTCGCCGAGCATGTGTAAGCCTGCACTAACGGCTGCAAGCAGCGCCCCTAGACCCACGCCGCCAGCAATCGCGGCGGCAGACTGTATACTTGGAACGTCCAAGACCTTGTGAGCTTTTAGGTTACAGAGGAGTGCAATGGGCGGCAATACCCGGGGTCAACCACCGCGGCGCTGGTCCCGAAGAGCCCGAATTCGCAAGCGAAGTGCGTTCAGGCGAATGAACCCAGTGGCGTCTTGTTGTTCATAGACCTCATCCGCCTCGAAGGTCGCGAAATCGGAGTCGTAGAGACTGTTGGGGCTCCGGCGCCCCACCACATGGGCGCTCCCCTTGTATAGCTTGATGCGCGCCTCCCCTGTCACGTCCTTTTGAGCGTCGTCGATGAGAGCCTGGAGCATCTCTCGTTCCGGCGCGTACCAGAAACCCCGATAGACAAGCGAAGCATACTCCGGAATCAGACCGTCGCGAATCCGCAACGCCTCCCGGTCGACGGTAATCGATTCGACCGCCCGGTGCGCCTTGTGGAGAATCGTGCCCCCAGGTGTCTCGTACACTCCCCGCGACTTCATGCCGACGAAGCGGTTCTCTACGATGTCGACGCGACCAACGCCATGCATCGAGCCGAGCTCGTTCAGGCGCGCGATCAGGGAAGCGGGGGACAGGCGCTCGCCGTTGACGCTGACGGGGTCACCCTTCTCGTACCCTACGATCAGATACTCGGGGGTGTCTGGCGCGTCCTCGGGGTCGGTCGTCCAGCGGAACATGTCCTTGAGTGGCTCGTTCCAGGTGTCCTCGAGCACGCCGCCCTCGTAGCTGATGTGAAACAAGTTTGCGTCCATCGAGTACGGCTTCTCGGCGGTGACCTCTATTGGGATCTTCCGGTCCTTGCAGTACTCGATGCAGTCGCTCCGGGATTTCAAGGACCAGGTCCTCCAGGGTGCGATGACCTCGATCCGCGGGTCGATGGCCATTGCGGTGAGCTCGAATCGAACCTGATCGTTGCCCTTGCCGGTTGCCCCATGCGCAATCGCGGTGGCTCCTTCCTGACGGGCCACGTCCATCATCGCCTTGGCTATGATAGGCCGAGCAATCGAGGTCCCGAGCAGATAGTCGCCCTCATAGACGGCGTTGGCTCGAAGCATGGGAAAGCAGAAGTCACGCGCAAACTCTTCTTTTAGGTCCACGATGATGCACTTGGACGCGCCCGTCGCTTTGGCCTTCTCATCGAGCCCTCCGAGCTCTTCGCCTTGGCCCACATCCGCGCAGAACGCGATCACCTCGGCATCGTAGGTCTCTTTGAGCCAGGTCAGAATGACCGATGTGTCCAGGCCGCCGCTGTAGGCAAGCACGATCTTCTTGGGGGAGCCAACCATGGGGCCCGATGGTAGTGGTCCGCGCACCCAGTGCAAGCGCTCGCCGCGCTAGGCAACTCGGATGATAGCCTTGGCGTCCAGAAGCTCGGTAAAGACGCGAAGGGCCTCTAGCCGGCTCATCTGGCAAATATCGAGCACCTCCGCGACCGTCGTCTGGCCGTCTACCAGAGACAGGAGAAATGCGGCCTGGGGATCCAAGCCGAGCCACTTCACCTTGGCCGGCGCCACCGCGAGATTGAAGACGTAGTCGAGGGACCCGATTCGAGTGATGTACCGAGTCTCGAGGCGGGCCCGGCTGTTGACCGCATATTGGCGGGCGCTCTCGTCTTCCGGGTTGAGGCCGAGCTGAAGCTCTGCGGCGCTCAACGACCTCGCGTAGTCCCCAAGCGCGAAGCAGTCAGCGATCTCGGCATGGATGAGATCGGGGTTCAGCTCGTCGGTTCGCCCGGCGGCCCGATCGTCGGGCGGCCGGATGGTCGGCGGCAAGGTGCGTCGATCGCGATCGAGGACCCAGGCGTCTGCAGAAATCCGACGGGTTGGCCGCTCGTGAATATCAAGCTCGGCCGGCGCCACGGTGAGGTCAATCGTGCCATTCTCGCCGAGCACGCTCGGGAAGGAGGATTCTCCGGAGCCGGATTTACCCGAAGCCATCGATCACGCCGACTTGCCGACCACGCCCTTGAACATGCGCTGCGTGCGGCCGAGCGACTCCAGCTCGTCCTTGAGTCCCCCGATGTCGCCTCGTTCGAGCAGCGTGCGGGCATTGTCGACCACGCCCCTGGCTTTGTCGATGGCGTCGCGCCCGAAGTCACTGCCAGCGACGATTGACTCGACCTCCGGAAAGAGGCGTTCGATCTCGGCCATCAGTGTTTCGGCTTCCTGCCGGACCTTTTCGGAAGCCTCGTCCTGACGTCGAGAAACTGCGAAGTCCGAAGCGTCCACCATCATCTCGTTGATTTCGTCCTCGGTGAGGCCGCTGGTCGCCGTCACCGTGATCGACTGCTCTTTTCCGGTCTCGACGTCCTTCGCGTGCACGCTGACGATACCGTCGGCGTTGATCTCGAAGGTTACCTCGACCTCGACCTGGCCCGCAGGTGCACGGCGAAGGCCGGTCAAGATGAACTCGCCTAGCAGCTCGTTGTCCTCCGCGCGTCGCGACTCGCCCTGCAGGACAAGGATCTTCACGGCCGTCTGGTTGTCGCGCACCGTGGTGAACGGCTTGCTGCGCGACGTCGGGACGGTCGTGTTCTGCGGAATGAGCTCTTCGAAGTAGCCGCCGACGACCATGATCCCAAGCGTGTGCGGAGTCACGTCGAGCAAAACCATGTCCATCTCGGGCGAATCGTCGACGAGCGCGGCGCCTTGAATCGATGCGCCAAGTCCGACGACCTCGTCAGGGTGAACGCCCTTGCAGGGGTCACGCTGAAAAAACTTGCTAACCCGTTCTTGCACCTTTGGCATTCGGGTCATGCCGCCAACGAGAATGACGTCCTCGATTTCGTCTTTGTCGAGACCCGCTTCGCCGAGCGTGAGCTCGCAAATCTGAATCGTGCGGTCGACCAGGTCTGCGGTCAGCTCTTCGAGCGTAGCGCGGGTGAGTAGACGCTGAAGATGGAGTGCCTCATTGCGCGCGCTCGAAATGATGAAGGGCAGGTTTACCTCGGTTTCGGTGACCGCCGAGAGCTCGCACTTCGCTTTCTCCGCCGCGTCCTTGAGCCGCTGGAGCGCCATGCGGTCTTGCCGGAGATCGATTCCGTGCTCGTGTTGGAAGCCCTCGACGAGCCAGTCGATCACGCGCTGGTCGAAATCCTCGCCGCCGAGGAACGTGTCACCGGCCGTACTGATGACCTTGAACACACCGGTGCTCGCAATCTCCAGGATCGAGATGTCGAAGGTGCCGCCGCCCAGATCGAAGACCGCGACGGTGCGATCGATGTTCTTGCCAAAGCCGTACGCGAGCGCAGCCGAAGTTGGCTCGTTGATGATGCGAATCACGTCGAGGCCAGCGATTGCGCCAGCATCCTTGGTTGCTTGCCGCTGGTTGTCGTTGAAGTAGGCGGGTACGGTCACGACGACCTTGTCGACCTCTTCACCGAGGTAGTCTTCGGCGACCATCTTCATTTCCTGAAGGACCATCGCGCTGATCTCAGGGATGCTGTAGACCTTGTCCCGCATCTTGATGCGGCAGTCGCCATGTGGGCCTTCGACGATGTGGAACGGTGTGGTCTGAATCGCGTTCTTGACCTGCGGCGTGTCCCACTTTCGGCCGATGAGCCGCTTGCAGGCGAACACCGTGTTCTCGGCATTGGTCACGGCCTGTCGCTTTGCGATATGGCCCACCAAACGCTTGCCTCCCTCGGTCACGGCCACCATCGACGGGGTGACCTTGTATCCCCCTCGATTTGCGATGACCACGGGCGTGCCGCTTTCGACGACGGCGACGCACGAGTTGAACGTACCTAGGTCAATCCCGATGACTCTTTCCATGCCCCACTTCCAAGCGCTCCGATGCGTTTGTCACATCACCCCCCGAGCTGCTTCCTAAGATTTTTCACCATCTCGTGGCCCGGGTCCAGCTTTGCAGCCTCGTCGAGCTCTTTTGCCGCACTGTTGTCCATGCCGGCCTGGATGTAGATTCGGGCCAGGAGCAGGCGCGCTTCGAGGGAATCCGGAGCCAACTCGAGGCTCCGTTGTGCGAAATCGCGGGCTTTTCGTAGGTCACCACCTGCGCTCAAGAGCGCCCTGGCGGCCCGGCGAGGCGCAATTGGATCCTCCGGCACAGCGTCGGCCACCTTCGCCCAGGAAATGCTGGCAGCGGCCCAAAGATTGTTGTTTTCCTCGTAGCTGGCCTGCTCCCGATGGATGTCGACGAGTTGCACGCGCAGGTGCGAGTTGACGCGGCGGTACTGTTCCTGAATGTCGCGGCGACTGGAATCCAAGGTGATGGCCATTCTCAGTGCCGTGGCCGCGGCCGCCAGGTCGCCTTGAGCCTCTGCTAGCCGCGCCGACTCGATGTGGTGTTCTGCGCGGTCAACGCCACCGGTGAGCCCAGCGGTATGCTTGAGTGAGCGAGTGAGATCCCGGAGCGCGGTTTTCGCACCGACCTTGGTGGTGGGTGCAGGCATCGATCGCACCGATTCCTTCTTCTTCGACGGCTGGATGGATCGGCCTCCAAGCCTTCGCTCGAGCAGCTCGCGTTTGCGCTGCATGCGATCGTACTCCGGCGTCCCGGGTATGGCGCGAACCGGTTGCTTCGATGGAGCCTGACTTGGCTGCCACTGCCTGGACGCAGCCGCCGCGTCGATCGGCCCGGCTTGGCGTTCTACGATGGGCGGTCGCGTGAGAGCCCTGGACATGGCCTCCGCACGTTCCTCGACACGGCTGATCTTCTCCTCGGCCGCGGACACAGCGATGCTTCTCTCGAGATACTGATCGTATGCCTCGCGCTTCTTCTGGCGACCGAGTGCTTCATACGCATCGGTGATCTTGCGAAAGATCACTTCCATCTGCGCTTTGAAAGAACCAAGGTGCTTTCCGTAGTAGGAGTCGGGGTGGAAGGTCTTGGAAAGCTCAAAGTACGCCTTGCGAATCTCGGCGCGGTCGGCATCCCTCGCTACCCCGAGAAGCTCGTAGTGGTTGAGCCTGTCAGCACGTTTGAAAGTTCGTACGATCTTCTCTTGGAGCGCTTGGTCGATCTCCACATCCTCGATCAGCTGCGGCGCGGGTGGCGCACTAGAGATCTTGGGGCTGACCCACTCGACGACCCCCAACGAGATCAGCCGCTCGATCGACTCGGAGACGCGCCCAGATTCGAGCACGATAAGGTCGGAGATGTCGTCGACGTTGAGGACGCCGTCGATGCAGGAGTGCACGAACGCCTCCTCCGGGCTCATCTCGAGCGCCGTCACGTCCACCCCTTCGATCGGTCGTGGAACCCTCTCCTCCGACATCGACTGCTTAACTGCCCCTCCCTTCGATAGTCTAGCGCGACGCCTCGGGAAGCACCCACTTCACCAGCTTCGTGCGACGAGCCACTCCAATAGAGCCTTCTGGGTGTGTAGTCGGTTCTCTGCCTCGTCCCAAACTCGGGACTGCTCACCGTCGATGACCGCAGCACTGACCTCTTCGCCGCGGTGCGCCGGCAGGCAGTGGAGAAAGATCGCGTCGGACGCGGCCCGCTTCATGGCGGCCCCGTCGACGATGAAGCCGTCGAAGGCACGCCGCCGCTCCGCCGCCTCGTCCTCCTGTCCCATACTCGCCCAGACGTCTGTAGTGACTACGGTGACCCCGTCCAGAGCTTGCTCGGGTCGCTCGACCAGGCGAACCTTGGCGCCGCGCGCGCGCGCATCGGCCAAGATCTGAGCTTCCGGCTGATATCCTGTTGGACAAGCGAGCACGAGCTCGAAGCCGGCGACTGCTGCGGACGCGATCCAGGAGTGCGCCATGTTGTTGCCGTCGCCGATCCAAGCGACGCGCGCCTGCTCGAGCGCGGGGCCGAAGCTCTGCCGGATCGTCATCATGTCCGCGAGCAACTGGACCGGGTGAAACTTGTCGGAGAGCCCGTTGACCACAGGAATGGTTGCCGAGCGCGCGAGCGCCTCGAGGCGGTCGTGCCCGAACGTCCGGTAGACCACGCCGTGAACGTAGCGACTCAGCATGCGTGCGGTGTCTTCGATCGGCTCGCCCCGCCCGAGCTGGGTGTCCCTAGAGTTGAGTGTCACCGGCTGCGCCCCGAGCTCGTGGATGCCTACTTCGAACGAGAGGCGCGTCCGTGTCGATGCTTTTTCGAACACGACCGCAATCGACTTGCCGTTCAAGGGTCGTGGATGCTCGGCGGTGCCTCGAAGGGCTTTCAACTCTTCCGCCCGCGAAAGCACGCCGAGTAGCTCCTCCCGGCTGAGGTCGAAAATCGTGAGAAAATCGCGCTTCATGGCTTCCTCGGAGCGTCGGAAAGGACTTTCTCCAAGATCGATAGACCTTCGTCGAGCTCGTCTCGCGTGACGTTGAGCGCCGGTGAGATTCTGACGACGTTGCCGCCAGCGAGCGTGAGCAGCAGCCCAGCCCCATGAAGTGCAGCGAGCGTCGCTCCAGGATCCACATCGTCGGCCAGAACGATGCCTCGCAGTAAGCCCAGGCCCCGAGTGCCCGAGGTGCTGGAGAGACGGGCATCGAGCTCGGCGAGCCGACCAGCCAGATACTCCCCGAGGCGCTCCGCATTTTCGACGAGCCCTTCTTCATCAATGATGTGCAGCACGGCAAGGCCCGCGGCACAGGCGAGCGGGTTCCCGCCAAAGGTGCTGGCGTGGCTCCCCGGAGGAAGGCCTCCGGCGAAGCGCTCGGTGACCGCCATCGCGCCGAGTGGAAAGCCGCCGCCGATGCCTTTCGCAAGCGAGCAGGCGTCTGGGACGGTATCGAACCATTCTTGTGCGAGGAAGCGGCCAGTTCGACCGTATCCGGTTTGGATCTCGTCGAAAAAGAGCAAGGCGCCCCGCTCGTCACAAACGCGGCGCGCCCCTCTCACGAACTCCTCCGTGCCGACGATGATCCCACCCTCGGCTTGAATCAGCTCGAAGATCACCGCGGCGGTCCGGTCCGTCACTGCAGCGTCGAGGGCGGCGAGATCATTGAAGTCGACGAAGCGCACGCCCTGCAACAAGGGCTGCATTCCGACGTGGTATTTGGGTTGTCCGGTCAGCGAGAGCGAGCCCATCGTCCTGCCGTGAAAGCTCTTATGTGTGGAGACGAGCTCGGTCCGCTTCTCGTCACTGCGGTCGTGGTGGTAGCGGCGCGCGAGCTTGAGCAAGGACTCATTGGCTTCGGAGCCGCTATTGCAGAAATAGACCTTATCGAACGGAGTCCGCCTGCAAATCGCTTCCGCGAGCTCGATGGCACGGTCGTTGTAGAAGACGTTCGAGACGTGCATCAGTCGAGCTGCTTGATCGGCAATCGCGGCGCTCAGGGTCGGGTGGCTGTGCCCCACCGAAAGGACGGAAATCCCTCCGGAGAGGTCCAGATACTCGCGGCCGGACGCATCGGTCACGCGACGGCCGCGCCCATGCGTCAGAACGAAGGGCGCAGGCGCGTAGTTACCGAGCTGAACCTCTTTAGCGGTCCGGAGCATGTCATCCTGCCTGGTCATGCGATGCCTTTTGGGAAGCTCGCGACATACCACCATTGCTCTGGGCCGTCGAGCCTGGCTCGGCGGGCTCAGCGAGTGATTTCAGTGCCGATGCCTTCGTCGGTGAAGATCTCGAGGAGCACCGCATGACGCACCCGCCCATCGATGATGTGCACCTTGCGGACGCCCCCGGCTAAGGCGCTCAAGGCACAGTCGACTTTCGGGATCATTCCGCCTTCAATCACGCCTAGCTGCTTGAGAGCGTCGATCTCCGATGCGCTGAGCGAGCTCGCGACTTCGCCGTCTTTGGCTCGCACGCCTTCGATGTCGGTGAGCAGGACGAGCTTCCTCGCCGAAAGCGCCTCCGCGACCTTGCCCGCGACCGTGTCAGCATTGACGTTGAGCGATTTGCCTTCGGCGTCGACCGCTATCGGCGCGATGACCGGAATGAAGCCGTCTTCGACGAGTCGACGAAGAATGTCCGGATTGACGTGGGTAACGGTGCCGACGCGGCCCGGATCGACCCAGCTCCCGCTCTTAGTCTTCATTTTGTCGACCTTCTTCGCCCGGAGGAAGGCGTCGTCCTTGCCGGTGAGCCCAATCGGCCGCCCTCCGTGGCCGGCGATGAGTGAGACGATTTCCGAGTTGACCTTGCCGCCGAGGACCATCTCGACGACCTCCATCGTATGCTCGGTCGTCACGCGAAGCCCTTCCAGGCGCTGCGACACCACGCCGAGGGCTTTGAGCATATCGTCGATCTGCGGCCCTCCACCGTGCACCACCACCGGATGCAGCCCGACGTATTTCATCAGTACGACATCGCGCGCAAAGCTATCCCGCAACTCGGGATCGACCATGGCGTTGCCACCGTACTTGATGACGAAGATGTCCCCATGGAAGCTCCGAATGTAGGGAAGCGCCTCTTGAAGGGTTGCGGCTTTCCGGATCAGGTCGTCCACGCGACGGCGTATAGCAGACAACCGGGGCGCGGAAAGAAGGCCCGACAAGGAGACGCTCGCGTGGGGGCGGCGGCGTGGGCGATCCGATGCGGGCGATCGCGCGCTCGTCGGGCATTGCGATTGCACGTGTCAACAGCAACGACTGCCAAGTCCAAGAGGCTCGAAGTAAGTCAGCATGATGCTCGGCCGAGCCGTAGACGGCCTCATCTCCGGCGGCGAGACTGGGTTCTCCATCCCGAGCTGCTTCTTCCTCGCCGAGGTACGCGCGAAGCTCCGATCTCATCTGCTCTAAAGAGCGACTCGCTTGCACTCACTTTGATGCGTGCTGTGCCGTTGTGAGTCACGGCACAATTCCTCGGGCATCGACGTCTCATGACAGGGCTTATTTTTTAGGACTTATCGCGTTTTTCCGAGCCGACACGGTTTGGCACGACTGCTGCTCTAGTGCTCCTCGTCCACCCGAGGCCCAGCGGCCTCCCAACGAGGAGCAGAATCATGAGAACGCATTTCACTTCCTTCACTTCGCGAGTCCTTGCCCTTTTTCTTTTCATCTCGCTCATCGCATGCGGTGGCGGCAGCACCAAGACAAGCGACCCGAGATTCGAGGTCGACGACTCCCTCGAGCCCGAGGTCCCGACGCTGCGCTTCATCGACGATTCGGACGAACGGCCCGTCGCGGTGATCGCGGACGACCGCGGAAGACGGGTCGACTTCGTCGAGGACGAGGTGATTCTCGCCATCGAAGACCGTGACGCGCTGCCCGGGATCATCGAGCGGCTCAATGGCACGGTGCTGCGCCAGATCGATCCGGTTCTGCGCGGTGCGCCTGCGGACACACCGCTGTTCGTGCTGCTTCGGATCGACCCAAGCGAGGCGGACCCTGAAGAGCTTCGCGAGCTCATCCTCAGCAGCGAGGGTGAGAACGCGAGGCACCATCGTGTCTCTTCACAGCGAGCGCTAGACTCGCTGACAGCGATGGCGCGCGAGTCGGTCGGCGAGGGCACTGAGCTCGGCGCCAACTTCCTGTTCACCTATGACGGCTTGAGTGAGCGGGAGACTGCCGAGGCAGCCATCGGGAGCGGCGGAGGGTACTCGCCCAACGCGTTCGAGCTCCCATACATGGATCTCGGTTCCGCGCAGGACATCGGCGCGGCCGAAGCGGCCCGCATGGTGCATGACGCTGGACGGGTCCCAGCAGATGGCAGCAAGGTCGAGCTGTTGATCATGGACGGCGGCTTCTTGAACCTTCCGGACTACCCGGCGGCCGAGATGATCCCACGTGGGCGTTTCTCGCAGCCTAACCCCAACAGCTGCGGCGGAAGCGACTGCTTCTGGCATGGCACCAACGTGGCGTCGGCTGCGCTCGGGATCTTCGATGACGGCATCGGTGCGGCTGGCCCTGCCTCGGAGGTCGTTCGGCCGATCTTCGCGCAGAGCCCCAACCCCAACCTCTGGGACTACCTCGAGTACATCTTCGACACGGTCCCCAGCGCGATTGGTCATTTCCCGGAGATCGTGAACATTTCGGCATCGGGGAACATCCCGGCAGGCCTTTGTCTGGTTGGGGTCTGCACTGCGGTCAACGTAGTCGCGCGCTCCGTCCGGGCCGCGGGCATTCTCGTCTTTGCGTCTGCCGGTAATGACAGCGCAAACGTCGACGCGGAAGATTGCTTCCTTGCCTGCTGGGAAGAGGAGTACCGCGTACCTTGCGAGGCGCCGGGTGTCATCTGCGTCGGCGGCTTGCAACACGACACGAACACCAAAGCGGGCGGCAGCGCGTACGGACGCAAGCAACGGGAGTCAGCGGACTCTGTCGACATCTACGCCCCCTACTCCGTTTTCGTACACGACACGCCGAGCGACTCGAGCATCATTGCGCCGTCGACGAACGCGGTGCTCAAGTCCGGCACTTCGTTCTCATCTCCCTTCGCCGCGGGGATCGGAGCGCTGATTAAGGCCGCCAATCCGAGCCTCAACGCCGCGGGGATCTGGGAGGTGATGCGGGACACTGCACATACCTCTGACCGGGTAGACATGCACCGCTGGGTCGATGCCTTCGGCGCCATTCACCGAGCGCTTGGCGATGCGGCGCCGCCCCACGTGCGCATCCTGGCGCCGACCGCCGACGGCAGCTACACCTTCGGGGGTTCGAGCGTTCCGCTGAGCTGCGAGGTGGATGACCCGGACGGCATGGGCGACGTCGAAGTGAGCTGGACCAGCAGCCGCGATGGCATCATTTCAGACCGGGCCACGACCTCGTCGAACCGGCTGAGCGAAGGGGAGCACACGCTCACCTGCACGGCGACGGACGGCAGATTCACCGTCAGCGACTCGGTGACCATCTCGGTGAGTAACGTGGCGCCCACGGTGACGATCACCAACCCGGACGTCGATGGGGCGCTTCGGTTTTACCGGGGTCAGTCGATCGGTCTCTCGGCCAGGGTCTTCGACATCAACGGCAACGAGGACAGGAGCACGGTTCGCTGGACCGCTTCACAAGACATCGAGCTTCGGTTCGGTGGGACGATCCCGTTTGCGTACTGGGATGGCGAAGGCTTGAGCGAGGTGATCGAGACGGACTCGCTGCACGCCGGATTCTTCGACCTGACGGTGACCGTGCTCGACGAGGGCGGCCTTCGGGGCGTCGATACGATTCGGATCGAAATCGTGGACAACCCCCCGGGCGACAACCTGCCGCCTACCATGACCGGTAACAGCGCGAGTATCGTTCCGTTGCCACTGGGGGACTTCGACGACCCGCCCGAGTCGTTCTGGCTCGACCAGTGCGACTACGACGCGGATGGGAACGGCCGCGTGGATAGCAACGATTTGTGTCAGCGCATTCGCTTCACCCCCACCGTGCTCGACGACCATGACGCGCCTGGCGACATGACCTACGAGTGGACGGTTCAGCGATACGGCGAACTCGCCGAAACCTATCCGGGCACTGAAACATTCGAAGGCGACTTCGAGTACGGGACGTACACGGTGACCGTCTGGGCGACCGACACCGAGGGCTTGCGAAGCGCGCCCTGGAGCTGGACCTTCCATGTCACCACCCTGATCTAGAGGCAGGGCCCATCAGGCCGACAAACGGACAACGCGCCGCGCGGGACCATCGTGTCCTGCGCGGCGCGTCATTTTTTGCCGACGCCGAGATGAACGATCGCTGCCTACTTGCTATGGACCCGTTGGAGTCGACTCAGCGTGTCGAGGTCGTCGACGATCTGGCGAAGATTCTCGGCAAAGGCCTTTCGCCGTTGACGAATGTCTCGCCCAGTGCCTGCGACCAGGCCGCGGTGGTCGGCGAGCGTGAGCGCGTTCCGAAAAAGCTCGAGTGTCACGGACTCGGCGCTGTGGAGCTTGCCTTGAAGGACTTGCTGCTGGCCGAAGCCGAGACAGCGCTCGAGGAACTTGTCGTGGTCGACCTCGCGGTCGTGCGGCCAAAGAACGAGCTCGTCGGCGACCACACGATAGGCATCGAAGAACGGCCGAAGGATGAGATGCGCTAGGTGCGGTCGTGACCGTTCAAACCAACGCTCGAGCTGTTCGCGCGTGACAACCGGCTCTCGAACTCTCCGCCCCTCCCAATCCGGGTCGAAGAGCGCGACCTCGGCCCGGAGCTCTTCGTTGAAGTCGGCGCGCGAGGCGAAGAAGAACTCAAACTTGAGAAGCTGCCTCAAACTCATGGCGTAGTTCCAGATCGACTCGCGCAAATCGCCCGTCGAATGCTCGCGCGCCATGAAGGTCGCAAGCTCGGCGATGGCGCGATTCACCAAGAGGTGAATGAGCGTATTGCGATAGAACGCGGCGACCAGATGCTGCTCGGGAGCGATGTACCAGACGGTCTGCTCGCCGCCGGTGAAGCAGCGCAGCACCCCCGACTCGGTCAGCTTGTCGAGCGCACCGCTGACCCATCCAGCATCTTCGAGTTGTGCGCCCAGGGTCGTCGGCGTCGTCGGATGGTCTCGGAGATAGCCCAGGATCGGGGCCATGGCCTCGAGCGTTTCATCGAGCGTCAGAGCGCGCTCGGCGCCGAGGAGCGCGAAGGTGACGATGGCGGTTGGAATCGCAGGGGTGACGCGGTTGATTCGGTGACAGACTTCGACGGCGAAGCGCTCGACTTCCTTGCCGTTGACGCGAGGGTCGCGCTCGATTTCGCGGATGCGCTCACGCATGCCGATCGGTTCGCCGAAGTCGATGCGAACGCCGCTCATTCGCCCGGGCTGCGTCCGCGCGAACCTCAGAAGCCAGGCAATACCTTCGGGCTTCTTGCTTCCTCCGAGTGCCTCAGCCGTCATCGAGGCGACCTCGGCAAGCTGCTCGTACACCACCGACACCGGCACCACCATCGCGTCGGGCCCCTCGCTTTGCCGTACCGCATCGACCACGTACCGCAACGCTCCATAACGCGGGGGGCGAAGCTTACCGGTTCGGCTTCGGCCTCCTTCAATCGACCAACTCAGGTTCTGGCCGGTTTCGACCAGATGGCCGAGGTAGGAACGAAGCGCGAAGCGGTAGACGGGGTTGTCCTGCGTGTCGCGACGGATGTAGAGCACTCCGGCTCGTCGCAGAATCGGCCCGATCGGCCAGAAGTCGAGGTTGTCGCCGCCGAGGACGTAGGCCGGCTTGATGCCAACCTCCTGCGCGACCTGTTCCAGGTAAAACATGTCGAGATAGGAACGGTGGGACGGAAGCCAGATGAGCGCGTGCTCCTGGTCGAGCTCGCGCAACCTGGCCAGAGATTCCCGGTCGACATCGATCCGATAGCGACGTGAAAGGACGGCGCCGATCCCCCGATAGGCCGCGGTTGCAGCCGCGTCATGCCGGGCGATCATCTCGCCGAATGCGCGAATCGCCAAACGTTCGAGCTCGAGCGGTGACTTGCCGAGCTCTTCGGACAGTCTCGCCAGGCCGTCTTGAAAGCGATGGCTCCCCAGGATCTCGTGAACGATGGGCTCCATGCCTATGCCCCTTCCCCGGAGCCAGCCAGGACTTCGATGTACCGCTGGCGGATCTCGGCGATCTTCTCGTCGAGCGTGCCGAGTGTCCACGAGGAAGTATCGACGGGAGGCAGGACCACCGCTTCGATGACCGCCGGACGAACCACCAGAGCGCCCTTGGGCAAAGCGTCTAGGACGTTACGGAATACCACCGGCACGACGGGCACGTCCGCATCCATGGCCAGACGAAACGCACCTTTCTTGAAGGCACCGATGGACGCCGTGATCGAACGGGTGCCTTCGGGCGCGATGATCAACGAACGCCCGTGGCGAAGGGCTTCAATCGCGGGCCCTAGCGCTTCGATCGCCTTGGCGGTATTCGATCGGTCGACAAACACGACCCCAGCCGCCCTGAACAGCGGACCGAAGATCGGGTTGTGACGGAGCTCCTCTTTGGCAATGCCGGTGAAATCACGGCGCAGCAGCTTGAGCATCAACACCAGCTCAAGCCCGCTTTGGTGATTGAAGATGAAGACCGCTGGCCGGTGCGACCAGAGGTTCTCCTGGCCTTCAACTCGAAGATCGATCCCCGCGGCGGACGCGGCGAGGTCTCCCCAGACCGAGCCCATGACGTTCACCGCTTCGCGCCTCGAGCGGTTGAGCAGGCCCGCAGCCAATCCGAACGCCACGGACGGTGCTAGGCTGCCGTAGAGCAGGCCGGTGCGGACGACGTCGCCCATAGTCGGCGTCCCACGGCTCGTGAAGCGGCGAACCGGCCACTGCCTTTCCTTGGCGATCTGGGCGAGCTTTCGATTGGGGTTGAGCGGACGCGGGTGGCCGACGATCTCGAAGAGCGGAAGGTCTTCGTGACTATCGGAATAGAAGTAGCTCTGGTCGAGGTCGAGGTCGTACTTGGCTGCGAGGCTCCGGCCGGCGCTGGCTTTGCCCTCGCCGTAGCAAGTGGGCCGCACGACCTTGCCAGTGAGGACACCGTCTTTGACGCCTAGCTGCGTGTAAAGGAGATGTTTGATGCCGAGCTCGTGCGCGACTGGTTCGGCTTGGTAACGCGTTGCTGAAGTGATGATCGCGACCGTGTGGCCCATGTTTTGGTGCGCCTTCACCAAGGCGCGCGATTCCGGATAGATTGCGGTCGCAAGATGCTTCTCGAACGCACGCTGCCCGGCTTCTTCGAGGACGCTTTCTGCCATGCCGCGATAGACTGCCGAAGTCGCGGTCACGAACGAGGAGAATCCGGTACGCCCCATGGTGAAGGAAATCGTCGCGCGAAGCGAATCCGCGAGGTCGCGGGGTGTCAATCGGCCCGAGCTGAACTGGTCGCGCGTGAATGCCGTCGCAGAGAAGCCTGCAAAGAGCGTCTGATCGAGATCGAAGAACGCCCCGACTTCCGGACCCGCCGGACCGCTTCGGATTTCCTTGGTCAGCTGCTCGTGGAGCGCCATGTGAGCTGAGGAGCATACCCCAACTCGGTGCGGTGCCGTGGACCTCCGATGGACCTAGGCCGCTTTTTCCTCGACCGAGCTCTTCGAGGCCACGACGAAAACCTGGGGATCTCGCGCGCACGGAATCAGGTTCGAGGAGCCGAACCTAGTGATTTTCATGCGCCACCGCGCGATCCTCGTCGCGGTAGCCGCGCTAGCCGTCGCCGCGCTGATCGACTTCGCGCCCTTCGCGGAAACCCAGACTCGGCTATAGTCGGGGCACGAGATGTACACCAAGAGAAACTACTCCCTCCGAGACATGGCCTGGTGGACCCGGTATGACACCTTCGTCTTGACCCTGGTCGCGCTGGTTCCGGTCGTCATCTACGAAGTCCTCGATCAGCGCTGGCTTCGTTTGCCCTGGTTGCCGATCGCCGTGGTGGGCACTGCTGTCGCCTTCATCATCAGCTTTCAGAACAACGCGAGCTATGATCGTGTTTGGGAAGCGCGAAAGATCTGGGGCGGAATCGTCAACACCTCGCGCACCTGGGGGATCGTGGTAAACGACTTCATTACCAACGATTTCACAGACGAGCAGGCGAGCGCGGCCGAGCTTCGAGCGATGCGCCGGAAGCTGATCCTCCGCCACGTCGCCTGGCTGACCGCGCTCCGGCACGCGATGCGACAGCCGAAGCCTTGGGAGCACGTTATGAAGCACCCTTCCAACAGGGAATGGGGGGACGCGATTGGCGTGAGAGAGCATCGCTATTCCCTCGAAGACGAGCTCGGACCCTATCTTTCGGAGACGGACCTCGCGTACGTACTGTCGAAATCGAATAAGGCCACGCAGCTCATTTCCCTTCAGTCGAAAGCGCTCCGCGAGCTCCGAGCTCGCAGCTTGATCGAGGACTTCAGGCACATGGAAATGGAGAGCGTGCTCAGCGAGCTCTACGGGCTCCAAGGAAAGTCGGAACGGATCAAGAACTTCCCCTACCCCAGGCAATACGCGACGCTCAACTCGTTCTTCTTGTGGATTTTCGTGATCCTGCTTCCCTTCGGAGTCATGTTCGAGTTCGACAAGATCGGCGCTGGGCTGGCCGACAGCTACCCGCTGATTGGCGCAAACTTCGTCTGGCTGAGCGTGCCGTTCAGCGTTCTGGTCATGTGGATCTTTCACACGATGGAACGCATCGGCCGAGTCAGCGAGAATCCATTCGAGGGCACGCCGAACGATGTGCCGATCACGACGATCTCACGGGGCATCGAAATCGACCTGCGCGAAATGCTCGACGAGGACCCCGAATCCATCCCGCCTGCTATCGAGGCTGTACACGCGACGCAAACCTGAGGCCGATATGCGCAAGTACGAGCAAATCTTCGAAAACAACCGCAAATGGGTCGCGTCCCACGTCGAGCGAGATCCAGATTTCTTCAAACGGCTCGCGGCCGGGCAAGATCCCGAGTTCCTATTCATCGGCTGCGCCGACAGCCGTGTTCCCGCCAATGAGATCATGGGGCTCAATCCCGGAGAGGTGTTCGTCCATCGGAACGTCGCCAACTTGGTCGTCAGCACGGACATCAATGCGCAGTCGGTCATCGAGTACGCGGTCCGCCATCTCGACGTGAGGCACATCATCGTCTGCGGACACTACGGCTGCGGCGGCGTTGCGGCCGCCATGCAGCCAGCGGACCTCGGCTTGCTCAACGGTTGGCTTCGCGAGATTCGAGACGTCTACCGGCTCTATCAAGACGAGCTGGACGCTATCGAAGACCAGCAGGCTCGCTACCGGCGGCTCATCGAGCTGAACATCCAAGAGCAGTGCGTCAACGTCATCAAGACCGCCGTCGTCCAGAAAACCTACCTGCAGACCGGTCATCCCACCGTGCACGGCTGGGTGTACGACCTTGCTGATGGGCTTCTCCATGACCTCGAGATTCCCTTCGCCGAGATCCTCGCGAAGATCCAGAAGATCTACGACCTCGGCGGAAAGTAGACGACGCCACGAACGGGCAGGTCAGAGGATGTACTTCGCGAGATCCTCGTCTGCGAGGATCGGGTCCAAGGTGGCCTTCACGCGGTCCACGTCCACCAAGTACTTCGATTGCGCACGCTCGGACGCATCATAGGAGAGCTCCTCGAGCAGGGCTTCCATGATCGTGTAGAGGCGGCGAGCTCCGATGTTCTCGGCCCGGCGATTCGCCTCTGCGGCATAGCCGGCGAGCGCCTCGATCGCCGCAGGCTCGAATACCACCTCAATGCCCTCGGTGGCCATCAGCGCCTGATACTGCTTGGTGAGCGCGTTCTTCGGCTCGGTGAGAATCCTGATGAAATCGTCCTTCTCGAGCGAGTCGAGCTCGACCCGAATCGGGAAGCGGCCCTGAAGCTCGGGAATCAGATCCGACACTTTGGAAACGTGAAATGCGCCGGCCGCAATGAAGAGGATGTGGTCGGTTTTGACGGTTCCGTACTTCGTGCTCACCGTCGAACCCTCGACGATGGGAAGCAGGTCGCGCTGCACGCCTTCCCTCGACACGTCGGGACCTCCATGGCTGCGGTCCGAACCCACTTTGTCGATCTCGTCCAAGAACACGATGCCCGCCTGTTCGGTCCGTTTCACCGCGTCACGTTGCACCTTGTCGTGGTCGATCAGCTTTTTTGCTTCTTGCTGCTGGAGAACCTCCAAGGCATCGGGAACCTTGAGCCGACGTCGCTTGGTACGGCCTTTGAAGCCGGGCATCTGAGACATCATGTCTTGCAGGTTCACCTCCTCGGTTCCCTGGGCACCGAAGATCGTCATGAACGGGTTCTGGGTGTCGGTCACGTCGAGCTCGACCTCCTCCTCATCCAGATCCCCGTTGCGGAGCTGCTGACGGAGGTCGTTGACCTCGCTCTCCGAGTAGAAGGGCTGTGGCTGCGCCGCTGGCGGCGGGGTGATTTGGAAGCTCAAGGGCCCGAACTGATGGGTTTGAGCGCTCGGCTGCGCTTGCTCTGGCTGGGCCGGCGGCCGTCGTGCGCCGAGGATCATTTTGGCCAAGCGTTCTTCGGCTGCGTCTTGTGCCCGGGTTTGCACGGCGTCGAGCGCCTCTTTTTCGCAGATTTGAATCGCGTTTTCGACCAGATCCCGGATCATCGACTCGACGTCGCGTCCCACGTAACCGACCTCTGTGAACTTCGAGGCCTCGACTTTGACGAAAGGCGCGCGCGCCAGCTTGGCGAGCCGCCTCGCGATTTCAGTCTTACCGACCCCGGTGGGTCCGATCATGATGATGTTGCGCGGCGCGATTTCGTCGCGGAGCTCGCTCGTCACATGCTGTCGACGCCAGCGATTGCGGAGCGCGATGGCGACTGCGCGCTTGGCCTTTTGCTGCCCGATGATGTAGCGATCCAGCTCGCCAACAGTTTCGCGAGGGGTGAAGTTGCCTAGTGTCATCCGCCCATCTCCTCGACGACGATCTCGTTGTTGGTGTAGACGCAGATCTCCGCGGCGATTTCGAGCGACCGACGCGCAACCTCCGCCGCTGATAAATCCGTGTTGCGGAGCAGCGCCCGGGCCGCCGCCAGAGCATATGAGCCGCCCGAGCCGATCGCGATGACGCCTTCGTCGGGCTCGATCACGTCACCGGTGCCGCTGATCAGGAGAGTCGCCTCCTCGTTCATGACCACCAACATCGCTTCGAGTCGCCGTAGATACCGGTCGGTGCGCCAATCCTTGGCGAGCTCGACGGCCGAGCGCAGAAGGCTTCCCCGGTGCTCTTTGAGCTTGGCCTCGAAACGGTCGAGGAGCGTGAAGGCATCTGCCGTCGCCCCGGCAAAGCCAGCCACCACCTTCCCCTCGGCGATGCGCCGCACCTTTCGGGCCTGGCCCTTCATGACCGTTTGGCCCAGCGAGACCTGACCATCACCTGCCATAGCGGCTTGACCGTTTCGGCGGACGGCAACGATGGTGGTAGAACGAAAAACGGGGGTGTCCGTGTGATGCATCTCGGGTCGAAGCAACCTAAGTCGGCGATTTTGCGTGTCAACCGCCGGGTTTGTCCTTCGCAAGTGGGTGAGCCTTGTCATAAACCTCCATCAAGCGGTCCACGCTCACATGAGTGTACTTCTGGGTGGTCGACAAGCTCGAGTGCCCGAGCAGCTCTTGAATCGAACGAAGGTCGGCTCCAGCATCGAGCAGATGCGTCGCGCAAGTATGCCGCATCGCGTGCGGATGAAGATCTCCTCGCCCCGCTCCCAGCGTCCCATGCCGACGAACGATGTTCTGCACCTGACGAACACTCAGCCTCCGGCCACCTTGTGAAAGCCAGAGTGCATCGGGATCGCCAGCCTTGGCCTTCACTTGCAGGCCGCGCCGGGCAGGCAGGTACCCATGGAGGGCATCGAGCGCCGCCTTGCCGAGAGGCACGATCCGTTCCTTGCCACCCTTGCCGAGGACCCGCACCGTCGATTCGCTCAGGTCGCAATCGTCGAGGTTCATCGATGCAAGCTCGCCCACGCGAACCCCGGTACCGTATAGCGTCTCCAAGAGCGCTTGGTCACGCGCCTGAAGTGGCATGGCTCGCTTCTTCTCCTTCGGAGGGGCATCCATCACCCGAAATGCTTGTTCTACGGAGAGAAACCGAGGCAAGGACTTTGCGATTTTCGGTGAGCGCAAACCCGAGGCCGGGTTGGTCTCGATGATCCGACGCTTCAAGAGGAACTTGAAGAAGGAGCGAATCGCACTCACCTTCTTCTTCATCGTGCTCGCCTGATTGTCGCGAAACAGGCTGGCGAGAAAACCCCTCAAGACCGTGACGTCGAGCTTGCGCGCGTCGGCCGGTAAGCTCTGCTCACCAAGGTAGTCGCGGAAGCTTCGCAGGTCGCGAATGTATGTCTCGACGGTGCGTACCGAGCTCCTCCGCTCATCCGCCAGATATTGAGCGAAGGCGTCGATCTGCTGGTCGAGCGGAGCGATAGCGCTCATCGTTAGACTCTACCACGTCGCTCAGCCAGGCCCCGAGATCCTGCAGGGCACGCTCCGACTGCGCATCGCGTCGGGCACGCTTGTTCAGCCGTCGCCCTTCGATCGTGGGGACCATGCTGAACATCACGTTGGACGGTTGGAAGTCGTCGTTCGGCTTCCGAAGATGCCCGACCAGGCCGCCGAGCATCGTCGTCGGGGGCGGAAACGAAGACGTGAGCCCCTGGACTTGGTGAGCGAGCTTGATCCCAAGCAGCATGCCGCACGCAGCGCTCTCGACGTAACCCTCGACGCCACTGATCTGACCCGCGAGGTAGACCCCGGGCCGCGCCCGAAGCGCCAAGTCGTCGTCGAGCACCTCAGGCGCGTTGACGAAGGTATTGCGATGAATGCTGCCAAATCTTTCGAACTCGGAATTCTCCAGTCCGGGAATCATCCGAAAGACGCGCTTCTGCTCGGGCCAGGTCATGCGCGTCTGAAAGCCCACCATGTTGAACGCAGTCCCCGCCTGGTCTTCTTGCCGGAGTTGCACCGCGGCATGCGGCCAGCGCCCCGTCCTTGGGTCAGTGAGCCCAACTGGCTTCATGCAGCCAAACGAAAGGGTCTTGTGCCCCCTCGCAGCCATGACCTCGATCGGAAGGCAGCCCTCGAAGTATCGGACGTTCTCGAACTCTCGCGGCGTCACCTTCTCGGCGTCGAGAATCGCCTGCACGAAGGCTTCGTACTCCTCTTTGTCGAGGGGGCAGTTCACATAGGCGGCATCTCCGCCCTTGTCGTAGCGCGATGCCCGAAATGCCCGTTCAAAGTTGATTGAGTCGGCGGCGATGATCGGCGCAATCGCGTCGTAATAGGCTAGGTGCTCGACGCCGACCGCCGCCGCGATGTCATCGGCGAGGCCCCCGGAAGTCAGCGGCCCCGTCGCGATGACCAGCGGGCGCGCCTCGGGAATCCGATCGACCCGCTCATGGACCACTTCAATGAGCGGATGAGCGTGGATCCGGCGCGTTATTTCCGAACTAAACTGCTCGCGGTCGACGGCAAACGCACCGCCTGCCGGCACCCGGTATAGAGCTCCGACCTCCATCACGAGCGAGCCCACCCTACGCATCTCTTCCTTGAGAAGCCCGACCGCGTTGTACAAAGCAGCGCCTCGAAACGAGTTGGAGCAGACCAGCTCGGCCATTTCATCGGAGTGTTGAGCAGGTGTGCGAGACACGGGTTTCTGCTCGATCAGGCGAACCGAGACACCTCGCGCGGCGAGTTGCCAAGCACACTCGCTGCCGGCTAGACCCGCACCAACGACGACCAGCCCCGACACCGCCGACCCTCAGCCCGCCGCGGAGCTGGCCGAAGGCGGCGCCCCTTCCGACTCGCTCTCCTCGAGCAGCTCCGAAGGATCGTAGGGGCGCTCGAAGTCGCAGGTTTCGTTTGCACACTTGAGCTTGGGGTTCTTTTTGCCGCCCATCAGGAGGAGGAAATCGCTGCCGCAGGTCGGGCATGGGATCCCAACCGGCGCCTGCCAGATACGGAAGTCGCAGGGCTCTTCGGAACGGTAGTTGGTGCAGCCGTAAAAGGGACGCCCGCGGCCCTTGGGCTTGATCGGAACGATGTCGCCCGTCTTGCACTTGGGGCACTTGTACCCGAGCGGCACGGCCCGCGTGTGCTTGCACTCTGGATAACGAGAGCAGCCCAGGAACCAACCGTTGCGGCCCCAACGTTTGGTCATCTTCGCGCCACACTCGTGGCAATCGTATTCGGTGAGCTCCGGCTCTTTGGGCGCTTCGACCTCGCCGTCCGCACCGATGTTGAGCGTGTAGCGGCACTCCGGGTACTTCGTGCAGCCAATGAAGGGCCCGTTCCGCCCCCAGCGCTTCACCAGCGGGTCACCGGATTCCGGGCAGGTCTCGCCGGTCTCGACCGGGTCGGGCCACCACTTGCCCTTTTGCTCGATCGCATGCGAGATTTGCGCCTGCAATCGGTCGTGGAATGGTTGAAGAACATCGAGGCGTTTCGCCCGCGCCTCTCCGACGGCATCGAGGTCCTCCTCGAGCTTCCGAGTGAACCCAATGTCCGCTAGATCGAAGTTGTCAGCCACCAGCTTCTCGATGACTAGCGTCCCAAGGGGCGTCGGCACGAGCTTGTTGCCGTCCTTTTCGACGTAGGAACGCTGCTCGACCTTGCTGATGATCTCCGCATAGGTGCTCGGACGTCCGATCCCCTCTTCTTCGAGCTTCTTGACGAGCGTCGCCTCGGTGAACAGCGGCGGAGGCTCGGTTTGCTTGTGGTGTCCCTCGACCCCTGGCGGAATCACGAGGTGCAGCGACTCGCCTTCATTGAGCTCGGGCAGGCTGTCATCGTCCTCCGTTCGATCCGATGGGCTCGGCTCCTCGCCGGCAAGCTCCGTGCTCGCGCCGTACACCGCCCGCCACCCGGGAACTTTGAGGACGCTGCCGCTCGCCCGAAGCCCATAGACGTGACTGCACGTCTTTGCTTCGATTTCGACGCTCGTCTGATCGAAGACCGCCGGCGTCATCTGCGATGCCACGAAACGGTCCCAAATGAGCTTGTAGAGCTTGCGCTGGGGATCGTTCAGGTACTTGCTGACTTCTTCGGGCGGCAAGTCGAGGCGGGTCGGACGAATCGCTTCGTGCGCGTCCTGTACGTTCTGCTTCTTGCTCTTGAAGAAATTCGGCTCGTCGGGAACCGAGCCCTTGCCGTACTTCTTGGCGATGTAGTCGCGGCAGTCGTTCACCGCGTCGGGTGAAAGCCGCACGCTGTCCGTACGCATGTAGGTGATGAGCCCAACCGTCTCCGAGTTTTTCCCGCGGCCGAGTGTCATGCCTTCGTAGAGTTGCTGCGCGATTCGCATGGTGCGCTTCGGCGGCATGCTCAAGCGGTTGGCGGCGTCCTGCTGGAGCTTTGATGTCGTGTAAGGAGCCGGCGCTTTGCGTGACGCCTTGCGCTTCGTGACCTCCTTGACGGAGTAGTCTGCTTTCTTCAGGTCCGAAACGTAGCGCGCGGAGTCTTCCTCGTTGAGGACAGCGAGCCGCGAGCCGACCCTGTCGAGCTTCTGGCCGTCGACACTCTGCAGCAAGGCCGTGAAAGAGTGGGGCTTCCCCCCTTTTAGCCGTGCATCGACGAGCCAGTAGTCCACCGCGACGAATGCATCGCGCTCGTGCTGCCGGTCGACGATGATGCGGAGCGCCGGTGTCTGGACGCGGCCGGCCGAGAGGCCGAAGGCAAGCTTCTTCCACAGAAGACTCGAGAGCGGATAGCCACCGATTCGATCGAGCACCCGACGGGTGCGTTGCGCTTCGTAGAGGTTCGAATCAAGGTCGCGAGGCGCTTCGAGTCCCTTTTTGACACCACGCTTGGTGATCTCTTCGAAGAGAACTCGCTTGATCTCGGCATCCTGGTTCGCCTTCTTCGCCACCTCCATCAGATGGTAAGCGATCGCCTCCCCTTCACGGTCGGGGTCGGTTGCCAGCAGGACCCTGTCCGCTTTCTTGGCCGCCGCCCGAATCGCTTTGACGACCTCGGGCTTGCCCTTCTCCTCGAGGAGCTCGTAGGTTTCCTGGAAACCATTCTCGATATCCACGCCCCCCTTCTTGGGAAGGTCTTTGATGTGGCCCTTGGACGCGAGAACCTCGTAGCCGTCACCGACATACTTCTTGATGGTCTTCGCCTTGGCAGGGGACTCCACGATGAGGAGGATTTTGGACATCGATCTCCTTTAGTAGTGCTCGCTGCGGCTTCGGCAACTTTTGTACCGGCCCCCCGGCCTCTCCTCGATCAGTCCCCGAATGAGCAGGCGCACAATAGCCTGCTGAACCTCGAGCGCCGGGATCCCGGTGCCCTGGCAGAGGTCCTCGGGATGGCGCGCGCGGCCTTGGAGAGATTGGAGAATCGTTTGCTCTGGCTGGGTCAAGTTGTTGAAATCGTAAGAATTTCCCTTGTTCTTCGGGGCTTTGGCGGGACGGCTTGTCCCGCTTGGAGCGCTCTCGGATAGGACATCGGCGGGACGCACGCAAATCCTCGCCCCCTTGGAAAGGAGCCGGAGATTGCCCGATCCCCTCGGATCCCAAGGGGAAGCGGGCACCGCAAAAACCAGCCGGCCGAGCCGTTGAGCGAACCTGGCGGTCGACAGGGCCCCCGATCGAGCGGGGGCCTGAACGACGATCGTCGAGCGCCCGAGCGCAGCGATCAGCCGGTTTCGGGTGAGGAAGCGCCCTGGCTGGGCATCGGCTCCGTCTTCGACCTCGGTTAATAGGCAGCCGTTGTCGATGACCCGCTCGAACAGGTCGTGGTTCGCCCAAGGGTATGGCGGATCGAGCCCGGTCGGGAGCACGACGAGGGTACGCCCTCCCCCATCGACCGCCCCTTCATGAGCAGCCCGATCGACCCCAACGGCTCCACCGGAGACGACGGTGAATCCGTTGAGCACCGCCGCACTCGCAAGCGAGTAGGCGAAATCGAGCGCCTCGTCGTCGGCTCGACGTGTGCCGACGATCGAGACGGCGCGTCGGAGATCGGGAAGCTCTCCGACGATTCGGATTTCGCCGGGGGTGTCCGAAAGATCGCGTAGACCGATAGGGTAATCCTTCTCGCCAAGAGTCAGCGAGCGGGCGCGCGCAGGCAGATCGTCGAGCATGGGGACGGTATCGACCAGCCACCAGGACGGTTGCGCTCGCGTAGGCCTCGCTCCCGCCCAAGCGACCACGCGAATCGACGTGGGTGGGCGCGTTCCTAGAACACGAAGCGCGACGAGCGTTCATCCCATCGAACGGCCCGCGCCCTGCTAGATGAGAAGCTGTCATTCATGCGACGGATCTTCCCTTTGCGAACGCCGAGGATGATGCCCGAGACGACGGCACCCGTGAGACCGCCGAAGACGAGCGGCGAGCCGATTCGGTAAAGTACGTCGCCTGCACGGGTACATTCGTATTCGTCCTGTCCGTTGATCTGGACCGAGTCGCACTGACTGCCGGCTGCAGGAATCACGAGCGCAAGTCCGACAGCGGCCGCCACCGACGTGCCGATCAAGGCGTTGCGCGATCGTAGCGATGTGCGCTGGAGCTCCTGGAGCTTGTACTCCTGGTAGCTGAGCTCGTGCTTGAGCAGGGTGTCTGGGTTGAGGTCTAGAACGAGCTCATCATCGGCCCGCGCAACGCCGAACGAAAGGCTCGGGCAGAGAGCAAGGACGAAGACGAGACTTAGGGAACCGAGATGTCGCATGGCTTTCTCCTCCGGGATCTGGGGACCGAAGGATCATAGGCCTTCATGGCCGAATGGAAGGTCGATCAGCCATGAATCTCCTTCATATGCCCCATCAACGTGGGCTCCCTACGAGTCGAAGGAGCTCGTCACGGAACCAGCGGTGTCCCGGGTCGTGGTGCATTCGGTCGTGCCAGAAGAGGAAGATCTTGGTTGTCGGGAGCTCAATCGGCGGTTTGAAAACCTGTAGGTCCAAGGGTGCGCTCGTCGCCATGGCAAGGCTGGTCGGGCAGGTCAGCAAATAGTCGGTGCCGGCTACGAGGAAAGGCGCGCTCAGGAAGCTTGCGACCTGGGCTGCAATGTGGCGCCGCGCGCCGTTCCGCGCGAGCACAGCGTCGACGAGGCCTCCCGGTGCACCCTGCGGGGCGACCAGCACATGGCTCTCGGCGAGATAGCGCTTGATGGTGAGCCGCCCCCGAAGCCTCGGGTGGCCGCGCCGCGCCATGACCGAGAACCCATCCGCGACCAGCATTCGCTGGCGAATTCCACGGGTCTCCTGAAGGCTCACACCGGGGACGCTGCCCTCGCCCGGGGCGACGGCGAAGTCGGCCTTGCCGCCAGAGAGCGCCTCGCCATCGACGAAGCCGCGTCCTTTCATTCGGATGCTCACGCGCGGGGCGAGGCGGCTCAGGTGCTCCAACAGGGGCGGAACGAGACTGACCTCGGCGAGGTCGGCGGAGGCGATCACGAAGATGCGTTCGGCCTGCGCCGGGTCGAACTCGGCAACTGGGAGGACCGCGTCGCGGAGCTCTCGGAGCGCAAGCCGAAGCGGCGTCTGCAGCGCCTCGGCCTTCGGCGTGAGCACGAGCTCCTCGCCGGCGCTCACGAGCAACGGGTCGTCGAAGAAATCGCGGAGGCGCGCGAGGCGATGGCTCACCGCCGACTGCGTGACCCCCACGCACTCTGCGGTGGCGGTCACGTTTCGGATCTCGAGCAGTACGTCGAGGGTCAGCAGCAGATTGAGATCGAGCCCGGTCAGTGACGCTTGAAGCTCGACCGGCGAGAGGGGGGAGGCTTCCATGAATGAAACTGATACTACCGTTCGAGAGTATGCGCCTCAAGCATGCAGATCCCAAGCCCGCTTCCCACCATCGAAAGCGTTGCCTGGCTGCGATCGATGGAGGCGCGGCCCTGACTCGAACCGCGACGTCATACCCTCCTCGACCGGGCGAACGAAGGAGACACCAATGGCAGAGAAGATCGCATGGCTAGAGCGGCGGAGGGAAGGTTTCCAGATCCTGAGCGGCGAGGACGAAATCCTGTATCGGCCCAACAGAGCCTTGGCGTAGAGTACCGCGGTGGCCGCGCCCGGGGAGCTCAACGTTTCACGACATCGCCTTGCCTGGGCCCTCGGCGCCCTGCTCATCGTGTTGCTCGCGGTCGAGGGCCACCGCGTCGCGAGCTTTCTTCCCAAGATCGAGCACGCCGTCGAAGAGCTCGGACCTTGGGGGCCCGTTCTCTACGTCGCTGCGATCCTCGTGTTGGAGCCCTTCTTCTTTCCCAATTTCATCTTCGGAATGATTGCGGGGGTAGTGTTCGGTTTGTGGAAGGGCTACCTCTACTACTTTGGAGCCGTCTACTGCGCGAACATGCTCGTATACCTCATCGGTAGGCGCCTCTTGACGAAGCCTGTGCTCCGGCAGCTCGAGCGAAAGCCCAAGGTCCGCGAAGCGGCCGTTGCCGCAAGCACGGAGGGAACGGGTCTCGTGTTTTGGCTACGCCTGATCCCGGCCAATCCAGCGATTCTGAGTTATGCGCTAGGCGCGCTCCGAGTCCTTCCTCGTTCGGTGGCGATCGGAACCTTGGGCATGGCTCCGCACATGTTTGTCGACGTCTACCTCGGCACCGCGGCGTCGCACGTGACGCGAATGGCCGGACAAGGTCATACGAGCTGGGAGAACAAGGGCCTGGGCCTGCTCCTCGGGCTAGTGGCCGTGGCCGTCGTTTCCTGGCGTATCGCACGCATCGCGCGCGCCCAAATCCGCGCCGCCGGAGTCGCGCAACAACCAGTCGATGCCGGGACCCCGTGAAAGGAGCTCTGCCCTTTGCGCTCCTTTGCTGCCTTTGGCTTCCCGGACGGGCTGCTGCGCAGGACCAGGCCGAGACTGATGAGACCACGGGCAGCTCATTTCTGGACGACCTCCACTGGTAGGTGATGGCTAGCGGCTTCTATCTGTTCGATGCCCACCGCGTCGCCGGGCCCTACGACGAGCTCGGATACCCGTTCACGAACTACATGGGATTCGGGCTCAACTTCGCCGGTGGGGATCTCAGCTACACCAGCGAGAAATTTGCGCTCACGATCGGCCTGTCTTTCAGAACCGCAGCGCTGCAGTTGAGCTCGTTGGCCCCTCTGAAGCAGGGTTTCGTCAGCTGGCTTCCACACCGAAAGCTGACGCTCGACTTCGGTTGGTTCGACACGGTACTCGGCGCTGAGGTCGCAGATGAATGGCAGAACCCGACCTTTACACGCGGGGCGCTTTGCTTTCTGCAGCAGCCGTTCAAGCACATGGGCGTTCGGATCGGAGCAACGCTTACGGAGAAGGTGACGCTCAAGTTCATGCTCGTGAACAATAGCGTTCGCGTCGGAGAGCTCGGTGGCTCCCCAAGGAGCAACAACGGCACGCCGGCCATCGCCGGACAGCTCAATCTCTTGCCCGTCGGCGAGTTGACGCTCCAAATCGGTTACATGGCCGGCGCCACCGGGCAAAGGGGAAACCGTGCCTGGGGCCAGTTCTTCGATCTGATCTTGAGCGCGAAAATCCAACGTTTCACCCTGATCTTCAATGGCAGCGCGACTCTCGACTCCCCAGCCGGTGGCGGGCAGTACTCGTATGGGATGGAGCTCCAAGGCGACATGCTGGTCCACGGTCACTGGAGGGTCGGCGCGCGCGTCGAGGACCTCGGTGAAACGGTCGATGTCGTTACCGGCTTGGATCCGGACCTGCTCACCGTGACGGCGAACGTGCGCTACCTTCCGGTCCAATACCTCATCATCTCGCTCGAGCCGCGGTTCGAGCTCTCGCAGCAAGACCTCTTCTTCACACGCGGCTCGCCCACCGACACGACTACGGGCGGCCGAATCGCCAATTCCAAGATCTACTTCGGCGTCATTCCGGGTGTCAGCGCCTAGATCGGCAACTAGGGGTGCTTCGAGGCGGATCAAAGCACCAAGCGAACGCCGCCCAGCTCTTCGATTCGGTGCGGAAAGTGGTCGCCGGGAGTGCCGATGAACATGTAGTTCTTCGGAATCTGGAAGCGGCGGGAAATCGCCTCGATGGTTTCCGGGGTAAAACGGCCCTTCACCGCGACGAAATCGATTCGAAGCTGTGGATAAAGATGGTCGATCGTTTTCAAGTGATCGGCCAGGCCGTGAGGGATGTCCGATTCATTCTCGTAGACGTGGATCACCTTGAGACTCGAGGTTTGCTCGTTTGCCAACACGTAGAGAACGGCCGTATTGAGGGTGACCATGCTGTCCCCGCGCGTGAAGTACACCACCCCGGACTCGCTGATCCGGTTGATTTCTCCCATGATCGCTTTGTGAATCTTGGTGCTGGCCGAGCCGAGCTTCTCGACGATTGCCCGCGAGACATAGAGCGCGACCTTCAGAATCTCGCGACGCAAGAACATGACTGCGACCAGCGCCGCAGTAGCCAGGAAGTAGGTCTCGAAGATCTCGACGTTGATGGGATCCAAAATGATGTTTCCGATGAGCCCCAAGAGCACTGCGATGAGTCCCATGGTCACGGTGGGCCAGCCCGCACGGACCGCACGAGGAAGCCTCGATCGCTTGACTTTGAGGAGCATGTTTCCAACGGCAAAGAGAGCCATCACGCTCAAGAATGCGAGGGTATAGACGCCAGCAAGCGATGAGATTTCTCCGCGTGTGATCAAGAGAATCGAGACGCACAGAACGAAGAAACCAATGAGGATCCAATGGTTGGTCCCTCTCGTCTTGTTCTCGCGGAGCAGGAACTGCGGGAGCACTCGATCGAGCGCCATTCGGCGCACGAGCCCTGTGACTCCTACGAAGCTAGTGAGGACGGCGCCCGATAGCACCAGCACCGCATCCAGGCTGACGAGAAGTCCGAGCTCTCTTCCCATGGCTACCTCTCCCATCTGGGCGAGCAGGTCCGGCGGGACCTCTTGAATGTCCGCCAAGGGAAGCAGTCCCAGTGATAGGAGGCTCATCAAGGGATTGAAAATCGAAACGGCGATCCACATGTTGCGCAGCGTCTTTGGAAAAACGCCCGGCTTTTGCTCCTCGATGAAATTGGCAGAGCTCTCGAACCCACTGATCCCCAACATCGCTGCGGCGAATCCGAAAAAGAGCGCATGAGGAATGCTGGTGGCCGATGGGAGACGCCAATTGTCGATCAAGAGTGACGGATCCTGCGCCACCACCGTGGCGCCGGCCACCGCCAAGATGGTGAGCACAGTGATATGGAAAACGAAAATCACGACGGCCACGACCGCCGATTCTCCGATGCCGACGATGCCAAGAAGAGCAAAGGTCCCGAGCACGCCGACCGTCGCCCCGAAGACATCCAAACCGCCCCAGAGGTTGTGGGCGTAGTGCATCCCCTCACTTGCGCTGATGACCGCCGTTGCGATGTAGGAGAGCAGCGTGAGGCAGGCTGCCCCTGCTGCGACGCGCTTGTTCGTGGTGTTCAGAAGGACTGTGTAGGTTCCGCCATTGAGGGGCAGCGCACTGCCGACCTCTGCATAGACCTTTCGATACAGGTACAAGACCACTGCGACGATCAACAGCACGATTGGTGCGAGCGCACCCGCTTGAGCAGCGCACAAAGCAGACACGTAGAGAACGCTGGAGGTGATGTCGTTGCCGCAAATCGCCGTGGCTCTCCAGGCTCCGAGCGAATGTTTCTCTGCTTGATCGAGGTGCTTGAGCTCGATGTCTGTGGTATCGAGACTCGTAATTCGCTCGGCACGCCCCCAGCCTGCGAACTCCCAAGGCCTATCTGCATTTCCTGACGATTTGTCGTTCATGTTTGAGCTGGCCCAAAATCTGAGTTGCAGGAGCCCGACAACGATCGGTGGGAGTCGCGGTCGACCGGCACGATAGCCTGAGAGCTCCACCGATGGTCGAATTTCTGCTTTGGAGGCTGGTCGTCCCCTCATGCTATCGTCATCTTGGTCGCGAGCCCCGGTGTCGCTTGGATCGTGAGGAGTGAAGGATGACTGTCGCACCAAGTAACGGTGCCCGCGGCGTGTTCGCACGGTTCGTCCAGTCCGAGGCCACCGCCAGCATCGTCCTCTTGGCGTGCACCATCGCCGCCCTGGTCTGGGCCAACTCGCCCTGGGCGGACAGCTACTTCCGCCTCGGCCACACCGAGCTCGGCTTCAAGATAGGTCCGACGGAACGGACGCTATCGCTTCACGATTGGATCAACGACTTCTTGATGGCGATTTTCTTCTTCGTCGTGGGGCTCGAAATCAAGCGAGAGATGGTCGTCGGCGCGCTGTCGACCTTCAAGACGGCCGTCTTGCCGGTCGCAGCCGCCCTGGGCGGCATGGTCGCGCCCGCCATCCTGTACGTCATGTTCAATCCACGCGGGGAGGCGAGCCAGGGCTGGGGCGTCCCGATGGCCACCGACATCGCTTTCGCCCTCGGGGTGCTGGCGCTTTTCGGGAAACGGGTGCCGGTGGGGCTCAAGGTATTCCTCACGGCCCTAGCGATTGCCGACGACCTCGGAGCGGTCCTCGTGATCGCCCTGTTCTACACGAGCCAGCTCGACTTCACGGAGCTCATCGCCGCTGGCTCTTTCCTCGTCCTGATCATCCTTGCCTCGCGCTTCGGCATCCGCAGCCCAGTCATCTACGTCGTCCTCGCACTGGGGGTCTGGGTCGACGTCTTCGCCTCCGGGATCCACGCCACCGTGGCCGGCGTCATTCTGGCCATGCTGATGCCGGTGCGAGCCGGCCGCGATCCAGAGCGTTTTTTTTCCGAGGTGAAGGAACGCTTCGAGGCCTTGCGCGCAAGTCGGCTCACGCGCGACAGTATGATTCACGACCGCACCCAGCTGGACGCCATCTCCAACTTACGTCGAGCCGCGCAGGACATGCAGCCGCCGGGGCTGATCCTCGAGGAGCTCCTGCATCCCTTCGTCGTCTTTTTCATTTTGCCCCTTTTCGCGTTCTTCAACGCAGGGGTTCGAATCGATGGTGGTGTCGCCCAGACGCTCCTCCAGCCCGTCGGCTTAGGTGTGATGCTCGGTCTCGTCTTTGGTAAGCAGATCGGCATCATGTTCTTCAGCTGGCTCGCGGTTAAGAGCGGAAAGGCGGAGCTGCCCGAAGGCGTCGGCTGGGGCGAGCTCTACGGCGCAGCCTGCCTCGGCGGCATCGGCTTTACGATGTCACTGTTCATCTCAGACCTCGCCTTCGCGACCCCAGCCCTCGTGGCGGAGGCCAAGATCGGCATTCTGAGCGCTTCGCTGCTCGCCGCGGTCTGGGGATCAGTGGCGTTGTCGCTTAGCCTGCGTCGGAAGACGAGCGCGAGTGCGGGGCCTAGTGGCGCTGCTCGAGATTCTGTACGATAGAGCCCGACGAGGGCGCTGTATGTCATGGTCATGGGTAGACGAGCAGGCGTGGAGACGGCATCGTTGCCGATTACGGCCTTTGCGACCACCTGGCTGGCCGCTACGTTGATGCGCGGGGTACGTGCGGAGCAACCGGCCCGCGCCCGCGGGCATCCTGCTATTTTCCCCGGAGGTGGGCCTTGCCCTGGGCGAGGGCGAGATTTTTCGAGATGCGATACGCGAGCTCAGCGATCGCCTCGCGGAGAGCGGCATCGAAACCGTTGCCGTCGAGGAGCTGCATATGTTCCACGTGTTTCTGATTCTGATGCCGTGCGCTCAGGCTCGCCAAAGAGTGTACAAGACGCTGAAGCAGTTCGTCAGCGGGGAATTGTCGCGAGCGGCGAGCGATGCGACCCGTAGCGTCCTTCCGGCCTGATCTGGAAGCCGATGCACATGTAGAAGACCACCGTGCTCAATCCTCATGCGCCTTTCGCCAACCCGAAAATCCGCGACCTGGTCGCAGAGCGGGTCTCCGAGGAAGCCCAAGACGGCTCGTTGTTTGATCATAGACTGAGCCAGGAGGACCGCTACATTGCGGGCGGTGTTCTCGAACAGTCACCCGCGATGGTGTGGAGCCGCCAGGCCGCGCGCATGTTGGGAATCATCATCCTCGGCGCGGCCGCAGTCGTTGCACTGGGGTGGCTCCTCGGGATGCTCACGCCGGACACCGTCCCCAACGAACAAATCCTGGCGCGCACATCTTGCGTAGGATGCTCGGTCCCGATACTACGGTGGCGCTCGAAGAGTAAGACTGAACTATGCTCGACCAGTCCAATCAGTCGCTGATCGCCATCATCCTGGTTGTGCTTCTCGAGCTCGCGGTCCTCGTGCGCATCCTGCTGCGGCCACATCGCGACCCCGCTTCTCGAATCGCCTGGGTGGTCGTCGTCTCCGTGCTGCCTCTGTTCGGCATGCTCGCCTACCTGCTACTCGGCGAAACCAACATTGGTCGGAGTCGGATCGCGCGCCTGCGTGCCGTGTTGGCGGAGATGCCGCCCACCTCGAGTACGGGCGATGGGTCCGGAACGGGCGCCGTGAGCGCCCTGCCCGAGCGTCACCGCCATCTATTCGAGCTCGGACAGTCGATCAGCGGGTTTCATCCAGTGGACGGCAACACCGCGCGTTTGCTCCCCGACTCCAACGCCACGATCGATGCCATGGTCGCCGACATCGATGCGGCTGAAGATCACGTGCACGTGCTCTTCTACATCTGGCTGGCCGACAACAACGGCTGCAAGGTCGTCGAGGCTTTGAAGCGCGCAGCGGCCCGCGGTGTCACTTGCCGAGCCATGGCGGACGACCTCGGATCCCGAGCAATGATCCGCTCCAAGCATTGGGCGTCGATGCGAGACGCGGGGGTGCACGTGGCCGCGAGCCTGCCGATCGGCAATCTGCTGCTCCGAGCGTTTAAAGGGCGCATCGATCTGCGAAACCATCGCAAGATCGTGGTCATCGACGACCGCATCACCTACTGCGGCAGCCAGAACTGCGCCGACCCCGAGTTCCGCGTAAAGCCCAAGTACGCGCCCTGGGTCGACGCGGTGATGCGCTTCGAGGGCCCGATCGCGCGCCAGAACCAGTTCTTGTTCGCGAGCGACTGGATGACCTATGTCGACGAAAACCTCAACGACCTGCTGAGGAAGCCCCTTCCTATGCCAGCCACCGGTGGGCTGCCGGCCCAGGTCATCGGCACCGGCCCGACGGTGCGGTATTCGGCTATGCCTGAAGTGTTCGAGGCGCTCTTGTTTGCAGCGCGGCGAGAGATCATCATCTCCACCCCTTACTATGTGCCCGACGACTCCTTGCAGACGGCGCTCTGCACCACGGCCTATCGGGGCGTAGACACCACAATCATCTTCCCCGCCAGGAACGACTCCTGGGTCGTCGGGGCGGCCAGCCGGAGCTACTACGCGGACCTGCTCGCGGCGGGAGTGAAGATCCACGAGTACGTGGGCGGCTTATTGCATACGAAATCGCTCACGCTGGACGGAGAAATCACCCTGATCGGCTCGGCGAACATGGACCGGCGAAGCTTCGAGCTCAACTACGAAAACAACATCCTTTTCTACGATCCCGCGCTCACCAGCGAGATGCGGGAGCGCCAGCAGAGCTACATCGCGAAGTCGAATCCCGTCACCCAGCAAGCCGTCGACGCCTGGCACATCTCACGGCGACTCTTGAACAACAGCATCGCCACGCTTGGTCCCGTGCTTTGACCCCGTGTTCTCGGGCGCGGCCTTGCGAGACTCATCGCGCAACACAGCGGGGCGGGGAAGCCGCTTTCGCGGCTTAGACTCGTTCGACTCGGCGCGATAGTAGACAGATACCATCCACGGTGCATAGCTCGCATCGAGCTGCTTGAGAGCATTCGCGATCCCTTCTTTGATCGGGCCTTCGATCAACTGGCTCTGACCGGGCCAGACGCGAAACTTGATGCGCACATATCCATAACCTGCACTGGTCTCGCGGAAGTTCTCCACCGTCGGCGCAACCAGCAGAACGCCCGGATACTGTTCGTATGCAGCACGTGCCGCTCGGCCGAGGAGCTCCATCGCTTTGGCGCGTGTGTCCTTGTCGCTGGTCTGAACCCGTGCATCGACGTACGCCCGAATGTAGCCGTGTGGGTAGTTGATGACGTTGGCAATCGTGCGGTTGGGAACGAACACACGCTCGCCCGAAAAACCGATCAGCGTCGTGAATCGCATGCCGATGCTCTCCACGATGCCGACCTGTCCCCCGACGTTGGCCATGTCGCCCACGTCGAGAAGGTCGGAGAATACGACCGTGAGGCCCGTGATCACGTCCTGCACGACGCCTTGTGAACCGAAGCTCACCGCGAGACCGATTACCGAGGCGCCTGCGAGATACGTCGTGAGCGGAACCCCGAGCTCGTCGAGCCCAAATCCGAAAGCCCCAAAGTAGAGAACGAAGACCAGGATGCTCTGAGCAAACCCCGTCACCGTCTGCGCCTTTGCCTCGGAGCCCAGGCGTGACGCCAAAACCCGACGAGTGAGCTGTCGAATGATGACAACTCCGAGGTGCGCGCCGAGCGCGAGCGGCCATCGCCCACGGGACGCCCACCAGCGAACACCGACCAAACCGCCAATAGAGAGAGTCGGAGCGATCCAGCCAAGCGGATAGGCGCCGAGATTGTGACGCATCTGGGACTGAACCACGTACGTAGCCGCCGTAGTCAGCGCCGTGAGAAGCAGCACGATCGGCCACAATCGGACGAGTGTCGTTTGCGACCGATGCCGAACCTTTCCGTCGATGCGCAGGATGAGCCACAGGGCGCCGTGCTGAGCCAAGGCGCCAACGGCGGTCAGTGCCGTGAGAACCGTGTACCAATCGAGGATGCCGGGATGGGGTCCCACGGCAAAGTCCGTCCACAATGGGGCGAAGAAGTGACCTTCTGCATTCATGTCGACGCCATGCACCACGTTTCCAAGGGCCGCTCCGAAGAAGATCGCCAGCAGGAGGCTCGATCCGGAGAACACAAGGTCCCAAAACTGCTCCCACAATCGGTGGTGGAGCTGATGCCGAAGCTCGATGCCAAGGGCGCGAAAGAGCAGCAACCAGAGCACGATCATCAATGGCAAATAGAAGCCGCTGAAGCTCCGCGCGTAAAGCACCGGGAAGGCGAGGACCAGCACGCCACCCGTGGCGATCAGCCAGACTTCATTGCCATCCCAGACGGGGCCGATGCTTCGGATGACGGCCTCACGCTCGTCCCCGGTCTTCGATACGCGAAGATATCGAGCCGGCCGTCGACGACTCGGTCATGGATCGCATCCTTGAAATAACCAAGGGCCTGATCCGCGCCAAAGACTCGACGCAGATCGGTTTCGTTCTCGCAGAAGTAAACCCGGGCGCGGTAGGCTCGGCTTCGGGCGTGGTCGTGGGGAAAGTACTCCCATGCACTGCCGTCAGGACTGTAATCTTCGCGCACCGTTCCCCACTGGCGTTCGCTCAGGTAGGGCCCCCGCCTCATCCACGACTGCCGGTCTTGGAGGCGTTTTCGCTCGAGGTTGGAATCGTCTTGGACCATGGCTTGTTTGCAGGGCCGAACGGAGCCGGAAGTCATGATGGCACAGGGAGCGGCGCCGAGTTAGCGTCAGCGGTCATGAGACCAACCAGCAAACTCCATTCGCTCGGCCAGAGCCTCTGGCTCGACAACATCACCCGCGACCTGCTCAAGAGCGGGACCCTGAAGCGCTACATCGATCATTTCGCCGTCACAGGGCTGACCTCCAACCCGACGATTTTCGACCAGGCCATCAAGAACAGCGCGAGCTACGACGATGAGATCCTTCGGAAAGAGTGCGCAGCACAGTCGGCAGAAGAGCTGTTTTTCGGCTTGGCTCTAGATGACGTGACCCGGGCCGCGGACCTGTTTGAGCCGACCTTCCGACGCACGGACGGTGTAGACGGTTGGGTTTCGCTCGAGGTGTCCCCGCTCTTGGCCTACGACACCGAGAGCACGCTGGCGGCCGCGAAAAGCCTTCATGACCGCGCGGGCAGGCCCAACCTCTTCATCAAGATCCCCGGCACACCCGAAGGCCTGCCTGCCATCGAGGAAGCGATCTTTGCGGGCGTTCCGATCAACGTCACCTTGCTCTTCTCGCGCGAGCAGTATGTGGCGGCAGCCGAGGCCTATTTGCGCGGAGTGGAGCGGCGCATCGCCGCTGGGCTCAATCCAGCAGTCGCATCGGTCGCCTCGCTCTTCGTCAGCCGCTGGGATGTCGCGGTGGCGGGCGACGTGCCTGCGCCTCTAGTCAACCGTCTTGGCGTCGCGATTGCTCACCGGACCTACAAAGCGTACCGGGATTTGCTGGACTCGCCGCGCTTTCAGCGAGCTGCAAACGCCGGGGCACGCGCCCAGCGCCTGCTCATGGCCAGCACCGGCACCAAGGACCCGAAGGCCTCCGACATCCTTTACGTCCGAGCTCTGGCTGCCCCGTTCACGGTCAATACCATGCCGGAAAAGACCCTTCAGGCCTTTCACGATCACGGCGAGGTCGGCGAGATGCTCGCTGCCGATGGCGGCGATTGCGAAGCGGTGCTGGCGAGCTTCGGCAAGGCGGGAGTCGACATCGATGCGCTTGCGGCCCGGCTCCAGAACGAAGGCGCGTCGTCGTTTGCAAAGTCTTGGAACGACCTGATGGCCCGTATCGAGTCCAAGCGAACCGAAATCCGATAGCAGGAGAAGTCCATGAGCACACCCATCTTTCGCAAGCGCTCCGCTTGGAACGCGCTCCAAGTCCATCACCAAGAGACGAAGAGCCTTCATCTCCGGCATCTCTTCGCGGAAGACCCCAAGCGCGGCGAACGAATGACGGCGGAGGCGGCGGGGGTTTATCTCGACTATTCGAAAAATCGAATCACCGAAGAAACCTTGAAGCTCTTGCTGCGTCTCGCCGAGGAGTCAGGCCTGCGTGAGCGCATCGATGCCATGTTTCGGGGCGACGAGATCAATGTTTCGGAAAAGCGCGCCGTGCTCCACGTGGCGCTTCGCGCGCCGCGCGGCGCCTCGATCCAAGTCCATGGTGAAAACGTGGTGCCCGCCGTTCACGGCGTCCTCGACAAGATGGCTGAGTTCGCCAACCGGCTGCGCGACGGGCGCTTCAGAGGGCACACCGGAAAACGCATCCACAACGTGATCAACATCGGCATCGGAGGCTCGGACCTCGGGCCGGTGATGGCCTACGAGGCGCTCAAGCACTACAGCGATCGGAATCTCAGATTCCGCTTCGTCTCGAACGTCGACGGCACCGATTTCGCCGAGGCGGTACACGGGCTCGATCCAGCCCAGACCCTCTTCATCGTCGCCTCCAAGACGTTTACGACGCTCGAGACGATGACCAACGCGCATTCGGCGCGGAACTGGACGCTGACGGGCCTCAAGGGTCAAAAGGCCAGCATCGCAAAGCATTTCGTGGCGGTCTCGACCAACGCCAAAGAGGTAGAGGCGTTCGGCATCGACAGCGCCAACATGTTCGGCTTCTGGGACTGGGTCGGCGGTCGCTACTCGATGGACTCGGCGATCGGCCTTTCGACCATGCTGTCCATCGGCCCGGACAACTTTCGCGCCATGCTCGACGGGTTCCACGAGATGGACGAGCATTTCCGCACCGCACCCTTCGAACGCAACCTGCCGGTGCTGCTAGGGCTGCTTTCCATCTGGTACAACAACTTCTTTGGAGCCGAGACGGTCGCCGTTCTTCCCTACGATCAATACCTGAAGCGCTTTCCGGCGTATCTTCAGCAGCTCACCATGGAGAGCAACGGCAAGCGCGTGACCCTCGATGGCGTGCCCGTGGACTTCGACACGGGACCCATCTACTGGGGAGAGCCCGGGACGAACGGCCAGCACTCCTTCTATCAACTACTCCACCAGGGCACGCGGCTCGTCCCCTGCGATTTCATCGCATTTGCCGAGAGCCTGAACCCGCTCGGCGGGCATCACGACATCCTGCTCGCCAACGTCTTCGCCCAGTCCGAAGCCCTCGCCTTCGGCAAGACCGCCGAACAGGTGAAGGCCGAGGGCACGCCGGATTGGCTCGTGCCGCACCGGGTCTTCGAGGGCAACCGCCCGTCGAACACGATCCTGCTCGACCGCATGACGCCAGCCGCGCTCGGCAAGTTGGTCGCGCTCTACGAGCACAGCGTCTTTGCCCAGGGCGCGATCTGGGAGATCGATTCGTTCGACCAGTGGGGCGTGGAGCTAGGGAAGGTTCTCGCCCAGCGCATCATCCCCGAGGTGGAGGGCCAGACGGAAGCGATCCTCGAACATGACAGCTCGACCAACGCGCTGATCCGGCGGTACCTTCGGCACAAGAGGGAGCACTAGCAGATGCAACTAGGAATGATCGGCCTCGGCCGGATGGGGGCCAACATGGTGCGTCGCCTGTTGAAGGGCGGCCACGAATGCGTGGCGTACGACGTCTCGGCAGAGGCGGTTGCCGAGTTGGTCAGCGAGAAGGCCGTCGGCGCTGCCTCCCTGGCGGAGCTCACGAAGAAGCTCACGAAGCCGCGCGCGGTCTGGCTGATGGTCCCGGCCGGCGTGGTCGACGCGACGATCGCCGATCTGGTTCCTCATCTGGATCGAGGCGATATCATCATCGACGGTGGCAACAGCTACTACATCGATGATATCCGCCGGGCGAAAGAGCTCGGGTCGCAAGGCATTCACTACGTCGATGTCGGCACCAGCGGTGGCGTCTGGGGGCTCGAGCGGGGTTATTGCATGATGATCGGCGGCGAAGCGAAAACGGTGGAGCACTTGGATCCCATCTTCGTCACCCTGGCTCCGGGACGAGGTGACATCCCGCGTACCCCGGGACGAGAACAGGCAACGGGTACGAGCGAGAAAGGCTACTTGCACTGCGGTCCGAGCGGCGCCGGTCATTTCGTCAAGATGGTCCACAACGGGATCGAGTATGGCGTGATGGCTGCATACGCCGAGGGGATGGCGGTCTTGAAAGCGGCCAACATCGGGAAGAAGACCGGCGCCGTCGACGCCGAGACCACTCCCCTCCGAGACCCGGAGCACTACCAATACGACTTCGATCTGCCGGACATCGCCGAGCTCTGGCGGCGCGGCAGCGTCATCGCGTCATGGCTCCTCGACCTTTCCGCAGCCGCGCTGCTCGAGGATCCCGCGCTCTCGGCCTTCGAAGGACGCGTTTCGGACTCCGGCGAAGGACGTTGGACGATCAAAGCGGCTATCGACGAGGCGGTGCCTGCCCACGTGCTGTCCTCGGCCCTCTACGAGCGCTTCAGCTCCCGGGGCCAGGCGGACTTTGCCGACAAGCTGCTTTCGGCGATGCGCCACCAGTTCGGTGGGCATGTCGAAAAGCTCGCGAAACAACCAGGATGACCAGGGACGAGCTCGATCAGCTTTCGATCAACACGATCCGAACGCTCTCGATCGATGCCGTCCAGCAGGCGCAGTCCGGACATCCCGGCACGCCCATGGCGCTCGCGCCTCTGCTTTACGCGATCTGGAATCGAGTCCTGCGCTTCGATCCGCAGGACCCGATCTGGCCCGACCGGGACCGCTTCGTGCTCTCGAACGGCCACGCCTCGATGCTGCTCTGGTCGGTGCTGTATCTATCGAAGACTCGAGCGGTGAACGCCGACTACGAGCGCCTCGGGCGGCCCTCGGTGACGCTGGATGACATTCGCCATTTCCGACAGCTCGGCAGCAAGTCGCCCGGACATCCCGAGTATCACTGGGTCTCCGGGGTGGAGACCACGACCGGTCCGCTGGGTCAGGGGATCGCGACGAGCGTCGGCATGGCGATCGCGCGAACCTGGTTGGCCAGCCGCTACAATCGGCCGGGCTTCGAGATCTTCGACTACGACATCTATGCCGTCTGCGGCGACGGATGCCTGATGGAGGGCGTGGGCTCGGAGGCCGCCTCGCTTGCAGGTCACCTCGAGCTCGAGAGCCTGTGACCGAACGATGTGCTCATGTTCGAGCGATCGGGCTTTCGCATCGCCATGGGCAATACCTCCGACGAGGTGAAATCGCGAGCCACCGCGACAACCGATTCCTACAACGACGAGGGCTTTGCAAAGGCGATGGAGCGCTTCATTCTGGGCGCAGAGAGTTGAGGCGATCCATGGACGGAAAGGTCGAGATACTCGAAGATCCACTGGCGCTCGCGCGGCACGTCGCCGAATGGTTGACGGCCACAGCGCTCGCGTCGAAGGGCCCATTTCGGGTGGCGCTCTCGGGTGGCTCGACACCCAAGCTGCTGTACGAGGTTCTTGCGTCCGATGAGCTCCGGACGCGTTTCCCATGGCAGCGAGTCCTCTGGTACTGGGGCGATGAACGGTTCGTGCCGCACGACCATCCTGACAGCAACTACAGGATGGCGCGCGAGTCGATGCTCGACAAGGCGCCGGTGCCGCCTGAAAACGTCTTCCCGGTTCGGGTCGATGGCAGCCCCGAGGAGGCCGCGATGCGCTACGAGCGAACCCTGCAACAAGCGTATGGAGGAGCGGCGCTAGAGCCCATGAGGCCCCTTCTCGACATCAATCTGCTCGGGCTCGGGCCCGACGGCCATACCGCGTCGCTCATACCGGGTGAGCCGGTGTTGCAGGAGCGCAAGCGCTGGGTCGTCGCCGTGCCTCACGGCCGGCCCGAGGTCCGCATCACGATGACCTATCCAGTGCTCGAGAGCTGCCGGCACGCAGCCTTCATCGTGTCTGGAGAGGCAAAGGCCGCCATCGCCGCCGCCATTCTAGCAGGCGGAAGCCACGTTCCTGCCGCACGCATCAAACCGATCGGCGAGCTCATCTGGTTCCTCGATCGGGCGGCCGCGGGTCGAATCAGATGAAACCCATGCAGCCGGTTTCTTTCGCACCGAGGATTACGAGACCGCCATCGCGGCGATCCGCCGAAGTGCCGCTGCCGCCACGGCTGAGTCATGAGCGAAGGGACATCTCGATCCAACTCGGAACGTGACTCTCTCAAGCGCGCGGCTGCAGAAGCTGCTGTGGCACTGGTCGAGGATGGCATGGTGGTCGGCCTCGGCAGCGGCTCGACGGCGGCCTTTGCGCTGGAGGCTCTCGCCCAACGCCAACGCCAGGGCCTCCGTGTCATCGGGATTCCCACCTCCGAAGAGACGGCGGCTCGCGCGACGACAGCAGGCATTCCGCTCAGCTCTTTCGCCGAGCACCGGCAGATCGACCTCACCATCGACGGCGCCGACGAGGTCGAACGCGGGACGCTGAATTTGATCAAGGGACTAGGCGGCGCTCGAAGCACTTGGTGCCAACGCGCGTCTGCGCCTTGCGGCATCGGGCGAGCCTTTTGTGACGGACAGCGGCAACCGGATTCTCGACTGCAGCTTTGGCGCGATTGCCGATCCGACGAGGCTCGAGGAGCGCATTGGGCGCGTCGTCGGAGTAGTCGAGAGCGGCCTCTTCATCGGTCGGGCGGATTCGGTTTTCGCGGCCGATGCAGCGCGCGTTCATCGCCTCGAGAGAGAGCGCGCGCACCCGGACGGCTCGCCCATATTGGTCGTCATGGGGGTGTCGGGATCGGGCAAGACGACCATCGCGAAGCAGCTGGCGGCGCGACTCGGCTGGCCCTTTGAGGAAGGCGATGCGCTTCATCCCGAGTCGAATGTCGCCAAGATGCATGCTGGGTTTCCCTTGACCGATGCCGACCGCCAACCCTGGCCCGAGGCCGTGGCCGCCTGGATCGATGGCCAACGTGCCAAGCATCGACCCGGAATCATTGCCTGCTCGGCTCTCAAGCGATCGTATCGCCAAGTCATCATCGGAAACCGGCCCGAGGTCCGGCTCGTCTATCTCCGTGGCAGCAGCGCCCTGATCGCGGACTTGAGCACGCTTGACCTCCAAATGAGAGAGGGATACTTGGCCTCCGATGGCGCGATTCTACAAGAAGCGCGAAGAGAGCCGACTTCGCCAAGACCCAGCCGGTCACTTGGATCAATGTCGACGGCCTACACGATACGAACCAAATCAGAGAGATCGGAAGGATCTTCGATCTGCATCCCCTTCTCATGGAAGACATCTCGAACACGGGGCAACGCCCAAAGATGGAGGAGCTCGACAGCGAGCTCCGCCGCGAGAAGACTTGCGCGAACCTTTCTCGTGACCTCGATCATCCCTATTCCCCGGAGCGGTTGATTTGGCACAGATACGGAAGCAAGAACCTCTTCTCAGAAGTTTGGAGCGATCGAACCTGCAAGCAGGACCTTCGGCACTTGGCGCAGAAGCCGTACCGAGCGCTGTCCATCCGAGGCCTGTCCGCGGTAAGGTCCCGCTGAGCAGATGGCTTCGGCCTGGGAGGGGCAGCGATGCGTACGCGACATAGGATCGAAATGGCAGCCATGGCCCTTGCGATGGCATTGCTCTTCAGCCCCGAGGGCGCGACAGCGCAGGCCGCTTCAACGCGGGAAGCGCCGCGGCTCTTTGCGGACATCAGCTCTAGCACCCGCGTCTACCCAAACGCGGACGCCGCGCTCACAGGGTTTGCTTTGGGGTCGATCTGGAGGCCATCGGAGAAATGCGTGCACCTTGCCGGCGAGCTCTTTGCCCGCTTTGGGCGCAAGGACGCAACGCCCGCCGATCTAAAAATGCGCACTGCCGGAGGAGCCATCGGTGCCCTCTGGGGCACCGGAGACTGGGACCGCTGGTTTGGAGCCGGCGCGATGTTTGATCTCGGATGGGGCCGGGTGGGCCCGCGAGATGAGTTTATCTCGAGCGCCTACCTCCGCGCGCTCCTCTACTGGCGGCTGCGCGGAGAGTTCTGGCTGGGCCTGGACCTACGCGCGGGGTACGTCATTGCCCCCGTTACGGTTGGCGGGATTGGGATGAAGGGGCCGGTGCTCGGTCTTGGAATCGGGCTGTCCTGGGGCAAGGACGAAGATGAGTACGTGACAGAACCGAGTGCCAGCCGCTAGCCGGCAGCTGAAATGGTGTCGCGGGTGACAAGCCTGATGGCGTCCGAGTAAGACCGACTCTAGAGTTCCAGGACGCATGCTGCAGCGAACACGCCGCGCGGTCTTGGCCGCCTCGATCCTGGCTTCGATCATCCTGACGGTGTGGGTGGGCGTGAGCCTCGCTCGCTTGGTGACCGCGGGATGGTGGCTCGCCGTGCTGATCGCCCTCCCCCTCGGCGTCGCGGCGGTCGATTTACTGAGCGGAGTCGTTCACTGGGCCTGCGACCGCTTCGGAGACGCGTCCACACCGCTCGTCGGCTCGCTCCTCATCCGTGCATTCCGGGAGCACCACGTCGATCCAAGGCAGATGGTCGAGCACGACTGGATCGAGACGAACGGTGAGCCGTGCTTCTTCGCCGCCCTGTTCCTAGCAGCCTTGGCCTTCTTGGCGCCCAACGTTCAGTCCGAGCTCGGCGCGGCGGCAGTGACCCTCGTTTGGACGATGGCCGCCGTCGGGTCCTGGGCCAATCAGGTTCACAAATGGGCACACATGTCGGAGCCTCCCAGGCTCGCGCGGTTTCTTCAGCGCGTGGGCCTCGCTTTGCGCCCGGACGAGCATGCGTGCCATCATCAGGCAGCCCACGATTCGGGCTACTGCATCAGCACCGGTTGGATGAATCCGCTCTTGGACCGCACCGGACTTTGGTCTTGGCTCGAACGCTCGCTTAGGAGAACGGCTTGAAACTGACAGATTGGCTGACCGAACACATCACCGACGACGCGCGGGCCTTGGGCTGGTTCGATAGCCCCGAGGCGGACGATCGCATCGCGCGTTGCTACAAAGAACTGCTGAACGGCTACGAGATCGACCCGTCGACGATTTTAAAAACGACGCGGATGGTCGGCCCGGACGAGCCGAGGGGCGCAGTGGAGGTCCGAGACATCGCGTTCTACTCGATTTGCGCCCACCACTTCCTCCCGTTCTTTGGGCACCTCAGCATTCGCTATGTCCCTGGGGATCGCATTCTTGGGCTCGGTAAGCTGCCCCGCCTGGTCGACGCGTACGCGCGCCGATTCCAGATTCAGGAAGACCTCGTCCGGGACATCGCTCGAGAGATGATGCAGTCGGGCCACGCGCGAGGTGTTCTCGTGCAATCGGAAGCACGGCACCTCTGCATGCTGAGTCGAGGCCCCCAAAGTGCTGCCTCGGTCACGCGCACCGAGATCGCACTTGGATGTCTCAGCGACCAGGGTGGATGAGGCTCACCGCGATTGCGTTGGGAGCCTGGTGCCTCCTGGGTTGTAGCCGCGGCGACCTGGGTTCAGCGCCGGATAGCCAGTCCGCCAAGGTTGCAGCGGCTCCCGCCGAACACCCAAGCGCGCGCTCGCTTGATTTTCTGATCGAGTCGAAGCCGGGGAAGTCGCTGACGGTCGAAGAGATGTCGAAGAACATCGAGCCTGTTCGCGTCGAGGTATTCGAGCCCTACGAGCACACGAACGTGGTGTTCACTGCGCTCCCGCTCGAGCGAGTGCTCGACGAAGCGTACGGGCCGTCTTGGCGAACGCACGAAGCAATTCTGTTCAGCTGTCGCGACGGCTACGAGCCCACGATTCCCGTGCGACGCGTCTTGGATCACCGGGCGTTTCTGGCGATCGACCGACCAGGCGACGCCGGTTTCACGATCCTGAAGTACGAAGAGGGCGCGAAACGGCGGATCGCGCTCAGCCCTTTCTATGTCATCTGGGAAAACCTGGGCAATGCCCGAGTCCGCACCGAGGGCGACTACGGCTGGCCCTACCAGGTCGTTCGAATCGACCTCGTGTCATTCCGATCGCGGTTCCGAGAGATGGCGCCTCCAGAGAATTCGAATGCAACCGTTCTGGCGGGGTTCGACGCCTTCATCGCGCACTGCTCCAAGTGTCACATGATCAACGGCCACGGGGGCGCGATCGGACCGGAGCTCAACTATCCGGCCAATCCTACCGAATACATGACCGACGCGTGGCTGCGGAAGTGGATCGACGATCCGACGCTCATGCGCGTGGCTCCACGAATGCCCCCACTGAACCCGGATTTGCCCAGCCGGGCGCGAATCATCGACGAGATCGTCGCCTATCTCGCTGCGATGGCATCCCACAAAGTCGAGCGCGGCGCGCCGTGAGCTACGCCGAGTTTTACGATTCGTTCATTCAGCACCCGCTGCTCCTCTGGGCGGCTGCGATCCTCGGGCTGTTGTTGGCGCTGTCCGGCCCCGTCCCGTCCGTCACGGTGCGTAGGTATTGCATCGCGCTCACGAGTCTTTCGCTTCTCGATGCCTGGCTGACCACCGACGATGTTCCTGGTATCGGTCCGCTGACCGGCGCAGCAGCCTGGTTGATGCCGCTGGCCTTCGTTCTCATCGGTGACTTTCGGTTCTTCCTCTTCATCGAGAGCGCGAAACCAGACGGGACCCTTGCAGCGAGCGCGGGTGCGTGGATGCGAGCGTCTGCTTGGACGCTGCTCGTTCCATTGGCGTCACAGCTTGCCGTTTTCGAGTTGGGTTCGAACGAGCCTCGCATCCTCTTCTTCGTCTACGAGGCGCTCTTCGTCTTGCTGTCCATCGGCTTGACGCAGGTGTATCTGCCTCGCCGCAGCCGCGCACTCCTATGGACGCGGCGGGTGACTAGGTTCGTCATCGTCTACTATGCGCTCTGGGGCGCAGCCGACGCGATCATCCTCACGACTGGCGCCGATGCTGGCTTCCTCCTGCGCCTGCTCCCGAATGTTCTCTACTACGGAGGCCTCGTTCCCGCGATCGCTTGGGCTGCGCCCCGCGCACCTGACGTTTGAGGCCAGCTCTCTTTGTGTACCGCGCATAACCGAGCAGTTTCCATCGGGAACAATCGGCCAGCCTGAAGAAGGACCGGCCACCGGCGGCCCGCGATGTCTTCGATCGCGACCTACGAAAGATCTGCCTCAGCCGCTCTGGTCCGAGACGAGTGCGGAGGCTGCGATCTGGAAGTCCTCGATCGAGCTGATGAACGTGGCTCTGGGGATGCGGGAGGTGAGTGGGTGGTCAGGTGGGCAACCGATCCAAACGGGAACCTTCGGCGACACCGTGTTTACCAGCCGTTCGACCTGCATCATCTCGTCCTCGCTCATGTGGCGAACCACCGACAAGACCAGGATGTCGGCGTTGCTGCGCGCAACGCTCCAGATGATTTCTTCGGTCGGAAGATCCGGCCCTAGGTAGAGCACGTCGAATCCGGCCTCCTTGGCAAGGACCGAGCCTGCAAGAATGCCAAACTCGTGGAGCTGGCCGGCTGGGGTCGTGAACAAGAGGCGTCGTGCCCCGGGGGTCGTAGGAATCTGCTCGAGACGGCTAGTCATCAGGCTCTTCAGCTGCGCCCTCACCAAATGCTCGGGCGCAGTGCCCAGCGTCCCTTCGCTCCAACGGCGACCCACTTCCCACATGATCGGGATGGCCACAGCTATGATGAGTTGAAGATTGCCGAGATCTTCGCTCATTGCCTTGAGCTTCTGGAAGGCTTCTCCGATCTCCAGGTTTTCGATGGCGTCTAGATAGGCCTGCTGTTCCGCTGACAACGGCGGCTGAGTCGGTCGTGGGGGCCGAATCGGCGGCTTCTGGCTCTGGCGCATCGCAGTGAGCTCATTCGTCGATAGCCCGGCAAGCGTCTGCAGCGCATAGCCGCGCTCCCGCAGCTCCTTGAGACAGATCAGTCGAGTCACATCATCCTCGCTGAACTGCCGGGTGCCCCCGTTGCTCCTGGCAGGCTCGATGGCTCGATATCGTCGCTCCCAGGCCCGGATGGTGTCCGGATTCAGGCCTGTCAGGGCGACGACCGCCCGGATGGGCAGCATTCCGGGTTTGGGGGGCTCGGTCACGTCAAACCTGAACATGTATAGAAAATCGTGAAGTCGCAACCCTTGTCGATTGCACCAGATCGGGTCAGTTGGCGGATTCAGCCTGCAAATTAGTCAGATCGCTTCCTTGATGGCCCGGGCCACGAAAGCATGAATCTGGACCGTATCCGGCCATGACTTGGACTTCTCGCAGAGAAATGGGAACGTCCCGCTCGCCCGGGGATTCGCCAGTCGCCTGCCTCAGCGCCGGACAGCATCCTTCATGCGTCGACTGTAGTCCCAGGAGGCGATCCAGGTGGGCCGTAGTCGAACGACGAGCTCCTCGTCGGCGCGTGCGAGCAGAAAGCGGCCGAGGCCCGAGTCGATAGAGCCGAGGTACCGTTCGAGGAGATGCTCCAGCAGCGCAGAGGCACCTTCCGAATCGAGGCTGGCCAGCGCCTGTCCCCGCACCCCATGGTACGGAGGCTCGTTGGGGGCAACCTCGAAGGCGCAGCGTGGGTCTGCCTTCAAGCGTTTCGCGACGCGGGCGTCCCGGTGGACCACGGCCACAAGCTCGTCCTCTTGGCGCGCGAACCAGACAGAGAGGATGACCGGAAAACCGGAGTCGGTGTTCGCCGCGAGCCGCATGGGGATGCGCGCCTCAGTCAGGAACTCCCGGACACGGGACTCCGACCAGGGGCCGTAAAGGCGAATCGGTGATGACGGCGCTGCGCTCATAGTCCTCTGTGATCCGTTATGTCGGGCATGAGCGAAACGGGCAAACTGCCGCTGCGATCACCTCCCCATAGCACCTAGCATCCCGCATTTGTGCCCCTGGAGCCGAGCCGAATCGAGCAGCGCTAGTCCCTGGGCGGACCGAGCCAACGAGCTCATCCATTGCTCGGCGGCAGCTGTCGTATGTCGAGAGGCGTCTTTGGAAAGACTTCGATCGCGGCGGCCGCCAAGGACACGGCGCGTTCGGTCTGATCGATGGCCTGGAGGACGCGCGCGCTCAAGAGGTGCTTCGTCGAGCGTCGCCTATCGAAACGCACGGAATAGCGAATCGTGAAAGTTACCCAGTTCTGATCGAACACGAACGTTATCGAGGGAGCGGTGGCAGCGTCTTCGAGTGGATAGCGCTTTTGCATGCGCTCCCACACGCGGGCCGACTCTTTTGCGTACTCGCCGCATATCTCGTCCGCGACTTCTTGCAGGAGCGCACGCGCCGCTTCGAGATCACTTCCGAATCGAATAGGAATGTATATTTCGTCCCATAGAAAAGGAAAGTCGCCCGAATAGTTCACGACCGGCTCTTTGAAGACGAAGCTGTTGGCCACTCGCACCATCCGGCCGTTGTAGAGATCCCCGTTGACCCACTGTCCCAACTCCGCCAGTGTGGTTCGGAGCACTCCGATGTCGATGACGTCGCCTTTGATACCTCCGAGCTGGATCCGATCCCCCACCGAATAGAAACTGCCGAAAGAGACGGCCGCCCATCCGGCCACGCTCATGATGACCTCTTGCAGCGCAAACGCGATGCCCGCACCGGCGACGCCAAAGACGACGCTGAGCCGGCCCAGCCGGTCGCTGAAGACTGCAAGCAGGACCAGCGCTCCCAGAAAGTACCCTAGGAACCCAATCACTTTGCGTGCACGGTACCGAACGGCCTTGTCGCCGATGTAGCGGGTGGCGAGTCGCTTGACGCCCTGTACGATGGCGATGACGACCACGATCGCGATCACGGTGCTCACCAGCTTCCCCAGGACCGGATCGTCGAACAGCTTGAACATGTTTTTCAGAGTTTTGTCCACCGCAGAGTCCTCGGTCATCGTTGTTTTTCCAATCCGCGCTTGGGCTTGTCCGGGGGTGAACTCTACCCCAAACGGGTCGCACGCGTCTCGATCCACCGCGCGCGATGGTGATGTCGATGCAAGTACGATGAACGGGGTCGCCTTGCCGCCTATTCGCTATCTCTGCACAATGGGAATGATGCATCGACTTCGCCTCGCCGGTATCGTGACTCTCGTAGTCGTGATCCTCGCCTTCATTCTTTCGAACTGGGGTACGGTTCGAGTAGGCATCCTCGGAATCGACATTCTTCAAGCGCCTGCGAGCGTGGTCATCCTGGTGTCGGTCGCTCTGGGAATGGCACTGGGGTTTCTCGTTCACACGATTCGCGGGGCTCGGCGCAAGCCGTAGAGACCTCGACGGTGGCCTAGGATCACGCGATTCGCGAGGTTAAGTTGATCTGCTGGGCCGGAGGTCATCACGGTCGACTGCAATCTTCTCTGCTCTGCGCACGAAGCGCTGCATGCGCTGCGGGTGTCGCGCAGCGCCAGCTACCCGAACGCCCTGCCGGGGGCGGCTCTCGTGCTTCTCGCCCGCTTTCCTCTCACGCCGCTGCTCTACAGCCTGCTAGCGGCACACGGAGCCGTGTTGATCGTGGGAGGCACTACACCTACGCGGAGCTTCCCCTGGGCTTCTGGATTCAGGACGCCTTTGGCTTGGCGCGCAATCACTACGACCGCATCGGCCACTTCGCTCAGGGATTCGTTCCTGCGAGCCTAGCTCGCGAGCTTCTGCTGCGACTGACTCCCCTGCGCCCCGGTAAGTCGCTCTTCTTCCTCGTCATCTGTGTATGCCTTGCATTTAGCGCCTTCTACGAGCTGGTTGAATGGTGGGTTGCTGCTGCCACGGGTTCGGCCGCCGAGGCTTTCCTTGGGACGCAGGGCGACCCGTGGGATACGCAGTGGGACATGTTCCTTGCGCTCATCGGCGCAGTGACCGCCCAGCTTCTCTTGTCCCGCGCTCACGACCGACAGCTGGCCGAGCTCGTCACGATGTAGGCGACCAGGGGGTGTCCCTAGTTCTCGGTCCCTAGAATGCCGATTCCGACGCGCGAAAGTTGTTCACCAAACAAGCTGGTGGCGTAGATCGAGCAAGGGTCGAATTCCCCTCGGCCGAAGGCGATGCTGGCGGCGGATGCGACGCCCTGAGCGATAATCGCCACGGTACCGTCCGGCTTCACCTGGGCGATCTCGCTCTTGAGGTTGAGAGCGACATAGACGTTTCCTTCACTGTCGATCGCTACCCCGTCTGGTGTCGAGACCCCCCCCTCGAAGGTCACCCATTTCTCTGGAGCTCCGGCTTCGCCGTCCTCGCTCACCGGGACACGCCAAAGACCGGGGTCGTCGAATGTCGCTGCGACGTAGAGCGTCCGATTGTCGAGCGAGAAGACCATCCCGTTCGGGGTCGGTACGCCATCGGACCAGACCGATACATCACCCTCCAGCGTCACCTCTCGAATGATCGAGGTGCCGATCCTGTCGTCGGATACCAGGGTCGTGCCCCAGGGTGTCGTGACGACGAAGTTGGGCTCGCCAAGCTCGCTGGCAATGACCTCCGAGCTGCCCGTCTCCGGGTCGATCAGGAGAAGCTCGCCCGTCTCTATGCTCGCCGCCAGGATTCCATCGTCATGGCTGGCCAGACCGAGAAGTGACTCGGACTCGGCCGCGACCTCGCTCGACCCATCGGCTGCAAAGCGCAGCAACTGGTCGTCTGCGTCCGTGGGGCGCGCGGAAACGAACAGCGCCCCGTTGCCGTCAAAGGTGAGGCCTTCGCTGAACGTGCCGAGAGGATCCGCGAAAGGCTGCACCTCCCCAACGGCGATATCCGTCGCGCAGGTCCGGGCGGGCCCGGTGGTCGAGCTCGAGTCCGAGCCGCATCCCAGGAGCCCCAAGACCATCGTCGCGCCTAGCATGGGCCACTTGCTCATCGAATGTCCTCCTCGGGCGCCTTGCGCGCCAAGTGCTGTATATCACGGCAAGCCTGGATGACGCAGCGCTCAGAGAAAATTCGATCCCGTAAGGTCGCAGGAATACATGGTGGCAGAGCCGAACCAATCCCAGACGATGATCATCGTGTCGCCACTCGGCCGCCACTCGACGGTGAGTCGGTCTCCTGGAATCCTGCTCCAGAGCTCAGCGAAGGAGTTTTCGCCGTTGATCGAGTAGGTGCGGTCGGGGAGACTCAAGGTGCCGGTCGTGTAGAAGGTGTAATCACCTGTCCCTATGACTCCGGTGATGCTTGGATTGGGACCCGGACCCCAGGTGATGCCGGATTGCCCGATGGCCTCGACCTCGAGTGTGAGCGCTCCCGCGAATCCGGCGATGTTGCAATCGAACGTGAACCTAGCCTTGTTCGAGCCCACCCCGTCCGTCCCTCCCTCGGCGTCCCCGCAGCCCCCCGCGAGCACGGCAACCAAGGCCACGCAATGCGTGCGCCGTAGCGAGGAAGCCCGTGGAGCCAAGCGCCCGCGCGATCATCGTGGCGAACATCTCGCGACGGACGAGGTTCTGAGGAACGACAGCCTTTCGGGTAACCGTGGTGCAACGCCTGCGCGCTCCCAATGCAATCGGCATCGGCGACGGTTCCCAGATGGTGAATCAGCACCTAGTCTTATGAAAGAATGGTCGAACGCTCGGCACTGCTTGGCGGTTTGCTTGTGGTTTCCGCGGGTCGGGAGGCGTCCAGATGACCGGTAAGATCCTTCATGCCTCGCTCTCGCGGATCACGGACCTCGACCGTGTGGGTTTTGATTGTCAGCCGCTTCCACGCGAGCAATGGGAGCTTGGGGACTACGTCATCGGAAGCGCCACCATTGCGCGCGGCGGTTTCTCGGCCGTCGAGCTGACGAGTGGTCGCGTGGCTCATGCCGTCAGCGGCGACTCGATCCTCGGGGCGCTTGCGGTTCGCCATGCAACCTTGGAAGTCGTGGGGTCGTGGGAAGCAGTGGGCGCTGATGGGCGCATGCACCTGCTCAGCGCCGGCGGGTTGCTGGGTCGAACCACGTCGGTCTCTGGCATGCTCGCGTCCCCGATGCGTATCACCTATCGGGGCCATGCGGCGCGGGGCGGTGCAAAGCTGCGGATGCAGGACTTCGCAAAGGCGCCCTCGAGAACGCAGCAATACGAGGTTCCTACAATTCTCATCATTGGAACCTCGATGTCGGCTGGGAAGACGACATGCGCCAGGATCATCGTGCGCGAGCTCAAGAAGGCCGGGCACCGTGTCGCGGGCGCGAAGCTCACAGGCGCGGGCCGCTATCGCGACATCCTCGCGATGCAAGACGCGGGAGCCGACACCATCTTCGACTTCGTCGACGTCGGCCTGCCCTCGTCGGTGGTGGATCACGAGGAGTTCCGGCCTCGAATGCGCGATCTGCTCGGGCTCCTCGCCGAAGCGAAGCCTGACGTGGTCGTAGCGGAAGCGGGCGCATCGCCTCTCGAGCCCTACAATGGCGACACCGCACTCGAGGAGCTTCAGGGCGCCGTTGGGCTGACCGTCCTGTGTGCGTCGGACCCCTACTCCGTGATGGGTGTCATGCGCGGATACGACATGATGCGGCCTGACGTCGTGGCCGGGGTTGCAACCAGCACCAGCGCCGGCGTCGAGCTCGTCGAGAAGCTGACTGGCACGAAGGCGCTCAACATGCTCGACGCAGGGTCGCTCCCCGAGCTTCGCCGCCTTCTGGCCCAAGTAGTCCCACCAGAGCGCGGCTGAGACGATCGAAATCTCCGCTCTGCAAACGTGATCATCGCAGAGTCGCTTTCCGCGCATGTGACCGAGGTCTTGACCGGCTTCGCGCAAGAAGGTGTCCCGGCCGAAGCCGTTGCAGGGCCTCTAGGAAGCGAAGTGAAAGAGCATCTGCGGGCGGACGTGCAGGCAGGTCCGCATCTGCGACAACTGCCTCCGCTAGGTTTCCTCGATGCCCCGGGCGGTGCTAGCGTCACGGCATGCGGCAGATCTTGGGCCGGACGGCGCGTCTCGATCCTCGTTTCCTGATCGAGGACTGCGAGCCCGTGTACGTTCAGACTTGGCGGAACGGCCTGCTCGACAGCAAAGTCACCGAGGGACTCCAAGAGCTGGAGGAATGCCGCGTGTGCCCACGCAACTGTCGCATCAATCGCCTGAAGGACGAGCGTCGGGTCTGCAATACCGGGCGCCGTGCAATAGTGAGCTCGGCTTTTCCGCATTTCGGGGAAGAGGACTGCCTCAGAGGCCACCGCGGCAGCGGCACGATCTTCTTTGGCCTCTGCAATCTACGCTGTGTGTTCTGCCAGAACTGGGACATCAGTCAGCGGGAAACGGGCTTCGAGCTGCAAGCTGAGCAGATCGCCGACCTGGCGCTCGAGCTTCAGGGCCGAGGCTGCCACAACATCAACTTCGTGACCCCCGAGCACGTCGTTCCTCAAGTCATCGAAGCGCTCGCCGTTGCGATTCCCCGAGGCCTTCGCATCCCGATCGTCTACAACACCAGCGCCTACGATAGCCTTGCATCGCTTCGACTGTTGGAAGGGCTCGTCGACATCTACATGCCGGACTTCAAGTTCTGGCACAGGGAGAGCGCGCGCGTGCTGTGCAAAGCGAAAGACTATCCCGTCGTGGCGCGCGCGGCGATCCTGGAGATGCATCGCCAGGTCGGCGACTTGCGATTCGGACCGGATGGGACCGCGCGTCGCGGCTTGCTGGTGAGGCACCTGGTGATGCCTGGGCAGACCGATGAAGCCGAAGCGATCATGCGGTGGCTCGCGGACGAAGTCTCTCCGGACACCTACGTCAACGTGATGGGGCAATATCAGCCCCAATATCGAGTCGGTGAAATCGCCCGCGACGGCAAGCCACGCTACGAGTCGATCGATCGGCGGCCAACCGACCACGAAATAGCCGCAGCACGTGGCGCGGCCCGCGCCGCGGGCCTCTCGCGGCTCGACGCGAGGGCTTGACGATACGCGCTGGTTTCCGAGCTAGGACGATAGATTCGAGTGGTCAACCGCCGCCGATGTCCACGTCGTAGCCCTCGTAGACGAGATCGGCACCACGTTGACGATGGCGAACGATGGCAACCAGTACCGCCAGAACCTGACTTCTCAGTTCTTCGGGGTCCGATGAACCCTTGGCGCTGGCGATGGCCTCGGCAACTTGCCGAGTGAGCTCAGGATGCTCGTCCCGAACGCGATCGATCTTGTTGACCAGCCTTGGTGCGTCGTCTGTCAGCTGGGCGAGGAGGCCTTCGGGACTTTCTACTTCCGCCACATGCTGTTCAAGAGCGATGCGCAGGTTCTCCAGCTCGGTTTGCAGGTTGGAGCGCCAGTTTGGCCCCCCAATCGGGGACGAAGCTGCGATTTCAACGTTTGACACCGCTCCTTTCAACTCAACGCGGCGTTGCCGAGCCGCCTCGAGTGCGCGCCCCTGCTGCATCTCACTTTCGCTCACGTGTGTCATCTCCTCGAACAAGAACAATGGCCGCTGTGGGGCCGCGCGCAGAATCAGGGCAGCGCGTTGGCTCCCGGGAGCCAGAGCATTGCCGGGAAAGCCAGCAACAGCAAGGGTGTGCTCCCTCAGAACCCCGTCGAGTGCAGAATCGTCGATGTTTGGGCGTTCGGGTCAAGCTGACCGCCCCCCAACAGAGCAGGCTCGCCGAGGCTCTCGTACTGCTCGAGAGTCGGGACGAACCCGTCGCCGAGCGGGCGGGCTCACCTGGGAGGCAAGCGATGGTTTGCAAAGGAATTGTGGTGTCGATCCTAGCCCTGGCGCTTGGCGCCTAGGGCTGGGGGGATGGCACCAACGCTTCGGGTGGCGCGGCCGGTACGGGCGGCTCGGCCGGCACGGGTGGCGGTAAACTAACGAACGCGTGTAACGACCGAGGGGTCGAGCGACTGCTCAATCTCTGAACGATGGCGCTCGGGTAGGATGTCCCGCACAACGCTCCCCAGCATCTTCTGTCGAGGTGTGATGTCCCCTTTCCTCCAGCGGGTCGAATCCTCGTCGAGCCAGGCGTCTTGGTCGAACGGAAGCGCATCGGACCCAATTGGAAGCGGAGGCGAGCCAATGGAGCGAAGTCCTACCGCGGCACCGAACACCAGAAGCCCGATCAACGGAATGCTGACGAGATGTGACGAGCGTGGACCGAGTGGCCTCGAAAGCGCGGAGACCACGACCCAACGAATCCCGCCACACAGGGCGACGCACGCAAGGACCAGTAGCGCGACTGGTGCGGATCCCGCGACAGAGACACGCCGCTTCGCGAGAGCTGGTGCAGGTTCCCGAATTGGAGCACGATGGAGGCTAGCCATTGTTGAGTAACAAGAGTTGATCGCCCGAATCACCGTCAATCCCGAGATCTCCGGCGGAAAGCCGATCATCGGCGGGAGATGTCTGGCGGTGGAGCATGTCGGCGCGCGAGCAAGGCTCGATATGCGTGGATATACCAAGTCGCTATCGGGAAGAGCTCGCCACCGGTGCGATTGTTACGGTCGAGCCCGGTCGCATTGGTATCCCCCCAGCAACAACCGGCGAAGAGCCCACGACCTGACGCTGTAAAGTTTCCGACGCGATTCTTCTGAAGTTGCTCGCAGTCTTATACGTATGGCAAGAGCCAATCGACCTCTGCCGCCAATCTTTTCACGTCGGAGAGAATCCGTTCGATCAGCTCGGAGAGGTCGACCGAGCGACCCTCCTCGACCGCACCCGGGTTGGCGTCGAGCAAAGCGCTTGGGCCCTTTGTCTCCAAAACCGGACCTGGCGGCCGACGACGGTATCTGGCGAGACGTCAACCCGGGTCGGGTCGTCAACCTTGATGCTGTAGAGCGACCTCCTGCCCCGCATGGCACCGTTGTTGAGTCTGCAAACCAACAACCACCAAGGAGGCGGAGGCCATGGAATACTGTGGATTGGATCTGGGTCGAAAGTCGAGCCGATACTGCGTCGTCGATGACCACAAGCACATCATCTGGCAGGGCAACGTTCGGCAAACACAGGAGCACTTGCGTAGCGTCTTTCGCTCGGGCTTACCGATGCGCGTCATCGTGGAAGCGACGACACAGGCGTTCTTGACAGCGGATTTGCTGCGCGAGCTCGGGCACGATGTGCGTGTCGTCGACCGGAATCGCACCAAAGCGATCGGGGCGGCACTCATCCCGGCAACACGACCAGACGCGGCGGGATCACCAAACACGGCAACCGCCAAGCTCGATGGGCGCTCACCATGGCCGCGAGCTCAGTTCTGCTCAGCAAAGGCGACAGTGCGCTCCAACAATGGGGGCGACAACCGGCCGCTCGCGTCAGGCGCAAGAAAGCCTGCTGTGCCATCGCACGCCGCCTGGCAGCGCTTCTGTGGGCCATGCGGACGAACGAAACGGCGTTCGACACGCGTCTACCCGCCTGGGATTCCGCGCACTACCCGCTCTGTGACGGTCCCCTATTCGAACCCTTCAACGTGGTGCAGTGCGTACCCCTCCCTGTCCCGGTCGACCGACCGAGGACGGAACCTTGATTGCACGCACTCTTCGTCCAGCATCCTGTGCCCGGGCAACATAGGCCCGACTAAGAGCACGTATCGATGGGTGAGTCGCGGTTCGAGCAAGGGCATTCATGGGGCCCCTATTCCCTTGTTCTCACCGACCAAACGGGTCTCGGTGCACGGTGGGTCTTGCTCGATTGACAACAGCCGCTCTATCCAGGGTGAGGTTGTCCAGAAGAAGAAGAAGAAGAGGCAGGCAGCTTGGAGCTGCCTGCCTCTTCTCACGTTGATGGGGCCGGCGTCACAAGTCGACGGAAGGCCCGAGGCTCCTGTCTAGTTTCTAGTCCGGACAAGCGACGGTTCGACGTCGGCGCTTCGACCAGAGCAGAAGCGCCCCCACGAACAGCAGCAGTCCCAAGCGGTCTCCTTGGTGGAGGCGCGTTGCGCTGCATGCGAGACCCAGTCCCGAGGCTGCCGTGGCATCGCCATCACGGGCCTTCGGAGCGGTCGCTTCACAACCCTCCGCAAAGGTCACGACGAGATCGAAGTCGCTCGGCACTGTGTTCTTGTCGTTCCCTTTGAACTCGACTTCGAGGGTACGGGTCTCCCCCAGGTCGAGCTGACGTTTCGTAATGTCGTCTTTGGTCCAGTCGTTCGGACCGATCGTCACGGACGGCCCCACCACGAGGTCGCTGTCGTCCGCCTTGTAGATGTCTCCGTCGAGCTTGACCTTCTTGATGAAGTCCAAAGACGACGGGAAGTCCAGCGTGAACGTCTCTAAGGTGGCAATGCCGAAGGCGGAGTTGTTCGTGAGCTTCCACTTGATTTTGTCGTCCTCGAGCTTGTCGAGGACGATGCCCACGTCGCACGGCGGCGGCGGGAGCACGTCGACGGTGACGGGGTTGCTCGTATCCAGACAGACCACGCCGGGAGCCCCGGTGCCGTCGACCGTGGCCACGTTGGTCGTCGTCTCGGAGATGAACGCCGACGCAATGAGGGTTTGGCTGTCGCCGGGCGCGAGCGAGTCGATGCCGCCGATGACGCCCAGCTGGTTGTCGTCAACGGTGATGTTGTCGACCGTTGCCGGCCCGTTGTTGGTGACCACGTAAGCATAGGTCACGTTGGATCCGAGTCCGAGACCATCGAGCAGGAGCAGCTCGTTGGCACCGTATCGGTCCCCTGCCTGGAGCGGCTGTGAGCACGAGGCGTGGAACTTGTTGAACTGGACGACGCCGTTCTGACCGAGCTCAATCTCGGGATCTCCCGACCGCGCCACATTGAAGGTCTCGCCCGGCTGGAGCTCGAACACGGGATCCCCGTTCACCGACACCAAGACCGGTAGGTCGGGATCGATGAATCCGCCTGTGCAGGTCACCTTGTCGGCCTTCTGGTCGTTGTCGCTGGCGCTGCAGTCACCACCGGCAACCCTGAACGTCAGGACGTCCGGCTTCTCGGGGAAGTCGCAGCTGGCGGGAATGGCGTTGAATGCGCAGAGCGTCTCGCCCCCTTCGTCGTCGACGGTGCAATCGAGCACGTCGCCGCTGTCGTCGACGAAGCCTTCGAGCAGCCACTGGTTGATGAAACCGGGGTCGCCCTTGCCATCGCCTTGGTCTTTGCCGCAGTCCCGTCCAACGGGAGAGACCTGCTCCTGGTCTTCGTTCGTCTCCGTCGCCCCGTCCATGTCTTTGTCGGAGCACGAGACGTGGAAGGTCGACTGACCGACACCCGCAATGTTGACGATGGTGTCGTTCGTCGAGCCGTCGGTAAAGAAGGTTACCGCGTCACCCGGGTTGGCGGACAACGCACTGCTATCGACGAGACCGTCGCCGATCGCGATGTCGATGGGACCGGCGCCATTCCAGATCACGGTGAACTCCTTGAGCTTCCCTTCGCACTTTGCATCCGCCGCAGATGGCGGAGGTGGCAGCGCACAGGTCTTGGCCACCTCGAGGCCGCAGGGCACCAGCATGCAGTCGTCGGTGCAGAGCGGATCGTTGGGGTCGTCGCACTCTTCACCGTCGTTCACGATCCCATCGCCACAATAGGTGCAGTTGTCTCTGCAAGCGTTCTGGTTTCCGGGCGGTGTGTCGGGCACGCTCCCAGGCGGGTCACAGGTCTCGCCCAGGCCGGGATCAACCACGCCGTCGCCGCAGGACGGAACCAGCATGCAGTCGTCACTGCAGAGCGGATCGTTGGGATCGTCGCACTCCTCGCCGTTGTTCACGATGCCATCGCCGCAGTAAGTGCAGTTGTCACGGCAGGCGTTCTGGTTTCCGGGCGGTGTGTCGGGCACGCTCCCGGGCGGGTCACAGGTCTCCCCAGGATCGACGATGCCGTCGCCGCAGAACGGCTCCTCCTCGCAGTTGAGGTACGCCACGTCCATCGACACCTCATCGCACTGTGCGACATTGGGGTCGCACGGCTCAATCGTGGTCGTCTCGGTCGCCTTGTTCCTCTTGATACCTGGCGTATCGCAGCGTTCGGGCTGATCGAGGTTCTCGAAGCCGTCGTCGACCTGCGTCACGATCACGGTTTCCAGCGGCTGCAGAATCCCCGGTCCAGCGCTGCCTGGGATGAGTGCATCCGCTATGCCGAGATCGGGATCGTCGATCTTGGTATCGACGCACAGCTTGTCGTCGAAGCAGTTCGTGACGATGAAACGGTATATCGCACCGCCCCCGACGGCCTGCGTGGGAGCGGAGGCCTCATCATCTGCGTCGAACCAGGTCGTGCCACCGTCGACGCTGACCTGCTTTCTGAAAGCCTCGCACACGCACCACAGCTCGTAATCTTCGCAGCAATCATTGTACTGCAGACACAGGTCGTCGCAGAAGCAGCCCGCCGGGCTCTGCCCTCCGCAGAAACCCTCACAGGTCGGTTCCGTCGCTGAGGCCGTGAGCGGAGTTGCCAGCACGGTCGCGAGAATCGCGACCAGAGTAAATACGCGGCCGAGGGGATTCGTTCCGCTCGTGTGCCGCGCGTGTGTCTTGCTATCAATGTTGGAATACATCGAGACTGTCTCCTTTCAGGGTATCAGTAACGAGCAAGCCGCGACGCTAACCGACCGCGCCTGATACGTGAAGTGACAAATCAACCGGCAAGAACCAACTCTGCGAGATCACCATTTTCCGATTGCAGATCGGCAACGCCAAGCCCCAGACACGAGCTGTGAGATTCCAACGATCCAAACAACTTAGGCCGCGAACCTGTTTCGAGTCTTGAATCTCGCACAGGGAGCACGTGCGAGCTCGACTGGATCTGAGCCAAGATCGAGATGACGGAGGACTCGCCGAATGGCGCTCGAGAGCACCCTTGCCCCGCATCGACATGTCAGTCGCTCAACCTGTACCGCTCACCCCAGGCGAGCACAAACATCTCGCCCGGCAGATGCTGATAGTCGATATAGACGCCCTCTCCGCTTCGCGTCTCCGGCGACTTAATATTCAGTACCGCGCAATTCGGCTCTCTGCTTGATCCCGATGGGCTAAGAGGCCAGCCGACCGTTCAGCAACGATTTCGCTCCCATCGGCCGGCGGCTGCGCCGTGCGGTACGGCGGCGCGCCCATGTGTCTAGGCCAGGTCGAGACGGGGCGATTCTGGCCATTTGGCTAGAGCTTCAGAAAAAAGTGGCTCCTGGGCATTGACGCACCGCCGCGCGTCTGTAAGAACCGTGCAGGCAAGAACTTGGACAAGACCTAGACATGACTTAGACGGGTCGGAGGAGGAAATATGAAGGCTACTAATAAGTTTTGGTTCAGCATCGTAGCGGCGGCTGCCCTGGCGGTCAGCGGATGCTCGGATGACGATAACGGAGCTGGCAACGGCGGAACGGGTGGAATGCCTGTGATGACGGGCAACGTGACCGCCGTTCACCTTGCGCCTGAAGTGCCTACCGCTGAGAGCACCGAGGTTGCCCTTTTCGTGGACGGCGTAGAGGCGACCAACCTTGGGACTCTGGCGTACTCGCAGAGCACCGGCAAGATCCCGCTTCCAGTCGGCACCTACGACATCGGCATCGGAGTGCCGGGCGGCGACGCTCCGCTTCTCTCGCTGGACGGCGTCGAGGTGACTGAGACGACCGACCTCGTGGTCGTGGCGTACCGCACGAACGACGAGCTGCCGGTCAAGGTCTTTGTGTTCGACAACAGCACCGAGGGCCTCGAGGCTGGGAGCGGTCTCGTCTTCGTCGGTCACGGCGCAAACGACCCGGCGCTCGACCCGGTTGATATCTCGCTCGGCGAGGACCCGGAATGTTCGACGCTGATTCCCGGCTTCGTGTTCGGCACCACTGCGCCAGCAGACGGGCTTCCACTGCCGGAAGGTTCCTACCAGATCGGCTTCGACCTCACGCCGGATGACGAGAACGACTGCGCGGACTTCGGTCCCGTGCCGGTGCCGGTGAACCCGGACGTGGTTAGCATCCTCATCGCGGTCGACGAGAACACCTCCAACGACCCGGAGGAGTTGAACCCTGAGCTCTGGGCCATCATCCCCGATGCAGACGATCCGCAACCGATTCGCACCATCCAGACGCAGTAGCGCCGCGTCTGCGACTAACGCAGAGGGGCCGCTCCTTCCGGGGAGCGGCCCTTTTCTTTTTTGGGAGTGGCACGCTGGCCGGTTTCCAGGTGACCGCCGGACTCAAGCCACCGATAGGGGCCGAGACTGGGTTGAAAAAGCGGGGCAGCCCCAACCGTGTGAGCAACTTCTGCCTCGCGCCGGTGATGGTCGATGGGGAGACGGACACCGTGTACGTTACGCTGCCATTGGCTTTGCGAGGCCAACCGGCAGCCCTGACATCGAGCTTCGCACCAACTCAGGGCTGATACAGCTGGTCTATCTCCGAGTCTGACAAAGCGCGATTGTAGATGCGCACATCGTCTACGAGCCCGTCGAGGTAGGCTGGGTCGCCACTGATGATTTCCTCGAGGCCGATCCGCACGGGCTGGTCCGAGTCGACCTGAGCGGCCGCAAAGGTGTCGGATGCATCCTGCGTGCCGTTGATGAACAACTTCACGTCCGCACCGTCGTACACGACGCCAACGAATAGCCATTCCATCTCAGTCAGAGTGGTTTGCGAGTCCAATTCGTAGAGGCCTGGCCTGGGAAGGGTCAACCTGAGCTTGCCGCTCCTCACCGAAAGCACGAATGCGTCTCCACCGAAACCACCGGGTCCCCACTGACCGACAATGCTCGCACTGGTGTTGTCATTCAGATAGATCCAGGCGGTTACCGTGAGCGGTTGATTGAAGTTGAAGTCTGCGCTGTCCGGGATCTCGATGTAGCCGCTTGTGCCGTCTAGTTGATAGGCGCTGTCGGCGCTCCCAAATCGATCCATAGCCAACGCGGCTCCGCCGACCGCGCTCCCATCATTGCCGTTTCCGCTTTCGTCCTGGGCATTGCCGCTGAAGGGATAGTAGGCCACGAGGCCGCTCGCGCCCGCTTGACCTCCTGCGCCGCCGATGCCGCCGATGCCACCCTGGCCCCCAGCGCCGCCGATGCCACCCTGGCCCCCAGCGCCGCCGATGCCACCCTGGCCGCCCGTGCCGCCGCTGCCAGCGCCACCCTCGCCGGCGGTGCCTCCATTACCGCCGTTTTCGGTGCTGGCGCAGCCTAGGCTCGCGAGCGCGAAGGAGAGTATGAACATTCGTGAAAGCCCTAGTCTCGTCATTTCTTCACTCCTTTGCTGCACTCGCCGAGCAGCGAGTGCCGCTTGCGTTGTGTAGGTTGAAGCAAGTGACGTGCCAAGCGGAAGCGAGCGTTTCGCCGCCTCCTAGAGACTTGTGAGGCGCAAGTCCTGCGAATCTTCAACCACCGGCGCAGACCATGCGCAACGGGAAGCGAGACCTCGAGATCCGCGCTGACCGGTGCCGTCGATTTCGTGCCGAATCGAGAGCCTGATTTCGCCCCAGCTCGTTGCGGAGATCAAAGAAGACCTGATTCCGCGCTTCGAATACGACTCCGGGCCCAACAATTTCGAGGGCTTCAGGACGCAGCGGCTCTATGCGGCCTTCGAGAAATCGCTGGTGTGCAATCCACTGGTCGACCATCCGCTCATCCTCGGATGTCTCGACCGAATCTTCGAGCCCAACTACCTGCTCTCGCAGCTTCAGGCGATCAACATCTTGCCCGGCGAAGTGCAGCAGCCCCTGCATCCCGACGATGCGTTCTACCGCGTGCCGCGCCCGCGGCCGCCGCTCGGAGCCGCGACGATTTGGGCCATCGACGACTTCACCAAGGAGAACGGCGCTACCGTGGTGATCCGAAGAGCCGCATCTGGGACGACCGCATGCCGGGCGAGGCCGACCTCGCGGAGCTCAGGCCCGTCGTGATGCCCGCCGGGTCGGTGGTGCTTTTCGTCGGGACGCTTTGGCACGGCGGTGGCGCGAACCGAAGCGACGCCGCGCGCCTTTGTGTATCGGCGCAGTGCTGCGCGCCATGGTGCCGCACGCAGGAAAACTACAGCCTGTCGCTCTCACGGGAAACCGTGAAGAAATGCAGCGAGCATATCCAACGGATGCTCGGCTACAGCATTCACGCGCCGTTCATGGGCTTCGTCGACGGGAAACACCCGCGCCGGCTGCGCGAGGATTAGACAGCCGTGAGAAACGCGCGTCGAGCGCTTCTGGCTTCATCACGGCCTAACGCTAGCATGTTGCCAACGTGGCTGGGGTCGCCAAGTCAGAGTCCTAGAAGCGAGTTGATGGAGTTGTTCGCCAAGGGCAGGGTGGCAAGGGTCGTACCCACCAAGAGCCCATAGAGGGCGATCCGGGTTCCGGTGGAGACAGGCTGTCCGCTCTTGGCGCGCCGATGGCAGAACCAGAACACGAGGGCAGCTGCCATGGCAGCCTCGATCAGGAACGCGAAGATCGGTGCTTGCACATACAAGGCCATGCCGATTGGCCCGACGCCTCGGATCACGTCATGTGGGTAGCCAACAACGAGGTCACAAACCTCGTGGAACAACACCAGACCCATGCACCAAAGGGCGATGACCGGTTTTCGCCAGATGAGCCAAGTGGCGACCCCGAAGACCGCCACCCAGCCTAGGACCGGGAGCACGTCATGACTGAGGAACATATTTGTCTTTACGCTGCTGAATGCAACGCTGAAGGCGTCCTCGGGTTTCATCGTTTCGATGCCGAGCGTCACGAACGTCACCATGAGCACGTCCAGAAACTGCGCGGCCAGCAGAAAAAACCAAAACGGAACCGGGTGAGCCTTTCGAGTGAGCTCGTACGGCACGAGCGCCGTGGCGAAGTGTCCCGCGATCATGCCCGGTCTTCCCGGGCCATAACCCACGTCAGCGCCGCAAACATCGGAACGTAGATCGACCAGAGGAGTACTGTAGTGCTCACGAGTCGCCTCCCTGCCTCGGGGCCTTGTACCATCAAACCCGGTCGAAACGGCCAATCAGAGGGAAATACGTGCCATCGACCCCTATTTTCTCAAAGCGCTGTCCGTCGCCAAATGGGAGCAGTGATGGTCAGGGCCGGACCGAAGTCACCGGCGAGAGAGCATGAAATAGTAGTGCTCGACGGGGTAGACTGCGGGTTTGCCTCGTGCGTCGAGGCAGGGGCGCGCGATCCCAGACGACAAACCCGAACGGCGGCGGGTTCTGCCTGCGACGGCCTTGAAGATGGGGCCGCTGTTCACTTCATCACAAGCGAGGCAGGCGTTCAAGCTCCCGTCGGGCAGCTTGTGCTTCGTGGGGAGCGTCGCAGTGCAAGTCCCCATGCACTTGTCGCGCGTGTTCTCGATGTTGAAGCTCCAGATCTGGGCGCAAGCATCCGTGAAGCCGAGGTTCTTCAGGCAATTGAATTGCGTCTTGTCGCCGAACATCCCTTGCATGCCGCACCGGCGCCCGGCGCGGTTGAGGTTTCTTCGTTCGATGTAGGTGGCGAGGTCCTGAAACGAGGAGCAGGCCCCGCAACGGCCGCGATGGGTCACCTGAGCCCCCGCCGCGCGTGCCGCTCGTTCCGTTGGGAACGTTTTGAGACGGTAGGTGCGTGCTGCTGGGCTCGCATCGACGGGGATGGCGGCGCAGTACGCCGGAGGGTCATCGCGCTCCTGGGGTGGTTCGACGAAGGGATCGGCCGGGAGCAGCGACGCCGGATTGAGGAGCCTCCAGCTGCGTAGCGCATGAGCGTCGTGTTCGTCGTACTCGGGCTCTGAAAACTCGAAGAAACCACACTTGCACGAGGGAGCACAGCGCGGATCCGACTCCGATTGTGCCTCCGTGGAGCAGAAGAGGGTCGCGCAGGCTTGGTTCGCTTCACTCACGTGGCCGGGAGACCCAGGTGGGGCGCCGCCCCGCACTCCGCAGCCCGCCGACAACGGCACTACGGTTGTGGAGAGCACGCACAGCATCGCGTTTCGAGCCAAGGACCTGGGTTCTTGGCCCGCCATCTGTCCTAGAACCACGCTCGATTCTCCCGGTGCTTCGTCCTCGACGCAAGTGGACGACCCAGCGACCGACGGCTGCGCACACTCGTTCAGGTCGGCTAGTCGACGCGTGCTCATGGGGTCAACTAGTGACCGACTTCGTTCGGCGCGCGTCCCACATACGTTCGAGCGATCGCGACACTATTGCAGAGACGCGAAGCTCTGCGAGTTGTGAGAGCCATTCGGAATACCGTCCACGCTCACCCCCGAGATCACTTCAGTGTGAGGAACAGGGCTCAAACCTGCACGTCCAAAGGACACTGGAACCTATACGGACGCAAGGCGCCCTGCTTTCCTCGAATTCACTAAGGGAAAGATACCTCAGCAGACGTCCCGGGAAGCGGTTCAAAGACCCATTCGGGACAAGTTGTGGCAGGCGCAAGCGACGTCGTGACCATGTCCGAGGTGCGTGCTTGCGCCAAGGCGCTCGTGCCGCGCGTTGCTGCGGGTGGCGAAATCCCGATCGCTTCGCTGCGTGAGCTCGGCAACCTGGTGCTGCGCTCCGAGCTGATTGCCCTCAGCCGGCAGTTGCTCGACAGGCCGCCCGAGTTTGCCGTGAGGCGCACACTTGAGCTGGCGAGCTTGGTGTTGAACGTCCGAGTCGTTGGAGATAGATTTCGAGGAGGCAAACGAAAGCGACGGGTGAAGCGCGCGCAGCCTCTGAAAATGTCTACTCGCTCGGTGTTGCTTGCCAGTTGCCCATGCAGGTGCCGCCAGAGACAACCCCGACTTCTGCCTCGCCAAATGCTCAGCTCCCATCGATGGTCCCGCGAATCACCCAGTACCCCGCGAGGCCGCCCTGTTCATTAACGAGCTCGAACATCCCGTCGACGATGGAGATCTCCTCGGTCGTCAGAAACCCGCCCTCGCACATGTCGGTGTCGAACTCGACCGCGAAAGAGTACGTCGGATCGGTGGAACACGTGCTGCCCGGACTCGAGAGAGTCGGCCCGGGCGAGGTGCTGGGCTGGTCATGGCTGTTCCCACCGCACGAGTGGTACTACAGCGCACGCGCCGTCCGGGAGACGAAGGCCATCGCTCTCGACGCTCGTCGCCTGCGGGAAAGAATCGAGCGCGACCCGGGTCTCGGATACGAGCTGATGAAACGCTTCTCGGCGATCATGCTCAATAGACTAGAAGCCACCCGCATGCAGCTGATGGACATCTACGACATGTTCAGCCCAAGCCAACGGCTGAGCAAGCCCGCCCCGACCCGCCTCTGAGAGAGCCCACGCGCAGGGCGTTCGTCGCTACCAACGCCTTCGGCTCAGTGCCGAGCCACCTCGGGAGAGTCGCTACTTCGGCTTGCCGGACTGCGTCCCATGACCAATACCAGCGCCTATGCGTCCCGCGCGGAGCCTCGGAGGCCCACTTTCGTGCGATCACGCGCGGAGCCTAGTCGCCCAGCCGAGTCGAATTGGTGCCGCGCCCGTTCGAAGCCGAGGCCTTGCCGTGAATAACTTCGTTCCCGCCCGTGAGCTCGACGCTCGCAAGGGGTCGTACTCGAACATACCGAACAGGGGGCTACGGATGAGCAGGATGTCCATTATCACCGGGCTGTTGCTGCTGAGCACCGCCGCATGCGGTCGTTCGACGACGTCCGAGCAGGCGGCCGCGGAGCCGACGTATCCCGTGGAACCGTCCGAGCCGACCGAGCCCGCACAGCCCAACGAGGATTCCGAGGAAGTGGTCGAGGGATCGAGCGACCCCTACTACATGGGCGAAAGACGCGCGCCGGTCATTCGGCACGAAGTCCGCGAAGAGGTCCGCAGGGAAGACGAGGTCCGCGAGGATGTGGAAGCTGAGCATCGAGGCGAAGCAGCGCCTGTGGAACGCGGTCGCCGGTAGGCCGCCGCCGACATCGCCGGCTTGGATGGAAAGTGTTTCGGGTCTACCGTCGATGAGAAAAAAGGGGCGACGATTATGCCCCGGACAGCAAGGAGATACGAAATGAAGCTGGTTACGGCAGTCGTGTTCGCGCTCGCCCTCATGGTCGGCGCATCGACATTCAACCTTTCGGTCGCGGATGCTCAAGGCGCGAAGCAGGCCGAACGCGCGGCCCAAAAGGCGGACAAGAAGGCAGCGGACACCGAGAAGCAAGCCAAGAAGGCGGAGAACAAGGTCGAAAAGGCCGAGGACAAGGCCAAAGAGGTGAAGGACAAAGGAAAGTCCGATGCGGTAGCCCGCAAGCAGGCCGACAGGGTGGAAGCCGAAGCGCGCGCTTCGGAGGACAATGCACAGAAAGCCAAAGCCGAGGCGGCCAAGGCCGGGAGTAAGGCCAAAGCGGAAGCGGACAAGGCCGCACGCAAAGAGCGCCTACAGGAGCAAGAAGACAAGCGCCACGAAGCGCAGATGAAGCAGATCGAGGCACGCCGGCAGCGGATGGTCGAGGCCCATCAAAAACAAATCAAGAACATCGAGGCGGCCAAGGAGCGCGAGAAGGAGCGCCACAGGAAGCGTCTCGAGCAAATCGACGCGCAGTAACATCGAGGCGGCCAAGGAGCGCGGATAGGGAAGATCTGACCGAGGTCGGCGCCCGGAAAGGTATGTTTGCAGTCGTCCAAGCGGTCACGCGATGCATGACGGAGCGGGTCGAAGCGGCCAGCGGAAAAACCTGACACGATCGTGAATGCAAACCCGATGGCCGACGATGACTCGAGCTACTCGAGTCGCAGGAATGGGCGACTGCACTCGTCGCCGACGTGCTCTTTCGAGAAGAACGTGGAGGTATTGAGGTTTGCGTTGGTCGGGTTGTCGTGTGCGACGAGGATCGTGATCTTCCCATCCGCGTCGCTCGCGATTCGCTCCGTGACGTAGTCGGTCAGGTCGAAGGCGTATCGGGTCCCGTCGTCATCGATTCCATTGCTGTCCTGATCATAGGCCCCTCCCAGCATGAAGTCGTATCCGGCGATCAACAGAGGGACGCCAGCGCTCTGATCGAACGGGATCAGCGAGGCGTTCAAGTTCCGCGGCGCGTTGTTCCACGTGATTTCGTCCTCGGCAAGCGAGTCCGGATCCCAATCGTCGTCATCGGTGATGCCGTAGAAGTTGAAAGGCTGGGGTCCCGACTGCTCTGGTGTCGGCCCAAGAACATGCCGCTCTAGCGTGAGAACGAGGGTCGCGCTCTGCACGTTCGCCGGGCGATCGCTGAGATCAAACACCATGTAGATTTTGCGAGTGAACCCGAGGTTGGATGTCGACCGGCACAGAAGATTTGATTGGTTTCCGAAGTTCGTATTGGCCAGCATTCGATCCGGCTCCGGACCGGTGCCGGTAACGTAGGTGTCGGCGATGGGAAGTCGATCCGTGCCTTGAAGATCACAGGTCTCCGGTCCGGCGACGGCCTCGGTGGTGGTGTCGCAGGTAGCGCCGCCCGGACTGAAGTCGGCATTGAGGAGCTTCGCCCACGTGGTCTCGTAGTCGATCGGGTTTCCGCTGCCGTCCTGGCCGGTCACCTTGACGCACGCCGCCCCCCTGAACTCATTCGAGATGAAGGAGTTGTCTCCGGCGGGTGTGTTGCCGAACGGAATGCAGTACGGGAGGTTGATAATCGTGAAGCCCACCGTTGCGTCCCCGCTCGACATGTCCGCGCCGCCGGAAGTGGCGACCCCGCCCGTGATCGTGACGCTTGGCGGCGCTGAAACGTAGTCATTCAACGTGAAAATCTGATTGCCGTTGATTCGCGCGACTCCGACTGGTTCGAAGGCGCCGTCGATGGTGCCCGTGAGAATGGAAATCACCTGGCGAATCTTGAAGCAAGCAAACTCGATCGTTTGGGGACCGTTCGCGGTGCTTCTCGTGATGGTCAGGGTGTCGGTGCTGAGCTGGTCGCCAAACGAAAGGTCGACCAGGATCCCGTTGATGGACGCGAGCACTTTGAACGACCCCGTGATCGTGATGTCGCTGCCGGCGGTCAGGTTTACCGTGGCGATGCCTTCACTTGGGAACGCACCGATGATCGAAGGGGTCACCGCTTCGATCTCGATGGCGATCGTGCCATCGATCGCTTGACCCGATAAGACCGATCCCAAACAACCGGTGAAGGTGACGGTGGCCTGCTGCCCAACCGCGACCGTGTTGTAGCTCAGCCTGGCTCCGCCTCCGCCAGGGCACGTCAGGCTTATGTCTGCCTTCCTCGTCACGCCCAGGTTTCCGGGCGGCGGCGTTTCCGCCAACGTGCCAATGGCACTTCCCACGAGCCCGCCGAGCTCTGCCGCCACCGCAATGGCGATCGCATTGCCGCTCGACGCGGCTAGCGCGTTGTCGGCGTCGAAGCTGATCGGAACGCTCCCGCCCGTTCCGCCCGCCCCAGTCCCAGCATCCCCACCGCATCCGGCCCACGCAACTGCGGCCACCAATGCGAAAGCCGCGCGACCAACTGCTTTCATCGAATCCTCCTCTTCCGGACACCGATCTGGTTTTGGCCACCTGACCCGGATAGATTACCCCAAAGCCCGGTCCTTGGAATAGCGATCGGAAGGCAAAAGGGATCCGGCCGACGTTGCGCTGAACGGGGCGAGGCCCGGGCGATTCCGCCCTCTTTTTTCGCGAGGAACGACTCACGCGGCCTGGTGCCCCGTCCGACTCGTACGAACCTTGCGACGATGAGCATCATCTGCTTGCCGCCACCACCTGAGCTCGGCCTGTAGTCGATGCCCCCTTCGACGGTGACGGCGAGCGCCGCGATGGCGATAGAGGAGTGACAACGGGACATCGGGCCTCCTTGGGCGAGGCCTTGGAAAATGCGTCACAAGAGCGACCCTTCACAACGCTGAAAGCGGCGGCCGTCGACGCCGTCTGCAACGTCGGGTTCCACGTCCATGCTGTCGGCATGGCGCTCCCGTGCTGTTGTTCCCTGTGCTTGGCTTCGCGTTCCTGCCGCTGTTCTTCGATGAGATTTCGTGGATCCCACCTGCGCTCTTCCGAGGTAGGGTGCGAGCGCCACACGCATGACTGAACCCCGCAAGACCAGGAGCTATGCCCTGATCGGCGCTGCGGCGCTGCTGATTGGGCTTTGGCCGATCATGATCGCATTCGATATCGTGCATGCGCCGCCCGACAGCATTCATGCCCCTCGATGGGTGTTGGCGGCCGCCGGTGGCGTGTTCCTGTTGGGCGGCTGCATGGTCTTCCTGCAAGCGCACGAACGGCTCTTGGATCTGCTCGCTAGCGCGCTGCTATCGATATTCTGTGCGCTCGGTGTCTGGGCGTCCTTGTTCGCGCCGGCAGAGAGCTTCTCGGGCGGACTGTTTTTCCTGTCGCATGAGATGAACGTGAAGATAGGTCGTGGCGTGTCTGGTTTCGGCGCCATGCTGACATTCGCCTGCGCACTCTATGCCTTCCGTCTGGCCGCCAGGGGTCGGCGCTGAGCGGCGCCAACGCAGATGCCCCGAACGCCCGGAGCTCTGTCAACCCGCGGCCGGCACCCAGGCGCCTCCGGAATATCGCAGGAAGGACTTGCCCTCGTCGACCCATGCGAACAGGTGAATCCATCGGTTTTCGACGAGCTCCGCGACACTCTGGTGTTTCGCGAGCACTCTGTCGATTTGTTCCGTTGGACTGATAGTCGATGTAAGCGCCCTTTCAGCTTCGCGCTCTACGCGACATCACATCTAGCTCCGCGCGATTCGGCTCTCAGCTTGATCCCGATGGGCTAAGAGGCCGCGACGAGGCTGCCCTCCGCCTAGTTCACCGAGATGCCGAGCCCCTGGAATGCGGTCTGCTGCGGCAGAGATTCGTCGGTGACCTGGACCGTGAAGCTCGAGCTTCCCGACGTCGTAGGCGTGCCGGAAACGATCCCCGCCTCGTCGAGCGCAAGGCCGGCCGGGAGGTCGCCGGAGGCAAGGCTCCAGGTGTAGGGCCGGATGCCGTCAGAAGCCTCGAGCGTCGCGGAGTAAGGCACACCTTCCGTCCCGCCGGGGAGCGAAATCGTGGTAACCGTCAGTGCTGGGAGGCCATCGTCGTCTCCGCAAGCAGCGGCCATTCGGCCCGCCGCGATCACGAAAAAGAAGCGATGCGATCTCATACGTCTCTCCTTTGGATGGGTACCGGCTGGTCATCCTGCCTAGCCGCACGCCCCGAAGGAACCCATTGTCGGGGCTACCTCTGAAGCGGAACCAGCAAGAAGCGGCCCAGTCCGAGGGGCGCGGCTTGCCTTGTCCGATCCGCGTCCTGCCCGAGCCGCGCACGAAAACCACGAGGTCAGCGCTGCATTTCCTGCGTCCCTCCGCGTCAGGTTTGCGTACACAGGGCGTCTCCTCCCAACATCGCCTCGCGGAGCTCGTTGCGGTGAATGCGTGCGGCGCCGAGTGCATCCTGGTACTCGCGCCAAAGCCGGTCATCGAGCAGTCGTTCAAGCGGCCGTTTCTCGTAGGTCTTCACTTGGTCTGGGCCCGGGACGAAATCGCCGTATCGCTCGCAGAGCCGCTCCTTGGACCATCGGGGCCCCAACGCCGATGCTTTGCACACCAGATTGGGCCTGGTCGCGTCCATAATCGCTAGCCCGTTCCCGCGCCGCGCCATGCGGACTCCGAAACGCTTCAGCTCCTCATGGAGAGCCTCCACGACCCGATGCGGTCAAGCGACTTGGCTTCGCCGATGTTCCTCCGTGCCCAACGGGCGAAACCCACATCAAGGAGCCGCTTAGCCTCGAGCACCGTGTTCCTCCGTGCCCAACGGGCGAAACTCTCGATGCCCCGGTGCGCCTGGAAGTCGCGGGGCTGGTGGCTCCGGGAACGACCTACCGTCCGGTCCACCCTGCGGAGGCCAAGCTCCTCTTCGAGCGCGGTCGCAAGGGCCTGAAACGCACGGATGGCCTGGTACGGGTGATGGATCTTCAGCGTGTCCAGATGGATCTTGTTCACCGCCACATGAAGATGCTCGTGCTCCTGCTCGCTATGACGCGCCACGGTGTATTGGTGCTCTCCGAGCCCTGCCGCCCCCACTGCCCGGGAAACGACATCCTCGAGCTCCGCCGGCGTCAGGCGCCGGTCCTCTGCGTGAAACGAGATGACCAGGTGATGGGTCTTGTTGCCCTTGGCCCTCACATTGCCTTGTTGAAGCAGTTCGCCTACCTCGACCGCAAGCTCGGCGTCCTCCTGTCGATACAGGCCCTCGAGGTTCCCGGCCGTGTACCGGGCCTTGTGCTCGGTCAGGGCCTTCTTGAGCAAGCCCCTGCACCGGTAGATAGTGAGCCGCGCTCCACGCTTGTCGAGGGCCGATCTCACTCCGCGCGCGCGAATAAGCCGAAGGCGTTGCGCGCGTCAACCAGGTGCGGCAGCGCGAACGTCGAAGACGTCGCGCCCAGCGCCCCCAGCCTTGTTAGACAAGACTCCACCTTGCCTGAAAAACATGAGGACACAAAGCGGCAACGAGTGTCCAACGCCGACCAATATGGGCACATCTCGTCACAATGCGGCGGCCGCGGGCGAAGACTGTCCAAACCTGTCCTACTCGAACAGCATGGAACGAAGTTCGCCGAGCTTCGCCGGCAATCGACCAAGTTAGACAGAGTGCGTCAAACTAGAACGACAGGCTGCGACAGCGCACGCCAGAACGTCTGACGTGTTGGTGCGAAGAAACCGACGCGCCCGATTGCACCAAGAAAAGTGTTCCGTCCGTGCAACTTTTCAGGGGGCAAAACCGATAACAGGGAATGGCAGGTACGAGTCACAGCACGCATGTCGCCACCTGGCTGACTTACACGCAGGCGGCCACCTACACCGGTTGGTCGATCCCGCATCTACGAACCCTCGTCTCGGGAGGCCAAATTCCGGTCTGCGGCCGGCCGCGCTTGCGCAGATTCCGTCGGGATATGTTGGACCTCTTCCTGACGAATCCGGACATGGCGATGCGGAAGCTCCTCTCAGAAGGGAACTGAATGCATCGCCGTTAGAAGACTAGACAAGTCATGGCAATGCGACTTCACGATCGAAGGCCACGGACGCCGGCGCAAAGCTGGTTTGCAAACCAAGGCCGAAGCGCGGGAAGCCGAACGACGACAACGCGAAGAGCTCATCTCTGGGCAAAGCGCTTTCTCATGAAGGACGCGTTCAGGATGTGCCTGTCCGCCACCACGATGAAGCCTGGCAGCCGAGACAACTGCACGCGCTTCTGGCGCGAGCTCGAGTCGCAGATCGGGCGCCTGTACATCGAGCAAGTCGACACCTCGGTGATCGACGAGCTCAAGGCAGGCTTGCCAACACACCTCGGACCGGAGTCGATCAACAACCGCCTCAAGATCGTGCGGGCGGTGCTCCGGTTCATGTGAAAACGAGGGCACTTGAAATCGGTGCCCTACGTGCCGATGGAGAGTGCACCGGAACCGGCCATCGACTGGTATGCGGAAGAGGAGCGAGACCGGCTGCTCCGAGGCATGTTCGACATGTTCCCCCAATGGTACGCGTTCTTCTACCTGACGACCCGGCTTGGTCTTCGCACGGGCGAAGTCTATGCGATCGCGCGAGATCGAATCCGGAACATTCCCCCGCAGCTCATCGTCTATCGGGCGGTGCAACGGGGCAACAAAGAACGGCCCGCCATGCTTGGGCCGCGCAAGAACAACAAGGTGCTGACCCTCGCCCTCACCGAGGACCTGGTCGACGCCATTCGTTGGCACATCCAGCAAGGGTACGCGGGCCCGGAGTTCCTGTTCAGCAAGGACGGGACCTTCCCCACGCGCATCTACTCCCACGCGAGGCCCTTGCGAATCGTGCAACGAGCCCTGGGCCTCCGGGAAATCGGCCACCACCAGGTCGGCAGGCATTCGGTGGCCAGCCAAGCCGCGACCGGAGGTCACTCCATCAAGACGATTCAGGCGCAGCTCGGGCACAAGTCGGCCAAGAGCACACATCAGTACGCCCACCTTGGGCAGCGGGCGCAGCTTCGAATCGTTAAGGCCCTGCGGCCTGCCTCACCGCCTCACGTCAACGTCAGGTCAACGAGCGAAAATCGGTAGCTGCCCCCGAATGCTGCAAGCACCGGGAATCACGCCCCAATCGCGGGCGCCCGATTAAGAAAGGGGCGACCCGGCACGGATCGCCCCTTTTGGAAGCTCGCTAACCTCGCGACGAGAAACTCGTCGCTGGGCTTGGTGCATGCGTATACGTCGCACGCACCACGACCGACTTTGTCTGGACTTCGAGCGCGAGGCTCGATGGTGGGCCTATTAAGCCCTTCCTGCTTTGCGCGACACGTTTCGGCGCGATGCGTTCCCCGTCGGGAAGCCTGCTAACCCCCCGCATGAGCTGTTGGACTCACTGGAGGAGCTTTGACCGACACGTCCCGTGCGCTGACGTCGTACCTCTCGACACGAATGTTTCGAGATACCAAAGACTCGCATAGGTCGCCCTATGCTCTTCGTTTGGACAGAGTCCCAGCAACGGTTTGGGTTTAGCAAACCATCGTGATTGGACTCCGCGACGACTCTCGCCGTACCTGAACCCTTGGTTTTCGGCTATCCAAGGGCGCGTATGGGGAAGCGCTTCTGGCGGATCCGATGGCTCATGCCGCACTACGCCACCGCCGGAGCTTTCGCTCTCGGTGCGGGGCTGGTGCGCAGCATGTTCAGGCCGACGCGTGCAATCCAGAGTTTTGGTTTTCAAAGATGGGCACCCGAACCTCGTGAGATTACCGTCACCGGTTCCGAACCGGCTTGTAGACGGTGAGGCGACGGTGTCACCCCGTCGCGCTCGCTTTGGCGGGCCCTCGTTCCGCCGAAACGGACGAGCACCGAACCGCTGACGCGCCGTCACGACCATCGGTCAGCCCTAGTGCCAGGCACCTCCGACGGCTCGTCAAGAATCTTCGCGCCCACCCGATGGTGAAACCAAGCGGTGCCCCGATTCTAGCGCGCCTTCCACCGTTGCCCTTCGCGTCGCCAGCCATCGTCAAGCTCTCGCTCGACTCTAACCCACGCATCAGACCAACGGCTTTTGCAATACTCACGACCCACGGACACGTTCGGCGTTCTCGACGCCTTCCGACTGCGCGACCTTTCGGCCTCGCCCCTCGCCCCGTGAGAGTGAGAAACAGCAACTTGCGTTGCTGTCGTCAGATGGGTTGATTCAAAGAACGTCCGAGCTCGCTGTCGCGATCTTCCGATCCCTCTTGTCACCGATCCGCCGGTCCAGATCAACGAAATTCGCCTGTGGAAAAGATGTTTCTTTTTCCACAAGCAAAGCGCATTGCGCCCAAATCATCCACAGGAGGCCGCAGAATCAAAATAGCGTTTTGATTTCAGGGCGCGGAGGTGACGGGGACCGTTGCGGTGTTCATGGGGATCGCCGCTGGCGCGGTCGAGGGCATGCCCGCTTCGGAGCTTGCCGGAGCAAGGTCCGCAGTCGTCGCCGGCAACGGTCCCATGGGATCCATCGGGTCGTTGGAGTCAGGCAAGAGCGTCGGCGCTTCGAGAGGCGCGTCGAAATCGAATGGCTTCACTCGAGGAGTCAAGTTGCCGAAGCGGTCGACGCTCACCCATGCGCCGTCAGGCATCACGTACGCGCCGGCATCGCGATCGTAGCGCGGAAGGGCGACCTCAATCGGCTCTTTGACTTGGCCGCGAACTCGACCTGGAAGGACTTCGACATACAAGGGCTCATCGAGGACGAACTCGTAGCCGCCCTTGTCGAACTCCATGAGGTACGTTTCGTCTTCGAATTCGAATTCGCGTCGATAGTTCATCGGCTCCTGGCCCAAGCGCTGATGCGGGCGGTGCTCGAGGACGAACGACATCAAGCGAACAGCGATGTGGTTGTGCATGCGGTGACAGCCGTGCGAGTGACGACGCATGATGCTCATGTAGTCGACCGAGCCGTGCGTTCGAATGCCCTCGTCCCCTCCGAGCTGGATCGTCCCGTCGGCGCCGCGATAGTACTTGCGGTGGTATGCGGCCACCAAGCCGTACGCGGACGCGTAGCTCGGGCCCGTCGTATGATAGTCGACCTCGAAATAATCTTCGCCCCGCTTGCGTCGCTTCGTGACCATCGTGCGCGGCGGCGTGCTTTCAGGCGGCACCCAAACCGGCGCGGCGGAGATGACGCTCCATGCGCGCTTGCCGACCGGCGAACCCTTGTACTTCAACATCACGACCCCATCGATGTAATCGCTGCGCCAACCGCCAACGGTGGTACCAAAACGCGCGAGCGGGATCTTCTGACCGTTGTAGTTGACCTGAATCGTGAGTCGCGGCCGGCGGTTGACCGGCTGGGAGCGTCCCTTGCCCTCCTCGTCGAAGGGGAATTCGTACCAGACGTCACCCCGATCGATTGAAACGCTCAGGTCCATGGCATCGCTGTAGTACGGGGGCCGCTCGATGCCTTGGATCGCGACGATGTTTTCGGCAGGGATTTCACCTAGCGACTGCAGCCAAGCATACGTCGACTCGGGCGTCTGGAGCCCGAACGCCTCGATGACGCGCTCGCGAAGCTCTGCTTCGAAGTTTGGAATCTGCAGCTCACGGCCGTCCTCGGCCTCGTAGGTTCGCGGCTCACCGTTGCTCAGAAACGAGGTGCTGCCGTCTTCGATCACCTCGGCGGCATGCATCGCTCGTTCGGTCAACACACGGATCACGGCTTCCCGCTCCGTCTCCTGCGGGGTCTCTCGCAAGACAGCCAGGGTGTCTTTGCCGATGAAGCCCCAACCGTAGACGCGATGCCGACGCTCGAACTCGGCGAGCGCCTCGTGGGTGCGCCAATCGAATAGACCGGGGGTGTGCTGGCCGCGACCTTCGAAAAAGCCTTCGCACTCGAGTCGAGCCTGGGCAGCGATGATCGCCTCAATCTGGGGAGCAAGCGTTCTGTACTCCTCGACCTTCTCCCATTCGTCCTGGTCCGCGGTTTGAGCGCGAGTGACCTGATCGAGGCTTTCGACCTGGGCACGCTCGACGAGCGCGGCCATCTTCGGCTTCAGCAGCTGGTAGCGAGCAAGGCGACGCGCGGGGCGGCGGCCCTTCTCATATGCCAAAAACCCCTGGAACTCCTGAAGCGGCACCAGGTCGAGCTGCTCCGCGCATTCGAGCGCGCGGACCTCGGCGAAGCGCTGCCTCATCAAGGTCACGGTCGGCAAGATGCCGTAAAGCTCCAAGTACTCGTCCTTCTTGGCGCGATACCCGTGGCGGTCGTCTGGAAACTCGCCGCGCGCCAGGGCTAAGTAGGTCGCACGGTATTCGCTGGGCTTGGGCTCCTCGTCGGCGGAAGAAGCCTCCGTGAGAATGTAGGGTGTCCAGTCTTCGCCCAGGTTCAGCAGAAGCTGACCTTCTTCGTCCGCCTTGGCGGCATCGACCTCGCCCTCGGTCTTGCCGTCCTTCCAGAACGCCACAGGAGCCTCGAGCGCCGCAGGCTGAGGGTCCCCCCTGCGAGCCGAAGGCGACGCGGGTTTGGCATCGCTCCCCATGGGAGCTGTGACAGGATCCTGCTTCGGTGTGCAGCCGCAAAAGACTAGACAGCCGAGGACAGGCAATAACCCCAGGCGCAAATGTACCACGACTCGAACACCTTGGAGCGGAACGGGGCGCAACGCAAGTTTCGCACTGGCCCGGCGGAGGCTCGGCCTTGCCGTTTTGTTGAGGACCCCCGCATGGGTGACTCATCCTTACAGTTCCCCACTTCGTACAGAGGCAGGCAATGGGTAACCCGGGCACCGTCCCTTTTCTTCTGAATCAACTGAGACCGGTCGGAAAAGGCGGCGCGGCGCTGACTCGAGCGGCCGCGTCGATTGCGCTTTCCAGCGGCGAACCGCAGACACTTGTCGACATTCTGCATGGTCGTGCCTTCCGCTACTACGCCGAAGGGCTGCGTCAGTACCTCGCCATTCGAACCGGGTCCACCGAACGGGCCGATCAGTACCTCACCAAGCTTCGCGCCTACGTCGCCAAGACCGAGAGCGATGAGCTCCTCCAGGAGCCCGGTGTTCGTGCCCGACTGTACCGAGCCGCACGCGGATACGTGCACGACCAGAGCCGCCCCCAAGACGCTCCTCGCAAAGAAGTCCTCGAAGGACTGCCTTGGCGCGCCCTTCCATCCGCGCATCACTCGGCCAGCCCACTCAACGGCCTGCGCTTCGACCTCAGCGCCGAAGATTCGGAGCTTCTGGAGCTCCGCCATGCGCGTGAGCTCAGCATCGAAGAGCTGGCGTTCGTGTATGGCAAGACGTCAAAAGAGATAGAAGCGAACCTCGATGCCGCGATGGCACAGGCACAGCTCATTCTCGACGAGCACGGCATCTGCGACGCCGGTCGCTTTGGCCGTATCATCATCGAAGCATTCGCTCTCGAAGCGGCGCCCAGAACGCGGGGTGAAGAGAACGAAAGCGTCGAGCCTCTGCCCAACGGAACGATTGTCGGCGGTCGATACTCCATCGAGGCGCGGGTAGGACTCGGCGCGTTTGGCGACGTGTATCGAGCCAAAGACACCGAAGTGCCGGGCCACGTCGTCGCACTGAAGCTGTTGCACCACCCGGCGCACTCGAAGTCGGCCAAGCAATCAGCGCTTCGGGAGCTCCGCCTCATCGCCTCGGTGTTCCACCCATCGATCGTGCAGTTCAAAGACCACGGCTGGTTCGAGGAGCGGCTTTGGTTCGTCATGCCCTGGTACGACGGCGAGACCCTCGAGTCGCGCCTGCAACGCGAACCGCTGAGTCGCGCCGAGGCGCTCTCGATCTTTCGGCCGCTCGCCCGTGCGCTCGGCGCGATGCACGCTGCAGGTGTGCGTCACCAAGACGTGAAGCCGGAAAACATCTTCCTCGCACGGATTCCCGGTTTCGGCCAAGAGGAAGTCACGCCCGTGCTTCTCGATCTCGGTGTCGCCGCGACCGAAGCGGAGATGGTAGTGGCTGGAACGCCGACCTACTTCGCGCCCGAGGTAGCCGCGCAGTTCGCGTCGGTCGAAAGCAAGCCGGCGGTCAGCAACAAAGCGGACGTCTTCGCGCTGGCTCTCTCGCTCCGAAACGCTCTCGAGCCCGAGACACAAGAGGATGTTGCTGCAGGTGCAGTCGAAACGTTCATCGAATACCGAGCGAAGGAGACCCCCTGTGCGCCGAGCCGCAAAGGGCTCAAGTACCTCGGACCTTTCTTCAATCGTTGGCTGAGCCCGGATGCGACCGAGCGGCCCACGGCCGAGGAGTTTGCCGAAGAGCTCTCCGCCCTATCGCTTCCCGAAGAGCGACGCGAGCGGGTCAAGACCATCTTGCGTTGGACGATTCCGATGGCGCTCGCCCTGCTCGGGGCGTCGGGCGCGGCCGTGACCGTTTTCTATCAGAAAGCGGAAACCCAGCGCGAAGTTGCGCAGCAGGCAAAGCTGACCGCCTCCGACCTTCGCCGGGATCTCGCAGACACGCGTGAGATCGCCGAACAGCTGGAGCTCCGCTACGAGCAAAGCAGGCTGACGCGAACGGAGCTGGCCAAGCGCCTCGCGCGCACGGACGGCAAGGTCGCTGCCCTGAAGACGCAGCTCAAAGACCAGGAGCGACGTCTCGCGCGGACCCGCGAACAGCTCGCCCAGAACCGGCAAGAGAAGGCCACTATCGAGCAGCACCTCGCGGAAACCGAACGAGACCTCTCGGCGACCGAACGAACGCTTGCAGCATCGAACCAGAAGCTCGCCTCGATCAAGCAGGCGCTGGTCGCGGAGGAAGAAAGGGGTGAGCGTCTCGAGCGCAAGCTCGATCGCGAAGCTGAGCGGAGGTTGGAGCTGCAAGGTGAAATCGCTGCGCTCGACGCACGGCTGAGCGCCGAGGCGTCGAAGACCGAAGAGCTTCAAGACGCGGTCGCACGCGCCGTGTCCGCGCGTAGCCGCGCCGAGCTCGAGCTCGAGTTTGCCCAAGAAGAGCTCGAGGCCCTCCGCAATCGCTCGGTGCCGCACGCGCCCGAGTCAGAATCAGCCCCTTCGGGCGACGAGTCGACTCCAGGCAGCTGAGCGCTGGTGGCTCATCCTCTCCAAACGATCGAGCCGCGTCTTCTTGGCTCTGTGACGATCCGGCTGGGCTTCCTGCTCGCGCTCGCAACGGGGCTGATGATGCTCGTGGACGTCCCGCTCCAGGGGGAGGCCTCGCCCCAAGGCATCGTTTCGTTCGAGCTTGCTGGCGCGCCACGGCAAGCGCTTCGTATCTTGCTCGACTGGAAGAGCCGGAACGCGCTGGGGTACGCAACACTCAGCCTAGTCGTCGACTTCGTGTACTTGGTGATCTACGGCTTGTTCTTCGCGTCGCTCGCGCTCTGGGTGGGCAGCCGCCTCGATGAACTGATATGGAGTGTGCGCGCCGCATGGGCAGCGTTTTTCGCAGCCGCATTCGACGCCCTCGAAAACGGCGTCCTCTTGTACCAGGTGAATCGCTTCACCTCCCCTACCCCGTTTCCGCAAGTCGCCGCTGCCTTGGCCGCAGTCAAGTTCGCGCTTCTGATCGTGTCCGCCTCGTACGCGGCGATTGGCGGAGTCGCTCTGCTACGGCGGCGCTAGCGGCGGCCCTTGTAGCCCATCATGTCTTGGACCACGGTCTCGCTCAGCTCGGCGATCTCCGCGTCTTCGGCGATTCGCTCGGCGCAATCTTCACAGACTTTGATGCGGCGTCCGTCTGCCTTGACGGAAACCAGCTCATCGACCTCGTCTTTGCACGATCGGCATGTTGGCATGGCGCGCTACCTGGCCCGCGGAAGGAAGCGACTCATCCCGGGCAGCAAAACGTTCTGACGAACGGACCGAACGGCACCACCCAAGCCCGTTGGGAGCGCGCGGAAGGCGATGTCGAGGTGCTTCTTGTCGGTTTCGAGACCGTGCAGCGTCACGAAGGAAGTCAGCAAGGAGACGGCTCGCCGCACGAGCGGGTTTTTGCCAATCTTCGGATCGCGCATCAGATCGAGAACGATCCGGTTGCCTTTGGCCTCGGACAATACCGGAGAACGGCCCGGCATGAAGTTCACCAGCGTGCCCGGATTCGAAAGGTCCAACGCGCCAGATTTGATCAAGGCCGCAATCGGCGACTCGGACTCACCATTGAGCTTGAGCTCCACCTCTTCGAGGCGGAGCGCAACGGTGAGCTCCTCGTCGTTGAACACCACGCGCTCCACGAAGATGATTGCACCGGCGCGAATAGGCGTGTTCATCAGGTCGAGATTGCCAGAGACTCGAAGGCCCGGCGGGACCGAGTCGATCTGAAAGTCCTCGACCTTCCCGCTGCGCTCCGCCTGTTGACCGAGCCAGCGAAGGGCCGCAAGGGGGACTCCAAAACGGAGGCCCAGTGCGCTGCGAACGGCGCGTCCGAGCTCCTCGGGGTGCGTGCGCAGATACGAACGAAGGGCGTCGACTGTTTCTTGGGGTGTAACCATGCTCGAGGGAGTCTAGTGTTCGGACCGCCCGGCGTAAACGGTCAATTCGCCGGCTCCGGGCTACTGGTCGAGCATGATGGTCGTTGGGTCGCAAAAACCGCGGCCGTCTCCCAAATCGGTGCACAAGGGCTTGATGTTGTTCACTTGCGGGCAGTCATTGAGCTCGGTCGGGTCGCAGAGCCGCTGGCAGGTCGGACCGTTCCTGCCCTCTCCTTTGCAGGTCGCTCCGGGGATACACACACACACGCCACCAAGGACGCAATCGAGGCTGACGTCGCAGAGGAATTGGAAATCCCGAGGGACGTAGTCCGGATTCTCGAGCTGTCCGGGAAGGCAAAGCCAGAGCTCCTCGCCGGCGCCGCCCGCACCTCCCTCACCGCCTTCGCCTCCTGCACCGCCAGCGCCTACCATGCCGCTGGCACCTGCCATGCCGCCCGCGCCACCCGCGCCTGCCGCGCCGCCCGCGCCTGCCGAGCCACCCGCGCCAGCCATGCCGCCCGCGCCTCCGCCGCCGCCAACGCCACCAGTTCCGCTTTCACCACCCATGCCGCCGCTCCCACCCATGCCGCCAACACCGTTGGGCAGCTCTTCGGACCGGAGGCAAGATGCACCGCTCGCGCAGAGAACCGTCTCGCGACTGCATGTCTTCATGCAGTACTTTCCGTAGACCGTTTCGGCGCAGATCGAGCCATCGCGACACGCGGACGACTCGAAGCACGCGTTGCCATCGTTGATCGGCTTCGCGCAGGCGAGCGCGAGCGTCGTCGACAAAGCAAAGGGCATGAGGAACGCTCGGGAGGTCATCGAGTCCGTATGTAGCAAGAGAGGGGCGAGCGGGCGATTTTTGTACAGTAGAGGGGGTTCTTAAGCGCCGCCGCCGGCCTCATCCCGGGACACGGCACGGTATTGCTGAGCCTCTTCGTCGTAGACGAATAGCTCGGCGCCCTCTCCGAGGGAGTCCCTTTCGAGGGCCGATTTGTCGGGCCGAAATCCGTCCGTCATCGGAATACGCTCGATCCGCTTGACCCAGTGAGGGCGTTCGCTTGGATCCAAGCCTGCGGCAAAGGCGTTCCAGGCCGGCAGATCCAGGCACTGGTTGTCATCGGTCACGATGACCGCGACAGCCTGATCGATCCCGTCGTGATCCATTCCGTAGACCACTGTGTGACGCAGTGCTTTGAAGCCGTAGAGGGAATCCTCGATCGAGCGGGTTGCGACGGTGCCCGACCCGGTTCGCAGCATGCGGCTGGCGCGGTCGACAAACCAGAAGTCACCGTCCTGGTCGCGACGCAAGACATCCCAGGTGATGAACCAGGTATCGTCCGCCTCGAAAACTCCTTCGAGCAAGCGCTGACCAGCCTCGTCGCCCGCCGTGAAGCTGGCGAGGGGGTGGTCCGCGTCCAGCCGCGCGAGGAGGATACCCGGGTCACCCACTTTGGAGCGAAGCAGTAGGCCGTGTTCGTCGCGACGGAACTCATCGGCATCGAAGTCGTAGCTCACCAGCTCGACGTCGGCGCTGCCGGGCATCGGACGACCGAGCGCGCCCACCTTCTCGCCCGACGCGTTTGCGAGGACCGCGTTGCCTTCGGTGGCTGCATAGAATTCGAGAACGCCCACCGGACCGAATCGATCGACGATGCGCAGCCAGACGTCACGCCGCAGGCCGCTACCGGCAAAGAGCCGGACTGGATTGTCGCGGTCTGAAGCCGAGGGTTCAGCTCGCAATAGCTCGCGCAACATCTCGCCAGCGTAGAAGACGACCGTTGCGCCGTATCGACGCACGTCGTCCCAAAACACGTCGGGGTCGAACACGGTTGCGAGCGCGAGGCGGGAACCACCCACCAGGCTTCCGCCCACCGTCACCAACATGCCTGCCGGATGGTGTAAGGGCAGACAGCAATACACGGTGTCGCGTGGAGACAGGGTGCAAGCGGCCGCGGCGCCGTAGGCCGAGAATGCCCAACGCTGATTGGTGATCTTCGCCGCGCGTGGCTTCTTGCCGCGCCCGGCCGTAAGGATGATCATGCCCAGGTCGCGTGCACGGCCTGGATTGGGCTCGTACCAACCGGGAAGCTCCACCGCGTCGGGGTCGATGCGCTCCATGTCGGTCACGCCCGAAGGGAGCGAGCGTTCTTCGCCAACGCCGCCGAGGACGAGAACCTCATCGAAAAGCTCTTTGCCCAAGGCCGCGTTCTCCGGGTCCGTGACGAGGAAACGCGGTGCAGAGCCATGGATCGCCTCTTCGAGGATGGCCCGCGAACGGCTCGGGCTCAGCAGAATCGCCACTGCGCCTAGGCGGCTCAACGCCGCGGTCATCGAAAGGTAGCTAGGACGCGGCCCCATCAAGACCGCAACCAACTCGCCACGGCGAACACCGCAACGAATCAAGCCTCGAACGACGTTGTCGACGCGACGGTCGGCTTGCGCGTACGAAAGCGCGCGGCCCTCCCAGAGGAAGAAGGTGCCCTCGGGATTGGAGTGCGCTTGCTCCGAAAGCGCGAGGCCCAAGCTCACCCTGGTGTCTGGCTGCATGTGTTGAAGGACGCTGAGGCGCGGGACTTGCCAACGTAGGCTGTCGAGTTGCTCGCCGAGGTCGGCGGCTGAGCGCCCAAGGCGTTGCCACCAAGCGCCGACCGTACCGAGGATGGTTCGATAGAAGAGCTCGATGTCGAAGTCGACCTCGTCGAAGCTCGCTTCTTCCGGCTCTTCGAGTGGTGCGGGCGCTTGCAGGACGGCTGGTTCGGGGCCGAGGCCCTCGCGCCAGCGCACCCAGCTCGAAACGGTCGGCCAGGTGAACGACATGGCCTGCCTTCCGACGACGAGGCCGAAATGCCCTGCTCGCATCGACACTTCGAAGAGCTCGGCGTTGGGGGCCGCGCCGCGAATGGCTCGGATCGCAGACGCGTTTGCAATCGAATCGCGCTCGCCTACGAAGAACAGAACGGGGCAGCGGATGTCCGCGAGGGTGACCGTGCGGCCGTCGACGACGAAACCACCCGAGAGCATCCGGTTGTGAACGACGAACTCGTCGATGAATTTCTTGAGCGCGGGACCGGGCCAAGCGACGAAGCCTTCACCACCGAGGAACCGTCTTCGAGCCTCGCGTTTCTCGAGAGCCTGCCGATCGTGCAGCTTCCGAACGAAGTCGATGAGCTGTCCAACTTCCTTGTGAACCGCGAGCAACTTGAAGCCGGTGCTCGTCAGAACGCCGGGCAGGCCTTCGAGCTTGTCCAAGGGCGCATCGAGGGCGCCTTGTGCGAGCTCGAACACGCGGCCTGCAATGCTGTCCCTGATCAGCGGAATGTTCCGATGAATGTCGACCGGGCTTCCGAAGGTCACGAGGGACGCGATTCCCTTGGACTCTCGATAGGCGGCCGTTTGATACGCAAACATCCCGCCCTGCGAGTACCCGACGAGGTGCACGTCGTGACCGGTTGCCTCGTGCACCCAGTCGATCGAATCGCTGACCGCTTTGATGTGGTCGTCGAGAGTGCGTTTCATGCCCCCTGCTTCTTGCTCTGGGGATCCGAAGTCGATGACCCAAACGTCGAGCCCTCGCCCTGTCAGCGCATGGACCCCGCTGATGTCCGGCGCGACGTCGTAGATCTCGGCGGTGACCATGAGCGGTGGGATCAGCAGCAGCGGCGCGGCGACGGCTGGCCGATAGTCGTCGCCCCCGTATCGGCGCAGGCGAGCGATGGCCGTCTGATGGACCACCCTGTACGGTGCGTGCTCCGGATCGGTGAAATGCCCGAGCTTCGCGAGCTCCAGCGCGTTCTCGGTAGCCATTGCGATGCGGCGAAAAGGCCCTCGCCAGCCTGGTTTTCGGCCTGTCCCTGCCATCATCCGAACCGTGACCCTAGCACCATGAGAGGGGGAATTGGAGCCGGTAGCCCAAGCGTGTCACAACCGCCCTCGCTCAATGACCGTGCTTGCGTCCATCACCACGCCTCCCTTCGAAGGTCACGAACGACTCGTTCTTCGGCGCATCGAAGGCGTCCTTGGTCGGCACCCCTACATGCGCGCTGACCTCGGCGAGGGCGGACCGCTCGCAACAGAGCTCGAGGGCGTCATGAGCACGAGGCTGGCGCTGCTGCACACCGAAGGCGCTTCGGATGCTGCCCCGCTCCTTGCCAAGCTTCGAGCTTGGGAAGCACAGCTTGCCGAGGCCGTGCTCGACGAAGAGGGCTCGGAAGACGCCCGACTTCACTATGAGACGATGCTCTTGCTCCATCCCGAGCCGCTGTCCCCGGAAGAGAGCCCCGCAACGGCCGCAAACGTCGCGAACATCACAGCCCAATGGGAGGAGCTGCGTGCACGCCGGTCGCTTCAGTCGATCGTCGCCGAGAAGGCGCGGCAAACCCGCGATTTCGTCCGCCACGGGGCGGTGCTTCCCATCTACTGGCTGAGGCGTCGCAGGATTCGCAAGCTCCTTCCCGCCGTAGTGATGGACATCCCGGGGCTTCGCGAAACTTTCTTTGCGATCGAGCAGATCGGTCCGCTCGTCGACAACTTCGCATTCAAAGGCGCGGCTGCCGCTCCGATCTCGACCACGGTTGCAATCGCCGACGTCGCCTTCCTCTACATGCAGCTCGCCGACGAGTTTCTCGACGAGCTCGCGGCTGCAGTTGGCGGACACGATGCTGCAGGGAGGCTCCTGCAATCGATCTACCGCGACGACACTTCGGAGCGACCACTTCACCATCTCTCGCTCACCCACCTTCGCAAGCTCGGCATCTGGCCGGACGCGCATACGACCAAGTTCGGGATCACATTGTCCGAGCTATTCGATGCACTCGAGCAAATTGCCGCGACGATCGACACCCTGCTAGCCGATTCGGATGGGGACCGCGTGCATGCAACGAATCTCTTCTTGCACCACTGCTTCCAGACGTACCTCGATGAAGCGGAGCTTTGCGAGAGTGCTCGCGGACGTCGCGCAGACCGGCTGCGACTGAAGGACACTGCCTGGCATTTCTATCGCAAGAACAACATGGTCATGATGCTTTGGCTCGACCTTCGGGCTCGCCTGCTCGGTCTCGAGCCTGCCAAATACACCGACGTGATTCGTCGCTGGGGCTATCTTCTGGCGTCGTTTCAGATCTTCGATGACCTCAAGGACATCGCGCTCGACCTCGGAAAGCAGCCGAGCTACCCCCTGCAGATCGCGGCCAACGACTTCCCTCTGGAGTTGGCATGGCTCGAGGAGCGGTTCGGCGAACGGCGCGTGCCAATCTCGCGCGACGAGGTCCCCGAAGTGACGCTCCGGGCGAGCGGAACGGTCCAGCAGTGCATGCGATGGAGTCGCCTCATCGCACTCGCGAACTTCGATAACGCCCTGCTCTATGCTTGGGATCAGCGCTGGCGGAAGAGTTGGACGAGGCGCCGGAGCTCGTTCAACCCGACGGGCAGCGAGACCGGCAGGACGCGAGGGCACGCGGTCGATCGCCTGGTTCGTGCGCTCCTGGCCACCCGGGGTCCGGATCTGAGCACGGCGGTCGGAGACGAGCAGCTCGCGTTCGCCTTAGATGCAAGCGCCTACGAAGGCTCCTGGCAAATCTACTTGGCGCTGTTCCCAGACATTCGTGCCATCTATCGCTTCGCAACGCTCAGAATGTGGATGAGCGCGGAAGAAAAAGCGCGCGCCGCCCGGAAGCTTCTCCGCCGCTATCCTCGCGCGCGCGCGAACGCGTTAGTCTGCCTGGCCGAGGCTGATGTCGACCATCAGGTCAGCAGCGATCGCCTCGAGGCTTTCTCGAAGCTGATCGAGGTCTAGGCCCCTCGGAGCCCGAAGCCGGGCCGTCGCCTTGAACAAGGTGTCGCCCGACCAGGGAGCGCCTTCACATTCGGTGTTGAGCTCTTCGACGTTGACGCCGCGCACGGCCAGCGCCTCCGAGATCTTGTGAACGATGCCCGGTCGATCACTGCCGACGAGCTCGAGGACGACTACATGCCCCTCCTCGACCGCGTCCTCGACGCCGCGCTCGACCACGACGCGAAGCCCATACGCACGGAGCGCCTCCAGCGCCTCCGACAAGGCGCCCGCCTCTGCCGCGGGCACGCTCACGCGCAGTATCCCGGCGAACTCGCCCGCCAAGCGGGACATCCGGCTCTCCACCCAGCTGCCGCCGTGGGCCTCGACCGCAGCGGACACCGACTCAACCAGCCCGGGCCGGTCCTTCCCGATCACGGTAACGACGAGCGACTCCATAAGGGACAGGCTCCATACCCGTAATCACCCGACATTCCAAGACTTTTCAGCCGAAGATGGGAGCGGCTCCGCAACGAGGCTGCGATCTTTGCCTTAGAAGCGACTAGATCTCGGGCAGTTAGAAGCCTAGAGCCTATCCCCTATGTTCGCAAAGCGTACTCAGGAGGTGGAGCCGTTCCTGGCGATGGAGGTCATGGAGCGGGGGATGGCGATGGCGCGGGCTGGGACCTCGATCGTTCAGCTCGGGGTTGGGGAGCCGAACTTCGACGCGCCACCGGCTGCGGTGCAGGCAGCCGTCGACTCACTAGTGTCGGGGGAGACGCACTACACCGACAGCCGGGGCTTGTTCGTCCTGCGCGAGGCGATTGCCCAGGATTCCAAGAAGCGTCGCGGCGTTGCGGTCGACCCCGACCACGTCATCGTAACCAGTGGAACTTCGCCTGCGATTCTCCTCTGTCTGAACCTCTTGGTCGACCCTGGCGACGAGGTGATTCTCGCGACGCCCCACTACCCTTGCTACCCGAACATGATCTCGGTTTGCGGCGGCAAGCCGGTGCTCGTACCCACCGGTCCCGAAGACGGCTTCGTGATGGATGTTGCCAAAGTCCGCGCGGCGATCACGCCGAGGACACGCGCAATCTTCCTCGCGTCGCCCGCCAATCCGACGGGCGCGGTGCAGCCCCGGGAGGTCGTCGAGGAGCTGAGCCAAGTCGGCATCCCGATTCTCTCGGACGAAATCTACGATGGGCTCACCTATGACGGCGCACAGGTGGCCTCCCCGCTGCGTTTCACCGAAAACTGCTACGTCCTCGATGGCTTCTCCAAGCGCTACGCGATGACCGGATTCCGCCTCGGCTATCTCATCGCCCCCGAAATCGCGATGCGACCCCTCCAAAGCTTGATGCAGAGCTTCTTCATCTCGACGTCCCAATTCGTGCAACAAGCGGGCATTGCGGCGCTGGCGCACGGCGCAGAGCACGTCGAGCACATGCGCCAGCAATACGCGATTCGACGGCGAATCCTAGTCGACGGTCTCCGGGAGATGGGGCTTTCGATCCCCATCGATCCGCCAGGCGCGTTCTACGTTCTGGTCGACATGCGCCACTTCGAGCGCGATTCACTGACCCTGGCGTTCGACATTCTCGAAAAGGCCCACGTTGCGCTCGGGCCGGGTCGCGACTTCGGAGAAGCCGCGGAGGGCTTCGTCCGGTTCAGCTTCGCGACGTCGCAGGAGCAAATCGAAGAAGGCTTGCGCCGACTGGCCCGCGCCATCCCCGAGCTCTGACACTCAGTCGTCCGGGGCGAGCATCTCGAGAAGCGCGGCCTCGTCGATGATCGCGAGGCCGAGCGATTGCGCCTTCTCGTACTTGCTTCCTGGATCATCTCCCGCAACGACGTAGTCGGTCTTCTTCGACACCGACCCCGACACTTTGCCGCCCGCCGCCTTGATGCGTTTCGTCGCCTCCGTGCGTTTCAAGGTCGGAAGGGTACCGGTGAGCACGAAAGTCTTCCCGGCCACCGCCTCGACTTCACGTCGTTCCGCCGCTTGCGCAGCGAGGTCCACACCCACCACGGCCAAGCCCGCGAACACCTTTCGCACGGCGGGCGAATCGAGCTCGCGGAAAATACTATCCGCCGACTTCCGCGCGAGGCCTTCGATCGCACCCCGCTCGGTGGACTTCGCAGGCGCAACCGTTTCGATCGCGTCTTCGTCGTCTGCCACGTAGCGTGCAGCGAAGGCCAGCAGCGCGTCCGCCGTCTTGAAATAGGCAGCCAAGTCTTCGGCCATGGTCTCGCCGACATGCCGGATCGCCAAGCCATTGAGCACGCGCGCGAGCCCCCGCCCTTTGGCGTCCTCGAGGCCGGCCTTCACCCGCTCGGCGCTCTTTCGCCCCATCCGGTCGAGCCCTGCGAGTGCATCGACGTCCAGGCGAAACAAATCGTCGGGCGAGCGGACGCCCAGCTTCCCCACGAGCTGATCGACGAGGACCTCGCCCATCCCGTCGATATCCATCGCGCCCCGGCTCGCGAAATGACGTAAGCGCTCTCGGATCTGGTCTGGGCAGGCTGGATTCGGGCAGTAGATGAAGATCTCTTCGCTCACCACGTCGGTTCCACAGGTCGGGCAGGCCGTTGGCGCGACGAAGGGTTTGGCCCCGCGCTTGCGCTTTGTCCGGTCGACTTCGACCACTTGAGGAATGATCTCGCCGGCTTTCTCGACGAGGACGGTGTCGCCCACGCGCACATCCTTGCGCCCGATCTCGACGAAGTTGTGCAAGGAGGCTCGGCTGACTGTGGTACCTGACACGAACACGGGCTCCAGTATCGCGATGGGCGTCAGCTTCCCCGACTTACCGACCGAAACCTCGATGTCGAGCAACTTAGTAGCTTTTCGCTCCGGCGGGAACTTGTAGGCGACCCCCCAGTGCGGGTGATGTCCAGTCGATCCGAGCCGTGCATACAAGTCGAGATTATCCAGCTTGATGACCATGCCGTCGATGTCGTAACCCAAGGCGCTGCGCCGTCCCTCGTACTCTTCACAATAGCGCAGGGCTTCTTCGTCCGAGTCGGTCTTGAAGACCTCGCTCGAGTACACGTCGGCGCCGCGGTCGGCCAGCCATTGCAGGGTTTCAGTCTGCGTCGACGGCAGCTCCATACCCTCGTACCAGGCCACCTGGTAGAAGAATGCTCGAATCCCCGTCTCTTCGAGGCCAGCGGGGTCTTTGCGCTTCATCATGCCAGCACATCCATTGCGCGGATTGATTAAATGCTTGTCGAGCGTTGCATTGAAGCGGGCAAATTCGCTCAAGGGCCAGTAGAGCTCTCCTCGAATCTCGAGCTGCCCGCCCGCAGCTCCACGGAGCTTGGTCGGCACGGTCCCAAGCTGGGCGACTTGTCTGGTGATCACGTCACCCTTGCGTCCATCCCCCCGCGTCGCCGCTAGGCTCAGCGCTCCATGGGCATAGAGAAGCGAAACCGAAATCCCGTCGACCTTCGGCTCGACGACGACCGACAAGTGGTCCACCTCGAGCTCCTTCTTTCGTCGGCGGAACCAGGCCGAAAGTTGATCCGAAATCGACATAGGCTGGCCACCGCTGTCCCGACGGTTCGGGGAGAGCTTCTCGAGGGAGAGCATCGGAACGCGATGCTCGACCGTCTCGAAGCCAGCGGTGTGATCTTGCCCCGGCTGAGCGTCGAGTCGCTCGGCTGGGTCGATACCGAGCAGATCCGCAAGCTCCCCGTAGCGCTCCACCAGGTCGTCAAAGGCGCTATCGGTAATCTCCGGCGCCCCTGCCCGGTACGCGGCTTCGTGGTACCGGATCTCCTGGCTGAGCTGCTCCAGCTCGACTTCCATCCGCGCGCGACGACCCATACCCAAACTTTGCCAGAATTGGCCCCATTCAAAAGGAGAGAGGCCGCCCTTCGCCCCCCTGGCATTCACCTTTTAGGGTTACGCTGTGACATCGCCCCGCCTCTAAGGCACTTTGTGGAGGAGGGGATGAACGCAGAGGGGCAGCTCTTGGGGCAGCGCGACGCGGAGCTCGAGGCTCGGTACGAGCGAATTCGCGACGAGCAGATGCGGCTTCGCTCGCTCGCCGCGCTCCAACACATGCTGCCCGTCCTGGCGTTCATCTACGCGGCAGGGGCCGTCCTCTTTCTCTTGGCGCCGCCGTTCCTACCGAACGCGCCGCATGTCCTGATCTGCACGACCTCTGCTGCGCTGGTGCTCTTGGTTTGGACCGGCATGCGCGCCGACGACCCCCGCTTCGACACCCCGGTCTCGGTGGCGACGATCTTCATCGCTGCCGGCATGGCGCTCACAATGTTGGCGGTCAGTGGTGCGCTCAGCAACACCACCTCACTCGCGATCGCCATCATGGCCACAGCGGCCGTGACCTACCGCTTTCCGATCTACGCCCTAATGCTGGTCGTCGCCTTTGCCGGATGGCTTCCCCTCGCGTTTCGCGTGGAGAGCCAGGAGGTCAGCATGAACCTGCTTCAACTCGCCGCGGCGAGCACCGTCGGCGGCTTGTTCTTGTGGTCCCGTCGACAGCTGATGTTCGGTCTTTACGACGAGGCAAACCAGGCAGAAGCCATGCGCAACCTCGCAACCGAACAATCGCGGACCTTGGCGGGGGCGCGCGACGCCGCCCTGGCGTCTGCGCAGGCCAAGGGGCAGTTCCTGGCGAACGTGAGCCACGAAGTGCGCACCCCGCTCAACGGCATCCTCGGGTTGCTTCAATTGATAGACCCTAGGGCGCTGCCCAAGCCGCAGGACGAGTATCTGCAGGAGGTCCACAAGTCGGGCCGCGCGCTCCTCGCAATAGTCAACGACTTGCTCGACCTTTCGAAGATCGAGGCGGGTGAAATGCGTCTGGAGTCCGTGCCCTTCGATGTGATCTCGATGACGGAGGAAATCGCAGTCAACTACGCGTCGGCGGCCAACGCCAAGGGTATCGAGCTGATCACCCACGTCGGCCCGGAGGTCCCCGCCGAGGTCCTGGGTGACCCACTGCGACTGAGACAGGTGATGTCCAACCTCTTGAGCAACGCGCTCAAGTTCACCAAGGAAGGCGAGGTCGTCGTCGGGGTTCGGGTCAAAGACCGTGGCCCATGGCACGTCGACCTCGAGGTCCGCGTGACCGACACCGGGGAGGGCATCCCCGAGGCCCGAGGAGAAACCATCTTTCGACCGTTCTCGCAAGGCGACGCATCCACGACCCGCGAGCATGGCGGCACGGGCCTCGGGCTTCCGATCTGCCGTCAGCTGGTCGCGCTGATGGGGGGTGAGCTGCAAATGGTCAGCACCGTCGGCCAGGGAAGCACCTTCTTCTTCGAAGCGCGCTTCGAGCTGGAAGAGACGCTCAGTGAGGAGCTGCAAGCGGTCACCCAGGCGCTGCGCGGCATGAAAGTCTTGGTTCTCGAGAGCAACAATCGTGCTCGGGAAACGCTCAGCGCCCAACTCGAATCATGGGGTATCGAAACCTGGGCGACGACGACCTACGATGGTGCGCTGAGCACGCTACGTGTATCGCAGCGTCCCAACGTGATGCTGATCGACTTACGTAGCCTGGGCACCGATTGGCACAGTCGGGTCATCGAGCTCAATGGCATCGCCAGGACGCAAGGGATCTCGTTGGTCGCCATCTGCTCCTACCGGCACGAAGTCCGAGAGCTTACGGAGACCGGGGTCAATGTACACGTCGAGAAGCCGATTCGCAGGGCAAAGATCATTGCGGCCCTGCTCGAAACGCTCAACCGATCGAGCGCTCCGACACCCGTGTCGGACGTGGCCAGCCGCGCATCCTTGCCACCGGCGGCACCAGTCGACTTGGAGTCCAATGGAATGAAGATTCTCGTCGCCGAAGACAACGCAATCAATCGGAAGGTGGTCGAGGCACACTTGCTAGCGCTCGGATACGAGGTGGACACCGTCAACGACGGCGTCGGGGCGCTCGACGCGCTGATAGATGGCCATCCCTACGCCGCGGTCATCATGGACGGGCAGATGCCGCGAATGGATGGCTATCAGGCCGCGCGAGAACAAAGGTCGCGTGAGCTCGCGGCGGGCCGTCCGCGCGTTCCCATCATCGCGCTCACCGCGCACGCCATGCTGGGCGATCGCAACACGGCACTTGCAGCCGGCATGGACGACTACCTCTCGAAGCCATTCACGCAGAAGCAGTTGCGAAGAGCCCTCAACCGTTGGGCTGCGAGACCGGCGGCCAGCATTTCGGAGCTCCCTGCGACGACACTCGACAGCCAGATCACCTCCCAGCTCCTGGAGCTCGACGAGGAGGAACCCGGCTTCGTCTCCGACGTCATCGCGAGCTTCCTGCAAAACGCGAAGGAGAACATCGCTCGCATGAAGGCCGCCGCCGAGAAGGGCGATCTGGATGCCCTGCACGCGGCCGCCCAGATGCTTCGAGGCAGCAGCCAGCAGCTCGGCGCCCGCAAACTCGGTGCCAGCTGCTTCGAGATGGAAGAGAGCAGCAACCTGGAGGACGCCGCCGCGATCCTCGGTAAGGTGGAAAGCGACCTCGAAGGCGCACGAGAAGCGCTCACGGCCCTCGCCGAACGCGCTCTCGATGCGGCATCCTAGCGGAGATCAGTTCCTAGTCGCACCGCTGAGGCGTGTAGCGTCAGCGATCCAGCTTTCCCGAATCGTGCGCTCCGGAACACCGTCCACGTGCTCGACCAGCCATTCGACGTCCGACGCTTCGAATCGCGCGATCTGGTGGAAGTGGTAGATGCCGAGTCGATTCAGCATGCGTTCGAGGCTCGGGTCGACGCCCTCGAGCCTCTGCAAGTCGTCGCGCGGCCCCAATGGTTGCACCATGACCCATGCGGGTGGCCGCGATTCTCCGCTGGTCCTCGTCTCGAGCTCGGCGTCGCGAATCCGACCCTTGAGACGTTCGATGTCATCGAGCATCCGCTCGTGAATTCCGTGCAGCACCTCGAGCTCGGTTTGCAAGCGTGCACCCCGTGCCTGGGCTTGTCGTAGCGTGGTCTGTGCGTCGTCTCGCTCTTGGACAGCGATGCGAAGCTCGCGTCGAAGGTCCTCGGCGGACTCGCGCGAGCTTGGACGCTCCTCGAGGTCGACGGCCGACATTCGCTCGTTGAGCTCTTTCATCGTTCGGTTTCGGGCATCCAAGGTCGCGGTGAGCTGCCTCTTCGCGCGCTCTAGAGCTTCGATTTTCTCGGTGGAGCCACTGAGCTCCTTGTGAAGCGCTTCGATGCGGTCGGCTTGCGTGGCGATGTCCGCACGCGCTTCCTCGAGCTCGTATTGGAGCGTCTTCGCGCGCACGGGAGCCACCAGGCGCCCCCAGAAAACCTGTCCGAGCCATAGCAGCAGCGCGCCCAACACAGCGGCGACCAGCAAGGCGCCTATCATCTGCAAGATCAGATACGTCACGTCTCACCTCCCCCAACGCTCTCTTGGCCGGCGACGAGCATCTTCGTGCGCACGACGCGCACCCCCCGGATCATGCTCACGATACGCTCCGCGCGTTGCGCCTCCGACTTCGAGGAGACCCGGCCACGGAGCTCCACATCTCGGCCATCGACGACCGGCACCAAGTCCGAGAAGCCGGTGCGTTCGAGGACGTCGCTGACGCGTGTGGCGACGTCCCACTCTATTTGGTGGCGAGCAGGGCTGAGAAAGGAAACCCAGGCGACATAGCCGAGGAAGCTTGCCGAAACCGTGCCAAAGACTGCCTTCTTCCACATTGCGCGGTTCGCCTACCAGCTGGATTGAACTCGATTGGCACGAAAAATGCCATGTTCTGACAGGAGCCATCCCACAGCGGCGCGAGGCAGCACACAAAAAAGACGCTCTGTCTCGCCCGATGGGGTGCCCTTGGGGCGCACTAAGAGTCGAAGTCGTGCCGCTCGACGATCTGGAACAGGCGCTCCTGACGATCGTCTGCCCAGGTGTACAGGGCAACGGAGGACACGACGTAAGTGACGTCGCGCAGATCGATAGCCCGGGCCCAGCGAAGCGCCTCTCGCCGTTCGGCAGCGTTCGCTCTGCGCTGGATTCGCCCTAGCGTCATGTGCGGAAGCGGTGGCCGGCTGTCTTCCGGGGCACCCGCCGCCCTCAAGAGCGGCTCCTTCGCCTCGGCGATCATCTCGCTCAGCGCGTCCCGGCCCACGTCGATCATGGCCGAGAGCGCAGAAGGTTTTCGGGGATGCCCGAGAGGCTCCACCCCGCTGAACGTCCCGCTCACTGTGCGAAACGAGCAGAAGTCGCCAATCTGCGCCCAGGCTTTCCTGGCTTCGGACACTTGCACCGAGCCGAGAAAGCACAATGTAATGTGCAGATCGGAGCTCGCGAACATGCGAACACGCGCGGGTGGGGCGGGTCGCAAATGCAGATTCGCCAGTTGCGTCGGAAACGCGATGAACCAATTAGGAGCCATCCGACGAGTCTAGGCCCAAGCGAAACGCGCCGCGAGAGCCCATGCCCATCACCGAAGCCTTCAGCGAATCCCTCCAGGCCCATCCCATCTACACCTGGGCTTTGCTCGGGATTGTCGTGCTGGGCATCGTCAGCTTCGTTCTCCTACTGTTCATCTCGGCGCCCTACGGCCGCCACCTGCGGCCCGGCTGGGGCCCTACCGTCAACGCAAGGGCACTGTGGGTGCTCATGGAGGCGCCCTCCCCGATTTCGTTCGCGGTCGTCTATTTCATGTCAGACAACGCGTTCAAGCCCGTCCCGCTGATTCTCCTCGGGCTGTACATGCTGCACTACGTGTACCGGTCCTTCATCTACCCGTTTCGGATGCGCGGGGGCCACAAACAAAAGCCGATCATCACGGGCCTGCTGGCGTTCTCCTTCAACACCGCCAACGGCTCGACCAATGCCTTTGCGATCACCGAGCTTGCTCCGCACCTGCTGAGCACCGAGTGGCTGAGCGACCCGCGGTTCATCATCGGTATAGTCGTCTTCTTCGCCGGCTACACCATCAACCAGCAGTCGGATGCCATCCTCTTGAACCTCCGAAAACCCGGCGAAAGCGGCTACAAGATCCCACACGGGGGCTTTTACCGATGGCTCTCGAGCCCCAACTATTTCGGCGAGATCATCGAATGGGTCGGCTTCGCGCTGGCCGCCTGGACGGTGCCGGCCTGGGTCTTTGCCTGGTTCACCGCCACAAATCTCGTCCCCCGGGCCTTTTCCAACCATCGCTGGTACCTCGAGCACTTCCGCGAGTACCCGAAAAGCCGGCGCGCGATCATCCCCTTCGTGCTCTAGCCCGTAGACTTGCGTCAGCGCCCGGATTGACGCGACAATGGGCGACCAGGGGCGCACATCATCGGGGAGGGATGCACGGTGGCCGACAAGGACTCGAGATCGCGTAAAGAACCATCCGACCTATTTCAGGTCGAGAACGCCACACCGTCGATCGCACCGGTCACCAAGATCGTGCTGCCGCCGGAGGAAGCGCTGAAGCGACGCATCCGGCGCTTCATCGCAGCAGCGATCGCGGCGCTGATCTTCTTCTTCATCGTGCACATGGTCCTTGGTTGGATTCACGCGGCCCGTGTGGCTTCGTCGCTCGACGAGGTCATCAGCGACGCGAGCCCAGATGTGGTCGATGGCGCGCTCGCTCTTCTCCGGGACGATCCCAACGACTCGGTGCGCGCGCGTCTGCTCGCGACTGCTGCGCTCGGCGGCGATGCCGAGAAGTTGAAAGAAGCCGAGACTCTCCTCGCGAAATCCGCGGAGCAAAATGACCCCGACCAGCGAATCGCCAAAGTGTACGCGTTCCTCGCGGAAGGAGACCCACGATCGGCCCATGCTGAAGCAGAGAGGCCGGCCAAATATTCGGACCAGGCCGATGCGTTCCTCCTTGGGCGCGCAATGACCGCGCTTGCGCGCGGCCAGTGGGCGCAGGCGCTCCCAGACGCCGAGAACGTCGTCGACTCGCGCCCTGGCGCTCCATCGCCCATTGCTCTGCTCGCCCGCATCAAGGCACGCACCGATGGCCCAGAGGCCGCGCTTGCCGCGCTGGACACTGCGACCAAGCAAACGGCAGAGACGAAGATCGCGCGCGCGCGAATCGTCGGATTGCTCCAGGGGAACGCCGACGAGGCGCTCGAGTTGATCGAGGAAGTTCGCAACGATGACGGTGCGTCACTGGTGAGCCAAGCTTGGGCCAACTTGATCGACGGTGTGCTCGCGTACCGGCGCGGCGCCATCGGTGAAGCATACGAACGAGCGCGCGCCGCGGCCGAACCTGAGCTGCGCGTCGATGAACCCTTACTGGTCGGGACCGCACAGCTTCTGCTCGCTCTCGGACGAACGAGCGAAGCAAAGCAAGTGCTCACGCGGCTCTCGAGCGGACCGTCTGCTGATCTGTTCACCAGAGCACACGTGATCGCTTGGTGGTACGCCCAGACTGGGGATATGCGCGCAGGCCTCGCGACACTCAGCGGAGCAGGTTTTGGCCCCGAAAAAGCAGCCGAGCCTGCATTTCGCGCGCTGGTCATCGCAGAGCTCTTGAAGGACTCCCCCCGAGCCGCCGAGCGCAGTCGGGCCGGCGCGCTCTACGAAACCGCCGCCAGCGATGCTCGGTGGGGTGTCGCTGCGTCGAGCAGGCTTGCGAGCTCGCTCATCGAACAAGGCAAGAGCGAGGAGGCGCTCGAGGTGCTCCAAGCAGGCCTCGCCGCCGCACCAAACCATCTGAGCTTGGTCGACGATGCCGCTCGGGCCTACGTCGACACCGGCCGACTCGCCGAAGCGGAGAGGTTGACGTCGAATGCGCTCGCGGCCTTCGACGGCGAAGGCTGGGCACATGGAAGCCACGCGCGCGTCTTGTTGGCAAAGGGCGATGCAGCGAGGGCCGTGGCCGAGCTCGACCGCGCCATCAAGCTGAGCCCGGGAGACTCGAGCTTGTATGCACTACGCGGTGATGCAGCCCGCGAGGTTGGTTCGATGGACGCTGCCAAGGCCAGCTACGAGAAAGCACTCGAGCTCGATCCCGCTCGAGCACGCGCGCTGTCCGGCTTCGTGACCCTCTTGATCGACATGGGCGACTTCACTCGAGCCGAGGAAATCATCAAACAGATGGACGATGCGAAGGTCCGGGACCTTCGCGCAGACGAGCAGCGTGTCCGTTTTCTCGTGCTCACCGGCGCCGGACAAAGCGGGATGACGACGATGCAAAGCGCGGTAGGCCGGCACGAGAGCGACGTGGCACTCCGCCTGGCCGGCGCACGCGTCGCCATGCAAGCAGAGGACTACACACGGGCGGCCAGCTACTATCAGAAAGCCAAACGCGACGGAGCAAACGCGCGCCTCGCCGAAACGGCGCTCGCGCTGTCGCAGCTCTACGGCCGCAGGACCCTGGGCGCGGAGAACTCGCTCGAACGCGCGCTCGAAGCCGTCGACGCAGAAGGAAATCGGCTGAAAGCGACGCCGCAAGTTCAAGTCTGGGAGCTGATCGTCCGAGCCCGGTTGGCGCTCGCCGACGAAAAGCGAGGCCTTGCGGTTCGCTACGCGAAGGAGGCCTTGGACGCGATGCCGGACGACGCCGACGTGCACCTGCTACACGCCGACATCGAAGAAGACCGCGAGCGCTCTCCGGAGGAGCCGCTCCGAAAGGCCGCCGCGGCTGCGGTTTCCATGCCGATCGCAGCCGGCCGGCTGGCCGCCCTCCTCGGCCCCACCCAGGAAGGCTGCGAAATGGCGGCGCGCTACCTGAAGGCCAACCGCAGCGGTAAGCTTGCAAGTCGCGCGCGCGACGTGAGCCGCCAGTGCAAGTAGCTGGCCTCGATTAGTCGCCGTCGGAGAGCAGGCCGGAAACCCGCTCGACCGCATCGATGTACTCGCTGACCATCTCTTCGATGACCTGACGGGCAGGCTTACGCGTGTTCATCTGGCCTACGACCTGGCCGACCGGAGTGCCGAGCAGGGCGTCCGACCCTTCGGCACCGGTCTGCGCAAAGCGCGTGATTCGCTGCGTTGCCTCAGCCGTGGCCATGAACTGCAGCGGCATCGGCAGGTAGCCCGGGCATTCCGGATCCTCGTCCCAGGCGCGCGTGTAGGCGGTCTTGAGTTGTCGTGCCGGCTTCCCGCTGATGCAGCGCGAACGAACCGTCTGAGTGGAATCGGCGACGAGCAGCTTGTCGACGAGTGAAGGAATCGAGTCGGATTCCTCGGTGGTGAGCCAGATCGAGCCCGTCCAAACCCCTGCAGCGCCCATCGCCATGGCGGCAGCCATCTGACGGCCTGAGCCTATGCCGCCCGCGGCGAGCACGGGCGTGGGGGCCACGGCATCGACGACCTGTGGCAAGAGCACCATCGTACCGATCTCGCCGGTATGACCACCCGCCTCGTAGCCGGACGCGATCACGATGTCGACGCCGGCGGTCTTTTGCTTGATCGCCTGACGCACGGTGCCGCAGAGCGCAGCGACGAGCACACCCTTGTCGTGCGCTTGGCTGATGATGTCTTCGGGGGGTGGCCCGAGCGCGTTGGCAATGAGCGCGATCGGGTGCTTCATCGCCACCTCGAAGTGCGCGCGGCCGCCAGAGGCCGACCAGCCGAGCAGGCCTTCGATCTCCTCGACGTCATCGGGGAGCGGGGGCACCCCATTGCGATCGAGCAGATCGTTGATCCACTTGCGGTGCGCCGGCGTGATCATCTGGTCGAGCTGCTCTTTGGTGATGTCGCCCTGGTCCTTGCCGATGTACTTGGCGGGGATGACGGTGTCGACGCCGTAGGGCTTGCCGTCCACGTGCTCGTCGATCCACTTCAGCTCGAGCTCGAGCTGCTCGGGGCTGTATGCCACGGCACCCAAGACCCCGAGCCCGCCAGCCCGGCTCACCGCCGCCACCACGTCGCGACAATGGCTAAATGCGAAGATCGGAAACTCGATCCCCAGCCGCTCACAGATCTCAGTCTTCATGCAAACACCCGATAGAAAGCCACCCTAGGAAATGGGGACCATCCCTTCTTCCCAGGGCTCGAAAGGAGGAATAGAACGTGTTCTATTTTGCCGGAAGGGCAGCGGATCGTCAACGGCAAAAACCGACGGGTGTGGAAGGCCTCGTTTCCTCATCTATTCGACGCTGCTGTCGACCAGGTCGTTCCAAGCCTCGGTGCCGTCGATCATGGCGGTGAACCATTCGAGCACGGTCACGCCGTCGATCTCGGTTTGGAGGCTCCCGAGCTCAGCGATCCCACCAGGGGGCGGCGGGGTTTCGCTGAGCAGGGTCGTGTGCGCGGTTCCCAGTGGAATGAACCGCTTGTATCGGTCCTCGAACAGCCCGGTCGTTCGTCCGGTTTCCGCAAGGAGTGATGTGGTGAAGTCCGCGGGATCGATCATCAAGAAGAGCGAAGAGATGACGGAATCGGCGCTGAAGCTCAGCGCGCTCATCGTGAAGTTGTCGTCCGCGGCGAGCTGCCATTCGATGAAGCGCGTCGTGTGGCCGTTGCTCGTGCAGTCTGAGCACGAGGCAGGGATGAGCGAGCCCGCGTTCCATCCGGCCAACAGCGTCTCGTTGACGAAATCCGGATCGCCCTCCTTCGCCACACCAACGCCCGAATCATTGAAGAGCAGGACCTCGGTGTCGGGGTAGTAATAGCGGACCAGCGGCATCGCCGTCATGGTTCCGAAGGCGCCACCGCTCACACCTGTCAGGAGAATTCGGCTTGGGTTCGGGAACTCCGCACTCGCAATGTCGAGGGCAGCCGTCAGGTTTTGGAGGCCACGTTGGTAGCCCATGCTCTGGCCCGGACCGCCTCCCCCGAGGAAGCTGTTGGGCAGAACCCGATCGACATCGCCCGCAAAGAGCGAGCCGTCACAGTAGGGTAGATACACGACATCCCAGTCCGCAACCGGATTGCCCTCGAGGTCCGGGTCTAGAATCCCATCCGCGGTGAGCGAGTTCGTGGTTTCCAAGGCCGAGCAGAAGTCTGCCCAACATGCACCGCCGCCCTGCAGGAAAATCATCAGCGCATCGGAGCTCCCCTCCCGCGTGTCGACGGTGTATTCGGTGCCACGAAGGCAGAGTGGGCCCCGGGGCTCGGCTTCGAGGTCGCCTGGCACCGCAAATTGGTGGGTCTTGACGCGTGCCACGGCGTCCGGCTCGTTGGCTGGCGTGAATTCGCCGACATATTTCGTGAGCCCTTGGGCATACAGCTCATCAAAGCTGGGAGCCGCTGCGCCTCCGGATCCACCCGCACCCGTCGAACCGCCGGAACCGACAGTCGACGCGCCGTCATCTCCTCCACAGCCTCCAAGCGCAACGAGCGGGACGATAGTCAAAGACAAGAGCTTCATTCGCATCGAATCCTCCGTGATTGCCGCATCAGCGAACGGGGCGGCGGCTATTGGTAACCCGCTGCGTATCCGGGGTCAACGGTGCGAGCTGGAGTCTTCGACGCCCGGCATCGGCAAGACGCCGCCGACCTCGAACAGTTCGCGCGAGAAGCTCGTGCGCGACCGCACGACGGCCGGCCCGGGTTTGAGCTCGACTCGCGCGCGGGTGGCCGTGCAGATCCACTGTTCGGCGTTGACTGGCTTCTTCGTGCTGAATACCGGCTCGATCAGCCCGAGATTCGCTCCAGCCGCGGGATCCCGCGCCGAGGCGAACCGAAACGCCGCGAGCCCAGCCGCCCGCATGGCCGCGCCAAGGGGCTGCGAATCACGGTAGCTGCTCGGCGAAGAAATCTGTTCTCGGAACGCGTCAAAGGGCGCCCGCGTCAGGTCTGCCCCCTTCTTCGTCGAGACGCGAACTTGAAAGACGGTCAGTGGCCGAGTCAGCGGCTCGACATCCGCGTCGGTGCCTTCGAGAAAGAGCAACACATAGTACGCCTTCTCCGCGAAGACGGTCGCCTGCGCCTCCGCGCAATAGAAGATGCCACGCTCACGACGCGTGCCGAAGCGCGAGCCATAGCGAAGCGGCGGATGCCGGAACGGAGTCGCCAACAAATAGTGCAGCCCGATGAAGCGGCGGCCCGATGGCCAAGGCGGCTTCGCCGTGTCGATCAGGGCTTCGAGCACCTGCTGCTCGTCGTCCGAGTCGACCAGCTTTCGCGTCGAGGTCACATGCTGGGATTCGACCGCGCGCCAAGGAGCGCCAGCTAGCCGCTGCGGCTCAAATCGTTCCGCGCATTGCGTCCAGATACTCAGCGACATCGACCAGCCCCTCGATCTTCTTCATGCGGTCGAGTGGAACGCCCGCGACGTGTCGGTTCTCGGCGTGTAGCCAAGCCTTCGCATGGGCTTCGTTGCCGCCCACCAGAGCATCGAGGCTTCGAAACACGCGCAGAAACAAGAGCGCCAGCTCTCCCTCCTTGCTGCCAAGCGGAATAGGCGCGCGCTTCTGATTGCGAATGCGGGACAAGGTCGACTCGCTCGTCCCGATGATCTCCGCGAGCTCGGCAGATGAAAGCCCGAGCGCTTCGGCAGCGCGAAGCAAGGCCTTGCTCACCACGCTGGCTTCATCGGGGGCGACGGAGGCTGCAACGGACATTCCGGTTCCTTTCAATAGCAAGAATAGTGTCACTTTCTTGCTAGCGCAAGAGCGGAGGTGGATTGCTTACCGAGAAATCAAGTGATTTCATACAGGTACCAACCGAAACGATCCCTCCCCGGCGCCGCCCATCTTTCAACACGAGAGAGGCTGGCATCGAATCGAGCGGCCGCTCCGCCCATGCGAGCAGCGATTCGCTACTCTCGGCGGCGAGAACGAACACGTCGTCTTCATAGACGACAGCCGTCTGCGCGCGCCCCTCCGTGTCGGCGTTGATCCGGTCGCGGACCAAGCTCGCCGTTTGATCGAAGTGAACTCTCCACACGACCGCGACCTCCGCGCCGTCGTCGTAGATTCCGAGCTCATCGCCGCGCCAGCTCAACGCCGTCGTCCATGCATCGGCCTCGGACATGCCATTGCGCCGCAAAAAGCCATACACATACCAGGCGCCAAACCGACCCCCGACCTCGGATGTTTGTCCATCCACTGGGGAAGGATGCACCACGTCTGGGAAATCGATGAGGGGTCGCGGGCCCAATAGCCCAGACATCACCTCGTAAGACGAGCTGGGTGGCGTTTCAAAAGCAAGCCCACGGCCTGGCAGGCCGTTCGCGTCCGCAACCTCGGTCATGTAGATGAAGCCGTACGAATAGGGAAAGTAAGATGCCGTGTCGACCAGGGCTACCTCGGGATCCTCGACGAATTCTTCGAGAGCGACCCGCCTGTCCGCATGGATCGCGGCCCAATCGATCTCGCTTGGCTGGTATCCGAGGTTCTCGTAGACCCATGCGTGCTCGGTATAGGTCGCATCTCCCTCGATCACACTTCGGGCGCCCAGCGCCTCATCGTCGGTATCCACCCCCGCCCAGACCTCGTCGAATCCGAACTGCCGCGCTTGGATCGCATGGGTGAACTCGTGCGCCATCAGGGCCTGCGCGTCCACTTCCTCGTAGTCTCGATCGACGACCGTGATCATGTCGTCGCGCCCGCTGTAGTACGCCGCGATCTTGTTGATCCGGAATTCGATCTGGGTCGCTGTCAGACTCTCCGACGCCTCCGGGAGAAAGCCCATCAAGCGAAGGCCACGGGTATACGGGTCTTCACCGGTGAGGTCCTCGAGGGCGACGCTGCTTCGCACTTCTTGTGCATGTTGCTCGACCGAAATCGTTCGAATCCGCGGACGGTCGAAGCCCCCCGCGCCGAGCATGGACGCCACAGAATCGTAGATCGTTCGCTGACAATCCCCGTTCGCAATGTCGCAGTAGAGCTCGTACGGAAGGTCGGTGCGAGTGGGGGGCGGCGTATCTTCACCACAGCCAGCCACCCCAAACGCCGCAACAATCGCCAAAGCGGCGCAAAGGCGCGTCATCGTTGGGCACCGCAGAAGAGGAAGCAGCTCATCCATTCCAGTATGAGGCGCCATCGCCGAATCACAAAACGATCCGACTCGAAGCGGCGGTTCTCAACGCTTTCATGCGCTCTTCGGAGGGCGGCTCGAGCTGGGCGACGCGGTAATGCCTGCCGAGCTTGGCGTACTTGGGCTCCCCAAACCCGTGGTAGGGCAGGAGCTCATGGGCAGAAGCGCCGCCCGCCTCCTCGACGAATGCGGCGATTTCCCGAATCTCAGGCTCCGTGTCGTTGACGCCGGGGATGACCGGCGTCCGCACGACCACCTCGCAGTCGGGGAGCTCCGCGCGCAACCTTCGGAAGTTCTCGAGGATCTTCCTGTTCGAGACCCCGGTCACCCGTTCGTGCTTCTGCGGATCGATACACTTGATGTCGAAGTAGATGCGATCGGCCAGTGGCGCCGCGTCTCGCAAGGTCTTCCAGTTGCAGAGCCCCGACGTCTCGATGGCGGTGTCGATGCCACGGCCTCGCGCAGCGGTCAGAAGAGCCAGCACAAACGCACCCTGCGCCAACGGCTCGCCACCGCTTAGCGTGAGTCCGCCCCCCGACCTCGTGTAGAATGCATCGTCCTCTTCGACGATTCGTATCACTTCGTCTACGCCAACCCAGTCGCCGGATACCTCCAATGCCTTCGACGGGCAGACGTAGGCGCAGTCACCACAGCCATCGCAGCTATCCCGGTCGATCTGAAGCTCGCCCTTCTCATCCCGGCCGATCGCCCCCTCCAGACAGACCACGATGCACCGATCGCAGTCCTCGATGCTCACGCAGCGATCCGCTCCGAGCATGAGCTCGGGGGAAGCAGACTGGCCCTCGGGGTTGGAGCACCAGACGCAGGCGAGCGGGCAGCCTTTGAGAAAAACGATCGTCCGAATGCCGGGGCCATCGTGCAACGAAAACTTCTGGATGTTGAAGACCAGCCCTTTCGGTTCGCGATCGCGTTGTTCGTTCCGCGTCATCGTTTGCCCGCTAGAATTGATGCTCCGTTCTTCGAATGATTTCGTTTTGAAGAGCCGGCGTGAGGTCGACGAAGTAGGCGCTGTAACCCGCGACCCGCACCAGCAGGTTCCGGTACCTCTCGGGATCGGCTTGCGCCGCAAGCAGCGTGTCCCGATTGATGATGTTGAACTGAATGTGCCACATCTTCATGTCGCAAGCGGTGCGGATCAAGGCCATCAGCTTCCGAGTCCCCGCCTCTCCCACCAAGGACGCCGGCGAAAGCTTCATGTTGAGAAGCCGCGCGGCCCTCTCCTTGTACTGCGCGCATTTGGTGCTGCTGATCGACAGAAGCGTGGCGGTGGGCCCTTTCACGTCCACGCCCTGCGAGGGGCTGATGCTCTCCGAAAGCGGCTGCCTCGCCTTGCGCCCGTCCGGCGTCGCGCTGACCACCGCGCCGAGCGGCACGTGCGAAGTGACCGAAACATAGCGCAGATCGAGCTCGCCCCCGAAGGCCGTCCGGTGATGCCGGGCGAGGTTCATGAAACAGGCCTCGATGTCACGGCCGATCTGATCGACCGCGGGATCGTTGTTGCCGTACTTGGGGGCATTGAGGCAGAGCTGGCGAATCGCCTCCTGCCCCTCGAAGTCCTTGTCGAGTGCTTCGAGGAGCTCGCCCATCGTGAGCTTGCCTTCTTCGAAGACGAGCGAGCGAATCGCAGCCAAGGAATCGATGACGGTGCCGAAGCCCATCACGTCGAAGAACCCGAGATAAAGGGCGCCTTCGATCGGACCCGAGTGAATGTCTTTGCAGCTCGCCATGCAGAGGTCGTGCAACATCGAGAACATCGGCGAAGCGATGTGCTGTGACTTGAGGGTGTCGGACACGTACTGCTGAATGAACGTGTGCTGAACGACGTTCTCGACTTGCAGCACGAAGGCATCCCAGAGCTCGTCGAACCCGGTGAACGTCCGCGGGTCGCCGGTGCGGATCCCGACCAGCCCGTCCCCGAAGCACGCGAGGCGCCCATCGCGGAGCGTCATTTCGAGAATCGCGCCGAGGTTGATCCAGGCGCAGCCGGTCGCCACGCCTTCCCGGTTGAGCATCTTGGTTTCGGAGCAGCCTGTGACACAGTAGTCGTTGGCCTCTTCGATGGTGCCGCCCTTGGCGACCAGTAGGGGAATGATTTCGTCGTCACAGAAGAGCTTGGGGAAGCCCGAGCCGTCTTTGATGGTTTCGGCAACGGCATGGAGAAAGGCGTTGGGCGTTCGGGCATGAATGCGCGCCGCGAGGTCCGGGTAGTGCAGTGGAAACTCCCGCTTTGATCGCAGAATCAGATACGAAAGCTCGTTGCTCGCGTCGCGACCGTCGGGCGTGAGGCCTCCGATCGTCGTGGCCTCCCAGTGCGCGAAGCCATCGGTCAGCGAGGGCGTCCCGGGCTTCGCGTAGAGGTCCGCGCTCCTGGCCATGCCGATCCAGATCGACTCCAGCAAGACCAGCGCTTCGTCGTCGGTGAGCCGTCCCTCGTCGATGTCTTTGCGGAAGTAGGGATAGAGGTACTGGTCGATGCGGCCGTTGCCGACCACGCCGCCGATCGCCTGCTCGAGGCGCGAGACCGTTTGAATGAACCACTGGGACTGCACCGCTTCGCGGAAGCTCCGCGCAGGATGCTCGGGGACTCGTTCGCAAATGTCGGCGATGTCGAGGAGCTCGCGGCGACGCTCGTCCCGTGACTCTTCGGCAGCCATCGCACGAGCCAGCGCGGCGTACCGATGGGCAAACGCCACCATCGCATCGCAAACCAAAAAAACCGCCTCGAGAAACGGCCGCTGCTCGACGTAGGCCGCCGTGTCGATCGGATCCAAGGCTTCGAGTCGCTGCCTGGCTTCTCGCCGAATCGAGCCAATGCCGCGCTCGAGCACCTTGCCGTAGTCGTGCGCCCAGGCGAGCATCGATCGACCGGCCGCGGTCGGCGTGACGACGAAGATCCGCTCCATGAGGCGCCGCGTGTCTTCAGGGAGCGCGTTCATCGTCGCCTTGTGATAAGCGTTGCGCTCCCAGTACGGAAGAATCTCTTCCGTGAGCGCCGTGACATCGTCCTCGGTGATCGTGATGGGCTCACCGGGCTTGCTCGGCGCGAGCTCGTGCGGGTGCGTGTAGAAACGCCCCGGCCCCACGAGCTCACAATAGACCACCGCATAGCGTCCCGGTGGCCCCGCACTGCCGACGAGAAGCTCTTCCTCTTCGATGTGGATTGGATGGTGTTCGAGGATGTGCGCCAAGGCTTTGCCCCAGCGGAGCACCATCGGCTGCCCCTCCGTCGCCTTCATCGACTCGGTCAAGAGGCGAGCGCGGTCGAGGTTGAGCTGAATCGGCGCGTCGCGAAAACCCTCGAGCATTCGCTGAATACGTCCGCGTTTCGATTGCGCGGCATCGCCGACCAGGCCAATCGGCTCGCCGCGTTCGATGCGCGCCTCGTGTGGCGTCAGCACCCTCGACCCAGCAGCGCTTGGCGTGGATTCAATCGCTTCGAGCATGGGCCGACTCCTTTCGACGCGCGGTCGCTGAGTGTAAGGCGAACGTACGAGCCAGCTCCAATGCGGGCAATGGCGGAGGCTGACCCGTCGATGTACGATATTGACATCATGCGTGTGAGCTCGTGCATCTTGGTCCCCCGTACACTCCGGATTTTCGAACCGCACGTCCATGGCGGCTATGAGGTTCACTACCTGCTTTCGGGGCGCGGCGCCTTCGACCTCGGCGCGGAGACCATCTCCGTCAGACAGGGTGACTTCTTCTACACCCGCCCTGGCACGATGCACCGAATGGTGATCCCCGACGGGGAGTATCTCCTGCAATACATCGCGATCCTCGAGCTCGACCCCGCTCACGACGCAAAGCTTGCGGAGGACCTGGAGGCGATCCTCGGCGAAGGTCGGATCCGGCGAGTAGGCGACCGTTACCACGCGCTCTTCGCGCAGATGAGCCGCCAGGCCTTGTCGATCGATCCCCGCCAACGACGTGCTGCATCCGCCAGGATGGCGGGTTTCCTCTACGACTTGATGGTCGACACGCCGAGCACGAGCGGAAGTCACCCCGCAGTCGAGCAGGCTCTGGAGTTCATGCGCTCACACGTCGGCGTCGCGTACAAGCTCGATGATCTCTTGGCCGAGGTCGGGCTCGAGAAGTCTTATTTCATCCGGCTCTTCAAAAAGAACGTGGGTGTCCCGCCGATGAAGTACGCGATGAACCTGAAGATGAGTGCCGCCTCCGACCTGCTTCGCAGCACCCGCAACCCCCTTGCCGCAGTTGCCGCGCGCGTCGGCTTCGACGACGAATACCACTTCGCCAAGCGCTTCAAACAATGGAGCGGCACCGCCCCGGGCGCGCATCGAGGTTGAGCAGCGAACAGCGCTCTCTCGAGGTCAAGCCTTTGCGTCTTTCGATGATCGCTGCTGAGTCGCGGCTTCGATCAACTCGAGCGCCATGCGAACTACCTCCGTATCCGAGCGTGCGGGAAGACTGGCACGAAGCCTCGCGAGCCGCAGCACATCGTCGTGCTGAAATCGAAAGCTCTTCAGCACCGAGGGAGACCGACCTTTGCGGCCGACCTGGGTCACCCATGGAAGATATTGCTCGGGCGGAATCCCGCGAAAGCTCGGTGCCGTCTTGCCATGTCGGATGGCGTGGATGACTTCAGCCACGTCCTCGGGAAGCTCTTTCGGCAACCGCAATAGCCTCGGCTTCTTCACCAGCACGGCCGGAAGAAGCTCCATGATCCGTGGCTCCACCGTGCCGGCCCACAATGCGTCGTCGAGGGATACGGGCTGTCGACGCCGAACGATTCCTTCAATGTTGGTTTCGAGGAGGCCATCCTCTACGAACCGACCCATCACCCTTTGGAAGCGCGGATCTCGATGCTTGCGGCGTAGCGCTCGAAGCCGCATCCGCGCGCGTGCTTGTAGGTCGCTTTGAATGTGGGTCATGCGAACTGCTCCAGGTCGACACGGTACTTCCGCGCAAGATCGAAGAACCGCTCGCTCGCACCTTTCGCCAAGTACTCGGTGATCAACGCGTCGTTCTTCTGAGCCGCTTTCAGCGCCTTCGAGATCAATACGGCATCGGGGTCGGCCACGAGAGCCTCCACGTATCTGCCCTCGTAGAGCGGCTCGTATCGGGTCTCGACTGGCATCCAAACCTCGCGCCCGTGAGGATCGAGAACCTTGCCATTCTCGGCGAGCAAGCGCTCGAGCTCTTGCTGAACGGGCCACTCGTAGTCCGCGTACACGTCGAGGTCCTGCGTAACGGTCAAAGCGAGGTCGAGCTGAGCAACCCAGAGCGCCGCCTGACCGAGCACGCGAACCGTGCAGCTCGGGTAACTGCGCGCCCCCTCGGCCCGAGCCCGGATGTTCTCACGCGCAACCCATTGGTCTAGCGCCTGAAAGATCTGGGCCCAATTGTACATATCTTATTTATATATTGTATATACACTTTGTCAACGTCCCTTGGCCGTGAGGAGGGGTACCACTTCGCGAAACGCTTCCAGCAGTGGTGCGGCACCGCACCGGGCGCGCATCGGCGCGGGCCGCATTCGTCGACTCTCGCGCGTTTCGGCGTGCCTACTGAGAGGCGCTCGAGCAGTGGCGTGCTGGGCTACGGAGCGTCGTGTTTCCGCAGGGCACCTGGTGCATGTGCCGGGTGCACGGCGCGGTGGCCGAAACGTAGGGCGTCCGCTCAATTGGGACTAGCTTGCGCGTCGTCTCGTGCGACGGCTGACAGATGGGTGCGTTCTGAGTGTGCTTGTGCGACCAGACTCCGAGGCTCGGGCCTTTGGTTGTGCCTTCGCTAGGAGCGGTTGCCGGCGCCTGCACCTCTGCTTGGAGATCGACCTCCGGATCAAGCCGCGCTCCGAGCCCTGACCTCCTGTGCTCTCGCGTAGCTCAACTTCGGTGAGGTTGTTAGGCTGTTGGCAGCTAAGAACGCAGCCCGGGGACAACGGGTGACGCGGCGTGCGAGGTGGTTTCGCGCGCAGGCAGCAAGCTCATGCAGCGCACGCGCTGCACGGCTTTTCGCTCTTTGGCGCGGTGCAAATAGATCGCAGAGGTGACGACGCCGGCAATCGATACGCCCATCAGGATCGAGCCGCTTGCGATCAGGCCTTTTTGGCCTGCGGTCCGTTGCCCATCAAGATCGAATACACCCGATGCCATGAGCATCGAGCCCCCGATAAATCCTAGCGCGGACACGCTGACTCCGATTGCGGTGGGATAGGTGCGCACCTTGCTATCGCAGTGTGTGGGTTGCTGCGCCACGTACTGCACGGCGGCGTGCTCGGGGGTGATGTCTTGTGCCCATGCGGGCAGTGGTGCGCTCAGCGTCGCACAAAGGAGGGCGAAAAACGCGGGTCGGTTGCGGATTGTCATGTGGGTCAGTCCTTTCATTACCAAGGCCATTTGGGCAGGGTGATTGTGGGTGGGCTCCCTGGCTCGTAGGGATCGCCGTTGTAGATAACGTCGTCGATGGGGCCCATTTGCGGTACCCCATCGCGGCACAGCCCAAAGAGATTCGCAGCCGGATACAGGGGGGTCGTCCTTGTCCTCGGCGATGACCACGGTCAGGCCGAGCGCCGACAAAAACGCATCTTTGTAGGTGAGCGGGATCTCGGCGGTTTGCTTACGGATCATCGTGCGAAAGCTCCGATCGATGCTTTCGGCCACGATCGAGTTGATGGTCGATTTTATCGTTCCGCGCTGGTCGTTACAGATGAAGTTGATGGCGCGCCACGGGTCCATCGAGGTGAGCGCTTCGTCGTGGCGAAACACGAGTTGCCCCGCGGGCACCGTCTCGAAGCCAGGCTCTTGGCCCGGTGCGACATCGGGTGTCCAGGTATCCCCTCCATCGCCCAAATGGTGCACCTCTGACCTCCGAGACTGCCCCAGGCGACTATGAATTTGGATGAAGTTTTATGAATTAAGATGAAGACCTGCGGTCGGTGCTAGGCGCGCGGTGCGTGGATCGATATGCTCGGCCGCAGGACGAATCGATGCGCTGTACGGTTGGCCTCGTTGAAGATGACGATGTGATTCGCGAGAACTACGCGGACTTTCTTCGCTCCCGCGGTTTTGGGGTTCAGGCGTTCGGCGATCGTGCAAGCGCACTCGATTCGTTTCGCCTCGACATGCCCGATGTTGCGGTCCTCGACGTGGCGCTTGGCGAAGAGCGCGATGGTGGGCTTCTGCTCTGCTCGGACATTCGGCGCTTTTCGCAGACGCTGCCGGTGATCTTCTTGACCTGCCACGACAACGAAGTGGACCGGATTACAGGGCTGCGAGTCGGGGGCGACGACTATCTGTCCAAAGAGAGCAGCTTCGAGTTCTTGGCGGTGCGCATCGAGACCCTGCTCGAACGGCGAGAGGCGGTCTTGAGGGGCGATGCCAACGACGGACCATCCACCCAACTCATCGTCGGGGATCTCACGATCGACCTGCAGAAGGCCGCGGTGACTTGGAGGGGGATCCCGGTGCAGCTCTCGCTCACGCAGTACTGGATGGTGCTGGCGCTCGCCTCGGCACAACCGAAGCCCAAGAGCGCGGGGGAGCTCATGGAAACTGCGAAGATCAGCGTGGCCTCGAATACGGTGGCGGTACACATCCGGGCCGTTCGCGGGCGCTTCATGGCGGTGGACCCTGAATTCGACGCGATTCGGACCGAGCGGGGACACGGATATCGCTGGGTGCTGTGAGGCGGGTCACACCCCGCTCGCCGCGAAAAGCGATACGCTCGGCGTCGAAAAAAATTACGCAACCGCCGCACCGAATCGTCGATAACCGGTTCATCGAGATGTTATCAGCCCTGCAAACAGATCCGAGCTGCGTCCAGCGCGCGTTCCCTCCGCGTTCGATGAGAGCGCTGGCTTGGACTGGGCTGCTCGCTCTCTCGAGCTGCGGTGGAATCAGCTGCCCCGAACCGTTGAGCGACGTCGATGGGACCTGTCTGAAGCTCGACCCTGTCGCCGAGCCAGACCCTGTCGCCGAGCTGGATCCTGTCGCCGAGGTCGAAACCTGCGACGGCGTTGACAACGACGGAGACCGTGAGGTCGATGAAGATTGGCCGGAGCTCGGCGCGCCCTGCGGCGAAGGCGCAGGGATGGGCGAGTGCGTCGGAGGCACATGGCATTGCGCCCGCGATGGCAAGGGCGTCATCTGTGACGGCGCGGTCGGTCCGGTCCCGGAGCTCTGCGACGGGAAGGACAACGACTGCGACGGCCTGGTCGACGAAGGCGTCTTGTCGACCAAGGGTGAGTTGTTTGCCGACCTTGCCACCGTCGCGGCGGTCAATGGCGGGTTCGCGGTCACCCACCTCGTTGGCAACAGAATTCAGGTCGAGACCTACGACACGAACGGTGAATCGACCGGCAGCGTCGACCAGGTCGATAGCCCATCGGACGATCCCGCGTTTCTGGTCTCCGATAGCGACTCTGGTCGCGTGCTCGCGGCATTCGGGCGGTACTCGTTCTACGTACTCGACGTGCGCGCCAACTCGGCGCTGGTCCCAAACATCCTGATGGCGCAAACCCTCCATGAAGATTGGAACCAGCCGAGACCAATCGGCGGATATCCTGCCTGGGCTGCGGTGGCTCCTCCGATCCATCCGCGCGTCACGGCCTCCCCCCCGCGGTTCGTCGGGTATCGCGACCTGCTCTCGTTTGCGGTGCGCCCCTTTGCCGAAGATCACCTCCAAGGGCTTGCGCAACCGTCGTCGCTGGCCTCGGAGATCCCGCCCGTGGTGCCCTTCGACACTGCGGGCTCGTTCCTGGTCTGGGCGCAGGGAGGCAACATCCGGGCCGGGTCGCTCGCCAACGACGGCCGGGTGGCACTCGATATCGACGTCGACCGGGGCGGCTCTCCAAGCGCGGTCATGCGAGACGGCGGCCCGACGCTGGCATACGTGCGAGACGGTGAAGTCCGGTTTAGCGAGCTCGACGGACTGACCTTGCAGTGTCGGAAAGAAAGCGACTGCCCCACGGCGATCGACGTCGGCGAGCTGCCCGACGACCCGAACATTCCCACCGGGCTTGCCTATGATGATGCACGGGGTGCCTGGTGGGTGATGGCAGGCACCCAGCTCGCGGTCGTCGGCCGCAGCGAAGAGGGCCCGGTCGTCCAGCAACGAGAGACACTCGATTCACTGGAGTATACGCCTAGACGGCTGGACGTGGTGGTCAGCGGGGGCGCTGCAGCGGTCGTGCAAGTAGGAGGCCAGGCCGACACGGTTCAATCCGCCTTAACGTTCCTGGGGTGCTTCTAGGGAGCTGCATGCGCTGGCTCGTTTGCGTCTTTGCTACGGTGCTCGCCGCGTTCGCAACCGTCTCGGCACAGGCCGAGGGCAGTCTCGACAGCGCTTCGTCCGAGGAGCTTCGTTGGCTGGTGGTGCCGGCATTGGGCGGTTCATCTCACCAAGCTGATGAGGGCATGCGTGTCGAACGGCTTCACACGACTGCCGAAGCACTGCGTCAGGAGCTCGCCGTCCGGGGGCATGCCGTTTGGCGTGCGGACCGCGCGTCCGAGCGCTTCGAAGTCGTGGGCTCGACGCCTGCTCCGACGATCAGCCAAAGCGATATCGATCTCTGGGTCGAGCGTTCGCGGGCGGCGGTGCGGTACCTGGCGCGCGCGGATTACAGGGCCGCCCGGCGCGAGCTCAAGGCAGCGCAGCGCTTGGCTGATCGGGCGGCGGCCGAGCTCAACCGGGAGGCGGCGCGGGCGCAGCAGGTCCTCGACACCTGCCTCTTCATGGTGCGCGCCTATGTCGAGACCAAGAACGACGCCGAAGCGCGAAAGCAGGCCCGCGAGTGCCGGCGTTTGGTCCCGCGCGTGGAGCCGAGCGCGTTCCGGCACACGCCAGAGGTTCGCGAGCTCTTGGTCGAGGTCGACCAGGAGATGGCCTCTGAGGCGCCGGGAACCTTGGACGTGCGGAGCACACCGCCCGGTTGCCTCGTCCGAATCAACGGCGTGGAGTTCGGACGCACGCCCCTCTTAGACATCGAGCTGCCGGTCGGCACCTATCGCCTGCAGGTCGAATGCGAGGACGACGAACGAGGGCGCATTCATCGCGTCGAGGTGTCGAGCGGCCGGAATCTGTTCGAGCTGGATGCGGCACTCGAACGCGCCGTGCACACGCGGCCCGTGCTTCACCTCGATTACGCCTCGCCCGAGGCTTGGTCGCAACGGATGGCGCAGGCGCGCCAAGTGGGGAACATCCTTGGCCGCGCGAACGTGCTGGTGCTCAGCGGTCTCAGCGCAAGCGTGGTGCGTATCGACCTGAGCGCGGATGGGTACGAGCCTGCATCGGCCTGGTTGGCCGTGCGTGAGGGCGTGCCGGAGACGGAAGATCTGCGGCGCGTCAGCGATGCCCTCTTCGAAGGCCGGTCGGTGGACTTCACGGGGCCGCATCCGATCGCCCGTCCAAGCTGGGCCGCAGACCTGGCGCCGGATCTCGCAGTCGGTATCTCTGCTGCAGCGCTGGTCGACGAGCCGGCCACGACCGAGCGCGGGGTGCCGCGGCCGCGTGATCAACGCGTTGCGGGCTGGTCGCTCTTCGGTCTCGGCGTGGCGAGCATCGGCGCGAGCGTCGGACTGCACATCTGGCGGGGCGAGCTCGGCGACCGTTTCATCGAGTCGTCCGCCAACCTCCACCCGGCCGAGCGATGGCACAACGCGCGCATCGGGGTCTGGACGACAGCGGCCTTCGGTGGCGCGGCTACCAGCGCAGCCATGCCGCTTCTCCTGCCCGACTACGAGCGAGCACCCTGGTGGGGCTGGACCCTTGGCGCGCTGGGCCTCGGGCTCACGGGCTACGCGATCTACGAAGGCGTTACGATGACGGCGTGCCCCGAGCCTTACATCGCCAACGAGTCAGCCGTCCGTGCCTGCGTGGAACGCGGCCAAGAGGCGGGGCGCCTGTCCTTGGTGTTGGCCGGAGCGGCGCCGCTCCTTTCGATTCCGCTGGTCTACCTGTTTCGCCCGCTCCGGGCAGAGCCTTCCGTTTCGGCGACTGCGGAGGGGGCCATGGTGCGGGTGCGCAAGGTGTTTTGATGCGTGTTTGGCGGCTGCAGCTTGTGGTGTTTGGGGTCGCGCTGATGGCGGCGGCGCAGGCATCGGCGCAGGCGTCGGAGTCAGCGCTAGAGGCAGTGCCAGCGTCAGAGGTAGTGCCGGCGGAAGCGTCAGAGACAGCGTCAGAGACAGCGCCAGCGAGATTGGGTCCGGAGCCGAGGGTGCTCGTGACGCCCGTGCAAGGCAGTCCGTCGCTTCGCGCGCAGCTTGGCGCTCGCATGGCCGCTGCGGTTCGGCGCGGGCTCGAGGCGCGTGGATATCGAGCGCCGGCTTCGCAGCACCTCCTCGGTCAAGCATTGATCGCTTGTCAGACTCCGGAATGCGTCGAGCTGGCGCTCGATGCGGCGCAGGTGGTGTTTGCCATCGTGCCGGCGATTTGGTCCCGGGACAGTGGCGGCGAGGAGCTCACGCTGACACTGGTCCAGAGGTCGGGGCGGAGCCTGAACGCGAGCGGGATGGTTGGGGAAGATCTCGCTGGGACGACCGACGGCTTGGTGGCGGAGTTGCTGGAGCGAAGGGCGGAGACAGGGGCAGCCTCAGGGGCGGCTTCAGGAGCAGCTTCAGGAGCAGCTTCAGGGGCAGGGGCGGCTTCAGCGTCGGGGTCGGAGATGGGGGCGTCGGAGGGAGCGAGGGGGCGGGGGCGTCCTCATGCTTGGAAGGCTGGGCCGATCATCTTGATTGCGGGCGGGGTGGCAGCCGTTGTGGCGATCGGGGTTGGAGCGGGGACCCTGAACGACGATCAGCAGCTCAATAACTCGGCAGTCGCCGCCTGGGCGGCCGTGGGTGCCGCGGCAATCGGCGGAGGGGCCGCCTGGTGGGTCGTGGGGGGGCGGCGGCACCGAAACACGGGCGCCTCCAGGGCTGTTCTAAGCCCCGAGCTCGCTGTTCACCCCATGAAGATTGACTTGACGCTCCGGTTTTGAAAAAGGAGAGAGAGATGATGCGATTCTCTTTCTTTCTTTTGCTTGTCACACTGGCCGCCGGCTGCATCGTCGAGGACAAGCCCCTGGCCCAGCCGGACGACGGCGGCGTCGACGCTGGCGAGCTCTGCGGCGCCGTCGTCTGCCCGGGAGACCATCCCCTCTGCAACGACGAGCTCCAGTGCGTGCAGTGCACCGCGAGCGAAGATGCCTACTGCACCGAACGAAGCCTCGTCTGCGACGTCGAGTCGTCGACCTGCACGGAGTGCACCGACGACCGGGACTGCACCAGCCCAGCTGCGGCCCGCTGTGACGACGGCACGTGCGCGCCCTGCACCGACAACGATCAGTGCGACGGAGTGGAAGGTCTCGACCAAACCAAGAACGCCTGCGACGACGAGGGCGTCTGCGTGGACTGTACGCCGGAAACCGAAGAAGACACCTGCCCGGACATGAGGACCTGCCATCCCATAGACAAGGTATGCACCGAAATCAATATCGGCGCGCTCGACGTCTGCGAAGAGTGCGTCTCGGACAGCCAGTGCGGCGAGGATGGAGCAGCGTCGGACGCGCACCGCTGTGTGCCGATGTACTACGAAACGGTGGATAATCGGTTTCCGAATGATCAGGCAGGGTTCTGTTTGAAGGTGTTCTCCATGGGTGGATGTGAACAACCATACGCAATCGAAACTCCCGACAGGGAGAGCTTGTCCGGTGAACCACCTGACACCTACTGCGGGATCAATGAGACACTAGCAACGTGTCCGGCGGTCCGCGCCCTCAAACAAAACGTAGATTGCCCTCAAGGCGACGATAGCGGTTGTCCGGAGAGTGGTCTGTGTAGAGATGTTGGAGGGCTTTCGGATACCTGCACCTACCGCTGCGCGAGCATTTTCGAGTGCCTGGAGAATATCCCCGATGGTACCCCCGGCTCCAGCTGCGGCTCATCCGGCTCCGGCAACGACGACTACTGCGGCGGTTGAGCGTCTGCCGTTTTCCACCGAGAGGTCGAGCGAGGCACCGTCCACCGGCCCGAGGCTGACGCGAATCTCGCCGTCCAAGGCCGAGTGCCCCACCGCTGACTCCGGAGATTCGGGGGCCCCAACCCACCTGATGGGAGTCGGGTTAGGCCACCGGCAACCGAATTTCGAAGCAGGCTCCTGAGCCGTCTTCGCGATTGCGGGCCTCGATCGTGCCGCCGTGCGATTCCGCGATCGCCTTGGCGACGAAGAGCCCGAGGCCCGTGTTCTGACTGCCAGCCCGTTGCTTCCCGACCGTCACGAACGCGTCGAAAAGCCCCTCCATCTGCGCGGGGAGCAGGTCGCCGGCGTTCTCGACGAGGATCGAGGCGTGCCCGGGTTGGCGGCTCAGGGTGAGTCGAATCTCTCCCTCAGGCGCGCCGTGCTCGACGGCGTTCTCAAGCAGTTTGTCGAGGAGCTGCGCAAGCCGATCTTCGTTACCGTCGACTAGGACTCCTGGCTCGACATCAGCGTGGAAGCGCCGCGTCACATGTACTTGCCGGAACGAGGCAACTCGCTCGCTCACCAGCTCAGTCAACTCTACCGGCCCGCGTTCTTCGGTGGCCATCGCGGCTTCCAGACTCGTGGCCTCGGTTGCAGATTCGACTAGGCGACGCATTCGACCAAGGCTCCGCTGAGCGCGACTGACATAGCGTTCCGCCGTCGTGTCGAGGCTCGTCTGGTTGGTGAGCTCGAGCGACGTGCCAATGGCGATCACTTGGTTCTTGAGCTCGTGGCGCAGAAAACGCGCGAGGTTTTCGAGCCAAGTCAGCCGTTCGTGACGCAGGTCGGTCACCCGGCTCAGAAGGCCTTCACTCCGTTGCTTCTCTTCTTCGAGACGAATGCGCTGATCGAACATCTGACGGGCTCCTTGATACTTCACGGCCGTGAACACGGTGCAGAACGCGGCACAGGTCACGAGGTAGCCCTGCGCCGCGAACGTGTCGTATCCGCCATCCGCCACGCGCGAGAGCGCTATCTGGCCAATGGCGACCAGCTGGAGGCTCATCGCCAGTCCCCACTTCCAGCTCCACACCAGGATCCCGAGCGAGCCCAGCTGCGCGATGAGCAAAACGACCGTGTGGCTCAGCAAATCCTCGGGCGTGTACGGAATCATCGCCGCTGACTGGGCGCCCCAGCCGATGAACCAGGCCCACAGCGCGAAAAACTTGGCGCCTGGCCGTTGTAGCTTTGATGCGGCAATCGCCCAAGTGACGGCCCACGCGATCGCGGCGATACGAAACCAGGTGAAACGCACCGCGTGCTCCGGGAAGTACTCGAAGTCTCCGGGGACCCAGGCGAGAAGAAGCACCGCGCAAATCATCGTCACCACGCCCACAGCGCGCACACTCAGCTCAGCGGACTCAGCGTGAAAGCGCTCCCAAACGGCGGGGCTCCACTGAAGACGCTCTGGTTCGGTCCCTTCGTGCTGTAAGCGAAGCATGGCGACGCGCCATCATACACAAGATCGATTTATTCAGCAGTGTCGGTTTTCGGCTCTTTGAGTAAGGCGGCGGTCGAGTCGGCCGCCGGGAGCCACTCGTCACCTGAAGATTGAACGTTTCGCTCGCGAGCCTCCGGCAGGCGCACCACGAATCGCGCGCCCGTCACGTCGGGAAGCGCTTCAGCCGTGATCAAGCCGCCATGATTCCGAGCTATCGACTGCGCAACGAACAAACCAAGACCCAGGTTCTCGGGCCTACTCTGAGACGATACGAACGCTTCGAAGATTCGTTGCCTGTCTTCGGGCAGCGCATCGCCTTCATTTTCCACGCTGAGCTCGAAGCACTGATCGTCCGAGCGCCGGAGCGCCACGCGGATCTCGGCTTCGGGATTCGAGTGCTCGACCGCGTTGTTCAATAGCTTGTCGAGTAGCTGGGCGAGGCGCTCCTCATTGCCCTGAACGAACAGCCCGGGCTTGAGCTCAAGCGTGAGTTGCTTCGACGGGTGGAGCTGCTGGAACGTCAGTACTCTGTCGGCTACCAAGGCGCTGAGATCCACCCGCGCCACCTCGTCGACAGCCAATGCTGCCTCGAGGCTCGTCGCCTCCGTTGCAGACGACACCAGCCCGCGCATGCGATGGAGGCTTCGCTGTGCTCGGTCGAGGTAGATCCGATTGGCGTCGAGCGAGTCTCCACTTTGCGCGAGGTCGATCGACGTGCTCATCGCCACCATCTGATTCTTGAGCTCGTGGCGCAGAAAGCGAGCGAGGTTTTCAAGCCAGTTCAGGCGCTCCTGGCGCATGCTGGTGATATCCTGCAGCAAGCCCTGGGTGAGCGCCTTCTCTCGTTCCAAGCGCTCTTGCGCTTGAAACGTCTCGTACGCGCTGCGTTCTACCTGGACGCTATGGAGCACGGCGAAGCCAACCCCCGCCACTAGGAAAATGGCGTGGCTTCGGACCAGGAAACTCGGTTCCCCGTGAAGCATCATGAGGGCGATGGTGCCGACCGTTGCGATCGCGCCCGCTCCGGCTGTGGCCCAACCATCTGCGGAAAAGAGTACCGAGGATGCGGTAATGCAAATGAGCACACCCGCGATGCCGATCGCGAAACCCTGTGGCACCAACGAGAGAATCACGGCAACGCTGAGCCCAACCGAACCGATCAGCCCTAGGACGCACCAGTTGTACCATCTCCTGAAGCTCGCAAGGCCGCTCGCCAGAAACAGCAGCATGCCCAACCCGAGAAATACCAATCGTATCCCGAGAATGTTCCCTAGGCTCATCGGTGCAACGATCACATCCCAGCAAACGAACGCCATGTATACGAACGCCGCGACCAATATGTTTCGCCGGAACAGCTTGGCCTGCGTGTCCTGGTAGAGGTCGCGGAATCGGGCCATGTCGCCTGCGGTCGAGCTTGCTGTTTGAAGGAAGTTCATCTTACGTCACCTCTCTGGGCAAGCGTACCTCGAAGCGAGATCCGGGAGACTCGCGAATCTGGAGACTCGTCGCCTCCGTGGGGCTCTGTACCAAGCAGTTCATTCGGGCGAGGCTACGCCGCGCACGATCCAAGTATCGGTCTGGTGGCGCAGCAAGAGGGCTACGTTCCAGCAGGTCTAGCGAAGTGCCCATCACCGCAACTTGGTTCTTCAGCTCGTGACGCAGGAACCTCGCCAAGCTCTTGAGCCAATTCTGGCGCTCGTGACGCACGACCGCGACGCGATCCAGGAGCTCACGGATTCGCGTCTTTTCCTCCTCGAGCTGGAAGCGCCTTTGGAAGTCTGCCCGCACCATCTGCAGGTGTAGTTCCTGCGACACTAAGAGGATGCCCATTGTGCCAACAAGAAAGCATCGATACTAGGACGTTTCCTCAGAAACGGTTAGAGGGCCACCGTGGGCCCGAGCGACAACGCGCGAACCAACTGAACCCAAGAGAAACGCTCACTGATCTTCCGTACTGCTTGCCAGCGGCCACCCTGCTGAGGCAAGATAGGTCCGCCCGTCGACAGTCCAGGCTGAGGAAGGACGGAAGGACACAGCATCTTCCCATGGTAGGCTCAGCAACACGCCAGGACATAGAGTTCCACTACGACGTGGGCGATGACTTCTATCGGCTATGGTTGGATGCGGGGATGAACTACTCGGCGGCCCTTTGGAAGGGGGTTGACGATTTGGAGTCCGCGCAGAACCAGAAGAACGCGTTTCACCTCGACGTCGTGAACGCTAGATCCGCTCAACGAATCCTGGACGTAGGTTGCGGGTGGGGAGCGTTGTTAGAGAGGGCACGCGCCCTGTCTCCGTGTGCGGAACTAGTTGGGCTCACGCTGAGTTCCACTCAGAGCGAGCACTGTAGCGCGTCACTGCCTGATGCGCAGATTCGACTGGAGAGTTGGGAGAACCACTCACCGACAGCTCCTTACGACGCTATAGTCAGTGTCGGCGCCCTCGAGCACTTCGTGAATCATCGCATGACGAGGAAGGAACGCATAGAGACGTACGCCTCGTTCTTTCGCTTCTGCCGCAACTCGATGTCACCGAACGGTAGAATGAGCCTGCAAACCATCGGCTATGGCAATCTTCCCGGGGGCAAGCTTGATGCATTCATTTACGACAGCATCTTTCCCAATAGTGATTTGCCCTTCCTCGATGAGCTAGTGGCCGCCACGCATGGAACTCTCGAAATTACAAGTGTGCGCAACGACCGCCTTGACTACGCAAGAACTTGCAGCGCCTGGGTTGAACGTCTAACCCACCGCGCCGAAGAAGCTGTCGCAGTGACTGGCAACGCCGAGCTCGTTGCCGGGTATATCCGATACTTGAAGATGTCGGCCGCGGGATTCAACGTCGGAGCGCTCGCACTGTATCGACTGACGTTGGTTCCGTATCCGCAGCGCTGACATCGCTGGCTGGCGTTGGATGCCCGGGCTCCGACTTTTGACAACGTAGAATTGCCATGCATCGCGGCGCGACGAGCGGGTCCGTGGCCTGTTGGACAGTGTTTTTTTGTTCAGCCGATCCTCGGACGGACCTGTGGTATGTTCCGCGGATATGTCCATTCGACCGACAGCCAACGACCTGAAGCATAAGGACTTCATGGGCTCTGACTCAATTCATCGTTTTCGTCCTGGGCGCGTTCAATCGTGCGAGCTTGCCGGCTCTCTGATCGCGTCGTTCAACCTCGAAGGAGGCCCGTGGAGCGCCAAGGTTCTTGATGTGTCCAGTACCGGTCTGGCGCTGGAATCTGTTTCCACCGCCTGCGCTCCTGGGGCGTCGCTGTCGAATCTCGAATTGATGTATGATGGTACGTTGGTTTGGTCGGGTACCGGTGAGGTAATCTACCAGGTCGGGGAACCAGCCAGCCGCGTCGGAGTGAGGTTTACCTCAGGATTGATAGAGGTCTCGGAGCTCAAATACAGAAACATCCTACAGAGCTCGGAAGCCTCATCTGCGATTGACTTGACGGTACTGGCAGCGGCACGACTCCCCGACGCATGGCGTGCGCGCGTCGCGGATGCACATCACTTGCTCCAGGTTGCTCGCTCCCATTTCAGCGCCTGCGAAGGCGAGCTTGCCCAGCTGGGCACCGAACGCCTGGAACGTGAACCGGCCTTGATTCGCGCGTTCTACGATTCGTGGGCGCCAAAATACAGAGCTGTGTTCACGGAACTCTACGAGATTTCCATGGGCTTCGACCACGAGCAGATCGAGTTAGCGAGCCACTACGCGGAACGTCACCTGTACCCACTCCTAAAGGGGTGTCCGCTACATAGCCGGTCGCACGACAAACCTTCTGGCTACGCGGGCGACTACCAGACGATGCTATTGTGTTCCGGACCGGACCATTTTGCCGGCTCGCTCTACGATAGATTTCTCTATTGGGTCGCCCGTAACTACACGATGGTGAGAACGGTCCCCGCACGCCAACGGTTCCTACGCGACAGAATAGTCGAAACAGCTGGTACGACTTCCGGCCGGAAGAAGGTGGTGTCGATAGCATGCGGTCCAGCTGTGGAGATTCAGGACTTCGTGCGGACGATGGAGCCGACTCCCATCAAATTCATTCTAGTCGATCAGGATGAGGCCGCCCTAGCTTATGCGAACGACAAGATCGCGGCTGCGATTCTGTCCAACCCGAGGCTCGGTGATGAAGTGGAGGTGGAATGCCTACATCTCTCCGTTCGGCAGCTCATGAAACCCGAATCGGAAGAGCTGTTGGCCTCGATTGCCCGTCTCAGAAACGCTACTCTTGTCTATAGTGCGGGGCTCTTCGACTACTTCCAGGACGGCGTTGCGCAGAAACTGCTCATGAGGCTATACGATCTACTCGGAACAGGCGGACGCTTGTTGGTTGGCAACCTGCGCGAAACGCCCGATACAACTTGGCTTCTGGACTACGTTCTTAGCTGGCCGCTCGTGTATCGGACCAGGGAGTCGATGGAATCATTGGCGAGCGTGCTCAAGCCTACCCCGAGGACCCTCCGAATAAGCTTCGATGGAACCGAACGCTGCCTGTTCTGGGATGTAGAACGACCCGGGTGACACATGGACGCTGGGGGGGGTATTGACAACATAGACCTGGCAGAGCGGCGACCAGATCTGAGAGCAGAGCTATCAGAAACCAACGTGAGTCTGTTGGTTGCCGCCGCCCCTGTGATCAGCTTCTTCTTCCTGATCTGGGCGGGATTCGACCGAGTAATCGCCCCGCACATCTGGCTTGACCTCCTCGCGGCGCGCGCGCTGGTCGTCGTGGTGAACGCCTTCGTCGTGATTTGGGCATCGAAGTCGCAACATCCTTCACGAGGTGAGATCGGCTTCTGGCTGTGGCTCCTCGTTTGGTCAATCGGAATCTCAGCGATGCTTCCCTTCGTCGGAGAAGGCTTCAACGCCTACGTGGTTGGCCTTTCGATCGCATTGCTTGGCGCTGGGATACTCCCGTATTGGGGACCGGCCTGGGCCATCTCGATCGTCCTCACATGCGCCGCTGCGGCTAGCTTCGGTGCATATGTTGCGCGCCCGGCTACTGGTGAGTTTCTAACATTCGTGTTCGTGATTCTAACAACTTCCACGGTGAGCGTCGTCGGATCATTGTTTCGAATCCACCTGAAGCGCAGGGAGTTCGAGGCGAGAAGCGAATCTGAACGATTGCGGAGAGCCGAACTGCAGCGCTCAAACCAGTTGAGCGACGCCTTGGATCAACTCGCAGAGCTCGACAAGATGAAAAACGAGTTCTTCGCGAACATCTCTCACGAATTGCGTACGCCCCTTACGCTGATCCTCTCGCCGGTCGACCAGCTGCTTTCCAGCCTGCAGCCGAGCGCAGAACGCGAGGCATTGGAGGTCGTGCGCCGGAACGCCGCCCGTCTGCTTCGAATGATCGACGATCTGCTCGATCTCGCTCGACTCGACGGCGGAGGACTGAGGCTACGTGTGACGCAAGTGAATGTCGAAACCCTGGCAGAGAATACGGCAAAGAACGCCAGGCCCACGGCGACAGCGAAGGGAGTCGAGCTTGACTTCTCGTCCCAAGGCAGCGCATCGGACATCTTCGGAGATCCTCATCGACTCGAGATCATCCTCACCAACCTGATCGGCAACGCAATCAAGTTCACGCCGCGGGGAGGACGAATCGATGTTCGCGTCGTCCACCTACCGAGCGGCACCTCGATCGAGGTCGCCGATACGGGTCCCGGAATCCCCAACGATGAAATAGAGCGGATTTTCGATCGATTCCATCAGACAGAAACATCAGAACGTCGGCGCCAGGGCGGTGTAGGCATCGGCCTCGCACTCGCTCGCGAGCTTGCGCAGCTCCATGGGGGCTCGCTGACAGCGGATAGCAAGCCCGAACAGGGATCGACGTTCACGCTGTTTCTCCGAAGCGGAAAAGGGCATTTCCAGAACGAGGTAGTTGAGCGACGGCGGGCACACGTGGATGGGCATCCTGGACGGCGAATCGAGGACCGAGCAGCAGAAATGCCCTCGCGTCCCATGGAGGATGCCACAGTGGAGCTCCGCCAAAGCGAGGCACCCCCGGAGCGCGTCTTGCTCGACCGTGGACGATTGCCTCGCATCCTCGTCGCTGAGGACGAGGCGGACCTACGCGGCTTCATCGTAGGCGTCCTGAAAGCCACCTACGTCGTCGATGCCGCAGAGGATGGAGCCGAGGCTATCGCGCTGATGAAACGCAACCGACCCGACTTGGTTCTGACGGACGTCATGATGCCGGGGGTGAGCGGCCTTGATCTGACGCGCACGATCAAGGGGAATCCCTCGCTGCGACACATCCCGGTCATCCTCCTCACGGCGAGGGGGGAAGACGAGGCGGCGCTCGAGGGCTATGAGGCTGGCGCAGACGACTTCGTCTCAAAGCCCTTCCACACCAAGGTCTTGCTGGCCCGCGTTCGCGCTCACATCAAAATGCATGGTCTATCTCTGCAGCTCGCCGATCAAGCTCGTCTGGCATCTGCTGGAACGCTTGCGGCGGGCCTTGCCCATGAGGTGAAGAATCCACTCAACGCGGCCATGAACGCCGTGAAGGTCTTGCAGCAGGGCGGGTCGACGCGTGTCTCGAATGAGAAATTGATGAGCCTCGTTGTCGATGCACTAAAGCGTATCGACAGCGTTGTTTCGGCTCTCGGTGCGCATGCGCGGCCGGCGGATGGAATGGACCTGGTGCCCTGCAACGTGCGCGAGGCGGTCGAATCCACCCTCAATTTGCTCGATCACAAGCTTCGTAGCCGCGTGACGGTTCACCGAGAGTACGAAACGACTGGCGAGGTGTATGCGCCCGCGCGGGCCTTCAATCAGGTGATGTTGAATCTGGTCGACAACTCGATTCGTTCGGGCGCAGAGAACATCTGGATCGAGATCAACCAAGCGAACAAGCAAATCTTCGTAGCCGTGGCCGACGACGGACCCGGCGTTCCAGCTGACGTAGTCCACCGCATCTTCGACCCCTTCTTCACCACCCGAGTCGAGGGCGAAGGCACCGGCCTCGGGCTCCACCTCAGCCGGCGAATCGCCCAGGAGTGTGGCGGCGAGCTGAGATATGAGCCCCGGCCTGGCGGTGGCGCACGCTTCGTGATGGAAATTCCCGCAATGGGGCTGGCTGCCTGATTGCTGGGGCGCCCACCCCCCTGGCGAAGTCCGAGTACGACCAGATGCTACGAAACCGTGTGATCGCTCGCAGGGAACGCGACACGGCTGTGGGCGTTTTCGCACCTGCACGGGCGTTCTGCCGCGTCTCTGCTGCCCGAGCGGACGGCGAACGGACGCCCCAGTGCCCCAATCGAGCCAAGGAATCGCCAATGGCTGCGGTGGTGGGCTAAGCTGTACATAGAGGCCCGGGGGAGGGGCCCGCTTCGTGATGGAGGGAACTGCCATGGAGCAAGCGGCATGACAGCGCACGTTTTGTTCGTCGATGACGAGGAGCCCAATCTGATCGTCTTTGAGGCGGTCTGTGGCGACACGTTTCCCGTGCTGACGGCTTCGAGCGCGGCGCAGGGGCTCAAGCTGATGGAGCAGCACGAGATCGGTGTCGTGCTCACCGACCAACGGATGCCGGGGATGACGGGGATCGAGCTTCTCGAGAAGGTCGAGGTCGAGTACCCGGATGCGATTCGTCTTTTGATCACGGCCTACTCGGACTTGCAGGCGGCCGAGGATGCGATCAACCGCGGGCACGTGCGGCGCTACATGCGCAAGCCGTGGGAGCCGGAGACGCTGCGCGCCGAGCTGCGCGATGCGATCGACCTCTACTCGCTCAATACGCGAGTGCGTGAGCTCGAGCAACGTCTGCTCGAATCGGAGCGCTCGTATTCGTTTAGTGTGGTGGCCGAAGGGATCGCCGAAGAGCTTGGCAACCCGGTGCGCTGGATTCGCAACAATCTGACGGCCATCGAGGCTTCGGTGAAGGCCGCGACCGCAGCGCTTGCCGAACCGACGCCGAACGTCCCGCGTGCCTGCGGTACCCTGGCGCAGATCGATACGGCCGTAGCCGATGCGCGCGACGGGGTGAAGCGCATTTTGGAGCTGACCGAAAAGATGGCCCAGCCGTTGGAAGAAGCCGCCATCGAGGTCGTGGACTTGGCGGACGCGGTTCGGGTCGCGCTTCGCAAGGCAGAGAACAGCGGGCTGCGCGGGCGCGCGCTGATCGAAGTGGCCACGGGCGTCGAGCCAAAGGTGATGGCGACGCGCACGAACATCGTTCACATCGCCCTCAATCTTTTGGCGAATGCGATTCAGCGGGCCGCGGCACGGGCCGGCGGCCAGGGTGTCGTGCGTGTCACGACCGCGATGCTGGGCGATGAAGCCGTACTCGACGTCTCGGACAACGGGCCCCCGCTCTCCCCTCAGCAGATGGAATCGGTCTTCAAGCCCTTCGGCGTCGGAGGACGCTTGCACGGAGCCGGCGTGGGCTTGGCGATTTCGAAGCGCATCGCCGAGGAGCTCGGAGGCCGAATCCTGGTGAGCGCGACCGATGATCACGAAACGCTCTTCCGGCTGCTCCTGCCGAGCGTCACGAGAAAGACGGGACGGCCGTGACCGCGGAGGCGCGACCGGCTTTGCGCGAGTTCGGACTCATCTTCGACGAAAGCGCGTGGCCGCTCACTTATGTCCGGTTTCCTTCGAAGCCGCTGAGCGACGACGGTTTCGAATATTTCATCGAGCGTTACACGGCGATGGTCGAGCGGCGGATCCCCTTCGCGACGATTCTAGACTCGAGAGGCCTGACGACGGCGATCACAGCGCATCAGCGAAGGCGGCTGACCGAGTGGTTCGATGTGACCGGTGACCTCGCTGGCGAGCACCACTTCGGGATCGCGGTGCTGATCAACAACGCGCTCATTCGCGGTGCGCTCCAGGCCGTGACCTGGGTGAAGCCGATCCCGGTGCCGATCAAGCCCTTCGGCTCGATCGCGGACGCTGCTCCCTGGATTCGCGAGATCCTGCGCGAACAGAGGATCCCGACGACGACCGCGATGGAGATGCTTCTCACCGGGCGTAGCTAGCAAACCCGGCTCGGTCGCGCCTACTTCACGGCGTAGCCGGCTGCGCGGACGACGGCTTCGAGGTCGGCCTCGGGAACCGAGCCCTCCACCGTGGCTTGGCTCGGGTCGAGGGTCACGATGGCCGAGGTGACGCCATCGGCATCGCGAAGGGCGCGTTCGAGCTTGCGAACGCAGTTGTTGCAGGTGAGGCCTTCGACCTCGAGGGTGACGACGGTGGGCCCGGCAGGTGCACGGCGGCGGAGCCAGGCGCTTCGGAGGTCGTCGACCATGAAGTAGAGGAAGAGGCCGGCGAGCAGCAAGGCCGATGCCCAGGCCCACCAGGGCTGGCGGTGCTCATGGGTCGTGCTGCCCAGCGCTTCGAAGGGAAGGGCGGCGTCATAGACATAGGCGAGCCCGACGCTTCCAATGACGACGGTGGCGAGATAGACGCCGAGGACGCGCTTGCCAAAGGCCCGCTTCACCGCGCCGATGGTGGCGATGTTGGTTGCCGGGCCCGCCATCAGGAAGACGAGGGCGGCGCCTGTGGGCATGCCCTGCGTGATCAACGCGGCGGCGATCGGCACCGATGCGGTGGCGCACACGTAGAGAGGCAGCGCGATCGCGAGGGCCGCGAGGCCGGAGAGCGCGGGGTGGACGTCGGACCAGCCGGCGATGGCGCCCGGTGGAATCCAGACGGTGATCGCGGCCGAGGCGACGACGCCGAAGACGATCCACCTCCAGATGGGCCGGACGACGTCGACCATGTGCTCGAAGAAGCCAACCGTCGATTGCGGTGCGCTGGTTTCTTCGAAGCCCTCGATGCCTCTCGCTTCGGTATGTAGTGATTCGGTGACCGCGCCGCCGACGAGCCCCATGACGAGCGCGCTCAAGCACTTGAAGAGCGTGAACGGCCAACCGAGAAACGACGCGCTCACCAGAAGCGAGTCTACGCCGGTCTGTGGCGTGCTGATGAGAAAGCCGACCGCCGCGCCGTCGCTCGCGCCGTCCTTCTTGAGACCGAGCCCTGCGGGAATGACACCGCAGGAGCACAAGGGCAGAGGCACACCGAGCGCGACGGCCTTGGCGACGCCGCCGAAGCCGCGAAACTGGCGCCGTGCAAAGTCGCGAGGAAGGAACACGTGGAGCGCACCGGCAGCCGCGGCTCCGAGAAGAAGCCAGGGCGAAAGCTGAAGCCATACCTGCCAGATCGCGTCGAGCACGGGAGGGATATGGGTCTACGCCGAAGGCGGCGCAATCCCTCCTAGACCGGCACGTCGCCTAGGCTGTTGCGCTGATACCCGTCTGCTTGCATGGCGCCGACGAGCACGGTCGGCGGGTGCGCCCCGTTGCCGTTGACGTGCTCGCCCGGGTTCGCGCCGCCCGCGCGACCGGCCATGAGCATGACCATGTTCTCGACGACGGCGTTGTCCTCGGACGCAAACGCGAGGAGCGGCAGATAGGCATCGACGTCCTTCGCGGTCACTTCCCTTCGCAGGGCACGTGGCAGGAGCGAATCGAGGAACGCGCGAAAGCGCGCGCTCGGCTTGCGACGGACGCCGGACTACGATCTTTCGCCCAGAAGCGCAGTGATTTCAATCGGTTTCCTGGGTAGAGAGCGTCCCCTTGGGGGGGAGGAGGGCTCGGAGCTCCATGTTGGCTGGGAGGGGGGTGCCGCGGAGCCAGGCCACGCCTCCTTTTTTGAAGCGGATCCAGTGGCCGTCGGGGTTGCCGATGGTGAGGAGGGAGAGGGCGTCGCTCATCCAGGGCTCGTGGCCCACGCAAGCAACTTGCTCTCCTTCCAGGGATGCAAAGAAGTCCTCCTTTGGCGGCCCGGCAAGATCGTCGACCGCGATCAAGGGCCCATCGTTGAGCGGGGCCAGGAGCTCCGCGGTCTGGAGCGCGCGGAGCCAAGGGCTGTGGTAGACGCGGTCGAATCGAAAGCCAGCGCGCGCGAGACTTCGAACGACCAGCTTGAATCGGCTGCGGCCTTTGTCGGTGAGCGCTCGTTCGACATCGGGGAGGCCCTCCCTTCCCTCTTCGGCGATCGCGTGGCGTATTAGGAATAGGTCCATGGTTCTTCATTCCCCTTCGAAGCCGGTGAGTTTCAAGCCGGACTGTTTGACGAGTCGCTGCTCGCGTTCGAGGTCTGCGCGCGCGAGCGGGTGAGCGGCGAGCCACTCTTCGTTGAACGTGAGCGCGAGCTCGTTGCCGTCTGCGCTGAGGTGCGGAAGCGAGACGAGATCTGGATCGCGGTTGCGATTGATCAGAACCGCGAGGCGAAGCAAGGCGCAGAGGCGCATCGCGGTCATGCGAAGCTCGAGCGGCAGCGCCTCGAAAAAAGACTCGTCGAACTTCCGTCGGTGCCCACGAATCAGGGCGGCGACCAAGGCCTGCTCGTCGCGCGAGAAACCCGGCAAATCGGATGAGGCGACGAGATAGGCGCCGTGCTTGTGATGCCCGGTGTAGTTCACTGCGAGGCCGATCTCATGAAGCTGAGCCGCCCAGCCAAGCGCGTGCGCGGCGTCGACAGATTGAAGCTCCCAGTCTTGCGCGACCTGGCCCAGCAGACCGAGGGCAGTGGCTCGAACGCGGTCGGCGTGCACCTGGTCGATCGAATATCGCTGGGCCAACATCGCGATCGTTCGATCGCGTGGATCCTCGTCGTGAATGCGCCCCAGCATGTCGTAGAGGAGGCCCTCGCGGAGAGCGGTCGGAGACACCCACATCTCGTCGATGCCGAGCTGGTCGAAGACGGTGCTGAGGATCGCGACCCCCCCTGCGAAAACCTGTCGACGGTCGGCGTCGAGCGCTGGGAGCTCGAGCTTCTCGAGCCGGCCAGCCGTCACCATCGCCTGCTCCAGCTTGCCGAGCCCTTCGGCGGTGATGGTACCATGCGCCCAGCCCGCTTCGTCGAGAATGGCCGCGACCGAGCGAATCGTCCCCGAGGCACCGTAGGCGCGCTCCCATCCTGCGGTGCGAAGCCGCATTTCGACTGGCTGAAGCTCGAGGCCAGCGGCGAGCTTGGCCTTGTTCATGCGCTTGCGGCTGATCTTGCCATCGTCGAAGAACTGCTTGGTGAAGCCAACGCAGCCCATGTACATGCTGTGCACCGCCACCGGTTCGAAGGCATCGCCGATGATGAACTCGGTGCTACCGCCACCGATGTCCACGACGAGCCGTCGCGCCGGGGCGCCTGCGATGCCATGGGAGACACCGAGGTAGATCAGACGCGCTTCTTCGCGGCCGGGGATGACTTCGATTTGATGCCCGAGAGCCTCACTCGCCTGCTGCAAGAGCTGGCGGGAGTTGCGCGCCTTGCGGAGGGTGTTCGTCCCAACCGCCCTCACCTGCTCTGCCCCGAAGTCACGAAGCCTCTGCCCAAATAGCGTGAGGCACTTGAGCGCGCGGGCTTGCGACTCCTCGTCGAGCGAGCCGTCTTCTTGGAGGCCTGCCGCCAGGTGCACCGGCTCGCGAATGCGATCGACGATTTGAACGCCGCCATGATCGACGCGGGCAATCACCATGTGAAAGCTGTTCGACCCCAGGTCTACTGCAGCGAGTGACTCCATCCGCCCCTGGAACGCACTTTAGCCTAGTTTGCCGCCGAGGCCGCTGATTCTCTTCACGGTCTGAATGGGGCCCGACGCGCGTGAACGCCGAATCCCAGCCTGGTCCTACTTCGTCGCGATTCGGACTGCCGGCTCGCCTGCGGCCCCTCGAAACCCGGCAACCAGCTAGCGCTCGATGTAGCCGATCGCTTCTAGGTGGGCGGCTACGTCCTCGTCGAGCTCCACGGAGTCGGCGACGACCGCTGCTTCCCGGGCTACTGCGCGCTGCTCGAGCAGCGACTTGGTCGCCACGCGGACCTGGTCCGGAGAGGACTCCGCTAGATTCTCTTGCTCGTCGGGATCGAGATCGACGCGGTAGAGCTCGATTGGGGCGAGGCCGCGCGGGTTGTCACGGTTCGCCGTGATCAGCTTGTACTCATCGGTGCCCGCGAGCTCGCGCACCGACTCGAGGACATTGCCCTCGTGGCTCTCTTCGGCATACACGACGTCGGTGCCCATGAAGAGGTCGCCACCCTGGACGCCATCGGGAACGGGCTTGTCGAAGAGCGTCAGAACAGTGGGCATCAAGTCGATGCTCTGCACCCAGTGACGAACCACAGTTCCGCCCCGCCGGCTCTGCGGGAGCTTCACCAGCAGAGGCACGCGCACCTGCTCATCGTAGAGCGTGGTGCCGTGCCAGAAGCCCCCGTGCTCGTTGAACTCCTCGCCGTGATCGCTGGTCACGATGATCGTGAGCTCGTCGTAGAGCTCGCGCGTTCGGAGCCCATCGAGGAGCTTGCCGAGCTCGGCGTCCCAGTAGCTGATCTCGCCGTCGTAGAGCGCGGCGAGCGCCGGAGCTTCTGAGGGGTCGGGATGTTGATGCGCGGCACGTGCATAGCCGCTGCCATCGTAGGGGTGGGCAAAGTAGGGGTCGTGCGGGTCCATGTACCCGACGAAGAGAAACCACGGAGCCGTGGACTGCCGGTCGATCCACGACGTGAGCGCCGCGTTGACGGTTCCGGCGTCCTGGTAGGCAGTGCCCGCAAGCACTTCTCCTTGCATCGCCCGCATCTTCTCGACGCGCTGACGAATGAACTGCATCAGCAGGAGCTTGGCGCTGGCATCGTCCGCGCCGAGCACGAACTCCGGCTCGAGATAAACGTACTCGTCGAAGCCCTGGTGGAAGTTGAAGTAGGGCGCGACGTTGAAATTGGTCACGTAGCCGGCTGTCGCGTAGCCCGCGGCCTTCAAGGCTTCCGGCAATGTGGTGACTGCGTCGGGTAGCGCATCGCTCTTGGACATGACGCCGTGACTCGACGGGAGTCGACCGGTCAGAATCGACGCGAAGCTCGGGCGCGTCCAGCTCGAGTTGGTGAAGGCTTGGTCGAAGCGAATCGCGTCCTCGGCGAGGCGTTCGAGATTGGGCGTGCTGCCAGCCTCATACCCGTAAAGGGACAGGTGATCGGCACGCAAGGTGTCGACCACGATGAAGAGCACGTTGCCGGCCTGAGCGTTGGCTGCCACGCCGTCATTCGAGGGGCGCCGGCCGGAGATGCGATCACCGAACGCGAGGTTGCCGGCAAGTGCGAGCCCGAGGACAGCCAACAAGGCGATCGCCGTCGAGGCATGAAGCACGCGCCCAAACGGCCGTCGCTTTGCGAGCGTCCACAGGCCCCGGGCAATCAACGCGCTGACGCCGGCTGCCACCAGCGCACAAGCCATGAGGACCGCGAGCCCGATGGCGCTCTTCCAGACCAGCTCCTCGTGGAAGAGGTCGCGACGAATGCGAAACGCCCCGAGCGCGAACGCAAACATGCCGAAGATCGCAGCTGCAAAGTAGCCGAAGGCGTCTCTTTCATGAAGCGCGTAGCGTTTCATCCAGCGCCCGCTCAGCGCCGTCGCGAAACCGAGACCTGCACCGAAGGCGCCGCAAAAGAGCCCGTAGGCGAGCGGACCGTAGAGAAAGACACGGACCCCGGTCGCCCCTGCAGACGACAGCGCGATGACGCTTGCTTCGCCCAGGCCAACCAGAACGCCTCCCATGACCCCAGCGGTGAACCCGACCACGAGCCCGCGCAGCGGATGCGGTCGCGCCGACGGCGGTGCATGCGGGATGGCCTGACTCACGAGGTCCTCGCGTTCGGGATCCTCGACGCGAATCTCTGGACTGTATCCGGACTTTCGCAGAAGGAAGATCACACCGCCGAAGGCCGAGACGAACATCTCGCAGGCAAAGCCGAGGGTGGGAATGAGGACCGCGACCGCTAGCGGCAGTCCGACAGCAGGTGACGTGTAGAGCGCGACCGCTGCGGCCTCTCGAAGCCCGATCCCGTTGATCGATGCGGGGATGAGCGTTGCTAGGATCTGCAAAGAAGATGCGAAGAAGACTTCGCCGATGCCAAGCTCGACGCCCAGCGCGCGCGCCGCGCAGACGTAGATGAGATTGTTGAACGCGTGCGTCCCAACGCCGAGCGTGGCGGCTTGAATCAGGAGGCCAGCCTTGCCCCGGTAGGCCCCGACCGCGTCGATCAGGGTTTGAACGCGCGCGCGAATCCCGTCTGGAACGAAACGCGTGAAGAAGAGGAAGAGCTGCGGCTGGGCGAGGAAGGCAATGCCGACGACGATGATCGCGAGAAAGACCGCGTTCACCAGGATCACGCCGTCGGTGCCGATGAAGCGCATCCCGAAGATGCTGCCGATCATGACGACCACGCCGAAGGCGAGTTGACCGAGAATCATCTCGACGCCGATCGTCGCGGTCGCGCGGGCGGCCTTGCCGGTGTGCTTGGCGACGTCGTAGATGCGCCAGCCCCCAAAACCGGTGAAGCCTCCCGGCGTGAATGCACCCCAGAAGCGGGCGATCATGATCGAGCCACCGAGGAAGCCCCATTTGGCGAAAATCCCCTGGCCCACCAGGAGGCGCTGCCAGCGCACGGTGCTGAAGGCGATCGCGATCAGCTGCATGAGCACCGCGGCCGCGACCCAGCCCCAGCTCAGGTCGTTCAGATGTTCGAAGAGCTCCCCCGCACCATCCCGGCGGAGCACCTTCTGAAAGATGAACACCAGCATGCCGACGGAGAACACCAGCTTCAAAACGAAGAAGGTGATTCGTTTTGGATTTCCGCTCACATCCCCTGCGGGCTGAGGTAACTGGTACACGCTAAAGGGTCAAATTGCCTACGCGGGGCGGGGGTTTTGGCGCTTGGTTGCGCGGAGCTTCGCCGGTTGGTAGCGACGCCAGATGCGACATCAAGCGATGACTCGATTTGGGATTTGGGCTCTGTTCTTCCTGCTGGCCTGTCAGGGGGGGAGAAATCGGCTCCGACGCAGGCACCTGCTGCGTCTGCGCAAGAGGCGAGCGCGGAAAAGGCAGCGAAGCTAGCGGAGGCCCCGAAGGAGCCGACGCCGACAGGCCGGCTCGGCGACTCGCTCCCAAACGGACTGCTGCTTTCGTATTCGCAGTTCCAGGTCGTCGATGGAAAGGCGACAGCCAAGCCGGGGCCGGCCCGGCTGGACATCCTGACCCGCGAAGGCGGAGAGTGGAAAAGCGAGACGGTCGAGGACGCGCAGAGCAACGTCTTCCACAAAGCGATGTTGCTAAGGCCGCGTGGGCAGGCGCCGGGCATCCTGACCCTCGGCGGCTCTGGCGCCTACGTGAAGCTTTGGCGGCGGACCAAGGGTAGGCTTCAGCCGAGCACCCTCTGGCAGGCGGAGTTCGGCGGGAAGTTCAACCGCATGCGCGATGCCGAGATCGCGGACCTCTATGGCGACGGAACCCCGGCGATCGCAGTTGCAACCCACGACCAAGGTGTCGTTGCGGTGCTGCGTCAGCAAGCGAACAAGTGGAAGGTCGAGCGGATCGACGAGAAGAAGGACACCTTCGTTCATGAGATCGAGATCGGTGACCTCGACAAGGACGGTGTGCTCGAGGTCTACGCCACGCCGAGCGAGCCGAACAAGCTCGACGCCGAGGCGCAGCACGGCGAGGTGGTGCGCTACGTGCCCAAGCAGGGGAAAGGCCCGACCATCGTCGCAGACCTCGGGAAGCGGCACGCCAAGGAGATCTTCGTCGGCGACGTCGATGGGGACGGAACCGACGAGCTCTACGTAGCGGTCGAAGCGCTCACGACGGGAAGCGGCGGGAGCCTCGAGATCGTCGAGCCCGTGGAGATTCGCCGCTACGACGCGGACACGGCACCCGACGCCAAGGTGACCATCGCGACCATCCCCGATCGACTCTGCCGGTTCTTGACGGCAGGTGACGTCGATGGCGACGGAAAGAAAGAACTGGTTGCGGCATCGTTCAGCAAGGGCTTGTGGCTCCTACGGCCCGGTAAGGATCCAAAGTCCGACTGGGGGATCGAAAGCATCGACCGCGATTCGGGCGGCTTCGAGCACGCTGCACTGCTGACCGACCTCGACGAAGACGGCACCGACGAGCTCTACGTCGCAGCCGACGCCCAAGGTGAGCTCCGCCGTTACACCTGGTTACGCGGCCGCCCAAAGCGCGAGGTCATCCTCAAGCGAGACATCCCCATGTCCCGAATGACCTGGAACATCATGCCCGTTCCAGTCAGCGCACTCGGCCGCTAGGACTGGCGCGGGCGCTGACACTGCCGCTGACACTGCCGCTGCCGCCCCTACCCCTCGCGCAGCCGGGGAATCAACTCTGCGAAGTTGCAAGGCCGGAAGCGAATATCGAGCTGGTACCTGAGGATGTTTGTCCAGGCGTCTTTGCAGGCTCCCGTCGAACCGGGCAACGCAAACAGATAGGTGCCTCGCGCAACGCCGGCGCAGGCGCGCGACTGAATCGTGGAGGTGCCGATCTGCTCGTAGCTCAGCATGCGGAAGAGCTCCCCAAAACCCGGGATCGGTTTCTCCCAGACCGATTCGAATACTTCGGGGGTCACATCGCGGGCGGTGACGCCGGTGCCGCCGGTCGCGAGGACGACCTCGATGTTGGGCTCGTTGACCCAGCGCCGGAGCTGAACTTCGATGCGCTTGCGATCGTCTGGGATGATGACCTTGTCCATCACCTGATGGCCGGCCTCGAGCGCGCTCTCGACGAGGTAGGCGCCCGACTTGTCGGTCGCTTCGGTACGTGTATCGGAGACCGTCATCACGGCGATGCGCAGCCCCTTGAACGGAATCGATTTGTCGAAGCGTGCTTCTCCCATCCTATTCCTCCAATGCCGTGCTCAGGGCGGTCGCCAGCTTGGCGCCCTCTCCGCGGTCGAGCTTCCCGGGCGCCCATTCGATGAGCAGCCCCTGATTGACGCTAGGCTTGGGAATGATGTGGAAGTGAACGTGGAACACCGCCTGGTGCGCCATCGGGCCGTTGTTTTGGAGGATGTTGAGCTGCTCGGCCCCGGTCACCGCCATGATCGCTCGACAAAGCCTTGGCAGCACGCGCCCAATGGCGGCGGCGGATTCATCCGAAAGCTGGTCGAGCGTGGCAACCGCTTCCTTTGGGATCACCAGCGTATGTCCATAGCTCAGAGGGCCGATATCGAGAAACGCGAAGACGAGCTCATCCTCGTACACCTTGTGACAAGGGATGTCTCCGCGAAGAATCTTGGTGAAGATCGTGTCCGCCATGTCGCGGAGCTTATACGCTTGAGGCGGAAGCGACCAGGTCACGCCGCGCACTGAAACGATGCTCCGCCCTGCGGTGCGCGGGGAGGGGGTGGCGGCGCGGGCTTTGCTGACCGTCGCTAGGGAGGCATCGACGTCACGCGCGATTGCCTGAGCCAGAACAAGCGGCTGGGCACTGGGGCGCGGGGCGCCTTCACCTGGCGCGCAGCCTCCAGCCAGTGGTCGATGTAGGTGCGGTGGTCGCGCCAGCATTGTTTCGGATCGGCAGCAGGCTGGAGACAGGCGTCTTGCAAATGCTCGCGATCGTCCGCGAATCGGACCCTACGGTCGTGGTAGCTCTCGAGGCAGGCGCGGTGGAGCCGTTCATGGGCCCACCAGAGCTCTCTCGCGTCAAAGCGGGCGTCCGCGACGGCGCGCGGTGGCAGCAAATCCGGATCGAACGGAACAGGCTTGAAAACGCTCAGGCACGGCGAGGACGTCCCCGTGGCCCAGACCGTCGGGCCCGCGCCATCGAGGCGCGCGATGAGAGAGCTGGTGGTCTGAGCTGAGGTTCGGGTAGGCAGCCAAGAAGCGTGTGCGCAGGGCGACTCGCTGCGGAGCCCCTTCCCCGGCTCCAGTCCTCCGTGATCGCTGAGCGCCAAGATTAAGTCCCTGGCGCTGGGCTCTTGAAGGCCCGAAAGCGACCGGCCCGTGCAGGCGCGGCGAACGGGTGCCCCCGACATGAACGACATGAAGGGGTCCGAGAATGCGCCCGCAAAGCTGAACGACCCGGCGGACTTCGACCAGCCGCGTTTGCGCGCGAGCTCGTAGGCCCCGCCGTGAACCCGGTCGAAGTCGGTTTCGATCGTCAGCGCGTTGGAGATCGTCGCGACCCCGCGAACCCGCTTCGCCGCCCAGTACTGCCCTGCGGTTTCGAACACCCACGCGCTCCTAGGGTCCGCGATCAAGAACGAGTTGTGATAGCGGAAGGAGCGGTGCCGATGTCCCATGGGCCCGCCTTGTGTGAAGCCCTCGGTAAGCTCGATCAGCTGCTCGAGCGCGTCGGCGGCGGTCTGGCAGGTCGTGAGCGCGACGCGTTGGAAGTCCATCCCGGTGTAACCGGTTCTTGGAACTGGCAAGCGAGTGAACACCGCCTCGTTGCCGATGGCTAGGCCGTGCTGATTGACGCCCATCTCGCAGCCCCAGATCCAGGCAGGCCGACTGAGCAGAAGTCGCGCGCTGCCCGATGTGCCGGGCAGGCCCTTGGGCGCAGCGCCCCGGGCCGAACCATCGTGACATTCGAGAAACTGTGCTTCGGTGGGCTCCCGATCGCTGTTCTTCGCGAACCAAACCGGCCCGATCTCGGGCACTACCACCATGGTGTCACACACGCCTCACCGTACCACGCTCGGCGAGGGGGGCTGACCCCATTTCTAATCGTCGTCGAAGCTGCCGTGGCGGCCTGCGCCTCGGCTGAATCGCGCGGCGCCGCTGGCGGTTTCGCCGCTCTCGATGGTGTCGACGCCGAGCCGCAGCTCGTTGCGCATGGCTTCTTTTTCACTCATGCCCCACTGCTCGATCGCCGAGCGACGGTCGCTGCGCATACAGCGCTGGGGATGACTTGCGATTTGATTCGCGAGCTCGATCGCAGTCTCGAGCGCCTTGCCCGTCGGCGCGACTCGGTTGGCGAGGCCCATCAGGGCGGCCTCCCCGGCGGGCACCGGGCGGCCGGTGAGAATCAGGTCCATCGCACGGCTGTGACCGATCAAGCGGGGCAAGCGAATCGTCCCGAGGTCGATGAGCGGCACCCCGAATCGACGACAAAACACGCCGAGCACCGCATCTTCGGCCACGACGCGAAGGTCGCACCAGAGTGCGAGCTCGAGGCCGCCTGCCACCGCGTGGCCTTCGATCGCGGCGATCACCGGCTTCACGAGCTGCATACGCGTCGGGCCCATCGGCCCGTCCACCTGCGGAGAGAAATCCCGCAGCTCGCCCCCGGCGACGGCTTTGAGGTCGGCGCCGGCACAGAAGGTGCCCCCGGCTCCGGTCAATACGGCCACCCGCGCTTGCTCATCCTCATCGAAGCGACGAAACGCGTCGGCGAGCGCCTCCGCCGTGGGCACGTCGACCGCGTTGCGCAGATCCGGCCGGTCGATCGTGACGACAGCGATCCTATCACGAAGCTCGTATCGAATGCTCAACGGTCAACTCCGAAGGTGATACTCAGTCGCGTAAAAGGTCTCTGTCTTCTTCATGTCGAGAAAGCCACGGATGTCGTTCGCAACGCGCAGCATGTTGGGCACCATCTTCAGAGCGCCGCCGAAAAAGCAAGTGGGGTTCAACAGGTCTCTGCGCGTGCGGCATGCTTCGAGCACGATGCCATCGGAAGGCTCGGACCCCTCGACCACTCGCTCCACAATCACGTTGCGCTGATAGTACCAAAGCGGATGAATCTCGAGCGAGAGCGGTGTGTGGCCATCGTGCCAGCGCCGGATGAACTCGTCGGTCGGGACGCCCGCCTTCTTCCGGAGCATCGTGAGAAGGATCGGCGACGGCGTCGGCTCACCGTCATGCCAGGCCCTCTCGTACGCGACCGGATAGGCCTCCTCGACTTGGTACCCGGACACCGAGCGCGCCGCATCGCAGAGCAGCTCGGTGAAGCGAGAGGGATCGCCCGCTTCGTCGTATACATTGAAGATCGCGATCGGCTGACTCTTGAAGGGAAACAACGAGAGCTTGGGCGGCGGCGCCTCGGTCACGGTCAGCTGCAGCTTCGAGGGCCCTAGAGCCAATAGGCTTTGGGCCAGCTCACCCCGGGCGCGGGCTGCCCAGGCGCCATGGCTCTCCCCGTTGCCCCGCACGACGTAGATCCATTTCCGAGCGGTCATCAGGCGCTTTTAGTCTCGGGGCCGCGCTGCGGCAATCCTTTACGCCTTTAGGATGGTCAAACCCGGACTTGAGCCAGAAGCCGCCAGCAACTACCTTCGGCGCCGGAGGTTGCATGAAGCACACTTGGCTTATTCTCGTATCGGTACTCTTGGTCTCGGCCTGCAGCGAAAGCAGCCCGAGCGGCACGCCCAGCAGCGGAGGCACATCCGGCGACGGTGGTGCTGGTGGCAATGGGGGCGGCGGCGGCGAAGGTGGCATCGGCGGCAACGGACTGAGCTACCCACTGCTCGACTGCGACCCGCTCGTTCCACAATTCTGCGGCCACCCCTTCCCTTCGAACGTGTACACCGTCGAAGACAGCGAGACCGTCACGGGCCGCCGCGTCTCCTTCGGCTCGAATCTGATGCTCGGAAACGATCCGACACCCTGGAACAAGAGCGACGGGTTCTCGGCTGGCTCTCCAATCATCACGTCCCTTCCAGGCATCGCCGTCGGTCAGTTTGGCGGACCGGACGACATCGACGCATCGCTCTCCGAAGAATCCCCGACGATCGTGCTCGACGTCGAAAGCGGGGAGCTGGTCCCTCACTTTGCCGAGGTCGACATCCGCGCGCCCAGCGCAGAGCAGCGTTCCACGATGATTCGCCCGGTCGTGAGATTGCGCGATGACAAGCGCTACATCGTCGCGTTCCGGAATCTGAAAAACGAGGACGACGAGCTCATCGAAGCCTCGCCGGCCTTTGCCGCCCTGCGCGACGAGACCGCGAGCGACGATGAATCGGTCGACGCGCGGCGTGATCTCTACGACGACATTTTCGCGGCTCTAGCGGCCAAGGGCTGGGAACGCGGCGAGATCCAGATCGCCTGGGACTTCAACACCGCAAGCGACGCCAACAACACCGACTGGCTCGTGCACATGCGGGATACGGCATTCGAGCTGGTCAAGGACGGCATCGAATACACCATCGATCAGGTCGACACCGAGTTCCCGGGCGACACGACCAAGACCGAGAACATCGCGTTCCGTATCAACGGCACGTTCAAGGCGCCTCAATTCATGACCAACGCCTTTGCGGGCTCGCTGCTCGTCTTCGGGGAAGACGGCCTGCCCGCCGTGAACGAAGAGACCCCGTGGGTGGACGTGCCCTTCGAGGTGATGATTCCGAAGAGCGCGACCGAAGAAAACCCGGCTGCCACCATCGAATACGGTCACGGGCTCCTCGGCACCAAGGGCCAGATCGAATCGGGTCACTTCAGCACCTTCATGAACACGTACAACTATGCGTTCTGCGGGACGGACCTCATCGGAATGTCGGCCTCCGACTTCGTCATCATCGCGGCCACCCTTGCCGGCGGCAAGATTTCGCTCTTGGAGACCATGTTCGACCGTCTGCATCAGGGTTTTCTCAACCACGTCCTGCTCATCCGCATGATGAAGACGAGCTTCGCGAACGACCCGACCTATGGCAAGTACATCAAGGGCAATGAGGCCTATTATTACGGGATCAGCCAGGGCGGCATCATGGGCTCCGTGGTCATGGCCCTGAGCCCCGACATCGAACGCGGCGCGCTCGGTGTGATGGGGCAGCCCTACAGCCTGCTCCTGTTCCGGAGCGTCGACTTCAATCAGTTCCTCGACGCCATGAAGGGGCCCTATCCCGATTACCGTGAGCAGCAGTTCCTGGTGGGGCTGTTCCAGATGCTCTGGGACCGGGTCGAGCCAACGGGCTACACGCACCACATTCGGGAGAATCCGCTCCCGAACACGAACACCAAGGAGGTCTTGACCAGGGTCGCGATCGGCGATCACCAGGTCACTACCTACGCCGGCCACCTCATGGCCAGGACGCTCAAGGCGCCTCACCTGACCACCGGGTTACGCGACATCTGGGGGCTCACGCCCGTCGCATCGACGCAGGGCGGCAGCTTCTACACCGAATACGACTTCGACGTCCCCGGGCAGCCGGCTTGCAACGTCCCTCAGTGGCTCTGCAACGATCCCCACGAGTATCCTCGGCGACGCACATCCGCGCGCATCCAGCTCGATGAATTCCTTCGTCAGGGCACCGGTACGAATCACTGCATGCCGGGTGACGACGATGAATACCAGGTCCCCGTGGAGGCGGGCGTAGGCGTCTGCACCTATCCGACCCTGAGCGGCTGCACCATGAACGAAACCGAGGCGGACACGGCGGCGCTCTGCGTACCAGGCGCCGCGCCTCCCTAGGGCTCGAGCGTGCACCCGAAAAAAAAGACATGGCTCGCCATCAACGCCGTTGGTGGCGCAGCCGTGCTCGGGAGCTACGTTCACGGACTTCTGACCCATCCGGAGACGCGAAACGCGCTATGGGGCTCGATGCCCGAAGAGCTGAAGGCCGTGTACGGGGTCACGATGTGGCTCGCGGCGGGCGGGTACTTCTTGTTCTCGTACTACTTTCTGATTCGAACCGACGCCGACGAGCTCCGATTCGGGCGCCTCGGCTTCGGTCTGCTCAACGCCCTGTACGCGCTGATCATGGTGACCTCCGCGCTCTGGATGCCCCTGACCTTTGCCTATTTCGAAAGACCGACATCGGCGGCCTGGCTCCTGGTGCGGGCCGACTTGCTGCTCGCAGGCCTGGGCTCGATCGGTTTGATGATCGCGCTGTTCACGATGAAGCCTCGCGCAGAAGGCCTCGCCGCCGTGCTTGCGCTCCTCGGGCTCCTGCTCTTCTCGCTGCAAACCGCATTCCTCGACCCGCTGGTCTGGCCGGAGTTCTTTTAGCTCGTCGAAGCCTTCTTAGGAAACCAGGGCACGAGCCCGCTCACTTGCTTCATGTGCTCGGCGTACTCCGGACGCCGCTCGCAGCTTCGCCGATCCATCCATGGAATCGAGACGCCGAGGAACATCCCAGTCATCATCAGCGGCCCGGCAAGCGTCCAGACGAAGCTTCGGTCCGCCGCAAGCCCGAAGAGGTAGAGCCCCCACCAAAACGAGAGCTCGCCGAAGTAGTTCGGATGGCGCGAATACTTCCAGAGACCGGTCTTGATGATCTCGCCGGGACGTTTGACCTTGGCAAAGGCGACGAGCTGCTGATCGGCGACCGTCTCTACCGTGATTGCGCCCGCCGTGACGGTGAGCGCCAGCAGGTCGATCCAGGAAAGCGGATTGCTGCCCTGGGTGAGTGCCACCCAGGCGCCGCTGAGACTGAGCAATACCTGGACCGTCGGGAAGAGGTGAATGCCAAATAGGTCGGTGAGGAACCAGAGCTTCGGCGCCTTCTCTCGCATGATCAGATAGCGCCAATCGCTGTGATGAAGCCCCGGCCAGCTCCGCGCCCAATTGTAGGTGAGGCGTACGCCCCACCAGGTCACCAAGAACAGCACCGCGCCCGCACGAACCGGGTTGACCGGCTCTGTGGCGTGAAAAACCCAATAGAAAACGATGACGACCGGCGCGACCGACCAGTACGCGTCGTACATACTGGAGCACTTGAGCCCCCGCGAGAACGCGAAAATCACGAAGGTGGCGGCGAGGTCGGCGATAGCGACGGTCCAAAAGGAGTCCAGCTCTTTTGGAACGAAGAGGAGGGACAGCCATGCGACCGCGAAGGCCACAAGATACCCTGCTGCCACCCAAGAGAAGGAGGCTCGACGGCTCCAGCGAGGCGCGGTCATGAGGCTTCGATCAGCCGTTCAGGTTCTGGTTCGCGAAGTCCCAGTTGACCAGCGAATCGAGGAAGATCTTGATGTAGTCGGGGCGAGCGTTGCGGTAGTCGATGTAGTACGCGTGCTCCCAGACATCGATCGTGAGAAGCGGCTTCGCGCTCGTGGTGATCGGCGTCTCGGCGTTCAGCGTCTTTTTGACGGCGAGCTTGTCGCCCTCGGCTACCAGCCAGGCCCAGCCGGAGCCGAACTGCGTCGCCGCGGCGTTGGAAAACTCCGCGCTGAACTTGTCGTAGCTGCCGAAGCTTCCATTGATCGCGTCGGCGATCGCCCCGCTTGGCGCGCCGCCGCCGCCCGGCTTCATGCTGTTCCAGTAGAAGGTGTGGTTCCAAACCTGGGCCGCGTTGTTGAACGTCGCCCCGCCTTCACGAATGATGTCGACCAAGGACTTGCTCGCGAGATCGGTGCCTTCGATCGCCGCGTTGAGCTTGCTGACGTAGCCCGCGTGATGCTTGCCGTAGTGGTACTCGATCGTCTCGGCGCTGAGGTGGGGCTGTAGGGCATCTTTGGCCCACGGAAGGGCCGGCAGTTCGATCGCCATGTTTCTCATCTCCGTGCTTGGTGAAGGACCTACGAGCGGTCCGGGGACCCATCGGATGGGCCGACGAAGCGAGAGCCTAGGTTCCCGCGAATCCTTGATCAAGGCCTAGGGCTGCCCAAACTGATGTCCAGGCTAAGGTGCCAGGCTGGGGGCTTGCGCGTTGGGGCTCTCGGGGCTCTGCATTTCGACCAGACTCCGCTCGCCGTCCCTGACCGCCCAGGCAGCCCAGAAGGATTGCTGGCCCTCCTGTGCTCCAACGCCGTCGAGCAGGAACCAATCCGCTTGGGCTTTGTCGGGCTGGAGGTCGAGGATGAGGTACCCCCTGCGTTCGACCTCGTAGTCCCGAACATGCGCTTCGGCGCCAAAAATCCCGGCGATGGCCTCGGAAATGCCGGTCGCTGCGCTGATCCCAGGGACGACGAGCTCGACGGCGACCGCGGCATCGCGCGAGGTCTCGGTGTAGCTGCCATCATCGATGGTGACATCCATGGCCCAACTGCTGTGAACGTCGCCAGTCACGACGACGACATTCGAAATTTCGTTGTCGCGCAGGAAGCTCACGAGGCGATTGCGCGCCTTGTAGCCCTGCCACTGATCATCGTTGCCATAAAGATACGGACCGATCTTCCACAGGCTCAGGACGACTTGGCTTCCCAGTACCTTCCATCTGGCGCGGCTGTTGCGGAGTTGGTCAAATAGCCATCCTTCCTGCTCGGAGCCGAGGAGTTGGTCGGGCAATTGGGGTTCGTCGGGACGAAACCCGAGGGAGCCAAGCTGCTCCTCGCGGCCTTCGATGCGGGTGTCGAGCATGATGATGTCCGCCAGATCTCCGTACTTCAGGGTGCGATAAAGCTTTTGGCCTGGATTGTCGCGGATCGGGATCCACTCGAAGAAGGCCTGCCTCGCGGCCGCGACTCGCTTGGACCATTCACCTTCACCGTCTGGATCACAGGGCTGGCTGCAGTTGGGATCGGGCGCCGTGTGATTTTCCGCGCCGCCTATCCACGCGTTGTTCGCGGTTTCGTGATCGTCCCAGACTACGATGAACGGCATCTGGCGGTGGAGCTCCTGCAGGTGGGGATCGCGTCGATATTGGCTCAAACGCGTCCGGTAGTCGTCGAGTGTGACGGTTTCGTGCGGCGGCTCGAGGGATCGGAGTTGCTGACCGCTGTTCGGGTCATCGCCATACTCATAGTAGTAGTCGCCGAGGTGAACGATCGCGTCGAGGTCCGCCCGCACCGCCATGTGGCCGTAGCCATGGAAGTATCCGAGGCTGTAGTCCGCGCATGAGCAGACTCCGAACCGAAGCCTGGCGGTCGCGTTGCCCTTGGGTGCCAGCCGGGTGCGACCGACGGGACTCCAACGTCCCCGCGCAGCAAAACGGAAATAGTAATTCCGACCCCAGAGCAAACCAGGCACATCGACCTTCGCCGTGTAGTCGCGAGATGCATCGGTCATCAACGTGCCTTGCGCGGTTCGTTCCATGAATTCTTCGTCGAGGGCCATCTCCCACCACACCTCGACGGGCTCCGAGGTCTCCGAAGTGACACGAGTCCAGATGATGACGGCGTCCGTCAGTGGATCGCCGCTTGCAACGCCGTGCTGGAATAGGTCGACGGGACCTAGCGGTCCCTCCCATTCGTAGTTCGGGAGGACGGGCAGCGGCGGCGAAGCAGCGTCGCTGCCGCTGCATCCACCGAGCAGCAAGGGACTCAGGCCGGCTGCGCCCATCCCTTTGAGGATTTCCCTTCGACTGAACTGCATATCTATCCTCTGATGAATCTTCCGGACGCGAGCCCCGCGAGGCTATCCGGATTTGCGGAAGGCTGCTAGCGCTTGCCGTGGCGCTAGCCGAAAACGCGTACGAGCAGTGCGAAGGTGCCGACGGCGGCTCCTGCGACGGACGTCACATCGACGATCGCCCTGCCGAGGTCGCGGCCTCTGAGCCACTGAAGGATGGGCCAGACCATGAACAGGATCGCAAGCTGGCCGAGCTCCACGCCGACGTTGAACCCAAAGAGCGCCCGGACGAGCTGAGCGCGCGGGAGCTCTTGTTCGAGGAGCACCCCGGAGAAGCCGAGGCCATGGACGAAGCCAAAGAGACAAGCGATCAGCCAACGAAGCCGGCCTCCGCCACCCAAGTTCCGAAGCAGAGCGAAGTAACAGGCTGTGAACAAGGCGATGCCCCAGAACGCGGGGAGCCCTCCGAACAGGGCGCTGGCGGCAAAGAGCAGGACAGCGCCGAGGATGACGAGCACGCCACCGCGAACCTGCTCCATACCGACGTTCTCGAGCGAAACCAGCAAGATCGACGCTGCGATGGTGGCTTCCACCGCGCGGGCGTGGGGAACGACGACACCCAAGGCCGCGCCGGCTAGCGTCACGCTGTGGCCGACGGTGAAGCCGGTCACCAGAACGGCGACGTCGCGAAGCCGCCGAGCGGCGACGATCAAGAGAAAGAGAAACGCGAGATGATCCCAGCCACTGAGGATGTGCTCGATGCCGAGGCGCAGGTAGCTTCCGAGCTCTCCGGCCCCGGCCCGCGCACCGGTCGAGTCGATCGCGGCCCTTGGAGCCGCGGGGGAGAGGACGACGTCACTGGACTCGGGCCCGAGAATCGTTGCGAAGTGCACATGATTGCGAAGGGAAGTGAACAAGCGACTGTGGAGGCTCCTTGGTGGGGACGCACAGCGAACCCGCCACTCGAGCCGAAGCCAGCCGGGCTCGGCCGGAAGCCAGGTCTCGCTCGATGGCACCGGTTCGCAGGCGCCGCCGTCGTATTCCAGAACCAGCTTGGTTTGAAGATACGAAACCACGGCGGAGCGATCGAAGGTCTCGACGGACTGGTCGACTGCGATTGGGAGCGACGTAAGCTCGAGCCAGCGGACTCTGATCTCGGCGAGCGCCCCACCCTCGAGCAGCGTCCACTTCGAGTAGGAAACACTCTTCTGATGGGCTTGCGCGGGCGCTGGCAATGAGAGGCCGAGGAGAAGCACCGGAACGAGTAGGCGCATCAGTCGAGCTCCACGCGGATGTCGCTGCGCTGGCGAGCGAGCTCGAGGTACTCACGCACTGCGGCCTCACTCCGATCCCGAAGGTACGCGGCCTCGACGGCTTCGCGCGCTTCTTCGAATGGCGCTACGGTCCCGTCGCGACGTTCGAGCAGACGAACCGTGTACTGCCGCTCTCCCTCCGCGAACCGAAACCGTTCGCCGACTTCGAGCTCCGCGACACGCCGCGCGGCGGTCGGGCCGAGGCGCTGCTCGATCTCCTTCAGCAAGAGAAAGCCTTCCGGTAGAGGCACCGACGCTCCTTCGACGGCTATCCGGTACTGCGCGCTACGCTCGAATCGAAAACGCTGCTCCTCGTAGAACGCGCGGAGTGCTGCCTCGTCCGCCGTTCTCGCCTCGTCCTCTGAGCGACGCACCAGGAAATCGATCATCGCGGTGACGAGCTGGTTTCGCATTTGCGGGTCACGTTCGTGCAGGCCGAGCTCGATCGCGCGATCGATCAGCAGCTCTTGATCGATCAAGCGCTGCAGCACCCGCTCGCGATCGTCTTCGCGCAATATCCCACCTTTGCGGTCAGCGGCGACCGCCTGAAGGGCAGCCTCATAAGAGCTCCGCGAGATAGGACGCTCGTTCACCCAGGCAACCGCATCGGCCGTTGGCTCGGCTGATTGCGGCAGGCGCACGATGTAGAAGACAGCCAAGACGGCGCCGGCGAGCATCCCGCTGGCAAGCAGCCACGGCCGGCTCATCGCTCGGAACCGGCGAGCAAGAAAATCGGCGAGGACCAAGCGCGCTCTTCACTGTCGACCAGGCAGTCGTCTTCGGCGGGTGTGCGGAAGTTGCCGTAGCAGGGCTTGCACTCACCTCCCTGACATCGAAGCTCGCCACCATTGACCGTTGGCGTGGGTTCCTGGATGGCACGGGCGTAGTACAGAAGGTCCCTGCCGAGCTCCCGGAAAGAAGGATCTTCGAACTCGACGACGCAGAGCTCCGGCCCTTCGGGGCAAGGGATCGTTTTCCAGGGGTCTTGGATGAGGTCGGCGACTGGCTCGCGCTCACTCCCTTGCCGTTGGATGCGGATCACCTCGATGCGAGTGATCCGACGTCGTCGGTCACCGGGGTTGTAACACTCGCCAGCACAGATGCGTTCGATCCGCTCCTCGCCGAGCGACTGAATCACGTCGGGCGCGCAGCCGGGCTTCTGCTCGAACGAGCCGGCCGCACGCACCTCGAACCTGGGAGTACCCGTGAACGCGAGCTCGCTTCCCATCGGCGACACGCCCTCGGGGCCGTTCTTCAAGTCGAACCAGAGCAAGATGCGGTCCCCAGAGGTGCCGTAGACGTTGCGCTTCTGAAGCGCGTCCCAAATCGCTTCGCGTGTCCGCTCGGTCGCATGAACCGCCACGAGGCCACCGGTGACGAAGAACGACGCCTGCCGCTCCATCCACATCAGCTCGAAGGGCGGCCGCTCCATCAGGCTGTCAATCGTGTACGAAACCGACTCAGGGTCGGGCTTGCCGCGTTCGCCAAACATCGATGCGCGCCAGGACTCGCTTGGCGCACCGCGCGCCTCGGTCATCCGGCGTCGTGCAAACTCTTTGTAACCGGTGCCCGGACGCGCGGAGTGATTGTCGCTCGAGGCGATGAAGCCCATCGTCGCATGGCGCGGCTCTTCTGGGTTCTCGAAGTTGCCCTTCGCCAACATGTACTGCACCGAGCCGCCGGGCCGGTATTGATAGGCCGGCAAATAGCAATCGGTACATTGGCCGCAGTTGCCCCAATCCGGCACGTCCTCGCCCGGGAGCGTCACGTGTCCGGCGAGGCCCACGCGTAGATAGTCCGCTCTCGCCTTCTCGACTCGCTGCTCACAGCGATCGGAGTGAGGGTCGTCGCATCGTTGGCGGATGACCTCCCCGGCTCGCCAGCAACAAGGCTCGTAGCCCTCGCTTGGCTCGGGACACTCGGGCCCGTCTTCGGTGAAGTCGATCTCGGTGAAGTCTCGGTACTCTTCGGAGTTCCCATGGCCGGAGAAAACCTCGACCAGACGCTGGAGCTTCTCGTCGTCTAGGTCGGCGCGGAGCTGTTTGTCCCAGGTGTAGCCGAGCGGCGTGTAGAAACCCCAGGTCGTTCCATGCGGAATGACCAGGGTGTCCAAGCCCCATTCGTGGAGCTTCCGAAAGAGGACATCTGGAGTCTCGGCGCGCTCGCGACAATTCGGAGGAAGCTCCTTGCTGTTCACCCCATCGGGGCAAAACGGATACTCCGCGTTTTCACGAATGTGGCGCGCGAAGTCGAGATAGACCTGCTGGTTCGGAAACGACCGCGCCGGGACAGAGAGTAGCGGCCAGAGCGCGCTGAGCTTGGAGAAGGCCCGGGTCGTCAGTCCGGGCGCTGCGATTGGACGGGCCGGGAGCTGGGCGTCGCTGTCGTACTCGAAGATGACGTTCTTGTGGCCGAAATGCTCTTCGGGCGTGAGTGCGACCTGTGTCCATTCAAAGCCGGTGAACGCGATGGTATCGGGCTGCTCGCTCCCGGCGGCGACCGCGTTGCACTGACGCACAGAGCTCCGTGTCATCTCCCAGGTTCGCGGATTGAGCGCCTCTGCGTGGTCTGTGAGCGCGTAGAAATCGAGCTGGGAGCAGAAGCGCGCGAAGTCGCAGGCGTCGGCGGGCGGATGAACACCCTCGCCCCCCATCAATGGCAGGCCCCACATGAAGGCATCCACCGAAAGCGTCGTGTGGACGTGGAGGTCACCGAAGAGGATTCGGTTGGTCTCCTCCGGCGCTGCCCGCTTCTGCCCGGCGAGGCGGGCGGCAACGTGCTCAGGCGCGAGCGCAACGCGCGCGATCTCGCCGTCGAGCTGTTCCTTGGCCCCTCCATAGACGAGCCAGAAAGCCAATACCAAGAGCACCAGGCCGAGGACGACCGTAAGACAACCCTTTTTCCACCAAGCCACGCGGGCCGAAGCATAGGTCGGGATATTGGGCTGTCCAAACAATCTCGCCGCTAGGCCATCGCCTTGAGGATTCCGGGTCACCCATGCTACGAAAAAGAGAAGTGGGGGCGCGAAGATGCGCGAAAGGGCAAGAGATACGCGCAAGCCTCGGGTGGCTCACATCACCACCGTCGATCTATCGTTGCGCTACCTATTGCTCAACCAGCTGCAGCGAATTCGAGACGAGGGTTATGAGGTTTTCGGGGTCAGCGCCGAGGGGTCGGACGTAGCAGAGGTGGAAGCCCACGGGATTCCGCACTTCGCCGTGCCGATGACCCGTCGATTCACGCCACTGGCGGATCTCCGGGCGCTCTGGGCCCTCACCCAACTCATGCGGCGCGAGCGTTTCGACATCGTTCACACGCACACACCCAAGGCTGGACTGCTAGGCCAGCTGGCCGCGCGGCTCAGCGGAGTGCCCGTGGTCGTCAATACCCTTCACGGCTTTTACTTCCACGACGACTCGAAGCCGATTCCGCGACGTTTCTACATCTGGATGGAGCGCATCGCGGCGAAGTGCTCGGACAGCATCCTCTCTCAGAATCGAGAGGACATGGCTACCGCGGTCGCCGAACAGATCGCGAAGCCGGAACAAATCAAGTGGCTCGGCAATGGCATCGATTTGGCGCGATTCGATCGTCGGCGCCTGACTGAAGCCAGCCTCGAAGAATTGCGTCAGGAAATCGGAATCGAGTCGCAAGCGCCCGTCATCGGTTTCGTGGGGCGGCTGGTCGAGGAGAAGGGCATCTTGGATCTGCTGGCAGCGGCCAAGGCCGTGATCGAGGAGATCCCGAACGCACAGTTTCTCATCATCGGCCCCTACGACGACGACAAGCCAGACGCTTTGCGCCCCGAAGTTGCCGAGCGATACGGTGTCGCCGCCAACTGTCACTTCTTGGGGATGCGCAACGACATGCCGGAGCTCTACGCACTCATGGACGTGCTAGTGCTCCCGTCCTACCGGGAGGGCTTTCCGCGGGCGCCGATGGAGGCTTCGGCAATGGGAGTGCCGACCGTTGTGACCAACATTCGTGGGTGCCGTGAAGCGGTGGACCCCGGAGTAAATGGACTCCTCTTTCCAGTGGGAGACGTCGATGCACTCGCAAAGTGCGTGATCGAGCTTCTGGGAGACGACGAACGGCATGCAGCGATGGCCGTTGCGGGGCGCCGAATCGCGGAAGAACGCTTCGACGAGCAGAAGGTGTTTGACCGAGTCCTGAGCGAATACGAGAGGCTCCTCTCGTGACCTTCTACCGGCGCATCGGAAAGCGTGTGATGGACCTAGGGCTTGTCGTGCCCGTCCTCCTGGTGCTCACGCCGCTGGGCGTAGGGCTTGGTGCCCTGATACGGCTAAAGCTCGGCGCTCCGGTGCTCTTCCGACAGCCGAGGCCGGGGCGCGATGGTCGCGTCTTCGAGCTGATCAAGTTTCGAACGATGAGCAATGCGAGAGGCGCCGATGGAGAGTTACTCCCCGACGAGGAGCGGCTCGGCCCGTTTGGCACTCGCCTGCGACGTCTCAGTCTCGACGAGCTCCCCACCCTTTGGAACGTCGTGCGGGGGGACATGAGCCTGGTCGGTCCACGCCCCCTCCTCGTCCAGTACCTCGAGCGCTACACTCCCGAGCAGCGCCGGCGCCATGACGTTCTCCCGGGAATCACGGGTTGGGCCCAGATCCACGGCAGGAACGCGATCAGCTGGGAGCAGAAGTTCGAGCACGACCTCTGGTACGTCGAAAATGTGTCGCTCCGAACCGATCTGAGGATACTTTTGCAGACGGCGGTGCAGGTTCTGGGGCGGCGAGATATTTCCGCCGAGGGTCACGCGACCATGCCGGAGTTCATGGGAAGCAATGAAGAATCTGCCAGATAATATCGTGGTCGTGGGCGCAGGCGGTCACGCAAAGGTGGTGATTGCGACGGTGCGCGCCGCTGGCGGAAATGTCGTCGCAGCCTATGACGATGATGACGGCCGGTGGGGACAGCAGATCTTGGGTGTTCCAATCAGCGGCCCCATCTCAGAAGAGACGATCGGAAACAGGCCAGCGATCATCGCCATCGGAAACAACCGGACACGCCAGTCGATCGCGGAACGCCTGCACGCGAACTGGGTGTCGGTCTGTCATCCAAACGCGACAGTGCACGCCTCTGTCGTGCTGGGGCCTGGTAGTGTCGTCTTCGCGGGTTCGGTTGTCCAGCCAGATGCCACGATCGGCGCTCACTCTATCCTCAACACCGCGGCAGCAGTGGACCACGACTGCATCGTCGGGGATTTCGTGCATATAGGCCCTGGCGTGTGCCTATGTGGGGGTGTCACGGTGGACGAAGGCGTGCTCCTTGGTGTGGGTGCGAAGGTGGCACCCAACGTCGAAGTTGGGCCCTGGTCGACCGTTGGCGCTGGCGCGGTCTGTGTGGTCGACGTCCCAGGGTCGACGACGGTCGTCGGCATCCCCGCAAGATCGCTCAAGGTGGAGGCATGAGCGAGCGCATCTATCTGTCACCACCTGACATGAGCGGCGCAGAGCGAGAGGCGTTACTCGCTGCTTTTGACTCGAATTGGATAGCGCCCTTGGGCCCGGAGGTCGATGCCTTCGAACGAGCTCTGGCCGACCGCATCGGGGTTCGAGATGCCGCCGCCCTGAGCAGCGGAACCGCGGCGCTGCACTTGGCCTTGGTCTTGTTGGAGGTCGGGCCTGGCGACGAGGTCTGGACCGCGACGCTGACCTTTGCGGCGACCGCGAACGCGGTGCGATACGTAGGGGCGACCCCGGTGTTCATCGACAGCGAGCGTGAAAGCTGGAACGTGGACCCGGCGTTGATTCGCGAGGCGCTACGCGACGCTTCCAAGCGAGGCGCACTCCCCAAGGCACTCATCGTCGTCGACCTGTACGGACAATGTGCCGACTACGACGCCATACTGAGCGCCTGCCAAGAGTATGGGGTCCCGGTGATCGAGGACGCGGCGGAGGCGCTCGGGGCGAGCTACCATGGCAAGCCTGCAGGCTCATTCGGGTCGATCGGCGTGCTTTCATTCAACGGAAACAAGATCATCACGACAAGTGGCGGCGGAGCGTTGCTCAGTGACAGTCCAGCTCTCGTCGAGCGAGCCCGGCATCTTGCTTCTCAGGCCAGGCAACCCGTGGCTCACTACGAGCACGAAGAGGTCGGATACAACTACCGCTTGAGCAATCTGCTAGCGGCGCTCGGTCGAGCGCAGCTGTCGCGCTTGGACGAGCTCGTCGAACGGCGACGCGAGATCAACCGGAGGTACAGGGAGGCGTTCGGAGCGATCGACGGCGTTGCCTTCTTGCCCGAGGCCCGGGGCCGCCGCTCAAACTGCTGGCTGACTTGCGTGCTGCTCGACGAAGAGCGCTTAGGGGTCGGGGTCGAGCAGGTCCGTGCGCACCTCGAGTCTCAGAACATCGAAGCCCGCCCTGTTTGGAAACCGATGCATCTGCAGCCGGTCTACCGCGGCTGTCGCGTGCTAGGTGGCGGGGTCGCCGTTGATCTGTTTCGCCGCGGATTGTGCTTGCCGAGCGGTTCGACGCTTTCCCAGCAGGGACAAGGCCGAGTGATCGACGGATTTCTCCGGACACCGCGGCTACGACGCGACAAGGAATAGCAACTCGACGACGATGCATTCCGCAAGCGCGGCTCCTTGCCGCGTCGGAATTCGTCTGGCAAGCGTAGATCATGCCTCTCTGTCACGTCTGTACGTCACCGCGCTCTGAGCCCGTGGTTCGTTCGGACGAGGGCAACCTCGCGGTCAACCGCTGTTTGTCTTGCGGTTTTGCGTACCTCGCGAGCTGGGAACGAAGCATCGAGCAGGCCAGAGCGCTCTATGACTACTACGGCCAGCTGGACGACGAGGATTTCGCGCGCCGGTACTCCGCGGAGAACCGCGCCCGCCAGCAGAAGCTCTTGAAAGAGCTGGCAGCGTACACGGGGGGGCGAAGATTACTCGACGTCGGTTGCGGCGACGGGCAGCTACTAGAGACGGCGGGGGACCAGGGCTGGGACGCGCTCGGCATCGACCTGTCCGAGTCGGCGATTTCGTGCTGCCACCGACGCGGGCTGCCCGCTTCTAGGACGGATTTTTTTGACGATTCCCTGGATGCGCAGCGTTTTGACGTGATCGTCATGTCCGAGCTGATTGAGCACGTTCCCTCACCGCAACGCTTCCTGAAGCGAGCCGAAACGCTCCTCGATCATGGTGGCGTCGTATACCTTACGACTCCAAACTTCGGCTCACTGGCTCGCCGGATGCTAGGCGGAAGCTGGTCGGTGATCCATCCGGAGCACATCGGCTACTTCGAACGGTCGTCGATCAGAAAACTGGCATCGGAACAGACTGGGCTCCTGGAAATCAAGATCGATGCGAACAACATCACTCCGTCCACTCTCGTGGCGTGGCTACGCCGCTCGGGCAGTCGAACCGTCACTCCAGCAAGCCAGCTCCACCGCGAGACTCGCCAAAGCCTCGACCAAGAGCTTCGGCGCGCCGTTCACAAGAGCCGCGTGCTCGGCATTTCAAAGGAGTGGACCAACCGCGCGATTTCACGCCTCGGGCTTGGCGATACACTGGTGGCCTGGCTGCAGAAACCAGCGAGTCAACGATGACCGCACTGCTCTCCCTCAAGCAGCAAGTCGCTCGGCTTTGCTACAGGGCGGCGCAACTTCCGATCAGCCCGCTGCTCAGGTACGAATGGTCAAAGCGGGGCCAGCGTCGCATGAACGAGCGGCCACTCGAATATGCCTTCACCTTGACTTGCCTCTCAGAGCTCTGCCCCGAGAGGGTATTGGATGTGGGAACGGGCACGACTGCCTGGCCACAGCTCCTCGCGAACTGCGGATACAACGTGACGGCGATCGACGAAGGGAATTCGTACTGGGGGCGCCGAGTCGCCAATCGACACCACCATGTCGTGCGCGATGACATCACGAACCCAAGTATCGAAGGCCAGTTCGATGCGATCACCTGTCTGAGCGTGATCGAGCACATCGGCGACCACGAGGCGGCAGTCCGAGGTATGCGTAGACTTCTGCGCACAGGGGGTCACGCCGTCGTCAGCGTCCCGTACCAAGAGCGACGATTCATCGAGAACGTCTATGCACTTCCAGGCGTGTCCTATGGGGCCGATGCGCCTTACATTTGTCGCGTCTACTCACGCCGAGAGATAGAAAAATGGCTTGCCGAGGGGTTCGAGATCGTGCGCCAGGAGTACTATCGAGTCTTCACTGGCGACCTCTGGGCTTTTGGTGAGCGGCTGCGCCCGCCCGTGAGGACCGGCGCGGATGAAGCACACCACTTAACCTGCCTCTTGTTGCGCGCGACCTGACGTCCCCCTAGGGCGCTGGGGTGTAACCAAGACAAAGGCTCGTGTAGTCGATGCCGTTGATGATGACGGCAGCGGTGGTTGCCTCAATCGTGAGCTTGTGGATCTCGCCGGGGATCAAGGCGCTAACTTCGACGGTCCTGTCGCCAATCGTGGTCGTTGCGGACCCTAGGCTGACCCCGTCCTTGTCCTCCGCGGTAAGGCTGAACGCCGTACTGACTGCCCCGTTTACCGTGAGCACGACATCGGTCGCACCCTCGGCGGCGCCCAGAATAGCGCCATCCGAGCGGAAGATCTCAAACACCATCGATTCATTTGGAGTACCGCTCTGGATGCTTCGAGGATTGCCAATGGCATCGGTCCCCATGCCCACCGTCTGGTCGCCGAGCAAGTTCCCAGACCCGGGGCCCGGCGTGACCCGGAGGCCTGAGCCCACGACTTCATAAACCATCACGAAGCCGGCGGTATTCACCGTGAGATTGACAACTTGGGGGCTGTCGGCTCCCGCGGGGCAAGCACCACTTCCGCCCACGCCGCCCATGCCGCCAGCTCCAGCCATGCCGCCAGCGCCAGCCATGCCGCCAGCGCCAGCCATGCCGCCAGCGCCAGCCATGCCGCCCGCGCCAGCCATGCCGCCCGCGCCAGCCATGCCGCCCGCTCCAGCCATGCCGCCCGCGCCAGCCATGCCGCCCGCTCCAGCCATGCCGCCCGCGCCAGCCATGCCGCCAGCGCCGGCCATGCCGCCAGCGCCAGCCATGCCGCCAGCGCCAGCCATGCCGCCAGCGCCAGCCATGCCGCCAGCGCCGGCCATGCCGCCAGCGCCAGCCATGCCGCCAGCGCCAGCCATGCCGCCCGTTCCAGCCATGCCGCCGCTGCCACCCACGCCGCCATCAGTGATCGGAATGCCGTCGCTGCTGCTGCAGCCAAAGGCAACGACGCAAAGCCCGCTGACGAATACACAACCTAGAAATGCTCGAGTCCACCCCATGCCGCTCACCACCCTATCAGTACGGCCGTCTCCGGCCCATAATTACGCCGCGACCTCAAATCCCACGTCGCGGAGCTTTCATCGATAATAGCGCCACGGATCATACCCACGTCGCGCACGCAACACAACGCCATAAAGACAGCAGATGCGCGAAATATCTGCGTCTTTCCCAAAACGTCCCAGCACGGCCGAAAACTCCGAAGGTCATGGCCAAAGCCGCCCCAAGGTCCTTCGACGCATGTGACCGAGGATGTAACGGCTGTTCTGCAGCCCGGAGTCCAACGTGTTGTGGACGCTCACCCGCGGGGTTGGGCGCTCGCCGACCTTTTCGAGCACGGCGACTTGGTGCTCGCTGGCAAAGGTAGTGCAATGCACGAGCTCATGGGGATAGGCGCGTAGCCAGTTGCGAACAATCTGCTGTTCGGCGTCGCGACGATAGTCGTCGAGGTAAATCCGAGCTCCGATCCGTGCGAATTGGAACACTTGGTAGAGGCATGCTTCCCGGCCGCGGCGGGTAGTAATGGGCGGACCGTCTATCAGTACCGCATCGACATCTCGAGGAAAGGATCCCGGATGATACGAGCGAAAGAACCCGAGCGAGTGATGCTGCCAGACCAGTGGCCGCAATGCCACTTCGACGCCTGTTCCACCGCAACGCTCTTGTAACTCGACGCAGGTCTTTTGGCGGAAGGAGGGGTCGGACTCGATGGAGAGAATGGTCGCGCTTGGAAAATCTCGACTCAATCGAACCGTCGAGGTGCCGCTCCCAAATTCTACGATCGTTCGTGCACCGTGCTGCACCAGATCGTCGTGGATTGCCCGATATGCCTCCTCGCCCAAGCTCCAGCTGGATATGAATCTCAACGAGTCCGTGTCTTGCTTGATGTCGCGATTCATCGGTCGAGCTCAAATTGTAGTCAAGCCTAGCCCAACCCGATCGAAGCGCGATGGTCCAGGCCTCGTGGAAGCGAACTTGCCGACCAGGAACTCGTCTGGCAAGCGTAGCGTGTGGTGAGCTGTCGACGCTGTGGGCGCAAGCGATGAGCGTGGGCCGAAACACACTTTGGGTGTTCGTCAGCAACCTTCTGAGCCTGGTCCTCACCATCGGCACATCGATCTTCCTGACCCGCGCCTTGGGCGTGCAAGGAAGAGGTGAATTCGCTCTCTTCACCGCCTCCGCAGGGGTGCTGGCTCTCCTTCTAGGATGGGGTCTCGACTCCGCGATCCGTTATTTCGTAGCCCAGAAGAAAGTCGACTTTTCGGCGGTAGCCGCGACCTTGGGAGCCTACCTTGCGGTGTTGGGCCCAGTGCTTCTGCTTCTCGTCCATTGGAATCACACGCTCCTGGGTAATGAGCTGCTGATCCCGAGCTCGATTCAGACCACCCCGGTCGAGGTTCTCCTCGTCGCGACGGTATTGGCAAACATCGGATTCTCTGCTGTCTCGTCGATGCTCGCAGGCACCATGGATTTCAAGCCGCTCAACATTCTGTCGATCGCATTGTCGTTCGCTTCGTTCGTCACCTACGGACTTTGTTGGACAGCCAAGGAACTGGGCTGGTTTCACGTAGCCCCGCCCCTCATTCTCGCTGCGCATCTCACCCTCGCCGTATCGAACCTAGTGATCCTCGGTTTGATCGTACGGCATCGCCTCGAGATACGGCTGCCGTCGCCACTAGTGAAACGGGCCACTCTAGCTCGAATGGTTCGGTACGGGTCGCTGGCCTACCTGGCGACGCTGCTGCAGTTCTTCAACTATCGGGTCGACTACTGGATCGTCCAACATTTCAGAGGCGAAGAGGCTCTCGGGCTCTACTCCCTTGCGAGCAGCCTGGCCATGATGCTCTGGATGCTGCCTCGGGCCGCTGCCTCGGTTCTTCTACCAGCGACGGCGGCGGGGCACCTAGGAGCCACGGCAGCCCACGCCGCGCGAATGTCGAGAGTCTCCGTGGCTGTCGGGACAGCGGTGGCCGTGCCTCTCGTCCCCTTCGCCTCTTGGTGGATCGCTCTCCTTTACGGAGAAGACTTTGCCGAGTCGGCAAGGCCGTTCGTGATCCTTCTGGCCGGTTGCATTCCTTTCATCGCGAGCATCGTTCTCGCGAGCTCTTTGGCGGGCATCAACCGTCTCGATATCAACCTCTGGGCCTCGGGAGCAGGGTTGATCGCGACGGTGGTCTTGGACATACTCTTGATCCCGAGCTGGGGATTGGAGGGAGCGGCCGCAGCGTCTGCCACGTCGTATTTGGTCACAACTGGGATCGTCGTCATGAGCTTTTCGCGCATGCACGACATTCCCGTTCATGCCTACCTCATCCCCAACAGGTCTGATTTCGGATACCTAGCTGATGGATTCAGAAGAGTTCTACGATAAGTACGTCGCCCAGCAGACGGCTGTCGGGGTAAACGATCGCCACCGCGCAATTCTCAGATGGCTGCAGCGTTTCGGCATGGGGCCTGGAGATGCTGTGCTGGAAATCGGCTGCGGGATCGGAACGGTGTCGGGACTGATCGCTCCTGCTCTGGGGTCAGATGGTTCACTGGTTGCGATTGATCTAAGCACCAAGAACATCGCGACGGCGCGTTCTCGTCTTGCCGGACTCAAGAACGCCGAGTTCAAGGCTGGGGACGTGCTCACGATTGACCTCTCGGGACTGTTTGACGTCGTGGTTCTACCAGACGTGATCGAGCACATTCCCTTGGAGCACCATCGGCTGCTTTTTTCTCGGGTTGCGTCCTGGCTGGCCCCTGGTGGATTCGCTCTGCTCCACTACCCAAACCCCTGGTACCTCGAGTGGTGTCAGGCAAACAAACCGGAGCTCCTGCAGTTGATCGACCAGCCGATCCACGCAGACACGCTCACGGCCAACCTGTACGCCAACGGCCTCTACCTCGACTACCTCGAGACCTATCCCATCTGGATTTCCGAAGGCGATTATCAAGTTGCAGTCGTCCGGCACCAGGCCACGCAAAGATCATTCACGCATGTGCAGCCGCCGCAGTCGATCGCCCGCAGCATCAAAGCGGCGGTCCGGAGATGGATTCGTTGAAGTCGCGGCCGACCTTGGTCCTGCTGACCTCATCGTATCCATTCGGCACCAGGAGCGAGACTTTTCTCGAGAACGAGGTGCCGATCCTCGCAGACCGGTTTGACCGGATCCTGATCCTGCCCTCCCATCGCAAGCCCGGCTGTCGGCCATTGACAGCGGGGGTTGAGCTGGTCGAGATGCCATGGCTCGAGGGATGGGATCGGCTCGCCCGCCTTCGAGCCCTTGCAAGCGCGGCCGCCCGCAGACCAGCGAGCTCAATTTTCGGATCCCCGAGGGAGTGGCTAGCTTACGGCCGCGGGCTGCGAGAATATGGAGACGTTCTGGCGCAGGGTGTGCTCAAAGCCCGCGAGCTGAGCTCGTTCATCGAGTCCAGAAGATTGGGTAGCGCTCTCTTTTACGACTACTGGTTCGAAAACTCGACTCTCGCGCTCGCCATCCTCAGAGCCTCGGGTCAAATCTCTGCCGCGGTCGCCCGTGCGCACGGTTACGATCTGTATGACGAGAGGTGGCCATCGGGACGGGTTCCGTTCAGGGAGTTCAAACTCGAAGGCTTGGATCGGGTCTTCCCCGTCTCTGAGTTTGGGCGGCGATACCTCGAGCAGAAGGTTCCCTGGGCGTCCGAGCGGATTGAGGTTCAGCGACTCGGGGTGGTCCAGCATCCGGTGCCTGCGCCAGCAAAGCGGGAAGCGCCTCTGGTGGTGTCTTGCGGGACACTCCTTCCCTTCAAACGCTTTCATCTCGTCCCTGAGGTGCTCGGCTTGCTCGGTCGACCGGTTCGATGGGTCCATTTCGGAGATGGACCAGACCGGCACAAAGTCCGAGGTGCCGCGGAGCGTCTGCCGACCAGGGTCTCCTGGGAGCTTCGAGGAGACGTGCCCAACTCGGAGGTGATACGGTTTTACAGAGACGAGCCGGTGGACGCCGTCGTATCCCTCAGTTTGTCCGAGGGCCTGCCGGTTTCCATGATGGAAGCCATCAGCTTCGGGATCCCCCTACTCGGAATGCAGGTGTACGGCGTCCCTGAGATCGTCACTCGAGAGACCGGCATTTGCTTGCCGATCGACGCTACGCCAGCGCAAGCCGCATCTGCGCTGGCCGAGATTCTGACAGCGGGCCGGTTTGATAGGCCCGCAATTCGTCGCTTCTTCGCAGCAAACTATGAGGCTTCCACGAACTACAACGAGTTTGCAGATACGCTGATCGATGTCTGGGAGCGCTCCCTAGGTGCCTAGTGCGTTTGCCAGAGTCTCTGCAATCTTTTCGCCAGCATGGCCATCGCCGTACACACCTTCTCGGCTCCGGGAAGGTGGAGATTCGAGAAACGCTTGGCATGCGCTCAGCATCATCGCTGGATCGGCGCCAACCAATCGGTTCCAACCAAGCTCGACTGTTTCGACCCACTCGGTCTCTTCGCGTGCTGTCACACAGGGTCGACCAAGATAGAACGCTTCTTTCTGCAAGCCGCCGCTGTCCGTGATGACCACGCGGCAACGGTGCAGCAACGCAAGCATGTCCAAATAGCCCACGGGTTCGATCACGTGGATGGAATCCCGAAAAGACAAATCGAACTCGGAGAGCCTCTGCTTCGTTCTTGGGTGGAGTGGGATCACCAGGGGAATTGTTCTCGATACCTGATTCAGGCCCGCAACCAAGGCCTCGAGCTTCGCAGGCTCGTCCGTGTTTTCTGGCCGGTGCAAGGTAACAAGGGCAAATGGCCCGGACATGAAACGCTGGCAAGACACTGAGTTTTGTTCGATCGCCACGGGCAGAAACCGATCACAGGCGTCGCGCATCACGTCCCCGACGACGTGCACGTCCTCGACGATGCCCTCAGCGGACAGATGCCGTTTGGGGGTTTCGCCCGTCACGAAGTGAAAGGTGGCTAAGTGATCGGTAATTACGCGATTGATTTCCTCTGGCATACGTCGATTGAAAGACCTCATCCCCGCTTCGACGTGGGCGACGGGAACGTGAAGTTTCACGGCGGCAATGGCCGCTGCCGCAGTTGAATTGGTGTCTCCGTACACCAAGACCGCGTCAGGACTCTTCTCTTGAACGATGGACTCGATCGCCTCAATCATGCGGCCGGTCATGGCACCGTGAGAGAGCCCTCCGATGTCGAGATTTCGACTCACGCCAGGGAGGGCCAGCTCACGGAAAAAAACGTCCGACATGTTGTCGTCGTAGTGCTGTCCGGTGTGGACCAGCGACTCGGCAAGCCCGGCCCGTCGCAACGCCGACGAGACGATGGCGGCCTTCACGAACTGCGGTCGAGCGCCGACGACGGTGAGCAAGTCGACGGTCATCCGAGAACGACCTCCATGATCTTGGATAACTGTCTGTTCCAAGATAGGTTTTCGGCCGCATAGGCCCGCATCTTGCGAGCCGGCTCATCGATCTCGTCGAGCATGATCGCGTAGTCGGCGAGTACCTGGCTGAGGTCGACGGGCTCGTCTCCTACCGGGATTCGCAGGGCAAAGGGAAAGCCATCCGCGAAGCTCTCGTCCGTGGCGGCAAACACGAAAGGGATTCCCCGCGCACAGTACTCGCGCGTCTTCAAGGAGCTGGCGGTCTGCAGACCGATACGGTGCATGCCCAAGCTTGCAATGGCGATGTCGCTTTGGTCAAACAGCGCGTCCAGCGCTTTGCCGGTCGTCATTCCGTGAAAGGTGACGTGGTCGTCGAGTCGAAGTCTCGTACAGAGCTCTTCGAGCTCTGCGGCCGCAGGTCCGTCGCCCGCGAAGCTTACGTGCGGCGCTAGATCGGGTTTCTCGTCTAGAAACTCCCGGAGTCCGCGGAGAACGCGATCGTACCCATGCCACTTCGCCAAGGAGGCGACGCCCAAGAACCTTGGCGCCTTGGGGTTGAACGGAGAAGCGCTGCGAATCGGTAGCGCATCCACATCCACTCCGTTGGTGCTCCGGATACATGGGATGCCATAGATCTCGCTTTGATCACCGAACGTCACCACATGATCCACGCGCGCCCGGAGCAACCCACTCAGTGCAGCGTCGCTCGCCACGACTAGCCTCTGGGCGATGGTATCTGCCTCTCCGCGCAGCGGATAACTAGCAAACTCCAAAACGATGCGAAGCTTGGGATTGTGGTTCTTCATCCAAGCAAGAAAGCCGAGGAGAGCGGGGTTGGTTCCGGGATGGCGGATGTAGAGCACGTCGTAGTCCTCCGCGGCGCAGTGGCTCGCAATGACTTTCCAAAACGCCCCATAGTGGTTCAGGACGCGTAGAGGGCGCCCTCCAGTCCAGCGATACTTCACTAGACGCGCATCATCGAAGACGACGCCTTCTTCGCGTCCAACGACCGTGGTCAGCTCGAATCCCAAGCTCCGCAAGGCGTCCGCTTGATAGCGCATCTTGTTCAAGATGCCGCGACTCGGCGCAAAGTCGTCTCGCACCGGATAGATCAGTAATACGCGCGGACCTGACACGGCTCAGGGATGAAACGATGGGTGAACGGAGTCTCGGGGTCGCACGATGGGCTGCGTTCGAACGCTATACGACAACTCCACCGAAGGACGAGCATCGTCGATGCCATGGCCACGGCCAGCAAGCGTCTCCCGATAGACCGTCGTGTGCAAGTCGCGGAATCCAGTCGAAAACTCGATCTCCTCGTCGTCCATCAGCACCGAACGATATGCGTGCCCACCCTCAGCCTGCACCTGTTCTGGAAGATCATTCTCGTCGATCGACAGAAACCAGCGCACGTTGGCGTGCTCGAGCTCCATCACACCGCTCACGCGATCAGGTTCGCGAGCGTGAATCTCCAAGTTGGATACGCTTCCAAAGACCCAGAGCATCATATCGAAGAGGTGAATGCCGATATTCATGGCAAGCCCGCCTGACTTCTCCTCCGAGCCCTTCCATGAGTTATGGTACCAGCGTCCTCGGCGCGTGATATAGCTCAGCACGACGTCTCTCTTGGTCGAAGGCGGGTTCTGCTCGATTTGTTTCTTGAGCGCGACCAAGGTCGGGAGATGGCGCAACTGCAAGACGGTCCGAATGCGCGTATCGTATTCCTGCTCTAGCGCCTGAAGCTGGTCGAGGTTCCAGGGGTTGATCACCAGCGGCTTCTCGCAAATGGCATGCGCGTTGACGCGCAAGGCCAGTCGCACGTGGGCATCGTGAAGATAGTTCGGCGAACAGATGCTCACGTAGTTGACTGCGTTCGCAGCGCCTTCGCGACGTCGCTTCTCGAGAAACCGGTCAAAGCGCTCGATCTCCGTGAAGAACCGAGCATCCGGGAAGTAGTTGTCCATCATTCCGACGGAATCATGAGGGTCACAGGCCGCGATCAACCTGTTGCCAGTATCCCGAATGGCCGCCAGGTGCCGCGGTGCGACGAAGCCGCCTACCCCCAGCAGCGCGAAATTTGCCATGCGAGTCCCCCACCCGAAAGAGTTCCAGTCATCGGGGGTAAAGTAGTCCAGGCTGCAGACATGTGCATCCGCAATCCGGCGACGTATTTGTTCATCGCGTTTTCGTTGAAATGGCCTAAGTAAGACGGCGTGACCTCCGTGCCAGTGCTGGGCGATGCCATCGCGGGCAGCCGCAGCAGTAAGTCCATTCACCTCCCCGGCTTGAATGGGGTGCGCTTCTGGGCTGCTTTTCTGGTGCTCCTGGATCACCTCGAGCTGTTCAAACCCTATTTCGGCATCACCCCATTTTGGTCCGAAGCGCACAGTGCGCACCTTGGCAGGACGGGTGTCACCGTCTTCTTCGTGCTCAGCGGGTTCCTGATCACCTACCTATTGCTAAAGGAAAGGGACCTCGGCGGCATCGGCATCCGCAACTTCTACGTCCGGCGGATCCTGCGGATTTGGCCGCTGTACTACCTGATCGTGGCACTCTGCTTCTTCGTTGCTCCCTACATCGGGGTTCTGCAAGTGGAGGGCTACGCAGAGCCCGTGCACAACGACCTCGCTGCCAAGCTCTTCCTATTCGTGGCCATGATGGCCAACGTCGCCTTCGTCCTTCTTCCAACCGTGCCCTTCGGCAACGTGCTGTGGTCGGTCGCGGTGGAGGAACAGTTTTACTTGTTCTGGCCGCACTTGATGAAGCGCGCCGCCAACGTATTGCGCGGGATGCTGATCGCGCTGGGCGTTTACATGCTCGCGAAGCTGGTGCTCGTGGTTCTCCTAGGCCCGCTGAACGCGCACTGGGCGGGGATCCTGCTCCACTTGCTGGACCGCACTCGCTTCTCTTCCATGATCATCGGAGCCATCGGCGCCTACGCGGTCCATGCCGCCTGGGAACCGCTTCTGTCTTTCGTGTTCCGTCCGCTCGTGCAGCTGCTGGCCTGGGCGCTGATGCTCCTCGGCACGATCATACCGGGACGCGGGGCCGTCTTTGGTCTGATCGGCAACGAGCTCACCTCAGTCGTGGTGATCGTGCTCTTGTTGAACCTTGCCTTCAATGCCCGCAGTATCTTGAGGCTGGAGAACCCGGTGCTCGACAGGCTCGGGCGTATTTCCTACGGGCTATATGTATACCACCTCTTCGCAGTGGTGCTCTGCACTCGGGCCTTTGTGCCACTTTACGCAGCCTATCCGGATGGAGAGATATTCCTGGGAGCGCTGTTGTTGCTCGCCACCACGGCACTGACCGCAGGCATCGCCCAGTTCTCCTATCGACGTTTCGAGCTGCCCTTCCTTAGGAAGAAGAAGAAGTACTCCACCATCATCAGCGGGGACTTGGTGAACAACGAACAAGAGTAAATCACCCCTAGGTAGACGACCTAGCCCGGCAATGCGATCTAGCCGCCGCTACCGATCAGAGCTTGATAGATCTCGCGGTACCGCGGGACGACCACCTCGTCCAAACCCAGCCACCGACGTGTTGCGTCACGGCATCTCTCTTTGATTTCTGGGTCTTTCAACATTTCCCCCAAGTCTCTCGCCGCTTGCCGATACGCGTCACGCTCTCCGTTCTGGACCACCACACCGATCGCCTCGGATTGAATGAGACTGTCGTAGTCGCCGCATCCCGAAGTCGAAGCGACCGGAAGGCCGCAAGCAAGATACTCGCCGAGCTTGATGGGCGAGCACGCGAGCTTCGACGAGAACGGTCGCAAAAAACACAACCCGACGTCTGCGCTGCTCAGATAGGCCGGCATCTCAGCGGGAGGCACCGCGCGCGAAACAAGAGGAACGCCGGCGCGCTCGCACAGTCCGGCAAACACGGCCGGATCATCGCCCGTGAGGACCAGTAGGGTCAGTGGGTCGAATACTTCCTTCGCCGCGGCCACGAAGGCTACCATCTCCTCGGTGTCGTACCATCCGCCCGCTTTGCCGGCGTACACGAATACCGTGCCCGTCAAGCCTAGCGCCTCGCGGATCTCCTCGCGCCCTTCGCTCACGGGTCGAAAGCGCTTCAGATCCACCGCACATGGCAAAATGTAGACGGGCGCCTCATGCGACCACGGCGCGACTTCGCGTTTGCGATAGCTGGTCAGTACGGCCACGACGTCGGCAAGCTCTATGGCGCGCCGTTCACCCCAGGCGGTCAGCCGATGCCCAAGCGAGCCTTCCTTCCACACCCCTGCATCGACGTACTCCTGCGAGAGCGGGCCGTCGGCGTCCACGAACAGCCGGGTTCCGGCAAGCTTTGCCACCAACACGGCAATGGCACCGGGAACCGAGGCCCGGCCGTGAACGACGCTTGCGTGCGAGCGCTTCGCCAAGCGCGTCGCCACCAGGCTCCCGACACCAATGTCGTAGAGCGTCGAAAGCAGTGGTGGTCGTTTGTGATAGCGGATGGGATGCCAGTCGATTCCCTGGCCCGCGAGCTCACGACGCTTCGCTTCGCTCTCGTCTTGGGTCATGCGCCAGCGTGGCTGCTCGAACGTGATCAGCCCGACCTTGTATCCATCGCGGGCCAAAGCCAGGAGGTAGGGAAGGCTCTGGCTCTGACACAAAGGGTCGAGCAGGCTCCAATAGGTAATGTAGACGGTGTCAAGACGCTCTTGCATGCCCGAGGGTTTCTTCGAAATACTGTGCGAGCCGAGGCCCCTGCCGCTCGAGGCAGTATTGTGTTTCGACCAGCCTTCGACCGTTCTGAGAGAGTTTCTTGCGGAGCTCTCGCGACTCGAGAAGGGCCTTCAGATGCCGGTACCAATCCTCCGTGCTTCGGGCGACGAGCCCGTTTTCGCCATCGACGACGAAATCCCGAGCCCCACCCACCCAGGAAGAAACACAGGGCACGCCGACGGCCATGAACTGGAGCTGCTTGAAACCGCATTTCCCCTCGTACACCGGCTCGCTATGCATGGGCGCAAGCCCTATGTCCATCCGTTGGAACTCTTGAATCTCTTCATGGAGCTTCCAGGGTCGCAACTGCACATCCGCCGCGTCGAGCGCGAAGTCGTCGCCAGCTCCGACCACGTGAATCTCAAAGTCATGCCCCTCCGCGCGAAGTTGCCGCAGGGCTGGCTCGACCAGCTCGAGTTGGTGCGCCGTGGAGTGGGAGCCCACCCATCCGATTCGCGGAGCGCTGTGAGCGCGAAGCTCGCCGTCGAGTCGACCAGGCAAGGGGGTCCAGGTCGCGGAAGAAACCACGGTCGGCACGACCTCGACTCTAGGGTTGACCTCCCGCGCGCGGCGGGCGAGGTAGTTCGAGCCTGCAATGATGCATGCGGCGTGTCGCATCGTGTACCAGCACTTGCTCGGATTCTTGAGCAAGCGTGCAGCGATCGGATGCGTCGACCTCGGTAGGTCGAAATGCCAGATTGCGTCGTCAAAATCGAAGATGATCGGCACGCCCTTGAGCGACCCGAGGATGAACTCCGTATAGGCCGGGCCGACCAACGCGGCCTCGCGCTGGATGAAGACAGCGTCGATGCCTGGGGTCCCGACTGCCAATGCGACCCTGCGGAGTGAACGGGACGCGAGATACGTCGCCTTCTCGAGTCGGTTTCCCTTCGCATAGAAGCCACTAAAGAAGTCGTCTTCGACGAAGGGCTCGAAACGCACGTCCCAACCGCGGGCCTTCAAGTAGGGCAGCATCTGCGTCAGGCGGAAGCGTGTCGCACCGGAACGCTCCGGATAAGCGGCCAAGGCGAGAATTCTTGGCTGCCGACTCACGCTTGACTCCGAGCCTCTCGAGCCGCTTCCCCCATGTTGTGACTCGGCCAAAGGAGGCGCTCACGAAGCAGGCGATACTCGTCGAGCAGTTCGTTCAGAGTGGCCAAGTTCTCGCCCGTGTGCGTCCCGAAGTTGTGTGGATGCCACCAGAGATGGAAGTCGCGTCCTCGCCGGGCCGCTTCCCGCATCGCACGTTTGATCCGATGGATCCGCATCGGCTCGAGCCGGCGTCGCAGGGCAGAGTAAGGCCGAAGGAATAGACCCGCTCGAAGCGGCACGAGCCCGCTGGGGTCGGAATGGGGCTCGTCTCCGTGAGACCCCCCAACGGGAAGGTAGCTGTCGAGCAAGCGCAAACCCCGATGCGCGAGATTCTCTTCGCCGGCTCGACGCGGTCGATAGGGAAAGAACCTGGGCGGGATTCGGTAGGCTTCCACACCCTGCCGCACCAACGCGGCGTTGTACGCTGGATTGTACTGACCACGCGGGAAGACGAGTGACTTCGTCACCTTGCCGAACGGCTCGCCTATGGCGGCCGCAGCCTGAAGATCCGCTTCGAAGGTTTTCTCTGTCTGCCCAGCCTCGAGGCAGTAGTAGTGGGAAAACGTATGCGAGGCGATCTCCTGCCCTGGCGTCTGTGCGATGGTCTGAAGGAGCGACGGCGCATAGTGGAACGGATCGCTCCGCTCGTCCTCGCCGATTTCGTCCAGCAACGAATAGGGGTCGAGCCGAGGTTCTGCGTAGGACGGACGAATTTCAGGCAAGTGGTCCAGGAGGTGACGCTTGTTGCGAGCGAATAGGAAACCAACGGTCGCCCAGGTCGCGTGCACCTCGTGCTCTTCGAAGCTTCGTAGCACGTCCGGAATCGCATCACGCGCGCGAAGGAAATAGTCCCTCTTCTCCGACAGACGCACGACGTCACGGACTCCCCAATGAAGCTCGAAGTCCAGTGAGATGATGAAGCTTCCGCGCCCCATCAGACCGTGTCCGAATCGCAGTAACTGATATACCAGCTTCGCCGATCTCTCAGCACGTCCGCCAGGGACTCATCGAGCGGACGAACGCCAATGTGAAGCTCGATGGGACGAAGCTTCTCCGGAAGTGGCAGGAACCCGACCTCGGAATAGGCCTTGGCGTTTGGAGAGTGCCCAAAGCTCCAAGCCAGAACCGCATCAGCCCCATCGGACGCCATACGGCCGAGACACTCAGCCAGCAGCGCCGCACCGAGCTGATGACACCCCGGCTCGTACAGGAGCTCGATCAGATATCCGATCCGTCCGCCGTGCTTGTCGACCGTCGTGTACGCACAAAAGGCGACGAGCTGCCCTTCCTGGTAGACGCCGAGGCACGCATATTGCTCGCCGGGCTTGCCGAGCCGCCACCGCAGATAGGCGGCATCTCGATCGACGGCGACCATTACGCCTGAAGCGAACCGAGTCCAAAGCTCATCCAGCTCGGGGCCGAGCTCAGTCATCAGGCGGAGCTCCTGGTTTGCTTGTAGCTTCGGGCCTCCAATCGGAAGACGTAGATCAGGCATCCGACTCAGCCAGCGACCGAACGGTAGCTTCGAGGCAACGAATGCAGTGCGCAGCGGCTTCACGAGGAAGGGAACGGGATCGAGAGGCGACCAGCCTAGCTTCCCGAAAAAGCCGGGCGCCGAATTCGCATTGGGAAAGCCATATACGAAGGCCCCGCCGCGATCGTGAAACCTCTGATACACAGCCTCCGCCGTCTTGGTGAAGAGGCCCCGTCCGCGGAAGTCTGCGTCGACCAAGGTGTCCACGGACTGGGCGGCCAACATGCGCGCTCCTCGAACCCTGACGAATGCAGGCTGGACGGCATAGATCCCTGCGATTCGTTCCCCGGACACGGCCAGGTCGACGAACAGCTCTTGGCTCGGATTCTCGAGGTACTGCCAGCGAAGCGCTTCGATTCGGCGCGGCGTTCCATTGCGCTCGAAGCACTCCCCGAATGCGACGAGGTCCGCCTCGCCAGCCTGCATTGCACGCAACTCGAGCGGCGCAGTCATCACGCCGCGCCTAGCACGCTTCGCGGGTTGCTGCGAACGTCGCTTGCGGGAGAACGAACGCTAGCCGGCCGCCGCAAGACGAACAGCAAGAGTGCGAAGAAAGGTAGGATGGGGCTGCGATATCTCGACAGGGTTCCAAGGTTGGTGGACGCGAGTCCTACCGCGATGCCAAACGAGACCACGAACACGATACAGAAGACCAGAAACGGATCATCCATGATCTGTCGACGAATAGCCCCGAGGTTCCGCGTGAGAAGGATTCGGGCGAACAACACCGTGAGCACCGTGGTCTCGAGGGCATTGGCGAGCATCAGCAGACCGCGCGCCTCGAAGATGACGGGGCGAAAAAGAGATGTCAGGAGCGCCACCGGTGCGTATACGAGCTGGGCGCCAAGCGTAGTTGGAATCTCGGCGCCCAATGCGTAGTTGCTGCCGGCGCGCAAACCCCGACCAACCTGCTGAAGCTCATAGGTGTGGATGCTGAAAGTGTCTGCAGCGTACTCGGGGAACTGCTGGCCGAGTAAGACGATACCGCCGACTCCAAGTGCGGAGGCGATTGCGAAGGCGGCGGGGCGAATGCGAAGCCGGCCGCGCCTAAGACTGCGCGCCCAGTAGTACCAACTGCCCACGGCGAGAACGAGCGGAAACATGATGTAAGGCTTGATGAGCATGATCGGTATGGCGCCGAGCCCCATGAGCACCCAGCCTGGAACCGCACGGCCCTCACCAATCCAAAGATGAACGCCATAGAGAATCCAGCCGAAGCCAGCGACTGCTACGGCCTCTTTGATCAAGCCCGAAGACCAGAATACGAATGACGGTACGAAAAGCGTCGCGATCGCCACGGGCCAACGGAGCGTCGGATCGACGTTCGCGCGAAAGGCGCGGTACATCGCGAGCTTTCCGCATAGCGACAACATCGCGAAGGCGATGCATGTGGCGTATTTCGACGGACCAATGAGATAGAACGACCAGGCAGCCAGCGCTGACATGGAACCGGTAGCTGTCCCCGCGCCGATGATTGTCATTGGAAGATGGGGTAATCCGTGAAGCAATAGCGTCGTCACCTCCGGGATGACGTGAAGCGGGTCCCGCTCCATCATCCGCGCCAGGATCTCCCCGTAGCTGAAGTACAAGAACATGTCGCTGCTGCCGTAAAAGCTCAAAACGATCGGCACCTGCGAACAGGCGAAGCCGAAGTGCATGAAGAACGTGGCGGTCACCCATTTTCGCTCGCGGCGCGAGAGACCCACGGAGGAGAGCGCGACGAGGACGGCGCCCGCCACCGTCACGAGTAATACAGGAAGAAGTTCGTTCATCGCTCCATCGTCAATCTAGTACCGTCTGACCTACACCTCGAGATGCCTGCGGTTGGCCTGCCACCAGGACTGGAACATCAAGATAGCCCAGAGCCGGTGCTCGTGGTTCCCGCGCCCCGCTTGGTGTGCTTTCCAAGTATCGGTCACGACGTCAGGCTCGAAGATGCCCCCCTCTTCGAGTCGATTCTCATCCAGCAAATCCGCGGCCCAGTCCTCGAGGGGACCGCGGAGCCATTGCCCCACGGGCACCCCGAACCCAGTCTTCGGTCGGTCGAAAAGACTTGGTGGAACGTGTCGAGCGAGAACCTGCCGCAAGATCCACTTCTGGGTCCGGCCCCGGATCTTCCATTTCAGCGGAAGTCTCCAGGCGAATTCCACGACCTCGTGGTCGAGCAGTGGGACGCGCGTCTCGAGGGATACGGCCATGGAAGCTCGGTCGACTTTCGTGAGAATGTCGTCAGGCAGATACCTGATCAGGTCGTAGAACATCATCTGCTGCACGAACGAGCCGTCGAAGCCATCGATCGCGACTCGGGTGTCCAGCACCCTGGCACCGGCCATCACCTGGGCTGGATCGGTCCAATGAGACCGAAGTCGCTCGTAGAATTCACGCGGCGTCTGGACCTCAGCAAGCGTGGCGACCTTGTACAGCTTGTCCCCCGGAAGCCTGAGCACCTCGCCCAATCCCAGGGCGCGGAACGCTCGGTCCCAGTCGTCGACCCGGAGCAGTCGGAGGGCTCCAAACGCGTTCTTAGCGCCCCTAGGGAGACGATTGGCAAGCTCCCAGAGCCGCGGAGCCCAAGCGTGGCGGTTGTACCCCGCGAAGAGCTCATCACCACCATCGCCCGAGAGTGACACCTTGACGTGCGCGCGGGTGAGTCGCGACACGAGGAAGGTCGGGATCTGCGAAGAGTCCGCAAACGGCTCATCCCAATGATGCGCTACCTCTGGGACCACGGCCAACATGTCAGAGGGGTCGGCGATCAGAGTGTGGTGCTCGCAGCGCAAGTGTGCGGCGACAGCTTTCGCGTGGCTCGACTCGTCGTATCCGGAAACGGTGTTTCCGATGCAGAAGGTCCTCACCGGTTTCGAAGCACCCTGCTGCATCATCGCCACGACCGTGGACGAGTCGATGCCTCCGGATAGGAACGCTCCAAACGGCACATCGGAGCGCATACGCAGAGCAACCGATTGTTGGATCAGCCTCTCGAGCTCGTCGATCGCATCTTCTTGGCTTCCCTCGAAGGGATCCGCCAGCCCCTTGGACGCGACTTCTCCTGCGTCCCAGAAACTCTCAGCCGTACCCATGCTCTGAGGTCTGTCGAACTGGACAATCGTCCCTGGCTTCACCTTCTGAACTCCCTCCACGATGCACTCGTTGTCAGGGACAACACCGAATCGAAGAAAAGAGGCTAGAGCCGAGCGGTCGAGCCGCGGCTTAAATGTCGGGAGCTCGTAGAGCGCCTGGAGCTCGGAGGCGAACGCGATACCGAAGCTGCCTTTCACGTATAAGAGAGGCTTAATTCCGAGGCGATCTCGGACGAGGGACAGACGCCGCGTTTCGCCGTCCCAGAGCGCGAAGGCAAACATGCCGCGGAACTGCTCTAGAGCCCTTCGAACGCCGAAAGCCTCAACCGCCTCAAGCAGCACCTCTGTGTCGGAGTGCCCTCGCCATTCGATACGAAACCCTCGACGTTCGAGGTCAGCCCGAATTTCCGGCGCGTTGTAAACCTCCCCGTTGAAGGTGATGCAATAACGACCTGAATGTGACCACATCGGTTGTTGACCCCGCTCGCTGAGGTCGAGGATCGACAACCTTCGGTGCCCGAAGCCGATGCCCGTCTCACCATCGAAGAAGATTCCGGACGCATCCGGACCACGATGAGCGAGCGTTTCCGCCATTCGCTCGATCCAATGCCGGACATTCTGCTCGGCGGCCGAACCCGCGAACCACAATCCCGTTATCCCGCACATGTCGGTTGGTAGCCCCTCGAAGCAGCCCACTACTTCACAATGGCTCGAACATAGCTGCATCCAGACCAATGGGCACGCCCAGCAAATTGGGGCTTTGAGTCGGCTACACGGATGGTCTAGCCTCCGCACGCATGCGATTTGTCCACGTCGTCGGGGCGAGACCGAACTTCATGAAGATCGCGCCCATCATGAGGGCTCTCGCGAAACACCGCGGCGTGGAGCAGCTGCTGGTTCACACGGGCCAGCACTACGACCCAAAGATGTCACAGGTCTTCTTCGACGACCTCGAGCTTGCCCCCCCAGACGTCGAGCTCGGCATTGGCTCGGACCGGCATGGCACACAGACCGGTCGCATGATGATCGCGCTGGATCGCGCGTTCACCGAGCTTCAGCCCGACTGCGTAGTCGTAGTAGGCGACGTTGATTCGACCGTGGCCGCGGCTCTTGCGGCGGTGAAGCTCAGGATCCCGTGCGCCCACGTCGAGGCTGGTCTTCGCTCGTTTGACCGGTCGATGCCGGAAGAAATAAACCGCATCATCACTGACGGAGTCGCCGATCTGCTGCTCACTCCGTCCGCCGACGCGGACGCAAACCTGTTGGCCGAAGGGATCCCATCCACGGCGATACATCGGGTCGGGAACGTCATGATCGATACGCTTCTGATGCACCTAGAGAGCGCAAGAGCGCGGCCAACGCTCGATTCTTTTGGGGTGACGCCGCAAGCCTATGCACTCGCGACATTGCATCGCCGCTCGAACGTGGACAGTCCCATCGTTCTGGAGGGGTTACTTGGCGCACTCGAATGGATCCAAGAAAGGATTCCGGTCGTCATGCCGCTTCACCCGCGAACCAGAAAGCGCCTCGAGGACCTTTCGTTGATCGGCAGGGCGAACGCAATGCCGGGTCTCCATCTGAGCGAACCTCTCGGCTACCTCGACTTCCTCTCTTTGACTGCAGCTGCGAAATTCGTCTTGACCGATTCGGGCGGGCTTCAGGAGGAAACCACGGCGCTAGGTGTTCCCTGCCTCACGATGCGTCCGACCACAGAGCGCCCTGCGACGGTTTCGGTGGGAACAAACATCGTCGTGGGCTCCGACCCGCACGCAATTCGGCAGAGAGTCGCAGAGCTTCTCGCCGGTCGCGGAAAAACCGGGGCGGTTCCCGAGCTCTGGGATGGGCAGGCGAGTCACCGTGCCGCCGAGGTCTTGGTCGACCACGTCCGCCGCGTCTCCAAAGGCTGACCGTTGTCTACACGGCTGAGAAATCTCGGAGAGCGCTTGAAGGTCGGCGCGCAGTGGTCGAGCGCCGAGATTCTACTGAGCGTCCCAATCCGGCTCGGCACCTTGGCCATCCTAGCTCGAATGCTGACGCCGACCGAGTTCGGGGTATTTGCCGCGGGAGTGACCGTCATCGAGTTTGCCCGTCCGATGAGCACTCTCTGCATGGACCACGCGCTGGTTCAGAGTAGGACGCTTACGGCAGAAAGCATCGCGTTTGCGTCGGCCTTCGCACTAGGGCTCTCTTTAGCCGTCGCGGCTGTGATCGCCCTCAACGCAAACATGGTCCTCTTGCTATATGACGACCCGCAGGTGCCCGGCCTGCTCGTGGGACTGGCCTGGTCGGTGCCTCTCGCCGCCGTGTCCAGTCTACTGCTCGCGATCTTGCGGCGAGATTTGGCCTTTCGAGCGCTATCCATCATTGCCCTTCTCTCCTCCACCATCGCATCACTGACCACAGTCGTCCTAGCCGTGGCAGGCTGGGGTATCTGGGCGCTGGTCGCGGGCTACTACACCGACCTCGCGCTCAAAGTTATCTTCGCAGGCTTGCTGGTTCGCCCAGGGTTCGTCCGCCTCCGGATCGGCCAAGAGACCCGTCGTATGCTGCGGTTCGGGGCTGGCAGCACGCTCTCGTTGATGCTGAATTTCTGGGCCCTCCACGGCGACTACGTAGTCATTGGCAGTGTGCTCGGTTCGAAGCCCCTCGGATACTACAGCCGCTCCTATCAGCTGATCTCCACCGTCCCGGGCATGCTCGGCCGCCTGCAGAGCATGGTCCTTTTTCCAGCGTTCTCCCGCGCACAAAGCGATCGGAGCTATCTGGCGAAAGCTTTGCGCGTTGGCACCGAGGCCACCGCCGCCTTTACACTTCCTTTGTGTGCCTGGGGTTTGGTCCTCGGGCCGGAGACTATCTTCGTGTTGCTGGGACCCGGCTGGGAGGAGGCCGTCGTTCCGTTCCAGATCCTCGCGCTGGGTCTCTACTTCCGCTCGACGCAGAGTTTTGCTGCGAGCATCATCTTGGCGACCGGTCACGTGTTCTCGTTTTCCGCAATTCAGGGAATCTACGCGGTTCTGATCGTCGCTGGCGGACTGTTCGGAGCTCAATGGGGAATCGCGGGCGTCGCCATGGCCACACTCCTGGCACTGTTCGTTTTCTATTTCCTACTGTACGGACTTGCGGCTTGGGTGAGCGGTGCGTCGCTGTGGTCTCTTCCTCGTGTTCACGTTGGTCCCGTGCTAGTCTTCGCCATCGTCATCGTGACCGCCGCGCTCGGACGGACCTGGCTCCGGGCTCTCGACTCGCCGCCAATCGCTGTCCTGATCGGCAGCGTTGCGCTGGGTGTCGTTGCCTTGATCGGTCTGACCCGGCTGCTCAAGAGCCGCCTCTGGGGAGACTTTCTCTACCAACACGGGCTGAGCGCGCTGGGGCTGAGCCTACCCGCAACGGACGCTGCGAACCAGGAGCACGATGACATCGAGACCTGAGCTGGAGCTCAGCCATCCTATTGGCTCGCATCTCCCGATCGCCGCCGATACTGCGACCCTCTGCGCGCTCGTCCTCATCGGACCGCAGCTCTTCGGAGGCGCGTTTCCCTGGTCGGTCTTCGTCATTGTGGGGCTTTCGCTCGTCGCTCTCGCCACGGCGCTCTGGGTGCATCGATCGTCGCCACCCCCCACGATCGATAGCTTGTTCGTCATGATGGGCGCGGCTTGGCTCTGGACCTGCGTCCAGGCCGTTCCACTGCCTGCAGGGATCGCCCGCGGGCTCGGACTGGCCTCCGTCACGAACGCTGAGCGCCTGCAAGGGCTTGCTTGGGCGGGTCAGATCCCTCTCACGATCTCCTCCGACCCCGGTTCGACTCAACTCCAAGTCCTAGTTGGGGTCGCCATCCTCGCCGCATTCCTCGCAGCGAGGATGGGCGGGCCATCCGGACTGAGACCGATCGCGATCGCGACCGTGTTCTCCGCCCTACTCCTTGGCATCGAGGGCATCGCGCACCGCGCCGCCGGCGCAGATGCTGTTTTTGGGGTCTACGCGCCCAGATTCGTCAAACCGCAATTGCTGACCCCATTGATGAACGGCAACCACCTCGGTGGCCTTGCCTTGATGGGTGCATTGATCGCCGCCGGGCTTGCCGCACAAAAGCGCGATGGACGATCCAGGCTTGCCTGGGCGATTGGCTCCGGCATCTGCGCGAGCATCGTCGCCCTCACTTTCTCCCGTGGTGCCATTGGGAGCCTGCTCTTCGGTGTCATCTTGTTCGCAGCCTGGCTCGTCCGAGGCGCGCGATCTGAACGCCGTAGCGCGACCATCCCCGCCGGCGTAGTTGGAGCGGCCACCGTCGGTGTCCTGACGTTCGCAAGCCTGGAACCGATACTAAGTCGCTTCGAGACCCAAGGTTTCGACAAGCTTGCGGTCGCTGGTCGCGGCTTGCGACTGTTGCATGGCTCGGCGTGGTGGCTCGGAATCGGTCGAGGGGCTTTCTCTTCCGCCTTCGTGGCCGAAGAGGGGTCCTTGGCGCGCTATACGCACCCAGAAAACATCCTGGTCCAGTGGACCACTGAATGGGGCGTACCGGTGGCGTTTGCGCTGCTCTTGGTCTTGGCACTCGCGTTGTGGAAGCGACTGCGCGCTGCGGAGCAACCGCTGGTGGCCGGAACCTGTATCGCAATTCTGGCCTTGAGCGTTCAGAATCTGGTCGATTTCAGCCTCGAGATGGCCGGCATCGCCGCGATCGCCGCAGCCCTGCTGGGTGCGCTCTTGCCCGCGTCGAGCGAGTCGCGTTCGACCCCATCCCTACGGCTGTCCGCACTCATTCTCGTCGCCTTCACTTTGATTTCGGGAGTCATGGGGACCCGGAGCCTCGGCTATGACACGCAATCGATCGTCGATCGGCTGACACGAGCCATGCAATCCGACGACGAAAAGGAGTTTCAGTCCACTCTACACCGGGGACTCGCGCTTCACCCCGGTGAGCCGGCGTTCGCACTTTTGGCGGGCACGTACGCCGGATCGAAAGGGTACGTGGACGCGCCGCGCTGGTTGGGGGTCGTGATGCAAGAAGCCCCGGGCTGGGCGGCTCCACACGTGGTGGCTGCACAGTGGCTCTTGGACAAAGGGCGGCTCGACCAAGCGTTACTCGAGATCCGCCAGGCAGAAGAACGACAGCCCGGCAGCGCCACGATCGTTTCGTGCGAAGCGCTCACTCGCTTCCCGAAGATCGAACACCTCGAGCAAGCCGCACCGCGCGCGGACCTGCGTGTACCCTACCTGGACCGGACCTCCGCCTGCCCCGCGCTGTCTGCCGAGCTACGCGCTGAGATCGACGCTGCGATCTTGCAGAGCGAGCCGACGCGAGCATCGGCGGTCCTGCGTGAAGCGCGCCGACTCAGTGCCCAAAGACGGTCGGGCGAGGCCAAGGCGCTCCTCGAACATGCGGTCGAGCGTCACCCCGAAAACGTCAGCCTTTGGGTCACGATCATCGGAGCGCATCTGCGCGACGGGGAGGTCGAGTCCTCGAGATTGGCTCTGACCCGGGCAAGGTCGAGGGGCCTCGACAGTCGGGCATTGACGGAGGCCCAGGCACGCATCGAGGCCGCGCTCGGCGAGACCGCCAAGATGAGGGCCACGATTACGCGCCTCCGCGGGCAGTCCCGAGGCGAGGCATCTCTGGTCGCCGCGTCCTTCATCTTGGAGGGGCAGCTCGAGGCTTCATTAGGGAACATCGACGAGGCTCTCGCGGCTTATCTTGCGGCCGACGTCGCACGCTCGGAGACGGCCGCCCTGCAATACGCCGCTACCCTCGCGCTCAAGTCGGGACGAGCGACGCAGGCACTGCGCATCTATCGGACGCTCTGCGCCCGTGAGCCTGGTGGATCCGCCTGCGCCCAGGAGGCGCGGCTTTCGAGTCAACCGAGAGAAGCCCCGCCGAAACGGCCCATGCCTTGACGGTTTCCCCCAGATCGAGAACGCTAGTGAACGGGGCGCGCCATTCAAGAAGTCAGAAAACAAGATCCGTCCGTAGAGGAACCCGAGTTCGACCTTCGCGAGGTCGCCCATGCGCTTTGGGAGTACAAGTGGCTGATCGCTGCGATCACCTCGCTGGTGCTGGTGGCGGGAACCGTTTGGACCCTTCGAACCCCGAAGATCTACGAAGCCGCCTCCACGATCGAATACGATCCCAACCCCTCGAGGCCGCTCGGCGCAGAAGTCCAGGATGTAGCAGATCCGATCGGAAACTACTGGGCCACGAGGGAGTTTTTCGGCACGCAGAACCTGGTGATCGCGAGTCGCGATGTTGCGGGACGCGTCGTTCGGAAGCTCGGGCTGCACGAGGATCCCAGCTACCTGACTCAGGACGACGACACACCGAGCGAGACAGGCAACGTCGAAGCGACCGCGCTCGCGGTCCAGTCTCGCCTCACCGTGGAGCCCATCCCCGAAACGCGACTCGTGCAAATTTTTGCTCGTGACGTCAAGCCCGAGCGCGCCAGGCTCATCGCGGACGCCGTAGCTGATGCCTATGTCCAGAAGACGATCGAAGACCGACTCGAATCGACCGATCGCGCCAAGGATTGGCTCGAGAGCCAGCTCGCGAGCCTTCGCGAAGAGCTCGAGCAGGCAGAGCTTGCGCTGCACAACTTCAAGAAGGGGCACAACGTCTTGTCGGTCTCGATGGAGGACCGCCAGAACCTCGTCGCGAGCGACGTTCAAACGACGCACGACAAGCTCACCGAAACCCGCAATCGGCGCATCGAGCTCGACGCCCGCCTCAAGCGTCTCAAAGCGTCGCTCGGCCGTGGGCCTGACAAAATCGACCCGGCGATCATGGCCGATCATGAAGCCCTGCACGCGCTAGCGACTAGCCTTCGAAGCAAGAGGCAAGAGCACGATGCCTTGGCGGTGAAGTACGGGGAGCAGCACCCCACCATGAAGACGCTCGCTGAAGAGATCGAGGTGCTGGAAGCTCAGCTTGCCGCGGAGAAGCGAGAAATCATCGCCTCCGCCGAATTCGACGTACGCCAGGCCATTGCGGTCGAGCAGGGCCTCCGCGCGGCAGCCGGAGAAGCGCACTCGGCAGGCCTGGACCTGAACCTGCGCGAGATCGAGTATCGGCGCCTCAACCACGACCGAGACAACAAGACGAAGCTCTTCGAAATGGTCTTGCAGCGACTCACGGAAACCGACCTCACCCGGATGCTCAAAACGACACATGTTCGGGTCCTCGATCGCGCGCTGCTCCCAGTTACGCCGGTGAGCCCGAACCTCGTCAAGAACATCGGTAGCTCTTTGCTGGTGGGTCTCTTGCTCGGTCTCGCAGCGGCCTTCTTTGCAAGTCAGCTCGATCGAACGGTTCGTTCCGTCGAATCGGTGGAGGGGCTTGGGATCGAAGTGCTCGGAGTCATCCCACACTTGACGACTTCGGAAACAGGAGCCAAGGCCGGCTCCCGGTGGGGTCCCAAACAGGTCAGCCCGGCGACGACGAGAGAAGAGCTCATCGTCATCGATGAACCGATGTCCCCAGCGGCGGAGACCTTTCGCATGATCCGCACGAATCTGGCGTTCATGTCACCCGACGCCCCGTTGCGAAGCTTCGTGGTCACGAGCGCGCTGCCGGTCGAGGGGAAGACCACGATAGCGAGCAACCTGGCGATCAGCTTGGCGCAATTCGGGCGCTCGGTGCTGTTGGTCGACTCGGACTTGCGGCGACCTAGGCTTCACGGCGTCCTCGAAGTCGACAATAACATTGGTCTCACCTCGCTGGTCCAGGGCCGTAGTACGCTGAGCGCAACCCTACACAAGACGAAGATCGAGGGGCTGAGCGTGTTGACCTCGGGGCCCATCCCACCCAACCCATCGGAGCTCCTCCACTCCGCTGCCTTTGGCCGGACCAAGGAAGAGCTGTTGCAGCACTTCGACTATGTCCTTTTCGATAGTCCGCCCATGGGTGCTGTGACCGACGCGGCAATCCTAGCGCCGCAGGTTGATGGCGTGCTGCTCGTCATCCGAGCCGGCACGAGCACCCTGCATGCGGTCGTGGGGGCTCGGAAGCAGCTGAACAGTGTTTCTGCACGACTGCTCGGCGCAGTCCTGAACGACGCCGACCTGAGGATCAAAGGTTATCGCTACGGTGCTGGTTCCTACGCGTACCGAAGCGCGGGTGGATATGCGCCCATCCAAGAAGGCGCCGACGCCGCCTAGGCGATCATATGGGGACGGTGAAGGTGCATCGTCGCCCGCTCGAACCGCGCCTCGCGCGCCCTGGAGGCGACATGGAGAAGCGCCTTGTCGCGCTCCCAGCGTTTTCGTTCGTCATTGGGCGCGGCGTTCAAGAGCTTCGCGAAAGCGTCGCAGCTGACGAGCTCCGTCACGCGCTGATGGACTCCGTGAAGCGCAATGTGCACGCGTGGATCGAGGGGCGGGCTTTCGCGAAGTCGATCGAGCGCCACCAGGTCTGCGGTGAGCTCTGCAATCAAGGCTGCGGATGAACGCACGCGGCTAGCCAATCCCAGCAGATAGCCGATGGTGGCCCCCAGTACGTGGATATCCTCGGTGGTCCGAAACGGCTTCACGTACCCGAGGTAGCCGTCACCCGGCAGCCGTTCGCTACGAAGCACCTCGACCCCTTCGAACCGGACGCTCGTGTGAGGGACTTCGGGAACGAAGGGTGTTGCGGGCAGCTCATGAAGCACGACGCCTTTGCGGTTCGCGGGGATCGCGACGACGGCGAGGTCGGGCCGGCCGTCGGGTCGTTCACCTTCCCTGGCGACGATGATGAGAGTCTCTGCGTAGCTCCCAAACGTCACGAAAGTCTTCATGCCATCTAGCTCGTAGTCGTCGGCCTTCGGCGTTAGCGTGGACTCGATCGCGCGCGGTGCGTTCCCCTTGGCTTCGGTGACACAGAGCGCAGACGGAATCCGCACCCCTTCGATCATCTGCTCGAGTGCGGCTGGGTAGCCCGCCGCGAATGCGAAGCCGAGCCGATCGACCTCGGACGAAACGAGAACGGCCGCCGCGAGCGGAGAAGCACCGGCCCTACGCTTGCTCCGATACGCCCCCCAGACTTCCCAGAGATCCCGCATCGGCGAGGTGGCTGCGTCCCCCGAAAGCACATCGAGCACGGTCGGCCCCTTCCGGTCCACGGGCGGAACCTAGCACCCAAAGGCCCGAAATTGGAGCTGTCGACGATATGCAGTTCATCGACGGCATTCTGTCGGCGACCTCTCGTTGACGAGGGCCGAAAAGACCGGGATAACTTCTCTCTCGACGGGCACCCAGCGTGCCCTTTGGAGTCGAAGACAAGCATCACATCGGAGGAAAGAGAAGCCATGCCAGAGCTCAAAGGCAGTAAGACCCACGAAAACCTCGCAGCTGCGTTCGCTGGTGAGTCCCAGGCCAACCGACGCTACCTGTACTTTGCCAAGGTCGCCGACGTCGAAGGGTACCCCGAGGTTGCAGGCAACTTTCGTGAGACCGCGGAAGGGGAAACCGGCCACGCGCACGGACACCTCGACTATCTGAAGAAAGTTGGCGATCCGGCCACGGGCTTGCCAATCGGAGACACCGCTCTCAACCTCGCAGCCGCAGTCGCTGGCGAGACGCACGAGTACACCGACATGTACCCGGGCTTCGCGAAGACCGCACGTGAAGAGGGATTCGGCGAGATCGCCGACTGGTTTGAGACCTTGGCAAAAGCGGAGAAGTCCCACGCAGGCCGCTTCCAGTCGCTACTCGACGACATCTCCTAGTCAGGGCCATCGAAGCGCGTGAGCGAAGAAAGCAAGAGGCAGATCTCGTACCAGCCCACCGACGGGTTGAGCTACGATCCCAGCGAAGTGAAGTACTGGGACGAAGACGCGCTCGACAAGGAAATCGAGCGCGTCTTCGAGGTGTGCCACGGCTGCCGCATGTGCTTCAAATACTGTGACTCGTTTCCAATCCTGTTCTCCGCAATCGACGAACAGCACGATGGTGATGTTCGAAAGCTGACGCCACTCGACACGCAGCGGGTCATGGACGCTTGCTTTCAGTGCAAGCTCTGCGAGGTGCAGTGCCCCTATACCCCACGTGACGGGCACGAGTTCAAAGTAGATTTCCCGAAGCTCGTGCACCGCTACGATGCGATCCGGTATCGTAAGCACGAGCAACAGCACAAGCTGCGTCTGAAACTCCTCGAAGACCCGGACCGGACGAGCGCCATGGCTCGAGCCAGCTTCGGCGTGGCGAACGTGATGAACCGCGTAGGCATTCATCGATGGTTCATGGAGAAGCTGGTAGGGATCGATCGACGCAAGCTCTTGCCGGATTTTGCGCAGATGACCTTCGAGTCCTGGGCGAGAAACGCCGGTTTGATGGACAAGGGTGTCGGCGGCGAAGCCGTGCTTTTTCAAACCTGCTACGTGCAAGGCAATGAACCCCAGATTGGGATCGATACCGTCGAGGTGTTCGAGAAGAACGGCGTCGACGTTCGCTGTGAAAAGGGACTCGAGTGCTGCGGTATGCCGGCTTGGGAAGGCGGCAATCTCGAGCTTCTGCAAAAGAAGGCACATGCCAACCTGGATCGGTTGATGCCCTACGTGGGCGCCGGCGCAAAGGTGGTCGCGCTCAATCCAACCTGCTCGATGATGCTTCGGCGCGAATACCCCGAGCTGCTCGAAGGCGCGGACCGCGAGCGCGCCAAAGAGCTGGCCGCGGCAGTGGCGGACCCAAGCGAGTTCATCTGGTCGCTTCGCAAGGAACAACGATTCAACACCGAGTTCAAGAGCTCTCCCGGGCACCAGGTCGCCTACCATGCGCCCTGTCATCTCCGAACGCAGGGCATCGGCTTCAAGGGGCGAGATCTACTTCGCAAGATTCCGGGGGTGACCCCGGCGACGGTCATGGAGTGTTGCGGGCACGACGGCACGCACGCGATGACCGTCGAAGGCTTCGAGTACTCGATTCGAGTCGGTCAGAAGGCATTCGACGAGATGAAAGAGGCCAACGCGGAGATCTGGGCGACCGATTGTCCCCTGGCCGCGATTCAGTTCCAACAGCATGCCGGGGTCAAACCCTTGCATCCCATGTCGATCCTCGCGCGGGCCTATCGCCAGGATGGCTTCGACGCTCCCAAGGCGTTACCCTCCGGACAGCAGCCTGAAGGAGAGCTGAAAAAGTGAAACCGGTCGATCGATCCGAGGTGCTCGACTACGTGAGCTACGGCGAGCAGCGTGAACAGATTCGCGCCTCCGCGCTTCATGCGAAGTCGGTGCGCCGCATCCTCGTCGGCGAATATTTCACCTTTCTCTTCGAGAATCGCGAGACCGTTCGATATCAGGTCCAAGAAATGATGCGCATCGAGCGCATCGTCAAAGAGGCCGATATCCAGCACGAGCTCGACACTTACAACGAGCTGATTCATCCGAAGGGAACAGTCGGTTGTACGCTCATGGTCGGCATCGACGACCAGGCGGAGCGCGACGTGAAGCTCCACGCCTGGATGGATCTCAATCAACACATCTACGCCAAGCTGCGCGACGGCACCCTGGTGCGGCCAAGCTGGGATCCTCGGCAGGTGGGCGACGATCGCCTCTCGACGGTCCAATACCTTTCGTTCGAGATCGGCGAGGAGCCGCCCATCGCGATCGGCATCGGGATGCCGGGAATCGAGGCGGAAACCGAGCTCTCCGTGTCCCAACGAGATGCGCTCCGCGAGGACCTGACGGCGAGCTAGCGCGGTCCGCTGCAAGAGCGGAACACAAGATCGACGCCAACTGTACTTGTCAGCAGGCCCAGGAGCCTTAACTTCTCACCCTAGGAGTACGTGAATGCTGAGAATTCTGCTGTTTCTGGCAACAAACCTCGCCGTCATGTTCATGGCGGCGATCGCAATGGCGGTCCTCACCGCCCTTGGGGTGATTCCACCGGATGCGCCCTATGTGGCAATGCTGGTTTGGTGTGCGCTCTTCGGGTTCGGAGGCGCCATTTTTTCGTTGGCGATCTCGAAGTGGGTCGCGAAGCGGTCTACGAGGGCCCACGTCATCGAGAAACCCTCAAACGACATGGAGCAGTGGTTGTACAGCACGGTGCAGCGTCAGGCCGAGCAGGCAGGAATCGGCATGCCCGAGGTCGCGATTTTCGACTCGCCCGATCCAAACGCATTTGCGACCGGGATGTTTCGTAACAGCGCGCTCGTGGCCGTGAGCACAGGCCTCTTGCGCCTGATGAACAAGGAGGAAGTCGAAGCGGTCCTCGGCCACGAGATCTCGCATGTAGCCAACGGTGACATGGTCACCCTGACGCTCATCCAGGGTGTGCTCAATACCTTCGTCCTCTTCCTTGCCCGAATCATCGCCAGCCAATTCGAGCGCGGGAGGTTTTTCATCTACATGGCCCTGCAAATGGTGTTCGGCATCCTAGCGAGCATCATCGTGGCTTGGTTCTCTCGGCGCCGGGAGTTCAGGGCGGATGCCGGAGGCGCCAAGCTCCAAAGCTCCGCAGCGATGGCTTCCGCTCTCAATCGGCTCAAAGCCATGCGGGATGCGCCCTCGCAGCTCCCAGACAATCTAACCGCCTTTGGTATCCGCGGCGAAGGAATGCTCAAGCTGATGGCGACCCACCCTCCCCTCGAAGAGCGAATCGCGCGGCTCCAGGCCGGCTAGTCGGCAGGCGAATAGTTCCCGGTTCTTGCCATGAGGCCGGACCTTCGGTAGGACCCATCTCATGGGGGCGCGGGGTTCGGTTTGTTGGGTCGCGATACTGGGCGTGATGCTGGTGGGCTGCAAGGAGGCCGAGCCGCGTCTCGAGCAAATCGAGATCGCTCCGGCACACCGGAGCTGCGAAGAGGGTGATGCATGCGGGGTCGTCGAAACGAGCTGCACGTCGCAGGGCTGTAAGTGCGGCGTGGCGGTCAATGTGGCGCATCTCCTCGACTACCAGAAGCAGCTTGCCGAGTGTCGCGGTCAAGATGAGCTGGCGACTTGCAATTTCGACTGCAAGAAGCCCTTTGGCAAATGCTTCAAGGGAGCTTGCGTCCTGACCAGCGAGCCGCCGGAGTTGTTTCGTCGCGGCCGAAGCGTGCAAGCGCTTTGTGAAGGCTCGCGCGGAACCTATGTCGGCTGCCCGGAATGCCCGCCGAACGAGCGCTGCGAGTCCTGCAGGCCCTGCGTATGTCCATCCAGCCATCGCTGGACGACCGAAGGCTGCCGAGCGGTCGTACAGACTGCGGCGAGAGACATTCTGATCGAGACGCGGCCCTCGGTCGTCACTCCCTCCGACGAGGTGAAGACCCGAGTCCACAACAACTCGAAGCGCACGATCTGGCTGAAGACGATGTGCGGGACTCCGTTCTATCGCGTGCGCAAGAAGGAAGACGCCTGGGAGAAGGGCTACGAGCCCTTCCACGAGGTCAAATGCCGCCTAGGGTCGGTGGAGATCGCTCCAGGTAAGAATCGCCCCTTCGTCGTCGACAATCTTGCCAAATTCAGGCAGCCCTCCGGCGAAGCCGCAACGCCCGGGACCTATCGATTCGAAGTGACCTACACGGACGGCACCGACAGCTTCCGGCACAGCGCCAACGTCTACTCGACGCCGTTTGATCTGGCGGCGAAGCTCTCCAGTCGCTAGGCCCGGAGCACGTCTCACAACCCTCGACCGAGGGCTTATCGGACGTGCCCTAGTCGACTTCCAGGAAACAGACGCTGAACCAGTTGCGGTCGTCGCTCCATTGCTTCGTCAGCCGAAAACCCGCCGTCTGGGCGATCTGCTCGAATTGCTCGAGATCGTACTTGTGAGAGTGCTCGGTAACGATGTGCTCGCCAGCGGATAGGGTGATTTGAACGTCGCCAACACGAACCGATTGATCGACCTCGCTGACTAGGCGCATTTCGATTCTACCTTCGCTTGCAAGGTAGGGAGCGTGGTGCCGGAACTTGCTCAGGTCGAAATTGGCGCCGATTCGGTTGAGCCTGTTCAGGATGTTCAGATTGAAGGCGGCGGTGACTCCGAGCGAGTCGTTGTAGGCACCTTCGATGACCTGGGGGTCCTTTTTCCGATCGATGCCGACGAGGAGGCCTCCACCCTGGCCGACGAGGTCGGCGACGCGCAACAGAAAGCTCGTGGCCTCCTCGTGGGTGAAGTTCCCGATCGTGCTGCCGGGAAAGAACGCGACCGTTCGGGCGCTCGGACGGCGGGGACGTGGGAGACGCAAGGCTTGTGTGTAGTCGGCGCAGACCCCGATCACCTCCATGCTCTCGTAGCGGTCCGCAAGCTGATGCGCCGATGCCTCGAGGGCCTCCCGGCTGATGTCGATCAGCACACAGCCACTGGGTTCGATCAATGCGTCGAGGAGCTTCTGAGTCTTGAGGCCAACGCCTGAGCCGAATTCGACCAGGGTTGCGTGCGCGCCAATGTAGCTCGCCATCTCATGAACGGCCCGGGTCATGATCCCGAGCTCGGTGCGGGTGGGATAGTACTCGGGAAGCTCGGTGATCGCTTCGAAGAGTCGAGCCCCCAATGCGTCGTAGAAGTACTTGCACGGGAGCGCTTTTCGGGGGCGCCGCAAGCCGTGAACCGCTTCTTGCCGCAAGTCGCCGAGGTCCGGGTGAAGGTCGAGAACCCGAACACGTTCCTCAGTGCTTCGCGGATCGAAAGCGATCATCGATTCAACCCCCATCCCGAGCCAAGCGGATGCCACTGAACTGCCAACGCGCATCTGCTGGGAAGAAATTCCGGTAGCTTCGGCGTGCGTGGCCGGCGGCGGTCGCGCAACTGCTTCCTCGCAACACATACTGATTGCACATGAACTTGCCGTTGTATTCGCCGAGCGCCCCCGCCGGAGCGCGATAACCCGGATAGGCAGAATAGCTGGAGCTGGTCCACTGCCAGGCTGCGCCGTAGAGGCTCGGGACGGCTGGATGCATCGACGGCGCGCGCCCACAAAGTGGCGACGGCTCCGGTTCCGAAGTTGCGGCCTCCCATTCGTGCTCGGTAGGCAGTCGAGCGCCGTACCAACGCGCGAACGCGTCCGCCTCGTAATAGCTGACGTGAACGACTGGCTCTCCACGTGGAAGCGGGCGTCTCCCGTGGAGAGTGAAGGTGCTCCATTCGTCATTGTCCTTGCGCCAATATTGTGGGGCGCGCCATCCGTGTTTCTGAACCGCGTCCCACCCGGCGCTCAGCCAAAGCTCGGGCCGCTCGTAGCCACCGTCTTCGATGAAGGCGAGGTACTCGCGATTGATCACCAGGCGCTGTCCGATCTCGAAGGAGCAAAGGAGAACATCGTGCACCGGACCCTCGTTGTCGAAATGAAATCGCCCTGGGTCAGCCCCGACCCGGGCGATGCCGCCTTGATGTCCCGACCATCGCATCGCCGGCGCCGAGGCCACTTCGTCGGCCGCGGCTGGCGCTGGGGCGTAGACGGGATCGAGCGGGTTGCAAAAAAGAAGATGTTTGATGTCGGTGAGGAGGAGCTCCTGGTGTTGCTGCTCGTGATGAAGGCCAACCTCGATTCGCCCGGCGAGCTCGTCATCGATGCCGGATCGAAGCAGCGCTAGGACAGCAGCATCGATTCGCTCGCGATAAGCACTGACCTCTTCGTGACTCGGCCTCGTCAAGAGTCCGCGCGAAGGGCGGTGATACTGCTCGCCCACCCCGTTGTAGTAGCTATTGAACAAGACGGCGTATGGCTCGGGGGATACTCCTCCCATGCCAGCGGGACCCAAAACGAACGTTTCGAAGAACCAGCTCGTGTGCGCGCGGTGCCACTTGCTTGGACTCGCGTCGGGCATGCTTTGGACGCACTGGTCTTCAGCAGAAAGCGTCGAAACGAGCACGTCGGTCTGCGCGCGAACGCGTCGAAAATCCTTCGAAAGACTTTCCCGCAGCATCTCGCCGATCATAGGTACCACCTTGAACGGGTCAAGAGCGTCGCTGCTACGAAGAATTTGAGCGTTCGTCAACGGCAGTCATGCCCCGAAGACGCCTTCGACTTGCTGGCTCGCCCTCGGACCCCGTTTCCAGACGCCCCGAATGGCGGGAAGGCTTACGAACAGGCCGATGACGGTCCAGGGAACCGTGGCCATGAAATGCCCGGCAATCGCGACCGAAGCCGCCATTGCTGCATCGACTCCCATCAGCTCCAGTGCATACGCGACCGCGACGTGAAACGTGCCGATGAAACCTGGTGAAGAGGGAACCATGGTGCCGATTGAAAGGAAGACCGTCACGATGAGCGAAGCGTATATGGGCAGATCGAGCCCGAAAGCCCAGAGCCAACACTGAATCGTGAGCATCCCGACGAGGCGCGTGAGCAAGGTGAGCGCGAAGGCCTGAGCGACCGCTCGACTCGAACGCAGGGCACTGAAGCCATCGACGAAGCGTTGCGACTTCTGATAGATCCAAGCTTGCATCCTCCGGCCGAAAGGACGCGCAAAGAATACGACGATTCCAGGGAACCGAGATGGGTTGGCGACCAACCAGAAGACACCGAGAAGCGCGCCGATGATCGCTGCAAGCGCCCAAGCGAGACGGCTATCCCCCGAGAGATCGATCGCCAGCAGCGGTACGGCCGCCGCGAACAGGATCAAAAACGAGATCAGGTCGAGCAGGCGTTCGAGCGCCACCACTGCGATGGTAGACCCGCGGGAAATGTCGCCAGCCCGAGCGAGAAGGTCCACGCGAACCAGCTCGCCGAGCCGAAAGGGGAAGATATTGTTGGTGACGTATCCAGCCAAGGCCGGAGTGAAGCACTCCGCGAAGCTGTAACACCGGAGTGGTCTTAGGAATACCTTGCTGCGCAACGCGCCAAGCGAAAAGATGGTCCCTTTCGTCAGCAAGCAACAGGAGAGGATCCAGGGGTTAACCGAGGCCAGGGTCGGACCCAGCTCGCTGAGATCGATGCGCCGCAGGAAGTAGACCGCAAGGATCGCGGAGAGAACGAAGCCCGCGGTCATGAGGACACGTTCCCTGGTCAGCCGGCGTCGCATCACTACTCGCCGGCCAGCTCCGCACGCTGCTCGAAGAAGTCGTAGAGCTCGGGAAGAGACGCGCCTTCATTGCCGAGCGTCCCGGCGGAGATCGACGCTAGCGAGCTACCAATGTACATCCCTATGGGAAGTGGCTCGCCCGAGAGCTGCGCGAGGCTCGCCCCTGTGAGAAACACGTCTCCGGCTCCGACCGCGTCTACCTCGTTGATCTCCAACGCAGGCAGGTAGTCGGTCCTCAATCGGTCGCCCTGGCCTTGGGGCGGGTGAAAGCAAAGCGAACCCCGTCGACCCATCGTCACGATGAGCCCCCGAGCACCGCTGGCGGCGTAGTACCGGCTCGCCAGGTTCGAAAGCCCGCTCTCCGCATCACCCAAGGCAAACCGGAGCTCGTCTTCGGTCGGAGTTGCGAGCTGAGGCCTTCTGAACTTGAGGATGTTCGCCTGCCCGTTGGTGCTGACATCGGCAAAGTAGGGCTTGCCGCACCGCTCGGCGAGCTTCGGAATCGCGTTGGCGAGCGTCGACCCGAACAAGCCATATCCGAAATCGGTCACGACCAATCCATCATGGGCCTCGAGCTGCCCCTGGAGCATCGTAATCAGCTCGTCGCTGGTTTCGATGGGAATCGGCGCCGGGTTTCCTCGGTCGACTTTGAAGACCTTTTTGCCACCGACCAGATACCGAGTCTTCGTGTATACCCGGCGTCCTCGGGCCGGCAGGTTGTGCACTTCAACGCCGGAGCGTTCCAGGCTGCTCCTGATTCGCCCGAATGATTCGTCCTCTTCACAGCATGTGACGAACGTCGGCTTCGCGCCGAGGACGGCTGCCTGACGCGCGATCAGTCCGGCACCGCCAATGAACCACTCCTCGCTCACCGGCTTTACAGATACGATCGGGCTTTCGGACGCGACCCGCGCGCCTTCGCAGTGCGCGTACTGATCGAGAATGGCATCACCGAGGACCAGTACCTTGAGGTCGGAGAACGCGGAGATAGCGTTCTTGAGGCGAGCAGGATTGATCGCGTTGACGCGGCAGAATCGCTGGATCTTCTGCTGCTCCATGTCCAGCGTATTGCGTTTGCGTCTGCCGATCTCGGTCGACGAAAAGATAACGTCTCCCGAACCGAGGACGACGCGGCCGCCGTAGGCCTCGACGATCTTTTTCTCTTTGGCGAAGCGAGGATCGTTTTTGGACTCGTACTCTCGTCCTTTCACGTAGATGTCCGGCTGGATTGCCTCGAGGACCGGGCCAGCCCACTCGTCTTCGCTGAGCGCCACGTAGTCCACGCAGCCGAGCTCGGCCAGGTTGTCGAGACGCAAGTCTTCCGGGATGTAGGGTCGGTCGTATCCCTTCATGACCACGTTGTCTGCGCTCACGGTCACGACTAGTACGTCCCCGAGGCTACGGGCCATTCGCAGGTAGCGGATGTGTCCCGGGTGCACGATGTCGAAGCAGCCGTGGCATTGGACTACGATCTTCTCGGCTTCGCGAAGGCGCGCCCTCTCGGCTTGCAGGCTTTCGATCGAATGGATCTTCTTGTCTGCTTCGGCGCTACGCATGTCTGCGGCTCCAGTCGATCAAGACCTCGATGAGGGCATCCCTCTGAGAGGGCTCGAGCTCGGGCGTCACCGGTAGGCTCACGATGCGTTGGACCAGGGCCTCGGTATGCCGGAGCTCTGCGCGGCTCGTTCCCTCGAAGGCGCGCTGCTGATGGATCGCAACTGGATAGTGGACCTTGGCATCGAAGCCCCGGGACGCTAGGTGCGCGATCAAGGCATCGCGCTCGTCATGGCGGATGACGAACGCGCTGTACGCGGGCTCGGAGCCTTCGGTGACGCTCGTGAGCTCGAAAAACGGGCGCAACGCTGTCCGGTACGCGGCGGCGTGCTGCCTGCGGCGTGCGATCCAGTCATCGAGATGCGGCAGCTTCGCGAGTAGAATCGCGGCTTGAAGCGTGTCGAGGCGAGCGTTCTCGCTCGGCACATCGACGTGGTCGCGGTCGCGGTGGCCCAAGGACCTGAGGCGTCGCAGGAGCACGGCGAGATCTGGGTCGTTGGTCGCGATGAACCCCGCATCTCCACAGGCAGACAAGGTCTTGAGCGGGTGGAGGGAAAAACAGCCCGTGCCGAAGGAGCCCACGCTGCGACCACGATACGTGGCTCCGATCGCCTGAGCGCAGTCCTCGATGAGGTGCAGGCTATGCGCCCTGCAAAGCTCTTGAATCGGCTCCATGAAACAAGGAACGCCGCCCAGGTGCACGGGAAGCACAGCCTTGGTTCGCGGCGAGATCGCCGCGGCGAGCAACTCCGGGTCCATGAGGCCCGTCGCTCGATCGACATCAACGAAGACGGGTGTGGCTCCGACCAGCGAGACGGAGCTAGCCGTGGCGACATACGAATGGGAGACCGTGATAACCTCGTCCCCAGGGCCAATGTCGAGGGCGCGCATCGCCAAGGTGAGGGCAGAAGTGCCGGAAGACACGCCGACTACGTCCTTGACGCCGAGGCGTCGAGCCAGCTTCTCCTCCAGCTCGTTCACCTCCGGGCCGTTGATGAACTGCCCATGGCCTAGCACTCGATCCACCGCCTCGAGAATGCTGGGGCGCAGCGCCTGATTCTGCTTGATCAGATCGACGTATGGAATCGAAGTCATGAAACGAGCTTCGTGGTGGATCGCCAAAGCTCCGGACGAGCCTTCATCCACGCAACGTTTCGGTAGATGTTTGACCCGCTGTCCAAGACCTGTCCGTTGCGATAGGCCTCGCGCAGCTCTCGAACGGCGACGACCAAATCGTGCCGAGGCTCGAAACCGAGCTCCTTTCGCGCCCTGTCGGCAGAGAGGTGGTAGGAACGAGGATCATCGGAGGGCACGGTGTCGATCGGCAGCGAGGAGTCGAGCTCGTCCCGAATCATTTCGGCCAGGGCCATGACCGAGGCGTTCCTCCGGCTGACGTTGAACGCCCGAGCCGAGATCTTGTCGGCGGGCGCCGTGAGCAGCATGCGGTAGAAGGCCGTCAGGTCGCGAATGTGCACATTCGGGCGCATTTGAGCGCCACCAAAGACCCGAATCCGCTGATCGGTCAGGGCCTGGTCGGTCAAGAGGTTGATGGTGAGATCGAGCCTCAGGCGGGGCGAGTAGCCGCACACAGTCGCGGACCGAACCGAAACACCGACGAACGAGTCGTCCGCCAGACCATTGAGTATCTTCTCGCCCTCGGCCTTGCACTTGGCGTAGATGGTAACCGGATCGAGGGAAAGCTCCTCGGTGACGTTTTCCTCTTCTTTGATGCCGTAGACGCTTGCGGATGACGCGTAGAGGAAGCGTCCCACTCCGTGCTTCTTCGCCGCATGCATCAGGTGATCGACCGCTTGAAGATTCACCGTCTCGGTGACCTCGTGGTCCAGCTCGGAGCTCGGGTCGTTGGAGATCGCGGCAAGGTGAATCACCGCGTCGAAGTCACCCCGCTCGAGCACCGCGTCGACCGTCGCAAAATCCCGTATGTCGCCACGAATCCTCTCGCATCGCTCGTGAACGATCGGATCGGAGCCCGGGTCCGTCCCGTACAGAAAGGCATCGAAGACGGTGACATGATACCCCTCTTCCAGCAGCTCCGGGACGAGGACCGCACCGATGTACCCGGCCCCCCCGGTCACGAGTAATTTCTGGTTCGTCATTTCCGCCTCTCGTCGCCAATACGATATCCTAATCCCCGGATGAATGAAAAATGACTACATCCGCCGTTCTCTTCGACATGGACGGTGTGCTCGTGGACTCGGCGCCCCTACATGTGCGGGCCTACGAGCAGGTGTTCCGTGACGCTGGAATCGAGTTTTCCGCAGCAGCTCGAGACGCGGTTCGCCGAGGGAAACCCCGTTCGGAAGTGATCGACATCGCGGTACCAGGCGCGGGCGCAGCAATCAAGCAAGCGCTCTTCGACGCCAAGCCGAACGCCGTCGCCAAACTCCTCCAGACCGCGCAAGGTGTGAGCATGCCAGGTGCGGCTCGAACGGTTCGCGCCCTCGCGGAACGCGGAGTCGCCATGGGGGTCGTCACGAACAGCAGCGCGCCGGAAATCTGGCTGAAGGCCGCTGGGGTCTTGGAGCAGATGAGCGTTTTGGTCACCCGGAACGACGTTTCGTCGCCCAAGCCATCCCCGGAAGGCTACCTCTTGGCTGCCGAACGCTTCGGGGTTCAAGCATCGGCGTGCATTGCGTTCGAGGACTCACTCGACGGCTGGTCGGCCGCGACCGGCGCGGGCATGCGCACCGTGCTCGTGGCCCAGACACGCCCCGCCTGGGCCGCGACGAGCGTCGAGCTGCTGCCCACGATGGACGACGCCGCTGTGCTAGCCCTTTGTCTCCCGGCCACCGCAAAGAAGCCTGTCGAGAGACACTAAGCGTGACGACGCTCATGCTCCGAATTGTCCCTCTCTTGCTGGCCGCGGCCGCAGGAATTGTCGTCGTCGACGCTGGCTTCGTCTACGACGATCCGTCGGCGTTGCTCGAGAACCCGCTGGTCAACGGCCAAGCGCCACCGTGGGAAGCCTTTCTGCGAGATTTCTGGGGACGCCCGGCGAGCCACGGCTTCACTACATGGCGGCCCCTGATGCCCCTCGTTTGGGCGCTGCTTTGGAAGTTGTGGCCAGCGAATCCATTGCCGTTTCATCTCTTGAGCGCATTGCTACACGTCTTGGCGGTCGCTATGAGTATGCGCTTCGTGTATCGCCTCCACGCCTCGCTCGACTGGGCGGCAGCCGTCGGAACGCTTTTCGCGCTACATCCGCTCAACACCGAAAGCGTCAGCGCCATCGTGGCACAGGCGGATCTGCTTTCGTTTTCGTTGGTGCTGGCTGCCTGCACGATAGCACTCCGCCCGGCTAGCTTCCGCACTGGAGCACGTTGTGCATCGGCTCTTCTCCTAGCCGCGCTCGTTAAGGAGTCCGCCATCATCTTCGCGCCGCTTCTGGCGCTCTTGTTCTCGATCCAGCCGGGCGAGAAGCGACTACGCTGGCTTGCCTCGCTTCCTGTGCTGTTGGTGACGGTCTCCGTGGTCACCATTCAGCTCAGCCTTCCGAGGGCCGCAGGCGCAGCGATATTCACGAACAACCTGGCTCACAAAGCACACGGAGAGCTTCGTCTGCTGCTCGGTCTCTACAACATCGGACGCTCTGTGCTGATGACGGTGTGGCCTTCACCGATCGCGCCGAACCATGGGTATGCGGCCGTAGAGCTCGAGGCAGGGGTGCTCGCCCCGTACGCAGCTCTGGGTGGTCTGCTGCTGCTCGCTTCTGTGATCGGGGGGCTGTGGGCCATCAGGCGGGGGCGCGCGGAATGGGTCGCGGCCCTCTCGTTTCTCTGCGCGCCGGCACTGCTGCAATCGCACTGGTTCGTGCCGTTGATCACAGATCTCGCGGAGCGGCTGCTCTATCCCTCGATTCTCGGGATTGCGATGATCGCGGTCATCGCAATCTTCGCGTTGCTGGAGCGGTCTGCGATGCGAGTGCTGGTCGTCGCCTCCTTGGCGACGGCTTGCTTCGTCAGCAGCCTCGGGGCGCGCCGTGCTTGGACAGATGAGGATTTGCTTTGGACCTACGCCGTTCGTGTCGAGCCGAGGGCCAGGCTCCATCATCACAACGCGTCCAATACCTTCTTTCGCGAGGGCGATCTCGATCGCGGGGCCTACCACCGATTCATCGACGATTACCTGGTGAACCGATTTCCTCGAGCCGTTCAGTGGGAGGAGATCGAGTCGACTCGTTCGCTCTCGCCCCTGGAGCGCTTCGTCGAGCTTCCCGCGATACTCGAGCCGAGTGATCCCTGCCAGCTGGTTCGGAACTTCGTGATGACGGCGAAGGAGTATGAGCCACTCTATGAACATGTCATCGAGCATTGGGCACCCCGATACCCTGGCTGCCTTCCTTGGCAACCCTGAAGCAACCAGCTCTACCGGGCAGCCTTCGCGGATAGAACCACAGGCCGCACCGGGTAGAGCCCGCGAGGCACCTTGAGCCAGGGAAGCCCAATGATCGGACGAATCGGATCGCGCCAGCTCGCATCCGCTGGGACGGGATAGTATGATTGGAGATCATCGAATTGCTGACGACGCAAAGTGCTGCGATAGAAGTCGATGCTGTGCATGACCACCAACGGAATGCCCGCCAAACCCAAGACGAACCTCGTTAGCGGCGCAGCCGCCGCTTCACTGCAGTAGACCGTCCAACTCACCGAGAACTCGCTAATCCAGACTCGCCCTCCTCTCTTGAGGACGCGCCGGACTTCGGCCAGCACCTTGTTCACTTCCCTGCGGGCGGCGACCCACGATTGGTCCGTGATGTGGTGTAGCACCAGCGGCAGGACGACGTGATCGAAGCTAGCGTCGGGAAACGAGAGCGCCCGTGCATCATCCAATGCGGTGCAGAGCCCTGCTTCCCGGTGCGGCCGGAGCATTTCCTCCGACACGTCTGCCACGGTCAAATCGAGATCGGAGAGCGCCTCCTGGGAGTGGCGCGGCCACAGGCCGCCGATCGACAGAACCCGTCCGGAGACACCCTCCTCGATATGGCGAGCAGCGAGCTGGTTGACGGTGCCCATCCCCGCATCGATCGCGTAGTACTCGCTTGCATTGCTGTTGAAGAACTCTGACGGCTCCAATGGTTTGTTCCTAGTGCTCAGCTTCGAACGAGACCGTCAACGCATCTCCTCTGGGGAGGGGATTGGCTCGGTGCTTCCCGTGTTTCCGTCTGTGATTTTCCACTGCTCAGCATCCTGCAAAGGTACGAAGAATGGCCGGCAACCGGGCATCCATCTGAGCACCAGGGCCATGCGGTCCGGGTAGTGCTCCATGAGCCTTCGGTCGTGCGCGATACTGATGTGATTGACCCAAAGGATCGGATTCTGGAAATCCGGATCATTTACCTGGTGTGCGAAAACGAAATGCCGGGCGTTCGCACACTGACGCGGAATGAGCGGGCGGTTCGCGAAGACAACCGCGGGCGACTTGATTTCCTGCGCCGCAACGACGGCCGGCCGCCGGAGCACGTCTGAGATCTCGTACAAGGCATACGCCCTCGCTGGGACGTATCCGCACAGCGCCGCGGCAATGAGACCGAGGCAGAGGGCAGTAGGAAGCCGGGCAACAAAGGGCGAGGAGCCCATCGTGCGGAGGCCGTTCGTCAACCTGGCGGCCCCGAGTCCGCTGAGCATGATGATCGGCAGTGCGATCTCCATGTAGTGGACAGGCCCAAACGTATCGATACCCGGACTACGCAGATAGGCATGCGCGACGACGAAACCGAGGACCATCATCCAGAGGATCCAAGCTCTTTGGTTCGTCCAGGCGGCGAATGGCAAGAAGAGAAACGCACAGGGCCATCCGAACAGAGCGAAGTTGAGTCGTGTCAATGCGACCCCGGTTCGGGCGAACGCCAGGTCCAAGGTTCCGAAACCGAAGGACGGCGTCCAGTCGTCGGGCAAGCTCGACCAGGCAGAGTAGTGGAAGCCGTTTTCGCGCGCGTAGTCCGCCGCCCGTTGATACGAGACGTAGCTGACGCTTCCGTTCTGCACTGCGTTGACCGTGAAGAACGCTGCGGCGAACAGCAGCGCAGGTGCAGCGAACGCGAGAATCGGAGCCCAACGTTTCTCGGGATTGAGACTTCGAACTGCGGCTGCCCAGATGAAGAGGAGTGGAGCTCCTATCGCGACCGCTACCGTCGGACGAACGAAGAATGCGACTGAAAAAGCCGTGGCAATGCCCGGGTGTAGCCACCTGGCCCGGTCACCCTGATTGGCGCGAACCGTCAGATAGGTCATCCACGCGAGCGCGAACATGCAGGAAGTGTGGGAGAGCTGAGTTGCCGCCGTGAGCTGCACCATCGGAGCCGCAAGGAAAAGAAGCACTCCGATCACAGCCGCTCTGCGCCCCGATAGCTCCCGCAGCGTCAGGAAGATCGCCGGGACCGTGAGTGCCGAGTACAGCGGGTTCATCAACTGAGGAACGCCGAGCGCAACCCCAGGGGCCAAGAGAGCCGGCCACCCCATGAAGTATTGCGAATAGTACTTGCCATCGTTGATCATGAAGACGTGATCGAAAAACAGCTTCATCGGCGGGGAGTCAGCGTATAGGCGCCCGCTCAACAGCAACTCCGAGGAGAATCGGTAGACCGACTCGTCATCCGTCAGGTCGACACCCAGCAGCAGTTGCCAGTGAATTAGAGCAGGAATTGCAAATGCGATTGCGCTGAAGGCGAGAATCAGATGGAGATCCGACGTTGCCCGAAGCTGCTCGTGGGTCTCTTGCGCCCAGTCCGCGCCGGCAATGGTGGCGAACGCACAAGCAAAGAGCACCGCAGCAATCGAGCCGAAGAGCGTCCAGAATACGAGGAAGTACGCATAGGGGCCTGCCATGACGGTCGTGGAGCCGAGGCGCAGCTGGTACCAGTCGAAATTGTGGGCACCGACAGACCAGAAGATGCTCAGGGAAAGACACGCGCCCGCAACCAAGGCGGCAACGGCCCATGGCCTGCCGATCGGCCCCCCTTGGATGCTCATGCGGATTTCATCCCAACAGAAAGCAGGAGATTCGACTTCAATCCGAGAAATCTGTGGAAGCTGAGCTCGGCGCGAGATCTCGCATCGGATGGAAGGAGGTCGAGGAACTGCCCCGAATCGAGAAGGTTCAAATTCTCCTCCTTCGAGAAGAACTCGAAACCGGCGGCTGCGTAGATCCGCCTATACAGCTGGGGAGGAAGGTAGTGGAGCAATGGGGTGACGGTGTGAAACTCGATTGGATGCCGCCGGTTCGGAGTCGTGATGAATGCCCGCTTTCCAACCCGGAGTATCTCATCGACAAAGGCACGTTGTCGCTCGCGTGATCCGACGTGCTCGACGACCGCATTCGAGAACACGAGATCGAACGATTCATCGTCGAAAGGAAGGGGGGCGTTCCGCTCCAGCTGCACGTATTTGCATTGAGGGAAGACTCGTTCGAAGACATCCGGCTCCTCGAGACCCGAGGCGGTAATCCGCTCCGGATATGGGTAGAGGGAATGCAGGAAATAATCGCGCGTCTCTTCGAGGGAGCCATTGGTGCCCACCTCGAGGATGCTCCAATCCGGCCGGGGCGGAAACGCTTCGGCGAACTTACCGTAGATCTTTGCCTGCTCGTTCCGCAAAACCCGGCGTAGCATCCAGCGGGGCAGCGCTTTTGTACGATAGTGGACGCTCCTGTGCGCCGTTGCATCCATAGCCAACAATTCTCCTGCCTCCAGCTCAGAGGGTCAAGAGAACGGCCTTGTGCTGCAAGGATTGGCAGGAGCCAGAGGGAGCAGCAAACATTTCGGCCGCGCGGCAGCGTGATACGATCTCGTGTAAGACGAGATGACGAATGCTTATCGCTTTTTCCGGCATGTCTATCAGGATGACCAGATGCGCGCGCACGCCGAACGGCGTCGAATTGGAAATGACCTGCTGCGGTACGCTCGGAACCGCTCTTTGTTGCCGTTCGAGTGGGCGTTCCGTCGTCGATTTCGCGACGGGCAATACCCAATTGTCTTCATCGTCGGCGTGCCTCGGTCCGGCACGACGCTTCTGTATCAGTTGATCGCCAAGTTTCTGCCGGTTGCCTACATCACGAACCGCATGGCTCGATATTGGATGACGCCGATCACCGGTGCCTTCCTATCGGGAAGCATCGACCGTTCGCAAATCGCATTCGACTCGAGCTATGGCGCCGGCGCGACCGATATCTCTCCACACGAGTTCTCCTGGTTCTGGCAGTTCTACGGCCATCTGCACGACCACGACGATCTAGACGATGAAGCTCTGGCCGCAATCGATTGGCCGAGCATCAGGGCTTCTCTATCGGGCTTGGCGGAATGCTCTGGCGCGCCCCTCGTTCTCAAGAGCCTCAACTTCGCCGACTATCAGATCCTTTCGCTGCATCGACAGTTCCCGCGGGCGAAGTTCATCTGGATCGAGCGCGACGACATCGCGACGGCGAGGTCGATTCTAGGAGTGCGACATGCTCGCTACGGCGACCCGTCCATCTGGTGGTCGGTGCGCCCGCGCGACTTTCGGGACTGGGCGGATCGCCCCCCAGAGGAGCAAGTTGCCCACCAGCTGACCGATATCGAGCGCTCCATCCAAAATGCCTTCGCATCACTGGAACCAAGCGCTGCCACCAAGACATCCTACGAAACTTTGGTGTCGTCACCGGCGCGAGTAATATCCGACTTGGCGGAGTTCCTTGGGGTGGACATCATCGATCGCGATTCGCTCGAACGTCTCCAATTGACTCCAAGCAGCGCGCGCGCCGACTCTCAACTGGAGAAACGCATTGTGAACGCCCTTGGGGTCCGAAAATGAAGCTAGAACGCCTCCGCGACTGCAGGCCGCCCCCGTTCTATCTCGTCGACGGTGTAGGGCTTCGCCAACGATACCGCGCCCTCCAGGGCGCCTTCGCAACCGAGTTTCCGAGCTTGATCATCGGGTACTCCTACAAGACTAACTATGTGCCAGCCGTACTGCGTATCGTCCACCAGGAAGGAGCCTTTGCCGAGGTCGTGTCCGAGCTCGAGTACGACATCGCAACGAGGCTTGGCGTAGCGCCGAGCAAGATCATTCTCAACGGCGCGAACAAGAAGCGAAGCACCCTCGAACGCGTCATCGGCGAGGGAGCGATGTGCAACTTGGACAGCATGCGCGAGGTCGAAGACATCGTCGCGATCGCTCGTGCAAAGCGGCAACCAGCCAAGGTTGGAATCCGGGTCAATCTCGAGCACCCTGAGGGTGTGGGACACCGCTCGCACAGCCGATTTGGCATTCCAAAATCCGAGCTCGTCGAAGCCAAAGAACGTCTGCTGAAGGCCGGGGTCCAGGTGGCGGGTGTACACGGGCACTTGTCTTCGCGCGCGCGCAGCCTGGAGGTGGTCCGGCACGTCGCGAACAGCCTGGTCACCGCGCTCGACATGATGGACCTCGACGCGGTCGACTACATCGACGTGGGTGGCGGGTTTGGGTTCAGTCCCGCGGGGCTCGACCTGAGCTTCCCGAGCTTCGAGGAGTACGCTGCGACGATTTCGTCCACGCTTGGCGCGCGGGGCCAGTCCTGTGCCGTCATCATCGAGCCCGGCATCTCCGTGGTGGGCGAGAGCATCGACTACATCGCACCCGTACATTGCATCAAGCGGATCCATGGCAGAAACGTCGCATTCGTCGACGGGAGCGTGCACACCGTCAAGCCGTCTCGGCATCGTCACAATTTGCCAACCGAGGTTTTGAACGCAGACTTCACCCCGAAAAATGTATCCACGACGGCGGACTACGACCTGGTCGGCTACACCTGCATGGACGACGACTACCTCGCCATCGAGCAGACGCTGCCGACCTTGGACGAGGGAGATCTCCTGCGCATTCGAAACGTAGGCGCCTACACCGTCGTCTTCAAACCTCAGTTCATTCGCGGGGCCCCGGCGATCTACATTCTCGACGACCGAGGTCCGCAGGAAGCGCGTCGGGAGGAATCCGTCGATGACTTCCTCTCGACCTACCGGCTGGGGCCATCGTGAAGGCCAACATCCTGATGACTTGCTGCGGCCGAAAGACGTACTTGGCGGAGATCTTCCGTTCGTCACCGTTGTGCGGCCTGCTCGCTGCGGCGGACAGCGACCCCCGGGCTACCATCCGACAATTCGTTGACGAATTCATTGCATCGCCTGCCCTTGGCGACGAACGAGGGTACATCGACGCACTTTTCGACGCCTGTGACAGCTTCGAGATCAACGCAATCATTCCTCAGAATGACCTAGATCTAGTCTTGCTGGCCAAGCATCGTGCTCGGTTCGAGTCGGCTGGCGTTCGGGTCTTGGGCGTACCGTGGCGAGTGGCGAGTGCGATGGCCGACAAGCTCGAGTCAGCAACCTGGCTTCATGATCACGGCATCCCGTCCCCGGAGACCTCCCTCTTTCTGGCTGACGCTGTCGATTTACCCGTGGTTGCGAAGAGCCGTTTCGGGCAGGGCAGCCATGGCTTGCACATCTGCCGCACCGCGAATGACCTTCAACGCGTAGGGAAGAACAGCGTCGCGCAGGCATTGCTCGAAGGGAACGAATTCAATCTCGACATCCTTCGAGACAGTTTCGGCGTCGTGCGCGCCGTGGTCGTGAAGAGGAAGCTCGCCATGCGCGATGGCTCCACGGACAAGGCGGTGTCCGTGCGCGACCAGGGCCTCGAAGCCTTGGGAAGGCGGCTCGGCGATGCCCTCGAGCTCGAAGGAAGTGCCGACGTCGACGTGATCCAGACCGACGAAGGCGACTTCGTCATCGATGTGAACCCTCGCATCGGCGGTGGCTTCCCTTTCACCGCCCAGATCTGTCCGGCCTATGTCGATGCCTTGTTGAAGATCGCTCTCCATCAGCGACCCGACGACATCGAAGGCTACCCGCAAGGCGTTGAGATCCATCGGGAGACCCGTTACTGCCGATTGACCGAGCCCCAACGACGGAGCACAAAGGGCTGAACAATGGCCAAGAAAGCAAAAACACAGGCCTCGGATGCCGCGGATGAATTCTTGTGCGTGCTCATTCCCTGCTTGAACGAGGAGCCGGTCGTGCGACGTACCGTCGAGGAGGTTCTGGAGCATGCAGACGCGCTTCCGATGAGGCTAGAAGTTCTCATGATCGACGATGGATCCACCGACCGAACACGGGAGATCATGCAAGAGCTCTGTGCGGAGTCCCCGCTGTGTCGGATGATTGCGCACGATGTCAACCGCGGACTTGGACGCTGTGTAGTCGAGGCGTACGATACGATCGACGATGGCGCATGGGTGACGGTGTTTCCGGGCGACAGCGAATTCGTCTTTGCCGAGTCGATCGACAATCTCCTCGCCGCCCGGCAGGGGCATGACGTCGTTCTCGGCTATCTATACAACTCGGTGGTGAGAAAATTGGGGCGCCGCGTGGCTTCGACCGCATTCCTCAAGCTCACCAAGACGCTGTACGGCTTTCGCTGGAGAGCGCTCAACGGAATGAAGCTCTACCGCGTCGAGGCGTTCAGAGGTATTCAAACGGTTTCAGGAGGCCACGCCTACATGGCTGAGCTGCTCGCCAAAGCGCAGCTCCGATGCCCGGAGCTCCGAATCACCGAAGCCCCCTTCATTTCACGCGGCCGGCCGGCCGGGGACTCTCATGCGATCAAGCCCAAGTCCGTGCTGCGAGCGATGCACGAGACGTACAAGGGCGCCCGGGATGTAGACAGGTACCGCGACGAAGTCGTTGCTCGCTACCAAGAGGACCTGGCCAAGGGAGAGAAGAGACCGACTTTCATCCCTCCGCCCACCGGGGATTGAGAAACGCTGTGGAGGAGATGCGGTGAGTCCCAAAGGTGCGTTAGGCTTCTCTAGATGGGGACGATGGCGATGAGCGCGGGCGGACTGCGGATCGATCGACCGATCGTCCTGCTGGCGTCCGAAAGGAGCGGCGGAAACCTGCTTCGCGCAGTCCTCGGAAGCCATTCGCAGATCGTGGCGCCGAGCCCTGTCCATTTTTTGATCAACATCGACCCGCTCCTTCCGCTGTACGGAGACCTCTCCGAAGACGCGAGCTTCCGCGAGGCCTGCGAGGATTTGTCGCGTTTCCTCCGACGCCAGATCGCCGGTCAGGCTGAGTCGCCGGAAGCAGCAGCGCTCTTCGAGAACGCGCGCGAGCGTAGCCTGGTCGGGCTGATGGATGCCGCGTTCTACCTCATCATGCAGGCCTCCGGAGCCACGCGCGTTCTAATGAAAGAGAACGACGCATTCCGCTACGCGCATCGCTTGGCCAACCGCTACCCGGACATCCGTTTCCTCTATCTGGTGCGAGATGGGCGTGACGTGGCATTGTCCTGGCTCAAATCTCCCAATCACTTCGGCGGCATTTCTCACATCTCGCGAACCTGGCGCGACGAACAGAGAGCTTGTCTCTCTCTTTTGTGCGACCCGACCCTCGCCGACCGAATCCAAGTGGTGCACTACGAAGATCTGGTATCCAACCCCCGAGAAATCGTCGAGTCCTTGTGCGACTTCGTCGAGGTCGAGTTCGAGGAATCCATGCTCGAGTTTCACGGCCGAGACGAGATTCGCGAGCAGTCGGCCGGAGTTCGAAACTGGGAGAACCTGTCCAAGCCGATCATGGAGCAGAACTTCAACAAGCATCAAAAGGAGCTCGGTTGGTGGCGCGCGCAGACTTTCAACCAGATCGCGCACCGCGAGCTCGTAGCGCTGGGCTACGAGGTCCCAGACCTGAGCTCAATCCATCGTGTAGGAAGCCAAGCGCTGAACCTGTCGAAAGAAGGACTCGGCCTCGCCTTGAAAGCCGCGCGCGGCCGTGTTCTAAGACCAGTCGAGATCCTCACTCGAGGAAAACGACGCCGCAATTTGGGGCGAATTGCTTCGGAGCTCGAAGCGCGCCAACGTCCCCGCTGGCCCCGCCAGGGCTAGGCGCGCTCCCTAGAGGCTGTCGTAGAGCTCCCGGGCGTCTTCTGCGGTCCGGCGGAGTCCCTCGCGCGTGTTGACGAGCGGCCGATACTCAAGATCCTGCCTCGCCTTGTCGATCGAGAAGTAGCTGTCGCGCACGCACAGTCGTACTTCGACGATGCTGACTGGCGGCTTTGGTTTGCCAAAGACCTGGAACACGCGCTCGCTTGCAGTGGCCAAGGCACGGGCGACGAGCCCCGGAATCCGAATGGTTCGAGCGTCGATGCCCATCTCATCAATCAGCGTCGAGCTGAATTGACCGGTGTTGACGGGATCCCCGTCGGTGATGAAATAGGCCTGGCCGCAGACGGGAGAGCCCTTCACCAATCGCTCGGCGGCACGGATCTGCGCGTCGACCAGATTGTCGATGTACGTGTAGTCCATGAGCGCTTTGCCGTCACCAAAGAGCACGAGGGGCGCGCCCTGCTTGAGCGCCTTCATCAAGGGACCGATGAGCGTATTGCGTTCACCCGGCCCGTAGATGCCTCCCGGACGAATGGCACTGGTGAGCAAGCCGGACTCCCCATTCGCTGCCAGGACGAGCTGCTCGGAGGCGACTTTGGTGCTGGAGTAGAGATCCGACGCGGCGCTGTAGCTCTTCGACTCGCCGACACCGCGATGCTCTTCCCCCGACGCAGTGATGATCGAGCTGGTGTGAACCAGACGCCGTACGCCTGCGTCTCGAGCAGCCCGGAGGACCGCACGTGTCCCTTCGATGTTGACGCTCCGCACGAGCTCGGCAAAGGGCTTGGGCGCATACGTCACGGTTTCGATCATCGCTGCCGTGTGAAAGATCGTGTCAACTTCCTCACATGCCTCGGCGAGGGCCGCTGCATCGCGAACGTCCCCGCGGAACCAGCGCAGCTTGGGATCGTCGAAGGTCGCGGGCGCCCTGTCGAAGCCGTTCACCTCGCAGCCACGCGCCAGGAGCGCTCGAACCAGATTGCTTCCAACGAAGCCCGCGCTTCCCGTGACCAGGCAGCGAAGCCCATCGATCGGTCGTGCTCGTTCCATCGGGCCGGCACCTTGGCAAATCAGCCGGGCCGCGGCAACCGGGCCTTCAGCTCAGCTCTGGAAGGGAAGCACCAGCGTGAAGCAAACGGATCTTCGCATCTTTCCAGCCATAGGTGACCGCGGAGCAGACCTGGAATCGCGCCTTGCTGATCCACCACCTCCCGTCCACACGACGGTACTCGTCATCGTAGTAGCCGCCGACGACGCTCACGGTTTGCTGCTCGGTATTCATCAGATGATAGACGAGGCCCCAGCGCCCGCACGCGTCGTCTGGACCGAGCACCTCGATGTTCGGAGGGCCTCCGTGGTGCATCTCCACAATCTGCGTTTGGCATCCGATGTCTTTGAAGACCTGATAGAGGCCGTCGCGATGATGCACCAGCCCAACCGGCCCGTCGTAGTGGATCTCCACCGGGCCTTCGAGGAAGCAGTCTCGAACGCCTTCCACGTCTTTGCTGTCGCAGCAATGCCAGTAGCGAGCCTTGAGGGCTTTGATCGCTTCGATCGCCTCGAGGCGAGCGATTCGGAATTCGAGATCAGATGATGTCATGGTGTAGGCGGGGGCAACGTATCGCGACCCTTGGGGACGCCGAGCACGGCCCTGAGGACGCGCTGCTCGACCTGCCGTTCGAGGCGACTGGGGGTCGGGATTCTCAAGAGAATGTTCACGGTGTTCTTGTCGACGAGCTGATAGGTGACCCGGGGGTCGACGATCGGCGGAACCAGGCCGTGACGACGATAGCGCGCAGCTATCGGGCGACGAACGTCGTCGATGAACTCGGCACAGGCTTCACGCGCCGCTGTAAGCGCCTTCTGCTCCATAGCAGCGAGGTCTTCGTTTCGATCCACTGGAATGCTCATCAGGTGCAACATGTACTCCCCAGCTAGGCTCTCGTTCAGCACAGCCTCGGTCATCAGCAGACTGTTGGGAATGCTGATTGTGCGCCCGGTCCGCTGGTGCCCCTGCCCCACCTCGAGGACCAAGGTGCTCAAGAGCCCGGTATCGATGACATCTCCGCGAATCGCAGCGATTGCGATCCGGTCGCCAACTTCAAACGCATTCGCGCTCACGCGATAAATGGCGCCTTGGATGCAGGCGATCGTTTCCTTGGTCGCCCATACGATCGCCATGGCGAGAACGACGAAAGAGACCGCGAGCGTTTGAAGCTCCGCCGCCCAAATGGTGAGGAGGCCGAACGCCAAGATCGCGTAGGACAGCCCACGAATCTGTGACGACCAGCGAAGCCGAAGCTTGTCTCGGCTCGGAAGCGCCCGGCGGACGAAGCGAAGAGCAGCGTAGCGAACGACCAGTACCGACACGAGCAGGACCAGCGTCGCAACGAGGTGACGCATCATCTGGGGATTCCGAAAGAAATGCGTGACCTGCGATGGTATGTTCGGGTCCGTCAGGGAGTCGATGATCGGGTTCATGCTGCGCTCACCTCGCCTCGACGGACACGCCGTCCCTCACGCTGTCGCTCGGGTAGGCGATGACCAAATCGCCCTCCTCCAGTCCCGAGAGGACCTCGGTTTCGAGCCCGTTGGTTTCGCCGAGCTCTACGGCTCGAACCACGGCGGTGCCTTCTTCGACGACGAACGTAGCCCAGGCATCTTCGGAGCGGAATACTGCGCTGGCGGGCACCCGAAGGACATCCTTGCCCTCCCAGACCGAGATACGCGCTTCGACTCGGTAGCCATCACCCAGGCTAGACCAGAGCTCGCGTTCATCGTCCAAATCGATGATCACGTTCACCCGCTGCTCTTCGACGCCAAGGGCAGATAGCTTCGTAAACGCCGACGGCTCGACGACGCGCACGTGGCCGTGCAAGGGATTCTTGCCACCCCATCGCTCGATCGAGGTCGGGGCTCCGGCAGGAATTCGAGTGGCATCCTGGCTCAGGACATCGACCACGATTTCGAGCGCGCCGGGATCACCCACCTCCAGGATGGGCGTGCCACTTTGCACGACTCCCTCGCTTTCCTGAAACACCTTGAGCACCTGACCGGCGACCGGGGAGATGATTTCCAACTGCTCGCCTTCCTCGCCTTTCCCGCTCAGCTGTATGAGCGTCGTCTGCGCGAGCTTCAGCTGGTGCTCCGCAACCCGCGCGCCGAACTCCGCAGACCTGAGCTCTTCCTCGCTGCCACGGTATGTCGACACTGCGCGATCGGCATCGCTTCGGGCCAAACCACCCTTCTCCACGACCGCAAGAGCCCGTTCGGACTCTTCCTTCGCGAAGTCGCGTTGGTAGCGGGCGCGGTTGACTGCGGCCTGGGCCTGACGCCGTGCAGCCATCGCAGCATCGACACGCGCTTTCGCTTCGGCTCTGGTCCGGGCGTCGAGCAGAGGCGGAGGAAGTGGCACCAGCCGAGCGAGCAATTGCCCCTGTTCGATCGCATCACCAGCCTCTAGGTCCAGCCGGGCTAGATTGCCCGTGATGGGAGCTGAGACCGTGTATCGATCCTTGACGCGGGTCCTTCCGTCCTCGTTGACCGTGACCACGAGCGGCCCTCGACTGACCTCCGACGCTTCCACCTCGACGGGTTTCGGAATCCACGCCACGACGATTAAGCCTATGACGGCGAGGACCGCCAGAGCGATGAGACCCCGTCGAATCCACTTCCTCAAACCGGACGCCTTTTCCATGCGCCATTTCTCCTTACTCTCTCGTCTTGAGCACGCCAATTAAGTCCAAGGTATCGAGGCGGCGCCGGACCAGCAGCGCGCTCAGCACGGCCGCGGCCAAGATTACCACGGCCGAAAATGCATAGGTTTGGGACGAGATCAGCGTCGGCAAGCGGAACTGCTCGGGGTCCGCCTGAAGCTCGACGAGCGCCTTGGCGCCCCAGGTCCCGAGTACCATCCCGACCGGTATTCCCAGCAAGACCTGGACGGCCTGCTCGCCGAGAAGGATCGCCGAGATCTCGGCACGCGTAAAACCGAGGACCCGCAGCGTTGCCAGATCGCGGCTTCGCACAGACAAGCTCACTCGCGCGTTGTTGTACACCACAGCTACCGCAATCGCAGTTGCAAAGAGGGTGAGAATGAGGGTGACGACCTGCATCGTTCGTCGTGTCTGCTCTTCGAACCTCTCGAGCACATTGCGCTTTCTGTGGATGCTCTGCACAGTCGGGATGTCCGTGAGATAGCCCTGGAGCTCCGCTTCACGAGCCGGATCGACCCGCAACAATGCGGTGTTGATCGTGGGCTTCTCTCGGAGCAACTCGTGAAGGCTGCTCTTTTGCATGTAGCCTTGAATGCCGAACGCTTCATCGATCGTGCCGCTGATACGGACTCGCCTCGTGCCCCGGTCGCCCTCTTTGAGCTCAACGTCGATGAGGTCTCCCGGTTTTGCACCGAGGATTTCGGCGAGCACGTCGGTAATGAGAATGCCACTGTGCGGGATGCGCGCTGGCTCGAACTGGCGAGTGAATAGCCTCCTCAGCTGGCTGTCTGGCGGTAGCCCGATGAGGACGCTGTCCCGCCAACGAGGCCCCGAGCGAAATCGCACCGGCGTCATTCGATAGCCGTCTACCTGATCGACCCCGGGGAGATGCGCGAGGTATCCGAGGCCACGATCTGCGATCTCGGTGCTGAAAATGACACTGATGTCCTCACGCTGCTGGCGCCCGAACTGCAGATCGAGGATCGGCCCGTGCGCGTCCTTTCCAAACCGACCGAGGATGATGATCGCAAGCGCGAAGGCGATACCCGCCGAGGAGAGGACCGTGCGAAGCGGGCGCCGCCAGATCTCGCGGAACACCATCATCGTTGTCTGTCGGAGCTTTGGCAGCCCGGGGATCCGCTCGATCGGAGAGGAACGGTAACGCGCAGGGGACGGAGGTCGCATGGCCTCTGCAGGTGGAAGCGTCACTGCGCTGCGGACCGCAAAGCCGATCCCCGCAGCCGCCGCGAGGAGGCTCGCGATGATCGCATTGATCGCAACCGGGAGGTCGATGCGACCACGGGTCATCGGAAGGCGAAAGAACCCAGCGTACAGATCCAACATCGCATCGGCCAACCAAGCGCCCAGACCCACGCCGATCGCGGCGCCGAACAGCACGATGACGCAGACCATCTTCAAATAGTGGAGCGCAATGGTGGAGTTCGTGTACCCGATGGCCTTGATGACCGCGATCTGCCCGCGCTGCATCGTAACCATTCTCGAGAACACGACGTTCAACAAGAACGCTGCGACCGCGAGAAACGCCCCCGGCAGAAACACCACCTCGGCTTCGATTTGGGAAATCTCTCCTTCGAGAATGGAGTTTGAGATTTGCAAGTCTCGACCGTACGCGCCCAGGCCACCGTAAGGCGCTAATATGCGATCGAGCGCAATAAGGATCGCCTTTTCGTCGGCGCCAGGCTCCAGTCGAAGCACGACGTCGTTAAACGCTCCTTCCATTTGAAACGCGGCGGCAACTGCACTTTTCGACATCCACATCGGCGCAAATCGTTCGTCGTCCGAGGTGATTCCACCGGGCTCGATCGCGAACACATACTCTGGCGACAGCCCGATGCCGACGACGATGAGCTCATGGAGCTTCCCGTTGAGGATCGCTGGAATCGTGGAGCCGGGGCGCAGTTCGTGCTCATTGGCGAACGGCTCGTAGACCAGCACCTCGTTACCACGACCCGGCTCGGGAAAGCGACCGGACTTCAGGTACACGTCGTTCATGGGCGGCACGCCATGCGTAGGCAGAGAGATGATCTGGCCGTGTGCGGGCGTGAGCATGCCCGGGATCGGCAAGAGCACCTCCTCGACGATTCGAGGGTAAACAGAGGCCACGCCGCGCACGCCGTGGATCTGCTCGGACACCGAGTCCGGCGTTCGCTTGGAGCGGGCGAAGACGTCGGCAAAGCGATACTGCTCGTAGTACGCAGCCTTGGAATCCTCAAGTGCGCGCCAGGCACTCCTGAGCGTGACGTAGTTGGCGACGCCCACTGCAACCACCAGGGCAATCGTGACGGCCTGCCCTTTGAGGCGCATCAGGTCCCGAACGAGCTTTCGGTCGAGGACATTCACCAGGTCAGCTCGGCCGGCGAAACCTTCTCCTCGTTGCGCTCGTCCCTCGCCACCATGCCGTCGGACAAAGACACGACGCGGTCAGCCATCAAAGCAATGGGCGCGTGGTGTGTGATGACTGCTGTAGTCGTTCCGAGCGTTCGGTTCACCTCATCGATGACCTCGAGCACGCGGATTCCCGTCTTGAAATCGAGCGCGCCCGTCGGCTCATCGCAGAGCAAAATCTCCGGCTGCTTGGCGACGGCCCGAGCGATCGCGACCCGCTGCTGTTCGCCACCCGATAGCTGGGCGGGAAAGTGGTCCATTCGGTCCGTGAGTCCCACGAGCTCGAGGGCTTCTCTTGGATCCAAGGGGCGTTTCGCGATCTCCGTGACGAGGGCGACGTTCTCACGGGCGGTGAGACTCGGCACGAGGTTGTAGAATTGAAAGACGAAACCCACGTGGTCGCGGCGAAAAGTGGTGAGCTCTCGCTCGCCGTGTCCTGCAATGTCGGCGCCTCGATAGAGGACTCGGCCCGAGCTCGGGACGTCGAGCCCTCCGAGAATGTTGAGCAGGGTCGACTTCCCGCTGCCAGAGGGGCCGAGCAGGACCATGAGCTCTCCCTCGTAGAGCGGGACGTCCACGCCTCGAAGAGCATGCACTGCGACGTCTCCCATTTGGTACACCTTACTCACACCCTCTGCGCTGAGAATGGAGATGGGCTCGCTGCTTGGGTTGGGCTCTGACATCACGGCGTCCAAGTTGCGCGTTCGTTCGTACGCTTTGTACCGATCCAGGTCAACTCATCCTTGATTCGGTCGAGCCGGCAAGGTTATGTCCCTGGGGAGATGCTCGCCGAATCCAATTTCAAGAACACCACGCTCGGCGGGCAAACCTGGCGATACGCGGACTCCGGCCACGGCCGTGCGGTCGTGCTCATTCACGGCTTCCCGGATACGCCGCAGTCCTATGCTGGTATCGCAGGCGCACTCAACGATGCTGGCTACCGAACCATCATGCCGTACCTGCGTGGCTATCACCTTGATACCCTGGTGCCGGGCCGACCGTATGATGCGTTCCACCTTGCACAAGATGCGATCGGGCTGCTCGACGCACTCGAATTGAAGTCCGCGGTCCTGGTCGGGCACGATTGGGGCGCGATGCTGGTCTGGGGTGCGGCCGCCTTGGCGCCGGATCGGGTCGACGGAATCGTCCCTATCGCGATTCCACACCCCCGCACCCTGAAACCCAAGAATGCGGTCCAGGCGCTGGGGCTTCTCATGATGGCCCGGCACTTCCTCTACTTCCGCTTGCCCTGGGCCGAAGCCGGCACACGACGCGACAGATTTCGATACATCGATTCTCTCTATCGGCGCTGGGCTCCTCGGTGGAAAGGACCGGACCGCGATGCAGCTCTCGCGCGCGCGAAGGAAGCCTTCTCGACCCCCGAGGTCCTCACGGCGGCAATCGACTATTACCGCGCGATGGGCTCGAAGATCGACCGTCGCTTGCTTGGCCCCATCCAATGTAGCGGATTGATGATCGCCGGCGGAGAAGACTTCGGCGGTCATCTCGGACCGTACAAGAAATCGCAAGGCCTCCTCGGAGGTGGCGCGGAGCTCCTCGTCATGCCGGAGGCTGGACATTGGCCACACCGAGAGGAGGAGTCGCTCTTCACGAACGCGCTGATTGAATACCTGGAAGGCCTCGACTGAAATTCCGTTCGAGGTTCTGACGAATTTAGTTGACAGACTCAATCGATTGGTTGCATCATTCAACTATTGGAGGTCGTCGATGGGAAATGAGCGGGTACATGACCTGGTGAAGTCGGGATACGCAGCGATCGCGCGCCAGGGGGGCGGCTGCTGCGGCAGTACGGTAGCAAGAACCCACGAGCGAACCGCATCGCTCATCGGCTACGCGGAACAAGACATCAAGGGGGCGGCCGCCGAAGCAAACCTCGGCCTCGGCTGTGGAAACCCGACCGCGCTCGCGAGCCTCAAGCGCGGCGAAACGGTGGTGGATCTCGGTTCCGGCGCTGGGTTCGACGCCTTACTTTCCGCCGAGAAGCTCGGGCCAGAAGGCCGTTTCATCGGCGTCGACATGACCCCAGAGATGCTCGAACGTGCCCGAACCAACGCGGTCAATGCTGGCTACGCGCGGACCGTCGAGTTCCGAGAAGGGCTCATCGAAAACCTCCCGGTCGCTTCGGACAGCGTCGACGTGGTGATCTCGAACTGCGTCATCAACCTCAGCCCCGACAAGGCCCAGGTCTTTCGCGAAGCGTTTCGGGTGCTCAAGCCCGGCGGACGTCTTGCGGTGAGTGACATCGTGCTGAGCAAACCCTTGCCGCAGGACATCGCAAGATTCGCCGAGAGTTGGATCGCTTGCGTCGGGGGCGCATTGGTCGAGGATGAGTACTTTGGCCATATGCGTGCGGCCGGGTTCGAGAACATCCAACACACGCGGAAGCCAGCTGCCCCGATGCTGACCTCGACCTTGCAGGACCCGATCTGGAAGGCGGCGGTGGAGCTCGTAGGTGAAGAACGAATCATGGACCTCTCGGACACCGTGTTCAGTTACTCGGTCACCGCCGAGAAGCGATGAGCGCTGTCGTCGAAGACGTCATCGCTTTCTGCCGGATGTTCTCCTCGTTCGAGCGAGAGGAGATCTGCTGTGGAACGGTGAGTCCAGCGCAATGCGTGCTTCTGCAAACCCTGATGGACGGAAACCGGGACGTGAGCGGCCTAGCCTCCCAGGCGAGGGTCACCAAAGGCGCAATGACCAGACTGATAGATGGACTCGAAGCCCGAGGCTGGGTCGTGCGCGAGAAAGCTGAAGACGACGGCCGTCGTGTTCTCGTGGCATTGACCGGGGATGGGGAGCAGGAAGCCAAGCGCCTACGGCGACTGACCGAACGAAGCATCGCAACCATCCTCGAAGCCATCCCCGGAGCCGAGCGACAGCAAGTCATTCGAAGCCTCCAACTCCTCCGAAAGGCCGCCGAGCAAACCCGAAGCCAGCTGGACTGCTGCTGAACCCTGTGACTGCCGCACCGCTGCCGCAGAAGCGCCTAACCGTCGATCACGGTCAGTTGGCCGGCAGCGTATTGGCTTCGAAGGACCTTCTTGTCGAACTTACCAACGCTCGTTTTTGGGATTTCATGGACGAAGGTCCAGCGTTCGGGGAGCCACCACTTGGCTACTTTGTCTTCGAGATAGGCGCGGATTTCTTCGGGCGCGATCGTGCTGCCCTCCTTGCGGACGATGCAAGCCAGGGGGCGCTCATCCCATTTCTCGTCGGGGATGCCCACGACGGCGGCTTCTGCGACTTCGGGATGGGCGATGATCGTGTTTTCGAGCTCGACCGAGGAGATCCATTCGCCACCTGACTTGATGACGTCTTTGGCGCGATCGGTGATTTGCGCATAACCGCGCTCGTCGACGAAGCCGACGTCGCCGGTCCGCAGCCAACCGTCGTGAAACTTCTCCTCGTCGTCGACGCCGTAGTAGCGGCCGGTCACCCAGGGTCCGCGCACCTCGATTTCGCCGACCGACTTCCCATCCCAGGGGAGCGTCTGCCCCGCGTCGTCGACGATGCGCAGCTCGATCCCAGCGACCGGTCGCCCCGTCCTGCTTCGATAGCGCCATGCATCTTCGCCTTCGATCCCGCGCGGCACCGATGCAATCGTACCGACCGGGCTGGTTTCAGTCATGCCCCATAGCTGCAAGAGCGTGACCCCATAGCGTTCGTCGAAGGCGCGCATCAGGGACTCGGGAACCGCAGAACCGCCGCAAATGACCAAGCGAAACGAAGACAAATCGATGTCTCTGCGCTCGCCATAGTGGAGCACGCCCGTCCAAATGCTCGGAACCGCGCCGGCAAGAGTCGGCCGATGACGCTCGATCATGGCGACCAGCGGTTCTGGCTGCAGGAATTGCGCCGGCTGCAAGAAATCGGTGCCGACCCACCAGCCCGCGTAAGGAAGGCCCCAGCAGTTGGCATGGAACATCGGCACGATGGTCAGGATCATGTCGCGTTCGTTTAGACCGGCGACCGCGCCCGACGTGAGTGCGTAGGAGTGAAGCACGGTCGAGCGATGGCTGTACACGACGCCTTTGGGGTCGCCGGTGGTGCCGCTCGTATACGCCATCGATGCAGGCGCTCGCTCGTCGAGCGTCGGCCATTCGAGTCCAGGCGATTCGGACGAAAGAAGATCCTCGTATCGGTGGAGCGTGGCCCGAGGCGCATTGCGCAGGGGTGCATCGTCCACGTTGCCGACGACGACGATGTGCTCGACCGTCTTCATGTCGCTTGCGACCTGCCCGAGCAAGGGCACCAGGCTGCCGTCGACGACGATGACTTTGTCGGCCGCGTGGTTGATCACGAACGCCAGCTGCTCGGGAAACAGCCGGATGTTGAGCGTGTGCATCACCGCACCCATCGAAGAGATCGCGAAATACGCCTCGAGATGCTCCTGGCTGTTCCAACAGAAGGTGCCGACCCGATCTTCGCGCTTCACGCCGAGCTTGACTAGGGCCTTGGCGAGCTGCTCGGCGCGATTGGCGATTTCTGCGTAGCTCGCCACTCGATCAACGCCTTCGCCTACCGTGATCACGCGGCTGCTCGGGTACAAGCGCCGCCCGTGCTCGAACAAATCCGAGATCAAGAGCGGCCGGTCCATCATCGTCGAAAAGCTCACCTAAGCCTCCTCTCCTCGTGCGCCGGCGCTCACTCCGCCTCGAAACCCGCCGCCTTGTGCGCGCCGTCGCAAAACGGCTTGTTATTCGAGTGCCCACAGCGGCAGAGCGCCGCCTTCTTTCCGGTCCACGCCTTGCGGCCGCTGGCAGCGACGATGGTGAAGTTCCCGCTGAGCAGAAGCGGTCCGTTCGGCGCGCGTCCGATCTTGAGCGTCCCGCCTTGCGCCTCCAATCCTTCCCCGCTGTCTCCAACGGCTCCGTAGTCTTTGAAGCCCGCCTCTTCGTGACTGTTGTCGCAGAACGGCTTGTTCTTCGAGTGCCCACAGCGGCAAAGCGCCGCTCGAAAGCGTGTGCCGTACATGTCGTCGGCGGCCCCATCTACCTCGAGGTCTCCGCGCACGTAGAGCGGGCCGTTGTACATCACCGAAACGACGTTCTCTGGCTCCGGGGATTCCCCCGCCCCTCCGACTTTGCGCTCATAGGTCAGTGCGCCTGTCGGACAGCGCTCGACCACCTCGACGACCTCCAGGGGGCTCACCAGATCGGGCTGGCACCACGGTTGTCGACCGCCAACGAAGAGGTCGTTGTTCGCGCGACCGCACTCGCCGATGTGAATGCACAAACGCCCGTCCCAATGGACGTCTGCCTTGGCACCTTCGTACTTGAAGACCTTCTTCTCACTCATGGGGTTTCTCCTCCGTTTGCAGCGTTGATGGGCACCACCCCGAAGTCGATTTTCTACTACAGGCGCCCGGAAACCACTACAGCGAACTTGCTCGGATCGCCCGACACGCAATGGCATGTTAAGCAAGCTATCCAAAATGGGGCATCCGCATCACAACCATCACGCTGGAGCCGAGGTCGAGAGCAACCGGCGGCGACTCGCCATGGCCCTCGTGCTGACCGCCGCGTACATGGTTGCCGAAATCGTCGGCGGTATCGTCTCCAACTCTTTGGCCTTGCTCGCCGACGCAGGGCACATGTTTTCGGATGCCGCGGCGCTAGGCCTTTCGTTGGTGGCGGTGATGCTGGCTCAGCGTCCCGCGACGAACCAGCGCACCTATGGTTTTCACAGGGCTGAGATTCTCGCGGCGCTGGTGAACGGCGGCGCGCTGCTTGCCATGGCAATCTTGATCGCCCGCGAGGCTTGGGAGCGTCTCGCCGACCCGCCCGAGGTGCGAGGGGGCTTGATGCTGGCGGTTGCCTGTGGCGGCCTTGCCATCAACTTGGCAAATTTGATGATTCTGAGCGGGGGTCGCGAGAGCAACCTCAACGTGCGCGGCGCCTGGCTGCATGTGATGGCCGACACCCTGGGTAGCGTGGGCGCCATATCCGCTGGCGCCGTGATCTACTTCCTCGGTTGGCGCTGGGCGGATCCGGCCGCGTCCTTCGTCATTGCGATGCTGGTCCTGTACTCGGCTTGGGGACTCGTTACAGAGACCGTCGACGTGCTCATGGAAGGCGTGCCGAAGGGCATCTCCATCGAAGACGTCGCGACGGCCCTCAAAGAGCTTCCTGGCGTGTTGGACACCCACGACCTGCACGTCTGGTCCTTGACGAGCGGCCGGAACATCGCGACCACGCACCTGATCATTGCAGAAGACGCCGACCACCAAGGCATCATCGATGCCGCCAGTCGAACCCTCGCCAGCCAGTTCGCAATCGCGCACGCGACCATCCAAGTCGAGCACGGAGAGCTGGCGAGCCAGTGCAATGCCTGCGGCTCGGTGGCCAGCGCAAGCTAATCACGCGTCAGTCTTTGGAACGTGCTCCGTTGGCGCATCGGCCGCAGATGCATACCTTTCCCTTCGCTTCGGCGGGGATCGACGCCAGCGCGCCGGGGCTCATCGTCGCGGTCATGCACCAGCACGAGTCCGGATCGCGGCCCGCAGCAACGGCGCATTCGTTGGGCATGCCGCACAAGGGACAATTGCTCACGTCGTACTTTGGATGTTCGTTCATTCGAGCTCGGTGATGGCTTCGATTTCGTCGAAGCGTCGTTGGTATAGCTCTTCAATGTAGGCATGCATGTCGTTGAGCCTCACAATCTGCTTCTCTGCTGAGGCTTCTTTTTCGTTCGCGTCGCAGAGCTTCGAGAGCTCCTCCACCGCTTCGAGAGTGCTGGCCGCGCGGGTCGCCGACACCGCCACCAACGCCGTCATCGCCAGCGCAGGCAAGGCGACCATCAGGAGCCGAGACCAGACGCCCGGGGGGGTTCGTTGGACCATCCAAGGGGTCATCAGAACCAAGATGAGCGCGGCCAAGCTCGCTAGAATCCAAGGCCCGTGGCGGTGCCACACATGCCTCCATGCGCCTGCCGTTCGTTCTTTGCGAGCTTCATTGCACGGATCGGAGTCCTTGAGGGAGCGAAGCTCATCCTCGACCGCGTCCGCGAGCTCTTCGGCAAGGTCTTCGTTGAGACTCACGCTGGACAAATCGACTGCCCGGGCTTCCGACCGCTTCTCTGGAGGCACCATCGAGAAACGGTTCACGTACACGGTCCGACCCGAGCCCGAGGTGTACGAATAGAAGACCGGTGCCGACTGGGCCTGAGCGTCCCCTGCAACTACTAGGACCGCAGCGATGAGTAGAATGCGCATCAGCTCTTCTTCGTGACGAGGGACAAGACCAGCATCCCGAGAACGGCGCTCAGGAACGAGCCGAGGATGATCCCAATCTTGGCTGAGACCAGGAGCCCGCCCGACAAACCGAGCGACGCGATGAAGAGTGCCATGGTGAAGCCGATGCCACCGAGGAAGGCCGCGCCCCCGAGGACGGGCCAGGTTACGCCCTCGGGTCGTGTCGCCCAACCGAGCTTCACGGCTATCCAGGACGCGCCAACGATACCGATCGGCTTTCCGAGGAGGAGGCCGGCAGCCACCGCGATGGCAACCGGCTCGCGCATCCCGTCGAGCTCGATCGGGACACCGGCGTTGGCGAGCGAGAAAAGCGGCATGATGACGAAAGCGACCCAGGGGTGGAGCGCCGTCTCGAGGCGAAAGAGCGGAGAGACGGCCTCGCGGGACGCAAACGAGAGGTCCGCAACCAGCTCTCTCGCCCGTTCGATGCTGGTTTCTTCCTTTCGGAGCGTGTCGTTGACGTACCGCAGGAAGCCGAGGAACCGCTCCCCGCCGAGCCATGGGTGCGCAGGGGTCAACAAGCCGACGAGCACGCCCGCGATCGTCGGGTGCACTCCCGATTTGAAGGTGCAGAGCCAGACCCAAGTGCCCGCGATGAAGTAGATGCCGATCGAGCGCACCCCGAGTCGGCTCATGAGCACGATGGCTGCAATCCCGACCAGGGCGCCTGCCAGCCAGGTCCCGCTGATCGACTCGGTGTAGAAGATCGCGATGACCAGGACCGCCATGAGATCATCGACGATCGCCAAGGAGAGCATCAGCACGCTGAGCCCACGCGGAATGCGGTTTCCGAGGAGCGACATGCAGCCCACGACAAAGGCAATGTCGGTCGCCATCGGCACAGCCCAGCCCCGCTCCCCCGGCTCTCCATATTGGAACGCGAGATAGACCACGACCGGCGCAACTACACCGCCAAGGGCCGCTGCAACGGGCATCGCTACCTTCTTCGGGTCGCTGAGCTCGCCGATCACGAGCTCGCGTTTGATTTCCAGGCCGATGACGAAGAAGAAGATCACCATCAGCCCGTCGTTGATCCAGTGCGCAAGCGAGTGCGAAAGCACGAAATCGCCCACCGCGAAGCGGACCTCCTGGTGCCAGAAGTGGTCATAGGCTGCGGCGTAGGGGGAGTTCGCGGCGAGCAGCGCGATCGCCGTGCAAATCAAGAGGACGATCCCGCTCGCCGATTCGATGTGGGTGAACGCCTGCAGCGGCCGCTGGAGGTGCTGAATCGGGCGATTCGGCAGGTGGGTGATTCTCGAAAACGAGAGCTCTTCCTTGCCCATCGTCACCGGCTTATCTCGGAACGTGCTAGAAGGCCAGGGTCTATGTGGTTTAGCGAAACTCTCGTCGCCTGGTTGTTTCTTGCGGTGAGCCTTGTGGGGGTGGTGTTCACGCTGAACGCCTTCGTCCCTGTGCGCCGCATTCCTGCTCTATTCGTTCCGAGCTTCTTCGGTTCTTGGCTCACCGCCGAGCTGGCGTTGCATCACATCGTCTGGCAGGCGATCGCCACCGTGTTCTTCGTTCAGTTCGGCGCCCTCTCCCATTGGCCCGGGCTCGCTGGGATGGGGATCACGATTGCTTCCTGGCTGGGCCTCCTCATTCTATTTCGTGACGGCTACGAGACCCGCCACACCTTCGATGATGCACTCGCGGACTTTGGCGAGCCAGAGGGCGCTGCGCGCCTACCCCTCTCCCAGCTTCTGGTGCCGTTTCGATTCCGCCGCCGCGGCGTCAAGGTGATCCGTAACGTCACCTACCGCGAAATCGCCGGCAGAAAACTCGCACTGGACGTCGCAATGCCGGACCAACCCGGCGTCGATCGGCCCGCGATCATGCAGATTCATGGTGGCGCCTGGATCATCGGAGACAAGCGCGAGCAAGGCTGGCCGCTCATCGGACACCTCGCAGCAAATGGATGGGTCTGCTTCAACGTCAACTACCGCCTGAGTCCGGCGGCGACCTGGCCGGACCATCTGGTCGACTTGAAGTACGCGCTCAAGTGGATTCGCGAGCACGCCGACGAGTACGGCGTCGACCCGAGCTTTGTCGCAGTCACCGGCGGCTCTGCGGGCGGACATCTGACGGCGATGATGGGGCTCACCGCGAACGACCCCGAGTACCAACCTGGCTTCGAGGACGCCGACACGAGCGTGCAAGCAGCGGTGCCTGTGTACGGCGTGTACGACTTCACGAATCGCTTGAATACGATGCTGACTCGCTTTCGGACGCAGATGCTCGAACCGATCATCATGAAAGCGTTCTTCGACCGAGAGCCCGAGAAGTTCCACCGTGCCTCGCCCATCGATCGAGTCCACGCGGACGCGCCGCCCTTCCTGATCGTGCATGGCGATCGCGACACGCTAGCCCCGGTCGAAGACGCACGGCTTTTTGCTGAGACTCTCCGAGAGGTTTCGCGCGCACCGGTGACTTACGCCGAGCTCCCAGGTGCGCAGCACGCGTTCGACATTCTCGCGTCCCCGCGTACCGCCCGCATGCTCGACGGCACGCTTCGATTTCTCACCGCCGTGCACGAGCGCACAAAGACCGAGCAGGTCACTCCGCGAGCCGAACGCTTTTCGCCTGTCGATCGCGAACCAGAAGTGGCTACCGAAAACATGTGAAAATCCCTTCACGGATTCCAAGTCCACGCGGACCCGCCGTGCGACGAAGCAGACCTTGAATGGGCATGAGCGAAGGCGCTCAGATCATCTTCATCTAGTCGTATTCGAGCGTAATGGGGATGGTCACGGCACCACCCTGATATTCGAACTTGGCGTCCTTGTAGAGGGGCGGGCCGCGTCTCTTTGCCTTCGCGTTCTGCGAAACGCCCCAGGGCTCTTTCGGGCTGCCGATCGCGTTGGTGTCGAGCTTACCGTTACCGTTCTTGTCTAGGAACACGGACGCCGCGTATTCGCCCAGACCGGTGCGCTTGAACGTGCAGGTGGCAGTCTCGCCTTCGACGTCGACCCAGGTTCGTCGAAGTGCCCGCCGATGCTTTTTCGGGAAGCCTTTGTTCTGCCAGAAGAGGGCACAAGCCATTCGGCCCGTCGGCTCCCGGATGCCGCTGATCTCCAGCGTGAGAACGTTCTTGGCTGCCGGGTCGTTGTCGACTTGGGCGCGCGAAGCGAGCGGCAGAAGCGACGCAGCGAGCAGCGCTGTGGCGACCACGGTCCCGCCCGCCATTTTAGTCCTGATCATCGAATGCACTCCGGATCCCCTTCTACCCGCCCGGCCTGTCTTCATGCCAGTTTGACGCGGAGCTGCCGTAGATGTTTAGACGAACCACGGAATTTTGCCAAATGCCCGGGTCTCGCGAGCGTCTGCCTGCTGTGTAGATCATTTCGCAGATCGCGCCTAAACTGTTTGCAATTGTGCGTCATCAGCGAGGGATTTTCGATGCTGCAAACACGGCGTTTTCCGATTCTAGGGTTCGCATGCGTCTCACTCTGCTGGGGTTGCCCGAGCAGCAGCTCCAAGTCAGCCGCCCCCGGCCTGGAGTGGACCAGTGCACCCCCGGAGGAGCAAGGCTTCGACTCAGCCGCGCTGGCGGCGGTCATCGAGCAAATCGATGAGCAAGACCTGCCGATCGACAGCATTCAAGTCGTTCGCAAAGGCGTTCTGATCTTGGACGCGTACTTCTACCCGTACCTCGGGGATCGAAAACACGACATCGCCTCGGTCACCAAGAGCGTTACATCGACGCTGATCGGCATCGCGGTAGACCGCGGCTTGCTGACCCTCGATCAAGGCTTGCTGGCCACCTTGCCGGAGCTCGCGCCGCCGCCGAGCGCGGACGGGAAGGCCGAGATCGATCTTCTCGATCTCCTGACGATGACCTCCGGCCTGCGCTGCGGACTGAGCCCCGGAGAGCCCGAGCTCTATCAGACGCTCCAAAGCGAGAACTTCGTCCGCTATGCCTTGGAGCTCCCGATGGCCGCCCCACCCGGCACGCAATGGGCCTATTGCAGCCCGGGTTCACACCTGCTGTCCGCCATGATCGCAAAGGCGAGCCGAATGAGCACGCTCGACTTTGCGATGAAGAACCTATTCGGCCCCCTGGGTATCACCGATGTGACCTGGCCGGCGGATCCGCAAGGTGTGACCTTTGGTTGGGGTGATCTGCAACTTCATCCGCGCGACATGGCGAGAATCGGCCAACTCTTCTTGAACGAAGGTTCATGGAATGGCGCACAGATCGTATCGAAGCACTGGGTGGAGCAGGCCTCCGAGTCTTTCATTCTCACCGACGACGGTCAGACGGGTTACGGCTACCAATGGTGGGTGCTCTCCGGCCCTTTCGACGGCGTGTACGAAGCGCGAGGGCGTAGCGGGCAGGCGATCATCGTCTGGCCTCAAAACGACGTCGTGGCGGTTTTCACGGGACGCGGCCTCGACGTTCGCGAAGAGGTGGCTCCCCTCTTGGTGGAGGCGTTGAAATCCGATTCCCCGCTCGATCCCAATCCCGTGGCCTACGCTAGACTCAGCCGGGCCATCCAAGACGCGACCAAGCCGCCGTCGGCCCAGCCGGTTCCTGGCCTCCCGCCCCTGGCCGTCGAGGTGTCGGGCAAGGTGTACCAGCTTGCGGAGAATGAGCTCAGCGTGCGCTGTATCTCGCTCCGGTTCCCCTCTCCCTTCGACCCGCCGTACGAGGTCTGGTTCGATCTCACGCACGAAAACGGCACCTTTGAGCTTCCGGTGGGCATGGATGGAGTTCCGAGGTTTTCGGAGACGGGCCCGAGGGGCATTGCAATTGGTGCGCTGGGCGAATGGAACGAAGACAGCGTCTTTTCGATGCAGTACGACGAGGTGGCGGGGCCGACCCACCTTCGAATTCGCGGGGATTTCGGAGCGAGCGCCGAAAGCGTGGAGCTCGAGTTCACCGACGCAAGCGGATACTTTCCCCCGCAGACCGTTCAGGGCTCGCGGGTCGAGCGTTGCGACTGAAGTACTTGATTTAGCTGTAGCTCCGAGTCCTCGAAGACGCGCGCCAACGTTTCGTCGAGATCGTGCTTGCGCAGGATGTCGCTGTGCGCTTCATCGATGCAGCGGATCATCGGAAACAAGCCGTCCTCAGGAAGCGGATCCGATGCAGAGCATAAGCGTCGAGGTTTGGTTGGTCCCCGCTTCGGTCACGGGCTCGCAGAAATAGTCGGTTCGGCAGTCGGGAGTCGATACGCAGCTCACGAGGCAGACCCAACCGCTCGAGAGCTCCCCACAGGACGAGCCCTGCGGGCAGTCACCGGAATTGCCGCAGGAGAGTGCGCATGTGCCGCCCGGAAAACGAGAGCCGTCTTGACAAAGACCCTGATCACACTCGCTGTTGTTCATGCAGGGACCGCCGACCAGGGAGCTGTCGTTTCCAGCGGTGCCCGGTGGGCGATCGTCGCCACAGCCACCCGAGAGCAGGATGGCCGTCAGAGCCGAAACCGAAACGAAGGACTTCATCGCGGGGGACGATAGATCAAGACTAGGGCCCGAACCAGCGCCACAGCGGCCAACCGTGTAACGTGTAACATTCCTGTCACCTTTTCGAGAGTCCCCGGCTATCCCCCGTGCGATTGCGCGAACGCCGTCCGCTTGATCCCGATGCGGCAGGTCGGAGATTTGGGTCTTCTGGGGCCTCTAGCGAGGGCTCGAATGGATGACCTTCGCCTGCCCGGACAGGCGAGCGTTCAGCCGTCGGCGCGTCCTTCTTCGAACGCCGCGACCGCGGCACGGAACGCGTTGGGCACCCTCACCTTCTCACGGGTTTTCGGATCGACGCAAACGCTAGTCACACTCGCCTTGGCAAGTGTTTCCTGGCGCTCGTTCCGGATTGTGAACGAGCTGGTGAAGCTCGATGTTCCGAGCTTCGAAATTCGCGTCTCGATGTGAACGTCCTCTTCGAAGCGAGCGCTCCCCATGTAGTCGCAAGTCGCGTTCACGTAGTACATGTCGGTGCCGCTTCTGACCATGTCTTGCCAGGGCATTCCGGTCGCGCGCATGTATGCTCCGAGGGCTTCGTCGCAAAACACGAAGTAGTTGGCGAAGTAGACATGCCCTTGCATGTCGGTATCGCGAAAACGGACACGCATCGTGTAGACGAACGGCCGCTTCATGCACCGACTCCCGCGCGGAAGCTGACGTCGACTGCGGAAGTCTGCTCTTCAGTGCAAAGAGAGCGCATCGGCACCTCCTCGGCCGCCTTCCATTCACAGAGCTCGGCGACCCTTTCGGCACCATCGACGGCCGGGCGAACCCAAACGAAGGTCTGCCCGCCGAGTCGGATCCTGCACTCCGGATCGGCAAAAGCCTTGGACCAGAAGCCGGAATTGTATAGCGTGATCGGGCCGACTTGCTCGCATTTAGGCTGGTGCGTGTGCCCGAAGATCACCCGGCGAGCGCCTGTGATCTTGAAGATCAGCTCGGCCCGATCCTCGGTGAGAAGCGGCGTCGCGAAGACTGTCGGCCGAACCGACGAGGCATAGGCGGCATAAGGGAGCATGAGGACCAGGGCAGGCAAGAAGACCCAGAGCGGGCTGATCGGCCAGGCGATGTTGATGTGGAGCACCACCTGCCAGGCGAGGAAGAGCGCGACGAGCAGGAAGAAAGCGCGGTCGAGCCAGAGCTCTCTCGCGATTCGGAATGGGTTGTTGGTCGCTGATGGGACATGCAGCGCGTTGAGCTTGCGTACCATCGAGGGCGTAGCCTGCGAACGCGATGCGATCGATCGCACCTTGTCGTCGACGAGCATGGGATCACGCATCGGAGGAAGCCAATGGGTGCGAAGCGAGATCCAAAGGGTGGCATACGCACCCCAGAACCAGGTCCAAATCAAGAGCGGCTGCGTCCTCAACATGTACTTGAAGAAGAAACTCACGTACGAGAACGCGCTCATGATGTAGTTCTCTGACTGATGGGGATTGAAGTACCCCATCCCATTGAGCATGTAGCGCGCGGCGAGGTCACCGAATGGAATGCGGACCCGTGGCTGCCCGCGGACTTCGATGAGGGGGTCGATCGGATCGCGCACCACGCAGTTAGGGTCGTATTGATGGCCGTGGCTGACGTAGGTATCGCCACCACTCAGGTAGAACCAATTACAGAAAACGATGGGATCATCGGCTTCTTCGGTGCCGATGCTCGATGGGAGCGCCGCGCCGAGCGCGTCACAGATCATCCGCTGCACCGAAGGCCAGTAGAGCTCGACGTCGTGGTTGCCGATGATGAAGATCGCTCGATTCCCTCGCGCGATGAACTGACCCAGGGCCTCGAACCAGTGCGGGTGATCTTCGATGATGACCTGCATCTTGAACTGGCTCATCCATTCCTCGCTTCCAAGCCCGCGTGCCCGTTCCAGCCATTCGATCTGCCGACCCTTGCTGGGTACGCTTGTCACGCTGTCGAAATCGAAGATGTCGCCGTTCAGGAGGAGCTCGATTGGCGCGTCCGCCTTCGCTTCGATGTGGGCGAGGAAGCCCGCGAAATCCACATCGATGAAGAACTCCCGCCGCTTATACGCCATCCAGAGCGGACGCCTCGGGTCGGGATCCTCCGCTTCGGTGAGGTGCATGTCGGAGACGACGAACGTGTGGAGCTTCGGTTCCATCAGGCTGTCCTCTATTGTGTCAGGCCTCGGTGCCGGACTCCAACAAGTGAACGGCTTGGCTTCGTGCCTCGTACACTAGCTGCTTAGCCACCCTGGGAGGCGACATGCTGTTTTCGCCCAACGATAAGGTGAATGAGGAGAAGCAGCGCCAGGCCGGTCGCGAAAATGGCGACGTACCAAGTCCCAAGGCCGGGACCAGCCTCCGTTAGAAAGTTAGCGATTTGCTTCTTCCCCCACATGACCGGCATGAATGGCTCCACCGTCACAGGCGCTCGGGGGTCGAGGTTGTGCCCGAACGTATAGAGCTTGTAGTACAAACGTCCGAATCCGAACGCGCCCGCGTAGCTCGTCATGACCAGGAGGTCCAACATGGAACCGACTTTGCCGACTAGGGCAGTTCGCAAGGCGAAGATGATCATCGCCACGAAGAGGAATGGGATCCAGTCGAGGTCGCTGAGCGCTTGGCGATCGAGCGGTGCCATGCCGATGTAGTGGTTGAGCACGTTGATCTCTTGCACGTCGTTGCCATCATTGCCCCCTTCGACCTTGTACGAATAGATATACAGGTCGAGTCCCTCCGGATACTGCGGTGCCTTCATGTTGATGTGCCATACCGGCGCGGTGAAGCTCAGCACGATGAAGATCGTGAGGAACGCGAGCACGACACGGGCCCAGGGAAAGATGGGCTCGTCCAAGAACCGATAAAATGCGTCCAATGCCTTTGACATGTTGCCTCCTCCAAGCGTTGACCTTCTACACGACGTCTCCCCGACGCAACTTCGAAAGCCCGCTCATCCAAGCGAGCGACCCAAGCACCATGGGCCATGCGATGCCCAAAGCGTACAGCCCGATGCTTCCGATCCGGTTGGCCAAATAGAACCCAACCGGCCCCAAGACGCTGAGCTCGGGATCGGCGGAAGATAGCAATGCCATTCGGATGCTTTGGACAGGGTTGAGGGTCGCCAAGACGAACACCGCCCTCGGTTCGACCCTCCATTGGAGCATCATCCCGGCCAGCGCGAAATCCATGAGAGCGATGCCGGCCACCCAGATCAGGAGCAAGTACATCGTGGCGCGAGCGGAGTTCTGCACGGTCGTCGACACCCAGAGGCCGATTCCACAGAACGACCAGACCAAAACCGAACAGAGCACCAGACAGTGGCCAATGAAGCTCCAAGCGATTTGCTGGCCAAAGGCGAAGCGGCCGAATAGGCCTACGGCGCCCATGAGCAGTGCGAGTGGCAGCAAGAGCACCAGGAAACGGACTGTCGATATCGCGGTGAAGAAGGCGCCGCGTGAAATAGGCTGGCTGAAAAGAAGCTCCAGGGTGCCGTCGTCCCGCGCCTTGTTGACCACCAGGCCAGTCGCGATGAGCGCCATCAAGGGCAGAAGCACCAGCAGGGCATGGACATACGAAACGAGCACCCTACCCGTCCCCGTGAATCCGAAGACGGTCGACTCGCGCATGCCCACCAGCAGAAACACGCCGGCGAGCACGGCATAGACGACGACGCAAAACAGGAGCCACCGCGACCGGAGCACTTCCGCCAGATCGAGCTGGGCAACCGCCAAGTAGGATCGGAGCTGACGATTCATCGGCCCCCGCGCTCCTGGTGTGGCCGTTCCCGGACCCGGGCTTTGGCCCAGTCGATGCCGTGCGCTTCGGGCGTGCCCCTGGGGACCGCGCCGATTCCGTAACCCATGGGAGATTCTTCGACTGGGAGGAAGCCCACCTCGGACTCCGAGAGCCACGCATCTCCGAGGTGATCGCGGAAATAGAGCGCGTGAATCGCACCTCGATGCGATGCGAGGTAGTCGAAGAGGCAGCCCGGATCGTCGAAGTTCACAACGTCGCCCTCGGCGGTTTGCAGTTGCGCAGCGAAACGTGGATCGCCGACGTGCATCTTGCAGTGCCCGCAGACCTCGCGATCCCAAACGACTGGAACCGCGCCCTCAGGGAGCGATACCTGGTTGAAGCGCATGAAGCCCACCGCGACGACCACGAGCGCAAGTACCAGCAAGACTCCTCTAATGATCGTGGTGGACATCGTCTCCTCCGCCTCGCTCCTCGAGTTGCACGGCATCCGCGTCACGCACGAGCAGGTTGACGATCTGCCCTTCCAAGTCGTGAGAAAGTCGCGCGACCAAAACGAGCTTCTCCGACCGATTGGCGGTGCGGCTCCACCAGCCACCAACGCCGGGCTGGAAGCCCATGGCCGCCAGCAGGTCCTTGGCGACACCGTTCCTGAGTTGCACGTCGATCGTGCTGAGGGTCATTCGGTCGAGATAATCCTCGGTCGGGCCGAAGTATGCGAGATTCCCCTCGTCTAGCACCATCACTTGGTCGACGAGCGTGCGAATCTCCTCGAGTCGGTGGGAGCAAAGGAGCAAGGTGGCATCCTGCGTTCGCTCGGAGAGCAGATGGAACAGGTCCCTGCGGGACTCTGTGTCGAGGCTGGCGGTAGGCTCGTCGAGCACATAGAGCGTCGCACGACTAGCAAGAGCAAGCGAAATCAAGGTCTTCTGCTTTGCGCCCCCGGACAGATTGCAGAACGCCTGGCGCCCAGCGGCGCGGAGATCGATGCCCAAGTCCGCGCCGGCATTCACCACCGCCTCCGGCGAGATCTCACGAACGCGGGTGATCGCCCTGATCACTTCCGCGACGGAGGCGCTGAACTTCGGCGCGATCTGCGGGACATATGCGATCCGGTCGGCGATCTCCGTGTGCCGTTTCTTCTCGCCGTCGAGCAAGAGCTGACCTTCGCAGCGGAGCAGGCCGAGAATGATCCGGATCAGCGTCGACTTTCCCGAAGCATTGGGGCCGATCAACCCGACCCTCCCGCCGCTCGGTATGGTGAAGTCGATTCCGCGAAGCGCTTGGACCCGACCGAACCTCTTTCGAACCGCCCTGCCCTCAACGCGCATCGAGGCCACTCCGGTCCAGCGCGCCCATCCTGGGCCGCGGATCGACCATCGTAGTCTCCGGCTCGACCATCGGAAACAACGAGCTGATCGCATCGAGAAGTGGGAGCGTGATTCCCCCACGAAAGAACTGCAGCTGGGGATACGTGCTCTCCAACTGGCTGCTCAAGCGACGAAGCACGTATGGAATGTCCCCGAATCCGTCTCGATCCATGTCGTAGCCGACATAGTCGTCAAAAGCGTTTCCGTTCCACTCGACCGCTAGCGCATCTCCGCCCCCCTCGACTTGAAGTTGGGAATGATTGCTCACGAACTGGTTGCCGCGAAACGCGTTTCGCGTCTCACTCGAGTGCATGAGAATCGCAACCTCCGAGTGGAAGAACGCATTGTTCTCGAAGCTGTTGAAATCGTCTGGTTCGAGCGGCGCGGTGTCCATGTAGACGCCCTTGGTGTTCGCGATGAAGGAGTTGCCGGAGACGGTCAAGTTGCCGGACTCTTTGATGCCGAGGCCCATACCTCCGGGACCGGTGGACCGAGCCAGCAGGTTGTCATGCAGCCCCAAGTTGCGGCTGTACATGATGAAGATACCTACCACGTTGTCGAGATAGCGGTTCCCCTCGACCTGGTTCTCGTGGCTGTACATGAAGTGCGTGCCGTACCGACTTCGAATGACCGTGTTCCTGGAGATGCGATTGCCGCTCGAGTACCAGACGACCATGTCGCGGCATCCGATGACCTGGTTGTCCTGCACGACTGAATCCCGGGTTTCCCAGAGACGAATCCCGTCGCCCCGGAGGCCGAGCGGCCCTTGGTCCGGACCCTGCACGACATTGTTCAGAATCGAAGCGCGATTGGCTTTCTCGATGAGCAGGCCGAACGCCGCTCCCTGAACGCGCACGCCCTCGACACGAACATCGTCGGCGACGACGTGGACTGCTGCGTCCAGGGTGTCGAAACGGCCGCCGCTCCCGTCGACGGTCAGGCCGCTGAGCGCGGAGCCGTCTGCCTCGATTTGGATCGTGGTTCCCCTGCCGGCCGAACGAATCAGCGCCTCCCTTGGGCCCCAAATCTCGACGCGCTTGTGGACCCTCAATGGCCCCGAGTACGACCCGGGCTCGAGACAAAGCGCGTTACCGCCCTCGGCGCCGTCGACGATCGCTTGCAGGTTCGACCCTGCGGCAACGGTCGTGCAATCAGCAGGCCTCGAGGGCAGAGCGGGCGATGCTTCTGCGGGGAGAGGCCGCGCGGCGTCCAATGCACACGCGGCGACGGTGATCAGCCCCAAGGCGCACCAACACGCACGGCCAGGAGCGTTTCGCCCACGGCCGACGCGCGCGGCGCCACCAATCAACTCGGTTCCACCAATAGGTAGCCCGCCATCTCGAGGTGGAGGGCCGAGCAGAACTCGGTGCAGTAGAACGGGAATGTGCCCTCTTGGTCTGCCTCGAACGAGATGTCGACGTGCTTGCCGGGCTCGAGGCTGCTGTGGACGTTGTATGAGCCGATGGTGAAACCATGGGTCGCGTCGTGCGCTTGTTCCACGTTGGTGATGTGCAGGTTAACCGTGTCGCCCTTCTTGACGCGAATGATGTCGGGCGTGAAATGGCTTCGCACCGACGTCATGTAAACGTCGACGGTCTTGCCTTCGCGTACGATGCGCTCTTCCTTGGCCTTGACGGCGTTTGGGTTAGGCGCGTCGGTCACCACGTCGTAACCAGCTGGCTTGTACACGTCCACTGGCTTGAGCTTGTCAGCCTTGATCATCTGCGCGTAGTGCGGCTCGCCGAGCGGAAGCGGCATGTCGTAGATGAGCTGCATCGGCTCGGAGTTGATGTTGATGAGCTGAAAGTTCTGCGGAAGCAGAGGGCCGACCTTGGCGAAACGGTCGAGCGCCCACTTGTTCATCGCGATCAGGTACCCGCCATCCGGGCTGACCGTGTCACCCTCCGCAGACACGATGTGACCGACATTGTAGTGAACCTTCACCTTCTCGAGAACCTTGAGGTCCTTGAGCGACCACTTGGCCACGGTGGATTCGATGAAGACCGAGGTGTAGGCGTTGCCCTTGTCATCGTACTGCGTGTGAAGAGGACCGAGGCCGATCTCGACCTGGCCTCGGATGCTGTCGGCGAAGGGAAGGATCGGAACGCCGAACGGGTCCTTGCCTTCGTACTTCTTCGCGTCGATCAGGCCCTTGAGCTTCTCGAAGCTGTAGACGGTGGCGTGCGTGTCGAGCTTGCCCGAAACGACCAGCTCTTTGCCGTCCGGCGTGACGTCCACGCCGTGTGGGCTCTTCGGCTCGCCCACGAGGTGCAAAAGACCCTCGGCATTGCTAGTCTCCAGCGCGATCACGTCCATGCCGGCGATCTTCTTGGTCTTGCCTGCCTTGTAGACAGCCTCAGCCTTCTTGAGATCGATGATGTGGAGGTAGTCCATGTCGTTCTGAGAGGCGCCTGACTCCAACGGTGGATTGCCTTCCATGGTGCCGCCGTGGGCCATCTCGGTGTCGAAGGAGTTGATGAACACCCAGCCCTCGCTCACGAGCTTTCCGGAATCCGCGAGGTCCTGCATGTAGGGCGGGAGCTCCATGGCGAAGGAATTCGCCTTGTCGATCTTGCCCTTTTCGCGATCGAACTTCCAGAAGATCACCGCACCACGATACTTCTCTTGGAAGTCCTCGATCGGTGCATAGCCACCACCAAGCGGAGCCGGGTACTGGCTCGACTCGACGACGTACTCGGTGTTTGGCGTCACGAATGTCGCACCGTGGTCGCTCTGAATGAGCTCGGAGGTGACGATCTCTTTGGTGACGAAATCGTGCAGGTCGACGACCGCAATACGGGCATTGGCCTTGTCGTTCACGAAGATGAACCGTCCGTCGTACTCGCCATTGGTTTCGGAAAGCGCGGGATGGTGCATATCACCCCAGGTGATGTCCTTGCCGAAACGGCTGCCACCGTCGAGCACCTGACCAGACTGGTCGCCGTAGCCGTAACCCTGCCAGGGCTCCGGCGTGAACACGCCGACGTACTTCAGGATACGCATCGACGGAACGCCGATGACGATCATATTGCCGCCGTGACCACCCGACGCGAAGGTCAAGTACTGATCCTTTTGCCCCGTCGGCGTATAGGTCTGAAGCGCCGCGCTCACGTCGGCTTCACTCAGCCCGCGCGCTTTCATCAAGTCCGCCGTCGAGCTCGCCGGTGCCTGTGACAGCTGCGCTGCCTGCTGTGGGCCGCACCCAATGGCGCCCATTGCAAACAACAGAACCCCGATACTTGATACGCCGAACGCACCAATCCTGTTGAACGTCATTTCATCTCCTCACTTCCCGCAGCGAACGGGAACTCCTCTAAGCAGCTCCCTTCAGCAGAAGGAGAGCCCAAGTCGACCTGACATTGGTCCCCGCGGCAAGCAGGGGCGCTTCGTGGCGAAGCACGATGCAATGACTACGCCAGTCGCCGAAAATAATCCAGCTACTTCGCGAGGTCGCGAATGTGCTGGACGAGCTCGGCAACCACTGCGGGCTTGGCGTCGAGGTCTGGATTTGCAGGCATCGTCGCCGCCTTACCCACTGCGGTGCCACCGTAGACGATGATCTTCTGGATGTGCTCGTCGGTTACAGATGCCTGCCACTCGGCTGATGTAAAATTCCGTGGTTTCGGATCGAGCGCAGCCGAGCCGGCGCCGTCGCCTGCTCCGCCTTCGCCGTGACAAACCGCGCAACGGTTCTGGAAGATCTCGGCCGCCTCCGCGACTGGATCGGCTGCGGCCTCCGCAGCCGGCGCAGGCGTCGGAGCGGGTGCGGGCTCGGCAGCCTTGGGCTCAGCGGGAGCGGTTTCCTTCGAGGTGCACCCCGAAACTCCGACGACCAATCCAATGAGCAACGCAATCCACTTTGCACGCATAGACCCTCCTGGTTGAAGCGCAGTCTAGGCTCACCCGCTGGGTGGGCCAACCCCCGTTTCAGGAGAAAAATCCATCAATCTGACCGCCGGCGCAGGATTTGCGCGTCGACGAAAGAAGCCGCTTTTGGAATTCCTGTAGGGAAATTGTGTGTCTATACTCCGCACGCGCCTGGAGGCGTTTCATAACGGGGAGGTTGTGATGAGAGGTTTCGTGAAAATCGCGGTCATCGGAGTGCTCATGGCTGGGCTCCTCGTCATCGGCTGCAAGAAGCAGGAGGTGGCGCCCGCTGCGCCCGCTCCCGTGGAGGAGGTGGTCGCGGCAGAGGTATCGAACGTCCCTCCACTGCATGAGAACAACATCGTGAGTATCGCGATCGGCTCAGAGGACCACACGACCCTCGTCGCCGCGCTCAAGGCTGCGGACTATGTCACTTCGGTCGCGGCGTCCGGTCCACTCACGGTGTTCGCGCCGACGAACGCCGCGTTCGCGAAGCTGCCCGAAGGCACCGTGGAGAACCTAGTCAAAGCCGAGAACGTCGACACGCTTCGCGAAATCCTGAAGTACCACGTCACGACGTCCGCCGTTCAACCCAGCTGGTTTAAGGAGGGTCAGACCCTTGGCATGGCCAACGGCAAGAAGACCACGATGCACGTGAACGGTGAGGAACTTTCGCTCAATGACGCGAAGATTATCGCCCGGATTCCGGCCGAGAACGGAATGCTCTACGTCGTCGATACGGTGCTCCTTCCGCCCGAGAACTAGGCGGCGATGAGGACCGGGGCGTGACGTTGTGCCAGAATGACGCCCAACCTTGCCGCTGGACATCCGATGGGAACCTGCGCATCCTCTGGGGTCTCACCCCCAACCAGACCGCCCGCGTCGAGCTGACGATCAGTCCGGGCGGCTCCGCAGAGAGGTCGCGATGAGCAAGCTGAATGGTAGACGTGTACTGATCACGGGTGGAGCCCAGGGCATCGGCCTGGAGATGGCGATCCAGTTCGCGCGGCATGGCTCGGAGATCGTCCTCGCGGACCTCGACGAGGAAAAGCTCAATTCGGCGACGGCGAAGATCGCCGAGCTCGGCGTTCGGGCATGGGGCTTCCCGGTCGACGTCACGAACCCCGCGAGCATCGCATTGCTCAAAGCGCAGGTCGGCGCTGAGGCGGGTCCGATCGACATTCTGGTCAACAACGCGGGCGTGGTGTTTGGCGGCCCCTTCACCAAAACGCCACTCGATGATCACTTCAAGACCTACGAGGTCAACACCCTGGGCGTGGTCGCGATGACGCACGCATTCCTGGACGAGCTCATCTCGAGGCCTGAGGCGCACCTGGTCAATATCTCGAGCGCATCGGGCTTCATCGGGCTGCCGTACGGCTCAAGCTATGCGTCGAGCAAGTGGGCCGTGATCGGCTTTTCCGAATCGATTCGTGCCGAGCTGAACTTGGAGGGGCACAAGCACGTCCACGTGACGATCGTCTGCCCGAGCTACATCGGCACCGGCATGTTCGAAGGCGCAGAAGCACCGAAAACCACGCATATCCTGGAGCCCGAATTCGTCGCCGAAAAGGTCGTCCACGCCGTGGAGCACAATGCGGTCTACGTGAAGGAGCCTTGGATTGTGAAGATCACCCCGCTCCTGCGTGACCTCCTACCGACGGCGCTATACGACCAAATCTCCCATCTCTTCGGCGCAGACACATCGATGGCTCAATGGAAGGGGCGTCACGGCCAAGACAGGTCGGAGGCCAAGGAACAGCCGGCAAGCGGCGATCAGCCAGATGCGGAACGGTAACGCGCGAGGAACATGAGCACGACCTCGCGCGTGAGGAGCTCGCGACGCGCGGGCTCCATTGGCCCCTGAAGGAGCTGCGGCCAGAACAACGCCCCGGCCGTCATCTGACCAAACATGTGGGCGGCGAGCTCGGGTTCCGGAACGCTGAGATATCCCGCTCGGTCGGCTTGGCGTAGCCACGTCGCAAGGGTGTTCTCGTCCTCGTTCGCGCGGGTGATGATTTCCTGCAAAAGCTCCGGTTGTCGGATGTAGACCCCGAGCACCACGCGCGTGAGGCAGCGTGCGCTCTGGTCCTCGGAGAGCAAGGTCTTGGAGCGTACGAAGTCGCGGAGCTGCTCTTCGAGCGGGCGGTCTGGGTCCCAAGCGACCTCCTTGAAGGACATCGACCCCGCGAGCAGCCTCTCGACGACAGCCTGAAAGAGCGCCTCTTTGCTGCCGAAGTGGTTGTAGACCGTCCGCTTGGAGGCCCCTGCCAGCTCGGCGATCCGGTCCATGCTCGTACATTCGTAGCCCTCGTCCCGGAACGCAGCCGTCGCGGCGTCCAGAATCCTCCCGTGCTTTGCGCTGGTACGTGATTTTTCCTTGGTCTTCATGATCTTGTAAAAACTACACCGTGCAGTGCATTTTCTTCTTGACCCCCTGAGAGGCGAAACTACACTGTGTAGTGTAGGAGTTTTGGGCAGCCAGGCAAGGCCTGATTGCTCAACCAGGGAAGATTCAGGAGGTCCGTTATGCGAGGCAGTTCAGAACCAACCCGGCGCGCGATGAGGCAGGTGCTTTGGATTGGGGGCCTGCTCGGCACCTCGCTGATCGGCGCCGCCCCGGGTCACGCTGCGGCCACAGATGGGCTCGAGGAGAATGCGGGGATCTTCACCGCGCAGATTCCGGAAGAAGGCTCGGACATCGCCGGTGGCCGGGCGGTCATCGTCGTGGACAAGCCGATCGAGGAGGTCGTGCCGATCCTTCTTGACTACGGCAACTACGCGCAGTTCATGCCCAACTTCACCAAGTCGAAGGTGTTGGCGCAGCGCGGCAGCAGGGCGATGGTGTACATGGAGGTTAGCGTGGCCAAGGGCATGTACACGCTCTACGGGCAGCTCAATCTTTCGGAGCGTCCCCTAGATGGGGAGGCGCGAGTCATCGAGGGCCGACTCCTCGAGGGCAATATCGACGCCTTCAACGCCAGCTTCAAGCTCACGCCGGTCGACGGCGGCGTTCGCACTGAGATCGAGTTCACAATCTACGTCGATCCGGACCTTCCACTGCCCTCGTCGGTCTTCAGTCGAGAGAACGAACGAGCCGCCGGCCGCGCGGTCCGCGCCCTGCGGGCACGGATTGGCGAAACGCCAGGTGGCTCGGCCTGAGCGCCCAACCCACACTGGTCGCCCAACCGGGAACTTGGAGGAGTCCGCGATGAGCAAGCAGAACTGGAACGCAGAGCAGCTCGGTGACCAAACCGGCCGCGTCGCGATCGTGACTGGGTCCAACAGCGGAATTGGTTTCGAAACCGCGCGGGTGCTCGCCGGCAAGGGCTCGACCGTGGTGATGGCGTGCCGGAATCTCGGCAAGGCCAATCCCAAAGCCGAGGAGATTCGTGTTGCGCACCCCGGCGCCGATGTCGAAGTCATGCCGCTCGACCTCTCGGACCTCGACTCGGTTCGGCGCTTTGCCGAAGCGTTTCGCGCCAAACATTCGCGCCTCGATCTCCTGATCAACAATGCGGGGATCATGGTTCCGCCGTACGGCAAGACCGCCCAGGGTTTCGAAACACAGTTCGGAGTCAACCATCTCGGACACTTCGCGCTCACCGGATCCTTACTGGACCTCATCACCGGGACCCCCGGTTCGCGCATCGTCACCGTGAGCAGCATCGCCCACCTCGTGGGCACGATTGATTTCTCGGATCTCAACTGGGAGGACGGCTACAAGGCGCAGGCCGCGTACGGTCGAAGCAAGCTCGCGAATCTCTTGTTTACCTATGAGCTCCAGCGACGCTTGGCCGCAGCGGGCAAAGACACACTCGCCGTCGCCGCACACCCGGGCTGGACCGCAACCAACCTACAAGAGAATGCGAAGGCAGCGAAGTTCTTGAATCGCTTCCTTGCGCAGCGACCCCTGATGGGCGCCCTACCCACTCTCTACGCCGCCACCGAACCGAGCGTGCGTGGCGCGGAGTACTTCGGCCCTGGCGGCTTCATGGAGCTGAACGGCGCGCCAAAGAAGGTGAAGTCCAACAAGCGCTCGCACGATCAAAACCTGGCCGAGCGTCTCTGGAACGTCTCCGAGGAGCTCACGGGCGTTCGATTTCGGATCTAGCTTTTGCTGAATCGATGGTAGAAGGGCCTATGCGTTTGGCCCTGGTTCTATCCATCGGACTCGTCGTACTCGGATGCGGCGATGACAGCAGCGGCGGCGGCAGTGGTGGAAGCGGCGGTAGCGGCGGCGGCGACGCTCTGGATCTCGAGATTGGGTCTGGGGACGTTCGGGCGGGGCGTCTGTCGGAAGACCAGCTGCCCGACGACCCGAACGGCCTCGCCGTTTGGGAGGCGGGCGATTTCGCGCTCGTCAACGAGCACATCGCCGTGATCATCGAAGATGCAGGGGTTTCGGATCTATACCTGCCCTTTGGTGGGAGCATCGTAGGGATCGCGCGCTACGAAGAGGGCGCGCTCGTCGACCGCGCCGACTACAACGAGTTCGCAATAGGCCTGCGGCGCTTTCTCGTCGCGGCCGAAACGGTTTCGTTGATCAACGACGGCCGCGATGGAAACCCCGCGGTCGTACGCGCCGAGGGGCCGCTTCGGGCGATTCCGTTCCTCGAAGACGTGTTGAACGGACCCAACGGCGGAACGATCTTCGGAAATCTTCTCCTGGGCGTGCCGCCTCCTGAGGACGAGGCCTTCCAAAGCACCCGCGTCCAAGTGGACTACGAGCTTGCGCCGGGCGCGGAGCACCTGGACGTGTACTACACGGTCGACACCGCCCTCACCAACATCAAGCCGACGTACCTGATGATGCAGAGCAAACGCATGGCCCCCTACGTGCCCGGCCAGGGCTTTGGCACGGGCAACCTGACCCTCGAGTATGCCTACATGGCGTTCGCCGATGATGACGCTGCCAGCTACGCCATCGAAGACGTGTCGGGTCCGATGGGAGCTGCGCTCAGCGCCGGGGCTACCTTTGGCATCACCAACCCGGAGGTCTCCGGCGTGCTGCCACTCTCGAGAATCCTGCCGATCGAGTTCGAAGCCGGCAAGCGAGAGCACTTGATGCGGATGCACGTCGGGGGCTCCGGCATCGACGGCTTACTGGAGGCGATCGCGCGCACCAAGGGAGAGCCGACTCGGACGATCACCGGCATGGTGCAGCACGCGGATGGCTCGCCGGCTCGAGGAGTTCGGGTGCATGCCGAGACGACCGACGCAGCGCCTGTCTATCTAACCCGATCCCTGAGCGGCGCCGATGGCGCATACGCGCTCACCGTGCCCGAAGGCCAGGAGGTTCAGCTGCGCGCATACCGGCGAGGCGATGGAATTTCGGACCCGGTGGTAGTGCCGGCATCCGGGACATCGGCGAACGTGATGCTTCCGGCGAAAGGCACCATTCGGGTGACGGCCACCGACGCGAATTCGAACACAGCGCTACCGGTGCGTGTGCAAGTGATCGACGAGAACGCCTATCAGCCACCCGCCAAGTATGGCGAGCCCATCGTGCCGCGCGACGACCGCCTTCACCTGGTCTTTCCAACGGACGGGCAGGCGGTCCTGAGCGCGCCGCCAGGAGACTATCAGGTCGTCGTCTCGCGAGGCTACGAGTACGACATCGTCGACACGAACGTGACCGTCAAGGCGGGCGAAGAAACACCACCCGTCATTGCCCAGCTCACGCGCGTCGTCGATTCGATGGGAGTCATGTGCGGAGACTTCCATATTCACACGCACCGCTCTCCGGATGCGACGGACTCGCCGGAGTTCAAGTTGATGGCTGCAGCCGGAGACGGCGTCGAGCTACCGGTGCGCACCGATCACGAGTTCGTTGCAGACTTCGAGCCTGTGGTGGCTTCGCTCGGCCTCGAGGCCTGGATGTACGGGTTCTCGGCACTCGAGCTCACGACCTCTTCGTTTGGCCATTTCGGGGTCTTTCCGTTGACTCCCGACCCGACCCTGCCGAACGACGGCGCGATTAGCTGGAACCGCATCAATGAGGAGTCTGGCGCCGTGGAGATCCTCGAACCCATTCCGGTGATCAACGACGCTCGCAGCCGGCCAGGCAACCCCGAGGTGATCATGTTTCATCCACGTGCCAAGCCGGGCACGGGCGGTGGCTTTGGCGAGCTCATCGGGGAAAATTATTTCATGGGTTGGAATGATCCGTTTACCAACACGGGCGGCGTCCAGTACCGCCCGAGCACCGACACGATTTTGCGCATGGACATCGACGAGAGGACCTGGTGGGATTTGGACTTCAGGGTCGTCGAGGTCTTCAACGACAGCTCGTTCGCGGAGAACAAACAGAACGATGGCCGGATCTATCCGAGAGACCCTACGGACGAAGACGCCAGTGACGAGATTGGGACGGTCGACGATTGGTTTGGTCTACTCAATAGCGACATGCGCGACGGGGTGTTTGCCGTGGGCTCCTCCGATAGCCACATCATCATGGGCGGCAGCCCGGTTGGCTATCCGCGAACCTGTGTGTTTGTGGGCACTGACGATCCGGCAGTGCTTCGGGCGGACCCCAACCCGCCGCAGACGGTGAAAAATCTCATCAGGGATGGCCGTTCGGTGATCAACGGCGGCATCTACATCCGCCCCACGAACGAAGGAGTGCGGCCGGGAGACACGATCACGGGCGCCGGCCCCTACCAGATCGAGCTGGAGGTTCAGGCCCCGCTCTGGGTTGGCGACGTGGAGCTCATCGAAATGTGGATGAGCTCGAACAAGGTCATCACGAGGATTGAGCTCGCAGTCGGCACGGACCCCGAGATCGACAACGAATCGGTGCTCCGCTACTCGGAATCCGTCCCGGTGCCAGATGGCACCGACTGGGTCGTTTTTCACGCGCGAGGCGCCTACGACCCGACGATCGAGAGCCGCAACGACCAGACGCAGACCCTCGACCCGGTGCACCCCGGTCGGCTTCCCTTTGGGGTCACCAACCCGATCTTTTTCGGGCCATAGTCGAGCGAAATCCAGCACTTGACAGGTGCAAAAGGCAGGCTATCTCTGGCAGCCATTCCAGCGTAGCTCAGTTGGTAGAGCGGGCGACTGTTAATCGCTTGGTCATAGGTTCGAGTCCTATCGCTGGAGCCAGTTGAGGGGCCTTCTCAAGAGCTAGATGGCCTTTTCATATTCAGAAACCTGGGCAGGAGCAGGATTCGAACCGACGGTGTCCTCGCCCCGCTTTGCGGGCCTCCGTGGTGGCGCCGCACGTCCTATCGCCCGCTCGCGTTCGACGCCGATCCAATGCACTGCAAAGTCTGCTCGGCGATCTCTAGTTCTTCGTTGGTCGGCACCACCAGCACCGGGAGGGAAGTGCCTTCGCGATGGATGGCTCGGGCTTCCTTCGCCTGGGCTCGATTGCGAGCTTCGTCAAGCTGGATGCCCATGCGCTCGAGCCCTTCGCAAGCGCGCTCGCGAATGTCCGGCGAATTCTCGCCAACTCCTGCGGTGAAAACGACTGCGTCGACGCGGTCGAGCGCTGCCATGTAGCCGCCGATATACTTGCGAATGCGATGGACGTAGACGTCGAGGGCAAGTTTGGCCCGCGCGTCCCCAGTCGCCTCGCGTTCGAGCACGTCTCTTACGTCCCCAACGCCGCACAAGCCAGCGAACCCACTCTCACCGTTCAGGTCTGCGTCAATCTGGTCGATGCTGATTCCACGCTGGCGCGCGAGGTAGATGATCGCTCCGGGATCGATGTCGCCGGAGCGCGTGCCCATCACCAAACCTTCGAGGGGTGTCAGACCCATGGAGGTGTCCAGGCTCTTGCCATTCGCGATGGCGGTCGCGCTCGCCCCGTTTCCGAGGTGCAGCGCGATCATATTCAGCTCGCCCAGGGGCCGGCCGAGATGTGCGGCCGCCTGCTTGGCCACGTAGGCGTACGAGGTGCCGTGGAAGCCATAGCGACGCACCCCGTGGGATGCGTACCAGTCCTCGGGGACGGCGTATCGGTAGGCGCGGGGCGGAATGCTCTGATGGAAAGCCGTGTCGAATACCGCAACCTGCGGTACATCGGGCCGGCGTGCCATGGCTACCTCGATGCACAGGAGGTTGGCGGGGTTGTGCAGCGGCGCGAGCGGCGAGAGCTCCCGAATGGTCTCGATCACCCGATCGTCGACCAGCGTGGGTTTGCGAAAAGCGTCACCTCCATGAACGACCCGATGTCCGATGCCGACCAGCTCGGCACCATCTGCCGTCATTGTGGCATCGGGGAGCGTGCTCATGATTCTATCGAGAGCGGCGGCGTGATCTGCGAAGTCGCAGACGCTGGTCGTGCCCCGGAGCGCTCCGGTCGCATCTCGCTGACCGTGAACGAGCCGGCTGCCCGAGTCGCCAATTCGCTCCGCGGCGCCCTTCGCGAGCAGAACCCGCTCGCCCAGATCGAAGAGCTGGTACTTGATCGAAGAGCTTCCGGAGTTGAGAACCAGGACCCTCACGACCTGCTCTTCGCCGCCTGAGCCTGAACGGCGGTCACTGCCACCGTGTTCACGATGTCGGCCACCGAGCATCCTCGGCTCAGGTCATTGACCGGCTTGTTGAGGCCTTGCAGGATCGGCCCGATCGCCACGGCGCCCGCAGAGCGCTGCACGGCCTTGTAGGTGTTGTTCCCGGTGTTGAGGTCGGGAAAGATGAACACCGTCGCGCGCCCGGCGACGACGCTGTCCGGAAGCTTCTTCCGCGCCACCCCTGGATCCACCGCGGCGTCGTACTGCATCGGGCCTTCGATCAGTAGGTCGGGTCGGCGAGCGCGGGCGATCTCCGTGGCCTCCCGCACATGGGCCACGTCCTCGCCCTGGCCGGAGTTCCCTGTCGAATAGGAAAGCATGGCCACGCGCGGCTCGATTCCGAACATCGCCGCGGTTCCCGCCGAGCTGATTGCAATGTCGGCGAGCTGCGCTGCGTTCGGATTCGGGTTCACCGCACAGTCTCCGTAGACCAGCACGCGATCGCGCAGGCACATGAGAAAGACGCTCGACACGACCGAGACACCTTCACGCGTCCGAATGAACTCCAAGGCCGGGCGGATCGTGTGCGCTGTCGTGTGAGCGGCGCCGGAAACCATCCCGTCGGCGATTCCCTCGTACACCATCATCGAACCAAAGTAGCTCACGTCGCCCATTAGATCGTGGGCGCGGTCCTCGGTCACTCCCTTGTGCCTTCGCAGCTCGACATACCTGTCCGCGAAGCCGGCGCGCCATTCGGACGTGAGCGGATCGACGATTTGGGCGCCTTCGAGATGTACGCCCTGTGTGGAGGCGAGCTCGCGAATCTCCGCCGGATCGCCGAGCAAGGTGAGTTTAGCAACCCGTCGGCGCAGCAAGATTTCGGCGGCGCGCAAGATGCGTTCGTCGTCGCCCTCGGGAAGCACAATGTGTTGACGGCTAACCTTGGCCCGCTCGATGAGCTCGTACTCGAAACGCAGAGGCGTCACTCGTGCCGAATGGCTCACCTGAATACGCTCGATGAGCTTCGGCAGGTCCACGTGTTCCTCGAAGAGTCCCAGGGCGGTCGCGATCTTGCGGTCGTCTCCGGCGCGAATCGCTCCCCCCAACTCGTCGACAGCGGTGGCGGTTGCGAAGGTGTCATCGTCGACGCCGATGACGGGAACCGCAGTCCGCCGCAGGCCCTTGATGAGCCGCGTCACCGGCTCCGGGGGTTCGAGACCACCCGTCAGCACGATCGCAGCGATGTTTGGATAGGACTCGGAGCGGACCGATGCCAGACAGGCGAGCACGACATCGGCCCGATCGCCGCCCGTAATCACCATGGTGCCAGAGTGGAGGTGTGTCAGAACGTTGGGCAACTCCATCGCGGCCACCATCACTTCGCGGATGAGCCCCTGAAGGCGCTGTTCGTCGCCGAACATCAACCTCCCATCGAGCGCGTGCATGACGTCGGCGATGCTCGGATGACCAAGGGTTTCATCCTCGGGCACCAAGTACGAGGGATCCTGGCCGCGCCATTCTGTCGCAAAACGTTCCTCGACCTGATCGAGCCGTTCGGGGGCCACTCGGTTGACCAAGGTCGCCACGATGGCGCAGCCCTCCCGCTCGAAGGCTCGTCGCGCTGCCCTGACGTCCTCGAGGATTTCGTCCGGCTCGCGACCTTGCGCATTCGCCACGAAGAACACCGGCGTACCCAGGTGAGCTGCTACCCGAGCGTTGAACTCGAACTCGAATGCTGCCCCAACGCCCGTGTAGTCGGTCCCTTCGCAGACCACGAAATCGCACTCGGACTCCAAATGCTTGTAGCGCTGGAGGATCCGCGCCAGCAGCTCATCGGACCGATCGGCCGCAGCCATGGCGCGCGCCTCGTCGTAGGGCCCCCCGCTCGAGGCATCGGCGTCTTGGCGCAGCGCGTACCGGGAACGCATGAGACGGATCTCCCTATCGGTTTCGGCCAGGCCGTTGACCACCGGTCGAAAGAAGCCGAGTCGCTCCACCCTCCGAGAGGCTAGCTCCATCAAGCCGAGCGCGGCGAGCGACTTGCCGGCGCGCGCTTGTATCGATGCGATGTAGACGCCTTTTGCCACTTGCCGCCTCCGGGGCGCCGCAGGATTGCACTGCCTCGGAGCGGGTTCAATTGGTCTCGAAGGGGGGATGGGTCTTCCGGCTCGCGGGCGCGACGAATTCTGCGATGATCGCACCTGCGCATGGACTATCTGAAATCGATCCCGGAGCTCCTTCACGATTGGCTGCCGATGCTGGTCACGCTCCTGATCGGCATTGTGGTGCTCTCGGGCGCCTATTGGCTCCTCATCAAGCGCGCGCCGCCGACCTCCGGCAGCATGGCCACGAGGCAGCTCCTGATGGCGGCGCTGACCGGAATCCTGATCATCGCGGTCATTCTCGAGCTGCCAATCGGAGACGCCCCCCGGGGGCAGCTGATGAGTCTACTCGGGATTCTCGTCACCGCAGCCGTCGCACTATCCTCCACGACGCTCCTGGGCAACGCGATGGCAGGACTGATGCTGAAGTCGATTCGCAATTTCAAGCCTGGCGACTTCATCATCGTGGAGGGGCACCGGGGCCGCGTCTCGGAGCTAGGCCTTTTGCGGACCGAGATCCAGACCGAGCGGCGCAATCTCACGACCTTCCCGAACCTCTACCTGGTCAACAACCCAGTCACAGTGGTGCGCACATCCGGCACGTTCATCGCGGCGACGGTTTCGCTCGGCTACGACGTGCCACGCGAAAAGGTCGAAAGCTGTTTGGTCGAAGCGGCGGAGCATGCTGGCCTCACCGATCCATTCCTGTTCGTCCTCGAGCTCGGCGACTTCTCGATTACCTATCAGGCAGCGGGGTTCCTGCAAGACGTGAAGTTTTTGATCAGCGCAGAGTCCGCGCTCCGCGAGAACATGCTGGATTCGCTTCATCAGGCCGGCATCGAGATCGTATCGCCGACCTTCATGAATCAGCGCCAGCTCAAACTGGAGCAGCGGTTCATTCCCAAAGTGGAGCACGCGACCAAGCCCCCAGCCGCCGACGAGGAATCCCGTCCCGAGGAGCGCATGTTCGACAAGGCCGAGATCGCTGAGAAAGAAGGCAGGGCGGAGGAGCAGCTCAAAGATGTCCTTGCGGAGCTCGAAAAGCTCAAGAAGAAGGAGCTCGAGGAGGTCGACCCGGAAACCTCGCGGGCACGGATCAACGAGCTCGACGCCCGGCGCTCCGAGCTCGAAGCCGAGATCCTCGCACACAAGGAGCTGAAGGAAGAAGATGAAGCCGCCGACGAGGAGCCCTAGCCGAGCTCGAGGCTGATGCCGACGACGAGCTGGTAGTCGTTTTTCTTGATCGCGGGCCCCAAGGGGTCCGGAGGCGGCCCTGGCTGCTCGGTTCGCAAGTAGAGAAATGCGATGTCGAGATCGATCACCTTGGTCAGCTCGATTGCGAGGTCGGCTTGACCGGTGTGGTTGGTATTGCCGATCGTGGTGAACACCAGGTTGGTGAGCCAGCTCAGGGTGAGGTCGATGTCGCCCGTGATGTCGAAGTCTGCGTACGTGAAGAGGGGAACGAAGCCATCGTTCTGGGGGTTTTTTCCGGATGTCAGCTCGGACGCATCCTTGTACCTGAGAAACTGGTAACCCAAGCCGGTGGCGAAATCCCACGTCGCCTTAGGCGCATCGATGATGTGAACGCCTGCGCCCGCTGCGGGCGTGGCTCGGAATTTGATGTTCTGGAATCGGTCGTTGAAGAGCTGACCAAAAGCCGGAGTAACCCACCAACGGCTTCCGAGAAACACGTTGAAGAGGAACTGGCCCAAGTGTCGATTCACGTTTTGGGTGCCTCCGGTTCGACCAAACGTCGTGTTGTAGTTCAAGTCGAGAAGCGTCATTTCATCTTCGCGGTGGGTGTTGAACTTGATGTCGTAGGTCAGCTGGTCGGTATTTCCCTTGTTCAGCGTGAGTCCGAACCGGAGCTTCATCGACCACCAGTCCCTCTCCTCTTGGCCCTCGACAATCGAACCGAGCTCGCTTCTTGGAAAGGTCTTGGTCCCATCGTCGGTCTCGACGATGACCGTGTCCTGGGTGATGACTGCGCGACCGGTCGCTGAAACCCGATCATCGAAGACGTAGGTGTTGACTTGCGGCGAGTGCACGAGCGCGACGTCCGCGAAGTCGAGCTTCAACATGTCGAGCTTGTCGCTGTCGAACTCCATCTTGTCTTGGCGCATTCGCTCGATGTTTCCCTTGATCCATTCGCCCGAAACCAGCTGGAGCCAATCGAAGGTGTCGCCAAACTGGATGACGTAGCGGTTTCCGACGCCGGCTGCGGCCTCACGTTCGATCGTCGCCATGCTCGCCTTCACCGAATCAATTGCATTGTTCGCGTCCATCGGCGCCGCCGGAACGCCACTAGGCTCGGTGATGAGCTCTGGGGCCGTCCCGTCAGGTTGAGCTTCGACGATCGCCTCGCCGGAGGATCCCGCTTCCGCTGCCAGTTCTTGCGCGGGCGGCTCTTCGGCTGCGACCGTCCGTGGGGAAAGATGGAGCAGCCCCGCCGCCAACAAGCTCGCTGAGAGGAGGTTCCGACCGAGATTGTTCGATATTTTCGTCATGACGCGGACGGTTCTAGGTCAGCCGGCCGAAATCGTAAAGGCCCAACAGGGGACTTTTCCGCCCCCGCCCTGGCGGGTGACGCTGCGGTCGCTTTGCGCTAAAAGCGAGGGCTCCAAGGAGGCAAGGTGACGAGCAACGAGCTAAGTAAGAACGATACCCCGGTCGTCGCAATATTGACGGGTAGCCCGAGCGACCTTCCGGTCGTTCTCAAGGGTCGCGACGTTCTCGACGGCCTCGGCATCCCTAGCGACGTGCGCGTTCTATCCGCGCACCGGACGCCGCAGCAGACAGCTCAGTACATTGCAGCTGCTGAGAAGCTCGGCGTCGAAGTCTTCATCGCCTGTGCAGGAATGGCCGCCCACCTCGCCGGAGTGGTCGCCGCTCACACAACTCGGCCCGTCATCGGCGTTCCGATCGCCGCTGGGGCGCTTCAGGGTATGGACGCCCTGCTGGCCACGGTCCAAATGCCCCCTGGCGTTCCAGTCGCCACAGTCGGGATCGACGGCGCGAAGAACGCAGCCTTCCTGGCGGCGCGAATCGTTGCCCTGATGCACCCAGAGGTTCGGGGTCGCCTCCTCGAAGATCTCGAAGAGAGCCGGAAGCGCTACGATTCGCCCGACCCTTCGACCCCGGGCCAAGCAGCGACTTGACGCTCGAGGCCGTGATCCTTATGCGCTCCTAGTAAGCCTGCCATGTCGCTCGGTCGCATCCTCATTTTCCTGGGCGTCATCTCCGGCCTGACGATCGGAACCCACTACTACCTTTGGGCTCGCCTGATCCGCGACCCGATGTGGCCCCCGCCCTGGCGCCCCGTTGCCACGATCGCGCTCGTTCTCCTCGCGCTGTCGATTCCGGCATCGATGTTGGCGTGGCGCACCCTGCCACGTAATCTCGCACTTCCGATCTCCTGGGTTGGCTACGTCTGGATGGGCTCTATGTTCCTATTGCTCGTCCTGCTCTGGGGTGGCGAGCTCGCGCGTTGGAGCTGGGTCAAGTACGCGAGCATCGCCGCGGTCGACGGCGGGCGACGTGAGTTCCTCGCTCAGTTGCTCGCAGGTGGCGTGGGCGCGTTCGGGCTCGCCCTGTCCGGCTGGGGCGTTTGGTCCGCGATTCGGCCAGTCGAAGTGAAGCGCGTCGCCGTCCGGCTCCGGAAGCTGCCCGGCGCTCTCAACGGGCTTCGTCTCGTTCAGCTCACCGACATGCACGTTGGCCTCACGATCGGTCGCGATTTCGTCGAAGACGTCGTTCGCAAGGTCAACGCGCTCGAGCCAGACATCGTGGCGATTACCGGCGATCTGATCGACGGCTCGGTCGAAGACCTGGGCCCCGCGGTGGCCCCCCTCGGCGAGATTCGCGCGAAGCTCGGGACCTATTTCGTCACTGGAAACCACGAATACTATTCCGGCGCGGACTCCTGGTTGGCGTTCCTGCGAGGCATCGGGATCAAAGCCCTTCGGAACGAGCACGTGGAGCTCACGATGAACGGAGAGGCCATCCACCTGGCCGGCGTCGACGACTGGACCGCGCATCGGTTTGGGAACGGTCACGGCTCGGACATTGAGCGGGCGATGGCCGGGCGCGACGCTAGCAAGCCGATCGTCCTCTTGGCGCACCAGCCGGTACATTTCGGCGAGGCCTGCGCACATGGAGTGGACCTTCAAATTTCCGGACACACGCACGGCGGCCAGATTTTTCCTTTCGGCTTTCTCACTCGCCTCGTGCAGCCGTTTGTCTCGGGCCTGCATCGCCGAGGCGACTCCCAGATCTACGTCAGCTCGGGCACCGGCTATTGGGGGCCTCCCATGCGCATCGCGGCGCCCGCGGAAATCACCCTCATCGAGCTCGACCAGGACTCGCTCGTCTAGCCGTCCGGGCGTTGGGCGGAGCTAGAGGAGCGAACGAAGCGTGGGCTCGAGGCTCGTGTCCTTCCAGCGAAAACCGTGTGAGTGAAGCGAGGCCGGAACGACGCGCGACCCGGCGAGAAGCATCTCGTCCGCCATGTCCGTGCCAAGGCCGAACCGGAGTGCGAACTTCGGGACCGGGAAAAAGGTCGGACGCTTGAGAACACGGCCCAGGGTAGCGGTGAAGTCAGCGTTGCTGACCGGCGTGGGCGAGACGAAGTTGACTGGGCCTTCGAGCTCGTCGCGCTCCAAGGCAAAGATCAGGGCCGAGACCAAGTCTTCCAAGCTGATCCAGCTCATGTACTGGCTTCCGTCGCCAATGCGCCCGCCGACGCCGAGTAAGAACGGGAACTTCATTTTGGCGAGCGCCCCACCCTCGGCCGAAAGCACGATGCCGATACGTGGATGCACGACGCGGATTCCGGCTTCGCGGGCCGGCCCGGCAGCGGCTTCCCATTCGCCACAGACGGACGCCAGAAATCCCGAGCCCTGGGTAGCGGTCTCGTCGAGCACCTCGTCGCCACGGTCGCCGTAGTACCCGATTGCCGATGCCGAAACCAAGACCCGCGGTTTCGGCGAAAGCTCCGCGAGGGCCTTCGCGAGCAGGGCCGTTCCACGCACCCGGCTATCGCGAATTCGCGCCTTCTTCGCTTCGGTCCAGCGACCAGATGCAACATTGTCGCCGGCAAGGTGAATCGCCCCGGTCACGCCACCGAGGCCTTCACGGTCGATTGTTCCGCCTTCGGGATCCCAACGAACCTCGCGGTCCGTCCTCGGTGCGCGCCTCACCAAGCAGACGACCTCGTAGCCGCTGCGCCGAAGTGTCGGCACGAGCTCGCTGCCGACGAGCCCTGAAGCCCCAGTAACCGCAATTTTATCGCGCTCGGCCATGGCAGGCTAATCCTGTACCAAGCGAGTCGCGAAGCAAGCTGGTTTTACACATGGCCGTCGGGGCCAACAGTCGCTATGGTCCAGCACTTTGCGAATTCTCTTCATCGCCCCTCAAGCGTTCACCTCGACTCGAGACGCACAGGACGTGGTCACCTTGGCCAAAGTGATGCGTCGCGCGGACCACGCGGTCGACCTCCTGTCTCCGCTCTACGGTCACATCGACACCGTGAAGCTCGCCCTCGCTCGCCGTCTCACCAAGCTCGAGCTCGAGCTCGGGGGAAGATCGTGGTCCTGCGAGCTGTACACCGGGCGCAACCCGGACGGCGTGGGCTTGACCTTCATTGGCAACGAAGAGATCCTCTTGTCAGCGGATTCACTCAGCGGCGAGGGAGAGCAGCTCGACGCATCGAGGGTGGGCGTCTTTGCGGTCGCAGCCACTGAGCTAATTCGGCAGAGCGCGGACAGCTATGACATCGTTCACGGTCACGGCTGGGCCGCCGGCGCGGTCATCGCACGGCTGCGGGCGGAGCTTCCCGACCTACCGACGGTATTGACGGTCTACGACGCCACCGAACAAGGTCGCTTCGATTCGGCCGATGCCGACTGGCTCGGGCTCGGCGAGCTAGCCCGTGACGACGACGGCATCTCGGTCTTGAAAGCTGGTCTCCTGAGCGCCGATCGCGTCACGACCCTCTCCCCCAACTATGCGCATCGACTGCAACGCCCTGACAGTGAAAACCGATTGAGCGAGGTGTTCCGCGAAATCGGACCCAAGCTGACGGGCGTGCGTCACGGGATCGACCCCGCATTCTGGAACCCAGCAACCGACGGGCATCTCCCCGCCCGATTCGATCCGTTCGACATGGACGGGAAGGACAAGTGCAAAGCCGAGCTCCAGCACGACCTGACCCTACCCGTGCGAAACGATGTGCCGCTGTTTGGTGCTATTGGGCATGTGGACGACGAAGGCATGGCTCTGCTCGCCAAAATCGGGCCTGATTTCTTGCGCAACGACGTCCAACTCGTGGTGCAACTCGAAGGCGACGGCGAGCTGGTCGCGATCTACGAAGAGCTTTGGGACCAGTGGCCGGACCGCATCCAGATCAAGACGGGCAACGACGAAGCGTTTCGGCACGTGCTGATTGGAGCGAGCGACTTCATCGTGGTGCCTGGTAGCGAAGCGCCTTCAGACAACATCCAGATGCTGGCGCAGCGCTATGGCGCTTTGCCGATCGTCCACCGTGACGGCGGCCTGGCCGACGAGGTGGTCGACTGCGAAGCCTCTCTCAAGACGGGCTCGGGCCTTCTCTACGACGAGCCGACCACGAGGTCGCTGCTCGCAGCGCTGCAACGGGCGGCAGCGGCGTTCGCGAACAACAAGGCCTTCGGCGAGCTGCAGAGCAGAGTGATGTGTCTAGACCACTCCTGGGAGCGCACGACCCGACTCTACGAGCGAGCCTATCGCGAGGCGATCGCCGCGCACCGCGGCTAGCGCGAAGCTCCGATTTTCTGCGCTTGGTCGGGGAGCTTAGCGTCGCTTGGGCGAAGGTAGTCGGGCTCGAGCGTGTCTAGGTCAGATGGGCCACTGATACGGAAGCTGTACTGCACTTCGGCTGCGATCGCCTTTGGCGTCGGTGCGTGGAGGCTCATCTGCACCTCGTCGAGCTGCACGCAGAGGATGCTCTCGAGGAGCTCGGCATGAGGACGGACCCCTTCGCCACCGACGGAGACCGGACGGTCGCCTAGGCGATCTCGGATTTGCTGGAAGACGAGCTCCGGCGGTCCAAAGACTGGAGCCGCGAGCTCCTCGACCACGGCCCCGCCAAACAGGTATGCCGCCGAGAACACATCCCCTCGATATCCCCTCATCACGGGCACGCGAACCCTGACTTCCTCGCCTTCAATCGCCCTGGCGAGCAGACGGAGGGAGCTCAGTCCGACGATCGGCAGCCCAAGCCCGAAGGCCAGCCCTTTCGCGGTCCCGAGGCCCACGCGCAAGCTCGTAAATCTGCCGGGCCCGATGTCGACACCAATGAGAGAAAGCTCCTCGCGAGAGACCGCGGCTTCCGCCATTGCCGATTCGATGTGGCCGAAAAGGTTCTCCCCGTGGCGACCTTGTGAGCGCCAACGCGCAGAGGTGAATCTGCCGTCTTCGCGAACGACGACGACGGTTCCGTACTCGGTTGCGGTGTCGATGCAGAGGGTCGTCATGGGCTCGCTTGACGCATGCCTACCCGCAGACTAGCGTCCGCGCCAGCGAAGTGCCCTGCCCGCGCTGCTTGTCGCTAGTCCCGCACGAATGAGCAAACAAAGAAACAAAGCAGCTTCGGAGGGGGCGAGGAAGCACGAGGGCTGGAAGGCGAATCTCCTAACGATCGGCGGCGCGCTCTTGTTGGCTCTATTCATCAGAATCACCCTGTTCGAAGCCTTTGCCATCGACGGCCCCTCGATGGAGCCCACTTTGCTCGACGGGGACCGGGTCGTCGTCGCGAAGTACCCGTTTGGCCTCTTCCTCCCCTTCACAAACCAAGCGGCGGTAAACTGGGGCGGTCCGGACCCTGGTGACGTGATCATCCTGCACAGCCCTGCTGACAATGAGGACATCGTGAAGCGCGTCATTGGCGTCGGCGGGGACGAGATTCTGATTCGCGACGGCAAGATCTTTCGCAACGGCGAGGTGCTGCAGACCGTCGACGTCGGCCCCTGCTCGCTCGAGGAACAGAAGAACCTCGACCCGACCTGCAGGGTCTACCAAGAGACTCTCGACGGCGATCCGCACAGGATCAGCCACTCGAAGCACGACTTTCCGCTCGACCGCCTTCCGCTCAAGGTGCCCGAAGGCCATGTCTACGTACTCGGCGATCACAGAGACAGCTCCAACGACAGCCGCAACCCCTTGATCGGCGCGGTCCCGAACTCACGCATCAAGGGCAAGTCTTTGTTCATCTACATGTCGTGGAAGAACACGCGAGACTCCCTGCCGGAACGCATTCGCTGGTCTCGCGTAGGAAGCGCCGTCGACTAAGCGCGCGACCAGCCTTAGGCTAGCGGAATGAGTGACCTCAAGGGCGAGATCCTCGGGCAGATGCGCGACGAGATCGGCACGATCGACAAGGACGCTCCGGAAGCGGTCGCCCTGCTCTATCCGAGCCCGTACCGCGTAGGAATGTCGTCACTCGGCTATCAGACCATCTACCGCTCGATCAACGAGACAGAAGGACGGGCCGCGCACCGGGCGTTTCTGCCCGATGACCTCGAAGCCTGGAAGGGAGCGCACAGCCCCCTCGTCACCTATGAGAAGCTGCGCCCGGTCTCCGACTACCCGGTCATCGCGGTCTCGGTGGCCTATGAGACCGAGTTGGCCGGCCTGGTTCAATGTATGGAGCTGGCCGGCATCCCGCCCTTGGCGGAGGACCGTAGTGCGCAGCATCCGTTCATCCTCGCGGGCGGGCCGCTGACGTTCAGCAATCCACTTCCGCTCGCTCCTTTCGTCGACGCAATCGTCATGGGCGAAGCAGACCAGTCGGTGCACGCCGTCCTCGATGTGATTTTCGGATCGGATTCCAAGGACAGCGCGATTGGCAGCCTGAGCGCTCACGCTCACGTTTTCGTGCCGCGCGTGCATGGCGACGCCCTCCCAGCGATCGACAAGGCCGACAGCGCCACGCTTCCCGCGTACTCGCAGATCATCACGCCACACACCGAGCTTCGGAACATGTTCCTCATCGAGCCAGAGCGCGGCTGCCATCGTGGCTGCACTTACTGCGTGATGCGCCGTTCCACGAATGACGGCATGCGGATCGTGAAAATGGACCGCATTTTGTCGTTGATCCCGGATCAGGCAAAACGCGTCGGCCTCGTCGGCGCCGCAACGACGGACCACCCGCAGATCACCGATTTGGTCAATGCCCTCGCGGACTCTGGACGAGAGGTCGGCCTATCCTCGCTGCGAGCGGATCGCTTGAACGACGAGCTCGTCGCCGCACTTCGCAGAGGCGGCCATCGAGTGCTCACCACGGCGAGCGATGGAGCCAGCCAACGCATGCGCGACGTCATTCAGCGCAAGACCAGCGCGGAGCAGCTCCGGCAAGCCGCGAGGCTCGCGCGTCGTCACGGCATGAAGCGCTTGAAGCTCTACGTGATGGTTGGTCTCCCCGACGAGACAGATGAGGACATCGATGAGCTGATCGCGTTCTCTAGAGAGCTGTCCTCGCTGATCCCACTCTCGCTCGGCGTGGCGCCCTTCGTCGCGAAACGGAACACCCCGCTCGACGGCGCACCATTTGCGGGCATGCCCCTGATCGAGGCGCGGCTTCGTCGGCTTCGTCGCGGGGTTCGAGGCCGCGTGGACCTTCGCGCCACCAGCGCCCGCTGGGCCTGGGTGGAATACGTGCTGGCCCAGGGGGGACGTGCTGAAGGCCGTGCGGTGCTGGATGCGGTTCACGCGGGAGGCCGCTTCTCCGACTGGCAGCGCGCGTTCCGTGCGCTCCCTGAGGAGCGTCCGCGTCGGCTGCTCGTTCGCCCGGGCGACCGCCTAGGCCGCGCGAGCGCCGGCTAACTGATGAAGCTCGAAGCCGCCGAAACCGCCCAGTCGAGATAGCGGCCCGGCGTCACACCCATCTTCACCACGTAGTATCCGGCCAAGACCAGCGCGGCGACGACGTAGATCGACTGCATGGGAACGGCGATGGGCTGGCCCTCTTCCGGCTCTCGCATGTACAGGTACACGATGACCTTGAGATAGTAATAGGCGCCAACCGCGCTCGCGAGGACGCCGAGAACCGCCAGCCAGACCATGGGCCCACCGGCCTGCACGGCGGCGCTGAAGACGTAGTACTTAGCGAAAAAGCCGGCGGTGGGCGGCATCCCGAGCAACGAAAGAACGCCGATGACGAAGGGGAACGCGGCGATTGGATGCCGGCGGCCCGCGCCGGCGAGGTCATCATAGCTCACAGCTTCCTTGCCCTTGGAGCCCATCAAGATCAGCGACCCGAAGGCGAGCACGTTCGAGACGGTGTACGCCGCAATGTAGAAGAGCACCGAGCTCACAGCAAACGAGCCGACCTGGTAAGCCGCCGCGAGGCCGACGAGAATGTACCCCGCGTGAGCGATCGAGGAGTAAGCCAACATGCGCTTGACGCTGCTTTGGACGAGCGCCGCGAGGTTGCCGAAGACCATCGTCGCGATCGCAAGGAGCACGATGACTGGCGTCCAGCCCGTATAGAGGCCCATGCTGGCCGGGTCGCCAAATGCGCCAACCAGTACGCGAACCAGGACCGCTACGGCGGCCGCTTTGACGCTCACGGACATGAAGGTGGTGACCGGTGTGGCGGCACCCTCGTAGGAATCTGGCACCCACATGTGGAAGGGCACCGCGCCGAGCTTGAACGCCAAGCCGGTGATCAGCAGAACCAGAGCGAGCACGGTGAGCGCCGCATCGGCGTCCCCAGCGGAGACGACCTCCCGGATGCCAGCCAGGTCGGTGTGACCGGTGGCGCCATAGAGTAAGGCGCTGCCAAAGAGCAGAATCGCAGCCGCAAAGGAACCGAGAAGGAAGTACTTCACCGCGCCTTCGACCGCGCGAGCGCTGGTCCGGCGGTAGGCGACCAAGGCGTAGGCCCCGAGGGACATCGTCTCGAGGCCGAGGAAGATGCTCAGCAAATCGACTGCGCGAGCGAGCACCATGGCGCCGAAGGCAGTGAAGACCATGAGCACGTAGAACTCGCCTCTCTCGAAACCGTGCTCGCGCAAATAGCCACCCGCGAGCAGCGTGGAGAGGCCGGCTCCAACACAAATGACGACGTCGAAGAACAGGCCGAGCCGGTCGACTGCGAGGTACCGGGTCACGAGCTCCGGGGCAGCCGGAACATCACCGCCGACGAGCATGGAGCCTGCGAGGGCAGCTCCGGCAAACAGCGAAGCCGCCGTGACCAGAGCGAGCTCGGAGCGCTCCGAGCTAAAGGCATCGAGGATCATGAGCGCGAGCCCTGCGCCGACGAGCAAAAGCAGAGGCGACACTCCGACGAGGGCACCCGCAGTCATCGATTCGCCTCCTCGTCCATTGGCGGCGCAATGGCAAGCGCGCTTTCCGCCTGACGCTTCAGCATGTCGAGGTCGACCAGACGGGGTTCGGTGGTCCTGCGGCCTTCCTCGTACCGAACGGTGAAGTCGGCCACGAAGGCGTCCACCGCGGGGTTCATCTTGTCGAGGAAGAACTTCGGGTAGAGACCGATCCAAAAAACCATCAAAAGGAGCGGCAGAAGGGATACGACCTCCCGTCGATTGAGATCGCTGAGCGACTCGTTTTCGCTGTGCACCACTTTGCCCCAGAAGATGCGCAGCACCGCGTGTAACATGTACACGGCCGCGAAGATGACGCCGGTGGCGGCGAGGAGCGTCATGACGAACCAGGACGAGCCAAAGCCGATCGACGAGCGGGAGAAGAACGAACCCGCAAGAATCATGAACTCGCCGACGAAGCCGTTCGTGCCCGGGAGCCCGATCGAGCTCATCGTGATGATCACGAAGACCAAGGTGTATATGGGCATCACCTTCGCCAGCCCGCCGAAATCGTCGAGCAAACGGGAGTGCCGGCGATCGTAGATCGCGCCGACCAAGAGGAAGAGCGCGCCGGTCGAGATGCCGTGGTTGATCATCTGCAGCACGGCGCCCGAGATGCCGTTCCGGTTCATCGCGAAGAGGCCGAGCAAAATGAAGCCCATATGGCTGACCGAGCTATACGCCACGAGTTTCTTCAGATCGCGCTGCACCCAGGCAGCATACGCGCCGTAAATGATGCCGACGACGCCGAGACCGGCTAGCACCGGGCCGATGACCTGGCTCGCCACCGGGAACATGGGCATCGCGAACCGGATGAAACCGTAGATGCCGAGCTTCAGGAGAACGGCTGCGAGGATGACCGAGCCTCCAGTTGGAGCCTGAACGTGCGCATCGGGCAACCAAGTGTGAAACGGGAACATCGGAACCTTGATCGCGAACGCCAACGCGAACGCCGAGAACAGGAGGTACTGAGGCATCGCCGGCAGGACCAAGGTGGAGAGCTCTTGGAGGTCGAAGCTGTAGTGCCCGGCGAGCTCCCTGTAGCTCGCGGTCAGGTAGAGGATGGCGACCAGCATGAGTAGGCTACCAGCCATCGTGTAGATGAAGAACTTCACCGCCGCGTAGACGCGATCCTTCCCGCCCCAGACGCCGATGATCAGGTACATCGGCACCAGCATCAGCTCCCAGAAGACGTAAAACAGGAAGAGGTCGAGCGCGAGGAACGCACCAAGCATGCCCAGCTCGAGGAGCAAGAACGAAAAGGCGTACTCTTTGATGCGGCTCGTGACGCTCCCCCAAGATGCATAGAGCGCAATCGGCGAGAGCAAAGTCGTGAGGATCACCAGCCAGAGCGAGATGCCGTCGACGCCGACTTTGTACGAAATTCCAAACGACTCGATCCAAGGCATCTGTTCGATGAAGCGATATCCGGCTTCAGAGTAGTCCGCGAGAATCAAGCGAAGGCTGACGATGAGCTCGACCAACATCGCGCCAATCGAGAAGCGCTTGATCCCGGTTTCCCACGTTCTAGGCAGCAGAAGCACGACGACGGCGCTGATCGCGGGAATGGCGAGAAGCCAACTGAGTAAGTGCGTCGTCACGGGCTCACCTCGGAGCTGACTGGAGTCAAGCTTGCGTGAGAGGGAGGCCGCTCGATCCAGAACGGCAATGTGATCTTCTTGGTCGCGCGACGCCGATTGCCAAAGGCGTTGCGAACCTCGACGGTCGCTTCGACGATTGGCCTAGCGAACAGCCGCACGGGGCCGAGACGACCGCCCTTGCTCATGGGCAAGCGCAGCTCCTTCCCGCCGGTGACTGGGGCCTTGGAAGCCGGCTTGCGGATCAGCAGGTCCGGACCGTCCACCCGAACCTCGAGACCCCGGTCCTTGGGCGACAGGTCCGCGGCGGAGGTGACCGATTCGATAGGGAGCGGCACCCAGTCTTCGCCCACATCGATTCTCCGTTCGACGCCTGAACCAGCATCGCTGAGGAACACGGCCGTGCCGCGGACGTCGTCTAGGGCATACTCGAAGCTCGTTTCAGGAGCCGGAGCCCAGTGGGTTTCGAACTCGCCGTCGGAGTTGGCGTCCCAGCGATACTCGTAGCCTAGCCCGGGCGGAGTCGTGAGCTCGACGCTGCTACCCTGAAACGCAGCCTCGATGTGCGAGTGCGGGGCCCAAAAGAAGGCCAGCAGCGCGATGACGCCAACGATTATCACCGCGCCGTACAATTGGACGACGCCGTTCTGGAGTCGGACCAGGATACGACCCGCTTCACGAACGTTGAAGCTTGGAAGCTTCGTCATGATGGCGTCGACGAAAGTCATGTCCGCGTGGCCCGCAACCGTGGCGACCTTTTTGATCGGGTTGACGATCGCTGTCGCGTAGAGCTCGTCCACCCGCCACTTGTCGAAGGCAAGCTGGAAGAGGCGCTTAGGCATCCATTCTGCCAACGCATCGCGGCTCTTGTTGCGATAGAGGAGCCAGGCTGCGCTGATACCGATGGCCATCGCCCCGAAGGCGAGGCCCGATGCGAGATTCACGATGTGCATCTCCTCGGGAACCGGCCGTCCGGCGACGGAGCTGTGCATCCAATGGCTCCACCAGCTGTGGAGATGCTCTCCGGTGATGGGCATCACGTGCGGGAGCCCGAGGAAGCCGGCGAATAGTGCGCCGATGGCGAGCACGACCAGCGGAATCGTCATGCTGGGCGGCGACTCGTGCGGATGTGCGTCGTAGGGATGGCCACCCGACTGGTCGGCGCTCCGATACTCGCCGGTGAAGGTGAGGAAGTAGAGCCGGAACATGTAAAAGGCGGTCATGACGGCGGCCAAGGTCAAGCCGACGAGGGTGAACCAGCCGACGGCCTGTTGAAGCGCATCGTCGGGGCGGTAGATCTGGGCAGCCGCCCCGAGGAGGATCTCGTCTTTCGAGAAGAAGCCGCTGGTGAGCGGGAAGCCGGCGATTGCCAAGCAGCTCGCCAGGAAGGTCCAGCGCGTGATTGGCAAGACCTTCTTCAGGCCCCCGAGCTTGAAGATGTCGGCATCGCCATGGGCATGGACGGCATGCATGACCGAGCCAGCGCCGAGGAAGAGACAGGCCTTGAAAAAGGCGTGCGTGAAGACGTGGAAGAAGCCCGCCGCGAAGAAGCCGACGCCGACCGCGGCGAACATGAAGCCGAGCTGACTCACGGTCGAGTAGGCGAGGATCTTCTTCATCTCACGTTGGACCACTGCGATCGATGCCGCCAGCAACGCCGTCAGTGTGCCGGTGACCGCGATGATGGCCATTGCTACGTCCGAGGTGACGAAAAGCGGGGACAAGCGGCAGCAGAGGTACACGCCGGCAGTCACCATCGTAGCGGCGTGGATGAGCGCGGAGACGGGTGTCGGGCCGGCCATGGCGTCCGGAAGCCAGATGTACAGCGGAATCTGAGCGCTCTTGCCAGTGCACCCGAGGAACAAGAAGACGCAAGCGACCGTGGCAACGCTCGGGGACACGCCAAAAATCGAAACCGGATAGTCATGCCGGAAATGGCCGGTCATCGCGGCGTGGTTGATGTCTGCAAACTCGAAGGAGCCCGCCACGCTCAGCAAGACGAACATACCAATCAGGACGCCGAAGTCGCCAATGCGGTTGACGACGAACGCCTTACGACCGGCGGCGGCATAGACGCGGTTCTCGTACCAGAAGCCGATCAAGAGGTACGAGCAGAGGCCGACGCCCTCCCAACCAACGAACATGACCGGGACGCTGCTCGCGAGGACCAGAATCAACATCGAAGCCATGAAAAGGTTCAGAAAGCTCATGAATCGGGGGTAACCGTCGTCGTCACCCATGTAGCCGATGCTGTAGAGATGGATGAGGCCGCCAACGCCGGTCACCACGAGTGTCATGACGCCGCTCAACGAGTCCATCAGGAAACGGACGTCGACGGGAACGACACTACGACCGGGGAGCTTCAGCGAGAACCATTCGTAGAATTGATATGTGAGCGCGGCGTGCTCGGTGCGGTCACTGAGGCCGTAGAGCTCGATGAATGCAGTGACGGCAAGCGCAAACGACACTGCCACCGAACCTACGCCAACGAGGGTGACCAGACCCTTGGGCATGTAGCGCCCGAGCAGGCCGTTGATGATCGCTCCGCCCAGAGGGAACAGGATGATCAGAAGGAGCAGAATCTGCTGACTGGCTTCGTCGTGCATGGGTTCAATACTTCAGCAGGGTCGCGTCGTCGGTGTCGATCGTCTTCTTGATGCGGTAGTACGCGATGAGAATCGCCAAGCCGACGGCCGCCTCGGCAGCCGCAACCGCGATGACAAAGAAGGCAAAGACCTGCCCGTCGTGGTTCCCTGGGTACACGCGATTGAAAGCAAGCAAGACGACGTTGACCGAGTTGAGCATCAGCTCGATCGACATCAGCTGGATCAGCATGTTGCGACGGGTCAAAAACCCAGTCGCGCCGATGCCAAACAAGACCGCGGCTAGCGCCAGATATGTGCCGATTCCCATCGCCTCTTACTCCGTGCGGCTCCGCGCGACCGCGATCGCGCCGATGATGGCTACCAGGAGCGTGATCGAAATCACCTCGAAGGGGACCAGGGCCTCGGTGTAGATCGCCGTGCCGAGCCCCTCGACCGTTCCGAAGTTCTCCGAGACGAGTCCCCAGGGGGCATCGAAGTATGCAACCGAGGTCGAAACAGCGAGGACGATGGCGACCGTCGCTGCAATGCTCAGGGCGCGGGAGGCCAGGCGCCCCTGAATGGCTTCCAGCTCCGAAGCCGGACCGATGAGCATGATGACAAAGACGAACAGGACGACGATCGCCCCGGCGTACACGAGGAGCTGAAGCGCTGCCAAGAGCTGCGCGTGGAGCGTGAGGAACATCCCTGCGAGCGAGACGATGTGAACGAGCAAACCAATCGCCGCTCGCAACGGACGTCGTGATGAAATCGTCGCCAGCCCACCGGCCATTGCCAGAATCGACGTGGTCACGAAAAGAATGGTCCCGGGATCGGTCACGCGCCCCCCTCGACCATGGCGCGCACACTAGCGTCGTGCCGAACACCGTCGAGAATACCATGCTTCGCCACCTCCATGAACTCCTCACGGAACTTCTGGACCATCCCGAGCATCGGCATGGCGGTGCCGTCGGCGAATGCACAAATCGTGTTGCCCATCATGTTGTTCGAGATGTCGACCAGAAGCTCGACATCCTCGGGTTTGCCACGGCCTGCGCAGAGGTTGTCGAGCACATCGACCAGCCAGCCGGTTCCTTCGCGGCAGGGCGTACACTGCCCGCAGGACTCGTGCTTGTAGAAGCGCATCAGGTTGCGGCAGGCCTCGACCATGTTGACCGTATCGTCCATGACGATGGCGCAGCAGGTTCCGAGCATCGTGCCGAGCGCGCGATAGGTATCGACGCCCATGGGCACGTCGATTTCGCTTTGGCCGTGCCATTTGTGCAATGGATGATTTTCGTCCGGGGCGTCCACCTTGCGTCGCGGATCGAGCACAGGTGTCGAAGAGCCACCCGGAATGACCGCCTTGAGTGGCCGATCGCCCAGCATGCCGCCGGCGTAGTCGTAGATGAGCTCACGCATGGTGATTCCAACCGGCGCTTCGTAAAGACCCGGGTTGTTTACGTGGCCACTGACGCCGTAGATCCGGGCGCCGCCATCCCCCGGAAGCCTGCTCAGCGAGGCCCAAGCCTCGCCACCCATTTGCACGATGTCGGGAACTGCAGCGATCGTCTCGACGTTGTTGACGATGGTCGGCATGCCAAACGCGCCTTTGACCGCTGGGAACGGTGGCTTCAGCCGTGGCTCGCCGCGACGCCCTTCGAGCGAGTTGAGGAGCGCGGTCTCCTCGCCGCAGATGTACGCACCGGCCCCGGAGTGCAGGTAGATATCGATCGCGTAGTCGATGCCAAACGGCCGCTCGCCCAGGTAGCCGGCCTCACGCGCTTCGGCGATCGCAACCTCCAGCCGCCTCCTGGAGAACGCGAGCTCGCCCCGCACGTAGATGTAGGCCACGTGCGCATCGATGGCGAAACAGGAGATGATCGCCCCCTCGATGAGCCGATGGGGGTCCAAATCCATGATGCTTCGGTCTTTGAAGGTACCGGGCTCACTCTCGTCCGCGTTGACGACGAGATAGATCTCCTCGCCCTCCTGCTTGTTGAGGAAGCCCCATTTCACGCCGGCAGGGAAACCAGCGCCGCCGCGGCCGCGAATGTTGGCCATCTTGACCTCTGCCCTGAGGTCTGCTGGCTTGCGGCTGGTCAGTGCTTGGCGCGCAACCTGGTACGCGCCGGCGCGCTCCGCATTGGCCAGCTTCCAGCTCTCCGCAATGCCGTACCGCGCCGTCAGCAAGGGCTTGGTGGGCAGGCTCATGATTCGTCAGCTTTCTCATCCGCCGGGGGTGGGGGTTGCGAGGCGAGGCGGACGGCCTCCCTGCTCGGCGGCGGAGGCGCCGAGCTCACGCTGCCACCGCTGCGACCTCCACCATCAGTCGGCGCACGATAGCTTGCGAACGTGGAAAACTCGGCAGCGGCGGCCTCTCCGCCTCTCGCGGCGTGTGCGTCGATGATGCGGTCGAGCAGCTCCAGATCGAGATTCTCGTAATAGTAGTCGTTGATCTGTACCATCGGGGCCTGACCACAGGCAGCCAGACACTCGGCCTTGAGCAGGGTGAACTTGCCGTCCGAGCTGGTGTGGCCGGCAGCGCAGCCGAGCTTGCTCTCGAGGCGCTCCTGAATCGCTTTGCCCCCGCGGAGGTCGCATGAAAGCGTCCGGCAGACCCAAACCACGTTTTCCCCGACCGGTTCGTCGAAGAACATCGTATAAAAGGTGACCACCCCTTCGACGATCGAAGTCGAGAGCTCCAGGCGCTTCGCGACGTATTCGACGACATCGGGGCTAACCCATCCGTTCTGTCGTTGGCAGAGCCACAGGACGGGCAAGAGCGCCGCTCGACGCTCGGGATAGCGGGTCAAAATATCGTCGACCTCTTGTTCGCGTTCCGGCGTAAGCGAAAAAGCCATAGCAGGGCGACCGGACGCTAGGCCCGTGGGCCTCCGCTGTCAAGCTCGGCAGAACAGTGGTAACTCCCGCTCCGATGACGGAAGAGACCGCAGAGTCCCCTCCCCGAAATATCGGCCTCTGGCTCGGTTTCGGATGCCTCGGTGTCTTGGTCCTATCCTGCTGCCTCGTCACGTTTTGGGTGCAGTCCTATGGCCTGCGATTCATCCTCCGACAGGGCGAAGGCACTCAGATCTGGATCTCGCGAGTGGTGCTCGCCGGCGCCCTCGAGGGCGCGCGGAAGACCTGCGCAGACGGCATGATCAGCGAGGACGCCCTGCCCTGGTTCCACCCGTCGATGCCCGCAGAGAGCCGAAACCTGGCCTGTGCGCTCGACGAAACAATGCTCCAGGCCCTCGCCGCGCCGGAGCAGGATTCGACCGTTCCGCTCTCGCGAACCGACCGCGCGGAGCTGGCGTCGGAGTTTGGCAAGGACCCAGCGCTGTGCTTCGAGCACAGCACCGCTGACCTGATCGCAGTTGGATGCTTCGACACCGAAGGCCGCTCCGGTTCGATCCCCTATCAGATCATCGACTTGAGTCTGACTCGTCCGTGACCTCGAGCGGCGTCCGGCGGTACGCGACAGTCAGTCCCGCGCTGCCCGGATACTCGAGCGACTGCAGCTGCAACATCACGCAGGGCTCCGACCCATCGACGGTCACGCAATTGCTCAATCCTACGAACGTTCGGTTCTGGCGTAACCCGTGCCACTTCACGCCGACCGGCAGCTCGCTCTCCCGGGGATATCGAAGAAACGATACGGATCCGTCCTTCTCCACGTAAAGAATTTCTGCCTGGAGCACGTTCGGGTCCTGCGAGAAAGTGAAGTCTAGCATCCTCCAGAAGACTTCTTCCCCGTGGTCGAGCTGCTCTTTGCTGATCACGGTCCCTGATGCACGCAAGCGCTCGAGGAGCGGCTTCAGCTCGTCCGGCAGCGACTCCTCGTCACCGTTCATGGCTGCCACGAGTAAACGCTTTCGTGCAACGTCGATGCGCAATTCAAGGAGCTTGAGCGTCCGCAAGCGCAAATCGGCGAAGCTCGCTAGGTAAGGCTGCGCGGCCCGCACCGCCTCGGCCCGTCCGGTGCAAGCTCCCAAAAGTGCGGTAGGTATCAGCATCCAAGCGCTGACCAGGACCCATCCAAAGCCGCGGCGCATGTTGCTTACAGTAGTCGACGATCCCGACAAGCCCAACTAAAGTTCGGCCGATGGCGCTCATCGAATTCCGAGGGGTCAAGAAGGCGTTCGGGCCCAAGGTCGTGTATCGTGACCTGAACCTCCAGATCCGTGAGGGAGAAGTCATCACCATCATTGGCGGCTCTGGGCAGGGCAAGAGCGTCATGCTGAAAATGCTGATTGGTCTGCTGAGCGTCGATGGCGGCAGCATCCTGTTTCATGGTCAACAGATCTCCGGAATCAGCGAGGCCGAGTATGCTTCGGTCCGCCGGCGAGTTGCGATGCTCTTCCAAGCAAGCGCCCTTTTCGACTCGCTGAACACCAAAGAGAACGTGGCGTACGGATTGCGGGAGCAGCTCACCATGAGCGAAACACAGATCTCCGAACGAGTCCGCGAGTCGTTGACCTACGTGGGGCTGCCGGGCACGGAGGAGACGTGGCCTGCGGACCTCTCTGCTGGAATGAAGAAGCGAGTCGCACTGGCCAGAGCGCTGGCGATCCGGCCCCAGGTCTTGCTGTATGACGAGCCGACGACCGGCCTCGATCCGATCAACGTGACCCGCATCGCCGACCTGATCGAATATCTGAACGATACCCTGGACGTGACATCGGTGGTGGTGACGCACGACATGGACACGGCGTTGGCGATCAGCGACCGCATCGCCATGATCCAGGGGGGCGTCGTGATTTTCACGGGCACACCGGACGAGCTGCGGGCCTCGGATAACCCTCAGGTCCGCGACTTCATCGAGGGCAACGCTCCGGTCGACGAAGACACCGAAACTCTGCTAAGGAGTGCAGGGTAAGGGGCTTCGTTGGGCAAGAGATGAAGACGACCGCCGGCACTCGCCTTCGTGTAGGCATTTTCGTATTGGTCGCCTTGGTGATCGGCGGGAGCATTGCCTTCGCAATCGGTGCACAGGAGAACCTCTTCTCGCCAAAGACGACGTACTACGCCATCTTCGCAGACGTGGGCGGCCTTCAGAAAGGCAACACGGTTCGGGTGGCCGGCGTGAACGTTGGTTCCGTCACCGACGTGACCATCGCCGAGTCGGGCAGAATCGAAGTCTACTTCCGCGTGATCGACAAGGCGACACACCTGATCCGAGGTGAGCTAGGAAGCGCTCTGATCGGCGAAGGTCCGAAGCCGAGCTTCGCCGCGATCGGTAGCAAAGGCCTCCTCGGCGACCGAATCATCGAGATCTCGGTGGGCGCGGACGACTATCCCGAGTGGAATCCCGATGAGCCGATCCCAGTCTCGGTCGGCGGGGGCATCATGGCCTTGGCGGAACGCACCCTGGTTGAAGCTGAAGGAACGGCGCGCAACCTCCGGCTCGCGACGGACCCATTTTCCGACCAAGAGTTCTCGAACGATCTGAAAGCGACAGCGCGCAATCTCGCCAAGGCCAGCGGCGCAATCGCCAACGGAGAGGGGACCATCGCGCGCTTGATGAACGACCCAGAGCTCGGGCGTGACGTGAAAGGCGCGGTGAAGGAGCTCCGCGCGGCTGGAAAGCAAGTCGCGGAGCTCGGCGAGAACCTCAACAAGATCACCGGAGACATCCAGACGAACGAAGGCACCGCGCACGCCCTGATTTATGGGAAGGAAGGTGCGGACGCGATTCGCAACATCCGCGACACTTTCGGTCAATTGAACACGATTCTGACCGATGTTCGCGAGGGGGACGGCGCGGTGAATCAGCTCATCTACGGCGAGCTAGGCGATTCTTTCATGGACAACCTCCAAAACGCCAGCGACGACATCGCCTTTCTCACCAAAGAGGCGCGCGAGGGCAAGGGCACCGTCGGCGCCTTGCTGACCGACCCCTCAATCTACGAAGACATCAAGCGCTTGGTTGGCGACCTGGAGCGCAACGACATTCTTCGGGCTCTGGTACGCTACTCGATCCGGCGCGATGAACCGCGCGAACCGATCGAGGTGGCCGAAGAGTAGGACCATGAGGGCATATCTCGATCTGCTGCGGAACGTGCTTGAAAACGGGGCCACGCGCGAGGACCGTACTGGAACGGGTACACGAAGCCTCTTTGGCTATCAGCTGCGAGTCGACCTTCGTGATGGCTTTCCTCTTCTCACGACCAAGAAGGTCCATCTCAAGTCGATCATCCACGAGCTCCTGTGGTTCGTAAGCGGGCAAACCCATGTCAGTCACCTGCAAGAGGTCGGGGTTTCGATCTGGGACGAATGGGCAACCGCCGAGCAGACCGCACGCTTCGGCCGAAAGGAAGGAGACCTCGGCCCGGTGTACGGGCATCAATGGCGGAACTTCGGCGCAACCGAGCGAGCGGATGGCAGCTACGAAAGCGACGGCTTCGACCAACTGAGCTACGTGCTCGAACAGATCCGCGACAACCCAGACAGCCGGCGATTGATTATCTCGGGCTGGAACCCATTGGAAGCCGAACGCGTCGCCCTCCCCCCTTGTCACACGCTTTTTCAGTTCTACGTGAGCGAAGGCCGGTTGAGCTGTCAGCTGTATCAGCGCAGCGCTGATGTCTTCTTGGGAGTGCCATTCAACATTGCCAGCTACGCGCTCCTGACCATGATGATCGCCTCGGTGTCCGATCTGGAGCCGGGTGATTTCATTCATACCTTCGGCGACGTCCATCTCTACAGCAATCACGTCGACCAAGCGCGGCTGCAGCTCTCCCGTCGACCTCGTCCTCTGCCGACGATGATCATCGACCCATCGGTGCGTAGCCTCTTCGATTTTCGCTACCAGCACTTCCAACTAAAGGACTACCTGCCGCACGCCGCCATCAAAGCCCCGGTGGCGGTGTGACCGATGCCCTTGCCACTCCGGCCCCGCTCGCGCTGATCGTAGCGGTGGCGCGCAATGGCGTCATCGGAAACGAAGGCGGGCTGCCTTGGCACGTTTCCGAAGATCTCGAGCACTTCAAGAGGACCACCAGCGGCCACGCGATCATCATGGGCCGGAAAACCTACGACTCGATCGGTCGCCCGCTGCCGAAGCGCCGCAACATCGTCGTGACCCGGCAGAGGGATGCAGAGTTCCCCGGCTGCGAACGAGCTACGAGCCTCGATGAAGCCATCGCCCTAGCCAGAACCACCGATCCCTGCCCCTTCATCATCGGTGGCGCGAGCTTGTACGAAGAGGCACTGCCGATGGCGACGGAGCTGCATGTGACCACGATCGATGCAAACGTCCAGGGGGAGACGTATTTCCCGGGCGACTTCTCGGCGTTCGTAGAGGTCGAGTCTCGGAAAGGCAAAACCCCGGGCGTTACTTTTCGCCTGCTCAGACGAAAGTCACAGAACGCTGACCGATAAACCGCGGGGACTGACACTGCCGCTGCCCGTCTACTTCCCAATCTCCCTCTTCAGGACCGTATAGGCGCGCTGAGCCTGAGAATCCTCGGAGAAGATTTCCGGCACGTCCCCCGTCGCCTCGGGGGCCTGCCCACCGGTAGCCTGCTGCTCCCGCCCCCGACCCCCATGCGACTGCGCCGGAAGATGCCCTTCGAGCTCCTCCTCGCGGAGTGGTTCCGGGTCGTCGTCGCCGCGCGGTTGCTCCGCGACCAAGTCGGGGGAAATACCCTCGGCCTGAATCGAGTTGCCCGACGGTGCGTAGTAACGATACGTCGTCAGCTTGAGCGCGCTTCCGCCCGGAAGCTCGAAGACGTTCTGTACGCTGCCCTTACCGAACGTTCGAACACCGACCAGGACGGCGCGCTTGTGATCGCGCAGCGCACCGGCGACGATCTCAGATGCGCTCGCCGTGTTCTCGTTGATCGTGACCACCATTGGCCATTTTGGACGAGTGCCCGCGCGACGCGCGGAGTATTGACTGATCGTCTCTCCACCGCGGCCTCGCGTGCTCACGATGACACCCGACGCCAGGAATTCGTCGCTTACCCAGACTGCCTCCTCGAGCAAGCCGCCACCATTGTCGCGGAGGTCGAGCAGGAGTCCCTGAACGCCGCCCCGCTTGCGCAGCTTCATAACCGCCTCGTCGAGTGCTTCGCTCAGCTGGCGTGCGGTGCCGTCCTGAAACGCCTTGATGCGTACATAGACCACGCCGTCGTCCAGCACCTGCATGTCGATGGGGTCGACATCGATGAAGGCCCGTGTGAGGGTGCGCTCGAGCGCCACCGCCTGCCCTACACGACGGATGCTGACCTTCACCGAGGTCCCGGGCTCTCCGCGAATCCGGCGAACCGCGTCATACAGCCGAAGATCCCGAGCATCCTCGCCCTCGATGCTCAAGAATCGATCCCCGGGCCGTAACCCGGCTTTCGCTGCAGGGCCGCCCTCGAATACGGAGAGAATCGTCAACCAGCCTTCGCGCGTCGAAACTTCGACGCCAACCCCCGCGAAACGTCCTTCGGCGTCGCTCTTGAGGATCTCGTACTCCTTGGGATCGAGGAACACGCTGTGCGGATCGAGCGAGTCGGCTAGCCCTCGAATCGCGCCGTAGACTAGAGCCTCTTGATCGATTGGCTCCACGTAGCTCGTTTCGATGTACGCTAGCGCGCGTGCGAAAATCGACAATGGCTCGAATGGACTACGCCGCGCCGGCACATCGGATGCCAAAGCCGCAAGGAGTCCTACAACCAGCGTGCCGACACAGAGCAAGCGGAGTATTTTGCGGCCGGTTTCGTGACGGAACATGGACTTCAGACCTTTGTCATTGACACTGCTTCTATCCCTGGGTAGGACCACCAGATACTTGAGAGGGGCGTGTGCGCCAGATGGTACAGCGTCCGCATGGAGGATTCCTCACGATGTCTACGACCGATAAGCGCAAGCAGAGTCTCTATTTCCCAGAGTCGATGCTACACGACATCAAGCATGAATCCGCAAGGTTGGATCGCTCGCTCTCCTGGATCGTCCAACGCTGCGTGAAGATGGCCCTTCCCGAAATCCGCAAGCTGCCCTCCGTGAATGATATCCCGGACAGCCCGGACGACACCGTCAAGAAGTAAGCTTCTAGAGCGTGGAGTACGACCGTGAAGGCTTTGTCGAAGCGGCGGACGGCACCCGCCTGTTCTACGAGGTGCTTGGCGAGGGTGACCCTCCCGTAGTTCTCACCGATGGAATAGGCTGCGACGGGTTTGCCTGGCGATATCTCGCACCGCGACTCGGCAAGAGGCATCGCGTCGTCCATTGCCACTTCCGCGGCCATGGCCGGAGCGGGCCTCCTGCGGACCCGGCGCGGCTGTCGATCGAAGATCTTGCCGGCGACCTGAAGCGAGTCTGCGACGCGCTCGACGTCGCGCACCCGGTGATAGTAGCGCACTCGATGGGCGTTCAGGTTGCTCTCGAGTATTACCGACAGAACCCTGACGGCGTTGCGGCCCTGGCCTTGATGTGTGGGACCTTCGGTCAGATCACCTCGACGTTTCACGGCACCGATCTGCTCGACCAGGTATTGCCAGGGCTCATCCGGGGAATGAGAATCTTCCCGGGCATTGCTCGTGCGGTTTGGGGGCGCATACCCGCTGCGATGGCGTTTCGACTGGCGTGTGTCGGCCGCGAGCTCGACGGCGAACGCATCCAAGAGGAAGATTTCCAACGCTACTGGGAGCACGCCTCCCTCATGGACCCGGAGGTGTTTCTCCCGATGCTCTGGCATGCCGGCCGGCACGACGCGCGCGGCTTCCTCCCAGAGGTCGACATTCCGACGCTCGTCGTAGCCGCAGAGCACGACACCTTCACGCCGATGGCACTTGCGAAAGAGATGGCGGGCGCGATTCCAAACGCGGAGCTCGAGGTGATCGAAGCGGCCAGCCACGCCGCGCCGGTGGAACAGCCGGATTTGATCGCCGAACACCTCGAGGACTTCTTGTCTTCCCGACTCGACCACGCCGCAGAGCGGATCTAGTACTCCGTCCGGAACAGCTGTTGCCCCATCAAGACGAAGGTGCCTCGTGGCACATAGGACTCGTTCGAAACGCGAACGAAGGTGCCGTTGGAGCTGCCGACGTCCGTGAGGAACACATGCCCCAACTCGGAGTTGATACGACAGTGAAGCCCTGAAACGTAGCCGTCCTCGGGGAACACCACGTCGCCGCGCTCGCGGCCGAGATGGATGCCCTGAGGCGGAACGGGATAGCTATTGCCCGTCGTCTCGCGGCCGATCAGCAATGAGATTCGACCCAGGTAGCCGCGGTGTGGGCTGCCCATGTGCTGGGTGCCGTCGGCGGCTGGGTCTGGCGCAGTGGGTGCGTCGAACCTCAGAAGCTCCTGCCCCACCCGAAAGATGCTCCCGTCGAAAAGCTCGATTGGGACGTCCGGCTCGATGCGAATGTAGACTCCATTTAGGCTTTCCATGTCTTTGACGACGAGCTGAGCACCCTCGAAGCGAAACTCGGCGTGCTCGGGCGAAAGGTATGCGTCGTTCGCGAAGATCCCACCGCTGCTCCGCCCGATCAGGGTCGGACCCGCCGACAGGGAAAACGTTTCACCTTCGGAGCCGTCGGGCTGAATCAGCACCAGCCGCGCCCGCGTCCCCGCTGGCTGGGGAGCCTCCGCTACGGCGGGCGCCGAGACGCGCTCCGCCGCTGAATGAGCAGGCACCCCGGCCGCGGCCTCATCGTGGATCTCTTGGAGGTCTTGCCCGCACACGTGACAGAACCGGAAATTCTCGGGGACTCGCGCACCGCAATGGGGACAGGGCGAAGTCTGACCATGCAAGGGCGCAAGCTCGGGCGGCAAGAAGTCAGCATCTGCTTCTGGGACGGGCTCTGGTCGACTCGCTTGCATCGGCGTCGGGTCCATTTCGAGCTGGGATGCAAGAGCTCCGGACTGCGCGGCCATTGGCTGAGGGCCATTGGCCGCTCGCCCAGATGAGGACGAGCCTCCGGGAGGAGTCTGCGTCGAGAGCGAACGCGGCTTGAGCGACTGGCGTGGAAGCTCTGCTCCGCAACCCAGACAGAACTTGTAGTGGTCCTGGTTCTCTTTGCTACATCGGGAACAGACGATCACGCGGTCACCTCCACTCGAAGCAGGTTTCTACCCAAGAACAGGTAGTCGCCGTCGTTGAGCTCTCTCTCGCCCCGAATACGAATGTAGGTCCCATTTTGCGAGCCTTCGTCGATCAGCTCGAGGGAATTCCCGGACATCTCGATCCTGGCATGCCTGGCGGACATGTACACATCGTCCGGGAAGTTGATGTCGCATTCCTCGCGACCGATTCGAACCGCCTGCTCGCGGGCACAGCAGACGATGCCATCCATGCCCCCTTCGAGAATCTGAGTGACACGAAAGGCGCTGGGTCGCCTCGGCGAAGAGTAGAAATAGGTCTGGTCTGCCTCCGGCCCCGACGTGTCTTTCGGCGTCGCGTCCAATCGGAATAGCTGCTGACCGCACATGAAGCGGTCGCCGACCTGGATCGCGCAAGACCCCCGCACTCGAATGTAGACGCCGTTCAAGCTGCCTTCGTCCCGCACGAAGAGCTTCTCGCCTCGGTAGAGGAAATTCGCGTGCCTGGGGCTGAGCCAAGTATCACTCGGAAACGGAATCTGGTCCGCCTCTCGACCGGCGGTGTGCTCAGTCGCTTGCAGCAAATAGCTGAGACCCTCGCCCATCGCTTCGTCTCCGCGCACGACGATCAGGCGGGCCTTGCCCGGCATCTGCAGCGCCCCAAAAAATCTGGTCTCGAGTGTTTGCGCTTCGTATGGCACGCCCGCCCCACAGGCCCCGCAGAACTTGTGTCCAGACGGGACCGCGCTGGCGCACTCCGTGCAGACGTAATTCCGAGCTTGCTCCATGCCCTCGTTCCCCCCTTGGCCCGACCCCGCTAGGCGCCAATCCTATCGGGAGTTGTAGGCCATCGAATCACCCCTAGTCAATCGCCGCTCCGCTTGGGAATTTCCGCCAGGGACGCTGCTTTGCTTGTGCCCTCGCTGCGACTACCCTCTCCCCGATGGAGCTTCTCGCAGGCACCTTGTTGGAGCGGCCCCCAGGGCGAAAGTACAGGTCTGAGCTTCGCTTCGCGGAGCTTTCGCCGCAGGCCCCGCTCCCCAGACCGGGCACCTTGGCTAGGTGGCGTCAGAAGCTTCCCGAGGAATTCGAGCTGGCTCTTCGTGCCCCGGACGCATGCTGGCAATCGCCTACTGGCCCCCTGAGACCCAGCAAGGAGCTCGACGCCGGCCTCGCATGGCTCTCCGAAGCCGCAGACGCCTTGCAAGCATCGATGCTGGTCGTCGCGACGAACGCCGCAGTGACCACCGGAGCGAGAGACCGCGAGCGCCTCCGGGAATACTTCGCGCGAATTCCGAGGAAGGACGCCCGGCTCGTGGTCTGGCAAGCAGCGGGCCTTTGGGAGCATGAAGCGGTGCAGTCGATGGCGCGAAAGCTCTCGGTTCTTGGCGCCTTCAACCCGACAGATGATCCGGCACCAGATCTAGAGATCGTGTACGCCTCGTTGCGTGCCGAAGGGCTCCGGCGTTCGTTTTCCCATGCACATCTGCTCGATGTCCTCGACAAGCTTCGGGGCTCCGGCGCGTCGCGCGCTTTCGTCACGATCGAGTCGGCGCAATCGTTTCGTGAAGCGCGCCTTCTCCAAGCTCTGTCCGAAGGGCGCGAGTGAGCGCGTGGAATGCGAGAATCGCCCGCGTTGACCAACCCGAGCCCGGGCTACTAAGCCTTTCGTTCCGAACCGAGGGCCGGAACGAAGCCCTGGTGCTCGTAACGCTGCCCGGATCACTTGAGCTCGGTGTGGTCGACGAACGGCCGCGAGGGGCGAGCGCAGGGCCGGCCGTGACTCAGCTTCGGCGCCACGTGGAGGGCTCACGGCTGGAATCGGTCGACATGAGCGGGCGCGCGATTCGCCTTTCGCTGAGTCGAGCCGGCAAGAATCGCTTCCTCATCGCGGCGCCAAGCAAGCCATACGGTGCGTGGTGGCTCTGCGAGGAAGACGGAGCCCTCGTGCTTCGCTCACCCGGTGCGCCGGCCTCTATACCCTCGGAGCAGGAGCACTTGCGACCGAGGAGTCTGCACGAGCTTCGCGCCCAAGGACTTGCCGTCTTGCAGGCCCATCGCTCGATCCGAAAGCAACAGCTCGAGCGGCTCCTCGCGACTCAGATCAAGCGTCTGTCCAAGAAACGCGATGCGATTCTCGGTGACTTGAACCGCGCTGCAAAGGCCGACGAGCTACACGAAAAGGCAAGCCTGATCCTGGCCCATGCCTCGGAAATTCCGGAACGCGCAGCCTATTTCGTGACCCAGACCTGGGACGACGAGCCACGGGCAATTCGCATCGAGCTAGATCCGAGACGGTCGCCGACGGAGCTTGCGCAGGAGCTGTTCAAGAAGTCGAAGCGATTCAAGCGGGGTTCGGAAGTGGCGCCGGACCGGCTCAGTGCGGTCTCGGCGGAGCTCGACGAACTGATCGAAGTGCGCGACCGCCTCGAGGACGACACAGCCGAGGAGCTGGCGACGAAGCTCGAAGCTTTGGGTGTGCCGATCACGGCCCCCAAAGAGGAGGCGCGAAAGCGCCGACAGGCCGGCGAGCGCCTTCCCTATCGGGAGTTCATCGCTGTCGATGGCTCGCCGTTGCTGGTGGGCCGAAGCGCCGCCGACAATGATCGGCTCACCCTTCGGCATGCACGGCCCCACGATCTATGGCTACACGCGCGGGGTGTGACCGGGGCGCATATCGTCGTACCGCTCATCAAGGGAAAGTCCGTATCGCCGGAGACGCTCGTAGACGCCGCGACGCTGGCAGCACACTTCAGCGACCTTCGCGGAGAGACGATTGTCGACGTCCTCTATACGCCCCGACGCTTCGTGCACAAACGCAAAGGCAGCCCGGTCGGCTCCGTCGGCCTCGGCAACGAGAAGGTGATCGCCGTGCGCATCGAGACGGAACGACTGCAACGGCTCCTCCGGAGCGAGAAGAAAGCACTCCCTTAAACAGCTAACGCCCCAGCTGATGAGCTGCGGCGTTAGCAGACGAATACCCCCCACATACGAAAGAGGGATCGCCACGACAGACTGCGCGAAGGCCCCGGAAAGGCGGGGCCTTAGGCCAGGGATCACCAGAGGTGACCCCTCGGTAGACCCGAAGGTCGACCGCCTAGAAGCCTATTTCTTCTTGCGAGCCACGCGCTTTTTGGCTGCGCGCTTCTTTGGTGCAGCCTTCTTGGTTGTGCGCTTTTTTGCCGCACGCTTCTTTGCTGGCCGCTTCTTCGCAGCCTTCTTCTTCGTTGCGCGCTTCTTCGTTGCGCGCTTCTTTGCCGCACGCTTCTTCGTTGCACGCTTCTTCGTTGCACGCTTCTTCGTTGCGCGCTTCTTCGTTGCGCGCTTCTTCGTTGTGCGCTTCTTCGTTGTGCGCTTCTTTGCCGCACGCTTCTTTGCTGGCCGCTTCTTCGCAGCCTTCTTTGTTCGTTTCTTTGCAGTCGCCATTTCGACCTCCTCCAAGGTGGGTCAATATTGCAGGTGCACGTACCGTATTGTCACGTCACTTCACGTGTCAAGCGGAAGCGCACATGAATTATACATAACTTTGCTCTATTTGAGCCAAATATTTTGTAACGTCAGCCCTCAAGTCATTGGAATCATTGATAAACGGCTTATTATCAGGTCAGGTTGAAAAGCTGAAGAAAATTCGGAAAGCTTGGTGTCGCAGGCGATCTGAACCCGGCGATCTCAACCGGCGATCTCAACCCAGGTTGGGAGATCGGCGGAGCGCAACCCAGGTTGGGAGATCGGCGCGGCGCAGGCGGAGCTGGAGATCGCGTTGACCGAGATACAGCCGCGGACTACATTTCCCCCCGGCTGGGCCATTGCTCAGCTGCACCGAAAGGGCGGGGACGCGCGAAGTGCGACGCTGAAGCGGGAAATAAACACTGCGCAGCGCCCGTTCAACCCGACTCCTGGCAATCAGGCGTAAGGGCATGTTTTTGACGATATAAGGAGTCCCGATGCAAGCGGGAACATACGAATTCAAGGTTGGCGACAAAGCCATCTATCCCAAACAGGGCGTAACCGAGGTCGTTTCGATCGAGGAACGCAAAATCGGCACAGCGACGATGGAATTCTACGTGCTGAGGCCGCTCGACGCGAAGAACAACGACAGGATCCGAGTGGCGGTCGCTCAAGCGAAGAAGGTCGGCCTCAGGCCGCCTATCTCCGAATCGGACATCCAAGAGATCTTCTCCCTGCTCGAGGAGCAGCCCGTCGTCTTCGACAATCAGACCTGGAACCGCCGATACCGCGGTTTCATGGACAAAATCAAGACTGGCTCGGTTTTCGACGTAGCCGAAGTCATGCGTGACCTCTATCGCCTCCAAGTCGACAAATCCCTGTCGTTTGGCGAGAAGAAGATGCTGGAGACAGCGCGCAATCTAGTCGTGAAGGAGATCGCCGTGGCGCGCTCCGAAACCGAAGAAGACACGCAGGCCGAGATCGAGCAGATCTTCGAGAAGAACTAACCCTTCCGAGGAATCTCCACGGCGGTCCCGCGCGTTCGGCACTCTATGCCGCGACGGGCCAGCCGCTTCGTGCAGAACCGCTCCTTGGCCCAAGCCGCCCGATCGACCGCGTCTGATCACCAGGAACGCTCAATAGGGAAACACCAATGGCGAACAACACACTTCTGATCAACGTCGATATTGGAGAAACGCGCGTTGGTCTCATTGCGGACGGTGTGCTCCGCGAGCTCTACGTCGAACGGCGGCATCACCGCTCCCCGGTCGGCAACATCTACCTCGGCCGAGTGACGCGCGTGCTGCCAGGCATGCAAGCGGCGTTCATCGATATCGGTCTCGACCGCGCGGCTTTCCTCCACGTAGAGGATCTCCAGGCGGCGCCTGGCGCTGAATTGGAGAGCGAGGGCGGCGATAAGAAAAGCGCCTCCACGGGGCGAATGAATCGCGTCTCGAGGAAAACACCGATTCGCGACCTTCTCAATGAGGGGCAGCAACTCATGGTGCAGGTTTCCAAAGGGCCGATCGGCACCAAGGGCGCTCGCGTCACGAGCCACGTTGCGCTTCCGGGTCGCTACGTCGTGTTCATGCCTACGGTGGACCACGTCGGCGTGTCGAAGCGCATTGGCAGCGACCTAGAGCGGCGGAGGCTCAAAGAGGTGATCGACTCGGTGAAGCCGCCGCATGGCGGCGTGGTCGTGAGGACACTCGCTCAAGGCCTGACCAAGAAGAAGCTCAAGGCCGACATTGGGTACCTCGTACAGCTCTGGGAACAGACACAGACTGCCCGGGCCGCAGTCAAGAAGGCGCCTGCGCTGGTGCACGAGGAGCCAGATCTGGTGATTCAGTCAGCGCGAGATCTATTCACCGAGGATATCAGCGAGATCGTCATCGACGACCGTGACGAATACCGGCGGCTCAAGGACTTCCTGACACTATTTCTTCCTGAACGTGCGAACGACGTTCGACTCTACGAAGGATACGAACCGCTGTTCGACGAGTACGGAATCGAGGAGGAGATCACCCGCGCGCTGTCACGCCGAGTTCAGCTCCCATCAGGTGGGCATCTCGTAATCGACCAGGCAGAGGCGTTGACGGCTATCGACGTCAATACCGGGAGATTCACCGGGAAAGGGCGCGACGTCGAACAGACGATCTTGCAGACCAACCTCGAGGCAGTCCGCGAGATCGCGTATCAGCTCTTATTCCGCAACATCGGCGGTTTGATTGTGCTCGACTTCATCGACATGGAGCGGCACGCCCATCGAGAGAAGGTGTTCAAAGCGCTTCTTGCCGCCCTCAAGGATGACAAGTCGAGAACGACCGCGATTCGAATCAGCGAGCTCGGCCTGGTCGAAATGACTCGAAAGCGGACACGACAATCGCTTGGGCGAACGCTATATGAACCATGCTTCTTCTGCGATGGGACCGGCCTCCTTCAGTCGAAGGAGACGGTGTGTCACGAAATTTTCCGACAGATGCGGCGCGAGCGGGACTCGCTGCCCGGCTACAAAATCGTCATCAGTGCCCATCCAGCGGTCTGCGACATGCTCGATCGCGAGGAAAAGGCTTCGGTAGCAGAGGCCGCGCGACGTTTTCAACGACGTATCGAATTGAACCCGCGAAACGACTATCATCTGGAGCAATTCGACCTGACGGGAGACTGACGTTTCGATGAGCAACGACGACGGCCAACGCATCGAGAAGCGGGTCACGATCAACAAAGAGTTCGAATCTTTCGATGCTTTTGTCCATGAGTACGTCACGAACGTATCGCGATCGGGTGTCTTCATTCGGTCGAGAGAACCCTTGCCGATTGGGACAGAGGTTCAACTCACTTTCACGGTGATCATGGACGACGTCGCAACCATCGAAGGACTAGGCCAGGTGGTTCGCGTACAGGATGACCCGCCCGGAATGGGCGTCGCCTTCACCGAGCTCACCAAGTACTCCGAAGATCTACTCGCGCGCCTGTTGACCTTGCACGGCGCCCCGCGATCATGATGCGATTGAGCGACGGGCGGTTTGGGCCCTCAGGCCGAAAGCTCGCGGACCTGAGCGATGAAGAGCTCCTGCAGGAGCGCGCGAGGCGCCGCGGCGAACAGCCCCCGGACGAGTCGAAGCCCACTTGGCGACGCGTGAAGCAGTACCTGGCGAACCTCGAGCTCAGCCCTGGCGCTACCTGGCCTGAAGTCGAACGCGCCTACGGGCGGCTGCGCGAGCGCTACAGCCCGGAGAAGCACGAAGGGCACCCTGAACGCCACGAGGCCGCGCAGGAGCTGAGCCAATCGCTTGCCAATGCGTACCAGGCGCTTCGCCGGTATTTTCGGCAGTAACGGGAGCTCGACAGTTGGCGCGTCGCGGTTACGGTCATGCACATGCGAGAGCGAGTCGCGGATCAGCGGTCGAGGGGATCGCTGGGTCAGTCGGCGACTAGGTAGCCTTTTTCGAGGAGAGCGACGACGACTTCGGCGATTTCCGGATCGGGTTTTCCGGCATGGTTCATCAGGTCGACGAGGGTGTCGTGCTGGAGGGCGAGCTCGATGACGTCGAGCTCTTCCGGTGTCGCGTCGCGAAGCGGCTGTCCCATGGGGGACGCCACGCTGATCAACGATTGCAGCGGCGGCAGTGCGTCTCCAAGGCGGAGCATCTCGTCGAGCTGGCGCATACCCTCCATGAGTAGGCCTTCGACGCTGCTCTGGATCTCCGTCGGGAAGCTCCTCTCTGCCTTGGGCAGAAGATCGAAGGTGCCCTTGTTCCAGACGAGCACACGGTAGAAGGCCTTCTCGGGCGGCACCGATTCGTCGCCGTTCACGACGGCGAACTGGACCATGCCGTCTTCGAGGTAGATCGAGCCGACGTCAGTCTCGGTCGTGATTTGCAAGACCCCCGTCTTCTTGGAGGCGGCGAAGAGCTGAAGCAGGTCGGGCAGCGCAACCTCGGCGATGGAGCCGGTCATGGTGCTCCCCGGAGATGGGCGTGCGCTCGCATAGGCGGCATCCATTTTGGCCTTGGCGTCCTTGGCGGAGGCAGACCCATCGGAGGCAACGACCTTGATGATGCTCGTGCCGATCAAGATTCGGTCACCCTCGCCCAACTTGGTCCGGGAGATCTTCTCGCCGTTGACGAAGCTCCCGTTCGTCGAACCGAGGTCCTCCAAGAAGATATCTCCGCCTTCGACGGAGATCTTCGCATGGCGTCGGGAGACCATGTCCTCGACCAGAACCATGTCGAGCTCGCTGGAGCGTCCGATAACAATCTCGCCGCTGTCAGGAAGCGGGAACTCCCCACCCTGGTACTTCCCCGAGATGAAACGCAGCGCCAACGGCAACGCCAGACCTTCGATCACCAACTCCCCTCGCTCAAACCCCATTCTTACGAAACCCCATCCCTGATTAGATTTAAGGCTAGGAGCTGGCCATGCGTCTGGTCAAGCCTTTCGCCGAGACGGGAGGGTGAACGGCTGGTTATGGGTTCCGTCGGGGCCCATGCTAGAAAGCCTGGGATGGCCCGCACGGCGGCTGCGATGGCCTTTCTGCTGGGGCTTTTGGGGGTCTTACCGGCGGAGGCTCAGACCAAGGACTTGTCCAGGCGCTGGCGGGCGGTCCGGAGCGAGCATTTCGAGGTGAGCTACCCCGAGCCCCTGGCCCTGGTGGCCCGGCGGGTCTTGGCGATCGCGGAGAGGGCCAACGCGAACATGGCTCCCCTCCTCGGTCACCAGCCGAAGAAGCGGGTCCAGATTGTCCTGACCGACGAGACTGACGCCGCGAACGGCAACGCCACGCCACTTCACTACAACGCGATTCGGCTCTTCGTGAGCGCACCCGATGATCTCTCGGTGCTCGGCGACTTCGACGACTGGATGACGGTCCTGGTGACTCACGAGCACGCTCACATTCTGCACACCGACAACATCGGCGGCCTGCCTTCCGTGATCAACGAGATCCTGGGGAAGGTCTGGGCACCGAACCTCCTTCAGCCGCGTTGGATCGTCGAAGGCATGGCGACCTACCTGGAGTCGCGCGAGACGGCCGGCGGCCGAATGCGATCGACGCAGTTCGAGATGTACATGCGGATGGCATTTCTCGACGACAACATTTTGCACTTCGATACGCTCAACAACCGAACCGACTACTGGCCCCATGGCGACATCTGGTACCTGTACGGATCGCGCTTCATCAAGTGGCTCGTCGAGCAGTATGGCGAAGAGATCTTCGGGGAGATAGCAACATGGTACGGGCGCCGCGCCCTTCCGTTTAGCGTGAACCGCATGGGCAGGCGGCTCACCGGAAAGACCTTCGGCGAGCTTTACGCGCTTTGGATCAAGGACATGCGCCGGCAGTACGGGGACGTCGAAGCCCAAGTGCGCGCGGATGGCATGACGCAGGGCCGCCGGATTACGTTTCGCGGGGAGTGGGTTCGCGGCCTGCGCTTCGCCGACGAAAATCGCTTGGTTTACTTTGCACGTGATGGACGAAGCGACCCTCAGATCCGGACGCTCGATCTGTCGAAGGGCAACGCGGTCAAACGGATCGTGCGAAGTGCTGGCGAAAGCTACCCGACCGTGCACCCCAGCGGCGAGCTCTACTTCGAATCGTTCGACGCATACAAAACCAACATCTATTTCTACTACGACCTCTTCCGCCTGGACCCGCGCGGGGCTTGGGACCGAAAACGGCTGACCCACGGGCTTCGCGCACGGTACCCCGACATCTCCCCGGACGGTCGGAGGATCGCCTACGTTCGAAACGACGCCAGCACCCAGAGCTTGTGGATCGCCGACCTCGATGACATCGAAGGGACACAAGAGGTTCTCGTCGAAAGTAAACGGTTCGAGCAGGTCTACACGCCTCGGTTCTCACCCGATGGCACGAAGGTGGCCTACAGCGCGTGGCGAAAGGGTGGCTACCGCGACATCCAGGTGATCGACCTCGCCACCGAGGGGATTACCTCAGTCACCCATGACCGGGCCATGGACACGGGGCCGGCCTGGTCCCCCGACGGCCGCAAGCTCTATTTTTCGAGCGACCGCACGGGCATTGCGAACATCTACAGCTGGGAGCCCGCGAGTGGCGAGGTGTCACAACTCACCAACGTGGTCTCCGGAGCCTACACCCCGGCGCCCTCCCCGGACGGCCGCAGGCTCGCGTACATCGGCTACACGAGCCGCGGATACGACATCTACCTCCTCGAGCTCGACCCCGAGACCGGACGCCCGGCATCGCCCTACATCGATGACCGTCCAGCACCCAGCAACGCCGATGCCCTGGTTGCTGATCTCTCGAGACGTTACGCCGGCGCCCGAACGCTATACCCGCGGTTTTGGGGCATCGACCTGCAGGAGGACGCGTTCGGCCAGCAGCTTGGAATCTTCACGGAAGGCGAGGACGCAGCTCAGTTCCATCTGCTCTACGCGCGGCTCGGCATCAGCTTGGCGGAGGGCTATGTCAACGCGGACCTGAGCTACACGCTGCGCCGCCTGCCTCCTGACTTGACGGCTTCGTTCTTCCGTCGAGTGACGCCCCGTAGCGGATTCATCGTCAACGGGCGACCCAGGCCGTACGTCGAGGACGCCTATGGCGGACGGCTCACGATTTCTCAGCTCATACCACGCTCGTTTCATTCGAATCGCATCAGCGCCAGCTACGGGCTGACCTGGACGCGATCGCTTTCGAGCTTCAACGGCACGCTCAGCCCGAACTATGCACCGCCGATCGTTCCGGCGACCGGCCTCAACGCAGACATAGGCCTTTCATGGAGTTACAACGATGCGCGGCGACACCTCTACGACTATACGCCGTCCGAGGGACGCAGCTTCGGGGCGGCGCTGTCGTTCGCGCACCCCGGGATCGGCAGTCGCTTCAAGAGCATCCGAGCGTCCTGGTTCATTCGTCGGTTCATCGAGATGCCCTGGTCGCAACATCACGTCCTCGCATTTCGCTACGGTGGCGGCGCGGGCGAGGATAGCCGCGGCGAGCGCGGTTTGTTCTCCTTGGGCGGGTTTCCGGACACCTCGCTGCTCGATCAGCTCCTCAACTTCGAGCAGCTCGGAGGGGTGGCCCTTCGCGGCTATCCAGCCTTTTCGATCGTCGGGGACCGATTCCACCTGCTTCAAACCGAGTACCGATTCCCGCTCACGCGCGTGCTCCGGGGCCCGGGTACGGTGCCTGCCTTCTTTGACCGCATGTACGGGCTGCTGTTCTTCGACTTCGGCAATACGTATTTCGGACCGCTTGATCTCCAGCAGTTTCGAAAGGGCGTGGGCGCCGAGATACTGATGGACTTCACCCTCGGCTACGTGCAGTCGTACTCGCTGCGCCTCGGCTTCGCCTACGGCTTGGACCAGGGCGGCGGCGCACAGTTCTATGTCAACTTCGGCAGGCCGTTCTAAGGGCTAGCGCTACGGCTATACCTCGAGGATGTCGGCTTCTTTCTTGGTGACGATCGTGTCGACCTTTTGGGTGCCGCTTTTGACGACCTCTTCGAGCTCCTTGCGAGCACGATCCGCGTCGTCTTCACCGACCTCTCCCTCTTTTTGGAGGCTGTCGATCATGTCTTTGGCCTCGTGCCGCGCCTTGCGGATCGCTACCTTGCACTCCTCGCCCGACTTGCGGGCGATCTTGACCAAATCCTTGCGGCGCTCCTCGGTCAGCGGTGGCATGGGGAGGCGGATGATCTCGCCATCGTTGGATGGGTTGAGGCCCAGCTGAGCTTCCATGATCGCCTTTTCGATCGGCTGCATCTGGCTCCGGTCGAACGGCTTGAGAACGATCATCCGCGGCTCGGGCACCGAGATCGACGCGAGCTGCTTGAGCGGGGTCGGCGAGCCGTAGTAGTCGACGCGAAGGCCGTCGAGAATCGCCGGGTTGGCTCGTCCCGCGCGAATCTTTGCGAGGTCGCGCTTGAGAGACTCATGCGCTTTTTCGATTGAAGTGCCCAGCTCTTCTAGAATTTCAGCAATCATCGCTCTCCCCGATCTGAGCGGAGCTCAACCCTCCGCGGTCACTAGGCTACCGACGTCTTCGCCCATGACAACCCGCTTGATGTTTCCAGGCTCGGTCAGCTTGAAAACCCGGACGGGCAAATTGTTGTCGCGGCACAGGGCGACCGCTGTCGCGTCCATGACGCCGACCCGCTCCATCAGGAAGCGATCGTAGCTAATCCGCCGCACCATGGTGGCGTCTTCGTGACGGACCGGGTCCTTGTCGTAGATCCCCTTGACCTTGGTAGCCTTGCAGAGCGCGTCGGCGTGGATCTCCATCGCTCGCAGCGCGGCTGCGGTGTCGGTAGAGAAGTAAGGGTTGCCTGTGCCGGCAACGAAAATCACGACCCGCCCCTTTTCCAAATGGCGCACGGCCCGGCGCCGAATGTATGGCTCCGCAACGGCCTTGACCTCGAGTGCGCTCATCACGCGGGTATCGACCCCGGCCTTCTCGAGCCCGTCTTGGAGCGCAATGCCGTTGATGACGGTCGCCAACATGCCCATATGGTCGGCCGCGGTCCGGTCCATCCCATTGGCGCTGCCTTTGAGGCCGCGGAAGATGTTGCCACCGCCGATGACGATGCCGATTTGGCATCCACTGGCGTGGACTTCGGCCAGCTCCTCGCTGATCGCTTTCAGGGTCCCAGGCTCGATGCTGCTGCCGGCGGGTCCGCCGGAAAGCACTTCTCCCGAGAGCTTGAGCAGTACCCGCGTGAGCTTGGCCCCATTCGTCATGACTCAAGAGCCTTTTAGCGCCTCAGTCACCTCCGCCGCCAGGTCCGATTTCTTTTTTTCGATTCCTTCACCCAGCTCGTAGCGCGCAAAGCGGCGAATACTGATTTTCTCGCCGAGTTTGGCGCTGAGCGCCTCGAGGAGCTGCCGAATCGTCTTGTCCTCATGCATGATGGACGTCTGGTCGAGAAGGCAGGACTCCTTCTTCCACTTCGCGAGCTTGCCTTCGACGATCTTCTCGACGGCCGCTGCGGGCTTCTCTTTACCGGTCGCCTTGGCTTCCTCGTCGAGCTGACCGCGAAAGACGGCCGTGCGGGCGAGGATCTCGTTCTCGGGGATGTCCTCCTCGCTCACGAAAAGGGGGTTCTCGGCGGCCACCTGCATGGCGGTATCCTCGACAAACTGCCGAAAATCCTCGCCGCGTGCGACGAAGTCGGTCTGACAGTTGACCTCGATGAGGACGCCGACGCGGCCTGCGCCGTGGATGTACGCATGCACCAGACCATCGCCTGCGATGGCGCCGGCCTTTTTGGCGACTTTGCTGAGACCCTTCTTTTGAATGATCTCGATCGCCTTCTCTTCGTCGCCTGCCGTTTCGCGAAGCGCGTCGCGACACGCCATCATCCCGGCGCCGGTGCGATCGCGAAGTGACTTCACCATGGATGCGCTGATCTCGGACATCATTCTCTTCCTTCAGGAGCTGGGGGGGCGGAGCCACGCCTACGAGCGAACTCGACATGAACGCCATCACCGCCGGAATCGGGCGCCTGAGCACCGTCGTGCTGTAGGAAGTCGCGACGCTGCTGGCTCCCCTCGATGCATGCGTCGGCAACGCGCGAGGCGATTAACTTGATCGAGCGAATCGCATCGTCATTTCCGGGGATGACGAAGTCGATCAGATCGGGGTCGCAGTTGGTGTCGGTGAGCGCGACGATCGGAATGTGGAGCTTGCGCGCCTCGTTGACGGCAATGTGCTCGTTGTGCGGATCGATGACGAAGAGCACGGAGGGCAGGCCATTCATCATCTTGATGCCGCCGAGGTACTTCTCGAGCTTCTCGCCCTCACGGCGAATCGAGAGCGCTTCCTTCTTGCGCAGTGAATCGACGGTGCCGTCTTCGATCTGCTCTTCGATGTTGCGAAGGCGATCGATACCCCCCTTCATCGTGCGGAAGTTCGTCAGCGTGCCGCCGAGCCAACGACCCGTCACGTAGAACTGGCCGGCACGGTCCGCCTCTTCACGGACGATCTCGGCCGCCTGACGCTTCGTACCGACGAACAGAACGTGTCCGCCGCGGCCTACCGTGTCGGCGATGAACGAGTACGCACGCTTGAACAGCTCAGCGGTCTGGTCCAGGTCGATGATGTGAATCCCGTTGCGGGCGCCGTAGATGTAGGGGCGCATCCTCGGGTTCCAGCGCTTGGTCTGATGACCAAAATGGACGCCGGCATCGATGAGGGCCCGAAGGCCGATTGGCAGGTCACCCGACGCGACGTCGGGGCTTCCCAGGGCCGCCAACTCAGGCGCTTCCTGGGTCTCGAGTGTAGATTCAGCCATTGCTCGTTTCTCCTTTCGGTTGAGCTGCCATCCCCCCAGACGAACAACCTCTGAAGAGGCACCGGAACGTCTGATCGAGCCGGGGGATGTGATGAGTTTCGAGGGCCAAGGCCTCCGGCTTCGGATGAAGCGGCGGAGCTATACCAGGGGGAGCGGGGGGGTGCCAGGCGAGAGGGATCTGGGGTGGGGTCAGCGACAGCGGCAGTTCCAGCGCCAGCGAAGCCCCGTGGGCGGCGCGAAGCGGCGTCTCCTCGGGGTAACGGTGCCAGCGCTCAGCGGATTAGCTCTTCAATTTCGACCAGATCGGGGGCTTGGCGGAGGCTGGATCGCTGGCGCCTATGTTGCTGGCAGCGCTCAGCACTTTCGCTGTCGCCGCCAGGCCCTCCTGCAAATGTGGGGCCCAGGGGGCCTTGATCGAACGCGCGGCGCCCTGCCTGGCCCTGACCGTCGCCGGGTCAGCGTCACCCGCGAACGGGTCGTCCGGAAGCTCGTCATAATAGCTGCGGAAGTCCGTCGTGGGGGCGAGGGCTTGGCGGAGACCGTGCTGGCCGGTGAGCCAGGCCTGCAGGCGCAGGCAGGCGTGCTCCTGCGAGACGTCGCGTTCGCTTTCGTTGTCCAGGCCGAAGTCGGGCACGCCGAGGCTGTCCTCACCTTCGATGAGGGAATGGCACAGCTCGTGGAGGATCATCTGCGCGAGGCAGTCGTCGGCGTCGAGGGTGCTCGGGTCGCCAATGGTCATGACGCCCTTCCCGTCGGTCGACGCATACACCTCTGCGGAGCGGAGCACGCGAAAGCCGATGCGGTCGGCGACCGTGAGCCAGATCGCGTCGAGGGGGTCGAGGTACATGGACGGAGGGTTTCGCTGCACGTCAGAGGAGCTTGTGAAATCGGTAGAAGAAGTCGTCTAGCACTTGCTGGCCGCGCGGGCGACGTCGCCAGTCCTCGTAGCGGACGGGCTTGGACCGCTTGAGGTCCTCGTTGAAGCGCGCCTCCATTGCGGCGGCGACGGCGGGATCCTCGACGGCGGCGACGACTTCGAGATTGAAGCGGAGGGATCGAGAATCGAGGTTGTAGGTACCGACCGTGCACCAATGGCGGTCGATGATGGCGGTTTTCGCGTGCAGGATCGGGCCCTGCCATTCGTAGAGCTCGATTCCTGCTTCCAGGAGCCGGCCGTAGAGCTTTCGTGCCGCGTGACGCACGGCGAAGACGTCGCTCCTCCCCGGCACGATCACCCGCACATCGGCGCCCCGGTCGACAGCCTCTGAAAGCAGGCGCCGGATCTGACCATCGGGAACGAAGTAGCTGTTGGTGATGCAGATCGATCGCTCGGCGCTCCGGATTCGCCCAAAGTACGCGTCGCGAATGGCCCGACGCTCGCCAAAGTAGTCGTTGGCGAGGACGCGAACCCGACTACCTTCGCCATGACCCGTATCGATGGGCGGTCGCTGTCGCTGGCGAGGCCGCAGCAGTGCGGCTGGCTCGACGATGCGATGCCAGCCGAAGTCGAAGATGTCGCACATCTGCTCGGCTGCGGGACCTTCGATTCGGATCGTGTCGTCGCGCCAGCCAGCGCCACCGGCGCTTTTCGGCGCCCATTCGTTGCCGAGGTTGACACCACCTGTGAAACCCACGTAGCGATCGACGACCAGCAGCTTGCGGTGGTCGCGGTTGTTGAGGACTCCGACCCGAAAGCGCGCACGCCAGGGTGCAATCGGGTTGTACTGCTCGACCTCACAGCCGGCCTCACGCATCCGCGCAAACATTCGGCTGTCGCTTTGAAGACTTCCGACCGCATCATAGATGACACGAACGCGAACGCCGGCCTCCGCTCTCGCAATGAGCGCATCAGCGAACTGTCGGCCCACCTGATCGGAGGCGAACCAGTACATTTCGAGGAGAATTTCGCGCTTCGCTTCGGCAATGGCTTCGAGCATCGCGGGGAACGCCTGCACGCCATCGTGAAGCAGGGTCACGTGATTGCCCGACACCAGGGCCTCAAAGCCGGTGGTGCCAGCAAAGATTGCCCGCAATTGTTCGAGTGTCTCTCGCGACGGCCCTGACCTCAGCACCCTGGTTCCTCCTATGCTATCGTCGCGCCGATGAAAGCCGTGCGCTGTCCGATTTGCAAGAAGGACTTGGCCAGGCGGGACAAGAACTTCCCATTCTGCTCAGCGCGTTGCAAGCTCGTGGACGCGGGCAACTGGTTTGACGGCACGTACCGCGTCGAAACTGACCAGCCTGATTTCCGATTGGGAGACAACTGATGAAATGCGGTGTGTTCTTAGTCAGCGGGCTCTTATTGCTGGGCGCGAGCGCGTCTGCGCAGGATACGGCCGATATGGGCACCCAGGCGACCACGGGGGCCGAATCATCGTCAACGGCTACACCGGCACCCGCCGAGCCGGCAGCCAGCGAGCCGACCGCGGAGGCTGCCAAAGAAGAAGAGAAAAAGAGGAGCCCATACTACAAGAAGGTACGAGGCTGGCTCTGGATCGAAGGATTCTTGGGCCCCTCATCGTACGACCCCGACAAGTTTGGTAGCTTGAGCCTGTCCGGTGTCCCCAACGCGCCACGGGCGAAGGGACTCGAAGGCGGCTTCTCGGTGTTCCTTGGTCTGGGTGGTTTCGAGATCGGCGGCTTCTACCGGCAGGCCGATTACACGCAGTACAAGCTGATGAAGGTTGGGCTTGAGATCCAGGGCACCTTCCGATTCATCCCCTACGTGCACCCGATAGTTCGCATGGACATCGGCTTCGCCAAGATGTTCCAAGGCAACCCGTACGGGCTCACGAACGCCGACTCCGGAGGAATCGCGCTCACTGGTGGCGTCGGTGTGAGGATTCCGATCATCCGCTGGATGTCGTTTGCCGCGACTTTCGATTGGAGTTTCGTGGGCTTGTCGATGCGAGGGGATGTTCCTGGCAGCACGACAAGGTTCCAGTCCTGGATCCTAGGTCAGCAGTTTGGCGCGACCTTTGCCCTCACGTTTCACTTCATCGGCGTGCGCGGGGACTAACGCTGACTCGCTTCGTGCACGTGGTCGACGAGGGCGCGCGCTTGAGCCGGCGTGGCTTGAGGCATGATCCCGTGTCCTAGATTGAAGATGTGGCCGGGACGATCGGCTGCGCTGTCGAGCACTTCGGAAGCGCGCGCGCACATCACCTCGTTCGAGGTGAGAAGCGCGGCAGGGTCCAAGTTGCCTTGCAAGGCGATGTCATCGCCGAGCACGGACCATGCATCGTTCACAGAGATCCGCCAGTCGATGCCGATCACGTCGCCACCGGCTTCTTTCATGGCCGGATAGAGCTCGGGGTTGCCCGTTCCGAAGTGAATCGCCGGCACGTCTTGCGGGAGCATGTCGAAAATCGCCTTGCTGTGGGGTAGTACGTAGCGGCGATAGTCGGAGGGCGAGAGGCAACCGACCCAGCTGTCGAAGAGCTGCACGGCCTGCGCGCCTGCGTCGATTTGCGCGATGAGGTAATCGGCAATGGCGCTCGAGAGCCTTGCCATGAACGCGTTCCAGAGGCCCTCGTCGCCGTACATGAGCTTCTTGGCTTCGTAGTAGTTCCTCGATCCACCGCCTTCTATCGCATACGAGGCCAGGGTGAACGGCGCGCCGGCGAAGCCGATGAGCGGAACCTGGAGCTCCTTACGCGTGGTTCGAATGGCGTCCATCACATAGGAGAGGGAGCCTGCTGCATCGATTCGCTCCGGAATGCCGTCGACCTGAGCGGCGGCGCGAATCGGATTCATGATCTTCGGACCGCGATCGTCGGTGAACTCGAAACCAATCTGTAGCGGTTCGAGAATCAACAGAATGTCGGCGAAGATGATCCCAGCATCGACGCCGAGCTGATCGACCGCCCGTACCGTCACCTCGCAGGCGAGCTCCGGCGATTTGCACAGCTCGATGAAGCTGACCTTCTCGCGCAGCGCCCGGTACTCGGGCTGATAGCGCCCGGCCTGACGCATGATCCAAACCGGTGTGTACGGAGTCGGCTCCCGCCGACAGGCCTGCAAGAAAACACTCATCGCTGTGCCTATATCACATCGCTATCGGCGGGTCGGTGCGGACGTTCTTGACCAGGGCTCGGGCCTCGGAGACCAGAAAAATCGAGCCTGCGACGACGACCAGGCCGCTTGGACCGGCTGCTCGTTTGGCACGGACGACGGCATCCCGAACGCTGCGGGCGGCCGTCCCTTCGTGGATACTGGTGAAGCGCTCGGGGAACTCAGCGCGAGAGACCGCGGGACGGGCGTAGATGCGTCGCGATACGCGCCCTTCGAAGGCGGCGAGCATTCGGCGGTGGTCTTTGTCTCGCATCGCACCGAACAGAAGAACGACCCTTCCTGGGAATTCGAGGTCGTCGAGATAGCGGGCGAGGGTCTGGCAGCCGGAAGCGTTATGCGCTGCATCGAAGAGGAAGGAGGGGTTCCCGCGATGCCATTCGAGCCGTCCTGGCCACTTGGCCCGTTTGAGACCTGAGCGGATGTCGGCATCGGGTACTTCGAAGCCGCGTTCTCTGAGCTCGGTCAAGGCCGCAATCACACAGGCCGCATTGCTCCCCTGGTAGTCGCCCCGAAGCCCGAGTCGGAGGCCAGTCCACTCTTGCTCCCCCACGCGCACCGAAAGCAAGTTGCCTTCCCAAGTGCTTTCGAAATCGCGACCGATCCAACGCAGCGGGGCACCGACCTCACGCGCGCGCAGCGAGATCGCTCGCCTCACCTCTTTGCCTCGTGCGCCGACCACGCAGGGGATTTTGGGCTTGAGCACGCCTGCCTTTTCACGAGCGATCTTCGCCAGCGTGTCACCCAGGATGCGCTGGTGCTCCAAACTGATGTTCGTGATCACCGAAACCTCTGGCGTCACGACGTTGGTCGAATCGAGCCGGCCGCCGAGCCCAACTTCGAGGACGACGATCTCGCACCCCGCGTCGCGAAATGCTTCGAATGCGAGCAGGGTCGTGTATTCGAAGAAAGAGAGCGGTGGCAATCGCTTGTCCGCGCGCAGCTCTTCGATGCGGCGGGCAGCTTCGCGCTCGGAAATGGGCCTCCCGCCGATACGCACCCGCTCGACGTAACGCTGTAGGTGCGGCGAGGCGAATAGCCCTGTCCGGTAGCCTGCCGAGCGCAGAACGGTCTCGACCATCGTCGCCACGCTGCCCTTTCCGTTCGTCCCCGCAACGTGCACGTAGCGAAGACCGCGCTCAGGATGCCCTCGAACCTCCGCCGCGTGCTGCATACGTTCGAGTCCGAGCTTGATGCCACGGGACTCCAAGTTGTATAGCCAACCAAGCGCTTCGCGGTACCGGGTCACCCTGCCAGATACTCGACCATGCGAGCGACGTTGCGGCGCATGTCTTGACGGGTGGAGATCATGTCGATCATGCCATGCTCGAGAAGGAACTCGGCGCGCTGAAAGCCTTCGGGAAGCGTTTGACGAATCGTGTCTTCGATGACGCGCGGACCCGCGAACCCGATCAACGCGCCAGGCTCCGCGATGTTGACGTCCCCTTGAAGCGCAAAGCTCGCCGCGACGCCGCCGGTCGTTGGGTTGAGGAGCACACTGATGAACGGCGCGCCGGCTTCGCGAAGCAATCGACGGGCGGCGACCGTCTTAGCCATCTGCATGAGCGAGAGCGAGCCCTCCTGCATGCGCGCGCCGCCTGAACAGGACAGCAAGACCACGGGCTGTCGCTCTCCGGCGCCACGCTCCATCATGCGCGCGACCGCTTCGCCGACCACCGAACCCATGGAGCCACCCATGAAGCGGAAGACAAAGACGCCGAGCTGAACGGGGCGCCCGTCGATCCTCGCCGTGCCGACTAGAATGGCATCATTGACGCCGGTCGATTCGCGGGCGGCCTCCACGCGAAGCGGGTAAGGTTTCGAATCGACGAAGCCGAGCGGGTCAGCGGCGACGAGCTCGGTGTCGCGAGGCGTCCAGCTACCCTGGTCGGCCAAGAGCGCTACCCACAGCTCTGCGCGGAGGTGGAAGTGCGCGCCACAAGCGGGGCAAACCTCGAGACTCTTCTCGAAGTCTTCTTTCTTCACGGCGTCGCCGCAGGCGTCGCACTTGCGAAAGAGCCCCTCACCGAGGGTCTTCTTCTCGGATGCGTCGACTCCCGCCTTGGTCTTCGCGAACTCGCTCACGGCTTTGGGCTAGCACGAGGGACAAAGCAGAGCGACCCTCGCGACGCCCGGCGAAGCGATCAGCGGGGCGCTCTTGCGACGATGGCTGAGAGGTGCCGTCCGGTTGTTCCGTGGTCGCGGCGGTGCGAAAAGAACTGCGCAGCGTCGCTGTGCGTGCATCCGCCTACATCGTCGATCGCGCCTTCGGGGACCCCAAGGTCGTGCAGCTGGAACTGGATCAGCGCGGCGAGGTCCCCATGAGGTTTCGAGGCGTCACGTCGGACCACCGCGCGACCTTCCGCGGCCTCTTCCATCTGGCGAGCAACGTCTTCGTCGATCTCGAAGGCTTCGACTCGGATGTGCGGGCCGATGGCGACGATCAGCTCGGCTGGGTCGTGCGCAAGCGCATCGATGGCGCTTCGCACGACTCCAGCCACGGCGCCGCGCCAGCCGGCATGCGCTGCCCCAGCGTGACCGCTCGGCGGATGCGCGATGAGGACCGGGACGCAATCGGCGGTTCGCGCCGCAATCCCCAAGCCGTCGGCCCGCGCGATCAGCGCATCGCCTTCTTCATCGCCTATCGCTTGCGCGAGATCGGAAACGTCACGCACCTGAGTCCCATGGACTTGCCGCTGCTCGTAGAGGCGATCGACGTCGAGCTCGAGGCTCTTGGCGAAGCGAACCCGGTTCGCCCGGACCGCTGCGTCGTCGTCGCCGAGATGAAAACCGAGATTAAGAGTGTCGTACGGCGCGGAGCTCACGCCGCCCAGACGCGTCGAGAAAGCATGGCGGAAGCCGTGCCGATCCAAAAGGCGGGAATGCAAGGCGCACACGCTCTAGTCTGTAGCACGAGCCACCGCGCTGGGGTGTTGACCTCGGGGCAGGGCTCACTAGGAGGAGCGCCAGACCTGCGGGATTTCGGGGCACAGGGCCACCCACTTGACAGGCGGCGGCTCTTGACTACTTTCCGCCCCTCCGATTGCTGCGGAAGTGGCGGAACTGGCAGACGCGCTAGACTAAGGATCTAGTGGGGTAATACCCGTGGAGGTTCGAGTCCTCTCTTCCGCAC
>CAVOVB010000006.1:0-153080 GCA_963699755.1 uncultured delta proteobacterium
GCGTGGCGAGCCGCGACCAGAGACGGGCGGCACGATGTGCGACGTGGGAGCTTTTGAGGTGCAGCCGTAAACCCAGGAGGTTGTCATGAGGTACTTATTCGGAATTGTGTGCGTCTGCGCGCTGGGCATGCTGCCGCTGGTTGGGTGCAGTGATAACAACGGTGGCGGCGGTAGCGGTGGCTCGGCTGGAACGGGGGGCGCTGGTGCGACTGGTGGCACAGCATCTACCGTGCGGGTTTCCTTCATTGGTGACTCGATTACCGAGCAGGTGGGCACGCCAGAGAATCCGGTCAACTACCCGGAACACTTGGTGTCGCTGCTGGGCGACGACTTCGAGTTGGCGAACTTCGGCGTCGGCGGCGCGACGATGCTTCGAACCAGCACTATTGCGGTGTGGGACCTTCCTGAGTTTGAAGAAGCCAAAGGCTTCGAGCCTCACGTGGTTACGGTCATGCTTGGCACGAACGACACCAAACCTCAGCACTGGGACGCTGCCGCTTTTGAGTCGGACTACAGCGACATGATCGAAGAGCTGCAGTCGCTCCCTTCGAAGCCGACCGTCCTGCTCTTACTTCCCGTGCCGGTATTTGGAGCAAACGAGTGGGCGATCCGAGGCGACGTTCTTCGTGACGAGGTGATTCCGATCATCGAGCAGCTCGGAGGGGAGTACGTGCTCGACGTCGTCGATCTCTACACTCCTTTTCTCAACCAAGGTGAGCTTTTCCCCGACAACCTTCATCCAACTGCTGAAGGTGGCTTGCTCATCGCGCAGCAGCTCGTCGCTCCGCTCGAAGCGGCTGCGAGAGCTCGCGGGTTCCAGTTGGCGGACGAGGAGCAACTCGGCGCGACCCTTCCCCAAGGAGCGAATCACGAAGTGGGGCCGCTCTGCGACGTGGGTGCGTTTGAGGTGCAGCCGTAGAGGTGACCAACGAGGTGGGTCATGCGTTACGTATTCGGATTTCTAGGCGTCTCTGCGCTGAGCCTGATGTCGTCACTCGGATGCGGCGATGAAGCGGGCACCAAAGCGGGCCACTTGGTCGCTCCGGCGGTCGAGGGCGTTGCGTACGAAACCGACACGCACCAGGGGTTGACCGATCCCGAGGGAGGATTCCGTTACGAGCCAGGCGAGACTGTTCGGTTCATGGTCGGCAAGACCCTGCTCGGCGAGGTGCCCGCGCGACGCGAAGTCACGCCCTTCGACCTCACGGGCGCACCGATTGTCACGGGCACGCTCCGACTCTGCGAGGCGCTTGGAACCGGCCATCTCGGGCTCCTTCCAAGACACCCGTGCGCGAAGAACTTCTATGTCCCGCCAGCTAGGAGCAGCGCGGCGTTCAGTGCGCTGGTCAACCTGGTCGTGCTTCTGCAAAGCCTGGACCAGGACGCCAATCCCGACAACGGAATCCGGATCACCTCGGAGGTGCGGGGGCTGATGACCCACGCGGCGATCGATCTCACCCAGCCCTGGACATACTTCGCCGAAGACTTCCAGTTTCGTCGTGTGCTCGGGGAAGCGCATCAGCGGGGGCTGTTCAGCCGAGTGCACGGTGCCACCAACCCGGCGCCGGCGCTTCAGCGCCTGTACGAAGAGCTCGACATCAATCCTGGAATCCACGGGGTCGTCGTTGCGCTGACGGACTACAACTTCATCTACGAACAGCCCGACCTAATCGAGCGCTTCGCGTATGACGCAGCGGGCAACTGGACCCGCAGAGAAGAGGACCGAAACGAAGATGGGGTCGTGGATTGGTACCAAACCTGGGAGTACGATTCCGACGGCAACCAAACGCGCTGGAATCTCTACGAGAAACCCGGCTCCATCTGGGTATACGACGAGTTGGGATACCTCGTTGAGAAACACTCGGCAGAGTATGCGTTTACGTATGAGCGCGACCCATACGGTAGCGTGACCCGGGAGATCAGCGAGGACCTGGCCGCCCAACGTACCACCACGCAGAACTGGACCTACGACGAGGCGGGGCGGTCACTAGGGAGCGTGAGCGACGTCAACGGTGTTTTCGAACGGCGGACTGTCTACCACTACGACGAAGACGGCAATCTCACGCTACACGAAAGCGACTACGATGACGACGGCATCGCTGACGCCGTTTGGATATACGAATACAACTCTCAAGGATTGCGGACGCGAACCGAACGGGACTACGATGCGGATGGCGTGCTCGATTACATCGTGATCTCAGAATACGACACTAGCGGGAACACCACGCGTACCGACTTAGACGAGGACGGCAATGGCGAGCCGGAGAGCATTGAGACCTTCGAGTACGACAACGCAGGGAACCTGACCCGCTCTACGTGGACGGTCGACCTCGATGGGGATGATGTCCTCGAAACCTATACGCTCGAGTACCGGCCCGACGGGAGGCCTGGAATCGACGGGATTGAGTACGATGCAGACGGCGACCCACTCCGTGTCTGGGACGGGACACTCACTTGGCTCTGGACTTACGATGCCGATGGCAATCCAACCCGCGAAGAAGCGGTGACCACCAACGGGCACACGGAATGGGTCACGACCTTCGAGTACGAGCCGACCGGGTTTGCGTATGTAGTCGGGCTCTGGCCGCCCCCCCAATTTTAGCACTGCTGCGTACGAGAACATTCTGGAGTTACGGTGGCGCATTTGCGACGGCGTTGATAACACTCAAAAACCGTTGAACGGGCGGCGCGCAAGCGCGACAGGATTCGCCGCGATTTGCCTCCAACCTCGCTCGGTGAGCCTGATGCCGGGCGGTCCTGAGGCGATCGTGGACTCGATCGGCTTGATCGAAGTAGACCACCCTCGGACGTTCGCGTGATAGCTAACGGGCGATTGTGGAACGCGGAATGCGGACGTGATGAAAAAACCGGGGGTTGCCCGTCTGGCAGACAATCTCTCGGATCCGATGGTTGTAGCGACGACGGCTTCGCAGGGGCTGCGACATGGCTCAGGGTCTGGCACACCGACCGGTCTGAGCGAGCTCGAGTTCCGGAGCAGGAGAGGGCGGTTTCACCCGGAGTGTCGCAGTTGCGAACAGGGGTGTTGTGAATGTCTGGGGACGTAGCAGTGTCGAGTGCGATCGCGTCGCTCATTAAGGCGGTGGCAGACAAAACGGCGCTTCGTCGCCCTCCTGCTGGCATATGTAGTCAGGGGTCAAGGTGCTGCAGTCGAGCATGTTCACCCAGTCGAACACCGGATCGCTTCCGCTGCCCATGTTCTGGCACTCCTGAATCCAGACCACGTCTTCGGGGTTGCATCGCTGCTCGAGCTCGTTCTGCGCCGAGCAGGTAGGGCCTTCGACACAAGTCGGAACGAAGGTGCCAAGCTCGCACACCCGGTCCGGCGGGCAGACCTCTGTGACGACCCAATCGCCCTCGTCGTCGCAGGTTTCGATCGCTTCACCCTCCGCGGCACATCGACTCTCACCCACCGCGCAAGAGGCGCCGACGCAGGAGGCGGCATCGTCTCGGACCACGCATACACGCGCGTCGCCGCAGACTTCATCCGGCTCCCAATTGCCGTACTCGTCGCAGAGGGTGACCCGTCCGTAGTCGGTCGTGCACCGTGTTTGTCCCTCTTCGCACGGCCGACCCACGCAGATCGGTTCGCCGTCGACGTGGCTGCAAACCATCCCGAAGTCGTCGCACGCCGATTCGACCTGCCACTCCAAAGTGTCGACGCAAACCAGAACGTTCAACGACTCGGAGGTGTCTCGATCCAAGTCGCAATCCTTGTCGCCGATCGAGTCGCACGTATCGCCCGCCTCAGGGGGATATACAGGGTCGCACGTGCATCCGGTCCACAGGAGCACCATGGCAGCACCCATCAGTGCGAGAAGCGGTTGCATCTCAATACCTCCCATCGGCGAAACGCTAGGGTCGACGGCACCGAACTTCCAGGCACATGCATCGACGGGCCCGTGCGGGGAGCCTTTGTACTGACCATGCCGTGACATTCGGCACATGGCGGGCGTAGAATGCGCCATGCCCAAGCTGACGCCCCGTGAGACCGATTTCATCGACGTCGCCCCGATCCAGCTCGCTACCGTGGCGACCGTCGCAGCCACACCGGACGAGGTGTGGGCGGTCATCGCCGACAACGAGCGATGGCCCGAACGGTTCAAGGCGGCCAAAGCCTGCCGCACGACCTCCGACGTCGCAGGGGGGTCGGATCGACGCGATGGATTCACGTGGACTTGTTCAAGGTCACCGAGCGTTTCATCGCCTGGGATCCGCCGAGAAGGCGGTTTCACCTTTAGTTTCCGGGGTGTCGCAGTTGCGAACAGGGGTGTTGCGAATGTCTGTGGACGTAGCAGCGGAAGGCACGCAAGCGCGTCCGCACCGAAGGTGGCCTCAGCAAGAAGAAGGTCAACATCGACGCCTGCCTCAGGACGAACGCGAACGAAGCGATTCGGTACTTGCAGAGCCTCTGACAAGCCTCCCTAGGGGCTGGGGTTTGGACACTGGTCGTTGTAGGTGCACATACCGCCGCCGCAGTTGACCTGCACGACGTTGTACTCGTTGTTGGAGAAGCCCTCACAGTCAGCCGTGACGGATACCGACCCACATTGGCCTTCGCCGGTGTAGTACACGACGCCTTCGAGCCACCCGGACACGTTGGTGTCACTGACCGTGGCGCTCACGGTTGCGGGTGTTTCGTAGCAAGACTGCAGCATGATGCCGGTAGCGAGTTGCTCACGATTCGGATGTGCGAGCGTCGAATCGTAGATGCTGAGCGAGGTCGAGCCGCCATTCCATGGACCCCAAATGATGCCGAAATCCGTATTCGAGCCGGCTTCGACCGTGACATCGCACAAAGTGACGTGCTGTGCGTCGAGGCAGTCGATGATGGGCTCCGCCTCTCCGCCCTCGATGGTGAGGTTCTTGATCGTGGCGCTACCGTAGGTCTTCAGACCGATGCCACCGTATGGATCACCGGTCATGACGATCGTGGTTTGACCGCTGCCTGCGCCGACGAGCGTCATGTCTCTCACGAGGAGGTTCGCTCCGAACGGCCCGAACTCGGGAGTTGGCCACTGCATCAGCGGTGGAGAGTAGGTCCCGGCCGCGAGCTTGATGACGGAGCCTGGGGACATCGTCTGCAAGGCATCTTGGAGCTCGCCTTCGGTCGAGACTTCGATGTCGGGTTGTGGTTGCCCGCCGCACGGGTCCTCGATCCACACCTCGAGCTTGCTCAGCTTGCTCGGGGTACCCGGTGGGTAGTTCCACTGCGGGTCGACGACAAAGATGTACGCGAGCTCGTCCGGGGTCAGCTTCGCCATCAAGTCGCCGGTGCTGCCGGAAATGTTGCGAACCGTATCCGAGGCCTGCACGTCGTAGTTTTCTGTGTCGACGACGATCAGCATGGCGTCGTAGCCCTGGAACGGCGCGAGGAAGCGCACGTTGAGCGTGCCGGAGAGATCGAGACTCTCTACCTGAATCACGTCTGCGGTGCCGTGTGGAGCGAGAGTGAAGCCGACCTCGACTGCGTCGTCCTCCGAGGCGCCAGCGAGCTGGGAGATGATCGTGCCGTTCTTGTAGATGATGGCCTTCGGTTCTCCGAGCTCGTCGGAGCCCTTGGACCAGAGCTCATCGTCCCGGGTTTCCGAGATGTCGAAGTCCTTTAGGTAGCGGGCTCGGTAGGTGAAATCGAGGAAGTCGACGTCAGACCAGAGCTTCTTGAACGAGAGGAGGTGGTCGACGAGGGCGACGTTCTCCACTGGATTACGGGCGCCGGGCAGCGTGCTGTGCGTGTTGGCGTAGTGGTCCTCCAGCATGCGCTTGATGATCCCGGTGTTGAAAGTCTCGGCGTACTTCCAGAAGGCGACGTTGTGGTAGGCGTACCGCGACACCGTATTCGTGACTGCCTTCAGGATCGGAATGTCGAATCGACTCCACGGCGTTGCGTGGTACAGACCGCGGATCTGGTCGTAGACTTCGTCCATGGCCCAGGTCGCCGTTCCCTCGGCGAACCAGCCGTCCAACTCGTGGTAGCTCCAGGAGGACAGGCGGTTTGTGTAGTGGTTCTGAATCAGGTGGAAGAACTCGTGCGCCACGACCTTCTTCACGTGGTCTTCGGAAGTCAACGTGTGACTGAGGTGAATCGTATGCCGGTCGAAGAACGGGACGTACGCGTCCCATTTCTTCGGCAGCGGCCCGACATAGACGACGATGGCGCCGTCCGGGCCTCGGTATCCGCGACTATCCATTAGGTGCGCGCGCGAGTCAGCCAGCCCTTGGACGATGGCGTTCTTGAAGTTGGTGATCGTGATGCGCGTCGGATTGCGTTTGAAGGTGATGATGGGGGCTGGCGTTGCCGCCTTCGGCGCTGCCGCCGCGACGAGGGGAACCACCTCCGCGTCCAACGGCTCGCTCAACTGAACGAGCTGAAAGCGTTTGCGGTCGTAGATTTCGCCATGCGCCGTACCATCCTCGTCGACTCTCGTGACCGGAACCAGCACGTAGTCGGCGAGTGGCGCTTGGCTTCCTTCGAAGTCACTGCCGTCGGCGGGCGGCACTGGATGGGCAATCATGCGGACCAGCCACGCGAGCTCGCTCGGGTCGACCCCCTGAGCGCCGGGGTCTTGCACCGAAATGGCCACGGCTTCGCTCGGCTTGAGCGGCATGTCGACGTCGTAGGCGCTGCCCAATGCCGTGAGCTCGCCAACGCCGATGGCCCGTGCGGCTGGGGGCACCATTGAGGGCAACTGGGTGAGCTGGAGCTCGATAGCCTCGGGAGCGACGTTCAGTGGGATGGTCACGCTGCACGCACCCTGGGAGACCGACCCACCAGCCTCGTCGATCTCGGTGCGCGCCTTTGGTTGCTCTTCGACGAGCACAGTCGTCGTGTCGTCGGTGGTCGATTGACCGTCGGACACCGTCACCGTGACTTCGTATGTTCCCGCGCTTTCAAACCGGTGAAGCAAGCGCGCGCCTCCCGAGACGGGGCCTTCACCCAAGTCCCAGGTGTACGTTAGCTCCTGCTCGGCCGCGGGCTCGACTCCGGAGTCGAGGACCACCTCGCACGGAACGTCGCAGACCTCGGGGTCGGCGAAGAGCTCCGCCTCGGGTGGGGGCGCCGCACCGTCACTGCTGCAAGCAGTCCACCCGAGTACGGCGACCGCCAACATCATCCAGAGCACCAGAAGCGAACGCATCATGACCTCTCTTGCGACCTCGAGCCCGCCCCCTTCAGTTGGTAAGCAAGCGGCGTGCCACGGGAATTCACTGAAGATTCGTGGTCTTTTCGTTGACCCGTTCGCGCAGGGTTTGCGTTGCGGGGAACCGGGCGCGAATCCTGCGCCCGCACGCTTGAATCGCGGATTCACCTCTGCGTACTGTCGTTCCTGAGAACTTCATCCGCGCCAAGATCATAGCCGGTAGTGTGACGAAGGCGGAGCATAGTCGACATAAACGCCCATTCCGGTTCGGGTCCTTGGCGACATAACGAGCTAGTACCGCGAAATTCGGTTGTCGTTCCTCACAAGGTCATCCATCTCGAGATGATAGCCCCCAATGTCCGCGGAGGCGATCAAGCGGACGGGGTGCGAGCCCTCACGTGCGTTGGTGACGTGACCTGCCCCCGGAATTTCGGACCACTAAAAACGTGACAGACTGCCTCTTCGGGACCGTCCGGAGAGCGCATGAGGAAGAGTCGATTCAGGGAAGAGCAGAAGGTGAAGATGGTGCGGGAGACCGAGCAGAGCTCGATCGCGGAAGTCGCCAAGAAACACGGGGTGAGCGTCGAGACGCTGTACCGGTGGCGCCGGGCGTACGGCGGCATGGAGCTCCCCGAGGTCAAGCGTTTGAAGCAGCTTGAGCAGGAAAACACCCGGCTCAAGAAGCTGCTCGCCGAGCGCGACCTCGAGGTCGAGGCGATGAAGGAGATCGCCGCGAAATAATGGTGAGTGTGTCGACACGCCGCCAGCAGGTGGCGTACGCCCGAGCGCGGGGCGTTTCATGTCGGCGTGCATGCGTGCTTCTGAGCGTGGCTCGCTCGTCGTTGCACTACGAGTCGAAGATGGCGGTCAAAGACGCGCCCGTGGTCGCACGGATGCACGTGCACTCGGCGCGCTATCCGCGCTGGGGCTACCGGCGTGTCCGCATCCTGCTCGGTCGGGACGGCATCCGGATGAGCCCGGGACGAGCGCATCGACTGTGGAAGAAGGCGGGGCTTCAAGTCCCGAAGAAACGGCGCCGACGGCGCCTTGCAGCGAGTCGCCCGCGACCTCATCCGCCGACCGGCCCCAATCAGGTCTGGGCCTACGACTTCGTCTTCGATGCGTGTGCCAAAGGACAAAAGCTCAAGTGCCTGACCGTGGTCGACGAGTGGACCCACGAAGCGCTCGCCATCGATGTCGGCGGGAGCATTCGCTCGAGCCGCGTCATCGAAGTACTCGACCGGCTCGTCGTCGAGCGCGGAGCACCTGAGACCTTGCGTTCGGACAACGGGCCGGAGTTCGTGTCGCTGGCCGTGCTCGGTTGGCTCAGTCGCTCCGGCGTCAAGAGCGCCTTCATTGCTCCAGGCAAGCCCTGGCAGAACGCCACCAACGAGAGCTTCAACGGGAAGTTCCGCGACGAGTGCCTCAACATGCACTGGTTTTCGAGCCGTGCTGAAGCCCGCGTGTGCATCGAGCAACAGCGACGCGAATACAACGAGGTCCGCCCTCATTCGTCCATCGCCTGCTTGACCCCGGCGGCCTTTGTTCGCCAGAACCGTTCAACCCCTAACCTTGGTCGAGGAGAGGCAGCCCTGTCCTAACTCGTGGTCCGAGGAAACAGGGCAGGTCACCCTGCCCAACTGCGTGAGCATCGGTGTAAGAAGCGCAACCGTGCGCAACGGAGCGCAACAATCGGATCGATCATGCAATCGGCCGCGTGTGCCACGCCAATTCGCGCAAGAACGTGCAACACCACGCAACGCACAGCTCGATTTGTCTCGCCGAGGGCGAGAAACCAAAGTTCCTGCGACCTAGCTTACCGAACCCAGAGCAACTTCTTCGGGGGCAAGACCAAGCCCGCGCGAGCCAAGGATCGCCTCATTCGGTGATGCCGGCAGATCGCGCTCGAGTCCCACGCCCTTACGCCGCGATTAGCGCCTCCATCGGCACCCCGAGATCCACCGGACAACGCTGTGCGTATCGGGCCACCGCAACTAGTAGCGGTGGCCGCTCTTTGGGAGCATCCGGATTCACCTGAGATTTTATCGTTCCAATGATCAACAGTGGCGCAGACCAGGTCGAGTATCGGGGTAGGCGAGCGCGACGCCAAACGTCGAAACGAAACGATCGTGCGGTCGACGAGGTTCTGAGGAGGCACAGGGCTCAACGCCGGCCCCCGATTGCGTTCGGGACGTGGGCGAACCCGGGGGACGTCAGGGGGACGTGGCGACCTGCAATGGAGTGAGAACATGTGACGAAGAGTGGACGTGGCCATGCGCGAAGCCCCTGGATATTGCTCGTAAACGACGAGAGTGGTTAGGGTTCTGCGCGACCGAAGGAATGGGCCTCGACAGGTTCGAATCCCGCCCCCGGCACCTAGGCGTTCGCGTGGGGGCGGCGGGGTGGGGATGAAGGGTCCCGACGCCGCCTTAGCGTCGCCGTCGCTCCCCGCGCCCCATGCCGACCGTGCCAGTGCCAGTTCCAGCGTCCGCGGCGGTGCCAGTCTCGGCTACCGTGAACCATTCGGCTTCGCTGTGGCATTAAGGTCACAGCCCCGCACAAGGGCTCACCTGATTCTACTCAATTCCAGTCGTCGTGCGCTTGGTGCAGTTCTTGCGATTCATCCCGGCATGCGTTCAATCTCTCTTGGCATCTTGGTCTTGTTCTTTGGCTGCTCCCCCTACGTGCACTCGCCCGCGGGCCGTACCTTCCCCCTGGAGGCTGCCAAGGCGCTCGACCCTCGCGAAACTGGCATTCAAGTGGAAGGCGGTGGCGGCTTCGGAGATGAGGTGGATCTCGGTGGGCTTACCGCACGGGTTCGGCATGGGCTCGTGAAGGGGCTCGATGGGAACTTCGAGACCGGGTTTCAGCGCTTCCGAATCAGCGGAAGCGACTACCAGATTTCGAATCGGAACATCTTCACCGCGCGCGTCGGCATGAAGTACGCGCCCATCGATCACGTCGCGCTGGTTGCGGGGCTTGCCGGTGGTGGCTGGACTGGTGGGGGGTTCATCAGCCCCGATGTGTCCCTCATCCTCGGTTACGAGAATCCGTATTGCGTGCCGTTCATCAGCGTTGGCGGATACTGGAGCATTCCCGTGCGCGAAAACATCGTCACCCTCGTGAACACGGGAGTTTCAGGTGATGATGACTACTTCGCGGCCCCAACCAACACCGTCGGTTGGACCGTAGGCACAGGGGTTCGCGTCCCCATCTCGCACGATAAAGATGGGAGCACCAAGAGCGCGTTCCTGGCCGGCATTCGCTTTCGTGGCGCGGCCTTCGACAACAGGCCACTCGGGAACCGGGACCACCGGACTTACTTCTACGGGTCGGGGGCGTTTGAGTACGTGTTCGGCCGCAGCCCGTAGCGCGATTCTGCCGAACCAGCGGGTCGCGTTTAAGATCCTAATATCCGATCTATGATCGGAAGATCCCGGAAGATCCCGGAAGATCCGACCCACGGAAGATCCGACCCAGATTGGCGCAAACGTGGCGCGCCTGAGAGGATTGCTTCGTAGTTTCGTAGCGAGACGGCCACCGTCGGCCATCCCGAAACCGACACCTCAGCGCCGCCAAGGCTCTGAAATCACGCGACCGCAAGTCGGCACGGCATTCGCTTGCATCGACGAGGTATGACGCGACCTCGCATCGTGGATTCGGGCGCCGTCCTGGCGCTCTCCCGACGGACGACGCGCCGTCACTTCCTCCTTCATCCGGACGAAGGGCGGCAGATGGAGCAAGTGTACTGGTATTGCCTGGCTTATGCAGCGAAGCTTCATGGCGTAGTGGTGCACGCCGCCTGCCTCATGTCGACCCACAGCCACGAGGTGATCACCGATGTACGGGGCGAGTATCCCAAGTTTCTGCACACCTTGCACCGCCTCATCGCCTTGTGCACCAAAGCCTACCGCGGCTGGCCCGCTGAGGTCTTCGACAAGGAGAGCACCAGTGTGCACACGTTGCTGACGCCCGAAGCAATAATTGAGTCCATCGCCTACCTCATCGTGAATCCGGTTGAAGCAGGGGCCGTGCGTTACGCTAGAGATTGGCCCGGGGCGCACACGCTTTCTAGTCATGTGGGAACACGCGTGATTCGGGTGAAGCGGCCCAAGCACTACTTCGACCCCGACAACGGGCAGTGGCCCGAGGAGCTCGAGCTTCGCATGGAGATGCCTGTGGTGCTCGAGCTGGGCTATGGACCGGAGCTTGCCCGTGAGCGCATCGCTGCGCGGGTGCGCGAAAAGCAACACCGGGCTTGGAACAATGCCAGGCGTAGCGGCGTTTCGTTCATCGGGCCGAGGCGTGTCCTGAAACTCCCGCACACTAAGCGCGCGAAGAGCTACGAAGTGTTTGCGAGTCTCAATCCGCAATTTGCCGCGGCGGGGAATCGAGCGGCGGCAACAGAAGCGGTAAAGCGGATTCGCGCATTTAATGCGCAGTATGCCAGAGCGCTGGCGGCTTGGACGGCCGGAGACCGAAGCGCGTGCTTCCCGCAGGGCACGTGGTGGATGCGGGTATGTCACGGAGCGCGCTGCGGACCCGGGCCGTAGAGGCTAGCTACAGCTTGAATGGATTTCGCGGCTGCTTGAGGAGGGCGGTGGTGGTCGATTGCGTGCGCCCGAGGCGATCCGCCGAACGACAGAGGACATCGAGGAGCTTCTAGCCTCGAACTGTGGGGAATCAGGCTCCTCTTCCGATTTCAGCGCACACATCACCGTCTGCTTCGGCCTCACCGGGGGCCTGCCGCAGTCCCTTGCTAGCACCAACCACGGTCGGATCTGGGCCTGGATCTGGGCCTGGCTAGCACCAACCACGGTCGGATCTGGGCCTGGCACCAACCACGGTCGGATCTGGGCCTGCCGACTTAGGCGGCGCGGGTGGCGTCGCCGATTTTGCCGGCTTCCTCGACGAAGAGGCGGCGTTCGGCGTTGACGAGCTCGAGCAGCTCCTTTTGATCGATCAGGCCGGCGTCGAGTAGGGCGCGCATGTAGCCGTCGGCGTAGCCTCGAGCTTGGGCGAGGGTCGCGTAGTTCGCCCCGCTGAAGCGGGTTTCGATCGTCTTTCGCACCAGGCCACGCAGGGTCCCCTTGAGCTCATCTAGATTCATAGCCGTTCCTTCCTAAAGCCGGAGTGTCGATTTCGGGCGGCTAGGGTCAAGAAAACGACTGGCTAGAAGCAGGTTAGCTCTCGGAAGTCGTGGATTCGCTTCTCGAGGTGCTCGCGGCTCAGGTCCTGCAGCGCTCCGGTGCCAACATCTTGCACGCAGAAGGATGCTGTCGCGGAGCCGCAGATCACGGCCTGGCGAAGGTCGGTGTGACCGTTCTCCGCGAGGTATCCGAGGAAGCCGCCAGCGAACGAGTCGCCCGCGCCCGTGGGATCGGCGACCGCTTTGAGCGGGTAGGCCGGAGCACAGAAGATGTCTTCTTCGAGGAAGAGAAGCGCACCGTATTCGCCTCGCTTCACGATGACTGTTTCAGGACCAAAGGTACGCAAGGCCTCCGCGACAGCCAGAGGGTGGTGAAAGCCCGTGAGCTGTCGCGCCTCTTCCTCGTTGATCACGAGGATGTCGACACGCTTGAGGACCTCCTTGAGCGGATCGAGCGCAGTGTCGATCCAGAGGTTCATCGTGTCGGCGATGACGAGCTTGGGATCGTCGATCTGGTCGAGGACGTGCAACTGCAGCTCCGGTGCGATGTTGCCGAGCATCACGAATTCCGAATCTCGGAACGACACCGGAATCTTCGGGTTGAAATCCGCGAAGACGTTCAGATCCGTTCTGATCGTTTCACGCGACGTGAGGTCGTCGGTGTAGCGGCCTTCCCAATGGAACGTTTCCCCGTTCGCCACTTCTAGGCCGGTGGTGTCGATACCGTGGCCGCGGAGCATGTCGACCGCTTCTCGCGGGAAGTCCTTGCCGACGACACCGACCAGTCGGACCGGCGCGAGCTGGCATGCGGCGAGAGAGGCGTAGGTCGCCGACCCTCCGATGACCCGATCATGCGACCCCAGATGATTGTGGATGGTGTCAAAAGCGACGGAACCGACGACGAGAAGCGAGGACATATTGCCTTTCAGGGTACGTATTTGCGGATGAGGGGCCACAGCTTTTCACGCGCGGCCTCTGAAATCGAATCGGTCTCGGTGATGATCGCTCGGGCGAGCGCGGAGGTGGCTGGCTGTCCTGCGGGGTCAGGGACGCTTGAGGCCAGCTCGAGTATGATTTCCTGGGCTTTCGCCACGTTTCGGTGCATCACCGCCACGACAGCTTCGACCGAAACCGCTTCGTGCATTTCATGCCAGCAGTCATAGTCGGTCACCATGGCCAGCGTCACATAGGGGAGCTCCGCCTCTCGCGCGAGGCGCGCTTCGGGGAGGTTGGTCATCCCGATCACCGACACGCCCCAGGACCGGTAGAGCTCAGATTCGGCATGTGTCGAGAACTGCGGGCCCTCAATGCAGAGATACGTGCCGCCCTGGTGCACAGTCGCGCCGGCTCGCTCCGCCGCGGCGCACAGAGCGTTCGCGAGCTGTGGGTCGATCGGATCTGCAAATCCGACGTGCGCGACCACCCCGTCATCGTCGAAGAAGGTGTCGATCCGATGTCGCGTCCGGTCGATGAACTGGTCGACGATCACCATGTCTCCCGGGTGAATGTCCTCTTTCATCGAGCCCACGGCCGACACGCTGAGAATTTGTTCCGCACCGGCCAACTTGAGCGCGAGGATGTTGGCCCGGTAGTTGACCTTGTGGGGCGCGAGCTCGTGCGCGGCGCCGTGTCGCGGAAGAAAGAGCAGTTTCGTGCTTCCAATCGCTCCAGCCATAATCGCTGAAGAAGGCGCTCCGAACGAAGTGCTCACCTCTAGTCGTTCCACGTTCGTCAGATGCTCGAGCTCGTAGAGCCCGCTTCCTCCGATGACCCCTAGCGTGCGTTGAATCTTGCTCATCTGCTGTAGGCCTGGCGTCTAACGACAACCGTGTTGACCTCACCGTTGCGGAACAGGTCGAGCTGAACAGATGAGCCCACGGGACCACGCAACCGCTCTACAATTGTCTGGTAGTCTAGCTCTCGCAAGGAAGTGCCATTGATTGCGATGATCACATCGTTTCGCTGGACGCCGGCGAGATCGGCTCCGCCGCCCGCAGGGACTTCGACGACGCGGAGCCCTCCGCCCTCCGAATAGGCGAGCTTGGCGTGGATCCCGCCGACCGGCTTGCCTGTTCCCGCGCCGCCGCAACCCATGAGCAGCAACGAGCTGGCGAGCGCGAGGGCGGCGACTGTGGGGGAATGCGGGCTCACTCTGGGCAGGGGCATAGCCGGGTTCTTCGGGAGTGCAAACGTTCACCGAGGCGAGATTGACAGCGGGCCTCGCCGGTGTACCCTCCTCTCAACTCCGCGAAACTTTGGGCGAAACTGCTATTGGGCCGACACGATGTATAAGCTCGTCATCTCGGACGACGAAGGTCATACGACTGTCGTTCCGCTTCTGCGCGACGAAATCACGATCGGTCGACAAGATGGCAACAGCATTCGGCTGACCGAGAGAAACGTTTCTCGCAGTCACGCCCGACTGCTGAAACGTAATGAAGCTTACATTATCGAGGATCTCGGCTCCTACAACGGCGTGATCGTCAACGGAGAGCGAATCGACGAAAAGGCCGAGCTGGCTGCCGGCGATCAGCTGGGCATCGGCGACTATGATCTCGAGCTTCAGTCCGATGTCGTGCCGGTCGCAAAGCCGATGCGTGTACCAAAGCCGAAGAGCGCGCCGCCTCCTAGGTTGGTCGTTCTGAGCGACCCGGCCGCCGGGGCGGAGTTCAGCCTGAACAAGCCCGCACTTCGAATCGGTCGCGACGAGCGCCTCGACATTTGGATCAATCACAAATCCATTTCGCACGAGCATGCCGAGGTTCAGTTGACAGACGGCGTGGTGAAGGTCTTCGATCTCGACAGCGCCAATGGTATGCGGGTCAACGGTGTGCCCGTGTCGCGCGCCGTGCTCGAAGCGGGCGATGTCCTCGAGCTCGGAAAGGTCCGCTTCCGTTTCGTCCCGGCGGAGGGATCGCGCAGCTTGAATCCACTTCCTCTCGAAGCGATTTTCACCGGGCCCACTCCGTCGTCGCGAATGCCGGTGATTGCGATGTCGGTGATTGGACTGCTCCTGGCGGCAACGGGCGGGGCGGTGTTGGTCACGATGCGCGAATCCTCCGGGCCGATGGCCGAAGCCGAGGCGCCCGCCGTCGCTGCCACGGTAGCACCCCGGCAAGTGGAGGCGGTGATTGCAGAAGATCTGGGCGTGGCAGATGACTCGGACACGCAAACGATGGACGAGCCCCAGGAATGGGAGGCAAGGCTTGTCCAAGCCCGGAAAGCGCTGGCGAACGGTGAGATCGACAGCGCCTTTGCGATCGCGAATGGCCTTCCGACGGACAGTGTGCTTCGCGAGACGCCGGAATTTGGCGAAATTCGCTACCGCTATGCGCAGGCCCACATCAGCGAGGGCGAGCTCGCAAGGCAAAAGGGGGACCTCGAGCAGGTTCGAAGCTCAGCCAAGATCGTGCTCGAGCTCGATGGAATCACCGCAAAACAGCGTTCGGATGCACAGCGTCTGATGAGAGGCGCTCGCGCTCCGAAGTCGACCAGCAAACCCACGCCAAAGCTGGGTTCCACGGCAGATCCGAAGCGGGCCCTCGAGGAGGCCTACGCTTGCGTAGCTCGCGGAGACAATGCCTGCGTCATTCGGGCCCTCGGCGGAGGCAAGGCGCGCAGCCCTGCCGCCCTGGCGCTGTTGATAGAGACCTACCGGGCTACGGACAACCTGGCGGCCGCCCGACGCCACATGAATCGGTTCGTCCAGCGGTATCCAGACAACCCGAGGACCCCAAAGTATCGGCAATTGTTGGCGGCCGAGTGACGCAGAGGTGCAGAATCGTTGATTAATGGGCTTCTCCCATGACAAACTGAGGCAGGGTGTTTGGGGGAACACAAGGTAGGTGGGGTTTGCCCGTCGGGTACGCGTGGGCGGCTGCGCTCGTTTTGGGGCTGTCCGCCCTGTCGAACGTCTCCGTGGCCCAAGTCGCGACCCTCAGCGATGGTGGCATGGACCTGCACCTCTTTCGTCCTGCCGTCGACTCGCGAGGGTACTTCAGCGTCAACGGTACCGAGGTCATGCCCCACAAGGATTTCAGCTTCGGGCTGGTCCTCGATGCGGGCTTCGGGATCCTTCGATACAACGGCTTCGTCAATGACCCTGACGGCGCAGCCGACACCGCCGGGCGTCAGAGCCGAATCGCAAAGCAGGCGTTCACCGGGACGTTCATGTTCAACATCGGTCTGGTTGATCGACTGGTCCTCGGCATCCAGCTTCCGATCACGTTCTTTCGGGGGGACGCGGTGCAGACGCCGCCGCTCGGGGGAGCCTGCACGCTTGGTGCGGGTTGTCTCTACAACAACCAGGCGGGCGGGCTGCGGTCACAAGGGGTCGGCGACCTCACGCTCCTGGTCAAAGCGCGTCTGCTGAACCTCGGCGAGTACCCAGCCGGCATCGCCGTGACTTTGCGCGCGGGATTCCCGACGGCCAAGACGACGCAGTTCGCCGGGGAGCCGGGCTATTCTCTTTGGCCCACGGCCGTGTTCGAGTTTCAGCCGATCGAAAAGATCCGGCTCGCATTCGAAGGCGGGTATCGCTGGATTTCGGGGCAGGGCGCCACCTTCATTTGGGACGGGCGTTCGGACCCTGCCGGGCTTGGCATCCCCACGGCCAACGCAGTGGATCCGGTCGACCAGGGTACGGGTCGTCAGTTCACCTATGACGACCTCATTACATTCGGGTTCGGCTCTGCCTTCCGCATCGCAAGCTCACTCGATTTCATCGTGGAGTTCTACGGCAGCCAAATCGCGCGTGAGATCGGGACCAAAGGCACCCTTTCGATGGAGGTTCTCGGCGGGTTCAAGTACTTCGTGACCAACAAAAGCTTCCTGTTCGTCGCGGCCGGTGCGGGGATTCCCAAGACCGGCTTTGAAGCGGCTGATGTTCGCGCAACGCTCGGAATCGTCTACGAACCAGCCGTCGGGGACCGCGACAAAGACGGGATCGCCGATGACGACGATGGCTGTCCGGACGAGGCGGAAGACAAGGATGGCTTCGAAGACCGTGACGGCTGTCCGGATCTAGACAACGACGGCGACGGAATCCTCGATGTGGATGACGCATGCCCCTTGGTCAAAGAGGACTACGACGGCGACCGCGACGAGGATGGCTGCCCGGAGGGCAGGGAGGGGGATCGCGACGGGGACGGGATTCCCGATACGGTCGACGACTGTCCGGACGAGCCGGAGGACTACGACGGCTTCCAGGACGAGGATGGCTGCCCGGACCTCGACAATGACGGCGATGGTATTCCGGACGAGAAGGATCTCTGTCCGAACGATCCGGAAGACTACGACGGCTTCCAAGACGAGGATGGCTGCCCCGACCTCGACAACGACAGCGATCGGATTCTGGATGTCGATGACGCCTGTCCCAATGATCCGGAAACCTACAACGGCCACGAAGACGAGGACGGCTGCCCAGACAAGGGCCTGGTGATCCTAGAAGATACGCAGATCACGATTCTCGAGAAGGTCTACTTCGAGACGGATAGCGCGATCATCAAGCCGCGCAGCTTCCCGCTGCTCGATGCGGTCGCCGCGACGCTGAATGCCAGCCCGCAGATCACGCTGGTAGAGATTCAGGGCCATGCGGACGAAAGAGGCAGCGACGACTACAACATCAAGCTCACGCGGGCTCGGGCCGCCTCGGTCATGAACGCCTTGATCGAGCGTGGGGTACTCAAGCAGCGGCTGAGGTCCGGCGGGTACGGCGAGCGATGCCCGGTCGACCCCAAGCACAACGCGACGGCCTGGGAGAGAAACCGCCGCGTCGAGTTCAAGATCATCGAAACCGACGCCGGTCCCACGGGAGTTGAGGTAACATGCCCGCGGGGCCGTTCGCTGGTGCCGAGGTGACATGTCGCGAGAGCGCTTCGTCGAGTTGATGACTCCTGCCCTGATTCGATTCAGTCAGGATTTGAAGTCCTTCCTTCGGATTGTCGAAGATCCGGAAATCGACGACGAGAGTCGAGTCGCGGCAGCCGGGGGTCTATTGCACGTGATCTTCTCGACCGGTGCGGTCCCACGTGTACGTGGCGTGCTCCGGTATCTGATAGACGTCCTGTTGATGAGGCTCGTGCTGAACGAGGTGCGTGAGCGATCTCCGGATGGGTTTGAAAAACACTTGCTCAAGTCGCCGGAGATGCTCGAGCCGCTCTCCGACGAGCTCGATGCGATGCGTGCTTATCTCGGAGACCGAGTCACAGTGCTCGAAAAGGTTGCCAAGAAGTTTCCGAGCTTGAGTCAGCAGGGGCATCAGGCCGCCGACTGCGTCGACGACGCTGAGTCGAGCACCTGGCTCTACGATGCGGTTCACGAGGCGTTGATCGATCAGATCGACTTCGACGAAGAGGATGTCATGCGCGAGCTCAAGCAGGTCGACCAGATCTTGGGGCCGCTCGACTCCCTCGTCAGCCGCTAGACCGCTACGCTGCTTTGCGTCCGGGCTCGGAGATCTCGCGGAGCAGCCAGGTACCGCGTGACGCCTTGACGGGCTTGGGAGCCTTGCGCGCCAGGACCCTGAGCAACTCCATTGCCTCTTGGTCCCAGTCCACGAGTCTGACTATGTTGCCATTGGAGGTGCGCAGACCGGGTTGGACTCTCGTGCGGCGCCGCATGAGGTCGTCCGCATCGGACTGAGCTCGTGTCTCGACTGCGAGCATCAGCGTGCGTCTCAGAACGAACCCCACCGTGCTCGAGGCAAGCACGAAGCTCAGCGAGGAGAGCCCCGCGCGATGGCTGGGCAGGTAGACACGCAGGCGAGGCACCGATTCGGACGAGAGCTCCCAGGCGAACGACATGCTCGGTGCCTCTGCCGAGAGTCGGAGCTCCGATGCGAATCTGTGAAGCGCGAGAGCGGTCTGCGAAGCAGTGACTGGCAAGTGGTGTCGCGTTCCTGTGAGAAACACCGGTAGAAGGAGCAGTGCCGCAGTTGCTTCTCCGAGGACGATCAGGCCAATCCCGCTTGCGAGCAAGATGGCGAGACCGGTTGCGCGAGTCCCGTCTAGGAGCTCGTTTGCCCGGGTTTTGGGCTTCATGAGATCCCTCTCGAGAGCAGGGCGCCAGTCCTGTGGGTCAGTGGCGACCACCCGACGTGCCGGACGGTGCAGCGCAAAGGCGACGAGCGGAACCGCGCAGAGGAGGTAGCTCGGTGCGAGCCACTGTCCGATTGCAAGTATGATTCCACTGACCGTGAGGACGGAGACCCAGGGCGCAGGCACCAAGAGCGCGCCTCGACCCATCGCCGCTTCGACAGCGCGACGCTTGAACAGAACCAAGAAGACGAACAAGAGTAGCGCCCAGGCAATGGGTCGCTCATCCGGTCTCATGAGCGGGCGGAAGCCGGTGGGCGTATTCGTATCGGGCGCCGAGATCGGAAGGTCGATCGCTCGGAGCGGCACGTCGAGCGTCAGCGGCCAGGCAGTCATGCGCGGAAGATGAATGCGGTGCCACTCGACTACGGTCTGCCCACTGCTCTCGGTGACTTGGAAGTCGACGCCGGCTGGGGTGTCGTGAAGCTCGCTCGGAACAGAGGAACCCTTCGGTGCCCGGATCTCGACCGCAACGTCGTGGAGGCCGGTCTCCCAGGACGGCACCGACCAGACCAGTCGCGCGTGCTCCGTATCGTCGACTGCACGCACGTCCACCTTGGTGCGATATCGTATGAAGACCCGGTACTCGCCTCGCTTGGGAGCCCGTTTACGGGAAAACGAAAGGTGTATCCGTCCGTCTTCGAGGACCTCGGCCTCGGGGCGAAAGACCTCGCCTTCCTCCGAGCGAAAGTAGGGCGGCCGATAGCGGTCTAGCTCGACGCCGTCACCGAGGTCGACCAGCTCGAGCTCGTGCAGCCATCCGGCGTGTACCTCGACGTCCAAGCGAAGCAGGACGCTGAGCGTTGCGTCGCGCTCGACGTCAACCGTCGCTCTAGCACCTTTGACCACCGTCCGAGTCCACGCCTGCGCTGGCGACGATGAACCGAGGACGGCAACGAAGATGAATAGAAGCAGGCCTGAATCGCGGCAGGGGCGCATCGCCCGAACGTAAGGAATTTCCGCGCCTCGGTGAAATTTCCTACTGCATCCGGATCCAGGACGGCATGAACAATAGAGCGAACAAAGAAAGGGTTAACCAGCCAACGACCCGGCGGCGTGAAGAGAGCTGGTCGTCCTCGGTGGGTGGATGGCCGGGACCAGTCGTGCGGGTGAGCAGCCAGAGGACCAGTGCCCAGACCAGCCAATGGCTACCAGCTGCCACGTCGCTCATGAGCGCGTCTCCGCGAAGCCCGTCGAGGTAGCTTCGGATGGCGTATACGGCGCTCACGAGGATGGCGAGCAAGGGGAGCAAGTGGAGGACGCGGCGGGAAATGCGATTCTGCCTCGGGCCCAGAAGCGCATAGGCGACGTGTCCGCCATCGAGCTGGCCGAAGGGAAGGAGGTTGATCATGGTGACGAGCAGCCCTGCCCAGCCTGCCAGCGCCGTCGGTGTCAGCATCACGTCGTACCCGTCCGGGATGGGGCCTTTGAGCAGGCCCAGGAGCGCGAGGTAGAGAACGGAACGTCCTTCGAGGATGTAGGGACCTTCCGGGAGCGGTTGGACTGGCGAGGTGGCGAGACCGAAGGCCACTACGGGGAGGGCAACGGCCATGCCGGCTAGGGGCCCTGCGGCGCCGATATCGAGGAGCGCGTTTCGAGACCGGATGCGTTCTCGGATCTGGATCACCGCACCCATCGTCCCCAGCAGAAAGAATGGAACCGGGATGAAGAAGGGGGGAGACACGTCGACCCGGTGGTACTTGCCCGCGAAGAAGTGGCCGAACTCGTGGGCGAGGAGAATGGCCATGAGTGGGAGGGAGAACACCCAACCCGCCCGCAGCTCCGCGAGCGAGCCTGGGGGATGCCCGAAGACCATCCCGGCGCCGACATAGAACGTGGACGCGAAGGTCAGGGCGATCAGGATGAGCGGTAGCGCCCAGGTCGTGTTTCGCCGCTGCACGGCGTGCCTGTAGCATGTGCGATGCGAAGCGCACGATCTGCTATTCTCCCGAACGGATGGACCTCTACAGCGCGGCCAAGCGGCTCAGTCGGCCGTTCGTCTTCACCGATGAACAATCGAGGCGGGATCTGACGATCGCGGACCACGGGTTGATTGGGGACGGATTTTCCGCAGCGCTGGTTCGTGCAGACGGCGCGATCGACTGGCTCTGCTTGCCACGTTTCGATAGCCCCAGCGTCTTTGGTTCCCTGCTCGACGAAAACAATGGCGGCTCCACCTCGGTGAGCCCCGTCGACTATCCCTTCGAGAGCCTGCAGCGCTACGACCCTGGAACCAACGTACTCGAGACCGTGTTCCAAATCGAAGGCCGCGGGACCATTCGACTGACCGACTACATGCCCTGGACCGACGATCCACGATCGGCGATGCATGAGGTTCATCGCCGCGTGCAATGCGTGGAAGGCGCGGCGGTGGTGAAGGTCGTCTTTGATCCGCGATTCGACTACGGCCGCGTCAGCACGACGTTCGACATCGATGGGCGATCGGCGCTGGCCAAAGGAGGGTCGGGAGAGCGTCTCGTCGCCGTTCTGGGGGGCCTCGGCCATTGGGAGCAGCGACTCGAAGGCGGCGTGCAGGCCATCTTTCCACTCAAGGCCGGAGAGCGTGCATGGGTCGTCATCAGTTGGAACGCAACCGAGTCCGAGTCGATCCTGGCGTTCCGTCCTTTCGACGCCCTTCGCAACACGCGGCGCCGCTGGCGCGACTGGGCCCAGAAGCTCCAATATGACGGCCCCTGGCGGCACCACGTCATTCGATCAGCGCTCGTGCTGAAGCTCTTGATGTATGCGCCCACTGGAGCGATGGTGGCTGCGCCGACCACTTCGATTCCCGAATGGATCGGAGGCGTTCGCAACTGGGATTATCGCTACACATGGACGCGGGACACGGCCATGGCGGTGCGCGCGGCGAATCTGCTCGGCTGCGATCGGGAGGCGCGCGAATTCTTCCACTTCGTGAGGGATACGCTGGAACGCGATCGCGAACTTCACATCATGTATGCGGTCGACGGTGGTCGTGTCCCCGATGAGCAGACCCTCGAGCACTTCTGCGGCTATCGTGGGTCACGCCCGGTGCGAATCGGGAATGGCGCGCGCGACCAGTTGCAGCTCGACACGGCCGGGGCGCTAATGGATGCTGCGTACGTGTACGAGCGAGGTGGCGGCTCACTCTCTGCGCGCGGCTGGCGACGGCTTCGCGCAGTGGTCGATAACGTGGTTGCGATGTGGGCCGAGCCCGACCATGGCATCTGGGAGCCGCGTGCCGGCAAGCGGCACAATGTACACTCCAAGCTCATGAGCTGGCTTGCGCTTCGACGCGGCGCAGAGCTTGCGCCTTTGTTCGGTGATCAGGCCTTGAGGGCTCGATGGCAGCAAGTGGCTGACACGCTCCACGCGGAGCTCTGCGTCCGGGGGCTGGACCGGACAGGTAAGCGTTTCGTCGCCGCGTATGATCACGAGCACCCGGACGCGTCCTTGCTCTTGCTTCCGATTCACGGCTTCCTGCCGCCGAACGATGAGCGGGTGCTTCGAACCGTGGAGTGGATTCAGGACACCTTGAGCGAAGGGCCCTTCGTGTACCGTTACCGTACCGACGATGGGGTCGGCGGCGAGGAAGGGGCGTTCGTTCTTTGTGGCTTCTGGCTGGCCGAGGTTCTCGCGATGGCGGGGCGGATCGACGAGGCGCAGCACGTGTTCGTGGCCCATGCGGAAGCCTCCAACCACCTGGGTCTCCTCGCAGAACAGGTCGAGCCAGGCGCTCGGACCCTACTTGGGAACTTCCCGCAGGCTTTCAGTCACCTCGGCCTGATCAATGCTGCCGCGAGGATCGACTTGGCGCTGCGTTTGCGTGATGAAGGGTCTGCCCGGATTCCCGAGGTCCAGATCGGTCGCTAGGTGGGGGGATGTCGGACGCAAATGGGGTGAAGTTACGCCGATCCGTGATGCTTCGGCTGGGTTCGTATGCATTGTGCGTGGCCTTGCTGACCGGCCTCGCACTGTTCTTCCACGCTGGGATTCGCGATGCAGGTTCTTGGGGATGGTTCACGCTAGGCGCGATGGCCGCCGCGGCCGGGCTCGTCAGCCTAGGCCATTTTGCGCAGAGCGCGTCCGTCGAGCTCGTGAAGCAGGGGGTAGGCGATACGAGCGTCGTACAAGGAAAGGATTCAGAGCCAATCACACCGCCGGACGTCATGCACGGCGCAAAGGCAGCGCCCGACGAAGAGGAAGTCGACTACTTGATGGCGCTCCGTCACGAGTTCCGCACACCGCTCAACGCGGTTCTGGGATTCTCCGACGTGCTCTTGAGTGGAATCGATGGCGAAGTGAACGAATCACAGCATGAAGATCTCGAAATCATTCGTGCTTCCGGGATTCGCTTGAAGCTGCTCCTCGATAGCGCGCTCGATCTCTCGCAGCTCGCCGGCGGGCAGCTCCGGATGAACATCGAACGCACCGACGTTCGTGAGCTCCTCGCCCGGGTAGCCGCAGAGGCCAGACAGCTCTGGTCCAACAAGCGAAGCGCCAAATGCGCTCTTCCAGAGGAACCTTGCGTCACTCAAGTGGACCAAGGCCGTCTCTGTCGCTCCATCCTGGTGCTGGCCGATTTCCTGGCGACCGACCATCGAGACGCCGAGATCGTATTGGGCCTCGCTTCCTCTGGGGGACGTCTCGCAATCGAAGTCACGGCCATCGGGTCGGATCGCCTTTCGTTCGATGCGCTCCCGAACACGTCGGAGGTTCTAGCGTCGGAGGACGCCTCGGAGATTCGTCGCTGGCCGGTCGCAGTGACAGCGGAGATCATCTCGCAGCACGACGGGTCGCTCTATCACGGCAATGCGCCATCCCGTTTTCTGGTTCGGCTACCTCTTCAAGGTGCACGATGACTGGCGAAGAGCAGCATGCGATTGCCAAGCTTCGCTGGGGGATCGCCGCAGTGTCGATCTACTTCGCTGCCTGCTGGGTTTTGCTGGCCGCTGAGGATCGCTATCAGGGAGCGTTGCTGGTCTTGCTGGTGAGCCTCACGTTGGGTGCCGGGGTTCTGCAATCGGTCAGACGGCTCTTGAACGCTCCCGCGTCCTTCACGCCGTCCAGCTCAACGGCAGCGCTGCCGCCTTCGATTTTCGAGACGATCGCGGCTCATTCGGCCGAGCCAGAGGTGCCCGAACGGCAGCGCGCGCGTTTCCTCGGTGCACTTGGCCATGAGCTCCGAAACCCCCTCAATTCAGTTACCGGCTTCTCCGACATGCTGCTCGGTCGTGTGGATGGTGAGCTCAATGCGGAGCAAGAGAGCAGCGTACGCACGATCCGGGCCAGCGCGGAGCGTCTTCTTCGACTCGTCTCTACGGTGGTCGATCAAGCGAAGATCGAAGCCGGAACACTTCGCTTACAGCAGCAGTGGGTAGTGCCCGACGAGCTGATCGGGGAGGCCATCGGTTTCACTCGCGCGCGCGCCGAGGGCATATCGGTCATCGGCGGGGTGGCAGAAGGGCTTCCGCGCATCTTCGTAGACCGTCATCGCACCGTTCACGCGTTGGTGAGCCTGGCGGTGTTGGTGATCCGTTCCTCTGGAACCGACATCGTCATGCGCGTGGCGCCGCCGCGGCGTGATCAGGTGGGCAAGGGGTTCGTTCAGTTCGACCTGATGGCAACGCTCAAGGATTCGTCGGCCGATACGCTGGCGATCGTCGAACGACTCGAAAAGCCGCTGTCACGCTCAGATGCCCTTGGATTGGAAGTGGCGGTCGCGCGGAGCGTGATCGAAGCACAGGGCGGACGCATCTGGACCGAAGCAGGAACGGCTGGGAGCCTTCGCGTTTGCATGACGCTACCCACCTCTGCGCACTAGTCTTGTTCCGACGTCGAGGTGTCGAGCACGGCCCGGTAGGCGCGGTTGCGTTTCCAACCCAGGTCGTGCTGTAGCCTCTGGGTCATCTCTCTGGTCGAGAGGCCCTCATGTTTCCATTCGGTTATCAGGGCTTCGATGTCGACGTCTTCGACCGCTTGGTCCACGGCCTTGCCCTCGATCACGAGCGTGATCTCGCCTCGGACCGGCTTGATAAGCTCGTTTCGAACCTCTGGAACCGTGCCGCGAATCGTTTGTTCGTGCATCTTCGTAAGCTCTCGGCAGAGTGCGATCTGCCTGCCGCTGCCGAGGTCGCGTTCGAGGTCGTCGAGGGTCGCGAGGATGCGGTGAGGGGATTCGAACAGAACCACTGTGACCTCGGATCGCGCGATTCGCTCTAAGGCACGAGTTCGCTCGCCGCCCCCCCGAGGAAGAAACCCTTCGAAAACGAAACGACGCACCGGAAGCCCTGCAACGCAAAGAGCCCCCAAGACGGCGCTCGGGCCTGGAATCGCTTCTACGACGATGCCGGCGTCTGCCGCGCGCGAGATGAGATAGACCCCGGGATCGCTCACCACCGGAGTCCCTGCATCGCTCACCAGCGCGTAGTGGGCGCCGTTTTTGAGCTCCTCGATGATGAGGTCCACCTTCTCGTCGCTGCTATGCGCGTGAAAAGAGCGCAATGGCGTGGCGATGCCGTGCTTCGAGCAAAGCGTCTTGCTGTGACGGGTGTCTTCGGCGAGAATGAGGTCAGCGTCGCGCAGAACGCGGATCGCCCTCAGCGTGATGTCCTCGAGACATCCAATGGGCGTCGCAACCACGGACAAGCGGCCTGACATTCAGAAGCGTTACCACATCTCGGTGGCTCCGCGACCCGGCCGCTCAGTGAGATTCGTAGACTTCCACGACCGTTTCACCAAGCTGTTCATGCAGGTATGCCTTGAGCTTCTCCAGGAGACGCTTTTCGATCTGCCGGACGCGCTCGCGGCTCACCCCGAACTCGTCTCCGAGTATCTGCAAAGTCTTGGGGTCTTCGGCCACCAGGCGGTCGTCGAAGATCTTCTTTTCTTTACCCTCCAGGGATTGCCCGAACTCGTGGATCTTCGCCGAGAACTGATCGCCAACCTCGGCGTCGGCGAGAGTGTCGTCGGCTCGGAGGCCCTCCGATGGAAGAAGCTCCACCCTCGCCACCGAACGGCCCTCTCCCGTCCCCACCGGAGCGTCCAGAGACGCGTCTCCGGCTGCCAGTCGCATGTCCATCGAAACGACATCTCGTTTTGGCACATTGAGGCGTTCCGCGATGATCTCCGCGGTCGGTTCGATCCCCATCGCCGCCAGGCGAGCCTTTTCTTTTTGTAGATTGAAGAACAGTTTTCGTTGAGCCTGCGTCGTCCCCACCTTCACGAGGCGATGGTTGTTCAGGATGTAGCGAAGGATGTATGCGCGAATCCACCAGGCGGCGTAGCTCGAAAGCTTCACACCCTTGTAGGGATCGTACTTCTTCACCGCCTGCATCAGTCCGATGTTGCCCTCCTGAACGAGGTCGAGGATGTTCTTGTAGGCTTGACGATAGTCGTATGCGATCTTGACGACCAGTCGCAAATTCGAAGTGACCAGTCGTCTTGCTGCTTCGACGTCGTCCTGTTCCAGGAAGCGCACGGCGAGCTCGTGTTCCTCTTCCTTGGAGAGTAACGGGTAGCGCTGCACGTCCCGCATGTAGACGCCGAGCGGGTCTCGACGTGAGAGCGCCGAAGAGGGGAGAGCCAGACTGGCGGCGTCGTCGCCGCCCAGGCTGGGCATATCATCCATGACTTCGACGTCCTGTGGCTCGTCGAGCTCATCAGGTTCTTCTAATTCGTTTCCAGTCATCGATTCCGACCGTGACAACCTTCTCTAAAGCACAGCCCTGCCAGACGTCCAGTGGGGGACCTCACTTCGGAGCTTGGAAAGGCTGATTGCCCGCTGCTCTCGGGCGCAATCGCCCGCCAACCGAGCCGGCGATCACGTATTGAATGGCGCCATCAGCGGTCTGTGCAGCTTTCAGCCCCGACGATGCCAGCTCGAGCATCGTGGCCACCTTCGCGCTCCGCTCCTTGTAGGCATCCTGTATCTTGGCTCGGAGCATCAGGTTCAGCTCGGAGCGCTTGAGCGGCCGCATGAGCCGCACCTTGCCGAGAACGTCGAGCTCCAGGTCTTTGCCATGGGATGTCGCGCGTTCGATGTTTGCGAAACCACGCTCGACTTCGACGATCAACTCGAGATTTCCTGCATCCGCCGGGTCCAGCGTCAATCCACCCCATCCAGGAATCTCGAGCTTCGACTTTCCGTCGCCGACGCTCAGCCCCTCGATGGTGAGCTCCACGTTGCCCGTCGACTCTGCGACCTCGGGCGGCATGGCCAGCTCGATTCCACCGCTGAGGACTCCAGCGAGTGGAACCTTGGTGAAGGTTTGTAGCGCCGGCAGTGCTCCGAGGTCGACATCCTCGATCCCGACATCGACGTCCATGTCGTTCTCTCCGATCGTGATGTCGCCGTCCGCATCCCCCCCCGCCAGCTCCGCATCGAAGCTGTAGGATTTCGTGTCGGACATCAGGGAAAAAAGTGACGTGCTTACGCTGAGCTCGTCGATGATGAGGTCGAGCGGAGGGGAACCCTCTTCCTCCGACGGAACTAGCAGGCGGAGGCCCTCGAAGGTGAGTCCCGTCAATCCCGAATGAGTCAAGTCGACAATCTCGATCTCATAGCCCCGTGCCCTCGCCTCTTGAATGATCCGATCGGAAAGTCGCTCGTAGGGGAAGGTCTTGTAAGCGAAGAAGATGAAGCAGAAGACGAAAAACAGGGGATATCCGGTCCACTTCAGAATCTGCTTGATTGGAATCCGGTCCACGGCCTACTCCTGCTTCGCCGGACCGGATTCGCGGTCGTAGGCGTCGACACCCAACTGCACGGTGTACCCGGTCCGCATGCGCCCGCCCGTCATCTGGATGCGTTCGATTGCGATGGGATACGAGCTGTTCTCGATATCGGCGAGCATTTCAATCAAGGGACGAAGCTCAACCACGGGTAACGACACGCGCACCGAACGTCGGCTGTACGCGCCCAAGTCGAGATCCGGTTGGTCGGTAATGCCAAGCCCGGTCACTCCGTATTGCTGAGCGCGCTCTTCCAGGAAGCCGCCCAGGGACGGCGCCTTCCGGTTGTACAATTTCTCTACCGCGATTCGGTCTGCCTTCTGTTGCCGCAGACGAGGCTCCGAGCGGCGAATGTCCTGCAAGACCTGGGAGATTTCCACGTTCTCGGTCTCGATGTCCGAAATGCTTGCGATCGCGATGTACATGGGGAGGATGACTATGATTGCGACGAACACCACCGCCATGATAGTGAGAAGTCGACGTTCTCGGCTGCTCAGGGCATCAGCCCAGCTGCGTACGTTGTCCAGTGCGTCTCCGAAAGCCACGCTATCTCCCCTTCTTCGGGCGAGAGGGCTTGTCGTCGCACTTGACCTTGACGACCAGCTTGTAGTCCTTGCGGTCGCCCACCGCGTTCGAGATTGACCCCTTTTCGGCTTCCGCGAAGCAGGGATGTTCCTGAATCTCATCCACGAGCCGATCACGCTCGGCGATGGAACCCACGGTGCCCTGGATCTCGACGCGGCCGTTGTCACCGTCGTCGTCGATTTCGATGAGAAGCCGTCGGGTATCATGTTGAATGTCTTCAGGAATGCTCTCCGAGATCGCCTCGAGAACATCGTAGGCATCGAAGCGAGGGAGCGGGTCGTCGATGCGGGGTCCGGCCGTGAGGAGCTCGCGCGCATGGAGCGCACTGTGCGCCTCTTCGCCGAGCAATTCCTTGCTGACTTCCACCAGCCTTGCCGTGAGCCGTTCGTGCTCGGCTTGCGCGACTTGGTACCGCGCGAACAGTGAAACACCGAAGGCGAGAACGATTGCGGTGAGGCACACGGCGATCAGACGAGCGTGCTTGCGGAGCTCGCCCGCCGTGGCTGCCGACGCAAATTCCCCTCGTCGGAGGTCGAGCTGCTTCCTCCGCGAGATGGCCCGCGATGCGAGGGCTGCTGCCTTGGCAAACTTCGGCAGAGTATCTTCGTCCGCCCCGGCGGCCAGTGGAAGTGGCGCTACGCCGCAGTCGATGCCGAGCTGTTCGGTCAGCCAACCCCTCGCGCTCTCCATGGGCGCAGTCTCGCCTGAGAGCAGGACCAGAGTAGGCTCTTCGGCGCGCCACGCCCGGTAGCTCGCGAGTGTGCTTTGCAGTGAGGCGCCGAGTCGAGCGCGCTGGCCCGATTCCACAAGGTCCATCCCGCCGGAAACGGTTCTGGCAAACGTGCATGCACCATTGGTCAACACCGCGAAGTCGGTGTTCTTCGGGCCGACATCGACGATGATGACCGTTCGGTTTCCGAGCGAGTCGCGGAGAAGCGCCCCGAGACCATCGAACGCCGCTGCCCCGACGGCAAGCTCAGTCGGATCGACCCCGGCAGACTGAAGCTCTCTCAAGCGGTGGGAAACATTCTGGCGGGGGACGGCGACGGCCATGAGCTGGACGGTCGACTCGTCTCGGCCGACTACTTGGTAGTCGATGATCGCGTCTTCGATGTCGAAAGGAAGGACAGCCCCGAGCTCACCGGGCAATACTTCCGCGGCCTTCTTCTCGACGCCGGCGGGCAGGTCCAGCAGACGAAGTGACGCTGCCTCACCGTTCAACGAGGCGATGATGCGGTCAGGCGCTCGGGCTCCTTGGCTCAGGATCTGCGCAATCGCGGCCTCGAGCACGCCCGGCTCCAATTCCGATTCGGCGGAGTAGGGCAACGGCACTTCGGCGTATTGCTCCATCTCGGATCCGCGCATCGTGGTTCTCAGAAACGCGCCGCGAACCACTCGCGATGTGACCTCTAATCCCAAAACCAAAGACATCTCAATTCACCCGATAGTAGTGGAACACGCCCAAACCTGGGATTCGTCCCGTATTGGGCGGCGGTGGAACCCAGCGCGCATGGAAGTTGACGACCGACTCGATTCGAACCTGAGATCGTCCAACCAGTCCTACGGCCTCGATGGTGAATATCTGAGCAGAGTTCGAAAACGAGCGCGCCAGCGGGGTGCGTTGCTCGGCTGGGATCTCGATGGGCGTGAAGAGGAGCTCGCTGTCGGCACCGAGAAAGCCCGTGAGCATGCCGTACAGGTCCTTTTCGGATCCCTTGCCTTCGACGAAGTTGAGCAGGTCGGTCGGGCTGCTGAACAAGGGAATCGGAATGAGTTGACGAATCGTGGTGAGAATCTGGATGAACTTGACGCTTTCGAGAGGATCGGCGCAAAGGCTGACGTCGGGCACGAAGGAGCAGATCCTGCCGAGCAGCACTTGAGGGCTCGCTTCGTTCACGTTCACGAGGCCTGATGCGTAGATCGTCATGAGCCGTGCCACCGGGTCGTTGGGTATCGGTTCGACGAAAGTGGCCCAGAAATCGTCGTTGAAGCCTCGCACCAGGCGTAGCTCCTCTATCGAGTCGAAGGGGGCGTTCTTGTTTCGGTAAGGGTTTTCGTTCAGTTGATAAAGCGAGTCGTCTTCTATTCCCGTGCCGCCGGTCCGGGTCTGCGCTGCGCCTGGATCGAAATCGGTGCGCTGAATGTCCTGATCCCACCAATCGATGACCGCAGTGATGAGATCGATGCGCGTGGTCAGGGTGCCGGTCTCGTCTTCTTTGGTGAAGAGCGCATCGTAGGGGCTCGATGGGAGTTGTCCGCCCGTGAGTGAGAAGAGCTGCGTCGCCACGGCATTGCGCGCCTGATCCCCATCGAGGAAGAGCGGGTCGTTGACATTGACTTTGCCGTTCTCGCTGACCACGCGGACGTGGCATTCGCCCGGAAGATTGTCGAACCCCACCGTATCGCCGAAGTCGACACCGAGCTCCATCAATGTGTCGCGCTGGTCTTCGGGGGTGCAGAACGGGGCGAGGAGCTCGTTGGCGAAGTTCCAGACCGGCAGCTGAGGTGCAGAGCGACCCGTTGCGGCTCGATAAAGCGGGTCGACGAAGCGCCTGACATCGGGCTCCTTCGCGATCAGAAGACGCGTGAGGTTGGTCGCGCTCTTCGCCATGTACTCCGCTTGAAGGGCATCCCGCTGCGCAGACGACACCGCAAACGCCGTGCCGGTCGTCTGGTACATGTCCGTCAGCATCACCGAGAGTATCGCTACCGTCGCGATCGCCATGATGAGCGCGATCCCTTCTTCAGAACCCTGACGATGTGATCTGCTGCTGCGGCTCATGGGTTGTAATTCGCGTGGTTGAGAGCGTAATTGAGTGGAATCGTGACCCTGGTGCCAAAGGCTTCGGTCTCTCCCCGGCGGCGCGGGTGCTTGACGGCCAGTCGGATTCGCACCTGGGTTGGCAGTCGGTTGGGCTGCGCGAGCACGTCCTCGGTGTTCCAGGTTTGCACCCATTCGCTCAACAACGGATCGAAGTATTCGATGTTGAGCTCTTCAACGTTCTCGACCAGAATTTGCGACTTGCCTCCGCGTCGCGGCTCGTCGTCGATTCGGTTCTGCTCGCGCCGAGCGAGCACCTGCGTCCCTGGGTCGTCCGGATGCTCGGTGACGAAGTAGCTGATTTCGTTCTGATCCGACTCGCGCGCGTTTCGATACAGTCTTCGATGCGAGAACGACGTGAAATCGATACGGTCCTGTTTGCCGTGGTCCGTGCCGATGAAAGCAGTCTCGACGACGCGAAGATCGGGCGACGGATTGGTGTGGGTCGACACGAAAGCCATCGTTAGCTCTCGACTCATGCGCTCGAGCGCCATGTGAATGATGCGTGAGTGGTCGACGTCCCCTTCGACCCGCGCCTTGTTGAGGGCCGTCTGAGAGAAGCCGCCGTAGATCATGGTGCCGACCAGTGCGAGCACTGTTACGGCGAGGATGACCTCGAGCAGCGTGAAACCCCGTTTCCTCACTACTGGCCTTCCTCCGCTAGAGATTCGTCCGTCGGCGCCGCTTGCTCGGACACGAGAAACTGTGTGACGTCGAAGCCTCGCTGCTTGGATCCCTCCGTCCAACTTACGGTCACCGTAGCTCTTCGGACCTGCTCTTCGAGAAAGGGCTTCAAGATCGGAAAGCCAATCTGCAAGGCGAGCATTGCGAGGTTCCCGGCCTGGCCTGCGATCACCTGTTCCGTAGGTCCGCCCTCGCTCGTTACCTCATCGACCGCCTCGTTTACAATCTCGGTGGGGCTGTTGCCCTCATCGCCTTCGCCGTCTTCGTCGTCTTCTCCCCCGACACCGAACTCTGGCAGGACGATTCGGTCGACGATCCACTCGCACTCGAAGCCCTCCACCGGTGCGTGCTCGCAGCAATTGTCGGTGTCTTTCTTCTCGAGGGCGGGTAAGCCTTCGATTGCGATGACTTCTTCGATCTCTCCCATTTTGCAGCGCGCGAGGGTTGCAGCGACGCTTTGTCGGCGAGCACGTGCGGCAACGTTAGCGGCACCGACCTCGCTCGAGAATATTGCGGTGAGTGAGATGCCGAGGATCGCCACAGCGATCATCACTTCGAGCAGCGTGAAGCCGGTGCGGTTCATAGCGAATCCTCGACTTCGCCATCGTCCTCTAGCTCGTTTAGCGGCTCGTAGGCGAAGTTGTGAATACGTGCGTTGCCGGTGAGTGGGTGAATCTCGATGCTGTAGACAGAGTCACTCGAGTCGCTCAGCTGAATGACCGCGTGCTCCGTCAAGCCTCCCGGGAAGAAGTAGAGCGACCCGTCTCCATCCGTCCGAGTTTCCGTTTCGTGCGGCGTGATCAAAGCGTGTAGGGAAACCCCATCGGCGAGCGGCTTCGCGCTGTACTCCTCCAAGACCTTTCCATTCTGGTTCGTGATCGGCTGGAACGGCGAGGTCGGCTCTACCGGGGTCAAGGGTTGTTCGAGCCTGGACCTGGCGAGATCCCAGGGGTCGACCGCCTGACCTTCGGCGGCTTCGAGTTGTTCGTTGGTGGCTAGAGTGACCGGTGTCTCTGTCTCCTCGACGGCCATCGTGTTCTTCTCGAAATCGAAGAGGAGCCGCGTCGTCGTGCCCTGGGTGAGGGAGCGATTGTAGGCGAATTGCGCAGCGCTCATCACTCTGTAGGCCGCAGACCGCAGCCGGCTTCGACTGATCGCGCCCAGGCCAAAGGTTGCACCGGTAATCACGACCGCAATGATCGCCACTACCAGAATCACCTCGATGAGGGTGAAACCGCCGTTCGTTCGGGATGGGAAGCGTCTCAGCATGATTCGTTAGATGTCGTCCTCGGTGCCGAACTGCAGGTCTGGGCCTGCCGAGACGACGGCCACGTCACCGTCCTCGCAGTTGACTTGAAATGGTGTGTTCCAAGCATCCGTCGACCGACGACTGCTGTCGAGGTATCGCTCGGTGATGAGATCTTCCACGGTTGGACAGCCTCTGGGGTTGTCGGCCACGTAGAGCATCACGGCCGAACGAAGCGCCTGCGCGTCCGTCGCCGTGGTCTTGATGCGTGCTTCTTCGAGCCGAGGCAAGAGCGCTACAGCAACGCCACCGGCCATCATGGCGAAGATCGTGATGACGATCATGATTTCGATGAGGGTGAAGCCCTCCTGGCGCCTGCGCCGGTCCAATCGCCGTTGAGGGCTTGTGTTGTTCGTGTTGGGCATAGAGCCTCCCGTTCGCTTCATTGAATGTTGTCGTCCTTCAAAAACGAGCCACTGGGGCCCGCAGAAATCACTTCGGCTTCCTCCGCGAAGTAGCCCGGACAGCGGATCGCGAGGGATCTCCCCCAGCCGTCCTTCGGCATCGCAGCGAGGTAGCGCTTCTGAGAGAGCGGAGGGTGAAGCAGCTCGGTCTCCGAGACTGGGCAGCGCCCCACGTCCGACCGAAATTGGTCGATCGCTTGCTTCACCTGAGCGATCACGACCCGGGTGTCGCGGAGCTGGACCCGACGCCGCGCGTAGCGCGCGAACCCGAGCGTCAGCGCGATTAGCAAGAGGGCCCCGAGCAGTGCCTGCCAGCGCGTGCCGTGTAGAGGATTGCGCCAGCGCCCTCCACGGCCCTCCCAGGGAAGTGAAACTCGCTCTCTTTGTGTACGTCGCGTCATGCTCGTCTCTCATTGAATCATCTCGTTGAGCTGGAGCAGCGGCATGAGAATGGCGAATGCGATCCCTCCAACGACGACGCCCATGACCACGATGAGCACAGGTTCGAGGATCGACGTCATCGCGCCGACTCGCACTTCGATCTGCTGGTCGTACGTGTCGGCGACGTGCACCAGCATTTCTTCCAGCTGACCGGAGCGCTCACCCACGGCAATCATGTGCGTCACAATCGGCGGGAATCTGCCTGCCTGCCGCAGCGGCTTGGCGATTCCTTCGCCCTCACGAACGCTTTCGCGCGCCTCCTCGACTACTCGCATCAGCTCCGTATTGCCGAGAACGTTGCGCGTGATGTCCATGGCGGTGAGCACGGGGACTCCGCTCGACAGGAGCGTGGCGAGCGTCCGTGCGAAGCGGGCCACGGCAATCATGACTATCAATGGCCCAAAGAGCGGCGCCTCCAGCACGAGGAGGTCCCATCTCCTGCGGCCGTCTTCGGTCGCCTTCCAGCGGCGGAACCAATAGACTCCTCCGCCGATGAGCGCCGCGAGGAGCCACCAGTAGTTGCTGAAGACGTTACTAACCCAAATCAATAGGCTGGTGTACCAGGGAAGCGTCTGGTTGAAGTTCTCGAAGATCGACGTGACCTTTGGAACCACCACCGACATCATCAAGAAGAGAATGGCAACCACGACCACAGCCATGACGACCGGATAGGCGAGGGCACCACGAACCTTGCTCTGAAGTCGGGTCTGTTCGTCCAGGAACTCGGCAAGTCGGCCAAGCACCTCCTCGAGCGTGCCTGACGCTTCACCCGCGGCCACCATGTTGACATAGAGCGGGAGGAAGATCTTGGGGTGTGCCTTGAGCGCGTTGGCGAGCGTGCTGCCTTCGTTCACCTGATTGCGCGTATCGGTAAAGGCATTCTTGAGCTCGGGCTGGTCGAGCTGTTCAATCAAGGCGCTCAAGGCTTCGACCAAAGGGACGCCCGAACGGATCAAGACCGAGAGTTGCCGGGTTGCCATGGCAACGTCCATTGGCGAAACGCGCCGAAACATCCGTCCGAAGTCGATGTCGCGTGATGCTTTGCGCGCCGCCTCCGATTGTTCGAGAATCTCGGTAGCCAGGACCCCGTCACGCTTGAGCACAGTGCGCAGCGCCTTGGCACTATCGGCATCACGGACACCCTTTACCGACTTACCTCGCCCGTCGATGCCCTTGTATGCGTAGACCCCCATGGATCAGACCTCTGCCGCCTGAGTCGCCGCGAGTACTTCTTCGACGCTGGTGACGCCTGCCACGACTTGACGCGCTCCGTCCTCGCGCAGAAGCCGCATACCCTGGTGCTGTGCGACCCTCTGAATCGTCTTTGCGTCGCTGTTGTTCAAGACTTCGCGGCGTACGGGCTCGTCGATCATCATGAGCTCGAAGATCCCGATTCGGCCGCGATAGCCCGTGTTGCTGCACTCGTCGCATCCACGGTGGTGGAAAAAGGTCAGCTTCCCTGAGCCGTCACCTGCCGGATCGGGCAGGGTCACGGGGTTGCTTTTGCCGATTACGGTCGTCGCAGCGAGCTTCCGAAGCTCTACCAGCTTCTCTTCGGCAATCGCCGCGTCGATTCCCAGCTCGCGCAGGTCTTGCGCGGTCGGTGTGTACGGGCTCTTGCAATGCTCACAGAGCTTTCGAACCAGGCGCTGAGCCAGGACTGCGAGAACCGAAGAAGAAATCTGATAGGCCTGCACGTCCATGTCGACCAAGCGGGTGATGGCGCTCGGTGCGTCGTTGGTGTGCAGGGTCGAGAGCACGAGATGACCGGTGAGCGAGGCGTGAATCGCAATTTCGGCCGTTTCCTGGTCGCGAATCTCGCCGACCATGATCACATCCGGATCCTGGCGAAGGAAGCTCCTCATGCCCGAGGCGAAGGTCAGCCCAATTTTCGGCTGAACCTGCATCTGCCCGATGCCGCGGAGCTCGTACTCGACCGGATCCTCCGCCGTCAGGATGTTCTTTTCAGGCGTGTTGATCTTGTTCAAACAAGCATAAAGCGTGGTCGTCTTCCCCGACCCCGTCGGGCCTGTGACCAAGATGATGCCATTCGGGCGTCTGATGAGTTTCTCAAGCTGGTCGAGCTCTTTACGCGCGAAACCTAGATCGATGAGGTTCAGCAAGACCTGTTCCTTGTCGAGCAGACGCATGACGACCCGCTCGCCCTTGGCCGTCGGGATGGTCGATACACGAACGTCGATCACCTTACCTGCGATCTTTTTGGTGATACGTCCGTCCTGTGGAAGGCGCTTCTCTGCGATGTTGAGGCCTGCCTCGATCTTCACGCGGCTCACGATGGACGAGAGGAATCCACGATTTGCTTCTTTGCGGGGAATGAGCCTTCCGTCGACGCGATACCGAACCACGACCTTTTCGTCGGTAGGCTCGATATGGATATCAGACGCGCGCTCCTTTACTGCCGTGTAGAACAGGTTGTTGACCCATCGAATGACTGGCGCTTCGTCGGTCATGTCGATGAGGTCGCGAAGCTCTTCGACCTCCTCGCCTTCCTTCGCCTCGGCAAGAGCGGTTTCATCCTTGCGTTCGTAGACGCGGTTGATCGCGTCGTCGATGCTCTCTTCTGAAGCGGCCACTGGAATGATCGTCTTCCCCAGAAGAATGCGCAGGTCGTCGATCGGGAACGGGTCTAGGGGATTAGCGACGGCAACGCGGATGGTATCGCCGGAGCGGGACAACGGGAGCACGTGGTTTTGACGGGCGAAGTTGATCGGGACGGCATCGATGAGGTCTTCCGGAATCAACTCCGTGGCGAGCTTCTCGACGAACTCGATGCCCACCTCATCGGCCAGCGCGCGGACGAGCTTCACCTCTTCCACTGCGTGTGTTGCAATCAAGAGGTCGGTGAGGTCGACCGATCGATCCGCTGCCGTCTCGAGCGCATGCTCGAGCTTGTCCGGTTCGAGCGCGCCGCGCCGAACGAGGATCTCGCCGATGTAGCGTTGCTCGAAGCTCATTGCTGCTCGCCCTCCCTCCCCTGGTCGCTGCCGAGCCCCGACTGTTCGTCAGCCGGAATGCTCGTAGGCTCGACCTCGTCTTCGATCAGCACTGGCTCCGGGGCCGGCTCGCCGGGCTCGATCACCTCATCGGGGCCGTCGGCGCCAGCGGGTTCCTCGGCCTGGTCGGGGGTTTCGGGCTCCTCGGGGATCGAGGGCTCGGCTCCATGTGGGACCTCGGTCGGCGGAGGCGGCGCCCCACCACCTTCTTGGAGGTCAGCCGCCGTGGGTGGAATCGACTCTGCGGAATCCGCTTCGGTCTCTTCCGTCACTTCGATCCCGTTTGGTCCAATCACATAGGTGTCTTCGACTTCAACGCCTGGTTCCCGGTACGCACCAATCGGTGAGCGGGGCACGTGGTCTGGTGGCGGTGCGAGCTCTGCGGCCCTGGCGAGCCGGATTTCTTCTTCCACACTCTCGATCTCGTTGACGATCTCGGCGACGAGACCGCGCGTGCGGCTGTAGTCGACGTGAGGCTCGAACTTGTCTTCGCCGAAGACGAAGTAGCGGTCGATCATCTGTTGCCGCTCTTGCATCTTGCGCTCGAAGATGTCCCGAAGGTCGCCCGGGTCACGGATGATGTACGGGGTGAGAATCAGTAGAAGGTTCGTCTTGCGCTTAGTCTTGCTGGTCCTGCGAAAGAGGGCGCCCAAGATCGGGACGTCCCCGAGGACCGGTACTTTGTCTTCCTTGTTCTGAATTGCGTCGCGCATCAGACCACCGATGACGATCGTTTGCTGGTCCCGCACCATGATTTCCGTCCGCGCGGTACGACGGTTGATCGAGACGACGCCGAGAGTACCCGAGGTCGCTCCCTGTTCAGAGATCTCCTCTTCGATTTCGAGTCGAATTTCGTTGTCTTCGTTTATGTGCGGCACGACGCGAATCGTGGTGCCTACGTCCTGACGTGCGACGCTTCCAAGCCCGCCGGCCAGCCCGGACAGGTTGCCCAGATCCTGTCCGCCTGCGGATGCTTGGGCCAACGCGCCCAGGCTGCCGGCGCCGGCGAAGGTACCCGGCGCGACGCCATTGGTTTGCAGCGGGATGTTCTCTCCGACGCTGATCTCGGCTTCCGTATTGTCCATCGCGATGATGTGCGGTGTCGAGAGCACGTCGGCATCACCAGAGGTCGCGAGGGCCGTCACGGTGACGCCGAAGCCCGGAACCGAGAAGCCGACTAGCTGCTGCGAGTTTTCGATCGTCGGACCGCGAACGCCGAGCGCCAATCCAGTCAGGTTGTTCTGGGTGATGTCGATCGACGATGGAGCATTGAAGCCGAAGAGAGAGAGCGAGCCATCGGTGGGGAAGTCACCAGCGCCGCCATGGAACGCGAATCCGAGCTCTGACGAGCGTTCGACCCCGAGCTCCATCACGACCGCGTCGATGAAGACCTGCTTTCGAGGCGCGTCGAGGCGATCGATGACCCGTTTGAGCGCCGTGTAGTCGTGAAGCGAAGAGGTGATGAGCAGCGCGTTGGAAGGCTCATACGCCGTGACGGCAATCTGTCCCTCGAAGAGCGACGCCGTGGCGTTCGGGGCCGCGGCGGGACGCTGCACCGTAGCTCTGCCGGCCACTCGAGGTCCCGAGCTGGCGCCGACGAGCGCTGTGAGCGCGGCTGAAATGTCCGTAGCTGCGCCGTGCTGCACGTAGTGCACGTGGATGCGACCTTCACCTTCGAGGGCAACGTCGAGCTGACGGATCATTTCCAGGATGCGTAGATAGGCACGCTCCGTTGCGATGATGATGAGGGAGTTGGTGCGCTCGTCCGCGATGATGTTTCGAATCGTCGACTCCGCCGAAGCGCTCCCGAGGACCTCCGAAGTGTTGCCCTTTGCCCTGGGCGCCGGTTTCGCTGCCGCTGTCGGCGCGGCTCCCGACGTATCGACCGCGAAGATTTCCAGCAATCTCTCGGCGAGATCGCCCGCGTTCGCGAAGTGAACCGGTTCGATCCAGGTTTGGGTGCCACTCCGGGGTAGGTCGATCGCGGCGACCAAAGCAAGCATGCGGCGAATCTGCGCCCCCGTATCGGTGAGGATCAGCATGTTGGTCGGAGCGTATGAGGTGATGTTTGCGGTCTTGGACGAGAAGCGCCCGAGCAGGGTGGTGACGTCTTCAGCCGATACGTGATCCAGGTGGTGGATCCGCGTGATGAATCGATCGCTAGCAGGGACGGCGCTTCCGCTCTCGAATAGCGGGACCGTTTGTCGTTCGATGCCGGTCGTCTCGACAATCTTCAGATATCGACCGGCTGGCACCACCGTGAAGCCGTTCACCTCCAGAACGGACAAGAACGCTTGGTACGCCTCTGACACCGTGACCTTGGTGGGCGCGAAGACCGTCGCTTTGATCGTGCGGAGCTTCGTAGGCAGGATGAAGCGACGCCCCGTCATGTTGGAGATCAGGCGAACCAAGTCGGGGAGCTCCGCGTCCTCGAGGTTGAACGTCACCCGGGTGCGCGGCGACATCGCTTTGAACTCGACGCCGGTCTCGAACTGCGGCAGCTCGTTCTCGAGCTCAGGCTCGGCTTCGACCTCGGCTTCGACCTCGGCTTTGGCTTCAGCTCTGGGCGCCGGCCTTAGAGGCACCGGGGCAGACGGAATCCGCGTGGGCGGAGCTTTGGGCTTGGCCTCGTCCTCTTGCGCTACCGCGCCGGGTCCGGTGCTCAGCAGTAGGGAGCCAACGAGCAAGCAAACCAGCTGTTTTCTAGAAGTCACGATTCATTCCCCGCCTGAAATCCCAAGTTGGCGTCTCATTCGATGTTGTAGTCAATGGTCATCTCTTTGTTCTGCCGCTTGATCGCGAGCGTGAGCTTGTCGGCGCTTCGCAAACGCGAATATGCTTCGAGTGCGGTGTCCGGGCTCGTCATGCTGAACCCATTGATCGTTCGCAGCATGTCGCCGTTTCGAACTCCGAGTCGGCCAAGCAGGCTATTACGGCGAATCCCGTAGAGCTTGACCCCGGTCACACGACCGTCCTCTTCATGCGGAATCACACGCGCCGATTTCATCAGACTTCCCTGATTCGCCAATACCTTGTCGACCAAGCCGCGTTGGATATTGAACTTGGTGTCGCTGATTCGCTCGATGCCGTCCGTGAGCTCCTCGTCGCTCAAGCCGGCGTTGCGCTCGTCGACTCGCTTGGCGGCTACGGGCCTGCTGACCGCAGGCGCGCGAGCTGGGGCTCCCTCTTCTTCCTCGAACATCAAAAGTTGGCAAGCTCCGCTTGAGGAGCTCATCACGACGCTCGAGGAGTAAACCGCCAGTACCCGAGAACCGTCTACTTGCGACCCCTCTCGATAGAGCATGGTCTTGCCGTCCTCTGAACCCGCGATTGCTGCAAACGACCAGTCTGGCGAGCTCGGGCTCACCACCGAGCCGACGAGCCGCAAGTTGCCCGTGCACTTGGGTGGCGGCTGGTTGGGATCCCAGTCGTCGATCGGTTGCCCATCTGGCCCGAGGGGAACCTCTGGCAACGGCTCGGCCGTGAGGTCGCCTCGGGCCGAATCGAAGATGTTTCTCCGAAGGATGATGACGGAATCGCGCTTTCGAAGAAAGCGGGGTGATGTTGCCGTGAAACCTGTGCGCGGGGTCGAAGGAGCGACCGTCTCTTGCGTCAGCAATTCTGCGGCCAGGACCCGGGTCGTCCCTTGCGCCAGGAAGAAAGCGCAGAGAGCCAAGGTTACGAGGATAATCGCAACCGAGAACCGTCTTTGCCGTGGAGTTGTCACCATGGGTTACTAGAGCAACCACCGTGCCGAATCGAAACAGGCAAAACCCGAATAATTTCGAGTCTGAGGAGCTGTTTTAGACGCGTCCTCGTGGACAACGTGGCGTGCCCAATCCGTTGCAATTGACAAAATGACAGCCACAGGGGCGCGGCCGTTCAGGCGGCCTCGTCGCCCCTCTCGGCGCCCAGCTTGCGATAAATCGTGCGCGCTGAAATCCCGAGGAGTTGGGCGGCGAGCTGTTTGTCTCCCGATGTGTGTTTCAGCGTGCCGTGGATCACGCGGCGCTCGACCTCGCTGAGCGGGGTCCCGACCAGGAAAGTGAAGGTATCGAACTGGGGCTCGGCGCGCGCGACCGGGTCGGGAAGATCGGCGAGCTTGATGACCCCGCTCTTGTTCAAAACCACTGCGCGCTCGATGACATTTTGAAGCTCTCGAACGTTCCCCGGCCAATCGTATGCGACGAGCTGCGCGAGCGCATCGCGGTCGACCGCCAACGGCTCTTTGTCGTTCTTCGCGCAGTAGGTTGCGACGAAGTGCTCGGTAAGCAGTGGAATGTCGTCGCGTCGCGCGCGCAGTGGCGGACTGGTTAGCGCGATGACGTTGAGCCGGTAGTACAAGTCTTCGCGGAATTCCCCGGCTTCGACCGCTGCATGAAGGTCGCGATTCGTCGCTGCGATCAGACGGAAGTTCGCCTTTTTGGTCTGACCGCCGACGGGTTGATACTCGCCTTCCTGGAGCACGCGGAGCAGTTTCACTTGCACCGCCGCCGACAGCTCACCGATCTCATCGAGGAATAGCGTGCCGCCTTCAGCCTCCGCGATGCGGCCTCCGCGTCGCGCTATCGCGCCCGTGAAGGCCCCTTTTTCGTGGCCAAAAAGCTCCGACTCCACGATCGTTTCGGGGAGCGCGGAGAGGTTTACGCCTACGAACTGTTTCCTGCCGCTCCGCTCGTGAATATGCCGCGCGAGAAGCTCCTTTCCGGTCCCGCTCTCTCCGAGGATCAGCACATTGGCGGATGAAGGCGCGGCTTGCGTAGCGATCTCGAGCGCGCTTCGAAGTGACGCAGCGGAGCCGACGATGCTTCGATCGCTGAGTTGCGAAAGTTGTTGCCGAAGGTCTTTGTTCTCGACGACCAGCTGGTGCCGCTCGGCCGCCTTGCGAACCGTCTTGACCATCTGCAACCGCTTTAAGGGCTTCTCAACGAAATCGTATGCGCCCGCGCGCATGGCTTCGACTGCCTTTTCGACCGTTCCGAAAGCGGTCATCAAGACGACCTCCGCGTCCGGGACGATCGTCTTCAAAGCCTTGACCAACTCGATGCCGTTCATCCCTGGCATCATCAGGTCGCTGACCACAACGTGCACCTGCTGTTGACGGCACAGCTCGAGCGCCTTCTTCCCGCTCGTCGCCGTGAGCACGCTGAAGCCCTCCCGTTCGAAGATGCGCCGGAGGGAGTCGATGTTGGGTGCTTCGTCATCGACGACGAGAACTGAGATTTCGGTCGAATCGGTCATTTGAGACTCTCTGGCAGCCAGTATTGACATTGTGGCAGACGATGACAAGTCGTCCAGAACATGTGACACCATATAACCATTTGTAATCACTTTGGTTTTCTCCCTAGAAGCCGGGGACGAAGCCCGTTCAGACCTGGAGAGCCCTGCAATCAGTGGGCCAGCTCAGAAAAGGAGCGGCAGCTGCGGGCCCTTGCTCAGCTCCCCTCGTGGCGCAGGCCCAGCCGCCTCTCCGACGAGATCCGCGAGCCCTAGTCGCGCGCAGTGCAGGGAAAACAAGCGCTCGATCATCGCCCAACGCGGACCGTCGCCGACCATGCGCGAGCCGAAGCGCGAGTCGTTCTTGCGACCCCCGCGCACGTCCCGAAGGGCGCTCATGACCTTTACCCGCCGAAGTGGAAAGGCTTCCGATAGCCGTGCCTCGAAGATCGGACCGACCTCGAGCGGGAGCCTCAGTAGAATCTTGAACGCGCTGGATGCACCCGCGTCTCGCGCACGCGTTAGGATCTCTGGAATCTGATCGTCGTTCAGACCGGGAATGATGGGCGCGACCGCCACGGCTGTCTCAATCCCCGCATTCGCAAGTACGTGCAGTGTTTCGAAACGTTTGCTTGGCGGGCTCGCGAATGGCTCGATCGCCCGCGCTTGCTCGTCGTTTGCAAAAGGAATGCTAAGTGCGACGCGACAAGCCGACTTGCGCTGGAGGTCTTGGAGCAAGTCGATATCGCGCCGCACGAGCTTGCCCTTCGTGATGATCATCACCGGCGTTTCATGCTCTGCACATACTTCGAGGCATCCACGGGTTAGCTGGTAGTGCGCTTCGATTGGCTGGTAGCAGTCCGTGTTTCCAGAAAAGGCGATCAGCTCGCGCCGCCAGGAGCTCTTTCGAAGCGCTGCGCGCAGTCGTTCGACGATGTCGACCTTCACGACGATCTGGCGCTCAAAGTCGGTGCCTGCACCAAAGCCGAGATAGGGATGCGTCGGGCGAGCATAGCAATACGCGCAGCCGTGAAAGCAGCCGCGGTAAGGGTTCACGCTCCAACGAAAGCCAACATCGGGGCTGCTATTCTGGGAGAGCGCACTCTTGGTCCTTTCTTCATGAACGCAGAGATCCGCCGGCGGAGCATCGCCTTCCCAGTCGACATGGGCTTGTTGAAAACGGTTGGGAGGATTGAAGCGGGGGTAAGGCACTGAACGGGCGTATAGTATCTTGCTATGCAAGCCCAGACAAGCGGAGAGCGCCTTGCGACAGGCGTGCCCGGTCGTGGGGCCTGCTCGCCACCTTGGCGCGCCCCGAGATGCAGGTCGCCGATCGCGAGGTGATGCAACGGCGAGCGCAAGGGGCCAGTCGGCTACAAGCCGCTGGACTTGAGGCTCTGGTTTTGTTCCTCGGTCAGCGGGAGGTGGAGCCCGCACTCCCTGGTTTTGCCCAGGATGCGACCGTCGCGGGGGTCCATCTCCGCGGTCGTCGGAATCGTGGAATGGTGGTCGCCGATGGAGCGGTACCCTTGTTCGAACATCGGATGGTAGGGAAGGTCATGGCGCTCCATGTAGGTCGCCATCTCTTCGCCAGTCCAGTGCAAGACGGGGTGGAGCTTGATCTTGCCGTCTTGCCGGTCGATTCGCCGAAGCCCTGCGCGATGTTCCGTTTGTTCTGAACGCAAACCCGCCATCCAAGCCTCCGCACCAAGCTCACGAATTGCCCTCTGCATCGGTTCGACTTTGTTGATTTGCAGGTAGCGTTTCACTCCGTCCTCTCCCTGTTCCCAGAGCTTCCCGAACAATGCCTCCTGGCGAGCAGGAGACATCCGCGCGGAGTAGAAGCGCACGTCGAGCTCGAAGCGTTTGATCAGCGCATCTGCGAATTGATAGGTTTCTGGAAAGAGGTAACCGGTGTCGACGCAGATGATCGGAGTACGCGGCGCCACCCGATGCACGAGATGGAGCATGACTGAGGAGGTCGCACCGAAGCTGGTCGACGCGATCAGCTTCTCGCCAAAGCGTTTCGAAGCCCAGTCGATGAGCTCTTCAGCACTCGAGGCTCCGACTGCCCGATTTTCTTCATCGAGGTCGGAATCAACTGGGGCGATGTAGGCAGCTTCCATCGTGGCTCGGAGTAACTTGACAAGTTTGCTGCGCTTTTGCAATGCGTCCAGCCCAAGCAGGGTAGACTAGCCCCCAAAGCCCGAAGAAAACAGCATTTTCGGCAGACCTCCACACGATAAATTGCCGACTAATACAGTAAACAACTATCTCAGTGTGACGAATTCCTCGGCTGCACTCGGGTGAATCCCAATCGTCGCGTCGAACTGGGCCTTTGTCGCACCCGCCTTCATGGCCACTGCCAGCCCCTGGATGATCTCCGCAGCGCCGTGGCCTGCCATGTGACAGCCCACTACCCGATCATCGGAGGCGTCCACGACGAGCTTCATGATGGTGTGTTCTTTTCGTTCGCTCAGCGCGAGCTTCAAGGGGGTGAAGACCGACTTGTAGACGCGCACATCCTGGCAGCGGTGCCAGGCCTCGGCTTCGGTGAGGCCCACGGTTGCGAGCTCCGGTTGACAGAAAACCGCCGTCGGAATGTTGGCGTAGTCAATCCGGTGATCCCCACGACCGAAGAAATGGTGTGCGAAGTGCATGCCTTCAGCCACTGCGACAGGAGTGAGTTGGATGTGATCGATTACGTCGCCGACGGCGTGAATCGAACGCACAGAGCTGCTGTAGTTGTCGTCGACTACGATTCCCCCGCGCTGACCGAGCTCCACGCCGAGCTCCTCGAGTCCGAGGCCTTCGATGTTCGGCTCGCGTCCGATTGCAAACAGTGGAAAGTCCGTCTCTAGGACTTCGCCACTATCGAGCTCTGCCGCGAATGCAGAGGCCGTCTTCCGCAGCTCTTTCACCTGCGTCTCAAGCATAATCCGCATCCCCTTACACTCGAGCTCGTCGTGAAGGTGGCACCGAAGATCATGATCGAATCCTCGTAGGATCTCCTCGCCGCGATGGACCAGGGTCACTTCGACCCCCAGCGCACAGAGCATCGAGCCCAGCTCGAGGGCGATGTAGCCCGCTCCCACGATCATCATTCGCTTCGGCAGCGTCTCGAGTGAGAACACGGCGTTGGACGTGCGCGCGTATTCTCGCCCAGGTATCTTCGGCACGATAGCCCTACCGCCCGAAGCAATAAGAATCCTCTTGGCGGAGTATCTCGCATGGCCGATCTCGACAGTATGGGCATCCAGTAGTCGAGCACGTCCCCGGATGATTTCGACTCCAACGCGCTCGAGAAGGTCTCGATAAATCCCGTTCAGGCGGGCGATCTCGCGGTCCTTGTTCCTTTTGAGCGTTGCCCAATCGAATTTCCGCTGTGTTGACCATCCATAGCCCCTGGCGTCGTCGAGGTCGTAAGCGAAATGAGAGCCGTACACGAAAAGCTTCTTGGGGATGCAGCCAACGTTGACGCAGGTGCCACCGATGCGATCCGTCTCTGCGACAGCGACTCTGGCGCCGAGCTCGCTCGCCACCCGAGCCGCCCTCACGCCACCCGAGCCCGCTCCGACGACGAAGAGGTCATATTCAGTCATGGACACTCACGTACGGCGGACGCTACCAGCTTGCAAATTCGCGAAGGGCTGCTGCCGCCGAAAGCTCCGTGCAGCCGCCTTGGAGAAGGCTCATTGCACCCTCCTCGGAGACGCCCACGTAGATCTCGCGTGAGTCGGCGGCGACGAGGAGGATGAGCCTCTCGTCGACCCCGGCCTTGGCCAGAAGAACATTGAGGGCACGAACCAAAGCCCGTACCGCAACCGTGCCCTCTTCGGCGCCCTCGTCGTCTTCGTCCGTCACCGCGCTAAAGTGCTCTCCGGCGCGCAGGACCAACGGTCCGTCGTCCGCTCCAATTCGCTGAAGCTCCACGGGTGCGACTTCGGGATTGAGGCTAGCCAAGGAAGCCACCATCTGATGTGCGTTCACCGAAAAGCACTCGTTGTGCATGAAAAATCGGTCGCCCGCTCGGCGGCGCAACGCCGTGCTGGTATCGTCGTTTCCTCGATAGTAGAGTTCGAGGATGTCCATTCTGCGGGAGTCGATTGTCGAATCCTCGAGGCTCGAGGCGATCGCCGAGAGCTGCTCTGCGTCGAGCTCGTAGGCGAGGCCCACGGAGTTGAGAAGGCGCACGAAATCCTCGTCACGCTTGGAGCAGCGCGTGCCCTGTGCCTGAGGATGCGGACCCCCGCTCGGCGGATGGACCGACTCTTTCAGCGACGCTGTCATGACCCCCTTCGCAATTCAGTGTTCAACAAATGACGAAAAAGGTCGAACCTGCGGCAGAATCGGCCCCCCAGATGGGCGAAAGCTCTGTATTTTCCTCGATTCTCGTCCCCAAAACCGGACAGCTGGTCGCCGGATCGGGCGGGAATTCATCGTCGCCAAAGAGCTCGGCACCCGGCGCACCGAGCGGGGAGGTGACTATCGGATTGTCCGGTGTCCATGGATGCCCACGATTCTCGTCGTGTCGACACGCAGCGAAAGCAGGAGCGTGAAGAGTCGGCGTGAAGTCTCCAAATCGAAACCGAAGTCTCGGAGCTCCCGCTTCAGGACTCGACCAGCGCGGTCGTGCGTCACCTTTTTCGCCATGTCCAGCGCCTCCATTTGATTGAGCCCGTCCGCTTCGGCGATTTGACGGACAATATCGATGTATTCGCGGATGTGCTCGGACAAGAGCTCGTGCGGAATCGTGACCGTCCCGAGGACCTGACCGTCTTCGGTCTGGAAATCCAACACGAATCGCTGCTCCGTGACGCTCAGGTGAAGGCTCGCGAGCTCTTCGATTTGGCTCTTGGGCCTCGAAAGAAGCTCCCGAATGATAGCCTCCCACTCGACGCGCTGGGCTTCGGAGCCGCGCTGCAGGGTGCGCTCATCAATGAGCACCGCATGGAGGGACATGCGCCGACCATATCAGTTTCGACTGCCTCTGCATCTCCCATCGCTTGGCTGCTATGGTCCACTGGTGGCACCGGATTTGAGCGAGCGCAGGCACGAGATCGTCTACCGCTGGGACCTGGATAAGACGTACCTTCGGACGGAGTTCGACACGTTCCGCGACCTCGTTCGCACGGCGTTCGAGCCGGCTTCCCACAAGCGCGCTTATCCGGGCGCGAGCACGCTTTTGCGCGAGATCCGCGCTACCGATCCGGCGGCTATCTTCATTTTGTCAGGGAGCCCCGAGCAGATGCGCAGTGTTCTCGAGGCCAAGCTCCGGCTCGATGGAATTCGCTGGGATGGTTTCACCCTGAAGCCGAGCCTGCGGAATCTGGTCCGCGGCAAGTTTCGATTCTTGCGCGATCAGCTGAGCTACAAGCTCACCGCGCTCCTTCGCTCCCGCACCAACGTCTCACCCGAGACCGATGAGATCCTATTTGGCGACGACGCAGAGGGAGACGCGTTCATCTATTCGCTCTACGCCGACATCGTAGCCGGCCGCGTAAGCCAGGAGCTGCTCATGAAGATCGCCGAGGCTGCGGAGGTGTATCCAGAGGACATCCCCGAGCTCGTCCGCATTGCCGCCCGGGTTCCTCGAGGTGACACGGTTCGGCGGATTTTCATCCACCTCGAGCGCGTCTCTTCGACCGCAGGGTTCGGTGATTTCGGGCGTCGAGTCTGTCCGTTCTACAACTACTTTCAGCCTGCGCTGGTGTTGCTCGAAGATGGCGCGCTCGATGCCCCGGCCGTGCTGCGGGTCGGTGCCGATCTGGTCGTCGCCCATACGTTCAATCCGGAGGTGCTCGTCGCCAGCTTCGATGACCTTCGTAGACGGGGCTATCTGAGCAAGAACGTCGTCGACCGAATGTCCGAGATCTCCGATAGCATCCAGGCCTCCACCTTTGGTCAAGCGTCGGGGCCGCTCCAGTTGCTCGTTCGTGCGATGGGCGCGGCGCGCTCCGATCTACCCGATCAAGTCGAGGCAGGCATCGTCAAGGAGGACTATCTCACGCTCTTCGCCAAGGACCGATCCCGAGCCAAGGCCGCCAAGCGTCGCGCGCTCTGGACCCGCGAAAGCTCATAGCCGGCAGCGCGACTTGCTGCTCAGCTGAGCATCTCGAGCGCGTCTGCCGCCAGCTCGCCCAGCGTCGTCTTGGTTTCGTCCTCGAAGTCTTCGATGGTCACGACTCGTGGATCGTCCAGGAAGCGTTCGAGGTCGGAGATCGATTCTGGGTCTTGCAGCTGCGCAAGGGCCTCGATGGCCGCCGCGACGACGTCCGCGTTCGGCTGATCGAGAAAGCGACGAATCAAGGCCAAGGCGCTGGGCTCAGCGATTTCCGCGAGAACCCAGGGAAGCTCTGACATGGCGGGCCCGTCGGCATTGCGGTCGAGGGCGCGCTCGATGCCACGGGCAACCTCGGCATATCGCTCGTACCCTAGGTCTCTCAGGGCTTCGCCTGCCGCAACGCGGACCCTCGGCTCCCCGTCGTTCAAGATGGCGATTAGAGCGTCCGTCATTCGGGGACCGGGCACCTGCGCGCAGAGGTCGGCCAGGCGTTCGAGCCGCATGGCGCCTTCTTTGCGGTCCTCCATTCCGAGTGCCCGCTCGGTCTCACGTTCGAGCAGTGCGACGAGATTCTCGGAGTCCTTGTTCCGAAGCAATTTGATCTCCGCCTCCCGTAGCGCTCGGTCGGCATCGAATATCCGCTGAATCTCATGGAGAAGTGACATCGTTCGAACCATCCTTAGGGGCGTGCTGCCCTTCCGAGCGCATTGGCTCGAGCTCCACGATGAGGGACCGTATTCGATCGACGGCATCGCCCGATTCCTCATCTCGATAGCGCCGAGTGAGCTTCATGTCAGGTGAAAGGCTCCAGCCAGCGCCCGGCGTCGCGACCAGAGGCATCAGCTTCGCCGGGTCGAGCGGGGTGTCCTCTCGCAGGTGCAGGGTGACTCGCCTTCGGTCGGCTTCACAACCGAGCGCGCGAAGCTCGCGGAGCAAGGGCTTAACCGACATCACGCGAACAAAGGCACGGGCCGGAGGGGGAGGTGCTCCGAAACGCTCTTCCATCTCGGCTGCGAGATCTTCGACGGACGGCTCGTCTAGAGCGGTAGCAAAGCGTCGATATAGGGAGAGGCGGAGGCCGATATCGTCGATGTATTCTTCGGGGAGATAGTGTTCGAGCTCAATCGACAGCTCGGGGTCGACCTCCTGATGAAGCTCCTCTCCTTTGAGCTCCGAAACGGCTTCATCGAGCATCTGCACGAACATGTCGAAGCCGACGAGCGACGCATTGCCGCTTTGCTCCGAGCCCAAGAGATTTCCTGCGCCTCGCAGCTCCATGTCGAGCGTCGCCACCCGAAAGCCAGCGCCCAGGCCGGAAAATCGTTCGAGGGCCTCCATTCGAATCCGGGACTCTTCGGACATTTGATTGGGTGGGGGCGTGATCAGATAGCAATAGGCGCGTTGGTCCGAGCGGCCTACGCGGCCTCGTAGCTGGTAGACCTGGGCGAGCCCGAGCGTGTCAGCGCGATCGACCAGAACCGTGTTGGCTCGTGGAATGTCGAGCCCGCTCTCGACGATTGCGGTCGAGCAGAGGACGTCGTAGGCGCCCTCCACGAAGTCGGTCATCGTCCGGTCTAAAAGGGCGGGCTTCATCTGACCGTGTGCAATGGCGATCCTGGCATTCGGGAGCAGGTCCTGCAGCCGCTGAGCACGTTCGTACAGGCCTTCGATCCGGTTGTAGACGAAGAACACCTGTCCGCCACGGCTGAGCTCTCGTTCGATGGCCTCCTTGATCAAGTGATCATCCCAGCGGCAAACGAAAGTTCGGACTGCCCGTCTGTCCTGAGGTGCTGTCGTGATCAACGAGAGGTTTCGCATGCCCCCGACGGCAAGCTGAAGCGTGCGGGGAATCGGCGTTGCGCTGAGCGTAATCACGTCGACATTGGTTCGGAGCTTCTTGATCCGCTCTTTGTGAGTGACGCCGAATCGCTGTTCCTCGTCGACCACCAGGAGCCCGAGCGCCGCGAAGTGCACGTCTTTCGAGAGAATCCGATGGGTTCCGATGACGACGTCCACGGTCCCCTCCTTCAGGCCAGTCAGAACATCGAGCTGCTTGCTGCGCGGGACGAATCGCGAGAGCACCTCGACGCGAAGCGGGTACCCGTCCAAGCGCGAAGAGAAGGTACGATAGTGTTGCTGCGCCAAGACCGTGGTCGGGCAGAGGACCGCCACCTGCCTTCCACTCATGGCGACCCGAAACGCGGCGCGAAGCGCGACCTCGGTCTTGCCAAACCCCACATCCCCGCAGACCAGACGGTCTGTCGGTTGCGGCTCTTCGAGGTCTGCCATCACATCTTCGATTGCCTTTTCCTGATCTCGGGTTTCCTCGAAGGGGAAGGTGGCCTCGAACTCCGCATAAGCGGTTCCCGTGGGTTCGAATGGCTCGCGCCGGACCGCCGTGCGCTCCGCATAGAGCTTCAGAAGTTCCTCGGCCATCTGCTGTACGGCCTTGCGTACGCGTCCCTTCTTCGTCCCGAACGTGGTGCCGCCCAATCGATCGAGCTTTGGCTGGTGTCCCTCTCCGCCTTTGAACTTCTGGATGACCCCGAGGCGGGTCACGGGCACGAGCAGCTTGTCGCTGCCGGCGTACTCGACGACCATGACCTCGACGGTCTGCGGGCTGCGACCGTGAAGACGGTCCATCGCGGTGAGGCTCAGGGCCTTGTGCTCGAGGCCGAGGTACTTGCCCACACCGTGGTCGACGTGGACCACGAAGTCGCCGGGAGCGAGCTCTCGAAGGTCTTCGAGGAAGCGCTGTTGTTGCCGGCGTGTCTGGCGCTGACCGCGACGCTGCCGCACGCGGGATCCGAAAATCTCTTCCTCGGTGACATAGGCGAGCCCTTCGCTCCAAAGCACGAACCCGTCGCGAAGCTCCCCGAGGCGTACCTCGTCGAGGATCCGGTTCTCGACTCCGTAGCTCTTGAGCAGATCGATCAAGCGGTCGGCTTGGTGCCGGGTTCTGCAAACGAGCGGGACTCGTAAGCCTTGCTCGTCCCAGTCCTGGAGTTGGTCGGCCAGCGGTTGCAGCCCTCGATCCCCGTGTCCCTTCTGCGCGCGCAACTCGGAGATCAGTGCCTGCTGGTCCGACGCGCTCACGCGCATCAGCGTATTCCCCGGCGGAGCGAGCATGGCAATGAGCGGCCCTTCGTCCTCGCCTGCGGTCCCGTGGACGGCCAGTCGATGCGCCACCAGGATCGGGTGGCTCAGCAGGCGTTCATTGAGCTCTTCCTCGCTCATGTAGTACGCGGATAGCTCGAAGGTCGGGCGGCCCCTGCGCGCGGCGTGCTCGTCTTTGGCCTGCTGCCGCTCCGAGCGAACCGAGGCTGCGATGGAAAGCGGGTCGGACGCGACCAGGTGCACGTCTTTCGGAAGATAGTCGAAGAGGGTGTCTAGACCATGGAAGTAGGCGGGCAGGAGCGCGTTCGAAATCAAAGCGCCGGAACCGCGGTCGAGCTCGGCTATCAGCTCGCGCGCCTGCAAGGTGGGCATGTTCATTTCGTCGCAGAGCTCTCGTACGACCTGCTTCGCGCGGGCAATGGCAGCAGGCGTGTCCGGCACCTCTCGTGCGCTTGCGAGTTGGACCGCGTCGACCTCGTCGGCGCTCTTCTGATCGTCAGGATTGAAACGACGAATCCGCGAAACTAGATCGTCGTCTAGCTCGATTCGAAAGGGGAGCGTGGCGTCGGGCCCGTAGACATCGACGAGGGCGCCGCGCGCCGAAAACGTTCCGCGGTCCTCGACCAGGGGAACGCGGAGATAACCGAGCTCCAAGAGACGACGCACGAGGTCGTCGCGCTCGAGCTGCTGAGCGATCTCGATCGAAACAAGCCCTGTCTTCACGTGCTCGGATGGCGGAACTCGACGCAGGAGCGCAGGCGCCGGAACGATGAGAACACGCCAAGGTGTCTCCTCTGCGAGCAGAGCCAACACGGCCATGCGCTGCATCTCGGCGCGCCGGTCTGGTACCACGTCGAGAAGTGGGCTGGTATCTGCAGCGGTGAACAGTAGGACGTCTCCACTTTCACCCTGAAGCAGGAAGCGGAGGTTCGACTCGTGACGGTAGGCTTCGTCCAGATCTGGAGAAATGATCACGAATCGTCGCTCGGGGTACGCCGAAGCAGCTTCCGCGATCGCCCAGTCGAGCGCACCTCGAGGGATTGATGCGACGTCGGTCCGATAATTGGATCCGAGAGACTCGACCAGATCACGAATCGATGCGTTCGCGTGTTCTAGAGCCGCTTCAAGCGACATCGGGTTGCTTGCCGATGACCTGTCGAATGCGCTGGGCGAGCCATGGAGGCGTCACCACGGTGGTGGCCATCACCATGAGCACGATCGCTGCATAGACGGCCGGCGCGATCAGCGGTTTGCCCTCGAACTTGATGCCGGCGCCGACGTTGGCGAAGATGAGGCCGACCTCTCCGCGCGGGATCATCCCGATGCCGACTGTGAGCTTGTCCGCGGCACCCCCGCGAACGCCGAGGCCCGCCACCAGCTTTCCGATGATCGCGACGGCTGTGAGCGCGAGGGCGAGCAGCAGGGGTTCCGTTCCGATGCCTCCCAGTTGGACCATCATGCCGGTGCGGACGAAGAAGATCGGCGCCATGACGGCGACGATGGGGCCGATGATCTCGGTGAGGTCGTGCGCGGATTTGCGCCCGAACGGCCTGACGTGGACTTCGTCCAGAACGAGACCTGCGGCGAACGCGCCTACGATGGGCGCGAGGCCCGCCGCGCCAGAGATACCAGCAAGGAGCAGGCAAAGGCCGATGGCAACGGCGGCGAGGACATCTTGGGTGCGGAGCTTCGATGCGAAACGGAAAACGCCCGGCATCACGTAAGCGCCGAGAAGCAGCGCGCCGATGAGGAATCCGGCGGCCAGTCCGATGATCCTCGTGAGATCCAGGGGTCCCGGCATCGCGCCGAACTCGGCGATGCTAGCGACCACCGCTAGGACGATGAGGCCGAGGACGTCGTCGATGACCGCAGCGCCGAGAATGACCCGAGTCTCCGGACGAGCCATTGCATTGAGGTCCTTCAAGACGCGCGCGGTGATACCAACGCTCGTCGCGCAGAGTGTTGCGCCGATGAAGAGGTGGAGGGAGAACGGCTCGTCGGGGAGCAGCCAAACGCTCACGCCGTACCCAAGCATCATCGGGGCCAAGACGCCGAGGATGGCGACGAGCCCCGAAGTTGGCGCGACCGCGCGCATTTCGGTGAGCGTCGACTCGAGGCCGACCTCGAAAAGCAAGAGAACGACGCCGAGCTCCGCGAGAAACTCGACCGGGACGAGCTCAGCCGCGCCCTCGAACGTCCCGATGCCGAACAGATAGAGATTGCCCAGTACGATGCCGGCGCAGAGCTCGCCGAGAACGGAGGGCTGGTTCAGTCGGACCGCGACCTCGCCACCGAGCTTTGCGGCGAGGATCATCGCCGCGAGGACGAGCCAGACCTCGTAGCTCATGCCGTGTCCACTGCCGCTCGCCAGCGCGGTGGCTGGAATTGCGGCGAATAGAATGAAGAGAAGGGAAAAACGAGCCGGTCGGCGGCGCATCGCGCGGGACCATAGAGAGGCAGGTCCCCTTGGGCAAGGCAGCGATCCTCGGCCTGGCTTGCTTGGGACTGAAGGCTCGGGTAAATGAATGGCCATTCAGTCAGAGGAGAACCATGGAACGAAGCCTATTTTCCGAGGAACACGAGATCTTCCGCAGCAACTTCCGACAGTTCGTCGAGACCCGGGTCCTGCCACAGCAGGCGAAGTGGCGCACGCAAGGGGTTGTCGACCGCGAGATCTGGCTTGAAGCCGGTGAAGCAGGCTTTCTCTGTCCCTGGATGGAAGAAGAGTACGGTGGCGCCGGAGGCGACTTCCTTCATTCAGTGGTCGTCATGGAAGAACTGTCGCGAGCCTATGAATCAGGCTGGGCGGCGAGCCTCCACTCCGACATCATCGTTCCCTACCTGCACTCGTTTGGTACTCAGGAGCAGAAGGCCAGCTGGCTGCCTGGTTGCGCCAGTGGCGAGACGGTCACTGCGGTGGCGATGACGGAGCCCGGCACTGGCTCCGACCTTGCGGCCATCGCGACCAGCGCAAAGCGCGATGGCGACGAGTACGTGATCAACGGCGCCAAGACTTTCATCTCCAACGGCATGAGCTGTGACCTCGTCCTCGTCGCTGCCCGGACCGCGAACTCCGACGATCCGCACCGCAGCGTATCGCTGTTCGTCGTCGAAGGGGACAGACCCGGCTTCATCAGGAGCCGCAAGCTCGAAAAGATGGGGATGGAAAGCCAGGACACCGCTGAGCTCGCATTCGACGAGTGTCGGATACCCGCTGAGAACCTGCTCGGTCAAGAGGGCATGGGCTTCATGATGCTCATGCAGAAGCTCCAGCAGGAGCGTCTCTGCGTCGCGATCCTCTCGCAAGCGAGCGCCGAAAAAGTTCTCGAAGATGCAATCGCTTACACGCAAGAGCGCCAGGCCTTCGGTCGCTCGATTTCCAAGTTCCAAAATACGCAGTTCACGCTGGCGCAATGTGCGACCGAGATCGAGGTGGGTAGGGCATTCTTGGACGCCCTCGTCGCCCAGCACGTTGCGGGGAAGTACCTCGTCAAGGAGTGCTCGATGGCCAAGCTCTGGCAGACCGAAATGCAGGGCCGAATCGTGGATGCCTGCCTTCAACTCTACGGCGGCTACGGCTATATGCTCGAGTATCCGATCAGCCGTGCATACGTCGATGCGCGCGTGCAGCGGATCTACGCAGGCACCAACGAGATCATGAAGATGATCATCGCCAAGCAGATGGGCCTGTAGGACATTTGATTCTTGACCAACTGTCTATGGTTTGCTTAGTTCTGCCCTGTGGCAACCGAGTCTGATCCTGGTGACGGTAAGGGTCCGGCTGAGGGTGAAAACCCGGAGTCAACGGCGGAATCGGACAGCGGGCCGCGTGTTAGCCGGATGCGTGTTGGTGGTCAGGATATTCTCGTACTGAGCGTTCCGCTTCCGAAACTGCGCTATCCGGAGGGCACGACATCGGCCGAGCACGAGATCATCGACGCGGTGCTCCAAGGCCTTACAGTCAAGGAGATCGCAGAGCAGCGCTGCGCTTCCCTGCGCACTGTGACGACGCAGCTCGGAACGATTTTCAGGAAGGCTGACGTGAACTCGCAAGCCGAGCTCATCGCGATCATGACCAGCGGCTCAGGAGACGAAGACGCCCACCAGGGCTGATCTTGCGTACCTCCTCCTCTTTAAGCCAAGCCGCTTCACTGACTTAGGCCCGCCGTCCGTTCGAGCATCCCGACCAAAAAGAGCGACGCGGTCGGTCAGCCCGTTATCCGACCGACCGCGTCGATGCCCAACTCAAGAGTCGAGCAGGTAGCTGAGCGCACGATTTGGATCTCTGTCTGCTTAGCCCCTGTTGTCTTCTTCTTAGGTCGTCTGCGCTTTCTCGTCCATACGTAATTGTTCACCTTGCATACGTAATTCTTCACCCAATTCACGGAAAGTCGCGGAGTAGGTGTCGCTTGTTCAGCGCGACGTTACGCTCGAGCCAGCGCTGTAATGAAGGCGGCCAAGCCGGGCCAGGGCATACCCGGCGGCAGGTTGATGATCGGCTGCTCCATGCCGAGCTCGCGCCGCCGCGCGATCTCTCGACGGCAGTAGAGAGGATCGCCGGAGATCGTCAGCGCTTCGATCATGTCGTCGGTCACGGCGTCGGGCGCCATCTTGCGCGTCTCTTTGTCGCGGTAGAGGCGTGCGATCTCGTCGCACTCATCCGCATATCCGAAGCCGCTAAGAAGCTGGTTATAGTAGTCACCCATGCCACCAATGTAAAAAGAGATGATTTCACGCGCTCTTCTCGAAGCGCCCTTGCCAGGGATCGGAATCACTGTGATGAAAGGCGCGGTTGCGATTCCCTTCGGGTCGCGGCCGGCAATCGCCGCGCCCTCTGCGATCCATTCGCGGCCATCGCCGAGGCGGTCGTAGGGCCAGAAGATCGGCATCCAGCCGTCCGCCATTTCCCCGATGCTTGTGATCGCCTTTTGCTTGAGGGCGGCGACGTAAATGGGAATACGGCGGCGCGTGGGCTCGAAGTCCAGCTTGAATGGGCGGTAGCTGCGAAGCTTGGTGTCGGCTTCACTCAGTGGTCGGCCATCGAGCAGTGTGCGAACGACACGGATCACGTCCCGAGTTTGTGTAAGCGGTTTCTCGAAGTCCCGGCCGTGGAGGCCCTCGATCACGTTCTTCCCGCTCGTGCCAATCCCGAGGATGAATCGCCCGCCGCTGATCTCATCGAGCGTGCCTGCCTGCATTGCGATGAGCGCCGGCGAACGGCTGAACACGTTGATGATGCCGGTTCCGACCTTGATCCGCTTGGTCCTGAGCGCGATTTCGGTCAACAGGGAGAAGACTTCATATCCCCAAACCTCCGGGAGCCAGAACGAGTCGTATCCGAGTCGGTCCGCCAACACCGCTGCTTTGACGTAGGTCTTACGATCGTAGTCGCGCCAGAAGGCCAGCAGGCCGGTGGATTGCTTGTTCAGCATCGCATCACTCCTTGAGCGGGTCATTTAGGTCGGGGAAGGCGTCAGTGCCAGTGTCCTCGCCCGCGGCGACTCACTCCCCCTTGAACTCCGGCCTCCTCTTTTCGAGGAATGCTCTCACGCCCTCCTTGAAATCCTTGCTCTGGTAGCACTGCTCGATTGATTCCTTGATACGCGCCGTATCTCGTTCGGCTTCGAGCTTGGCAAGCTCTTGTAGGCTGATCTTGGCGCTGCGAATTGTCAGCGGAGCATTCTTGGCGATCATGTGAGCGAGTCGGTCGACATTTTCGTCGAGGATGCTCTTCGCGAAGACCTCATTGACGAGTCCAATGTGTCGCGCTTCGGCAGCGCCGATTCGTCGCGCGGTGAACAACAGATCGGCGGCTTCCGAAAAACCGACGACGCGGATCAGCGTCTGGATGCCCGCGGTGTGGTATCCGAGTCCCAGGCGGGCCGGCGGAACAGCGAAGAGCGCGTCATCGGCGGCGTAGCGGAGGTCGGCTGTCAGGGCGATCGCTGCACCGCCGCCGATGCAATAGCCGTGAATCGAAGCGAGCAGCGGCTTTTCTAGCCCCTGCAATGCGGTGAATGCGCGGGCGGTCAACGCGTCGTAGCCTCTTCCCGCGTTTCCGGTGCGCGTCTTCTCGAACTCCGAAATGTCGGCGCCCGAGACGAAAGCTTCCGATCCGGCTCCGCGCATGATCACGACCCGCACGTCGGCGTCTTTCTCAAGGGTCTTCACTGCGCCGGGGATCGCGTCCCACATGTCGACGCTAATTGCGTTACGGCGCTTTTCGTGGTCGAAGACCAGGCGCGCAATCGGCCCGTCCCGCTCGATTCTCACCTCACCGTTCATCGGCGCTCAGCCTAGCAGTAAAACCGACGTACGCTCGACCGGTGCCGCCGCACGAGCCTAGAGCATGCGGTTGATCACGGCCTTGCGGCGGATCTCTTCGAGGAAGATCTTTTCCTGACGGACCATCGCCGCGTCCAGCATCTCGCGGAAGAGCTCCTGCTTCATCTCGTCGAAGGATGGGAAGTCCGCTCCGACCTGCCGATCCTGCAAGAAGAAGATGTGAAAACCTTTTGCGCCTCTGACCGGGTCGCTGATCTCGCCGGCGTTGAGCGGCAAGAGTGCGCGCTCGAAGTCTTCGGGCAAGTCGCCCGGTGTGAGCCAGCCGAGGTCGCCACCACCGAGCTCGGCAGCCCGCTCGCTGAAGTTCTCGGGGCTCAGCACGCCGCGGAGCGACACCGCTTCTTCACGCTTCGCGGCCACTTGGATTGCCGACGACCCTTCGGCGACCGGGACCACTACGTGCCAGACGTGAAAACGAACTTCATTGCCCTCTCCTCGTGCGAGCTCCTCGTAGCGGGCCCGGACCTCTTCCTCGGTCACGTTGACTCTCGATCGGACACGTTCGTTCACGACCTTGAGACGGATGAGCTGGCGTTTGAGATCGTTTCGGTACTGCGCCTCCGTGAAGCCCTGCGCATCGAGCGCTTCTTTGAACTGCTCCTCCGTCATGTTGTTCTGCATTCGCAGGTTGTCGATCGCGCTGTCGACATCGGCATCGGTCACACGGATTCCGCTGCTACTGGCCAATTGGCGAATCAGCTGTTCGTCGATCAGGTAGCTCAGCAGCTCATCATAGAGAGCCTTGAGGCGCGACATCCGCTCTACCTCGGTCGTTGCTTCGGCAACCTGCGGAAGAAATGGAACAGCGCGTTGTCGAAGGTCGCTGAGAAAGATCGCTTCGTTGTTCACTGTGGCCACGACGCGTTCGATCACGTCCGCCCCTGCCGAGTTGGTGGAGAGCGCGAGAATCATCGCGGCAACGCAGAGGGGGCTCATCCTCATGGGCTTGGCGGCGCATCCGAGGTCACGACCTGAATGTCCTTCAGCGCTTCGTAGTCGATCTCGACGTTGATGTCCTTGCGAAGCCGTTGGGTCAGCGCTGCGATAGCCGCATCTTTCCTCTCCCGGATTAGCTTGTGCCGTATTGCACGCTTCGCTTGTTCGTAGGTTCGCGTGAGCGGCGCGCGCTTTCCGGTGAGCATGACGATGTGGTAGCCGCCGCCCTCCGCCACGAGGTCAGGATACACCTCACCGACTTTGACCAGAGTGAACGCGGCGTCTCGAATCGCTTTGGGCGGCGAACCTTCTTCGTCCGCTTCGAAGAATTGCAAATCACCCCCGTTGCGCTTGGTCTTTTCGTCATCGGACTGTTCGCGAGCCAACTTGCGGAAACCCGCGAGGTCGAGCTTCTTGGCTTTCGCGAGGAGCCTTTGGGCCTCTCTGCGGTCCTCGATGAAGATGTGACTGGCGCGAACTTGCGCAGGGCGATTGAATTCGTCCGGATTCGCGTCGTAGATCGCCTTGATCTCTTCCTCGGGGATTTCCTCGGCTTCGAGAGGCGCGTCGACTTCCTGCTTCACGAGTTGCTCAATCATGGCGCTGCGCCGCGCCCTCACGATCTCGGGTTTGTCCTCGTAGCCGCGCCGCCTGGCTTCGTATACGAGAAGCTCGAATCGAACGAGGTTGTCGAGGAACTCCTTGCGGCGTTCAGGGCTTTCGAAACGAGCTCGAAGGTATGGAGATTGGGATGAAAGGCGGTCGGCGAACTCCCCAACGGTGATCGTCCGGTCTCCAACCTTTGCGAGCACCTCATTGGCCTGGGCCTCGGTCAGGCCGTTCTTGGGCCATTGTTCCTCGATGACGGGAGCTTCGTCTTCCTCGGCTTTGTTGGAGCAGCCCGCCCCGAGACCGCCGATGAGCGTAATCATCGGGAGCAGGATGAAGACGGCACGTTTCCAAGACATCGTCAGCCGGTTAGCATATACCGCATGCACCGCAACGGGGCCAAAGTTCAGGCTGAATCCCTGGCTGCTAGGACTTCGCGAACCTTGTTACTCAAGTGATCCAGCTCGAAGGGCTTGTCGAGAAAGGCGTCTGCTCCGTAGAGCGGTGAGGTCATTTCGTTCAGGCGCTCGCCGATTCCGGTGAGCATGATGACCCCGGTGCCTTTCAAGTTCTCGTCCTCGCGCACTGCTCGGCAGACCTCCCAGCCGCTCATACCGGGCATCATGACGTCGAGCACGATGAGGTCGGGCTTTTCACGTCGAGCCAGTCGAAGGGCTTCTTCGCCGTCGGAAGCTTCGACCACCTCGGCCGGTAGCGCGCTCAAGTGCCGCGCCACCAACGCCAGAATTTCCAAGTCATCGTCGGCGACCAGGATCTTGGTCATCGAGTCCGTCGTCATCGTTTCAGTGCTCCTCGGTACCCCGGTTCGGGACGCATCGTCGTTCTCTTGATGCGGCTTGTCAATGGACGCCGTCGTCCGAGTCGATCAATCCAACCTCGGAGCCCGCCGTCCAGCCCTCGAGACCGCCAACCAAACGCAATTTCACGAATTGGCCGTCTCGATCGACGACCTCGCCCCGGTCGCCGCCGCGAGCCTCTCCGCGAAGCTGGGCGCGCGGGTCCGGTCCTTCGCGCAGGACGATGCGATCGCCGAGGGCTACCGCCCGCGGGCCATCGCGCAGCAATCCAGCTTTGGCGACAAGCCCAAGTGCAGCGACCAAGAGAAATGCTCCGGAACTGAGCAGGATCGGGTACAGCCAGCGATATTTTCGACGCCCAATCGACACCCAGGCGAGGGCCATGAAGAAAACCAGGTTTGCCACCAACAGTGCGTACGCGATCGTGTCTTCCGATACACTTCCGTAGACCGCGTCGCTCATCGAGCTGCTTCGTTGAATGGTCGCTTCGCCCTCACGCTCGGCCCGCTGCTCTTCGAGGGCCTTTTCGGCAGCTCTTAGGTTTTCCGAGGCCTTGCTCTCGTTGGGTCGCAGTACGAGCGCGCGTTCGTAGTTGAGGATGGCGCGCGGGTAGTCGCCGGACTGGGCGAACGAAGTCGCCAGGTTGAAATAAACGTCCGGATCGTGGACGCCTGCTTCGATGAGCTTGCCGTAGCTCGAGATAGCGTTCGCGTGGTCGCCTCGCGATGCCGCAACGTTTGCCGCTTCAAAGATCTCCGCCAGCGAGGATCCGCCGGTCGCACGGGGCGCATTCTGGGCTGATGCCAGCGCCGCCGCTAGGAGCAGCGTGATCATGAGCGCGATGAGCCAGGAGCGCATCAGCTGGTCCTCCGTACACGCTGGATTCGATCAATGATTACGTTGGTCCGCTGAAGGCAGCGCTCCATCTCGTCTCGGTTCACTCCCGATGCTGCGAAGCGTGCGAAATCCGCGCCTTCGAGCTCGTTGATCAGACGTTGCGTCAGGTCGTCGTCGACACCTTCGTTAGCGAGTCGCGCCCGGATCTCTGTGTGCGGAAGACCGGCCACGGGTTCATCAAGCCGAGCTTGTAGAGCATGGGTGATCAAAGCTACGATCCGGTCGTAGAAGGCTCTTGGATCGTTGGCCCGAAGCGCGCCCTCTGCGGCGCGGAGCAGCTTCCGCTGGACGGCGGCGGCGGTAACCCCGCGCTGCTCATGACGCCGGGACAAGGCCGCGCCCACAAAGACCAGCACAAACAGGACCGCTGGAAGCGCAAGCAACCAGGGGAACCAGGCTCGCTCTCGGACAGGCGTATGGCCCCGGGTCAATGCGCTGTACACGCGAATCGGTCCGAAGGTTGCACTAGGAGGCTTGGGCGAGGCGTCGACAGGTCCGATCACCGGCTCGGGCGCCTTTGTCTCGCCGCTTGCCGCGAAGCTGAGTGCCGGGGTGCTCACCGATTGATACGACCCCGCGGAAGGGTTGAAGTAGTGAAGCTCGATCGGCTGCACGGTGTGCTCGCCGGGCGCCTCCGCAATCAGGATCCACTCCCAGGATCGCGTGCCGGAGAGCTCGCCGTTTGCGAGCTGCTGCTTGTCCCGGATCGCCGGTTGAAGTGTCCGCACTCCTGCGATCGGAGGCAGGTCGATATGGAGGTCCTGGACGTTGCCCACGCCCCCGGCATCGATGCCCAGGGTCACGGCGTCGCCCGTCTTCACCGCGCTGCGATCGAGCCGAGCTTGTATCGCGAAATTCCCGACAACGGCGTTGGCCGGGGCGGGAGGCGGAAGCGGTTTGACGTTCACCGTGATCGGAACCCCTACGCGTTCGATCCGTTGGGGCACGTCGAAGAGGCTGCCAGTGCCTGCGTCGAAAGTGATTTTGGGTGGACCGATCGTGAGCTCGCCAGTGCGTTGCGGGAATGCGGCGGAGCGCTGAATCGGATAGGCGCGATACTGCTGGCCCTTCACGGAAACGCTCTGGAACTGCAGGGTGGTGATCGGATCATCGTAAACCCAGAATCCGTCCATCGACGGTTTGCTTGGGACCACTGACTGCGGTGAGAGGCGGACTCGCGTGTATAGGTACACGGTGACGTTGACTTGCTGGCCGATGTAGACATCTGTCGGTTCGACGACGGTCCTCAGGAATGCACTCGCATCGTAGTTGGCGCCCGACAGCTCTGCATCCGCTTCGGCGTCCGGCGCTGCGTTCGGATTGTACGGGACCTGCGCATCAGTCCCCCTCGGAAGAACGCGTAAGGTCAGCGGCGTGCTTCGGTAGAGCTTCCCATCGACTTTCGCCTCCGCGGGCGCGAAATCATAGGTGCCTGCGACCCGCGGAACCAGAACGTAGATGTTGGCAATGCTCGACTCCTTTTGCACGCCCCTCCCGAAGCCAAAGCTGAACTGCATCGGGCGCATGGTTTGATGCGACACGATGTCGAGCTCCACATGCTTGTTGAGGTCGCTGAGCTGCAGGTCTTCGATGTTCCCGCCGCGCGCTCGGACCCGAACCTCCAGCCGTATCGAGTCGCCAACCCGCGCTTCGGTGGGCATCGCGCTGAGCGACACCGTCACCTCCGGCTCGGCCCTCGCGGTCGCTCCGAAGGGGAGAACAGCGATGGCGATCAGGAGGAGCGTCAAGAACCGCATCACCAATCCTTCTCCGGTGGTGGACGCCCCGCGCCTCTTTGGCGGGCGCGTTGCAGCGGAAGGTTCTCTTCGTTTTGTTGGAGGGCGTCGAGAAAGCGTTCCACTTCGTCGGCTGAGATGGGCTCAGGTTGCGCTCGCTCACTCGCGGACTCGTCCTGGTTCTCGGACTCGTCCTGGTTCTTGGACTCGTCCTGGTTCTTGGACTCGTCCTGGTTCTTGGACTCGTCCTGGTTCTTGGACTCGTCCTGGTTCTTGGACTCGTCCTGGTTCCTGGGCTCGTCCTGGTTCTTGGACTCGTCCTGGTTCTTGGACTCCTGCTGCTCCTGCTGCTCCTGCTGCTCCTGTTGCTCCTGCTGCTCCTGTTGCTTCTCTTCCGCCTCACGAATTCGCTTCATGGCGTACTCGAGATTCCACGCAGCGTTACGGTTGCCGGGCTGCACACGAAGTGAGCGTTTGAAGGCGTCGGCGGCCTCTCGGAAGGACGCGGATGCTTCCTCGTAGGATTCCTGTTCCGAAAGCGCGTCGCCCTCTCGGGCAAATGCGATGCCTAGGTCGTAGTAGGCGTCGGCTCGGGTGCGCGGCGCCGCCGAGGGATCCGCAGCTGCCACGAACGCTTCCTTTGCTTGCTCGGTGAGGTCCCGTCCGAGGAGCGCGAGCCCACGGTTGAGTTGGACGGCACGATCGTTCGGCAGCTCCCGTGCGGCCTCGTCGTACGCTTCCAGAGCGGGGCCGTACTGTTCCTGTGCCATCAAGGCGTTTCCCCTCTTCGCGTTGGAGTTTTCTCCACGAAGTGGGCTCCAGGCAGATGCGCTTGCGGGCAGAGCGAGCGCCGCGATGCAGCAGCTCAACAGAGCGACCGGCCTCATGCTTCCCGCCTCCGGCGACGGACGATCCAAGCCTCTGGGAGAATCGCCTCGAGGAGGATCAAGAGGAAGCCAGGAAGGAGCGCCAAAGCGTAACGGTTCTCGTGCACGGTGACTCTCCGCGCTTTTCTCTCCGACGCCTGAAGCTTGGCGAGCTCCGCGCGAATCTCGGTCACGCCTACAGTGCCTTCTTCGGCTCGCACGTACGTTCCTCCGGTAATCGACGCGATCTCCTCGAGGGTGTCTTCGTTCTCGGCGCTGAGCGCGGTCATGACCAGCTGGCCGTCTTCGTCCTTCATGTGTCCGATGAGAGCTCCGTCGGCAGTGTAGCTCGGAATCGGCTCACCGCTGCCCGAGCCGATGCCGACGGCATAGATCTGGATGCCCGCGGCCTTCAACTCTTCGGCCGCTGCGATTGGATTGCCTTCGTGATCTTCGCCATCCGTCAGGAGGATCACGACTTTCGAACGGCTGTCTGAGCTGCTCTCGTTGCTGCGTTCGATCAGCCGCTTGGAAGCGATGAGCGCTTTGCCGATCGCCGTTCCACCCACGGGCATGTCCATCGGGCTGAGGTCACGCAAGAACAAGCGAACCGCCGAGTAGTCGACCGTCATGGGAAACGCCATGGCGTCGCCGGCAAAGGCTACGAGACCGACTCGGTCTCCATCGAGATCGGTCAAGAGACGTTCTAGCTCGCCCTTTGCGCGCTTTATTCGGCTCGGGTGCACGTCTTGAGCGAGCATGCTCTTCGAAAAATCGAGCGCGATGACGATGTCGATTCCGCGCTTGCGAAGGACGCGGGTTCGGCTTCCATACTGCGGCCCCGCTAGCGCGACGATCACGAGCGCCGTACCGACGATCCAGAGCGTCGCACGTGTCCTCCTCCACCACTTGCTGCGTCCGGCGATCAAGGGTTCGACCGTGCCGATCCTGCCGAATCGCTCGGTTGCGCGTTGCCGCCTCGCCCTGTTCCACCAGAGCGCCGCGACCGCCACCGGGAGCAGGGCCAGAAGCCAAAGCAACTGTGGATCAGCCCACGTCACGGCCACCTCCTCAGCCAGACGAGAAGCACCAGCTCGATCAGCACAAAGAGCAGGGCGGGCGCCACAAAGGCGGGGAATAGATCGGTGTACATTCGTCCCGCATCCTCGATATCGGTTTTCTCGAGCTCGTCCAGGATTTGGTGGAAGCTCTGCTCGAGGGCCTCTCGGTCGCTGACGAGGAAGAACTCTCCTCCCGTCGCATCGGCCATTTCCTCTAGGAGCTCAGGGTTCACGGGATAGTTGCCGCTTCCAAAGATCGCGCGGCCGAAGATGCCCGTACCCCGTTGAACTGGCGCGTCACCAGAGACTCCCATCAGAATCGGGTAGATCTTGACCCCCATCGCGCTCGCGAGGGCTGCCGCCTGCGAGGGTGATACATTTCCGGCGTTCGATTCGCCATCCGTCAGGAGAATCACTACCTTGCTCTTGGCACGCGAACGCTTCAACCGATTGAGGCTTACGCCAACGGCGTTTCCGATCGCCGTGCCGCGCCCATCGATTTGATCGAGCTCGAGACCACGAAGCGCCGTGCGCAAGGCTTCACGATCGGTGGTGAGCGGGAGAAGCGTATACGCGTCGACTCCGAACACGACGGCGCCGATCCGATCGTTCGGGCGACGATTGATGAAGTCACGAACCACCGATTTCGTCGCTTCAAAACGCGTTGGTCTGATGTCGCTCGCCTCCATCGAGCGGGACATGTCGAGTGTGAGGATGATCTCGATACCGCTCACCTCAGCAGTGTCGCGCGCATGAATGCTCTGCGGTCCGGCCAGGCCCACCACCAGAAGCGCGACGGCGACGGTCCGCAACGCGGCCGGCAAGTCCGCGAGGCGAATGCGCCAACTGGCTTCGGGTATTTGCAGCGCGGCCGCCCGGCTGAACTGAAGTCTCGGTCTGGAGAGTCGCTGGACCCATACCCGGGCAAACCAAGCCATCGGGACGGCGAAAAAGAGCAGAGCTGCCCATGGACGCTCGAAGCGAAGCTGTTCGTCGGTGATCAAGAGCTGATACCTCGACTCGAGGTATCGCAAGCTGATGACGAGCCCGACGAAAGCCGCCGCTGCAAGCCACCCGATCGCCCAACCCCGGCGCCCTCCCCGAGTCATGATGCGCCTCGATCCTGGCTGATCGCCCTGGGGCGAGTCCGATCGACCAATGCGAGCGCGTCCTCGATCAGCTCGTGCGATGCGTCGTCGGCCAACGAGGCTTTCGCGAACTTCACCAAGTCACATTGACCGAGAAACCCGATCACTTCCTGGGGAGCGATAGGCAGCGACTTGGCCTGGTCGAGCTCGGACGCGATTTCATCGGTCGTGCTTTCGAGACCGTGGAACCCGTAGCGGTGGCCGAGGTAGGCGCGGACCGAATCGCTAACCGCGTCGACCCATTGCTCGGTGTGCCCTTCCTCGATCGCTTTCGAGCGCCCGCGCTCGAGCTCGCGAAGCTCTGCCAGCGCAGTTTCCCAGGGGGGTGGGGGAGGGGGCGGCGCGGGCTCTGGCCTGTCCCGCTTCTGCCACCAGCGCATGAACATCCATGCCAGCAATGCGCCGACCGCGAGGGCCAGCAACGCGCCCAGGATGATCAGCAACCTGTAGTCGTCCTGCTCGACGATCAGCGGCTCGCTCGGCGGTTTGAGCTGAGCGTCTGGTTCGTTCGCGAGCAGCGAGCGGATTTCGATGCTGCTGCTGTTCGAATCGAGCTCAACCAGCTCGCCGTCGGCGCTCGTAACGCGTACGCGAATCGGGCCGAGCTGATGCACTCCCACTTCGAAGCAAAGCAGCCGAAGCTCGAACGTGAAGGTCTTGGACTTTCCGTCCGGGGAAGGCTGGATCGTAAGCTTCTTGTCGAGAATCTCGAACGGTTCAAACGACTGCTCCGGCACAGCCGCCTCGTCGGAGGCGGCGGTGGTCACCGTCAGGATCACGTCGATCACGTCACCCACCATGCTTTCGACTGGCGCGTCGAGTGCGATCGCAGGCTCTTGCGCCAGCCCGATTCCAGGGGCGAACAAGGCAAAGAAGAGGATCGCAGCAGCTCGTTTCACCGATAACCCGTGAGTCGCCGCTGCCTGAGTCGGAACAGCTCGGCCAGCGGCCGGACGAAATCGCGTTCGGTGCTCACTGTCACGTGGTCAAGTTGCAGACGGCGAAAGAGATGCTCGCGGGCAGCGCGTTGGCGCTGTGCCTCGCGTGCGTACTCAGTGCGAACATTCAGATTCGAGGTGTCGACTTCGACCAGCTCTCCGGTTTCCAAGTCTTCTACGAGGGCCAGGCCAACATCGGTGAGCTCGTCCTCCCGTGGATCGAGGATCTGGATGGGAATGACGTCATGCTTGGCCGAGACGACCTTGAGCGGTTTCTCATATTGGTCCGCGATGAAGTCGCTGATCACGAAGGCAACGGTCCTGCGCTTGCCGACGCCGCCGAGGAGGTCCAAGGCCACCCCGAGGTCCGTCCCTTCGGCCACGGGCTTGGCGTTGAGGATCTCGGTGACCACGCGCATCACATGCGAGCGACCCTTCTTTGGCGGTACGAAGCGCTCGATGCGGTCGGTGAACAAGATCAGGCCAACGCGGTCGTTGTTCTTGATCGCACTGAACGCGAGCAGCGCGGCTACTTCGGCGACGGTTTCGATCTTAGGCTTTTCGACAGACCCAAAGCGCTCGCTCGCCGATAGGTCGACGAGGAGCATGACCGTCATTTCACGCTCCTCGGTGAAGACCTTCACGTAAGTGTCATTCATGCGGGCGCTCACGTTCCAGTCGATGAAGCGAACATCGTCGCCGTGCTGGTATTGACGCACCTCGCTGAACGCCATTCCGCGCCCTTTGAAGACGGAGTGGTAGCTGCCTGCCAATTGGTTGTCGGCGAGCCTCGAGGTGTAAATCTCGATCTTCTTGAGTTTCTTGACGAGCTCTCGAGAGATCACGCTGGGCCTCGCCTACGGGACTTCCACGGTTTCGAAGATTCTCCGTACGATTTGGTCGCTGCTGATCTCCTCGGCTTCGGCTTCGTAGGAGCGAATGATTCGGTGGCGAAGCACGTCGGGGCCGATGGCCTTGATGTCTTCCGGAGTAACGTAGCCACGGTGCCGCATGAACGCGTGTGCGCGCGAAGCGACATTGAGGGCGATCGATGCGCGAGGAGACGCTCCGTGGGCGATCATGTCGGTCAGGTCGCCTAGGCCGACTCGCACGGGGTGGCGCGTCGCAGTGACGATCTGAACGATGTAGTCCTTGATCTTCGGGTCGATATAGACGTGCCCAATCGTCTTGCGGGCCTCGAGGAGCTTCGCGGTGGTCGAGACCTGCTGCACCCCAGCGCCCGCGCCTGCATCTTTGCCAAGGAGCAAGTGGTCGGAGATCTGGTCCATGATCTTCCGCTCCTCGTCCTGGCTCGGGTAATCGACCCGAACGTGCAGCATGAAGCGGTCGACCTGTGCCTCGGCAAGCGGGTAGGTGCCCTCCTGCTCGATTGGGTTCTGTGTGGCCATCACCATGAAGGGCTGATCGAGGGGATGCGTGGTATCCCCGATGGTGACCTGCAGCTCCTGCATGGCCTCGAGCAAGGCGCTTTGCACCTTGGCCGGCGCTCGGTTGATCTCGTCGGCCAGGACCAGGTTTGCGAAGATCGGCCCCTTCTTGGCAGTGAATTCCCCCCGCTGCTGGTTGTAGATGACCGTTCCGATGACATCGGCCGGGAGCAGGTCCGGAGTGAACTGAATTCGCTGGAACTTCGCGGCGATCGTCCGGCAAATCGTGTTGACGGTGAGCGTCTTCGCGAGCCCTGGAACGCCTTCGAGCAGAATGTGCCCTCCGGTGAGCAAGCCGATCAGAATGCGTTCGATCATCACGTCTTGGCCAACGACGACCTTGTGGACTTCGTGAAGAATCGTATCGATGAAAGCGCTCTCGCGCTGAACCATTTCGTTGATCACCCGGACGTCGTTTGACATGTGTTTTCCTTGGGGCGAGGGGCTAGCACGGCGACCCACCCCCGACCAACAGCGGAGTCACCGCAAGTATTCACGGATTAGGAACCGGAGAACGGCTCGCGACGGGCGTGTTTGCGATTGGGCGCCTCGTCGCCAGGGGTCCCTAGGGAGAAATGCGGCTAGGCGCCGGCCCAATCGCCGTGCTGCCCATCCCGAGCCGTTCTCCTGTGTAGAAGAGGGAATGCGGGAGGCCGCAGGTGCCAGCGCCAGCGTCACCGAACGGCTTGACAGGGGGCAGTGGGCTCGGAAGGCTTCGGCGCATGTCGGACCCGATCTCCCGAGAGCTCTTTGCACGTGCCTCCAACGTCATTCCTGGGGGGGTCAACTCTCCTGTTCGCGCCTTCGGCGCGGTGGGGGGGGAGCCGATCTTCATCAAGGAAGCCCATGGCCCGATCATGGTGGGCGCCGACGGGACCGAATACATCGATTACATCGGCTCCTGGGGGGCGATGATTCTCGGGCATGCTCAGCCGGACGTCGTCTCGGTGATCCAGCGTGCCGCCGAAAAGGGCTCGAGCTACGGCGCGCCGACCGAGGCGGAGATCACGATGGCCGAGCGGATTCGCGATGCGGTTCCGTCCATGGAGATGTCGAGGCTGGTCTCGAGTGGCACCGAAGCGACGATGGGCGCGATTCGGGTCGCGCGCGGATACACCGGCCGCGACCTCATCGTGAAGTGTATCGGCGGTTATCACGGCGGGGCCGACTACCTGCTGGTGAAAGGCGGCAGCGGCCTCGCGACTCTTGGTGAGCCCGACAGCGCCGGCGTGCCGACTGCGATCGCCGAGACTACTCTCGTCGTGCCCTACAATGACTGGTACGCCGCGGAGAAGATCTTCTCCGAGCGTGGGAGCGAGATCGCGGCGATGATTTTCGAGCCGGTCGCCGGCAACATGGGCTGCATCCCCCCGGACCCGGAATGGCTCTACGCGCTCCGCACGCAGACCCAGAACCACGGTGCGCTCCTGATCTGCGACGAGGTGATGACCGGTTTTCGGGTTGCCTGGGGCGGTGCTCAGAACCGCTACGACATTCAGCCTGACCTCACCTGCCTAGGGAAGATCATCGGGGGAGGCCTGCCGGTCGGAGCCTACGGTGGAAAGCGTGAAATCATGCAGAAAATCGCGCCTCTCGGCCCGGTCTATCAAGCCGGGACCCTAAGCGGGAATCCGCTCGCGGTTGCGGCGGGCTTGAGCACGATCGAGCACCTGCTCCGCCCCGGTGTCTACGAGGACTTGGAACACAAGGGCGCCGAAGTTCAGGAGCTAATCGAGCGCCACGCCGTTCTTGCGGGCGTGCCGATCACCGTGCAGCGGGTGGGATCGATGCTCACCGCCTACTTCCGGGCAGGACGAGTGCGCAACTGGGACGAGGCCGCGGATACCGATCGCGACGCCTTCGGCCGCTGGCACGCGGCCCTCCTCGAACACGGGGTCTACTGGCCCTGTAGCCAGTTCGAAGCGGCCTTCGTTTCGCTCGCGCACGACGGCGAAACGCTTGAGAAGACCGGGCGGGCATTCAAGGCCGCCTTCGACGCGCTTCGCTCCTGAAAATCCGAGATTTTCGCTGGATCGCATGGTCCCGGACCAACCTTGACCCCACATACCCCCGTGCTATACGCCGCCCGCTCTTTGGGCGTCGATGCTTAGGAAGTATAGGCAAAAGATGGGCTCGCCATGTTCATTCCCCGGGACCAGCGGGAGCAACTCAAGCAGGTTCTCGGTTTGTCGACAATCGGCCTCGAGCTGGGTCTCTCGATCGCCGTTGGCTACTTCGGTGGACGCTGGTTGGATCGCCAGTTTGGCACCGGGCCCTGGCTTCAATGGTTCGGATTAGCTCTGGGCCTTGCCGCAGGCGTCCGAAGCCTCTACAGGGTCGTCCGCCGAGCAAAGAAAATCCTGGAAGACGAAGATAAGAAGCCGTGATCGATCACCTCAAAACCGAGACTCCGCGCTACGTGGCCATTGCAGCCGTGCTTCTTGCGGCGCTTGCGTTTGCGATCGGTGGGACCGAAGTTGGCATCGGCGCGGCAGTCGGCGGGGTCGTTGCGCTGGTCGACGCCTGGGCAATCATCTGGCTGGTCAGCGAAATCCTCACCGGCGCAGGCTTGAGCCGGGCCATTGCCGTCGCGCTGCTGGCCAGCAAGCTCATCATTGTGCTCGCCATTTGCTGGGCCTTGCTCACTCGCCTAGCGATCAACCCCATGGGGTTCGCGGTGGGGCTAGGCGCTCTAGTCGTGGGAATGCTCTACGCGGGTGCCAGACTATCCGTCCTAGAAGCTCAGGCCAGGAGGGAAGGGTAAATCATGCCGCACGGCGAGTCATGGTTCAGCTTCCTGCCCTTCTACGAGTCCCTGGCGCATTGGCTCTCCGAGTTCTTTGGCCCGAGCTATCTCGAGCACAATCCCCATCTGAGCGCACAGTTCGTCCTAGGGTATGCGCTCGTCATTCTAAGCCTCATCCTCGTCGCGTTGATGGTTCACCGGCGGCTGAAGAACCCCGAAGACCACATCCTTCCCGAGGGTAAGGTCAGCCTCTATGGCTTCATCGAGACCATCGTCGGCGCGACCTACAAGATGTCTTCCGACTTGATGGGAGCGAAGCCTGCGCGCTACTTCTTGCCGCTGATCGGCAGCTGCGCATTGGTGATTTTCTTTTCGAATGTCTTGGGTCTTATCCCGGGCTTCCTGCCGCCTACGAGCAACCTGAGCACGACCTTTGCGATGGCGATCGTCATCTTTTTCGCTACCCATATCTACGGTATCAAAGAGCACGGTTTCGCGAAGTATTTTGGCCACCTCTTCGGCCCGCCGGTTCCCTGGTGGATCGCCTGGTTCATCCGTCCATTGGTGTTCCTGATTGAGATGATCAGCCATTTCGTGCGTCCGATCACGCTTGCGGTTCGTCTCATGGCCAACATGACGGCCGACCACATGGTGCTCGCGATCTTCGTCGGCCTGTTTGCGGTCGCCTTGAACATGGTTTGGCTGCCGGTGCCGGTGGTCTTCTACATCCTGGGTTGTCTGGTCGTGACCGTTCAGACGCTCGTCTTCTGCCTGCTCTCGGTCATCTACATCGCGCTTGCGATTCAACACGAAGAAGAACACTAAGTTTCCCTCTCGGAAGAGGGGTTTTGAGGAGGCTCTCGAACATGAAGAAAATGGCTCTACGACTGGTCGGCCTGATTGCGCCGCTTGCTTTGACCGCAACTGCTTTTGCACAGGATGCGGAAGGCGGAGAGGACGCTGTGGCGGTCGCCGGCAAGGCGATGGCAGCGGGCCTCTGCATCGGCATCGCAGCATTCGGCTGCGGCTTGGGTCAGGGTCGCGCAGCGGCCACTGCCCTCGAGGGCATCGCCCGAAATCCGAACGCATCGGGGAAGATCCTGGTGCCTCTGATTCTCGGTTTGGCGCTCATCGAGTCGCTCTGTATCTACGCCCTGGTCATCTCGTTCACGATTCTGGGCTGAGTCTTCGCCTGCGTCGGGGCGTTCCGGTTTTGGCGCACCCTGGCGGGCATCGAGTTCTCGGACCATAATTGTACCTATGACCAGCGAGCATGAAGCAAGCCTGACGCCGGAACCCGCTCCCAAGCGGGGTCTCTCAGGTGCGGCCAAAGTCGGGATCGTGTTCATCATGCTCGTGGGTGCGGCCGCTTGGTTGCTTTCAGGCAGCGACAACCCGTTCGTATATTCGAAGCTGGTACATGAGGTGATGGCGGAGCCTGCTGCCCATGAAGGCCGCCGCCTCCGGGTCGAGGGCGAGCTTCGGCAGGGTTCGATCCAGTTCCGCGAAGATCCGTGCGAGTGGCGTTTCGTCCTTTACAAGGAGGACAAGGAAATGCCCGTGCGCTTCCCGCAGTGCGTCGTGCCTGACACATTCCGCGATGGGATGGGGATCCAAGTGACCGTACAGGGCGAGCTCGACGCAGACGGAGTCTTCCTCGCCAACCAGGTCATTCCGCGCTGCCCTTCGAAGTACGAGATGCAGGAGCGCTTGAAAGCCGGCGAGGAAATGCCCTACGACCCGAACGCGCGGCTACCAGGCCACAGCTAGCGAGGCCCGAAACGAGAAAGCCCGCCTCCAGGAGGGAGACGGGCCTTCGAACGTCCTTGCGACGAGGTGCTACTCGGTGTCGATCTGCGCGTTGCGCTTCTCGTGACGCGTCTTCTCCCGTTCCTCCGCCGCGTCGATATTGCGTATCTGCTTCTCATAGAGAGCTTGGACGCGCTCACGCCGGCTCTGGATCTCCTTTAGCTGAGCGATGTGGCGCTTGTCTTCCTGCGCGTGTGCGCGCTCCTTGCGCGCAGCCTTGGCAGCGGCGGCCCTTTCGGCCTGCTTTGCGCGAAAGGCTTCTTGCTTGGCCTTCTGCTCCGCCTTGCGAGCCTCCACCTTGGCGTTCTGCTCGGCCCTCTGGGCTTCTGCCTTGGCTTTCTGCTCGGCCCTCTGGGCCTCTGCCTTGGCTTTCTGCTCGGCCCTCTGGGCCTCTGCCTTGGCGTTCTGCTCGGCCCTCTGGGCCTCTGCCTTGGCTTTCTGAGCGTCTGCCTTGGCTTTCTGCTCCGCCTTCCGAGCTTCGGCCTCCTTCTCGGCACCCGCCTTGGCGTCCTTTGCTTCTGCCTTGGCTTGGTCAGCCTCGTCGTTGGCGTCCTCGGCCCCCTTCTTGGCCACGCCCTTCGCGTCGTCGCCAAGATCGGCGCTTGCGATCGGAACGGTCACGGCAAAAATGCCGAAGATCAGCGCCAATGCGATCAATGAAGATGGAACAACTCTCATTCTCTTCCTCCTTGGGGTGTGCTCGACGGACTTGCCTCCGCACACATTCATCTCGTCTGCACAGTAGGGTGCAAATCAAATGCGCCCAAGTCGTTTGGAGATTCTTGACCTGATTGACTAAACAACCGTACAGTGCTGTGCATGAGCACAGTGGGGGGGCATACAGGCGGCGAAAGACCCCCTTTTCGTCGGACAAACGAGCCATGGGCCAGGCCCCGGGGTGCAGCAGAGGTCCTGAGAGGCTGGAGGTCTGGCGGGACATGGCGGAACGTCACTTGGAGCCACGTCGTGGAGCCTCACGAGGCGAGCATCGCCCCGATGCCGGAGGCGCTCGCGCCGCTCCTGGTGAAGGCGCTACAGCAGCGAGGGATTCGCGAGCTGTACAGCCATCAGGCGCTCGCGTTCGAGCTCGCGTCTGAAGGCAAGCATCTGGTCGTCGCGACGCCGACCGCTTCGGGGAAGAGTCTTTGCTACAACCTGCCGATTCTCCAGGCGCTCGCTTCCGACCGAAGCGCGACGGCGCTCTACCTCTTTCCGACCAAAGCGCTCGCCCGCGATCAGGAAGAGGCGCTGCGTGCTCTGATGCGCGATGCAGACTTGAACGTTGGCGCGATCACCTATGATGGCGACACCCCGAACGATGCACGGCGAGCTGCGCGACAGCGTGCTGGGGTGCTTCTCAGCAACCCGGACATGCTGCACGCAGGCATCATGCCGCATCACACGGGTTGGGCCCGGCTCTTCTCCAACTTGAAGTATGTCGTCATCGACGAGCTGCACAGCTATCGTGGGGTCTTTGGCTCGCACCTTGCCAACGTGATCCGCCGCTTGCAGCGCATTGCACGGTTTCATGGCTCGTCGCCGAGGTTCTTGTTTGCATCGGCTACGATAGGCAATCCGCGTGAGCATGCGTCACGAATCTGCGGTGAGCCGGTCGAGCTCGTCGATGAGAGCGGCGCCCCGACCGGGCATCGGCAGCTCGTCGTCTACAATCCACCGATCGTCAACGCTGAGCTCGGTATTCGCCAGAGCTACATCAAGACGGCGGTGCGGCTGACCCAGGATCTCGTGCGCGCCGGCGTTCCGACCTTGGTGTTTGGCAATTCCCGCAACGGTGTCGAGGTGATGCTCAAGTACCTCCGCGACAAGCTGGCGCGCGACCAGATCGATCCGTCCGCGATCCACGCGTACCGGGGTGGCTATCTGCCTCAGACCCGCAGGCGAATCGAGTCTGCGCTTAGGGCAGGCGACATCCGTTGTGTCGTGGCGACCAACGCCCTCGAGCTCGGCATCGATATCGGCGCGCTCGATGCAGTGGTCTGCGCCGGGTACCCGGGGACGATGGCCGGACTTTGGCAGCGCTTCGGCCGGGCAGGGCGGAGGCGAGACCTCTCGCTTGCCGTGCTCGTGTCATCGAGCAATCCGGTCGACCAGTACATGGCACGACATCCTCGTCAGCTGGTCTCGGCGCCGATCGAGCATGCTCGAATCGACCCGGACAACATCGAGATTCTCATTCAGCACCTCAAGTGCGCAGCCTTCGAGCTCCCGTTCGGGCCCGGCGACCTATACGGCGACGTCCCGGACGACGCGCTCCGCGAAGCGCTCCACTACTTGGCCGAGAACGGAGTCGTGCACCCGAGCTCCACGGCGGCCGGCTCGATCTACCACTGGGCTTCTGACAGCTACCCAGCCAACAACGTCTCGCTTCGGAGCGCTAGCTGGGACAACTTCGTCATCATCGACATCGATGGGCATCGAACGATCGCCGAGATGGATTGGCGGAGCACCCACACCATGTTGCACGAGCAGGCGATCTATCAGCACGAGGGCGGGCAGTACCAAGTCGAGCGGCTCGATTTCGACAACCACAAAGCCTTCGTGCGCCGTGTGAAGCCGGACTACTACACGACGGCGATGACGCACAGCAAGGTCGCGGTCCTCGAGGAAGACGAGAGCGCCACGATCGAGCTAGGCGAAGTTCCGCTCGAGGCCGCGCTCGGCGACGTGAGCGTCATCGAGAAGGTCGTGGGTTACAAGAAGATCAAATACCACACGCACGAGAACGTCGGCTATGGCGAGGTGCACCTTCCCGAGATGCAGAAGCACACGACCGCGTTCTGGCTCACGTTCCCGGAAAAATTCGTGCGAAATCAGACCGAGCCGCGGGCCGTGGTGGTGGATGCTTTGCGAGGGCTCTCGAAAGCCATGCATCTGGTGGGCGCCGTGGGGCTCATGATCGACCCGCGCGATCTAGGCCGAACGCTCGGCAGTCGCAACGAAGACGAGGTGTCGCCTGGAAAAGGGCAGGGTCCAGGCTTCGATCCTACGATCTTCCTCTACGACACCGTCGCAGGGGGGATTGGCTTGGCGTCACGCTTGTTTGAAGAGCGAGAGGAGGTTCTGCGTCGCGCGCGGCACTTGATAGAGAGCTGCGAATGCGAAGAGGGCTGCCCTGGCTGCATCGGTCCGGATGCGTCTGGCGATGACGAGCCCGAAGCGGCGCGGAAACGATTGGTGCTCGGTTTACTGGATGCCGTCGGCGTGAGCGCCACACACTGAGAAGCAATGTCGATCAAACGCGGCCTGGCACGACTTGCGCAAATCACCCCCCGGCAGCTCGATGTAGCCAGCGTTCGCGGAGCGCTCCCCGGCCAGCGTCGCGAAACGGAGCACGGCGAGTTGCACCTCATCGACGAGTATCTCGAGCCACAACATCACCACGGACGGGCACCGATTGCCAAGGCACTTCAGGTGTCGACCGAGCGCTTGGCGCAGCTCGCCTTGGATCCTTCACTCGAGAGCATCGACCTTCAGCGTGCCTTGTTCCTCGACACGGAGACCACCGGCCTCGCGGGGGGGACAGGGACGGTACCGTTTCTGATCGGCATCGGCTGGTTCGAGGACCAATCCATGCGGATCCAACAGCTGTTCCTACCGGAGCTCGGTCGGGAAGCACCGATGTTGAATTGGCTTCGTGAGCGGGTGAAGGAGAGCTCTTGTCTGGTGTCCTTCAATGGCAAAACCTTCGATTGGCCGCTCTTGCGGAACCGTTTCGTCCTCAATCGCGTCCGCGCACCGGCTCTGCCACCCCATCTCGACTTGCTGCATTGCGCGCGTCGGGTCTTGCGGCCGCGGCTGAAGTCGGTGCGACTGGTGGAGCTCGAACGACGGGTGCTCGGTATGTACCGGGAAGACGACGTCTCCGGTGCGTTGATCCCTCAGCTCTACTTCGACTACCTCGACGGCGGAGACGTCTCACCCATTGCAAAGGTCATCGAGCACAACGCAAATGACTTGATCGCCTTGGCCGCGCTTCTAGCCGAGCTCGTCGGTCATTTCGACGAGGTGCATGGCAGCGATGATCCGAGGGACCACCTCGCCTATGCCAAGGTGGCCGAACGCACCGGCGATCGAGCGCGGGCACGTTCTTTTGCGGTTGCGGCTGCCCAAGGTGGTGGGGAGTCTGCATGTACCGTGGAGGCCTGCATGCTCAATGCACGCATGGCGCGTCGCGGAGGCGACGTCGACGAGGAAGAAAGAGCGCTCCTGGAGGCCCTGCGGGCGGCCGACGACGAGCTTCTCCGCGCCGTCGTTCAGCTCGCTCTTTCGAAGCTCTACGAGCATCGGCGCAAAGACCTCGACCGGGCGCTCGAGCACGCGCTGGGCACTGGGCTTGCCGAGGGAGACGAGGCAGCCGAGCGAAGGCAGGCTCGCTTGGAGCGCCGCCTGGGTCGTCGGACCTGAACCTTTTTGCACCAGCTTCGAAGGGCCCTGGCACGGCCTGGCACAGCCCGATATCCTCTGATTGGCGAAATCACGACAGATTTCTGCCGTCGGTGCTGGCACCGAAGTTGCTTAAAGACGCGCAGAGGTTCCCCTTATGCCCGGAGAGAAGCAATGAATCGATTTCGGATCGCCTCGGTAGTGATCGGCATCAGTGTTGTGACGCTTGCCGGCTGCGGTGAAACGAGCGGAGAAAGCGCTGCCCCTCTCGAAGGGTTCGTCTGTGGAGAAGACGGCTCGACCTACTCGGTCGAAGAGGCCGTGCGCGGCGAGCACGCGGTCAAGCACCGCGGTCGCTGTGATGCGCCCATGCATTGTGGCTCGCCGACAGACTGCTTCGTCGGTGACGCGTGCCTACCCACGCCTTGGGCTGCAAGCGATGATACAAACGAGCCTGGCGCGGATCCGGCGAGCTTCGCGCCTGAGCCGGACGCTCATTGGTGTATTCCAGGGCCCACTCGCTGCAATTGCCCCGGTGTCTTCGAGCCGGTCTGCGGCGGGGACGGCCGCAACTACATCAACGCCTGTGAGGCGGCTTGTGCAGGCGTTGGCATTCGGCATGAGGGGTACTGCGAAAAGCCGCCTGGAGAGGGCTGCGTCCGCGCAGGCTGCAGCGGCCAGCTTTGCGTCGAAGCGGGAATGGACATCGCGAGCACCTGTGAATGGCGTCCTGTATTCCAGTGCTACAAGGAGGCCAGCTGCGAGCGGCAGCCAAACGGCCAGTGTGGTTTCACGCCGACACATGAGCTCGTCGAATGCTTGGAACGGTTCGGCGAAGGCATGTGTCGCATCGATCCGCGTTGGCAGGATGGCTTTGAGGCCGAGTGTGAAAGCGCCCAGGTTCCGGGCGTCACGGGGATCGTTGCGATTTCCCCTCTTGAAATGATGCGGCTCGGCGAGCTGTTCCGCGCAAGCTTCCGGCTGCTCGACCCTCCGATCTTCGACGATGTTTATTTGGGCGAAGGCCTGCTCGTCTGCGATGGAGAGCGCACCAGGTTGGAAGGGCTCGTCATGATGACGCCGTTCGGCGATCTCGAGTTCGAGTGCAGAATCCTGCCGGAAACGGATCCGGGCGAGTGCTTGGACGACGGCGACTGCCCGCCGGGCTACTACTGCGAGCGCTTCGGCGGATGGCCCGATGATGGCGTAGTCGATCCGAGCATTCCTGAGCCGCCGCCCCCAGGCATGTGCATGGACTTGTGCGCGCTGATCGACTGTGCGCCCGGGTACGTCTGTGAGCTCGGTGAGTGCATTCCTCAGAACGGAACCTGCGACAGCGACTACGATTGCCCGGTAGGCTGGATCTGCAAGGAGGGCATACTCGGAGCCCCGCAACCCGAGGGCGTCTGCGAACGATGTGCTTGTCTCGACATCTATGCCCCGGTCTGTGGCGTCGATGGACGAACCTACGGCAACGCCTGTGAAGCCCGCTGTGCGCACGCTCGCGTGGCGCATGAAGGAGAGTGCAAAGACGAGTGCCCGGTCGAGACGCACATTCGCAACTTCCAGGGCGAGTGCGTGCCGAAGTGCTACGGACCCGAGCAATGCGGCGACGAGCAGCATTGCAACGCGGCCGAGGTCTGCTTGCAGGACCCGGCTTGTCCGGAGTGCGACGTCTGCGTCGGCTGGTGTGAACCGCCGGTCGGCGACTGCCGCACCAATGGCTGTGAAGCAGGGTGGACCTGCGAGTACTGTCAGACCGCCGACGGGCAAGCGGAGTGGATCTGCTTAGCGCCGAACGCGGGGGCCTGCCTCCCGCCCGACGAATGCCGCCCGACCGGCTGCAACGGTGAAATCTGTGCGAATCAAGACCTGGCGTCTCCTTGTGTCGCGTTGCCCGAGTTCGCCTGCTACCGAGAGGTCGGCGTTTGCGAAATCCAGCCTTGGGGTCAATGCGGCTGGACAGTCACGCCCGAGCTCGACGAGTGCCTTTCGCAGTTCGATTGCCGCGCGACGGGTTGTGGTGACGGACGGTATTGCGGCTACTGCTGGACCAGCTGGGAATGCATCCCGGAGGGTGCGGTTTGCTGAAGACTTGGCATTGCCGTGCACCTATCGCCTCCCTGACGGCTTCAGCATCGCCGCTAGACAGGCGCTTCCACGACCACCTCGGTAGTGACCGAATTTGCGATGAAGCAGTGCTTGTGCGCGTTCGCGTGAAGCGCGTCCAGCTGCTCCTGAGTGGGCGGCTCGCTACCCCACGATATGTTTGGCCGTAGGACGACGCGAGTGATCGCGATTCGCTTCTCTGCATTTCGTTCCATGATGCCGACCGCTTCGTCCGTGTACTCGTCGACGACGAAACCATCGCGCGCAGCCAGCGCCAGAAACGTCAACATGTGACAACTCGATACGGCCGCGACGAATGCCCGCTCTGGATCGACGAGGTTTGGATTTCCCAGATATTGAGGCGCCGCTGAGGCTCCAATCTCGCTCCCGCCATGGAACTTCCACAGGTGATCGCGCGTGTATTCCTTGGGAGTGAACTCGGTCCCTTGGCGATCCCAATGAATGGTTGCTCTGTGCTCTGACATCCGTGCTCCTTCGAGCCTCGACCCTAGGGTCGTTTCACAAAGGGGACACTCTCGATACCCCCCAACTGTTTGAAATAATCGCTTTTGCCCCAAAGATCGCGGTGGCGGCTGGAGTGTCCCCCGATTGGGTCAGTGTCACCGTCGGTGCCGGTGTCGGCGGGGCTAGCCGCCGCTAACGGGGTCGACGAAGACGGGGGAGGTGTCGTCGGTGAGGCGGTTTCGGAGAAAGCCTTCCGGCAGCGAGACTTTTTGGCGACCGGCGGTCTTGCCGCGGGGGACTCGCATGGCCTCTGGAGGGAAGGGCTCCGCGGGGTTGCCAGAGTGGAGCACCTCTTCGAGCTCGTTGAGGCTGGTTACACGCATCAGCCGAGACCGGAGCTTCGCGCTGCCCCGGAAGCCCTTGGTGTACCAGCTGCTGTGCCGCCGGAACATGCGCATCGCGGGGTCCTCACCAGCCCATTCGCTCAATAGTGCGGCATGCTCGAGGGCAACCTCGACCATGTCGCCGAAGGTCGGCGGATTCTGTGGCTCACGCCCCTCGAACACGTCCGCAAGGTCTCGGAACAGCCACGGCCGACCGAGACAACCACGGCCGATCACCACGCCGTCGCAGCCGGTGCTGCGCAGCATCCGGAGCGCATCATGGGCTTCCCAGATGTCACCGTTTCCGAGTACCGGGATCGTACGGACGTGATTCTTCAATCGTGCGATCGCACCCCACTGCGCCTCACCATCGTAGAGCTGGGCGGCGGTGCGTGCGTGCAGGGCGACCGCTGCGCAACCTTCTTCTTCCCCGATCCGGCCGGCGTCTTCATAGGTGAGCAGGCTCTCGTCGATCCCCATTCGGAACTTGATCGTCACTGGAATCTCGCCGGCGTTCAGCACCGCAGCTCGGACGATCTTGGCCAACAGCTGCGGCTTCGCAGGAATCGCAGCGCCACCGCCCTTGCGCGTGACCTTGGGGACGGGGCAACCGAAGTTCATGTCGATGTGGTCCACGCGTCCTTCACCGACGAGCCATTTCACAGCCTCACCCACGTAGTGCGGGTCGACTCCGTACAACTGGAGGCTTCGTGGCGACTCGTCCTCGCCAAACTCCGCGAGCATCAGGGCCTTGGCTCGGCCTTCGACCAGGGGACGGGCCGTCACCATTTCACTCACATACAAACCCGCGCCAAACCGCCGGCAGATCGCGCGAAACGGCCAGTTGGTGACGCCGGCCATCGGGGCCAGAACCACGGGGGGCCAAACCGACAGCGGGCCAATTTCAATGGCGGCAAACTCGTCGGGACGGGCCAATGGCACGGCGCGATTCAGCTCGCTCTTGTACACCTGCTCCATCGAGGTTTCACGTTCGGAAAAGGGATGGCCCGCTGCAGAGGCTCAGTTGACCACGGCAAGATGACGGTGGCCGTTCGTTCGGAGAAGCTTCATGCGCCAATCCACGCCAATGAGCTCGCCGGGCTCTAGTGGAAGCCAAATGTTCTCACCCATGATCGTTTCGCTCGAGAAGATCAGATGGTTCACATAGCCGCTCTCCGACGGGGCCTCGCACTCGGACGATAGGCTGGGGCAGGTATCGCGATCCGCGCAACGCGTCTTGTAGGTCGACCAATAGAGCTCTTTGCCACCTTCCGCCGCAACCATCGTCGTTCCGTCAGTCACGATCACGGTCAGCAGCGACGGCTCCTTTTCGGGATCGATGTCGCAAATCGCACGCACGTGCTCGAGCGTCGATTGAAGCGACATCGCAGTCTCTTCGACTCCTATGCGACCTTGCAGCGGACCATGTTGCGATAGGTGGGTCAGGAACAAGAAGAACAAGACCTCACTGTCGGTGTCGCCGAGGATGTATCTCCGGAGCATGGGCGCGATGCGATCGAGGAGCGCGGCGCGGTGCTTGGGAAAATCTTGAATGTCACCGTTGTGCGCGAGGATCCATTTGCCGTATTGAAAAGGATGGCAGTTCAGCACGGATAGCTCGCCATTGGTGGCGCGCCGCACGTGCGCCAGCACCGTTTCGGAGGCGACGACGCCGCTCACGCGATGAAAGAGGGCATCGTCGAGGGCCGTTGCCGGGCTCCGGGTAATGTGAGGGGAGCCGTCGACGTAAAAGGCCACGCCCCAGCCGTCGCGGTGGTCGTTGCTCTGAGCGCCGAGCGCGTTATCCGCGTCCATCAAGGAGCGGTGCACCTGGCTCTGAATCACGCTGCGAAACCCGAATAAACGACACATGATCCGATCATTTTGACACGAACCGCGGCGCCGTGCTTCCTCTGCTGTTCAGAAGGCAGCCCGGGTGTTAAGGTGCGCGCCCGTGAAGCGATTTCGGCGTCTTTTCATCGCGAACCGAGGCGAGGTTGCTGCTCGAATCGCAAAGACTTGTGACCGGCTCGGGATCACGCCGGTCTTTGGTGTCTCCGAGGCCGACCGCACGGCGCCCTATCTGCGCGGCCGTGAGTCGGTGCTGCTCGGCCCCGCGAGATCGAGCGAGAGCTATCTCGCGAGGGAGCGCATCGTCCAGGCCGCGGTCCAGACCCAGTGCACTGCGCTTCATCCAGGCTGGGGCTTTCTCGCCGAGGATCCCCTCTTTGCCTCTCTCTGCCAAGCGCACGGGGTGACCTTCATCGGCCCGCCCGCCGCGGTGATGCAGAAGCTCGGCCGCAAGACGCCGGCGAAGGCGGCGATGGCAGCGGCAGGTTTGAAGGTGATCCCCGGGAGCGACGGCGTCTTGCAGGACCTCGACGAGGCGCGCGAGGTTGCAAATGCCACCGGGTTCCCCGTCTTGCTCAAGGCGGAGAGCGGCGGTGGCGGCCGCGGGATGCGCATCGTCCGAGAGGCGAGCGGCGTCAAAGAGGCCTATGATTCGGCGCAGGCTGAATCGCTCGCGTCTTTTGGGGACGACCAGCTCTATCTCGAGAAGCTCATAGAAGGTGGGCGCCACATCGAGATCCAGCTGCTTGCCGACAAGTACGGCCGGGTAGTCCACCTCGGAGAGCGAGACTGTTCGGTGCAACGCAAGCACCAAAAGCTCATCGAGGAGTCGCCAGCTCTGGTCTTGAGCGATGCCGAACGCGAGCAGACGCTGGCCGCCGCCGTGCGTGCCACGAGCGCGATTGGTTACGTCGGAGCTGGCACGATGGAGTTTCTCCTCGACGAGCGCGGCGAGCTTCGGTTCATGGAGATGAACGCGCGCCTGCAAGTGGAGCATCCGGTCTCCGAGATGCGCACCGGCATCGACCTCGTCGAGGCGCAGATTCGGATTGCTGGGGGCGAACCGCTCTGGTTTGTGCAGGAAGACGTCGAGCTACGGGGTCACGCGATCGAGTGCCGCATCAATGCTGAGGATCCATCCATGGGATTCGCGCCGAGCCCTGGGCTGATCGAACGATGGAAAGTCTCGCTCGGGGGGGACGAGAACGTCCGGGTCGATACCCACGTCGAGTCCGGCTACGAGGTCCCTTCCTACTACGATAGCCTGATCTGTAAAGTGATCGCCTGGGGTCAGGACCGCGAAGCGGCCTGCAATCGTCTGAGCAGAGCATTGAAGGGCATCCGCTGCGATGGCATCTCGACTACGATCCCGATGCACCTAGCTGTCCTGGGTTCGGAAGAGTTCCGAGAGAATAGGTACGACACGCGCGCCGTGCCGGGGTGGGAGAGCTGATGGCACAGGTTCCAGTAGTTCCGATCGGGAAGAGCCGCGAAGCGATCGTCGATCAAGCGACCTATGAGCGTGAGCGCGCCGGCCACGAGCCGCTCCATGCGCGCCTCGAGGCGCGTCGCGCCGAAGTCCAGGCTGGCTGGGGCAAGAAGTACATCGATCGAGTCCACGAGAAGGACAAGCTGACCACGCGCGAGAGGCTCGAGCGTCTGAAGGACGAAGGCACGGCGACATTTGAGCTCGGCACCTTCGTCAATTACGGCGTCGACTTCGATGGGCTCCGCTCCCCGGCGGCCGGGGTGATCACCGCTTTCGCGCAAGTGCAAGGCCGCTGGTGCGTCGTCATCGCCAACGACAACACGGTGGCCTCGGGCGCGTGGTGGCCGAAAACGCCAGAGAAGATCCAGCGCGCTCAAGAGATCGCGCGACGCCTGCGTCTCCCAGCCCTCTATCTCGTCGACTGCAGCGGCCTCTACCTGCCTGAGCAACGCCAGAGCTTCGCCGGTGCAACAGGGGCGGGCCACATCTTCAAAATGAACAGCTTGCTCTCGGCCGAAGGCGTGCCCCAGATCGCGGGCGTCTTCGGTGACTGCATCGCCGGCGGGGGATACATGCCGATCATCAGCGACCGTGTGTACATGACCGAGCAGGCGTACATGGTCATCGCCGGCGCTGCCCTGATCAAGGGAGCAAAGAGCCAGCACATCACATCGCTCGACATCGGCGGCCCCGAAGTGCACGTGCACCAGTCGGGCTGCGCTGACGAACGCGTTCCGGACGACTTGACTCTCATCGACTGCATGCGCCGCGAAGTGTCGAGACTTCCCAGCTCGGGCGCAGCATTCTATCGTGGGGGCGTGGATCCCATGGAGCCGCTCTACTCGCCCGCGGAGCTTCCTGGCTTGGTTCCGGTCGACCACCGGCAGGCGTACGATGCGACCGAGATCCTCGCGCGCCTGTGCGATCAAAGCCTCTTCTGGGAAGTTCTTCCGTCGGTCGGTCGAGAGATGATCTGCGGGGTGGCGCGCGTCGGCGGCTTGTACGCAGGCTTCGTACTCAACCGGCAGGGACTGATCGACGATCCGGAAGCGAGCGACGAGCAGCGTCCGGCCGGCATTCTCTACCGGCAAGGCATTGCGAAGATCAGCGCGTTCAGCAGGGCGTGTAACAGTGATGGTATTCCGCTCATCTGGCTTCAGGACATCAGTGGTTTCGATATCGGCGCGGAGGCGGAGCGGCATGGTCTTCTCGCCTACGGTTCGAATCTCATCTACACGAACAGCACCAACGAGACCCCGATGTTCACGGTGCTCCTGCGCAAGGCATCAGGTGCAGGCTATTACGCGATGGCGGGGCTTCCGTACGACCCGGTCGTCCAGATCTCGACTCCCATTTCGCGACTCAGCGTCATGGAGGGCCGCACCCTGGCGATCGCTTCGTACAACAGCAAGCTCGACGACAACTTCGAGATCGTCACGACCGACCCCGAAGAGCGCGCGAAGATCGCAAAGCGCATGGCGGGGGTCGAAGCGCGGATCGAAGCCGATATGGATCCGTACGTTGCTGCCCGGCAGATGGACACCGACGAAATCGTGCGTCTCGACGAGCTTCGGGCATGGCTCGAGGTCTTGGTGGAGATGAGCTATCAGGGCGTCGGATACCGCCGCGTCAAAAATCCACGAATCTGGACCATGCACGACCTCGATGTCTTGATGAACGGAGGACGGGCATGAGCGCGGAGGGCTACATTCTGCGTGCGCGGGCTGTTGAGGGAGACGCGAGCGAGCTCTTGTCCCCGAGCGTTGGGGTGTTCACGCCCGGGGTCAGCGAAGGGGAGCTGGTCTCTTCGGGTCAGGCGGTGGGAACGATCGATGTTCTTGGGGTGCTGCGTCGGCTCGCGGTTCCCGAGGGGGTCGCGGGTCGAGTCACCGGCCGGGCCGGTGGAGGCCGATCGCGCGTTCCCGTTCAGTATGGAGATGTCTTGCTCACCGTTTCGACCGCGCTGATGCAGAACATAGCCAAGGCCTTTACCTCCGTGACTGCCGAGCAAGATGGCGCGCTTGCGTTTACCGCGCCCATGAGCGGCCGCTTCTACAGCCGGCCCTCTCCCACCGAGCCGCCGTTCGTCTCCGCAGGCGAGATCGTGCAGCGCGGCCAGACGGTGGGCCTGCTCGAGGTGATGAAGACGTTCAATCGCTTGGTGTATCAAGGTGATGCCTTGCCAGAATCCGCGAGGGTGGAGAAGGTCGTGCCAAACGAGGGCGATGACGTAGTCCGTGGCGACGTCATCCTGGCGCTCGGCTCTTCGACTGAGAGTTGAAGTGTTTTCAAACGGTTGCATGGCTAGATCGTGTCCCCTGCTGCTACTGCTGCTCGGTTGCAGCTCGGCGGCGCCCGTGGGGGACCCGAGCGTCGCGTCGGAGCTCAAGAGTTTTGTGTTCAAGCATGACGGGATCGTTCGTGACGTCGGGATTTTCGATCCGGCATCGCGCGTGGCCTCGGCGCTCCGGCCGCTGGTCCTGGTCCTGCACGGTGGTCTCGGGGACGATGACGACACGGTCGCTTTGAGCTTTGGCAAGCTCAATCGGCTCGCGGCGGAGGATGATTACCTAGTCGTTTACCCCCAAGGCATTGGCGGGCATTGGAACGATGGTCGCAACGTGGAGCGCTACGTCGCCCAACGGGAGCGCGTCAACGACGTCGACTTTCTGACCAAGTTGATCGACGAGCTCGTCGAGAAGCGCGCCGTCGACCCGGATGCGGTGTTCATCGTGGGGGTGTCCGATGGCGCGATGATGGCGCACCGGTTCGCATGTGAGCGGACGAACAAGCTTCGGGCCTTCACCGCGGTGATCGGCGCCATGCCCTACAACGTGGCGCGGAAGCGCGGCCGTTGCGGCAAAGAAGCGCTCTCGGTCCTGATGATCAATGGGACTGAAGACCCGGTGGTGCCCTGGGGCGGCGGACTCGTCCAGTTTGACGGACAGAAGCTCGGCAGAGTGCTCTCCGCAGAAAAGACATTCTCCTTTTGGAAGCGCCACGCAGCCTGTACGGGAGACGAGGCTTCGCTGATTCCTGACTTCGTTCCCGATGATGGCACGCGCATCGAGCGCACCAAGGCAAGCAATTGCCGCAACAGCGTCAAGATCGAGCTCTTCGCGGTCCGCGGCGCCGGTCACACCTGGCCCTCGGGCTGGCAATACCTGCCGGAGGCCCTGATCGGCGCGACGAGCCGGGACATCGACGCCTCGATTGCGACGTGGCGCTTCTTTCAGAGCACACTCTAGCTCTCATCGCGATGGTGCTAAGCTCTGCCGATGGTGAAGCCCAAGCTCGGCGACCGGGCCTTGTTTCCCAGGCTGGAAGCGACCGCGTACCTAGCCCACGCCGCCATTTCGCCCCTCTCCGCGCCGGTCTGTGAGCGCGTTCGAGAGGTGACCGAGGACTACGCCTCCGGTGGAATGGCAGGCTTCGTTCGCTGGGCGCCGCGGCTCCAGCAGGTGCGGGACAATCTCGCGGCGCTCATCTCCGCCTCTGCGAACGAGATCGCTATCGTGTCGAACACCACCCAGGGCGTGATCGACGTCGCCTTCGGTCTCCCCTGGTGCAAAGGCGACCGAGTCGTCCTCTTCGACGGCGAATTTCCGGCGAACGTGACCCCGTGGCAGCAGGCTGCGAAGACGTTTGCCTTGGAGCTTCGCTGGGTCTCGCTCGACCCCTTTCACCGCTCTGTCGACGAGGGCCTTGCTGCGCTCGAAGGCGTGCTGAAGCTCGGGATCCGCCTCGTGGCCGTGAGCGCAGTCCAATACAAGACCGGGCTTCGAATGCCGCTCGCCCAGATGGCTGCGCTTTGTCACAAATACGACGCCGAGATCTTCGTCGATGCGATTCAAGCGCTCGGGGCGACCCCGGTCGATGTAACCTGGGGCATCGACTACCTCAGCTCGGGCAGTCACAAGCACCTGATGGGCGCCGAGGGCGCCGGCTTCTTGTACGTCGCCGAACGCTGTGCGGCGGCGATGAAACCACGGCTTGCCGGTTGGTTGGGCCACCAGGATCCGGCTGCCTTCTTGATCAGCGACGTGCCAAGGCTCCGCTACGACAACCCGCTCAAACAGGGCGCCCAGGCCTTCGAAATCGGGACCAGCAACGTGATCGGGCTTGCGGCGCTCGGAGCGTCACTCGAGCTTCTCCGTCAGCTCGGCGCGCCGGCCATTCACGCACATGTCGATGCGTATCTCGAAGGGCTCGAAGCGGGCCTCGTCGAGCTCGGGTTTCACAGTCATCGCGCCAAGGCGCCCGCGCTTCGCTCTACGCTGCTCAGCGTGACCATCCCTGGCGACGTCCGCCTCTCGAAGCTTGCGGCAGCACTCCGCGATAGCGGGGTGGTCTGCAACACACCGGATGGCTTGATGCGTTTTGCGCCCCACTGGCCGAACGCGCATCGGGAGGTTCCTCTTGTCCTCGATGCCGTAGGCCAGGCCCTGGCCGAGCTTCGAGCTGGAGCCTAGGCACGCCCGATGGCTGCACAAAGCGACCGGAGCTTCTGGATCTTCAACGCCCTGATTTCCGCCGGTGCGGTCGGTTTCTTGGGCTGGCTCTTGCTTCTTCGGGAGGGCGGCGGCGTCGACGCGGACCTGAGCTTCATGCCAGGCGTCAACGCCACGCTGAACGCTACCTCCGCCGCGTTGCTCGTCTCGGGGCTCGTCGCGATTCGAAACGGCCGCCGCGAGGTCCACAAGCGGCTGATGGTCTCCGCGTTCGCTGCCTCGGCGGTCTTTCTGGTGGGCTACGTATTCTACCACTACGCGCATGGTGATACGCAGTATCGAGGCGAGGGGACGCTCCGCGTCTTCTACTTCGCGATTTTGATCAGTCACGTGCTTCTTTCGATCGCGATGCTCCCGATGATCTTGACGACGTTCTACTTGGCGGTGAGGGAGCGCTTCTCGGCGCACAAGCGGCTCGCCCGCTGGACCTTGCCGATTTGGCTATATGTCTCGGTCACCGGCGTCCTGATCTATTTCATGCTCCGCTGACGCTGACTCCGGCACTGGCACTGGCACTGGCCCCGCTCATCCCCAACACTCCCTCCCCAGGAGGGTTTTGATGGGAATCATCTCGTGGATCGTGTTCGGATTGCTCGCGGGCATCCTCGCCAAGTTCCTGATGCCTGGCGACGATGGCGGTGGGTTCATCGGGACGACCTTGGTCGGCGTCGCGGGCGCCATGGTCGGTGGCTTTGTCGGAACGGAGCTTGGATTCGGCGACGTGACAGGCTTCAACGTCAAGAGCTTCGCGATCGCGATTGCCGGAGCCGTAGCGGTCTTGTGGGTCTATCGAAGGCTGAAGAAATAGGGGACGCGCGGCTACCCTTGAGAGCGGTGTTGTACCAATCACTCGACAAGCGCGTTAAGCGGTTCGCGTTCGGGACCGGGGCCCGCCTAGGGACGTCTCAGCCTCTGCACAGCGATCGACCCCTCGATGATCATCCAGATCAGCAAGACGAGCAAGAGCGAGGCCAGTGCGGTGAGCGGGGCATTGCCTTCGGCGAGAAACTGCTGAAGCTTGCTGATCAAGGCCAGGGCTGCGACCGGCATCACCAACAGCATCGGAATGACCAGTGGCCAGACCGGTCGCTTCCGAGCAAAGAAGTAGAGGGACAAGGTCATGAGCGTCAATGCGGCCAGCAGCTGGTTGCTCGCGCCGAAGATCGGCCAAAGCACCCATCCGACCGCCTTGGCTTGCCCCGTGCTAGGGTCCGGGGTCTCGGCAAGCGCCAGATACATGGCAGGAACGACCGCGATGATCGTCGCAACGTACGGATTGGTCAGCGGCTTGATTCGAACAACCTCCCCCAGCTCGCTCAGGATGAAGCGCTGGATTCGCGTTGCGGTGTCGAGCGAGGTCGCTGCAAACGCGATCACCAAAACGGCCATCAGGGTTCGCGCCAGCTCCGACGATAAGCCGACTGCCTCGAGAAACGCGCCGCCGCCGAGCACGAAGGCGGCGGCTTTGTTGCCACCGGCGTGCGCCCAGTTGTCGTAGTAGACGGCCCAGCTCAGATCCTCGATCGCTCCTTGGCTGGGCAGTGCGCAGGCACCAACCAAACCAATGCCGGCAACCGCCGCCAGAGTGGAGGCAAGTGCGAGGGAGCCTTCGCCGAGCATTGCGCCGTAGCCGATCATCCGCGCGTCGGACAAGCGATCGATTTGTTTCGATGTCGTCCCGGACGAGACGAGCCCGTGGAAGCCGCTGATCGCGCCGCATGCAATCGTGACGAAAAGGATCGGAAAGATCGAGGGCGCCCCCGCTTCTGGGGATCGATACACTGGGGCGTCGAAGCTCGGATGCGCGATGAGAACGCCGAGGAACAAGAGCCCGAGCCCGACGAAGAGCTGATGGCTGTTGATGTAGTCGCGAGGTTGCAGCAGCATCCAAACCGGAAGGAGGCTGGCGACCGCCGAGTACAGCAGGAGGAAGAAGATCCAAGCGGTCGTCACCATGTGCTTGTCGAAGCCCATTGCCACGAAGTCGACTGGCACTTCCGCCCCAACCCAGACGAAGAAGTACAGGACGGCAAGGGCGATCAGCGACGGCCAGAGGATCTTCATTCGCCGCTTGTAGACCAGCCACCCGATGACGACCGCGACCGCGATTTGAATGTTGATCGGAATCACGCTGGTCGGCTGACTGACGAAGAGGCCTGCGATCGCCATCGCGAAGACCGCGAGAACGAGCCAGATCAGCACGAGCACGAAGCACATGAAGAGAATTCGGGCCCGAGGGCTGATGGTCTTTGCGGTGATGTCCGCAATCGAGTGGCCCTTCTCGCGAATGCTGGCGACGAGCGCACCGAAATCGTGCGCGGCCCCCATGAAGATGGTCCCGAGGACGACCCACACGAGCGCAGGACCCCAGCCCCAGTAGGCCGCTACGCAAGGGCCGATGATCGGGGCGGCGCCTGCGATTGAGGTGAAGTGGTGTCCGAAGAGCACCGCTCGTTGTGTGGGCACGAAATCAACGCCGTCGTCGAGCTCGTGCGCCGGCGTGACGATGTCGTCCTGATCCTCGAAGACGCGCTCACCGAGGAATCGCGCGTAGAAGCGATACGCGATCAAGAATGCGCCCAGGACCAGAGCTGCCGCCACCGCCGCCATTTGTCGCGTTGGTGGGCTTTTTTCCGATTTCGGTCAAGCACAATCCCACTTTCCTTTGCGATGAAAGACGCTAAGGTCCCGGCATGAGTGGGACCTTCCGACCTCATGGCGTCTGGACCGCGTTGGCAACTCCGTTTTCGACGGACAAGCAGGTCGACTACGACTCGTTGCGTCGGCTGACCGATTTTCAGGTGCAAGAAGGTATCGACGGCGTGCTTCCTTGCGGCACCACGGGCGAGTCGCCGACCCTTTCATGGCAAGAGCACGACGCCGTCGTCGACGCGGCGATTCGAGCCGTCGACGGACGCGTGGGTGTCTTGGCGGGTGCTGGTAGCAACAACAGCCAAGAAGCGATTCGGGCCACGAATCAAGCCAAAGAAGCCGGTGCCAACGCAGCGCTGCTCGTGGATTGCTACTACAATGGCCCTTCGAGCCTGGAGCTGCGCACGGAGTACTACGAACGAATCCTCGAGAGCGTTCCGGGCATTCCGGTCGTTCCCTACGTGATTCCGGGTCGCACAGGCTGTGCGCTTTCCGCGGCCGATCTCGCTGTCTTGCATCTAAACGATCCAAAGCGCGTACCCGCGGTCAAGCAAGCTACGGGCGACCTCGAGCGCATGCGCCTGGACCGCAAGCTTGCTGGGCCTGCCCTGAGCATTCTCTCGGGCGACGACGACCTCACGCTCACGATGATGCGCGACGAAGAGATTCGCGGCTGCGGCGTCATCAGCGTGCTGTCGAATATCGCACCGGGCGCCATCGGCTCCATGGTTCGCGCTCAAGTCGCGGGAGACATCGAAGAGACGGAGCGGCTCGCCAACGCACTTGCTCCCGTGCTCCGGCTGGTCAACTGCTCGGTGACTTCGGTGCGGACGCTTCCGAACGGGCAAAGCGTCGATGTGACTGACAAGTTCCGAAACCCGGTCCCGCTCAAGACCATGATGGCTGGGCTCGGCATGGTCTCCTCGGCCATGCGCCCACCTCTCGGGCGGATGAGCGCAACGGCCGTCGCGCAGTGCCGGGACGCCTTGCGCGAGGTTCACAGCGCCGACCCCGGCATTCTCGGCCCAATCGAGGACGCGTTCGACGTGCGAATCGATCAGCGACTCGGAGACGACGCAAGATGGTCGGCGCTGACCCGTTGAGTGGACCGTGTACAAGGCGCTAATTCGCCCGTTGCTGTATTTGCTTCCCGCGGAGGCAGCTCATCATTTGGCGTTTGGCTGCCTGCGATTGCTCGCGGCGATTCCTGGCGTGCTCACGCTCATGCGGCGCGTGTTTCACGACAACGGCGATGGGGTTCGTGTCCAAGCGCTCGATCTTGAATTCCCGAACCCGGTCGGCTTGGCTGCAGGATTCGACAAAGACGCGATCGGCTACGAGGCCTTGGGTGCGATGGGCTTCGGCTTCGTCGAGGTGGGAACACTGACCGGGCAGGCCCAGCCGGGTAACCCGAAGCCGCGCTTGTTCCGGCTTCAGAAGGATCGGGCGCTCGTGAACCGAATGGGCTTCAACAATCATGGCTCCGCTGAGGCGGTGGCTCGTTTGCAGCGTCCGCATCAGACGATTGTTGGGGTCAACATCGGAAAGACCAAGCTCGTCCCCGAAGAGCAAGCGATAGGCGACTATGTCGCAAGCGCCAGGAGAGTGGGCCCGTACGCCGACTACGTCGTGGTCAACGTGAGCTCGCCCAACACCCCGGGTCTACGCAACCTACAAGCCACCGAAAAGCTGCGTCCGCTGCTCGCAGCAGTTCGTGAAGCACTTAATGAAGTATCTCCGACGCGGCGAGTCCCTTTGCTGGTCAAAATCGCCCCCGACTTGGCCGATGAGGACCTTGACGCAGTAGCGGACCTTGCCCTCGCGCTCAGCCTCGACGGGATCATCGCCACCAACACGACGATCTCGCGCGACGGGCTCGTGAGCTCCGCCGACGATGTCGAACGTTGCGGCGCCGGTGGCCTGAGCGGTCCGCCGCTGCGAGAGCGCTCGATGGAAGTGCTTCAGCGATTGCGGGCCAGAGTCGGCGACCGACTCGTGCTGATCTCGGTCGGCGGCATCGAAACGCCTGAGCAAGCCCTGGAGCGGATTCAGGCCGGAGCGACGCTGGTGCAGATCTATACGGCGTTCGTGTACGAGGGGCCGTGGCTGCCGAGCCGGCTGGCGCGGGGGATCGCGGGACAGGGGTAGCGACAGATGCAGTGCCAGGGCTGAGCCGAGCTCATGCGTGGTCTTTGGTGTCCGCGAGCTGGGCTAAGTCTCGGATCATCCGGATGGTGATGGCAACGACCAGGAGCAGATACGCGACCATGATCACGATGAACAGGTCGTTTGCGAAATTGGTCTGCTCGAGGTTTGCCTCGATGGCGAGCTCGACGGCCAGCGCCAAGAGCGCGGCGGTCAATAGCCCGATCCAAGCCATCGGGGCGGCGATGCGATCCATCGCGACATCGCGCCGCTCGTCCGTTGCGAGCCAGTAGTCGCGATTCGGAATGTTGAGCCAGCGCGCTGGGAGCCGTTTCAGCATCCCCGCGGCCGCAAACACGAGCGCGACGCTTCCGCCCACCGATGCCGTCAAGAACCAGAAGAACGGCCCCTTTGACATGTAGTCGTTCGGTCTGCCTCCCGCGCCGAAATGAGAGGCCACCGTCTCGGGCAGCTCCGACCAAACCAAGGCGACGCGCAGCATCAGCGCGATGGTGATGACGAGCGTGAGCAGCAAAGGCCCACGAATCGCGCCCGAGCCCCGCCTCGTCGTAGGTTCGTTCGTCATGATGTCCGCCTAGCTAGAGGGTAGCGAACTCAGAGAGCTGTGGGTAGGTCTCGCCTGCGCTCCTGTAGGTGCCAGCGTCGGTGCCCGCATCAGCGCTCATGGCTGCTCTTGTCGTCTCGTGCGCGACGCTCTGAAGAGCTGCTGCCGCGGTGTCACTCCCGCGCGTCGACGAACGCCGCAGCAACGGAGTCCGACCAGACGTTGACTGTCGTTCGGAGCATGTCGAGAATGCGGTCGACCGCGAGAATCAGGGCGACCGCGCTCGTCGGTAGGCCGACTGCATTCAGGACGACGACCATCATGACCATGCCAGCATGCGGGATCCCCGCTGCACCGACGCTGGCAAGCAGTGCCGTCACAGCGACGAGGCCCTGCTGCGCGATCGTGAGGTCGATCCCGTATACCTGGGCGATGAAGAGAACCGCGACGGCTTCGTAGAGCGCGGTGCCATCCATGTTGATCGTCGCGCCAAGGGGGAGTACGAAGGAGCTCACCTCTGGCCGAACGCCTGCCTTTTCGACGTTTTCCATCGTGAGAGGGAGGGTGCCGTTGCTCGACGCGGTGCTGAAGGCGGTCACCAGAGCGGTCATGAGCTGTCGGGCGTACGCGATCGGCGAACGGCCCGTGCCGAGCTTCAAGATGGTGGGCAGGGTGATCATCGCGTGGACCATCAGCGCGATGAAGACGGTGAAGACGTACCAGCCCAGGACGCGAAATGCCCCTGGGCCTTTGCCGGCCGCCGCGTATAGGGTGAATCCAAACACACCGATCGGTGCGAACTTCACCACGAAGAGCGTCATCTGCATCATCACGTCGAAAAGCCCGGAGAAGAAGCGTCGCACGACGTGCGCGTCCTTCGATCCTTCGCGGTGCTCGGCGATCCCGATGAACACGCCGATGAGGAGTGCGAAGAAGATCACCGGGAGCATGTCGCCCTGGGTTGCGGCGGCGAGTGGGTTCTTGGGGATCAGGCTTTCGAATTGTTCCCAGAGGACGACCCCGATGCTGCTCGGGGCCTCGGTCAAGAGCGGGTTTGTCGCGGCCCCTTCTTCGAGCATGGCGAGCTTGGCGCCTTCGCCCGGCCGGATGATGTTCACCATCGCGATTCCCGTCACGATCGCGAGAGCGCTTGTCGCCAGATAGAAGCCGATCGCGCGCCCGCCAATGGAGCCCAGGGTCCGGAGGTCGCCCATCCCGGTCACGCCGGTGATCAGCGAAGAGATGATCAGAGGAACCACGAGCATCTGGAGGAGCCTGAGGAACAGGTCGCCTATCGCCTTGCCAGCCATCGCGGCCTTGCCGACAATCTCGGTGTCAACCATGCCCTGGCCGCCGGCCCAGTTCAGGCCTAGCCCGAGGGCTGCACCTAGCCCCATGGCGATCAGGATCCAATGGTGGAGTTGCAGTCGCTTCACGAGCGCGCATTATGCGGACGCCCTCCTTCGATGTAAAACCAAGCCATGACCGACGAGAATCCAGACAAAGGGCCGCTTTTTGAGCTTCGGGGGGCCCTCGATGTCCTCGATCACGAGCTGCTGGAGTTGCTGGTCCGGCGAATGGACATCGTGGCAGAGATCGCGGCGCGCAAGCGTTCGCACCGGGTTCGGATTCGCGACCTCGCCCGCGAGCGCCGGGTTCTCGATGATCGCTGCGCCCGCGCCGCGGAGCTGGGGCTATCCGCCGACAGCGTCGAATCGATCTGGAGGCAGCTCATGCTCATGAGCCGTGAGCGTCAAGCGGCGCTACGCGCGGAGGTGCCGCTCGACGTCGAGGCAAGGTCGGTGGCGATCATCGGCGGCGAAGGAGGCATGGGGCGTTCGCTCGTCACCTTGTTCTCCGACCTCGGGCACGACGTCTACAGCGCGGACCTCGAAACCGAGCTTCGACCGGCAGACGCCGCGGCGCAGTCCGACGTGGTGATCATCAGCGTACCCATCCGCGAGACTCGCGCGGTCATCGAGGCGCTCGGCCCTCTCGTTCGAAAGGATGCGCTCCTCATGGACGTGACGTCGATCAAGACCGACCCGGTAGCGGCGATGCTGGAGTCGACGGAAGCCAGTGTGGTGGGCACCCATCCGATGTTCGGCCCAGGGGTCAACACCTACCAAGGGCAGCGAGTTGTGATCTGCCCTGGCCGAGGCGAAGCCTGGCTCGATTGGGTTCGTGAGATGCTCAGCGCCCGTGGGCTGGTCATCACCGAGTCCACCCCGGCCGAGCACGACTCGAGGATGGCGATCGTGCAGGTCCTGCATCACTTCAAGACGCAGGTGCTTGGGATGGCGCTGAGCCGAGCGGGTACCCCGCTCGAGGAGACCCTTCGCTTCACCTCCCCTGCATACCTTCTCGAAGCCTACGTGACAGGCCGGCACTTCGCCCAGGATCCGGAGCTCTACGGGCCGATCGAGATGCTCAACCCCGACTCGGGGCGGGTGATCGAGATCTTTCGGGGGGCAGCTGCCGATCTGGCGCGGATCCTGGCGGACGGCGACCAGGACGCCTTTGACCAGGTCTTCGCGGATGTCCGCGCGTTCTTCGGCGACTTCACCGACGAAGCCCTCGAGCAAAGCGGCTTCCTCATCGACCGTTTGGTCGAGCTGAGCGCGGGCCGCTCGTCTCTCTAGCGAGTCGATTGACGCTCGTCGCTGCATCTGCGATGTCGTGGCCATGGCGCAAGTTGCGATACACGGAGCAGCCGGTCGCATGGGGCAAAGCATCGCTGCCGTCTTGGCCGACGACCTCGAAGCAAATCTCGTCGCCGCGATGGACCGTGAAGGCAGCGAGCTGATCGGTCGAGACATGGGCACACTCACCGGGCGGGCGCCCTCGGGCGTTCGCATCACGTCCGACGTTGAAGAGTTCCTGAGCAACGTCGAGGTCGTCATCGACTTCAGCATCGCCTCGGCCACCGCGAAGCTACTGCCGCTTTGTGCCGGCCAACATATCCCCATGGTGATTGGCACGACAGGACTCGATGCTTCATCTCGGGCAAGCCTCGAGCGGGCGGCAGAGCGGGTGCCAATCGTCTTCGCCCCAAACTACAGCCAAGGGGTCAACGCCCTGTACTTCCTTGCAGCCCGCGCTACCGAGCTCCTAGGGCCAGGCTTCGATGCCGAGATCATCGAGCTCCATCACCATCACAAGCTCGATGCGCCGAGCGGTACCGCAGTGCGTCTTGGCGAGGTGGTGGCCCGGGCAAAGCAGCTCGATCCAGAGCGAGTCGTGACTCACGGGCGCAGCGGCCAGGTCGGCGCGAGGCCGCTCGATGAAGTCGCTGTGATGGCCCTGCGGGGCGGCGACGTCGTTGGTGAGCACACCCTCTACCTGGTGGGCGAGGGCGAGCGAATCGAGCTCACCCATCGCGCGACCGATCGCGCGATCTTCGCCCGTGGGGCGGTGCGTGCGGCGCGCTGGGTCTTGGGCCGACCCGCCGGCCTCTATGACATGGCCGACGTCATGGGTATTCCAGGCTAGGCGCGGTTGCGAAGGAATTCTGATACGGTAGGGGCGCGTCATGGAATGTCCTCAATGTGGAGCTGAGGTCCCGTCGGACGATGTGTTCTGCGGCAAGTGTGGTTACGCCCGGCGCGACGAGGGTCCGGAGCGTCTCGATCAGTCGCGTATTCGCGTGCACGAGACTCCGAGTCCGTCGGGAGATGATCGGCCAGGTCGACCCTCGTCTCGGCAACGCTTTCGCAAGCACACGGTCCTCGGGATACAACCGGGCACACCCACCCCCGAAGCCGGAAGCCCGACCCCGGAGCCCATTTTATCGCCTCCACCCACCCCGATTTCATCGGCGCGGGGAGAGCGGTCGCGCGGTCGCGCCGCTCAAAAGACGATGCTCGGCATGCAGCCGCCCGAATGGATCGACCCGGTAGGTGACCGGCCCTCCTCGGAGCAGGTCGATTGGAAGTCGGGCGCTTCGCAGGGTAGCGAAACGGGAACGGCCTCCGATTCGGCGCCTGCCAGTCATCGTGCGCGCGCCCGGGTCCGTTACGAGAGCGCAGACGAGGCGCTCCCCATCATCGAAAAGAGAAGGAAGGCGATCGGTGGGCTTGCGGTTCTCGTTCTCCTTGCGGCAGCGTGGCTGGGGTACCGCTATCTGACGTTGAATGGCTAGTACCGCCTCAGACAGCCCGGCATTGTGCACGGCCTGCGACAAGAGCAACCCACCGGGGTCGAAGTTCTGCGGGAAGTGCGGAACCTTGCTGGGCGCTTGGTTGCTAAAGCCCGGCGACATCATCGCAGAGCGCTACCGCGTGGTTGCGCCCATCGGACGGGGTGCGATGGGGACGGTGTATCGAGTCGAGCACACGCAGATCAGCAAGGTGATGGCGATCAAGCTGCTGCACCGAGAGCTTCAGGAAGACCCCGAGAACGTCGCTCGCTTCCATCGCGAAGCGGAGTCCGCCTCGCGTCTCAACCACCCGAACACCGTTCATGTGTTCGACTTCGGCCGGACCGAGTCCGGCTCGCTCTACCTCGTGATGGAGTATGTCGACGGAGACGATCTGTCGAAAGTTCTCGAGAAGGATGGCGCGATGGCGTTCGGACGCGTGGCATACCTTTGCGCGCAGGTGGCCGGCTCCGTCGCGGATGCGCACGCGGCTGGCATCGTCCACCGAGACCTCAAGCCGGAGAACATCGTCGTTGCCGAAGGGCGCGATGGCGAGACCGCGAAGGTGCTGGATTTTGGGCTTGCTAAGCTCTTCGAAGGCAACGTCGAGAAGCAAGTGACGAGCAGCGGCACCATCGTGGGGACCCCACACTACATGTCGCCCGAGCAAATCCAGGGACAAGGGTTGGACGGGCGAAGCGACATCTACGCAATGGGTGCCATCATGTACGAATGCGTCGTCGGCCATCCGCCGTTCGAGGCGCCCAATCCCGTTGGCGTGCTTTCGAAGCACCTATTGGAAGAGGCGTCGGTTCCTTCGGGCCGCTCGCCGCTCTCCGTGCCCACCGAGGCCGACGCGATCATCATGCGCTGCCTTCAAAAAGACCCCAAGCTGCGCTACCAGACCGCGGAGGAGCTTCGGCAAGACTTGGTCGAATATCTGATGACCGTCGGATCCGGAGATTGGCGACTGAGCGGAGTGGGGCAGGCGCCGTTCAGCGGTGGCGCGCGTCGCGTCGACAAGCTCGCCTCGCTTTTCCCGCGCAAGCGAGGACTCTGGTGGACTCTGTTGCTCTTGGTCCTGGCTGGCGGCGGTGTGCTCGCCTGGCAACTCGCGAGCCAGGGCCCCTCGGAGAAGGAACCCAACCACAGAGTGAAGAACGCGACCCGCCTTCCCGAGGACACCGAGATGGAAGCGTATCTCGGGCAGCGCCTCAGCGAGGACTCGAGCGATGTCGATCTCTTCGAGATTCAGCACGTCGGGAGCGAGCGACGTGCGGCGGAGCTGGAGGTCAGCGCGATCCCCAACATCGACGTGCTCGTCGAGCTTCTGAGGCCAGACCAGGACGAACCTTTGATCGTGGCCGACTCCCGGGGTCTCGGCCAGGGTGAACGGCTGCCCAACGTTCCAATCGAGCACGGGAAGTACTTGATCCGCGTGCGTGAACAGAGGGCAGAGGGTGAGCTCCCGACCGAGAACGTTTCCGATCCCTACTACGTTCGGTGGCGGCTACTCGATGATGATGCGACGTTCGAGCACGAGCCCAACGATTCGCTCGAGCTTGCCGAGCGCCTCGGGCTCGGCGCTGAGCGGCGCGCTTGGATCGGTTGGCCGGGCGACGTGGATACCTTCTGTCTGGATGTCGATGCCGAGGGAGTCATCGCGCAAGTCAGCGCGCTCGGAGAGGTGGATTTGGTTCTTCGCGTCGTCGAACGGCGAACCGACCGGAGCGGGAAGTACGATGACAACGGCGTCGGGCGCGGTGAAACGAGCGAGACCTGGCGCAACGCCGAAGCCGGCAAGCTCTGCGTCGAGGTGTCCGCCGATCCGTGGGAAGAAAGTGGCCTGCTTGCGCAGCCCGACCAGACCTACGGCGTGCGGTTCATCATTGCCCCTGGACTCTAGATGCGGATCTCCGACCTCGACTACGATCTGCCCGAGGAGCTGATCGCGCAGGAGCCACTGGCGAAGCGAGACGCGTCGCGTTTGCTTCTGCTGGACGTGCCCGCGGGTGAAGTCGAGGACCGCCTTTTCATCGAGCTCCCTAGCTTGCTGCCGCCAAGCCTTTTCGTCTTCAATGATACGCGTGTCTTTCCGGCGCGTCTGTTCGGCAGCAAGGCCACCGGCGGCAAGGTGGAGCTTCTCTTGCTCAGGAAGATCGCTGAAGACACCGATCGTTGGCTCGCGATGGGTCGCTCTTCGAAAGGGCTTCGCCAGGGGATGGAGCTCGATCTCTGCGACGGTCGTCTCGAAGGGCGCGTCATTCGAGCACGCGAGCACGGGCAACTGGAAGTCGAGCTCCGGGCCGACGGTGAGGTCGACGCATTGATCGAGCAGGCAGGCGAGATTCCTCTGCCCCCCTATATCCGGCGCGCGGCCGCCAAGTCGGACCGAACCCGCTATCAAACAGTCTTCGCAAAGAAAACGGGCGCGGTGGCCGCCCCCACCGCCGGCCTTCACTTCACCGACAGCAGCTTGAGCGCCCTCGAAGAGGCCGGACACCGGATGGCCTACGTGACACTCCACGTCGGACCCGGCACATTCCGACCCGTTCAGGCCGACACCTTGGACGAACACGAGATGCACCAAGAAGCCTACGAGATCCCGGAAGCCACCGTGACGGCCATCGGCCGAGCGCGCGCCGAGGCTCGGCCAATCGTCGCCGTAGGTACCACGGTGGTTCGCACGCTCGAGTCGGCGGTCGATGCGGAAGGGAATCCGCTTGCAGGGGTCGGGACGACCCGGCTCTTCATTCGCCCGCCCCATCATTTCCAGGTCGTCGATCATCTGATGACGAACTTCCATCTCCCACGTTCGACACTGCTGGCGCTGGTGATGGCCTTTGCTGGCGCTGAGCTCACGCGCCGCGCGTATCGAGAAGCCGCTGAGAGGCGCTATCGATTCTACAGCTACGGCGACGCGATGTTGATTCGAAGGGGAAAGCGATGAGCCTGCCCACACAGGGTTTTGCCTTTCGAGTCGATGCGGTCGATGGCAATGCACGGTCGGGGCTGCTCGAGACACCTCGGGCAAGCATCGAAACTCCGGCGTTCATGCCGGTCGGCACACAGGCGAGCGTCAAAGGACTCACTCCAGACGAGGTGACATCGACGGGCGCCCGCATCATCTTGGCCAACACCTATCACCTCTGGCTCCGTCCCGGCGCCGAGTCGGTTGCAGCTCACGGCGGTGTGGTCGGGTTCATGAGCTGGCCTCATGCCTTGCTGACGGACAGTGGTGGGTATCAGGTGTTTTCGCTCGCCAAGCATCGCATCATCGACGACGACGGCATCACCTTCCGTTCCCACCTCGACGGGACCTTGAATCGATTGACGCCCGAGGAGGCGATGCGCGTCCAAGCGCTTCTCGGGTCCGACATCGCCATGGTCCTCGACGAATGTCCTCCGGGGGCTGCCTCCAGAGCCGAGGTCGAGCTTGCCATGGCACGAACGACAGCCTGGGCCGAACGTTGCTTGGCAACCGAGCCAGCCAGGGGACAAGCTCGCTTCGGCATCGTACAAGGCGGAACCGAGCTCGACTTGCGGCTTTCGCATCTCGAGACGATCGCTGCCCTCGATTTCGATGGGATCGCTCTCGGCGGCTTCTCAGTCGGAGAGCCAAGCGCGCAGATGTACCATCTTCTCGACCAGATCACCCCGCGGATGCCCAAGGATCGCCCGCGCTATCTGATGGGTGTAGGCACGCCGACCGATTTGCTCAGGGCGGTTTCGAGCGGCGTCGATCTCTTCGATTGCGTGCTCCCGACCCGAAACGCACGCAACGGCCAGGCCCTCACTTGGGGAGGCCGCGTGAATCTCAAGCAGGCCAGGCACCGCGACGACGAAAGCGCCCTCGATTCCCGCTGCGACTGCTCGGCCTGCACCGGGTACTCACGCGCGTATCTCCGACACCTCTTCAAGGCTGACGAAATGCTCGGGCCGCGTCTGCTCTCGTTGCACAACTTGCACTTCTATGGCGCGCTGATGCGCAAAGCGCGCGAAATGATTCGCCTCGGCGATCTTCGTCCTTGGGTCGAGGCGACCCTCACGCAGATGCACGAGCTCGACGAAGTCGGACTCTCAGACGAGTGAGCCGCCGGGCCCTCGGATTCCATTGACGAGCTTCTGGCGCCGGGGTATGGCCCGACCTCCGAAAGGCAGGGGCATGACAGAGATCAAACGCGCACTGATATCGGTCTCCGACAAGACGGGCGTCCTCGAGTTCGCCAAGGGGCTCTCCGAAGCTGGCGTCGAGATACTGTCTACTGGCGGCACCGCCCAGGCGCTTCGCGAAGGCGGAGTTTCGGTCATCGACGTCTCGGAGTACACCGGGTCGCCCGAGATCATGGACGGTCGCGTCAAGACCCTGCATCCGCGAGTCCATGGCGGGATCCTCATGCGTGATAGCAGCGAGGATCGCGATGCCCTCGGCGGCATTGGCGGCAAGCCGATCGATCTGGTCTGCGTCAATCTCTATCCCTTCGAGCAGACGGTCGCGCGAGGAGCGTCTCATGAAGAGACCATCGAAAACATCGACATCGGCGGCCCGTCGATGGTGCGAAGCGCCGCCAAGAATCAGGCGCGCGTCACGGTGGTCACCGAGCCCGGCGACTACGACGAGGTGCTCGCCGCCGTGAAATCCGGTGACGGCCCGAACGCTTCACTGCGCGCGCGGCTTGCCGCCAAGGCCTTCGCCCAAACTGCGGCCTATGACGGTGCCATCTCGGCCTACCTGACCTCTCAGGGCAGCGATTCCAAGTTCCCTGGTGCGCTGACCTTGAGCTTCATCAAGGCCTACGATGTTCGCTACGGTGAAAACCCGCACCAGCAGGGCGCCTTCTACGTCGAGCGCAATGCTCCTGCAGGAAGCTTGGCCTTGGCGGAGTCACTTGGCGCAGGCGGTAAGGAGCTCTCGTTCAACAACTTGGTCGACGTCGACGCCACCATCGAGGCGGTGCGCGAGTTCGAAGGGCCTGCCGCGGTCGTCGTGAAGCACACCAACCCCTGCGGCGTCGCAACCGCTGCGACCCTCGAAGAGGCATATCGCATCGCCCGCGAGGCCGACGCACAGAGCGCCTTTGGCGGAATCGTTGCCGTGAACCGCGAGGTCGACCAGGCGACGGCCGACGCGGTCGCCGAGACCTTCATCGAGTGCATCATCGCCCCTAGTTTCGCGCCTGCCGCGCTCGACCGGCTCCAGAAGAAGAAGAACCTTCGCATCCTCGCGACGGGCGAATGGCTCCGAGCGGACTATGCGGCGCTCCAGTTCAAGAGAGTTGGTGGTGGCATGGTGGTTCAGGATCGCGACGCAACCGGGCCGAGCGAGGTTCGCGCTGGGAGGGTGGTTACCAAGCGTCAGCCGACCGACGACGAGATGCGCGCGCTCGACTTCGCATGGCGCGTTTGCAAGCACGTCAAGTCGAACGCGATCGTCTTCGCCAAGCCCGACCGGACGGTGGGCGTGGGCGCCGGCCAGATGGCCCGCGTGACCGCGGTTGGAATTGCAGCACAGAAGGCGGGCGAGCTCTCCAAGGGCGCCGTCATGGCCTCAGACGCATTCTTTCCCTTCCCGGACGGCATCGAAGCCGCCGCCGCAGTAGGCATTACCGCGATTGTTCACCCCGGCGGCTCCAAAGGCGACGACAAAGTCGTCGCCGCAGCCGACGCCGCCGACATGGCAATGGTCTTTACCGGCGTTCGTCACTTCCGGCACTGACGATGCGTATTCTCATCGTTGGAGGAGGAGGGCGTGAACACGCTCTTGCATGGCGTCTGTCCCAAGATGCGGGAGTCGAAATCATTGGCGCGCCAGGCAACGCAGGCATTGCTGCCATCGGCCGCACGGTCGCCGTGGACCCGACCGACGCCGAGGAAGTCGTCGCGCTCGCCAAGCGAGAGTCAGCAGACTTGGTGGTCATCGGACCTGAAGCCCCACTGGTCGCCGGCGTCGTCGATGCGCTTCGAGACAATGGCATCGATGCCTTTGGTCCCGATCGTGAGGCCGCGCAGCTCGAAGGCTCCAAGATCTTCTCTAAGGAGTTCATGGCGCGCCACGAGATTCCGACCGCAGGCTTCACCGTCTTCGATGATCCGGATGCGGCGACGCGGTACATCGAGGATGCGAACCGTCCACTGGTCGTGAAGGCGGACGGCTTGGCTGCAGGCAAGGGAGTGATCGTCGCCAGAAACGCGGCAGAAGCCATTGCGGGCGTCGACCAAATCATGCGTGAGCGCGCCTTTGGCGATGCGGGCGATCGCGTCCTGATCGAGGAGTGCCTCGTCGGTCAGGAGGTGAGCTACCACGTCGTGTCCGATGGCGAGCGATTCATTCCTTTGGCTCCGGCTCAAGATCACAAGCGCGCCTTCGACGGCGACAGGGGCCCCAATACGGGAGGAATGGGCGCTTACTCGCCGCCGCCCGTCGTTACGCCCGATGTTGAGCAGAAGATCCTCGACCGGGTCATCGAGCCGACGCTGCGTGGCATGGCAGCCGAAGGGCGTCCGTTCCGCGGCGCGCTCTTCGTGGGGTTGATGATCGTGGACGGCGAGCCCCTGGTCCTCGAATACAACACGCGCTTCGGCGACCCCGAGTGCCAGACTCTGATGACTCGCTGGAAGGGCTCGGTCCTGCCGCTCATTCAAGGGTCGGCGCGTGGTGATTTTCGAGACCTCGCGCTTGAGTGGGAGGCCCCTGCTTCGCTCTGCGTCGTGCTGGCTGCGGGCGGGTACCCGGGCAGCTACGAAAAGGGAACACCCATCCACGGCCTCGATGAAGCGTCGGCGATCCCACAGGTTACGGTGTTCCATGCGGGCACCGCGCTCGAGGGCGATGCGGTGGTCACCGCGGGTGGACGGGTGCTCTCGGTCACGGCCGTCGGCGAAACCATCGACGCAGCGGCCCAACGCGCCTATGAAGCCGTCGACAAGATCGATTTCGAAGGCAAGCAGCTCCGCCGGGACATCGGCTGGCGGGCCCGCAGCCATTGATGGACGAGCTTGCCATGCTCGTGCGGGTTCTCGAGCGGGGCGGTGTCGTTGCCTGTCCGACCGAAACCTGGCTCGGCCTTCTCGCCGACGCGCAAAACGAAGAGGCGGTCGAACGGGTCGCTGCGCTCAAGGGACGGCCTGCCGATATGCCGATCGCTTTGCTTTTGCCGGATATGGCTTCGCTGGCGCGGGTCGCGGAGCCCCCGTCACCAGCGGCTCGGGCGCTCATGCTCGCTCATTGGCCCGGCCCGTTGACGATACTCCTAACGGTGAAGCCCGGCTTGAGCCCGCGCCTGAGCCGTGACGGCAAGATCGGCGTTCGAGTCCCCGGCCGTAGTCCGGCAGCAGAGCTGGTGCGGGCGTTCGGTCGTCCCCTGACCGCGACCAGCGCCAACAGGACTGGAGAGCCGCCGCTCGCAAGCGTCGACGAGCTGCCCCCCGAGCTCGCGGCGGGGCTCGGGGGGCGGGTAGCCGGTACTTCCCCTGGAGGCGCCCCGTCGACTTTGATCGACTCTACTCGGACCCCGATGGAGGTCATCCGAGCGGGCGCGATCGACATCGACCCAACTGCTCTTTGACAGAGGCGGGGATGCTGCGTCACTCTTCGCCAACGGAGGACCGATGGCGCTGATCGAAACCCAGGAAGCCGCACGTCGCTTGGCACGAGCGATCTCGAGTGACCTTGCTCTCTACAATGAAGACAAGATCGCCGAGGGCATTCGCAACGACAGTCTTTTCGAAGTGATGGCGGAGGAAATTCAGGAGGGACGCGACCTTTACCAGAGCCGCGTCGCGCCCGAGCTGCTGGGGTGCAACCTCTACGATCGCGCGATCATCGATCTTCTCGTCCGCTCCAAGGCCCACGTCGAATCGCCGATCTGGTAGGCCGACGATCACGATGACCCCCCTCCATATCAGGCGGCTGGCCGGGGCTGCCTGCTTTGTTTTCGTCTTTTTTGTTCGGCCTCCGGGTGCAACGATGAGGCCAGTCCGACTGCTGGTACCGGGGGTACGGCTGGGACTGCTGGGATAGGCGGCGACGGAGGCAAGGGGGGCATGGAGCCCCCTCAGATCGTCGGGCTTTGGGAGGGTCACAACGTTGGGGTCGACGTCTGCTTTTACATCAGCGACGACGGTCTGACCCTCACCAAGAACCTCGACTGCAGCCTCAGCGAAGATTCGGAGCACTCCTTTGACCTGGGCGCGGACCTCGGCGGAATCGACGAGAACGGGCAACCCTGCAGCTTCGAGCTTCGCTACGACGAAGAGGTCGCGATCGATCAGGACCGGAATTCCTTTCGCGCATCCATCGTGGAGCCGCCGGGCAGCGGTGTCACGCTTTCGTTCTCGGGGGAGCTCGTAGGGGAAGTCGCCTCGGGCACCGCGCAAAGAGAAGAGGGCGGTTCGTTTTGCCGCGCAGGGTGGGGGGCGTCGCCATCGAGTGAATGCGACGATGGGGCACGGGACACCTGTCTCAACCTCCTCGACTGCTGTAGGGCGATTCTCGTCAACCCGGTCTTCTTCCAGAGCTGCCAGTCGGTCGCGGATGCATGTGACGAAAGGCGCTGCCAGGAGCTCCTCGATGGCTATCCGCAGTGCGAGCCCGCGCCGGAGCCCTAGTCTCGGCGCCCGCTACTCGCCACGGAGTGAGTGCAACGCCTGCTGGAAATCCTCGGGAGGCTCGGTCTCGAAGCGCATAGGCTCGCCACTGATCGGATGGGCGAAGGCAAGCACGGCAGCGTGAAGCGCTTGGCGGCCCAACTCGGCCGACACCCCACGTAGCTTCGGGTCAGCGATCGACCGTCCGTAAAGCGGATCGCCGAGAACCGGATGTCCGTGCTCGGCGAGATGTAGCCGAATCTGATGAGTGCGCCCTGTCTCGAGACGGCAACGAACCAAGGCGCTTCCGTGCAAAAGCTCGATCAATTCTAGATTTGTCACCGCTCTGCGACCCCGGTCGCCGCGCGAGGTAAACTTCTTTCGATTCGCCGGGTGTCGCCCATGGAACGTGTCGTAGCGGATTGCCGCGGGCGGTCTCCCGAGCGCGATCGCCAGATAAGCCCGCTCCAGGCTGTGCTGCTGAAACATCTCGACCAGTCGTTCATGGGCCTGGGCGCTTTTCGCGACGACCATCACGCCACTGGTGTCCTTGTCGAGTCGATGGACGATGCCGGGACGCAGCGGGTCTGCGCCGCCCTGCACCTTGGCGTGATGCAGCAGAGCGTTGACCAAGGTGCCATCCGGATGGCCGGGAGCGGGGTGCACCACCAGGCCAGCGGGCTTGTCGAGGACGACCAGATGCTCATCCTCGAACAGTACCCCGAGCGGAATCGCCTGGGGTTCGGCGCTCAGCGCCTCCGGCGGGGCAGGGTGAATCAAGACCTCGGCCCCCTCCACCGCCTTGGTCTTCCGCGAGACGACCTCGCCGGCTTGCTCGACCCTCCCCTGCTCGATCCAGCGTTGCAACGCGCTTCGCGAAAACTCCGGGCAGCGACGAGCCAGGACGCGATCGATCCGCTCCCCCGCGTCGTCCTCGGAGAGCGTGATCGTGAGCACCGTCGGCGTAGGCGCCGATTCCGACATCTCTTATTTGAGTCTCTCGATGAGCTGATGGGCGTTGGTCTGCATGTCGATGTTGCGGAAGACGCAGATGCCCAGCTCGGGATCGAGGCTGTTGCAGTGTTCGGCGATTTTCGCGACCGACGCCTCATCGTAGCGCGACCGATGACCCGCCGGCCCCGGAAGGCGGAGATAGACCATCTTCGCTGTTGGGGGCGGGTCGTCGCTGAGTGGGTCGTAGGCGGCAATCGCAGGCCGGTCGCCGCAGGCGGCAGCGATGTCGCTTGGCTTCCAGGCCTCGAAATCGAAGACGACCGGAGGCATGTTCGACGGAAGAAAACCTAAAAACGCTCGAAGAGCGGCTCGGTTCGCCTTGCCATGCTTGAATGTTTCGTCCGCGTGAAAAACGATCGCCTTCGCGTTGAGGTCGCTGGCCAGAGCCGCCACGTCCTCGCAGGTCGCCTTGTTCTCTTTGGTGCGCCGGAAGCCGGATTCGCTCACCGATGCAGGCGCCACGACGGTGAACAGAAAGCCTTCGGGGGCTTCTCGAATCCAGCGCCGCACCGTACCGGCGCCTGGAATGGCGATCTCGGTGTCTGAGATTTCCACCGCATCAAACTCCCGCCAGTATCGGCTGACCGGCACGGGGAAACCGGAGCACGCGACCACAAACATTGCGCGTGAGTATACAAGCTTTGGCGCAGAAGGCCCGGGCTGACTCCGTCATTGCCGGGAATTCATGCATTTCGCTGCGGCTCTGATAGGATCTCCGCCGTGTCTGATTTCGGCTTCGACGCCTATGCGCTCGACGATCTGGATACCTCCGGGCAGCCGCATCCGTTGGAGATCGCACGCGATCTGATCGCGAGCGGCAAAGCGCGAGCGGCCCTCGATCTCCTGAGCGCTCACCACGCTCAGCTGAGGGACGACCCCGAGTACCTGCTACTCTGTTCGGCGGCCTGGTGGGCGGATGGCGACACGCTCCGCGCGCAGCAGGCGTTGCAGGGAGCCGCTCGCGTCGCCCCCGACGATCCGAGACCCCTCCAAGGGCTCGGCGAGCTCTTGGCTGAGCGGGGCGAACACGACAGGGCCGAACGGCTGTTTGCGAAGGCCCGAGCGCTCGAGGTCCAGGCGATCGAGAGCGAGGGGACGCTCCGTGAAATGGGACCCGACGCGGAAGAGGATTTGATCGCTTTCGCGGAGAGGCGAGAGCGAAAGACGCACAAGGCACTCACACCGCGTCAGGCCTTGCTCGGCACGGTGGCCCTCTCGGTGCTTGCACTTCTGGTCGCGGGCATCGTCTTCCTCACGTCTCCGCGGGAAGCGACTTCGCCGCCAAGGGGCGTCTCCCATTCTCAGACGGCGACCCTTGTCGACGAACCTCCCGCTTCGGAGCTCGCTGAGGAGCCCGAGGCGCCGCCGCCGATCGCCGCAGTGGAGCAGATCGAAGCGCCCGCGGAGGTCGCCGAGCCCGAGAACCTCGTGGCGGCAGAGATCCGCACGCCCGAGGAGACCGAGCCTCCGAAGCCCAGGACATGGGCACGCAAATCGGCTTCGGCGGCCCCATCGCGAGAAGCAAAGCACGCTCCACGTACCCCGGCTCCCGCGGGGGCGTCGCGCCAAGCGGCCGCGTCTGAGCCCGATCCGCCTCCGAGCGACGCCGTCGTTCAATCGGAGCTGGCCTCGATGGATCCCCAGCAGCTCACGCTTCGTGCCGACGAGCTCTATGCTCGGGGGCACTCGAGCTTGGCCGCAGGCTACTACCGGCGCGCTCTCGAGATCGATCCCGATTACGCGCCCGCCCTCGTGGGCGTGGGCCGGGGTATCCTGCGCGCCAAGAAATACTCCGATGCGATGGAGAACGCGACCCGTGCGTTGCAGCTCGCTCGTGGTGTCGACGCGCGTCCTGGACTCGAAGCCGCAGCGATCTATCAGATGGGCCGGGTCCACTATGAGCGGCGGGAGATGGATGCAGCGCGTCGTTTGTTCCGGCAGTCGATTTCCCTGCCCGCTGCGCCTGCGGAGGCCTGGTTCTACCTCGGCGAGGCGCTTTCGAGCGAGAACAGCCCTGCGGCTCGACAAGCCTACGAGAAGTATCTGGAGCTCGTTCCGACGGGCTCCTTGTCAGATCGGGCCCGTCGAGCAATTCGGTAGTATGCTCAGCCGATGCCCAAGAAATCGCATGACCGCCGCCAGGCGCGCAAAGAGCGGGCCAAAGAGGCGAAAGAAGCCAAGCGAGCAGCGGAAGCACGCGAGCAGCAGCGTCGCCGTTTGCAAATGCGTGTTTCGGCGGCCGTCGCCGTAATGACGCTGGCAGTTGCTGGCCTTTGCTACTGGGTCTTCGACAATCGACAACTGATGGGCATCACGCTCCTCGTCGGAGGGGTGTTGTTCCTGGTACTCGCGCTCGGGACCTTGGCCGCGGGTGTGCAGCCACGTGATCGGACGCGTGCAGGCTCCATCGACTACGGCAACCGTGACAGATGAGACTTCCGTGGACGACGTGCAATCCGAGCGCTGGGAAGCCGTCGAAGAAGGCATGGAGCTCTTGCATGCGGGGGAGACGGATCTGGCGATCGACGAGCTCTTGCGCGTTGCGCGCAATGATCCCCACAATGAGTATGCCTTCAACTTCCTGGGTCATGCCTATTTCGACAAGGAAGCCTATCCGGAGGCGCTCAAGAGTTACGTCGAAGCACTACGCCTGGCGCCAGATTACGTCGGCGCCATGCTAGGCGCCGGGCAGACGCTTCGGATGATGGGCGAATACGACCGCGCGATCCGGATGGGTCAGCGCGTCCTTCAATGCCGGGAAGACGACGGTGACGGCTTGTTCCTCGTGGGCGCAGCGCACTTCCAAAAAGGCGAGAATCAAGCTGCGAAGCGCTACCTCGAGCGCTTTCTAAGGACCAGCCCCGAGCTGGAAGTTGCCCTGGAAGTCGAAGGTATGCTGCAGGTCATCCGCGGTGAGGTCTTGCCTTTTCCAGGCGCGGAGGACACGGTAGAGAACTAGCAGGAGGTAGCCGTGAACGCGGATCCCGCCAAGAAGCTGGCAGCCGAACGGCGGCCCGACGACTACAAAGAACGCTTGCGGGAAGACGCCGCGAACTGGCGCGTCAAGGACGTGCAGCCCGCCGTCGCTCGTCGGCCCTTGCGCAAGGAGCGCTTCGTAACGCATAGCGACCTGGAGGTGCCCGACCTTCTGACGCCGGCCGACTTCGATGACAGCTACCAGCGGGACCTCGGTTTTCCCGGACAGTTTCCCTATACGCGCGGCGTTCAGCCGACGATGTATCGCGGTCGCCTCTGGACCATGCGGATGTTCGCAGGCTTCGGAACGCCGCGGCAAACGAACGAGCGTTTTCGGTACCTGCTCGACCAAGGGCAGACCGGCCTTTCGACGGCTTTCGATTTCCCGACGCTGATGGGATACGACAGCGACTCTCCCCGATCTCTCGGCGAGGTAGGAATGGTCGGTGTCGCGGTCGACACGCTCCGCGACATGGAGATCCTCTTCGACGAGATCCCACTCGACAAGGTGACGACCTCGATGACTATCAACGGGCCCGCTGCCGTGCTGCTGGGCTTCTACATCGCCCTAGCGGACAAACGTGGCATTGCGCGCGACAAGATCGGCGGAACCGTCCAAAACGATTGCCTGAAGGAATTCATCGCCCAGCACGCCTGGGTCGTGCCGCCGCGCCCGGCGATGCGGATCGTCACCGATTCGATCGAGTTCTGCGCGAACGAGGTGCCCCGTTGGAACAGTGTCAGCATCAGTGGTTATCACATTCGCGAAGCAGGCTCGACCGCGGCACAGGAGCTCGCATTCACGATTGCCGACGGTTTGGAGTACGTGAAGTGGGCCGTGGAGCGCGGCCTCGACGTCGACGATTTCGCGCCGCGCCTCTCGTTCTTCTTCGACGTGCACAACGACTTCTTCGAGGAGATCGGGAAGTTCCGTGCTGCGCGCCGGATGTGGGCTCGACTCATGAAAGAGCGGTTCGATCCGAAGAACCCGCGGTCCTTGATGCTGCGGACACATGCGCAGACCGCAGGTGTCTCGCTCACCGCGCAGCAGCCGTACAACAATGTAGCACGCGTGGCGCTCCAGGCGCTTGCCGCGGTGCTCGGCGGGACCCAGTCGCTTCACACCAACAGCCTCGACGAGACCTTTGCGCTGCCGACTGAAGAGGCGGTGACCGTGGCATTGCGCACCCAGCAGATCATCGCCGAGGAGTCTGGTGTCGCGAACACCATCGACCCTCTTGCTGGCAGCTATTTCGTCGAGTGGATGACCAACCGCCTCGAAGAGGAGGCCATGGACTACATTCGCAAAATCGACGATTTTGGCGGCATGGTCGAGGCCGTGGAGCAGGGCTACCCGCAGAGAGAGATCGGCGCTTCGGCCTATCGGCTACAGCAGCAGATCGAGAGCGGTGCACAGACGGTCGTTGGGGTCAACCTCTACGAACAAGACGAGCAGCCCGAGATCCCGACCCTGCGCGTCGATGAATCGATTCAGAAGGAACAGGTCTTCGCTCTCTCCAAGGTCAAAGCCGAGCGTGACGACGCTGCAGTCTGCAAAGCACTGGCAGCCATCGCAGACGATTGCCGCATGGATCGCAACGTGATGCCAGGCATCGTCGAGGCCGCCAAGGCGTACTGCACGGAGCAGGAAATCTGCGACGTGTTTCGAGAGGTGTTTGGGCAGCATCAGGATCGGCCCGAGTTTTAGGTCGGCCAGAGCTCGACCTAGCGCGAGCTTCCGAGCAGCGTAGGGTTTCCGAGGCCTGCGGCTGGGGTTCAGCCGCAGTGTAGCACCAGCGCCAGTTGCTCCGCCCGCAGGTGACAGTGCGGATCAGGACCCAGTCATCCGGAGCCACATCGCGACTAGCATTGCGGCGACCATCAGGGCGAGGGCCAAGGTGCCGACGGTGTCTTCGACTCGCTTTCGGCGCTCGCGGTCGTCGCGCCGACCAGGGGCCGCTGGCTCGCGAACCGCCGCCTCTGACGGCAGGGGAGCAGGCGGCGGTAGCGGCCGATCAAGGATCGGATCGGGGAGGGTGGGAGCTGCATTGACCACTTCGCTCCACTGCACTTGGCGTGGCCGCCGCCTGTGGACAACGTTACCACCATCCACCTCGCCGATGTCACCAGGATCGGGCGCCGCGGGCCTGACCACACGCACCACCTTGGTTGTGGTTTCTCTGCGCTTTTTCCGGAAATGACTCGGTCGGCGTCTTGCCTTTCCGGGGAGCTCCGGTTTGTCTTCGGGGTGCGGCACGGGTCTTTGTCTCTCCACCGCCCCCATCGGCTTCGCTTCCGAGTATACCGTTCAATTGTTCAGTGTCATCGGGGAGCTCGACTTTTCGAGACTTTGCTTACAATTCGGCGCATGGACTGGACCGACGCAGCAGAGTTGATCGATGGCGACCTCAAGGGTCCTTTGGTGTTCACCTGCGAGCACGCGTCCGCGGAGCTTCCCGATCCTTGGATCTGGCCAGGCGAAGATCGCTGGCTCGTCGAGACGCACTGGGCGAGCGACATCGGTGCCGCCGCCTTCACGCGAAGAGTTGCCGCGCGCACGAACGCGCCAGCGGTGCTCTCGCGCTTCTCGCGGCTTCTGATCGATCCAAACAGGCCGCTCGAGTCCGATACCTTGTTTCGGGAGAACGCCGAGGGCAGAACGGTCCACTTGAACGAAGCCCTGCTCGAGGCAGAGCGAGCGCGCCGAATCGATCGTTTCTATCACCCCTATCACGCAGCGGTCAGCTCGATCGTGGAGGAGAGCGCCTGCGACACCGTGTTCTCCATCCACACTTTCACCGACGACTATGAAGGTGAGAAGAGGGTCTTGGAGATTGGTGTCTTGTTCGATGAGGACGAGGAGCTCGCGTACAGACTCGTGCGCCACCTCGCGGATGCAGGTTTTCAGGTTGCGCCGAACGAGCCCTGGTCTGGCAAGCTCGGCCTCGCGTATTCGCCAGTGCGCCATGCCCAGGAATTTGGACGTTGTGCGCTCGAAATCGAGGCGCGCCAAGACCTGATCGTCGAGGAGTCGTTCGCAGCTCGGCTTGCGGAAGCGCTTGCGAGCTTCTTCGCCTAGGCTTGGCTTCGTGCGCCGACTTCGCTCCGAACAGACTGGGCTCTCGTACCTCTCGACAGGGGCGGACAACGCTCCCTTGGTCCTGTGCCTGCACGGCTTTCCCGACATTCCGCGAACCTGGGCGCCCTTGACAGAAAGCCTCCGCGGCGCCGGCTACCGTGTCGTGAGCCCCTGGTTGCCAGGCTACGCCCCCTCGTCCCTCGAAGGCCCTTACGACATTCCGGCGCTGGCCCAGACCATCCTTTCGCTCGCCGACGAGCTCTCGCCCGCGGAGCCCATTCGGGTCGTTGGTCATGATTGGGGTTCGATCATCACGCAGTGCGCGACGGCGCTTCGACCTGAGCGTTTCCGCGCTGCGGCGATACTCGCCGTTCCTCATATGCTCGCGATCGAAACCAACATTCAGCGCTACCCCCGCCAGCTTGGGCGAAGCGCCTACATGGGTTTGTTCCAACTGCCCGTACTCTCCGACAGCATAGTGAGGCTCCGCAACTTTGGCTTCATCGAGCGCCTCTGGGAAGCCTGGTCTCCGGGCTACCATCCCGGGGTCGACTATTTCGAGGAGCTCAGAGTTTGCCTGCGTTCCAGTATGCCGGCCCCGCTGAGATACTACCGTGCGATGCGCTCACCGAAGGTGATTCGCGAGGTTCGAGAGGTCGTAGGTAAGAGTCCCATCGTCGTCCCGACGATCTACCTGCACGGCGAGCGCGACGGTTGCATCGGTCCAGAGATGCTCGAGGGACAGGAGAAGTACTTCAGCGCGCTGTTCGAACTGGTCAAGCTCGCGGATGCAGGGCACTTCTTGCACCTGGAGCGTCCTGCGGAGGTGAGCGCGGCGATTCTTCGCTGGTTTGAGGGGCACTAGCGGCGCCCGCGCCAATGCCTAGACGCCCACCAGCGGCAGCTGCCGGCGCAGGGCTACATTGTCCGTGACCGGAATCGGGTAGCGGCCGCTGAAGCAGGCGCTGCAGAAACCTTCTCCGCCGACCGCGCGTTTCAAGCCGTCTAGTGAAAGGTAGCCGAGGCTATCGGCGGTGACGTAGTCGTTGACTTCGGCAACGGAGTTGTGCGCGGCGATCAACTCTTCACGCGTGGGTGTATCGATTCCATAGAAGCATGGCCAGATGGTCGGCGGAGAGCTGATCCGGAGGTGTACTTCCGTGGCACCCGCGTCCCGAATCATCTTCACGATCTTGCGGCTGGTCGTGCCGCGAACGATCGAATCGTCGATGACGACGACGCGCTTCCCTTCGAGCAGGCTCTGCACCGGGTGCAACTTCAGTCGCACCCCGAAGTGTCGAATCGATTGTGCGGGCTCGATGAAGGTGCGGCCGACATAGTGGCTTCGGATCAGGCCGAGCTCGAAGGGGAGACCGGCGGCTTCCGCATATCCGAGCGCCGCCGCCACACCGCTATCGGGCACGGGCACGACCATGTCCGCTTCGACCGGTTGGTCTTCCCACAGAGCACGACCCATGCGCTTGCGCGCGTCGTAGACGCTGATCCCGTCGAACGAAGCGTCGGGCCGAGCGAAATAGACGTACTCGAAGATGCACATGTATCGCCGCTCGGCGCTCGTTCGAAAGGGCCGGAGGGTGTGGAGGCCCGACGCGTTGACGACGACCATCTCACCGGGTTCGATGTCGCGGAGGAACTTGGCGCCGATGAGTTGAAATGCGGGTGGCTCCGAAGCGATGAGGTATGCACCGTCGAGCTGTCCGAGGCACAAGGGACGAAAGCCATAGGGGTCGCGGACCCCCACGAGCTCGTCGGGCGAGAGAAAGACCAGTGAGTAGGCGCCCTCGACCTGATGCAGAGCATCGGCGACGCGGTCGATCATCGTTTCGGCTTTGGAGCGCGCGATGAGGTGTACTAGAACTTCCGTGTCGCTGTCCGACGAAAAGATCGATCCGTCCTTTTCGAGCTGGTGACGAAGCGCCAAGCCGTTCGTCAGATTGCCGTTGTGGGCGACGGCGATCGAACCGTGGCCGCAATCGACGGCTAGCGGTTGCGCGTTCTTGATGTGACTGCCGCCCGCGGTGGTGTAGCGCACGTGACCGATGGCGCTGCTGCCGGGCAGCTTGTCGATTTGATCGGCCGTGAAGACGTCCTGAACGAGGCCCATTCCGCGGTGCACGAAAAGCTGCTTGCCGTTGCTCGAAACGATGCCAGCGGCTTCCTGCCCTCGATGCTGCAAGGAGTGCAGGCCGAGGTAGGCCAAATTCGAAGCTTGATCGGCCCCGAACACTCCAAACACACCGCATTGATCATGGAAATGATCGTCGTCCACCATCGGCACCGCGGTTTCATAGCGCCGGGCCCCCCCCACGTCCACGACCCCAGTATGCTCTTCGGCCGAGCCTGCGCTAGAACGAGCTGAGCGAAATGCCAAGGGTATTGAAGCGAATCGAATCGGTCGTTCCCCGGAAGGCTTCTGGCTATGGTGGGAAGTCCCGCGGCCTGGCAGCGCTTGCTCGGGCCGGCTTTCCCGTTCCGGCAGCCTATGCGATGCCTGGCTGGGTTGCTGATTCCTTCTTTTCGAGCGTGCTCGAGATCGCGGACCGCCCGAGGGCGCTTCTGCGTACACCGCACGTTGCGGACAGCCGCCTTCCGGCGATCGCCGAGCGCGTACGGGCGGCGACCCTTCCGGAGGACGTCATTCGGAGCGTCGATGATGCGCTGCTCGCAATGCGTGATGAGGGCGCCACCGGCTTCGCGGTTCGCTCTTCGGCAATGCACGAGGATCAGGAAGGCGCATCGGCTGCTGGAATGCACCTGACCTTGCTCAACTTGATAAGCGAAGACCAGGTTCTCGAAGCGATCAAGGCCTGCTGGTCGAGCATCTTCCGCCCGCGCGTGCTCTCGTACCTGCGTACCTTCGGGGAGGAGGTGCCGATTTCGATTGGCGTCGTGATTCAGGCGATGGTCCCGGCTGAGGTTTCTGGTGTTCTCTTCACTGCCAACCCGCTGACCGGAGATACGGGCGAAGTCGTCATCAATGCCGCATACGGATTGGGGTCTTCTGTCGTCGAAGGCCGTGTGACGCCGGACACCTATCGTGTCGACAAAGTTACGGGCCAACTTCGCGATCGGATCATCGGCAACAAGGCTCAGCGCACCATACTCGATCCCTCGGGAGGTGTGAGCGACGTTTCTGTGGTTCCGGGAGAGCGCGAGGCGCCTGCCCTCAACGAGCAGCAGCTTCTGCAGTTGACAGAGCTAGGGACCCGAATCGAAAGTCATTTCGGAAGCGCTCGCGACGTCGAGTGGGCGTTTGCGGAGCACGAGCTGTACGTCTTGCAAGCACGCCCAATCGTCGTTCCCAGCACGCGAAGCCGCCGCGGCTCGAGGCGCGACCGTCCCGTGGACCGTCGAAAAATCGTCTGGAGCAACGCGAACGTCGGCGAGGCACTTCCCGGCGTTGCCACCCCGTTTACCTGGTCTGTGCTCAGTCAGTTCAGCGACCTAGGCTTCCGCCGGGCGTTTGGCGCCATGGGCTGTACGGTTCCGCGTGACGCCGAGCTCGTCGGGGACTTCCGCGGACGAATCTACATCAATCTGAGCGAGTTCAGCGCCATCATGTCGCAGATCCCGTGGATCCATCCTTCGACTCTGGTTCGGCTAGGGGGCGGCCTGTACGCCTCTGAGCTCGACGATGTCGTTGCCGAGCGAAGCTCGAAGGGTTTCTTCATGCGCCTACCGCAAACCGTTTCGCGATACGCGCGCGAGAACTTTCGCCTCAAAGAGCGCCTAGAAGAATTCGAGAGGTACTTTTCGGAGGAACGCCTGCGGTTCGACGGGATCGATCCACGCCTTCTCGAGCCAAGCGGACTGGAGCAATTGCTCAGCGACGTCGAGCACCTCTTGGATGAGACGGGTTCGATTATGCTGACCGCCTATGCAAACCTGCTGACTGCCGTGCTCCTGCTGGTCGGTGTGCTGCGCATGTTTACGCAGAGCCAGGGCTCGGACTTCTATCGTGAGTTGCTCTCCGGCTTGCAGGACGTGTCCAGTGCGCGTCCTGGGTTCGCGCTGTGGCAAATCGCCCAGCTCGCCCGCGCAGAGCCCGAGCTGGCGGAGCTCATCCGCACAGCCGACCTCACGGCCCTCAAGGTGGCGGATCTTCCGAGTGGTCCCACCCGGGATGCGCTGAGTCGATTCCTCGAGGACTACGGCTTTCGGGGCATCCGTGAGGCTGAAATCGCAGCGCCGCGCTGGTCCGAGGACCCAACGCTGATGTTTGCCACGCTGCGCTCGCACCTCTTCAGTCGAGTCGACATGGTGCAACGCGGGCGCGATCTCCAGCTCGCCCGCGAAGAGGCCGAGGAGAAGCTCAGGAAAAGCGTCCCTTTCCCACTTCGGCCCGCTGTGGCGAAGCTCCTCGAATCCGTGCGGCACTTCACCCGGGTGCGAGAGGAGTTGCGTGGCCACGTGGTGGAAGTCCTCGGTATGTTCCGGCGAGTGGCCATCGACGCTTCGCGTCGTATCGAAGCCCGCGAGCCCGAAGCCGGTCCCGATGCTGCGTTCTTTTTGACCCTCGCGGAAGTTCGGCGGGTTCTCTACGATGAAAACGAGCGCGTAGCGATTCGCGTGCAGCGGCGCCGCCTGGAATACGAACGCAATCAAGCGCTGCCTGAGCCGCCCACGACCTTCGTCGGCTTCCCGCCCGATGGTGAAGGGGTCCTATCGACGGCGAAACGCCTCCGCGGCTTGGCTGCGAGCCGAGGCGTTGCCGAGGGGAGGGTGCGCGTCCTACACGATTCTGCGCAGGCCGGCAGGTTCGAGCCCGGCGAGGTTCTCGTCGTCGCGGCGGCGGACACCGGATGGGCACCGTTGTTCTTGGCAGCCTCCGGCGTGGTGACCGAGCTCGGGGGCCCTTTGTCTCACGCTGCGATCATCCTGAGAGAGTACGCGGTACCTGCGGTGGTCAACGTGGCCAATGCAACGCGCTCGCTCCGCGATGGCGACCTCGTTCGCATCGACGGGGACGCTGGCACCGTGGAGATTATCGGTGGTTGAGGCCAGGAGCGACGAACCAGAGGTCATCCACCGCGATGACCAATTGCTTATCGTGAACAAGCCTCCAGGCCTTCCAACGACTGCCCCGAGCGCCGACGAACCGTCCCTCGTTCGGTGGGTATCTGAACGCGTCGCGGTCCTCCGGCCTCACCCCACATCGCGCCTCGATGCCCAAGTGAGCGGCTTGGTCACATTCGCGCTCACGCGAGCGGCGAACCGGAAGCTCCTCGACGCACGGCGCGCGGGGACATACGAGCGCGTCTACCTCGGCATCACGCTTTACCAAACGCCTGCAGAGTTGGGCGAATGGGCGTGGCCGATTTCAATCGATCCAGCAAACCCAAAGCTTCGCGTTGCTGGGGAGGGCCGTGGCGAGCGCGCGGCGTTGACCCGGTTCGAAGTGGCGAAGCGAATCCCGACGGCGACGCTTCTACGGATGATGCCGGCGACGGGTCGAACTCACCAGCTTCGCGTGCACGCTGCCCGCTTCGGCGCTCCGCTCTTCGGCGATCACGCGTACGGAGGAGAGCGGCGCGAGGCCATGCCCTGTGGCACCGTCGTCACGGCACGACGCGTGATGCTTCACTGTGCGCAACTGAGCTTTCCGTCACCATCTGGCGGCGACCGAATGCAGTTTCAAGCGCCCGCGCGATCGGACATGCGGCGCGCATGGCTCGCCCTCGGTGGGGCCGCTTCGGACCTTCAGCCGTGACGCTTGTTCGAGAACTTTGCACCCGGAGGCTCGTCCGACGGCCTATTGAAATGCGCTTCGAGCTCGCGATGCAGGATTTCCTGCACGTCTCGCTGCAGGCCAAGCGGTTGTCGAACCAGCCGTTCGATGTTTCGCTGGTAGACGAAGAGGCGCCGCTGCTCTTCGCCGCCTGCGGTGGTGGCCATTTCGTCTAGAAGCAAAGGGGTTCGTGGGTCGACGCCCTCTGCTACGACCTCCAGGCCGGGCAGGTCGCTCACCATGATCAGGTTCCCCTCGAGCCGCCTCGTGAGGTCTTCGGGAAGCTCACGAAGGGCGGCCTGTACGATCTTTTCGAAGCGGACATGGGACGGCGACCACGGGGGTGCCGGAAGGAGCCCGTCGAGATGCCGAGTCTTGAGGAAGGCCAACGCGGCTTCGCCGTTGCGCTCCTGCCGGTCGCGCAGAAGTCCTAGGTAGTAGAGCACGTCGGGGGAAGGGTCGGGACGAGACGCAGCGCGTTCGATCAAGATCTCGGCCGCCTCGGTCTGGTCGAGCTCGAAGTGGGCCCGCCCGATCAGGAAGTCGAGCTGCGGGTTTTCGTAAGGCCCTTCGGGAAGCGCCATGAGAAGCTCCGCGGCTGCGCCACGGTCACCCTGCTGCAGCAGCGCGTCGACCTTCAGCACGGAGGCATCGGCGATATCGTCGGCGGTCTGGCAGCTTTCCAGAGCCTGGTCGAGCACCCGAATCGCCTCCGTCAGGCTTCCGAGTGGGTGAATCAGGAGCTCGGCGGCATTGAGCATCGCCTCGAGATAGTGCTCGTCCAGCTCAATCGCTTGGTGGTAGTGCTCGAGCGCCATATCGAGATTGCCGTTGGCCGCGTGGATGTAACCGATGAGGTTGTGTGCATCCGGGGAATCGCCATCGAGCTCGAGAGTCTGCTCAGCCGAGGCCATGGCGCCGTTCAAGTCACCCTGTGTGACGAGCTCCCAGCCGCGGTCGAGGTGCGCACTGACCCGGTCCATGAATCCTTCGTTTGCCTCAGACATGATCAATTCCAAACGATACGTGGCAGGTTTGGGACGTCAAGCCAAACCGTACGCTATCATGCGTCTGAGATGCTGAGGTTTTTCGGGCTTGTCGGAATAATGGCGATCTATTCCTGCGTGACCGAGCCCCTGCCCCCAGGCCAGACGATCTCGGTTGGCACAGCCGACCAGGGCTACCTCCACGATGGGGTTCGCCTGCCTGACGTCGGAGTGGGCTACCGGCGGCTGCGCCCCCGTGAGGGAACGCGCTTCGGGACAGCCACCCTGGTCGGCGCGATCGAGCGCGCGGCGCGTGAAGTAGCCAACGCTTTTCCATCAGGATATCCGTTGCGGGTCGGTGATCTGTCGAGCGCGCACGGTGGCTCACATGGGAGGCATCGCACCCATCGTGCCGGCCGGGACGCCGACCTTCTGTTTTTCGTGCGAGATGTTGGCGGCCTGGCCATGCTTGGCAGTGGCTGGCTGCGCTTCGATCGCTTTGGGCTCGCGGTCGTCCGAGAGCGACTGTTCCGCTTCGACGACGCGCGAAACTGGCACTTGGTTCGCAGTCTCGTCATGGACGACGAAGCCAGGGTGAAATGGCTCTTCTGCTCGAACGAGCTGAAGACCCGGCTTCTGCGCTATGCCGCGCGCTATGAGCGCTCGCCGGAGGCAGTCGTTCGAGCCACCTGGATTCTTCATCAGCCGTCTCGCGCCGATCCGCACGATGACCACTTTCATCTGCGCGTGGGCTGCGGGGTAACGGAGCAAAGTCTCGGTTGTCGAGAAGAACCGCCTCATTGGCCTTGGCTGAGCGACCCTGCGCGCAAACAGGAGAGCAGTGCCAGCGCAGCCGCTACAGATGCGCACATCCTCCGCTGGCTACTCGCCGAGGAGCATTTGGATCAGCGCAGCAACATCGCCGGGCGTGGCCTCAACACCGCAGCGAAACCATCCCCGATCGTTGGTCGCTAGGTCAGTCAGATCCTGATGCGCTTGGGTGGCGCCCCAGACCAAGACCGCCGAGGTTTTGGGCAGCTCGTGCGCCAAGGTCGCAATCGTCGACGGTTGTACCGAAGCCTTCACGCAATCGATGACGACCAGCGGACTCAGCGATGCGGTGGCTTTCACGTTGTCGAGAAACGCGACGACGTCCTCGATTTGCTGAACGGCCGCCGCAGAGCCCACCCTCCTGGCGATTTCCTCACATCGCTGTCGGTCGCTCGTGGCGACGAAGACCATCGGTGCCGCCGAGCCCAGGGGCTGCATCGTCGGGTACTTCGAGGTGCTGGCTTCCAACACAGGATCGCTGCGCTTCCTCGTGAGCTGCGAGGTCGCCCGTTCGCGGCCGAGCTTGTGCGTTGGTTCGTCTCGGTCCGCTCGCTGCGGCGGCTGCGAGCTAATCCTTTCTGCGAACGTCAGCATGGGTGCGAGGTTCTGCATGACCGCGTCCGTGGCAACGTTACCCAGATAGAATACCATCGAGGCTCGGAGGTGTTTGTCGACGAAGCGGTGAAGGGACTCGCCGGCCGTCGGAACTTCGTGCTCGCGCGCCATGTGCAGGGCGCGATGGAGGATCTGAATCCGAACCTCGGGCGTCGCCACGCTTTCGATCGCTTCGCGGACCATACGGGCAATCGGGCTCTCGGGCTCCGGTTGATCGTCGTCTCCGGACGCAGAGTGTATGCGGGCTACCACAGCATCATAATATTACCGTGATTTGGGCAAGAGGCCAAGCCTCTCCGAGTGGTGCTGTCTACGTTGTCCATGGTACATCACGAAGATGCTCGTGATGGGGGTCGACGAGAACGGGCTGGGGCCCCGACTGGGGCCTCTGGTGGCGACCTCCGTGGTTCTCGACGTACCCCGCTACAAGCGCGCGGACTTGCGCGACCGAGGGCTTAGCCTCGGACTGACCGACAGCAAGGAGACCGGCGGATTCGGACGGATGGCGTTCGCCGAATCGGTGGCCCTGGCGTTGGCCGAACGTCATTTGGCAGGGCTTCCGAGCTCGGTGGATGATTTTCTCGATCGCGTCGCACCCCAGTCCCGTCAGCGGCTTCGCGCCTGTTGTCCTGACGATCGCAGCGCGTCGCAGTGCTGGGGGGTCGACCCCACGCTGCCCGTGTTCGGTGGCGACGCGGCTTACGGCAAGGCCCTGCTCGGCGAACTGGTCGGCCGATCGGAGCTTCGGATCGTCGATGCCCAAAGCCGAATCGCTTGCGCCGGCGTGCTCAATGAACAGCGCTCCCTGGGTACGAACAAGCTGGCCGTCGATCTCGAGCTCTTCGAGGACCTGATCGCTTCGGCACACGCCCGTCACGGCCGCGCTCTGCTCGTCGTCTGCGGGATGATCGGCGGCATTCGCGACTACGCGACGCGCTTCTCCCAATTCGATCCGCACGGGGTCGAGGCGCTGCGGAGCCGTCGGGGCCAGCGGAGATATGGGGTCGAGGGCCTCGGTGAGCTTCGGTTCGAGGTCGACGCGGACGCGCAGCACCTGCCGGTCGCGCTAGCCTCCATCCTTGGCAAATACGTCCGGGAGGTCAGCATGCATCGCATCGGGGAATTCTACCGGCGGGACCTGCCGGGGCTAAAGCTCGCGAGCGGATACCACGATCGGGTCACCAGCCGCTTCATCGAAGCGACCGAGCAACCACGCCGCAGGCTCGGCATTGCGCCCGATTGCTTTCGGCGGCAGGCCTGACGGCCGTGCTAGAAGGCCGGTATGTCTGAGCGCGACATGGTTCCGCGTTGGGTTCTCTGGCTGGGTGTTTCGCTCGCCTTTGGATGGCTGCTCTTCACCTTGCGCGGCGTCCTGGCTCCCGTCTTCTTCGCCTTCCTCATCGCCTACATGCTCGATCCCTTGGTCGATCGCGTCGAGGGAAGCAGGTTGCTTCGCGGTAGGCCAATCGGTCGCGCCGTTGGCATCGCGGTGCTTCTCCTCTGCGTATTCGTGATCACTGCGTTTGCGCTCCTGGTCATCCTTCCGATGGTCTATGCCGAGATCGCGGGCTTCGTGAAGCGATTGCCAGGCCTGGTCGAGCGCAGTCGGGCGGAGTGGGAGCCGACCCTCCTCGAATACGGACTGCAAGTCCCCAACTCCGTTGGCGATGCGTTCGAGGAGCTGCACCTGGACCTCCAGTCGGTCCTGACCAAGGGCTACACGCCCGCTACGGCCGTTGTGAAATGGCTCTTGGGCGAGACGGCTTCGGCGGTTGCGGCACTCGTCGCCGCACTGATGATCCCAGTGTTTGCGTTCTACCTCCTGTACGACTTCGACACCCTAGTGGCCCGTGCTGCTGAGTTGATCCCTCCACGCTATCGGCCGGAAGCGCACGGTTTCTTCCACGAGGTCGACGCGGTGCTCGGACAGTTCTTCAGAGGCCAGTTCACCGTCATGGTGATCTTGGCGATTTTGTACTCGGTCGGCTACGGCTCGATCGGTGTGCCCCTTGCGCTTCCGATCGGGATCATGGCGGGCTTCCTCTCGTTCATCCCCTATGTCGGCAGCACTCTTGGGCTCGCTACAGCCCTGCTGATGACCGCGCTCGACTGGCAGGGGTGGACACAGGTTCTCTGGGTGCTCGGCGTCCACGCTGTGATTCAGGGCCTCGAAGGATTCGTGATCACACCGAAGATCATGGGCGACACCGTCGGGATCTCCGCGATTGCCGTCTTGTTTGCTTTGCTGGTCGGTGCCGAGCTTCTGGGATTCACAGGGGTGCTGCTCGCGGTGCCCGCGGCAGCGGTCATCAAGATCTTGATCGAGCGAATCCACGAACGCTACCGAAATTCCGAGTTGTTCATGGGGCCCAATACCGAGTCGAGCAGCGCTAGGGAGCAGTCGAAAGACTAGATACGTCCAAGGTCAGCTCGATCCGGCGTCCATCAGCCTTTACGCGCCCCGATTGCAGCACATCCCTCCACGGACGTTCGATGGATCGGGGGGGCGACGCGAGCCAAGCACGGATGCGCTCTGGGTCTCGACTAGCGAGCTGCGCATCGCTGACCTCGATGTACATCTTCACCGTTTGGGTGCTTCCGGACGCGACCGACAAGCCTAGCGCGTCCAGGCCTTGCATGGCGAAGGGTCCGTCGAACCGTTCGGACAGACCTTCGAGCGCGGACATCCAATGAGCCGGCAGCTCCAGGACCGCCGCGATGCTGCTTCCATCGTTCACCGAGCGCCAAAGCATCGCCATGCGATCCCGCTCGACGAGAGCGGGTGCGGCACCACGCCTGACCGACATGGCCTCTGCCACTGTTCGGACTGAGCCGGTCGCGATCGTGTGCTCGTCGAGCACGGCGACCGCGCTGCCCTGGTCGCGGCTTGCAAGCAAGGGCCCACCTGGACCGTCCAGGCGAACGACCGAGCCACCGCGTCCCTCGACCAGCGCACGATGGCACGCCGCAAGCGTTTCGGCACTGACGGAGCTACCTCGCAGCATCAGGCCAATCGATTGAAAGGGTTGTGCGTCCGGCCCACGCACCCAGACGATCACCTCACTCAATACCTGGAGCGGATCTAACCCGCAGAGCAATTCGATTTCGCGCAGCGGCTCGTCAGTAACAAAGGCGGCGAGAAGTGTCTTGGCCGCAGCCGTGCGCTGCAGCGCAGCCGTGTCGATTCTCACCACGGCTCGCGCGTCGCTCGGTAGCTCATGGAGCAGCCGTTCTGCCCGGAGCGTCCCGGCGTGTTGCATCGCTGCAAAGAGCAAGGCGCCCATGCAGATCGTGACCAGGGCACCCACCTTGAGCGAGCGAGACATCGGTCGAGGGTAGGAAGTTCTTTTCACGGAGCAAGCCCTCGTGCTAACGCGTGCTCATGCCATGGCGCCGAATGCGGTTGCGCAATGCCGAGGTTCTCGCGCGCTGCGATGCGAGTGGGGAGCTCGTCGCGAACGAAGGTAAGGTCGAGGTTCGGTACAAGCCAAACGACGGGCGGGCCTATTTTGCCAGCACCTCGAACTTGCAACCGAGCGGCGGCGCCCTGAAGATCGAACCCGACGCGTTTTGCGGCCCTGGTCAATCGGTTCAGAAGCGATCCACCGCCTCCAAGAACTTGCCCGGCGCAGCATCGTCAGAAGCCTCTCTGCCGCCCGAGAAGCCGGAAGGCGACGAGGTTCTCGTCTACGCGGACGGCGCTTGCAGTGGGAACCCGGGCCCCGCGGGCGTCGGCGCGGTCGCGCTATGGGCGGATCAGAAGCGCGAGCTGAGCGAGTACATCGGCGAGGCCACCAACAACATCGCCGAGCTGACCGGGATTCTTCGTGCCACAGAGCTCGCGCAAGCGCTCGGTAGGCCACTGAGGCTCTATACCGATTCGAAGTACTCCATCGGCGTGCTGACTCAGGGTTGGAAAGTACGGGCCAACAAGGAGCTGGTCGCGAAGGTTCGCGAGGCGCTCGATGCGCACCCAGACGCAAAGCTCTTTCATGTTCCCGGCCACCAGGGGGTTCGCCTGAACGAGGAGGCCGACCTTCTCGCGGTCCGTGCTGTGCAGAACAGAGTGTCTACGGGCTGGGTTTCGCCTTGAAGCGCTGCGCGGCTTCTTCGAGAGTCACGAGCTCGTAGCCGGCCTCGCGAATCACTCGAACCGCCGTCCGAATCGTGCGGAGCTTCTCCCTCGCGGTCCGCTTCAAGTCCGCGCGATGCGGTGCCAGCATCTCGAGCCCATCTTCGACCGCATCGGCCACGTCGAACCCATGGAGCTCGAGGTTGATGTACTCCCTTCGAAGCATTTGTTGGCTCAGCTGCTTGGCGATCCGATCGCCGCCCAGGACCAGCGAGGTACCGATGTACGGAAGCTGCAGAGGGGTGACGCCGATAGGCAGCTCGAGGAGGCCACTGCCCTTGCGCCAGTACGGCTGACCGACGCGGTACGGCTCCCTTGGGGCGCGGAGCACTGCGGGTTGATCCAAGATACTGGCGCTCTGCCTGCCTCGCAGCTTGATTGCTGCGAGCGCGGCGGCCTTGGCAGCGTAATAGGTCGGACACGGAAAGACGCTCGAATCATATTCGACTTCTGAGGCCTCGAGCGCGTTGAAGAGCGGGTCGCTGACTGTGTAGCCAGGTGCGCGAAAACCGACGGGTCGTTTGCCGCAGCTTCGCTCGATCATCGCTGCGCCTCGTTCGACCTCCTCTCCGATCTCTCTCGGCGCTCGATGCGTGAGGTCATAGTGGTGGTGATAGGAGTGATTTGCGATCTCGTGGCCCCCCGTATGAAGCTCCGCGATCGTTTCCCGGTTCTCGTCGTCTTCGAGGTCCTCTCCGATGGCGAAGAAGGTGGCAGGAATCGATTCGTCATCCAGCCAGGCTCTGAGTCGCGGCACGCACTTCCCATAGACCGCACGGGCACCCGATCCTTGCGGAACCTCCAGGCCGTGGATCGACGCGTAGCGGGGCACCTCGTCCAGGTCGATCGAAATCGAAGCCAGTTTCAGCCTCACCGCTTGATCCGGATTGCGATGACGAGCCTAGTCAAGTCCTTCAAAACCTTGGGTACTCTTCTTGCGAGCCCGATCGTCGGCGGCCGTTTCTCGAGAACTCGCACCGGAATCTCGCGGAGGCCAAGCCCAGCGCGCTCTGCGCGAATGACCAGCTCGGAGGGGAAGAGATCGCGCTCGATCTGGCATGCGGTCGCGATCGGCCTAACCGCCGCCGTTCGAAAGGCTTTGAGGCCGTGGGTATCCGTGCCTTTGAAGCCCAGGGTCAGTTTGAGCATGCCGTTGATCACCACGGTGCCTAGGCGCCGGTGGAAGGGACGTCGGTCCACGGCGCCCGGCATCGCCTTCGAGCCGACGACGAACTCCACCGAAGGGTCTCCAAGAAGGGCTAGAGCACGTTCATAAAAATCGGTGTCGCAAAGGTCGATTTCGTCGCAGATCACGATCTCACCTTTGGCGTGAAGAATTCCGTCGCGCAGTGCGGCGCCATAGTTGGGCTCGTCGGTATGGCGACACACGATCCCTTCGAGACGCTCCGCGAGCTTCGTCGCTACCTGGACCGTGCGGTCTGTCGACCCGTTCTCCGCGAGCACAATCTCGTATGGCCAGGGTAGGGTGCTCAGTCGTTCAACGAGATCGAGTACGGCCACGCGCAGAATCGCTTCCTCGTTGTGGATGGGAATCACGATCGAAATCGCCGGTGCGGTATGGGGTTCGGCCAAGGCGCGGCACTCTCTTACGCTCATACGAGGGCGTCAAGCCAAGTTGCAGAGCACAGCATGGGCCGCATCGAGCACGACGCGAAGGGAGCCGAGACAGGCGGGTAGCGCTGCGGTTTGACCCCGTGAGAGCTCCAATAGCGTGTCGCTATGCTGCAGTGTGACCCGCCCGCCGAGCACCGTGAGAGAGCGCAATCGATCGGCTGCGCGGAGCTCGAGCTCCCCGGAACCAGCCAAGCGTTGGAGGACGAACGCCTCGGAACGAAGTGGCCCGTTGCGGCTCACGAGGACTTCGAGGCTCGCCGGCCCATCGACGGGCGCCGGTCCGGCTCGATAACCGCATCGTTCGAGGAGGGCAACGCCCTGCGGCCCCTGCCAATTCGTCACCTCGAGAGCCCGCTCGCGGTGAAGCGCGCGTGCTTCGCCTTCGGGGTCGAGCTGCCCAGCGGCATCGTACCTGCGGTTCCAGTCCCAGTAGCGGTAAGTGACTCCTCGCTTTCCGGGCGCAACGCGCTGAGGCTCGAGAAGCAGAACACCTTTGCCGATTGCATGTGGTGTACCGGGTCCGATCAGAAATAGATCTCCGGGCGAGACCGGCACGAAGGACATCAGGGCGTCGACGTCGCCTTGCTCATCGATCGCCTTTTCAACGTCACGTCGGGAAACGCCGTCACGAAAGCCGAGATACAGGCCCGCGCCAGGCTCTGCGTCGATGATGTACCAGGACTCTGGCTTGCCACTTTCGTCCGCTTCGAGCTCTGGGTCGTCGTTTCGCGGATGGATCTGGACCGAAAGATCGTCGGCAGCGTCGATCAGCTTCACGAGAAGGGCCGTCGATCCACTCGGACCCTCCGCGCCCAGGAGCGCTGGATCGGCGCGCAGGACCTCGTCGAGTGTAGGTCCTTCGGCGAGCCGGCTCGGAAAATCCGGCTCCACCGAGAGCTCCCAGGCCTCGCCCACAGGGCCGCTCCATCGCAAGCCGGCTTCGGCTTTGAGCTCCTCGCTGATTCGGCGTCCCCCCCAGGGCGTTCGGCTGGGAGGCGTGAAGTTGTCCGGCCGCAGAAGCAGCGGCCGCCGCCAGTTTCTTGGTCCTACTTTGTCCCACATGTAAGGTGACTTCAAATCCTATCGTAGCGCCCTAGGAGGTTTTGGATGGGTTATTTGGGCAAAGAACGTCGAATTCATCGTGTCTTCGTGACTCGTAACAGTGAATACCACGTACGCCGAAACGTGTGCGTGGGTGTCCGGGACCGCAGAAGCGGCGATTGGCTCGGGGGCCACCTCGCACTCCGCAGCACGGTTTCGGGCGGTCTCAAGTTCCACGACAATGGGGCCATCAGCGCTTCCGAAGGGCTCCCAACGGTGGGTGAGTCGCTTTTCTTCATCGCGGCGGGTCGGGATCTGATCACCAGCCCCGTGCTGAATGTCGAGCGGCCTCCCCGCGAGGTCGTTCAAGACTATCCGATGTGAACATGTTGGAGCGAGGATGCTATATCCTCGCCCGTGTCGTCGGAGATGAAAACCATTCGCGTGGTAGCCGCCCTGGTCGAGCGCCACGGGCGATACTTGATCACCCAACGTCGAGAGACGGCGGTGTTGCCACTGCTTTGGGATTTCCCAGGTGGGCGAGTCGAAGATGGCGAGACCGATGAAGCTGCGCTGGAGCGGGAGGTGGCTGAGCGCCTCGGCGCTAGCGTCGCGGTCGGGCAGCTGATCTCTTTCGTGAATCATCCGTACGAGAAGTACGCCGTGGATTTGTATCTCTACGAGTGCACCTTGCTCCGCGATCATCTGCAATGCCGCGCGGTCAAGGGCTATGCCTGGGTCACGTCCGAGGAAATGGAATCGTACTCCTTCACGCCCGTCGATGAAGCATCCATGAGCAAGCTCCTAGGCGAGGGCTGAGGAAAAAGCGCTACACGTCGTAGAAGATCGGCGGGCGCTTGCGAATGAAGCGCATCACCAGCTCGCGAGCCTCTCCCGACAAGCCTTCGAATTGGACGCCCATACCGGGCTCGGATTCTGATGCGAAGTCCATCGGATCTCGGACGAAGCGAACGTAGCCGTCGCATTGGAATTCGAATCCACCGGGTAGGGTTACCAGCATTCGAACCGACGTGTCTTTAGGGAGCGCTTCGTAGGTGGCGAGAAACACGCCCCCGTGAGCGATTTCGCCACTGAAGCCGACATAGAAGTTGGATTGCGTGGTTGCCCCGAGATTCGCTTCGACCTGTTGTCGCTCGCCCGTTGGGATCGGTGCCGGAGGCGGAAGCATTGAAGTCGGGATCGACGCCGGTGGACCCGAATGCGGCCGGCCCGATGCGGGCCGAACCGACGGCGGCCGACTCGCCACCACGCGCGCCGACGGTGCAATGCTTGGCGGCGCTGCGCTCGCCGCAGGTCGCTCCGAAGGCGCCGCGGTCTCCGGAGGCTGGCTCGACGGCGCAACGCTTGGCGGCGCTGCGCTCGCCGGTGCTGCGCTCGCCGGAGGGCGCTGTGAAGGAGGGCGCTGTGAAGGAGGGCGCTGTGAAGGAGGGCGCTGTGAAGGAGGGCGCTGTGAAGGAGGGCGCTGTGAAGCCGGGGCCTGCGCCTCAGGACGCTGTGAAGCAGGCCGCTCCGATGCCGAGTCAGGCCGCAAGGTCGGTTTTGTCGTCAGTGGGAAGAGGATGCTGATGACGTCCGCGATGCTTTCGGTCGTGGTATTCAGCGCTGCGTGCTCGCTCTTCACGTCCTGTAGCAAGGCGAGCGTTTGACTGAGCGTGCCAAGCGCGTTCTTCACGCAAGTCTTCCCATCGGGTTCCGTCGAGGCGTACTCGGCTTCAAAGAGGGCGCCGATCGACCTCGCCACGTTCTGGGTGAGCGCTAGGACCTCTTCGGGAACGTCGGTCTCCTGCTGCAGCGTTTCGAGTGCTTTGCCGAGCGCTTCGCGCGCTTGTCGTGCCTCGTCGGCCGATGAGTAACCCATGCCTGGTCTTCCCCCGTTTCCTTGGCTGAGAGGATACCGGGAGTCGCCGGGAGAGGTCAAAGCTCCTTCACGAATACGACTCGCGAGCGGCCCGGCCCGGCGTAGTCTGGGACCTCGGTGCTCTCGAACCCCATCGACTGGTGAAATCGAACCGGGCCCTCATGCCCGGCAGAAGCAAGGGATTTGATCCGCTTCATACCAGCGGCGCGGCACCGCTCCGTGAACTGAGCGTAGAGCTGCTTGCCTACCTGACGCCGCCGGTGATCCGGATGAATCCCCACCAGATGCACGTATCCAGTTGCGGAGGGCGCTGGAAGCATCACCCCAAGCAGAAAACCGATCACTTGCCCGTCCTGCTCCGCCACCAGCGCGTGCTCACCGAATTCGTAGAAGAACATCGGATCAGCGCGCCTTCCGGCCGGCCCGCCCCACCACTGGTCGAGCACCGAAATGATATAGTCGTAGTCGGCTTTGGTGAGTCCCCGGATCTTCATCGTCTAGGACAGCGGATAACACGAACGCAGAAAGAACGCACGGAAACCCGGATCAAAGCATGTCTCAGCCCCGAGCGTCATCCAAGTGCCCCGAGATTGCGTTTTGTCCTTTCTGCGGCGACGGGTTCGAGGGCCGGTTCGACTGTCCCGAGCACGAGCTCACGCTGGTGCCGATCGACCTCCTTGCAAACAAGCCGGATCGCGGATTGGACCGGGTCACCTTCTTTGCAGACCCGCGTCTGGGTCGCGGGGCTACACTCTTAGGCGCAACCCTCGTGCTGTTCGGCTTCCTCGCTCCTTTCGTGAGCTCCTTGGAGCTCCAAGCGTCGGGCTTGGAGCTCGCCATCGATGGCGCGGGCAATCTCTGGTTTACGCCAGGCGCTGCGATCCTGCTTCTCTGGATTCTTTGGCGACGCCGCAGCCGGGGCGCGATGCGGCCCGCCCGCGCGGCGGTGTTCGGGCTTGCGTTGGGGGGCATCCTGCCTCTGGTTTACACCTGCCGCAGGATCAGTCTCCTCGCCGAGGTCCACGGCGCGACCGTCGACTGGCTTTGGGGTGCCTGGCTGATGTTGTCAGGTCTCCTGCTTGCGGCCCTCAGCAGCCGCGGACTCGGATTGAGCGACTAGGCTGCGCCCGGGAGCGTAGGGCGGAAGATGTACCCCTGTCGCTGGACCACGCATACGCGGTTCTTTCCGGCGACTTGCGCTCGGGCGACCGCGATGCTCGCCGCATCCAAGAGCTCGCTCTGCGTGCGAACGCTGCTGCTTGGGTAGAGGCCGATCCCGATGGAAATGCTCAGGTTGAGCTGCGTATCCCCGAGCGTGAAGGGCCGGAGCGCAACTTCAGACACGATGCGATCGGCAAGAGTCAGTGCGCGTCCCGGCCGTGTATTTGGCAGTAGAAGGCCGAACTCGTACGTCCGTAAGCGCGCCGCAATGTCGGTCGGTCGCGCCGTGCTTTGCAGTCGTGACGAGGCCTCTTCGAGAATCCGCGCAGCGAAATCCGCGCCTCGCTCTGACACGAGGTCTCGGAAGTCATCGATTGCCAAGATGCAGCAAGCGAGCGGATCCAGGTGCCGCTGCGCCTCACTGAACTCGCTTTCGAGGCAGGCATGGAAGTCGCGGTGGTCCGGGACCTCGAGGAGCTGGTCATGAACGGAACGATAGCTGAGCTCATGCTTGGCAGACTGCACGTCGTCGTGCGTTCTCTTGACCCGAATCATGTTTTCGACATGCTCGACGAGCTCATCGTCTTCGAGTGTCTTTGCAACGAGCTCATCCGCTCGGCTGCGCACAACGCGGGCGCTCATATCGGGCCTCGGCGTCAGCAGAATCACCGGGACGAAGCGATCGCTGGTGATGGACTTGACGACTTTGCAAACATCAATCCCATTCAAACCGGGCATGTCGAGATCGAGGACCACGAGATCCACTGGCTGGGCACGAACCGCGTCGATTGCTTTCTGGCCGCTATTCGCCGCGATGACAATCGAGCCGCGCGCCCGAAGCAGCTCGCATATGTGCTCCCGCGTAGCCCGATCGTCGTCGGCAACGACGACAACTGCCTTCTCCACGGGCCGAGTCGTCCCCACCGGGACAGGATAGCCGAGCAGGAAAAGTTTCGCGAGTCCTGATCGGCGAGTTTCCCTGAGCGCAGGACAAGTCTATACTGCCGGTTGACCCACTTAAGGGGGCGTGGGGCCTGAATGGAGCTCAAGCAGCAACTCAAACTATCGCAGCAGCTCATCATGACGCCGCAATTGCAGCAGGCGATCAAGCTGTTGCAGATGACGCGCATGGAACTGACCGAGCTGGTGCAGGAGGAGCTCCTCGAAAATCCCGTCCTCGAAGAGGGGCCCGAGCCGCGGGACCTCAACACGGCAGGCACCGAAGAGCTGGCTTCGGCAGAGGTCAAGGCCCACGAGCAGAAGAAGGAGGAGATCGACTGGGAGCGCTATCTCGAAAACCAGTCGAACGAAGCGCCGATGCCCTCGCTCCGGCGCGGACCAGACGAGGAGATGCCCGGGCTCGAGGCGACGCTATCGACCTCGGAAGACTTGAGTGATCATCTCGGATGGCAATTGCGGATGGGCGATTTCGTCGACAACGAGCTCCGGTTTGCGGTGCTGGTCGTTGGCAACCTCGACGACAATGGCTATCTAAAGATCGAAGGCTTCGCACCCGAAGAGATCGTGCCACGGCTCGCAACGGAGGCCGGTCTCGATCCCGAAGACGCTGAGGAAGTCCTGGCGATGATTCAGCAGTTCGACCCAATTGGGGTTGCGGCGCGCTCTCTCGAAGAGTGCTTGATGATCCAGGCGAAGCACTATGGCATGGACGACTTGGTGCTTCGCGTGATCACCGATCACCTAGGCGATCTCGAAAAGCGGCACTATCCGGCGATTGCCAAAGCCTGCGGTTGCGCTCTCGAAGAGGTATACGACGTGGCTCAAATCATCGCTGAGCTCGAGCCGCGGCCGGCTCGACGTTTCCAGACCGAGGAGCCACGGTACATCATTCCCGACGTTTACGTACACCGAGTAGGGGAGGAGTATTATGTCGTGGCCAACGACGATGGGATGCCGAAGCTCAAGATCAGCGGCTTCTACCGCGCGGCCATGGCCGACAATCCAAAGGCCAAGGAGTATATCCAGGACAAGCTCCGAAGCGCCCAGTGGCTGATCCGCAGCATCGACCAGCGCCGCAAGACCATCGTCAAGGTCACCGAATGCATCGTCGAAAAGCAGCGGGACTTCTTCGACAAGGGCATCGAGTACCTCAAGCCCATGATTTTGCGAGACGTGGCCGAGACGGTCGGGATGCACGAGAGCACGATTTCCCGTGTAACGAGCAACAAATACGTCCATACCCCGAGGGGCACTTTTGAGTTGAAGTACTTCTTCAACAGCGCCATAAAAAGAGACCAGCAAAACGATATCGCCTCGGAGAGCGTCAAAGAGGCGATCAAGAGCATTATCGGTGGCGAAGACCCGAAGTCCCCTCTTTCAGACCAGCGAATCGTTGAAATACTCGGTCAAGACGACATTAAGATTGCCCGCCGCACGGTCGCGAAGTATCGCGAGATGCTCGGGATCCTTAGCTCATCCAAACGGAAGAAGTACTTTTAGCTGCTGGAGGTTCGATGCGTATTAGCTACACATTTCGCAACATGGAGTCGTCGGACGCCATCAAGAGCCACGCATCCGATAAGATTGGCAAGATCCAAAAGTACATGCGGGCGCCTCTGCACGCCGAGTTTACTTTTTCCATGGAGCGGCACTTCCACCGGGTAGACTTGAATCTGACCGGCGACGGCCACCAGTACGCGGGCCACGGTCAGTCCGAGGACATGTACACGACCATCGATCAGGTCGTTGATAAGATCGACCGACAGGTTCGTGACACGAAGGCAACCGAGACCCACCGCCGGCGGCATGGCGGCGCCTCCCTTCGTAATTCAGAAGACTGAACCGCGTTGCGCCGCTGGGATGGCTGGGGTATCGCCTGCCGTCATGCTGGCCGACCTCCTTCATCCTGAGCGCGTCCGTATCGGCTGGTCGTTTTCCGACAAGGAGGCTGCTTTGCGTGCACTCGCTTCTCTACTCACGATGCCAGAGCGAGTGGTCAACGAGGAAGTCCTCTATGACGTGCTCCTAGAGCGCGAGCGCTTGGCGAGCACGGGAATTGGGAGCGGGGTTGCCATCCCGCACGGTCGCTACGATGGCGTCGAGGAGCTTCGAGCGGCGGTTGCGGTCTGCCCGGCCGGCGTCGACTTTGACGCGGTCGACCGCCTGCCCGTGAAAATCTTGGTCGGTATCGTGGGACCGAGGTCCACGCCCCAGAAGCACTTGGCTGCGCTTGCGGGAGTGTCGCGCTTCCTTCGAAATGACGAAAAACGCGACGCGCTCACTCGAGCTGTAGACGACGAAGACGCCTACCGTACGCTCGTCGAGCCCTGACGTGCAGACAGTATCTGAGCATTCGCGTATGATGGGCGGGTGACCCAGTCCTCCTCTTCGCGGCACGGCGGCCTTCCGAGCATGCGTGTAGACCGCGGAATCACGGTCGCCCACCTACTCGCCGAGCCCCGCTTGAAGGCTATCATCCGCTTGGTTGCCGGCCATGAGGGGCAGGACCGCATGCTCGATCATCCCCGCGTGCAGAAACCGGGGCTCGTCCTGGTTGGGCACACCCACGGGGTGGTTCCCACGCGGGTTCAGATCCTCGGCGAGACCGAGATCACATTCCTCGAAGGCCTATCCGCGGATGAGCAACTCGAGCGCGTACGAATTCTGTTCGGACTTGGCCTGTCGCTCGTCGTCGTGACCCGGGGCATCGAGCCGCCGGCCGCGTTGCTCGAAGTTGCTGCAGAAACCTCCACACCGCTTGCAGTTGCTGAGCCTCGGTCCAGCCGCGCGATTCAGGCGATTCACCTGGCGCTCGATGGAATTCTCGCTCCGTCCGAAACACGGCACGGCGTCCTGATGGATGTGCACGGCATCGGCACTCTGCTCCTCGGGCCGAGTGGCATCGGAAAGAGCGAATGCGCGCTCTTCCTGGTCGAGCGCGGGCATCGATTCGTTGCCGATGATCAGGTGATCTTGTCGCTGCTTCCGTCCGAGCAAATCCTCGGCCGCGCACCGACTTTGCTGCGCAACCATTTGGAGGTACGCGGCATCGGTATCATCAACGTTCGCGATCTATTTGGAGCGAATGCGATCCGGTCCGAGAAGACCGTGCAACTCGTGGTGGAGATCTGCCCCTGGAGTGAAGACGAACCCTTCGATCGGCTCGGTCTCGATGACGAGACGATCGACATCCTCGGTGTGCCTATCCCGATGTTGCGGATTCCGGTCCGTCCGGGTCGTAACATGGCCGTCATTCTGGAAGTCGCGGCGCGCAACTACATCCTCAAGGCTGCGGGGAATCATGGCGCTCAAAGGTTCATCAACAACTTGATGGGCGACATGGATGACCCGACCACAGGGCCCGCTCGATGAGCGAAGGTCCGCAGATCTTCGTCGTGACGGGGCTTTCCGGTGCTGGCCGCAGTACCGCGCTTCGCGTACTCGAAGACGCCGGCTATTTCTGCGTGGACAACCTGCCGCCCGCCCTGGCCCCGGAGCTGATCAGCCTTGTCGGCCGAGAAGGAAAGCTCGAGCGAATTGGTCTCGGAATCGACGTTCGGACCGGCGAGTTTCGAAGGGGCGCCGAAGAGACTCTCTCGGAGCTCGAAGCGCTCGGCCATCGCGTACGGGTGATCTTTCTCGATTGCGCGGACGACATCCTCGTCCGGCGCTTCAGCGAGACGCGGAGGCCACACGCGCTCTCCCGCACCGGCGATCTGCAGGGCGCGATATCCCGCGAACGGGAGCGCCTCGCGGCGCTTAGAGCGCGTGCCGATATCGTGGTCGACACCACGGAGTTCAGCGTCCACGACCTTCGGCACCATCTCATGGACTACGTCGGCCGCGACCCAGGCAGCCCGTCGATGGTGGTTCGCTTGCTCTCATTTGGTTTCAAGTACGGGGTCCCGGTGGATGCCGATTTGGTATTCGACCTGCGGTTCCTGCCCAACCCGCACTTCGTCGAGGACTTGCGACCCAAGACGGGCTTGGATGCCGCGGTATCCGCCTACGTCATCCAAGCTCCGGAAACGCAGGAGCTCTTGCGACACCTGCGTCCGCTGCTCGACTACGTGCTTCCGCAGTACGCGCGGGAGGGGAAGGCCTATCTCACGATCGCGCTCGGTTGCACCGGCGGAAGGCACCGGTCCGTGGCGATGGTTGAAGAGCTCGGTCGTCAGCTTGGCGACGGTCACGAGGTGGTCGTGTCCCATCGAGATGCGCAACGGGCTGGGTCGTGAGTGAGGCGTTCGCCGCAACTGTCGAGGTTCCCAACCGTCTCGGGCTACACGCGAGGGCGGCCGCGAAGCTAGTCAACCTCGCCAACCGATTTAGGTCGCAAATCGAGGTGAGCAAGGGCGACCAGGTCGCCGACGCCAAGAGCATCATGGGCGTGCTCCTGCTCTGTGGTGGTCGGGGAGCCAAGATCACGTTTCGCGCGTCGGGCCCCGACGCGGAAGCCGCGCTCGGCGCGCTCTGTGCTCTGGTCGACGATGGATTTGGTGAGTTGCGATGACTCGCCCAACACGCCTCAAGGGGATCGCAGCTTCGATCGGCGTTGCGGCCGGCCGGACCCGCGTGATCGACCGAAAGTATCATCGGCGTCCGCATCGACGCATCGAGCAAGCCGACGTCTCGTCCGAGCTCGAGCGGTTCGAGCAGGCCGTCTCGAGCTCGCGCGCAGAAATCGAAGCGGCCAAGGAAGAGCTGACCGAGCGCCATGGTCCAAGCTATGCGCCCATTCTCGACGTCTACATCTTGATGCATGGTGACGCGCTTCTGATCGACGCGATCTCCAGAACAATCCGTGAGGAACGCATCAACGCCGAGTGGGCAGTCTCTCAGGTTGCCGAGGTTCTGAAACAGCCGCTGCTCGAAGATGTTTCCCCGTATTTCCAGGAACGCGCGAGTGACGTCGAGCACGTCAAAGAACACTTGCTTCGTCACCTCAGTGGCGAGGAGCAACGCCAGCGGTCTGCTGACGGCCCGACCGTGTTGTTCGCTCGTGACCTCACCCCTTCGGATGCAGTGCAACTGCTGGCGCCGCCCACGGTGGGGCTCGTCACGGAGCTTGGCGCGGAAAGCAGTCACACGGCGATTCTCGCCCGAACCTTTGGTGTGCCGGCGGTCGTCGGTGTCGGTCCGCTTCCGAGGGAGATCAAAGACGGCGAGCTCGTCCTGGTGGACGGCTTCTCAGGCGACGTCACGCTGAATCCTCTGCGCGATGAAAGGGAGGCAGCGGAGCAACGACGAGACCGGTTTTCGGCATTCTTGATGGCCGAGCGCTCCACGACCTCGGTGACCCGTGATGGCGTTTCGATTTCGGTGACGGCCAACATCGAGCTCCCGAGCGAGCTAGAGGCCGCCCTCGAAAACGGGGCCGAAGGCATCGGCCTATACCGGACCGAGTTCATGTGCCTCGATCGTCGCGAGCCACCAGCCGAGGAAGAACAGCTCGCACTCTACCGCAAGGTCATCACAGCCATGGCCCCAAGACCAGTGGTGTTTCGCACCTTCGACTGGCGAGGCGACAAGCGCCCGAGGGCCCAGGACCTGGGCGCGCCCGAAGGGGATTGGCTCAGGACTCAGATCAGGGCGGTCTTGCGCGCGAGCGGGGCGGGCTCTGTCGCGCTGATGTTCCCGATGGTCGCGACGGTGGCCCAGTTTCTCGAGGCACGAGCGCTCGTCGAGGAGTGCCGGGCCGAGATCGGCGAGCAAGACGTGCGACGTTCGCCCCTTCCGCTGGGTATGATGGTCGAAGTTCCGTCCGCGGCCTTGCTGGCGGAGCGCTTCGCGGAGCATGCGGACTTCTTCGCCGTCGGCACCAACGATCTCGCGCACCATACCTTGGCTTCCGATCGGAGAGACACTTGCTCCGCTGCGAATCCGCTCGATCCAGCGGTTCTCGTACTCCTCGATCGGGCCATCACCGCTGCAAGCAACGCCAGCATTCCGTGCTCGATCTGTGGCGGGATGGCTGCTGATCCGGTCGCACTGGCACTGGCATTGGGGCTTGGCTATCGCAAGCTCTCGGTGCCGGTCAGCGTCGTTCCGCTCGTGCGTGCGATCATCCGCAGGATCGACCTTCAGTCGGCTGCAGAGCTTGCTCGCGACGCCCTAGGATGCAGCTCCGCCGCCGCGGTTCGCGAGCTGCTTCTCGAGCGCCTCAGCCCGGAGCTCGGGGCTCTGTGGAAAGAGCAGGGGCTCATCTAGTCCGTACCGCTCGACACCGGCTTCACGAACCGGGCTAGGTCTCCTTCGCTCAGCAAACCCGTGGTTCGATCGATCTCGTAGCCGTTGGCGTCATAAAGAATGTACGTCGGCACGGTTTCGATTTTCCCGAGCGTGCTTTGTCCGGTCTCGACGAGCCCGTACGGATTGGTTCCGACCAGGAATGGTGGATCGAGCGCGTAGGCCCAGGCTTCCACGAGTTGAGCGCCTCTGGGCTGCGCCCCAACTCCAATGACGAGCAACTCGGGATGCTGTGGCACGAAGGGCCGAAGCGACTTGAGCGATGCTTGGCTGACGGCGTCGAATGTTGCGAAAACGAACAGCAGCACTGGCGCACCGCGAAGCTCCCGGAGCTCGATCCAGCGGCCGTCAGTCAATCGGAGGCCCAGCTCGAGTCGGGCCGACGACCGCGCTTCGGGGGTAGTCGCCTTGGCGCTGCTCGAACTGCGGGCGCAGCCCAAGGTGACCACGAGCACAATCGAGATCAGACATAGGCCGCGTTTGGGAAGACTGCTCCTGATCATTGCGGTTGGCTCGGCAATATAGCAAGAAGCTAAGCGAGGTGGACGGAATCCAAGAACGCCTGGACGGACTGCTCGCCGCTTGTGATGCGAAGTCTACACGCCGGCAGGACCCTGTCGATTTCGTCCATCGCTTCGAGGAGTCTCGCGACCAGGAGCTCGTCGGCCTGATTGCGGCCAGCCTCGCGTTTGGAAACGTCGTAGCCGCACGGCGAAGCATCGAACGGCTGCTCACGGCGCTCGGGCCCGAACCAGCAGAGGTCATTACAGGCTCGAGCGACGCGGAGCTCCGCCGTCGGTTTCGAGGTTTTGTCCACCGGATCTATCGCGGCGAGCATCTCGCCTCGATGCTGTCGCACGCAGGGGCCTTGTTGCGCGAGCACCAAACGCTCGGCAGCGCGTTCGCCGAGTTCCATCGGGCGAGTGACGGAGATTTCCGCGAAGCTCTGGCGTGCTTGGCCGACGCGCTTCGTGGCGACACGCGCAATCGGGGCCTACGACACCTGGTCAGCGACCCCCGCGCCGGGAGCGCCTGCAAGCGTCTCGTCCTCTATGCGCGCTGGATGATTCGCCCCGCCGACGGCGTCGATCTCGGCCTCTGGCCCATCGCCCCGTCGGAGCTCGTGATTCCCGTCGATACGCACATCCACCGCATCAGCCGGAACCTGGGCCTCACCAATCGCCGCACTGCGACATGGGCGACCGCCGAAGAGATCACCGCCTCGCTTCGAAAGTTCGATTCCGAGGATCCGGTGAAATACGATTTCGCGCTCTGCCACCTCGGCGTGTCTCGGGACTGTCCGAGCCGCCCCGAGCCGGAGAAGTGCAAGCAATGTGTCCTACAGCAGGTCTGCAGCGTTTGGAGAAGTGGTGGCCGAAGACCCTCAGCGAAGAAATCCAGTGAGCTTCGGCTCTAGCTCGTGCAAGCCGTCGACGCTTTCGACGCCTTCACCGCGCTCGAGGATCTCGCCGTTGATCTGAACGAGCTGGTAGTCTTGAAGCGCCTTGAGCGCGGTTTCGAGCTTGAGCTTGGATAGCGACTCTCGACGTTCGATTTCGCCGGCGAGGTACATCTGTTGCCCGAGCGCGAGTGTGCGCTTGTACCAGTCCTTCTTGGGGATGGGGCCGTCGAGGACAATTTCCGCACCACGCAGGGCGAGCAGGTAGCTTTCGAAGAAGGTCTGGAGCATAACGGCATAGCGTTCGAGCCGGTGACGCGTTGCACCTTCGCTGGCCTGCGCGTATCCCTCGCGGACTTCGATTTCGCCGTCCCCTGCCATGTCACCAAGCGCGTCTTCGAAGATCTCGTCGAACGCAGCGTCCGTTCGATAGATGAACTCGTGCTTGAACAATCGCGAAAGCTGCTGAACGCGATCATTGAGGCGCGCAATGTCGACCCACTCGTCCATGTCGACCAAGAGACCGGCGGCGATGAGAGCCCGCGGTACGAAGAAGTGAATGATCGTGTTTTGGTAATATTCGAGCGCGATACGTCGCTCTGAATCGATGGTGTAGATCGGTTCCGGACCCGTGTCGTGGGCGACGATTAGCCGTGCGTCCATGAACAAGCGCAGCGCTTCGTCGATCGTGTCTTCGCGGATGCGATCGTCACCAATGCGAATCTGCTGGGCGATCCTGGCGTCCATGGTATCCAAGGTGCCAAGCAGATCCTGGCAGGCGGTTAGTAGGGACGTCCGGGTCATGCCGCGCTTCTGGTGGCTGAGCAGCGCTGTAGCCACGAGCGCCGCGGGTGTCACGACAGTGACCTCGTTGATCGAGTACATCACCTTGTGCGCCAAGGCACGCACCGCGCTTCGCTTCTGGTCGGGTGTCATGGCCGCGCCGCTCGACGGCTCGGCTCCCGTGCGCTTCATGAGCTCCTGCTTGGACTCATCGAAGTCGATGATCTCGCCAAACTGTACGTAGAGGCGGCCCCACTTCGAACGAAGAATGCTGGAGCTCTTGATCAGGTCGCCAACGTTTTCCGATTGCTTGTCCCCGCCCGATAGCTCGTGCACGAAGGAGCGCTCCTCGATGATGCGCTCATAGCCAATTGAAATCGGAACGAGCCGGACTTTCGTGCCGCGGAGCTTGGTTGCCGAATCGAAAACCATCGAGAGCAGGCCGTACTTCGGTGGAAGTGCCTTCCCGGTCCGCGAACGGCCGCCTTCCAAGAAGAACTCAATCGTGAAGCCCTCGGCGATCAGCTTCCGCACGTAGGCTTCGACGAGCGCGGGGTAGAGCGAATCGTCCTGAAAGCTCCGGCGAATGAAGAACGCGCCACCTCGACGCAGGAGAACCCCGATCGGCCAGAAGCTCAGGTTCTCCCCGGCGGCGATCAGCGGGGGCATCAGTGCATTGCCGTAGAGCATGTCGCTCAGAACCAAGTAGTCGATGTGGCTCTTGTGGCTCGGCAGGAGCACGAGCGATGCATCGCGGGAGGCTTCACGGACTCGTTCGAGACCTTCTTTGTCGAGGACGACGCCGTCATACATCTTCGACCAGACCCAGCTGAAAAACCGGTGCATCAAGTCGACTACGAACAAGCTCTGCTTGGCGCAAAGTTTCCGTAGCTGTTTGTGCGCGATGGTCTCTGCCTTGGCGTACGAAATGCCCTTTTCAGCCGCATACTGCTCGATGTGCATTCGGACCCGAGGGCTGCGCAGGAGCTCGTCCTGGATGCGAGTGGTCGTCTTTTTCATCGGGCCAATGATGACTGCCCTGTCGCGCTCCATTCGCCGGAGCAGTGCGTAGCGGACCTTGTCGGCGGCTTCCAGGTCGCTGAGCTCGGGGTTCTTCGCGAGGAAATCCCCAAGGTTGAATGGCTCGCCAGAACGCAGCTTGGCGTCTCGGTAGTTCAGCAAGAACTGACAGAACACGCGCACTCGGCCTGGCCAATGTACCGGGCCAAACAAGAGGTCGAGCAAGCTCGGGCTCGCGGTTCCAGCCTGCTTGCTCCAGACGAAGGTCTGAGGAACCAGAAGGATCGGCTGTGAGCTGGTTCGTTGTTTCGCGACGAGCGTTTCGATCAGATCGACGTCGAGCTGGCGGCCTCTTCGAGCTTGGCTTCCAAACTTTGGTGGCTGTCTCAGGAAGAGGAGCGCGCTATACCCGTCGCCGACGGTTTGCTGCAGCGCTTCGGACTCCGGAATCTGTCGCCGGAGGCTCAATCTGCGTTCGCCCTTCCCGAACGGCTCGAGAATCCAGAGCCCCAGGTCATTGACGAAACGGACCAAGGGCAGGCCGAACTTCTTCAAGAGGAAGTCGAGGCACAGGAAGTCGAGGAACGAGAGCGACCGCATCACATAAACGACAACGCCTTTGCTGGCGGCCTCCCGGACGCCCCGACTCCAGTTCTCGTCGACTCGAATGTGCGCGAAGAAGCGCCGATAGAGCCATCGCAGGATCGCGTTGGGCGCATATGGCGCTGGCGTCGGTGACCGCCGCGCGAGCTCCGGCAGATTCGTCATCGCTGCGTGAGACCCTAGCAGCGTGCAAGATCAGGTCGAGTACACGCAGTTTCGCTTTTATTCCGACTTTTTAGCGGACCGGGGCTAGAACTGAGCCCGCACGAGGCGACGTTGCCCGGGGCGCAGATCGACCGGGTATCGGCGTTCCTCACCCCCGAGGCGCACGATGACCTCGTACTGACCCGCGCTGAGGCGCGCCCCGACACCGCCGCCCAGGGTGCCGATTCGCTGGGAGCCCCGATTGATCATGACGATTCCGGGCCCGCGCTGCCCCTTGCTGTCGATCCGGACTTCGAGGACGCCTGTCTTGAAATCAGCAGCGACTGGAACCCGTTTCCCAGGACTCACCTCGACCTCGACCGTCTTCGACGGGTTGTCGAGCGTGCCGTCCAACCTGAGGGTGACCTTGTACTTTCCAGCCGGGACGGAGAGGGCGACCCCGCAGGCGCCAGCGCCGACCTCTTTCCCATTTCGCCCGACGGACGCTGTGCCGCGCGCGAGGGCGCCGTTCTCGGTGACCGAGCAGACGATCTCCCCGGATTGCGCTCCGACGCCCCCAGCCCAGAAGAACAGCGTCAGGGCGAGCGAGATAGACGGGACTAGAGCCGACAAGGAGCTGCTGTTCCTGAGGACGCCCGTTTGAATAAGAATTCTCACCGCTTATCTTTCTAACTCAATTCGAGCCAGGGGTGGACAGTCGATTGAGATTTGCTCGAAAATCCATGGATTCCGCGGGCATTTATCCCCCCGTGACTGCTTGACACCAGCTAGGCCGACGGCTACGAAATGCGCCCTGAAACGGGGTCTTAGGAGCGAATCATGGCTACCCAGAGTGCCAAAGCGTCTGAAATCGAACGCAAATGGTATGTCGTCGATGCAGCGGGCCAACCGCTAGGTCGGCTTGCGTCCAAGGTGGCTCACGTCCTTCGTGGCAAGCACCGTGCGGAGTACACACCGCATGTCGACACGGGCGACTTCGTCATCGTCATCAACGCGGCCCAAGTCCGTCTCTCCGGTAACAAGCTCTCAAACAAGTACTACTACCGTCACTCCGGTTATCCGGGAGGCCTCAGTACCGAAAGCTATGGCGACCTGCTCCAGCGCAAGCCCGAGTTCGTCGTCGAGCGAGCGGTCAAGGGCATGCTCCCCAAGAACAGCCTCGGCCGGCAGATGTTTCGCAAACTGAAAGTCCATTCCGAAGGGACCCATCCTCATGTGGCCCAGCAGCCCGAACCCTTCCCCCTTTGATCTCGAGAGAACTGGTTAATGACACACGCAAAAGTCATAGACGGACGCAACTACGGCACCGGGAAGCGCAAGAACGCAATCGCGCGTGTCTTCCTCAGCTCTGGCAGCGGGAATGTGACTGTGAACGGTCGCAACTTCGAAGATTACTTTCCGCGTGAGATTCTTCGGATTATTGCGATGCAGCCTTTCGCTGCGCTTTCGAAGCAGGGCCAGTTCGACGTGGAGGTCAATGTCTCAGGTGGCGGTGTTTCGTCACAGGCTGAGGCCGTCCGGCACGGCATCGCGCGGGCGCTCGTCGGTATGGACGAAGACAACAAGCCGGTCCTCAAGAAGGCTGGCTACATGACCCGTGACGCTCGAAAGAAGGAGCGCAAGAAGCCCGGTCAGCCCGGCGCCCGCAAGAAGTTTCAGTACTCCAAGCGCTGACAGCTTCGGATCTCAAACCTCGAGCCGCGGCGCCTTCAGTGCCGCGGCTTTTTTTGCTTGAGGCCGTAGACCCTAGACGTGTGACTATCAGGATGGAGTTGAGCAGATGACCTCGAAGCCCATACGCGCGACCATCGTTGGCGGAACCGGATATACCGGAGCGGAGCTGGTGCGTCTGGTGATCGCTCATCCTTCCTTGGAGCTCGCTTCGATTGTCGGGAATAGCACGGCTGGTCAGGCGATCGGGGAAGTCTTGCCGAGCCTTCGGGGCATCGTCGAAGGTGCGGTGCAACCTTTCGAGCCCGATGCGATTGCCGAGGACGCTGACCTGGCGTTTTGTGCGCTGCCCCATTCGGCCAGCGCCGCGGCGGTCGGCGCGTTGCGGCAACGTGGTCAGAAGGTGCTCGACCTCTCCGCAGACTTCCGATTTCGAGACCTATCGGTTTACGAAGCCTGGTATGGCAAGCATCCGGTGCCCGAGCGCCTCTCGGAGGCCGTGTACGGTTTGGTAGAGCTACACCGGGAAGAGCTGCGCGATGCCGATCTGATCGCGGTTCCCGGTTGCTACCCGACGGCGTCGACGCTTGCGCTCGCGCCCCTGCTGAAGAACGGCTTGATTCGACCCGATGGAATCGCCGTGGATGCAAAGAGCGGCGTATCCGGTGCCGGACGGGGACTATCGGCGGCGACCCACTTCCCGGAGACGGCGGAAGGCGTGCGTGCCTACAAGGCGGGGGCACACCGGCACGGGCCGGAAATCGAGCAAGAGCTCAGCAGGCTCGCCGGAGCGGCCGTCAAGATCGCGTTTGTTCCTCATCTTCTTCCGATGACACGCGGCATTCTCGCGACCTGTTACGCTCGTCCGGTGGACTCCAAAGTAACCGCGGCCGCATGCATCGAGGCCGCCCGCGCGCTCTACGAAGGGTCTCCCTCGGTGCAGGTCCTCGACGAAGGAGAGCACCCGGACACTCTCTGGGTGAGGGGGTCGAACCGGGTTCACGTCGGATACGCGCAGGATCGCGGCAGCGGGACATTGATTGCGATGAGCGCAATCGACAACCTCGTCAAAGGCGCGTCCGGTCAGGCGATCCAGTGCCTCAACGTTCGATTTGGCCTCGACGAAGGGGTGGGGTTGCAGGCGCCGGCACAATGGCCGTGATCAAGATTTTGCACGTCAGCGACGTGCACCTCGAGGATGGCTTCCCGGGTGTGCCACTGACGAGCTTCCTCAACAAGCGCATCGTGGGGCTTGCGAATCTTCGATTCAGGCGCCGGCGGGTGTTCGCGGAAGCGGCGAAAAAGGTCGAGGCGCTTGCTGCGTTTTCGAAAGAGCAAGGGGTCGACCTGGTCATCTGCACCGGGGACTACACTGCGCTTGGCACGCTCCCGGAGATCGCCTACGCGCGAAAGATCATCGAACCGCTCACTCATGCCCCGCTAGGCTTCTTCACCGTCCCGGGCAATCACGATCTGTATCTGCGCGACACGGTCGAAGCGGGTTGGTTCGACCAGCACTTCGGCGCACTGATGAAGACCGAGCTTGCAGAGTATGCGGTCGATGGTGTCTGGCCTCAGGTATGGTTCCCTGCCGAGGGCTTGGCGCTCGTGGGCGTCAATAGCGCGCGCGCAAACCCGAAGCCACACCATTCGAGTGGACGAATTCCGAACGAGCAGCTCGACGCGCTGACGCGCATCTTGGACGACCCTCGTCTATTCGATCGCTTCGTGATGATCGTGACCCACTATGCCCCTCGACGCGCAAGCGGTCGGCCTGACAGGCCGGCGCACGGGCTCGAGAACGCAGACGAGCTCTTGGCGATCAGCGCTGCCGCGCGACGGGGCGCGATCCTTCACGGCCACATCCACTGGCGCTATCATCTGAGGGTCCCGGAGACCCCGTTGCGGTTGTTTTGCTCGGGGAGCACCACCCACGCGGGCCGGGAGGGCCTTTGGCTATACGAGCTCGGCGAAGGCCGCGCGACCGCCACAGCAGGAACCTGGGATCAAACGCGCTACGTCCTCGAACCGGATCTTCGCGTCGACTTGGACCCGTAATTTGCTGCCCGAGGGTCTGCTCGCATACAAGTTTGCTCATGGCAGCTCGCCAGTTCGGGGCCAAACGCGAGGCGCGCAGGGCGGTTCGACGGCTCGTCGATCTCGAGTGCGAGGTTTATTCCGAGCTCTGGGGTGAGGCGATCGCGCATCGGGCCAGTGACGTGAGCGAGGATGGTCTCTGGATTCAGACCGACCTCTTGCTCGAGATCGGCAGTCGAGTGACCTTGACTTTCTATCCGCCCGATTGGGAAGAGCCGCTCTACGTGGCTGGCTGTGTCCAGCGCGTCGAGCTTCAACGACGCCCCGGAGAGGGGAGCGCAGTCGGCATGGGTATCGCGTTCGAGGCCTTACGCGGAGATGAGCGACGGCGCCTGACGCAGAGCATGCGTGGACTCAGAGCTGACGAGGCCTTCGTATTGGATCAGCGCACGCTCAGCGGTGTTCCGGTGGGTGTTGCCGAACCGCAACAAGCGGCCCTCCATCCAGGACGCACCGTCATGGGTTGGACGGCGCCTTCGCCGACGGCCGAGTATCAGGGGCCACCCTCCCGCACGATGAAGAAAACGCCTGAGCGTGATCCCGACACAGAACGAACCGATCGAGGATTCCCAGGTGGCTTGGATCTGGCCGCGTCGGTGTTCGCGGGCTGAGTCGCAGTCTACTAGTCGACGCGCAGCGTGCCGGCGTTCAGGCGGTCTTCTCCGTCGAGATGGCCAGACTTCAGCGCGAGACGCGTGTTTCCGCTGAACCAGCCCACGTAGATCGCATATTCCCCCACGGGATAGTTGGCGGGCACGGTGAGCCGCTGGGTGTCGGCGATCACGTCTCCTCTTTCCCAGAGCTTGGCTGGGTATCTGCCGCCGACGGGGACGTGGTCGCCGTTGAGCCGCAAGCCGCGGCCATCGATGTGGACGAAGACCTGATAGCCTACCGGTGCTTTGCCGATCACCCGCCAGTACCAGGTGATCTCGAAGCGCTGCCCTGCGCCAACCGAGTCGCCTCCAGGAAGCTCGAGGTCGTATCCAAGAAGCTCGATCCGGTCATCGTAGTTTGCGCCGACCTCGTGCTGAGGCTGTGGGACCTCGTCCAGGACCACAGATGCGATGAAGCTCTGGTTGGGGCGGCCGTCGATCGGCTTCGCGGCCACCAGGAGCAAGCGCGCGCTCTGGGCGTTGGCGACGAACAGGTGCTGGCCTGTCTTCCCGCGGTAGGCGCGGTCGAGCTCCGGCAGGCTCTCGGCTTGGAGCACGGCCCAGCGTTGCCCGCCCTCGCCGAGGAAGTCGATCAGATCGGCCTGTCGCGTGATCTCTTCGACCGGTGCATGGGTGTAGTACCGCGCGGCTGTTGACGGAAGCTTGTACGCCGCAAGGGGCTCTGGGGCGTCTGCGGCTAGCTCGGCGTACGCTTCGTAGACCGCTTTGGGGGAGAAGTGCGGGCCGAGGGCGGGCTGAAACGAAAGGGCGATGAAGCCGCCGACGAGCAAGCCCCCTCCTAGAGCCAGGAACACACGCTGTTTTCCAAGACGTCCGTATCCGTGACGCAGCCAAGGCAGCCCAAACACCAAGGCGGCCAAGACGAAGGGCACAAAGAAGAGAGCCTGTCCGACCCGACGTGCGAGCGAAGCGATTTCGAGGTCCAGGACGAAGCACGCCAGGCCAAGAACAAAGCAAGCAGCGAGCAGAAGCGAGGCGAGCGAAAGCCAAGCGCGCTGAGGCCAGCCGACAGTCCAGAGGTCGCGAATCCTTTGGACCGTGCCGACGGCGCTAGGCCGACCGATGTCTTGAGGACTCAATAACATCAGGCAGAGCAAGAACGCGGCCACGGAAAAAAGCAGAGCCCACTGGGCTCTTGGATTGTAAACGTCCGGCAGAGTCAATCCGTCGACGGCTAGGGCGCAAAGTGGGCTGTCCGGATAAAGGGCGTAATCGCGAATCAGGAGGCCGACCAAGAGCCCCACGACCACTGCGGAAGGCCAGCGAGCAACGGGCTCTTCGGTGACCTCGGCTATCCAGATTGCGACCAGTCCCGCCAGAGGAAGCAATGCGAGATAGGGCGGCGTGCCGTAGCGAGATGCGAAGAGAGTCCACGAGACGAACGCAAACGCGGCCCAGAGCAGGAGCAGCCAAGCCAAATCCTGCGTGCGTTCGTTTCGGCTGGGTCGAGGTGCGAGCGCCCACACGACGGCCACGGGAAGGGCGGCACTCCAAGGCGCGAATCCGTGAAACACCAGCTCGAGAGCCTTCTCGAAGCTCGGCGGATTTCCCCCCACGGCGCCTCCTCCAAGCCAGATGCTGAAGCTCGGGTCGTCCTGGACAACTGCGCACACCACCCCAAGCGAAAGAGCCAACGCGGTCGCGGGAAGGAGCCAGCGCGCGATCCGATCTCCGCGACCGGTGTCGTCGGAGAGCAAGCTCAGCGTCGCCACCGCGAGGATGGGCGGCAGAGGTCCTAGGAGGACTCCACTGGCGTAGCTGCTCACCGCGAGCCCGAGCGCAAGCAGCGCGTATCTCGTGACCCTTTGCCGGTTCGAAACCGGGGTCGAACAAATGGCGAGTGCCGCCAGGCCGACCCAACTCTGCACGAAGACCTCGACCGCGTTGCCCATCAGCAGGCGCGCGTTCAGCAAGAACAAGGGGGTCGATGCAATCACTGCGACACCGATCACTCCTGCTCGCCGCCCATAGTCCCTGCGCAGCAGGAAGAACAGCAGCAAGCAGCTGAGCAAAGAGGCGACCACGCCAGGTAGCCGACCAGACCAGTCGCGAATGCCGAAGACGTCGAAGGCTATCGCGATCAAGCGGGTCGACAGTGGAACGTGAACCGGCGGGTCGTCGCCATGCTGCGAGAGTGCGCGCGCCGCATCGGCAACGCCGAGCTCCCAGGGATCCCAGATCCCAAGCGACCAAATCCCCCAGATGGTCAGCAGCGCGACGGCCGCGAGCAAGAGGCGATCGAGCGCGACGGACCGGTCCAACACCGCGGGCAGCCTAACCTTGGCTCCGGTCTCAGTCCATGATTTCGTCGACTTGCTCGACCAGTGGCTCGTCCGCGCCCGCCATGAGCGCGGGTGCGTTTTCGATGCTCCCCAACTGGGCCTGCCAATCCGCGAGGGCAGTCTTATACGCAGGCAAGTCGCGCGCAGCCATGCGAAGCCCGGGGCCGTTGAGCTCGGTCAGCGGGTCGATGGGGCGTGTGTACTTCTTGAGACCGAAGTGCAGATGAGGTCCGGTAGAGCGGCCGGTCGATCCGACGAACCCAATCAGCTCGCGCTGCTTCACGAAGACGCCGGGACGAATGCCGCCCTTGATGCGGTGCAGATGCGCATAGGCGGTCTCGAAGCCGCCGCTGTGACGGATCACGACCAGGTTCCCGTTCGGTCCTTTGAATCCCGCGAAGGTCACCCGCCCGTCGGCTGCCGCCCAGACCGGCGTACCAGTTGCCGCGGCGTAGTCGACTCCGAGGTGCGGAAGGATGCGCTTCAGAATTGGGTGAAAACGCCGAGGGTTGTAGCGAGACGAAAGTCGATCGTAGCGAAGCGGCGTGCGAAGCCAGCCGCCCTGCATGGCGCGGCCGCTTTCGTCGTAGAACTGCCCGGGTGCCCCTCCGGCTTCGTAGTAGAACGCTTGCGTCTTGCCCGTCCGTTGCCCGTCGTATTCGAGCGCACGAACCCGGCCGTAGCGAAGGAACTCGCCGTCCACCCGCTCTTCGTCGACGATGATTCGAAAGACGTCGCCCTTGCGGGCCTGCAAGGCGAAGTTGATCTGACCCTCGAAGGCCTCGACGAAAAACGTCGCAAGACCGGCTGGAAGCCCAAGCTCGAGGAGGCCATCGCCGATCGAAGTCTGCACCGAAGCGGCCCGCGCGATCGGGGTTCGCTCGACCTTCACTCTGATCTGCTCCGCGCGAAACAGCCCATCGTCACCGCGGGTGACCTCGACGAACTCCGTTGCGGAAGGATGGTACTCGAAACGCTTCAAGTCGGCGTTCTCGTCGCGTTCCACGATCAGCTTGTGTTCGGGGCGGCAGCGCCGGAAGTCGACGATGTGTTGGAGCGCTTGTTCGATCGCCGTGCACTCGTCTGTTTCGAGCCCTGCGTTGAGAAGCGCGCCGCGGAAGCTCGGGACCCCCCCAAACGGGGTTTCGTATCGCGCATTGGGACGGGAGCGGGCCAGTGCAAGGGCCTCTTCCTCGCTGAGGCCTTCATCGACGCCGCTGTCGGCGTCTCCGGGCAGAAGTCCATCGGTCACCCCGAGATCCGCTGCAAGCTGAGCGTCCTGTCGGCCGAGGGCTTCTTCCATCCATGCCCAGGTCTGAGGGATGACGCTTCGAGCGATCCAGAGGAGCAGCAGAGCGAGGACCACGACTCCGAGCATGGTCCCGAACAGCAAGCGCTTGGCGCGGCGCGCCCGGAGCTCGTCAGGCAGCAGCGCCATCTTGACCGAGGGCAGGGGCCGAAGCCCACTAGGCTCCTTTTGGCTCGAAGGTTCGGCGCTCATCGAACGCTGGGCTTATCAGCGCCCCACTCAATAAGCAAAGGGTGAGGCAAAGCCCCGTGCGCGAAGCGAAGCGTCGGTTCCACGGGGTTGACACCCCTTGGGGTCAGGGTTAAGACGCCGCTTCCACCGTCGGTGGACATGACGAACAGGCACGTAGCTCAGCGGGAGAGCACTACCTTGACACGGTAGGGGTCGGCGGTTCGAAACCGCCCGTGCCTACCAAGGGAAGCCGCGTTTCGCGGTTCCTTGGTTTCGTCACGGGGTGTAGTTCGGGGTGTAGTATCGCCGAAACGCGCTTCCAAAATGGCGAGTCCGTGGGTGTATCTCGGGTGCGTGTAGTTGGCGGTGGTGGCCGTTCGTTTGTGCCCGGCCATATACGCGGCGCCGGCGATGTTCTGCGAGACCTCCTGCGCGTGCGTGATAGCGGCGTGGCGGAAGTCGTGGGGGCTCAGGTGCTTGCGCCGCTCCCCGTCGAAGCCTGCCTTCTTTGCGGCCGTGCGGAGTGCGCGGCGAACATCGTACTGGCCGAAGATGAGCCCGGTCCTGTGCTCAGCGTCGGCGCATGCGTCGTCGAGTAGTGCCCGAGCGCGGGGCGTCAGGGGGATTTTCCGGGCGTACCGACCCTTGTCCGTCACTTCGACCACCTGAAGGATGCTCGAGCCCCTACGGTAGTGTTTGGGGGTCGCGAGCCGTTGCATTGTCCCGATGCGAAGAGACGATTCCCAGATCGTCGTCATTAGGGCCTTCGGGTGATTCCCGAACGGGGTGCGGGCGGGGAGGTTATCGAGAATAGCTTCGACCTCGCGGGCGCTCATCTCGACCAGTTCGGTTTCGAGGACGCGGGTTCCGATCACGCTGCGCCCCGGGTCCTTCACGTCGACCGGCTCTGCAAGGTATTTCTTCCGGGCGGCCCACGACACGAACGTTCGGAGCGCGGTCAGCTCCCGGACCACGGTCGATCGGCCCACCTGACGCAACCGGTGGCGTCGGTAGTCATCGGCGCCGCACGTCGTCACCGCATCGAACGTCTTGAAGAACGGGAGAAAGGTTCGCGCGACCAAGTCGGTGTAGTAGCCGGTTGTCACCGGCGCGCCCTCGGCCTCAAAGTCAACCAGCCACTCAGCAAAGAGGAGCTTGAGACTCTTGTTCGTGCCTACTTCGGTTCGTCGACCGGAAATAGTCTTGGTATAGATTCTCTCTGCTTCGAGTTGAGCTTGCCGAGCATCGCTCGTACGCGTGGATCGGTGGTGCTGTCTTCCGTTGTGCGTGAAGAAGACCTGGTAGTTACCGGTGCGGGGGTCCCGCTTTCCGAGGGACCAACCCTTTGTTTTTCGACCCATTGCTTAAGTTCCTCCCAGAAGTACATGTTGGTGCCGCCGATCGTGACCTTGCTCACGCGCGGCCTTACGTGCCGGTCAAAGCTCTTCCGACTGAGACGCAGATATGCCCGAGCTTCGGCCGGGGTTGCAAGGGGAGACGTGAAAGTATCTGTCATGTTTCAGGTTGCGGAAGGCGTTCGGACCAACGGAGCGCGAAATCGGAGCGAAACCGTTCGCCGTTGCGACGCCGAGAGCGCCAGGACGTCGCTCGTGCCTTGAGCCCGCGAGGAGCCGTACGCTCCGAGCAACTCATTTGGCTCACGACCGATGTCTCCTTCCCACAACCCTATTATCGGTTTTGCCCCCCGAAATGTTGTCCTGCGGCTCGAAAAACCTAGTGAAGGCGCCAAAACGACAAAGGATATCGAGAATCGGCGCGTTGCGACTAGCCTCCCATGCGGACGGAGCAAGCCCAGGCGCACCCTGGTTGGAACGGACCGAAGGGCATGCGTGATCACGATGCTCCGAAATCCGCATGCGACGGCGCGCGGGGGTTCGGGCAGGCCGTGTGCCGCACCATCTGCAACGGCATGCGGCACTCGAATCCGGCCCGGACCTGCCACACGGTGAAGCCGTTGCGGACCTGTCTGGAGGACGCCATCCGTTGCTTGCCGAGCGTGGCAAATATGTGGCAGCAAACCGTGATTGACTTGGCCAAAGCCAGCGAAAACTGCACAACCCAGAGAGCAAAGAGGGCTGAAAATGCGTAGCGCGAAGCGCAGCATCAGATGCCTCTCACGCCGGTAACGCGAGTTCGAACCTCGCTGGGGTCACCA
>CAVOVB010000007.1:0-435813 GCA_963699755.1 uncultured delta proteobacterium
GGCGGCATCCGGAACAATGGCAGCCCTCACGCTGACGAACAGCACCGTGTCGGGGAATAGCGCGTCCTACGGGGGTGCCGGCATCGACAACCTCGGGACGCTAACGCTGGCCAACACCTTGGTAGACGGCGATTGCATCACTGAGGGCGACGCCACGACGACCAACAACGGCCACAACCTCGAAAGCCCTGGCAACACCTGTGGTCTCGACCAGCCCACGGACGTAACCGAGGTCACGGCAGAAGCCCTGAAACTTGCGCCCCTGCAGGACAACGGTGGCCCGACGCAGACGCACGCGTTGCTTCCGGGGAGCGTTGCAATCGACCTGATTCCTGAGGCGATGTGCGTCATGGAGACCGACCAGCGCGGTGTTGCGCGTCCGCAGGGCGCGGCATGCGACGTGGGAGCGTTTGAGCTGCAATGATTGTCGACGGCCGACACTGGTTGTTGACGGCCGACGACAATTGGTGGCTTGAAGCGGGACGCGGTCATGAAACCATTGGGCGTTTTGGTTGGCACGAAGCGTGCGTTGGTAGCGGGCGTGCGGAGCGATTCCGCAAAGGAGAAGGTGCCATGTTGACGACTAGGGATGTGACGCGCGTGTCCTGGCGCTGGGCTTGCGTGCTCGGTTTCTTCGTTGGCGCGATCGCCGGCTGCGGTGAGACCCAGGGAACCGGCGGCGGTGGTGGTACAGCCGGAACGGGTGGCGACGCTGGTTCGGGCGGGGGCGGTGGCATGGGTGGCACAGGGAACATGCCCGAATGCCAGAGCCTCGAAGACTGCGACGACAGCGATGCGTGCACCGATGATCTCTGCAACGGGACGTGCAGCAACGTCCCGGTGGACTGCAACGACCGAAATGACTGCACGACCGAAGACCCATGCGAACCTGTGGACGGCTGCCCCACTCCAAACCCCGTGACGGACGGGACACCGTGCGCAGGAGGCACCTGTCAGTCCGGTGCGTGTGAGCTCGCAACCTCGAGACTTCCATGCACCGAGCAGGGCATCCGCAACGCCATTGCCGCCGGAGGCGGACCATACACCTTTGATTGCGACGGCCCGCAGACGGTCGTGACCGAGGCGCCAATCCTCATCGACAACGACGTGATCCTCGACGGGGAGGGCAACCTGACGATGAACGGCAACGGGGGCTTTGTTCTCTACTCCGACCGTGCAACGACGGAGCTGCGGGGCTTCGTTGTCACCGGGGGTGAGGCGTACGGTGTCGTCGCAGTTGGAGCTATGACGCTGACCGACAGCACTGTTTCGGGTAGCCGAGGGACGGGCTTATTCGCCCTGGGAGACACAGTGACGATAGCCAACAGCACCGTGTCCGGGAATGCGAACTGCGGCATCGAGATCACCGGAGGAGCGATGACGATGACCAACAGCACCGTGTCGGGGAATGCCAACTGCGCTATTCGGTTGCAGGAGCGCTTTGCCGGTTTTGGCGAGTACTCCAACGCCACTCTGGAACTGATCGCGAGTACTGTATCCGGGGACATCTTCGTGCACTCGTCCGGCGTACAACCGCCGAACGTCGCCACGATAGCCAACAGCCTGGTTGACGGGGCGTGTGCAGGGCAAATCATCTCTGCCGGCAACAACATCAAAAGCGCGGGCAATAACTCGTGCAGCTTCGACCAGTCGACCGACCAGGTCGCCGTCACCGGAGAAAATCTGAACCTCGGACCGCTGCAGGACAACGGTGGCCCGACCAAGACGCATGCATTGCTTCCGGGCAGCGTTGCCATCGACGTGATTCCTGAGGCGACGTGTGAGGTGGACACCGACCAGCGTGGTGTTACCCGGCCTCAAGGAGCAGCGTGCGACGTGGGAGCGTTTGAGCTGCAATGATTGTCGCCACCCGACAGCGATTGTTGACGGCCGACGACAATCGGCGACTTCGGGCGGTGCGCGATCGCGAAACCATTGGGGGTTTTGCTTGGCACAAAGCGTGCTCTTACAGCGATCGACCGGAGCCTTTCCGGATTGGAGAAGGTATCATGCTGAAGCTCAAAGAGATGACGTGCCTGCTTTCGCGTTGGGCGTGCGTGCTCGGACTGCTCGCGGTTCCGATCGTCGGATGCAGTGATTTGGACGGCGATGGCGGCGCTGGGGGCGTGGGCGGCACCGGAGGCAACGGCGGCGTTGGCGGGATCGGTGGCGTGGGGGGTGCCGGAGGCGCCGGAGGGGAGGTCCTGCCTATCTTCACCACCGTGCTGGCGAACAACCCAGACGGCGACGATCCGCCGCTCGAGGGCGTGAGCATCTGCATCGAGTATGGCGACACCAAGAACTGCTTCATGACCGACGCGAGTGGCAGGGCCGTCGTCGAGTTCCCCCCCGATCGAGCGTTCACGAACACCATGGAAAAGGAAGGTTATGGCTCGACAATCGGTGGGGCCGGCGAAAACGCGTTTGGCGCAGACTGGCGTCCTTCAGGAGCTCTTACCTTCCTGATGTACACCAACTCGCAGCTCGAAACGATCGCCGCGGAGCAACTGGAGCTAGACCCCGCGTATCCATGGGAGGGCGGAATAGTCGGGCTCGTAGCCAACACGGGTGTGGGGCTCGCAGGCGTAACGTTCGAGCCTGTCGACTCGACCATCGGCGAGGTCGGCCAGGCGTTCTACTTCGACGCAGCGACCGAGCAGTACAGCATCGACCTCGAAGCCACTACTTCCTTTCCTGCGGTGTATACGCGGTTCCCGTTTGCGGAGGGCGGCTTTGCAGGAGTCACCCCCGGAGTGCAGCAGTTCGAGCTCAGCGGAGCGATCGGAGAGTGCCACGGGCCTTCGTTCGGTTGGTCCGGTGACACCGCGAACAGCATCCGCGTCCCCGTGCGAGAGGGATTCAGAACTTTCGGCAGCATGAACTGTGATCCCCCTGCCCCCTAGAGCGCCTCGGAGGTCGTGATGAAGAGCTCATTTTCGTGTTCGGTATCGAAACCATGGCGACGCTGGCTGCTGGGCTTGTCCTTGCTGCCAGCGCTGGCCGCTTGCGGCAGCGACAGCGCTGACGACACCGCATCCGCGAAGTGCCTCGACAGCACCTACGCGACCATCCAGCGAACGATCTTCGAGGCCAAGGGATGTACGCAGTCGGTGTGTCACGGGGAGTCCATGCAAGGCGGGCTCGATCTGCGGGCGGAGTCCTCGCACGCGGCTTTGGTTCACACGCCGAGCTCGATCGACCCGAGCATGGAGCGGGTGTTTCCGGGGGATCAAGACTTGAGCGTCTTGTACTTGAAGCTGCAGGCTGGCGTGGACGGAGCGGAGCTCGGCCCCCTCGGTCAAGCGATGCCAGTGGACGCCGATCCCTTGTCTCCGGACGAGCTCGAGGCGATGCGTCTCTGGATTCGCGGTGGCGCCCGCACCGAGGGCGTCGTCGCAGGAACGATGGAGCGCCTCGCCTGCGAAGGAAGCTTCGAGGCGCAGCCGAACAAGATCACCCCCCTACCCCCGCCCGAGCCCGACGCGGGGCTTCAGTTCTACTCGGGCGCATGGCCGCTGCCCGCCGAGAGCGAGGACGAGGTTTGCTTCGTCACGTATTACGATGTCTCCGACGAGGTCCCCGCAGATTCCAAGCTGCCTTGCGGTGACCTCGCCCCAGGACGAGACTGCTTTGCCTTCCGGCGAAGCGAGCTCGCCCAGGACGGCCAGTCACACCACAGCATCACGTCGGTCTACACGCCTGCATCCGATCCGAACGGCGCCGATTGGCTCCGCTGGGAATGCCTTGGCGGCGACCGCAACGGCGAGGCGTGCAACCCGGTCGACCCCGAGTGTGGCGAGCGCTCGGCGTGCGCGACCCCCGTGCAAAGCGGGCTCGCGTGCATTGGCTACTTCTATGGGCCCCGTGACTTCGACATCGGGGCGGGAGCAACGGGTGACTCCGTGACACGCAAGCGACTGATCACCGGGCAGGAGTCGACGTTCATCGAGGACCCTCTCCCCGGCGTCTACGCCCTCTTGCCCCTGAAGGGTTTCGTGGTTTGGAACAGCCATGCCTTCAACCTAACGCGAACCGATACGACGGTGGAGCAGTGGATCAACTTGACCTTCGCTCCGCAAAGCGAACGCCGCTGGGAGCGGGAGCAGATCTTCTTCTCCGATCAGATTTTCGGCATGGGGACGATCCCTCCATTCGAAAAGCGCGAGGTCTGCATGACCTTCACGCTCCCCCAATACACGCGCCTCATGACGCTGAGCTCGCACTTCCATCAGCGAGGCGAGCTCTTCCGCATGTGGCTTCCGCCGAACGAACGGTGCAGCGTTCCGGATGGCTGCGCGCTTCCCACGGATCCTCCAGACTACGAGAGCCGGCTCTACAACGACCCGGTCGAAGAGTCGTACGATCCCCCACGGAGCTTGGACGGCGCAGACCCCACCGAGCGGACGATCAAGATGTGCGCCCGGTACGACAACGGCGCGGACGATCCTGCGGAGGTCAAGCGCAACTCGATTCGTCCCGATTCTCCGAGCTGCAACAATGTCCAATTCGCAAACTGCGGATGCGCGCCGTCGGAGCGCGCCTGTCTCGGCGGTGATCGGCAAGGCAGCTCGTGCAACGGTGACGACGCGATCTGCGGCGCCGAAGGCCTGTGCGACGCTTGCCCGCTCCTCGGCGGCGTCACCACCGACGACGAGATGTTCGTCGCCTTCGGCAGCTACTACGTCGAGCTGCCCTGACTAGTCCAAGCGGTTGGCCCAGATCCCTGCGCCCGGGCTGTTCGATACGCTCCAGACGGCTGTGGCGTTGCCGGCGTCGTCGATCGCGACCCGGGCGTCCCTCCGAGTGCCAGCTTCATCGGGGTCGATGCGTTGCGCCGACCCCCACCCCTCGCTCTGCGTATAACGGCTGGACCAGATACCATCGCCGGCGCCTCCGGACTGTCGCCACACCGATACAGCGTTGCCGCTTGGATCCATGGCCAGACGGGGCTCCCGCGCATTGGCCGTATCGCTGGCGTCGATGCGCTCGGCGGTGCCCCATCCCCGGCTTGGTGCGTATCGGTTGGACCAGATGTTGCGCGTGCTGTCCAACTGGGACCAGACCGCCACGGCGTTGCCGTTGGCGTCGACGCCGACCTGGGGAGTCAGCGCGTCACCTCCAGCTTCGCCTGCGATTCGCTCTGCAGCTCCCCATCCGGCGCTCGTGTGGCGATTGGACCAAATGCTGGTCTTGATGCCATCGGATTGCTCCCATACGGCCACCGCATTGCCAGCCGGGTCGACGGCGACTTGGGGGTTCGCTGCCTCCGATGCGCTCCCGTTCGCGATGGATCGCGCGCTGCCCCATCCGCTGCTCGGCGTGTAGCGGTTGGACCAGATGCCGGTTCGCGTGCCATCGGCTTGCTGCCAAACCACCGTGACACTTCCCGGCGGATCGACCGCAACTTGGGGTCTCGATGCTTCCCCCGCGCTGCTGCCGTCGATGGGTTGCGCAAAGCTCCATCCGTCGCTTCGTGTGTAGCGGTTGGACCAGACGCGCATGCCTTGGTCGTCGACCTGGGACCAGACCACGACGACACTTCCATCGGCACCCGTCGCGACTTGAGGTGCGTCGGCCTCACCGCTGTTGTCGTCGATGCGCTGCGAACGAGCCCATTCCCCGCTTGCGCCAGACCGTGCCGAATAGATGTTGCTCCGCACCCACGAGAGAGGCCACGCCGCCACCGCAACTCCGTCTGCATCCATGGCGACCACGGCGCTCCCGAGCGGCGCGGCGAAGGTGGTCACGGAATCCGCAGCGGCCCAGCCATCACTAGGCATGTACCGAGCGGACCAAATCCCGTCGCCTTGAGACCAGACCGCTACCGCGTTGCCAGCCGGGTCGGCCGCCAGCTCAGGAGCGATGGTGTCGACGGCATCGTGAATCCGTTCGGCCATGCCCCATGTCTTGGGCATGCCGCCACCGTCGGAGCCGTCGGTGAGCTGGACGCAATGCGGGAGCGCGATGCAGAGAATCCACGACGCAAGTGTCGCGGACCTAGGCGCAAGACGCGCAAGTCGATGGCTCATCGTGGGAGTGCCTCCTGCCCGGCCGGATACGATCAACGCCCCGATCGCGAACGGTGTCAACTCCGTTGTATGGCGTCACAAGGGACGCGCTTGACTTGGGTTCAAGTGCACGCGCATGATCGAGGCTCGCTTGACTGTTCGGTGAACCTCACGATTTCCGGAGGGTGCGCCATGTTACGCTTGGCTTTTCTACTGGTGCTGTCTCTCACGCTGCAAGCCCTCGCGGGTTGCTCCGACGTCGGCTCCACGCCGGACCCCTCCGCGGGCGGGACGGGAGGCGACGGCGGCGAGTGGTTCATGGATCCACCAGCGCAAACGGGGGGGCTGACCCTGGGATGCACGAACAACCTGACCTCGGAAATCAGGATCGTGCGTTGGGATCTGACCGTGGATCCCGGACCGATCGTGGCAGGGCGAGCGTTCGGAGCCGTGCTCAGCGGGTTGATGGTATTCAACGAGGAGTTGTTGGATGAAGCTCAGGCGTTTGTGCCGGGCGGATACAAACGTTCCAATCTGCTCGGGGTCCAGGCGACCGTTCACGTGCGCAGTGGCGTGGCGGCCGATGCGATGGATGTAGTCCTCACGAACGAACCCATGCAACGCAGCTGCACTTATGACGAGAGCGGGGACATCGGACCAGATGCTGGTCCGTTTTCGCTCTGCTACGAAGCCAACGACAATCCGGATGGCTCGAACGAGGACTGCACGGGTCTCGGCGGCATGCCCGATCCGCAAAACCCGTGCGGGCAATTCATCACCCTCCGGACCAGCAAGCAATGCGGTCCGGGTGAGCTCTGCGAGAGCAAGGGCAAGACGGGGCCCGGATCTCAGTGCGACTTGAACGGCTTTTGCGTCTCCGACCAGCTCGAGGTGAGGCTGCAAGCCGCACATGTTCAAGGCTACCTGGCAGCCGACTCCGGAGCCGTGCTCTTTGGCTGGGACGACGAAAGCACCGGCGCCTACATCGACCAATCTGGCGGCCCCAACCGCGAAACAGTGATACTGCCCCCCACGATCGCCGACGATCCGGGACCCAATAGCTTTCGCGCAACGATCGGTGCCGGCATCTTGGCCGCCCTAGACTGCACGATGGCCGAGGGCACGCGTACGGCGTTGACGCGGACGCCAGAGTCGGAGCTCATCTCGTTTTCGATCCAGCAGCCGTAGCAGGTACGCGGGGTCAAGCTCGTCCATCGCGATGCTGCACTTGCTGCGTGCCGTGCTGGCGACAGCCCGATCGAGCCTCTGGCCGCAGCACGAGCTCCGTCATCCGCTCGATGACCCTGTGGTCGATGAACTCAAGCGAGTCGCCGCGGGCACGCGGCCGACTATCGTGGAGAACCTGACCCTTTTCGCCTGACCAGAACACGCTCAGTGACTGAACAATGACCGGAGCCCAGGGCGAGCAGGTGGATTCCAGGGTACTGCAGGGCACGAGAGCGAGAGATCACGACGCGCGCCTTTGATAGCGATACGCGGGAAAACCGAGTGTCCGCGTAGGGTTAGCTTATCGCGCTGAGTCGGGTTCGATTCCGACCGTTTCCACTCATAAGCATCTCAGATCATTTGGCTCTGATCGCAAGCAGCAAAATCACTGGCAAGAACCTGATCGGGAATTGGTGTTGTTCTCTCCTCTGGCGCCAGAAGTAATTGTCCCCGACCCCGCTCCGACGCCTCCGGCTGCGTGGTCATCAGCGCCGAGCACCATCGAAGCGAGCTCCAACGCTTTGCGGACAGCAAACTCAGGAGAGCCGCCTCGCAGGATTTCTTGGGCCGTGTGGAATGCCGGCGTGTCGATGACCGCCCTTGCGAAGTCGCGAATCCGCGCGACCGAGACGTCGCCACCATCAACTACGGCGCAGAGCAGATCGCGCGCACGATTCTTCACCACTGGTGAGAAATGAGACCGCCCTAGGGCGTTTTCGGGCGTTCCTGACCGACTCGCACCCTTGAATTCATGCGCTTTTTCTTCTGCAACGTCTGCTAAGGATCTAGTGGGGTAATACCCGTGGAGGTTCGAGTCCTCTCTTCCGCACCCTTTAGTTTCGAGTACTTGCGCTACACCACTAGACGGTGGACCTAGGCGCCCCACCCCCTGGTGTCCCAACCGGTGTCCCGAAAGGACCGATTCGGCGGCTTTGCGACGGGCATGCACGTAGTGGTTCGTGGTCGTGATGTGCTTGTGGCCGAGCAGGTAGCCGACGCCGACGAGGTTGCCTGAACGCTCCGTGAGCTCGGTCGCGAGGCTGTGCCGGAGGTCGTAGGCGCTCACCTTCGAGGCGCGCTCCGGCTCGAGGCCGGCAGCGAGGGCGGCTTTGCGGAGCGTGTGACGGCCGTCGAACTTCGGGAAGATCGCACACCGCTCGGGGAGCTGGGCCACGATGGCGTCCATTTCCTCAGGCGTCAGCGTGACCGTTTCGCGTTTCCCCTTCGGATGCGCCGTACCGGTGGCGCGTCTCGGAATCCTCGGAATCGCCGGTTTGGTGCCCAACAGCTTCTGCTCGAGCATCCAGTCGAATAGTCGATTCAACGCGCTCAGCTCTTTCTTCAGCGTCGTCCGCTTCACCCGTGTGAGCCGGTATCGCATGTAGTCGGCGAGCCGGGCCTCCGAACAGAGCGCCTCCCCGGTTTCAAAGAACGGGATGAAATGCGCGGCAGCGTACGTCTCCCAGCAACGGACCGTGTCCTTCGACACCTCGGCCCCCATCGCTGCCAACCAACTTCCGAAGAGGTCCGTGAGCGGCACATCCGGCGCCGACGAAGGTCTTTCGTGCCCGGGGCCGAGTGTCACCTGTCGGACGATTCGAGCAGCTTCTTCTTGAGCCGCTGCGCGATCTGTCTCGCCAGTGGATCGATGACAACGCCGCCTTGCGGCCCTGAACCGGACGGTGAAGACCTGCGTTCTCGGATCTCGGTGAAGCGACCATCCTTCTGCGTTTCGAGCCATGTATCGATATCCCTTCGGTCAAACAAGATGCGGGCGCCAATCGACAGCGCCCGCACATGCGGCGACACGCGCCGATCAAACGTCCGCAGCCCCACGCGACAATACCCTGCGGCTTGGTGTCTTGTCAGCAGGGGCGAATCGACGCAGCTGATTCTGCATGAAGACGCGTCATTTCGAGTCAACTCGGACCATGGTGAGGACCGGGCAAGATGTGGGATCGTAAGACATCGAAGATGTCTCAATCCCCGCACGCCGCGCTCAACGCCTTCGGCTTATTCGCAGCGGAGGCTGCTGGCAGAGCAAGGGCACACGTGTTCGCAGGGTGGCGGCCGCCACTCTTCCGGCGTCGTTCGCCACTTCACGTCAGCGCGATCTACGTGACACGCTTCGAAAACGCAGGAGCGGACTGCGGCACGAGTCTTGATGGTGTTCTCCAGTCGTGGAGCCTTGCGCCGCGGCCACGAACGAGACGATTTCTCGATCGTACGTGCGTTGCGCTCCGGAGCATGGGGTGCTCCACCGCGTCGTCCGCGAGCACCTTCAGACCTTCCTCTGGGAGCTCGATCGGCGCGAGCACGAGCGTGGCGCCCCCTTGTTCGTGAAGCGCGAGTTTCAGCGATTCGTTCGCTGCGGCGTGCTCGCGCATGGGTTTGCCCGCTCTCGGTGTACGGGCTGCGGCACCGATCGCTTGGTCGCGTTCTCGTGCAAAGGCCGCGGCTTCTGCCCAAGCTGCGGACGCCGCCGGATGACCGAACGTGCGGCACATCTCGTCGACCACGTGCTTCCACGTGCTCCGGTTCGACAATGGGTCCTGAGCCTTCCCTTCGAGCTTCGGTATCGGCTTGCCTGGGATCACTGTCTCTGCCGCGCGGTGCTCGCGGTCTACACGCGTGCACTGCAGGGCTTCTACCGAAAGCGAACCAAGGCATCGCGTCACCGAGGCGGCCGTACCGGTACAGTCACCGTCATCCAGCGCTTTGGTGGCGCGCTGAACCTGAACGTGCACTTTCACACGCTGGCGGTTGACCGGGTCTTCGTGCGAGAGCCGGACGGCTCGCTTTCCTTCGCAGCCGCCAAAGCGCCCACCGACGAGGAGGTCGAGGCTCTCCTTGGTGTCATTCAAAGCCGAATCCTACGCCTGCTCGTGCGTCGTGGCTTATTGACGAACGAGTCCGACGAGGGCCTTGACGAACAGGAGGCTCCGTCATTGCATGCGCTCTACGCCGCGTCCGTCCGTCAACGGGTCGCCACGGGACGACGCGCCGGAGCACCCGTCCTTCGCTTCGGAGACGCGTCGACGGTCGCGGCGGCTCCGCCGAAGCGCCGCCGACAAACCCGCCTCGGCGGCTTCGACCTTCATGCCAGCACGTCCGTTCGTGCGACGAACCGGCCCAAGCTCGAGCGGCTCTGCCGGTATCTGTTGAGGTCGCCGGTCGCCGAAGACCGGCTGTCCTTTGCGCCGGATGGAAGTGTGCTCCTCCGCCTCAAGACGCCATGGCGCGATGGGACGAGCCCCCTTGCCCTTCAGCCGCTGGAGCTCCTCGAAAAGCTCGCTGCGCTGACTCCACGCCCGTACGTGAACCTCATCGTCTATCACGGCGTGCTCGCGCCGAATGCCAAGTGGCGCCGCGAGGTCGTGGGCTTCGGGCGCGCGAAGGTCGAAAGCGAGCCATCCGAAGGCAGCCCGAGGAAGGTCGTCGCTTCGCACAATCGCACTTGGGCCGAGCTGATGCGCCGTGCGCTCGACATCGACGTGCTCGAGTGTCCTGCGTGCGGTGGGCGCCTCCGGTTCGTGGCCGCCATCCTGTTTTCGAGCGCCATCCACCGAATCCTCCGTCATCTCGGTCTTCCCTCAGACCCCGTCGAGCTCGCACCTGCCCGGGCGCCCCCTGAGCTCGACGACGCCTGGGCTTGTTGACCGCGCTCGCCTTCAAGGCTCGAGCCATCGGACGGCTGCATCCGCTCGGTCTTGATGACGTCGTTTCCGGCCCTTCGGGATGCAAACATGCTGCTCGCACAGCGTTTGTTTGCCGATCTCTTAGCCCGTCGGGCTCAAGGTGAGCGCCGAATTGCGCGGTACTGAATGTTATGTCGCGCCGGACGTGAACCTCAAAGGGCGTGTGTAGTTACTTCTGTGAAGCGGCGTCCCCCGTCAAGTTCAAAGTTGCGAGTTGCGGACTCGTCTTGGCGAGATGGTCGTCATCCTTCTGTTCGCGCTCGACAAAGGCAGCTTGTGGCTGCGGCGCATGGTGGGATTCGAGGGGCGGCCGGCGCCATCTATCTGTCGGCTCTGCGAAGGTAGCCAGTAGCTACGACGCGCTCGACCCCCACAATTTTGGACTCATCGCGGCAACACGTGTGTGTCAGGTCTCCTTGGGTCGCTTTGGGTTACGCAGCATGCGCTGCAGAAGTTTTTGTGTTTCCGAAGTCGGTGCCATCACGCCACATCGCAAACAAGATACCGGCGAGCTTTCGCGCCAAGGCGACTGCGGCGATGCGCTTGCCTCGCCGAAGCGCGATCCGGTGGGCCCATGCGCGAAGCGCTTCGGTGTCTGCGCGTCGGCTTCGCAGCAATTGCCACGAGGCCTCGACCAAGAGCGCACGCATACGTCGATTGCCCGCTTTGGTGATGTGGCCGCGGTGTTGTTTCTCTCCGCTGCTGGGCTCCCGTGGCACCAGTCCTAGATAGGCACGCACTTGTTTGGCGTTGTCGAAGCGCTCGACGCGGTCGACCGTGGCCAGAAATGAAATCGCGGTGACCGGACCCACGCCTGCTGCGGTGCACAGTCGCTTGGCCACTTCATGGGTCTTGGCTTGTTGCTCGAGCGCCTTGTCCATCGCCTTGAGCTCTGCGGTGACCGAGCCCATCACCCCGAGCAACGGCGCCATCTGGGCCCTGAGGCCGTCGGGCAACTCGAGCTCGTCCACGCGCTCTGAAAACGTGGCGGCTCCGCCGCTCCGCATTCGGTAGCCTTGCTGCCTCAGCAATGCGCGAATCAGACTGATGTGCCGAGTCCGCGTGTGTACCAGCGCTTCGCGTACGGCCACCTGGGCTCGAAGCGCACGGCTGCGATCCGAGCTCCGATGCGCCGGGCCATATGCGCTGAGCTCGCAGGCTTCTCAAAGGGCCCGTGCATCGCGTCGGTCGGTTTTCACTTTGCGGCTTCGCTGGGCGTACATCGGCGCAAAATTCGGGTCCGCCACGATGACCTCGTGCCCGAGCTCTTCCAAACATCGCGCCACCCACTCGCTTTCGGTCGACGACTCGACCACGATGCGGGCTCTCGGGCGTTTCTCAAGCAACTTCGCAAAGCTCTCGCGGTCGGTGCGGACCCGCCGTTCGATAAGCTGCCCTGTTTCGGTCCGGATACAGACTTGGCTTGCATTCTTGTGCACGTCGATTCCAATGTGGTCCATGGCTGGCCTCCACTGCGGCTCTTGACCGCGTTTTGTTGTGGGGGCATCTTGCCACCACGTCGTGGTGGCCAGCCGCTTCATCTCATCTATCTGCATCACGATGGCCAAGCCACTGCAGGACCACAGCTGCCGCGCCGTACGAAATCGATGCGGAGACACAAGGATGGGAATCGTTTGGATCACCTTCATCGAAGCGTGGTCCGACCCCTGGGCAGAGGGGCCCGACTATTACGCACGCGGCTGCGGATGGGGCGAGTAGCCGACACCGAAGCGCTCAGCGCAGCGGCAGTGAGAGCTCATCGAGTTCCGCCTTGCACCGGAGGGAGAGATCCTCGGGCTTCATCCATCTCGAAGCGATAGCAACACGGACCCGCGTCATGCGCCCAATGGCTTGCCGGCGCGTAGCGAGACGCTCGGTCGAAGCTGGCGCAAAGCTCGTAGGATCGCCCTTCGAGAATGCGATACGAGTACCGCTCGTTGCGCGCGGGGTCCCGTGGGATCGACTCCCAACCCGGCTGGTCCTCGAGCACGTCCAGGCTTTCGGGCAATGCCTGGTGTCCGTTCCAGTAGACGTCGATACGATTTGCGATGCTTTGCAGATCGTCGACGCGTCGCTCGTCGAGCTTCAGCAACCTCTGCTCGGTCGGTGAACCCATCAACCAGAGCCCTCCTGCGACGACCGCGATCACCACGGCGGCGACCGCAGCGAGCAACGCGGAGCTCGCCCCGATGCGCGTCATGGCTCTCTTTCCTCTTTGCGCAGGTCATAGAGGTAATAGGCGAATACGACACCCGCGATGAGGGCGACGGTGAGGATCTTGAGAATGAAGCGCACCGTCAGCTCACCCCCCAATAGATTGTAAACGAGAGTTGTCACGTCGCCGATCAAGACTGCGGCCGCGAAGAACAGAGTCGCGTACGTGAGCCACCTGCGGATGCCCGAAGCGCGCTTCATCGGGTCTTTTCGGATCGCGCGGCTGACGAGATACGACACGAGGGAGAATACTGGAAAGGCCACAATCAACGCCGAGACGGACCAACGCAGACTTTGTGATCTCCACTCGTCGCCAGCCGTGCCCAACGCTGGATCGGGAAACACGCGATCGATGATTTGGAACACCACGGCTCCCAGGTTGTAGGCGGTCAGGAGTAAGGTGGTGAAAAGAACGAGATAGAGAAAAGCCTCTTGCGCGGAAGTCGAGGGCTTGGGCTTCGGCACCGGCAGCTCGAACGCGACTTCACCATAAGCGGCCAAGGCGTGGTTGATCTGCTCTTCGGACCATCCCGCAGCTTGGAGCACCTTTTCAATCTCGGGACGCGGGGCACCGCGGGCCAACGCGTGCCGCACGAACTTCTGCAGGTCTTCATCGACTCGAGCCATGGTGACCTCCGGTCTTGTCGTTCATGCTGGGCTTTCACAGCAAAGCTACTGGAAGGCTCGATTCACGCTAGCACTGCCGCCAATAGCTTCAATGCGGCCTCGTCGAGCTGGAACGATACGGGGCGCGGGTTCAAGGGCGCTCGCGCCGTGGTGGTACCGCCGTCCGCAACCGGCGACGCACAAGCGCTTCGCGCGTCGCCGCAAAGGCTGCGTTGTCGGCGGGGCTTGTCGTTGTGCGGCCTTCGAGCACCGAGTCGTTCGGAGGGGATGCGCGATCGGCACGAGGTTTGCTTAATGGCCAGAGAACTATGGACTCAACGACCTCGAGGCGCCTGCGCGTTTCGCGCTTGCGTTGATGATGACGATTCTCGGTTGCGGGGACGCGGGGGAGGAACTGCCCACGATTGCGGTGTCCGTTTCACCCGAGACTGCAAGCTGCAAGGTCGGCGAATCCTGCGAGCTCTCTTAGCCCATCGGGCTCAATCAAAGCACCGAATTGCGCGGTACTAGATCTTATGTCGCCAGTGACGCGAACCGGAGAGGGCTTTTGTAGTTACTATCTGCCCTCAGAGGAGAACACACCACGTGAGGCTGCGCTTAACTCCGGGCCAGGCGAACCAGCTCTACTGGATGTCCCGCATCGCTCCAGGTTTCATCCATGCACAGCTCGAGAAGGGCTCGAAGGCAATGGTTCCGCAGCCTGAGTCAGCGTGAACGGAGCGTGTCGAGCCTAGGCGTGGGATCGCATCATGGGGAAGTCTTGGACGATCACTCTGATGGAGAGGCTTTCTGCGGGTTTCGAAGCGCATGCCGATCCCGAGCGCGCAGGGCCGATGGCGGCCTACATGAAGGGTCGGTTCCCGTTCCTGGGGATCCCGGCCACCGAAAGGCGGGAGCTTCAACGCCGTGCCTGGAAGGGTTTACCGAAGCCGTCGGAGCGTGAGCTCGGAGCAGTGGCGCGCGCCAGCTGGCGCGAGCGAGAGCGCGAGTATCAGTACTTTGGTGCGGACTACGTTCGGGCTCACGTCGCGCGCTGCTCGGCGGCCTTCCTCGATAACCTCGAGACCCTGATCACGACGAAATCATGGTGGGACACCGTCGACCTCTTGGCAACGCGTGGCGTCGGCACGCTCGGGCAGAAGCATCCGAGCGTGAGGCGCGCGATGGACACCTGGATCGAGAGCGACAACGTTTGGCTCGCCCGAACCGCGCTCTTGTTCCAGCTCACCTACAAGAGCGACACCGACGCGACCAAGCTTTTCCGTTATTGCGAGCAACGCATGAACGACGAGAGCTTCTTCATTCGCAAAGCCATGGGCTGGGCGCTTCGCGAGTATTCGAAAACCGACGCGCCCGCCGTGCGCGGATTCGTTCACGCGCACCGCGATTCCCTGTCGACTCTGACGCGTCGCGAAGCGCTCAAGTGGCTCGAACGATAGCACGTTGGGCCAACAGGAACCTACCAGCGCAGCATCGGCAGTGGCCGCCACGGCTGCTTCAGGGCACCCGAGAGGAGCGTTCGGCACACCAAGCCGCGAAAACCGCACATCCGGTATGACGATCGGGCCTCGCGGCAAAGCGCGAAGGGAACCCCCGTCCCAGGCACCGCAAAGAGGTCGACCAGATGGGCGCGCCGGAAGGGCTCGACGACACCCGCATCCTCGCGACGGTACGGTGTGAGCTTGTGATGGAAGCCGATCATGCGGCTGACGGACGGCTCTCTTAGCCCGTCGGGATTCCGATGAGCGCCCAATTTCGCGGCATCAGATCCTATGTCGCCAGTGACGCGAACTGGAGAGGGCTTTTGTAGTTACTTCTGTGAAGCGGCGTCCCCCTCACCACCGCAGCCGTTGTCAACCAAGGTGTTCGTCACCGTCAGGTACCCCTAATTTTGGATGCCGCTCTCTTAGCCCGTCGGGCTCAAGGTGAGCGCCGAATTGCGCGGTACTGAATCTTATGTCGCCTGGGTCGCGAACCGCAAAGGGCGTTTATGTCGACTATGCTCCTGATCTTTGTTGTATGCTCGTCCGAACTCGCGCGTTGTTTCCCACAGCGACCGTTCGTCGACCGCCGCGGCGCGGCCGGCGCGTGCGCGAGGCGGGTAAACAATTACGTATATACAACTGTGTGGGGGCGCGAGACGTTCTGTGATCTGGAGCAGGGCGACAAAGACGCCCTGCATCAGAACGAGAGTTTGCGTTCAGATTCCAAGGAGGCACGTCATGCAGAAATGTATATCAATAAGCTCCGCGCTCCTCGCGACGGCGATGATGGTTACGCTGTCGTTCGGATGCGGAGAAGGCATCGAGGGCGAGACGGGTAGTCAGTCAGCAGGACTCAACGCCGGAGAGTGCAACGCCATCGTGGCCACGAACCTTCAGGCCGCACAACGCTGTGCTCGCGGTGAATGCGGGGACGCGGAGTGCACCGATGTAGGGGGAGCCTTTTTCGACTTCTTCGTGAACAATCCGGAGTGCGCGGGCTTCTTCGAGACCGGCGATGTCAACGGGCTTCCAGGCAACGCCTCGATCCATCCGCAAACCGGCGAGGCCAAGCACATTGCAGACGTGATCTGCAGCGCAGTCCTCCAGTGCGGCCTCTGTCCCGGGGCACCGCCTGGCGTGTGCACAGCCGACTGCGCAGAAACAGACGGATAGGCACGGCCGGGCTCCCTCATCCCGAGCGAGATTGGATGGCTGGAGCGACCTGAAAACGACCGGTCATTGCTGTGCAAAGCCTCACCTCACGGTGGGGCTTTTGCTTTTCTCCGCGCGAATGGATCCAGGTCGACCTCCCCAAAACGAAGAAACCCGGGGGTCATGTCACCCCCGGGAATCCTTGGCGCGGCAGACGAGACTCGAATCCGGCCGAGCCGCAGAATCCCTCAGAAAAACGAGGGGAAAATGAAACAGCCAAACGCAAGACCTTGCGGAAAGGTGAGGCTGAGTGCGCGAAAGTTGGTAGGTGTGCGAATGGGTTTGTGCGCTTGGGCGACGAGGTCGACGTCGCCGTCGAGCATCCGGAATTGAGCGCAGCTCAGGCCGCCCGAGCAGCCGCCTTCGACGCTTTTGCCCGGCTCGCACTGAGCTACTTCGACAACCCTTCCGACGAGCTACGCACCGCGTGTGAAGCCGCCGCGCTGGTCGTCCGCGCCGCGCAGAAGGTCGGCTAGCTGGGCCTACGGCTGCGCCTCAAACGCCCCGATGTCCCACCCATCGTGCAGGCAGCGAGGCTAAGGGTTAATCAACGGCGAGTGATGAACAGCTGCGGCGTTGGCTTCACTGCGCACAATCGGCACATGTCGGACATGGAGTTGATCCGGTTTCGCGGACACTCGCCCGCTTTCGGGCAAAGGGCGGTCTCAAGCGGTGGACGCAACAGCGTTGAATATCTCGCACGGTTTCATCCATTGAAGGGTTTGTCGAGGCCGCGCATTGAGCTCCCTTGCGACAGCGTTCAACTCGGTCTGAGTGTGTCGACTCAGATCAGTGGATTTTGGAAAATACTGTCGTAGCAAACCGTTTGTGTTTTCGTTGCTCCCTCGCTGCCATGGCGCATGCGGGTCGCAGAAGAAGACGCTGACGTTTGTGGCCACCGTGAATTGCGCATGCCCGGCCATCTCTTTGCCTTGATCCCACGTGAGGGTTTTTCGTAGTTGCGGGGGCAGCTGAATCACCTCACGTGTGAGGGCGCAACGCACCTGCTCGGCACGACGCCCATCGGGTAGGCGCACGAGCAGGAGATAACGACTTGTCCGTTCGACCAGCGTCGCGATGGCAGACTTTCCGCCTTTGCCAATGATCAAATCGCCTTCCCAATGGCCTGGGACGGCACGGTCCTCGGCTTCGGGCGGACGGTCGCTGATCATCACCATGTCGGGCAATTGACCTTGCCGCTCGGTTCGTCGATGAGGACGCCGTCGAGCACGGCCCGTTCGTAAGCACGTGGTGAGTTCCTTGCGTAACGCGCCTCTGGCTTGGATAAACAGGGATTGATAGATCGTTTCGTGAGAGATGCGCATGCTGAGGTCCTCGGGATAGTCCAGGACGAGCCGTGCGACTATCTGCTGCGGCGACCAGCGTTGTTCGAGTCGCCTTTCCACCTCTTTTCGGAGCCTTGGATGGGCTGTGAGCTTGCCCGCCCTGGGACGAAGATTTCGACGTGCGGCGCTTTGCTCCGCAGACCAGGCACGATACGTCGTGCGGCTTCCATTCCCAGCGACCTCTCTCGATATGGTCGACGGCGCACGACCAAGGTGGCTCGCTATCTGCCGAAACGAGTCTCCGGCAACCAATCGTCGAGAGATCTCCTCCCGCTCGGCACACGACAGCCGATGCGGGGAGCGAGGTCGAGGCCTGCGACGGCGTTTAGCCTTGCGACCTCGAGCGAGCAGTCTCTGTATCGACTTTGTTGAACATCCAATGGCCGCGGCCGCTCTTTCGTACGATTCGCCGGCCCCAAGACGACAGAGTACTTCTTCGTGCTCCGCTCCCGTTAGACGAATGCCTCGTTTCACTTCTCGACGCTTCATCGCTCAGCCTCCTTGGTGCGATTTTGGCTATCACACCGTCATGGCTGTTGCGTCGATGGCTTGAGACCGCCGTTTCTCGCCCCGCTCAGAAGGTCGCCCTCCCAGTGGCCGGGAATGGCGCGGTCGGCCGCCTCGGCGGGCCGCTCACGAATCGCGACTGCATCGACAATCTGACCTCGTGGCTGCCCTCGCGTACTGGCATGTTGGGAGCGTCGGAGTTTCCGTCGCGTCCTGAGGTGTTTCCGCAATTCCTTGTTGAGCACGCCCCGGGATTGGACGAACAAGCTCTTGTAGATGGTTTCCTGAGACACGTTCATCTCGTCGTGCGCAGAGCGCGCCTGGAGCCAGCCCGCAATCTGCTCCGGCGACCATTCTAGTCGGAGTTTCTCGGCGACCACACGGCGAAGACGAGCGTAGGTCTCGAGCTTGCAGGGCTTGGGCCTTCTTGCCTGCTCCCGCGCTCGGGAATCGGCCGCGTTGGCTCGATACGCGTTGCGGCCACCGTTAAGCCGCACTTCTCGCGACACAGTCGACGGAGCTCGACCAAGAGCTTCGGCCACGCTTCGAAGCGAGCGCCCCGCACAAAGCCCCCTCGAAATCTCTTCGCGTTCCACCGAAGACAGATGTGCGGGATTGCGTCGACGGGGCGCTGGCGGAAAGCCGCCGGCCTCGGTGAGGTGACGGTAGATAGAGCCAGGCTTTCGGTCCAACGATCGTGAAATGTCGCTTAGACAGTCTCCGTCCCGCCACCGACGCCAGAGCTCCGCGGTTTCTGCTCCCGACAGAGGTCGTCTCGTTCGTCTTTGCATTCGTCACCATATCCTTTTGCAGCGTGTGCGTGGTCATGGTGTTGCGGTGACCCATTGATCGTACCGCGGCTTTTTTCAAGATGTCTTTTTCGACTTTGAGCTGTTTGCTCTCGCGTCGAAGTCGCCGAAGCTCTTCGCGCTCGGCGGTCGTCAGACCATCGCTGCGGGCGCCGCGGTCACGGTCGGCCTGCGCCACCCAGTTGCATATCGCCTGGGCCGAGGGCTCAAACTCCCTGGCGAGGTCCTCCGGGCTGCGACCCGAGCGGACTAGCTCGACCATTCGCTCCCGAAACTCGGCCGGGTAGGCTGGCGTGTGTCTCTGAGGCATGTGGACTCCTCTGCCCGAAACCGGGCGAGTGTCCACGAAACAGGGTCAACTCCACTATCGAAAAAGGCGCTCCTCCGGGCGGCGTCGGTCCTCGGAGACGACATCGAGATGCGGCGGCCAACGAGAGACGATCTCGGGACGATGACCGACCTCGAGCGGGTGGCGCCGATCCAACGCGACGACGGGACGGAGGTGGTGAAGCAGTCAGCGCTCGCGGAGGATGAGCTCCAGGTTCTGTAGAGCCCATTCGACTCGGCGCTGCCGACTCAGCCTTAGGGACGTGTGCTGCTCGCCGATCAGCGCCGTGTAGAACAAGCGCGCCCGCATCGCTGCCGTCGCGCGTGCCTTACCGCACGCTTCCAGAAGATGGCGAACATATTCGTATCGCTGGGCGTCGACCCGCTTGACTCGGGCGGCGGCGCTCTCGTCGTGGCTGGCCCAGGCTCGCACGGCACGATCCAGCGGTGCACCATGGCGGAAGACGAGTCGGACGAGCGCTCGGAGGCGGTCGTCCGGCGCTTCGCAAGCCTGCTCCACCGCCTCGATCACCTGCGTGGTTGCCCGTCGCTCCCATTCCTCGAGCACCGCATCGAGGAGGGCTCGTCGGTCGGCGAAGTGCCAGTAGAAGCTGCCCTTGGTCACACCCAGCGCCCGCGCCAGTGGCTCGATCCGAACCGCCGCGACTCCCCGTTTCGCGAGGGCTTCTGTGGCCTTGTCGGTCCAGGCCGCTGCGCTCAACCGTTCTGGCATGAGGACCACCATACGGTAGCGTATTGACTTCGGCAACCGTTGCCCTAAGGTACCATACGTAACCGTATGGTTGCGGTGAGGAGCACGACATGCATATCCGGAACACGCACGCGCGCGAGGTCGCTCGGCCGCCCTCGGAGGTATTCGCAGCCCTCGAAGCAGTGGGTACCGAGAACGACACGGTCTGGCCCGCGCCATCCATCCCTTTCGAGCGCACACCGGGGCAGCTCCGGGTCATGGAGACCAAGGAGCGCCACGGCATCATTCGCGCAACCCTCGTGGAGCTCGAGCCGGACCGAAGTCTCGTCTGGCGCGCCGACCAGCCGTTCATCAAGGGAACGCACGGCTTCGAGATCACGGAGACGGACGCCGGATGTCACGTGACGCACGTCCTCGACGCTCGCCTTGCTTGGTGGTTCGTGCCCATCTGGATGTTCAAGGTACGGGCGGTTCACGATCGGATCTTGGAGCGTCTGCTCGAACGACTCGAGACGGCCTAGGGCTGCGCTGCCAACGAGACCGCGCGAGTCAACCCCGATCGACGTAAGCGCTACCGAGGGGTGCGGGCGACCGCGCAGCGTGCGACCGCGCCGAGCGCGAGCGATCTGGTCGGCTTGCCGAGTCTGCGGAACAGCGCCGCTCGGAGGCGTTGTCGATCATCGTCGCGGAGCGAGACGCAATAGGCGCCCGCGGGGCCGACACCTGCGAGGAAGCCGTTCCAGAGCTCCTCGAAATCGGCGTAGGTCGACGAGACCCGCAGCGTCGACTCGACTACGTCGACCACCCCCGCCGACACGAATAGCTCGGCGATCTCACCGGGGCGCCCGAAGCGCAGCGTCGCTGCCTCATCGGGAGCGTCCGTATCGATCTCGAGCGCTGCGTCCCAGAAAGAGCGCAGCATCTCCATGCCGTCAGCGAAATCCCAGACGCAGGCGGAGACCCACCCACCCGGGCGGACGACCCTCATCATCTCACTTGCCGCCCGAGCCGGGTCGGACACGAAGTGCAGCACGAGCTGCGCCATGGCGTGGTCGAAGCGGCAGGCCTCGAACGGGATCGACTCGGCCCGCCCAACCTCGACCCGAACGCCTGGAAGCCGATTGGCGCACTCGGTCACGAACCCAGATGCAGGATCACACGCGGCCACCGCCTCGACGCCAAGCCGGTCGACGAGCACCGACACGAGCGCTCCCGGACCGCAGCCAACGTCGACCGCCGTCTGCCCGCGACGAACGCCTGCGGCGTCGGCGAACCGATCGGCCAGCAAACGCGAATAGCGGCCCATGAACGAGTCGTAGGTCGCACCAGTGACACCGAACGTCCTGGCACCCTCGACGTGCTCCCTCACGGACACTCGAGATTGCCGCAATGGCATTCACAGTAGTAGACGCCGCCTGGCGGAGGCATCGAGGGATCGACGTTGGTCCCGCAAGTACCGTAGACCTCTGTGCCCCCTGGGCCGCAAAACGCCCGACAGGGGGTATCGCAGTCGCTGATCTCGAATGGGTTGCACTCCTCGCTCACCACGCAGGGGTCGCCCGCCGTGCCGCCACCACCACCGCCGCCATCGGTTGCACCGCTTCCGCTGCTGCCCCCTTCTTCGGAGCCGCAGCTCGGAGCCATCAGCAAAGCGGATGCGCCGATCAACACGAGCAACCTCACCCACCGCAACACTTCATCGTGAAACGCACGCATAGGGCCTCCATCGTTCCTCGAGACGGCGCACCTAGTGCGTTCGTCTGTGTATCGAGGCGGACGCTAAGCCAGCTCGGCTTCGCTGGTCAAATGCTTTCAACAGCCTTCAACCCCCAAACCGCCTGTGCCTTTCTTGTCCATTACGACCGCTGCCGATACACCCCGTTAACGTGAAGCGGCCCGGTATCAGGTTCGTGGTCTCGCTGGCGGTCATGGCTGCGTTGGCGAGCCGGAGCGCTGCGCAGGAACAGCCGGCGCTCGAGACTCCGCGCGGCGAAACGCCGTCCCCCCAAGATGTCGAGGCTGAGGACGGTGACCTTCCGGATGAGCTCTCTTAGCCCATCGGGATCAAGAGAAGCGCCGAATTGCGCGGTACTAGATGTAATGTCGCCTGGGGCGCGAACCTCAAAGGGCGTTTGTTTCGACTATCAGCCTGCTCCAGCCAGGGCCGCTGAAGGTAGGCTGCTGAGTCTCTATCCCCAGCCCGCCCCCGGCGAATGCGTCGTAGCTGACGGTCCCTTCAGCGATCAGCTCGTCGATGCGCGGGGTCGATGCGCGCTCGAGGGCATCGACGCGCACACCGTCGAGCCCAATGACGATGGCATGTCGCGACTTCGTGCCGGCGTCGCCGGTGCCGCACGCGGCGATGAAAACGATGGCGAGAGCCAAGGGTCGCATGGCTGCGGAACGTACACGCACCGTCTGCCCCTGTCACTCATGCCGCCACGGGCGAGGGCGTCCTGTCTGGCTCCTGCTCGAAGCCCGCCACGATCGCGTCCTCTTCCCTCCCCATCTCCTCGCTCATCATCTGGTGGTAGCGCTGGACGGTTTGGATGTCCCAATCGAGCGACGCAACCCTGTCGGAGATTTCGAAGAACTTCAGAGAGAGGTCGTCACGGGCAGCCTGAAACCGGGAAAGGCTATCGCCATCTGCGATCGTTCGGGCGAGGATGTCGGCGTCGCGAAGCGCATTGGTGATGCCGTGGGCGGTGATCGGATCAGTCATGTAACCCGCGTCGCCAACGAGCGCCCAGCCATGCCCGTGGGGCTGGCGAAGAAACCCACGCATGCCTGGGAAGAAGCGGAGCTTGCCGTCGAGCTTGGCGTCGGGCAGTCGCGCTGCGACATCGGGCGCGCTCTCGGCGATGACTTCGTAGAACGCGCGCCGGTGGCTCGCGACAGACCCTTGCGCGAAGCCCCCGGGGACGGAGGCGAACAGACAGGTTTGATCGCCATTGGTCGGAATGGCACCCGAGCCCATCCCCGGTCGGAAGTACCACCGGTTGCCGTCGACCGGCAGCCCGTCGAAGTACCCGAAAGCGCACACAGTCGCGTGACGCCCCACCACGTAGGGCGTCGCCCCGGCTAGCCGGGCCACGGTCGATCGTCGTCCGTCTGCCCCGATGACGAGCTTCGAGCGAACTTCCCTGCGTCGCCCATGCTCGTCCCTCACCACCACGCCTGACACCTTGCCGCCCTCTCCGCGTAGCAAGTCGAGCATCTGAACATCGTGGCGGACATCCGCCCCCGCGTCGCAAGCAGCTTCGACGAGCACCCGATCGAGAACGGTCCGGCGGGGCGCGTAGAGCGCATGGACGCCGCGACGCGGCTTGATCTCCACCTCGACCGATTGGCTATCTCGTTCATCGGAGTAGAGGAAAGATGTCTTCGTGATTCGTGGGGTTCCCACCTCCTCGAGCCGGTCCGTGATGCCCCAGCGGTGAAGTAGTAGCACCGCAGGGCGCATCAGCGCGTGGGTAGAAACCGTATCCGTTCCCAATCGGCTCTTGTCGAACACGAGGACGCGCAGGCCGAGGGCCGCGAGGAGCATCGCCGTAGCGGCGCCCGCGCAGCGGGCTCCCACAATCACGACATCATAGGCATTGTTGATCTGTTGCATGGTCATGGTCTCGGCTCCTAGGCAGCAATGGACGAATGGTGAAATCGATGGGAGAGGTGCGCAGCGAGGACTCGAGCGTCTTCGCCAACGCCGTCGATGAAGCTCGACTTGCGGGTGCGTTGGAAGTTGAGACCCAACGCATAGAGGCCGGGCGCGTTGGTGACGCCGCCGTCGTGGATGATTTCGCCACGGATATCGAGTACCGGAACCTTCAACCAGGGGTATCGACGTCGGTATCCGGTAGCCCACACGACAGCTGTGATGCCCGTGTTGTGCAGGTCGATCTCCGTGGGTGCCGTCGGGACCTCGATGGCGGGGCGGCGATCGGGCGCTTCGGCATCCATCAAGGTCTCGTCGATGAAGCGATCGATGGTGCCGAGCACACGGTCGAGCTTGCGCTCTGCCGCGTCGACGTTGCGCTTCAGGTCGTCGCAGAACGAGACGCGAGCACCGTCGGCATCGGAGAGACGCCCGACCAGACGAACGCCCTCTTCTTGGAGGACGGCGAGATCGAGGGTCTGGTGGTCTGGTGTTCCGACGAGCTGCAGCGACGGCTGCCGACGGGCCGACTCGACGTCGAACGCACGCTCCACCGGCTCCGACAACATTCCGCTCGTCTCGAGCCACCATGTGATGTCCCGACCCCGATAGCGGCGCGGGACACGCGTATGGCGACCGACCGCGAGCGTCACGGGGCGGCCGGAGCGATGGATCTCCTGCGCGAGCTGAACCCCGGATGCCGAAGCGCCCACCACGAGCACGCCACCATCGGGGAGCTGTTCCGGGCTCTTGTAGCTGGATGGCACGACTTGGTGAATGTCAGCCGCGAGATCTCGAGCGGTCTTCGGCACGAACGGCAGGTCGCAGTGCCCCGTCGCCACGACAACGGTGGGCGCTCCCCAATCACCTTGGTTGGTGCGAACGCGATAGCCTCCTTCCGGAGCCCGCCTGACACTCAGCACGGTGGTCTCGTCTTGCACGGGCGCGCTGAAGGACCGAGCGTACTGCTCGAAATAGGAAATCACTTCGGGCATCGTCATGAATCCGTCGGGATCCCCGCCGTCGTAGCGGAAGCCAGGTAGTCGGCTGTGCCACTTCGGGCTCAGGAGACGTAGTGAATCCCATCGTTCGCTCCGCCAACGCTCCGCAACGCGACCCCGCTCGAGGATCACGTGCTCGATCCCCTCTTCCGTCAGACACTGGCTCATCGCCAGACCCGCCTGTCCGCCGCCAATGATGATCGTGTCTGTGCGCTTCATGGCTTCCTCCTCTCCGCCGACGGGTGCACGCCGACCGGCCCTTCATCGCTCAGGCCGGTCGGCGTTCGTCGGCTGGCTCATTACGCGGCATCGACTTCGATGGAGATGGGGACGCCGTTGGTGAGCACGTCGTACACGGCAGAGCGTGCTTGCGATTGCGCCACGATCTTACGAAGCGTCTCTTCGTCCGCGTCGCCCTTGATCTTGTAGCTGAGTCGAAGCGCCTGATAGCCATTGCGGACGTCGTCCGACAGTCCGAGCAGTCCCTGAACGTCGAGATCGCCTTCGACGGTGCACTCGACCGACTCGAGCTCGACGCCGCGCGCGGAGGCGATGTTGCCGATTCCGGCGGTGATGCAGCCGGCGATGGCGTGCAGAAGGAACTCGACCGGGGTCGGGGCGTTGCCCTTGCCGCAGAGCACCGGGGGATGATCCCCATCGTAGACGAAGTCAGCAGTCTGCTCGTGCTCGGCACCCGCGCCGCTGAAGCCTTCGATCCGGCTTCGGCTGTGAGTGCCCGTGATCCACTGGTTCGACGCGCGGAACTGGAACTTCGCCAGCTCGGGCTGCTGCCCAACGGCGTTAATCGTCGCGAACAAGGTCGGAACGTCGACTCCGTTCATCGCCACCTTCTCGCGGCGGGGCTTCGGGTTGCTGGGATCGGTCTGCGTTGCTGTGTTGGTTTCCATGATTTCCTCTTGCGTTGGGGTTGAGGTGGCCGGGGTCGTTCCCGTCCACACAAATCAACCTACGAACGAAGCGTGTGAGGCTCCGTGTGAGGGATCGTGGAAAGCGCAGTGCCTAGGATCTCTTCGGCTAAACGCCTGAAATCACGGCGTATGGACAGTGGAAGACCAGATGACGGCGTTTGCGGGAAAGCCGTTCGCGCGGCCGAGCGAGCGAAGCGCCTCGGCGTCCGGCGCCTCGAACACACAGACCAGTCGCCTGCCATCGGGCATCAGATAACTGCATAGAGGCTTGGCGCGATAGAGCTCGAGGCATTGCATCGAGGCGGCCATGGCCGTCACCTCTTGCGGGGTCAGCCGCTCGGGAAATTCGCGCTCGACGACGACGTAGTCCATCGGACGAAGTTACCACCCTCCCGGTTTCATTGGCAAAGCAAAGCGCGATTGACGCCCTGCGCCGCGAGGGGCAGGCTCACCCCGGTGAGCGTCGCCGCGCTTCAGGTCCAAGTCTTGGGACCGCTCGCCGTTCGTAGGGACGGCGCCGCGGTCGCTCTGCCGCAGTCGAAGAAGACCCGTGGATTGTTCGCTTACCTCGCCATCACGGGTCGCTCTCACCGGCGCGAGCGGCTGTGCTCCCTGTTATGGGACGTCGCAGACGACCCCCGAGGAGCCCTGCGCTGGAGCCTTTCCAAGATTCGGCCGCTGGTCGACAGCGACACCAAGCGCTGCCTCATTGCGGACCGCGAGAACGTCGCGCTCGAGCTCGGCGAGACCTCGCTCGATTGGCGCTGGGTCCGTCGGGAGTTGGACGTGGGAGTCGAGTCGATCCCGACGGAGCGTTTGCGGGAGCTCGATTCGGTGTTCGAAGGCGAGCTCCTCGAGGGCCTCGATCTGATCGACTTCGACGAATTCACCGCTTGGTGCGCCGCGGAGCGAGAGCATGCGCGGACCATGCACGTGAAGGTGTTGCAAGCATTGGTCGAGCGACTATCGCCAACTCCGGACGAAGCGTTGCCGTTCGCGCGGGAGCTCGTTCGCATCGATCCGATCAACGAAGATGCACGCGGCCGTTTGATTCATCTTCTGGCGCTCGCAGGTCGAAGAAACGAAGCGAAGAGCCAATACGAAAGCGCATCTCGGCTTCTCAACGAGCTCGGCACCAAAGACCCGACCGGCCCGCTCGAGACCGCCTGGCGAGACGCCAATGAGCGATCGAGCGTGGCGCGCGCAGACGACCAAGCCGCAACAGCGCCGCCCTCCCCTTTGCCCGAGCCCACGCCCGCGAGCGCACGCAGCCGTGATGTGTTCGTCGGCCGTCAGGCGGAGCGCAGCCGTTTGATTTCGCTCCTCGACGCAGCCGGCGAAGGCCGTCTGACCATCTTCATGCTCAAGGGCGAGTCCGGCGTCGGCAAGACCCGCCTGCTCGCCGAGCTCAGTGACGAAGCGAAGCGCCGCGGATGCACCGTATTCGAAGCGAGCGCGTATGAAGCTGAAGCAGGTCGACCGTACGGGCCATGGATTGACGCGCTTCGCCGACTGCCTCGCGAGATCGTCACCGAGGCGGGTGCCGGTGCGCTCTCGCCTTTGCTTCCGGAGCTTGGCAGCGACGCCCAAACAGCACCGAGCCGCGATCGGCTATTCGGCGCAGTGGTCGACCTCATCGCGGCGCGCGCGCGGCCCGAAGCGCCTGCATTGCTGCTATTCGATGACATCCACTGGTGCGACGACGCAACCTCCGAGCTGCTCCACTACGTAGCGAGAATGAGCCTCCACCAACCCGTCGCGATGGTCTTCGGAGCGCGGGATGGCGAGCTCGTCGACAACGAGTCCGCGATGCGAATACTGCGAAGCTTCCGGCGCGACGGCTTGATCGACGAGCAGCTCTTGCTGCCGCTCACGGAGAAGGACGTCGCCGAGCTGATCCGAACCCTCCATGGCACCGCAGATGCGGCAGAGGTGTTCAGCCTGAGCGGTGGCAATGCGCTGATGGCACGCGAGCTCGCGCATGCGTCCGGCGCCGGCGAAACGGTTCCCGGCTCGCTCCGTGAGCTCGTTGGGGATCGAATCGATCGGCTCTCGCCCGAATCACGAAACGTGCTGCGCTGGGGGGCCATACTGGGCCCAATGTTCGACGTCGGCCGACTCGCCGAGCTCGTATCGTTGGACTTCGAAGCATTGATGAATGCGCTCGCCGAGCTCGAGCGGCGCGCGCTCCTCGGCAATGCGATCGGTTCGGCGGAGATGTATGCCTTTCATCACGCGCTCGTGCATCACGTCGTCTACTTCCAGATCTCCGAGCCTCGCCGCAAGCTCATGCACCTTCGGGTCGCGAAGCTCCTCGACGGACGCGATGATCCGGACGGGTCCGTCGCTCTCGAGCTGGCTCATCATGCGTCCGTCGGCGGCGACGCAAGCATGGCGGTGCGGGCCTGTGTGGCAGCAGGCGATCGATGCCTGCGTGTCTTTGCCAACTCGGAGGCCTTCACGCATGCGCGACGCGGCCTTCGTCTCGTCGAGCAGCTCCCGAATCCGGAACGTGTGAAGCGCCGCATCGAGCTAGAGCAGATCAGCTTCGCAGCCCGCTGGCCCGACGATCCGGACGCTGAGTCTACACGCATCGAGGCGCTGGCTGAAGAAGCGCTCGACGCGGGTTGTCCGGAGCACGCGCGTGCCGCGTTCACGCTGGTCAGCTCGCTCCGGTGGCACGAAGGCTCACTGCGCGATGCGCATCGGCTGTCGCTGCGGGCGGAGCTCGCCAGCCGTGGGACGGATGATCGCAGCCGTGCCATCGGTATTGCGGAGACGGCGCGTTGCCTCGTCATCCTCGAGCGCGACCTTGCTCAGGCGGAGGCCTTGCTGCTCGAAGCGAAGGCGCTGACCGAACGCTCCGGTGAAACGGCCTGGGCCGTGTTCGACGGCGTCGGCCTATTGCGCCTGCATGCAGGTGCGCTGGGCGAAGCCAAAGCCGCGTTCGAAGAGGCTTGGACCATCGCCAGGAAGCGAGGAGATCGGCTCGAAGAGTTCATGTCTCTCGAGCATCTCGTCATGGTCGCAATACACCGCCGAGATCCCGATGAGGCTTGCCAGCACGCCAAAGAGCTCGCGGCGATAGGCGAGAAGCTCCGCGAAGGGAGCGAGGGGCCACTTGGCCGCGCCATGCTGGCGCTCTGCCGATATCAAAGCGGCGAGACGGACCAGCGCCAAGCGCTCGAGGATGCGCTGCAGGAGCTTCGAGATGTCGACGCCAAGCAACGATTGGCCTTCGTACTCACACAAGCCGCCGCAGTCGAGTCCGAGCGGGGCGACTTGGTGAGTGCTGCAACGCGCGCGTCCGAAGCCGAGGCGCTTGGACGCGTCCTTCAGCAGCCGAGCGAGGCGGCGCTCGCGCGGGCCGTCTTGCTTCGCATTGCGCGCGAGCAAGGCGATGCAACTGAAGCTCGGCAGCAGGCGGACGAGCTTCGCGAGATCACCGGGTATGCCAAGCACGTAGGGATCGTCGTCGAGCGGGAGCTTGCTGCCGCGGCGGCCATGACGGGCAGACCAGATTCGGAGGCAGAGTGATGGCAAGGGTCATGGTAGAGAGAAAGTTTGATGATGCCGCGTCCTTCGACGAGCTCCAGGCGCGGGAAAGCTCGTTCGATTGGTGCGCCGAACAGCATGGGGTCACATTTATCCGAAGCTATTTCTCGAAGGACCGCAAACGGATGATTTGCGAGTACGAAGCACCCGACGCAGAAGCCGTGCGAAAGCTCCAGCGCACTGCCTCGATGCCCTTCGAGCGTGTATGGACCGCCACGGTATTCGACTGGGAGGCGCGTTAGCGCTGCGATACCGGTCGCGGGTTCGATGACCGAATACATTCGGGCCTCTTGGCCCATCGGATCAAGAGAAGCGCCGAATTGCGCGGTACTAGTCAAGATGTAGCGACCGACTCCGATCGCAGACCGTAGTTTACGCTGCGAATCGGAAAAGACCGTAGCGCAGAGCTACATACGAAGGGAGTCGGTCATGTCGAAGAATACAGCAAGCTGGACGTACGTGGGACTGGATGTGCACGCGGACACGATCACAGTGGCGGTGGCGGAAGGAAGCAGCCGTGGTCGTGGTCGCGGCGTAGGGACGATTCCGAATCAACCCGATGCGATTCGCAAGGCGATGAAGAAGCTCGGCAGGGCGAAGTCGCTTCGCGTTTGCTACGAGGCGGGACCGACCGGCTATGCGTTGTACTGGCAGCTGAACAAGATGGGCCTCGCGTGCGAGGTGATTGCGCCCACGTTGGTGCCGGTGCGGGCAGGCGATCGTGTCAAGACTGACAAGCGCGATGCGCTCAAGCTGGCGCAGGCTTACCGGGCAGGCGAACTGACTCCGATCTTTGTGCCCGATGCCGAACACCAGGCGTTGCGCGATTTGGTTCGTGCCCGTGAGGCGGCCAAGAAAGATCAACTGCGTGCTCGGCACCGGCTGGGGAAATTCTTGCTTCGCCTGGGCCGCCGTCGCGATACCCAGAGCAACGCCTGGGGCCAAGCGCATTGGCGATGGCTTGATTCGCAGGTGTTCGACCATACGGCGCAAGAGGAGGCGTTTGTGGACTACAAAAACGAAGTGCAGCATGCGACCGAGCGCGTGGCGCGGCTCGACAAAGCGATTGACCGCGCGGTCGAGCAGGCGCCTCCACGGATGCAAGAGCTGGTCCTGGCCCTGCAAAGCCTTCGCGGGGTGGCGATGCTTACCGCGGTGACCGTGGTGAGCGAGGTCGGTTCGTTTGAGCGATTTCCCTCCGCCCAAAAGTTCATGGCCTACCTGGGTTTGGTCCCGAGCGAACACTCCAGTGGCGGCCGCCGGCACCAAGGTGGCATCACCAAGACGGGCAATGCACATCTTCGTCGGGTCTTGGGGGAGTCGGCGTTCTGTGGACGTCTTCGGCCTCGCCGCAGTCCAAGCCTCAAGCGGCGTCAGCAAGGGCAGAGTCAAGCCATTGTCGACATGGCGTGGGAGGCGCAAAAGCGTCTCTACCGAAAACACGGGCGAATGAGGATCCGAGCCAAGTCTCACCAGGTCACGGTGACCGCGATGAGTCGAGAGCTCGCCGGGTTTGTGTGGGCCGTCGGGCGGCAGCGCGAAGCCGAGATGGACAAGGAAGGGCAACCTGTTGAACGGTTCAAAGAAGCTGGCAAGCATCCCCACGGGAAGGACAAGCCTCGAAACATTTATGCGATAGGCACGGCCGTGCCCAACTCGCGCCACTAGTCTGAGCGAGCTCCCGACGGATGATGACCATGTCGGCGGCCTTCGGGCCGATCCACGAATATCAGATTGATCAACCGTCGCTTTGTTCGCCAGCTTCTTTGAGCCGTTCAACCAACTACAAAGGACACTAAGGACACAAAGGAAACCCCATCATCTCTGTTGACCGGTCGCTACATATCAGATGTTATGTCGCCTGGGGCGCGAACCTCAAAGGGCGTTCGTTTCGACTATCAGCCCTTCGCGCCCGTGTACGACATCCTCCAACGCGAACGATGCTCGTGAAAGGTTTTTAGCATGACCTCACCGAGTGAAGCGCCGCGCAACGCCTCTACCCGAATCAAAGTCTCCCGCGACTGGGTGGGTGCGCCCGCCGGCACGCTGAAGAACCCCACATGCTTTCTATTCTTGGCTTCCGTTTCGATGCTCACGGTGGGGATCGGCGGGTATCTCCTCGGCCGATTACCGGTGGCGGCCACTATCGCCATCAACGCGATCGCGATCTATCTCGTGTTCACGGTCATGCACGACAGTATGCACCGCACGGCGCACGAATCGCGCTTCATCAACGACTTGCTCGGTCGCCTATCCGCGCTGCCGCTCACCGTCACGATGCCGCTCTTTCGCGCCGTCCACTACGAGCACCACTCCCACACCAACGATCCCGAGCGCGATCCGGACCTCATCGTGAGCCGTCAACCGAAGTGGGCGCTCCCCTTCTGGTGCCTGGCGGTCATCGTCGAATATCGCCGCCACTATTTCGGCCGTCGCCTGTGGCGCGACCGCGCGGATCTCGTGGAGGCGCTCTTCATGGAAGCCTTTCTGCTCACGGCGATCCTTGCCGCCGTAGTCCCGGGTACTTTCGGCACACTGGTCATCGTGTGGCTCGCTCCCGCACTCATCGCGGTCACCGCATTGGCACTGTGTTCCGACTTTCTGCCGCACTACCCCTGCGGCTCGCAGGAGCGCTACCTCGACACGCGGATCTATCCAGGTCGCTTTCCGAACCTCTTGCTACTCGGGCAGAAGTACCACTTGATCCATGACCTGTGGACCACCATCCCCTGGTTCCGTTACCAGCGTGTGTTCAGCGAGGTCGAATCCGAGCTCGTCGAACGGGGCGCCCGCATCGAATGGAGCAAACCGACTCGGAGGTACGCACAGTCACCTCCTGAAGAAGTCTAGCGCGCGGCTTCAGTAGCACTGCAAACGCGACGCTAAATCGTGACGTGGACCACGTGGCCCTCGTACGCGCCAATACCCTCGTCGACCTTTTCGCCGAGCTTGCCAGCCAAGGTCACCAAAGCCCGCGCGATGGCGAGCTCGTCGCCGATCATCGGCCGATCTGGATCACCAGGATTTCGGCGAGCCTTCCCCACGCCAACAAACTCCTCGCCAGCGATCGTGAGTCGAGCCGTCGCATCCGTGACGTGGCCCTTCTCGATCACCTCGAGGGTGGCGGTGAGCGTCTTAGAAGTAGACATTGGGCACCTCCTCTAGGGTGCCTTAGCTTACCCGGGACTCTGCGCTCCGTCCATCGGCGCGTCTCCGACTGCACGACCCGACCCAGGTTCAGCAGAAAGCCGGAGCAGAACCGGAGACGTGCTGCGCGCCGACAGACATGCGCTCGAAAACCGCGCTAGTATCGTCAGGCCACGATAGGAGTCTGAATGACCATCACGAAGCGAACGTACTGCCGCATCTGCGAGGCGCATTGTGGACTGACCGTCGAAGTCGACGAGAAGACCCAGCAAATCGGCTCGGTCAAGCCCGATCGGGATCATCCGCTCTCCAAGGGCTACTGCTGCGTGAAGGGCCTCGGCAGCGGCGCGATGCACCACGACAGCGCGCGCCTCAACTATCCGATGAAGCGAGTGAACGGCGGCTTCGAGCGAATCTCCTGGGACCAGGCGCTCGAGGAGATTGGCGCCAAGGTGCGGGAGCTTCGCGGCCGCTTCGGGCCCCGGTCCGTTGGCCTCTACACGGGGAACCCGACCTACTTCAACTTCGCGAACATCTTGATGTCAGCAGGGTTCATCGAGGCGCTGCACTCGCCGAACCTGTTTGCATCCCATTCAGTCGACAACAACAACAAGCTTCACGTGTCGACCGCGATGTACGGCCGCTCGATGGTGCATCCCGTTCCCGACCTCGACCACACCCAGTTCATCATGTGCATGGGCAGCAATCCGGTCGTGAGCCAGATGTCCATGCTGCAGATCCCGAACGCCCTCGAGCGTCTGAAGTCGGTCGAAGCGCGCGGCGGTCGCGTGATCATCGTCGACCCCCGGCGCACCGAAACCGCGCAGAAGGTCGGCGAGCACCTGTCCATTCAGCCGCAGACCGACGCCTACCTACTGATGGCCATGCTGCACGTCATCGCGCACGAAGACGGTGTCGACCTCGCGGCGGCGAAGGCCGTTGCACACGGCGTCGATGAATTCGTCGCGTCGGCGTCGGGCTGGACTCCCGAGCGCGTAGCCCCGATTACCGGAATCGATGCCGCCACCATCCGGGAGCTCGCGCGTGCCTACCGAAACGCGGACGGCGCAGCTCTCTACATGTCGACCGGCGTGAACATGGGCCCGTTCGGCTCGATCGCGTACTGGTTGCTTCAGGGTCTCAACCTGATCACCGGCAACATCGACCGGCGTGGCGGCCTTCTGGTGCCCCGCGGGCCGTTCGACACTCTGAAGCTCGCCGGGTGGATCGGACTCGGTGGGTTCAACGAGCACCGCACGCTCCGCGGCGATTGGCACCAGGTTGCCGGTTGTTTCCCCATCGCAGCGCTCCCCGGGGAAATCGACAACGACGATCCGCGGCGCATCCGCGCGCTCTTCGTCTCGGCGGGCAACCCCGTGCATTCGATGCCCAACGGCGCCGCCCTCGCGAAAGCGTTCGACAAGCTCGATCTGCTCGTCTCGATCGACATCTATCGAAACGAGACGTCGGCCCATGCGGACTACCTTCTGCCGGCGACCGACATGCTCGAACGCTCCGACTATCCGGCCTCGCACGCAATGCTGCAGGTGACGCCGCACGTTCAATACACACCGGCCATGGTCGAGCCGAAACACGAACGGCGGCACGAGTGGCGCATCTTTTCGGACCTCGCGATCGCTTGCGGCGCCGAACCGCGGGGCGGCCTCGGAAACCTGCTCCCCCGAATCAATCAGGTGCTCGCGCGTCTTCCGGGGAACGTCGAGCTGACCCCGGACCACCTGCTGGCGCTGTTGCTTCGCTGGGGCGGACAAGTCACCCTCCGCGAGCTCAAGCGCAACCCGGGCGGGCTCATGTTGCCGCCAAACGAACCCGGATCGTTCCTCGGCAAGCGCGTCCCGAGCGAGGACGGCAAGGTGCAGCTCGGGTTGCCCGACGTCCTTGCCGACCTGCCTCGACTCGAAGCCGAAGAGAGCCGGCTGGGCCCTCGAGCTGGGCGCCTGGTGCTCATCGGACAGCGCGACCGTCGCTCCCACAACAGTTGGATGCACAGCAGCCCGCATATCCGCCAACCCGACGGAAACCGCGCGCTGATTCATCCCGACGATGCCGGAGCGCTTTCGATTGCCGACGGAGACGAGGTCGAGATTGGGAGCGCTCAGGGGTCGATTCGGGTTCGCGCGAGGCTCAGCGACGAAGTCCGCCGTGGCGTCGTCGCGGTGCCGCACGGCTGGGGTCACCAGAACGCCGCGGTCGAACGAGCGGCTGCGCTCGCAGGCGCCAACGTCAATGAAGTCATCCCGGGGGGCACCGCCCAAGTCGAGCCCGTGAGCGGCATGTCGATCATGATGGGGCACGCGGTCACGGTGCGCCGGGCAAGCGCTCAAGCGGAGCTTGGCACCGACTCCCGCGGCGGGGGCGTGAGTGCACGGGTCCCTTCGGCTTTGGACTGAGCCACGCGAAACGGTGCATTCGACCCATGGCTCTCTGGCGCAGGCGTCGATTCATTGCTGGGGCGGCCGTGGCAGGTGCCGGAGGCCTGGCGCTCGCCCTTCGGCCCTCGGATCGCGGTGCCAATCACACGCGCTACGACATTCGCCTGGGCAAGGCCCTCGACGAGGCAGGCCTCGCTAGCCCCTGGGCGGGCGCGTCGCGCTGTGCTCGGACGGCATGAAGGAACCCATAGCGCACGCCTCCGTCACCTTCTCGATTCTACCCGCATCCGGGCGCGTTGAGTACTAGGGTTCTCGAATGGCACGACTGCTCGTCTACTATGCCCATCCCGGCCACAAGCATTCGCAGGTCAATCGCTCCATGGCGCGTGCCGCGGCGTCGGTGGCGGACATCGATTGCGTCGATCTGTATCGCGAGTATCCGCGCTTCGACATCGACGTCGAGCAGGAGCAAGCACGGCTGCTGGGGCACGATGTCATCCTCTTTCAGTTCCCCCTCTTCTGGTACTCGACGCCGTCGATCATCAAGGAGTGGGAGGACCTCGTCCTCGAGCACGGGTTCGCCTATGGGAGCCACGGTGACAAGCTGTCGAACAAAGTCATGATGCTTTCCGTGACCGCCGCGGGCCCGGCGGAGGCGTACACGCCGCAGGGCTACCAGCACTACCCCTTGCGCACGTTCCTCACACCGCTCGAGCAGACCGCTCGGCTTTGCAACATGCGGTTCCCGGCACCGTACGTTCTCCTTTCCTCGCTCAAAGCGCCGGATGACGGGCGGGCTCGAAGGCACGCCGATGGATACCGAACGCTGCTCGAGGCGATTCGCGACGACCGATACGATTTCGAGGCCGCCATGTCTCGCGACATCATCACCTACGACACCCTCCCCCTCCGGCAGGAGCGCTGACCGTGGACGGGTTTCTGCTGCTTGCCTTCCTCTTCCTCGTCGCCGGCGTCGTCGCGGTGCCGGTCGCCTCGCGCCTCGGGCTCGGCTCGGTGCTCGGCTACCTGATCGCAGGGGTCGCCATCAGCCCGCTGCTCCGGCAGCTGCACGTGGACGTCGTGAGCATCCAGCACTTCGCGGAGCTCGGCGTCGTGATGATGCTGTTCCTGGTCGGCCTCGAGCTCGAGCCCCGCATGCTTTGGTCGATGCGCCATCGCTTGCTCGGCCTCGGAGGGCTCCAAGTGACGGTGACGGCGCTCGCCGTGATGGGCATCGCAATGGCGCTCGGGCAGACCTGGTCGATCGCCTTGGCCATCGGGTTCGTCTTCTCCCTCTCGTCGACCGCAATCGTGCTGCAAACCCTCAACGAGAAGGGGCTCATGCAATGCGATGGCGGGCAGTCGAGCTTTTCCGTCCTGCTGTTCCAGGACATCGCGGTGATTCCGATGCTGGCGTTCATCCCGCTGCTGGCCGTGCCGGAGCTGGTCGATGCCGCTGGGGTGCATGCCGCCGCGGATGCGGAGCATGCGAGCCTGAGCCTCGTGGAGCGCCTCGACGGTTCGCAGCAGGCCCTGGTGACGATCGGCGCGATCGCCTTCGTCGTCATCGGCGGACACTACCTGACGCGTCCGATCTTCCGCTTCATCGCAGCTGCCCGTCTGCGGGAGCTCTTCACCGCGGTGGCGCTGCTGTTGGTGATCGGCATCGCATTGTTGATGATCGCCGTCGGCCTGTCCCCGGCGTTGGGCACGTTCTTGGCAGGCGTCGTCCTCGCCAATAGCGAGTATCGTCACGAGCTCGAAAGTGACGTGGCCCCGTTCAAAGGCTTGCTGCTAGGGCTCTTCTTCATCACGGTGGGCGCCGCGATTCGGTTCGATCTTCTGCTAGCCAACCTCGGCGAGGTCGTCGCGATCACGCTCGGGCTAATGGCACTCAAAGCACTCGTGCTCTACGCACTGAGCCGAGTCTTTCGCATCGGCGGGAGCGACCGTTGGCTCTTCACCCTCGGGCTCTCACAAGCGGGAGAGTTCGGGTTCGTTCTTCTTTCGTTCACCGTGGCGAGCTCGGTCCTTCCCGCGGCGATCGCCGACAAACTCTTGCTCGTCGTCGCGCTCTCGATGCTGCTCACCCCGTTGCTGTTCATCGTCTTCGACAAAGTGATCGCGCCGCTTTTCACGGAATCCCAGGCAGCCGAAGCGGACGAGATCGACGAAAGAGGCACGGTCATCATCGCGGGCCACGGTCGCTTTGGTGGCGTCGTCAACCTCATCCTCAAGTCCTCCGGGTACCAAACCGTCGTCCTCGACTATCAGTCCGAGCAGCTCGAGATGCTGCGCGCCTTCGGTCTGAAGGTGTTCTTTGGCGATGCAACACGGCCCGATCTGCTGCACGCCGCGGGCATCGAGGAAGCCAAGATGCTGGTCGTCGCCATCGACGACAAGGAAAGCTCCACCGAGCTCGTTCGCTACGTCCGAAAGCACCATCCGCACGTGTACATCGTCGTGCGCGCCATCGACCGTCACCACGTCTACCAGCTCTGGGCCGCGGGGGCACGAGACATCATTCGCGAAACGTTCGACAGCGCGCTCCGCGCGGGCCGCTCTGCTCTCGAGGCGCTAGGGGTGCACCCTTACGACGCGGAGCGTCGGATCCGTGGCTATGTGATCAACGACAGGCAGCACATGCGCGATCTCGCGGAGCTCTTCGACCCCGAGATCCCGGTGCACCGGAACGCACCGTACGTCGAGCGCTCCAAGGCGTACATCGACCGTTATCGCGACGCCATGCTCGGCAGCAGCGGCGCCTTCGGAAGCCGCCTCGATCGTGGTTGGGTCCCGCCGACGATCGCGGATGTCGAGGCGGAAGAAGAAGCGGCTCGCGGGGAGTGAGGGTCGCGGGGCCATGGCGAGTCGAACGAGCTCGCGGCCAACACGAGGACCCGATCTCCGTCAATCGTTCCTGGCGCCCGGGTCCGGGATGGCTGCTTCGCTGACACCGGCGTCTCGGGAAGGACCTCTGGGTGGCCGCGGCTGATATTAGAAGTAGCCCTCTCGCTTGCGATCTTCCATCGCGGTCTCGGCGACCTTGTCGTCGGCCCGGCTCGCTCCGCGCTCGGTTACTCGGCTTTGAGCTACTTCGAGCATGATCTCCCCGATCGTCGACGCCGTCGACTCGAAAGCCCCAGTACAGGTCATGTCCCCGACGGTCCGAAACCGGACGGTCGCATCGAATGGCATCTCAGTCGGAAAGCGCTGGAGAAATGGGCTGTCCGCCATCAGCATGCCGTCGCGCGCGAACACCCGGCGTCGGTGGGCAAAGTAGATCGTCGGCAACGGGATGTTCTCGCGCGCGACATACTGGTAGACGTCGAGCTCCGTCCAGTTCGAGATCGGAAAGACCCTCACCTGCTCGCCGGCTCGGTGTTGTGCGAAGTAGAGACTCCAAAGCTCGGGCCTCTGTTGCTTGGGATCCCACTGCCCAAACTCGTCACGGAACGAAAACACCCGCTCCTTCGCGCGCGCTTTTTCTTCGTCGCGGCGGGCACCGCCCAACAGAACATCGAGCTGGTGCTTGCGCACCGCATGAAGCAGAGATTCGGTCTGGAGCTGGTTGCGGGAAGCGCGAGGCCCGGTCTCCTCGCCGACCCGACCCTCGTCGATCGCTTCCTGCACCGAGGCGACGAGAAGCTCCGCGCCCAGCTCTCGAACGATCTGATCCCTGTACGCGATGACCTCGGGAAAGTTGTGCCCCGTGTCGACATGAAGCAGCGGAAAAGGAAGCGGAGCGGGGTGGAACGCTTTCACGGCCAGGCGCAGGATGACCGCCGAATCCTTACCGCCCGAGAAGAGCAGCGCGGGGCGCTCCGCCTGAGCGACGGCCTCCCGAACGATGTGAATCGACTCGTTCTCGAGGGCAGTGAGATGGTTCTCTCGTGAAGGCATGACCGCTCGGAATACGAAACTTATAACGTGAAAATAGTTTCGTATTTTGTGCTGTCAAGGCCGATTGGAACGCGGGGAATCAGCGCAGCGAGCGTTTCGAGTCGCGCCAGCGGCGGAAGGGCAATGTAGCTCGCCCCCTCGTGACGGGCTGACTCGCGCGAGCGCCGACGCCGCGCGGCTTCACATGGCGTGGGTGAGGAGGATGTTCATCTCGGTGAACCCGCGATCGCGCACGGGAACGAGAGCCGCGTAGTCTTCCGACGCGAACATCCCGGTAATCGCGTCCGCGGAGTCGAAGTCCATCACGAGCACCATCTCGCTCGGCTTGCCGTTGATCACTTCGTCTACCTTCAGGCGCTTCACGGGCGTGCCCCCAGCACCCATGAGCAGCGGAAGCACCCCGTGGAGATACTCCTGCACCGAGGCCATCTCGTTCGGGTTCGGAACCGCAGTCACGACGAGGGTCGTCTTTTCGACTGTATTTTGCTGATTTGCCATCACTCACCGCCACATTCGGGTTGTTTCTGAACGATCGTTTAGATACACTAGTGCTACGAGGCTGTCAACGGAAACCCACGATGCCGCGGAAGAAGAGCTACGACCGGGAGGCCCTAATCGGGAAAGCGATGGAGCTTTTCCGCGACCACGGCTACGCAGGCACCTCGGCGGAAATGCTGGTCGAGGCGCTCGGAGTGAACCGGTACAGCCTCTACGCCGAGTTCGGGAGCAAGCAAGGCCTCTTCGATGCCGCGCTCAAGCGCTACGACGACGAGGTTCTCGAACGGAACTTCGGCCCATTGGAAGCACCGGGAGCGGGCATCGCCGAGGTCAGAGCCTTGCTCGAATTCTTTGGTGCGGCCGCCGGGGGCCCCGCCTCGGGTCGCGGGTGCTTGCTCTGCAACACGGCGGTCGAGCTCGGGCCAGAAGACCCAACCGGCGCCGGATTCGTTCGGCGCTATTTCAAGCGCTTGTCGGGAGCGTTCGACGCCGCACTGCGCAACGCCCGCGTGCGAGGCGACCTGCGTCCCGACGTAGACCCCCGCGCCGAGGCAAGCTTCTTTACGGCTTCAGTCCTTGGCTTGTTCGTCATGCTGAGGGCAAAGGCGCCACGCCGTGTGATCGAGAGCGCGGCCCAGATGGCGATTGCGCATCTGGAAGGGCTTCGTGTGAGCACCTGGTAGAGTCCCCCGACTGCAACGACAACCCCCCGTGAACCGCAAGGTTTCGGGACGCTAGCGGCGATACGCGGCGTCACAGAACGTCAGGAAACGACGGCTACACCGTCCTGATGACACCAAGCGTGACACCGCAGCTATTGCTCCGACGAACCGACGCGCGTGCGCCTACGGCTGCAGCTCGAGCGCACCGACGTCGCACGCGCACAGTAGTCATTACTTCGTCTGGCCTACGACAGTGGGATACCGGTCGTCGAGGTCGTCGCGTGACGAGATCTGTTCGGTGATTCCGGTCTCCAACGAATAGGCCCTAATCACGCCACTGTCAGCGTAGACGATGTACTTCTCTTAGCCCATCGGAATCAAGAGAAGCGCCGATGTCAAAACCAGGCGTTGGTGTCCGGTGGTTGTGCCGGCGGTCTCAAGCGGTGGACGCAACAGCGTTGAATATCTCGCACGGTTTCATCCATTGAAGGGTTTGTCGAGGCCGCGCATTGAGCTCCCTTGCGACAGCGTTCAACTCGGTCTGAGTGTGTCGACTCAGATCAGTGGATTTTGGAAAATACTGTCGTAGCAAACCGTTTGTGTTTTCGTTGCTCCCTCGCTGCCATGGCGCATGCGGGTCGCAGAAGAAGACGCTGACGTTTGTGGCCACCGTGAATTGCGCATGCCCGGCCATCTCTTTGCCTTGATCCCACGTGAGGGTTTTTCGTAGTTGCGGGGGCAGCTGAATCACCTCACGTGTGAGGGCGCAACGCACCTGCTCGGCACGACGCCCATCGGGTAGGCGCACGAGCAGGAGATAACGACTTGTCCGTTCGACCAGCGTCGCGATGGCAGACTTTCCGCCTTTGCCAATGATCAAATCGCCTTCCCAATGGCCTGGGACGGCACGGTCCTCGGCTTCGGGCGGACGGTCGCTGATCATCACCATGTCGGGCAATTGACCTTGCCGCTCGGTTCGTCGATGAGGACGCCGTCGAGCACGGCCCGTTCGTAAGCACGTGGTGAGTTCCTTGCGTAACGCGCCTCTGGCTTGGATAAACAGGGATTGATAGATCGTTTCGTGAGAGATGCGCATGCTGAGGTCCTCGGGATAGTCCAGGACGAGCCGTGCGACTATCTGCTGCGGCGACCAGCGTTGTTCGAGTCGCCTTTCCACCTCTTTTCGGAGCCTTGGATGGGCTGTGAGCTTGCCCGCCCTGGGACGAAGATTTCGACGTGCGGCGCTTTGCTCCGCAGACCAGGCACGATACGTCGTGCGGCTTCCATTCCCAGCGACCTCTCTCGATATGGTCGACGGCGCACGACCAAGGTGGCTCGCTATCTGCCGAAACGAGTCTCCGGCAACCAATCGTCGAGAGATCTCCTCCCGCTCGGCACACGACAGCCGATGCGGGGAGCGAGGTCGAGGCCTGCGACGGCGTTTAGCCTTGCGACCTCGAGCGAGCAGTCTCTGTATCGACTTTGTTGAACATCCAATGGCCGCGGCCGCTCTTTCGTACGATTCGCCGGCCCCAAGACGACAGAGTACTTCTTCGTGCTCCGCTCCCGTTAGACGAATGCCTCGTTTCACTTCTCGACGCTTCATCGCTCAGCCTCCTTGGTGCGATTTTGGCTATCACACCGTCATGGCTGTTGCGTCGATGGCTTGAGACCGCCGCCAGTTAGAAATGTCCGGCACCGAATGGGGACCATGGGGCAGGGAGCCTGCAGCGGACAGGGCGGCGAGCGGCCTGGAGAACCTGGTGAATCGCGGGGAACGTCACCGTGGGGCAAGACGGCAGATGGCTTGAGAAGGCGTCGGCAGGCATCGCGCAGGGTCGCCGTTCTAAGGACCTGGAGGCGGCAACCGGTCGGCGAAGCGGTCGCGGACGATGCGCTTTTCACGCTTGGTCTTGGCGGACCGGACGAGCTCTTGCTCCTCTTGTTGTTGCTGCTTGCGAATCTCGGTGAGCGCACCGCTCAAGAGCTTGTTCTCGACAATCGATCCCTGGGTCACGCAGCCGTCCTTGTGAAAGGGGCGAGCAGCAAGCGGGACGCCGCGGTATCGAATCGATACGCCGCCATCCTCGTACTCGACGACGGTGACGCACTTCTTGGCCGCGGCTTTGGCCTCCGGGGTCGGCTCGAGCAGGTACATCGTACGCTTGTGGTGCACGGTGAGCTGAGCCGTCACGCGCCGCTCTTCTTGCCACGTAAAGATGTCGTCGAGACGGTCGCGCTCGAGCAAGGGTCGGTGCGCATCGTGGTTGTTTCGGGCCGGCCGAGCGAAGCGCCGATTGTAGTCCTCGATGAACTCGGGCAAGTACCGATTGGCGTCGTCCATGGTGCAGATACCCCGCAGCTGAAGCTCCTTGACGAGCCGGTCTTGAAGCGTTTGATGCGCACGCTCGACCCGGCCTTTGGCGGCTGGGGTATTGGCGCAGATGACGTCGATATTGAGGTCGCTCATGGCGCGGCCAAACTGCGTGAAGCCGTCGCCGGCCTTGGGGGCCTTGGCATTGACGCGGAACACCGCGGCTTTGTCGCTGTACAACGCCACCGGTTTTCCGTGGCGCTCGAGATAATTTCGAGTTGCCTCGAAGTAGCTGAACGCCGATTCCGATTCACACATGTGCAGCTCCATGAGCATGCCGGTGGCGTCGTCCACGTAGACGAGCAGCACGGCACGAGGACCACGGTCTTCAAACCAGGGATGGTCGCAACCGTCGATCTGAATGAGCTCGCCGTAGCAATCCCGTCGATGCCGCGGCTGCTGGACACGTTTCTTTCGCTCGGCGCGGGTCATCCACAGACCTTCGTCGATCATCCATTGGCGCACCGTTTCGACCGACATCGGGAAACCGTGAAGCTCCGTGAGCTTCTCGTGCGCCAACGTGGGTCCGAAATCCGAGTAGTGGCGTCGGATCATCCCGAGCGCCGTCCCTCGAATCACGTCGTCGTAGCGATTGTTTCCTGGGCTGCCGCGCTTCTTGGAAGCCAGACCGGCGGCACCGTCGCGCTTGTAGGACGCGTAGAGCCGCTCGATCTGCCGGACGCTTAGCTGCAGGGTCAATGCCGCTTGTCGCTGCGTCATGCGACGCTCGGCGATTTGCCGCATCACTTCGGCACGCTCGATCTCGCGCCGGCTCATGAGAACGAGCTCCGTATCCATGGGTGGGGTCTGAACCCGACATTTGAATCTGGCACAGACCCGACATTTCTATATTGGCCCTACAGCTCAACTGCGCAGAACTAATCGTTATGTCGCGTGGCTGGCGGAGCAGACAGCGCGTTTGTTCTTGCTAGGCTCCGAGCTCGGTCGGCATCTCGATGCGGAGCTCGACCACGTCAGGCCAAGCGGCGTTGTCGGGATCGAAGTAGTGCGTGGGTCGCTTCACCTTCAGCACTCGGGTTCCGATGTCTCGAGGCACGGTGTGCGCTCCGGGCCAGTCCTTGGCGTAGCGAACTGCCCCCGCTTCGACGGGGTTACGGATGAGGTAGGCGAGTGCTTCAATCGTGGCCTCGGGGGTCAGAAGAGCATGCTGCCCCGTGCTCCGCTTGTCGAATACCTCACCGGGCCACCCGCGAAGGGCCTTGGTCGTCAGGGCCAACAGCCGGTGAAACTCCTGCAGAAACCGCGGCAGTACTCCGCGCACGTCGGTTACCACTTCGTGCGAATGGGTGCTCATCAAGCAGCCCGAGTGCACGAGCACGTCGAAGCGCTGCGCGGCGAGGCCAAGGCAGTACCAGTAGCACTGCTCGAGCTCGCGAGCTTGGTCGGGATTGAGGAGGAAGTAGCGCCGGGTGGTACGCCGTGAGAGGGCCCAGGTCGTGCCCCGCTCGATGATGCGTTGTCGCGTCATAGCTGCAGGGGGAGCGAAAACCGTGCCCACAAGCACCGTCACGTTTCCGGGAAGAATTGCCCGATGAGAACACCAACCGCTGGCGGCCCGCCACGATTCGCCGGCGCCCGCAGCTCACGACAATACAATGGAATCACCCGAACCTTGCTGCGCTTAGGGCAACGTCGGTCGGATCTTCATCCGGTTGTGCAGCTCGCGTGGCCAGTTCATGGACGTGTCACCTCGAAGATCGGGCTCTCTGCCGTAAAGAGGCGCGTTTCAGCGCTCGCTTCGGAGCGCTCACTCCCATGAAAGAGGACTCGGTAGGTCCCGATCTCCGTCGACGGTCGAATCTCCCAGATGACGAGCACCGTAAACGCTTCGGTCGATGTTGGCGGCGGCGGCGCGAACGGATTGAATGGATCGAGAGGTGGGAAGACGCGGCTTGCTTGGGTCCATCTTGCGCGGGCGAACCAATCGTTCTCCGTGGCGATCGTGCGCCACTCGTCGCCATCGCGCCTCTGAATCTCAATGTACGTCTTGCGGAGGGCGTTGCCGGGATGGCCGGTCCAAAAAGAGACTGACACCGTGTCACCCTGGGCGTACGAAGCCTGCGGTGCGTCGACGATGTCGCCGAACGATGCGCCGGCAGGCGGCGCGTCAAAGTCGTTGCCGAGAACCCCCGATGAAACCATTCCGCGAAGGTCGCCTTGGTCAGCCCCATCCGTGACCGCGGTATCCGACGCGAGCGCGCGCGACACACGGTCGATTTCCTGCTGATAGGCGGGGAGGGTCCATCTCCCGAAGATCGTATGGCCCCCCTCATACTGCTGGGTATCGTATTCCTCCGGGGTCGTGATGTACCCCGTGTAGTCGTTCGAGTATGCCGCGATCACAGCGTGCTTGCTTCGGTCACCAAGAACGGCCCGCACGGTGTCGCGCATTCGACGGCCCGCCATCGTGGTGATCTCTCCGGGCAAGAACACCAGCGCTAGCTGCCCGATCGTGGCTACGCCGATCGGCGCCGGATCCCGCGATCCCGTGAACAAGATGGGCTTCGGGGAGTGACACGCGAGCAACGCGTCGCTTGGCGGTGGCGTGCCGAGTGCCGCCTGCACCAACGCGTCGATCCACTCGTCCTGCTCGACCATGCCCTCCGTGAAAAACGGGTTCCCGCCCCCGTCTTCAGTGGACCCCGCACCGAACGCGTATCCCTGGGCCGCGGGACAAGTCCGCTGAGGGCCTTCGCCCGTGAAGGCGTCGGAAACCTCGACATCCTCCATATCGACGGCCGTCAGCCGAACATCGATCGGCCCCGAGAGCGGCTCAGAGACGGAGTCGAAGAGCGCCATCGCCGCGTCGAGCTGCCTCTCTCCGATGATGCGAGCGCTGTCTAGATCATCGGTTCCGGGCCCCGTGTTGTCGAGATTCAAGTTGGATGTCACGTCACCGCAGTTGGCGTTGGCGAACGCGGCAACAAACGGTGTTTCCGAACTTTGGGCTAGCCGCCGCTCCATTTCGAGCGCCGCAAACGCTTTGTGATCGCCCGACACGAACTTGTTGTTGTATGTGAGCGAGGTCGGGTGCACCGCGAACCAGTTGAGCACGCTGACTGCACCGTCCTCCTGGACGAGCTTGAGCAGCGTCATGTTGCGGTCGGTGTCGTGCTGGTAGCGGGCGCGTTCTTCCTCAGGGTTCTGCATGTAGGCGGGCAGCGAGCGCTGCGCCCCAGCCCCCTCGACTTCCTGCTCACCGATGAGAATGTGTCCGGGCTTGAGGTTCTGATGTGCCCGATCGATGGCTTCGGTGACCCCCGACACCACCGTGTCAAAGAACTCTTCGCTAAAGCCGCTTCCGTGCGAATACCCGCCCGGGGCTGAATGCGTGTGCGTCGCGCTCACGATGACGTTGTCGAGCGAATACAGGTCCCCATACTTCGCGCGAAGGTTGTCCACCACGGACAGCCGAACTTCATGCGAAGAACCCAGCAGCTCGGTGACGACGAACACGAGCCTCCGACTCTGGTCGAGCTCCCCGAAGATGAACGCGCGCGCGGTGAGCCGCGTTTGAATCCCGTTGGCAATTTGCGTAGAGCGGACGAAGCCCGATAACTGGAGATCGACGATTGGACCTGTGATGTCCGCGGCGCCGCTACCGATCAAATAGTTGTCAGCTGGTCCAGACTCGCTCGAGCAGCCCGCCACCGAGAACATGGCCAAGAGCGCCCCCAACGAGAGATACATCAACAACTCATTGCCGGACTCCGATGGGGCGCGGCGACAGTGAAGGATTCGTTCCATGCCAGCCTCATGTAACACGGGCCTGGCCGAGCCTACCAGGCGCGAAACGGATAGGCGCGAAGCAGCCAAGTCGGTCGCACGAACCCGACCCAGGGCCCAGGCTCCCCCTCACGAGGGTGGGAATCGAGATATGAATGACCTGTCATGATCGGCTCCTCTTCCAATGTCTCGATTAAAGGATCCGGTACCGGCGGCGAAATGTCAGTCGCTCATCGCTCTCTTAGCCCATCGGGCTCACGTTGAGAGCTCAATTGCGCAGAACTAGCTCGTCATGTCGACTTGCAGCGCACTTCGTTTCGCTTTTGGAGCGCCGAACTGCATTTCCACTCCATCTCGCTGAATCTCACAACTCCCTTTCCTCGCTGGACCGGTCGCGTTCCCGCTTTCGTCGATGTAGAAGGGGAATCGCGCGAGCGTCGCGCTCGGCGGCGCGGCTGGCGAAGAAATGGCGCCAGGTGCCTGGATGCCAGGTCTTTTGAATCGCCGAGCGTTGGATCGCGAGCTTTCGCTTGAGGGCTCGGGTTTCGATGGTTTGTTGAAACGCGAGTTGTCGTCGGAGCTGTTTTCGGTCGCGCCCGGCCACGGGTAGTGCGGCGATGACGCTCCGCTGAAGGTGATACTTTCGCTTGAGCTGTTCCCGCCCGCGAAAGGCAGAGTTGCGATAGCTGCTCCATGCCTCCAGGCGCTGCGTGCGCGCTCGCTCGAGGCTCTGTTCGTACTCCTTCCACAGGCTCTGGGGCGCCCGAGCCGGCATCGGCGAGTACCGATGGGGCGCTTGGTGTGCGACTTCCCGCTGTCGTTCCGATGCCGGCTGGAACGCTCCGAGCCGTTTGCAGAGCTGCGCCTTGCTCAACTCTCGAGCCACAAACGAGGCCATCACACGAACGCCGCGCTCTGCATCCTCGAATACCAGCCCGTTGCCGTGTGGCCGAATCGCGACGCCGTAACGGCCACAGATGGCGTGAACGTCTTCCCAGCTTCGTAGCTCGGTTGTCTCCAAAGCAGGCCGAAGCTTTTCTCGGGCCCAGCGCGCGAAGCTGTCGACACCATGGTGGGCTTCGCAATCTGCGGCTCGTTGCGGGACCCTCTCGCGCTCGCGCGCCCTCGACCGAAGGGGCGTCAGGCCGAGCTCCCGCTCGAGGGCCCGAGCCCCGGTGAAGAGCTCTTGGTGGTCCCAGGCAGGCGAGTGAATCCGAAAGGTCTCTGGATGGATCTTGTTGATCGCGACGTGGATGTGCTCGTGATCGGTGTCGCTGTGACGCGCTGCGATGTACTGGTGTTCGGAGAACCCCAGCGTATCCACGAGCCTTTCCACAATCTGCTGAAGCTCTTTTCGTTCGAGGCTCCGATCATCGGGGTGAAGTGAGATGAGCAAGTGATACGTGCGCTTGCTTCCGGCGCGGGTGTTCTGCGCTTGGATGGCGTCGACGAGCTTGCAGGCGAGCTCGAGGTCGTCGCGCCCGGTGACGCCGGGAAGGTTCGCTGAGAGGAACCACGTGGCGCGTGGCTCAGCCTCTCGCCCCCGGATGTAGCGCGCCAGGTGCCGGAACCCGCGGTTCGACATTGATTCCCTTTGATGCCGGACGATCACCGCTGCCCTGCCAGACGATTCACCGCGCGGCGGACGTCCATGACCGAATCAATCAGCTCGAGGTTCAGTCGATGAGAAGTCGACCGGTCCGAAACGCCGTCACGAGTGGCGAACTTGAGTAGCCCACCGATGCGGCTGAGGTTGGCATGGACCCGGGAGACTTCTATGAGTGCTTGAGCGTCGATCGTGCTCTTCAAGCGCGCGCCTCGGAGACAGGAGCGGATGACCGCGCCGCGGGAGCAGCTGGTCTGGTGAGCCAGCGCATCCAGGCGAGCAAGATCATCTTCGTCGATCCGAACCGAGATCACATGGGACTTTGGCTTGCAGGCGCGACTGCCCGTCACTTCGTGGGCCCCTTCCCTTCGGAGAGGTCGCGGTTGCGTGCCACAGCCTCGGGTGCGCCGGCGGCGTGTGGCTTCGCTGAGAGCGTGAGAGCCAAGCTCGCAAGCTCCATCGCCCGACGCACGGAAAACTCAGGTGGTGCGTCTTGCAGACGCTGCGCCAACTGAACGAGCTCGCACTGCAACGTGAGCGCAGCGAACTCCCGCAGTGCTTCGATCGGAACGTCGTCTCCGTCCGCGGCCCGCAGCACGAGCCCCCGAGCCGCCTTCCGAAGCTCCTCCACTCCTACGATTTGCGAGTGCGCAGCCGGGACACCGTGTCCCAAAAGGGTCGTTTGGTGGCTTTTTCCGACGTCTGCTGACCCTTCTTTCTCGAACAAATTCAATGATCCCGAAGGCTCGGTGTCGGCTAAGGATCTAGTGAGGTATCACCCGTGGAGGTTCGAGTCCTCTCTTCCGCACCGAGTCCTCTGTAAACGCTGCGCGCGTATCTACGAGGACATCGAACCGACGGTGTACTCGCCCCGCTCGGGAAGCTGGGCCACGATGGCGTCCATTTTGTCAGGTATCAGCGTCACCGTCTCGCGCTTCCCCTTCGGATGCGCCGTACCGGTAGCGCGTCTCGGAATCCTCGGAATCGCTGGTTTGGTGCCCAACAGCTTCTGCTCGAGCATCCAGTCGAACAGTCGATTCAACGCGCTCGGACCACGATGAGGACCGGGCAAGACATGGGATCGTATCACATCGAAGATGTCCCCAATCCCCGCATGCCGCGCTCAACGCCTTCGGCTTATTCGCTGCGGGGGCCTAGACTCCCCGCTGAGCTCGTCGCGCGGCCGACTTGGCCGAGCGTGTTGGTGACGTGTTTGTTCCCGTGCTCGACGAAGCCGGCTACGACGCCAAGGCCGCGCCCATCTGCGCCAACGCCCTAGTCGGCATGCTCACCTTCGTCGGCACGTGGTGGCCGAGGAACGCAAACCATCTGTCGAAGAAGTCGCCAAACACATCAGCGCCCTCGCCTCGATGAGCCTGCGTCACCTTCCCAAGCGACCCGCGTTCGAGACTCGCCCCGACTGATTTCCTTCGCGTACAAGTTCGGCAAGAGCCCGGCAAGCGTGCTCATCTCTTCGTGGCAGTGCACCGCGAGAGCGCGGCCAAAGGACAGCGGTGTGAGCCGGCGGCGAACCCAAGGCATGTTTGCGACCGCCGCGAGCGTGGAAAATCGGTTTCTCGATGCAACATGCCCAAGCCAAAAGCGGCTATGGAGCTCGCACCCCCAGCGGCGCGGAAGAGCCAAGTGCACCACGTGCCCGAAGTCGATCGGTCGATCGAGAAAACCCGCATGCCCACAAACCGCAACTGCGTCGGGCATGCCTGCCAGTGCACTGTGAAAGAAGTCTTCGGGAGACACGAAGGCGATCCGCAGCTTGTGGAGGCGTCCCCCGATGCACTCATGCACTAAGTGCTTCGCCCCCACGTGAGTTCCTGGTGTCTTGTCCTCCCACTGCATCCACACATGGTCGCGCGGATGCCAATGCCTGTAGTGCTCGGTGGTCTGCAAGTACTCACCGAACCACCAGCCAAACATCTTTGGCGATACTTCGGGCATGCGCGTAAGCACCGCCACGTGAAGAGCTCCGTCGGGCAGCCGCTCGACCCCACTCGAGTAGGGGAGGGTTTCCGGCGCCAGAAGCGTCGAGACCTCTTCGAGCTTCATGCGACGGCTCCTAGCTGCTCCGGAATGAACAGGCGCACGATCATCTCGGTGTGGGTCTTGATGTACTCTTCTGAAAACGGGTCCTGGCCGGTTGTCAGGCTCACCTGAGGGGCGAGGGCATACGGCGTGGAAACTGCACCGATGAGAACGTAGAAGACATGGCTTGGTGGTCCGAGGGATGGACCGCCGGCAGACTCGATACCTTGCAACATTCCTGCGAGGAGTGCGCCCATCGAAGCGATGTGCTTCGCAACGAGCCACTCGAGGCGCTCGCTCGGTCCGGTTCCCTCTTGGAGCATGAATCGGTGGAGCTCGGGGTGATCCGCTGCGAAGCGGACGAACTCCGCGAGCAGCAACCGCGCGGTCGTGACTACATCCACGCCTTGCAGGCCCTCGAGCCGCGCGGTGAGTCGGTCCCGTAAGAGCTCGAACAGCGCGTCGCCTGCGGCCTTCCAGAGGAGGTCCTTGGTCCCAAAGTGGTAGGGGACCGCGGACTGGGCCACGCCTGCCCGCGAGGCGATCTCTCCCGTCGAGGCTCCCTCGAAGCCCTTTTCAGCGAACTCCCCGATCGCGCTCTGGATCAATCGGGCACGGGTTTCGAGCGCGCGGCGCTGCGGCCGACGGATGGAGGCGTGGTTCATCATCCCGAATGATTTAGCTTGATCTAACTACAAAAACAATATATTTAGGTCAATCAACCTAGAAATTGTCCTTTCGGGGCCATGCGAGCACCCATTGGGAGCGCAAACGGAGCGATGGAGAAGGCAATGAACGAGATCTCAGAAGTGCATTCGCTGGTGGGGTCACAGCCCTCCCTCGGCAGGGGCTTTCCCTTTTCGCGCGCTAGGCTGCGAACGGCCGTGGTCGCGATATTCGCAGTCTCTGCGTCATTCGTGCTCGGCTGTAGCGACGCCGGCAGCGACGAAACTCCGCCCGAGGACAGGCCACCCCTGGTCATCCGAGACATCGAAGCCATTCGAGACCAGGTGATCGTGGAGGACGATGTCGGCGTGGTTGTTCGAGACGGGACGCGCCTTTCAGCCAAGGTCTTCCGCCCGGCAAGCGAGGGCACCTTCCCGGTCATCATGATGCTGACCGCCTACGGGAAGGACAGGGGGCCCGACGAATATCCTGCGGCGATTGAGCACGCGGAGCTGCCAGGCTTCGAGTTCGGCACCATCGAGGTGAGCGAGTGGACGTCATGGGAGGCGCCCGACCCGGCCACCTGGGTGCCGCTCGGCTACGCGGTGGTCTACTTGGACGTGCGCGGGTACCTCGCCTCCGAGGGCGAGGCGAGCGTGCTCAGCCCGGAGGATGGCGAGGACTTCTACGACGCCATCGAGTGGGCCGGGGCGCAGGAGTGGAGCAACGGCAACGTAGGTCTCCTGGGCGTGTCGTACCTCGCGATCTCGCAGTGGGTCGCGGCGACGGCCAACCCGCCCAGCTTGAAAGCGATCGCGCCCTGGGAGGGTCAGACGGACGCCGTGCGGGAGGTGCTCTATCACGGAGGTGTCCCCGAGACCGCGTTCGTCGAGTTCTGGATCGATCGTGTGAACGGCCTAGCGAATACGCCCCCACTTCCGGCCGAGCTTCTTCTAATCCTCCATCCAGACATGCCAGCGCTTCTGCCGTTCCTACCGAGAGTCGGTATTGCGCTCGACCAGGTCACAGCCCCGGCGCTGATCTGCGCTTCCTGGTCGGACCACGGGCTGCACACACGAGGCTCGTTCGAGGCCTACAAGCAGATCCAGTCCGAGCAAAAGTGGATCTTCAACCACGGGCGAGCGAAGTGGCATGTCTTCTATAGCGACGAGGCGATTGCGGCGCAAAAACAGTTCTTCGACCACTTCCTCAAGGGCGAGGACAACGGGATGGATGACGTGCGGTCCATCCGCCTCGAGGTGCGCGAGAGCCTCAACGAGTACCAGGTGCGGTATGAAGACGAGTGGCCGATTGCCCGCACGGAGTACCGCGAGCTGTATCTGGACAGCGCGTCCGGCGCGCTCGGCGAGGAGTTGCCTTCGGACACGGCCGTGGCGGACTACTCCCCGCTCTCCGACGCCGCGACGTTTACCCTCACCTTCGACGAGGACACCGAGGTCACCGGAAACATGAAGCTAAAGCTATGGGTCTCCACGACCGAGGGGACCGACATGGACCTCTTCGTCGGCATCGAGAAGCTGAACGCGCAGGGGCAGGAGGTCTACTTCCACGCCAAGGCTGGCTACGCACGGGCTCCGGCGGCGCTCGGCTGGCTACGCGTGTCGGAGCGGGCGCTCGACCCGGACCGTTCGACGCCGTGGCAGCCCTGGCTGTCCCATGACAACCCGCAGCCGCTCACCCCGAATGAGATCGTTCCGGTCGAGGTCGAGATTCTCCCGAGCAGCACGCTCTTCCGCGCAGGAGAGTCGCTGCGGGTCGTCGTTCAAGGTCAGGACCTCTTCGAGCATCCATCACTCGCCCACAACCACTCGGACGACGTCAACCGGGGCACCCATTCGATCTACACCGGCGCGCAGTACGACTCGCACTTGCTTGTGCCCGTCGTGCGCTGAGGCGATGCGAACAAAGCACTCGGACCGCGTTTGTTTGCGGTTCTCATTAGCCTGTTGGCGCACTGCTCAAACAGCCACCGGACAGGCTCTTGGCCCAGCCGCGCTCGAGCCTGCGAAATAGCGCTCGGAGCCACCGTCACGTGACTCGAGCCGGGCAACGCCAGGTCGAGCTTGTTCACCACGTCCGTGATCGACCGGTCCTTGAACAGCGCCATACCGAGCACGAGCCACACCACTGGCTCCCCCGGTAGCCGTCTGCGCCTCAGCGTCGCAGCGCCTGTCGCATGGAGCGCCTCGTCAATCCACTCCCGCGGCCTGAAGGATGGTCCATGCGTTCATTGCGCTTCAGGTCCCACAGATCGATCGACCGGACAAGGTTCGGCCTTCGTGAGCAGGGATGAATTGATTCTCTCGGCCGCTTCAGGAATCCGGCCTGGCCACCGCGACAGCGCAAGGCGCAATTCGGGCGGTGTGTTCCGCCACGCTTCCCAGAAGCCAACGCCTCAGCTTCGAGCGCCCAGCGCTTCCGACGACGACGAGGTCATAGTCGACTTCATCTAGTTTCTCTGCGAGGCCGTGCTGAGGGGATGCTTGAACCGAGTGGAACGTAGCGTTCGCTACCTGTCCTTGAAAGGACTCAATCAGCTTTCGGCCGCGCTTCTTCACGGAAGCGGCAACGGTGTCGATCACCAAGTCGGAGTACTCGTCTCCACGTGTGGCTTCGGGAACACGCCAAAAGTGAACGACGTCGAACTGTGCATCGGGCGCTGCCAGCACCACGGCCAGCTCCAGAGCTTTCTCGGCGGGCCCGGAGAAATCTGTCGGGATCAGAATGCGCTTGTACCCACTAGCAGGAGGAGGCTCGCCTCGCGCAACCATGATGTGCGTTTGCACGGTGCGCAGAACTTTCTGGGCGGTGCTGCCGAGCAAGGTCTGCTTGATCCCGGTCAGTCCCGTACTGCCTACGATAACCAAGTCCGCGGGCCGCGCATCGATGATCAGTTCGAGTCCCTCCGCGGTGGATGGGGCATCGACGACCTCTTGGGCAATATCAACGTCCTCGCTTGCGTACGGCTCGATTGCCTGTGCCAATCGACCCTGGCCGTCGTCGTGCCAATGCTCTACTGCAGGCCGCGCCGACTCTAGCCCCTCCTCATCCGCAGGGGTTTCCACGACGTGGATGATGCGAAGCTCAGCCCCGGTAGCACGCGCAATACGTATTCCGTGACGGAGTGCTGTGTCGGAGTGCGCGGAGAAATCCGTTGCAACGATGATGTGGTTCAACTGCATGGGCTCAGATCTCCTTTTTGGGTTTCGGCGGGTTGCCTTCGAATCGAATGCTACCTCGACCATCCTGTGCTCAGGCGGGCCACGGCAACCGCTCCGATTGCCGAGTCGAGCAACAATACTACACGATGCGAGGTCGCGTTCATACGAGGGTGTTGCCAGGCAACCGTTAGGACAGCTTTCCGAACCAACCGCGCCGTTCGCACCACTTGGCCAGCTCCAAGACCGGCGAAATGGTCAGGGCTGCGCCGATGACGATCAGCCAGTCGCTTTGCGAGAATGCGTAGGTGCCAAAGATCTCGTGCATCGGCGGAAAGAGCACGATGAAAAGCAACAGCCCCAGCTCCCAGAAGATGGCGAGGTTCAGCCACTTGTTGGCAAGTGGCCGATGCAAGATAGACCGGCGGTCCGACCGGAAATTGTAGGCCTTGACGAACTGGATCAACACCAGTGACACGAAGGTCATCGCCATGGCCTGAGCAACGCCACGACCCGACCGGAGGGCCCAAGTGAAGACGAAGAGATTCACGACTGTGGACCAAAGGCCTCCAACGGTCATCAAGATCACGACGGGGCGGGTGAATACTCCGGTGCGACCGTCGCGCGGGGGCCGCTGCATCAGGTCGTCCTCGGGGGGATCGACCGCCAGTGCCAGTGCAGGCAAGCCATCGGACGCCAGGTTGACGTAGAGGATCTGCACGGCGGTCAAAGGCAGCGGCAAACCCGCGATCGCGGCGCCGGCCATGAGCCCGATCTCACCGGCGTTCGAGGAGAGGAGGTACATCAGGAACTTCTTGATGTTCTCGAAGATCCCTCGCCCTTCTTCCACCGCCGCGACAATCGATGCGAAGTTATCGTCGGTCAGCGTCATCGCGGCGGCTTCCTTGCTCACGTCGGTTCCGGTGATGCCCATGGCGATCCCGATGTCCGCCTTTTTGAGAGCCGGTGCGTCGTTCACGCCGTCGCCGGTCATTGCGGCGATATGACCGCGCCTTTGTAGGACGGTGACCACCCGAAGCTTGTGAGCCGGGGAGACGCGGGAATAGACTTCGATGGTTTCGACGTCGCGCTCGAGCTCCTCGTCGCTCATGTTTTCGAGCTCCGCGCCAGTTACGGTGCGCCCCGCCTTGAGTAAACCGAGCTCACGAGCCACGGCCTGAGCCGTGAGCGGATGGTCGCCCGTGATCATCACGACTCTGATTCCAGCTTGCTCGCATCTCTCGATGGCGGCTTTGGCTTCGGGACGCGGTGGGTCGATCATGCCCACCAGGCCGAGGAAGGTCATATCGCGCTCCGCGTCTTCGAGCTCGGCGTCTGCTTTGGTGGCCACGGCTAGGACGCGAAGAGCCTCCCGTGCCATCTGTCGGACCGTTTCCAAAATTACGCCTCGCTCCGCATCCCCCAGCGCCACCTCGCCTTGCTCGGTCCATTGCCGAGAGCACGAATCGAGGATGGTCTCGGGCGCGCCCTTGGCGTATGCGACCTGACTCTTCTCCATGGAATGCAAGGTCGTCATCCGTTTGGTTTCAGAGGTGAATGGGATCTCGCCAATGCGGGGGAATCGGAGGTCGAGGTCGTCCTTTTGCAGTCCGGCTTTCGCAGCCGCCACGATCAAGGCGCCTTCGGTGGGGTCTCCCTTGATGTGCCAGCCGCCGTGCGCCTCGTCGCGGACGAGGTGTGCGTCGGAAACGAGCGCAGCCGCCCGTAGCAACTCCGTCTCCCGTGCAGAGGGCTCGACAGCCGAGCCGTCGACTGAGAGCTCGCCCTCGGGCTCGTAGCCGCTACCGGAGATCGTGAGCATTCTTCCGGGGGTGTACAGCTTACGAGCGGTCATCTCGTCCCTGGTCAGTGTCCCAGTCTTGTCCGAGCAGATGACCGACGTGCTCCCCAAGGTTTCGACGGCGGGGAGGCGGCGCACCAGGGCGTTTCGCTTTGCCATACGCTGCACGCCGATCGCCAAGGAAATGGTGACAACCGCCGGCAAGGCCTCCGGTACGACCGCAACTGCCAGCGCGATCCCGAAGATGAACATCTCCAGCAACGGTTGGCCACGGAGCACGCCCATGGCGACGATCGCGGCCACGACGACGAGGGCTGCTAGGGCCAGGACGCGACCGACCTTGTCCAGATTCTGCTGCAGAGGCGTCTGGCCGGATTCGACGGATTGCAACATCGTCGCAATCCGGCCGAACTGGGTATTCATGCCGGTTTCGACGACGAGGGCTCGGCCCCGGCCGTAGGTGGCGATCGTTCCAGCAAAAACCATGTTGCTGCGGTCGCCGAGGGCCAGGTCCTCGCCGTCGAGCGGCTCGGTGTTCTTCGCCACGGCCACGGATTCGCCCGTGAGCGCCGCTTCTTCCAGTTGCAGATTGACCGACTCGATCAGCCGCGCGTCGGCCGCTACCTTGTCGCCAGCGTGCAAGACAATGAGGTCGCCTGGCACGAGCTCGCGTGCCGGAATCCGAATCTCCTGACCGTCGCGGACCGCCGTCACGGTGGGCGCGGCCATTCTCCTCAGTGCCTCGATCGCGCGTTCCGCTCGGTACTCCTGTACGAAGCCCAGCACCACGGCGAAGAGCACGATCACGGCGATGGCAATGGCCTCGACGCCGTGTCCGACGAAGGCGGAGATCGCGGTCGCGATCAGCAGGATGATGATCAGGACATTTTTGAATTGTCCCAACAGAACGGCCCAAGGCGACACACGATCGACGGCCTCGAGCTCGTTCGGGCCATATCGAGCGAGTCGACGCTCAACTTCGATGGCGGCCAAGCCCTCAGGAGCGGAGTGAAGATGGGACATCACCGCATCGACAGGAAGGGTGTGCCATAGGGGCGAGACTTCGTCGGGTGATGCGTTCATCTCCATGTTCGATTCCGGCCCAACTGAGCTCTAGACGTATTCCGTTGAGACCTGTGGCTTCAACGGACAAGATGCCCGAGGAGACTGCTAATCGTACGGAGTGCCGTGCGCAAGTGCCTCGAGGCCGATGGCCGCAGGCATCGCGATCGGTAGCCTCGCCCCTGCTAGGTTGGGCCGTGCAGTGCCAGGCGGGCACCGAAGAGGCCATCTCATGAACGACAAGATCTTTCACAGCTCGCTCACCCGGACTACTGATTTCGAACGTGCTGGCTTCGACCGGCGACCATTGCCACGGGAGCAGTGGGAGGCGGGAGACTACGTCGTTGCCACCGCCACGATTCGGCGGGGCGGTCTCTCGGGTGTTGAGCTGACGACTGGTCGAATGGTCGAGGCCGTCAATCGCGACATGGTGCTAGGCGCGCTCGGAGTACGTCTCGCCACACTCGAGGCCGTCGGCTCCTGGGAGGCCATGAGCGCCGATGGGCGTATGCATCTCCTCAGTGGGGGGCCTCCTCGGCCGACTCACCTCCGTGTCCCGCATGCTCGCATCGCCGATGCGGATCGACTACGCCCGCCATGCAATGCGCAATGGCACGAAAGTCCGGATGCAGGATTTTGCGCGAGCTCCGACAAAGGCACAACACTATGGAGCTCCGACAATCGTCATCGTTGGGACGTCCATGTCCGCGGGCAGACGACCTCTGCAAAAGTCATCGTTCGACAACTCAAACGTGCGGGCCATCGCGTCGTGGGCACGAAACTGAGCGGCGCAGGCCGCTTGAGGGACATCCTCGCAATGAAAGACGCGGGAGCTCTCTTAGCCCATCGAGCTCAAGCTGAGCAATGCGATCATCACCGGCCAAAGCCCGGCCATCAGGGCCGCGGCACCAATCAAGGTGTAGCTCCTGGTCTTGCGGGGTTAAGTCATCGATGTGTGGTTCGCACGCAGCCTCGGGAGAGTTCAAGCGTACCCGAAAGACGCAAGTGCTGCCGGGGAAGCAGAGCGAAGGGGGCGGGCGGGCGGGCGGTGCAACCAAGACCTGCAAAGGCCCGGTCCAAAGACCGCGCATTTCGAGCCGTCGGCAACGCACGTAAGGATCCGAGCTCTGTCCGCTTGGTCGCCTTCGCGATCATCGCGACGGACGAAGTCTTGAGGAACGACTGGGGCATCATGCAGTGCTGGGCGGAACCAATTTACGGGCAAGGCTCGAGCCGCGAGCAGGTCGCCCTCACACCGCGGTTCCTCGGCCTCTCGGTCGTCATCATGAACAGCCTCGCTCCCATCCACTGGCAGAACCTCGTCAACTTCGGCGTGGTGCCGCTCGACTTCATCGACGACGCGGAGCTGACGGAAAGCCCCTCCGCCTCCAACACAGGCTGTCTCGCCGCCAGCGCGAAGCATGCTCGAGGGCGGGCTCATCCCTTGGCTTCGCGCGCGCCTTCGAGACCAAGCTTGGAGTCCCTTGCTTCCGCTTTCGGCCCTAAACCGACACGATGCTCGTTAGGGCAGGAACGCCACGGGGCGCTGCTGAAAACCGGTTGCAGTGGCCGAGCTCTTGCGGGATCATGAGAGCCTAATACGGGCCGTTCGTCAGGAGGTTTGCCATGATGCCACGCGTATCGGGTGTGCTCTTAGTTGCGGCTACGGTCGCATTCGTTTCGGGGTTGGTCCTGGCGCAGGCGGCGCCCAAGCAGGTCGTCAAGCCGCCGATCGCCAAAGCCTGGATCGACGTCGCAACCTTCTCCGGTATGGGGATGGGTGGCGCGGACATGATGAACCAGACGCTTGGCGCTGCCATGGGTGGTGGGCGAGGTGGCAAGGCCGAGTTCGGCTACACCGAACATGGGCCAGGTGGTCGGTGGATGGACGTGACCCTCTACACCAGCGGCAACGCCAAACTGACCGAGGCCTTGCAGAAGGTGCCGGCGGCCACCGGTCTCGCGCCGACGCTCAAGCTCCAGACGCCGGAGAAACCCAAACCCGCCCCGAAGTCCGATGACGAGCCTGCGGAATGGGACTACCAGAAGCCCAAGGGCAAGCTCGTGATGTACTGGGGCTGCTCCAAAACCGTCAGGCCCGGCCAACCCAAGGTCGTGGACCTCGGCACCGCCACAGTCCGCGACATGGCGAAGTTCTTCGAGTCGCGTCGGGCCACCCAGCGTGGTGCGCATGCAGCCGCGGGCCGGCCGATTTGGCCGAGCCGCCAAGACAAGCGCGCGCTCGGGGAACGTGCGTCGATCGCTGGCGAGCACGCGTTCGTTGCCGCGGGCGTTCCCGAGAGCCTCAAGTTCACGATCCCTGCTGCGCAAGACATCATGGCGCCCATGGAGGTTCAGCAGAGCGACGCCGGCAGCGCGCTTGCGTTTGAGTGGCAGGCAGTGCCTCATACGCGTGCATACTTCCTCGGAACCATGGGCCCGTTGCCCGGCGGCAAGGAGGGGATGGTGATCTGGACCTCGAGTGAGCTCCCCGAGAGCGGGTTTGGGTTGTTCGACTACCAGACCAACGTCGCGGTGGACACCTGGCTCAAGGACAAGGTGCTGCTGCCACCATCGACGACCCGGTGCGCGGTGCCGAAGGAGGCCGCCGGCGAGGGCAGCATGTTGCGCGCGATCGCCTATGGCACGGAGCTCGATCTGGCGTACCCGCCCCGGCCGAAGGACCCGAAGATCGCTTGGGAGCCCGAATGGAGAGTGCAGATCCGGGTGAAGTCGATGAGTACGAGCATCGTAGGCATGGAGGGAATGGGCAACATGCCGTCAATAGACGAAGAGCTGCCGGACACAGAGGATACAGGGGCCCCACCGCCCGAGTCCGAGCCCGGAAAGAACAAACGAAAGAGATTCAATCCCTTCGATGCGGCGAAGCAGAGCCGGCCCTGAGAACGGCACCCCGCGGTCTGCGTCGACCCGGGGTCCATACCTATGCAAACCGGGCAGGAACGCCAGAGCGCCCTTGGTGTGGTCAACTGCGCAGAAGTAGACCTCATGTCGACTTGCGGAGCACCCGAGACCGCCTTTGTCTCCCGTATTCGCGGTCCGAATCGCGTGGTACGCCTTATCCGTCTACTTTCGATGTCCGGGAAGCTCTCTTAGCCCATCGCTGCTGCGACCACAGACATTTGCAAGACTCTGTTCGCAACAGCGGCACCGCTGTAATCAAGAGATCAAATCGCCCTCTGGCTGCCTCCGGAACCCGAGCTAGCTCGGACCACCCGAGTGTCCCAGACACGGAGCTATGCCGCAGCTCCTCCGAAGCCGTCGTAGCTACGACCATCGCATCCGAGAGATTGTCTGCCAGACAGGGAACCCAGCGATCTTTCAGCACCTTCGCACCGAGCGGCAGACCGCCATCATTCGGCTTGTGGTAGTGCTCCTCAAGCTCTCGGGGTTTCGCGTCGATCAACAGCGCCTGCCTGACGGGACAGCCAAGGCCAGAGTCTGGGTGCGGTCGACCGCGGCCAAGCTCGTCCGGCAGCGTGGTTGGCGACGACCGCGTCGCCGCGTGCACCCTGAAAAGCCAATGACCGGCATTCGCGTGACGCATCCGAACGAGTATTGGCATATCGACCTGACGGTGATCCGACTTGTCGATGACACGAAATGCTACCTGCATGTCGTCATCGACAAGTTCTCGCGCCGGATCTTGTCGTGGCGCCTTGTGAGACGGCTCGCGCCCACGACGAGATGCGAAATCCAAAAGCAGGCTGGGAAGCCTCTGCTCGAGAGCCTCACTCAGCCTGGGCAGCTAATCGATTTCTACGTCAAAGAGCGCAACACCCAAATGCCGCATCACGCCTTCGTCAGATAAACGCCGGACGAGGTGTACTTCGACCAAGCGAATCGAGTCCTGGACTGCCTCACGACGGCCTGGCGCCATGCTCGTCGGACAAATGAAAGCAACCCGAGATCAGCCCTGTCGCATGTGCGGACCGCCTGCCGCTCACCAATCCGTGAGTGTTATCCACGCCGTCGCAAATGCGCCGCCGTGATTCCAGAATGCTCCCGAACGCAGCAGCAACATTCGCACGGGACGCAACCGCGTTCTCGCTCCACCCCTGTGATTTGATCGAGGTCGCGGTTCGGGTATAGTCCCAACTCGCCGATGTCCGACGCTTGCTTTTCAACCGCTCAATCACCCGTGATTCTGCGATTTTGCGCCCACCTGACCCTGGCGGCATTGTTGTTCGTAGGATCTCGGAGCGGCCATCTGATGCTCGTCGAGCATGGACGTTGCGCAGAGCATGGAGAGATCGTTCACGGCACCGAGGTTCATCACCTCGCGACCCCGAGGCCTTCGAGCGGTGCCCGCGCCGGAACGCTCGCGGACCGACGGCCGGCTGAAGCCGGTGAACACGAGCATTGCGCGCTCAACGCCAACCGGCGAGAAGCCAGTCTCGACATCGACCACGCCGGCGTTGCCGTCGGGTCTCTTCACGAAGAGCAAACGCTTGCGCCGGTGGTACGCGATCGTCCGCCGGGCATAGGCGCGCGCTTCCGGGTCGCCCCCAAGACCTCGCCCCCCGCCTGAGCCGCCGCTTTGGAGACGAGCTGGCCCTTCTTGGCGGGCCGCGCAGGCACGTCACGTGATGGCAGGGACACATGGGTTGCGAGTGAAACGGATTGGATTCGAAAATGCGTCGATCGTGCTGCTTGGGGCAATCGCCCTCGTTGCAGGCGCACCGGTGCGGGCACAGGAAGCAGACGCTGGAGTCGATCTGGAAGCGAGCGCCGACGCGGACGCTGGAGCCGAAGCCTCCACGGACCTCCACCCTCCCCACCTCCTCGAGGCTCCACCTCCGCGATACCCTGCCGGTCGAGAGGAACAGGGGCTCCATCCGACCGTGATCCTTCGCATTACGGTCACCGCAACCGGAGCGGTGACCGACATCGTCGTCGAGCACTCGGCGGGGACGGAGTTCGACGCGGAGGCGGTGCGCGCCGTGAAGGGATGGACATTCGAGCCGGCAACGCGGGGTGACGTGCCCGTATCCAGCCGAGTACGGGTCGCCGTCCATTTCGAGCCGACATCCGCGAGAGTGCCACACGAGGGCGAGACCCACGAGCCCCAACAAGCTCCGCACGTGGTGGATACCCCGCCCTCACCGAACGTTCCTGCAGCTGTCTCCCCTGCCACCGCTGCTGAAGAGGAGCCGAAACCAAAGGCTGGATTCAGCACCACGGCCGAGGTCGATCCTGAGAAGCTTCGGGCCCAAGACCGAGGCGCCGCGGACTTCACGATCGACCGCAAGGTACTAGACGCCGCGCCGGCCCAGACCGCCAATGATCTACTTGCCCGAGCGCCCGGCCTCTACGTCGCCAACGTCGAAGGTGACGCGGCCGGCGGCTTCCTCTATCTGCGCGGTTTCGACTCGGAGCACGGCCAGGACATCGAGCTCAAGCTGGGCGATGTTCCCCTGAATCAGCCCTCGAACATTCATGGGCAAGGCTACGCCTACATCAACTTCATCGTGCCCGAAGCCGTACGCGAGCTACGCGTGATCGAAGGCGTGTACGACCCGGAGCAGGGTGATTTCGCCGTCGCCGGCACTGTCAAGTTCGACATGGGCGTCGAGCAGCGCGGGGTCTACGCCAAGAGCGAGTTCGGCTCGTTCAAGACATTTCGACAGGTCGCGATCTTCGCACCCAAGGGCAAGGACCCGGACACCTTCGGCGCCTTTCAGCTCCGACGCTCCGATGGATTCGGGCAGAACCGCGATGGCCTCGACGGCTCGGCGATGTTCCAAATTGGCTTCGGCAAAGAGGAGTGGCGCCACCGGGTCCACGGAGCCTTCTGGGGCGCGCGCTACAACTCGGCTGGCGTACTTCGAGCCGACGACATTGCCGACGGGACCGTCGGCTTCTACGACGTCTACCCCTACCCGACCGCGCGCGCGCAAAACACGTTCAACGCGGGCGGCATCCTCGGCGTCCACGGCGAGCACCGTGGCGAAAACCGCAAGAACACCAGCTACGACGTCTACGTCCAGCTCCTCGATTTTCGCATCCAGCAGAACTTCACCGGTTTTCTCCAGACCTCACGCGCATCTCCGAACTTCTTCGGCCGCGGCGATCTCATCGAGCAGCGCGACCGCCGCATCGTGCTCGGCGGGAAGGCCCGGCACCGCACCGCACGCTTTGAGCCTTCCGAGTACGCCAAGGGCACCATCGAGATAGGCACCTCGGCGCGCGTCGACCTCATCAATCCACAGCAGCAGAACCTTCTCGAGGCCCCGGCAAACCAAACCTGGGATGAGCGCGTCGACGCCAACATCGTGCAGGCCGACATCGGGCTCTTCGTCGACCTCGACTGGGACTTCAGCAAATACTTCAACCTCAAGGGCGGGGTTCGTGCCGATGTATTGTTCTTCGACATCGACAGCAGGCTCGGCAACCGCATTCCGGCGTTCCGACCTGAAAACTTCATCCAGGGCTTTCGGCGAACGGCAGCCGGCATCGTCGCGGGCCCACGCCTCGCAGCGACCGGCAAGCCCACCGAATGGTTCGACATCATCGCGTCCTACGGCGAGGGGTTCCGCTCGCCGCAGGCACGCACGCTGAGCGACAGCGAAATCGCCCCGTTCAGTAAAGTGCGCTCCGTCGACTTCGGGGTTCGTTTCCGGCTCTTCCCCGAGGAGCAGCTCAAGCTCACGCTGACCGGCTACCGAACCTGGCTCGACAACGACGTATTCTTCGAAGCGGCAGAGGGCCGGCTCGAGAACATCGGACCCACGAGCCGCACCGGCTTCGTCTTCTATGCGACCACCAATCCGTTGCCCTGGCTCGTCGGTGCGCTCTCGGTCACCTACGTGAACGCCGTTCTCGAAGGCCCGCCCCCACCCACGGTCGAGAACCCAACGCCTCCCTTCGATGAGGGCGACCTGCTTCCGTTCGTCCCGCCGTGGGTGATTCGGCTCGACGTCGGCGCCGGTGACGATCTCGTCGACCTTTGGAAGTATCCGCTGCACGGCCACATCGGGCTCGGCTACACCTACCTCGGGTCCAGGTCTCTCCCGTTCGGTCAGTTCGCCGAACCGTTTTCGCTCGTGGACCTCTCCGCTCGCCTGTCCTGGTGGTTCCTCGAGCTGGGCTTCCAGGTCTTCAACCTCGCCGACAACCAGTACGCGGGCAACGAGTTCGTCTTCGTCTCGGACTGGGACCCGGCGTCCCCTCCTTCACGGGTGCCGGCGCGCCACCTCAGTGCAGGCCGGCCACGCACGTTCTTTTTCACGCTGGGGATTCGCCTATGACGCGGTTCCTCCCGCTCGCCGTGCTCGTGCTCCTCGTCGCCTGCGGTCAAACCCAAGGCGCCTTCGTCGAGATCCCCTTTGAAGGCGCTGGAACCACGCCCGAGACGTTCACCAAAGACGGCTGGGAGGTCACGCTCACGCAGGCGACGCTGGGCTTCGGCCCGATCTACTTCTGTGCCACCGACAGCCAGTCGCCGGAACGCTGCGGGGTGGCGATTGCCGAGTATCTCGAAGGCACGACGCTCGACGGGCTCGACCCGGCACCCCAACCGATCGGACTCATCGAGGGCACCACTGGAATCGTCCGTTCGACTTTTTTCGACTACGGCATCGTGTGGCTCCTGACGAGTCCCGTGCCCGAAGCCCTCGAGGGCGTGCCTGGTGGACCCGCGGTGGTGCGCTCGGAAAGCGCGAGCTACGTGCCTTTTGGCCACTCCGCCCAGTTCGCGGGCTCCGCAACCTGCGTGGCGGACCCGGCCACTTGCTGCCCGGACGCGTCGGTGTGCCCCGCAGCGTACGCGTTCGAAGCCAACGTCGACGTCCTGGCCCTCAACCGTGGCACACCCACGGTGTTCGGCGTTGAGACGTTTGAAGAGATCACGACCGACCCGCGCATCCTGACGATCACGTTCAATCCGAACGCCTGGTGGCAAACAGTCGACTTCGGGCGCCTCGCGGCGCTCGACGACGGCACCGGGAACGTGCTCGTGACGCAGGACGACCCCGACTACAGCGCGCTGGTCATCGCGATGACCCTCAACGAGCTTCCCACCTTCACGTGGACCACCACGGAGGGGGCAGATTGACAAACCGATAAAGGCGAACGGAGAACAAGATGAACACTGCACGAACGAAAATGATCCTCATCGCGATCGCCTCGGCTGCCCTCGCAGCGGGCTGTGGCGACGACGGCGGCGGCGGCAACGGAGGAGGCGGTGACGGCAACCTATCCGTCGTCTTGGGAGCAGAGGACACCATCCCGGAAGGGCTCGATGGCACTGACGCGTGCGAAGACGAGTGCATCGAAGATGGCTACAGCGTGACGTTCGATCGCTACATCGTCGCCGTGGGCTTCGTCGACATGAATCAGGTTGGAGGCGCCAACCCGCAGAGCAGCCCCGACGTCGGCGTCGCGGACTTCACGAGCCTGCCTTCCACACTACCCGAGCTGACCGCCTTCAACGGCATTCCGACTGGGCAGTACACGGAGTTTGGATTCGAAACGCCGGCCCCCGAAGCAGGCGTGACCAACATCAACTCGGTGGCCCAGGACGACATCGATGCCATGGTGGAAAACGGCTGGAGCTATATCATCGACGGGACCCTCACCCGAGAGTCGGACGGCGAGACGATCGACTTCTTGATCGAAGCCAACTCGCCGGCCGTCTACACCGACTGCGCGCTCGAAACCGAGCCGGAGCCCGGCGTCCCAGTCACGACCAACTCGAGCGCCGAGGTCACCATCCACGGCGACCATGTCTTCTTCAACGGGTTCCCCGAAGACGAGACCCAGATTCAGCGGCTCGCCGGTTGGATGTGGACGGTTGGTGAAGAACGGGACACGGACGGCGAGATCACTCGGGCGGACTTCGAGGCCGCAACGAACATCGCGAAGCTCTTTCCGGCCCCGACCTACGTGCTAGCCGGCAGCCCTCTAGAGATCAACAACGCGTGGGACTTCGTCCGCGCCCAGCTCGGCACCCAGGGTCACATCTTCGGTGAGGGCGAATGCGAATGGAGCCCACTTTAGCCCATGAGCGTGCTTGCGTTGTCCCTGCTGCTCGCTGTCTGCGCCCTCGGCGCGGGCCTCGTGGGATGGCTGACCGGCATGGGTGGAGGGGTGATCATCGTGCCGCTCATCGTTCTGAGTCTTCACATGGACATTCGCTATGCGATCGGCGCCTCCCTCGTATCGGTGATCGGCACCTCGTCCGGTGCCGCCGCGACTTAGGTCAAGGAGGGATTCACCAATCTTCGCCTTGGAATGCTGCTCGAGGTGGCAACGACGCTTGGCGCCGTGGGTGGAGCGTTCGTCGCCGCTCGACTATCGGCCTCTGCCATTGGGAGCGTAAGAGCAAGGGCCCTCTCCGCGCGGTTCCCCACGCGACATAGCAAGCTAGTGCCCCGAAATTCGGCTCTCCACATGAGCCCGATGGGCTAGGAGGCCGGAAAACAAACGCGGTCTGGCTACCCCGCTCGGGTCCCGAACCGCGAGAAGACCCCGACGACAGCCGGAGCGACGCGCCGGTGCAATCGCTCGACCTGCGAGGTCGAGCGCAGTCAACAAGCCCAGGCGTCGTCGAGCTCGGGGCGGCCCTGCTCGCGGCATTGCCCGACTACACGCGCGGTGCCGTGGAGCTGGGCGGCCGCGAGGCCCGATACGCCTACGGTCGCGTGGACCTCAACACTGACGGGACCGAAGAAGTGCTGGCGATCTTGATGGGCTCGATCTTCTTCGGGACCGGAGGCTGCAACCTACTGCTGCTGAAGGAGGAGGGCGAGAGATACACCGTCATCAACACATTCCCATTCGCCGGCTCCCGATCATCGTCTCCAATCGGAAGACGGCGGGATGGAACGACCTCCTGAGGCCGGGATACGGCGGCGGGGTCGAGCGGTCCTAGGTCAAGCAGGTCTTCGACAGGAGCCGGCAGGTGCGGGCGGAGCGCTGCCCCGGAGACGTCATCCCCGAGGATACCTGGCGCCTCGCCGGAGAGTACTCCTACGAGACCGGAATCCCCTTGAAGCCTGAACCCTGATCTCGGCGAGGCGAGGTCGCGGACGACGCGACCGGGCGGGCTTCAGGCCAGACCGGCCAGGTCGAACCGGTCCGCGTTCATGACCTTCGTCCATGCTGCGACGAAGTCCTCGACGAACTTCTGCTTGCTGTCGTCCTGCGCATAGAGCTCGGCATACGCGCGAAGGATCGAATTGGACCCGAACACGAGATCGACGCGCGTGGCAGTCCACTTCACGGTGCCCGTGCCGCGCTCGCGAACCTCGTAGAGACCGTCTCCGGCCGGCGTCCATGAGTAGCGCATGTCGGTCAGGTTGACGAAGAAGTCGTTGGTGAGGACGCCGACCCGATCCGTGAATACGCCGTGCTTCGTGCCGCCGCAATTGGTGCCGAGGACGCGCATGCCTCCGACGAGGACGGTCATCTCGGGTGCGCTGAGGCCCATGAGCTGGGTGCGATCGAGCATCAGCTCTTCAGCGCTGACCACGTAGTCCTTCTTGAGCCAGTTGCGGTAACCGTCGTGCACCGGCTCTAGCGGCGCAAAGGATTCGGCGTCGGTCATCTCTTCGGTCGCGTCACCGCGACCCGGTGCGAACGGCACGGTGATCACGAAGCCGGCAGCCTTGGCCGCCTGCTCTACGCCGACGTTGCCCGCGAGGACGATCACGTCCGCCATGCTCGCGCCCGAATCCGCGGCGATGCCTTCGAGCGAGCCGAGGACCTTGGCGAGTCGCTCCGGCTCGTTGCCTTCCCAGTTCTTCTGAGGCGCCAGACGGATCCGTGCGCCGTTCGCGCCGCCGCGCATGTCCGAGCCGCGGAAGGTTCGGGCGCTGTCCCAGGCGGTGGCGACCATCTCGCCGGTCGTCAGACCGCTGGCCGCAATCTTCGCCTTGACGGCCTCCACATCGTAGTCGGTCTTGCCCGCGGGAACCGGGTCCTGCCAAATCAGGTCTTCCTTCGGCACGTCGGGACCGAGGTAGCGAGCCTTCGGACCCATGTCGCGGTGCGTGAGCTTGAACCAGGCGCGCGCGAAGACCTCGGAGAAGTAGGCCGGATCCTTGTAGAAGCGCTCCGAGATCTTCCGGTAAGCCGGATCCTTGACCATCGCCATGTCGGCGTCGGTCATGATCGGGTTGTAGCGGATGGACGGATCCTCGACGTCGACGGGCTTGTCCTCTTCCTCGATGTTCACGGGCTCCCATTGCCAGGCGCCGGCGGGGCTCTTCTTCAGATCCCACTCGTAGGTGAAGAGCATGCGGAAGTAGCCGTTGTCCCAACGCGTGGGGTGGGTCGTCCAGGCGCCCTCGAGGCCGCTCGAAACGGTGTCGCGCCCGAAGCCCTTGCCCTTGGGATTGCGCCACCCAAGACCCTGCTCGGCGAGCTCGGCCGCTTCCGGGCTCGGTCCGAGGGCGCTCGCGTCCCCGTTGCCGTGGCACTTGCCGACGGTGTGACCGCCTGCAGTGAGCGCGACCGTCTCCTCGTCATTCATCGCCATGCGCGCGAACGTGAGCCGCACGTCCTGGGCCGTGCGGAGCGGGTCCGGCTTGCCGCCCACACCCTCGGGGTTGACGTAGATGAGACCCATCTGGACCGCGGCGAGAGGATTCTCGAGCGTCTCGCGATCCTCACCGTCGTAGCGGGTCGAGGCGAGCCACTCCTTCTCGGAGCCCCAATAAGTGTCCTTCTCGGGATGCCAGATGTCCTCGCGACCAAACGCGAAGCCGAAGGTCTTCAAGCCCATCGACTCGTAGGCGATCGTGCCGGCCAGGATGATCAGATCGGCCCAACTGACCCGGTTTCCGTACTTCTTCTTGATCGGCCAGAGCAGTCGCCGCGCCTTGTCGAGGTTGACGTTGTCCGGCCAGGAGTTGATCGGAGCGAACCGTTGGTTGCCGGTGCCGCCACCGCCACGCCCGTCGGCGATGCGGTAGGTCCCAGCTGAATGCCAGGCCATGCGGATCATGAGGCCGCCGTAGTGCCCCCAGTCCGCGGGCCACCATGCCTGGCTGTCCGTCATCAGCGCATACAGATCCTTCTTTAGCGCGTCGACGTCGAGCTTCTTCAGCTCCTCGCGGTAGGTGAAGTCAGCGCCCATGGGGTTGGTCTTGCGGTCGTGCTGATGGAGGATGTCCAGGTTCAGCGCCTTGGGCCACCATTCCATGGTCGAGGTGCCAACCATCGTGTTAGCCCGGTGCATGACAGGGCACTTGCCCGGGTCGCCTCCGCTGGGCCCGGTAGTCTCCTTCTTCGCGTCACTCATGACTTGCTCCTCCTGTTGCCGCGCGGCGGCTTGTCGTCTTTGGATGGCTGGCTCCAGGGCGATTCCTCGGCGCATCGGTCGCAGATGCCTCGGACCTCGACGTGGGTGCTCACGACCTGGCCGAAGCGATTCACCGTGTCCGGGATCTCCAGCGCGTTGAGGTCATCGTTCTCGAAGTCCCGCACGAGACCGCAGCGCGTACAGACGTAGTGGTGGTGGCTCTCCAGATTGGCGTCGAAGCGCACGCTGTCTTGTCGCGGACCGAGCGTGGTCAGGAGGCCTAGATCGGTGAGCAACCGCAGCGTTCGGTAGACCGTGTCGAGCGACACGGTGGGCGTGGTCACCTGCACTGCCCGGTGCACAGCTTCGGCGCTCGGGTGATCAAGGCTCGATGCGACCGCCTGGAAGATTTCGAGGCGCTGGTGGGTGAGCTTGACCCCCCCGCTCCGGGCGGCAGCCTTGAACTGCTCGAGGCGCCTCTCGATTTCTGCGTCTTGGAGTTTCACGATGAATTCTTACCTGCGATTGATTCTTAGATACGTAGCTATCTGCACTTAGTGAAATGTCAACGGGCCGTGTGCTCCGGGATTGCTTTGGGTTCTCGTGGGCTGGCGGCCGCGGGCGATCTCGGGTCGACCGCAACCCTGTTGTGTTGTCATTGGCAGCAATCCACAGAGAGAAGCGCTGCCCAATGCCGACACGCTTTTCGCTCCCGTCACGGGAATGAATCGAGGACGCACCATCGAGCCCGGCACGACCTGGGCGCTGTCGCGTCGCACCACCCGATGCTACTTCCTCCTCAGTCCCGACCAAGTGCGCGAGCTCGAGCAATGCTACTGATATTGCCTCGCTCTGGCAGCACAGCGCTTCGGTGTCGTCGTGCACGCCGGTTGCCTGATGAGCCCCCACTCGCACCAGGTCGTCACCGATGTCCGCGGGGTGCTCCCCCGCCTCGTGCAGGAGCTCTATCGACTGCTCGCGCTCACCACCAGAGCGCTTTGCGGATGGACCGGTGAAGTATTCGACACGCGGAGCACCGCCCAGCACGCCCGAAGCCGCCCTCGATGCACCCGCCAACGTCGGCTAGATCTTCTTGGTCAAGACTTCATCTTTGAGCGATGGAAACGCTTTCGCGGAGTTAGACGAGCTGATCGAACATGAGTCTCCGCACGCCAAAACGCCTTCTGGTCCTCTTTGGAAACCAGCTCTTTGCAAACGACTGCATTGCACAGACCGACCCTCACGCGATCTTCATGGCGGAGTCCGGCCATATGTGTCGGCGCTACCCGGCGCACTCCCAGAAGCTCGTCCTCGTTCTGAGCGCCATGCGTTCGAAAGCTGACCGGCTCTGCGAGGCGGGTCATCGCGTCTTCTACACAAAGCTCGAGGAGGCCGGCGACCGATCGTTCTCTGCCTTGCTTGCCGCGCATCTCTCCGAGCATCCCTACGACGAGCTAGTTCATTTCGAGACCGAGTCCCCGTCGATGGAGGCACGTCTCGAGTCGCTCTGCGCCGGGCGCGGCATCGTTCGGCGAGCATTCGAGAGCCCGATGTTCGTCACGAATCACGCGACCTTCGAAGAATATCGAAAGAGTCACAAGCGCCTGTTCATGGCCGACTTCTACCGCTGGCAGCGGAAGCGGATGGGAATCCTGGTCGACTCCAAGGGCAACCCGCTGGGGGGCAAGTGGAGCTACGACGAGGAGAACCGTAAGAAGCTTCCGAAGGGCTTGGTGCCTCCGCCTCTTCCGAAGCCATCCTGGACCGGCCACACGCGTGATGTCGTCGAGCTGGTGAAGAAAACGTTCGCCGAGCACCCCGGGGACCCGAGCGAGTTTTGGCTTCCGACCACCGAGCAAGGGGCAGAGGCCGCGCTGCGGGCATTTCTCGACGAGCGCTTCGAGCTCTTCGGGGACTATGAAGACGCGCTCAGCAAAGAGCATCCGTTCCTGTTTCATTCCGTGCTCAGCGCTCTTCTGAACCATGGATTGTTGACGCCACGGCGCGTGCTCGACCTTGTCCTTCAGAAGGCAGAGAGCGACGGGGTGCGAACCAATTCTCTCGAGGGCTTCGTCCGGCAAGTGATCGGTTGGCGCGAGTTCGTTCGCGGGGTTTGGCATACGCTGCCCCAGGGGCACTGGGAACAGAACTTCTGGAACCATCACGCTCGGCTCACCAAGCACTGGTACGAGGGTACGACCGACATTCCGCCGCTCGATGATGCGATCCGCCGTGCACGAGCCCGCGGCTACAATCACCACATCGAACGGCTGATGGTGCTCGGGAACATGATGCTTCTGTGCAGGGTCGAGCCGAGCGAAGCCTACAGCTGGTTCATGGAGATGTTCATCGACTCCGCGGACTGGGTGATGGCTCCCAACGTCTACGGGATGGCTCTCTTCAGCGAAGGTGGAGCGTTCACGACGAAACCGTATATTTGCGCCTCGAGCTACCTTCGCAAGATGGGCGACTACCCAAAGGGCGAATGGTGCGAAGTGGTCGACGGTCTGTACTGGTCGTTCGTACGCGACCACCGAGCGTTCTTCGAGAAGAACCCGCGCAGCAAGATGATGACCCGTACCCTCGATCGACTCGACGATGCTCGCAAGACGCGGATCTTCGAGCTCGCAGACGCATTCATCGGCCGGATTACGCGCTCACCCTGACCCGCTCGGCGCGCACCAACTCCTTGGCGAAGTTCAATGGATACCGAAGAATTCAGCTCGATGGTTGAGCGGTACGACTGGGACGAATTTGGCAAACCGTTCGCCAGGCCCTAGATGAACGCGATGGCGAAGGGCGTTCGTGACGTAATCCGGCGGGCCGCGAAGGGCAGCTCTTGGTCGCACTTCATGGACTACGCATCGCCGGCGCTGTTCGAAGTCATGCCGCTGCGGGCGCTCCTGGCGCAGGGCAAGGAGTTCGTCGCCAATGGCTCGGACGCGCGGCGCTACGAAAAAGTGCGCGAGTCTGTTGCGGCTTCACTGAATGCCCGCGGCCTCGAAGTCGAGCTCGGGCCGCAAGACGAGCATGCGGAGGGCCTCTCGCCCCGCAGCCTCTCCGAACCTTTGCGGCGTCGAACCGGCAATAGAATTCTCGAGATTTACTTCACGCAGATCTTCGCAGGCGGTGATGCGATTTTGGACCTGCGGTCAGATTCCTTCTCGGCGTCCGAAGGTTCGACCCTTCGTTGGCGGCCCAAGGCGTTCTACGTTCAATGGCAGGCCGACTTTCTGAATGGGCTTCGCAACCTCTATGCCGGCTTCTACCGAGATGACGAAGCACGTTTTGACATGGGCTTGCGTCGGTTGTGCCTGCAGGACTCCGGAGACGCCCTGCTGAGCCATCTTGGCAGCGGCGACCAGCGAAGCGTCCGGTTCGAGACGAGCGCGTTTCACACCAGCTTTCACGACACGTTCTTGGCCTGCCGCGATCGAGGCGTGGCGCTTCATCGGAATTTCCTCGCGCTCGGCATCTATCTGGTGAGTCTCTACGATGTGCTCGAATCACTTGGCCTCGAGTTTGATGTGCGCGGCGCGTTCGAGCGGAGCTACGTGCACAGCTAGCAGCCGATGATCCAGGACCACACCAAATCTCGAAGGCTACTGCTCACCGGTGCCACCGGTTTCGTGGGCCGACATCTCGACGCGGCGCTCGCAGATACCAGCTGGGACGTCGTTCGTGCGACCAGAAATCCGAAACAGGCATCTCAGCCAGGCTGGGTCTACCTCGATGTGGCTGACCCGAGCTCGATCGACCCGGCCATCGCCGGCTGTGACTCCGCCGTATACCTCATCCACTCGATCGACGACTCGAAGGACTACCCGGCGCGCGAGGCACGCGGAGCAGAAGCGTTCCTCGCGGCCGCTGAGCGGGCCGGCGTCCGCCGGATCGTGTATTTGGGGGGCGTTGCACCCAAGGGGAAAGCCTCGCGACATCTCCTCAGCCGATTACGCACCGGCGAAATCTTGCGCTCAGGGACGGTCTCTACGATCGAGCTTCGTTGCGGGCTGATCATCGGCGCCGGCGGCAGCTCCTGGATGATGGTTCGCGACCTGGCGGCGCGACTTCCCGCCATGCTGCTGCCGCGCTGGCTTCAGTTCTCGTCTTGGCCAGTGTGGATCGAAGACGTCGTCGTAGCGATTGTGCGCGCTCTCGATTTGCCCGACGAAGGGAGCGCCTGGTTCGACGTGCCAGGAAAGGAACGCATGACCCATGCCAACTTCCTTTCGCGAATCGCCAAGAGCATGGGCAAGGATCCGAGGCTGATCGGCGTGCCCGTCATCACACCGAGGCTTTCGAGCTACTGGATTGCCCTGGTGACGCGGGCAAGCTTGGCGCTTGCCCAAGAGCTCGTTCAGGGCCTGCAGAGCGATCTCGATCCGAGCGGAGAGTCGATCTGGGATCGGCTCGGCGACGAACAACCTACCGAGTTCCAGACTTCGGTGTACCAGGCACTGGAGGATGAGACGGCCTCCATGACCCCAACACCGAAGCTCGTGGGCAGGATGCGGGCCCGCGTGAAGGGCAAAGGCTAGGTGGAGCGGGCTACGAGAGCGGAGGTCGTGGCGCTGACCGCTTGCGTGACCGCATTCTGCATCGCCATGGGCTTGCGCGAGATCCTGAACATCTGGATCGGAACCGGCGCTGCGGCGCTGGCCTCCGTGCTCGCACTCTGGCTCGGCGCGCGACCGTCGCTCCGATCCAATCTCCGGGCGCCGCTCCGGGCGCCGGCCGCGACGAGCCTGATCGTCGGCCTCGCAGCCGGGCTGCTCATGTCCTTGGCGACCTGGTGGCTCTATCCCATCAGCGTCTCGGTGTTCCCTCCGATTCAAACCGAGGTCGAGACCCTCTACGCGCTGCTTCGTCAAGCGCCTGGGCCCGTTCGCGCGTTCCCCTTGCTCTTGTTGGTCGTCGCGGCGGAGGAATTGGTTTGGCGCGGTGTCGCGATCGATCTCTTCTCGAGATCGCTCGGGCCATGGCATGCGATGCTCCTCGCTGCGCTCCTCTATGTCCTTCCGCAGATCGCGCTTCGTTCGCCCCTCCTCATCATCGTGGCCCTCTGCTGTGGCCTGCTCTGGGGAGCTTTGCGGGTGCGCACCAAGAGCCTGACCGCACCCTTTGTCGCGCATCTCGTCTGGGACGTCCTGGTGTTCGTGTGGCATCCGGTGGCTTGAGCCGCGCGACGAGAGCCTGCTGCGAACCAGGCCAGCGGCCGCGGGACCGAGGCTCGCGCGCGCTAGGCCAAAGGTCAGAGTTGTGATACCGGTTGCAGGAGCCGGTGCCGATGAAGGTGAGCGCAATATCGATCGGGCTCATGGCCTTCACTTTCGGTGTGGCCGCTCCAGTCTGCGCGCAGCAGGCTGGGGTCGACGAGCGGCAAAAGGAGGCAGACGCAAAGCCTGAGACCCCTGCGCCGGGCGCATTCCCAGTGGAAGATCCCACCATCCAGCTAGAGCGCGAGCCGGACCTCACCGTGCGCGAGGGAGACCCGGGAGCCGAGACCCCAGAGGTAACGCCAGCGGCGCCCTTGGCCCAGGCAGACGAGGACGCGGCCGAGGAACCCACAGCCGGCGAGTTGCCAGTGGAGGACCCTACGATCGACCAACGGGCGGAAATCGCGGAGGAGCCGACAGAGGGCGAGCGAGCGCCGAAAAAGCCCCAAGGCCCAGAAGAAGACCAAGGCGCGAAGGTCAAGGTGTTTTATGAGCAGGGGTTTCTCGTTGCGGTCGACGACTGGTTCTACCTCGCCCTCGCAGGCCTAGTGCAGGCCCGATACACGGTGGACTATCGCACGCGGCCGCCAACGGATTCAGAGACCGGAATTCGCGAGAAGCAGGTGACGGAAGGATTCGACGTCGCCCGCGCCCGCTTTCAGCTCGGAATCGGTCTGACTCAGTTCGTCGCCTTGTACATGCGTATCGGTGTCGTGGCGGGCGGCAACTTCGGTTTTCAGCGCGCGTTCATTGACCTGAAGTGGAAGTTCTTTCGTGTCCGAGCGGGTTTGTTCATGAACGAGACGGACGCCGAATCGCTCGTCAACCCCGAAGATCTCTACATGGTGGACTATTCGATCGCCCAAAACGTATACGACCCCGGTAGCTCGAAAGGCGTGATGTTCACGTATCTTCGGCGCCGATTCTCGATCAACCTGGGTTACTCCGATGGGCTTCGAACCGGATTCGCTGCCTTTCGCGCCCCTGTGAGAGCAGATTTCGCGGTCTCGCTGCGTGCGCAATATGCGTGGGGCAAAGCAGGGCTCTCGGGGTTCAACCGTCTCACGTCCCGGCGCGGAACCCCGTTTGGCGTCCGGCTCGGCGCTGCGCTGCACTATCAGGATGGCGGACGGAGTCAGGGAACCCTTCCGGTGAAGATTGCGCTTGGTACCATCGATCTCTCGCTGCGCGGAGGCGGCTGGAGCCTCCTGCTCACGGTCACGGCCGGTCAAGACGCCACGAATGCGAACGCAATGAACGAAGCTGGCGAGCTCGTCTCGAGTGCTGTTGCGCTGACGGGCGGTTACTTCGTCTTGGAGAACCTCCAGGTCTTCGGCCGCTACAGCATCGTGACGAAGCCCACCATCCAAGGGGTTCTTCCTGCGAACCTCCCGAACGACTTCAGCCTAGCGACCAGCAACTTCCAAGCATTCGGGGTGGGTCTGTCCTATTTCGTCGTTCCAGGCCGCAACAACATCAAGCTCACGAGCGACTTCCAATACTTCTTGGGCTACCAGCAGCGAAGCATCGTTCCCTCCTCGCCCCTGAACTCGATTCAGCCGAACGACGCGGGAAGCCAACTCGCCTGGCGCATTCAGCTGACCGCTGCCTTTTAGCCGCCACCACGAGGCTCCACTCCCTTTCTCAGGGTGTCTTCTCGAGCTCCCCCTCGTGGAGCACGGGGCTCGTATGGATGACGACGCCGACCGCGAGGACCCAGCTGTCGGCGACCGGTACCACATCGATGCCGGTAGGCGCATTCAAGTAGACGAACGGATTCCAGCCGACTTGCGCAAACACATCCAGCATGACGATGTTCTTGAGCACGTGGGAGTAGCCACCGCCGATGATGAGCGGGACGAGAACCTGGTTGCGGGCCACTGGAAACGCGAGGCTCCCGTCATCGAAGCTTCCCCCGGTCACGTTGCGTGCGAGGTTCTGAAACGAAAATCCGCTCTCGCCGAAGAGGAAGCCCGAAGGGGTGACGCTATAGGTGGCTTTGACCGGGAGGTCGACGTTGAGGCCCGCGCCATTGGAGAGCACGACGACCTGTGCGCCGGTGTCGACGGTGACGGGCGCGCGAGCGCGAATGCGCATCGGTAGACCGAGTGTGAGGGCGAGATTGGTTCCCGTTGGCAAGAGCAAGACCAGGTCGCCTGCCATCTCGAGGTAGTCCCTTTGAAGGAAGCTGTAGCGGACGTAGAGCGGCATGTCGCCAAAGCCTCCCTCTGGGGAGACGACGATGGGAAACAACGCTTGGCCCGCGTTCGCGGATGGCGAGCCGATCCGGTGGCCGCTGACTCCGACTTCTAGATTCTCGCGGACGCCGAACGCCCATCCGAGGTCGATGGCGACCAAGGGCTTGCTGGCCAGCATGCCGGTCTCTCGGTCGTAGGCCGCACGCTTGACGTGGACGATGAAGGACCCGCGAATCATGAACGGCTCCATGGTCAGCGGGCGTGATGCGATGGCTTTGGGATAGCGCCAGCCCGGGGCCGCAGTCACCGTGACCGCCTCACCGACGCTGGTTTGCTCGACGATCGTCTCGGTTTCTGGTTTCACCGGCTGGGCTTCCTCGGCGGCATCCTCGTCGGCGGCTGCGACGGCTGTGACGAGCCCCAGGCCGAGGGCGAAAGTAAGCGGTCCGCGACGACGCATCGGAGGCGAGGCTAGCACCGTTCTCTCATAGGGCGCATCGGTCTATCGACAGGCACTCCCGCCGACCTTCACTGGGCCCGATTCGATGCTCGGCGCGATGGCGTAGAGGAGACCGACGCCCGCCGATGAGCTAGGAAGAGCGCATGGATACGAGCAAGCCACGAGTCGTGATCGTTGGGGGCGGGTTCGCTGGGGTTGCCGCCGCGAGAGCGCTACGGCTCGCGGAGGCCAACGTCGTCGTGATCGATAAACACAACCACCACTTGTTTCAGCCCCTCCTCTATCAGGTGGCGACGGCCGCGTTGCACCCCGGGGCGATCGCTTCACCGATTCGAAACGTCCTGAGCAAACAGGCAAATTGCCGAGTGCTGATGAAGGAAGTCGACGGGGTCGATGTATCTGCCCAGACGATCATGCTCGGCGGCGAACCCTACACCTACGACTATCTGGTGCTCGCGACCGGCCTCGAGACCAACTACTTCGGCAATGACCAGTGGAAGAAGTACGCACCTGGGCTCAAGACCATCGACGAAGCGATCGACGTGCGAGCGCGTTTCCTGCTCGCATTCGAGCAGGCGGAGTTCGAACAAGACCAAGCCGCCAAGCGGGCCGCTCTGACGTTCGCGATCGTCGGGGCGGGCCCCACGGGCGTCGAGATGGCGGGATCGCTCGCCGAAATCGCCGAAACGGTCAGAAAGGACTTTCGCTCCATCGACACGAGGACGGCTCGAATCATCGTGCTGGACTTCGCCGACCGCGTCCTGACTCCGTATCATCCCGACTTGTCTGCGCGCGCGATGCGGGACCTCGAAAGTCTTGGGGTGGAGGTCTTGCTCCGGACACGGGTCACCGACGTCGATGACAAAGGGCTCACCGCGCAGACGCCGGACGGGGAAATTCGGATCGACGCAAACAACGTGATCTGGGCGGCTGGCGTGAAAGGGGGCCCGCTCGGCGAGGCACTGGGCGCTGCACTCGACCGTTCCGGCCGCGTGATCGTAGGCGAGGATCTCACCATCCCCGGCCATCCCAACGTCTTCGTCACCGGCGATCTCGCACTTCGAGTCGATCCGGTCACCGGCCAGTCCGTGCCCGCGGTTGCACAGGGCGCGATTCAAGGTGGCAAGTACGCGGGCCAACTAATCGCCGCCGAGATCAAGGCTCTCGCTAGAGGCGAGCCGGCTCCGGAACGCAAGGCGTTTCACTACCAAGATCGAGGCTCGATGGCGATCATCGGACGCAACCGCGCGATCGTGGAGACGGGCAAGCTGCGCTTCGGTGGATACCTTGCGTTCTTGATGTGGGCGCTGATCCACATCCTGTTCCTGATCGATTTCCGCACGAAGCTGGTCGTCTTCGTCGAGTGGGTCTGGCTCTACTTCACCGGAGGCCGCGGCGCGCGTCTGATCACGGGTGACGACCGGATGCCCAAGATCATCAAGCCCCCACCGGACTTTCGTATCGCGGCCCGCGAATCAAATCCGCACGCCGACATCGCCGACTAGGGGACGCGCGATACGGGCGACTCGGTGTATCGCGGTCATCCATCGTCCGTGGGCGTTAGCTGCCCGCGTAAGGCAGACCGTCTAGGTACTCTCGAAGTTGTTTTCGATGGGACGCTCTCGGTGGCCGGATCGCCAACCTGAGCCACATCCCGGTCGCACCGACAACGAGGGCTAGCTTCTTGGACCATGGAACCACGACTCGGCCAAGGAGCGGGTTGCTCTGGAAACGGCGCCGAAGCCGCCGACCAATGCCTTCATACAAGCGGCTTGCGACGAGGATCGCCCACCGGGCCCGTGCCGGCAAAAAGAGCATCCCCTCGTCCGCACTCCGATAGTAGCCGTCCGCCATGGCGAGCACTTCGTCGACGACCAAGCTCACGGCCTGCGGGTCCGCTTCGCCTCGGATGAGATCATCAGCGTCCACACCGTAGGCATCGAGCCGCGTGGCCGGCAGGTACACCCTCGACGCCTGCGCATCCTCGAGCACGTCCCGGGCGATGTTGGTCAGTTGCATCGCAATACCGAGGTCAATCGCGTAACGCCATGCACGCGGATCGCGAACGCCCAGCACCGAGCACATCATCAAGCCCACGGTGCCGGCAACGCGGTAGCAGTACCGCATTAGCTCCCGGTCGGACTGAAGTCGCACAACGCCGAGATCCGACGTCATCCCGTTGAGTAGCTCGCCTACGACGCGAAAATCGATGCCGCACTCGATACAGAGGCTCCGAAACCAACGGTAGCTCTCAGGCCAGAGGGACTCCCCGTCCGGCTCCGCTGCGAGCGCCGCCCGCATCCGGTCGAGGTCTTGCCGCGCCTCAGGCGTCACGAACTCGGCATCCGCGAGATCATCGACTGCTCGGCAAAATGCGTAAAGGGCCACCACCCTTTGGCGCTGCGCCCGACTCAGCAGTGCCGCTGCCCAACGGAAGGAACGCGCACGGAATGCCAAAATCTGCCACTGTGCGATCGCACGGGTCTGCTCGTCGTCTGTGCTCATGCCGTCGCCGCTTCTGGTACCGATACCGACTGGCTCTGGCTCTCGAGCCGGGGCACGACCTTTTCCAGCACCTTGGCCGAGGACAAAACGCCTGGAAGACCAGCCCCTGGGTGGACCCCTGCACCGACGAAGTAGAGGCCTGCGACGTCTTCCGATGCATTGTGGAAACGGAAGTAGGCCGATTGACGCAAGGTGGGTTCGAGACCGAACGCCGCACCCTGGTACGAACGGAGCTCGTGCTCGAAGTAGTTCGGATCGACGTGGAACTGCGTGACCAGATTGTCACGAAGCCCGGGGAGGTGATGCGCATCGAGTGCGTCGAGGATCCGGTCCATGTAGCGAGGGCCCTCAGTTGACCAGTCGAGACCGCTCTGCTGGTTGGGAACGGGAGATAGGACATAGAAGCTCTCTCCGCCAAGAGGCGCCAAGCTCGCATCGGTGCGCGTGGGAGCGTGAAGATAGAGAGAGAAGTCGTCGGCAAGCTTTTTGCGGTCGAAGACGTCGGTCAAGAGCTCGCGGTACCGCGGGCCAAGGAGGATCGAGTGGTGCGCGAGGTCTGGGAACGTCTTTTTCGTCCCGAAATAACCCACGAAGAGGCTCATCGAATAGCGCCTTCGTGCAACCGAAGCGTCGGAGTGCTTTCGTCGCGCCGAGGCGTCGATCAGATTCGTGTAGACCATGGCCGGATCTGCATTCGAAACGACGAGAGCAGACTCGAGAAAGGTTCCGTCTTCGAGAAGCACCCCCTTCGCGCGACCATTCACGACCTCGATGCGCTCTACGGGTGCGTCGAGTCGAACATCGACGCCAACTTCGCCGAGGAGGCGGGTCAGCCCGCGGACGATGGCCGTGGTCCCTCCCATCGCGAAGTGGATCCCCCACTTCCGTTCGAGCCAGTGGATCAGCAGGTAGATCGCCGGCGCTCGGAAGGGGTTTCCGCCGATCAGCAATGGCTGGAACGTGAACACCTGCCGTAGAGCGTCGTCTTTGATGTAATGCGACACCAGGCCGTAGAGGCTCTTATAGGCGCGCAAGCGTACGAGATCTGGGACGATTCGCATCATGTCCCCGAAGCGCGAGAAGTCTGCGTCGACGAGCTGGGTGTATCCGACGTCGAAGATGCGCCTCGAGTGCTCGACGAGCTGCTTGTAGCCTTCGACGTCGCTCGGGTTGAACTCGGCGATCTGCGCGAAGAGGCGCTCGTCGTCACCCACGTAGTCAAAGGCCCGACCGTCGGGAAACACGACACGATAGAAGGGGTCGACAGGGACCAGGTCGAAGTAGTCTCGTCGGTCTTTGCCGAAAAGCTCGAACAGCTCGTCGAAGAGATGGGGGGCCGTGATGACCGTGGGGCCAGCATCGAAGTGAAAGCCCTCGCGTTCAAACGCACGTGCCCGGCCACCAGGCTGATCGCCCGCTTCAACGACCGTGACGCTATGGCCCATGGCGCGGAGACGGACTGCGGCAGCGAGTCCTCCGAAGCCCGCGCCAATCACGATGGCTTGCTTAGTCATGATCTGCGCCTTTCGCTGCGTCCAAGGGGGCAAGCATGCGGTGGACCGGCTGGCGAATCCGGCCGCGTGCCGCGCTCTCCCCCGACTCTGCCGCGACCTGCACCAAGGACGCGTTGGAGCGTTTGCCGCTGGCGTCTAGGTGCTCGTGAACGATCCGTGCCCCGGGGCGTTGAAGGACGGATCTCAGGAGGGGAGCTGCGCCGGCCGACAGGCCCGTTCGAAGAAGGTGCCACTTGACGGACGCGGGGAGGCTACCAAACAGCTGCGTCATCACCACGGCGAGCCTAGACGGAGACAAGGTGCCCGACAAGAAGCCCGACCAGGCGTGCGTTGGGAGCTGGAAAAACGTATCGAAGAATCGCGCGATCTCCGTCGCACTCATGCTGACGAGCGTTTCTAGGCCAAAGCCATAGATCTCCCAGACGCTTCGCTGTGGGCGCGGCCAGAGCGTTGCGTTCCCGGAGGCAATTGCAAGGGCGGGATCGTCTAATGCGAGTCCAGCGAGAATCGACTCGGCGACAGGATCTGCGTGCCGCAGAACGCGCGAAATCAAGTAGCCTGACGCGGGATGCACCATGGCCCCGGCCGCACCAAAGGGGACCAAAGCCTGTCGAGGCGCCGGAAGGCCGAGGCCCATCGGGATGGAACAGTGCTCTTCGCTTAGGCGCTCGCACTCCCCTAAGCCGAGCCCTGCCAGGCGCGACTCCAGGCGCGCACGGAGCAGATCGAGACGCATGGCGGGGCGCCGCGCGAGCGAGGTCTCCTCGACGAAAAGACGATCTTCTCCAAGCGGAAGCACGTAAAGAAAGGACGGAGGATCGGACGCGGAGCTCGACGGTTCGCCGAAATCCATCAAGACCATTCGGCTCGGATCGAACCGGTGATCAGGCGCGCGGAGCATCAGGCCGAACGCGGTTTGAAACGCAGGGGCTCGCTGATGCACGCGTTTGATGAATCGGCTGCCAGCACCGGACGCGTCGATGACGACTCGGACACGGCTGATCGAGCCATCTTCCCCATGCACCCGAGTCTCCCCCTCACGGTGATCCAAGCCAGTCGCCCGATCTGAGGTGACGCAAAGGGAACCGGTGCGCAGCGTGTCCCATAGGAAGCCCTGAAGCCCGCGGGTGTCGAGCTTGACGTAGGGCCGCTCGAGAACCCGGTTCCCCCATGGCGTCGCCACGCAGACCTCAGGCCAGAGCTGCTCGACCAGGTCCTCCATCGCACGGGGTAGCTCATCCGCCCACAGGCAGTAGTTCGGCTTCCATGGTGATTCAGGCGCAGGGGAGATCAGAGCGACCGACGCGCCGCGTCGGGCACAGGCCGCGGCGATGGCCAGGGCAGCGGGACCGCTTCCGAGAATTCCTATGTCGTGGAGGTCGTCCATGGAGAAGTTGACGAATCAAGCGTATGCGACCAAAAGGTCACGTTGACAAGATCTGGACAACATATCGACCGATAGTGGACGCATGGGATTAAGGATTCTGCTTACGTCGAACATCGGCGGGAGCCTCCGCACGTGATTGGCTGGTGGTTGATCGTCTCTGCCATCTTGCTCGCGGCATGGCTAGTCGTGCGGCGCGGCAAGCTGACCCTGGCCCTCGCGGCTCTGGTCGAGCGAAAGCTTGGAGGCTACCGGCACCAGGCGAACGAGATCGATCGCAGCCTGCCACGAATGCAGACCGCGGAGGCCCCTCGCGTGGCTGTGCTCGGCGGCGGCTTGGCCGGAATCGGCGCGGCGGCGGCGCTAGGCGAACGAGGAGTCGCCGTCACGCTATTCGAACGGAACGAGTACCTCGGGGGGAAGATCGGCGCGTGGAAAGTCGCTGTGGGCGAGGGGGAGCAGACCATCGAGCACGGATTTCATGCCTTCTTTCGGCAGTACTACAACCTCAACCGGTTTCTCGACCGTCTGGGCGTTCGCGATGGCTTCCGCGAGATCGAAGACTACTTGATTCTCGATAGCGAGCGGCGACCGCTGAGCTTCAGAGATGTCGAAACGGTCCCTGCGCTCAACATCGTGGACCTTGGGCGGCGCGGATTTTTCCGATGGCGCGATGTCATCGCGAAGCGAACCCGAGACCAGCTCGATGCGTTCATTCGCTTCGACATAGAGCATGCCTACGAGGCATTCGACGAGATGTCGTTTGAACGCTTCTGCGATGAAGCTGTGCTGCCGACTGAGCTCGGCGTGACGTTTCGAACCTTCGCCCGCGCATTTTTCTCGCACGAGGCGGATCTCTCTACGGCTGACGTGCTCCGCGCTTTTCACTTCTACTATCTCAGCCACGACCATGGCTTGATGTACGACTATCCGCTTGGGGACTACGAGACGACGCTCCTAGTGCCGATCCGGACGGACTTGGAGGCGCACGACGTCGAGCTGCGCCTGGGCACGCCGGTTGACGGCATCGAGCGCGGTGACCGCAGGCGCTTCCGGATCGGAGGCGAGGAGTACGACTGGGTGGTGATCGCGGCGGACATCCCAGGGATGAAACAGATCGTCGACGGCTCGGATTGGCTCAAAAAAGCGCACCCTGATTTCGTGGCGAACATGCAGGCGCTGCGCACCTCACATGGATATGCGGTGTGGCGCATTTGGGTGGAGCGGGACGTCCGGCCAGGCTTGCCTACCTTCATCAACGTCGAGCGCAAACGCGTGCTCGACTCAGTCACTCTCTATCACCGCATCACCGACGAGGCCTGCGCCTGGGCAAAGGCTCATGGTGGCGGCGCGGTCCTCGAGCTCCACAGCTACGCCTTGCCAGCAGGCATCGAGGACGAGGGGGAGTTGCGACGCGTCTTTCTCGAAGAGCTCGAGTATTACTTCCCCGAGCTCGCGGGGCTCTCGATCACGGAGGAGGTCTTGCAGGTCCGTCATGACTTCCCAGCGTTTGCCCCCGGGCAGCGTGCCTACCGACCCGAGCCGAGCCTGCCCATCGAGGGATTGCTCATCGCAGGCGATTGGGTCCGCCTGCCCTACCCCATGACACACATGGAGGCCGCGTTTACCTCGGGTCTGCTCTGCGCCAACGCGATCTTCGACTCTCTGGGCCTTCAGCAAGAGCCGATTTACACGGTAGCGCCCAAAGGACTGCTCCAGCCCAAAACGGTCCGCGAACGCGATTGACTGCGGTTTCGAATCAGAGGTGGCGCAGCGCCAGGCCCCCGGCGCGACGAGGGTGTTCTACGGGGTCCGCGTCAAGAAACTAGTACTGCAGCCCGAGCGCGTCTCTGTAGTCCCCGTCCTCGACCGAGTTGTGGTGCCAATAGTCGTCGACGACCGCGTGGGTTCTCACTGCGGTGGTTCGGAATGGGCCCTCGGTTTCTTCCCACGCTTGGATGACGTGGGGGAACTCGGGCTCGTAGTAGATCACGAGCTTGCGACCGAGCGGCGGATAGTCAATCTCGAGCGCGGTAACGGGTTGCTCGACCAGATCGGTCTCTGCGTCAGGTCTGCGGCTGACGACAGCCGGATAGGCTCGCAGGGCCTTGTGGCGTAATCGGATGTAGTCGAGCGCAGGGACCAGCTCCTGTGGCCCTACCGCTATGCGTCCGGGCGCGATTCGAATCTGGGCCCAGAGTCCGTCCTCGAGGGCCGCATCGGGGAGGATGACTTCTTGGTCCGCGTCATCCTGAAAGTAGGAATGCAGCAGAGTGTGGAGGCCGTCGCGGCGGCGATTGATCTGGCTATAGACCTGGCCGCACCATTCACCAATCGTGCTGCTGAGCTTCAGCGTCGGGTCACCTCGGGCCGGCGTGAAGGACGACGTCATGATCGTGTACGGATAGATTCCGGTGTAGAACCGCCGGTGCCCGTTGAGCTTGAGGACCGAGAGAGCGTCCGCTGCATCGCCATGCTCCTGTTTGACCTGCAGCTTGGGAAGAAAATCCTCCGTGACGAAGATCAGGACCGCCTCGCCGTCATGTACCTCACCGTAGCGGGCCTGGCGGAGGGAATAGCGAGTTAGCTCGGCTTTGCCTTGGTACCAGTAGGATTCGAAGGAGCCGTGTTCCCGAGCAAAGCTCTCGGGCGAAGGCAGGGAGATGCCGCTCGAGGATCGAGGCAAAGCCGCGCCATGTTGAGCGCGCTCGGACTTCCCCTCGCACCCGAAGACGATGGGCACGAGCAACAGATAGCTGAGATAGCGAAGCATGGGAAAGGCATAGGGACCGGCGAGAGCTCTGCAAGGCGCCTGCCCCGCACGAACATCACCGTCCCTACCCCATGCGCGGCGAAATGCTCCGAAAAACGATAGCTAGCGAGCCGACCTCAACGCAGGCTTGATGAGAACCGAGTGTTGAATGACGCCACGGCTCGGTCCTCGTGGCGCTCGACATGCTGGGTCTTGGCTTCAGCGACGAGCCGGACCCGCACGCATGGAGCACCATGGAGCAGGCAGACCTCTGGGAAGCCCTCGCTATCGAACGCCGGCTCGCGAAGTTCCACGTTCTCGCGCATGACTACGGCGACACGGTCGCGCAAGAGCTGCCAGCCAGGCGAAACGAAGGGAGCGGCGTGGGCACCTGGCTCTGCGTCTGCTTTCTCGACGGAGGCCTCTTTCCGGAGACACACCGGGCACGTTTGCTCCAGAAGCTTCTTCTGGAGCCCCCTAGGACCAATGGTCAACCGACTCGCCACGAAGCGCAGGTTCGATTAGTCCATCGGCCCGGCTGAAGCATCTGACTCGATCGTGTTGCGCGCCGCCCGGCTTGGCCGTGGCGCGCTGGGCGAGCTCTGCGCTCATTCGTGAGGACGGGCGGTTCCCACGAGCTCGTCGTCTAGGCGCAGGACGTCCGCCTTGGCTTTTGCTATTGCGATGAAGCCGGAGAGCTCACTGGAGACGGCGCGCTGACGTTCGAGCGACGCAAGCTCGATGGGGGCGTCGCTCTCGTACGCGCGGAGGGCATCGAGGACTGCGATGGCATCGGCAGGCAGCTTGTCCAAATCGGCTGGCGGCGGGCCGAATCCCAGAGCGTATCGGGCGAGCGAGGCTTGGGCCTCAGGTGTCAGATCCGTCTGCGACAGCGTTTCGCGAAGCGTCGTCAGCACCGCGCCAAGACTGGCCTTGTCCGGAAACCCCGATTCTTGGGCCAGCTCGATCAGCGCTTGTTCAATTTGTCCTTGAGCCGCTATCAATCGAAGCCGGAGGCTCTTCGACAGCGGGTGCAGCGAATCGGAAGGCCCTGCTTGGTCCCAGAGGATCTGCATCGCAGTGTCGATGTGGCCGAGCCTAGCTTCGACGGTTGCACGCGGGAAGGCATACTGAAGGTCTTCAGACACGAAGTCTCTGGATTCTTCGGGCGTCATCTCGATCGACCAGCCGGGAGCTCCGCTGAGCTCGAACAAATAGTCGCGCGAGACCTGACTGTACGTCTTCTGCAACGCGAGCAAGACGTCCCGCTCCTCCGCGCCGGTCCGAAGGGCAAGCGCCCAAGCGAGATCTTTGGCCGCTCGGAGCTGGTCGTCATGCACACAAGTACGCGCCGCCAGCACCTGCGCGTGCTCGAGGTATGCGAGCCCGCTTCTTCGAAGCCCCGCCCGCGTCCGAGCTGTGCCGACCGCGTGCAGCGCGAAGGGATTGTCCGGGTTCCGCGTGACTTCGTACTCCCAGAGAGACGAAGACGACGCGAAGACTTTCGTGTGCAACGAGGCGACGACCGCGAAACCGAGCACGACGACTGAGACGACGATCGCGATCGTCTTCGCGAGGAACGCGCTCTTCTCGAAGCAGACGAGTAGCCCGCGCGCGAGAAGGGACGCCGCCCCGAGCATCGGAAGATAGAGAAAGCGGTCCGCCGTCAGGTTGCGGCTTCCCAGGTCGATCAAATTCACCACGGGCAACATGGGGGCGACGAGCCAGAACGCGTCAGCCAGCGCCGGACGCCACGCACGACGGCGCGACGCTGCGACGGCCACCATCAGGAAGGCTCCGAGGAGCAGGGTTCCCCGAAACCACCAGGATGCATTCGACGACTCTCCGCCCTCGCAGCTGTAAACCCGCATCCCTGGAAACGCGGTCGGATTCCAAGGCGCGAGGATCTGTTCTGCGTACAAACCAAACGAAGAGAGCACCCTCCAGAAGGCTCCGCGAACCTCGCCGGCGGGAAGCTCGACGTCGACGAGCCAGATCCTGGCAAGGAGCGCAAGAATGACTGGTAGGGTCAGTGCGATCGACGACGATCGGTCGCGACGTCCCTGTAGCAAGAATTGATCGGCCAAGAGCAGTGGCGCGCCGACGATGGCGGTTTCCTTTGCGAAGAGGGCCGCTGCGAGCAGGAGGCCAGCAGGCCAATTGCGATTCGACTCGAATGCGAGAGCGGCCATGAGCACGAGCGCGGTCATCCAGAGCTCGGTGCTTCCCGAGATCCACGAAACCGCCTCCACTCGGCTTGGATGAAACGCGAAGATCGCAGCGCCGAGGCAGACCGCGATCAGCCGATGTCTGTCGTCGCCGGGCGGCATTCGTCGTCGCATCCAAAAGAACGCTAGGAGGCAGCAGAGCAGGTGCAGCGCGAGGCTGACGGCGCGGTACCCCGAGGCGTGCAAACCGAAAAGACGGTACTGGACGATATACGCGAGCGTGACGATTGGCCTGTAGAGGTGGTTGTAGGTATCGTTGGCCTGCGCAGCGCCCCCCGAGACGTTCCAGAAGTGGCTCGTCAGCGCCTCGGCATAGCGCTCTGGGATCTGAATATTCTCATTCGTGCGAATGAGGCCGTTGTCATCCCAAGTGAACTCATCGCTGAGCCCAGGGAAGAAAACCAAGACCGTGAGAAAGCCAAGGAGGATCGACGCGGCGACCCACCAACGTTCCAAAGCCACCAGGGCATGGTATCTCATCGAAGGGATTCACGGTGTTTTTGACTGAAGGTCCGCAGCCGCCTCGGGATGGATGGGTCCGGGCATCCTCGCCCCGCCGTGTGAATTCGCTAGTTCGTGCTAGGAACCCCCCTTCATGTCTGAGTTACTTTGCCTAGAGCAGGCCCCCGCGGGCCTCGGCGCTGCCTTGCACAATGCCGGTTTCGAGAGCTTCACCGCCATCCAGCAGGCTGTCTTGCAACCGGAGCTCGAGGGTCGCGACATGCGAATCTCGTCGCAGACCGGCTCCGGAAAGACCGTCGCCCTCGGTCTTCTTCTCGCACCAAGTGTAGCGGTCGCCGCCGCCACTTCGCGGCGGCGGAGCTCGCGCAACTCCCAATCCGCCGCACCAGTGGCGCTACTGATCGCGCCAACCCGCGAGCTTGCCGGACAGCTCGGCCGCGAGCTTCGCTGGCTCTATGCGCCGCTGCGCGCTCGCGTCCTCGTCGTCACCGGTGGGACGAGCGTCATGCAAGAGCGCTCTCAGCTGTCTGGCCTTCCGCATGTCGTGATCGGCACACCCGGCCGTCTTCTCGATCATCTGAGAGCCAGCGCCATGACGCTCGATCATCTCGAGACGGTCGCACTGGACGAAGCGGACGAGTTGCTCGACATGAACTTCGAGGAAGAGCTAGATGGTATCCTCGGGTTCGCGCCCAAGGCGCGTCGCACGCATCTGATCTCCGCGACCTTTCCACGCGCAGTCGTCGGACTGGCCGACCGGTTTCAACAGGACCCCGTCTCAGTGCAGGGGACGGTTCTAGGCAAGGCAAACGCAGACATCGAGCATCTCGTGATGCAGGTCCGTCCAGCCGACCGATTCAACGCCGCGATCAACGTGCTTCTTCGCTACCCCGAGGACAAGACCCTGCTCTTCGTGCGGACCAGAACCGAAACTGTTCGTCTTGCCGACGAGCTCTGTGCGGCCGGGCTCGCGGCTCGCGCCCTCAACGGCGAGATGACGCAGCGGGAGCGGACCGCTACGTTCGCGCAATTCCGAAACGGCACGATTCGATACCTGGTCGCCACCGACGTGGCGGCGCGCGGCCTCGATGTGCAAGACATCGCCCGGGTCATTCAGGTCGACCTCCCGGACAATGCTGATGTGTTTACGCACCGGAGCGGACGAACTGGGCGAGCCGGACGCCGAGGCACGAATGTGCTTTTCGCGGCGGCCCGCGCGGAGTTTCGAGTCAAGAGCATGCTGCGGTCGGCTGGTGTCGATGCGCGCTTGGTTTCTATTCCGACGCCCGAAGAGATTTTCGCCGCCGCAGACGAACGAACCGGCGAAAGCTTTCTGCGCGACCTCGCGAACCAAGCCGATGAGCCGGACAGCCGGGCGAAGGATCTGGCCGAGCGCCTACTCGCCGAACATTCGCCCGCCGAGCTCGTGGCCTGTCTGCTGAAACGAGAAGCCGAACGAAGCCAGGGCAGCCCAAAGCGTGTCCAAGATGACGCGAAGCCCGCTCGCCGCGAGCGCAAGCAGCAGATGGCGGGCGCCAGGTCCGAATCGGGAAAGCGCCCACGGGCCAAGCGCCCACAAGGCGACTTCATCACCTTTCAAGTCAGTTGGGGCGGCGAGGCTGGCGCCGACACGCGGAAGATTTTGGCGATGGTCTGCCGGCGAGGCGACGTGTCGAGCGAAGTGGTTGGAGCGATTCGGGTCTCCCCGAAGAGCTCGACCGTGGACGTTTTAGCCAGCGAAGCACCGCGCTTCGAACGAGCCGTCGCCCGACCGGACAAGCGAAACCCGCGCGCGCAGTTCCGACGCTGGGACGTCGACGCCAGGGGCAAGGGATCCAAGCGGCGTCCCACGAAGGCCCGCTGCGCCTGACGGTCCACGTCACGCGGGAGATCTTCAGGCAGATGCTGCGCCGAAGGGATCCGGCTTCCACATGCGGACGCCCAGCAGGAACGGGACGACCCAGTAGGGGCCGTTGAATGCCCAGAAAACGACTGGGTTACCGGGCGGTGGCCCAATCCAATACTCGTAGACCAGAAACTCGGTGCAGCCGTGCAGCATCGCGCCCACGTAGACGAGCGCCATCGGGCGGATCCAGTTCTTTCCCTTGATGAAGGCGTAGACGAGCAGGAGATAGAAAGGGCCGTAGATCATCCCCGAGATTCCGGTGTTGACCCGGACATATTGATGATCGGCGAGGAAGAAATAGTCTTGCGCGAATTCACCGTACCAGCGATTCGCGCGCGACCAGAACGCGTCTCCCTCGAGGAGGCCAAGCGCGTGCCAGGAATCGGAGAAGAATGATGAGAACGCAAAGAAAGAAAAACATGCCACGAAGAAGATGTCTTTCTTCCTGCGGCTCAATGGGAGGCCAGTACCTGAATCGGTCATCTCAACTCCGGGTGGGGATGTGGTGCAGAAATCTCGCCGCTAGTTGTGTGTGCGCGCGCAGCTCCGTGAAGCTCGTCGAACTGCTCGCCGATGCCCTCGACGACGTTGTGCACGTCGGGGAGCGCATCCCAGTCGGAGTTGAAGCCCCAGAACACCTTGCCGTTGTAGCTGAGCACGGCGAGTGCGAGGGCTTGATTCGGAAAGAGCGGCATCATCGGATAGATGGCGCGCATCTCCGAGCACAGGAAATAGAGAGGCATCCGTGGACCCGGGACGTTGGTGATGACCACGTTGAACGGGCGGTTTCGAGTAGCCGAGCGACTAAGCCGGGCAAAGAAGCGCCCACCGATCCGATCGGCGAGGCCCTCGAGCCAGGACACGCCGAGCGCTTGCTTACTGTACTTGAGCTCCTGAGTCGTTTCCATCACGCGCTTGAGGCGCGCAACCGGTTCACGTTCACCGACCGGCAGCTGGGCCATGACCATCGCAACGCGATTTCCTAGATCCTTCTGCGTGTCGCTACGTATGCTCACGGGAATCAGGGTGCGGAAGTCGATGTCGTCGGTGGCGATCCGGTGATCGCGGAGATACTGGCCGAGCGAACCGGCGGCTGTGGTCAGCACGACGTCATTGATCGTCCCGCCGAGAGCAGACCTCACGTCTTTGATCTCGCTCATCGAGAGGTCGGTCCAATCGAAACGGCGATGCGGGCCCACGCTCTGGGGGTTGAAGGGCGTCTGGGAGGCGGCGCGCCAACCCAATTTCGACGCTTCCATCAGGCCTTGAATGACATCGCGAGCCTCCTGCAAGGCTTTGCTCGGACTTCGGAGCGGCGCGAGGAGCTCGAGCGGCGCTTGGATTCGACGAACCAGCTCGATGGCAACGAGCTCCGCGCGCCGAGGTGCCGACCGGGGCGTCCACGGCTTCGGAGAACCCTCGCGCTCGAACGGTTGCCGGCCTAGAAGCGTTTGAATGATGCGCAGGCCAGAAATGCCGTCGGCCATGCAGTGATGGATCTTGGTGACCAGCGCGAACTGGTCGTTCTCGAGTCCGTCGAGGACCCAGACTTCCCAGGGCGGCTTGTCGATGTCGAGTGGTAGCTCCAGGAGGTAGCCGCAGACTCGTTTGAGTACGCGTTCATCTGCGGGTTGCGGCAAGGCGATTTGCCGGACGTGATACCGCACGTTGAAGTTTTCGTCGTCTACCCAAATCGGATGCTCGAAAAGCGGAATTTTGACGAGACGTTGGCGGTATCGGGCAACGCTATCGAAAGACCATTCGTAGTTATTGACTATCCTCTCGAAATCGAGCCCGCCGTCTGGGGTCCGCAACGGCCCGGCGTCGAAGACCATCACCGCTGCTTCATGCCAGTGGGTATTCTGCTCCTCGAAACCGAGGAACGAGGCATCAAGAGCGGACAGGCGATCGTAATAGGTGTGCGTCATCGGCGGGGCGCGGCTCTGCCGCTGTTCTACCCTTGGACGGGTTCCGCCTACAACCCCCTTTTGCGTCTCGAGCCCAGCACTTTCTGCCGAAACTCCCGAATCACGGGGATCGGTTCGAGCCAGGCGGACGCGTCCGCGCGGTCGTTGTCGTGCTCACATAATTCCCCGGCAAAGCCTTCCGGGATTTGACTGAAGTGCTCGGACTCATCGGCGTTTTCGTCGAAGTAGTGATACTCGAACCCGGGGACGAAGAGGTCTTCGTCCGCAACGACGTCGACGGTGCGAACCCCGAACGACGAGAGCTCGATCGTGGTGGCTTGCGGCGGAATGATCCAAACGTGCTTGGGGCCTGACATGAACAGGTACTGCACCTTTCGATTGCGAGAGAGGATCCGAAACCTCTGGAGCTCCCCGCCGTACATCGCGCTTCTGAGCCCGGCTACCTCGATGATCCCCTTGGCAAAATCCGGCTCGAAGCCAGCCACGATCTTCAGCGACGTCGGATCGTTCTTGCGTGTGAAACGAGCGATGCTGCGACCGCCATTGATCAGGTTCCGTCGATTGGCCGCTGCTCTTTTTCGCGGCTCAGCGAAGTCGCGATACGGGGCCGTGCGTGAGCTCGGCGCGCTCCGTAGAAGAAGATACAGCGCTTCCTCGTCGTGAACCGCCTTCCGCGTGATCCGATTGAGTGTCTCGAGCGCGGTTTGCATTTCGAACGGCAGATCCGTGGTCGACTCTACGCACTCGGTGATCTCGTAGCCGCCGCGCGCCAGGGTCTTGACGTCCCCCTTGCCAATCCAGAAGTCGCCATCGGTGGCAATCATGTGCGATGCCGCACGCCAGACCAGGGACAAGTCCTTGTAGAAGATGCGCCCAAAGGTCTCCGTTCGCCCCGTCCGCGCGTGTCGCTGCACCACGTAGGCGACGAAAAACCGCAAGGCGGGGTTCTGTCGAACGTTCGTCAGGAAGAACCGCGTATCGAAAAGCGAGATCTCATACCTCGGCATGTATCCAGAGGACAGCAAGCTGAGTGGGTCGTCTTTGGCTTCGCCGGCAGCGCGCAACTGGGCTCCGGCCTCGAGAAGGCTGCGAAACTCTCGTGCCACTTGTCGAGGTGTCAGCTCGGTCGGTGCGACGCTCGGTACGATGCGAGTTGGAATGGCTGCAGTCATGACTGGTAGCGAGGTAGCGTACTCGGGGGGTTTAGACCAGGCATGCGGGCCCTCACGATCGACGCCAGCCTCTCATTCTCCGCCTTCATGCAGCTCAGCGGACGACTCGGCTGGAGCGAAAGCCTTTGCAGACCTACACCACGGCGACGTCTCGTCCAAGGCAGCTCGGCCGCGCTTGCTCCGACGAATTTGTTGCGCGCGGGATGCATCGAGGCGCAGCAAATGCAGACCTGCCCCGACACCTCTCGAGAAACTGGGGGTTTTCTGATGGCACACGAATTGCGTTGCCTTGCGAACGGAGGATCGATGCGCGCTCTACTGAAGGTCTCGATGCTGGTAGCCCTCGGCTTTGTCTTGTCCATCGGCTGTGGGGGAGGCTCGTCCGATCAAGGTTCGGGTGGTGGAGGAGGCACGGGGGGCGGCGCAGGCGCAGGTGGTTCTGGCGGCGACGGCGGCTCGGGCGGCGATATCGGCGCTCGATTTTCACAGCTGAGCGCCGCGCACGACCACACCTGCGGTTTGTTTCGAGACGGATCGGTCGATTGCTGGGGGATCGACCTGCATGCAGCCGATGCGACTCCCATCGGATTTACCTTCGAGGCCATACAAACGACCACGAGCTACACCTGCGCGCTCGAAATTGAACACACGCTCGAGTGCTGGGGAGAAGGAGATGGAGTCGCACCGCCCGATGGCGAACTCTTCGAAGCCATCGCGCTCGGCTTCAATCACGGGTGCGGCCTGCGTGCCGACGGAACGGTCCGATGCTGGGGCGGCGCGACGAGCGACGATCAATGCGGGAACAACGAATACAATTGCGGCCATGGGATCTCCCCCGCTGGCGCGTTCAGCCAAATCGCCGCCGGGCACTACAGCAACTGCGGCCTGACGACCGATGGCGCTATCGATTGCTGGGGCGCCGGCCAGACCGATGACTCGATCGCTCCGAATTGGGGCCAGGGCATCGCACCGGCGGGCACCTTCGTGAGCATCTTCGCCGGAGTCTGGCACTACTGCGCCTTAGACGCGTCCGGAGCGGCGACCTGCTGGGGCGCAGGGACCTCCAATGATTCGTGTGGCGGAGCGAACCTTCATTGCGGCCAAGCGATCCCACCCGACCAGACGGGCTTCAAAACGCTAGGACTGGGCTGGTTGCACAGCTGCGGCGTGCGAACCGACAACAGCACGATCTGCTGGGGAACCGATCGACTCGGCTCCGGCGATCTCGAACCGCCGGCGGGCGCGGTGTTCGAGCAACTCACAGCGGGCAAGAACCACAGCTGCGGGGTCCGGGCAGATGGAACCGCCGTCTGTTGGGGCTATGTTCCCTGCGGAGGCGCCGGACAAGACCCGTGCGGCACCCCGTAACCGTTTCGCTAGGAGTCAGCGTCGAGGATCGGAGCGTCGCCCACAATGCGCCCGGCACAGTCGTCGTGTAGGTCAGCCGAGTAAGCCAAGCTGTCAGTCATGTCGCATGTCTCGCCGAACTGGCTGGCTGTAGCGGACGTCGCAATTTTGGGTTACCAGCATATACAGAGATGCTCAGCACCAAGTCGCCCGTCAGTCTCAGATTCGTCCCGGAAAACCCAACATTCGAGGTGACCGCCCCATGAGGCCCGTCTCAACCCTGCTGCTCTCGCTATGTCTGCTGAGCGCAAGCTGCAATGATGAGGGTTGCGGCGCCGGCGGCTGCAGCAGTACGGCAGCACCGGCCGATATCCGTCTCCAAGTCGATGACTTCATTTCCGGCCTCGAAAAGCCATGGGACATCGCCTGGCTGCCAAACGGGACGGTTCTGGTGACGGAGCGTCCCGGCCGTCTCAACCTGTACGTGGACGGCATCGACGCGGCGCCCTTCGTCATTGCACCAAAGGACGTGGTTCCCCGCGGCGAGGGCGGCATGATGGGCCTCGAAGTCGACCCGAGCTTCGACGACAACGGCTACGTATACGTCTGCGCCACATCGGACGCTGGCGGCAGCAACGACGTTCGACTGATCCGATTCACCTTGCGCACGCCAGACGGCCGCGCGGTGCTCGCGCGCGAGGATATCGTGGTCGGTATGCCGTACAGCACGGGCCGACACAGCGGTTGCCGGCCGCGCTTTGGGCCGAACGGTTTCTTGTGGGTCGGTACAGGTGACGCGGCGGTCGGTACCAGCCCGCAAGACGAGAGCTCTCTCGGCGGTAAGGTGCTGCGAATCGATCGCAACGGCATGGCGGCTACGGAAAACGCGAACGGATCTCTGTGGTACTCCAAAGGACATCGCAACGTTCAGGGCCTCGCATTCCGCTCCGACGGCGTCGGCATCTCCACCGAGCACGGTCCTAGTGTCGATGATGAGCTCAATTCACTCGTAGCGGGCAACTTCGGCTGGGACCCGGTCCCCGGCTACAACGAATCGGTTCCGATGACCGACCTCGGGAAGTTCCCTGACGCGGTGCCGGCTGTCTGGTCGAGCGGCTCGCCCACGCTCGCGCTTGCGGGCGCGACCTTCCTCGAGGGAAGCGCATGGGGCGAATGGGATGGGGTGCTCGCCGTGGCCACTTTGAAGGCCAGGCATCTGCACATCTACTTCGTCGACCCCAAAGGCCGAGTGACGGGCGAAGAGCGCACCATCGGCGACCAGGGTCGGCTTCGCACACCCCGGCAAGGCCCCGATGGCCTTCTCTACATCACGAATGACGGCGAAAGCGGTCGCGGCAAAGTTCTGCGCGTCACCCCGATCCCCGTCTCGCCAGCGAGCTAGGCGCTCAGCCGATGAGTGACCCGTATTACGCAATCGTCAACAGAGTCGCGGGTGGCGGACGATGCCGGAAAGCCTTCCCGGACTCGCTCGAGGCGTTGATGCGTCGCGGGCTGGAGCTGGACGTCGCGTTTACCGAAAGACCCATACACGCCACAGAGCTGGCGCGGCGCGCGGCGAACCATGGCCGCAGGCGGTTCCTATCGGTAGGGGGTGACGGGACCGCGGCCGAAATCGTCAACGGACTCATCGCAGCCGGCGCAGCGCACGAATGCGAGCTTGCCATGCTTCCGCTCGGCACAGGAAACTCCTTCCTGCGCGATTTCGGAATCACGGACGCGAACCTGGCAGCCGAGGCCATCGCTAGAGGAGAGAGTCAGCCGCTGGACGTGCTCCGCCTGACCCACGAGGACGGCGTCATTCACTTCATCAACACGATGGGGACTGGCTTCGTCGCTCGTGCCGGAGAGCTCACCAACGCACGTTTCAAGTTCCTGGGCGCCGCTGGGTACATCGCTGCGGTTCTGGTTTGCGTCGTGCGGCTTGAGTACGAAGAGAACACGCTCCGCTATGCGGGCACTACGGACGAGGCGCGCACGGTGTTGACCTCCTTCTCGAACAGCCAATACACCGGTGGTTCGATGCGCATGGCCCCCGATGCCCAGGTCGCCGACGGCCTGCTCGACCTCGTCCGGGCGGGCCCGCTCCGAAGGGCTGCGTTGATCGCGGCGTTCGCCCGCATCTTTTCGGGCACGCACACCGATCTCGATGAGGTATGGACGCGGCAGGTCGATCGGGTCGAGTTCGTGAACCCGTCATTTCAAGCGGTTCTCATCGATGGAGATCTTCATCACCTCACACCACTTTCGATCGACGTGCTTCCTTCGGCGATCAGCCTCGTCGTATGACCGAGACCACGACAATCTGGGATCGGATCGTGAGCCTCGTCATCTGGATCATCGCCGGAGGCTTCCTAGTCGTCGCCCTCTCGTTCTTGACGATCCTCTACCAGTTCGTCCGGCCTGATCGCGTTCAGTTCCTGGAACGTTTGTACTGCAGGGTCCAACTCGCGCTGACTTTCAACCGGCAGCGACACCAGGTACACCCCGACGTCGACCCCGGCACTCAGTACATCTTCATTCAGAACCACAGCAGTCATCTCGATCATGTCGCCATGTACAACGCGACGCCACACTTCAAGCAGGGCATCGAGCTCGAAAGCCATTTCGACTATCCTTTCTACGGCTGGTTCATGAAGGCCCGAGGCACCATTGCCGTGCCAAAAGACCGCGCTGGCGCACTCGACGCGCTCGGCAAGGCCGTTCGTGCCGAAGTCGATGTCGGACACTCGATCCTCGGCTTTCCCGAGGGCCACCGAACCAGGACCGGTCACGTGGGCCCCTTCTACGACGGCTTGTTTCGCATCGCGATCGAGCTCGGCATTCCCATCGTTCCAGTTGCGGTGACCGGGCTTTTCGAGGTGCTCCACAAGGGCTCACTCGTCATCCGTCCTGGAAACGAGATCTCGGTGTACGTCGAAGAACCGATTGCCACCGAAGCACTCACCGAAGTCGACATCGCAAGCCTGCGCGACCGCGCGCGGAGCGCGATCGCGACTCGTGTGGACGCGCATTTGGCGGCCAGAAGCTAGGCCAGCCGCGTTATTCTGCGGCCGCCGCTTCGACGGCCTGAAGCAGGCTCTTCGGAAAAACGCGACCCGTCATGCGATCTCGTACCTTCTTGGCAGCGGCATCCCACTCCGCCTTGTACTTGCTCGTATCGGTTGCCACGATCCCCTTCTTGAGGACGACGTCATAGGCCTTCTGGTCATCGCGGCGAATCGTCTTGTTGAGCAGCACTTCGACGCGCTCGGAAGAACGTAGGAGCGTTTCCTTGAGATCGGCCGGAAGCGCATCGACCTTGTCCTTGCGCATCACCATGCCGCCGGCGATGATCGCGGAGTTGTGCGCGGTCATATAATTCACTCGAGTATACCATTGAAGGGCAACTGCCGTGAGCGCCGAAGAGGTGACGACGTCCACCATCTTGGTTTGAAGCCCTGGGTACACTTCATTGACGCCGAGCCGAACCCCATTGGCTCCTATCACGTCGTAGAACTCGATGAAGACCAAGTCGTCTTTCCACATCCAAGGTCGCATCGACTTGATATCGGAGGGCTTCTCGATCGCCTTCTGCGAAAAGAGCCGGGTCTTGCCCGCATCTCCCCAGGCCAGCATCGTGAAGCCTTCATCCTCGAACAGCTTTTCGAATTCGCCGGCCATTTTTAGCCGAACACGATCGAGCTTTTCGTACGTGTCGAGAAAGTTGGGCAAGACCAATATCACCATCGGCCGGACCAGCATGCTCATGCCGGTCATCGTAACGACGCCTCCATCGAGCTGACCCACGCGCATCTTTCGAACGAAGTCGCGCTCGTCGCCTTGAGCGCCGCCGGGGTAGAACCGCAGCTTCAGGCGGCCCTCGGTCTCGCTTTCCAGCGTCTTTTTCCAGGCGTTGAGGACCTTCATCCAGGACGAGCCTGCCGGCGCAAGAGAGGCGATTCGGAACGTGACGGCCTCCTCGGCTCGGCTGCTCGGAACGGTGCCAGGGAGCCCCAAGACAACGATGACCAAGAGCAATACAAATGGGAAATATCGATTCACGAAACGGTCTCTTACCGGAGCGGGCCCCCCTCGTCCAGCCCCGCGGAACCCGACCCTGCCGACCCCACCCGTGTTGCGCGGCCCAAACTTTAGCGGAATACTTCCGCTTCTAAGGGGTTGGGTAGCGGCGATGGATGCCGAGTCACCATGGGGATGGAGCGTTGCGAGGTATCGGCCGGGCCGGTGCACCGCGCAGTTGGCGCTATTCCTGATCGCCATATCGGGGTTTTTTCCGCGAGTCGAGGCTGATTCGTCCGGGGAGAGGAGCAGCGCCGAAAGGGCCTCGGCCAATCCCCTTCAGGCTCTTGGCGGGCCCGCCGCGGAGCGCCCTACCGTGTTCGCCGACGAGCTCATCGATCCGCTCGAGGACGATCACCGTGGGGCGGCGTGCCCCTCTGCGCCATCTTTCCAGAGCTCGGAATCCTCAACGGCTTTCGACTCTAGTGCGGCCTCTCGCGACGGCCGACCAGTAGCGTCCGCGAATCCGGCTCGCGGTCCCCCTTCCGCCTGACGAAGCCCTCGTGGGCTTCGTCTCCGGCGTGTGCGATTGCCCCCGATCTTCGGGGCAATCTTGTGCTCTCAAGGCGAAGGCGGATTGTCATGTCGAATGTAGTGTCAAAGGACGGGCGACGAAGCTCGTTCCCAGTTGCCGATCTCAAGGCAGGGTTCTTGGTTTTCCTCATCGCCCTTCCCCTCTGCCTGGGGATCGCGATGGCCAGTGGTTTCCCTCCCATATCAGGCGTTCTGACCGCGATCATCGGCGGGGTGGTCGTTACGTTCCTGGGTAGCGCACGACTGACCATCAAGGGTCCGGCGGCCGGGCTCATCGTGATCGCGCTAGGCGCCGTGCAGGAGCTCGGCGGGGGAGATCCCATGCTCGGCTACCGTCGAGCCCTGGCGGTGGGGACTGTCGCGGCCGCGGTGCAGATCGCGCTTGCCGTCTTTGGAGCCGCCTCGATCGGAGTAGCGATGTCGCCTTCGGTCGTCCACGGGATGCTTGCAGCCATCGGCGTGATCATCATCTCGAAGCAAGCGCACACTTTGATGGGCGTGGCACCCGAGGCGAAGGAGCCGCTGGAGTTGCTCGCCGAAATCCCGCGCAGCATCGCGCATGCCAACCCGGAGATATTGATGCTTGGCGGCCTCTCCCTCCTCATACTCTTTGGCTGGCCGCTGATTCGGGCACGATGGGCAAAGGTCATACCCGCTCCGGTGGTCGTGCTCGCAATGGCGGTGCCACTGAGCCTGTGGCTTGGCCTAGACCACTCCCACGCATATCGATTCCTGTCGCACCAATTCGACGTTGGACCCGAATTCCTCGTGCAGCTACCAGGCTCACTCCTCGATGCGATGGTCTTCCCCGATTTCTCGATGGTGTTCACTGCGGCGTCCCTGAAGTACGTAGTGATGTTTGCCCTAGTCGGGACGATCGAATCGACCTTGAGCGTTCTCGCGGTTGACTCGATGGATCCCGAGAAGCGCCCGTCGAATCTCAATCGCGATCTACTGGCGCTTTCTCTCGGTAATCTCGGTTCGTCCCTGCTCGGCGGCCTTCCGATGATCTCCGAGATCGTGCGAAGCAAAGCGAACATCGACGCTGGTGCGAAGTCGCATTGGGCGAATTTCTTTCACGGTGCCTTCCTCTTGGTCTTCGTCAGCCTCGCTCCAGGCCTGCTGCATGAAATCCCGCTCGCCGCGCTTGCTGCAATGCTCGTCTACACGGGTGCGAGACTCGCATCACCTCGGGAGCTCTGGCACGTCAGGCAAATCGGTCTAGATCAGCTCGCGCTCTTCGTCACGACGCTCCTCGTCACACTCGCTACCGACCTCCTGGTTGGCGTCGCTGCCGGACTAGTTCTGAAGGTCGTCTTGCATCGTGTTCGCGGGGCGACGTTCGCACAAATCTTTCGTGCCAGGGTCGAGAAGAGGCAGGAAGGGTCCGAGCTACACCTGACCTTGCGTGGTGCTGCCGCGTTCACGAGCCTCATTTCGGTCCGAAGGGCTCTCGCCGATCTCGATCCTGCGTGTAACAAGGTCGTGATCGACGTGAGCGACGCCGTGATCGTGGATCATACGTTCTTGAGTCGCCTCGACGGTCTGGCGAATGAGTGGCCCAACGTCGAGCTCGAGGTGATCGGCATCGAGGAGCTCACGCCCCATTCGCCCCATCCCCATGCAACGCGTCGAAGGACCGAAGCATGACGTCCGTCGGCGCCCAGATTCCCAGAATTGCGGGATCATCGAGCTCGGAATCCGATGCGGACGGGACGATTGACGAGATCCTCGAGCATGCGGCGGAGCTGCTTCCTCAGCAATCCCCACTGCACATGTTCGTTCACCACAACACCTTGCACGCCTTCGAGCACCTGCCCTTCGAGCAAGCCGTCCTCGCAGCCGCCGCGCGCTTTGGCACCGAGCCCTACCAGTCCGAGCAGGCGTTCGCCCAGTCTCTGAAGTCCGCGAGAATCCGTCCGTCGGACATCGCTGCGGTGATTCCCGAATCGGCCGAAGACGAGGGCGTGCCTGTGTTCGCCGGGGGTCCGACGCGACACGAGCTGCAGGCTCTTCGTCTACGCAACCTTTTCGAGATCCCGAAGGGCCCTGCGCTCCATTGGATGCTCGAGGAGACAGGGACGTTATTTCGCTTTCATCCTCGAGTTTCGGAAGCGGCGCGGGCCGCGATCCTTCAATCTGCTGAGCGACTCTCGGCGGACCGGAGCCCACTCACGCCAGAGGCGCGTGAGGAGCAGGCGCTCGAGCTGCTCTGGAGCGAGCTATTGGCGGTCGCGCCATCGTGCCCACGCACGCGTATCGGCATGAGGCGCCGCGACCAGATCCTCGATGCTTGCGGTGCCGACACGGATCACCTGGTGCATCCGCTTCTGATTCGTGTCTGCGCAGCGTTCGTCGATCAGGGGATCGCATACTGGGAGATGCCGGGGCGGGACAAGGGCTTGCTCGAAGTCTTTCGAACCCTGTATGGAATCGGCTCCGGACCTTCCGATCGCTGGCTGAAAGGGCTGTCCAAGGAGCTGCGACGCCAACACAACGATGGATGGAACGCGGAACGCACGGTGCGCTGGGCGTTGGAGGAGCTGGATGTTCCGCGCGATCGATGGGCTAGCTACATCGAGGAGACGCTTCTATCGCTTCCAGGTTGGGCGGGCATGATTCGGCAGCTGGAAGTCCGTCCGGACACGGCGCCGGTCAACCCTCCGCGCGCCCGACTGATCGACTACCTTGCCCTGCAGCTCACTCTCGATGCGCAGGCCGCGCGCTTCGTCGTTCGGACGCAGGCTGGCGGTCCAGACGCATTCGCGGAGATGATGTCGCGCCACAGTGACGCCGACCAATCGAGAATGCTGGATCTCGAGCTCGTCTATGAGGCTTTCATCACGGCACAACTGGGAGGACTCGGGCCAGCGGAGATTACGGGGCCAGGACCAGCGAGGCGCTGGCTGGAAGAGATCCGTTCCTTCGACGCGAACGAACGGCGCAGACTCTTGCATCTGGCTTACGAAAGGAGACATCGCATCGGCGTGCTCGACGGGATCGTGGGTCACTGCCAGTTTGAACGAGCGCAAGCAGACGAACCGAGTTTTCAGGCGGTATTCTGCATCGATGACCGCGAAGAGTCGCTTCGCAGGCACCTCGAAGAGATTCGACCAGACGTGGAGACTTTCGGATACGCAGGCTTCTTTGGCATTGCGATGGCATATCAGGGGATCGAGGACATTCGGCCGAGGCCGCTATGCCCGGTCGCCGTTCGACCGAGCCACTATGTCACCGAACGCGCCCTCGATGAGGACGAAGCCGCCGTGTTCGCTGAGAAGCGCCGCAGACGAGGACAGCTAACCCACTCGATCGGCCTTGGAAGCAAGATGCTGACCCGCGGCGGGATCCTGTCTGCCTTGTTCGGCTTCCTGGCGGTCATCCCGCTGCTCGGAAGAAGCTTGTTTCCCCGCGCTACGGAGCGTCTCGCGCATTGGTTCTTGCACCGGACGGCGCCGACTCCTCCGACCCGCCTGTGTCTGGAACGCTCTGCGGCTGAGCGACGGGACGGACTAGAGCCGGGCTACACGCTAGACGAGATGGCCGGCATCGTGTCCGGCGCGCTGACAACGATGGGGATGGCTGGGAACTTGTCGTCGCTGGTGCTCATCGTCGGGCACGGGTCTTCGAGCCTCAACAACCCGCACGAGGCGGCTCACGATTGCGGTGCGACCGGTGGGGGGCGCGGGGGACCCAACGCGCGCGCCTTTTCTCAGATGGCCAATGACCCGCGGGTTCGAGAGAGGCTTCGGACCCTCGGCTTGATCATCCCCGAGTCGAGCTGGTTCGTAGGCGCGTACCACAACACCTGCGACGACTCGATGACCTATTACGACGAGGACCTGTTGCCGGCGGAGTCTCTCGAGGCGCTCGAAGACGCAAAGCAAGCCTTTGCAGAGGCCTGCCTCCTGGACGCGCAGGAACGGTGCCGCCGCTTCGAGTCAGCGCCGTTGACTCTCGATCCCAAGGCAGCCCTCGCACACGCGGAGGCACATGCTTACGATCTGGCGCAGCCTAGGCCCGAGTACGGTCACGCAACGAACGCGGTTTGCATCGTTGGCCGCAGAAAACGCACACGCGGCCTGTTCTTGGACCGGCGCGCTTTTCTCGTGTCGTACGATCCGGAGAGCGATCCTACAGGAACGGTTCTGGCCCAGCTTCTTCGATCGGTCGGCCCGGTCGGCGCTGGAATCAACCTGGAATACTATTTCAGCTTCGTCGATCCCACGGGCTACGGCTGCGGTACCAAGCTCCCTCACAACATCGTCGGGCTCATCGGGGTGATGGACGGGCACGCATCGGACTTGAGGACCGGCCTGCCCTGGCAGATGGTGGAGATTCACGAGCCCGTTCGCCTCTTGACCATCGTCGAGGCAGAAACCGCGACTTTGGCGCGCATCTTGGAGCAAGAACCGGCGCTTGCGAGCTTGGTGAACAATGAGTGGATCCAGTTGGTGGCCTGGGATCCCTCCGGTCATGCGTTCGCCGTCTATCAGAACGGACGATTTCAACCGTACATCCCAGAAAACCCGGCCATCGCCGTGGTCGACCGCTCGCTCGACTACTACTTCGGCAGACGGGGGCATCTTAGCCCTGCGCACATCAGGGCCGGATTGCCCGGATTCGGTGGAGCGTGATGGAAACCATCATCCATGGCTTGGTGATCGGCATCGTGGGATTCCCCGTGCTGGCCGTGTTCGTCCTCGGTCTGCGTGCCTGGCTCTATCGACCCTGGAGCGAGCGCGCGACCGTCGCGATCGTAAGCTCGGCGTTCAGCGCTTCACTGACGGCATCCGCGATCACCACCGGCTGGCTTCTCGTGCGAGACGTCTCCGAAGCCCGCGTTCCCTTGGGCAGCTGGTTCTCCGCCGAGCACTATTCGTTCGATTGGTACCTCATAGCGGATCATCTGTCGATTCCCTTTGCGATGTTCTCGGCCGCGCTACTAGGTCTTGTCGCCGCGTTCTCGAGAAGGTACTTGCACCGCGAGCCGGGCTTCTCACGATTCTACCTCCTACTGACCATCTTCGGTGCCGCAGTAGCGTTCGTCGTGCTGGCAGGAAGCCTGGATTTGGCCTTCATCGGATGGGAGCTAGTTGGGCTGACGTCCGCTCTGCTGATCGCGTTCTTTCACGAGAGGCGAGCGCCAGTAGAGCATGGCCTCCGTGCCTTCGTGACCTATCGACTCTGTGACGTCGGTTTGCTCGCCGCCGGGGTCGCACTTCACTTCATGGTCGGCACGTCGGATGTCGTGCCTTCCTCGACCGGTCCTTGGGCGGGCTTCGTCGTTCCGAACACCGTGCTCGAGGCGACCGTCGTCGGCTTGCTCCTTCTCTGGGCATCCATGGGCAAAGCGGCCCAAGCGCCGCTGTCCGGATGGCTGCCGCGCGCGATGGAAGGTCCCACCCCTTCGAGCGCCGTGTTCTACGGGGCGCTTTCCATCCATCTAGGACCCTACCTTCTGCTTCGTGCCGCGTCGATCCTCGAGTTCTCGGGAATCGCAGCCGGTGCGGTGATCGCGGTGGGAGGGTCTACCGCCCTGCACGCGACTTTCGTAGGCCGTACGCAAACCGACATCAAGAGCGCCCTCGCGTACGCCTCGATGACCCAAGTGGGGCTGATCTATGTCGAGATCGGGCTCGGTTTCTACCACCTTGCGGTCGCCCACATCGTCGGACACGCCGCCATTCGAACGCTTCAAATCCTGAGGTCCCCAAGCTTGCTCCACGACTACCATCATCTCGAGCAAGCGATGGGAACGCAGCTTCCGCGAACCGGCGGACATCTCGAACGCCTCGTGCCTGGCGCTCTTCAGCCCTGGCTCTATCGCGTCGCCCTCGAGCGCGGTGGCTTCGACGCCTTCCTCAGGGACCAGGTCGTTGCGCGGGCGCTGGGCGCCGTCTCGTGGTTGGACCGGGTGGACCGGGCCTGGGTAGACTATCTGACGAAACCAACGCGACCGAAGGAGCCGCGCCAGCAGCCGGACGAGGTCCGACCATGACGATCGTGTTTACGGCTCTGCAGGTTCTCCTACTGGTTCCGATGGCCTGGTTCGTCGCGCGTTCGAGCACGCCGCGGACGGCTCGCCACCGAGCCAGCTACGCCATGGGTCTGGCGGGCATTCTTGCGCTGACCCAAATTGGATGGCGCGCTCTGGGCATCTCGATGCCAGCGCCGAACGCAGACTGGATTTCCATGGAAGACCCGCATTCCTGGGCTCCCGCGTTCTCTCTGATCACCTGCCTGATCGGTTACACCGCGGTCGCCCTCAGCCCGATCAGCGGAACGCGTCCCAAGACGTTTGCGAGGATCTTGCTTCTCATTGCGGTCGCGTTGGTCTTCTTGGTGATTCGAAACCCGATCGGGCTTGCCATCCTCTGGGGCGCTTCGGCGCTGCTCGTATGGCTCGAGCTGCGAGAGATGCGTGCGACTCAGACGACCGCAAGGCTCTTCGCCATCTACCACATCCCGAGCGTGGTGGCGCTGGGCATTGGCGCCGTACTTCTCAGTCGAGGCCAGTCCGCTGTGGGGCTGGTGTTCCTGCTCATAGGCATCGGAATCCGCGAAGCGGTGATCCCGCTCCAGAGCTGGTTCCCGCCCTTCGTGCAATACGCACCCATGGGCCTGGTGGTTGCGTTCTTTGCTCCCCAGCTCGGTGTCTATGCGCACCTGGAGTTGCTCAAAGGCGAGCTCCCGCAGCAGCTAGCTCATGGTGTGGCAGCTCTTGGCGCGGTCACCGCAGTAGTCGCCGCGGGGCTGGGCATTGCGCAAACGGACGCGAGGCGTGCCCTCGGATTCCTGATCATCAGCCAGACGGGCCTCGTGGCCTTCGGCCTCGATGCGAGGTCTCCAGTTGCCCAGATCGGTGCATTGCTGACCTGGCAAGTGATCGGCCTGGCGACCGCTGGGTTCGCCATGACCCTGGCGTCACTCGAAGCCCGGCGGGGGAGCCTTTCGATGCGGGTGCCAGCGGGCAGCTTCACCCGGACACCTCGCATGGCTGTTTCTTTTCTCTTCATGGGTTTCGCGAGCGTCGGTCTCCCGCTCACGCTCGGGTTCGTAGCCGAAGATCTGCTGGTACAGGGATCGGTCGACGAGTTCCCCTTGCTTGCCTTCGCGTTGATCGTGGCCACTGCGCTCAACGGCGTTTCGGTCATGCGGGCCTTCTTCACGCTGTTCAGCGGTTCCGCGAAGCACATCGGAGAGCGCGATCTGACCAGGCGAGAAGCAGCGGTACTGACGGTATTGATGGCCACGCTGCTGATCACGGGGCTCTTTCCCGGTGGGACCGTACGCCGCCTCGAGGGAATCACCGAACCCCGACAAGCGCCCGCTACCCTCGTGGAGACTTCCGGCGTCTTGCGCGCCTTGCAACGGCCTTGAACACGCGCTGAAACATGGCGGCGTCTGCCGTCACGGGCTCGCGCTGGTCGTTCTTGTCACCCGACTCTGGATACAGTCGGTAGGCGGCCTGGAGGATGCGATCGACGGCGTTCGGCGCAAGACCGTAGGCGAATTCGAAGAGGTTTCCGACCGGAGTGGCTACCCGCTTCGGCTGGTGAATGATGCCGTGCACCACGAGGTCGGCCGCCTCTTCGGCACTCCTCATGGGGAACGAGTCATAGATGGTCGTCGATTCCATCATTGGCGTCTTGACGAGAGGCATGTAGATCGTCGTCACCTTGACCCCATCCTGCAGCGCTTCCACGGCCAGCACCCGGCTGAAGGCGTCGAGCGCGGCCTTGCTGGCGATGTAGGCCCCGTAACGCGGAACGTTCACTTGAACACCGATGGTCGACACGTTGAGGATCTGCCCGTTTCGCTGCGCGCGCATACCCGGAACGAAACCCATGATCAGGCGTACCGCGCCAAGGAAATTGAGCGCGAGCGTCCGCTCGAAGTCGTGCACGCGCTCGTACGACTTCTCTACACTTCGGCGAATCGAAATGCCTGCGTTGTTGACCAAAATGTCGATCTGCCCGTGCTCTGCGAGGATCGTGCCGATGAGGCGCTCGGTATCTTCAGCATTCGAAAGGTCGGCCGGATAGACGAATGCCGAGCCTCCTCGAGCCTCGATGCTCTGCTTGATCTCAGCAAGCTTGTCGGCGGAGCGGGCAATCAGCAGGACCTTGGCACCTGCCTCTCCCAATCGCATGGCGAGCGCTTCCCCAATCCCGCTCGAAGCCCCAGTGATGACCACAGAGCGCCCGGATACCCGTTCGCGCAACGCCTTCTCGTCGGTGTCAGTCACCGCCTAATGGTAGCCGAACCGACCCGACCCACGACGGAAAACATCGGCAAATCGTCGAGCTCGCGCTCGGCTCTCAGGGCAAGCGTCGCTGCTCGTCGGGGAGGTCGAGCGCAAGGGTGCCACCTGGGTTTAGCACGTTCCGCGGATCGAAGTGCCGCTTGAGGGCGCGGAAGACCTCGAGCTCATTGGTTCCGATCTGGCCCTCGAGCCAGGGAGCGGTCATCTTCCCGATACCGTGGTGGTGGCTCATTGTCGCGCCGGACGCCTGGACGGCGTCGAGGATGCCGCGGTGGAACTCCAGAAACTCCTGATGCCCCATCTTCGCGATGAAGATGAAATACAAATTCGCACCCTGCGGGTAGCAGTGAGACATGTGCGTCATGCAGACGGTCTGCGGGCGGCTCTTCACATAGGCGCGCACCTGCTCATGCACTTTCGGAAGCTCTTCCCAGTTGGTCGCGCACTCGAGCGTATCGATCAGAATGCCATAGTCCTGCAAGTCCTCCCGCATGTAAGGATCGGCAAATCGTCCGTGCTCCCACTTCTTGGTGATGAAGCCGGTCGTGTACATCCCGCCTTGCGCTTTGCAAACCTGGCGGAGGCGGCGCTTGACCATCGCCGTGTAGGCACGATCGCCGTCGACGGTGCCTAGCATCAGGCATCGCTCTCCCTTCTTGAAGCCTCGTAGGCTCACGATGGTGTCGATGGGCGTGCCTTCCACACCGTACAGCTTGAACGCAACGTCGGTCTCCTCTGGATCAGACAAGCGAAAAACCGAAGGAAAGCCGAACTCGCCCTGCATGATCTCGCGCACGGCCGTCGTCCCACTGTTCCAGTTCGGAAATATGAAGCTGAATCGCCGCGTATTCTCCGGCTGATAGCGAAAGATCTTCAAGGTCACCGAGACCAGGATTCCGTAGGCGCCTTCACTGCCGATCATGATTTGGTCGAGGTTCGGTCCGGTGGCGTAGGCAGGGACATCGACGGTTTTGATCGTGCCTGCCGGCGTGATGTACTCCTGGCTGAGAACCAGGTCCTCAGCCTTGCCGTAGTAAGTCGAATTCTGCCCCGCTCCACGCGTGACCACCCAGCCGCCGGCCGACGAAAACTCGAACGACTGCGGAAAATGACCGCAGGTGTACGCGTGTGGCGCGTCGAATCGCTCGCGCGCACAGTTGAGCGCCGCTTCGAGCTCCGGCCCGAGGATGCCGGGCTCCACCGTGACCGTTTGGTTGACCGCGTTGAGCGAGAGCACGCGCTTCATGTGAATGCCGAGGTGAATCGAAACTCCACCTTTGACGCACTCGGTGCCGCGGGTCACGCTCGAGCCCGCGCCGTAGGTGTACAGGGGAATCTCCTGCTCGTGACAGCAGCGAACGATCTTCTCGACGTCGTCGCGGTCGCGAGGATGGAGGACCAGGTCCGGAAGGTTCTCCACCTTGTGCTCACGAAGGCGGAGCGCGTCGATCATCGTCTTCCCGTAAGATGCGCGGAGCCTCGCATAGACATCGTCAGTCACGTTCTCATCGCCAAGCAACTCGCGGAACAAGCTCACCTGCTCGGAGCTGAGCGCAATCGAAGCGTCTGCCGTGACCTCTTCGAGGCCGAGGTTCTGCGGCTTCTCGAAGTGATCGTCGCCGAGGTCAAACGTCTCCTTCATCAAGGCGTAGAGGCGCTGATTCGGGTGCTTGTAAGCCTCGGGGGCTCCCCACTTGAACGCCGAACGATAGGAACGCTTCGGGAGGGCTCCCTCGAACCACTGCGGAGTGAAGGACTCTCTATCCGTCATGTCTTCTGCCTTTCCGTCGTTTGGACCGGCATGTCCCACGGAGTGCCCATCAGCGCCAGCTTCATCCTCTGCAGCTTCGAGAGCTGGATACGATGGGGTCGAAGGGGAAGCTCGTGCTCCTCCATGAGCCCCGAGTCGAGCCCTTCGATGAGCTCGAGCGAACCGTAGGGACGGAGCAAGTCGTCGACGGCTTGCCGATCGGGCTTGCTGAGGCTCCGATACTCCTTCTGCAGAACTTCGAGGCAATAGACGCGGTAACGCACCACCTTGAGATTGCGATAGGTGACGCCATGCGCCTCGTGGTCCACGCGCGACTTCCCAGCCATCCATGCGCGCGCGGATCGGAGCAGGAACGGCCAGTAGCTCTGCGCGATGTCACGAAGGAAGTAGTTCCAACCCGGTTGCGAGAAATCGCTCACAATGGGCTCCCGCCCAAGGCGATGCGCCCGCGCGTTCCAGACCCGTCCGACCCATGCGTAGACGGCCGGTGCTCGCTCCTCCATCACACGACTCGGTGTCGGATCCTGGGCATAGTGACGGAACATCGGCCCGAACAATCCGATGTCGACCAGGGTCGGATGGCTGCCGAGCAGATACGGTTGCTCTTCGAGAAGCTCGCTCATCGCATCCAGAAGATCCAGGTATTGCTGCTTCACCTGCGGCTCGGTTTCCGGGCTGACGCCATCGCCGCGCAGGTAGGTCGCCATTTGCCGGCGCCCGAAGTACCAGCCCGCAAGCCATTTGGGCGCGGGGAAATCGCCTAGCACCTCGTGACCGATCCGCCTCATCAGCAGCTTACGGGATTCGATCGGCTGCCAGCGCCAATAGAGCGCCGCCCGCCAACACCATTCGTCGGCATAGTCCTCGATCAGCTTCGACATGAAACGAAGGACCGGGTCGCGAGGGATCACCGGGAACTCGGGATACGCCGACTCGAGCCAGTCGATCATTGGCGTCGTGTCCTTGAGCCATTGCCCGTTGGCCAGACGCAGGACTGGCACCTTCATCAGCCCGGTGGCGGGGAGGATTTCGTCTCGCAGGATCTTCACATCGACGACCCGGCGGTCGTATGGGATCTCCTTGTAGCGCAGGTAAGCCTCCATCTTGCCGCTGAAGTACGACATGTCAGCGACGTAGGCGGTGATCGGCTCCCAATCGGGATGTCGTGACTCGGACACAATGGGTTCCTCAGGATTCTCCGGATCAAATCTTTGGCGGCACAAGTACCATGTCACAGGACCGGCCGACGCTCACGTTGGGGCGCCAACTTGAAGGAGAGCCAAATGAACGGCAGAGAAATCGCCTCGATCAGCGGTGCCTCGATGGGCATCGGGAAAGAGCTCGCGAAGATCTCCGCGGCGGACGGTCGCGACTACTCGGTCAACAACGCTGGCTTCGGAGCGAACGGCGCCTGCGCAGAGCTTTCGCTTCGGTCGTAGATGGATCCGAGGGGATCGCTGAAGAGGTCAAGGGCGCAGGCGTCACCGTGACGGCCCATTGCCCTGGTGCGGCGGCCACGAACTTCGCTGGCACGGCGGGCAACGACATGAGCATCCTTTTCAAGCTCGGGGCCGCGCCGGCGGACAAGGTCGCCCGACATGCCTACCGTTCCATGATGAAGGGAAAAGCCGTCGGCATCGAAGGCTTGATGAACTGGCTCGCGGCCTTCAGCATCCGATTCAGCCCCCAAGCCCTAGTTCGAAAGATGACTCGCTGGATGAATCAGACATGATGAGAACCGGAGTTCTGACCGTAGCTGGGACGCTGTCCCTTTTCCTCGTCACCTCGTTTGCGTCAGCGCAGGGAGCCTGGTCGTACGAACCGACTCCAAGCTCGCCCTACACGAGCAGCCCGATCGAACAGTACCGGCCGCCGTCATCGGCTAGGCAGCAAGCCATGCACCGGGGCTACCTGGGCTCCTTCAGTCTGGGCGTCCCGGTTTGGTTGAGGGGCGACGGAGACGTGGTGCGGCCAGGCGCGGACCTGGATTTCTTTGGTGGCTTCGACATGGGCTACGTGGCTTTCGGCCTCGGGCTTGGGGCGATGTGGACACCGATCAACTTCTACAACATCCCCGGGATCGGGGCGGGCTACGACCGTCGGCCGATGACCCGGCTCTATCTCGCGCCGGAGTTTCGGGTTCAGGCGCCCAACAAGAGCTCGCTCCTGCCGTACGTCGGCATCACCTTCGATTCGAACTGGTGGCGCCTGAGGGAAACCGACATCGTCTGTGGAAGCGCGTATTACTACTACTGCGCGCGGACCTCGGTCTTCCGCTTCACCCCTGGAATGACCGCGAAGCTCGGCTTGGCCATCCGCGTCGCGACCGGAAGCCACATCGACATTGGTGTGAAGTACTCGCTGACCGGCCCCGGGAGTTTCTTCTTCCGACGTGAGCAGTGGATCACCCCATACATTGGCATGCTCTTTCGCTGAGGCCAATCGCACTAGACGTACTTCTTGAGCTCTAGCCGCGCGACCATGCCGCGGTGCACTTCGTCTGGCCCATCTGCGATGCGAAGGGCGCGCGCCATGGCCAGTAGCCGGGTGAGCTCGAGATCGGACATACCCTCACCACCGTGGATCTGAATCGCCGCATCGACCACCGATTGCAGAACATTTGGGGCGATGACCTTGATCGCGGAAATGTCGACCAGCGCGCCGAAGGTGCCCATCGTGTCGAGCGCCCAGGCGGCTTTCATGGTCAAGAGACGTGCCTGATCGATCGCCATGCGCGAGTTCGCAATGATATCGCGGTTGCCGCCCAGGTTCGAGAGCGGCTTGCCGAAAGCGACCCGAAGCACGGCCCGCTGACAAAGACGCTCGAGCGCCCGCTCCGCTGCACCGATCGCGCGCATGCAGTGATGGATTCGCCCTGGACCCAAGCGGCCCTGGGCGATCTCGAAACCTCGCCCGGGGCCGGCAATGATGGCGCTCGCCGGGAGTCGCACGTCCTCGAAGAGGACCTCTGCGTGACCATGCGGCTCGTCGGGATGGCCAAAGACGGGCAACATGCGCAAGACCTTCACGCCGGGGGCGTCGACCGGCACCAGAACCATGGAATGACGTTCGTGCCGACCGGCGTTCGGATCGGTGACGCCCATGAAGATGTAAAATCCGCAGCGCGGGTCACCCGCACCGCTGGTCCACCACTTCTGACCGTTGAGCACGACCTCGTCGCCGACGACCTCGCAAGTCGCCTGCATGTTCGTCGCGTCGCTCGACGCGACGGCGGGCTCGGTCATCGCAAACGCGGAGCGGATTTCGCCAGCGAGCAGCGGCTCGAGCCACTGCTTCTTCTGCCCTTCGGAACCGTACTTGACCAGGACCTCGGCGTTGCCGGTGTCGGGCGCGCTGCAGTTGAAGACCTCCGGCGCCAGAAAGCTTCGCCCCGTGATCTCGGCCACCGGAGCGTAGTCACGGTTGTCGAGACCGGCGCCGTACTTCTGGTCCGGCAGGAAGAGGTTCCAGAGCCCCAGCTCCTTCGCCTCCGCCTTCAACTCCTCGACGATCGCGGGAATCTTCCACTCTCTCCAGTCGTCGGTGCCCACCAGCTGGTCGAGATAGGTCTGCTCGTTGGGCACGATGCGCTCGCGGACGAAGCGCTCCGCCTGCGCCATCACGTTCCGAGCCCGCTCTGAATGCGTGAAATCCATATTTCGTCTTGATACCGCATGCAAAGGAACAATTCACGCGGGAACTGCCCAGTTGCGGTGCTAGGTTTCTCCGGACCGAAGCAGGCGAAGAGCATGGCAGCACAAGGCAACCCTCTGATCGACGACGGCCTCGTCGATTTCATCCTCTACTCGGTTCTCGATGCCGAGTCCCTTTGCGAGCTCGAGGTCTATCGGCAGCACTCCAAGGAGACCTTCGACCTCTACATCGACAGCGTGCGCCGATTCTCCAGACGGGATCTACTTCCCACATACAAGCCGATGGACGAAGAGCCTCCGGTCTTTCGCGACGGGCGCATCCATACCCATCCTGCACTTCCAGGGCTCTATGAGCAGATGATCGATCTGGGCGTGCTCACCGCTACGCGCCCCGAATCGGTCGGCGGCCAGCAGATGCCGATGCTCATCCATACGATGGCAAGCGCCTACCTGATGGCCGCCAACCTCAGCGCATATGGCTACATCGGCCTCACGCTGGGTGCGGGACACCTGATTGAAGCCTTTGGCAGCGACGAGCTCAAAGAGCGCTTCATGACCAAGATGTACGCCGGCGACTGGACGGGCACGATGGCGCTGACCGAGCCGCAGGCGGGAAGCAGCTTGGCCGACATCAGCACCACGGCAAAGCCCACGGACGATGGTCACTACCTCATCAAGGGCAGCAAGATCTTCATTTCGGGCGCGGACCACCAAATCGGGGAAAACGTCGTCAATCTCGCCCTCGCTCGAATCGAGGGCGCACCTGAAGGTACGAAGGGCATCTCGCTCTTCGCAATCCCGAGGCTTCGCCAGGAGGGAGGCGAGCTCGTATCAAACGATGTGACGATCGCGGGAATGATCCACAAGATCGGCTGGAGGGGACTGCCGAGCCTGGCTCTGGAGTTTGGCGACGAGGGTGACTGTCACGGCTGGCTCGTCGGAGAGCCCAATCGAGGCCTGCGCTGCATGTTTCAGATGATGAACGAGGCCCGGATCATGGTCGGCGTCAACGGATTCGCCACGGCTTCGGTCGCCTATCACGAGTCGCGGCTTTACGCGCTGGACCGGAAGCAGGGGCGGGCCTTCGGCCAACGTGGCGGCGAGCAGGCTTGCATCATCGAGCACGCAGACGTTCGGCGCATGCTCCTGCGCCAAAAGGCCATCGTCGAGGGGAGCTTGGCCTTGCTTGGCGCCGTCTCTCTCTACGCGGACCTCGCTGCACATGGAGCTTCGGAAGAGGAACGGGACCGCGCGGACCTGCTGCTCAATTTGCTCACGCCGGTCGCCAAGACCTTTCCGGCCGAGCGCGGCTTCGAGGCCAACGTGCTCGCCATTCAAATTCACGGCGGCTACGGTTACACGAGCGAGTACCTACCCGAAGCATACATGCGCGATCAGAAGCTCAACACACTCCATGAAGGGACCAACGGGATCCAGAGCATGGACCTGCTCGGCCGCAAGGTGATGACCAAAGGCGGAGCCCCGCTCCGGGCCCTAGCCGAAGAGATCGGCCGTAGCATCGCTCGCGCGCGAGAGGCCCAGTGCGATTCGGAGCTTTGCGTGGCGCTCGAAGAAGCGGTCGCAACGGTCGGGGCAGTCACCATCGAGCTTGCCCAGCGCGGCATGGCAGGCGACGCCGATGGGATGCTCGGCCATAGCTGGGACTATCTCGACATGTTCGCCACGCTGGTCATCGGCTGGCAGTGGCTCAACATGGCCGCGGCAGCAAAGACAGCGTCGATTTCGGAGGCGCGCAGGCGAGCGACGGATGCGGCAACGCAGTACTGGATTCGCACCGAAATCCCGCGCATTGCGCTGCTCGCAAACCTGTGTCGCACGAACGAGGATTCGTACATCAGAGCGGAAGCCGATTGGTTCTGACTCTCAGCGTGACTTCTTCTCCGTAATCTTGCGGCGACAGACCTTGTTGATGAGTCGGAGCTCTTCGATCTTCTCTTCGATTTGCCGCTTCTTGGTTTCGAGCTCGGCGATCATCTCCGCACTTCGCGCCGCCGAAATCTCGAGTTGCTTCAGGCGTCCCTCACCCTGGTTGCCGTAGAGGTCCAAGTAGTCCTTGGTTTCCCCGAGGCTGTAGCCGAGAGACTTGGCGCGAACGATGATGTGAAGGCGTGCCCGATCGCGGCGCGAGTAGATTCGAGCTCCGCTCAGTCTCTTCGGTGACAGAAGCCCCTTGGACTCGTAGAAGCGGATCGCCCGGTGGGTAATGCCGAACTCATCGGCAAGCTCGGATATCGAGAAGAAATCGGGCGCTTCGCCCTCACCGTGTGCCTGGACGAATGCCTTTGCCCCGTCGTCCCGGGCAGTGGTCTTCGATGGCGCGGTCATCCAGGCGGACAATAGCGCTATGCGCTTTCCACATCAAGAGTTGAGTTACGTCTATCGTCATTACTTGACGTTAACGTAAAGATAGCTTAGGAGTGCAGCGTAGCTCTGGAAGCTGGAGGAAGCAGATGGACAAGGCGATCATCACCTGCGCGCTCAATGGCGTGCTCACCAATCCGAAGCAGCATCCCGTTCCGGTTACGCCCGAAGAAATGGCGGCTTCGGCACGCGACGCCTACGACGCGGGCGCCGCGATTGTGCACATCCATTTCCGCCGACAGGAGCCTGGGATGGGTCACTTCCCCTCTTGGGACCCCGAGGTGGCAGCGGCCGCCAGTGATGCGATCCGCGCGGCCTGCCCCGGCATCATCATCAATCAGACGACGGGTGTGATCGACGAGGACGTTTCGGGACCGATCGCCTGCCTTCAGCGGATCAAGCCTGAGATCGCCGCCTGCAACGCTGGCAGCCTCAACTACCTCAAGCTCAAAAAGGACAACACCTGGGCCTGGCCGCCGATGGTCTTCATCAACGGTGTCGACAAGGTTCAGAAGATGCTCGATGCGATGGCAAAGACCAAGACCACCCCGGAGATGGAGTGCTTCGACGTAGGCATCGTGCGCTCGGTCGGCCTCTACCTCCGAGCGGGAATGGCGAAGGAGATGCACTACAACTTCGTCATGGGCGTTGCCTCGGGCATGCCTTGCGACGCCGAGCTTCTCGAGCTTCTCATGAAGTACAAGAGTGAGGATGCGCACTGGCAGGCGACACTGATCGGCCGCGAAGAAATTTGGGAAACCCACCAGCGCGCGGCAGACCTCGGCGGGATGCTTCGCACCGGCGTCGAGGACACCTTCTACCTCCCGAACGGCCGCAAGACGACCGGCAACGGACCGCTGATCGAAGCTCTCGCTCAGTGCGCGCGCAACGCAGGCCGCGAGGTGGCTTCGCCTGCCGAAGCAAGAGCGATGCTGGGCTTTCACTAGTGTCCGGTATTGTCACCGGACTGAGCCGGAGGTAAAGACGAGCCATGGCCAATAAGGTGTATCCCGATGCGACCGCGGCCCTTGACGGGTTACTGAGCGACAACATGAGCTTGATGTCTGGCGGTTTTGGCCTCTGCGGCATCCCCGAATCGCTTATCGAAGCCGTGGCGAAGTCCGGCGTCAAAGGCCTGACGGTGATCTCGAACAATGCTGGCGTCGATGGCATCGGCCTCGGAGTGATGCTGGAGACCCGCCAGATCTCGAAGATGGTCTCGTCCTACGTTGGAGAGAACAAGCTCTTCGCCAAGCAGTTTCTCGACGGTGACCTGACCGTCGAGTTCAACCCGCAGGGCACCTTGGCCGAACGCATTCGCGCAGGTGGCGCTGGAATTCCTGCGTTTTACACGAAGACCGGTGTGGGAACCTTGGTCGCCGAGGGCAAAGAGGTCCGCGAGTTCGACGGCGAGCAATATGTGATGGAACGGGGCCTGGTCGCCGACGTGGCGATCGTGCATGCCTGGAAGGGCGATACCGAGGGCAATCTGATCTATCGGAAGACCGCGCGGAACTTCAATCCAATGATGGCGACCGCCGGCAGAATCACGGTCGCCGAGGTGGAGCATCTGCTCGAGCCCGGCGAGTTGGCGCCGGATCAGATCATGACTCCTGGCATCTATGTCGATCGCATCATTCACTACAGAACTCCCTCGAAGCACATCGAGCAACGGACCACGCGCCCCCGCGCCTGAGGAGAGAACGATGGCCTGGACCCGCGAACAAATGGCTGCACGCGCCGCGCAGGAGCTTCGAGATGGCTTCTACGTGAACCTCGGGATCGGCATTCCGACCTTGGTTTCGAATCACATCCCAGCGGGAATGACCGTCCAGCTGCAGAGTGAGAACGGAATGCTCGGCATGGGCCCCTTCCCTTATGAGGGCGACGAAGACGCGGACCTGATCAACGCTGGCAAGCAGACGGTGACCGAGCTACCGACGACGAGCTTCTTCTCCAGCGCCGAGTCCTTCGCGATGATTCGCGGCGGGCACATCAATCTCTCGATTCTCGGGGCAATGCAAGTCGCCGAAAACGGCGATCTGGCGAACTGGATGATTCCCGGCAAGATGGTCAAGGGAATGGGTGGCGCGATGGACTTGGTCGCAGGCGTTCCGAGGGTCGTCGTGGTCATGGAGCACACGGCAAAAGGCAAGCCCAAGCTCCTGAAGCGTTGCACCCTACCCCTGACCGGCACACGCGTTGTCGACCTGGTCATCACCGATCTCGGTGTCTTCGAAATCGACAAGAAGGGGACCGGCGGAATGAAGCTCGTCGAGCTCGCCGAGGGTGCGACACGCGAGCAAATCGCCGAGCGGACCGAAGCGACCTACTGCGTCGCGCCGGGGGTCTAGCTGAGAATCAACAAGACGAGCCCGACGTAGAGCCCCATGCCGATCGCAAGAATCGCAGTGTAGCCGGCGATCTGACGCGCCTTGAGGCCGGTAATCGCAAGGAGCGGAAGCGCCCAGAATGGCTGCAGGAGATTGGTCCATTCGTCGCCGTAGGCAAAGGCCATGACCGTGCGCGCAGGGTCGAGTCCGAGCGTCGAAGCCGTCGTCAGGAGCACGTCACTTTGAAGTGCCCACTGCCCGCCTCCTGAGGGCACGAAGAAGTTCACGAGGCCCGAGCTGAGGAACGTCAGCAAGGGGAACGTCTTAGCCGATGCGATGGAAGCCATCGCCGACGAGAGCCTCCCAGTCATCCCGCTCGCCTGCATCACGCCGAGAATCCCGAAGTAGAGGGGAAACTGAACGATGATCGCCCCAGCGCCACGAGCGCCTTCGGCTATCGAAGCGAGAAAGCTGCGAATGGATCCGTGGGTCGCAAGCGCCAGCGCAAAAAAGAAGAGATTCACCGAGTTGAGATCGAATGAGACTTCGCCGCGAAACCAGCCGTACACGACCAGAAGCACCGCCAAGAGACCGACCAGGAGAGCGAGGAGAGACCGCCTCGCTTGCTGAGAGCCCGTAATAAGCGCCGTAGGCGGTTCCGGAACCGATGCGGCCTTGGGCGCCAGCGCGACACAGATCAGCGGCAAGAGGATCAGCAAGCCGCCACTGACCACGAAGTTCAAAGAGGAGAAGAGCGTATCGCTGACGGGGATGGCTTGCGTCAGGCCCTGGGTGAACTGCGCCGATTCCGCCGCCTTCAGGGGAGCCGAGCCGCTGAGCCCACCGTGCCAGACCGCGAGCCCGGCGTATGCGGCGGCGCCAAGCACCGGGATGTCCATCGGTCGCTGCTCCTCCGCGGCGCCCTGGGCGATTTCGCGAACGACGAAGGCCGCAACCACAGCGCCGAGCCCCCACTGAATCAGGCCGGTCAAGCAAGCGATCACCGCGACCAAGCCGGCGGCCGCAGGAGTTCGCTTGGGCAAGCGGGCGACTGCGCGGACGACTCGCTGAACGGGAGGGCTCGACGCCAAGGCCTGCCCGGTCACCAAGATCAGGCACATCTGTAGGGCGAAGGCGAGAAGCGGCGTGCTCGAAAAGCCGCTGTACCAGCCTCGGAGCACCATACTCACGGAGCCCGAGAGCACGAAGCCTCCAACCAGCGTCGTCAAGGTCAATACCAGCGCGAGGACGAACGGATCGGGAACCCATCGTTCCGCCCAGCGGCTGAAAACCTCACCAAGCCTAGCCAGCATGCCGCGGACCATACCATCAAGTGCCAGAGCCCGGCCCATGCTTAGAGGCCGCCTCTGGCGGCTGCTCGCCCCGACTGGCAGTGCGCTCAGCGAAGACGCCTGATCGCGATGAAGGTGAGGTCGTCCGGCTTCGAGGGAGCGCCTTCCTCCGGTGCCTCCATGCGTTGACGGGCGAGAGCGGCTAGGCCGTCGACAGACCGTGGCAACGGCCCTTTTCGCAGCTGCTCGACGATTTCGGGCAGGTGAAGGTTGTCGCTGAGCCCATCACTGGCCAAGACCGCGGTATCGCGCCGTGCCAAGCTCAAAGTGGCACTGAGCTCGATTCGCGTGTCCTTGGTGCCCAGAAGATTGGAGACGATGTGCAGATCCTCGTGGTGCAGCGCCTCTCCAGCATCCAGTAAGCCGGCTTCGACCGCATAGCCGACGGGGGAGTGTGGGATGGTTTGCCATTTGATGCGCCCACGCTGCCCGGTGACGAGCACCATCGAATCGCCCGCATGATAGGAACGCATCTTGGTGCCCTGAACCTCGATAGCCGCTAGAGTGGCGGCGGCGCCCGTCCCAAGCGCCGCGATCGCGTGGTCGGCCGACTCGAAGCCATTGATGATCGCGCCTCGCAAGTTCTCGACGTCCGTTCCCAGCTCTTCAACGGCGTCACAGACCGATCGCACTGCAAGCTGCGCCGCCTCTGCTCCACCTGGATGGCCGCCAGCACCGTCGGACACCACGGCTACCCCAGCCTCATCACCAATCGCGATCAACGCGGCCGCGTCCTCGTTGGGCCCGTCTCGGCCTGGTTTCCGGATGCTGAGCACCACCGCCTCGCAGGCGCCAAGCCGGAAGCGCTCACCCCGCGCCATGTCCACATCCTCGAAGACGTGGACTTCGTTCACGGCACCGCTCTCCGTCTCCGGGCCACGCTTCGAAGCGCGTTCGGCGCAACTGCTTGAAACGCCCTTTGCATCTGCACGCCGTCGCGAAATCGCTTGCGCTCTCGCACCTCGATCGAGCGGCGAAGGAATGCAATGAAATCGCGACTGACGGTGCGGCGAAGCCTTTCGGCCCCAGGGAGGGGCCAATCGAAAGGCCAAGCGGGAAGCTCCCCGGAAAACATGCGATAAATCAGCAAGCCCATCGAAAACACGTCAGAGCGAAACGAGGGTTTCCCCATTGCCTGCTCCGGCGCGATGTAACCAACCGTTCCTTGCCCCGACCCCATGATCGTCCGGGTTCTGAGCGCAACTTTCGCGATGCCAAAATCGGCCAGGCGAGCTTGCCCGTCAGGAAAGAGAATCACGTTGTCCGGCTTGATGTCACAATGAATGATTCGCACCTCATGCGCGTACGCTAGCGCATCGATCAGCTGCTCGGCGTAGGAGAGCGCGGTCTTCGGGCCGAGGCGGTAGTGCAAGCGGTCGGTTAAGGTCTGGGCCCCGAGCGGCGTCGCGATCACGAAGTGGCCATCGATCATCATGGCGTTGCGAAGCGGTAAGATGTTGTGGTGCTCCAGGCGGGCGGTGAGCCGGACCTCGCGGTGGATGTCACTCAGAGCCTCCTTGTCGAGTTGATCGAGATTCGGGACTTTGAGCGCAATCGGGATGCCCTCGATCGTATCGTACGCCTCGTACACGGTCGCAAACGCACCGGCCCCGATTCGGCGGCGAATTCGATACTTGCCGACCATCTGCCGAGCCTTGAGAGGCTGACTTGATGCGGCGAGGTCCTTGCCGTTGAGAAGGTTGGGTTTCATCAGCGAGCGCTCAGAACGTCTTACGGATCGCCTTCAGAAGTGCAACCCCCTCAGGCCCCATTTCCTTCGCCACGCGGTCGGGAACGCCCTTCTGCTTCGCCTGGAACGCGGCAAGCTCCTCGGCGGACGGCTCGTAGATGTCATAGCCATAGCGTTGCAGGTTCTTGAGCAGCACAGGCTCGACCTTTCGAACCTGCTGGCGACCCCAGACGGTCATGTCGTGGGAAACCGTCGTGATGACCTCTTGAATGTCCTTTGGAAGCGTATCAAACCACTTCTTGGAGTAGACCAGGAGCGCAGGCTGGTAGCAGTGACGGCTGAGGAATAGGTTGCGCTCCCCCTCTTTGAGCCCTTGATACCAGCTCCCAGCCATCGCAAAGAGCGGTGTGTTGTCGAAGCCGTCGACGACTCCGGTCTGCACGCTCATGAGCGTGTTGCCGTTGTCGATGGGGACTGGAGTTGCGCCGAAGGCCTCATAGGTCTCGACATGCACCATCGATTCCTGGGAACGGAAGCGAATGCCGCTCATGTCGCTCGGCTTTCGGATCTTCTGCCTGCTGAAATAGGAGCGAAAGCCGTTCTCGGACCAGATCCCGAACACCAAGCCGCGCCGCAGTAGCGCCTTCTTGACCAAGTCGGTCACCGCCGGCGTATCGAGTGCCTTGTCCGCCGCCTCGAAGCTGGTGAAGACGTACGGCGCTTCTATGACGTTGACCTCGCGAACGATGGAGCTCATCCCGCCGACGGAGCCGGCGAACGCCTGCATGCTGCCCATTTGAACGCGGCGTGCCAACGAACGCTCATTCCCCCGTCCGAGCCGAAGCTTCACCTTCAAACGGCCGTTCGTCCTTTCCTGAACTTCCGATTTGTAGCGCTGAAGCTGGTCAGCCCAGGGGCTCCCCTTGGGAGCGACCGTTCCAACCTCCATGATGAACTCGGGCTCTTCCGCGACGGCGGGACCGACGAGGGACGAGGATAGAACGAGCAGAGCTCCGACGAAGAAGAACGAATTGCGCATTGAGGGTCTTTCTAGTCACTCGGGCAGAGAAAATAAAGCGTCAAAGTACTTGCGCGGCTCACAAGAATTGCCCGACGTCGGACGAACGACTCGTTTCGGACGCATACATGCCGTCGATGATCGCCTTGTACTTGTGATTGATGACGTTGCGCTTGACCTTCATGGTCGGGGTGAGCTCTCCGCCGTCGACGCTGAGCATCTGAGCTAGTACGTCGAATTTCTTGATGCTTTGGTAGCGCGCCACCTTGCTGTTGCAATCGGACTCGATTCGACCCGCCAAAAACGCGCGGACCTTCTCGTCCTTGGCCACCTCGGCCAAAGGCGCGACAGGCACCCCGGCCTCCCTGCACAACTCGGGAACTGCCTCTTCTTCGAGGGCCAAAATTGCGCAAAGATAGGGCTGACGATCGCCGACGACGACGGCCTGACCAACACCGGGAATCCCTTGGAGGTGATTTTCCATCTCAGCGGGTGCGACGTTCTTGCCCCCGGCGGTAATCAATAGGTCCTTCTTTCGCCCGGTAACCGTGAGGAATCCGTCGCTATCGAGCGCCCCGAGGTCCCCGGTACGCATCCAGCCATCGTCGGTATAGAGCGAGGCGGTTTCGCCGGACATGTAGAGGTATCCGGGGACCATGTTGGCGCCCCGGAGAAGGATCTCGCCATCCTCGGCGATTCGAATCTCGACGCCCGGAAGCGCCCGACCGACAGTTCCAAAACGCGGTCGGTGCAAGGGCTGCGCCGTCGCCATGCCGGTGGTTTCGGTCATTCCAAAACCCTCGTGAATGATGAGACCGATCGAGGCGAAGAACTCGAGCGTCGAGCGGGCCGCCGGCGCCGCACCCGAACCGGCGCCGAAAAGCTCATCGAGGCCGATGGCGCTCTTGATCTTGGAGATGACCAACTTGTTCGCGAGGCGGCGTTGGAATGTGTCGACATCTCGTCCGGTCTCTATCGAACGCATGACGGCTTCAAATTCGACGCGCCGCGCCCAGGCCGTCAGCCTAGCCTTGAGCCCGGTGGCCGATGACAGGTTCGCGGTTAGAGCAGCCTCGAACTTCTCCCAAACGCGCGGCACAGCGAAGAAGAAATGCGGGCGTGCCGCCACCAAGTGGTCTCTGATCTTGGAGAGGTCCGCACAGAAGTAGGTTTCGCTGCCGGTACGCAACCCGATGAAGTTGGTGAAGATCTGCTCGGCGACGTGGCAGAGCGGAAGGTAGCTCACGTAACGAAAGTGATCGAAGCCCAGAAGCTCGGGATAGGTTTCGATGAAGGATGTCGCCATCGCGTTGATCCCGCGATGTGTACACATGGCGCCCTTGGGAACACCCGTCGTGCCCGAGGTGTAGATGAGCAGTGCGAGGTCGTCGGGTTTGGCTTCGCCGATGCGTCGCTCGACCTCATCGTTTGATTGCGAAGCGCCCTTGGCGATTACCTGAGCCAGCGAGATCACCATCTCTTGGTCGCTCTCGATCGGATCCATCGTGATGATGTGCTCGAGATGGATCAAGCCACGGTCGAATGCTTCCAGGTATCTGTCGAGTTGAGTCTGGCTGTCACAGATCGCGATCTTGGCACGGCAGTGATTCACGATGTAGGCGACCTGATCGATCGTGTTGGTGACGTAGATCGGAGCGGGAACCGCGGCCGCGGCACTGATCCCCATCTGGGAGATGACCCAGTCACGCCGGTTGTTACCGATGAGCGCAACGCCATCGCCCGGCTGGACGCCAAGCTCGATGAGCCCCCTCGCTAGGTCGCGTACCGTAAGCCAGTATTCGCCCCAAGTCGTCGATACCCAGCCCCCGCTCGAAGCCAGCTCTACGAGCGCCTTGCGGTCAGGTCGCTTCTGCGCCTGCAGCGCGATGAAGCCAGGCAGGGTGATCGGCTCGGACACGGCTACCTCCGCAGACGAACCTCACCATACCCGAATTCGCGAAACCAGTCAGCAGTGAGTAGCCGGCGCCGAGCGCCCAATTTGACGCGCACGGGAGACGCCTCAAGATCCCGCCGTGCAGATCCCGCGACTCCTCATGCTAGGCCTTGGCCTAGTTGTACTCGCGAACGCCACCCCAGCCGCGGCGGACCAGGCGAGCGACGAGCAACTCGCGGCGGACGTCCGTGATGCGATGCAGCGCTTCGAGGAGAAGGATCGCAGCTTCAAGGCCACGATCAAGGGGCTCGTCGGCTACGCCATCTTCCCTGAAGTCGCCAAGGGTGGCTTCATCGTCGGTGGCGCCGGCGGCCGGGGCGAAGTCTATGCGGGCGGGAACTTGATCGGGCACGTCAAGCTCTCGCAAGGAACCGTAGGTGCGCAGATCGGCGGGCAGAAGTTCGCCGAGATCGTCTTGTTCAAGACCAAGTCAGCGCTCAACCGCTTCAAGAAGAACAGGCTGGAGCTGAGCGCGCAGGCGACCGCCATCGTAGCCGACCAAGGCGCTGCTGCCACGGCCAAGTACGCCGACGGAGTGGCGATCATAGTCCTTCCGACGTCCGGCCTGATGGCGGAGGCCAGCGTTGGAGGCCAAAAGCTCAAGTTCTCGCCGCTCGGGGAGTCACGATGATGGATGAAGCGATTGGAGGCTCCTGTGTGTGCGGCGCGGTAGCGTTCCGTATCGAAGGCCCGTTCCGCGGGTTTCAGTACTGCCATTGCAGCCGGTGTCGGAAGAAGACCGGCTCCTCGCACGTCGCCAATATTTTCGTCCCGGTCGGCCAGTTCAGCTGGGAGCGGGGGGAAGAGAAGGTTCGGCGATTCGAGCTGCCGACGGCGAAGTACTGGGCCACCGCATTTTGCAGCGATTGCGGCTCGGCGATGCCCTGGCTGACGAGGAATGGCAAAGTGATGGTCGTGGGCGCTGGCACACTCGATGGCGATCCGGGGGTCAAGCCCCAGTTCAGCGTCTACTTCGACTCCCGGGCCCCCTGGTACGTCCACGTCTCCGATCTCGAAATGCACGGGACGATTCCCAAGTCCTAGGTTACCCTCACGACCTAGTGGAGAATGAACCTGTGCGGATGACGCGCCTGCGTGCGAGATGGATCGGGTTGCTGCTTCTTGTGTTTGGCTGCGGCTCTTCGTCCGGTCCTGCGCCCATCGACCCTGTGGCAACCGCATACTGCGCGGCGTGCTCCGAATTCCTAAGCTGCGAGCGCTTGATCACCGAGACAATCAGCGCCCAATGCACCGACGAAACCCGAGCCTGGTACTCGTGCATGGCCGAAGCCGCGAATGCCTGCGATAGCACGGCGTGCGACGCGGAGTGGAACCAACGTGAGATTTGCATGGGGAGCGCGCCCGCCGACTAGGCGCACGATCGCATTCGGCTCCTCGCGCCTTCCGCCAACCTCGGCCATCGTGGGACCGGGCCGACGAGGCCGGGACATTCCTTCCTGGAATACTCGATTTCTTCCTTCCGTGCCGCCATGGAAGAAGGCGCCGATGGGATCTCGCTCGACGTCGAGATCACCGAGGACGGTCAGCTGATCATCATGCGCGACGATAGAGTCGATCGAACCATAAACTGCACCGGCTGCGTCAGCGAGATGACCTTCGCCGAGGTTCGTGCGTGTCGTTTGCTCGACGGCGAGGGGGCAGTGACGGAGGAAGCGCCACCGACCTTAGAAGAGGCCTACGAGGCGGTCGGGGCAAGCGCGCTCATGGACGTCGAGCTGAAGGTGTTCGGAGAAAGCTGTCTCACCGACACCACAGGGCCCGAGCAGCTTACTTTGGCGGTGCTCGCCGAAGTCACTCGAATCCGAGGAGAAAACCAAACCATCTTCTCGTCGTTCCAACCAACCGTGGTCGAGCGCGTCAAGACTGAACGCTCCGGACATTACTCCGCCCTTCTATCGGTGGTCGCCATGCCGGCGCTGGTCGACCAGGCGGTTCTCCTCGGCCCAAACGCGATCCATCCGGTCTTCGCGGTCACTGCCGAGACAGTCGAAGCCGCGCTGGAGGCCTGCAGGTCAATGTATGGACGGTAAACACCGACGAGGAGATGCAGGACCAGCTCGCGAAGGGCGCCACCGCGATCATTACCGACAACCCGGCCGTCCCAGCGGAGCTACTCGGGCGCTAACCCGTCAAGGCAGGCCAGGGCGCGGCCGCTTCAATCTCGAGAGCAAGCTCGAGAAGCGTTCGTTCGTCGCCGAGCGGCGCAGCGAACTGAACCCCGAGGGGCAATCCGTCCCGGCTCCGCCCCAAGGGTAGCGAGATGGCAGGACCACCCGAAACGTTCTGGGTCGGCGTGAATGGGATGAACCACTTCAATCGCTCCAACGCGATCTCGAATGGAACCTCTGGTCCGATGTAGCCGTGCTCGGGCGTGGGCGCCGCTACGGTGGGATTCATCAGGATATCGTAGTCGTTGAAGCGGCGGGCGTATTGTCGTGCGAACTTCCTCAGCCGCCAAAGGGCGGCCGGGGCATTCTGGGCGTTTTCCTTGAAGTACCGTGCAAGGCCTTCGGTGAAGTCCTCGACTTTCGACCGGTCGAAATCAGGATGAACGAGCAGCTTGCCAAACCGAGTGACTGTGAAGCTGAGCATCGCCCAGAGCAAGAAGAAGTCCTCTAGAAATCCATCGTCAAACGGACGTGCGACCGGCTCGACCGAGTGTCCAAGGTTTTCGAGCAACTTCGCCGCGTTCGTCACGGCCTCGACGCAGTCCGGATGGGAAGGCGTTGCTTCATCGAGGTTCGCGAAAAAACCAACTCGCAGCCGCCGGCCCGGATGGGTCACCTCGCCGATCTCGGGCAGACTGGAATTCCGATAATACTCCTCGGCGGACTGATAGAAGACCGCCGTGTCGCGAACCGAGCGACTAAGCATCCCCTGGTGGACGATCTTGACCGGAAAAAACGCCGCGCCTTCGATGTCTTTGAGTCGGCCGCGCGATGGCTTCAAGCCCACCAAGCCGCAACACGATGCAGGGATCCGCGTAGAGCCTCCCCCGTCATTCCCATGCGCGATCGGGACGACTCCTGCTGCCACGAGCGCCGCAGAGCCGCCAGACGAGCCGCCAGGAGAGAAGCCCAGCTTCCAAGGGTTGTGCGTCCGCCCATAGACTAGCGCCTCGGTCGTCCCCGTGAGCCCGAACTCTGGCATGGTCGTCTTGCCTAGGTTGATCAGTCCGAGCGACAAGAACTGCTCGACGAATGGTGAGCTTCGTTCCGATGGCTGTTTCGGAAGCCCACGCGAGCCGTGCAAGACCGGAGAGCCTGCAACAGCTTCGTTGTCCTTGATGAACGAAGGCACACCGGCGAAGGCCCCGGACCCGGGCCGGCCTGCTTCCTCGAGCGCAGACTCAAAAAGCGGGGTGGCAATCGCATTGAGAGCAGGGTTCACTCGCTGCGCGCGCGCAATCGCGGCCTCGACGGCTTCGCGCGCCTGAATCTGCCCGCTCCGAATTCGCCGTGCGATTTCGACCGCATCCGCAGTACCGAGAACATCATCGGAGACCGCACTCACCGGCTTTCCTGTTGTCACTGCCTCAGCTCGCACATGGAGCCATTATCACATAGCCTCGCGCCATGGCATCCGGTTCCACCAAAGCAATTTTGGCCGCCCTTTTCGCGAATTTCGGCATAGCAATCGCGAAGTTTGCTGGCTATCTGTTTACTTCGTCATCGTCGATGTTGGCCGAGGCCATTCACTCTCTCGCCGATACCTCCAACCAGGCGCTTCTCCTGCTCGGAAGCAAGCGCGCTTCCAGAGATGCGACGCCCGATCATCCATTTGGCTTTGGACGAGAACGTTACTTCTGGTCGTTCATCGTCGCGCTCGTGCTCTTCACGCTGGGCGGGCTTTTTGCGATCTATGAGGGCGTGCACAAGCTCCGTGAAGCAAGCCACGAGGTCTCCAATCTGCAATGGGCGATCGGAATTCTCGTAATCGGGATCTTCTTGGAGGGCTACTCGTTCTTCATCGCCGCCAAGGAGTCGCTAACGCTGAAGGGTCGTGCCTCTTGGTGGGAGTTCATTCGTCACTCGCGTACGCCGGAGCTCCCTGTCGTGCTCCTCGAGGATTTCGGCGCGCTCATGGGATTGGCGATCGCGCTGCTCGGCGTGTCGATTGCAGCCATCACCGGTGATGTGCGCTGGGACGCGTACGGCACCATCGCGATCGGCGTGCTTCTCGTCGTGATCGCTGCCGTGCTCGTGTTCGAGATGAAGAGCCTGTTGATTGGTGAGTCGGCGCTCGCGCCCATGCGAATTGCGATAGCGCGGGCAATCGAAGAAACGCCGGATGTGAACCGAGTCCTCCACATGCGGACCCAACACATTGGCCCTGACGAGCTCCTGGTAGCCGCCAAAGTGCAGCTCAAGCAGGGCCTCGACACGGCCGGGGTTGCGGCCGCGGTCAACCGAGCCGAACGCCGCATCCGAGAATCTGTTCCGATCCACTGTATGATTTATCTCGAGCCGGACCTGTTCGATCCCAACCACCCTGACCTACTGAAGACTGAGCCCAAACCAAGCGAGAGCTGAGATCGGCGCTACCAGTCGATGATCGCAGCACCCCAGGTGAAGCCGGAACCAAATGCGACGGCTGCGATCTTCATTCCGCGCTCTAGCCGGCCCTGCCCCTGCGCCTCGGCGAGCATGATCGGGATGGTCGCGGCGGTCGTGTTGCCATAGCGCTCGATGTTGTGAACGAGCTTGTCGTCGGGGATGCCAAGTCGCGTAGCGACGTACTGATTAATCCTCAGGTTGGCCTGGTGAAAGAAAAACAGGTCGACGTCGTCGAGCGTCAGGCTCTGCTTCTGAAACTCTTTCAGGAGCGCAGCGATCATTCGCTCGACGGCGTTTTTGAACACCAGGCGCCCGGCCATGCGCGCAAACATGTAGTCGGGCTCGACCTGCCCGACGCCTTCTTCGTTCTGCGGGATGAACGGACGCTTGCTGATGTCCCAAATCTTCTGGGAGAGCGCATCTGCGTGACGCCCATCGGCCCCGAGGTGCCAGCTGCGAATGCCGCGGTCCTCGTCCGTTGCGCTGACGACCACCGCGCCCGCGCCATCACCGAAGAGCGAAGCGACGTCGCGCCCAGCAGTTCTCAGATCGAGCGCGGCCGAATGGACCTCCGCTCCGACGAGGACGATGTTGTCCACCGAGCCTGTTTGCACCATTGATGAAGCGGTGGCGAGCCCATACAGAAACCCGGAGCATTGATTTCGGATATCGAGACAACCGACGAAGTGGCCCAGGTTCTCGTCGGTCAGTCCTAGCTTGGCCTGGAGGTAGACTCCCGAGCCCGGGAATGCGTGATCAGGCGAAAGGGTCGCGAAAATGATCATGCCGATGTCGGTCTTTGCAAGCCCGGCGCGGTCGAGCGCCATTTCTACGGCGGGAACGGCGAGATCGGACGTACCAACGCCCGCAGGAGCGAAGCGGCGCTCCTTGATCCCCGTGCGCTGCTCGATCCACTCGTGGCTGGTTTCAATCCCATAGCGCTTCGAGAGCTCTTCGTTGCTGATGACGTCGTCCGGTACGTAGAAGCCGGTCCCAGAAATGTACGCGTTCGCCAAGAGTCCTCCCGAGCGTTTCTCGCGCGAGTATGCCAGCAAATGCCGCATGCCCGACCGAAATTCTAATCAGTCGACGACCTGATGGCCGTCTGGCAGGATTCCAGCTCTCTCGCGAAAGAGGTCGTGTCGTGAAAAGCTTCGAAAACAAAGTGGCCGCCATCACCGGCGCGGGCTCCGGCATCGGCCGCGCACTTGCGATCGAGCTCGCGCGCAAGCGCTGTCATCTGGCGCTCTCCGACCTGAACGAGGAAGGCTTGCAGGGCACCATCGAGCAGGTGCGCGGGTTCGGCGTTCAGGTGACCTCCCGGCGAGTCGACGTGGCCGACCGCGAGGCGGTTCATCGCTGGGCCGATGAAGTAGTGACCGAGCATGGGAAGGCCAACTTGATCTTCAACAACGCCGGTGTGGCGCTCGCCAGCACCGTCGAAGGAATGAGCTACGGAGACTTCGAGTGGTTGATGGACGTGAACTTCTGGGGCGTCGTTCACGGGACCAAAGCATTTTTGCCCCATCTCAGAGCCTCCGGCGACGGCCACATCGTCAACGTTTCGAGTGTATTCGGCTTGGCCGGGATCCCGAGTCAAAGCGCATACAATTCGGCCAAGTTCGCCGTGCGCGGCTTTACCGAGTCGCTCCGCCAAGAGCTCGACATGATGCGCTGCGGCGTCAGCGCGTCGAGCGTTCACCCGGGCGGAATCAAGACCGGCATCGCCCGGTCTTCCCGGATTGACGAAAACATCCGCGACCTCGGAATCAACGATGTCGACAGCAGGGAGAAGTTCGAAAAGACGTTCATCACCAGTGCCGACAAGGCAGCGCGCGCGATCCTCGATGGGGTTCGACGCAATCAACGACGTATTCTGGTCGGACCAGACGCCCGTGTCTTCGACTGGGTCGTGCGACTGCTGCCGTCCACCTACCAGCGAATCGCCGTCGGCTATTCCAAGTTCAGCGCAAAGTAGCTCCTCGAGTCCCTCGTGAATCCCAAGTACATCCCCAACGCGATCTGCATCGTGCGCATCATCTTGGTAGCGCCGATCGTCTGGAGCCTGCTCGAGGGTCGCTACGGTCTCGCCCTGGGGCTGATTCTGATCGCCGGGCTCTCTGACGCCCTGGATGGCTTCCTCGCGAGGCGCTTCGATTGGAGAACGCGACTGGGTGGGCTTCTTGACCCTGCCGCGGACAAGCTCTTGATGTTCTCCGCTTACGTTACTCTAGCGGTGATCGGATGGGTTCCATTCTGGTTCTCCGCGATCGTGGTTGGGCGCGACATCATCATCATCACCGGAACCATCGTCTACCAACTCCGCGTCGCCCCGATCCACGGTGAGCCGACCGGCGTCAGCAAGCTGAACACCTTCCTCCAGATTCTCTTCGTTCTGCTCACGATCAGTCACGCCTGGCGCGGCCAACCCCCCATGCTCGCCCTAGAAATCCTGGGCGCTGCTATCCTCGTCACCATCATTGTCAGCACTATCCAATACGTAACGACCGGCCTCACCCGCCTAAGGGACACGCGGGGGGTCTAAACGACCCCTATTTCAGCACCTCATGTGCGTAGCGTGTCACTAGAGTTGGGGGAGCGGGGCGTCCGGGGTCTTGCCTTCCATTCGGTGGGCGATGAAGGCTTCCAGGGTCGGATGCTGGAGGTAGGGGTTTTCTTTGAGCTCGGCATCGAGGGTCGAGACGGTGACGGGACCGTAGTTGTGACCTGGGTACATGCGGGTTTCTCTCGGAAGCGCTCCGGTCAAAGTCTTCAGCGTCTTGTACATGACCTCCGGATCTCCACCCACGAAGTCGCAACGGCCGCAGCCCTGGATGAAGAGGGTATCGCCGGTGACGATGGCGTCACGGATACGATAGGTCGTCGAGCCTGGCGTGTGCCCAGGGGTGTGCATCATCGCAACCTCGAGATGATCCCCGACCCGCAGGACATCGCCCGCGCTTTGGCGTTGTAGATTCTCGCAACGAAAGCCAGAGAAATCGATCTCTTCGCCGAGCATGTGTACCGGAACGTCTCGCTTGTCGAGAAGCGCGTCCACACGATTCACGTGGTCGAAGTGACTGTGCGTGCAGAGGATGTTGCTGATCTCGACGTCGAGCCGCTCGGCCTCCTCGAGGATGAAGTCCGCATCCCAGGCGGGATCGACGACCGCGCACTTGCGAGTCGCCTTGTCCCCGATGAAATAGATGAAGTTGTCCCATGGACCAAGCTCGAACTGATGAACGAAGATCTCGGAATCGGTTCCCATCTCAGAACTCCACGACGCTGCGAATCGACTTGCCTTGGTGCATCAGGTCGAACGCGTCGTTGATCCGTTCGAGAGGCATCTTGTGGGTGATCAAATCGTCGATGTTGATCTTGCCTTCCATGTACCAATCGACGATCTTCGGCACGTCAGTCCGCCCCCTGGCCCCGCCAAAGGCCGTCCCGCGCCAAACTCGGCCGGTGACCAACTGGAAGGGGCGCGTGGCGATCTCCTCGCCGGCCCCCGCGACGCCGATGATGACGCTTTCCCCCCATCCTTTGTGGCAGCACTCGAGCGCCTGACGCATCACGTCGACATTGCCGATGCACTCGAAGCTGTAGTCCGCCCCGCCCCCGGTCAGGTCGACCAGGTACGGTACCAGATCGCCTTCGACTTCCCCGGGATTGACGAAGTGGGTCATCCCGAACTTCTCAGCAAGCTCGCGCCTCGCCGGGTTGAGGTCGACACCGACGATTTTGTCCGCGCCGACCATGCGAGCCCCCTGAACCACGTTTAGCCCAATGCCACCAAGCCCGAACACCACCACATTGGCACCAGGCTTGACCTTGGCCGTATTGATTACCGCTCCAATCCCCGTGGTCACGCCGCAACCGATGTAACAAACCTTGTCGAACGGCGCGTCTTCTCGAATCTTCGCGACGGCGATCTCCGGAACCACCGTGTACTGAGCAAAGGTCGAAGTGCCCATGTAGTGGAAGACCGTCTCCTCGCCGATTGAGAAGCGACTGCTCCCGTCGGGCATCAGCCCTCGCCCCTGCGTCGCGCGCACGGCTTGGCACAGATTGGTTTTCCCCGAGGTGCAGTATTCGCAGTTGCGACACTCCGGAACATAAAGGGGAATCACATGGTCGCCGGGCTTCAACGACCTCACGCCGGACCCCAGCTCGACGACCACTCCGGCACCTTCGTGCCCGAGCACCGACGGAAAGATTCCCTCCGGGTCTGCCCCCGACAAGGTATATGCGTCGGTGTGGCAGATCCCGGTCGCCTTCATTTCGATCAGCACCTCACCGGCGCGGGGGGCGTCGAGGTGCACGGTCTCTATCGAGAGCGGTTGGCCCGCCTGGTGAGCGATTGCAGCGCGAACGTCCATTCGTTTCTCCCTTTCTACCCTAGGTAGACCTCTCGGCAGCATCGAACCGGCCCTTCATTTTTCCTAGCCACAGGCTCATCAGCGCCGGCTTTGGAAGACCAAGCGAACGCAGCTCGTCCGCAATCGGGTGTGCACCGAGCGCCGTTGTGACGCCACCGAGCCGAATGCCGAGATTCTCGGCGCTCGAGATGAACGGCGTCCGATGGAGCACACCGTCGATGTAGCTGTAGGTACAGAGCTCTTGCTCCGGGAAGTCGCGGTCTCCGCCCATAGGGAAGCTGATCTTCAGCACATTCTGCCCGTCTTTGTTCCAAACGCATCGGGCGCGGTCGCCACTCGTGTCGAAGTCGATTTCATCGACCGTTTTCGGGAAACCCCAAATCATTCGGCCTGCCTCGCAGGTGAACGACTGATTCACCGGAAGATGAATGATGTGCGTTGGAAGGATGCCGCGGATCATGTCGAGCGCTGCACCCATGAAGGGAACGCCCTTTCGATCACCGCGTTTGCGAACGAAGAACGCGATCGAAACTTCATTGTATTCACCCAGATCATTGTCGCGGTAATCGATGCACGCGATGCTGAGCAGCCCGCGCCCTGGAAGCACTTGGGCGATCTCGAGCTCGGGCCCGGGGAGCAGCGCCTGGGCCGCTCCCGCGCTGACGAGCCAGGTTGCCGTCGCAGAGCATGCGTCGCGAACGACGCATGGCATCGTCACGTTGCGGCCCTGAATCAGATAACGGTTGGGGCGGCGCTCAGGGTGCTCGGCTTTCATTGCAGCTGAGTATATGGAAGGCTTCGCTGCGCCGCCACGCAAAGCGCCACACGATGACCCAACAGAAGCGCCGCCTTTCATTTCTCGACCGCTACCTGACGCTATGGATCTTCGTCGCCATGGCTCTTGGCATCGGTCTCGGCTATCTGGCACCGGGATTCGCCGACGCGCTCAACGCAATGAGCATCGGTACGACGTCCATCCCGATCGCGGTGGGATTGATTCTGATGATGTACCCGCCCTTGGCGAAAGTGCGGTACGAGGAGATGGGGCGCGTCTTCACCAACAGGAAGGTGCTGAAGCTGTCGCTGATTCAGAACTGGGTCATCGGCCCGGTGCTCATGTTTGCCCTGGCGGTCACGTTCCTTCCCGACAAACCGGACTACATGGTCGGGTTGATCATCATCGGTCTGGCACGCTGCATCGCCATGGTTATCGTCTGGAACGACCTCGCGCTCGGGGATCGAGAGTTCGCCGCGGGCTTGGTGGCGTTCAACTCGATCTTCCAAATCCTGTTCTTCTCGGTCTACGCATGGTTCTTCGTGACCTGGCTGCCGACGCAGCTAGGCCTCGAAGGGGTGGTCGTCGACATCACGATCACCGAAATCGCCAAGAGCGTGGCGATCTATCTCGGCATTCCCTTCGCTGCTGGCTTCCTCACGCGAACAGGGCTCATCAAGGTGAGGGGACGCGACTGGTACGACGAATCATTTGCGCCGCGCATCGGTCCGATCACGCTAGTCGCTCTTCTCTTCACGATCGTGGTCATGTTCTCCCTCAAAGGAGACACGATCGTCGCCCTACCGTTCGACGTGGTTCGCATCGCCATACCGCTCCTCATCTACTTCGTCGCCATGTTCTTCATTTCGTTCTGGCTCTCGATGGCTGCAGGGGCCGACTACCCGGTCGCGGCGACACTGTCCTTTACGGCTGCCTCGAACAACTTCGAGCTTGCGATCGCCGTTGCCGTAGCGACCTTTGGCATTCATCACGGGGCGGCCTTTGCCGCGGTGATCGGGCCATTGGTCGAGGTGCCGGTGATGATCGGCCTGGTCGGCATCGCCCTCAGGATGCGGAAGAGATACTTCCCTCCAGCGGTCATGCTAGAAGCCTAGCGCCATGAAGGAGAGCCGAGAAAGAGTTGCCGTCGTCACCGGCGCCAGCCGTGGCGTCGGAAAGGGCATTGCCATCGCCATGGGTACTGCGGGTGCCACGGTGTACGTCAGCGGACGGAGCCAGGAGGGCGACAAGAAGCATCCGCTTGGCGGGACGGTGCAGGCCACGGCGGCAGCGGTCACCGATGCCGGCGGCCGAGGCATCGCCGTTCCTTGCGACCACTCCGACGACGAGCAGGTTCGCCAGTTGTTCGAGCGCGTCGGCGACGAGCAAGGTCGACTCGACATCCTGGTGAACAATGCGTCCGCGGTTCCGAGGGAGCTCGCCAAGCCAGGTCCGTTTTGGGAGAAGTCGCTCGACCTTTTGCGCATTCTCGACGTGGGGCAACGCTCACACTACGTCGCCAGCTACTTTGCTGCGCCGATCCTAGTTCGAACCGGAGGGGGCCTCGTCGTGTTCACCTCGAGCTACGGCGGGCGCTGCTACATGCACGGCCCCGCTTACGGTGCGGGCAAAGCAGGAGTCGACAAGATGGCGATGGACATGGCCGTGGACTTTCGCGATCACGATGTGGCGGTGATGAGCCTCTGGCTTGGCTTCGTTCGAACCGAGCGAAATGAACCCCTCTTCCAGCATCCCGATGCCATGAAGGGCCCATATGGTAGGTTTCTCGCCAACGCGGAGAGCCCCGAGCTCATCGGCCGTGTCATCGAAGCGCTCCATCGCGACCCCAAGCGAATGGAACGGTCGGGCCGGGTGCTCATCGTCGCGGAGCTCGCTGCAGAATTCGATGTCTGCGAGGCCGACGGACGGCAGCCCAAGTCGAATCGCGAAGCCCTGGGCGCACCGCCCGAGCCGAGCTCGGTCATCGTTCGCTGAGAAACCCGAGAGAACAGGTACAGCATCTCCGTCGCGATCTGCAGACACCGCGCGTCATACGCTGTGGGTTCTTCGGGCGTGCCGTCGAAAATCTTGGGGTCTTCGTACCGAATCGGCGTCCGAAGAGCTGCGCCAAATACGACTGGGCAGGCCTCGTCCGCCTCGGAGCAGGTCATGATGGCCGCGAAGCCGGTCGAGGGATTGAGGGGGTCATCGTAGGTCTTGGAGAAGCATTCGATGACCGGACCGTCTTCATCGTAGGTGACCTGGTAGCGCGGATTGTGGCCTTCGGCGTTGTCGACGACGAACCCCGCGCGCTGCATCGCTGCGACCGCGCGCGGGTTGAACGCTGTGGCTTCAGTGCCACCCGAGTACGTGCGCACGTGCTCTATTCCGAAGTGCGCGGCCGCGGCCGCGGCCCAAAGCTGCCCCATCTGACTTCGCCGAGAGTTGTGTGTGCAAATGAAGGTTAGATCGGCCGGCTTCCCTGCTCGATGCTTCGACGAGATGAATGCCGCTACCTCTTCGAGTGAATGCTTTCTCTCGGTTCGAATCTCGGAGATCTGCAAGAAAGCGCGATCGATGTATCGTTGGAGATCCGGGTACACCGATCGAATGCGTAACTCCATCGCTGAGAGGATGCGAGATCTTTCGCGAAACATCACTAATACATCGCTCTTGGACGCCGTGGCCGAGAGGGAGACTCGCGGACCGCACCGCCATTGGAAAACCCACCCCGGCGAACGCCCGCCCAGGGAGCGAGGCCGACGGATACGTTAGATCTGCAGGCGTCGCATACGCAGCGAGTTCGCGATCACGGACACGGAGCTGAAGCTCATCGCTGCCGCCGCGATCATCGGGCTCAGAAGGAGGCCGAACACCGGATAGGCCACGCCAGCGGCAATCGGCACCCCCAAGCTGTTGTAGATGAAGGCAAAGAACAGGTTCTGTTTGATGTTGGCCATCGTCGCCCGGCTGAGCTTTCGGGCGCGAACGATCCCGCGCAGGTCGCCTTTGACCAGAGTTATACCCGCGCTCTCCATAGCCACGTCGGTTCCGGTGCCCATGGCGATGCCGACATGAGCCTGCGCTAGCGCCGGGGCGTCGTTGATTCCGTCACCCGCCATCGCCACGACGCTTCCGCCGTCCTGTAGGCGCTTGATGGCCTCCGCCTTCTGAGTGGGCAGCACTTCGGCGATCACCTCGTCGATCGACAGCTTCGCGGCCACCGCGTCCGCCGTACTACGGCTGTCGCCGGTGAGCATCACGACGCGCACTCCCTCGGCGTGCAGGGCGGCGATGGCGTCTGGCGCATTGTCTTTGACGGGGTCGGCAACGCCAAGAATCCCGACGACCGCTCCGTCGACCACGACGAACATGACGGTTTGCCCTTGGCGGCGTAGCTCATCCGCCCGGCGAGCCAGCGCGCCCGCGGACAGGCCGAGTCCTTCGAGCAGATTGAGATTCCCAAGCGCCACATCATGCGCCGCAACACGGCCGAGGACGCCTTGACCCGTGATCGACTCGAACGATTCCGCGTGCGGTACGGAAACGCCTCGTTCTATAGCACCGGCCACGATCGCTTCGGCCAAGGGATGCTCGCTTGCGCGCTCGAGACCGGATGCGGCACTGAGCAGCTCGGCCGCTTCGAACCCAGGGGCCGTCTCGACGGTCACCAGCGCGGGCCGGCCCGCCGTGAGCGTTCCCGTCTTGTCCACCACGAGTGTGTCTACTTTTCGCAATACTTCGATCGCTTCGGCATCCTTGAAGAGAACGCCGACACTCGCCCCTTTGCCCATGGCGACCATGATCGACATCGGGGTCGCCAGACCGAGCGCACAAGGGCAGGCGATGATGAGCACGGCAACCGCATTGATCAAAGCATGCGCCATGCGTGGCTCCGGGCCGACCAGCCCCCAAATCGCGAACGTCACGACGGCTACACTGATGACGATCGGCACGAAGTAGCCGGACACCCTATCCGCAAGCTTCTGGATGGGAGCCCGGCTTCGTTGCGCTTCGGCGACCATCGCAACGATCCGGGACAAAAGCGTATCCGCGCCAACCTTTTCGGCCCGTATGATGAGCATTCCGGTACCATTGATCGTCGCTCCAATGACCTGATCTCCCTCGTGCTTCTCGATGGGAATTGGCTCGCCAGTCACCATCGACTCGTCGATGGAGCTTGCCCCTTCAAGAACGACCCCGTCGACTGGCACTTTCTCACCAGGGCGCACACGCAATCGATCCCCAGCGTGAACGTGCTCCAACGGTACGTCCTCGTCACTTCCGTCCTCGCGAATGCGTCGCGCCGTTTTTGCAGCGAGGCCGAGGAGCTTCTTGATCGCGGCCCCGGTCTGGCCACGCGCGCGAAGCTCCAAAACTTGCCCCAACAAGATCAGCGTGACGACTACCGCAGCCGCCTCGAAGTACACCGCGACTTCTCCACTCTCGTTTCGAAACGACTTGGGAAAGATTTGGGGCGCGAGTGCCGCGACGACGCTGTAGCCGTATGCAACGCTCACACCCAAGCCGATCAGCGTGAACATGTTCAGGCTCTTGTTTTTCAACGACTGTGCGAAGCGAACATAGAAAGGCCAGGCTGCCCAGAGGCAAACGGGTGTTGCGAGTGCAAGCTCCAACAGAGTCCGCGCCCTCGGGGTAAAAATCTGTGAGATCGGCTCTCCGGGAAGCAGGTCGCCCATCGCAATGACCGCTACCGGAATGGCGAACGCGGCCGCCACCCAAAAGCGGCGCGTCATATCGACGAGCTCCGGGTTCGCAGCATCGTCATCTGCCGAGACGTCGCGTGGCTCGAGCGCCATTCCGCAAATCGGGCAGCTTCCCGGCTCGTCCCTCACGATCTCCGGGTGCATCGGGCAGGTCCACTCGATCTGCGCTCGTGGTGGCGGTGGCGCGACGGCTTCGAGCGCCATTCCGCAGATCGGGCAGGAGCCGCTGTGATCTTGTCGGACCTCCGGATGCATAGGACAGGTGTACAGTTCGTTCGAGATAGGCATGGCCTCCTACCCTCCCCGCTATGGGGCAAAAACGACGCGACCGCACCTGGCGGGCGCTGTGCTAGAATGACCGCCGAATGCTGCGAGCAGCCACAGCCCTTTTGACGCTCATGTTCGTGGCCACCACCGGGGTGGCTGGGGCGGCGCTGCATCTGTGCGCCATGGAAGGCCTCGTCGTGAGGACCTGCTGCTGCCACAGCGAACACGAGGGGCCTCCCGTCCAGCTCGAGCCTGTCGATGATTGCTGCGGCGCGCTGATCTCGAAGAGCGAGCATCCGCCGGTCGCGACCGGCAGCGACAAGGCCGGCGTGGATGCGCCCCTTTTGATTTCCTTGGCCGTCCAGATGGACGAGGCCGGCGATGCACCCCTCACCGACGCGGGGTGGATTCCGCTGGCGCGCGGCTCTCCTGGAGTACACGGCCCACCTCTCTTTGTTTGGAACTGCTCCTATCTGATTTGAGACCTCTGCGCGTCTTGGGCTGAGCGGCGCGTATCGCCGTTCGAGGCGGGTCTGCGTTTGAAGCAGGCCCTGGTCATGTGCAGAGGAGCAATGGAGCAATGAATCGAATACCAATGGCCGCGGCCGTCGTGCCGTGGCTCGTATGGAATATGGGTCTCAGTGGCTGCGCGCACGGCCAGCGCGGTGAGTACCATACGCAAAAAAGCGCGCTCGACGCAGCGGCGCCACGAAACGGGACCGACGGGGAACAACTCGAGGGGCAATCCCCGTTCCCCAGCGGCACCTCGTTAGAACGGGAGGCGCTCGTCCGTGCCGTCCTCGCGCGAAACCCGAACTTGGAAGCGGCGAGGCAGGCTTGGCGCGCCACCCTCGCGGAACACCCGCAGGCACGATCGCTCGAAGATACGATGGCCAGCTACTCGCTTGCGCCTCTCAGCATACGCTCGGACGTGGTTCGGTTTGGCCAAGTCGTTCGGCTGGAGCAACGCTTCCCCACGCCCGGCAAGTTTCGGTTTGCCGGAGAGGTCGCGCTTGCAGAGGCCGAAGCAATGCGAGGCGGCTACGAAGCGGTGCGGCTGACGCTTGCCCTGATGGCCTCGTCGCTGTTCGACGAATACCACCGAGTGACGCGCGTGCTCACGCTCAACGACGAGCATCGCGAGCTGATCGAGGACATCAAAGCAAGCGCGCTGGTGCAATACGAATCAGGACGCGCTTCTCAGCAAGATGTGCTGCAAGCCGAGGTGGAGCTGGCGCACATCATCCATCAACGCGTCATGCTCGAATCGGAGCGGAGGGTCATCATGGCGCAGCTCAACGGCCTGCTCCATCAGCGCCCTGATCTCGAGCTCCCTGCGCCCCCTCGAACGACGGCAACACCGTCGATCGAGGTGCCGCAGACGGAGCAATTGCAGCGAGACGCGCTCGACAACCGGCCCGAGCTCCACGCTGCGCGGTCTCAGCAGCAGGCTGCGGATTCCGGCGTCAATCTCGCCAAACGCAACTACGCTCCCGCAATAGGGTTCACGGGAGAATACAACTCGATGTGGGCTGAAACGGACCATCGGTGGATGACCGGCGTTTCGCTGAACCTGCCACTGCAGATCAGGTCGCGAAAAGGCGCCGTCGACGAAGCGCAGGCCCGTGCCCAGCAGGCCTCCGCCGAGCTCTCTGTGAAACGAGACGAGGTGCGGGTCGAAGTCGATCAAGCGCGCCAGCGCGTGCTCGAAGCCGCGCATGTGGTCCAGTTGTACGAGACGCGACTGATACCCGCAGCGCGGGCTCAAATCGACGCAGCCGGGTTCGGTTACGACACCGGACGGAATAGCTTTCAGGCGCTGATCGACGCGGAACGTTCGCTTCGAACACTCGAGGTCGAATACGAGGAGGCGATGGCGAGCTTCGGACAGCGGGCCGCCGAGCTCGATCGGGCACGAGGAATCCTACCGGGTCTGGGAGATCAAGGAGGACCGAATGAGCGTCCGTGAACGAACTGGAAAGAGACGGGACTGGGCGCTCCTCGGCCTGCTCCTTGTCGGAATGGCTGGCGCCGCGATTTGGATGTTCGGCCGGCACACCGGCGAGCCGGAGGCAAGCCAGGAAGAGGTCGACCATTATGCACACGAAGAGGGGGTCGCGTACTACACGTGCCCGATGCACCCTTCGGTGCAGCAGCCGTCGCCAGGGAACTGTCCGATCTGCGGCATGGACCTCACCGCGGTGAAGCAGGAGGACTTGGACAGCGGGACCATCGTGGTCGACGAAGTGCGCCGGCAGCAGATCGGGGTCAGGACGGCAGCCGTCGAGCGACGAAACGTCTCGCGTCAGATTCGCGCCGTGGGTCAGGTCAAGGTCGACGAGACGCGGCTCTCGGACGTGAACCTTCGCATGAGCGGCTGGGTGCACCGGCTCCATGTCGAGGAGACCGGGCAACGCGTCAAGCGAGGACAAGTCTTGTTTACGCTCTACAGCCCCGAGCTCTACGCGGCCGAACGCGAATACCTGACCACGCTAAAGCGGGACCGTGAAGCTCGCTCGGACACGAGCTCGGAGCTGACGCGCGCCTCAGAGCAACGGCTTCGTCTACTCGGGATGAGCCAAGCCCAGATTCGCGAGCTCAGACGGCGCGGCGAGGCCTGGGAGAACGTTCCCGTGGTGGCTCCGAGCACCGGATACGTCATCGACAAAGATGTGGTGGAGGGCGGGCGCATCGAGGCCGGCACACGCGTCTACCGAATCGCCGACCTGAGCCGTCTCTGGGTCGATGCGGAAGTGTACGAAGCCGATCTCGCGCAGGTGAAGAAAGGCCAGCCGGTGTCGGTGCAACTTCCCTACGTGCCCGGTCAGAGCTTCGAGGGCAAGGTGGACTACATCTACCCCACGTTGGACGGGATCACACGGACGGGTCGCGTGCGTGTGGCGCTCGACAACCCAGGCTTGACGCTCAAGCCCGACATGTACGCCGACGTCGAGCTCGCGGTGGACCTCGGGGAACGACTCGTAATCCCCAATTCGGCGGTGATCTACACGGGGCCTCGCCGCCTGGTATTCGTCGACCTCGGCGAAGGAAGGCTTCACCCGCAAGAGATCGAAGTCGGCGTACGAGCCGGCGAGTACGTCGAAGTGACCCGTGGCCTCGAACCGGGCGATGTCGTCGTGACTTCGGGGAATTTTCTCATCGCGGCCGAGAGCCGCATTCGATCCGCTACCGGCTTTTGGGGAGGCGGGCATGGGGCTCACTGAAGACGAGGCCAGCCTGAAGCCAACTCTGATTGCCCGCGTCATCGACGCGAGTGCGCGTCAGCCTTTCATGACGCTCTTGTTCGCCATCGTGGCGGGCGTTTGGGGCTACTACGCGCTTTGGAACGCACCGCTCGACGCGATTCCAGATCTCTCGGACACGCAGGTCATCATTTTCACGGAGTGGCAGGGCCGGAGCCCCGACTTGGTCGAAGATCAGATCACCTACCCGATTTCGACCTTTCTGCTGGCAGCACCGGAGGTGAAGTTCGTGCGAGGCCAATCCTTCTTCGGCCTCTCGTTCGTTTCGGTAATCTTCGAAGACGGCACCGACATGTACTGGGCGCGAAGCCGAGTCTTGGAATACCTCAACTCTGCGCTCGCCGATCTGCCTGACGGCGTGCGCCCCACCCTGGGTCCGGATGCGACCGGCGTAGGCTGGGTATTCCAGTACGCCTTGGTGGACAGGAGCGGTAAGCACGACCTGCAAGAGCTGCGATCATTCCAGGACTGGAACCTGCGGTACGCGCTCGAGAGCGTGCCGGGCGTCGCGGAAGTGGCGTCCGTCGGCGGCTTCGTCAAGGAATACCAGGTGCAGGTCGACCCCGTGAAGCTTCGCGCCTACGGCGTGGGCATCAGTGATGTCGTGCGGGCGGTACGCGAGTCCAACGAAGACGCCGGCGGCCGCACAATCGAGATTGCGGGTCACGAACAGATCATCCGAGGGCGCGGCTACATCCATAGCGAAGACGATCTGCGCAAGATCCCGGTCAAGCTCGGCAAAGGCGGTACGCCGGTCTTGCTCGATCAATTGGCCGTCGTCAGCATCGGCCCTTCGATGCGTCGTGGAATCGCCGAGCTCGATGGCGAGGGCGAGGTCGTCGGTGGCATCGTCATCATGCGCTACGGCGAAAACGCGCTGTCGGTGATCGACGCGGTGAAGCAGAAGATCGAAGATGTGAGGGCCGGCCTTCCCGATGGCACCGAGCTGGTCATCACCTACGACCGCTCCGACCTCATCAAGAGAGCGATCGGCACGCTCCGAAGCACCTTGATCGAAGAAATGATCGTGGTCAGCGTGATCATCTTCTTGTTTCTTCTTCACGCGCGAAGCGCGCTCGTTCCCATCATTACGCTGCCACTGGCCGTGATTTTGGCCTTCATCCCGATGTACTATCAAAACCTGACGGCGAATATCATGTCGCTGGGCGGAATCGCGGTCGCGATCGGGGCCATGGTCGATGCCTCGATCATCGTCATCGAGAACATCCACAAGAAGCTGGAGTACTGGGATGCCGAGGGACAGCCGGGGTCGAGACAGAAAACGATCGTGGCGGCCATGCAAGAGGTCGGTCCGTCGATCTTCTTCTCGCTTCTGGTGATCACGGTCTCGTTCTTGCCGGTGTTCACGCTGGAAAGCGCGGAGGGGCGTCTTTTCAAGCCGCTGGCCTTCACGAAGACCTATTCGATGGGCTTTGCCGCGATTCTTTCCGTCACTCTGATTCCGGCGCTGGCTGTACTCATGATCCGGGAAAAATTCGCCGCGAGGACGAGAACCCCCTCAACCGTTGGCTGATCGCGTCGTATGCGCCGGTCGTTCGCTTGGTCGTGGCGCACCAGCGGGCAGTGATCGTCTTTGCGCTCGTCGCCATGGGACTCACGGTCCCCGCCTTTCTCAAGCTGCAAAGCGAGTTCATGCCTCCGCTGAACGAGGGCACGGTTCTCTACATGCCGACCGCGCCGCCGGGGATGTCCGTGACGGAGGCCTCGAACGTGCTCCAGGCGATGGACCGGCAGCTCAAATCCTTTCCGGAGGTCGTCTCGGTGTTCGGCAAGGCGGGACGAGCGGAAACCGCCACGGATCCGGCACCGATCGGCATGTTCGAAACGACCATCGTGCTCAAGCCGCAGTCCGAATGGAGAGCCGGCCTCACGTGGAAGGACTTGATCCAGGAGATGGACGAAACCCTGCGCTACCCGGGCATGCCCAACATCTTCTGGATGCCGGTGCAAACTCGCACCGAAATGCTTGCGACCGGCATTCGAAGTCCCTTGGGCATCCAAGTGTTCGGGAATGACCTCGAGACCATCGAGCGTACCGCGGTCGAGATCGAGCAGGCCGTGTCCAAGATTCCTGGGACGCGGAGCGCGTTTGCGGAGCGCTCAGCAGGCGGCTTTTTCATCGATTACGAGATAGATCGCGAAAAGGCCGCGCGCTACGGCCTTCGGGTAGCCGATATCAACGAGGTGATCATGACAGCCGTCGGCGGCATGGTCGTCTCGGAAACAGTGGAAGGACGGGAACGCTATCCCATCACCGTCCGCTATGCGCGCGAGTTCCGCGATGACCCATCGCTGCTCGAAGCGATTCTCATCAGCACAAAGACAGGCGCGCAGGTGCCGATCAGCCAAGTTGCGGACCTGAAGTTCGTCACAGGACCCCCGATGGTTCGCAGTGAAGACGGCAAGCTCGTGGGCTTCGTCTTCGTAGACACCGACCGGCCGATCGGCCAGTACGTCGAAGACGCAAAGCGCGTCATCGCCGACGAGGTCACTCTTCCAGCGGGTGTGTGGTTGGGCTGGGCCGGCCAGTTCAAGTACCTCGAACGCGCTAAGGAAAAGCTCAAGTTGGTCGTACCCGTGACGCTGTTCTTGGTGATGATGCTTCTCTATTGGAACACCAAGTCCTGGGCGGAGACCGCGATGGTCATGCTCGCCGTGCCCTTCTCGCTGATTGGAGCGGTCTGGCTCCTGTTCTTCCTCGACTACAACATGAGCGTTGCGGTCTGGGTGGGCATGATCGCCTTGGCGGGCCTCGATGCGGAAACGGGCGTCGTCATGCTGCTCTACCTAACCCTCGCCCACAAGAAGTCGCAGGACGCCGGAACGCTCCAAACTCCGGCGGACCTGAGCGAGGCGATCGTCGACGGTGCAGCAAGGCGAATCCGGCCGAAGCTGATGACCGTGATGACCACCACGATTGCGCTCTTGCCGATCCTCTGGAGCACAGGCACCGGCGCAGACGTCATGAAACGCATTGCTGCGCCGATGGTGGGCGGTCTGGTAACGTCGTTCTTGCTGGAGCTCACGGTCTATCCGGCGATCTTTGCGGCATGGAAGGGTCGCTCTCTTCCTGCGCTTCAGGTCAAGCACGCAGAAGGAAATGGAGGCAACGGATGATGGATGGACGATCAGCGGCTCTGCTCACATGGGCCGCGATGGGTGCCGCGATCTTTTTGATTGGATGCAGCAAGAACCAGGAGTCGGCGCTGAAACCGTCGACGCTCCCTGCCGAAACGAGCGCCAGAATCGACGAAGCCGTCGCAGCCTATGACGTCGCGCGCGCTGCACTCGCCGAAGATCGCGGAGACGTAAGAGCCCCAGCTACCAAGTTGGCCAACGCCGCCCGGCTGGGCTCGGCATCGGCTCCCGAGAACCTCCGCCGGCCCCTCGAAGAGCTCTCGAGCGCCGCAGAGCGGCTCGCCGGCCTGGAGAGCGCGGACCTGAGCGAAGCGAGAAAGGCGTTTGGCGATGTGAGCCAGGCACTAATCGCATTACTCTCCGCCGAGCCGAGCCTCCAGGGGGGCCGACAGGTCTACGAGTGCCCCATGGCCAAAGGCTACAAGAAGTGGGTGCAGGTCTCCAAAGGGGTCTCCAATCCCTACATGGGAAGCGAGATGCTCCAATGCGGCACCGAGGCTGGTTTCTAAGCGTGAGTCTCAACGCAAGAGCAGCACATAAAGCACGGCCCCACACGCGACCAGAATCGCGCCAAACGCCACGACAACCGGCCCCCGCATCGCCACCGGAAACATTCCACGTTCTAGGTTTTTGGCGACCCAGAGATAGCGGCTCACCGCATAGATCAGCGAAAGACCACCGAAGCTGATGAAGCCGAGTCCCCCGGCGACCGCGAGCGCTTCGCCGTCCGCCCCTAACCGTGCGAGCAGAACACCTAGCCCAACCAGACCGAGCGCCGTCCGCACCCATGCGAGGAACGTCCGCTCGTTGGCAAGGTGGTCGCGCGCCGTACTGTCGCGGTTTTCGATGAGGTCTCCGACCATCGGACCTGCACTTAGCATAGCTCGCCCGGAAAGGTGACCGTGGGAGTCAGGATTGAGAAGGCAGTGAGTAAAAGCCCCGGCTGACTCGTCGAGCTACCCGAGGAAGAAGCGTCCGCGATGCTGGAGAAAGCAAACCATTCGTATTGACGAGGACGTAGTAACTTGTGACTCTCGGCGGGCTCCACGCGAGGGAAAAGGATTTAGAGAATGAAGCGCCGTTTCGCACCGATTTTGCTCATTTTGGTTGCCGCCATCCTGCTGCCGGGAACCAACACACCCACCAAAGCCGAAGAGGGCTACACCCTGCGCATCGCCTCGCTAGCGCCGGCGGGCTCATCCTGGATGAAGATCCTCAATGCCTGGAACAAATCGCTTCAAGAGAAGACCGACGGGAAGCTGAAGATGCGCTTCTACCCCGGCGGCTCTCAAGGCGACGAACGCGACTTCGTCCGCAAAATGCGGGTCGGGCAGCTCGACGGAGGCGTCGTCACCATGACTGGGATGAGCTTGCTAATACCCGCGATGAACGTCCTGGTGCTTCCGGGTTTGCTCCCCACCTATGAGCAGCTCGACCGAGTCCGCGGCAAGATGGCCCCTGAGTTCGAAGCGATGTTCGCGAAGGAGAATATGAGGCTCGTCGGCTGGGGCGACGCTGGCAAGACGCGCCTGTTCTCCGTGAAGCCAATCAAATCGCCCGGGGACATCAAGTCGATGCGCCCCTGGGTCTGGAAGGACGACCCTATCTTCGTCGAATTCTATCAAGTCATCGGCGCGAGCGCGGTTCGGCTCGGCGTGCCCGAGGTCTACCCGGCGCTGCAAACCCGAATGGTCGATGTGATCTCTTCCTCGGCGCTCACCGCGGTGGCGTTGCAGTGGTACACGCGCGTGAAATACATGACCGCGCACAACTCGGCAATCATCGCGGGTGGAACGATGATGCGCAAAGACAAGTACGACGAGCTTCCACCCGAGCTTCGAGAAGCGTTCGACAGCACCGCCGCCCGCGCACACGAGTTGCTCAACAAAGTCATTCGCAAAGACGACGAGAAGGCCTACCAGGTCGTCCTAGACAAAGGCATCGAGGCAGTGGGAGCCGGAGATGCCCAAGCTGCCTGGGACGCTGCTGATAAGAAGGTTCGCGACAACCTCACCGGACGGATGTTCTCGAAGAGCCTCATCAATGCGGTAGCAGAAGCGGCAAAGCCGTAACGACCGCGCGCGGAAGACGTGAGCAGCGCCGAGCAACTGACGTTCGAATCGAACGGGATTCGCATCCACGCGGTCAGCCGCGGCAGGGGGCCAGCGGTCTTGTTCTGTCACGGATTTCCCGGCCTCTGGTACTCCTGGCGCCATCAGCTCCCGGTGGTCGCCGACGCCGGATTCAAAGCGATTGCCGTCGACATGCGCGGCTACGGCCGAAGCGACAGACCCCTCTCGGCAAACGAGTACGGCAACCAAACCATCGTCGCCGATCTGACGGGGGTCCTCGACGCACTCGGGGAAGAGCAAGCCGTCGTCGTCGGCCACGACTTCGGTGCACAGGCGGCATGGGCGGCGGCGCTTCACGCACCGGAGAGGGTTCGCGGCGTCGCGTCGATAGCCGTGCCCTACGGGGTCGGATTTGCGCGAGACGAGAAGGAGGCGTCCGAACCGAAGAGCGAGGCCAAAGACTCGCGACCTAGGGGCTCCAAGCCGAGCGAAACCTACGCGGCTATCGCGAGGAACCATTTTCTCCATCTGCACTACTTCCAACAAGTCGGCCCTGCCGAAGCGGAGCTGGGGGCGAACCCCAGATTGTTCCTCGAGCGGATCTATTGGGCGCTCAGTGCGCGCGGAAGCTTGCTCGATTTCAAGAACTTCCCGTCAGAAGGCACCCGCTATCTAGATGTGCTCGCCGAGCCAAGCGAGCCCCTGCCGTGGCCCTGGCTCAGCGAGACGGACCTCGACTACCTAGTCCAGGAATATATGCAGACGGGGCCCGAGACCGCCTTCATCGGCGGCCTCAACTCCTATCGGGCGATGGACGTGAACTGGGAGTGCGATCCCTACTACGGGCGCTCCAAGATCGACCACCCCGCCCTCTTCCTCTGCGGCGAGCAGGACCCGGTCCTCCAGATCATCACGCCCAAGACGCTCGAGACCATGCCCGAGCGCGTCTCCGACCTCCGAGGCATCGAGCTCATCCCCAATGCCGGCCACTTCGCCCAACAGGAGCAGCCCGAGGCGGTCAACCGCCACCTGCTGGGGTTTCTGAACAGCCTACGGTGAGAAAAAGCAGGCGGGCGCCTAAGCCTGGAACTGCGTCGCCAGCTTGCTGGAGAGCTTGTAGACCAGGCCGTAGATCGAGAGTTGCGGGTTGGCCCCGATGCTCGTCGGGAAGAGTGAACCGTCCATGATGTACAGGTTGTCGAGGTGGTGGAACTTACCGTCCGCGCTGGTGACACTCCGCTTCGGATCCTCTCCCATTGGGCAGCCGCCCATCACGTGTGCGCTACCGACCGTGGCCTTGTGCGCAACCACGTCGAGCGAGGCGACCGCCGCCTTGGCCTCCTTCCAGGACATGTAGTGCTTCGCCTGCTTGTGGGCCGGACGTGCGGACTTTGCGCCAGTGGCGAACTGCATCTCGAGCATCACGTTGAACGCGCGGCGCACGCCTTCCATGAGGTAGTCGTTGAGCGGATAGTCGAGAGTCGGCTCTCCCTTCTCGTTGAGCTCGACGGCGCCGCCTTGGCTCTGTTCGTGGAAGCCGTCGCGCATGAGCGCAATCATGCACTGGGTGTGGTTGAGCTGATCCATGCTCCGGGTGAGCTCTTCACCTGCGTCCGAGTAGAACCCGGCGGCGAACGCGGGTTGAAGTGGCGGCACTTCGAGCTTGAACCCGACCGGACCCGTGTGAACGTTCTGCCATTGGAAGTGATCCGAATAGATCGACTGCGGGGCCCCATAAAACGGATCGATCGACTCTTCGTAGATGGCCATCGTCAGGGTCGTCGGATGCAAGAAGGTACGCTTTCCGATCAGGCTGTGAGGATCGGGGGCATTCGAGCGCAGGAGGATCGCCGGTGAATTGATCGCCCCACCCGCCAGCACCGTACGGGTCGCCCTGACGGTGATCTTCTGGCCGCTCCTGCCTCGGACGTCGGCCGTGAGGGCCTGAGCTTCGACGCCCGTCACCGCATCGCCTTGGCGCAGCACGTTCACGACCCGCGCGCGGTGAACGAGCGTGGCTTTGTGATCCAGGGCCTCTGGAATCGTGGTCACGAGCATGGATTGCTTTGCGTCGACCGGGCAGCCAAGCCCACAGTAGCCGAGGTTCAGACAGCCGCGCACATTGCGGTGGATCTTCTCCCAGGAATAGCCGAGCGTCTCGGAAGCGCGCTGCAAGATGCCGTTGTTGTTGTTCGGGGCCTGAGGCCATTTGTGGATGTTGAGCCTGGCTTCCATGTGCTCGAAGTACGGGGCCATCTCTTCGACGGAGCAGCCGCTCACGCCCATGTGCTCGCTCCAGAACTTCAGCGTCTCGGGCGGGGTGCGAAAGCTCGTCGTCCAGTTGACCGTCGTCGAGCCACCCACCGAACGGCCTTGCAGGATCACCATTCCGCCGTCTTTGGTGCCCCGGCCCGTGCCCTCTTGGTAGAGGTCCCGATACGCGGCGCGCTCCTGCATGTCGAACTGGCTCGAGGTCTTGAGTGGACCTTCTTCCAGGAGAACCACGCGCAGGCCGGCCTGGCTCAAGGTCTCGGCCGCGGTGCCGCCACCGGCGCCTGTGCCCACGATGACGACGTCGGCTTCGAGCTCCAAAGGTGCGGTGAGCTTGCTCGCATCCCGGATGTCCCAGCCGCGCTCGGCGGCTTTGTTGTAGGGGTCGGTGCTGCTGCCCAATTCGACTGTGGATAGATCGATCACGGCGTGGCCTCCCGCGTCGGACCCGAAGCAGGCACAAGGCTCGCGACCTTTTGGGGTGGGCCAGGGTACCCGGTCGTGGCCGCGTTTTCCGGGATGAGGTACCAGGCGCTGATAACCAGTCGGATCACCGCCGCGTAGATCGCGTTCAACAGGCCAATGCTGCTGTCGCGCAAACGCCCGAGGGCGCTCTCGGCATCTTCCAACGAGGCTTTGGACCATGCAGACCACTGACCCGTCATCAGCCCGCGGCTCGGGCCGAAGCTGAGAACGTCGAAGGCCTGGTGGACGCCTGCAACCACCGGCTCCGAAAGGTCCACCAACAAGGTGTCGAACGATTGCAGGGTCTGGTCGATGGCCGCGGTATCTCCTGGCGCGATCTTGCCCTTCATTACCGCAGGCGCGAGCGCACGCAGAAGCTCCACGTCTTCGGGGCGAAGACGCTGCATGCCAGAGGCGGGTCGAGGGGAGGTACAGCCCGACAAGGCCGCGCCTGCGCTCATCATCGAGAGCGCGGCGGCCCCCGCCACAGACAGCTTCAAAAAATCGCGTCGGTCAGTTTCCATGAGTGAGGAAAGTGTACCCACAAAGGCAGGCCTCCGGTCCAGCAGAAAACACTCCGTCTAGCCGTGCGAGCTGCGAACGAAATACTCGCTCATCGTGACACTGGTGATCTTCCAAATCGGGAGAAAGGCGGCAACGCTCTGCGCCATGATGCCCATGTTCTTGAGGAGCTCGAATCGATTGCTAGCCCCATAAAAGAGGTATGGATTGGTCATGTGCTCGGGCGAGGGCCAGGATTCCTCGACGATTCCCTCGTACGGAAACGCGCCGGGGGTGAGTACCTCCTCGACCAGATTTCGCACATACCGCGCGCGGGGCTGCATCTTTTCCGACATCGGCCCCTGACGATTAAACCAGTGCCGCATCCAGCGATCCTTGGGCATGCGTTTGGGACGCTCGAGCGGGGTCACCGAGACGACGTACGGCGAGCGTTCTCCGTCGGGCCAGTCGCGCGGCCTGCCGTGCCGGTTGCCGCCATAGTCGGTGTACAAGTGCTCGCGGACGCGGTAGCCGGCGATGTCGAAATCCGCGTCGAGCAAGACCGTCTCGAGTGCGCCAACGACGTTCATGCTGTCCACCCAGAGGCTGACCTCGGCCGAGAATGGATCGCTGAGCTTGGTCGTTGGCGTCGGTGATGGGACGGTAGCGAGGTCGTCGTCGATGTTCATCAAGAGGTACCGGGCACCTGAATCGAGAAGCTTTGGGGCACAGCCGTCCAAGAGAGCAACGCGTCGCTCCGCAGGCTCCATCGGCCGTCGGGGCCAGAGCAGGTAGATGAGCTTGATCATTGGGCTGCCTTCAGTCGCTCGTGCGTCGCACGAAACTCGTCCATGAGCTCCGGAATGCCTCTTGCCGCGCTGGTTCGCGGCTCGTAGCCGAGATGCTTGCGCGCCTTGTCGACGCGGAATGAAGCGTCCCGACACACCGAGAGCACGCCGCGACGCGTGAGCATGGGAAATGGGGCGCCGAAATAGTGCGCGAGCTCTCCGAGCTGGGCGATGGCATACGCGACCGAAAAGGGAATGTGGAGCTTTGGCCAGCGATACCCGAGCCCTTCGACGATCGGACGATACCAGAGCACCGGATTGGTGGGCTCGTCATCGCTCACGAAATAGGCCTGGCCGCCCACGAGCTCCGGATCGTCGGTGAGCTTGGCCGCCACCAGAAGGTGCACGTCCACGACCGAGTCGACGTGGACATTGTCGGTCACCGACTTCCCGCTCCCGATCATGATCTTGAAGTCGCCCGCAGCGAGGTGCTCTAAGAAGTCCTGCACCATCATGGCGCCCTCGCCAGGGCCCCAGATGCCGCCGGGCCGAACCGCTGCCGTCCGAAGCCCATTCGGGTCGTTCGCCTCGAGGACCATCTTCTCCGCCTGGCTCTTGGTCTGCGAATAGAGATCGGGGAGCCCGTCGGATCCGACGTACGGAGCCGTTTCGTCGCCTTCGCGAATCGGGCCATCGACTGCAACGGTGATCGAGCTGGTGAAGACGAGCTTCTTCACGCCGGCCGCCTGACAGGCAAGGATCAGGCACCGGGTACCGAGCACGTTGACTCCGTAGACCTCTCGACGAACGCTCGCGCGTGCAAGCGTCAAGGTGTTGATGATCGCGGCGGTGTGAAAGACCGTATCGACGCCTTCGCAGGCTGGACGGACATCGCTCATTCGTCGGACGTCGCCCACGATTCCCTTCACTCGCGAGTCGCCCTGAAAAGGCTCCAGATCGAAGGCTCGAACTTCACATCCTAGATCTAAGAGTCGGCGCACGAGATGCTTGCCGACGTAGCCATTACCGCCGGTCACCAGACAGACGGGACCGACCTGATTCGGATCGACGGGTAGCAGCATGAGTAGCTACCGAACTTGAACCGGCATGCTAGCTTGCGCAATCGCTATGAGCAGTCTCACGCCAATCGTGCTGGAGGATGTGGACGGCGCGCACTGGGACGAGCTGGCGGACCTGGTCGTGGTAGGCCTGGGTGCAGCGGGCATCGCGGCCGCCGTCGAAGCGCGGGAACGCGGCGCCGACGTGCTCCTCTTGGACCGATTCCAAGGAGGCGGCGCCACCGCGATCAGTGGGGGCGTATTCTATGCCGGGGGCGGGACGCACATCCAGGAAGCGGCCGGTGTCCAGGACACGGTCGAAAACATGTACCGCTACCTGTCGATGGAAGTGCAGGACGCGGTTTCCCCGGAAACGCTGCGTGACTTTTGCGAAACGAGCGCAGCGAACGTGAGGTGGCTGACCGATCGCGGCGTTCCCTTCTTGCCCAACCTCTGCCCGGTCAAGACTTCTTATCCCACGAGCGAGTACCATCTCTACTACTCCGGAAACGAGATCTTTCCTCCGTACAGCACAGAGGCAAAGCCGGCACAGCGCGGCCACCGTGCCGACGGCGGCGCGTTTCCCGGGGCCAAGATCGTCGAGCCCCTCCGCGAAACCGCCATCGCGGAGGGAGTGCGAATCGAGCTTCAAGCGCGTGTCTGCCAGTTGATCGTCGATGCATCCGGCGCCGTGGTCGGTGCCGAGTACCGACAGATTCGGTCCGCTCTGTGGCGAGGCCTGCACAGGCGTTTGCACGAGCTCGAGACGAGCATCGCGAAGATCGCGCCAAGGCTCGCAGCCTGGCTCCGCGGACGCTGCGACGCCATCGAAGCCAAGCATTCGGCACCCAAACGCGTCCGATGCCGCCGCGGGCTGATTCTCAGCGCCGGGGGTTTCGTCTTCAACCGTGAAATGGTCGCCGAGCACATTCCCGAGTTCGTCCCGGGCTTGCCGCTCGGCACCGCTGGCGATGACGGCATCGGGATTCGACTCGGCCAGAGCGTCGGCGGCAAGCTCGAGCAAATGCACCGTGCTTCGGCATGGCGTTTTCTCTATCCGCCGAACGCGTTCGCTCAAGGCGTGCTCGTCAACGACAAGGGCGAACGCTTCGCAAACGAGTTCTGGTACGGGGCCAAGATCGGCGAAGCGATGGTCGAGGAGAACCACGGTATCGCCACTCTCGTCATCGACGAGGAGCTCAAGAAGCTGGCCCAACAGCAGTCCAAGAGGGGCGAGCTCCAGTGGTTTCAACGAGCCGCCGCGCTCATGAACCTCTACCTAAATTGTAAAAAGGCCGAAGACGTCGAAGCGCTCGCCAAGATGCTTCATGTGCCACGCGAAAACCTACAAAAGACGCTGGACGAGAACAACGCGGTCGCTCAAGGCATTCACGCAGATCGCTTCGACAAAGCCCGCGATAGCGTACATCTGCTGCGCAAGGGTCCGTACTACGCGATCGATTGCTCCCTCGGCTCGAAGCGACACCTCTGCGCGGTCATGACCCTTGGCGGCCTCGCGGTCGACGAGAAGACGGGCCAAGTCCTGAGCGAGAACGGAGGCGTGGTTCCCGGCCTATACGCTGCAGGCCGCAATGCCGTCGGAATCTGCTCCCGACAGTACGTGAGCGGTTTGTCGATAGCCGACTGCATCTACTCGGGCTTGCGCGCCGCGAGGCACGCGATTCAATGACCCCGCCAAGTGGGGAGAACCACTTGTTGACTGGCCCTTGTGAGCTCAGCAGCCCTTGGCCGTAAGCGTCCCCGACGCGGTCGTGTAGGTCGCATCCAAGACATTGGATTCTTCGTCGTAGGACCAGTCGTCTTGGGAAAGGGTGGTGCCATCCAGACTGACAGCGCAGACATCGATCGGTTGCGAAAGCGTCCTCGTCGACGCCTCGAGATGGGCGGTGCGTTCCCTGCCGTTCTGCATGCTGAGGGTCCACGACCCCTCGGCTTCCGCGCTCGTCCACGAGCCATCGTCGTAGAACTTGCCCGACGTTTCTCCGCGCGGGAAGGCGAGGACGTGCAGCAGCTGGTCTCGGTCAGACGCATGGACGATCTCGGGGTCGTCGCCGTACTCGGCCAGCGCGAAGACGTCGGGCGCCAGCATCGGGATGACGGCGCCAGCCTTCACGAATATCGGAATCTCGGGAATTGGCGCCGCAACCGTAACCGATCGCATCCCCTCGTGCAGCTCGGCAGCCCCCAAGTCGAAGGTGCCGCCCAGCTCTCCGTAGGTTACCGTCCGCCACCATTCGACCCAGGTGCCTTCGGGCAGATACGACAGCTCACGATCGGTGGCACCCTGGACGTAAACCGGCGCCACGAGGATGTCCGGACCAAACATGTACTGGTCATCGCGTGCGGTTGCTTGCGCATCGCCAGGGTGGGTAAGCAGGTGGTGCTGCATGATGGGCATTCCCGTGGCGTAGTACTCATGAGCCGCCGCCTGGATGTACGGATACAGCTGGGTGTGGAGCTTCGTCCCTGTAGCGCCGTCCTCGGAGACCGCGTCCAGCGGCGTGTACTCGCCAAAGTCCTCCATCCAGCCATCATAGCCATGCTCGATCGCTTCATCGGTCAGAGTCTCGTACGCGGACACTCCGTTTTCCGCGGCGAAGTCGAACTGGCTCACCGGGAAGCTGTTCTCGACGTTGGTGCTGTAGTCGTAAACGTATGTCCGACCGTCCTGGTCTTTGATGAGCGCATCCAAGGCTTCGGCGTCGCTGAACGCAGGTTCATAGCTGACGCAGATCATCGGGTTGAAGTAGGTGTGAATCGCCACGCCCATGTCGTGGTTGGCGGCGGTTCGAGCCTTCTGAGCCTCCTCGTTTCCCTGCTGAGAACCGCAGGGCAGGTAGTGAGTGTAGGTCGCATTGAGCGAGGTGGGCACATCGTCGAGGCGTGCCTCCAGCGCGTTCCCCAGGGCGGGAGTACCGTCCGCATGATGAAATACTCGCCAAGATCGTAGTAAGGCCCATCGGCGACGTAGTGCTCGAGTATCCAGCCCGCTTGGTTGACCGCGTTGCTGCGTTCACCAAAGCCAACGAACCGCTCCTCTTCCTCCGCCAGGAACCCAATGCCAAGTGCCTGCACGCCATCGGCGCTCGATGGCCGCACCGTGACCTCGATCACGCCGTCGGACTCAGGCATTGCGACGAGCTCCAGCTTGCGGCCTGGGTCCGAGGTCGCAAGCGTCGCCACGTAGGATTCTCCCTCGTACGCGTACGACTCGACCGCGACAGCATGTACCCAGCCGCTGTCGCGCAGAGGCGGCACTGCCGGCTGGCCATCGTCAAGGGGCGGCAAGGTCGACTCCTGGCCGTTGCCGGGAGGCGGCGGACCGAGGTGCATCCCCAGACTTCCGCTCGGACCATCCCCGAGCTCGGGCAGCTCGACGAGCACCGGTGCGCCTCGAGCGTCGACGAACGTCATGTTCCAAGGAGACTCGGTGACGCGCATTTTCAGGGCGCCCGAATCGAGGGTCCAATCATTGCCCGACGGAGCGTCGCTATTGGTGCGGCATCCACCAAGCGCGGGGGTCAGCAGGAAACCAAGTACGACGAAGCCAAGCAACCGCATCTTCCACTCCCGAAACCGACGATTCCGGCGCCGAGTCTCGCCCCGGGGCGCTAGCGCACGCCGCTGCGCCGTTGCCGCGCGCGCATGCTGAGCTCGACGAGACTAATCACGACGAGCACCGAGGCCAAGCTCCAAAGAATCACCTGTCCGCGAAGCGGCATCCGCAAGTCGCCAAAGAGGAGCCAGCCCGTGAGCACGAGGCCGCCGGAGAGATTGATCGCAACGGCCCCGCCAAGCCCGAGACCCAGGAGCTGTCCCTCCCCGCGGACAGCTTCCCAAACCAGAGCGATCCCGATTCCGAATAGCACCGCTCCGAGAATGGTTGGATAAAACGCCGTATCGGACGCGGGAAGACCCAACCAGTCCGCAACGGGATGGAAGCATAGAAGCGCGACGCCCAGCAGGAGGTTGATGAAACCGTCGACGAACAGAACAAGTGCGCGTCGGGGGTTTGGCATGCCGCAAGACGATACCACTACTCTCGGGAGGACGCAGAGCACGGCTTCGGTCTCAGATTTCACCCTGAAATCATATGGGAAAGCACTCGATTGAATGGCCGGCGCCAAGGAGCGTCTATCGCGAGAGAGAGGACTTTGGCCATGCGACTTACAATGAATAAACGCCCCACATGGCTTGGGATCGCGCTGTTCGCCTCCATGCTTTCAGGCTGCATCTTCATCGGGGACTACGAAGACGTCTTCGAGCCCCAATCCAAAGCGATTACCTACGAGGTCTGCTATTCGAACGTCGATTGCTTCGCAGGCGAGTATTGCGAAGAGCTCGCATTGCCGCGCGACCGCTACACCGACTTCGTCAATGCGATTTGCACGGTCGGCTGCTTCGACGACCTCGATTGCCCCATCTCCGAATTCAATGGCCTCCCGGGCGCATGCGTGGACCATGCTATCCTCGGCGGCCCGATCGGCCCGCGCCTGTGCATCGAGCGCTGTGAAATCGACGCGGACTGCGACGTGGCCGCCGGCTTTGGCTGTGAGTTCATCGCCGGCGACCGGCTCTGCGTCCCGATTCGATGAGCCGGCTGGGGTCGACACTGTGCTAGGGGCGCTATGGTAGTCTTCGAAGCAAGGAAGGCATCCATGGCAACGGTACTCATCACCGGCGCGAACAGGGGCATCGGTCTCGAGCTCTGCCGACAACTCCGCGGCCGGGGCGACGAGGTTGTGGCCCTTTGTCGGAAGGGCAGCCCGGAGCTCGAAGCGCTTGGCGTTCGACTCTTCGAAAAGGTGGATGTCACGGACCCCGCGGCACTGGAATCGGTGTCGCAGGAGCTCGGCGACACCAAAATTCACATCCTCATCAACAATGCGGGGATCTTCGGGAACGAATCCTTCGATCGCCTCGACTTCGACCGGATCCGCGGGCACTTCGAGGTCAATGCCCTCGGCGCCCTACGGGTCACATCGATCATGTCTCCCCATCTCGTGAAGGGCTCCAAGGTCATCCTCATCACGAGCAGGATGGGTTCGATCGGAGACAACGGCTCGGGCAGCTACTACGGCTACCGAATGGCGAAAGCAGCCTTGAACATGGCCGGGGTCAACCTCGCGCACGACTTGCGCGGCAGAGGCGTTTCCGTCGCGATCCTGCACCCGGGCTTGGTCGCTACCGAAATGACCGGCCGTCATGGCATTCCCCCTGCGGAGTCGGCCAGGGGCCTGATCTCGCGAATGGACGACTTGCAGCTGGAGAGCTCCGGGACGTTCTGGCACGCGAACGGTGAACGGCTCCCCTGGTAGGAGAGCCTACACAGTCACACATGTCACCCTGGCAGGCCGGATGCCAGTTTGTTTCACTGAGATGTGGGCAAAAGAGCGAAGACCGCACTTGGGGTTTGCCTGCTCATTGCGGTGACCACGCTGACTGCTTGCTTCGTGGACCGCTCAGGTCTCCCTGGCCTCGACGGGCCGGGGCCGCGTGCCAGCTGTACGCCCAGATGCGAGAACGGCGGCGTTTGCGTCGTCACCGACTGCTTCTGTGAACCGGTCGACTACATGGGCCCGAGCTGCACGGAATGGATCGACGACTGCTTAGAGGTCGATTGCATGCACGGCGAGTGTCTCGATCGCGTTCGCTCAGCGTCATGCGACTGCAACGAGGGATGGGCGATCGACGAAAGCGGATTGTGTAGTGTTCAGCTTCTGAGCTGCGCCACGCCCAATGCCTGCGTCCATGGGGACTGCGATGACAGCTCCGGTACGGTGGTCTGCACCTGTGAATCAGGGTTTGAAGGCACGAACTGCAACGTCCCCGTGGGCTGCGGAAGCCCACCGGAAGGTCCGCCCCACTCCGAGACTGGCGATATCACTGGCACCGAGTTCGGCGACGTCGTGGTCTACAGCTGCAAGTGGGGATTCGGACCGGGCTTTGACAGCATCGCCTGCCAAGGCGATGGCAACTGGGAGACACCCGTGCTCGAGTGTGACGACATCGACGAGTGCGCCTGGGGCGTCGGTTTCTGCAATCCATTCGGCACGGAGAGCTGCGAGAACCAGGACGGAGGGTACGAGTGCCACTGTATGGATGGTTGGAGCGGAACCTACTGCCACCAATGGGAATGAGCGCCCCCTGACGGTTGTCGCCCGCAGCGAGATCCGTCAAGCTGCCAGGCCTGTGTATGCCGACTGGGAAAGCCTACCAACGGAGGAGCTCCTCGACGTTCGCCTGAGCGACCTCGGTCTCAGCATTGAGAATACCTGGCTCGAGGACTGTGTGGAACGACTCCGGGAAGAGTTTGCGGGCGCAGGGCTTCGGCGATTTCGAGTCCACTTCTGGCTCAGCGACGAATGGTGCTCGCCAGACGGAATCCCCGGGATCGGAGTACCGTTCTATCTCGCACATCCACGGTTGATGCGTCTCGAACGCCAAATGATGTTCGAGGTGGAGGGCGGCACTCGGGCGGAGTGCATGCGTCTTTTACGCCATGAGGCTGGACACGCCTTGCAGCACGCATACAAGCTTCAACGAAGAAGCCTTTGGCAGCGCGCATTCGGCCGAGCGTCAGAGCCATACCCTGACTTCTATCGACCCAACCCCTCGAGCAAAGATTTCGTGGAACACCTAGACGGCTGGTACGCGCAGGCTCACCCAGTCGAGGATTTCGCCGAAACCTTCGCGGTTTGGCTTGCCCCGCGCTCGAACTGGAAGACCCAGTATGCAGATTCCAGAGCACTCGAAAAGCTAGAGTATGTCGACGCGCTCGCCGCCGACCTCTCGATGAAGAAGCCGCAGGTCCGCTCCCGCGCCCGTCCCTATTCTCTTCCGCAGCTCCGCCATACGCTTCGACGTCACTATGAGCGACGGCAGGATCACTACAGCCCTGGGTTTAGCGTCGAGTACGACCGGGACTTGCTCAAGATCTTCAGCGACTCCGCCCGCTATCGGAACAACGAGACTGCGGCGTCGTTTCTGCGCCGAAATCGGCGACAAATTCGGGAACAAATATCCCTTTTCACCGGGGAGTATCAGTTCACCGTCGATCAGGTCCTTCGTGATATCATGGGACGGTGTCGGGAGCTGAGGCTCCGACTCACCAGGGGGGAGCGTCAGACGAAGCTCGACTTTGCCATCATGTTGACGGTGCACACCGTGCACCTTCTGCACCGGCGGGATACATGGCATCCACTCTAAAGCGACGGCGAATCATCGTTCTGGTGCATGAAAGCCTCATTCCTCCCCAAGACGTCAGCGATCTGACCGATGAGCAGATCGCACCGTTCAAAACGGAATTCGAGGTGCGCAAGGGTCTTCGGACGCTCGGGCACGAGGTCCTGATGGTCGGTTTGAGCGATGAGCTCGCGCCCCTTCGTGCCGCGATCGAGGAATTCAAGCCGCACGTCGTCTTCAACCTTCTCGAAGAGTTCGACGGCGAGGCGATCTTCGATGCGCACGTCGTTGGCTATTTGGAGCTCCAGCGCGCTGCCTATACCGGTTGCAACCCGCGCGGGCTCCTGCTCGCGCGGGACAAGGCGCTTTCGAAGAAGGTCCTCGCCTACCACCGGATTCAGGTGCCCCGGTTCCGCGTCTTTCCGCGCTACCGAAGGATCCGGCGGCCGCAGCGCCTCGCGTTTCCGCTGATCGTGAAGTCTCTGATCGAAGAGGGGAGCTACGGAATCGCCCAAGCTTCTGTCGTTCATACCGACAAGGCCCTCGAGGAAAGGGTGTCATTCATTCACGAGAAGATCCTCACGGACGCGGTCGTCGAGCAGTATATCGAAGGCCGTGAGCTCTACGTCTCGGTGCTCGGAAACCATCGTCTGCAAGTACTTCCGACCTGGGAGATCTTCCTCGACAAGCTTCCCGACGACGCTGCCAAGATTGCGACCCGCAAGGTCAAGTGGGACCTCGAGTACCAGCAGAAGCATGGCGTTCGGATCGGGCGAGCCAAAGGGCTCTCAGAGGAGATGGAACGTCGAATCGCCCGGCTGTCGCGACGCATTTCCCGGAGCCTCGGCACCGACGGCTGCGTCCGAATCGACTTTCGACTCGACGAGTCGGGCGAGCTGTACTTCTTGGAAGCCAACCCCAACCCCGACATCGGCGAGTTCGAAGAGTTCGCGAGCGCCGCCAAGGCAGCCGGAATGGGCTACCCGCAGCTCTTGCAGAAGATCGTCAACCTGGGGATCCTCCGCGCCGAGCGAGGCTGACCCCCGAGGCTCGATAGATCGCTATTGCGGATACATCTCGTGCAGGTACGAGCGGAAGCAGTCCGCCTCTGCGCGGGTCCAGTAGCCCCCTGTGACCGGCATCCGGATCGACCCGATAGGCCGCTCCGTGACCTCCGACAGCATCAGGCTGCAGTCGGGATCGAGATCGTCCACTACGTCGTACCCGGGTGTCTCGCCCGGAACCGTCAGGGCAGAAAGCGCAGCTTCGACCGAACCCGACAGGTTCATCGTCCAACTCGTTGCCGCCGGCGCACTGTGGCAGCCGCCCGCCGCACAGGTATCGAGCTTCGCGCGAAGCGCGGAGTCGTCCTGCATCGAGTAGCCCGGCAAATCACAGGATGGTGCAGCGACGTCCGGATTGTCGCAGTACACGAGGTTCAAGCTGAAGGGCTCGCCCGTGTCGCTTTCCCCGCAGGCTGCGAGAACCGAGCCACAGGCCACCAACACCATGAATCGCAGCAAGTTCGTCCGTGTGTAAGACATTTTCTTGGTCACTCCTAATAAAAATTTCTGTTGAGGCTCTAATGATGAGGGAAAGAAACCCCTTCTCCAAAGGAAAAATTCACCCCCACTTTCTCGTTTGATCTTCGCAGACTAGAAACAACATGCAAGTTCGATTACCAAAAAAATTGACCCTTTAGGTGCAAAATTCGACTGTATTCCATTGTATTACAGTCTAAATTTAGTCCTGCAGGGTCTATTCTGGCATGTTAGCCTGACGTTTGTGCAGATGAGTCAGACATGCATCCGCGGCAGCCTGAAGGGGGCGTTGGCTATCCTGCTACTCGGATCGGTGATCACCGTATCCGGCTGCAAGGAAGATCCCACCCTCTTTGGGGGTTGCTCAACCCAAGACATGAACGCCTGTCCCCGTTCGGATGGCTTCACCAACCCGTACGAGGGTCAGCTCGAGCTTCTTACCTGGCCCGAGACGCTTCGTAAGGCGAGCCTCGAGCTCACAGGCAAGCTCCCCACCGACGCGCAGCGAGCAGTCACGGAGGTCCACGGCCAGGTGGGGCTCGAAGCATCGCTGGCGGAGATGATGCGCGACCGCGGTTTCACCGACCGCATGATCGAGCTCTACAACGATCATTTCCTGACGGACAAGTACCTCGGTCGCGAGAACGCGATCGAGCTTCTCGACGAAGAGGTCTGGCCGAACCTGCGCTGGTTTGAGAGTAGATTTCCAGGCGATGAAGACACGGCGTTGGTGACCAACGACTCGTTGGCGCGCGAGCCGCTCGAGCTGATCGCGCACGTGATCCACGCCGAGCGCCCCTTCACCGAGATTCTGACGGCTGACTACACGATGGGGAATGCCTACTCGGCGATGTCGCTGATTGCGCTTCCCGACGTTCCGATTGGACTCGGCAGCAATCCGGGCGCGTTCGAGGAGATCCACGTACCGGGAATTCCCCATGCGGGCATTCTCACCTCCCCGATGTTCCTCAACCGTTTCCCGACGAGCGACACGAACATCAACCGTCACCGTTCGCGCATGGCGTACTGGTTCTTCCTCGACATCGACATCAATCAGTTCGGAAGTCGTCCGGTCGACGCGAGCAGCGATTTCGGTGAAAACCCGACGCTCAACAATCCGGACTGTACCGTCTGCCACACGACGATGGATCCGGTCGCCGGTTTGTTCATGAACTGGAACGAGAAGGGCGAGTACAGCGGCAAGGGCGAATGGTTTGGGCCCGACTACATCTTGCCCCCGGGCTTCAACGGGGAAGCGCTGCCGGACCAGAACCGGAGAAATGCGCTTCAATGGTTCGCGCAGCGTGTCGCGCAGAACCCGAGGTTCGCTCAGGCCACCGTGAAGACGGTGTTCGAGGGACTCACTGGCCAAGAGATTCTCGACATCACGCTGGGTGGGCCGCCCGACATGGGCGGAACGGGCGGCAGTGATGGTGCTGGCGGTACCGGCGGCATCGATGGTGTGGGTGGCATGGGCGGCGACCCTGGCCTTGGTGGCATGGGCGGCGACCCTGGCCTTGGTGGCGTGGGCGGCGACCCTGGCCTTGGTGGCGTGGGCGGCGACCCTGGCCTTGGTGGCGTGGGCGGCGTCGGTGGAGCGAATCCTCCACCACCTCCTCCTCTGCTTCCCGACGACAATGCAAACATCGACCCCAGCGTCGATCCGGCCCTCCAGCGTGCCTACAACGTGCAGCAGCAGGTCTTGCGCACGATTCAGCAGCGCTTCATCGAAAGCGGGTACAACTTCAAGGTTCTGGTACGCGAAATCGTCTTGAGCCCTTACTTCCGCGCGAAGAACGCCAGCCCGCTCAGCGCGGACATGGAAAAAGAGCTTTCGACCTTTGGCACCGCCCGGCTCCTGACGCCCGAGCATCTGTCTCGCAAGATCGAGGCGACCACGGGCGTGCGTTGGCGATCCAACCCGAATCGAAAGGACTACTTGCTCGACCAGTACCGTATCTTCTATGGCGGCATCGATTCGGACCTGGTGACGAAGCGCGTGACTGAGCCGAATGGCGTCATGGCAAGCCTCGCGCAGCGCATGGCTTACGAAGTGGCCTGCTCGGCGGTTCCCTACGACTTCTCGAAGCCAGCACATCAGCGGCTCCTGTTCCCGAGCATCGAACAGAATACCCCGCTCTCCGAAGCCTCGGACCAGGTGCGGGAAGCGGTTCGTCATCTGCACGATCAGCTTCTGGGCGAAGAGCTCCCCGGGAGCGACGAGGAAGTCGCAGCGACGATGGTCGTTCTGATGGAAGCGTACAATTTAGGTCGGCAAGGCCTCGCCGATGAATCGGTGTCCGAGCAGCTCGCCGGTCCATGCCGCCTCAACAACGATCGAATCACCGGCGCAGATTTGCCGGACAACCGCCGAATCAACCGCGACACGGAGTACAGCATTCGCGCCTGGATGGCCGCGACGAGCTACCTCCTGTCGGATTACCGATACCTGTACGAGTGAGGGAGGACTAGCTGTGGATCGTCGTGACTTCTTACGAATGGCAAGCTGGGCAGGGCTGACGTGTGTTCTGCCGTCGGTGATGGACCCTCTGCGCGCGAGTGCTCAACCGATTAGCGGATCGGCCTACACCGGCACGTATTGGATCTTCATGCACGCAGGTGGCGGTTGGGACCCGACTCACCTCTGCGACCCGAAGGGCCGCGCCAACGAGAATGAGAACAATCCTATGGGTCGCTTCCTCAAAAGCGACATTCGGACGGCCGGCAACATCGAGTACGCCCCGCTGGGCGATGACGGCACCGCGCTCGATGCGTTCTTTCAGACGCACTACGAGCGCCTGCTGATCATCAACGGGATGGACACGACCACCAACGGTCATGACCAGGGGACACGGGGTACCTGGAGTGGGCGCACGGCGGAGGGCCATCCGCCAATTGGCGCACTGATCGCCGCTACCCACGGCCCCAATCTACCGATGCCCTTGATAGGCTACGGTGGATATCTCGATACACAGGGCGTCACCAATGCCGTGCCGCTCGGCGATGGTGGTCTCCTGCACAACCTCGCACACCCTTCGCGCCCCGATCCGAGGGGCTCAGAGGAAAACTACTTCGGACACCCGGACGTCCCCGGCATCGTGCAACGGGAACAGCAGCTGCGGCTTCTGAGAATGCAGGGTGAGCAGCGACTGCCACGCATTTGGAACGGACAGAACGAGCTCATGTTGGCTCGACTCGGACAGGACGACCTCAAGCGGGTCTCCGACTCGCTTCCGGAAGACTTCTCGAACAATCAGCTCGAACGACAGATTCAAGTCGCGCTGGCCGCCTACCAGGCGGGCCTCTCGGTGAGCGTCAGCGTCAGCCAGGGCGGCTTCGACACGCACGGCAACCATGATGGCAACCACCTGCCCCGACTCATCGACTTCGTGAATGGCGCCAACTTCGCAATGCAGGAGGCAGAGCGAATGGGCATCGCCGACAAGGTCGCTGTCGTGATGGGGTCTGACTTCGGCCGGACGCCGGGATACAACAACGGCAACGGTAAGGACCATTGGCCGATCAGCAGCATGATGATGATGGGCCCGGGCATTCCAGGTAACCGCGTCGTTGGCGGCACCGACGATCGACACGGTCTGCAGCTCATCGACCCGGTGACTTTGCAACCCACGGGTTCACCCGACACGGCTCAGGGGACCAGGCTCTCGATCGCCCACGTGCACCGGGCGTTGCGAAACCTCGCGGGCGTTCCCAACGACTTCAAGGCCGCGTTCCCGCTCGCGGGCGAAGACCTGCCGATCTTCGGCTAGGTCAGCGACCAGAGGACGAGCCCTCCGATCGCCGTGGCGAGGAGCGACCAGAGGCGCATGACGAACGGGGAGTGGCCGGTCCACCATCGGAGCACGCCTTCGAAGCGCTCGTAGCCGACGAGCGGGAGGCTTGCTGCGCTCAGGATCGCAATCGCGCCCAGCACGTGCAGGAGGACCGGTGAGCGGGTATCAGGCGCGGCGAACCAGAGCGCGAGCCCAAAGCAAAGGCGTAGGAGCACGGCGAGCCAAAACCCGGACTTCGAGCTCCACCCCGAGATGAAGGCAAAGATCGAACCCGGTGCGAAGACACCCCATGCACCCATCACGAAGATGAAGAGCGCCACGGCAAGCGCGAGCAGCGCAAACACGATATCCACCCCAGCGAAGAGACCGGAAATCAGTCCCTGAGCGCGGTGACGATAAGATGCCGCGGCCTCGGGCGCAACGTTGTAGAGCCAAGCGCTTCAGAACGCCGCACCACCGCCGATGCGCAGGCCCCAGACCTGACGGTCGTCGAAGGAGAAGCCGTACGGGTTGTCGATGTTGATGTTGAGGCGGATCGCACCGAAGGCGTTGTCCTTGCCAAAGCGCAGATAGGGCTCGACCGCAAGCTGCGTGTTCGCGGCCTTGAACTTGGGAATCAGCACCAGGCTGAAGCGAGAGCCAACTCGAAGCCAATCAGTCGCCTGATAGCCCATCATCCCCACCATCTGCATGATGAAGTCGGTCTTGGAGGTCCGGTTGTTCCTATCGTCTATCTTGATCATCGCGCCGGTATCGAGGTAGGCGCCCCAGAGGAAACCGCTTGGCTTGTTTCGCTCGAGAGCGATGGGGACGATGACGCTCACCGAATGCGCGTCCCAGAGCCAGTACATGGTGTTTCCGCGCAAGGCGGCAGCCAGAGTGTAAGCAGATTGCGCGGCCCCGCGGAAACGTTCGTCCAGGCTTTCCGGGACAGTTGCAGCGGGAATGGTGGCACCAACTCCTATTCGATAGGAAAACTGCCCCTTCTTGCCTTGGTAGTGGAATACTGCGTAGGGATTGCCTACGCGAAACGCGTTCTCGGCAGGGACATCGACGTCGGTCGAGCGATCGACGTTGGCGTAGGACATGCCCCAGACGACCTGAAAAAGAACGTTGTACGCAAGCTGCAACCGCATCTCGATCAGGGGGCTGACCACGATGGAGCGCTGGTCGCCTTCAAGCTTTCCGCCAAACACGCCGATCTCGCCAAGGATGTGAAAACGCTTGGTGTGCGCCTTTACGCCATCGTCGAGGCTGTACGGCTCGTCCGGGAATGCGCGCGCCTGACCGGGCGCCAACCAGAGCGCAGCAGCGGCTAATAGACCAACAACTCCCCAACCACGAAGCACAGACATCATTCATCCCCCACGAAGAAAAGACCCCCCTTTTCTTCTTCGCTTCACTATAGACAGTGCGCGCCGTCGGGGCTCGCGTTCCGCCGTCAGCGGAACCCAGATCGTGCACTTGATCGTTCGTTCAGGGCTGGACAGCAACGTAGGACGGGCCAGCACCATCGAGCCAGCTGATCGCCCGTACGGCTCCGGATTCGAGATCGATGACCGAGAGCTTCTTGTCCGCCGCGTGCGCCACGAAGGCAAAGCTATCAGTTCGGTCCACGGCTGCGGTGAGCACGAAGGGGCCACCAGGAATCGCGGCGGGCTCCGAGGGGACGAGCAGGTCGCCGTTCCGCGCAATGGTCACCAGATACGAGCCGGTCCCCGCTGGCGCAAGAATCTGACCTCGGCTCGGCATGTAGGTCACGCCATAGGGAGCGCCTGCAGCGTACGCAAAGCGGTCGATCACCGACGGCGATCGGGGATCGCTGGTGTCGACGAGTGTGACGTCGAAGCTGAGGCTGTTTGCCACGACGACGCGGGTTTCATCGTCGAGGAAGGTGACGTCGGAGGGGTCGTTTCCCGTTGGAACCAGGGGGCTGAGCGTCCCCTCTACGTCTGCAATTTCGAAGACGCGAATGCCACCCCCTCCGCCTGCGATGTTGACCACGCCGAGCGTTCCATCGGGACTCAGGGCAACTTGTTCGGGCCTGTCGCCAACGGTGAGCTCCTTGACGACTACCTTCCGGACGATGTCGATGACCGAGAGCGTATCGCCGGGCGCGTCGGCTGTCCCATAGTTGGCGGTGTATGCGATCGCACCGTCTGCGCTGATCGCGATTCCCAGCGGAATGTCCTCGGTGGCGACCTCGGTCGCATCACCCGAATCCAAGTCGACGATCAGCAGCGTGCCTCCGGACGGAATCTCGGGAGAGCCGACGAGCGTGCTGATGAATTCGTTGTCGAAGAACGCGGGGCCGACCGCAACGACAGCCGTCTTGCCGTCCGGGGTGATCTCGAGCTCGATTGGGCCCGGCTCCCAGTCGGAAAGATCGATCCTCCGCACGATGCAAGCTTCACCGTCGCTCGCACCGTCGGTGAGCCGGTCGTAGTCGAGGAGTGTCAAGGACTGATTCAGCCAATCGGCGGTGATCACGAGCCGAGGCGCGTCCGACGCTTCGCAGCCGCAGAGCCCCATGCCGAGAACATACAAGGCCAGCCAGCCCCGACGACGAATCATCGGGCGAGTATACGGAATTTGCTGGTTTCAAGAAGGGCGATCTTCCCAGCGTGGGTCCTGCGTTGAAGAGCGCGGCGATTAAGCGAACTTTCGGCTCCGGATCCTGCACTGACGCGTGAGCGCCTCGTCCAAGTCCTCATAGCGATGCACCAGGGTGGCGGGCAGAGGATAATTCGAGAGCTCGTGCTGCTCCGGAATCCCAACCCAAACCTCGCTTTGCTTGGCGAGGCTCGTGATGCCGGCAATCAGTTGGTCTCTTTCGCCAGGCTCACAATCTCGTGCGATGCTCAAGAGGACGAGTGTGGCCCCGCTTTGCTCCGCAGCGTCGGCGATCTCTTCAAACGGCATGTGTGTGCCCAGATAGATCGGCTCAAACCCCCGACCCGCGGCCATGAAGGCGCCGATGATGGCGCCGAACTCGTGCAGGTGCCGTGGAGGGGTCGCGACGATGATTCGCGGAGCCCCGCTGCCGGGTTGTTCGTGGCGAAGAAGTGTGCCGAGCAGGCTACGAAGCTGTCCGGAGATGATGTGCTCGTGCGCGATCCGAAGCCGCTCGGCTCGCCAGGCCTCACCGACATGACGCATCAAAGGTACGATCACCTCGAGCGTCAAGGTCATTGGCGGAAGAATGGCGGCCGTGCGGGTCAGGATCGATTCCGCGCGCTGCACGTCGTACTCGAAGATCGCCTTGAGGTAGTCTTCTACGATGGCCGCATAGAGCGAAGCCTGGCTCCCGGTGTCGGAGCAGCTCTCTCCGATGAGCCGTCTTAGCTCCGCATCGGGGAGCTGGACGATCTGACCAATCGAATGACCAAGCTCGGTGGCTCGTCTGAGCAGAACCAGCCGACGGACCTGGGCGCCACTGTACCTGCGCTTGTTTCCGTCGGTCCGATTCGGTTCGACGGCGCGGTAGCGCCGCTCCCAGACGCGGATCGTATCCGCAGACAAGCCGGTCAGTCGAGAAACGACCCGCATGGGATACAGACCACTGATTTCTTTGACGTTGTTATTCATGACTAAAATGGCACAGGAACGAGCACCCACGAGATCGAAACACGGTCAGTTGCCTGACGATGGATGGGGTGGTGGTTGCAACATTCATCTTGCGTGCTCCTGCAGTGAGTACCCGCCCTGCGCCGGGAGAAGTGAAGTCACCCGCCCGTTTTCAGGCGACCTCGGGTTGATTGAGAGCTTGGGAAGGACCCCTCGCTCTGGCTAGATGCGCCGCGAAGCGTTTCATGAGCCAACTATGAAAGAAGGCCTGCGTGCAGAGGTAGAAGAGCCAGGGCAAGCGGGGCTGATAGTCATGAACGACGGTGAGGAGCGTCCGTCCTCCGAGGACCTGCCTGAGCTCGAAGCGAGGCTTGCCACCCTCGCGGGCAAGCAGGCCACCGGTCACGTAGAAGAGCTGCCGATCGGAGCTGCTGCGATCTCTGGCCCGACGTAGCTCGAGCAAAGAGCGACGTAGTGGGGCCCAGACGAAACCAAATCGGTCGCTCGAGAGGAGATCGACCCGCAAGAAGCCGGTCAGGAACCTAGGAAGCCAGAGCAGATACTCATCGGCCGCCTGCCGAGCCGTCCAGCCAAGAGGAAGCTCCATGCGCTGCACCGAGCGCACCAGGGCCTTCGACGAGGATGCGCCACGGAATGCGTGTGGGTCCCTGCCATCGGACTCCGCCACTGCTCGTTGTACCGCCTCCCCAGTAGGCGTCCGCCGAAGTCCAAGCTGTTCAGCCAGCCCCTTGTCCGGACTCACCATTTCGTGCTTGAGACTCTCGACTAGTGGGCCGACCAAGGCCTTGGGCGCACCGGTGATCAGCGTGACCCACAGCCGCGAAAGACCTGGTGAGAGAAACCGGGATGGGATGAAGAATCGGCGCTTTCCCAGCGCCGCGGCGGTAAGCGCCATCAGGTGCTTGTACGTAACCACGTCAGCCGCACCGACGTCATAGGAGCGATCGTAGTGTTCTTCTCGGCCGACGACACCGCTGATCAGACCAACGACATCGCTCAGCGCGATGGCCTGCATCTTGGTGTTGGTCCATCGTGGACAGATCATCACCGGCAAGCGCTGGACGAGGCGAGACATGATCTGAAACGATGATCCCTGGCCACCGAGGATCAATCCTGCGCGCAGGGTCGTTACCGGGACAACGTGTCCAGCAAGCGTCTCCGCCACCTCGCAGCGGCTCCGCAAATGCTTCGAGAGCTCAGTGCCCTCTGGTGTGAGCCCACCAAGAAAGACAATCTGCTTCACACCCGCCGCCGCAGCCGCCCGTGCGAAGTTGTCTGCACAGACCACATCGAGGTCAGCGAAGTCACCCTGCGTCAGCCGCGCGGACGGCATCATGTTGTGAACGAGGTAGACCGCATACTCGACGCCTTCCAGCGCTCCTTCGGCCTCCCTCAGAGAAAACAGGTCGCACATTCGGTACTCGTCGAACCCGGCGCCCGGCTCCCGCATCGAGCGGGAGAGGCCAACGACGTGAAAAGAGTCCGACAAGGCAGGAGCGAGCGCACGGCCGACGAAGCCCGAAGCGCCCGCGATCGCGACTTTTGGCCGACTCCTACCCATTCACGTCTACATGTTGTCTAGTTCTTGGCTGTCAATAGAGAGACAAGCATTAGACGATAGAGAATGCTTGCCAGATTCGATGAGATGAAACATGTTCTAGTGAAACATGTTCTAGTTGCCCGGCGCGTCGCCCGGGTCGCGGTGAAACGACGAGTGGAGCTTCCAATGACCAACGAAACGAAGACGAATCCTTGGGCGGGTTTTGCGAGGGGTTGGTTCCTGCTGATGTTCTCCGACGAGCTGGAACCTGGCCAAGTCGTGCCGATGAAGCGCTTCGACCAAGAGTTGGTCTTGTTCCGAACGGAGTCAGGCGAGGCCCGAGTGCTCGACGCGTACTGCCCTCACATGGGCGCGCACCTCGGACACGGAGGCAAGGTCGCGGGCGAAGGCATCGTCTGTCCGTTCCATGCCTGGAAGTTCGACGGCACGGGGAAGTGTATCGAGATCCCCTACGCCAAGCGGATTCCGCCGAAAGCCGGACTGGCTTGCTGGCCAGTCCTCGAGCGCAACGGAATGATCTTCGTTTGGCACGATCGCGAGAAGAGCCAACCCGATTGGGAGATCCCAGTACTCGAAGAGTGGGACGACGCCGAGTTCCTTCCGTGGCGTTACGCGAAGCTTCAAATCAAGACGCCGCCGCTCGCCATCGCGGAAAACCTCGCCGACGCTGGTCACTTCATTCCTGTGCACAATACACATCCGGTGCCCGGATCCTTCAGCAACACTTACACCGACCACGTTGGCCAACAGAAGATCAAGGCGGTCGCCTATCCGGTCCACGGCGGCAAGGACGAATTCGAATCGACGGCGACGTACTACGGCCCGGCCTATCAGGTTACCAAAATGCACGGCAAGGGCCTCGGTGTGATCATCAACGCCCATACTCCGATCGACGACGAGAACGTGATGCTGCGGTTTGGTGTTTCCATGAAGGCAACCAAGGGGATGACCGACGATCTCATCGACCACTTCATCAACAACATGCGCGACGGCTACCTGCAGGATGTGCAGATCTGGGAGAACAAGATCTACCTCGACCGGCCGATCCTCTGCGACGGGGACGGCCCCATCGGTGAGTTCCGTCGCTGGTACTCGCAGTTCTACACGCCACGCAAGAAGGAAGCCGACGCGGCCGAATAGCCGGGAGCATCCGCATGAGCAACGCAAGCAAGCCTGATTTCGTGAAGCTCGCGCGGGCGGCGAAGCCAATACTACGAGAGCGCAATGCCGAGGCGGACGCCAATCGCGTCATCCCGGACAAAACGATCCGGGAGCTCAAGGACTCAGGTTTCTTTCGAATGATGCAGCCGAAACGATGGGGTGGTTTCGAGCGCCACCCCATCGAGTTCTTTGATGTCGCGATCGAGGTTGCCTCAGCCTGTCCGTCGACAGCCTGGGTGCTTGGAGTCGTGGCAGTACACAACTGGCAGCTGGCGCTTTTCCCGGAGCAGGCGCAGAAAGACGTCTGGGAGGGCGAGAACGGGTTCGATACGCTCATTGCATCGTCATACATGCCCGTCGGCAAAGTGACCGGCGCCGGCGGCGGGTATCGACTGAGCGGCAAGTGGGGTTTTTCGAGCGGCTCCGATCATTGCCAGTGGTGCTTCCTGGGTGCCTATGCGCCGAAGGAACATCGCAAGCCGCCCGACATGCTCACTCTGCTCGTCCCCCGCTCCGACTATCAGCTCGTCGATGATTGGTTCGTCTCGGGGCTCAAGGGCACGGGCAGCAAGTCCGTCGTCGTCGAGGATGTGTTCGTTCCGGAACATCGCGTGCATCGGATGTCGGACGCATATCGACTTCAGAATCCGGGCAACGAGCTCAACACGAGCGCTCTCTATAGGGTTCCGTTTGGACAGCTCTTCACGCGAACGGTGGCAACGCCAGCGATTGGCATGCTTCAAGGCGCGCTCGAAGCCTATGTGAATCTCAACAAGAACCGCAGCGGCCGCGCCGACGGGAAGAAGGCCTCCGACGATCCGTTCAATCTCGAAACCTGTGCGCGTGCGACGCTCGCGATCCGTGAGGTTCGGGCGCTTCTTCGAAATGACTGGAACGAGATGATGGCGAAGGCGGAAGCCGGAGAACGCATCGAGATCGAGGAGCGCGTCGCGTACCGAGCAAACGCAGGCGCAGCGACTGATCGGATGGTCAAGGCACTAGACGATCTGTTCATGGCCAGCGGTGGCTCGGCGATTTTCCTCGACCAGGACATCCAACGCTTCTTCCAAGACATCCATGGGGCACGCGCCCATCACGCAAACAACCCGCTCAAGACGCAACGGAACTACGGCGGCCTGCTGATGGGCGAGCACACGACGGATTTTTTTCTCTGAGGCCATGATGGATCGAAGCACGCATAGGCGACTCAGTAGTTGGGGCCATGGATCTCCTCACCGGAGGCCCCCAACGCGACAGACAGAAATGGGAGAGCAGCCATGAGCAAGAAACCGCGATTTCCGATTCCTCGCTACCCACGGGGCTGGTTCCAAGTGGCATACTCGGATGAGATCCAGCCTGGCGAGGTGAAGCCACTCAAGTACTTCGGCGTCGAGCTCGTCATGTTCCGGACCGAAGATGGGGAGGTCTCTGTCCTCGATGCATTCTGCCCGCACATGGGCGCGCACTTGGGCCACGGCGGCAAAGTGGTCGGCGACGGCATCGTCTGTCCATTCCACGCTTGGAAGTTCAATGGCGAGGGCAAATGCACGGAGGTGCCGTACGCGCAACATCTTCCTCGCAAGGCCAATATCCAGCCCTGGCCCGTGCACGAGGTCAACGGCCTCATCATGGTCTGGCACGACATCGAAGGGAAGGAACCCGCCTGGGAGATTCCTGAGATTCCCGAGTGGAACAACGACGAGTGGACACCGTACTGGAAACAGCATTGGAAGCTTCGAACGCACAACCAGGACATGTGCGAGAACGTCGTCGACAAGGCACATTTCCGTTATGTCCACGGAATGAACATCGTTCCGCAACCGCATACGATCGAGCTCGAATACCCTCACATTCACATGGTGACGGACACGGCGATGGAAACGCCCCAGGGCGACGTGACGGGCGAGCTCGACGTCGAGGTCCACGGCTTTGGTTTTTCACTGAGCCGGTTCCGCGGCATCGTCGAGACGACGAACATGGCCTCGGTCACGCCAATCGACGAAGAGTACTGCGACGTGCGCTTCTCCTTCACCGTGAAGAAGATCGGCGGCGCCGACATCACGCGCGGCGTTGGCAAAGCCTTCACCAAAGAGGTCGCGCGGCAGCTCGAAGAGGATGCCCCTATTTGGGAGCACAAGGCCTTCTTCCACCAGCCGATGCTTTGCGACGGCGATGGCCCGGTCGCAGAATTCCGCAAGTGGTGCAAGAACTTCTATCCGGCCTGGTACCACAAGCAGGCCCAGGACGAGTATGATGGCGTCAAGGAGTTGAGTAAGCCGCTCACGTTGGCTGAGCGCCGTAAACGGCTTGCCGCAGCATAGATGGCCAGCAGTTCCGATAGGCGAGCCCTGGAAACACCAGATGAGATCAGAGCGCGCATCAGAAGTGAGCACGCTCATATCTCTGCACAGCTTGCACGCGTCGAAGCGTTGAGCGATCGCATCGCTGACGGCGACGCGAAGTCGGTCATTGCGCTGCGCGACGAGCTCCAGGCACTCGGGGCGGTGCTGCTCGAGCATCTACACTACGAGGAGTACGAACTGCCATCGCTGGCCGACGGCGAGCAAGCGGCCCGGGTCGCCGAAGACATGCGGCGCGAGCACCAGTCCCAACGCGAGCTTTTCGGCCGTATCATTCGCGATCTCGACGAAACGGCCGTCGGCTCGAAACTGCTGGTTGGCGTACGCGAGCTCGCGCGCGCTATCCGCGACGACATGGAGTACGAAGAGCGAGAGCTCTTGAGTGCGCCCTGAGGTGGGAGCAGAGCAATGAGGATCATGTACAACCCGTCGACTTGCAATCACTATGGCGTCTGCGTCGAAGAGTCGCCTCAGGTCTTTTCATTCGCCGAGGACGGAAGCCTGATGATTCAGACCTACGACGTACCGCCCGACCTCGAAGACAGGGTCCGGGATGCCTGCATGATGTGCCCAACCCAGTCGATTCAGATCGAAGAAGAGTAGGCGTTCGCATCGTGGCCGCGGGGTCCGAATGAAGGGTCCACGAATCGCTCGTGCAGCGCAGGAGTCGTCGTCGGGATCGAGCCTTAGATCCGCGTCAGGAGCTTCGTGGTCAACATACGTGATGACGCGATGATCGGGGTCATGGTGTGACTCGAAGCGCTGGTTGGGAAACCAGAGGAGTCGAACACGTAGACGTCGCGGGTGCCGTAGACCTGTCCGTTCAAATCGGCGCCGCCGTCGCGTGCTGTAGCGGCAAATCGTACGCTGCCTTGCTGATGCGCGCTGATCATCGGCGCGGTTGCTGGAGCGAAAGTCAACTGTCGAGCCTGCTGGGCCTCACGGGCCGAGCGGATCAGGAGTGGAGGCGCTGTCGGCACCAGCACCTCTCGCGCGCCGGCTTCCAGGTAGACCTTGGCAGCCGTTTCGACGGCGCGACGAAGCCGTGCCCGATGATCGTCTCGCTGCTCGTAGCGAATCGTCAACCTCCCGTCGCGTGCAACTTCCACCTGGCCGGAAGGCGCATCAGGCGCCAGGAGAAGAGAAGGCGCCATGTGGTCGTACTGGGCCATGCCCTTCATCCCAGGGGAACCCGAAAACGGCAAGAGGCTCGATACGATACCAGGTGTACCCATGATGCCTTCGATCCGAAAGCCCCAAAGCCCGAACTCGCTATTGTCGTCCTCCTCGAACTCGGTGACGGCGTACGATTGAGGAATGCCGTCGAACGCCGCAATCCTTTCATCGAAAATTCCGATGATGGGCAGCTGAGGTTGCAGTGTGAGGTTCTGCCCGACCTGCGAATTGCCGATGCCTGAACGCAGCAACAATTGCGCCGACGCGATCGCGTTAGCGGCGACGACGACGATCTTGGCTCGGACCGTCAGCTCGTGCTGCTCGTGATAGCCGTCCGCGTCGAGCGTGCGCACCTCGATCTCTTTGAGCTCCTGGCCGGCTTTGCGGATCTTCACTGCTCGAGCCCGCGTGAAGATGCGGGCGCCCGCCTCGAGCGACTTCGGGATCGCGACCATGCGTGGATTTCGCTTGGCGTGAATTGGGCAGCCGATGAGACAGGTGCCGAGTCCCCGACAGCCCACGCGGTTGTGCAGCATGACCTCGCCTCGTAGCCCGAGCGCTTCGGCTCCTTGTCGAAGTTTGTTGTTGGCGAGGTTGACCAGGCTCTCCGGGATTCGGCTGGCGGAGAGATCGCGAAGCGCGTCCTCCGTGAAGGGCTTGAATCGCTCGGGCGCGAAGTCTTCGAGCCCATACTTGCCCGCCCAATGCCGAAGCACGCCCTCGGGAATGGGTACGACGTCGCAGGTGTTGACTACCCCGCCCCCACCGAGCACTCTGCCCTGCAAGACGCTCACCGAAAGATCGTGAGAGGCTCGCCCTCCCCGATCCATGTAGAGCTGATCGTACATCCGGCGGTCGCGTTGGGTTCGCTCGGGGCCCACGAGATCGCGACCCTCTTCGAGAACCACGACGTCCCGCCCCGCCTCGGCCAGCAGCCGCGCCGCCGTCGCCCCGCCCGAGCCAGAGCCTATCACGCAGATCTCCGCGGTGATCGCTTTGGGTGCAGCCTCTCTCGACAGATCGATGATCGCGCCGCTCATGGTTTCGACCACCCCTGGCGCTTCATCGAGGGCCCCGGGTAGCCGATGTGCGGCCAGACCTGCTCGTGGTCGAAGTAGACCAGGTTGAAGAACTTCCGCATCGCAATGCTCACCTGGCGTCGCAGCAAGCTTTCGCTTACCGCCCAGGCGTTCCAATGCTCAGTCCGCTCTGCAGCATTCAGTCGCGAAAACGTCGTGAGCTTCTTGTCGAACACCAAGGGCCCAAATTCGATCAGCACGATCGCCTTCTGTAGATCGGCCACGTCGTGCTCGGGCTGATCCGCAAGAAAGGTGTCGAACGCGCGGGGAAGATCCATCGAACCTGCGTCGATCGGAATCGCGTTGGTCCTCGGCAGCATGACCTCGACGAGGCTTTGGAGTGTGCGGTATTCGTGCGGATCGAGGACGCGTAGACCTTCGACCTTTGGCGCGCCCCCGCGCAGAGCGAGAAGCCCGCCGCCACCGACGCCCAGGATCGCACCGCTGGCAACCAGGCTCACCTTCAGGAACCGTCGCCTCGAAAGGAAGCTGAAGAGCCCGTCTCGCTTCGCCGATCCGTTCACAGTATCCGCCACGTTCAGCCTCTGCGCTTGCGTGCCTCGTCGTCGTCCTCGGGTGCATCCTTGTAGTCGACCCGGATGCGACCCTCCCCGAGGGTGGCAATCGTTTCGAGCGCCTGCAGGCGGGCTTCGGTGTCCCGCTTGTAGGCGCGGAGCTCGGTCAACTCCTCTTGCATGCGTTCGGTTTCCTCCGCGCGCGCCAGCCGAAGCTTGTACCAGAGCCACAAACCCCAGCCGATCAGACCGAGGACCGCCAGCGGGATGAGCAATTCGATGACGACGGCCACCTGGTTCTTGTGCCCTTCCCGCGCCCGGGCTGCAAGTAAATCCCGCATCCCGTGCTATAGAGCGGCAATGAGTGGCGACCGCGACGAAATGAGGGCATTTCGCGAGTTGCAGGCTCATCTGGCGCCTCGCTGGGCGCTGGCTGATGGCGACGGCCCCGAGGCGAGGGATATCGTGGTGGTACCCTCCCTCTCGTTCGACGGCATCGACACGGTCTCGATCGACGGCGTAATTCACTACGAAGAACGTATGCTCTTCACGCTGAACCTGCTGCGCCATCCGCGGGCGCATCTCGTTTACATCAGCTCGGCGCCGATTCATCCGGTGGCCGTCGACTATATGCTCTCGTTGATCAGTGGCATCCCGAACGAGCACATGCGACGGCGACTGACCGTGTTGTCGCTCTATGACAGCTCGCTCGTTCCGCTTTCCAAAAAAATTCTGCAGCGACCCAGGGTCATCGAACGCATCCGAAATCTCATTCGTCCCGACTGCGGCCTGATGACCTGCTTCACCGTTTCCGAGCTGGAGCGGAGCCTGGCGGTCGCGCTCGGCATTCCGCTCTATGGGGTCGATCCCGACTTGGCCTGGCTCGGCACCAAGAGTGGATCGCGTTGGGCGTTTCGAGAGGCTGGTGTGCCCTGCTTACCAGGCTCCGAAGATCTGAGAAGCGAAGCAGATCTGGTCGAAGCCATCGACGCCCTCTGGTCTGATGATAGCAGCCTCGAGCGGGTGGTGGTGAAACAGAACTCCGGCTTCAGCGGCCAGGGGAACGCGATCCTCGACCTAGGCGCTCTGGAGGCGGTGTCCCCAGCGACCGGCGCAAGTCCTGAAACCCGCAAGCAAACCCTCGTCGCGGCACTTGCAGAGATGCGCTTCGTCGATCCCCGGCTGACCTGGGACCTCTTCAAGGAGAAGCTCGAACGAGAGGGCGGAATTGTCGAGACCTTCGTAGAAGACAGTGCCAAACGTGCGCCGAGCTGTCAGCTTCGGATTTCGCCCGAAGGCAGCCTGGACATGATTTCGACGCACGATCAGCTGGTCGAGGGCATCGACGGACAGGTCTATGCGGGTTGTCGATTCCCCGCCGACGAGGCGTATCGAATGGACATCCAGCGCGACGCGCTCCGCGTGGCCGAAGTCCTTCAAAAGAAGGGCGCGGTCGGCCGGCTTGCGATCGACTTCATCTGTGTGCGCGGCGACAGTGGGAAGTGGAATCACTATGCGATCGAAACCAACTTGCGCTTGGGCGGGACGACCCATCCCATGATGATGCTACGCATGCTGACCGATGGACGGTACGACGCGGAAGCGGGTCTCTACTTCACACCTCGGGGAGAGCCGCAGTTCTACGTCGCGACGGACTCGATGCGTTCGGATCGTTACCGTGGCCTACTCGTCGAAGACCTGCTGGACATTGCAGCGGTGAATGGTTTGCACTATCAAGCTTGGTCCGAATCGGGTGTGCTTTTTCACTTCAGCGGTGCGCTGAGCGAGTTCGGGAAGCTCGGCATCACTGCTGTCGGCAAGAGCCCTGCCGAGGCGGACCATTGGTTCGAAAAGACACGTCAGGTATTGGACCGAGAATCATAGAGTCGGCGTTGTACATCGAAGAGTTGAAACGAGGTGTGCTGCGAGTATCCGCATCGGCAGATTGGCCGAGGCCCCATGTCGGCGTCGGCGGATCGATGCACGGGAACGAGCCTTGCGGCGCCGATGCGATTCGCCGAATTGCAAGCGCGTTCGAGCACGGGACGCTCGAACCGGCAAAGGGCACCATCTTCCTGATTCACGCGAACCCCGAAGCGACCGTGATAGGGCGGCGCCACACGCCGCAGGGTGAGGACCTCAACCGCCTCTGGGACTTCGACTTCACCGACACCCTTCGCCCCGAAGTCTGGGGGTATGAGCACCATCGGGCGCTGGAGCTCAAGAAAGTGCTCGGCGAGCTGGACATCTTCGTGGACCTTCACTCAGCGGGGACGGCGACCCCAGCGTTTGGCGTCAGCAATGGAGAGGATTCTATCGACGACATCGCAAAACAGGTCGGCATCTCGTACCTGGTGCAGTCCTGGTACGGCCTCGCTGACAAGGTGATCATCGGCTTCCTCAAGCTTGCAGGAGTGCCGGCCTTGTCGGTCGAATGCGGCGCGCACGACGATCCCGACGTTTCGGAGACCGCGCACCAGATCGCCATGAACTTTCTCAGGGCGACCGGTGCGATCGACGACGGGAACCGCACCAACGGGCGGGAAGTACGCACTGTCCGCGTCGTGGAAACGATCACCAAGCCCAGCGAGGAGTTCGACTTCGGCTCCCCTTGGACTGGGTTTCAGGAGCTCGAAGCAGGAACGCTCGTCGGCCGCGACCGCGTCACCGAAATTCGCGTGACTCGACGTTGCTATGCCGTGTTGCCAAACCTGAATGTCGATGTCGGAGAGGACGCCATCTACCTGGCGGTCGATACCTAGTGGTGCATGGCTGGGGCGCAGCGCGGGACAAACCAACGTCTGGATGCGTCCGGGGTCTCACTTCATCTCTGACGACAAGCGCCGTATCGCGGCGTCGAGCGACCGCGAGACACAAGTCTGGTCTCGGACGCGGGCCAGCATCGGCCAGGTCGCGCGTTCACCTTCGTGAATATGCTTCTCGAGCTCCTCGTGCGAAATGTTCGACATGGCTCGGAGGAGCGCGACCGGCCGAAGACGTGGGTGGATGTCGATGTCGCCACCGTAGGGCTGGCCTGCAAGCGAGTGCGCCACATCGAAGGTGCTGTAGAGCGGCGTGCGCTTCGTGAGGTCGCGAGCGAGCTCGAGTTGGTGTGTGACCTGGGCGCGAACGCTCGAGACGATGATGCCTGACACGACCGGGAACAGACCGCGCCGGCCGGTGACGCGGCGTACGGGCGCGACGTGCGGATTGACCTGGCTGACGATGAAGTGATTGACGTTGTGAAGTCGACTTAGGCGACGCATTGGCAGGTCACCCTTGAGGGAGCCATCGATCCAGGTTTCGGTACCCATGTAGGGAACGCTTTCGCCGGACGGCGAGCGCTGCCGCAAGGTCGTCGCTGGAAACGCACCCGGGATGGCGGCCGAGGCCACCGCCGCGCTGTTCATGAGCACGTCGGGCGTCGTATAGTGGCAGAGCACCCGCGGCTTTTGGCGCTCGCGTGTGGGGGAAACGCTGATACTGACGGTGCGCCCCGTCCGAGCGTGGGCTTCGGCGAACGTGTAGTCGCCGCAGTTGTGGGCCACGACCTCTTCGAGGCGGGCAGGATCGTACACGGCGCGTTCGCGCGCGGCACGCTTGGGCGGAAGACGTTTCAACGCGTCGGTTCGGATGACCCGCGGATTGTCGAAGAGCGCTTTGAGTTCTTCGTCGGTTCGAACGCCCGTACCGCAGGCGATGAGAGCACCCATCGAAGCGCCGGACAGGACGTCGGGCAAGAGCCCCTGCTCGGACAAGGCCTTCACCACGCCGAGATGGAAGAAGCCCAGGGACGCGCCCCCCGAGAGCAGGAGCGCAGAGCGACCAAAGATGTGGGCCGCCCGCCGGAAACCGGCGAGAGTGAATGCGGGCTCTAGTCCTGTCCGATTTGGGTCCGCCAAGTACTCGATGCAGGCGAGCGCCTCCTCGTAAAAGGCTTCGACTAGATACTTCGTCCCGAGGGGGGTCACTGAATAGAGCCGCGGGTCGGCCAGCTCGCCGAGGTGACGATACAGGGCCTCGCGCAATAGGGGCACCAAGTCCAGGGCCTTTTCTGCTTCGCGGGTACGGGTGAGCTCCTCGGTATGCTCGCGCAAGAGCCTGGCGTCGTATACGGACGACTTCGGTTCCGCCCGCCAAGCGCCGGCACCGGTCTTGGCCTCTAAGACTTCAACGTTTGCCCGCCATTCCTGGTAGCTGTCCACGTCGCTCATGTGCCAGAAATCGCCCCCCGGAAAAAGAGGACAGCTCCTCGCTGCTCAGGCCTTGCGCTTCTTGACCGTCTCGAAGAAGTTCTTGCCGGGATCGGGAGCGTCGGGGTTGAGCATGCCGCAACCTACCCGGTCTGCCGGGTCTCGTGGGTCATCGGACTCGGCCGAGAGGTCCGGAAGGCTCATCCCCGAACGGATGACTTCGATCGCGCGGTGGGTCGAAAGATAGACCCGGCCTTCGGAAGCGAGCTTCTCGAGGAGGCCGCTGCGGTGCAGGACGTCGCGGACCGGGCCTTTGATTCGGGTGAGCACCAGGCGGACGCCCTGAGCCGCAAGCTCTTCGTCCAGCTCCGCCAGGGTCGCGGCAGCCGCCGAGTCGAGGTCGTTCACCCCGGCTGCTTCGAGGACGAAAGCTCGAACCGGTGTCTCGGCGTCGCGGAGCAGACCGCGAACCGTTTCTTTGAGAAAGCTCACGTTGCCGAAATAGAATTGGGCGTCGATGCGGACCAGGATGATGCCCGGAATCGTTTCGGCGTGCGGGTGGCGCGCGACGTTCAGATAGGTCTGCGACTCCGGAACACGTCCGAGCACGGCGAAGTGGGGTTGCGTCGTGCGCACGAGAAAGAGCAGAACCGATGCGGCGACGCCGACCAGAATGCCCCACTGAATGCCAAGGGACAGAGTCGCGAAAAACGTGAGAACGAGCAGATAGAAGTCGGCGCGTTTGACTCGATAGACCTCTCTGGCGCCGGGAATGTCGATCAGGCCCGTGACCGCCGCGACGATGATCGCGCTGAGCGCCGCCTTGGGCAGATAGAAGAAGGCGCTTGTCAGAAAGAGAAGCGTGATGACGACCACTGCGCACGTGACCAGCGCGGCAAGCTGTGTACGCGCCCCGGCACGGACGTTCACCGCGGTGCGCGAGAAGCCTCCTGCGATCGGGTAGCCGCCCGTCACACCGCCCGTCATGTTGGCAAAGCCTAGCGCGATGAGCTCACGGTTCGGATAGATGTCGTACCGAAATTGCTGGGCGAAAGTCGTACCAACGGAGATCGCCTCCATGAATGAGACCAAGGCAATGGTCGCTGCTGCTGGAATTAGCTTTGTGAGGATTGCAGAGTCGACCGAAGGCACGTGCAAGCCCGGCAAGCCGGCCGGAACCTCGCCAACGACCGATACCCCAGCGGTGGAGAGGCCAAGCAGCCAAACCACGAGTGTCGAGAGGACGACGACGACCAAAGCTGCCGGCACGCGCGGCCAACGCTTCTTGATCAGTAAGAGCGCCGCAATCGATGACACGCCGATCGCGAGCGTCGGCCAAGACCAGGTGGATGTGCTCCGGATCGCCTCCCAAACCACCCTGTGAACGTGATGGGTACGAGGAAGTTGGACACCGAGCAGATGGCCGAGCTGGCTCGCGGCAATGATGAGCGCGGCGGCGGCGGTGAAGCCCGCCACGACCGGGCGGGAGAGGAAATTCACGAGGAAACCGGCGCGGAGAAAACCGAGCCCGGCCTGAACGACGCCGACCATCACCCCGAGAGCGGCGGCCGCCACGATGTAGCTCTCGGTCCCGAGGGCGGCGATCGTGCCGACGCTGGCGGCGACCAGGATCGAGTCCATCGCCACGGGCCCCACCGCGAGGTGTCGTGAGGTGCCAAGCACGGCGTAGAGCAAGAGCGGCGCGACGGAGGCATAGAGGCCCTGAATCGGCGGAAGACCGGCGAGGAGCGCGTAGCCCATCGCCTGAGGGACCAACATGACCGCTGTCGTCAGTCCGGCCACGAAATCGGGCCCGAAGTCCGCGCGCTGGTAGTTTCGGAGCCAGTCGACGATGGGCAGCGCAGAAACCCCCAAGCCGCGTGGCGACGAAGTCGCTTTGCGGGCTTGGCTCATCCGTCAATCATGGCAGCGGCTTGCGAATCGACGGTGCCCCCGCTTCGTTTCTCGCGGATGCGCGTGAAGAGCTGATACGCGCCCACGCCGACCAGCATCGCAAGACCAAAGGTCAATGCAGCCTGCGATCCGGCCCCCACCGAAGTGAACGCCGGACCGGGGCAGTAGCCTCCAAGGCCCCAGCCGACACCGAAGATCGCGGAACCGAGAATGAGCCGGGCGTCGATGTCCTTGCGCGTAGGCAGGGAGAACGCCGGCGCCCAAATCGGCCTTTGCCAGGTTCGAATCGCCCAGCGGTAGACAGGCGTGTACACGACGATGGCGCCGAGCATCACGAAGGCCAGACTGGGATCCCAAGCACCGAAGAAGTCGAAGAAGCCGACAATCTTGGCGGGCTGGGTCATGCCGGCGATGGCGAGACCCACCCCGAACAGCGCTCCTCCGAGGAACGCGCCTATCTTGACCTTCATACCGAACCTCCCAGCACTTCATTGATGACGAAGACGGTGAGCGCAGCGGTGATCATGAACGAGATGGTGGCCACGGTGGATCGCTTCGACAGACGACCGATTCCGCAAACACCGTGACCGCTGGTGCAGCCGCTCCCGAGCTGAGTGCCGATGCCTACTGCGAGGCCGGCGACGATCAATGCAGGGGTCGAGCGACTGATCTCGACCAAATAGTCCTGCGGATAGAAACGGCTCCAACCTGCGCCCGCGGCAAATAGTCCGATCAGAAACATGACGCGCCAGGAAATGTCGCCCGCCTCTCGACGGAAGATGCCGCCCGCGATGCCGCTGATGCCGGCGATCCGGCCGTGGAACAGGAGCAAACCGGCCGCTGCGGTGCCGATCATCAAGCCTCCGAGGGTGGAAGCGATGGGTGTGAAGGATTGCATGGTGCTCATTCAAAGCAGCACCGGTGCAAGATCGCCAGCCCTTTATGTGGCTTGGGTTTGCCGTGAGGCCCGAGTCCTGTTATTTCAGTGACTTAGCTCCGGTTCGCATCGAGCACCGGAGCGACATCAGGAGACCATCCATGCTACTTCGGCAACTCTTTGATCACGAGACCTGGACCTACACGTACCTGCTTGCAGATGAAGAATCGGGCGAGGCCGTCTTGATCGACCCGGTGATCGACCAGCTCGAACGCGACATCAAGCTCCTCGACGAGCTCGGCTTGAAGCTCGTTTACACCTTGGACACGCATACGCACGCCGATCACATCACGGGCTCCGGGCTCTTGCGCAAGCGCCTGGGCAGCAAGGCTGTGATCGGCGCGAAGGCCGGCGCGGAAGGAGCGGACTTGTTGGTGGAAGACGGAAGCCGTCTGCAGTTCGGCTCGCTCGAGCTCGAGGTTCGCGCGACACCGGGTCACACCGATGGTTGTGTGACCTTCGTAACCGGGGACCACAGGCATGCGTTCACGGGAGACGCGCTGTTCATTCGCGGCACCGGCCGAACCGACTTCCAGCAGGGCAGCGCACACCGACTTTATCGTTCGATCCACGACAAGATCTTCACCCTACCCGATGACACGATCATCTGGCCCGGGCATGACTACCGAGGAATGACGTTCACCACGGTGGGCGAAGAGAAACGATTGAACCCGCGCGTCGGCGACGGGAGGACCGAAGCGGAGTTCGCCGAGATCATGGACAATCTCAACCTGCCCACGCCCAAGAAGCTCGACGTCGCCGTCCCTGCGAATCTGCACTGTGGCATCGTCCCGCCGACCTCGATGTCCGGCGATCCGCTTCCCGAGCGCGGTTGGGCCGCGATCGAGCGGAGCCCCCAAGGCATCCCGGAGGTCTCGATCGGATGGGTTGCGGAGAACAAAGGCGCGGTCCGAATGGTGGACGTTCGGGAGCTCGACGAAGCCGAGTCCGACGGCAAGATCGAAGGCGTGGACGTCGTTCCGATGGGAACCGTGGGCGAAGCGTCGAAGGCCTGGGACAAGGAGATCCCGGTGATCACGATCTGCCGTTCCGGCCGGCGTTCGGGGCGGGTCGCGCTCGAGCTCGAGAAGCTCGGGTTCAAGCGCATCGCCTCCATGCGCGGCGGCATGGTCGCCTGGCAGAGCCAAGAGCGGCGCTAGTGTCGCTGCGCGGTCGCGGGAACGGCGAGCCAAGCTTCGACGTCCTCGGGGCGGACCGGATCCTCGCCGCGCAGGTAGCGCTCGAGGTGAGGGATGCCGTCCGTTCCCCAGAATAGCTCATCTTCAACGACCATCGTCGGAACGCCAAAGACGCCGAGCTCGATGGCCTCTCGGCTAGCATCGTGGAGGCGCCGCTTGATCGCGGGATCGCGGATGCGTTCGAGAGCGTCTGGCACACCGGCCTCGTCGCAGAGCTCGGCGACGACCTCAGCGGAGCCTATGTCGCGACTTTCGGCCCAGGCCGCATCGAAGAGCCTGGTAACCAGGAGCTTGCGGGTCTCGTCGTCCATGTCGAGGAGGGTGGCGCGCAGCGAGGGGAGCGGATTGAACGGATGCGAACAGACTGGCGCGAAGGGCACACTCAGTTGCGCAGCTGCCCGAAGGCAGTCCTTGAACATGTAGATTCGCTTGGACGGGATTTCCGCAGGCCCCTTGTGACCGTGATGATTGAGCAGGCCTGCGAGGAGCGTGGGCTTGGGCTCCACTCGTAGACCGTGCCTTATCGCGACGCCCTCGAGCTGCCGCCAGGCCAGGTAACTGTAGGGCGAGATGTAGTCGAAATGAAAACGAAGAATGCGCTTCGGCATGCCTATCGAACGCATACCCACGATGCCAACGCCGCACAAGCACAAACGGGTGCTAGCCTGAGGACATGTTCGAGATGAGCACGGTCGCCGTCCTGGTCGTGGCCTGCTTCGTGACAGCTACGATCTCCGGAATCCTGGGGATGGCTGGCGGAGTCACCCTCCTCGGCGTGATGACGGCCCTCCTTCCTGCTCCGGTGGTCGTGCCGCTTCACGGCATCGTGCAACTCGCTTCGAATTGGACCCGGACCTGGGCGTTCCGTCGGTATGTTCGCTGGCAGATCTTCTTCGCGTTCATGATTCCTGCCGTCCTGGGCGTGGCCATCGCCGCCAACATCTGGTCCGATTTGAAGCTCACCTGGTTCCGTGCCTGGGTTGGCGCGTTCATCTTATTCTTCTTGGCCTGGCGCCAGTACAAGCCAAAGCTTCGGAATCCTCCGATCTGGTCCTACGCCCTGCTGGGGCTGGCCGCCGGGCTGCTTGCGATCTTCGTTGGCGCCACGGGCCCGTTCTTGGCGCCCTTTTTTCTACGCGATGATTTCGACAACGAGCAGGTCATCGCGACCAAAGCGGTCTGCCAGACCTGGCTGCACCTCTTGAAGATCCCGGCCTTCCTCGCCTTGAGCTTCGACTACGCGCCCTATGCGCCCATGCTCGTGGGCCTGGTCGTCGCGGTGATCGGCGGCACGTATTTCGGTAAACACTTATTGAGTCGGATCCCGAAGGAACGCTTCGTCTTCTGGTTCCAGCTCGTGCTCGCCATTCTCGCGGTCTACCTGATCTTCTCTACCGTGCGCTGAGACTCAGGTTCCGAGGATCGTGACAGCGACGGTCCTGTGTCGGCGCGGGCCGTCGAGCTCGCAGAAGAAGACGTTCTGCCACGTCGACAGGTTCAGCTTTCCACGCCGAATCGGAATCGATTCGCTCGGACCGACAATGCCGGCCTGAATGTGTGAAGCCCCGTTGCCATCGATCCGATCGTGGAGCCAGACCCCTTTGGGAACGAGCTTGTCGAGACAGCTCACGACGTCTTTACCAATGTTGGGATCGTCGTTTTCCTGAATCATCAACGCCGCCGTCGCGCCGTGGGCGTAGAGGGCACAGAGCCCTTCTTGGACGCCGGACGCATCAACGATCTGCTGGGCCTCGCCGGTGAGATCGACGAGCTCGCGTTCCAAACTGGTGGAAAGCGTGATCGTATCGGTGAAGAGCTTCATACGAGTAGCGCATACCCACGATGCGACTACAACTCAAGACGAACCATGAATCTAGCCGGACGAACGCTCTTGCTTACCGGCGGGGGCACGGGGATTGGGCGCGCGCTCGCGCAGCAGCTCTCCGACAGGCAGAACACCATCTTGATCTGCGGAAGGCGACTCGAGCTTCTCAGGGAGACCGCAGCGCATTCGAGTGGCATTCACCCATACCGCTGCGACCTGACTAGCTCGGAGGAGATCCAGCAGATGCTCGCCGCGATCGAGCGTGACGGGCATCAGGTCGACACGCTGATCAGCAACGCCGCGATCTTGGGTTTTGATTCGCTGGCAGGTGGCGTCGACTTGGAGGAAGCTAAGAAGATCATCGACGCAAACCTATTTGCCCCGATCGAGCTCACCCAGAGGATGCTCGACGCACTCCGCGCGACCGAGGACCCGACGATTGTAATCGTAGGATCGCCAGCGGGCCTCGGTCCATTGGCCACTACGCCGATCTACAGCAGCAGCAAAGCCGGCCTTCACGCGTATACGCTCTGCCTTCGCCACCACCTCGGGGACGAGATCCGAGTCATCGAGGTGTTTCCCCCAACCGTCGACACACCGATGCTCGCCGAGAAAAATTGGAAGAAGATGAGCTCGGAGGAATGTGCGCGCCGGATGCTGCGCGACATCGAACGGGGCCACGAGGAGATCTGGATCGGCGAGAGCCGGTTGTTTCGTTTCCTGCGGCTCGTGCTTCCGCCTGCGCGCTTGTTCCGACTCGTCAACGACTGGTCGCCACCTGAAGGAGACTAGGCATCCTCAAGAACGCTTCGGCTTGAAGAGATCCGTGCTCTCTTGTAGCAACGCTGAAAAGACCGCTCCCAGACCACCGAAGCGCAGGATCGGGCTCTTTCCCTGCGCGAGCAGTCCCATCTGAGCCACGCTCATCATCGCCTCGGAGGCCCCGCCCAATCTGCCGAGACCAGGCATGACTGGTGGATCGGCCGCCCGATCGGTTCGCCCATCGAGAAGGTCCCGGGCCACGCTCGGGTCGTTGGTGAATGGACGAGCCATCCCGACGACGTCGAGCGCACCGCTTGCAAGCGCGTCTTCCATGATCGCGCGAGAACGGAAACCGCCAGTTACCATCATCGGAATGTTCACCTCCGCCCGCGCCTTCCTAGCGTACTCGAGGAAAAATGCCTCCCGGTGGTTCTCCACCTTGTCGAGCATGACGCGGGACTCGTAGCTGCCACCGGAAATTTCGACGAGATCGATGCGGTCTTCTTGAAGCATACCGAGCACGCGCATCGATTCCTCTTCCGTGAAACCACCCCGCTGGAAGTCCGCCGAGTTGAGCTTGATGCCGATCGGGAAGTCATCGCCGACCGCCAAGCGAATCTCACCGAGCACTGCACGCGCAAAACGAGCGCGGTTTTCGAGCGAGCCACCCCAGCGATCAGAGCGCAGATTGGTCAGCGGCGAGAGAAACTGGCTCACCAGATAGCCGTGCGCGCCATGCACTTGCACGCCGGTGAAGCCTGCGGCCTTGGCGAAGGCAGCCGCACTGGCAAAGCTCCGGATAGCCCGTCCGATTTCCGCCTCATCCATCGCGTGCGGCTTGCCAAACGCCTTGGCACGACGAAACAGATTGACCGGCTCGACGGCCGAAGGGGCGCCCGGGTTTGGATTCAGGTGGCGTGGCGTTTGACGACCGGGATGGTTCAGCTGCATCCAGAGATGATTGCCCTGGACCGTCCCCGCCTCCGCCCATTCGCGGAACCGATCGATGTTCGAGTCGGGTCCGATCGCCACGTTTCGGACCCCCTCCAGATGTGCTCGGTCGATCATCACGTTGCCCGTGATCAAGAGCCCAGCGCCGCCCGCAGACCAGCGCTCGTAGAGCCGGACCAGGCCTCGCCCTGGCGACTGCTTGGTCGACGCCAAGTGCTCGCTCATCGCAGCCTTGGCGATGCGGTTTGGAAGAGTCGCTCCGCAAGGCAAGCTCAGCGGTTCATTCAATACGGACGAAGTCATGTCTAACCTGGCTCGTCGCCGCTGGGACTCGACCTCTGCAGCGCAATGACGTAAATGACAGAGCCGCGCATCGAGTCAAATGCGCACGAGGTGGGCGATGGCCTTCGCAGACGAAGATCGAGATATCGGGCAAACCGCGAGCGCCTTGCGGAGTTGGCTGGCCCCCAAGCTATCGGTGCCCGTAGACGAGATCCGCATCGAGGATCTCGACGCACCGCTGAGCACCGGATTCTCGAGCGACACCCTACTCTTCGATCTCGTCTACCCAAAGGACGGCGCAGAGCGTCGAGAGGGGTTGGTCGTGAGGCTGGAGCCCGAAGAGTACGTGATGTTTCCGTACTACGACGTTGGGCTGCAGGCGAAGGTCCTGCAGCGTCTCAAAGACACCGATGTTCCCGTGCCCATCGTGCGCTGGTTCGAGGGGGACAAATCGGCTCTTGGGGTTCCGTTCTACGTGATGAATCGAGTCGAGGGACGAATCCCGACGGACAATCCACCCATGCACGACGAAGGCTGGCTCGCCGAGGAAACCTCCGAAGCAGAGCGGACCGCCATTTGGTGGAACGGCTTTGAAGCCATGTGCCAGGTACATCGCCTCGACTGGCAGGCTCTCGGCTTTGATTTCCTGGCCGAGCCGAGGCGCGGTGATACGCCTCTCGACCAGCAGCTCGACTACTGGCAGGAGTACTTTCGATGGGGCATGGAGGCTTCTCGACATCCCGACATTGCGCGGGCGCTCGAATACCTCGAGGCAAACAAGCCCGAGGAAGAGCTGATTGCGCTCTGTTGGGGGGACTCGCGGCTCGCGAACCAGATCTTCGACGGAGTCGACTGCGTCGCGGTGCTCGATTGGGAAATGGCCAGGCTAGGCGACCCCGTGCAGGACCTCGCCTGGTGGCTCGCGTCCGACCGATGCTTCAGCGAGGGCCTGGAGCTCGAGCGCCTTTCCGGTTTTCCCGGCAAGGAAGAGTCGATCGCGCGCTGGAAAGAAGCCACTGGCCACAGCGCTGCGAACTTCGAGTACTACTCCATTCTGGCGCTCACGCGTTTCTCGATGAACATGGCGCGCGTCGGACAATACATGAAGCAGATCGAAATCATAGATGAAGAGAATGAATTCGACTATGAAAACTTGGCATCGATCACTCTGCGACGCGCACTTTCGGAGCTTTGAAAATGGGTCCACTCGACGGAATACGAATCATTGAAATCGAAGGCATCGGTCCTTGCCCTTTCGCAGGGATGCTCTTGTCGGATTTGGGCGCCGAGGTGATTCGTGTCGGCCGGCCCGAACCATCCTTCTTGCAGGCGAATTTCGACGTGATGAGCCGGGGCAAGAAGAGCATCACACTCGATCTCAAAAACCCGCAGCACAAGGCCGCGCTTCTGAAGCTCGTCGGTACGGCGGATGCGCTTATCGAAGGTTTTCGACCCGGTGTCATGGAGCGCCTCGGCATTGGTCCTGAGATTTGCCTCGAAGCCAATCCGCGACTCGTTTTCGGGCGGATGACCGGCTGGGGGCAGGAGGGCCCCTGGGCGCAACGCGCGGGCCACGACATCAACTACATCTCGTTAGCAGGCGCCCTGCACGCCATCGGCCGCAAAGGGGAGCGCCCCACCATTCCCTTGAACCTGGTCGGTGACTTCGGCGGCGGCGGCTTGTTACTGGCCTTCGGCGTCCTCGCTGCGCTGCTGGAAACGAAGAAGTCAGGCAAGGGTCAGGTCGTCGACGCTGCGATGGTCGATGGCGTCGCCGCCCTGATGGCGAGCATCTACGCTGGGATGCAGCAGGGTTTCTGGTCCGACAAGCGCGGCGAGAACCTGCTCGATTCTGGCGCCGCCTTCTACGATGTCTACGAGACCAGCGATGGCAAGTACGTGTCGATTGGCTCGCTGGAGCCGCAGTTCTACAAGGAGCTGATCGAGAAGCTTGGCATCGCCGACAGCGCGCCAGCGGTGGGCGAGCACTTGAACCCCGCGAAGTGGAACGCGCTCCGGCCTGCTCTCGAAGAGCTCTTCCGCACAAAGACGCGCGACGAATGGTGCGAGGTCTTCGAAGGCAGCGACGCTTGCTTCGCGCCCGTGCTCGCAGCGGCCGAGGCGTTCGAGCACGCGCACCATGTTGCGCGACGTTCCTTCGTCGAAGTCGATGGCATCAAGCACGCCGTCGCGGCCCCTCGCTTCTCGAGGACGAAGCCCTCCGACCCAACGCCTGCACGGGAACGCGGAGCGGACACCGAAGCGATTTTGCTTCAGTGTGGAGTGACACTCGAGTAGCCAGGAAGCGCATATGATTACCGATTTCGATGACTACTTGATCCATCAGGCTGCGCTCCCCATCAACCAACCGGGCATCGTCAACCGGAACGCCTATGATCGCTATTGGTTCAATGGCCTCGACAAGGCTGGCACCTTTCTGTTCGAGGCTGGCTTCGGCCGGTACCCGAACCGCTTCGTTCAGGATGCGCATTTCAGCGTGGCCTTCGACGGCGTGCAGCATTCGTTTCATGCATCACGGCGGATCGCCGACAACCCCATGGACTCGAGCGCGGGACCACTGCGGGTCGAGGTCCTGCAGCCCATGCGAAAGATCCGACTGCTGATCGAGCCCAATGAGACCGAAGTCGAGTGCGACCTGACCTTCCACGCAAAGGCGCCCCCGGTTCAAGAGCCGAAGAACATCATGTACGATGGGAACAGGCTCATCATGGACACGCAGCGATTCACCCAGGTGGGGACTTGGGAGGGTTATTTCTCGGTCAAGGGCCGACGTTTCGAGGTGAAGCGGACAGAGGTCATCGGGCTTCGAGACAAGTCCTGGGGCATGCGCCCCGTCGGCGAGCACGAAGAGGGCGCGCCAAGCAGGCTTACCAGCGACCCTGCCGTGTATTGGATCTGGTCGCCCATCCATTTCGACGGCTTCTGCACGCACTTCCTGACGCGGGAGATGCCAGACGGACACCCTCAAGAGCTCTCGGCGTCGATCGTCAAGACCTACGGCGACGACGAAGAGGTGCCGAGAGAGCTGGTCGAAGCCGAGGAAGAGGTCATGGCCTCCGCGACCAACTCGATCGAATGGCGAAGCGGAACCCGGTGGCCAAAAAGCGCGACGCTCGGTTTCGCGAAGCGCGACGGGACGAAGCTCGAAATCGAGCTCGAGCCGATCTTCCGATTCCAGATGATGGGCATCGGCTACCAGCACCCAGAATGGGGCCATGCGGTCTGGCGCGACGAGCTCGAGATCGGTTATGAGAGTTGGAGGCTGGATGAAGTGGAGCCCGACGAATACTGCTCCATTCACGTGCACAACGTCGTGCGTGCGAGGATGGGCGACGAAAGCGGCATAGGCATCCTCGAAACCCTGGTGTTCGGTCGACACGAGCCAAGCGGCTTCCAGGACTTGTTCGACGGAGCTCCTTAGAACGCGTAGCCGCCGCCGATCGAAATGATCGGGAAGGCATCGGGGTAGAACTCGTTTCTGAAAACGGCGATCTTGAGCGAGGTTGCGAAGAACACACCCTTGCCGACGCCCATGAGCAGTCCGCCGCCGAGGAGCAGGTTGCCGTAATTCCTGCGACCGGAGCTGAATCCACCTTGTTTCCAGCCCGTGTTGATGAGCTCACCTTCGACCAGGAAGAAGAGCTGCTTGATGGGAAAGATGCGAACGAAGAGCGAACCGCCATAACTATGCCAGGTTCTCTCCGGGATCACGATCCGGTCGCGGGTGAACTCGTATCGAAACGAGACACCTGGCTCGACGATCCGCTTGAAGATATAGGAAACTTGCGGCGCCACGCCGATCGAAATCAAACCCGTCGCGAAGCCAAAGCCGATGCCACCACCGACCCGAAGGTGACCGAGGGGTTCCTTGGTCTCGTCGGGCATGGGTGGAGGCAGCTGAGGCGGCGGTTCACTGGACGGCACATCATCGGGCGGAGGCACAGAAGGCGTCGGCTCGGATGGCGGAGGCGGCTCGGTGATGATTTCGATCTCGGGGCTTTCCTGCGCAGCCACGTCGCCCCCACATGAGAGGGCGAGAGCAACCAGAGCGAAAGCCAGAAGCAGTCCGAGCGAAGAAAGCCTAAGCACTCCTTCATCATAGCAGAAAGGCTTCTCGGAGATCATTGAACCCGTCGGCGATAGCTCGACAGAGGCAGCTGGCCCAGTACAGTTCGAGCAATGCTCGCCGTCGTCACGGGTGCCTATGGCTTCGTCGGCGCCAACCTCGTCCGTGCGCTTCTTCATCGAGGCGATGACGTTCGAGTCGCCGACAAGATTCAGGCCGAGTCGCTTGCAGGCCTCGACGTCGAGCATGTGTTCATCGACGTCCTTGAACCCGAATCCCTAGAAAAGGCCTTCGCGGGCGCGGACACGGTGTTCCATCTGGCAGCCATCATTTCGATCACCGGTGACCCAACGGGGATCGTCCACCGAGTCAACGTGGAAGGTCCGCGAAACGCCTCCCGCGCTGCGATGGCGTGCGGAGTATCGCGCTTCATCCACTGTAGCTCCGTCCACGCCTTCGACATCCAACGATGCGGACCCGAGCTCACCGAGGCTGCGCCGAGAGCTATCGGCGCTCACGTTCCTCTCTATGACCGGTCGAAGAACGAAGGAGAGAACGAGGTTCGCGCCGCAATCGCGGATGGTCTTGATGCCGTCATCGTGAATCCGACCGCAATCATCGGACCTCACGACTTCGGCCCCTCGCGAATGGGTGAGTTACTGCTCCAGTTTCGCGATCGAAAGATCCCCGTGAACATTGGCGGGGCGTTCGACTTCGTCGATGTGCGTGATCTCGTGGAAGGGATGCTTGCCGCCGAGCGCTTGGGCACGACGGGCGAGAACTACCTGATGTCCGGCCACCGCCATAGCCTGCGGGAGCTCGCCGATCTCGCTACAAGGATCACTGGCGTGAAAGGCCCCCGGCTCTCAGTGCCGGCGTCACTGGTCAGTGGTGTCGCTCGTCTCGTCCTCAAACTCACCCCGAAGGACCGAGTTCCCCTCGTCACTCCGGACTCCATGCACGCACTCCAGTACTCTCCTAGCGTGTGCCACTACAAGGCGGCAAAGGAGCTCGGTTTCGTCAGCCGTCCCCTCCAAGAGACCATCCGGGATACATACGAATGGTTCGACGAACATAACGGCGCCTTCTAGCCCCGCCCTAAGTGAGCTAAGCTTCGGGGATGGAAGACTCCGCGATTGTCTCTCGGATTGTGCACGAGTCTTACGAACGAGAGGCCCCTTTGATACCCAGCGGGCACTGGTGGGAGCATCTCGACGACGATTTTGCCCGAACCTCAGAGAAGTTCGATCTCGCCCGCACCGATCGCTTCCAAATCGGTGCTGCGGCCGCGTTCGACCATGTCGTGAGGGCCATCTTCGGCACGATGGTAGGCGCAACGGCCATTCCGTTCGGCTTCAATCCGATGGAGCTTCGCCGATCCATGCGAGACGCGCGCTTGTATGCCGAGATGGCGGAGTCGGGCGATCGTGGCCGCTTCTTTCGTGATCCCCCGGCGGGCGTACGCGTTCGCGCCGAGAGAGGGCGCTGGTTTCCGCGTTTCGAACCGGATGACGGTGTGTGCGAGGTGCTGCGCTTCGACAGCCCGTTTCAGCCGGTTCATCCGAACCAACACCGGCCCTATCTGCGGCACGACCGAAACCGTGTCGCCTTCGCGCGGATGACTCGGCACCGGAACGGGCCGAGACCGACCATCGTTGCGATTCATGGATTCACAGCAGAAGGCTACTTGATCAACGAGTGGTTCTTCGCGCTCCCTTGGTTCTATCGCATGGGCTGTGACATTGCCTTGTTTACTCTTCCTTTTCACGGTCCTCGCCAGACGCGCTTCTCGCCGTTTTCGGGACACGGTTTTTTCGCCGGCGGCACCTCTCGATTCAACGAAGCGGTCGCGCAGTCCGTATTCGACTTCAGGATCCTCCTCAACTGGCTTCAGCGTGAACGAGGCGTCCAACAAGTTGGCGTGACCGGCCTGAGTCTCGGGGGCTTCATTTCCTCGATGCTCGCCAGCGTCGAGCCCAAATTGGCATTCGCGCTGCCCAACGTGCCGATCATCAGCGTGGCGGACTTGGTTCTAGAGTGGCAGCCACTTGGTGCGTTGATGCGAACCGCGCTCTCGGTCTCAGGCTTGAGCTCCGCCGACGCGCGCCGTCTCCTCGCGGTGAGCTGCCCCCTCACCTATCCCGCGGTGCTGCCGCGCGAGCGACTGATGATCGTCGGCGGCGCAGGCGACCGGCTAGCTCCTCCGAAGCATTCCAGGCTGCTCTGGGATCATTGGCAGCGCTGCCGCATGCATTGGTTTCCCGGGAGCCACAGCATCCACCTCGACCGCGGCGCATATTTGACGGAGATGGCTCGTTTCATGATGGGCATCGGGTTCTTGGACCCGGGGAGCAAGCCGTGATCCCGGTCTCGACGCTCGACGCGGCGATGCTCTACGCCGAAACGCCCGAGATGCCCATGCACACGATGGGGATCTTGATTCTCGAGCCAGAGGATTCGCAGGGCGCGGACGGCCCCGAAGCTTCGGCGTTCAATTTGACTCGTCAGCGGTTTGCCGAGCGAATCCATCTCATTCCGCCGTTTAGGCGACGAATCGTTCAAGGGCCGTTGCAGATCGGTGACCCTCACTGGATCGAAGACCCGGCTTTCGATCTCGACAAGCACCTCCTGCACGTTTCCCTCCCCTCTCCGGGGGGGATGCGAGAGCTTTGCGACTTCGTTGGGAGCTTCGCCGGAGCCCGTCTCGAGCGCGACAGGCCGCTTTGGAAGGCCGTGCTCGTGGATGGCTTGGAGGGGGGGAAGCTGGCGCTGGTGATGAAGATCCACCACGCCGCGATGGATGGTGGCCGGAGTGCGGCCATCGCGGGCGAGCTCATGGACACCAGCCCGGAGGGTCGGCTCATCGCTCCCCCTGAGGAGTCCTGGCTACCCGATAGAGAGCCGACGATCCCCTGGCTAGCGGCCGACACGCTTCGGACCCTGGCGGGCAAACCGCGGCGCGCGGTCGAGGCGGCGACGAAAATAGTAGAGGCAGTCCGAGGCAAAGGGAGCTCGCAAACTGCCCCATTCGCCGATCGCGAAGCGACAGCGAAGCCGCCCCTCTTCGAAGCACCGCCGACGATGTTCAACGGTGCCCTGACGCCGAATCGCTCGGTCGCGTTCGCCGATGTCTCGTTCGACGATGTGAAGGCGATCAAGAGCGCCTTCGGAACGACCGTGAACGATGTGGTTCTGGCCGGCTGTTGCGCAGCGCTCCGACCTTGGCTTGGCGCCCACGGCGGCCTTCCCGATCGCCCCCTCGTCGCGACGGTGCCAGTGTCGGTTCGGCGCGACGGCGAGCAGGCCGGCAATCGCGTTTCAGTGATCCGAGTGCACCTCCCGATCCAACTCGACGACCCGGTCGAGCGCCTGATCGCCATCAACGAAGAGACATCGCGGCAAAAGAGGCGCCACAGCAGTGGAGGCGGCGGAGACATCCTCAAGAACTTCACCGACCTGGTGAACAACATCACTGTCCCTTGGATCGCAACCCATTTCATCGGCTTCTTTTCGTCGCGGCACCTGGCCGACCGGCTTCCGCCCCTATGGAACCTGATCATTTCGAACATCGCGGGCCCGCCGGTTCCCCTCTACACGGCGGGCACCAGGCTCACCCACCTGTTCCCGCTCGGCCCGGTACAGCAAGGCTCGGGGCTCAACATCACGGTCATGAGCGTTGTGGACCGTCTCTGTTTCGGTGCACTGGCCTGCACCGAGCTCGTCCCCGACCTGCAGGATATCGCCACCGGTTTCGTAGGGGAGATCGAGCTCCTCAAGGAGCGAACCAAGTAGCGCTGGGCTGCGTGGGCGCTGGATCGCGTTCTAACGCGATCACCAGGACGGCCGCCAAGTCAGATTCGAGCCGAGGACCAAGACGCTCACGTCTTCGCCGAAGATTCCGTCGACGCGAACCCCGAGATCGAGGTCGTGCCCGAGTGCGAAATACAAGAGGCCGCCGGCCGAATGCTGCAGCCAACTCGTGGGGGACGCGACATACTGGTTGATCGACACCCGGTAGTAGGCGGAAATCTCACCGACACGCCGAATGTCTACCCCTGCTCCAAGACGCGCGGCGTAGTCCGATACGAACGAGCGCGCGTAGGCCGCGACCGAAAGGTCCGCCCAAGCGATATCTGCGATACGCAAGATGCGGGCCTGCAGGTAGCCAGAGAGTTGCTCGAATTCATCGGCAGTCTGGCTGTGCACGATGTTTGCGCCAGCATGGAGGGCGAAACGTGAAAACATGAAGCTTGCATCCAAGCCACCGAAATATCGCTGGTCATTGCTGTTGAGGCAGACCAACTCGTCTCCGCCGCCAGCGGCCGGGTCCGGAACGGTGTTGCACAAGTAACCCAACGGCAGATACGAAGTGAGCCAGAGCGAACGTTCCGGTAACCGCATGTCGAAGCGGCCGGCGAGCTGAAAGAGGCCGACACGAATCGATGCGTCGAAGCCTGCTGCGCTCACTTCGAAGCGCGGCGCCCGCCAAGGATTGACCTCGTCGTGCATCGAGAGCTCGAAGTGCCCTCCGATCTGGCCATTTCCGGGAAACACGTCGAACTCCAGATTGAGGCGTCGCTCGTCGATTTCGCCCATGAACGTCGAAGCGTGTGCGGACAGGCCCACGAAAGGCTGGGCATCGAGCGATTCGTTTTGGTATGCGAGCTCCACCCCAAATCGCGTCGTATCCAGGGTCGGCAGATAGTCGAGCGGGTTTGGCACCGTGCCGCCAAAGGCGCCGATCGTGAAGCCCTTCCAAGAAGGGGAGCGCACACGAAGCCCATCGAGCTGCCCGACACCGACCGCAACGAAAGGCAGCCTGCCCAGCCCAAGCTGAGGGCTGGTCGACGTGCCGTAGCCGAATTGCAGCTCCCGGACCGCGAGCACTGGCCGGGAGGAGCTGCCCGGGCGATTTCCGATGTTGCCTCCGAACCAGGACCGCACGGCAATGTCTACGTCGAAGAACACAGGCTGCTCGAAAGGCTCGGCGTGGAGCCTTGCGCGTAGCGATGCACGGCCGAAGGACTCCCCGTCGCGCAACGCAAGAGTCCCACCTACGTCTGTCGAAAGGGCGAGATCGATTCGCTCCCCATCGGACCAGGTACCCAGAGGCACGTACTCCGGCGTCTGCCGCGTCGCGGGACGCACCGGCTCTGGCCATTGGCTCTCGTACGCGGTTAGAGGCTTGGGTTTGGTCAGTGATGAGCTAACGGTCCGTTTGACCTTGGCCTCTGCCCGGCCGGTCATCCCGACTCGCAGCTCGCGTCCTTTCATCTCGATGACCGCGTGCTTGCCTGTCACCCCAACGACTCGGTAGCGACGATCACGAAGAACCACGACGGACCCTACTCCGACCCCCGCTGCTTCGCCTGGCGTCAGATAGGCGCGTCCGCCCGCAATGTCGACGACTTTGACGCTGACTCGGCTTCCAGATGCGGCGTTGGCCGCAGTCGTCGCGGCGAAGAGGGCCGTGCACGCAAGCAGCGCTGCGAACCAAGTCGGCCTCATCGTGCGGTCCCTCCTGGGTGGCACCCCAAGCACGAGGCACCACTGCTCGAAACGCGCCGTCCATGCTGCTGCTGGAGCTTGACGGCGTTGTGCGCATGGCAACCCGTGCAGCGGACCAGCCGAGGCGTTCGCGCTGAGGTGTGGCAGCTATTGCACGGCGCCCCGCGGTGCGGGCCGTGCGAAACCGGAAAATATCGGTCGTGATCGGGAGGGACGACCATGCCTCCGATGCCTGCTCTGACGGAGCTCGTCGACGCGGCGGTGAGTGACGTGGGGTCGATGAACGCAGGGCTCCAGGCGCTCGCAAGATGGCACTGAGAGCAATCTCGCGAAAACGGGTCGGAGGTGGCGGTTCCGCGGTGACTCGGATGGACGCTTGGATCGAGGTACTCGGCAGCGTGACAGGAGAAGCAGTCGCTTTGAACCGTCGTCCACTGCCGTTCTCCGTTTCGCAGATGGCATTCGGTGCAGTCGGCCAGCGCGTGCATGCCCGTCAAGGGGAAGCGTGTTCGGCGATGGATCTCGAACGGCTCCATGTCGTTCCAGCGTCTCGAGGAGTGGCAGCTGTCGCATCGACCGCTCAGGCGTTTCTGGTGTGGATTTTCGTGGCACGCTCCGCACTCCCTCGTAACTCGCCGCTCGCCGCTGTGACACTGATTGCAGGCAGCCGGCTCATGTCTCCCTGTGAGCGGGAAACCCGTGCGGGAATGGTCGAAGCCTTCGCCTGATTTGCCCCCCATCATCTTCCAGCTCGCCGGCGTGTGGCAGTTGCCGCAATCAAGCCCCTCGGTGATCGAGTTGTGGCTGGCAGCCCTGGCTTGGGCCGCGTTCCGTTCGGGGTCTTTGGCGATCGCGAGCCCGGCAATGCCGGCGAGAGCGACGATGCCCAAAACGATGAATAGCCTAATCAACAGGGCGCGGTTCATCGCTGCCCCTTTCTGCGCGCGTGCGGGTTGCCATGACAATCGGCGCACTCGCGATACCCGAGCCTGTATCTCACCACTTGCACCCCGCTTCGTAGGCGCTCCTTTTGGTGACACCCGACGCACTTGAGCCCGGCGTGAGCGCCTTCGAGCGGATAGTCGGCGAGCTCCTCGTGGGCGAACGCCTCGATCTCGAAAGCATCCGTTATGTGGCACACCTCACACTCGCGCTTGGGCTCGCTGAGCCGAAACTGTCCGGCGTGAGTGTCCTGGTGACAACCGGCACAGTCGCGCGGCGCTCCACGGTAGGTCGCCCCCCGTCCGCTGAGCCGGTCCGCTTTCGAGGGGCTATGGCAGCTGTCACAGGCCGCTTCGGAGTGCGCGCCGGTCAGCGGCCAGGTGCTGTGGTCGATTTTGGGTGAGTCCCAGCCGCGCTCGGAGTGGCAATGCGCGCAGCCCCCATCGCTCATTTCGCTGGCGAACTGGTCGCCGTGGGGGTTGTCGTGGCAATCGATACAACGCTGCGATTTCAGCTCGAGCCGGTAGTGAGGTCGTTTCCCTTGGTGACAGCCCGTGCAAGGGACCGACTGATGCTTGCCATCGAGAGGGAACTTGGTCCGGCTGTGCTGCTCGACACCAAACGAAGTCGGCCAGAACCCGTGTTCGTCGTGGCAGGACTTGCAGTCGGCGCTTCCAAGGCTCCCGCGGTGCACATCTTTGTGGCAGTCCCCGCATTGATCGAACTCGAGACGGCGATATCGGCGCTCCATCGGCAGCTTGGGCGAATGGCAGCTAGTGCACGCGACGTCTTGATGCCGGCCTTCGAGGGGAAACGCAGTGAGAGGATGCGCGCGAAGCCCGATCCTGGTGGGCAGCCGCGTCCAGCGAATGCTGGCATGGCAGTTCTCGCATCGATCTCCGAATTTCGCTTCGTGAACCTGCGCATGGCAGGCTACGCACGCCGCGCCCGCGCTTGGGGCCGAGGTGTTGCCTTTGTCGTGACAGGCCTCGCACTTCGTTTTCGCATGCCCGCCGGCGAGGCTGAGACCAGGATGGTTGCTCCTGACGTTGGTGACCTGGCTCCAGTCGGTTTCGTTGTGGCACGACGTGCATTCAGCCCCCGCAAATCTGCCCTCGTGGGGATCCTCGTGGCAGGACACACAGTCGGTCTTCAGCCCGAGAAACGTCGCTTGACCGCGACGGTTGCGGCGATCGTGACAGTCCTCACATCGAACCGAGGCATGAGCCCCCTTGAGCGGCCAGCCCGATAGGCGATGATCGAAACGCGTCTGCCCACCGCCTGGCCACCGAACGAGCTTCGCATTCCTTCCGAGATGCTCGACGTGGCACTGGCCGCAGTCTTGTCCGCGATACTCTCGTCCGTGGAGACCTGCCTGCTGGCGTATCCGTGCCCCCAAGTCGTCGTGGCAAGCCAGACAGGCATCGGTGTCGAGCCGCTGGCCGGTCGAGTGGCATTCACTGCAATTCGCATCGCCCTCGAGCTCGGCGTGTGCGCTCGTGAGCTTTCCGGGCGATAGGAACTGAGCGCCGGTCGGCCGAGGCACCAGCACGCCAGCAATCGCAGCCGCGATCATCCACGCGCCCAAAAGCACCATAGCGGTCGTCCGCCCGCTCATTGGGAAAAGATCCATCGATAGCCGTAGATCCAAGCCACGGCGATGTGTACGGGAACGAGCAAAACGAGGATCAGCGCGAGCAACCGGTGGAAGCCTCGCCAGGACTGAAGCAGCGAGGAGGCTCCGACCGCGACAACCTCGCGGGTTGCGTACTTGCGGACCACGCGCTTCGCCTTTCGAAAGCGTCTTCGTTCTTTGCGTCCGAGGACGTCAGCAACTGGGGCATCCTCGATCACGAAGCTCACGATGAAGCCTCTTGAACGCGCATCCATCACCCACCTCGGAATGGCGGCGAGCTTGGCGAGCAGCCACTGATGCGCATCGACTTGGGTGACCTTGTGGATCGCGAGCGCATGGTACACCCGGGCGCTGCACCCCGGAGCGAGCTCATCCAACGAGGCGAGCGCCTGCTCGAGCCGGGCTCGATCGGGACGCGGCGTCAATGCATAGAGATAGCGGCCTGCGATCCCGGTCGCCACCACGACGCCTAGACTGACCGCTGTGACCAGCGCGATCGGTGTCCGAAACTGGAATGCGGAATGAAAGAGGATGAGGAGTGACCCGATCAGTCCGGTGAAGACGTGTAGGTTGAGCCAGGTGGCCATCGAGCCGAGCGACCAGCGCGCGAGCCTTCGCCGCGCGAGGTAGAGGAGGTTGGCGAGGATCAAGATCGTTCCGACGATGCCGTACCCGTGTCCGACCAGGCCGCCGGGCCGAAGCGCGTCGTAGTCGCCGTGCTCCACCCTCGCCTCGAGGTCGGACAGATAGAAGTCTTGACCGAGATCCCAGAGCACGTAGGCAAGAACGGAAATCGCCAACAACACCAGCAAGACGGCGCTTCGATCCGCGCGGCGCTTCTGCGCAGCTTTGGTTTTCCTCCCCACAGCCCCCTACAGACGACGGGTCCCCACCCGTCCTGCATGTTAGAATCCCAGCGTAACAAAGGGGAGCCATTCGCACAAAAGGGCGAGCCGAAAACATGACCACTTGGATTGCACTTGGCTTCTTCGCTGCAGTTGCCCTCGGCTTGAACCTTTTTTGGAGACGAAACGAGCAGGTGCGCACCGAGACAGGTCGCCAAAAACTCGAGGAGCTGCGAGCCATGGGGGACCTCGTCCCCGCGAGCATTCATCCTGAGATCGATCCCATCCGCTGCATCGGTTCAGGGGCATGTGTCTATGCCTGCCCGGAGAAGAGCGTCCTCGCGGTGGTCAATGGCAGGGGCGTGCTGACCAACCCGCTCGGCTGCATCGGACACGGCGCCTGCGCCTCGGCCTGCCCAGTTCAGGCGATCTCGTTGGTGTTTGGCACTGAGAAGCGCGGGCTCGAGCTGCCCCAGCTGGATCCCGACTTTCAGACCAACCAGCCCGGCATCTACATCGTCGGCGAGCTCGGCGGAATGGGACTCATTCGTAACGCGGTCTCGCAGGGACGGCAGGCGGCTGACCACATCGTCGCGGGTCATCGCAGAGGAGCAGGCGAATCGCTCGATGCACTGATCGTCGGCGCCGGCCCGGCCGGGACGAGCGCGACGCTGCGCTTGATGGAAGCCGGGTTGCGGGTGCTCTTGCTCGAACGGGAAGCCTTTGGCGGCACGATTACACACTACCCGCGGGCGAAGGTCGTCATGACCGGATCGCTCGACTTCCCGATGTACGGGCGTGTGTCCAAGACAAAGATGAGCAAGGAGCAGCTCATGACGCTCTGGGAGGACATCCAGGAGAAGACCGGGCTGCAGGTCGCTGTGGGAGAGCTCGTCGAGAAGATCGAGCGCGGACCGGGACCGAACGACAGCTGGTTGGTCTCCTCCACCGGCGGTGTGTTCGGAGCGGCAAACGTCCTCTTGGCCCTCGGCCGTCGCGGCTCTCCGCGTAAGCTCGGGGTGCCCGGCGAGGAACGTTCGAAGGTCGCCTATCGAGTGATCGAGCCCGAGGTCTTTCGAGAGCAGCACGTATTGGTGGTCGGCGGCGGCAATGCGGCGGTCGAGTCGGCATTTGCCCTACTCGATGGCGGAAACTGCGCGTCGGTGACGATCAGCTATCGCAAGAATGCTTTTGCGCGCTGCCGTGAGCCGAACCGCAAGCGCATCGAAGCGGAGGTCCAGGCCGGCCGGCTTACCGCGTTGATGGGCACCGAGGTCGAGGAGATCTTCGACGATCGAGTCACCCTCCGCAACGGGTCGGGACTGCCGATCTCGATCCAGAACGACGCGGTCGTGGTCCAGGTCGGTGGAACGGCGCCGACCGACTTGCTTCAGGGCGTCGGGATCGAGATCGTCACCAAGTACGGAGAAGCCTAGTCGCGATTACGGCCGTCGGCATGGCACTCCAAGCAGAAATTGGGAGATGCCTCTCCACTCGGGTAGCGGCCGACCTCGTTGTGTTTTGGATCCATCCGGGCGCGCGTGTGCTCTCCGTCGTGGCAACCAACGCAATCGCTGTTCTCGCCGCCCACCGGCGATCCGAGCGCAGGGTTGTGGCAGGACACGCAGTCGTTCCGGTACGGCGAATGCGCCCCGTTCTGAATGGGAAACGCGTTCTCGGGATGCGTACCGCCAACCGCTGGCGCCCACGCTTCGGTCGTATGGCAGTTCTCGCAGGTCGTGGGGAAGTCTGAGTGTCCCGGATACGGGCTGCTGTCATAGTCGTCTTGATGACATCCGACGCACAGGGTGGGGGTGCCCTGGAAGACCGCTGGATTTCCGACGTGGCATGACGCACAGTCGACGTCGGCCGCCGCATGCGCGCCATTGAGCGGCCACGGATGCATGAACAACCGTGCCGGCTTCCAAGCGTCGCTGCTGTGGCAGGTGCCGCAGGTATCCGGAAAGCCTTGATGTGGGGGGTTGAGGGCGTGCTGCACATCCTCGGCGTGACAGACGATGCAATCCGCACCGCGCACCTCGACGCGCGCGTGGTCCTGCGTGCCGCCAGTGCACGCATGGTTGAGCAAGAGCACGCCCAGCACCCCGATCCTGAGAAATCGCATCACCCGTCGGCCACCAATCCGCTCACCCAAAGTTAGCACCTCTGGCTTAGACTCGGTAGCTGACCGACGAACAGGGGAAGCCCTGTAACACGCTGAAAAAACAGGCTTTGAGGGGTACGGAGCGGGATCTTGTCGACCGACGCAGCCGAGTGCTTGAAACTGGGCCTCCGATGTGCCTCTGTTCTCTCACCAATCGAGGGCGAACCTTGATTTGAGGGCCCCTTACATTTAACCTGGCGGGGTTAATCACAATGGCATTAGAATGTCACCCATGAGGCTTAGTTCTCGTGGACCGCTTGGGCGCCTCGCGGCTCTCGGGCTAGTGGCCACCTTGTTGATCGGCGTGGGATGCAGTGGGGCTGCGAGTCCGTCTCACGAACCGGGGAGGATCGTTCAAGCCGAATGCATCACGTGCCATGAAGCAGACCGCAAGGCGGCGATCAATCCACCGCACGCTTCCCTCCCGAGCACATGCCAGGACTGCCACACGGAACACCAATGGGACCCGGCTGTGTCCACCACCATCCACACGCCGCTTCCGACATCTTGCGTAACGTGTCACGAAAACCAGCCCCGGCCGCAAACGCTCTTCCATACGCAGGCCGTCGAGACCGAGTGCGTCAACTGCCACCGAAACTATCCGGATTGGACGCAGGCCAACTTCCTCCACATGCCCGCGCCTCGCGCCTGCGCAGATTGCCACGCGGATCAGAGGCCCAACACGCCCACGCACCAAACCTCGCAAGGCCAGGGCGACTGTGCGTCGTGCCACATCATCAACGACTGGGCGATCACCGACCCGGCGGCGCTTCACACCCCGCTGCCAGCGTCTTGCGTGACATGTCATGAAAACGATACGCAACCGCAGACGATCTTTCACACCCAAGCCGTGGAGAGCGAGTGTGCGAGCTGTCACACGAACTATCCGGATTGGACGCAAACCGACTTCCTTCATTCGCCCGTGCCGAGCACCTGCAACGACTGCCACAGCGACCTCAGACCCACGACGCCCACGCATCAATCGACCGCGGGCCGGGGAGACTGTGCCGGCTGCCACGTCGTGGACGACTGGGCCATCACCGACCCGGCAGCCATTCACACGCCGCTGCCGGCATCCTGCAAGACGTGTCACCAAGACACTTTGCAGCCCCAGACAATCTTCCACACCCAGGCCTTCGACACCGAGTGCCGCAGCTGTCACCGAAGCTATCCGGATTGGAAGCCGGCTGATTTCCTCCACACGCCCGTGCCCAGCACCTGCGATGCTTGCCACAGCGATCTGAGACCCACGACTCCTACGCATCAATCGGCCGCAGGCCTCGGGGACTGTGCCCGCTGCCACGTCGTGGAAGACTGGGCCGTCACCGACCCGGCCACACTCCATGCGCCGCTTCCGGCAGCGTGCATATCGTGTCACCAGAACGAACCGCGACAGTCGACGATTTTCCATACCCAGGTCCTCGAGCCCGAATGCGCCGGCTGTCACCGGAGCTATCCGGATTGGACACCGGTTGACTTTCTCCACGCGCCTGTGCCCGACACCTGCTTGGACTGTCACTCTGATCGAAGACCCGACACGGCCACGCACCAAACCGCGGCGGGCCAGGGCGACTGCGCCTCCTGCCATCTCGTCAGCGACTGGACGACGGCCGATCCGGAGGAGCTCCATACGCCGCTTCCAGCATCTTGCATGACATGTCACCAAAACGAGCCTCGGCAACCGACGATCTTCCACACCCAGATCGCTCAACCCGAGTGCGCGCGCTGTCACCATCAATATCCAGGTTGGACGCCGGCTGACTTCTTGCACGCGCCCATTCCAAACACCTGCAATGCTTGCCACAGCAACCTGCGGCCCAATACTCCGACGCATCAATCAGCCGCAGGACTCGGGGACTGCGCCAGCTGCCACGTCGCGAACGACTGGACACTGGTCGATCCGACAGCGCTCCACACACCGCTTCCGGCCGCTTGCATTGCTTGTCACGCCGACGAACCCAGGGCGAACAATCCGCTACACACGCAAACATACGAACCCGAATGTGCGAGCTGTCACCGCTCGTATCCGGCCTGGACTCCGGCAACGTTCGCCCACACTCCGCCGCCAACGCGCTGCTATGACTGTCACGAATCGCAGCGCCCCATGACCCCAACGCACCCCAGCACTGGCGACTGCCTGGGTTGCCACGCGACGTCAGCCTGGCTTCCGGCAACGGGTGGCGCCCATCCCGAAACTGCGTTCCGGATCCAATCGGGAGCGCACTCGAGATATCGAAACGATTGTGCCTCCTGCCACAACGTGGCGCTCGGCTCGCCCGTGGGCGGCGAGAATACCGACTGCGTCGGTTGCCACGATGGCACCCACACGCGGTCCCGCATGGACAGCAAGCACGGGGACGTGCGCAACTATCCGAGCGGCGCCGCGCCTCCGAACTTCTGCCTAGATTGTCATTCAGACGGCCGAAACTAGGGGCCGCACGAAGTCACGCGCTCAGAATGCTTTGCCTTCGCTCATCCCGAAACGCTTCGCGATCGTCGCCATGGGGCAAAAGCCCGTAAAGGAGGCCTGAAACATGTTCAGCCCGACAAAGGCCGGAAGGATGAGCCAGGCGATATTGTGACTGTAGGCGAGGATCACGCCTGCGGTGACCATGATGCCTGCAACTCGAAAGACCAATTTGTCGATGTTCATGATTGCGTTCCTTTCGTTTTGAAATCTCAGAAGGAGTAGCGAAGCCTCGCGTAGACGTTCGTGTTCTCTTGGAGCTGTCCGAAGAAGCTGTAGTCGTCGCGACCGAACATGAGGTTCGCGCCGATGACGATCGCCAGGGGCTCGACGATCTTGTAGGTGATGCGCGGCCGGATGTAGGTGTCGAGCTGGTCCGGCGAGAAGAAGACGAAGAGCGAGAGCTCGAGCTTGTCCATGACCAGGAGCTGGTTGAGCCGTAGCGTGATGAGGTGCCGGAACTCGTGCTGCTCGTATTGAGGCCAGAACGAGCTCGCGATCAGCTCGTCGTACTTGAGCGTGTACTCGAGGTAGTATTGCAGGCCCATTTGGAACTTCGGAAGGAGCTCACGCTCATAGCCCACCAGTCCCCGGAACTGGGAGTTCGGTATCGCGGGGCTCGTCCCCGCCCGATCCTTGAATGAGTCGTAGAACGCACCTTCGACGTTGAAGAGGCCGCCAAAGAGCGGGGTGCGCAGGCTCGCGCCGTAGACGGCCAGGCGCGCGTAGGTGAGCCCCAAAATGGTGTTCGGATCCGCCGGGTCGGTGAGCGCAAGCGCATTGGGCTGCATCCAGTAACCCACATAGCCATAGGCCGCGAGCTCGACGGCGCCTGCCGTGCCGTAGAGGCGGCCGTGGATCGTGCCGTTTCGCAGTCGCTGCTCGGGGAAGAACGGATCGATCGGCGTGAGCGGAGACCGATCGCCGACGACCTCTGCGACCAGGGGATTGAAGAACGAGAGACGCTGCCCGTTGATGAAGCGATCCGGCTCGAAGATCGGGGTCCAGATCAAGTCCAGTCCGACTTTGTTCATCATGAACGTGGTCTGCACCGAATTCGAGGGCGCCTTGAGGTATTCGTCCGCGCGACCGATGAAGAAGGAGTTGAAGTCCTTCGGAAAGAGGTCGTTCAAGAACAAGAAGTCGCCCGTGCCCCAGGTGAGCACCTGACGGCCGAACCGCATGCTGAACCAGCTTCCACCACGTATGAAGATCGACGCATCTCGAATGTCGAACCAGATCCGACGGTCGACGGCGTCCGCGAAGACATCGCCCCGAAAGCGTGCGCTCACGATCTCATGGGTGGCGTCGAGGTTCAGACGAAAGCGCGCCTCGTTTGCGACGAATTCATTGGCGCTGGCGCTGCTTGGGACGACGCGCGGCGCGATGAGGCCTTCGACGAAGCCGCCGATCTGAAAGTCCCAGGCCTTGGCGCCAGAGCCTCCTTCTCCTCCACCCTCTTCCTCTTCCCAGTCGTCGAACTCGCCCCAGTCCTCGTCGCCGCCAGAATCGTCGGCCGGCTCGACGTCGCCCGCGAGCTCCTCGGGCGGATCCGAAGCTTCTGCGGCGTTCAGCGGGCCTTCTGCCTCAGCCTCGAGCGCCTCTTCCGCTCTCGGATCAGGAGACCCCTCGGGCTCAGACCGAGTAGATGGACCTGCGTCGGAGCCGCCCGCGCCCTCCTCTTCCTTGGGCGCGGCCATCTCTTGCCCGACTTGACCGAGGGCCCCAGAGGCGAAGACGAGGGCCGTGAACACGAGCGCAGCGATCGCCAAGCACCTGAGCGAGCCGCCACCCTCGTGGCACCGCTCGGTAGTACAGATCGCCGGTTTCATGGATTTGCTCCGTGCTCGTCTGCGCGCGCTCCGCTCAGCGAAGCCACTTGACGGGCGGATTTCGAAGAGAGCCCTCGACGAAGATGTCATCGGGGATCCCGAGGTCGTAGCTCACGTTGCTGACGTCGCTCAGCGTGTACCCACCCAACTCGAGATCACTGACCTTGAGCCTGGTGATGGTCGGATGCCCTTGTATGGTGTCCACCTTGGCGGTTTCGATGCGCCGGTACACCTTGCCCTGCGCGTTTACGTACTCGATCTGGCTGGGCAAGAAAGTCTTCTTGTTGATCCGTAGTGTGTAGTGCACGAACTCGACGCCCTTGCTGCTCTTGGGCGTGCTCTTCACCACATACTCCGTGTCGGTCGTTTCGATGAGCTCGTGCTTGTCCTCGTCGGGATGTCGCCCGGAGATATCTTCGTAAAAAAAGTTCGTTCCGACGAAGCTCGTGCGCTCGTCGCTAGCTGCGATTCGCTTCACGAGATCGAGACCTGGAAGGTACAGCCAGCGATCGTCGTCCTTGTTAGCATGCTTCTTCACAAGGAACGCCGTGTTGCGAACGTCGGCGGGCTGGTCGAAGACGACTAGGTAGTTCTGGTCGCCTCCGTCCTTCAAGTCGCGCCTTAGAACCGCGAATTGCCGTCGCTGGGAGCGCCCCTTGCCGTCGACGATCTTCATCCGGATGAGTGCTCGTCCATCTTTTGCCGCGTAGTACTGGGCGTTGTTCGTGCGATTTACGATTTCACTCGCGTCCTTCAGGTCGCCTGCCTCCGCGGACATCGCGGGGGTCGAGAGAAGAATCGTGGCAGCGACCGCCGCCAACCAGGTCTTGCTGAGGTCTTTCATGCTGTTTGCTCCTTGTTGGTCGCAAGGGACGCCGCGGCGTCGTCCTCGCTCGTTGCTACCGTCTCCGTTTTTGGGGAGAGCCGGTTTTGGATTTGCATCATGATCGAGGGCAGTAGCACCACCGTGACGACGCTCGAGACGGCCATGATGGCTGCCATCAGGAAGCCCACGGTGTTGTAGGGAACCAGCGGCGCTCCGAGCAACGGAAGGAACCCAATCGCGATGACGATCGCGTTGCGCGTGATCGCCCTACCCGGCTCCTGGAACATGAGTGACATCGTTTTGCTCCAGTCACCGGTCTCCTTTTGAATTGACCTAGCGCGCTCGAGGAAATGAATCGCGAAGTCGACCGAGAGGCCAAGCGTCAAGGACGAGAGGACGGCGACCGGCATGTCGTAGTCCTTGCCCACCAAACCGATCAGTCCGTAGGTGAAGACGATCGTAATCGTGAGTGGGACCATCGCCAGCACGCCGTACAACGCCGACCGGAACAGGATCACCATCATCAGGAACACGATGACGAACGCGCCCATCAAGCTCTCGAGCATTCCGCCGACCATTTCGTCCTGCCACACCGTGTTGAGGAACGTGAGGCCGGCCCATTGGACGCGAAGGCCCTCAGGCGGAGGGTTGCCGGCCAAGAAGGTGTCGAGGTCGGTCTTGACCGACATCATGTCCTGATTGTCACCGCTCTTGAGCTGCACCCAGATGGCGCTTTCACGGTAGTCGGGGCTCACCAAGTGCCAGAGATCATTCGGACGGTGAGACGACTGGAACTGGAGGAGCGTCTGCGCGACGCCCTCGGTGGAGCCTGGGATCCGGTAGTCCTCGTCATCTCCACTGAGGAGCTCCCGGTAGACAGTCTTCACGACATCGGCGATCGAGCTCGTCTTGCCAACGAGGGGCAGCGCGTCCGCTTCCTTCTGGAGCCGTTCGATGTAAGCCAGGTGCTCCGGGTTCTGGAAGGTCTTGCTTGCCGTCTGCGCCTCTTCGAGCGCGGTCTGCACCGCCTGCCACCGCTCCGAGTCTTCGCCGCTGGTGTCAAAGACCAGATCGGAGGTCGCTTCGATCAAGGAGTCGGAGACGTTCGTCGCCCCTTCCTCGCTCGCTGCTTCCGCATCGGCTTTGAGAGCGTCCCAGCGAGCGCGCATGTGGCCGCTTGCACCCTGGAGGGCTTTGTCACCTGCCGCGATGATCTCGGCGCTTGCATCGGTATCCTGCTTCATGACGAGGAAGGCGGTATAGGTGCCGGCGAGCTCTTGGTTGAGCACCCTGTCGGCCACGCGGATCTTGTGAGAAGGCTTGAACCAACGGACCGGGTTGTCGTTGATATTTATCTGCGTGATGCCGTATCCGCTGATCGCGATCGCGACGACCGTCACGACGAGAATCGGCTTGGCGAAACGAAGGCTCTTGGCGCCCACGGCTTCCACGGCGCGACCCAGCAATCCACCCTCGCTTGCGTCGCGCTTGGCCGAGAGCAGCGCCGTCAAGCGTTTCTCGGGAAGCGCAGCGATGTAGGCAGGGACGAACAAGATCGTCAAGACGAAGGCGACGGCGATGCCGAAGGCGACAAACGCACCGAAGACACGGACAGGCGGAATCGGGGTCAGCATGAGCGATAGGAAACCCGCCGCCGACGTGAGAGATGTGTACAGCATCGGCGCGAACAGGTGCCCGACGACCTCCTTGATCGCGACCTTGCGATCGCCGGTCTTCGGGTAGATATCCACGAATTCCGATAGCAGATGGACGGAGTCGACGACCGCTATGGGCATCAGGAAGATCGGAATCATCGAGCTCATGATATGCACGGTGAAGCCACTCGCGATCAGGGCTCCCATCGTGATGGTCACTGTGGTCATGGCGACGATCATCGGCGACAAGACCAAGGCGAAGGAACGGAAGAACCACCACATCAGCAGAAGGATCACCAGAGCAGCAAGGGGCGCGGAAACCGCCATCTGCTTGAACATCTCGACGCCAAAGGTGTCCTCGGCTACCGGAAGGCCGGTGATGTAGAACTCATCGCTGTTGTTGCCGAAGCCGGCGATGACCGCTTCGATCTCTTGGGAGATGCGGTGGCTCTGATCCTTGCTCTCGATCGGGACGTAGAGCGCGACACTCTTGCCATCTTCGGAGACCACGGTGCCGCGAAGCATGGGCAGCCGAAGGGCGGCCTCCTTGATCGCAAGAGCCTCCTCCGGAGTCTTGGGTGCTTCCTCCATCAACCATTCGAAGCGAATCGTCCCAGGCCCAGCCTGCTCGATGTTGTCCATGGTCGAGGGCCCAAGAACGTCCCGTGCAATGACGCCGTCGATCGACTTCAGCCGCTCGTTGAGCTCGTGAATGCGGGCAAGCGACTCGGGGTTGAAGACCCCCTCCGGCTCGGCCTCGTTCACGACGCCCACGACGATCAGGTCGTGAAGGGCGAACTCCCCCTTGGTCTCGTTGTGAAAGACGCGCGCTGCGTCGTGCTCCGCGAGCATGTTCTCCGGATCGGTATCGACTTGGATCGAGGGAATGGCCGCACCGAGGCCGATCGTGAGCACGGCCAGGCCGACGAAGATCAGGCGCGTGTGTTGAATTGGGAAATCGAGAATCTTTCGCTTCATGGACATCCGCTCCGTGTGAACTGGACTGAATCTAGGCCTCTATATATGCTCACATAATCATATAGTCAAGTGGTGATTTTTTCCAGGAATGGCGCTATAAAGGGAAGAGATGGCAAAAACCGCGCTCACCCCACAGAATCTGGACTCGGTCGCGACGCGGTTCCGCATCCTCGGGGTCCCGCTCCGGTTGCAGATTCTGAACGAGCTAGCCGATGGGGAGCGGACGGTAACGGCCCTGGTCCAAGCCACGGGCAGCACGCAGCCCAACGTCTCCAAGCACCTCACCACCCTGCTCGCACACCGCTTGGTCAAGCGCGAGAAGCGCGGGAACTCGGCGTACTACTCGGTTTCCGACCCGGCGGTATTCAGGCTCTGCGAAATCGTCTGCGGGAACATCGAGCGGGCGCTCGATGAAGAACGCGCGGCGTTTAGCGGCGGTTAAAGAGAAAGCGCCCCGGCAAAGTCCGAGGCGCTTTCGACTTCGCCGCTTCGATCGCTCAGCGACGGGCGACCGAAAAGCGATATGGGTAGTGAAGGTTGGCTTCAGCCCGCTGCAGCTGTCGCTCAGACAACTGCACCAGCTCGTTCAGAATGCTCGCCTTCTTCGCGAAATAACCGCCCTGACCGCGACCGTAGTAGCCGCGATGGCCATGAGCGCGACCGCAGTGGGCGCGCTCGTAGTGGCCACGTCCGTGATGACGGCTTCGTTCGAGCGATGCAAGCTCGCTGCTGAGCAGGCGAAGCCGATCCGTGTAGCGTTGGTTGACGGGCTCGCGCGCGGATTCGCGGATCTCGCGTTCGAGCCAGGCGTCGAGCGAGCGGTTGGCGTTCCATTCTGCGTCTCGATTCCGCTCCGCAGTCGCCCGCTCCCAGCGTTCGCTGATCCGGAGGATCTGGTCTAGGTCCTGACGCTGATCGAAGTAGTCGCGACGCGACGCCTGGATCGCCTTGGGCGTGTGGTTGAACGTCCTCGGCTGGGCGTAGATCGCGCGTGGGGGATCGAAGCTCGCTCGAACCGGATGAACTGTGCGCGGACCGCCCCCTCCAGCGATCACGACCGTCGTCTGACGATCTCCGCGACGACTTTGCTGCGCGTCGGCCTGGGTTACCGCCCCGAGCGCCAATGCAAAAAGCCCAATGTGAAGTAGATATCGCATGTTGATTCCTCGTCTCTTTCGGAGTTGTTGCGGGCTTTCCCGCGTTTCACCAACTCGGACGAGGGCAGACCTTACGAAGGTCTTAACAGGCGAAAGAAGGACAAAGAATCCAGATTTCGCCGTGTTCTTTCAGCCACTTAGGAGGGCCAGCGACTTGTTCGCACACTCGAGGACAGCGACGACCCGGGGGTCTTTTTCGAGTGCGTCCCAGAGCGCCCGGGCGCGCTCGCGGTAATCCGCCTGACTCAAGCGGCCTCGCAGCAGCTCGGAGCGAAGAAACACGAAGGTCGTTTGCACCACATCGTGCAGACAGTAGTCGCGGATCTCTGCATATCGGCGGTGCTCGAACATGCTCTGTACCTTCGAGCCATCGACGTCCATTTTGCCGGGCATCCCAACGAGTCGCGCCAGCGCGTCGAGGCTAGGCATTCGGCTCGCGCCATAGTCCGTCAGCAGCTCCGCCAAGTCCATGTGCCCCTCGTCGCTATAGCGATAGCGATAGTCGGCGCCGCCGCTGCGCCCTGCATAATAAGCGGGAAAAGGCACACCGTGCTTGAGCATTCGGTTGGCCAAGACTGGCAAGTCGAAGCGACGACCGTTGAAGCTCACCATGGTCGGTAGTCGCTTTCCTATGAACTCGGCAAACTCCTGTAGAACCTTGGACTCATCCGGGGGTGCGTTTTCTTCGCCACCAAAGGCGCCGAGCTTCTGGAGCTCGTAGTTGCCGTCGAGCCACAGGACCCCGAGTGCCACCACTTGGTGAAACGGTGCAGGAGGAAAACCGTCGACAGCCGCATCCCAGACCAGGTCGGGGTCGGGAACCGTTTCGATGTCGAGGACGAGAAAAGAGCGGGCCACCGACCAAAACTAGCGGAAAAGAACAAAATCCGCCCGTCTTAAGAATCCCGTAAGGTTCGAGCCGTTTACTTCATGAAGAGGCGGAATCTCCGCGAAAGGAATAGCCATGAAGTTCATCGAGAAGGAAACCATCGTCGCTGCCCTGCTGGGCGGCGTCACGGCAATCGTGCTCACCGCAGGAAGCGTCGCGCTCGCGCACGGCGGCCCTCACGGAGGCCCCCACGGCGAAAGAGGACCTTGGTCGCCTGAGAAGATGGAGGAGCATCTGACCGAAATGACCCAGCGGCTCGATCTGAGCCCCGCACAGGAGCTCGCGATCCGGTCGATCATGGAGCAGGCGCAGGCGAAGCGTCAGGAGATCCAAGAGATGCCCGGAGGCAAAGAGAAGCTCGTGGCGATGAAGGACCTCCATTTCGCGACCGAAGATCAAATCTATGCGAACCTCAGTTGTGAGCAGCGCGAGGATCTTCGATTGCTGAAGCGAGAGCACAAGGTCGAGCGAATGGAAGAGCGCTTCGAGCGCCATCGTTCCGCAGATCAGAAGTAACTGGAGAACCCGGTGTCCAATCGAATCCTGCTGGTGGAAGATGACGTCGCACTTGGCGAACAAGTGGTACAGACTCTTTCGCAAGCAGGGTTCGAGCCGCACTGGGTCCAGGACGGCGACGCGGCGCGTGATCTCGACCCCAACGAATACCGCGTCATCGTCTTGGACCTGATGCTCCCTGGAACCTATGGCATGGACCTCCTAAAGCGCTACCGCGTGAAGTCCGAAGTCCCGGTCCTGATCCTGAGCGCGCGCGACGACACCGCGGACAAGATTCGCGGGCTCAAGCTCGGGGCGGACGACTATGTCACCAAACCGTTTTTCCCCGAAGAGCTCATCGCACGCATCCGAGCGTGCTTGCGCCGCCCTCATCTCGTGGGGACCGAACGCCTCGTCGTCGGAGCCATTCAGGTCGACCTCGAGAGCCGCGAAGTCAGCAACGCCTCAGGAACGCTCTCGCTGACGCCGGTTGAATTCGAGATACTGGCCCTTCTCGCGCGACGCAAAGGCTCGGCGGTCACCCGGGAGGCTCTGGTCGACGCTGCGCTCGACCCGGCGCAAGACAGCAGCAGACGCACCCTCGACGTCCACATCTCTCGACTGCGGAGCAAGCTCGGTGACGATGCCGGACAGCTCGAAACCGTCTGGGGCATCGGCTACCGCCTCTCAGGGGGCGCGTGAAGCTTCGCGCAAGATTGGCCTTGACCCTCGGCCTGGCCGCGATTTCCTTGCTGGTGCTCCTGGGCTGGGCTCAGTCCCGGTGGCATTCGCAGATGCGAGTGGAAGCGCTCGCCGAGGCCGCCGTGAACCGAATGGAATCCGGAGGACGAGAGCGATGCGAAGCCGACCCCGAACGGTGGCCCGGCGTGCAGGGCGAACGACGGCCCCGACGGCATCCCAGCCCTCCGCACCAAACGCTTCCACGCCATCGGATTTCTGCCTACGACACGAATTTCGAGAGCGCCAATCCAGACAACCCCGTCTTCCCAAAGGCACTCAAAGAGCAACTGAAGGCCGGGAACGAAGTCGCGACCGTTCGCTCCCGGGACCAGCGCCGTACGGAAGTAGCGGTTCGAATGCCTTGGAACGAGGGCCCCTGTGCGGTGTTGCTCATGCAATCCAAAGGACCGCCATCTTGGTTTTCTGGCGCGGTGCTGATGCCAGCATTTCTGGTTGGGCTGGTCGTGGTGCTCGTCGCGCTCTTTGCGGCGGGCCCCATCGTTTTCCGAGTGCGGCAGCTGACGGAATCGGTCCGCACGCTTGGCAGCGGCTCGGAGGAGCCTATTCACGTCGAGGGGAGCGACGAGATTGCCGAGCTCGGCGCGGCCTTCGAGCAAAGCCGCCAAACGATCCAAGCGCAACTCGCATCGCTGCGCGAACGCGAAGCTGCGCTCCGCAACTACATCGCCAACACGACACACGACGTGATGCTTCCATTGAGCGTCCTACAGGGCCACTTGGTTTCGCTACAGCAGCGAATCGAAGCTGGCGAAATGCTCGATGCGAGAGCGATCGTGCCGAGCCTCGAGGAGTCCCAGTACCTCGGTTCGCTTCTACACAACCTCAATGCCGCGGCGAGACTCGAAGCCAACGATGGGCTGACCCATCGCGACCCGATCGACTTGAACCGCCTGGTCGAGCGCGTAGTCGAAAGGCATCGACCAATCGCGAAGCGGAAGCATATCAGCCTGGATCTAGCAGTGCCGGAAGCCGCGATCGAGTTCCTCAGTGACCTCACGCTGCTCGAGCAGGCGCTCGGCAACATCGTGCAGAACGCCATTCGCTACAACCGCGCGGACGGCCATGTGGCCGTCATCCTCGAAGGAGCTCCGAAGAGCTGGTCGCTTCGGGTGGTCGACGACGGCCCTGGGATCCCCGAGATCGAACGTGACCGAGTGGTTGAACCCTCGTTCCGCGGAAGCGAAGCACGGACTCGGCATCCGCACGGAATGGGTTTGGGGCTTCATATTGCGAGCGATGTCGCCAAGCGGCACGGACTACGCCTCGAGCTGCGCGACACCGATGGCGGCGGCCTGACGGTCGAGCTGATCTACGCGAGCCAATAGGGGTGCAATCGGTCGACGCGATACTTGACCGAAACCCTGGACCGTGCGGAAATTGCGAAGCGGAGGACCGATGTTCAAAGAGATACTTCAAGACTTGGTCGATCGAACCGATGGTGGGGTAGCCGGGCTGCTGATGGCGTCCGATGGAATCGCGATCGATCAATATTCGAAGGGCGACGGCCCCTTCGATATCGAGTCGGTGGGCATGGAGTACAGCGTCGTGCTCAAGGGGGTTCAGCGCGCTGGCGAAATGCTAGACACCGGGAGCACGAGCGAGATCTCGGTCCAGACCGAGCGGCTCACGACCGTCGTTCGCCTTTTGACCGACGAATACTTCGTCGCGCTCGCGGTTGCGCCCGGCGGAAATGTCGGGAAGGCACGATACCTGCTACGAACGAGCGCACCCAAGCTGATCGAAAACCTCTGATCCCATGGCGGCTTCGGTGAAACGCATCCTCGTGCTAAACGGACCCAACCTCAATTTGCTGGGTACCCGCGAACCTGATGTCTACGGTGCGACCACCTTGGACGACGTCGAACGGGCACTGCAGGACCTGAGCAAGGACCTTGGTGCTACGATCGACTGCCGGCAGTCCAATCAGGAAGGCCAGCTCATCGATTGGCTTCACGAGGCGCGCGAGTCATTCGACGGCGTGGTCCTCAACCCGGGCGGCCTCACGCACACATCGGTCTCCTTGCGTGATGGAATCGCGGCAACCGGACTTCCCGTCGTCGAGGTACACATTTCGAATACCGCGGCGCGCGAGTCGTTTCGCCACCAGTCAGTCACGGCTGCGGTATGTATCGGATCTGTGATTGGGTTCGGAAAGAATAGCTACATGCTTGGCCTTCGCGCCCTAATCGACTATTTGAACGCTGCTGGCTGATCAAACCGCCGCCGGGGAACACCATGAAGTTGGACTTGGATCAACTGCGCGCGCTCATTCGACTCCTTGACGAAGCGAACCTCACCGAGATCGAAGTCTCACACGATGACGACCGCATTCGGGTGTGCCGTCAACCCTCGCCCCTGCCTGGCGCCACGGCCACCGAATTGGCAGCGCCGGCGACTCCGGGCTCGGTGCCGGCAAGCACGGCATCCGGGACCGAGGATGACGATAGAGCCTACGTGACCTCTCCCTTCGTCGGCACCTTCTATCGCTCGCCCTCGCCGAACGGCGACCCCTTCGTCGATGTCGGCGACCCAATCGTCCCTGGCCAAGTCCTTTGCATCGTAGAGGCCATGAAGCTCATGAATGAAATCGAAGCAGAGGTTGACGGAACAATCGTCGAAATACTGGTCGAGAACGGCAAACCCGTGGAGTACGGCGATCGGCTCTTTCGAGTCGAAATCAGCTGAGCCGTGTTCGGGAAAGTCCTCATTGCCAATCGGGGAGAGATCGCGGTTCGCGTGATTCGCTCATGTCGTGAGCTCGGTCTGCGAACGGTTGCCGTGCACAGCGAAATCGACGCGGACGCCTTGCACACCCGGCTGGCCGATGAAGCCATTTGCATCGGGCCTGCCGATCCGAGCCGCAGCTACTTGCACATCCCCGCGATCATTGCGGCGGCTGAGATTACGGGCGCCGACGCGGTTCACCCCGGCTACGGCTTCCTATCGGAAAACCCGGAATTCGCCGAAACCTGCGCACAATGCGGGCTTCTATTCATCGGACCGCTTCCCGAACAGATGCGCCTCTGGGGTGACAAGGTGAGCGCTCGAGCGCTGGCGAAGTCTCTGGGCCTTCCAATTATCGAGGGAACCGAGCTCATCGAGGACATCGAGGATGCGGTTAGAAAAGCGGAGTCACTAGGTTTTCCGGTGCTCCTGAAAGCATCGGGCGGTGGCGGCGGCCGCGGCATGCACGTCTTGCAATCGAAAGAAGCACTGCGAGCAGTATTCGAAACTGCTCGCGCCGAATCCCGAGCCGCTTTCGGGAACGACTCACTCTACTTCGAGAAGTTCCTCGAGCGCCCGAGGCACATCGAATTTCAGATCCTCGGAGACATGCAGGGAAACATTCGCGTGCTGGGCGAGCGCGAGTGCTCCATCCAGCGACGCCATCAGAAGATCCTCGAAGAGGCGCCGAGCGTGGCTCTAACGGACGAGATGCGGGACGACGTCTCCGCCACCATCGAGCGCGCGATGCGCGAGGTTGGGTATCTATCCGCCGGGACGCTCGAGTTTCTGCTCGATGAGCGCGGCCAGCTGACTTTCCTCGAGATGAATCCGCGCATCCAAGTCGAGCATCCGGTGACCGAGCTCGTCATGGGCATCGACTTGATCGCTGAGCAAATTCGCATCGCGGACGGGCAGCCCCTGGAGCTGCCGCCGCAGCCACTCGCTCCACGAGGCCATGCGATCGAGTGCCGGATCAACGCCGAAGATCCAGACACCTTCGCGCCGTCGCCGGGCATGATTACCGAGCTTCATATGGCAGGTGGAACGGGCGTCCGAGTCGATAGTGGGATCTTCGGAGGCGGGCGCGTACCCCCATATTATGACCCATTGGTCGCAAAGCTCATCGTACATGCGCGGACACGTGCCCAAGCCATCGCAAAGATGCGCCGAGCGCTCCGAGAGACGATCATCGGGGGCATTCGCACCAACATTCCGCTTCACCAGAGGATTCTGGAGCACCCCGCGTTCGAAGAAGGCCGGATTTCCACGGGATTCCTCGATGACCTTCAGGCCCGGCGCATGTTGACCGCCCCCGTGCGGCATGAGTAGACTTGTGTGGGTGTACTGAACGTACGGGGGCTTAGCAGGGGCTTTGGCGATCAACAGGAATAAGGTCTTGGACGCGGCGCGGACCTACCAGTCACGCGGTCAATACGACAAAGCGATCGCGCAGTACCAAAAACTGGTCGCTGCGGACAAGCGTGACGTTCGTTCCCTGCTGAAGATCGGTGATCTGCATGTGCGCGCCGGCAACCGCCGTGCAGCCATCCAGACCTACGAGACCGTCGCGAACCACTACGCCGCACAGGGCTTCTTCTTGAAAGCGATCGCGGTGTACAAGCAGATCCTGAAGCTGGACCCGTCGAGACTCGATGCGCAGGTACGACTCGGCGAGATGTACGAGCACCTCCAACTGGTGAGCGACGCAATGAGCGTGTTCGAGGACGCGTCCAACGCCTTCATGCGCGCCGGCGATGCCGAGCAGGCACTGGTGATGCTCGGCAAGATCGTCGACATCGACCCGGAGCACATTCCCGTTCGCATCAAGTACGCCGAGGCGCTTTCACGGGCTGGGCGAACCCAGGAGGCGGCAAGCGAGTTCGAACAGGGTGCGGCCCTCTTGAAAGAACAGGGCCGACTCGAAGACTACATCAAAGTCGCAGAGCGACTCTTGTACCACCGCGGCAACGATGTCCAGGTGGCCAAAGAGCTTGCCGAAACATACATCTCGCGTCGCGATCCGAAGCGCGCACTCGCGAAGCTGCAAATCTGTTTCAAGGCAGACCCTCGCGATGTTTCGACCTTGTCGCTGCTCGCAGAAGCTTTCCTGATGCTGTCGCAGACCGATAAGGCAATCAGCGTGTATCGCGAAATCGCACGAATACACCGCGAGGCCCATCGGCCGCAGGAAAGAATGGGTGCTTTGCACCGCATCCTGCAGCTCAATCCGAACGACACAGAGGCACAGACGGCGTTGCAGAAGACCGCCTCGGCTTCGGGGCAGCATTTCATGCCGCCGAGCACGGCCCGTGAGCCTTCAGGGCTCGTCGGCTCGGCTTCAACGCAGAAGCCGAGCATCGCATCGCAGCTGAGCACCCAATCGGCCAGCCTGAGCTCGGCGTCCAATCTGAGCTACCAGCCCAGCGTCAGCGATGCTTCCAGCCTCACGGGTACGTCAGGCATCATGTTCGTCGAGGAAGACATCGAAGAGGGAAGCACCCTCAGCGGCTCGCTGCCCGCGCTCTCGGAGGAGCCTAGTGGGTTCGAAGGCTCTTACCCCTCGATCCCATCGGCTCCCCGCACGCCCGTCGGCGCACGCGTGATCCCCATGCGCACGACCTCTCCGATGACGTATTCGGAGTTCCTCGCACTGCCACTGGTGGGCACCCGAGTCGCACCGGCTAGCGCTGCGACCGCGCCCAGCCTGATGGAACAGACGTTGGAGCTCGCCGACTCGTACTTGGTGGACGGCCTGTTCAGTCAAGCGCGTGCGATCGTCAGCGAGCTGCAGCTGACCCTTCCCAACCATCCCCTGGTGCTCGACAAAGCGCGCGAAATAGAAGCGCTGGCCGCCGCTTCTTCAGGCATCTCCGCAGTTGCGCAGCCACTGATTCAACCGGCCGCGCCCTCGGCCCCTTCACATTCGATCTCCGACGCACCGGAGGTGGAGCTTGAATACGAAGAGCTCGAACCGGGCGACGAGGGTTTCGACTTCGCTGAGAGGCTCGCCGAGGAGCTTGCCGAGGTCGCGGACATCTCGCCGGTGGACGAAGGCGCCGAGATGATCGACGTCGATACCGTCTTCGAGCAGTTCAAGGCCGGCGTCGCGGAGCAGGTGGCCGACGACGACAGCGACACGCACTTCGATCTCGGCATTGCCTACAAAGAAATGGGACTGCATTCCGATGCGCGCAGAGAGTTCCAGGTCGCGATGAGCGATCCCCGCCGGCGCTGCCTCTGCTGGACGATGATCGGCCTCATCTACATGGAAGAGGGCCAGACGCGCGACGCGATCGAAGCGTTCCAATCTGGTCTCGAAAGCCCGGAGAAGACCGCAACGGAATCGGTTGGATTGCACTACGAGCTCGGGGTCGCCTGCGAAGCCAGCGGCCTCACGGACCAGGCACGCCTGCACTATCAGTACGTTTTTCAGCGCGAACCGCGCTATCGCGAGGTCAATCATCGTCTGCTTCGTCTCGGCGGCCCGACCGAGAGCTCGGACGACGATTTGCTCCTCGAATCGATGGACGATGTGAATCGAGCCTTCGACGAGTTGATCCATCAGGACTGAGCCCTATACACTCGGCGGAGAATGACCGAGACAGTGCAGACGTTTTGCCGGATTTGCGAGGCCCTTTGTGGGCTCGAGGTCACGGTAGATGGCGACCAGGTCGTCGACATCAGGCCCGACGACCAGCACGTGGCCACGCACGGGTACGGATGCCTCAAGGGACTCAAGCAGCATCGGTTATACGACACGCCCGATCGTCTGCTCTATCCGATGCAGCGCGTAGACGGGGAGCTTCGGCGCGTGAGCTGGGACGACGCGCTCAGTAGCATCGGCGGCAAGGTGCGGGAGCTAATCGACAATCACGGCCCCGACAGCATCGCGATGTACGTGGGCACTGCGGCTGGGTTCGGGGTGCTGCACCCGGTCTTCGCGCAGGGCTTCATGCAAGGCGTGGGCTCGGCGAGCATGTTCTCGTCGGCCACGCAGGATTGCGCGAACAAATTCTCAGTTGCACGCGAGGTGTATGGCTTCCCGTTCACGCAGCCGTTCCCCGACCTCGAACACCTGAACTGCCTGATCATCGTCGGCGCCAACCCAGCGATCTCGAAGTGGAGCTTTCTGCAAGTCTCGAACCCGATTCGTCGCCTCAAGGAAATCGAGGCCCGCGGCGCAAAGATTTTCATCGTCGATCCTCGCCGAACGGAAACCGCGAAAGTCGCTGGCGAGCACGTGTTCATAAGGCCGAACACCGACGTCTTCTTCTACCTTTCATTCTTGAACGAGATGCTCGCCACCGCCGAAATCGATCGGGCCCGAATCGACGAGTACATGACCGGCTTCGACGAGCTCTGTCGCGTGGCCGAGGCTTGGTCGCCCGAGCGCACCGCGGAAGTCACTCGCATTCCAGCCGAAACCCTGCGGGAGATGGTTCGCGTCTACCGTGAAGCCGACGGCGCCGCGCTGTATTGCTCGACCGGCGTGAACATGGGTACCAATGGCTCCCTCGCGTTTTGGTTGCAGGAGTGCATCAACGCGATCTCGGGCAACCTGGACCGCAAAGGCGGAACCCTGGTCAGCACTGGCGTCATCGACTTCGCTGCATTCGGCAAAAAGACCGGGGTGCTCTTGAGCGAAAACCAGAGTCGCATTGGCAAGTTCCGGTCGGTCAATGATTCGATGCCCGGCGGGATCCTGGCCGATGAGATCCTCACGCCCGGGGATCGGCAGATCAAAGCCCTCTTCGTGACAGGCGGCAATCCCTTGATCACCATGGCGAACTCGGAGCGCCTCCGCGATGCCTTCAAAGAGCTAGAGCTGCTCGTCGTCCTCGACATTCAGCCCAGCGAAACGGCATCCGTCGCGACTCACGTGCTTCCCTGCACCTCACCGTTTCAGCGGCCGGACCTTCCCTTCGTCTTCCCCTTGATGCTCGGGCTACAATTGAAGCCATATCTGCAGGCCACGCGCGCCATCGTTCCGCCCCAGGGTGAACAGCGTGACGAGGCAAGCATCTACGTAGACATCGCGAAGGCCAGTGGAGTGAAGCTCTGGGGCTCTGCGGCGGCACAGCGGATCTTCGAGGGTGCCAAGACCCTCAATTCGATCGGGCGCCGGCGGAAGCAACCCTCGATTCCGCAAGAGCTTCTGCTTTCGGGCCTTCTCCGCGCGACCAAGCAGGGAAGCTTCAAGAAGCTGCTGAAGGAAAAGCACGGACGCCTCCGGCCCCAGCACGACCCAGGCAGCTTCCTAGGCAACCGCGTCGTGCACGACGATGGGAAGGTACATCTCGCACCCGAGGTGTTTCTGAAGCAGTCGCAGAAGCTCGAAGCGGACTTCCAACTCGAGCTCGACACGAAAGACAAGCTCAAGCTCATCACCAAGCGCGCCATCACCACACACAACTCCTGGACCCACAACATCGAAGAGTTCGTTTCGCGAGAACGCGGGACCAATCACTTGTATATGCATCCCGAGGACGCGGCTCGCGCAGGGCTTGCGGAGGGTGACCTCGCCGACGTCTCGACGGACACCGGCGCGGTTCGCGTGCCGGTGAGGCTTCTTTCGGAGCTGATGCCTGGGTCGGTGGCTCTTCCGCATGGATGGGGCCATCAGGACAGCAAGATGGGCGTCGCTAGCAAGACCAGCGGCGTCAACGTCAACCTGCTCGCGGCCGACGGCCCGGACAAGCTCGAGCGCGTTTCGGGAATGGCCAATCTCACCGGCTTCCTCGTTGAGGTGAAGCCCGCTGCGGGCGCTCTCAACCCCATGCATTGGTCGGGCATCGGCGCCGCTGAGGGCCGAGCACTCTAAAAGACGGCGCGAAACGAGAGGTTCGGAAACCAGATCGCGGTGGTGTACCGGATCGGACAAGGCACCGGTGGAACGCCCACCCGAAACTGACACTGCGCGGGCGCCATCGCATCTGTCGAGTTGATCTCCTGCGCGTCTCGTGCCTGGGTGATGTTGATCCACTCGAGACCCACACGCATGCGCCGACCTGGCTTCGCCCACTCGTACGCGACTTGTGCATCGAGCCGAACGAACCAGGGAGTGCGCTGGAGATACTGCTGAACCTGACCCGTTGTGTCGTCGAGCCAGATCCAGCCTTCTGCACGACCGGACCAGGCGAATACGCGCCCGCTGATGATGAGACCGAACTTGGCTTGCCATGCTAGGACGGCATTTAGGACGTGGCGAACGTCGTAGGACGGAGTGTAGTCGAAGGTCTGAGGGGGAGCTTCATCCAGCAACGCCGTCGCGGAAAGGTCACTGAAGCCGAGCGTATATCCGAGCAAGGTCGAGACCCCAATATCGAAGGGACGCTGAAGCAAGAGCTCCAATCCGTAGCTTCTGCCGTCCGAGGAGTCGTCGATTCGGCCAGCAGGGTCGGGGAGGGCGGGGCCGTCGGGATTCCCGGCGACGATCTGCGGATCGGTGAAGATGTCGAGGAAGCGAAGATCCCGAAACACGTTGAGATAGCCGCGGGCCTCGAAGCTGAGATTGCGGGGAAGGAAGAAGCGAATTCCCCCCTCGGTCTGGCTGGCGCGCTGGAGGCCGGCCTCGAGTGGAACATCGCCGAGCCCGGGAAGCGGAATGGCAAAGGTCGCCGGCCGGAACCCAAGTCCCCATCCGAAAAAGAGGTCGGCAATCTCCTTCGCATGGAACGTTGCCCGCGCCCGCGGACTGACGCCGACGTTTCGATTGCTGCCCGTACTCCAGAGGTCTGCGCGGACACCAAGGGATAGATCCAGCCACGAAAGGGGTGAAAGGGTCGCATCGACGAACCCGCCTACAGTGGCTCGCCGATCTTGACCCAGGAAATTTGGATCGTCGCTCGCACAGGGGGCGGAAACGTTCGTGAGGCCATCCTGGGAACAGTTGACCGGACCAAAGAGGCCCACGGCGTCGGCGCCGAGACGGAGTTGGACTTTCGGTGCTCCATAGATGGCCCAGAACCTCGGTCCGAAGCGGTGAAGGCTCGCGTTTGCATCGGGGAGCGCGTTCCCCGAAGCGTCGTCGATATTCGAAAAGTCGTAGCCATATAGGATCGCGCCCCCGAGATCCCAGCGATTCACCTTGCCGATGAAACGCGCTTCCAGCCGATGGAACTCGAGGTCCAAGCCCAGCGATTCGGTCGAATTCGAGGCGTCGAAAAGCGAATCGTCTCGCGCACCCACGGCCACCATTTCGAAGCGCGACCGGGCGCTCATCGCCATGCCCGTCCGATATTGGTAGTCCCAGTAGCTGACGTTGGCGTCGACGTTGATCGCGCCGAGCAAGAGGTTGGGGAACCCATAGCGTCCCGCGAACGTCATCGACCCTTCTTTGGGCATGGGCACATTGAGAAGAGCGGAGACGTCGATGGCGCGCAGCTCTGCTTCGCCGTGCACTCGGTCGGTCGAAATTCGGCGAGCCCTTCCGTCCACCACCCCCCCTGTGAAGCCGCCATAGCGTGCGGGCGCGGCCCCCGAATAGAGGTCGATGCCGCCGATTAGACCCGAATGCAGTGTCGCCGGACCGAGCGCAGAGTGGAAGAGCAAGGGAATCGGGATGTCATCGTAGAGATAGACCGTGCCCGATGGCGGCGCGCCACGCAGGTAGACATAGGGTTGACCGTTGGCGAGCGGAACGGTGCCGGGCAAGACTTCGAGAATTCGAAACGGCTCGCCGAACGTCCCAGGGATGTTCCGAATACCATCGAGCTCGAGCCTGAGCGGCACCTGCACCCGCGCGTCGACTTCGGCCGTTTCGGAGAATAGCAGCTCCTTTTCGAGATGAGTGCTTTCGGGCTCGAGCAGGGCTTCTCGCGCCTCGGAATCGGAGGCCTCATCCGCTGCTGTTTGCCTCACACGAAGGTCCACCCTGATCTGCGATGGTACGGGCATTCCGTCGCGCGTTGCCGGGACGAAGGCCGCGTTCTCAATCGCTTCCATGATGAGATCGCAAAGCGCTCGCTCCTGATCACAATTCTGGACGCTCCCTGTCCCGTCCGGATCGATTCGAACCAAGACCCGAACGAGACCCGACTCCGGGATCTCGACCTCGGCCGGCACCTCGATTCCAGGAAGCGACTTCACCTTAGGCGCGACCAGATCCTGAGCGAGCGCTACCCCGCCAAAGGCCCAGACCCCCAAGATCAAGGAAAGCAAAACTCTCATCGGGACACGCTAGGCCTCAAAATCCATTTCACTCAGGCCGCAAGACCGCCAACGCCCAATCGGGAGCGAACTTTCGCGGCCTGGAGCCCAAGTTACCGGAAAAAGACGTCGGTGGGGGCTGCATCCCGAGCGAGCCATGGCTTGACGCTTCGAGCCAGCAGGGCTACCTCTCCCATCTCTTTGCGGGAGTAACTCAGGGGTAGAGTTCCTGCTTCCCAAGCAGGTTGTCGCGGGTTCGAATCCCGTCTCCCGCTCCGCAAGTCTCAGCGCTTCAGGGCAGGTCATGGCGCGTTCCCGCGTGCGAAACCACCCGTCTTTTGCAAGAAACTGCGATGTTTCATACAGGCGTTCCGCGCCCGAATCGCTACCCTGGGGGAAGATAGGAGGCCTGTTGCTGTGAAGGGGCTCGCGCTGTTTTTCTGGCTCTCGCTCGTGGGCAGCGACCCGCTCGTCGACCCCTGGACAATCGCGTTTCCCGGCCTCGACGAGATCGAGCTCACGACCTTCCATGAACCTTTGGCCTCCGAGTCCTGGAGCCTCGACGACAACCAGCTCCTCGATCCTTTCGAGCAGGAGTAGTGCTGCAGCGGCCCGGCAGGTCGTTCTGACAGAGGAGTTGCTCCCGAGTGCGCTCTCGCCTTACCTTCTTCGGACTGGAGGGCTCATTCGCCATCTGCCCGCATTCGCGCTCGCCTCGATGCTCGCTCTGATCTGCGGCTGCTATGAAGTTTCGTACCCGGCGAAGGGATATCAGTTCATCGACAGCGTTCTCGATCCTCCGGTCCTAGCGGGGTCTGGGGCAAGCCAAAACTTCCTCCTGGCAGGCTTTCCCTGGGAGGTCGTTGACGAATTCGACCGGGAGCAGTTCTTCTTCTTCCAACGTCTTCCGGTTTCGGTCTGGGAGTGCAATGCGTCCGGTTGCGCGACCCGCCTCCGCGTGGAGACGGGAACGGGTCTCGTCATTCATCACCCCGAGCGCTTCGGCCAAGACATGCACGTCTGCACGGCCGGCTACATCCAAACCGTCGGTCGGGTGCATTGCCGTGATCGTCGGGTGGACGATACGATCCTCGACCGGGAGAAGACGACGTTCATCGGAGATCTGCCGGAAGCCTCCTGGGAAGGAGATTGGTTTTCGCGCCTGACGACGGGCTCGCACTCCTGGGCCCAGAGCACCGACCCATGGCATCCAGCCGAGGATGGTACGGGCGCAGAGTGGAGTGAGGCGGCCTGGACCGGAGAGCCGGTCGTCGAGAGCTTGGAACGCGCACACAACGTCGACCTCGGTGCCTGCTCGCTCTTCGTCCCCTGGAAGTGGGAAGATCGCGACCCACGGCTCGACGCGATGGTTGGGCCCATGCTGGGTGATCGAGGCCTCGCGGAGCTCACCTTGGACCGGCTCGATGCGGCCCGCACTCGATCCGCCAACTCGAACGAGATCGAAGAGGTGGCCTGGTTCTTCGATGCGTTCACCAAGCTCTGGCCGCGGGTCAACCCGAGCGAGTTTCACTACCACGTCAAGGAAACCGGGGAGCGCCAGGCCTGCCTTCGAAGCTACTTCGCCGCCAACACGGATCTTCGTGGGCGGCCGAGCGGCTGGAACATCATCGGCGAAGGCATCGTCGCCGGGCTGGCCGAGCTGTTCGGCGTCGGCGACTGTAAGACGCACCCGATCAGCGTCCGATTTTGCGGAGAGCTTGGCGCGTCGCGCGGCGCTCCGACGTTCACACTCGACGAGTCTTCGATCGTCGTCGAGATGGAACCCTATTCGCGCTTCAAACCCTCTTGCAACAACAACTTCGTCCCGCTGGTGAAGCAAGGGCTGACAGCGAGTGTCGAGAAGCTCACCAACGCAGTCATCACCGAGCAGCTCACCGCTCTCACGGCGAGCTTGCCCTTTTGGATCCGGCGCATCGAGCTCACCCCGAGCGGCGCGCACTTCGTCTTGGCGCAGGACTACGAGGACATGCAGTACGCCAGCATGAAACTGGCCGGCCAAGCGCTCGCCGGAGACTCTGGGCTCTTTTGTCGGCCCGAGCTCGGAGACAGCGACTTTGGTCATCTCGCCATGGAGTCGACCCGCTTTTCGCTGCCGAAACGAGGAATCTCCCGCTAGTCGCGCTGGATCCCCGCACCGCCACGAACGCAATTTTGCATCTACGAAGGCAGGGAGCTTGTGAACAATTACGTATAGACCGCTGTGCCGAACTCTCCGATCCTGCTGAGCATGCCTGTGAGTCGATGTAGGCGCGCCTGCGAACAGGCTGGGCATCAAGGAGCTGCGCCATGGGCCGAATAGGCTCGGCGGTCATCGACCTCACCGAAGCCGCGTATGACCTCGAGCTCAGCAAGGAGCAATGGCTCCCATCGATGTTGAAGCGCGGCCTGCCGGTGCTCGAACAGGGCTTGGGGGTCGCCGGCTACGCGTATGGCCGCCCTCCCGACGCCGAGGCGGTTGAGCTCCTCGACGTCCATGTCGCGTCAGGACCCAAGGATTTCGCTGAGCGACACCTGCGTGCCCTCTCGACTACGGATCCGGAGCTGCTGCGGAGACAACTACGCCCGGGGTCGGCAACGACGGGGTCCGAATACGCCAAGGACGATCCCGAACAGCTTGCGCACTACGTCTCACACGTCGATTACTGCAAAGACGTGCTGTTTCTGACCGCCGTCGATCCGAAAGGCGTCGGCGTCGCGATCGTCGCACCCTTGCCCGAAGTCACGACCTTGTCTCCGCAGGACGCGCAGCGCTGGCAGATGCTCGCGGCGCACGTGGAAGCCGGGCACCGTTTGCGACAGGGGATCACGGGCGAAGACGTCGGTCAAGAAAACAAGAGCCCCTTGCCGAACGAAGCGGATGCGATCTTCGATGCAAAAAACTTCCGGGTCACTGAGGCAGTGGGCGAAGCAAGAGGGCGAACCACAGCGAGGAAGCTTCGCGAGGCGGCGATCGCCATCGATCGCGCACGCGGGAAGATGCGAAATACCGATCCCGACGAGGCGCTGGAGATCTGGAAAGCCCTGGTGCGCGGGCGCTGGTCGATTGTCGATTGGTTCGATACCGACGGAAGGCGCTTCGTGTTGGCGATTCCGAACCCGCCAGAGGTGACCGATCCACGTGGGCTCAGCAAGCGCGAAAGCCAGGTCGTGACCGCTGCCGCGATGGGCCACAGCAACAAGATGATCGCTTATCGCTTGGGCCTGTCGACCTCGCGTGTTTCGACCGTCCTGAGGAGCGCGATGCGAAAGATGGGGGTTCGCACTCGCGCCCAGCTGGTGAAGCGAATGCGCGGCTTCCAGGCACTCGAGCAGCCCTGAAGTCAGACCACGAGTGGGATGTCGTACGCGCTGCAGTAGCCCTCGAATCGCTTGCGAATCTGGCCGAGGCTCATCCCGAAGTCTTCGATCTCGTAGCGATGCGAACCGTGCTTTGCTCGGGGATTGTGGGCCAGAAACGAGCGCATTCGGCTTTCGACCTCGCCAGACCAAGGGATCTCGAAACGCTCATAGGCGCGGCCCAGAGCGGCAACCGGATCGTCCACTAGTTCCTCGAACTGGATGTCGATGAACTGCTCGTCCTTGTCGCCATGCTTGTGCCGCACCGCCATTGCTTCGTCCAGCGAATCAGCCCACCAATGCATTTGCTGCTGCCCGAGCGCAATCGGATCGACCGAGTCGCTAGCCAAACCGCGGATCACATAGTAGAGGCTCGCAAGCGAAGGAACGGTCTTTGCCGGGTCGCGGTGCGTAAAAATGATCCGGGCATCGGGATACTCGACGAGGAGCGCGTCGAGTGTGCGCAGGTGCACGGGGCTCTTGAGCACCCAGCGGTCTCTCATGTGCTCGCTCTGTAGGTGCTCGAGGAAATGCCGGTGATAGCGGTAGGCCGGTGCGTGGCTCTGTGCATCGACCCATGCCTGGTAGCTCGGCACGTCGAATTGCAAGCTCAGCTGGGGGCCGAGCATGGTTTGCGCGAGGATCGGCATGCACTCCTGTGGGAGCTCCGCGCCGACTTCATGGATGGAAGCAAGGGAGGGCGCCATACGATCCATGTGTCCAAACTGCTTTCGAGCCTTGTCGATGCGCCGGTCCGAATCGAAGGTAGCGCTTTGGGGCGGTGGGTCCGGAAACTGTACTTCCCAGGCCAGAGGGGCACGGTTGGCCGGGTCCTGTGCGAGGAGGTTGTAAAGAATAGTCGTTCCGGTGCGCGGAAACCCCACGATGAAAATGGGTCGCTCGATCGGAACTCCGGCAAGCTCGGGATGCGCGGCGCGATGCCGGTAGACGCTGAAACGATTCTGGAGGTAGCCCTCAAGGGACTGGCGACACATCACGCGACCGAGCCAGCTCAGGTCCGCCTCTTGCGCGACGGCGTCGAGAAACAGCGGGAGCGCCTCGAGAAAACCCTCATCGCCGAGCTGGTTGGATTTTGCCGCTCGCGCCGCACTGTGAACGATCTTGTCCGGGTCGAGCGAAGGCCAGCGCGACGCCAATAGCGGTCCCAGTTGGTTGAGCGCGCGCATCATGCGGGTTCGATGGGGAGGCTCTGTGGGCATCGTTGCGTCGATCGGCATGGCTTTGCCTGACCGGGCTGCGTCGAGTAGCACGGCCCTTCAGGAGCCGCAAAACCTGGAGACTGCATGAGCGAGAGCCAGAAACGAGAACCAGTCGCGATCGTCACCGGCGCGTCGTCCGGCATTGGCGAGGCCAGCGCGCGGTGCCTCGCCAGGGCTGGCTTCTCCGTGGTCGTTGCGGCGCGTCGTTCGGATCTTCTCGATCGCCTCGTCGCCGAGATCGCGGCACAGGGCGGCAAGGCCATCAGCGTTCCAACCGACCTCAGCAGTGCCGAACAAACCTCGGCGCTCGTCAGGACGACGCTCGATGCGTTTCGCCGCGTCGACGTGCTGGTCAACAACGCTGGATATAGCCCACCCTATGCGCTCGAGCAGATGGACCGCGAGACGATGCAGCGTGTGTTTGATGTGAACCTGCTCTCGGGAATGCAACTGATCGCGGAGCTGACGCCGACGATGCGGGAACAAGGCGGCGGACGGGTCATCAACATCAGCTCGCTTTCGCGATACGTAGGGGCACCGATGGTCGCCACCTACGCCGCAACCAAGGGTGGCATGGAGGCGCTCACGGCATGTCTGCGTCTCGAGCTCTCGCCCTGGAACATCCGGCTGAGCATCATCATCCCGGGGTTCGTCGACACGCCGATTCTAGAGACGTCCCGAGCCGCGGGAGAACACCTTCGAAACGACCCCAGCAACCCATACCTGAAGCTGGCGGAGGGCTTGGACGCGTTCGCCACCGAGCAGCTCAAGAGCGCCGTTTCTTCCGAGGAGGTGGGCAAAGCCGTGGTCAAAGCAGCTACGGATCAATCCCCGAAGACACGTTACTTCGTCCCGAAGGGCGCGCGGACGGCGGCCAGGATGTTCAATGCCCTACCCGACCGGATGGCCGACCGGCTCCTGCTGAAGATGTACAAATGGGACGCGATCTCATGAGCAAGCGAAGCGCGACCAGGGGTCGGAAGCGCGTGCTGGTCACGGGCGCGGCCAATGGTATCGGCGCGGCCATTGCACGGCTCTGCGTCGAAGCAGGCCATCGCGTCATCGCGGTCGACATCGACCGAGAAGCACTGACACGGCTGCGCCAGGGGCTTCCAGGTATCGAAACCGCTCTCCTCGATGTTCGCGACCTAGCGGCCTGGGCGAAGGTGGTCGAAGATGCCGAGAGTCAGGGAGGCCCGATCGACGTCCTGATCAACAACGCCGGGGTGTGCCTGCCCGGCCCCTGCGAGCAGGTCTCCGCCGAAGATGATCGTCTGACCGTCGAAGTGAATCTCGTCGGTGTGATGAACGGAGTGCGAACCCTCTTGCCGCGATTTCTCGCGCAAGAGCGCGGTCACGTGATCAACGTGGCGAGCATGGCAGCCTTCGCCCCGGCTCCGGATCTCGCGACCTACTGCGCGACCAAGCACGCGGTGCGGGCGTACACCCATAGTTGCGCGCTCGATCATCGGCATACGCCAATCCATTGGACCCTGGCCTGCCCGAGCGCCGTCGAAACGCCGATGCTGCAGAGCATGCGCAAACGCCGCGCCGGTCTGGTAGTGTTCACCGAAAAGCCAATGCCTCCAGAGAAGATCGCTCGCGCGATCGTCGATACCATTCGAGAGCCACGAAGCGAGCTCTTGATGCCGAACGTGCGCGGCAAGCTGATTCGCTTCGTCGGCTTGTTCCCAGGCCTGCTCTCCCGCGGCATGGACGATGCCGAGCGACGCGGGCGGGAAGCGCTCGGCGACTAGGCTGCGGTTTCGCCGTTTTCGAAACTTGGAACCCCTAAGGGTCCGAGCTTCCGAACGAGCTGCGCCTTGTTCTTCACGCCGAGCTTGTGCATTGCCGACTTCAGCAAGACCGAGACGCGCCCCTGCGACAGGCCGAGTCGGTACGCGATGAGCTTGTTGGTGTCGCCGAGCAGAACGTAGTGGAGGACCTGGCATTCCTGCTCGGTCAGTCCTCGCGGGTCGAGCACCCGGGGCGGGTTCGGTCTTGCGAGCACGAAGCGCCGCCCATCGGTATCGAACCAATCGACAATGCTCCATCGTCCGGAGACGAGCGCCTTCCAGGTTTCGAGAGCCTTTTCGGGATCGTCCTTGCGCAACTTGCCCCGGGCTCTGTCGACGCGCCGCGCAGCCCTGCGCAAGATCTGGCCAGCATTGCCGTCCTTGGCGCGCCCGACGGCGTCGACTATCCGGAGCCCGTTTGCGTCGAGCACGGCCTCGGCTCCATGGGGAAGCCCGTTTTGATCCTGATCCATGCCTTCTTCGTGTACGGCCAGCGCACGACGGAGACGGTACGCGGAAGCGATATGGGCACCGAGCATCTGCCAGCGGAGCCTTGCTTTGGGGCTGAGCTTCAATGGCTCTCGGAGCGGAGCGCTGATGTCGACGCCGACGCCGTCAGGGTCTATCGCAATCATGCCAAACAGGTCGACATAGCCCAGGGCCTCGCGGAGACGCTCGAACTCCTCGGGATGATCCTTGGAGATCTCGCTCCAGGTGCCAGCGTACCCTGGAGGAGTAACCGCCCGAACGAAGTCGGGGGACAAGGCGCGGCTGGCAGCGGTGAATCGCTCGAGAAAAGCCGGCGGGAGTGACCTGAGATGCATGTCGTGAATCACGGCATCCTTGCCGCCTCCACCCTCCGGCCGAACGAAGCCAAAGCCGAACATGCCGAGCCCGTCATCCATGATCGGGGCTGCAGTATCCATCAGAGCAGGCAACCAGAGCGCGTCGGGCTTCTCGAGGTCGTACGCGACCTCAATCAGGTCGATCGCATCTGAAGTCACGGGTTCCACAGTCGCCGCGGACTCTGCCAGAGCCTTGGGCTCCCTTCCATACGTATTTGTTCACGCCGGTCGGCAATCCGCCACTCAGCCTGGAAGCTTGAGCGTTTCGATCACGGCGCGGAGCACGTCTCTCCTGACGACCACGCCCACGACGCGGTTGTCTTCGATGACGGGAAATAGCCGCCGTTTCGTTTCGATGAAGCGCGTCGCCACGTCGAGCAGACCGTCGTCCGCGTTGACGGCCTGTACGTCGCGGCTCATGTAGTCTCCAACGCATCCTCCACGTTCTCCGTGATATCCCGCGACCAGCGCAGCTTTCAAGAAGTCCCGCTCCGTCAGCAGGCCGATGAGATTTCCGCGCTCGTCTACGACGGGTGCCCCTGAGATGCGCCGATTGACCAATACGGAAACCGCGTCCAGCAAGTCTGTGTCGCTCGTGAACGTCACTGGCTTGGTGAGCATGATGTCGCGAGCTCGGAGCTTCTTGATGGGCTTCATGCGGCGCGCTTCCTCGGGCATTCACCGCTGGCCGCACGGCCGCAGGTGCCACATCCCGAGCCGTCGGGGTTGTTGAGCCCGCCACAGCTGCCGCGAATTCCTCCGCGGCCCGCAAGCGCGCCCACACTCAGGCCGGTCAGGGCAAGCGCGAAAACCATGAAGCTGAGCAAGTAGACCATCACCTCAACTGCCGAAATCGTCGAACATGACGTTCTCCTCAGAGACGCCGAGGTCCCTGAGCATCCCTTGAACCGCGGAAATCATCAAGGGTGGACCGCACATGTAGTATTCGCAGTCTTCCGGCGCTTTGTGCGCTCCGAGATACATGTCGTACGCGACCTGATGAATGAAACCGGTAGGGCCGTCCCAGTTGTCATCTTCTCTGGGCTCCGAAAGAGCGACCACGTACGTGAAGTTCGGGTGCTCCTCGGCCAGGCGTTGGAACTCTTCATGGTAGAAGAGATCGCGCCTGCTTCGAACGCCGAACCAGAATGAGATTTTGCGTTTTGTCTTGAGGCGTTTGAGCTGATCGAAGATGTGGGAGCGAAGCGGGGCCATGCCGGTGCCACCACCGATAAACACCATCTCGTTGTCGGTTTCCCTCGCGAAGAACTCGCCATAGGGCCCTGCGATGGTCACCTCGTCCCCGGGCTTCAGGCTGAAAAGATAGGAAGAAACGATGCCCGGAGGCACGTCCGGGCCGGAGCCCGGCGGCGGCATGGCGATGCCGATGTTGAGCAGGATGATGCCTGTTTCCTCGGGGTAGTTGGCCATCGAGTAGGCCCGCGTCGTGTCGCTATTGCTGACTGCCTCGAACCTCCAAAGATTGTACTCGTCCCAGGTGTCGCGATACTCCGGCTCGATGTCGAAATCCGAGAACTTTGCTTGAAAGGGCGGACACTCGACCTGAATGTAGCCCCCGGCCCGGAACGGCACCTCTTCGCCGACTGGAAGGTCGAGGCAGATCTCCTTGATGAAGGTGCTGAGCCCGTGCGTGGACCGCACCTCGCAGTCCCATTTGCGAACCCCAAACACTTCTTCTGGGATCTCGACGCGGATGTCTTCGCGAACCGCGACTTGGCAGGCTAGCCGGACGTGTTGCGAGGCCTCATTGCGCGAGATCATCGACTCCTCGGTGGGAAGCAGCGGGCCTCCGCCTGCGAGCACCTTCACCCGACATTGACCGCAGGTGCCCTTGCCGCCACAGCCGGCCGGCAGGTATAGGCCGGTCTTCGCGAGGGCAATCAAGAGCTTGGACCCGGCGGAGACTTCGAAGTCTTTGTCGCCGTTCACGAGCATGTGCACGCTGCCGGTTTCGACGAGCTTGGTGCGGGCAACTAGAATCAGGGCGGACAGCGAGACGACGATCCCCGTGAAGACTGCCACAGCCAAGATGATTTGAATCGCCACCCTCGTGCCCTCCTATAGTTGGATCCCTGCGAAGGCCATGAAGCCGAGGGACATCAGGCCGACGATGATGAAGGTGATCCCAAGCCCCTGAAGCCCGTTCGGGACGTCGCTGTACTTGAGCTTCTCCCGGATGCCGGCGAGCGCGACCAGAGCCAACGCCCAGCCGAAGCCGCTCCCAATGCCGTAGACGATGCTCTCGCCCATGGTGTAGTCGCGACGCACCGAGAACAGGGTGCCGCCGAGGATCGCGCAGTTGACCGTAATCAGGGGTAGATAGATGCCGAGCGCATGGAAGAGCGGCGGGAAATACTTGTCGAGCACCATTTCGAGGATCTGCACCATCGCCGCAATGACCCCAATGTAGGTGACCAGGCCAAGGAAGCTCAGATCGATGTCCGGCACCCCGGCCCAGGCGAGCGCTCCCTCTTTGAGCACGTAGTTGTAGAGGAAGGTGTTTGCCGGAACGGTGATGAGCTGGACCACGACCACTGCCGTCCCCAGGCCGAGGGCGGTTTCGATGCGCTTGGAGACGGCGAGAAAGGTGCACATCCCGAGGAAGAACGAGAGGGCCAGGTTCTCTACGAACACCGCCTTGATGAAAAGCTCGACGTAGCTGCCCATCACACGACCTCCGTTCGATGGACTTCGTGAATTCGGAACTCGGGCTTTTCGACCTGCTTGGGCTTCCAGGTCCTGGCCGCCCAGATGATCAGGCCAATCACGAAGAACGCGCTGGGCGGCAAGAGCATCATCCCGTTCGGCTTGTACCAGCCACCGTCTGCCGCGTTCGGAAAGATCGTATAGCCGAGGAGCGTGCCCGCGCCGAGTAGCTCACGGCTGGTGGCCACGAGGATCAGAATCGTGCTGTAACCGAGGCCGTTCCCTATGCCATCGAGGAAGCTCAGGCCGACCGGGTTTTTCGAAGCGAAGCTCTCAGTACGGCCAAGCACGATGCAGTTGGTGATGATCAGGCCTACGAAGACCGAAAGCTCGCGGCTCGTCTCGAAGGCAAAGGCCTTTAGGGACTCGTCGACGATGATGACCAGAGACGCGATGATCGTCATTTGTACTATGATCCGGATGCCGCTCGGGAGAATGTGACGAATCGCGCTGACTGCCGCGTTCGAAAGCGCAGCAACCGCGGTGAGCGCAACGCACATGTAGAGCGAAGGCAGCAGCGACGTCGTGACCGCCAGGGCCGAGCAAATTCCGAGTACCTGCAAGGTGACTGGATTGTCATCGACGATGGGTTCGAGCAGAGCGCGCTTGGCAGGGGAGCTCATGACCCTCCTCCTTGAATGTTTTTCAGATAGGGTCCGTACCCGTCGTCGCCGAGCCAGTATTGGACCAGGTTGGACACGCCATTTCCGGTGAGCGTCGCGCCGGAGACGCCGTCGACGTGGTTGTCAGCGCGGGGGTCTTCGGCAGATACTCGACCCTTGACGACTCGGAGCTCGAGTGCGCCGGAATCATCGAACGCACGCTTGCCATGCCAAAGCGCGCGCCAAGCGGGCTTGACGATGAAGTCGCCGAGGCCTGGGGTTTCGCCGTGCGCATAGAACGTGATGTCCGAGACCGTGTTTCCGTCGGCTTCGAGGGCGAGGAAACCGTGGAGGATGGACCAAAGCCCATAGCCGGACACCGGCAGAATGATCTTGCTCAGCTCGTCGTCGCGTCGGACGAGGTAAACCAGACCGTGCTTGGCGCGTCGCCCGACCTTGGCAATGTCGATCTCCGAAGGGATCCTGACGCTCTGAGCGGGATCCTTGGCGGCTTCGATGGGATCGTAGGACTCGGGATTGATGTCTTCGGCATAGGCGCCCGTTTCGAGGTCGACGACGCGCACCTCGATGCTTTCGAAAAGCTCGTCGACATCAGCCCCGGGCGCCCAGAGCCCAGCGACCTCGAGGATGTTTCGGCGCATGTCGACAACGGCGTTCTCGACCTGCCGCGGCTTGAGCAACACGGCCGCAGAGGCGACCAAGGACGAGCAGACCAGGCTGACGAAGAGCGCCACCAGCAGGGTACGAGCGACCGTGTCGGCTTTGGCACCTGAATCTTTGGAGGGATCAGACACTTCGACGCAACCTCCTGTTGATGTTCACCCGCATGACGAAGTGGTCGATGGTGGGTGCGAAGATGTTGGCGAAGAGGATCGCGAGCATGATCCCCTCGGGAAAAGCGATGTTGACCACGCGGATCACGACCGTGATGACCCCCACGAGAATTCCGAAGACCCAACGCCCGGTATTGGTGACACAGGCGCTCACCGGGTCGGTCGCCATGTACACCATCCCGAAGGCAAAGCCGCCCAAAACGAGATGCCAGTACCAAGGCATGGCATACATCGGGTTGGTATCGGAGCCGACGACGTTGAACAGCAGCGCAGTCCCAATCATCCCAACCATGACGCCAGCTATGATCCGCCAGGATGCGACGCCGGTCACGGCGATGAAGACGCCGCCGAGAAGGCAGGCCAAGGTGGAGGTCTCGCCAAGCGAACCCTGAATGGTTCCGAGGAAAGCGTCCATCCAAGTCACGCCCTGCGCGACGATGCCGGCGACGCCGCTTTCCGCACCGATTGCAAGCGGCGTTGCACCGGTGATCACGTCGATAGGGGGTGTCCAGACGGACTGGCCCGACATCTCCACCGGATAGGCAAAGTAGAGAAAGGCCCGGCCGGCGAGCGCTGGGTTCATGAAGTTCTTCCCGGTCCCGCCAAAGACTTCTTTCCCGATGACGACACCGAACGAAATGCCCAGCGCAACCTGCCAGAGCGGCGTAGTGGCGGGCAGGGTCAGGGCATAGAGGATCGAGGTGACGAAGAAGCCCTCGTTGACCTCGTGGTTGCGGACGCCTGCGAAGAGAACTTCCCAAAAGCCCCCCGCCGCCAAGGTCACTGCGTAGATCGGCAGAAAGTACAGCAGGCCATAGAAGGCCGCGGCACCGACGCTGTTCGGGTCGTGGCCGATTCCGAGCGCCGAGATCACGCCCCCTCGCCAGTCGGTAGGCGAGGCCAAGCCGAGCTGCTCGATCGCTAGGTTGGCCTGGTAGCCAGCGTTCCACATCCCGAAGAGCGCGCAGGGCAAAACGCCAACGACTACGAGGCCCATGACCCGCTTCAAATCGATCGCGTCACGTATGTGCGGCGCGTGACGCGACACGTCGGGAGGCGAGTAGAAAAGCGTATCGAGCATCTCGTAGATCGCCTGGTAGCTCTCCAGACGCCCGCCCTTTTCGAAGTGGGGCTCGACCTTATCCAGGAGTTTTCGGAGGGGCCGCATCAGCCGTTCTTCTCGATGAGGTCTAGGTTCGCTCTGAGAAACTCGCCGTATTCGTACTTGCTACAGCAGACGAAGGAGCAAAGCGCGAGGTCTTCTTCTTCGAGCTCCAGGCAGCCGAGCGCTTTTGCGGTTTCGGTGTCTTCGACGATGAGGGCCTTGAGTAGAGGCGCAGGTAGAATGTCGAGCGGCATCACCTTTTCGAAGTTGCCGATTGGGATCATCGCACGCGGGCTGCCGTTTTGCGTGGTGCTGAGCCGGAAGCGATAGCTCTGCGGGCGAAAAGAGGCGAGGAAGGCGCGAATCGCGGAGTACCTGTCTGCTCCGGGCGCAATCCAACGCAAGAAGTGACGGCTGCGATCCTCGGCGAGCACGCTGATCTGAAGCGCGTAGGGACCGAGGTACTGCGCATGCCCGGCCGAGCGCCGACCGCCCAGAACCGAACCGGAAACCACGCGGCAGTCGCCCGGCTCGAGCTCTTCGTTGAGAAGGTCCTCCGTGCTCGCACCCATCCGCGTACGGAGGAGTCGGGGCTTCTTCACCATCGGGCCGCCGAGGGCGATCACCCGCTCGATGTGAATCCGGCCGCTGGTGAACAAGGCGCCGATGGCGATCACGTCCTGGTAGTTGAGGTACCACACGAGCTTGTTCTCGCTCACCGGATCGAGAAAATGAATGTGGGTCCCGGGAAGTCCGGCTGGGTGCGGACCTTCAAAGGTAGCGGAGCGGACCGATTCGAGCTTGGGGAGCTCGAACGATGGCCCCGGTGCCTGGCACACGTGAACCTCGCCATCGGTGAGTCTACTGAGGACCGCGACTCCATCGCGAAACGCGTCCATGCGCTCCGCGATGACCACTCGGGGGTCGCCTGCGAGCGGATTCGTATCGATTGCAGTGACGAAGATCGAATGCGGCGACGTGCTTGCCGCGGGGATCTTTCCAAAGGGCCGAGTGCGCAACGCAGTCCACAGACCGGAAGCCTGCAGGACCGCCCGAACCTCTTCACGATCGAGCGTCGTGAGCTCGGACCGCTCATGCGACGCAAAGACCTCCTCCTCGTCGCCGTCCAAGCGCACGACCACGGATTGAAGTGACCTTCGAGCGCCACGATGAATCGCAACAATTTCACCGCAGCCCGGCGCGGTGAACATCACGTCCGGATTGTTCTTGTCGATGAGCACTGGCTGCCCAAGGCTCACTCGGTCACCCAAGTCGACCTTCAACCTGGGCTGCAATTCAGGGAAATCTCTCGCAACCAGAGCAACCCAGCCGACCGCTTTCGCATTTTCGATGCGCTGCTCGGGGGCGCCTGCGATGGGGATGTTCAGGCCTCTGCGTATGCGAACGTGCATTCGAGTGGGCGGAGTCTAGCCCAAACTCTCGATTCGAAAAGAACGAAACGAGGCGCAAAACTTGCGCTTCCTTCGCTGCTGATCCTGCAACACAAACGTGGTACAAACCAGTCATGCGATGGATCGTCTGCGTAAGTATCCTTTTCGCACTAGGCAGTTGCGGGAAGGATGAAATCTACTTCATTCCTGGGACGGGGACCTTGCCAGACTGCAACGAAACCCCCGACATGAACCTCGACGGATCCTGCTGGTTCGACCGTGGAGTCGTCACCATACGCTCAGATGGCTGCAGAGAGGCGATGCCCGATGAGATGTTTACGGTGTGCGGGCTCGCCTGGTCGTTCACCCAGACTGACAACGACGTCACGATCATCGTCGACGGGGAGTACCGAATCGACGGCAGACTGTGCGGTGACCAGCTTCATTTGCGTGGTGGCTGGTGGCTGCTGGTCGAGGACGCGGGGATGTGCGACTACCAGGACGAGGAGTCGGCCGACGAAGTAGGCATCCAAGATGGAGGCAACACCCTGACGCTCGTCCCCGCTAGCCCGGAGACGGGCGGCCAAGCACAGATGAGCGGCGTCTTGGCCGTCCAAGGCAGCTGTAGCGCCGAGTACGACGTCGACCTCCAACCGGGCGCCGGCTGCTACTTCTAGGTCAGCACGGCGATTCTTCGTAGAGATACCCGAGGACGTCTTCGCGCGAGAGAATCCCAACGATCCGTGCGCCGTCGAGCACTGGCAAACGGCCGATGTTGTGGGCGGTCATCTGGTCGAGCGCCTCTTGGAGGGATGCGTCCGGACTGATGCTTCGAACTTTGTGCGCCATGCAGCTCTTGACCGCGAGCGAGCCGCGCCCTTCACGCTGCGCCCTCTCGACATCGCGACGCGAGATGACGCCGACCAGCGCATGGTTCTCGACGACCGGTGCGCCGGTGTGGCCCCACTCGTGAAGTGACTGGGCAAGCTCGGTCAACGGCATGTCCGGCGCCACGGTCCGGACCGGGCTCGACATGAGGTCGCGCACGATTTTCGGCTCGACGCAGTAGCGCTCGATGCCTGCACGCAGCCGGCTGACGACTTCGCTCAACGAGGCGTCACGCACGACTCCGGAACCCGCTCCGGCATGCCCGCCCCCGCCGAGCTCTTGGAGAATCGCACCGACGGGAATGCTGCTCGACCGTGCCCGACCGATGATGTGGGTCTTACCGTTCGGAAGGCGATAAAGGCAGAAGAGCGCGTCGTATGGAAGAATGCGAAACGCCTCGGTCGATACCGAGGCAAGTCCCGCCGGCACCTCTGCGGTCTCCAACGAGGCAATCCCGATCGAGGTGCTGAATCGGGGAAGCTCCTCCACCGCCTCGATGATCCGCACCAACAAATCGCGCTCGATGGCATCCAAGGCCGGCTTCAAGAATCGTTGAAGCAGCACTGCCTGCGCCCCGTGACCGAGCAGCCAGCCGAGCGCCATCGCGTCGCGAGAGCTCGAACGCGCATAGGCGAGCGAGCCCGTATCCTCGTGAATCCCCAAAGAAAACAAAGTGGCTTCCTCCCGATCGATCTCCACGCCGCGCGCCCGCAGCTCTTCGACCAGAAGCGTGGTGACGGCGCCGACGGGCTGCACGTGCTCCTCGTCCGCGTTCAAGTCGTCGGGCGCGCTAGGGTGATGATCCCAAACGGCGATGCGAACGCTTCGTGGTGCTTGCGCCGAGCGCAAAATCACTTCTTCGACATGCGCCAAGCGGCTGCGGCGGCGAACGTCTGCCACTATTAGGAAATCCACGTCACCGAGATCGAGGTCCTGGCAGCGTTGCGTTGGAAATCGATCTCCGTGAATCGTCAGATAGTGATGAACGTTCGGGGCGAACCCACCGCTCAGACCGATCTGCGAACCTGGAAACAGTTTCTGAAGCGCCACACACGACGCCAAGCCATCGAAGTCGGTGGTCTCGTGCGAGGTGATGAGCTTCACGTCAGATGCTACAGAGTGTCCTGGAGCACGCGCAAGAGGTCGACGTAGCTGACGATTCCGAGCAAGTCGCCGGTGTCGAGATCAGCGACGGGAATCGCACCCACGCGATGCAGAAGCATCAGCTCCAGGACTTCACGCACGTCGGTCTCGGGATCGACCTTGACCGTGCTGGTGTTCATGAAATCGCCGACGGTCGCCGAGCGTGCGCTCTCGATCGCATCGATGGCGTCGTCTTCGCGGGCCGCAGAGAAGCCACGGAGGTCGCGGTCGCTGACGATGCCAACGAGCTCACGGCCGCGGACCACCGGAAGGTGCCGGACATCGAGCTCAAAGAGCACTCCCAAAGCTTCGGCGACCGACATCATCTCGGTCGCCGTCACGGGGTTTTCAGTCATGATGTCTTTTGCGAGCACAAGGTTCTCCTCTCACAGGTCGCCCTCCATGAAGCTAGAACATGGGAAACGGCAGGGTTGGCTCCACTGCATTGAAATCCTGAATGATCTTTAGCGTCGTGACCACCGCTATCAACGAACAAAGATTCGCAGCGACCAGGCTCCAGCCCATGAGGCGGAGCCGACGCGCCGTCGGCTGAAGGGCAGCCATCAGGAGCACCACGACGGCCACCGGCACCGCCGCCGCGAGAACCCAGAGGCCGAGCCGGGACCCGTAGGGTGCGGCGACCCCGACGGCGATGACCAGCAAGCAGGCGAGAACCAGCAAGGCTCGCTTGAAACGGACGCGCCTCGAGTCCTCGTCGGTCTTGCCCTTGGTGCGGGCTATGGTCAGCCGCACCACGGCAGTCCCCAAAAGGGAGGTCGTCAGCCAAATCAACGCGACGGCGAGCGAGGCGGTGAGACCCAGGCCCGTGGAAAGGCCGATCGGAACTGCGATCGACGAGAGGGCCGCGGCCGCGAGGACTTCTCCAAACATGCTGCGTTCGAGCCCTTGAACGGCCAGCATCACGAGCAAGACGCCTAGCAGGAGGGGCGCGGCGACGGCGTATTGCACCGGCCTAGACGCAAGCACAAGCCCCGCGATGCCGGCACCCAAGGCAACGAGGCCGAAGACGAGCAGCGCGCGTTTGGCGCGATCGCTTTCTTCGCGCTGCATGCGGCTCCCCCGCTGCCCGGCTAAGACCAGAAGAGGCTCGTTCGCGAGGAACGCGCCGATCGCGCCGGTAGCCAGAAGCCAGGTCGAGGTCGTCGGCGCACCACCCAGAACCACGGAGACGATCGGGAAGAGCAGCTCCGCATAGGCGCCGTGCTCGCGCGGGACCATCCTGCGTTGTCCGGTGCTCATCGGTGTTGGAGATAGCACCCGCTGACCCACGATCCATCGTATTTTCTCGAGGCCTGACCGAGCGATGCGCAATATCTGCGTATTCGGCTATAACTGAGCTTGCGCCGCGTCCCCAGGCTCTTCGCGGCGTGACCCTTTCGATGATCGACCCTACGGAAACGCCATGTGGACAGCGGTAATCGCGGGGGCTGCCGCCGGCCTTGCATCGGTTCCCCATTGCACTGCGATGTGTGGGCCCCTGGCTGCATACGCGTGCAGTGGACAGCCTGGCGCGTCCGGACAAACGCGCTATCAGCTCGGCCGCTTCGTAAGCTACTCGCTGCTCGGCGCCGTGGCCGGCGCAATTGGCGGTGTGACTGCGGTGAGCCTTCCTCAGGCATGGGGCAGCGCGCTCCTGAGCTGGTCGCTGGCTCTCGGTCTGGGCTTGGCGGCACTTCGCCTTTGGCGCCAACCCAGCCAACCGCTGGTCACCCTCCGGCGCAAGCGAGATGAGCCCACGCCTTCAGTCGTTTCCCGCGCCATCGGCGGCCTCGGACGCCATCCGTTTTTCGTTGGCCTCGGCACGGCCCTGCTTCCCTGCGGGGCCTTGGCGGCGGCGGTCTTGATCGCTGCATCGACCGGCTCCTTGGTCCTCGGCTCTCTGAGCATGTTCGCGTTCGCCCTGGTGAGCGGGGTCGGCCTGATCGGTGCCACCTGGCTCTTCGAACGCTTTGCACGTCGGCCGCGACCGGCGACCTCGCGCATCCTCGCGCTCGTCCTCGGGCTCGGCGCGATTCTGTTCGTGATCCGGCCCGTGCATGCCTTGCGCACCGGAGATCCTTCCTCGTGCCATGCACCTGCAGGCGACGAGGCCGGCCACGAGGCGCATCATCAGCATTCCCACTCACCGTGACCGCGCCGGAGCCAGTCGTCTGCGAAGTTCCTGCGGCGCACTCGATGCCGGCGGTGCCGCGCTGCGTTCACTGCGCGCAGCCGATGGTGAACGAGAGCTTTGCACCATACTGCTGTCGCGGTTGCCGCGCCGTCCACGGGATCCTCACCAACGCCGGGCTGACGCGCTACTACGACCTGCGCCGCGGACCGGGCCTTCCTCCGGCAGATCTCGAGTCCCGCCGAATCGACCACAAATGGCTTGAGCTCATCGAAGAAGAGCGGGCCGGAGAGTCTGGGGTCAGCCGCGTCGCGCTCGACATTCAAGGAATCCACTGTGCTGCCTGCGTCTGGCTGATCGAGGAGCTCTTCAGACGCCATGGAGGCACACGAACCGGCCTCATGTCGATCAACCCCGCGCTCGGCCGCGTCGAGCTCCGCGTCTCGCCGGAGTTTCCGCTTTCCGATTGGGTCGATTCGGTGGAGGACCTCGGATACCTTCTCGGCCCCGCCCGATCGACCGGCGCCAGGGCTTCGGACGACCTGCTCATGCGCGTCGGCATCTGTGCCGCGCTCGCGGCAAACGTGATGCTCTTTGGCGCTGCGATGTACCTGGGCCTTCGCGAAGGCCCGATCTACGAGCTGCTCAACCAGCTCAGCTACGCGGCCGGTGTCCTGGCGGTTCTCGTCGGAGGCTCGGTTTTCATCGGGTCTGCCTTCCGCGCGGTTCGGAGCCGCGTCCTGCACCTGGACGTGCCGATTGCGCTCGGCATCGTCCTCGCCTTCGCAGGCTCTACCTATTCATTCTTCTTTGCCTCCGGACAGGCCGCCTACATCGACACGCTGACCGTATTCGTGGCACTCATGCTGGTCGGCCGCTGGCTTCAGCAACGCATGCTCGAACGTAATCGCGCCCAACTTCTCGCCGACGACGGCACCGAGAGCTTGCTGACACGGGAGATCAAAGATGGGGTCGTGCGCATCGTGCATTGTATCGGTATCCAAAAGGGAGACCGCTTGCTGATCGCGCCCGGCGATTTGGTTCCGGTGGATCTCCGTGTACTCGACCAGGCAGCGAGTTGCTCCCTCGACTGGATCGACGGGGAAAGTCGCCCGCGCCGCTTTGGCAATGGAGCTGTCGTCCCGGCCGGTGCCTTCAACGTCGGGGAGCGGGCGTTTTCTGGGATCGCAACGACCGACTTCGCCTCATCGTCGCTCGTGGGATTGCTCGGTCGGGACCCGGCTTCCAAGGGCGATGGTCCATTGGCCACACCTTGGTGGTCGCAGCTTTCGCGCTTCTACGTGCTTGGCGTCGTGACCCTTGCCGCGGCGGGAATCGGCTATTGGTGGTGGCGAACCGGGGAGCCGCTCTTCGCGATCGAGGTGGGCACGGCGGTCTTGGTCGTGACCTGCCCCTGCGCGTTCGGAATTGCCGCGCCCTTGGCCTACGAGCTCGTGCTCACCCAGCTGCGCCGCGCCGGCATCTTCGTGCGCGTCGGGGACTTCCTCGATCGGGTGCGCGGGGTGAAACACATCGTGTTCGACAAGACCGGAACGCTCACCACGGGCTCTCTGGAGGTCGCCAATCCTGTCGCCCTCGAAACACTATCGGATGAGCAAATCACCCTCCTCTACAACATGGCAGCACGAAGCGCGCATCCAAAGAGCGTCGCCGTCCGGCGCGCCCTCGAAGGGCACCAGGCGGCACATTTCATCGAGCTCGAGGTCGACGAGCAAACCGGGTATGGCACGAGCGCTAGGACCGACGGTCGAGAGCTGAGGCTGGGTTCACCCGACTGGGCCGCCAAGGTGGCTGCGGAAGACGGCGACGTGGTCTTCTCGATCGATGGCAAAGCCCTCGCCCTCCTCCGGAGCGACGAGCAACTGCGCCCCGGCGCCCGGGCGGAAATCGACAAGCTCGTGGGCGACGGCTACGAGCTCGCGATCTTGAGCGGGGATTCGCCTTCGCGGGTCGTGAGCCTCGGCGCGAGCCTGGGCATGGCGGAGGAAATCTGCGTCGGCGGTCACAACCCCGAGCAAAAGGCGGCGTACGTCCGGGCGCACGACCCGGCACGGACTTTGCTCGTGGGCGACGGCTTGAACGACCAGGTTGCCATGCGAGAGGCCGCCTGCTCGGGCACACCTGCAGTGAATCGGCCGTTCATGGCTTCACGATGTGATTTTTACTTCGTGTCCCCGGGCTTGCACCCGGTGGCGCAAGTTTTGCGCGCGTCCGGCATGCTCGCGCATGTCGTGCGCCGGATCCTTGCCTTCGCAATTGCTTACAATCTGGTCGCCGTATCTCTCGCGTTGGCCGGTTTGATGCGGCCGTGGGTCGCAGCTGTGCTAATGCCGCTCAGCTCGCTGATCACGCTCGCGTACACGGTGATGATGTTGTCGCGAAAGAGGCTCTGATGGAGATCTTGATCTTACTGATTTTCATTTGCGTAATACTGGTTGGCGTCGCGGTAGCGTTCTTCGCGTGGACCGTGCGGCAAGGGACTTTCGATCAGGCCGATCGCCTTGCCCTGCTCCCGCTTGACGATGAAAAGCCCATGACCCCAACGACGGAGAGGGAAGAGGACGAGTATGGAAACCCAGCGGATCGTTTATAACGACAAGGTCGTCCGCCAGTTCTTGTGGGCGTCGGTGCTGTTCGGCATCGTCGGCATGCTGGTGGGGATCGTCATCGCGCTGCAGTTGGCCTGGTGGCCGGCGAACCTGCCACCGTATTTGTCCTTCGGCCGTCTGCGGCCTTTGCACACCAACGCCGTCATCTTCGCGTTCGTAGGCAACATGCTCTTCGCGGGCATCTACTATTCGACGCAGCGATTGGTCAAAGCGCGCCTCGCGTCGAACATCTTGTCGTCGATCCACTTCTGGGGCTGGCAGCTCATCATCGTCGCGGCGGCGATCACCCTCCCACTCGGCATCACCGCGGCCAAGGAGTACGCAGAGCTCGAATGGCCGATCGACATTGCGATCGCCGTCATCTGGGTCGTCTTCGCGGTGAACTTCTTTTGGACGCTCGCCAAGCGACGCGAGAAGCATTTGTACGTCGCGATCTGGTTCTACATCGCAACGATCATCACCGTTGCGGTGCTGCACATCGTAAACAGCTTCGAGATCCCGGTCAGCATCTTCAAGAGCTACTCGGTGTTCGCGGGCGTTCAAGATGCGCTCGTGCAGTGGTGGTACGGCCACAACGCGGTCGCCTTCTTCCTGACGACGCCGATTCTCGGCATCATGTATTACTTTCTTCCGAAGGCTGCCGAACGGCCGGTCTTCTCTTACCGGCTCTCGATCGTTCACTTCTGGGGCCTCGTCTTCATCTACATCTGGGCGGGCCCTCATCACTTGCTCTACACGGCCTTACCCGACTGGGCGCAGAGCCTCGGCATGGTCTTCAGCTTGATGCTCTGGGCGCCGAGCTGGGGCGGCATGTTGAATGGCCTCCTCACACTTCGGGGCGCATGGGATAAGCTCCGCACCGACCCCGTCCTGAAGTTCCTCGCCGCCGGCGTGACCTTCTACGGCATGAGCACCTTCGAAGGGCCGCTCCTCAGCATCAAGAGCGTCAGCGGCCTCGCCCACTACACCGACTGGATCATCGGTCACGTGCACAGCGGCGCCCTCGGCTGGAACGGCCTCATGGCAGCCGGCATGTTCTACTGGCTGGTTCCGAGGCTCTACGGCACGAAGCTTCGCTCCGTTTCGGCTGCGAATTTTCATTTCTGGATCGCGACCGTTGGCATCCTCATCTACGCCATTTCGATGTGGGTCGCCGGCATTACACAGGGCCTGATGTGGCGCGCGGTCAGTGAGACCGGCGGGCTTCTGTACCCGAATTTCGTGGAGACCTACCTCGCGATTCGGCCGATGTACTGGGCGCGCCTCATCGCGGGCCTCCTCTACTTCGCAGGCATTGTCTTGATGGCCTGGAACCTCATCGCAACCGCTAGGAGCGGAGCCCCCGTGGACGGCGAGGTCGAAGTTGCAGTGGTCACCGAGCCTCGGGCCCGCGAGATCCCCTGGCCGAAGCTTCTCTTCGGTCAGCCGGTCATGGCGTCGATCATCGTCATGGCATTGCTCTTCGGGACAGCCCTCTTCGACGGCTTGATCAGCACGATCCTCGCCGTCGCTGCGATCATGTGGGCAGTCGCGGCGATTGCCGTGTCGATCCGCAATCGCGCGGACGAGGAGGTTTCCTGGCACCACGCAATCGAGGGCCGCGCCGGAATCTTCACCGTCCTGGTCGTCATCGGCATCTTGGTCGGCGGCGTTGCCGAGATCATTCCGATGATCATCTCCGTCCCCGAGACGATCCGCACCACGAAGAACGTTCCCTACACGCCGCTCGAGCTCGAAGGCCGCGATGTCTTCATTCGGGAAGGTTGCTACACCTGCCACTCGCAGATGATTCGCCCTTTCACCTGGGAAACCGCTCGCTATGGCGCGGTCTCTACGATGGACGACTCGATTTTCGACCACCCGTTTCAGTGGGGCTCCCGGCGCATCGGTCCGGACCTGTCGAGGGTCGGGGGCAAATATTCCGACAACTGGCACTACAAGCACATGATCAACCCGCGTGAGCTTTCGCAAGGCTCGAACATGCCGCCCTACGCGCATCTCGCGACGGAAACGATCGACTTCGCTGGCACGCAGGTGAAGCTGCGCGCCATGCGGAACATCGGTGTTCCCTACCGGGCAGATCAAATTCAGACGGCGGAACAGAGCGCGCAATCCGCGGCATCTGCGATTGCAGCAGGCCTGGCCAAGGACGAAGGCGTTGCCGTCTGCGACGAGCCAACCGAGGGCTGCGAGCTCGTAGTCAATAGCCGATTGGTCGCGCTCATCTCCTACCTGCAACGTTTGGGTCGTGTGCCCGAAAGCGAAGCCCTCGCCGCGGTCGAAGCGAAAGAGGTGGCGAAATGAGTCGACTTGCCGCCGAATTCTTCGAACGAAGCCCCGTGCTGCTCTATCCGCTGCTCGCACTGGCTTTGTTCTTCATCGTGTTTCTTGTCGTCATCGTTAGCGTCATGCGGATGAAGAAATCCAAGGCGGACGAATACGCACGCATTCCGCTCCAAAAGGAGTCGGAGGTACCACATGAGTGATGAAAAACGAACCGACGAGATCCAAGGCGAGATCCTGCACGTCTATGACGGCATCGAGGAAGCCGACAACAACCTGCCGATCTGGTGGCTGCTCACATTCTACGGGGCGGTCGCCTTCGGGCTGGTCTACTGGTTCAACTACCACGTGTACGACATTGGGAAGCTGCAACCCGAGATCTATGCCGATGCAGTGGCTGCCGCAGAAGCGGAGCGCAGCATCGTCACCGACGAGTCCCTCGACGCACTCTCGATGGACGCAACCGCGGTGGCCGCCGGTCAGGCAACCTTCATGGCGCAATGCGTCGCCTGCCACGATACGCAGGCTCAGGGACGCGTCGGCCTCGGCTCCAACCTCACCGACGAGTATTGGGTGCACGGAGGCGCGCCCACCGACATCCACGCGATCGTCACCAACGGCATCGCGGAGAAAGGAATGCCTCCTTGGGCGCCTATCCTAGGCGAGCAAGGCGTGAACCAAGTCGTCGCCTATGTGCTGACCCTGCGGAACACGAAGGTCGAGGGCGGCAAGCCTGTCGAAGAGAACGCAAAGCTCTGGGAACCCTGAGGCCAGCTTGCCGGATGGACTTCCGACCCTAAAGACAGCCGAGGATGACCATAAAGCTGCCCGTCGTTGAAGAACCTGCAAGCTCATTGCGTTCCGACGGCAGTCGCAACTACGTGCATCCAGCCGATGTGAAAGGCCGGTTCACGCGCCTCCGATACACGATCTTCACAGTCCTGATCGCGATCTACGTTCTGTTGCCCTTCATCAAGATCGGAGGACACCCGGCGGTCTTTCTCGATATCGTAAACCGGCGTTTCTACTTGTTCGGTGCCGTGTTCAACGCGCAGGACTTCTGGCTCGTGTTCTTCCTGCTGAGCGGCGTGGGCCTGGCCCTTCTGATCGTCACTGCGGTCAAGGGGCGCTTATGGTGCGGCTACGCCTGCCCGCACACGGTCTTTCTCGAAGGGGTGTTTCGACGTATCGAGCGTCTGATAGAAGGGCCGAGAGCCCAGCGGATGCGGCGCAACGCCGCCGGTCTCAGCTTCGACAAAGTCTGGCGCAAGCTGCTCAAGCACGCCGTGTACATCGTGCTAGCGCTTCTGCTCTCGCACGTGTTCGTCAGCTACTTCGTCTCACTTCCGTCGCTCCTCGAGATGGTGCAGAGCAGCCCCGCCGAGCATCCGACCGCCTTTACCTGGGTGGTCGTGATGTCGGCCATCCTCTATTTCAACTTCAGTTGGTTCCGCGAGCAGCTCTGTCTGATCATTTGTCCCTACGGCCGTCTCCAGTCGGCCATGACGGATCGAGACACGATGGTCATCGGCTACGACTTCAACCGAGGCGAACCGCGGGGCAAGGCCAGCGATCCGAGCAACGGCGACTGCGTGGACTGCAAACGCTGCGTCGTCGTCTGCCCGACCGGCATCGACATCCGCAATGGGCTGCAGATGGAATGCATCGGTTGTGCGGCTTGCGTCGACGCCTGCGATGAAATCATGACCAAAGTCGGCCGACCGGAGGGTCTGGTTCGCTACGACTCGCTCAATGGACTCGAAGGCAAGCCCAAACACTTCGGAAGGCCTCGCCTGTTCTTCTACGGGGGGATCGTCGCGCTTTGGCTGCTCGGCGCTACGCTTGCATTTTCGCAAAGCTCCGCGTTCGAAGCCAACGTGCTTCGCCTCGAGGGGGCCCCGTTCATGGTCGTCGATGGCAAGGTGCGGAACTCTCTGCGGGTGCATCTCGTCAACAAGACCGGCGACGAGCAGACCTTCATCATCGAGCCAGAGTCCGAAAGCGGCATCGAGTACATCATTCCTCAGAAGCGCATCGAGCTCGAATCGCTCGCCAGCACCTACCTGCCGATTCTCGCCATCCTTCCAGAAGACCAGATGAGCCCTGGCCTCGAATTGAAGCTCAGCATCTCCATGGAGGGCCGGGACGACCGGAAGGCCAGCCGTGTCGTCGGAGCGCCCTTCGTCGGGCCGAGCCGCTGAAGCCTCGGCGTCAGGGTACCGACATCACGATCGCGCCGCTCTTGTGGACGAGCTCGTGCGACACGCTTCCAAGCAAGGTTCGGGCGACTGCGCCCTTCCCAGTGGTACCGCAGATGATGAGCGGCGCGTCGATCTCACGAGCCAAGGCCACGACCGCGTCGGCTGGATGCCCGGCCACGGCATGACACTGGATTTGAAGGTCGTCCGCCCTGACGGTCCCACAGGTCCGCATCTCTAGCAGCTGGCGGAGGTCTTCGAGCTCGTTGCTCGCATTCGGGGCTTTGGTTTCGCTCGAGTCGAGCACCGTCACGATGTGGACCTCCGCATTGAGCTGACGGCCCATGAACACGCCGAGCTCGAAGGCTCGTCGCGCTGGGTCTGAAAAGTCGTACGCCACAACCAAACGTGGAATCAATGACACGGGCTACTCTCCATCCTTCGGCTTGTTGTCACATCGGCCGCGCACCACCAAGACGGGACAGGGTGCATGGCGGACGACCCGTTCTGCGACACTTCCGAGGAACGCGCGGGACAGGCCGCTTCGACCATGAGAGCCGAGAATGAGGAGGTCGACCCCCTCGTCCTCGGCCATTTCGACCAGGGCTCGACCCGGCGAAGGATGCTGAATCACGCTCAGCTCCACCTCCGGAACCCCTTGGAGCAGCTCGGCTGTCTTGCCCGTGAGAGTGTCGCGAATTGCATCCTCGATTTCGATTCGAATGCTCCGCTCGAGTAGGTCCGGGCGTGACCAGACCACGGGAGGAACGTTGGGCGTGGGGTCGAACACATGGGTGACGAGCACGCGGGATTTGAAGGTCTTGGCATAGAGGGCGGCAGCCCGAAGTGCCTCGTCCGAGATGTCGGAGAAATCGGTACCGACGAGAATGGTTTTTGGCTGGTCCATGATCGTACCCCTCGCTCTCAAGTCACTATCAAGCTTCGTGCCAGACGAGAGACACGGCTTTCGCGCAGTGAGCATAGCCAAAATGACGCAGGTTCTGCGAATGTTTCCGATCGGGCGCAGAACTTGCGTGCCGGCAGAGGAGAAATGCTGCTAAACCATTGGCGCGGTCCTTGCACCGCCTCGAGCTAGCAATGCCGTACAGGAGGACGAGATGAGCGACGAAGCCTTAATGCCTTCCGAAGTTCGTCGAAAGGTGCTGAGCCAGCACCGGGAAATCGAGCAGATGCTTTCCGAGCTCGAAGCAGGAGTTGCCAAGCTCGGTGAGGGGGGTGTCGATGCAGCTCAGGTCAAGCGCGCTGCATATGCCCTCCGCGGTATTCTCGAGCTCCATATGAACTTCGAGGAGGCTCACATGGTGCCTGCCATCGAAGAAGCCGACGGGTTCGGCCCGGAACGGGCCCGCCACCTACACGCCGAGCATGCTGAACAACGCCGAGAGCTCGACCTTCTGGTAGACGCAATCCGAGAAGCCAGCTCGACCGATGGCCTCGTTTTGAGCGTAACGAGGCTCAGCGAGATGTTGCGGGTCGACATCGAGCAGGAAGAGCGCGAGTACGTGAACGAGAAGCTCCTTAGGGACCACCTCATCCCCAGCGACCCGTTCGGAGGCTAGCCAGCCCCCGATCGAGAGGACGGAACACGCCAAATGCAAATCAAACAGATCCTTGTCCCCACTGATTTCTCAAAGAACGCGCAGCACGCGGTCACCTACGCCACCGAGCTCGCCAGGCGCTGCTCGGCCAGGCTCCACCTTTTGCACACCCCCGTCATTCCGACCTATCTGCTGATGGACCTATCGTACAGTCCCGGCCCGGAGGCGGTCACGCGCATCCTCAACGACTCACAGGATGCCCTCGATGAGCAGGCCAAAGGCCTCGCGGCCGCCGGCGTGGAGTACTTCACCGTGATCCGCGAAGGAACGGTGCACGAAGTGATCCGCGACTATGCCAAGGAACACGACGTAGACCTAGTCGTCGTCGGGACGCATGGTCGAACCGGCGTGTCCAAGCTCATGTATGGCAGCGTGACCGAGCGAGTCATCAAAACAGTCCATACGCCGATCATCGTCATCCCGCCCGATGGCGACAAGATGCCGCGCTCGACCGTCATTGCATACGATTTCTCGGCTCCATCCAAGCGCGCCGCCGAGGTTGCCGGCGCGATTCACCAGATCTTCGGCGGACCGCTGCACATGGTGCACAGCTATCTCGACGTCTGGGGGGAATACACCGACCGTGGCGCGGTGGTCGGAGAGGCGGCCGAAAAGCGTCGCGAGGCGCTCCACCTGGGGCTCGAGGAGATGCTCGAGGCGGAATCCAGGGAGCTGTTTCCGGGCGACGCGAAAGACATCGAAACCCACCTAGTGACAGGGGACCCCGCCGAGGGTCTTCTCAGGGTTGCCGAAGACGTGGACGCGACACTGATCTGCGCGGGCACGACGGGCAAGAGTGGCATCGAGCGTCTCCTGATCGGCAGTGTGGCGAGGCGGCTTCTTCACGACAGCAAAGTTCCCTTGCTTCTCACCCACGACGACGCTTAAGGGCGCAGCACCTTGAATGAGCGCGCGGACGGCGCATGATAGGGGCGTGATGATGGGGCGGCTCATTGCGATGGGGTTGGCGGTTGGGCTCGGAAGTGGTTGCGACTGCGAGCCGAAGCGCGCGTCCGACGACGGGGAGATGCCAGCCGGCTTCGAGAAAGTTATGCAGGATCATGGCGCGCTGTCGTTCGTCGCGCGAAACGCTCTAATCCGCGGCGACCTCCCCGTCGCTCGTCAGTCGATGCGTAAGCTCGCGTTTTTCATGGAGCACGTCCCCTTTCCGAAGGAAGGCAAGGAGTACGCCCGGATCACCCGCGAGCTCGCCACCGAGGTGCGAGAGGCCGGGGACCTCGAGGAGGCGAGCATGGCGTTTGCCAGGCTATCGAACGCGTGCGGTCAATGCCACCATGCACTCGACCGGGGGCCCCCGATCAAGCTCGATCCGATGCCTGGCGGCGAAGACCTGAAGATGCACATGCGGCGCCACTACTGGGCGGTCGAGCGGATGTGGGAGGCTTTGCTCAGCGACTCCACGTCGGCGTTCCAAGCGGCGGCCGGCATGCTCGCCGAGTCGCCGCTGCACGGGCCGAAAGACCCCAACAGCGAGAACCCTCCTGGCACGACCCGCCTCGCATACGAAGTTCACGACCTCGCATTCGCCGCGGCTGTCGAAGGCAAAGCACGAGAAGACGAATACGTGCGAAAGCCAGGCGAGCCCATAGAGGGAAGGCCAACCACACTTGGGCAAGCCGAGATCTTCGGGCGCCTCTTGTTCACCTGCAGCCAGTGCCACGGCTTGCTGAATGTGACACCAGGCTTGACGCCCGACGAACGCAGCCCGGAGGTGCCATGAGCTCACCACCTCGCATCGTGTTCCTCGTCGGGTTCCTCATGGCCCTGCCCTCTGCCTGCGCAAGCGGTCGTGTGCGCGGTGGCCAAGGCACCGAAGTGGCCCAAGAGGAAGCCTACGAACCAGCGCAGAAAGTGGAGCCGCCAACGGGCAACGTCGACAAGACCTCGGGGCCGCTCACACCCATCGATACGTACCCGTTCCTCGAAGTCGATCTCGAACGGCGTCGCCCAGCAGCCGGCCCGGAGCCGGAGCCAGAACCCGAGCCCCAAACCGAACCCGAACTCCCACACGACCCGGAATAGACAAGGTAAGATGTCGAAGCTCTGCACCGCTGATCAAGCGGTCAACCACATCAATTCCAATCAGCGCGTGTTCGTTCACGGCGGCGCGGCAACCCCTACGGCCCTGGTGGACGCGCTCGTCCGAGATGCGAGCCGCCTGCACGACGTCGAGCTGATCCACCTTCACACCTCCGGCGAGGCCGCCTATGCCAGGCCGGAATACGCCCGTTCGTTTCGCGTGGCGAACCTGTTCGTCGGGCCAAACATGCGTGGCCAACTCGATGGCGACCGGGTCGACTACTTGCCCTGTTTCCTCTCGGAGATCCCACAGTTGTTCCGATCGGGGCGCCGGGCGATCGACGTGGCCCTGGTTCAGGTCTCGCCCCCCGATAAGCGCGGGTACTGCAGCCTCGGTGTTTCGGTGGACGTGGCCAGAGCTGCGGTCGACTCTGCCAAGATTGTGATCGCCCAGGTCAATCGTCACATGCCACGTGTCCATGGTGACGGCTTCGTCCACATCGACCAACTCGATTGGCTGGTCGAGCACGACGAGCCCCTCCCCGAGGTCCCGGCCGCGACGCCAAGCGACGAAGAACAGGCGATCGGTCATCATGCGGCGGCGCTCGTCGAAGATGGTGCCACTCTGCAGATGGGGATCGGAGCGGTGCCGGACGCTGTCCTCGCCTCACTCAAAGGTCATCGCCATCTGGGAGTACACACCGAAATGTGGTCCGACGGTTTGCTTCCCCTGCTCGAATGCGGTGCGGTTGACAACAGCCGGAAAGTCATCCACCCAGGGCGCACTGTGTCGGGTTTCATCGTCGGAACGCAGCGTGTATATGATTACATCGACGACAATCCTAGCATCACTCAGTACGACATCGGCTACGTCAACCGGGTCTCGGTCATCAACCAGAACCCCAAGGTGACCGCGATCAACTCCGCGGTCGAAGTCGACCTGACGGGGCAGGTCTGTGCCGACTCGATCGGCCATCGCGTCATCTCGGGAGTCGGCGGCCAGATGGACTTCATTCGCGGCGCGATGACCTCGGAACGGGGCAAGCCCATCATCGCCCTGACGAGCCGCACTCGAAACGGTGCCCCTCGGATCGTGCCGACCCTGCGGCCGGGCGCCGGAGTGGTCACCACACGGGCACACGTTCGGTTCGTCATTACGGAGAACGGCTCCGTCGACCTGTACGGTAAGACGCTCAACGAGCGGGCCCAGTTGCTCGTTTCGATCGCCCACCCAGGCGACCAAGAGGCCCTAGAGCGCGCCTGGCGCGAGACCCGGGCATGAGGCCCCGCGCAGCGGTTGCGCTTGCCGACGGCGCACATGCAGATGTTGCGCCGACCTAGTGAAGATGTTGATCAATTGTGATGGAAAAGCAGGCCTTGGCACGCAAGGCTTTGGCACGGCTCCTGCTTGGGACGTGCTTTCGACCCGGTGCGGATTTGGGTCTAAGGGGAGATTACGGTGATTCTGCCAAGTTGGTTCCCATCTCGCTCCGACAGCGCGTCGGGGTTGCGCCTTCTGAGCAAGGCGCCTGAAAGTGTAGACGAGAGCAGTGCTGCGGCCACTGCGATCAGTCCGGCTGCCGAGTGGCTGAGCGTCAACACCGTCGGTTCGTTTGCGATCGGCACGATCGATCGCTGCCCACGCCGCAAGTACCACGGGCTTCTCACGGTTCGGGAGCCTGGGGTTGGCGGGCCGCTGAACATGGTCGCCGAGGTGGAGGAGTGGCTCACGATCGGTGAGCAGAGATTCGCACTGCACAGCTACAATTGGGGCAATTCGGTCGAGCCGAACGGGGTCGACTATCTGAGCCGCTTCGAGCCGCTGCCGCGCTGGACCTACCAGCTCGGCGATCTCACGATGACGCGTGAGCTCTGGCTCGAGGACGACGCCGACGCGGTCTGGATCCGATACACGATCGAGGGGCTGACCGGTCCCGCAGACCTCAGGCTTCGTCCTCTGATCCGCTGCCGTCCACTACACCAGCTGACCTTTGCCAACCCGTTCCTGAACGGGGAGCTCGAGATCGAGGAGGGCAGGTCGCTTCGCGTGGTCATGCAACCCTACAAGAACGTGCCGGCTCTCATCATGAGTCTGCATGGTGCCCCTGGTACATTTCGCCCCGACGGCCACTGGTACGAAGGCGTGCACTACGAGTGGGAACGCGAGCGTGGCTACCCCGATGCGGAAGACCTCTTCACGCCGGGTGAATTTTGCCTGAATATCGAGGAAGATGGGGCATTTTGCATTCGGCTCGGAACCACCGCCGCCGCCAGCCACGAGCCGCAGGTGCTCAGCTCGGTGCTCGGTTCACGGCGCTCTTTCGTGCAGGAGCTCGATGACGCGGCCGACGCGTACCTGGTCGAGCTCAGGGGCAATCGCAAAGGCATCATCGCCGGCTATCCCTGGTTCGGCGAATGGAGTCGAGATTCCTTGATCGCCCTGCCCGGCCTCTGCCTGGCCCGGAACAAGGTCGACGAGGCGCTGGCGATACTCGAATCGCTCGCTGATCGCCTCGAAAACGGTCTGGTGCCCAACATTCCCCAAAGCGGTGATGTCCCTTCGAACTCGGAATCGATCGATGCTTCGCTTCTCTTCATCCGAGCCACGGCCCTCACCGCAAAGCGAACGCGCAGCCGCCGAATCAGAGCACTCCAGGAGGCCTGCCTCGACCTGATCGACCGAATCGGGGAACGTGCAGACCCGCGGGTCCACGTCGACCCACAGGGCTTTCTCTTCGTCGATCACGGGCCCTGGGCGCTCACCTGGATGGATGCGCTCGTGGATGGTTGGCCGGTGACCCCGCGTCAAGGCTACGCGGTCGACCTCAATGCCCTCTGGTTGTCGGGCCTGACCACCGCGCTTCGATGGGCCAAGAAACTGCGCCCGGACTTCGTGGCAAAGTGGAACGAAACCGCGAAGAAACTATCCGATCATTTCGAGGAAAAGTTTTGGCTTCAAGATCAGGGCTTCTTGACCGACACGCACGACGGACACCACCCTGACCGACAGCTACGACCCAATCAACTTTGGGCACTCGTCCTGCCCGGCGTACCCATCGACATGGCCCGAAAAAGGCAGGCCCTAGCGGTCGTGCGCGACAAGCTACTCACACCGGTTGGCTTGCGAACGCTTTCGCCCGACGACCCATGCTATAAGCCGTTTTACCGCGGCGGGCAGGCGGAGCGAGACCGGGCCTACCATCAAGGAACGGTCTGGCCCTGGCTTCTCGGCCTCTACGCCGATGCGGTCGAGGCCATCGAAGGCCCTGAGGCTGCCACTGAGGAAATGATGCCCGTCCTGGCCTCACTTTGTGCTCATCTGAGGACGGAAGGCTGCATCGGACAAATCGGCGAGGTCTTCGATGGAGACGCGCCCCACCGACCCGGAGGCACACCGGCACAAGCCTGGAGCGTCTCAGAGGTGCTCCGGGTCGCGAAGATGGCGAGCCCATGAAGATCTTGATGCTCGGCTGGGAGTATCCTCCCCACATTAGCGGCGGGCTCGGGACGGCTTGCGAAGGACTGACGACTGCGCTCGCGAGCCGGGGCATCGACATCGACTTCCTCGTCCCGAAGCTGTTCGGTGAAGAGGACGCTCCACACATGCAGCTCTTGGGCGCGGCGTCAGCGGAATCAACGCCTCTGGCCCCGACTCAGGCCCCCGTCCACGGACCAGTCGACTTGCCCCAACGGCTCAGACAGTTGTTGGCTGCGCAGCCCTCGCTTGCGACCGACCCGATATTCATCGCCGCCGCGGCGGCCGCACAGGCGCAGGCCGCGCCAAGGGGTCGGGGCGGGGTGGAGATGATCCGCGTGCCGGCGATGCTGAAACCGTATCTGGACGAGAAAACCTACCGGGACCTCATCAGGACGGGCGCCCTAGACGAAAGCGCCATTCCGGAGATCCTGGCGTCGAGAATCGGGCATCCCTTGCCGGGTCCGCCCAGCGGGTCCAGGCAGCTCGCACACGGTCACATTCCCGGAGACGACGTTTCGTATGCCGAAGCGAACGCGTCCGGAGCGCACTACGGGGACGATCTGTTTTCGGAGGTGGCCCGATACGCCATGGCGGCAACGCGGCGCGTCGAGGGGCGGAAGTACGACCTGGTGCATGCGCACGACTGGATGACCTTTCCAGCCGGGGTCGAAATCGCGCGCCGGGCGGGAGCGCCGCTCTTCGTTCACGTGCACAGCCTCGAATACGACCGGGCAGGTCACGGGGCCAATCAAAACATCGTGTCGGTCGAGCGTCTTGGCCTTGAAGCGGCCACGCGCGTCATCGCGGTCAGCTACTACACGCGTGGCTTGATCAACCGCGTCCACGGCACGCCTCTGGACAAGATTTCGGTGGTGCACAACGGCGTCTACACACGCGAAACAGTCGAAGCCTATGCGGAGCAACGGAGCTCCAAGGGGCCGGTCGTTCTCTTCCTGGGCCGGGTGACCTTCCAGAAGGGGCCGGAGTACTTCGTCCAGGCCGCAGCGAAGGTTCTCGAGCACGTTCCCGACGCAGTTTTCGTCATGGCGGGCTCCGGCGACATGCTTCCCCGGATGAGGGAGATGGTGGATGACCTGGGCATCACCGAATCGTTCCGTTTCCCAGGTTTCGTCCGTGGCGCGGAGCTGGAGCGCACGTTTTCGACTGCCGACGTGTATGTCATGCCGTCGGTCTCGGAGCCTTTTGGCATCGCGCCGTTGGAAGCGATGAGCTACGACCGACCTGTCATCGTGTCGAAGCAGTCCGGCGTGTCCGAGGTGCTTCGCCACGCGCTCAAAGTCGACTTCTGGGATGTCGACAAGATGGCGAGCCAAATCGTAGGGCTCTTGGAGCACCCTGAGCTGAGGCGGACCATCATCGAGCGTGCACGCGAAGAGATCCGGCACATCCACTGGGATGCAGCCGCCGAGACGCTCATTCCAATCTACGAATCCGTCCTACACGGATGAGGTGAACGATGCCGTCGGTCTGTTTCTATTTTGAAGTGCACCAACCGTATCGCGTGAAGCCTTACGGTGCGCTTCAAGTCGGTCGCGACCACGAGTACTTCGATGAGAAGCTCAACGCCGATGTTCTGCGTAAGGTGGCCAACAAGTGCTACCTGCCGGCGAACGAGTCGATGCTCCGTCTCATCGAAAAAACGGACGGCCGCTTTTGCGTTTCATATGCAGTGACGGGCGTGGCGATCGAGCAGATGAAGCTCTACGCGCCGGAGGTCCTCGACAGCTTCCTGCGACTCGCCAAGACCGGCGCGGTCGAGTTCATTGGGGAAACCTACTATCACAGCCTGGCTGCCCTCTATGACAAAGAGGAATACCGCGAGCAGATCGACATGGAGCTGAAGCTCATCAAGTCGGAGTTCGGGCAAGTGCCGCGCGTCTTCCGAAATACCGAGCTCATCTACAACGACGAAATTGGACGGTTCATAGCCGATCAGGGCTTCGACGCAATGATCATCGAGGGCGCGGACGACGTTCTCGATTGGCGGAGCCCGAACTTCGTCTACCGAGTGGCCGGCCGGGACATGAAGCTGCTCACGAAGAACTACAAGCTCTCGGACGACATCGCTTACCGTTTCTCGAACGAGACCTGGCCCGGTTACCCGTTGACGGCGGAGAAATTTGCCGGATGGGTCCACGATCACAGTGGGGTGGGCGACGTGGTCAATCTATTCATGGACTATGAAACCTTCGGCGAGCATCAGTGGAAGGAAACCGGAATCTTCGATTTCCTCGAACAGCTTCCGGACCTCCTCTTCACGCATCCCCAATGGGACATCCTCACGCCGAGCCAGGTGATCGACCGTTATCCGGCGCTCGGAGAGCTCGCGTTTCACCGAACGGTTTCCTGGGCCGATGAGGCGCGCGACACCAGCGCCTGGCAGGGCAACGCCATGCAGCAGCGAGCGCTCGCCGAGATCTATTCCCTGGGCAGTGCCATCCGGAAGCGCAATAATTCTCACTTACTCGCGCTTTGGCGGCGCCTGCAAACTTCGGACCATTTCTACTACATGGCGACGAAAACAGCGTCTGATGCTCAGGTGCACGACTACTTTAGTCCTTACGAGGGGCCCTACGATGCCTTCATCCACTATATGAATGTGTTGAAGGACTTGAACCTCTCGGTGCTAGTGCCTGCGGAGAAGCAGATTCGACTATGAGCAACGCTGTTTTTTTCGAGATCTCCTGGGAGGTCTGCAACATGGTTGGTGGCATCCACACCGTGCTGGCAAGCCGCGTCCGGGAGGTGCATGAACGCCACGGCGAAGATGGATACATCACGATCGGACCGGACGTCCCACGGAGCGAAGGCGTTGCGCCTGAGTTTCGACCCGACATCTGGGATCGGAAGCTTGCAGAGTCGCTACAAGACCACGAGGTAGGCGTGGATATGGGGCGCTGGTTGGTACCTGGTGAACCGCGTTGTCTGCTGATCAACCAGTCGCGCCTGTACCAGCGCAAGGACGAGATCCTCGGTCGCTACTGGGAGCAATATGGGCTCGACTCCCTGTTTGGAGCCTGGGACTACTACGATCCGGTTTTGTTTGCCCATGGCGCGGGCATGGTCATCGAGCACATCCGCGACCGCTTCCTGCTTCCCGCGCGACACACGGCGATCGTGCAGGCGCACGAGTGGATGTCGGCGGGCGCGATTCTACACCTGCAAAGCGCTGCGCCCGAAATTGGAACGGTATTCACGACTCACGCCACGGTGCTCGGCCGCTCGCTCGCCGGGCAGCGCGCCGATCCGAACTTCTACCAGTCGCTGCCGAACATCGACCCCGAGGTCGCAGCCAAGGAGCTGAACGTTTCGTCGAAGCACTCGATGGAATCGGTGGCAGCGCATGAAGCGGATGTCTTCACCACGGTCAGCGAGATCACTTCCCTGGAGTGCGAGCATCTGTTAGGCCGAAAGCCCGATGTCATCCTGCCGAACGGCTTCGGCGCCAGGCCGGTCGAGCCCGAGCAGCGCGGCCGGGCTCGCGAGGAGCTCTTCCAGCTCGCCGAGCTCACCACCGGCGACCATTATAATCGCGAAAATACTCTTATTTTCGTCCTCGCGGGACGCTACGAGTACACCAACAAGGGCGTGGATGTGTACCTCAACGCGACGACCGGGCTCGCCGAAGAGCTCAGGTCGCGGGACGGCAAGCGCATTCTCGTCTACGCGATGCTCCCGGCCGGCCACGCCGAGCCCAAGCGTCAGCTCTGGGATCGAGCCCATGGCGCTTCGGCTGGCGCTCCGCTGCGGTGCACGCACGATCTGGTCGACGAGCCCAACGACCCGATCACCAATCAGCTCAACGCGCTCCGTTGCGACAATGCGCCGGGAGCGCCAGTGCACGTGGTGCATGTGCCTATCTATCTCGACGGCACTGACCCGTTCATCCGTCAGAAGTACTGGGACCTGCTTCCGGGCGCCGATCTCGGCGTCTTCCCCTCGTTCTACGAGCCATGGGGATACACGCCGCTCGAAGCCGTCGCGTTTGGTGTTCCAGCGGTCACGACCGACCGTGCTGGCTTCGGCCGCTGGGTCGCGGCGCAGGGCGATCGACAACGTACGGGTGTCCGCGTTCTCACGCGCGAAGGTGTGCCCACCCCAGAAGTCACTGAGTCACTGAAGAAGGCGCTGCTCGAGTTCATCGATCTGCCAGCAAAGGACCGCGCAGCTCTCCGCGAGGTCTCTTTGAGAACCGCCGCACTGACCGACTGGTCCAACTTCATGGAGCACTACGAGGATGCGCACACCCGCGCCCTCGCAGCTGGAGCTGCCCGCCGCAAAGAGCTGCCGATGGATCGCTTGAGCGTGACGTCGATGCCCGCCGTGTCCTCCGATTCCTCCGGGGTTTTCGGCCTCTTCGTGAAGCCTCCCGTCGAGGAGGGAGAAGAGGCGGCGCCTTACAAGCGAACCTTTCTCGTGGCGAACGCGCTTCCGCCCGAGCTGCTACCTCTGAAGGCAATCGCCGCCAACCTCTGGTGGCGTTGGCACCCCGAGGTTGCTGCGCTCTTCAAGCGAATCGATCCCGTCCTCTGGTTCCAAGTCGAGGAGAACCCACACGCGCTCCTCGACCAGGTGACGCCCAGCCGGCTCATGGCCTTGGCCGACGACCCCGGCTACGTTGCCGACGTTGGGCGATTTCATCAAGAAATGGTCGAGTCGACCCAAACACAGGACCCACGCATCGCCTACTTCTGCATGGAGTTTGGCCTCGCCGGTTTTTTGAAGCTGTACTCTGGTGGCCTTGGAATTCTAGCTGGGGATCATCTCAAGGCCGCAAGCGACATGAACCTCCCCCTTTGCGCGGTCGGCCTTGCCTACCACGACGGGTACTTCCACCAGATCATCGACCGTGACGGCCACCAGGAGCACCTAGGCGACACGAACAACTTCGAGAACGCCCCGTTCGAGCCAGTCATGGTAGGACGGTACTCGCCGCTGCGCGTCACGGTGCCGCTGCCAACCGGCCCGGTGCAAGTTCGGGCGTGGCAACTCAAGGTCGGGCGTGTGCCACTGTACCTGCTCGACACCAACCTGCCGGAGAACCGACCAGAGGACCGAGCGATCACCAATCGCCTGTACGGCGGGGACACCGTGCACCGACTCCGGCAGGAAATAATCCTGGGCCTCGGGGGCTATCAACTGCTCACCGAGCTCGACATCGAACCGGACGTTTTTCACATGAACGAAGGCCACAGCGCCTTCCTGCTCCTCGCGCGCGCAGCCCACCTGATCAAGAGACACGGGCTCCGGTCCCAGGAGGCGTTCGAGTACATCCGCAACACGACCGTTTTCACCACGCATACGCCGGTGCCGGCCGGACATGACCACTTCCCCGAAGAGATGGTCCGCCCGTACTTGACGCGCTTCGAGCACGTGCTCCGCATGGATTGGCCCCGATTGATGGCGATGGGCAATACGCCGGATGACGCAGACAACAAGTTCGGAACGACCGCGCTAGCCGTGCGAAACGCGGGGCGCATCAACGGCGTCAGCGCCAAGCACGGCGAAGTCGCGCGGGACATGTTCCTCCAATTCTTCCCGGAGTTCGACGACCCCGATGACGTGCCGTGCGCGAGCATCACCAACGGCGTGCACGTTTCGACTTGGCTCGCGCCTCGCTGGCAGCGGCTGATGGAACGGCAAATGGGACACGACTGGCGAAATCAGATCGAGGATCCCCATTGTTGGCAGTGGTTGCGTAACCACGATCCTGCCGAGATCTGGGCGACTCATCGCGACCTCCGCGCGGACTACATCGACTGGCTCAAAGAGCACCTCACCGAGACCTGGACTCGCCGACGTGAAGACCTCTCCTTGCTCCGCGACATTCTCTCGAGGCTCGACCAAGATCGAATGTTCATCGGCTTTGCTCGACGGTTTGCGCCGTACAAGCGCGCCGACCTGCTCCTGACCGAGCCAGAGCGGCTTGCCAAGCTGCTCAATGGCAACCCAGGCGCCACGATCATCTACGCGGGCAAGGCGCATCCAGCCGACGGCCACGGGCAGGCGCTGCTGCAGCGGGTCTATCAGGCGACGAAGCACCCCGACCTCGCTGGGCGTGTGATCTTCATGGAGGATTACTCGATCGACTCAGCGCGCCGAATGGTCGCCGGATGCGACGTCTGGTTGAACACACCGACCCGTCCTCTCGAGGCAAGCGGAACCTCGGGCATGAAGGCCGCGATTAATGGCTGTCTGAACCTGAGCGTCGATGACGGCTGGTGGCTCGAAGGCTACGCCGAGGACAACGGCTGGGTCATCGACCTGCCGGACACCTCGATTCACGACCCCAGCGCTTACGACCGTGCTGTGACCATGGCACTCCTCGAAGGCGAGATTCTACCAACCTACCATGACCGAAACTCCGAAGGGGTCCCGGTGGCCTGGGTGGAGAAGATGAAGGCCAGCATGTCCAGCATCATTCCCAGGTTCTCCGCGCGCCGGATGGTCACCGACTACGCGGACAACTTCTACGAGCCAGCCATGCAGGACGCGGTCGCTCTTCGCGACTCGAACTATCGCCCGCTATTCGCTCTGGCGGATTTGGCGGAGGCGATCCGCAATCACTGGAACGAAATCGCGATGGAAAGTGTCCGCTTTGGCGGCTTGAGTGCGGACGAGCTGGTCGTCGGCACGACGGTGACGGCCGAGCTTTCGCTTCATCACCCCGGGTTGGACGCACGGGAGCTAGTAGTCGAAGCCGTCGTAAGCTACGGCAGCCGCCTTCAAGATCACTCCTCTAGAATGGTAGTCCCCTTCGAATCAGAGGACGCAGAAGAGCGGAGCACCTGGAAAGGCGCTTTCACCGTAAGAGCGAGCGGCGGCCACGAGCTCAGATTCCGCGTCAGGCCAAGGGACCGAAGCCCGCTAAGGCCGGCAGCCTTGGGCATGCATATCCAAAAGTGGCTGTAGCCGTCCCCAGGCGAGCTAAGGGCCAACGGCTGGAAACCTGGCCGACTCAGCTCATGACCCGTGCGAAATCGAGCCCGCCGACGATCCCGGTCACTCCGCGATCATCCTCGATCAAAATGCGGCGAACGTTCATTCCCAAGGCTTGCTCCGCGGCTCGGCCGAGGCCCATGGCGGCGGGCAAGATCAGAACGCGAACGTTCATCGCGTGTTCAACCGCGGTGCTCGGCGGCAGGCGGCGCGCTTCCAAAGCGCAGGCCTGGTCGAAAATGCCGACGGGGAAATCTCCTTCCACCACGACGAGGCCTTGCTTGTTGGAGACGTCGAGGCGGTCGACCGCCATCGCGATGGGGTCCTCGGCTCTGATCTTCACCACCGAGCCCGAGGCGATCTCGGAGATCGGCGTCTTGATTCGCTTCTCTCGAACCGCCCGCATCAGATCGCGTGTGGAGACTACGCCCTTGGGCATGCCGTCCTTGGTCACGAAGACGCGGTGAACGTGGTTCTTCAGCATGAGCTTGGCAGCCTGTGCCAGTGGCGCTTCGGTCGAAACCTGAAGGGCCGGTGATTGCATGATCTCCTCGACGGGGCGGTCCGGAACGCGAAATGTGACGCCGTGGCTGAACACTGCGGCGTGAAGAATGTCCGTGCGCGACACGACGCCTTTGAGTACGCCTACCTCGTTGATGACGCCGAGGGCGGACACGCCCTGCTCCGTGAACATCTCGTTGGCTGCCACTAGGCTCTCCCCGATGCGAATTGTCTCGACGGGGCTGGTCATGTACTCGGCCACGGGCATTTCGAAGTTCGCCATCTCATTCACCTCTTCGTGTGACTCGCTCGCTGCGCGGGCTTCCATTCAAATCGCGACCTCCTCACGAAGGTGCTCGATGAGCTCGGCCTCCTTGCTGGTCGCCAGGTCTTTGTGAAGCGAGCCTACCACGAGCCGAGCGGTGGGTTCGTCGAGGGAGGAACGCAGCAATCCCAAGAACCTGGGAGGTGCTACCAAGACCAGTCGCTCGAACTGATTCTGCGTACGGGCGTGCTGGAGCTTGTCCGCTAGCGCTCTGGCAAAGTCGGCTACCACCCTATCATGCGGGCCTTCGCTCTGACTCATCGAAGCTCGGCGGGGATCTCCACTGTTCTTGCGGAACGATCGTCCCGGACGATCAGAGTCGATGTCCCGGTCCCGAGCCCGCCCTTCGGGATGCTCGATCGACTCGACGAGCGTCAGCCCGGTGCCCGGGCCATGGTTTTCGAACACACGCGCGCCGGCCTCGTGAGCCACCAAAATCCATGTGCTGTTCATTTTCATCCCTCCGCGGCTGCAAGTCACGAAGCCGGCAATGAAGGAAGCGGCCGAAGCTCGATGATCTGCTTTGTGCCGTCCCCGGTGATCACCTCGATGCTCGAAAGCTTCCCAGCCTCCTCTCGAACGTAGATCTCCTTTGGTTTGGAAACCCGATGCGAGATGTTCGAGGCGTCGACTTCAAAAACCTGTTCATTCGAGTCGTAACTGATACCAACCAGCGAGCTATTCTCGCTTTCGGGCTGCACGCCAATGCTCTCCCCCATAATGGATATCCCCACCCGCATGGACGGAAGGCTCTTTGCGACCTTGTCGAAGTACCGTTGCCATTCCGTGGGCTCTAGCTTTCGTGTTGTCATCGTCTCCTCCAATAGCAGGGCTTCATAGGAAGCAAACCCCGTGCCCAATCTCGGAGCCCTAGTTTGGCTGCTGATCTCGGCAATTGACGCAAACGATGCGCCGATCGGGCGCAGCGCGATAGAATTGCGTGCCCAGAAGGCACGGCTCATGGGCGCCAGTCGCTCGATCGGTATACTGAGGGCCTGGCAAGGCCGAAACGTGATGGGAGAGCTGAAGGCAGATCTCGAGGCCCGCGGCTTCGAGCTCATCGAGACACATATCTCATGGGTCTTTTTGGGCGCCGAGCTAGTGTACAAGGTCAAGCGCCCAGTCGACCTTGGCTTCCTCGACTTCACGACCACCGAAAAGCGCCGAGCGGCCTGCTACTCAGAGCTCCGCCTCAACCGACGGCTCGCGCCCGACGTCTACCTCGATGTGCTGCCGATCACGGTCGATGAATCGGGCCTGCACGAGATCGCCGGCCAAGGCGAAGTCGTGGACTGGGCCGTGCAAATGCGGCGCCTACCCGTTCAAAGGCGCGCAGACGAGCTCTTGAAAGCCGGCTTGCTGACGCCCGGGCAGATCGACGCGCTCGCCGCGCACATTGCTAGATTCCACGAAGGCGTGCGCTGCGACTCGGAGACCTCCAAGCATGGCGCCGTCGAAACAATCCGCCAAAACGTAAGAGAGAATTTCGAGCAGACCCGAGACTCGATCGGAGACTATCTGAGTCCGGAGCAAGCGCGCGAAGTCGAAACCTGGCAATCGAAGGCGCTCGGCAATGATGCTCCGTTCGTGGCGCGAACCATGGCCGGACGCGTCCGCGACGGGCACGGAGACTTGAGGCTCGAGCACGTGTATTTCGAATCGGACGGGTCGATCTCGATCATCGACTGCATCGAGTTCAACGATCGCTTCCGATACGGCGACGTCTGCGCGGACATCGCGTTCTTGTCGATGGACCTCGCCTGGCACGGACGTGTGGACCTCGCCGAGCGATTCCTGGCGCGCTACGCCCGTGAATCGAACGACTACGCGCTCTACTCAGTGGTAAACTTCTATGAGAGCTACCGGGCCTTCGTGAGAGGCAAGGTCGCTTCATTGCTAGCCGCGGACACGGAGGCATCCCCAGCCACAAGGGCCCGTGCTCGACGGGAAGCTAGGCGCTACTTCCTCCTCGCTCTGGCATTTGAACGCCCGCCGCTCGTTCCGCCGAGGGTCGTCGTGGTCGCCGGAATGATCGGGAGTGGAAAGAGTCAGACCGCGGCGACGATCGGCGATTTGCTCGCCGCTCCCGTCCTCAGCTCGGATCGGACTCGGAAGCTGCTCATGGGCCGAAAGGCGACAGACCCCCTCCCGGGCGGAGCTTGGTCCGGCGCGTACTCCCGAGGCACCACCAAGCTGGTGTACGACGAGCTTCTGAGGCTCGCCGAGATCGTGCTCTCTTCCGGTCGTCCGGTCGTGATCGATGCCTCGTTTCGGACCGCCGCGATGCGCGGAGCCACCCGCTCCTTGGCGGAGCGGCACGGGGTTCCATTCATGCTGGTCGAGTGCATCGCCTCCCGAGAGCTGATTACTGAGCGGCTCGCCGCCCGCGAAGGCGCCGGGACACACGAGAGTGATGCAAGGGCCGACTTGATGGACGAGTTCGAAAAGCGCTTCGAGCCCATCGACGAGCTTGAGTCATCGGAGCACCTTCGATTGGACACCTCTCGACCCGTCGACGAGACGCGGGACCTGCTCGAACGAGCCTTCGCAAGCTACGTGTAGGTCAGGGACGAACCGCAAGCACCGGAACGGGCGAATACCGAAGGCAATATTGTGAGGCGCTGCCAAGCATCATACCACGCAACCGTCCCTGTCCCCTGCAGCCCACGAAAACGAGGTCGGCGTGGATGCTCGTGGCCGTATTGCAGATGGTCTTCCCGATCGGTCCATCCAGGATCTGTATCGTCGTGCTCGGCTTGAGCCCTTCGGTCACGACGAGCTGCTCGAGCCGTGAACGCGCGGCCGAGGAGATGCCTTCGAGAACGCTCGGCCACTCGCTTGGCATCTTTCTCTCGGTGATTGGGTGCGGCACCACGTGCAGCAGCGCCACCTGACCGTCGATCGCGTTCGCGACATCCCGCGCCCAGCGAACGGCTTCGATCCCGTGCGCAGAAAAGTCGACACCGACGGCGATGCGCGCTTTCGAGTAGTCGCTGCGAAGTCGCCCACAGGAAACCAGGACCGAGCAGGGAGCTTGCCTGACGACCCGCTCCGCCGTCGAACCGAGCAAGCGCTCCGGCAGACCGATCGCTCCCGCCGGATCGCCCACCGCAATCAAGTCGGCGTTGACCGAAACAGCGGTGCGCAGGATCGTTTCCCAAGGACGACCCTCTTCACAGGAAGTCTGGCAACTCAGACCCAGGTCTTCGCAGGCCTTGCGCTCGCTTTCGAGCTCTTCGATCGAGTTTTCGAAGCGCCCTTTTAGTCGCTCGCGAAGCGCCTGCGCGGCCGTCCTCGCGCCAATGGGCAGATCGGGCCATGGATGATCCAAGCCCACCTCGTTCGCATGCACCAGCCAGAGGGTCGCGCCCGTGGCCTGCGCGGTCGAGATCGCGAGCTGCATCGCACGGTGGCCTGACTCACCTAGGTCGGTTCCCACAACGATCGTCTTGATGGCCATAGATCCTGCCCGAGCAAGCACCATGCCAGATTCCTCTGGAGAAATCTCCCCTTCTCACGACGGCCTGCTCACATTCCTGGATCGGAGAGCGATTGGATCGCGTATTCCACGAAATCGGAGTCAGTTAGCATGCCAACGAGCTTCCCGTCCTCGACGACCGGTACACAGCCGTAAGCATGGGAGCGGAGGATCAGCGCCGCTTCCAAGGCTGGCGTGTCGGGATAGACCGTACGCACTTCTTTCGTCATGACCCACCGCGCTTCGATCCAGCGGTTCATGTGTGACTGCTCAGTCGAGAGGGCGCCCGATAGGCTTCCTTCCTGACTCCGCAGCACGTCACGGTGCGAGATGAGCCCGAGCAAGCGCGCCGTCTCGTCCACCACGGCGACGTGGCGGATGTGGTGTGCTTCCATCAGTTGAATGACCTCCCGAAGCGGGCTGGTCGGACCGACGGTCTTCACGGGCTGCTTCATGAGATCTCGGACCAGTAGCTGCGCCATTCCCCGTGTTTACCGCATATTCTGTGACCGCACCTATCCACAGAGAGGCCTGCGCATATTTTGCGCTTGCTCGGATTGCAAATGCAGAATATTCGCTCATGCTGTCTCGATCTCTGCAGAGAATCAACCTATCTGCCAGCAGCTGACTAGGCTCGCATCTTGCTTGTACCCTCGCTGTCATGCCGGAAACCTTCTACGAGCGTCTGAGCGCCTTGGATGCGACGTTCCTCGACGTCGAAAGTAAGTCCGCGCCCATGCATGTCGGTGCGGCCCTGGTGTTCGACGCAAAACCGCTCACCCTCGAGCACGGAGGCCTCGATATCGAGCGCCTAAGCAAGTACACCGAGGCGGCGGTGGACTCGATTCCCCGCTACCGGCAGCGGATCGAATGGATTCCGGGGTACCGACACCCGGTTTGGGTCGACGACGATCGGTTCAACATGCACTTCCATCTGCGCCACACGCGGCTGCCCCTGCCGGGTGACGAGCGCTCGCTCAAGCGCTTGGTCGGCCGACTGTTCTCGCAGCACCTCGATCGGAGCAGGCCGCTTTGGGAGTTCTGGGTCGTCGAAGGAGTGGAGAATGACCGCTTCGCGCTGGTCATCAAAGTGCATCACTGCATGGTGGACGGCATCGCGGGCGTCGAGCTGCTTCAAGCCTTGTTGCAGATCAGCCCGGACGCGGTGGAGCGCGAGCCAGAACCATGGCAGGCGCGCCCGGCCCCGAGCGGCTTGCAGCTTCTCGTCAATGAGACGAACCACCGAGTCGACGGTCTGCGCAAGCTCAGTCACTTCATGCCCCGCGTTCGAGAGAACTTCAAAGGAGTGTCGAACGTGTTGCGTTCTGGAATGAAGCCCGCTCCACGGACACCATTTACCGAGCATGACATCAGCCCATACCGTCGATTCGACTGGACGACCTTCGCGCTGGACGACGTGAAGGCGATCAAGAACGCTTTGGGCGGAACGATCAACGATGTTGTTGTCGCGACGACTACAGCCGCCGTGCGGCGCTATCTTCTACGTCATGGCACGGACGTGAATGCAATGGAAGGTTTCCGTACGCTGCTTCCCGTGAACACCAGGAAAGTCGGTGGGCCGTCGGGCGGGAATCACGTAGCCATGCTGCTCGCAGATCTCCCCGTGTCCGAACCGGACCCCACCGAACGATTGCAGAAGGTCATTCGCGTGACCACGGAGTTGAAGAACGAGTCCAACCAGACCGGAGGCGCCGAGCTTCTCGAAGATGTGGCCGACCTCACGACCAAGCGCATCGTTTCCGAGCTCTACCGCGCGGCGATGAAGCTGCGCACCTACAACTTGATCATTACCAACGTCCCAGGGCCGCCGATCCCACTCTACATGCTCAGTGCGCGGATGACGGCCATCTATCCGATGGTCCCCTTGATGCAAAACCAGAACCTCGGCATTGCTCTGTTCAGCTACGCCGGCAATCTGCACTTTGGATTCAACGCGGACTGGGAATCTTTCCCCGACGTTCATGAATTCGTCGAGGATCTCGACGCTTCCTTCTCTGAGTACCAGCAGCTCGCCGCCATACGCTCTACGGAACTGCCAGGAGGAAAGGACGCTCGGGCGCGGGCCTAGAAAGCAAAGCAACCATGACTAGCCCAAACACTGCATCCGACTGGAGCGAAACCACCGAACGAGGGGACCTCGAAAGGCCCAAAGGCCGCGTGCTAATCGTGGATGACGAGGCGAACGCGAGAACTGCGCTCGCCGAGCTTCTGGATGACGCGGGCTATTCGGTGAGCACGGCCGCCGACGGTCGCACCGCACTCCTGCAAATGGAGCAAGTCGATCCAGACGTCGTCCTGACCGACCTGAAGATGCCGGGAATGGATGGCCTGTCACTCATCGAGCGGGGACGGCCGATGTCACCCCATACGACGTTCATTGTGATGACGGCCTTTGCGACGATCGACACTGCCGTCCAAGCGATCAAGCTTGGCGCCGAAAGCTACCTGACCAAGCCGCTCGAGCTGGACGCGGTGATGGCAATCGTCGACCGCTCGCTAGAGCGGACTCGCCTCTCGCGGGAGGCCGCGCAGCTCCGCGACCGTTTCGATGATCGCTTTCAGCTTGGCAACATCTTGGGTGAGCATCCATCGATGCAGCGGCTCATGAAGAACATCGCGCAGGTCGCCCGAAGCCGGGCAACCGTGCTCATCCATGGCGAGACGGGCACCGGCAAAGAGCTGATCGCCGCGGCCATTCACCAAAACTCGAAGCGCAAAGACAAGCCCTTCGTCAAGCTGAACTGCGCGTCCTTGAGTGAAACCCTTCTAGAGTCCGAGCTCTTCGGCCACGAGCGCGGCGCCTTCACAGGCGCAATGACGCGGCGTGAAGGGCGATTCAAGCAGGCAGATGGCGGCACGCTCTTCCTCGATGAGGTCAGCGAGATCCCCGCAAGCGTGCAGATCAAGCTCTTGCGCTTTCTTCAAGAGCGCGAGTTCGAGCGAGTCGGTGGCAACGAAACGCTCAAGGTCGATGTACGGGTCGTGGCGGCAACAAACCGCAACCTGAAGCAACGGGTGGACGAGGGTCGCTTCCGAGAAGATCTCTACTACAGGCTCAAGGTCGTCCAACTCGACGTGCCACCACTCCGTGTGCGCCGAAGCGACATCCCGTTGCTGGCCCATGCGTTCCTTCGCAAATACGCGCACGAAAATGACAAGCCGGTCCGAGGTCTCTCGGAAGACGCACTGCAACACCTGATGATCTATCCCTGGCCGGGCAACGTCCGCGAGCTGGAGAACGCGATCGAGCGAGCCGTAGTCATGTGCGAAGGCGATTCGATCAAGCGCGACGACCTGCCCACTTCCGCTCATGGGGACCTGCAAAACGGCTCGGTGATGGCGCTGATCCCGGGAATCACGATGTCCGAGCTCGAACGCGTCGCAATTCTACGGACCTTGGATGCAGTCGATGGTTCCACTGCGCGAGCCGCCGAGATCCTCGGGATCAGCCAGCGCAAGATCCAATACCGCGTGAAGGAATGGGGCTATCAGAACCCGGTCCTCGACTAGGCCCCGGTCGGAATCCAGAACGACGCGCGTGTGCCACCATGAGGGAGCGGGGTCAGCGTCGCAGCGCCGCCGTGTAGGTCGACGATTCGCTTGACGATCGCAAGGCCGAGACCGGTACCGGCGTCCTTCGTGGTGACGAAGGACTCAAAGGCCCGCCCAAGGACTTCGCTCGAGACTCCGGGACCATTGTCGATCACGGCGAACTCCCAGCGCTTGTCGCTCAAGATCCGGCTAGTGATCCGGATGGCCGGCTGAGGGCAGCTCGCCACTGCTTCGACCGCGTTCGTAATGAGATTGTTGACGACTTGCTTGAGGCGGTCGCTCTCGACTACCAGGGTGCAGGAACCCGCGTCGATGTCCTCGATGAACTCAATCCCTTGTGACTCGATCTCTGGGCGGCGCAGCTCCAGGACCTCGCCGAGTAGCGTGCTCGCGTCGCAAGGGACTGGCTCCATCCGCCGGGCCCGAGCCAAGTTCAAGAAATCGTCCAACAAGAGCGACAGTCGCCGGAGCTCATCCTGTACCACGTTGGTCCGCCGTTCGATCTTGCGACGGGTGGATGCGTCCTCGACGCGCGAGGCCGTCCGCCGGAGAACATCGAGTTGTAGCTTCGCGGCGTTGAGCGGGTTTCTCACCTCATGAGCCAAGCCGGCGGTAAGGCGCCCCATCACCGCGAGCGACTCCGCTTCGGCAGTCTTCTTGAGCACGTAGGCCTCGCGATAGCTTTCGAGCATGATGGCCAGCTCGATATCGCAAATCTGGTCGATCACCCGGTGGTCTTCGAAGACCACTGAGCCGTCGGGAGCCGACTCCCACACGGCACGATGAAGGCCGACACGAACTAGATTCATAGCGCCGAGCATGTATCGCTGTTCGAGCCCGACCTTGACGTGGACGCGGCCGATCCGGGCGCGCCCTTCGTAGTACGCGCTGTCGTAGGTGCCCTCGAACAGCCCCTGGAGCCAGCGCCTGAACGAGAGCTTGAGGCGCTCGACCTGGGCTTCGCTCGTCAGCACCGCGCGCGCGCCGGGATCTTCGAGGATCGCCTCGTAGAACCGAGCCACGATGCCCTCGTGATAGGGCTCCATCCGACTACGCATCGCCCGCAAGCGACGGGCGGACTCGGCATCGAACCTCACGTAGCTTCTGAGGGCCGCAAGCAGGCTGGCATCGGCCATTAGGCCTGGCTAAGAAACTGCGCCCCTCCTGTCAAGCGATTACGCCAATCGACCGGTCAAAAGGCCGACAGCGGGGGAAGCCGGACCATGCTCACTGGGCACGGCGCCTCCATGGCGAGCCTCTGGATGTCGAAGGGATTGACCTGATCAGCTCCGGTCATTGGCTGAATGCCAAGTAGGATCAGGTCGGCGCTCGAGCGCTGAGCGCTCTGCAAGACGTAGTCAGGCCAATGCCCGTCTTCGTAGAGCTCCGCTCTGCAGCGGACGCCGCGATCGGCACACCATTGCCGTTGGCGCTCGAGGAGCTGCCCTTCTTGGCGCAGCCTTGCCTCCACCCGGTCGCGCCAGCCATTGCCGTCCTCGCGCATCGACGGTGGAGGCTCAGTCCGTCGGCTCCCGCCACCTCCGTAGGTAGAAACCAAAACCACCTCGCCGTCGGTGGGACCAGCGATCAACGCAGCGAACCCCACCAGCTTGTAGCTCGCGGACGTCAGGTCCGTCACGGTAAGAATTGTAGATGCCATACGCGCCACCAGAGCCATTCGAACCAGCAGCAAAGTGCATGCCATGTAAGAAACCCTGCAATACGGCGCACCGCTCGGTCGGCCGTCGGAAATCCTTGCGGGGAAAATCGAGAATACGCAGTTTTTGCGTCAGTCGAGCCGAGGGTTAAGCTCGAGCATGGGTGATTCCCGGCGCCATCGCGGACCGCATCCGATGGATGCGCAGCTGTTTTCGGAGCAGGCAGTCCCTGTGCTCAGAGACGCCGTGGCGGACCTGAGCTGGCTGCGAAGCCGTGGCTACTCCGACACCTCGGCGGTGAAGCTGGTTGGGGACCGCTATCAGCTGCGCAGTCGCCAACGCATCGCCGCCAGAAGGTGCGCCTGCTCCGACCAGGCCATGCAGAAGCGAGCCTCGAGACGATGCGAGCCGGAGACCATGGAGGGGCGCTCCTTGCTGATCGATGGCCTGAACGTGATCACCACGATCGAGGTGGCGCTAGCGCATGCGGTCTTGTTGATCGGACGCGACGACTGCATGCGGGACATGGCGAGCTTCCGAGGAAGCTACCGCTTGGTAGAAGAGACCGAGCGGGCGGTTGGCATCCTCGTCGAAGTGGTCAGCTCTATGCGGGCGTCTGAGGTGATGGTGTGCATCGACCGCCCGGTGTCGAACTCCGGCCGGCTCGCCGAGATCGTGCGAAAGACAGCAGCCACAAAACGATGCCGAATCGAAGCGAGGACAGCAGACTCCGTGGACGAAACCCTCAAGGCGTCCACCGCGGTGGTCGCCACCGCCGACAGCGCGATTCTCGATCAATGCGGCGAATGGCTGAACCTGGCGCGCTTCGCAATCGAGCGCCACGAGGCTGAGCTCGGACCGCTGTGGCTACTGGACTTGTCCTAACTGCAGGTGTCGATTCAGGAAATCGAGCGTGGCCTGAACCACTCGGCTCCGGTGGGGCTCGAGGGCAGCTTCCATGTGCTCGCAATCGAGCTCGATGATCGTAGCAGAGCTGCACCTGCGGGCGCGACGCATGGTCGGTCCCGGCGGATTGATCTGATCTCCGCGTGAAGCAACGAGGAGAATCGGGCGAGAAAACCGCGCCAGCAGCAACCCCGGTACATAGCTCCAGAAGAACAGCGCGATACGGGCTGGGGTGTCGTAGTCGAAGTCCAATGGGACGAGGGCGCTGTAACCTCGATATGCGTCGCTCGAGGTGAGCAATCCGAGCTCGCCGGGAGCTGCGGTGAGTGGAACCAGAACCGGGGGGCGGCCGAGCCAAGAGCCGACGAGGTCTTTCGTCGCTCGCCCTACGATACGAACGAGGTTGAGCAGGCTCCAGCCTTTCATCGCGGCCAAGGTACTGCTCAGGCCATCGAACATAGGCACTACCGAAACGGCAGCGGCCACGGTCGCATCCCTGGAGGCGGCTGTGAGCGCATGACCTGCGCCGAGTGAATACCCCCAGCTGACGATGCGGGTCGAATCGACCTCTGATCGAGCCCGTGCATACGCGAGTGCAGCAGCCCAGTCCGCTAGTTGCTTGCGGATCGAGATGAGCTGGCGAGGCTCCGAGCCGCTGTCGCCAAAACCGCGGTAGTCGAAGAGCAGCACGGCGTAGCCGGCGCGTGCGAAGGCAAGCGCCAGCTCCAGGAGGCCACAGTGACGCGTCAACCCAAAGCCGTGCCCCATCACGATGCACGGGCGGGGCTCCTCAGTCCTCTCGGGCGAGAAAAACCAAGCGCGGCAGACCTCGTCACCGCTCCGAAACTCCACATCGACCTGGCGAACCCTCACGGCCTAAGACTCAGCGATTTTCAGCGCTTCATCAAGTCCGCCACGGCTTGCGATCAGCATGCGGAGCTGGATCAGCTTGGCGGGCCGGTTGAAGGCCAGCGCGCCGACGAGCCGGCCGGCACGGGCGTAGAGCGCGATGAGCTTTTCACCCTCCGGCATGCCGCCAGCGAAGACCAACTGGTCGCTCGGCTTAGGCCTGCCCGCACCCTGAATCTTGATGTCGAACTGGTCGGACCAAAACATCGGCACAGACGCGAAAGGTCTCGCTTCGCCCTGCGCCGCTAGCAGAGTCGAGACGGCGTGACGCGCTTGCTCGACGGCGTTGGTCCAATGCTCGACTCGCATCCGTTCCTCGAAGAGCGGGTTGTACCAACTGGCCACGTCCCCAGCCGCCACGACGCCAGGGACACTGGTCGCGAGGGTGGCGTCGCAGCGGACGCCATCTTCGATTTCGATTCCAGAGCCTTCGAGCCACGAGACCGAGGGTTTAATGCCGATGCCGACCACGACGAGGTCGCAGAGCACTTCGGTGCCATCGTCGAGCCGCAGGCTGTCGACGCGATCGGCGCCGCCAAAACCTTCAACCCGTCGTCCACAAAGCACCCGGACACCGCGACGCTCGTGCGCACGCTGTAGAATTCCTCCAAGCCGAGGTCCCAGGCTTTGGGCGAGAGGGGTCTCCAAGGCTTCGACCATGGTGACTTGGAGCCCCAGCTGCCGGGCAGACGCTGCGACCTCCGCACCGATGAAGCCCGCACCGATGACGGCGACCCGAGGCTTGGTCTGGAAAGCGGCGCGAATCGCAAACGCATCATCGAGCGTCCGCAGGACGTGAACGCCCTCGAGCGCAGGCTGATTCGGAAGCTCGCACACCTCGCCGCCAGTCGCGATGACCAAGCCGTCATAGGAAACCGAATCCCCGCCGTGGAGTCGGACCTCGCGCGCATTGTTGTCGAGGCACAAGGCCCGTTCTCCAAGCCTGAGGTCGACATTCAAGTCGTCGTAGCTCTTGTGGCGCAGCGCTAGGCGCTCTTCGTCCGCTTCGCCCCGGAGCACCTCCTTGGACAGCGGCGGCCTATCGTAGGGCAAATGCTTCTCACCACCGATCAAGACCAGCTCGCCCTCGAACCCGGCCCGCCGGAGGAACTCCACGGCACGCAACCCCGCAAGGGACGCCCCTACTACGGCGATCCGCTTCATCCCCCTCATCGATCGAAGGGGTCGTCTTTGTGACTGCTGATTGCAATCGCCTGCACAACCAGCGTCCTGAGGTCTTTTGCGGCTCCCCGGACCACCTGAAACAGGCCCGAAACGAGCTCGGCAGGATCCTGAGGCACCCCCTCGAGATACGAAGGCGGCCGAGACGAGGGCGAGGGCCCTGGCGCGGACCCTGGCGTAGATCCTGGTGCTCGCGCTGACGCCGACGTTGGCACTGCCGCCGACTCCGCCTTCTTTTTCGCCCGCGGCTTCGCGGGTACGGTGACCCGGCTCGCCCGCTCCTTGCTCGTCTTCGTGGCAGACGCTTTGCTCGCGCGCTTCTTCGTTGCCTTCTTTGTCGCCTTCTTCGTGACCTTCTTCGTCGGCGTTCGCTTGGTCGCCATGGCGCCTCCCCGATGAAGCACCTTATCCGAAACAGTGCCAGGGGCAACCTCGTGCGAGGGACCTAGCGCTCGACGACGTATACGAACTCCAGTTGCTCAGGGCGCGCGGGCGGTTTGAGTGCTTCGGGAATCAGGCCGACTTCCTGATAGCCAACCGCCTCTAGCACTCCGATCATGAGCGTGTCACGGGTCGGGACCCGCGCGAAGACGTACTGAAGTGGGGTGCGTGCGGCGTGACGGATCGCGTGCGTTGCCAAGGTGCGGGCTAGACCGGAGCTTTGCTGTCCCAGGCACGTCGTGGCCTCTGCCGTCAATCGCCGCTTCGCGGGATCGGCGCTAGCGGCTGAAAGCATCTCCCAGCCCAGCATCGCCCCATGCCCGTTTTCAGCGATCCAGAACTGAAAGACATCGTCCTGTACCTCGAGCGCCCGTTCGAAGAACTCGTTGAGCCGCATCTCACCCGGCAGCGTGCCGTCCCAGTATTCCGCATGCGTCTCGCAGATCCGTACGATCCCGTCCAGGTCGGAAATCCCGCCCTGGCGGATCAGAAGCCGGCCAGCCGGCGGGATAGTGGACATCCGAAGCACCGAACTCTTGTGTATACGCCCTCATGGCCGGCTTGGACAGCCCCCAAGATCGGAAGCCGCCAAAAGAGGTGGGTTCCGCGCTACTCGACCGACGGGCAAGTCATGGGGTTGGAGGTCGCAGCGTTGTTCGCCTCGTCGCATTCGCTATATTTCTGCCCGCCCATCCCATCGCTGTCGACGCTTGCCGAGAGGACGATTTCGCCGATGGGCGGTCCATCCGGAATCTCGAACACGGCCTCGAGCTGCTCAGACTGCCCCGGAAGCAGCCAGCTCGAGGTGGCGACCGTACCGAGGTCGAAGACCCGCTCGTCGTCGCTGGTCACCAGCAGGCGGGTGAGAATGCCGGCCGGCACACTCAGTGAGCCGTCATTGCCCACCACAATCGAAAAAGTGAACTGTCTCCGATCACAATGGAGCCTGGAGATCTCACGCACAACGAAATCGGGAGCGTCAAACATCCCACCGGGTTGAACGTTCTGCCTGAAGTTGTTCAAGCGCGAGCGCGTCCAGTTCGGTTCCGGGACCCGCGGAATCTGACCGTCCTCGGTGACGTTGGTGACGCTGTAGCCGTGCTGATTCCAAATGCGTCGGGTGCGAACCCAATTGTTGTGGGAGTCTTCCCAAATCTCGATACCGCCAAGCGCTGGATCGGTATTGGGCTCGGGGATCACGACCTCGGACTTCCCGTCGTTGTCGACGTCGACCACGATGGGCATCTCCAAACGCGTGTTGCTGCTGTGGGTTCGGTCCTCGTAAAGAATGGCACCGTCCGATCCCCTGAAGATCCGGAAAGTCGTCTCGTCCGCGTAGACCACCTCGGCCGAGCCATCGCCTTCAAAGTCGAAAACACTGGACCCGGTCGCCCGGCTGGAGCAGTCGTCGTTCTCCACCATCCACCGGACCCACTCTCGCGCACACTCGGGGGGTAGTGGGTCCCCAGTGCACTGGAAATCGAACACGACGTAGGCGGTCGAGCTCGCGGTACCGACCTCGGCGAATCCGTCGCCGTCGAAGTCGGCTACGGTGGGCGGTCCGCTCTCGTTGGCCCCAGCGGTGTGGGCCACGACCTGAGTGCCTTCGCTCATGATTGGATTCCCTCCGGAGTCGAAAGCGGGCAGATGCAGCGCTCCACCACAGAGAATCCGCTCCGGCGGAAGCAGGTCCCCATCCTCGTCGTAGAGCGGATCGGAAGGCACGTAGGCGGCTGGAGAGTACGTCGGGGGCTCCACGTCGTCGTAATCTGGAGAGTCGAGATCCTCGAAGCCAGGGATTCGAATCGGCAGCGGAATCCCGGCAACGGGGGAGCCATCGTGGTCGAGAATGAAGAGCTCACCCTGTCGAATGATCACGACTTCTCCGTCGTCGTCGCCATCGAAATTGCCGACCGCATTGTAGCCGTCGCAATCGAGCGATCCCCCGCAGCTCGAGTTGACCGTCGTGTACTCGTAGGTCCAGCGCTCGCTTCCATCATAGTTGTAGACCGTGTTCCCGGCGATCACTTCCTGGAGGCCATCCCGATCCAGATCCGCGACGGTCGACACAGGACCGAGGAACGCGTTGTTCCCGATTCCGAGATTGGAGCCGGGGGTCGCCGATTCGAGCTCACGCCCATCCCAGGCCAGAGCCTCTACCGGCAGGTCGGCATCGTTTGGCCCCTTCCCCGTCAGACCATCGAGCACGACGTTACCGACGATGACTTCGGGCCTTCCGTCGGCGTTCAAGTCGGCGATCGACGGTTGCGCGCCGCCGCGGGTGTGCTGGTTACTCGGAAGCTCGTCGTTTTGCCACATCACTTCCCAGGCCGAGCCGTCATCTGCGGTTCGCCGCCAGGCGATGGCTCCCCCGTTCTTGAAGGTGGCGACGATTTCCGGAACACGCTCCGCGCTCAGGCCGTCAGGGTGCAGGTTGCCCAATGCGATACCGGTGGAATTTCCTATCCAATCTCCTGCTCCGAGGCCTTTGAGTGTTGCGTGCGTCTTCATCGTTCCATCGCCATTGCAGGCGCCGGACACGACCCTCAGAACCCCTCGGCTGGTGCAGCAGCCGTCCGCGCTACGGTTGAAGCTCACGAATACAATATCTGGAGTGTCAAACACGTCGGTGACGCCATCTCCGTTGTCGTCGGTGAGATTCGCCACCGACGGCGTCATCACGACGTCGCCCATGCTCGCGAGCTCGATGGCTTCAGCGCTCGCGCCCGGCGGCGCCTCGGGAGGCGTCCACCTGCAGGCAATGGTCGGCGCAAAGTCTCCCACCGGAGGTCGATACTCGCAGACGTCGACGGCATCGCGGGGAATGCAGACCCCGAGGCTCGGCTCGCAGAGCTCGTCGATCTCGCAATCCTCGCTGAACGTACAGTCGTTGAGAAGCGGAACGCAAGCCTGGCCGATGCACCCTTCGCCGCTCGCGCAGCAGAGCTCATCGTCGTTTCCGCAGAGCTGCAAAGGGTCATCGCATTGCGCGACGCAGGCTCCGTCGAAACACATCTCCGTGCTTTCGCAGCAGACGCCATTGCACTCGACTGCGTTTTCGCAATCCCTGACACAGCTTCCGTCCTGGCAGACCGTGCCTGCCCCGCAGCACTGCGCCGTTCCACCGAATACACAGGCGGCCTGGGTGCCGCAGATCGAAGTGCAGAGCCCCTCCGGTGAACACTCTTGTCCAAACGGGCAGTTGCAGCCGAAGACGATGCCGCCGCCGGGACCGACCGCGCCGCCGCTTCCCCCCGTCCCCGCACGAGGGGAAGAGCTCGTTGCAGCGTCTCCGCAGCCGGAGACGGCCACGCAAAGCAGAGCCAGACAAATCGTCGCGCGCATGATTTGAAATATAAGTGTAATCTTACACTTATGCCAACGTGGGCATCCTGCTTGCGTTTGCCCGCCTGGCCGGTAGAACGTGTTTCAGTCGTCGCCCTTGGGGCTCGGACGAAACAGGAGCAGATCGATGGCCATCGTGGAAGCACTTGCCCCCACCGCCGAGGGACGCCGCCGGCTCGGAATCCGGAGCCCAGTGACGCGCGAATCAGTCGGCGAGATCGTGGTCAACAGCAAAGCCGATGTGGAGGCAGCGATCGCCAAGGCGCGAGACGCGCAGAGGGAATGGGCTCTGGTGCCGGTCGCAGAGCGTGCGCGCATCGTGCGGGGCGCAATCGACGTTCTGGTCCAGAAGCGCGAAGAGGTGGCGAGGACGATCATCGGCGAGACGGGCAAGACGAAGCTCGAATCGCTGCTCATGGAGATCGTTCCGTCCTGCGACTACATCAACTTCTGGTGCGGCCGCGCAGCAAAAGAGCTTTCCGACGAGAAGCGAAAGCTCCACGGCTACCTCCGCCCTTACAAGAAGCTACTGATGCACTACCGGCCACTCGGTGTGGTGGGCATCATCACGCCGTGGAACGGCCCTTTCTCGTTGGCGATAAATCCGACCGTGCAGGCGGTCCTCGCGGGCAACGCGGTCATCTTGAAACCCTCCGAGGTTGCGCCCTACTCCGGTGACTGGGCGGTGGAGCTCCTGCGAGAAGCCGGCGTCCCCGAGGGTGTGGTACAGACGCTGCACGGTGATGGAGAGACCGGCGCGGCGCTGGTGAACGGCGGCGTCCAGAAGATTTCGTTCACGGGCAGCGTTCGAACGGGCAAGAAAATCGCCGCAGCCTGCGCTGAGCAGCTCATTCCGTGCACGCTCGAGCTCGGCGGCAAAGATGCCATGATCGTCTGCGAAGACGCCGATCTCGAACGCGCAGCGGGCGGCGCGGTTTTCAACTCCATGCTGAATTCAGGGCATATCTGCATGGGCGTGGAGCGAGTCTACGTCGTCGAAAGCGTGGCCGACGAGTTCGAAGAGCGCGTGAAGAACATCGTCAGCGAGCTCCGCTACGGATCGGGCGATGAAGTCGACATCGGTTCGGTGTTCTGGGATCGCCAGCTACCGATCATCGAGCGCCACATCGAGGACGCCAAAGCCAAGGGCGCTGAAATCATCGTCGGCGGAGAGGCCGACACCAGCCATGGCCTCTTCTATAAGCCGACCTTCGTGCGCAACGTCGATCACAGCATGGAGCTGATGCAGGAAGAAACCTTCGGGCCGATCGTCTCGGTGATGCGTGTCGCCGACGAAGACGAAGCGGTTCGCCTCGCCAACGACTCGCGGTACGGATTGAGCGGCAGCGTCTGGACGAGAGACATCGAGAAGGGCATCGAGATCGCGAAGCGCCTCGAGACCGGCTCGGTCGTGATCAACGACGCATCCATGGCATACGGAGCACCCGAGGCGCCGTTCGGCGGCATGAAAGACAGCGGCGTGGGTCAGGTCAACGGCCTCGGAGGGCTTCGGGGATATACCCACCAGCAGCCGATTTTCATCGACCGCTGGGCCGTGAAGAAGGAGCGCGTTTGGTACCCTCACACCGCTAAAACCGTGGAGGAAATCGACGGAATGATTCGCTTCATTTACGGCACCGCCCTCAAGAGGCTCGGCTTCTTTTCCTAGCATGCTCGATCCCCTATAATTGAGAAGATGGCCCGTCCCCGTGACTCGATCATGCCGTTGGTTCGCAACGGCGTGGATAAGGCTGCGAATCGCCTTTCGCAGCTGGGATACGGCGTGCTTCCCTGGGTCGTTCAGAGCTGGCGTCGCGTGAACGTCGAGCACAACGTGCCGTACCGAAATACCGGCAGGCGCTCGCATTTACTGGACATCTACCGGCGCCGCGATGCGGTCGGGCTTTTGCCGAGCATCGTCTACATTCATGGCGGCGCCTTCTCGATGATGTCCAAGGACACCCACCGGATCATGGCCTACGTCCTGGCGGCGCAGGGCTATCAGGTATTCAACATCAACTACCGGCTCGGCCCGGTCCACAGGTATCCGAAGCCCCTCAAGGACGCGATCGCGGCCTTCGAGTGGGTCTTGGACAACGGGGCCAAGTACGGAGCCGATACCAAGCGTTTGGCGATCATCGGAGAGTCTGCAGGGGCAAATCTGACCGCAGCTTTGGCGTATTGCGCAACTCATCCACGGCCGGAGCCGTTCACCAGAAGCGTCTTCGAGCGCGACGCGAAGATCGCATGCGTCGCACCCTTGTACGGGCTGCTCGACGTCCATGACGTTCGGCGCTTCTGGCGCGACCCGGACAAGAGCCGGCGCATGGCGAGCTGGATCAAGGGCGAGATTCGAGGCACGGCCTACTCGTATCTGGGCCGGCGTGTGACGCGCGCGCTTCAGTTTCCACTAGCCAGCCCGTTGCGTCTTTTCGAACGGCCGGCGGTGCCAGGGAGTCGGCCCCTGCCGCCATTCTTCACCACCGTCGGAACGGCCGACCCTCTCTTGGGCGACACGATTCGCTTGAATGACGCGCTCGCAAAGCGTGATACGGAATGCGAGATGCACGTCTTCAGGGGAGAGATTCACGCGTTCAACGTCTTGCTCTGGCGAGCAGCAGCGCGCGAGCAATGGGGTGCACTCTTTGATTTTCTCGACAAGCACATGCACGGCACCTCCGAAGATGCGCCCGAACAAGCTCCGCACTACGTTTCGTTGGCTGAAACGCTTGCAGAATAGTCGCGAGTTTGGACCAGTTCCGCAAAGGGCAGCGGCTCGATCGCCCTGCCCCCCCGTCGGGCCCAGGCTCGCGTGAACACGGCGCCCATCAGAAAGATCTGCGTGGTGTAATAGATCCACAATAGCAAGACGATCAGCGAGCCAGCCGCGCCGTAGATCGATGCGGGACTCGCATAGCCGAGGTAGATGCCTATCAGGAAGGAACCGCCCAGGACGAAGAGGCAGGTCACCGCGGCGCCTGCCCACACGTCCCGCCAGGCGATCACGGCATCGGGAAGCCAGCGGTAGACCATGGCGATCAATGGCACCAAGACCGCGAACGCACTGCCAAACTCCGCCAAAGTCAGCATGCGGCGACTATCGCCCAAGAAATGTGCCGCCGCAGCAGCAAGGGAATGCAGCAAGACCAAAGCGATGAGCGAGCTTCCGAAGACCAGCACCATTACAAAGGCGAGCAGTCTTCGCTCGACGAGATGCAAGGTCTCGGAACGAGTGGCGTGAATCAGGAGCTTTGGTCGGATCCCCCACATGTGGTTGAGCGCCCGCCGCAGCATCGAGAACAGGCGCGTCGAAATATAGAGCATGAAGAGCGCACCGATCACCGGGGCGGCAAAGCTCGTCGCCTCGTCGCTGAGCTTCACGATCGTGTCGACGAGGTAGACGGCGAGGTCGGGACCGACGAAGGCCCCGACCTGCGCTACGAGCTCATCGCGGGCAGCGGACTCCGACATGACCAGCGAGGCAATGAGCAAGGCGACCACGCCAAGCGGCGCAATCGCCAACGACGCATAAAAGGCTATTGCCCCGGAGAGCAATCGCCCATCATGCGACGTGAAGTAACGCCAAGTCTCGATCAAGAGCGAGACCATCGCGGCCTAGTAGCGGTAGTAACTCGGCTTGAACGGTCCCTGGGGCGGGATCCCCAGGTATTCGGCCTGGGCTGGCGTGAGCTTGGTGAGCTTCGCGCCGAGTTGTCCGAGATGGAGCGAAGCAACTTTCTCGTCGAGCTCCTTCGACAGCACGTAGACCTTGCCATCCTCGTAGCGGTCGCCCTCGGTCCAGAGCGAGAGCTGAGCGAGCACCTGGTTGCTGAACGAGTTGCTCATCACGAAGCTCGGATGGCCGGTGGCGCAACCGAGGTTCACCAGGCGGCCGCGAGCGAGCACGATGAGGCGTTTGCCGTCGGGGAAGATGAAGTGGTCGACCTGCGGCTTGATCTCCTCTTCGCGGATTCCGTTGGATGAATCGGTGAGCCAGGCCATCTCGATCTCGGAGTCGAAGTGGCCGATGTTGCAGAGAATGGCTTCGTTCTTCATCTGCTTCATGTGCTCGCCGGTCACGACGTCACAGCAGCCAGTAGCCGTGACGAAGATGTCGGCGACGGGCGCCGCCTCTTCCATCGTCACTACCTGCAGGCCTTCCATGGTCGCCTGGAGCGCACAAATCGGATCGATTTCGGTGACGAGGACGCGAGCGCCGGCGCGGGCCATTGCCTGAACGCAGCCCTTGCCCACATCACCGTAGCCGGCCACGACCACCACCTTACCGGCGATCATCACGTCGGTGGCTCGCTTGATACCGTCGACCAGCGACTCGCGGCAGCCATAGAGGTTGTCGAACTTCGACTTGGTCACCGAGTCATTCACGTTGATCGCGGGACACTTGAGCGTGCCGTCCCGCTCCATTTCGTAGAGGCGATGCACGCCGGTCGTCGTCTCTTCAGACAGACCGACGATGCGATCCGGACCTTCGAACAGGTCCGGATACTGCTGATGCACGATGGCGGTTAGGTCACCGCCGTCGTCCAGCAGGATGTTCGGCGCCTTGCCGCCATCAAAGGCACGAATCTGCTGGTGAATGCACCATTCGTACTCTGCCTCGGTCTCCCCCTTCCATGCGAAGACGGGAACGCCGGTCACCGCGATGGCAGCGGCGGCATGATCCTGGGTCGAATAGATATTGCAGCTGGTCCAGGTGACTTCCGCTCCGAGCTCGCGAAGGGTCTCGATCAGAACGGCCGTCTGAATCGTCATGTGAAGGCAGCCGGCGATGCGAGCGCCAGCGAGCGGCTTCTGAGCGCCGAACTCTCGTCGAAGCGCCATCAAGCCGGGCATCTCGTGCTCAGCGATTGTGATTTCCTTTCGTCCCCAGTCGGCCAACGAAAGGTCGGCAACTTTGTGCTTCAGATCTGGATTTGGGCTCATGATTCTCTTGTCTCCTCTTTCGATCCACGTCGTGCTGCGAGAACCTGCCACTTCAAGTGGGCATCCGGTCCAGGCCCGTAGCGCGCCGCGGGAATTTCAAATACGTCGGGATTGATTAAGCCGGCTGACTTTGCGAACTGAGAAAGCTCGTCGCGCTCGAATCCAAGCCATAGATCGGCCTGGCGCTCGCGCATGAGCTCGTCATCGTGGGAGCAGTAGTCGATGATCACCACTTGGCCACCAGGGCGAACGAGCGAGCCCAGGAGCGACACCACCTGCTGCGGCTTCGGCGCATGGTGAAGCAGACGAACGGCAAACACCACGTCTGCCCCGCCCAGCTCGCGAATCCGTTCGGTAACGGCTACGTCATCGTAATCGGCCTGAATGAGCTCGACGTGATCATAACCCTGGCTCGAAAGCCTGCGTTCTGCGGCCGCAAGCTGCTTCTCCGAACGGTCGACCGCGATCACGTGATCGAACAGAGGCGCCAAGAGCTCCACCAGTGCACCGTCACCCGTGCCGAGATCGACCGCGAGCGATCGCCTCGGCAACAAGGTGCGGATCGCCGTGAGGTAGGCAGACCACTCGGACACCGACCTTGGCGAGCTCTCGTCCACCGCTTGGTCGAAGAAGGCACGCGCTTCGTCGTCGCGTGCTTTGATGACGGAGGCAACGCGCTCCAGGCTTCCATCCTCGCTGCAGAGCGCACGACCCGATCGGATCGCGTCGGCCAAGAGAGGATCCCCATTGAGATCAGGAGAGAGTCGCGCGAACGCTCGCGTTCCCTGCCGGCGGACTGCCACCAGACCCGCTTCCCGAAGCAGCTTCAGATGCTTGGATACGTTGGGCTGCGCTTCCTGGGTGAGCTCGGCCAGCTCGCCGATCGAGAGCTCGTCCTCGGAGGTGAGACCGAGCAAACGGAGCCGCCGTGGCTCTCCGAGAAGTCGGTAGAGCTCCCATCGGGGGGATTCAGCGAGGGCCAGCGGCATTGGTTAGTATATATGCCCTCATTCGCATAGATGCAAGGAAGGGAGCTGCTCATTTCACACAAATGCTTGAAATTATGCGTTTTTCTCTCTTAGGGCGCGCAGGTAGTACGCTCTTGCGAACTCACCCCCTCGCTCGCAGGCCTGTTCGAGGAGGGGCACTGCGTCCGCGGGCTTCCCGAGCTCCACGAGGACAGCGCCCTCGAGCGCAGGATCGGCACGCCGCTGGCCGGACAGCGAGGTGAGCGCTTGATGGGCTTCGCCGGGCTCACCGTTGATGAGCCTTCCCCAGGCCAGGAGATGAAAGGCCTCGTCCAGCTCTTCGGTCGAATCGGCCTTCGCGACGAGCTCGGACGCGACGCGAATCAAGCCCTGGCCGTCGCCGCGCTCGAGGGCCTCGAATGCTTGCTGCACGAGGCTTCGGGGCGGCATGACCTGCTCTGCCGGCGAGCTGAGGCGCTGCCGCTCGATACGAAAGGCTTGGTAGGTGCTGAAGGCCAGCAGGAAGAGAAGAATGGTCATCGGATACTGCCTAGAGGTGACGGTCACCGTGAAGAGCAGGCCAATGACCGCGAAGGAAACGTAGCAAGCAAGCAGGCGACCGCGCGACGGAGCGACCAGCTCCATCAGCGACGCGACGATGTTCCCGCCATCGAGCGGCAAGACCGGCAGAAGATTCAACAGCCCCCAACCTAGATTGACGTAGACCAGCGAACGAAACGCGTAGCGCGCCAGCGAGGGGTCGGGAATGCGCAGAACATCCATCATCACGAGCGCAAGCGAGCCGATGAAAATGCCGACAGCAGGGCCCGCGGCGCTCACGAGCAAGCTCCGCCCCGGGCTCATCGGTTCGCGTTGCTCCCACCAAGTCAGGCCTCCGAGGGCGATGAGCTCGATTCGCGGCTGCCGCCCAAATAGGCGACCGACCATGGCGTGGCCGAGCTCGTGCATCAGGATTCCCTGGAACACCACGAGCACCCAGATCAAGAGGCCGGCCCAACCCTGGTCGCTGTGGAGTGTCCAGAGCCAAAGCGCCATCAACCAGAACCACAAATGAATGCGGACGGGGATTCGGAAGAGGCTGAATTCGATGCTCATCGCTGCAAATATGGGTCGCCGCTGGGGCTACGACCAGTGCTTGGCGTCAGCCGTGCCGTGATTCTTCCACAATTCGCTTCTTCGTGGCGGCCCAGCTGCAGATCGGGCACCGGCGGAGGTCGTGCCCGCGGGCCGGACAGTATTCGCGGCCGAAGTAGATGATCTGCAAGTGACGGCGGATCCAGGTGTCGACTGGAAACAGCTTCTTGAGATCCGCCTCGGTCTTTGCAACGTTCTTTCCATCGGAGAGACCCCAGCGCGCGGCGAGTCGGTGAATGTGCGTGTCGACCGGAAACGCGGGCCGGCCAAAAGCCTGGCACATCACGACCGAGGCAGTTTTGTGTCCTACACCGGGGAGTGCCTCGAGCGCGTCCATGTCTTCAGGCACCTCGCCGCCGTGTCGTTCGAGCAGCAAGCGGGCCATCGCTTTGAGGTTCTTGGCCTTCGTCGGCGCCAAGCCAACCGTTCGAATACACGCAAGAATGCGATCCACAGGCATGGCGGCTATCGACTTGGCGTCTGGGGCCTCTGCAAACAAAGCCGGCGTGACCTCGTTGACCTTCTTGTCGGTAGTCTGTGCGCTGAGCAAGACCGACACCAGGAGCGTGAACGGATCGTGATGATCGAGAGGGATACGAGGCGTGGGATAGAGCTCGTCGAGGATCTCTCCGATACGGTCGGCTTTTTCCCGACGTGTCATCGGACCGGGCTACAGCTCTTTGGCGTCCGCATTGATCGTGTACTTCGCCATCAAGCTGGCTTCTCCGAGCACGTGGCCCTTCATGGCGGCCAGCACGTCTCCCGCCGTGAACTTTCCCTCTACGCCCAGACGATCGACGTCGAGCGCATACACGCTGAACCGGTAGTGGTGCACGATGCTGTCGTTGAAGGGCGGACAGGGTCCGTCGTAGCCGTAGTAGTCGCCAGCCATATCAGGATCCCCCGCGAACCAGCCCGTGTAGTCGTTGATGCCCTGGCGGCTGCCTCGAGGACCTTCGGGCCCGTCTTTGCCCCTTGCGGTGATGCCATCGCAGAAGGCTCCTTCGGCAACCGTGGCGTCGGGCGACAAATCGACGAGCACCCAGTGGCTGAAGTCAGCACGGGGCAGATCGGCCGGCACGACACGGCCAACCTGATTCACATCATCGGGCCTCGTCGGCACATCGCTGTCGATGCAGAGGATCGCGATGGATTTCGTGCCTTGAGGCAAGGCCGACCAGGCCAGGTGTGGGTTCCGATTGTCGGAGAGATCGATCTGCCCTGCAGGGCTTCTCCGGCCGAATGCGTACTGAGTAGGGAGGTAGTCGCCGTCGTTGAAACTATCACTGCGGAGCTGCATGGGCCCAAGATCAGCACCGAGGTCCTGCGTTGTCAATCGGTTGCGGCCAGCGCCAGCGTCAAAGACTGCGCAATACGTCCAAGTAGCGTTTCGATGTCTTGTTCCAGGGGAAGGTCGAGATGACGTACTCGGCCGTTCGCTTGCTAGCGTCGCGTAGCTCGTCGGGGTCTCGTAGCAGAGACTCGATCCGTGACGCGAATGCCGCGGCGTCTTCCGTAGGCGCGAGCCAACCGTTGACACCCTCGTCGATCACATCTCGAATCCCTTCGAGGTCCGCTGCGAGCGTGGGCAGCCCGCAGGCGCCCGCTTCGAGCATCACGATGCCGAAGCCCTCCATGTCGCCGGGGACGACGATGTTCGGCATGACGAACAGCTGACCTCGCCGGTAGAGCTCGACGAGATCCGCTTCGGAAATTTTGCCCAAACGGCGGACACGTTGCCGAAGGCCCGCTCGCTCAATCGCCGCTTCGATGTTCTCGCACTCCGGGCCATCGCCAGCCAACCAGAAATGCACCCGCGCCGGGAGCTTCGGCATCACGTTCTCGATGAACCATGCGAACCCTTTGCGACGGACCTGGCGTCCCACCGTCACCAAGAGGAACGCGTCGTCGGGGAGCGGGGGCGCTCCAGCGATACTCAGCCCGGCAGGGGCCGCGCGCGAAGTTGCAACAGCTTCGAAACGGTCGAGGTCGACCGCATTCGGAACGACGTGGACGCGCTGGCGAGGCAGACCACGCGCGATTAGCTCTTCGCCAGTTGCGCGGCTGACCGGCATGACGGCGTCGAGCATTCCGCACAGATGACGTACTGCCTTCTGATAGACAGGGTTGGGATCAGTGACGTCGAGCCCATGGACGATCGCCGCAAGCCGAATGCCCTTCTTCTTCAACGAAGGCCCCGCGATCAGAAGCGGAAGTGCCGTCGTCATACTGGTGAACAAAATCACATCGGCCCGATGCGCCGAAGCCTCGCGCCCTAAGCGAACCGCGAGCGAAGCCAAAAACGGCACAGCTTTGACGTGGACCCACTTCCAGCTCGAGCGGAGCGCGAGTGTCCGCATGGCCAGATCGTCTCGCCCCTCGAGCGCACTGTGGAGCTCGGTCGCCACCCGCTGCATCCCGCCCATGTTGGTCAAGGGCGCGTCGGGCGGAGGAAATGAATGGGAAACGAAGAGGAGACGCATCGTGTGAACGTGACACCAGTCTACGGGGGGCAATAGGCGCTCGGCGCGCCGTAGCCGAAGGCGATGACGTGGATCGGATGGCCGCCCGTGTAGGCGTTGCTCGGAAGCTGGTCCCAATGGACCCCGTCTTCACTTCGGTAAAACCGCTGCGCGTCGTAGCTCTCCGCCCAGCCGTTGCTGACGCCAACGATAGTGCCCTGGTCACTCACCGCGGTCACGCCAAAGCTGACGTTGCTCGGTACCGTCGAGGTCGACGTCCAACTCCGACCATTGCTGCTTCGATAAAGCGTGCCCCCGTTCCAGGCCATGAACTCGTTGCCATTCCAGACTCCGTTGGCGCTCAGGGGACCTGTGCCTGACGCCAGAGACCAGCTCTGGCCACCATCGGTCGAATAGCAGATGTTCCCGTTCTGCGGGGTCATCACGATTGTTCCGTTTCCGTAGATGATGCTGCCCTGATAGTCACCGCCGCCGCAACCGCCAGGGATCGACTGCGGCGCGGTCCACGTGCTGCCGTCCGTGCTGACGACGACTCCGCCATCTGCTGACATGATGAACAGGCCCCCACCGTAGGGAACGAAGGCCGTATCGCGAACGTTGGTATCGCCGAGCGCAACGCTGCTGAAGTCGTGCCAGCTATCGCCCTCGTCGTCCGAGTAGACGCCCCAGCGATGGGCCGCAACGAGCCGGTCCTTTCCAAACGCAACTCCAGAGAAGTAGCTATCTTCGTAGACGGTCTCCCAGGCCACGCCGTCGCGGCTTCGGCGCACGCTGCCAGGCGCGCCCCAGCCGAAGTTTGCAAAGAACCAGCCATCGCCCCAGGTGATCCCGCGACCGGCGCCGGGGTCGTGATCGCATTCGGTGGTGCCGTCAGGCATGCAGTATGTCCCGGCGTGATCGGACTGATCGGCGACCCAGGTTCGTCCGTCGTCGCAGGAGATAATCGTCCGGCCCGCATGTCCCTGAGCGATGAACATGGGAACGGTGCCAGGGGGCCCGCCCCCGGTTCCGCCTGTGCCGCTCACGCCGCCGCTGCCACTCATGCCGCCGCTGCCACTCATGCCGCCGCTGCCACTCATGCCGCCGCTGCCACTCATGCCGCCGCTGCCGCTCACGCCGCCGCTGCCGCTCACGCCGCCGCTGCCGCTCACGCCGCCGCTGCCGCTCACGCCGCCGCTGCCGCTCACGCCGCCGCTGCCGCTCACGCCACCGCTGCCGCTCACGCCACCGAACCCAGACCCATCACCTACTTCACCGGAGCAACCGGCAACCGCGACTATCAAGACAGCCAAGGTCGCAAGCCAAATTCCGGCGCATCCCCCGATTGCGCGCTTCATGACCGCCTCAGTGTCACATGGGGCGGGGCGCGGTGCCACCCCGCAAAGTCGATGCGGCGTGCTCGTCCAGGGGGCGAAGCGGTCAAGGGGGAGAAGTCCCCTGAGCGACGCCCTGCGTTGCTGCGATGGGGTGCTAAGAGAAGGCCATGATCATTGAGCATTTCTCGGTGGCGCCCCTCGGATGCAACTGCGTGATCTTGGGTGATGAGGAGCGCGGGACCGCAATCGTCGTCGATCCCGGAGGCGAGGCGCCGCGGATTGTTGCGCGACTCGCAGAGCTCGGCCTCCGGTGCGAGGGGATTGTGCACACACACACCCACTTCGATCACATCGGCGCGACCAAAGAGGTTCAGGACAGCACCAACGCTCCGATCATGATTCACGAGGATGATCTGTTCCTCTACGAGGGAGTGCAGATGCAACTCGATGGTTTTCGGGCGCCTTTTCGCGCGCCGGAAATGGCCGCCGTAGACCGTTTTCTCTCCGATGGGGAAACGGTTTTGGCGGGCGCACTTGAAGCCGACGTCGTTCACACCCCAGGGCACTCGCCGGGCAGCATTTGCCTCACGATCGAAGCGGATCGGCCCATCGTGATCGCAGGCGATACCTTGTTCGCGCGCAGCGTCGGTCGGAGCGACCTCTGGGGCGGGAACACCTCCCAGCTACTCGACTCGATCAAGCGCAAGCTCTTCGCCTTGCCGGACGAGACCTTGGTGATTTGCGGTCACGGCCCGAACACGACGATCGGAGAAGAGCGGCGGCTGAACCCCTTCGTCGGCGGCGCCTAGGGCTCATCCCAGAGCTTGAGCGCGCCACGCATGGCTTCCACCAGCGTGAAGATGCGCACGTTCTCGGGGAGCTGCGATTGAATGTGCTGTGCGTTTCCCCCGCCCAAGTGCAGCGTGTCGTAATTGAAGACCCGCTCGATCTGCTCAATCGCATCGAGGACCCGCGCCGTCCATTCAATCGCACCGATGCGCTTGAGCTCGCTGTCGCGCACGAGGTCTTCGTAGGTGTTTCCGTCTCGAAACGGATGATGCCCAAGCTCCAAATTTGGAACGAGCGCGCCGCTGGTGAAAAGCGCCGCTCCCATTCCGGTGCCGAGCGTCAGAACCAGCTCCACCCCGTCTCCTTTGGCGACTCCGAGCCCCTGTAGATCGACGTCATTGGCTGCACGAACGGGACGCTCCAAGTGATGTGCCAACTGCTCGCTCAACGGGACGTGATCCCAGAGCTCGTTTCCGAGATTCGGCGCGTTGATGGTCACCCCCGCTTTGACCACGCCCGGAAAGCCAACCGAAACGCGCTGATGGGGCGGCAGTTTCTCTGCCATGTCGCGGATCAAGGTAAAGAGCGCATCCGGGGTGGGCGGGATGGGCGTGGGCCGAGCGAGGGTCTCCGAGGCCGGCTCCCCGTCTGCGTCGAGGACGAGGAGCTTGATGCTCATTCCACCAATATCGACTGCCAGTGTGCTCACGAGCCCGGAGTCCTATGGCTCCGATAGTGCGAGGTCAACTGAGCGGCGGAGCAGTTATGCTCGCCGCGATTCCGGAGCGCTGTATGGAGAACAGCCCTGCCCTCGGTTTCGTTGATCGCGTCGCCCGAGAACATCGGAGCGATCCAATCGCGAACGCCGCACTGTTCGCAGAGCTCGGTGAGCAAGGCGAGCGTTTCGTCGGCGATGCAATTCTTCGAATAGTCGAAGAGCAGCTCGCCGACCTCCTCGTGATGCGCGCGCCACGCCTTCCATGCGCAGGTCTGGGTGGGGTCAGTCATTGCCCGAACCTTAGCGCCGGCCAGCGGCAAAGAAAAACCCCGTAGAGGCGACCCTTCGCGCCGCCCACGGGCGCCGCCCCTCGCGGGACTGCATATGCTCTGGCAGAAAGCTTCCCTAGACCAGCAGCGGCGCAAGAACGAGCGCCACGATGCTCATCAGCTTCACGAGGATGTTGAGCGACGGGCCGGCGGTGTCCTTGAAGGGATCACCGACGGTGTCACCGACGACCGCGGCGTTGTGAGCCTCGCTGCCCTTCGGGTGGACCGTTCCGTCCTTCATTTTGTAGCCGCCGCCTTCGAAGGACTTCTTGGCGTTGTCCCAAGCGCCGCCAGCATTGGCCATGAAAAGCGCCATCGTCACGCCCGAAACGGTCACTCCAGCGAGCAGTCCGCCGAGCGGCTCCGCGCCCATCGCGAAACCCACCACGACCGGGGTACTGATGGCAAGCGCGCCAGGCGCCACCATGCGCTTGAGCGAGGCCTCCGTGGAGATCTTCACGCAGCGGGCCGTGTCCGGCTTGGCCTTGCCCTCGAGCAGCCCTGGAATCTCATGGAACTGACGACGGACCTCTTCAATCATGTCCATCGCCGCGATACCGACCGCCTTCATCGCCATGGATGAGAAGAGGAAGGGGAGCATGCCGCCAAGGAACAGGCCGGCCATGACGAGCGGCTTCGAGATGTCGATACCGGTGATGCCCGCCGTCTGGGCGAATGCAGCGAAGAGCGCGAGAGCGGTCATGGCTGCAGATCCGATGGCGAAGCCCTTCCCGATGGCCGCGGTGGTGTTTCCCACCGCGTCGAGCTTGTCGGTGCGCTCGCGAACCTGAGGATCCTGATGGCTCATCTGGGCAATGCCACCAGCGTTGTCCGCGATGGGGCCGTAGGCGTCGACCGCGAGCTGAATGCCCGTCGTCGAAAGCATACCAAGCGCCGCGATCGCAACCCCGTAGAGGCCAGCGACCTCGGCGGCGACGACCACGCCGGCCGCGATGACGAGAATGGGCATGGCGGTCGACTGCATGCCGACGCCCAGACCCGAAATGATGTTCGTCGCGGTGCCGGTCTTGCTCTGTTCGGCGATGCTATCGACGGGGGCCTTCCCCATCGAGGTGTAGTACGAGGTGATGAGGCCGACGGCGACGCCAGCGGCAAGGCCGGCAACCGTCGCCCAGCCGACGTTCATCCAAGAGACGACCTGACCAGTGGTGTTCATCGTGCCGCCTTCGGGCCACATGTAGTAGGCGATGCCGAAGGTGGCGAGGGCCATGACGCCCGCTGCACCAAAGGCGCCCATGTCGAGGGCGTGCTGCGGATTGCCGCCTTCTTTCGTGCGGACGAAGAAAGTACCCACCATCGAGCAAATGATCCCCGCACCGGCGATGACCAGCGGAAGAATGACGGGGCCGACACTCTCTCCGTTCTTCACGGCGACGAAGCCGAGTGCGAGAACCATTGCGCCGATGATCGCACCGACGAAGGATTCGAAGAGGTCGGCGCCCATGCCGGCGACGTCGCCGACGTTGTCACCGACGTTGTCCGCGATGACCGCCGGGTTACGGGGGTCATCCTCAGGGAGGCCAGATTCGACCTTGCCGACGAGGTCGGCGCCAACGTCCGCGGCCTTGGTGTAGATGCCGCCGCCAACACGTGCGAAGAGCGCGATCGAAGAGGCGCCCATCGAGAAGCCGGTGATCACGTTGACCGTGCGGGTGAGCTCCCAGCCGAGAACATCGTTGAGGACGAGGTAGAGCACGCCGAGACCGAGAGTCGCTAAACCGACGACGGTCATCCCCATGACGGTGCCGCCCGAGAACGCCACGTCGAGCGCAGGGGCGAGCCCGATTCGAGCCGCCGCCGTGGTGCGGACGTTGGCATTGGTCGCCACCTTCATGCCAGCCCAGCCTGCCAAGGCCGAGGACGCCGCGCCGAGGACGAACGCGCCCGCGATCTGCCAGCCGCGCTGCGGGTCGCCGTAGTAGGCAGCTCCCAGAATCGCGGCAACGGCAACCACGAACATCGAAAGGACGCGGTATTCTGCGCGAAGAAACGCCAGGGCTCCCACTTGGATCTGACCGGCGATTTCGACCATGGTGGCGTCACCAGGATCCTGCTTGGAAACCCACTTGGCCTTCATCCAGGCGAAGATCAGAGCAAGCACGCCCGCTGCCGGGGCTGCGTAAATCAGATTTTGCATATCCGCTGAACCTCTCGTCGAGCCCGACCCCGGTTGATTACTGGAGGGCGGCGCGTTTCTACAAGATTTCAAAATCAGGTCAAACCCAGGGGTGCTGCTTCCGTCAGAGGACTGAAATTACAGCAGAATCAGCTTGCTTGGGCTTCATCGATAGCGTCCCTGGCCGCAGCGAAGTCCGATGGGCCCTGCACGCTCACCCGTCCTACGCGCCGATCGATCCGGGCCAAGAGGCCGCTCAAGATCCTCCCAGGACCCACCTCGACGAAAAGCGAAACGCCGTCATCGATCATCCTGCGAACGCTTTGCTCCCAGAGAACCGGACGGCTCACCTGACGAATCAGCGCGTCCTTGGCGGCAGCGGCGTCCGCGATGGGTTTGGCGTCCACATTGACGTACACCGGCACATGGGGATCCGAGAAGCCAATCCGCTCGATATCGTCGCGCAGTCGCGCTTCGGCAGGCTCCATGAGGCTGGAGTGAAACGGCGCGCTGACCGGAAGCGCGCTGGCGCGGGCGCCTGCTTCCTCGAGCTCGGTCGCGGCCTCGTTCACCGCGGAGGTTTCGCCGGCGATCACGATCTGCTGGGGGGTATTGTAGTTGACCGGCTCGACCAGGCCGGGAACCTCGGCGCAGATCCGCTCGACGAGGGTTCGGTCGGCTTTGAGAATCGCCGCCATCGCGCCTTCACCATAGGGCACGGCCTCCTGCATGTACTGACCGCGCTTGCGTACGAGCCGAACCGCGTCCCCAAGGTCGAGGGTGCCGGCAGCTACGTGGGCCGAGTACTCACCGAGGCTGTGTCCAGCCACGACATCGAACGGCGCTTCGAACGCGCGCAAGATCGCGATCGACGCGGTCAGGACCGCGGGCTGGGTGTTCGCGGTGAGCTGCAGGGCTTCCTCGGGCCCCTCGAAGCAGAGCCGCGATAGGCTTTCGCCAAGCGCCTCGTCGGCTTCTTCGAAGACGGAGCGAGCCACATCCGATGCATCGAACGCTTCGCGCCCCATGCCAACTTTCTGGCTGCCCTGGCCCGGGAACACGAATGCGACCTTGCCCATCGTGGAGCTGCATAGCACGATCCCGAGGGAGATTGGTTTGGAAGAAGAAGCAAACGCAGAAGACAAAGAGCACCTGAGCGCGCTTTCGATCGGCCATTTCATCCTGGCGGGGGTCGCCCTTCTCGGAGGGATCCCGACCCTGATGTTCGGTGTCGCCGGCGCAAAGCTCATCGACGAGGTTGGCACCGATCTCTCGATGGCGATGGGCGAGGTTCCAGCACAAGCCATCACGGACGCTTTGGGCGCCAGCCCCGAGGCGATGACTCAGGACCTCAACAACCTGATCATCACCATGATCGTGGGAGGCCTCCTTATTGCGGTGGTCAGCGCCATCCACCTCACCGTCGTTGGGGTGCAGATTCGCAATCGACGCTGGTGGACGTTCTGCTACCTCACCGGCTGGGGCGAATGCCTCATGTTTCCGTTTGGGACGGTCCTAGGCATCTTCACGATTATCGTCCTGTCGCGCCCATCGGTGAAGCTGCTGTTTGGCGTTCATTGACCCTGCTGGCAATTGACAAGGCACCTGCCCGGCCGTAGCCACATGGGCTGAGTGGAGGCGCTGCGATGCTTGAAGCCGAGGTCTTGGAGAAACGAATCCGTGAGGGGCTGGGCGAGGTCTCCCACTTGGTGCTCAAGGATCTGACCGGGACCAGAGACCATTGGGAGGCACTTGTCGTATCGACAGCGTTCGAGGGGAAATCCCCCATCGAACAGCACCAAATGGTGTATGCGGCCCTCGGCGATCTGATGAATGGGCCCGTTCATGCACTTGCGCTCAAGACCTATTCGCCGGAGAATTGGGCCAATCTGAAGGGTTAAACGATGGAAGATACGACTCGCGAGCGCATTCAAGGGCTCATCGACGACAACGAAGTGGTCCTCTTCATGAAGGGCACGAAACATTTTCCGCAGTGCGGCTTCTCTGCGACCGTCGTCGAGGTCCTGCGCCGCTCCGGCTCGGAGTTCCAGGATGTGAACGTGCTCGAAGACCCCGCCATTCGGCAGGGAATCAAGGAGTTCACCAACTGGCCAACGATCCCGCAGCTTTACGTTCGCGGTAAGTTCGTTGGCGGATGTGATATCGTTAGGGACATGTACGAGAAGGGTGAACTCGACGCCGTGCTTTCTGCTAAAGAACGTTGAGGGGTCAGCCACCCTCTTATGGTGGAACTGCTAGGCGGAAAATACGAAGTTCTGGAGCTCGCGGGCGAAGGCGGGATGGCCAAGGTGTATCGCGGGCAAACGCACGGGGCTGCCGGCTTCACGCGCCCGGTGGCCATCAAGCGCGTCCTGGCGCCGCTTAGTCAGAACCCGGAGTTCCTCAAGATGTTCGTGGAGGAGGCGCGGGTGGTCTCCGAGCTCGATCACCCGAACATCGCGCAGATTCACGACTTCGATCGGGACCGCAACGGGGAGTACTACTTGGTTCTCGAGTGGGTTGAGGGTCTGACACTTTCCGATTGGCGGCGAGGCTATAGGGCACACGGGCACCACACGCCCTGGAGCCTGACCGCGGCCGTCGGCATCGAAGTCCTCCAAGCGCTGCACATGGCACATGTGAGACGGGACGCTGCGGGGCGGCCTGCCCCGGTCTTCCATCGCGACATCACGCCGCAGAACGTGATGCTGAGCAACTGCGGCGTGGTGAAGCTCACTGATTTTGGTCTCGCGCGCGCGATGGATCGGAGCTCGATCACCAAGCCCGGTTTCGTAAAGGGCAAGATCTCCTATCTGGCACCGGAGCTGACCTACGAAGCTGAACCAAGCGCACAAACCGACGTGTTCAGTGTGGGCGTCGTGCTCTGGGAAATTCTCGCCGGCGAAAAACTCTTCAAGGGTGAAGACCCTATCAAGGTCATCGGGACGATTCGCGAATCGGAAACGCCTGACCTGGCGCTGATTCGCGACGACCTGCCCGAAGGCCTCCTCGAGATCCTCCACAAGGCGCTTCGGCGGAATCCGATCGAACGTTACGCATCGAGCCGGGACATGGCACGCGCGCTCGCCGCTCTTCTGCGCGAGAGCGACGAGGTCACCGACTCCCACGTGATCGCTCAGAGCGTCCGCTGGTCCGCCAGCCAGCTCGAGCGCGCGCAACCGAGCGAGCCACCGACGAAGCCCTTCGCTGCTCGGGATGCGCTGGCGCAAGCAGACTCAGCGGCAGAAACGCTTCTCGACACCAGTATCCCGCTCACCCGACGAAAGTAGGGGCTACAAGAGGTCGAACCCCAAACCCGCCGCGACGGAAAGCGCTACGAAAGGCGGGGTCATGCCGATGACGGCGGCTATCATGTACTCGCGGAACGTCACGCCGGACATGGCCAGCGTGTAGTTCACGGGGGGGATCGCCCAGAGGAAGAGTCGGATCACGATCATCGAACGAATCGGCTGCTGCTCGAGGCGGTCCAAAGGCTTTTGCAGAAATGGACGCTTGATGGTGAGGTTCTTGAGGGGCTGACCTCCGATGGCGCGAACGATGACGAACGAAACGGCAACCGAGATCGTTGCTGCGATGATCGAGGCAACCGAACCCCAAAGCGGCCCATAGGCAAGTCCCGATACCATCACGAAGACGAAGCCTGGGACATAGAGAAGCTGTCCTATACAGAAGACCGCAACGAAGACGGCGAAGCCCGCGATCCCCGCCGTGCGCATCGATTCGCGAATCCCCTCGACGGTGAGCTGGTCGGTGAAACCAGTCGCCCGCCCAATAAGGTAGACGCCGATCAGAAACGCGGCCAAGAGCGCGAGACGAGCCCAGGTGTTGCTCACCATCGCCAGTAAGACACAGCCCAGCCGGCAAGACCAGGGCGAAGCTCCGCAGGACGGCCTTACGGGGAGTCCAGGATCAGATCGAGTGGATCTCGAGTGACCCGGTTCGAACCATCGAGGGAATTGATATCGATCCGACTCAGGTCGACGCGAGGCGAAAAGATCTCGGCGTGAAACGAATCGACGATTCGCTGCGAATAGCTCTCCGCGGTCTCATCCTCTTGGAGCTCTGCTTCCCCACAGCCCCAGGCGGCGCCGGTGCGACCATACAAGCAGATGCGAGCACCATCGATTCGGATGCGCAGCCCGTTGCTAGACTGCTCGAAACGTGGAGAGCGCATCACCGCCCTTGCTAGTCTCCGGTCGATTGCCGAGTCACTCGACTCGACTTCCACGGGAAGCGCCCAGCCCAAGCGACGAAAGAGGCCCGGATCAGTCCCGAGGACCTCTTCGTAGAACGAAGTGCTTTCGCGCGGATCGGCGAGCGCCCGTCCAAAGACCGCGCGAACACGTTCCCGCAAGAGCGCATCTCCGGGTTGCAACTGGCGGAGCGCCCGCTCCGAGTGCTGCATCGCTCCGTCGTATTCACCCTGTGCCAAGGACACCTCGGCGAGCACGGCCTCATAGTATGGGGCCGCACCCTCTCGCCGGTCTTGGGCGCGCATTTCGTCGACCGCCGCCCTCACTACGCCCGGGCCGAGTGTACCGATCAGGTCCCCCAAGAGCCAAGCCGGCATCACGGCGCTCCGCGCCGTCCCGAGCGCAAACGTTCCGACCAGCCTCGCTTCGTCGTCGAGGAAGCGGGCCGCTTGCCGAGCGCTCATCCAGGCCTCGAAGCGGAGCCAGAGCGCCTTGCCCTGCGCCCAGCATCTCGCATAGAACGGCTTGGCCACAGCCCGCTCCACGGTCATCTCCGCCAACATCAGACGCGCTTGCCGGTCGAGCAGCGCGACGATACTCCGATCCTGCTCCGGATCCCGGCTGTTGTGAGCGCGCCTGTCTGGAAGCACGGCAGCCTTGTCGGTGATGCGCAGCGCCTCATCCGGCCTTCCCATCAAGAGAAGAAACGCAGCCAGTGACCGACGGGCTTCGTTGCGATCCGAGTCGCGCACGTGCGCCGGCCGAGTGGCGCGATGACGCGGGACCTCCCTCAGGGCAGAAAGGGCTTCTGCAAAGCGCCCTGCCCTCATGTAGAGATCGGCCAACTCGAGCCAGGGGTTCCCGTACCAAGAGAGCCCGCCCGTCGATGCGTCCATCAGGAGGCGTTCCGCTTCATCGAAGCGAAACACCGACCTGGCCGCTTCGGCGTAGTTCCCGAGGTCGACCGCCGTAGCACTGCCGAAGTGGGTGCGACCGTACTCGACCGCGTCGGCACAAACCCGGTAACTCTTCTCATCGTCTCCAGCTTCATACTCGATCGCGCAAAGAGCGTTCTTTGCGCGCTCGATCTGATACGGATCCCCCGTCGCCAAGCCCTCTTCGGCAGCGAGCCTCGCTTTTTCAAACTCCCGCTTCTTCATCAGCGGCCAGGCGAGCTCGGCCTTGAGCTGCGGCGTATAGAGCTCATTGTACCTGTACATGAAGCCGAGCTGCTCGTCGTAGTGTTCGAGATCGCCGTGCGCGCGGGTCAGTCCAATCAAGATTCTCGCATGCCATCGCCAAGGTTGACTCTGTGTGGGCTCCACGCCTTCGGCCGCCTCGAAGAGATCGAGTGCGCGGGTTTCGTGAAACAGCGCCTTCGGGAAATTCGCCTCGCCGTAGTGTTGCGCCATGCCAAGAACGAGGTGGGCAACATAGGAGCTCGGATGCTCCAATAGATACTTCTCGGCTTCTTCGCGGGCTCTCACATAGCGTTCGCGTTCGACGAGCTCCCAGAGAGCCAGTTCTTCGGCTTCGGCTTCTTCGCCTTCGAGAAGTAGCGGCGCCATCATGTCGTCCGCGGCAGCCCGGGGGAGCCGACCCAGGGCCAAGCAAAGGGCACTGAGCGACGCTGCGAGCAGCACCCAACTGACGCGAGTTGATGCAAGGCCGCGCATCGTCACCCGCGGCGCAGGCTCGCCCGCGCCAGCTTTTCGATTTCGACGGCCGTGGCCTCTTCGATCAGCGCGTCCACATCTTCGACGCCTGGCGCGCACTCGAGTCGGTGTTTGAACACGTACGGAGCCAGCACCGCGATATCTTCTGGGGACACGAAGTCCCGCCCGTGGATGACGGCTCGGGCCTGAAGAGCGGGCAGCATCAAGACAAGGGCACGGGTAGATGCCCCTTGGAGCACACGGGAATCGCTTCGAAGAAGGCGTGCTAAGTCGACCAAGGCTTCCTTCACGACTGGGGCCACGTGCACGGCGGCTCGAGTCTGGCGACGCGCCGCTAGAATCTCCGTGCGGGTCACGCCGGGGTAGTCGCGGGCCACTTCGAGGCTCGCGCGCGGATACTGGTTCAGCACCTCGAGCTCGGACGCACGATCGATGTGCTTCATCTCTATCTTGAAGAGGAAGCGGTCGAGCTGTGGCGTTGGAAGTGGATAGGTGCCCGCCAGGTCGAGCGGGTTCTGCGTTGCGATGACGAAGAAGAGATCGTCCAGCAAGTAGGACTGGTTGTCGACCGTGACTTGTTTCTCGGCCATGGCTTCGAGCATCGCCGCTTGCACCTTGGGTGAGGTGCGGTTGATCTCGTCCGCAAGGACGATGTGTGCAAAGACCGGGCCTCGTCGAAACGCGAAGTGGCCGGTCTCCACATCGAAGATGTTGGTACCGGTGATGTCACTCGGAAGCAGGTCGGGGGTGAACTGGATGCGGCGGAACGCGGCGATCCCAGCCGCACCGTCTCCTTCTTCGAGCGCATTGCCGAGCGCGCGAGCGAGCGTCGTCTTACCTGAACCCGGGTAGTCTTCGAGAAGCACGTGGCCGTCGGAGAGCAAGGCGACGAGCACGAGCTCGACGACCTCGTCCCGACCTCGAACCGCGGCCCTCAAGCGGGCGCCCAAGCGCTCCGCAACCTCGCGGGCGCCCCTGAGGCTGTCTTCGATAGGTGTGTGAATCGCTTGCTGCATCTCAGCTCCGGGCTCTCGGTCGGAAGGATGGCATCATTTCGACCGCAACCAAGACCAGGGCGTAATCAGCCCCAAAAACCGCTTCCAAAGCGGGAATCCGCTGCGAATGTCGCGCCGGACCTTGGCGGCCTCGTCGCGCAGTCCGCTCGGATCGGGCTCCCGCGCCCCGAATGCCGAAGCAAGATGGGCCTCGGTCAAAGGCTCGAATGACGGGAAACGACTGCGAACGCGCTGTGCGAACGCCTCTCGCGACTCGCCTGAATACCGTCGTACCGCGAGCTCGCCCATCCGATCGAGCTCTGCTCGGTACACCACCCTCGGCAGCGCGGCGGCTGGAGCCCAGGTCGGAGCAAGCCGGCGCCAGAGCTTCACCAAATAGAGCGCGAGCAAGACCCAGGCGAGGAGCGCCAAGACCGAGGTTCCGAACGTGACGGAGATTCGGCGGGCAAGCTCTTTGAGCTTGGGCAGGTCGGTGGCAGAAAGTGGGAGCGGAGATGCGCCTCTGGCGAGCTCTCCGAGCAGCCGCTGCAAATCGGCATCCATGGGCTGCTCGGGAGGGTCGAGTGCGCGCTCCGGGTACACGTCCAAGACGACCCAGCCAAAGCCATCGATGAACACCTCGGGCCAAGCGTGTGACGCTGCCCCAGAAAGCAACAGCGAAGACCCACCTTGACGCGCCGATTCGCTCACCGCGTATCCGGTGGCCACGCGGGCCGGCACGCCGAGGCTTCGCATCAAGTACGTCGCTGCGTGAGAGAAATGGACGCAGTACCCGGTTCGATCACCGAAGAGGAAGCTTGCGGTGGGGTCCTCGGCGCTGCTGTGCTGGTTCTTGAGGCTGTAGATCCCTTCGCGCCCGAGCCAGCCCGTCACGGCAAAAGCCTTGGCGATTGGGTTGTTCGCAAGCCTGTCCGGGAGCTCCGCCGTGAGCTCCGCTGCAAGCTCGGCGTACCGCGGATCGGACGGGGTCTCGGTGTAGTGAGCCCACTGTTCTTTGGACCAATTGGGCGAGCCCGGGCGGGCGTCGAGCATCGACGTGTAGTCCGCGGTGAGCACTGCGGACATCGCACGGTACACGCGACGGAATCGATTTGGCGATGGGTTTTGCATCGGCTCGACCTCCATCGGGGCCTCGAGTGCGAATGGCTGACGATGGTCGGCCATGAGCGCAATCGTGGTTTCGAGTGGACCGCGATTCTCGTTGATCTCAGGCGCGCTTTCGATACTAGTGAGGCGCGCCGGGAAGTAGGGGATCAGATCGTCGTCCACATCCGGTCGACCCGATACCACCAACTTCCGACCGTTGTACTGACTGAACGCGCCCTGCCGGAAGTAGTAGACGCCGCTTGGTGGGGAGTAGTCATCGTGGAAAAGCACGACCGCAACCGGAACGCGGGCTCCTCCCGGGTTGTACTTGTCGCGAAACTCGAGCTCGCTGGCGGAAGCCCCGCCGCGCTCTTGCTGTCGACCTTTTCCTTCTTTGGCTTCCGACTGCTCGGGACGCAGTCCGAGCCCACCTCCGCCGTCGGGCGGAGGTGGCATTCCTACCAGCGGCGTCGCCACCACGATCAGCGCGAGCAACATGCCGATGACGCCGAGATTGAGAACAGCGCGCCCGAAGCGCTGCTCCCGAAGCAAAAGCACCAGGCCGAAGACCGTGGCCGTTCCCCCCATGAAGAGGAAGAGCCAGGTCGGATCCCAGCCGAGCGCGATGATCCAGTCGGCCAAGTAGAACGGGCGGTTGATTGCACCGTGCCGGTGAGGAATGAACAGCTGCCCAAAGGCGACGGCTACGAGAAGCAGCTCGAAAACCGAGAAAATCGCCCTACGTGTCGAGCCCGCTCGCATCGCCGCGCTGCTGATCGCGGCCACCAACAGTGCGGTGAACATGCCCGCCAAGCGCAAGGCTCCGACCGGACCGAGCGATGCGGCCAACAAAGAACCATGGGTCAGCGAAGCTCGAAGCCAGGCAACCAGGGCGATCAGCACCAGCGCGCCTGCGAAGATCACCGACGTGCGGACGCGTGACTGGCCGAGCTGGGAGCCGACGAGGCAGCCACCAAAGCCTCCCGCAAACGCCACGAGCACCGAGCCCGAAGGAGCCATCGTCGCAACCAAGACCCCCCAGGCCAGGCCGTGAATCATGGCTCGGCCGAGCTCGGCGAGCACCACCGCAACGCCGTTGCGTTGAGATCGTGCGTGTCCGGTCATGCGGCGTTTCTCCATGGCGAGCTGAGATGTGCCCCGTCGCCGAGGAGCCGACCACTGACGCGATCGACGACCACGACTTCGCAACGAAGCTTGCCGAGCGCCCTTCCGACCCGTTCGAGATCGGCTCGGTCGACGCCCGAAACCGGAGTCGGTTTGAGCAAGAAGCGACGCCACCGCGGCCGATGGTCGGGGTCGTGAACGGCGTCGACCGCAATGACCACGCGAACGCGGCCGTAACGCCGCGTCGTCAGCGCACGCATTTCATCGAGCCAGCCGCCCATCGTCGGGGGCGCGAACAGGACGAGCGCCGCCGGGCCACGGGGATCGACCTCCGCCAAGAAGCGCTTCAGCCCGCTACCGCTCTCCCCCGTATGTCGCGAGGACGCCAGCACCTTGTGGAGCGCTTCGGAAGGATCGGAGGTAGCCTCGGGAGAGCCGTCGGCACCAAACTGCCAGTCGTTGCCGAGCGCCTCTTCTTCGATCGCCGCTCGCGCGGCCGCGGCGGCTGCTTCGTCGTGTGCACCCGCGACGAGATAGGCCACAGTCCTGCGAGCGCGGCTCAAGGCCCGCTCCGGCACCCTGACCATCAGCTTCCGGGTGCGGCCGAAGACCTTCCAGTGAATGAAGCGTGCCGAATCGCCGGGAACGTATCTCCGGAGCTCGACCCGGTCACCGTCCTCGAGCCCCATCGGATGGGGGAGCTCCTCGCCGCCGGTCAGAGAGGTGAGGACCGGCAGTCGCCGCATCCCGCCGAGGTGCGGAAGCACCTCGATCGGTCCCGGTTGGCGATGGCGAAAGACGACGCGCGCCAGACCAAAGGCATCCTGAACCACCAAGCGGCGGGTCACTGACGGGTAGATTCCCCGTCGGCGGAGGGCTATCTGCTCCCGGAGCCGCCCACTTCCCGTCTGAGGCTCGGCGAGCACTGCATCGGGCGAGTCCCAGGACCAGCGCAGCTGCACCATGGGCAGCCACCACAGGGACGGCAGTGAGAACCCCGTTGCCAGGGGAAGTCCGGTCTCGAAGGTCGTCATCCGCCAGCTGAACGACGCGCGCCGGAGCCACAGCCGGAGCCCGACCGCGCTCGACACGACTAGGAAGGTCGAAATCAGAAGAAGCCCCGCTCCTCCATAGCCGAGCACCAAGAGGACCAGATCGAGCTTCTTGAAGCCAAAGCCAAACAAGGCCACGGACGCGACCAGGGCGAGCGCGACTCCGACCCAGGTGAGGGGCCAGAAATCGACGACTTTGCCAGCGATCGTTCGAGCACGTCCGAGCAGAGACGCTTTGGACGGAAAATCTGCCTGCCTTTCGCTCATGAGCGCGATCGTGCCACGGGAGTCTGCAAGCTCAACTATCGGAATAAGGCGTAGGCGTGGGGGGTTGTGGGTCCCTGAGGTGTCTTGACAGGCTTAGAGCCGGGGCTAACCTCCGCCAGCCCTGAAAAAAGCAACGGAATCACGCGCGAGGGAGTTTATGAGCGATGTGATGATCGATGCGCGGGAGTTGACCAAGCAATACGGTACGGTCACCGCGCTAGAGAACGCCAGTTTTCAAGTGAACCGCGGAGAGGTCGTCGGTTTCCTCGGGCCCAATGGCGCCGGGAAGACCACCACGATGAAGATCCTCACCTGCTTCATCGCGCCTTCCGGAGGGACCGCCCAGGTCGGCGGCGCCGACATCTTCGAGGACCCGATCGCGGTCCGCGAGCTGATCGGCTATCTGCCGGAGAGCACCCCACTCTACACCGAGATGCTGGTGCTCGAGTATCTGGAGTTCGTCGGCAAGATGCGCGGGCTGCGGGGCGCCGGCCTACAGGCGAGGCTCCGCCGGGTCGTCGAGGAAACCAGCCTGGGCGAGGTCATCGGCAAGGGCATCGGCGAGCTCTCGAAGGGCTTTCGCCAGCGTGTGGGCCTCGCGCAGGCGTTGATCCACGAGCCTCCAGTTCTGATCCTCGATGAACCGATGAGCGGCCTCGACCCGAACCAGGCCTCCGAGATCCGCGAGCTGATCCGAGAGATCGGCCGGGAGCGCACCATCATTTTGTCGACGCACAACCTCTCGGAGGTCCGTGTGACCTGCGGACGAGTGCTGATCATTTCGCAAGGTCGGCTCGTGGCGGACGATACCCCCGAAGAGCTCGCTGCGCGTGCCGGGAGGCCTCGATTCGTCGCGACCCTCAAGCAGAACGGTGAGAGCTCCGGCGTCATCCGGGAGGCCTTCGCCGTCATAGGCGACGCGCAGAGCGTGAACGAGCTGGCGGGCGCGGCGCCTGGTGAGCTGCTGGTCGAAGTCGTGCCCAAGGGCAACCAAGACCTGCGCGCCCAAATCTTCGAGGCGGCAGTCGCTGCCAAGCTCGTGCTCCTCGGCCTCGAGCAGCGCGGCGGAAACCTCGAAGACATCTTTCGACAGCTCACCACGGGTGACGAAGGAGCTGCATCATGAGATCGATTCTCACCATTGCCGGACGCCAGTTCCGAAGCTACTTCAACGGCCCGGTAGCTTACATCGTCATCTGCATCATCATGCTCACGCTGGGCTTTTTTTTCTGGAAGACCTTTTTTCTCTTTGGTCGCGCAAGCGCGCGGGAGATGTTCCGCTGGCTCGGTCTGATCCTGGTTTTCTCCCTTCCTGCGCTCACGATGGGTCTTCTGGCCGAAGAGAAGCGCACCGGGACGATCGAGCTTCTCATCACCATGCCAGTCACCGAGGCGCAGGTGATCATCGGAAAGTTCCTAGGCGTCTTGGGACTCTATGCGGTTCTCCTCGCCTTGACCGTTGCCTATCCGATCAGCATTTCCACGCTCGGCGACCTCGACTGGGGCCCGGTTTGGAGCGGCTACCTCGGCTTGTTCTTACAAGGGTCGGCGGTGCTTGCCATCGGTTTGATGGCCAGCAGTTGGACGAGCAATCAGCTGATCGCGCTCTTCGTGGCCCTGACCTTGAGCGTGTTCTTCTGGGTCCTCGACAAGTTCTTGGCGCTGCTCCCGACGAACGCCGCATCTGCCTTGCAGTGGCTTTCCTTCGACTACCATTTCCAGAGCATGGCGCGCGGCGTGATCGACCTGCGTGACGTGCTCTTCTTCGTCTCGGTGGTCGTGTTTGCCCTGGCTGTCGCGTTTCGGGCACTGGAATCCCGGCGGTGGAGCTGATCGATGTCATCCAACATTCAAAAACGAGCCGCTAGCGAATCACTGATCTTCCTCTTGATCGTGGGCGGTATCCTGATCTTGCTCAACGTGCTCGCCGCGTACTTCCCTTCGCCTCGAATCGATCTCACCAAGAACGAGCTCTTCTCCTTGGCCGAAGGCTCCGAACGGCTCTGCTCTAGCCTCGACGACCGCCTCGAGGTCACTGCGTACTTCACGGAGAACCTCCCGCCGCCGTTCAACGCCACCGAACGTCAGGTGCGCGACTTGCTCGCCGAGTACGCTGCAGCGTCGAACGGCAAACTCATCGTTCGCTTCGTCAATCCCAACGACGAGGCTAAGCAGCAGGCCGCGCGCGCCGATGGCGTTCAACCAGTCGCCCACCAGAAGATCGAAGAAGACCAGGTCGCCGTCGTCGAAGGCTACCGCGGTATCGTCCTGCGCTATCTCGACCGGACTCGAACAGTTCCGGTCATCCAGGACACCACCGGGCTCGAGTACACCATCACCGCGGCGATCAAGGAGCTGGTCGGGGAGCGCAAGCCCATCGGAGTCGTGGGCGGCCACGGCGGCCCGAGCCTCGAGCAGGGGCTCACGAGCCTGCGGTCGGTTCTGTCACTCTACGATGTCCGCGAGGTCGACGCGTCGCAAAACATCGACTCAGGGCTCGCCGCGCTCTTGATCATCGGCCCAGAGGAGCCCTTCAGCGACGAGGAGTTGAGGCGAATCGACCAGTACGTGATGCTCGGAGGCTCGCTCGGTGTCTTCGGCGGAGCGATGGCCGTAGACCTCGGTGGCCAAGCCGGACCTTCGGCTCGAACCTTGAGCTCGCGCATCGACACGCTGCTCGGTACCTGGGGCGTTCGGATGAGCTCGAAGCTCGTGGCCGACGCGCAGTGCAGCCGCGCGCCGATGGCGGGACCGATGGGTTTGCAGGTTCTCGTGCCCTATCCGCCGATTCCGGTGCTCCAACTCCAACCGGCGCAGCTGGAACATCCGGTCATGTTTCGTCTCGCCTCGCCCATGCTTCCATTCGTTTCACCGCTCGAGCTAGGGAACGCACCGGCGGACACGAAGCTAAGCGTGCTCGCGAGCTCGTCACAGGACTCCTGGACGATGTCCGGCGCGACGATTTCACTCGCGCCGCGCAATCCAAGGGACTGGCAGATGGGCACAGACGCTGGCCCATTCGACCTCATGGTCGCAATCGAAGGCAAGCTGCCTTCGGCGTTTGCGGCGTCGTCGGTCACTGAAGACGAGGCCAACGCCATCGCGGTCCCACCAGCCGCTGAAAAGGACGTCCGTGTCTTGGTGGTGGGCACCAGCTCCTTCCTCGAGGACGCTTTCATGCCGCCACGGCCGCCACAGGGGGATGTTCAGATGAACGCAGCACTGGCTCTGGCCTTGAACGCGATCGACTGGCTGGCCGCCGATTCGGATTTGATTGCCATCCGCGCCAAGACGAGCGAAGAGCCGGCGCTAGACATTCCGGATTCGGTTCTCGCCGCAGAAGGCACGGCGCTTGCAGCCGCAGAGCAAGGCGATGAGGCCGGGGTCGAGTCGGCTCTCGCGAAGCGCAAGGCTGCGATTGAGTCTTGGGACGCAAAGAAGCTTGCGTACCGCTGGGTCAACACCCTTGGGATTCCGTTCATCGTCGCCCTCTTCGGACTCGTTCGCTGGCGGCAACGCTCCAACAAGAAGAAGACGCTCAAACTCTAGGCAGGGGAATGCTCGGAATGGAATGGCGAAAGAACCGAATTGCGATTGGAGCCATGGTGTTCTTCGTGCTGCTCGGCCTGACGGCCTGGGCGGTGGAAAGCAGGAACCGTCAACCCAGGAGCTCGGGGGAGATCCCCAAGATCGAGCTCGACAAGGATGCGATCAGCGGGCTCGAGATCACGCGCCCGGGAGACGAGCCGGTGGTGCTTTCCAAGGTCGACGATGCTTGGCGACTGATCAAACCTGTGGATGCCGCCGCAGATCAGAACAACGTCGACTCCGCGCTCAATCGGCTCGCCGAGCTCACTATCACCCGTGTCGTGGCGACGAAGCCGGAGAACTACGCACGGCTGCAAGTCGACGATGAGAGCGCGGTTCGGATCGTCGTGAAGGCCGGAGACGAAACTCTGAGCGAGCTGATGGTTGGCAAGTACGGCGACGGCATGACCATGCTTCGCGTAGACGAGCGCCACGAGGTGTTCGGAGCCAGTGGCTCGCTTCGCTATGCATTTGACCGAGAGCTCAGGGCTTGGCGCGACCGAAAGGTCGTCAGCGTCGAAGCCCCTGAGGTGCAGTCGATCCGCTTCGAGAGCCCGAAGGGCACGTTCGCCTTCAAGCGCGATGGAGATGCTTGGGCCGCCATCGAAGGGAAGAAGGCCCTCGGCAACTTCGATCCGAAGCAGGTGACGAGCAGCCTGTCGACCGCGGCGCGGCTGATCGCCTCCGACTTCGCAGCGCAAGACATCTCCGAAGCGAGGGCAGGGCTAACCGAGCCCAGAGCGACCGTGAGCTTGACCCTGGCCGAGGATCCGGATCCGATCGTGCTCGAGCTCGGCGCCAGCACAGAGCAAGGCGACCAGCTCTATTTGAGGCGCAAAGGCAACCCCACCGTCTACGTGGTCTCGCACTACCTCGCGGACCGGCTACAGCCCGACGCGGCTGCCTTCCGGACCCCCGCCGAAGCTCCTCCGCCCCCGCCGGCGATGCCAGGCGGCCCGGCCATCGGAGGACAGCAACAGCCGCAGCTTCCTCCGGAAGTCATGGAGCAGCTGCGGCAGCAGATTCAAGCACAGCAGCAACAGCGCTAGGCGCTGGCGCCAAGCCGCCAACCGGCAACCACGATGGACCCCCAGCCGAGTAGGAAGAGCAGGCCTCCTAGCGGCGTGACCGCCCCGAGCTTGGTCTGGCCGGTAATTGTCATGGTGTAAAGGCTGCCGCTGAAAAGCGCGACCCCTGCAACGAAGGACCAACCCGCAAGCGCTGCTGGAGCGCCAGCGCCACGATGCAAGAGCCAAGCCACGAAGGCGAGCGCCAGCGCATGCGTGAGGTGATAGTGAGCGGCGGTGTTCCACCAGTCCAGGCGCTTCATGCCGTCTGGTAGCGAGTCGAGACGCGATCGCAAGCCATGCGCGCCAAACGCTCCCAGCGCGACCGCGCTGAAACCGAGCAAGCCGGAAAGAATGATGAAGATTCTAGTCATCGGGGCCCATGATGGGCCAAGTCCCGGGCCGCGACCAGGCTGCGCGCTAGCACCTGGCAGTCGAACGCGTTAGGCTGCGCGAGCGATCGGGGTTATTGGAGCCATGACTCGGAGATGAGCGCAGATTTCGGTGTAAACCAAGGACTGGTCGAGGAGCAGTTTCTGAAGTGGGCGGATAACCCGCTGGCCGTGGACGAGGCTTGGCGCTCGTACTTCGAAAGCCTCGCGCCAACTGACTGGCCGCAGATCTCAAGTGCAGGGACGATCATGGCGCCGGTCACCGCGACCGGCCTGCTGAGCCCGGCACCGTCGACGTCCGATGGAAACGGAGCGGCCGCGGCCGTTTCGCCAGGAGTCGTCGAGCCACTCGACGTGGCGGAGGAGGATGACGGCGTGCGGAACTCGGTGCTCTTGCCACCGACTGCAGAGGCGACGCTCGATCCACTGATCCTCGAAGGCCGCACTTCGTTCCCGCCTTCCGCGCAGGTCCTTGCAGCCAACGAGCTTCAGGCGCGTCTCTCCGCGCTCATCAATGCGTATCGCGTACGCGGACATCTCTTCGCAAACCTCGACCCGCTCGACTTGCACCGAAAGCCGCCCGAGGACGAGCTCGTTTTGAAGCGCTACGGGCTCGCTCACGTCGACCCGGACACGATCTTCGCAACGGGCAACATGGCGGGTCCGGCAAATGAGTCTCTGCGCTCGGTGCTCGCGCGATTGAAAGACACCTACGCGCGAACGATCGGCGTCGAGTTCACCTCCCTCGAGAACCAGGACGCACGCGATTGGCTACGCGATCGCATGGAGCTCACCGGGAACCACATCGATCTGAGCCGCGAACAGCAAATCCGCATCCTCACCAAGCTCACCGATGCCGAGATCTTCGAGCAATTCCTGCACACGAAGTACACCGGCGCGAAGCGCTTCTCGCTCGAAGGAGGGGAAAGCGTCATCCCGATGCTCGACATCCTGACCGAGCGTGCTTCGGAGCTCGGCGTGGAGGAAATGGTCATCGGCATGGCGCACCGCGGACGGCTCAATGTGATGGTAAACATCATGGAGATGAACGTCCGTCAAATCTTCGCGGGCTTCGAGGACGACGACCCTGAAAAGTACCTCGGCACGGGCGACGTGAAGTACCACCTCGGCTACTCGCTTGATCGCAAGACTGCGAGCGGGAACAACATGCACATGACTTTGGCCTTCAACCCGAGCCATCTGGAGTTCGTGAACCCGGTGGTTGAGGGGCGCGTCCGCGCCAAGCAAGATCGCAAAGGCGACGATGACCGTACCACCGTGCTGCCTCTCTTGATTCATGGTGACGCCGCCTTCGTCGGCCAGGGTGTGGTCGCGGAGACTTTGAACTTGAGCCGGCTTCCTGCGTACGAAACCGGCGGCACCGTCCACGTCGTCATCAACAATCAGATCGGCTTCACCACCAACCCCGAGGACTCGCGGTCGACCTCGTACTGCACCGACATCACCCGAATGCTTCGCTGCCCTGTCTTCCATGTGAACGGCGAGGATCCAGAGGCGGTAGCGCAAGCGGTGACCTTGGCGACGGAGTACCGGCAGCGCTTCCACGCGGACGTAGTGCTCGACCTCTTCTGCTACCGGAAATACGGCCACAACGAAGGTGACGAACCGCGATTCACCCAACCGGAGATGTACGCGGCCATTGACCGGAAGAAGACGGTTCGTGAGGTGTATATCGATCACCTGGTCAAAACGGGGAAGTTGACCGGCAAGCAGGCCGACGAGATCCGGGTCCGGCGCCAGCAGGACTTGGAAAATGCGCTCGAAGACACGCGCAAGAACGGACACTACAACCTCATCCCCGCGTCGATGCTTGGGCTTTGGGCAGATTACCGCGGCGGCAGCGATTTGGACGTCCCGGACGCGGATACGCGGTTTCCCAAAGCCGAGCTGATCGAGGCGCTCGACAAGATGACGAGCTACCCCGACTGGTTCACACCACACCCTCGCATCGAGCGATTCGTTCTCGACAAGCAACGCAAGGTCATGAGTACTGGCGAAGGCGTCGACTGGGGCACCGCTGAGAACCTCGCGTTTGCGAGCCTTTTGCTACAGGGAGTTCGCTGCAGGCTCACCGGCCAGGATGTTCGCCGCGGCACATTCAGCCACCGTCACGCTGTCATCTTCGACGAGAAGACCGGCCGGCGGTATACGCGTCTGGGGCACCTGAGCGCCGATCAGGCGCAGCTGGAGATCTACGACAGCCCGCTTTCCGAGGTTGGTGTCCTGGGCTTCGAATGGGGATACTCGCTCGACTCGCCGGATGCCTTGGTGTGCTGGGAGGCTCAGTTCGGCGACTTCGTGAACGTAGCGCAGGTGATCGTCGACCAGTTCATTTCTTCGTCTGAGGACAAGTGGCACCGCCTGAGTGGCCTCGTCATGTTGCTCCCGCACGGCATGGAGGGCCAAGGTCCTGAGCACTCGAGCGCAAGGCTCGAACGCTTCCTGATGCTTTGCGCGGAAGACAACATGCAGATCGTCAACCTCACGACCCCTGCGCAGCTCTTTCACTGCCTCAGGCGTCAGGTCCTGCGCCCCTGGCGCAAGCCACTCATCGTCATGAGCCCGAAGAGCCTGTTGCGGCACCGCCGCGCCGTCAGCACGCTGGACGAGCTCGCCGAGGGCTCTTTTCAGCGGATCATTGCCGACGAGCCAACGGTGGATCCCCGCAAGGTTCGACGCCTCGTTCTGTGCACCGGGAAGATCTACTACGACCTCCTCGACCGCCGGGAGCAGACCGGGGCCAATGACGTGGGTATTCTGAGAGTGGAGCAGCTCTATCCGCTCCGCGCTCGCGAGCTTCAGGCACGCCTGGCCCCGTATCCCAAGGACGTCGACCTGGTCTGGGTCCAGGAGGAGCCGTGGAACATGGGCGCCTGGTACTTCATGCGCGCCCGGCTGCCGGAGATTCTGGGCGACGAGCCACCCCTACGCTGCATTGCCCGGCCGGAAAGCGCCAGCCCCGCGACCGGTTCCGGGGCCTCGCACAAGCTCGAGCAGCGCATGCTTATCGACGAAGTGTTCCAGTAGCGCGGAAAGGCGTGGACGCCTCAATCCGGGCGCCCGCACGTCGCAAGAACAAGAACCGCCGCAGTCCGGTGTCGCGCCTCTTCCGCGTCCCGCTCGTTGAGTCGTTCAATTGAGAACGGCCTCGTCTGGGGACGAGGCGTTCTTCAAGAAGCTATCGGGCCTTTACTTCGTCGCCTTGACCGCGATCTTTTTCGGGGTTGGCGCTGCCTTTTTCGGGAGGCGTAGCTCGAGCACGCCGTTCTTGAGGTCGGCGCTGATCTTGTCGGCGTCGACCGTCTCGGGGAGGCTGAACGAGCGGGTGAAGCTCCCGTACTGCCGCTCGACACGACGATAGGTGCCCTCGTTCTCTTCCTTCTCAACTTTACGTTCGCCGCTGAGCGTGAGAACCTTGTTCTCGACGTCGACCTTGACGTCTTCCGCAGCCAAGCCCGGCACCTCAGCATCTACGTAAAAAGCATCATCCTCTTCGCGGATATCGACCGCGACTTGAAATGCCTGCCTTGCAAGCCCCCTGCCACCGAAGTAGTGGTCATGGAGGCGGTTCATCTCTTCAAATGGATCCCAACGAACCAACATGATGTACTCCTCCGTCAACCTGCGTGCGCAGGCTCGTCATTGATCGGAGCAACTGAAAACGCCACCGTTGCGCCTCGACTGTCTTCCGATGGACGCAAGCTAATCACGGAAAACGCACTGTCAACTCTCGAATTGACCCGATTTCGGCGCGCGATAGGCTACCCGCAGATGAGGGTTTCCAAGCTCACGGTCGTCTTCGCGCTGATGGTTGGCACGCTATCGACTGGCTGCGTTGAGGACGTGCGCTTCAATCCATCGGGCTGTGACGTGCACGTTCGCGGTCGTTGGCGCGTCGACGGGCAGGACCCGACGGCCGATACCTGCGGCGACATCGGCCTGGTCGAGCTCGCGATAATTGACGATTCGGAGCGCCAGTTCTGGGCGGCGCCGGAGTTCACTCTGCGATGCGATGCCGCGAGCGACGCGAACGCGGTGGTCATCGACGGGGGCGCCTACCTAGACACGATCCGGGTGACGCGTAATCGCTGTGGCGGCACCGGCAAGATCCTCAAAGACCCGCCGGACCAGCAGTACAAATCTCGCTGGCGTGCAACCACAGAGCTCAAGTTCGTCGTCGACTGCTCACCGATCCAAACGACTCCAATCACGACCATCGACGGTGGCACCGACCTCATCCTGGATGTCGGCACCGTAGACTTTCAAACCCTGGATGCCGGCGTGGAATGCCCAGCGCCTTGATCCCTTGCAAAGGAACCCTAGGGTAGTCATACCCATCCTGTGTTCCGCTTTCCCCCACTCACCCCCTTCGTCAAGAAGCTGCTCATTGGACTCTTTGGCGCCTGGATCGTGCAGATCATCCTTCAGAACTGGGCGGGTGTGCCGATTTTCGAGGTCCTCGCGCTCGACACCAGACGGCCTGGCGTGGCGACCCTTTGGCAGCTCGGGACCCATGTGCTGGCCTTTCCGACCGGTCCACAGGCCGTGTTCTCCATGCTGATCATGCTGGTCTTTCTCTGGTGGATGCTCGCTCCCTTCGAGCAGCGATTCGGTGAGAAGCGCACCATTCAGCTTTGCGCCGTGGCGGTGCTCTGCTCCGCGATCATGGCGCTCGTCGTAGGGTTGCTCGTTCCCAACCCTTCCGCCCTGTACGGCGCCCAGGCCATGCTCTTGGGGTCGATCGCGGCCTTTGCATGGTCGTATCGCGGCCAAGGCCGAATGAGCTTCTTCGGCGTCATCGACATGAAGCCCGTGCACATCATCTATCTGGTGCTTGCGTTGAGCCTCTTGATGTTCATCACGTCTGGCGACGCCGTGGCGCTTGCCGCCGATATCGGCGCGATCGGTGGTGGCATGGCGTTCATCGAGTGGCTGAGACGCCCGCCACGCGGGGGACGTCGTCGGCCGAAGCGGCGCAAGAAGAAGAGCTCATTCGATGTCGTACAAGGTGGTCGCGCAGATGAGCCGCGTTGGCTAAACTAACCCCATGTCTCGTACCGCGTTCATACCAGCGGCATTTCTCGCGATGCTGTCGTTCGGTCCGTTGCTTGGCTGCTCGAGCCCGACGCCAGGCTACGGCCTCACGCCAGTGTACGACGCCTGTAACACGGTCGAGGACTGTGTCGAGACCGCAACTCGTTGCGCGGAGCTTCGGGTCGAGTTTGCCGGCTTCGACTACGTCAACTACGTTTGTACTCTGACTTGCGGGGCCGAAGGCCCGCTCTCCGCCGACTGCCCGAGAGCCTACGTTGGAATCTTCGGGAGCTGCTACCCCTCGAGGGTTGCCGGCGGCATCAACGACACCTCGATTTGTTTCGACCCCTGCTTCGTCGACGACGACTGCCAGCTGGGTTTCCGCTGCCTGGGCGCAGAGAGCTTATGTGGGTCCGACCTGGGCTCCTGCCCGATCGATGAGAACGACGCGATTTGCGTTCCTGGCCCCGATTGATGCTTTTGAGGCTTCGTCTGCAACTGCGTGCTAATCCATTCGCATGAGGCTGTGCCGATCGCAGCGCTGGGCTGCCCCCTTGCTGATGCTCGTTTCCGGGGCGCTGATGTCGGGTTGCTCGGGACGCAAGCAGGTTCCGTTCGGTCTGCGCGACGCAGGCCAGGACGCGAGCCAGGACGCGAACCCGGAGTCCAACGAGCTTTCGGCTGAAGTCGAAGAGGCAGCGCCCGAGCTGCTGGTCGGCACAACCTTCGCGCCGGACCAGGTCGAAGTTCAGGTCGCAGAGTCCACGCTGGTCTTACAAGTGGGCTACGCGCTGGCAGCCCTGCAATTGGATCTCGACGGGAGCGAACCGGTCGACGCCCTGGTCGTCTCCGCGGATTTGCAGGAAGTGCGGCTCCAAGCAGCCTACCCCCGCGGTCTCGAGGTCTCCTCTCGGCCGATCGACTCCTTCCTCGTGCCTGCTGATTGCCTCGAACCGACTGCAGGAATCCAAAAGCTCTCGGGTTCCCTGGTCGTGGTTCGCGTCGAGCACAGCTGCGAGACAGGAAAGCGAACGAACCTCTGGCTCGTGACGATCGAAGCCCAACCCCGTGTCAGAGAACGGATCACCGTCTTGCCTCCTAATGAGCAATCGAGCGCGACGATCGAGATCGAGCTCGCCGTCGAGGATCGCGATGCTGATGGCTACGACGATGTCGTCGCAAACCTTCATATCGGCGAGACAGACATCCCTTTGGCGTGGCTGAATAGGCCGGGTGGCTTCGCAAGAGACGTTTCCCAGCCAGAGGCAAGCCTCCAAGTGCTTGCCGACAGTGCCTGGCATGCCCTTCGATCGGATCCAGCCAGCGCGAATAGGCGAGCGCTTGCGGTTCTCGACGCGTTCGTTGCAATGTGTCGCGAAAGCGGCGTCGCTCGAGTGGGGCTTTCCGGGACGGAGGGCCTGCAGTGTCAGCACTCACCCGCAACCGCGCGGGCGGTTTCGGTCGCGATAGCCTCGGCGATTCGTCAGGGAAGCTTCGTTCGAGCCCTTGAGCTGCATCGCTGGTGGCAGAATCCGGCAATTCAGCCGAGCCCCGAAGAACAAGACCTGGTCCAAGCGGCATGGCGAAAAGCAAGGGCCAAATCCGTGGCGACTTGGCAGGCGATCGACAGCGAGGGCCCCCAAGCGTCGCTCTTCTTCCGAGACGACGACCACTTGGTGATCGACGGAAGAGCGCCCCGCGAAGTGCAACTAAGCTCCGGGGCCAGGACGCGGCTCTCGGAAGCAGAGCTCGTCCCAGCCATTCGCGATCCAAGTGGACGATTCACCGTTCGGGGAGTGCGCGCAACCTGCGCGGGCTTCGAGGCAGAGCTCGGTCCCATTCGGAGCAAGCAGAGCCATCGAGTTTCCATCGACAAGCGCTCCGGCAAGACACCCTGCAGAGCTCCGATCGATCGGCCGGCGACCGTATTCGAGTGGGCGGTGCTCGGCTGGGCGCCGCAAGGCTTGGTCGCGGCGTCGGGCGACTTGCTCCGGGTCGTCCCACTCAACGAGCTCGCGAAACCGGCAGGCCGCCCGATCGACCTGAGCACCACGAGCCCCTTGCCTGCACCGATTCGCGGCGCCCGTGTCACCCCCGACGGTGCGCGCTACGTTATCCCCCATGCCGAGGGCGTGGTCGTGCGCGACTGGCGCAAAGGCGGCTTGGGGCTCTGGCTGCGACCGGCGGACTGGGACGCGGTTCCAGGCGAGCTCAGGAGCATCGCCATTAGCCCTAGCGGTCGAAAGATCGCCCTACAGAAAGGCAATGACATCCGGCTTCTCAGCTGGTAGCGAGCCACGACTGTGACGACGGATCCGCGATGGTATAGTGCCGGCGCATTGCGCTGCAGCCCGCAACTACTGTTGGCACTAATCGTGCTTTGGACGGTCGCCGCCTGTAGCGGCGCTCGCTCGCGTCCTTCTACGCCCTGCATGTCGGACTCGGAGTGCCGTGCAGATCGCATCTGTCACGAGGGCAAGTGCCGATTCGTCGAGGAGGTGCTGGCCGAGCTCGCGTCGGCCCCGGTTGCGCCTGACGCTGTCGAGCCGGGCGCAACGCCTCGAAGCGCAAACGGATTCATGGGAGACGCGGCGCACACCGGGCGAAGCGAGCACCGCGGCCCGGCCGCGAGGCCCTCCCCCGCGTGGACCTATCAAACCGGTGCCCGAGTCTTTGCATCGCCGATCGTTGGAACCGACGGGACCGTCTACGTGGGCTCATTAGACGGGCAATTCGTCGCCTTGAATCCGGACGGCTCGCTGAAGTGGAGGTACTCGGCTGGGCAGAAGATCTACCCGAGTGCGCTGGTCGCAGGCTCTTCGATCATCTTCGGAACGCACGAGCGAGAGCTGGTTTCGCTTTCGCTCCAAGGGCAACCCCGCTGGAAGCTTCCCCTTCAGGATGTGGTGGACGCATCTGCGACCCTCGGCCCCGACGGACGAATCTACCTCGTGGCCAATGGTGCTTACGCTGTCGATCTCCTCGGACGCCTGCACTGGCACAGACCGACTGCCGACCACGTCCGGAGCGCTCCGGTGATCCACCCATCACGCCTGATCATCATCGGCACCATCGAAGGCTTGCTCCTGGCGCTTCGGCCAGATGGATCTCTCGCCTGGTCGGTACAGCTCGGCGGTGCCATCGAGGGCGCGTCATCGGTCGACGACGAGGGTCGCATCCACACGGGCACCGTCCGCGGGGAGATCGTCCAGGTCGATCAGGAGGGAAGCATTCGCTGGAGATTCAAGACGGGCGACGAGGTCCGGGCGACGCCAGCAATTGCACGAAATGGCACGATAGTGGTCGGCTCGTACGATGGCAATGTCTATGCCATAAGCCCCTCGGGCGCTCTCCGCTGGAAGGTCGCCACCGGAGGCCGAGTACGCGCCTCAGCCCGAATCGATGCGGATGGTCGCATCTACGTGGGCTCCCAAGACAACTTCCTCTACTGCATCGACCCCAGCGGTTCTGTGCTCTGGCGATACAACGTCGGCCAGGATGTCGACTCGACGGTGGACATTGGATCCGACGGCACACTGTACTTCGGATCCGACGACGGCGGGGTTCACGCCCTGCGATAGAAATGATGAACGAAGAAATTCCCGAGAGAAACGAGATTCTGCAAGTACTGCAGACACACAGCCCGCGCGCCATGCACGTGGGTGAGCTATGCGGACGGCTCGATATTCCGCGCAAGGCCAAGGACGAAGTCGTCCGGCGCCTGCTCTTGCTCGCCGACGAAAACCTCGTCACGGAATTGCCGGGTCTGCGGTTCCGCGCGCTCGCCGGTTCAAAGAATGAAAAACGTGGGCGCGAGCAGGCCAAGGGGAGTCGTGGCCGCGGTCACAAGGCCAGAGAGCGACAAGCGGTGGCCGTGACGGTCACCCCTCCGATCGAGGGCCGGCTGACGATGACCCGGCAAGGCTACGGCTTCGTCAAAGTCTACGACGGCAGCGCCGACGTTTTCATCCCGCCCGATGCGGTGGGCCCTGCACTGCACGGCGACACCGTTCAGCTCCGGGCGAAACCATCGACGAAGGGGCGCGATGGGCACATCGTCGGGATCGTCGAGCGGCGGCCGAAAGAGGTGACTGGAACGTTGCACCCGCGCGGCCGCGGGATGAGCTTCGAGCCCGATGACGACCGACTACCATCACCGATGCGGGTCGTCGGAAGGGTTCCGAAATCCGTCAAGAAGGGCGACGTGATTCTCGCAGAGATCGTTACCTTCCCCCAGCGGAGAGAAGATAGGCCCGAGATTCGGATCCTGGAGGTGCTGGGCGCACAGGGCGTTGCACGAATCGAGGTCGAGAAGATCAAGATCCGTGATGGCATCCGAGAAGCGTTTCCCGAGGACGTCGAGTTGGAAGCCGCCGCACTGCCCGCACGCGTGGATCGCGATGTCGCGCGCGATCGTGAAGACCTACGAGACGTCGACTTGGTGACGATCGATCCCGAAACCGCGCGAGACCACGACGACGCAATTTGGGTTGAGCGCAAGGGCAAGGGTTTTCGTCTCATTGTCGCAATCGCGGACGTGTCTCACTACGTCACCGAAGGCAGCGCGATGGATCGCGAAGCGATCAGCCGCGGCACCAGCGTCTACCTCCCAGACCGTGCGATCCCAATGCTGCCACCGGAGCTTTCGACCAACCTCGCGTCGCTCGTGCCGAACCGCGACCGACTATGCATGGCGGTCGAGATGCAGATCGACGACAAGGGGCACGTGTCCTCGCACCGGATCTTCGAAGCCGTGATGCGGTCGCACGGCAAGCTCTACTACGAAGGCGTGGCACGCGCCCTGGGGCTCACTCAGCAGGGCCCAGCTCAGTCATCCGCCGAAAAGCGAATCGAGACACTGAAGATCCTGCTGGACCTTTCGAAGCGACTCCGCGCGCGACGCAAAAAACGCGGTGCCCTGGATTTCGACCTTCCGGAGGGCAAGATTGTCCTGGACGAACACGGCGAACCAAAACAGATCCTCCAATCCCGCAAGGATCCGGGCGTTCGACAGGCCTACCGCATCGTCGAGGACATGATGCTGGTGACCAACGAAACCGTCGCCTCGCACATCAAGCGGCACGCCGCCCCTGGTGTGTTTCGGGTCCACGGGAAACCGGACCCGGAACGCATCTCCATGTTTTGCCAAGTGGCGAAGTCGTTCGGATACGAGCTCGAAGAGGAATCGGCAGCCACCCCCAAGCAACTCAGTCGATTCCTGAGCCGAATCGAGGGGACCAACGAGGCGCCCCTGCTGCGCTACCTACTCCTTCGGGCGATGCAGCAGGCAACGTACGATACCGACCCTACGACTGGGCACTTTGCACTCGCTGCAAAGGACTACCTGCACTTCACCTCTCCGATTCGACGCTATCCCGACCTGATGGTGCATCGAATCCTCCGGCACATGATTCGAAACGAGAGCCTCGATTCAGCTTCGCTTCGGCCGCGCCTGCAGACTCTTGCCGTGCAGGCCAGCGAGTTCGAACGGCGCGCGATGATCGTGGAGCGCGACGTGATGGACGTGTACCGAGCGATCTACATGCAGGGCCACATCGGAGAAGAGTTCGACGGGCGAATCTCTGGCTTTGCGCCATTCGGAATCTACATTCAGCTCGAAGACCCGTTCGTCAGCGTCTTGCTCCCCTTCGAGCAGCTCGAAGACAGGTACGAACCCGACGATCTGGGGATTCGCTTGATCGGGGCGCGCACCTCGAAGATATTCACGATGAACGACCCGGTCAGGGTGCGGATCGAAGACGCGAACGTGCAGGCGCGAGATGTCGTAGGCTCGCTCGTGGAGCATCATCCCGCAGAGGCGCCCACGGAGGTGCGAAGAAGGCAGGGGCCCGCCACTCAACGGCGGCGCGGCCCGGAAGAACGAAGGCGCGTCGAACCCGAGAAGAGGCTCAGCGCGCCGAAGGGGCGGGGTGGCGCCAAGAAAGAACGGCGCGAAGAGCCGCGTAAACGACGTCGGCGCGGCAGACGGAACTGATGGCAGCGAAGCAACGTTCACCAGTCAGCACGGCCGAGCTGATCGTCCGAAAGCGCGAGGGCGGGAAGCTGACGAAGCAGGAGATCGACCGCCTGATCGCCGGTTTCATGAACGGCACCGTAGCCGACTATCAGATGAGCGCCTTGGCGATGGCCGTGTATTTCCAAGGCATGGACTTCGAGGAGACGGTCGACATGACCCTAGCGATGCGGGACAGCGGCAGGGTCCTGAGCCTCGAAGAGCTCGACGCTCCGAAGGTCGACAAGCACTCGACGGGCGGGGTCGGGGATAAGGTCAGCATCTGCCTCGCCCCAATCGTTGCTGCTTGTGGCGTGACCGTTCCGATGATCAGCGGCCGCGGGCTCGGACACACGGGCGGCACCTTGGACAAGCTCGAAGCGATTCCTGGATTTCGAGTCGACCTCACGGTACGAGAGCTCCGAGCACAGCTCCGAAAGGTCGGATGCGCGCTGATCGGCCAAACGGGCGACCTCGCGCCGGCGGACAAGCGCCTGTACGCGCTGCGGGATGTCACCGGGACGGTCGAGTCCATCCCGCTGATCACTTCGAGCATTTTGTCGAAGAAGCTCGCCGAAGGGATCGACGCGCTCGTGCTGGATGTGAAGGTGGGCAGGGGCGCTTTCATGAAATCCGAGTCGGATGCCAGGGAGCTTGCGCGATCTCTGGTACGAGTCGGGACCCTCGCCGGCAAGCGAGTCTCTGCGCTGCTGACCGACATGAACAGCCCAATTGGATATACGATCGGAAACGCGCTTGAAACTCGGGAGGCGCTCGAGATTCTTCACGGTGAAGGCCCTCACGAGCTACGGGAGCTCACCTACGCGCTTGCGGTGGAAATGCTGAGGGCCGCGGGCATTGTGAAAACCAAGTCTCAAGCGCGACGACGCATCGAGCTAGCGGTGAAGGATGGGAGTGCGCTGTTGAAAATGCGGCGGATCGTCGAAGCCCAAGGAGGAGATCCGAACGTAGTAGACACACCGGATCGGCTCGCTTTATCGCCGTACCGATCGACCATTCGAGCAACGAAAGATGGCTACATCGCGGGCATCGATCCCCTCGCCTTGGGATACGTATCGATGGGACTGGGAGCGGGCCGCGTTCGCGCCGAGGATGCAGTGGATTATGGGGCAGGAGTTCATCTGCACGTTCAGCTCGGAGATCGGGTCCGGGCTGGCGACCCACTCGCCACCTTGTATTCTTCCGAGCGAGCATTGCTGCGTCCTGGGGCTGGCCGGGCCACTCGCTCCATTCGAATCGCGAAGCGGCGCCCAACCGTGCGCGACCGGATCATGGCGACGATTCGCCGTTGATCTTGCAGCCCCCTGCGGCCTGCGCGCCGATCTGCTCACGAAGACCGCGGTAGGCGGGCGCATCTACGTAGCTGGTATCGGGGAAGTCGGATCGCGCGGCGTATTGCTGGCCAAGCTCTTCGATGAAATCCGCACCGCTGGCGCGATCCAAATCAGCGAGCACGCGCCTGGCGCTGACCGGTTCCACCTCGCCGCCCCAGTCGCGTTGCGCTTCGCTGAGCGCGCTGAGAAGCGTTCGCTTTCCACCGCTGGCAAGCCGAAGCCGGACATCTGTTTCCAGAGCGAACGCCGTTCCTGCCCAATAGACGCGTTGATAGGCGCCAGTCTGGTGCATCCTGAGGCTCTCGTCTGCGAGCGGGCGCCCAGAGCCCGAACGCCGGCCGCGCTCGAAACCTTCATGGATGCGCCTCCAAGCCTGCTCGCTGCTCTGGAGGCCGCAGCGCGCTCGGAGCACTTCCTGTAGGTACGTCGCGATTCCTTCGGAAAGCCAGCGGCCGTCTGCCTGCAGTCTGGGTAGCCAGAGATGCGAGAGCTCGTGAATCGCAACCCAATCCGATTCGAGCTCAGGCGCTTCGGCATCCATCGACGGACGGAGGAGAACCGAGGTACCACCTCCGCGTCGGACCATCCCGAAGGCGACCTCGCTCCCCCCATCGTCGACTGGCGCAATCACAAAGAGCAGGCGATCGCGAGGAAAACGACCCCCGACGAACGCTGTGGTCTGCATGGCGCGAATGAGCCAGCGGCGAATGTCTGCTTCAGGCGGTCTCGTCCCGAGATGCACGACTTCGACCTGCGTGTTCGCAACCGAGAATGCCTGTCGATCGAAGACCCCGAACACAGCGAAGGACTCTACGAACAAAGCGCTTCGCTCCGGCTGGAATACGCCGTTGGAGTCGCGCCAGGGCAAGGATGCTCGTCCGCCACCAGGGAGCACGAACCGTATCGATGCGTTCACCTCACTTGGAAAGGGATTGGGGCGCCACAGCCATTGTGCCTGGGAAAGGACCGCTACGGAGGAATTGGCAAGTCCCGACCATCGAGGCTCGAAGCGGGTTTCGTATTCAATGCAGCTTGAGGTCGAGACGCGATTCAAGAGAATTCGCCCGTCTCGCGTCTCCAGCGCGACGCCATCGACCCAGGCGCCTCGCAACTGCCGCGCGGCGGCCGAGTTCATGGGCTCCAAGGCAGCCAATGGCAGGCTTTTGAAGCATGCGTGAACTCGAGCGCCGTCAAGCTCGTCAAAGATTGTAACCGAGTAGTGAGCGATCGCACTCGAATGTAGCTGTTTGGGAGGGGGATTCATACGATGCGCGCATGCAACCAGGCAAGCTAACCCTGCGACTCTCCCAACGCGCATCATGATCTAAGTCGTCAGAATCGATGCGGTATCCCGCCCTCGATCGCAAGTGCTATCGAAGGAAAATTTCAACGAAACATCCCGGTGTGACGGACGTAGAGACTGTCATGACGCACGCTTTGCTTTTGGATTGCGATCCGGGATGGCTTTGGCTAGCGTGGCAGCATTCAAACTGGGGTATGGGATTGGTCCCGGACGTCCCGTTGCATCGACGGAGAGCTGTTTGGACGCTCACGATGCTCTGACAAACAAATAGAGGGTGAACAAACATGAACGCAGCACTCAAGCACACAATCATCGCGATGGCGACGGCGGCACTGAGCGTGACCGCCGCATGCAAGTCGGACAGTGGTCCGGAAGCCTCCGAGACCACGACCGGCGCCGAGACCGCCGCGGCGGCCAAAGAAGGCGCAGCGGAAGCCTCCTGCGGTGAGGGTAATTGTGGCGCGGCCAAGGATACAGCTACAGATGCTGCAGAGGCCTCCTGTGGCGAAGGCAGCTGCGGCGGCGCGGAGAAGTAGGCAAACTGGGTCGCGCTGCGCCGAATGGGGGAGCACGGCATCTAGAGCCGCGGCGGCGTTTGTCGCCGTGGCTCGTCGTTTTTCGGGATGGGCATGAGTCCACACGTCGCTGCAGAGGTAAGAGGAATCGGCCTCGGGTTGCGCTACGACCTCGGAACCGAGCTCTTCGAACGTCAGCCGGAGACGATTTCCTGGCTGGAGATTCACCCCGAGAACTACCTGAATCGAGGCGGCCGCTACCAGGAGATGCTCGACCTCGCGCGTAGAGACTGGCCGATCGTCACCCATGGGCTCAGTACCTGCCTGGGCGCCCCCGAGCCGTTCGACGCGAGGTATCTGCGCGAGCTCCGAATGTTCTTGTCCGACATCGAGGTCCCTTGGCACAGCGAGCATCTGTGCCTCGGCGGAGTCGGCGACCGCTTCTTCCATGATTTGCTCCCACTGCCGTTCACGGAGGAGACGGCACGAATCGCATCTCAACGATTGATCGAGGTGAGGGATGCTATCGACCTGCCCTTGGCTTTGGAGAACGCCAGCTACTACGCGTCGCAGTGCGCGGATGGTTTGGCAGAGGCGGATTTCGTGGTCGATGTCTTGGAGCGAGCGGACGCAAAGCTGCTCTTGGACGTGAACAATATCTACGTGAACAGCCGTAACTTCGACTTCGATCCGAAAGCCTATATCGACAAGATTCCTGCGGACCGGGTGGTTCAGATCCACGTCGCCGGTCATTTCGTTCGCGACGACGGCTTGCGTATCGACACGCATGGCGAGCCCGTGCCCGACGACGTCTACCAGCTTCTCGACTACACGCTGCGCAAGATCGGCCCGGTACCCGTCTTGCTGGAACGGGACAACAACGTGCCTCCGCTCGACGAGCTCTTGGCGGAAGTAGACGAGCTTTGGAGTATCTACCGCAACGCCACGGACGCCGATCATGCTGGCTGATCGCGCCAAAGCGATGCAGCGCGTTTGCTTCGGCGCCGAGCCGAGTGAGGCGGACCTCGAGCTCCTGGGGTCGCGTGAGCGTTGGCTGGTGTACCGAGATATGGTTCGCCACCGACTCATCCAGGTAGTCGGAGTTGCCCTCGCGCGGACCAGAGATGCGATGGGCGAGGAGGCGTTCGGATGCGCCGTCGATGAGTGGCTAAGCACGGGAGGCCCAAAGACGCGCTACCTGCGGCACGTGCCAATCGAGCTTGCAGACTTCGCGATTCCCATCTGGACGAGCAGCGACATCCCATGGCTGGCCGAGCTTGCCCATTTCGAGATCGCATGCTGGAAGGTTCGTCACGCGCCGCCCGAGCCAAAGCCGGACGCGGAGTTCGCGTTCGACCGAACACCGGTGCTCTGCACGGCAATTGAAGTCCTGCGCCTCAGCTATCCTGTGCATCTCGGGCCCACCCCCGCGCAAGGATACGAGCCGAGTCCAACCCTCCTCTGCGTTTATCGCGACAATGACCACAAAGCGTCCACGCGGAAGCTCAACCACTTGGCCGCCGACCTCCTCGAAGCCTGGCAAAGGGCCGAGGAAACCGTCGCCGACTCCGTCCAGCGCATCGCCGCAGAGCACCGCACTGAGCTCAGTCCAGCCTTCGTCGAAAAGCTCTCCGCCCTGATCGCCGACTTCATCGCAGTGGGACGCTGTTCGGCCCCCTAAACCCCCGAAATCAAAGGAAGTATGGGGGAATCTCTCAGTACCCCTCCACCTTGCTGATGATCTCGTTCATGATTTCGCGGGTGCCGCCGCCGATCGGGTAGAGGCGTGCGTCGCGGTAGAGTCGTTCGACGACGTATTCTCGCATGTAGCCGTATCCGCCATGGATTTGAACGGCTTGGTCGCAGACCTTGGAGCACATGTCGGTCGCGCTGTTCTTCGCCATCGCAGCGAGCGAAGGGGTTTGTTCTCCGTTCAGAAAGCGGGTGACGCATTCTCCGGTGAGCGCACGCGCGGCGGCGATCTCCGTGGCCATGTCGGCCAATTTGTGGCGAACGACCTGGAAGCCTGAAAGCGACCTGCCGAATGCGTGACGTTGCTTGGCGTACTCGACCGACTCTCGGTAGGCGAGCTCGGCGATGGCGACACACTGCCCCGCGAGCATCAGGCGCTCGGTGACGAAGTTCGTCATGATCATCAGGAAGCCTCCTCCTTCCTGGCCGATGAGGTTCTCTGCTGGAACACGGCAATCTTCGAAGACAAGCTCGGCTGTGTCGCTTGCCCACCAGCCTGTCTTTTTGAGCTTGCTAGCCACAGTGAAGCCCGGCGCGTCCGTGTCGATGATCAGCATCGAGATACCGCCGTGGCCCTCGCCGCCGGTACGGACCGCCGTGGTGACGAAATCAGCCCGGGTGCCGGAGGTGATGAAGGTCTTGGCGCCGTTTACGATGTAATGGTCGCCATGGCGAACCGCCTTGGTTTGCACGGCAGCAACGTCGCTTCCACCACCGGGTTCAGTGATCGCGAGCGAGCAGATCAGGTCACCGCGAAGCGTCGGTCGAACGTAGCGCTCCTTCTGGGCACTCGTTCCGAACTTCACGATTGGCGGGAGGGCGATCCCGTGGCTTCCAAGGCCCACGCAGGTCCCGACCGACTTTCCCGCGGTCACCATCTCCTCGGCGGCCACCAGAACGTGGCTCAGATCGCCGCCGTCGCCACCGAGCGCTTCGGGATAGCCGGTCGCTAGGAAACCAGCCTCGGCGGATCGTCGGTAGAGCTCGCGGGGGAACTCGTTGGCTTCCTCCCAAGCGTGCGCGTACGGCGCGATCGCGGTCGCCGCAAACCGCCGCACCTGCTCTCGTAGCGCGCGATGCTCGTCCGTCTCGAATAAATAGCTCTTCATTGCCCTTCTCCGCTCGTCTGACTCTACACGGCCACGGCCTATCGAGTCAGACGAATTTCGGTTCGGGGAGTCGGAAGATCCGACCCTGGCTACTCTTCGGACGCTACGGCAGCCACGGGCTCCGGCTCGAGAATCATGGGTGCAGGGGCGAGCGGTCGTACCGCATCGTCCTCGACCACCATGTCGATCTTGTTGTACGCGCCAAGGCCGGTACCAGCGGGGAGCAGACGGCCCATGATCACGTTCTCCTTGAGACCGCGGAGCTCGTCGACCTTTCCGCTGATGGCCGCCTCGGTGAGCACCTTCGTCGTTTCTTGGAAGGAGGAAGCGCTGATGAATGAGTCGGTCGAAAGCGATGCCTTGGTAATACCAAGCAGGAGCGGCTCCGCCACGGCCGGCTGCCCGCCCTTGGCGATGACTCGCTCGTTCTCGCGCTCGAACACCGTCTTCTCGACCTGCTCGTCCGGAAGGAACCGAGTGTCGCCTGTCTCCTTGATCCGAACGCGCCGAAGCATCTGTCGGACGATCACCTCGATGTGCTTGTCGTTGATCGCAACGCCCTGCAGCCGATACACCTGCTGGATCTCATCGACCAACCAGGCCGCTAGCTCTTTCTCGCCCTTGACCATGAGAATGTCATGCGGGTTTGCAGGACCGTCCATCAAAGGCTCACCAGCGCGCACGTGGTCACCGTCCTTCACAGTGAGGTGCTTGCCCTTGGCGATCAGGTACTCCTTCGGCTCACCGACCTCAGGCGTAATCATGACCTTACGCTTGCCTTTGGTGTCCTTACCGAAGGTGACGATGCCGTCGATCTCGCTGATGATCGCGTGATCCTTGGGCTTGCGTGCCTCGAAGAGCTCGGCAACACGGGGCAGACCGCCGGTGATGTCTTTGGTCTTGGTCGTCTCACGCGGGATCTTCGCAATGATTTCACCAGCTTCGACGGTCTGACCATCGGCGGGTATGATATTGGCACCAACCGGCAGGAAGTATCGAGCCACGTTCTCGCCAACGCCGGTGTTCTGAGTTTCACCGGTTTGCGGATCCTTGATGGATACGCGGGGACGCGCACCCGGATCGCGGGACTCGATGACCACTCGGCGGGAAAGACCCGTCACCTCGTCGAGCTTCTCTTCCATCGTCACGGCTTCAACCACATCGCCGTACTTCACGACGCCCTGCACCTCGGTCAGGATTGGAATGGCGTAAGGGTCCCACTCGGCGAGCAAGGTTCCTCGCTCGACCTGATCGCCCTCTTTGACTTTGACGAACGCGCCGTAGGTCAGCGTGAAGTGCTCGCGCTCCCGGCCCGACTCGTCCACTACAGTCACGGCCCCGTGACGGTTCATGACTACGACGGTGCCATCACGCTTGGTGACGAGCTTGGCATTGTCGAACTTGACGATACCGCCGGAACGCGACTCGATGGAGCTTTGCTCGATCTTACCGCGCGCCGCCGCACCACCGATGTGGAACGTACGCATCGTGAGCTGCGTGCCTGGCTCACCAATCGATTGAGCGCCAATGATGCCGACGGCCTCGCCGATGTTGACCTCGTACCCGCGACCGAGATCACGGCCGTAACACATCACGCAGACGCCGCGACGGTTCTGGCAGGTCAAGACCGAGCGAATCAGGACGCGCTCGATGCCAGCGGCCTCGATTCGTGCAACGCGAGCCTCGTCGATCTCCTGATTGGCTTCGACGAGAGTCTCATCGGTGACGGGATCGGTGATGTCCTCGAGCGCGATGCGGCCAAGGACACGCTCGCCGAGCGGCGTCACGACCTCGCCGCCTTCTTCGAGCTTGCTCACCCAAATGCCATCGAGCGTCTCGCAGTCGTAGTCGGTGATGACGCAGTCCTGAGCGACGTCGACCAAACGACGGGTGAGGTAGCCGGAGTTGGCCGTCTTCAAGGCGGTGTCTGCCAGACCCTTGCGCGCGCCGTGTGTCGAGATGAAGTACTGCAAGACCGTCAGGCCTTCGCGGAAGTTCGCCGTGATTGGTGTCTCGATGATCTCACCGGACGGCTTGGCCATCAGGCCGCGCATGCCGGCCAGCTGGCGGATCTGCTGGTTCGAACCACGAGCACCGGAGTCGGCCATCATGAAAATCGAGTTAAAGCTCGGCTGCGTGCTCTTTTCGCCCGTCTCCGGGTCAGTGACTTCATCGGTGCCGATCGAGTCCATCAGATCGCGAGCTACCTGGTCGGAAGCTTCGGCCCATATGTCGACGACTTTGTTGTACCGCTCACCGTCGGTGATCAAGCCTTCTTGATACTGCTCGACGACCGTCGTGACGTCTTCCTGAGCGGCGCTGAGCACGTCTTTTTTCGAATCTGGGATGATCATGTCATCCATACAGATCGAAATACCCGCGCGGGTCGACATCTCGAAGCCCATGGTCCGAAGCCGGTCCGCAAGAAGCACGGTGTTCTTGTTGCGGCTGGCGCGGTAGCACTCGTCGATGAGCGCGCTGAGCGACTTCTTGTCGAGCACCTTGTTGACGGAGGGGAACTCCATGCCGGGGGGCAAGACGTCACTCACGAGAACGCGGCCGACAGTCGTGTCGTAGATCTTGTTCTTGTATCGATAGCGAATACGCGAGTGGAGCCCGACCATGTTCTGGTCGTATGCCATCCGCACCTCGTCTGCCGAAGCGAAGATGCCGGTGAACTGGCCTTTCTTTTCCTGGCCGTCGCGGTACTCACCCTTACCGAAAGCCTTTTCACGCGTCATGTAGTAGAGGCCGAGAACGATGTCCTGTGTCGGATTGATGATTGGGCGGCCGCTTGCCGGCGACAGGATGTTGTTCGTGCTCATCATGAGCACGCGTGTCTCCATCTGAGCTTCGACCGAAAGCGGCACGTGGACCGCCATCTGGTCCCCGTCGAAGTCCGCATTGAAAGCCGTGCAAACGAGCGGGTGAAGACGGATCGCCTTGCCCTCGATCAGCACTGGCTCGAAGGCCTGAATGCCCAATCGGTGAAGCGTAGGCGCGCGGTTGAGCATCACGGGATGCTCGGTGATCACTTCTTCGAGAATATCCCAGACCTCTGGCTTTTCCTTCTCGACGAGCTTCTTGGCGCTCTTGATAGTGGTGACATAGCCGCGCTCTTCCAGCTTGTTGTAGATGAACGGCTTGAAGAGCTCGAGTGCCATCTTCTTGGGAAGACCGCACTGGTGCAAGCGCAGCGTGGGACCGACGACGATGACTGAACGGCCGGAGTAGTCGACCCGCTTACCAAGCAAATTCTGACGGAAGCGGCCCTGCTTACCCTTGAGCATGTCGGACAGCGACTTGAGTGGACGCTTGTTCGGCCCGGTGATCGTCTTGCCGCGGCGGCCGTTGTCGAAAAGCGCGTCAACTGCTTCTTGCAGCATACGACGCTCGTTCCGGATGATGATCTCCGGAGCGTTGAGCTCGATGAGCCGCTTGAGACGGTTGTTTCGATTGATGACCCGTCGATAAAGATCGTTGAGATCCGAAGTCGCGAATCGACCGCCATCGAGCGGAACCAGCGGCCGGAGATCCGGAGGAAGGACCGGAATCACCGAAAGCATCATCCACTCGGGGCGGTTGCCCGAATCGCGGAACGCCTCGATGACCTTGAGCCGCTTGGCGAGCTTCTTGCGCTTCGCCTCGCTGGTCGCTTCTTTGAGCTCAGAGCGAAGCTCCTCCGCCATGGCGTGAACGTCGATGTCTCGAAGCATCTCGAGGACCGCCTCTCCACCCATACGTGCGTCGAATGCGTCATCGCCATACTCGTCGAGCATGTCGTGGTAACGATCCTCGGTGAGGATCTCACCGCGCTCCAGCGGCGTCTCCTTCGGATCGAGGACCACGTAGCTTTCGCAGTAAAGCACGCGCTCGAGGTCCTTGAGCGTGATGTCGAGAATCGCGCCAATGCGGCTCGGAAGGCTCTTGAGGAACCAGATGTGGGCGACGGGAGTAGCCAAGGTGATGTGGCCCAAGCGCTCGCGGCGAACCTTGCTCTGGATGACTTCGACGCCACACTTCTCACAGACGATGCCGCGGTGCTTCATGCGCTTGTACTTGCCGCAGATGCACTCGTAGTCTTTGACGGGTCCGAAGATCTTCGCGCAGAACAGACCATCACGCTCTGGCTTAAACGTCCTGTAGTTGATCGTTTCGGGCTTTCTGACTTCGCCGTGCGACCATTCGCGAATCTTTTCCGGCGAAGCCAGAGAAATGCGAATCGCTGAAAACGCCAGCGGGTCTTTCGGCTTTTCGAAGAAGCTGAAGATATCCTTCATGACTTACTCTTCCTCCGCAGCAAGGACGTCATCCGATCTACGCCCCAATTGACTCGTCTCGACCAACTCGACGTTCAGGCAAAGTGCCTGAAGCTCCTTCATGAGGACGTTGAAGCTCTCGGGCAGTCCCGCTTCGAGCTGGTAGTCCCCCTTGACAATCGATTCATACATTCGCGTGCGGCCCTGCACGTCGTCGGACTTGACGGTGAGGAACTCCTGAAGCGCGTATGCGGCGCCATAGGCTTCCATCGCCCAGACCTCCATCTCACCGAGCCTCTGCCCGCCGAACTGCGCCTTGCCACCCAGCGGCTGCTGCGTGACCAGCGAGTACGGACCGATGCTTCGTGCGTGGATCTTGTCGTCGACCAGATGGTGCAGCTTCAGCATGTACATGATACCGACGGTGACGTCCTCGTGGAACGCATCGCCGGTGCGCCCATCGAAGAGCACCGTCTGACCGTTGTCCTGCACTCCCGCGAGCCTGAGGAGAGCTTTGATCTCTTCCTCACTTGCACCGTCGAAAACCGGTGTCGCCAGTTGCAGGCCGTGCTTCCAGCTCTTGGCCATCTCGGCGACCTCGCCATCCGGGAGCGCCTCGAGCATCTTCACGACGTCGCCCTCCCTGAAGATCGCCCGGATCCGCTCGCGAAGCTCCGAAGCGCTGGCCTTGGCCTCGATCATCTCCTGCAGCTGTGTGCCAAGCAGATAGCCTGCCCAGCCGAGATGAGTCTCGAGGATCTGGCCGACGTTCATACGGCTCGGAACGCCAAGCGGATTCAGAACGATATCGACCGGCTTGCCGTTCGGAAGGTACGGCATGTCCTCTTCCGGAAGAATTCGGCTGACGACACCCTTGTTACCGTGGCGACCGGCCATCTTGTCGCCGACCTGGAGCTTGCGCTTGATGGCGACGTAGACCTTCACCATCTTGATGACACCCGGAGGAAGCTCGTCACCCTTGCCGAGCTTGTCGATCTTCTCCTGGAACAGCATCTTGACGGCATCGACTTGATCGTCGACCTGCTCGAGAATCGCGTCGGTCTTTTCTTTGCCCTTGTCGACCTCGATGTGCGCCCAGTACTTGTGCGGAATCGAATCGAGGGCCTCATTCGTGATCTTGGCACCCTTGGCGAGGAGCTCTGCCCCCTTGTCGCCAACCAGCTTCGCCGTCGCGGTGCTGCCCACGAAGTATTTGCGAACGCGATCATGGGCGGAGTCGAGAACGATCTTGATCTCGTCCGCCATGTCCTTTTCGAGCTTGGCTCGCTCGGTCTCCTCGATTTGAAGCGAGCGCTCGTCCTTCTCGGTACCCTTTCGCGCGAACACGCGAGCGTCGATCACGATGCCGGTCACCCCGGGCGGCACCTTAAGTGAGGTGTCGCGGACGTCGCCAGCCTTCTCACCGAATATGGCGCGAAGAAGCTTCTCTTCGGGCGAGAGCTGTGTCTCACCCTTCGGCGTGATCTTGCCGACCAAGATGTCGCCAGAGCTGACTTCGGCCCCGATTCGGACGATGCCGGACTCATCGAGGTCCTTGAGTGCCTCCTCACCGACGTTCGGAATGTCCCGGGTAATCTCTTCCTTGCCGAGCTTCGTGTCACGAGCGACGCACTCGAACTCCTCGATATGGACGGACGTGTAGACGTCGTCCTTGGCAATCCGCTCGGAAAGCAGGATCGAGTCCTCGAAGTTGTAGCCGCCCCAGGGCATGAAAGCGACGATGACGTTCTGGCCTAGCGCGAGCTCGCCACGATCGGTGCTCGGCCCGTCCGCAATGACATCACCGGCCTTTACCCGGTCTCCAGGGCGAACGATCGGCGTTTGGTTGTACGCCGTGTTCTGATTGGAGCGTTGGAACTTGTTGAGGCGGTAAATGTCCGGGAACGCGCCTGCTAGCCCTTCGGCCTTGACGACGATACGCGTCGCGTCAACCGATTCGACCACGCCGTCCTGCTGCGCAACGACGCAAACGCCCGAGTCTCGCGCCACGCGCCCTTCGATACCGGTGCCGGCGATCGGAGCGTGAGTGCGGACGCAAGGCACGGCCTGCCGCTGCATGTTCGAGCCCATCAAGGCGCGGTTTGCGTCGTCATGCTCGAGGAACGGGATCAGGGAAGCGGCAACTGAAACCAGCTGGTTCGGTGACACGTCCATCAACTGAACGGTCTTGGGTGGCACCATCACGAACTCCCCATTGAAGCGCGCGCTGATCAGCGTCCCCTCGAGCTTGCGGCTCAGGTGGTCGATCTTCGCGTTCGCTTGGGCGATATGGTGTCCCTCCTCTTCGAGGGCCGAGTACCAGCGGACGTGGTCGTCGAGGACGATTCCGTCTTCTACCTTTCGGTACGGAGTCTCGACGAAGCCAAACTCGTTGACACGAGCATAGGTCGATAGGGATGCGATCAGACCGATGTTCGGACCTTCCGGCGTCTCGATCGGACAGATTCGACCGTAGTGCGTCGTGTGAACGTCGCGAACTTCGAAGCCCGCACGCTCGCGCGTCAAACCACCAGGCCCGAGCGCCGAGAGACGCCGCTTGTGGGTCACCTCGCTGAGCGGGTTGGTCTGGTCCATGAATTGCGAGAGCTGACTAGAACCGAAGTACTCCTTCACGACCGCGCTCACGGGCTTCGCGTTGATTAGATCGTGGGGCATGAGCGTCTCGATTTCTTGAGACATGTTCATGCGCTCTTTGATCGCGCGCTCCATCCGTACGAGGCCAATGCGGTACTGATTCTCCATCAGCTCGCCGACTGCACGAACGCGTCGATTGCCCAAATGATCGATGTCGTCGATCGAGCCGCGGCCGTTCTTGAGCTCGATGAGGTTCTTGACCGTCTCGAGAATGTCGGTGTTGGTGAGGACCGTGTGATTGAGGTCGGGTCGCTCTTCCTCTGGGACCTCCCTGTAGAACTTGTAGTTGAGCTTGAGACGCCCGACCTGGCTCAGGTCGTAGCGCTCTGGATTGAAGAACAGGTTGGTGAAGAGATTCCGCGCGGTGTCGAGCGTAGGCGGATCGCCCGGACGCAGTCTCCGGTAGATCTCTAGGATGCCTTCGTCCTGCGACTGCACCTTGTCGACGAGCAGTGTGTCTCTCAAGTAGCTGCCGACGTTGAGACCGTCGATGAAGAGTACTTTGAACTCGTTGACCCCGGCGTCCCGGAGCGCGTCGATGCGACCCTCGGTCACCTCTTCGTTGACCGCCAGCAAGATCTCGCCTGTGTCCTCGTCGATGACGTCTTCGGCAGCAACCTTGCCAATCACCTCGGTGAAGTCGATCGGAAGGTAGTCGAGACCGGCGGACTTGAGCTTTCGAATCGCGGCGCGGGTGAACTTGCGGTTCTTCCGGACGAGCACGTCGTCGCCGACGGTGATGTCATGCGTGGCGCGCTGGCCGGGTAGAAGATCATACTCGATCGACTTCGCGTACTGATCCTTCGAGAGGATGTAGATCGTCTCGGTGTCATAGTAGTGGTTGAGAAGCTCCTGGGTGTTGTACCCGAGCGCCTTGAGCAGCACCGTGGCCGGCATCTTGCGGCGGCGGTCGATTCGGACGTAGAGCAAATCCTTCGGGTCGAACTCGAAATCGAGCCACGAGCCACGATAAGGGATGATGCGCGCCTGGTAGAGCAGCTTGCCGGACGAGTGCGTCTTGCCACGGTCGTGGTCGAAGAAGACGCCGGGGCTGCGGTGAAGCTGGCTGACGACGACGCGTTCGGTTCCGTTGATGATGAACGTACCGTTCACCGTCATGAGCGGGATCTCGCCGAAGTAGACTTCCTGCTCCTTGATATCTCGGACGGCTCGCTCCGTGCTGTCACCGCCGGCGTCGTAGATGATGAGCTGAATCGTCACCTTGATCGGCGCCGCATAGGTCATCCCACGCTGACGACACTCGTCGACGTCGTATTTGGGTCGTTCGAGCGTGTACCCACTGAACACCAACTCGCTCGTTCCATTGAAGTCGCGAATCGGGAACACACTGTTGAAAACCCCCTGGAGACCGGTGTTCTCCCGATCATCTCTGGGCACGTCTGTTTGAAGGAACTTGTCGTACGACCGCTTTTGAATGTCGATCAGATTCGGGATCTCGAGGATGTGCTCGATCTTCCCGAAGGAGTGTCGCATTCGAAAGTTCGTCTGAATCGTCGCCGCCATGAGAGAGACTCCTACCGAACCACTGCTACTGGAACCCTAAAGCCAAGAATTAAGAGACAAGTGCACGACAAGGAGACCCTTTGGCCTCCCGCCGTGTTGCGGAAAGTCGTAAATACTGCGCTGCGCGAACCGGTGCTGCCCCGGCCGAGAACCTAACCCGGCCGGACCATGTGTCAAGTCGCGACACAGGGCTCCGAGAGATAACCCCATAGGGTTATTTGACGGTGACCTTCGCGCCAGCTTCTTCGAGCTTCTTCTTGATTTCTTCGGCCTCTTCCTTGGAAACGGCCTCTTTGACGACTTTGGGAGCTGCTTCCACCAAGGCTTTGGCGTCCGCCAAGCCGAGCTGGGTGATCTCGCGGATGGCCTTGATCACGTTGATCTTCTTGGCACCCGCTTCGGTCAGCTCGACGTCGAACTCCGTCTGCTCTTCGGCTGGCTCTGCAGCTCCGCCGCCCGCGGGTCCTGCTACGGCTACCGCTGCCGGTGCTGCCGAAACGCCCCACTTCGCCTCGAGCTCTTTGACTAGGTTCGCAACTTCCATGACGGTCCAGGAGCTGAGCTCTTCGACCATCTGTTCCACGTTCATATTTGGCATTCTTGACTCTCCGCTAACCGTGCGTGCGACACGGCAGAAGTTGTTGTTGGATTACTCGCCTGCCTCTTTGCGCCGGTACGCATCGAGAATGAGAGCGAGGTTTTGGCCCGGTGCATTGATCTGGGCGACCAGGTTCTGCATGGGCGCCATGAGCTGCGCGAGCAGCGAAGCGCGAATTTCGTCCTTGCCTGGAAGCGTTGCAAGCTCTTGCTCGACTCGCTTCGCGTCCAGTACGTGACCTTCGAGCACGGCACACTTGACAAGAAGCTTTTGAGTTCCGTCCTTTGGTTGAAGGACGTCGGTGTGCTCCTTGCGGAAGCTCTTGATCACCTTCGCGGCAGCCGAAGGGTCTTCGAAGCTCCAAGCGATCGCCGTCGGGCCAGCGAGATGGGCGGTGAATTCTTCGTTGTCGACAAGCTCGGAACCTTCGAGCGCTTTGCGGACGACGTTGTTCTTGACGACCTTGTACTCGACGCCAGCGGCGCGGAAGCGCGCGCGGAGGTCGGTGATCAGCTCCACGTTGACGCCACGAAAGTCGACGAGCACTGTTGCGCTCGCACTATTGAAGCTTTCGCGGACCGACGCGGCCTGAGCTGCTTTGTCTTGTCGTGTAAGGCTCATGACTACGCCTCCACCTCTATGGTGCCAGGGTCAACCTTGATTCCAGGGCCCATCGTGGAGCTCAGGGTGATGCTACGAAGATAGGTGCCCTTCGCGGCAGCCGGCTTGGCCTTCACGAGCGCGCCGACCAGCGACCTCACGTTGCCCGCGAGCTCCGTGTCTCCAAAGGATTTCTTGCCCACCTGTGCATGGACGATGCCCGCTTTTTCGGCGCGGAACTCGACCTTACCCGCCTTCGCCTCGCGAACGGCCTTGCTCACGTCGAAGGTGACGGTGCCTACCTTTGGGTTCGGCATCAGGCCGCGAGGACCGAGAACGCGACCCAAGCGGCCAACCTGCCCCATCATGTCGGGCGTCGCGATGACGGTGTCGAACTCCAGCCAACCCTCGGCGATCTTGGCGACCAAATCATCGCCGCCGACGAAATCGGCGCCTGCCTGCTCTGCCTCGCTCACCTTCTCGCCCTTGGCAAAAACGAGAACGCGGTTGGTCTTGCCCGTGCCATGGGGCAGGACGACGGCGCCGCGAACCATCTGGTCCGCGTGCTTGGGATCCACGCCGAGTCGCACCGCAACGTCGACCGACTCATCGAAGTTGGCGAATGCCAATTCCTTGACGAGCGATACTGCTTCGATGAGTGCGTAGCGGCGGCTCTTGTCGGGGTTCTTAAGGGCACCCGCGCGCTTTTTTCCGGGTTTCATTGTGACTCCTTGCGGCGACTCGAGGCCGCCTACCACCAACGGGGTCCCTGGGTGGTTCAGGGGAGCGAACTGAATCGCCAACAGAGCTAATCGACTAACTCGACCCCCATAGACCGCGCGGTGCCGATGATGCTTTGCATGCATGTCTCGAGCGAGCCGGCGTTGGTATCTTGAAGCTTGACCTGAGCGATTTCCTTCACCTGGTCCAAAGTGATCTTGCCGACCTTGTCCTTGTTCGGGCGTGCAGAGCCCGACTCCAGATTCAAAGCCTTCTTGATCAAGACAGCCGCAGGCGGCGTCTTCATGATGAAGCTGAAGGAGCGATCCTGGTAAACGGAGATCACCACTGGGATGATCAGACCCGCATCCTTCTGGGTCTTTGCGTTGAACTCCTTGCAGAACGCCATGATGTTGACGCCGTGCTGACCGAGCGCAGGCCCGACCGGTGGAGAAGGGTTGGCCTTCCCTGCAGGAAGCTGAAGTTTGATTTGTCCGATGACCTTTTTCATGGGGACGGGGTTCTCCGGAGCGGCGAGTCATGCCTCAGGGCACGAATAATGCAAGCCGATTTCTCTGACATCTCGATCAGTTGCGGAATTTCGGATCCTGAGGGCGTCCAACCGGATCAGCTGGTGAGCCACCCGAGAGGGATGAGGGAGGAATACTGCAAGTATTTCGATGCGATAGACCGAGGAGATAGGCTTCCAGATGCGCTCTCTGAGCTTGACGGGGCTGGGCCCGGGCGGCTCGTCCCGCCTCACCATACCGCACACTATCGCCTAGTTCGTCTTCTCGACCTGGACGTAGTCCAGCTCGACCGGCGTGGCGCGACCGAAAATCGACACCAGAACGCGAACCTTGTGCTTCTCGTGGTTCACTTCTTCGATCGAGCCGGTGAAGTTGGCGAACGCACCGCCGGTGACGCGGACGTGGTCGCCCTTTTCGAACTCGACGCGGGGCTTCGGCTTGGCCGCGCCGTCCTCGACCTGCTGCTCGATCGCGGCAATCTCGCGCTCGGGAACTGGCGATGGATGCCGTCCGCCGACGAAGCCATTGACCTTGGGCGTATCCTTGATGAGGTGCCAGGTCTCATCATCGAGGTCCATCTGGACGAAGATGTAACCAGGATAGAAGGTGCGCGAGCTCAGCCGCGGCTTTCCGCCACGGCTCTCCTGCACGTTCTCCTTCGGGATGAGAATGTTCCCGAAGCGCGCCTCCATGCCCGCCTGTTTGATTCGCTCTTCCAGCGAGAGCTTCACTTTGTTTTCGTAGCCCGAATAGGCCTGAACCACATACCACTTCATGGGACTCACACGTTGTAAATGAGGTCTGTGATGTGGGACCAAACCGCGTCGTACACGCCGAGAATGATTGCCGCAATCACGGACACGATGATGACGACGATCGTCTGCGACCAGGTTTCCTTGCGCGTCGGCCAGCTCACCTTGGAAAGCTCGACGCACACTTCGACGACGAAAGTATGCACCTTCTTCGAACGATACGCGATGACCGCCGAGATGAATGCGATCAGGCCAGAGCCGACCGCGATCATCGTTGCGTTTGGCTCAGGGATCGCATCGACACTGTCGGCCAGGATCGTCCAGAGTGCCGTGCTGCTCTTGATCAGTATCCAGGCGAGCGCGATGGCACAGGCAGCGTAGGCAAACTGCACCCAGCGCTCTACCCCGAGCGTTCCGGTCGGCCTCGCTTTGTCTTGTTCTTTTGTGATCGCCATCGTTGTTCCTCGCGGCAGGCCAGGAGGGATTCGAACCCACAACCCGCGGATTTGGAATCCGCTGCTCTACCAATTGGAGCTACTGGCCTAGGAGATAGGTGGGGGTGGTGGGGCGGGACAAACCAACGGGCCGAAGGCCCATCCGGGATCAGTTGGAAACCAAGGCTATGGTAACCACCCAATGGCGATAACGCCCACCGCCCATCCTCTCTCGGGCCACCGCCCGTTTGTCTCGATTCTAGCTACTTCGTTTCCTTGTGTTCCGTTCGCCGGTTGCATTTGGGACAGAACTTTCTGAGCGTCAGTCTCTCCTGCTGCCCGGCCTCTCTCAACTTCGTCGTCTGGTAGTTGCGCGTCCCGCACTCATTGCACGCGAGCGCAACCTTAACTCGCCTTTCACTCAATGTCTTGCGGGGATCCCCATCGGCTTCACGTCCACCCTGCTACTCGATAATCTTTGAAATGACGCCTGCACCGATGGTCCGGCCGCCCTCGCGAATCGCGAAGCGCTGCTTTTCCTCCATGGCTGCCGGCGTGATGAGCTCGACCTTCATCTTCACGTTGTCGCCCGGCATGACCATCTTCACGTCTTCGGGAAGCTCGATCTTGCCCGTCACGTCCAAGGTGCGGATGTAGAACTGCGGCGTGTAGTTGCTGAAGAACGGCTTGTGCCGCCCGCCCTCGTCCTTGCTCAGGATGTACACCTCGCACTCGAACTTCGTGTGCGTGTTCACGGAGCCCGGCTTGGCCAGCACCTGCCCGCGCTCGACCTGGTCCTTTTCCACGCCGCGAAGAAGACAGCCCACGTTGTCCCCCGCCTGCCCCTGATCGAGCAGCTTGCGGAACATCTCCACGCCCGTCACCGTCGTCTTGCGGGGCGCCGTGATTCCGAGGATTTCCACCTCATCCCCCACCTTGATGATCCCGCGCTCGATGCGGCCCGTCACCACCGTCCCGCGGCCCTTGATCGAGAACACGTCCTCGACCGCCATCAGGAACGGCTTGTCGATGTCGCGCTGCGGCTCGGGGATGTGCTCGTCCACCGCGTCCATCAGCTTGACGATGGACTCCACCCACTTCTCTTCGCCATTGAGCGCGCCGAGGGCCGAGCCCTGGATCACCGGGATGTTGTCCCCGTCGTACTCGTACTTCGAGAGCAGCTCCCGAACTTCCATCTCCACCAGCTCGAGCAGGTCCGGGTCGTCCACCGCGTCGCACTTGTTCATGAACACCACCATCGTCGGAACACCGACCTGGCGCGCCAAGAGCACGTGCTCCTTGGTCTGCGGCATCGGGCCGTCGACCCCGCTCACCACCAAGATCGCGCCGTCCATCTGCGCCGCGCCCGTGATCATGTTTTTGACGTAGTCGGCGTGCCCAGGGCAATCGACGTGCGCGTAGTGACGGTTGCCCGTCTGGTACTCCACGTGGCTCGTCGCGATCGTCACCGTCTTGGTGTCGTCTCGCACCGTCCCGCCCTTGGCGATGTCTTTGTAGCTCTTGACCTCGCCGCCGTATTTGCCGCTCATGACCTTCATGATCGCCGCCGTCAGCGTCGTCTTGCCGTGGTCGATGTGACCGATCGTGCCTACGTTCATGTGTGGTTTGTCTCGGACAAACTTTTCTTTAGCCATCGTTGGTTCCCTACTTCGTCGTTCTTCTCGGTGCGGTTGCCTGGACCCTCAAAACCGTTGGAGCCCAGGATGAGACTTGAACTCACGACCTCCCCCTTACCAAGGGGGTGCTCTACCACTGAGCTACCTGGGCATAGTCTGATTTGCGGGAGCGGGCGACCGGGCTCGAACCGGCGACATTCAGTTTGGAAAACTGAGGCTCTACCAACTGAGCTACACCCGCGTAATCTGTTCGTTCTTCTCCTAGTGGAGGGTGGTGGGTTCGAACCACCGTAGGCATAAGCCGGCAGATTTACAGTCTGCTCCCTTTGACCGCTCGGGCAACCCTCCATTGTCATTCATCTTTTCGTGTAGAGCTGGCGATGAGACTTGAACTCATAACCGCCGGTTTACAAAACCGGTGCTCTACCAATTGAGCTACGCCAGCAAGACGGCGGCGGCTTTCCTACGTGCCGGCTCGCGCGAAGTCAAGGTAATCAGCCGGTCGAATCTGACTACATAGACCTACATTTCAGCAGAGCCGGGACGGGGAATCAGCCTTCGCGGTTTCGACGCGGTTCCGCCCGTTGGCCTTCGCGCTGTACATGGCGCTGTCCGAGGCCTTGAGGAGCAGGTCGAGCTCTTCGCCGTGCTCAGGAAACGCGGCCACTCCAACGCTTGCCGTCACCGAAAGGTACGGCGCGTTCGGGATCTTCATCTTCTCGACCGCAGCCCTGCAGCGCTCAGCAGCGCCCATCGCTTGCTTCAAGTCTGCCCCTGGAAGAAGAACCACGAACTCCTCGCCGCCGAAACGCCCGACGATGTCTCCCGCACGCAAAGTGGATTGCATCGCGCGTGTCGTCTGCTGGAGTACCAGGTCCCCGCGCGCATGACCGTGGGCGTCGTTGATGCGCTTGAAGTGATCCAAATCGAGCATCAAGACCGCGAAGGGCGTCGCATCGCTGCGGGACTTGAGGAGGGCGCGTTCCATCACGGACATGGCAAAGCCGCGTGTGTAGGCTCCCGTTAGAGAATCGAACTGGGCGGCTTCGGACAGCGATCGCTCGTCCCGTCGCCATACGCTGATCAGGTGGTCCATGACGACCGCCAGCGGAATGTAGATCAGCGCCGCAGCGACTGCTCGCTCCGCTGTCACGCTGGCAGTGTCCGAGTGCTCGAGGGCGACCTCGAACAAGGATTGAAACGGAAGCAGCCCAGCTTTGCCGGCGAAGTGCATCACGAACATCGAGAGGAGCCAGCCGCCGACGGCGAGCCAGAGCCAGCGGCGCTCGAGAAGCACCATGCCCAAGAGAAGAGCAGCCACGGTGATCAAGCCACTTACCGCCGTGTACGGGCCGAGCGCGTAACAGACCGCCGTTCCCGTCAAGACGTGCGCCGCAATGGTGACGACGAGGAGCGAAGAGATTTTGGCCTCTCGCCGTTCGTAAAACAAACGGGTCCAGACGTAGAACCCGAGCCAGAAGAGCAGGCCGGCAACGGAGAGGATCGTCGTCGTTCGCAACGCTGCTTCGCCGGCTGGACGCTGGAGGAGGAAGGGCCAGCCATCAAGCACCGCGAAGCAGAAGCTCACGATCAGCATCAGAAGCGCGGTTAGAAACTGGACGTATAGTGAGCGGTCCCGAGCATTCCAGCGAAAGGGCGAGCCCGTGGGGAGAAGCGGCACGCCGAAAGGATTCAAAGACACTCGCGTCCGGGGGCGTGCCCGGCTCTTCGCTCCATCCGAAGGAGAGCGAACATGCGGCGGCTCGCTCTGTAGACTGACGACCATGTCCCCTCTTTCAGGGTAGCAAGGAACCAGGCAGGGGGTTCACTAGGCCGCGTCGTGCAGGCCAATCGGACGGGTTGCCAGGACGAGCTCTCGGACTCGAACCCAGCGGCGAAGCGAGCGCCAATGGGCGTTGGCCATCACCAGAAACCGAATCGCAGTATCGTTGAACAGATAGCCATGGCTGTCGCGGACGACCTCCGCCCCGATCCAGAGCGCCGCGGGCTCACCAGGTAGGCTGAGGCGAATTTGCAGGCGATCGCTCTGCCGGTTGCCCAAGATGGCCAATGAATCGAGCTGCAAACCGTGCTCCCCTAGGCTGGTCACGAATGCAGGCAAGACCTCTTCGTCAGCGACGAGCTCTGCGTAGAGCGCCACCGGAACGAGTATCTCGCGCTCTGGGCCCATAGGCATCATCTCCGACGCTAAGGGGAGGCACCGAAGGGGGCAAGAAAGCGACCGGATACGGGAGGTCCCGAAACGCTCTCATTCCGAGGCGCTGCGCGCTGGGGTCAATCCAAAGGCGCACCTGGTTTGACGGACTGTGCAGGCCTGTGGTACCCGAAAATGAATGGTCGTTCATTCAACAACCGACAAGCGAAGAGGGTCGACGCCCGACAAGCGGGACCGGATTCTCAAGGCCGCGATCAAAGTCTTCGCAAAGAACGGCTTCTACGCGACACGGGTGAGCGATATCGCCAGGGCTGCCGGAGTCGCAGACGGCACCATCTACCTCTACTTCAAGAACAAGGAGGATGTCCTGATCACGATCTTCGCAGAAGGGATCGGGCAACTGCTGACGATCCTGCAGGATGTCGCGGAATCGGACGAAAGGTTTGAGACCCGGATCAGGCAGATCGTCGAGCTGCAGCTAGGCTTGCTGGAGGAGCAGCGTGACCTCGCAGAGGTGATCACCGTGAACCTTCGGCAATCGTCTCGTCTGCTGAAGCAGTATGCCACGCCGCTCTTCATGGAGTACATCGACGTGATCGCCGGCGTCGTTCGCGACGGACAGCAGGAAGGTGCGTTTCGCAAGGACCTCAACCCGCGCGTCGTCGCCCGAAGCTTGTTCGGCGCCTTGGACGCGATTTTGCTGACTTGGGCGCTTGGAGATGGCGATCCTCCAGCGTTGCGCAAGGCCGCTGCCCATTGCGCGAGCCTCTTTCTCGAGGGCCTCCGCCAGCGCTAGCGAAATCGGCGAGGATCGGCCGCTCAATTGTCGGGTCGAGATCGCACGCCCTGCATCGCGGCCACGCAGCTGCTCTCGTAAATGACGCCGTCGCACCCGGTGACCTCGGGGCCCTCCGATGGGCAGCTCATCGGCCGATCCTCGCAGCCGCCCGGGCCATCGCAGGCGATGGCATTGCAGTATTGATTTGCGGCGCAATCCTGGTTCGTCGTGCAGTCGCACATGCCGAGCGCCGAGACGCGCGCGCCGGACTGGAAGGCGGTGCATGCGTTGCTGTAGGTCACAGCGTCGCAGCCGCAGACCTCCTGGACGTCCGCTGGATCGCAGCTCTCGGGTTTCGGCGAACAGGTTCCGGGGTTGCCGCAGCTGTCATCGAGCGCACAGAACTGGCTCTGCACGCACTCGCCATTGTTCTGGCAGACACAAGGCTGGTTCGTGGCGAGGCGAACGCCAGCCATGTCGGCGAGACAATCGCTCTGGTAGGTCTTGCCGTCACAACCACAGACTGGATTGTTCACATCGTCGCACATCACGGGTCGCTCGATGCAGACGCCGATGCCCCCTTCGCAGAGCCCGGTCGCGCAGAGCTCTGTCGAAGCGCAGTCCGTGTTGCTGCGGCAAGCCTCGTCGATGCGGCCTGCGCTGGTGTCGCAGGCCACGAGGAGCAGGACTAGGCACGGAGCCATGAAATCTGAACGGCGCTTGATCATTCGGACGGCACGGTAGCCCAACGCACCGAGAACCGACAGGAACGAGCCGTCCGATTTGACAGGATCGTCTTGAGAATGTTGCGGGGTCGTAACGTTGATAGCCGACCTGGGCCGGCTAGCGAATCGCGGCATCGACCAGCTCTTCGCTCACCTCCCAGAGCCTGCGCGCGGCTTCCTCGTCGCGGGCGGGCTTGCTGGGCCTGACCTCCGCCACTCTGTCGAAGTAACGACCCGTGACGCCCTCGAGCTCGGGCGACGTGGCAACGTGCACCGAGGTCTTGGCGCCCTCCGCTTCCGACATGACGATCAGTCGCGCGAGCGCTGAGCGGTGCAGAGCGTTGAGGAAGACGTTGTTCCGCGTGATGCGGCTCCGCACGTTACCGGGATTGAGGGAATTGGACGTGATCCCCAGACTCTTCCAGCGGCGGGCGAGCTCGTTCGAAAACATCACATTCGCGAGCTTGGAGTGGCCGTAGGCCCAGAAGCCTCGCCAGCCCTGCTCGAACATCAAGTCTTCCCAGTTGAGTGACTTTGGGCGCACGTGCATCGAGGACGAAACGTTGACCACCCGGGGCCCGGCGCCGGCGAAGAGCGTGTCCTTGAGCTCGTTCGTGAGCAGAAAATGGGCGAGGTGATTCACGGCGAAGGTCTCCTCGTAGCCGTCCTTGCTGAGCGTCCGTTCTCGGTGCCAGACGCCTGCGTTGTTCACCAGGACGTCGAGCGAGGGGAAACGCCTCTTGATCTCCGCCGCCAGCTGCCGAACCTCCGGCAGCGAGGAGAAGTCGGCCTGGAAGGTCTCGATTCGCCCGCCTCCACCGGCGCGAAGCTCCTCGGCGGCCTTCGCAAGGCGTTCCGCATTGCGGCCGACGATCCCGACGACATCGAAGCGCGAGATCAGACCCCGCGCGGTCTCCAAGCCGATTCCGCTGCTTCCACCGGTCACTACCGCGTAGCGAGTGCCTTTGGTCTCCCCGCGCACGACTCATTTCTATCATAGCCGAGCAGGGTGAAAGGGGCGAGCAGCCGACTGCGGGGCCACCCTCCTTGACAGCTCTGCAAAACGCTCCTAGATCGCCTGCGATTTTCAGCATTTAACAGCCTTGCACGGCTCCATGTTCTGAGGAGGAAATGTGAAGATCCTCGTATCCATCAAGCGCGTTGCGGATCCGGACAACGCAAGCAAGCTCAAGGTGAGCGGCGACGGCAAGACCGTCACATCGGAAGGCCTCGAGTGGAAGATGAATCCATTCGACGATTGGAGTCTCGAGGCCGCCCTGCGATTGACCGAGAACGCCGCGGAGAAGAACGCGCGTGTCGGTGAGGTCGTGCTGGTTTCGATCGGCCCGAACGACGAGCACACCCAGCGGATCATCCGCGAGGGTCTCGCAAAAGGCGCCGAGCGCGGCATCCTCGTCGAAGCTGACGAGGGCAACCTGGACGGCGCGGTGGTCGCAGCGATCCTCAAGGGCGTCGTGGACAAAGAAAGTCCCGACCTGGTCATGATGGGAAAGCAGGCAGCCGATGGCGACTCGAACGTCGCCGGCACCAAGCTCGCTGAGAAGCTGGGCTGGCCGGTCATCAACTCCGCCATGCACATCATGACCGCCGACGATGGGAAGACCCTCGAGGTCAAGCGCGAGCTCGACACAGGCGTCGCAACCGTCAAAGTCACTGGCCCAGCCGTCATCACCACCTCAGACCGTATCCTTCACCCGGAGTCGGTGCAGAACGGCGTGACCCCCGACGGCCACCAGTATGCGAAGCTGGAAGTCGGCGGTCGCTACGCATCCCTCAAAGGCATCATGCAGGCCAAGAAGAAGCCTATCGATCAGATGTCGATCGCTGACCTCGGCGTCGACACCGCAAAGGCGCTCAACTACACGAAGTTCGAGCTGCCCCCGGCGCGCTCGGGTGAAACCACGTTCGTCGAGGATGCCGCGGATCTCGTCGACAAGCTGCACAACGTGGCCAAGGTCATCTAACCTTCGAGAAACGGAAAGGAAGCATCAGACATGGCTAAGGTTCTCGTTGTTGCGGAGTTGCTAGAGGGCAAGGCACGCAAAACCACCCTTTGTGCCGTCACCGCCGCGAAGCAGATCGCGGAAGGAACGGGCGGCTCATTCGACATCCTCTCCATCGGAGAAGGCGCAGGCGCGGCGGCCGAGGAGCTTTCGGGCTACGGCGCGGCAAAGGTGCTCAAGGCGGAGATCGCCGGCGGGTACACCTGTGAGAAGTACGCTGCGACCGTCGCAGAGGCTGGCAAGGGCTATGACGTCCTGGTGGCTTGTGCGAGCGCCTACGGCAAGGACTTGCTCCCGCGCGTGGCCGCCAAGCTCGGTGCTGGCGTGGCGTCCGACATTTCGGCAGTGCACATCGACGGCGGCAAGCTGTCGTACACCCGTCCGATGTACGCTGGCAATGTGTACGGCACCGTCGAGATCCTCACCGGCAAGCAGGTCGTCACCGTCCGTCAGTCGGAATTCGAGGCAGCGGCGGCCTCCGGAGGCACGAGCCCCTCGGAAGACATCGCCGTGCAGAGTGACCCGGCCGCGGACAAGGTCGAGTTTCTCGGCGTCGAGGTGGTGAAGAGCGAGCGCCCAGATCTGGGCGATGCTGACATCGTCGTCTCAGGAGGCCGTGCACTCAAGAGCGCCGACAACTTCACCAACGTGATCGAGCCGCTCGTCGATGCGCTCGGCGCGGCAATGGGCGCCTCGCGTGCGGCCTGTGACGCCGGATATGTGTCCCCAGAGCTTCAGGTTGGCCAGACGGGCAAAGTCGTCGCTCCGAAGCTGTATGTCGCGATTGGCATTTCAGGGGCCATCCAGCACTTGGCCGGCATGAAGGGCAGCAAGACCATCGTGGCGATCAACAAGGACAAGGAAGCGCCGATCGCTCAGGTTGCCGACTACTTCCTGGTCGCCGATCTCTTCGATGCGGTGCCGGCGCTCACCGAGGAAGTGAAAAAGCTGTAAGCCTCACCGGCTGAAATCGCTAGAAGAAGCCCGGGGGATCTAGCCTCTCGGGCTTTCTATTTGGCCTGCTGCTTTTTTGTGGCCGAGGGCTCTGTTGATCCTGCACAATTCCGAGATGGCCTGGTCCGTCGCTGCCCTGCTGCTGCTCGCCGTGGTGCTCGTCGCACCGGCCGAGGTCAGGCGCCGGCGTCGACGGCAAGCTGCCGATCCGCTTCGCAGCCCGCACCGGGCCGCGCAGCAAGACCGCGCGCCCGCACCCACTTCTGGGCCGGCCGGGGAGGCCGAGCCTAGTCCCTCGAAGAGCTGCCCCGTATGCCTTTCGGAGTATCCGACCAAGAATCGCTTCTGCGTCAGCGATGGAGCAGAGCTGATGGACTGCCAGACCTCGGGGCCTTTTGCCCAGGGGATGATCTGTCCAACTTGCCGGCGCGGCTATCCCTTCGATTCGAGCTTTTGCCCTGAAGATGCGGACGAATTGGTGCCCTACGGCCTTTTCGGCGCCGCAGGCTCGAACCGCCTTCCCCTGAGGCGCGATACCAACAAAATCTGCCCCGAATGTGGGATTCGTCACTCCGCAACCCACCTCTTCTGTGGCCAGGACGGCACCGAGCTCGTGGCCCTAAACTGAAAGAAGAGCCAAGGATTCGAGCCAAGGGGGGTCCAATGACTCGGAATCAACCTTGGTGGACTTCTTGCTTGGGATAGGATCGGGCCGCTATGATCGCGGTGCTAAAGGGGAATCTTCGATCCGGTACAACTCGACTTGTCGCCCGAGTTGCCAAGGGCCGGGGGAGACTGGGGGCAATAGATGAAGATCGTTTGCGATAGCTGCGGGGCCAAATACTCGATCGCCGACGAAAAAGTCGCTGGGAAAATCTTCAAGATCCGATGCAAGAAGTGCTCGTCGGTTCTGGAGGTTCGCGGCGACCAGACCGGTGCAAACGCAGTCGACCAGCCGCTTGCGACTCCAGCTCGCGGCAGCGAACCGACCTGGTACATCGTGATCGATGGTGAGCAGAAGGGGCCCGTGGCTCCGATCGAGCTGAGTCGACTGTTCGCGAAGGGCAGCGTGGGTCTCGACTCCTATGTCTGGAACGAAGGATTCGAAGACTGGAAGATCGCAGGAGAGGTCCCCGAGCTCGCGCAGATCTTTGGCGCTGCCGCTTCGCAGGCCGGGCGCCCGCAGGCAGTGGCCGACGACACCGAGGCGTTCGCGAGCCGTGGCGACCTCTTCGGCGCCAACGAAGGCCGCGAGCCCACGAGCGAGATCGACACGAACAGCAGCATGTTTGCCGGTTTCGAAGAGAGCCCGACGCCAACACCTTCGGGAGCCGAGCGTTCCCCCTTCGCAGCGGCCTCTCAGGACGCCGGCACCTCAGTGGGCGGCGGCGCAATGGGTATGTCCGCGCCTCAACGCATGACGGGCCAACGCAACGAAAACTCGGTCCTGTTCTCGCTTAGTAATTTGCAGCAGCTCGCGTCGCGCGGCGGCTCGCCTGTTCAATCCGCTACGGTCGCGAGCCAGCGTCCCGCGGCATCGCTTAACGCGCAGGGCCTTGCTTCAACATCTGGCGAGGGCTCCGGGCTCATCGACATTCGAGCACTCGCAAAATCGACGACGCCAGGCACCAGTGCCGCCCCCTCGCAGGCGGTCGACGATCTGCTTGCCATCGGAACCGGCGCCGGAGCGGCGTTTGGCGCACCCCTGCTCGGACCGGCACCCGATGAATCCTCTGACCGAAATCGATGGCTGTGGATCGGAGGCGTTGCGATCGCGGTGATTGCGATCGTCGGTGCAGGAGTGGGCGTCGGGATGGCAATCGGAGGCTCCGACGAGGACGCGCTTGAGATCACCGCGGAAGCCCAACCCACTCCGGCCCACGCGATCCCAGAATCGAAGCAGGCGGCGGTCGCCGCTCAATCGCCCATCGAGCCAGCTGACGAGGCGCTCGCCGCTAGGGAGCCTATCGAGGCCGCGACGATCGAGGACAATACACCTGAGACCGCACCCGAGCTTGTGGAGCCGGCGCCCAAGAAGCCCAGCACGGCCGGCAGCAAGTCGGAGCGACGCCCACGCGCGAGCAGGACCAAGGACAGGGCGACGCCCGAGCCTGAGCCGGCGCCCAAGAAGCGGGGTGGCAATCTCGATGCGCTCATGGACGAGGTGGTGGGCGGCTCTTCTTCGAAGCCCGCCGAGACCAAGACGTCATCCGGCTCCGCCGAATCCAGCCTGCCCGATGCGCCGTCGCGCGACGATGTGAAGACTGCGCTTCAGGGTGTCAGCGGCGCTGTGAAGGCTTGCGGGAAGAGCGACGGCGGTACCGCCACCGTCAACGTTACATTCAGCGGAAAGACGGGCCGGGTCAGCAATGCCAACGTTGCTTCGGGGCCCTTCAAGGGGACGCCGGTTGGCTCCTGCATCGAGGCGGCGGTCAAACGCGCCCGGGTCCCGCGATTCAAGCAGTCGACTTTCAAAGTCACGTTCCCATATCGTCTCTGACTCGACCGGCCGCGCCGCCCCAACCGCACACCGCCGACCCCCACCCAAGGGCCGATCCGCGAATTCGACTACCGAAGCCCCTCGAGGAAACGCACCCCCGTCGCAACGCCAAAGCCCGTGCCCCCTTTGGGCAAGCGTCCATGTGCGCGCTCGATGAAGGCAGGCCCGGCGATGTCGAGGTGCATCCACTTGGTGTCGCCGACGAACTCCTTGAGAAAGAGCGCCGCTGTGATCGAGCCGCCGTAGCGACCGCCGATGTGTTTCAAATCGGCGATCGAGCTTTTGAGGGTGGAGCGCAACTCCGAATCCAGAGGCAATCGCCACAGCGATTCGCCCTCACCCTCGGAAGCGTCGAGGTACTTCGAAGCAAGTTTGTCGTCATCGGTGTAGAGCGCCGCGCGCCAGGGGCCAAGTGCCACCATGCATGCCCCGGTCAAGGTCGCGTGGTCGATCATCAGGTCGGGTTTGAGCTTGCGTGCCGCCCAAGTGAGCACGTCAGCGAGCACCAAGCGGCCCTCAGCATCGGTGTTGATCACCTCGACGGTCTTGCCCTCCAACGACGTGTACACGTCGCCGGGCCGGTACGCCTTGGCGCCGGTCATGTTCTCGGTGGAGCCGATGACCGCGTGTACCTCGACGGGAAGCTTGAGACGCGCCGCTGCAAACACGATGCCAAGCGTCGTCGCGGCGCCGGCCATATCACACTTCATGTCGGCCATGGAAGCAGCCGGCTTGATACAGAGGCCCCCCGCGTCGAAGGTGAGGCCTTTCCCGACGAACACGACCTTCTTCTTTGGGCGCGCGGGCTTGTACACGACATGAATGACCCGTGGCTCAATAGCGCTGCCCCTGTTGACGGCGAGCAATAGGTTCATGCCCTCCTTTTCGATGCGCGCCTTGTTCCAGACCCGACAGGCCAGACCGAGCTTCCGCGACTCGCTCGAGGCGGCGCGCGCCAGGGTCACCGGGTTCAAGTCGTTGGGGGGCCGGTTGACGAGATCACGAGCGAAGTTGACGCTCTCGCCGATCGCTTTGCCTGCCCGAACCGCCGCCGTGAGGCCACGCCCGCCCTTCGGGGCGCCGACGATGAGCGCGGAGCGGAGAGTGGCAGCATCCGTCTTGTCGGTCTTGTATTCGGCGAAGCGATAGGCGCCGGCGATGAGACCCTGCGAGGCTGCGCGGACCGACTCGGCGTTGACGACAGGCAGCTCGAGCGCCGCGCTCTTCTGCGCGCGCGCTGCGGAAGCAACCGCGTGCCCGAGATTCCAGGCGACTTTCGCCGGGTCTTCTTCGTCACCAACCCCGACGAGCAAGAGCCAGCGGGGCTTCACCTTGCCGGCGGTCGCGACTTTGAGGGTTTGTGAGGCCTTGCCGGTAAAGCGTTCGTCAGAAGCGAGTGGCTTGATGCTGCCCTTGCCCGTGACCGCTTCGATACCGCCCAGGGCTTTGTTGAGCATGGTCTTTCCCGACGGAACCGCGATCGCAACGATGTCGGCGGTCGATTTGTCCCAGGTGCGCTCGGAAAGTGAAATCTTCATCTGGCTCCGTCCCCTTTGGTCGGCTGGATACTGACAGGAACTTGTGCGCCCAACAAATCAAACCCGCGCCGACGGTCAGCTGGCGGCCGCCGTTGCCACGGCGGCGTTTCGCCAATTCGGGCGACCTAGATGCCCGGGATCACTTGGTCGAGCGCTGGCACTGCGTGTGCATCGAGCTCCTTTCTCATTCCAAGCAGGAGGAACGATGCTCGAAGAGAACAAAGTGAAGATCGCTTACACCGTGGTGGAGCGGAATAAGGATGGACGGAAGTTTTGGGTGCGCGTGGGCGCGGCATTCGTCAACCGGGACGGAAGCCTGAACGTTCGACTCGACGCGATGCCGGTCAACGGAGAGCTGCAAATCCGCGACTACCAGCCGAGGGAAGCCCGCGAAAACACCTCGCGCGACGAGGCAGCCTGATGAAACGGGCATTGATTCTGCTGCTCACGCTCGGCGCGCTCCACGCGAGGCCCGCCGGAGCAGTCGACGGCGGCGTCGGCCCCCCTGAACCGGGGCCGCCAAGCGCCGAGCAAGACGAGCGATTGAACATCAACGAGGCAGGGCCCGAGGAGCTGGTGAAGCTCCCGGGCATCGGCCCAAGCCGTGCCAAAGCGATCATCGCCGAGCGCGAAAAGCGCCGTTTTCGCCGCATCGAAGACATCCTTCGCGTGCCGGGTGTCGGCCGGAAGACGTTCGGACGAATTCGTCACGCGATCCGTGTGCGCTAGGCGCTACCACCAAGCTGCCAAACGGCATAGGTTCGGGCACATGGCGCCAACGATCGAGGTGCGCGCTGCGGACGAATCCGACCGCAGCGTGCTGCTGGGCTTCCACCGGAGTCTCTATGAAGACCACCGCGATGAGGTCGTTGCGGACCGAGACCGCCCGCTCATCGCGTACCGGGACTACGAACGGATCCTCAGCGACGATCTGCGGGCACTCTTGCGAGACCCCAACAGCCACATTCTGCTCGCCCAAGCCCAGGGCGTGGCTCTGGGCTACATCACCGGACGAATCACAGTAGAGCCTGGGCGTGTCTTGCCGCGCAAGGGCGTAGTGGAAGATTGGTACGTCGCCCCGCAGTCGAGGGGCACCGGCGTGGGTGCTCTGCTGCTTCGCGAGCTCGAAGCACGGTTCGCTGCAGCCGGATGCCAGGTGATCGAATCAGCCACTTGGGCGGCGAACGAAGGCGCAAGGCGGGCTCATGATGCGCTCGGGTTCCGTGAGATTCGGGTGATGTACCGAAAGCTGCTATAGTCGCCAGGAGGTGCCGGTGTGACCGTTTAGGGAAGCCAATGCCGAGCGCCATCGGACTCGAAGTCGATGACGCCCGATGGCCTGCCCAAAGACCAGGTCGGATACCAGGCTTCGATCGGGAGCGTTCGTCTCCGCGCGCTGTCGGTGAGGCTCGCCGTGAGAACCCCCATTGACGCGAGCCCTGGCTCCGCGTCCGCTTGGGGGGCCGGTGTACTCGAGAAGGCGGTCAGTGGACAGCGGGGCGTAGGGGCAAGCCGTCGACGATTGTCGCTTCCGCGTCGAGCAGCTCATCCAGCCTCGCCTGCACTCGGGCCGCAGGGAAGTATTCCTTCGCCAGGCGCACGAACAAGCCGTGGTGCCTGGCCTCCGAGCGGGTGATCTCCGCATAGAAGTTCTTGAGCGGCCCCGGTTCGAGAGCGTCGGCGACCATGCCGAAGCGCTCGCAGCCCCGCGCCTCGACGATTCCCAATACTAGCAATCGATCGAGAAAATACTGCTCAGGGCCACGCTTGATCAGCCCTATCAGGGCGCCGACGTACGGGTCCTTCTCGTCCGCCCGCGTCGATAGACCCCGGTCGAGGATGATCGCCATTACTTGCGCATAGTGCTCGAGCTCTTCCTGAGCGAAGGGAATCAGCTCGCGGACGAGCAGAGTGCGGTTCGAGTAGTGAGCCACCAGCTTGAGTGCCGTCGCTGAAGCCTTTCGCTCACAAGCGGCGTGGTCGACCAGAAACGAATCGAAGTCGCCGAGAACGACGTCGATCCAGGAGGGGTCGGTGGCGGTTCGCAAACGGAGCATCGTCGCTCTAGGCGCGGAGCGCGTCGAGAATCGGCTGAATCTGGCTTCGACGAAGCTTCAGCGCTGCGCGGTTGGCGATCACCACTGAGCTGATGTCGGCGATCTTCTCCAAGGGAATCAGTCCGTTTTGGCGAAGGGTCTCACCGGTTTCGACCAGGTCGACGATCACGTCGGCGAGGCCGGTCAAGGGACCGAGCTCGACCGAGCCCTGGCAGAAGATCAGCTCGACCGGGGTGCCCTTCTCTCGGAAGTATTGCTCGGCGATGTGAGGGAACTTGGTGGCGACGCGGAGGGGACGTTCTCCTTTGCCGGCGAGCGGCTCCTTTGAGAGACCGCAGACCATCATCTGGCATTTGCCGATATCGAGATCGACCGGTACGAAGACGTCGTAGTTGCGCTCCATCATCACGTCCCGGCCCACGATACCGAGGTCGGCCGCCCCATACTCGACATAGGTCGGGACGTCATCGGGCTTGAGCAGCAAGTAGCTCAGGCCGGTTTCCCTGTCCTCGCGGACGAGCTTACGGCTTTTCGAGGTCAGTGCCTCGGTTGGGATGCCGGCCTTTTCGAGCCTACTGCTCAGCTGCTCGAGAACGCGGCCCTTGGGAACTGCGATGACTATCGTATCTTTGTTGCGTCTAGGCATCGCCAGGTACTCGCTCGATCTGGGCTCCGAGCGGAGCCAGCTTCTGCTCGATGTGCTCATAGCCCCGATCGAGGTGATAGACCCGCCGAACGTAGGTGGTGCCCTCGGCAACCAACCCCGCCAGGACCAGCGAAGCGCTTGCTCGGAGATCGGTGGCCATCACCTCCGCGCCCTCGAGTCTATCGACACCTTGTACGGTCGCCGTCCGTCCTTGGACTTGGATTTTGGCACCCATCCGGTTGAGCTCCGAAACGTGCATGAAGCGGTTCTCGAATACCGTTTCGGTGATTCGGCTGGTGCCCTTTGCCAGACACATCAACATCATGAATTGGGCTTGCATGTCGGTCGGGAACCCAGGGTGTGGCAGTGTGATCACGTCGGTTGGGCGGATCGGGCGTGACCCCACGACGCGGATTCCATCGCCTTCGCGCTCCACCACTGCACCGGCTTCCCTGAGCTTTGCGATCACCGCTTCGAGGGGCTCGAAGCCCACGCCGCGCACAAGCACGTCCCCACCCGTCGCGGCGGCGGCAACCATGAAGGTCCCCGCTTCGACCCGATCGGGAATGATCGCGTGGTCGATCGGATGGAGCGATTCGACACCTTCGATGGTGATGACCGAAGTGCCGGCGCCTTCGATTCGCCCACCCATCTTGTTTAGGACCCGCGCCAGCTCTTCGACCTCTGGTTCGCGAGCACAGTTGCTGAGCGTACTGCGGCCCTTGGCCAGGACCGCTGCACACATGAGGTTCTCGGTCCCGGTGTGAGTCGGAAAGTCCAGGCTGATGTCGGAGCCTTTGAGTCGCCCGCTCGGAACCGTGACCTCGACGTAGCCATGGTGCAGCTCGACCTTGGCGCCCATCGCGGAGAGTCCCTTTAGATGCTGGTCGATCGGTCGGGCTCCAATCGCGCAGCCGCCCGGCATGGAGACCACGGCACGACCGCAGCGCGCAACCAATGGACCGAGCACCAGAACCGAGGCGCGCATCTGCTTCACGAGATCGTAGGGGGCGGTAGGTTCGATTGCGCCAGACAGGCTGACCTGAACCCGACCGTCCTCGTACTTCGCGTGCGCACCGAGCCGCTCGAGGAGCTGCGTCATCGTATGGACGTCGCGCAGGTTGGGTACGTTTCGAAAGACGTGCTCCCCGTCGGCTAAGAGGGCCGCCGTCATGATCGGCAGGGCTGCGTTCTTCGCGCCACTGATGGCCACGGAGCCGGCGAGCCTTTTTCCCCCCACGATTCGGATGCTATCCACGACGCCCCCTGTTACCCCGAGGCCCCGCTTCGGGCAACTTCAGGCGAAGAGCAGTCCAAGCGCAAACGCGACGAAACCGACCAGGGCGCCCCAAAGCGGGCCTCGGGCAGAAGGCCACTGAAAGCGTCCGGCCGAATCGAAGCCGCGCCGCGCCATCAGGACCAACGCACCAACCCAGACGGCCGTTCCCAATAGGAGCAGCGTGCCCCAGAGCGGAGCGGGGGATCCTTGCTCGCTCAGAAGTCGGCGATGGTCGGCGGCGAGCTGCTCGGTGCCTAGGCCTGCGTCGATGGCGGCGCCCCGATCCAGGGACATCAGGCGCGCGATCTGGTCGTTTGCATTCTCGCGCTCAGGATCGCTGCCCGAATAGAGGGTTCGGGTCGCCGCAATTCCGCCCGAGAGCGACCGCCATGCCAAGAGCGCGCCAAGCGAATCACCCTCGGCCTCCAGCTCCGTGGCGAGGGACGCCAATCCGGAAATCGCTTCCGCGGTGTATGGGCTCAGTGGCAGAGACCAACGAATGGCGCGGCGGTAGTGCTCGATGGCACGGCCGGCCTGACCCTCTTCACGGTAGGCGTTTGCTGCGGCGAGCTCGGTGCGAGACTCCGTTACGACGCGTCCTACCAGCAGTCCGAGCAGAGAGATGCTCACAATCCCAGCGACGATCGGAGAACGCCCGCAGTAGGTCTTCACAGGAAGTCTCTGCGACGGAAAATCAGCCCAGCAACGATGAGCGCGGCTGCGGCGTAGAGGACCGCGTAACCCATCGAGGTTGCAACGTAGGTCAGCGGTCCCCCGTACTCGGCCGTCTTGGTCACTAGGGTGTTTCGACCGGGGACGAAGAGATTGAAGTTGGGCAAGAACTCGGCCAGCCAGCGCAGTAGCGTTTTCATGGCTGGGCTCAGAACCCGGGTCTCCATGGCCACCATGTCGTGTGCAGCCCGGCCGACCAGCCAAACCCCGAAGGTGAAGGCACCTGTCAGAAACGGCGTTGAAAATGAAGAGAACAGGAGTGCTACAGCCGTCAGGATGAGCACCTCGCCCAGACTCAACAGCAAGGAAGCGAGCAACTGGGGGATCTCGACGTCGACGGTCGAGCAAACCCACGCCGATGCGCCCAGCGCGACCAGGGACCAAATCGGCACCACGAGCGTCCGGTCCTTGGCAACTAGAGATGCAAGGCCCAGGCTCACGAGTAAGGCGGCGGGCGCGGCGATCACGAGCGCGCTCGACGCGTCCGCCTGAACGGAGGCGACCAGCAACTGGAGCGCCCCCATGATTGCGATGAACACGGCACAGGTCGCAACGATTCCGAAATACTTGCCGAGCAGGAACTCGAATCGCGCAATCGGTTTTGGGAGAATGACGTACAGCGTTTTGCGCTCGATCTCCTTGTAGAGGAGCGAGGAGCCGAGAAAGATCGAGACCAGCACCGAAAAGAGCGAGATCGACGCGAGCCCCAGATCGGTGACGACTCGCATCTGTTGATCGAGCGAAAGCTCCCCGAGCGCCAAGGTCAGGCCGAGGACAGCCGCCGCGAGCACCAGAACGCCAAACAAGACCCGGTCACGCACCGCCTCGCGGTAGGTGTTCAGAGCGATGGCATAGATTCTCGCAATGCTCATGAGCCCGTCCAGTATGCACGCCCGGTCACGAAATGGCTGAGTACATTGATGGCCATCAGCAAGATCACCGCGGAGACCAAGGTAGCGCCGACTTCGAGCCAACGTGAACTTTCGGGAAGGCGGCCGATGCCCCAAGCGCGAAACGACGCCGCGATTCCTTGCGACAGGAAGAGACCGAGCGCGCCGAACCCGAGGAGATAAAAGGCGAGAACGACGGGCTGTGACAAAAATCCGCGCAGGAGCTCGTACTGGCTGAGCGCGATCGGCCCGACGCGGACCGTCATGAACCATCCCAGGGCCAGGTGAGCGACCACGAGACCCCAGGCGAGCCCGCCCGCGATCTTCTGCAATTGCAAGCCGCGAGACGAACCATACGGGCCAGCACTCTCAGGGGGCTCCAGCCGGGGAATGCTCCAACCGCGCGCGTAGGCGCCGAGTGAGCCCAAGACGAGCAGGGTGCAAGCCAGAAGCGAGGACCAGCTTGCGGGTGACGCTGTAGCAAATGAGCTCGCGCCGCGAATCGCGGGCCAGAGTCGGAGCAGCTCCAACAGGAAAAGGACGGCGAGGGGCCAGACGGTAAGAGCGACGTGGCTGCGATAGCGCGGCATCGATGACTACCTATCGCTCCACAGTTTCTCCGGTCAATTTACTTCAGTACCCGGGGCTGTCTCGAGCCGTCGGTCCGCTGCCGGAGGCCGAGAAGTGTGAGCGGCTCCTCTGACAACGTCATCCGAACCCGGTCACCAATCCCGATTGCGTACACTTTCTGTGTCCCGTCGAGGAAGATCCGGCCCCTGGTCATGCGGCTGGTGATCTCGAGCGCCTCGCCCCTCGAGAACATGCCTTTGACGAGTCGATACTTGTTGTTGACGCCACGGTAGGGCTCGCGAATGACGAACTGTATTTTCTGCGAACCTATCGGTAGCACCTTCCCGCCAGCCGAGCGAAGCGCGGCCGTCGAACCTGCAGCAGGGCCAACCCAAACCCCACTCGACATTTGACGTTCTTGATCGCCGTCGAAAGCCAGAATGTACCGGGACGTCGCAGCGGGGCTCTCGTGACAATAGAGCGCATCGTTGAGCACGCGCGTCGAGATGAGCTTGTCCCCCACATCGACCCGCATCCGCGCAAGACGACTCGACTTAAGACTTCCATCGAGCGCAGCGGCCAGCACTTCATGAACGTTGTGCCCGTCTCCAGCACAGAAATAGCCGACGCTGGTGTCTGGCGCGCTATTGATGGCCAACATCGGTGTGGAGGAGTTCGCAAGATGGGAAGCCCACAGGAGCGTCCCGTCGCCTCCGAGCGTGACGATGAGGTCCCAGCCGCTCTCCTCTGGCATCGGCTCAGGGCGGTATCGAAGGATCGCGCGCGCTCCTAAATCACGAAGCGCCTTCTTTGCCCGTTGCAGGGTTGCCTGATGGATCTCGTGCTCGTGGAGTAGGCCTTCGACGGACACATCGCTGTGCTCGATCAGCTCCTCGAGCCGTGCCTGCGCGCGACCCACATAGCGTTGGTAGGTGCTCTTCTTGTAGACGACGAGAACTCTAGGTCGCATGCATGACTCGTCGTGAGGTTCGCGACTCGCGGCGCCTTACCCGGTCGGGATCTTCTTTGCGTCGGCCAGGAACCGCTCCAGGCCGATGTCTGTGAGCGGATGCTTCATCACGACGTGCGGAATCGTCGCAACCTGGGCGCCGATGAGCGCGGCATGAAGGGGATGACGGACGACGATGTTCTGGTGCATCTTCCCGAGGAACGGCGCCTCTTCGAGCATTCCGGCGTAGTCGGTCGCATTGACCTCCGTGCTCATCGGCCCGTCAACGAGTTCACGAACGTCGACGAGCACGTCTTCTAAGGGTCGCCCGGTCTTGGCAACGAGCGACGGATTGCCGGTCACGCCATCGATGACGCCCATGGCCGCGGCATCGCGGATCTCCCCGATGTCCGCGGCGTCGATGAGAATCTGCATGGCGCTAGTAAAGGGCCGCGGACTCGCAGGGTCAAGCGGAGCCTGTACCAGGTCAGAACGCCACCGAGAAAGCCAGAACCCTCTCACTCCACGATTTCCAGCTCGATCTCCTCGTCGTCGCTTGCGGCTGGCGGCTCGTTCGCGGGCTCTCTCTGAGAGCAGACGACCAAGGTCGCGAGAACGGCCGCAATCAGCCACAATAAGATGCCCCCAGGGGTCCATTTGCTTTTCGCGCGCAACGCGAAGTCCTCTCGAGGGCGGTTTTGTCGCGGTATTGAAGATTAGGCAACCGAGCTCGTCCAAACGGCATGCGCAGATTTCTGACAGTTTTCATCGTCTTATTGGCGTGGAGCGGCGCCGCGTTCGCCGAGAACAAGAGCGGCAAGGTCGATGCCTCAGCGGCAGGGCTTGGCGCGCTCAACGTGGAAGAACGTGCGCTGCTCGCGCCATACCTGGCTCACGGCCCCGTATTGCTAACCGAGTTCCAGAATCGGCAGACCGACCTTCCCGCGGTGATTTACGCGGCACGCATCCAAGCTTCCCCAGAAACGGTCGCCGGGGTGATCGGAAAACCGGCGGACTACCCGGGCTTCATGAACGCCCTGACTTCGGTCGAGATCCGTGCGGTGAACGGACAGATGACGGCCTTCGACTGGAGCTGGGGAGTCACGCTGTTCTCGCTCAGCGGCCAGAACGTGATGACGAGCTACCCGGGCGATCCGGTTCGGGGGTACCGCTTCGACATCCGGACGACCGGTGGGGACCTCGGCATCGGACGCGTGATGTGGCGCGTCTACCCCGACGGCCCCGGCAGGTCCCTCGTTGTCTTTTCTTCGCGGCTCGACATGCGCAACGCAAACTACATTACCCGTCAGCTCGCGTCCGAAGGCAACGCCGTAAACCGAACGGTCAACGTTGCGGTAGCCATGGTGACCCTGCTCGAGGTCAAGTCCGAGGCCGAGCGTCGCGCGGGCACGGCCATCGACGGGGTCTACGCAACCAAGCCACTTCGTAGGCCGAAGGTCGACATGACTGCGCTGCATGCGCTCCTCGGGCGCGGAGACCTGGTGCTCATGGACATGGACGGGGAGACACTGCACAGCGTTGCCGTCGTGGGCCGCACGGGCTCGAGCGAGAGGCGGGTGCGCCGGGTGATGTATGACCCTGAGGAGTTCGGGAAGTCACTACTCCACGGAACCTGCGCAAAGGTAGTGGAGCGCAGCGAGAAGGGCGCGAGGTTCGAATGGGAGATTCCGATCCCGCTGCTCCACGTGGGTGGAGAGATGATCTTGCGGCCCAGCCCCAGCGTGGTCTCAGTGGATGGGATCTCGGGCACGCTCTCGAAAGGCCATTGGCGCTTCGATACGCATCGCTACCCGGGAGGGGAAGCAGGGGTCCTCGCCTGGGCGACCTTCGACCCGGCAGACTCCCCCAAGCTCATTCGGAAGCTCATCGCTGGGAACACGCATTTCTCCCACGGCTTCGTCGCTGCGACCCAGCTCGCGGTGATGCGCTCGCTCCGGACCCGGGTGCACCTGCTCGGCCGCTAGTCCCCCTCCTCGAGCTCGTCCACAGCAGCGTCCCGCCCCAGCTCGACCCGCTCCTCGTTCGCAGAGCTCAGCGAAACGGTCGAACCCGAATCGACACCGCCATCGACGCCGGAATCGAGCAGCAGGCTCCGGTCGAAATCGATGACTAGCGAGCAGCCGCCAGCCACGATGAAGAGCAAGGCGCCCATGGCGTTGATCGCAAAGCCGTATCGCGCCATGTCAGAACCTCATGGCTGCGGAGACCCCGGCGCCCCTGAGCTCGAGCTGGGGCCGCGCCGTCTCGCGCTCGCGCTTCCGCTTGTTCTTGTGGGTCATGAAAAGGGTGAACGAAGTGATCGCGGACAGGGCGGCCAAACCGAATGAAACATCCGCAAAGACCGCAAGCCGCTCGCCGTTATTCGCGGTCTGCTGGCTGGGACTGGTTCTAAACTCTTGCTCTTTGTGCAGCGCCAAGACGCCGAGCACCGTACCCGTCACGAGGGCTCCGGCAGCGATGCAGCCGGTGGAAATCACAGCACGGCGCATGGTCTTGTCCTCTTTCTCGATCGCGAGCTGAGGCGCCAAGCTGGCCTCTTCGCTTGGCTCCATGAGCAAGACGTTCGCCGTGGCGGGAGTGAAGTCGAGCTCTTTCAGCTCGCCGTACCCAAGTTGGACCGTCTTCTCGCCGACCTGCTTCCCCTCGCTCACAAGGACGACGCTGTGCGCACCGGGCTCGACCTCGAGCTCGGCAGGCGTCTTCTTCGTGCTTGGTACGCCATCGAGCAGGATCGCCTGACCCGGCGTGTCCGAACGAACGAGCAGGACCGCAGGGCTCTGCAGGAGCGTAGCGATTCGTGCTTCGACCGAGGTGCGGTCGGGGGCGTTGGGCCGTTCGGCCAAATACTGCTCGAGCATCGCGACGGCGCCTGGCTCATCGCCACGCCGTTGCCGAGTATCGGCCACCCCCACTAGGACACTCGGCTCGCGTCCGAGGGCGTACGCACGGAGCCAAGCCCGTTCGGCACCGTCGTACCGCCTTTGTTCGAAGAGGCGTCGGCCGAGAGCATAGGCGTCCGCAGCGGTCGTCGTTGGGTTCGCCAGGAAGGTCGAAAGCTCCTCGCCCTGCTCGAGCGACTGCGCGCCGGCCCGTGCTGCGAAACCAAGAAAGAGCAGTGCGCAGAGCAGCACTCTCACCGCGACTAGACTCCCCCGGTGCCGCCTTGGCCGCCCGCACCTCCCAAGCCACCCATACCGCCCTGGCCGCCCGCACCTGCCAAGCCGCCCATACCGCCTTGGCCGCCCGCACCTGCCAAGCCCCCCGCACCACCCTGGCCGCCTGCCCCAGCCTGGCCGCCCGCGCCGCCCTCACCGGCGACGCCGCCGGCACCGCCCGTACCGCCGGCGCCGCTGTCACATTCAACCTGACAGGAGCCCTGCGTGAAGGCGCTGCCCTCGTGACAGCACTTGAGCGAGCCATTGCACTCGTCATCTTGAAAACAGGTCGTTCCCACATCGCCCGTGCAGGAAAGGGCGAGAAGGAGGAAGACCGGAGGAAGCCAGACCAAAGGTGAAGTGATTTTGCGCATCAACCGAGCGAGCATAGCTCAGAGGCCTTCTGGGGGCCACGCTCCCGGCTCGATCGATGGCGGCCCCCCGCTACACTCCGGCCCCTCATGCCAAGCTCCGACAATCATGCCCCTGCGGCGCGCGCGGGCCGATGTGCCATCGTCGGGCGGCCCAACGTCGGCAAGTCCACGCTGCTCAACGCGATCCTCGGGCAGAAGCTCGTGATCGCGACGCCTCGGCCGGGGACGACGCGCTCCTGTGTCTTGGGCGTGTACGCATCGAATGATCCGCCTACGCAGGTCGCCTTCGTGGACACGCCCGGGCTCGAGCGGCCCAAGGGTGCCCTCGGGCGCGTGCTGATCGACAGCGCAAGGCAGGGGCTCGTAGACTGCGATGCGGTCGTTTTCGTCACCGAAGCGCCCAAGGCAGGCGAGCCGCTTGCGGTTCACGAAAAGGACCGCTCCGCCTTGAAGGCACTCGAGGCCTCGGACGTGCCGGTGATCCTCGCGATCAACAAGGTAGACCGGCTCAAAGTGAAAGAGAGGCTCTTTGGGTTCATCGAGGCGTATCGGAACACCCGTCCATTCGCGGCGGTGGTGCCGATCTCGGCGACTCGGGGCACCAATCTCGACGCGCTGCTTGGCGAGATCCGCGAGACCTTGCCCGAAGGGCTTCTCTACGACGCTGATTTTCTGACCGATAGGCCCGAGCGCTTCTTCGTGAGCGAGCTCGTTCGCGAGGCGGCGATGCTCAACACGCGGCAGGAAGTCCCGTATGGAATCGCTTGCGATCTCGAGAGCTATCGGGAGGAGGGCGCACTGCTTCGGATCGAAGGCGTGCTCATCGTGGAAAAGGCAAGCCACAAGGCCATCGTGATCGGAAGTCGAGGCGAGACGATCAAAAAGATCAGCACCGAAGCGCGCCAGCAGATCGAAGCGTTCTTGGAGCGGAAGGTGTATCTGCGTTTGTGGGTGAAGGTTGTCCCGGGATGGACCCGCGACCCGACCAAGGTCCGCGAGCTCGCAATCGAAGAGGGTCCGTCATGAGCGGGCGACGGCGCGACCAGGCCCGGAGACCGGCCGGCTCGATCGTCAACAAGCCCCTAGTGGCCATCGTCGGCCGTCCCAACGTGGGCAAGAGCACGCTCTTCAATCGCTTGGCCGGACAGCAGATCGCCATCGTCGAGGATATTCCAGGGGTGACGCGGGACCGTCACTACGCCGACGCTTTTGCATTTGGTCGCGAGTTTGTTCTAATCGACACCGGTGGCTTCGACCCGGAGAGCGACGATCCGATGAAGGCCGGTATCACCAGCCAGGTTCGACTGGCGCTCGAAGAGTGCGACGTCGTCGTCTGCGTGGTGGATGCAAGCGTTGACCCACTTCCCGCGGACCGCGAAGCGGTCGCGCTCCTCCGTGACGCGGGCAAGCCCGTAATCTTCGTAGCCAACAAGGCAGACTCACAGGCGAGGGAGCACTACGCGGTGTCGTACTACGAGCTCGGCATCGACTCAATCATGCCGATCTCCGCGCTTCACGGGCGAGGCATCGGCGACTTGGAAGAGGCCATCTTTCATCGGCTTCCCGAGGTGTTGGAGGTGACCGAGCCAGAGCTAGACGTCCCGCGCGTCGCGATCATCGGCCGGCCAAACGCCGGAAAGTCTTCCTTGGTGAATCAGCTCTGCGGACAGGAGCGTCAGCTGGTCGACGATCGGCCCGGGACCACCGTCGACAGCATCGACACGCTCGTCGAGCGCGACGGAAACAGCTTGATCTTGATCGACACGGCCGGGATTCGCCGAAAGCGAAGCGTGAAGAAGCGCGGCATCGAAGGCTTGAGCGTCCTGCAAGCGATCAGGTCGATCGAACGCAGCCACCTGGTGGTGCTCGTGATCGACGCGGAAGGCGGCGTCGGTGAGCAGGACGCGAAGATAGCCGGCCTCGCACATGACAGGGGGCGCGCGTTGGTCATCGCGCTCAACAAGACGGACCTCCTCAATCGCGACGCTCAGAAGAAGGCGATGGATCGAACCCGCGAGGTGCTGGCGTTCGTACCGTGGGCGCCGATGGTGACGATCAGCGCGCTCGAGGGACGGGGGATCAACGCGCTGCTAGGCCGCGTCGATGATGCGGTCGCCGAGCATCGAAAGCGAATCGGCACCGGCGAGCTCAATCGCTTTTTCGAGGAAGTGCTCGAGAAGCACCCTCCCCCGACGATGCACCACCGCTCCGTTCGACTTTACTACATCACCCAGGCGAGCGTCGCGCCACCTACATTCGTGATCATGACGAACTCGCCGAAGGACGTGCACTTCAGCTATCAGCGCTACGTGGTCAATCAGATCCGCAAGCGCTTCGGCTTCAAGGGAACCCCGATCCGCGTCCGGTACCGCGGCAAGAAGAGCCGGAAAGAGAAATAGCTAGGCGCGCAGCGTTTTGAGAGACCGGCGCTCTTCACGCGCAGCGGGATTGCCGAGCTGGCCGCAGGCAGCCATGACGCTGCGGCCTTTGGTCACTCGCTCACGCACGGGCAAGCCCTCGGCGCGGAGCCAGCCAATGAAGCGCTCGACCTCTGCGTCTTCTGGCGCGCGTGTGAGCGGCTTCGAGCCTGGATTGTAAGGAATGAGGTTGACCAGAACTCGATCCAGGGGCTTGCAGAACGCCGCGACGTCACGGGCGTCGGCCTCGCCGTCGTTGATACCCGGTAGCAGGCAATAGTTCACGCCGAGGGCGAAGTTGCGGCGCGGCCGGTACGCGGTGAGAGCTTTCTGGAGCTCTGCGAGATCGGTTCTGCGATTGATCGGCATCAGCTCGTTTCGAAGAGAATCCCGTGCAGCGTTCAAGCTGATCGAGAGGTTGAGCCGCTTGAACCCGAGCTGGTCGAGCATACGAATTCCTTCGACATGGCCGACCGTGCAAATCGTCAGACGCTCTTGACCGATTGCCAGGCCCGCCTCGTCGTTCAAGACCCGCAAGGCCTGGAGCACGTTCTCCGGATTGTCGAGCGCCTCGCCCATCCCCATGAAGACGATGTTGCGAATCCGCCAGCCGAGCTGATGCCTTGCGACGAGCAACTGTGCGATGATCTCTTCGGTTCGGAGTTGGCGGAGCAAGCCCATCCGCCCGGTCTCACAAAACCCACAGCCCATCTTGCAGCCGACCTGACTCGAGATACACAAAGTGTATCGGCCGCGTCCCATCGGGATGCGCACCGACTCGACTTCGAGCCCATCCTGGAGTCGCAAGACCATCTTCGAGGTTGCGCCGTAATCACCTTCGTCGGATTGGACGGATACGAGCGCGGGGAGCTCGAACGAAAACTCCGAACGCCAGGCCCGGGCGGCCTCGGTGCCGAGCCCGAAGCATTCCGGCTCAAAACGGCCCTCGTGCATCACCTGCCGATGGATCCGCCGAGCCACTCCATGACCACGAGCGAGCACAGCCTTCGCGCGTTCGGCCAAGTCTGCGTTGCTGAGGCCGTGAATGGCTTGCCGGGTCATCTCATTCTTGGACTAGAAGAAAGTGCGCAGTGGCTACGGCGACCGGGCGCTTCGGGTCCTGCTGATACGCGAATACGCGGACGTTGGCGACGCGCCTCCCGCGACGCGTAAACTCTGCTCGAGCGAACACATCCTCCGGACGCGCGCCCCGGAGGTACTCGACGGTGATGTTGATCGTCTTTGGGACTGTGGTCGTTTCTCCGTGCCAGAGCAATTTGAAGATCGCGGTTGACTCCATTAGCGCGCCCAGCGTGCCGCCGTGAAGCGCGGGCACGTTCGCATTGCCGATGAGGTGGCCCGAATAGCGCATTCGGCCAATGACATCGCCGTCCACCAGCTCGCCGCTGATGCCCATGAACCGAGCGTAGGGGATCGCATCGTTGAGCGGCCCGAAGTCGCCGGTGTCGCGAACGGCGATGACGGCATCACGAAGCCTCATTCGGCTCCCCCGTCCTCGCTCCGTCGTCCTTCGTCTGGGAAAATGACGAATGTACCCGAGGCCGTTGCAATGGGGTTTGCCCGGTCGCCGTGGTGCGCCTTCGCGCGGACGAACGCGACGTGCCGGGTGACTTTGTAGCAATGGGCGCTGCAAATGACCTCTTGGTGTGGCAGCGCCGGCCGGACGTAGTCGATTCGAAGATCGAGGGTTGCGATGCGCCTGGGTGCGACCAAAGACATGATGACGGCGCCGCCGCAGGTCGCGTCGATCAAGCTGGTGATGCAGCCTCCGTGCAGGACGCCGGTCTCGGGATTGCCCACGAGGTCGTCTCGATACGGAAGGGCGAGCGAAAGATGCTCTGGCCTGTAATCGACGACTCGAAGATTCAAGGCCTGATTGTGAGGGACTGCGCCGACATAGCGCCCCTCGAGACGCCGCCTGATTTCATCCTTCTGCGGAAGGAAGGAGTCGGTCATGGGTGACCCTAGCAGCCCTAGGCCACTTGGCTCAAGGTGCGACGCTAGACTCGGGGTGGAGGTGGCGGTGTGAGCTGCTCGCTCAGCCAGCCGTCGGAGGATACGAACTCCACGCCACTCATGGCCTTGGAAGCCAAAAGATCGGGGTGATCGGTGAGGACCCTCGCCACCCCAGCGGCCTTTGCGAGAGCGACGAGGGCATCGCTCCAGTCTTCGATGAAGAACTGGTCGGTTTCGACGATGTCGACGAGCTCTAGGATGATCTTCATCTGTGTTGCAACCGCGTCATCTTTGAATTCCGGAAGCGCATGCAGCATCGACTCGACGCGCTCCAAGACCCACGCCGAGGCTTTTGGCTTACCGGAACCCGCGAAGGCGCGACGGACCGCCCGCTCGGGCGGAGAGCCAAGCGCGATTGAGGCGTTTACATAGATGTCGGGGGCCAGAACCACGTCCATATGAAAAGCCTAGCACGCCGCATGGAGGCTTGACATCGTTCTGACCGGCGGTAGTCGTCGTGGATGAAGGCAGTCTGGATTCCAATGTACGGAACGCCCGATGTTCTCGACCTTCGTGAGAGCGAAGATCCAAACCCCGGCCCGGGCGAGGTTAGAATTCGTGTACGCGCGTCCGGAATCAACTTTGCGGACATCATGGCCCGGCAAGGTCTCTATCAGGACGCACCTCCGCCCCCGATGGTCGTCGGATACGAGGTATCGGGCATCATTGATGGCGTGGGTGAAGGCGTCAACAATAGACAGGAAGGTCAGCGAGTTCTGGCGATGACCCGGTTCGGTGGCTACGCGGACGAGGTCTGTGTCGACGCGACGCACGCTTTCCCGATGCCGGAGAACATGAGCTTCGAAGAGGGCGCTGCACTTCCCGTCACGTACCTGACTGCGTATCAGATGCTCTTCAATGTGTTTCGCGTGAGAGCAGGGGATCACGTTTTGATCCACCAAGCCGCAGGCGGCGTGGGGACGGCAGCGAGTCAGCTCTGTCGATCGGTCGGCGGCGTCACGACCTACGGCACCGCATCGAAGGCCAAGCACGACTATGTGCGGGACAACGGTTGCGACCACGCGATCGACTACCACACGAGCGACTACGCGAACGAGATTCGCCGGCTGACCAATGGCCGCGGAGTCGACTGCGTGCTCGACGCGCTTGGTGGCGCCGACTGGAAAAAGGGGTACTCCCTGCTTCGGCCTGGCGGGCTTCTCATTCCGTTTGGCTGGGCGAACATGGCCAAGTCCGGCAAGCGCCGAATGAGCCACGTGGTCAGCCAGCTCACACGCCTTCCCTGGTGGACGCCCATCCGACTGATGCACGAAAACAAGGGCGTCGCCGGCGTCAACATGGGACGTCTTTGGGGTGAGCACGAGCTACTCGCCGAGGCGCTTGGCGCCCTGATGAGGCTGTACGATCGAGGCTTGATCAAGCCACATGTCGATCGCTCCTTTGCCTTCGAGGATGCTGCCGAGGCGCATGCCTATATCGAAGCTGGCCAAAACAAAGGGAAGGTCCTACTGACGCCATAGTCATGCCTGTTCGTGTCTGCTTCGTTTGCCTTGGGAACATTTGCCGCTCTCCGACCGCGGAGGCGACCCTGCGTCGGCTCGTCGTCCACGAGCGGCTCGACGCCGAAATCGAGGTCGACAGCGCGGGAACGGGGGACTGGCACGTCGGGGAGCCTCCCGACCAACGCGCAAGGGCTGCCGCGAAACGCCGTGGTGTGGAGCTTGCTGGACGGGCGCGCGCCGTGGTCGCGAGTGATTTCGAGCGCTTCGACTACGTGATCGCAATGGATCGGGTGAATGCACGTGATCTATCGCGGAAGGCACCCAACGATGCGGCGCGGGCGAAAGTCTTTCTTTTCCGAGATTTCGATCCGCACTCGCCTAGCGGCGCCGACGTGCCCGACCCGTACTTCGGAGAAGGCGACGGCTTCGAAACCGTGCTCGACCTGTGCGAAGCGGCCTCCCGCGGCCTCTTGCGGCACATTCGAGAGAATCATCGTCTATGACCCCTGAGCTCCGCGCCGTCCTCGAACAGCGTCTCGGAAAGCCGGTACGCGGGGTCAAGCGCCTCGGCGGCGGCGACATCAACGATGCATTCGAGCTTGCCCTCGGCGATGGAACTTCGGTCTTCGTCAAGACCCACCCGAACCCTCCTGGCGGTATGTTCGAAGCAGAGGCGCGCGGCCTTCGGTGGCTCGAGGAAGCGGAAGCGATTCGGGTTCCTCTGGTCATTGCTGCATCGGATGGACGGCCGGCTTTCCTGGCCCTAGAGCTGCTGGCGCCCGCAAAGCGCCGTGCGGATTTTGACGAAGCCCTGGGTCGATCGCTCGCTGCTCTGCACGCATTTGGCGCTCCATCATTCGGGCTCGACCACCACAACTTCATCGGTCGACTCGCACAGTTGAACACGGTCACCGACGATTGGGCATCGTTTTACTGGACGTCTCGACTAGAGCCACAACTTCGGCTTGCCGCAGACCGCGGCCTGGTCGATACCGCGATGCGTAGGAGCTTTGAGGCTCTCGAGCGTGCTCTCCCAGAGCGCGTGGGGCCCCAAGAGCCACCTTCGCGCCTGCACGGCGACCTCTGGGCAGGAAACCTGCACGTCGATGAAGAGGGCGAAGCTGTCCTGATCGACCCTGCAGTGTACGGCGGCCATCGCGAGGTCGATCTCGCGATGATGCGTTTGTTCGGTGGTTTCGGCGAACGCGTCTTCGCCGCGTATCGGGAAGCATGGCCGCTGGCGCCGGGCGCGGCCGAACGGGTTTCTCTCTACCAGCTCTACCCGCTTCTCGTGCACGTCAACCTGTTTGGCGGGTCCTACATCGGTTCAGTCGAGCGCGCTCTAGCAGACTGCGTCTGAGCCGGGCCGGGGCGATCGCAGTTCTTGACACCTCGGAGCTCGGAGCACAGATACCGGTGATGGATCGCTCGGAAGCAGATGCGCAGATCGCTCGCGAACGCCACGCGCTGCTCTTGGTCGATCATGGAAGTCGACGCGTCCAGGCCAACGTCCTGCTCGATGAAGTTGCAGCACTGGTCAAGAGTCGACTCGGCGCCGGAACCATCGTGGAGGCAGCGCACATGGAGCTTGCAGAACCGACGATCGCCAATGGCTTCGCTCGCTGCGTGGAGCAAGGTGCGACGAAGGTGGTGGTGCATCCATTCATGCTAGCGCCAGGACGACACGCGACCGAGGACCTTCCGCGTCTCGTCGCCGAAGCCGCGGCCCGGCACCAGGGTGTGAGCTTCGCGATGGCGGGCCCACTCGGCAGTCATGCCGGCGTCATCGACGCGGTGATCGAACGCTGCCAATCGGTGCTTTCCCAGGCCGAGCCTTCGGAACGCTAGGGTATCAAAACGACTTTTCCCGTCGTTTCACGGCCCCCGAGCGCAGCCAGGGCGGCCTCGGCATCTTCGAGCGGGTATCTCGCAGAGACCAGTGGGGCGATTTTTCCTTCCGAATGCAGGGCATGAATGGCTTCCTGGGCTTGCTGGAGGACCGCTGGATTCTTCTGGAAGTAGAGACCCCAGTGCAAGCCGACCAAGGAGAAGTTCTTCACCATGACTCGGCTCATCTTCGCGGTGGGGATTCGGCCGCTCGCAAAGCCTACGATCAGAATCCTCCCTTCGAACGCAACACACTTGGTCGAGAGGTCAAAAATGTCCCCGCCGACCGGGTCGTAGATCACATCTGCTCCGCGCCCATCCGTCAGTTCCTTGACGCGCTTGATCCAGTTCTCTTCACGATAGTTGATGACTTCGCCCGCTCCGTTTCGTTTCGCAAGCGCGAGCTTGTCGGCAGTCCCGGCCGTTCCGATGACCTTCGCCCCGAGCGCGGCTCCGATCTGAACCGCTGCGAGCCCGACACCGCCCGCCGCTGCATGCACCAGGAGCGTTTCGCCTTTCCGTAGGTTTGCACGATGCACCAAGCCAACGTACGAAGTCTGATAGACGAGGCCGAGCGCAGCGCCTTCCTCGAAGCTCATCCCCGCAGGAATGGGAAAGACGCGGGCTTCGGGTGCAGCCAATGTCGACGCGAAGCCACCGTACTCCAACAAAGCGCTCACCCGGTCTCCGACCGAGAAACGCGAAACACCTTCGCCCAGCTCGCGTACGATGCCGGCAACCTCGGCGCCGGGTGAGAACGGAAGCTCCGGTTGGATCTGGTACTTACCTTCGGTGATCAGAGTGTCGAAGAAGTTGCAGCCCACCGCTTTCACATCGATGACCAACTCGCCCGGGCCAGCGTTCACCTCGCCCAGCTCTTCACGCTCCAAGGCGGCCGGACCGGCCAGCTCGCGTACGACCATCCTGTACATGGGCGCGGAGTTTGCCCTCAAAAACACGGCAAGACTAGGGAGTCGGGCCAAAAACCCGCAGGTGCTGGTATAAGTAGACGATGGCTGCGGAGAGACGAAAATACCCGCTCCCTGCGGGCGTCCTTCCGGCGAAACCGCAGGCTGGCGGCGACGACAGCGGTTCGAGCGTTCGCGCCAAGGCGCCCGTGCCCGCGGACAAAGTCAAGCACAGCCAACCCGTGCTCAAAGAAAGCCTCGTCGAGCTCGGGCGGGGGCTCGTCGACGAGCTCGTGACGCTCGGTCCGAACGAGATCGCACCGGTCGTCAGACGACTCGTGGCGCTCGGGAATTTCGGGCTGGAAGAACTGGTGAGGAGCTTTCCGGGGCCGCTCTGGGATGATGCCCTGGCCACCCACTCGCGATTGCAGCGACCCGAAGAGATCTCCGCGGTCGCTGCCGCTCTCGCCGCCTTCGAAGGTGAAGCGATCCCGTATCTCGCACGCCTGATGCGCCAGCCGAGCCCGAAGGTTCGCTACTACGCGGCGGTGATCTGCGCGGCGTATTCGAGTCCCCGCCTTATCGAACCGCTGATGCAGGTTTCCCTCGACGAAGACCGGGAATGCCGGCGCGTGGCCCTCCATCTGCTCAGCGCGTACCAACACGAGGCACTCTACCGCAGCGCCCTCGGCGAGCTTCGCCGCTGCGCATCTGAAATTTCCCAGCCGCTCGCCATTCGGCGCCGTGCAATCTCGGCGCTGACCCAACTTCGAGACGAGGCCTCGGCTCCGCTCTTCGTCGAGTTGCTGGCTGATGCCGATCGCGGCATTGCGACCGCGTGCCGTGTGGGGCTCAGGGTGCTGACCGCGCACGACTTCGGATTTGCGCGCGACCCATGGCTCCGCTGGCTCTCGGAGCGCGGTCACGAAATCCGCACTCAATGGCTGATCGAAGGTCTCGGAGACGGCCGCGCCAATATTCGGCTGCTGGCATCGCGTGAGCTCTGGCATCTGACCCACTACCTGCAGCCATTGTCAGAGACAGCCGATCGTGAGGAATTTCTGTCCGCCCAGGAGCGCTACCAGCGTTGGTCGACAAGAAACCAACCGGTGTGACTAGAGCAGCCCGGCTTCACGCAGGAAAGCGCGCAGGGGCTCGACGCCTTCGAAGACCACGCTCTGGATTCCAAGATCCCGCGCTACTTGGCAGTTGCCGACACGATCATCGACGAACAGGCACTCCTCGGGGGCTGCGCCGAGGGCTGCCAAGGCATGTAGGTACGCCGCCGGGTCGGGCTTTCGCAAACCTGTGAGACAGGAGACGAACGTCCAATCGAGAAAGCGCGACGGCCTTAAACGTTCCTCGATCATTCGATACCAAACGGGATAGTTGGAGAACGCGTGCATCCTGTGGCCTGCACGGTGAAGCTCGGCCAGAAGCTCTTCGATCCCAGGTAGCCATCGGTATGAAGCGCGAACCCTACCGAGGAAAGCTTGGCGGTCGAAGTCCCGACCGTCGGCAAAGAAGACATCTAGAAAGTCGTCCTCGCTGCGTTCCCCGCGCTCAAACTCGACCCAGGCGCTCGGGTGCTTCACCACAAGCAGCTCGTCGAGGCTCATCGAGAAGAAGTCCGGCATCTCCACGAAAAATGGATCGTGTACCAGTGTTCCCAGGACGTCCCAAAGAAGGATCGGAGGCATCCGCTCAGCCCAGCATGGAGTCACGGAGCTCTTCCGGCGCGCGCCGCTCCAGCCCGTGACGCCGGAGCTTATCCAAGAAAGTCGTGCGTTTGAGCCCCAGCATGCGCGCTGCTTCGCTCTTGTTGCCGCCGGATCGAAGTAGTGCGCGCTCGAGAAGACGGCACTCCACCTCGCTATAGGTCCCGGTCAGCGACTCCTCTTCGTCGGCAACGGGCCAGGCAAGCGGCGGCAGGTCTCGGAGGGCGATCGTCCTGGCAGATGCCTGGCCGACCGCAAGCTCGATGATCAGCTCGAGCTCGGCGATGTCACCGGGCCAGTCGTGTTCGACCAAGGCGGCCATCGCTTCCTCTTCGATGCCGACGGGCTCGCGGGCCAGAACCCGGCATGCCCGATCGATGGCCAGTAGCGCTAGCGATGGAACGTCCTCGCGCCGGTCGCGCAAAGACGGAATCGTGAGGCCGTGTCGAGAGAACCGTCCTGCGAGGTCGGGGATGAGCGCACCGCGAATCTCGAGCTCGCCGATCGGAGCGCGTGTGGTCGCGATGAGCCTTGGCTGCAGCGCCTGGGGCTCTTCGCCGCCCTCCGCTTGCGCGTCCTGCTCGCTCAACGCTGCCGCGAGACGCGCCTGATTCTGCTTGGAGAGCGCGGGGAGATCTCGCAGGAGCAAGGTCCCAGCCGCTGCGGACTGAAACCAACCCGCACCGCCCCCGCTCTCGGAGCCGAAGAGCAAGCTCGCGACCTGCTCTGAGGGCACAGCGGAGCAATCCGCCACCACGAAGGGCGCCGCCCAGCGCGGCCCTCGGTCATGGATGAAGCGGGAGACCGGCAAGACGGGAGACCCCGCCGGGGCGACGATCAAGACCGGATCGGTCACCGGGGCAAGCTCGATCGCACGCCTCTGCACGCGCCTCATCGATCGGCTGTATGCGACGTACAGAGTCCGATCTTCGGCGAGCCCGCGCCCGAGGACGTCACATTGGCCCCGCAGCTGTTCGAGCTCCCCTTCGAGCGCGGTGATCCGATCTTCGGCCTCACGGCGCAGTGTGGAAAGCTTCTGAATACGGTTGTCAGCCCGGCGTTGTGCAAGGGCCGAGGCCAGTGCGCCGCCGAGCGAATCGGCCAATCGACCCAACTCCTCGAGCTCGATGTGCGAAAGCGGCTCCGACCGATCGCCGAGCGGCAGAAGCAGGACCCCTTCGATCTGGTCGAAATGCACGCAAGGGACCGCGCAACCGATCCCCTGGAGCTCCATCGTATGCACCAGATCCCGAATGGACGGCTCCCGAACGACTCGGGCGCGCAAGCTCACGAGGTCGAGGACTTCTTGATGACCGTCGACGAACAGAGCCTGTGTGACGGCCGCAGGAGCGTGGGCCGGCCTGATGTTCGCCCGTTCACCGGCGTCGAGCCGGATGCGCAGCGGGGGATCTAGGGTGTAGAGCTCCGGACGCTCCTCTTGCTCGCCCCGCGCCCTACTAAAGGGGACGAGAATGCCTGCGGCGATCTCGTCGAGCACCGCTCCTCCGATCAAGCCCCTCCTGGCGGCCTCCGCCCCCTCTGCGAGGCGGCCCGAGGTGCTCCAAACCGCGCGATTGGAAAGCCTTCGCACGAAGGAAAACATCATCCACCAAAGCACTCCGGAGCCGAGCGCAAACAGGCCGAGCTGCCATCGCTCGAGGAGCGCGGCCGGAGCAAAGCCATAGGTCAGCGCGAAGCACGCCGCAGACGCGAGGACAACGGGCACGCCGACACGGCGTAAGGAACGCCACCCCGAGTCTAACCAGGCGAGATGTCCAAGCCAGAGCAGCGAGGCGACGGCGAATTCGACCGTGGTCGCCAGCAAGCCCTCGAACGGACCGAACCAGGCATAGGCGAGTCCAACTGCAAGGCTAGCAAGCGCGATGCCTGACAAGCCGCCCTCGACCACATGCCCTCTGTCGACCAACACGATCTGATGAAGGGCGCCGGTCGCCAGAATCCCCACGACGACCACCACCCCAAAAGTCATTTCCGGCAGCAAGCCCTGGCGGGCCAAGCCGGCCCCGGCGAACGCAGCGAACGCGAGGGTCCCGAGAATACCGAAGCGTACCACCGGCCGGGTCTCGGGCGGCAAGACGAGATCGACGGTCGCAAGGGTTGCGAGCAGCCAGGCGATCTCGTGCGTGCGCTCGAGGAGCGCGGAACTGGTCCCAGCCGACGCGATCGCCACGGCCAGGCTCACGCCCATGAATCCCAACCTCGACGCGCCGCGCCTGCTCGACCAGGATGACAGGAGGATGAGCGGGGTCAGGGAAAGCCCGAGTGACAACAAGACGTGCACCCACTCAGGGGACGCCGCGGCATTCGAAGAGGCCCGCGCCGCCAGAACATAAAGAACGGACGCAGGACCCAGGATGGTTAGGAGCCTCGGAATTCGCACGATTGGAGCTCGTCTACGCGACGCGGCCGAAGTCTATCACTGGCCGTCCACATGACCAGAATCGTGGGGCCGCGGCTCCACAAACATCCTGAAACCAACGGCCACCCACCAGGTCCGATACTTCTTCTGGGCAGCGATGCGCGCCCTCTTCGGCTGGCCGGGCTCGTAGCCGAAGTCTTCCTGCGTCAGGTGCCTGAGCTCTTCGGCCGCGCGCCGGCGCAAGCGCTCATCCGAATGCATCAGCGCATTGATGAGCCAAACCACGCGGTGTTCGTTGCGGTGCTTGTCGTACCAGGCGGTCCACTTCTTCTTTCTCCTATTGAAGTCCTGGCAACTCAGGCGCACCAGGCTTGCATGGGCAGCCGCGACCACCCTAGCGTCCGGACTTTCGAGCAAGAAGGTGAAGAATTCGAATGAATCCATGTCGCGCAGTTTTCCGAGCGCCTCGATGGCAGCTACCTGTGGCTCGAGGTTTCGGCCGTCGCGCGCAGATGCCCGAAGCCGTTCGATGAGCTGCGTGAACTCGACCTCGCAGGCATAGAGGACGCTCAGCGCTCTGTATGCGCTACTGCGAACCCCCGGATCGGAGTCGTATAATCGCCGGCCAACCGCTTGGACGAGGTCGGGGTGAACGAATTCGGAAGCGAGAACCGACGCGTAGTAGCGAACGTCGGGGTCCTCGTCGTCGAGCAAGGGGAGCAAATAGGGGACCGAACGCTGGCCGAACGCCACGAAAGCTCTCGCGATCGGTGAAACATCTCTGCCTGCTGGGACGTTCGCGTGGGGCTCATTGCGATCAAACCAGAGCCCACCCGGAAACTCGCGGGCCAGGGCCGGCAGCGCAGCCTCGCCAATCGCCAACAAAGAAACGATGAGCCTTTCGTCGTCGGGTCCGGCCTCCCGAAGCTCGGCGACGAGCCCTTCGACCTCTTCTCCATAGTCGATGATGATGCTCGGGAGCGAGCCTAGCTCGGCCGCCGGCGCTGGTGCAGGACCCCACCTTCGGCCCGCGGGCTCCGTCTCGACGTTGGGCGGTGCGGAGCTCGGACCTCCGGGACGAAGGGACACGACGTCGTGCGCGATCGCGCTCCCGTCGTTGTCACGACGCGGATCGATGGGCAGATGATGCCCTGCGCGTCCGGAAGGCGGCGAAGGCGAAGGTTGCCAATCGGCGCCTGGCACGGGGGGCCAGGGGGCGGGCTGCCAGCCAGAGGCCGCTCTGGAAGACTTCTTGGGCGCTGGCGCGGGCTGCCAGGCCTGGGCGTCGGGCCGCACGGCCCCAGCCGGCGCAGGTGCCGGTTGCCAACCGCGCGTCGGCCCGCCGGGGAACGAGGCGCCATCCCCTGAAGGGCGCTGGGAGCTCCTTTGCCTCATCAACGGTCGGCCGAGGATTTCAGGAGGACGTGGTGGAAGGCTATAGCGGGTGGCGTCGACGAAGCCGGTCGTCGGATCGGAGCGCTTGCGATGTGGACCCGGGTCGGAATCGCGAAACGTGCCCGCGGGAACCGAGGAGCCGACCTTCGACGCCGCTACCAGAGGGGGTTCGGTATCGGCAATGCCGGTGGGCGGCGGGCTTGAGGACTCGAGGCGCGGGAAGGAGCCTGAGACCTGCTTCACGGGCGGGAGCGAGCTCCTGCTCCCGACGCCTTCGAACGGCGCAACATAAGGAACTGGGCCGGCATCAGCAGCCTCGAGCTGGTGGTTGAGCTGCCTCATCCGGGTCGTCATCTCGATGTCGTAGTGACGAGCCAAGCCCGCCTCGACGCGCACCGAACAAACGATCCGCTGGACAGGGTCGATACCGAGCTCGAAGGAGATTTCGCGGAGCGTGGCATGTGGGAGTGGACGATCGACCACCAAGACGACCGCATCTTCGGTCCTTGCGACGGGAATCAAGCGATGCCGGACGGCGAACTCGCGGGGCAAGACACGGATGGTGGTGATCGCCGTCTGCATCACCTCGTCACGCGTGGCCGGCAAGAGCCCGTAGACGGCCGCGCAGTAGGCGTTCATCTCGTTCTCGCGAAGCAAGCCGAGCTCGAGGAGAACGGTGTCGAGATTGCCCCCGCGCATGACCTGATCCTGAATGGCCCCTTGCATTCTATCGATGGAGATCACCTGGTCGCGGACCAGGAGCGAGGCAAGAGCGGACATATCCATCGCAATGTTGGCTTTGGACCCGATGACCTGTCAACGAGCTTGTCGGAAATCACCGAGGCGGTCTGCAATGAGCGCCAGGGCAGCGGGCACGGCGGTTTCGACCCGCAGGACCCTGGTTCCCAAGCTGGCGACCGAAAACCCCGACCCTTCGAAGATCGCGATCTCCTCGTCGGTGAATCCTCCTTCTGGTCCCAGTGCGCACCATATCTGCTCGAGGGTCGGTTCGAGCGCGAGCGCTCCCTGAGCTCTGGCTCCGAACAAGACGCCTCGAGCGTCTGTTGGCACCGCCTCGAGCCATGCGCTCACGGGGCGAGGGGGGTGCACGATCGGGATGTCGTCGCGCTCACATTGAGCGGCCGCCTCGTTGGCGATTCGCGTCAGTCGTTCGACGCGTGAGCGCGCGCGCGCGCAATCCCAGCGGGGAACCGTTCGTTCGGTCTGCATCAGCGCGACCTCGTCGACGCCAAGCTCAGTTGCCATGCGCACGCAGTCGTCGAGCTTCGAGCCTTTTGGGATCGCAAGCATGAGGACGACGCGGGCGCGTTTCGTTTCGGCGGTTCGCGCAGGCTCTGCACGACAGAGCACCTCGCCAACGACCGACTCGAGCCGCGCCGCCGCGGCGCGTCCCTTGCCATCGAATAGGACGACTGCGTCGCCGGTGCGAAGACGGAGCACGTGAACGTGAGAGCTCGCCGCGTCTCCGAGCAGCACCGCTCCGCCCTCCTCCGGTAGCTCCGGCACGTAGAGTCTACGAACGGTCATGGCTCGTCGGGCCTCAGGACGCAGGCGCACCACTCTCCCTCTTCGAGGCAGGCCTCGAGCTCCATCGGGGCGTAGGCAGCGAGCAGAGCGTCCCGTTCGCCGCGCAGGATCCCACTCAAAACGAGAACCCCAGCGGGCGCCAGGCGCGCTTGGAGGTCCTCGGGCATCTGAACGAGAACCCTGGTTTCGATGTTGGCGAGGACGATGTCGTAGTCGCCGTCGATTTCGGTCAGTGGCCGCGTCGAGACCTGAATTCCCTGCGCGACGCCGTTGAGAGCTGCATTTCGTCGTGCGACGACCACGGCATCCTCGTCGATGTCGATTGCGACAGCAGACTCGGCGCCGAGACGGAGCGCGGCGATCGACAAGACCCCGCTTCCGCATCCGACGTCCAAGACCCGCTCCCCGCCAGACACTCTCTGATCGAGGACCCGTAGGACGAGCCTGGTCGTTTCGTGGTCGCCGCTTCCGAATGCATTCTCTGGATCGATCGTGAGGACCACGTCGCCGTGCTTGCCGTCCGCCTGCTCCCAGGAAGGGTGGAGCAGAAGGCGCTGGCCAATACGCTGAGCACCAAAGCCGCGTCGCCACTCCGTCGCCCAGTCCTCTTGGGCCACGTAGATGAGATCGGCTTCGTACTCGCTACCGATCTCGCGCAAGGCGTACCGCGCGGAGGCCTCGTCCGGAAATGCTGCGATGACGACGGCCTCGCCCAGGGCCGGCTCCCGCACCAGCGTGGTTTGGTCGCGCTCTTCGAGGCCTGTTGCGCCAAGCTCCCAGAGTCGGAGCTCCGCCAGCTCGAGCTGCTCGGCTCGAACCCGAATGGTCACGAACGGATGGCGGGCCTCGGTCATCGCAGTTCGACCATGCGGGCGGAGAGGTAGATCACCAGGAACAAAACCCAAGTGATTGGGCCGAGGCGGTTGCCGCCACGCCAGGCGACGATGGGCGTGAAGAACGGCACGATGAATCCCAGGTAGCGCCATTGCGCAGCCAAGGGGCCGGAAAGCACGCGCCAGGCCATCACGAGGTGCGTGAACAGAAGCGCGGCGCCAGAAAGAGCCCAAAGCGCAAGCAACCAGAGTTCCACAAGTCGCGTTCTAGCCCATTGTGGGAAATTGCGCCTTACAACTCCACGAACTCGGTCACCGCCTCCGGTTCCCCGCCGCAGCTCTCTGGGCGCGCGACACCCCGGTCCTCGAGCCGCAGCCGAACCATCTCCTCGCCGGATGCCGTCCGAAAGCGCGCCTCCCAAGTCGACGCGGGTTGCTCAGCGGTCCCGAGCCAATCGAGCCCATTGGCAGCTTTCAGCCCCAAGCGCTCTCGCAGGAAGATCTCCGCCGCCTGCGTGGATCGATCATAGGCGCAGCGCCCGCGAAAAAGATCCAGCTCACCGACCTCACCGGCTCGCCGTGCCGTGACCCACGCGTCTACATGCTCCGGGCGCAGCCGGCCGTACATGAGCCCATCGGGCAGCCACAGGACACAAGGCGCAAAACGATGCCCGCCGAGGTGACTCGTCTGCCAGACGTCGACGCCTTGTGATTGAATAGCGCGGAACGCCGCGCTGCCTAAGACCCCACAGCAACGGTCGCGTCGGCCGTGAACGCACACCAGGCAGACCGGTCCGCTCTGCTCAGCGCGCATCGCGTCGAGGTCGAGGTCGAGAAGGTCTTCGTATCGGTCGAGCTCGGCCTTCGAGATCTGCTGCCGACCTCTGGCCGAAGAAACGGTCATGAAGAGCGGGTGTTTACCGGAACGCCCAGGTCGACGGATGAGCTGTAGGCGTGAGCGCGGAGTTGCGAGCCAATCACCGAGCCGGGCTCGCACCGCCTCTGTCAAGGCCTCCGTCTGAAGCGCCTTGGGTGCCCAGCTCTGCACCACTTCGAGTAGGAACCAGCGATCGACCGACTCGATTGCAGTCCCAGCGAGGGACTCTCCCAGTTCGAGCGACGCCGCCGAGCATGCGGGAACGGTCACCACTAGTCCGCTGGTACCGGAAGGGGACGCGCCATCTCTTCGGCGGCTTGGTCGATCGTGTGTTGCCGACGCACCGCGATCTCGGACCGCCAGGCCTCGTACTTCGATTGCATGCTGGCGAGCTGCTCGCTGGCTCGCGCTAGATGGCGCTGCAGACGCTCCCGCTGTTTTGGATCGCGCGCCTCGGCGAGCGCCTCACGGACCGCTTGCTGAATGAGCTTCATCCGCGCCACCGCATCGGCGAAGTTCTCTCGCTTGGCAAAGCGACGCGCCTGCACCATCCAGATAGCCCAACGCTCTTCTTCCGTCCTGAGGTCCATCGCTCTGCCAATTTAGGGCGTTTCGCGGGGCGGTCCAGCCGAGCCGCGAGGGCGGTGGTAGAGCCACCAATTCTCGAAGTGCGCAACGCGCTGAATCGACGGATCCGTGGCGAAGAGGCTGTCGGGCGAATTCACCCGGCGAACCAGAAACCAGTCGAAGAAGTCGCCGTGCTGGTCGAGCTGGAAAAGCTGTGGGCTCCATTCCCAGCGCAGTGGTGTTTCGGGCGGGATCACGGCGTTCGGATCCGAGCTGTCGCGATATCGAAACGGGTCGGTCCCGAACTGCGCAAAGTGGAAGCTCAGCCAGCCGCCGCGCTCGGCCTGCACATACGCGGGCAAATGGATGTAGGGGCTGTTTCGAGCCCGCGAGCCCTGGTGGTCGTACACCAGAAACAGCAGCTTGGGAGCCTTGGGAAGCTCGCGAACGATCTCTCGAAAGTGCACGGTGGTCGTCGAGAAGTCTTTGTGCGCGTCTGCGACGAATTCGCCGAGCGGCGCAACCGCGACCGCCGTCCAGATCACGAATCCGAGATGCGCCCAAGTCTTGCGCGGCAGATTCGGAAGCAGTGCGGGCAGGAGAAACGCTGCGGCGGTGATTTCGCGCGGAAAGACGAACCACCAGGGCCCGAGCTCCATCGGAAGCGTCAGGTAGAGGCCGAGGGACAGCAGCATCGCGATCGCAACCAGGGCGTGGGCGGGCACCACCCAGCTACCCTTGGGCCAAGAGCGCAGACGAGCGACCGCAACTGCGAACAGCGCCACCGCGGTCACCACGAAAAGAAGCCCAGCACGGCGAAACACGAAACTGTCTTCATCGCCCATGAAGATGTCGACTGCATAGGCGCGCGCCTCGGACATGCGACCCCAGGCCGGAGGCCAAGCCCAGTCGATTCGTGGAATCGTGAGATCCGCGCCGGCGGTCACCCAGACACCGAAGAGCGCGGTCGAAATGCCAATCGGAATCAGGAGGCCCCTGATGCTGTCGGCTCTCTGGTACATCAACAAAGCAGTGAGCACGAGCATCAGGATCGCCAAAGGTAGGCGATACGGGTAGGTGAAGAAGAGCAGAACCAGTACCGCGGTCAGGAGGCCTTGAAGCCTCAGGCTCGGCTGATCCACCACACGCAGGCCGAGACCGAGGACGATCGCAAAGAGGCCGAGCGAAGCCAAAAAGGCGATGAACCCCCAGTGCGCGGGGACGCCCCATACGGCCAGCAGCCCCCAAAGGCCGAGAAATGGGGACTTCCCCAAGCCCCAACAGAGCACCATCAGGCCGATGGGCAAGAGCGCCAGCAACAGCGCGGCCGCAACCTTGGTAGCCACCACGGGCGGGAGCGCCAACATGAAGATCGCCGCGAGAGCGTAGAAGGTCACCGAAGGCATGGCGAACAGTTGAAACTGGAACTGCTCGTGGAAATGCCAGCCTGGATCCGGGTAGTGACGAAATACCGAAGATGACGCCGTATGAAACGGGAAGCTCGTGATCATCGGATAGTCGGCAGCCCACAACGGCGCACCGACTACGTAGGCGATTGTCGCTGCAGCGCAGATCCAGGCGAGCCACTCAAGTGGTGCCGGACCCGTCGAGCGTGCAGCCGGTCCTCTGTGCCCCCCCGGCATTGCTGTCACGGTACCACAGACTCGCGCTTAGCCGTTGAGAGCTTCGGCGCCACCGATGATTTCCATCAATTCCTTGGTGATGGCGGCCTGGCGGGCCCGGTTGTACTGCAGGGTCAACCGATCGATCATGTCGCTCGCGTTGTTGGTCGCAGAGTCCATGGCAGTCATGCGAGCACCAAACTCCGAGGCGACCGACTCGAGCAGAGCGCGATAAATCTGTACCTCGACGTGCATCGGGAGCAGCGTATCGAGGAGGGCGTCCTGGCCAGGCTCATAGATGAACTCCCCTAGCCGGTCGTCGGCGAGCTCGAGTGGCTCGATTGGCAGGAACGGCTCGATCACGACCTGCTGACTGATCGCGCTCTTGAACTCGTTGTACACGAGGTAGCAAGCGTCGAGATCGAGCGAGGTGTAGTCCTCGACGATGTAGCGGCCGATCTCGCCTGCCTTGTCGGCGCTCAGATCCTCGAACACTCCGAGGAAGTCGTGCCGGATGTCTGCGTTTCGGCGGGTGAAGTAGTCCCGTCCCTTTCGGCCGATGATGCCGAAGCAGACCTCGCTGCCCTCTGCCTCGAGCTGCTTCCAGCGATTGAATGCCGCCTTGCAGATGTTCGAGTTGAACGCGCCGGCCAAGCCGCGGTCGCTCGTGAGAACGACCAGCATTACACTCTTCGGCGCACGCCTGGCCAACAAGGGATGAGCGTCTTCTTCTGGGCTGACACGCGCAGCCACCCCGCTCAGCACCTCGAGGGTCTTGATCGCGTACGGACGAAGGCGTTCGATGTTCTCCTGCGCCTTCCGCAAACGAGCACCGGCGACCAGTTTCATCGCGCGGGTGATCTTCTGCGTGTTCTTGACGCTTCCGATGCGCTTTCGAATGTCCTTGAGGTTTGCCATGTCGGGTTAGTCGTCTTGCTTGGGCTCGAAGATCGCCGCGAATGCCTTGAGGGCAGCGTCGAGCTGGCCCTCGAGCGCGTCGTCGATCTTCCCCTTCGACACGATGTCGCCGAGGATCGATGGGTGCTCGGACTGGAGGTATGAAATGAGCTCCTGCTGGTAGCGACCGATCGAGTCGGTGGGAAGCGGGTCGAGGTAGCCGTGCGTGCCGGCGAAGATCACGACGACCTGCTCCGCCACGGGCCAAGGCACGAATTGCCCTTGCTTGAGCACCTCGACGAGGCGCTCACCCCGGGAGAGCTGCTGCCGGGTCGCCGCGTCGAGGTCGGAGGCGAACTGCGCGAACGCCGCCATCTCGCGGAACTGTGCGAGCTCGAGGCGAAGCGTACCGGCGACCTGCTTCATCGCCTTGATTTGCGCATTACCACCGACACGGGACACCGAGATGCCAACGTTGATGGCTGGGCGCACGCCGGAGTTGAACAAGTCCGACTCGAGGAAGATCTGACCGTCGGTAATCGAAATGACGTTGGTCGGAATGTACGCGGAGACATCGCCCGCCTGGGTCTCGATGATCGGCAAGGCGGTGAGTGAGCCACCCGAGTCCGGGAGCTTCTTCGCGGTGTAGCCTTGGCCCTTCTCCTTGGCCGCGGCCTCGGCCTCGTGCTTCGACTCCGGGCCACCGAAGACCTTATTGCCGAGACGGCTAGGCTCTTGATCGGATTTCACCACGACCCATTCCTCGGCCATTTTGGCAGCGCGCTCGAGGAGACGGCTGTGGACGTAGAAAACGTCGCCAGGGTATGCCTCGCGGCCGGGGGGACGCCGCAGAAGGAGCGAAAGCTGTCGATACGCGACGGCCTGCTTCGAGAGGTCGTCGTAGATGCAGAGCGCGTGCTGTCCGCTGTCGCGAAAGTACTCGCCCATGGTGACGCCGGTGTATGGCGCGATGAACTGAAGCGGCGCGGGCTCGGAGGCGCCGGCCAGGACGACGGTGGTGTATTCCATCGCGCCGAACTGGGTGAGCTTGTCGACGACCTGGGCGACGGTCGACTGCTTCTGACCAATCGCCACGTAGAAACAGTAGACGCCCTTTCCCTTCTGGTTGATGATCGTGTCGAGCGCGACGGCCGTCTTGCCCGTCTGGCGGTCGCCGATGATGAGCTCGCGCTGGCCGCGGCCGATGGGAATCATCGAGTCGATGGCCTTGAGTCCCGTCTGAAGCGGCTCGCTCACCGGCTGACGGCCGACGATGCCCGGAGCCTTGAGCTCGACGCGGCGCGTGAGCTTGCTCTCGATCGGACCCTTGCCGTCGATCGGCTGTCCAAGCGCGTTCACAACCCGACCGATGAGCGCCGGGCCAACGGGGACCTCGACGATGCGCCCGGTGCGCTTGACCGTGTCGCCCTCGTTGATACCGACATCGGAGCCGAAAATCGCGCAGCCGACGTTGTCCTCCTCGAGGTTGAGAACCATGCCGTAGACGCCACCGGGGAACTCGAGGAGCTCGCCGGCCATAGCGCTTTCGAGGCCGTAGAGGCGAGCGATACCGTCGCCGACCGTCAGGACGGTGCCTGTCTCGACCACATCGACCGACTTCTCGTAAGAAGCGATCTGCTGCTTGATGATGTTGGAAATCTCTTCAGCGCGAAGTTGCATTTTGCAAGGCTCCTGATTCGATGCGGCTACGGCGTGTTGCCATCCGCAAGCAACGTTTCCCTAAGCTCGCTCAACCGGTTGCTGATGCTCCCGTCGAACACCTGGTCGCCGACGCGTGTGACCACGCCACCGATGAGCGAAGGATCTTCCTTCTTGACGAGCACGACCTCTCGGTCGGTCACCCGCTCGAGCGTTTCGGTCAACCGCGCATAGTAAGCGTCGGCCAAGGGCTTGGCGCTGACGACCTCTACGCGAACGCGCCCGGTCTCGGCCTCTGCGAGCTGCTCGAGCGCTTGAAGCACGTCGTCGAGGTGCCCGAGGCGCCCCTTGTCGGCGAGCAGGCCGACCGTGTTCCGAATGAGCTTCGAACAGCCGAGCTTCTCCATCACGGCATCGACGGCGGCCTTCAATGCGGGCCTTGGAATGACGGGATTGCGGACGATGTCGCGAAGCTCGGCGCTGACCTTCCAGGCATCGGATAGCGACCCGACGTCTCGCAACACGCTGTCCATCTCGCCCTGCTCGCGCGCGAGGTCCAACAGGGCCTTTGCATACCGTCGTCCGAGCGCGCTCATGATTGCCGATCCTCGATGACCTCATCGAGGCGATTTAGATACGCCTCGGCAAGCTGACTTTGATCTGCGTCGGTGGTTCGCTCGGTGAGCAACTCCTGCGCTGCAAGCACAGCCGCGCTGGCGGCCATCTGCGTCAGCTCCTTGCGAAGCTGCTTGATCTGCTGCTCGATCAGGAAATTGGTGTCCTTGCGCATGCGAGCTGCCTTTTCTTCGGCCTGGGCAACGATGCGATCGCGCTCTGCCTCGCCCGCCTTGATCATCTCGGCGCGAATCTGGACCATCTCCTGGTCGAGCTTCTCGAGCCGCGTGGCGGTCTCCATGTGGCGCTTCTGAGCTTCGGCGCGAAGTTGCTGGGCCTCTGCGAGCTCTTTCTCGACTTCAGCGCGCTTCGCTGCGAGGGCTGGGTTGCCCTTTTTGGCGATCACCCAACCAATCAGGAGAAGGAGCACGGTGAAGTTGATGAGCGTGCCCTGGAACTCCCGGTCGCGAATCAGTGACGAGAAGGTGAGGTCGCCGTGGCCTTCGTGGCCATCGTGGGCGGCTTCCTCTGAGTCGACAGCTTTGATGACTTCTTCCGCGGCTTCGTGGACCTTGGAGCCCTGGCCTGCGTCTTCGGCCCATGCCAGGCCCGGCAAAGCCAGGAAGAGTGCAAACAGCGTCAGCGCACACGCGCGTCTCACTGGACCTCCCGATTCAGCATCTTCGATGCGATCTGCTTGGCCAACGCCGGAACGGACTGCTCGAGCTCAGCGCGAAGCCGCTTCGCCTCTGAGGTGATTTTGGCGTCAGCCTCGGCGAGCTGCTTGTCGGTCTCCTCGCGAACACGGTCGAGCACGGTGCGCTCCAGGCGCTTGCCCTCGGCGCGAAGGCGATCGCGCTCCTCGCCGGCTTGGAGCCGTAGGCGGCGCATCTCGACCTCGAACTCCTCGCTCTCGGCGGAGGCCTCGTCTTGAAGACGAAGCGCCTCGAGCTTCGCGCCCTCGATGGCGTTCTCGCGCGCTTCGAAAAGCGCGACCATCGGACGGAAAATCAGGGGCCGGAAAACAAGGAAGGCAAGAGCGAACAGGACGAGCTGAACCAGAATCGTACCGTCGAGGTCGATGATGGAACCCTCAGACAAAAGGGCTGTGAAAAGCACGTTCATCGCAGCGGTATTCCCGTCTCGGACCAAAAGGCCCTGCAGGAAAGAAACTCCAACTGGAGACAATCTCCAAACGGCGCTTGGGGCCGAATCGCCGCTACGGCAAGGACGAAACCCCAGCGGCGCGCGTTCCTAGCATGGGCCCGAACCCAGTCAAGGAAGGTCGGGGGTCGTGTCCGCCGCGGTTCGGGTCGACCCCTGCAGGCCCTCGAAGACTCGGGTTCGGAGCGCTCGAACCGACCTCCTGGCCACCGGCTCGTTCTCTCGTCTGGTAGGTCATGAAGTGACGTTACGTCACGCGTTCAATCACCGATTCGGGGCGAATGAGCTCAAGGCCAGAAAGACAAGCCTGCCGCCCAGGGCTTGCTAGGTTGAGCGCGAATGAGGCGGAGCATCCGATTCTTCGTTTTCGCCGCAGTTTTGGCGGGGCTCGTTGCGCCAGAGCGGGCCTGCGCAGAGATGCGCCCCGCCAAAGGCGCGCAGGACGAAGGATCGGATCTGCCGATCTTGGTGATGCTGATCGGCCTTGGCGCGCGGTTCAGGAACATCCATCTGGAGCTCGCCGATCGCGAAGGCGACAGCGCGGATCGGAGCTTCGAAACGGGGGCCTACTTCGACTTCGCGTGGCACCTGCTGCTCCGCCCCATGTCCCGCCGTTCGCCTCGAGCTTCGGTCCAGGCCATCGTTTTTCAGATCGACGGAGGTGCAGGGATCGGCCTCAAGGCCGAAGCGGCGAGCGGGATCGAGCTGCAGACCAACACCTGGCGAATGCTGGGGCAGCTTGGCTACCTCTACCCGATCGGGCGTCTCCAGGTCGGCGGGTTGGCCGGCCTCGGCGGAGACGTGTTCAAGATCGATCTCAACTCGATCCTCCCGTCCTCGAGGCTCCTCTACGCCCGATTGGGCCCGGCGCTAGTCTACGAGGTCGTCGCGAAGCTCCTCGGTTTCCGCGCCGACTTTGGCCTTCGATTTCCCTTCTCGTTTGGTGAGCTCGACGATGCGTTCGGAATGGACAGCTCGGGGATCGGTGTAGACGGCGCGCTGGCCGTCGAAGGACGCCTAGAACGCGGCTTCAGCTACGGGGTCCGCTTCGTCTGGGAGTACTATCGCTTGCGTTTTTCCGGCTCGAGCATGGAAGTCCCAGCGAAAGCCTACGGCGGCGACGGCAAGGACCACGCGTTGACGATTCAGCTCCTGCTCGGCTGGTCCCTGTAACCGTCAGGGGAGGTATCCTCCGCAGAGCGCGGCAAAACCGGCCGATCTTCGAGCTCGAGCACCTCGCCCATGACGCAGGAGCCATCGAAGAGGACCCCCTTCTCCATGAAAAGAGCCTGCGTCCGGATGTCGCCTCGCACCTGGGCCGGCGCATGGAGCTCGACGAGCTCGGTCGCATGAATGTCCCCCTCGATTTTTCCGCCGCAGACGATCAAGCTGTGCACTCGAATCGCACCTTTGATGATCGCCTTTTCGCCGATGACCAGGAGCCCTTCGCTATAGACCTCTCCTTCGAACTCGCCGTCGATGCGTGCTCGCCCCTCGAAGAAGAGCTTGCCTTCGTATCGGGTGCCAACCCCGAGAAGCGCGTGGATGACGGTGTCCTGATCCTGCATCGCGAGCTCGATGGTAGAAAGCTCGGACCGGAGGGTCAATGCGCACTCGTGGGGCTTGCCGGCCGCCGCAGTGACCCTAGCTCCACAGGGCTGGCGTCGTTGACTGGCCTAGGGGGTCGTGCTAGGTGGCGCTCGCTTTTTGGCGGCGCGAACCGCCCGGCCGACACCCTTTCGAGAGAACCGGAAAGAACATGGCAGAGCTTCAGAACGGGCGAGTTACTCAAGTTATTGGTCCGGTCGTGGACGTCACCTTCCCCCGGGGGAGCCTCCCCGAGATTCTCTCCGCGCTGAAGGTCAGCAACCCGGCGATCAGCGACAAGGATTGGAATCTCACCCTGGAGGTCGCGCAGCATCTCGGTGAGAACACGGTCCGCGCAGTCGCGATGGATTCGACCGACGGACTGGTCCGAGGCATGGCGGTCAAGAACACCGCCGCCCCGATCGCGATGCCGGTCGGCAAGGAGTGCCTTGGGCGCATCTTGAACGTCATCGGCGAGCCGGTGGACGAAAAGGGGCCGATCGGCGCGACCAAGTTCTCCCCGATTCACCGAGCGGCGCCGCCCTTCGTCGATCAGAGCACCGAGGTCGAGATTTTCGAGACGGGCATCAAGGTCATCGACCTCCTTGCTCCGTATCGTAAGGGCGGCAAGATCGGCCTCTTCGGTGGCGCCGGCGTCGGCAAGACAGTTCTCATCATGGAGCTGATCAACAACGTCGCGAAGGCGCATGGAGGTGTCTCCTGTTTCGCGGGCGTCGGAGAGCGTACTCGTGAGGGGAACGACCTGCTCCTCGAAATGAGCGAGTCGAAGCTCGAGACGGGCGAGACGGTTCTCTCGAAGACCGCGCTGATCTACGGCCAAATGAACGAGCCGCCGGGCGCGCGCGCGCGCGTCGCGTTGAGCGCGTTGACAGTTGCCGAGTACTTCCGAGACGACGAGGGCCAGGACGTCCTTCTGTTCGTCGACAACATTTTCCGCTTCACGCAGGCGGGGTCCGAGGTCTCGGCGCTTCTCGGCCGTATTCCTTCTGCCGTGGGTTATCAGCCCACGCTGGCCACCGAGATGGGTCAGCTCCAGGAGCGGATCACCTCGACCACCAAGGGCTCGATCACCTCGGTGCAGGCGATTTACGTCCCTGCCGACGACCTCACCGACCCGGCGCCGGCAACGACGTTCGCTCACCTGGACGCGACCACGGTCTTGTCGCGTTCGATTGCGGAGCTCGGCATCTACCCGGCCGTCGACCCGCTCGACTCCAGCTCCACCATGCTCGACCCGGCCGTTCTCGGCGAGCGCCACTACAGGGTTGCCCGCGGCGTGCAGGAGACTTTGCAGAAGTACAAAGACCTTCAGGACATCATCGCGATTCTCGGTATGGACGAGCTCAGTGAAGACGACCGCTTGGTGGTCGACCGAGCCCGTAAGATTCAGCGATTCCTCTCGCAGCCGTTCTTCGTCGCCGAGCAGTTCACCGGCCTCAAGGGCGCATACGTCCCGCTCGAAGAGAGTGTCTCCGGCTTCGAGGAGATTTTGAACGGCAAGCTCGACCACATTCCCGAGCAGGACTTCTACCTCAAAGGCAACATCGAAGAGGTCAAGGAAGCCTACGCCAAGCGCGCCAAGGACTGATGGGGCTCAGCGATGGCGAACTCCGAATACCTGCAACTCGACGTGGTTACACCGACCGGCTCCGTGCTGTCCGCGAAAGTGGATTCGGTTCAGGCGCCGAGCGTCGAGGGCGAGTTCGGCGTACTTCCGAACCACCTTCCGCTCCTGGCCGCGCTCAAGTGCGGGCTTCTCGTGTGGGAGGTGGAGGGCAAGCGCAAGATCGCAGCAATCGGCCCCGGCTTCGTGGAAGGCGGTCCCGACAAGGTGCTCCTTCTGACCGACGTCTTCGCATCGCCGGAAGAGATCAGGCCCGACGAAGTTCGCCAAGAGCTCGCCAAGGCGGAAGAGGCCCTCAGAGCCTTCGACGAGCTGTATGAAGGCCCCGACTACAACGAGCTGCAACGCGACGTCGATTGGGCGCACGCACGGCTCGAAGCGTACGCCGCTTCGCGCGCGGTTTAGTCGTGTGCGGGGAATCGCTTGGAGCGGGATGCCCTTACGACGGCTCTGCTTCGGGGGTCAATTGGGTCCACTGTTCTAGGGCGGTGAGCGCTGCCGACTGCTCGGCTTCTATCTTGGAGCGCCCACTCCCTATGGCGACGTGTTCGTCGTTGAGCTCCAGAGCTACGGTGAATTCTCGTTCGTGGTCGGGCCCTTCGGTCGCGACCAGACGGTAGCTCGGCGTTCCTCCGAGATTTGCCTGAGCCCATTCCTGCGCGCGTGACTTGGCATCCCGCTGCCCGGGCGCGCTGGTGTGAATCCGCGGCCCAAAGACCCGGCGAGCTGCTTCGAAGGCCGCATCCGCCCCGCCGTCGCGATAGACGGCCCCGATACAGGCTTCGAGGGCACTCGAAAGCAGCCTCGGCTTCACGCGGCCGCCGGATTTCTCCTCGCCTTTCCCTAGCCGCATCGCGTCGCCCACGCCGATCGCCTCCGCCGCTTCGCAGAGGCCTTTTTCGCTCACCAGGTCGGCTCGCCGCCGCGTGAGCTCGCCTTCATCAGCATCGGGGAACTGCACGTACAAGAGGGAGGCCACGACCAGATCGACTACTGCATCACCCAGGAACTCCAGGCGCTCGTTGTCGGTCAAAGCGAGGTCCGGCCGCTCATTTTTGAACGAGCTGTGGGTGAGTGCGTCGAGCAACAGGCTCTTGTCAGCAAAGGAGTAACCGAGCTCCTTGGACAGGCGGAGCGCCGCTTCTCCGAGTGGCTCATCGCGATTGGACATCGACGCCAACCTATCAGTCAACTCGGGGCCGATCCATAGCCAAGCGGCGCCATGCTATACGCGCGCGGTGGACTTTCCCCCAGAGGAGTTGGAAACGACGCGGCTCCGTCTGCGGCGCCCGACCATCGAGGATGCGGAAGCGGCGTTCGAATCGTACGCCGGCGATCCGAAGATAACCTACTACATGACCTGGTCGCCGCACAGCAGCGCTGCACAGACACGGGAGTTCTTTCAACAGACCATCGATGCCTGGGACTTGCGCATGGGGCATCGGGTCTGGCTGATCGAGCGGAAAGGCGATGGTGTGCTGATGGGGACGATCGGATGCACCGTGCTCCTACACCGCGTGGAGGTCGGCTTCGCACTTGGGAGTCGCTTCTGGGGAAAGGGATACATGCCCGAGGCCCTGGCCAAGGTCTGCGAAGCGGCATTCGCCGACGAGCGGATCGCACGGGTTCAGGCGCTCTGCGACGAAGAGAACAGGCAATCCTCGCGGGTGATGCAGAAGGTCGGAATGCGATACGAAGGCCGGCTTCGAAAGTATGGCTGGCATCCGAATCGCTCGGAGCATCCCCGCGACTGCCTGATGTATTCATTGGTTCGCGGCGATTGAAACGCTGATCGAAGCGACTATGCTCCGCCAGCGATGCGCATGCTGACGACCGTAGCGGACCAGGCTGAGGCCAAGACCCTGGGCGATGCGCTCTATTCAGACGGCATAGTCACGACGCTCAAGGAAACGCGTGACGGTTCGATTGCGATTTGGGTCCATGACGAAGAGCAGATGGAGCAGGCCCGAGCCTTTCTGAACGGCTTTGATCCAAGCTCGAGTCGAGTCGCCGAGATGGCGAAGAGGGCTCGCGCCCAGCGCAAGCAAGAAGCCAAGGCCGACGAGCGACTCCGGATACGTACCGAGAAAGTTCGCCAGCAGATCGAAGCGAAGCAAAACATGCGGATCGGGACGGTGACGACCGGCCTGATCGCCATCTGCGTCGTCGTGTTCTTTCTGACCGACATGGGCAAGAACGTGAGCGTGGTCGGGTATTTCACATTCGTTCCGCCGGTGCCGGCGCGCGGCGGCCTAGTCTGGGGCGACGTGAGCGCGATCTGGCAAGGGCAGCCCTGGCGCCTGTTCACGCCGATGCTCCTGCACTTCGGCTTCATGCACATCCTCTTCAACATGTGGTGGTTGAAAGACCTCGGCACCGCGATCGAGCGTGTGTTCTCGGCGCGCTACCTACTCGTCTTCGTCCTCGTGACCGCGGCATTTTCGCACGTCCTCGAGTACGCCATGTCCGGCCCCACGACCTTCGGCGGCATGTCCGGCGTGGTCTATAGCCTCTTTGCCTTCATCTGGATCCGGGGCCGCCTAGACCCGAGCTTCCCCTACCGAATGCCGCAGCAACTGGTGACCTTCATGCTGATCTGGCTGGGGCTTGGTTTCACTGGATGGGTCGGGCCGATTGCGAACTGGGTACACACCGGCGGGCTGCTGGTAGGCGCGGTCTGGGGGGTGCTTTCGTCGGGATACATCCAGCGCAGACTCGGTCACTGACACTGACGCCGACACTCTCAGAACAGTGGCATCAGCGGAGCATAGCTCCGCTCCCGGTCTCCCCGGATATCATCCAAGACCCGCTCAATCGCCACCCTGCCCTCCCGCTCGATCATCCGTTCGTTGTGCGAGACGACCGAGGCGGCGACGCTTTGCGCCGGCTTCTGCTCTTTCAGCTTCTGCAGATCGATGTCGAAGATGTTGCGGTAGTGCGGTGGGTCTTGTGCCCGGATTTCTTCGAGGAGGGATCTGCGGACGAGTTGGACGGTGGGGTCGGGAGTTTGTCTGAGGAACTGGATCGAGCCCGCGGATCGGGCAGCGTTTGGGTAGAACGTCGCGGCGAGAAAGACGCCAGCTTGCTGCTCTCCGATCGATTTCGCCCAGTCGGAAAAGGCATCGGCTCCTGCGGTGAATCGTGGCGCGATCACGAACGCGACTTCGACGGTTTGGTCGTGAGCCCAGCCGTCCAGCACCGGCGTTAGCTCCTCGGGGCTGCAAGACGCGCTGGTGACTACGTGCGCGCGGGTTCGATCCCCAACGTGCGCGGGCTTGGCCCAGGGGCAAACCGAGAAGCGTTCGATCAGCTCGCGCCGGTAGCGTTCGAGAAGCCGGAGCGCCTCACGGCGGAGTGCCTCGTGGGGATTCATCGAGCTCAATCCCTTGCCTGCGCGATTCGCCTGGAAAGGTATTCGTCGAGGTGCGGGACGATCTGCATGCCGAGCGCTTCGCCGGGAGTGAGGAACTCGGCCCGCACCACCTCGCGGTTGTCGACCTGCACCTTTGGCTCGACGTCCACCTCGAGCTCGTAGATGTCCAGGGTGTCCTGGCGATGCTCGAAAACATGTGTGCCGTGATAGGCATGGACCAATCTCTTGGGCTGCACCTGGATTCCAACTTCTTCGCGGAGCTCGCGCGCCGCGGCCGTCCTGCGATCTTCGCGCGGTCGGATGTAGCCACCCGGCAAGGTGAGCTGCGGTCGATAGGAGTTCTTCACGAGCAAGACTCGGCCATGGTGCCAGACCGCCACGAGCGCTCCCGTCGTCTCGGGTCGTCGAATGAACCAGAGAAGCCGCAACACCCAATGCGCTGCGCGATACACCGCCCTGATCAAGGCGTTGAACATGTTCACAGGTTACCAAAAGAGCTCGGCGCAGAGAAATCCCTGCCGAGCCAGGGATTCTCAGAGGGTTCCGCCGACCCGTGCCCAGTCCCCGCGCCGGTACGCAACGATGCCTAGAAACATGCGAACCAGGAACGAAATGGGGACGGCGACCCAGATTCCAAACGCCCCCCAACCGACCACGAAACCCAGGAACCAGCTGAGGGGAACCTGGATGATGAGGGTGCCGACGATGTTGATCATCAGGCTGGTGTTGGTGGCGCCTGCGCCGCGCAGCATGCCGACGAGCGCGATGTGGATTCCGACGATCGGCATGCCCCAACCGAGGACCCGCATCCAAAGTATCGAATAGCGCCCGAGCTCGGTTGGCGAATCGACATTGAAGATCGCGATGATCGGTTCCGCTCCGAAGACGATCGACAAGCCGAGAACGGTCATGATCGCGGTGGAGAGCAAGATACCCCCGTGCACGACTTGACGCGCCTCACGCTCATCACGCGCACCGAGCGCGTTGCCGACCATCGCCCCAATCGCCTGGGAAACCCCCAAACCCGGAACGAATGCCAGCGACTGAACCCTCAATCCGATTCCGTGGGCAGCGACCGCCACCTGAGCGACGCGCGACAACATTCCGACCACCGAAAGGAAGACGACGTTGAGAACCAACATGTCGAGGGCAGCGGGCGCGCCGATACGAAAGAGGTCCCTGGCGAGCGGCTGGTCAAGTCGCGCCAGGCCGAGGTATGCGCGGACGCCGTAGACGACATCGCGCCGGAGAAGGAACACCATGAGATAGACTGCAACGGCTTGCGAGATCACGGTGCCCCAGGCTGCGCCGCGGACGCCCATCGCCGGAAGGCCGAGGCGCCCAAAGATGAGCCCGTAGTTCAAAACGACGTTGAGGAGGTTACTCAGCAAGGCGATCATGAATGGCAGCATCGTATTGCCGACGGCCCGCAATGCAGCGGCGAAGAGCATGTTCAAATAGAAGAACACGGTGAGCGAAAGAAGTGGGCGCAGGTAGCTCACCGCCAGATCGCGTACGTCTGCATCGGCGCCCAGCCATTCCATCACGAGGCCAGCGCAGAGGTTTCCGACGATCGCAACCGCGATCGACACCAGATAGGTGAGAAGGATGCTTTGATGAAGAACGTGATTGATGCGATCGGATTGCCGAGCGCCGTGAGCGCGCGCGATGAACGCGACCGTGCCGACGGTCAGCCCGAGCATCGCCACCATCAGCAGGAATACGAGCTGGCCGGCAAACCCGAGGGCCGTGAGCGCTTCCTCGGCGTCTTCCAGGCGACCGCACATGGCCGTGTCGACGGCCAAGGTGAGGACACTGAGCAGGTTCAGGCCGACGATCGGCATTGCCAGATCGAAGAGGCGCCGGAAGATGATGCGATCGACGCCTCTGAATGGACCTGACTTCATTCGTGGCGGGGGAGCCTGCATCGCTCGCCATGACGGCGCCAGTGTTTTCGCGATGGTGCTAGTCTTGTCTGGCAATGGCCGGCGAGCCAAGAGAGTTTGGTCCTTATCACTTGCTACGCCGCCTCGGCGTGGGTGGCATGGCCGAAACGTTCGAGGCAACGCGAGCCGGGACTGGCGGATTCGAGCAGCGCGTATGCGTGAAGCGGGTGTTGCCGGCCTACGGCGGCGACGAGGAGTTCCTCGCTCGTTTCGAACGAGAGGCGAAGCTCGCGGCCCAGCTGCGCCATACCAACATCGTAGGCGTGGTCGACGTCGGTGAAATCGAAGGAGCTCACTTCATGACGCTCGAGCTCGTCGACGGCGTGGACCTCCGCTCGTTGCTCAAGTCGTCTCCTCAGGAGAAGCTTTCCGCCGGCACGGTCGCGTTGATCGGCTTAGACCTCGCCTACGCGCTCGAGCATGCACACAAGACCCTTGTTCATCGTGACATCTCGCCCTCGAACATTCTGCTGAGTCGCTCCGGCGAGGCGAAGCTCGCGGACTTCGGCATCGCCAAGGCGCTCGAGAACACAAAGGTGACAGCAAGCCGAAGTGCAAAAGGGAAGGTTCCGTACATGTCACCGGAGCAAATGCGAGGCGAGGCAGTCGACGGACGAGCCGACTTGTTTTCGCTTGGCGTGGTGTTGTTTGAGGCGATTGCCGGCTTACGCCCTTTCGACGGGGCGCACGACGTCGAGACCATGCAGAAGATCCTCGACGGCAATCGGCTCTCGTTGCAAGAGGTCACTCCAGAGACGCCAAGGCCCCTGCGCGAGATCATTGAACGCTTGATCGAGGTGGATCGCGATGTGCGTATGCCGAGCGCGACGCGCCTGATCGAAGAGCTTGCCCTAGTATCGCCGCCTCCATCGGCACGATGGAAGCTCGCATCGACGATAGAGAGCTACCGAGGCGGCCCAGAAGCTCGCCTCCATGTTCGCGCGCGTGAAGAGGAACGAGATACCGAGCTGAGCAGCCCGCCAAAGCTGATTGCTCTGCTTTCGGCCGAAAACGATGCGCCGCCGCAGAAACCAAGTCGAGTCGGACGGGCGTTGGTTTTGGCGAGCGCGGCGATGGCGATCTTGGCGATGCTCTGGCTGGCGCAGGGGCCGAGGGCAGAGGAGATAGGGGCGGCTTCAGCGCCCATGTCAGTGCCAGCGGCAGGGCCAGCGGCAATGCCAGCGTCGGTGCCAGCGGCAGAGCCAGCGTCGGTGCCAGCGTCCGTGCCAGCGTCAGGGCCAGCGTCGGTGCCAGCGGCAGAGTCAGAGCCGAGGCCGGTGGCTGCGTCGGTATCCGGGTCGGCGAATCGGCCGGGGCCAGAGCTGCCGGACCGGGTGAGCAGAGGATGGGTCCACGTTGTGGTTCAACCCTGGGGCAATGTTTGGATCGACGGCTCCTTCATGGGACGGGCGCCGGTCAAGGCTCGCCTGCCAAAAGGGAAACACATCATCAAGGTGGGGCGAGAGCTGCCGAGCCAAACCAGGATCGTCCGAGTCGAAGCTGGGGCCCGAAAAGAGCTTGAGATCAAGCTTCCGGAATAGGCGCTACTCTACGACGATGGCACCGCACGGGAATTCGGCCGAGAAGGTCACATCACCGCTCTTGAACGTGTCACAGGCGCTGCCGACGAGCTCGATCACGTCGTCGACCCCTGGCTTCACCCGCCACTCGCTTGGGCAGCTCAGCGGCATGCCGTTGAGGCGAACGTCACTCCCGGGGTCGTTGCAAGCCTTCTCCTTGTCGTCGAAGCGCTTGTCCATCTGGATGTCGCAGGAAATGCTCGCGCCGATGATCGCGCGGAACTCGTCTTCGAGGTCCTGTGGATTGGTGCCCACCCAGAACGGCGCGTCACCCTGCGAGCCGTTCGCCGCAAGGCCTATGCCGACATTGGCGACCTCTTGAATGTGGTTCTCTGTGTCCATGTTCGACAACGCGCCGACCCAGAGCGCAAGAACGTCGATCCCAGCACTGTGGGCGTTCCCGGCCGCAGAGACCGCCTCAGCCCGAGCACCTGCCGTCGGGTTTGGATCGGGTACTTCGCAGGAATCAGGCTCGCCATCGGTCGCCAGCACGATGATCGTCGGGCCCTCGGCGGGCGGCGGATCCGCCTGAATGATGTCGACTAGCACGTCGATCGCGTCACCCGTTGGCGTGTCTTCCCCCCCAGGAAAGCTCGCCGGGTAGCTCATGTTGATCGTACTGGAGTTGTTCATGGCGAAGTCGACCTGCGTGTCGAAGATCGGGCACTCCGAGGGGGTGCTTCCCCCGTTCTGCGACTGGTAGGTCGTCAGACCATAGCGAACGATCGAATCCGTCTCGGCGATGATCTCCGTAATCGCAGCGTGCGCCGCTTCCCAGCGGTTGAGCCCGCCGCCGAAGTTCTCGGGCATCGAGCCGCTCTGATCGACGAGGAACATGATGTTCGGAATGCTTCGAGTAGGCGTGATCGTCACCGACTGACAGCCGTTGCCGCCCGAGTTCCCAGTACCCCCCGTACCGCCGGTGCCCAGGATGGGCACGCAGCGACCCCGTGTCGTGTTGCAGGTCGAGCCCGAAGCACAGCCTTCGGTCGCGGTGCAGTTCGCAACGCACTTGCTGTTCTGACAGAAGCTCGCCTCGCACTGCGAGTCCGAGGAGCAGGTCTTGTCGCAATCCGGTGGGGGGTTGTCCAAGGACGCGCAGGTGAGGACCACGCCACCGGTACCACCGGTACCGCTGCGAGGCCCGCTACCGTCTCCGCCACAGGCGAGAAGCGTGAGAGCAGCCAAGCCCACGAACACAATCGAAAGCGAATTACGCATCTACGAACTCCCCAACATGAAAAAGCCAACTATGCCAACATTCTACACTGACTCTGTAGTGGCTGCAAATCACGCCGAACCAGCGCCTGCGTCGATATGCTAACGGTTCCAGGCAGTTAGATGCACGGGCGGCTCCGCTGCGCCGCCCATCCGCGCGCAACCGCATCGCCCCGGCCTCCCAAGCACAGCCTTCGACCGCACAGAATAGTCCAAATCCGCGTCCGGAGGCCAGCGCCCGAGGCCTTTTTTCCTCTAGGAAAGGGCTCGGAAACCTTCTGGAAACAACGGCGTTCCAGAGATCTGGACAACGAGCTCTCGGGCGCGGCGAATCACCGGCCTGGAGTCAACCCCCGTGGTCAACCGCCGAGTCAGCTCGCTGGTGCCCCGGCGACGCGAACATCTTTAGGAGTAGTGACGATGAGTATCATCAAGGCTGAATACATCTGGATCGACGGCACGGAGCCGACCCCGCTTCTTCGCTCGAAGACCCGAATGCTCGAGGCGAGTCTGATCGAGAAGGTTCTCGGTGCGATCACCGGTGTCGCCGCCCTGCCGAACTGGGGCTTCGATGGGTCGAGCACCAACCAGGCCACCGGCGACGATTCCGACTGCCAGCTCTTCCCGGTGTTCGCGTGTCGTGATCCACTCCGAGGCGGCGACAATATCCTCGTGCTCTGCGAGGTGGTGACGCACGGTGGAACGCCGCACCCCAGCAATACCCGACGCGCCGCAGAGGATACCGAGGAACGCTTGAAGGATCTCGCTTGCTGGTACGGCATGGAGCAGGAATACACGATGATGAAGGACGGCTACCCGCTCGGCTTTCCGGAGGGTGGCTATCCCGGGCCCCAGGGTCCTTACTACTGCGGCGTGGGTGCTCAGTACGTATTCGGCCGCGAGATCGTCGAAGAGCACATGGACGCCTGCATCAAGGCCGGCCTGAAGATCTCGGGCATCAACGCCGAGGTCATGCCCGGCCAGTGGGAGTTCCAGATCGGACCTGCAGGCATCACCGAGGTTGGAGATCACATGTACATGGCGCGCTACCTCCTCGGCCGCATCGCGGAGACCTACGGCGTGGACATCTCCTACGACGCCAAGCCCGCCAAGGGCGACTGGAACGGCGCCGGCTGCCACACCAACTTCAGCACCAAGGCGATGCGCGAAGACGGCGGCTTGAAGGTGATTCACGAGTACTGCGAGAAGCTCGGCGAGCCGGACCGCATCCAACGGCATCTGGCCGCCTACGGTGCGGGCCTCGAGGAGCGTCTCACAGGTGCACACGAGACCGCATCCTACAAGGAGTTCAAGTACGGCGTGTCCGACCGCGGCGCTTCGATCCGAATTCCGATGGCGACCGACCTCGAAGGCAAGGGCTATCTCGAGGATCGTCGCCCCTGCGCCAACATCGACCCGTACACCGTGGCTCGCCTGATGGCCGAGGCCGCGGAGTAAAGCGACGGCCCTCAAACAGAGAGGCGCCGCGTTCTTCGGAGCGCGGCGCTCTTTCGTTAAACCGTCAGGACGGCTGCGCCGCGAATTCCATCGCACTTAAGTCGTTCGAGCGCCTCGTTGACATTCTCGAGCGGAAAAATCTCGACGTGCGTGCGCACGGGGACCGCCGCCGCCTCTTGCAGAAACGCGAGCCCATCTTCACGCGTGTTGTTGGCCACACTACGAACGACTCGCTCGCCATAGAGAAGCTCGTACGAGAGCTCTGGAATCGGGCTCATGTGAATGCCTCCGAGCACGAGGGTGCCGCCCTTGTCGAGATGCGAGAGCGCGGCAGGGACGATCTCACCGGCCGGCGCGAAGATGATGCCGGCGTCGAGCGCGACCGGAGGCTTGTCGATCGTGCCGCCCGTCCAAGCTGCGCCGAGCTCCTCGGCAAGCGCCTGATGTTTCTGGCGGTCGCGCGTGCAGACGTAAACCTCCGCTCCCCGCGCTCGGGCGATCTGAATGGCGACGTGACCGGCTGCGCCGAAGCCGTAGAGCCCGAGACGCGCACCGGACCAGTCGTCGATGCCCGTTTTCTCGAGACAGCGGTAGCCGATGATGCCGGCGCAAAGAAGGGGCGCGGCTTGCAGGTTCGAAAACCCCGCTGGCAGCGGGTAGGTGAAGCTCGCCGGCGCCACGATGTACTCGGAAAAACCACCGTGAACAGTCCAGCCCGTGAAGTCGGGCGAGTCGCAAAGGTTTTCGCGTCCGCTGGCGCAAAACGAACAGCAGCCGCAAGTTCGGTGAAGCCAGGCAACGCCGACTCGCTCGCCAAGCTCGCGATCTGACACGGAGGAACCGAGTGATTCGATTGTACCGATGACCTGATGACCCGGAATGACCGGCGAACGCCTTACTTCGAGATCGCCTTCGACGACATGCAGATCGGTTCGACAGACGCCGCACGCATCAACTCGGATTAGGACTTCGTCCGGAGCCGGCGTCGGAACCGGCACCTCATCGAGGCGCAGGGGGCGCGTCTGGATGGGAGCGGGACTGTCGAGGAGGGCGGCTCGCACGTCGTGAGCTTACACGATCCCGGACACGAACTGGCGCCGCCACTGGCACGCGGAAGGGGGCTCGCGTCGGCCACGGGGCTGGGCGCGCTGGGCGCAAATCCTGCGCGCGAAGCTTCTCGCCCACTGGCGTCAACAATTGCAACGAACGCTCCGTTCCGATATACGACTGGACCATCGTGGCCAGGAACCTCCAGCGGGCCTGGGATAGCCCAGGCATCAGCAGAGCCAATGGGATCTCCCGGAAAGGCGACGGCATGGAGCTCGCGACCATGGCCGAACCTCGCGGATGGGTCGAGAAGCTCGCATACAGAGCCGACGGCTTCCTGGTGGCGCAGATCAGCAAGCTCCAGCCCGCAGATCTCAAGGACCCTCCCGAGCTCGTTCGCGATCTGACTGCTTTTGCGTCGAGCGACGGCTATCGAAGGTACCGTGAAAGCACTGGCGATCTGTTCCCGAAGCCCGGCCGCATCGACGTAAAGAAGCGCTGGTTGGCGCCACAGCGTGTCGGATACGCCGAGTGGAGCTGGCACAGTGTCCACCCGCTCGTCTTCAAGGACATCGAACACGAGTATCGGAGCCACAGGGACAATCAGACGGCCCTGCTCCGAACGCTGAATCTGAGAATCAAGGGAAAGCCGATGGCGATCCTCGTGAACGGCTTTTCGTCGGGCCACCATCTGATGGAGCGTGTCGCTTGGCCGATGCGAGAGTTTTTCCGCCAAGGGATTGGGGTGTCGCTCTTCGCGCTTCCTTTCCACGGGAGACGGGGGCATGCATTCCCACCCGAATGGCCGCAACAGGACACTGCGTTCACGATCGAAGGATTTCGTCAGGCGATCTGGGATTTGCAGATCGCGATTCGCGCCATGCGCGAGGCGGGCGCAAGTCATGTGGGCGTCGCCGGCATGAGCCTTGGCGGCTACACAGCGTCGCTGCTGGCAACGGTCACCTCGGACATCGACTTCGTGCTGTCCTACATTCCGATCTGCAGCGTCCCCGACGTGATGAACGACAACGATTTGGTCCCGGGCACCGGCGAAATCCAGCGGACGCTCTACGAGGGCTACCGCGAGCAGCTCGTTCCCATCACGCCGGTCTGCCGCAGACCCACGGTCGAACCCGAACGCGTCTCGATCATTTCCGGAGCCTACGATCGCCTCGCCACGGTGGAGCACGGCCAGCGTCTCGCAGATCACTTCGGGGCAGAGCTCATCCAGTTCCCCGGCGGGCATATCGTTCAGAACCGTCGCGCGCAAGCGTTCCGAGAGGCCCTGGAAGGGTTCCGAGGTCGTGGCGTGCTACCGCCAAGGCGCTGTGCTGCGCGATGAAGTTCAGAATCATCTCGCGGCTCACCGGCGCAATGCACAGTGTCGGCGCCACGCCCCAGAGAAAGACGAGGCCGTATTCCTCGCTCATACCATTTCCACCGTGAACCTGAATCGCGGTCTCGACGGCACGCGTAGCCGACTCGCCCGCGGCGTCCTTGGCCACGTTGGAGGCGTCTCCGGCGTCCTTTCCGTGGTCGACGAGCCATGCGGCGTTCATGGTCATCAGAGGTGCGAGCTCCACTTCGATCTTGGTCTCGGCCAGCGGACGGGCGAGCCCCTGATGTGTGCCGATCGGCTTGTCCCAGACCGAGCGTTCATTGGCGTATCGCGATAGTCGGATCAGCGTCTTTTCGAGAGCTGGGGCGTTCGCGTCCACGATGAAGAGCGATAGACGACCCCGGCCCCTTTCGTCGCACTCACCATTGCAGGATGGGCCAGCCTTCTTGACCGGCCGCCCGCTTCAGCCTCGGATCGGGGCATACGACACGAGGATACCCGACCGCTCTCAACATCGGCGCATCGCTGTAAGAGTCGGTGTAGAAGTAGCAATTGCCAAGCTCGATGCCCCGCTCCGACGCCCAAGCTTCGGCGCGTTCGACCTTCCCCGCGCCGTGGCAGAGCGGCGGCACGAAAGTCCCGCGAAGGTTTCCGTGCTGGTCCGTTGGGAAGTCGTTGCAGAGAAAATCGTGGAGCTCCCAGCTGTCGCACGCAGCCCTCGAAGCAAACGCGGACGCGCTGGTGAGCAACACGAGATGATGCCCCTGTTCTCGGTGTTCGCGAAGGGCGCGACTGGCGCCGGGACGAAGATGGTGCACGACATCCTGCGCGAACCAGTCGCGCGTCTCTGCATCGAGACCATCGTAGGACCGTCCACGATAGTGAGCCACGGCCTCTTCGAACGCCGTCTCGATGTCGATGAGCGAAAGGTGATAGAGCAGGTTCCAAACCATGACTCGTCCGAACTGCCGGATCGAAATGCTCCCGGCGAGGAGCTCGTGCTTGGCCCAAAGCGTCGAGCTATTCATGTCGAGCAGCGTGCGGTCGAGATCGAAAAAGGCGGCGGTTCGGGAGTCCAAGTCTCTTATCCTCCTACGGCGAGCCTGAGGTTTGACGCAATCGAAAGCGGACGCCAGCCGTCGAAGCCCTGTTGCGTTCCCGGCGATCTGCTGGCTTCATAAGGCTGTGGATTCCAGTCCGCCCACCATGAGCAACGAGCAGATCGCCGAGATCCTCGAGCAGGTCGCCGACCGACTGGAAGCGCAGCACGCCAACATCTATCGCATCGACGCATACAGGGCTGGCGCTGCGGTGGTTCGGAGTCACGAGTCGAGCATTCAAGAACTGGCCCTCACCGCCGGGCGCAAGGGGCTCGATGCATTGCCGCAGATTGGCTCTAGCCTTTCAGGCGCGATCGAGGAGATCGCGCATACGGGAAAGCTTCGAATGCTTGGGCGACTCGAGGGGACACTGTCCGCGGTCGAGCTCTTCAAGACCGTCCCAGGGATCGGCGAAGAGCTTGCCGAACGGATCCACCGAGAGCTCGACATCGACACGCTCGAAGCTTTGGAGGTGGCAGCGCACGACGGAAGCCTAGACGCGGTGGCTGGCTTCGGTCCGCGTAGGCTCGAATCGGTCCGCGATATACTCGCAACGATGCTGACGCGCTCGTCGCGCGGCAGAGCGCGCAGGTTCGCGGAGCTCCAAGCGGCAGGTGCCGAGGTCACCCTACCGATGACCGCCGAAGCCAAACCAGATGTCGCGCTTCTGCTCGCGATCGATCGAGACTACCGAGAGAAGGCCGAAGCGGGGGAGTTGCCTCGCATCGCCCCGCGGCGGAACAACCCGGACGGCGCCGCCTGGCTGCCCATTTTCCACAGCTACCAAGGGGACTGGCACTTCACCGCCCTGTACTCCAACACCGACCGCGCCCACGAGCTTGGACGGGTGCGGGATTGGGTGGTGATCTACTTCGAACGCGACGGCGACGAAGGGCAATGCACCGTCGTCACCGAATACCGGGGGCCGCTCGCAGGAAAGCGGGTCGTCCGTGGACGCGAAGATGAAGTCGCCGCGCTCGAAGCAAACCAAAGTCAGTAGAGGGTCGCAGAAAGGAACCGGCTCAAGCCTTCGAGCACCTGCATCGGGATTTCATGGCCGCCCCTAAACGGAACCCAGTCGGTCGATAGGCCGGCGTTGCGCATCTCGTCGCGCAACGCTTCGGCTGCTTGGAAGGAGAGGAGCGGATCGTTGGTGCCATGACTCTGAAACACCGGCACCTGCGGCTTCTCCGCCATGCCCCCCTTCCAGGCTTGGAGGTTCACTGCCGTTCCCGAAAGGACGACCAGGCCGGCTGGCGTCACGTGCCTCGTGAAGACGGCATTGCAGGCCACCATCGAACCCTGGGAGAAGCCGCCGACGACGAGGCGCTCGTCTGGCACGCCGAGCTGCTCTTGCATCGCTTCGAGCATCTGCACGACCTGATCGGTGGCTTCCTCCATGCCGGGCGGAATCTCTGCCGCGTAGCTCCGTGGCCCTGCGGCCATCGCTTGCTCGGCTCGCGCGAAATCAACCATCCACCAGGCGCGGGCACCAAACAAACCGGGCACCTCCTGCGGCGCCTCGGGAAACGCGAAGCGCAGCCCGCGCGGTACATCGAGCACCCGCCACAGGCCGATCAAGTCTGTTCCTGGGGCGCCAAAGCCATGCATCAACACGACCAGGGGCCCATCGCCCCCGCCGTGCCGATCTGCTCCCCCGGTCCATCGGACCTTGATTTCGCCGAATTGCTGTTCACGCATGCGGGCGAAGTGTAGCGCCGTTTGGAGCGATTACCCGGTCGCGCTCGCGTAGGCTATGCTGAATGTCTTCCTTCAGGGGCGGTGTCCGGCGGTGAATCCGGCACCGATGACACGAAGTGCACGCTTGCAAAGACTATCATCGATCGACTGCATTCCTTGCGGTCGTCTTTTGCCTCACGCTCGCGGGATGCTCCAGCGCAGACGGTAGCCCGCGGGATGGTACTGGCGGCAGCGGATCTGGAGGCAGCGCTGGCGTTGGTGGCGCCTCCGGAGCCGGCGGATTCGGGGGCACCGTTGGAAGCGGCGGCATGGGCGGTAGCGCTGGAAGCGTTGGCACGGGCGGCACTGCTGGAAGCGCTGGCATGGGCGGAGCCGGTGGAGCCGGTGGCATGGGCGCGGGCGGCGTGGGCGGCACTGCTGGAGTCGGTGGCGTCGGCGGCGCTCCCGTGAGCGGCCCCTTCACATCCGATGACTTTGACAGCGCGACACTCGACACGGACCTCTGGGACATCATCGACCCTCAAGGCGATGGGACCGTCTCGGTGGTCGGTGCGGGGACATCGAACGCGCGGCTCTTGCTTTCGGTGCCCGAAGGCACCGCTCATGATCCCTGGGTCGTCAACACTTCGTTGCGGGTGATGCAGCCCGCGACGGACGAAGACTTCGAGATCGAGGTCAAGTTCGAGTCGCTGCCAACGGAAAAATTCCAAAGCCAGGGGCTGCTGGTCGAGCAGGACGCCGGGCACTTCATCCGCTTCGACCTGTACAGCGATGGGATCTCACTCTTGGTTTTCAGCGCCGTGTTCGCCGACGGCTCGCCCATCACTCAGCTGAACCAAGCCATCACTGCGTCGTCGATTCAGTACTTGCGGCTGACGCGTACCGGTGACGTGTGGACCGAGCACTATTCTTTGGACGGCCAGAGCTGGACGACGGTCGCGAGCTTCACCCAGTCGCTCCAGGTCTCATCGGTTGGTGTCTTTGCAGGCAACTTCGACCCGAGCCCAGCGTACACGGCGGTGGTCGACTACTTCTTCGAGACCTCGTCCCCGATCGAGCCCGAAGACACGCCGCTCTGTCTCCCCGGCGAGGTGTTCACGCTAGCGGCGGGCTCGGTTGGGCCCGGAAGCGTGCTGCTGAATCCGGACCTGAGCAGCTATGCCTGCGGTGCGACGGTGACGCTGACCGCAGAGCCAGACCCGGGCGCGCTCTTCCTGGGATGGGGCGGCGCACTCAGCGGAACGACCAATTCGGCGGCTCTCACGATCGAGTCCGACACCGCGGTCACGGCAAGCTTCGAGCTAGACGCATCGTCGCCCGTGATCAGCAACGAGTATGTGGTGCGCTACGAGACCTCGGCCACGCTGAGCTGGGAGACCGACGAGCTCAGCACGGGGCTGGTGGAGTACGGCCTCACGACCGCGTACGAGCTCGGGTCGGTGGCCTCTAGCGCGCTACAGCCCGCGCACACCGTGACACTGCCTGGCCTGAGCGCTGGGACCGTCTATCACTACCGCATCACGGCCGAAGATGGCTTTGGCAACAGCGGCAGCGGTGCCGACGCGACGTTTACGACGACCCGCAGCGGCCCAGGTGGTCCGGACATCCTCGTCTGGTACGGCCCGTACCAAGTGTTCGGCAAGGCCGGTGTGCCGCAGCGATTCATCAACATCTTGGGGAACGCGGACGACTTCGACGATGTGATCTATCTGGGCTACTCGCTCGACGGAGCGCCGGAGCAGCCGCTCACCCTTGGACTGAACGGAAGCCGACTCGCGTATCCTGGCGATTTCAACGTCGAAATCGCCTACGACGCGCTGCAGGCAGGAGTCAGCGAAATCACGATTCGCGCCATCGACGGGGCTGGCTTCTGGAGCAGTCAGACCGTGGAAGTCGAGTACATCGACGACGTCGTCACGCCCCTGCCATACAGCATCGACTGGGCCAGCGTCGCTCAAGTGTCGGACGTTGCTCAGATCGTCGACGGAAACTGGTCGCAAGAAGCGGGCGGCTTGCGGACGGTACAAACCGGCTACGACAGGCTCGTCGCGATCGGCGATCTCTCGTGGACGAACTACGAAGCGCTGGTCGAGCTCACGCTCAACGCTCCGGTCAATCGTTCGGTGGCGCCCATCATTGGCCTACTCATGCGCTGGACCGGTCACTACGACTGGGATGGTCAACAGCCGCGCATCGGTTGGCACCCCATGGGCGCTTTGCTGGCGTACGCCTGGCTTCCTGACCCATACACCGGCTTGATGGCCTGGACCAGCAATGGGAGCACGACACAGGGCAGCGGCACCACGCCGGAGCCGGGCGTGGGTGTGCCTCATCTGATGAAGATGCGGGGCGAGGAGCTGCCCAACGGCGACATCATGTACAGCGTCAAGTTGTGGCCCTCGGCTCAGGTCGAGCCCAGCGCCTGGGGACACAGCTACACCTCGTCCACGTCGCCGCCGAGCGGCTCTCTTGTGGTGGTCGCGCACAACGTGGACATCACGATTGGCGACGTGAGCGTCGTGCCTGTCTCGAACTAGGCTGGGTCATCCGAAAGCAGCTAGCGCGCGCAGCAGGCCGGCATTCATCACGCGACCGCTGGAAAGAACAGACAATGTCACATCGACTTGGCCTGTCTCGCGCCTGCCGGATACTCGCGCTCGTCTTGCAGCTCGATCCGTAACCCGGTTGGCAGCTCAGCGTGCTTTGTCGGTCTGCTTCTCGACGGATCCTGTCGCCTGATCGCCTCGTTTGGCCGCCTCGGACTCCAGCTGCGCAGCCCGCTTGCGTGCTTCGGCAACCGCTTGGTTGGCGCGCTTGTCGGCTTCGGAAATGAGCTGGTTGGCGCGCTTGTCGGTCTCGCTTCGAATGCGCTTGGCGCCCTCCTTGGCTGCGACTGCTTTGAGTGGGTTTCCCGCGCTTTCCCGCTCTAGCTGAGCGGCTCGCGCGTATCCCTCCTTGCGTGCGATTTCCGCGGCCTTGGTCGCTTCTGCGCGGATCTGACGGGCGCGCTGCTCTGCTTCGTCGATCATCCGTTTCGTTTGCTCGGCGACTTCTTGCAGGGCGCGTGCCTTCTGCTCCGCGAGCTGCGCCGAAACCGCGTCGGCAACGGCTCCGCGAAGCGCGTTCGTGTCGAGATCCACCGAGACGCGGGGCGCGTCGATCGATCCGCTCAGGTTTGCGCGCACCCCAACCGTCTGAGCCTTCGACAGGTCCAGCTTGAGCGCCTGGGCTTGCTTTGCGAGCTGCGACGACAACTTGTCCAAGGGAACATCGGTGCTGATTTGGTACTTCATCTCTTGGTCGAGCCCGTGGGTGCCGCTGACCTGCATGGAGACCCCACGCGCTTTGACCGTGAAGGGCGTCAACTTCACGGCGCCATCTTCGATCTTGAACCGTGTCTGGAAGCTCTGGATGTCGAGGGGCTTGCTGATGAACGGAATGGCATCGTTCAACGAAGCTAGTGGTTTGAAGTCGCTGCTGAGCTTGCTCTGAAGGGCAGCCGCCAGACCGCTCGCCGCAATCGAATCGAGCTTCGGGGAGAAGTCTTCCGCGAGAGTGCCACTCGCGTTGAGGTCGGTCGAAAAGCGCCCATCGAGAAAGCGAGCGATCGGTGCATAGGCTCTCATGGAAGGAAGCGCCTCGAACGCATCCGCAAAGCGAACCTTATCCACCGCATATTTCAGGTCGAACGTAGCTGGCTGGCCGACGGGGGTGCTCACCGTCCCGTCGAGCTTCATGGAGCCCCCAAGCGCATCGGCGCGGACTCCTTCGAGGATGAGCCTCCGATTCAGAAGGCGGCCGGCGCCCTTGAAATCCGTGAGCACGAGGTCCCCATAGCTGAGCTTGCCGACGTCGAGCTGGAGATTTGCATCGATGTTGTCGGGAAAGACAAAAGCGGCTGACTGGCCGTCGACCGGGGATTCCTCGGTCGAGAAAAAATCCTCCACTCGAAGATGCTTCGACTTCACCCAAGCGCTGGCGGTGATTTTTTGGTCCTCCATCAGCAGCGTGGTGAGAGGAGAGAGCAGCCCGGTCACCGAGAGATCACTCTCGGCGACCTGTGCTTGGAGCTCTTTGATCTTCGTGCTTTCGGGGGAAAGCTCGATGCGAGCGGCAACGACCCGCACCGCTGGCGCGTCGGCTGACCGATAGATGAGATCCGTGATGGTAATATCGCCTGTCAGCTTCTCGATGCGTTCGCCTTTCGCGATCAAGTCGATCTCGGCCGCGATGACGCCCTCGAGGGTCTCGACGTCGGGTATTGGATAGGCCTTGGCGATCTCCGCGAGGTCGAATCGCCCGTCGAGGGCCAGGTCGACGTTCGGTTGAGACAAAGGCCGGGTGACCATCAGGTGCCCTCTCGCGTGGCTCTTTCCCGCGGCGATGCTGAACTTCGGGACCTCGATTCGCGCTTTGTCGAGATTCCCTCCGGGGTGAGTCACCTCGGCATCGAGATTGAGGTCGGTGATGCCGAGTGGAAGGTCCGGGTACTTCAAGGTCGCGTCCCGGACGTTTCCCTTGGCCGAGAAGGAGGGGATGTCGTCGTCGCCTGGCCCGAGCTGGCCTCGCACCATGGCCTCGAGCGAAAAGGCTCCGCTTGCCTCAAGCCCGGCGAAATCCGCGGCGTACGCATTCGGAATCGCCGAGATCAACGCCTTGACGGGAAGCCCCTTCTTGGAAGCGAGCTCCACATCGAGATCGGTGCCTTCGTTGGCCCATCCGACCGTTCCCGAACCCTCGATCCCGAGTTGGTTGACGGCTACTTCGAGCCTGTGGATGCTCAGCTGCTCCGATCCCGTGTCGATCGTGGCGTCCAGGGAGACGCTCGTCTTGGCCTTCTTCAAGTAGGTGACCCCGCCTACCCTCGCCGTCAGCTCGTCAACCGTGGTCTCCGACGATAGCTGCTGTATCGGACCGGAGATTTTCGCGCGCCCATCGTGTTGGAGCCCCCCGAGCCGGATCTCGACGCCCGGCTCGTCGTAGGTGATCAGCCCTTCATTGATCCGATATCGTTTGATCTCGAAGGCCACGGTATCCGCGGACGCGTCGGTCTTCTCCGTTTGCTCCGGAACAATGTCGTAGTTGGCCCGACCATCCTCGGCGACTCGAACCTGCAGCACGGGTCGGTCCACTTCGATGGACTCGATTTGCACTGCGCCGTCCAGGATGAGAGCTAGCAAATCGACACCAGCGCCAATCGACTTCGCCGACAGGAGCGTGGTCTGTGCAAATTCGCCTTTCCCGGTGATCGCGAGATCCGCGACTTCAGCCGTCAGAGTTGGGAAGGTCGAGAGCAATGACACGTCGAGCTCGGAGAAGGTCACCGTCGCGTCGAGGCGCTCGTTGAGCTCGGTGCGGAGTAGCTCGACGATTCGGTCCCTAAATAGGAACGGCACGAGTGCGAGACCGACGAGGAGCAGCCCCAACAGCGCCGTGACCGCAATCAGCGTAATCTTCACCGGTTTCTTCATACCCCTCCGTGCCCGTTCTCGTAGCACACCCCCGCGGCGCATGCGCCAGGGCGGCCTTCTCTACAGCGCGGAAGGCATCCCTCTTGGACTCGTCGGGGCGGCAGGATTCAAACCCGACGTGGATCCCCTGAAGGTTGGCTGCGAGCGCCGGAAGCCGGAACCTCGGCTCCCTCCTGGCGAAGGCGACGGCAGAAGTTGAGACCGGAGGCGTTGCCCAGCATCACGTCCAAGACGATCAAGTCGACGCCGGTCGCTTCGAGCAGGCGGGCGGCCTCGGACGGCGTGGGGGCCCCGAGGACCTGGTGGCCGTCGTGTTCCAACGCCCGCTCGGCTACCTCGAGTGTCTCCTCGTCGTCATCGAGCACCAAGACCCGCATGCGACCGGTATCTCGCACGCTGAGGAGCGCCGCGGCAACGGAAACCTTCCGCGGCCCGCCAGTTCACCAACTCGATCTGCCCCTCTTCATCGCAATCATTCGTCGGAATCGGCGTCATCCTCGTAGGCTTCGATCGCTGGGATGCGATTGTCGGGCAGTTGCCGGGCCTGGTCGACATGGACGCTTGCCGCGCCATGCTGGTACACTAGACGTCCGCCCGCCTCGCCAGCTCGATAGCCAAGCCCCAGCACCACGACACTGCCGAGGCAAGAAAAGATGATGAGTGCATTGCTCAGCTCTCCCTCGCGAAGCGCCAGTGGAATCGCCATCAATGCAAGCACGATGGCACTTGCCCAGATGAAGAGCTCCGCCGCTTCTTCGTGAAAGTCGATGTACCGTTCTTCGACGACGCGTTCCACGCGTTCCTTCTCGGAGTCTCCGGAGTACATCGCGACCAACCCCGAGCCTACGAGCGTGCACTGGAGTAGAAAGACGATCACCCACACGCGGCGATCGAACCAACCTCGCAAGTACGCGAACGTGACGCCGCCGGCGACCAGCGGCATCAAGATCGCGAGAGCGATCGGAAGATGGATGAGTCTGGGGTGAAAGAGCAGTTGTTCCATGGTGATGTCGTCCTAGCGGGGCCATGCCTGCGGCCCCAGTGCGCAGGAGCTTAGCGGCCTAGGTGGAAGAAGGTGGCGGCGATCTGGTTCCCGAAGTTTAGTAACGCGACCTGAACCTGGTCGAGGTATTCGTGCAGACCCGATTCGATCACCGCTTCCGGAGAGCGCGAGGTTAGTTCCTTGAGGGCCTCGAGTGACGCTCGCGGAAACCTTACGTCCTCGAGATCTTCGTTCGCGAGAAGCCCGTCGAGGGTGAGCTCGATGTTCTCCACGCAGAGCGGCAACGACCTCGGGAAACGCGGGTTGAGGAGAATGAATCCCGCCACCGTCATCGGTGTCATCTGCGCAGGGTACACCCGCCGGTACCCGTGATACGCAGATGCCGACCGAAGGAGCGCGTTCCATTGCGCGATATCGACCGGAGTCCCGACATCGCTCCAGGATGGCAGCAGCGCATGATACTTGATATCGACCAGGCGTGTGATCTGATCGCAGAGCTCGATGAACGTACCAAGCCGATAGAAAGCCCACACCTGATCGCGGAACAGCGTCCCCGTCACGATGCCATAATGCAGTTGACAGCCCTCTTTGATCTGTACGCAAAGCCTAGACAGCTCCGACAGGCTCACACGACGCGGCGTCAGAGAGGCCACCCAGTTGTAGAACACGTTGAGCTGGGTCCAGGTTTCCAGGCTGATCAAATGTCGAATGCTCCGTGCATTCTCGCGGGCCGAGCGCACCGAGGAGATGATCGAATTCGGGTTGTCGGGGTCGATGAGGTAAAAGCGCACGACGTCTTCCGAGGTCAGTCTTCGGTAGCGCTCGAAGAATCGGTCCTCGTCGCGATGTAGCTTCAAGATGGGGAGCCAGTCGTTCGCGCCTTGCGCATCGCGGGCGAACGTCTCGTTCACCTCGAGAATGCGCGCTAGATTCTCGGCACGCTCCATGTAGCGCGCCATCCAGTAGCTGTTTTCAGCAAATCTTGCGAGGAGGCTACTCAAGGACCCAGGTATCCTTCGTGCCACCGCCCTGCGACGAGTTCACGACCAAAGAGCCCTTGCGGAGCGCCACGCGCGTCAGTCCTCCCGGCAACACCCAGCTCTCCTTGCCCGTCACGATGTATGGGCGCAGGTCGACGTGACGTGGCTCGATGGTTTGGCCGATCAGGGTCGGGCAGACCGATAGGTCGATGACCGGCTGGCTGATGTAGTTGGCGGGGTTGCCCTCGATCCGCGCACGGCACTCTGCGAGCTGCTCTCGGCTCGACTTGGGTCCAACGACCACCCCGTAGCCTCCCGATTCCCCGACCGGCTTGACGACGAGCTTGTCCAGATTGGCCAGGGTGTAGGCGAGGCCGTCGGGCTCACGGCAGAGGTGCGTTTCGACGTTCTGGAGAATGGGCTCCTCGTCCAGGTAGTAGCGAATGATTCGCGGCATGTACGCGTAGATCGCTTTGTCGTCCGCCACGCCGGTGCCGACCGCGTTGGCGAGTGACACATGGCCGGCCCGGTACACCCTGAACAGGCCCCGTACGCCCAGCAGGCTCTCCGGATTGAACTGCTCTGGATCGATGAACGCGTCGTCGACTCGTCTGTAGATGACGTCGACCCGGCGCAGCCCACCGGTCGTTTTCATGAACACGTACCCTTCGTCCACGACCAGATCCCGACCTTCGACGAGGGGAACACCCATCTCCCGAGCCAAAAAAACATGCTCGAAGTATGCCGAGTTGAATACCCCAGGTGACATGAGCACGATCTTGGGCTCGGATGCCTCTGGCGGTGCGATCTCGGCCAGTGCAGCTCGAAGGTGCATTCCGTAATCCGACACCTGACGCAAGCCGATGTTGTCGGTCAAGTCGGGAAAGGCGCGGAGCATCAAATGCCGATTCTCGACGACATACGAAACGCCCGACGGCGTTCGGGCGTTGTCTTCGAGCACGCGGAAGACACCTTGGCCGTCTCGAACCAAGTCGGTTCCGCAGATGCTCACATAGGTGTTGTAGGGCAAATCGAGGCCTTGCATCTCCGGCCGAAAATTTCCGTTTTTCAACACCAACTCGGCGGGCACCGTGCCATCTTTGAGGATGCGCTGATCGTGATAGACGTCGTACAAGAAGTGATTGAGCGCCGACACGCGCTGCACGCAACCGCTCTCGATCTGCCGCCAGTCGTCGCTCGAGATCACCCGCGGAATGACGTCGAACGGAAGGACTCGATCGATCGCGTTTCGGTCGTCGTAAACCGTAAACGTAATCCCGAGGTTATACAGCTCGCGATCGCTGGCTTGGGCGCGCCGGCGGAGGGCTGAAATTTTCATGCCTTGCATGCGATCTCGCATCCGCTCCGCGTGGAGGGCGGGCTTGGCTTCGCTCCCGAGCATCTCACAGAAGAAGCCACCTGGATCGTAACTCGAAAACAGACCGCTTGTGGAATCAGCCAAGGATCCTCTGCACTCCCCCCGTGATCAAGGGTACATATGTCAGGGTTGGGACCAGCTAGCAAGCCACGTCGCGGTCGAGTGTGGCGCTAGCACGTTGCGCCTCACGGAGCTCTCCTCAGAAGATGCGGACACCAAGCGCGGCCAGCACGGCGATGTACGTGGAGTCCTCCAACCAGACCGCCGGGAAGCCCCAGCTGCCGCGGATGTTGACCTGGTACCGGCCGGCGGGACCAAAGCGTAGATCGCCGAACACGGTGAGGCCGCCGGCGCCACCGTAGCTGTTGAGCGCGCCGACCCGATAGACGTCGTTGAAGGCGCCGCCGGCCACCAAAAGCCCGAACTCGTGTTGCGAGCTTTCCTTGGCTTTGAGATGAAGGCCCAGCTGGCCGGCAAGGAGCCGTTCGCTGATCAGTCCGGGCCAAGGGAGACCGGGCACCGGAGTCACGTACGGGCTGGCGCCGCCGATGCGCTGGCGCGAGATGTCGTCTTGTCTCCAGCCGTAGTTGCCCCATTCGTCGAGCTGAAGCCGGACGAATGGCCCCAGCTGCCAGCCGGCCTTGAGCCATTGGGCCACGCTATAAATGAGTTTGCCCGGATCGTTTCGACCGTCCGAAAGGCCCCAGGGCCGTACATCGGACCGCAGGTTGAGCCCGCCGTCGATCCCCACGGCGATGCCCGTGATGCGCGGGAACACGCGGTGGCTTTCCCACTCCTCGCCAGGCGCGTCGATCTTCCAGAAGTTGTATCCGATCCGCGGCTCGAAGACCCAGGTGTTGGGCGGGAGCGCGAAGTCTGGCGAGGTGGAGGTCCGATCGCCAAACCACCAATACCGGACGGGCGCAAGGATCTCGATCGTTTGGTGCTTGCCCGGATACCACTGCAACTTCGTGTGCAGGAGCGCGTAGCTCGCCTTGATCCCGTACTCGTTGTACCGGCGGCCCTGCTGGTAGTAGTCGTTGAGCAGCTGCGAAATCACGGCCTCGCCCTCGAGGAAGGCGAAGAACGCGAGCTTGCCATGGGCGAACGATAGCCTCTCGATCCCCACATGGGCCTTGGTCGTGTTGTAAAAGAGGTGAAGGTTGCCGCCACCGACGATGCCTTCCCCGACGCTGTCGAAGCCGGCCCAACCGTGCCCGCTGAGCTGGTTGTTGAGGCCCGGCGCGAAGTTGATCTCCCCACCCCCGAGCACGCCGGCATGCCATGTTTCGGGTTCAGCCCTGCCGACGGCGGGCAAGCCCGCTGCCACGATGGCTACGAGGGCGACGACCGCCGCCATAGACCTGCATCTCATGACTGCTCCGTACTCGCAAGAGCGGGACGTGCCAGCCGACCGACCCCGCACGTGCTACCTGCACCGGATGTGGTTCTCGGGCTCACCCTCGACCAGACAGCGAGCTCGTGGTCGGAATGATTTCGGCGCGAAGCAGGCCGCGCTGGTAGCGACCCTCGTCCTCGCGGGCTGCCCTTCGAAGCGCGCCGAGCCGCTTGAAGAGGCGCCGCGCGACCCGCTCATCGATCGGGCGATGGCGTTCTATGAAACCCGCGCGTCCTACGAGCAGCCGGTCGTCGCGACGGCGGTCCCCAAGGGCCTGACCGACTTGCGCGCCGAGACCTGCGGCGCCTGCCATCAGGAGATTTACCAAGAATGGGCCGTGAGCACGCATAGGCGCGCCTGGCTCGACGACGCCCAGTTTCAAAAAGAGCTCGCAAAATCGAGGGGCGCCGACGACCCGGCGCGAGGGGACGTGAGCTGGTTATGCGTCAACTGCCACACGCCCGTCGTCGCACAGCTGGAGAAGCTCGTCGTGGGTTTGACCGACGGACGGATCGAGCGACCCGAGTACGTGATGAACCCGACCTTCGACGAGGCGTTGCAGCGCGACGCGGTCACCTGCGCAACCTGCCACGTTCGTGATGGCATCGTCTACGGCCCGTACGGGGACAGCCAGGCACCCCACCCCACGGCTAAGGACGGAGACCTCTTGAAGGTCGAGGTCTGCACGCGATGCCATCAGGCCGAGCGCCTCTACACCTCGGAAAACCTCGGATGCTTCTTCAGCACGGGACGCGAGTGGGCCGCGTCGAGCTACGCAGAGGCCGGCCAAACCTGCCAGAGCTGTCACATGCCCGAGGTCGAACGGAAGCTCGCTGCCGGCTTCGATACCCCCGTCCGCAAGACCCGGCGGCACTGGTTCGGAGGGTCGCTCATCCCCAAAAAGCCGGAGTACGAAGCGGAGATCGCGCCACTACGAGAGATCTACGGCAACGGCCTGACCATCACGACGCAGCCGGTCACCGCAGAGCTCCGCGCCCTAGCCAAAGAGGCGCCGGCCCTCGCGGCTCAGGACCAGGCTCTGGCAGCGAAGAACACTCGCATCTGTCGACGATGCAAGAGCGAGCTCGCCATCGTCATCGCAAACGACCGGGCCGGACACTACATGCCGAGCGGCGATCCCGAGCGCCACGTCGACGTGGAAGTCACGGTGCGACGTGGCAGCAAGGTCGTTGGACGCGCATGGACACGGCTCGGTTCACGCTACGCCTGGTGGCCCGAGGTCACGCTGCTCGCCGATACCCGCATCCCGCCTGGTCAAAGGCGGGTGCTGGTCGTGCGCGTTCCGTCCGACGGAGAGGTGGAGGTCATCGCCATCAAGGCGCGGATGTACGAGGAGGCGTTCGAATACCATCAGCTCGAGGGGAGCTACGTCCGTGCCCGCGAGTTTTTCCGGAAAACATTCTGATGAACGACATGAGCGGAGGCTCGAGGCCGACCTAGACTCCGAAGCGCGCCCTGTAGTCGGCAAACCGGTTTTCGATCTGCGCGACGTCGAGCCCGTAGTCCGCGATCTCGTAATCGTGCTCGCCTAGCTGCGCCTTCGGGTCCTCGGCGATGCGAGCCCGGAGCTGAGCAACGAGAGCGTCGCCGAACGGGAGGCCGAAGTGCTGGTATATCTCCTCGACGACCCCGAGCGTCCTCGAACGAAGATCGGCGAGCCGGACGTCATAGATCTGGGAGGAGGGGAGCGCGGCTCTCGCTTCGAGGCCGCGATCGATTCCGGCACGCGAGTAGTCCATCCAGAATTGCCCGACGTCGCAGAGGTCGAGGTCTCGTCGAAACTTCGATGCGATGCGAGCGGTGAGGCTGCATTGTGAGCCGATCGTACCGACCAGCTCTCGGTGGGTTTGAATCACCTGCGCATCCGGGTACACGGTCAGCAGAGCTTGCAGGTTCCAGAGGTGCCAGGGGCATTTGAGAAGCCAGCGGGTTGCAGAGCGTTGCGCCCAAAGAATCTGAAGCTGACGCTTGTGCCATTCATAGGGACCGACCATGTCCCAGTCGAGCATGCGCGTTGCATACCCAAAATCGCCTAGACCAACGCAGAACTTCATGTTCGCCATGTCGTTCTCCAAGAGGAAGAAGTCCTCTTCTTCGCCGTCGACAGTGACGACGTGCACCTGGGCCTGCTCCGGAATCATGATTTCGTCCATCGCGACTTCATGCCCTGCGCGCCAACGACGCCAAGGTTCGTCGCCCATGAGGTCGCGCGTGCGACCGACGGGCCGTGCGAGCTCCCAGGTGCTCGCCGTGCGACTCGTCGGGTCCGCGGCCAGGACGCGGTGAAGGTACGTCGTCCCGGTTCGAAACAAGCCCGTAATGACGAGCGGACGGTCGATTCGGATGTCCTCTATATCGGGGCGCTGCTTGAGCGCCTCGACGATGCGCAGGCGGTTACTCAGGTGCCAATGCAGAATGTAGAGAATCCCGAAGCGTCCAAGCGTGTTCCAGTCGGTTTCGAGCAGGGTATCGACGGTCTCTTGCAATCGTCTACGAAGGTTTCCATCGGGATCGCCGTAGTCGTCGAGCCCAGTCGAGCGCTCTGCCCGTTTCATCGCGCGCTCGGGATCGATCCGGAAGAGCAGCTGGCGAACCGGATCGCCAAGAAGGGTGACCATCGAGAGCGGAAACGAAGGCCTGAGTGATTTCGGCGGTGGGCTCATGGTGTGAAAGGACTCAGTGGCAGGGGGCAGAGCCAATTCCAAAGTCCTATCAAAGCTTATATACAGTGCGCGCGGCTTCGCATGACGTCTAGAAATGCGCGAATCTGGTTTCGACGTCGGTTCTCAATTTGAGCCCGACGGCAACAGAGCTGATGCCCCTGGCATCTATCCAAGCTCAACCAGGTTGCGCTGGTTTTTTGCTGGGTGCTGCAGCCCGCGGTGTCGAAGGACGCTTTGCTTTCTCGCGTGCCTGCAGGGCCAACTGCCGCACCCTGGCGATGTCTTCATCGGAGAAAACGCCATTCACACCCGAAATCGCAGCCAGCCGCATGCCGTGCTTCAACCCCAGTTTGTAGATTTCATGCACCTTTTCCCACTCGATGGTCCGGCCTAGGGTGAAATTTTCGAACCGACCCTCGAGCGTGAGCACGATGGTCTCCGCAAGGCATGCATACACCACGTTGTGGTCTTCAAAACCGATTTGCTTCATGCGCACTTTGCCCGGCAAGTATACCTCGCCCGATTCGATGACCAACACATCAGGACGTTTGGCGACTTCTTCGGCGGGCAGGTCGAGTGGCCGCGCCACGTCGGTGATCACACAGCCCGGCTTCACTTTCATGATATCGAGAATCTTCTTTCCAGCGCCGGAGGTTGCCGTGACGATCATATCCATGTCGCTGATGCTGCGGTCACTGTCTGCATAGGAAGCCAGTACCAGCTTTGCCTCGGGTGATTCTCTGAGTATCGACTTCTCGAGCACCAGGAGCTTTGCGGATTCCGGCGACACGAGGTGGACTTCCTCCGCTGTCCGGGCCAAGAGCCTGGCGCAGGCCGAGCCGATCGCACCGGTGGCGCCGACCACCATCGCCTTTCCCTTGATTTTCCTGCCCTTCTCGAGCTCGACCAAGCCCAGCCTGGCGGCGGCATCATGCGCTGCCCACAGGGCGCCCGAGGCGCTGTAGCTATTGCCGGTGGTGATAGGCAGCGGGGCGCGCTTGGCCACGGTGACCCCGGCGTCTCCGACCACTTTGGTGAAGGCCCCGAGACCCATGATCTGCGCGCCCATCTTCTTGGCCATGTCTGCGGCCGCCAAGAGTTGACGATACGTGAACTCGGGACTGTGAGACATGATCTGTTTGGGCGTGCCCCCGACAGTAATCAGCCACCCTTGGGCCTCCACCCCTGAGGGAGACCGAATGCCCTCGACTTTCGAGTACACCATAGGCGGTGTGTGGGCGATCGCCTTTTCGACGACATCCATCACCGCCGGCGGCGACACTTTCGACAGAATCTCCAAAGGCTTCAGGTTCGTCAGGTATTTCTGCGAGAGCGGGTGGATCACAAACGCGAAGCGATTGATCTGTTTCTTGCCCTCGATTGGGTAGATGATTCTGGGTTTGAGATCCAGATCGGTGAATATCTCCAGGTAGTCGTCGTGCGAGATCTCCTTCGCAGGTTTGCCCAGCGCCGCCAGAATCATTGCCCCGACGATATTCAGGCCCACGGTCTGCTCAAATGGCTGGATGCTGCAGTCGATCACGACCCGAACCCCCCGTTCCTTCAGGACCTCCTGCCGGTCGGGGGAAATCGTCGAGGTCAGCACGACCTTCCCTTCCAGTTCCCCCGGACCATATCGCTCGAGCTGGTGGTAGGACGCGACAATGACATCCGCATCCCGTACCGCTTTCTTCAGAAGGAATCTGTTGAACAGCTTCCCGGGCGCCAACGACGGTAGCAACCCGCCTTCGGGACCGAATCGCAGCACCGGGTGACTAGCCGCTGCATACCGTTCCAGGCCGCTCAATGAATGCAGGAGGCTCGGAGCGCCGAACTGGAGAACCGGATCGGCAAAGGACAAGTTCTGGGTGAACTCCGCCATGACGGACGCCAAGCGATAGTTGGTCGTGCCTGACAGGAACAACACCTTTGCATTGTTGAAGAAATTGCGTAGCTCGTGCTGGGCCGAGCGCAACGACCACTCCTGCACCATCTCCCGTAGCCGCGCGCCGGTGCTAACAAGGGTATCACCAGCCAGCTTTTCGAGCTTTGCGGTATCGCGTTGATGAAAATAATGGGTTCCCACGAAATAGTGATCGTGCACCAAGCCGAGCCCGATGGCGTCGACCTTGTCCCGCCACTCGACGATGAGCTTCTCAGCTGCCTCAAAATCGTGATCGGTACCAATGCGCACGACATTGAAATCGTGGCCGAGGAATTGGGCTCTGAAGTTACAGTCGAGACTGTCGGGACCCAGGCTGATACTGGCGATGTGTTTCATAGGTGCTCTTCCCGCGCTGTGAAAACCAAGTGCCTAAGTTACAGGCTTCCCGTCGCCAGAACCAGCGACCATCTTGGTGAGCAGCCAGCACCCCAAAAAACAAAGATTCTGCCGACCTTGGCCGAAAGGGAGCGCGTGCTCGGTGATTGCCGTGGGTTGTCGTGAGCTGGGAGTCATCGGCGATTGGGGGCGAGGGCAGCCCGGCGACGTCTTCGACAAGCGAGACACCGCCTCGACCCGCGACGGATGGCCTCAGTGGATCTTCCAACGGCCGCGGTCGCCTCCGGACTCGGGGCGATGCTTTCGCATGACGAGATCGAAGCTCACGACGCCGAGATTGCAGACGCTGGTCACCCGCTCTTGGAACAGCCCGCTTGGGGAGTATTCATGGTGCGAGGCAACCACGAATCGATAGGCAAGAAGGATCGCGCTTCGAGGGCTGTCCTCGCCGGCCTCTCGTAGTGGAATGCGAACGCCGAGGTTGCCGCATGCACCGAGCGTTCTGTCAGGTAGCAGCACCTCGGTGTGACCGTCGTCGCTAAACACGATCTGCTTTTCGTTGATCGGATGACTGCAGTAGAATCCGCCCGCGAGGAACGGGGCGATGACGCTTGGCTGATCCTTGGGAATGCACAGATCAAACGTGAACGGAGGCGCGTCTCCCGATGTAGTGATCCTCCGGTCTCTCCGCCCACTGGAGCGTCGCCCGTCCCGCGAACATGCAGGATGTCCACGGCGTGGTCGATCTGGGGATGCAGCGCAACCGCGTCGTCGAAAAACAAAGCCCGGGTCGAGCCCGGGCTTTGAAGGCACAGGAGTGCGGCCCGCCGCCAGTGCAACCGCTGGCATTCAGGTCGCGGTGACCGGAACGCTCACGGGTGCGGGCCTTGCTTGCTTGGGGATTTGAATGGTCAGCACGCCGCCGCGCAGGGCCGCCCGCGCCTCGTTGGCGTCGAGGTAGTCAGGGAGCGAGAAGCAACGATACCAATCCTCACCGAGCCGCTCTCCCCACAGCGGTTTGTCGCTGGGCTCTTCGCCACGGGCACGTGCTGTCCAGTCACGCGATCGGCCGTACGGCGAATCGCGTTGCGCATGCGCTCGATGAAATTGTTTATCGTTCACCTCGTCATCGCGCTCCGTTCGAGCTAGGAGCCGCGGACTTCGATGCGCTTTGGCTTGGCGGCTTCCGACTTTGCCAAATGGACACGCAACACTCCTTGAGAGAGCTCGGCGCTCACGCCGTTCGGATCCACTGTGTTTGGCACTCGGAATACGCGCGAGAACGCAAGAGCGCGGGTTTCGGCTTGCCCTTCGGGTGCGGCCTGCGTTCCTTCGATGAGAAGCTCGGAACGATCGAGCCGCACTGAGAGCGCATGTTTCGGCACGCCCGGGAAATCCGCCACGACCAGGATCTCGTCCTGGCTCTCGTAGATGTCCACCGGCGGTGTGACGGTCACGACCTGGGCTTCCTCTGGCTGGTCGAGACTAGTCGCTTGACGTTGGGTCAGGGCAGTGGCTTGAGTAGTCATCGTCTCACCTCCCTTGGTTACGAAACCTTCACTTGGATTTGCCGCGGCTGCTCCTCGGCCACCTTCGGCAAGGTCATTTCGAGAATCCCGTTTTTCAGGTTGGCCGTGGCCTTCTCGGCGTCGATGCGGCAGGGGAGTGTGAAGCTTCGCGCGAACGAGCGGTTGCCCCTCTCCTGTCGGTGCACGGAGTAGCCCTCCGGCACTTCGCTCATGCGTTGGCCACGGATCGTCAGCGAGCTCTGCTCCATGGAGATGTCGAGATCCTTCTCCGAAACCCCCGGCACCTCGGCGCGGAGCCGAAGCTCTGAGCCGGAGTCGTAGAGCGCGATGCGAGGCCATGCCGAGCCGGCGAACGTGCCGCCCTGCGCGCGTGCATCGCGGCCCCCGTCCCAGCCCCGCTCGAAGTCGAGGAAGAGACGATCCATCTGGTTTCGAAGGTCGTTCAGTGCCGACAGCTCGCGGTCGAGACCTCCGAAGCCCAGCTCATTCCATCGTGTCAACATCGTGTAACCTCCTTTCGTGATGCCTCGTAAGAGGCGCTTCTCATGGATGAGTAATCATCCATCGGAGCGGATCAAGGGGGTGTTGACAGCCTGCGAGGGATGTCTAGAAATTTCCGAAGATGGCGGTCTCCCGCCTGCTGTGGAAGGGAATGTCGGAGTACTTCGATCGCTTCGGCAGGAGGGCAGGTCTGAGCTTCCCGATGATGCGGGCTTTGGGGGGCAGGCCACGACACCGGCCCTTGAGGCGTCGGGGTGTGTGTACCTGACCACATGCCGGAGAGGAATGGGTCGGGGTGTTCGCGCGCAGCCGACCGTCATGGGTCCATAGAAATTGGCACAATTGGCGCTGAAATATCGGAGATTTTGGTGAACGCCGTTCATCCACCTATCCTGTTCGATGGCCGGGTATTCGCCCCGGGGAACAGGGAACCACTCGTGCTATTGAGAACACGTCTTGCGATACTCCTGCTATTCGCATCGGGCGCTGCGACGGACCGCGGAGCAACCGTGGTCGAGGAGGGAGGGGCACGCGCTGCGACGATCGACTCGTCCCGGCAATTGCCCGATGAGATGGTCCGGTTTTCGACTTCAGTGATCAAGGCGCTAAACGACGGCGACGCGAAGCCGCCTGCGAGCAACAGCTATAGTCACCAGAGGTTCTTGGGCCGGAGAGAGCCACTCGGCGAGCCACATATTCAACTGGAGTCGACCGACGCACACTCCATGCTCGCGTCGACCGACTGCTCCGGCTGGCTCAGCTTCGCGCTCAACACGGTCTCGCCTCTCCATGAAGCCGTCCTGCAGTCGCAGCGGAAACGGCATGAGTACAACCGCGTCTATTCCGAGGACTTCGTGTTGCGGGAAAGTCGGAGACCATGGGCGCGAGCATTCGTCGTCACCCATCATTTCCGGGGTGAGCAGGCGAACGCGACCGGCTTTGAGCCCGTTCCGAACTTCGAATACCTGCAGTCGGGCGATATCGGTGCCTACGCGATGGGACGCTACGCCAAGCCATCCGATGAAAGCCGCCCCAAGCCCACCGATACTGGACACGTCTTCGTCGTGGTGGGTCCGCCAACCGTGGTCGATCCGGCCACCAAGGGCTACGATGGCCGCGGAACGCTTCGCGAGGACGCGGCGAAAGTCATCGCCGTGCCAGTGATCGACTCGAGCGCAACCGTTCACTTTGATCCGGACTCTAGGAAGAACGGGGAAGCGCGTTACTCCTTGCCGGAGTTTCGTCCTCATCCTCGTACAAGAGCTGGTGGGGTGGGCACCGGCACGATTTGGTTCGCCCTCAGCAAAGAGGGGCACGTCCTGCAGCGGCGTCTGGGCCCCAGACAGAAATATCGCCCAGTGCTCGCACGTGCTGCCCGCCTGCACGCGCGCATTTCTCTCGACGAGGCGATTTCGGATGATGGAGGTGCTCTGCTGGTGCGCGTCTTCGAGAACTCTCGCTCTGAGTTCGACGGTGCCTCTTATGGGGATGCGCCAGTCCATCTCACCGGCAAGGGCGGTCTTCGTCTCGCCAGCGGACGGCTTGTCTTGAATGGTCACAACGATTTCTCTGGAGGCGTAACCGTTCAGTCCGCAGACTTGATCGTCGCGTCACCAACCGCGCTAGGCACTGGCGACGTCGCGGTCCATGGAGGGTCGGTGACGCTTCAACAGCCCGCGATAGGGGAGTCCGCAATGCTCAGTGTCGCCGAGAGTCTGCCCGATGGGGCGATTCGCCTCGATTTTGACGGAAGCAACGTCGTGCGAGCCCTCGAAATCGGAGAGACGACGCACGACTGTGGGACCTGGGGCGGACCCGAGTCTGGAGCCACGTTCGTCCATCCGGTCTTCTCCGGTCCCGGTGTCCTAAAGCTTGCCACCCAATCGAACGAGACATGCGTACTGGCTCCCGCGCCTCCTGAACCGGGGACTGTTCCACAGGAGGAGTAGTCGGGACAGAGCCGGAAGCGTGACGAAATCGACAATACGCGCTCGAAGTTGCACGGTTGTTGGAATCAGGTGAGCCCCCTGTTCGGGTTGATCAGGAATTTCGCCCCTGTCGCCCGTTCTCCGTACACCGATGGTGGGGAGGCTCGTGATGCCAGTTGATGGGGGCCAGGTTGGCTGGAAGTTCTGGCGGCGCTGGGCGTTGGCCAGCTCCGTAGCCTGGTTTGCGGGCTTGCTATTGGGCTTCGTAGCGGCCAGTGCTTCTGAGCCCGTTCTTGGGATCGATCCCCTTCAAGGAATACTTGCGTATTTCATCCTGGGAGTCTGTCCCGGCGCCGGTGTCGGCGTCGCGCAATGGCTGGTCCTGAGGAAACTATCGTTCCTTGATTTTCCGAGCCCAGTCGTCGGCGATGGACTTGGCAGCATCGCGACCGCCGAGCCCGAACGCGAGCGCGGCCGCAACGGCAACGCTGCCCAGGGTGAAACCAAACGCCATGCTGACGATGTTGTCGGCTAGGCCCACGGCCTTCAGGCCCATGGCCTTCAGGCCCATGGCGAGCACCAAGCCAAGGATCGCGATTCGGGCAATGTTGGCGAGCCCGGGGCTCCCGTGCTCCGTCAGCTGATATGTAGCGACCGGTCAACAGAGATGATGGGGTTTCCTTTGTGTCCTTAGTGTCCTTTGTAGTTGGTTGAACGGCTCAAAGAAGCTGGCGAACAAAGCGACGGTTGATCAATCTGATATTCGTGGATCGGCCCGAAGGCCGCCGACATGGTCATCATCCGTCGGGAGCTCGCTCAGACTAGTGGCGCGAGTTGGGCACGGCCGTGCCTATCGCATAAATGTTTCGAGGCTTGTCCTTCCCGTGGGGATGCTTGCCAGCTTCTTTGAACCGTTCAACAGGCGGGCCCGGCGTGTTCATCTCGGCTTCGCGCTGCCGCCCCACGGCCCACACAAACCCGGCGAGCTCTCGACTCATCGCGGTCACCGTGACCTGGTGAGACTTGGCTCGGATCCTCATTCGCCCGTGTTTTCGGTAGAGACGCTTTTGCGCCTCCCACGCCATGTCGACAATGGCTTGACTCTGCCCTTGCTGGCGCCGCTTGAGGCTTGGACTGCGGCGAGGCCGAAGACGTCCACAGAACGCCGACTCCCCCAAGACCCGGCGAAGATGCGCATTGCCCGTCTTGGTGATGCCACCCTGGTGCCGGCGGCCGCCACTGGAGTGTTCGCTCGGGACCAAACCCAGGTAGCCCATGAACTTTTGGGCGCTGGGAAATCGCTCAAACGAACCGACCTCGCTCACCACGGTCACCGCGGTAAGCATCGCCACCCCGCGAAGGCTTTGCAGGGCCAGGACCAGCTCTTGCATCCGTGGAGGCGCCTGCTCGACCGCGCGGTCAATCGCTCTGTCGAGCCGCGCCACGCGCTCGGTCGCATGCTGCACTTCGTTTTTGTAGTCCACAAACGTCTCCTCTTGCGCCGCATGGTCGAACACCTGCGAATCGAGCCATCGCCAATGCGCTTGGCCCCAGGCGCTGCTCTGCGTATCTCGACGGCGGCCCAGGCGAAGCAAGAATTTGCTAAGCCGGTGCCGAGCACGGAGCTGGTCTTTCTTGGCCGCCTCTCGAGCACGAACCAAATCGCGCAACGCCTGGTGCTCGGCATCCGGCACAAAGATCGGAGTCAGTTCGCCTGCCCGGTAAGCCTGCGCCAGCTTGAGCGCATCGCGCTTGTCGGTCTTGATGCGATCGCCTGCCCGCACCGGCACCAACGTGGGCGCAATCACCTCGCACGCGAGGCCCATCTTATGCAGCTGCCAGTACAGTGCATAGCCGGTCGGTCCCGCCTCGTAGCAAACGCGAAGCGACTTCGCCCTGCCGAGCTTCTTCATCGCCTTGCGAATCGCATCGGGTTGATTCGGAATCGTCCCTACCCCGCGACCACGACCACGGCTGCTTCCTTCCGCCACCGCCACGGTGATCGTGTCCGCGTGCACATCCAGTCCCACGTACGTCCAGCTTGCTGTATGGTTCGACATGACCGACTCCCTTCGTATGTAGCTCTGCGCTACGGTCTTTTCCGATTCGCAGCGCAAACTACGGTCTGCGATCGGAGTCGGTCGCTACATCTTGACTAGTGCCGCGAAATTCGGCACTCATCTTGAGCCCGATGAGCTAAGGGAGCGACTACCGCCACTTCATAGTCGCGGCTTGTTATGAAGGCGAGGTGTTCGTGGGAGAGCCGCGCCCCTAGTTCGCGGGGATCACGGGAATCTCGATGTCGGGGCCTACGGTTTCGAAGATGCAGATTTCGTCGCTCCAGACGCCGAGCGGCATGCCGTCGAGCGTGAGCTCAAACAGGAAATCACCCGACCAGTTGATGACGACAGGGTCGAAGGAGGTCGGGGAAAGCTCGAGGGTGACCTCCGTCAGCGAACCAAGCACGGTGGAGTATTCGAAGCGAGTGGGGTCGCTAAAAAACGCCGCACCAAGAGGGGCTCCGACGAAGCTCGGATCGAGCGTCGTCGTCGCTTCCGACACGTTGGCGTGTCCGATCGCCGTCGAGGCAGAAAACAACGCCGACTCTCCCGCGTCCTGGAGGACGATGAAGAGCGGATCTTCGAATCGGACGATGTAGGAAAGTGTGGCGCTACCCGACCCATCCGATACCACCTCCAGGGTCAACGAGGCCCCGAACGTAACCGGGCCAATCGAAGTGGGGAAGAAGGTGCAACCGTCGTCACCGAAACCGTTCAACTTCGTCGCGGCCCAGGTCGTCGACCACGTTCCAGCGGCCAGCGTGGGCTTGGGCTCGCACACGCTGTCGATGCAGATGCCGGGCTCGCCATCGAGGTCACACTCGGTCCCGTTCTCGAGCACGGGCTGCTGGTCGAGTGAGCACGTGAGACCTGGCTCGATGTTCCACGCGTCGGCGGTGCAAGGATTGTCATCCCGCTCTGCGCACGTCGTACACGGAAACTCGAACCGGTTCCCCTCTTCGTCGAAGTCGTAGCAGGTCGGGCTCTCGCACTGCGAAAGCCCGCTCAGGAGAGCGAAGCCGATCAGCAACGAAAGAACTCCCGCGAAACGCACGGATTGGAGGTTAGCGTGCTCGCAAAGAAATGGGAAGACTCCACAGTTCGACGCACGCCTCCCAAACCGGTCGCCGCCCTCTGCCCGTCGAGCCCCCTACCCGACATTTCAAACTTGGAAAACCGCCCGACGCTTCTATCCGGGTTTGACATCTGTAAGGCCAATATAGAAATGTCGGGTCTGTGCCAGATTCAAATGTCGGGTTCAGACCCCACCCATGGATACGGAGCTCGTTCTCATGAGCCGGCGCGAGATCGAGCGTGCCGAAGTGATGCGGCAAATCGCCGAGCGTCGCATGACGCAGCGACAAGCGGCATTGACCCTGCAGCTAAGCGTCCGGCAGATCGAGCGGCTCTACGCGTCCTACAAGCGCGACGGTGCCGCCGGTCTGGCTTCCAAGAAGCGCGGCAGCCCAGGAAACAATCGCTACGACGACGTGATTCGAGGGACGGCGCTCGGGATGATCCGACGCCACTACTCGGATTTCGGACCCACGTTGGCGCACGAGAAGCTCACGGAGCTTCACGGTTTCCCGATGTCGGTCGAAACGGTGCGCCAATGGATGATCGACGACGGTCTGTGGATGACCCGCGCCGAGCGAAAGAAACGTGTCCAGCAGCCGCGGCATCGACGGGATTGCTACGGCGAGCTCATTCAGATCGACGGTTGCGACCATCCCTGGTTTGAAGACCGTGGTCCTCGTGCCGTGCTGCTCGTCTACGTGGACGACGCCACCGGCATGCTCATGGAGCTGCACATGCGTGAATCGGAATCGGCGTTCAGCTACTTCGAGGCAACTCGAAATTATCTCGAGCGCCACGGAAAACCGGTGGCGTTGTACAGCGACAAAGCCGGCGTGTTCCGCGTCCATGCGAGGAGCCCCAAGGCCGGCGACGGCTTCACGCAGTTTGGCCGCGCCATGAGCGACCTCAATATCGACGTCATCTGCGCCAATACCCCAGCCGCCAAAGGCCGGGTCGAGCGGGCGCACCAAACGCTCCAAGACCGGCTCGTCAAAGAGCTTCGGCTCGCGGGCGTGTGCAGCATCGAGGAAGCCAATGCCTTTCTCCCGCAATTCATGGCGGATTACAATCGGCGCTTCGGCCGCATGCCGCGCGTGGATCATGACGCACATCGAGCCCTTCTGCCCCAGGACATCCTCGAGGACGTCTTCACCTGGCAGGAAACGCGGAAGGTGACGCGCAATCTCACGTTTCGTTTCAAGCGCACGATGTATCTTCTAGAGCCGTCGAAGGCGGCGAAACGCGCCGCCGGAAAACACGTGACCGTGCATGAGCTCGAGGATGGTGCGCTCTTCATTCGCTTCGAAGGCAAGGAGCTCTCGGCCTGTGCTTTCGACAAAGATCGGCGTGTCAGCCAGGGCGCCATCGTCGAGAACAAGTTGCTCGGCGCTGCGCTCGAGCATATCCGCAAGCAACAGCAACACGAGGAGCTCGAAGCGACTCGATTGGCGTCAGCCAAGACCAAACGGGACAAGAGACTCATCCGGAACAAGTTCGCCGCCTACCGGTAGAGCGGGTGCACAAGCCGTCCTAGGAGGCTTCGTCATCGATGAGCGGAGCATCGACGAGGTCGTCCACGCGGCTGTGATACTCGACGTGCACCCACTCTTTGAACAGCGCTAGCGTTCGGTTCTTCGGCCAAAGGGCCTCGTCGGTGTACCAGCTTTCGAGCTCGCTTTCGAACAGCAGCTCGTGGTTCAGCGCGATCCATTCCTCGACATCCTCGGGGTACGTGATGGGGTGGATCAAGTACACGGTCTGCTCATCCTGGCCTACCTGGATATCGGGGGAGTCGTCGTGCGGGTCCGCTTCGTTGATCCACCGCACGAAGGGATCCTTGTAGCGCAGGATGATCGCGGTTCGATTGACCATTGTGGGCCTCCTCGAGCCCTTGCGCGACGCTCTGCGGGCTCACCCCGTCCAGGGCAAGCCAAGCTCACGTTTGGCTTCGATCTCCGGCCGAAACGACGCGCGAGCGCCCCGAATCCCCGATGGCCGACGCCCTGCTCGGCCCTGCCGCACCGCCCTGCCCACAGCAAGGGCAAACACCAGTTCACCGGCCACCCCACCGGCCCACGCCTCCCAAACCGGTCGCCGCCCTCTGCCCGTCGAGCCCCCTTCCCGACATTTCAAACTGGGAGAACCGCCCGACGCTTCTATCCGGGTTTGACATCGGCGCGCATCTTGAGCCCGATGGGCCAAGAGAGGGGTCGACACAACCCTGGGCAGCCAGCAAAGCTACCAGTCTTCCATCGGCATGCATTCAGACATCCAGCTCCACTCCACGTCGGTCATGAACCAGGTGTAGGCTTCGAGGTCGCTCACGCCCCATTCCTTGAAGCCGCGGACCCGCTCGAACAGGGCGGTGGCATGGTCACCACTGGGCTCATCGAGCAAGTCGTTGAAACACAGCATCAGGTCGCTGGGCTTTTCGGGCACCGATTCGAGGGCCCTGGGCAACCACTTGTGGTACGGGAAGAGCCTTCGATTGTGCGCCAGCAACAACCGGCCCGTGAATAGTGCGAGCTGACTGACCGCTCGCGTCAGCGTGTAGCGATTGTCGTGGCGTTCAGCCTCGTGGATGAGCCAATGCTGAATGAACGCCATGCTGTAGAAGGCCTTGATGCGCTCATCGTGCCCGGCCTCGGGATAGACAGGAATGCGTTGCAGAAGGGCATCCAGGCCGGAGACGTGCGAGTAGGCGAAGAAGGCACCCTCGAAGGCTGCGCGGGAAGGTTCATTTCCCTTTTCTGCTACGTCGTCGAGGTACGCGAGGTTGATGATTTTGCCGTCGACGTACCCGCCATCGTAGTCACAGAGGTCCTTGCGATTGATAAACAGATCGCGCTCGGCCAGGCGCCGCTCGAACACGTCGTCGGTCGCAATGATGAGGAAGTCTACATCCGAATCCTCGCGGGCGTAGCCTTTCGCGACAGAGCCCCCGATGATCAGCCCACGGAAACACGGATCGTCGCGGTAGGCGTCGGCCAGGCGGTCGATGGCTCGCCGGTGGTGGTCCCGCATCCTCATGCCGGCAGTGTATCATGACGCGGCCCGCATCGCGTTTGCGCGGCCACGGCAGGTGAAAACTGTTCGACGAAGACAAAGTCATCTCGACTTCCCCTGCTTCCGAAGGGAGCCGTCTGAGGTTGCGCCCGAAAGAGGTTCAAGCGATTGAGGACAGCGCCTCGTCTAGCCTTCCGCCCACGCCGCGCATCACCCGCCCAAACACGCGAGCGTCTTGCGCGCTGAGGCCTTCCATCATGATCTTGACGACTTCGGCCTGCTCGCGGACCCCTTTCTTGAGGACGGCTCGCCCTTTGCGCGTGAGGTAGACACGGTATCCGCGCGCGTCGTCCGGGTCGCTTTCCCGCCTGATGAGCCCGAGCGCTTCGAGACGTTGCAACAGGGCCGTCACGTTGCTTTTCGCCACCAGGAGCCGGTCGGCGAGGCGCATTTGAGAGAGGCCTTCGTCGCGAGCGATGGCCAGCAGGACCTCGTAGCGCGCGATGCTGAGGTCGAGGAGCGCCAGTCGCGCGGTCAAAAGCCGCTGGCACTTCATGTAGGTTTTCACCACCTCCAGCCAAGAGGCGTACTCGGGGATGTCGTCCAGCTCGGAAATCCGCTTTTTCACCACATCCCTAATTTAGTTCACTTGTGAACTATTTGCAATGGGCTATCGAAGCAACGATCGCGCTGCCAAGCTGATCGCGGCACTGCCGGAATGGCAATCGCGCGCCGTTTTGAACGCGCGCCCCGGAATTCCGGTCACCATTCCGGTCACCGATTCGAAATTGGCCGATTTGAACCATGCTGTCGAAGTGCTAACCCTCCGAAATCACACCACAAGCGAGGGTGGCGGAATTGGCAGACGCGCTGGATTTAGGTTGCAAGACCAGAACCCAAATGCCCCGCTTTTTCTAAGCGAAACTCCACATGGCCCGCGGCCAGAAGACGTCAACGAGTGTCCCCGAAGCACTCATTTCGGTCACGGTGACCGGAATGAAAAGGGGGTTGTGCCCATGGACGACGTCCGTCGGGCTGCCGCCGCGCTACTTCATCGGGTAGCGGACGGCGGCGAAATCCCAATGTTGGTGCTGCGCGAGTTTGCGAACCTCGTGCTGCACTCGGAGCTGGTTGCGGGTGCCCGCGCAGTGCTCGACGGGCCACCCGAGTTTGCCGTGAGGCGTGCGCTGGAGCTTGCGAGCGTTGTTCTGGCCGTCGGGGTGGGTGCGGAACGCGAACACACAAAGGGAGGGACGAAGTGAAAGGCGGCGGAGCACGGAAGCCGAAGTCACGAATCGTCTCGTTCCGTGTCGATGAGGAAGATTTCAGTCGGCTCGATACCCTCGCCCAGCAAACCAGCCACTCGCGTGCAGAGGTGCTCCGTCGATGTCTCGTGGGTGCTCGCCTGAAAAGCACCATCGATGCACAGGCGCTCACCGAGGTTGCACGGGTGCACGCCGACCTCAACCGCATCGGCGGCCTCCTCAAGCTCGCCATCCGAGAGGGCGTTTCTGATCGATCGAGCCACAACAGGCTGAACCTCGAGCTCCTCGACTCCATCATCCAAGTCCGTCGAGCGGTGGAGCGGCTAGCGGGCCGTCGGTGATTGTCCGGCACCAACGTGCATCGGCAAGCAACAAAGGCTTTCGTCAGCTCGCGCGCTACATTCGAGGTCGAAGCGACAAGCCGCGAGCGACCTGGTTCCTGGCTGCCAATCTTCCTGGCGTGACCGGGACCCGTGACCTCGAGCTGGCGTGCCGACTCGTCGAGGCTGTGAACGCGCAGAACACCCGCGCGGGCAGCAACCGTACCTACCACCTCGTCGTCTCGCTTCACCCGGAGGACCGAAGCCTCGACGGGAACGAGCTCAGGCGTGTTGTGGAAAACCTTGTGGAGACGTTGGGGTTTGCCGGTCACCAGTACATCGCCGCCCGTCACAACGACAAAGACCACGAACACGTGCACGTGGCCATCCACAAGATTCATCCGGAGACCTTTCGCATTCACTCGCCAGCCTGGGATCACCAGAAGCTCTTCACCGCGGGCCGTGCGCTCGAACGAGAGCTCGGACTCACGCCGCTTCAGTCCAAGGTGCGCGATCGTGAGAAAGTCCCGCAGAGAGCAGCGGACCACGAAGCTCAGCACGGGATCGACAGCTTTGCTCGCTGGGCCCGGAACGAGCTAGGTCCCGCACTTCGAGCCGGGCAGCTGCGGAGCTGGGACGATGTTCACGACGTGTGCGCCAGTCTTGGTGTCGTGCTTCGCCCGCATGGCAACGGCCTCGTCTTCGAGGACGTCGAGCAAGGCATGCGAGTGAAGGCCTCTTTTGTAGATCGCCAGCTCAGCAAGCCCCGCCTCTGCAAACGGTTCGGAGACTTCCAGCCAACGCCAGGGCATCAGCTGGAAGCCGCAAGAACCGCGACCCTGCGATACTCCCCCGCCCCGGCCATCGCGCCGCAGGGCTTGTGGAAGGAATACGAGCAGTCTCTCGACCAGGCCCGAAGGCAGCGCCGACACGCCTGGAGCAGCTACCGAGACACCGCCTCTCGCGAGCGTCGGCGGCTCAAAGAGAAGTATCGAAACCAGCGAGGTCTCCTCGCCGCCCTACCCGTGTCGGGCCGCGACCGAAAACGGCTTTCACAACAACTGGCGCTCCGCCGAGCCATCGAATCCCGGGCCCTCAAGCGGAAGCTCGCAGTCCAACGGAAGGCGATTCAGAAGACTCCGCACCCTGGCACATGGCGTCATTTCGTCGCCAGTCGCGCCGCGCAGCGCGACGCCCGTGCGATTCGAATTCTACAGCGACCAGAGCGGGAGCTAGGCCGTTCCAACGAAGAAAGAGAGTTGTGAGATGCGAGGAGACGGAGTGGAGACGCAGATTGGCGAGCCAACTGCGGTCTAGAGTGCGCCGCAAATCGACACAACATTGAGTACCGCGCAATTCGGCGCTTAGAATTGTCCCCAGGGGCTAAGAGGCCCGCGACTGCTCACGTTTCCGGACTGCAGTTGAAACGACCCCACCCAGGTGGCGTTCGGCCGTCATCCGTCGGCGGCTGCGACTGCCGAGCTCGTTGGGAAAAGGCGGCAAGAGTCGTGCTCGACGCCAGCCCGGGTGAGGTCGTGTACGGCACGCTTCATTCCGTGCCCGAGCCTTTGGGAGGGTAGTCGAGTGTGTCGGCGAGCTCGCTGCGGATGTCGGCATCATGATCGGGAAACGGCAGGCGGTTTTCGTCTCGCCAGCGCGCGACCTCCGCCTCGGCAGCCTTGGCGAGCTCCGGATCGGGGTCTTCAGACTGCGTCAGGTAGAGGGTTTGAGAGGGGAAGGCAAAGCCGCAGCCTGCGTCTTCCACGATGTCTTTGATGCGCAGCATCACGTCTTCTTGGATCGCGAAGAACTCGTTGCGATCCTGAGTCGCGACGTACGCGAAGACCTCGACATCGAGTGACGAACTACCGTACCCCACGAATCGTACGCGCGCCGGATCGCGCAAAACCTTGGGGTGCTGGATCAAGAGCTCGCGTAACCGTACGAGGACGAGTCGCAATTGGTCGGGCGTGGTTTCGTAGCGAAGCTGGAGGGTGGTCTGTAGCAGGATGGAATCTCGGCGCGACAAGTTCGTGAGCTCGAGCTGGGAGAAGTCGGCATTCGGGATGGTGATCACCGTGCGATCGCGTCCGCGCACCCGAACCGAACGCAGGCCGATCGCCTCGACCGTCCCGAGCGTGTCACCAAATCGACACAACTCGCCGACCCGGACTGGCGCGTCGGCGAACAGGATGAAGCCTCCGATGACGTTCTCCAGTGTCGGGCGTATCGCAAGCGCGACCGCCAAGCCGCCGACGCCGAGCCCGGCGAGCATGGGGGCCACAGGCACACCGAGGCTTTCTGCCAGGCTCATCAGCACATAGACCGTGAGCAGCACGGCACCGAGCTTGGAAATCAGACGCACGAGTTGGGCATCGAGGGCATAGGCTCTCATGTCACGCACGTGAATGACGGCGTCGGCGACGAGCCTTGCGACCGTGAACAGCAACCAGATGGCCGCGAGGTGACCGAGCGCGGAGAGCAGGCCGATGGTCACCGCTCGCTCAGCGCCTGTGAGACGGATCCAGTCGGCGACCCCCCGCTGTACGAATGCGATCAACGCGATGGCGACGACGGGGCGAAGCGCGCGGAGCCGCGCAGTCACGCTCGAGGTCGATCGCTCCCGGTCGGCGATGAATCCGGTCAATCTGTAGGTCAGGCTGAAGAAGATCAGGCCCATGAGAACGAGGATGGTCAGCGCGCTCCACTTCCAGAGCGGGACGCCACCCAAGGTCATAAACCAGCGAGGTGGCAGCGCTTCGACCGCACGATGAAAAAACGCCGGTGCCGCGAATCCTGGCTGAAGGCGATACTTCTCCTGCACGCCGTCGAACTTCGCAAAGCGTTTCTTGACGGGCAGCGATTTTGCTCTTTCGAAAAATTCCGGCAGGCGCGCGACTGTCTCGGCCGAGAACCGATACTGCGGCGGTGCCCCGACAGCCGAGTCGATCCGCACGATGCGAAGCTCGGTAGGGGGAATCGTCCAGTACGCAGGCATGCGCTCCGGATCGAGGTCCGGACCCGGAATCTCCTTGCGAGCCGGAATGTCGATGCGAATGAGAATCTCGAAAAGGTAAAGTGAAGACTCGACCAACGCGCGAAGCTCGGGCTCGCTGCTTGGTCGGTCGACCTCGAGAGTCTGAAACAGGCGGTCGCGGTGGGCCCCTACCGCCTCTCGCTTTCCCTCGTAGGATGCCTCAATCGCGGCCGTGGCCTCGGTCAAGAACGTGTTCAGCGTCGCTTCGGGTGAGGAGACATCGGGTGGCTCGAGCGGGTGCGTTTCAGGGCCGCCGCTTTCGCCGGCTCCCGCACCAAGCGGAAGAGTCAGTACCGTGAGGGCCGCCAGGATGAATACAACACTGATTCGCGAAGACGGTCGTGTGAAAAGCAGACGTTCGGTCATTGCAGATTGCTCCGTGGCGCTAGCTTAGTGGGTAAGACTAAAGGGCCCAGGCGCTTCGTCAGTTGAGTGGCAGTGTGAGCACAGGCCCGGCTTTCCTCGTGTTCCCGGACTGCAGTTGGAAGAGCTGATCGAGCAAGTTGAACGTCGACTTCGAGTTGAGGTCCGAGTCCTCGATGTAGAACCAGGTCCCGCGATACTCCACACGGACGAAGGCGTCGTTTGGGACCTGGTCGCTCGAGGCGACCCGAAACACCGCGCCGGTCAGCTCTCGCCATTCGAACTCGGTTCCGTCGCGATATCGGGTCACCGTCACTTTGCCGGCTTCGACGTCCTGCGGGGGCGGCTCGACGCCCTGCGAGAGATAGCTCATCACGCCGATGAGCGCGCGCGGCAAAATGCCGATTTCGCGAGGCGAGCGATAGGTCGGGTTCGTCGTCAAGAAGAACTCGTTGAGGTCCGACCGGATACCCAGAATCTCTTTCAAGCGTTTCGATTGCTCGGCGATCTCGGGAGCGTCCCCGAATACCAGGGTCATCACAAAGGGCGTCTCTGGGTCCCCGAGCGGGATCGTGTCGAGGGGCTCTTCGGGACCGAGGCGCCGGTAACGCAAATCCAACGCGTCGGCCTGGCTCATTTCGTCGAACAGTGTTGCAACTTCGACGAATCGCTCGAAGTCCGGCGCGAGATCAGGCGTCGGCCCAGCCGCAGTAGGCGCGTTCCACACGTCGTTGATCCGTTGGACACAGCAGCGCAGGAGACGTTCGAACCGCCAACCCGAGTGACTGAGGAGCACAATCGCCCCCATCGGTACGGGCGACAACAGGCGGTTCACGAACGTTTCGCCTTGAAGCGGCGTGTACGTGATGGTGGGTCGGTCTTCGTAGTACACGTCGCCCCCAACGCCTCCCACTGCCTTATTGTCCGGCCCACCGATTCCGCCTACCGATGCCGAGCCTGCAATACCCAGCACGTACTGGGTCGCGACGCTCGACACTTCGATGAAATAGGGGGTGTCGCGATAGCGGAGTCGGACGAGGTTCGCGAGCATCTGCTCGTTGCGGGTATCGATGATGGCCGAGTTGTAGTCGAAGCGCGTCTTGCGGATCGATTTGGGACCGACCTTCGTACAACTCGACAGCAAGACCACAGTCATGACGCAGGCCAGACAAACAGGAAATAAACGGATGGCTATTCGCGATGCTGTCGTCATCTCGGCGCGAAACGTATCTCAA
>CAVOVB010000008.1:0-211637 GCA_963699755.1 uncultured delta proteobacterium
GCGACCCGTCGAAAAGGAAAAAGTCCTGGAGCTTTTGGATGTGGCCCGCTGGGCGCGAACGGTGCGAACCGTCAGGTGATCCACTGGTTCGTGGTCAGCGATCTGGCGAAGGTCCATCAGGTCGCCGAGATGACCATCGACTGGATGAAGGCCGTGAAGGAGAAGAACCCGGCTCTTTATGCGGAAGCCAATCTGGAGATGTTCGTCTCAGCGTGGGACAGCGGCACCGATCGCATTGCCCGGGGAGCGCCCTGCATCATCATGGCCTGTGCTCCGAAAGACGAGCGGACGGCCCCTCCGGCGGCCATGATTGCCTTAGCCCACATTCAGATTGCGGCGCCCGGACTCGGTCTGGGAACCACGTTCACCGGCAGTATCAACACCGCTGGCCAGGGCTATCCGCCCCTGACCAGGTTGCTCGGGATCCGGAAGGCTACATCCCGCATGGGACGTGCTTGATTGGATATCCAGCCGAGATGTACCATCGGATTCCCACGCCAAAGCCAGCCCACGTAACCTGGTGCTGAGAGCCGTCCGTCTCGAACGGGCGACGAGTGTCACCGAATTCGAGACAGAAGGCACGCGGCTCGGGTAACCAGCAGAGGAGTTCGGTCGGCCTAACGGATCTTGGGGAGCATCATCCTGTCTGGAGTGGGCGCGTACGTCCACGGTAGCCTCGAGTTCTTCCAACCATTCTTCATTCGTTGGCCCCGATACACGCTATCGGGATCGTGACCAAATCGCCCTCCATGCCGTCGGTGATGTTGAAGACGCGTTTGAAGCCGGCCTCGGCGAGCTGGTTGACGGCCATCGCACTGCGGCCGCCCGACCGGCACATGACTAGGAGGGTGTCGCCTGGCTTGGCGATCTTCTTCACCTGGGAGATGAAATCGGGGTTCGGCTTCATCGGAAACTTCCCCCGCTCTGCGTCCCACACGTAGGTCTGAAGAAAGAGGGGGACGTTCCACGCCATGGCCGCATGGCCAACAAAGAGAACCTCTTCAGGCGTGCGGACGTCGAGAACCGTCGCTTTCTTCGGCGCCGCCTTCCATTTCTCGTAGGCCTCCTTGGCCGTCACATAGAGCCCGAGGGTCGTCTGCTTCTCTTTCGGGAGCTCCGGTTTCGCTGCCCGCGAAGGGGGCTTTCTGTCGGTCTGCGCTTCGGCATACGGCGTGCCGACCGAGCCCATGAGCGCGACCAGGGCGATGAGGCACAGGAATTCCCCGGCGAGGGCTCGGCTTGATCTCACGAATCTTCGATTCCCCGAGTTACGTGTCTGTTCTTCTATCGGCATGATGGCGGCGCTTCCATGCCCGTAGATCGAGGAGTCTCTGCTCCGGTGGCAATTCGAATTGGCGATCGGGCGACTACGCCAGGCTGGCATGCGCCGGACGCGACTTCTCGGCAATCTTCCTGACCGCTTGCCGCTCTCACGCCCGACTACCCAACGGGACTTGGCTAGTGAATCGGATGAGAACCGCCTTGCGGGAGGCGTCGATCGCGCTCGACGCTGGACCACCTTCAGCGCTGGCGCTCTTGATCGATCTCCAGACCGTGCTCGGCGACCATCTTCGTCAGTCGCTCTTGGACATCCCTGGACCCGAGTAGGGTGACGCATTTCGTTCCGAACCGTTGCTTGGCGACCCTCACGAACTGTTCGAGCGCGTCATCCCGGGCCTCGCCAAGTAGCTCGATTGACCCTGCGGACTCTCGGAGGCGTACTCCACCTGGGAGGTTGTGAAGGATGCGGCCCTTACTCGTCGGCGACTGCGAACAGACAGGGTGCGAAGCTGCTTCTCACCGCTTCGAATCGCCGGTCCTCGAAACTGCCGGTTGAGGCGTCGGAGTGCCCTCTGATCTCCGCGTGCGGCCCGTACGGCCAGAAACTGCTTCCAGGAGCCCGGGTGTGTGTCGACCGTTGCCGCCCGCCACCCCTCAATGGTCGCCCTCAGCCTGCGCTCGGCGCACTTCCTCTCGAACGAAAGCGTTTGGTACAGGCTGCGCTTGTCTCGCCCGGGGATGGGCATCGCCGCAATCGCGTGATGCCTCAATTTGAACCGCTCCCCATGCGTCGCGCGGGCTGCGTCGATCCTGCAGGTCATCGCCTCGCGGAGCTCCGTGCGGTGAATCCGTGCGGCGTTGAGGGCCTCTCGGTACTCGCGCCAAAGCCCGACATCGAGCGTCCGTGCGAGCGGCTGCTCCTCGTAGACGTGGACTTGATCGCGTGCGATTTCGGCAGCGCCCGGGCCGGGCACGAAGTCGCCGTAGCGCTCGCAGAGCCGTTGCTTCGACCACCCACGTCCTAAGGCCGATGCCTTGCACGCTAAATTCGATCTCGTTGGATCCACGATCGCCAACCCGTTCCCGCGCGGCACCAAACGGACGCCGAAATTCTTCAGCTCTTCATGGAGAGCCGCCCAGGACGCAATGCCGTCAAGCGCCTTGGTCTCGCCGATGTTCCTCCGTGCCCAGCGAGGAAAACTCTCGATGCCCCGATGCGCCTCGAAGTCGCGGGCCCGGTAGCTCTGGGAACGACCTCTCGTTCGGTCGACGCGGTACAGGTCGAGCTCTTCTTCGAGGACGCTCGAAAGCGCCTGGAACGCGCCGATAGCTTGATACGGGTGATGGATCTTCAGCGTTTGAGGATGAATCTTGTTGACCGCCACGTGAAGATGCTCGTGCTCCTGGTCGCTATGGCGAACCGCAACGTATTGGTGCTCTCCGAGCCCCGCCGCCCGCACCGCGCGACGAACGACGTCCTCGAGCTCCGCAGAGCTGAGGCGCCGGTCCTCTGGGTGAAACGAGATGACCAGGTGATAGGTCTTGTTGCCCTTGGCCCTCACGTTGCCCTCTTGGAGCAGTTCCATGACGTCGACTGCAAGCTCGGCGTCCTTCTGCCGATCGAGGCCGTCCAGGTTCCCGGCCATGTACCAGGTGCATCGTTCCTCGCCCTTGCCTCGAAGCATGTACGGGACCAGCTTCGAGAGTCGGGAGACCGTGCTGTAATCCCTGGACTGTTTCGGCGTGATGATCATCGGGAACGAACGAGGTGCGCGAGGACGCGCCTGAGCTCGGCCGCATTGCGTTCCACCTCGATCAGCGTGCGACGGAGTAAAACTTTCTCCTCTCGCTCGGTCAGCGCCTTCTTGAGCAAGCCACCAAGGCGGTTCTGCTCCCGTTGAATCCTCAAGAGATCTTGAACCTCTTGCCGCGCACGCGCGCTTGGGATGTCCGCACTCAGAAGCGCGCGACGTAAGATTTCTCCGTGCGTGAATCCGGACGCTTCGGCAAGGGCGCGCAGACGGGCTACATGCTCGTCCCCTACGCGCACCCCGATGAAATGCCGCAACCCTCGCACGAGCAGATAGAAAGCCGCACTCTAAGCTTGTCCAGCGCCGATCTCGTTTTGCACGTACGAATAAGCCGAAGGCGTTGAGCAGTGCTAATCAAGTGCGGAGCGCGAACGTCGAAGACGTTCGCGCGCAGCGCTTGCAGTTTTGGTGTCTGCCAAAACTCTGCCTTGCCCTCCGGTAGCGTGTCCCTAACTGACGCTGGTTGTCGCCGGTGAATCACAACCTGGCGCTTTCAGTCACAACCGCGACGCTCCCTGGCAAGAATGACAAGAAGTGACACCAAGTGTCGCGCGCGCGCCATCTAGTGTCGCGTTACGCCAACAGGTCGCGCGAGTGACAACGAGTGCACTCCGAGCGCCAAGTAGCGACAAGTAGCGCCAAGTCGCGCCGAGCACGCGAGAGCCGGCGTCAGGCCGTCGGAATTGCCGTTGGTTTTTCGCGTGCGAAAAAAAGATGCTCTGCCAGCGCAACTTTTCGGAGGGGCAAAACCGATAATAAGAGTGATGGTCGACGATGAGAGATCTAATTTGGCCGGGCTGCGACGCAAGGCTGCCGAGAAAACGCCGTATCCGTACTTCCTTCAGCGACTCGAGGACATCGAGGCGTGGTTGAAGGCTGGCTTTTCCGTGAAGGAGCGTGTGGCGAATCTACTCCGAAAAGAGCGTTCCGTTTCCAGGCTCCTATCGGTCGTTTCTTCGCTACTGCAAGGAGCACTGCGAGAGCGCTTCGGCTCCGAGACGCAAGGCTCCTGAGGTCAGGCGTTGCCCGAGCGACCCAACGAGACCGGGAAGAGACCGTCAGGGTCCTGGGCCAGGGCAAGCAGATTTATCCGCCGCCCGCGCACACGCCCGCCAGGCCTCACGCCAGAACAAATCCCAGTCGATGATGGACCCTGACCGCGACCTGGCCCCCAAGAGATGAGCGACTCCTGTCGATTCCGATCGTCGCGACCAAGTCTGACCTCGGGGAGATCATTCGTGATGCCGTCAGCGAGGGGCAGCTTGCTACCGGAAGACGCACGTCGTGACGCAGATGGCTGTTGAGGGCGCGCCGTCATCGCGTCCGAGGTCCGATGAGCTTCCGCATGTTCTCACGGTCCCCGAGCTCGCCGAGTTTCTGCGCATCTCCGAAAAGAGCGTCTATGCGCTCATCTCCGGCAAGCATATCCCCCACGTTCGAGTGCTCCGCCGTGTCCGATTCCTGAAGACCGACGTGCTACGGTACGTCCAGGAAAACCGGGTGTCCGCATCGGAGGAATAACCGACGATGACGGTCATCAAACGAGACGGAAGATGGACGGTCGACTTCTGGTACGAAGGCAAACGCTACCGAAAGAAATCGCCGATCGATACGCAACGAGGCGCAAGGGAGTACGAACGGCTCCTCCTTCAGCGCGTGATGCAAGGCGAGCCGTTGACCCCTCAGACTGCGAAGTCCGAGGAGAGCGCCACTGCGCCCAGGTGCCAGTCCTTTCTCAGGGAATGGCTCGAGACGTATGCGAAGACGAACAACAAGCCGAGCGAGGTCTACTCGAAGGAGTTGATCATCCGCTGTCACCTCTCGCCGTTTTTCGGCAAGCGGCGAGTCTCCGAAATCGGGGTTCGAGAGCTCGAGCGCTTCAAGAGCGCGCAACTCTCGAAGGGCTTGTCGCCGAAGACGATCAACAACCAGCTCTCGGTCCTTCGGAGGGCACTCCGCTCTGCTCAGGAGTGGGGCGTGATCGAGGTGGTGCCCACCATCAAGTGGATGAAGGCGCCGAGAGCCGACTTCGATTTCCTCGATTTCGAGGAAGCCGAGCGTCTTTTCGACGCAACCGTCCCGGAGTACCGCCCGATGGTTGCGACCGCATTGAAGGCCGGGCTCCGGCTAGGAGAGCTGCTTGCCCTGCGGCAAACGGACGTCGACCTGGTCAATGGCCAGATCTTCGTGAAGCGGTCCGTCTGGAAAAGGACCTTCGGGACTCCCAAGAATGGGCTCTCTCGACGGGTGCCGATTCCGCCGAGCCTGGTCCGGATACTGAGAGACCACCGGCACCTCCGCGGAGAGCTGGTGTTCTGTCAGGAGGACGGGTCTCTACTGACCGGCGACATGATCAAACGGGTGCTGCCTCGCGCCTGCCGAAAGGCGGGCCTCGACCGCACCATCCAGTGGCACGTGCTTCGACACACCTTCGCGAGTCATCTCGTGATGCGCGGCGAGCCGCTCAAGGTGGTTCAGGAGCTCTTAGGCCACGCCAACATCGAGGCGACGATGATCTACGCTCATTTGAGCGAGTCACGACTCAAAGACGCCGTCGCCAAACTCGACGAACCGGCGCCGAGCCGACCCGACGATGGTCACTATTTGGTCACTCGCGATCGGCGGAATCGCTAACCTAAGCAATCACTTGTCTTAAGTAGTGGAGGCGGTGGGAATCGAACCCACGTCCGGAAATGGTCCAGAATGACGTCTACATGCGTAGTTTGTGTTTTGAAATTCGCCTTGATTTGCGCCCACAAACAGGCTCGCACCAACGCTAGTGGTTCTTCATCTCGTCATTGCGCCGAACCGCGACTCGCATAGACCAGCCCGTTCAAATGACGCCTCCGCTAGAAGCACAGGCAAGCTTCTAACTTCGACGGCTCCCTTGGCTTTACTTAGGCCGCGAGAGCAACTGCGTTATCGTTGGCAGTTGTACGTCCCAAACGTTTTTGCGTCGTGCTTGGGCCGACGGACACGCAACCAAACCTTCAACATCCCCGTCGAAACCGGTCGCCCCCAGAATTTCAAAGACTTAAACACTATGAGGTCGCCCCCGGGGCAGCGCAACAGCGGCCCGAAAGGCTGGCGCTTTGGTTGGGTTCGCCGGGCGAGACTGATACGGTGCGGTGGCTTCGTTCATGATGGGATTTTCCTTCGGTGTCGCGGCGGCGCTTTGCTGGGCCGCACTCGATGTGGTTCGAAAGGCGCTGGCCGGGAAGGCCACCCCGTCTGCGCTTGCCGCCTTCCTGCTGCTTGGGCAGGTGCCGTTCCTGGGTGCATGGGCGGCTTGCGATCAGACCTGGGTAACCGAAGCGAGCTATTGGCCGCCCGCTGCGGCCTCGATGACTATGAACGCCTTCGCCAACGTCTTTTTCATGCGTTCGGTGCAGCTCTCGCCGCTGAGTCGCACCGTGCCGTTCCTGTCGCTCACTCCCGTCTTCAGCGCGCTCGTGGCAATCCCGCTCCTGGGGGAGGTGCCTGGGCCAATGCACTGGGCCGGGATTATTCTGGTCGTCCTCGGGGCTCTGGTACTCAACAGCGACCTCGGCGACTCCTGGTGGAAGTCGGTCACGCACGAGAGGGGCACCCCTTTCATGATCGCGGTGGCGGTGCTCTGGGCCTTATCCACTACCCTCGATAAGCGGGCCCTCCCGCATGCCTCGCCGGCCTCGCATTCTTTCCTTCTTTCCGCGGGGAGCGCCGCGATTCTCGGAACTTGGATGCTCGCGCTTGGAAAACACCGTGAGCTCCCCAAGGTGTTTGAGGCGCCGAGGGGACTGCAGGTGGGCATGATCGCCTTTGCGGTCGCGGCCTTGGCCCTCCAGATGGTGGCGCTTCAATGGCTTTGGGTTGCCGTCATCGAAACTTTGAAGCGTGCTTTCGGGGTCTTCGGCAGCGTGGTGTTAGGCCGCCTCTTCTTCAATGAGCCAATTACGAGCCGGAAACTGACCGCCGTCGTCCTAATGGTGGCCGGCACGAGCATTCTGGCTCTGGCGTAGTGGGCTGCTGGACCGACGCGCGGGGGACTGTGCCCTTTTTCAGCGCTCCGTGGCGAAGGGCTTCCGAATCCGCTAATGGTGTAGGGTGGCCGAAGAAGAGAAGCCCCTTCCGCCCAAGCTCGACGTCGCCCGCTACCTCCTCGCCCAGGGCAGCGTCTTCGTCCACCTCGATCCGCGGATGGAGACAGTGGCGGTGCCACAGTCATACCGCTCAGAACCTCAGCTGGTTCTGCAGATTGGCTTTGATATGCCGGTACCTATTAGTGATTTAGAGGTCGATTCGGAAGGTGTCTACGGCACTTTGTCGTTCAACCGCACCCCGTTTACCTGCCAGGTTCCCTGGGAAGCTGTATTTGCTCTGGCCGGCGACGACGGCCGCGGAATGGTTTGGCCCGACTCCATGCCTCACGAAATCACGGAGGAAATCGAGCGGGAAGCAGGTAGGGAGCCTCCGCCGGTGGTCGAGGAGCGTCCGTCACTGAGGGTCCTGCCCGCGGTGGACGAACGAGAGGCCAGACCCTCGAGCCCACCAAGACCAGGCGAAAGACCTTCGTACCTGAAGGTCGTGAAGTAGTCGCCGAGCGACGCTGGTGCGGGCACTGGCGCTGGCGTCGGCAATGACGCGGACGCCGTACGGCCCCGAGATTAAAAAGTAACGGCCCGAAAGGGGGGGCTTTCGGGCCGTTAGAGAGATGGCGGGTTGGATGAAGTGGGGGGAAACAAGCCAATCCGCCGGTCTAACAACACTACGGGGGACGTGGGGGGACGTCTTCGCCGCAGCATTTATGTCACCCGGTATACATGCTACTACCGTGCCAAGTTTCTCGGGCTTGGAATCATGAATGATCTCATAGGGATTCTCGGACACGTCCGATTGAACGTCGTTCAGATCTGAAAAGTTTTTGAAGTTCTGCGACTTTGACCCCTAAATTCAACCCGATCGACCGAAGGGGTGCTCCTAGATGTGGGGTGGATCACAGAAGACACAGCCCCCGAATGACCCTTACAGATGAATTACAAGTGTATCTGAGCTGGACAGGCGTTAGGCAACTAACTTTTCAATTGTGAAATCACTTTTTCAAACATGCATCATCGGGAGTCCGTAATCGAGCAGCATCCGATGGCTCTTCGAGATGAGGAGCTTGCTGGAGCGGCCTCCGGGAGGCTCGACGAACCGGAAAACCTGGGGCGAAGCGCCTGCGGTCTCCCGAGCGAGCTCCGCGATTTGATGTGACGTCCCTGATACCGACACCACCCCACCTGCACCCGCATTCCGTGCAGATTTGATTGCAGAGTTGAAATCCGTTGTGCCTGCAACCCGCGCCTCGCTATCGCCAGGCACGGACTTCAAATGAACCACAACCTGGTCGTGTCGGGGCTCGTAGGCCTGGCGCAGCGCCTGCGGTAGGTGGCTGTCGTCGTTGTGGGCGATCAGCTCGACCCGCTCGCCAGAGAACCGAAGGGTGGTGCGGCCGGTATTCCGCATCCGGCCGAGCGGCCAGGGGAACCGGTCGCGAACCCCAAGGAGGCCCGAGAGGATGGCAGCGATGATACCGCCATGGGTGAATACGATTGCCCGGCCGTCCGCTGGGATCCGCCCGCGTAGGTCAGCCAAGGCGGCGTCCGCTCGCCGAAACACCTCCGGCCAGCTCTCTCCGCCGCCGATTGCAAAGGTCCGCCGGTCTTTCAAGGCTGCGATTTGCGCTGGGAAGCGCTCGACGACCTGCTCCATGGTCAGGCCCTCCCACTCGCCTACGTGGATCTCACGCCAGGCCTGATCGTGCTCTACATCGACGCCCACGGACTTGGCGGTGTCGGCGGCCCGGCTCAAATCGGAGCTGAGCACCAGGTCGTAACGTTCCCCGAGAAGCGCAGCGCCGAGCGCTTCGACCTGGGTGCGCCCCATGTCGCTCAGCGGAGAGTCCCCTTGACCCTGCCAGACACCGTTGGCGTTCGACACCGACTGCCCGTGCCGAACGAGGCAGACTTCAACCCCGCTCATGCCGCGGGGGCGACGCCGCGCTCTTTGCGCGGCATGATCACCTGGTCGACGATGCCGTATTCCTTGGCTTCGAGGGCCGAGAGGAACTTGTCGCGCTCGGTGTCGTGGCGGACCTTTTCGACGTCCTGGCCGGTGTGACGGGCGAGGATTTCGTTGAGCCGCTTCTTGGTGTTGAGGATCTCTTTGGCGTGGATTTCGATGTCCGACGCCTGTCCCTGATAGCCGCCGAGCGGCTGGTGGATCATGACCCGGCTGTGTGGGAGCGCGCGGCGCAGGCCCTTGGTGCCTGCCGCCAGGAGGAACGCACCCATCGACGCCGCTTGCCCAAGGCAGACGGTCGACACCGGGCAGCGGACGTAGCTCATGGTGTCGTAAATCGCGAGACCGGACGACACCATCCCGCCTGGGCTGTTGATGTAGAGCGTGATCTCCTTGTCGGCGTCTTCGCTCTCCAGGTAGAGGAGCTGAGCGATGATCGCATTTGCGACGAAGTCGTTGATGGCGGTGCCCAAAAAGACGATGCGATCCTTCAAGAGCCGGCTGTAGATATCCCAGGCGCGCTCGCCACGGTGGGTTTCCTCGATGATGGTGATTGCGCGCGTCGCAAAATCGTCGCTCATGTCCTGAACCTAGTCCCTCCAGCCCTAGCTGCAATCCGGATTTTGAGGAGCAGGGTTCGGCGCTATGTTGAGAAGATGCTGCCGCCCTCCATCGACATGGTCCGCCAGTTGGTCGCGACGCCTTCGGTGAGCTCGCCGGATCAGCGCTTCGATCAGTCGAACCGCGGTGTCATCGAGCTGCTCGCAGAATGGGCTGCCGGCCTGGGCTTCGTGGTGCGGATCGAATCGCTGGCGGGGGACCCCGGCAAGGCCAACCTGATCGCCACCCTCGGCGAAGGCGAGGATGGGCTCGTGCTTTCGGGACACACCGACACGGTTCCCTTCAACGCCGAGCGCTGGACCGACGACCCGCTCGTCTTGACGGAGCGCGAGGGAAAGCTCTTCGGGCTCGGCACGGCCGACATGAAGGGCTTCTTCGCTGCGGCGCTTCATGCGGTCTCGCGCTTCGATCCCACTGCGATTCGACGGCCGATCACGATTCTCGGCACGGCTGACGAGGAGAGCACGATGAACGGTGCGCGCGCCCTGGCCGAAAAGGGTGAGCGTCTTGGAAGGTATGCGATCATCGGTGAGCCAACGGGTCTCCGACCGATTCGCAAGCACAAGGGCGTGTTCTGTGTGCGGGTCACCGTGGGCGGCAAAGCTGGCCATGCCAGCAATCCTGCACTCGGTGTGAACGCCATCGAAGGGCTGCAGCGGGTGATCGCGGCTTTGCAGTCGTGGCGGGACAAGATTGGGGATCGCTATCACGACGAGGACTTCGAGGTTCCGACACCGACGCTGAGCTTCGGACGCATCAGTGGTGGCGACAGCCCCAATCGAATTTGCGCCGAGTGCACGCTCGAGGTTGACATTCGCTTGCTTCCCGGGATGGAGCGGCAAGCGGTGGTCGTCGAGCTTCGCGACGTCGTGGCGACCGCTTTGGCCGAAGGAAGCTGGACGTCCGATCTCCGCGCGGTCGGGGGCCATGCAGACGCGTTCTCGGGCCCTTCGGACGTCGCATTCACAGGCACCGTCGAGACCTTGTGCGGGTGTTCAGCCGAGAGTGCGCTCTTCGGAACCGAGGCGCCCTATCTCGCGGAATTGGGACTTCAGACGCTGGTTCTCGGCGCGGGCGACATTGCCGTGGCGCACCAGCCCGACGAATATGTCACGATTGCAGCAATTGAGCGTGCCACCGATTTGTACGCAAGACTGATTCAACGCTTCTGTACCGACGCGCCATGAGCCCCAAAGTCGACCCATTCGTCCAACACTTCCGCGGAAGCGCGCCGTACATCCACGCGCACCGCGGGCGCACGTTCGTGATCATGTTCGGCGGCGAGGCCGTGGCTTCGAAGGACTTGCGGACCCTCCTCTATGACGTCGCGCTGCTGCATTCGCTCGGCGTGCGGATCGCGCTGGTCGCGGGCGCGCGCCCACAAATCGACGAGGCCTTGGCGCGGCGCGGTGCGGAGCCTCGTTTCGAGGGCGACCTGCGCATCACCGATGAGCTTGCGCTTCAGTGTGTGAAAGAAGCGGTCGGTGCGACGAGGGTAGAGCTCGAGGCGCTTCTCTCGATGGGATTGCCGAACTCGCCGATGGCGGGCGCCCGGATGCGTGTCGCAACCGGAAACTTCGTCATGGCGCAGCCGATCGGCGTCGTCGATGGCGTCGACTACCAGTACACGGGCAAACCCCGACGAGTGGACGCCGAAGCGATTCGGCAGCGGCTCGATGACGGCGCTATCGTCGTGCTCACCCCTATCGGATACTCGTCGACTGGAGAGTGCTTCAACATCAGCAGCCACGATGTCGCTGCTGCGACTGCGATCGCGCTCGGTGCGGACAAGTTGATCGGCCTCCTCGAAGGGCAAGGAGTTATCGGCACGGACGGCTCGCACCCGTCTCAGCTCACCCCGCTCGAAGCCCAGCGTCTCCTGAGCTCGGGCCGCAATCTCGGCCATGACGTCGAGCGCCACCTGACTGCGGCCGTCGAGGCCTGCCAAGGCGGGGTGCCGCGCGCACATCTGGTTGCGCGACAAAGTGACGGCGCGTTGCTTCGTGAGCTGTTCACCCGCGACGGCGTCGGGACGATGGTGACCTCGGAGACCTTCGAAGGGGTGCGCGCGGCGGTCCAAGGCGACATCGGCGGCATCCTGGCATTGATCCAGCCGCTCGAAGACGCTGGAATCCTGGTGCGGCGTCCGCAGGCGATGCTGGAAAACGACATCGACAAGTTCACGGTGATCGAACGCGATGGCATGCTTATCGCTTGCGCCGCGCTCTACGCGTATCCGGACGAGTCGATTGCCGAGTTGGCTTGCCTCGTCGTGCATCCGGACTACCGCGCCGCGGGCCGTGGGGACCAGTTGCTGCAGTACCTCGAGCGCCAATGCGATGCTGAAGGGCTGCGCCGCCTCTTCGTCCTCACGACCCAGACGTCGCACTGGTTTCGGGAGCACGGCTTCGACAACTGCGAGCTCAACGAGCTTCCCGAGAGGCGGCGCTCGCTCTACGACCAAGGTCGCCAGTCGAAGATCCTGCTCAAGTCGCTCGACTGACGTATCTCCTCTGAAGCACACTGCTTTCCGTTGATGCTTGGATGGGATTGCGAATCGTGCTACTCGTCTCCGAATTCGCCCAAACAGGACTTGAATCGTCCTTGATACGCCCAAAATGAAGCAGGCTGAGCTCAATCCAAGCCCCGAAGTCGGTGCTCCTCTGCAAGATGAGGAGATGGACGAAATCGTGGGTCAGGAGGAGAAGGTCCTCGCCCGCGTGCATCGAACCGCCGCGGCCAGGCGACCTTCGCACCGCGGTCAGCTCATCGACTACGATTCGGAGCTGATCGCGCTCCGGGACCAGATTCGTGAGGCGCGGCTCGAAGACATCCCGCCGCTGGTCGAGGAGATGGAACGGCTTCAGCAAGTGGCGCAGCGCCGGGCCAAGGTCAGCGAGGGCGTGGTCGACCAGATGTCGCCGTACTTCGGTCGAATGATCCTCGAAGAGGAGGGTCGCAAGCGCGAGATCTTGATCGGCCGCAGTACGTTTCTCGATTCGAAGACCGGCGTGCGCATCGTCGACTGGCGCGACGCGCCGGTTAGCCGAGTTTACTACCGGTACGAAGAAGGCGATGACTACGACGAGATATTTGGCGACCGGGCTGTTGAAGGTGAAGTGCTCCTCCGTCGCAACCTGTCGATCACCGGTGGCAAGCTGCGTCGCATCGGCGCTCCGCAAGGTACGTTCCGGCGTTCGCGGGACGACGTGTGGAACCGCATCGCGGACCAGGCGACGAAGCTTTCCGGCGGGCAGGGCGCGGCGATGCGGCCGGAGTCGCATCATCGGCCTGGCGAGCTCGGTATTGGTGACGACGATCTACGCGAGGACAAGCATCTTTCCGAGATCACTGCGCTCATCGATGCGCGCCAGTTCGAGCTGATCAGCCAGCCCACTTCGGGTCTGGTCGTGATTCAAGGTGGGGCCGGCAGCGGCAAGACGACGATTGGGCTTCATCGGCTCGCGTACCTCGCGTTCCAGGATTCGCAGCGCTTTCGCGCGGACCACATGCTGGTCATCGTTTTCAACGATGCGCTGGTTCGGTACATCTCGCGCGTCCTTCCGGCCCTTGGCGTCGAGGAGGTGCCGGTGCAGACCTTCCAGCGATGGGCCGAGCAGCAACGGCGCCGGCACATTCCAAAGCTCACCACGCGCTACGTCGAAGACACACCGACCTATGTCGTTCGCTTGAAAAAGCACCCGGCGATGCTCCGCGCGATCGAACAGTACGTCGCCGACCTCACCGAGCGCGCCGAGGCCGAAATCCTCGACGAAGCCAAGCGAGGGGAGGGCTTTGATTCGGTAAGCAGAATTTGGCACGGCACGGCATCCGAGCCGCTCGGCGTCCGGCTCGAGCTTCTCTTGCAGTGGCTGCAGGAGGGCGGCGGGGAAGATCAACGGGTGTCGGTTGGCACCCGGCACGCGCTCGGGCGAATCTGCCATCATTGGACTGCGCGCACGCGAGATGTCGTGACGGCCTGGGCGGATCTGGTGACCGACCGGGAGCGTCTCGTCAGTGCGTTCAAGCGGTGGGCGCCGGACGCTCTCACCGACAAGGAGATCGAATGGGCGCATTCGTGGTGCAGCCGGCATTCGACGGCGGTCCTTATGGCGTACGAGGAGTCGGCCGAAGAAGATGACGAGTCGCACCAGAGCAGCCTTGGCGCCGATGGCCTCGAGAACGATGAGCCGGCAGAGCTCGACCGGGAAGACGACGCGCTCCTCCTGCGAATCTTTCAGAATCTTCGAGGTCCGCTCTCGGGGTCTCGGGGTACGCTCGAATACGAGCACATCTTCATCGACGAGGCACAAGACATGAGCCCAGTCGAGCTTGCGGTCGTGCTCGACACAGCGACCGAGCAGCAGAGCGTGACGCTGGCGGGAGACGTAGCGCAGAAGCTTCACTTGGACAACGGCTTTAGCGATTGGCGGCACGTGCTCGAGGAGCTGAAGCTCGACCACATCGAAATCGAACCGCTCAAGCTCAGCTACCGCGCGACACACGAGATCCTCGAGTTCGCGACCGACGTCCTCGGGCCGCTCCGGAACGAAGTTTCAGGAGAGGCGATTCGATACGGTGCGCCGGTCGAGCTGTTCCAATTTGGCGGCAGCGGCGAAGCGGTCGGCTTCCTTTCCGAGGCGCTGCGCAACCTCGTCAGCTCGGAGCCCCTGTCCTCGATCGCCGTGATCGCCCGCTATCCCGAGCAGGCGGACGTCTACTACAGCGGCCTTCGGCATGGCGAGGTGCCGAATCTGCGCCGTATCGCCGAGCAGGATTTCCCCTTCCGGCCAGGGGTCGATGTCACCGATGTGCGACAGGTGAAGGGCCTGGAGTTCGACTACGTGGTCATCGTCGAGTGCAATCGGTCCTCGTTCCCAGTCGACGACGAGACCCGGCATCTGCTCCACATCGCCGCCACCCGGGCTGCGCACCAGCTCTGGGTCTTCTCAACGGGCCGTCCCTCGCTCCTGCTGCCCGAAGCACTGGTCCGGGCGTCTGAGTAGCCCAGTTGCCAGGGGCTGGAGCTTGGAGTTGCAGGATTCTTACGGGTGTGTAAGATCCCCAGAGCGGCGGTTGCGGCCTACACCGGGATCCACGGTAGATCGAGCAACGGCGCCGCTAGGGGAAACGCGCAACCTGCGCAGCTCCGTATAGGTCCCGCTAGCCACCAACGTCATTCGATGGCCGACACTGCGATCCAAGAAACGGTAGTAGACGAAGAAAGCGCTCCCGAAGCACTTCCTGAGGAAGCTGCGTCGAGCTGGCGCGAGCCGACGACTTCGGTGGGCAGGAAGCTCGCTTCGATGAGTGACCGCGCGATTCAACGGGTGACTGGCGGCAATGCGTTTCTGCGCGGCCGTCTCTATGCGCGCCGCAAGGCGGTCGAGAATCTGCAAGAGGACGAGCACACCGTCCGCGGCCAAATCTCGGTCCGAACGGCTGATGAGCCGTACTACACGGAGGCGACCTACAGGGAAGAAGGGGACGCCTGGGAGTCGAGCTGCACCTGTCCGGGTTGGCGCGGGCCCACCGGGCACTGCAAGCACGTCGCCGCCGTGATGGTGGCCTTGCGCGACGAGGTGCGGCCGCCAAGGGTCAAGGGCCCTCAACAACAGCAGAGCAAGAAGAAGAGTAAGACCGAGCCCGTGCACGTGCCCGGGACGGTTTCGGTCGGTGGAAAGAGGCGGCGCTCGCGGCGACGGCGGCGCGGCGCGGCGAATGCGGAAGCAGGCGTGCTCGAAGTCCTCTCGCCGCGTGAGCTTCAGGCCAAGCGCGGCGAAGCACGGGGGCCGATGGATGCTTGGCTACCTGCGGAGGCGCTGGACAAGCCGCTCGAGTTCGAATACCGGATGACGGTCCGTCCGGCCTCCATCACGGTGACGCCGGTTCTGGCGGGCTCGCGGAGCGTCGTGCCGATCAACGACGCGCTTGGCGCGTTCAACATGGTGTCGATTGACGAGCGTCCACTGTTTCGGGCTCTCGCCCGGAACACGAACCGGGGGCAGGCCACGACCGCGGAGCTTCGCGGGGAAGATGCCGCCGAGGTGCTGGAAATGCTCAGCGACAGGCGTGTGCTGCTCGAGCCGGCCTCGATGGAGCTTCGCTTCGCGAACGAGGCGCTGAAGCCACGGATCGAGCTGGACCCCGCCAACGGCGACAGTCTGCGCGTGCGGGTCGTGTTCTACCTCGAGAGCAACAAGCGACGCTTTGCGCTGTCAAACGGCGCCTGGTTCGAAGGAACGCCTGGCTGGCAGATCGACACCACCGAGGGTGTGGCGAGGCCCTTGAGCGAGCTGGTGACGCCGGCTTGGCTTCAGCGGCTCTATCGCTCGCCTGCGATGGTGCAGTCTCACGAGGACTTGCCGGAGTTGCTCGGTGAGTCGATTCCTCGAGTGGCCGCGCTGCTCGGTGCGGAGCTCCCCGACTTGAGCTCGGTGGCGGACCTAGTCGATCAGAAACCGCGCTTCGAGCTCAAGGCCAACGGCGACATCATCGATGCGCGCGTTCGGCTCTACGTCCGCTACGAGAACCAGGAGTTCGACGTGCCACCTGACGAATTTCCGTCGCCGCTGGCGTTCCTGCCTCCCAAGCGAGGGCAGGGCCGGCCGCGAGTGGTGCGGCGCGACGTGGGCGCGGAGATGGCGGGTATCCAGGCGCTTCTGAACCAGAACTTCGAGGTTTCGGAGTCCGGGGAAGAGCTGGTGGCTTCGGGCGACGACGCGATTGCGTTTTGGACGCACGGGATCGGTGAGCTCCCCGAGGACTGGGACCGCTTCATCCCCGATGATCTGGTGGATGTTACGGTCCGAGACGAGTCGGTGACCCCGCAGATGCGCGTATCGAGTGGAGTCGATTGGCTCAATCTCGACATGAAGTTCGAATCGGGCGGCGCGGTCGTCCGCGAAGAGGAGCTTCGAGCTTGCCTCGAGCACGGACGTCGCCTGGTTCAGCTCGAGGACGGCACCTACGCGCCGGTCGATCCTGAGAAGGTCGGTGAGGTGCTCACGCGCATGGCGGAGATCTATGCAACCGCTGGCGTGCGAGACAAGCTCCCGCTCTCGCAGGTGGGGCGTGTGCAGGACCTCCTGAAAATGGTCCAGAACGCAAAGGTGTCGGCCTCCGCCAAGACGCTCTTCCAGAAGCTCGAAGACATCGACGAGATTCCGGCTGTCCCGAAGCCGCGGACACTCAAGGCGGAGCTTCGCCCGTACCAGAAGGACGGATTCTCGTGGCTCGTGTTTCTCCACGAGCTCAACAGCGGCGGCATCCTCGCCGACGACATGGGTCTCGGCAAGACTGTCCAGACGATTGCGCTGCTGCTTTGGGCGAAGAGCAAATACAAGCGCAAGCTCAACCTGGTGATTGCGCCGACCTCGGTCGCTCCGAACTGGGAGCGCGAGATCAAGAAGTTTGCTCCAGGGCTCAAGACTGTCGTCTGGCAGGGTCCCAATCGCAGTCAGCTGGCACCCGAGCTCGAAAAAGCCGACGTGATGATCACGAGCTACGCGCTGCTTCGCCGCGATGAGGAGCTCTTGCAGGCGCTGGACCTCCGCTACGTGATCCTCGACGAGGCGCAGCACATCAAAAACCCCATGAGCCAGACCGCGCGCTCCGCCAAAAAGCTGTCGAGTGAGCGAAGGCTGGCGCTGACCGGAACGCCGATTGAAAACCGGCTGAGCGAGCTTTGGAGCATCTTCGACTTCGTCTCGCCGGGGCTTCTCGGGCAGCTCAAGGTTTTCGAGGAACGCATCGCGCGGCCGATAGACCGTGGGGACATGGACACGGCGCAGCGATTGCGGGCGACGATCAAGCCTTTCGTCATGCGGCGTTTGAAGAGTGATGTGGCAGCGGATCTGCCAGACAAGATCGAGCAAGAGATGATCGTGCCACTCGCCGAAGAGCAGGCCAAGCTCTATAAGCAAGTTCTGGGTCAGGTGCGCAAGAGCGTCCTCAGCGAGGTCGAGAAGAAGGGCGTCAGCAAGGCCCACATACAGATTCTCGCGGCGCTCACTCGCTTGCGACAGGTCGCCTGCGATCCACGCCTCATGAAGTTGCCGGACACCAACTTCGAAGCAGATGACAGCGGCAAGCTTGGCGCGCTTCGCGAGATCGTCGACGAGGCCATTGACGGCGGCCACCGCGTGCTCATCTTCAGCCAATTCGTGGAGATGCTCAATCACATCCGGGCCGCCCTCGAGACCGACGGCGTGCGATACGAATATCTAGATGGCTCGACGAAGGATCGCCTCGAAAAGGTCGACAGTTTCAATGAAGACGCCAGTATTCCCGTCTTCTTGATCTCACTCAAGGCGGGGGGCACCGGCCTGAACCTCACCGGCGCAGACACCGTCGTGCATTTCGACCCCTGGTGGAACCCTGCTGTCGAGGATCAGGCGACCGACCGAGCGCACCGCATTGGACAGACGCGCAACGTCAACGTCTATAAGCTCATCGCCGCCGGCACGGTGGAGGAGAAGATTCTGGAGCTCTCTGCCAAGAAGCGAGACCTGGTCAGCAACGTCCTTTCCACCGAAGGCAGCCCGCTGACGGGCCTCACCAAGGCCGACGTGGAAAACCTCTTTAGCGAATAGGGCACAGCTCAAACCAGAAGTGTTCTTGGGTGGCTAGCGCGTCCCTATGTGGCGGGCGAAGAAGTCGAGGAGCGCGGACCAGGCCTTGGCTTCGGTGTCGGGATCGTAGAAGGCGCGGATAGGGGTGTAACGGCCTAGTGGGGCTAGGCGGCCTTCGAGTTGGTTCATGAAGGAGTGGCCGACTTGTTCGTAGATGTGGACTTCATGCTCGATGCCTAGCTCTTCGAGGTGACGGGCGAGGCGCTTTGCGTGGGGCAGAAAGACGGTGTCCTTGGCGCCAAACTGCGCAATTGTGGGGCAGAGGCCCTCGAGGCGCGAAGCCTTGTTCGGGACCGCGCCGTAGAACGGGGCAGCGACGGCGTAACAATGATCGGCGGCCGCTAGTAGGGCAAAGCCGCCGCCCATGCAGAAGCCGGCTACGGCGATGCGGCTGGCATCGACATCGTCTCTCGCGGCCAGGGCTTTCCGGCTTGCTTCGATCACTTCGTAAGCGAAGCCCTTGCCCGTCGTCATCGATGTGAGTGTCTTGACGACGCAGCCCGGATGGCCTCCTTGATAGAGATCCGGTCCAATCGCGACGTATCCGGCGTCGGCAAATCGCCGGCAGTGCCGCTTGAGATCAGCCGTGAAGCCATAGATGTCGTGAATGACGACGACGCCGGGGAAGGGCGCCGATCCCGTGCTGGGGATCGAGAGGGCCGCCTCATGGCTCTGTCCCGGAGCAACCGAGATGGAAATGGATTGCACCATGCTCGCCGATCATGTGCCAGCGAAGCCCCGCGGTCGATTCGAAGCATCTACTATTCGCGGTGCAAGCGCCAGCGTTGGTGGGATGCTGCGCGTCGCATTTCGTTTCGCCTCGCGATGGGATCTCGCAGTGGGGTGCTCCGCAGGCGATTGACTTCCTCGGCGGTGTACGCGGGGCTCGGCTTTTGTCCGGCGAACCGTTCGACCAGCCAGTTCATCAGTGCGGCTAGTCGCGCATCCGTGAGTGGTGCCTGCGCGGCGCCGGGGACTCGTACCCAGTACGCGCGGGCGCCTGGCATCTCGCTGAGCTCCCTCATTCCACGCAACGAGGGGACGGCCCTCGATCCACTGCCGTCCATTCGGTGGCAGCCCGCGCAGTTCAACAGGTAGTCGTGCTCTTCGTACGATTCCGCGCTGGCCGGCCGTGCCAGCAGCAAGAACCCAGTCAGCGCGAGCAGGCGCTTCATTTCTCCGGCTGCGCCTCTTTCGCGGCCTTCACGAGCACGGCAGTCGAACAGCTGTAGGTTTGTGCTTTTGCGCCGCCGCACCAGTTGATGTCGTTGTTGCGGTACCAATGATAGAGCGGGCGCTCGCCCTCGTTCCGATTGCAGATGCAGCGACCGCAGAACGTCTTTCCGCAGCAATCGTTGTAGGAGATGATGTAGTCCTTGCCGTCAGCGGGGTTTCGGCAGGTGCCAATCCAAGTCACCGGAGACATCTCGGTGCCCGGTGGGCAGGCCGTGTGCGAGCCGCCGCAGCAGCTGCAGAGGAAGCCGTCGATGGCGCAGTGGCGCCAGTACTCGCAGCGGGTCGGGTCACCTTCACGGCCTTTGACGCCGTCCTCGCCTACCCTGTGTTTCTCGGCCGCGCGCGCCACTGGAAGCAACGGCAAGGCGGCGCCGCCGACCAGGACTCCGCCGAAGCGAGACAACCAGCTGCGGCGCGACACGCGTCGAGCGGATTGGCGCGCCACGCCTTCGAACCAACGATCGAGCCGACTCATTTGGCCTTCCCCGCCAAATACTCCTGAATGGAGGCGACACCGTGCCGCTCGGCTTCGAACAGGCTTTCGAGGTGCTCGCGCGTGTTGACCAGGCCCTGCGCTGCAACGATGCCGTCTTCGTCGATCAGGACGGCGTACGGGAGCTTGGCCACTCCGTATTTCATGCCCAGGGGTGCAGAAAGTACGTATGGAAGATGCGCGATGCGCTTCTCGGCGATGAACGCGCGGTGCTCGTCCGGAGCGCCGTCACTGGCGAGGATTACCCGAACGCAGGGCACCTCGGTTCGGGCGACGCGCTCGACCGTCGGTAGGAGCGTTTCGCAGACCGGGCACGTCGGCGAAAGAAAGAACAAGAGCGTTCGGCCTTCGTCCCTGGATGCGCCGCCGATCTGCAGGGGGCGATCGTGGAGGTCGATCAGCGCGATCTCTGGGGCGGGATCGCCGACTTTGACTCTCGATTGAGGGCTGAGTGCGCCCGCCGGCGAGATTCGCTCGTGGAGCAAGCCGATTTGGCGCGTGAGCGCGAGGACCGTCAGCGCGAGACCGATGACCAGCAACCAGAGCAGGACATTGGAGAGGAGCAGGGCGTCGATCATCGCGGCCCTCGCGAGTGCAGCAGGGCAGGGCCGGATTGGGCCAGTCGTTGCGCGGCCGCTGAGAGGAGCGAAAGCATGATAACGGCCGCGACGACGGTGAACAGGTCGACCCAGTTGAGCGATCGCGCCCCGATCGGCATGACTGCCAGAGCGGAAGCGCCGATCAAGGCCAGATTGCGGGCAATCAGCCAGGAGCTCAGCGGAACGCGAAGGGCCGAAGCGAAGCAGCCGCAGTCGATTTCCCGCCGCCCCCGCGCGAGATTGACGGCAATGGCGCCGGTGTAGCCCGTCAAGAGCGCCATCGAGGCAAGGGCCGCGGGCGCCTGGCTCGGTGCACAGAGAAGGCCGATGGCGATGCAGCATTCAAGCGCGGGGAGAAACCGGGCGATGGGCGAAAGGAGCGCCCGTGGCAAGAGCTCATAGGCGCGTAGGGACGCGGCGAAACGCGTGCGGTCCGAAAGCTTGTGCCAGGCGGCAGCTGTGAAGAGGGTTGCCAGCCCGGCGCGCAGCGTGAGCTGGATGACGGGATCGATCATGGGACCCCCAGGAGCGTGCCCGAGAGGCCGGCTTCGTCGATGTCGCGAAGATGGTCGCCGCTCAGCGCGTCGAGCACGCCAAGCGCGCCAAGGTCGGCGTGGCGCATGAAGAGCAGCGGCTCACTGTCTTGGGTGACCGCGATGCTGTGCACACCCATGTTGGGCAGGACGAAGTTGAGCACTTTGCCGATGGCTCCGGTCGCTTCGAAGCCAACCTGTGGACCGAGAAATGCGGCGATGAGATTGGGCGCATCGAACACGTCGACCTTCTTCTTGTTGGGAACGTCGTAGACCCAAATCTCGGCGCCCGGATCCTTGTGTGAGCCCGGTCCGCCCCGGTGCACCACGGAGTAGAGGCGTTTGCGAGCGCGATGGTACGCCAAGTGCTGCGCGCCGCCGATTCGCCAGCTTTCTTTGAGCTCTTGCTCGGTGAAGAGCGGCCAGGGCGACTTGGGCGCAGGGGTGTCGTTTTCGAAGTCCACTTCGTAGAGGAGGCCCTCGAACGAGGCGAACCACCAGGTCGAGCCGTCTCGAACGCCTTTTTCGGTGATCGGATCTCCCACGACATCGAAGAACGGGGCGCTGCGACGGATCCGGTCGAGCTCGCCGCTCTCTTTCAGGTGAATGGTGACTGCCGTTCCGTCGCCGCAGAGCATTCCGAACTGGGTCGGGCCTGCGGGAAACACCGCTGCGCAGCCGGCCGTTTGGATCTCGGCGACCATGCGTCTGGCTTCGACGTCGACGACGGACACGGAGGCCCCGGGGGATTGGTTGAGGATGAGAACGAAGCGATCGCCGTCCAGCATCCCAACCAAGGCGATGCCGGTCCCCGTGTCCGCTGCCTTCGGTGGAATCTCGACCTCGCCCTTCACCTCCAAGGTGCGTGAGTCGTAAATGACTAGGTAGTCGTGTCGCTCACCGCGGTGGCCCCGGGAGTAGATGGTGTCGACGTTGTAGATTTCGTTACGCGTGCGCGACCAGACCGGCGTCTTGGGGCTGACCTGCAAACCACTGTCGATCGCGCCGAGCATTCGGCCGCTGTCGCCGTCGAAGAGCACCGAATGGCGAAACAGGCGGTCGGGCACCCAAACCCAATGCTCGCTCAGGGTTTCGGGCAGTCGCACGACCTGGCCGAGGTCCTCGGCTGGCAGCTCCGCGCTGGCGCGCGATGCGAACAGACCTGAGAGGAGACAAAGCGCTGCGAGATGCTTGGCTCGGCGGGCCATGGCAGCGTCGTACCTGATCGGGCATTGTTCTGGCAATACCCATCCAGACGCCGCCCGGGTCTCGGGCTACGCGGTTCCCTTCATCCCGCGTCTACGAAGCATCCCTACCATCCACAGGCCCAGGAGCCATCCGTCCCCGGCGCTCTCCGAGTCTCGGCTGACCGCGCAGCCACCTCCGCCGCGCCAGTCGTTCTCGAGGGTGCAGGACTCACCGCAGCCATCGCCGCTGAGAAGGTTGCCGTCGTCACAAACTTCATTGTCGTTGAGAACGCCGTTTCCGCAGCCGATCGGCACCGCGCAAACCGGGGCTGCCGCCATCGTATTGCAGACCCCACTCCCACACTGCGTGCCGTCGGTGCATGGCCCGGCGCCGAGCTCAAAGAGGCACTCTGGGTCGCAGCTGTCCCCTGCCGACGTGTTTCCGTCGTCGCAGGCCTCACCCGCCTCGACCGCACCGTTGCCGCAGCTGTTGGCGGGCTCGCACAGGTTGCTGTCGGCGTTGTCACAGATCGTGCTTTCGCATTGTGCGTTGTCGGTGCAGGGTCCACCGTCTTCGAGAAGACACATGTTGCTGCAACCGTCCCCAGTCGTCAGGTTCCCGTCGTCGCAAGCCTCTGAGGCGTCGAGCACCCCGTTGCCGCAAGAACCAGCGGGCTCACAGACCGGAGGCGCCTCGTTCAGATCGCAGACGCCACTCGCGCATTCGTCGTCGGTGACGCACGGGTTTCCGTCTTCGATTTCGCAAGCCGCGGTGCACCCGTCTCCGCTGATGTTGTTTCCGTCGTCGCAGGCCTCGCCTGCTTCGAGCAAGCCGTTGCCACAGCCCAATGGGGGGGCACAAACGGCTGGAATGGCGACCATGTTGCACAGATTGCTGGCGCAGTCCGTGTCGTCGGTGCAGGGCTCGCCGACTTCCAGGAGGCAGGCGGCGTTGCACCCATCGCCGGTGCTCAGGTTGCCGTCGTCGCAGACTTCGCTGGGATCGTTGACGAAGCCATCACCGCAAGTTGCAGAGACGGTCACCGTGATCACCTGCGAGGTCAGGGTGAGGCCGGTCACGACGCTGTTGCTGATCGTGTAGCGGTAGCCGCCGGCGTCTGCTGGGGTCACGCTACCGCCGCCAAGCGTGACGTCCAGATCACGGCTTGTGCCGTACGGGCCTGCGATTGGCGCGCCGTCTTTGTACCACTGGTATTGATCGTTTCCCGAAGGGTTGGCCGCGACCGCGGAAGGGAGAATCGCAGGCGCCCCGCTCGTGAAGTTCTCGGTGCGAGCGGCGTCGAGCGTCGCCTGCGGACTGTAACTGAAGGTTGCCGGCTCGCCGTCGCTATAGGCGACGAATTCGGTTTCGAAATCTGCAAATACGAAGGCGTTGCTTCCAAAACTAAGCGACGTCAGTGGCAACGCCGTTAAATCCGGGATGTCGCCCGTGAGCTGGTTGCTGGACAGCTGCAGCGTAGTCAGGCTCGAGAGGTTGCTGAGCTCAGCGGGAATCGAGCCCGTGAGCTGGTTGCCGTACAGGTACAGCGTTGCAAGGTTGCTGAGGTCGCCCAGCTCGGGCGGTATCGGGCCGGTAAGCTGGTTGCTGTGCAGATAGATCGAAGTCAGGTTGGCGAGATTGCCGAGCTCGGGCGGTATCGGGCCCGTGAGCTGGTTGTTGGATAGGTACAGCGTAGCCAGGCTGCTGAGGCTGCCAAGCTCGGGCGGAATTGGGCCCGTGAGATTGCTACTGGACAGGTGCAGCGTCGTCAGGCTGCTGAGGTTGCCGAGCTCGGGCGGTATCGAGCCGGAGAGCTGGTTGCCAGACAGGAAGAGGGAAACCAGGTTGGAGAGGTTGCCGAGCTCGGGGGGTATCGGGCCAGTGAGCTGGTTGTTGAGCAGGTAGATCGTAGTGAGGTTGCTGAGGTTGCCGAGCCAGGGCGGAATCGGGCCCGTGAGCTGGTTGCCGTATAGGTAGAGCGCCGTCAGGTTGCTGAGGCTGCCTAGCTCGGGCGGTATCGGGCCGGAGAGCTGGTTTCCGGCCAGATGCAGTGTAGCCAGGCTCGAGAGCTTGCCGAGCTCGGGGGGTATCGGGCCCGTGAGCTGGTTGCTGCCCAGATACAACCCGGTCAGGTTGGCGAGGTTGCCTAGCTCGGGCGGGATCGCGCCTGTGAGCTGGTTGTTGGAGAGGTGCAACGTCGCGACGTTGGCGAGGTTGGCGAGCTCGGGCGGTATCGGGCCGGAGAGCTGGTTGTTGAATAGGTACGCCGTAATCAGGTTGCTGAGGTTGCCGAGCTCGGGCGGGATCGCACCCGAGAGCTGGTTATCGTGCACCCGCAGGTCAGTCACATTGCTGAGATTGCCGAGCTCGGGCGGGATCGCGCCCGTGAGCTGGTTTAGGTGCAGGTTCAGGATACGCAGGTTGCTGAGGTTGCCTAGCTCGGGCGGGATCGCGCCCGCGAGTTGATTGCTGTACAGGCGCAGGTCAGTCAGGTTGGCGAGATTGCCGAGCTCGGGCGGAATCGTGCCGGTGAGTCCGTTGGCAACGAGCGAAAGCCTTGTGACCCGCCCGCCCGCTACGACCACGCCGAACCAAGTGCCGACCGCGCTCGCCGTGTCCCAGTTGCTGTTGTCGCTCCAGCCGGCTCCACCGGCGCCGAGGTAGAGCGCCATCAACGCTTCGCACTCGATCTGCGGGACCCCCGTCGTGCCTGTCGCCGAACAATCGACCTGTGCCTGAGCGACGCCTGCCGAACAACAAACGGCGACTGCCAGCAGCGCAACCCAGGTTGGCGTCTGCCGCCGCACTTGATGCCAGGCACGAGCGGAGACCGATCGAATCATCCGCGCCTCGTTCCTCTGTGGATCGCGGTTGAAGAAGAATGCACAAATTCCATTCACAATGTATTCATATATTATAACAGTATGAAGTGCGTCAGGACGGTAATTTTACAATAATGTGAGCCAGGTATGATTGTTTCTTGGAGCTCGATTTCCGCGTCGGCGCGGGCGAGGCAAGCAGCCCGCCGAGCACAGCGGAGCTCCATGAAGTTGCTGCTCTTGCTCACCGCTCTGCCCAGCGTCCTGGGGCCGAGCAGCGATGGGCAGGCGCAGCAGTTCGACCTCAACCAGTTTCGTGCCTCCGAAACGACTCAGGATGGCTTCGCTGTGAGCACGGCAGCCGACCAGGGCCATCTTCGCTTCGGCGCGCAAGTCTACTTGGACTACTCCGATGACCCTCTGCTCTTTGCCGGCTCGAAGGTCGTTCATCAGCAACTCACCGGCGAGCTCATCGCGTCTTTGGGGCTCTGGGATCGGCTGGTGGTCTTTGCCGGGCTTCGCTATCACTTCATGCTTCGGGGCGACACGAGCGGTCTACCGCTTGGAGCGCTGCAGGCGCTTGCGCCAGCCGGCTCTGGTCTAGGGGATCTGCGGCTTGGAGCGCGGGTTCGCGCCTGGGGCGAAGAGAAAGATATCGTTCGAATCGCTGCGCAGGGTGCGCTCTATGTTCACACCGCGTCCATGACCGACGGCGATCAAGACTACCGTGGCGGCCTGAATGACAGCCCACGTCTCGGTGGCGACGTCGAGCTACTCGCCACGTTCAATGCGACCGACGACCTGCATCTGTCGATGAACCTGGGCTATCTGTTTCGCAGGGACGTCGTCCTGCCGCCCGATGCACAGGTTGGTGATGCGTTCACGTTTGGTTTTGGCGCAATCGGGGAGCTACTGGATGACCGACTCGCACTAATCGCCGAATTCACCGGCAGCACCGGGTTTGGAGGCCGGGAGGAAACGCCGCTCGAAGTGCTCGTCGGCGCAAAGTATCATCACAAGGTCGGCTTCACCGCGGGCCTGGGCGGTGGCGCTGGCGTGTATGGTGGCATTGGTGCGCCAGACTACCGGCTTCTCGGCATGCTTGGCTACACGATGCCCGAAAAGGTCAGGCCGCCCCGGGTCAAAGACCACGACGAGGACGGCCTGCCCGACGGCGACGACCCCTGCCCCGAGGCGTCGGAGGACTTCGACGGCTTCGAGGACGACGATGGCTGTCCTGATCCGGACAACGACCAAGACGGCATCCTCGATGCCGATGATCGCGCTCCGAACGAAGCGGAGGACCGGGACGGCTTTGAAGATGAAGACGGCGTACCCGACTACGACAACGACGGTGATGGAATCCTCGACGTGGATGATCGCTGTTCCAATGAGCCCGGCGCCGCCGTCACGAAGGGCTGTCCGGATCCGGACACCGATGGGGACGGTGTGCCCGACCGCATCGACAACTGTCCGAACGAAGCCGGGCTTCGTGTGAACATGGGTTGTCTCAAGCCGCAGTTGGTGGAAATCCATTACGACCATCTCGCGATCAGCAAGAAGGTCTACTTCTCAACGGGCAAGAGCCGCATTCAGCAGCGCTCCCACGAGCTGCTCGACAACATCGCGGAGGTCTTGCAAGCCCATCCGGAGATTCTCCTGGTCGAAGTCGAAGGACATGCCGACCCGCGCGGCAGCGAGGCGTTCAATCTGAAGCTGTCTCATCGGCGAGCGGTGGCCGTGGTGACCTACCTGGTGCGGAGAGGCATCGCCGAGGATCGACTGATCGCCAAAGAACGCGGAGAGGCCGCGCCCGAACGACCCGATGCTGTCACGGACCAGGAGCACGAGGCGAACCGCCGTGTGCAGTTCAAGATCTTCGCCCGCACGACCGGCCAGGTCGAACAGGTCGGCGACCCAACCCAACAGGGCGTGTACTGAGCTCGGGGCTCTGCGCTCTCAATCCACGTCCAGCGAAATCGTCTTCGTCGCATTGGCGACGACCTCGACCGGAAGGGTCATCGATTCGCCGCTTTCCGTCGACTTGAGTCTCAGCTTGTGCCTGCCCGCGGGCAACGTGAGTAGCGCCGGCGCCCTGCCGAGCAGCCTGCTGCCCTCGTAGATTTCGACCGAATGGCCTTTGGTCACGATCTTCACATGACCAGGAAGCCCGGATGCAGCCGGCTCCGCCTGAATTGCTTGACTTGGCTTCTTGCGAGAGCGGGGCTTTCTGGGGACAATCCTCAGCTGGGAAGGCTTGGCCGCCGCTGCCGCAGCCTCCGCGCCCCGAGGTGTCGCGGCCTCGGGCTGGTCCGTCTGGATTTTCTCGCTTGCAGCCATCTCGGCCTTTGGCGCCGCAGCCTCCGCGCTGTTGCCGCGCAGCTCTTGCGCATCCGATGGGAGCGGTTTCACCAATGTCGGTTCAACTGGCGCGACGACCGGCTCCACCACGGAGCGAACGGCATTTGAAGGCGGCGGCTCCGGCGCCGATGCTTGAAGACCCCAGACGGCCGTGATCGCAACGAGGAGTACTCCCAGCGCAATCATGGGGCCCACCGATTTCGACTTCCGCTTCGCGGTGGCCTCGCTGATCGTCGCCTCGCCGGCAGTCCCCCGAGTTGCAGGCGGTTCGGTCGAGGCCCCGCGCGCCGCAATTGCCGACTCGATGTCCCCTGCGACCGTTCGGGCTTCGGTGGCATCCAGGCCCCTCTCTGTCAAGTCTGGTCGAGCCCGAAGCGTCTGGGTCATCGCGAGCTCCATGATCTCGCGCTGTCGCGTTTCTCCCTCCGGAAAGATCTTCTCCATCCACTCGGACAGGTCCGCCGCGCCAACATCCGCGGATCGGTCCGTCGCGAATTCGCGCAGGGCCTGACCCATCTCTCGGGCGGTCCGCCAACGTTTCTCGGGCTCGCGTTGCAGCGCCTTCATCACGATGGCGTCGAGCTCAGGCGGGATACCTGGGCGCCGCGCCGAGGGCGTTGGAATGTCGTCCATGAGCACCGCGTACATCGATTCGACTTCCGTTTCACGACGGAAGAGCCGCTCGAGCGTCAACAATTCCCAGAGCACGACGCCCAAGCCCCAAATGTCGACGCGTCGATCCACCTGGCCGCCGCGCACTTGCTCGGGAGCCATGTACGGAACGGTGCCCTTGAGCTGGCCGGTCGACGTTTGGTGCACGCGTTGCTTCGCGCTTGCAATGCCGAAGTCCACGACCTGAACTGCCCCGCTGTAGGTGATGAATAGGTTTCTCGGAGTCACATCGCGGTGAACGACGTTGAGGGGTTGGCCCTTGGTGTCTTTCGATTCGTGCGCTGCGTGCAAGCCCTCACAGGCTTCTTCGATGACCTTGGCGACCTTCAACGGGAAGAGCAGGGACTTGCGTTGCTCGGGGCTCACCCCGGCCCGCCGCCACAACCTAGCCAAAGGTTCTCCGACGAGGTACTCCATCGCTAGGTAATACTCGCCATTGAACTCGCCGAAATCGAACACGCTGCAGACGTTGGGATGCGTGATCCCGGATGCAATCCGCGCCTCATCGAGAAACATATTTAGATAAGAGCGGTCGCTGACCAAGTGTGGATGGATCCGCTTGAGAGCAACGATCTTCTCGAAGCCATGTATCCCATCCATTCGAGCGAGATACACCGTGGCCATTCCGCCGGACGCGAGCTCGTAGCAGAGTTGATAGCGTCCTAGCCTCGTCAGCTCCATTTCTTTGGGCGATTGGGAGTCGCGCGGAAGCGAACGATTGCCCGTCGCTTGCGACGTATCTGTGGAGAACCCCGTCATCTCATCCCCAGTTGCCAGTCTATTGGAACAGTGCGGGCCGATGCACATCTGTCGGGAATTCTTCGTCGCCGGCAAATGTGAGAATTAATTCAATTCGAGGAGACCATCTGATCAGCACCAACGCTCCGCGGCCCTACGCCAAGGAGATCCCGGCGTCCCTGCGGAACTCCAAGCACTGCCGGCCGCCCCTTTCGAACTCGCGACACGTCGTTCCGCGAATCTCATAGATTTGGCAAGCGTTCGGGCTCTCGTCGGTGCCCAGATGGACGCAGGCGCCATCTTCCCTCGTGGCGAACCCCGGCATTCCAAAGTGCCCTGGCTGTATCGCTTCGGCGATGTCAGCACGGCCGAGCGTTCGCCAGCGAACTAAGTCCTCCGCTGGGATCAGGATGCGCCCGTCGCTGCCCGTTCGGCAGCAGGCCCCGCAGCTCAGGCAGTCTAAGTCTTCGGACATCGTTTGTGGGAGTATGGCGCGCGCGGCCGCGGGTGCACACGGTGGACTTCGCGACTGAAGCGTGATCTATTGCGTCGAATGCGGATTTCAATCCTCTGTGTGGCCGTGCTGCTGGGCTGTACTCCCACCGGGCGGAGCGAAGCCGTCGCATTGCCGAAGGTCACGCCGGATACCGTCGTCGTCTCCTGGAGCGTGATCAGCCGGAGCGCAGATCGTCGAAGCACTCATGTGGTGCTCGAGGCGAGTCGCGATCTGACTACGACGACCCGGTCACCGGACGGCACGATGATGACCGTCAGCGGCATCGTCTCCGAAGAGCGCTATGCCAACCTCGTGGGGCGGCTGCGGGAGCTGGACTGCTGCTCGCTGCCATCGACTTCGGAAGAACGCTCCTATCCGAGCGAGGCCAAACCGGAGCTCGAGATCAATTTCGGTGACATGCGATGCGAGATTGCGCTCTGGGATAGAGAGTGGCGCCAGGGGCCGGCCAAGGAGTGCGCATTCGCGTTCGCGCAGCTTCACCGCCGCGGCTTCGTGCCCGATTCGCCGGTCGACGAGCCATCCCCCTAGCCCTATGCTCGCGCGCCATGTCCTCGAAGTATTTCTGCGCACACTGCGACCAGGAGTTCATCCTCGAAGAACTTGAGGCGAAGCCACGCTGCCCCAGGTGCATGCGCCGAGGTGGCATAGAACCGGTGCGGGCAGCTCCTGACGAAACTGCAGTGCGCCGCCCGTGGATCGCTCTTGTGGCGCTCCTGATCATCGCCGCCGGGATCGGATACGGGGTCTATCGCGCGACGGCGGTAACGCTCGAGGAGACCCCTCCGCTGCGCCCGCTCGAGCCGGCGGAGCTCGCCGCTTACCTCGAGCGCGATCAGATTCAAGTTGGGGCTTTCCGGTCCATGATGATCCTGAGCGGAAGCGTCGAAGACTGGCCCGAGAGCGCGGCAGAGATCGCAGCGAAGATGCACGGAAAGTCGATGCGCTGGTCACTCGAACGTCCGTTGCCGCGCGAGGTGCTCGATGCCGATCAAGCCCTTGCGACGCTCGACTCACACGAGGAGCGCGTGAAGCTCTATCCTCTCGAGATGGCGACGGCCATGACCGCTCTCTTGCGCGCTCGCGGCGCAAAGGCGATGGTGGCGGAGACCTGGGAGCTCGAGGGCGCACGCGCGCCTGCCGATCCATCGGGTACGCTGGGGTACTTCGTCACCGCGGTGTATGCGTCGAATGCTTCTGTCGAGCCATCTGGGTACTTCGATCCTTGGGGAAGCGGCGGGGAAGTCGAGCTCTCATCGGCGCGCGTCCTTCGGGACACGGAAGTGCTCGGTGCTGCTCTGGGCACCGAGGCGATGCGCATTTTCGCTCGGTCCGGTGATGGGACAAAGGCCCTGCCAATGAGTGAGGCGGCGCTTCGGCTCGATCCTGTCTCGCCATCGCTTCGAGGGGTGAGCGCGATGATCCTGCTCGAGTCCGGCGGCATCGAGCAGGCGGTGCAGGAGCTCGAGGCTGCGGTCGAGCTCCGACCAGACGGGCCCCGCAAGCTCAACATGGTACAACTTCATCTCGCCCAAGCGGGCATCTTGGCGATGAACGGCGAGCAAGCGGCCGCCGAAGCCGCGCTCAACCAGGCTGGCGGCCTCGTTGGAGACGTCATCGAGCGTTGGCCGCGGTACGCCCGTGCCCACGTGCTTTTGGCGTCGGTCTTTCTGGCGACGGACGAGTCCGAGCGAGCCCGCCTCGAGCTCGAGACCGCCGAAGGTCTCAGCCCCGAAGCGCCGCTGCTCTGGTCGATCTGGGCGCAGTACGACCTGTCCGCAGACGACCCCATCGGCGCTGCCTCCAAGATGAAACGCGCTGTGAAGCTGGACCCCGAGAACTGGCAGCTTCGGCTGCAAGCGGCGCGGGTTCTGCAAGGCGCCGGCGATGACGATGGCGCAAAGGAGAACCTCGCGGCAGCAATGCAAATGGTGCCGCCCCAGAGGCAAGCCGAGATTCGGAGCTTCATCGAACGGATGCTGGGGCGGGAGGCCGTGGGCGATCCAACGCCGCCAGCCGGTGAGGAGACGCCTAGCGATCCGGCCTTGAGGCTCGGCGATCCGTCGAACCTACGCCTCCGTGACCCGGGCGAGAGCTTGAAGCTCGAGCTCGAGGAATAGACGCTCAGCCTGGTGCCTTGCCGTCTGGTCGCTCGATGCTGCTCACGGTCAAGATGCGCTTCCAGAGCGTCTCCCGCCCGTCGCCATTCACCGAGCTATAGGCGATCAGAGGCCGGCCGAGCGCGCGTCGTAGCGCTGCGACGGCAGGCTTTCGCTTGCTCGACGGCAGCTTGTCGATCTTGGTGGCGACGAGAATCGGAGTGACGCCGACGCTGTCCAGGAACTCGAGCAGTTGCAGGTCATCGTCTTGCGCGCCTCGCCGGATGTCGATGATGACCACCGCACCCCGAAGGCCTGGACGTTCGCTGAGAAAGCCTTCGATTAGCGGCCCCCAGGATCGGCGTTCGGCCTTGCTGCGCTGCGCGTAGCCGTAGCCAGGCAGGTCGACCAGGTCGAGATGAGCCTCCTGTTCGTTCGAGCGGAGGCGGACGCGAAAGATGTTGATCGCTCGCGTGCACCCGGGCGCGCTGCTCGTCCGCACGAGCTTCTTTCGTTGGAGGAGGCTGTTGATCAGGCTCGACTTGCCCACGTTCGAGCGGCCCGCAAACGCCACCTCGGCAAAGGTCGGCGCAGGCAGCTGTCCGAGCACCGTGGCGCCGGCCACAAACGCGGCGTCGAGCACATCCATGGAGGGCGTTGTAGCGCCCCTTGGGAGTCACGCACGCGCGCGTCGGCGGATCGCCGCCTGTAGATCGCGAAGCTCCGGCGATCCGAGTGCGGCAGCCACGCCGAGGTAGCTCAGAAGCCCAGCGACCGCGGTTGCGCCGAATATCGCCAGGTTGAGCGGGTCATTGCCACCCAACTCCCAATGGCCGTGGCCTGCGCACGCCCAAAGGACCAGGCCCATGACGGTACTGGCGACCAGGATGCGAAGGACGCTGGCGCTCACCTCTCGCAGCCCGAGGTGCCCGGACCGTCGCCGCAATAGCCAGAGGAGCGCGAAGAGCTGGGTCACCGCCGCAGCAGTCGTGGCAGCGGCGAGACCCGCGTGTTGCATGGGTCCCATCAAGAGGAGGCTGAGGCTCACGAAGGCTACCAAGTTGAGAGCGCTTGCAATTACAGGAGTTCGAGTGTCGTTGTGCGCGTGAAACATCGGAACGATGGTACGGACCGAGGCGACCGCCCAAATTCCCGCTGCCTGCCAGACCAGAGAGCGCCTGGTCTGTTCGACCGCCGCTGCGTCATATCGGCCGCGGCCGAAGAACACCGCGGCAGCCGGTTCCGCCAGGACGACCAACGCCACAGCAGCGGGAATTGCGACGAACAAGCAAAGACGAAGTGCATGGCGAAAGAGCCGCTTGGCCTCCTCTTCATCGCCGTGGGCCACGGCATGACTCAAGGACGGCAGCGCGGCTGAGGCGATCGCCAGCGCGAACATGCCTTGTGGGATCTCCGTCAATCGTTGCCCGTAGTAGAGGTAGCTCACGCTCCCGGTCGGTAGAAAAGACGCGAAGAGCCGCGAGAGCAGCACATTGACCTGGTAGACACCGAGGCCCGCGAGTAGTGGGACCATCAAGCGTCCGCACTTGCGGACGTAGATGTCGTCGAAGCCGATCTTCGGGCGGACCAGCAGACCCTCTTTGCGAAGGGCCGGGAGTTGCGCGATGACCTGGAGCCCGCCTCCGGCCAAGGCGCCAAGTGCCAGCGCGAAGATCGCCGGCCAACCAAACTGGCGGAACACTGGTGCCAGCAGTAGCGCTGCGGCAATGAGTGAGATGTTGAGGAGCGCAGGAGCAAAGGACGATGCCGCGAATCGCTTGCTCGCGTAAAGCGCGCCCATCATCAGTGCCGAGATTCCCATCAGGAAGATGTAGGGGAAGAGCATCCGGGTGAGCGCGACCGTGGTTGCGAAGAGCGCCGCGTCACGCTGAAAGCCCCAGGCGTAGGCTTTGACAATCCACGGAGCCCCGAGGACGCCGATCGCGGAGACCACCAACAGGACGACAGACATGGCGCCGATCAACTTCGCGAAGAACGCTTTGGCGCGGTTCATGCTCTCGCGTTCACGCACCTCGGTAAACACCGGGACGAACGCTGCTGAGACTGCACCTTCGCCGAGCAGCACGCGAAGGGCATTGGGAATGGTAAACGCGAGCCAGAATGCGTCGGTGGCCGCTAGGGCAAAGACCGCGGCCACGACCGCGTCGCGAACCGCCCCCAAGATCCTGGAGGAAAAGGTGCCTGCTGCAACGACTCCCGCCCGGCGAACGATTTCGCCTCCGGACGTTCTAGCTGGCTTCACGGACATCGGCGAAAGGATGCGCACGAGGCGTTGATCCCGGCAAGAAAGCCGGACCGATCAGCTCGCGCTCAGCAGGCCTTGAAGTTGGGCGATCTCGATGGTGTACGACTTGCCGCAGTAATCGCAACCGATGCTCAGCGGCTCGCCTTCCGCGACGAGCTCCTGAATGTCGGTGCGATTCAAGACACTGAGGGTCGTCATCACCCGGACTTGGCTGCAGTGACAGCCAAAGCGAATGTCGCTGCTTTGCAACCAGGTGAACGGCATGCCCTCGAAAATTTGCTCGACCAAGTGAGAGGGCGAGGCGTCGGAGCTTTGCAGGCGGTCTCGGATCTCGACGAAGTCTTCGAGGCGCTTGGTCATGGTCATCAGCGCGGTCTCGGCCTCTGAGGCTTCGGGCAGGAGCTGCACGACGTAGCCGCCCGCCGTCGGGCTCGGCCCCCCGACTCGCGAACCCAACGAAATCATCGATACTATTTGCTCCGATAGCTGCATGTAACGCATGAAGGCTTCGGAGAGATTCCCGCTTTCGGGCACCTCGACGACGCCGCGATGAAGGTCGGAGTTCGGGAGCGTCCTCATCATTTGCAGCGTTGCCCGAGTCTTTCGGACGTCTGGGGGGGCCTCGCCGGACCCCTTTTGCAGAAGGCCGCGGGTCCAGCCGTCGGGATGTGAGTCGGCGACCAGCTGTCCCGCCCCCTGGTCGAAGCGCACGATGCACTGCACGCGGAGCGAGGGAGCCATGGTCTCGCGGTACAGCACCGCGGTGGTCAGCAAATCCGCCATATCGTGAGCGATTCGCCCGGATAGCGCCTGGGCTTCAATCACGGCCTGAGCGATCCCGGTCGTGCGGGCGGCGACGATCCGAAAGGCTCCATCGTTGGTCATCGCTCGCACTACCGAGTCAGAGTCGGACATGTTTCCTCTTGAAGCGCATTGGCGATCCTTTGGCAAGCGCTAACCTTGGGCCGGGAGCAGCAGATGACAAAGCATCGAATCGTACTCATCCCGGGCGACGGAATAGGCCCGGAAGTAGCCGCGGCGACGACCCGTGTGCTCCGGGCAGCCGGGGCGCCGCTCGAATGGGTCGAGCACCATGCAGGTGTTGCCGCGCTCGAAACGAGCGGCGAGGTCTTGCCCGTGGAGACGCTCGATGCGGTTCGCGAGCACGGGCTGGCCCTCAAGGGGCCGTGCACGACTCCGGTGGGCAAGGGCTTCACCTCAGTCAACGTGCAACTCCGAAAGCGGCTCGACCTGTACGCCGCCGTGCGTCCGGTTCGAAGTCTACCGGGCATCCAGACGCGGTATGAAGACGTCGACCTCGTCGTGATTCGCGAGAACACCGAGGGGCTCTATAGTGGTATCGAGAACGAGGTGACCAAAGGTGTCGTCACGAGCCTCAAGGTGGCGACCGAGGCGGCGTCGCGGCGCATCGCGCACTGGGCTTTTCGCTACGCGCGCGATCGTGGCCGCCAGAAGGTGACCGTGATGCACAAGGCCAACATCATGAAGATGACCGATGGGATGTTCATTCGCTGCGCCCGCGAGATCCGAGAAGAAGAGGGTTTCACCGACATCGAATACCAAGAAGTCATCATCGATGCGGGCTGCATGAAGCTGGTCCAGGATCCAACTCAGTTCGACGTGCTCTTGCTGGAGAACCTCTATGGCGACGTGCTGAGCGACCTTTGCGCTGGCTTCGTTGGTGGCCTCGGCGTGATTCCTGGCGCGAACATCGGAGATGAATTCGCGGTTTTCGAGGCGGTGCACGGCTCGGCGCCGGACATCGCGGGTAAGGGTGTTGCCAATCCACTGGCCCTGCTCATGTCGGCCGTCATGATGCTCAATCACATCGCGGACACCCGCGATGACGAGAGCTGCCGGGAGTCCGCCGTTCGAATTCGAGAAGCCTACAACCAGGCCTTGTCCGATGGGCGGAAGACGGGGGACCTCGGCGGAACACTCGACACCGAAGGATTTGCCTCAGCGGTCATCGAACGAATGGCGGGCTAGCCGTCGAGCTCGCGAACGCCGCCGCTTCCACCCGCGACGCGGAGGAGCGGCGGGAGGACGAGCAGGGTGGCCACCAGGCATCCGCCGATCGTGATTGCGATCAGCTCGCCGAAGTTTCGGACCGGAACGAACGAGCTCAGGAGCAGCACCGAAAACCCGGCCATCAGGGTCACGCATGAGATGACGATGGCTCGGCCAGTCCCACGAGCGGCCCTGACCAAGGCGGCTTCGCGTCCGATGCCATGGTGCATCTCCTCGCGGAATCGGGCGAGGACGTGAATGGTACCGTTGACCGCGAGGCCGAGGCTGATCGAGAAGATGATGACCGTGGAAACGTTGAGCGGGATTTCGCGCCAGACCATGTAGGCCATCGTCGCCACCAAAGGGATCAGGTTCGGCGGGATGCTCAACAGGCCGAGCCGGACGCTTCGGAAGAAGAACGCCAGCAAGAGGAAGATGATGACGACCGCGACAAGAAGGCTTCCGAGTAGGTCGTTGACGACCGCGGCTTGCCCGCGCGAACCCGTGTAGGCCTCTCCGGTGTACGAGACCGACACCGTGCTCTCGCCTTCGAGAGTGGCGTCGATCTCGTCCTCGAGGTCATCGAGGAAGCGCATCGTCGCTTGCGCGCCGACGTCTCGTAGCTTGAATTGGATGCGCGCCTTTTTTCCGTCTTCGGTGAGCCATTCGCTCAACGGGCTGGGCTTGCGCTGGCTCATCATCGTGACGAGACCCTTGACCTGCTTCTTGCTCTTGAAATTCTCTGAGCGGACCGTCGGATCGTCGGCCAGGAGCGCATAGGATTCCCGCAGCATGTCGCCGTAGCTCAGACTTCGGATGACTTCCGGGCGGAGCGCCGCCCAGTTCCGGATGCTCTGGATCTTCTCCACCATCGCTGGGTCCGTGAAGTGGTCTTCATCGGTGCTGACGAGTACGACCTCGAGCGGCCGGACTCCCGCGAGCTTCTCTTCGATCAGCAGCGTGGTTGTATAGACCGGGTCGGTTTCGTCGAACTGGTCGAGCAGCGCATGATCAACGGTAATCTGACTGGCGACGTAGCCAGCGCCCAGGGTGAACAAAGCGGTGATCCCGAGCACTGCCCAGCGCCAACGCAGCAACCTGGCAACGAGGCCACTGGTCACGTTGGTAAACATGCTGGTGCGTTCTCGACGAACGTCTGCACGCTTGGGGGGCGTGGCCCAGCTGAGGACCGCAGGCACGAACGTGATGATGATGACGTACGAAACCATTACGCCGAGGCCGGCGGTGAGACCGAAGTGTCGGAGCATCACGGTTTTCGAGACGACGAGCGAGCCAAGGCCTACCGCGGTCGTCGCGGAGGTGAGCAGGCAGGCCACGGCGATCGCACGCACCGTACGGCGTCCGGCCGCCTGTCGGTCCGGCTCTTCATCGTCCTCGGCATGCACTTCGTCCCGATAGCGTTGAATTAGGTGGGTCGCATCGCTGATGCCGATGATGATCAGCAGGGGCACGATCACGTTGTTGAGGATGTTCATGGGCTCGCCAAAGAGCCCCATTCCCCCAACGGTCACCAGCGCCGTGATGGCCACCGCGGCGAGTGGAAGCAAAACGCCCGGCGCCCAGCGAAACGATAAGGTCAGCAGAATTAGGCAAACCAAGACGGTCAGTGGAATCAGGCGCAAGTTGTCCGCGCGCATCTTGCTCACGATGACGCTGCGGAGGTAGGGCAGGCCGCCGACATGAACCTCGATGTCTTGGAATTCGGGGCGTTCGAGCGAGTCGCGGAGGTCGTCCATCGCCTCGCGCATCTCTTTGGGGCCGAGCTCCGGCAGTTGAAGGGCAATGCCTGCTACCGTATGGTCCTCGTCGATCAGCCGGCCGACCAGAAGCGGGTTGCTCGTGATCGCTTCGGCGAGCTCGGATGCTTCGGCCTCGGTCACCTCGGTCCCTTTGACGATCGGATCGGTCCGAAGCTCCACCAACAAAGCGGGACCCAGCTTGCGAATGCCGTCTGGAAAGCGATCGGGGTCGCTTTCGATGATGTCGAGAAGCGCGTTGAAGACTGGATCTTCGGGTTTGCTCTCGGCATCGGGTCTGTCTTCGGGCTCATCGAGGGAATCGAGGTCGTCGAGGTCGTCGAGGTCGTCGAGATCGCCTTCCTCGTCCGGCCCTCCGACCTCTTGCAAGCCGTCAAGGTCGTCGAGGCCGTCGAGATCGCCCCCGTCTTCGTCCACGACGCCTTTGACTCGCCGTGGGATGCTGAGCGTCGTGATGCTGGCGACCTTCTCGACCCAGGGCTTCTCGGCAAAGTAGAGCGAAATGTCTTGGACCCGCTGAAGCGTATCCCGGGAAAGAACGTCGTCCGCCTCGACTAGGAGCAGAACCGCTTCACGTCGTTTCCCGAACCACTGCTCGAAGTGCTGCTGGATGAGCGCGTACTCTTCCCCCTCGAAAGAGGAGAGGAGGCTTTCCGGCGCCGGATCGGCCGTCAATTTCGGAATCTGGGTCGCGAAGGCGAGCGTCACGAGGACCGAGACCCAAACGACGAGCTTTCGGCGCTCCGTGACGAGCCTGGCCAGCCAATCCAAGATTTGTTGGCGTCGGGACACGGGCCTGTATGCCTCTTCGATGCCGGACTCGCAAGGTTCCTGCGACCGGCTTGACAGGCCCCTCGTGCAGGGCTAACACCCGCGTCCCTACGGGGAGGAATCTAGAGTGGCCAACCACGCCTCAGCAAAAAAGCGAGCCCGCCAGACGATCAAGCGAACCGCGCGCAACCGTCACATCCGCACCAACGTGCGTACACTGGTGAAGCGTGTTCGGACCGCCATCGAGACAGGCGATGCTGCGACAGCGAAGAAAGCGCTCAGCGAGGCCGTGAGCCGCATCGACGGCGCGGTTTCCAAGGGCATCTACCATCGCAGGACCGGGTCCCGGTACATCGCCAGGCTGACCCAGCAGGTCAACGCGCTCCAAAGCTGAGCTTTGCCGCCGCGTCGCTTTGGTTCGATCGAATCAAGACGCGTCTGCGCAGAGCCCAAGCACGGCTTCTTGCAGGATCACGTCCGGCGGGCGCCTGCTGCTCTTGAGCGCGCGGTCGGTTTCCGCGAGGAGCGTGAAGGCTTTCCCGAGGCTCTCGGCGGTGAATCGCCGAGCGGACTCCGTCAGGTCGCCAGCTTTGAAGGGGGGGGCGCCGGCGCGCTTTGCTGCCTCTTGAGGACGTAGGCCCTCCGAAAGCGCTTCCCGCATCCGGGCGACGATTCGGAGCTGTCGAGCCACCATGGCGAGAAGCCGAAGAGGCGGCTCGCGGTTATCGAGCAGCGACTGCGCGGCGGCGATCCCTTTGCGGCGGTCCTTGAGCCCGATCGCATCGACCAGGCTCCAAATCGATTCCACCCGAATGCGTGTGACACAGGTCATCACGGCATCGACATCGATGCGCTGGCCCGCACCGACGAAGAGCGAAAGCCTTTCCAACGCGTCGTCGATTGCAGCGAGGTCGTCGCCCACCGCATCGAGCACGGCTTCGATGGCTTGGGGCGCGATGCTGTGTTCGCGAGAGGTGGCCTCTGCCCGGACGAAGTCCCGAAGCACGGCCCCCCGTAGCGGCTTCACCTCGATGAGATAACCCTTCTTTTTTGCTGTCTTGGCGAACGGGGAGCGTCCATCGAGCTTGTCTGCTGTCAGGACGGCGCAGCAGGAGTCACTCGGGTCCTCCAGGTAGGGGACGAGATTCTTCAGCTCGCTTGGTGTCATCTCATCAGCGTGGCGCAGTAAGACGAGGCGCTTGTCCGCCATCATGGGAAGCGTTCGAGCGGCCGATATCACGCGCGCAGCATCGAGCCCCTTGCCGTCGAATAGCTCGATGTTGAAACCTGGTGCGCCCATTGAATCGACCGATTTGCGCACGGCATCGACCGCGCGCTCGATCAGCAAACGTTCGGTCCCGACCAGGACGTACACGAGGTCGAGCGAGCCTTTTTGGGCCCTCTTGATGACGTCTTTGAGGCTTGGCACTGTTCAGCGGGCTTCGTCATCCGAGAAGGTGACTTCGCCGCTGTGTTGTACCCTGTCCCCGAGAATTTGAAAGCGGTAACGGCCGACCTCCTGTCGACGCACCGTCACCACCATCTCAAGCCTTCGGTTGGGCTCGAACTGCGGGCGCTTGAGCCTCAGCTTGTGCACGATCGTCCGCTGATTGCTGTCATTGACGAAGACCGTCATGGCGGGAGCGATGAACTTCCGCTCCGCCGTTTGGATATCGTAGAACAGCACTTCGAACTCCGAGTCCCCGAGGGGAGCGTTGAAGTTCGCAACCAGAGTGGCGTTCCACTGGCGTTCCTCGACCGGGACGTCGACATTTTCTCGTAGATGGGTCGCCTTGTTCGACTGAGCAAAGCGAATGACGCCAGACTCTGAAAGGGTGCGAGGCACACCTTTTTGCGTGAGGAAAATCCTCGCGCGAAGGCCCTGTGCGGCGTCGGCTCCCTGCCACGGACTCACCGAGGAAACGATGCCTGCCAATGCAGTGGTGACGAGTGCGAGGCGTGGATTCACAGCTTGCTCCTGGCTTGGGTCCTCGATCAGGCTAACAAGTGAAACTTTACAGTGACAGGGTGATAGGGTGCTCAAATGTAGGTTTTAGGCATTCATCTTTGATACAGCCCGCCGAAAAGTTGTGCCCCAAGGCGGTGACGGCTAACTCCGACCCAGGAACGGAGCTCGATGACTACGGTCAGTGGGGGTGTGAAAGGACTGGTCGCGCGCGCGCAGCGCGAGGCGCAGAGGCGGGCGCAGAGCCCTTCGACGGCTTACCTCCTGCTGGTGATGCTGCAGACGGGGGGCCAGATGGGGAGGCTCCTATCCGGCCTCGGAGTGAAGGAGAGCGATCTGCTGAGCGCGATCCGCGTCGTAGATTCGGAGCCGACGAGCGCGCTCGAGCGCGCGGTGGAGCGTGCCTACCGGCTCGCAAAGGCCAGCTCGGCGCCGCAGGTGCTGCCGGCTCATCTGCTCTTGGCGATCGCGCGGGACACGAGGAGCGCCGCCCACCGGAGCCTGGAAGTGATGGGCACCGGCTCCCGTCGCGTTCAGGAGGCGGTGCACGAAGTGCTCGGCCCCGGAGATGCGCCTGCCGCGCCGAGTTCTTCGTGCATCAGACCCACCGTTTCATTCTCCTCGACCGGTCTTCCAGCCAAATCGTCGCGTCCCTCCGCGCGGAGGAGCGCCGAACAGGCGCCGTTGATAGAGCTACGGGTTGAGCAACTCGAGGAAGAGGAGATTCTAATCGAGGCCCCGATCGGCGCTCCGGTCGCCCAGCCAATCGCGGAGTCAGAAGACGAGATCATAGTTCCTTCGTCGTCGCCGTTCAGTCTCGACGCACGCAAATATCCGACCCTTGCCAAGCTCGGTCGGAACCTGACCGAGATGGCTTCCCTCGGGTGCATCGACGAAGTCATCGGTCGTGATGACGAGATCGAGCGGCTGCTCGACGTCCTGGCACGCAGGCGCTCCAACAATCCGATCCTGGTCGGTCCGCCAGGCGTCGGCAAGACCGCTATCGTCGAAGGTCTCGCGCGTAGACTCGCAGGGGGGGGAGAAGGCGTGCACGGTCTCGAAGGTACGATCCTGGTCGAGCTTTCTGCCGGCGGCTTGGTCTCAGGCACCGGGGTTCGCGGCGCGCTTTCCGAGCGAATGCGCCGTCTGCAGTTTGAGGTCAAGCGAGCGAAAGGAAAGATCGTTCTGTTCATCGACGAGGTCCACACGCTCTTCATCGGAGGTGAGTCGCCCGACGATTTGGCGCACGAGCTCAAGGCGTCCCTTGCCCGGGGCGAGCTTCCTTGTATCGGCGCCACGACCGACGTTGAGTATCGCAAGTACGTCGAACGTGATGCCGCCCTGGCCCGCCGCTTCTCTCCAATCCACGTGGCCGAGCCGAGCGCTGAGGATGCAATCGAAATCCTCATGGGGATCGCGCCCCGCTACGAGGTGCATCACGGCATTGCGTACGAGCCCACAGCCGTCGAATCCGCGGTCGAGCTGTCGGTGCGCTACATGTCCGAGCAGACCCTGCCCGACAAGGCGATAGGGCTTCTCGATTTGGCCGGAGCGCGCACGCGTCGCAGGGGCGGGGCCATCGTCGATCGCGAGGCCGTTGCGCTAGTCGTAGCGGAGAAAGTGCAGGTTCCCGTCGAGCGCCTTTTGGTGACCGATTCGCAAAAGCTTCTCGACCTCGAGCGGCACCTCGCAGAGCATGTCGTCGGCCACACCGAGGTGATGCGCCGAATCTCCGATGCCCTTCGCAAAGGGGCCGCCGGCTTTCACGGACAGCGTCCGCTCGCGACCTTCCTGTTCTTGGGGCCGACCGGCGTTGGAAAGACCGAGACGGCTCGCGCGCTGAACGAGCTTTTCTTCATGGGCTGCCCGATGACTCGCATCGACATGAGCGAGCTGAGCGAATCGCATGCGGTGGCGAAGTTGGTTGGCGCCCCTCCTGGCTACATCGGTCACGACACCGGTGGTCAGCTCACCGAAGCGATTCGCCACCGGCCCTACCAACTGGTCTTGCTCGACGAGATCGAAAAGGCCCACATGGACGTGCTCCAGTCGCTCCTGCCGCTTCTCGAAGACGGACGGCTCACCGATGGCAAGGGCAGAACCGTCGACTGCACGCACACGATCGTCGTCATGACGTCGAATCTCGGGGGCCAGCACTCGAACCGCAGCCAGAGCTCGATAGGGTTCAAGGATGCATCGGCCGGCGATGGAGACGGCTTCGATGCAGCCCTGACCGCGGCGCGACGAGCGCTGCCGCCCGAGCTTTGGAACCGCATCGATGAACCGCTGTTCTTCGGTCCGCTCAGCCGCGACGAGGTTGGCGAAATCGCACGACGCATGATGGCGGGCGTCATCGAGCAGCTTGGCGATCGGCAGGGGGTCCATCTCTCGGTAGAGTCAAGTGCGATCGACTCACTGGTTGCACTCGGCGGATATGACGTCGAGCTGGGCGCGCGACCGATGCGTCGTGCGATTGGGCGGATGGTCGAGGCACCCTTGGCAGCCGCCATCCTCGGAGGAGAGTTCCGGCGAGGGGACCGCGTTCTCGTGCTCGGCGAGACGCAGGGGATCCGCTTCGAGCGTACCGCAGGCTCCGTCGAAGCCGCGGAATGATCTCTGCGCTCAGCGTTTCGTCGTGCGAAGGATCTTCGAGGCCTGAGTTTGGCCGAGGCCCGCGGCTCGCGCGCAGCGTACGATGACCGGTACGAGCGCGTCGTAGGCGGAGAGAGCCTCGCGATTCAGACGGCGAAGCGCGCTTCGGTGTTTCGCGATTGCCTCAGCCTCGCCTCGGGCGATCGGGCCGGTGAGCGCGGCGGGAACTCCAAGGCTTTGCACGTTCTCGCCCACGCTTTGGAGCAAGCCCCCGATCGCGCGTTCGGCGGCACGTTTGTCGAAACCCAGCCGCTTTAGGACGCCAACCGAGACGAAAGCCAAAGCCACCGCGCCGTTGGCGGTCAAGGCGGCGGCCGCGTGGTACCCGGCGTCGCCGGTCTGGGCCACGACGACACGCGCGCCGCAAGCTCCCCCGATCCGTCGGCTCACACCAATGGCACGAGGCGAGCCGTGCACCGTGAACGTCGTTCCACGAAGGCTCGGATTGCTCCGCTTGCCCGGGAACGAGACGAGCGGGTGCATGACGCCAACCGCGGCACCAGTTTCTTCGCAAGCGATCAGCTCGTCGGTGCCGCGAGCGCCTGCGCAATGGAGCACCGTCGCGCCGCGTTGCAGGTGCGGGGCGATGGCCCGCGCGACGCTTGCGATCGAGTCGTCCGAGACCGCGAGGAGGATTGCATCGGCGGCCGTCACGCTCGAGGCCTTGTAGCGTCGACCTTCCGCTCTGACCTCGAGGAGACCGCTCGCCTCGATCGACCGCATCAAAGCATTCCCGACTCGGCCGCGGCCGATGATCAGGAGCTTCATCCTTCACCTTGGTAGAGGCCGCGTGCTCGAATGTGCGCGATGACTGCGCTGGGCACGATGCCGGAAACGTCCGCCGCGTTCGACAGGCCGGCTCGGATGTCGGTAGAGCTGATGTTGGGTATCGAGATCGGACAGCCCTCGGGAACGGGATAGCCCTGACGACCGATCACGAGCGGCGGGGCGATCCTGACGACCTCCTCCCAGCGGTACCAACGATCGGTGGTCGGAAGAACATCGGCACCAATCAGCAGCCGGAAGACGGCGTTTGGATTCTCCTCTTCCAGCGCTTCGAGGGTCTCGAACGTTCGGCTGACGCCGCCGAGACGACGCTCGATGTCGCAGACTTCCACGCTCCGAAACGGAGAGAAGGCCAGCACGCACATCGATTGGCGTTCCTCGAACGAGGCGCCGTGCTGCTTGTCGAACACGTGCTTCCAGGTCGGGACGATCCAAAGCGCGTCGATGTCGGCTGCCGAGATGGCCCAGGCCACAGAAAGCACGTGCCCAAGGTGAGGTGGATCAAAGCTGCCCCCGTAGATCGCAATCCGCCTCGTCGTCATGGCGCTACCATGACCTTCGCACCGCGACCTTGAATTGGCTCGTTCCAGCAAAGCTCGCCGCCAGCCTTGATCGCGGTCAGGACGACTCCTCCGGTTTCGGATTGGTCATCGAGCAGGCCGAGGTGCCCTGCCTCGAGAGGCCCCGGGCTGAAGAAGCAACGTGGTCCGAATCTCTTGAACATCAGTTCCTTCGCGTCACCATACACGACGATATTGGAGTTGATGACGTCTTCTTCTCCAATAGTCGATTTGTTTCGGACGATCAGGGCGATGCGATCGTCGAGCATCTCCACGGCGCGCTTCGGGGGCGGAGGTGCAACGCGGAGCTTACGAAGGTAACGCGCGCCGCGAAGCTTGCGCAGCACCTCTTCGACCTGCTCCATGCTGCCATGTGTTGCGACTTCTGCGACCTGCTGATCGAGCGTGAAATCATTGGGATCCGACTCGTGCTTTGCCACGAACTCTCGCAGGGCGGCGTCTTCGGCGAGGTAGACGGCCGCGTCGACCTCGAGCTCACAGATCAGGAGCTGGGCCGCCTGCTCGAGGGCGGCCGCGTCGCTTTTCGCCGGACCGATGAAACCTAATCGCATCGTCTTAACGGTCTACACCAGCTTGGGCCCGAGCTTCAAAATGTGCGTCGCTAATCGCGAATCGAACAAGGCCCCAGGCCTCGGGGGTCTCACGAATCGCGCTGAGGCGACCGTCTACGCTGGCTGGTACCTCGTGCCCGGCCATCTTGAGCAGGGCGTCTACCGCCGCGGGGACGTCTCCCGTAAGGGTCAGGGCCGCCCGGTTGCCGAGCTCGGCGATCGCGAACGAAGCGGTTCGTGTAGCGAAGTCGGCGTTGCCTTTGAGCTCCAGCACCAGGCTATCGACCTCGTCGCGCGAGCGGCGTGGCACGACCTTGAGCAACCTCTTGCGGAGGTCTACCATTGCGACTGTCGCCGTGTCCGCGGCTCGACCTCCCGCGTGACCTTGGAGCAGCGCAAGCAAGGCGAGGTCCAGGTCATGAGGACTGGCCCGAAGCGCCGGCGCCAAATGGTTCGCTGCGACCTTTAGGGCCCGTGCAAAGAGGAACACACGCTCCCGGGGGCTCGTGAGCTGATGAAGGTTGCCGCCGACGACGATGGTTGGGGGGTCTCCGGAGACTGGCATGCACGCCCCAGGCGCAACATATGTGATCTTCAAGCGAGGTTCACTGATTCCGAGCACTTCGGCGACTGCGCCCAGCTCTTCGACGAGGCTTCGGTGCTCGCTGGATGCGCGGCGCAGGCGCCAGCCGCCGGGATCGAACGGCAACACCTTGTCGAAGGCGTGCTCACACAAAGCGAAGAGCCTACGAGCGGTTTCTGGCAAACCTTCCGGAGCCACGACGACATCGACGAGGCTCCGGAAGGGAACCTCGGGCTCGCCGAGGGCTTCACCGCCGCGGCTCACGTCTCCCTCGAACAGTGATGCAGGATGGCCGACCGCAATGGCCGCGCTCGCTGCACAGGAGGCCGGGCCGGGACCATGGCGCCGCTGGAGCACGCGCACCAGGGTCGTCCACAAGGCTTCACTGCCCGGGTCGGCATCGATGGCGGTCCTCAGGTCGCGGAGAGCTCGGTTGAGGTGCATCGCCTCGGCGGGTCCGGCGCCCTGCCGACGGTAGTAGTCGGCCAAGGCGAGGATGACGTCGGGCTCGGTCGTCTGTTCGGAGCGAAGATTCTCCAAAATTTGCTCGGCCTCTCGTTGCCTGCCCACTGACTCGGCTGCGCCGGCCAGGCGAATTCGGTAGTCGCGGTTCTCGGACTCGCTGCCTGCTCGTCGGACGAGCTCTTCGAGCAGTTTTCCAGCTTCATGGTCCTTCCCTTGCCGGCTCATCACCGATGCTAGGCGATCGAGGGTTTCGAGGTGAGTGGGAGCGAGTTGGATCACGCGCCGGAGCGATGCTTCGGCACGCGGGAGGTCTTGGAGGTGCACGTCGTAGAGCGATGCGAGTTCGGAAAACGCCCAGATCTGCTCTTCGGTGCTTCGCTTCAAGCGCGCGATTCGAATCAAGGACTCGGCGGCACCCTTCCAATCGTCCAAAGCGCGTTGTGTGTCGACCAGCTCTCGGAGCGCAGCGAAGTGAAGAGGGTCGAGCTCCAAGCACTCGTGCAATGTGTCGATGACGCCTTTGAGGTCGCCGCGCTCACGACGCTCGCGCGCCTTCTGAACCAGCAGGCCAACCAGGGTCGGCGTATCGGCGCCAGCATCGATGCGTGCGTCAGTCAGCGCTGCGAGCTCATCGAGTTGGCCGCGGCTTTGGTAGAGCGCGGCAAGTCTCCGATACACGTCGAGGTACCGGATGTCGCATTTGGAAGCGGCTACCCAGGCATCGATGGCGCGTTTCTGGTCTCCAAGCTCCCGTTCGAAGATACACGCGGCCTCACGCCACAAGGACGCCGCGCGGTGGCTGTCTTTGGCCAGGCTCGCTGCGTCTTGATACACGATGGCTGCGCCTTCCCACTGCTTGGCTGCACGCAGGAGCCCCGCTTCGGCTTCGCGGGCCAGCGGATGGCCTCGGGCCGCGTCCAAGAGCTCGAGTGCGTTTTCCGGTGCCCCCATCCTCTGGAGCACCCGAGCGGCGTCCAGGGCGATGGCGCCGCGTTCGAGCTCGTCATCGAGCGCGGCTTGCAGTGCGAGGAGCGCCTGGAGGCTGATCATCGGATCGCCCTTCGAGTACGCCGCACCCAGGACCTGCCTAGCCAAGCCTGGGTCCGCTGCAAGCGCGTCGTCGATCCCGCGGAGCGATCGATCGAGGTCGGATTGCAGGATCTCAGGGTCGGCCCTGAGGACCTCGAGCCCGAGGCGCTGCCTCGCCAATCGGTCGACCGAGTCCTCTGGCAGGGCCTGCAAGAGACGTCGAGCGCTAGAACGGATGCGCTCGGTGTCGTTCTCCCGAAGCGCATCCCACTCGAGGGCTCGTGCGGTCGGGATGTGGTCGGGACGAAGCTCCGCGATCGATTGAAGCGACAAGCGCGCACTCTGCATGTCGTGACGCGCGAGCCGATCGACTTCTGCCATGGCCGAAAACGCACAGAGGCGTTCTGCCTCGTCGCTGGCTTTGCGCGCTCGGTTCATCAACCCATCGGCGAGCCGCGCGAATTCCGATGCTTGAAGCTCGGCCTCCTTTTGCTGAACGCGAATCATCTCGTCGTCTGGATTTTGGGACGAAGCTTCCCGGAGCAGCTTTGCGGCCCGCGCGGGAAGTCCCGCGGCCCGATACGACGCGGCGGCGCGCTCCAAGTAGGACGATGAGCCGAGGCGTCGTCCAGCGAGCTCCATGAGCTCACCGGCGGCCTCGCTTGTGCTACCGGCCAAGTCCACAAGATGCTCGACCAGCAGAGGATCGGGAGCGTGCCGGTTCAAGGCCGCTTCCGCATACGCCAAACGGTCGCCTCGGGAGGGCGCCCAGATCGATGCGCGGAGCAGGCTCGGGACTTCGTCCGCCCGAGAGAGCTCTGCCTGCCGCGACGCGCTGCTCGCCCGTTCTCCGTCCGAGCCGAGCCTATCCTCAAGCTCCCAGAGGGCGGGCAGATAGTCGGCTTCCCGCGCGATCGCCGCTTCGCACGCCCCGACCGCTTCGCGGGACCCTGGCTCGGCGAGCCGAGCGGCCATCGTGAAGGCGAAGGCGCTCCGCGTGCCACGCGTCGCATGTCCCTCAGTGGTCCACCGTCGTGCGTTCCGCAGCGGATCGTCGTCAGCGAGCAGAAGCGCTCGGCCGATGATCGGGTCGCCCTGGATCCGTTCCTCGGCGACGAGCAAGGCCGGTAGCCGCTCTCGATCTCCGCATGCCTCCGCCAGCTCAGCGACGGCCAAGCTGGCGCCCGCGGCGAGCCGATCCGGCGCCTCTTCGATCTCCGCCTCGAGAGCGGCGAGGAACCGTGGCCCGTCTCCTCTGTGCGCGGCGTCGTCTGCAGACAGTATCCTCGATGCAGCGCTCGTCTGTTTCCCAGGCATCGTTTCGAGCAGATGCGGCAGCTCGTCTTCACATTCGGCGTTCGTCTCCATCAGCTGTTTCGAGGCCTCGAGGTATGGCTGCAAGCGCGGTTCTCGTTGTGCGTCCAGCGAGGCTCTATCGAAACCTGCTCGCTCGCCCCGTTCGGCGTGAAGACGTGCGCGACGTCCGGCGGCCAGCGCCTGAATCTCAGGCGTTTGATCGACTGCGCTCGTGGCGAGCGCTTCGATCGTTCTTTGCGTGTCCCCAAGAAGCGCTTCGGCTTCAGCAAGTGTCCACAGAGACGCCGTATCCTCCGCGTTGTCGAGCACCGCGACGGCCGCCTCCGGCGAATCTGCTCGCTGGTTGATGATCGCTGCGATTCGGCGAAGCGCGGCCGCGAACGGACCTGGGGCATGTTCCGCAGCGGCAAGCAGTGCTGCGCTTGCCACGTCGTCTTCCCCCAGCTCGCGGCTCGTGCGAATCGCTCCGAGATGCGCTGCGAGTTGTGTGGGTTGAAGCTCGAGCGCGCGTTGGTACCTGCTTCTGGCCGGCTCGAGTGCGCCGGCGCCTTCCATGAGCTCCGCTGCGTGCAAGAGCAACACTGCTTTGGCTTCGGATTGCGGCCAGCACTCGGCAGCCGCCGTGAGCGCCTCGGCAGCTCGCTCCGAATCGCCGCGCGCGAGCCGCGCCGAGGCCAAGAGGACGCGCGCAACGAAGTCGTCCGCTCGCAGCTCGGCTGCGTGCGCGGCCGCCTGCTCGGCAGCGGCCGGGTCGTGGAGCTTCGAAAGCTGAATGCGCGCGAGCAGATTGAGCGCTGATGCTCGCTCGGCTGGGCTGAGCCCGAGCGCCGCTTCTCTCTCCAGGACGTCTGCCACCGCGCTCCAGTCACCGTGTCGCATCGCGAGCCGTCGGAGCGAACGCAGAACGACGACGTCGCGCGCGTCCGCGGAGAGCGCTCGCGCGTAGTTGCGCCCAGCGGCCTCGTCGTCTCCGACTTGCTCGCAGAGCTCGGCGGCCGAGGTGAGCAGTCGCGCGCGTGCCGAGCCGACCGCGCGTTCTCCCAGCGCCTCGAGAAGCGTGATGCGTCGCTTCTTCCTCTCTGGCGTTTCACCGACCAGGGGTAGAGACTCCTGTCGGGTGCTCTGCTCGAAGACGGTGCGTTGTGCCGTGAGCGCTCCCGCGTCCGATGGGTTGCAAGGACGACTGCTGCGCTTCGTTGTCGCGCCGGTTTGCATCTCGACGAAGGAGTCGAGCAGCGTGCTGATCGCGTCATCGTCGATGTCAAACGACGGCGGGTTCGACGTGCCGCTTGCGGGAGAGATGTCGTCCTCAGCCATCGCTCCCCCAAATCGGAGAGGCCGCGTCGAGCCAGAAGCGGAGGAGGTCGAGGCCGCGTGAAGAGGTCTTCAGCACATCGAGGCTCACCCGTCCCCTCAGCAACACCGTGAGCGCAGCGGCGATCTCTCCCGATGCCAGTAGGCCGGCTCGGTCCGCGCTTTGCTGAAGGCTCCTGGCGTATTCGAGCAAGGATGTCGCACTGGGGTTCGCGCTCCCGACGGCTTCTTGCACTGCCCTGCGCGCAGCGCGCTTGAGCTTGACGTTCGCCGCAGGTAGCGGGGGATCGCCCGCCAGGACCTCGCAGCCTGAGACTAGGAGAACGGCCAGAACTGTCCCCGCGGCCTGTTCTAGGGAGCCATCGAGCAGCAGCGCGCCTCCTTTTGGCGCCGCCCAAGCGAGGCGACCGGCCAAGAAACGCCCGACCGCATCGAGGCTATCGTGCGTCCCTTCGGGCACGATCCAATGGATTTCCCCTTCGCGCCCAGCCCGCGCGGCCAGCCTCTCGATCCGGTCTGAGATCTCGACGGAGCCGGCGCGTGCACCAAAGCGCTGAGATAGGCGATCAAGCTCCGCGGCGATTGGAGCGTTCTGCGCAACCTTCCTTGCGCGCAGGCGGTCTTTGGAGAGGGCAGGGCCGGCGCGACGCATGACCTCCTGCAGAACCGGGTCGGCCTCCGAATCCCAAAGCGCGTCGACGGCCACTTGGCTGAGGTCTCCGCTCTTCTCGTCGACACGCGGCGCAAGCCCGAGCGCCCGCTGCACGGCCGACGTCGCCTCGGCACGCGCATCGTGCCCCCGCCATCTCGCGGCAGCTTTCAACCCTTGGAGAAGTGAGGCGTCGAGCTCGCCCGCGTCGATCCTGGCCCAGATGGCGGTCTCGTAGCGCGCGACGGTGGCTTCCAACTCTGCGCCGTCGAGAAGCTCGACGAGTCCAGAGATCGCGACCGCGCTGGCCGGCGCCTCTTCGAGCGCGCGGGAATACGCGTCGAGTGCAGCTTCTGGGTGTCCTACCTCGCCTTCGAGCGCGCCGATTCGTGTCCAGATTTCGGCGTCGGCAAGCCCCAGCGCTTCGACCGCCCGCAGCTCTTGGAGGGCCTCGTCTTTGGCGTCGAGCTGGGATTCGAGAAAATCCGCAGCGCCAAGGTGGGCGACGCGTCGCTGCTCGTCGGGGATGCTCGCCCGAGATAGTCGCCGCAAGCAGTCGACTGCCTCGGCCCATTGTTCGAGTGAGACGTGCACTTCCGCCGCCAGTGCCAGGGCTCCCGCATGGTTTCGATCTGTCGCAAAGAGCTCGCCGAGCACTTCGAGCGCGCCCGGCCGATCGCTGAGACCTCGAAGAAGGCGCGCGCGTTCGTAGAGCAATTCGGGTCGCTCCTTTGGGCCGCCGAGGGCCAAGCGCTCCGACACGAGCGCTTCGAGCGCTTCGGCATCTTCGTGCGCGACGAGCAGGTCCCGGAGACGGCGAAACGCGACCTCCCGCGCCGGGTCTTCTTCGAGTGCGCGTCGAAAAAGGTCTTCTGCTTGTTGGTATTGCTGGAGGCGATCCATTCGCACGACGCCGGCCTCTTCCAAGAGGTCGCCGCTCAGCGAGCCATCGACGAAGGGAGCAAGACGCTCGCAGGCTTGCGCCACGAGGGGCCATTCCCCGGCCTGACGAGCCGCGCTCCGAAGCGTCTCCCACAAGGCCAGGTCGTCGGGCCTTTCGTCGACCGCGGCGATGAGAAGGGCAACCGCCTCCGCACCCCGATCGGCTTCGACCAGCGCGCGGCAATGTGCCGCGTCGAGCGCCGCCCGTCCGATGGAATCGCTGTGTTGCAGCTTCCGCTCGAGGGCATGGACGCGCATCGCAGCGTCGTCCGATGGGGCGAGCGCCTCGTCGATCGCCACCGCAGCGTCCGGATGGAGTGCAGACAGACCCTCGGCTTGCTGTGCGATGATGAAGAGCTCGTCAGCCATTTCGGTTCCGTGCGCAACTGCAGTTGCACGAAGTCCCTGAAGCAGCGTCGCAGCTTGCAAACCGTCGGTCGGCGCCAACGCAGACAAACGAAGCCATGCGTTGCCGGCGGAAGCGTCTTTCTCGCCGAGCGACACCCGTAGCGCACCGTAGGCGGCCGCGAACTCATTCGTGTCGTCGGCGGGGATCGCTCCGCCCCCCTCAAGATACTCCTCGGCGGCCAAACGTTGGTCGGCATCGCTGAGGCGCACGGGCAAGGAAAGCAGCGCGATGGCCGCTGCCGGGCCCGTGCACGGGTGCCCAAGCGCTCGCTCGTAAGCCCGGCTGGCTCCGATGCCATCGCAAGCGGCTAGGGCGTCTGCCTGAAGCAGGGCGCAGAGCTCAGGCACCCCTCCGCCGAGGTCGCTGTCGGAAAGCGATGCATAGGCATCCACTGTCGCCCGCGGATCAGCTTGACGTCGTGCGATATCGAGCATGGCAAGCGCGGCGGAAAGCGAGCTCGGTGCTTCCACGAGGGCCTGCTCGTAGGCGTGGCGAGCCCCCGTCAGGTTCCCGCTGCGCTCGGCGGTGGCCCCCGCGAGCAAGAGCGAGAGCTCGCCGAGCGCAGCCCTCGAATCGCTTTGGGACTGCTCGCGGGCCAAAACGACGATGTCCTCGGGTCGACCTGCTTCGCGCAACACCGCATCGAGCAGAGAGACGACATAGCGGTCGTCGGGAGCGGCGTCCAAGGCCAGCCTGAGGACGCGTTCGGCTGCTTCCCAATTCCGGCTTCGCGCATACGCCTGGCCGGCCGCGCAGAGGTGCCCAAAGCGCCGGTCGCCTGAGGCGATCTCGGCGATCGCTTCGTGGGACTGGGCCAGCAAAGGCGCGTCGCCCGACCATGCCGCCTGCGCTCGGGCGAGTTGCGGAGCCCAGCCACGGTGGTCGGGGTCGATGAGGGCGTCCCGAAGGAGCTGCTGAGCTTCGTCGTCCGCGCGCAGGGCACGCCGCGTGAGCTCGTATTTGGAAAACGCGAGCGTCGCTCGCTCAGCGGGCTCGATGTCGGCGCGTATCAGCTCGTCACAGCGTTCCACAGCCGCATCGATGCGCTTGGCCAGTATCGCGGCGCCCAGCGCCTCGCGAACGATTGCGGTCTTCGAGCGCGTAGAGGTTCCGATGGCTGCGCTGTAGAGCGCTTGCGCCTCGTCCGCGGCTTTCGGGTCAGCGCTGCGTAGCTGCGCTGCCCGCCAATTGAGTCGAGCTTGTTCCTCCCCCTCGGCGCTTTGCGCGCGGGTGCGGAACGCTTCGGCGCGATCGGAGTGTGCCTCTTCGCGGATTCGAGCGACTTCGAGCGCCGCCCCAACAAAGTCAGAATCCGGGAATCGCGTTGCCAGAGCGAGGAGTGTTTGCCGAGCTTTTGGGTGGTCGTCGCTCGAGATGGCGAGCCTCAGCTCCTGCGCGACGAACGCTGTATCATCGGGGGCGACTGCTCGAAACCATTCCGACGCATCCTTGAGGGCCGCTTCGTCGCCACGGTGCGCTGCGAGCCGGAGGGCCTCCAATCGAGTCAGCGGACGGTCAGGGAACAACCGTATCGCCGAGTCGAGGTGGCTGGCCGCCGCGTCCGCGTCTTCGAGACGCGTGGCGCTGCAGGTCGCAGCCTCCTCCCAAAGGTGCGCTGCCAGCGGAAGACGTTCGTCCTTGGGGACCGAAAGGCCGAGCGGGTCTTGTGCATCGCTCCGTTCGACGGCCGCCTCGAGTAGGCATGCCATCGAAGTCACCGCATGCACGAATACTTCCCACCGCCCGTGCTCACGGGCTATGCGAGCTTGGAATGACCTGGCCTGCCAGACAAGCGCTTCGGACTCGCAAGCGCGTTCGAGCGCCGCAATGGCCTGGTCTGTGCGGCTCGAGCCGATCTCGAGCAGAGCGAGGTCCACCCAGAGTGCCGCCCTCAGATCGGAGTCCTGTGCGTGCTCTGCCTGGGTTTGCAGGGCAATCCGCACGCTGTCCTGATCTCCCTTCGCCTCGGCCAGCCATTCGAGGATGAGCGCGGGGACCGCTGGTTCGGGCGAGCGGGCGATCGCTTCTCGCAGAAGTGATGCCCAGTCCTCCGAATGCAGCGCCAGGTCCAGGAGGGCGGCCGCGCCCATCGCGGGGCTCGTGGCTCTCGCGACCTGCTCCGAACGAAGAGCCGCCGCGTCGCTGCCGTTCCCGGAGCGTTCCGCGATTCGGAGTCGAGCGATCAGGGCCGGATGGAAATCGGGGGCGACCTCGCAGGCTCGTGCGTACTGCGCCATCGCGTCGGATACCTGCTCGAGCTCGTGCTCGTGAAGCGCCCCCATCTGATAGAGGATCGCTGCTTGAAGTCGAGGTTCGGGTTCCGCGTCGAGCTCACAACGCAGGTTGGCGATGTGCAACTCCACCAAGTCGCGTCTGCGCGCGGCCTCCGCAAGACCCATGGCCGGCTTCTCGATCATCCGCCTCCCACGACTACGTAATGGTCCAACCGCCGTCGATGACCATAACATCTCCTGTGACGTAATCCGATTCGTCCGACGCCAAGAAGACTGCGCCCCCTGCAATGTCTCTCGGTTGACCGATCCGTCCTAGGGCTGTCTTGCTCACGATGCTGGAGCGGATCTCGTCGTTATCTACCAAGACTTGCGCAAACCTGGTTTCGATCAGGCCCGGTGCGATGGCATTGACGCGGATGCCCGAAGCGCCGAGCTCCATCGCCAAGGTCCTCGTCATCGAGATCACCGCAGATTTGGTCATCGCGTAGACGCCCTGCATCGGCGCGCCCATGAGCCCGACCACACTCGCGATGTTGACGATGGACCCTCTTGCTTTGCGCTCCTGTAAGTGCCCCGCGACCAGTTGAATCATTCCGAAGTAACCCTTCACGTTGACCTCGAAAATCTTGTCCCAGGCCCTCTCGTCGGTGCTGAGCATCGGGCCGAAGTGCGGGTTCGTCGCGGCATTGTTCACGAGGATGTCGACCTTCCCATAGACTTTCAACGCCTGGTCGAGCATGTCTTCGCGCTGTTTCGACTGGCCGACGTGGCAGGCAATCGGCGTCGCGTCGCCGTCGCGGCTCCGTATCTCATCCGCCACAGTTTGCAGCCCATCGATCTTTCGCGATACCAGAACGACCTTGGCCCCCTCTTCGGCCATGTAGCCTGCGATGGCGGCGCCGATTCCTCGGCTCGCTCCTGTGACGATCGCGACCTTGTCCCTTAGGCGCTCACCCATCCTATCCCCTCCTCTTCGTCCGTCACGTATAGCGCTCCGCGGGGTGGTTTTGCCAGCGCGATCTGCACGGGGCTTGCACCCTCGCGCTCTTGAGCAAGACTGCGCCCTCCTCGTTTCGCCGAAGAGGTTCGTCTGACGCTGTTCTACCCCATCACCGCGATCATCGTGGGTTTCGTCGCCGTGGTCTGGGGAGCCGATCGTTTCGTGTATGGCGCAGCCGGCCTGGCCAGTAACTTGGGGATCAGTCGGCTCGTGATCGGACTGACGATCGTCGCCTTCGGCACCTCCGCGCCGGAGATGTTGGTCTCCGGCATGGCCGCCCTCTCTGGCAGCCGGGAAATCAGCATAGGAAACGCAGTTGGCTCCAATATTACGAACGTGACCCTAGTCCTTGGCGCGGCGGCGCTAGCTGGCCCACTCAGCGTCCACTCCCGCTTGCTGATGCGAGAGATTCCCATCTTGTTCTTGACCATGGCAGTGGCCTGGGCATTTCTCTGGGATGGAGTGCTCAGTCGGCGGGAGGGCCTCCTCCTGCTTACGGGCATGTTCCTTTTCATGATCTGGATTGGCGTGGAGGGCCGACGCGCGCAGGGGGAAAGCGCCGAGCTCCCCCCAGGAGGCTTCGAAGACGACAGCATTCCGGACTCGCTGCCGACCGGCAAAGCCGTCGTGCTGTTTTCGATCGGCCTGCTCTGCCTTCTCATCGGCTCCCGGGTTCTGGTCTGGGGCGCCATCGAGCTCGCCATCGACCTCGGGGTCAGCGAGCTGATCGTCGGTCTCAGCTTAGTCGCTCTCGGGACGAGCCTTCCCGAGTTGGCGGCCTCGGTGGCCGCCGCGCGCCGCGGGGAACAAGACATCGCCGTTGGAAATGTGGTCGGGTCCAACATGTTGAACTTGCTCGGGGTGCTCGCGCTACCTGGAATCATCTCCCCCGGCGAAGTAGACCGTGTAGTCATCCTCCGAGATTTCCCGATCATGGTCGGCGTGACCCTGCTCTTGCTCATGATGGCCGTGAATGAGAAGAACTACATTGGCCGCAAACGAGGGATCGCGCTCATTCTGGTGTTCATTGGCTATTTCGTGATGCTCTTCTGGAACCCGTCGCTGCCCGGGTAATCCATCTAGGTGAGCCGTCTCCAGATCAGCGTCATGTTGTTTGCTGGCATGGGGACGCGTTCGGTCAGCGCGAAACCGGTTCGTCCAGCGAGCTCCTTCAGCTCGTCGATGTCTCGGACACCCCAGCGCGGGTTGCGAGAGCGAAGACTTTCATCGAAGGCGGCGTTACTTGCTGAGCTGTGCGTGCCGTGGATCCGATAGGGACCGTAGGTAATCAGCGGGGCTGCGGCGGCTAGCACGGCGCTCGCGCCCTGAAACAAGGCTTCGGAGGCTTCCCATGGTGAAATGTGGATCATGTTGATGCATAGCACGGCGTCCGCTTTCGCGATCGGCCATCGCGCCGTGCGCACATCGAGCTCGACCGGAGGACAGAAGTTTTCGCGGGCGGCTTCGTCGACCCGGGAGGCAATGCTTTCCAATGCTTGCGCTGAGGCATCGCTCGGTTGCCAGTGGAGTCGCGGGAGCTGCTCCGAAAAGAAGTCCACGTGCTGCCCCGTCCCGCTTGCCACCTCCAGCACCAGCCCCTCTGCCGGCAGCACGCGCCGGAGCACGTCCAAGATTGGTTGCCGATTGCGTTCAGCCGCCGGCGCAAAACCCTTTACCATCGCGATTGCATAGCTCATATCTTCCCGTCATCGAAACGAAGCGAGAGGACCGGAGGGCAAGGTGGGGCTGGGGGCTCATCGTCGCCTTGTGCCTCGTCACGCCCTGGCTGACCCGCGGGATGCTTCTATACGAGAAGCGCCTTGCCTTCGCGCCGATCGATTTGCGCGGTGCCTTGGCCGACGCGTCCGTCGGCCTCGTGCTGATTGGCTTGCTGGGGGGCCTCTTGGCATCGAAGAGCTTCTGGGGCCGTGCACTTGCTCTACTGGTCCTGGTGGCCTTCGTTTTCCTGAGCTTCGCGATCTACGAGTTCATCTCGGTGTTCGATTCCCTCTACGCGCTCAGTCACATTGGTTTCCTATTCGATTCCACCTTCGTTGGCGGCTCGGCTCAGCACGCGCAACATCCACAACTGGTCCTATCGTTGGGGATCTTGGCGGCCGGCGCGACGCTCTTCGCGCGCCCGCCCGCTTCCCCTTGGTGGGCCTGGTGGGGCCTGGCCCTCGGGGCATCCGTATTCGGCCAGGTAGCCATTCCCGTTTCGTACACGCACGAGGAATGGCGCGAACGTCATGCGATAGAGGCCAATCTCGCGATCTTTCCTCATTCCGACCGCAGGGAGCTGGCAACGATTGACGCCGAGGTCCGAGACGTCTTTCGGGGTGATTTGCAGGGCGAGCGCTGGGTCGGACCCCTGTCCGACAGGCCCAATCTGCTTCTCATTCTGGTGGAAGCAGCGTCGGGCGCGTACCTGCCCTCGCTCGCAGCGACCGAAGGTGTTCGGAGCAGAACGAGCATGCCCAAGCTGGACGAGCTCGCTCGGCACCACATCCTCTTCACACGCGTGGTTTCCCACCAGCGTCAGACCAATCGCGGGGAGTACGGAATCCTGTGCGGGGACTATCCGAAGCTGCTCACCGATCAGTCCAAGATGACCGAGCAGGTCTACGGCCCGGCGCACCGATGCCTCCCGGAGGTCCTGCGCGAGCAGGGATACGCGACCGCATACATTCAGTCTGCCCCACTGGGTTTCATGCTCAAGGACCAGTTCATGAAGAAGGCCGGCTTCGAGGAGCTCATCGGCGACTCCTGGTTCACGCAGAGTTATGCGCGCACCGACTGGGGGGTCGATGACAAGGCCTTCTTCGAGCAGTCGCTCCGGCGAGTGATCGAGCTTCACGAAGCGGAACGGCCGTTCTTCGCGACACTCTTGACCGTCGGCACACACCATCCATACACGATTCCGGAAACTGCTGCAGCCGATGGCGCGCGGACCCGCCAGGAGCGCGCCTTCCGCTGGGCTGACGATGCGCTTTCGGCGTTTGTGGACGAGCTCGAACGGCGCGGGGTGCTGGATGACACGGTCGTGATCATCACTTCCGACGAATCGGCAGGGTTGGCGCATGCTGCAAGCGCCACCCAGCGACTGTTGTCGCAGAGTTGGTCGTTCGTCGTGGTCATGCTTCCCGAACCGCAGGCGAAGCGCGTGGACAGGCTCTACGCACACGTCGACACCGCCCTTTCGGTGACCGATCTCCTCGGCTTGGAGCAAGAGGACGAGGGTTTCGTCGGCCGGAGCTGGTTTCGCGACTACCGCACGACGCGTCCGGTTTTCGCCGCGAACACCTATGCCCGAAACGTGATCATGTTCGAACCCTCCGGTAGCGCTCTCATCTGTGACGAATCGTTCCGGCGTTGTTCGCGCTCCGTCCCGGCGGACGGCCTGCCATTTGAGCCCAAGCGCGTGAGCGAGCCAGCGACTCCCCGCGATTGGCAACTCCTCACCGAGGTGGCGCGGCTGACACGCTCGGGACGCGAGGACATGACGCAAGCCGGGTCGCTTCAATTGCTGGCCGAAGAGCAGGTGTCGGTGCCCGCAGCAGATGGAAAGAAGCTGCTGATCGGAGGCCAGTATCTCAGGGTGCCTCGCAGCACGATCCTGCGGGTGGACCTCGACATCGAAGTCCTTGGCGAGCAGTCGGTGATCGAGCTGCATCAGGACGTATTCCTGGACGGCTACGTGAAGTTCGAGCGAAAGGACTTCACAGTCAGAGGCGGCGAGCGCTGGCGCTTGAGCTATCAGATCGGCGTTCCACGCGACGCCAGCCAGCTCGTGGTTCAGCTCTACGCGACGACGGTTTCGGGTGACGTAGCGACGCTCCGTTTCCGCGACGCCCGGCTCTCGATGAGGGCTGGCCCCGTGCATTCCGACGATGCGGTCCTCATTCGCGACGAGTTGTCCCGGGCCGATCGTCGCTGAGTTGAAGCCGGCACTGGATGCGCCGTAGCTGCGCCTGCTCCCAGCGCTCCAGCTCGCCTCGAGCTTGTCGTCGGGCGTTCTGATCTGACGACTCGACACCCGGATCCTCGTGGGGATTGCTTTGGTGGTCGTAGAAGAACGTCGCGTCGGCGCCGCGATGATGGATTAGGCGATACCGGTCGCCGCTGATCCCGCCCTTGGGCTCGTATCCTTTGCTCGAGACGCGAATGCTGCGCAGCCTTGCGCGAATCGTCGCATCGTCGAGCGCGGGTAGACGAAAGCTATCGAAAAGCTGCCGTCCGCGCACGGGGAACGCTTCGGAAAAGGTTGCGCGGTCCGCTTGGTTCGGATCCAACGTGAAGACGCTCTGCGCGGCGATGTCCGAGGGCAGGGGGAGTCCGAGAAAATGCAAGACGCTCGGCGCGACGTCGGCAAGCCCGACGCCCACCTGAGGCTCCGCAGGCGCGAACGCCGCGTGCCAGAGCACTAGCGGAACGTCGACCATCCACGCGTTCAAATAGACGTGATGTCCCCAATAGGAGCTCTCCCCCAATGCTTCGCCGTGATCCGAGAAGAAGATTACCAGGCTGTCATCGAGCCATCCGTCTTCTTCTAAGTATTCCATCAGGCGGCCGAGCTGCTGATCGAAATAGGCGACCTCACTGAGGTATGCGTTCTTCCTTCCGCTCCCGAACGGAAATGCCTGATGCGGCTCATATGGGTCGTGAGGCGAGTAGTAGTGGACCCAGGTCATGACCGAGGCATCGGCTTGGCGCGCGAGTCGGAGGTGTGTGACCAGCACGTCGGTGGCGTCGGCGTCCGTCTCTGCGTACACGGTTTCAACACCAGGAGCGAGGAACTGCTCTACGATCGGAAGACGAAACCAACCGACCTCTGGCAGGATGGCGAGTTGCCGGTCGACGTGTGCGCGAGCGCGGGTGAAGATGGTTTCGGGCAAGGACGGCGAGAGGTAGAGCTCCGCTGGACTCAGTCCGGTGAACGCGCTGCCCATGGCAAAGAGGGTTGCTGGATAGGTCGAGGTCGCGTTGCTGAATGACACCCCCCTTGCGGCGAGTCGCGAGAGCTCCGGGGTCACGGGACGTCCAGCGACTTCCGTGCCCACGACGTCTTTCCGCAGGGCGTCGACGGTGATGATGATCACGTTGCGGCGCCCGGCCGGCGGGATGCCAATCGGCGTGTCCTCGATGACGGGTGTCGTCTCCCCACAGCCGGCGTCGCTGCCGAACCAACTCGCGTCGCCGCCAACATGAGGAAGTACGTACAAGGTCGCAAGCGCACCGGGCCGGCTCTGCGCGATCACTTCGCGTTGACCGGTCGCGACCAGCGATGGCGATAGGCGCGTTCCAGCGCCGAAGAGCAAGCATGCCAATGCAAGACCGAGTGAGATGCGTGGCTCGGGCGACTCGCGAAGGAGCAGGTAGATTATTCCGCTAACCAGAAGTCCCGCGGGAAAGACGAGCTGTGCCGTCGAGTAGTCGTAGGCGCGATAGCGGAAGATCGCAGCGGTGAGCAGAGCGACAGCGGCCAAACTGACGGCGATCCACCCCGCCGTGGCAAGTCGGCCACGCACACGGGCGCCAAGAATCAGCCAGTCCCAGCACGCTCCGGCGAGCAAGCCGAGCGCGACCAGCATCGACAGCCACAGAAGTCCGCCCCGCTGCTGATCGAGCCACTGCGGTCCGGAGAGCAGGAAGTCGACGTGATCCGCGCCAACGGCCATCGTCGATACGAGCACTGCAAGAGTGGATGCCACGATCACGGACCGCGAGGCGCGAGCGGACCGATAGCTTGCGGCCAAAGCCAGGGTCGTCGGTATCGAGCCGATGAGCGCGAGCCAGGCAAGCTGGGCGAGCAACCCGATCGAAACACTGCCGCGGGGGAGCAGACTGGCCAGCAAGAAGAAGGCGGAGCCGAGGTAGGCCGAAGACCAGAGAGTCAGTATCGGGGCAAGCGACCTATTGGGCATCGAGCTCCGCTACCTTTTCATCGAGAGACTGCTCGACTCCAATCATCCGTCGCGCTCTCATGGGCGGCTCGAACGCGCTGTGCAGAAGCCGCCACTGGGGACTGTACTCAACCGGGGTAAGGCCCCAGACCTCTATGTCACGGCCCTCATGCCGCAGGTCCAGCATGAAGTAGTCGCCGAACTGCCGGTACGGATGACGCGACGCGAACGCTGCCCGCGCCTCTTCGGGGAACGCGTCGACTGTCGCGATGAACACCCAGCCCGTCGCTCCTTGCTCATTTGGAATCTCTGCGCGCGGGCTTTGTGACCAGCGGTGGGTTACCCGGTCGAGCGTGATGTCGAACCGGGGCTCGAGACGAAGTGGCTTGAGGCTCGTGTGGAGTTGGACGCCCGTCTCGCGATCGGTCCAAGCCTTGACGCGCCGGGCGAAGCGGAGCTCGGGGCGACCGGAGTCGTACTCTTCGATCCTGCCCCGGACTGGGGTGAAGAACCACATCGACCCGCCCACATAGCGCCCCGTCGGAACGATTTGAACGACGCGAATCACGAGGGGAACCAGCAAGAGAAGGACGGAGAAGCTCGACACCAGCCCGGCGCGCGCGCGAATCCAGCGGGCTGTTTCGAAGAGCGAGGTCGTGACGGCGATCGCGACCGCGGGGAGCACGGGCCATGCCCAGTAGGAATGCACGATGGCGCTCCAGCGAAACGTCCAGTAGTGCACCATCCCGGCGAACAGAAATGCGACCGGGATCAAGTCACGTACCCTTGCGGTGCCGCGAACCACACGGATGACCCAGAATGCGACCCAGGCGAGGCACAGCGCGAGAATCGGTGCCGTGAACATCAGCTCCGGGACGACGAGCAAATGTGTTCGAAACCGAGTCCATGAGAGGGCCCTGCGGGAATTGAACGCTCCTCGGAGATCATCGAGATTCCCAGCGACCCATTGCACCAAGACGAAGTGCCCCACGAACAAGAGCAGAACCCAAGCGCAGAATACGAGCAGCTGCTGTCCCGACCCGCTGGCCTGCTCCCGGCTGCGGGGGCTGTAGAGGGTCCAGAGCCAATGAACCGCGATGGCGAAGGCGATGTAATACGCCGGCCAGTCCCAGGTGGCTGCAATCGCGAAGCTGACGAGAAAGAAGGAGAAGCTCGAGGCGCGCCAGGCTGGAGCGCGGCTCGCGCGGACGTAGAGATAGAGCGCGAGCAGGCTCCAGAAGATGAAGCCAGCCGAGTGGTTGGCCATGTTCGTATAGATAGCGTTGATCGGTAGCGCGACATAGATCGCCGAGGCGGCGAGGGCATGCCCGTCGTCCCAGAGTCGCCTCACTACCATGAAGAGCATGCAGAGAGCAGCCACGCTCCAGAAGCCCGCCACGAGGCGGATCGAAAGCTCACGGTCGCCGAACAGCTTCAGGCTAACGACGTCGTTCAGGTGCAAAGCGAGCGGCGCGTGTGTATAGAGCTGTTGCGGGTCCGGCGGGCGGTTGGCCGTCTCATACTGGAGCGGGAAAAGAACCCCCCAACGCAAGGTGTTCCGGGCGGCGTTGTGGTAGGCAGCACCGTTCCAACCGTTGTGGCCGCGCGTCCATTGATCGGCCACACCCAACACCGCCAGGAAGACCTGCAGCGCGAGCAAAATGGCAAAGGCGATGCGAACCGGCCTTCGCCCGTCGCCGACGCGATCAGGCCTCATATCGGGGCAGTATGGCGCCTTGGGCCCTATGCGTCAGCTTTCGAGAAGCCTACGCGCAACGACATGTGCCTGAATCTCGTTGGCACCCTCGAAGATGCTGAGGACTCGCGCATCAACCAGGAGCCGGGAGGCGACGTACTCTTCGGCATATCCGTTTCCACCATGAATTTGCACATTCGCATCGGCGGACTCCCATGCAGAGCGGGTCGCCAAGAGCTTTGCCATGCCCGCTTCGAGGTCACAGCGCTTCTCTTGGTCCTTCTCGCGGGCGCTGAAGTAGGTGAGCTGCCGGCCCGCCTCGATGCGGCAGATCATGCGGCCAATCTTCCGAGCGACACGCGGGAACTGGAAAATCGGTCCGCCGAACTGCTCGCGCTCGGTCGCGTAGAGGATCGCATCCTCGAGTGCGGCCTGTGCCACGCCGACACCGCGCGCCGCGGTCTGAATGCGCGCGCTTTCGAAGGTGCGCATCAGTTGCTTGAACCCCGCGCCCTCTTCTCCGCCCAGCAGCGAATCGGCGGGGAGCTCGAAGTCTTCGAAGCCGAGCTCGTACTCCTTCATACCTCGATAGCCGAGCACCTTGATCTCGGTCCCGGTCAGGCCCTCGTCGACGAATTCCGCTTCGCCGTCATCGCCAGTGCGACGCGTCTTTTCGGCGAGGAACATCGACAGGCCTTTATAGCCAGGTTCGTCCGTGTTGGTGCGAGCGAGCAGGGTCATCAGATCGGCGCGGACCGCATGTGTGATCCAGGTCTTCGATCCATTAACCACGTAGCTGCCGTCGTTCTGCTTCACGGCCCGAGTTCCGAGGTGGGCGAGATCGGAGCCGGTGTTGGGCTCGGTGAATACCGCCGTGGAAAGGACTTCACCCGCAGCGAGCTTCGGGAGCCACTTCTTCTTCTGCTCCTCGGTGCCGCCGCCCATGATCAGCTCCGCAGCGATTTCGGAGCGCGTGCCGAGCGAGCCAACCCCGATGTACCCGCGCGAGAGCTCCTCCGTGACGACGCACATCGCGACCTTGCTCATTCCGAGTCCGTCGTACTCCTCGGGGATGGTGAGCCCGAAGACACCGAGCTCGCTCATCTGGTCGATGATGTCCATGGGGATGAGGATGTCGTTCCGGTGGATGTCCTGCGCGCGCGGAATGACCTCTACATCCACGAACTTCGAGAACTGCGAGCGGATCTCGTCGAGCATCTCGTCGCCGAGGCCCGGATTCGGAAATCCGTGATCCCGGGCGTGCTCCGCGAGCTCGAGGTAGACTCGGCTGTTCGAGTGCTCGTCGGAGAACGCGGTGACATCGGGCTGAAGAAGCGTTTCCCGCAGGTCCCCCTGGCTGATGCCGAGCTCGCTGAGGCTAATGTTTTCGCAGGCTCCGAGGTCTATGCCGCCGACGACCGTGCGCGCGACCTCGCCGATGTATGCGCGCGCAACCTTGGCTTCGTACTCGCCGCCCACTCGCTCAGACCAGGCCGCCATTTGTCGGCAGGCTTCGAGCTCGGTAGCCAAGTATGCGACCCCATGGGCGGCGAGTTGGTTCGCGTTTAGCTTCTTGGCGCTGATTCGGCCACCTTCGGAGACGAGCGCTTTGACGTTGTCGTGCGCTCGCTGGTACACGCCCTCGATGGCTTCGATGACTTTCTCCATGGCCTGCTCCTAACCGTTCGCGATCGCGGCGAGGGTTTCTTCGAGATTCTTGAGCCCCGGGCGGGGCGCGCCGACCAAGCACGAGACGGTTCCGTGAAGCTTGTTCTCGTACATGAGTTGGTGTGCTTCCGGGATCTCCTCCCAGGTGAAGAGGCGCGTCATGACCGGCTTGATCTTCCCTTGGATCATGAGACGGTTCGCGCGGCCTGCGGAATCAGCGTCCGCGAAGTGCGAGCCGATGATTCGCTTCTGCCGCATCCAGAGATGACGCACGTCGAAGTTGAGGTTGTAGCCGGTGGTTGCGCCGCAGATCACGATCCGCCCGTACTTCGCCGCCAGGAACACACTGGCGGGGAAGGTGGCCTTGCCGACGTGCTCGAACACGACTTCAGGCCCCTTGCGCTCACCTAGTATCTCCCAGATGCGCTTGCCGAAGGCCTTGAGGTCGGTGCTGTGCGCCTTCTCTTGCTCCGGCGTCATATTGTCCCTGTACTGAAGGGCAGGGAACTCCTTGCGATTGATGACGCCATGCGCTCCGAGCTGCATGCAGAGCTTCGCCTTGTCGTCGCTCGACACGACCGCGATGGCCCGCGCGCCTGCGACTGCACAGAGCTGCACCGCAAAGACGCCGAGCCCGCCGCCGGCGCCCCAGATGAGCACGTCCTCTCCGGGCTCGATCTTCGCGCGGTCGATCAGCATTCGGTGCGCCGTGTAATACGTGAGGCCGTAGCTCGCGGCCTCTTCCCAGCTGAGCTGCGGGGGCTTGGGAAGCACCTGCTGCCCCTGGACCTTGGTGAACTGTGCGAACGAGCCATCGGGGGTTTCGTAGCCCCAGATCCTCTGCAGGTCGTTGGTTCCGGGGTAGAGGAGGTGGTTGCAATGCAGCACCACCTCGTCGCCGACCTTGTGGTCGTCGACACCCGGTCCCACGGCCCAGACGACGCCGGACGCGTCGGAACCGGCGATATGGTAGCCCATGCCGTGGCCCTTGAGCACGTTGACCGGCTCGCCGAGCCCGGCCCAGATGCCGTTGAAGTTCACGCCGGCGGCCATGACCTGGACGAGAACCTCGCCGGGGCCGGGCTCCCAAACGGGCAGCTCTTCGTGTTTGAAGGATTGCTTGGGTTCCCCGAAACGCTCTGGACGAATCGCATACGCGTGCATTTTCTCAGGCACGGTACCTAGCTCTGGGATTTGGCCGACGGGTACGATCTTTGGACGTTCACTCATGTCTTCCTCATGCAGTCTTGCCGAGCGCTGCTACATAGTCCCGGCTCAATTGTTCGCAAAGGCTCAATGGCGTTTCAGCTGCATCGAGCTCTCGTTCGGCGCGTGCTCTGAGCTGCCTCAGGCCACCTAGGGTCGAAACCCCGTGCTCACCATGTTTGCGGCCGAAAAGGTCGAGGGTCCATTGGATGTCGCCGCGTCGACGTCGCGTCGCAAGCGTGGGGTCGACGTGCTTCCGGTGCTGCTCGAGCGCATCGATCAGCTCGTCGATCCCGGTCCCTTTGGTGGCGCTGGTCGCAACGATCGGGGTCTCCCAATCCGCGTCCTGCCCACCCGTGGCCCCCGCCGCATGGGCGGTTTGGAGGGCGCCCCGGAGATCGGCAACCGCGCGCCGGGCAAGCTCCTCCTGGTCCGCCTTATTCACGACCAAGATGTCCGGGATTTCCATGATTCCGGCCTTCAAGAACTGAAGAACGTCGCCGCTTCCGGGCTGAATCACCAGCACGACGCTGTCTGCGACGTGGACGATGTCGATCTCGGACTGGCCGACCCCCGTCGTCTCGATGATGACCATGTCATAGGCCGCGGCGAGGACGCGGACGGCCGAGTTGGCTGCGTAGGCCAGGCCACCCACTTCGCCCGCAGTCGCGAGCGAGCGCACGAAGAGCCCGGCATCACTCGGATCGAAGCTCATGCGGGCGCGATCGCCGAGCAGCGAGCCGCCCGAGCGCACGCTCGAGGGATCCACGGCCACGACGCCTACGGTACGACCCCGCTGCCGAACGGCGCGCGCGAGCGCCGAGGTCAGCGTGCTCTTACCGACGCCGGGGGGACCGGTTAGCCCCACGCGATGCCCGGCGGCTGCTTTGGGAGCGTCTTTGAGCGCTGCCAAAAGCTCCGCGACGCGCGCATGCGACTCGGGCCGTCGATCTTCGACGAGGTTCAAGGCGCGGGAAACCGCAACCTTGTCTGAAGCCATCACGTGCTTCGCGTCCTGGGCTGGGTCACTCGGCGGCATGCTGGCGGTCCACCAGGTCGATCAAGTCGCTCATGATGTTGTCGAGCTCGAAGTCCTTCGGGGTGTAGACCGCCGCAACCCCTTCGGCGCGCAGCCGCTCGGCGTCGGCCTCCGGAATGATGCCACCGGCGACCACGGGCACGTCACCAAGGCCGGCGTCGCGAAGGCGTCGCAGGACCTCGGGGACCAGCGCGAGATGGGAGCCGCTCAGGATACTGAGACCGATCAGATGTACTCCCTCCTCGAGTGCAGAGGCCACGATTTGCGCCGGCGAGACGCGAATCCCCTCGTAGACGACGTCGAAGCCGACGTCGCGCGCCTTGATGGCGATTTGCTCCGCGCCGTTCGAATGCCCATCGAGACCCGGCTTACCCACCAAGAGCTTGGCCCGGCGTCCCATCCGTGTCTCGAGCGCGTCGAGTCTCTTGCGAAGGCGGTCGATGGTTTCGGCGGCGGCTCCGGAACGGGCGGACTTCACGGTGGCGCCAGCGACACCGGTTGGTGCACGGTACTCTCCCCAGACCTGGCGAAGCGTGTTGGCCCATTCGCCAGTCGTCACGCCAGCATGAGCAGCGGCGATCGATGCGGCCATCATGTTCTCGTCTGTCTTTGCAACACGTTCAATCTCCGCGAGTGCAGCGTCGACTGCCGCGTTGTCGCGTTCTTCCTTCCAGCGTTCGAGCGCGGCGCGTTGGCGGGCGTCCACCGCGGGGTCGACCGTCAGGATCGCATCATCGAGATTCTCGGTCAGTGGGGAGGGCGCGCTTTCGACGTACTTGTTGACGCCCACGACGATCTGTTCGCCGGCCTCGATCGCCCGCAGCCGCGCGGCATTCGATTCGACGAGCTTCTGTTTGATGTAGCCGCTCTCGACCGCTTCGACCGCACCGCCTCGCTTCAGCACCTCTTGCACCTCAGCCCAAGCCGAGTCGACCAGCTGCTGCGTCCGTCCTTCGACTACTTCACTGCCCTCGAAGAGATCGGCGTACTCGAGGAGGTCGGTTTCGTAGGCGAGGATTTGCTGCGCCCTGAGAGACCACTGTTGGTCCCAGGGCCGCGGAAGGCCGAGCGCCTCGTTCCAGGCAGGTAGTTGAACCGCGCGAGCGCGCGCGTCTTTACTGAGCGTCACCGCTAACATTTCGAGGACGATCCGGATGACGTTGTTCTCCGGTTGCTGCTCGGTCAGGCCCAGAGAATTGACCTGAACGCCGTAGCGGAACCGCCGCTCCTTCTCATCGCTGACGCCGTAGCGCTCACGCGTGACCCTGTCCCAGAGCTCTACGAACGCGCGCATCTTGCAGAGCTCTTCGACGAACCGAATGCCCGCGTTGACGAAGAAGCTCATGCGGCCGACGACCTTGCCGAACTCGCGCTCTGGTACGCGTCCCGTTGCTTTCACCGCGTCGAGGACGCCGATCGCGGTGACCAAGGCATAGGCAAGCTCCTGCGTAGGCGTCGCGCCAGCTTCCTGCAAGTGGTAGCTGCAGATGTTGATAGGGTTCCACTTGGGAACCTCAATGACGGTGTAGGTGATCAGATCGGTGATCAAGCGCATCGAGGCCGCGGGCGGAAAGATGTACGTGCCGCGCGAGAGGTACTCCTTGATGATGTCGTTTTGCGTCGTTCCGCGAAGGACGTGGTGGTCGACGCCCTGGTCTTCAGCTGTCGCGATGTACAGGGACAACAACCAGACGGCGGTCGCGTTGATCGTCATCGACGTGTTCATCTGGTCGAGCGGCAGCCCTTTGAAAAGGGCGCGCATGTCGCCGATGTGCGATATCGGGACACCCACCTTGCCGACCTCGCCCCGGGCGAGCGGATCGTCGGCGTCGTAGCCGGTCTGCGTGGGCAGATCGAACGCCACGCTGAGCCCGGTCTGACCCTTCGCGAGGTTGGTTCGATATAGCTCGTTTGATGCCGCTGCCGTGCTGTGGCCCGAGTAGGTCCGCATGATCCACGGTTTGTCGCGCTCCCGCTTCCCGTACTCCGCCATTGGCCGGTCCTTTCCTCTGCGATTCGCCCGAGGGGCGCAGAAGCCTACCTCGTTTTGGCTTTGATTGCGTTCTCAACCCTAGCGACCGTTGCGGTGCCCTTTACAGCTTCACACGATCGAGCCTGATGTTTTTCGATTATCATACGTCCTGCAGGGGTCAAGCGGCCCTCGGGCCCACGCTTTCGCGGTTTCTTGCCTCTGGTGGAACTTGTAAATTTGCGGTAAACCGCTCCGATGGCCGAGACGAATGCGGCAATGGGGCAGCGTCTGCGGGAGCTCAGGCTCCGCCGAGGCCTGCAACAGAGCGAGGTTGCACGTCGCCTCAAGATCTCACCGGCCTACTTGAGCCTGATCGAGAAGGGCAAGCGCGTCGTTCAGCTGCCGCTGCTCTTCCAGGCGCTCGAGCTCTACGGCATAGCGGTCGAAGACTTCATGTCGAGCCTCGGGGAGCGCCGAGTCGACGACGGCCTCGCGCGCCTCCTCGACGATCCTCTCCTTCGCTCGCTCAATTTGAGCGAAGAGGACCTAGCCAGCATCAGCGCCGAGCCGCGGATGGTGACTACCATCGCCGCGCTCTTCAATCTCTACAAGAACACGCGCAGCCAGCTCGACCACGTGATGGCGAGTCTCGCGCAGCGCGAGCAGCAGGTCGATGATGGTGCCGCTCGCTTCGACTACAATCCGTACGACGAGGTCACCGACTTTCTCGAGCAGAATGACAACTGGTTTGAGCAGCTGGAGGAGCGGGCACAGCGGTTTCGGCGTGATTGTGCTTTCGGCCGCCGTGTGACGAGCGACGATCTGGAGCGGGGACTCCTCGATCGGGTCGGCGTGCGGGTGCATCGCATCCCCGAGCGGACCGACAGCTCCGTCATCCGGACTTGGAACCCCGAAGAGCGCGTCCTCACGGTCTCCAACGATCTCTTCGAGCAGCGTCTCAAGTTCCAGCTAGCGCACACGATTGCGCTCGGGCTATTCGATGAGGAGAAGCTACACAAGCCCATCCTAGAGGGGTACCGCGGCCAGCATGGCGAAACGCGGAAGCTCATCAAGATCCACCTCGCAAACTACTTTGCAGGCGCGCTCTTGCTCCCCTATCCAGAGTTCTATCGGGATGTGATGACCACCCGGTACGACGTCGAGCTACTCGCGCAGCTCTTCGAATCGTCCTATGAAACGGTTGCGCACCGGATGTGCAATCTGGCCGACCCACGTCGCCGCGGAGTGCCTATGCACTTTCTGCGGGTCGATGTCGCTGGCAACATCTCCAAGCGCTATTCGGGAGACGGCATTCGCTTCCCGCACCAGGGCGGCTCATGCCCGAAAATGGCGGTGCATTTGGCGTTTCTGACGCCGAGCGTGATAGGCAAGCAGTACTCGGCGTTTCCCGACGGATCGACCTATTTCTGCTTCGCGAAGGTCGTCAGTGAGCCGCAGCAGGGCTCGCTCGTGAAGGGGACGACGTACAGCATCGGCCTCGGCACCCATGCGGACAACGCGAAGCACTTTGCGTATGCCGATGACCTGCCGTTTGCCGACCCCAAGAAAATGGCGGTACCCGTTGGAACGACCTGCCGGTTCTGCGAGCGTACCGATTGCAACATGCGTTCGGCGCCGAGCTACAAATTCGCGTTCCGCGTCGACGAGCACATCAAGAAAGACAACTTCTTCTCGCCGCTGGTGCGCGGAGATGCCGGCGCGGACCCGGAAAAGCCGGCTCGCCGCAAGCTGACGGCATGATATGTTTCCGCATCGGAGGTGAGAATGCCGTCGTTCGACGTAGTTTCCAAGATCGATCAACATGAGGTCGACAACGCGCGCAACCAGGCGAGCAAAGAGATCGGTCAGCGATACGACTTCAAGGGCACCGAGAGCTCGGTCGAACAAACCGAGGAAGGGATCGTGATTCGGGCAAATAGCGAAGGCCGGCTCGATGCGGCTCGCGATGTGCTCGAAAGCAAGCTGGTTCGCCGGCAAGTGTCTCTGAAGTCGCTCGATCCGCAGCAGCCACAACAGGCGGGCGGCCAGATGTGGCGGCAACTCATCAAGTTGAAGGAGGGCGTCTCCAAGGAGAAGGCCAAGGAAATCGTCAAGGCCATCAAGGACAGCAAGCTCAAAGTCCAGGCCTCGATTCAGGGCGACGCCGTACGGGTCTCGGGCAAGAACCGCGATGATTTGCAGTCGACGATCGCGTTCCTCAAGGAGCAGGACTTCGACCTGCCGCTTCAATATGTGAACTTCCGAGACTGAGGCGAAGCGCTTTGATCGAGACGAAAAGGGAGCTCCGCGTCGGCTACCAGGGCAGTGAAGGGGCCTACAGCCAGCTCGCAGCCACTCAGCACTTCAAGGCCGCGGCCCCGTCGCTTCGCTGCATCGGCTACCACAGCTTTCGCGAAATGCTCGAGGCACTGAAGGCCAGGGAAGTCGACTACGCGGTGCTTCCGATCGAGAACTCGATCGCGGGCTCCATCAACGAGAGCTACGACCTGCTCGCGACGATGGGGCTCTCGCTGGTCGGTGAGGAGTTTCAGCCCATCGCGCACTGCCTCATCGGCGCTGCGGACGTCGCCGTGGCCGACATCCGCCGCGTGTATTCCCACCCCGTTGCATTGGCGCAGTGCGGCGAGTTTTTGGCGACACTAGAGGACTGTCACGTCGAAGCCTTCACCGACACGGCCATGTCGGTCGAGAAGGTGAAGAAGGATGCCGACCCGACGCAGGCGGCGATCGCGAGCAAAGAAGCTGCCGCGCTGCACGGCCTGCCGATCCTCCGACGGGACATCGCCGACCACCCGGAGAACTACACGCGTATGGTCATCGTCGCGTTGGAGCCAGCGCACTACGACGGGACGGTTCCGTGCAAGACCTCTTTGGTCTTTTCGACGGTCCACGAGCAGGGCGCGCTCGCCCGCTGCATCGCGATCTTTGCCGAGTACGGCCTAAACCTCACCAAGATCGAATCGCGACCCAAACCCGACACGCCGTTCGAATACATCTTTTACCTCGATTTCGAGGGCAACGTCGATCTCGAGACGACCCGGGCGGCCCTCCGTGATCTCGGAAAGGTCACCACCTTTCTGACCGTTCTCGGTTCGTATCCGATTGGTCGCGCGGGCGTCAGCTAGCGAGCGCTGCTGCGACGTCCGAGATTCGGTCCGCATCGGTGTTCAAACCGGCGGCGAGGCAGGTCGCAGCAACCATCTTCAACGCGGCGGCCTCCCCCGGGCCGTCTTCTTGGGCCCGCGCGAGAGCTAGCGCTTCGAGCGAGTCGATCATCGCATCGTGCCGACGCCCCCGCGCGAGCTGCACACAGGCCGAAGCGATCGAGATTCGAATTGCAGCGCCGGGTTTTCGACGAGGGCTCTTCCGCGCCGCCGCGAGCGCCTGCTTCGCTGACTTGACGTCCTCGCGGCTGAGATAGGAGACAACGCGCAGGCAATGCGCCCCCGTGAGGTCTCCGCCTGCGGCGATCGAGGACTCTATCAAGACGTCGAACCTCTCGTGGTCGCGCTCCTTGAGAGCATCGATGATCGCCCCCACGCCGTCTTCGAGGGCCGCTTCTGGAACCGGAATCGTGGGTCGTTCATCGTATTCGTCAGCCGGCTGCCCGCTCGGGAGTCGAACTGCCTTACTGATTTCCGAGGCCGCAGAGCGCGTCTCCCCGTTGGGCTGGTATTGAACCGCGGCGGCAGCCAGTCGCACTGCCGAGGCGGTGTAACCCAGGTCCGCCGCAAGCGATCCCGCCTCGAGAATGGCGTGTGCACCGCGCTCGAGGTCACCGCCCTCGCAGAGGTAGGCGCCGACTGTTGCAGCCATCGAAGGGCCGAGCAGAGGTTCCGCCGTGTGGAGAGCTTCGGCGACGAGGCGGTAGACTTCACCTCGGCGCGCCGGCGGCATGCGTTGAACGACCGCCCTGCGAAGGAGCTCCGAGCTCGGCTTGCCCTGGGGGGTCAGGAGGCTGTCCTTGACGAGTGCTTCGAGGCAGCGGCGTCGCGTGTCGCGGGGGATACCGTCCAGACCGACCGCTGCGTCGATCACTTTCCCAGAGGAAGCAGGGAGCGCGGCGCATGCGACTTCGAGGTAACGCATGGATGAGGTGTCGAGCGTCGCGAATCGTTCTTCGAGCAGGGCACGCGGACCCAGATACTGACGCCGGTCGGAGGCCTCTTCGCGCCAGACGAAGCCATGGTCGTCATGAATCAGGTCGCCAGTGGCGACCATGGTGCGGGCCGCCTCCGCGATGCCGAGCACTGTCGTGCCGCCCGTGATGACGAGCTGCTTGGCGATTTCCATATCTGCGTTCGGGCCGAGAACTCCCGCGGCAATGAGCAGGGCTTCGCTAGGATCGATCGTGGGCATCTCGATGCGGACGGCCCCTCGTAGGGAGCGGAGCCCAGCTGGCACAGTCGAATCGGTCGTGCGGATGCAGAGCAATGCCGCCACTGTCTCATCGGACAAGGCCGCGCCCAGAACCCAGAGCGTAGCGGGATCGAGTGCTGAGATGCGGTCTATGTAGATCCACGCAATGCCATGTTCCGTCCGAAGAGCTCCTAGCAAGACTTTGAGTGCGTGAATCGCCGCTTCCCGACGAGGTGGGTTCGCACAGGCAATCGCCTTGATCGCATCCGCCACGCCGGGTTCAGTCTTCTTCAGCGCCTGCCGCGTGGGTTCGAGCGTCCGCCAAGCCTTCAGGAGCGCGAGACGAAGTCCACCAAGCGGCTCGAGCCCGCCGGGCACTGCCCCTATTTCGAGGAATATCGGCGGACGAAGCTCGTCGCGTAGCGCGAAGATTCCGTCGCGCGCGCCGATCCCGAGCGGGCCCTTCAGGTAGAAGGCGCCTGTCTCCGTTCCCGCAGCGGCCTTCTTGATCGGCTCGAGGGCATGCCGAATGCTCGATGGAACGGGAGGGGGCTGGAGCAGTGCGACCGCTTGTCGGCACCGTTCGAGAAGCGGCCGACTTCTGTCGATCGCTTCGCCGTGCAGCGCAAACGAGCTCGTGGATACCGAGCGTCCGAACAGGTACGTCCTCGACGCGGCCTCGCGTGACTCGACGTCCAGAACCACTTCCCCCGCGCGGGCTTGATTGGCCAAGAGCTGCGCCCTGTCGATCGCGCTTCCGCTGCCGGTGAGCTCGCCGCTCTGGTCTTTGGAGCGTTGGATCGCGCCTGTCGCGAGGCCGAACGCGATCGGGAGCCCGCCCGCGGGCACGGGCTGTGACTCGGCTTCTGCGAGCAAGCGCAACGCCAAGTTGATCGCGGACTTGAGCTCGTGAAGCCCGAAGCTCGCGACGACCGTGCCGCCCAGGGAGGACATCACCTCGGCGCCACTGTTTTTCACTTCGTTGGTGACGTATCGTGCCCACTGACCGGCGGCCGCTGTCGTCTCCTCCTCGTCGAAGGCAGGCGGAAGAATTCTGTGCCAGAGGACGAAACGTTCCATCGTGATGTACGGCTAGCCGCCGAGCTTTGCTTTCAGAGCCGCGAGCTCGTCGTCGACGTTCTCTTCTCGCTCGTCGGACTCGAGGGCACGGAAGCGCACGTCGAGCTCGACGCGCTTGGGGTCTTCCAGGATTTCGTGAGCTTCGACTTCGGCGTCCAACTGGTCGATTTGATCAGCCATGCGTTCTAGATCGGTGAACGCGCCTCCGCCAAGCCGGTCGCCGCTCGCGAGAGCCGGGTCGGGCTTCTGAATCCGCGCCTGGCGCACCTGGGCGGCCAGTGTTTTCTGCCTGGCCTTGAGGTCGTCGAGCTTCTCCTCGATTCGCTCGAGCTGCGCCTTCATCGCGTCGGCGGCGCTTGCCTGCTGGGCGGCTCGCTCTCGCACGTTCTGGGCTTCTTTCAGTGTGCGTGCTTTTCGCCGCAGCGCTTCCCGCGCAAGCTCGTCGTCGTCTTGTTCGAGGGCGAGGATCGCTTTTCGCTCCCAGCCGGCCGCTTCCTGCGAGAGCTCTTCCTCCTTCTTGTCGAGGCGTTTCGCGCTCCCGACGGCCTCGATCAGGTCCTTGCGAGCGCGTTTGAGAGCGGATTTCATGTCGGTCACGGTTTGACCGATCATTTTCTCTGGGTCTTCCGCGTGTTCGACTAGCGCGTTCAGATTGGATTTGATCACTCGGTTGAGCCGACTGAAGATGCCCATCTCCCCCCCTACCGGGCTCAGGATCCCACGGGGAGGGCCCCCTGTAAAGGGAGGGAGGTTTCTCGACTTCCATCTTCTGTCTGTGCTAGCTGAGGACCTATGCTGAAGGGGGCGCATGTCCTTATTACAGGGGGTGCGGGATTCATCGGAACCGCGCTGAGTGAACGTCTCGCGAAGGATAACCGCGTTCGCGTTCTGGATATCCTGCGCCGAAACGCGCTTTCCAAAGCTGGCCTCGACCGCCATCCCAACGTGGAGCTCGTCGTCGGCGACGTCCGTGATATGACCGCCGTTCGCCGCGCCGTAGCCGGCTGTGACTACGTGATCCACATGGCCTCGATTGCCGGGGTTGACACGGTTTTGAAGAACCCCGTCATGACGATGGAGATTTCGCTCGAAGGCACGATGAACGTGCTTCGTGCGGCCAACGACTGTCACGGAATCAAGCGGGTGATCGATTTTTCTACCAGCGAGGTGTTCGGCTCGTATGCGTTTCGCGTCAGAGAGGCCGACGTCACCAGCCTGGGCGCGGTTGGCGAAGCCCGCTGGACCTACGCCGTGAGCAAGCTCGCGACGGAGCATCTTGCGCACAACTACTGGAAGCAGTTCAACTTGCCGACGGTTTCGATTCGCCCGTTCAACATCTTCGGGCCCGGGCAAGTCGGAGAGGGTGCTGTGCACGCGTTTGTGGTGCGCGCGCTTCAGGATGAGAAGATCCTCATCCACAACGAGGGCGACCAGATCCGATCTTGGTGTTACATCGACGACATCGTCGATGCGATCGAGCTTGCCATGGAGCGGGAGGCGGCCATTGGCGAGAGCTTCAACATCGGCAACCCTCGAAGCACGGTCACCATCTACCAGCTCGCACGGCTGATCGTGCGTCTCGCCGAGAGCAAGTCTCCGATCGAGTTCGTTGACTGGGACTTTCCCGACGTCGAGCTTCGCATCCCGGACGTAAAAAAGGCCGAGGAGCTCTTGGGCTTCAGGGCACAGGTGGAGCTCGAACAGGGGCTGCTCCGTACGATCGAATGGTACCGGCGTAAGCTCAGCGGCGAGGCCTGAGGTGTCCGACGCTCCTCCGCGGGTTTATGACTTGTCTGCGGCCCGTCCGGACGGCTGGTTCGAGGAGGTGCTCAAGCAGTCCCCGGACTTCGAAAAGGCCTGTCAGATCATCGGCCGCAACACGCTCGGCCTCGCCCTCATTGCCGGCGCGCGCATCTTGAGCCTCACCGCGAATCCACACACGCAGAACCTGACCCTGGTTGAATTCTCGATCGGCCCCGATCCGACTGTCAAGCAAGTGCAACTTCCCGAATTTCGAGAGACGGTTGCGCGATACTTGCTCGGACCGCTGCAGAATCAGGGCCTGCCCGCCCAAGCGGATATCGAGACGCTCCAGGCGCACATCGGAGGGCGCTACATGCTCGAAGCTTCTCTCTTCTACGTGGAGCCAATCGAGCTTCGACACGATCTCGGCCTCTCGGAGATTGCGGTTCGATTCAACGGGGTCGAGCACGTTCTGACGCTCGAGGATTTCAGAGAGGTCCTCGACGAGCGGGTGCGCTCAGAGCTCGGACTCGACGCTCCAAACGACTCTGCGATCGACCTTGCGGTCGTAGACCAGGCGGAGAAGGCGAACGCCCACGGCAATTGGGGCGCTACGATCGCCATGCTCAATCCCTGGCTCACGCCGATTTCCATGCTCTTGCGAACCGGGGAATCCCAGAGCCTCGCAGAGGAAGTCCACGGCCGCCTGTCGCTCAGCCTGGATCTGCTCGGCACCGCCTATGCCGAGATTGGGGAGCTCGAGGCGGCCAACGAGGTCTTGCGTCTCGGGGTTCAGTGGGCAGGCGAATCTAGCAAGGCAGGGCCGCTGTTCCTCGCCCTGGGGCGAGCCTCCGTTGCAGGCGAGAAGCATGGTGAGTCGATAGGCTTGCTGCGGCGCGCGATTCGACTCGGCGCCGATGAGCGAGAGGCGTTGCCCCTCTTGGCCCGATCATTGGCCGCCCGGAACCAGATTCTGGCGGCGATGGTCTGCTTCGAACGTGCCCGCGAGCTGGGCGCCGATGCCTCGGAGCTCGACGCGCCGAGGCAGGACTTGGCCACACGTCTCGGCGATGCTTGGCCCCGCTTTCAGGCCTGGGTCAACGGCACCGAGTAGTCGCTTTACATTGGCACCTAGGCTTCGTACCGTACCGGCTCGGATGTCGGGCTTTCTTCTGTCTATCGATCAGGGAACCACTGGTTCCACCGCTATGCTTCTATCTCCCGAAGGGGAGGTCTTAGGGCGCGCAAACCACGAATTTCCACAGCATTTTCCCCATCCCGGCTGGGTCGAGCACGACCTGGACGAGATTTGGAAGAGCGTCGGCGATGCGGTGCGCGACGCGATCGAGCGTGCTGGGGTCCCCGGGACCGATTGCTTGGGCATCGGCATCACGAACCAGCGAGAGACGACCGTCCTTTGGGACCGGAAGACCGGCAAGGCCGTGCATAGGGCGATCGTCTGGCAGGACCGCCGCACCGCAGATCGCTGTCAGGAGCTCAAGGACGCTGGCAAAGAAGTGATGTTTCGCCAGCGAACCGGCCTGGTCCTCGATCCATATTTGGCTGGCACCAAGCTCGAATGGCTTCTCGACCACGTCGATGGCGCGCGCGCGCGCGCCGCCAAGGGCGAGCTGGCTTTTGGCACGATCGACTCCTGGCTGGTCTACCGCTTGTCGGGCGGCAAGGCGCACGTGACCGACGCGAGCAACGCGTCCCGCACCCTCTTTTACGACATCGGCAAAGGCCGTTGGGACGAGGAGCTCGCCGCGGTGTTGCGCGTGCCGATGGCCGTCCTGCCCGAAGTCCGGACCTGCTCTGAAGTGTATGCACACACGTCTAGCGTTCCCGGATTGCCAGATGGGATTCCGATCGCCGGGATGGCCGGCGATCAGCAAGCGGCGCTGTTCGGACAGACCTGCTTCGAAGTCGGCGACGCGAAGTGTACATACGGCACGGGGGCGTTCTTGCTGATGAACACCGGAACGAGCCCGGTGCACTCCGACAACGGGCTCCTCACGACGATCGCCTGGAGGCTCGGCGACCAAACCGTGTACGCCCTCGAGGGGAGCGCGTTCATCGCCGGTGCCGCCGTTCAGTGGTTGCGCGATGGACTCGGTCTGATCTCCTCCTCGGACGAGATCGAAAGCAAGGCACGGGAGGTCGATGAAACAGGGGACGTGGTGTTCGTACCTGCTTTGGCCGGTCTGGGAGCGCCATACTGGGACCCGCATGCGCGGGGCCTGATTTATGGGCTTACGAGAGATACGACCGCCGCGCACTTGGCCCGCGCAACCCTCGAGGGAATCGCTTTCCAAATCGTCGACCTGGTCGATGCGATGCAGGCAGATGCCGATCGTCGAATCAAGCGTCTGAGGGTCGACGGTGGTGCGGCTCGCAATAACTTACTCATGCAATTTGAAGCGGACATGCTCGGGGTGACGATCGATCGTCCCGAGAACGTCGAAACGACTGGACTAGGAGCTGCTTACTTAGCTGGCATGGCCGTTGGCATATTCGATGGCCTAGATTCTGTTCTAGATGCTTACCGTATCGAGCGTAGCTTTGAGCCTCAGGTCACCCAATCCGAACGAGACGGGCACTTGGAGCGATGGCGCGACGCGGTACGGCGGGCGCGAAGTGAGATGGGAATAACATGAACGAGCATGATGTCGGGCAAGACAAGAAGAATGACGATGAGCTAGCTGTACCCGTAGCCTGGGAGGCCCTCGAGGACGCCTTTGAGAACAACGCGCCGGAGGTGCACAGCTACCTGCACTTCGATACCGGTGAAGTGATCCGCATCGTCGACGGCGTTGCAGATCCGTCGATGCACACGCGCATCATGAACGACGCTCGGTATCTTCGAATCGATCCGGTTTCCTCGCGTGAGCAGTATCGATGGATGGAGCGGTTCATCGCGACGGTCGAGGACGAGGAGCTCAGGCGCCGACTCAACACCGCGATCGACGGAAAGGGCGCGTTCCGACGTTTCAAGGACGCGCTGATGAGTCATCCCGTCGATCGCGAGCGCTGGTTTGCGTTTCGGTCTGAGCGTCTACGTTCCTGCATGGAGTCCTGGCTGACCGCGCACGGGATCCACTCGGTCGAGCGGCCCACCTGGCACGTTCCGACGGCCCAAGAGGTTCTGCCGGCCGTCCCGTCCATCGAGGCGGACAATCGGGCAGAATCGATCGCGACACCGGCGATTCCACCGGTCGTTGGTGATGGACGCCGTAAACGGCTTCACAAGCTGGTCGACGGCCTTGCGGGCGCAGAGTTGGAGATGGCCCAGACCTACCTCGAGTTCCTCCGGGACCGCTCCCGTGCATCCCAGCCTCCGGCGAAGGCTGGATCCGAGCCGCCGCTTGCCACCGCTGCCAAGTCAGCCGGAAGCGACTGAGAAGCCTCACCATCTTCGAGCATAGGCCGGCTTGCATCGGTAGACCACAACATGTAGTGGGGGTCACGGGCTGACCCTCGCTTCTGGTGGCGTGAGCCATTGCAAATTCGTGTGTTCAGTGATAGCCACGTCCAACTACTCCTTTGGGGGGCAGAGTGAAGATCAAGAAGCTCCACATCGTTGGCTTCAAATCCTTCGTCGACCAGACGACGGTCCATTTCGACCACGACATCACCTGTGTCGTTGGACCGAATGGTTGCGGCAAATCGAACATCGTCGACGCCATCAAATGGTGCATGGGCGAGCAGTCACCCTCCCGCCTCCGAGGCAAGCAGATGGAGGACGTCATCTTCAGCGGGGCGGAGGGACGGGGGCCCCATGGCTTCGCCGAGGTCACGCTGACCTTCGACAACCAGGACGGCCTCGCCCCGCCTGACTACAGTGACTACGCCGAAATACAGGTTACCAGGCGTCTCGATCGGCATGGCAACAGCGATTACCTGATCAATCGTACGCCGGTCCGGCTGCTCGACATCACCAACCTGTTCTTGGGGACCGGTGTCGGCAAGCGCGCCTACTCGATCATCGAGCAGGGCCGCATCGGGTTCATCGTGACCTCTAGGCCCGAGGACCGCCGCTCGATGATCGAAGAAGCCGCTGGCATCAGCAAGTTCAAGCTGAGCAAGCGCGCAGCCGAGCGCAAGATGGATCAAACGCGCCAAAATCTCCTGCGCGTAACGGACATCGTCGGCGAGCTCGAGCGCAGCCTCGCTTCGCTCAAGCGGCAGGCGCAGAAAGCCGAGCGCTACAAACGCTACAAGGCAGAAATGCGCGACCTCGACCTCTGGGTCGCGTCGCATCGGTTTCTGGAGCTCAGAGGGCAAATGGGCTCGGTCTCCGTTTCATTGTCGAAGGCAAGTGAGGACGTGCAAGCGAGCCGCCACTCCTTGATCGCAAAAGAAGCGTCCGTGGAAGCGGAGCGCGTTTCATTGCAGCGCTTGGGCGCGGAGGTCGAGCGCGGCCAAGCTCGGGCGTACGAGCTCGACAACTCGGTTCGACAGCTCGAAGGATTGATTCGACAGCAACAGGATCGACAGGCGGCCTTGGTCGAACGCAAAGACCTCGCCAGTCGCGAGCTCCGCCAAATCGAAGAGCAACGAAAAGGCTTGCACGGAGAAGCATCGACGGTTCGGCTTGCACTGAGCGAGCTCGAGGCACGGGAAACCGAGGCCGGCCAGCTGCTGGCGGAGGTCGAGGCCGAGCTCCAGGCACGCAAAAACACCGCAGAACAAGCCGAGGTCGTTCTGCAGAACGCGCGCGGCCAACTGGCCGAAGGACGTGCCAGGGTCGCCGGGGCCGAAGCGGTTCTCGAAGGCTACGATGCGCGCCGCGAGGAAGCTCGCGCACGAATCGAGCGCCTCCGGGAGGAGTTGCAAGCGCTTGCGACGCGTGAGGTCGAGTTCAAGCAGCAGCGCGGCGAGCTCGAAGCGCGCATGAATGGATTGCGAAGCGGCAAGTCCGAGACCGCGGAACGCCGAATCGAAATCGAGAGCTCACTCTCGACCGGCAATGATGCATTGCACCAAGCCGATGGCGATGTGGAAGCACTTCGCGAGACGCTTGCCGTCACGAGCTCGAGGCTTCGATCGCTCGACGAGATTCACGAACGCTTCGAAGGGGTGGGTGCCGGCGCGCAGGCGGTGATGATGAGGTACGCGAGTGCATCTGGTTCGGGGCTGGTCGGTTTGGTCGCCGATCGCTTGGAGTGTGCGCCCGAGCACACGCGTGCCCTCGGTGCCGCCCTCGGTGGGGCGCTCGAATACTTGCTCGTCGATGACACCGATTCAGCGTTGCGCGCGGCCGAATACCTGGCGCGCGAGGAGAAAGGCCGGGCGACCTTCCTGCCGCGTTCGCCGATCGGCGGTCCTCGAGTCGTTCCACAATTTCCTATCGGGATGGGCATCGTTGGGCCGCTCCTGAGTCTCATTCGGCACTCGCAGGCCGATGATGCCTGGGTGCGCTACCTCTTGTTCGACGCCTTGGTGGTCGACAGCTTGGAGACGGCCGCTCGCATTCACCGTGAAGGCTTTCAGGGGAAGCTGGTCACGCTCGACGGCCAGGCCTTGCTCCGGGATGGGGCGGTGGTCGGTGGCGCCAAAGACGAGTCTGCGGCGCATCTGCTCCGGCTCAAGCGGGAGATCCGCGAGCTCGGAGAGGCGGCGGCCTCGCAAGGTGCGGCGCTCGAGCGGGCGATTGCCAATCAGGGTCAGCTTCGCGCTAGCATCGCCGAGCGACAGGCCGCCATCGATTCGGCGAGGACTCAGGCACATGACGCCGAATTGGAAATCCTCGGTGCGGAGCGTGACCTTCGGGTCGTCGAGATGGAGCTTCAGCGTGTCGAGGAGCGCCGACAGGAGATCGCCAACGCGGAGGCCGAGGGGCGGGCGGCTCTGTCCCAGATCGACCTCGACGAGGACAATACCAATCGCCAGCTGAGCGCGGCTCAGCACGACGTGACCCGTGCCCGAGAAGCCGTGCAGGTCGCCGAGAGCGTCCTCAGCGAACGCCGTCGAGTCGTCGAAGAGCAGTCCGCGAAAGCGACCGAGGTCAAGGTGGGCGCCACGCAGTCCCGTGAGCGGGCCGACCGCGAGCGTTCGGTTCTGGGGCAGCTGGATCGCGCGATCGCAGAGCTCGATACCCGCGAAGAGCGTCTGCGTGAGGACGTCGCCATCGCCGATCGCGATCAGGGCCAGGCCTCAGGGCGCATCCTCTTGCACCAAGGGCGGCTGGGCGAGATGGCTCACGAAGCAGCGCTGGCTCGGGACGCGCTCTCGCGGCAACGCGCGAGCTTGGACGAGGCTCAGGCGACACTCGGTGAATCAGAGGTCTCGCTCAAGCAGCTACGAGCGACCATCGATACGCAGTCCACCGAGCTCAACGAGCTGACGCTCCGCGAGCGAGAGCTGAGCTTGTCACTGGAGCACCTCGAAGAGCAGGTCCTCGACAAGCACCGCGTCGAGCTTGCCTACGTCATCGGCGACCACCATGTGCGGCCGGCGCCTGACGTCGAGGTCACTGCGCGCGCCGAAGAGCTGCAGCGGCTCGTCGACAACATGGGCGAAATCAACCTCACCGCAATCGAAGAGTACGAAGAGAACGCTGCGCGTTACGAGTACCTCACCGGCCAACGCACGGACCTCGAGGACGCGCTCACCAAGCTCGAAAAAGCGATTCGGCAGATGAACCGAGAGAGCAGGGCGCTCTTCCGCGAGGCGTTCGCCGCGATCAACGAGCGCTTCAAGCGCATTTTCCCGATGCTCTTCCGCGGAGGCAAGGCCGAGCTCAGGCTCACCGATCCGCAGGACATGCTCGAAACAGGCGTGGAGATCATCGCACAGCCACCTGGCAAACGTCTCGGCTCGCTCGAGCTCATGAGCGGCGGGGAGAAGGCGCTCACCGCGGTCGCGCTGATTTTCGCAATCTTCCAATACAAGCCTAGCCCCTTCTGCTTGCTCGACGAGGTCGATGCCCCGCTCGACGAAGCGAACATCGGCCGCTTCGCCGAAGCCATCCAGCAGATGACCGACCGATCTCAGTTCATCATCATCACGCACTCCAAGCGCACCATGGAATACGCCGACGTCCTCTACGGCGTCACCATGGAACAGCCAGGCGTCTCCAAGCTCGTCTCCGTCGAGCTCCGCGGCGAAAAGCGACCTATCTCCCGAGCCGTGGAAGCCGCGGAGTAGGGGACAGTCTCCCCTCACAAACCACCGAAATCGCAGCGTGCCTAAGGCAAGGGTTGCAGCGAGGATGCTACTGGGCCAGATGGGGCGCCTTGGCGTTCGTCATCGTCACCGGAGCCACGAAATCGACGTATGGCTCGTCGCTTACGGTGACGAGGCCGAAGTTGTTGTCCTCACCGTCACCGCGACCGCCCACTGGCTGATCGACGTACTCGAACCAGTGTTGCCCGACGATGTATGGAGCATCAAAGCATTTCTGGACGTATTCATCGTAGGCCGCAGCCCGTTCGCGCTGCGTATCGAACGTCAGATAGATCGGCGGGTACGTGTTGGGTGGATCGCTCTCGCTGCTGCGAAAGGAGAACTCGGTCGCCATCAGTGGGAGACCGGAGAGCTCATGGTAAGCTTCGAGCCAGCCGTCGATCGGCACCAAGGGGCCCCAGCCCTGGTTCAGGAGCTCGAAGAAGCCCTCGGGCGTCGCGTAGAAGTTGACGCTGAAAACGTCGAGGTACGGCGCTGCAGCCTGCGGCACCTGTCGAGGCATGCTCAGGCTCGATGCTCGTGCGCCCAGAATCAAGTGGTTCGGGTCGAATTCGCGGATGGCCTCGGTCGTCACCCGAAAGTACCGATCGGCCAAGGCGAGCAAGAAGCCTTCATGATCGTCTTCGAACTGCTCGGCCATCTCCCTGCCGGGAGACCCCTCTTCGAGCGTCAGATAATCCTCCAACATGGTGGTTGGAGGCTCACTACGCCAGTCCTTTCCCCACTTGAGCTCGTTGTCGAGAAACCAGCCAAGCAGGTTGGGGTCGTCTTTCAGAGGTGCAACTCGAGCTTCAGCCACCATTCGCACGTGAGCTTCAAACGCGGGCGCGAACCAGTCGGGCTGGCGCGCGCCCATCCCAAGCAGCTCGGTGTAGGGCATCAGAGGCGCAAAAAGCTCGTCATCGGACCATGCACCGATGGTGTTGAAGCCCCAGGACTCCAAGCGCTGGGACGTCGCTTGGGCCCAGGCTTCGTGGCTTTCGTAGATGGAATCGATCGCCTCGCAGTACGGGCAGATGCCGGTCTCTCGGTCGGTGTTGTTCTTGGCGGTGACGTGGTTTACGCCAACCGAATAGAAGGGCTTGCCGTCCGGCGTGATCATGAGCCAACGCTCACCGACCCGGGCTACTTGGAAGAAGCCCGTTGCGTCGGGCAAGCTCGCATCGGGTTCTTGGCTGCCGTCGGGCTCCGCACCGGCGTCGACCACGGCGCCTGACTTCGTTTCAGTGCAAGCGCTCAGAACGAACGTTCCAAATAGCGCGACTGCAATTCCCGACCAGCACGAACCTCGTCTCATCATCAACCTCTATCCGCGCAGTACAGTGGAGCTTAGCATTTGCCCTCCACCCAGGTAGGATGATGCGACACGGGCAGGGTGAGCATCGAAAACGCAGATTCGCAGAGGTCCACCTCGGGCAGAGGGTTCTTGGACCTCTGGTCCGGGGTTGGCCTGGTCGTCGCGAACATGATCGGCGCAGGAGTCTTTTTGAGCGCTGGGTTCATGGCCCAGGAGCTCAGCGCCGAGTGGATTCTTGCGGCCTGGGGGCTTGGAGCGGTCCTGGCGATGGCGGGCGCCCGCACCTATGGCGAGGCCGCCGTGATGATCCCGCGATCCGGCGGCGAGTACCGCTATCTATCCGAGCTCCTCCATCCTGCATTGGGCTATCTCGCCGGTTGGGCCTCTCTGCTCGTCGGTTTCTCGGCGCCGATGGCGATCAGCGCCTTCGCAGCGGCGGCTTTTGCCTTTGCTGTCTTCGGGTCCGGCGACGCCCGCATCGGAGCGACCGCCCTCATCGCTACCCTCACCGTATTTCATGCCATTGGCCTCCGGCTCTCGAAGTGGACCCAGAACAGCCTCGTCGTCGTCAAGGGGCTTCTGATTCTCGCTTTCGTGGCGCTGGGCCTGTCCCTGGGTCAAACGCAGTGGCCGACCTGGGTGCCGCCATCCCAACAGAACAGCCTTGCCCTTCCGTTTGCGACGAGTCTCTTCTTCGTTGCATACGCGTTCTCCGGTTGGAACGCGGCCGCCTACGCCGCGGAAGAGTTTCGAGCTCCTCGCCGCGACGTCCCACGTGCCATGCTGATCGGCTGCGGACTCGTTGGAGTCACCTACGTCTTGGTCAATTGGGTCCTCGTCGCGAATCTCACTCCGGAGAGAGCTCGAGTCGTCTTCGAATACGAAGAGGCGAGAGTCACGCTCGGACACCTCGTCGCTCGAGACTTTCTTGGTGATTTCGGCGCCCGCGCCACGTCGCTCGGGATTGCTGCGGTCATGGTTTCGAGTTGCAGCGCGATGCTCTTGGTCGGTCCTCGCGTTTACGCCGAGATGGCCCGCGATGGGTTTCTTCCGTCCTTTCTCCGCGGCGAGCCGGGCGCACCGCCGCGCGCAGCCGTGTTCCTCCAGGGCGTGCTGGCCATTGCGCTCCTCTACCTGCACAGCATCAGTGAGCTTCTGAGCAATGTGGCAGGCATCCTCGTCTTCTTCTCGGCGCTCGTCGCGGTCGGGCTCTTCGTCGCAAAGCGGACACGGCCGAACCTCGATCCCCCGCGCGCTGGGGCGCTCGTCGCGGCCGCGATCTATACCGCCTCGTCGCTTTGGATGCTCTACAACGCGTTCAAGATCCACACGGGCCTTTTCCCTTGGATCGCGCTTGCGACCGGGGCTGCCTTGATCGGCTATGCGCTTACCGCGCGGCGGGCTAGCTGACGATTGTGTCCAAGGCCCTTGCGTGGGACTCCGCTAGGTCTTCGACCGGCACTTCACAGACGCCTTCAATGGTGAGCGTCTGGCCGCCGACCGCCCCGATCTCTTCGAAGGGCACGCCGTAGCGTCTGCAGATCTCGCCAACCTCGCCGATCTTGTTCGGCGAGAAGCTGACGATGATGCGTGTTGGCTCCTCGCTGAACAGAAGCGCGTGCGCCGGTGCGTCTTCACTCGAAGGAAGGGTCACTTTCGCGCCATGTCGGTGCGCGATGCAAGACTCTGCCAGTGCCACCGCAAAGCCCCCGTCGCTGATGTCGTGCGCGCTCCTCAGCAATTTGCCGCGAGCGAGATCGAGCACCGCGCGCTGCAGCGCGGCCTCTGCGTCGAGATCGATCCCGACGGGCGCGCCGGTGACCGAGCCGCTTTGCTGCACGAGCCATTCGGAGCCGCCGAGAACCCCGCGCGACGGGCGCCCTAGGTGTGCAATGAGATCCCCTTCGGATAGGAAGCCCAGGCCGAGCCTATGATCCGGGTCTTCGAGCTGACCTACCACGGCGACCGTCGGCGTCGGCAGAATCGCCTTGCCATCGGTTTCGTTGTAGAGGCTCACGTTGCCGGAGACGACCGGCGCGTCGAGCGCGCTGCATGCGGCTGCCAAGCCGTCGATCGCCTGGGCGAAGCGCCACATCTGCTCGGGCACCTCGGGGTTTCCGAAATTCAAGCAGTCCGTCAGCCCGAGCGGCTTGGCGCCAACGCAGACGACGTTGCGCGTGCACTCGGCGACAGCCATTGCTGCGCCGCCGAAGGGGTCGATCTCCACGTGCCGGCCATTGCAGTCCACGGATACCGCGAGGAACTTCTCGTGTGTGCCGTCGGCGTCCTCGCAGAAGGCTCGCATCACAGCCGCGTCGCCATCGCCGGGACGAATCACCGTGCCATCTCGAACGATGTGATCGTACTGCCGCCAGATCCAGGAACGGCTTCCAATGTTGGGTGAGCCGATCAAACGAACGAGCTCCGCGCCCAGGTCCTCGGGGGCATCGCCGACCATCGTCAGCAGGGTCGCATGATCGGCCCGCTCTCGTTGCGGTCGGTCATACTTGGGCGCTGCATTGGTCAGTAGGTCCACTGGCAAGTCTACCACGACGACGGGATCGGGCCTGCCGGTGCCGTCGAAGGGATCGTAGCCGGGGGTGGCTTTGCAGACGAACCGGCCGGTGTCGGTGACGCGGCCGACGATCGACGCGTCCAAGTCCCACTTGGCGCAGATCGCGAAGACCTCTTGTTCGCGTCCCTCTTTGGCGACCATCAGCATCCGTTCCTGAGATTCGCTCAGGAGCATTTCGTAAGGGCTCAACGCTTTGGTACGACGCGGAATCATGTCGAGATCGAGCTCGATGCCGTTGCCGGCACGGTCGGCCATTTCGACCGACGAGGAGGTCAGCCCCGCGGCACCCATGTCCTGCACTCCCGAGAGGCAGTCGGTCGCAAAGATCTCGAGGCAGGCTTCGAGCAGGAGCTTCTCCATGAACGGGTCGCCCACTTGCACGGTGGGGAGCTTGCTGTCGGTTTCTTCGCCAAACTCCGCGCTCGCCATCGTGGCACCATGAATCCCATCACGGCCGGTCTTTGCCCCGACGTAAATGATGGGGTTGCCGATGCCTTCGGCAACTCCGAAGAAGAGGTCGTCGGTCTTGGCAATGCCCACGGTGAACGCATTGACCAAAATGTTTCCGTCGTAGCTCGAGTCGAACTGCACTTCACCACCCACCGTCGGAACACCGATGCAGTTGCCGTAGCCGCCGATGCCGGCAACCACGCCTTTGATAAGCTGAGGCGTCTTTGGATGATCGGGTCGCCCGAATCTGAGTGAGTTCAAAGAGGCGATTGGACGCGCGCCCATCGTGAAGACGTCGCGCAAGATGCCGCCGACGCCCGTTGCCGCACCCTGGTACGGCTCGATGTAAGAAGGATGGTTGTGCGACTCCATTTTGAAGACGGCGCAGAACCCATCTCCGATGTCGACCGCACCAGCGTTCTCGCCTGGCCCCTGCACCACTTGCGGGCCCGTCGTGGGCAGGCGGGCAAGATGGACGCGGGAGGACTTGTACGAGCAGTGCTCGGACCACATTACACTGATGACCCCGAGCTCTGCATAGCTCGGCGTGCGGGAGAGCGTGCTCAGGACACGTTCCCATTCGTGCGGTGCGAGCCCGAACTCGCGGGCGATCTCGGGCGAGCTGTCGGGCTCTCCGGGAAAGTTTGGCGGTGCGCTCATTCGAACCCCAGGTGCCGCCGAAGCGATCTGAGTAGGGCGAGCCCGTCGTCGTTGCCGAGGATGGCTTCACTGGCCCGTTCGGGATGTGGCATCATTCCGAGTACATTCTTTTGGCGGTTGTACAGGCCAGCGATGTCGCCGACCGAGCCGTTTGGATTGGCATCGCTGCCATTCGGTGCGTCGCCGCTGCGGGTACAGTAGCGGAAAGCGATTTGCTCGTTGCGCTCGAGCTCGGCAAGACCGGCCTCCGTCGTATGGTACCGGCCGTCTGCATGCGCGATCGGCAGCCGGAGCACCTTGCCTTTGCGCATGTCCGTGAATGGACCTTCGTTCTCGACGCGGACGTAGATGTCGCGGCACTCGAAGCGGAGATGCGCGTTCCGGGTCAGTGCCCCAGGAAGGAGCCCCATCTCCGTGAGAATTTGGAATCCGTTGCAGATGCCGAGGACCGGTCCACCACGGCCGGCGAATTCTCGAACCGCATTGTCGATCGGGCTGAAGCACGCGATCGCGCCGGCGCGCAGGTAGTCCCCATAGGAGAAACCACCGGGAATCACGACAGCGTCCGCGTCACCCAGGCTGGTCTCTTTGTGGAAAGTATACCAGGCGTCCGCACCCAAGACGTCGCGCACTGCGTGCAGCGCGTCCCAGTCGGCATTGGAGCCCGGGAATTGTAAGACAGCGACTCTCATCAGGCGGTTCCGTCGTCCTCGGCGCGCGGAGCATAGAACGGACCTGCCGTCAGGCAACGCGGAAGGAACGCTATCGGATCGGCTCGAAATAACCGTGGCTGAGCTCGGGGTCGAGCCCCTCGGCCGGAGTCAAGCGAAAGACGATCGTTCCGCGACAGCTCGAAGCATCCACGACCCCAAAGGCGCGGCTGTCCTGTCCCATGTAGCCGCGGTAGTCCCCGAGCAGGTAGAGCTTGCCCGGAGCGACCTCGGTCTTCGTGACGTGGTGCTGCCGATTCTCCCCCAGAAAGATCCTGTGGGAACTGGCTCCAAGGTACTCGTCTCCCCAGGTCAGCTGCACCGTCCGGTCGGTGTCACCGTTGTAGAACGAAGTGCCGCCGCGGCTGTCGAAGTCCAGCGGCTTGCCGTCGATCAGGAGCTTGGTGCCGGCCGAGCTGATCGTCATTCCCTCCGTTGCCGTGACCCGCGCGACGACCCATCCGACCTCGGTCGGATGCTGGCAGACCGCGATCGCGCCGAGCTCTGGGCTCGTTCGCTTGTTGATGAGAACACGCTCCCCTCGGAGCAAAGTCGGCGCCATCCCGTTGTGTCCGACTTCGGCCATATCGAAAAAGAGCGCTTTCAGGAGCAAGGCGATGACGATGAGAATCGCGCCCAACCAAGAAAGGACTCCAAGCCCTTTGCGAATCACCCCCATGAAGCTGCCTATTCGCCGCTCGAGACACTCTTGTCAAGCTCGCCGAGGAAGCGCTGCAAGGCTTCGTAGGGACGCTCGGTCGTATATATCGCTCGCCGGATGCCGACCCCAAACGCACCCACACGGAGCAAGGGCCGCAAATCCTCCGGACCAATGCCGCCGAGGGCATATGTCGGGATCCCGACATCGGCGATCGCTCTTCCAAACCCGTTGAGCCCGATGGGAGGCGCCTTCCCGGGGACGTGGAACACAGGGCTGAGGAAGGCATAGCTCGCCTGTTCTCGTTCCGCGGCCTCGAGGCCCCTCCGATCGTGCCGCGAGACGCCGACGATGCGCAGGAAAGGCCAATGCCGTCGGATTTCGATCGGAGGGAGGCCGCGTTCCGGCAGATGAACACCATCGGCACCGACGATCTGGGCGAGGTCCGGCCGTCGGTTCACCGTCAAGATGGCGCCCGTGTCCCCGGTAAGCTGGCGAAGCTCCCGCCCCCAGTGAACCAGTTGCCGATCGGACGCCTGTTGGGCGCGGAGTTGCACGCCGAGCACGCCGGGCGGGCATCCATCGAGTGCGCGCCGAATCGGAGTCACGGGGCCCTCCCGATGGTCCGGGTCGGTGATGATCCAGATCCGCGGAAGCCCTTCGCTCATCGGAACACGCTCAGGACCGGCCGTCCTGATCGGAGCCGATGACGCCTTGCAGCGGGCTCGATGCGGTCGCGTAGAGCTTCCGAGGAATCCGGCCCGCAAGGAACGCGTCGCGGCCGGCCTCGACGCCGGCCTTCATCGCGCGGGCCATCCGCACCGGGTCTTTCGCACCGGCGATCGCCGTATTCATCAGCACGCCGTCAACGCCGAGCTCCATGGCGATGGCAGCGTCCGAGGCTGTCCCGACGCCGGCATCGACGATCACGGGCACGCTGGCGTGCTTGACGATGATTTCGATGTTGAAGGGGTTGCGCACCCCAAGGCCGCTGCCGATGGGTGCGGCAAGCGGCATGACCGCCGCGCAACCGAGCTCTTCTAGTCGCAGCGCGGCGATCGGGTCGTCGTTGAAGTAAGGCAGGACGGTGAAGCCGTCGTCTACCAGAGTCTTTGCCGCCTCGAGCGTTGCCGGGACATCGGGGAACAGGGTCTTCTCGTCGCCGATGACCTCGAGCTTGATCAGCGGCGTGTCGAGAAGCTCTCGCGCCAACCGGGCGGTGCGAACAGCATCCTCGGCGGTGTAGCAACCGGCCGTGTTCGGGAGGAGCGTGTACTTGCCATCGCGGAGGACCGTCATGATCGAGTCGGATCCGGTGGCCTTCAAATCGACGCGGCGCACCGCAACCGTGACGACTTCGCAACCCGACGTTTCGAGCGCCCGTCTCGCGGTGTCGAGGTCGGGGTACTTGCCCGTGCCTGTAAACAGGCGCGAGTGAAACTCGAACTGGCCGATCTTCAGAACGTCTTCGGACACCTAACCGCCTCCTACGAAATGAACGACCTCGACCCTGTCACCCTCGCTGAGCTTTGTGCTTTCATGTTGGGCCCGCGGCACGACTTCTTCGTTGCGCTCGACCGCCACCAAGGTGTCGGCGAGACCAAGAGACAAGAGCAACTCCTTGACCGTCATGCTGGGCTCGACTTGTCGTTCTTCACCGTTGACCAGGAGGCGCATCGGCCGAGAGAGTAGGGCGGCCCTCGGCGTGCTGCAAGCGGCTTCGGAGATGGGCGCAGTTCCAGCTGGATGCTAGGCTCGGCCGCGTGAAGCGCATCGTGCAGGGCGACAATTTACGGGTTCTCGCGACCTTGCCGCGAGAGCATGCGCGCTTGATCTACATCGACCCGCCTTTCAACACCGGGCGCAAGCAGTCTCGTCAGCGGATGCAGGTGCGGGCTGCGGAGGACGGTGAGCGAAAAGGCTTTGCTGGGCGTCGCTACGATGTCGAGCGCATCGACAGCCCTGCCTATGAAGACGAATACGACGAATACGTCCCCTTTCTCCTGAGTCGAATCGAAGCGGCCCTTCCCTGCCTGACCGCCGATGGCTCGCTCTTCGTGCACCTGGACTACCGCGAAGTGCACTACGTGAAAGTGGCACTCGATCGCCTTTTCGGCCGCGAGTGCTTCCGCAACGAGATCATCTGGGCCTATGACTTCGGAGGGCGGCCGAAGCGATGGTGGCCGGCTAAGCACGACACCTTACTCTGGTACGTGCGCGACCCGAAAAACTACGTCTTTGAGTTTGAAGAGATGGACCGCATTCCCTACATGGCACCTGGGCTCGTTGGGAAAGAGAAAGCAGCCCGTGGCAAGACCCCCACCGACGTCTGGTGGCACACCATCGTTCCAACCAATGGCAAAGAGAAGACCGGCTACCCGACACAGAAGCCGCTAGGAGTGCTCGAGCGCATCATCAAGGTTCACAGCGAGTCTGGCGACACGGTCCTCGACTTCTTCGCTGGAAGCGGGACGACCGGTGAGGCCGCAGCGCGCCTGGGCAGAGGATTCGTGCTGGTCGATGAGCATCCCGAAGCGATCGAGATCATGCGCAAGCGGCTCGCCAACTGGGAGCCGGAGATCGAGGTTCACAACGGCGATCAACGGGGGACCAGCTCGACCTCGAACAGCTGAGGCCAGAGCTTCCCCGTGACGAGAAACGTCTTCGAATCTTCTTTATAGGCAATTCCATTGAGCACATCGGCCGCCCTCGATTCGGCCGCTGTCAGCAGGCCGCTTGCATCGATGCTCGCCGTGACGCGCCCGGTCTTCGCATCAACGCGGAGGATTTCGTTGCGCTGCCAGACATTGGCGTAAATCTCGGAGCCCACGCACTCGAGCTCGTTGAGCCTCGGCACCGGATGCCCGTTCTTCATGACGCTCACCTCGCGCAGAATCTCCAACGACTTCGGATCGCGAAATTCGAGAATCGAGGAACCGTCACTCATCACCAGCGCCGTCCCGTCGAAACACAGCCCCCAACCCTCGCCGCGATACTGGAGCGTCGTTCGTGTCTCGAGTGTCGCTAGGTCCGACACGAGAGCAACGCCGGCACGCCAGGTGAGCTGAACTAGGCTATCGTCGATGAGGGCCAGTCCTTCGCCAAAAAGATTCGGATCGAGCTTGCGCTCTGCGAGCACCTTGCCGTCTTCCAGCCGAACTTTTCGCAGCGAGGATTTCCCGTACTGGCCAGTGCTCTCGTACATGACGCCATCATGCCAGATCAGCCCCTGCGTGAAGGCGTCTCGGTCGTGCGGGTACTTGCGAAGGACGCGTACGCGAAGGGCTTCGACGGTCGTTCCGCCGACGGGACGTGGCGCATCAGCGGGGGTGACGTAAACGGGGGCGACGATTTCGTCGCTGGGTTCCCGACAGCCAGGCGCGGACAGCAGGCACGCCGCAACGAGAAGGTGCAGGAGAGTCGCAGTGAAGCGGGCGGGCGCGTGCCCCGGCTCGACACCTCTTCCCCCTCCTGTCTTGCGTCGTCGAGCCCTTGCCATGAAAGCGAGAGCCTAGCCTTCCGGCGTTGGGACGCCAATGCTTGACGCCGGCGATGCCAACCGTTAGCTCCAAGCCGTGCAATCCGATTCGTCGAAACCATCGAGGCCGCGCGTGCAGAGCGCGAATGCTTCGCTCCGGTCCACGCGTGCCGAAATATTGCTCGACGCAATCGGGCACAACCTTCGTGTGGTGCAGGGCGCGGCCCAGGGGCGCAAGATCCTCGCGGTCGTGAAGGCGGACGCCTATGGGCACGGCGTGGTTCCGGTCGCTCGGCGACTGCAGGCCGAAGGCGTCGATGGTTTTGGGGTGGCGCTGGCTGAAGAAGGGATCGAGCTTCGGCAAGCCGGTATCAACCGGGCGATTCTAGTCCTCAACGGTATCAACGGCGGCGCCCACCGCGAGATCATCGCGGCGGGGCTCACGCCCGTCCTCTACGACATCTCCGAGGCCAGCGCATTTGAAGAGGTTTCTGGGAATCGTCCGATCGACGTGCACCTCAAAGTCGACACGGGAATGGGCCGACTTGGGGTGCCCCTAGGCGAGCTCAGCAACTTTCTGCGTGACCTTCGTCGATTTCCTTCGATCCGGATCGCGGGCTTGATGACGCATCTTTCGACCGCCGACGCCGATCCGGAATATGTCGCAGAGCAGCTAGCCGGATTTGCGCAAGCGCGAGGTCTCGTTCGCCGATTCGGACACGAGCCGTCGGTCCTGCACGTCGCCAATAGCGCTGCCGTATTCCGGCATCCCGAATCCCATTTCGATTGGGTACGCACCGGGCTCGCCCTCTACGGGTACCCCGGCTCCGATACGATCCACGCGCCGCTACGGCCCGCGCTTCGCTGGCGCACAGAGGTTCTTCGCGTGCGGACCCTGCAAGCAGGCGAATCGGTCGGCTACGGACGGTCGTTCCGCGCAAGCGAGGAGACTCTTTTGGCGACCATTCCGGTTGGCTACGGCGACGGTCTGCTGCGCTCGGCATCGAATCGCGGGCATGTTCTGATCGGGGGGAGGCGGTGTCCGATCGTCGGCAACATTGCGATGGATCTGACCACCGTGGACGTGTCAGGCGTCCCGGGTGTTGCAGTCGGGGACGAGGCCTTGCTGCTCGGCGAGCAGCAGGGCGCTGTCTTGGATGCTCGCGACCTCGCGTTGGCCGCCGGAACGATTCCGTACGAGGTGCTGACCAACGTGTCGCGTCGGGTACCCCGCGTCTATTTGAATGGCTGACGGCTCCTAGGGTAACCATGCTATGAAGCCTCGTGCCCGACGCCGTGCCCAGCGCGCCCGCGACTCCGGATAAGAGATCGAAGCTGCGCGCGACCGTCAGCGATGCGGGCGAGTGGCTCATCAAGGCGCTCCTATCCCCGTTCGTCGAAATCAGCGCACTCTTCAAGCTGCTCTGGGAGTCGGTGTTTTGGGGGATTCGCCCGCCGTACCGCGGCTGGCTCTTCGTCGAGGCGATGGAGTTCATCGGCATTGGTTCAATATTCCTCGTTTCGCTCACGGCGGTTTTCGTCGGTGGCGTGCTTGCGTTGCAGCTAGTCGACGGTTTTCGCGACTTTGGTGCCGAGAACCAGACCGGCGCAGTCATCGGTTTGGCACTGGCCAGAGAGGTAGGGCCCGTATTCGCCGCTCTGATGGTCACGAGCCGCGCCGGGAGCGCCATGACTACCGAGCTCGGTTCAATGCGCGTCACCAATCAAATTGACGCTTTGATCACCATGGCGGTCAACCCCGTGCAGTACCTGGTCGTGCCCCGGCTGGTCGCCGGCTTCGTGATGGTGCCGGTCCTCACGATGCTCTTCAACGTAGTCGGTGTCCTCGGCGCCTTCTTCGTGGCTGTGGCTCTCCTCGGGCTCGACCCCGGCGTGTTCATGGACCGGCTGAAGTGGCTCGTCGATTGGGATGACCTCTCCCAGGGGTTGATCAAGGCGATGGTCTTCGGCGTTGCGGTCACTCTCATCGCCTGCCGGCAAGGCTTCTACGCCCAAGGTGGAGCCGCCGGAGTAGGGCGCGCTACCAACCGAGCGGTCGTGCAGAGTGCCATCGCGATTCTCATGCTGGACTATCTCGTCACGAGCCTCGTCATCGGGCAAGGGTTCTTCTGATGAAGCTCTTTCGGCGAAATGGGCTGCATTTGAAGCGGGCTTCACTGCCACCGCAAACGAAGGACGATCCGATTCACGTCCGGATTCGCGACTTGCACAAGAGCTACGGCGATCATCACGTGCTCAAGGGGGTTTCGCTCGATATTCATCGCGGGAAGACGAACCTGATCATTGGGCCGTCAGGCTCCGGCAAGACTGTCCTGATGCGTCAGTTGATCAGGCTCGAAAAGCCGGATTCTGGCCGACTCATCGTCAACGGTATCGACATGGCGCGGCTCGAGGGCCTGCAGCTCGCGGCCATGCGACGCACCTTTGGCATGGTCTTCCAGATGTCTGCGCTCTTCGATTCGATGACGGTATTCGACAACGTTGCGTTCCCTTTGCGAGAACACACTAACTTAGCACGCGACGAGATTCGTAGCCGCGTGATGGATCGCTTGGCTGCCTTTGGGGTGGAGGCGGCTGCACAGCAGCTTCCCGCCCAGCTTTCCGGCGGCATGCAGAAGCGAGTTGCCGTTGCGCGGGCGATGATCCTCGAGAGCGAGATTCTGATTTATGATGAGCCGACCACCGGCTTGGACCCTATCACGACCGAGATGGTCGACGAGCTGATCATCGAAGCCGAGAAGATGTTTGGCGTGACCTCGATCGTGATTAGCCACGACATGGCCTCGGTCATGCGCATCGCGAACTACCTGAGCTTCCTGCACCAAGGGGAGATCGTAGCGACGGGGACGCCGGAGGAGCTAATGCGCAGCGAGCATCCGGCGACCGCAGAATTCATTCGGGCGTCACGGATCAGCTTGGACTGATCCCTCGAGCGAACGGCTTGCGAAATCTGCCGCCGGACCCAGATTGCGGCCGTGTCAGATACGCTATTGGCGAAAATCATCCGCGCCCACCGGGACGCCGACGAGCGTGGTGATGATGGCTACCTGGACCCCAACACGGGCCTTTTCGTGATGACGGCTGCGGCGCTTCGAGCTAGGGGAACGTGCTGCGGGTCAGGATGCCGCCACTGTCCGTACTCCCCCGACCAGCAGCGGGCGGCCGGACGGCCGTCTCATCGCTGAGGGCTCTCGGCTCCACCGCGACCGTCGCTCGAGCCGCGGGCGTTGGACCTGGTGGAGCAGCCCAGCCGCCGGTCGGTTGCCACCGGGGGACACCATGGTAGCGTCGCTCGAAGCGTCTGCGAAGCATGTGGCCCCCCAACTAGACCAAGGCAGTCCGTCCCGTGCTCTTCAACTCGTTCGTCTTCGTCGGCTTCTTCCTGCTGACTTACGCCCTCTATCTCTCGCTCGGACGCAGGACGCGGGCACAGAACCTCCTGCTGCTGGTGGCGAGCTACGTCTTCTACGGCTACTGGGACTGGCGTTTTCTCGGACTCCTGGCCGTCTCGACGCTGATCGACTTCACCGTGGGCAAGGCCCTCTACCGTGCGAAAGACGCGCATCGCCGCAAGTTGCTCTTGACCATTTCAGTCTGCGCCAACCTCGGTATTCTCGGTTTCTTCAAGTACTACGACTTTTTCGCCCGGAGCCTAGCGGAGGTCTTACGGCTAATCGGTCTGGATCCCGATCCCCTCACCTTGGGGATTCTCCTGCCGGTGGGCATCTCCTTCTACACGTTCCAGACGATGAGTTACACGATAGACATCTACCGGGGAAAGCTCGCGCCGACAGAGAGCTTGCTGGACTTCGCTCTCTTCGTGTCGTTTTTTCCACAACTCGTGGCGGGGCCGATCGAACGAGCGCGGACTCTGCTGCCTCAGATCGAGCGACCACGTCGGATCGATCGTGACCAGCTGGCTGCCGGACTCTGGCTGATTCTCTGGGGCTATTTCAAGAAGGTCGTCATTGCCGACCGGATGGCGCTGATCGTCAATCCGGTCTTCGCCGAGCAGGCCAACTACCAGGGGCTGGAGCTGGTGGTCGCGCTCCTGGCATTCACGGTGCAGATCTATGGCGACTTTTCTGGCTATACCGACATCGCGCGCGGGCTGGCGAAGCTCATGGGCTTCGAGCTCATGGTGAACTTCAAGCTGCCATACTTCGCAATCAATCCGAGCGACTTCTGGCGCCGCTGGCACGTGTCTTTCTCATCGTGGCTGCGGGATTACCTCTACATCCCGATGGGTGGAAACCGCGGCGGCAAGGCGCGCACCCTGCGAAACCTCGCCGTGACCATGCTCCTAGGCGGATTGTGGCATGGCGCGGCCTGGAACTTCGTGATCTGGGGCGGCTATCACGGCGCGCTACTCGTGGTCTACCGCTGGTTGGATCCCAATCCCATCGACGCCAACCCATGGCGCAGCGGCGTTGCCCGTTTGCGCGTAGTTGGAATGATGGCGCTCATGTTCCTGCTGACCGTGTTTGGTTGGCTGATGTTTCGCGCGCAAAGTGCAAGTCAGATTCTTTACTTCCTCAGCAACATGCATCAGGGCCTAGGCCGGACGGGAGTCGAGCTGCTGTACGACTTGTTCTTCTTCGCCTGGCCTCTGGTTGCGGTTCAGCTACTCCAGTACCGGACCGGTGACCTGTTGGCAGTGTGCGGCTTGCCTACGCCGATTCGGATTGCGATCTACTGCTTTCTCTTCTGCGGGATCATCATCTTTGGCGTGCACGAATCGATGGAGTTCATTTACTTTCAGTTCTAGCAAGATAGCGAACCACCGACTGGCATGAGCGAACAAGAGCGAGACATCCTTCCTGTAGAGCGGATCCACCCCACGTCGCCTCGCTTGCTCGGGCTGACCGTGGTGATCATGCTGCTCAGTGGCGTCATGCTGAACGCCTCGGTCAAGCTACTCTTTCAGACGTACCCTGGCCTCGACAACCCGACCTATGGAGCGTTTCACGAGCAGTGGCGCCGTTTGATGGACCTCGATCGACCCGTCGATACCTTGATCTTGGGCGACAGCAGTTGTCGCCATGGCGTGGATCCCGATGTGCTTGATGCGGAGCTCGGTTCGCATTCGTTGAACTTCTGCAGCCTCGGCAATGCAGCGATCATCAACTCGGCGTGGCAGCTAGAGACCTACATAGAACGGCATGGCGTTCCCAAGCGCGTGATCCTGATCCAGGTCCACGATGTGTGGAGACGCAACATGCAGTTGCCGCTGGTTGCCCGCGTCCCCCTGCCCTGGGGCTTCTGGGAGCGTCTACGAGCGTCCTGGTCGCCGGATCGCCGGCAGTTGAGACACATTTTCTTGGCTCTCCACGTTCCCGTCTACAGTCAGGACAAGACCGTCACGGAGCTGCTCGCCTATCCTTGGCGTGCCCGCGAGCGCCGCCTGCCGTTTACTCCTCGCGGCTACAGCCCCATCGAGAGGGCCAATCCCAGGCGTGTTGCCCGCGACGCCGCCCAGCACGTCAGAAAGACCGCGAGGCGCGGTTGGCGTTTGTCCGCTCAGAGCCGAGGCGCACTTCAGACCATGATGGACATGGCCGACGAGCTTGGATTCGATTTCTACGTCGGGAATTCACCGCAGGCGGAGGGGATGTTGTCGAAGCCCCAATTCGCTCGCTACTACGAGAGCGGTCAGCGCGTGCTTGCTGATTTGGCGGATACCAGTCCACGCACGGAGCTCATCCTGAGTCCGCCTGTGGAGTATAGCCGCCGGCAGATGGAGAACTCCGATCACATCATCGCTACCTCCGTGCCGAGCTATACGCGACGACTGGCCGCAGCGGTGGCGACGAGCGAGCTCCATCGTGTCCCCCAGCGACGCAGGGAGCAATGACAATCAAGCCCGCGACCTGCGGGCACTCAGCGTCTGCCTCCCGTCAGCCGTAGTTCCGAACGACGACCTCGCTCACTTTGCCTCGCTTCGTCGCATCGCAGTTGATCGCGCGAGGTGCGGCGACGGTGTCGACGTTGAAGTCCGCATACAGGTTTCGAATGAAGGGGACATCGCTATTCGAAAGCATGAGCTTACAGCCTCGTCGATCGAGAGCTTTGTAGACGTCTCGCAGCCGCATTTGATCTTCTCGGGCGAAGCCGTCACGCGCGTACGTGGTGAAGCTCGCAGTTGGGGACAGTGGCTCATAGGGGGGGTCGAAGTAAATGAAGTCGCCGGGCTTGGCGTCCTCGAGAAGCGTTTCGAACGATGCACACCTGAGAACAGCGCCGCGAAGCGCCTCGCTTGCCGCCTGAAGCGCGCCTTCGTTCAAGATCCGCGGATTCTTGTACGCGCCTACGGGCACGTTGAACTCGCCTTTGCGATTCACCCGGTGCAAACCATTGAAGCAGGTCTTGTTGAGGTAGATGAACATCGCCGCTCGTGTCGATGTCGAGACACGACGGCCCTGGTTGTACCGCTCGCGCACCTGGTAGTAGCGTTCCTTCGAGTGCCTGCTTGCAAGCCTCCGCAATCCGCCAATGACGCCTTCGAGGTCGTCGCGAATCGCGGTGTACGTCGCGACCAGGCTGGGGTTGACGTCGGTCAGGAGCGCGCGTCTCGGACGACGTGAGAAGAAGAACGCTCCACCGCCGACGAATGGCTCGACGTGGCGCATCTGCTCGGCCCCAGCGGGAAGCAGCGGTCGCAGCTGGCTGAGCAATCGGCCCTTGCCCCCAACCCACTTCACGAAGGGAGCCGCCTCCCGCGGCTCGTGCTCTATCCGTGCCGCGACCGCTGCAGATGTCGTCATCTGTAGCATGATCACCTACACAAGTGGTCCGACGGAAAAAAGCGGCGCTTCTGCGGATCATATCGCAGTGATTTCAGCTATTTGTGCGTGCAGTTACTCGGCGTCGGCAACCATCGCGCCGAGCCGGTCGACGGCCTCTTCAAGCACCGGCATCGCTGGGCCGAACGAGAAGCGCATGTGCTCGACGAAACGTGAGGGCCGGCCAGTCCGGCGCTTGCCCGGATTGACGTCGAAGAAGTGCCCCGGCACAGCAATGACCTGTCGCTCGAGGGCGGTCCTGAAAAAATCGTCACTGTTTCGAAGCGACGGTGGCAGGCCGCTCAAGTCTCCCCAGGCATAGAAGGTACCCTGGGGCTCGAGGTCGAACCTCACGCCGATGTCCTTCAGACCCCGCACGAGGAAGTCCCGCTTCTCCTTAAACTCCGTGTGCACGGCCTCTGTCTCGGCGAGCGTAGGTTGCTCCTGAACGAGGTCGATCGCCGCGCGCTGCACCGGGGCGACACCACCTCCATCGAGGAACGATCCAGCGCTTGCTGCCGACTCGGCGACGCTCTTCGGTCCGACGATCCAACTCACCCGGAAGCCGGGGTAACGCCAGTTCTTCGTGAGCCCGTCAAAGACGACGATGGGATCTGCGTCCACGTCCTCGACGTACTGCGCCGCGCTGACGATCGATTGCTCTCCGGTCCACACGTAGTGCGAATAGAACTCGTCGAGCAGAAGGGCGCAGCTTAGGTCGCGCGCCGTATCGACCCAGCTCGCCAGCGCGTCGCCCTGCACGACTTTGCCGGTCGGGTTGCACGGGTTGCTCGCTAGAATCGCGCTGAGGCCGCGGCCGAGGATTTCCTCTTCGAGCTCTTCGCGAGTGAACGCGTATGCGTGCTTCGGGTCGAGCAGGATCGGGATCGGCAAGAAGCGCCGGAACACGTCCAGCAGCTCTTCATAGGCCGTATAGTCCGGCAGGAAGTGCCCAAGGTGAATGGGCGCAATCGCCGCGCATGCACGCATGACTGCAACACGGCCACCGCCTGCAATTACCACGTTCTCGGCGGAGTATTGCGATTTCATCCCGCGGCGAAACAGCTTGTTGTAGAGCCCCGCCACCGCCTCGCGAAGCTCCCAGATTCCGGCAACCGGTGCGTAGTCGAGGTCGCCCACGTGTACGGGGATGTTGGTCACTCGCTCCGGGGCCCCGGGAAGCGCCCCTGTGTCCGGCTGACCTTGGCCGAGGTTGCACCAGCCGGGCGCGTCGGGGCTGAATCCACGCTTCTGCGCCTCGACGGTGACGTAGATCACGCCCGTGCGCGGGACGGGTCGAAAAGCCGCGGCCTCCCCGATTCCGTTCGGGGGATTGGACTTGAGCTGGTTCATGCGCTGCGGAACTCTAGCAGAAGTCCCGAAATGCGATAGCCTTGTCCGATGGACGTCCTGCGGATCGAGGAGTTAATGGTTGACTGCGTGGTTGGTGTCTATCCGCACGAGCGCAACGCCTCGCAGCCCCTTCGAGTCGACGTCGAGATGCGCCTGCACACCGAGACGGCGGCGGTCAAAGAAAGCCTACGCTCTACAATCGACTACGCGGCCACCGCATCTCAGTTGGTGTTCCTGCTTCGAAGCTGCCGTTTCCGCCTTCTGGAAACCGCGGCTCACGTGTTGGCGCGGTACGTGCTTGCGCCGCCGGCACCCGATGAGAGACGCGCTCAGGTCGACTCCGCCGTCATACGACTCAGCAAGCCCGGCGCCCTTCGGAGCTTCGCGATTCCCTCGCTCGAGATCGAGCGGCGCGCATCTTGGTGCACGTTCGAGGTCGAGCACAAGCCGTTCGGAACGGTCGATGTGATCTACGAGACCAAAGGCGCTGGCATCTATCGTCTGAACGTCGCCCCGGGTCAGACGATCCCGCTTCACGTTCATCAGCAGATGCGAGAGTCCGAGATGGTGTTGGGTGATGGGCTAGTCTCCCAAGGGGCGGCCTGTCCGCCTGGGACTGTGCATCGCTGGCCGAGAGGTGCGGCACACAGCTACAGCAACCCGACCGATCGGCATCAGACGATCCTCTGCGTCGACCTGCCGCGCTTCATGCCGGAGGACGAAATCGAAGTAGCCGGAGAGCCCGCCGACGTTCCAGCAGAGCCCCCCTGGGGACCGATTGCGGGGCTTGGCTGAGATGATGGTCTCGCACGGCACGGTGATCGTCACGGGCGCGACCCGTGGGATAGGGCGGGCCGTCGTCGATGCGATCGTGGCGCGCGGCGGAAAGGTCGTGGCGATCGCGCGCGACGAGGCGGCTCTGGATGCGATCGAAGCTTCCGCTCCGGAACGAGTCCGCGCCGTCGCGACCGACCTCGAGGATGTCGCCCGAATTCCCAAGGTCGTGGAACGCGCCATCGATGCATTTGGAAGCGTCGACGGCGTGATAAACTGCGCCGGGATCGCACGGTACGAGCCGGTCGGGGCGATCAGCCTCGACTCGGTGGAGGCGCAGCTTCGGGTCAACCTCGTGGCGCCGCTGCTCCTGTCTCAGGCGATCGCGTCGCATTTCCGCGGCCGCGGAGGGTCCATCGTCAACGTTTCGAGCACTCTCTCCGAGCGTGTGGCGCAGCACACCCTGGTTTATGCGGCAAGCAAAGCTGCGCTCAACACAGTGACGAAGGGCCTAGCGCTCGAGCTCGCACCGGACGGGGTGCGGGTGAACGCTGTACTTCCGGGTGGTGTAGACACCGATATGCTTCGAGCGCCGCGCCTGAGGCCAGGTGAAATCCTCGACTCGGTAGCGCTCGAGGCGCGCGTCGAGTCCCAACTCGCGGGGCTGGCCGCCTTGCACCCTCTAGGACGGCTCGGAACGCGGGAGGAGGTCGCCGCTGTCATCATCAGCGTCCTCGACCAAACCTGGCAAACGGGCAGCCTCGTCACCATCGATGGCGGCCTCTCGCTCGTCTAGGCTTGAAGCCTCCGCGGTTTTCTCACACACTCCGCCGAACGTGGCTCGCACCCAGAAGGTCATACTCGATGCGGACGCTATCCAACGAAGCATTCGACGCATGGCTGTTGCAATTGTGGAAGCGACTTCGGGCGTTGAGGATTTGACGCTGGTCGGCATTCGTCGCGGTGGCGTCGCGCTCTCGCAACGCATCGCTGACGAGATTGCCAAGGTCGAAGGAAGTCCACCGCCCGTGGGGACGGTCGACATCTCGCTCTACCGCGATGATGCTGCTACCGTGCTACCGAATCCGAAGATCGGACCGAGTGACATACCGTTCGATGTTGCGGGCCGACATGTCGTGCTCGTCGACGACGTCTTGCACACCGGGCGCACGGTCCGCGCCGCGATCGAATGCCTCCAAGACTATGGGCGCCCGGCGCGGGTGTGGCTTGCGGCCCTCTGCGATCGCGGCGGCCGCGAGCTCCCCATTAGGGCGGACTTCGTCGGCCGCGTCGTCGAGATTGAACCCCGCGAACGCCTCGACGTTTGGATCGACGCTGCTGGACCGGATCGGGTCGTGCTGACGGAGGCGGGGTGATGGAACCATTCGCTCATCGCAGCCTCCTCGATGTCGAAGGGCTCACTAGGGCTGACGCGGAGCGCATCCTCGACACGTCTGAGGCGTTCCTTCAGGTTTCGCGCCGACCCGTGCGCAAGGTCCCGACCCTGAGGGGCAAGACCATCATCAACCTCTTCTACGAAGCCTCCACCCGAACCCGTACATCTTTCGAGCTCGCCGGAAAGCGGCTCAGCGCGGATGTCATCAACATGAGCGTATCCGCATCGAGCGTGAAGAAAGGCGAGACGCTGCAAGACACCTGCCGAACGCTCGAGGCAATGCATCCCGATGTGATTGTCATTCGACACGCGGCGGCGGGCGCGGCGAATTACGTGGCATCAAAGATCGGCTGCAGCGTCATCAACGCGGGCGATGGAATGCATGCCCACCCCACGCAGGCATTGCTCGACGCGTTTACAATCCGGCGAGCCAGAGGAAGGCTCGACAATCTGGTGGTGACCATCGTAGGAGATATCGCGCACTCGCGCGTCGCGCGCTCGAACGCGCATCTTCTCAAGCTATTTGGCTGCGAGATTCGCGTCGTCGGTCCGCGCACCTTGCTTCCGTCCGCAGCCGATTCTCTCGGAGTGCGGGTGTTCGACCGACTCGAGGAAGGCCTCGAAAGCGCGGACGTGGTAATGGTGCTTCGCATTCAGCGTGAACGTCTCGAAGGAGCGCTCCTGCCGAGCCTTCGTGAGTACGCGCGCACGTTTGGCATCGGACCGCGCACGATTCAGTACGCGAAGCCCGACGCAATCATCATGCATCCGGGCCCAATGAACCGAGGCGTCGAAATCGAAAGCGTCATCGCCGACGGTGAGCGGAGCCTCATTTTGGAGCAGGTCGAAGCGGGTGTCGCCGTCCGCATGGCGCTCCTCTATCTTTTCGCGGGCGAAGCGAGCCAGCCGCCTGCGGTGGGCTAGTCGGATTGACTGCCGTTCGGACGGGGCTCGACCGCATTGCCGACGGTGATTCAGACGCGCTTCGCCTGGTCGCTGGTCGGAAAGTAGGTCTGCTCGCGCACGCGGCCAGCGTCGACCGAACGTTGCGTTCCGCGTCCTGGGTCTTACACAGGGCGGGCGCTCATGTTTCCGCGCTGTTCGGTCCGGAGCACGGATTCGCCGGCGCCGCGCAAGACATGGTCGGGGTGGGGAGCCGGGAGGAGGAGGAAGTCCCCGTCTATTCATTGTACGGAGACGATGCCCGAGACTTGACTCCGAAACCCGACTGGATACGCGGCCTGGACGCGGTCGTCATCGACCTGCAAGACGTAGGAGCGCGTTACTATACCTATGTGTGGACGGCTGCGCTCACGATGAAAGTCGCCGCTGCCGTGGGCACCGAGGTCGTCCTCCTCGACCGGCCCAACCCCCTCGGTGGCGCTCGCGTCGAAGGCGCCGCGCAACGAGATGGCTACCTCTCGTTCGTGGGCTTGTATCCGGTATCGGTGCGGCACGGTCTCACGATCGCAGAGCTGATGCGCTGGGTATGCCAAGGCGAATCAATCGACGAAAACGTTCTGCGTGTGGTGCCGATGGAGGGCTGGACGCGTTCGATGGAGTGGAAGGACACCGGGCTTCCCTGGCTGATGCCCTCGCCCAACATGCCGACTCTCGACACGGCGCTCGTGTATCCAGGCGGCTGTCTGGTGGAAGGCACCAGGCTCTCCGAAGGGCGGGGGACTACGAGGCCTTTCGAGCTCTGGGGCGCGCCAGGCTTGGACGTCGGCCCGCTTCTGGATCTCGATCTCCACGGTGTCACGCTGCGACCGGTCGAGTTCACTCCTACGTTTCAGAAGCACGCAGGACTGAGCTGTTCCGGAGTGCAGGTGCATGTCACCGATCCCTGGGTCTTTCGACCCTACGAGGCGTACTTGCGCATGCTCGCCGCAGTGCTGCCGCAGCTGCCCGCCGAGGACCGTTGGCGAACCGAAGTCTATGAATACGTGGCGGACAGACCTGCGATCGACCTCCTCACGGGCGGTCCAGAGTTTCGCAGGGCGGTGGATGGAGGCGAGCCACTCGAAGAGCTGCTGGCGGATGAAGCGCGCGGTGCAGCCAAGTTCGACGATGAGCGGCGCGCGGCCTGGCTCTACGAGAAGTGACGAAAGCCCCGTCGCTCGATCTCGATTTCGCCGCCGCTCGCGTCGAGGACCCGGGTGCCGACGCCTTCGATGATTTCCCCAATCTTGCTACCCAGCGTTTCGGCACCTGCAGACTCGGGCGCAGTGAAGAGCAGCTCGTAGTCTTCGCCCCCACTGAGGGCAAGCGTGGTCGGGTCGAGCGACAGGGCGCTACAGGCTGTTTCAAAACCGGGTGCTGTGGGCACGGCATCGGCATGGAGGAGCGCGCCGACGTCCGAAGCTATGGCCAGGTGGTCTAAGTCCTGAAGACAGCCATCGGAAACATCCACCGCCGCCGTCGCGAGGCGCGAAAGCGCCGTCGCGGCCTGGCCATTGAGAGGCGGTCGTCTCCAGCGCGCCACGAAATGTTCGGCTCCTTCGAGATCGAGCCTGCCGGCCTGTAGAATCGCGAGCCCGAGCGCCGCCGAGCCTAGTGTCCCGGTCACGTAAATCGAATCCCCGGGCTGCGCACCTTGCCGGGTGAGCGGCTCGGAGATAGGCAGTCCAAAGACCGTCGTGGTCACGGCGAGCGACGGGCCTTGGCTCAAATTGCCGCCGATGACTCGGGCGCCTGTAGCGCGCGCCGCGTAGGCAAGCCCGTTGATTAGATCGCGGAAGCTCTCGTCCGGCAAGCCTGCGGGAAGCGTCAGGGCGACCACCGATGCGGTCGGCATCGCGGCCATGGCCCAAACGTCGCTCACGGCGGCCACCATCGCGCGGTACCCAAGCTCGCGACTCGAAAGGAAGTCCATGCGGAAGTGGACATCTTCGACCTGCGTGTCGACGGTGACGATAGTCGGTCGGTTTCCGAAGTCCATCACCGCTGCGTCGTCGCCGATGCCGACGAGTAACTTCTTCGATTCGCCGTCTAGGTCGAAACGGGTTTTGAGCCATTCGATTTTTGCAAACTCATCATGCATCTTTGGTCGCGGCGGGTAGGGTCACCGTGAAGATTGTGCCCTCGCCGAGCGTGCTGGTCACTTCAATCGTCCCCTCGTGACCGTCGACGAGTTGCCTCACAATCGAAAGTCCCAGCCCGGCGCCGCCATGGGCCCGGGTGGTCCCCGCGTCGACCTGGTAGAACGCGTCGAAAACCCGCGTAAGGTTTTCTTCGGAGATGCCCTTGCCTCGGTCCTGCACCGTCAGGACCACAGCAGGCCGGCTCGCCGCGAATAGGGCGGCGCCAAGGCCCGAGGCGCCTGGAGCGTCGAGCTTGCCTGGCTCGGCGCCGATCGTGACCGTGCCGCCTTCGTGGCTGAACTTCACGGCGTTGTCGGCGAGGTTGAGCAGGATCTGGCTGAGGCGAACCTGGTCTCCCCACAGCTTGGGCGTATCGTCGCCGACTCGAATGTCGAGCGAAACGTTGTGCTGGTTGGCGGTCGGTACGATCGTCGAAGCGAGGTCGGCGAGCAGGGCCCGCGGGTCAACCGCCTCATACGCGAGGTCGAGCTTCTTGGCTTCCAGTCGGCCGAGGTCGAGCAGGCTGCTAATCAAGCCCAGCAATTGGTCAGCCTTGCTCCGAATGGTGGACAAGAACTCCACCTGGCCATCATTGAGGGCACCAGCGGCGCCGCTCTCGAGCATTTCGGTGTAGCCTATGATCGACGTGAGTGGGCTCCGAAGCTCGTGGCTCACTGTGGCTAGGAAGGTGCTCTTGAGTTGATCGAGTTGCTTCAACTCTTCGAAGGAGGTCATCAGCGCCTCGTTCTTCTGGGCCAGCTCGCGATAGTTTTCGCGGACGCTGGCGATCTGCATCGTCGAGGCGAGCTGCGCGCGATGACCCGAGAAGACGAGCAGCTCGAGAACGCCGCCGAGATGTGCGGAGATATCTTTGGCAACGTTTTCGCGCACCCGCGGCATCGTCTCGAAATGCGCACGTGCGGTGGCCGCGTCGACCGCTCCGTCGATCGAGACGAGTGAGGCTGGTGCGCCCTCGGTCTCTGCGGGCACGTAGGGACCGACGACGAAACGGCCGATGGCACGCCCCTGGTATTGGAGGGGCACGATCCTGTACACGGCGCCCGTGAAGCATGGGTGAACGATCGTCTCTCCGCTTGGCTCCAAGTCCCGCACGACTGCCACGGTCTTCGCGCAGGCCTGCTCTCCCCGGCTGAGAGTATTGACGTAATTGCAGAGCGGGCGGTCCCGATGCACGTCCGCCAGCAGGTCCCCCTCGTAGGAGATCACGCGAACCGGAAGCCCGAACAGCGCGAAGAACGACTTGCATACCGAGGTCACCGAATCGCGGCTCAACACGTCTTCGAGGCGAACCACATCTCCCATGAGGATGTCAGCCTCACTAGTCTCGTCCTGCATCATCACTCCCGTCGCCCCGGATCGTGTTTGAGCTTCGCTTCCACCTCGTTCACGAGGCTGTTTGGGCTGATCCCGAACATTGCTTCGAGCTGATGATCTTCTTCTAGCTTGGCCCAGGTCTCGCGTATCAATCCGCGAAGTGTCTGCACGACGCCGTAGCCTCGGGTCGCTACGGCCTTGTAGATCGGCTCGCGGCTTCGCTGCGCGATGATCTCGAGCTCCTCGTCCGAGCGGATGTTGTCCATGTCGCGTTTGTTGAATTGAATGATGATCGGTACGCGCTCGGGATCGATTCCGTTGTCTTTCAGGTTTCGCTTCAGGTTGATGAACGCTTCACGGTTGGCCTCGGATTCGTTGCGTTGCGAGTCCGCGATGAAGGCGACTCCGTCTGTGCCTCGAAGGACCAGACGCCGGGTCGCGTTGTGCATGACCTGACCCGGAACGGTGAAGAGCTTCAGTCGGACCTTGAGACCGCTGCCGGAGCTCACCGTGATTGGAAGCATGTCGAAGAACAGGGTGCGGTCGTTTTGGGTCTCGAGCGTCATGAGCTCGCCGCAAGCGGTCGAGGTTCCGAGCCAGTGGATCGCTCGCAGGTTGCTGGTCTTTCCGCTGAGTGCCGGCCCGTAGTAGACCAGCTTCACAGTCAGTTCTTTCGCGGCGAAGTCGATCTGCATTCCGAACCGTGGGCTGCTCGAGAGGGGTTAGCCCCGCAACAAGAGCAAGAGCCCCGCCCCCATCAACAGCAACATGATAAAGAACGCGGCCCATGTCAGCGTCCTTTTGTGCTCGTGGCTAGCCGGCTTGACTCGCGTGTCCTGCAGTTGCTGGGCGGCCAGGCCGATGAGTCGGTCGATCTGTTGGATGGCGTCTTCGCGGCGCGCCGGGTCCGCCTCGCGGACCGCCCGGTACCGTTTGCCGGCCTCCGGCAGTCGATCGAGGGCGACGCAGACCCCGATGAAACGCCGATGGGACTCCTCATTCGCCCAGTCGGCCTCGACCCGCCGCCACGCTTCCTCGATCGGATCCACCAATCGAAAGAATAGCATGGCAGACTAGAGCCAATTTTGGCGTGTACAGAATGAAAATCCGCCAACCATGGCATCGAAGCCCCGATCAGGAAGAGTCGCCGAGGGCACGGGCGTTCTTCCGATTGGCTGGAAGGCTTCCCACTGTATCTTGGCCATCCCATACCCACCTACATCATCACAAAAAACCTTTTTAATTCTGCCACTTGGCGGAGAGAAAGAAGTTGACAGCAGAGGAGCTGCGGCCTTAGTTTCCGGCCTTAGTGGGACATAGTGGGATCAAGTGCCAATGCCCCAGCAGCTAGGACGAGAGGGTTAGGTTGTTCCGAGGACGCTACGAGCACGCCATCGATGCCAAGGGCCGCACCTCCGTGCCCTCTCGCTTCCGGGAGGTGATGACGGCGCAGGGCGAGTCCAAGCTGGTGCTGACCACCGGCTTGGACAGCTGTCTGGTGGCGTACCCGATGGCCGAGTGGCTCGCGTTCGAAAAACGACTTTCGGGGCTTCCGCAGTTCGACGCAGACGTCGTCACCCTCAAACGGATCTACGTTTCGGGCGCAGTCGAGTGCGACGTCGACAAGGTCGGGCGGCTTCTGATTCCGGCGGCACTCCGCAAGCACGCTGAGCTCCAGCGCGACGCCCTCTGGGCCGGAATGGGAAGCTACATCGAGCTCTGGGCGAAGGCGAGCTTCGAAGACCTCCGCCAGGATGTGCTCGGTGCCGAGGAGCGCCGCTTGGCGATCGCCAAACGGCTAGCGGAGCTCGGTCTGTGACTGCCTTCCAGCACACCGCCGTTCTACTCGACGCGGTGCTCGATCAACTCGCTCCTACCTCGGGCGGTGTCTATGCCGACGTGACCCTGGGCGGAGGAGGGCATGCCGCGGCTATCTTGGAGCGCAGCGCGCCTGACGGGCGCTTGATTGGGACCGACCGCGACCCGACTGCGCTTGAAGCCGCTGCTGCCACGCTCGCTTGCTTTGGGGATCGCGCAACGCTTCGCAAAGCGCGCATCGGTGAGCTCGCACAGGTCTTGTCGTCGCTTGAGATCGAGCAACTCGACGGGCTGGTAGCCGACCTGGGTGTCAGCTCGGCTCAGCTCGATCGCCCCGAACGCGGATTCTCCCTAGCCAAAGAAGGCCCGATCGACATGCGAATGGATCCGACCGAGGGTGAAACCGCGTTGGAGTTGATCGGTCGCTGTGATGCCGAGGAGCTCGCAGACCTGATCTACCGATATGGCGAAGAACACCGCTCACGAAAGATCGCCCGCTCCCTTCGGCGAGCCTATGAAGAGGGCGAGCTCGAGACCACGGGCGACCTACGACACGCTGTTCTTCGCGCAATCGGGGGCCGTCGCGGGCGTATCGATCCGGCGACCAAGACCTTTCAGGCATTGCGCATCGCGGTGAACGACGAGCTAGGCGAGCTCGAATCCCTGCTCGCTCAAGCACCGAGGCTCCTGCGGATAGGGGGCGTGGTCGCGGTCATCAGCTTCCATTCGCTCGAGGATCGACTCGTGAAGCATTCGTTCCGCGACAGCCAGCATCTCTTGCCCTTGACCAAGCGACCGATCATCGCCTCCCAACAAGAGCGCGAAACCAATCCGAGATCACGCAGCGCGAAACTTCGCGCGGCCCGTCGCGTGGAGGTGGTCGCATGAAGGGCCGATTCCTGCCTCTTTGGTGCATCGCCGTGTTTGCGACCGCTGCTGCCTTCGTCGTGCATCTTTCGATTCGATTCGAGACGGTGCGTCTCGGATACGAGGTGAGCGAAGAGCGCGGTCGACAGCGTGATTTGCTTCAAGATCGTCGTCTGCTTTCGATCGAAGCCGCGACACTTCGACAAAGCGGTCGCATCGAAACGATTGCGCGTGGAGCGCTCGGCATGGAGGTGCCCAAGCCGACCCGCATCGTGACGATGAAAGAGCAGCGCACGCGCACCTCGGCGGGAAGGGTGCGATGAAGAATCGACATCAGAGGTGGTTTCGGGCACGCATTGCGTTGCTCGGCGTCTCCGTAGCCTCTGTGGCGTTGCTGGTCTTGGTTCGGGCCTTTCACCTTCAGATTGCAAGCGGCGATCGCTTGCGGGAAATGGCCGAAGGGCAGCACCTTCGTGAGTTGCGCGTTTCCCCGCGGCGCGGCGCGATCTACGACCGGCACGGCGCCGAGCTCGCGGTGAGCGCGGATGTCGATAGCGTCTACGCCAACCCTCGACGTCTCAAGGCGATGGAGCAAGACCCGCGGACGGTTGCGAAGCGGATTTCCAAGATTCTCGACCTCGACCCAGAACGTTTGGCGACGCGGCTTGCATCGGACCGCTACTTCGTCTGGATCGAACGGCGCGTGACGCCCAACGAGGCCACGCAGATTCGCGCTCTCGGCATTCCGGGCATCGAGCTGACGGACGAGGCGCGTCGGTACTACCCGAATCGTCACCTTGCGGCTCATCTACTCGGCTTTGCCGACATCGATGGACGAGGGATCGAAGGGATCGAGCTGGCCTATGAGGACCGACTTCGTGGCTCGGATCGGCGTGTTGAAGCGATTCGAGATCGGCGCGGACACGTCGTATTCGCAGACGACATGGAAGACGACCGTTCGATGCAGGGGCAGAGCGTGGTTCTCACGATCGATAAAGCGATTCAGCACGTTGCAGAACGTGAGCTTGCGCTTGGTGTTCGAACGTTCGAAGCCCGTGGCGGAAGCGTCGTCGTGATGGATCCGTCGAGCGGAGAGATCCTCGCGCTGGCGAACTACCCGCCCTTCAACCCAAACGAACCATCGAAACATCCAACCGCCCACCGGCGCAACCGCGCCGTCGTCGACCGTTTCGAGCCCGGCTCCACCATCAAGCCCTTCACGATGGCGGCTGCACTGGCAGCGGGAGCGATCAAGCCCAACCAGTCGATCAACTGTGAGAACGGCGTCACGCGGATGGCTGGCCGTGTCCTTCACGACGCCCATCCGTATGAATGGCTGACGCCGACGCAAATCCTCGCGTACTCGAGCAACATCGGCATTGCTAAGATCGCGCTCGACGTCGGTAAGAAGAACCTCTATCGTGGGCTTCGACGCTTCGGGTTCGGTGAGCCGACCGGGCTTGCGGTGCCAGGCGAGACCTCAGGCATTCTCCGCCACTATCGGCGCTGGTACGAGGTCGACGCGGCCACCGTCTCGTTCGGACAGGGGATGAGCGTCACGAACGTCCAGCTGGCAACGGCGATGAGCGCGATCGCAAATGGCGGGCGCCTGATGCGACCGCTATTGGTCCGCCGGCTGGAGGACGGGCATGGGGCCACCATCGAAGAGAACAAGCCGCAGGTTCGACGCCAAGTAGTTCCTCGACGCGTGGCGAAGCTCGTGGGTCAGATGCTCACGTCGGTGACCGAGCCCGGCGGGACCGGGATGGAAGCGGCAGTGGACGGATACCTCGTCGCAGGCAAGACCGGCACCGCGCAGAAAGCCGACTACGTCCACGGCGGCTACGCCAAAGACAAGTGGCTGGCGTCGTTCATAGGCTTTGCACCTGCGGATCGACCCGCCGTCGTAATCTCGGTGGTCATCGATGAGCCGGTGATCGCACACTATGGCGGCACCGTAGCCGGCCCCGTCTTCCGTCGCATCGCGGAAGTCACGCTTCGGCACATGGGGATCGCAGCCGAGGGCCGCCCCGCCGTGCTGGCGGAGAAGAAGAAGGAAATCGTCGTAGCCGAAGCCCCGCCTGCTCCCGAGGAAGAAGCCGTGGAAAAGGGACAGAGCGTGATTCCCGACCTGCGCTCGCTTCCGTTGCGCCAGGCCGTCATCGCGCTTCATGCCGAGTCGCTCGTTGCCGAGGTTGAAGGTTCGGGGCTGGTCGTCGAGCAAGACCCTGCGCCGGGTAAGGCGGTGGCGCACGGCGCAGCGGTTCGTCTTCGGTTGGAGCGGCGGCAATTCGACACAGAGACTGCGGCTGCCGGAGGGCGCCCGCAGACTCTTGCTGCTGCGGTGCAGCGGGGGCCGCATGTGCCCTGAGTGGAGAGTTGGGATGACGCTCGCGCAGCTCCAGAATCGTGGTGTCACGGGCCGCATTTCGGGAATGGCGTCGCAAATGGTTCGCGGTGTGCAGCACGACTCCCGACAGGTGAGGTCCGGCGACCTCTTCGTCGCGCTGCCCGGAGCCACCCACGACGGCCTGAGCTTCGTAGGCGACGCTCTCGAGCGCGGCGCCGTCGCGGTCATGGCCGAACAGGAAGCCGCCTTCGAGGTTCCTCAGATCACGGTGCCCGACGCACGCGCAGCGCTCGCACTTGCCGCCGAGCTGGTCTACGGTGAACCCACCAGCTTCCTGCATACCGTTGGGATCACGGGTACCAATGGGAAGACGACGACCGCGTACCTTCTGAAATGCGCGCTCGAAGGAGTCTCAGCCAAGCCCGCGCTCGTCGGTACGACGGGCCTGCTCACGCCGAGCGCGGAGCGCGCTTCGCTGCACACGACACCAGAAGGCGATGACATTTCGCGATTCGCGCGTGAAGCGCTCGACGCAGGAGCGACCCACCTGGTACTCGAGGTCTCGAGCCATGGCCTTGCGATGCATCGGGTCGACGCCATCGACTTCGAGGTCGCCGCGTTCACCAACCTCTCTCGCGACCACCTGGACTTCCACCAGAGCATGGAGCGCTATGGCGAAGCGAAGGCCCGTCTCTTCACCGAGCTAGGGCCCAAGCAGCGGGTCATCCACGTCGACGATCGGTTCGGAGCCGAGCTTGCCGCCCGCCTGCACGGGCCCGTGATTCGTTGCTCACGCCGCACTGGAAGCAAGGCCGAGATCGTAGCAACCAACTGGTCGGTAACGCGTGCCGGGATTCGTGCGGAGGTTCGAACACCGGGAGGGGAGGTCGCGATTGAGAGCCCCATGCTCGGAGAGCACAACCTCGAAAACCTTCTTGTAGGGCTGGGTTGTGCGTATGCGCTCGGCCTCGACTTGAACGCTGTCACCATGGCCTGGAAGAGCGCCCCTGGCAGTCCCGGGCGACTCGAGCGAATTCCGCACCCGCAAGACGTTGCCGTGCTCGTGGACTACGCCCACACCCCAGAGGCGCTGCAGAGGGTTCTTCAGACGATGCGCGCGGTGACTCCGAATCGCTTGATCGTCGTATTCGGGGCCGGAGGAGAGAGAGACAAGGGGAAACGGCCCGAGATGGGCCGGGTGGGCGTGCAGGGGGCCGACCTCTGCGTGTTGACCAGCGACAACCCGCGAAACGAAGACCCGCAACAGATCCTCGACGAGATCGCCGCAGGCGCGGAGCAGGCAGGGGGCGCTCGTCTCAGCGCGGCCGACCTGATGGCTGCGAGGCGCGGCTACTGTACGATCCTCGATCGAGGCAAGGCAATCGAAGCGAGCATCCGAGCGACCGGTATCGGGGACACTGTGCTGCTGGCCGGCAAAGGCCATGAAACTTACCAGATCATCGGCACGGAGCGAAGGCAGTTCGACGATCGCGAAAAAGCGCGCGCGGTGATCGCGAGCATGGCGGGAGGCGAATGATGGCGACGCCAATTCCCGTCAATCAAGCTCAGTTCAGTCGAGATCAGCTGCTCTCGGCCACCCGCGGCAACTCGGTCGGTCCTTCTTGGGATTGCGTTTCGGGCATCGTGACTGACTCGCGCGCAATCGAGCGGGGCAACCTCTTCGTAGCCCTTCGCGGAGAGCACTTCGATGCGCGCGAGTTCGCGGCGCAGGCGATGGACGCAGGCGCGGCGGCGGTCCTGGTGGAGCGTGGAACCTCACTTCCTCCTCACGTGAGCGCGGTGGAGGTGGACGACACACTTCACGCGCTCGGCGACCTGGCGAGGGCTCATCGCAATCGATGGAGCGGAAAGGTGATCGGGATCACCGGTTCGGTCGGCAAGACGACCACCAAGGAGCTCTGCGCAGCGGCGCTGAGCGCCGCAGGCTGTCGAGTGCTCAAGACCAGCGGGAACCTGAACAATCGAATCGGCGTTCCGATGACCCTGTTCCGACTCGACGCGACCGTAGACACAGCGGTGATCGAGATGGGCACCAGTGAGTCGGGAGAGATCGCACGCTTGGCGCAAATCGCCTCACCGGATGTAGGCATCGTGACTCGGGCCACCATCGCCCACACCGAAGGGCTCGGCTCGGTCGAAGCAGTGGCGGATGAGAAGGTCTCGCTGCTCCACGCGCTCCCAGCGGACGGCGTCGCCGTTGCCTTTGGAGACGACCCCCGGTTGAAGAAACGCGCCTCGATGGTCGCGGCCAAGCGCAAGCTCTTCTACGGCCACTCTGCCGCGAATGACGTGCGAGTGGTCGACTGGGGTGTCGGCTCAGCGGGGACCCAGGCCCGATTCCAAATTCGCGGGAGAGACCTCGTCATCGCGATGACTTTGCTCGGAGAAGGTGCCGTGCTCAACGCGGCGGGTGCCCTTGCGATCGTGTTCGGCTTGGACCTGCCGCTCGAAGATGCGGCGCGGGGGCTTGCGCTGGTCGAGCCTTCGCCGGGCCGTTTGCAGCCGAGGGCGGGAAGCGGCGACCGCCTGATCATCGATGACACATACAACGCGAATCCCGCGTCCATGGAAGTCGCATTGGACGCCGCCCGGGCGATCGCCGAGAAGCGGAACGCGCCATTGGTCGCGGTCCTGGGCGATATGAAGGAGCTCGGCACGCACGCTGAGGAGGCACACCGCAAGCTGGGTGAGCTCGTTTCTCAGGCGGGCGCGTTTCTCTTCGTCGGCTGCGGCAAAGGCATGCACGAGGCAGTGGCCGAGGCGAACGCGCGTGGTACCGACACGCTCTGGTTCGAGGACGCCACGGAGTACGGAGAGCTTTCCGAGCGGCTTCCCCTCAACGCAGTCATTCTCGTGAAGGGCTCTCGGTCGATGCAAATGGAACGTGTCATCACCGCGCTTCTAGAGGGGGTGCAGCGATGATCTACTATTTGCTGTACCCACTGCACGAGTACGAATCGCTCTCTTTTCTGAACGTTCTCCGCTATGTGCCGTTCCGTTTCCTGATGGCAACGATGACGTCGCTCTTACTGACCTTCGGGCTCTATCCTTGGTTCATTCGCCGTCTGCAGAGCAAGCAGATCGGGCAAGTCATTCGCGCTGAAGGCCCCGAGACGCACTTCTCCAAGGCTGGCACGCCGACGATGGGCGGTGCCTTGATGCTGCTAGCCCTGGTTCTCTCGACTGTGCTCTGGGCGGACCCGGCGAATGCCATGGTCTGGGTCGTGACCCTGATCACCGTGGCGTACGGTGTGGTCGGCTATATCGATGACACTTCCAAGATTCGAACGCGCTCGACCGGTGGTCTCTCGGGCCGGTACAAGCTCCTCTTGCAGTTCGCGGTGGCCATCGCGATTTGCACTTGGCTCTATTACGGCGAGACGGGTCTTCCTGGCGACTGGCTCGAAATTCGAAATAGGCTTGCAGCGCCCTTCTTGGCGTTCTCGAAGTACCCGATCGAGCTGCCCCCCTGGCTCTATGTCGTCTTCTCTTCGTTCGTCATCGTCGGCACTTCAAACGCGGTGAACTTGACCGACGGCCTCGACGGTCTCGCCATCGGCCCGGTGATGATCTCGGCGGGGACCTACGCAATCCTGGCGTACCTCGCAGGCCTGACCCTATTCGGCAACGTGGTCGCAGGGTACCTGGACATCCCTCACATCGAAAGCGCGGGCGAGCTCAGCATCTTTGCCGCTTCGGTAGTCGGCGTCGGTTTTGGCTTCCTTTGGTACAACACCTATCCCGCTCAGGTCTTCATGGGCGACGTCGGCTCGCTCGCGCTTGGCGGAGGTCTCGGCTCCCTGGCTGTGCTCACGAAGAACGAGCTCCTATCTGTGATCCTCGGAGGCATCTTCGTCGTCGAGGCCGTGAGCGTCATCGTGCAGGTCGGCTACTTCCGAGCGACCGGGCGCCGCATTTTCCTCATGGCGCCCATTCATCACCATTTCGAGAAGAAGGGTTGGCCCGAGCCCAGGGTCATCGTTCGTTTTTGGATTATTGCGATCGTGCTGGCGGTGTTCAGCCTCGCCACCTTGAAATTGAGGTAACCGTGGAGCTCGCTGAGAAGAATACGATGGTGGTTGGGCTTGGCGAGAGCGGGCTGGCGGTCGTGCGGTTCTTGAGGCAGCGCGGCGCCCGCGTTCGGGTCAACGACCGGCGTGAACGGCAGGCGCTTGGCGCATCCGCCCTGGAAGCCGAGGCGCTAGGCGCGGAGCTGCTACTGGGTGGTCACCCCGCGAGCGCCTTCAAAGGCTTGGATCTGATAGTGGTATCTCCCGGCGTGCCGCCGATGCTGGAGCTCGAGAACGCCGAGAAACGCGGCGTTCCGGTGGTGAGCGAAGTGGAGCTCGCCGCGCGATTCATCGAGGCTCCGATCGTCGCGATCACCGGGACCAATGGCAAGAGCACGGTGACCACGATGATCGGAGAGATGTGCAGCCGTCATGGTCCCCCGACCTTCGTCGGAGGCAACCTGGGCCGTCCGATGATCGAGGCGGTGGATACCGACGCGGGCAGGAAGGGCGGCTTGGTCGTGGCAGAGCTTTCGAGCTTTCAGTTGGAGCGGGTTTCTCAGATGAAGGCCCACGTCGCGGTCTTGCTCAACGTCACCGCGGATCACCTCGACCGCTACCCGTCTTTCGAGGCATATGCCGCCGCCAAGGCTAGGGTCTTCGAGAGGCAGACCGCGGACGACTTCGCGATTCTCCCTGCCGACTCTCCCGATCTTCGAGAGCTCATTGCGGACGACGGAACCGTTGTCTTGTTCGGTGGACGCAACGGTGACGTTCGCGTCGTCGATGGCGTGCTCGTCGACACGCAGAGCGACCTCCGGGTTCCGGTCGAGGAGTTGGGGATCCGAGGTTCGCACAACGTGTCAAACGCCTGCGCTGCGGCTCTCGCCGCTCGCTTGCTCGGCGTGCGCGAGGAAGACATCGCCGCGGTGCTCCGCGACTTCAAAGGACTCGCCCATCGCACGCAGTACGTCGACTCGGTTGATGGCGTCGAGTACATCGACGATTCCAAGGCTACCAACGTGGGTGCGGCCGTCGCGTCGATCGACGGATTGGCGGGTTCGAATGGAAAGATCGTTCTCATCGCTGGTGGCGTCGACAAGGGCGGTAGCTATCAGCCGCTCCGTCAGCGAATGACTGAAGACGGAAGAGCGCTGGTCGTCCTCGGTGAAGCAGCGCCGTTGCTGGAGCAAGCATTCCTAGGCTCGACAATCGAGCTCCGTCGCGCCGAGTCGATGGTGGAAGCCGTCCACCAGGCAGCCGCGCTAGCCCATCCCGGAGACACCGTCTTGCTGGCACCAGCGTGCTCGAGCTTCGACATGTTCCGCTCCTACGCCGAGCGAGGCGATGAGTTCCAACGAGCAGTCGCAACCCTTGGAGGGCAATCATGAGTCCTTCTTCGAAACCCGCGCCGAAGAGGGTAGCCGGACCGGTCGACGTGACTCTTGCCGCAACACTGGTTGGGCTGATCGCGTTCGGCGTGGTGATGGTCTACAGCGCGAGCGCGGTCTACGCGAACAACATGTTTGGGAACGGGTACCACTTTCTGATCCGGCAAACGGTGTTTGCCTTCGCGGCCTTGGTGGTGCTCTTCGCGTTCGCTCGCGTCGACATCCAGTTGCTCCGACGCTCGACCTATCCGGTTCTCCTCATCTCAGTGCTACTGATGATCGCGGTCGCCCTCGGTTTCGGCCGTAGTGCGGGTGGTGCCACACGCTGGCTTGCCGTCGGTCCGGTCAACGTGCAGCCGGCAGAGCTCGCCAAGTTGGCGATGATCATCTGGCTTGCCCATTCTTTGGCGAAGAAGTCTCATCGCGTACGGACTTTCGCCATCGGCTTCCTCCCGCACGTGCTCGTGGCCGGGCTGCTGATGCTACTCTGCCTTGCGCAGCCCGACTTCGGCAGCGCCGTCATGATTGCGCTCCTGACGTTCGTGGTTCTCTTCGCGGCAGGCGCGAAGGCGGGCTACCTGCTCGGTTGCGTCTTGCTCGCCGTCCCCGTGGGCTACGCCGCGATCGCCTCGTCCCCATATCGAATGCGCCGCATCATGGCGTTCCTCGAGCCGTTCGAGCACAGGCAGGGCGCCGGCTATCAGATCACGGAGTCCTTGATGGGCTTCGGCTCCGGCGGCTGGACAGGCGTGGGGCTTGGTGACGGCCGCCAGAAGCTCTTGTTCCTGCCCGAAGCGCACACGGATTTCATCAGCGCGATCATCGGGGAGGAGCTCGGATTCATCGGGGTCGTCCTTCTGAGCGCGGCCTTCGCCTGGGTCGTCTTTCGCGGCCTTCGCGCGGCATGGCGCGCCCAGGACGACTACTCCGGCTACCTGGCGGCGGGCATGGCCTTGTTCATTGGCCTTCAGGCGTTCACCAATCTGGCGGTCGCCATGGGTCTTCTGCCCACAAAAGGCCTCGCGCTTCCCTTTGTCAGCTACGGGGGTTCGTCTCTGCTCGTGAACGCCGCCGCCGCTGGCATCATACTGAACACATCGCGTTTCGGCGCGACGCGCCCGGAACAAGCCCCCAAAAAAACAGAAGCTGCGCAACGTCGAGCAAGTCTCCGGACCGCGCGGGGAGGTGCACGATGATCGAGCGCATCATGATCGCAGGAGGCGGCACGGGAGGTCATCTCTTCCCGGGCCTTGCGGTCGTCGAGGAGCTTCGACGTAGGATTCCGGGCCTAGAGGTGAAGTTCGTCGGGACGGCCCGTGGCATCGAGGCTCGTATTCTGCCGAGCCGCGGTGAAGCCTTGGAGCTTCTCAAGGTGACGCCGCTCAAGGGGCAGGGCGTTGGCGCGCGCTTCAAGAGCTTCGCCCGAATTCCAAGCGCGATGAAGGAGGCTTCCTCTTTGATGCGGGACTTCGAGCCGGACCTGGTACTTGGTGTCGGTGGCTACGCGTCTGGTCCGGTGCTCCTTGCGGCTTCGCTTTCGGGAAGGCGGACTGCCCTTCTCGAACAGAACGCCTACGTCGGAATGACCAACCGCATCCTCGCCCGATTCGTGGACCGTGCGTACATCACCTTCGAGCAGACCGAAGAGGTGTTCGGAGCGAACAAGTCACGATTGACCGGCAATCCGGTTCGGCACGAGTTCGTCGAACACGCGCGTCTGGCCTTGGCGGACCCAGAAGGCTTCGAAGCGCGCGCGCGCTCGGTGCTCATCCTAGGCGGGTCGCAAGGTGCTCGAAAGCTCAACGAAGACCTACCTCGAGCACTCGCTCAGGCCGGCATTGCGATGTGCAACCTCGAGGTCGTGCACCAGACCGGCGAGTCGATGCGCGAGGAGGTCGAGGCGACCTATCGAGAGCTCGGCATCCCAGCCAGGGTCGTCACCTTCATCGACGAGATCGCGCGTGCCTATTCAAACGCGGCGCTCGTGGTGGCGCGTGCGGGCGCCACGACCTTGGCGGAGCTCTGCGCCATCGGCCGCCCGTCAATCCTGATCCCATTCCCATTCGCAGCGGATGATCACCAAGCCAAGAATGCAGAAGCGCTCGAAGAGCAGGGTGCATCAATTTGCATTCGAGAGTCCGAGCTCGAGGTAGAGGGCCTTGGGGCGCTGATCGGGGAGCTACTCGACGATCCTGCCAGGCGCCAGGCCATGGCCCGGGCTGCCCGTGAGCACGGTCGGCCGGATGCCGCAGCGGCGATCGTCGACGACATGATGGGCTGGATCGGTGGTGTGGAGCCCTCGGGCGAGAACACCGCGGCGCCGCAAAGCGAAGCGCCGTCAGGCATGCAGTACGGCGGCCTCGCTACGGACCCGATGCTTCGGCTGGGCTGTCCTGCAGTCGCCCTGCGCCGCGTCGCGCATCGGCCGCGCCGCCCAGTTGTCGTGGACGGAGCCGTGTGGGAGTAAGCGAGCATGTTTCGCGGCAGAATTCGGTCCATCCATTTCGTTGGCGTCGGCGGTGTCGGGATGAGCGGCATTGCAGAGGTGCTGCTCGACTCCGGCTTTGACGTGACCGGTTCCGACCTCCGTCTGAACGACTACACGAGACGCCTCGCCGACAAAGGCGCGAAAATCTACGTCGGCCACCAAGCCGCACAGGTTGCCGAGGCCGACGTCGTCGTCTTCTCTTCGGCAGTTCCGCCCACCAACCCCGAGCTGTTGGCGGCACGCCAGGCTGGTGTGCCGGTGATCCCTCGCGCGGAAATGCTCGGCGAGCTAATGAGGCTCAAGGACGGCATCGCCATCGCGGGATCGCACGGCAAGACGACGACAACATCGTTAGTCGCGACCGTTCTCCGAGAGGCAGGTCTCGACCCAACGGTCATCATTGGAGGCAAGCTCAACGCGCTCGGCTCGGGAGCAGCCAGGGGCGCGGGAGACTTGCTCGTGGCGGAAGCTGACGAGTCCGATGGTTCCTTTCACCACCTCATTCCGTCGATCGCGGTGATTACCAACATCGATCCAGAGCACCTCGATCACTACGGAAGCCTCGACGCGGTGAAAGAAGCCTTCGTCGATTTCGCGAATCGCGTTCCCTTCTTCGGCTTGGTGGTTGCCTGTCTCGATCATCCGAACGTGCAGGATATTCTCCCTAGACTCGACAAGCGCATCGTGACCTACGGGTTTTCGGCACATGCGGACTACCGGGCTCGGAACCCGGTGTTTTCGGGTCTTACAGTAGGCTTCGATGTCGAGCATCAGGGAAGAAGCTTGGGTCAGTTCGAGGTTCGCATGCCGGGCATCCACAACGTCCTCAACGCGCTTGCAACGATCGCGGTTGCGGACGAGCTTCGGGTGGACCACGACCTGGTGCGTTCGGCGCTAAGGGGCTTCGAAGGCGTGCAACGGCGCTTCTCGATCGTTGGCGAAGAGAGGGGGGTGACGATCATCGACGACTATGGGCATCATCCAGCCGAGGTGGAGGTGACTCTCGAGGCTGCGCAGAAGGCCTATCGCTCGCGAATCGTGGTCGCCTTTCAGCCCCATCGGTACAGCAGGACTCGAGACCTCTTCGACGAGCTCACCAGAGCCTTCAATCGGGCGGATGTCCTATTCTTGACCGAGGTCTACGCCGCAGGCGAAAAACCCATCGAGGGGGCGAATGCGCGTCGACTCGCGGAGGCGATTCGCGCGCACGGACATCGAGACGTGACCTTGGTGGAAGATCGAAAGGATTTGGCTGACGCCGTAGGCGCGCGGGTTCGCTCGGGTGACGTCGTCATCACCTTGGGTGCCGGCGACATCACGCGCACAGGGCCGGAGCTCCTCGAGGTGCTCCGCCGATGAATCGTAGGCGGCCCCCATCGACAGGCCGAAAGAAGCCGGCTCGAAAGAAGCCGATTCAAAGGAAGCCAGCCGAGAAGAAGGACGCCCGGCAGCGGCCCGCCCGTAGGAACGTGGCCGCCAAGAAGGCCGCCTCCAGGCAGGCCGCCGCACAGAAAGCGACACGAAAGCCGCCTACCGAGAAGGCGCCCCGCAAGAAGCTAACGTGGAAGTGGACGGCGAGTGACCGCAGTCAGAATCGGCGGCGCCCGGTCCCGAAGACGCCGGGGCGCCACAAGCCCGAGAGGAGCTGGCGTGAGCGGGCCACCGGCGCCCGTCAGGCGCTCGGCGGGACGCTTCTCGCGCATAGGGCAGGCGTCCGCCGCGTGGCTCAGGTGGCCCTGGGTGGATTGCTGCTGACCGCCGCGCTTTGGCTCGGAGACCAAACCGTCCGCTACGCACACGAGGCGGATGCCTTTGCGATTCGCGAGATCATCATCGACGGTGATGAGCAGCTCGAAGACATCGACGTCCGCAGGGCGGCGCGGCTGCAAATAGGCTCCAATATATTCAAGATTTCCGCTGAAGACGCCCGTAATCACTTGCTTCAACACCCATGGATTAAGGAAGCGACCGTGGTTCGCAAGTTGCCGGGTCGCGTCCGTATCGAAATCATCGAGCGCACGCCTGTTGCCCTGGTCGCCCTCGACCAACTCTATCTCGTCAGCGAAGAAGGGGCGGTCTTCAAGCGGCTTGGGGTGGACGATCCGGTCGACTTGCCGGTCATCACGGGCATCGCATCGGAGCGCTTCTACGACGACTTCGACTATCGCACCGCGATCCTGCTTCGGTCGATGGCCCTTCTTCAAGACTACGAAGGCGCGGGCCTCGCAGAGCGAGAGCCGGTGTCGGAAATTCATTTTGAAGGCGCCAATGGGATCGAGCTCTTCGTCGGGGACGACGGCATGAACGTGCGCCTGGGCAACGGCCAACACCGGCAAAAGCTCCGACGCCTGCGCCAAGTCCTCGAGCGGCTTAGTGAAGAGAAGACGCGCCCTTCCTACGTATACCTCGACAACGATCGAAGTCCTGAGCGCGTCACCGTTCGGCTGCCGTAGCGAAGCAGGGGACCAAGCCCCTTCTCGAAGGGGTTAATTTCATCGCGCAGAAAAGTGCATTTCAGCCCATTTTTTTCTGCACAAAAGTTGTCCCAGCAAATCTCGTTTCGGTATGGGTCAGTGAGAGGCGAGGGATGGCGGAAAACGAGATCATTGCAGGGTTGGATCTGGGAACGACGAAGGTCTGCGCGATCGTGGCCGAACAGTCGGAAGAAGGCCTAGACATCATCGGGATAGGCTCCGTTCCTTCGAAGGGCTTGAAGAAGGGCGTGGTCGTCAACATCGAGTCTACCGTGCAGGCGATTCGAGCGGCGGTCGAACAAGCCGAGACGATGGCTGGTGTCGAAATCAACACCGTGTACGCCGGCATCGCCGGCAGCCACGTGCGCGGCATGAACCAGGACGGCGTCGCTGCCATCGCCAATCGTGAGGTCGCAGCCGAAGACGTCACGCGGGTGCTCGAGCAGGCCAAGGCCGTGCCGCTTCCCGGCGATCGCCAAGTGCTTCACGTGCTTCCGCAGGAGTACATCGTCGACGAGCAAGACGGGATCAAGGAGCCAATCGGCATGGCGGGCGTGCGACTCGAAGCGCGCGTACACATGGTCACCGCAGCATCGACTTCCGTCGCCAATGTCATCAAGTGCGCCGAGCGCTGCGGCTTGTTCGTCGAGGAAGTCGTCCTGCAACCGCTCGCCAGTGCGCACGCTGTGCTGAGCGGCGACGAGAGAGAGATCGGTGGCGTTCTCATCGATGTTGGCGGGGGTACCTCGGACATCATCATCTACGTGGATGGCGCCGTCGTGCACACGAGCTCGATTCCCATCGGTGGGATCAACCTTACCAATGACATCGCCACGGGCCTTCGCACTCCTATGGCCGAGGCCGAGCGCATCAAGATCAAGTATGGCTGCGCCGCATCCCGCATGGTCGACGACGACGAGACGATCGAAGTGCCGTCGGTCGGGGGTAGGCCGTCGCGCTCGCTTCCACGTCGCGTGCTCTGCGACATCATCGAGCCCCGTGTGGAAGAAATCTTCGCCGCATGTCGTCACGTCATCGCCGAGACCGGCTACATGGACATGTTGGCTTCCGGCGCGATCGTCACGGGCGGGACGACGCTCCTCGATGGATTGCCTGAGCTAGCCGAGGAAGTCCTCGGCCTACCGGTACGCCGTGGTGCCCCCACCGGGATCGGTGGGCTGATCGATGTGGTGAAGAGCCCGTCCTACGCAACCGGCGTTGGGCTGGTGAAGCACGGTGCGGACCAACTAGCGGGAGCATCCGCGCCCGAACGTAAAGTGGAAGTCGCTACGAGCCGTGGATTCGGTCGAAAGATCGGCGCGTGGTTCAAGGAAGTTTTTTAGGAGGAATCGATGGCTATCTCGATCGAGTTCGCGGATGACGCAGAGCTTCAAGCACGTATCAAAGTCGTAGGTGTCGGCGGTAGCGGTGGCAACGCCCTCAACACGATGATTCAAGGCGGGCTCGAAGGCGTCGAGTTCATTGCAGCAAACACGGACGCGCAGGCGTTGGATCGCAGCCTGGCTCCCGTGAAGATCCAGCTCGGCACCGAGCTCACCCGTGGCCTCGGGGCGGGTGGCAACCCCGACGTGGGTCGCAAGGCGGCGCTCGAAGACGTGCAGCGTTTGTCGGAGGTCCTCGAAGGCGCCGACATGGTTTTCATCACGGCCGGCATGGGCGGTGGCACCGGCACGGGCGCAGCTCCAATCATTTCGCAGGTTGCAAAAGATCAGGGTGCTCTGACGGTGGGTGTAGTCACTAGGCCCTTCCTCTTCGAGGGACGCAAGCGCGCGAAGAATGCCGAGCGTGGCGTCCAAGAGCTAATCGATGTGATCGACAGCATCATCACGATTCCGAACCAAAGACTGATGTCGCTCGGCGACGACGACATCACGATGCTCGACGCCTTTGCGCGGGCCGACGACGTCTTGCTTCAGGCAGTTCAAGGCATCAGTGACCTGATCATCAACGCTGGCATGATCAACGTCGACTTTGCCGATGTGAAGACCATCATGTCGAGCAACGGACGCGCGCTCATGGGTACGGGCATCGCCAAGGGCGACCGCCGGGCGCTCGAGGCCGCCGAGATGGCGATCAACTCACCGCTCCTCGACGAGGTGTCGGTGCAGGGCGCGACAGGCATCCTGATCAACTTCACGGCGGGCCCGGACATCAAGCTTCGCGAGATCAACGAGGCTGCCGGGCTGGTTCAGCAGGCAGCGCACGATGATTCTGAGATCATCTTCGGCGTCGTGACCGACTCTTCTCTCTCGGACACCGTCAAGGTCACCGTCATCGCAACCGGATTCGACAAGAGCGGTCATACGCCGATCCCACTCGGCTTGCGCCACGCCGCCTCCTCCAACCACAGCTCCGCCAATGCTTCAGCCAATAGGGCGATGCGCAACCAAGCGGCTCGCCACGACGATTCGTCCTCGACGCTCGAGGGCGTACCCGCCGTGGTCACCCAGACTGTCGGCACGAGGGCCTTCGGCGCCAGTGCGCTGCACGACGAGGCGGTGCTCGACATCCCCGCGTACCTTCGCCGCGGCACCCGGAGTGCCGAATGAGCTAGGAGTTATTTCATACGCTTAGCTTCAAGCCCGGCTTCGACCGGGCTTTTCGTTGTCCGACGCTGGGAGGGGGAATTCCCGGGGTCATGGATCGGCCACCCAGAAGTTACAGAAAATGAGGCCAATTCACTTTGCAAAGCGAGACGATCCAGGTAGCGTGCTGACTGTGGGGCGGCGGGTTTCCGCGAATCTAAGCCCTCTAGATTAAGCGACAGACCTCTGGCATAGTGTGGATGGGATGAAGCCGAGCACGAGTGTTCATGTGGGGCGCAGTGGCCCAAAGAGATGCCCTTGTTTTGGGGTGTTCTGCTTTCTATGTGCACTGATCTCCGCGCTGCTCGGGGGGAAGAGCGCATCCGCCGATGCTCCGCTTCCGGCGATTAAGCTCATGCCGATCGCGGCGCCCGCCGCAGTGCTCGGCATGAGCAACCCCTACGTCATTGCCGCGGTGGCGGAGAGGCCCGAGGTCTTGGGCTTCACGGTCTCGCAAGACATTCGCGACCTTGCGGCACAGGTGACGCAGCTCGCCCGTTACGGCGTAGATCTGAATCAGCGCAGGCTTCCGCACATCGAGAAGCTCCAGCTTCGCGTGAGGCCCCGCGGCGTCGGTGGCGTTGTCCAGATCTGCTATCGGCACTAGTCCGTCAGCGCGTGTCCCGTCCTCGGCATCACATCGTCCTTGTTCCTGGCCTGTTTGGTTTCGCTCGGCTGGGAGGCTTCGACTACTTCATGCACGTCGAAGAGGCGCTCGCGAGCCGCTTCTTGGAGCGCGGAGCGGACTGTGAGTTCGTCCTGGTGTCCTCGCCCCCAACAGGCTCGATCGTCCATCGCACGCAGGTCTTGATGGATGCGATTCAGCAGAGTTGCGCAGACGATGCCGGCGCTATTCATCTCGTTGGGCACTCGACGGGCGGACTCGATGTTCGACTTCTCGCTTCGCCTTCCACCTGGCCGAGCGCTCCCGACTGGTTCGAACGCGTTCGGACGATCACCAGCATTGCGACCCCGCACTATGGCACGCCGCTCGCCTACTTCTTCACGACGATGGCGGGCACTCGGCTTCTCGAAGCCCTGTCGCTCCTGACCTACGTGACGCTCCGAGCCGGCGGGCCTCCGCTTACCATTCTGACCCCCGCGATCGCGGCCCTGGGTAGGATGGACCGGGCCCTCGGAATCGAGATCAAGCTGGTCGAACGGTCGACGGCGCTGCTTCTCCGTTTCTTGGGAGAGAACGGTCAGGCCGAAGTTCGCGACTGGTTCGATGGTATTCGCAGCGATCAGGGCGCCATCATCCAACTCACTCCGGAGTCGATGGACATCTTCAACGCCGGGGTCGAGGACAACCCGAATCTTCGATACGGCTGCGTCGTGACGCGAACCCCCGCGCCTGGGCCCCTGCGCGTCGCCAAGAACCTCCGTTCTCCTCTCAACGCGCTCTCCGCCGCCGTCTTTTCACCGCTCTACCTCGGCGCAGGCCGCACTTCGAAAGTTTACCCGCCGCCCAATCCCGAGCCGGAGGTGCGCGAATACCTCGAGCGGGAGCTAGGTCAGCCGCTCGAGAGCTCCTTCAACGACGGCCTCGTGCCGACGGCTAGCATGGTCTGGGGCGAAATCCTTTGGGCCGGTACAGCCGATCACCTCGACGTCCTCGGCCACTTTCACGGCGACCGCGAATCGTCACACACCGACTGGCTGGTGAGCGGCGCCGGCTTTCGCGACGAGGACTTCGACGAGGTCATGGACGCCGTCGCCGAGTTCCAACTGGGAACGCGCTAGGCCTATGAGGAATTGTGCACGGACTTGGGAACCCCGGGGCCCCGGACGCGAGGGGCGAGGGGCGAGGGGAACGACCACGAGCGCGGGCCGGACCTCAAGCACTGCTTCTTCGGCTATTCGGCGGCGGCGGTCACGGCTTCGAGGAGGCTCCTGGGATAGACGCGGCCTGTCAGGCGTTCGCGGACTTCTCGGCTGACCTCGTTCCACTCGGCTTCGTGCTCTTTCGTGTCGACGGCGAGCATCCCGCGCTTGAGCATCGTTTCGTAGGCGTTGGCATCGTCTTCTCGAATCGACTTCTTCAATGCAGCTTCGACCTGACGGCCCGTGTCGAGCAGCACCTTTCGGTGCTCCTCGGAGAGGGCGTCGAGCTTTTCCTGCCGAATGACGGTCGCGCCCACGATGATTCCGCTGTTGCGCGCCGAAACGTACTTGAGACGGGTGTGCCATTGCATCGCCATGGCAGCGAGCGCCGAGGCCGGGACGGTGTCGATCATCCGCGTCTGCAATCCGGGATAGACCTCAGGCATGCCGAGCCGCACCGGATTTGCACCCACGACCTTCAAAAACTCGGTGAAGATCACGTCGTCCTTCCACGCCCAGGGACGAAGCTTTTTGATGTCCGACGGTCGTTCGATGCGCTCGGTCGAAAACAGGCGCGTCTTGCCGACGTCGCCCCAGGCGAGGATCTTGTAGCCCTCTTGTTCGAACATTGCCTCGAAGCGATCGCTCAGCGCAATGCGCACCTTGTCCAGCGCGGCATACTCGGTGAAGATGCCAGGCACGGTGAGCACGAGGACAGGCCTGACCAATTGGCTAAGCCCCAAAGTGGTGATCGAGGCGCCGTCAACCTGGCCGGCGCGCATCTTTCGGACGAAGTCGCGCTCGTCCCCTTGGCTTCCTCCAGCGTAGAATCGGAGCTTGAGCGTGTTGTTCGTCTGCTGCTGGACGCTTCGATTCCAGGCATTGAACACCTTCATCCAGGAGGAGCCGTTCGGCGCCAGGGTCGCGATTCGAAGCTCCGTCGCAGGTTCTGCTTCGGCATGTTTGGGACCGGCCCCGGGGCTTGCTGCTGCCGCGACGGCAAGGGCGAGGACCAATGCGAATCTCACAACCATATGCATCAGCCTAGTCCGTACTCATCCCGATTCGCCGTCAAGTGTTCGATGTAGTACTCGGCCGCTTGGCCGGCTTCGACTTTCCCGGTGTCGGCGGCGGCGGTGAGTTGCTTCATGAGGTCTCCGAGCTGCTTGGAGGGAGGAACCCCGAACTCCTTCATGATCACCGCGCCCAAGCCCTTTGGCAGCGGCGCAACCTTACTGTCCTCTTCCTGCAGATCGCGAATGTGCTGGGCCAGCAGGCTGATTTGACGCACGCCGCGCCGCCGCTTCTCGGGACGCTTCGTGGTGATGTCTGCGCGGCTCAAGTCGAGCAAGTCCCGAAGGCCTTCGCCCATCTGCTTGTAGAATCGGCGAACGGCAGCATCGGTCCAGGTCTCGTCGTATTGCGCTGCACGGAGGTGATGCAGAATCAGGAAGTGAACCCGCTCACGCTGCGCGCCTTCGAAACCGATACGATCGGCCACGCGCTTTTGAAACATGGAGGCGCCAACTTCCGCGTGGCCGTGGAAGGTGACATTCCCGCGGTCATCGATTCGACGCGTCTTCGGCTTTCCGATGTCGTGCAGCAAAGCACCCCAGCGCACCTCGACGCGCGGGACCGCCTGCTTCACGACCTGCTTGGTGTGCTTCCAAACGTCTTTGTGACGCCACTCGTTGTCGCCGAAGCCGACCATGGCTGCAACTTCGGGAAGCCACACATCGAGGCAGCCCACCGACTCGATCGCATCGAGCCCCGGTTCGGGGTGCTTGGAGGTGAGGAGCCGGTCCATTTGCTCGCGAAACACCGAAATTGGGAGCGAACGCCAGTCCGCAGGGGTGGGGCGCCCGGGCTTGTGCTGGAGCAGGGCCGGATCCCCCGCCACATCGGCGGCCCAGATCAACGTTTCGATTGCCCGCTCGGGCGTCACCTCTGTTGCCACAGACATCGCTCAGCCTAGTATATCGCGGAGCGCCTCCACGAGGCGCCGATTCTCTTCGGGGGTGCCAATGGTGATCCGGACGCAGCTTCGGAGCCGCGAATCACCGCTCGTGAACTGCCGGACCACGATGTCGCGATCCAAGAGCGCTCCGTGGAGCGCTGGAACGTCGCCCGCATATCGAACGAGTAAGAAGTTAGCCCCGCTCGGGTAGCAGTGAAGCGCTTCGTGCCGGCCGAGCTCGCTCGCCAGTCGTTCGCGCTCGGCGACGATGCTGATGATCTGTTCTTCGAGCAGGGACCCGAAGTCGGTCAGCGCCAAGGTCGCAATGGCTTGAGACGCTGTGTTCAAGTTGAAGGGCTGGCGCACTTTCTCGAGCTCTGCCGACAGCGCCTCGTGAAGACGCACCCATCCGACACGAATTCCAGCAAAGCCGACCTTCGACAGGGTGCCCATCAACGCGCAGTGAGGGTGCTGCTCGGCGAACGTCGCAAACGATTGCCCGGAGTAGGCCCCATAGGCCTCGTCGATGACGTGCAGCATGTCGGGGAATGCGACCACGAGCCTTTCAATCTTGTGGCGCGAGAAACAATTGCCAGTCGGGTTGTTGGGGCTCGCGTAGTAGACGAGGTTGGGTTTCGTTCGAGTCAAGGTCGCGGCCATCGCGTCTGCGTCGAGGTCCCAGTCACCGCCGAGAGGAACGCCAACAGGCTCCCATCCATGTGCTCGGCTCGTCATGCGGTACATCACAAATGTCGGCTCAGGAAACACGACGACTGGACGTTCCGCGCCCGCGCGAGGTCGCGCCATCGCCGTTGCGAGCGACGCAATGAGCTCATCGGAGCCGGCGCCGAGCACGTATTCGTCGGGGTCTCCGCCAAGGCCACGCGCGAGGGCCTCTCGAAGCTGGGTCGCGCGCCCATCGGGGTAGCGATTCATCTCTATCTGGTGCAGGGCCGCTGCAACCCGCGCGCGCGCTTCTGGGGGCAATGAAAACGGGCTTTCGTTTGCGTCGAGCTTCACCGCCGGTGGGGCAGGGGGCACCCGGTATGCCGAAAGCTCATCGAGCTCCGGCCGAAAAAGGGCTTTCAGGGATTCGATCGACATGCGACTCACCGGTCGGGCGGAGTCATGGCACGCCGTGGGCTTCTGTAAAGCGGTCAGCCAGAAACAAGGCAATCAGTGTAGAACGAGGTCCGCCTGCTGTCGCGCCTCAGCCAGGGCCTGGCCGACCAGATGGGCATCTTTGGCGTCGGGTCGAGCCTCCAAGTACGCTGCCAAATCCTCGGAGGCCGCTCCGTACGTACGAAGGGCGTGCGCCAGGAGGCCACGGTCGCGCCGGTGCTCAGGCGCCTGTGTCAGCTCGACCAAGTGGTCACATGCCAGCATCGCCCGCGCGTAGTCGCCTTGGCGGCGATGGGCGTTTTTCAGATTTGCGAGCATGCGGATGGTGATCGTGAGACAGTCGACCGGTTCGAGATAACTCGGATGCAAGGCCATCTCCGCGCCAAGGAACTCCGCCGCGAGCCGTCTCAAACCGTGACCATCAAGCAGTTCGCCTCCGTGGAATGGATCTTGGTAGACACCGTCCGGGCCGCCCACGCGAACCAAGAAGTGGCCAGGGAACCCGACGCCTTCGACCTCCATCCCCGCGCGCTCACCAACCGCCATGGTGAGCACAGAGAGCGAAATCGGAATCCCTTTGCGGCGAATCAACACTTTGTCGAGATAGCTGTTGTAGGGGTTGTAGTAGTCTTCGCGCTCGCCTTCGAAGCCGAGCTCTTCGAAGAGCAGCTCTGCGAGGATTCGTCCGTCGCGCTCCGGGCTCGAGCGAAGGCCCCGACGAATCAAGGCTTCGGCGCCTAGGCCGTCCAGGCCCCGCCGGGTCGCCCTCTCATCTAGCAGCGGGTTGGCCTCCTTGGCGATGAGGATGGCGACGTCCTCGACCCGCACGTTGGGACGTTGAAGGACTGAAACCAAGGGATCTCCACTCGCCACGATTCTAACCTTGCTTCGAAGTAGACTGACCGATCGCGCGCTGATGTCGAGCCGAGCACTGTGCTAGATCGGCTTTGGTCGCAAGCCTATGTGCTGTTCGAATGCTTGACGAATTTCTGCACACACTGGAGCACGGCTCCTCGTTCTGGGCCTACGCGCTCGTCGCTGCGGCGGCTGCGATCGAGTACATCTTCCCGCCAATCCCTGGGGATACCGTAGCGCTCTTTGCCGTTGCGTTGGCGGTTCGCGCGCAATTGCATTGGGCCTTCGTGTACCTCGCGATGACCGTGGGCGCGCTTCTTGGTGGGCTCGCGGCCTGGGGATTCGGCGTCTGGCTCGCGAACCACGAAGACCACTGGCCTTCATTTTTGAAAACCCAGGGCGCGACGCGCGCTCTCGACGCAGTGCGTCGCGGCTACTCACAGCACGGCGAAATGTACCTCGCCGCCAATCGTTTTCTGCCAGCGCTTCGAGCTTTCTTCTTCGTTGGCGCCGGCTTGTCACGCATGCGCCTCGGCCCGGTCCTGGTCTACGGGGGAATCTCGGCAGCCCTTTGGAACGCGCTCCTGATGGCCGTGGGCTACGCGATCGGCAACAACTGGGACGTGCTCCGCGACGTGGCGCACCGCTACGCCGTAGCGACGTTGATCGTCATCGCCGTCGCGGCCGTTGGCGTCATCGCCCGATTCATCTGGGAGAACCGACGCGCTGAGCGCTAACGGTTCTCGATCGGCGCATCGGCTCTCACCATCGAGCGCACGAGCTCGCGATTCATCCGCGCGATCCATCGAAGGCTCACGCCCTTCGGACAAGCTGCCTCGCATTCGCCGTGGTTCGTGCAGCCGCCGAAGCCTTCCGCATCCATCTGCGCGACCATTTTGCGCGCACGGTCCTGACGCTCCGCTTGGCCCTGAGGCAGCAAGGCGAGATGAGAGACCTTCGCAGCCGTGAAGAGACTCGCCGATGCGTTCGGGCAAGCTGCTACACAGGCGCCGCAACCGATGCACTCCGCGGCATCCATGGCCAGGTCCGCGGTCGCCTTCGGGATTGCAAGCTCGTTGGCTTCCGGGGCGCTTCCAGTGCGGATTGAGATGTAGCCGCCGGCTTGGATGATGCGGTCCATAGCGCTTCGGTCGACGATCAAGTCCTTGACGATCGGGAAGCCGCTCGCGCGCCAGGGCTCGAGCCAAAGCTCGTCGCCGTCCTTGAACTGCCGCATATGCAGCTGGCAGGTGGTCGTGAGCTTCTGGGGGCCGTGCGCCACGCCGTTGATCACCATTCCGCACGAGCCACAGATGCCCTCTCGGCAGTCGTGGTCGAAAGCGATCGGCGATTTGCCGTTCTCGATAAGATCTTCGTTTACGACGTCGAGCATCTCGAGGAAGGACATGTGCGTCGAGATGCCTTTCGCCTTGTGCACTTCGAAGCGTCCGGAATCCGTGGGGCCGTCTTGGCGCCAGACGTGCAGAGTTAGATTCAGTAGTTCTTCACTCATCGATAGGCCCCTTACTTGTAGCTCCGCTTGCTGGGCTTGACGTATTCGAAGGCCAGCTGCTCTTTGTGGAGCCGGGGCTCGCTCGGGTTTCCGGTCCACTCCCAGGCCGACACGTATTGGAAATGCTCGTCGTCACGGAGAGCCTCTCCGTTCTCTTGGTGTTCTTCGCGGAAGTGACCGCCACAGCTTTCCTCGCGCTTCAGAGCGTCGATGCACATCAGCTCGCCGAGCTCGAAGAAGTCGGCCACGCGCCCGGCTCGTTCCAGCGTCTGGTTGATCTCCGCGCCGCTTCCCACGACCTTCACCTCGCGCCAGAACTGGTCGCGCAGCTTTGGAATCTCGCGCAAGGCCTCTTCGAGGCCGGCCTTGTTGCGGGACATGCCGCACTTGGTCCAGATGATCCTGCCGAGCTTGCGATGGAAGTACTCTGGGGCGTGCTTGGGGTCGGGCGCGTTCATGAGCTTGTGGATACGCTCTTGGACCGCGCTGACGCTCCGAGTCACGTCGGGATGGTCTTCAGCGAGTGGGGGCAGGGAGCGTACCTCGCCGAGGTAGTTGCCCACGGTAGATGGCAGTACGAAGTAGCCGTCCGCCAGTCCTTGCATGAGCGCCGAGGCACCGAGCCGGTTAGCGCCATGGTCGGAGAAGTTCGCTTCGCCGCCGGAGAAAAGCCCCGGTACGGTGGTCTGCAGGTTGTAGTCCACCCAGAGGCCACCCATCGTGTAGTGGGTCGCCGGGTAGATGCGCATCGGCGTCTCGTAAGGACTCTCTCCGGCGATGCGCTCGTACATCTCGAAGAGGTTGCCGTAGCGCTCCCGGATCGTTTGTTCCCCGAGGCGCTCAATCGCGTCGCGGAAGTCGAGATAGACACCACGACGCTCACCGTCGACCTCTGGGCCTACGCCCAGGCCGTCGTTGGTCACATAGAGCGCGTTTCGCGAAGCGACGTCGCGGGGGACGAGGTTGCCGAATGCCGGGTAGCGCTCCTCGAGGTAGTAGAAGCGGTCCTCCTCGGGAATGTCCTCGGGGCGCTTGGTGACGTCTTCCTTCTTTCGAGGAACCCAGACGCGGCCGTCGTTTCGAAGGGATTCGCTCATGAGCGTCAGCTTGGACTGGTAGCTGCCCGACTGCGGTATGCAGGTCGGATGGATCTGTGTGTAGCAGGGGTTCGCGAACGCCGCGCCGTGACGATGCGCGCGCCAGGTCGCCATGCAGTTGCAGCCCTTGGCGTTGGTCGAAAGGAAAAAGACGTTCCCGTAGCCGCCCGTGCAAAGGATCACCATGTCAGCGATGTGCGGGCTTACTTTGCCGGTGGTCATGCAACGCGTGACGATGCCGCGAGCCCGCCCCTCGTGAACGATGAGGTCGAGCATCTCGGTTCGTGGGAACATCTCGACGGTCCCTTCTTCGATCTGCTTGCTGAGCGCTTGATAGGCACCCAGCAAGAGCTGCTGGCCGGTCTGCCCGCGTGCATAGAAGGTCCGGGACACCTGCGCCCCGCCGAAGGAGCGGTTCGCCAAGAGCCCGCCGTACTCGCGCGCAAACGGCACGCCTTGCGCAACCGCCTGGTCGATGATGTTCACGCTGAGCTGGGCGAGCCGGTAGACGTTCGACTCCCGTGAGCGGAAGTCGCCTCCCTTGACCGTGTCGTAGAACAGGCGATAGACGCTGTCGCCGTCGTTCTGGTAGTTCTTCGCGGCATTGATTCCGCCCTGCGCGGCGATGCTGTGCGCTCGTCGCGGGCTGTCCTGGTAGCAAAAGCACTTGACGTTGTAGCCCATCTCGCCAAGCGAGGCGGCTGCCGCGCCGCCCGCGAGCCCGCTGCCCACCACGATGATCGTATACTTCCGGCGGTTGGCCGGCGCGACGAGCTTGCTCTCCTCTTTGTGCTTTTCCCAGCGATGCTCGATAGGCCCGGTCGGTTCGTTCGATCGAAGTTCCATGGCGACCCTTACAGTGTGACGAAACCGGCGAGCACCGAAATCGGGAACGACAGGTTCCCGATGGTGATCGCAGCCGAAATCGCGATGGCGGCATCGCGGCGGTATGGGTTGAAGCGAGGATGATTGGCGCCCAGGGTTTGCAGAGCGCTGAAGATGCCGTGGAAGATGTGAAAGCCGAGCGCGATGTTGCCCACCATGTACACGCCGGCGATCAGGGGGTTCCGAAAGCCCTCGACGACATTTCGGTACACCTCGCCGGGGTGCGTGGGAAGGATCGTGAAGTGAAGAAGGTGGTACACGACGAAGAGCAGAAGGATGGGGCCAGACCAATACATCGTCCGCGCCGCGTAGTCTGTCGCGAGGTCCTGGTGCTTCTTGTACCGCGTGCCGCGCGCTTTGGAGTTGCGCTGCCAGAGGGAAATGGCCGCCCAGATGTGCACCCCGAAAGCGAATAGCAGAAGCAAGCGGGTCCCCCACAAAACCGGCGTCAGGCTCTTGAGCAGGTGGGCATAGCCGTCCAAGGCTTCCGGCCCGCGGTACAGGTTCAAATTGCCCAGGAAGTGGCCGATCACGAAGCCGACGATGATGAGCCCGGAGAGGGCCATCATCACCTTCTTCCCGATGGTCGTTTGATGCAGCGTCAAGGCTCGTTGCATGGATTCTCCTCAGTGCCCTGCGCGGTGGGCGGCCGATTCATACATCCACCTGCCGGGGCTGGCCATAGGCCGGTGAAAAAAAGCGTCCGTTTCAAGTGTCGGGGGGGTCGTAGTACTCGACGAAGTCTCCACGGAACGTTTCGAGCACGGTGACACCGTCGGCTTCACTCACCAGATAATTGGGCCCAAGCGGAACTTTGCCCAAGCCCCCCGGTGTATCCACGATAAATTTCGGGAGCGCGATCCCACTCAGCCGCCCTTGGAGGGCTGCCATCAGCTGGACCCCGCGCCGCAAAACCGTCCGTAAGTGCCCAGTGCCGCCGACTGGATCCATTTGCAACAAATAGTAGGGTCGAACCCGCGAACGGACCAGGCCTCGAAACAGGGCTTCCAAGGTATCGGTTTCGTCGTTGACGCCACGGAGCAGGACCGTCTGGTTCATCACGGGCAGGCCAGCGTCGGCGAGGCGCGAGCAGGCGGTTCGGGCCTCATCCGTAAGCTCCTTCGGGTGGTTGAAATGGGTCATCACCCAGGTTCTCTCATGGCTTTCGCGGATGGCGCTGCAGAGCTCCTCAGTGATTCGCTGGGGGAGCGTGACCGGCGCACGAGTGGCCAGGCGCACGTAGTCGACGTGGTCGATCTCCCGAATCCGCCGCAGCAAGACTGCGATTCGCTCGGTGGACATCAGGCAGGGGTCGCCGCCTGAGATGATCACGTCGTGGATTGCGGGGTGGGCTTCGATCCAGGCCAATGCCGGCTCGAGTGCGGCCATCGATCGGGCTCCACCACCGTCCCCAACCAGCCTGGATCGCGTGCAGAAACGACAATACACCCCGCATCGGTCGGTAGCGACGAGCAGCACCCGATCTGGATAGCGCTGAATCAAGTGAGGAGCGATTTCATGGGCCTCCTCGCCCAGTGGATCTCGCAGGTCGCCCCGGACGGCGATCGCCTCCTCAGCCCGGGGGATGCACTGACGACGAATTGGGCACGTCGGGTCGGTTGGGTGACAGAGTGCAAGATAGTAGGGGGTGATCGAAATCGGCAGCCCGGCGGCGGTCGCGCGGCTGGCTCCGATTCGTTCCGCATCGGTCAAGGTCAGTGCCTTGTCGAGAGCCTGTAAATTCGTCACCGCATGTTGCGACTGCCAGCGCCAGTCGCCCCAATCGGCTTCCTCGGAACCGAAGGCTTCGCGAAAATTGAGCGGCAAGGGGCGCACGTCATGCAGCTTACCGCCTGTCCTTCGGGCGGCAACTGCCTCTGCGTCTGGACACCGCGAAAAAACATTGTCATATGCCCATCTCGGAGCTTGCCGACACGGCGTTTTGCTCCCAGTGGCCAAGGCGGAAACGGAGAGATTATGGCGACCGCAGACCCCCGTCCCTTCGACGTCGAGTATATCGAGAATCCGAGCCAGGCTGAGTTGCGCGAGCTGGCCCTCGCGCACACTCCCTGCGTTCAGAAGACCGCCGTCGGCAGCATCAACAAGATCACACGCAACAAAGCGCGCATGGCCAAGTACACGTACATCATCGACACCCAAGATCGCTGGAGTCATCAGATCATCGATCCCGACAAGGCTCGTGGACTGATCGAGCGCCAGGCGAAGTACATCGCCGACAAGGGCCAGCTGATCGCCATCGACGGCTACTCGGGTCTCGGCGACGGCGCGTTTGGCACGACCTGGCTCTATACGCTGGAAGGCGCGAACATCGCAGGCATGCAGCAGATCCTCGCGTTCCCGCGCGCCGACGTGGAGACCAAGGAGCAGCTCGCACGGCCGTTCAAGCCGACGTTTCGTCTAATTTACACGCCGGACCTGATGCTCGATGATATGCCAGGCCGTCAAGCGATCATCGTCGACATGGAGAACTTCACGACCTACGTGATGGGCGCCGACTACTTTGGTGAGTCCAAGAAGGGCGTCCTTCGCATGCTCAATCACTACGTCTACCAGAAGGGCGGGCTGGTTCTTCACGCAGGCGCCAAGGCCGTCACGGCAACGAACGGCAAGAAGGTCACCATGACGATCATGGGTCTCTCGGGCACCGGAAAGACGACGACCACTTTCTCGAAGCAGGGCGACCTCACCGAGCCGATTCAAGACGACATGGTGGCGCTCTGGCCGCACGGCGCCCTCACGATCACCGAGAACGGATGCTTCGCCAAGACCGATGGCCTTTCCCTTGAGACCGAGCCTGTCCTATACGAGGCGACCATCGGTCCGGAAGCCTGGGTCGAAAACGTGTTCCTGGAGCCAGACGGCTCGTTCCACTTCACCAAGGGCGTGCTCTCCGTCGAGGAAGTCAGCCGGCTCCGCGACATCTTGGTTGCCACCGGCGCGAGCGCCGACAACGTCGAGAAGTACATTTCCGGTGAAGTGAAAATCGACGAAGTGGTCGACAGTCATGGCATTCCCGCCGACGGCTGGGATTTCGTTGTCTGGACCCAGAACGGCCGCTCGATCGTCCCGCTGAGCTCCATCCCCGATGCAGCAGACCTCGATCGCATCCCCGAGGTGAAGTCGATGGGTATCCTCAATCGCGATGAAGGGTACGACGCCGCGACGCCAGGCATCATCCGGTTCACCTCCCCCGAGCAGGCGGCTGGCTACTTCATGCTCGGCGAGACCTCCAAGACCAGCGCAGCGGGCAAGGAGCGCGGCAAGACGCGTTCGCCGTTCACTCAGCCCTTCTTCCCGGCGAAACACGGGCTTCAGGCCAAACGCTTTGCGGAGCTCGCAGCGACGATGCCGGGTGTCACCATGTGGCTCATGAACACCGGCTATATCGGGGGCGAAGCCAACGACGTCAAAGAGGGCAAGGCACTCAACATCAAGATCGGGCATTCGAGCGCGATGCTCGAGGCACTCTTGAGCCAGAAGATCAAGTGGAAGAAGGACCCCGACTTCGGCTACGAGGTCGTCGATGTTGACGCCCCGGAAAACGCCGATCTCGTCAAGAAGGTGCCACCTGAGATCCTCAACCCGCAGCGCTTTTACGACGCTCGTGGCCGGCACAGCGACTACGAGCAGTGGGTCAGCCATATGAAGGAAGCTCGCACCGAGTTCCTCAAGCAGTTCGATGTTGCGGACAACATCATCGCGGCAATCGCGAACTGAGGGCAACCAGCCTCGCAGGTTTTGCGCGGCGCTCGCTGAGTTGTGATAACAGACCTGGACGTGAAGCGATTCGCGGCCATGTTGGTTCTACTCGGATCACTGCTCACGGTGGCCATCCTGGGGCTACCCCAGGTGGCTTCCGCCAATACGGACCTCGTCGTCTTGGACGGTGTCTTCGGTGGTACCGTCTCCAAGTTCGCCGGGCAGCGGAAATGGCAGCCGACACTTTGGCTCGACGGCTCCTATGGCGTCGCTGGGCCGCTCCACCTGGGCGGCTACTTCCAATGGATCGGCAGGTCCTGGCCCCTCGATAATCCTGGATTCGGCGGCGGCGGCATGATCGCGCTCCGCGGGAACATCAAGAACCTCCGACTCTCTGGCGCGTTTACCGGGGGCTACCTCGGCGTCCCGCTGCCGACCTACGTCGACGGCTCCGGCACGATCGGTGCCTTTGCGGGACTGGGCTACGGCTTCCTCTCCTGGATGGGCTTCGAAGCGCGGGGTCGCTGGGCGCGCTACTTCAAGCTGCCGCCCGGCGCCCCGAATCACGCCTGGAGCATCGAGGCCGGCTTCAGCTTCTTCATCAACTGAGGACTCCGCGCCGCTATCGACGCTCGAGGTTCTCGACTGCATGCCGTGCGCGCTGAGCCGCCTCGGGGTCGCCCTGCTCGACCGCTTTGATGTACCGCTCGAAGGTCGCGATGGCCGTCTCCGTCTGACCGACACGTTCATAGCAGGATGCCAGGTCGAACAAGAGGTCTGCCGGACCACCGTCGCCTAGCTCGAGCGCCTTGATGTAGATCGGGATTGCTTCTTTGTATCGTTTGGCGCCGCGGTACGCGATCGCCAGGTTGCGCGCGACCTCCGCATCGTAGGGGTCGATCGCAACGGCCGGCTCGAGGGCTTTGATCGCCTCCTCGTAGCGTCGCGCCTTACGAAGCGCCACGCCGAGGTTGTTGAGGAGCAGCGGGTCGTTTGGGATCACCTTCAATGCTCGTTGGTAGGTTGCAATCGCTGCGCCGTTGTCGTTCGATTTGCGGTACGCCACACCAAGATTGAGCCAATGGTTGCTGTCCTTCGGATCGAGCTCGGTGGCCTTCGTCAGGTACTTCACAGCCTCTTTGGGGCGGTCGAGTCGCAAGAGCGTCGCGCCGGCGAGCCCGCGGGCCCTGCCATCCTTCGGCGCGAGAGCCACCGCACGCTTAAACGACCCCAGGGCTTCTTCGTAGCGCCCAAGGCGGCGTAGGATCGAGCCGCGGGTGAGCTGCCCCTCTGCGGAGCTTGGCCGAGCCGCGACTGCGAGGTCGATCTCGGCGAGCGCCTCCTCATATCGACCTTCTGCTCGGAGCGTTTTCGCGAGTTGATAGTGAGCATCCGCGGCATCGGCAAGCGCCGCGGGCGTCATGAGCCACAGCACGCACCCCACAATCGCCCCCATCCACTTCACCCGCTCAGAGTACCACGAGATGGCAGCTAGATGCCCGTGTACAAGAGCCCGATCGCCGTCCGAAAAACCGGCGGCATCAAGCGATCGAACAGCACCCAGGCGATGATCAGGCTCATCAGCGCGCCGCCACCCGAGAACAAGCCGAACCACTTCTCGCGCATTCGGTCGCTCAGGACGAGGGGAACGATCGCGTATCCGTCGAGAGGGGGCAGGGGGATCAAATTGAAGCATCCAAGAATCAGATTGATCGAAAAAAGCACGCTTACGAAGAGCGCGAGCCCCTGCGCGATACCAGCGGGCGCGACGACGAGGGTTTCGAGGCTCAGGCCAGTGGCCGGCAGCGTGAAGTAGCCACTCGCCACGCCAAGGCGCATCGCCAGCGCCGCGAGCAAGGCTAGCGCGAAGTTGGAGGCTGGACCGGCCGCAGCCATGACGGCAGCGCGTCTCGGGTACCTGTTCGCCCAGGTCGGGTCGTACGGCGCGCTTGCCCAACCGATCATCCAGCCTCCGCCTTGTAGAAAGAAGGACAAGATCGGGACCACGAGCGTGCCGAAGGGCTCTCGGCGGATGTGGGGCAAGGGGTCGAGCGTCACCTGGGCGGCTGCGGTAGAATCGCCCCCGAACTTACCGACTAGGGCATGCGCCGCTTCGTGACAGGTCAGCGATAGCAGGAACGCCGCGAGCCAAAGGGGGAGCTTGGCGAGAAGGTGAAGGTCCATCGGTCGGGCTCAGCCTACTATGAAAACCCGGGCCTGCTACATTCGCTCCATGCAACCCATCATCGCCTTGTTCGACATCGACGGGACGCTCCTGAGTGCTGGCGGTGCGGGGCGGCGCGCGGTCGAGCTCGCGCTGAGCGAAGTTGTGGTCGCGCTTGAAGATGAAGTGAGTCTCGCGTCGGTCGAGTTCGCGGGGCGTACCGACCCCTGGATCGTGCGTACGGCGCTCATGCAGCACGGCATAGCTGCCGATGACGCATTGATCGATCATGTGCTCGATCGCTATGTCGCGTATTTGCCGCGCGAGCTCGAGCTCGCCAGCGCGTTCGAGGTTCTGCCTGGCGTCGTCTCGTTGCTTTCGGAGCTGAGCCAGCGCGACGATGTGGCCATCGGCCTCGGGACGGGGAACACCGAGCCCGCGGCGTATGCGAAGCTCGCGCGCGGAGGTCTCGACTCGTTTTTCGCCTTCGGAGGATTCGGGTCCGACCATAGCGACCGGGCTGAGCTCCTACAGGCCGCGCTCGACAGGGGGCTCGAGCGGACTGGCGCGCGAGCGGAAAGTGCCCGGGTCGTCGTGATCGGAGACACCCCGCACGATGTGGCGGCGGCACGAGCGATCGGGGCGCGTTGCATCGCAGTGAGCACAGGCAGCTACGACGCAGCCGCTCTGAGGGCCTCGGGTGCGAACACGGTGGTATCGGACCTCAGTGCCCCCGAAGTCCGCACCGTGTTCGACATGTCCTGGGTCGAATGCGTGTAACGATTTGCCGACACGTGCAATACTCCCACGGTGAACGCGCAATCGAAGGCTTGGTACGGGCGCTGGTGGGCGGTCGCGCTGCTGATCATTCTCATCATTGCAGCGACGGGCCTGGTCACCGTCAAAGCGCTCGGCATGCGCTCGATTCGAGTGGATGCAAAGCCATTCGAGCAGACCGGGAATGGCTTCGACTACGGCTGGTGGGACGCGGCGCTCGGCAGATGGGTGCGTGCAGAAGGCATCGACTACGATGCGGTCCAAGCGGACGAACCTGACTTGCGTCGTTTCGTTGCGACGCTGGGGGCAATGGGTCCGAGGTCAACCCCGGAGCGCTTCGCGACGGAACCCGAGCGCCTCAGCTACTACATCAACGCCTACAACGCACTGGTCCTCTTTGCGGTCGTGGATAACTGGCCGATCGACACGGTGCAGGACGTCCGTGGATGGCTCAACCCAAGGGCGGGCTTCGGATTCTTCTACGGTCTCCGATTGCCACTCGACGGAGGAGAGACCAACCTCTACGAACTCGAGAACGAGCTGATTCGCGGCTTCCTCGACGCACGGATCCACGCCGCCATCAACTGCGCATCAAGATCCTGTCCCTCTCTCATGCCCTGGGCTTTCGTCCCCACCCAGCTCGATGCGCAGCTAGACGAGGTGACCCGGGGTTTTTGTTCGAGCCCTGCCCACGTTCGGGTCGACGTCGCGGCCGAGGAGATCCAGCTCTCGGCGATCTTCGATTGGTACAAGCCCGACTTCGAGGAGCACGCGCGGCGCCTGGGCCGCCCGGCCACGATTTTGGACTTCATCCTGGCCTATGCCACGCCTGAGGCGGCCGCTGAGCTCGAACGGGCCCGCTCAGCCGAATTTGAGGTGGTTTTCCGGCACTATGACTGGGCGCTCAATCGTCTTTGAGTGCGCTGGCTTACACAAAAATACTGCACCGCTCGACGAGAAGTGCCATAGGCTAGTAAGCTTTGATGGATGATTCGGGGGGATCAGGGAGCGGGATGAAACGCCCTGCTTCAGTAGTACTTGCGCTGGCGTTGGTCCTGGTCGTTGCTGGCTGTCCGGGGAGCCTCGACAACCCCGAAGCCTTCATCGACGGCGGAACTCCGCCCAAAGACGCCGACACGGTGTTTGAGGAGAGCTGCGCGACTCTGGGTTGCCACGACGATATGACGGAGGCGTCCGGGCTCAATCTGCTCCCGCCTGGCGTCGCAGATCGCGTCGTAGACCAGGATGCGGAGGGGCTGGGATGCGAAAGCAGGAAGCTGGTCATAGCCGGGGATCCAGACAGCAGCTACCTGCTCGACAAGGTCCTCGGCAGAGCTGGCATTTGTGGTTCTCGGATGCCGCCACTGAGCATGCTCTCGGATAGCGACACCGAGGTTCTGCGCCAATGGATCATCGATTTGGGCGGTTCCGCTGGGGGAACCCCAGACGGGGGATAGTCGATGCGAATCTTGCGCCTCGGCGCGCTGACATTACTGCTCAGTTTGTTTTCCTTTGGAGGTGTGGCCCTTGCCGAGGACAGCTCGGTCGCGTTGCTACCGTTCCAAGGCTCGCAATCCGCCAAGGTCCGTGAGAGCGTACAGAAGGGTTTGAGCGCGGCAGAGGTCGAGCTGGTTTCACTCCAGCGAGTCAGCGCCGTCGTGAAGAAGACCAAGGGATACGCGAAGCAGGCGGCCGCGCTCGAGGCAAGTGCGCTGGTCCGATCTCGGGTCCGGCGTATCGAAGGCCGTTGGATTGCTGACACCGAGATTCGCAACGAGAAAGGGAAGCTGGTCGAGAAGTTTCGAAACACCTCTTCGTCCATCACACGCCTCTCCAATCGAATCGTTGCACAACTGCTCAAGACGGGGCGAATGCCCCAGGGCGCAGGAGCCGAAGCGGTGGCCGTGGCTCCGAAGTCCGAACCCGAAATGCCCGCGCCGACCCTGCCACGCCTGGTCGTCCGACCCTTCTCGGGCATCCAAGCGGGAAAGATCCGGGCAGGAGCCGTGCGCGGTCTCCGCTCTGAAGCCGTGGAGCTATTTCCGAACAACGCGTTCGTGGCCAAGGCGAAGAGCCTAGGTGTCGATCTGGGATCCGACGAAGGGCACGTCGCGCCAGCTTCCGCACTGGCGGTAAGTGGGCTCATCGAGGGTGACGTCTTGCGCGAGGATGGCGTCTGGTCTGCATACGTTCGCTTGGTCGATGGCGATAGCGCGGAGGTGATCAGTCAACACTTCTACGACGCTAGTACTTCGACGGCGCTCGCGAAGTCCGTGCAGACGAATATCGGTTCCGACTTCCGCAGAGACATCAGGAAGCTCGGTGTCGGCCTCCCAGGTGCGGCCGTTGCTGCGCCCATCGCCGCGGCGGCTCCGGCTCAGGCCGAGAAGAGCTCGGCGAAGACCGAGGAGAAGGCCGAGCCGAAATCCAAGACCAAAACCAAGACCAAGACCAAGCGCGCGCGCGGAGACCGACCGACCGCCGTGGACATCGAGCTCGACTTCCGCGTGGTGCATCGAACCTTTCAATACAATGATGTCCTGATCGACGATCCTCGCGGTGAGTTGCGGGACTACACGCTCAACGCAGGTCCTGGCGTCGGCATCAAGTTCCAGTACTTCCCGGGCGCGCACTTCACGGCCGGGGCAGGAGCACAGTTCGGAATCGACTTCGAATGGGAGCGCTTGATCGGAATCGACTCGACTCGCGCCGATGGCCAGACGTTTCCCACGGAGGCACAGCAGTTCCTCATCGGCCTTCGCTGGAGATACCCGAAGGGGCGCTGGGAGCCCTCGCTCGTCCTCGACTACGGCGTGCAGCGCTTCAGCTTCGGATTGTCGGGCCCGCCGGTGCCAAATGAAGACAACACAGCGGGCATCCCCAGCGTGAAGTACGAGTTCGTTCGGCTCGGCGGCGGGTTTCGGGTGGCTATCGGGAAGAAAGAGCTTTTCATCTTGGCCACGAACATCGCCTTTCGCGGGGTCTTCTCCGTCGGGCCAATCGGCACGAGCCTCTGGTTCCCGGAGGCCAGGGCCAACGGCATGGACGCGATGCTGATGATCGGCTTCGCGCTTCCAAAGGGCTTCGAAATCCGGCTCAGCGGCGACTATCGGCGCTACGGCTTCGATTTGAACCCTGTGCCGGGGACTGCGCCCTACGTTGCCGGAGGAGCGCTCGACCAGTATTTTGGTGGCGCAGTCGGCGTGGCGTGGCGCCGATAGCGGCCCGTGCATGAAGTTCCCCAGCTAGGATTTGCGGGCTAGGATGAGGCCATGAATCGTGCATGGGCGGTCTTTGCCATAGCGATGCTGGCCCTTGGGTGCCGGAGTCGGGAAGCGCCGGTTCGCGGCGCGCACCCGGGCGTCGATCTGCCACCGCCCAATCTAGAGTCGGCTGAACCTGCAAGAGGCCAAGCCGAAACACCCGCGGCGCCAGAGCCGCGCGAGCTGGGACGCATCGTGATCGGAACGACGACCGAAGAAATCGTGCAGCGGGACCTGGGCGCGGAGCTCCACGCCGCGCTCGGCTCCCCGACCATGTGCCTTCGGGACTACGCTTCGGACCGCCCGACGACGATTCGAATCAGCGTCAGCGCGATCGTCCGACCGACGGGTATGTGCATCGAGCCCAAAGCGTATGGTTCCGGGCTGTCTGCGGCGGCCCTCAAGTGCATCGAGCAACGCGTCGGCACAGTGGTCTTGAAGGAGCTCGAGGACACGACCGAGTCGAAGACCGCCTCCACGGTCGTCGAAATCAACTACGAGCCCCCGGCCATCGTCGAAGCGGATCCGGGAATGCCGGAGCCGGATCTGAAGAACGCCAGCTATCCCTTGCCGAAGCGGCCAACCCTCCCGCGGACAGGGATCCCCATTGACGATCGCTTTCGAGGTTGGCTCGATGGTGGCGACGTGAAGCAGATCGAAGGCACGAAGCCCAGAAAGATCGTCGGCCCCAAACCGCGCGCGATCGATGGATACGAAGTGGACGAAAACGCTCAGGACTGGCGCTGAGATCGGCGTGTTGTCGCTGTCAGCGTCGATGCTTCCGGAGACGCCTTCGCGCTAGCACGCCGACGAGCAGCAGGCTGAACGCAACCTTGGAGTAGTCGAGCTCGGAGCTTTGCACCGTGCAGCTGCAGCCTTCGTCGCTTGTGTCGGTGTCCCCGGAGCTTCCGCCAGCACCGCCGGTGCCGCCAACACCCCCGGTGCCGCCGGTGCCGCCGGTGCCCCCGGCGCCGCCAGCACCGCCCGTGCCATCGTAGCTCTGACTTCCGCTCACACAGGGCTCGATCGTGAACTCGACCCTGTCCATGTTGTCCTCGTCTGCGCGGTCCACAGCCATCGCTGCGCCCACGAACGGGGTAGTGTTGTTGCAGGAGATGGAGCTGTTCTGGAACGGGCCGAGCTCGGGGGTGCACCCTTCGACACTGCCGCTGATGATGATATCTCCGGGGCTCGGGCCCCGCGCATCGACCAAGACCTCGACGCCGTACCCTAGCCCGGCGTCACACTCCGATGCGAACGTCCACGTGACCTCGTAAATTTTCATGTCCTGAGCCGTGGTAACATTGGCGTAGCCGAGTGTGAGCAGACCAGCCGTTAACATCCTGGTGAACTGTCGCATGCACGGCAGCGTAGCAAGATGCGGACCATAGCGGCGAAGCTCCCCAAAGTGGCTCCAGGCCCTGGCAAACCAAGAATGAGCCGACACCGATGCTGAAGAAGCGCGGGCCGCCAACCCCAGCCCTGGCGAAAAGGATGCACTCGATCGCCTCACGACGCAGAATTTGCACTCATCTTCGCGATTTCCCGATGCAAGCTGCTGACGGTAGCTAACCAGGACGCGCGCGTTCCGCGAACCACTTTCGGTACGTCTCCATCCGTGCTCGTTGCGCGTCCGAAGCGCGCCGCTTGCAGGTCCCTCGCTCCTCGGAGCCTTCCGGCGCCCCCCAGCGGATCTCGATGCAGTCGTTCGGGTTGTACGCGATCTCCATGGCTTCCATTCGTGCGACGAGGTCGGCCAAGCTGAGCTTCCACACGCTGCCATCCGATCGCCGGTACTCGAAAGCTCTTTTCTCGAGCTCCGCCCGGAGCACCGCGCGAACCTGCTGCTCAGCTTCTTCCCGATCCGCTTCTCGGATTCCGAAACGGTCCGGATGCGCCGCGACGCGGTCCGGGAAGGAGACCACTGCGTCGATGCTGATCAGCAGACGCATGTCGCGCGAAGGCGTCGAATAGTCCTCCCAGGGACCCGTGGTCAGAAACAGAGCGGCGCCTCGTGGCATCTCGATCAGCGCGTAGCCTCGAGACTCCATGAAATCTTCTCCGTTTTGGACCGAGCTCAGTCTACGTTGCACCGACTCTTCGAGTGCGTCGACCAAGCTGCTTTGCATACGGACGGGATCGAGGGCTCGCGGGTTGATCAGGCCTTCCATGGCCGCATAGAAGTCGTCGGCGCTGCCTTTGTATTGCACATCGGACCAGGCTCGGGATCCGCCAGTCTTCAAGAGCTGATCGTTGCTTGTGATGCGCCACGGCTGCCGCGGGGGGGCGGCGTCGGTGTCAGTATCAGTATCAGTATCAGTGCCCCGGCTTGGCGCGTACCGAACCGGTCGCCAGCCCTTGAACCCCGCGCCAACGAGCTCGCTCTTGGGCGTGAACAGGAACGAGCCGCGCCAGAATCGTCGCCGACCGACGGTGCCGTCGGGTTGGGCATCGGCTCCGATCAAGACGCCGTAGTCGTTGACCCCTTGTGGTTTCCAACGCGCCACGACCAGCACGTGGCCGTACGGGTCGGCGAAGACGGTTCCCGGCCGGATGGCCTGTCGACTCAGGCGCAGCGGGTAGAGGTCGGTTTGGTCGTCACTGGGGAGGGTGCGCGGGCTCGACGAATGAACGGTACCGGCCATTCGTCGTACGAGCCTCCGAAACGCGCTAACGTCATCGCCGTCTGGCACAGAATCCAGGTTGCTGAGCACGGTGGGCTCGCAAAGCGGCGGCTCATCTTTGCGGCCGCGCGTGCACTCCCGATACACGAACGGCAGACGGAGCTTCCAGGCGAAGTAGGCGCGCAGAAAATAGGGCAGGTCGGCGCAATCGGGCTCCAGGTCGAGCCTCGCGTCTTCGCCTCTCGAGCGATAGTCGTAGAGCAGGTTTCGTTCGCGCTCGCCGATCAGCTCTTGAAGTCGAGTCCAGGTGACATCGTCGCCGCTCGGCTCACGAAACAGCTGCTCGACGAAGGCGGCAAAGAGGTTCTCAGTGTCGTCCTCCCACTTCGCGCTCGGCACCCAAGCGGGGCCGGGGGTGCTTCGTTTCGCAGGCGGCACAGGATGCTTTGCGACGCCTATCCGCTCGCAGGCTCGCACGAGGTCGCCGTCTGCGAGAAGAGCGGTCCACTGGCCCGCCTCCGGCTCCGGCACCTCCACCCATCGGCTGTAGGGAGGGCCGTCGAGCTCGTGTTGCTCCGGCTCGAGACGTGTCCCGTCCGGCTTGAAGAGCACCAGGGAAGAGAGGCCGGGGTCCCGCTCGCTCGTGACGACGACGCGCAGCGGCTGCGAGGAATCGGGTCGATGCGGCGATCGAAAGATCGCGCTGCGCTTGCTGTCCGAGCAGCGTCCGTCCGGAAGATACACCGGCGCGCTAGGGCGAAGCTCGGCGTCCGCGACCAGGGCCGGCCCCGGCGTGTTTCCGAACACGGTGATGCGCGTGACCCGGCTCAGGAAATCACGGCGCGAGCTCCCGGCGCCCAAGGATAGGTCGCTGACGGTCACACGATCTACGCGGTTGATCGTCTCTAGCTCGACGCCGTCGCAGGGTGTCAGGTACTCGGAGAATGCATGGATGGCCATCGGCACGCCTTCTTCCGTCGTGCCGAGATAGAGCATGATGTGGCCGGGGAACTGGAGCAGCACGATTCCGCGACTCGCGGCAGCTTCGAGGAGCAGTCGCTTTTCGTTGAGGTCTTCGACGCCCGATACGTCGATGCTAAACGTGCCGGCCGCCGCTTGTCTTGCGCTGTGGCGCGGCAGGTCGATACCAAACGGCTCGAAGACCTCGAGCACGAAGCGCGAGCAATCGTAGCCGCCGTCCTTGCCGCCCCAGCCGTATGGTTCGCCGAGCATCGAAAAGGCTTCGGTCAGGAGCTCGCGACGGGTGAATGGGCGAAGCGCGCGAGATTCGACCCTTGCTTCGACGGCGTCACGGTCGATCGGTGAGGAGAGCGCTTCGATTCGGACCCATCCGAGCGCGTACGGCGTTCGCGCCAAATGCATCCCGTTCGGCCAGCGCGCCAAGACTTGGATCAGCTCGCCCTCACGCATGGTGCTACAGCGATTGCGGTCGAAATCCTCGTCGACGGGCTTCGTATAGAGCCCACCGTCGTAGGGACCGCAGTGAAGGGCTTGGAGCTTCTCTACGACTCTCCACTCGTCCGCCTGGTCGACCAGCCCGGATGGAGCGAACGCAGCGACCGCGCCCGCTTCCAGTGGTTTGCCCTTGGCGTCGACGAGCTCGTCGCCCTCGAGCCGCCCCCTCATGTAGGCCAAGCGCTCATCGATCTGCGCCTGCAGCGTATCCCGATCGATAGGCGCCAGTAGATCCGCCTGTCCGATGGCCTCGCCCTCCCTCGGCTCTCGAAGGGCAAGCCTGTGGCGCCGCACGGCCTCTCGGTCCATCAGTGGTTCGTCGAGCGGCCCGTATGCCTCGTTCCGGCTGAGCCAGTACTCGAGCGTCTCTTGCGCTGAAGATACATTCCCGGGGGGAATCTGGACTTTGCGCGTTTCGGGGCAGGAGTCCGGCCGTCGGACCCGCTGAGGCGCTCCTGGCGGCTCCCGGTCGCACCCCAGAAACGAAAGTAGACAGACAACCGCTCCAAAGGCCGCGCGCAGAGCTATGTGGGTGCGAGCATCCATCGGAGAATTTGGTCTTCGACAGTACCCCCGGAGCCCAGCCCCAGGTCCACTTTCTCGGGAAAGCCGACGTGGCCCCCCCGCTCGGTAACGATCCGCCGGAGCCCCGGTGCATGGTGGAGCCAAGGCCGCACCGTGTCGATCGGTACCATCGGGTCGCGCTCGGTCGCGATGAAGAGGGTGGGGGTCCCGATGTCCCCGAGCACGCGGCATGAGCTGGTCTGCGCCCAGTAGTCTTCGGCGCCGGCGAATCCGTGACGCGGCGCGATGACCCGTTCGTCCCATTGCTCGATCGTATCGATGCGCAGGGCTTCCTTCAGGGGAAGAGGCACATCGCGTCGCGCTGCGACGTTGCGATAGATGTCCTTGAGCGCGTTCAAGATGTGTCGCCGATAAAACAGCCCTCGGGGTTGATCGATTGCGCGTGCACCTGGCTTCAAATCAATCGGCGAGCACACGGTTGCTGCTGCGCGGACGCGAGGGTCGGGGCGCTCGGCGAGATAGCGAAGCACCATGTTGCCACCGAGCGAGTAGGCAAGCAGTAGGATCTTGTCATAGCCTGCGAGTGCCGGGCTTTGGAGCGCAGCATCGAGGTCGTCCGTGAGTCCGGCGTGGTAGTAGTCCGCCCCGCAGCGATCAGCGCCCCGAAGATTGAGCCTGAGGCTGTCGATGCCCGCGCGCGCAGCGGCAAGTGCCGCCTGTCGAGCATAGTAGCTGGTCGCGCTTCCTCCGAGCCCGTGCACGATCACTACGATGGTGTCGGACCCACCGCTCTCGCTCAGTCGTCCACTGAGCTCGAGCGTGCCGACCACGCCATCCCGGAGGCTCGTCTCCCAACGTTGCCAGTCCGGAACCCTCGGCGGGAGCAGGTTATGACGAAGATACGGGCCGAGGGTCCAGAAGTGACCCTGCCAGCTCATGAATCATTGGGCGTAAGCGCGGCGACGGCCGGTTTCTGGGTTGCATCTTGGTGCCACGAGTAAAAGGGCGGTCGGTCCTTGCACATCGGTCGATCATCATCGGCGCAGTAAACCCGGACGTGGAAGTGGCTTCGGTGCGGTGCACCGCGCCTGGGCTGCGTGATCACGCGCTTGGCGCGCATCAGCAACTCGGGATTTGCACCCTCCTTCACAGCCCGATCGAGCAGGAGACGCTTGACCGCGTTCGAAACGAAGATGTGCTGCACGTCGGTCGTCGGGTGGCTGAGCAATGATTCGACTAGCGCCCAGTTCCGCGCGGCGTCGAACTTGTAGAGGTTGCCCCACTGCTTGCCGATCGCCTTACTGTTGAAGCTAACGAACAGGTGCACGTTCACCGGCGTCGCGCGTCGGTCGAGCATGTAGAAGCCTAGGTCGACATCGCGGCCGCTCTGGTGTGACACGTGCGGACGGAAACGGCCGCCGCCAACTCGCGACAGGTCACCGACCGTCAGCTCCGCGCGCGGATACCGAAACGCAACCTCGTGTGCGGCGCGCTCGATCAAGCGAACGAGCTCGCCCGTGCCGTGACGGGTGTCCTGAGAACCGACCTTGACCTCGTAGTCTTTGCCGTCGTTGAGTCGCATTCCGAATCGAAGTAGGCCGCGATTCGGGTAGCCGACCGAAACGCTCGGGTTCGGCTCGATGTCCGACGGCGAAACGCTGCGTGGCATGCGTGCGATCTTCTCGAGGTCTGCGTCCGAAGGCTCGGCATGCGACTCGGCGTGTTGCGCTTCTCGAAGCACCGGGTTGTCGGTCATCGGAAGCTCGGCGGACGCAAAGGTGCCAAACGAACCCGACAGCCACACCAAAGATGTCGCGGTCAGAGCACAAATCCACGCCACTGCGCCAGATTGGTTCCTCTTCTGTGAATGCGGTTTCCCCATGTTCGCGAGGCCAAGTCTGGCCCGATTCCCCTCAAGTGCCAGTTTGCCCGTTCGGACACCCTTATGCCAAGGCTGAGAGCCCGTTCAGCGCGCGTTTTAGCGTGTTTCTTTATCGTTCCGAGGCCGTTCTGTGAAAAAAACGGGAAATCAGCCGAGGGCAGGCTGCTGCTGCACTGCTTCTTCGCTGGGAATATCACCCGGAGGGGGTAGTTTCGCGCCGGTGAGGTAGCGCAAGAAAAGCCACCAAATCACGCCGAGACCCCAGACGAGACCGAGGACGACACCACCATCGACGATCCCGCGCCAGGGCTGCGGCAAGGAACGGACCCACCAGATCAACAAGATGATGGTGACCACGAAAACCCAGCTCACCGTCATCTGGCGCCGCGTCGAGTGGAAGAGGCTCATGCAAAACGGGAGGGCGAGGATGAGCCACAGGGGACGTGGATTTTGGCCGAGATAGATCGCCCGAGACACCACCCGGGGGGAGAACTTGAGTTGGAAACCCCGATAGCCTTCTAGATAGGCATTTGCGAGGAGCCAGCCGATGTAGATGGCCTTCTGACCGTCGCTCATCAGGCCCTGAGTCCAGGGCTCGAGCGCGAGCGGCGTGAGTCGCCAAATCGCCCGTCCCAGCAAGAGCGATACCCAGGCGATGCCCCAGGTTGCCGCTAGCTTTTCGACCCAAGGGCGCATCCTTGGCCGCGACGGTAGCAGCCTCGCATGCCTTGTCGACTTGCCCGACGGGCGCCCCGACGGCCATGCTCATTGGACCAGAGGAAACCACTTGAACGACGAAACTTACGAGCTCGGCGAAGGAGACGAGTCGGCTGCCAAACCAAGTCGTCCGGGCCTGCCAGTCGAGCCGCGGCGCTTGTTCTGTATCGTCGCCGATCATCGACAGCGATTGCTCAAGGCGTTTTTGATCGCCTCTTCCGTTTCACTACTTGCTTCCTTCTTCGTGCCTCGAACCTTCGAGTCTTCCGCACAGCTCTTGTACGAAGGAACCGCCGAGCTGGGACCCGAGCACGCGCAATCCACGCCAGATGCTTTCATCGATGCAGCAATGGCGCCGAGCCGCCTTCGCGAAGTGCGTGAAAAGCTGGGCTGGGACGTTTCGCTCGAGGAGCTCGAAAACGACATCGACGTCACGCTCGAGGGCAAGGCGGCGATGCGGATTGCCGCCCGGGCATCGACTGCAGAACGCGCGCAAGCGCTTGCGCAAGCAGAGCTCGACGTGTTTCTTGCTCGGCAGGTGGTGTTCAATCGAGCGAAGCTCGAACGCCTCGCGGCGGAGAACGAAAGCTCGATCGAGCACGCGAAGAAGAGACGCAAAGATGCCACTGCAGCGTATGAGGCGTTTCGCCGGAAGAGCGGGAAGCCGGATCTGATCCAGGAGCAACAGGAGCTCTTGCAACGCGCCTCCGGGCTACGCTCCAAAGCCGATGAAGCATCGGTGGAAGTGGCATCTCAGCAGGCTCGCATCCAAGAGTTGGAGAAAGCGCAAGCAGAGCTACCCCGTCAAATCGTCGCGACTGCAACCAAGGGCTCACCCGTCGATACTCCCCTTGCACAGGCGCGCGCCGAGCTCGCCGCGGCTCGTTCCTCATTGAGCGACGAGCATCCGCGGGTGCAGGCGCTCCAACAGAGGGTCGCCAGCCTTCAAGCGCAGAGAAAGGGCGAGAAGTCCGAAATCAGCGGGCAAACCTTGGCCAGCAATCCCGCCCGAGCTGCAGTTGACCAGCAACTCGCAACGGCCCGGGCCGCACTAGCAGCAGCCAGGGAGCGAGAGTCTGCACTCCGCGTCCTCTTGAAGGCGGCGCAGGACGAAGCGGAGGCGCTTGCACCGGCGGAAGGCGAAGCACGACAGATATTGGGCGCGCTCGAGGCTGCCGAGCAGCGGCTCGAGGCGCTGACCGTGCGCGGCGCCAAGCTTCGAGACGCCGCTCTGAGGCCGCTGACCGGCTTTCGGGTCATGTCCGCTCCGATGGTGCCAGAAGAGTCGACTCTCTCGCCCAAATTCACTCTGTCTCTGGTTTTGCTGCCCGTGCTCACTGTTTTGGTCTTCGCGTTGGGGATCGTCGCACGCAGGTTGCGGACCCTCGAGGTGGAGGCTCCCCGGGAGGTCGCGTGGTGGGGAAATGGTCCGGTGCTGGGCACCACCGTATGGCCGCGCAATCCAGGTGCGCTCGAGGCCTTTGTGGCCGAGCTCGAAGACCACGGCGTGCGGGGTTACGGGCGAACGCTCGTCGTGCCCGCCACCGAAGCTGATCGCGAGATTGCCTGCTCGTTTGCGATGCGCCTCGCCGATGCTCCTTGGTTGGCGGCCGCAATCTTGGATGTCGGGGAAAGAGCTGGCACGGCCCAAGGCACCGGACCCCTGGTGACTCCGACTCCCAATCCGCGGGCGCCACGCCTCACGCCTCCGACGGTTTCCGCGCCGAGGCGGCTTTCGTCGCAAGCGACACCGTCGGCTGGACCGGGACGAAGGTGGTCGCCACGTCCCACGATTCAGGGCGTCGAGCCGCCGGCCGGCGGCTCGGTTTCTCCGCCGCCAGTCGTGACACCTCCCCCGCAGGCAGATGCAAGCCCCGGGGTCAAGACCGCGTACTCATCGAGGCCGCCGCGCAAGAAGACCATGATCGGCTTGCCCGCGGTCGAATCGTCCCGTCCGCCGAGAATCTCGACGGGGCCCCCCAGCGCTGCATCGGTCCCTCCGATTACATCAGCCGAACCGCCGATACCTTTGGCGGCCCCAAAGCCGTTTCGCCGCAAGCGCGGTGCCAGGGCGACGGTGCGCATGATGGTGCCGGTCCGGGACGCAAGTATCTCCGCGGGCAGGTCCGCTGCGGGTGGTGCAGGCGTCGAAGAAGAAGCTTTCTTGTTGACACGCCCAGTCCCTGTGGACAGCGATCAAGCCCCCCCCCAAGAGGGGCGCGCGGCTCGCGCGAGCTCGGAATCACTGGAGGCCGCCGCGTCCGATGCGGTGATGCGTGCCGCGGTTCGCTTGCTCGGGGAAGGGGATGAAGACGTTCGCAGCCTCCGACGCTCGGCGGCTCCGGGGCCAATGACCGCGCCCCGGAATTCCGGAAGCGTCACCGGGGTTGCCCTGGCCTGGAACGGTCCCTTGAGCGGCCCGATCCTTCGCCGCGCCGCGCGTCTCGCGCATCGGGTGATGGTGGTCGTCTCCTCTGGCACGACCGTGATCGACCTCGCGCGCATCCAGACACGTCTGGGCCGCGAGAAGGGCGTCGGCTACGTGCTCGTCAACGTCGGCGACGCTTACGTCGGCCTCCAAGACCGCGTCGGGCCCGTAGAGGAGTTCTGGGAGGGCGTCGGCGACGGCAAGGATTCGAGGCGGGCCTAGGCGCGCATTGCGGCCGCAATCTCTCTAGTCTATCTAGCTTTCGCTGTGTCTCACTCTGACGAGCGAATGAACGCGTTTCCACCGGTGACCAAGTCCGACTGGGTTGCGAAGGTGGAGGCAGACCTCAAAGGCGCGTCTCTCGCAGGACTCCGCTCCGCCGCACCCGGTGACCCGTTCCTCGAGCCCCTCTACACGGCAGAAGATGTCGAGGGCCTGAAGGGTCCCGGCCTGCCCGGCGTTTTTCCCTATGTCCGCGGTGCATCAGCTCTAGGCGGCTGGGCAATTCGACAAGAATACGACGACGCGCGTCCGAGTGTTTGCAGGGAGATGATTCGGCAGGACCTAGACCGTGGCGTCGAGGCGCTGTGGTTGCGACTAGGGCCGCGCCGTGGATGCCGCGTGCTGACGATCGACGAGCTCGATGACCTGCTCGGTGCCGTCGATCTTGGAACGACATCGGTCTGCGTCGACGGCGGCTCGGATGCGTTGGCCGTTGCGACCGGGCTACTGGCGGTCGCCAAGCGCCGTGGGGTGGCCTACGGTGAGCTCGAAGGCGGTCTCGGCTTCGACCCCTTGGGCTTGCTCGCTGCCGAAGGGTGTATTCAGGGCGGGCTTCAAGCGCGATTCGCCGAGCTGCGGGACCTGTCTGCCTGGTGTTCGAAAAACGCATCTGGTCTCCGCGCCGCAAACGTCTCGAGCGACCCGTATGACGGCGGAGGCGCGAGTGTCGTGCAGGAGCTCGCGTGCACGATCGCGACTGGAATCGAGTACCTTCGTCAACTCACCGACGCGGGAATGAGCGTTGACGCAGCCGCTCGTCAGATTCGATTCAGCTACGCGGTGTCGAGCGACTTCTTCACACAGATAGCGAAGCTTCGCGCAGCCCGCTGGCTCTGGGGCAAGGTGGTGGTCAGTTCGGGTGGGGAGCCTGATGCCGCGGCCATGCAGCTTCACTGCAGAACATCGCGCTTCGCCGCCACGAGGCACGACCCCTGGGTGAACATGTTGCGCGTCACCGCCGAGTGCACCGCCGCCGTGCTGGGTGGCGCGCAAAGCATCGCTACGCTGCCTTTCGACTCCGCAATCGGTCCTCCGGACGAGCTCGCGCGGCGGGTTGCGCGCAATACACAGGTGGTCCTTCGGGAGGAATCGCACCTCGGCAAGGTCGCCGATCCAGCGGGCGGCAGTTGGTTCGTCGAGCGACTCACCAGCGATCTCGCACGCGCTGCATGGAACGAGATGCGCTCGATCGAGGCCGGAGGCGGTATCGTGGCCGCTCTTGGATCGGGCAGGCTGGTCGACGCGATTCGCGAAGTCGCCGACGAACGGGAGAAGGCTCTGTCCACGCGCAAGACCCCCTTGGTCGGCGTAAGCGAGTTCCCGAACCTACGGGAAGCCCCGGTCGAGCGCGTGCAAGTCTCGGACAAAGAGATCCACGGCCTGCTCAAGGCTTCCCTCCAATCGCTCGACCTTGGTGCGCATCGAGCTAGCCTTTTGGTTCTTTCGCGCTGCGTGCGAGACGCAAATCGCGAGCTCGGAGCGCTAACGGCAACCTGTTTGGATGCAACCATTGGCGGAGCCGACATGTACAGTGTCGCGACGGTGCTGCAGCACGGCCAACCGGACTTTCATGTGGAGCCGATTCATCAGTGGACGGAATCGGAGACTTGGGAACAGCAGCGAGACCGCAGCGATCGCCAAGAAGTCCGACCAAAGGGGTTCCTTGCGAACCTCGGCTCGATCCCCTCGCACAAGTCGAGGGCAACGTGGGCGCAGAACCTCCTCGCTGCGGTAGGCGTGGACGCCGTGACCAATGATGGCTTCGACGATCGCGACGCTCTGGTCGATGCCTGGAAGAGCGCGGCGACCCCGCTAGCGGTGATTTGCGGCAGCGACAGAGACTACGAAGCGATGCTCGAGCCTACCGTGGCCGCCCTGAGGAAGGTCGGTTGCGACCTCATCCTGGTCGCAGGCCGTCCTTCAGAGCGCGCGAGCGCGCTCCGTGAGCTTGGGGTGAGCGATTTCATCTTCGTTGGTGCAGACGTGCTCAGCGTGATGACCCGGGTCCTCGATTCCATGGGGGTGCAGCCATGAGCAGCCTGCCCGACTTCGGCCAAATCGAATTCGACGCCACGTCGGAGGACGGCCCCTCCCCCTCGGCCGACTGGAAGGCACTTGCTGGCGAGCGCGCCGGGCAACGTTGGAACACACCCGAAGGCATCGAGGTTGCCCCCGTCTACACGGCCGACGATCTAGAACCGGTGACGCACCTCGAGACGATGCCCGGCCTGCCGCCTTTCGTTCGGGGCCCGTACTCCACGATGTACGTGCGCCGGCCTTGGACCATCCGGCAGTACTCCGGCTTTTCGACAGCCGAGCAGAGCAATGCCTTCTACCGCCGCAACCTCGCTGCCGGTCAGAAGGGGCTGTCGATAGCCTTCGATTTGGCGACCCACCGCGGTTACGACTCCGATCATCCCCGTGTCGCCGGCGACGTCGGCATGGCCGGTGTGGCCATCGACTCGATCAAGGACATGCGCATCCTCTTCGACGGCATCCCGCTCGACAAGATGAGCGTTTCGATGACGATGAACGGTGCGGTGCTCCCCGTGCTTGCGCTCTACGTCGTGGCTGCCGAAGAGCAGGGCGTCGCGCCGAAGGAGCTCACCGGGACCATCCAGAACGACATCCTCAAAGAGTTCATGGTCCGCAACACGTACATCTATCCGCCGTCGCCCTCGATGCGGATCGTCGCGGACATCTTCAAATTCACGGCAGCGAACATGCCTCGCTTCAACAGCATCAGCGTCAGCGGCTACCACATGCAGGAAGCGGGCGCGACGCAGGACCTCGAGCTCGGCTACACCCTGGCTGACGGGCTCGAGTACGTGCGCACCGGGATGGCCGCGGGCCTCGGGATTGACGAGTTTGCGCCGCGTATCAGCTTCTTCTGGGCCGTTGGTACCAACTACTTCATGGAGATCGCAAAGCTACGGGCGGGGCGCCTGCTTTGGGCAAAGCTCATCGAGCAGTTCAAGCCGAACAACAGCAAGAGCCTCGCCCTTCGTACGCATTGCCAGACCTCGGGCTGGAGCCTCACCGCGCAGGACGTCTACAACAACGTCATTCGCACCTGCATAGAGGCTATGGCGGCCACGCAGGGTCACACGCAGAGCCTTCACACCAATTCGCTCGACGAAGCGATCGCGCTGCCGACCGACTTCAGCGCGCGCATCGCACGCAACACACAGCTCTATCTCCAGCTCGAGAGCGGCACCACCAAGGTGATCGACCCCTGGGGTGGGAGCTACTACGTCGAGCGTCTCACGCACGAGCTGGCTCTCAGGGCCTGGGAGCACATCAAAGAGGTAGAGGAGCTCGGTGGGATGACCAAGGCCATCGAGGCAGGGCTGCCGAAGCTTCGAATCGAGGAAGCGGCGGCGCGGACGCAGGCTCGTATCGATTCGGGGCAGCAGACGATTGTCGGCATCAACAAGTACCGGCTCGAACAAGAGGACCATATCGACGTGCTCAAGGTGGACAACACGGCGGTCCGCGAGGCCCAGATCGCGCGGCTTCGCGAGCTCCGTGCGGAACGCGACGAAGCCGCTCTTTGGCCGAAACTTGAGGCATTGACCAAGTGCGCCGAAACTGGCGAGGGCAACCTGCTCGAGCTGGCCATCGACGCGGCGAGGCATCGGGCGACCGTAGGAGAGATAAGCGACGCGCTCGAGCGCGTCTGGGGGCGCTACCAAGCGACGATTCGGAGTATCGAAGGCGTGTATCGAAGCGAAGTTGGCAAGGATTCGGACGCGGTGAACCGCGTTCGAGCACGAAGCGACGAGTTCCTGGCCAAGCACGGCCGCCGGCCTCGCATCCTCGTTGCAAAGATGGGCCAGGACGGACACGATCGCGGTCAGAAGGTGATCGCCACGGCGTTCGCCGACCTCGGCTTCGACGTCGACATCGGGCCGCTCTTTCAGACGCCTGAGGAGAGCGCGAAGCAGGCGATCGAAAACGACGTTCACATCGTAGGGGCGAGCTCGCTTGCTGCGGGTCACCTGACCTTGGTTCCGCAGCTCAAGCAAGCTCTGAATGACCAGGGCCGTGATGACATCCTGGTGGTCGTCGGGGGCGTGATTCCTCCGGAGGACTACGAGGCGCTTCGCGATGCTGGAGCCGTGGCGATCTTCGGGCCGGGGACGGTCATCGGCGACGCGGCCCTCGAGCTCCTGGAGCAGCTCGATGCGCAACTCGGGGGGGCGTGAGCCGTCTCGACACGCAAGCCTATGTCGACGGAGTGCGCGGCGGTGACCGCGCCGTGCTTGCCAGAGCTATCACTTTGATCGAGAGCGAGAGGCTAGCGGACGCCGAGCTCGCTCAACAGGTCCTCGAAGCGCTCTTGCCCGAGACGGGCGGGGCGCATCGAGTTGGCATCAGTGGTGTACCCGGGGCCGGCAAGAGCACGTTCATCGACGCCTTGGGGACGAAGCTCACCGGCGAAGGTCATCGCGTAGCGGTCCTCGCCGTCGATCCGACCAGCACTGTGAGCGGCGGGAGCATTTTGGGGGACAAGACCCGGATGGCGGCCCTCAGCAACGACCCCAAGGCCTTCATCCGTCCCTCTCCAACGAGTGGAACGCTCGGTGGAGTCGCTCGCAAGACCCGCGAAACGATTCTCCTCTGCGAGGCTGCGGGCTTCGACATGGTTCTGGTCGAGACGGTAGGGGTAGGTCAGTCCGAGACGATCGTAGCCGGGATGGTCGACTTCTTCCTGGTGCTGATGATCGCAGGCGCGGGCGACGAGCTGCAAGGGATCAAGCGCGGCATCCTCGAGGTAGCAGACATGCTCGCGATCAACAAAGCCGATGGTGACAATCGGCCCCGGGCGATTCGTGCGCAGGCCTCCTACCAGAGCGCCTTGCGCCTCATGCGCGGCCGGAGCGTGCCGCCCGTTGTGACCTGCAGCGCGCTCGAGAAGACTGGCCTCGGCGAGCTCTGGTCGCTGGTCGCCGAGTGCCTTCGAGATCGCGAAGCGTCTGGTGAGCTCCAGCAAACCCGAAGAGCCCAGCAGGTTCAGTGGATGTGGGACATGGTGGAGGACGGGCTTCGTCGTGCCCTCCGCGGCGACCCGGAGCTGTCTTCGCTCATCGAGCAGCTCGAAGACGCGGTCGGTCGGGGCCAGACGACACCAAGCCTGGCGGCGCTGAAGGTTCTTCGCCGCTTTGCTGAGCGGGCGGGGGACCTGCTCATGCGCGGCTGAGCTCGTCGGCGGCGTCTGGAGTTTTCGAATTCGCCTTCCCCCTGGGCCTCGGTAGCGGGCCGAGCAGCTCCGCAAGCCAACGGAGGTCGTCGCTGTGCGCAAGCGAATGCTTGATGACCATCGTCAGCGGTGCGGAGACGAGAGCACCGACCGGCCCGAGCAACCAGCCCCAGACCACCATCGAAACCAGCACCACCAACGCCGACAGCCCTAGCGCGTGGCCCATGACGCGGGGCTCGATTGCGCCGATGGCCAGATTGATGCCCCCGAACCCTGCTGCGACCACAAGCGCCTGCCCAGGGCCGAATTGAATCAGCGCCAAGGCAATGGCGGGCACCGCGGCGATGATCTGGCCGACTGTGGGAATGTAGTTGAGCAGATAGGCGAGCAGACCCCAGAGCACCGGGACGTCCAAGCCTCGCCACCAGCACCAGAGGAACACCAGGACGCCGGTCAGCAGGCTCATCACCGTCTTGGCGACCAGGTAGGCGTTGACCTCGCGCGCGGCTTCGGACAGCTCATGGATTTGGCCGGGCGTTGCGATCTTAGCGAGCTTCTCCCGAAGCCCTGTGGATTCGAGGAGCATGAACGCGACGATCAGCAAGACGAGAACCATCTGCGAGACGAAAGAAGCGGCGTACTGGGCCGTCATCGTCGCGAGATTGAGCATCCAGGTGGGCTCGGAGAAGTCGTAGACCGATTCCAGGTGAACCCCAAGGTTGGCGAGCCAGAGCTCGAGCTTCGCGACTTGCCCGGAAAGCATCGAGGCATAGCCCGGCACCCGCTCCGTGAACGTTGCGGCTGCACCAGCGAGCGGAAAGCCGAGGGCGGCACCAGCGGCTACGTCCAGCAAGAGCCCTGACAAGACAGCGACGAGGCGAGGAAGCCCGCGGTCGCAGAGCCACATGACCAGCGGTGCCGTGACGATGGCGATGAAGGCCGCCACGAGCACTGGGACCAGCAGGGGCGCAGCGAGCTTGACGCCGGCTCCGATCACCACGACCGAAGCGACGATCAGGATGATGCGTCCGCCTTTGCTCACTGCCACCAACACAAGGTAGCGCGGATCAGAGCGGCGTGCGATCCAGCAGCTCGAGCTCGTTTCCATTCGCGCAAAGGGCCGCCCTTCCGTCGATGATCGCGCCGAGCTCGCGGCCAACGAGACGCTCTCGCCAGCCTTTGGACAGCCGGCTGGGTTGGTGCAGCACGAGGTTGGTCACGTCGTCGCGCGTGCCAAGCACGGTCATGTCCAGGCCTTCTCGGTTGGCACGCTGCGCGAGCCAGGCGAGGCAGAGTGCGATTACGCCCTCTACGCTGGGAAGGTTCTCCGGCTTCTTGGGTGGTAGTCTCAGCTCGGTCTTGGAAAGCCGTCTTCCTCGCTCGATGGCCGCCAGAAGCTCGTCGGCATGCTCGAAGCGCCGAAGGTCGAAGTTTCGGATGCCGCTCAGTTGCTGGGCGTTGCGTGCGGGCCGTTGAGCCAGAGCCAGAAGGGCCATGTCGGAGAGCACGGTGCGCGATGGACGATTCTTCTCTTTTGCGAGGCTGTCACGCCAGGCTGCGAGCTCCTGAGCGACACCGCGCGCCTTGCCATGAAGCTTGGTCTTTCCGCGAAGCTTCCACCAGAGGGTCTCTGGCTCCGGGGACGAACGGTCCTTTCGGCGCAGTCGCTCGATCTCTTCCTCGGCCCATTCGACGCGGCCTTGTTCGTTGAGGTGCTCGAGAAGCGCACCGCGCAGCTCGAGCAGATGGGCCACGTCGCAGGCGGCGTAGCGCAGGTCGTCCGCGGGCAAGGGACGCCGGGTCCAGTCACTGAGCTGCGAGCTCTTGTCGAGTTGAATCCCGAGGAAGCCCTCCACCAGCCTCCCGAGAGAGCTCGTTCGATAGCCGCAAAAAAGGGCGGCGATCTGCGTGTCGAACATGCGATTGGGTACCGCGCCGCACTCGAGCTCCAAGATCTCGAGGTCTTGAGAGCCAGCGTGCATGACGCAGACCGCCTCTGTCTGAAACGCTCGGCTCAGTATTCGCAGGTCGACATCGAGGGCGTCGACCAACGCGATGCGATCAGCGGTGGCAAGCTGCACGAGCGCCAGATGCGGCAGATAGGTTCGTTCGCGATGGAACTCGGTATCGAGCGCGTACGCGTCCGTCCGGCAGAGCTCGTCGACGAGCTCTTCGAATTCTTTCTGGTCGCTGATCCACTCGAAGTCGGTCACGGCTCTAGCGTAGCGCATCGCAGCGCTGTTGCTGGCTAAGGACAGTAGGGGCGGCCCGGGTGTGGTTGTTCGACCCACTGCTTGCGGCGGTCGAGCCAACGTTCGACTTCGCGGTCCATGGGCCCTGCTGATGCGCGAGCCTCCTCGTGTGTCACGATCTTAGCGCTTGCCTGCTGGCGCTTTTCGGCCAGCGGGCGCGCTTGCACGCCTGCATCTTCGAGCCTCTCTTGGTGCCAAGCGTAGAGCGGCGCTGAATCGCGGCAGCCCTGCTCGACGTCTTGAGGGGAACAGAAGAACCGCATATGGAAGTGATCGTCATGGGGATAGCTGGGCTGGCAGCTCATCGCAGCAAAGCGTTTCACGACCGCCGAGGGCGCCCCGGATGAGCGCGCAAACTCGAGTAGAAGCTTCCGCAGATGCTCGGCAACGAAGACCTGCTGAAGCAGAGCCTTTTCGTCTTCGATGAGCGCCCGCACGAAGAGCCAAGTCCGGGGGATGTCGAGCCGGAGGGCGACGTCGTCGCTCGGGTCAGCGAGGTCTCGGAAGTCGACTCCGGCGCCATGCGGGTCGAAGAATGCACCGACGCTTTCGATGGGCTCCCCGTCGGGGCCGAGCTGGTAAAACAGCACGTCGACGTCCCGGCCGCTCTGGTGTGAGCGGTGATGGGAGATCGGCCCACCGCGTTCATAGCTGAGGTCGTTGACTGTCACGGGCAGCCCGCCCAGCTCGCGGTCGACTCTGGCAGCCGCGTCGACCAATCCGCGAACGACTTCGACGGTGCCATAGCGGGCCTTGGGGTCGCGGGCCGGGTTGAAGCGCAGGCCGGGCGCGCTGAGGGGAAGCGGGACACCCCCTTGCAAGGAACCATCGTTGGGGTTTCTCAGCGAGGTGGAGTCGAAAGAGCTCCAGTCGATCGCTGTGTTGTGCGCCGGAAGCTGGGCCTCCGGGGGAACGGGCGCGGTAAGCTCCGGTTTTTTGGCTGGCGTCGCGACCGGCTTCTGAGCCGGGCTGCAAGCGGTTAGCGCCGTCGAGACCAGCGCCGCAGCAAAGCGGTCACGGGTCCACATCACTGCTCGGCGGGATTGAGAACGACAGCAAACACGACCCCTGCCATCTGGACGAGCAGCTCCAGAAACGATTCCGCATCGAGCTCTTGGTTTTCGGCCCAGTCGAGGCTCGTGGCTTCGAGAAAGCCCAGCCATCCGCGCAGGCGCATCCGCGTTGCAGGGTCGTCGGCACGTGCTCCAAATCGCTCCACGCGCGACAGCATTCGATCCACGACAGTCTGTCTGGTAGCTTCGATGATGTCCGCCACCTCGCTGTCGGTTCCGATTCCACTCCGAAGGAGAAAGGAAAAGACCCGCCGGCGGCGTGCGACGTAGTCGAGAAAAGGGCGAAGCCCAGCACGCAGGTCCTCTGGACCGGGCGCCGGCCCCTTGGGCTCTTGGTCGATGTAGGTGTCCTCGAGGAGCTGCCGCGCCGCCTCCCGCACCGAAGCGACGTAGAACGCCCGTTTGCCGGGGAAATAGTGATAGAGCAGCCCCTTGGAAACCCCCGCCTGTCTTGCGATCTCGTCGATCGAGAGCTCGTCGTAGGTCTGATTCCCGAACAGCTCGAGTCCGAGCTCCAGCAATTGTTGTCGACGAACGTCTACTTGTAAGCGATTGCGTGCGACTTGGCTCATCTGGGCGCGAGTATAGCTCAGCTTTGCTCCAATGCCGGACATCGCGAACGTTTGCCTTTGGGGAAGCAATTTCGCATGCTTTGCGGGTGCAAGAAGCGGTGCAACGAGTCATCGACGACGTTCTCAACCCGCTCCTGCAAAACGACGCGAGCAGCATCGAGCTCTTGGAGGTCAGCAAAGACCAAGTCGTGGTTCGCGTCACCGGGCGGGCGGCTTTCGGCGTCGGCGCCGAGTACGTGTGCACCGGGGTAATTGAACCTGCTCTCCGAAAGGTCATCGGAAACGACTGCGCTATCCAGATCAAGAAGGCGATTCCAAATGCCAAGAGGCGCGGCTGAGAGCTCAGGGGGTAGGAGTGATGTACGATCTGGACGAGACCATCCGCACGCGCCGCTCGGTGCGAGGGTTCCTCCCAAAGCCCGTGCCTCACGAGGTGCTCGAGGAAGTGCTTGGCTTGGCGCAACACGCGCCGAGCAATTGCAACGTACAACCCTGGCGCGTCTACATCGCATCGGGGGAGACGTGTCAGAGGCTTCGCGCGGCGCTCCTCGCCGCCGCGACCAGCGGCCCATCTTCTGCGGGGACGGCGCAGACCGACGATTTTCGAGGGTACTATCGAGACAAGCAAGTCGCGTGCGCGGTCGAGCTCTATGGCAAGATGGGCATCGAGCGCGGCGACAAGATGGGACGGCTCAAGGCCATGCTTCGCAACTTCGAGTTTTTCGATGCGCCGCACGTTGCATACATCTGCATGGAAAAGAGCTTTGGGATTGGGGTGGCGCTCGACGTCGGCATGTACGTCCAGACCTTGATGCTGGCTATGCAGTCTCGTGGGATCGGCTCGTGCGCCCAAGCGGCCCTGCGCGCGTATCCCGAAGTCGCGGGAGACCATCTCGGGATTCCGGACAACGAACAGATCCTCTGCGGCCTCTCGTTCGGCTATGAGGATCCCGATGTTCCCGCAAACGCCACGCGTCAGCCCCGCGATCCAATCTCCAGCAATGTCGTCTTTGTTGGCTAACTGGGCTTAGCGCCCTTTGAAGTCGCCCTCGCGCCGCTCGACAAACGATCGGATGCCCTCGGCGGCGTCTTCGCTGTCCATCAGCTCGCGCGCGATGACCAAGAGCTCGGCGACGGCCGCCTCGGTCCCCTTCAGCTGAGCCGTCCGTGAGGATCGGAGGGTCGCCTGAACGCCCAGGGGCGCCCGCTTGGCCACGGTCTGGGCGATTTCGAGGGCCTTGGGGCGAAGCTCATCGGCTGGGACGAGCTCTTGAACCAGGCCGAGCCGTCGGGCCTCCTCCGCATCGAATCGATCGCCGGTGAGCAGCCAGCGCATCGCGTTGCCCCAGCCGGCGATCTCCGGGAGGCGAATCGTAGCGCCGCCGAAAGGGAAGATGCCTCGGTTGATTTCGATTTGTCCGAAGCGCGTTCCCTCTGCCGCGATGCGGATGTCGGCGGCGAGCAGCAGCTCGATGCCGATGGTCAGACACCAGCCCTGCACGGCCATCACGAGCGGCTTGGTTCGCTTCTTGGCGTGCAAGTTGAGCGGGTCGACCGAACCCTCGGGGAACAGAGTCGCTCCACTTCGGACGGCGGGGCCGACCTCGGCCAGGTCGAGTCCTGCGGTAAAGTGCTCGCCGTTCGCGTAGAGCAGGGCACACCAGAGCGATTCATCGGATTCGTACTCGGTCACCGACTCGGCCAGCTCTCGGAGCATGCGCAGATCAAAGGCGTTCATCTTTTCGGGGCGATCGAGGACGATGTGAAAGATGCGTCCATCGCGTTCGGTCAGCACACGGGGTCGTTCCTTGGTCATGGCGCGCGATGGTAGTGGACCGCGGTTCCGTAGGCCAGCACTTCGATAGTGCCGATCCCTTCATTTCCCGTGGTGCTCGAGATGGTCGAGGTCTCGAGGCGGGTGTTGAGATAGGCATCTGCATCTGGCTGGGATTCTTTCATGCGGAGGAGCGCCTCGCGACGAGCGCGGTCGATGAGCGAGGAGTACGAGCGGACCTCTCCACCGAAGAACATTCGGAAGCCGCTCATGAAACGCTTGAAATGATCGACTGATACCACCACGGAGCCAAGCGCGAGGCTCGCGGATTGAATGGGGCCTGGTGCGTCCCAATCCTTCGTAGAGACCGCGGGTTGAGCAAGGAATCGGGCTTCGCGCTCGACGATGTCCCGGTAATGATTCCGCTCGATGCTCGAGCCCACGACTCGTCCGACGACGATGAGCAGGACGGGAGTTCCAAGGACTATCCAGAGCTCGATCGACGGCATGCCTTCACTCGACGATGACGGCCGTGCCGTATGAAAGAATTTCCGAGGCGCCCTGAGCGATCGATGAGGTCGTGAATCGCACGTTGATCACGGCGTTCGCGCCTAGCTCCCGAGCCTGCGCAACCATGCGGCTGGTGGCCTCGGCGCGGCTCTCTTGCAGTAGCTCCGTGTAGCCCTTGAGCTCTCCGCCAACGATGTTCTTGAGGCCGGCGGCAAAATCTCGCCCGAAGTGTTTCGCCCGGATGGTGCTCCCCTGCACCAGTCCGAAGTGCTGAACGATCCGCCGGCCTGGCACGCTGTCGATGTTTGTCAGAATCAAGGTAGCTCCTTCCTCGCCCGAGAGTACCTTGTTGCCGCGCGGGGCGCATCTTTCGGGAAGGCAGAAACGTGCTATGGCTGCGCGGTGAGACTCTGTGTCATCGGTACTGGATACGTCGGCCTGGTGACCGGCACTTGCTTCGCCGCGACGGGCCAGCGCGTGGTCTGCGTCGACAAAGACGCCTCGAAGATCGAGCGCCTCAAGCGCTTCGAGATTCCGATCTACGAGCCCGGGCTCGAAGAGATGGTCAGGGAGAACGCGAATGCCGGTCGCCTCACCTTCGCGACCGACCTCGCTTCGGCGGTTCGCGACGTCGACTTGGCCTTCATTGCCGTCGGCACGCCTCCGACGCACGACGGAGAAGCGGACTTGAGTGCGGTGTTCGCGGTCGCCCAAGAGCTCGCCACGCACGCGGCCCACGATCTCGTCATCGTCAACAAGAGCACCGTCCCAGTCGGCACGAACGCGCAGGTTCAGAAGCTGGTCGCCGATGCCGAGCATGAAATTCAAGTAGCCTCCAATCCGGAGTTCTTGAAAGAGGGCGGGGCGATCGACGACTTCATGTATCCAGATCGGATTGTGATCGGCGTCCGACCTGGGCACGACCGCGCGCGCCGTCTCTTGAACCGGGTCTACCATCCGCTCAACCTTTCGAACACGAAGATCGTGTGGATGAATCCGGAGAGCGCAGAGCTCACCAAGTACGCTGCCAATACGATGCTCGCGATGCGCATCTCCTTCATGAACGAGCTTGCGGTGCTCTGCGAAGAGGTGGGTGCAGATGTGCAGAGCGTTCGCCTGGGCGTCGGCAGTGACCCTCGGATCGGCTCTCAGTTTCTCCATTCGGGTCCCGGCTACGGCGGCTCTTGCTTTCCGAAAGACGTCAAGGCACTCGTAGCAACCGCGCGCCGACACGGCATCGAGCTCGAGCTCGCCGACGCGACGAACCGCGTCAACGTGCGCCACCGGAGCTTCCTCGTGCGCAAGCTGAAGCGCCATTTCGGAGGCGAGCTGGCGGGCAGGCGGATCGCCATCTGGGGGCTCGCATTCAAGCCAGGCACCGACGACGTTCGTGAATCGCCTTCGATTACGACCATCGAGTTCCTCCTCAACGAGGGTTGCGAAGTGGTTGGCCACGACCCGGAAGCCATGGCGAACATCAAGGAGTTGTTCGGCGAAAAGGTCGAGCTGGTCGACGATGCCTACGACGCCGTAAAAGGTGCGGACGCACTGATGCTTCTGACGGAGTGGCGCGAATACCAGTATCCTGAGTTCGAGCGAATTCGCGATCTCATGCGCACGCCTACGGTGTTCGACGGTCGTAACATCTGGGTCACCTACAAGCTGGCCGACCAGGGTTTCCAATATTCGGGCGTCGGGATCCACGCCGACTCGCCTTAGCCGCCAATGTGCGGACGATACACGCTAGCCTGTCCCGATGAAGAAGCGCTCATTGCTGGCCTTCCGTTCGACGAGTTCAGCGAGACCCGTATCGAGTTTCGCCCACGCTTCAACGTCGCGCCAGGTCAGCGAAGCCCGATCGTGCACTTGAAGAGCGGTGAGCCCGTTCTGGTCGACGCACGCTGGGGCATTCATCGCTCCGGAGGAGGGCTCGTGATCAACGCTCGCTCGGAAACGGTGGATCGGACCGCGATGTTTCGCGACGTCTTTCGCGAGGGGCGATGCCTCGTGCCTGCGGACGGATTTCTCGAATGGCGGAAAGAAGGGGGCATCCATCAGCCTTATCTGTTTCGTCTCCCGGGGAAAGAGCTCTTCGTCATGGCTGGGCTCCGGCGGGAAGGGCGGTTCGTCGTGCTCACGCGCCCATCCAAGGGTGCGGCTGCCGAAGTCCACGATCGGATGCCGGTGATTCTGGGAGACGACGACGCACGACTCTGGCTGGTCCAAGGCCAGCTCGCTGAACCTCCGAACCTGACGAGGACGGCGGTTTCGCGGCGGATCAATCGTATCGAGAACGACGACGAGGCCTGCATCGAGCCAATCGCGCAGTCGGAATTCGATTTCGGCTAGTGAGAGCCGGTCGCCCCCGTCAGCGACTGGTCTTTCGCTCGGACCGGTCGATGACCTCCACCTCAGCAACCTCGCCCTCTGCCTGCGCTACGCGCACCCGAGACCTCTGTGGGCCGGACGCCTGCGCGCCTGCCGAGAGCTTGCGCGACGCCGCCTCGACCAGGGCGTCGACGCCTACTTGGATGGCGCGGTCGACCTCTTTTCGGACCTGCTTTTCCCACTTCCCCCGGCGTCGCCGGGCGAGCCGACGGCGGATTCGCGCACGGAGCCGTTCTCGGTCGGGCAGGAGCGCTCGCCGGGCTCCTAGCGCCAACACGATTCCCCAGCCCGCGAGGACCCACTGCACCCACCAGCCGGGCCCCGACATGATATCGACGACGAACAAGCCCGCGTTGACCACCGCGTAGGTGTAGATGCTCTGGATGAAGCGCTTCTTTCGCCAGTTGAGGATTCGGTCCTCCTCGGAGCGAAGCTCGCGTTCCTCTTCGATCTCTTGTGCAGCCGCCTCGACGTCGTCCGCGTCGATGCCGGCTTCGACCGCGGCGTCGACCAAGTCCTTGTGCGACAGGGTCTCGAGCGGTTGGGTTTCGAGCGCCCGCCGCAGAATCTCTTCGACCTCTTCTCGCGAATACTCCTTCACGACTAGATCGTGTCCCAGCGGAACCCTTCGGCTGCGAACGCGTCTTCGGCCAGCCCCTTCAAGACTTCGTCATCATTGGTTTCAATGCGCCGGAAATTGTGCTTGATGCGGACCTTGGCTGCGCGGGTGAAGGTCCTCAGGATATCGATTTCGAGCGTAGCCGCCTCGACGCCCTTGGCCTCGATGGAGGCCTGCACGCGACTGATGGTCGAGGCCATCACGAAGAGATCGATCATGATTTCGGCAAGTCGATGGCTGGCCAACTGCTTGCCGATGATGCCCTTGCCGTGCTTGCGCAGAATCTTGTCGGCCGCTTGCGCGAGATAGCGAGTCTCTTCTTCGAAGATCTGCGCTTGGTCTTGGATGGCTTCATGGATCCCGCTGAACTTCGCACTTCCCCCGATGCCCGTCCGAAGGACCGCGTGCTTGCGCGCGTAGTCCGACAGCACGCCGAACCCCTTGATGGGCTCGTTGAAAATGCCCTTCATCGTCGAGGCCAGCTCCTTGAGCTGGCTGGCCACGTCGTTCATCGCCGTCAGAGCGATGAGCAGGCGCAGAATCTCGTTGGTGCCTTCGAAGATGCGGTTGATTCGGCAGTCGCGGACGATCCGCTCGTAGGGATACTCGCGCATGTAGCCGTTGCCGCCGGCGATCTGCAGGGCCTCATCCGCCGTGCGCCATAGGCATTCGGTGGCGTACACCTTGGAGATGGCGGCTTCGACTTGGTACTCCTTGTAGCCGGCATCGATCAGCCCCCCGACCATCGTGACCGCAGCCTCGGCCGTGTAACAATCGATCACCATCTCGGCAACCTTCTTCTTGATCAGGCCGTAGCTCGAAATCGGCTGGCCGAAAGTCTTGCGCTCGTTGGCCTGAACGGTCGCCATCCTGATGAGGTTCTTCATCGCGCCGACAGAACCGCCACCGAGCCCCGTCCGGCCGCTGTTCAAGATCGCCATCGCGACCTTGAACCCTTGGCCGACCTCGCCGAGAAGGTTGTGATCGGGGACTCGCACATTGTCGAAATGCACGGTGGTCGTCGAGCTGGAACGCAGACCCATCTTGTCCTCGTGCGGCCCAATGCTGACGCCCTCCATGTCTTTCGTGATGATGAAGCCGCTCATCTTCCCCCGGCCGCCTTCCTCAGGGGTCTTGGCGAACACCGTGAAGAAGTCGGCGATGCCGCCGTTGGTGATCCAGAGCTTGTTGCCGTTGACGATCCAATCGTCTCCGTCCTTCACAGCGGTGGTCGTGATGGCGGCAGCGTCCGAGCCTGCGCCGGGCTCGGTCAAACAGTAGGCAGCGATCATCTCGCCGCTAGCTAACTTGTCATAGTAACGCTGTTTTTGATCATCGGTGCCGAATAGCAGAAGGCCGCGCATCCCGATCGAGCTGTGTGCGCCGATGGTCACCGCAACCGAAGCGTCGTACTTCGCAACCTCTTGGAGCGTACGTGAGTACGCCATGTTGCCGAGCCCCATCCCGCCGTGCTCTTCGGGGATCACCAAGCCGAACATTCCGAATTCCTTGAGCTCGTCGATGAAGTCCTCCGGTAGCTCGCCGGCAAGGTCCCATGTCCGAAAGTCCTCTGCGCGCGAGCCAAGCAGACCTTCGAGCGCGCCCGAGATGTCGCCGAGCGTTTCTTTCTCGGCAGCGGAGACAGTCGGGAAGGGAAAGATGACGTCCTGTTCGATGCGTCCCATGCACAGCGATCGCATAAAGCTCGTGGTGTCTTTGTCGGCCACTGATCACTCCTTTTCGAGGTGGCCCATCATGCACGGCTGCGGGCCGCGCGTCCATGGCCTCCCAAGCGATTCATAGGGTCAGACGGCGGTGCGTGCCAGCACGGTGCAGGGCCCCAAACGCTTCGGTTGACAGCGGGCTGATCGAAAAAGGGGCCGCCCGCGTTTGCGGAACGGCCCCTCCGTGCGCTCGAGGATTCGAGCTCAAGCCTACTCGCTAACCTCGACTTCGATGACTTCGGTTTCCGCGACATCCGACTTGTTCTTGTTCCTGCCCAAGACGCCCCAGAACGCTGTGCCAGCGCCGATACGCCAAGCGAAGGAGGCGCCCGACACCCCCTTGCCCACACTGATGCCGGGGCCGAGGTCGAAGAAGAACCAAGGGGCTACGTTCTCGTTGGCTTTGATCTCCACACCCATACGGACGAGCAAGGGAATAATGCCGAAGTTGTCGCCCTTGTTGAAGAAGTACGTGAACGGGATGTAGCCACCCGTGACCACGCTGACTCGCTCGTGCACGTCGATCGAGACGGGCGCGCCCACTTCGGTTTTGATCCCGAACGTGAAATCGTTGGTGCTGGTGTTACTCGAAAGAAGGATGCCCGGCTTGAAGAGAAACCCCACGTCGTTGGTGACTTTGGGACGCTCTTTTTCAGAAAGATGCCACCGAAGCAGGCCGTTGATGCCAAGGCCGATCTTGATGTATCGGCTTCCGGTCCGAACCCTCACGCCGAATGCACGGACCGCTTGGCTGGCCGCTACTCCCCAGCTTCCTCCGTACACCAGGTCACCGCTCAGTCCCCAGTCGAGCTTCTTCTTGCCCCTGTTCCACCATTCGTACGTAATATTCGGATAACCGACGCTACCGCTGTGGACCATGTCCTCCTCGAGCTTCTTCGCACCGATGGTCGAGTTCTTCGGTCCTGCGAACGCCGGGCTCGCTACTGCAAGCACCAACGCGAATACACCAATTGCTCTTGCTGTCATTTCCAGCTGCTCCTTCCCCGTGAAACTGGCCGAAGCCTAGATGACAAGGGCCCACATAGCTAGCGATTATCAGCCCCAGCTCGATCGAGCGGAAAATCCTCGTTTCGATAGTGGTTTCAAACATTTCCCCCGATTGTCGGTCCATGTAGCCAGGGCGACCGCCAAGCTTGACCTTGACCAAGCGATCTCCATAAGCGGCTCAGGGAGGATTCATGCGAACAACTGCACTTCTATTTGTGACCGGTCTCTTGGCGATGGGTTGCAAGAACCCAGGGGCCGAAGTGGCGCCTTCTACGGTCGAATCGGCTCCAGACAGCAAGGCTGAGGCCGCTCCCAGCGGCGAGCCCGATGAGGCGGCGGCCGGCTCTTTGGCTATCAACCCGTCGAACAGCAAGATCGAGTTCGTGGGTGCCAAGGTCACGGCAAGCCATGACGGAGGGTTCACCGACTTCTCGGGTACGGTCGAGGTGGGTGACCCCATCGAGACGAGCAAAGTCGAGTTGAGCATCCAAACCGACTCACTCTTCGCCGACAAGGAGAAGCTCACCAAGCACTTGAAGTCGCCAGATTTCTTCGATGTAGACAAGTTTCCGACCGCGACCTTCCGCTCGACCGAGATCAAGAAGGAGGGTGCCGGTCACACGATCAGCGGTGACTTGACTCTCCACGGCGTCACCAAACGCATCAGCTTTCCAGCCACGGTCAGCGTCACCGATTCGCAAGTGAACGCCAACGCGGAGTTTTCCATCAACCGTCAGGACTTCGGCATCGCCTATCCTGGAATGAAGGATGACCTCATCCGCGACTTGGTCGTGATCAAGCTTTCGCTGAACCTTCCGCGCCAGAGCTAACCCTTCGACATGGCAGGCCAGGGCTGAAGCTCGAGGAGATCTCTGACGACGATCTCCCCGGTTTCGCAGACTCCTGTCGCGGCGTCGGCGATGGTCCAGGCATGGGTCGCCCGGCCCATCGGCTGCGACTCCACGAAGATGCATCGGAGCTCGCCATCTTCGAACCCACACTGCTCCTGAATGGATTGCAGGAGCTGCAGGTTGTGTAGATGACCCTCGCCGAAATTCCAACCGACGACGATGCCTGCGACCAGCTCGCCGTCGAGGTACTCGTACGCGTCGATGTCGTCTACGGCTTTCGGCAAGAGGAACTGCAGGCACCGGCCGTGAAGGTGCATCGACCGGAACGCGAGCACCTTGGACATGGAGGCGATGATGGCGTCCTCGTCGAGCATGCCCTCGAGCTGAGCATGGAGGCCTGGCGCGACTTTGGTGATATGCGCGTCGATCTTCTTCCAAGAGTCCCCCTTGAAGAGCCATACGCTGTAGGCCCAGTTCCCCGCGTAGTACCGCATCGAACATAGGAACGAGGCGCGCGAGGGAACGAGGTTTCCAAACAGTGGGACGACGATGAGCGCGAACGCGAGGTAGGCGATGAGCACTGGCGAAGCGATGCTGAAGGCGCTGACCTCGGCATAGTGGCCGAAGAGCACGAACGCGCCGTAGACCATGATGACGTTCCATTCGATCGGCACGCCCATCGGAATGCTGCTCGTGATGAAGATGTGGAACAAGAGCATGACGGCCAGCGCTACCGTCGTCGGCATGCCACCGTCGCTCAGGACCAGGACGACCGGGAAGACGAACTCCACGGCGGTGCCCGCGTGCGCCATCAGCTGGGTCAGGCGGGAAGGACGAAGGTCGTCCGGGTAGCTTCGGTAGAACAGCTTTCGAACTGACCCGATGCGGGTGAGCGGGCTGTTGCTCTGCATCACCGCGACCACCGAAGGGAAGTGATGGTTGAGCTTCGAGGTGGCCGCCCAGATCCATATGGCGACCCAGACCAGCTTCGATCCTGCCAGCCAATCAGCGCTGAAGATGAAACAGACCAGCGCCGTATAGTAGTGCTCGGCGCGTGACGCGAGGAAGATCGTTTTATCGGTGAGGCCGAGCAGCGGAAGGAGAACGACGGTCGGCAAGAGAAGATCGGTCGAGAGCTCCGGCGCCACCAGCGCGCGGAACAAGAAGAAGTTGTGTGCTGCGTACAGCAGGACGTCGAGTACGGTGCGTTTCGAACCACCGATGATGGGGAGTCCGGGGAAGAGCGGAACCTTCGTCGTGCCAGGTCTGAGGAAATAGAGCGCACCGCCGATCGGCGGCCTGTATCGGCCCGTCAGCGGACCGCTCCCGCATCCGAGACCGAGGCCCTCGAAGGCCATGCTCCAGAGTACGGCCTTCTGAAACGCGATCGGCGCGTAGTACCAGGAGCTGAAGCTGCCGAGGTCACCCAAGCCTGGCGTGAAGCTACAGAACAGGCTCCAGATCCAAATGTAGAGCGCGATCTTGAGGATGTAGACGATGTAGATGGGCGGCGGCGTCCCGTAGCCCTGGAGCGCCCAGGAGTGGCAGACCATCTTGACGCGCTCCGGAAACGGTTTTTGTTGCCATTCTCCGATGTCGTACGGAGGCGGGGTGGGTTTCAGAAGAGGCACCGGCGGATGCTATCGACCTGAGCGTCGCCTGTCACGGCCAACGGTCGAGGGTCGACGCAAAGATTGCGCGGCTGGTGGTTTCGGTGACTTGCCGCTATCCAAGGTGCTGTGCGAAGTTGATCCGGAGCGAGGGTGCGATGGGCAAGAGTGAAGAGCAGGAGTCCGAAGTCGAGAGTGTGCTGCCCCCGCTAGGGCGGGATTCGAAGGTTCCCAAGAAGCCGAAACTCAAGAAGGCGCAGTACAACAAAGTCATGGCGGACTTCCAGGTGGAGTTGGTCAAGCTGCAGAAGTGGATTCACACCGAGGGTCTCAAGGTCGTCGTGATCTTCGAAGGCCGTGACGCTGCAGGGAAGGGTGGTGCCATCAAACGGATCACCCAGAACCTCAATCCGCGCGTGTGCCGCGTCGAGGCCCTCGCAAAGCCCACCGAGCGCGAACGCACCCAGTGGTACTTCCAGCGCTACGTCGAGTATCTCCCGGCGGCGGGGGAAATGGTCTGCTTCGATCGAAGTTGGTACAACCGCGCCGGCGTCGAAAAGGTCATGGGTTACTGCACGGAGGAGGAATATCGCGAATTTCTCCGCTCGTGCCCCGAATTCGAGCGCATGCTCGTCCGCTCGGGGATCATCTTGATCAAGTACTGGTTCTCCGTCAGCGACGAGGAGCAAGAGCGCCGCTTTCAGAAGCGAATCGAAGATCCGATTCGACGTTGGAAGATCAGCGAGGTTGATCTGCAGTCGCGCAAACATTGGGTCGACTACTCGCGGGCCAAAGACGAGATGTTCGCGCACACCGACATCAAGCAGGCACCCTGGTATGTCGTGCAGGGCGACGACAAACGCCGCGCCCGCCTCAATGTCATCTCACACTTCTTGAGCCTGATTCCCTACCAGGAAGTGCACCAGCCCGACCTCCAGCTTCCCGAGCGGCAGCGCAAGCAGAAATACGTCCGCCCCCCGATCGATGATCAGAACTTCGTCCCCGAGGTATACTGAATCTGACCTGCGCCGTCGCTGCGATTTCGGGTGGAGAAAGCCCCCGGGGTTGCGATCGCGCCGTTCCAGTCCCAGACTCATTTGGCTACGGCAGATCTCCGGCTCCCTTCATGACCTCTCGCTCCCGTCATTCCCCAAGTTCCGCCATCGTCGCCCTGAGTCTGTGTCTCGTACTGGCGGGCGGCTGCACCGGGCTCCTTCAAAACCTCGGCGCTCGCTGGGTCACGCGGCAGATCGCGGTCGAGTTCAATTTCGACGAGGCGCAGACCGCCGCGACCCGAGCTTCGGTAGACAAGCTCATGGCCGCCGCCCCGATGGTGCTTGGGAGCAAGATCGACATGCTCGTGGCCACGGTCGACGTCGGCATCGCAAAGGGACTCACCGAAGAGAAGCTCCTCGGGATGGAGCGCCAGGTGGATGGGCTAATCGACACGGTCGCGAGCGCCATCATCGACGAAGCCGCGCCGATCATGGCCACCCTGCGGGACGACCAGATCGACTTCGTCGAAAAGCGAATCGAGAAGCGGCTCGAAGAGGCCCGGGAGGAGCTCGCCGCGCCTCCCGAAGAGCGTATCGAGAAGCGTCAGGACCAGTTCGTCGACGCGGTCGAGGACTGGGCAGGCAGCCTCGCGGACCAGCAAGAAGCGGCGCTTCGCGATTACGTGGCCAAGCTCCCCGACGAAGCTGCCGTCCGGCTCGAGGCCGATGAGCGGCGTGTAGCGCGGTTCAGCAAGTTGGCGCGAACCCATCCGGACGCGGCGACGATCCGTGAAGCGATGTGGGAAGAATGGAAAAATCGCGAGGACTGGGGCCCGAATGCTCGGCCTCCTTCCGCGCGACGCGCCGAGGGCCGCCAAGCCCTGCTCTTCGTCTACGGCCTACTCGACACCGGGCAGCGCGACCACGCCAGCAAACACCTGCACGAGCTCCACGACAAGGTGAAGTCCTTCTTCGGGGCCGCCGGCTCTTAAGAGAGGATTCTAAAAGAGCCAGCCTAAAAAGAACTTGAACACGTGCGTGTTCGTTCGGAACTCTGTCTTCGTCAGGCTGTTCATCCCGACGGTGTAGTTGACGTCGAAGTTCAGCGGTCCGAGGTCGAACTGGACGCCTATCCGCGCCCCGGCGAGGTACGGCGCAACCTTGTACCCTGGGACATCCCTCGGGCGGAATTTGAACCCCTTTCGATTGCCGTCCAGCTCCAAAAAGCCGCGGATGTTGAAGGTGTTGACCAGACCTCCATAGACGAAGATCTTGAAGTAAGGGTTCGCATACGGCCGGTAGCCGGCGGTCAGCGGGATCTCCATCTGGTTCATTCGCACCCTCAGCCCGACGAGCTGCCTGACCAAGTCGGGGTTCTCTCCATCCGCCAAGGCGAACGTTTCGAGTTGAGGCCCGTAGGTGAAGTAGAAGCGACTGAAGCCCGCGGCCAGCTCCGTGAAGACCTTGTTGTCGAAGGTGACACGCGCCGCTAGCTGCATGCCCCAGTTGAACAAGGTGTCCTTGTTGCGGCCTCCCACGGTGCCGATGAGCGGCCCTGGATTCTCGGGGTCATCGCCTTCGTAGATGCTGTAGTTCGGAAACCGGGGCACGATCGTCGTGCTGCCGACGCCGACAGCGATCTTGACGTCCATCTTCGGGACGGCGGAGGCCGAGCTCGTCGGGAACCAGACCGCAGCGCAAAGGGTGAGGAAGGCGAGGACGGGGATGAGTTTCTTCATTGAATCGGTCCCTTAGGCGGGGAAGTAGTAGTCCTTGCCGTCAATGACGAAGCGCTTGTCCATGATGCGAGGCCACATCGGTTTCGTGAGGATCTTCTCCTTCTGCCAGTTCTCGTGCTCTTCGTGGAGCTTGTCGTAGAGCTCCGGCATCTGCTCCTTGAGATTGATCTCTTCGGACTGGTCGGTGATCAGGTTGTAGAGCTCGGCCCAGCCGTCGCGCGTGCTCAAGATGAGCTTGTAGTCGCCGTCGCGAATCGCCCAGATGTGGTCGGCGCGCCAGAAGAGCGATTGATGGGGACGGTCCTTGTTCTTTCCGGTCACGTAAGGAAGCAGGTCGACGCCGTCATATTCGCGGTCGTCCGGAAGCACGCCGCCCGCTGCCGCCACCGAAGTCGTGAAAATGTCGGTCGACGAAACCGGGTACTTGTAGCGAGTGCCCGCGGGGATCTTGCCCTTCCACTTCATCATGAAGGGCACCCGGATCCCGCCTTCGAACTGCGTGAGCTTCCCGGCCTTGAGCGGTCCGTTGTCAGTGGCGCCGGTATACGAGGCACCGCCATTGTCACTCAGAAAGAAGATCAGCGTGTCATTTTCGATGCCGAGGTCTTTGATCTTCCGGTGGATTTCACCAATCGCGTCATCCAGGGACGAGATCATCGCGTAGTAGACGCGATGGTTTTCGTCTTCGACCTGGGGGTACTGGCAGTAGTATTCGACCGGGGCTTGAAAAGGGACGTGGGGCGCCGAGAACGCGCCATAGATGAAGAAGGGTTCATCCTTCTTCTCCTCCATGTACTGCATCATCTCGTCGCGGAAGGCATCGGTGAGGTATCTCTCTTCGATGATCTCCTTTCCGTTGCGCAGGATTGCGGCCTGGTCTTTGCGCCCGGTTTTCCACTGGTGCTGCGCGCTAAAGGCCTCTTGCTTGTGGTTGATCACGCCCGACCAATTCTCCTTGGGCGTGTACAGCGACGACGCGCCGTAGAAGCCGTACTGGTAGTCGAAGCCGCGGGCCGAAGGTACCTGCTCGCGGTGCACGCCGAGGTGCCACTTGCCGATGAGCGCGGTCTGGTAGTTGTACTTCTTGAGGATTTCCGAAAGCATGATTTCGGAGGGCGGCACGCCCTGCTTGTGCACCTGCCAGGCCGAGGGGAACGAGGGCTTGGCCTTGACCTTGAACTCGCCGGTGTCGACCAGCCATCGGCCCGAGATGTATTCGACGTAGTTGCTGGGGTAGAACTCCATCACCTGCGTCTCGAAGCCATAGCGGTTCTGCACGCGGCCGGTCATCAAGCCGGCGCGAGCAGGCGCGCAGGTGGGTGCGGTGGCGTAGCCTTCTTCGAAGACGACACCTTCCTTGCCGATCTGATCGATGTTCGGCGTCTTGATGTGATCGACGCCGTAGGCGCTCACCTCGTAAGGCCCGAGGTCGTCGGCGACGAGCAGAATGATGTTCGGCTGACGCTTCTTCTCGATCGGCAGCGGGGCTTCCATGAAGGCTGCCTTGCTCTCTTCCATCCCCTTGTTCCATTTGAGGCGCCATTTGACGCGCGTAATGGAACAGCTGACGAGAAGCAGCGCGAGGGCGACCAGTAGAAACGTACGCAGGTAGCGATGGTTCATGATTGTGGCTCTTGGTACCTTGCGATCGGGCGATCTTGCAACCAGAAAATTCCGCCTCCAAAGCACATCGTTTCGTGTATTCTCTCGCCATGCGCCGAGCTCGGGTTCTTCTGCTTATGGGCGTGCTCTGTGTTCCCATGACGGCTCGGGCTGGCAACAGCGACGAGGTCAACGCCGGGCTGGACGTCACCCTCACGGGCGGCGCCGTCGTGGCGACGACGTATACCGGTGCGGCACTCTGGTACAACCCAGCGGGAATCGCAGGAATCAACAAGGCTTCCCTCGAGCTCACCGGAATCACCATGCAGATTCAGATCGTCAAGGTCCCCGGCCTGCTGACGATCGACACCGACCCCCAGGCCCAGAGCGAGGGCAAGACCGTGAACTTCACCGTCATCCCTCAAGCGATCACCTTCACCCTGAAGCTCAGAGAGAACCTCAAGCTCGGTGTGGGGCTCTTCAACAGCTCCATTCGCCGCTCGTTCGTCACCGAGCAGGTCACGACCGCGGCCGGCATCGAGCCAGTGGCGAGGGCGGTCGGCGGTCAGAACTCCAGAATCGACTTCTTTCACGTCAGCGGCGGCCTGGCCGGGACGTTTGGCAACAAGCAGAAGGTGCTGATCGGCGGTGCGTTTGACGTCGTCGTGGCCACGGCCCGCGTCGACGCGACCCAATCGGTCTTCTATGACGATGGAGAGCAGGGCTTCGCCACGGGCAGCTCGGTGGCGACCGATACGGGTTTTGGCCTGCAGCTCAAGGCAGGCATCCAGTGGGTCCCGATTCCCGAAGTCCGGGTCGGGTTCTCGGTCGCGTCGCCTTCTTTCGCCTTCGTGATCCTCAATCGCTTTGCGGACAATTTCGGCCAGAGCCCGCCGGCAGGCATCGTGCTTCCCCCTGGGGATCCGAATGCCCAAGCCGCCGATGGCGCGGAGTCCCGGGGCGCACGCGGCGGCTGGTGGGGCGTCGAGCCAGGTAACTTTCGCTTTGGGATCGCGTACGTCGGGAACTGGGGCTGGGTCGAGGCCGACCTCATCACCCAGTGGCGGCTTCGCACCCCCGAGCTCGACATCGATCTACAGCCGATCGTCAACGGCCGGATCGGAAGCGCGTTTCGCTTGACCAAGTTCGTCAATCTCGGGGTGGGCTTGTTTACCGATCGAAGCCCCATCGACAGGCTCGAGGTGACCCCGTTCGCGACGAGTGACATCAACTTCTACGGTGCGCACCTGGGTTTTCTGTTCTCCAACCGGGAGGTCCATCCTGGCCGGCCCGATGCCGATGCGCAGGAGCGCGGCGGCTTCGCCATCGCGATCGGCTTTCGTTACTCCTTTGGACGTGGGCAGGGCTTGGGCGCTCTGCTTCCCGCTCAGTATGACCCGTCGTCGATCACGGCGACTGGCAGCGGGGGCAGGATCAACGAAATCGCTTTGAATCTCGGCGCCAACGTCAGCTTCTGAACAGCGCGCGGAATCGTCCCCACCAATCGGCGCCAAGGGTGTACACGCCGGCGAAGAAGAGCGCTTCGGAAGTCACCAGGAGCCCAACGAACCACGTCAGCTGCTCAGGGCGCTTCAGGCCTGCGACCGTCGGGAAGGTTCCGTCTGCAACCGAACCGAAATGAGCAGCAATCGGAAACACCAAGGCCAGGAACTGCGCCGCGACGTGTAAGGCGAGGAGTGAAACCCCCGCCCTGTGGCGTCGGAGCGAGACCGGCTCGCCCGACGGCGTTCGCTTGAGCACGGCAAAGAGCCGCGTCTTGAGCTCCTTGAAACCCTCTTTGCCGAGCAAGACGATGCTGCTCGCGCTGATGATCTCTCCTGCGGCCAAAATCACTGCGACGACGCCGACCATTCGGCCACTGGCCAAACCAAAGGCGGGCAAGAGCATGCCGGTCACCGCAAGCAGGTTGCCGAAGATGAAGACGCCGAGGCCGAGCCGATAGCGAAGAGTTGGAGCTGGCCTCGGCGCTTTGGGCTCGGGTGCTGAAGGGGCGCCTTCGTAGCGAAAGAGCTGCTTGAAGCGCTCCCACCAGGCCGGCCCCAGCGCAAAGATCGCGAGCACGAACAGAAGCTCGGCGGCGATCACCGCCCAGACCAGTACGGGCCCCTGCGCGTCGAACGTCAGGCCAAATACGGCAGGGAAGGGGTCTTCGGGGGTCGCAGCGCTGTAGCCGAGGATGGCCATCGTCCATACGAACAAATACGCCGCGAGGTGCGCGAGCAGGACCGCGATGCCGAAAAGACGGCGTCGGGCGGTGATGGGCTGAGCCGTCGCCGCTTCGCCGCGCCGCAAGACGACGGAGCCTCGTGCCTGTAGTGTTTGGTACCCCTCGTTTCCGAGGGCGAGGACGCTTCCGAGCGTTGTGAGTTCGCCGACGGCCACGAGGGCGATGACCCATGCCCCGGTGCTCCCCTGCACATATCCCAGAGCCGCCAACACCAGCCCCAGGATCGCGAGCGCGTTGCCAATCCCGAAGAGTAGAAAACCCATCGAGGCCGAACATGCCACAGATGTCCGGTCCGGACCTACCGCTGAAGGAGGTTTGGCGACCGTTCGGGTTGCGTAATCAACCACTGGCGCTCCGGGTCAAGCGCTGCTTTGACTCTTGATGGATCTTCGTTCTACTAGACCCTCGATGAGTGAGACCCCCGACGACTTGAAGCCCGGCCTGCCGTTTTCGCTCGTGAACAAGCTCGATGGGCTCAGCAAGAAGATGATTCCGATCGACTCCAAGCGGGCGATGAAGATGGCTCAGCGAGTCACAGGGCTCGACGATTGGGGAGACGGCGGGTTTCGGGCGCGGCTCGATTCGGCCGTCGATGGTCTCAATGACGCAGAACTAAATACGACAGGTCTCTTCGGTGCGCGCTACGTCCTCAACTGGCACCTCGGGAACAGGCTTCGGGTCGTCGACTTCGCCAATCGGCATCCCGAGCTCGACGACGTCGACATCGAGCGTCCTGTGGTCATCACGGGATTCTTCCGCACCGGCACTACGTTCCTCCACAACGTTCTCGCTGCCGACCCGAACAACCGCGTGGCCCAAGCCTGGGAGCTTGCCTATCCACTCGGCCGCCTAGGCGATCCCCTGGGTGACGCCGCTTGGCGGCGCGCGCAGGCCAAGTTCACGTTCGGCTTCAACCAGGCCGCAATCCCCGATCAGGGCGTTGCCCACAACGTCACCGCGGACTCTTACGAAGAGGACTTCTTCCTGCTCGAAAACGACATGGCCGTGCTGACCTTTTGGGTGGGTTTCGCCGCCTATAGCTACGCCATGGACATGCTCGATTGGGACATGACCGAGCCTTACGAGTTCCACAAGCTGCAGCTCAAGATCCTGAACGCGCAACGCTCCGCGAAGCGCTGGGTGCTGAAGTGCCCCTGGCACATCTGGAACTTGGACGCGCTGATGGCGGTGTACCCGGACGCCCAGATCATCTTCACGCATCGAGACATCACCAAGGCGCTCGCCTCGCACTGCAGCTTGTCAGCCAAGATGGCTTCCAAATTGAAGCGTAGCCTCGATGTGAAGGAGCTCGGCCAGTTCTGGCTCGAGTACACCCGGATCGGTCTGGAACGAGCGATGGAGTCCCGAAACAAGATTCCCGAGTCGCAGCTCTACGATGTCCGGCTTCGCGACCTGATGGCCAGCCCGATGACGGTGCTGCGGGACATCTACTCGCACTTCGACCTGGAGTTCACCGAGGAGGTCGCTCGGCTGCTCGAAGAACGCATCGCCGAAAAGCCAACCTCCCAGGAGGGCGAGCACGAATATGCCATCGAGGATTTCGGACTCAGCGACGAGCAGGTGCGCGAGACGCTCAAGGCGTACAACGAGCGATTCGGCGTCTAGAGCCGCGGCTTGTCTGTTGGCTGCGGGGCTCCTAAAAGGCCCTCGGTGACGAGGATGAGTAAGTCGTAGACGATGCGTGAAGCGGGGGCACGGTTCAGAAAGCTAGATGCGTTCACGACCGCAACGGTCCGGCTTGGGGTCTTCTCGGTTTGGCCCACGCTGGTCGCCATCGCGCTTGGTGCAACGCTCTTTGCAGCCACCCATGCCGAGCTGCTGCCGGCCATGTTCAACAACAAGCTGACGCGGGAAGAGCGATTCCTCGGGCTCGGCTTCTTTGCGGCCTCGTGGATCTTGGTGGGCGCGCTCTATCTGCTCGCACTTCGCTATCCGCGCACTGACCATAGCCCTCCGGGCGTCGACCGGGCCCGGCGGCTACATCCGTACCTATCTTTCCTTCTGAGTGGACCTGCCATCGTCGCCCTCACGGAGCCGAAGATCGAGACCACGCACCAGTGGTTGACCTGGCTCTACATCGCTCTCGCCGTGCTGGCCTGGTGGCCGACCTTTTCGGCTTGGAGCCAACATCTGCGGGCGCTGAATCGATCGCCGATCCTCTCGGAACGCCAGCGAGACTGGATCGGTTTGGGCATCGTCTTCGCGATCTGGGCGGCGTACGCGTACGTTTTCTCGAAGCTCGCCATCACCCATCACCACGCCTTTCAGATGCGCACCATGGACCTCGGCGTCTACGACAACATCTTCTACCAGTCGAGCCACGGACGACCCCTCGGCTGCACTCTCGTTCGCGGGGGCACCCACGCTTCGGCGCACTTCGACCCAATCCTGGTCATCCTCTCTCCGCTCTATCGACTCTGGCCGCGCGCGGAGCTTTTGCTGGTCTTGCAGTCCGTGTGGTTGGGAGCGGGCGCGGTTGCCACCTATCTCATCGGGCGCGGTCAACTCGGCTCTCGCGCTTGGGGTCTCATTTGGGCGCTGGCGTACGTGCTGCACCCTGCGCTGCACGGCGCCAATCTCTACGAGTTCCACTCGCTGACACTCGTCTTTACTCCGCTTCTCTTCGCGCTCTACTTCCTTTTCTCGGGGAGGTTCCCGCTCTACTTCGCAAGCTTGGCCGTGCTTCTTCTCATTCGAGAGGATGTCTCGCTGCTGATGTGCTTCGTGGGACTGTATGGCGTTTTGTCGGGAGAACCCCCGTACAAGCGCGCAGGCTGGGCGACGATTCTGATCAGCTTGGTCTACCTGGTCGTCGTCAAGACTGTGTTCATGCAGGCGACCGGTCTTTTCAACCAGGGCGGCGGCGCGCACGGATACGTCTACTACTACGAGGAGATGATCCCGAACAAATGGGGAGAGGCCGATTTCTTGATCTCGCTGCTCACCAACCCAGCGTTCGTCGTCGACCTCATCGCGAGGGAGAAAAAGGTCCAGTACCTGCTCGTGGTCTTCTTCCCATTGTTGTTTCTTCCAGCCTGGGCCGGGCGAGCCAGGGTGATCTTGCTCTATGGGCTCCTCTTCATTCTGCTCGCGTCGAAGTCCGCGGTGTACAGCCCGCATTTCCAGTACTCTGCCGTCCTTCTGCCCGTCGCCATCGCGCTTGCGCCGCTGGGGCTTCGCCGCCTGGCCGCCTCGCGCCCGAAACACAAGAGTCTGACGGCTGTGTTCATGGGCTGCGTGTTGATCGCAAGCCTCCTGGTGAGCTGGAAGTTCGGCGCCATCGTCGAGAACAACAGCTTCCGGGGCGGCTACAGGACAGTAGTGCGCGCACTCACCGAAGACACGCGGCAACGCTACGACGCATTCGTCGAGCTGATCAGCCGGATCGAGCCCGACGCATCCGTTTCGGTCACCGATCGAATCGGTGCCCACGTCTCCAATCGTGCGCACGTCTACTACCTCGATCACAACGTCGACACTGACTACTACCTGGTCGAGGCACACGATCTTCGTGGGCGAAACAAGAGCGTCTTCGACAAGCGCAAGGCGGCGGGCACGCTGGAGCTCGTCCAGCGTGAGCGTCATTGGAGCCTCTATCGATCGGTCAGCCCAGCCGAGACCGAAGAGGCCATCGACCCGTGAGTCACCCCCGCTTTCGGTGGGCGATGCGCCTCCTCGGGCCCCTGCTGATCGCCTGGGTCTTGTGGCGCTTTGCCGACCTCTCCCTGCTCGCGGATACCTTCGCCCAGGCATCCATCGGACCCCTAGTCGTGGCGGTCCTGCTCGATGCCGTGATGATCCATGTGAAGCTCTGGCGCTGGCGCAACTTGCTACGCGCAGTCGACGCGCGACTATCGCTGGGGAGCGCGTATCGTGCGTATCTCCCGTCGCTATTCCTAGGCTTGGCGACCCCAGGTCGAGTTGGCGACGCGCTCCGAATCCAGTACCTCAAGCGAGATCATTCGATTGGGTACTCGGCGGGCCTCGCCGTCTCCGTCGTCGACCGTCTTTGTGACGTGTACGTCCTTCTTGCGTTCGTAACGCTTGGGGTCGTCCACTTGGCGCGCATCGTTTCAGCTCCGCTCGGGCAGATGACTTGGATTGGGGTGGTGCTCGTCGCTCTCGCCCCCGCGCTCCTGTTCGTACGGGGCGTCGCCGAGCCCGCAGCCCAATGGCTGTATGGTCGTTTCTCGGAGGGCGAGACTCACAGCGGGTTGAGCACGTTCTTCGCTGCGCTTCGGCGTCAGATCGGTCCGAGCCTCTTCGTGCCAGTTGCGCTCACCGTCGTCGCTTTCGTCACGAGCTACATTCAAGCCTGGCTAGTTGCGAAGGCGCTTGGGCTCGATCTCACGTTCATCGATGTCGCGGCCTTGGTCGCGATCAGCTCCTTTCTAAGCCTGCTTCCGATCTCGATCTCTGGTGTCGGAGTCCGCGAATCCTTCTTTGCGCTGATCTTCCCTTCGTTCGGGCTTGCTGCAACGCTCGGTATCGCCTTCGGATTGGGCGTGTTCGCAGTCACCTATCTGCCGGCGCTCCTTGTGGGTTTCGTCGCCTGGTTGGCCTGGCCGCCCTCGAAGTAGCTCGGCGTTGGGGACTGCGACTGACTCGGTTGCGGGGCGAAGACATCATGATAGCATCGCCGCGCGGTTATCGAGGGAATGCATCAGGTGAACGGTATTTCGGAGCTGGAGCGCCAGCAGGTTTCGCTCGCGCAAACGCAGGGGGCAGACTTCCGCTTGGATGCCATCCGTCGATTGGTCGCCGATCGCATCGCGCCTGGGACGGTCTTGGACGTGGGCTGCGGGGCCGGCGGCCTGGTGACCTGGTTGCTGGCGCACGGTTACGATGCCCGGGGCATCGATCTCAGCGCACCGATCGTGGCAGCCGCACAGGAGAATCTTCGTTTGTGTGGGCTCGACCCTTCGAGGATTCGCGAGGCCTCGGTCGACAGTCTGGTCGAGCACGGAGAGCTTGCCGACAATGTCGTCAGCATGGATTGCCTGGAGCACATCGAAGACGATGGCAGAGCGTTCGCGAGTCTGGTCTCGGCGACTCGCCCGGGTGGCCGACTCATCGTGACCGTCCCCGCCATGCCAAGCCTCTTCGGAGCCAAGGATCGGGCCATCGGCCACTATCGTCGATACACGCCCGAGCGCCTGAAGGAGCTCGCCGCTCGACATCCACTTCGGGTGGACGAGCTGAAGTATTGGAATCTCCTCGGGGTCGCGCCGACCTTCATGGCGGTGCATCTCTTTGATCGAGCGGTGGACGAGTCGTTTCGCTACGGCGAAGCTGGTGCTGGGAAGCGGGCGCTGCGGCGCGGGCTCTCCGCTTGGTTCCGACACGTCGAGAATCGTCTCAGGCCGCCTGTCGGGCTCACGCTGCTCCTGGTCGCCACCGCGCTCGGTGAGTCGGGGAACGAATGAACGATCCCATGGCCGGTCCAGACACCCCCGAGCGGGAGCTCTCCGTCGTGCTCCCGGTGTTCAACGAGGAAGAGAGCATTACCGAAGCGGTTCGCGAAATCCACGAAGCGCTCGACCTGACCGGCATCGATTTCGAGATCGTCTGCGTGGACGACGGTTCTCGAGACCGAAGCTTTGAAGTGTTGTGCACGTTGGCGGTCGACGACCCGCGACTCGTGGTGTGCCGATTCCGCAGGAACTTCGGTCAGACCGCTGCCATGCAGGCCGGCATCGACACGGCCCGCGGCGCCGTCATCGTCACCATGGACGCCGACCTTCAAAATGATCCGAGGGACATTCCGGCGATGCTCGAGAAGCTCGATGAGGGCTTCGACATGGTTGCGGGCTGGCGGTACGGGCGAAAGGACACCTTCATCAACAGGCGCCTGCCCTCGATCATCGCGAACCGGCTCATCGGCCAAACGACTGGAATTCGGCTTCACGACTATGGCTGTACGCTCAAGGCGATGCGGTGCGACCTCGCCAAGGAGCTGCGCCTGTATGGGGAGATGCACCGCTTCATTCCGGTGATGGCGTCTTTGGTTGGAGCCCGCATCACCGAGATGAAGGTCAACCACCGCGCGCGTCAATTCGGGAAATCCAAATATGGAATCGGCCGGACCACCAGGGTGATCTTGGACCTGCTCACCGTCTTGTTCCTGCAGTCCTTTCTGGTTCGTCCCATGCAGGTGTTCGGCCTGTCGGGGCTCGTGCTCGGTCTCTTGGGGTTCGGCATCAGCGGCTACCTGGCGGTCGAGAAGCTCGCGTTTGGCGTGGAGCTGGGGAACCGTCCACTCTTGTTGCTTGGGGCGATCCTCATCCTGGTCGGCATTCAGCTGCTCTCTCTCGGCCTGGTCGCGGACGTGCTCGGCCGGACGTACCACGAGGCACAAGGAAAACGGGCCTACCACGTGAGGGAGTGGGTCGTCGGCGGTCGTGCTGTGCGGCCCGTCCGAGAGCTGACGCATCACGACTAGGCAACGATGGCATCGGTCAGCGCCGGAGGTACAGCAACCACTCGGCCTTGCGGGGGCCGCCGACCAGTGATCGCCGGGCGCCGAGATTGAAACCGGCCGCTTTGATCCGGGACTGCACCTCAGAAGCGCATTTGGGGTCGACGACGGCGTAGTCCGCTTGCTCGAGCAGCGACTCCACTTCAGCTGTCTCGGCCGAAACTCTTGGCTCTGGAAATTCCTTCCGCTGAGGGCCGAACACAGGGGTCGTCATCTGAGACAAGTCATAGAGGCCGGATCGATACATGTCGTTGCATCCAAAGAATATCACTTTGCCATAGCCGACGTCCGCAGGCGGCGCATCTGGCATGCCGGCGACCCAATGGCCGCTCATCGCCTTTTTGTTGCGAGCCCGACGGAGCGCGAAATCGAAAAATACGAGATCGCCGGCAAGCGAATCCCAACCAGAGGATTTGACGCCTCTCCAGACGATGTGGGTCACTCCCAGCTCTCGATAGAGCTCAAACAGCTCTCGCGGAGATTTCAGCCGCCCATAGCTCATGCCGTACTGCCAGGTGCCCCAATCCGAGGTCGTCCGTCGCGAAAGCCCCAGGCTTCCATGGTTCTCATGCAGCATCACGTGTGCGTCTTCAGGAAGCGCGTTTCCAATCGCAACCCATCCTTGAGAAACCTGGAGGCGCTCTTCGTACTTCTTTTCGTAGCCGGCAGAGAGCAAGTCATTCACTCGTTTGATCGGAGATCGGATCATCGCGTGACTCTGAATGAAATAGACGTCGGCGCCGATGAGAATCTGTGTGACGACGAGCAAGGAAACCGCGGCCTTGGCTGCCCAGCCGCTCTGCCAAACGAGAATGATGATCGCCGCGCTGACCGCTGCCATCCAGGGCACGAGAGTCTGCAAGTAGCGGTCTTGGTGGTGGAGCATGTACCAGGTGAAGATCGCCACCTGCGTCATGATGGCGAGTCCCCAGATTCGTTTCGTGTTTTTGAAGAACGGCAGGCAGAGAAGGAGCAAGGTGAAGAGGGAGCCGAATACCGGGACCTTGCCGTGGTATCGGGAGTAGTCGTGCGGAACGAAAGAGAAGGTGAACATCGCGCCCAGCGCTTCCTTCACCCCTTTCCAGCCCGGTGAGGGACTCCAGAATTGGAAGTCCTTGTAGCCCCAGACGAACAGGTTGGCGGAATCCTGCGTCCATGGTCGCAGGTTGAGGAACTCATGAAGTGACGGGTAGAGTGGATCTCCGTACCAGATCCAGTTCCGAAGCCAGAAGAATGCAGTTGCTCCGAGAGCCGTGACGGTTGCAGCTGTGGGCCCTTTCCACAGGAGACGTCGCTCGCGAACGGAACGCCAGACGAAGACAGTGGCGACCACCAGCGCCGGCACGGGAACCAAGAAAACGCCGGCGGTGAGCTTTGGCATTGCGGCTCCGGCCATCATCAGGCCAAGAAAGGCGCACCATCCCGGGGCCAAGTCGGGCAAGGCTCGCAGCAGGCAAATGAAGATGGGCAGGGCAAACAGCGCCGCGATGTGGTCTGCACCGCAGGCGAGGCTCGAATCGTAGAGCAGGACACCGGGAAACAGGAAGCGCGCTACCCAGGAAGCGCTGGTACGAGCTCCGGGTACCAGCAAACGCACCGCTGCGGGAATGGTGGCCAGCGTCCACAAGAGGCAGGTGAGCTCCATGTGGGCGGAGAGCTCGACCTGGTCGAACAGCCTGGCGTTCGGCAAGAGAAACGCCCAGGTGTAGAGCATGCTGGCAAGATGCGGATTGGTTGCGACCGTCCAGCCTTCCCCGAAGCGCGGAATGAAACCGAGGTGCGCGTATTGCTCCGCTAGACCAAGGTGCTTCCAGCGCGCGTCGAACTGGGCGTTCTCGGGCGTCAGCATCTTGAAGTAGATCATCGCCAGAACCAGAAGGCCGAAAATCCAGATGAGATTTTCGAGAACGCTGCGGGGTTGGGCCGTGGACCCTCGGTCGCGCTTGCGTCTGGCGTGAGGGCGCAGAAGACGCCACAGCGGCCCAGCGCCCGCAGCGATCATCGCGGCCGGCAACACGAAAAACGTTGGCGCCTGGAGTCCGTGAACGGCACCCAAGGCGTTCATTGCCAAGTAGAACATGACTACGCCTGCCGCGAAGCTCAGACAGAGTGTTTCGAGGAGGGGCCCGTCCGCGTCGGTCAGTCGGCGCAGGATAACGTAGCCGGTGCTGACGCAACCGAGGCTCCAGAACACGCAGGAAAGCCAATAGATCGCGTAGCGCCAGAATAGCCACTCTTCGACCGGGTAGAACTTGCCGTAGAAGTGGGCGAAACCCAATGCGGCGAGCAGTAGCACGACGGGCAAGAGGAACCCGGCGCCGCGCAGATATGGCCTCGCTGGGTGCTCTTCTTCGATGGGCGAGTTGCTGGAGGACATCGTTGAGCGCTTGGTCGATGAAGGCTAACGGGGGGGGCGACTATGCGCAATGGCGACTCGCTGGGTCGACTAGGTCGCAGCCTTCTCGACATGCCGAGGTTCGGCCATCACGAAGCGACCACCAAGCGCATATCATCCAGCTAGCGATACGGCGCTGCGGTTGCACGGGCCAATCCAAGCGACTAGACCCGCGTTCTAGCCGGCAGGGGACTGTTGCCGAGAGGAGAAGCGATGAAGAATGCGTTCGCGCGTGGTTTGATATTGATGCCAGCGTTCCTGGTTCTCAGCAGCTGCAACAAAGACGGGGGCTCTGCGACGGCTGCCGACGCCAAGGCCGACCCGGTTCTTCTTCTGGAAGCCGGTGCCGAGCCGCAGGCGCCGCTTCGGTACAAGATTGCGGAAGGCACGACGACGAAATCGAACATGGACTTCACCATAGCGACCTTGGCGACGACGGATGAAGACGCGGCGCTGTCCGTCGTGCCTGGCGTTCGACTCCACATCGTGTCTGGGCCTGCCTTGCCGACCGAGCGCGGCGTGAAGTTCGAGGTCCAGATCACGAAGGCCGAGGCTGCCGTTCCGGAGGGTCTCGACCCGAAAGTTGCCGAGGAGCTGCGGCAGAGCGCCTCCATTCTCGACGACGTGGGTGGCACGGTCGAGATGGACGACCGGGGCATCGCCCTCGCAATGGAGCTCAACGACAAAGCCAAGAGCCCTGACATTCCGCTTCGCCTCCTGATGATGATCGTCAACGCCCGCACCACGCTTTCCCGTGTCGTCTTGCCGGCTGGGCCTGTGGGCCTCGGCGCGCGCTGGGAGGCCCGTAAGGAGCTCGAGCTCTACGGCTTCAAGGTGCAGCAGGTCGACACCTACACACTGGTGGACCGTGTTGGTGATGAGATCAAGCTCAACGTCGCGGTCACGCAGAACGCGCTTCCGCAGACAGTCGACTTCCCCGATGAAGGCATTGCGATCGCGGTCGAGCAGATGACGGCGAACGCGAGCGGCGAAATCATTCTCAACTTGAACGCCCTCGAGTCGGATGCGGCCGCGGCGGGCAATGCGACGGACAGGCTCGCGGTGACCGGCCCGGAAGGCACCGAAAAGATCGAGGTGGACGAGGCCTTCGAGATCCGGATGACCAACACGACCGCGTTTGAATAGAGCAGGGAGGCGGTGAGCGAGCACCGAGAGACCTTCGATGCTGTGGTGGTGGGCTCTGGTCCGAACGGCCTAAGCGCCGCCGTTGCCTTGGCGCAGGCGGGCGCGTCGGTCTTGGTGCTCGAAGCCTCGAACGAGGTCGGCGGGGGAGCTCGCACGGCGGAGCTCACCAAGCCTGGCTTTCATCACGACGTCTGTTCGGCCGTGCACACCACAGGCATCCTTTCGCCATTCTTTCGATCGCTCCCACTCGAAGAACACGGGCTTCGATGGATCTCGCCCGGAGCCTCCGTCGCGCATCCGCTCGACGATCAGCCGGCAGTGATGATGTGGCGGTCGCTCGAAGAGACGGCCAGGGAGCTCGGCGCCGACGCGAGCAGCTACCGCACCCTGATCGCCCCGTTTCTCGAAAAATGGGAGGGATTCTTCGGGGACGCGCTCGGGCCGCTCGGCTGGCCTGCTGACCCTCTCACCTTTGCTCGCTTTGGGCTGCGTGCGATGTGGCCGGCTACCAGGTTCGCCAATTGGCGATTTCAGCAGTCGCGGGCGAAGGCGCTCTTTGCAGGCTGCGCGGGTCATAGCGTACTGCCACTGAACAAGGTCTTCACAGCGGCGCTTGGTCTGATCTTTTCGATCGCAGGGCACGTGGAGCCCTGGCCGGTCGCCGCAGGGGGATCGCAAGCGATTCCGCGCGCACTCGAAAGCCTGCTGCGTGAGCTTGGTGGGGAGGTTCGCACCGGCGTTCGCGTGACGACGGCGGCCGAGCTTCCGGCGGCGCGCGTGGTTCTCTTCGACACCAGTCCCGATCAGCTCGCTTCGATCGCTGGTTCCACATTGCCGGCCGGCTACCGTATGCGGCTCGGCCGATATCGCTACGGCCCCGGCGCCTTCAAGCTCGATTGGGCGCTCGACGGCCCGATCCCCTGGCGCGACCCACGCTGTCTCGAAGCGTCCACCGTGCACCTAGGCGGGACGCTCGAAGAAATCGCGGCAAGTGAGGCGGAGATGTTTCAGGGCAGCCATCCGAGGCGCCCATACGTGTTGCTCTGCCAGCAGAGTCAGTTGGACCTGAGCCGTGCGCCCGAAGGGAAACAGACGGGGTATGCGTACTGCCACGTCCCCGGCGGATCGACGGTCGACATGACCGAGGCGATCGAGAACCAAGTCGAACGCTTCGCCCCCGGCTTCAAGGATCGAATCCTGGCTCGGCACACGATGCATACCCTCGACTTTCATCGCTACAACTCGAACTACGTGGGTGGCGCGATCACGGGCGGCGTCGCGGACGTCTTTCAGCTCTTTACCCGGCCCGTCGCGAGACTCGATCCGTACTCGACCCCGAACCCGCGCCTCTTCATTTGCTCGGCGTCGACTCCGCCGGGGGGTGGCGTGCATGGGATGTGCGGCTTCCACGCCGCGCAGAGCGCCTTGAAACGAATGGAGCGCCTCGAGCCCGCAAGGCTGAGCCCGTAGCGTCGTCGTCAGGTGAACCAGTAGGCCCAGGCGATGAACAGGAGCTGAAACGGCAAGCGCAGCCACAGGGCCCAGCGCGGAATCGGCTTCTTGGGGTTGAGCGAGATGTTGTGGGTGAGCATGTAGATGTTGGCTGGGAACACCGCGACGTAGAGCGCGATCAGGCCCCACGCCGCCCAAGCTCGCGCGTCAGGGATCAGCAAGCCAATGCCGCCGAGGATTTCAAAGAACCCACTGATGTAGACCAACGCGAGGGGCGCCGGCAGAAACTTAGGGACGATCCGAACGAATGGTTTGGGGCGGGCGAAGTGAAGAAGGCCCACGGCGACCATCGAGACGGCGAGAAGGACCAGGGCGGCGAGCTTGAATGGGGGCATCTCTAGGCTTGTACCCCAGTGGCTGCCTGAACGACAGCGTCGGTGCCGGTGCCAGCGTCAAGAAGGCTTCATGTGCTAGAGCCTCCGCGTGGGCCGGAGAGTATGAGCCTTAGTCGCCACAAGCCCCTCCGGGCGGAGCAGTTCACTACGGCGCGGGCTGTGCAGCCGTTCTGGTATCGTGCTGTAAATTTCGTCGGTCGCGTTCTGCCGAGCTTTGGGAAGCCATCGGCGGAGGCTTGGTTCGAAAAAGCCAAGCGACGGAATCCGGGTGTCGGCGACCCCAGGCCCGAAACCCTTGCGGCGCTCGACGCCCTGCTGCGCTCGGTGGACGAAGATGCGGCCTTGAGCTTCTCGGGTGGTATCGCTGCGCAGATCGATTCTCTCCGCATGGCTGGCCAGCACTTGCAAATCGAGCAGGCACTTCGTGAGCAGCCGGACATTCTGAAGACCGAGATTCCGTCGCCGATCTTCCTGATCGGCTGGATGCGGACGGGCACGACCTTCGTTCATCGCTTGATGGCCCAGGACCCCGAGACGCGGACGATGCCCTACTGGGAGAGCATGTATCCCGTGCCGCCGAAGAGCGGGAAAGATGACCGCGCGGAGCAACTCGCCCATGTCCTCAAGCAGCTCGAGAGGATCTCGCCGAACTACGCGGCGATACATCCGATGGGCGCGAGCGAGCCCGAGGAATGCGTTGCGCTTTTCACCAATGTCTTCCGCACCCTTCAATACAACGTTCAGTACCGTGTGCCTGGCTATGTCGAGTGGCTCCGGGCGCAGGATCCCCGAATCGCGTACGGCCAGTATCGGCAGCAGCTCCAGCTGGTTCAGTATTTCAGGCCGCAGGGCAGCAGGTTCGCGCTCAAAGACCCGACGCATTCGGTCTTTGTCGACACCATCCTCGAGCTTTTTCCCGATGCTCGCTTCGTCTTCACGCATCGTGACCCCGCGTCGACGATCAGCTCACTTTGCAGCCTCTACGCCTACACGCGCGCGCTCTTCAGCGACGACGTCGACCCGCAGGCCCTTGGGCTGGAGCTGCTGAACAGCTACCTCCCGGGATCACTCGAGCGCGCTCTCGAGCTCGTCGATGCCTTGCCACGCGGCAGGGTCGCGCACATGCGGCACCTTGACGTGCGGCGTGACCCCATTGGCACGATGACTCAGGCGTATCGAGAGCTCGGCATGGAGCTGAGCGCTCCGGCCCGCGAAGCGATGCAGGCGATGATCGATGCGGAGAGTCCGAAACCCCGCGATGTTCACATCCACAGCCCGGAGGGGTTTGGGCTCGCATCAGATGAGATCCGCGAGCGTCTGCCCGCGTACTGCCAGCGCTTCGACCTATGAGCCCTCGGGGTGCTTGCTGAGCTTCGCTTTCGCCCCCGCGAAGAGCCGCCGAACCTTCACGCCTCCCCAAATGAAGGCGATGAGCAAGAGCACGAGAACCACCATGTTGAACCATGGGACATACACGTAGTCTGGTTCGACCTCCTTCAATGAGATCGCGTTCGGGTACGAGTCGAAGATCGCGATGCGCAGGCCGTAGTAAGTGATGAGCGCGGTCTCATCGACCTCGTTCTTGGCGAGCTTCGACGCCTCGGCGGCGATGTCGCCGGAGTCCCATTTGAGGTACCAAGCGTTGTCCTCATTGCGAAAGACGCGCGCCTTCCGCGTCGCTTGTTCCTCCGCGTAGATGAACCGAACGTCGCGGCTCCGGTGCTCCCCGGTCGCAGGGTCCTTGGTGTCCATTCGTTTGACCTCGGTTCCGGTCACTACGACCTTGGTCGCGCGAGGCATGAAGTAGTAGAGCGTCCCTGCGAAGAGCAGGGCCACCAAGACCGCAAGCGCTATGCCTAGTTTTCGCATCATGTTGGCTCCCAGGGCAGGAGTCATACGGCTACAACGGGGGCCCGCGCAACCGAGAAGGGTGTTCAGAGGCCGCGCGACCACTCCGGTCGCAGGGCAAGGTCACCGGCCAGTGCTTTGTCGAGCACCGCGACGATGCGCTCGCGGTCTTCTGGGAGACGACCTGCGAGCGGCAGGTAGTTTGACGCGTGGTTCGTGCGAAACACCGCATCGGTCGGCGAGGCCTCGGCCACGATGGTGCGTAGCTCTTCGAGCATCTGAGTCACCGAGGGAAGCGTGAACTTGCCCTGAACCTGCATCTTGGCGATCGGTGTTCCCGGCAGCACGGTCAAGGTGAGGGCCGAGACGAACTCTGGGTCCATTTCGGTGATGAGCTTGGCCGAGCCTTCCGCATGTTCCTTCGTGCGTGTGGTGCCCCCAGCCCCGAGCAAGAAGATCGCAGAGATCTGCATGTCCGCTTCGTGCGCCCGGCGCGCAGCCTCGACGTGGTCCGCGAAGTCGGACCCCTTGGCGATGCGCTTGAAGGTGCGGTCGTCGCCGGTTTCCGGGCCCATGTAGAGAAGCGAGAGGCCGAGCCCGCGAAGTTGTCGAAGCTCGTCGGGGCCTTTCTCATTGACGTTCATCGCCGTCGCGTAGGCGCTGACCCGTTGCAGTCTTGGAAACGCGTCGCGGCAGGCCGTCAAAACGGCTTCCCAATGCTCGAGCTCGAGGACAAGGGCGTCTCCGTCGGCCACGAAGACCTTGGTCACATTGGCACCGAAGCTCTGCCCGGCTTCCTCGATGTCGGCGAGGGTTTCAGCGAGGTCGCGAACGCGAAACGACTTGCGCCGGTACATGTCGCAGTAGGTGCAGCGGTTCCACGAGCAACCCACCGTCGCCTGCAAGATGTACGCGTCGGCCTCGCTCGGCGGCCGGAAGATCTGCCCTTCGTATCGCATCGGGAGAGGGCGAAGCTTAGCTCATGCTCCGGATCCTGCGATTCGCGCTCGCAACGGAGGCAAGCGCTGGGTCCAAAGCTCGCGAACGGCGGCAGCAGCCAGCGGAATCGCCAGCTTCGGCCTGAGCAATGCGTTCCAGGGTGCCTCGCAAATGATGATGTCTGCCCAGACGAAGCAAAACTCGTCGTCTCGCTCGTTGGCGACCTTGGCCATCGGGTCGACGAGTTCGGGGTAGCGAGCCACGAGCTGCGCAGGCTTCGATCAAGGTTTTGGCAGCTTTCTCGGCGCCCTCCATCGCAAACTGGATGCCTTCTGCGGTGAGGGGGTCGATGCGCCCGGCCGCATCGCCGATGATGAGGAGATTGTTCGCCTAGCTCTCCGGGATGCGCCACCGAGGCGGAGCCAAGCGCCCTTCATGGGCTCGATCGTGTAGCTCGAACCCAGGTGCCGACGGATGATCCTCTTGTTCTCGAGCAGGTCATGGTGCATCGCCTTCAAGTCCGACGGAACCGCCTTGCCACCCGGGATGATGTACGTGCAGAAGTTCAGCTCGTCGTTCGGGTGCCGGAAGATCGCGGCGTACCCCGGGAGCAGGTCTCGCTCCATCGAGCAAATAGCGTCCTCGGTGCCTACGCGTGGACCGCGAAGGTCATTCCCGCGGCGCGCAATCGGTCGACCAGAAGCATCCCCATCGCTTTGCCGGGGGTCAGGACGCCACCTTCTGCTTCGAGCTCCTGGCCTTGCAATGCGAGACAGAGCGCGGCCTCCGAAAGCATGACAGCCGTCGATCCGTAACCGGGGTCGCGTTGATCCGAGACGGTGGCGCGCAGGGATTGCCCATCGCCGAGCGCTATGAGCTCGGTTCTGAAGCGGCCTTTCGCGCGGGCTTCGGCGCTCGGTCCTTCACCGGGGGAAGGGAGGCGCTTCTCCACCAACGGTCTCGTGAAGGGAATGGCCAAGGAGGCGAGGAAGGCGACCATCCCGGCGGCGAGCGCTAGGGCTGCCGAGAGCCCCTTCGCGCCCTTGCCGGTTCCCATCACCTCGGAGTACCGGAAGTCTGCTCCCCAGGGCTGACCCATCAGCGCGTGGCTTCGCCGAACGATGCGCGTATTGATGGCCGCCATGATGAACGGCCCCGTCCACATATTGAAGTCTTTATCGAAGCGTGCGCCGTTCTGATCGCCCTTGTCAGGACCGCGCATGCCCTTGGGATTGAGCGCGTAAGGATTGCCGAGCACCTTTCGGAGACCCGGGTTCTCTTTCATCTCGTCGACGATGTTCATCATGCTCGCGATCGTCCCGCCGCTGAATGCGCCCCGCATGTCAACCGCGGCCATCTTGACCTCGGTGGCGTACTTGCCGTTCCGTTGCGCGAAGGCTTCTTGAACCATCAAGGTGCCGAGGTCGGAGGGAATCGAGTCGTAGCCGCAGCAGTGTACAATCCGTGCGCCTGTCTTCTTTGCTTCTTCGTGATGGGCGTCGATCATCGCGCGCACGAAATGGGTTTCGCCGGTCAAGTCGCAGTAGTCCGTCCCGTTTCGCACGCAGGCGGCCACGACTTCCGCGCCGTACTTGGCGTAGGGACCGACCGTGCTGATCAGGACTTCGCTTTTCGACGCGATCGCGTTGAGGGAGTCGACATCGAAGCTGTCGCCGAGCAGAATGGGAAGCTCTGGGGCGCCGATCTCGTTGGCGACTTCTCTTAGCTTATCCTCGTTGCGTCCAGCCAGTGCGAGCCGAAGCCCGGTGTCGCCACCGAGGTAGTTGCGGACGAGATAGTCGGCCACGAGGCGTCCGGTGAAGCCAGTGGCACCCCAGAGAACGATGTCGAATTCACGGGAGCGATCGCGGGGGCGTGGGAGCTTGCTCATCGGGATCTCATAGAGCAGCTACAGCGCCAGCGCCAGGGTCAGCCTACGAGAGGGGGTGGGGGCTCGAATCCTCCTCTTACTTCGGTGAGGAGCTCCGCGAAGCGGATCGTGGTCCTGTCACCCAGGAACGGGCCGACGATTTGGATGTTCACGGGGAGGCCACCGGGACTGATGCCGACTGGTGCGCTGGTTGCCGGCAAGAACGCGGCCGTCGCCAGCGCGATCCAGCAGACGTGATCCATGTATGGGCGCTTCTCTCCATTGACGATGAGCCTCCGCGAGAGCTGGTTGCCTTCGGTCTGATGCGGGAACGCGGTCACAGGGACGACTGGTGTGAGCAAAACATCGATGTCTTCGAAGAGCTCGCTGCATTGCCACCGTAGCTTCGTGCGCCCTTCGTTTGTACGGTTCCATTCGGAATGTGATTGCAGCATCCCGCGCACGGCATTCTTCGTGACGAGATCGGTCTTGATGCCAAGGCGTTCGGCGATTGCGTAGTAGGGCCCGAGGATGTGTGTCATCACCTGGAGCGGCATTGGCATGTCTCCTCCGATGACGCCCATCAGCAATCGAACGTACAAAGGCACGATTGTCTCCAGTTGAAGCGGCGCGCCGATGTCCACCAGCTTCACGTGTGGTCGCAGCGCATCGATGGTCCTCTCGAGCTCCTCGCGAACGCTCGAGTCAATCGGGCAGAGCGGGTCGTCCAGCCAGTAACCAACCCTGAAATCCTTCAACCGCTCGGCGCGCGAGGCCGGCAACTCCAGTGCCCATCCATCTCGCATCAACGTATCGGGACCCGCGATGACATCCAGCGCTAGCTGCAAGTCAGCAGCCGTTCGCGCAAGCGGGCCAACTACGGCCAGGTCCGGCTCACTCTTTGTACCTGGCGGCCCGGGAATGTGTCCCCGCCCAGGGACGATCCCGTGCGAAGGTTTGTGCCCGTAGACTCCGCAGTAGCTCGCGGGGGTCCGAATCGAGCCGCCGATGTCGCTGCCGATCTCCAACGAAACAAGGCCGGCGGCCAGGGATGCCGCGGCGCCACCCGAGGAACCCCCAACCGTTCGCGTCAGGTCCCAGGGGTTGTTGGTGCGCCCGTAGACTGAATTGTAGGTCTGCCAGTCGCCCGCGTAGATGGGCAAGTTGGTCTTCCCAACAATGATCGCGCCCGCCTCGCGCGCGCGGCGCACCGCGACCGCGTCTTCCGTCGGCACATGATGGCGAAGCTCCGGTGCGCCTGACGTCGTCACCAGACCCGCGGTCTCCAAGGAGTCCTTGATCGTCATCGGCAGGCCGTGCAGCGCGCCGCGCTCCTCCCCGTTCGCGCGTGCAGCGTCCGCCAGCCGGGCGGTCTCCCGTCCGCGGTCGTAGTCCTTCGCCACCACCGCATTCAGCTCTGGATTCAAAGCCTCGATGCGCGCGATGCAAGCGTCTACGAGCTCCAGAGAGCTGACCTCGCGGTTTCGTAGCGCTGCCAACGACTCCGAGGCAGACCAGAAGCTCAACTCATCCATCGTGTCTAAGCGTACCTCACGCGTGACGACGTTCACCGCATTTTTTGCGATGCGCCCTTGGCTTGTTCTGCGGGTGGCGCAGGCTAGTGTCGAAGCATGCGTGCCGAAACTCAGAGGCGTCTTGCGTCGAAGCGGTGGCTTCGCAGTCGGCTGACCGAAGGAGAGTGACCCCGGGAGGGGTGGAGGCAACTCCTGGAGTCAAGCTGGGACCATCTCTTGGCCACTCCTGTGTACGAGTTGATCGACTCGGCGACAGCCAAGGAGGCCGCGGACCGCTTCATGGACCCGGTCCCATCACTGAGCTCTCGCGCCCCATCGTGGCGAGGCGGCGGAGGCGGTTCTCAACGACGCGCTATACCGCGCGTTGACCGACTTCTCGACGCTCCTTCCGCGTCTGCTGGTCAAGCTCTCGCCCGTTGGGCGCCTCGGAGTCCTGGGCAGTGCGGGCGCCTTCGCTGAGAAGCTGGTGGTGGAGCTTGAAAGGCGAATCGAGCCTGAGATCAAGTCGTTTCTCGCAGAGAGCACGGAGCGAATCTTGGCGCGCGCGGCCGAGTTCACCATTGCCAAGCTCGACGATCCCGCCTCGATCGAGTTTCGGGTCGAGCTCATCCGCTTTGTCCTATCGAAATCCCCGGCGTTTCTCTTGGAAGCTGCGGACGTCCAGCTGATTGGGGACATCGGAACCGTGGCGAAGCCCTCCAGCTCGAAGGCGTCGAGGTGCGTCCCCCGCTCGACGCCTTGGCCGAGGCAACCTGGCCGGCGTTCACGACCTTGCTCGAAGGCCCGCAAGCCCAACTCTGGATGGACACGCTCCTCGACGAGTTGATCGACGAGCACGAACGCCTCGCGTCCAGCTAGTCACCTAGACGTGCGCGCCGTCCGCTCAGTGCGCGGATGGCTCCAGCTTCTCCATCGCCTGATCGACGGTGAAGCTGGCCGCCTTCTGCCTCGGCGGGAATTCCTTGAACGTCTCCCGGAAGTTGCCAACGATCGCCTGGGCGCCGTAGAGCATGTAGGCACGGTCGACCATCCAGTCGTAGTACGTGTTCGAGGTGATCTCCGCCCGCTCGTAGGGGTCGCGGCGCAAGTTGAAGATCAACGGCAGGCGCAAGGGAACGAAAGGATCCATCCAAACGCGAAGCGTACCGACGGTCTTCTGTTCCATGAACACTGCCTTCCAGTCGTTGTATCGCACCGCCGTCAAATCGCCGTCGTCCGAGAAGTAGAAGACCTCCTTGCGAGGAGCCTTGTCTTCCTTGCCGGTGAGGTAGGGCAGGAAGTTGTAGCCGTCGAGGTGCACCCGGAAGCCCTTTTGGCGTCGCTTCTTCTTCTGCTTGAGCTTCTCCTTGATGTTCGGGTCGCCCGCCATCGCGAGAAAGCTCGGCAGCCAGTCCATGTGGTGCATGATCTCGTTCGAGACCGACCCAGCCTCGATCTTGCCGGGCCAGCGCACCATCGCGGGGACCCGCCAACCGCCTTCCCAGTTGGTGTTCTTCTCGCCACGGAACGGCGTCGCGGCGGCGTCGGGCCAGGTGTTGTAGTGCGGCCCGTTGTCCGTGCTGTACATCACGAAAGTCTCCTCGGCGATGCCGAGCCTATCGAGCAAGCCGAGGAGCTGTCCGACGTGCATGTCGTGCTCGACCATCCCGTCCGCGTACTCGTCCTGCCCGGAGATGCCCCGGTGCTCGGCTTTCACGTGCGTTCGGAAGTGCATCCGCGTACCGTTCCACCAGACGAAGAAGGGCTTGCCGTCCTCGTGGGCCTGCTCGATGAAGCGAATTGCCGCCGCAACGGTTTCGTCGTCGATCGTCTCCATGCGCTTCTTGGTGAGCGGCCCGGTGTCCTCGATGCGGCCATCCGCGTAGCTGTGAATCACGCCGCGGGGCCCAAAGCGTTTCTTGAATTCGGGATTCTTCGGGTAGTCCTCGTTCTCCGGCTCTTCTTCCGCGTTCAGGTGATAGAGGTTGCCCAGAAACTCGTCGAAACCGTGATTGGTCGGGAGCATCTCGTCCTTGTCACCGAGATGATTCTTCCCGAACTGCCCGGTCGCGTAGCCGTGCGGCTTGAGCAGCTCGGCGATGGTTGGGTCTTTTGCGCTCAGGCCCTGATCGGCGCCTGGCATCCCAACCTTGCTCAGGCCCGTTCGGAACACGCTCTGGCCCGTAATGAACGCCGAGCGGCCTGCAGTACAGCTCTGCTCCCCGTAGTAGTCGGTGAAGATCATGCCCTCGGCAGCCACTCGGTCGATGTTCGGTGTCCGGTAGCCAACCAGCCCCATCGTATAGGCGCTGATGTTCGATTGGCCGATGTCGTCACCCCAGATGACCAGAATGTTGGGTTTGGCTTCTTTCGTTTCGACTTCCGCAGCGACTGACGCCGCCGTGCTCAACCATGCCAGTCCTAGAAATACAGCGCTCCACTTTGCTCGCATCATTCGAATCTCCAGAACCTCGTAGAAGGCGACGAACCTAGCGTCGCAATTTGTTTCGGTCAACACCGGTTCCTGACGCTCTCTTGACCGGGGCGCATGGGCGGGGAGAATCGTTCGAGCGCACGCATGAAGACTGCGGCCGAGGCCTCCCGACGACGGCCAGGCGCTTCCCAAGCTGAGGAATCGATACTATACGCTCGCCTCAAGCGTTGTGACCCAGACCATTGCCGAGCTGAGAACCAGGAGAGCTCTGTGGAGCGACGCCGCCCATCGTACCGCAGCCATCGGCCTCACCGGTGTGATTCTGATCTATGTTGGCTTCGGGCTGTTCCACGTCTTCGCGCTCCAGATCTACAAGCCCGGGGACGAGAAACGCCACACCCAGTACGTCGTCATTCTCGAATCCGCAGGCCGCCTGCCCACGATGCAGGAGACGCGGGCAGCCAATCATCCACCCCTCTACTACGCGTTGCTTGCAAAAACCGTCATGCGAGGCGTCGATTCCACCGATGGGATTGCTCGGCAAGTCCGAGGGGCACGCGTCGTCTCGATGCTGTTCGGAGCCGTCTCGCTCATTTACGCGTTTCTGATCATCCGTCTCGTCTTGCCGCGACATCCGGCATTGGCGGTTCATGCCACCGCGATCATGGCGGTCATCCCGTCCTATGCGAACATCTCCTCCGCTCTCGGAAACGACTCGATGGCGCTCGCTGCGCAGTTCGCAATGATCTATGCGGCTCTGCTGATTCTCCTTCGCGGTCCCAGTTGGCCTCGCTGCCTGCAATTGGCTCTGTACCTGTCGATAGTAGGACTCACCAGGGTGTCCGGCGTGCTGGTCATTCCGGCGGCACTGCTCGCGGTAGGGGCGGGTGCCTGGTGGCACCTCGAAGGTTCGCGTTCGCGCCGAGCCAGGTTGGCACTGCTCATCAGCGGCCTGCTGGCGGCCAGCGTCTTCCTTTCATCGGCCTGGTTCTACTTGCGCAACATCTCGACCTCCGGGGATCCAACAGGGCAGGCCGCGCTTCTCGAACAGGTCCGCTATCACCCCGTGCGCTCGCTGCTCGCGGTGTTCTTCGACGGGAGCAAATGGTTGGAGATCCACGACGAGACCTGGGGGCGACTCGCCGGCGGGGTTCGGATCGAGGGCAGCTTGCGCCTGCTCGCCAGGATGCTGACGGTGATTTCACTTCTCGGCGCGGCGGTGGCGCTGTGGCAAGCACGAGCTTGGCGGCGGCTTCGGGACTGGCGCACACCGACCGTCTTCTCCTGGTTGATTCTTGCGGGCGTGTTCGCCAGTGTCTTTCTTCCCGCGCTGGCGTATCACGCACGCGGCGGAGGGTTGCACCAGCGCTACCTGTTTGGGGCGCTCTACCTCTTCGCCCTCTTGCTTGCCGTTGGCTTCACATGGACCAAGCGGAGCCTCGGGCCGGTCGCAGGCTATTGTGCCACCTTCCTCCTCGGCTTCTCGCTCCAGCTGACCTACGCCGCGCTGATCGTCAAGAAGGTCAAGACGTTCCCACTCGAGCAAGCGCTTGCCAACGGCAGCAATCAGCCAGGCCTTCTGGCGGAGGGCATCATGGTGGGGCTGACCCTCGGGTTCATCGCTGTGATTTGTGCGCTCGCCGAGCTTCACCGCCCGCTTGCAGACGACGCGGCGCCTGTGTCATGAACCCTACGCAGTGGCGATAGCAGACCAGCTTTCGGTGGTGATCCCCGCCTACAACGAAGAGGATGGGATCGGCCGTACACTCAGAGGGCTTCGCGATGCGCTGCCGACTTGCGAGGTCATCGTCGTCGACGACGGAAGCTCCGACGCAACGGTCGAACAAGCGAAGTCCGTGCCCGGTGTGAGGCTCCTCAAGCACCGCTACAATCGCGGCTACGGGGGTGCGCTCAAAACCGGCATGAGGGCGGCCACCCGGCCGTACGTGGCATGGTTTGACGCGGACAATGAGCACCGCGTCGAGGATTTGGAACGCATGGCGCGTCGGATCGACGACGAGGGGCTCATCGCGGTCATTGGACGGCGACCCAAGGCGGGGCCGTCTGTGGTTCGAAACTACGGCAAGTTCGCCATTCGCATGCTGGCACGCTCGCTCGGCGTGGACATCGGCAAAGACCTGAATTGTGGCTTGCGGGTGTTTCAGCGCTCGGTGATCCTTCGCTACCTGCTGCTCCTGCCCGATTCGTTCAGCGCGAGCATGACGAGCACCATGGTGCTCATCGAAGAGGGTCACCGTTTCGACTTCGAGGACATTCAGGTCAGGGAGCGTATCGGAACCAGCAAGGTGCAGCTCGAAGACGGTTTCTTCACCTTGGCGCTGGTTCTTCGGATGGTGATGCTCTTCGCGCCCCTCCGAATTTTTCTGAGCTTCGGCGCCTTCTTCTTGCTCAGCGGAACCGCGTACGGCCTGGTGCGGGCCGTCGTGAGCGGACGCGGGCTCCCGGTGGCCGCCCTGCTGCTCATCGTGACCGGCGTGCTTCTGCTGATGTTCGGCCTAGTAGCGGACCAGATCAGCCTTCTTCGTTTGTCCCAAGTCAGCGGCCCTTCGGAGGATGACCACGAAGAGTTGTTCACGGGCGCGCTCCCTTCTTCGACCAAAGAGGCGGCCCCTACGCCGGCGCTAGCTCGCGATGGCGCGGATCACGAGGCCCCAACTTAGCCCACGAATCCCCGGTACCCGGGAGAGGACGTCATCGAGCTTGATCAGACTTGGAGCCATCTTCGCCACCGGAAGAAATTTCCCGAAGTTCGTGATGTCAGGAAATCCGAGCAGCGGGTAGGCGATGTAGCCGACGTAATGCACCTCTTCGATTTTCAGATGAGGTCCCAAGATGTCGCGCATCTCGCGGACCGTGAAATTCTTGTGGTCCTCGTCGAAATGGGACGTTCCACGAACCAGCCGGCGCGGTAGCTCGGAAACAAAGGTGCGGTTCGGGTCGAGGACGAGGGCTACTCCCTGAGGACGGAGCACGCGGGCCATCTCCCTGGCTCCAGCCTCCGGATCGGGCAAGTGATGAAGCAAACCACGAGCGAACACGACGTCGAAGCTGTCGTCCACGAATGGGAGGCGACAGGCATCGGCCTGGACGAGATGAACGTCGCTACGGCAACCCGCCAGTCGTTGCCGCGCGTGCTCGAGCATGCCTGTGCTGATGTCCGTGCCGACGAAGCGCGTCCCCGGCTCGCCCTCGCGAATGAGACGCTCCAGAAACACGCCATTGCCACAGCCGTTGTCGAGCACGGTGCCCGAGACCCGAGTCAAGGAGAGCATCTGCTGCAAGCCGTGTTCGTGGTAGGCGCGGGCCCAGGGCAATTTGTATCGAACGTTCTCGTAGAAGTCGGTGACGTAGTCTTGGGTAGCGACTTCGCTGACGTTGATCTCACTTCGGGTTCCGACGAGATGGGGGATGCCGTTCACGACTGGGTAGATAGCGCCGCAACGCTCGCATGCGAGCGATTGCTCGTCCTCGCTATGAAGCTCTCCGTGGCAATCGGGGCAACAGCTTGGGCCGGATGACATGGCGAACACCGTAGATGAGGCTGTGCGGTTTGCCCAGCCGACGCTCCTCAGGACCTGAAAATCCAAACCTCTCCGGCCGTGAAGTTGATGACCGTGCCCACGGCGATGCCTGCGAGATTCGCGATTCGATAGTCGACGCCGAAGAGCTCTACGGCGCCCATCAAGATGATGACGTTGCCGGCGAATGCTGCCATGACCGCGGCCGCGTGGTATTGAATCACGCGTCGAAAAAAACCCGGCTCGCGAAGCGGCACGCGCCAGGTCCAGGTGTGGTTCAGCACGAAGTTTGTGAGAATCGAAATCTCGATCGCGATGATGCTCGAGAGCAGCAAGGGTGCGCTGAGTGTGCCGTGAAGAAGCATCAGAAGACCCTGATTGACGACGACGCCACTCAGTCCGACGACGGCGAAGCGCAGCATGCGTCCGATGGAGCCTTCTCGGAGACGGCCTGGGCGTGGGTCGGTCATAGGCAGGGCGGGCGCACCATAGTCAGCCCGCGATCGACTTGCCAGGGCACGCCGCGTTCGCTCCGATAGACCGAAGAACAACTCGGTCGGAGCACCTAGTTGGACCTCTCATAGATCGTCACCCCGCCCACGAGCGTTTGCTCGACCTCGATATCACGGAGGTCGCCATCATAGTCGAGCGGGTTCTTCGATAGAATCACGAGGTCTGCGAGCTTGCCGGGTTCGATCGAGCCAATTTGATCTTCGAGTCGAAGTTGCCAGGCGGCGTCGGAGGTCATCGTGCGCAGGGCCTGTTCCACGGAGATGCGTTCATCGGGGCCCAAGGTTTGGCCGCTCGAGGTTTCGCGCACGACCGGTGCCCAGAGCTGCAACATCGAGTCGATCGGGACGATCGGCGTGTCGAGGTGTGTGGTGAATGGAATGCCCAGCTCGACGGCGCTTGCCGCCGGACTGATGCGCGCGGCGCGTTCCGGTCCGAGGAAGATGTCGCGGTGCCGGTCGCCCCAGTAGTAGACGTGCGCGCTGAAGAAGCTCGGGGTCACGCCGAGTCGTTTCATGCGCTCGAGCTGCTCGGCCCGCGCCATCTGCGCATGCACCAGAATCGGCCGCGCGTCATCGGCGGGGCAAGCTTCGAGGGCCGCTTCCCAAGCGTCGAGAAACCGATCGATCGCCGCGTCGCCGTTGCCATGGACCGCCAGCTGTTGGCCCGAGCAGTGGATCGCTTTGACCTGGGCGCCCAGCGTCTCCGCGTCGATGTTCGGGTAGCCGCGATAGTCGGCCGCATGCTCGCCGGGTTGGTAGTAGGGCTCGCTGAGAAAACCCGTGTATCCCTGAATCGATCCGTCGCCCACCAATTTGGCGGCACCGATATATACCCGGTCGCTCCCATACCGCGCGAGGTCCAGCTTCCCTTCGGCCACCTCGAGCGCAAGCTCGTCTTTGGGCCAAAGGACCATGCGCTCTGGGATCAGGCCGACCTTGGAGCCGCCGCTCATCCCCTTGATTTGCTCGAGTGGCGCTAGCCCGTTCTGAACTGTGGTGAACCCTTGCTCGGCATAGGTCTGCGCGGCCGAAAGAACCACGGCGATCTGCTGCAAGGGCGGCATGTCGAGCGCTGCCATCTGCAAGGGCCGCGCGGCGGTTTCGATAAGCAAACCGGTCGGCTGCCCCGTCACCGGGTCTTTGCGTATTTCGCCGCCCGGTGGATCGGGGGAATCCGGGCCGATCCCAAAGCGCTCGAGCGCCAAGGAGTTGACCACCGCCATGTGCGCGGAGATGTGCATGGCGAGGATCGGGCGCGTCGTCGACACCGTGTCGAGCTCCTCCCGCGTAAAGTGCCGCCTCTCTTCGAGCATCGTGTCGTCGTAACCGAAACCGATCAGCCAACCGTCTCCAGGCTGGGTAGCGTTCGTTTCCCTCAACGCTTCCAACGCTTCCGGGATTGTCTTCACTTCGCCGATGGGCGGGCTGTTCAGGTCGGCTGCAATCGCCACGAGCCCGGCGCCCGGGAAATGACCGTGCGCTTCGATAAATCCGGGCAAGACGGCCCGCCCCTCGAGGTCCCGCACGACGTCCGCATCGGTTACCCAGTGCTGCACCTCTTCATCGCTTCCAACGGCGACGATTCGATTCCCTTCGATCACGAGCGCTGTCGCTTGTCGCGCCTCGGCGTCCATCGTGAGGATCCGGCCGTTGGTCCAAACCTGCAGCCCTGGTGGCGCAGGATGGAGTCGCAGCCAGGCAAGGCCAGCGCCCCCGACGGCGAAAACGAGAAGCGCGACGACGGCCCATGCGATTCCCCGTAAGATCTTTTTCACCGCGGCCATGCTACGCCCGACGGGGGAAAGCCCGCAACGCCGGAAGTCAGAGGGGGCTTCTGCAGCCTTCCTGACGGCCTTTTTCGGCACGAAAAGCGCGGGCTGTGAGCTCGATCACAGTGGCGATCGGGCTCCGAGCACGACGAATGTCATTTTTTTGCTGTAAAATCGACCGATTTAGCGGACCATCAGCCGTTCCCGTCGCCGCGAAGGAGAAGGCCCATCCACCCGCACAAGACAGTGTCGTTCGCGTTGCTCACAGGATGGTTGGTCCTCGGTGCTCTCCATACAAACGCCTACGCGTCAGACCTCCAGGCCACAGACGCTGCCATCCTCGGCTACTGGCAGCGCGGGGAGGGTGAAGCGATCATCGAAGTCCGGCGACATGCGGATGGATATCACGGCGTGATCGTCACCAGCGAGCGCCGGCCCGAGACCGTCGGCATCGAAGTGTTCCGCCAACTTCGCTACGACAAAGAGGCGAGTAGCTGGCACGGGCGGGCATACTCGATCAAGCGCAAGCGTGAAGTCCCGATCGACATCGAAGTTCCGAGCTCGAATGAGCTCAAGCTGACGGCCCACATCATGATCTTCACCAAGCACGTCCGGTTCAAGCGCGTACCGGACGCCGAGGTGGTCGGCGTTCAGCTCGCGGAGCGTTGACCGGGAGTCATCGAAAGGGAGGGACCATGGTCACATCGCAAGCTTCGAGTGGCGGGGTGAAGGGAGAGCTGCCGCCGGCATCGCCGCACGGGTCTCTCGAGGAGCTGTTCGACGGCATTTGGTTCGTACGCGGCGGGGTTCGAATGCCCGTGCGCCTGCCGATGAGGATCGGGCGCTCGATGACGATAGTCCGAGGTGATGACGGACTCGTGATTCTCAACAGCATGCGCTTGAGCGATGAGGGACTGAAAGAGCTCGATGCGCTCGGCGAGGTGAAGCACGTCGTCCGCATTGGCGGCTTTCATGGGCGCGACGATGCGTTCTACCGAGAGCGCTATGGCGCCAAGGTCTCTGCCATCGAAGGGCAGCTTTACTTGCGAGGCCTGGAGGCGCCGAAAGGCGGCGCGAACCCGTTCATGGAGCCGGACGAATGGCTGAGCGAAGGAAGCACGCTTCCAATCGCCGACGCTTCGCTCAAAGTCTTCACGACGTCCAAGCCTCCCGAAGCGATCTGCAGGCTCGCGCGCGAGGGCGGCATCCTCATCACGGCCGACTCGCTGCAACAGACCCCCGCTCCGGACGAATACTACAGCTTTCTCGCGAAGATCATGATGAAGCGGATGGGGTTCATGAAGCCCTACAACGTCGGCCCCGGTTGGCTCCAGTTCGCGCATCCCTCAGCCGCCGACGTGCGCTCGATCCTCGACCTCGATTTCGAGCACGTGCTTCCGGGGCACGGCGCCCCGGTCCTCGGCGGCGCCAAAGAAAAGTATCGACCCGCCATTGAGGGCGAGCTCAAGGGCTGCCACAGCTGAATCGAGGTCGTCCCGACATCGGATGGCGGCCGGGAGCAACCGATGCGTTCGCTCATAGGTTCACTCGTTCCGGTTAGCAGGTGACGGAGGTGCCTCAGATGCCTGAAGGCATGCCGGACCGGACACGAAGATGCCGACCACCCGAGAAGAAGCGAGAAGATGCGAGAGGGGTGAATGAAGAAGATGTGGGGGCAGCAACGCTAGAGTGGTCGGGAAACCCAACCGTGCTTCCACATCCAGAGCAGGAGGCGCTCTCGGAGGGCCATCGCGGCGGAGTGGCTTTTGAAACGAGCTCGGGGCATGTCGGGGTCTGCAAGCAAAAGGCATGCCGGGCGCTTCCGTTCGAGATACGGCCCCGAAAAACCGCCTCTGTGAACCTGAGACACATTGGCTGTGGCAGCGCGGGCACAGTGTGCCCGAACGGTCAGCGTCACTCGTCGTAGAACATCGGCCCGGAACCTCTCTCCCGGAACCATTTCGTGATGATGGTCTTGTGCCCGCGCGTGACGGGCATTCCATGATGCAAGGTGTCCGGGTTCGGGGTGCCGTCGGGGTACAAGTTGTTCCAGATGACGGCTCGTCCCTTCTTCGGAAAGAAATCCCGGTCGATGTTGCAGAACTTCGTGGCACCGCCTTCCATGCCTTCATTGAGATAGACCATGAACGTCCAAGTGCGGTTGCCGGTACGGGCGGCGTGTTCCAGATACTCCGCCGTTCCTGGTTCGAAGTAGTCGGTGTGCGCCTTGAACTCCTGACCCAGGTCATAGCGTTGCGCCTGAATCCCTTCGGAGTACGCGATGCGGATCCCGAGCGTCCTCCCGATCTTCTCGTCCATGGCGGCGACCGTGGGATCATCGAGCAAGGACAAATCGCAGGTGCTGCTGGTGCGGAAATACCCATCCCCGTGGTCGAGTGTCACCGTCGAAGGGCGCAGGTTGCGGTTGATGATCTCTACCATCGCATCGCACTCTGCTTCGGACGCGAAGTCGTCCAGGACGTAGATTTGCGCCTGGTCGGTGTTCACTTTGCTCAATTGCGGATCGGCCGTTTGCTGTGTGAGGCGGGTTCCGGCGATGGCTCTGTAGTCAGGCCTGGCCGTGCTGAAGAATTCCAAGTCAGCCGCGAACCTCTCGCCCATGCCTTCTTGGATTGAAGCCAGATGAAAGTCGTTCTCGAGCAGGATCGACACGAGCTCGGCCGGGTCGCACTGACGCTCGAGGTTCTCCTCGAGCCAAGTCTTCCAGGACTCATCGAGCTTGCGTCTTCCCATCGCAGCGGCCGCCCCAAACCGGCCTCTTTCCCCCTACCATCTCGAATACCAAATCCGTCTGAGCGGCGCACGCGCATCATGGCGAGCGGAGGCTGGGGTTGATCGCGCCACATACAGAAAGGCCCCGAGACCATTCGTGATCTCGGGGCCGGCGTCCCCACGGAGGTTTGAACTCCGGTTACCGGCGTGAAAGGCCGGGGTCCTGGGCCACTAGACGATGGGGACAATAAGCAAGTGAGGCTTGCGCCTCTAGGGTGGGCCGTCAGGGGATCGAACCCTGGACCGTCGGATTAAAAGTCCGCTGCTCTACCAACTGAGCTAACAGCCCAAGTACCCGAAATCCCATTCGTATTTTCATTGATTCCCCATCGCTCTCCGTGGCCCGTGTGCCAGTTCGTGTGCCGAATGGAGGAAATCGCTCGTTCATTACCTCGTGTGCGTCGTCGATCTGCGGGTGATGCACCGACTCGAGTCGTGCTCGTCGGTGCGGCCCGCCATATACGCCAAACCGCTCAAATGTCCACTCTTTCAGGCAACATCGCCGGACGAAGCGTGGCGAAAACCCCAGAGATCCAGGGACTTGAGGTCGTCCGGGTCAAGGCCAAGCGTCTTGGCTGCCGTGCGGAGGGTCTTCCGGTAGTCCCAGCGCGGAAAGATCGGGCCGATGTCGACGCCTTGGGCCGCAAGCGATTCGTAGGCTCGGTCGGTCAGGGGTAGCTCGCGCTCGTAGGCGTTCTTGTCGATGTCCTTCGTGACTTGCAGCGTCTTACGGTCCCTGCGGAAATGGCGGCCAGCCTCGAGACGGAAGATTCCATCGTGGCGTAGCCCGGTGTCCCAGGCGACCGTGAATACATCGCGGATTGGATGCCCCTTGCGCGTGCGGCTGGGAAGCGCACGAAGCAGCGCTTCAACCTGCGCGTCCGTCAACCCAACCCGCCGTGTGTCGATCGCCGGCGTTCCCTCTCGCTCTCTTCTTCGGAAGAGGAATGAACACCGGCTGGTCGATCAGTTCCTCATCGAACGCCCACCGCATGCACTCGCGAAGCGGGACTAGGTCACGCCTAACGGTGGACGCGGTGACCGATTGCAGTCGCTCCTTGATGAAGTCGCGGACCGCCTTCGGAGTCACGTCGGACACGAACACGAAGCGCTCGGCCAAGACGACCGTGCGCTTTGCTTGCGTCGTCCAGTACCGCTCCGACACGGTCCCGTCGATGTCATCGAGCCACTGGTCAAAGAGCTCGGCGATGTTCGGATTTCCCCTTAGCTTCCGTGTCCCGCGGGCGACTTCCTCTCGGTAGATGCGGTTCGCTTCGATTTTCGCCTCAGCCTTGTCAGTGCATCCTGTCGATCGCCGGTACTTGCGACCGGCGATCCGAAACTGCGCGATGAGCTTATTCGTCCGCGGGTCTCGCTGAAGGGTTGGACCCTCTGCTTTTCGAGCCATCGATCGAGTTCCTCCTTTCTAAAAAAGATGCGGTTGCCAATCGTGACCGCGGGCACGTGGGGTCGCACATGCCGGTCGAATCCTCGCGGGCTCACTCGCAGATACTCCATCGCCTCAGCCCGCGTGACAAGAGGAGAGCGGCGCGCGGGCTCACTCATGTTCGAACCTGTGTCCTATGCGTCGAAACACTGCGTGTTCGAGGCAGCGCGGATCACTGATGATTCTTCCGACGGTGTCTCCCGTTAACTGAACCGCGCGTTGGTCGACTGACGCGCGCTCTGCTCTTGAACCACGACTGTTCACCGATATCTCCTTCCCGACATCCTGTTATCGGTTTTGCTCCCCGAAAAGTTGCGCGGCTGAGGCACCAGCGTTCTCAAGGCGGCGAAACCGCTGAGGAATGCGAGAA
>CAVOVB010000009.1:0-20577 GCA_963699755.1 uncultured delta proteobacterium
TCGAAGGGTTTGCCCAACACGCCGTCGCGGCTGCGGTCGAGGGATTGGTGCCTCAGGCAAGAAGAGAGGGTCGCCAGATCGCCAACGAGCGCGCCGCGGCTTCTTCGAAACCCTTGAGGATCGACCAGATGAGCTTTGCGCTGATCATTTCGGGTGTTCACGAGCCAACGGTCCTGAGCAAATGCGTCGACGCGCTCGGACGTGCCATGCTCGATGCCGATGTCGAGCTGGCGATCGTCGACCTCAGCCAGCTTGGCGAGCCGAACCGAGAACGCGCCATTGCGATCTTCGCAGCCGACGAAGTCGCCAAAATGCTGGGTGGCGACTGCGTGTTCACCGGCGTGGACCGACGCTGGAGGGCGGCCGCGGCGGATGCGCGTGTTCCTCTGGACGCCTTGCAGATCTCGTCCGATTTGGCCGAAGCCCTGGCCGAAGCCCGGAATTTGGCCAGCCGGGCCGCGAAGAAGCGCAATTCGAGCTGGCGGGCGCTGCTGGACCGGCTCCGCCGCTGAGGGCCCATCCGCCGGACGATCGCCCCGGCGCAAGTGAAGGACAATGCAGGGCTTCTCGGCGATCGCGACTAGTCAGAATTGCAGCCGACGTTCATTGACCGAGGCGCTCGCGCTGCGGTATAAGCTCTCGGACCGCCGCAGGGGCAATTTCGCTTCAGATGGTAGTCACTTAGAGGGGAATTGCGATGCGCAGGACAGTTGCGCTCTCAGTTATAGGGGCGTGCATTTGGTTGGGGGGCGCCATCGCGGCGGCACAGCCCGAGAAGGCACTGCCGTTGGCCAGCGATAGCGAAGTTTCCACCGCCGCCGAGGAGGCCATCCCAAACGCCCCCAGCAAGCCAATCGACGCAGGCACCTACGCAGTGCGCCTTCGGGATCTCGAGCAGCGAATCAACGAGCTGAAGGAACAGATTTTTCGCTCGAAAGCTAGGCTCTCGTTGCTCGCTGAGACGGTGCTCGAGGGAGTCGTCGGCGGCGGCCAATCGGTCATCGTGCATGAGAACCGTATGTCTCAGTCGTACAAGCTGGTCAGGGTGGTCTACGCGCTCGATGGCGCGCCGATCTTCACCAAGGCCGACGAAGAGGGAACGCTCGGCGATCAAAAAGAGTTCGAGGTTTACAACGGAAGCATCGTTCCCGGTGAGCACACGCTCACCGTCAACCTCGAGTACCGAGGACACGGCTACGGGGTCTTTGCCTACTTGAAGGGGTATCGCTTCAAGGTGCGCTCCACTTACACCTTTACCGTGCCCGAAGGCCGCGTCTCGACGGTCCACGTGGTGGGCTTCGAAAAGGGTGGTCCGACCACGCCGCTCGAAGAGCGACCGGCGGTCCGTTACATCGAGCGGGTCGAGCGTCAGATTCGACCCGACGCGAGCGGTGAGGGCGATCGGTAATGCGACCTGGCGGCGCGACGGTATCGCCGCCCTCACCGACACTAGGCAGGGGGCGCGCGCGAAGAACTTGGCCGGGTTTGTTCCTGGCCATCGGCCTCATCGCATCCGCTGCGCCTCATGCCGTAGCGCAGGATCTCGCCGCCGCGAACCGCGAGCTCTTCGAGCTCGAAGCGGAAGCGCAGCGATTGCTCGCCGATCGCATCCCGCCCGACGATCGGAAGAGTGAAACGTTCGTAGAGGAACGCCTCACAGACGGCGAGCTCTACCTCAGGCTCGAAGACTACCTCCGCGCCGCCATTCTTCTGACCGACGTCGTCGAGCACTACCCAAGCCATCGTGCATATCCGGAAGCACTGTTTCTCCTCGGCGAGTCCCTGTTCCTTGCCGACGACTACTTGGGCGCGCAGCGCCGCTACGTTGAGGTGATCGATCGCAGCACAGAGCCAACGTTCTCCCCGTACCTGCAGCCGTCGCTGAGCCGCCTGATCCAGATTGCAATCCGCACTCGCGATTTTCGCGAGGTCGACCGCTACTTCTCGCGCCTCGAGGCTCTGTCGTCCTCGACGCTCTCAGTCAGCACCGCCTACTTCCGAGCGAAGTACTTGTACAACCGGGCCGTACCCGTCGACGACTTGCTCAACGCACCGACCAACGCCGCGATCCGAGTCGTCGACCAAGACCGCCTCGAGCAGGCCCGCAGAGGCTTCATCGCGATTCCGAGTGGCACGGAATTCTCACTGCGCTCCAAGTATTTCGTCGGCACCATTGACACCCTCCGTGGAGAGTACCTCGACGCCATTGCCGCGTTCTACGTCGTCCTTGGCCAGGAGCCAGCCAACGACAAGGAGCGTGAGGTCGTCGAGTTGACCTATCTTGCCCTCGGGCGGCTCTACTACGAAACCGAGCAACTGGAGCAGGCCGTCGAGGCCTATCGGGCGATCGAGCAGACCTCCACTCTATTTGATGAAGCGCTCTTCGAGCTCGCCTGGACGTACATACGCATGGGCGACGCTGTTCAAGCGGAGCGCGCGCTCGAAGTCCTCTCGGTCGCCGCGCCGGACAGCCCGCTCAATGCGGATGGCAAGGTGTTGCGCGGCGACCTCCTGGCGCGTGCCGGCCGTTACGACGAAGCGGAGGTCGTCTTCGACGAGGTGCGCTCGACCTTCGGTCCCATTCGTGACGCGCTGGCGGCCAAGCAACTCGCGCACCCTGATCTTCAAGAGTACTTCCGAAGAGTTGTCCGTGAAAACCTCGACGATTTCGATATCGATGACTTCCTTCCCGAGGCGGCACGGCGCTGGATCGACCTGGAAGGAGACTATGAGCGAGCGCTCGAAGCGCTTGCCGACCTCAGCGAAGCCAAGCAGCTCGTCCGAGAGACGGAGGAGGTCGCAGAGCGGATCACGGCAGTTCTGAGCGCACCCAACCACGTTAGCGTGTTCGCCGACCTTCGCCGAAAGCGAGAAAGGACGACAGGCCTTCGGAACCGAGCGGCACGGGCCCGCGGCACGATCATCGATTCGGAGGCGCGCGCCCGAGGCAGTCGCCCGGGTGAAGTCGAGCGTCTTCGCGCGCGGCGCCAGGAGGCCCAGGCGAAGCTGCTGAAGATGCCGGCCGAGACGGAGGATTTCGTCGACCGCGACATGGAAGCACTCGAAGAGTTCAGGGCTGCTGAACGCGATCTACAGGCGCTCCGGGTCGAAATTTTGGGCCTCGAGGCCCGAATCGTCGCCTCCAGGGCAAGCCTACCAGCAGTCGATCCTCAGAAGGTCGATCCCGGAGCGATCGAGGCGCAGCTCGCCGAGCGCGAAGCGGAAATCAAGGACTACGAGGAACAGCTGATTTGGATTCGGCGTCGCCTGGAAGTCGGCCGGCTCCAGGTGGGAGTGGGCGACCGGCGATATCAGGCCGATGACGCCGAGCGAAAAGAGTTCATCGGGCTGGTCGAACGCGAGCGCCAGCTTGCAGGGTCTGCTGGCCGCGAATACGACGCTGCGTTCGGTCGCGTGGCCGCTGTCGAGCACCAACTCGATCAGCGTGACGCCGAAATCGCAGAGGTGGTACGGCGACGCGTCTCTCGGATGCTATCGACGGTCGACCAAGAAACCGCGAACCTGCGTCGCTACCGGGCGGCACTCGGCTCGCTCGAAAGCGAGACCGAGGACGTGGTCGGCGCGATCAGTTATCTCAACTTCAACCGCATCCACGACCGCTTCTATGATCTGGTGTTGCGCGCGGACGTTGGCAAGATCGACGTTTCCTGGGCGCGGCGCGAAGACCACCGGGTCCGCATCGACACCCTGACCCGTGAGCGGGCACGCGAGCTTCAATCCCTGGACGACGAGTTCCGCGACGTCATGGATCAACAACAAGGCGGCGAGGGCGCGCCATGACCAAGCGCCACCAGCTCGCGTCGTGGCTCTTGCACGCAACGTTATTCACGTCTTGCTTATGGCTTTCGGCAGTGTCGAGTCCCGCCACTGCGCAAGAGTCGGGCGCGAAGCCCGAAGAGGGTGCAGCCCCATGGGAAGGCGCGACGGACGTTAGCCTGCCGCCGTTCCTGCAGGACACGGGCAAACGCATCGTGGACGAACGCCCTCCGCCAACCGAACAGCAACTCGAAGCGCTGCGGCAACTCGAAGAAGAGGTCGAACGCTTCAGCGAAACCGGCGATACTTTTCGCTCGACCGTCACCTCGCTCGTTTATCGGGAGTATCTTCAGCAGCGCCGCGAACGCGACCGTTGGTACGGCGAGCAACTCGAAGCGGAGGAGCGCGAGCTCAACGAGGCCCGCGAAGATTCGATCCGGGTCTTCGAGGAGTTCCTAGGCCGCTATCCGCACCACCCCAAGTACACTCCGGACGCGATGTTCCGGCTGGGCGAGCTCTACTTCGAGCGCAGCGCACTGGAGTTCCAAAATCGCTATGACCAAGCGCAGGCAGCCCGCGAAGCTGGCGACCCCACCGCCGAAGACAGCCTCCCAAGCGCACCGGACTTCACGCCGACGGTGCTGATCTACAAGGACCTGGCACGTCGCTTTCCCGACTATGAGCGCTCGGACGGCGTCTACTACCTGATCGGCTACACCCTGAACGAGATGGGGCGCCCGGAGGAAGCACTCGCTGCCTGGCTCGCACTCGTCTGTGCCGACAGCTACGACTACGATCCGGATTGGCGCCCGCCGCCCGCAGACGCGTCGCTCGGCGCGCAAGCCAAGTATCCGGCGCTGACCCTCGACGGACGCCCGCTAGGCGCCTCCGTCCGCGGGGCATTCGTCGATAGTTACGCGCGCTGTGAGCCCATCTCGCCGGAGGCCCGCTTCGTCAGCGAAACCTGGTTCCGAATCGGCGAGTACCACTTCGATGATTTCGGAGGCGACAACGCGCTGGATCTTTCGATCGCGGCGTACGGGCGCATCCTCGAAAACAGCGACGACCGCAACTACAACCTCGCGCTCTACAAAGTCGCCTGGGCCTACTATCGCGCGAGCCGCTACCCAGAGGCGATCCGGAACTTCGGCAAGTTGGTCCAATGGTCGGACGACACGCAGATAGCGACAGGCAAGGCCGGTTCGGAGCTTCGGCCCGAAGCGATCGAATACCTCGGCATAGCGTTCGCGTACGACGACTGGAACGAGAATCAGGTTCCCGATGCTGTCGAGGGCCGACCGACGGGCATCGAGCGCATCCAAGACGCTTCCCTCCTTCCGCAAGACCGGCCCTGGACGCCCGAGGTCTATTTGCAGCTCGGACAGGTTTACTTCGACGAAGCGAAGTACCCAGAGGCCATCGCAGCCTGGCGCTTGGCCCTGTCGAAGTGGCCCAACCATCACCGGGCGCCCGAGGTGCTCGACCAGATCGCGGTCGCCCATCAGATGCACAACGAGTTCGAGGACGCCATCGCCGCGCGTTCCGAGCTTGCGCAATACGTTCAAGGCAGTCCCTGGTGGAATGCCAACATGGATCGTCCTGCGGAGCAGCGGAACGCGGAGCAGCTTGCCGAGACCGCACTCATCGTCACCGCGATTCACCACCATCAGGCGGCTCAGCGTCTACGTCAGAGGTGCGTGCAAGAGCGCAACGTGAAGCTCTGTCGCGACTCGCAAGATGAGTATGGCTTGGCCGCCAACGCGTATCGCAGCTACCTCGAACGCTATCCCAACAACCCCCAGGGCTACGAGCTTCACTACAACCTCGCCGACGCCCTCTACTGGTCGAAGAACTATGAGCAGGCGGCCACCGAGTACGCCGAGGTTCGAGATTCGAACGTGGACGACAGCTACCTCGCCGAGTCCGCACGACGCGTGGTCGAATCCTTGAATCGCATCGCCGACCGTGATGTCGAAGAGGGACGCTTGGTCATTCGCGACGAAGCTCCGCTGCCCGTCGGTGACCCGCCTAGGGTGCAGCCCATTGCGATGCCCGAGACCGTGCAACGGCTCGCGCGCGCGAGGGAGATCTACCTCAGCCGAGTGAGCCCCCAGCGCGACACCGAAGGGGTCCGCACCGCCTACGACTACAACAACGCGTTGCTTCTCTACTGGTACGGCTACTGGCCTCAGGCCGAGAGCCGCTTCACGCGAATCTACGAAGAAGGCTGCTCTGGCGCGGAGGCCGATGCGACCGGCCAAATCGCCTGGGAGAACCTCCGCGCAATGGCGATGGCCAAACAAGACAGCCAAGAGATCCGGCGCCTCGCAACCGACATCCAGGAGCGGGGCTGCACCTTCTCGGCAAGCGCCGCCGCCGTCGATTGCAGCAAGCCCGCCAACCGCGACAAGCCCATCTGTCGCGCGGGAGCAGACCTGAACGCGCTCGTGTATCAGGACGCCCTAGACGTGTACAAGCGGGCTGGCCAGACGACCGGCACCGAGAGCGATCGTCTGTACGAGCAGTCTGCCACGATGTTGCTGGCTGCGGTCAACAGCAACCCGAACGACAGGCAGGCGCCGCTCGCACTCGAATACGCAGCTCTTGCGCTCGAGGCTACCAACCGTTTCGACTCCGCCGGACAGCTCTATCAGCGCATCATCGACGAGGTCGGGCCCCGCGAAGCGGCTGACGCCGAGGAGCAACAAAGCCTCGACGCGATCCTTGCCAACGCCCATTTCAAGCTTGCGTACACGGCGAGCCGTAACTTCGATTTCGACCGTGCGGTCGACAACTACCGGGTGCTGGCGGATTCACGGCGCTTCGCCGAGTCGGCCGATCCCGAGGTTCAGAGCAAGCGCGCCGACGGGCTCGTCAACTCGGCCATTTTGCTCGAACAGCTTCAGCGATATCCCGAAGCGACCCAATACTACCGCCGCGTCTACACCACCGTCGGCGACCAAGCGACAAAGCGAAACGCGCTCTATCGAATCGCGGAGATGGCCTACAAGCAGAAGCGCTACCCGCAGGCCATCAAGGGCATGCAAGAGTTCATCAGGGCCTATGGCAACGACGGAGCGGCCGGCGACCTGGTGGTTCAAGCCTACTGGCGGATCGCCCAGTCCTGGAAGGCGCGCGGCCGCATGGGCGACTATCGAAGCGCGCTCAATGACGTCACGACGGCGTACGAGCGCACCGGACAACCCGCCGCTTCGATCGCAGCCGGGTACGCTGCGGAGGCACGCTTCATTCTCGTCGACAGCAAGCTTGCCAGCTTCGCGAATTTCCAGATCAAGCCTGGAAAGCCCAAGACGGTCGAAGCCTACATCAACACCATCACCAAGCAGATGAGCAGCGGCTCCACCCAGGCCCAATCCGTTGCGAACGGCTATGAGCCGATCTTTGGATACCGTCGCCCGCGCTGGACGATTGCGTCTTACGTGCGCCAGGGTCGTGCGTATGAAATCTTGGCGCGTTCGATTCTGAACGCCCCAGTGGTGATCCCAACCGATCTGGAGCGCGTGCTTCGCAAGGCCGACGAAGACGAGCGCGAGGAGTACCAGCTCGACTTCGAGGACAAGGTTCGTCAGGTACTCGACGCGCAGGTTCGTCCGGTCGAGTGCTTTGCCGTGGCGCGCTACGCACTGGCGGCTCGTGCGGGCCGGGCCGGTAGCTTCGACGACGAGTACACCCGACTGGCCATCGATCGGCTACAAGCCTATGGCGACGAACGCATCGCCGAGTGCATCGCAGAGGCCCAAGCCAGCGACGCCACCTTCCAGGGCTATACTCCCGGCGAATTCGCGCGCTCGCCAAGAGGCAAACCGCTGGAGATTCGACCAGGAATCGCCCCACCTGCTATCAGAAAGGAGAACGACTGATGCGCATCTGGCTACAGACAGCTGCCGTCATCGCTGCGATGCTCTTCGCCTCCTACGGCTGCAAGGGTTCGCCGGCCTCGGAGCCGGTCGGCCTCGAGTCGAGCTCGGGCGCGGAGGTACCGGCCCGAGGCGATCGGGAGGGAGCCTCGGTGGATGGGACAGTGCCCGTCCAAGAGCAGAGCCCTTGGGGGGCAACGCAGGCGGAGCAGTGCCGCCGGGCGGCTCGCCCGACGATGTCTTCGAAGGCCAAGAAAGCCTTCGACAAAGGGGTGACCGCGGCCACCGCGGGCGACAGCAGAGCTGCCGAATCGGAATTCAAGGCCGCTCTCAATCGGGACGCCAACGCCTACCCGGCGCTCTACAATTTGGGTGTGCTCGCCGACAGAGCCGGCAACGAACGCGACGCGGTGGACTACTATCAACGCGCGCTGCGCCTACTCCCCGACTACGAGCCAGCGGCGCGCGGCATCTCGACGATCCAGATTCGTCGAGGCCAAGTGCAGGCGGCGGTGGCGACAGTCGAGCCGCTCGCCAATCAGTATCGTGCCAACCTCGAGATGCAGGCGCTCTATGCGGAGGTGTTGGTCGAAACCCGGCGCTATGACGAAGCCTGGATGGCCGCAAGACGCGCGCTCAAGTGCGACGAGCGATTCGTGCCTGCGCTGATCGCACTCTCGAAGGCGAGCCGCGCACAGGGCCGCGAAGAGCTTGCGGATTCGATCCTCGACCAGGCACTCCAGCTCGAACCACAGGTCGCGGAGCTTCATTTCTTGGACGGTGAGAGACTCAAGACGGAGCCAGGGCGCCTGCGCGAAGCCATGGCGGCCTACGAGCGTGCCGTTCGACTGCGCCCGAGCTACGCAGAGGCGCAGATGGCGCTCGGAATTCAGCTCCTGGCAGGCGGCAACTATTCCGGTGCTCTCTCGCACTTCCAGGCTGCGGAACGCCTCGTGCCGACTCTTCCGGCCGTCCACCTCAACCTAGGAGACGCATACCGGGCAACCAAGCAGTGGACAGCGGCGCAGAGCGCGTACCGGAGGGCGCTCGAGCTGCAGTCGAAACTGCCCGAAGCGCACTACGGGCTCGGCCTGCTCTTCCTTTCGGCGGCCGGAGACTTTCCAGGGCTCGATGAGCTCACTGCCTACCAGAAAGCGGTCGACGAGCTAAATCGCTACCGGAGCGAAATGGGGCCGCGCTTGCCTAAGGACGATCAATCCGCCGAGTACCTTCGTGACTTGGATCGGCTGATGAAACGAGCGAGACGTTTGATTGAACGTGAACAGGGAGGCGCCTCATGAAACGTGCGACTTCGACCATTCTGCTCTCCCTGCTTTTCATCATGGCGACAAGCAGCGCGACGCTCGCCCAGGGTGCCAAGAAGCGTCAACCACGCGTCATCCAGCTTGAGGAAATCGTCATCGAGGGCCGGGTGCAAAAGCCCAACGCCTTTTACATTCTGAACCGCTCCAACTTGGGCTATGAAGTGCTCGAGTTGCGCACGAGCTTTCTGCGCAAAGTGGTCCGCAGCGTGCAGAAGGAGCCTTTCTAATGGCCGAGCCGCAGAGTCCAAAGCAGGGAAGCCGTCCGGGCGCGATGACGCAGGCGATGCAAGCCGTGCCGGGGAAGCAATCGGGTTCGAAGGTGCTGCGCGTTGGCCTCTTTCGAGACAAGAAGATCGTCGAAGAGCGCATCGTGCGCAGGCGTGAAACCGTCTCGATTGGTACCGCTGCGAAAAACCATCTCATCATCAGGTCCGGGACGCTCCCCGCAAAGCTCGAGTCGCGTTTCGAGCTCTTCCAGTTGGTTGGCGACGACTACATCCTGAATTTCACCTCCGAGATGAGCGGCAAGATCGCGCTTCCGGGCGGAGTGCAGAAGCTCGAGCACCTGCGCGATACCGGCGCGGCCCGAAACGCGGGAACGCACTTCCAAATCAAGCTTGCAGATACATCGCGTGGCAACATCAAGATCGGCGATTTCACGGTCTTCTTCGAGTTCGTCGCGGCGCCACCGATCACCCCGAAGCCACAGCTGCCGGCTGCGGTCCAGCGCGGTTTCGTCAAGAACATCGATTGGACGTTCACGACCTGGGTGATCTTCTCTTACATGCTGTTCTTCGGTTTCATCATCTACATGGAGAACGCCGACTGGAAGGTCGACAAGGGCTCCCAGGAGGTGCCCGAGAGCCTGGCGCGCTTGGTTTTCGAAGCCCCCATCGAACCGCCCACAGTCCAAGAAGAGTTGGTCGAAGAAGGCGAGGGTGAAGAGAAAGAAGAAGCGGAGGGCAAGGCACCCGAGAAGCAGCCATCGAAAGCCGCGGGCAAGGGGCCGGTGGGAGCGGAGCAGGCGGGTGAAAGCGCCGAAGGCCGGGCGCGCATCGCACAAGAGGCTGCTGCGCAGGCCGAAGCGATGCTGCTCGGGGCGCTTGGTGGCTCAGGCGGCGCTCTAGGCGACGTGCTCTCCGGGGGTGCAGTCACCGGCAACGCGGCGGATGTCTTGGCGCAGGCGTCCGGAGTGGGCGTGGCCACCAAGAGCGAGGCCGGCACTTTGCGAACGCGAAGCGGCGGTGGCAGCGGGCGGAGCGCAGGTCTCGGCTCGCTGAAGAAGGGCCAGGGCGCAGGCAAGGCCGCCCAAGAAGGGCAAGCCATCCAAGAACGAGAGGTTCGCGGCGACGTCGGCCTGAGCAGCGGTGGCGACATTGGCGGGAGCGGTGAGTTCGATCAGGCTCTAGTCCAACGGCAGATCAAACAGCGCCTCAAGTCGATCACGCGCTGCTACGAGTCCGAGCTCCGCAAGAACCCGAACCTTTCGGGCAAGGTCACCGTGACCTTCACGATTCAGGAGCGAGGCAACGTGACCGACGCCAAGGCCAGTGAGAATACGACCGGCAGCCCGGCCGTCGCCGATTGTGTGACGCGAACCATCAGTCGCTTCCGATTCAACCCAGGGCCCGATGGGGGCAGCGTAACCTTCCGCTATCCCTTCGTTTTCCAGCCTCAGAACTAACTACGACAGATTCATATTTTTCCTGCTTAACTGTACTACAAGTGCATTGACACGAGAATAGTGCGGGGTATAATCGACGCAAGTTTAGGGGATCGTTGATGTTTGCACGGATCGGAACCACAGGTCAGGCGTTTCTGACAGCTCTGCTGGTCGGAGGGAGCCTGGGCTACGCCGTAGCCCAGGATGCCAACGACTCGACAGTCGAGGTCATCCGGGTCGAACCGCTTGGCGCTCAAGCTGCCGAAGAGGCACTCTCGCCCGCCGACCAGGCCAAGGCAGCCGAGGCCGCCTTCGCGAGCGCGTCCTCGAGCTGCAACGCCCAATCGGAAGCCATGAAAAGTGCCAAGCGCGAAGGCGACATCATTCGAGCGACTTGTCTCGAGGACAAGCTCGAGCAGTGCAACGCGAGCCTTCAGAACATGAAGCGCCGGCAGGCTGCGCTCAACGAAGCGATTTCGACGGGCGATATCGGTGGCAGTAACCACGAGTTCACCGTGATCGGCGTTCTATCCCAAAAGTCCAAGGCCCTGGCCCAAGCGGCGAACCAGTGCGTGGGGCAAGATCTTTTCGAAACCGGCGACACGCAAGTAAGAGAAGAAGTCGACCTGTTCGCTCCCGATGAGAATCCTACCGTGATCTACACAGTGCCGGACTGGCCGATCCCGTATATCCCGCCACCGGTGAGTGGAGTAAGCTAACCAATCGATTGGTGTTGGTGATGGGCGGGGGAAACAAGGGATCATGCGCTACTGCTCTAAGTTAGAGCTTGCTCTGGCTTTTCTAGCCATCGTGGGCGCAGCGTGGATCCCGGCAAACGCCCGCGCGCAGGACTTCTTGGCCGATCGTGCGGCCAGTGAGGGCCCTGGTTTCAAAGTTGGACGGATGGTCTTGCACCCGGGCCTCGCGCTCGAGGGTGGTTACGATTCGAACGTGTTCCTTCAGAATGCCCAAAAAGAAGACTCGTTCATCTTGCGGCTCACGGGATATCTCGATGTCGCCACTGAGGGCGCTGAACGGCAAAGCGAGGGCGAGACGAACAAAGCCGCGCCTCAGAAGATCCAGTTTCGTGGCGGCCTCGGTGCGAGGTACTACCACTACTTCATCGACCGAATCCCCGACAACCTCGGCGGTGACGCGCACATCGACCTTTCCTACAATCCGTCTCCGGTCTTCTCCCTGCAAGTCCGCGACACCTTCCGACGCACGATACGGCCGTTTTCGGATCCGAACACCCTCGAGGGCACGACGATCAGCTACGGCTTCAATCACAACACGGCTTCGGTCGATTTCGTGGGCCGTAGCAAGAGCCAGGTGCTCGAGGGCCGCGTCGGCTACACCAACGTCTTGGGGTTCTTCGATGCGAGCGTCTACCAATACGGGGACAGTATGACCCATCGGGTGCCCGCCTCGTTGAGTTGGCTGTTTTTTCCGAATTCGGCGCTGGTCTACAGCTTCGACTACGCCCACCAAACTTTCAAAAACCCGGACGAGATCCTCGATTCACCGACGCTTCTCTCGGATAACAATCGTGTCGCGAACTCGATCGGGTACAACGGCGCGATCACGGAGAGGTTCTCGATGACTGCGATGATCGGATACTCCGTCGGGCTCTACGAAATCGCGCAGGACTTCGACGCTGTGATCGCCAGCGTGGACGCACGCTGGCAACCTCGACCCACCATCGGGTTCAACGCGGGTTTCATCCGCGACGTCATTCCATCCTTCATTGGCAACTTCACCACGATCAACCGGCTACACGCGACCACGCGGTTTACCATAGCTGGGGCGTTTCTGCTGGGCCTCAAGGCGTCAGTCTCGTTCGACAAATCCGGCCTGGCACTGAATCCCGATGGCATGCTCCTCGGCACCCAACCAGACCGAAAAGACATTCGTGTCATCGCCGGGATCTTTGGCGAGTATCGGTTCAAGGCCTGGCTCGCCCTCTTCGCAGAGATCTCCTACTTAGCTGACTTCACGGACTTCCAGTACCTCGGAACCGATCCCTTGCTCGATCCCACTGCGGACTATCAGAGGTTTGATGCATGGCTTGGCATTCGCGTATTCTATTAGTCGCGATTCTCCTACCCTTGGCGCTCGGTTCTTCGGCCTGTAGCAAGCGCGGCCTGCAAGCCACCGAGGTTCCGCCACCTGCAACCGACGACACCACCCTCGGGCCAGGTGACGTGTTTTCGGTGCGTGTCTACGGCGAGGAGGCGATGACGGGGAGCCACCAAGTGGCCCCGGATGGCACGATCAATTTCCCACTCCTGGGCACGGTTTCCGTCGGCGGCCTGGAGCCAACCCAAGTGGCGCAGAAAATCCAGACCGGGCTCATCGAGCGAGACTTTCTGCGGAACCCGCAGGTCTCGGTCTACGTCGAACAGTACGCATCGAAGCGCGTGAGCGTGATGGGTGCCGTGTCGAACCCAGGCGCTTTTGCGCTGGTGCCCGGAATGACGGTCGTGCAAGCGATCGGCATGGCCGGCGGCTTCTCCTCGCTGGCCGACCGCGACGGGACGGTCGTGACCCGGCGGGTCGGCGAAGAGATCATTCGCTATCGTGTGCCGGTGGACCGGGTGACCAAGGGTCAGGCAGCGGACATCGAAGTTGCGGCCGGGGACATCATCTTCGTCCCCGAGCGCGTATTCTAGCGGCTCAGAGGCTCCAGTAGAGCAGGTGGCTTGGGCGCTGGTCCGCGTTAAGCAATGACTTCACGTCGACGAACACCCCACCGCTTCGCACGCTCGCGACGATTCGGTCGAGCTCGTCCAGGTACTGCCGATGGGGCACCGCGAGAATCAATCCATCGAGATCGCGGAGCGCATCGAAGGGCCGAAGCTCAACGCCATACTCTCGGAGCGCTTCTTCGGCGGATGCCATCGGATCGTGGACGACGGGTTCGATCCCGTACTCACGGAGCTCCTCGAGGATGTCCGGCACCCGGCTGTTCCTTAAGTCCGGCACATCCTCTTTGAAGGTCAGCCCTAGCACGCCAATGCGCGCGCCCTTGATCGGGTGGTCTTGCTTGCGAAGCAACTTGACGGTTCGCTGAGCCACGTACTTGCCCATGTCGTCGTTGATACGACGGCCGGCCAGAATGACCTCGGGATGATAGCCAAGGGCCTCTGCTTTGGCGGTCAGATAGTAAGGGTCGACGCCGATGCAATGCCCTCCGACAAGACCCGGCGTGAAGCGCAAGAAGTTCCACTTGGTGCCGGCAGCTTCGAGGACGTCCCGGGTCGGGATGTCCAGACGATCGAAAATCAACGCCAGCTCGTTCATCAGCGCAATATTGACGTCACGCTGGGTGTTTTCGATCACCTTGGCGGCCTCGGCGACTTTGATCGAAGAGGCGCGATGAACGCCCGCGTCTACGACAGCTTCGTACACGCGCGCGACTCGCTCCAAGCTCTCCGTGTCCTCACCCGAAACCACTTTGATGATCTTCTCGAATGTGTGAAGCTTATCGCCCGGGTTGATGCGCTCCGGCGAATAGCCAAGCTTGAAATCTCGCGATTGCTGCAAGCCGGAAGCTTCGGCGAGGAGCGGGCCGCATTGCTCCTCAGTCACCCCCGGATAGACGGTCGACTCGTATACGACGATGGCTCCTGGTGCGATCGCGCTTCCTACGATTCGAGTTGCAGAGCGAAGCGGCCCGAGATCCGGGCGGCGGTCCGAGTCGATGGGCGTCGGAACGGCGACGATGAAGAAAGTACAACCGCGGAGCTCCGCCGGGTCACTGGTGAGCTTCAGGCTGCTTTCGCGTAACTCGGCTTCGGTCACCTCGCCAGTCCAGTCCTCACTCCGGGCGAGCGCGCTCACCCTGGCCTCGGACAGGTCGAACCCGACCGTGTCCTCGAACTTCCGGGCAAACGCCAGGGCTACGGGGAGCCCGACATAGCCCAGACCGATGACCGCAATCCGTTCAGTCATCGCGATTGAAGCTCCTCGCGGAACCACTCCGCCGTGTCCGACAGACCGCTTTCCAGAGGGGTCGGTTCTCCGAGCACCGAGATCATGACCGACGGATCGAGCACCGATCGCTCCAAGTCGCCCGGACGAAATGCGCCATCGTTGACGACAGCAGGCTCGCCGACGAAGCCCACCAGGCGTTCGGCAAGCGTGCGCGTCGAAGTCCCCACTCCAGTGGCTATGTTGATGGTGCGGCGGTCGAGCGCGCCATCGAATGCCGCGAGGTTCGCCCGAACCGAATCTCGGACGTACACGTAGTCGCGAACACAGCCATCGTCTCCTTCTTTCTTGCGTGCGTTGATCTGAATCGGCTCTTTCTGAAGCAGTCTTCGCAAGAAAATCGCGACGACACCCGCCTCCCCATGAGGGTCTTGCCGGGGCCCGTACACATTCCCGTACCGAAGGATGGTGTATGGCAATCCCGATGCCCGCCCGTAGGCCTGGAGGTAGAGCTCGAAGCTCGCCTTGCTGCAGGCGTAGGGGCTCAATGGCACTGCGGGCCAGCCCTCTGCCGCAACTTGCCCCTCGGGAACCTCCCCGTAGAGCGCCCCGCCGGTGCTCGAGAAAACCAGTCGGCTCTCGGACTCGAGCGCGACCTCGGCAACGTTCAGCGACCCCAGAATGTTCACATCGGCATCCAAGACAGGCTCTCTCACGCTGATCGCTACACTCGCCTGCGCGGCGTGGTGACTGATTGCGTCAGGTACGAACTGAAGCGCAGCCTTGCGAAAGGCATCGCGATTTCGAATGTCGATCTGCCTGAAGTCGGCGCGCGGCGGAAGGTTGTCCCTCCGACCGGAGCTCAGGTCATCGACCACGAGCACCTCATGACCTGCTTCGAGGGCTGCTTCTGCCACATGACTTCCGATGAAGCCGGCGCCGCCAGTCACTAGAATTTTCACGCTCTCTCCACGCGCTTGGAATCTCTGAACGATTCGCTGGCCCGGGCGGGGGGCTCGCTTTCGAGACTTTCGTCTCCGTACTCGGGCACGAGCTGCGCGAGGGCTTGGCGAATCAAGGCTGGATTGGCAGTCCTGCAAAGCCCGCTGAGCGTGTCGAACTGAGCTCGAAGCGACGGCAGGTGCGGCGAATCGTAGGTTCCAATGAAAATCTTCGGGTGTATCGTTCGTTCGATGCCCTCGCTCGTGTTCGACAGCTCCTCGAACAGCTTTTCGCCAGGTCGGATGCCCGTGAAGCGAACCTCGATGTCCTTCTCCGGTTCGAGACCGCTCAGCCTGATCAAATCATAAGCGAGGTCGATGATGCGAACCGGCTGCCCCATGTCCAGGATGAACGTTTCGCCTCCTTGGCTCAGCGCGGCCGCCTGCGTGACCAGCTGCACGGCTTCCGGAATGGTCATGAAGTAGCGCGTCATCTCGGGATGCGTCACCGTCACCGGACCACCATCTTGAATCTGGCGTCGGAAGATTGGTATCACGCTCCCCGCCGAACCGAGCACGTTACCGAAGCGCACCGTCGCGAAGTGGGTCGCGCTGTTCGTCGAGAGCGCTTGTATGTAGAGCTCCGCTGCCCGCTTGGTCGCGCCCATCACCGAGGTCGGGTTTACTGCCTTGTCGGTCGAGATCATGACGAAGCGCTCGACCGCCAGTTTGTCGGCGAGGTCGGCGACAATCTGGGTACCAATCGCGTTGTTCTTCACGGCTTCGATTGGATTCCATTCCATCATCGGCACGTGCTTGTGGGCCGCAGCGTGGAATACGATCATCGGCCGGTACTCTCGGAAGACCTGCGTCACACGCGGCATGTCGGTGATATCGGCGACGCAAGGGACGATCTCCAGCGCCGGAAAGCGCGTGCAAAGCTCGGAGTGGATTTCGAACAGGGCGTTCTCCGACTGCTCGACGAGCACGAGGCTGGAAGGGCGGCAGGCGGCTAGCTGACGGCAGAGCTCCGAACCGATGCTGCCACCGGCTCCGGTGACCAGTACCGGCTGCCTTCGAACGATCTCGCTGACCATTTCGGACTGAAGCTTCACCGGCTCGCGGCGCAGAAGGTCCTCAATGGCCACTTCCCGGATGCGGGAGAGGTTCACGCGCCCACCCACGATTTCGTAGGCGCCCGGCACAATCTTCACATCGAGGCCCGCCTCCTTGCAGCGCTCGGTGATTTGTCGGATCGCAGACCCGGACGCGCTCGAAATCGTGATGAGCGCTTGCGTCGCGCCGTGCCGTTCGGCGACCCGCAAGAGGTCCTTGCTGGTCCCCTGAACCTTGATCCCATGAATGACTGCGCCTTGCTTGACCGGATCGTCATCGACGAACCCGACCGGAAGTATGCCAAGATCGGGGCGGCGCGAAATCTCCTGCGCGATAAGGACTCCTCCCTGACCGGCGCCAACGAGCAAGGTCGGCACTTGAGGTTTTTCCGAGCGCTGGTGTTGTTTGGAGGCGGTGCGCTCGCCGAGCATGCGTCGAAGAGCTCTCACGCCGGTGAGCCCAATGAACGCCAAGACGAAGTCGCCGAGCAAGACCCCGAGCGGTACCACGCCGTAGCGCGCAAGCGGTAAGCGGTCGGCCAGAATTGGGCTCGCGAGCCGAAGGGCCACAAGGGAGGCGGAGGCGGAGGCGATCGCAGCGAAGATTCGTACAGAGTCACGCAGGCTTATGTAGCGCCAGGAAAACCGAGTGATCCCGAAACCGGAGAGGAACGAGTACTGCAACAGCACCACGTAAGGCATCACGATCATCAGCTGCCGGAACATCCTGCTCGGGACGCTCCAATCGAAGCGGACGAGCATCGCAAGCAAGAATGCGAGCATTAAGACAGCAACGTCGATCAAGAACTGCGAACTGCGTGTCCGAAGCCGGCTCATGGTGCCCGAGCTCCCAAGACGGCGTCCCGGTACCAATGCCAGAACCGCTTCACGCCCTGCTCGACGGTCACCGTGGGCTCGTAGTCGAGGAGCTCCTTCGCGCGGTCGATGCTGGCGTAGGTATATTCGATGTCCGCCGCGGGCATTGGCTTGTCGATCAGAGTCGAGCGCTTGCCCGCCTGTTCCTCGATGAGCCGTACGAAATCGGCGAGAAGCGTTGGCTTCCCTCGACCGAGGTTGATCACCTCGTAGCCGAGCGGCCGATCCGCCGCTGCGAGGACGCCTCGAACGATGTCGTCGACGTAGGTCCAATCGCGGTGCATCTGGCCGTTATTGTACAGGGGGACTTCGACACCTTCGAAAATATTGTCCAGCACCTTGTAAGCCATCATGTCGGGACGGCCGCGGCGACCGTAGACGGTGAAGAACCGAAGCGCGGTGAAGTTCTGCCCGAACAGATGAAAATAAGAATAGCCAAGGAGCTCAGCAGCCCGCTTGCTCGCCGCGTAGGGCGCCAGCGGTCGGTCGGCGCCGTCGCTTTCGATGAAGGGGATGACCTTCGTGCGGCCGTAGACCGACGAGGTCGAGGCGAACACGAACGAGGGCTGCCCATGCCGCCGCGCCGCCTCCAGCAGGTTGAGCGTGCCTCCGAGATTCACGTCGAAATAGAGCTTAGGGTCTTCGATCGAAGCGCGGACGCCTGCCATCGCAGCGAGGTGGACGATCACGTCGAATTCGTGCTCCTCGCACAGGGTGTCGATCGCTGCCTGATCACGGATGTCGGTGTGATGAAAAATGAACTTGTCCGGCTCCGGTGCCGTGGACCGAACTTCCTCTAAGTTCGCCAGCTTGCGAGCCGGGTCGTAGTAGTCGTTGAGGTTGTCGACCCCTACGACGGTATCCCCACGGCGCAGCAACGCAGTCGCGGTATTGCTCCCAATGAACCCGGCGGCGCCGGTCAGCAGGATCTTCTTCATCTCCCCCTCTTGCAGATCACAACGAGGTCCCTGTCGTCCCAAGTTGCTTGGTCCGATTGCAGAGTCGGGAATACCATATCCCCGTGCAAGCCATGCTCTTAGCAGCCGGACTCGGGACGCGCCTGCGGCCGCTCACCGACCTCCTCCCTAAGCCGATCGTCCCAGTCGCGAATCGGCCCCTTGCCGCGTTTGCCATGGAACACTTGGCTCGAAGCGGGGTGCGGAAGATAGTCGCCAACACTCACCAAGCCCCCGAGCTGGTTGAGCGAACCTTGAAAACAGCTCGTCCCGAAGGGGTAGAGCTCCGGTTTTCCCGCGAAACGACCCTTCTCGGGACGGGCGGCGGTCTCCGAAAAGCGCGCGATTTGTTCGATGACCCACAAAGCTCCGTGATTGTCATGAATGCAGACACGCTCTTCTCGCCCGACCTGCGCAAGGCCTGCGCTGAGCACCTTGCCCGCGGCGCAGTAGCCACGATGATACTGCGTCGTTGTGAAGAGCCCGAGCGCTTCGGGGCGATCGGAATCGATCGGGAGGGCTGGGTACGAAGCCTGCTTGCGGTCCCGGAGGACGAGCGCGTCCGGGGAACGCTGATGTTCACCGGTGTTCACATCCTCGCGCCGGAAGCCTTTTCAGCGATGCCGGAATCCGGTTGCGTCATCCGGAGTGCCTACCGGCACTGGGTCGATACCGGGACGCCAGTGCTCGGGGTCGTCGACGAGTCGCCGTGGGCCGATCTCGGAACCGTATCGGAGTACCATCGGCTGAATCTCCAGCTCGCCGCAGGTTCGTTTGCCTGGCCCGGGATCGCGCCGCGAAACGGATGCATCCTAGCAGGCGCGTTCAACGCCTCCGCACGGATTCGTCGCAGCGTGATTGGCGCTGACGTCGAGATCGCGGAAGGGGTGAGCCTCGACCGATGCGTGGTTTGGCCCGCCACTCAGGTCAACGATTCGGCCACGAACGCGATCCTCACGCCGCGACACCGAATCGAGCTAGGCTGAGCTGAGGTCACCGACACCGAACAGGTTCGGCCCGAACCCATCGACGAGTGCCGCCGACCTCGAGCCCCCGAAGTTCGTCCAGGCAGAGCGGCCCAGAAGTGAGCTTCAATACAATAGCGATTACAGGCGCTTACACAAATTTACGAGAGTCTTGTCCGCTTTTTGTGGATTTGAATTAGCATCTCGAGAACTGGCTAGACTTCGGGTGTTCACATGATGAAGCGAGTTCCTCTGGGCCGCGTATACGCCCATTCCGTCACTTCTGCCGAAGCGCTGGAGCAGGTCAAACGTTTGATCGCGGAAGGCAATGGCGGGTACATCGTGACGCCCAATGTGGATCATGTGGTCCAGGCGGAGCATTCCGATGCGCTGGTCGCTGCGTACCAAATGGCTGACCTATCGCTGGTCGACGGGCAGCCACTGGTCTGGCTCTCGAGGATCATCAACGACCCGTTTCCAGAAAAGATCTCGGGAAGCGACTTCGTTCCGTTGCTCATCGAGAGGGCGGCAAGCGAAAGATGGCGCGTATTCCTCCTCGGCGCTCAGGAGGGCGTCGGTGCAGACGCGGCGAAGGTATTGTGCAGCAAGCACCCCGACCTCCGTATCGTCGGCATCGAATCTCCGGCCTTTGGATTCGAGCAGGACCCTCAGCACTGTGAGCGCATTCTGCAGAGCATAGCCGAGGCTCGGGCGGACATCGTCGTGGTGGCGCTCGGCTGTCCCAAGCAAGAGCTGCTCATGCATCGATGGAAAACCGCGCTTGCGCCCGCAATCGCGATCGGCAGCGGTGCGGCGCTCGATTTCATCGCTGGAAACGTGAAGCGAGCTCCTCCATGGATGTCCCGCAACGGGCTCGAGTGGCTCTATCGGCTCATACGCCAACCGCGCGCCTTGGCCTACCGCTATCTCGTGCGCGATCCTCAAATCCTGGGAATCGCGTGGCGAACCTGGCGCGATTCCGGGAGGATTCCGCGCTTGAGCGTGGTCACCGAGGCTCCGGTGCCCGATCCCGATCACGCGAGTCCGGCGGACCCACACGCGAAACCGGACCCTCCAGCACGGGCGGCTTGAGGCGCTCGTGCGGAATGGTCGCGTTGGACCTGTTGATCGGACGATTCAGCTGAGCC
>CAVOVB010000010.1:0-268362 GCA_963699755.1 uncultured delta proteobacterium
GCGGACGATTCGCGGAGTGACAAGGAGCTCCTAGCGCAGCTTGTCGATGGCCTCTTCCCACTGCTTCCCATCGAAGGGTTGAACCTTGAACGCGTCGAGGTTCACGTCATCGAGGCAGCGGAGGTTCACGTCGATTGCGTTCGGGTGGGAGCGTGGCCTGTAGAAGGAGTGGATGCCGCACGTCGAACAGAAGTGGTGCTTCGCCGTATGCGTACCGAATGTATAGGTCGTGAGGTGGTCGCGCCCGCGGACAAGATCAAAGTCCGCTTCGTCGACGACGACGTGGATGAACCCCTTCTTCGAGCAGATACTACAGTTGCATTCGACTGCTTTCGCTTCGCGAACCGCGACGCGGTAACGCACCGCGCCGCAGTGGCAACCACCTTCGTACAACGTCATCGCGTACTCCCGAACCGTGTGGGGTTCATTTTGGACTCCAGAATTTGAATTTGATGATCGCGCAGGGCTCATGCGTTCCACTCACAGGAGCGCGTCGTACTTAGGGATTGCAATGCTCTTCTCCGCGAGCCTCGTCCACTTCGCAACGGAAGGTTGCTCCCAGATGCCCGCCTCCCATCTGGCAACTTGGCCTTGAAGCGGCACGCCGTAAGTTCGGAATCGACTCAGGACGGGCACGTACATGCAATCGGCGATGGAGAAGTCGCCGAACAAGTACGGCCCTGGTGACGTGGCGAGCGACGCGTTCCAGATGTCGAGAACGCGTTCAATCTCGCGCGAGGTCTCGTCACTAGGCGAGAACCGAGTCGACCTACCACGGTAGTTCATCGCCATCTCGTTTCGGATGCTCATAAACCCAGTGCTCATCTCGGTGCTCACCGCCCGTGCGCGTGCACGAAGCGAAGGATCATCCGGCCAGAGTTTGGCCGCGGGAAACCGTTCGGCCGCGTACTCGCAAATCGCCAGCGCCTCGTGAACACTGAGATTGGCGTCGATGAGAATCGGCACCTTCCCCGCACCCGAGAACCGGAGAACTTTTTCTCGCCAATCCGGATCGACGAAGAGCGCTATCTCATGCGTCTTGAAATCGGCGCCTGAATGGTCGAGTGCGAGCCAGGCGCGAACGGACCATGAGGAGTAATTGAGCGGAGCGATGACCAGGCGCATCATGGGCCTGGGGTATCACCCGGTGGCACGATTCGCACACGGATTGCACGCTGAGGGATTCGTGCTTCGACCGACCTTTCTCGTGGCCGAGAGAGTCGGCATGAGAGCCTAGAACTACGCAAATTGGGAGCTAGCGGAACGTTGGGGCCTTTGCTGAAATCGGGCGGCGGCCTTCGAGCGAGTGTAACCGCTGAGGTTGCGAAAGACGCCCCTGTTCGCAGGTTCATGGCGACACTACACTGCGTGGGATGGACTGGCGCGCGTACGCTGTGCAGATGGCGGGCTACAATCGGTGGATGAACGGCAAAGTCTACGAGATATGCCAGTCCATCACGGATTCGGATCGCAAGAAAGACCTAGGTGCGTTCTTCGGTAGCATTCATCACACGCTTGACCATATTCTTTGGGCGGACGATGCAATGCTGATTCGCTTGCGCGAAGAGGACAGCAGCATCGAGCCTTACCGGGCACCCATGATCGCCGATTTCGAGGAGCTTCAACGCCGCCGTCAGCATACGGATGCCCAGATCGGCCAGTGGGCAAGCGAGATAGACAACGCGTCGCTGATGGCGCCGTACGAGTTCGTGAGCGTGATGTACGGCAAGAGCAGGATTGTCCCTCGGTACGTGCTCGCGATGCACCTCTTCAACCATCAGACCCACCACCGCGGCCAAGTCACCACGCTGCTTTCGCAGCTGGGCCACGATGTGGGGATCACAGACCTCCCGTGGGTCCCCGATACGGCGTCTTAGTGACGACGAAACGGCCGTGTCGTCCGCACCCGAATGTTCGTCACCGACATCGAACTCTGGGAGGAATGCGGCCGTGCCAATTCGGAGTTCTTCGGAGCGGAGCGTCCTACGACCACGATGGTTGAAGTGAATCGCCTCATCGATCTCGACATGCCGATCGAGAGGCCCGGGCCGGATTTGAGCGCCACGTGTTCTTCCGCATGATGCGGCACACGGCCTGCTCGAACCTCTACGCGCTGTCCAATGCGGATTTCGGAGCATCGCGATCACCGATGCCTTCCGGTCCGTTCGGACAATCGCGCGCCAAAGCTTGCCCCCTCAGATGTGAGGTGGATCACAGGGACACTAATTCTCGATATCGCTTTTGGTTCCGGCACCTTGAGGACGCTCTCTGGATGCCCCGGACAACATTTTGGGGGGCAAAACCGATAATAGGGAGTGGAGGCAGTCGTTCATCGCACGGAGATGGACGGCGCTCGGCTGCAGAGAGGAATATCGGACTTGAGTCAAACCAGTCGCCGGCAAGAGATGGGTTCGCATGACCGTGGTTCACGATCGGCCTCGTCCGCGGAGGGACCCAGGGTTCACGATTCTCGCGGACGCCCCGATTCCCGGGTCACGGTCGGTGGTTCGGGAAGCCGCTCGCACTGCACGGAAGGCGCGGACGAAGCGCATTGCCCAAGGGAAGCAAACGCGCTGATGGCTGGCTCCCTCGGTGAAGGCGAGATCTACACGGTCGAGGATGTGGCGCCCTTCCTCGGCATGACGCCGAACGGCGTCCGATCCGCTGTGCACCGGGGCCAGCTCAAACCGTGTGGCCGTGGACCCCGAAATAAGCTGGTGTTCCACGTCGACGAACTAAAGAGGTTCTTCAGGGATCGCGCAATCGGCTATAGTGCCCGGCGACACGCAACACCCGGGGCGCCGAAAGGAGAGAGCCATGCGTTACCCGGGAGTGAAGAGTATCGGCCGCGGCCGGTACAAGATTCGAGCAACCATCATTTGTCCGAAGACCGGAAAGCGGAAGGACACGGAGAGAATGATCGAGGCGAAGAACACGGCGGAGGCGTTTCAGAAGCGGGAGGAGCTACGGATCAAGCTCCAAGCCGCCAACGACACGCAAGCGTCTCGTCTTCGTCTCGGCGAATACGCGGAATTGTGGATGCGTTCGAAACTTCGCGAGCTGAAACCCAGCACACGAAGGCATTACGCAAGCATTCTTGATCTGCACATTTTGCCGCAACTCGGCGACTACTACGTCGACGCGATCCATCCGACCGATGTCGTCCGCTGGCGTGACCAGCAGCCCGGAAGACCGCGAACCGTCAACTGTCGGCTCGGGGTGTTGCGGACGCTACTGCGATCCGCACACGAAGAGCTTGAACTACCTCGAGATCCATACGGCCGAACGAAGCAGGTTTCGCTCGATGAGCACGAGCCGCGCGACTTTCGACCCGAGGAGCTCAGGGCCATCTTGGGATGGGTTCGTGAGCATGAGCCAAGGTGGTACCCGCTACTGCTGACGCTGACGTTCACGGCCGCACGTTTTGGAGAGATTGCCGCCCTACAGTGGGGCGACATTGACTGGCAGAATCGCGAGATTCGGATCTCCAGGTCCGTATGGCGCGGGCACGTCAGCACCACAAAGACCGGCAGCGTGCGGCGGGTTCCGTTGCTCCCTGCCGTCGATGCGGTCTTGCGGGCACACCGAAGGGAGCCCGTCTGGGGTCTGCCCGAATGGGACGGGAGAGGATCTGGTCTTCTGTTCGCGGCGAGGGACGCACCATGTCCCAAGCGGCTTCAATCCGGTGCTTCACCGGGCTGTCGAGGCCCTTGGGCTCCCAAGACGGCGGGGCGGGGCACACCGGCTCCGGCACTCGGCCAATAACCTCCTCCGACAGGTCACCGGGGCGGAGGTCGTTCGCAGCATCACGGGTCACGAGGACTCGGCGATGACCTGGCACTATTCCCACATCCAAGCCGATGAGAAGAATTCCGCGATGTTACGGGTCTACGACCGCGTTGTGGGAGCTTCGAGTGAGGTTGGTGTGGGAGTGGGAGTGGGATCCCACAGCCTCGAAGGGAATGTGATCCCGCTAAAGCCCCGGACTCATTAGCTTTGTAAAATATTCTTAGGCTTGGACGTAATGTCCCCTACATGGCCCCCGAGTACGCGCTAGGCCGGCAGTGCAGCGCGCGCTCCGACCTCTTCTCGCTCGGTGTGCTCCTGTACGAGTGCCTTGCGGGATACCGGCCCTTCGACGGAGGCAGCGACATTCAAACCCTGGACCGAGCTCGCAATGGCCACCACGAGCTCTTGCACGAGGCTGCCCCACAGATCCCAGAGCGGATGGCCGATGCCATCGAGTCCTTGTTGGCTCCCGATCCCGAGTGCCGACCGCCGAACGCGGTCGCCTTCCTCGCGATGTTGAGCGAGGTTCCTCCGCCCCCACTCGCGCAGCGCGACCTCGGTGTGATCGTACGTCTGGTTGAGAAAGAAGACGCCGCCCCGAGCGTGCCCGGCTTGGCGTCAACGCAGCCCGCGCCTACTCGGCGTCCCCGGAAACGCGCTCCATTTCGTCGGTAGTGTTTCCGTAGCGATTCTTCTCTTGCTCTTCGAGCAAGCTGAGGCCAATGGCCATCGCTTTGCGCACGCGCGACAGAAGCTCGTCGTCGGTGGCGATCTTTTCCACGGCCATCGACAGCTTCGATTCGAGCTGTGACTTCACCGCCTCGAGTGAGCCAACACGCGATTCCAAATCGCGCTTGTTGCTTTCGAGGATCTCGACCTTGGTTCGGCTGGCGTCAAGCTCCGCTTGGAGCCCGTCGCGCGCTTCTTTGACGCTGCCGAGCTCATCCTGGAAGCGATCTCGAATCCCTTGCGTCTCGGTCAACAGGGTCTTGGTGCCTTCTAGCTCGGTGGTGACTCCGGCCAGCTTGGTTTCGAGCTCGATCGCGCGCTCTTCGTTCATCGCCTCGCGTTCGCGCGCGCCGGAGAGCTCGGTCTCGATGTCGGCAAGCTTGCGCCCCAAGGTCGCGAGTTGCTTCGAATGCTCTTGCTCCTGCGTCTCGATTTCGAGTTGCTTTTCGCCCTGAAGCGCGGCTTCGCGCTCTTCCATGGTTCGCCGCCACTGAGCCTCGGCCTCGGCCATCTTGGCCGAAGCAGCCGTCTTCAGATCCTCGGTCAGCGAAGCGAGCGCGGCCTGCCTGGCCGCATCTGCAGCTGCTGCGGCTTGAGCCAGTGCACTAGCTTGCGCGTCGGCAAGCTCCGAACGAAGCGACGCTAGCGCGGTTTCTTTCTCGCTCGTGGCCGCGTGCAAAGCCGCTTCGGCGTCTTCCCGCGCATTCGCGAGCGCTGCTGCCCCTTCGGCCTTCGCAAGGTCCAGGGCCTCTTCCTGCGCCACTCGGAGCCTCGCCATCTCGGCGTCATTCGTGTTCTTCAGGGCTTCGACGTCCGCTACCCGAGCCTCACGCTCTTGTGCGAGCTCAGCCTCGAGGGTTTGCGCCTTGGCGCTCTCGCGCTCGAAGCGTCCCTTGATGTCTTCGTACCGCTTGTTCGCGCTCTCCTTGTCCTCGGTCAAGGTGGCTATGGATTCCTGGGCCGTCGACAGGGAGTGCTCGAGCTCGGCGGTTTTCTCGTCGAAATCAGCGCGCGCCCTCTCGAGGAGGATCGACTGATCCCTGAGATCGATGATTTCTTTGTCACGCGCGCTCACCTGATCGCGGAGCTCGAGAATCTGTTTGTCCTTCGTGTTGAGCGCTTCCCGAAGATCGAGGAACTGGCGGCTGGACACGCCACCAGATGATTCCGCGAGCTTTGCCTTGAGCCCGGAGATCTCCGAACGCAATCGGGCAACCTCTATCTGCGCCGTTGCAGCTCCCTCGAACGGTGCGGGCGGCGCAGTTGCAGGTCGCGCGGCGGCGGGGCGTACGGAACCCGGCGGCGGTGCCGACGGCGGTGTGGTGGCGTCCGAAATCTCATCGGGCGGAACGTCGGATACCATGATCACATCGTCGAGCTCCACGTCCTCGTACTCGCCGGTCCCCTGCTCCAGCGCCTCGACGCCATCTGCGGTCTCGGGGCTCTCGGAGGGCTGCCCGGCCTCGGCACCGATCAAGAGCGCGTCGAAGGCAGTCTCTGCAAACTCATCGATTTCGTCGTCGATTTCGGTCGACCCTCCGACCCGGCTTGGCAAATCGCTCGACATGTTGTCCTCCGACATCTGGTCTCCCCTTCGATTCCCCTGGCAAGGCTAGCAGCGATCTCGTCCCTTGAACGAAACTGCTTCTAACCGAGCCCTCGGCGCATGCAAACTTACGCCTCCATCAAAAGAGAATAGAGGCCCAGCGGCTGCGCTGTCAACGTTGTGTAGGCGGCAAAACGCAGGACCGGGAGCACGTTTCAGTCGGCGACGAGGGCGTTGGCCGCGATTTCGAAAAGCACCGGGCGATCCAGGTCTCCGAAAAAGGCGTAATTGACCCCTCCCTGCTGGCGGATCGTCACCACGCTACCGCCTACATCGTGATAGTAAAGCTCACGGCCACCGACATGTATTCGGTGAGCGTTCCGCATAATCTCGGGGGACTGGAAGACCAGGAGGGTGACGCGGCGACCGCCGTGCATGTAGTAGAGGGCGGCGGCTGGATGGGCCCCGACTTTGATGTAGCGAGCGCCAACGAACACCATGTCCGGCTCGGCGAACCGCGCCGGCTTCACTGGAAACGGGGTCTTGCCTTGGAAGTAGCGAACGACATCCTGCGGCGCTTCCGCTTGGACGTCCGACGGCAGAGCCTGCGAATGCAGATTCACCACGTCCTGGAGCATTCCAGCTCCCTGGTAGTCCGTGCTGGCCGGCAAACGCGTGACCCCACCGACGATGAGGACCGCAGCCGCAGCCGCGGCGATCGGCCAGGTCTGCCTCCAGCGCATTGGCCGCGCCTCGATCGAAGTGCGCTCCGCCCGAGTGGCGTCGATCTCGTCCAAGCGATGAAGCGTTCGGCCCCAAAGATGCTCGGGCGCTTGAACGGGACCGATCGACTCGCGGGTCAGTTGCCGCAACGAGCGTTCAAACGCGAGATTCTCCTGACAACCCGGGCATGCGTCCAGGTGGCGTTCGAACTCGATCTGCGATGCTGGATCGAGCTCTCCGTCAACGAAAGCGCCGAGGTGCCGTCGCACGAGCCTGCAGCTCATGACCGTGCCTCCTTTCGCGCACGAAACGCTTCGAGTGGAATCGGATCTTCGACTTTGTCGTCTGCTTCGATGATGCCGAGCTGCACCGCGTGTTTCTGTAGTGAGCCCTGAAGCTGCTGACGCGCCCGATGCAGCCTGGACATGACCGTGCCGATCGGGCAGCCGACAATCTCCGCGATTTCTTTGTACGACAGCTCTTCGACATCCGCGAGCATGACCATGGCGCGCGCGTCGTCTGAAAGCTCATCGAACGCGCGGCTGATCTCCTGTGCGATCAGCCGCCGTTCCGCATTGCCGACTGGGTCGGTGAGCCCTCGCATGCTTGCGCGGCTCATCACGCCTTCCCCCACCGGTGTTGCCATCGGCCCATCGAATACCTGCTTCTCGCGGGCCGCCCGGCGGTAGCGGTTGACGAAGGTGTTCATCTGGATTTTCAAAAGCCAGGCCTTGAAGTTCGTCCCAGCCTCGAAACGGTCGTAGAAGCGGTAGGCCCGTACCAGGGTGTCCTGCACGAGATCCTCGGCGTCCACTGGAGCACGCGTAAGGCGCAACGCCATCGAGTAGAGCATGTCGAGATGGGGTCGCGCCTCGGTCTCGAAAAGCTGCCGCTGGGCCTCGACTTTCTTCGATTTCTTCGGCATGCCTGCTCCTAGAACCCCTCGGACCAGGAACTATTCCACACTATCAGGCGGCTCGTCTTTTGGGGAACCCTGGCGCAGCTTGGCCTCTAGCTCTTCGATTCGATTCTGAAGCCGGAGCACTTCACCTTGTAGCTGCTTCACGTGGGCCGCCGCGCTCTCGAGGACGGCACGAACGCGGTCATCGGCGGCGTTGTAAACCTCGGTGCCGAGCTCCTCGGCACGGCCGACGAGCTTCCCCACTGGCCCTTCTTTCAGTGAATTCAGGAGCCTCTTGCGTCCTTGCAGGATGAAGCCTCGGAGGCTTTGCACCGACCAGGCTGTAGCGTTTCCGCTCTTCTGCTCTTCATAGATGATCTGCGCGAGCGTGACCTTCGTCAGGTCGCTCTTCGAGCGGTTGTCGAGGATCTTGACCTCTTCGCCGTTGCGGACCAGCTCAGCGATACGGTCGAGCGTGACGTAGCGACTGTCGCGGGTGTCGTAGAGCTTGCGATTCGCATAGCGCTTGATGACCCGAATCTGTTCCGCTTCTGGCATGTGTAGCAACAGGCTAGCCCGGCGACGCACTGCGTCAAGCTGGCACTTTGGGATACCCCCATTAGGCTGGTCAGAGGGGCACCTAGGCCGTGGAGCAGGCAACATCGTTCAGGGACCTCTTTCGACGCCTGGCGCGCCTGGAAGAAATCCACATGCGTGTCGGCCTCATCTGCGAACGACTGGAGTCCTCGTCAGACGAGGAGGCCGTCCAATTGTTTCACGATGCATACCTCGGGGCGGCACTTGGTGGAGCAGACGCGCAAATGGCGTTTCTCGCGTTCGGTTGGGCGCTCTTTGATTCACGAGTGGAACCGCGTCGCGAAGCGCTCGGCACGGCGGCGCGCCGCGCAGAGCTTCATCCGGTAGCCGACTTCATCATGCCGGGCATCGATGACGACGTGATGGCCGAAGACAATCAACGTATACCAGACTTCGGGCGGGGGCGGCCCCTGACGCTCGGCGAACGAAAGTCGCTGGCTCGCACGCACGAGCGGTCGTTGATACAGCGCGTCGTCCGAGATCCGCATCCGGACGTCGTGCGCATTCTGCTCGACAATCCTTCGCTCACCGAAGAGGACGTCATACGCATCTGTGCTGCGCGACCCAATGATCCGAATGTGCTGCAAACGGTGCACCGCAATCGACGATGGGTCGTGCGCTACCGTCCGCGCCACGCCATCGTTCGCAACCCCGATACGCCACTCGACACAGCGCTCTTGCTAGCTCCTCTGTTGCGCAAGCCCGAGCTCAAGGAGGCAGCCACCTCATCGGAGCTGGCCCCAGCGCTGAGGCTCAGCTGCAAGACGATTCTCGAGATGCGGGCCGCAAGGCCTCAGTCGCCAAGCGATTGACGGCTACTTCGACTCGACCTTGTCGACGACCTCAGCGTCCTCCGCGCGGGAGGCGGCCTGCTTGGGAACCTGCTTCTCCGTTGGGGTCACATCGATGTCATCATCGGTGTTCAGACCCCGCTTGAGGTTGCGGATGGCCTTTCCGAGCCCTTCGCCAATTTGAGGCAGCCGTCCGGCGCCGAAAATCAGCATCACGATCAGAAAAACGATGACTAGCTCGCCGAATCCAAGATTGGGCACGGTATCCCCTCCCGTTACCTTCCACGGTACGCCGCCCGGAGGGGGTCTGCAAGCCCAGGGGTGTGGTATGGGGAGCCAAGATGGAGAGCTATAGAGAGCTGGATCCGGGTGGTATTCGAGGCCTGGTCTTCGATATGGACGATACGGTGACCCGAAATGGGGTGCTCGAGCCAGGTGCGTACGCCGCGATGCACCGCTTGGCAGACGCCGACTTTGAGCTGGTCGCGGTGACTGGCAGGCCTCTGGGCTGGGCCGACGTGATCGCTCGACTCTGGCCTGTACGAGTTGCGGTTGGGGAGAATGGTGCTGGCTGGTCCTGGGTCGACGAGGCTGGGGCACACGAGGGCTACTTCTGTAGTGAGGCCGAGCGCAAGAAGCAGTCCTCGCTCCTCGACGCCGTTCGCCGAAAGGTCGCCTCGGAGATGCCGCAGGTGCAAACCACGAACGACCATCGGCTGCGCCGCTGCGATCTCGCCTTCGACGTCGGAGAGACCCGCTCCGTGCCTCGCGCGGAGATCGACGCGCTCGTCGACCTCATCGAATCCATCGGGGCGCGCACTTCGGTCTCGACGGTACACGCGCACGCGATCCCGGGCCCTTGGGACAAAGCCGAAGGCGTGAGGCGCGCTGTTCGCGAAGTGCTCGATCTGGAGCTCGGTGAAGAGATCGAGCGCTGGGTTTTCGTGGGCGACAGCGGCAACGACGCAGCCGCCTTTGCGTGGTTCCCCAAGAGCGTCGGTGTTGCGAACGTGAGAGAGCATTTGGATCGTCTTCCAGTCCCTCCGCGCTACGTGACCGATGGTGACCGCGGGCACGGATTTGCCGAGCTTGCAACCCATCTGATGGACGCGCGTGGCTAGGCGAAAACCAGAATCTGGGGCGACGGGATCGGCAGCGCACTACCAGGACGGTCGCTACTACGATCAGGCCTACCGCCGTCGGCGCCACGACGTGCGCTTCTACACCGAGCTCGCGGTTAGATACGGAGGGCCCGTTCTGGAGCTCGGAGTGGGCACCGGCCGGGTCGCGCTTGCCATCGCCAAGGCAGGCATCGAGATTGTCGGGGTGGAGCCGATGGTGCCCATGCTCGATCGAGCCTACGAGCGACTCGAGCGCCAGCCTCGCGCCATCAGGGACAGAGTCGAGCTACGCGAGGGCAGCATCGAACGCCTCCGGCTTCGCCGGAAGTTCCCCCTGGTGATCGCGCCCTTCAACGTCTGGATGCACCTCTACACGCGCGAAGAGATCGAGCGAGGCTTCGCCACGGTTCGGCATCACTTGGAACGCGGAGGCCGCTTCGCCTTTGACGTCCTGCTCCCAGATCCGGTCAGCCTGGCGCGAGACCCATCGAGAGGCTACCGCGGCGGCGAAGTACGTCACCCGCGCGACGGTGAGCGCTACCGCTACCGCGAATACTTCAGCTACGACCCCGCGATGCAGGTTCAAACCGTCGTGATGGACTTCGAGCACCCCGACGAAGTCCGGCGCTCGTTTTGCACGCCACTCACCCAGCGGCAGTTCTTTCCAGCAGAGCTCGAAGCCCTGCTCTTCTACAACGGTTTCGAGGTCGAATCGCATGATGGCGATTTTGACGGGGAGCCGATTAGCATGGCAACCGAGTCGCAGGTCATCATTGCTCGGCTCCGCTCTACTCCCTGAGCAGGACGTCGCAATAGTACTTCACGCGCTTCACCAGCTTTCCGTGGGCGCGAGTGTGGATGTCTTTTTTGAGCGCGAGCATGATGCGACGCTGGAAGGTGTAGCTGTTGCGTGCGGGCTTGGGTGCCGGGCCGCCGCCCGCGAGCTCGATCGGCGCCCAGAGGGCTTCGGGAGGCCACTGCCAGGCTTCTAGATCAAGCGGGTCGATGCGCGCGATCATCTGCTCGGCCAGGACACGCTTGTCTTGATCGTGGGCGAGCTCGCTCGCCCATTTGTCTACCTTGTCGGCCATCGGGCGATCCGCGCCATCGACGGTGATCGGATCGCCCATACCCTTCTTCGCAGGGCCAGCCCTGCCATACTCGACCGCTTCAGGGTCATTCTCGAGCCCCAGGAACGCGAAGATCCGCTCGAGCTGCGTTCCGGGCTCCGTCACCAATTCTTCGTAGGCAACGTGTAGCAAGGGAACGGGGCGCTCCCGCAGAAATGACGCTACGGCCGGAACGTAGCGTTCGAGAATCGGGTTGAATGCATGCGCTCGCTGCCAGTCACCATCGAAGAAGCTGTTGGCGTAGGAGCTGAAGACCGCCAGGGGATGCCTGGTCAACACCACGTACTTCGCGTCTGGATAGAGGCGCTGCAAAAACGGCAGCACGAGCGCGTTGGCCGGGGTCTTGTCGAGGAAGTAGCTACTGTCGCTCGTCGACAGCATACGGCCATAGAGCGTGTCGGTGTACGCCCGGAGCGCGTCGAGATAGTCCTGCTCGCCGCGCGGCAATCCCTCGATGAACGATTTGTTCGCCTGGGCCGCGTTGATGTGATCGTAGGGGGCCTTGTCGACGTTGCCGTAGACGCCGAGGTGTGCGAGCGGTGTGATCAAGTGCGGCTCGGGATGCGTGAAGATCTCGTCGTGCGCGCCCATCATGCGCTGCAGCAGCGTCGACCCAGCTCGAGGTGGAGAGATTACGAAGACGAGTGACATGAGGCTTTGGGCAGTCGCTCACCCCTGCGCGGCGAGCTGCCGCAAGACGTACTGCAGGATGCCTCCATGTTGGAAGTATTCGACCTCTTGCGGCGTGTCGATCCTGGCCTTCACGGTAAAGGACTTCCCGGTGTCCGTCTTCACCGCGAGCAACTTGCCGGGCACCAGGCCCTCGGAAATCCCAGTGATGGAGAAGGTCTCTTCCCCGGTAAGCCCCAAGGGCTTGCGCCCCTGTCCTGCCTCGAATTCGAGCGGGAGGACGCCCATGCCGATGAGATTGGATCGATGAATCCGCTCGTAGCTTTCGGCGATGACCGCGCGGACGCCGAGGAGGAGCGTGCCTTTGGCGGCCCAGTCGCGCGAGGAGCCCGTGCCGTACTCCTTTCCGGCTACGACGATGAGCGGCGTGCCATCGGCCTGATACCTCATCGAAGCATCGTAGATGCTGGTCTGCTCATTGTTGGGCAGGTAGCGGGTGATGCCACCCTCGGTCCCGGGTGCCAAGAGGTTTCGAAGTCGGATGTTCGCGAACGTGCCTCGCATCATGACTTCGTGGTTGCCTCGCCGGCTTCCGTAGCTGTTGAAATCACGCGGCGCGACCCCGTGCTCCTCGAGGTACTTGGCGGCTGGGCTATCGAGCGCGATGGCGCCTGCAGGCGAGATGTGATCGGTCGTGACTGAGTCGCCGAGCAAGCAAAGCACCCGGGCCCCTTCGATGTCCTTGGGCGGCGCCGGCTCGCCGGCCTCGACCCCTTGGAAGAATGGAGGAAGGCGTACGTAGGTCGAGTCTGGGACCCACTGGTAACGGTCCGCCTGCTCGAAGCTCACCTCGCGCCACTGCGGCGGCCCATCGAGGACGACCGCATAGCGCTCGACGAACTGCTCCTTCTTGACGGAATTGCGAAGCGCATCGGTGACCTCTCGATGCGAAGGCCAGATGTCTCGTAGAAAGACGTCTTTGCCCTCGAGGTCTTGGCCGATGGGGTCGGTTTGGAAGTCGATGTTCATCGTGCCTGCAAGCGCATAGGCGACGACGAGGGGCGGGGACGCCAGATAGTTGGCTCGGGTCAGCGGATTGACCCGTCCTTCGAAGTTGCGGTTTCCACTCAGAGCAGAGGTCACGAGCAGATCATGGGCTTTGACCGCCTCCGCGATTTCCGGATCGAGCGGACCCGAGTTTCCGATACAGGTCGTGCAGCCGTAACCGACGAGGTTGAAGCGCAGGATGTCGAGATAGTCGCTCAGACCGGATGCGTTGAGGTACTCGGTGACGACTTGGGAGCCGGGCGCCAAGCTGGTCTTCACCCAGGGCTTCGTGCGAAGACCCTTCTCGACCCCCTTCTTGGCCACGAGGCCTGCGGCTAACATCACCGAGGGATTCGAGGTGTTCGTGCAGCTGGTGATTGCCGCAATCACGACTGCACCGTTCTTGAGGGTGAACGTCTCATCACCGCGCGTGACCTCGACACCTTGTTCCGCGGATACATCGAGTCCCCGGAGGACGTTCTGGAACGAGCGCTTCGATTCTTTGAGTGCGATCCGATCTTGCGGACGCTTAGGCCCGGCGATCGAAGGGACCACTTCACCGAGGTCGAGCGCGAGGGTGTCCGTGAACCGCGGCTCGGACGCGCTGGCCTCGTGGAACAAACCCTGTTCTTTGAGAACGCGCTCAACGACGTCGACGTGCGCCTCGTCACGGCCGCTGAAGCGAAGATAGTCGAGCGTCTCCTTGTCGACGGGGAAAAAGCCCATCGTCGCGCCGTACTCCGGCGCCATGTTGGCGATGGTGGCCCGGTCCGGGAGCGCCAAGTTTTCCATCCCTTCGCCGTAGAACTCGACGAACTTCCCGACTACGCCCTTTTCGCGAAGCATCTGGGTAACCGTCAGAACCGCGTCTGTTGCCGTGGCGCCTTCGGGGAGCTTGCCGGTCAGCTTGAAGCCGACGACCTGTGGGAGGAGCATGCTGATCGGTTGGCCGAGCATCGCGGCTTCAGCTTCGATTCCCCCGACGCCCCATCCGAGCACTCCGAGTCCGTTAATCATCGTCGTGTGAGAATCGGTGCCGACGAGGCTATCGGGATAGGCGATGCATTGGCCGTCGGCTTCGCGCGTGAAGACCACGCTCGCCAAATACTCGAGGTTGACCTGGTGAACGATGCCGGTGCCCGGCGGGACGACGCGCATGTTCTCGAAAGCGCTCTGCCCCCACTTCAGGAACTGATATCGTTCCTGGTTGCGTTCGAACTCGCGCTTCACGTTGTCTTCGAAGGAGCGCAGCAAACCGTATGAATCGACCTGCACCGAATGGTCGATGACGAGGTCCACAGGTTGCAACGGGTTGATGCGACTCGGGTCGCCACCCATCTTCGCGAACTGGTCGCGCATCGCCGCGAGGTCAACAACCGCCGGGACTCCGGTGAAGTCCTGGAGCAAGACACGGGACGGACGGAAGGCTATCTCGGTGCTGGGCGTCGCCTTCGGGTCCCAGTTGGCAACGGCCTCGATGTCTTCTCGAGTGACGGTCTTGCCATCTTCGTAGCGAAGCAGGTTCTCGAGCAGAACGCGGATGGAATATGGCAGCGTATCGACGCCCTTGAACCCCGCTCGGGTCAGTGCATCCAGGCGGTGAATCACCACCTGACGGCCTCCAGCGCGGATCGTAACCCGGCTCTCGAAAGAGTCCTGTGTTGTCATGCTGGGTGGCGTACCACGGCCGGTCTGGCGCGCCAGCCCGGGCATTGGCTAGGATGAAAACGCTGCGTGACAAGCGCTGTCAGAAGCGCTAGAAACGGCAACTCGCGGCGCCGTAGCCAAGTGGTAAGGCAGAGGTTTGCAAAACCTCCATTCGCTGGTTCGAATCCAGTCGGCGCCTCCAGAAAAATCAGGGTAAACGCATCACTGGCAACCCGATGAGAATGCTGCTGGCACCTCTGCTGGTACTTTTCCCGGCAAGGTCCCCTCTCACAGCGGACCTCATCTGCCCGACGCAAGCATGAAACTGATCGATGCACTAGGACCTGCGCTGTCGAGCTGGCGCGACGTGCACGCCTTCGTTAAGGCTGACGCTCGCCCGCCTACCGCTGCACCTCAAACGCACCCGCTCCGTGCGCATCGTCCGGGGCGCGAAGGTCGGAGACACTCATGGTCGAGGAATGAGCAGCTGCAGCGTTGGCTCTACTGCGCACAATCGGCACTTGTGGGACATTGCTTGGCGCGACTACTCGTAGCGGTTGGCCCAGATGTTGGTGCGAATTCCGTCCGATTGCTGCCAGGCAGCTATTGCGTTGCCCTGAGCATCGATGCCCACGTGTGGGGCCGCAGCGTCGCCTGCATCGTCCAGCTCAATGAGCTGAGCCGTGCCCCACACCCCAGACGTCAACCGATTGGCCCAGATGCTCTCTCGCACTCCGTCCGATTGCTGCCAGACGACCATCGCATTGCCTTGCGAAGCCATGGCCACCTTCGGGGCGAAGGCATCGCCCATGTCATTCGTCTCTAGAAGCTCGGCGGTGCCCCAGACCCCAGATGTCGTCCAATTTGCCCACACGTTCGTCTGCACGCCGTCGGATTGCAGCCAGACCACGACGCCGTTGCCCTGCGTGTCCAGAGCAAACTGCGGGGAGACCGTGTCACCGAGGCCATCCACTTCGGTGCGCTCTGCGCTGCCCCACACACCCGAAGTCGACTGAATGGTCCAGAGGTCGTCACCTTGTGGTCCGAAGAGTAACGCATTGCCCTCTCCGTCACTCTCGACCTGGAGCTCCGAAGGGCCGTCGCTTTCGAGGAGCTCCTTGGGGCTCCAGCCGCCGGCGAGCGCAGCGCGGCTGAACCAAATGCCGCCTGTTCCTGGCCAGAATGCGAGAGCGTTGCCTGGCGCATCCATCACAAGCTGAATTGTAAATGTTGTTGAGCCATCTGGGTCGACTGGTCCGAGACTGCTCCAGACTCCCGAGGCCGTAGAGCGACTGGACTCAACATCCCTAGAAATGGAGTTCGAGTAGAGCGCGATTGCATTGCCCTGCGCGTCCATCGCTACTTGGAGAGGATAGCTAATGCCGTTGGAAGTGATTGCTTGGCCGCCGTCCCAAATGCCGGACGTCAAGCGGTTGGCCCCTACTAGTCTCACAGCCTGGCCTCCATACGCAACCCAGACCACAACTGCATCTCCACTGGGGTTCAGGGCGAGTCGGGGCTGCGCACCCGGCCTCGGACTACCTCCGATCACCTCTGCGGTACCCCACATACCGGATGTGAAACGATTGGCCCAAACCGCGCCTGCGAATGACGGATTGATTGCTTGCTCCCATACGGCAACCGCATCGCCCTGCGCGTTCATTTCGAGTTGGGGCGAACCGGCATCCGCATCGTTGGTCTCCAGTAGCACAGGCGCACCCCAACTTCGCTCCCGGCACGCCCCAGCGTCACACACCCCGTCAACCCCGCAGAGCGTACCCTCGGGAAGCAAATCATTCGTGCATGACCCGTCCGCCGGATCGCAAATATCAGCGGTGCAATCGTTGCCGTCGTCGCAGTCCGCACCCGCGCACAGGTCGATCCCAATCTCTATCGCCACTTCATAGAAATCGGTAGCTCGACCATGCGGTGCCACTGCTACCTGCAATACGCTTGACCCCGGCGAGAGGGGCACGACGATGTCCGAGCCGCCGTGGCCGTCGTCGAGATACGTAGTGCGCTCGCCGTCAATCAGCACGAAGACCCAGACGCGGGCCTCGGGATCGTTGGAGACGGTGCGGACCTGTGCTTCCGTCGTATCCCACGGCAACACAACGTCGTAGCTTCGTTGGTCGGAGTCGAACCCGGTGATTCGGTTCTCGCCCTCGACTATCAGTTCGAGCTCCGAGAGTCTCGAGTCGCCGTAGTAAAAGCAGCCGCTGTAGTCGATCTGGATAAAAGCCGGCATCAGCGCGACGGCCAGGAGATAGGGGGAGAACCAGACTCGCTGCTTCAAACTCGACGGGCAACGGCGCGCTTCCATGGCCTGCTCCTTTCGCCGTTCGCGGCGAAGGGGGGTGTCACCAGGAACGGGTCACGCATTCGGGGTGCAAGTTGTGTTCCTGCCAGCTTCGCTTGTCTTTCCGAGCATCGGTCCCGATCACGGCACGCAAGTTCTGCGTTTACGCAGACGTTCGCGCAAGCCTTGCATAGATAGCGGCAGCGCCGCACCGTGCCTCGGGCTTACCAACCAGAGGGAAGCACTGCGCCCGCGCACGTCCGAAAACCACTAATGGGCGCCGTAACAAAACGGCGACCCACGGAGAGGGAGTATATTCCGAAGGCCGCCGCTCTTGTTAGCTGATCCGACTCCGCCTACGACTGCACCTCAAACGCACCCACGTCGCACAGCGAGTTGCTGCGGCATCTAGTCACAGTTCATACGAAGGACGCTTGTGAGGCCCTCTCGAACCGGGACCCTGACGGTGTTCGGCAAGTCGCTCAGCCATCCGCGCCATACGACGCAGTTTTCAGCGGTTCCTCCGACGCGAATCTGGTACTCGCCTGGAGTGACCTCGACGAAGCCGCCTACGCCATCAGTCGACGTGGCGGTGAGATCTAGACTCCAGTCTTTGTTGGCGTCGCGATAGTACGCTTTCCCACCATTACCGATTAGTTCGAACGTTGCGCCTGGCTCATTAACCTCTACGAGCCCGTTGATAGTGAGAGCAATAGCGCCCGTCCCCTCCGCCATCGGATAAGGGGACATCACTCGCTCGTATTGCTCCCCCAAACGCACGTCGGTCTTCGGAGCGAAGGACGTGAAGGCGGATCCATCTGCGGAGACCACCTCCGAGCCCAGGAGCGAGCCGTACCCATCCTTCTCCACGGTCACCATCACTTCTTGCTCAGTGGGCATCTGCAGGAACGCGAACCCGGTGTCATCCGTTACCTCACAGTTGGTCGTATTGAACTCGCAAACCTTCACACCTGGTAAAGGACCTACGATTCCGGCTCCCGGCGCGGTCGGATCCCAGTCCACGAGATATATAGTCAACTGAGCCCGTTCCTTGCCGCCGCCTGCCCCGCCGCTTCCGCCTGAGCCACCTTCGCCACCCAATCCCCCGGTCCCAACCGTCTCGCTGCAACCGATGACGCCCAGCGCCAGCACGCAGATAAATCCGAGTAGATAAGACATAACGATCTCCTCGCTCGTAGAATAATGCACCCCACGTGCGGTTACCGAGATGCATCGGGCGTGCCAGGGTGGGAGCGGGGTAACTGCAAGCGAATCCGCTACCGTGACGCGCAGCTCTTGCGTTTGGGGCGTGGGGGCGCAGTGGATGCGCTCGGAGGAATCCAAGACAGGCTTAGACGCGCTGTTTCTTGGTCGTGTTCGTCGCGATGGTTGGGTCGCACTCGAGGGCGATCAGCGCGTCACGAAGAAACAAGTGGCCGCCACGTCCGTCCTTCGTATCGAACCGTACCAGGAACTTGTCGGCCACGTCGTCGACCGAGTGGTCCGTCACCTCGACCAGCGCGTGAAGCAGCGGCTTCTCCTGGATGGCATTGACCACGCGTTCGGCGAGAACGCGAGCGTGAGCTTTGCTGTACCAGTCGGCGATGCCGACGCCATCTAAGGTCCAGCTTTCGATGCCGTGCGGCCAGTCCTCGGTGCCGGGACCGATGACCTCGCGGGCCTGTTGCTCTCAACTGGTGCCGGAGGGCCCCAGGAGGTGCCGCCAATCGTTTTCGAGATCACGGTCGCGGAGGCGCACCGCTTCCGCAGCAAGCTCTGTGGCGTGGCGCGCTCGGATCGCAGCGGGATCGTTCTCCTGCTTCTCCATCGCCTCTTGCAGTCGCCGCTTCCGCGCCTCGGGCGTCAGTCGCCAGTGCCCCGGTTTCTTCGGGTGCCGTTCCCAGTCCGGGTCGTTCTCGAACGCCTCGCACATCTGATCGTCCTCGGTCACGCCGCCACCTCAACCGCTTCGAGGTCTTCAACGATCTGATCGAGCAGCTCCTCGACACCCAAGGCGCCTTCGATCGTCTTCGCGTCCGGGTCGACCAGCTTGATCGCGTTCGCGTAGTGCTTCTCGCAGACGGCGACCGAGTGACCGCCGCGTTTCGCCGCAAGAAAGATGCTCGCCGCGCCGTAGATCGACGGGCTACTCGCCAGCACCGATTGACACGTTTTTCGAAGCCCATGCCACTTGAAATCGTCGGGCGCGTCGTGCTCGTTCTTCAGTCGCCGCCGTGCTGCCTCGATCTGCCCGTAGCTCATCGGCCACACACGACCCTTCCCTTCAGTGATCTCGTGCTGCGCGTCGAGTAGCCGTTGCAACATCGGCGATTCGTCTATGCTTACGTCGCGGGTCTTGCCGGTCTTCGTCCCTTGGCCGACGTGGATCACGTTCCGGTCGAAGTCAACGTCTTTCCATTCGACCTTCAGCGCCTCGGAGTCGGGGCGCATCCCGGTCAGCAAAACGAACGCCGCGAACGGACCGATCGGCTCATGCCGTAGCGTGCTGCCCTTCTCGCCGCAATCCTTCTCCGCTCGGGTCATGCTGAAGGTCTCTTCGTCGTGTTCGATGCAGGCTTGCAGAAGGTGCTCGATCTCCAACGCCGTCAGCGCACGCGCCGCCGTGGACTGACCCGGCTTCGCCTTGGCGCGGTAGTGCTCGCTGAAGAAGATGACAGCTTCCCAAGTCAGCTTGGAAAATGCCTCGCGCTTGACCAAGTACCGAAGAGTCGTGCCGATGGAGGTCAGCTGTTTGTTGATCGTGCGAGGTGCCCGACGTTCGCCGGTGCTAACCTGCGTGCCTCGCTTGGTGCCCCTCCCAGTGCGGCGCTTGGGTTCGTTGATCAGCCACTCGCGGAACGCCATCAGCTTGCGGCGGTCGAGGTCGTCGGCTTTCCTGACGCCGTGCTGGGCGCACCATGCGATCAGCTTCTGGGTCGCGTTGCGGTACTCCTTCAGCGTGCGCGGTCGAAGGTCAGGGTGCGCAGCGAAGTAGAGTTCGACGGTCTCGGCGATCGGTTTGCCGGTCTTGCGTGCCCCGCCCGTCTCCAACTCCAGACGGCGACGCGCAAGCTGGTCTGAGAGCTTGCACGCATACGCCTCCCGCTGCGCTCGGGTTCGCAGGTTCGGACCGAGCGAGCGCCTCACCATCTTGTCCCTGTCGGGGTCGCGGTATCGGACCCTCCAGCCGGTGCGGGCCTTCTCGTCGGGCCTGACCAATACGACCCCCGGGTGCCTCTTCTCTTTCCGACGTGCCATGGCAAGACCTCCAGTCCGCGGTGCGAACCCCAGAACGGAGGTTTTCCACGCCTCCGTATTTGCTGGTACTCTTGCTGGTACTTTTTCCCCAGTCAAGCGCGGACACCTCCATGAACTTCCGAAACGAGTTGACCCCGCAAAACACGGACGAAAGTGTAATTTCTTCAATGGTTCCGAAACCCCAGTTTTAGGTTTGCAAAACCTCCATTCGCTGGTTCGAATCCAGTCGGCGCCTCCATTCTCCGGCCCTATCTTCCCGCTCCACGCGGTCGTTGGAATGCTCGTTTACTTTACTGGATGTTAAAGAAGGAGGTTACGGGCACCGTCACGACGCGGGACGATGAACCTGAGCATCACCTGTCTTGCTTGGGCGTCCCAGAGCGAATAGCCGACGTCCTCGTGAAAGGAATCGTCAGTGCCGAGGCGCCAGGCCGTCTTGGCGTAGCGAACGCCATAAAGAGCCGGCTCGTGGTTCTCGACCAATCCAAATCGAAGAACTGCTCACGACCGGCGGGGTCGCTGGCGCACCAAGACTCCGAAAAGGGCGCGGGCGCTTCGTCTACTTCGGTAGCGCCGGTTCTTCGAGCATTCCGCCGCAGTCGAGCGCACTGAGGAACGCCACTAACGAAGACAGCTCCTCGTCGCTCAGTCCTCGATCGGCCAGGAGCGCGGTCTTGTTCTTGTTGTCGATGCCGCCGGTCGCCATGAGCTTCACGGCTTCGGCCAAGGTCGCCACCGAGCCGTCGTGGAAATATGGCGCGGCCTTGGAGGCGTTGCGAAGCGAGGGCACCTTGAACGCAGCCCAATCGGAGTCCTCTTGGCTGACCGCATACCTACCGGTGTCGATTTCATTCTCGGCTTTCCCCGCGGTACCGATGCCCACGTTGTAATAGAGCCCGCCTGGAACCCCCATCGCGCTCGAGAAGAGCGGAGGCGCGTGGCATACGGCGCACTGCCCTCTTCCCATGAACAGCGCCCAGCCTCGCTTCTGTTCATCACTGAGCGCGCTCTCGTCGCCCCCGGCGTACTTGTCGTACGCGGTGTCCTTGCAGATCAGCGTGCGCTCGTAGGCCGAAATCGCTTTAGCGATGGTGTCAGGCGTCACTCCTTCTTCGGGGAACACTTTGTCGAATTGCTTCTTGTACCCTTTGATCTTCCCAATCTCGGCTGCTTTGCCCGCCAGGTTTTCTGCGCCGACGCCCATGTTGCCGCCGCCCCATGCGCCCTTCGCCTGTGCTTCCAGGCTCGCGGCTCGGCCGTCCCAGTAGAACGCGTCGAAGTACGCCGTATTCCAGATCACCGGACTGTGCCGCGTCAGCTGCTTCCCTTTCGCGCCGACGGCGAGTGACGTCTCTCCGCCGTTGCCATGCTCGTTTTGGTGGCACGAGTAACAGGAGCGCGTGCCATCGACGCTCAGACGCGAGTCGAAGAAGAGTTGATGCCCCAGCGCAATCTTTTCCGCAGTTTGAGGATTGTCCTCGGGAATCTTGAGCTCTGGAAAATCCGCCGGCGCCATCGGCAGCTCCACCTTGTCGGCAGGCGGCACTGGTGGCTGCGCGGCCTGCTCCTCGTCAGGCTTCTTCTTGCAAGCCGGGAGGCAGAGGACGATGAAGAGGCCCGCGGCAAGCGCGCGCCGTGTGCAGGTTGTGCTCGACATGGCGTGATTATCGAGACAGCTCCGCGTTCTGGCAAGGCGAGAAGCCCAATTACGCCTCTGAGGGGCTGTTTCTAGGTTCTGGTCTTCCCAATCTGTTCGGCCAGGCTCCGGGCCTCGACGATGTTGTCCTCGATCGAGCAATAGGTCCAGGCACCGTAGCGACCGATCGAATGAACATCCTGCGCGGCAAGCAGCTCCCGCTTGTTCGCGGCGGCGGCGATCGACTCCGTCGTGATGTGGACGTAAGCAGGGTCGAGCAGCACGTCGTGAGATGCGATGAGTGACTGATTGCGGAGCACGCCGCAGCTCTGGAGATCGGCGAGCACCCTCGCTTTCAGTGCTCCCCGGTCGTCCTCCGAGAGATCGACGTCAAACGGCACGCCAACCTCGACGTACAAGCTCATCCGGTCTGAATCGAAGATGTTGTCGTAGAAGCCGACGCGATAGAAGCAAATGTCTCGCTGGGGATAGTAGATCCAATGGACATCGGGCGGCCCCTTGCTGTCGAAACCAAGATTGAACACCTGTACTTTGTTATGGCTGAAGACCGCCGAATCATAGGGAATCGCGCACATGTCGAGCAGCGATATCAACGGCGCGCTATTGATCAGAAACTCATAGCCAATCTGCCGCGCGCTCGTCGTCGCCACCTTGGCCCCGAGGTCGATGCCGAGGACCCGTTCTCTTACCGCGATTTGGTCGCTCCGAACGCCCTTGGCGAGCGCATCGACGTATTGAATCGCCCCGCCCTCCGGATAGGTAAACGTCGCGTTGTAGCCATCGATGCTAGGCGTATCAGCATGGCGAATGATTTCCTCCGCGCTGACCTGAGGAAAGAACCTGCCCATCGCGTCAGGGTCGAGCGCGGCCAGGTTCAAGGCATAGAGCTTCTCGTTGTACGGAATTAGAAACTTCTCGGCGATGCCTCGGCCGTAGCGCGCGTAAAGCATCTCCTTGAAGCTCCTGACCTTTCCTTTGGGCCTGTCCCGGAGATCCGATAGGCATTGCTCGTACTCCGCCTGAGGAAGCTGATGGATGTTCTTCTGAAAGGGGAAATCAATGAAGCGTTCGCGGTACCAAATACGACTGTCTCGCTGCACACGGAGGATCTCTTGACCGCCCATCCGATCGACGAGGTACTCCTCGATCTCCGGGTGACGAAAATGGAAGAAGTGCCCAGCGTAGTCCCAGACGAACCCGTCACGCCTGATCGTGCGACAGTAACCCCCAATCTCGTCTTCGGCTTCGACGATCAAGTAGTCGTCCACTCCCAGCCAATCGGCAAAGGCGAGGCCGCTGACGCCCGCTCCGATGATGAGGTAGCGCGTCCGCTCCACACTAACGACCTAGCACATCGGGGCCGGTGGCGGTGAAACCGCGGACGACGCGGATACCCTCGTCGATGCGCCGACCGAGGGCCACGGGCTCGCCGTCAGGCGCGAATAGAGCTAGTGACTCCTCGGGCGAGGCGTCCCGCCAACCGTCGTCGGCGATCACTTGGGGACCGATGGGCCGGCCGAGGCGTGCGCGGGCGACGCCTTCGTCGCTGAGCTCGACCCGCCGCAACACGCCGCAGGCCTCACGCAAAGGAATCATGTGGTCGGCGATCGCCTCGGCGCTCATCTCGTCGCCGCAAAGCGCCGAGTCGATCGAAAACGCGCCGCTCGACGTCCTGCGCAGGCTCTTGACGTGCCCAAGCGTTCCGAGCGCCCGGGCGAGATCGCGCGCCAACGACCGCACGTAGAAACCTTTGCCACAATGAAGGTTCAGGACGAGCTTCTCTCGGGTGACAGTTCTGACCGTAGCCGAGTAGAGCTCCACCTCCCGCACGGGCGCCTCGACGTCCTCGCCGCGACGCATTCGCCGGTGAAGCGCTGTGCCGCCGACCTTGATCGCGCTCAGCTTGGGAGCCACTTGGGGGTGACGCCCAATGAAAGGCCGAAGCGCCGCCTCGACAGCTGCCCGATCGAGCGGAGGCACGTCTGCCGTTTGGACGATGTCGCCGTCCGCGTCGAGCGAATCCGTCTCTGCGCCGAGGGCGATGCTCACCTCGTAGCGCTTGTCGTCGGACTGGAGATGGGAGACCAGCTTCGTCCCCTCTCCGACGGCAACGACCAAGACGCCGGTTGCAAGCGGATCGAGCGTCCCCGCATGACCGACCGACCGCTGTCCAATCGCCTTGCGGACGCGCTGCACTACATCGTGGGAGGTGCATCCGGCCGGCTTGTCGACGATCAAAACACCGTTCATCCGAAGTATTTGGCGAGCTCGGCCCGTAAGAGCTTCTCGGCCTCGTCGATTGAAACGTCGAGCTGGGTCGCTGCCGCGGCGCGATGCCCACCGCCATTGAGAGCCGTCGCGATCAGTGAAACGTCGGCATTGCCGCTCGAGCGCAGGCTGATCTTGGTTTCGAGCCGCTCGCCCGACGCGTCGCGAACAGGCCACTGCCAGAGCAAGGCCCCAATCTCAGCGCCTTCGACGCGCCGTGCGTAGTTCACCATGCCTTCCACCATATCGTCATTTGCTCCGCATGCTGCGAGCATCTCCCGAGATACACGCATGATTGCGACCCGGCCGTCGAATGCGAAATCGAGCGTCGCGATGATCGCCGAGAGCAACTTGAGCCGCGCTGGCTCCCACCGTTCGAACAAGTGATAGGCAACCTGCCAGGGGTTTGCCCCTTCTTCGACGAGCCGGGCACCCAGGCGCAGCGTCGCGGGCCTGGTCGTCGAGTATCGAAAGCCTCCGGTGTCCGACAGGATAGCCGCGTAGATCGGCGTTGCGGCTCCTTCCGGAAGCGAGTCCAGTCCGAGTCCCTCGATGAGCTGTACGACGACCTCGCCCGTCGCCGCTGCATCGGTGTCTCGATAGACGATGTCACCGACGTCGTCGTGAGCGTGATGGTGGTCGATGATGATGACCGGCCCCGTGACCTCGGGCTCGGGGAAGCCGGGCGGCAGGAGGGCTTTTGCGGCGATGTCCATCACCCACGTAGCGTCGAAGCGCATACCCGGAGGGATCTCCGCAAGGCCCTGCTCGCCGTCCATCAAGAACAACAAGGAGTCCGGAATCGCTTCGGGCATGAAGAGCATCGCTTCTTTCCCGATCGCACGAAGGGTCTTGATGAGCCCGAGAGCCGAGCCGAGCGAGTCCGCATCGGGGCGACGATGGCAGGCCACCAAAAATTGCTCCCCGCTGCGTGCAACCTCGAGCACTTCTTCGATCACTTGGAACCCTCCGTGCCCGTATCGGGATTTTCGCGAATTTCCTGCAGGATCGATTCAATTCGAAGCGCCGAGTCCACGACCTCGTCCCAGTAGAACTCGAGGGACGGCACGTGTCGAAGCTGGAGCCGTTGTCCGATCTCGTGCCGAAGAAAGCCACTGGCGCGCTGCATGGCCGCGACGACGCGGTCCTGACGGTCCGCGTCGATCTCCTCGAGGACACGCACGTAGATTCGGGCGATGCTCAAGTCGTCCGTCATTCGCACCGCGGAAATCACGACGTCCTTGGCGGCCGGGTCGCGGACGCTACCGCGCAACATCAGCTCCATCAGCTCGCTCCGAATGCGCTCCGAAACGCGGTCCGCTCTTCGAAAACCCTTTTGCGCCATCGTTCAGCCCGTCCAATCCCCGAGATCGCCGATGGACACGAGCTCCGTCGAGCGATTCAGGACGACCGTGTCTGCGGAGCCCTCTACGAACGCTCCGATCGAATCGAGCATCGAATTCGCGTGACGCCGGTCACTCGAGACCACGACGAAGCCGAGCGTGGTGAAGCGATGCGCATCCTGCTGCCCGACCTCGGCCACCGCCACGTTGAAGCGATTCGCAGTGCGGTCAAGTACTTTACGCAGGATCGACCGCTTGGCCTTCAGCGAGGTCACACCCGGCAACGAGAGCGAAATCTGGCATACGCCAACGACCATGTTCAGACCTCTTGACGCTCAGCTCATTCGAGAGTCGCCTCGACCTGCTTCTCTTCGTAACACTCGATGATGTCTTGCTCTTTGATGTCGTTGAACCCCTGAAGACCGATGCCGCATTCCATGCCGGCCTGGACTTCCTTGGTGTCCTCTTTGAAGCGACGGAGCGATCCCATCGGTCCCTCCCAAACGACCACACCGTCGCGCACCAGACGCGCCTTGGCGCCGCGGTTGATTTTGCCTTCGAGGACCATGCAGCCTGCGATGGTGCCAATCTTCGGGATGCCGAACGTTTGCCGAACCTCTGCCTTGCCAAGATCCTCCTGGACGATCTTCGGCGCGAGGAGGCCCTTCATCGCTGCCTTCACGTCATCGATGGCCTCGTAGATGACGCTGTAGGTTCGGATCTCGACCCCCTCTTTCTTGGCCGTCGATGAGGCCTTCCCCTGCGGCCGCACGTTGAAGCCGAGGACGATCGCCTGCGATGCGCTGGCAAGCATGACGTCGTTTTCGGTGATGCCGCCGACGCCCGTATGAATGACGTTGACCTTGACCTTCTCGGTGGCCAGGTCGCTCAAGGCGCCCTGCAGAGCCTCCACCGACCCTTGCACATCCGCCTTGACCACGAGCCGAAGCTCCTGGACGTCGCCGCTTTGCATGAGAGCCTGGAACTGATCGAGACCTCGGAGGCCGCCGCTCGGTGCGACGCTGGCCGTCCCCGGCTTCTTTCGCGCTCCGGCCACCTGCTGGGCCTTTCGCTGGTCGGTCACCTCGTAGAAGAGGTCGCCCGCTGCCGGGAGCTCGGCCAATCCGAGCACCTCGACCGGCGTTGCCGGGCCAGCGCTCGCCAGCGGATGACCGCGGTCGTCTGTCATCGCGCGAACGCGACCCCAGGATCCGCCCGCTACGACGTAGTCCCCCGCATCCAAAGAACCATCTCTTATCAGCACGTTAGCAACAGGACCTCGGCCGCGATCGAGATAGGCCTCGAGCACCACGCCCTCGGCCGGGATGCTCGGGTTCGCCGTGAGCTCGAGAACCTCCGCTTGAAGCAAGACATTCTCGAGAAGGCTATCGATCCCTTCACCAGTGATGGCCGAACAAGGAACGAAGACCGTGTCTCCGCCCCAATCCTCGGGCTGCAGTCCCAATGCAGCAAGCTGGTTCCTCACGGTGTCCGGGTTCGCTTCAGGCTTGTCGATCTTGTTGACCGCGACGACGATCGGAACCTTCGCCGCCTGAGCGTGGGCCACCGCCTCTTTGGTCTGGGGCATGACCCCGTCGTCAGCAGCTACCACGAGGATGACGATGTCGGTCGCCTGGGCACCCCGGGCGCGCATCGCGGTAAAGGCTTCGTGGCCTGGTGTATCGAGGAACACGATCGTTCCGTGGCTGGTATCGACACGATACGCGCCGATGTGTTGAGTGATGCCGCCGGCCTCGCCCGCGACGACGTCGGCTGCGCGAATCTTGTCGAGGAGTGATGTCTTGCCGTGGTCAACGTGACCCATGACGGTCACGACCGGTGGACGATGCGATCGGTCGCCTGCCTTGTCCTCGAACTCGCCGCGTGCATCGCCGACGATTTCATCCTCGCTCATCGCGACGTTCTCGACCTCGTAGTTGAACTCACCGGCCAAGACCGCGGCAGTATCCGCATCGAGGGTGCTGTTGATGTGCACGCCCGAGACGCCGAGCTCCATCAACTTCATCAAGACGTCGGTCGCCTTGAGGCTCATGCGCTGCGCGAGTGTTTGAAGCTGAACGTTGTCGTCGATGCGGATCACACGCTTCTGCGCGCCTGGTACCGTAATTTCAGTCTGTTTCGGCTTCTTGCCGGGCTGCAGGCGCTTTTTGCCGGGGCGTCCTTGCGGGCGCCCGGTGGGCCCGATTGACGAACGGCCCCGGATCTCACGACGTCGAGGGGACTGCTGCTCCCGCTGCGCGGCATGCTCGGCGACAATGCGTCGACGTGCGCCTTCGGAGAGGGGTGTGGCACTCGGGGCCTTGGCCTTGCCGCGACGCATGACGCCGGGCGGAAGCGGATCATGGGCGAAGCGACCCTGCTCGCCAAGCTCTTGCGGAGACTCGGGTCCAGGCAGCGGCTGCGTCCCCCATTGGTCTGGTTCGGGTTCTGACTCCGGTGTAGGCGTCGAAGCGGGCATCGGGGTCGTCTCGGCTGCCGCCGGCGTTTCGACCGGGGCTGGTTCCGGCTCGATGATGGGCTCTGGCATGGGCGTCGGCGCGACAGGTGCTGGAGTAGCTTCGATCGACCGCGCCTCGACCGGCCGGCTTGCGGGCGGCTCCGCTGCGGCCTGCTCTGCTTCCTCGGGATGCTTGCGTCGCTTTCGACGCACGACGGTCGGTCGAATTCGTTCCTCGACCATCGCCTCGCTGCGGTCCTTGCCAAGCGAGCGTTTGATGCGGTCCACTTCGACCGAATCCAGAACGCTCATGTGATTGCGCACCTGGATCCCAAGAGTCGCGATCCGCTGGATCAGGTCGCGATTCTCGACCCCCAACTCCCGAGCGACCTCGTAGACTCGAACCTTAGTCATCCATCCTCCGATAGTGCCTCTACGTGCGACAGGCAATCGAGGACCGCGCGAGCGATACCCCGATCCGTCACCAGGGCGACGCCGAGCTCCGAACGACCAAACGCGTCCCCCAAGCTGGCCTTAGTCCCCCAAGTGACCGTCGCGCAACCTAGCGCCGTTGCGGCGCGCGCGAGCTCGAGCCCGCGGCCACGTGAATCTTTCGTGCGAATCAGCAAATCGCCCTTGTTTGCCTTCAGAGCGGAGCGAACCGCGTCGGTTCCCAGAGCGAGGCTGCGCGCACGCTGGGCCGAGCTGAGCAGGCCGAGGGCGCGTCGCTCAAATTGACTCACCACCATCCGTTCGATGCTTTCAGGCTCGACCTGAGCGACGCCGCGAAGCGCGCGAGCCAAGCCGCCACGGAGCGCAGCCGAGCGAATACAGGCCCGTTGCGGATGCACAGACACCCCGCGACCCCCGAGGCGCCGCCCGAGGTCGACGGCCACGAAGGGCGCGCTCGGCCCGACGACCAGCCGAACGAGATCCTGCCGTTCGGTGCGGCTTCCGCAGCCGGCGCACATCCGCCTCGAAGGCTGATCTGGTTCGCTCTTCTTGCCCATGACACCCAGCATCGACGCGTACCCCTACCTGGCCTCCTCGGGGGACTCGTTCGCAGGCGCGGCATCGGCCTCAGACTCGGTCGCGGAAGCGGATCCGGCCTCTGCCGCCGCCGCCGATTCGACCGCTTCGGCCGCTTCGGCCGCTTCCACTGCTTCCGCCGCTGCCACCGCTTCCAAGCGGGCGGCTTCCTCTCGCGCCGCAGCGATACTTGCCAGCATCTTCACTTCGATGGGCGGCCATTCCGTGCTGACGAACTCGGCTACAGCGGTTTTGAGAGCCTGCGCTCGGGCCGCACCGAGGCCCGACTTGATTGCAAGACGATCGGTGTCTTCTTCGGCCGCGATCAGGTCGACCGATGAGTATCCGTTTTGCTCTAGCTTGTCGGCAACGCGCGCGTGGACGCCACGGACGAGAAGCAGCTTGTCACGCTCGCTCGGCGCCTCGGTGAGCTCGGCCATCGCCTCAAGACGCTCCTTGCGGAGGTCCTCCAGGGCACTCGCTGCATCCTCACGTAGCTTCGCGACATCGTCCGCCGAAACTCCCGGCACCGATGCGAGCTCGCCTTCGCTGGCTTCGACGACTTCATCGAGGCTGCGAAACCCCATACGATAAAGCGAGCGCGAGAGATCTTCGTTGGTGCTCAGGCGTGATAGCGCAGCCATCGCTTCCTCCTCGATCTGCTGGAAGCGAGACTCGCTGACGATGTCGAGCCGCCATCCGCTGAGCTGCGATGCGAGCCTCACGTTCTGACCGCGACGACCAATCGCAAGGGACAGCTTCGCATCGGGCACGACGAGCTCCATGTTGGAGTTGCCTTCGTCGATGACGACGCGGACGACCTCGGCTGGAGCAATCGCATTACAAACGAAACGGGCGGGGTCACGGTCCCAGGGGACGATGTCGATCTTTTCGCCGCGAAGCTCCTGAACCACGGCCTGTACGCGCGAGCCTTTCATGCCGACGCAAGCGCCCACCGGATCGACGTCGGAGTCACGGCTGCTCACCGCGATCTTCGAGCGAGCGCCAGGCTCGCGGGCCGCCGCGACGATTCGCACGATGCCTTCGTAGATTTCGGGAACCTCCATCTCGAAGAGCTTCACGAGAATTCCGACGTCCGTGCGCGATAGAATGATCTGTGGGCCGCGGGCCTCACGGTCGATGTCTTTCAAGAGGGCAACGATGCGGTCCCCCGGGCGGTAGCTTTCACGCGGCGTTTGCTCACGGGGTGGCAACACGGCTTCAACGCCACGGCCGAGGTCCACGATGATGTTCGAGCCACGCTCGAAGCGACGCACGACACCGGTGATGATCTCGCCCTGACGGCCCTTGTATTCCTGGAAGACCCGCTCACGCTCAGCGTCGCGCACGCGCTGAATGATCACCTGCTTGGCAGTCTGCGCGGCGATGCGCCCGAAGCGGCTTCGGCTCTGATCGAGGCTCAGCAACTCCCCGAACTGCTTATCCTGCTCGCGCGCCTTGTCGCGGTCCTCGGGAAGGTAGAAGATCTGGAAACCGAGCTCTTCGCCGATTTCCGCCTCGAGGCCGTGTGTTTCCGCTTCCTCGACTGAGATCTCTTGCTCACTGTTTTCCACCGACTGCACGACGGTCATGTACTGAAATAGATCGACCGCCCCGGTCTCGGGATTGAACCTCGCTTCGAGCTCGCGATCGGGACCAAAGGTTTTCTTCGCCGCCGTGAGAATCGCCTGTTCGGTCGCCTCGACGAGAATCTTGGCGTCGATGCCCTTCTCTTGACTCACCTGTTCAATCACATGCTGAAGCGAGAGCGCGCTTTGCTGCATAGCCATCTACCCACCTACTTCGAGAATCTATACACGAGGTTCGCCTGAGCGATTTCCGCGTGTGGAATCAGAAGGACCTTACCGTCTTGATCGAGCTCGATGCTCTTATCGACCACCCTCAACAGCTTCCCGCGGAAGCGGCGCTGTCGTTCGATTGGAGTCTGAGTCTTGAGCTTCACCTCGCGACCCGAAAAGCGCTCGAAGTCGGCCAGCTTCACCAGCGGACGCTCGAGCCCTGGGGAGCTGACCTCGAGGCGGAAGGAGCTGGAAGGAAGCAAATCTTGATGGACATCCAGACTGGTCGAGACGTCTCGGCTGACGCCGGTGCAATCTTCCAGGGAAACGCCACTTCCCACCTCTACCCCGGGCACCTCTCGGTCGATGATGACCCGAATCACAGCCCCTCTTGGCTCCCTCAGGTAGCGCACGTCGACCAGCTCCACACCATGGGCGTGGCAAATTGGCTCGATTAACTGCTCCAATGCGTGGATGAGCTGTTCGTTGGCCTGGGTCAATTTCTGCTCTGGGTCCCTAAACGAAAAACGGGCGGGCCGTGGCGGCCCACCCAAGAGAGGCAAACCAAAATTTCACGCAGGCACCTACCACAGCACCTCACCCCCCGCAAGCAAACTGACGCCATGACGATCTGTGTCGTTGACAGCGTGAAAGGCATCTTGGTATGCCCCGCCAGTAGCCCGGCCGGATCGGCGCGGGATCAGGAGGAAAGCATGATGCGTTCGTTGAAGATCGGGCACTGGGTTGCCCTTGTAAGCATGGCCGCCTTGGCGGCCAGTTGTGGGTCGACCCGTGAGTCCGCCTGGGACACCAGCGCAGGTTCGGTTCAACTCGATGACGCGGCCCGGGCGCAAGTTGCCGAGCTCATGACCGCCGCTGAGGCCGCCTGGGCCAAGCGTGGAGATCCAGCGCAGGCCAAAGCTGCGGTGGATGCCTGGACCAAGGCCGGGGAAATCGACCCGACGAACGTAGAGGCGCTCAACGAGCTGACGCACGCGATCTACTTCTACGCGGATTGTCACCTGCGCTTCGACGAGGACAACCCCGACGCCTACAAGAACATGCACGAACAGGGCACCAGGGCAGCGGAGCGCGCCTTGTCGGCGATGTCGCCTGCCTTCGCCGACAAGATGGCTTCCGGCGAGCGCATCGAGGATGCGATCAGTGTTCTCAACGTCTCGGCGGTGCCGGCTCTCTACTGGCGATCCTCGAACCTCGGTCGCTGGGCCACGCTCGAGAGCTTCGCGACGCTTCTGTCCTACAAGGACGAGATCCGCGAGATCATGGAGTTCTGCCTCGCGAACGATCCAGACTATTTCTACAGTGGTCCAAACCGTTACTTCGGCGTCTTCTATGCCAAGGCGCCAGGTTTCGCCGGCGGCGACATGCAGAAGTCGGCCGCTTACTTCAACACGGCCATCGACGCGTACCCGAACTACTTCGGCACGCGAATCCTCATGGCGGAGGAATGGGCGGTCAAAGAAGACAATCGCCCGCTGTTCGAGGAGCTCGTGAACTTCGTTCTCAATGGCGACCCAAACGTGATCCCAGAGATCGTTCCGGAGAGCATGTGCGAGCAGCGCAAGGCCAAGAAGCTGATGGCTGAAATCGACGACACTTTCTGATCTGAATAGGCCCAAGCGCGGCAGCGTCCACAGGGCCAGCCCGAGGAGAATCCAATGCGTAAGTCCATAGTCTGTGTTGTGGCGTTTTTCGCCCTTTCCCTCCTGTTTGCTAGACCCGCCCCAGCATCGGCACAGGAATACGTGTTGGAGATGGGGACAGTCGTCCCCGCGGGCAGCCCTTGGGCGCTGCAGCTCAAGCGCCTCAAGAAGTACATCGAAGAAGAGACGGGCGGCCGGATGAAGGTCAAGTTACGCCTCGGTGGCTCGAACGAGCGCTCGCTCGCTCGGCGGACTCAGATGGGCAGCAAGCAGGGCTTTGCCGGCTCGGTGGGAGGCCTCAGCTCGATCGTTCGTGAGGTGAACGTGCTCGAGGCGCCGTATGTGTTCGACACCGTGGAGCAGGCGGACAAGGCCCTCGATGACCCCGAAGTTCTCAAGCAGGTTCGCGCCATTCTCGCGGAGCAGAAGCTCGTCTTTGCCCTTTGGGGAGAGAACGGCTTTCGCTCGTACTTCAGCCGGCGCCCGATTCGCAGCCCCGACGACATGAAGGGGGTTCGCTACCGTTCGCAAGAAGCGATTGCCCACGTCGAAGCTTATAAAGCGCTTGGCGCAAGCCCGGTGACCATCGATGTCGCCAACACGATGACCAGCCTGCAAACGGGCGTCGTCGACGGCTTCGACAACACCCCGCTCTTTGCGATGGCCACGACCTGGTACCAGGGCCTGGACGACGGGGAGCGCAACCTCTTGCTCTCCAAGCACTCCTACCAGCCCGGCATCGTCGTGTACTCCAAGAAGTGGTTCGACACCCTCCCCGCGGACATCCAGAAGGTCCTCCTGAGCGTCCCCTACGACCTCACCACCTGGGGCCGCGAGCAGGTCCGCAAAATGGAACCGGTGCTCATCAAGAACCTCGTCCGCTACGGCTACGACATTCACGACCCGAGCAAGGCCGAGCTCCAGAAGTTCAAGGACAAAGAAAAGGGCGTCCCGGAGAACGTCGCAAAGCAGGTCGGCCCAGCGGGCGTGAAGCTCCTGAAGGCGGTCAACGCGGCACTCGCCAAGTAGTCCCTCAAAACCGGCGGCCGCCAGTCACGGAGTTTCGCCGTGGACATAGACCCAGGTGCCTGGATTTTCCTCGGTCGCCATTCCCCCGTGCCAAACTTCCGGCAGGTCCGGCCCGGCCCAGTTGTAGAGCCACTTGGCGTCACGGGGCGCCAAGTTGATGCAGCCGTGGCTTCTTGGACGGCCGAAGCGGTCGTGCCAAAAGGCGCTGTGGAAGGCGTACGCGCCTTTGAAGTACATGACGTAGGGAACGTCTTCGAGCGAGTATGGCGGCTCGCCAGGCTCGTTGTTGTCCATTGTCGAGGTCAGATGCTTGCCGCGGATGCGGTAGAGGCCCGTGGGCGTGAGATAGCTCTGCTCTGGGGTCGGCGCCCGACTCCGCCCAGTGGAGACCAGGGTGATGTACCGGGGCTGCTTCCAGTCATAGGCCACCAAGACCTGCCGGCTAAGGTCGACCTCAATCCACCGCTGCCCCTCCCCCACTCCTTCGGGTGGTGGGCTGGCCTCGATGACCATCGTCTCCGCCGCGCGAATCAATCTCCCGTCTCCAATCACCAGGTAACCCGTACCGTCGATCCGTCGGCGTGATTGCACCGGAAGCCAAGTACGCCTCTTCAGACGCTCACGATCGCCCTTAAGCTTCCCTCGGTCATTGAGCCGATAGACGATCGTCTCCTCGCTTCGGGTCACGGCGACGGGCAGATTCCAGCTTTGGCCATCGAGCACGTGCCCTTGGAACTCACTCCAAGGCTTGCTCCGCAGTTCCTTGGCGGGGACAAAACCGTTTTGCTGCGTGCGCCAATAGGTTTCGCCATCTCGTTCGAATCGTCGATCCAAGCTCACGTAGAAGCCTGGCTGAAGGATCCGAAGCACGAGCGGATGGTCGATGTCCGTCGTGGGCGCAGGTAGGTCGGGCTCTTCGGGCGCGGTCAGCTCGACACCCGCATCCGCGGGTTCAGGGGGGATCTGGTACAGTTCATCGGCACGTGGAATCCGCTTGTAGAGGGGGGTTTTTCGGCGAACGGTCACGTATTCGTATGGCATGACGGCGTTGCGGTCTGGTTGGCGCGCGCGAAGCTCCGGTAAGCGGTCGCCCGAGAAGACGATGATGTCGCGCCCTCTGCACGCAAAGCCTCCGGTGTCGAGCTCGTACCAACCCTCTTCGCAGCCTTCGTAGCCAAGGGGCTCGGTCGTGGTCGAGTGAAGGAGCGCGCCGGCACGCAGATAGCCGAGGCGCTCGCCTTCCGAGCTTGGCGCGGATCGTATGGGTGTGACGAAGCGCTTCGCGAACACGCGCTGCGGCGGCCCGAGATCACGCGGCTGCGGTGGACGCAGGGTCTCGAGAAAAGGAAGCGGGTCGTCGAGGCTGCAACCTGCGAGCGGGAATAGGGCCACAGCGCCGATCAGCACGCAGGCAGAGTCCATCAATGCTCGTCGTGTGCGCAGCACGGTCTCGGTCTGCTACGAACTGTCATTAGGATGAGCACGGGTCAACAACTCGAGGCGTTTTCTACGACGTTCGGGCTCGTCGCATCCCTCGCGATACATCTAGCCGCCCTCGCATCCCTGACGAGCGCCACTACCCAATACGACTTCGACTTCGAGCTCAAGCTTCCCGCGGAAGTGGAGTTCGGCCTAACCGGCGAGATGGCGATGGCGCCAGCCGAGGAACCCCCAAGTGCAAGGGGCTCGCCAGACCCGAGATGGGCAGGCGACGCACAAGAGGCAGAGGATCACGCCCCCCCGACAATCATCGACGCCGGCGTCCCCGACGCTGGCGCTGACACGGCAGCCCCGGAGCTCCCCATCGCTTCCCCGACCCTCTCGGGCCCCTCCCGCATTCCCCCCGGTGCACAACTAGCCCTACGCGTGGATCTCAGACGGATTCGCGAATCCGCTCTTGCTCCCGACGTCACCAGCTTCTTGCAGGGCGTTCCCGACTGGCAGCTGCTGCTGGATGGCTCGGGAATCGATCCCGTCGCCGACCTCGATCGCCTACTTGTTGCAACGCCCAACTTGGAGCGGTCCAGGCTGGTATTGGCGGGTCAGCACCGGCACGGTGAGAGCTTTGCACCCAAGAGTGTACAACGGCTGGCACGCTCCCGTGGAAAAACCGTGCGTTGGCGCCAACGCCATGGAGTGGCCACGGCACCCTGGCACAACCTCGATCAGACGCGTCGCACCATTGCACTTCTGAGTGCGCAGCACTTCAGCATTAGCCGGCGACAAGATCTCGAACGCGTCCTGGCGATGGCCATGGCGCGCGAGCTCCAGGACGCAAACAAGGAAGGACTCGTTGCGGCGAGCGGGCCCGCTGCCCTTCTGTCGATGGGCCCGGACGAAGCAATCTCCTTGGAGATCGAAGGCGTGCACCGCTTCGTGCTTGGAAACATCAAGCATATACCAATTCGTTTGCGTCTGGCCGTGCGGGAAACCGGACGCGACGAAGCAACGCTGAGCGTTCTCGCAACCTATGCGACCGAAGACCTCGCACGAGACGCATCGGTCTACTGGAAGAAGGTCGCTGCGTTCTACTCGCAGCAGCTCATCATGAGCCTAACCGGCTTTGGGAAGACCCTTAGGGAAATGGACTTTGCGCCCGAAGAAGAGCGAATCCGGATCTCATTCCGGCTCAGCGCCGACCAGATTCGCTTCATCCTGAGTTACGCTGAGGGACGGCTGCGCGGGGCGCGGGGCGCGACAAACAAGGGCGCGGCACCAAGAAAAAAGGGGCCCTGAAGGGCCCCTCTTTCTCGATTCTTGCTCTCAGCGACTCAGAGGACCAGGTCCTTGAGCTTCTTGAGAGGCGTTGCGCGGATCTTTTTGGACGCGGGCTTGGGCGGAAGCATCATCTCCTCGCCGGTTGCCGGGTTACGTCCCATCCGAGCGGGTTTCGCCGCAATCTTACGAACCTTGAGCTTGATCATATCGGGAATGACAAACTCCCCTGAACCACGGCGACCAAGCTCTTTTTTGACGAGGTCTTGAAGTGCATCAAAAACCCCGACGATTTCCTTCTTGGTGAGGCCAGTCTTCTCGGCCAGCTCGCTCATGGTCTGGGCCTTTGTCATTCGCTTGCCCGCTACCATAGTTCCCTCCTAACTGTGTTCCCTGCCCCTTCTGTTCAAAAAAGGCCCCAAAAGAAAGCCCCAGACAGGTACGGCGCCATCTATGCCTGGGCTTTTCCTTGCTGACAAGGGTCTTTGTTTGGTTTCGCAAACAAATTTCTGGGGGTTAATCGATCCTCGCCTGCGCAAGAGTCGGCGTTGCAGCGCTGCCGTCCGCTGACCCCCGCTTTTGTACACAGCCGGTCCACAGCTTCGAGCCCCCAGGCCAGCCGTTTTTTCATGGGCAGGTCCGAGAAGCTGAATCAATCTGATTTTCATGCACTTAGTGCCCAAAGCGAAAGCCATTTGCGAAGATCGTAAGCCACAATTGCCCTCGCACGCCGCCGGTTTTCCACAGGTGAGAAGGGTTAACGAGCGGCCTTCACGGCGGCCAAAAGATCCTCGGTCCGGGCTTTCATTTCACGTTCCTGCCCCCTGTTGGCGTGATCGTAGCCGAGGAGGTGGAGAAGGCCGTGCGCCAACAAAAAGGTCACTTCTTCGATGATCGGGCGATCGTGCTCGGCCGCCTGGCGCCGCGCGGTGGGGAGGGAAATCACCACGTCGCCGAGCAGCCCCGCGCTCGCCTCCGGCCCAGGTCCCTCTTGCATGGGGAAGGCGAGGACGTCGGTTGCCCTGTCCTTCTTCCGGTATCGGCGATTGAGCGAACGGATCGTTGCGTCGTCACAAAGGAGGATCGAAAGCTCCGCGTCGCGCAAGCCGAGGGACTCGAGCATCGCCTCGGCGCGCCAGAGAAGCTCGCCGTGACGAAACGGGCGTCGTTCGAGACGGCGTGAGCGGAGCCAGACAGGCATCGATCGGCTACTGGCTCCCGCCGCCGAGTGGGTCAAGCCGGACGGCAGGGTGCCCAGGTCATGCTGCTTGCTATGCTCGACCGGTGTTTGAGAAAGTACTGATCCTCCGCCGGGGAGAGGCCGCCACCCGCGTCGCGCGTACCTGTCGTAGAATGGGCGTCGAATCGATCGTCGTCGCCCCGAAGGACGGGCAAGCAAGCCGTCACATCGAGGCGGCCGATCGGAGCATCATAGTCGACTTCGAGGAGGCCAAGGGCATTCCGACCGATCAGTTGCCCGCGATCCTCGAGCAAGCAGGCGCCGACGCGGCACACCTGGGCTATCAAGGCCAGCCAGAGATGTTCGAGCTCGCGAGCGCCGTCGAGAAGGCCGACATGGCCGTAGTGGGCACCGACCTCGACGTGTTGAGCGCGCTCGCCGACCAGTCGACCATTCAAGCCGCCGCGGATCGCGCAGAGGTGCGCACGATCAATGACAGAAGGGACTCTTTGCGGCCTCGCGAAATCAGCGTGCTCGTTGCGGCGGACTCCCGTGGGGAAACCATCGCTATCGCGGAATGCGACCGAAGCCTATCGAGCTCTGAGCATACGCTGATCCACGAGACCCCTTCACCCGAGCTGATCTTTCGTACCGACGGGGAGGCGTTTCGTATGTCGCTCTTCGAGAGCGCCAGTCGCCTGGCCGCCCAGCTTCGGTACGCAGGGCTTCTCGAGGTGATGTTTCAGATCGACCCATCCGGCCTGTCCTGGGTCTCCGACGTGAGGATCGGCCTGCCCCGGCACCACACACTCATCGAGATGGTCACCGGGTTGGACTTGGTTGCAGCGCAACTTCGTATCGCCTCTGGCGAACCAATCCCCGAAGAGCTCCAGACCGTCGAGCCCCGTGGTCATGCCCTCGACGCGTCGATCATCGCGCTCGACCGGCAGGATGCCGTCGTCTCCTCGTACTCGATTTCGCCGGCACCGCAGGGTCGCGTCCGTGCGACTTCCTCTGCCACCGTGGGTTTGCCGCTTCCGGCCGACGATCGTCCCTTGATCGCCAAGCTGAGCGCGTACGAGCCGATCCGCCACCGCGCGATCCTGTCGATGGACCGGATGCTCGCAGAAATGCGGGTCGAGCCGTTCTCCAACAACGTGCAGACGCTGAGGCGAGTCCTCAGCGACTATGCGTTCCGTGCAGGGCAGTACGACAGCGAATCGGCGTTGCGATTCGCGGCCGGCTGACGTCCCGATCGGCCCTCAGGCAGCGAACGTCGACTTCTGGGCGTACACCGCGGCGTCGCCCAGTTGCTCTTCGATGCGCAGCAGCTGGTTGTACTTGGCAATTCGCTCCGAGCGCGATGCCGAACCGGTCTTGATTTGTCCGGCGTTTGTCGCAACGGCGAGGTCGGCGATGAAGGTGTCCGCGGTTTCCCCGCTCCGGTGCGAAATGATCGACGCGTAGCCGTGCAGAGCGCCGAGTCGAATCGTGTCGAGGGTCTCGGTGACAGAGCCGATCTGGTTGACCTTGATGAGAATCGCGTTGGCGACTCCCCGGTCGATGCCCATCTGAAGCCGCTCGGTGTTCGTCACGAAGAGGTCGTCGCCGACTAGTTGAACCTTGCTGCCCTGGGCCTCGGTCTGGACCTTCCAGCCATCCCAGTCGTTCTCATCCATGCCGTCTTCGATGCTGACGATCGGGTATTTCGAGCAGTAGTCGGTGTAGATCTTTACCAGGCCTGCCGCGTCGACTGGCTTCTTGTCGAAGGTGTAGACCCTGGTTTTCTTGTCGTAGAATTCACTCGCTGCGCTATCCAGTGCGATGGATATCTGCTCGCCTGGGCGATACCCGGCCGCTTCGATGGCGCGTGCGACGAAGGAGAGCGCCTCCTCGTTGGTCGAAAGGTGAGGTGCGAAGCCGCCTTCGTCGCCGACGCCGGTCGCATGTCCCGCTTCCTTGAGAAGCTTCTTAAGATTGTGGAAGGTCTCCGCCCCGGCGCGAAGGGCGTCCGAGAACGAATCGAAGCCGTGCGGCACGATCATGAACTCTTGAATCTCCAGGCCGCTGTCCGCGTGCGCACCGCCATTGATGATGTTCATCAGCGGGGTCGGGAGAACTCGCGCCTGCACGCCTCCTAGATAGCGCCAAAGGGGCAGGCCCACCTCTTCGGCGGCTGCGCGCGCAACCGCCATCGAAACTCCGAGGATCGCGTTCGCGCCGAGCTTTGCCTTCGAAGGAGTGCCGTCGTAGTCGAGCATCGTTTGGTCGACTTCAGCCTGGTCCAGCGCCTCCGCACCGATCAGCTGCGGCGCGATCTCGTTCACCACGTTCTCGACCGCCTTCAATACGCCTTTTCCGAGGTAACGACTGGCGTCGCCATCTCGAAGCTCGAGTGCTTCGTGCTCGCCTGTCGATGCCCCTGAGGGAACGGCAGCCCGACCCGTCGCGCCGCCCATCAGCTCCACGTCGACCTCGACCGTCGGATTACCTCGCGAGTCCAGAATCTCTCTTGCGCCTATGGCGATGATCTCGGTCATGATTTCACCTCGGGCTGGCCTTAGCGGCTGATTAGAAGCGATGCAAGGACGTCGATGCTAGGCTCCGCCGCCATGCACGCCCTCCTGTTCATTCCTTGGTTTCGGCTCGAGGCCTGGGACATCCCTCTTCCGTTCTCGCTACCGGTCTTGGGAGATACCCTGTCGATTCAGCCCTTTGGCGTTCTGGTTGCGACTGGCGTGCTGCTCGGCGCATGGGTCGCAGGCCGCTTCGCCCGACGCAATGACCTCGACCCCGTGGCTACCGGCGACCTTGTCACCTACGCGGTCGTTACCGGATTCATTCTCGGGTACTTCCTCAATGGCCTCTTCTACGAGCGGGATGCCTTGATGGAGATCCTGCGTGAGCCCTCGCGACTCTTTTCCACCTGGCTCGGGCTCTCGTCCTACGGCGGTTTCTTTGGCGGAATCCTCGGCTGCTTCATCTGGAAGTATCGAAAGAAGATGGAGCTCCTACCCTATGCAAACGCGGTTTGTTTCGGTTTGCCTTTCGGATGGCTATTCGGACGCATGGGTTGCTTCGTGGTCCACGACCATGCCGGAAAGGTCACCGACTTTGCGCTTGCCGTCGCCGACTACCGATTCGGCGCCCCTCCCTATCAGCCACGCCACGACCTTGGCCTTTACGAGGTGCTCTACTCGGCCTTGATCATCGCCCTCTTCCTTGGGCTCGAGTACCGAAGGCGTCGTCCCGTAGGCTTCTACTGCGTGCTCTTGCCTTTGGCGTATGCGCCGGTTCGATTCTTCCTCGACTTCCTACGGGCTGCGCCGCTCGAGGGCGGCGACATTCGGTATGCCGGGCTGACCCCAGCGCAGTGGTCCTCGATCGCCATGGTCTGCGTCGGCCTGGCGGTTTGGCAGTTCGGCGTGAGGCCACGCATGAACGCCGGCGAACCGCAGAACGTGAGCAGCTGAGCGTTACTTGAGCGAGACGACGGTGACTTGCGGACCGCCCTCGTCCTGCGTCCCCTCCCGAAATCCTTCGACGTACCCGGCGTCTCGCGTGAGATGGTCGTGGATGGCTGCTCGGAGCGCACCGCTGCCGACGCCGTGGACGATGAACGCGGTCGGCTCGGCCGCGCCGTACATCCGATCGAGAAACGCCTCTGCCAAGGAGACTGCTTCGTCTGCGCGAAGGCCACGCACGTCGAGTGTGTTGTCCACGGTTCGGAGAACCCGCTGTTGCTTGGGCTGCGTTCCCGTAACGGGTCGCGGCTCCTTGGGCGCAGACCCAGTGACCTGCTGGAGTCCGCGGAGATCGCTCAGATCGACCCAGAGCTTCATCATGCCTGCCGCCACGCGGACCTTTCCGCGCGCCGGCCCTTCCACCACATCGGCGACGCTCCGAAGCCTTTCAACCCAGACGCGATCGCCTGTTCGGACTGCCGTTGGATCCAACTGCGAGGTCTGCACCGGCTCCGGCTCGAGCGATACGCGATGGCGATCCACCTCGCCGAGAACCCCAGCCGCGTCGCTCAGGACTTGAGCGGCAGCTGAAACCGACTCGGATTCGGCGCGCTCGCGGAGCGCCTTCTTAGCCTGCTCGAGCCGTCGGTGAAGCTCCCTCAGCTCGTCGACCAGCTTCTGGGCTTCCCGGCCGAGCGTCTTCGCGTCGCGCGCCTTGAGCTCTTGGCGACGGATGTCGAGCTGCGCGCGCTCTTCCCTGACTTGCGCCCGCTCGTCTCTTAGCACGGCTCGTTCCTCGAGCACGGCCTTGGTTGCGGTGTCGAGCTTGGCGACCAGCGTCTCGAAGCTCCGAGAGTGCTCCGGCAGCGCCGTGCGCGCCTCATCGACCACCTCGGCAGGAATGCCGAAACGACTCGCGATCTCGAGTGCGTTCGACCCTCCAGGAACACCCATCCTCAATCGGAACGTGGGGGCCATCTCGTCGAAGTCGAAGCCCACCGATGCGTTGCGCATCTCGTCGCGCTCGGCCGCGAGCGCCTTCAGGGCTTCATAGTGGGTCGTGACCGCAACAGCGGTGCCACGTTCGACCAGCTTCTTTACAATCGCGCAGGCCAAGGCGGCGCCGGCTTCGGGGTCCGTTGCGCCTGCGAGCTCGTCGAGCAAGACCAGCACGCGTTCGCCGGCCTGCTCGAGCACGCTCTTGAGGGTGACGAGGTGCGCAGAGAAGGTCGAAAGGCTTCGCGCAAGACTCTGCTCGTCGCCCACCGCCGCCAGCACGGGCGCGAAGAACCCACAAACGCTACCCTCTGCAACGGGGACCGCGAGCCCTGCTCGGGTCATGAGCACTGCCAGGCCCAGCATCTTGAGCGCCACGGTCTTACCACCGGCATTGGGTCCGGAGATGACCAGGGCCTCGCCACCGCTGAGCTCGATGTCGTTAGGAACGACCTCGATGCCTCGGAGGAGCAGAAGCGGGTGACGCGCCTCTCGGAGGGAAATCCGGGGCTCCTCGCAGAGCTCGACGAATTCCGCCCGCAGGTCGATCGCCAGCTTGGCGCTCGCGCTGCGCAGGTCCGCGTGGTCGAGTGCTTCGGCAGCAGCACGGAGCTGAGGCACGTATTGGCGAACCAAATCGGAGAGCGCGGCGAGGATTCTCCGCTCCTCACGTTCGAGCTCGGCCTGAGCCATTTTGAGCCGGTTGCCACGTTCCACCAGCTCGCGAGGCTCCACGAAAACCGTCGCACCGCTCGCACTCGAGCCGTGCACGATACCGTGGAAGCGCTCATGCGCGTCGGCGCGAATCGGCAGCACGTAGCGGCCCTCCCGAATCGTGAAGAACGAGTCCTGGAGGATCGCGCTTCGCTTAACGATTAGGTCCTCGAGCCGCCGAATGATGCGCGCGCGAAGGTTGCCCGCCTCTTCGCGAAGACGCGCGAGCTCGGCGCTTGCCGAGTCGAGGATTGTTCCGTCGTCGGCGATCGACATCCCGACTTCTTCTTCTAGACCATCGAGAGTCGGATCGATCGCACAGACACGATACAGATGCGGAACGCTGTCTTTGCGTTGACCGAGGAACCGCCGAAGCGTAGCGGACGCGCGCAGCGTCAGGCGGATGTCTTTGAGCGCGCTCCCGTCGAGCACTCCTTCACGCTCTAGATGTTGCAGCGAAGCCGTGACCTCACAGATGCCGTCGAGAGGCAGAGGCTCGTTCCGGATGAGTAGACTCCATGCTTCTTTCGCCTCGGTGAGTGCGCATTCCGTCTGCTCGAAGGAATCGGCAAGCGTCAACGACAGTCGTTTGCCGAGCGGACCCTTGCAACGCTCCGCGACCGCCTGCTCCACCTGGTCCCACTCGAGATCGGCTAGCGTCTTTTGCTCGGCCTCACTCACTTAGCCCACTCGGGAACCTTGAGGTCCGAGGAACGGGCTGCTGCCGGACGATTTCGTTTCGGAGCCTGGAAGTTGCGAGGCTTGGTGCGGGGCTTCTTGGGGGTTTCGAGCTCTATCAAAACGGTTTCCTCTTCGCTCGGGGTAATCGCGGCGCGTCCCGTCCGTTTACCAAGCTTTGCGCGAAGCACCAGGGTCGCCCCTCGCTCGACCGCGAGCGTACAAGGCGTCGCTCCGCATGCCGCCGCACCGCCGTCGTACACGATGGCGGCGCCCGCTGGATCGCTCGCCACATGGACGTTGACCAAGGTCGGCTCCGGCTCCGGCGCAAGCTCGGGGACCGGCGACGCCTGCTCGACGAGCTCCCGCGCTTCGGCGAGGGGACGCTGCTCGACCGGAACCGCACTCGCCCCCGCTTCGCCCCCGGGGCCCCTGAGGGATCCGGACACCAGCCAGGCGATTGCGCCCGCGGCACCCAGCGCGGCACTTACCCAAAGCAAGGGACGGGTCTTCCGCCGCGGCAACACGTCCCGGTCACCCAGCAAGGGCAGACCGAGAGCGGACGGCGGCGTTCGCCGCGTCGCCCGGCTCACACGGCCGTCGAGGGCGCATACGATAGCCTCGGCCAGCTCCTCGGTGTCGTGGTAGCGGTCGTCGGGGCTCTTGGCGAGCGCCTTGCGGATGACGAGCTCGAGCTCCTGGCTGACCCTGGCATCTGGGTTCACCTGGTCGATAGGTGGCGCTTCCGCCGTCAAGTGCTGGGTGAGGATCCCCATGAACGTATCGCCTTCGAACGGCACGCGTCCCGCGAGACACTCGTAGAGGATGATACCCAACGCGTACACGTCGACCCGGTGGTCCAGGTCCCTTCCCCCCGCCTGCTCAGGCGACATGTATTCGGGCGTACCGAAAATCATTCCCGTCTTGGTAAGCTTGCGTCCGGGTGCGCCGTCGGTTTCGATGTCGCTCATCTTCGCAATGCCGAAGTCGACGATCTTCACGAAGTCATCGACGCCATCGCGTTTGGTCAAAAAGATGTTCTCGGGTTTGATGTCGCGATGGACGATGCCCGTGGCATGGGCCGCAGAGAGAGCGCGGCAGCACTGAAGCACGATGTCACAGGCTCGCTCCGCCGAGATCGTGTTCTTCTTGCCCAGGACGTTGCCCAGGTCCTCTCCTTCGAGGAACTCCATGACGAAGTAGCTTGCGCCCCGCGTAGTCTCGCCAAAGTCGAAGATGTCGACGATGTTCTCATGTCCGATTCGCGATGCGCTCCTGGCTTCCTGGCGGAAGCGCGCCACGACCTCGGGGCGCCGCGAGAGGTCATCACGCAGCACTTTGATGGCCACGCGCTTGTCGATATCGCGATGGAGGCCTTCGTAGACCAGGCCCATGCCGCCTTCGCCGATCCGGCTCTTCACCAGATAGCGGCCAGCCAGCACGTTGCCAATGAGCGGATCGTTCGGGTCGAGCGGGCTAGCGCTAATCTGCGAGGTCGTGACTAGACGCGTGGCATCGACCGGACAGAACACCTCTCCGCCGCCGTAGTCGACTCTGCAGGCGGGACATACCTTCATATCGGTGAATTCCCTCTTGACTCCCCCCAAATCACGGTAGCATCGCGATTCAGCAAGGGTCAACGAAGGGAGCGGAATAGCCGCCCCGCGTTGCCAAACCGATCCAGCTTTGATAGGCGCAGGCCGTGGGTCCGACGGTACGATTGCTCGACGATACCCTGATCGACCAAATCGCTGCGGGCGAGGTCATCGAGCGGCCCGCCAACCTCGTCAAAGAGTTGCTGGAGAACGCGATCGACGCCCAGGCTAGGTCGATTACCGTGTCAGTGGAAGACGGAGGACGCGGCCAGGTTCGGGTGACCGACGACGGGATGGGCATGTCGGCTGAGGACGCGGCCCTGAGCATTCAACGACATGCGACGAGTAAGATCGCCTCTTTCGACGACCTGGTTTGTGTCTCCACGCTGGGTTTTCGAGGAGAGGCCCTTCCCGCCATCGGCTCGGTGTCGAGGATGACGATCAGGAGTCGGCCCAAAGATGCGCTCGAAGGAACCCGCATCCTGGTCGAAGGCGGGGAGCTGCGGGACGTCTCGCCGGTCGGATGCCCCCCCGGAACGACCGTCGAAGTGAGCGACCTCTTCTACAACGTGCCGGCGCGAAAGAAGTTTCTTCGCGCTCGTCAGACTGAAACCTCGCGCATTTTCGAGGTTTGTCAGCGGGTCGCCCTGAGCCATCCGGAGCTGCGCCTCATCGTGACTTCCGAGGGGCGGACGGCGCGGCAGTATCTCCCAACGAGCAGCCTTGCCGAGCGGGCGTCCCAGGTTTTCGGCGATCTCGCGCTAGAGCCAATCCACACGGAACGAGACGGTCTGATCCTCGACGCGGTGTTCGCCCCGATCGAGCTGGCCCGCGCCGGAGCCCGGCACCTTTTTCTCTTCGTCAATGCGCGTCCCATCAGCGATCGCAGGCTCGCCCGTGCGATCGCGTTCGCGTACGGGGATCGACTGCCCCCCGGGCACTATCCGCGGGGGCTGGTGTCGCTTCGGCTCGCCCCCGAAGACGTCGATGTCAACGCGCACCCGCAGAAGACGGAAGTACGCTTCAAGCGGGCTGCTCAACTCGTCGACCTGGTGACCCGAATGATCGCAGCGCGACTCCCGGCGTCGCCTCCGGGCGACGCCTATTGGGAGGCTCGCATCGGAGCGTCGGGACCGCTAAGGAACGAGCGCAAAACCGAGAACGGCGAAAGCGGATTGCGGGCGACGCCAGCGGTGGCGCAGCCGGCTGACCCCTATCAAGCGCGGCGCGCGAACGGGCTTCGGCTCGTTGCTCGCATTCGTGATCGCGTCTTGGTATGCGAGTCGGCGGATCAGATTCTTCTTCTCGATCGCGAACGCGCCGAAGCCCTGGTTCGCTACGACGCGCTTCGCGAAGCCGCAGAGGCTGGCGCCCTGGCGCATCACAATCTTCTCTTTCCGGATCGACTCGAGCTCGCGCCATCCAAGGAGGCCGCGGTCAAACGCCACGAGACCGTCCTTCGCTCCCTGGGCTTCGACTGGTCCGAGCTCGGAGAGGGTTCGTACGTGGTGCGAGCCGTCCCCGCTTTGCTGGCCCATGCTCGGGCCGCGGTGCTCTTCGAGGATGCCCTCGCAACCCTTCACAAAGGCGGCGAGGACTCGCGGGCCGCCGCGCTCCGCGCATTGGCCGCCCGTGCGGCGACCCCCAATGGTGAGCCCATGGACGAGGATACGACGGCGCTCATCGTCGCGAAGGTCTGGCCGGACCGAGAGAGCCATCGCTCCTGCATTCTCGGCCGAGTGCCGCTGCCGCGTGCTGGCGCGGAGAGCAGCGTTGTCTGAACGCCTTCAGCCGATTCTCGTGATCGCCGGCCCGACGGCCACGGGCAAGACCGGCGCGGCCATCGAGCTAGCTCTTCGACTGGGCGGCGAGCTGGTAGGCGCCGATAGCGTCCAGGTGTACCGCGGCTTCGACATCGGATCTGCAAAGCCGACCGCCCTGGAGCTCCGAGGCGTGGCCCACCACCTCATCGACGTGTTCGACCCAAATCAAGAAGTGGACGCCGTGGCGTACGCCGAGCTCGCGGACGCCTCCATTCGAGACATCGCGGGCCGCAGGAGGCTGCCGATCGTCGTCGGTGGAACTGGACTTTGGATTCGTGCGCTCCTCCGCGGGCTCGTCGAGGTCCCTGCGGTCGACCAGGAAATCCGCAGTCGCCTGGAAGCTGCGGCAAAGAAGCACGGCGCCCCAGCGCTTCACGCACGACTCGCCGGAGTGGATCCGATTTCCGCCGGGGCAATCCATCCGCACGACAGCATGCGCATCGTCCGTGCTCTCGAAGTGCACGAGCAGACTGGAACGCCGCTCGGCACGCTCCGCGCCGCGCACGCGCTCGGCAAGCCTAGGTACCGGGCGCTCTTCATCTCGCTCGACCTGGACCGGGAGCGACATGGCGCCGTAATCGAAGACCGCGCTAGGCAGATGCTCGAAGCCGGCTGGATCGACGAGGTGCGGTCTCTGCGCGAGCGATGGGGCGACGAGATTCGTGCCTTCGGTAGCGTCGGGTACCGCGAGGTCTTGGATCACCTTCGTAGCAGGGTCCCGCTGGAGGAAACCCGGCGCAGGATAGGAAAATCAACCCGGGTCTATGCGCGCCGGCAGCGAACCTGGTTCAGAAGCGAACCCGGTGTAAGCTGGCGCTGCGAAAGCGCCGAGCTCCGCCAGCAGAGTTGCATCGACCGCATCGCAGAGGAGCTGGGGCTTTGAACTTTTTCGGACATGCTGTCGTTGCGAGCTGGAGCGACCGCCGTGCAGGACACCTGCTCGGCAGTATGTTGCCCGACTTCGAAGCGATGGTCGGTGTCCCTCTGCTCGAGGTGCGTGATCCAGACATGCAGCGTGGAATCGCCCTGCATCATCGAACCGATGGCGCGTTTCATCGAACCCCTTCTTTTCTCGCTTCATCCTCCGATGCGCTCCATGCGCTGAGCGAGGCCGGCGTACGACGCGGAACGGCCCGCGCCGTCGCTCACATCGGAACCGAGATGTTTCTGGACGGCTGGCTAGTGCGCGAACGGAGCCACATCGACGACTACCTGTCGGCGCTCGAGCTCGACACGAACGCACTGCTCGACTGGAGGGACCAGGGGCACGCGTTCTCGAAGCTCCAGGCTCGCCTCGGCGTCTGGGGAGCGCCGCGGGAATACGCCGAGCCCGCTTTCGTCTTTGCCAGGCTCAGCGACGCTCTTCGGCATCGCCCGGCCTTGGCGCTGCAGGAGGAACACGCCGTCCGGATCGCGCGCTACCTTCCCTGCTTGCAACGCCTGGTCGAGCGGCGCGCCCCAGAACTGCTCAAAGAGCTAAGGGACGCGTTAGGCTTGGGAGACCGAGATGCTCGATAAGGGGGGGCCACGCAGCGCAAGCGGCCAGAAGCGCAAGCGCTACCTCAGGTGGGGTCGAATCGCGGTGACAGTGGGAGCGGTGGGTTACCTGGCGAGCCTGGTCGACCCGCGCGATGTTCTCAACGCGTTTCAGCGCCTCTCGCTCGGGGCCGCGCTGACCGCGATCGCCGTCGTCCTGCTGGGACTCTGCTGCGGAATGGCTCGGTGGCGACTCCTGTTGCGAGCGTACGGCGCGATCGACGTTCCCCCCTGGCCTCGCATCGCCCACCTGTACTTCGTCGGCCACTTCTACAACACCTACGCGCCAGGCGGCGTGGGCGGCGACGTGATCCGAGGCGTGGCGGGTCGGAAGGCGTTTGGTGACCTCGACCTGGCGAGCGCCACGAGCGGCGTCGCGGTCGTCTTCATCGAGCGAGTGATTGGAGTTTCTGCGCTCCTCGTGTTGGCGACGGGCGCCTACCTGATTCGACCGATTCCTGGAGTGGAGAATCTGGGCGTCTGGGCGGCGCTCGGCCTCGGGGCAGCCGCCGCCGCGTTGATCGGCATCGCCGTCGCGCCTCGGCTCGCTCCCCTCCTGCCCGAGAGACTCGGCAAACCCATACGCGCACTCCCTCGCCTTTTCTCGATCGGACCCTTCCTCGCCGCCATCGCTCTCTCGTTGGTCATCCACTTCATCAACATCGTCGCCGGCCACGCGATCATGCATTCCCTCGATCCGTCGGTGACCTTCGCCCAGTCAGCGGTCGCGATGCCTCTGATCGGCGCGTCCGCGTTTTTCCCTTTCACCGTCGGAGGCGCGGGCGTTCGGGAGGCGGCGTTCATCGCTCTGTACGGGGCCGTCGGCGTCCCCACGTCGAGCGCCATCGCCGGGTCGCTGAGCTTCTGGGCCGTACAGTTGCTCACCGCAGCGATTGGCGGCGTGATCAATCTTCTGGTTCCGCTATCGGGACGAGATCGTGACTGAGCGACTCCTCGGCCTGCCGGTGCAATCGCGGCTCATGACGGCCACATCGGCTGCAGCCCTTTTCGTCTTCTACGTCATCACGATGTGCAGGAGCTTGTCGATGTACGACAGTCCGGAGCTCGCCATGGTCGCCGAGCAGCTCGGGCTCGGCCATCCATTCGGACAGCCGCTGCACACCATCTTGGGCGCGCTCGCCAGTCGACTGCCCGGCATCGATCCACTCGTCGCCTTGAATGGGCTCTCCGCCCTCTTCGGATCCCTTGCGGTCATCCCCGCCAGCAGCTTTGCCGAGGCGCTCCTTCGGCCCGGCTCCGACTGCCCGAAAGGCGACGTCCGCTTCGTCGCGCCCACCGTCGCGCTTCTCGGAACACACCCAGCACTCTGGGAGCCGTCGACGCGCATCGAGGTCTACCCTCTCGCGGTCTTTTTTGCGCTCTGGGCTGGCGCACGATTCGCAGGCGCCGTCCTCGACGAAGACCAGCACCCACGTCCGTACTTCGCCACCGGTCTCGCGCTGGGGCTCGCGGCAAGCGCGAACGTCGTCTGCGCCCTGGGCGTCGCCTTGGCCATGACGCCCCGGCTGCTGATCGGAATCGTGCGTGAAGAGATTCCGCGGCGCGCCCTCGTCATGATGACCACCGGTGGGCTGCTGGGACTCTCCGCGTACGCATATGTGTTTCTGGTCGCCCGCAGGACCGATGTGGTCGTCTGGGGTGCTCCGACCGACTTCAACTCAGTCCGCCACTACTTCACGGCGGCCGACTTCGCGTCCAAGGGCGTCGAGTCCTGGGCCGAATGGTGGACACACGTCATCGAGCTCGTCGTCTGGTCGCTCGGAAACGGTCTGCTCGCGCTCCTCGTCGCCGGTTTCGTGGGGTACGCGCTCTATGCGCGCAAGCGTGGGCTCGGCCGATTCTTCTACAACGCGACCTGGATCTTCTTCGTGGCGTTCATCGCGCGCAATGGCGTGTTTGCGCCCGACGTCCTCGACTACAGTGGTTACCTCGCCATCCCCTCTTGGCTCGCTGCCTCTGGCATGGGGCTCGTGCTTGCGTATCTAGGAGAGCACCGTGCGCCCTGGGCCCCGGTCGCGCTCGCCGCGCTCTTGCTCTTCGTGATGGTCGCACCCCCGGCTCCGTACCAACGCAGCCGACACCGTGACACGTTCACCTCGGACATCGCGCGCGAAGCGCTCCTTGCTGCACCGCAAAACGCACTGCTCATCGTCGAGCGTGACCATTGGGTGGGTCCCATTTGGTACCTCCAAGAACAGCGCGGCATGCGTCCCGATGTGACGATGCTCGCTTATGGCCTGGCATCATCGAGCTGGTATTGGGACCATCTCTACCGACGCCATCCAGACCTGGAGCAATTCGAGCGACGAGGTCCGGGTGGACGGGAAGCGCGGGTGCGTCGCTTCTTGAGGGCAAACCCGGACCGTCCGGTTCAAGTGTCGCGGAGCGTCTTGGCGGACCGGCTGGGCCTGCACAGCTGCCCGAGCGAATGGATGCTCGACATCCGCCGGCGCTGCGGGGACACCGCACACGAGCCCGAGCTCGCGCGCTACGCCAGCGTTGCGCTTGCCGAGCTTCGAGAGGGCTCTCCTGGCACCGACGGTCTGATCGCCCTGATCACCCTCGACCGCGGCCACGACCTTTACTCGCAGGGCTTCCCGCGCGCTGCGATCTCGACGCTCCTGGCTGGCGTTCCTCGGCTCGACGGAATCGACGAAGATAGCTTCACGACCGTGCCTGCTCGAATCCCGTCCATGGTCCGGCTCGCCCCCCTGTACGACCCGTCGGTAGCCCTCGGGCATCCCGCACGGAACCTGCACTACGCCTCCGAGATCGCCAAAGCCACGGGAGCACAGGCGCTCGCGCGCTACCTTGCCGAGCTATCCGACGCCATGGGTCCGGTTACGCCGAAGTTTGCTACCTCGCCGGCCTCTCCTGCTAACCTCTGAGCGATGCGACACCGCAGTCACGGCGACGGTTCCTTTCGCATCGACCAGTTTGCTCGATGCGGTCCCGACTGTGTGTTCGAAGCGGGCGTCCTCGTTTTCCACCCCGAGAACATCGAGCTCGGCACGAACGTCTACATCGGACATCAGACGATTCTCAAGGGCTACCACAAGAACCGCATGCGCATCGGTGATGAGACATGGATCGGCCAGCAGGCGTTCTTGCACAGCGCCGGCGGCATCGATATCGGCTCCCGCGTGGGCATCGCTCCTGGCGTTCGGATCATCACCTCGTTTCATGGCGAGGCGGGCCGCGACGTCCCGATCTTGAGCTCCCCGATCGAGCTCGGGCCGGTCGCGATCGAAGATGACTGCGATCTCGGCGTGGGTGCCATCGTGCTTCCGGGCGTCCACATCGGCAAAGGCGCGCAAATCGGAGCAGGCGCCGTCGTCGCGCGAGACGTGCCGCCCTACAGCGTCGCGGTAGGGGTGCCTGCCAGGGTGACCCGGGAGCGACCGAAATGAGCGGCCCCGAGCTGAGCGTCATCATCTTCGCGTTCGATGAAGAGGCCAACATCGCGCCGGTCTTGCTCGAGTTGCGTACTTGGCTGTCGATCCACGAGCCTTCAGCTGAGATCGTGTTCGTCGATGACGGCTCTTCGGACGGGACCTCGATCGAAGCTTCCAAGGCGCTAGCCGGCGCACCCCATCAACTCCTTCGCCACGAAACAAACCGCGGTATTGGTGCAGCGCTCAAGACCGGAGTACGCGCTGCAAAAGGTAGCTGGGCGACCTTTTTGCCTGCGGACGGACAAATTGCACCCGACGCCATTGGAACCCTGCGCGATGCGGCGGCACGCGACCGAAGCGAGGTCGTGTTCAGCGTCTACGATCACCGCGACGACGGCCTCCATCGTACGATCCTATCCGTGGGCGTTCGTGGACTGATTTTTTTGGTCCACGGCGTGCGAATGCGGAGCGACGGCCCCTATCTTTTCCGCCGCTCGCTCTTCGACGCCGACCAGCTCGTGCCAGACACTTTCTTTTTGAACTTCGAGTTTCCGATTCGCGTTCTAGCTGCCGGTATCCCCACCACGGTCGTCACGATCGAATGCCGGCCACGCCGCTCCGGACATTCCAAGTCCACGGGCCTCAAGCGAATCTATGGTGTTGCGCAAGACCTGCTCGAGCTCCGGGTTCGGCGCGCCAAGGAATCACGCCGTCGAACGGCCTAGGTGCGGAGCTCCGAAGGGCCGTTGAGCCGATCGCGAAGCGTGGACCTCGGGATTCCGAGAGCTCGGGCCGCTGCGGACATGTTGCCGCCATAATGTTCGAGCGCCTCGCGAAGCGAATCGGCTGAATGGCGAAGGATCGAAGGGTCCGAGCTCATGCGAAGTGCGCGTTCCACCGCGGCAAGGTCGATGAGCGCGCCGTCGCAGCCGATTGCGGCGAGCTCGAGCAGGTTTCGAAGCTCACGCACGTTCCCCGGCCAAGGATACTCGTGAAGACGGTCGAGTGCCTCGCCTGCAATTTGGCGCTCGCCGACCTCCGGCTCCATGAGACGAATGAAGTGAGTGACCAGGGGCCTGATGTCGTCTGGGCGCGCACGGAGCGCGGGAACCTCGACGACCAAGCGATGGACTCGATAGTAGAGGTCCGCACGAAAGCGACCTTCGCGAACCATGGCTCCGAGGTCCCTGTGCGTGGCGCAAAGCAGTCGGACGTCGACGCTTCGCGACGATTCGCTGCCCACCCGACGCACCTGCCAGGTTTCGAGGACCCGGAGAAGGCGGCTTTGAAGGTCCGGTGCGAGCTCGGCGACCTCGTCTAGGAAGAGCGTGCCGCCATGCGCCTGCTCGAACGCGCCGCGGTGGGCTTGGACCGCCCCTGTGAACGCCCCACGCTCATGACCGAAGAGCTCGCTTTCGATGAGCTCTCGCGGAAGCCCTCCGCCATTGATCGCCACGAACGGCCCGTGGCCTCGAGGCCCTCGTTCATGAAGCGCTCGGGCGACGTGCTCTTTTCCGACGCCGGTTTCGCCTCGGATCAGAACGGGCCACGGCAGAGCCGCAAAGCGATCCACGTCGGCCATCACGGAAAGCATCGGAGTCGACGCAACGACCAGCTCGGAAGCTTGCTTGTGGCCGCTGCTCCTGCGGACCACGCGCAGGATGGTCCGGCCAACTCGGAGCACGGCGCCCGATCGAAGCGGATGTCGGCGAACTCGAACACCGTCGACCCAGGTGCCGTTGGTGCTCCCAAGGTCTCGGACCGAAACCCCTTGTGAAGAGGGCTCGATGCGACAATGGTACTGACTGACCGCCCTGTCGGACAGGATGATCGCGTTGTCCGGGGCCCCGCCGAGCGAGAGCGGCTCCTCCCCGACGTGAAATCCGCGTGCCGCTCCGCCATGGCCACCGAGAAGCGAAAGGCGCACCGGCTCGACCCCAGCCCGGGGAAGTAGCTCGGTGCCTCCAGGTGCGAATGGGACGGATTCGCCCTTGACGCGAGCGACCGAGTATCCGCCGCCAACGGCCAGGCTCTGCCCGATCGGCATGACCGAACGCGCCCCGAGCCCAGGTCTATTGTCCAGGTCGTAGATGTAGACGGTGCCCCCATGAGGCTGAAAGAGCTTCGCCCTCGGGGGCACCGAAGCGGCATGGATGACGATATCGCAGTCTGGATGTGAACCGAGCTCGAGCGCCGAATCCCCTAGCGGAAAAGACCGAATGCGCCGCCCAGCGCGACTGAGACAAAGCGTATCGTCCGAAGCCACTGAGTAGGTATCGGCCGTCCCCTCTGGCAGTTGCGTCGAATGGGCTCGACCCTAAGCTCCGGACATCTTGTCTCAAGCACTCCGGGAAACCTCACTCACCGACGAGCACCGGGCCCTCGGCGCACGACTCGTTCCCTTCGCTGGTTGGCGCATGCCCGTCCAGTACAGGGGCATCAAGCAAGAGCACGAAGCGGTTCGCAGCCGTGCGGGCCTCTTTGATGTGTCTCACATGGGAGAGATCCTGATCGAGGGGCCGCGAGCGGTCGCCGAGGTCGATCGGCTGGTCACCAATGACGTCTCGAATCTCGACGTCGGGGAGGCGCTCTACACCACCTGCTGCAACGAGGCTGGCTACATCCTCGACGACCTGATCGTGTATCGCTTGGAACGGGAGAAAGTCCTCGTCGTCTGCAATGCGTCCAACCGAGAAAAGATCGTTGCCCACTTCGCAAAGAACCTGAATCTCGGGATACCGTGGAACGACGTGTCGGATCAATGGGCGCTACTGGCCCTGCAAGGGCCGAACGCGGTCGCAATCATGAAGGACCTGGGCGCGCCGCAGGAGGTGCTCGACCTTCCCTACTTCCACGTGACGCGCGCGAGCTTGGCAGGCGTCGAGCTCTGGGTCGCCCGCACAGGCTACACAGGGGAAGACGGCTTCGAGCTTTTTTGCGCGAGCGACGATGCCGTGAGCCTTTGGAGAGCTGTCATCGATGCTGGCAAGTCACACGGTCTCGAACCGGTCGGCCTCGGTGCACGTGACACCCTGCGGCTCGAAGCGAAGCTCGCGCTCTACGGCAACGAGATCAGCGAACAGACCCATCCCTTCGAGGCGGGCCTCGGCTGGGTCGTAAAGCTCGATGCGAATGATTTCATAGGCCGGGACGCACTGCGCGCCATCAAAGCGGCTGGCCTCGAACGAAAGCTCGTCGGATTCGAGATGACCGGGCGCGGAATCGCCCGTCATGGCTACCCGATCGTGGCGGGTGGCAAAGCCGTCGGAGAGGTCACCAGCGGCTCCCCGGGGCCGACGGTTGGACGGAACATCGGTCTCGGCTATGTGCCCCTGGCCCTTGCCAAGGTGGGGGCCAGCCTGGGCATCGAGATCCGTGGCAAGGTGGTCGACGCCGTGATAGTGAAGACCCCGTTTTACAAGAGGTGATGCCAGTGACGTACCCAAGGGACCTTCAGTACACCCGCGACCACGAGTGGGCGCGCATCGAAGATGACGTGATTCGCGTCGGAATCACGTCGTACGCGGTCGAGCAGCTGGGGGACGTGACCTTGGTCGACATGCCGGCTCCAGGGGAAGATGTTCAGGCCCACGAGCGTTTCGGCGACATCGAGTCGGTCAAGACCGTGAGCGAGCTCTTTGCGCCCGTCAGTGGCGAGGTGGTCGAAGTGAACGCCGCCCTAGAGTCGAGCCCCGAGCTGGTCAACGAATACCCCTACGACGAGGGCTGGCTGATCACGATTCGCCCCTCGGACCAGGGCGAGCTCGAAGGGCTCATGGATGCCGCGAGGTATGAGGAGTACCTCGGAACCTTGGACGGCTGAGCAACCGGCACAACCGTGAGATACCTCCCGCATACCGACCAAGAGATCCGAGCGATGCTCGCCCGCGTGGGAGTCGAGCGGATCGACGACCTCTTCGAGTCCATTCCAGAATCGGTTCGTTTGAACCGTGCGCTCGATCTCGAGCCGGCGCTCGACGAGCCACGGCTCATGCAGCACCTCGCCGCCCTGGCGCAGGGGAACAGGGGTGCGAAGATGCTCTCGTTCCTCGGCGGCGGGATGTACCAGCATCACGTGCCCCCGGCGGTCGACCAGCTTCTTCAACGAAGCGAGTTCTACACGGCGTATACGCCCTACCAAGCCGAGCTCTCCCAAGGCACGCTTCAAGCGATCTTCGAATTCCAGACGATCGTCTGCGAGCTCTTCGGCACCGACGTCGCCAATGCGTCGATGTACGACGCCGCGAGCGGGGCGGCGGAGGCGGTGCTGATGGCTCGGCGGATCAAGCGTCGGAGCCACGTGTTGGTGAGTGAGGCGCTTCACCCGGAGTACATCGAAACCATTCGTACCTACGTGCAGGGGCTCGACACCGAGACGATGATTGAGCTCGTCCCGATCGCGGCTGACGGACGGACCGACTGGGAGGCGGGCAGGCGCCTCATCTCCGACAAAACCGCTGCGATCGTCGTCGGTTATCCGAACTTCTTCGGCTGCGTCGAGGACCTGATCACAGCCCGCGGCCTTGCCGACACCGTGGAGGCGCTCTTGGTGACCGCAAGCGCCGAGCCTTATGCGCTTTCGGTGCTGCGGGCGCCTGCCGAATGCGGGGCCGACATCTGCGTGGGGGAAGGACAGGCGCTGGCGGTTCCCCCCCAGTATGGCGGCCCCGGGGTTGGTCTCTTCGGGGCCTCGCAGGCGTTCGTTCGGCAGATGCCCGGCCGCTTGGTGGGGCGCACGGTCGATTTGGAAGGCCAACCCGGGTATGTGCTCACCTTGTCGACGCGGGAGCAACACATTCGCCGCGAGAAAGCGACCTCGAATATCTGCACCAACCATGGCTTGATCGCGCTCGCCATGGGGATCCGGACCGCCATGCTCGGACGACGGGGCTTCCGAGAGGCTGGGCAGCGCTGCCTAAACGCCGCGAGTTACATTCGAGCAGCCGTCGAAAAGCTCGATGCCTTCGAGATTCCTTACGCCGCGCCGGTATTTAACGAGCTCGTGATCCGGAGCACGGGCCCTGACGCGAGCGAAATCGTCGCCCGTCTGCTCGAACGTGACGTCATCGCCGGCATCGACCTCGGCCGCTTCCGCGACGACTGGCGCAAAGATCTCCTCGTGGCTGTCACCGAGCTCCATAGCCGTGACGAGCTAGATCGCCTGCTCGACGCCCTCGCCAGCTGAGCCGCGCGCCCCGACCTCCGATCGAATCGCATCTGAGCCAACGTTCAGACGTTGCAAAGATCCAGCACCCATGCACAGATCCCGGTTCGCCTAGTGGAGAACCATCGTGTAACAGGGCGATATCACATCGGATTCATACCTAAGCCTTGACCCTCGAAGCCCGCAAACACAGCTGTTTGTTTTACCTTGCGCGTTCCAAAGAGGCGATGGAAACTCGCCCGACTTCGAGAGATTTGCTGCCTGTGCAAGGGTTCCTCCAGAGGCTGCGACATGACTGAACAGCGACGAAGCTCCTTCATCAACTTCCGAGGCTCTGCGGACTCCGAGCAGGAGAACGCGCTGGTGGCATGGGAGGACGTCTGCGGTGACGAGCGCTGGCAGGGCCGCTGGGTCGCGCTCGATGATTGCGCATACAACGAAGCTGGTAAGGCGACCAGAGGGTTGGTCGTGGACTACGATGACAATCTCGCGGAGCTCTGCGCGCGTCTCAGCGCCGAACGTCGCAAGAGCTGCTCAGTCGTCTTCGTCGCCCCCGCCGAATCGGCCGCCTAGCCGTCGTCGGGCTCGTCTTCTTCGTCCCAAGGGTGTGGCTTTTCCTCGAGCGAGATCGGCTCGTCGACGCCCGTGCAGCGGTCCGGCTGACCTCTGCGAAGCTTCACGGCGTTCCAGGGGCCACCGCCGGCAAGGTCATCGTCCATGCCCCACTCGCCCTTGATGTACTGGTCCCCATCCTCACCGATTTCGATGCGGAAGTAGCCATGACCCCGCCGCACCTGTGGCTTGCCCGCCACCAGCTCGCGCCGGTCTTCCCACTCAAAGAGCAGCAGGTCGCCTTCGATGTCGCCCTGGATTCGCCCGGCGCGCTCGTGCTTCACGTAGTCGCCGACCACCTTCTTGCCGCTCTGGCACAGGTGCATGTTGCCGTACTGTGGTGACTGCCAGACCCCGTAGAAAGTCGCTCCCTCCGGCAACGGACCGGCTTTCGGCTTCTGAGAGCCTCCGCAGCCGAGGATGACCCCGAGCAACAGGGCCAGCGCTATCTGCTTTGCCTTCATCGGTCCCTCCGCCTCCACGATAAACGACCCTCGGCGGAAAGCGTAATTTCGGCGGCTCAGCGGATCTGAGGGATGGAAATCGCGTGGTAGAGGACGCCCGGGCTCTCCAAGAGCAGGAAGGCAAGGTCCCGGAGGCCTTCGAAGACCGAGCCTTCGAGCCGGAGCAGAGCCGCGGGCGGTGGAGGCTCGAGCCGGTAGCTCGCCACCACCATCGGGCGCAGCCGTTCCCGGAGGCGTGGAGACACGTCGATCGATTCCTTGAGGCGCTCGATCGCGCGGTCCATTCCGCCGAGCTCGTCGACCAGCCCGTGTCGGTGGGCGTCAGCCGCCAACCAGACCCGACCTCGCGCCAGCGGCTCGATTTCTTCGATGGGGCGCCCTCGGCCATCGGCCACTAGGGCCACGAAGGAGTCGTAAAACGCGTCGAGCTCGCGGTTCATCAGTCCCCGCTCTTCCTCGGTCAGAGGGCGATGCGGCGAGTAGAGATCGGCGTGCGGCCCAGTCTGGAGGACCTCGGTGCGAATCCCGACTCGGTCGAGGAGCTCTGAGGCCAAGAGACGTGCCGAGACGACGCCGATCGAGCCAGTGAGACCAAGCGGCTGGGCAACGATGGCGTTGGCGTGCGCGGCGACATAGTACCCGCCGCTGGCAGCGACCTCACCGAAATAGGCAACGACCGGTTTCTTCTCGCGCACCCGAACCACCTCTCGGTGGATCAAGTCCGAGGCCTCGGCCGATCCACCCGGGGAATCGACCCAGAGCAGGACGCCGAGCGCCCGTGGGTCATGGCGTGCGTGACGAAGCGCCGCCACGATGGAAGCTCGGCGGCCCGTCGGAGCACCGGACTCGGAGATGGCGCCCTTGACGGTCACGACCGCGATGTACGGTTCGCGTCGCAGAGGCCGGAAGAGCTTTGCTTCCTTGAAGGCGAGATAGCCGTCGGCCTCGATGAGGCCTTTCTTCTTCTTGTCGTCGTTTAGGCCGAGCTTTTCGGGAAGCTCGTCTTCGTAGGCGAGCCCATCGACCAGGCGCGCGTCAATCGCGTCTTGGCCACGGAACACCGCTTCATCGAACAGCGTGCGCGCGAGCTCGGCTGTCGTGCCAATGCGCTGAGCGAGGGCGTCAAGCAAGGCTGCGGTGTGTCCGTCGATCAAGGCTTGGACCTGCTCCCGTTGTGGTTCGCTCATCGATTCGCGACTCAGGCGTTCGGCGGCGGTCTTGTATTCCTTGCGCGCGAACGGCTCGACCTCGACACCAATGTGATCGAGCATGGGCTTCACGTAGTGCGACTGCGCGGACAGGCCGAGGAGGGTGATCGTGGCCTGGGGTCCGAGGTAGATGCATTCGGCGGCGGAGGCGACGTAGAGCTCACGGTGCCCGCCACCTCGGGGGAGGAGAACGCTCGTGCCCTTCCCCTCATCCCTCAGGCGGAGGATCTGCTCGCGAAGCCCCGCGCAGACCGACCAGCCCGCTTGGAGCGGCGGCAGGACTATCGCGACGCCGTCGATGCGGGCGTCCCTGATCGCATAATCAGCAACCCTACGAACGGCGGCCAAAGACGAGGTGCGCCGAAGCGAACCGGCATCGAGCAACCTGCGCAGCCAAGGAATCGGCTGACGGGCTTCCACGAGGCGCGGTTTCAGGCGTATGACGACCCAGCGCCCTTTCGGTCGCAATATCGATCGGGCCATCGCCCACAATGGTAGGAGCGGCACGCACAGTAGATTTCTCATCGCGCGAAGGAGAGAACGAAGCATCGTTATTGCCTATAGTGACGGCCTGTTATGCTGGGAGTGGTGGGGCCGGAAATCTTTACCGGTGTCTAGCGCTCTGCTAGGAACTCATAGCACTGAAGAAGACGAAGGAGCACGGCTCAGAACATGGCAAGCCCCCAGATGGTGATGTACGAGGAGGAGTTTGCCCAGGTTCAGGCCGTGACGAATCGGCTCGTCCAGGATGCGAATGCGCGTGTGGTTTTTGTGGTGGACAAGAACGGCCAGCTGATCAGCGCGTCTGGCGACACGGGGGATCTCGATACGACTTCCCTAGCATCGCTCACTGCGGGTACGATTGCTGCGACGGGAGGCATTGCGCAGCTGCTGCGAGAGCAGGAGTTCGCGACCCAATACCACGAGGGGGCTCGGCAGAACGTTCACATCCAAGTGGTCAGTGGTCGCGTGATTCTTGTAGTCATCTTCGACAATCGGACAAGCTTGGGGCTCGTGAGGCTTCGCGTGAAGCGCGCCACCGAGAGCCTGACCCGAATCTTTGAGATGGTGATGGCGAAGGCGCAGGACCCTTTTCAGAGCTCACCATTCGCAGAGATCACCGATGACGACATCGACAACTTGTTCAACGACTAATTAGGAGAGGCTTAGGGGGATGTCTTTCATCAACTACTTGTCGCGCGAGATCAACTGCAAGATCGTGTATTACGGTCCGGGGCTCTGCGGCAAAACGACCAACCTGCAATACATTTACAATCGCACCAACCCGGACGCGAAAGGCAAAATGATTTCGCTCGCTACCGAAACCGAGCGAACCTTGTTCTTCGACTTCCTGCCGCTCGAAATCGGTGAGATTCGCGGTTTCAAAACACGCTTTCATCTCTACACGGTTCCTGGTCAGGTTTTCTACGACGCGAGCCGAAAGCTGATTTTGAAGGGCGTCGACGGCGTCGTCTTCGTGGCGGATTCCCAGATGCTCCGCGCCGAGGCGAACATCGAGTCGATGGACAACCTTCGGATCAACCTCGCCGAGCAGGGCTACAACCTCGACACGCTTCCCCACGTCATCCAGTACAATAAGCGCGACATGCCCAACATCTCGCCCGTCGAGGAGCTCCGCCGCTTGCTCAACACCGGAAACGTCCCCGACTTCGACGCCATCGCCACCACCGGTGAAGGTGTCTTCGAAACCCTGAAGTCCGTCGCGAAACTAGTCCTCACCGAGCTCAAACGCGGCGCCGCCCGCTGAGGCAATGGTAGTAGGGGCAATCCGTGCCTGGGGAGTCTCTTGATTTCGTGGGCTCGTGGGGGGCGGAGAGTGTCCTCTTAGAGGATTAGGTTGAGGATTTTGTTGGGGACCCAGATGGTCTTGCGGACGGGCTTGTTGTCGAGCTGGCTGCTCAGGGCTTTGCGGGCGGCGGCCAGAGCCTGGGCTTCGCTGGCATCTTTGGGAAGGGTGATGCGGCCCCGAACTTTGCCGTTGATTTGGACGGGCACCTCGACTTGGTCTTCTTCACAGAGGGCAGGGTCGTAACTCGGCCAGGGTTGGTTCTGGATGCTCGGGCTGTGACCAAGCATTTCCCAGAGCTCCTCGCCGATGTGCGGGGCGAAGGGATGAAGGAGCTTGGCGAGCACTTCCAGTACTTCGATCGGAACCACGTCGAGCTTCATGAGCTCGTTGCTGAGAACCATCATCGCGCTGATCGCAGTGTTGAAGCGCATCCCTTCGATGTCTTCGGTGCATTTGCGAATCGTTCGATGCAAGAGGCGCGTCAGCGGCTCGTCGGGCTCGGCGTCTCCGTCCGCCCGCAGCGTGACGGTGAAGACCCGGTCGAGGAAGCGGCGCACCCCGGCAATCGAGCTGGTGCTCCAGGGTTTGGTCGCCTCGAGCGGGCCCATGAACATTTCGTAGATGCGCATCGAGTCGGCCCCAAACTCGCGCACGATGTCATCGGGGTTGACGACGTTGCCCCGCGACTTGCTCATTTTCTGGCCGCCCTCCCCGAGAATCATCCCCTGGTGAACCAGCTTCTTGAAGGGTTCCTTGGTGGGGACGACGCCGGCGTCATACAGCACCTTGTGCCAGAAGCGCGCGTACAAGAGGTGGAGAACCGCGTGTTCGGCGCCCCCCACGTAGAGGTCGACCGGAAGCCAGTGCTTTGCGAGCTCGGTCGAGCAGAGCGTTTCGGTGTTGTGCGGGTCGATGAAGCGGAGGTAGTACCAGCAGGACCCGGCCCACTGCGGCATCGTGTTGGTCTCGCGTGCAAACCACTGTCCGTCTTTTTGGAAGAAGCGCCAATCGCGGGCGCGTGCGAGCACGCCTGCCGGGTCATCGCCGGGCTTGTAGTCGTCGAGCTCGGGCAATTGAAGCGGCAGCTCGCTCTGTGCAAGCGCCTTGGGCTGATCATATCGAATACGGAACTCGGCGCCCGCACGTGGATCGCCCGCGGTTTCGACCGGGAAGTAGATCGGAATCGGCTCCCCCCAGTACCGCTGCCTCGAGAAGTTCCAGTCGCGGAGTTTGTATTCGACGCGTGCGCGTCCCTTCCCCGCAGCCTCGAGGTCCTGGGTGACCCTGTTTTTGAACTCCGCCGTTTTCAAGCCGTCGTACTTCCCAGAGTTAACGCTCACGCCCTGCTCGACCATCGCTTCTTTCAGGGGACTGCCGCTCGGTGCGCCGGTCTTGCTGACCACCTCGATGATCGGTATGCCGTGCGCGGTCGCGAACTCGAAGTCGCGCTCGTCGTGTGCGGGTACAGCCATGATCGCGCCGGTGCCATAGCCCCAGAGCACGTAGTCGGCGATGTAGATCGGAATCTCGGCACCGTTGACCGGGTTGATCGCCAAGCCGCCGGTGAAGACACCGGTCTTTTCCTTGCTCGCTTGGCGGTCACGTTCGCTCTTGTTCTTGGCCAGCTCGACGTAGGCTTCGACTTCCGGACGCTGTGCATCCATCGTCACCTGCTCGACCAGAGGATGCTCCGGCGCGAGCACCATGAAGGTCGCGCCAAAAAGCGTGTCCGGCCGCGTGGTGAACACTTCGATCGTCGCGTCGTGTCCGACGACGGCGAACTTCACTTCGGCCCCTTCGGAACGCCCGATCCATTCCTGTTGCATGATGCGCGTACTGTTCGGCCACTCGACGCCGTCGAGGTCTGCCAGGAGCCGGTCGGCGTACGCAGTGATCTTCAGCACCCACTGGCGAAGTGGGACACGCTCGACCGGATGCCCTCCTCGCTCGCTGAGGCCGTTGATCACCTCTTCGTTGGCGAGCACCGTGCCGAGCGCCGCGCACCAGTTCACCGGAATCTCACTCTGGTACGCGAGCCCCCGCTCGAAGAGCTTGAGAAAGATCCACTGCGTCCACTTCACGTAATCGGGTGAGGTCGTGTCGATCTCGCGGGCCCAGTCGTAGCTGAAACCGAGCATTTTGAGCTGACGCTTGAAGGTCGCGATGTTCGTAGCGGTGGTCTCGCGCGGATGGGTGCCGGTGAGGATCGCATGCTGCTCTGCGGGCAAACCAAATGCATCCCAGCCCATCGGATGAAGCACGTCGTAGCCGGCGGCGCGGCGATAGCGGGCCATGATGTCGGTCGCCGTGTAGCCCTCGGGATGCCCGACGTGCAGGCCCGAGCCCGAGGGATACGGGAACATGTCCAGGATGTATGCTTTCGGATGGTCGCCGCCTTCGGGCGTGCGGAACGTGTCGTCCTTCTCCCAAAAGGCCTGCCACTTGGGCTCAATCGTCGCTGGGTCGTAGCGCGTCATCGCGCCTGCCATAGCACGGCGGCACGCGGGTCGCGATCTATGGACAGCTACGGAGCTGGGCGATCCACTCGCTCAGAAGCTGAGTGCCGAACGGGTCGACGTTCGAGGTGCCAAGCGAAGGCATGCGCTGCTCGGCATCGAGGTCGAATCTTTGCATGATGCCGGAGCCGGCTGGATCTCGGGGCGCGATGCGAGGCGTGCCTTGCCACTCGGGGAAGTACCTCATGGGCTCGCAGAGCCCGCTTTCTTCGAGGGAGACTTCGTAGCGCAGGTCGAGTCCGTGGAGCGCCGTGTCCGCGTAGGCGTTGGGCCGGTGGCAGTGCGAGCAGTTCGCGTCGAGGTACGCCCGGGCTCGGTCCTCGAGGCTCCCCTCGCCCTCATGAGGATTCGCCATCCTTGGCTCGGCGCTGGGCTCGATTTCTCCAGCCGGGTCGATGACCTTGGATAGCAGGTCGATCTCTGTCATCGCGGCGAGCTGGTTCACGACCACGCCATCGTAGTTGTGGAGGCGGTTGATCTGAGCGGTCTTCGGGCCCAGCACCTCATGAAAACCCTCGAAGTGGCAGGCGGTGCAATCTTCGCGCTGCGGGAACAGATACTCGATGACTTCGGGCCCGCCGCTTGCTTGAATCGTGTATTCGACGGTCTTGCGCGCCTCGAGGAGCTCTGCGTCGGTGCCATCGTCGTTCCACTGGTAGGTGTAATAGTCCCAGCGGCCGCTGGTGCGGACCATGAAGCGTGTCTCGACAGCGCGGCGGCTCTCCGGATCGCCCGCCGCAAACTCGAATCCGAAAACCTTGATCAGAACACTTCCGTCCGGATAGCGCCACGACCCGTTCTCGGAGATGCTGATTCGTTCGGGGCTCGGCACGACCATGTATCGCGGCTTGAACGCGCCATCGGTCCAGAGCGCGGAATTGACCTCGTAGGGAATGAGATCGGGTCCGGGCTCGAGCGCCTTGAGGTCGACGAAACAGCCGGTGTCGGAAAGGCGCGCCGGCATGCCCTCGGATAGATCGGGCAGACAGGTCTGCACCTCGGGACGTGGCTGCAAAGCAGGACCCGCCCGCGACGAACCATCGTCTCCGCAGCTCATCAAGAGGAGGGCCAAAAGGCAGCCCCCAGTTTGCCTGTACCCCATGGCTCTTCTGTAGCCCAAAAGGCCGCGCGACCCAAACTCCGGGACGAGCTTAGCTTGCGCGAGCCCTCTCCTCGACCTTTTTCCAGCGAAAAGGTGAAAGCAGATGGTCCCAGTATCCCCTCGGAAAGTTCGGCAAAGCTTCGATGCCGATCTCCGTCGGGGGCTCGCAGCCACTCGGCAAGAACCGAGACCGAAACACGATGTCCCAGAAGATGAGATTGGCCCCGTAGTTGCTGTTCGATTCTTCGAGGCGCTTGGAGTGATGCCAGCGGTGGAGCTCGGCCATGCTGAACAACCAGTTCAAGGGGCCAAGCCGGATGTCCAGGTTGGCGTGTTGGAACATGCCATGAACAGCCGTGAAAAGCGTGTGCAACGCGATGATGCGCGTGTCGGCACCCAGTAGGATCAACGGGGTCAGCGCCAAGAACTGCTGCGCGAACAAGTCGAGTGGATGAAAGCGACCCGCATTGAGCCAATAGAGCCGAGGCGCGCTGTGGTGGGCGGCGTGAAAGCGCCAAAGGAACGCGTTCTCGTGCATGAGGCGGTGAATCCAGTAGGTGCCGAGCTCGGCGATGACGAGCGCGAGCAGGAGTTGAGCGAGGAGCGGCCACTCCGCCGGCCAGAGCTTGATACCGAGCGCGTTCGAAAGCCAAGCGCCTGCGACGGTCAGCGCGCCGACGAATACGACCGCGTACACCTCCGGAATCCAGAAGTTCACCAGGTTGTGAACGAGATCGGTGCGGAGGTCGCCATGACTGTGAAGCCATTGCTCTTGGTAGGGATGCACCCGTTCAAGGACGAGCAGCACGAGCACGACCGCACCGGTGAGCCCCATCGCGGTGAAGACCGGGTTCCAGCCCTGTGCAATCCCATAGACGCCGATCCCGAGCGAGCCGCCAAACACCAGAGGAAAGGACCCGTACCGCAGCGCCGCATCGATGAGCTCGGGCTTGTCCATGGTTCCGCGCGATCGCCCTAGGTGAGCGAGTAGCCTCCATCGACCCGAATCGTCTGCCCCGTCATGAAGCGGGCGGACGAGCTTGCGAGGAAGAGGACGACGGGCGCTACGTCGTTTGGTGCGCCCCAGCGACCGAGCGGCGTCCGGTCGATGAAGGGCGTTTCGAGCGCCTCCACGCCCTTCATCAGCTTGGTCATGTTGCTTTCGATGAGACCAGGGGCGACGGCGTTCACCCGAATTCCCTCCCGGGCCCAAGTCGCTGCGAGATTCTTGGTCAGCTGAACGACGGCCGCCTTGGCCGCGCAGTACCCGGGCACGATTGGAACCGCCCGGAATGCGCCCATCGATGCGAAGTTCACCACGCTCGCTCCACCCTCGAGCTCGCTCGCGGCCAGCTTGTCTTTGCAGCCGACCGCGAGCCGATAGGCGCCGAAAAGATTGATCATGACCGACTCTTCGAAGACATCGGGCACCGCCTCGTGCTTCCCCCCTGGGAAATTTCCTCCGGCGTTGTTGACCAGGATGTCCAAGCGATCGAGCGACTGAGCCAAGGCCCCGATGGCAGCCTTGTCGCTCAGCTGCAGCTGCCGGTACTCGTATGCAGAGAGGTCGCCCTCGTACTCGCTCGCCGAAGCACGGGTTCCGGTGATCATGACCTCGGCGTCAGCATCGATGAAGGCCTTCGCAATCGCTGCACCGATCCCATTCGAGCCTCCGGTCACGAGAACCCGGGCACCCGAGAAATCAAATGTTGCGACGTTGCTCACTAAATCACCTCTTGGTCGATATCGATCATCACTTTGCCGCCGGCGCATGGATCGCTCGCGACGTCGATGCCTTCGCTGATTCGTTCGAGTGGGAAGCGATGGGTGATCATCGGCGAAAGGTCCCAGCGGGTCAGAAGGTCGACGGCCTCGCCGTAGTCAGCCGGGTACTCCATCGCGCCACGAATCGTCATCTGCTTCATCATCACCCAGAGAAAGCTGACGTTGACCGACTGCTCGTGCAGCGCCACCACGGTGAGCCGAGACTCTGCCTTGGCGTTCTGCAATACGTCCGTGATCACCTTGCCCGTGCCAGACGCCTCGACGTACGCGTCGGTGCCCGCCATGGGCGCGCCCAACAGCGGGACTTCGCCATGAAGCTTCCTGAGCTCAGTCCATGGGTCCTGCTCCGCCGCGTGGATCGTCGCCCGCGCGCCGAGCGCGGCTGCCAACTCGAGCCGGCGCGCCGAAAGATCGACGGCGACGACGTCCTCGACGCCGCGGTCCCGTAGGGTTGCGATCGCCGAAAGCCCGATCGGACCGGCCCCGAAAACAGCAACCTTGTCGCCGGCCGTGACGTCGGTCCGGTCGACGGCATTCATCCCAACGCCCAGCGGCTCCGAGAGCGCGGCGAGGTGCATGGGCAGCTCGTCAGGAATCGGAAAGAGGCAACCGCCATCGGCTGCGTTCCGAACCAGCAGCGCCTGCGTGAAGCCGCCCTCCGAGCCGCCGTTGCCGATCATGTTCGCCGAAGCGGTCGGATTGAGGACGACCCGCGTTCCCGGCGCGAGATGCGACACCTCGGCACCGACCGACTCGATGACGCCGGCAAGCTCGTGTCCGAGCGGCATGTGACGCCGAAGACCGCCCATCCGAACGTAGCGAACGTCGGTCCCGCAGACACCGCAGGCCGCGACCCGCAGGACCGCGTCACGCGGACCTGGTTTCGGTGTTTCCACATCGTCGAGCTGAACCTTGCCCGGACCGTAAATCCTGACCTGCTGGATCATCTCTCTGCCTCGACGGGAAACCGTTCGTAATAGAACTCGAAACGCTTGCGAAGCGCGTCCGGATCAACGCCAAAATCGCCTTGGAGGTCGTACACGATGCGGCCGTACTTCCCGCGTGGGTGTTGGGCCATGTAGCATTCGAGCTCGGCCCGCGCCGCATCGGTCGTCTCGAGCCCGGCAAGCTCGTAGATGCGCTCCACCATCGCCACATCGCCGGCCATGAACTCGTGGAAGAGCACGTCGATGCTTCGCGACGCGGGCAGAAGCTCCCGATCGCGCACGCAAGCCCGCAACAGGCGTTCGATTCGGTCGCTCCAGTAGGCGGCCACCGCCGGCGGGTCTACCCGGGTACGTCGGAGCCGGTCGCCGTAGCTGAGCATCGTGATCGCCGAAGCGACTACCGAGACCGGGTCGCGATGGGTGAGCGCCACGGTCGCGTCCGGAAAGGTCTCGATGAGCGGCCCGAGCTGCTCCAGGTGTTGCGGCGACTTGAGGACCCAGCGATCGGGCCCTTTGATCCATTGCAAGGCCTTGAGCACCTTCTTCATGTACGCGTAGTGCGGACGCTGGTCGTGCGCGTAGTAGTAGTCCCGCCACCGAGGGACCAGCGCGAGCCATTCGGGTTGATAAGACGAGAAATCGAGATTCGCTAGCTCGATTTCTTCGTGTGCGTGGTCGGGGGCCAGGTCGTGCATGTTCCGCAGGAGCGGCGCAACCTGGCCCAGCATTCGATGCTCCTCGGCGCACCTCCGATAGCGCGGGTCCTGCTCTTTGGGCAGGCGAGCGACACTGCGATCGGGAATGGGCTCGAGGCTCTCCCAGTAAGGTAGCGAGCGGAGACGGCTGTCTGCCGCGATCAAGTTGAGCAAGTGGGTCGTGCCGGAGCGGGGAAGCCCGGCGATGATGATCGGGTTGCGGATCTCGACGTCGAGAATTTCCGGATGACGTGCGAGCAGGTCGACGAAGCGCAATCGATTTGCCGCGTAGCGCACCATGTCGCCAAAGAATCGGACTTGGCCCATCGGACCGAGCTCGATGTCCTCGTCGACCGCCTGGCACCAGACCGCGAGGCGCTCGCGGAAGTCGTCGGGCCCGAAATCGCAAAGCCCCGTTCGCTTCCGGGCCTCTCCCAAGACCGCATCCTCGGTGAAGCGAACGTCTGCGCCGCGAAAACCTTCGGTCACCATCTTCTGCATTGGCGTGAGCACGGGAGCGCACAGGTCCCCGATTCGAATCTCGTCTGGCCTACTGGTCACTCTTCTTCCTCAGGCGTCGACGCCTCGAAGGCCGAACGCAGATCGGCGAGCTGCTTGCGAAGCCACTGCGTGAGCCAGAAGTTCTCGCTTTCGCCTTCCAACTGCTCATGCGCGCGGATCATCACCGCCAGCGCAGCGCGGTTGCTCGGCGATGCATCGAGCGCAGCTTCGGCGAGGTGGATCGCATGGAGCGGCTGCCCCGAAGCCAAGCGCTCGCTGGCCCGCGCCGCGACAGGTTCGGCCCCGCCCGCAAGATCGACCAGGTCCGCGTGGACGCTCTGGGCGGGCACCGCAAAGAGCTCGGTCGTCGAGCGGTGGTGAAACCAGCCTGCATAGTTCTCCCAAATCGCGCGCACGCTCCAGGAAACCTTGCCGTAACCCTGCCCAACCTCCAGCTCCGGCGGAAGCTGAATCTCCTGCATCAGGGTGTGAACGTCCTTGCCGAGGTTCATGCCCCGAACGGTCTGGTCGTGGACGTATCGAACCGCGTCGCGCAACCTGGTCAGCTCTTCGCGAATCGTCTCTTTCCCGGCGACCGGACCGTGATGCCCGGTTAGGAGCAGCTCGGGTCCGAGGGCGAGCACCGTCTCGAGCGATTCGATGAATCGCAGGGCCTCGCGATAGCGGTCGCCGCGAACCGTCACCAGGTTCGGAAAATGTCCGAAAAGCGCGCTGAAGAGATTGCCAGTGAAACAGATGCCGTGCTGGGGTAGCCAGATCACCATCGAGTCGGTCGTCTCACCGCCAGGAGTCCAAATGAGCTCCATGCGAAGCTCTCCGAGCGCGAGCTCGTGGCGCACGTCGAAGGTGATGTCGGGAGTGGGCCTCGACTGCGGATGGATACTGCCCCCAGCCTGCTCCTGGATGAACTTCCAGGCGCGTGCGATCGCATCCGCAAAGGCAAACGCGCTTCGCGACGCCCGAAACGAAGCGATGCGCGCATCGTCGGCCTGATGTGCCAAATTATTGGCGTGCGCGACGAGCTTGGTCCCTTCCTCGCGCATCAGGTCGACACCGCCGACGTGGTCGACGTGGCCTTGCGTCAGCAAGATATAGCGAACGGGGCTGTCATCGACAGCATCGTAGTTCCGCTTGTGAATCGGCGCCTCGAACCCCATTCCGGTGTTGACCACCACGCGCCCTTCGGACGTCGTGATCAGATACGAGTTGGACAGGCCTTCGGATAGATAGATGAAGTCGTTGATCGGTCGGGCCTCGGGCTGCGATGCCGGCTGAATGTCGAAACCGGTCGGGCGGGAGCGGTAGAGCGGCGTCGCGGTCATAGTCTTGCAGAGGGCGGAATAGCCGAGGATAGCTGCGCTCCGGCGACCGTGCTAGAGTCCCTCTCGCTCGGGGCGCCACAATGGGCTGAGAAGAACCCGTCGAACCTGATCCGGTTTGGACCGGCGTAGGGAAGCGAACCATCGGCTTCTTCCCTGCAGGAGGAGCATGATGAGCGATTTCAAGATACCTCTTCGAGGCGCACACAATCCGTCGACCGGGCGCGCCGGTACCACGCCAGGCTCGTTTGCGAACGCGGCAGACATCGGCGGTCCACGGGCCTTCTCTTCGCCGGACACCCCTGGCATGCCGCAGCCGAGCGACAAGACGGCCTGGGACTTCATGCCCGAAGACTGGCGCTTCCACGATGGCCGCTGGCAAGCGCCGTCTGGCTTCGTGCCCGTGACCCAGCTCGAGCATGCACGGCTCGGAATCGTGACTCCCGAGATGGTGCGCGTTGCCGAACGCGAAACGCACCTCAGCGCAGAGCAGGTGCGCGACGAGGTGGCCGCCGGTCGCATGATCATCCCCGCCAACAGAGTCCACCTCGGCTACGAGCTCGACCCGATGTGCATCGGCCGGGCAGGCCTAACGAAGGTCAATGCGAACATGGGCGCCTCACCGGTCTCTTCGGGCACCGACGAAGAGGTCGAGAAGCTCCGCTGGGCAGAGCGCTGGGGCGCCGACACGGTGATGGACCTTTCGACTGGCGGCGACCTCGATGCGACCCGCGAGGCGATCATTCGCAAAGCGCGCGTGCCGATCGGTACGGTGCCGATCTACTCCATGATTATCGGCCGCAGCATCGAAGAGCTGACCCTCGACGTGATTCTCGAAAGCTTGCGCCATCAGGCCGCGCAAGGCGTCGACTACTTCACGATTCACGCCGGCGTGGCACGCGAGCACCTTTCGTTGATTCGCAAGCGCCTGATCGGCATCGTGTCACGTGGCGGATCCCTGCTCGCCAAGTGGATGCTGCACCACGGCCACGAGAACCCGATGTACACGCACTTCGAGGCGATCTGCGACCTGATGCGCGAATACGACGTCTCCTTCTCGCTCGGCGATGGCCTCCGCCCTGGCGGCCTCGCGGATGCGACCGATGATGCGCAGCTCGGCGAGCTCGATCGCCTAGGCGAGCTGACCGAACGCGCCTGGCGAAGAGGTTGCCAGGTCATGGTCGAAGGCCCGGGCCATGTGCCCTTCGACCAGATCGAATACAACATGAAGCTCCAGCGCCAGCGTTGCCACGGAGCGCCGTTTTACGTGCTCGGCCCCCTCGTCACCGACGTGTTCCCTGGCTACGACCACATCACGAGCGCGATCGGCGCGACGGCAGCGGGCTATCACGGAGCCGCGATGCTTTGCTACGTGACGCCAAAGGAGCATCTCGGCCTGCCGAAGCGCGATGACGTGAAGCAAGGTTGCATCGCCTACAAGATCGCAGCGCATGCCTCGGACGTCGCCCTCGGCATTCCTGGCTCACGCGATTGGGACGACGACCTCACACGCGCACGCGCAGCGCTCAACTGGGAGAAGCACTTCGACCTGGCCTTCGACAGCGATACGGCTCGGGCGTTTCACGACGAGGACCTGGACGTCGATACCGATTTCTGCGCGATGTGTGGGCATGACTGGTGCTCGGTGCGAATCTCCAAAGAGATCGTCGAGTTCGAGTCGGGCAAGGCGGATGGTTTCACTCGAGACCGCGTCATGAAGTCCCCGGCTCTGACACCCGAGCAGCAGGAGATTCTTCGCACCCGCGGCCACCTCTCTCCCGAGGAGATTCACCGCCTTGCCGGTAAAACGAAAAACGCGGTTGGCGACGGGGAAAAGGCGGCCTGCCACAGCGACGTCGTCAACGACGAAACGGAAGCTTTTCGGGTCCAGAGGCAAAAGCTGCTACAGTTGGGACGCAAGGGGAATCAGGGGGTGCGACGCGCATAGCGGCGCCCGAGGAGAGGCAAGAAAATGGGAAAGAATCTGATCGCAGGCTTGATGATCGGCCTATTGGCAATCTCGTTTGGCTGCTCGAAAGAATCCGGGGGCACCACTGCACTGTCATTGGCGAGCTTCGACTTCCCGCTCGTGTCCACCGACGTCGGAACCGGTTCCGAGGTCTATGCGGAGTTCTGCGAAGGCTGTCACCCGGGCGGGGAGAAAGGCGACGGCCCCAAGATCGCAGGTGACGGCACGTCTCCCGCCAAGATGCGCTGGCAAGTCCGGTCGGGCGGCGACGACATGCCCGCCTTCGGCCCCGACAAGATAAGCGATGCCGATCTGGAGGCTCTCCTGGCCTTCACGGAGACCTTCGGAGCCGTCAAGCGCTAGCCATTCGTTCCGGCCGTGGGCGCACGGCTGCCCGTCAGGCGATAGACTTTGATGTTCCGGTCTGTCTTGGTCACGTAGGTCTTCATTTGGGGGATCGTTTGAGCGATCTTCGGCCAGAGGATCGCTTTCTCAGAATCGGTCAGGCGGGTTGCGACGACCTTCTTGCTCTCCGCACCGAGGCGAATGCTCGCCGCCGGGTTCGCATCGAGGTTGTACGACCAGGCCGGATGCTCGGCGCCGCCGAAGTTGCTCGCCACGATCAACACATCGTCGCCATCCGCGGTGTAGCCGAGCTGCACTGTCCGCTCCTTGCCCGACTTCCTGCCTATCGTGGTCAGGGTCAGCTGGGGGATCGTCAGCGGCCCTGAGCTGGTGAATCGACCGCCACTGAGCTTGTAAATCAGCGGGTCCACCCGTGCCGCGAAGGTCTTGACGAGCCACACCCCGAAGGGCGTGACCGACAAATTGTTGATGAAATCCCGATAGCTCATGACGCCTCCACTGCGGCGGAGCCTAGCACGGGGAGAGGCTACAATCCGAGCCAGCTCCTCGCATCGAGTGGTCTGGTTCCTCTGCGAACTTCGAAGAAGAGAACCGCGTCAGGTCCGCCGACGTCGAGCGTGGCGATCCGGGTACTCATGCCAACCCAATCCCCCACTTCAACCTCGGTCGAGCCGAGACCGCCGTAGACGGTGTAGAAGCTGCTCCCGTGGTCGATGATGACCATCAAGCCGTAGGCGCCGTAGTTGCGCGCAAAGGCCACCCTGCCGTCAGCTGCAGCGCGGACTGGGCCGCCGGGCCGCCCGTAGAACTCCAGGCCCGGGGCGCCTTCCCGCGAGCTCTCGCCAATTCGCATCGAACCCTGTACCGGGAGCGCCAACTCGCCCCGCATTTGCGCGAAGCCCTCGCCGAGATCGTCCATGTCCCCCGAGACGCGGATCCGACCGTAGCTCACGCTCCCGTTCTCCTCCGGCGCATCTTCGCGCTCCCCTCGGAGCGTGTCCTGGAACAGAGACGCGCTGCGGCTGCTGTGCTCGAGCTCTGCCTTCTTGGCTTCGAGCGCGAGCAAGGCAAGCTGCGCATCCTTGAGCGCATCGGCGAGCTCGTTCTTTTCGATTCGGAGCGCGGAGCCTCGCTCCCCGAGGAAGTCCATCATGTCGAGGTCGCTCCTGACCATCCGCGAGAGACGCTGCACCCGAGCAAGGTGGCCCATGAGCGCATCGAATCCGCCCGCCACCGGCAGCATGCCAGCGCGCCGAATGCGATAGAGGGCCCGTGCCCGCTCGTGGAGGCGTCCTTCGGCCTCGTCGCGCTTCTCGGCCAGGCCTGAGATCTCGGTGTCGATCTGCGCTTGTCGCGTCTGCGCGTGTTCCACACGGGCGAGGTTTTCGGCAATCTTGCCTTCCACCGCAGCGACATCGGCCAGGCCGCCGATGCCCTGATCCTGTTCCGCCGCCGCACCGGCAGCCAGGGCCAGAAGCCAAGCCGCGATCCAAACCGAGAGTCTGCTTCTGCTCTTCATGTCACACCGAGAGGTAGCGACGCACCGAGAACGCGCTCCCCACAGCGCCGATGAGCGCGCCACCGGCCAGAAGCGCCACGAGCGTCCAGAGGCCCAGGAAGACCACACGGCTGCCGGTGAGGGCGGCCAAGGTCGAATCGACCGACTCGTGCAGGGCCAAATAGCCCGCCAGGAGAGCCAGGACGGCCAGGAGCGCCGAGGCGAAGCCCTGGAACATACCTTCCAAGACGAAGGGACCGCGAACGAAGCCGTTGGTTGCCCCGCAGAGCTTCATGACTTCGATCTCCTGACGCCGCCGCGCGACGGCGAGACGGATCGTGTTGCCGATGACGGCGACCACGCAGAACATCACCAGCAGCGCGAGGCCCAGGGCCAACATGCGCGCGCCCCAAAGGAGCTGGTCTAGCTTCTGGAACCATGCCCCATAGCTTTCCACGTCGCTCACTGCTCGGAACTGCGCCAGTCGCGCGGCGATCGATTCACTTCGCTCTCTGGTGACGCCATGGACTAGCGCCACCTCGAGCGAAGCCGGAAACACATCTGGTGGAAGCGCGCTCAGGTCCGCACCGACGTCAGCTTCTTCGAGAAACGAAGAGCGCGCCTGCGAAGGCGAGACGTGCGTCACCTCGCTCACATCGGCCAAGCCTTCGAGCACGACCCGAAGCTGCGCGATGTCCTGCGCGTCGGCCCCATCCCTCAAAAAGACGGTGATCCGCCCGCTCTGGCCCCAGCGTGTCGCCGCGGCATCGAGGTTGGTCACGCCGAGGAGCGTAGCCCCGAGGCAAATGAACGCGACAGCCAAGCTCGTGACCGCCACGACGTACAAGCGTCGCTCTTCACGGAGCCCCCGCCTCGCCCTCGCGATTGCGTTTCTCAGGTCCATCGTTTCACCCTGCCATCGTGTGAATGCCACTGCCCGGCCAGTGCTTGAGCCCCTTTTGAGACTCCAACACGCGGCCTTCGTCGATCGAGATCAAGCGGTGGTCCCGCTTGGAGATCAGGGAATGGTCGTGGGTAGCGAAGAGCACCGTCGTCCCGGTCGAGTTGATCTCCTCGAAGAGAGTCAGAATGTCGATCGCGAGATGCGGGTCGAGGTTTCCGGTCGGCTCGTCTGCCAAGATGAGCGCAGGCTCGGGAACGATGGCCCTGGCGACTGCGACGCGCTGCTTCTCGCCCCCAGAGAGATTGGTGATCAGCTCTGGACCGCGGCCGGCCAAACCCACGCGCTCGAGCGCCTCCGCGACCCGCGATCGGATGAGCCGCTTCGGCATGGAGACGATCTCCAGGGCGACGGCTACGTTTTCAAAGACCGTCCAGTGGTCGATGATGCGGAAGTCCTGAAATACGATGCCGAGGTTGCGGCGCAAGAACGGAATCGACTTCTCTGTCAGGCGGCCGATGTCTCGACCACAAAAGAGCACCCGCCCCTCATCGACCGTGAGCTCCCGGTACACCAGCTTCAAGAGCGTGCTCTTACCGGCGCCACTTGGCCCGGTAATGAACACGAACTCCCCACGCTCGATCTTGAGGCCGACACCGCGCAGCGTCGGCTGGTCGGGTCTGAAGAATTTATAGACGTCCTCCAACACCAGAATCGGCTTCGATAGCTGAGGTTGGCTCGCGCGTGCGCCAGCCCGAAAGAACGGAAACGGCCGTACTACCTTGGTTTCCTGCATAGAGTCCCGCTAACCCGTTCAGCTGCTCGTGCGCAAGAAATCGGCCAACAATCCGCGGTTGCCGAGGGCGGCGCGACGGCTAAAGTGCCGGCAACATGGGCGAGCGGGCGGTCTTGTACGAGGCGGCGGACCGGATCGGGATGATTACCTTGAATCGTCCCGATCAGCGGAACGCCATGACTCCAGAGCTTCTGGACGCGTTCTCCGTGGCCATCGGAGAGGCCCTGGCCGACGAGGAGATCCGCTGCCTGCTCATCACCGGAACGGGCCCTTGCTTCAGTGCGGGCGCCGATCTTCGCTCGTCTTTGCAGCGGAGCGACCTGGGGAAGCCCGCCACTGAGGCCTCTTTCGCGATGTATCAGCCCTTTCTGCAAGTTCTGGAGGTCAGAGTACCGGTGATCGCCGCAATGAACGGCCACGCCGTCGGCGGCGGATTCGGGCTTAGCCTTCTCGCCGACATCCGGGTGGCAAACGCCGATGCAAAATACGGGGCGAATTTCGCACGCTTAGGCATCCATTCTGGACTCGGCATCAGCTACGTGCTTCCAAGGCTGGTCGGCCCCGCGCATGCATCCGAGCTGCTGTTCACCGGCAAGCTGGTCCGCGGAAGCGAGGCGCTTCGGATCGGCCTGGCGACGCATGCGGTCGATGCGGAAGAGGTCCTGCCCACGGCGATGCGACTGTCCCGTGCAGTCGCCGGGTCGGCTCCAATGGCTGTCCAGCAGATGAAGGCCTCGATTCGCAGAGGCCTTCGCTGGGAGATTCGCCAAGCCGCGCTCGAGGAAGCAGGGCTTCAAGCCGCAAGCCTCGAAAGCGAAGACGCGAAAGAAGGCATTGCAGCGATTCTCGAGAAGCGGGAACCTGAGTTCACCGGCCGATAAACCCATGCTGGCGCTCCCAAAGCTTCCGATACCGCTCGATACCATGCCCGAAGCGCTCCGTCGCTTTGCGGAGCCCAAGGCGCCCACGCCAGCGAAGATGATGGCAGCCCGGGGAATGGTCCCGGTCAAAGGCGCCGGCCTCGTCACCCTGCTCGCGCAGCTGAGCGCCGATGCGGACCCGACGGTATCGGAAGCGGCGAAGAGCACGCTCGAGGGTCTGCCGGAAAACGTCCTTCTCCCCGTATGCAACGAAGACCTGCATCCGGCCGTCTTTCACCTGATTGCGCTCCAATTCTCGAAAAACGACGAGGTCTTGGCGCGCCTGGCTTCGAACCATTCGGTCGCCGACGCCACTATTGCGAAGATTTCGGCGCGCTGCCCAGAGCGCGTCGCGGAGATTATCTCCGTGAACGAGCAGCGACTCCTGGGGGCCCCGGAGATCATCGAAGCCCTCTACAAGAACCGCAACACCCGGATGTCGACGGCCGACCGACTCATCGAGCTCGCGGCTCGGCACGGGGTCGAGCTGACCGGCATTCCGATGTTCGACGAGCTGAAGAAGGCCATCCAGGGCCAGTTGATCCCCGAGCCGGGTGAGGAGCCGCTTCCGTCCGACGAGCTCTTTGCGAACGCGCTCGCAGAGGACGACGAGCAAGACGCAGTCGCGCGCGACGAGCTCGACGGAACCGAGGAAACCAAAGAGGAGTTCATCCCGCTTCAGGCCAAGCTTCGCTCGATGAACGTCGGCGAGAAGATCCGAATGGCCCTTCTTGGCAATGCAGCCACGCGCTCGATCCTCGTCCGAGACCCGAACCGCGTGGTCGCCATGGCGGCCATCTCTTCGCCCGCGCTGACCGAGAACGAAGCGAAGAACGCCGCGCAGAGTCGCGAGGTTTCCGAAGACGTGCTTCGCTTCATTGGCAGAAAGCGCGAGTGGCTGCGGAGCTATGAAATCAAGCGTCACCTCTGCAACAACCCGAAGACGCCAATTGCGATTTCGATGGCCTTTCTCAATCACCTTCGTCGAAACGACCTGCGCGCCCTCGCGCGAAGCCGGGGGATTCCGGGGCCCCTCAAGCAGTCCGCCAAGCGAAGGTCGAAGCAGTTTGATCAATGAGCTTCTTCAAGAAACTGTTTTCCAGCGACCCCGAAGCGCTCGAGAAGAAGGCCGACGCGCTCTATGCCGCTCGCGAGTTCGGTCCTGCCAAGCTCGCGTACGACAAAGCCCTGGCTGCATCTGCCGAAGGTGCAAGAGAGGCGCTTGTGGAGAAGATCCGACTCTGCACCAACCAGATCGCCCGGCAGCGAATCGAAGAGGCGAAGGCGTATCTCGAGCAGGGCTCGATCGAGCTAGCAGAGCAGGAGCTCCAAGGTGCCTTGGAGGTCGCAAGCGACGACGCGCTCCTCCACCAGGCCCAGGCATTGCTCGATGGTCTCGAGGGCGAAGAAGCGCAGGCGCAGGCGGCATCTCCGGAGATGACCGACGAAGAGCGGATGGCGCTGCTGATGGGCCATTGGCAGGACGCCCAGGCCGAGGAATACGAGGGCTACGGCGACCCCTTGATCGAGGCGCTGCTCGCCATGCAGAGAGAAGAGCTCAGCGAGGCGCGGGCCCAACTCGAAGCGCTGCTCGCCGACGCACCCGAGCCTCGATACCTCTGGCTCGAGGTCGGCCGTGCTCGCCTGCTCTGCGACGATATCCTGGGGGGCAAAGACGCCTTGCGGCGCTTTCTGGCGGCGCTGCCCCAGGATGAAGGAGGCGAGACGAGGCTGGCTGCGAATCTTTCGCTGGCCCGGCTTGCAGACGAAGCTGACGCGTTCGAGGAGGCGATGGGCTATTTCGAAGGCGCAGTGCATGCGCTCCCAGAGGACTACCGGCCCTATCTCGCCATGGGGGCGTTCCTCAGGGCCAAGGGGCACGCCGAAGAAGCCCTAGAGGTCCTGGGGACCTCGCTCGAGCTCAGCGTCACCTCGGGAACTGACTGGCGGCTCCTCGAAGAGCTCGGCCTCGCTTCGGAGCTCGCCGGCAAGATGGACGATGCTCGAAGCTTCCTTCAACAAGTGGTCGAGTTCTTTAGCGGTCACCAGATCACAGACTTCCCGCCCACCACGGCCACGACACTGGCCAAACTCTATGAAGCCGACGGTCGATTAGATCGTGCGGCAGATCTCTACCGGGCCCTGAGCCAGGGCAGCGACCGAGATCGACATGCGCTCTATCACTTCGAAGCGGGGCGCTTGCTCAAGGCCCTTGAGCTCGAGGATGAGGCCCGCCGCATGCTCACTCGCGCCAAGGCGCTCCTCCGCGAGGAGGACGTGGAGCTCGGCGAAAAGGTCGCAGCGCTGCTACAGGCTTAGCGGCTAGCGGGCTGATTTCGCGTCCGTTTTGCGCATGCTGACGCAATCGAGATCGGTGCTATATTCACAGGGCGTAGCGGCGTGGACCGGGAATCGACCTGGCCGCGACCAAAGCGAGAGAAGCCGATGACCCGAGGACATGCCTCCAATGAGCGGCCCGTGACGGTTCCTCGTCTTCGCAAGATGAAGCGTGACGGCGCCCGGATCAGCATGGTGACCGCCTACGATGCGACCTTCGCGCGCCTCTTCGACGACGCGGGCATTGATGTGCTGCTCGTGGGCGACTCCCTCGGAATGGTCGTGCAGGGTCGGGACTCTACGCTGCCGGTGACGGTCGATGAGGTCATCTATCACTGCCGAGCGGTCGCACGAGGGACGCGGCGCGCACACATCGTGGGAGACATGCCGTTCCTCAGCTGGCAACTGAGCACGGAGCAGGCGCTTCGCAATGCGGGCCGCTTCCTCTCGGAAGGTGGTGCACAGTCGGTGAAGCTCGAAGGCGGTGTCGAGGCTGGGCCCACGATCGAGCGGATCGTTGAGGCGGGTATTCCCGTCATGGCCCATGTGGGTCTCACCCCGCAGAGTGTCCATGCGATGGGCGGATTTCGAGTGCAAGGCAAGACCGAAGAGACGGCAGACAGGATCATGGCCGATGCAAGGGCGGTCGCCGAAGCGGGCGCTTACGCGCTCGTGCTCGAGGGCATTCCTAGCGATCTCGCCCAAAGCATCAGTGAAGAGATCGACATCCCAACGATCGGCATCGGCGCCGGGCCGCACTGCGACGGGCAGGTTCTCGTCTGTTACGACCTGCTCGGCCTGACGCCGGACCTCAAGCCAAAGTTCGTGAAGCGTTACGCTGAGTTCTTCGACGAAGGACTGGCCGCAGCACAGCGCTATCGCGACGAGGTTCGAACCGGGGTGTTCCCGAGTGAAGAGCACGGCTTCGGCAACGTGAAGAGAGGTGAGACACCATCATCGGGGCTCAGCCTCGTTCAACACGTTAGGCCGGCTTACGGGCCCAAGGGATGAGCAGAGTCGTACGCAAGCCTGCCGAGTTCCGGCGGGCCTGCGAAGATGCGCGCGCTCATCAGCGTCGTGTCGGTCTGATCCCGACGATGGGTGCGCTTCACGACGGACACTTCTCGTTGATCGAGGAAGCGAAGGCCCGAGCCGACTTCATCGCGCTGACGATCTTCGTCAACCCCTTGCAGTTTGCGCCCGGAGAGGATCTGGAGCGCTATCCGCGGACCTTCGAGGCGGACCTCGCGGGTTGCCGCGAACGCGAGGTCGACCTGGTGTTCGCGCCCGAGCCGAGATCGATGTACCCGGAGCGTTTTCAAACCCAGGTTTCGGTCGGCGAGCTCGCCAAACCCCTCGAAGGCCAGTTCCGCCCGGCCCATTTCGACGGCGTGACCACGGTCGTGGCAAAGCTCTTCAACCTCACCGGCCCGTGCACGGCGATGTTCGGCCGCAAGGACTACCAGCAGTGGAAGGTTCTCTCCCAGATGGCCGTCGACCTGGACATGCCGATCGAGGTCGTAGGCTGCCCGATCATCCGCGAGCCCGATGGCCTCGCCCTCTCCTCCCGAAACCGCTATCTCAATGCGGCCGACCGGGCACGGGCGCTCTCAATCGTGTCCGGGCTCCGGCGCGCCCACGATGCGTGGCAGCAGGGCGAGCGGCATGCGGACACACTTCGTGCGCTGGCTGCAGATACGGTAGAGCAATCCTGCGATCGCGTTGACTACGTAGCAGCGGTCGATCCGGATACCCTCAATGCGCCGGGCGGGACCTCGGACGCGCTCCTGATCGCAGTGGCCGCTCACCTCGGTGCCACCCGACTAATCGACAACGTCGTCCTCGGCAGCGACCCACGCCCCTAGGGCCGCTGGGTCCGCAACGGACGATTGTATGACGTCGAACGGCGCTTCGCGTATGCTTGAGCCATGAGTCGACCACCTACGCCCAAGCTGAATGCAGACCACCTGGTGGACATCGGGCTCTTTGGAGGGCTGAGCAGGGAGACGCTTACGGTTCTCGCTGAGTCCCTGCCGGCGACTCGCGTCGAAGCTGGAGACATGGTGGTCGAAGAAGGTGACATGTCCACCCAGATGTTCGTCGTGATTGCCGGCGAGCTCGAGGTCATCAAAAAGGGCGAGTCCGGCGGCGACGTGCGTGTCGCCGTCCTTGGCCCGAGTGACTGGTTCGGCGAGATGTCGATCATCGACGTTCAGCCGCGTTCTGCAAGCGTGCGGGCCGTAGCTCCCACCTTGGTGCTCTCAATAACCGCCGAGCACGTGGAGAACCTGCTCTACCGACGCGATCTCAAAGACTACGCGCTCTTCGTCATGAACATCGCGCGTGAGCTCAGCCGACGCCTCCGGGTTGCCGATGGAATCCTCGCGCAGTTCTACACTGCGCTCGCCAATCAGTATGGTTCGGCGCCGAGAAGCTGATATCGCGTTGGGACTGGGTTGGGGATCGATCTCGGAGCTGGTTCCAGCGAGGCAAGCCGATCGAGGAATAGCCGCTAGAACATGCCGGGCGGCGGAGTGGTCATGCGCTTGATCGCTTCGTGATTCTGAAGGGCCTCGAGGATGATCGTCGCTGTCTCCTCGATGGCGCAGTTCGTCACGTCGACGACCATCCACTCGGGGTTGTTTCGAATAATGCCGTGCGCGTACTCGAGCTCGGCTTTGACGTGCTCGCGGAGGCCGTAGTTTGCGTCGGGGGGCATGCCGAGCTGTTGAAGGCGCTGCCTGCGAATGTCGATCAATTGGTCGACGTCGATGGTGAGGCCCACCACGCGCACACCTGGAAGCTGGTAGAGCTCTTCGGGCGGCTCCACGCCGAGCACGAGCGGCACGTTCGCTACTTTGAGCCCGCGGCCTGCGAGATAGGTCGACAGCGGCGTCTTACTCGTGCGGCTCACGCCAACCAGTACCAGGTCGGCCTTGTGCAGATTGCGTGGCTCTTTGCCGTCGTCGCTCTTGACCGCGAACTCGATCGCTTCGACCCGCCGGAAGTACTCTTCGGAGAGCGGCATCTCGGCGGTCGGGATGTTCACGGGGTCTGCTTCGAGGTAGTGGCCGATTTGACGGATCATGGTGCCGATCACGTCGACGTGACGGACCTTTAGTCGGGTCGCCTGCGCGTTGAAGTGGTCGCGCAGCTCCGGTCGCACCAGCGTGAAGACGACCATCGCCTGCTCGACTGCTGCGCGTTCAAGGATCTTAGTCAGACCGCCTCGGTCTCGCTGACGCCGCTCGATCTTCACGCGAACGCCGTGATCGGGAAACTGAAGAAGCGTCGCTCGCGTCACTCGCTCGGCCGTCTCACCGGTCGAGTCGCTGACGACGTAGATGAGCTTCGCGTCCATCGAGGTCGCGCTCAGAGCCGGCGCCCCAGCTTGCGTCCGTGCATTCGGTTGACGCGACGGCGGTTCTTCGCCTTCCGCTTTGCGTTGCGGCGCGCAGCCTTGTTGCGCTTGCGAGCCCGGTCGCTGTTCACGATGTTCAGATACATGAAATACTCCTGAGGAGCCGGGTCTAGGGGATGGCTAGGATTCGCGCAAGCCGCGTCACCCCAATCACCGGTTTCGTCGTGGCAGGAGTAACCAGTAGTCCAGATCTAGGACAACATCCCTGTGGTAGACCTGTCGACCATCCTTCGCTACCTTGAGGGGAAAGCCTGACTCGGTCGGGCGAACGTCTTTGAGGCCTACTAGCCTGACCCGAAGGGCCCCGCAGTCGCCGCGCCCAGGGATGTCGGCTTTGTCCAGAATTTCGCTGTAAGCGTAGATGGTGTCGCCCGCGAAGGTCGGGTTCGCGTGTGCTCCGCCGTTCCAAGCGAGGATGCCGAGCACCTGCTCCAATCCGTTGAACGAGAGCGAGCGCGCCACGCTGATGACGTGACCGCCGTACATCAAACGACGACCGAAGCGGGTCTCTTTGGTTTGGACGGCGTCGAAGTGAACCTTCGCGGTGTTTTGATAGAGGCGCGTGGCGGTCGCGTGCTCGGCCTCTTCGATGGTCATGCCATCGACATGGTCGATCTTCTCGCCCGCCTCGTAATCTTCGAAGTAGGCGCTCCCTCCCGAGGGCCAGGCTTCGTACGCGCTCAGATCGAGGTTGGCCGGAACGACGAAGTCCGCCGGCGCGACTTCCTTCGGCATCGCGGGCGCGTCGTTTGCGCCGGTCGGCGTGGACGGGTCACGCTTGTGAACCATTACCCAGCGATAGTACTCGAGGACCGGCTTGCCGTGCTGATTGGTGCCGACCGTCTTGACCCAGACCACGCCGGTCTTGCCGCTGCTGTTTTCCTTCTTCCCAACGACCTCTGAGATCGACTGCAAAGTGTCTCCCGGGTAGACCGGAGCCAAGAACCGGACGCCAGCGTAACCCAGGTTCGCAACGGCGTTGAGCGAGACGTCGTTGACCGTCTTGCCGAAGACGATGTGAAACGTGAGAAGGTCGTTGATCGTCTCGCGAGGGTGGCCGAGGGAGCGGGCAAACTCCGCCGAGCAGTGGAGCGGATAGCGCGACCCGGTGAGTCCGATGTAGACAGCCGCCTCGCCCTCAGTGATGGTCCGGGGCACCGCATGCACGAGCTCCCCGCCGACTTGGAAGTCCTCGAAAAAGTTACCTGGATTGGTCTTGGCCATGTCGTTTCCTCGGTTGGGAACGAGCGACTCTAGCCCGTAAAGTCGGCGCTGTCGCATCGCTCGCTAGGGTGCTATTTAGGGGCGCAATGGACCTGGGGAAAGAGCGGGCCAGCATGGTCGAGCACCAGCTCCGGCGTCGTGGCATCGCGGACAGCCGAGTCTTGACCGCGATGGGCGAGGTGCCGCGCGAGGCCTTCGTCCCCGAGGAGCAAAAACGGAACGCCTACGTCGATGGCGCTCTCCCTCTTTCCCACGGGCAGACCATCTCTCAGCCACTGATGGTGGCCATGTCGCTCGAGGCCCTTCGGCTGACAGGCGACGAAACCGTGCTCGAGATTGGCGCAGGCTCAGGCTACCAGGCGGCGGTCCTTTCCAAGCTGGCCAAGAAGGTGTACGCGATCGAGATCATTCCGGACTTGGTCTGCAATGCGCGCCTGGCCCTCGACTCGCTTAGCATCGACAACGTCGAGATCATTTGTGCGGACGGGCGAAAAGGGTGGCCGGACGGCGCACCCTACGATGGCATCGTCGTCGCGGCGGCTGCCGAAGAGGTGCCACCCGCATTGATCGAGCAGCTCAAAGATGGCGGCCGGCTCGTGATTCCGGTGGGTGGCAAATGGGGTCAGTCCCTTCAGACCTTGCAGAAGCGCGGCGACAAGCTCGAATCAGAGGAGCTCTGTCGATGCGTCTTTGTGCCGCTGGTCTATGGCAGCTAGACTAAGGCCCGCTGAGGAGCACGCAATGAGCATCATGGTCTTTCGCTACCTTCACTTCTTGGGAATCACGTTCTGGATCGGGACCGCCGTCGCAGTTGCGATCGCCGCATCCGCCCCGACCCCCTGGGAAAGCGGCATTGCGCAGGCGTTGCGCAAGGTGACGCTACGCGTGACGACGCCAGCGATGCTCTTCGCGTTCGCTGGCGGGATCGGAATGCTGGTCCCGAAATTTGCCGAGGTGTATGTGAAACAAGGTTGGATGCATGCAAAGCTGGTGCTCTTGCTGGCCCTTGCAGGCGCGACGGGCGTGCTCACCGGAAAGCTCAGGCAATGGGGACAGGGACAAGAGGCTTCGCCGAAGGTGTTCGGAAAGCTGGCTTGGGCGATCTCGACTCTCGCGGTGCTGATCATCACCCTCGCGATTTTTCGGCCGTTCTAAGAGCGCCCGGGCGCCCGTCCGTCCCGGTTCGACCAGACCTGCGCCAGGCGTCGAGCAAGCTCTTCGCGGTTCAGTTGTTTGGCACCATGCGGCTCATCGTGGGGGTAGAGAGCCTCAGCCGTAGCGCTCGATCCGCGGCGGGAGCAAGTAGGGATATGGCTTGCGTAAGATGGTGCGATGGAACCAGCGGTCGGCTCTGCGGGCCGATTGGATGAAGGCATAGGTTTGGGCGTCGCTCTTGTAGTGCGCACGCACCTCCCTTTCGGTAATGCCCGGGGACAGGTCAAAGACCTCGTTGGCTAGCGGGATCAGCGTCGGGAAGATCTCGCCGAGGCCTTCCTTGATGAGGTTGCCGAGGAAGTCCATCGCTTGCCCACGGGTGGAGTGATAGTTGTCGAGGATTTCTCGAAGTAGAAAACGATTGACGATGAGGCGCACCGGCCCGGGAAGCGCCTGCGTCACTTCTTTGAACTCGCAGAGATCGTTTCCCTCTTCGTCTCGGAGAAACGGGGTGCCGACGTCGAGGTAGCGCAAGCGGTCCCCCACGAAGGCCCAGTTCGAAAGTTGCCCATCCGGCGCGAGGAAAGGGCTGACCGAAGCCTTGATTCGCTCGAAGATCTGCCGAACATACGGCATGGCCTCTTCCGCGGTCTTGTTGTGCAAGAAGTCCGGTCCAAGGGTTCCCAAAGGCAGCAGCGGTTGAACACAGTAGAGCACCTCGCCTGTGGAGCTTTCCAAAACCGGTGTGTCGGTCTCGACGACGTCGATGCCGAAGGTACCGAGCTGATCGATGTACGTTTCGATGAGGCTTGCCCATCGTTCGGCCACTGCTTGCGATGAAAGCGGCGCCAGTCGCTTGCAGACGAAATCCCCGTGGAGCGTCGAGAGCTTCACGGCAATCGTGATCTCACCATAGCCGATGATCTCGAGGTCTTGTGTGTGCTCCGTTCGCACTGCTTGGTCGAGCTGCGCCTCGAGTGCCTCAATCTCCGAGCGAGCCACGAGCGTCATTACGCAAACGCCTTAGTCATGCGGGCGATCAGATCTTCTGCCTCGTCGTCGGTCAAGATCAAGGGCGGCAAGAACTGAAGCACCGCCCGGTCGTTTCCCGCTGGGAAACAGAAGACACCCTCCTGCATGATCCGGACGAGGGCCCCCAGCGCCTCCATCTCACTAGAAAAACGAAGCCCCATGAAGAGGCCTCTGCGCCGGAGCTCGAACGGCAAGGGCTTGAACGCTTCGGCGAACCGGTCCGACAAAGCGCTCACGCGATCGAGAAAACCCGGCTCACCCACGATGTCGAGCACCGTTTGGGCGGCTACGCAGCCGAGCTCGGCGCCACCGAAGGTCGAGATGTGAACGAAGGGGTTGGCTTTCGAATCGAGAACCTCGTGCATCTCACGTGTCATGAGTGTCGCTGTGATTGGGTAGATTCCACCCGAGAGCCCCTTCCCCGTGACGATGGCATCCGGCACCACCGCTTCGTGTTGGACTCCCCACCAGCGCCCGGTGCGCCCTAACCCCGTTTGCACCTCATCGACGAGCAATAGTGCGCCTCGCTCATCGCATAGCTTCCGGATGCCATCGAAGTAGCCAGGTTCTGGAATCGGCATCCCCAACGTGGCGGGGATCGCTTCGACGATCACAGCGGCCGTGTCGTCGTCGATTGCCCGGTCCATCGCGCTGAGATCGTTGAATGGGACCTGCACGAAGCCTGGAAGGTTGGGACCGAATGGATCTCGAAACTGAGGGTCGCCCGCGGCCAGCGCGAGACCGGTGTGTCCATGATAGCCGCCTCGGACCGAAATGATCTCGCCCCGGCCGGTCGCGCCTCGCGCCGCCTTGAGCGCGACGTCGATCGCCTCACCGCCGGAGACGCCGAAGACGACCCGAGGAAGCGCGTCGTCGAACGTTGCGGAAAGGCGAGCCGCAAGCTGCGCGCGCTGACCTGATACAAAATGGTGGTTGCCGATGTCGAGCTTCCCCAACGCGGCGCCAAGCGCGCCCGTGACGCGAGGGTTGCAATGCCCGAGACTGAAAACGCCGCCGTTGCAATGGCAGTTGATGAGCCGAAGCCCGGTGTAGGCGTCTTCAAACCAGATGCCCTCGCGCTTGCCCATGACCATCTGGAGGCCCAGTCGCTGGTAGTATGCGAGTTTGTTGGGCGCGACATGCTCGCGGAACACGACGAGCAGCTCGTCGATGTTCTTGAAAGGCTGCGGCGGTGGAGCGTTGGACATCGCTGGGATTCTACCTGAGCATTCTCTTGCGTGCGGCCACGGCGAAATCCGAACCGCGCAACCGTTGCGTGCGCAGATCTTCGGGGCGCAGTTTCTGCGCCCGAGATTCCGAAATTCGTCCGCTTCGCTTGGCAAATGGCAGACTGAAGAGAACGGCACCGGTCTTGCATCGGCTGCTCGCGCGACCCTAAGCCCCAAGAGAGGTTCCGTGAACGGAATTCAGTATGCGCACGGTAATGCGTTTCCAAGTGCCGCCAGCGGGGTATCGAGCACCCACTGGATCGATGGGCTGTGCGCTGACTTTTCCGGCCACTCGTTTCTGAGAAAGAGCAGCGACGAATGCCCGATGATTGGGAAATTCGCCTACGCGCTCGACCGGCTGGCGGCGACCGCGATGTCGGTACCGTTCAAGCGCAAGATCCATCCGCATCTCTCCGACACGACGCTGCAAGAGTACATCGACTACCACGCGTTCTACTCTCAGCAGCGTTTCCTCGACGACCCCGACTCCGCGTTTGAACTGCCACCGAGGGACCACTCGGTGGTCGAGCGCGCCACGCGACGACGCTCCTGGGATCCGAAGAGCGCGACGCTGACGAGCATCGACTTCTACAGCCCATTCGAGACCCTCGACGCTCGGTTTCGCGACGAGTACGCGGCGCTCGAGCCAAACGATCGGGTCGAGTCGCGCGGCTGGTTCCACAAGACGGGACCTCGGCCGGTTGTGATCTTCCTGCACGGTTTCTCGGCTCCGGACTACCGAATCAACAAGATGTGGTTCTCGGCCCAGAGATTCTACGACGCCGGGCTCGATGTGGTGTTCATGAACCTGCCGCTCCACGGCGGCCGGGTGCCCAAGTCGGCGGCATATCACGGCACCGCGATCATTCAGCCATCGCTCTGGCGGTTGAGCGAAGCCTGCGCACAGGGGGTGATGGATCTGCGCATCCTAATCGATCATCTAGTCAAGCGAGGCGCGCCGAAGGTCGGCGTCATGGGCTACAGCTGGGGGGGCTTCCACGCGTCGATGATGGCTTGCCTCGAACCGCAAACCGATTTCATCGTGAGCATTGCGCCGGTCGTGAGCATCGCCGACCTGGTCATGAGCTGGCCCATGCGTACCTTCTTCGAGGAGGCGCTCGACGAGCCCGCCATGATGATCCGCGAGCTGCGAAAGATCCTGGCCCCCTTCACCCCGCTGTCGCACAGCTTGGAAATTCCCAAGGAGCGGGTGCTTCTGGTGGCCAGCGCCAACGACGGGATCATCCCGGCAGTGCACACCGAAGCGCTTTGGGAGCACTTCGGGCGGCCCGCGGTATACTGGAGTTGCGGTGGGCACATTCTTTACTTCGACAAGGGACGCGTGACCGATCGATCCTTGCGGTTCCTCCGGGACATCGACGTCATCGCCTGAGCGCATGCAGGTCCGCGGATACAGTCATCCCGATTTTCGCGCCCTGCGAGACACCGTGAAATGGTGCACGCCGGCGCGCGGCCCAGGAGGCGTGGCGATTGCCGTCTATCACCGAGGAGAGCTCGTGGCGGACCTCGCATGCGGGACGCGGGACAGGCGCGGAAATCCATTCGAGCCCGAAACCCTTGCCCTGAGCATGTCCACCGGTAAGGGCGTCATGGCGACGCTGCTTCATCAAATGGTCGACCGGGGCATACTCGACCTCGAGGCGCCCGTCGCCAAGTACTGGCCCGAGTTCGGTAAGAACGGCAAGGGCTCCATCACGCTGCGGCAAGCCGCTTCACACCGTGCCGGGCTCTACTCGATCGCTCGCATCATCGACTCATCCGAGGAGATGTTCGACTGGGATCACATGGTTCGGGTCATCGAAGACATGTGGCCGGTCCACAGGCCAGACACCGACTTCGGCTACCACGCATGGACCGGCGGCTGGATCATCGGCGAAGTTCTTCAGCGCGCGACCGGCAAGCGCTTCCCTGAGCTGATCAAAGAGAACCTCGCCGATCCGCTGGGGCTCGACGGCCTCTACATGGGGCTGCCCGAGAGCGAGCTTCCCCGGGTTGCCGAGTTCCTGATCCCAAAGCTTCCGAGAAAGGTTCTTCGAGGGCGGCCTCGCGGTCTTCGCGCGCAGGTGCGCCGAACCGCATCGAGCACCGCACGTTGGCATTCTTCGCTTGGGCAATTCGTCGACGCGATGATTCCGCCGGGCCTCGGCGATCTGCTCGGGGATCCTCGCTGGCTGACCTCGGTCATCCCCTCGGGCAACGGTGTGTTCAACGCCCGCTCCTTGGCGCGGCTCTATGGGGCGCTGAGCCGCGGGGGCGCGCTCAATGGCGTCCGGCTGCTTTCGGCGTCGGCCCTCGCCGCGGCCACCGAGGATCAGAACCCGCACATCGGGCGAGTGATCCCCTTCCCCCTGCGCTTCAAGGTTGGCTACATGCGGCCGGTCTCGCTCGGCCTTCGCCTTTCGCTCGCGAAGCGTCAATTCGACCTTGGTCTCCCGAACCCACACGCATTCGGTCACTTCGGTTTCGGCGGCTCGGGCGGCTGGGCGGACCCGGAACGCGAGCTTGGCGTCGCGATCGTCACCAATTGCTTCGGCGGAACTATCCCAGGCGACCTGCGACCCGTCGCGGTGGCAACGGCCACGGCACGCTGTGCAGAGCGGCGCGCAAGCTGAGTTCGCCGTTGCACCAACTCGCAGCCTGACGTACCAAGCGCTGGATGCCGTTGCTCGCGCTGCTCTTCCTGGTGACCGCGGTGCTATACGCATCGGTCGGCTTTGGCGGCGGCTCCACCTACAACGCACTCCTGGTTCTGGCGGACACCGACTACCGCATCCTTCCGTCTGTCTCGCTGGCTTGCAATCTGATCGTGGTTTCGAGTGGCGTCTGGCTGTACCAGCGTTCCGGTGACCTGAAGCTCGACTTCGCGCTTCCATTCGTGGCGCTCTCGATTCCGATGGCTTGGTTCGGTGGAAGCATGCCGGTTCAGCGAGAGACCTTCGTCATGCTGCTTGGCTTCTCGTTGCTCGCAGCCGGAGTAGCTACGTGGTTTCAAGCGCCGGATACAAAGGCCTCTCGGTCCGCCGCAGGCTGGCGAACCTGGTTGTTGGGCTTGCCACTCGGCGGCGCGGTTGGTCTCCTCTCCGGCATGGTTGGAATTGGAGGCGGGATCTTCCTCTCACCCGCGCTGCATTTGCTTCGTCTCGGCGATCCCAAGCGCGTCGCCGCCACCTCGAGCTTCTTCATCATGGTCAACTCGATGGCGGGACTTGCCGGACAAGTTACGAAGCATGGCACGGCCGCCTATCTCGGGGAGCTCCTCGACTATCTCTGGCTGGGCGTCGCGGTCTTCGTCGGTGGTCAGATCGGAAGCCGCTTCAGCACTCGCGCCCTCTCTGGCCGCGTGGTGAAACGACTCACCTCAGTGCTCGTCCTGTACGTCGCTGGACGTCTGCTTTACATGAGCTTCGCCTGAGAAACGATCAGCGACGGCGCGGCCAAGGCTTCGCCTCCTCGAGCTGAGCGGCGAGCCTCAACATTCGCGCCTCGTCTCCGAACGGCCCCAGGAACTGAACGCCCACGGGCAAGCCGTCCGCGGTTTGATGGAGGGGAACCGACATGGCCGGCACACCCGTCAGGTTGGCGACCATCGTCCGGTGGAGGGCCTGCCGTGCGAACGCGTCCATCTGAGCATTCATGACCTGCTCCCGGAGCACCCGGACCCCAAAGAGCGCGGAGGCCGCTGGCGAGACCAAGAAGTGAAGCAGGCGCTGCTCCCCCGCCGTCGGCGCCGCCTCAGCGAGGGGCACCGGCACACGCCCCAGCGTCGGGAGGAGGAGCAGGTCGTAGTTCGTGAAGAACTGCGCCAGGGCCAGACCGACCCTCCGACCCGCCAGCCGGGACGCTCCAACCTGCTCGGCCGGCAGCGCCCGACCGACGGCAGCGAGGAGGAGCGGGACGTCCTCGAGGGAGCGGCGGACCCTCGCCCGACCATATCTTCCCTCCAAATCAGAGACCACCGCGGCCGTGTTGGTCGCTCCGAGAATAATCGACGCTCGGAGCACCTCCCGCTCGTCGAAGGGAAGCTGGACTTCTTCGACGATGTGCCCCAAGTCCTGCAAGAGACGGCCTGTCACGCGAACCGCATCGACGCAGGGGCTCTCCATCGGAATGCCGAAGACCTGGGCCTCTGTCGACATACCGACACGCAATTGTCCCAGTTCGGCGTCAAGAGCAGCCAAGAATCCGACCGGACCCGGCGCGGCGTAGGGCGAGCCGAGCTCGGGACCTGCTGTGGCGTCCAGCATGGCGGCCGAGTCCCGGACCGTTCGGCTCACGATGTGGGAGGTCGACTGACCTTCGTACTCCCAGCTGAATTCAGGCCCGATGGGATTGCGCCCGCGGCTCGGCTTGAGGCCGAAGATCCCGCACGCCGAGGCTGGCATCCGAATCGAGCCTCCCTCGTCGGTCGCCGAGGCCATGGGCACGATGCCGGCCGCCACCGCGGCTGCCGAGCCCCCACTCGAGCCGCCAGCCGAGCGGCTCAGGTCCCAGGGGTTGTGGGTCGGTCCCCAGGCCTTGGGCATGGTGAAGACCGAGAGCTTGTACTCCGGGGTGTTGGTCTTGCCGAAGACCACGACCCCGGCAGCGAGGAAACGCCGGACGATCTCCGCGGTGTGCTGGGAGATCTCGCCTTGGTGGAGGCGGCTCCCGTTGCTCATTGGGGTGCCAGTCAGCGCATGGTGAGCGTCCTTCAGCAGGAACGGCACTGCGGCAAACGGACCCGAAAGCTCCTGCCGCGCTCGCTTGCGCCCATAGTCGTAGAGCGGCGTGACGATTGCATTGAGCTCCGGGTTGAGCGCTTCGGCGAGCCCTATGGCCGCCTCGAGGACTTCGATCGGCTGAACCTCGCCCTTCGCGACGAGCGCCCCGAGACCCAGTCCGTCATAGTCGGCGTACTCGTCGAACACTTCAGGCTTCCTTGCTTGGACGCCGCGCGCGCGCGCGCGAGTTCAGGATTGCGATGATCGATCCAATACTGACGACGGCGATCACGTATGCGCCACCACGATTGAAGATATCGGCGTGCAGTTCGTAGAGCCCGAGACTCGCTCCAATGCCGACGCCGAAGCCGAACCATGGTTGCTCGCGCCAGTTGAGCTTTTGCCGTTTGGTGATGACCGCAACGAATGGCCAGAATGAAGTCGACGCGACATAGGCGCGGTAGGGCTCTCCGAGCTCGGCGATCAGGCGGCGATCCTGGTGCAAACCACCGACGAAGGAGAGCACGACGATGCCGATGAAGAACACGAAGGTCACCCTGGACGGCGCGAGGAAGGAATGGGCGGCCGCCCAGATTGCAATGCCCGAGAAGAACGGGTGACGTGTGATCTGCTGAACGCCGCGCGCGGGCATGACGCGATGTTGGAAGGTGGCCATCGGAAGCCGGGGGTAGACCAGCACTGCCGTGACGAAGAGCGAAAAGCCGAATACCGAAAGCACGATTAGCGCACCGCGCACTGGAGGGATCGTCACCAAAAGTGATGCCTGCGGCTCGACAAACCGATGCAGCGCTACGTAGTGGACGAGCACAGCGAACGTCGCGATGGCGACCAGCGAATAGAGGAAGATGAAACCCGACTCGCCCAGGCGAGCAACCAGTCGTCTTCGAATCGGCTGACTCGAAAGGACGACGTGGCTGCCGCCGAACGCGAGCCACAATAGCGCGGTAACCCATCCTTCTTGCATCGGCTCGGCCCCTCAAACGACCGCTGCGCGCAAAACCTGAGCGTAGTTGTCGGCGACACACCCCTCTTCGAGCAACCCGCGCTCCCGCAACATCGCGTGGAACTCTGGAAGATTGTAGTGCGGCACGGTCATCAGCAGATGGTGTTCCAAGTGGTACTGAACGCCGTTCGGCGCGATGAAGAGCCTTTCCAGGAAGCCGGCAAGCACCGTTCGCGTTTGGCCGATTGGATCGCTCGGGTTGGGCACCACCGCGTGCTCCGCGATCGAGCGGATTCGCGCAACGAATTTGTTCGTGGTCATCCAAGCACCAAACCAGAGGATGTACAGCATCGGATGGCCGAGCGCCCACAGGACCCCGAAGAGGATCAGATTGGTGAGTAAGGTTCCGAAAGACATACGAATGGCCCGCCCGCGTTCGAGGCGCATCGGAAGCGTGCCCGCGTCGACCGACTCGCCGCGGACGACCTTGACGACGAGATAAGTCGTGCCTACGAGTTGCTTCAAGCCGGTGATGCCAGACAGGTCGCGCAGGATTTTGCGCGCCATGCTGGCTTTCGAAACCGGGAACGCTTTCGCCAACGGAAGGTCTGGATCGGCGTCCGTCCAAGTCTTGGCGTGATGCTCGAGATGATGCGCCCGGTACATGTCCGCGCTCAAATAGACGGGGTATCCGGCGAGCCAATTTCCGACGAAGTCGTTGAACTTGCGATTCTCGAAGAGGGTGTAGTGCGAGCTCTCGTGCATCACGACGGCAAACCCGAGCTGCCGCGCCCCGATGATGAAGAGCGCCAGGACGACTGTGAACACGTTGGGCAAATAGGCGACCAAGGCCATCGACGCGGCAATCAGCCCATAGTTCACGAGGAGCGTGAGCCACGCCCGGTGCGTGCGAATGAGGCGAAGATCCCGAATTTCCTCGGTGCTGAACGCTTCCCGCCAGGCTTTGCTGCGTCTTCCCACAACTCAACCGCGAAGGATGTACTGCTCGAGCTGCTCGATGGTCATGTCCTGCTCGGCGACGATGCTGCGCACGAGGTCACCAATCGACAAGATGCCGAGCAGCTCGTCGTCCTCCATCACGAGCAGGTGCCTCGTTCGCTTCCCGGTCATGATTGCCATGCACTCCCTCGTCGTCTCATCGCGCCCAACGGATAGGACCTCATCTGCCATGACCTCGCGGACGGAAGTCGTCGGCGAAGCCTTCCCGCGGAGAAACACGTTGCGTGCGTAGTCTCGCTCGGTGATGAGACCAATGACGTGTCCATCCTCGATCACCACCAGAGCGCCGATGTCGAGGTCGGCCATGCGCTTGATGGCATCGTAAACGGTGTCGTCGGGAGCGACGGCTTGGACGTCGTGCCCCTTCTGCTCCAACAGCTGCTTTACGGTGGTCATGGGCCGGAGACTACCACAACAGAGGCGGTCCCGGAGGCTTCCAGATTGGCGCTCATGCGGGGCCTGGCTTACGGCTAGACTCTTCGATGACCTCTTGGACGAGGTCGATGTATTGCTGGGCCACCACGTCCTGATCAAAGCGCCGCAGCCAGTCTGCGCGCTCGGCGCGGCGCGCCTCATGGCCCAGATCGGGCGCTGCGAGCTCAGCTTCAACCGCCGCCGCAAAGCTCTCGGCATCCTCGACTGGGGTCAGTCGCCCGAGTCGCCCATGATCGAGGAGCTCGCGCGGGCCGAAGTGGCAGTCTGTCGCTACGATCGCCGCGCCCGCTCCCAATGCCTCGATCAAGACCATCGGCAAGCCCTCGTTGCGTGAGGACATGACGAAAATTCGAGCCCGGCGCATGAAGGCTTCGACATTCTCGACAAAGCCAGGAAGGAACACGCGGTCGGCGACCCCGAGCTCTCGAGACTGCGCCTCGAGCGAAGCGCGTTCGGGGCCCTCTCCGAGGATCACGAGGTTCAAGTCGCGTCGCGAAGACAGATCGGCAAAGGCGCGCAGCAACATGCCGAAATCCTTCTGAGGCGTCAGTCGCCCGACGGCGAGCAAGACCGGCTTCTCGAACAAGCTTTCCTGCTCGGGCGTGAGCTCGAGGGAAGCTTTCTGACACGACCTCGGGTTCGGAAGGGCCAGAGCTCTGTGCGGTGGCAAGTCGAAAACCTCCGCGGCATCGTCGGCCACCCCTTGCGAGCAGCCCGTCACGCGCTCTACGCGCCGATACGCGAAACGTTCCGGCCTGAACCCAAGCCAGCGCCGAAACCACCACTGAGCCTCCGGCTCGCAGCGAATCGCATAGTGCTGACTCACGATGACCGGCACGTCGGGAACGAGGTAGCGGCCGATTCCCGAGGCGATGTTCGCCGTGTGAATCAACGACATGGCGCAGCGTGGACGCGCCCGCCTGAGGTAGCGTACCCAGCGCGGCGTCGCGAGGAGCTCGTTGAACGCCCCGAGCTCCACCCTGTTCACGCCCGGCAGCTCCTGGTCGCGGAGTCCGCCATGCGCGCAGGACACGACCAAATCGATCTGCATGCCCCTTTTGGCGAGGGCGCGGGCCATCAGGAGTGCGACGCGCTCCGCTCCGCCCGTCGCGTATGAGGGAATAAAAATCGCGAGGTCGGGCCTTCGTGCACTGCTTGAATCGGAGTCGTTCATATCGGACGGAAGAGGCCCAGGGTGCAACCGCTAGGCGCGAGGGCGGGCCATGCCAAGCAGCGTGTTCCCCTCGGACTTCCCGAGGAGGTTTAGCAGGCCCAGCATCGGCGCACGCAAGATGAGGCCAGGGAGACCGTATTCGTTGCGGACGCTGGCGGCCGGGATCGGACGCGTCGCGAAACGTTCGGTCACAAAGCCTGTCTTCTCCAATGCGACTCGCATGCTTTGCCGCTTGAAGAAGTTGATGTGAATCGGCGGGATGTTCACGGGAAGGGTTTGTCGCAGGCAATAGGGATCGTCGAGATTGGGTACGCTGAACACGAAGATCCCATTTGGCTTCAAGATGGAGCGAATCGAGCGCAGCATGCTGATCGGATCGGGCACGTGCTCCATGACTTCGAACGAAGTCACCACGTCGAATTCCTCGTCCTGGTGCGCAGCAAAATCCTCGACGACACCGTTGAACATGTCGACGCCCAGGCTGCGCGCCTTCTCGGCCGCCAGTTTGGTCGGCTCCACTCCCTTGACTTCGAATCCGCGTTGCTTTGCGACCAGGAGGAAGGTCCCCGGTCCGGTTCCAACGTCCGCGAGCCTGCTGTTTGGGCGCTCGGCCTCGATCCAGCGGAGCGCCTTGCGCTTGAACCAACGCAGCTGACGAAACCCCCAGTCACCCCTCGCTGTTTTCTCGGCAACCTCGACCATCTCGCGATAGTCGGCTTCGCCCGAATAGACTTCCTCGTACTGCTCGCGCGGAATCCTCCGCAACACGGTGTACACGAAGGAACAGTCGCGGCATCTCGCCATCTCGTAGGAGTTGAAGGGCGCGATCGAATCCTCTGAGGTTGAACCGCATAGGGGGCAGCTCATCGCTCGCCCGGCGTCATCGAGGTCGAGTCCTACTTGCTTGCTCACCGTCCGCGATTTAGCACCCCGACCGACTCGCGCCAGTCAGCCTCTCGTCACCCTTTTTTCGTTCTCGCAGCAGCTTGGCTGCTCTGTGGCGGGGAGTACCGCGATCCACAAGTCGCTGAGGCACGCGACTCAGTTGACGTGGAAGACGTCGTCGCTCAGCTCTGCACCGATCGATGTGTTGCGCCGGATGATATCGGCGAGGGTCGTGCTTTCGACGTCGGCGACTTCTTGGGGGGTGAGGTTGATCTCATACCAGTAGCGATCGCCATCTCGGAGTGACCTAAACTGCTTCGCGATGACCGTAAACGCCAACTCGCCGACGTGCCCGCCGTTGACCGGCTCTTCCGCAAGAGTCCCCGCCCACAAATCAATCTCGTCGACGTCGGTGTACACCGATGCCAATCGCGCCTGTACAGCAGGGTCGCCGTTGACTTCTGCGAAGCTCGCACGTCGCCCAAGCCCGATTGCTTCGCGAGCATCGTTGTAGCTTGGGAGACCGTGATCGCGTCCGCGCTGAATGTTGAGGGAGGCTAGATCGAAGCCGCCCGCGCCGGGAGGCCCGAAGAGGAAGTTGCGCACGTCGTCCACCAACTCGGTGTCGATCGCGGAGCAGGCCTGGCTCGCAAGGCCGCGAAGCAGTGGCTCGATGCCTCCCTCGCTGACGATGCGATCCGGTTGGAAAAAGGCATCGCGAAGCGCCAGGTTGCCCTCCGGAATCGGATTCAGGTTCGCATCGAGGCGCAGCAAGGTCGCGCTCAGGGCGCTATGCCCGAAGCGATAGATGGCGGTCGAAAACTCGTTCATGATGGCCGGGCTCACGTTCCAGTAATATTCGCGGTACACAGGTATGGCATTGGGACCTAGGAGCGCCGGCAGAAACTCGTTGTACGTGATGCTCTGTACGAGCGCCCCGACGATTCGCCGCGCCTCCTGGTAGATTTCTTCTCCCGTCAACAGTGGGTCGTTGGCGGCGATTTCCGCGGCCAAGCGGTTGTGCTCTCGTACGAAAAGCGTGTGCAGGGCGGCCAAACCGACCTGCTCGTTCGCTCTGACGTCTCCGGCCAGAAAGAGTGCCGGATCGGTTCCTCCTGCATTGGGTAAACCCGGCGTGTTGAAAGGAAGCAAATCGCCGGGGCTCGTCAGCAACCTCCCAGTGCCATCGTTGGTTCGAAGCGCCGCAGCGCGAACGTCATCGGAGCCATACACGTTCGACGCATCGATGAAATGCGTGATCTGATTCAATTGCTGGCGGGGATACGCCAGGTCGTTGCCGGTTCCTGGATGATAGGTGGACCTGTTGAAATCAATCGTGGCAGTTCCCGTGTCCGTTGGGTCGAACGATGGGTCACCGCCAGGAACGGGGATCGGCATCGGCTCGGCGGGGTCTTGCGCCTCGGTGAGATCGATGTCGTGGTCGACGAATTGACCCCACTGCCAGAGGAAGTCGCTCGCGCCCAAGGCGTTGGGCCCGGGCAGTGAATCCGCGCAGAGCGCGTTGCTGACCTCACGCGGCGAGGGGCGCCCGGCGCCCGCCATCGAGGCAACAGCGTCCCCGTAGGCGGACGGCATCATTCGCCGCAGCGTCGTACCGGCGGCGCCAAGCTCGAAGTGGTCCATGTGATTTCCAGTACCGTCGATGCTTCGATATCGACCCGTGGGCTGCGCTGAGGGATCGGGTGGCGGAACGCTGGCCGGATCCACGTTCGCCGTCGGTGAAATCGCAGCCAACGTGTCCTCGCAGCTCATTGCTGCGCTCGGTAGGAGCAGAAGTACGACCAGCACGCGCATCCAGCTCATCATCCAGCGATGTTTCACGGTCAAACTCTCCGGGTCGGGCGGCGATTGGTATATCGAAGTTCCTTTCGATTTGGAAGACGCAATGACCGCCCGGGCGCGATGTCCGATTGTGACCAGCACACGCGACGAATTGGGACGAGACCAGGCAGGGCGCCTCGCGGCTCACGCGCTAGTTGGTCGGCCTACCTCGCGTCAGGGACGCCGGAAATGCAGGTAATAGTTCTTTTCGAGGAGGTCGGTTTCGGATTCGAAGACGAAACCGGCGTGCTCGACCTCTGCGATGACGGTGGCCTTGTTTGCGCGAACGTGCCTCAGGACAGCGGGGCTGCTCTCGCCCTCGGAACGCTTCATGTCGACCAGCACCAAGGTCGCGCCGGGCCGCAGAGTGCGGAAGAGCGAACGCATGTAGGCCTCGGGGTGTTCGATGTGATGATAGGTGTCGCACATGAATGCGAGGTCGAGGGAGGCGGGCGCCAAACCGGTTGCCGTTTCCTCTCCTCGGACAACCATGACGTTGCCGAGCCCTTCCGCTCTCACCCGCTCGCGAATCCGTTCGAGAAACGTTGGCACGATGTCGACCGCGAACACCATGCCCCGCGGCCCAACGCGTTTCGCCATCTCGGTCGTCAGCAAGCCCGTGCCTGCTCCGATGTCGGCGACTTGCATCCCGTCGGTGAGCCCGATGGCATTGACGATGTCACGGCGGCGTTGAACGATCTCGCGGGTCTTCGATTCCAGGATTCGGGTGTATCGGTCGAGCGCATCGCCTCGGAAGTAAGGATCGTTGATGCCCGGCTTGACGCTGGGGTCCTCTCGGGGGGGCGTCGGCTCCGCGCGCGCTGTCTCGACATGCGGGGTCCTGTCGATGGCGACGTCTCTTGCATCCTCAGAGGCTGCAGGGGCCGCTGCTCTGGTTGCGCAGCCGATCGAACCGGCGAATGCGAGGCAAAGCAGCCATCGACTTCCGAAAAAACACCGCATCGAAGGGCTTTACTTCGACGGGTCGACGACGCGCCCAATGAAGAGGGTCGCACCCGTGGGACGGTCTACAATCGCGAAGATGAAGGGCCGGTTGACCTGGAGCATGGCTCGCGGCGGAACCGAGGTCGCCCCGATGACCACGGCGGTTGCGGCGGCGGCTTCGGTGCCCTTCTCGTCTACGGCGACAAACCCTTGATGAACGACGTCCTGGATATAAAGGCCCCTCGTCCCGTCCATGCCCGAGAGATCGGCGTCTTCGAATCGAAACGCGTCGACCATGCCGAGCGCTTGCAGGGGCGCTTTGGCGGGCACCAACGAACGGAATGAGAACTTCGGCAATGCCAAATCGACGAGGTGCCCGGTAAGCTCCCTCTGGATCTGCGCGACCTTGGCTGAAGAGAGCATGCCTTCGACCGCCGCGAGCGCCCCTTGGTTTGGAACGATGAGCAACATCGCCAACTGCTCGCCGTCATAGGAGAGCTCGGCAGCCTGGTAGTTTTCGCCGGCGGCGTAGCCCGTCATGAGCCCAACGTGCATCGTCGCCGTTTGGATCTGGCTCCCGTCGAGAAGTGCAAAGGGCTCGTCTCGGGTGTTGGTTTCTTCGAAGGGCTCAGCCCAGGAAGCGCTGAAATAGATGGCATTCACGAGCACCAGGCGCGTGAGGTCCGTGATGATCCCCGGCGCGAGGAGGTCCTCGATGCGCGTTTCGGTCTGGTCGCTCACCCAGTCGTTGATGACGACCCGCGACGCGTCCGGATCGGCAGCGAAGTCCATCAGGCGCATGCCGGCGCCATAGCTTTCGGCAAGCGTGTCGAGGAAAGGATCGAGAAAACCGAAGCCAGCCTGCCCAAAGAGGGCGTTGGTGGCGTGCAGGCGAAACGGCATGGCGGCTTCGGCGTTGCTCTGCTCGCCGCGCGCCGCTAGCGCTAGATCGAGCGCATTGAACGCCGGATGGAGCCGAGCCTGGTTCAGGGTGAAGTGCAAGACCTCGGCCATCTGGGCCTCGGTCGTGCTTCGGGCGCCAGCCCAGGTCATGGCGAGCGCGACCGAGAGGCTGTATGGCGAGAAGAAGAGGTTTTCGCCGTCCTTCACGGCTTCGCGGTAGAAGTCCCAGCCAAACGCCGCATTTCCATCGGCCAGCTCGGCGAGCTCATCGCGACTGGTGTCCGGCGCCTCATTCCGGGGCTTCGACGAGGCCACCAGCTCGCCTGGCGCAGTTGGTCCGCTCGCGCCGGGCGTGGTTTTCGGAGTGCACGACAGGACGCACGCGGCCAAGATTGTCGAGAGAGCCCCTCGGAGCATGAGATGAGCGACCCTAGCACAGCCCCAAGACAGAGGCCTTCGAGAGGGGCTGGCTCTTTCGCAAAGAGGCGAAGGCATGAGTGATGAGCATCCTCTCCCCTTGGCGGGCGTTCGGGTGGTCGAGTTTACCCACATGGTGATGGGCCCTGCGGTGGGCCTGATCTTGGCCGACATGGGCGCGGAGGTCATCAAGCTCGAACCACCCCACGGCGACAAGACGCGCAGCTTGCCCGGCTCGGGTGCCGGCTACTTCCCGGCGTACAACCGAAACAAGCGCTCGCTCTGCGTCGATTTGAAGTCGCCGCAGGGCAAGGCCGCGGTGTTGCGCCTGGTCGATGCGGCCGATGTCGTGGTCGAGAACTTTCGTCCGGGGACGATGGACCGCCTCGGGTTCGGATTCGAAGCGCTCCGGACGCGAAACAAGGGCCTGATCTATTGCTCCGAGAAAGGCTTCCTCGCTGGTCCCTATGAGGAACGCACTGCCATGGACGAGGTCGCGCAGATGATGGGGGGCTTGGCGTACATGACCGGGCCACCGGGGCGACCGCTTCGTGCGGGCGCCTCCGTCATCGACGTGCAGGGCGGCATGTTCGGTGCGCTTGGGATCCTCGGCGCATTGCTTCAGCGCAAACAAACCGGCGAAGGGCAAAAAATCATCGCTTCGCTCTTCGAAAGCAGCGTCTTCCTCGTCGGCCAGCACATGGCCCAGTACGCCGTGACGGGCGAAGCGGCCGCGCCGATGCCGGCGCGCATCTCCGCCTGGGCGATCTACCAGGTGTTCGAGACCAAAGATGACGACCTAGTGTTTGTAGGAATCGTCAGCGACAAGCAGTGGGAGCTCTTGTGCGACGCCTTTGGCTTGGACGAGCTGGCCGCGGACGAGTCGCTCCAGACAAACGATGGTCGCGCAGCCGAGAAAGACCGACTCTTGCCGATCATCGAAGACGTCTTCGCGAGCTACACGAAGGCCGAGCTGATGGCGAAGCTCGAGGCGAGCGGGCTTCCCTTTGCACCGATCACCCGGCCCGACGAGCTCTTCGACGACCCGCACCTAAACGCCAGCGGCGGCCTGCTGCCCTACACCGTCACCGACGGTGCACGCAAAGGGCACCAAACCAAGCTCCCCGCCCTCCCCTTGGAGATGGACGGGCACCGCTTCGCGCTTCGCCTGCCGGTGCCGCGCGCCGGTGAGCACACCCGCGCGATCTTGGCCGAAGCTGGCTACGCCCACGAGGAAATTGAGGCGATGCTCCTCGCCGGGGTCGTGACCGGGGAATAGCAGGGGCTGGCCGGGGCGATGCGACTTGACGCGATCGGAGCCCACCCCTAGCCTCCGCTCACTTCGACTCCTGTCTTCGGATGTGCGCCATGCTCTCGAGATCCGGCCGTCGACCCATCAGCGCCGCGCTTACCGTGGCATCACTGCTCCTCCTCACCGGCATCACGGAGTGCAACAGCACCTGCTTCGACTACGACAGTCGAGGGAACCGCTTCACCTACGAATGCGTGGTGTGCCAAGACCCGGACAGCAACCCTTGCACACGGGACACTTGGAACGTGCCCGCCGGCAACGTTTGTGTCGCACAGGACCAGCCCTTGTTGCCGAATGGCACCGCCTGTGACGATGGCACCACAGTCGGAGTGTGCGTGTCCGGCGTCTGTTCGAGCTCGCTTAGTTGCGACGTCGCTGCTGCTCTGGCTACCCAAACATGTTTGATGGAAGCGAACGAAGCCTGGCAAGCCTGCTACGCCAATGGCGGCGCCCCCTGTAGCGACAAGGACCCAAGCATCATAGCGGCCTTGTCTGCCCTCGAGGCCACCGTCAGCGCAAGTTGTAGTAGCGGCGAGTTTGGGTCCCTGAGCGTTCCTGCGCTCGTCGGCCGTCTTCAAACGTCCTGCCGATACGAGGCGGCGTCCCTCGCGTCGCGCTCCTTCGGCGGCCCGCACGGCGCAGCTTGGGCAGACGCCGATCCAGCCAGCCGGGCGTGCTTAGAAGCGGCCCACCAAACCGGAGCAAGCTTGCTCGATGACGTGTTGACGAGCACCCAGAACTGCCTGACCGGCGGGAACTGCGATGCCGCCGGTCTGGCGACTGAAGTACAGGGCTTGTCCTCCACAGCGCAACAATACATCGCTGGCGCATGCAGTGCGCTCGAGACCATCGTCGCACTCGATCCACAGCAGTTCGTCGAGCGTGCGCTTCATCAGTCGGACTGCATCGTCGCCACATCGCGGGCCGACACTTCGCCGCTCGCCTTATCCTGCGGCCCGAGTCGCGTCCCTTCCACACCCACCCGGGGCCAGTATGTCCAGATCGTCCTCGATGGCGCCGACTGGGGCACCTCCTGTGGAGATGGGAGCCCGTATGCCTTTCAGATCCGTCTGGCGCCCCCGGGCCAGCCCTTGAACCGAGTGCTGATCGGCATGCAGGGCGGTGGCGTGTGTATCTTCGGCAGCGACTGCGGACCCATCTGGCAGAGCTCGCCCGGCTTGTTCGAGGCCCTCTCCGATCAAGCGCCTAGCGGCGGGATCATGTCCAACGACCCGGCTCAAAACGACTTCGCCGCTTGGACCAAGGTCTTTCTCCCGTACTGCACCCAGGACGTCTACGCAGGCGGTGGGATCTCCCAAGCGTTCACGGGCTTCGACATCGAGCGCTACGGCTCGGTCAACGTCCGGGCCGCGGTGGAGTACGTGCGGAACCTGCTCTGGCTCATGCAGGACCAAGAAGGTGGCGAAGGCTATCGGCCCGACCAGATGGTCGCTGCCTTCGGTGGCTGGTCGGCCGGTGGGTTTGGAGCCCTCTACAATTATCACTGGATGCTGGACGATTTGCAGTGGCCAAACACGACCGCCTTTGCGGATTCGTCGCTGGGCTTAGACAGTGGCGACCCGCTCTTCAGCGTTCGGGTCCTCGGCGGCCTGCTGCAAGTCCTTTGGGACGCGCTTCCTGTGTTTCCGCCATACTGCTTTGCGGGTGATTGCGCGGTCGGGCCGGACCTCTACGCGGCGACCGCACCGCGGCTCAAGGCGACACCCAACCAACAGTTCTTGATCCTCAGCAACCAAAACGACGGCACACAGGTCGGCACGACCTACTTCCCGAGCACAGCCGCATGGATCAACGCCGCCCGTTCCTCCGTCTGCGACACCAAAGATCTCGCCGGCGTCAACTACTACCTGACGAGTGTCCTCAACAGTGTTCATGTCGTGTCACTCGGTTCGCTCTATGCGCAGGCCGTAGATGGAGAGCTCATGTCCCAATGGCTGTGGAAGGGTGTGATTGGCGCTCCGAACGCCATCGCCGATCGCATCGAAGAAGGCCTATTTGCGCAGCAGATCGCCGGCGTGAATCCGTTCCCGTGCGCAATCGCGCCCTGAGCTATTGCAGCGCGTCCACGGTGGGCTGGGCGACCTGCTGCCAGGTCGGGCGGTTTTGCCAGTGGATGTTCGGTGGGTCCGCTAGACCAAGCGCTGTCGCATCGATGGCGTCGTCGGCTTCGAGCGAAGGGTCCCACTGCGCTATCTCGTCCCCGAGATCCGCGATGGTCGCTTGGAGGCTCGCGACGAGGGCTGCCCGACAGTCGGAGAGCGCTCCCGTCCCCGCGCAGGCTAGCTGTTGAAACGGCGCCGCGCTCTGCCCGAGCGCCATCTCGAGCACGCGCAACACATATCCGTAGTAACCACCCTGAAACGCGGAGCCGATGGCACGCGGGGCATCGTGACGACCGCCAAGCATCACCCCCGTGTTCTCCACCTCCACCAGCTGGGGGAGAACGGCGTTGATCATGCGGTCCCACCATCCATCCATGAACGCGACTGCGGCGCGATCTTCGTACTCCAAGCCGGTGGCATCGAATCCGGGTCCGTTTCTGTCCCGACGCATTGCGCCGAGGCCGTTCGGCCCGTTTGCGACCCAGTCCTTCATGACTTGCACGACCTCTTGCTCGAAATCAGTCAAATCGCCGACGTCGCCAAGCACCTCGAATACGCGGGGCAGCACCTCCTGGCCCCTCAGGTCCGTCGTGCCCGCGTCGATCATGATCTGTACCATGCTTGCCCGCGTGTGGCGCGGGCCTTCGGCCTGCGCCGCGAAGGCGTCGAGGCGCCTGGAGAGGAGCTCGGACCGGTACACGCGCCCGTAGCCGGTCTGGGTGTCGTTCGCGTAAAACCCCGGCGCCTGCGCATTGTTCCAATTCGCGAAGTACCCGGAGGGCGGGTTGGCCTCTCTCGGGTGGCTCTCGAGGGGCAGAAAGTTGTCGAAGTCGAACGCCGCATTGATGCGCCCTGTGCCGGTCTGCTCCCAATCGAACGCGCCCGTACCCCACTGCGGCAGGTCTGGATGAATGCCCGCAGCGCGAATCGGCAAGAGACCCGAGTTGAAGTAGGCGATGTTGCTCGCATCTGCGTAGAACCAGTTGAACGTCCCGGTCAGACTGTTGAACACTTCGAAGAATGCATCAGGGTCCACCATGTCGTTGCGCGAAGTCGCGAGAAACGGCCGTACCGAATCGACCTCACCGAAAAACGTCGAGCGCTGCACCGCGAGCGCGACCGGCGCTCCTTCGACGGTGGCCGTCGCAAAGACCGGCCCATAGTCGGGGGCTCGGAGAATGTTTCGCGTGACGCGTTGGTCCGAAGCACCCGCAGTGGTCAGATTCGTCTCTGCCGTCCACTGGTCGGTCCGCTGGAGCATCGCCGTACAGACGCCGTTGTAGAGATAGCTCTTCGATGCGCGTGTCGGTTCGCCGCCGTCGCGCTCGCAGAGTTGGAGAACCCGAATATCGGTCATGTCGTCCCCGGACGAAGTCGCACTCCAAGCGTGGTCGATCCCGCGGCCGATGATCACGTATGGAAGCCCGGCGAAAGCCATCCCCCGACTGTGAATCCCGCCTCCCTGCTGGGAGAACTCGACCAGAATCTGTGGCGAGAAGTACCCCGTTTGCGGCCCAAACACCGCGATTGGATGCCCGTCCTCGGTTTGGTCTGCGTTCACCAGGATTGCGTTCGACATCGCGTGCGGGAAGCTGTCTTCGTTCAACGCAAGCCGCACCCCTTCGAGAGTGGCCCGTGCGCGCGCGCGCCCGATTCGCATCGCATCGTTGCTCGGTTCACTCACGCGATACGGAATGCCGCGCGCAAACCGCATCGCCTCTCTTGCGCCGGGCCTGTAGATCTTGATCGCGGTCGCCGGGGAAACAGACTCCTCCACGACATCCTCTCTGAAAGCCGGGCACTCGATGTCCTCCGGCGTGGCTGCGTCGGGCGGCACGCAATCCTCAATCGTAAGCAATTCCAACTCCTGAACGCTGCCTTCGTCGAATAAGGCCGCCCCGGGGTACGCCGCGGCAAAGCCTTCGTCGAGCGGGCAAGCGGCTTCGTCGATCGTCGGCGGGGACTGTGTCTCAAAGCGGATCTCGGTCGTGTTCGGGCGTTCTCGGTCACTGGCTTGTCGAATGTCGCGCCACATCTCGCATGCGGCCTGTCCGTCTCCGGGGAACAAGGCCGCCAGACCTTGGAGCAACTGAAGCTGCTGATGCTCACCACCTCCACCGGTCGCAAACGTCGACTGCACTAGCGCCGCGACGCCGAGCACGTCCCGAGCCGTGAATGGCCGAAGCTCCAAACCGAGAGCCGCGTACTCGATGGGCACGGCCTCGGCGCCGTCTGCGCCACTCAGGATATCGTCGATGTACTGATTGATTCCGCTCACGAAGTCATCGACATCTTTCTGTGCCTGGATTCCATCCGTGCCGAAGCGAGTTGCAAGCTGGTCGATTTGGTCCTGCATCTCCTGCTCGTCATATCCGCCGAAGCGCGCGAGGCCTCGATCGGAGTCGTAGTTCCCTTCGGCAGGACCAAGAAAATCACTCATTCGGCCGCGGCCCACGTGCCGAAGGACGTCGATGGCAAACATTCGGTCGGTCGCCGTGGCGTAGCCGGTTCCAAAGAGCACGTCGGCTCGGCCGTCGCCGAAGATGTGTGGAACACCCATATTGTCACGCCCGATGCGCGCGGCGCGCGTTCCGTCGGTTACCTCTTGCACCGAGTCGAATGCCGTCTCGCCGAGTAGCGGCTCATCCTTGAAGTAGCCCGGAACCAGGTCGCCATCGCTCAGTTGTCCGGGCGTCGGGTAATCATCGCTGAAGACCAGATTCTCGTACATCGCGAGCTGGTTGATCGAGTTCGCGTCGTCCCGAATGTTGCCGTTGTTCGCGTCGGCCGATCCAGGCGGCAGCACGTTCAAGAACACGCCGTGGTCCGCGAATGGGTCGACCTCCGGCTCAGGGCCGACGGCCGAGCTCTCTTCCCCCGTGCAGCCGATCGACGAGAGAAGGGTACCAAGAAGCAGGACCAAGAAGCGAAGCGAGCGTTTCATCGCCGGGAGTCTATCGGAAGTTCGGTGCAGAGAGTACCCTGCGATCGTCTACAGGCAATGTAAGCTACACTCCCGCAACTCGATGGAGATCCTTTCCAGCCGTTTCATGCTCCACCCGCGCGACTTCGACCGCAGCGTGGTCTTCTACCGTGACATTCTCGGGCTGCACCCCATGCGGGAGTTTGGCGAGGGTGAGAGCCGTGGCGTCGTCTTCTTCCTAGGCGGCGGCTACCTCGAGCTCACCAATCGCCAACTCGAGCCGCCGGCTTCTTCGACCGAGCTCTGGCTGCAGGTGCGCGACGTGCGCCAAGCGGAGCGGGAGCTTCGCGCTGCGGGGGTTTCGATCATCGAAACTTCAGTCGAAAAGCCCTGGGGCTTGCTCGAGCTTCGAGCTTCCGACCCTGACGGTTTGGTTCTCATCCTGGTCGAAGTCCCCCCTGACCATCCGCTGCGGCGCGACCATCGCAAGGCTGTGTCGTCTACGAGCGGAATGCGACACGGCGATCGCGCGCGCACCGACCGCTAGCGCCTCGCGACTGGTGCTTGAAATGCGGTGAGGATTTCGTTGCGCCGCAAGAACCAGGGCTTGAAGGGCGCGTCATAGCGTGCCCAAATCGGTTCGCCGCTCGCTGCGTAGCCTGCGGTCTGCAATGCATCGAGCAGAAGGTCGAGATGCTTCTGGTAGTTTCGCTTCGACCAGGTGCCCGAATAGCGCACCGCTGCAAAGCTACGCGCAGGAATCTCGCGGATGGTGATCCGCGAATCATTGGGCTCGGGGAGCTCTGCCAGCGAGTATTCAGACGGCATCATGAATTGGATCACGTACTGCTCTCCGGCCTTCTCCTGCGTGACCGGGGCAGTCATGGCTATCTTCATGCCCTTTGCCTTCTCCTGGGTCACTGGCGCGGTCATCGCAATTCTTCTTCTGCCACGATTGTCGCCAAAGATGTATTTGGCCAAGATGCGAAAACCCTGGTTCCCGGCGCTTTCGAGGTCTCCATCGACCTTGGTTTCGGCCACCAAGTAGGGCTCGTATTGGCGAATCTCGATGTCGCCGATCATCTCGATCACGCGATAAGTTGGGTTGTCGTATGCCACAGTGCCACTTCCGACCATCGCGATTCCCAGTGCAGCCGCGAGGATCGGGATACCGACTACGATGACTAGCGACCTCATGTCAAATCTGACTATAGCTTCGGATGAACGCGCTGCGGACGTCGAATGCCAAATCGAGCGACTCGAGCAGCTCATGAAGACCCGCGAGGTAGAGCCCGAACGCGGCGAAGTTGCGGTGAAGGCCCGCTGCCTGTGTCTCGGTGTGCGTCGACAGCTCGCTGAGCGTCGATTGTAGCTGCGATGAGCTGAATCGAACGGCCCGCTGATTCCCCTCCCCCAGATGCCGGAGCAGCAGTCCCCCGGCTGGCCCCAAACCGAGCTCACCCAGGCCGCGTTCGAAACGCGCCTCGTCCTCCAGAAAGAATCCTGCATAGACATCCCTCAGCGGGCTCAGAAACCGCCGGTCCCACTTCAGATAAAGGGGACGCGGATTCCAAACCGCATCGCCGTCCGCGTCGACCCCGAGTCGAGACGGCCAGAGGTCGATGAGCGCCGTGTCACCTCTCAACAGTTGCGTGAAGTAGAGCTCTAGCGCGATCTGACCCAGCCATCGACGCTGGGAACGCTTCAGGTCCTCAGATGGTAGGAGCCGTTGCTCCGCTCGACCCGCGTCGACCAGAATCGGGATGCAACAATCGCGCAGCAGAGCCTGCGTCCTTCCGAGAACGGAGAGGTGACGTTTCGTATGAACAACGTTGGATAAGAGCTCCAGGGCCTGAGCTGCCAACTGTTTCCTCGAAAATAGATCGAAGCCCGCGGGCACCAGGCCCAGGACGGTGCTCCATTCGATTCTCGAGCGGAAGGGAGCACTCGTCAGGTTGAAAAGAGATGTCTCGTATGCAGCCATGGCAGACACCTCGATTTACGGTCCCCGTTCGACGGTCACGGGAGGACGGTAGTTCGATTCCTGAGCTGAGAAGGAGCTCACGGGGTCTTCGTTCGCGCGGTGACGGATCGCGATGTAGGCGCCGGCCATGGAAAGAAACGAGACCATCGCCCCCGCGACCAAGAGATCGAGGTCAGTCATGACGACCTCCCGACAGCAAGAGCCCGCCCGCCGAGAGAATCGAGGGAACCCACAGACCCACGAAGAGCCCTCGCTCACGGTCGCCCGAAAACCAGAGCCAGATCGAGAGGCAAAAGGAGAGCCCGGCCGCGGCCAAGAACAAGATTTTGGGAGCGCCGAGGACCGAGAGGAAGCCGCGAGGCCTCACTGTCGATACGTTGCTGCTAGATACCTGGGTCATAACTTACCTCCGACTCGATGTCTAGGTTGCGTCCAGGTATTGTCAAGACATACAAGACAATAGTTAGACAGATGGGGCGTGGAGCATGCTTTTCGCAGTGCTAGGGGTGTGACCAGCGACGGGATTTCGTGGCCAGCGTCTGGACCCCGACCGGTCTTGGCAGTCGGAGCCCTGGGCCCGATGAGAGCAAGGTGGGTCAGATGATTCAGCTCGATGGTACCTCGTTCGTCCAGGGAGCGAGCCGGGGCATCGGTTTGGAGCTCGTGCGTCAGTTGCTGGGGACGCGACCGTTTGAACGTGTGATCGCGACCTGTCGGCAGCCCTCACAGGCCACCGAGCTTCAGGCCCTGGCGTCGACGCAACCCGAACGGCTTCTGATCGTCGAGCTCGACGTCCAGAACGAGGAAACGATTGAAAGTGCGGCAAAGGCCGTGGCGAGCGAAACGAACGAGCTGGGGCTCATCCTCAACGTAGCAGGCGTGCTCCATGGGCCGGACTTCGGCCCGGAGAAGAGGTTGTCGCAGATTCAACCCGACGCCCTTCGCAAGGTGTTTGAGGTCAACGCCTTTGGTCCCCTTCTCGTCGCCAAGCACTTCCACGGCCTTCTTAGACACGACAGGCGCTCCGTGTTCGCAAGCCTTTCGGCGCGGGTCGGGAGCATTTCGGACAACCGTTTAGGTGGATGGTACGCGTATCGCGCGTCGAAAGCGGCCCAGAACATGATCACGAAGAATCTGTCGATCGAGCTTGCAAGAATCGCCCCAAAGTCGATCGTCGTTGGGCTCCACCCGGGCACCGTCGATACCGACCTGTCAAAGCCATTCCAACGCAACGTTCCGGAGCATCAGCTTCTCTCCAAGAGCACGGCGGCTCACGCACTGCTGGAGGTGATCTCGGGACTCGACCGCGAAGACAGTGGGAAGGTCTTCGACTACCGTGGCTGCGAGATCGCGCCCTAAATTCTAACGCTTTTCCCAGAGGTAGTGCGCCACGAACCACTCGTCCCCGCCCCGATAGGCGAAGAGCTCAGAGCACGCGATGAAGAAGAGCCTCCAACGGCGGAACCATCGTGACGCGTCTGCCCCGTAACCATCCGAAAGAATCTGCAGCGCGGTCTTTCGATTTTGATCGAGCCGCGCCAGCCAGGCGTCGCAGGTTCTTTGGTAATGACTCCCCCCAATTCGCCATTGCTCCCGCAAGATTAGATCATCCTGGTAGCGTCGGAACATCCCTTCGGAGGGCATCATCCCCCCGGTGAAGAAGTTCTTGGCCATCCAATCGCTGGGGTCTTGGTGCTCGTAGGTGTACGCGTGGGAGCGATGGCAGAAGATGTGCGCAAAAGCCATTCCGCCTGGCGTGAGCCAGCGTGCGATGCGCTCGAAGAGAACCCGATGGTTGCGCACGTGCTCCATCATCTCGATCGAAATCAGACGGTCGAACCGTTCGCCGGGTTCGAAGTCATTGATGTCGGCGGTTTGAACGCGCACGTTCGTCAACGCGGCAGCAGCAGCACGCGCTTCGATGAACGCACGCTGAAGCCGGGAGTTCGACACGGCGAGGATTTGGGCGTTCGGGAACCGCTCGGCAGCCCATAGCGAGAATGACCCCCAGCCGCAGCCGAGGTCGAGGATCCGCATGCCGTCGTGGATCCCGGCGCGCATGGCGGTGAGCTCCAACATCTCCTCCTCCGCTTCGGCCAGGTCGTGCGTGTGGCTGTCCCAATAGCAGCAGCTGTACTTCAGCCTGGGGCCCAGCACGAGCTCGAAGAAGGGCGCCGGCACCTCGTAGTGCTGCTCGTTCGCAGCATTCACGGCAATCGCGACAGGGCCGCGAGCGAGGCCCTCCATGAGCTCGGACTGCTCTCGTGTTCGAGCTTCAGGAGAGCCATTCACGCTCTCCCGAAGGCGTCGCTCGAGCAGATGACGTGTGCCCAATCGGAGGATCCAATCTGGAAAAACACCAGCTTCGGCCATGCGCAATGCGAGCCCCACCGTGGAGCGGCCCTCACGCGTCGAGATGCTGGTGGACGATTCCGCCATGGCGTCGACACAGAATGCTAGGGCGCTCGCTCCGCTCAGCAAGTCCGGGCTTGGCGATTGAGCCGGAGACTCTAGACTCCGGGCGATGGGGTCTTCGGTGCGAACCATTGCCATCACGGGTGCAACCGGTTTCGTCGGCCGCCACGTGGTGAAGCGCTTGCTCGAGGAGCCTCACCTCACGCTCCGTTGTCTCGTGCGTCCCGAGAGCGACACCGACGAGCTTGCGGCCCTGGGCGAGCGGGTACGCTGCGTTCGAGGTGATGTCTGCGAACCCGGTTCCCTTACTCCGCTCGTCGAGGGCGCTTGGGGTGCGATCAATCTCGCTGGGTACCGGGACTTCTGGAGCCCGAGTCCCGAGGTCTACGAGTCGCTCAACACGCGTGGGGCCGAAAATGTATTTCGCGCTGCGCTGAACGCGAACCTTCAGAAGGTCGTCCAGGTCAGTACGCCGCTGGCCTTTGGCGTTCCGAAGCAGATTCCGTTCGACGAAGAGACCGTTCCAGGGCCTCACCCGTCTCGCTATGCCCGGAGCAAGTACCTCGCCGATCAGATCGGCTGGCGAATGCATGCCGAGCAGGGTCTGCCCCTGACCGTCGTTCACTTGGCTGCCGTCATCGGCGCAGGGGACCCTCGGCCGACCATGGAGGTTCGCCGCGCCGTGGAGAGACGCCTGCCCGCCTTGGTCGGGGCGGACACGACGTATACGTACGTCCATGTCGCAGACGCTGCAGAAGCAATCGTGCGCGCGCTTCTCAGGCCCAGCAGCACGGGCCGGAGCTACCTGATCGGTACCGAGCGTGCATCGACCCGGGACTACTTCTCCCTTATCGGCAACCTCGCCGGCGTACCGGTTCCCAAGCTCGATCTCCCCGAAGGGCCGCTTCTCGCCATCGCCCGCATACTGGAGCACTGGGCCCGCTGGACGGGCACCCGTCCAGCCGTTCCCGTCGACATCCTCAAGACCACGGCCGCTGGCTCGCTGGTGTTCGATGGAAGCCGCGCGCAGCGCGAGCTCGGGATGCGCTACAAACCGCTTCGCGAGGCTCTTGCCGAAGCGGTCGATGAGATCCGCGCAGAGTCTGCGCTGTCCAGAGCTTAGGCGCCATCGGTGAGCGCGATCTTCGGACGCGTCGACCCGAGCACGGAGAGCTCAATCCCGTCCGTTTCGGCGTGGGCTGCAAAATCTTGGATGACCTCGCGCACGTCATGGTCGAGAATTCGCGTACCGGACATGTCGATGGTCAGTGCGCAGTCTTTCGGGATTTCCCTCAAGATTCGCTTGAGAGACGCCTTGTTGAGGAAGGTCATGTGCTCGGTGAGACGAATCGTGAAGCAACCGGGACTGGTCTCCTCACGGTAGAAATTGAGCTGATAGTTGAAGATCAGGATCTCGAAAAAGGCGACGGCCATGCCGAGCATGATCCCCCTGAGCAGGTCTGTGAAGACCAGGCCTACGATCGTCACGGCGAAGGGCACGAACTGCCAGAAGCCCTCGGTCCACATCTGCTTGATGAGCGAGACGCGAGTAAGCCGGTACCCGATCAGCAAAAGGATGGCCGCAAGGCTCGCCAGGGGGATTTGGTTGAGGAGGTCTGGAATCGCAGCAACGCAGGCTAGGAGTAGAATGCCGTGAATGAACGAAGCGCGGCGTGTCTTGCCGCCGGCGTCGATGTTCGCGGTGCTTCGGACGATGACCTGTGTCACCGGGATGCCACCGAAGAGCCCTGACACGATGTTACCAAGTCCTTGTGCCTTGAGCTCCTGGTTGGTCGGTGTCACCCGCTTCTCAGGGTCGAGATTGTCCGTCGCCTCGACCGATAGAAGCGTCTCGATGCTCGCGATGAGCGCGAGAGTGAGCCCGATGATGTAGACCTCCGGGTTCGTGATCTGAGAGAAATCGGGGCGAATGAAGTGGGAAAGAAACTCCCCCACCGAAGAGGACACCGGGACGGTGACGAGGTGCTCGCCAGAAATCGCAAGCCGAGGGCTGAGCGCGCCCAAGATCCGGTTGAGCGCGATGCCGAAGAGGACCACCAGCAAAGGCGCTGGGAGGGCACGGGCGATCCGGTGCTTCTTGAACGCGGGACGCTGCCACAGTAGCAGGACCGTGAGGGAGACGGCGGTGACGATCATCGCCCCAGGGCTGAACGCCCGGAGCGCGTATCCGATTTCGCTGAACGTGTTGTGGCCGTCGCGTTGAAAGAACTCGAGCTCACCCTCCCAGGACTGGTCGTATCCGAGCGCATGAGGGATCTGCTTGAGGATCAGAATGATACCGATGCCGGCAAGCATTCCCTTGATCACACTCGATGGGAAGTAGTGGGCGATGACGCCAGCCTTGAGAAACGCAACCACCAGCTGCGCCACCCCGCAGATGATGACCGCCAACAAATAGGCCTCGAGCCCCAGGGTCTCGATTCCCGCCGCCACCATGACGGCGAGCCCGGCAGCAGGTCCACTCACGCCATGACGGGAACCGCTGAACAGCGTAACGACGATCCCGCCGGCAATTCCCGCGACCAGCCCGCTGAACAGAGGCGCGCCGGAGGCGAGCGCAATGCCCAGGCACAGCGGCAGCGCCACGAGAAAGACGACGATGCCCGCTCGCAAGTCGTCCCCGAGGTATTGCCGCTCGAACATACCGTAGTATGAGGCGCGAACGGCGTGGCGCTAGAGTCGGAGCCTCACTTTGATCGTCGTGGCGCCCCCTCTGTACGAAAACACCGCCGCCTGGTACTTTGGGGGACCGAAGCGCTCTGGGGGGATGTTGTTCGAGACGCCCCACCATTCTTTCGGCCGGCCCACCATGCTGGTCTCGAGCTCTCCATCCTTGTTTTCGTCGTGCATGACGGAGACCGCATATTTTCCGGGCTTCACACCCCTGAACACGCAGCTTGCTTCGCCCTTCTTCGATTTGACGAACATCGTGGCGTCGGCCTTGGCGGGCTTGCTGGGAAAGCCGTCTTCTGTGGAATAGAGCGAGCAGCCGATCTGACCTTTGTCGTTCTGAATGTTGGAAACGTCGATGGTCAAAGCTGGCGGGAAGCTTGCATTTTCGGCGTCGGCTCCGGCGTGCGCGGGCACCACGAGTGCCGCGACGGTGAGAATAAACGTGCTCGTCGTGTTGCGTCTGGTCATCGTCGATTCCTAAGTCTGATGGACATGCGTCCTTGTGTACACGAAAATCGCTCTACTACTCCCAGAGGTGTTCCCCTATTGCGGCGCGAAGGGCAGTTTCGCGAGCTCTCAGGCGGGCGGCCGCGTCGATGAGCGCCAGTCTCGATCCGTTGACGTCCACCTCCGCATCGATGACCTCGGCGGCGTCGAAGATCCCTGCCTCGAAGCCTCGGCGCTTTGCGGCGGATTGGACTCCTCGATCGCACGGCGTACGAGCTGCAAAACCCTGGGGTCAAAGCCGAGCGATAGGTGACTCGCCTCCACCTCGATGTGCTCGCAGTGCGCGTTGTGCCGGTCGATACAGGCTTCCCACTTCACCACGGCATCACGGCGACTGTAGATCGCGGTGAGAGGCACCGAGATCGGAATCCGATTTCGGTCCTCGACGGCGCGCTCGATCTCGTCGAGGTCCTCCCCCAGCACCCGTTCGTAGAAGGCCGCAGCCCTGGTGTATTTCGGTCCTCCGATGACGGGCGAGCCCAAGGTGACCACGCTTCTGACGAGCTCTGGGCGCTCGCGCGCGACCTCGCGGGCGAGCACGCCGCCGAGGCTCCAGCCTACGAGCGCCACCGGTTCCCGATAGCGTTCGAACAGCGCTTCGGTCCTCGAAACGACTTTGGGGATCAGCATGGGAACGCGGCCGCGATTGATTCCCAATCGCCATCGGTGAACCTGGTAGCCGGCGTTCCGGAGGTAGCGTCGAATGACGAATGTGGAGAGGTCGCCGGCGCTGAAGCCAGGAAACACCGCAACCGGCGTAGACATTGGTGATCTCTAGAGGTCGGCCCGTCCATTGGCAAGTAGTGGCCTCGAAGCCGTCCCACCCTGCCCAACTGAGGTTCGACAAAGGACCTCCCCTGCTGCTATTCGCTGGTGCATCATGGGTCTCCAACGCGCAGCCGTCGCATCGTCCGTGATCTCTGGCGCGGTGATCCTGGCCGGCGTGATTGCCTGGGCCAGCAGCCCGGGAGGCGCCGAGATCGGCGGCATGCCCGTCATGGTCCTGTGCGCAGCCATCGCCTTCGTCGTGCAGTGGTTTGCGTTCCTGCCTGCCTATTGGAAACAGACCGAACGGTTCTATGACCTCGTCGGGAGCTTGACCTACGTTCTGGTCACCAGCGTTGCGCTCTTGGCCTCTCGACCGACCGATGCTCGCTCCGCCATCCTCGGCCTTCTGGTTTTCATCTGGGCGTCACGCCTCGGCAGCTTTCTATTTCGACGAGTGCGAAGCGCAGGATCCGATCCCCGCTTCGATGACATCAAGCCTAGCGCCTCGCGTTTTCTCGTGGCCTGGACGCTTCAAGGGCTCTGGGTGTTCCTGACCCTCTGTGCTGCGCTTGCTGCGATCACGACGACGTCGCCCTCGGCGCTTGGGTTGCTCGACGCTTCGGGCATCCTGGTATGGGCGATCGGTTTTGCGATCGAGGTTGTCGCCGATCGGCAAAAGAGCCAATCGCGCATGGCGAATCCAGGAGAGTTCGTTCACACTGGCCTCTGGGCCTGGTCTCGACATCCCAACTATTTCGGGGAGATCGTGCTCTGGTTGGGCGTGGCGCTGATCGCGGCGTCGACTCTGCATGGCTGGCAGTGGATCACGATGATCTCACCGGTCTTCGTGGTCTTTCTTCTCACGCGCGTCAGTGGAATCCCGCTTCTCGAAAAGCGCGCGGATGAGCGATGGGGCGACTACGAAAGCTACCGCACCTACAAAGCCAGGACGCCGATCTTGGTCCCGCGTCCACCTCGACGATGAGCGCGCGCGACCAGATCTGGCCGGACGCGGACTCGGGCCCTAGGATCTCGGACCAGGATGGCTGAGCCCGCTTTCCCGAGTCGCTACAGGAATCGACGAGAAGCCAGGCTGCGCTTTGGAGACGATGCAGATCGGTACGCCCGCTTCTATCTCTTAGGTGATCCCGTGGCCGACGACCTGGTCGCATGGATGGAGCGAAGCGGCGAAGCGGCCAAGGCGCAGGTCGAGCGCGCCCTTCAAGGGGGCATCGCAGAGGCTCGCGATCCGGCTCCCGAGCTCGAACGTTTCTTCGCGCGTGCCGAGTCCCTGCCGCCTTGGGTCGACTTCGAACAGCTGCGAACCGGTGCGCTCGCTTACCAGCGCTTCGGCATCCTAGGCATGTTCGTACTGAGCGCATGGTCCCTGATCAACGGCTATCATTCGAGCGCCGCCGTCAAGCCGCTCGCCTTCACTGGGCAGCTCCACCGCAACACCCAACGACGCCTCGCCGAAACCGCGCGATTCGTAAGTGAGGCGTCGCAGGTCGACGGCCTTCGAGCTGGACGCCCTGGGCACGAGATCGCGCTGCGGGTCAGTGTGATTCACGCGCACGTGCGTAGCGCCTGCCTGCGCTCGGGCCAGTGGCGCACCGAGGCTTGGGGACTTCCAATCAACCAAGCCGACATGTTCGGAACCCTTCTGGAGTTTTCGCTTCTGATGATGGATGGCGCTCAGCGTCTCGGCTTCGTGCTCACCCCGGAAGAACGTGAAGCGATTCTCGCCATGTGGCGGTACTGCGGCCACTTGAGTGGCGTCGACCCCTGGCTCCTCGATGCGCTCGGGAGCGAAACCAAGACGCGACGCCTCGCCGATCTGCTGCGGCTGGTTCAGCCCGGCCCCGACCGGGATTCATTGACTCTGACCGAGCAACTCCTGAAAGTGCCGGGGCAAAACGCCAAAGGCAAAGGCCCCCCGGTGCTCGCCCTCGCCGTAAGCCGCATTCACAACGGGCTTGCGCGAGCCTTCAACGGCCCTGAGATCGCAAACGAACTTCGGATTCCCGACGATCTCTGGCAGTACTCCATCTACCCCATTCGCGTCCTCGTCACGCCGTTCGAATGGCTTCGCTGTCGCGTGCCCGGCGCGAGCCGGCTGGCCTCAGAAGTAGGGAACCGAGCCGTCCGTGGAGATCTGGCTCGAATCCTACGCGGCGAAGAGCCGTCGTTCAGCATTTCATAATCGTTGCCGCGTGCTCGTCCATGTTCTTGTCCAGGCCAAGCCCGGCGGCTCGTACGCCGTTCCACGCCCGGCTGGCGCCGGCATGACGAGGTCTTGACCTGTGCCCTTCTCGCCCCGTCGTAGCGAGAAGCGCTCACAAGCTAGTCGCGGCGCAGGCGACCTGGGTGGTCGTTTCCCAGCGAATCCGCTCGATCTCGGCGAGGGCGACCGCCTCGATGTATTGCATACGGGCCATGGCGGCCTGCTGCTCGCGAAGATTCACGAAGATTAGATTGCTCGAGCCGACCTCGAACCGACGGCGCTCTCCTTCGGCAAGCTCGGCAGCGGTGTCGACCACCTCGTCTGTTAGCTCGGCTCGACGCTGGGCGGCCTCGACCGCCGACGCCGCGTCCAGGGTTCTGGCGCGAAGCTGGTCAGACACGAAGCGCAAGCGCGCCTCTTTTTCGGCTACCTCCGCCCGCGCGGCGCCGGCCCTGCCGCGGTCCTTGCGCAATAGCAAGGGCATCGACAGCTTCACGCCAGCCTCGAACACGTTGCCCGGAAGCGTGAAGTCGAGATCCGTCTCGGTGAGGTCCCCGAGGTCGCGGGAGTACGCGAAGCTCGCGCGAATCTCCGGAGCGACCTGATTGCGGGTGAGCTTCTGATCGACCTCCGCCGCTTCGAGCTCCGCGCGTGCCTTTTCGAGCTCGGGGTGGCAGGCCAAGACGTCCTCGATCGCGCGTTCTACCAAGAGCCGTTCGATGGGCGCGACCGCCACTCGCTCTGGGACTCGCTGAGCGTTCGCGACGACCGGGAGCCCCTGAGAGTCGCGCAAGAACAGCGACAGCTCGAAGGTAGCTTTCTCGAAAGCTCGCTCAGCGGCGACCAGAAAAGCCTTTCGCTCGAGCAGGATTCGCTCGTTGTCGACGACGTCGAAAGACGGGATCGAACCGGCTGCGAGGCGTCGCCGGAGCTGTGCGTCACGTTGCTCGGCCAGGTCGAGCAAGGCCCTCGCGACTTCCCGGTTTTGCCCCGTGCCGACCCAGTTCCAATAGGTCTGCGCCGCGGCGAGCTCGAGGTTGAGCCTGGCCGCCGATAGGTTCTGGCCGGCGGCTTCTTCTAGCTGGATGGCGCGGGCGCGCTCGGCGCGCTCTGGGTCGATCAGACCACCGCGCCAGATGGGCACCTCGATCCCCGCGCGAACCTCGCCACCCGAGAGTGTCTGATCATCGCGATAGGTCGGCCAACGCTCGTTGACGCCAAGACCCACGCGGTAGCCCACGAAGATCTCGGAACCCCAAAGCGTCGTGGGCTGACGAAGCTCTACGTTGGCCTGGCGCAAGTCGTAGTACGCTCCGGTGAGGATCTTTCCGTCGCCCTCGAGCCGCGGATCAAACGCACCGCGCGCCGCCGTCGCCTTGGACTCCGCCTTGCGGAGCTGCGCAACCGCCTGGCGGATCCGGGGATCGTGCGCGTTCACCGATTGCAAAACTTCGTCGAAATGCAGCGGGCGCCCTCGCTCTTCGCTCGCCAGCGCAAGTACGGGTGCAAGCGAGCTCAGGACGAAAACGCTCAACCGCGTGGCAAGGCTCATGGATCCTCCTTGCCGCTCGTCGCCATGGGCGGTGGGTCGGTAGTTGGCGGGAAGCCGTTGAACTGGCGCCAGACCTCGAAGCCGAGCGAAACCCGGTTGAGCAAGACCCAACCTTTGGCGAGCACGCCCTGGCGCAGATAGCTGGCAGCGGGCCAGGGGCTGTCTTCGAGGTCGGGAACGACGACGATGCGGAAATCCCCGCGCCCATCGTCGGTGGCATCGACAAAGGCCACCCGCCCGCCAAAGGTCCCGACCGCGACGGACGGCCAACCGGAAAACTGCACCGCCGGCCAGCCTTCGAACTGCAGCCGCACGGGGCTTCCCTGTTTGATGAGGGCGGCATCGTTGCCATCGACGTAGAGCTCGACCGCACGATCCTCGGTCTGGGGCACGAGCAAGGCGAGCACCTCTCCTTGCTTGACCTGCTCTCCACCGAGGCGACCGACGACACGAAGGATCGTCCCGTCGATCGGCGCTTTGATCGTTTGGGCCTGCTGGCGCGAAATGCCCACGTCGAGGCGCGCGAGCGCGGCATTGGTCGAGGCGACCTCGGTCTCCGCGCTCCGCCAACTTGCCTCGGCGTTTTCGATCTCCGCCTCGGTCGACGCAATGACCCGTCGGAGTGCTGCGCGGCTTTGAGACAGCTTGTTGCGGGAAGCCGATAGCCTTGCATTGGCGGATGCAACCTCGGCCCTGCTCTGTCGCGCGGCGAGCTCTGCAAGCTCGAGCTCTCGTTGCGATGCGAGGCCATCATTGAACAGGTCGCGCTGGCGACGAAGGTTGAGCTCGTTGGTTTCGAGCTCGGCGGTGGCGGCTCCCACATCCTGCTCGGCTGCCTCGACGCCGCGCTGCGCGATCTGGATGTTCGACTCGGTCGCGGAGATCTCGGCCCGCTGCGAGCGGCGAATGGATTCGATTCGGCTGCTCAGCGACTCGGCGCGCTGGGCCTGCGCGATTCGTCGCACTTCGATCGCGGCCCGCTCCGCCCCAAGACGGTCGAGCATCGATTCGTCGTTGTCGACCAGCTTGACGATGGGGTCACCCTTCTTGACCTGCGTTCCCTCCTGCACGAACCACTCCTCGATGCGCCCGGAGATCGTCGCCTCGATGGGCTGCTGACGCTGGTCCGGCGCATAGGCGAGCACACGCCCGCTGCCACGGATGTTCTGCGTCCAAGGTGCGAGGAGCGCAGCAAGCGAAAACAGGAGAAAAACGGAAACCAAGACTTTGGCCACCACGACCGTCCGCTGGGGCGCGGGGACAGCCAAGGTCTCCGGAAGCGTATCCCGTTCGAAGCCAGACCAGTGATCGGCTTTGACCGATGTACCCTTCATGCTGCCTCTCCTTCCTGTCGGATCGTTTCGGAAATTTGGAAGTGCCGATCCATTCGCTCTCGAACCGCAGAGTCCTCGGAAACGATGAGCAGCGAGGTATCGCGCAATGTCGACAATCGCTCGGCAATGCGGACCCCGGCTACGGAGTCCATTCGATCCAAGGTGCGGTCCAGAATCAACAAGGAGGGTTTTCCAGCCACCGCTCTTGCGATCGTGAGGGCAATGCCCTGGCTCCGCGAAAGCGGCGCCCCATCTCGCAGGATCGGAGTTTGCAGACCCAGGGGGAGAGACTTCACGACCTCTGCCAGGCCTACGCGACCCAAGGCGTCCCATGCCTCCTCGGCGCTGAGGTCTGGATTGGCTGCCCGAAGATTGTCCAAGATGCAGCCCGGAAAGATCTCTGCACCACGAACGAGCGAGACTCGGCTGCGAAGCTCGCGGAGCGCGAGGTCGCGAACGTCGTGGCCGTCCATCTCGATGACTCCGGCGCTCGGAACACGTAGCCCGAAGATGGAATCGACGAGCGCCACGGTATCCCGCTCCGTGCCAGCGATTGACACGTGTTCGCCGGATTCAATCTTCAGCGAAACTTGGATCGGCTCCGCATCTGCTTCCGGGTTGAGCGCCACGTTCTTCAGCACCAGCCCGAGTGCGAGCCCGCTATCGGGCGGAAGGATCTCGCCATCTGCTCGTTCCAAGGGTAGATCGAGGATTTCGCCAAGCTTGTCCACCGCGGCAACCAAGTCGTAGAACGTCTCCACTTTGCCTCCCAGCTTTGCGATCGAAGCAACGACCGCGGTCACGATGAGCTCCGCGGCGACGAGCTGGCCGATCGAAAGCTGACGCTCGATCACCAACAAACCGCCTACCGCGAGCAAGGCAACGCTAGCCACCACTTCGATCGTGAACGCGCCAAGCAGCTGACGAAAGACGATGCGGAAGTGTCGATCACGCTCATCCAAATACGACTTCGCCAGCGTTTCAACTTGAGTCCGCGCGAGTTGTTCGCCCCCTACGAGCTTGAAAGAGAGTGGATGACGTGCCATTTCTTCGAGCCATCCGGCCACCGCGTACTTCGCTTTGGACTCGGCGACACTGGTGCCGGTGCCCCCACGGCCAAGCGGAATCAAGACGAGCACCGCACCGACGATGAGCACCAGGTCGAACGCGAGCAGCACCGGGTGATAGAACGCCAGGACGATCAAGCCGACCAGCGCGATCAACACTGCGTCCACACCGCCGAGGAGCAATGAGGCCACGCTCTTCTGGATTGTGAACACGTCGAAGAAACGGTTCAGAAGCTCCGGCCCGTTGGCATCCCGAAGCGCCGTACCGCTCACGCGCGGGAGCCGAGCGCCGATCTCAGTGACGATGCGGACAAACAGCCGGCGCTGCAGCATTTCCGCGACGCGTACCTGGAGCGCGCGAAGAACGGCCGCCCCCGATAGAGCGACGGCAAGCAGGACCGTCAAGACGACCAGCGGCTGAATCAAGGAGCCGAAGGCGACCGTGTTGACGAGCGACTGGACCGCGACCGGCACCGCGAGCGACAAGAGGCCCAACGCCACGCCGTAGATGACGATGACGGCGATGTCCTGCCCGTCGAGCGCGAGGAGCTGTCGGGCCCGACGAAGCGGCGAGGGGCGCGAGAGCGCAGTGACAGAAGGCATCTGATTCATGAGATGTATACCATGATACGAAATACATGCTTGTCAATGCCTGTATTTGGCTTTATGAAAAAGATATCGCATGAATAGCAAACAGAGCAAGGCCCCCCCTCCCCACTGGACTTTCCTAAGCAATCACGGACACGTGCTGGTTTGCATCGCACGGGACCAAAACGTTCGAGTCCGCGAGATCGCGCAAGCCGTCGGCCTGACCGAGCGCGCCGTACAGAGAATCCTGCGCGAGCTGGAGGAGGCCGGCGTGATGGTCCGAACGCGCCAAGGGCGCCGCACCCACTATGAGCTCAACGAGCGCCTCCCCCTACGCCACCCGATCGAGGCGCAGCACTCGGTCGGCGAGCTCGTTCGGGCCGTTCGGTCGTAGGGGATTGACGTCCCAGGCGTCCACCCCATCGAGGTAGTGCGGATAGCGTGATCATTCTTCTCTCTCAAGTCGCGACCACCTGGGCGATGACGGGCATCATCTGGTTCGTCCAACTGGTGCAGTATCCGTCATTCGCTCACATCGACAGAGCGTCCTTCCCGGCGTTTCACAGCCATCATTCGACCGCGATTTCGTTCATCGTCGCGCCGCTGATGCTCGTCGAAGCCGTTACGGCGCTTGCATTTCTGTGGTCGCCGCTCCGCGTTCAGACCTCATGGCAGATCTGGCTCGGAATTGGGTTGGTCGCAGTCGTCTGGGCGTCGACTTTTCTGCTTCAGGTGCCCGCGCACAGCCGACTGGGCTCTGGCTTCGACCAAGACAATTGGCGCATGCTGGTCAGCTCCAACTGGGTCAGAACGATCGCCTGGTCCGTACGAGCCGCGCTGGTGACTTACTGGCTTTACTTGACTCTCGACGCCGGGAAGCGAATGGGTGTTTAGCGCCGCACCGCGCGGAACTCCACGCCCAGGCTCACGGTGATGAAATGGAGCCAGTTCTTGGTGTAGCCGTCGCTCCCCGGGTCCGGGTTGCTGTTTGTTCCAACGGCGCCCCCACCCAAGTAGCGCAGGTTGAAGAAGCCCGCGACGCGGTCGGTGAAGTCGTAGCCCACCCGAAGGCTCGCATCGAGCAAGGCGCCGGTGATCTCCTCGCTGCTTCCATTGATGCCGCTGATCGGTGCATAGATCCCGTCGATTTCGGTCCCCCACCAGACACCGCTGTCAAAGCCCCAGCGGCCGCGGAATTTGAGTGCCGGCACCGGCCCAATGTTGCGCCGATCAGCACGCAGGGTTCCGTCCGCCGAGGTGAAGGTGATGGTGGAGTTTCTGATTTGAAGCGAAAAGCCGATCGATACCTCATCGCCTGAGCGCCGGAGGAAGTCGTAGAGGTAGCTGATTCGCCAGAACGGGAACAAGTAACTCGAGTTCAGCGGCGTTCCGGCCGGGAAGACCTCTTCGTCGAAGGTGGTTTCCTGACTCAGCACCGTCTCCCCGGTGAGCTTCAGTGGCTGATAGAGGAACACGATCGCGTGGCGACCTTTGAACTTCAAATCCGTGCTGAGCCGGAAGAAAGGAAAGAGCACATCCTGGCCGCCGTCATCGCGATAGTCGAACCGCGTCCCCTCGTTGCCCAGCTGCACGATATGACTGGCGACGGCGAGGAAGCCGAGCTCGGCTCCGAGGAACCACTCGACCTTGGGGGGCTTTTCGAGCGTCGCCTTGTACTTCGCGGCGATGTGGCTCTCGTCGACGGGGGCAATCTGGTAACTTGCCTGGTCGCTCCCGTTGTCCTGAGCAAGAGCGGACGGCGAAAGCAGGGAAGAAAGGAGCATGGCGGGCAACCAAGCTCGGGGGGGTCTTCGTTTTCCATTCATTTGCGGGCTAAGGTAACATGAGAAGCGCTGAGCCCCTGCCGTTGCTCGCTCGCGGCCCTAGAGCCACTGCGATGAGAAATCCCGACGTCGTCGTGATTGGGGCTGGTTTTGGAGGCCTTGCGGCCGCCCTGCGTCTTGCAGAGCGAGGTGCCGACGTCGTTCTCTGCGAGACCCTGCGCTATCCGGGAGGCTGCGCGAGCACCTTCACTCGGAGCGGCTACCAGTTTGAAGCAGGTGCGACTCTGTTTTCCGGCCTGGGCGAAGGGCAGCTTTTCTCGAGCTGGAACGACAAGTGGGACCTCGGCGTCCGCTTCGACCCGCTCGACCCGATCGTCGAGCTTCGAACCCAACAATGGTCGCTCGCCATCCCCCAGAACCCTGAGTCATTCGTGTGCCGGTTCGGCGAACTGCCCGGCGCCGACCGAGAGGCCGTGCGCGGATTCTTTGGCACGCAGCGCCGAGTGGCGGACGCACTCTGGAAGCTCTTCGAGGACCCGAGCCTTCTCCCGCCACTGAGCGGCAGCGCTGTCCTGCGACACCTCGGTCGATCGTTGTCCTACGGTCCGGTCGTCCGATGGATGGGCCGGCCTCTTTCCGACGTCGTCGCGAGTCACGATCTCGAAGGCTGGGAGCCGCTTCGCGTCTACCTAGACGCCGTCAGTCAAATCACGGTGCAGGCTAGCTCTGCGGAGGCCGAAGCGCCGTTTGCCATGGCCGCGGTCGACTACTTTTTTCGCGGAACCGGGCACGTGCGCGGCGGGATTGGAAGCCTCGCCTGGGGTTTGACCGAAGCGATCAGGCGCGCGGGCGGCAGGGTTTCACTGGCCAATCGGGTTCGGGGGCTGCGCCGCGAAGGGACAGCTTGGCGCGTCGACACCCGAAACGGTGAGCTGCGCGCACGAACCGTCGTCGCCAACGTATTGCCCCATTCGCTTCCGGAAATGATCAGGCCCCAGCTAAACGGAGCACTCGACGACGTGGAAGCGGCGGTCGAGTCGGGCTGGGGTGCCGCGATGCTCTACCTCGCCGTCGAATCCGACGCGGTGTTCGGACCGGATGCCCAGCACCTGCAGCTCGTGGATGATGAAACCGCTCCGTTCATCGAGGGCAATCATGTCTTCTGCTCGATCAGCGCAGCGAACGAGCGTGAACGGGCACCTAGGGGAGAGCGAACCGCGACCATTTCCACGCACGTCCCGATGCAGAAGCTTCGCAAGCTTTTGGCAGAAGACCAAGGCGCCTACATTGCGGAGATCCAAAGCCGAATGCGAGAGACCATTCGCCGGCGCGCACCCGAGCTTCTCGACCACGCAACGTTCGAGATGACCGCGAGCCCTCGCACCTTCGCTCGGTTCACGGGCCGACACCTGGGTTACGTCGGAGGCGTGCCGCGGCGCGTTGGCTGGAAACACTATCGTCCACGTGCGCTCTGGCCTCGAGAGGCCGCGCCGGGCTTGTACCTCGTCGGTGACTCGGTGCTCCTCGGACAAAGCACGCTCGCCGTAGCACTCGGCGGTGTGCGCACAGCGGAGGCGATCTCGAGCTCCTAGAAGCGCGGTCGGCCTCCGGGACGGCTATACCTGCAACCAGACCGCGCGATGATGCTCCAAGACGAGGCCATCGACCAGAGCGACCCCCTCCCCGCGTAGATGGTCGAAGGCTTCCCCTTCGGGGGCCCAGGGCAAGATGAATCTAGCGTCCAAGCGTTGGGTGGCTTCCGAGAAATTCGCCACGACCAGCAGGCGCTGCCCCGCATGCGATCGCAAGTAGCCGAAGAGATGAGAATTGCCGGTGTCGACGACCTCCATGCCACCGTCGTAGAGAGCCGGGAGCTGTTTTCGGAGCCGGAACAGCTTCGAGGTCTCGCGGAAGAATCGCCACTCGATGGTGTCGAGGTCTGCTAGATCCTCCTGGGCCTCCCATCGCTTTCGGCAGCGATGGACCCAACGGCTGTCGTTGACCTTCCGCGGGTCCTGGAGGTATGTATAGTCGTTGATCATTCCGTACTCGTCACCCGCGTAGAGAAGCGGGAGGCCGCCGATGCTCACCTGGATCCCCATGAGCAGGGTGATTCGACGTACGGCGCGTTCGATCAGCTCGCTATCAGCGCGCTCGAGCGCTTCCTCGAGGCCCGCGAGCGAGGATAGCGTACCGGCGACGCGGACATCACCCGTGAGGGCATTCTCCTGAAACTTCGTTCCTCGCGCGTAGGACCCGGTGAACTCGCCTGTGTAGAATCGGTTCAAGAAGCGACGATGGGCGGCGGGGTCGATGCCGACGCTGCGGGCGTCGTTGTCGTCGAAGGTCCATCCTATGTCGTCGTGGCAGCGCAAGTAGTTCACCCAGGCGCAACCGTCCGGAAGCCGGTAGCGAGTCCGCATCGAGTGCTCGAGGAGGCGCACATCCTGGGTCGCCAGTGCTTCCCAAAGTAGCGCCATGAGAAGCGGATTGTAGGAGAGCTGGCATTCCTCGGGGTGGACGTAGCGGATCACCTGGTTCGGGTGAACGATGGCCTCCGACTTGAAGAGCAACGCCGGCGCCGCGATTCGGGCGATGGCGTTGAACGCTCGGATGATCGTGTGCGCCTCTGGCTGGTTCTCGCAGTCGGTACCAAGTCGCTTCCAGAGAAAAGCGACCGCGTCGAGCCGCAAGATTTCCACGCCGCGATTCGCGAGAAACAACATCTCCTCGGCCATCGCGCGAAAGACCTCTGCGTTGGCGTAATTCAAGTCCCATTGGTAGCTGTTGAACGTGGTCCACACCCAGCGCTCGAGCTGCTCGTTCCAGGTGAAGCTGCCCCTGCGCAGTTCGGGGAAGATGTCTCGCAGGTAGCGCTGAAATTGATCGGGGAGCTCGCGGTCGGGGAAGGTGAAGTAGAATCCCATGAAGTCTGGATCACCGGACTTCGCCCGTAGCGCCCACTCGTGCTCGTCAGAGGTGTGGTTGAACACGAGGTCGAGCACGACGCTGATGCCCTGTTCACGCAGCACCGCCGTCGCTTCCTCGAGCTCGTCCATGGTACCGAGGTCGGGATTGATCGAGCGGTAGTCACTGACGGCATAGCCCCCGTCGTTCTCGCCGTGGGGTGAAACGAAGAGCGGCATCAGGTGTAGATAGGTGAGCCCCAGCTTCTTGAAGTATGGGATGTGGTCCTTGAGCTTGGCCAACTGGTCGCTGAAGAGATCGACGTAAAGGACGATTCCGACCATCTCCTGCGACTGAAACCAGTTAGGATCGGCTTCGCGTGTCTCATCGAGGCGACGCAAGGGCTCGGAACGCTCCAACCAAGACAGAATCAGCGAGCGAAGAACGCGCTCCAGTGTGTAGTGGAAATCGTATTGCCAGCCATAGAGCTCGTGCAGATACGAAAACAAGCGCTCCCATTCGCGATCGAGGCGCTTTTTGAAGAGCTGCCAGTCGGGCGCCACTGGCTCCAGTCGCTTGGCAAAGGTCTCCTCGAGCTCGGGGAGCAAGCGCCGGAGCGACTTGCGGGCCTGCTCCGGCTTCCAGTCATGTCCCCCATTGCTCACCGGGCCGTCTCGGACACTGGCGCCAGCACCAAGGCCGTGCGCGACGGGAGGTAGAGGCTCAGGAAGTGGCGCTGGATTCTGTCCGGCAGCGCATGATGAGAGATGTCGGAGGCCTGTCGGCTGAATCCGCCGTACTCGGGCCGATCCGTGTCGAGGACGGTGCGGTAGGCACCTGGCGCCGCCGGGATCCTGTAGTCGGTGAAGGAGCGACTCGGATGAAAGTTCATCGCAAACACCAGCCCGCCGCGCAGCCAAGCGAGGACCTTGGTCTCGTCGTCGCTGTGAAGAAGAAACTCATCTTTTCCATCCGGGATGCCGTAGCTCCGCGCCAAGCCGATCAAGTCGTGGTCGAAGGCCGCAAGGTGGCGGTAGCGCAGCTTCTCGTCGTCTGCCAATGGCCACTGGCGCCGGGCATGTGCATAGGACCAATGGTTCCCTTCGCGGGGAAAGTCGATCCACTCGGGGTGCCCGAACTCGTTGCCCATGAAGTTGAGATACCCGTGGCCCGCGGTTCCCAGAGTGGCCAGGCGAATCATCTTGTGCAAGGCGATACCGCGCTCGACCGCGAGGTCTTCGTTCGTGATCGACATGCCATCGTACATGCGTGGCCCGAGGAGGCGGAAGATGAGCGTCTGATCCCCGACCAAGGCCTGGTCGTGGGACTCCGCGTAGCTGATGGTGGGCTCACCGCGCCGGCGGTTGGTCAGCTCGTACCAGAGCTCTCCGATCGACCAACTCTCGTCGGGCACGTCCTTGGTGAGCTCGATCCATGTGTCGGCGATGCCCATGGCAAATCGGTAGTCGAAGCCTGCACCGCCTTCGGCGAACGGCAGTGCCAGCCCCGGGAACCCCGATACGTCCTCCGCTATCGTCACCGCATCCGGATGGAGCTCGTGAATCAGCTCATTGGCGAGGGTCAGGTAGGTCAGCGCGTCCTCGTCGACCCCCGGACCGAAATAATCGTCGTAGCTCGTGAAGACACGGCTCAAGCCGTGGTCCAGGTAGAGCATGCTCGTGACACCGTCGAATCGGAACCCGTCGACCCGAAACTCGTCCATCCAGAACCTGCAGTTCGAAAGCAGGAAGTGGAGCACTTGGGGCTTGGCGTAGTCGAAGCAACGCGAATTCCAGGCGGGGTGCTCGCCGCGTGGTCCTTCGTGAAAGTACAGGCTCGGGGAGCCGTCCTGAGACGAGATCCCTTCGACCTCGTTTCGGACGGCGTGCGAATGAACCAAGTCCATGAACACGCGAAGCCCCATCCCGTGCGCATCGTCGACCAAGGCTTTGAGCTCCTCCGGCGTTCCAAACCGCGAGGAGCAGGCGAAGTAGCTCGAGACCTGATAGCCGAACGAGGCGTAGTAAGGGTGCTCGGCAAGCGCCATGATTTGCACCGACCGGTAGCCCGCATCGCGGATTCGGGGCAGGACCGTGGTTCGAAACTCGTCATAGGTGCCGACCTTGGGCTCTGCCTGCGCCATGCCGATGTGGGCTTCGTAGACGAGCAGGGGGGCCGATGGGCGGGGCGGCCGCGCATGGCGCCATGCGTAGGGGTTCGGAGGGCGCCAAACCTGCGCATTGAAGCTCCCCGCCTTCTCATCTCGGACGACCCGGCGGGTCCAGGCCGGCAGGCGGTCACCTCCCCCCCCTGGCCAGCGCACCTCGAGCCGATAAGGATCGCCGTGCGTCAGCATCGACTCAGGAAGCTCGATCTCCCAGACGCCCTCGCTTCCTACGCGCGAAAGCGCGTACTTGGGATCTGGCTTCCAGTCGGAAAAAGGTCCCTTCAAGTGAATGAAAATGGCATTCGGGGCCCATTCGCGAAGCACCCAACGGTCGTCCCTAAAGTGCAGGCCGAAGTACTCGTGCCCCGATGCAAACTCGGGAAGGTCGAGGCGCCCATCCGTGATGCGAAGCCGGGTCTCCTCCGCATTCCGCACGCGACGCAAGAGGTCAGAGGCGTAGCGACCCAAGAGCCCATCCCGCTCGATCATGCGGGCGACTCGTTGCTCGGGCGTCGGTGATTCGGTCGTCGCGTCGGTCATATGCGCTGGCCTGGCAGGCCCTCAGCCCTCCAGCATTTCCTTGGCGTTCAAGCGAGAGGAATGGAGATCCCGACTCATGCGGCCCACGGTCAGGTGCTCGGAGAGCTTTCCGAGCACTGCACCCGGAAGTATGTGCTCGACGTCAATCGTCCGCTTGGTGCCCACCAACGCGAGGGTCCACTCGCATGGCTGTCCCTCCCCGGCACCGATCACGTTGCGAACTTCGACCAGACCCGCGAGCCAGTCCGGCATCGCGCTGAGCTCGCCCACGTACGCGAAAACCTCGCTCGCCGGTGCGCGGATCACGATGCTGTCCTCATGAGAGATCATCCAAGCCGACTGTTTCACATAAATCGAAACGGTCAACGCAACTTCAGAGTGAACGCAAGCCTCCGCAGTCTCCAAGCGTTGGAGGTCCACGGAATTCGATGACGAGAAACGGGATGCTCCATGGCCGAGACCTGCCTATGCATGTCTAGCAGACACAAGGAGGCGTCTCATCGGAGACTACGGCGTCATGCCCCATCGAGCTGCGGCAACTACATTCGAGAACGACGATTCCCGCTGGGAAGCGGTCACGGAACGCAACGCCCGCGCCGATGGCGCGTTCTTCTACGCGGTGCACACGACAGGAATCTTCTGCCGACCCTCCTGCGGCGCTCGAGCGCCCTTCCGTAAGAACGTCTCCTTCTAGAGGAAGCCATCTGAAGCGAGGTTGGCAGGCTTCCGGGCCTGCAAGCGATGCACGCCGGAGTCGACAACCCTGCGCCAACGCCAGCAAGCGCTCGTCATCGATGCCTGCCGGCGGATCGAGCTAGCGGAGCGAGAGCCGACTCTCAACGAGCTTGCCGATGCGGGCGGCACGAGTCCCTCCCATTTCAACCGACTCTTCAAGCGCATCGTCGGAGTCACCCCGAAGCAACACGCGCTTGCCGATCGTTCATGCGTTGCGGCGAAAAACCTCACGACCAACAAGAGCGTCGCCTCGGCGATTTACCAGTCCGGCTATGGCGCATCGAGTCGGTTCTACGAGTCGGCACAATCTTCCACTCGACGTGCATGGCACTGCTTTTCAAGAGCTCGTTTGGCGCACCCTGCGCAGCATCCCAGAGGGGGAGACCGTATCGTACGCAGAGCTGGCCGTGCGGATCGGGCGCCCCAAGTCGGCCAGAGCGGTGGCCCAGGCCTGCGCAGCGAAAGCGGGAGCTGCTCGTACGCGAATCCAAAAAAGTGAAACGGCAAGGTCGCGTTCAGCCGAGAAAGGATCGAGCGTGCCTAGGTCGCCTTCGGTGCGGGTCGCCGGCGCAAAGAAGCGCGGAGCGCCCAATCGGCCGCGGCTCGAACCGCGATGCGAGTCCGCAACTCATCACTGCGCCTCTCCAGAAAGGGGAGTTGTGCACCCGCGGCGCGAGCGCTAGGACAGCTCGTGGGCCTGGCTGCCCAAATTCGCAATCCTTGCTTCTACGATGAATCGCAACAAGAAACCCGTCCTCCTGGCTGTAGGCGCGATCCTGGTCATCGTCTTGGTCCTCGGTGGCGTGAAAGCGGCCCAGATCGGCGCCATGATCGCCGCGGGCAAAGCGTTCGTGCCGCCGGTTCAGGCCGTCACCACCGCCGAGGTGCTCGAGGTGAGCTGGAAGCCGGAGCTGACGGCAGTGGGCTCCGTCGTTGCAGTGCAAGGGGTGACCGTGGCCAGCGAGGTTCCCGGGACGATCACCGAGATAGCCTTCAAGTCGGGGCAAATGGTCGAAAACGGCGACCTTCTAGTGCGTCTCGATACTTCGATCGAGCGAGCGCAGCTGGCCTCCGCGCTGGCGAGCGCCAAGCTGGCCAATCTAGACTACCAACGGAAGAAGAATCTGCCTCCTGCCGGCGCCGTCAGCGCGGCCGACATCGACGCCGCCGCCGCGAAGGCTACCCAGGCCGCCGCGGACGTCGCCAACTTCAAAGCCGTGATCGCGAGAAAGACGATCCGCGCGCCCTTCTCGGGTCGCGTCGGGATACGCCGCGTGGATCTCGGGGAGGTTCTGCAACCCGGGACGCCGATCGTCTCGCTCCAGTCCTCCGATCCGATCTACGTCGACTTCTCGCTGCCGCAGCAAGCGCTCTCGTTGATCGAGCCGGGGAACACGGCGACCATCACGACCGATGCCTTCCCTGGAACGACCTGGGAAGGCAAGGTCGAGGTGGTCGACACCGAGGTCGACATCGGCACCCGTAACTTCGCGGTACGGGCCTTGGTCGAGAATCCCGAAGGGAAGCTCCGCACCGGGATGTTCGTAGATATCCGGGTCGTCCAGCCCGAGGCGCGCGAATTGCTCGCCATTCCCGCGAGCGCCGTCTTGTTCGCGCCCTACGGCGACTCGGTCTACGTCATCAAGGAACAGGAGAGTGAGTCTGGCGAGAAGCAGCAGATCGCCGAGCAGGCATTCGTGCGCCTCGGGGAGCGCCGCGGGGACTTGGTCGCCGCCAGCTCCGGGCTCGCAGCCGGGGACGTGGTCGTCTCGACGGGCGCGTTCAAGCTCCAGAGCGGAATGGCAGTCACCATCCGCAACGATCTTGCGCCCGAGGTCAACACCGACCCGAATCCGCCCAACGAGTAGTCGCGCCCGGGAAGCAACGTGAAGATCACCGACCTGTTCATCCGCCGCCCTGTCATCGCGATAGTCGTGAATCTCGTGATCGTCATCGCAGGTCTGCAGGCCATTCGCACGCTCACGGTTCGGCAGTATCCACGCAGCGAAAATGCGGCCATCACGATCACGACGGCCTACGTGGGAGCCAACGCCGAGCTCGTACGCGGCTTCATCACGACCCCGATTGAAAGGGCCATCGCCGCCGCGGATGGCATCGACTACATCTCGTCGGAAAGCCGTCAGGGCGTGTCGATCATTCGCGCCAACCTGGACCTCAACTATGACGCGGTTCGAGCGCTTTCCGAGATCGGTGCCAAGGTCGACCAGGTGAGAGGGGACCTGCCGCCAGAGGCCGAGATTCCGGTCCTCGACGTCGTGTCGGTCGACAGCCAGTTCGCCTCCGCGTACCTCAGCTTCTCCTCGGATTTCCTACAGCAGAACGAGATCACCGACTACCTGGTTCGAGCCATTCAGCCGCGGCTCTCTGCTGTCGAAGGTGTGCAGCGCGCCGAGATCCTGGGCGCTCGTACCTTCGCCATGAGAATCTGGCTCAAACCGGAGCGGATGGCGGCTCACAAGGTCGGTCCTGCACAGGTGCGAGTCGCGCTCGCAGCCAACAACTACCTCGCTGCGGTCGGCCAGACCAAAGGCTCCCTCATCCAGGTCAACCTCACGACCAACACCGACCTCGAATCCGTAGAGGAATTCAAGCGCCTCGTGGTTCGCGAACAAGATGGCGTCATCGTTCGCTTGGAGGACATCGCCGAGGTGGCCCTCGGCGCCGTGAGCTACGACGACCAGGTCAACTTCACGGGTGCGACGGCGGTTTTCATCGGCGTCTGGGTTCTGCCCAACAGCAACGCCCTCGATGTCATCAAACGGGTGCGTACCGAGCTGGAAGCAATTCAGCAAGAGCTTCCCGAACAGCTTCGCGCGGAGATCGCGTACGACGCGACCAAGTACATCGACAGCGCGATCCGCGAGGTCATCACGACCTTGAGCGAGACGCTGGCGATCGTCGTCGTCGTCATCTTCCTCTTCCTGGGGTCTTTCCGGGCCGTGATCGTGCCGGTGGTCGCCATCCCCATTTCGCTCATTGGCGCCGTGTTCCTGATGCAGCTCTTCGGCTTCACGATCAATTTGCTGACCCTCCTCGCGATCGTCTTGTCGGTCGGCTTGGTCGTCGACGATGCGATCGTCATGGTCGAGAACATCGAGCGGCATCTCCGCGAAGGGATGACCCGAATGGAATCCGCTCTCAGGGGAGCGCGGGAGCTCGTTGGACCCGTCATCGCAATGACGATCACGCTGGCTGCGGTCTACACACCGATCGCGTTCCAAGGGGGATTGACCGGCGCGCTCTTCAGAGAGTTCGCCCTCACCCTCGCCGGAGCCGTGCTGATCTCCGGTATCGTGGCCATCACGCTTTCCCCGGTGATGTCCGCCAGCTTTCTGCCCGACCAGAAGAACCAGCGCGGGCTCCCCGCGCGCATCGATCGTGACTTTGCTCGCCTGAAGGACGTTTACGTGCGTGTCCTCAATGTCACGCTCAAGGCCCGCCCAGCGATCTATCTGGCCTGGGTGGTGCTCAGCGGGCTGGCCGCGGTCTTGTTCGTGATGTCGCCCCGCGAGCTCGCGCCCAACGAGGACCAGGGCATCATCTTCGGAATCGTGAATACGCCAGCGAACTCGACACTCGGTCAACTCGCCCCATCGGTCGAGGCGGTGAACGAGATGGCGATGAGCTACCCGGAAACCGAGTTCACGTTTCAGATCACGACGCCGGGCGGTGGCTTCTGGGGAATGGGACTCAAGCCCTGGGACGAGCGCAAGCGGACGGCGTTCGACCTGATGCCCTTGGTGGGCGCGGAGGTCAATGAGATCCCTGGGATCCAAACCTTTCCCGTCTTGCCGCCCGCGCTTCCTGGCGGCGGCGAGTTCCCGGTGGAGTTCGTCGTCGCCTCGACGGCGGAGCCGAGTGACATCCTGCAATTCGTGCAGCAGCTTCAACAGAAAGCCGCGATGAGCGGGATGTTTGCATTCCCGCCGCTCATCGACGTGAAGATCGATCAGCCGGAATCGCAGATCACGTTCGATCGGGACAAGGTGGCCGAGCTCGGCCTGAGTCTGCAGGCGGTGGGCCAGGAGCTGGGTTCAGCGGTGGGCGGCAACTACGTCAACCGATTCAGCATCTCGGGCCGGAGCTACAAGGTCATTCCGCAGCTCGAACGGGCGGCGCGTCTCAACGCTGACCAGATACAAAACGTGTATGTCACCAAGCCAGACGGCAACCTGGTCGCTCTCAGCACCTTTGCCACGGTCCAAGACCGCGTCGTTCCGCGCTCGCTCAATCGCTTTCAGCAGCTGAACTCGGTCAAGTTGAGCGGTGTCGCGATTCGCCCGCTCGATGAGGCCCTCTCGTTCTTGGAAACCGAAGCCCGGTCCATCTTGCCGCGTGGGTACAGCGTAGATTATACGGGCGAGTCGCGTCAGCTTCGCAAAGAAGGCAACAAGTTCGTCCCCGCGTTTGCTCTCGCGGTGGTCCTGATCTTCTTGGTGCTCGCCGCCCAGTTCAATAGCTTTCGCGATCCATTGGTCATCTTGGGCGGCTCCGTGCCCCTTGCCATGTTCGGCGCTTCGATTTTCACGTTCTTGAGGATGCCCGACCCGAACATGCACTTCTGGACCGACGGCTGGACCACCACGCTGAACGTCTATTCGCAGGTCGGACTGGTCACCCTCATCGGCCTGGTCTCGAAGAACGGGATTCTCATCGTGGAGTTTGCCAACGAGCTTCAGCGAGAGGGGCAAGCGAAGCTCGACGCGGTTCGAAACGCCGCCGCAGTCCGCTTACGCCCGATCCTGATGACCACCACGGCAACCGTCTTGGGTCACTTCCCGCTCACCTTGGTCACCGGTCCAGGCGCTGAGGCCCGCAACAGCATCGGCCTCGTCCTCGTGGGCGGCATGGCGATCGGTACGATCTTCACCCTCTTTTTCGTGCCCTCGATCTACATGCTCTTCGCTCGCGATCGCAGCGCGAGCGTTGCCTAGCCGGACCAATGGCACCCCTCGAGGAGCGTCACAGGAACTTCGGAGGTCAGATGACGCCGAGGCGCCCGGGGCGCTCACCGGACCTCCGAGATCTCCCCCGGTCGCCAAGCCTTGGTAGACCAGGACTCTAGCGGGCCGTAAAGTCGCAAAAGCGTGAACCAGCCCTTGCGAGGCACGGTCTGGATCCAGTTGCTTTCGTGCGTCGTCATCGTGCCGAGCTAGAAGAACGGCGCCGCGCATCGAGCAAGCGCACGCCTCTGCGTTCGAATCGATGACTACCGCCGACGAACGGCGTGTGCCAGCCCGAACCCTCGTATCGATACGCTGCCGCGTCGCGATGACGAAACCCGATCGCGTGCGGTCTCATTGGCCGCCGAGGCCGCATCGGTCAGAGTCCGGCGCATGCGCTGCTCCGGCGCGAACGGGTTCCCTTTCTCGCTCCCGATCGAAGCGAGCAGACCCAGGCGCCCGGGGGCCCATCGCTTCGGGTGGCTCCGCTTGATCTCCTCGACCGCTCGGGGAGGGTCGCTCTGCTCGACGAAGCCGAGCGTGTTCGCCGGCTCTCTACGATGACCGCGCCATCGCTGAGGTCGAGCCAGGTTCCGAAGTAGATGCTCTCGGTATTGGGCGTGAGCAACAGCGAGTGCAAATCCATCAATCCGCCATAGATCCCCACGACGTCGTTGGCATCGATCCCCGCATCGCGAAAACCCCTCCGCATGGCGACCATCGACGCCCCCGACAGCGTCGTCACAAAGGTATCGACCCCCCGGACGAAATCGAGGCGGTCGTAGAGACCTCCTTCGAAAAGGACGACCCCCGCCGCAAGGGAGATGAAAGGGAACGTGACCTGACCCAGAACCTCTTCGGGTCGGAACCACCCGGTGACCGGTCCGGCGATGAGGACGCGCGTCAGGAGCACGAGAATCGATGGTATGCGCCTATACCATGCGAGCCGCTGGTCTCCGGCGCCTAGCCCGATGAGGACGATTATGCCTTTGATAATCTCATGGTTCATGCTCTCGCAGACCCAGTCTTTGTATTCAGCCGTCCGCGGACTATAACCCGCTTGTGGATCCGATCGTCCCAGAGGAAATCGATCTTGAAAAGCTGCGTTCGCGGCTTGCGGACGAGTTTGGCGATGCGCCTCCCACCGGATACATCCGCGGAAAGACCGCGCTACGGGCCGCGGTGGTGCGAGATCTCGACTGCTCCGAGCTCGAAGCCGAACAGCTCGTCGAGACGCTCGAGTCACGTGGCTTCATTCGATACCATGGACATAAGAGCAACACGGTCGACGACCTCGAGCACCGCTGGGCCCTGACGCCCAACGCCTGATCCATCGACAAGCGTCAGCGGCTCAGCTCGTAGAGCGAAATCGTGATCTCGGCTAAGATGAGCACGACGATGTACCATTCCATCCGAAGGGTTTGCGTGTGCTGCCGCAGCTCGAGGACGACGCGTGTGGCCTGCTCCGCAACCGCAAGCTTGGGCTCCAGTGCGCGCTGGCGGGCGACCAACTCGAGCTCGTCTTCCACGCGTGCGCACAGCGGGTCGAGCTGAGGATGGTCCCACAGCACTTCCCGCTTTTCGGCCACCTCCAGTCGGTCGCCGGGTCATCGAAACGACGCCGGAGCAGCGCGTCGACCTCCTGAATGAAGCGTGCGCGCTCCTCGGGGCTCACTTGAACGAACACCAGCACGCCATAGCGAAAGATCAAGCACAATCCACCTTCGCCGGCCTGCGCCACCAATGGAGCGGAGGCCAATGGCGGCGCGTCGAAAGACCTGCTCTCGATGCGTTCGGCGAACTAGAGCCCATGCAAGACGATGTCGCCGCCCTCCTCGGCTATCTGTTGAAGACGCTGAACTCGGGTGACCACGCCCGTCGCATAGCACCGCGATCTTTCAGGAGCCCAACGGGCCTCTGGGGCGATGCGTCGATGTCGGTTCAACTCAGTCGACGTATCCGAAAGCGACCTCCTCGAGTCCGTCGCTGCCGGTGAAGAACGTCACTCCAGGTGCCATCACCAAAGTGCCACACTTGGCGCGGCATCCGTTCCCGGTTCCGGACCGGCCATCCATCTGATGTCATCGAGCGAATAGGCCGGATATCCGAGCGCCAGCTTTTGCACCGGGCAGGACCAAGAAGAGCGCCGGAAAACTAGAATTTGCGATATCTAACATCTGGCGGATCGACAATTGGCGCCACGGCCCCAGACCGAAGGCCCAGCCGCCCGGGAGAGTCCAATGGATCGTGCAAGCACCACCCGAATCACGCTGCCTCAGTGCCGATGGCTCGCCTGTCTCGGCCTCTGCGCCGCTCAGGCTCTGGTGGGGCAGAGGGCCCGCGCACAGGAGGTCACCTTTGACGAGGCATTGGCGCTGAGCGCGCAGACGCCGGAGGTCCTCGGCGCCAAGGGCGAGCTGAGTGTCCGCGAGGCGGCGGACGAGGGCATCGGGGGGACGGCGGGGCCAACCAGCCTGACCTTCATGCCGGGCGCGCTGGTCGCGCCGCGCCAAGCCAATGCCTTCGAGCTGCAGACCAACATTACCCAGGGCTGGAATCTCGGCGGTTTGGGAAAAGCTCGCCGGGAGTCCGCAGTGCAGGAGCGTGAAGCGCTCGACGCCGCAGTGCGCGCGAAGGCGTTGCGTGCGCGCCTCGAGGCCGCCCGGCGTTGGATCGACCTGGCTACGCTCGAGCGAATTCAAGAGACCATCGAGCAGCGAATCAAAGCCACGGAGAAGCTGGTCGCGCAACGAGAGCGAGCGCTCGAGACTGGTGTGGGTACGGCACAGGCTCTAGCCGAGTCGCGCGCAGCTCTGGCCGAGCTTCGCCAGATGCGCGTCAACGTCGAAGGAGACCAGGTTAGCGCTTCGTCACAGCTTGCTCTTGCCATGGGCCGTGCGCCCGGAGCCAAGCGGTTACGGGCTGTAGGTGAGCTCCCCGGCCCGCCATTGCCCAGTGAGGCGGAGATCCGAAGCCGACTCGACTCTGTGGACACCGTGCCTGACGTGGTGGTCGAGCGCCTCCGGGAAATCGCGGCGCGCGCGCGGGCAGTGGAGGCCTCCGCGCTATACGCACCGGTGATAGACTTCGGCGCCCAAGCTGAGCGCGCTGCCGTCGGGAGTCGTGGAGCCTGGGTCGTATACGGCATGACCGGAGTGACCTTCCACGGCTTTGGACAGAATCAGCGGGCAGTGTCCCTAGCCGAAGCGGATGCCGCGATCGCGAGCGCGAATATCGCCAGTGCAAGGTTGCGCGCTCGTGCCGAAATTGAGCAGGCACTACACGAGCTCGCTCACTCCTCTGCGATCGTGAACCTCTTAGAGACCCAAACGATACCCGCGCTTCAGACGCTGGTCGCCACTAGGGCGCGTGCAGTCGAGCTCGGAGAAGAATCGAGCTTCGCGCTGAGCGAAGCCCGTGGCCGAGAGCTTGCCACCATCGAAGTGGCCTATCGAGGCTATGGCGCGCAAAGTTGGGCTCGCGTCCACGTCTGGCTCTTGCTCGCAGAGCTGGCCGGCGCGGAGGAGGACCGATGAGCATCCTTCGGACTGTCCTTTTATGCATGCTGTCGTCCGCGTGCACCTCACAGCGAGCTCCCCTCGAGAACGCGCCGCCCGATGCGTCGAGCGCGGAGAGCGCGCCGTCCCGGTTCGTACCCATCATCAAGCCGGAAGATAGCTCGATTCTCCAAGCGCCTGCCGTCGTGCGGGCGTCGCCTGCAGCGTTCGGCGAGGTCACGGCTCCGACGCCCCTTCGAATAGCGCGCGTTCACGTGCAGGTCGGAGAGGCGGTCTCTGCTGGAGATCCAATGGTCGATGTCTATGCGCGTGACGTGCTCGATGCCGCTGCAATGTATCTCTCTTCGGGAGCGCGGGCTCAGTCTCACGACGCACGGGCCGACCAGCTCGAAGCGCTGCTAGACGAAGGCCTGGTGCTTCGGGCCCAAGTCTTCGAGCAGCGCAGCACGGCCGCTGACCTGCGCGCGAGCCGTCTGCAGTCGATCGCGGTGCTTCGCTCTTCGGGAGTCGACCCCAAGGAGGCACCTGCGTTGATAGAGCGCGGTTTCGTGACGCTCAGGGCTCCAGTCACCGGCATCGTGACCGAGCTCTCGGCGCGACTCGGCCGGAGCTATCAACCGGGCGCAACCCCGATCGCTCGCATCACGGGACAAGCGCTGGCACGTATCGAAGTGCAGACGGCGCGGCGCTGGCCTGACGCCACCGCGGTCGTCTTTACGGGGGTCGACGGACGCCAGATCATGCTCGAACCGACTCCGGTGGCCTCGGTGGTGATTCCCGCGGATGGCACGATCCGCTCCTGGTTCGATCCGCAAGAGCCAGTCGATCTTCCGGACGGCCTAATCGGAACTGCGCAGGTATTCGCTGCCAAAGACGTCTGGGAGGTTCCTGCTGCGTCGATTCGTCAGCAGGGCGACCGAAGCATGCTGATGCGACGACGCGATGACAGGAGCGAGAGGATCGAAATCGAGGTCGTGGCCGCGTCCGGCGCCTCTGCTCTCATCCGGGGTCCCCTCGAGGCCGGAGATCTGATCGCAATCGCCTTTCCAGATGGGGATGGTTCTGGGAGCGACCAGTGATCGAGGCACTCGTTCGCTGGTCCGTTCGAAACGGGGGCATCGTGGCCGTGGCTGCTGCGATTTTCACGATCGGCGGCGTCTTCGCGGGCTCCCGTCTGCGCTTCGACGCGCTTCCGGACGTGACGGGCAAGCAGGTCATCGTTCTGACCCAAGCAGAGGGCCTAACGCCCGAGGAGGTCGAGCTCCTGGTGACGCGGCCCATCGAGATGGCCCTCGGCGGGCTCCCCGGGTCCAAGACACAGCGAAGCATCTCCCGCTATGGTCTGTCTTCGGTCACCGTGGTGTTCGACGAAGAGGTCGATCTTCTTCGCGCCCGGCAACTGGTGCAGGAGCGACTGTTCACCGTGCAAACGAACATGCCTCCCGGTGTCCAACCCCCCGAGCTAGGGCCGCTCACGGGCGGGCTCGGTGAGGTCTATCAGTTCACCTTGAGCTCGCCTGCGCGCTCTCCTTCAGAGCTGCTCGAGCTCGTGAGATTCCGCGTAGCTCCGATTCTCCGGGCGGTTCCGGGAGTCGTCGAGGTCAATTCATGGGGCGGCCAACGGCGAACGATGGATGTCGTGGGCGATCCCACACGCATGGCGCGGCACCGAGTGACGCTGGCGCAGTTGACCCAAGCTACCCGGCAGGGAACGGGCTATGCAGCGGGAGCGACCCTCGAAGCCGGCGAGTCGGGCGTCCTGCTGCGCGGGGTCGCATGGCCGCGGCGCCCAGCCGAGCTTGCCGGAGCTGTCGTCGGGACCGGTGAGGGAGACGCTCCAATCCGTATCGGCGACGTCGCCGAGGTCCGCGAGAGCGCCGCCGTCCGGATCGGTGCTGCGACGGCGGATGGTCTAGGCGAAACCGTCTACGTCATGGTGCAGATGCTATTGGAAGCCAATGCGCTCGAAGTGGTGGATGGCGTCAAATCCAAAATGCAGCAGGTGCGGACGGTGCTGCCCGACGACGTCACCATACAGGTGGTCTACGATCGAAGCGAGCTCGTCGATGCAACTCTTCGGACGGTCTTCGCCAATTTGCTCGAGGGCGGGCTCCTAGTCGTCGCAATCCTTTTCGTGTTGCTCGGAAGCTTCCGGGCAGGTGCTCTCGTTGCATCGGTCATTCCTTTGTCGATGCTGGGGGCGGTCACCGGCATGGTGTTACTCGACCTGCCCGGCAATCTCATGAGCTTGGGAGCGCTCGACTTCGGTCTGCTCGTAGATGGCGCAGTCGTGATGGTGGAAGCGGTCTTTCACTCCGCCCATGACCGCGGCGGATCGATCGAAGACCAGGTCGAGGACACCACAACGCGGATGGCGAGGCCAGTCTTCTTCGGGGTGTTGATCATCATTCTGGTCTACGTTCCGATCCTGAGTCTCACGGGGATTGAAGGGAAGATGTATCGGCCCATGGCAATTACGGTGTTGCTGGCGTTGCTGAGCGCGTTGTTCCTATCGCTCACGTACGTGCCCGCCCTGTCACGCCTCATCTTGCGTGACAGAGACGTGCCCGCGCAGAGTCCTTTCTTGGTCCGCTGGGTATCGCGGAAGTACATGCCTATCGTCGACTGGTCCATCGGTCATCCGCTCCCGATCCTGACGTCCGCAGGCGTGCTGCTGGCGGTTGGGGTGGCGCTCGCGCTGGCCGCCGGCTCCGCATTCGTGCCTCAGCTCGACGAAGGAGATCTGGTCGTGCAGACTGTTCGCGACGCCGACATCGGCATCGAGACCGCGGTCTCGCAGAGCACGAAGATGGAAGCCGCGATCCTCGAGGCCGTGCCCGAGGCTCGCCACATCGCTTCGCGAATCGGTAGCCCAGAGGTAGCGACCGACATCATGGGGCGCGAGCAGGCCGATGTTTTCATTGATCTCGCTCCGAGGTCGGAATGGCGAGAGGACGTGACGCGAGACGAGATCATCTCCGAGATCGATCGGGCAATCGCCCGATCTGCGCCTGCACAAGTTGCGTTTACACAGCCGATTCAAATGAGATTCAACGAGCTGGTTGGCGGAAGCGTGACCGACGTGTCTTTGAGCATTTACGGCGAGAACTTGTCCGAGCTTCAACGGTTTGCAAACGACGTCGTCGCTGCCCTGTCGACGGTGAAGGGTGCAAAGGACGTTCGAGTTCTGGCGCCACCTTCGGTTGGACTACTCGAGGTCGTGCCCCGCCCTCTGCAAGCGAGCCGGTTCGGATTTCGCTCCGCGGAGGTGCTGGAGCACGTCAGGGCAGCCCGCGCTGGCATCGTGACAGGAACGACCTATGACGGACCTGTCCAGATCCCCGTGCGCGTTCGCCTCGGCGTCGACCCCGACGCGTTGTCGTTTGAGCGGTATCTCCTACCGACACAGGAGGGCTCGCTGATCGCACTTTCACAGGTCGCCGAGGTGTCTCACGAGCGAGGGCCCGCATTGGTCAATCACGAAATGGCGCAGCGAAGGGTCATCGTCGGAATGAACGTTCGAGGCAGAGACCTCGGCTCCGTAGTCGATGACGCTCAGCGGCTGATCGAGGGTCCAGACCTCAAGGCTCCCGAAGGAGCACTGCTGGCGTGGGGTGGGCAGTACGAAGGCCTCACGCGAGCGAAGAAGCACTTGGGCCTCATCGTTCCAGCGGTGCTCCTGCTCATGCTCGCGCTGCTTCTCGCCCTTTTTCGCAGCTTGCCTCCAGCCCTGATGATCTTACTGAATGTTCCCTTTGCCGCGGTTGGTGGAATCGTCGCCCTCTCCGCGCGCGGCCTTCCGATCTCGGTCTCGGCCGTGGTGGGCTTCATCGCGCTGAGCGGGATTGCAGTTCTCAACGGAGTGGTTTTGGTCACAGCGCTAATGGCAGAGATCGAAGCGGGCCTAGTCGTCGTCGAGGCGGTGCGCAGCGCGGCGCGATCGAGGCTTCGCCCGGTGCTGATGACCGCCCTGGTCGCAGCGCTTGGTTTCATTCCTATGACGCTAGCCACCGGGGTCGGCGCGGAGGTGCAGCGGCCCCTCGCGACAGTGGTGGTCGGAGGCCTGGTCACCAGCACAGTGCTCACCCTGGTCATCCTGCCGGCCATCGCGCCCATCCTTCTCGGAAGGCGAGCCCGCGCCGCGGAGCGTCGGACGGACGCGCCCAACAGCCCATGAAGAGAAACCCCGGCAGCTGGGCGTTGCCCTAGGAGCGATCCGGCCATCAAGAACGCGCCCGCCATGGCCGCTGCTGCGAGTGACGATCGCCCGCAGGGCGAGTAGAGTTCAGAGCCGTGGCCGAACAGCCTTTCCTCTTTGCGCGAGATCTCTCGCTCCGATACCCAAACGGAACCCTCGCCCTCGAGGGGATTAACCTCGCCGTCGCACGGCCGGAGATCGTTGGGATCGTGGGCCCCAGCGGCTGCGGAAAATCGACGCTGCTTCGAGCGGTCGCCGGGCTCCTGCCCATCAGCGGCGGCGTGCTGACCGTCGCTGGCCTCGAGCCGGAACGCGCGCGCCAACAGAATTGCTCCGAGTCCTTCGTTTTCCAGGATCCCACGCTCCTGCCCTGGCGAAGCGTCGAGGCGAACGTTCGCCTCCCGCTCGAGCTGCGAGGCGAGCCTCGCGAGGGCTGGAAGACGCGCATCGGCCAAGCGCTCGAGATGGTGGGCCTGGCATCGGTGGCAAGGCAGCACCCTGCTCAGCTCTCTGGCGGAATGCAGATGCGGGTCTCGCTGGCACGCGCCTTGGTGATCGAGCCCGAGCTGCTCCTCCTCGATGAGCCCTTCGGCGCCCTAGACGAGATGACACGCGAGCGGCTCGATGAAGAGCTCCTCGCGCTTTGGCACAAGCAGCGCTGGACGGTGCTCGCGGTGACCCACAGCGTGCATGAAGCCGTCTTCCTCTCCACCCGGACCCTCGTTCTCAGTGCCGGGCCTGGACAGGTGATCGCCGAGGTGCCGATCGATTTGCCGTATCCACGCACCGCAGAGATGCGCACGAGCCCGGAGCTGTTTGAGCTGGTGCGCCGCGTGAGCGAGGAGCTGCGTCGACAGAAGAGCGCCGAACCCGCGGTTGTACACGAGGCGCCCGAGTGAAGGGCGTACTGCGCGCCGCCACGCCCCCGCTGGTCGTGTTGCTCGTCTTTCTCGCTGCCTGGGAAGGACTAGTCCTCGCGCTCGACGTTGCTCCCTATCTGCTCCCGGCGCCGAGTGCGATCGGCCAAGCGCTCTTCGAGCACTCCGGGGAGCTCGCAAAGGGCACGGCGCTCACAGGGCTCGCGTCGATCCTGGGCTTCGCCTCGAGCCTCCTGCTGGGCGCCCTGATCGCCTTTGCGTTCTCCCAATCACGCCTGGTGCAGCGCAGCTTCTATCCTTACGCGATCTTCCTCCAGACGGTCCCAATCCTCGCCATCGCTCCGCTCATCGTGATCTGGGTGGGTACCGGACTCTTGAGCGTCGTGCTGGTCGCGGTGATCATCAGCCTCTTCCCGATCATCACCAGCGGGACGACCGGTCTGACACGCGTCGACCCGGGTCAGCTGGAGCTCTTCGCAATCCATAATGCGAGCCGCTGGCAGGAGCTCGTCGCGTTGCGCTTGCCGGGATCGATCCCCTACTTCCTCGCCGGAGCCAAGGTCGCGAGCGGCCTGGCGGTGATCGGCGCGGTCGTCGGAGAATTCTTTGCGGGCTCTGATGAGTACCGGGGGCTGGGCACGATCATCATCGTGACCTCGGGGCGCCTCGAGACGGCGTACCTCTTTGCGGCCGTGGTCGCTTCGACCTTGCTAGGGCTCGCGCTCTTCGGCGCCGTATCACTCACAGGAGACGCGATTCTCAAGCGGTGGCGGGGGCGCGAGACCGAGACCGAGTAAGCAGCGCTTGCCGTCTGCGCTCCACAACGCTATGCGCGCTCGAGATGTCGCTGCGCCTCTCGCTTCTCTGCGCGCTCGCCCTTTTTCTCGCGTCCTGCCAATGCGGCAGCGGCACGCGGAAGACGACCGAGGACGGCCGAACGCGGGTCACGCTGCTCCTCAACTGGTTCGCCGAGGCGGAGCACGGAGGCTTCTATGCAGCCGACGTCTCGGGTCTTTACTCCGAGGGTGGGCTCGAGGTCGACATCCAGGCGGGACGACCCGATGCACCGGTGATCGCGCAGGTGGGCACCGGGCGCGCCGAGTTCGGCTGCGCCAACGCGGCGGAGGTCCTGCTCGGTCGTGCCCAGGGCGTTCCGATCGTCGCCCTGGCCGCGCCGCTACAGACCGATCCGCGCTGTGTACTGGTGCGCGCCAGCTCTCCCTTTCGGCGCCTCGAGGACCTTCGGGACGTCACCTTCGCGATGAACCAACGCGAGCCCTTCGCGGAGTTCCTGCGTGCACGTGTGCCTTTGCAGGGCGTGCGCGTGGTGCCTTACTCCGGTAACATCGCTCAGTTCCTCGAAAGCGAGTCCTTCGTCCAGCAGGCATACGTGTTTAGCGAGCCGCAGCTCGCCGAAGAGGCCGGGGTTCAGACGCGCTGCCTGATGGTCGCAGACCTCGGCTTCAATCCGTACGCGCAGGTGCTCATCACCAACGAGCGCATGATCCGCGAACAGCCCGAGATCGTTCGCGCGATGACGCGCGCAGTGGTCGCGGGGTGGGCCCGCTATCTCGATGACCCCGGTCCCACCAACCTGCGGATCGGCGCGCTGAACCCGGAGATGAACGAGGCCACCCTCGCCTACGGCGCTCGCGCTATTGCGCCGCTGGTCCGGGTCGCCGGGACGCCGATAGGTTCGATGAGCCCCGAGCGCTGGGCGACGCTGCGCTCGCAGATGATCGAGGTGGGGCTCATCGGCCATGGCCAGCTTACGGCAGGGACGTCTTTCGACGCGTCGTTTCTCTCGTCAGAGTAGTCGAGTAACCTTCGAGGCCGTCCCCATCAGTCCTAGTCCGGTGTCTACGGAAGCGGGGGTAAGTCCATCATTCGCGGGACGCTTCGCGCGCGGTGGCGATGGTCAACAACTCGTCGAACCTGGTGCGGACACCCGCGGTGATTCTTTCCGGGTCGGGCACGAGGCCGGCGTCGGTGATCACGCCGACGCTCACCTTGCCGTCATAGCTGAAGACGCTGACCCCAAGGCCCAGGTGTCCCGCTTGTGGGACCCAGCCCATGATGTTCTCGATCTTGCTGCCGGCGATGTAGAGCGCCTGACCGGGTCCGCGTACGTTGGTCACCACCGCGGTGGCGCGGGAGCCGAAGATATTGAGCCCCTGCTCCTCGACCTGTCGGGGCGTCACGCCAAAGATGTTGAGCAGGCTGTAGAACGTGACCGCCTCGATCGACTGCTTGATGGCGTCCATGCGCTTCTTGGTCTCTCGAAGCCGTTCAACCGGGTCGGCGATGCTCAGCGGAAGAGCCAAGAAGACGAGGCCAAAGGCGTTGCCGAGCTCGATGCCTCGTTGAGGCTCGCGGAGGTCCACCGGAATCACCGCCCGAATCTCGAGATCGCCGACGTCCACCTCGCGCTCGATCAAGTAGTCGCGAAGTGCGCCGGTGACCGCGCTCAGCATGACGTCGTTGACCTTTGTACCCATTCCTCTGGTGACGGTCTTGACGTCCACCAGAGGAATGTTGTTCGACCAGGCCACGCGTTTTTGCACACCGAGAGGACCTTTGAACAGCGTCTCCGGATCCGGCGTCATCAGCAGCACGCGCCCCACGATGCTCGCCGCTTCGGCCGCGGCGCCCGCGCCCTCCACGATACGTGAGGGGTGGCGCAAGCTTTCGCTGCCCTCGTGCGCCAAGTAGCGCACGGCCTTTCCGATCGTACGCACGGACTCGAACGCGCTCGAAACGAAATCGCGGCGTTTCGGCGCTTCCGGTGCAGACTCTTTCAGCTCACCGATCGGCGCATCACGCGCCATGTCCATGAGGCGAAAGAGCACCGCGTTCATCGCCGTGCCATCGCCGATGCAATGATGGAGACGCAAGACCATGGCCGCGCCGCCCGCGACGTTCTCCACCAGATGAATGTTCCAGAGCGGCTTGGAAAAATCGAGCGGCGTGCTGGCCAGATCGCTGATGAGTCGCTGCAGCTCCGTCATGTCGCCCGGCGCCGGCAGTGCCACGCGATGGATGTGCGCATCCAAATCGAAGTTGGGATCGACCTCCCAGTGGGGCGTACCCAACGGCAGCGCCGGCTCCACCACCCGCATGGTGAACCGATCCAGGGTGAGCAAGCGGACTTCCAAAGTCTTGCGGAAGCGTTCGAAGTCGAGCGGCTTATCGAGCAGCGAAACGCCCGTGATCATCATCAGATTCGTCGGCTCTTCCATGTGCAGCCAGGCCGAATCGACCGGAGACATCTGTTTGGTTTGGGTGGTCATGGGTGCACCTTCCTTCACGCTGCCGGTGGCCGTCAACCTCCGTTGGACCCCGCTTGGCCCGGGTCGCGGGACGCGCGCAGGTTCGTTCGGAGCCTGGCGAAGGTCCCCAGCGCATTCTGGCAAGATCGCGACGATCATCGCAGCATCGCCCGACAAGAGAGCAAGCCAAGAGGCGCTACTCGTGCTCGAAGTCGAGGGTCGCCGGGCTAGGGTCGCCATGCGCGTACCACGCGCTCTGGCCAGACCAGCGAAGCGTGTAGGGGCCTGTCGCCGGGTCGTCCACCAGGAAGCGCACGTAGAGGCCTTGCGTGTCGATGCCGGCGGCCGATCCCTGGAGCGAGGGCAGGGAGGCGCCGTCGACTCCCACGTTCGAGCCGCCCGGCAGCGCGAGCGAGAAGTCCTGCGGGAAGAGCGACCAGTTCCCCGAGCGGCGGCTTGTGGCGTCGAAATAGAGCGTCAGTGCCAGCTTTCCGTCCTGCACTTCACGGTGGTTGACGGGATCATCGTAGCGCAGGGTGGCGCGGGTGAACGTCATGTCGAGCATCGTCAGGTTGACCGCGCCGCTGAGCGGGGGCTCGCTTGGCGCGAGCGCGATCAGCTCGCCGGAGACGTCGAGACCTCCCGGCACGTCCGGAATGCCGCCGGACCGCGGGTTGGTCGTACCGCCGGGCGTGACTGGGACCAGATCCGAATTGAGGCGCCAGTCGTCGTCGCCCTCATTGCTGAAGGTTGCCTCGAGGGTGAGGGTGATGTCCTGCTGGCCAAAGATGTCGGGCTCAGTTCCGGCGTAGACGGCGTCGCCAATCTCCACCTTGAAGCCCTGACGCCAGAACGTCTGATTGACGGGCTAGGTCTCTTCGAAGGCGCCCATACCAGCGGTACCGCCGCTGCCACCGGTACCGGGCACACCACCGGAGCCACCGGTGCCTGACATCCCACCATCCCCACCCGTGCCAGAGGCGCCGCCCTCGCTGCCAGACCCGAGACAGGCGAACAAGATCGCACCCGAATCGACGGGAAACCGGAGCCCGTCTTGCGCATGGTGACCTCCGATGTTTGAGGCCAGCGATCCCACGCCCGTCTCGAAGCAAACACCATCGAAATTGCCTTAGTAAATCGGCCCGGAAATTCCGGAGGCCCTGGGGTGCCCGATGGGCCGAAAGGCCAGGCGAAGAGCCATCGGCGACAGATCGCGGACAGGTCCCATCGATGCCCTGCCTGGGGAAAGATGTGGTCTACGCGGACGGCGATTGACACCATTCAAGCCATGCTTACTGTGCCGTCGCTTCGGAACGTTTTTGCGTAGGAGCAGAAAACGAGATCGTATGAAAAGAATTGTAGTGACACTTCTGTTGAGCTTGGTCGGTGCTCTCTTCGTTGCCAACTCGACGCCGGTCTCGGCGGACGAAGTGAAGACAAAGGCAGCCGAATCCGCCAAGAGCGAGGGTGCCAAGGCCGGCGAATCCGCCAAGAGCGAGGGTGCCAAAGCCAGCGAATCCGCCAAGAGCAAGGGTGCCAAAGCCGAAGCGGAGAAGGCGAAAACGCAGAAGCAGCACCAAGAAAAGAAGGTGAAGGCACAGGCCGCGGGGGATAAGAAGAAGGCGGCTGGCAAGGCTAAGACTGAAACCAATAAGCTACGTGCCGAGGCCGAGACCGAGGCGAAAAAGGTCGCTCCCGAAGCCAAGAAGGAAGGCGCTAAGGTCGAGAAAGACGTCGGAGCTAAGGCGCCGGCGCCTCGGAAAGGTGATGCCGCGAAGGTTCCAGTCTCCACGACGAAGGATTAAGAACCGGTGTTCTTGTTTCCTGGGTGGCTGACGGGCTACATGCCGAGCGTGAATCGCCGATGAACTTCCCGCGTCCGGGGCAGTACAATGCCGGACTGTGAAACCCATCATCCGAGTGATTCTCAGCGCCGCCTTGGTTTGGATCTTCTCCGCGTCGGCGGTCTTGCTGAAACCTCCGGAAGCGGAGGCGGGAAGCTGCTACCGCGTCTGAGCGGGAGCGCGGAGCAACGGCTCGTACTTCCGGCACATCGTATATGTCGAAAACGATTGCGAGTATTGGCTGCAATGCTCGCTGTGGACCGATGCCGATCCCGGAGCGACCAAGATGGTCACGGTCGGGCCGGGAATGACTGAGCAAGTCGAAACCAGCGGCAGCTCGAAAAACGACGACTCCAAAGGCTTCGGCGCCTGCCGTCGCCAATAGGGGCACGATCAAGTAGTCAAAGGAGCCCGGCGTCTGGTGCCGTCTTCTCGCTACGCGAGCTACGCTGCCGTCATGGCGCGTGTCCTCGTGTCGGTTGCAAGGGATTGGCGTCGCACCGCACTGACATGCACGTGGGGCATTGATACGATGCGTAGACTCGGAATGAAGCTGGTCTTGGTGGGCGTTCTCCTGCACGGATGCAGTAATCAGAGCAAGACCAACACCAGCTATGACGCCTCTACCAACAATCCGTCTTCCATGGGATCCAGCCAAGGGGCGCCCGAACGGGAGGTTTCGCCCGAGCACCGAATGCCGGAGCCGCCAAAGATCAAAGCGGACGACATGGAGCGGACAGGGACAGGCGAATAGGTCAGGGCTGCAAGCCCCGCCAGAACCGGCTACGATTGCGCCGCGCAGATGGCACGCCATGCTCTGAAGCTCGCCGTCGTGTGCGGTCTTTGGCTTCCCACTTGGGTTGGGGCTCAAGATGCGCCCGAGCCATACGAAAGAACGCAGAGCCGATTCCTGGATGGGCTCGACTGGCAGGTGATGGCGAGCGGCTTCTACCTGTTCAACGCGAACCGGGTTTCTGGCCCCTACAATGAGCTGAACTACCCGTACACTGGCTATATCGGATTTGGGCTGAACTTCGTCGGCGGCGACGTGACCTACACGGGAGAAAATTTTGCGGTCACCGTCGGGCTACGTTGGGGAAGCGGGGCTTCTCAGTTGAGCGCTTTGGCACCTCTCAAGCAGGGGTTCGTGAGTTGGATTGCATGCGAGAAGCTCACGCTCGACTTCGGCTGGTTCGACAGCATTTATGGTTTCGAGGTTGCCGACGAGTGGCAAAACCCCACCTTCACGCGCGGAGCAGTCTACTTCCTACAACAGCCGTTCAATCACCTCGGCTTGCGTATGGCGACGCGCTTCAACGAGCGCGTCGCGCTCAAGACGCTGGTCGTGAACGACGGCGTCGCGGTAGGAAAGGTGGGCGGCTCCCCCATAGACATCGACGAGACCCCTGCCCTCGGCGTGCGGCTCGACTTGTCGCTGGTCGATACGGTCACCCTCGAGTTGGGGTACTTGGCGGGCGCAAGCGGCTTCAACGGAAACAGAGCTTGGGGACAATTTTCGACCTGATCCTCTCCGGCACCATCAAGCGATTCACGCTGACGCTCAACGCCAACGCAACGCTCGACCCACCCGTGAGCGGCGGCCAACACTCCTACGGCGTGGCGCTTTCCGGCGACATGATGGTGCACGATCACTGGAGGATTGGCGCGCGCGTCGAATACCTGGGCGGCACGGTCGAGCTTCCCGCCGGTAAAGACCCCGATTTGGTCACGGTCACGGCCGTCGTGCGATACATTCCGGTACAGTACCTCGTGATCTCGCTCGAGCCGCGCTTCGAGCATTCACCTCAAGAGCTCTTCTTCACGCGCAGCTCACCAACAGATCCGACTACCGGGAGCCGCATCGCAAACGGCAACCTCTATTTCGGCGTAGTGCTCGGCGTGAGTGCCTACATCGGCAACTGACCGGCCCATCCCACCGTCCGGCCCGCCGATTGGGAGCAGGAGATCGCGTTGGTCTTGGACGAAAATGAAGGGCCCAAGCGCCGCACCGAACGACAGACCGCCATCGTCCGGCTTCTGGTTGTGCTCCTCAAGCTCTCGGGGTTCCGTCTCGATGAGCAGCGCCTGCCTGACGGGACAGCCAAGGCCGAAGTCCTGCGTGCGGTCGATCGCAGCAAAGACGCCCTTTCACTGAAGTCCATGCTGCGCCTGCTGCGGCTCTCGCCGGCCCGCTATCTCGCTTGGAAGCGAGCCGACGAACGCGGCGAGCTCGGCGGCGCGTCTACCCCGAAAAACCAAAGACCAGTATTCGGGCGACTCACGCAAATGAATACTGGCACATCGACGTGACGGTCATCCGACTTCTCGACGACACCAAGGCGTACCTCCACGCCGTCATCGACAACTTCTCGCGTCGGATCTTGTCGTGCCGCCTTGCCGGGCGGCTTGATCCCAGTACCACGTGTGAGATCTTCAAGGAGGCCGGCAAGAATCTTGGCCTGACGCCGACCAGTCAACAATCCATGAGCGTTATCAACGCCATCGCAAATGCGCCGCCGCGACTCCAGAATGTTTCTGGACGCAGCAGCGCTCATCGAGCAGGACGACACGGGCGATGCGAAAGAGCCCCGGCTGGCGGGCAGCTTGGGCGGCAACGCCGTGGCCGTCTGGCTCCAATGGGACGGCGACCGCCACAATGTGTGGGCCAACATCTATGATGTAGGGGCTGGTTGGCGAGCTGCCCAAGCCATCGAAGATCGCAGTGGAGAGGCGGAGGCTCCCCATGTGGCGATGAGCCCCGCCGGAGGCACAGCGATCGCGGTGTGGAGCCAACCCGACGACGGCACGCTCGTTCGAGTCTGGGCCAAGCGCTACGAGATGGGCTGGGGCGAGCCCGAGCCCCTCGAGGCCGACACCGGCGTGCCGTCCATGCCGGAAGTGGCGATGGACCCCGCTGGCAACGCCGTCGCGGTTTGGGTGCAGAGGGACGGCACCACCCAAAACCTCATGGCGAAGCGTTATGAATATGCGGGCGGTTGGCAAGCCGCTGAGGCCATCGACCAGGGCGACGGCGATGCCTCGAGGCCGCACGTGGCGATGGATCCCACCGGTAACGCCATGGCGGTCTGGCAGCAGAGCGACCGCTTCCAATCCAACATCTGGTCGAGGCACTACGACGCCGGGACCCGACGATGGGGCGAGGCCGAGCTCGTGGAAACCCGCGACGGCACTGCCTCGGCGCCCCGCGTGAGCATGGATGCCGAGGGCAATGCCATTGCAGTCTGGTATCAGTGGGACGAGACCCTCAGCCACAACGACATCTGGGCCAACCGCTGGGCACCGGCTCAGTGAAAGTTCGTCGACTCTCGACGAGAAGAGATCACGGCCAAGTGACGTTCAGGGTTGCGGGCCGGGCGGTCGAGGCCGAGAACCAAGAGTGACTGGCGGCGGAACGCGCTCCCACTGCCCATCGGGCCGCAGCGTCATCTCTGCCGTGTACGCATCGTCCAAGAACTGCGCGAGGCCTGCAAAGAAGGCGAAGTGGTCATACACCTTGGGGCGACTCGGATGGAACGGTAGGCCGACCTCGGCGATGTGGTCTGCCCGGAGCGCCCCGAGCGGTTGCCAGTCGTGTCGCGCCTCGGCGCCAGCCGGCAGCGTGGTTTCGCCGCCCCCTGCGCGGAGCTCGGTCCCGAAGAGCGAGCTCGTCACGGTCACCAAGCCGTCGTTTGGGCCGCCGCCTTCGGCTGATGGCTGCCGATTCAGGAGCTCGTAGCTCGGACGAAGCAGCGGGGCGACCGCACGAGCCGAGATGGGATCGCCTGCAACGGCGTAATACCTCACCCCTGGTGCGTCTCGAATGATGCGGTTGAAATCCCGAAGCATGAACTTGCGCGTGAGCGCGGTGACGGCGTCGTCGATGTTCTGCGGCCGCTTCGTGACGAGGAAGGCGATCAGCTCCATCGTCCGCTTGATGCTTTCCACGGCCTCGTAGTGCCCCGGAATCTTCTGATCGATTGCATCTGCGACGTACGAGCCGAAGTGCGGGGTGGCGATGGTCGTCACCGAGGCCACCCGCTCCGAATAGCCACGTCCGGTCAGCGCGCCGATTTCTGTTTCCTCCGGCGGCCCGGGGGGCGCGACTAGAACGCGAGCGTCGAGCCCACCCTGACTGTGCCCGACCAGATGTACTTTTCGTGCGCCTGTTGTCGCGCGGATCTCTTCGATGGCCTGCTCCCACTGCGCAGCTCGGGCGAGCGGGTCGTCGAAAGGCGCCACCTCCGGCGCAAATGCCCGATAGCCCATGGCATTGAGCAATCGGCGCACGCTTTCGAAATACTCGAGCAAAATCCATCGGCCTACCTGGATCTCCCGGAAACCCGCAAAACCATGCATCAGCACGATCGGCTCACAGGAGGTGCGTGTGGGGTGCGCAGGCGCTTGCTCCACGGCATGAAGCGCCGACGCGGCCAACGCTTTTCCGCCAAGCGCCAAAATCCGTCCGCCCGACCTGACGAGCTCTACGCTCTTCATCATGACCACCTCCGATCGTCCTTCACTGACGAATGCACAGGGCGTGCCAGCAAATCACTCAGAAGACGGCTCAGCGCGCGCGAGGATTGCGTCGGTCAGCCGCGTTGACGCAGTCGTTGCGCGGCCACTACCCTGGATTGCGGCAGGCCTCGACGTCTGCTTTCGAGAGCCCGAGCGCGCATCACTTGCGTTTGATGGGCGTCTTGCGCACAAAATTCGCCTTGGCCGGAGACCTCATCCGCCTCGCTGGCTTGCTTTCCGGCCTTTCTGCGCCGATCCAGTAACGGTGTTCGTTGGTACGCGGATCGCATGCATCCCTCGATGGAGGTGCGCCATGGGACACATGAGCCAACTCAAGGAAGAGTATCGGGCGCTGATGGAACGACTCGACCATCACGCGGTCTCCATGCCGAGGCCGGAGGATGAGCATGCACTCGAGGGCTGGCGCGAGTTGCTCGAGGTCATGTACACGCCGGACGAGGCCGAGCTCGCATCACGGATGCCAATGGTGCCGACGTCGCTCAGACGCTTGGCCCGACGCTACGACATGCCCGAAGCGGAGCTGAAGGATAGGCTCGAGCCCTTGTGCGACAAGGGGCTAGTCATGGACTTGGTCAGCCCCAAGACCGGCGAGGCGAAGTATCTCCTCGCGCCGCCCGTCGTTGGCTTCTTCGAGTTCTCGATGATGCGCGCGCACGACATGTTCGACAAGCTGGCAGTCGCAAAAGCGATGGACGCGTACATGCACGGTGACGACACCTTCGCTCGCGAGGTGTTTGGTAATGATACCGTCATCGGACGTGCCATGGTGCACGAGGATGTGCTGTCCCAAGGAATTCCCGAAGTGCTCGACTGGGAGCGCACGACGAAGCTCATCGAGGAATCCGAACGGATCGCCGTCTCCCATTGCTACTGTCGGCACAAGGCCGAGCATCTGGGCAGGGCTTGTGACGTTCCCCAAGAGATCTGTCTGTCGCTCAACGGCGGGGCAGACTTCGTCATTCGGCGCGGCTTCGGTCGTCCGATCGAAAAGCAAGAGGCTCTGAGCATCGTGAAAAAGGCGCGGAAGCTCGGTCTGGTCCAGATCGCCGACAACGTGAAAAACGAGCCCGCCTACGTCTGCAATTGCTGTGCATGCTGCTGCGGGCAGCTTTCGAGCATCAACGAGTTCGGGCTCAAGGCGGTCAACCCCAGCGGTTTCGAGCCGGCGTACCACCCCGACGATTGCAAAGGCTGCTCGCGCTGCTCTCGGGCGTGTCCCGTCGCGGCAATCACGATGGCGCCTGCGCGCGCCGGAGGGCAACGCAAGAACGAGCTGCGCGCAGTCTTCGATTCGGATCTCTGCATCGGTTGCGGCGTTTGCGCCACGACCTGCAAGCAGCACGCGATCAACATGCAGCGGCGCGACAAGCCGAGCCACGTGCCCGAGAACACCATCGAGCGGGTGGTACGCCAGATGGTCGAGCACGGTCGCCTGGCCGACCTTCTCTTCGACGAGAGCGAGAGCCGGGGCGCGGCGTTTTTCAACCACGCCGTGCAGGCGATCACCAAGCTTCCTCCCGCGCAGCGGGCGCTTGCTTCGGATCAGGTGAGATCGCGCTTCGTGCAGTTCGTGGTCAAGAACGCACCGGTCACCGACGCCTGAGGCTTTCGGGGAGTGGCAATGGACACGAGTGACGCAGGACCGAACGAATTTTCGGTAGTCACGACGATCGCCGAGCGCATCAAAGATCTCATTGGCCAGCTCAACAGAGACCGCATCATCGATTTGTTCGGCCAGCATCTACGACAGCTTCGCTTGATCGACGGCACGGGCAGATGGCAAGCGCAGAAACTGACGGCACTCGGCGACTGGCTGCGAGGCGAAGAGCTCGACATGCACGACGCGCTCGACCTCGTCGACGAGGCAGCTCGCTGCGCTCGGGCCAACCCGTATCTCGTCGAGCTCCTGAATCAGGCCAAAGGCAAGGCCTCCGAGCGTCTGCGTCACAAGGTGCAAACCGAGGGAGCAACGGTTCTACCCTCGGTTGTGACCTACGGGTTGCTTCTCGAGCGCCTGACCCGAGCCATGCGCGACGATTGGGAGGTCATCGAAGCCTGCCGCGAGGTATGGCTCCGAGCTCGAGACGAAGAAGACACGAGGAGTCACTGGGCGTCCTTCGAGGTCGCCAAGGTCGTTTCGATCGACATCACGATCGACCGGGTTATCCGGTTTCACAAGGCGGGGGCCGTGGATCCGGGCTTCACCAGATTGCTGCTGCCCGTGAACATCATCGAGGCGATGCTCGAAGACATCAGGCTGGGTCATCGAGACAACGCCGCCAGTGCGTGGCCGCTCGTCAAGGACCGGCCTGGGTCACGGGCGCGCGCGGCGAAAACCGGCGGGGTCGCTGCGCGTTGGTCGGAGGACAGGAAAGCGATCTTGTTGAGCTTCGCGCTGCCACGCCGATGGGCGGATTTGTATGCGACCTGGAATCTCGCCTTCGTTTCCCACTACGGTGATTTCCCGTATCTGATGACGAAGCTGCTCATTCCTCAGGTGAACGGCTATCAGGATTCACCGGAGGAGTACATCTACAACCGCCTCTTGGCTCTGTACTGCCAACTGCACTACACGAGCTTCGGGCGTATCGACCTTGCAAGGCAGGGTCGCGCCGCGATGGATTGGCATGACGAGGCGCTCACCAAGCTCTGGAGCAGAGTCAACAAAGAGAGCGCCAAGCAGTACTCAGAGGCGGTCAAGCATCTCGAGCTCAGCGACGTAGGCGGCTCGAGAGCCGCCGCGACTAGTGGTCAATCCCATTGACACGCTGCTCGGGCGACACGAGGCGGTCGTCGATGGCAGCTTCGGAAGTGGGCGCGCTAGCCCGCAAGGGAGGCAGGTCCCCAAGGAGTGTTTGGTAACTAGATCTACAAGGTTCGGTTCAGGCACCGCGGGAAGAGATTCCACCTCTCCACGGGCACGCGAAATAAGAAAGATGCTGGGTCGTCGCAGCCCGGGTCTACGCTGAGACCATCTCGGGCAACGGGCGACGGACCGAGCGAGTCGCACGAAGACCGCTCGACGCCGTAGCTGCCGACTGGCTCGATGCCATTGAACCCCCGATCGTGTCTCAAGACACGTGGAAGTACGACTTCGAGTTCTGCCGGAAGAAGCTCATTCCCCATTCCCGCCACATGGAGCTGATTACGGAGGTCCGCGTCGAGGACTACATCACGACTCGACTTCGCTCGGTGAGGCGCTCCTCGGTCAAAAAAGAGCTCGGCTCACTCCGGCGATTCATCACTTGGGCCGTGAAGAGGGGCGAGCTCGCTTCGTTCCAGTTTCCGAAGCTTCCCAAGCAAGCGAAGGGAACACGGCAGCTAGATCGACCGTTGATCGAGCTATCGCGGGAACAAGCAGAAGCTTGTGATTCGAGCCCTCCCCGTCCGCACACGAAACGGCCATCGTCCAAGGGCTCTATTTACGGTCTTTTGGGAAACCGGCCCACGGCTCAAGGGCGTGCAGCGACTAACCTCTCCGCGGAACTTCAAGAGGGGGCCGCGGTCCTCTGGATCACCGAAGACGTCGACAAGAACGGCTACAATCGGGACCTTCCACTCACGCCCCGCGCGCGTGCGGCGCTCGACTCTGTGGCGAAGCCCAAGGGCCTTCTGTTCGGCGCATACAGCTACAAACGCATACTGCAAGCCGCAGCGTTGGACGCAGGCCTGTCCGAGTACGAGGCGCAATACATCAACGCACGCTCGTTCCGGCATGCCGCCGTCACCGATATGACGGCGCACAGCAAGGAGCTCGCCGGCGTCTCGTACCTCGCGGGCCATCGAGATGTGCAGACCACTTCCCGGTATGTTCATCCGCCGTTCGAAGCCGGTAAACGAGTCAACGATGCGCGCTTTCTGGACACCATTTGGGACAGGAGCGAGTTATACGAAGAAGGCGAAATCGCTAACTCGTTGAAATCCTTTGCGGACGCGGAGGGATTCGAACCCACGACTTCTGCCTCCGGAGGGCAGCGCTCTATCCAACTGAGCTACGCGTCCATCCCCGTTTTTTGCCGGGTGAAGTCGTTGTTCCCGGTCGGAGACCGCCCAATGTTACAGCTCCCGTTGCAGTTGCAAGCCGACGATCGTCCTGGCCCCTCTGATGGCTAGGCCTCTGGCACCCTGCGCAGCAGGACAATGGCGCAGGCGATTACGAGGAACGACACCATGATGAGCGCCATCTCCAGCGGGGCCATGCGAAACTGCTCGGGCTTCGCCGGAGATACTGGGACGCCTCCGTGGTGAGGATGAGCATCCGCCGGACCCCTGCGGGCGGCGCGACGATGAGAAGGAGCACGCATCGATGCTTCTCGGGTAGATTCGACGAAAAGACGAGGTGTTCAACGGGGAGCTTCGGGATAAGCTATTTGGCGACAAGAGTATCGCAAGCCTTGAGGAGCAGCACATCGATTGAGCTCCGGATCGCCGTTGGCAGGCGGACCAGGTCAGATGTCAGCTCGCGCGACTTCCAACGCCGAGGGGGCGCTGAAGGAATGAAGAAATGACGGTACTCGGTTGGATCGTCCTGACTGGCTTCGGAATGAGCGCGATCGCGCTGGTTGGGAGCATCACGCTCCTCATGAAAAAGGCCACGCTCGATCGAATCATCATGCCGCTCGTTGCTTTTGCGGCCGGGTCGCTTCTGGGAGGCGCATTCTTTCACATGCTCCCGGCGGCGTCGGAGAGCATCGCCGAGCCCGCGTTGGTCTACCTGTGGACACTGACCGGTTTCACCGCGTTCTTTGCGCTGGAGCAATTTCTTCATTGGCATCATTGCCATCGAGCCTCTTTGGACTGCAAGGAGCCTCTTACACGCTTGATCTTGATCGGAGATGGCCTGCACAACTTCTTGGGCGGGCTTGGCGTGGGAGCCGTGTTCCTCACGGATGTCCGACTCGGGATCGCAGCCTGGCTTGCTGCCGCTGCACACGAGGTCCCCCAGGAGCTGGGCGACTTCGGTGTGCTGATTCATGGGGGATGGAGCAGAAGAAAGGCCCTGCTGTTCAATTGGCTCTCGGGCCTCACGTTCTTGGTTGGCGGTATTACGGCATGGATGGCTTCAGCGACGCTCGAAATCTCCTTTCTCGTTCCTTTTGCAGCAGGAAACTTCATCTACATCGGGGCTTCCGACCTCGTGCCTGAAGTGAATAAGCACACCGATCCCGTCACGAACATCATTCATTTCCTATGTTTCGTGTTTGGGCTTGGACTGCTCTGGCTCATGCGATTGGCACTGACCTCCTGAGGGAGGCTCTGACGACAACGAACAGGGAACGTCGATGGCCGGACCTGATGGGCTCGATCTCGGCAATCTCCTCGAGCAGTTGCGAGAGCGTTAGCACCGAGACTAGGCGCTCGAAACCCGTATCAGCCAGCAGCGTTTGCACCTCCGAAGTGGAGTAGAACGTGGCCTCTCGGTAGAACGCGTTCTCGAGCTGCTCGTGGAGATCTTGTTCCCCCAGCTCGCTTGCTCGATCGACGAAACCGGTGACGAGGTGTCCGCCGGGCCGCAACACCCGTCTTGCCTCGGTGAGCATCCGACGAGCATCGTCGACGAAGCAGACCGTCTTCAGGGCCAACACCCACGCGATCGCGGGCATCAGTGCGAGAGCCAAGTTCGGAATCCTGTTGAAGTGGCGCGGACAGTTGCGCTACGTTGCGCCAAGCAAACGGGGGCCGACTGTGCCCATACAACTAGGGACGGGGTCCGGAGGAGACGGTAATGGCGACTGCAAAGAAGAAGAAGGGACCCGCGAAGAAGAAGTCGACGTCGTTGGGCGGACGGCTACGGGCTGAATACGCCAAGATCAAGAAGAAAGCAGTGGCACACGAGAAAGAGTTCAAAGCAGACCTCACTGCGCTCAAGAAGAAAGCCGCCAAGAAGCGCGCCGAACACAAGAAGGAGCTAGCAGCCGCGAAGAAGAAGCTAGCAGCCGCGGCAAAGCCCAAGAAGAAGCGCTCCACGAAAAAAGCCCCGGCCAAGAAGAAATAGGGCCGCAACTCCATATGTTCGCCGCGGTTCCCGGCCGAGGATCCCAAACCCGGTGATTCCGATTGCTGGGATGCTCCGCTCAAAGTACGTGCGAGAGCGGGGCGTTCGCTACCCGGATCGTGCCCTCTTCGTGGTATGAGGGGCGCCATGAGCTTGTGGCAGGCGGTTTTCGTATTCTTGCTGAGCGCGGCCGTGTTGGTGAGGGCCGGTTCTTCGCTGGCGGGATACGCCGACGAGATCGCGGATCGGACGAAGATGAGCCGGCTCTTCGTAGGGACGCTGCTCTTGGCCTTTGCAACTTCGCTGCCCGAGATGATCACCGAGGTCACCGCGGCAAGGGCCGGGGCGCCCGATCTTGCGCTGGGTGATTTGTTCGGTTCCTCCATGGCGAACATGGCGATCCTCGCAAGCATCGACTTGCTCTATCGCGGACGGGTTTGGCCCTCGGTCGAGCTTGGCCATGCGCGGGTGGCCGCTGTCGCCATCGGGCTGACGGCCATCGTTGCGCTGAGCATCTTCACCCAGACCACGCTCAAGATCGGCTGGGTGGGTGTCACTCCGATTCTGATCGCGATGCTCTACGTCGCCTCCATCGCTTGGTTCAGGCGCATGCCCCTTCTCGCGCGACCGGGGCTCGATGCGCCGAAGATTGCCGTCCAAAAGCCGACTGGCTGGAGCAAGAAGGCCGCGGAGCAATCAACGCCGCAGCTCTGGGCGCGATTCGCCGGGTCGGCTCTCGTGATCCTGATCACGGCGCCCGTGGTGACCGTCAGCGTGAAAGCCATCGCCGACTCCACTGGCATCGCACAAACCTTCTTGGGCGCGGCCCTGCTGGCGGTCACGACCTCCCTACCCGAGCTCATCGCCTCCGTCGCATCGGTTCGAATTGGCGCGTACGACATGGCGGTCGGCAATCTGTTCGGCAGCAACGTCGCCAATATGAGCATCCTCTTGTTTGCCGATATTGCATACACCGATGGGCCAATTCTTGCCGCAGTCTCGAGATCGCAGATCGTGGCCGGTCTGGGCGCCATCCTGCTCATGGCCATTGCGGTCGCCTCCATCGTCGGTGAGTCGGAGCGAACACGGTTCCAGAAGTTCGAACCCGATGCCATCGTACTGCTCGTCGCCTATGCGGCAACGCTCACAGCCATCGCCTACTACGGCTAGAAGGCTCTTGTGAAAGGCCAGCGGGCGCTTCAGTTCTGGGCTCGATTCCGCAGTGCAGACTGCGCCGCCGACAGCCGTGCGATCGGCACCCGGTAGGGGGAACAGCTCACGTAGTCCAGGCCCAAGCGATCGCAGATGGCAATCGATGCCGGGTCGCCCCCGTGCTCGCCACAGACGCCGGTTTCGATGTCAGGACGGGTCTTGCGCGCCTCGGTGACCGCCATGCGCATGAGCTTCCCGACGCCCCCCTCGTCGAGGGTGGCGAACGGATTCGCCGGGAGGATGCCCTCGCTGAGGTAGCGCATGAGAAAGCCCGACTCGGCGTCATCGCGACTCATGGCGAACGTGGTCTGGGTCAGGTCGTTGGTCCCAAAGGACAGGAACTCGGCGTACTCGGCGATTTCATCGGCGGTCAATGCCGCACGGGGTACCTCGATCATCGTCCCGAACTGGTACTTCACGTCGACACCCTGCTCTTCCATCACCTTCTTAGCCTCGGCTTCGAGCACCGCCCTTTGGCGACGCAGCTCATTCACGTGGCTGGTGAGCGGAATCATGATCTCCGGGATCGCTTTGTGACCTTCTCGCGTCACCTCGCAAGCGGCCTCGAAGACGGCCCTCACCTGCATCCGGGTGAGCTCAGGGATCAGTATTCCGAGTCGCACCCCCCGCAAACCGAGCATTGGGTTCGCTTCTTTGAGAGCCGCGACCTTGTCGAGCATTGCCTTTGTTTCCACCAACTTGGACGTGATTTCTTCAACTTCTTCGAGGCTGCGCGCGTTGGTGATTCGAATCTGATGGTCCGTCAGCTCGCGCGAGAGCTCTTCGAAGCCCGGGAGGAACTCGTGGAGCGGCGGATCGATGAGCCGAATGATGACCGGAAGCCCGTCCATCGCCCTGAACAGTCCTGCGAAGTCGGCCCGCTGGAACGGCAGGAGGGCGTCCACCGCCTCGCGACGCTCACCGGGGGAAGGGGTCGTGATCATCCACTGGACGGTGGGCAGCCGCTCTGGCTCGAAGAACATGTGCTCGGTTCGGCAGAGGCCGATTCCTTCCGCGCCATACTTCCGGGCGCGCTCAGCGTCCTCCGGATAGTCCGCATTGGCGCGAACCCCCAGCCGACGGAACTCGTCGGCCCAGCCCATGAGACGCGACAGCCATTCGTCGTCCATGTCGGGGACGACGGTCTCGAGCTGGCCGATGAAGACCTCGCCCGTCGTCCCATCGATCGAGATCCAGTCGCCTTCACGGATCTCCTGTTGGCCGACCGTCATGATTCGTTTTCCGAGATCGATGCTGATCGCCGACGCACCGACGACCGCCGGCTTGCCAAACTGCCGGGCGACGAGGGCGGCATGGCTGGTTCGGCCGCCGCTCGATGTCAGGATTCCCTTGGCCGCAAGCATCCCGTGAACGTCGTCGGGCTTGGTCTCGGGCCTCACCAACAGCACGGCGCGCTTGTTCTCCTTGGCCCAACGCTCCGCGAGGTCGGGATCAAACGCCACGACGCCGGTCGCCGCACCAGGCGACACGTTCAAGCCCTTGGCGATCACTGGGTGCCCTGCCTTGGCCGCAGCCGAGAACTGCGGATGCAGAAAGAAGTCGATCTGCTCGGGTGCAACCCGGAGAACGGCCTCTTCGCGACTGATCAGCTCCTCGTTGGCGAGCTCGACGGCGATTCGCACGGCCGCCTGTGCAGTCCGCTTGCCGTTGCGAGTCTGAAGAATCCAAAGCTTCCCGCGCTCGACCGTGAACTCCATGTCCTGCATGTCGCGGTAGTGACGCTCCAGCCGCCGAGCGATCTCCTCGAACTGCGCGTAGACCTTGGGCATCTCGCCCTTGAGCTGCTCGAGCGGTTTGGTCGGCCGCGTCCCCGCAACGACGTCTTCACCCTGCGCATCCGTGAGATAGTCGCCTTCGAGCACGTTCTCACCAGTGGTGGCGTTTCGTGACATGGCGACACCGGTCGCAGACCCTTCGCCGAGGTTTCCATACACCATGGTGATCACGTTGACGCCGGTTCCGAGGTCGTGCGGGATGTTGGCGGCTTCCCGATAATCACGGGCGCGCTTCCCGTTCCAGCTGTCGAACACGGCTAGGATCGCCATGCGAAGCTGCTCTTCTGCGCTCGTAGGAAAGTTGATGCGCGCATGACGTCTCACGATCTCTTTGAACTCGACGACGATCGCACGAAAGTCTTCGCCGCCAAGATCCGCATCGCTGCTCACCCCTCGCCGTTCGCGATGGTGAGCGAGCACGTCTTCGAAAGGCTCGTCGCGCACACCGAGTACCACCGTTCCGTACATTTGAATCAGCCGCCGGTAGGAGTCGTAACCAAAGCGCTCGTTGCCGGTCAACTTGATCATGCCCTCGGTGACGTCGTCGTTGAGCCCGATGTCGAGGACGGTGTCCATCATGCCGGGCATCGAAAACTTCGCGCCCGAGCGGCACGATACGAGCAGCGGATTCGCCGGATCTCCGAAGCGCTTCCCGGTCTTCTGCTCCATGGTACGGAGTGCCGCCAAGGCCTGCTCCCAGAGCCCTTCAGGAAGCTCACGGCCACGAGCGAGGTAGGAGTTGCAGGCCTCGGTCGTGATGGTGAATCCGGGAGGGACCGGTACCCCGAGTCGGTTCATCTCGCCTAGGTTCGCACCCTTGCCGCCGAGCAGACCTCGCACGCGATCCCAGTCGCCGTCCACGGCCGCTTCGGCCTGATTGATCTCGTCCAGCGTGTACACCCACTTGGTCGTCATTGGAGCCCTTCCTGACGCGCACCGCGCCGTCTGGATGCCTTTAGCAAGGCCGCATCGGAGCGCAACGGAGCGCCGCGGCATTGTTGCTATCGGTCAACCGAGCGGCGAGCCGCCAGGCCAGCACCGGCGGTCGCCAGGCGTCCCTGCGCGATGGGCTGCGTTTCCGCGGCATGTCTCGTCGGCACGCGGATTGCTCGACGACCTCTGGTGCTCGTGTGGATCGCAAGCGGATGGCTGACCGGCCTATTCCTGGGCGCGCAATGGCAGCCTCAGTTGGGGCCGCTCTTAGCCGGTCTGGGCTTCGCCGGGTCGCTCATGGTCGCCGCGCATGGTGGCGAGCTCCGGTCTCACCTCTGGGGCGCGCCACTTGCCATCCTCGCCGTCTGCTGCGGCCTAGGTGTCGCGCACTCGGCGCCGGCGCCTTGCTCCGTTCGCGGAGAGGCTCGGCTGCGGGCGCGAGTCGAGTCGGTGCGCCACGGTGTCGCGGATGCCCGTCTGCGATTGAGCGTTCTCGAAGGCCGTTTCCGGGAATCGGGGCAAGCCCTGCCGCCTGGTCTTCAATTGTCCGCCAAGCTCGTGGGGGGTGCCACGCCCCCGCCCTCGGGCATCATCGAGATCGACGCAGATCTCCGTCCGCGTTCCGAGCTTCGCAACCCCTCGCCGCATCCGCGTCTCTCTCCTCCTCGCGCCGCTGGCTGCTGGGCTCAGCTCGACGAAGCCACCCCGTTCGAGCTCGTCAACGCCTCCCCCTCCACGGTCGCCATCGCCGACGCCCGTTCTCGGGTCCGCCTCCACATGGACAATTCATTGCCGCCGGACGTGGCGGGGGTGGCGCGAGCCTTGGTTCTCGGGGACGGCGCGGCGCTCGGCTACGAGCAGCGGCAAACGATCGCCGCAGTGGGTCTCGCTCACCTGTTCGCCGTCTCCGGCCTTCACGTGGCCCTGCTGAGCGGCACCTTGGTTCGGGTTCTTCACTGGCTGCTACGTGGGCTCGCGCTTGGTTTCGACGCTCGACGCCTGGCCGCGGCCATCGGTATCCCCCTCACCTTGTTGCACGCGCTTTTCGCGGGGGGCTCCCCAAGCGCCTGGCGGGCTGCGATCACCGCAGCCCTCACCTGGGCGTTCTTGCTCATCGGCCGACGACCTTCCGCCACCGCCGTCACGGCAGCCGCTGCGCTTGCGCTTTCTGCCCCCGACCCGGCCATGGCGCTCCGCCCCGCGTTTCTTCTCTCGATCGTTGCCACGTCGTCGATCTTGAGTGCGCCGCAACCTTCCGCTTCCGAGCGCTGGAGGCGACTTCGCTCGTCCGCGACCATCAGCGCGAGAACGCTCGTCGCCACGACACCGATGGTCTGGTGGTGGTTCGGTGGGGTGCCGCTGATCGGCTGGCTCACGAACATCGTGGTTCTCCCGTTCGGAAGCTGGGTCGTCATCCCGCTGGCCCATCTCTTTGCGCTGACGGCCATCGTACCCGCCCTGGCCCAGACGGCAGGAGCTGCGCTGACCGTGGCTGTCCACGTCCTGCTCTCGATCTGCGACGCCTTCGTCCCACTGACAGTCACCCAACGGCTCCCGCCCCCCGACCTAGCGCAAGGCCTGGTCATTTTGGCCGCTTCTCTGCTGCTTTTGCACAGCCGAAGCTGGCGCCAGCGCGTCGTGGTAGTGACGGTTGCCGCCCTCCTCTGGTTTGCCGAAGACCAGCAGCTCATCGCGCGCGAGCAAGCTCGAGGCTCGCTTCGGGTATCCTTTGTCGACGTCGGCCAGGGAGACGCGACGCTCATCGATTTCCCCAACGGACAGCTAGCGCTCGTCGACACCGGCCAAGGTGGACCTCATCCGGCCGCGCGTGAGCTTCGCGCCCTCCTCGACGCCCGCCGCCGCTCACGAATCGATCTGATCGTGATCACCCACGGCCACCCCGATCACTTTGGAGGCCTTCACGACTTGATCGGCGAAATCGAAATCGGGGAAATCTGGCTCAACGGGCAGCTTCTCACCGAGGAACGCGACGGCGCCATGGCCCAGCTCCTCTCCTCGGCGATGGCACTTGGGACCAAGCTTCGCTTCGCGCCGGAGCTATGCGGCACGGCGCAGCGCTTCGGAGATGCGGAGCTCGAAGTCCTTTGGCCCTGTCCTCGCTACGATGCGGCCTTCGGTCTGAACGACAACTCGATGGCGCTGCGGCTCGCGTACGGACACCGTGCCTTCTTGTTCACTGGCGACCTCGAGCGCGAGCCGGAGCGTCTGCTGGTCACCGCCGGTCGCATCGAGCCTGCCGACGTGCTCCAGGTCGGTCACCACGGCTCCAAGACATCAAGCTCGCCTCTCTTCGTCGCGGCGGTTCGCCCTGCCCTCGCCGTGATCAGTTGCGGTGCCGGCAATCGCTACGGCCACCCAAGCCCCTCGGTGGTTGCGCGATTGCGCGAAGCCGGCGCGGCAGTCTATCGAACCGATCTTCGCGGTGGCGTCATCATCTCCACTGACGGGAAGCGACTCGACATCCATCGCTAGGCGCCGATGGGCTTCTCGAACAGTCGATAGCGCTTGTATATTGTGGACCCCATGCTGCGAATCGCGGCGTTGATGAGCCGGTTGTCTTCGAGCGTCCAGCCGAGCTCGGCCCAGGCGTAGCCTTGCTTGAGACCGCGGCGCACCAGCTCCGCGATGACAGCCATCGCCAAGGGCGCGTAGCGCTTCTTCCCACGGAGCTCGGTTCGAATCCCGAGTAGCATCAGGCGCGCCGACTTTGGCCGCCGGATCTTCAAGCGCCAGATCAGCTTTGCAATGGTGACCGGCCCGAGCTTGCCCTCGAAGTCGTAAATCACCTCGTTGAGGTTTGGCAGGCAGATGCAAATCGCAACCGGCTGGCCGTCGATCTCGGCGAAGAAGGAGAGCTCCTTGTCGAGAATGAGCTGCAGGTCCGCAGCCATCTTCTTGGCTTCGGAGTCGGTGGCCGGGACGAAACCCCAGTTGTGCTGCCAGGCGTCGTTGAAGACGTCGAGGATGTCGTGGACCTCCTTTTTGAGCTTGCGTGGGTTGACCGAGCGGAACCGCACCTCGGGAAGGCTGCTGATCGCCTCCCAAGCCCTCTGGGCGCGCGGCGGCGCGGGCACGACGTGGTGTTTCCAGCCGTAGCAGTCCTTCACCTTCTCGAGCCCCGCCCCTTCGGCCAGCGCGCCCTGATACGGACGGTGGTGCGGCGACATGATGGTCGGTGGCGAATCAAAACCTTCGACCAGCATCCCGGTCTCCTCGTTGATCGACAGCGAGAAGGGACCGCGCATCAGGGTCATCCCACGGATCGCAAGCCAGTTCTCGGCGGCAGCGACCAAGGCCGAAGCTACCTCCTGATCATTGATCGTATCGAAGAAACCGAAGAAGCCGGCGTTGTCTTTGTGAATACGCAGATGCTCGTGATCGATCTGCGCCGAAATCCGACCGACGGCTTTCCCGTCTTTCCATGCGGTGAAGAGCGCAACCTCCGCATGCTCGAAGAAGGGGTTCTTCTCGGGAGTCAGTCGGTCGGTGATTTCCATGTTGAGCGGCGGCACCCAGGCCGGGTCGTCGCGATACACCTCGAAGGCAACCCGAATGAATTCCTTCAGGTCCCGGCCGGGCTGATGCCGCTTGATTTCGACGCTCATACCTTCAGCGGGCCTACCATCTCTTCGGGCCGCACCGCTTCGTCGAACTGCTCGCCGGTCAGCAAACCAAGCTCGATCGCCGCCTCCCGAAGGGTCGTGTTGCTCTTGTAGGCGTGCTTCGCAATCTTGGCCGCGTTGTCGTAGCCGACGAGCGGGTTCAAAGCGGTCACCAGCATCAGCGAGCGGCGAAGCTTGTCGTCGATCGTCTCGAGGTTCGGTTCGATGCCAACGGCGCAGTGGTCGTTGAAGCTTTGTGAGGCATCGCCGAGCAGTCGAATCGATTGAAGCAGGTTGTACGCCATCACCGGCTTGTATACGTTCAGCTCGAAGTTGCCCTGTGACCCGGCAATCCCGATCGTCACGTCGTTCCCCATCACCTGCGTGCAGACCATCGTCATCGCTTCGCACTGGGTGGGGTTCACCTTACCCGGCATGATCGAGCTTCCGGGCTCGTTCTCTGGAATCCGGATCTCGCCGATACCCGATCGCGGGCCCGACGAGAGCCAGCGCACGTCGTTCGCGATCTTCATCAGCGCTACCGCGAGCTGCTTGAGCGCGCCACTGGTCCCGACGAACGCGTCGTGTGCCGCGAGCGCAGCGAACTTGTTTGGTGCCGAGACGAAATCCTTCCCGCTGAGGTCGGCGATCTTCGCGGCAACCCTCTCGGCATATCGTGGGTGCGTGTTGAGGCCGGTTCCCACAGCCGTCCCCCCGAGCGCAAGCTCGCGAAGCGGAGGCATGGTCGCCTCGATCGCGGCCAATCCGTGGTCGATCTGTGAAACCCAACCGCTGATCTCCTGACCCAGGGTCAATGGTGTCGCATCTTGTAGGTGGGTCCGGCCGATTTTCACGATCTGTGAGAAAGTCTTGGCCTTGCTGTCGAGGGTGTCGCGAAGCAGGCGAACCTTGGGAATCATCCCCTCGACCGCGATGACTGCCGCCATGTGCATGGCCGTCGGAAAGGTGTCGTTCGAGGATTGAGAGCGATTGACGTGGTCATTGGGATGCACGGGCGTCTTGCTGCCCAATTCGCCACCGGCGAGCTCTATCGCCCGGTTCGAGATCACCTCGTTGACGTTCATGTTCGACTGCGTTCCCGATCCGGTCTGCCAGACGACCAGCGGGAAGTGCTCGTCGAGCTTCCCCTCGATGACCTCGTCGGCCGCACGCACGATCAAGTCGCAGACGTCCTCGTCGAGGTTGTCGAGGTCGCGGTTGGTGAGCGCGGCAGCCTTCTTGAGGATCCCAAATGCACGAATCACTTCGATCGGCATCCTCTCCGTGCCGATCCGGAAGTTCATGCGCGACCGCATGGTCTGCGCGCCGTAGTATTTGTCCGCAGGCACCTCGACCGGGCCCATCGAATCGGTTTCTACACGCGTCGTCATCTTGCCTCCGGGCGCTCCCTTACCGCGTCCTTGACCCAATGTCGATTCCTCGTAGGACCTTGCGAGATGCACCCTGCACGGCCGCAACTACCCTCTCGGCCATGCCCTGCTTGCGGGCAGGCGGTTGACCCGCTGCGCGCCCGCCGCGTCCTCTGGCTCGAGGACGGCGCCAGATTCCTCTGCGACGCTGAATGCCATCTTCGTTTTGAGCTCGGTGATCGCGCGTTCGACGCCCGCTCGAGTCAGCCTTCGGAGCGGCCGCGCGTCGAGCGACATTCCATTCCAGAGCTGGTTCGAGAAGCCACGCTTCCCCGCAAGGACCCTACCCCAACGGAGGGCGACGGAGCCCGTGCCCAACCATACGACCCGGTCATCGCAACCGGCCTCGCCTGCCTCGCGCTCGCCCTGCTCTTGCTCACGCCAGGCCGCGAGCTCGGATGGCTCGCTGCCTTCCTCGTCCTTCTCTGCGCGGGCGTGAATGCTGGCATCCCACTCACCACGCTGCGTGCGAGTCGATCGCTCAGAGTCGTAGCCCCACTGGGGCTCGTATTCGCATCCGTCGCCGCAGTCATGAGCGTCGACGCGGAAACTCAGCGCTGGTCGCTCGCGGGGGCGGCGGTCGCAGCGATCGCGGTCTCGGTCCGCAACTGGCTCCACGCTTCATTGTCTTTCTCGCTGGAGAACGCCTCGGAGTCGCTTCGCGAAACCCTGCCGCTCCACGCGCGTGTCCCGACCGACGACTCTTCGGCCTACGAAGAGGTAGCAGCCGACAGCTTGCGTCAAGGAGACCTCGCCGTCGTCCTCGAGGGCGAGTGCGCGGCTGCCGATGGCGTCGTCGAACGAGGCTCGGGCTCGGCTTTGCGCTACCCTAAAGCGGCGCACTCGAGGCGGTACGCCGAAGGTGATTTCATGCTCGCCGGGACGCGTGTGCTTGAGGGCGCCGTAACGGTTCGGGTTCGACGGACCGGCCAGGAGCGAGGGATGCTTCGCACCGTCGAGCTTGGGAGAGGCACCCAGCAGGACATGGCTGCCGCGTCTCGACTACGCTTCGCGCTCACACACTGGAGTTGGCTCCTTTTGGCGCCAGCGAGCGTTGCGGCCCTGCTTTGGGCGGGACCGGCCGGGGCGGCGACCTTTTTGCTCGGGGTCCCCGTGCTCGCCTTGCTGGCCTCACTCGACGCACCCTTGGACGCTGGCGCGCTCGCTTCGGCACGGCGAGGCATGTTCTTTGGCAGCGCGCGCACCCTCCGTGACGCAGGCCGCGTGAGCACGACCGCAATCTTGCTCAGAGGTTCTCTGACCGCGGGTGAGCCGGTCGTTCGGCAGGCGCATCCGCTCGGGCATACCAACCTCGATAGGGTCCTCGCCCTCGCAGCCGCGGCCGAACAGGCGGCCGAGGACCATCCAATCGCTCGGGCGATCCAGCGCTTTGCCGAGGAACGCGGCCGCGCTTCGGCCTCGGTTCGCAAGGCGCGCGTCCGGGCCGGTCTCGGTGTCACCGCCGTCACCTCGCACGGCGTCCCAGTCGTCGTCGGTCGACGACAGCTACTCCTCGACGAAGGCGTCAGCGTGGCCACGGCGGACAGCGACGCGGCTCACATCGAGAGCGAAGGTTTGACACCCATCTTCATCGCGGTCGACGGCCGACTCGAAGCGTTGCTTGCGGTGCTCGACCCTACCCACGTCGGCGCGCGGGACGCAGTGCAACGCATCGTCGACCTGCCCTGTGAGGTGGTTGTCCTCTCCGGGGATGACCGGCGCACGGTCGAACGCATCGCAGCCAATCTAGGCGCCCCGCGCGTCAAGGCTCCGCTGCTGCCGATAGAGCGTGTCGCCGAGGTGCGCGCACTCGCTGAAACCGGCGGGGTCACGGCGGCAGTCGGCCGAGGCGGCGTGGACGACGCGGTGATGGCCGCTGCGGATGTTCCGATCTCGCTTCGCCTCGTCGGCTCGGCATTGGAAGACAGGGGCGTGGTCATCGCCAGCCAGGATGTTCGTGACGCCGCCGGCGCGCTCTGGATCGCCCGGGCCGCACGACGGGCGACCTGGCGCAGCATTGGCACCTCGGTCCTGGCGACCCTACTCGTCGTTCTCGGCGTGGCTTTCGAGTGGATGACTCCGGTCATGGCAGCCCTCTGCGCAGTCATGACCGAGGTCTGGACCCTTCGGGCTGGCTCCCGCCTGCTTCGCCGTGTAGATCTTCGTGTGCCGATGCAGCAATAGTGGAGAACAAAGGATGAGTGACAAGGCATGGGGCGGCCGGTTCCAGAAGGAGCTGGATGCGATCGCAGCGAGCTTCAGCGCAAGCGTGGATGTCGACGGCCGTCTGTGGGCACAGGACATCGACGGATCGATCGCACACGTGCGCATGCTTGCCGACCAGAACATCCTCTCCATCAAGGACGCTGCGCAAATCGTCACAGGCCTCGAAGAGATCCGCGCATCCATTGCGCGGGGCGAGTTCGACTGGGACGAAAGCAAAGAAGACGTTCACATGAACATCGAGGCTGCCCTGACGAGCGCAATCGGCGAGGCCGGCGGCCGCCTCCACACCGGGCGAAGCCGCAACGACCAGGTCGCGACCGACATGCGGCTTTGGACGCGACAGGCCTGCGCGTCCACGGTGGCGGATATCGATGCCCTGCTCGAGGTCCTGGTCGACAAGGCCGATGGGCACCTCGACTTCCTGATGCCTGGGTACACGCACTTGCAGCGGGCTCAGCCGATTCGCCTAGCGCACCATCTGATGGCCTGGGCCGAGATGCTCGACCGCGACCGAGGCCGACTCGTCGATGCAGCGAAGCGCATGAACGAGTGTCCGCTCGGCAGCGCAGCTTTGGCCGGTACGACGTTCCCTATCGACCGCGAAGCCACCGCCAAGGCGCTGGGCTTCGATCAGGCCATGCGCAACTCGCTCGATGCGGTCAGCAGCAGGGATTTCCTCCTCGAGGCAGTGAGCGCGCTAGCGATCTGCGCCGTGCACCTCTCGCGGATAGCCGAGGAGCTGGTGCTCTGGTCGAGTCAGGAATTCGCCTTCATGCAGATGAGCGACGCCTTCACGACGGGCTCGTCGATCATGCCGCAGAAGAAGAACCCCGACATGCCCGAGCTGGTCCGTGGCAAGACGGGACGTGTCGTCGGCTCGCTGGTGAACCTCTTGGTCATCCTCAAGGGCCTTCCGCTCAGCTACAACCGCGACCTCCAAGAAGACAAGGCGCCGGTCTTCGAAGCCTTCGATACGGTACGCGAGTGCCTAGCGGTGCTGAGCGGCGCGATTGGCTCGGCGACCTTCGACAAGGAGCGGATGGAGGCCTCACTTCGGTCCGGCTTTCTAGACGCCACCGAGGTCGCGGACTGGCTTGCGTCGCGGGGAGTGCCATTTCGGGATGCCCACCATGTCGCGGGTAAGCTGGTCCATCGGGCCGTGCAGGAGGGCAAGACGCTCTCTGAGCTTCCCCTCCAGGTCTACCAAGACGAGCACGAAGCCTTCGACGACACGATCTTTGGAGCGTTGGACATGGAAACTGCAGTCGAGCGCCGCGATGTCGTGGGTGGGCCGGCCCGGGGCAGGGTCGCGGCCGCGATCGCCGAGCTACGGGGTCGACTCCAGGCGCGCCGGGACGCATAGAGGGCCGCGATGTCCAACGTGCACATTCCCGAGTCGCCCTGGTTCTCGTACCGAGATGGCGCGCTCGCCTGCGAAGGCGTCGCACTCGAGTCGATTGCCAACGAGTTCGACACGCCCGCGTTCGTGTATTCCGGTGCGGCGATCGACGAGGCGTATCGTTCGATCGACGAGGCGCTGGCCTTCGCTCCGCACCTGATCGCCTACGCCGTGAAGGCCAATGGCAACCTGTCCGTCCTCGCGCGCCTCGCCTCGCAGGGCTGCGGCGCAGACATCGTGTCGGCGGGCGAGATGCAGCGCGCGCTCAAGGCCGGCTTCCCGCCCGAACGGATCATCTACAGCGGCGTCGGAAAGCGGCGCGAGGAAATCGTGGCCGCCGCCAAGGCCGGCATTCGCGCGCTGCACGTCGAAAACATCCAGGAGCTCGATGTCGTCGAAAGCGTCGCTAAGGAGCTCGGTCGTACGCTGGCCATCGGCTTGCGGGTCAACCCCGATGTCGACCCGAAAACCCATCCCTACATCGCCACCGGCCTCCGCGAATCGAAGTTCGGCCTCGCGATCCCCGTGGCCGAGTCGATCGTTCCTCGCGTGGTCCGTAGCTCGCAGCTCGTCCTCGAAGCGGTGGCCTGTCACATCGGCTCCCAACTTTCGTCTCCACGCCCTCTCCGTGAAGCGATCGAGATTCTCGGCAACTTCGCCCGCCATTGCATCGATCAGGGGGCTCGCCTGCGCGCGATCGACGTCGGCGGCGGATGGCCGATGCACTACGGGCAGGAGCTCGACCCGTACCCGCCCACTGCTGTCTTTGGCCATGCGATTCGCGAAGGCTTGGAAGCATCCGGGATGCTGCGCCCGGATATCGAAGTCATCACCGAACCGGGACGCGCGCTCGTGGGGGACGCAGGCGTGCTCCTGACCCGTGTTCTGTACACGAAGATGCAAGGAGATCGCCGCTTCGTAATCGTCGACGCTGCGATGACCGAGCTCATCCGTCCCGCACTCTATGGCGCCTACCACGCGATCATGCCCCTCGAGGAGCCTGACCCGAACGCCGATCTCGTTTCGGTCGACGTCGTTGGGCCCGTCTGCGAGTCGGGCGACTTCGTCGCGAAGGACCGCCCCTTGCCCGAGGTGAAGCAGGGCGACTTACTTGCCATTCGCGGAGCTGGCGCTTACGGACGGGAGATGCAGAGCATGTACAACGCACGCCCGCTGCCCCCCGAGGTTCTCGTCGATGGGTCGCGATCACGCCTGGTGCGTCGGCGCAGCGATGCAGAAGCGCTCTGGCAAGGCGAGATCCTCGCATGAGCGGCGTGACGATCATCGGGACGGGTCGCTACCTGCCCGGTGAGCCTGTGCCCAATGACGCCCTCGCCCGCGTGATGCACACGAGCGATGACTGGATTCAATCACGCACGGGGATCAAGCAGCGCTACTTCGCGCGCGACGGACAGGGACCGAGCGACCTCGCCGTCGAAGCGGCTCAGCTAGCGATCGACGACGCCGGCATCGAAGCCTCAAACATCGAGTACATCATCTTTGCCACGATGACGCCCGACTATTTCTTTCCCGGTTCGGGCCCACTCTTGGGTGCGAAGCTCGGGCTCTCCGGTGTTCCCGCGCTCGATATTCGGCAGCAGTGCGCAGCAATCCCCTTCGCCTTGCAACTTGCCAATGGTCTGGTGCAATCCGGCGCTGCAAAGACGATTTTGCTCGTGGGCGCCGACGCCCATGCTGGCTTCATGCCTTGGTCTGACTGGGACCTGGTCCGTTCCGAATCGGAAGGGCAAGTCTCTCCCGAAGCCTATGAGCGCGCCAACCGCCACCGGAGCCTGGCCGTGGTCTTTGGAGACGGCGCTGCGGCGATGGTGCTCGAGAAGAGCAAGGCGCCGACCGGCGGTTTCATCGGCGCCGAATTGCACAGCGACGGGGACTCGTTCGACCATCTGTTCGTCTCGGGCTGCGGGTTTCGGAACGTCCCCTACGTGACCCCGGAGGCAGTGCTCGCCGACGAGCACATTCCGCAGATGCGCGGCCCTTCACTTCTCAAAAAGGCGGTTCAAACTCTTTCGCGCACCGTAAAGTCGCTCTGCGAGACCCATGGCGTCTCCCAGAGCGAGATCGATTGTTTCATCGCACATCAGGCCAACGATCGAATCAATCGGGCCGTCCGCCAGGCGCTCAAGATCCCGGAATCGAAGATCCCCTCGAACATCGCGCGCTACGGCAACACCTCGGCCGCGACGATCGGCATTCTCACCGACGAGCTTCGGCGCGACGGACGCATCCGCGAAGGCGACCTCCTGTGCTTCCTCGCGCTCGGCGCCGGCTTGAGCTGGGGCGCTACCCTGCTTCGCCTCTGAACGAAGCTTCGCTGCTCCATGGGTTCAGTCCCGCAATACGTCGGGGCGCTCACCAATCTTTGGTCTGATCACGCCGCGCTCCGTGTAGATCGCATCGATGAGGCGCGCTGGGGTGATGTCGAACGCAGGGTGCCGGCACGGGATTCCGTCCGAAACCAACTTGCTGTTTCCGATGGTTGCCACTTCCTCTCGCGAGCGCTCTTCGATCGGTATGTCCGCACCGGACCGTGCTCGCGGGTCGACCGTGCTCCAAGGCGCTGCAACCGTGAACGGCACCTCGTGATGATTGGCGAGAACGGCGAGCGAGTAGGTCCCGATCTTGTTTGCTACGTCGGAGTTGGCCGCGATTCGATCGCTGCCCAGCACCACGAACTGGATCTCCCCCTTCTGAAAAAAATGCCCCGCCATGCTGTCAGTGATCACCTCGACCGGGATCCCATCTTGATGAAGCTCCCATGCAGTGAGTCGCGCACCCTGAAGATAGGGGCGCGTTTCGCCCGCAAGGACGCGAATGCCTTTGCCCTGCGCGTGAGCCGTGCGCACCACGCCCAGCGCGGTACCATAGCCCCCGGTCGCCAGGGCTCCAGCGTTGCAATGGGTGAGGATCAGAGCGCCTCGGGGAACATCCGCCGCGCCGAGCTCGGCGATCGTCCGACACGCTTCGACGTCTTCTCGGTGAATCGCCTCGGCCTCTTCGAGCATCGCCTCATAGCGCGCCTCCGGAGCCAGGTCGCAGACCGCTCCGGCACGTCGAGACATCCTCGCGATCGCCCAGGCCAGATTGACGGCCGTCGGCCGCGTTGCATTGAGCGCGCGACCGGCGACCCCATTGGCCACCAGAAACATTCTCGCGTCACTCTGCTCGCCCCGCGCAACCATCGCCAGCGCATAAGCCGCCGCGATCCCGATCGCGGGCGCCCCGCGAACCACCATGTCGCGAATTGCCTTCGCTACCTCATCCGGCGTGCGGTAGCGGTGATATTTCACCTCGGCCGGAAGGAGGCGCTGGTCGAGCATGACCAACTCCTCGCTGGCCGGGTCGAATTCGACTGCGAACCAAGCGGCGCCGCTCAGAGGTGGGCGCGAAAGGTTCCCGCTCATCGGTCGTCCAAGAGTCGCCGGAGTATCTCGTTGACCACCTTTGGATTGGCGGCGCCCTTGGTCGCCTTCATCACTTGCCCAACGAAGTAGCCCATCACGTTGGTCTTGCCCTCTTTGTACTGGGTGACCTGGGCGGGGCTCGCTTCGAGGATGCGGAGAACCTCTTCCTCGATGGCTCCTGTGTCTGTCACCTGCGCCAAGCCTTGTTGCTCGATGATGACTTTCGGAGCCGTACCGCTCTCGACCATCGAAGCGAATACCTTCTTTGCGATCTTGCCGTTGATCGTCCCGTCTTCGACGCAGACGAGAAGCTCCGCGAGCGCGCTCGGTGCAACCGGAAACAAGGCCTCGAGCCCGTCCGTCGTCACGTGCCGCAGGACTTCCGCTTGTACGAAGTTGCCCACCTTCTTGCCAGCCTCGTCGGCCTCCTTGCCCGACAGCTCCACGAACGAGCGCGTTGCCTCTTCGAAGTACCTGGCAACTTCCGGGTGGCTGGAGAGCACCCCCGCGTCGTATTCGGTCAGTCCAAGCTCCGCCTGCCACCTCACTCGCTTGGCACCGGGAAGCTCAGGAAGAGCTCCGCGAAGCTCTTTGATGCGGGCCTCGGTCACCACGATCGGCGGCAGGTCCGGATCTGGGAAATAGCGATAGTCATGCGCCTCTTCTTTGCTGCGCATCGAAATCGTCTTGCCCTGCGCCTCGCTCCAGGTGCGGGTCTCTTGGATCACCGTGCCCCCGCTCTGAAGCACGCCTTCTTGGCGCGCGATCTCATGGTCAATCGCCTTCTTCACGAAGCGAAACGAATTGATGTTCTTGAGCTCGGCGCGCGTGCCGAGCTCCTCTTGGCCGACGGGACGAATCGACACGTTGGCGTCACAGCGAAACGAGCCTTCCTCGAGGTTGCCATCATTCACGCCGATGAACATCAGCACGTCGCGCAGCTTCCGAAGGTATGCCTCGGCCTCCTCTGCACTTCGCAGGTCCGGCTCGCTGACGATTTCGACCAGGGGTGTGCCTCCTCGGTTGAAGTCGACCAGCGTGACCGCGCTCGAGCCGGTGCCGTGAATGTTCTTCGCCGCGTCTTCCTCGACGTGGATGCGTGTGATCCCAATCCGTTTGGTCTGGCCGTCGACTTCGATGTCCAGATGGCCCCTCCCATTGAGCGGAAGCTCGAACTGGGAGATTTGATAGCCCTTGGGCAAGTCTGGATAGAAGTAGTTCTTCCGCGCAAAAACACTATGGCTGGCGACCTCGCAGTCGAGCGCCAGCCCGGCCTGAATGGCAAGCTCGATCGCCTTTTCGTTGGGCACCGGCAAGGCGCCTGGGAGGGCAAGGCATACTGGACATGTGTGCTCATTGGGGGGCGCCCCGTACTCCGTCGGACACCCACAAAACAGCTTCGTCCGTGAACGCATCTGGGCGTGCACTTCGAGTCCAATCACCGGCTCATAAGCGGTCATGCGCGTGGTTTATAGCGCACCGAGGATGGAAGGCCATCTCCTCGAGCCGGAGATACATTGGCATTTGCTTATCAATTTGCCCATCATGAGGGCGGGTGGAAATGCCTTCAGAGACCGGCCAAGGGGAACAAACGCCTGAAGCCTTTCGCGTGCTCGTGGTCGACGATAGTCGGTCGATCCGTCGTCGCGTCGTGCAGAAGCTCCAGACGATGAACTTCCAGATCACCGAAGCGGCTTCTGGCGAAGAAGCGCTGGCGCTCAGCCTGGAGCAGACCTTCGACTTGGTCGTCAGCGACATCGAAATGGGCGAGATCACCGGTGTCCAGCTCTGCCGCGTCTTCCGTGGCGACCCGGGCATCGCCGACATCGCCTTCGTTCTACTGACTGCGGCCAAAGAAGCGAAGACCCGTTTCTGGGGCCGAAACGCCGGGGCGGATGTCTACCTCGCAAAGGAAGACATGGAGGAGAAGCTCCTGCCGGCCGTCGAGAAGATCATGGAAGGCCGGACGCCACGCAAGAGCAGCCGACCCGAGCTCACGGGCACACCGCTTGAACGGGTGAGCGCCGTACTCGAGCACCATCTGTTCGAGGTAGTCGTCCAATCCGAAGTCCGCCGCCTGATGGACCATGTTCACGATCGACACGAGTTCAGCGAAAAGGTCCTGGAGCTCGCCGGCGAAGTCGTCGGCTGTCCGTATCTGGTTCTCCAGCTTCTCGGGCCCGGAGGGCCCAGCTATGCGATCCGGGCGCGCGGACCCTGGCCCGAGGACGAGCCCACCGCAGGGCTGGCCGCACTAGGGATTCCCGAGAAGAGCATCGCGGCGACCCGGACGGCGCTCGATCCCGATCCGAAATATGGCACCGGCCGCCACGTGGTCGGCGGGCGCTCCTACAACTGCGAGATCCGGGTCCGTGACGAGTCCCTCGGCACCTTGCAGGTCTTTGGCGGAGCAAACGTCTGCGCCCCGCCCGATCTTCGCAGCTTGGAGCTCATCGCCGATGCCTTGGGCGTCGTGGTGAAGTCCCTTTTTCTGGTCGAGCAAACGCAACTCCTGGCCCTGACCGACGGCCTCACCGGGCTCTACAATCGCCGCCATGCAAGCCAGCGCCTGGAAGAGGAGATTGCGCGCGCGCGCCGCAACAACACCGGCCTCTGCGTCGCCATGTGCGACGTCGATCACTTCAAAGCGATCAACGACGAGTTCGGGCACGCAGCGGGCGATCACGTCCTACAACAAATCGCGAAATCATTGTCCGAGTACGTTCGCCGAAACGACATCGTGTCGCGCTGGGGCGGCGAGGAGTTCCTCGTAATCTTCTCCGAGATCAAACTCGCGGCTGCGCGCATCGTTGCCGAGCGGCTTCGGGGCCGGCTTGCGAAGACTCCGCAAGGCGAGGATGGTCCGGACCAAATCAGCGTCAGCATCGGACTCGCGATGCTCCGCCCGGGCATCAGCGCAGAAGCTCTGGTCGAACAGGCAGACCAAGCGCTCTACCGCGCGAAGGCCCGGGGGCGAAACCGAGTCGAGGTCGCCGGCGAGGAACGACGTGCGAGACCCTCAATCAGAACGCAGGGAATCGTTGCGGAAACCGAGTCGAAGCATCCCGAACCCAAGTAGACATCAGCCAATCGCAGGGGGCCGAGATCCCATGAGGCCGCACTCACGTTCCACCGCCTGCGCCACGCTACACAGTAGCTCTTCTTCGAACGGAGCTGCCACGAGCTGAATGCCAATGGGGAGCCCTCCTGAAGAAAGGCCGCACGGGGTGCTCACCGCGGGCAAACCGGCAAGGCTTGGAGGCAAGGTGAAGATGTCGGCGAGGTACATCTCTAGTGGGTCGCCGGTTTTTTCACCGAGGGCGAAGGCCGGCGTTGGCGTCGTCGGCGTACAGACGACATCGCAGCTCTCGAATGCCCTGTCGTAGTCGCGCCGGATCAGGGTTCGAACGCGCTGCGCCTTGAGATAGAAGGCATCGTAGTACCCTGCCGAAAGCGCGTAGGTCCCGAGCATGATGCGTCGGCGGACCTCTGGGCCAAAGCCCTCGGCTCGAGTCCTCATGTAGGTCTCGGTCAAGTCGTCGCCGGGCACCCGAAGTCCGTAGCGGATCCCATCGAAGCGAGCGAGGTTGCTCGACGCCTCGGCCGTCGCAATCAAGTAGTACACCGAGACGGCGTGCTTGGCGTGTGGCAGAGAAACGTCGACCAAGGTCGCGCCTTCTTTCTCGAGCGCGCTCAACGCCGATTCGGTTGCCACCCGAACGTTCTGATCTTGAAGGCCCGCGATCAGGTCGCGGACCACGCCCACACGCAGCCCCTTCACGCCGCGATCGCAGGCGGCCAGGTAGCTGCCCGTCTCTCGCTCTGCCGACGTTGCGTCGCGCCCGTCATGGCCGGCCACTACTTCGAGTAAGAGCGCAGCCTCGCGTACCGAACGCGCCATCGGTCCGACCTGGTCGAGCGACGATGCAAAGGCCACGAGGCCGTACCGAGACACTCGGCCATAGGTCGGTTTGATCGCCGTGATACCGCAGAACGCCGCTGGTTGCCGCACCGACCCGCCCGTGTCGCTGCCAAGCGCGAACGGCGCCAAGCCCGCTGCAGTTGCCGATGCCGAGCCACCCGAAGAACCGCCTGGGGCACGATCGAGAGCCCAGGGATTGTGCACGATTGCAAACGCCGAGTTCTCGTTGGACGAGCCCATCGCGAACTCGTCGAGATTTGTTTTCCCGAGAATCACTGCCCCTGATGCGCGTAGCGCCTGGATGACGTGTGCATCATACGGCGGGATGTAGTCGCCGAGTATCTTCGATGCGCAGGTCGTGCGAACACCTCGCGTGCAGAGGTTGTCTTTCACCGCGATCGGAACCCCAGCCAAGGCTCCAAGCGCTTCACCGGCGCCTCGCATGCGATCGACTTGCGCAGCCGCCGCGAGCGCTCCCTCGTGGTCGATCGTGACAAAGCAACAGAGCGTCGGGTTGAGCGCTTCAGCCCGCGCGAGATAGGCGCGCGCAACCTCGACCGCCGTCACTTTCCCGGCAGCGACCTGCTCTCGAATCTCGAAGGCGCTCTGCCAAGGAAAGTCGCTCATCCATCGGCCTCGAGCACGAGCGGCACCGCGTAACCACCCGCTTCGCTTGCCGGCGCCTGCGCAAGCGTCTCGGCGCGGTCAGCGCAGCGTTCGGGCACGTCCCGCCGCAGGGGCGCATCCATCGGAATCGAATGAAACGTCGGCGGGACGTCCGAAACGTCGAGCTCGCCCAGCCCGTCCATGTATCCGAGGATCGCGTCGAGCTGCGCCTGCATCTGTCGCGCCTCCTCATCGGACAGGGCCAGCCTGGCGAGCTTCGCGACGTGCAAAACCTGCTCTAGCGTGATCTTAGGGTCCGCCATGGGGCGCCGAAGGTAGCAGATCCGTCCTTTGAGGCGAGGTCTGCGTCCTCACTCACCAAAAATTGCGATTCGATTGACGAATCAGTCCGAAAAGGCTTACCTTTTTGCTTGAAACGGACATTTGCGGTGGCATCAGAACTAATCCGTTGGATGGCTAACCAACTCCGCCTCAACCTCCTCGAAGAGGGGGAGAACGGCACCGTGAAAGCTAACCCGGGCGCAATCGTCGCGCTCCGGGGGGAGTTGCCCGCGGACTTGTTCGAAGGCGCTCGGCAATTGCTCGGGAACGTCGACGAGCTCGGTTTGAGGGATGCCATCGAGCGCGCGCGCGAAGGGAAGCCATCGGCCTTCGCCCCGCAGCCCGGCGTGCAACTGCTTGCGGTGCCCATCGCCGCTGGGCGCGCGGCCGTCTTGGTGACGTCGCAAGAGAGCCCACTCGCCGAGAACGTTCAGGCGAAGGCCGCCGCTGCCGATCTCGCCGCAGGCGTTTCACACGAAGTCGCCAACGCACTGAGCGCGATCGTTGGCTGGGCGCAGGTGGCCCGCGAGCGACCCGACAAGGCCCCCCCAGAAGAAGCGCTCAGCTTGATTGAGAAGAGCGCACAGGTCGCTCGCGACGCCACGCAAGACCTCTTGCGCATGGTGCGGCACACCAATCACGAAAGGACACACACCGACTTGTCGGTAGTCATTCGCGACGTCGTGCGTCTCATTCGTCCCGAAGCCCAGAGCAAGCGCGTGAACGTCGAAGCCGAAGTCGAGGACTCTTGCTGGGTCGAGGGCAAGCGATCGCAACTCTTTTCGATCGTCTGGAACCTCGCGCACAACGCCGTGCAGATGGTTCCCGCGAACGGAAAGGTCTCGATTCAGGCCCGTCGACGCGGTTCCCTCGTCGAGCTCGAAGTTCTCGACAACGGGCCCGGAATGTCCGAAGCCCAACAAGCGCGCGTGTTCGAGCCATATTACACCACCCGAACCGAGGGCACCGGCCTAGGCCTCGCAATCGTTCGCGGGACCGTCGAGTCACTCGGGGGCAGAATTCGTCTCGACACCTCGCCTGGACGAGGCGCGAGGTTCCGCATCGAGCTTCCCGAGGTAGGCGTGAAACGTGATTCCGACCTGGTGCCGAAGCCATCCCGTATCAGTCGGGTCATCAAGCCCGAAGAGGTGCAGAGCAGCCATGTGCTCGTCGTGGAAGACGACGAAGGCGTGCGCGGCCTCATCGCGACGACTTTGATGCTCACCGGTGTCGCCTCTACCTGTGTCGGAACGGCAAGAGAAGCACTCGAGAGCAGCGGGCCCTTCTCTGCGGCGATGATCGACCTCACCCTTCCCGATGAGCGCGGAGACATCCTCCTCGGCCAGCTGCGAAAGAAGGGCTTGGTGACCCGGGCTGCGATCATGAGCGGCGCACCACCGCCGGACGATGCCGATCCCGACGGCAAACCCGAGCGCTGGCTTCGCAAGCCCTTCGACCCCTCGGATCTTCTTCAGACTGTCGGGGAGCTCCTCGAATCGGATTCGGACGCACGAAGCGCATCTGGCTCTTAAGTAAAGCGATCCGCCAAGGCCTGAATGTGGCGCGGCCCCGTTCCACAGCAACCCCCGATGACCGTCGCGCCGGCTTCCCTCCATCGTTCGGCAAGGTCTGCATAGGCCTCCGCGACCGCTGTGCTCGTCGCGCCCCAGCCAAGCGCCTCGTCTCTCCGTCCAGCGTTGGCATACACGCCTGTCGGAACCGCTAGCGAAGCGATCGCGTCGACGTAGGCCCCGATCTGCGACGCGGCGATGCAGTTGACCAGAAGACGGCCGATGCCGATCGACACCGCATCCTTTCCGATCCGGGCAAGCTCGGCCGCCGAGAGGAGCTCACCGAAAGGGCCCGCCGTCAGAGACAACCAGACGGGCAAACCAGTCCGTATCGCTTCCTCGGCGGCAACGAGCGCCTCCTCCCCGTTCGCGAAGGTCTCGCAAAGCAGGATGTCGCAACCCGCAACCGCGAGCGCCGTCGCCACCTGCCGATGCTCCGGCCGAGCCCCCCGGCCGGGGCTCAGCTCGGGTCGGTAGCAATCCTCGACAGGCGCCATGCTTCCGAGGACTGTCCCCCCGGGCCCCACTGCATCGCGCGCGATGCGAACCGCGTCCCGGAGCCGGGCAAGCCAATCGTCGCCGAACGCGCGGGGCTGCGTCCGAAACGTGTTGGCGGTGTGAAGCGTAGCGCCCGCCTCGGCGTACCGAACATGGAGCTCCGTGAGCAACTGTGGAGCCTCGCATATCGCTCGGGCGCTCCACTCCGGCGCCTCGAGGTCTAGGCCGCTCGAAGCCAGCTCGGTCCCGATCGCTCCATCCAGGATCTGCAACACCACGACGAGGCCTAGTCTAGCAACTGACCCGGCCCGAGGGAGCTGATAGGCTTCGACGGTGGACGCCAGGACCCAGACCTCGTTCATCGCGGCCCTTCTCTGCTTCGCGCTCGCCGCCAGCGTTCTTCTGCGCACCCAACGCCAACGCAACCGCTGGCTTTTTGGAATCCTCGCTACGAACACCGGCCTCTGGTACGTCAGCACTTTCGTGCTCGGCCTGGTCGGCCGAGTACCGTTCTGGGAGCGCTTCAATCTGATCTGTGGCGTCTTGCTCCCCCTCGCAGCAGTACGCTTCTTCGGGGTGTTCGCACCCTGGGAGACCGGACGCACGCGCTTTCTCGCCCGTGCGTCGGTCGTCGCCGCCGTCGTGCTCCTCGGCGCCATGTTGACCCCCTTTTACGATCACGCAGTCGTCGTCGGAGGCCTGCTTCTCTACGCTACCGTGTTTCTCTCCCTCGCCCTCGGCTACCTCTACAAGCTCGGCTTCGAGACGGATTCTCGTGTCGAAGGCGCGCGTCTTCGCTACATCGCACTGGTCGGCGGATTCGGCGGCCTCTTCACGTTGATCGAGTATCTCCCCTACGTCGGCCTCGACATCCCCCCCGTCGGAACGATCCTGATCCTGGTCTTCCTCTATGCCCTCTCCCAGTCGATCACCCACTACCGCCTCTTCGACCTCTATGAGCTCGCCGGCCGCCTTGGTGTCCTGACGGCTCTCGCCTTCGTGCTGGCCTTCATCTTGTGGCTCATGCGCCTGGTTTCTGGCGAGCAGCTATTCCTCCACGTCGTCGTGTCTGCGTTCGTCGTGCTCATTCTGTTCGACCCGGTCCGAAGCAAGGTTCAGGAATGGATCTCGCAAGTGTTCTTCCACGAACGCTTCGAGCTCGAGCGAACGATTCTGGCTCTTCGTAGGTCGGTCGCCCACATCCTCGACATCGACGAGCTCGGGCAAGTGCTGGTCGAAGGGCTTGCCGCATCGCCGCGATTCACTCAGGGCGCGCTCTACCTTCTCGGTCCCGATGCGCGGGTGTTCAAGCTGAGAAACCACTTCGGCCCCAAGTCCGCGGAGCGAGTCGAGATGGCGCCGGCGCGACCCCTGCTCGACCGCCTCTCGAAAATGGGCACGGCCGTGCTCGAGAACGCCGAACGCGAGCTCGAAGAGCGAAGGCTCGTCGGCGACGACCGAGAAGCCGAAACCGCGCACGACATCGCGGTCACCATGCGAGCGCTCCAAGCCTCGGTCTGCCTGGGTCTCCGCGGCGAGTCGGGGCACCTCTACGGCTTTCTCACCCTGCGGGACGATCGCTTGCGGGACGCCTTCTCGCGCGAGGAGGTCCAGCTTCTGGCAGGCTTGGCCACTCAGGTCGCGGTCACCGTCGAGAACTCCGAGCTCTATCAACAGATGAAGGAAAAGGACCGACTGGCCGCGCTCGGGGAAATGGCCGCCGGCCTCGCGCACGAAATCCGCAACCCCCTCGGTTCGATCAAGGCGAGCGCCCAGTACTTGTCGGAGACCTCAGCCCAAGCTCAAGACGGCGCCGAGTTCCTCGACATCATCGTGGACGAGGTCGACCGGCTCAATCGCGTCGTCAGCTCGTTCCTCGATTACGCGCGCCCCGCCCATAGCGACCCTGAGCCAATCCACGTCAACGCTGCCGTCGAGTTGACGCTCCAATTTCTCCGACCTGAATGCGATTCCGCCAACGTCAGCTTGCACGTCGCGATGGACGAGGACTTGCCGAAAGTGCGGATCGACATCGAGCACCTCCGACAGGTGCTGATCAACCTCGTCCAGAATGCGGTTCAAGCGATGACGAGCGGCGGCGACATCTTCGTAGAGACGCGCAGCCAGGATCGCTTCGGCATCGGCGGCGGTGCACGACGCTGGGTTCAAATCAGCGTTCGAGACACCGGCCCAGGAATCGCGCCTGGCTTGCTCGCAAACCTCTTCGTTCCCTTCGTCACCACCAAACAGCAAGGGACAGGTCTCGGGCTCGCGATCTCACAGCGAATCGTGGCGGAGGCCGGCGGCCGCATCGACGTCCGCAGTCGCCAAGGGTTTGGCACTACCTTCGTGGTTTTGCTCCCCGCCGAAGGCGAAGCGTCTCTCGACAGTTTCGAGGCCGAAGGAGCAATCGATCGCAGCGGGGAGACGGCCAGACCGGCCGCTCACCTCGAGCCGGTCAAACCCTGATCGATCGACACGGTCTGCATCCGCACTCGATACAGGCGAAGATCGCTTCGCCCGAAGCTGTCCTCGGGGAGCCCGTTGTTGCGGAACAGCTTCTTGTACGCTTCGGTCGGGCTGCCCGCCATCTGAGTCGCTCGCGGCAGAAGATAGCGCCATCGTGCCGGCTGCTCATAGGCCACCCCGTGCTGTGGCTTCACCAGCGCGTCGATCAGCGAAATCGCCCCCGGGTCGAAGGTACCATCGTCGAACAGGAAGGCCACCTCGACGTCGAGCTGATCGAGTCGCTCGCCAAGGGGCCCACCCATCATCTCCGTCCGCTCTTCCCAGCGCTCTCTCGCCGCAAGCGACGCAGTGGTCAGGGCATCGGTGATCGACTGGGCCCGCGCCGAACGCCAAAGCCGTGGACCGAGCGCACCGCTCAGCAAGACCAACACCTCGACCGCTTGTTCCTCGGTGAGCTCTTCGGGGAACGCGTCGATCGGAGGGGGATCCCTCCCTTCGAGAATGCCCCGCGCCACTCGGGCGAGCACCCGGTCGGAAAGCGCGACCGGCCACTTGGTTTCGTCGATGACGTAAAGCAGGCCCTGCTCCGTCAGCGCCGCGCCTCGAAACCCGCGAACCACGCCGCCTGAGGCCAAGCGTCCCGCCAGCGATAGCTCCGCCCCCGATGGCCGCTCGACAGATACGCCAACCCAGAGGCCCTGAAGCCCGGCGGCGCGGAGCGCCTCGCGCAAGCGTTCGGGATCGACCCCCTCGACCGCATCCTCGATCGCTGGGTAGGCTCGCACTGGATCCCAGTCGAGACCGCGAGGCGGCGGCACCAGCGCCACGACCCGCGTCCACTGCCGCAGCAGCGCCGGCACCTCGGGCCGGCTTTGACGCCAGACGAGCAGTGCCCCCGCGACTCCCAAGATTACCAATAGCCAGCCGCGCTTTGCCATCCCGTTACCCCTTATCGTAAGAAGCGGCATGCCCCAAGGTCCCAAGCTCCGCGCGGCCCCGACGGCCAGCCCTTTTCGCGTGGTTTTGGTCGAGCCGGAGATTCCACCCAACACCGGAGCGGTCGCCCGCACCTGTGGAGCGACCCAATCACCGCTGCACTTAGTGGGACCGCTCGGCTTCCAGATCGACGAGCACGCGGTCCGCCGCGCGGGTCTCGACTACTGGGACCTGGTTGAGATCCATCTCCACGAATCATTTGAGGCCTTCGAGGAATCCAATCCACATGTTCGAATTCATTTGTTTTCCGCGAATGCATCTCGGTCGTACTTGGAGGCTGCGTTCGAGCCCGGGGACGCCTTGGTCTTCGGCCGGGAGTCGGTCGGCCTGCCCCGAGAGCTGTTAGAAGACCGCCAACACGTCTGGGCTATCCCGACCATCGGAGCGGTCCGCAGCCTCAATCTGAGCAACGCCGTCGCCATCGTTCTCTACGAGGCTCTGCGCCAGAACCGTGCATTCGAGGACACCTTTCTGGGCTAGCGGCTGCAGCCGTGAATACCGCCGGACGGGGTGCGTCCGAGCTTCATGGCCAACTCACGCGTAGTCTCTTTTCTTCCGCTGCTGCTCCTCGCTGGCTGCCCCGTCTACGGCTCGGGGCCGGTCCAGCGCGAAGTTCAGGTCTCCTGTCAGAGCGACTTTGACTGTCCGGCGGACGCGTTCTGCGATCCGGGGACCCACAGTTGCATCGGCTATGACTTCGGGATCTGTCTCACCTCCGGCGATTGCCCAGTCGGTAGCTACTGCGACCGTGCCGACGGCGGATGCTACATCCCCCCCGTCGCCGAATGCCGCACTGACCCCGATTGCATGTCGGGCTTCGAGTGTGACTTCCGCGACAGCTGCCGCCCCGCCGTCGCTGGGAATTGCCTGGACGATGACGGTTGCTTCGGAGGCGAGCTCTGCATCGAAAACCTCTGCCTCGCGGTCAACGAGACCTGCCAGTTCGACTTCCAGTGCGCTGCTGGCTTCGCCTGTGCCAACAACCGCTGTCGGCTCCTCTGCGGTCCTGACACGATCTGCCCAAGCGGCACGGCATGCGAGGCAAGTCTCTGTCAGCCGATCGTGGCCGAGTGCGTCGACAGCAGCGAATGCCCGGACCTCAAGACCAACTGCGTCGAAGGAACTTGCCTGCGTCGCTGCGACGAAGGCTGCAACGCCGCGATCGAGACTTGTGACCCGGAAGGCTTCTGCCGGCCACGCACCAGCCCGGACCCCGCAGCGCCCATACCCTTCTGCCGCACCGATGCCGACTGCGACGGCAGCATCTGTGTCGAGGGATTGTGCCGCACCGAGTGCGACGCTAGCCTTCCCGAGCCCGACTTGATCTGCGCTTCGCGTGACGGTCAGGTTCCCCTCTGCGGCCCTGACGACCTCTGCTACGCCGAAAGCGAGCTCGAGAGCGACTGCCGGGTCCAGCGTGATTGCCCCGATGGGCAGGACTGCGTCGACGGCAAGTGCCGCTAGACCACCTGGTAGCGTAGGCGCCGGAGGTCCCGAAGGACCCGGTCGATCGAATGCGCGGGCTCGTACCCCAACTCGGTTCGAGCCCGCGTGTCGTCGACCATGCAGACGTAGCGCAGGTGGTCGAGCTCTTCCGATGGAAACGAGCTGAGCCGTAGCTTCCAGAGCTGGTCGAGCGCTACCTTGGCGAGCGGGGATGGCACGATTCGCGGACGCCCACCGGTTTTGCGCACGAGATGCGAAAGCGGCATCTCCCCGGGGCCACGGATGTTGAAGATGCCGCGCACGCCAGGACGCAGCGCAAGCTGAATCGCGCGAACCACGTCTCGCTCATGCACGACCTGCATCATCGGGTCGAAGCCCATCACCATGACCGGGCGCTCGAGCCGGAGATAGTTGCTCGCGGCGTTGTGGACCCGGCCGACGATGTGGCAGGGCCGAAGCACCACGGTTTCAGTGTCCGCCTGCTTCCAGAAGAAACCCTGAGCGAGCATATCAAGCTCTACTAGATCCCGCATGCCGCCGAAGTGCTGCGCGCCGAGCAGAGGCGCGTCCTCGGTGAGGAACTGAGGGTTGTTGGGCTGGGGGCCGTACACATTGGCGCCCGAAAGCACGACCAGCTTGGGCACTTTGTACTGCGTCATGTAGTCGAGCAGCTTCTGGAAGGCGACGATGTTCCAGGAATGCCGGTCGCGATCGCTCCGCCGAGGGTCGTGCAGGATCCCGAGGTGGACGACCGCGCGAATGTCGCGGCTGCGGAAGATGTCTTTCATCTTCTTTCGCCGCATGTCGATTTGATGATGCACGATGTCCTTGGGACGGTCGTCGAAGGAACGGCGGTCGACACCCACGACGCGATCGGTGCGATGCAGCTCTCGCGCGAGAAGCTTCCCGAGACGGCCACATACACCGGTCACCAAGACCGCGCCCTCGAGCGCGGGCCCTGGACGCTTGCCGGTCGCCGGCTCGGTTCGCGCTTGCACGCGCGCCTGCGCCTCGGGAGGCCGCTCGAAGTCCACCGCGGGGGCGCTCGAGTGCCCGAAGACGCCACGCGCGACCGGCGTCCTTGTGGAGGGACGCTCCCGAACGGGCTCAGTCCCCCGGCGTACCCTCGGCTTGCTTCGGTTTCTGGCCTGTGGATTTGGCATCGCTGCTGTCTTGGTCAAATGAAGACGCCCTTCCGCTCACGCAGGCCGCGGTTCACCATGCTCTGGATGGTACTTTTCACGAGCCATACTTTTTGTTCGATGACGGAGTCGTCGTCGTCCGGGTCGCCTTCGAAGCGAAACGGATCGCCAAAGTAGAGACGGTATTTCGTAGGCAGGGGTGCAATGATGCCGAAGAAGATCTGCGGCATGACGGGGAACGCCGGCATTCGCAAAAGCCGCGCTAGGGGTTTGAAGTCAGCGACGGACGGATACTGCTCTTCACCACCGATGACCGCTACCGGGACGATCGGTGTCTTGGTTTCGAGAGCCAGCCGAACGAAGCCCAGACCGAAATCGGTCAGCTGATAGCGCTGGTCGAAGGTCTTGCTGATGCCGCGGGCGCCCTCCGGAAAAACGATGAGGCTCTCTTCCTGGCGAAGGAGGCGGCGCGCGTTTTCGGGCGAGCCAACCACCTGGCCGAGCCGCGGATAGAGGGTGGAGATGAAGGGGAGCTCTGCGGTCCAGGTTTCGACCATGCTCCGCGGGAACCTGGGAGGATCCGCATCGAGCATCATGGCGCTGCCGATCATCACCGCATCGACCGGCAATTGGCCAGAGTGGTTGGCCACGATGAGCACTCTGCCCTCGGGAACCCGGTCGATGCCAAAGACCTCGGTCCGGAAATAACGACGGTGAAGGAGCGCGGCGACCGCCAGGGCATATCGGCTGGTCTCTGGGTCGAAACCGAACGGATCGTGACCCACCTCGTTGGGATGGGTCTTAATGCCGGCGATGCGGGCATCGAGGTCTTGACCGACCACCTCTTCCGCGAATCGCACCGCCCGATTGCCGATGGATCTCACCGCCTGTCGCAGAGGAGAGTCCCCCAGCAACCGAGTCCGCCGCCAGCCGGCGAATGGCACGATCGACCCCCGTTGCGCCATAGGGGCTATCGTGGAGACAGAAGATGGAGCCGTCAATTGGAAACGGAGGAACGAGGGGCCATGCTCCAGCCATGAGCGAAGTGTTCGACATCAGTCGTATTGGCGGGCCGGCCGGATTACGCGCGTTGGAAGAGGTTGTGCGGCGCGCAGGAGACGCCGCGTTGAAGCATTTTCAACAAGGCGTCGTGCCGGAGAAGAAGCCGGACCGCAGCCCGGTGACGATCGCCGATCGCGAAGCGGAGCAAGTCATTCGGGATCACATCGTCTCGGCCTTTCCGGACGCCAGCTTCCTGGGCGAAGAAACCGGCGTTCGCGAAGGCAGCTCCGGGCTCCGATTCATCGTCGATCCGATCGATGGCACCCGCGCCTTCGTTCGCGGCTGGCCGACCTGGTCGGTCCTGCTGGGCGTCGAGGCCGACGGCGTTCCGGTCGTGGGCATCGCGTACATGCCCGCCGCGGGCGACTTCTTCGTCGCCGTGCAGGGAAAGGGCGCGACACACAACGGCAATCGAGTGCGCGTTTCCAGAATCGGGCCGCTCGCCGACGCCACGGTGACCCATGGCGGACTTCAGCAATTTACGATCAGCGGGGTTGGAGAGGCGCTCCTTCGCTTGTCGGACGCCTGCGACATCGCGCGGGGCTGCCCCGACTTCGACGGCTACCGGCAAATTCTGCTCGGACGCTCGGATGCGATGGTCGATCCTGGCGTTCAACCCTATGATATCTGCGCACCAGCGGTGCTCATCCGCGAAGCGGGTGGAAGGCTCACGTCCTTCCGTGGCGATGAGACGATCTATGGCGGTGGAGCCATCGCGAGCAACGGAATCATCCATGACGAGCTCGTCGCGGCGCTAACGGCTACTCGTTAGATTTACCTGCGCAAACCGGGCGATCGACGCAGCGGCTTGCTTTCAGGGGCGTCTTGCAGAAAGTTCCCCGCCCGAACCTCAGGAGAGAACTATGACGGAACCAGTACGGCGAGCAGGTGTGATCGGAGCGGGCGTAATGGGCAGCGGCATCATGGCGCACTTTGCCAACGCCGGGGTCGACGTGGTGATGCTCGACATCGTGCCACCGGGACTGAGCGACAAAGACAAGAAGAATTCGGCGAAGCGGAACCAGTTCGCGGTGGGAGGTCTTCAGGGGGCCCTCAAAGCGAAGCCAGCGGCCTTCTTTCACCCGGTCTACGCGAATCGCGTGACGGTCGGGAACCTCGAGGATGACATCGATCTCCTCAAGGGATGCGACCTGGTGATCGAGGCGATCATCGAGAACGTCGACATCAAGCGCAGCCTCTTCGAGACGCTCGAAAAGACGCTCGACGAGGGGACCGTCGTCGCTTCGAACACCTCCGGGCTTCGCATCGCCGACATGCTCCAGGGTCGCGGGGAGGCCTTCCGCAAGAACTTCCTGGTCATGCACTTCTTCAACCCGGTTCGTTACATGAAGCTCTTAGAGCTCGTTGCCGGAGAGGACACCGACCCAGCCACCATGGACCGCATGAGGGTCTTCGGGACGGACCAGCTTGGCAAGGGCATCGTCGTCGGCAAGGACACGCCGAACTTCGTCGGCAACCGCATCGGCTGCTACTCGATGTCACTCACGATGAACCAGATGCTCACCGACGGCCTAACACCCGAGGACGTCGACGCGATCACCGGGCCGCCGATGGGTCATCCGAAGAGCGCGAGCTACCGCACCGCCGACATGGTCGGGCTCGATACCTTCAAGCACGTTTCCGACAACTGCTACGCAGCGCTCCCCGGTGACCCCGAGCGCGACGTCTTCAAGCTCCCCGAATTCATGAATGTGATGGTCGAGCGAAAGATCCTCGGCAACAAGACCCGCGGTGGCTTCTACAAGAAGACCAAGGAAGGCATTCAGACCTTCGATCCGGTCAAGCTCGAATACCGAGCGAAGGCCGGAGACGAGGGGATCAAGAAGTTCTGCAAGAGCTTGAAGGGCTCGCCGGCGCAGCGCGTGAAGGCGCTGGTGGAGAACGACGGCCCGGCGGGCAAGTTCGCCTGGACCGTGCTCTCGCGAACCCTCGCCTACTCGGCCAGCAGGATCCCGGAGATCACCGACAGCGTCGAGGCAGTCGATGACGCGATGAAGTGGGGCTACAACTGGGACCTCGGCCCGTTCGAGACCTGGGACGCCATCGGCTTCAAAGCTGCATACGACCGCATGAAGGCCGACGGGCTCTCGCTTCCCGCCTCGATCGACAAGATGGCGGCTTCCGGCGCCGAGCGCTTCTACACCGACGATGGCCGCGTCTACAGCCTCGTCACGGGAGAATACGAGAAGCGCGACATCGACCCCCGAGACGCGACTCTCACCGTCCTGCGGCGGGGCGATGCGCCGGTCTTCAGCAACCGGGGAACCGAGGCATGGGACCTCGGTGATGGCATCTTGGGGCTGACGTTCACTACCAAGGCCAACAGTATCGACGACACGGTCGTGGAGGGACTCAGTCAGGCCACTGAGATCGCAGAGCGCGACTTCCGTGGCCTGGTCATCTGCAACGAAGGCGACCACTTCTGCGTGGGCGCCAACCTGTTCGCGGTCGTGATGGCCGCGCAGCAGAAGGCCTGGGATCAGCTACGCCAAACGATCAACGGGCTGCAGGGAGCGCTTCAGCGCACCAAGTATTCGACGATCCCCGTCGTCGCGGCGCCTTTCGGCATGACGGTGGGCGGCGGATTCGAGGTCTGCATGGGCGCGGATGCCGTGCAGGCTGCCTCCGAAACCTACGTTGGCCTCGTCGAGGTGGGCGTTGGGCTCTTGCCGGGCGGCGCAGGCAACATGAACATGCTCTGGCGTGCGCTCGAGGGGATCCCCGATGGGACCGACGTCGACGCCCTTCCCTTCGTGTCGCGCACATTTCAGAACATCGCCATGGCGCGCGTGGCCACTGGCGCCGGCGAGGCACGGGAGTTTGGCTACTTCCGCAAGACCGACGGGATCTCGTTCGACAAGGCGCGGCTCTTGACCGAGGCCAAGGCTCGGGCAGTCGGCATGGCGGAGGCCGGCTACCATCCGCCTCCTCGGCGTTCGTACCGTCTGCCCGGCGAAAGCGGTATCGCGACGCTAGAGATGATGATCGACTCGCTGGTCGCCGGCGGATACGCAAGCGAGCACGACGCGCTGATCGCACGCAAGGTCGCGCACGTCCTCTGCGGAGGCCCATCGGGTCATGCGCACGAGGTGACCGAGGAGCAGATGCTGGAGCTCGAACGTGAGGCGTTCATCAGCCTCTGCGGCGAGCCCAAGAGCCAGGAGCGCATGCAGCACATGCTCACCACCAACAAGCCTTTGCGTAACTAGGCTGCCCCGAACGCCGAGCCAACCAGGAATCAGGAGTAGAGAGATGAGTAAGATTGTCGTCGTAGATGCGGTTCGAAGCGCCGTCGGGCGTGCGAAGAAGGGGTCCCTGGCCAACCGGCGTCCGGATGAGCTCGCGGGCGAGGTCGTGCGCAACCTGATGGCGCGAAACCCTAAAGTCGATCCAAGCAGCGTCGAGGACCTCGTCCTCGGCTGTGCGTTCCCCGAGGGGGAGCAAGGCATGAACGTCGCCCGAATGGTCGGTAGGCTGGGTGGTCTCCCCGAGGAGAGCTCGGGGATGACGATCAACCGCTTCTGCTCGAGTGGCCTTCAGGCGATCGCGTTGGCGGCCGGATCGGTGAAAGCGGGTTTCGATGACGTGGTCATCGCAGGCGGCATGGAGTCGATGACCATGGTGCCGATGACGGGCAACAAGCCGAGCATGTCGCCCGAGGTGATGGAGAAGTACCCTGAAACCTACACGCCGATGGGCATCACGGCGGAGAATGTCGCCAACCGCTTCAAGATCAGCCGCACGCAGCAAGACGAGTTCGCGGCGTGGAGCCATGAGAAGGCGCTGGCCGCAATCGAGCGGGGTGCCTTTGAAAACGAGATCGTGCCCGTGCACGGCGTGACGTTCGACGACAACGGTGAGCGGCAGATGTTCGAGTTCAAGATCGACGAGATGCCGCGGCCGGGGACCACGGTGGAAGCGCTTTCCAAGCTTCGGCCCGTGTTTGCTGCCAGCGGGAGCGTCACTGCCGGCAACTCGTCGCCGCTCTCGGACGGCGCGGCCGCCGTCATCGTCATGAAGAAGAAGCGCGCCGAGAAGCTCGGCATCAAGCCGCTGGCGATCTTCAAATCGTTCGTGACGGTCGGCGTCGACCCGTCGATCATGGGCATCGGCCCGCTCCCGGCAGTCCAAAAGCTCCTCCGCAAGAACGACCTGAAAATCGACGACATCGACGTGTTCGAAGTGAATGAGGCCTTCGCGAGCCAGGCGGTCTACGTCCAGAAGGAGCTCGGCATCCCGAACGACAAGCTGAACGTCAACGGCGGTGCCATCGCCCTAGGTCATCCCTTGGGCTGCACGGGCGCCAAGCTCACGGCCACGGCACTCAACGAGCTCAAGCGCCGAGGCGGCAAGTATGCGGTCGTCACGATGTGCATAGGCGGCGGCATGGGTGCCGCGGGCTTGTTCGAAGCCCTCGATTAGGTCAGGCCGGCCTCGCTATGAAGCGCTGTCCCCAGAGGCGAACGCGGCGCGATCCCTTGGGATGCGCTCTTCTTCCTTGTCGAAACCAGTAGGCTCACTGCTTTCGCGGACCATGGACTTCGTAGGGGACGAGCGTTCACCCGAACTGGCGCGGAGGAACTGGCCCGCGCCCACGGTTCGGCCGATTTCGGGCAGGACCTCACCGTCCTCGACGACGAGGGTGCCGTTGACGAGGACCGCGGGCACGGCCTCCGGGTTCCGACGCACGAGTCGAAGATAGTTGCCGAGCTCGGGGATTTTTTCTTCGTGGATTTCCTCGACGTGGTAGTCGAGGTGGGCGGGGTCAATGATGACCAGGTCGGCGCGCTTGCCTTCTTCGAGGGTTCCCGCTTCGATTTGGAACCATTCGCCAAGCTCGCCGGTGAGCTTGTGGACTGCCTTCTCGAGCGGCATGACGGGCTCGCCACGCTGCTCGGCATCCTTGACGAACCGGAGCATACGAAGCGGGAAGTTGTAGAAGGCCATGTTGCGAAGGTGCGCGCCCGCGTCCGAGAAGCCCAGCAAGTTGGAGTCGCTGTTCATCATCTTGGCCAGGGGTTTCGGCCTGTCGTTGCCGGTCACGGTGTACCAACGGAGCGTATTGCCATAGGCGATCACGAGATCGAGAAACGCATCCACCTCGGACTTGCCCTGCAAGACACCGATCTCGCGGAAAGTCTTTCCAATGAGCGAGCTGTCGGGGCAGTCCATGACCGTCGCCTTCCCGAAGTTTCGGTGGAACACTTTGGGGATCAGCGGGTTGTTCCATTGCCGGTTGAACTTGCGGCGGTAGCTCGGGTCTTGGAAGAGCTTCCGCCGTTCGGCCATCGTCTCGAGGTGAAGGCCTGCGGCGCCTGCCCCGAACTCTTCGAAGACGACGTTCTCGAAGCCATCGGCCCAGAGGTCGAACGGAACGGGCAAGAACTGATATCGGAACTTCCCACGGAATACTTTGTTGACCGCCCAGCCAAGCCCTTGGAGTGCCCGCCAGATCAGACGGTTCGAGCGCAGATCCATGATCGAGACGATGCTAGTCTTCAGCGCGTCTCGAACGAAGAGCCCGGCGCTGAAGGCCGCGTAGATGAAGATCTGGTACTTGGTCGAAACATTGGGGATCGCCTGCAGGTTCAAACCGTGCTCGCGAACGCCACGCACCATCCGTCGAAGCTCCTTCCACGACGCATAGGTCGAGGGAAGACACTTGCTGCGAAAGCGGTCGCCGCCCATTTTGTCCCAATAGAGGCCGTTGAGGGAGAGCCCGAGGAAGCCGGCGTCGTAGCCCTCTTCGATGACCTCTTCCATCTTCTCGAGCTCCGCTTCGGTCGCCTTCGCCTTTGCGTCGAGGGCGCGCTCGAGGCCCATCGCTTGGGCCCGGACCGCGGAGTACCCCACGAACGAAGCCACGTTGGGACCGAGCGGAAGGCTATTGAGGTGGTCGACATACTCGGCGTGCGTCTCCCAGGTCTTTCTCTCCGTCATGAGGGGGAGCAGATGCTCGTAGGGGATAGCCTCGACGCGCGTGAACATGTCGGCGATGTCGATCGGGTCGCCCACCGCGACGCTGAGCGAGCAGCTCCCCATGAACACCGTGGTGACACCGTGACGCAGCGATTCATGCAGCGAGGGTATCGCCTCGACCTCGGCGTCATAGTGCGTGTGGATGTCGATGAAGCCGGGCATGATCCATTTGCCTTCGGCGTCGATGACCTTGGCGTCTGCGGGGGCCGGAATCTCACCGTCCGCGATCTTCACGACGCGGCCGTTCGACACTTTCAGATTCTTGGTCGCGGCGGGGCTCCCCTTTCCGTCGAAGAAGCGCCCGTTCTTGATGATGATGTCTTGTTTCTGCATTGGCGTGCTCCGGTTTCCAAACCCATCGTCGGCGGTACGCGTTCATGGATGATGGCACTATCGGGCTGCCGCAACTTGACTTTTCACGACAAACTTTTATCTTTTCGCGACTGGAGGCGTGCCGATGTCGATGGTTCGCGCGTCCGCGTTGAGCGGGTACCGAGAGCTGGTGGACGAGCTCGGCGGGCAAGCGGAGCCTCTGCTCCAGCGGTTTCGGATCCCCGCGTCCGCTTTGGTCGAGCCCCAAGGCTTCGTGAGCTACGGGTCGCTGATTCGGCTCTTGGAAGGGACCGCCAAAGAGCTCGACTGCAAGGACTTCGGCCTCCGTCTCTCGACCCGGCAGGACCTCGGCATCCTCGGTCCTCTCGGTGTCGCCGTGCGCAACTGCGAGACCCTTGGCGAAGCGATGCAGTGCGCTTCGCGGTACATGTTCGTCCACAGTCCGGCAATCTCGTTTACCCCCCAAGTGGCAGAACGGAACGACCGCGTCCTGCTGGTCTTTCGAATTCTTCTCGATCAGAAGCATGGCTCCACCACCCAAGTCACCGAGCTAAGCATCGGGCTGGCGGCGCGGATCATCGCCATGCTCACCCGAGAGGCAGAGCCACTGGTCGGCGTTCGATTTCGCCATGCGCGTTGCGCCCCCGTGGCGAGCTACGGGGCGCACTTCCGCGCGCCCGTCTCTTTTTCGTCGGCGGTCTCGGCCGTCGAAATCGACATGCGCACCCTGGGGTTGGCGATTCATGACGCCAGCCTTCAGCTCCGAGAGCTCGCCGAGGACTACCTCGAGCTCCGGCACGCCGATCCGCACACCCCCCTTTCCATTCGCGTGCGCCTCGTGATTCAGCGCTCACTCGGCACCGGGGCCGCATCCTGTGTGGATGTCGCGTCGGCGTTTGCCCTTCATCCGCGCACACTGCAGCGCCAGCTCCGCCGGGAAGGCACGACATTCGAACGGCTCAAGGACGAAGTGCGGTCGGAGCTCGCACGCGCCTACATCGAGAATCCGGAGCTTCCCCTGTGCCAGGTCGCGGCGCTCCTGGACTACAGCGAGCAATCCGCACTCACGCGAAGCTGCCGACGCTGGTTCGGTCAGGCGCCAAGGCAGCTCCGGACCTAGCACTTGGACCGCCAAGGGACGCGGCGCGCGCTACCAGCTACCCGTGTTCTCCATCGAAGCCCAGGGCTCTTTCGGCTCCAACGGATCCCCCTTCTGGAGTAACTCGATCGAGATCCCATCGGGCGATCGAATGAATGCCATCCGCCCATCGCGAGGCGGACGGTTGATCGTGACGCCAGCATCCATCAGGTCACGACACAGTTTGTAGATGTCTCTCGTTTCAAACGCGAGATGCCCAAAATTGCGACCGCCCGTGTATCGCTCGGGTTCCCAGTTATAGGTGAGCTCGATGAGCGGGGAGGCTTCGCCGATCGCGCGCCCCCGGTCTTCTGGCGCCACCAGAAAGACGAGCGTGTACCGCCCCGCTGCACTCTCATGCCTCCGATGCTCGAGCAGGCCAAGCTTGTTGCAGTAGAAGTCGAGCGACGCATCGATGTCGCTCACCCGGATCATCGTGTGCAAATAGCGCATGGAGTGGATTCTAGCGCCCTCCCTGGCCCTGTCACTGACGCGGCCATTCGCGCTGGCGCTGTCACGGGCGGTAGGCCAGACTCCGCCCAATGGCCAACGACTTTGAAGCAATCGTCATCGGCGGGGGCCCCGGCGGCTACGTCGCTGCCATCCGGCTCGGACAGCTCGGGGTGAAAACACTCTGTGTCGAAAAAGAGTTCATGGGCGGGGTCTGCCTGAACTGGGGCTGCATCCCGTCCAAGGCCCTGATCGCCGCAGCGAATCTTGCCGACAAGGTTCGAAACGCCGGTCACATGGGCATCGCGGTCAAAGACCTCGAGGTAGACGTCGCCAAGATGCAGGAGTGGAAGGAAGGCATCGTCAAGAAGCTCACCGGTGGCGTCTCGAGCCTGGTGAAGGGCAACGGCGGCACCATCGCCATGGGAACAGCGACCATCAGTGGGCCCAACACCGTCGAGGTGAGGAGCTCCGACGGCAAGCGCGAAACCTACACAGCGAGCAAGGGCATCATCGTCGCAACCGGTACGAACATGATTCAGATCCCGGGCTTCGATCCGGATGGAGACGTCGTGATCACCGCACGCGAGGCGGTGAGCCTTCAGAGCGCGCCGCAAAGCATGCTGATCATCGGCGGAGGAGTTATCGGGCTCGAGCTCGGGATGGTATATCAGAAGCTAGGGACCAAGATCACCGTGGTGGAGCTGATGGACCAGTTGCTTCCCGGAACTGATTCCGACCTCGTCAAAGTCGTCCAGAAACACCTCGAGAAAGCTGGCGCCGACATATACCTCAAGAGCAAGGCGGTGAAGCTCGAGAAGAGTGGCGGCCGCGCCAAGGTGACCATTGAAACCGGCGGCAAGCAGCGAGTCGTCGAAGCCGAGAAGGTACTCGTCGCCGTAGGCTTCAAGCCCAATTCCGCTGGCCTCGGCCTCGAAGGTGTCGGCGTGAAGCTCGATGCTCGCGGCCACATCGCGGTCGATGATCAAATGCGCACGAACGTGACGTCGATCTACGCCATTGGCGACGTCGCGGGGATGCCCTACCTCGCGCACAAGGCTTCCAAAGAGGGTGAAATCGCCGCCGAGGTCATCGCGGGCCACAAGGCGGCGCGCGACTACCGCGGAATGCCCGCTGCAATCTTCACGGACCCCGAAATCGCAACTGTCGGCCTCACCGAAGCCGAGGCCAAAGCGCGGGGCAAGAAGGTGAAGATCGGGAAGTTTCCCTTCGCCGCGTCCGGGCGCGCGATGGCTGTGAGTGAGACCGACGGCTTCATCAAAGTCATCATCGACGAAACAGACCATCAGCTGCTCGGCGTCGCCATCGTCGGACCAGAAGCAAGCGACCTCATCAGCGAATCGGCGCTCGCCCTCGAGATGTGCGCGTTTGCAGAAGATGTCGCGCTTACCGTGCATCCTCACCCCACCCTCGGCGAAGGCGTCATGGAAGCGTTCAAGCATGCCTTGGGCGAAGCGGTTCACATCATGAATCGCTCTTAGAACCGTGCTGTTCTGCCGCCTCGGAACTGTCGACTACGCAGAAGCGCATCGCGTTCAGAAGGAGCTACAGAGCAAACGGATTGCTGGCGAGATCGGCGACACCGTCCTGCTGCTCGAGCACCCGCCGGTCTTGACGATGGGACGCTCCGCCAAGGAGCAGCACGTGTTGGCACCACGCGAGGCACTCGAAGCGCGAGGGATCTCAGTCCACCATGTCGGGCGCGGTGGAGACGTGACCTATCACGGGCCGGGACAACTGGTTGCCTATCCGATCATCGACCTCAAGCCCGACCGGAAGGACGTCCGCAAGTACGTCTCGTCACTCGAAGAGGCCATGATTCGGAGCTGCGCCGAGTTCGGTTTGACGGCGGCGCGTGTCGAGGGACTCAACGGCGCCTGGATAGGCGATCGCAAGGTGGGCGCGGTCGGCGTGAGGATCAGCCGATGGGTCACGATGCACGGCCTCGCGCTCAACGTGAACAGCGACCTCCGCCACTTCGAGATGATCGTACCCTGCGGGATCGCGGACAAGGGGGTGACCTCTCTTTGCTCGGAGCTCGGCCGCCCAGTCCACGTAAGCGACGTGATCGAACCACTTGCGCGACATTTCGCCAAGCTCTACGACGCCGAGATCGAGTGGCAGGACGGGCTGCCGAGAGGGCTCAGCTCCTGAGGAAGTATTTGATTGCGCTCTGACCTATTGCGGTGGTACCGGCACCCGCGACCCCGGCTGAGACGACATTGCCCGCGCCCGGGACGAGCTTCGCAATCGTCTGCGCCGAGAAGCGCAGGCCCATTCCAATGGCGCCGACCAAACCAAGGCTGCCGAGAAACTCGGCGACCGTGTTCTTGCCCCAGCTGCGGCCGCTCAGGTACGCTAGAGAGCTCACCATCATCGCTTGCAGCGGGCCGAGCAGAACCATATCGGAAAACGGGATCGGCGTGACACCCACGGTGACCGAAACAGCCGTGCAGGCTTGGACGATTTCATTTCCGATTCGAATGCGCGCTTCTTTGGCGCGCGTGAGCGCCCTCGCCGCTTCGAGTCGGGTCTCCTCCGGCAGCGCGAGAATCATCGCCTCGGAAAGCCCTTCGAGGCCGTGTCCGCTGATCGCCGACAGGGCGCGTGGCGGATCGGCGTGGAGCCCCCAATCCCTGATTTTCGCCTCGAGCTCGTTGCGCGCCGCGTCCACAGCAGCATCTCCTCTCTCGATCAAATCCGAGTGGGTGAGCAGCGGGAACACCCGCAAGGCCTTGACCCCTTTGGGAAGGTCGGGAAGCAAGCTCTTGGCCCGATCGACGATCGGTTTCGCATCGGGCAGATTGCGGGGCTCGAAGGTGAGAAGCACCAGGTCGGGCGTTTCCTTCTCGAGCGCAGTCTTCCACTGTGCCCGCGCCCTTGGATCGTCCAAGTCGATCTCCAGCCAGTCGATCTTCGCTCCCTCGTGCTCGAGGTGTACCCACTGCCCGTGCTCCGCGTCCAAGGCGCCGCGCCCCGGCTGCCGTTCGATGAGGGAGCGGAGCAGCGTGGATCTGCCGCTACTCGCAAGCCCCAAGGCGACGATCCGCGGCGGTCGCCGACGGTAGAGCAACGAACGAAGGGCGCTCAGATCGCTTTTCACAGCCGACACCAGGGGCACTCGATCGAGAACTTTGACGAGTTGGTCCAACGCGACTTCTTTGGCGCGATCCTTCATTGCTTGATTCATTCTTCTTGCAGTCTATGCGCGCAAGCCGAGTCGTGTTAACGTCGTATTGGGGTAGCTGGTGAGGGCGGATTGGCTCAGTGCTTTAGAGGACGTCGGGGGGCGTCTGGTGCTGGCAGCACGGGATTTCTTGCTCTCACAGCCCCCTCCTTTGCCCGAGAAGGGGGCCTCGGGTGTGCGCTGGCTTGCGGCCCAGCTGGAGGATTTCGTCGATCGCGACAGCGATGAAGCCGAAGACGATCGCTTCATCGAGGGTGCGGGCGCAGTTCTCGGCCTGCTGCTGATCGAACACCTCGGCGGCAGGACGCGTGAGCGTGATGGCTGCCATCGCGTGCAACTTGGGCGATTTGGCTGGTTCGACCCCTTTGCCGCGATTGAGGAGATCCTCGATTCGGACGACCCACGAGGCCGTCTGTCCGAGTATCTTTCGGTTGCGACGCGCGAAGCTGAGTCCACCGGCCCTGTTTCGCGTGTGGTTCGTGTGTTCGCGGACGAGTTGCGGCGGGCACGGCCAGACCTCGACATCGAGTCGCAGTTTGCGCTGACGGTCGACCTCAACAATGGCGCGACAGTCGATTTGGCGCGCCTGGAACGGGTCGCGCGCGACCAGGACGACGTGGCGGCGCGCGAAGCCGCACGACGCATCATCAGCATGCTTCCAGGCTCCGAGACGCATGAAGCGACTCCCTGGGATGAAGTGACCCCTCGGTTGCTGCCACGGCTGGTCTCCCAGAAGTTCCTCGAGCGCCTGCCGCCCGAGCAGGGCTTGCATCTGCAAGCCATCGGGCACGATGTGTGCTTGACCCTTCAGCTCCGCTACGGAACGCGCGCGCGCTACGTGCGCCAGAGTGAGGTCGACGCGTGGGCGGTCGCGCGATCGCTCGAGCCGGCCAAGATCCGTCAGCGGGCGATCGACAACCTCCTTGCCAAGTCGCGTTCATTGCGCCTCGAACGAGCCGGTTGCGATATTCTGCGTGTGCGTCATGGTGACGGCTTGGACGGTGCGCGGCTGCTCGTTCCCGATCTCGCCGGCCGACTCGAGGGCATCGCCTCGGGCGAGTGGCTGGCTGCAGCGCCGCATCGCGATCTGCTGCTGCTGGGACCCGCGCACACGCTCGCCGCGCTTTCCAAGCAGGCCGAGGACGCCGCCCAGCGCGCGCCCCATCCGATTTCCGCGTCGCTCTTTGCAGTTACGGCCGAAGGCCCTCGTCCGCTGCAACCCTAGCGGATTCCGTATCAGAACCGGGAGGGGTCGAGCGGCATGGCGCCCATGTCGAAGGGCGTGTCCGCCGTTGCTTCGGCAAACTTGGCGAGCTCGTCGGCGAGGAGCGTAGTCACCTGCGGCACACGAGTCCGCCGGCCTCTGTCGGCACGATGCTGCAGCACCGCAGCGGTGACCCGTTTCGGGCCGACGTCCCATTGCTTGCGCTCGGTCAACTGCCGGAGAAGCGAGGCGAGCACGGCCGCGTCGTTGAGTCGATCGTCCGGGTCCTTGGTAATCAACTTGCGTACGATGGCATCGGCCTCTTCACCTTCTTGCATCGTTCCTGCGAGCGCGGGCACTTCGCAGCGCGCAATCGCCCGAATCGTTTCGCGCTCGCCGCGACCGCCGAACAAGGGGCGACCCGCCAACATCTCCCAAAAGACCACTCCGAGAGCAAACAGGTCAGCTCGATGATCGCTGTCCTCGCGACGGATCACCTCCGGCGGGAGATAGCCGAGCTTGCCTCCAATCATGTCCTCGCCCCGCACGTGCTCGTGTACCGTGGCGTCAGCGAGACCGAAATCGGTGAGCTTGACCGCCCCGTCTACACCGAGGAGCACGTTCTGCGGTGAGACGTCCCGGTGCACGATCGCGAGCCCACGCCCAGTCGCGTCTCGGGCCCGATGCGCGTACGCCAGCGCTTTGGCGAGCTCTTGAACGACGTACACGGCGAACGGCACGCCCATCGAGCGCTTCGCGCCGTGCGCAGCGCGTGTGAGCGACCGCAGCGACTCTCCCTCGACGAGCTCCATCACCATGATGTACGTCCCGTCGATATCGCGCGCGTCGTAGACGCGAACGATGTTGGGATGGCGCAACAGCATCCCTAGTCGAGCCTCGTCGAGGAACATCGTGCGGAACAAGGTGTCCGCAATAGAAGGGATGACGCGCTTGATCGCAACCGGGTGCTTGCCCCCATCATCGAAGATCGCATTCGCCCGCCATACCTCCGCCATGCCGCCGACTGCGATCCGTTGGGTGGGCTCGTAGCGCGTAGGCGCCCTACGCAGCTCCATTGACAGATTGGGTTGCGGCTTCAGCCCCATGATGCGAGCGTGGCAAACTGTCCGGAACGCGTCAAACTACGTTCCTTCGCGAGCGCTCCATCATGCGAGATCACCCCTACGCACCATTCATCGATCGCGTGCACAAACCCTCCCAATATCTTGGCGGCGAGCAGGGAATCACAAGCAAAGGCTGGGATACGGTGAGCTGCCGAATCTGCCTTGCCTTCCCCGACCTCTATGAAATCGGGATGAGTCACCTCGGCTACAAAATCATCTACGACGTCGTGAATCGGCAACAGGAGCTCTCGGCGGAACGGGCGTACGCGGTATGGGAAGACATGGAACGGGAGCTCCGTTCGCACCAGGTACCCCTATGCTCACTCGAGAGCGCCCGTCCCCTCCGGGATTTCGACATCTTGGGCTTCTCCCTTCAATACGAGCTCACCTACACCAACATCCTGCAGATGCTCGAGCTCGGGTGTGTCCCGCTACGCGCAGACGAGCGCAACGATGCCGACCCGCTGGTAGTCGCCGGAGGACCGACCGCAACTCACGCTGAACCGATCGCACCTTTCATCGATGCGTTTTTCATCGGCGACGGTGAGGCCAAAGTCCCCCAGCTCATGCAAGCCTGGACCGAGATGAAACATGAAGGCCTGCCACGAGCGGAGCGGCTGCTTCGAGTCGCCAAGCTCGGCGGCTTCTACGTGCCTTCGCTCTACCAGAGCGTGCCGACGGAGGAAACGAAGATTCATGTCGTTGAACCGGTCCACCCGGAGGCACCCTTCCCGGTTCGTCGCGCGATCGTCGAAGACTTGAACGACTTTCCCTTCCCTGTAGACGGTCCAATCGCCAACTGCCAGACGGTGTTCGACCGTGCTTCGATTGAGGTCGCCCGTGGTTGCACCGAAGGCTGCCGGTTTTGCCAAGCCGGGATGATTTACCGCCCGGTCCGTGAGCGAAAGCCAAGGGCCATCATCGACGCCATGCTGCGATCGGTCTCTGAAGCGGGCTACGACGAAGCTTCCCTGACCTCCCTCTCCACCGCGGACTACAGCGCGATCGCACCGCTGGTCCACGAATCCATCGAGGCGCTAGCCCCGCACCAGGTGTCCCTCAGCATCTCTTCGCTTCGCGCCTACGGGCTCAGCGAGGACGTCCTCGACGACATGAAACGACAGCGGGCGGGAGGCTTGACCTTCGCGCCTGAGGCCGGCAGCCAGCGCATGCGCGATGTGGTGAACAAGAACGTCACCGATGAGCAACTCATGGAAACCGCTGAGCGCGTGTTCTCGCGGGGCTGGAACAAGATGAAGCTCTACTTCATGATCGGTCTGCCGAGCGAAAAAGATGAGGATGTTCGGGACATCGTGCGCACTGGCGCTAGGGCTCTCGATGTCGCCCGTCGGATTCAGCGAAGCAAGCGCGCGCGTGTAACGGTCAGCGTTTCGACGCACGTTCCGAAACCACACACTCCCTTTCAATGGTGCGCGATGGATTCCCAGGAGGAAATTCGCCGCAAGCAATCCATCCTTCGTCAGGAGGCTGACAGCACAGGCGTGCAACTCAAGATGCACAAATCCGATGGATCCTGGCTCGAAGGCATGCTCGCACGGGGCGACCGCCGCTTGGCCTCGGTGATCCACGGAGCATACCTGCGCGGCGCGCGCTTCGACTCCTGGGATGAGAAGCTCGACCTCGACGCTTGGACCAGAACGCTCGAAGAGACGAAGATCGATCCCGCCTGGTTTCTCGGAACGATTCCTGTGTCCGCGAAGCTGGCCTGGTCTCACATCGACGTCGGGCTCGAGCATGGATTTCTAGCGCGAGAGTATCGCAAGGCGCTTCGCGACCGATTGAGCCCTCCGTGCGGCAAGACGGTCGGCAGCTTCGTGCATCACACGAACGTGCAGGACGCAGAGGCCGAGAAGCGTCGCCTCGTCTGCTACGACTGCGGCATCGCCTGCGACCTGACCCGGATGAAGGATGAAAGGATCCAACACCTGAGGAGCATGAACGCGCTTGCGCCCCTAGAGGCACCCCATTGTCCTCAGCACGCCGACGACGACCTAGTCGACCGGCGCCCGCTCCATGGCGTCGACCAGGGTCCCGCGATGCGCGTCCGACTCGGCTACCGAAAGCTCGGCCGTACGGCCTACGCGTCTCACCTCGATCTCGTGCGTAGCTTCCCGCGGATGCTTCGACGCTTGGGGCTTCCCCTCTTTTACAGCGAAGGCTTTCGTCCGCTCCCGCGCCTCACCTTTGGGCCCGCGCTTCCCGTCGGAACCGCCAGCCTTTGCGAGCACGTCGACATCAGGCTTCGAGCTTCCGAGAACCCCGACCTCGAACGACTCTGTGAGCGATTGAACCAAGTTGCAATCGATGGAATCGAGTTCTTCGGCCACAGGGTCCTCGGCCCTCACGACGCCGCCCTCAACCGGGTGATCGAGGAAACCGAGTTCGTCGTCGCGTTGTCGAAGCACGAGCTCGCGAGTCTCGGCATCGCAGATGAGGCAGCGCTAAAAGCGATACTGAGCAAGCGACCGTCCGAGCTCCACATCGATCGAGACATCAAGGGCGTGAAGAAGCGCGTCGACGTCGGCGCCGCTCTCATCGACATCCGTGTCGGCGAAGGCGAGGAAGCGCTAGCCGAGGCTGGCCTCGCGGGCGCTTTGTTGCCGGTGACCATCAGGCTCCGTCTCGGGGGCAAGACCACACCCCGCCCCGGCGAGGTACTTCGGGCGCTGACGGGAATGGACGAGCGCACCCCTCGGGTGGTGCGGACCGGACTATTCGCGTTGCGGAGCGCTGGCCCGGTCGCGCCCTTGCAGTTGGAGTCCCTTCGCATCAAGTCACCTCTACAGGCTGCTGAATGACCGACCGTTTCGACATCTTGCGCAGTTGGGTTCGCCTCGCGGCGGACCGGGCTGTGGACCGCCTCACCAGCACCAAACTCGCCGCAGCGACGAAGCAGGTGCTCGAACGTCTAATCCAGCAGCGATGGCGATTGAGCGACGAGTTGCTGACCGCCGCGGCAGCTCACGCAGAAGGCGTCGATTCCGCGATGGTTTCCTGTCGCTCGGGCAGGATGTTCGTGGACGCATCGATGACCAACGGCAGGGAGGTCCAGTTCAGCTTGGCGCCACACGCCGTTCGGTTTGCACCCCGAGGCGCCAAAGAAATTTCCTTCGACGTCGAGCCTCCAGATGCGCACGACACTTCGATCGTCGGCGCCCTGGCGGCCTGCATCGCGAGGGCGACTTGGCCGATGATCGCGTCGCCGGACTTAGGCGACCTGGGCGGCGCCATCGTCGAGCGTGAAAGCGCCGGCCGCCTGCGAGTCGACCTCCGAAGCGTTCCCGCCGTCCGCCGTTTCGCGTCCACCCAAGCCGCTGCCATGGTATTCGACCTGCTCGAGCTCGAATCAATCCGGGTAGAGGCGGGCGCCCTCGCCCTGAAGCTCAAGCTCCCGCAGCTAGCGCCGTAGTTCGACCCTCTGTTGGACGCCTGGCAGGACTTTACAGCTCTTCTCTCCATTTCTGCGACAGCGCGACCTCGGCCTTGTAATCGTCGACTGAGTGCTGACGCTCCTCTTCGGACCAGCCAATCAGCTCCGCCATCCGAGTCGCGACCTTTTCGACGGAGCCGAGCCCCTGCTCGAAGTCCCGGAAGAAGATCTGCGTCCGCCGAATCATCACGTCGCTGACGCTTGCGGCAAGCTCTTCCCGAACTCCGAAATCGACCTGCGCCATGATCTCCAAGCGTCCAGGCACGATCGGCTCGGCCAGAGCAGGATCGGCCTCGCAGAGCTTGGCAAGCTCGAGCGCCCGCATGCCGTAAGTATCGACCAAATGGCGGCCAACTTCTTTCGAGAGCGCGCAATCACATTGCGCCGCCATTTCGACCACCACCCTCTCGTGGTCATCATCTTCGGGCCAGCCGACCGCTCCCGGAAGCGGAAACTTGAAGGTTTGGCCGGACCGGAGGTGTTCGGGAAGCGCACCCGAGAGCTTGAGCAAATTGACGGCCACATCCACGCACTCTTTTGCCATCTTCCGATAGGTCGTGAGCTTGCCGCCGGCAATGGTGATCAAGCCATCTTCGCCGATGACGATCTGATGCTCGCGGCTGACCTGCGACTCGGACATTTCTCCGAGCTCGGGTTCGGGCGCGATGAGCGGGCGCAGCCCGGCCCAGGTGGAGATCACGTCGTCATGACGAATTTTCTTGGTTGGGAAGTAGTAATTCGAGGCGTCGATGAGGTAGTCGACGTCTGCGAGCGTTGCGGCCTCTCGGCCGGGTGCGCCGTCGTAGTCGGTGTCGGTCGTGCCTATATAGGTGCGTTCGCCCCAGGGTAGTGCGAAGAGAACACGATCGTCTTCTGGATGGAAGAGCACGACGGCATGCTCGACCGGAAGCTTCTCCCGCTCAACGACGATGTGAATACCCTTGGTCGGACGGAGCATCTTGCTCTTTCGCGGGCCGCTCATCGCCAGCACCTCGTCCGTCCATGGACCGGTTGCATTGATGACCGTGTGTGCCTTCACCTCGCGAAGGCTTCGGTCGCGCTGGTTCTTCACGACCACTCCGGAAACGCGGCCTTGGTCGTTCTTGGTGAGCGCTTCGACACGAGCCCAGTTCACCACCACGCCGCCGTTTTGGATCGCATCGATGATCGTTTCGAGCGTGAGCCGAGCGTCGTCTGTGGAGCAGTCGTAGTAGACGGGAGCGCCTTGCAGTCCCTCCTGCTTGAGGAGCGGCTCCTCTTCGGCGACCTCACTGGGTTTCAAGGTGCGGTGGCGCTTCGGCGAACGAAACAGCGCCAGGCCATCGTAGAGCCACATGCCGGCGCTGATCATGCGCAAGCTCTTTCGCGAGCCCTGAAAGACGGGAAACAAGAAGGCGAGCGGATTCACGAGATGCGGCGCGAGGTCCATGACGACACGGCGCTCGCTCACCGACTCGAAGACCAAGCTGAACTCGTAGCTCTCGAGGTAGCGGAGCCCTCCGTGGATGAGCTTGCTAGAACGGGAGCTCGTTCCGTACGCGATGTCGTTTTGCTCGAACAGCGCCACGCGCATTCCGCGCCGCGCCGCATCTCGTACGATCCCGGCGCCTGTAATACCGCCGCCAATGACGACGAGGTCGACTTCTTCGGGGACTTGCTCCCACATCTCTTCACGCGAAGGCATCAGGGTTCTCCTAGGATGTTCTGTTCTTCCAAGTAACGAATCACGAGACCAGCCGCTTCGTCGACGCTGAGGTGCGCGGTCTGAAGGCGAATCTCCGGATGCTCCGGAGCTTCGTACGGCGCGTCGAGCCCCGTGAAGTTCGAAATCTCGCCCGCCCTGGCCTTTTTGTATAGACCCTTCGGATCGCGCGCCTCGCAGATCTCGAGGGGGGTGTCGACGAACACTTCGATGAACTCGCCGGGCTTCATCAACCCGCGCACGCGGTCGCGGTCCGTCCGGTAGGGAGAAATGAAGGCCGACAGGACCAAACCACCGGCGTCTACAAAGAGTCGCGCAACCTCCCCGATGCGCCGAATGTTCTCGACCCTGTCTTCTGGAGCGAAGCCGAGATCGCTGTTGAGCCCTTGCCTTATATTGTCGCCGTCGAGCACGTAGGCGAAGGCGCCGCGCTCGATCAGCATCCGCTCGACGCGATGCCCGATGGTGCTCTTGCCAGACCCCGAAAGGCCCGTGAACCACAGGACGGCGCCACGATGCCCGTGTGCGGCCGCGCGGGCCTCCGGGTCGACCTCGCCGATGTGCCAGGTCAGGTTTTCGGACTTGGGCGCGCTCATGGCGCGGAACATAGCCTCGCTCCCCCGGGGAGCAAGCTAGTCGGCAAGCAGCTCCGCCAGGGCCAGCACCGTCAGCGGAGAGGAGCCCTCGGCCTTGTTGTTCACGATCACGTAGCACTCGATGTCGCGCTCGAGGGCAGCTCGAACCAGCCGGACGACGTCCTGCCGCATCTCGGACTGGGGCTCGACCAATCGGTCGAAGGGAGCGTATGCCTCTTTGAGCTCTGCGTAGCGCTGCCCAGGGGGTAGCAGCAGCCGAATGACGAGCGGCGAGGCTCCGACCAAGCCATCGACACGCATTTGGTCGGCGATCCGGGGCATCCGCGACCAGTAATTGAAAACGTGACTGGCACCGTGCTTCTGAAGCGTCCTCGCATATTGGGTGGTCAGCAACTTGCGATCGCGAAGCTCGACTGCGAAAGGAAAGTCTTTCGGCGCAGCCTCGAGAAATGCGTCGAGCTTCTCGCAGAACCAAGTCGGGTCGAGCGGCGATGGGGACGGCGCAATCTCGACGATCCATGGGCCCATGTGCCGACTGAAGGCCCTGCGCGCCGGCTCGTGGACCGCGTGCGCAAAGAGCTCCGCATCGAGAAAGCTAGGATTCTCCTTGCCGGCGTCCTCTCCGTAGCGATGGTGTCTCGGGTACCCCGGCATCGTGACGCGTTGCCATACTTTCACGGCGGCGCGGAAGTCATCGGGAAGCAGCCGAGAGTATGCCGCAAGCTCTTCCTCGGGAACAGGCTGGTAATAGCCTCGATCCACGCCGACCGTTCTCATCAGTGGGTGCTGGGCGTACTCGCCCAGAGATTCGCGAAGAAAGGCGCGCTGGTTCGCATACCGCCGGCGATAGACGAGGCCGGCCCATCCAGGAAAGGTCCAGCTCGATGTGCCGAAGCGAAGCTTCGAAGGAAGGCGGTCGCGAATCGATTCGAGCTCACGCTGCGCGTCCTCAACCAGATCGGCAGCCTGTTGCCCGGGCTGGTCGAAGAGCCCGAGCTGCGACTCCTCGTCGCCAAAAAGAGGGCTCTTAGGGCGCCGCCGCCGAGTCATTCCTGACCGTTACGCCGAACTGCGATGTTGTGCTGACGAAGCGTCTTGCTGAAGTGGTGCTGCCCTCCGCCCCGTGCGACGAAGTAGAAGTATTCATGCTTTTCCGGTTTGATGACCGCAGCGATTGACGCCGCTCCCGGATTGCTGATCGGACCTGGTGGCAGCCCCGAATGCCGATAGGTGTTGTACGGGTTTTCGGCATCGTCCAGCATCGCCCGGGTGATTTGGCCGTCGTAGCCCGCGCACGATGGCGCGGCTTCGGGGACTGACATACAACCGTATTGGACCGTTGGATCGGCTTGAAGTCGTCGACGCGGCAAGAAGCGGCGGGAGTTCAGTCGGTTCCAAAACACGCCGGCGATCCTGGCCCGCTCTGCCGGCACCGCGGCTTCTTTTTCGACGATGGAAGCCAAGGTGATGATGTCGTGCGTCGTCCAGTCCTTCAGCTGGGCGAGCTCTGCGGCATACTTCTCCTCGAGCTCTTCGTACCTGCGAGTCCAGTTCGCCAACATCCGTTCGACGACTCGTCTGGGCTTGGTCTGATCGTCGAACTCGTAGGTATCGGGAAAGAGATACCCCTCGGCGTCGTTGGCTTCGACACCATAGCTCGCAAGCAGGGCCGCATCTTCGCTCGCATCGAGAAAATCGTCCGCCGAGCAAACCCCGTACTCTTCGAGGCGGTCCGCGATCTCGAATCGTGAAAAACCTTCCGGGATCAGCAGCCGCACCTGAATGCGGCCCAGGCGCGTCGTCGCGTGACGCGCAACCTCTTCGGGTGTCATCGGCACGCGGAACCGCACCTTGCCTTGACGAAGGTGCCGGTCGAGGCCGCGCATGCGCATGTAGAGAGACCAGACTCTCGGGTCATCGATGACCCCTTCGCTCCTGAGCTCCCCGGCGAGCTTGCGGAGGGTCGTCCCTTCCGAAACCTCGATCACGACTTCCTCGACCCCCGCGGAAGGGCCCCCGCTATCGGGGTAGATGACGAACAGCCAGCCGAGCGCGCCGAGAAGGCCGAGGATGGCGATCAGCGTGACGAGGCTAAGGGCTCGTCCGATGGTCGCTCCAACGTCGCTCTCCACCTTGATGGGCTGTCCGGGTCCTTCCACGCTCCGACCTCAATTGGCGTCTAGATACCCTTGTAGCAAAATTGTCGCCGCTGATTGATCGACAACTTCACGGCCTTTGGCCCCTCGGCGACCCATTGCACGGAGTGAGCGCTCCGCCGCCACGGTGGTCAGGCGCTCGTCCCAGAACCTGACCTCGACGCCGAGTACTCGTCCGAGGATTTCGCCGAAGGCCCGCGCGCGCCGGGCTGCCTCCCCTTCGCTGCCATCGAGTCGTAGAGGTAGCCCTACCACGGCCAAGCCAACATCGTCATCACGGAGCGCGTGCAGCACCCTTCTTGCTGCCTCTTCGGGGCTGCCCCGCGCCTGAACAGTCTCTCGGGGAAAGGCGATCGAGCGGAGCTCGTCCGAGATCGCGATGCCTATCCGGGCCTCGCCCGGGTCGATTCCGACGATTCGACTCATTTCAGCCTCCGACCACGGGCTGCGGCCCACCATCGGGAGGCGGAGCCGGTCGACTCGACGCGATTCGCTGACTGAGCAGCGGCAACACGTAGGGGAAGCCGACTTGGAATTGATCGACGTCGGGCGCGATTTGCCCTGCTAGCCAGAACATCATCACGGCCGCTCGCTCTACGTAGAACCAACCGTCCGGATAGTGGAACGAGCGCATCAAGGTCCGAAGCTCGCGGCGTTCGACCTCGGGGTCGGCCAGTGCTTCGAGCTCTCTCGAATTGGCATTCATGAGCGCGCCTGGGGTGCGCTCTTTTAGCTTAAGGAGCTTCTGGAAATACGTTTTCACCGTCTGCTCGAGCAGCGCCCGGTCGCCGCCCTCTGCTACGAAGCCCATCGCCTCGATGCCCTCCATCGCCAAAGAGTCGTTCTGCTCGAAGAATCCGCGAAGGACGTCCACCATCCCATAGACGGTCTTGTCATCGACTTCGCTGATGGCGCCAAAGTCGAGCACCACGAGCTTGGCGTCGTCGGAGCCTGCTACCGGTTGGACGAGGAAGTTGCCCGGATGTGGATCCGCATGGAAAAAGCGGTCGACGAAGAGCTGCTTGTAGAAACTCTTCACGAGCCGCTCGGCAAGCTTGTGCAGATCGACCCCGCGTTCCCGAATCGCGTCTACGTGTGTGATCTTGATGCCCTCCATGAAGGTCATCGTGAGCACGTCTCGAGTCGTGGCCTCCGCGATCACTTCGGGGAACAGAATGTGATCATCGTCAGCGAAGTTCGCGGACATGCGGCGCATACAATCAGCCTCGTGCAAATAGTCCGTCTCGCGACGCAAGAGGTCGACGAGCGACGAGTGAACCGCCTCTATGTTTTGCACGGGGACGAACCACTTGTAGACGCGGACCATCAGCTTGACCACGCGCATGTCGATACGGACGATGTCGCGAATCCCAGGGTACAAGACCTTGACCGCGACCTTGCGGCCGTCGTCCATGTAGGCGACGTGCACCTGCCCCAAGGAGGCCGCTGCAACCGGCTCACGCTCCATGTTTCGAAAAAACGCCTCAGGTGGGCCGCCGAGGCTCTCGATGAAAGCCTGCTCGATCTCGTCGAACGAGTGCGGCGGAACGGCGTCCTGGAGAGTCTCGAGACGCTTGATGTAGACCGACGGCAGGAAGCCGCCCATGATCGACAAGACCTGCCCCAACTTGATGTAGACCCCCCGCAGCTTGAGCATCCCCGCGAGCATTCGCTTCGAGTTGTTTTCGTCGACCCGGAACTGACGTCGTGCCAGCCAGGCGGGGACGACGGGCTCCTCGCGCCCTGTCTCGCGATCGTGACGCCAGCGTCGGAAAACCTTCAGGAGGCCCAATTGCACCAAGTAGCTGGCGAGAATGACGCCAAAGGTGAGTTGGGCACGGACAAGGCGGATGAATAGTTTCATGCTAGGTGGCGTCGAGGCAAGCGTAGCAGCGATTGGGTAGCGGCCCACCGCTTTGGCTGCGGCGCCCGATCGGTATAAGGTTGTAAGGTAGTGTCGGGTAGTCCAAGCCGGAAGCTCCGGGAAAAACTGCATAGCGCCCTGCGTAGGGAGCGGCTCACGGAAGCGCTGCGCCTGTACGAGGCACTCGAAGAGGTGGAGCCCCACGAAGCTCGCTGGCCGCATCGTAAAGGCGACCTCCTGAAGCGTCTAGGACGACCCCACGATGCAGTCGAGGCCTATGAGCACGCAATCGACCTCTATGCGCAACAAGGTTTCGTGGCCCGCGCGGCGGCGATGGCCAAGGTGGTGATGGGCATCGTTCCGGAGCGCGACGAAGTCCTCTCGCGCGTGAATCCGGACACCGCGCGCAGGCTCCACCGCTCGACGAGGTCGACGGTCGTCACGGCCAATCTAGAGCCAGAGGCTGACAGCCAAGAGATCACGCAGACCAAGACCAAACGCATTTCGGCCGACGCGCTTCCGCTGATCGCGGACGAGTCTGCGCTGGATGAGGCGCTCCGATTCACGAGGCCCCCCGACCCTCGCCGTCCGACACTCGCGCTCGACATCTCGGACGCGGAGCTGCAGGACCGGCTCGCACTGGACGAGGACGGCCTCCACGAGCGACCGACGCCGGAGCACCTCGCCCAACTTCCGTCGGTGCCCTTGTTCGCGGAGGTCCCGCAGTCGATCTTGGCCAAGATGGTCAAAGAGTCGCGCCTCGTGAATCTCGAGCCGGGCGAGAATCTCATCGAGCGCGGCACGACCGCCGATGCGCTCTACGTGCTCGTCGACGGTAGCGTGCAGCTGATTCGAGCCGCCGATGAAGACGCGATGATCTTTTCGGAAGGCGACGTCGTCGGCATCTCCTGTCTGCTCGAACGCGTTCGCTACGAAGGGGACGTGACGGCGCGAACGAAGGTCAGCGCGCTCCGAATCAGCAAGCTCTTGCTCGATCGGCTCGTCGCGGAGCACCCCCCTCTGGACGAAGTCTTACTGGAGGTTCTGGGCCGACGTCTGGTGTCGACGTTGGTTCGCACTGACCCAATGTTTGCGGGGCTCGACAACGGCACGCGCTCGGAGGTCACGGCGATGTTCGAGGTACGCCGCGCCGCTCGGGGGACCGCGATTTTGAAGGCGGGCAGGAGGGCCGATGGCCTCTACGTCCCCATGGTCGGCGAGTTGATCGCGATCGGGATGGAAGGCGAAGAGCTCGGCAGGCTGAAGCTAGGCCGGGCGCTCGGTCAGCACTCGATTCTGACCCAAGCTCCGTCGCCCTTCACGGTGATGGCCGCCTCCGATGTCTTGGTCCTTCGGATGTCCGCCCGGCGCTTCCATGAGGTGGCCTCCAAGCGCCCTTCGGTGATGGCACACCTCGAGGAGCTCGCTAGTAGGCCCGACACCCCCACCTTCTCGCTCATGCCGGCCCCCTTTGGAAAGCGCAGCGGCTGAGCGCGGGCGGAGGCGAGGTGCGCGGCTCGACGAACCGCCTATACTGCCGCTCCCATGAGTTACAGCGCATCCTTTCGTTGCGTCGCCGGTTGCAGCGGGTCTTATCCTCTCACTCAGGTGATCTACTCCTGCCCGAGCTGCGGAGAGCTCCTCGAAGTCCAGCACGACATGGAAGCTTTGAAGACCCGAAGCGGCTCCTCTTGGAGCAAGCTTTTCGATCAACGTTGGATGACGCGGGACTGGCCGTACGGTAGCGGAGTCTGGGGCAAGAAGGAGTGGGTGCAGCCCATGCTGCGTGACGAGAACGTCGTGTCCATGGCAGAAGGCGGAACCAACCTCTTCTGGGCGGAGCGCTACGGCAAAACCCTCGGCCTCGACGATGTGTGGATCAAGAACTGCGGCAACAGTCACACGGGCTCCTTCAAGGATCTCGGCATGACCGTCCTGGTGAGCACGGTGAAACAGGCGATTGAAGACGGGCAACCGATTCGTGCTATCGCATGTGCATCGACTGGTGACACCTCGGCCGCGGTTGCGGCGTATTGCGCCTCCGCAGGGATCCCCTCGGTGGTCTTGCTGCCGAAGGGCAAAGTAACCACAGCGCAGCTCGTTCAGCCCTTGGCCAACGGCGCACTCGTCTGCGCGCTCGATACCGACTTCGACGGCTGCATGGAGATCGTCCAGAAGCTCACGACCGAACAGGGCATCTACCTCGCGAACTCGATGAACTCTCTTCGACTAGAAGGGCAAAAGACGGTCGCCATCGAGATTGTCCAGCAGTTCGACTGGAAAGCACCCGACTGGGTGATCATTCCAGGTGGCAATCTCGGTAACGTCGCCGCGCTGGGCGCGGGCTTCAACATGATGCTCGAGCTTGGTCTGATTTCGACGCGGCCACGGATCTGCCTGGCGCAGGCCGAACAAGCCAATCCCCTCTATCGGGCGTACAAGCAAGGCTGGGACAGCTTCGAACCAATCACCGCCGGCCCGACCGAGGCCAGCGCCATCCGAATTGGCAATCCCGTGAGTGTCCGCCGAGCGATTCGGGCGCTCGAGGCGTTCGATGGCGTGGTCGAACAGGCGAGTGAGTCAGAGCTCGCTGAAGCGTCGGCGGCGGCAGACCGGGCTGGCAGCTATACCTGCCCCCACACCGGCGTTGCGCTTGCAGCCCTCGAGAAGCTTCGCGCCCAGGGCATGATCGAACCCGGGCAGCGCGTCGTGGTCATCTCCACCGCCAACGGCCTGAAGTTCACCCAGTTCAAGATTCGCTATCACGAGAACGAAATCCCTGGGGTCGAGAGCAAGCACCCCAATACGCCAGTGAGTCTCCCAAGCGAGTTCGAAGCGGTGAAGGCTTCGGTGTTTCGAGAGCTCGACAAGCGAGCCAAGGCCTAGCGCCCTCCCGGCGGCAGCTCAGGTTCCGAGTCTGCTCGCCAGCAGCTCTCGATCTTCTCGGCGTAGGTTGACGAAGCGCATCCGGACTTCGAAATGCGTTTCGTCGACGCGTTTCGCGCCGAGCACCCTGCCCTCGAAGATCCGGTCGCCCGCATCACTGCTTGCCCTGAAGCGAATCGGCGAACCCGGCGCGAATGCTCGCGGGCTCAGGAGCTTCATGAGGTCTCGATCGAAGTCGATCGCCTCGGCGTCCTCGCCGCTCTCCAAGCGAAGCTTCACGGCTCAACCCTTTCGCCGCTGCATCGCTGCCCGCGCTTCCTTCAGGTCTTCCTGGCGACGGATCGATTCGCGTTCGTCGCCCTTCTTCTTGCCCAGGCCCAGGCCGAGCTGAACCTTCGCGACACCGTTCTTGAAGTACACCTGAAGGGGAATCAGCGCGTACCCGCGCATCGTCAGCCGGCCGCGGAGCTTTTCGATTTCACGCTTGTGCACCAGCAGCTTTCGACGGCGCTGCGTCTCGTGACCCGCATGGCCTCCCATTTCGTAGGGCGCGATGTGCATGCCGTAGAGGAAGAGCTCGTCGGCATCGATTCGGCAGTAGGCGCCCTCGAGGTTGGCGCGGCGGGCCCGCAGGCTCTTCACCTCGGTACCGTAGAGTACCATTCCGGCCTCGAGCCGCTCCTCGATGTCGTATCGCTTGGCGGCCATTGGGTTCCGGCACACCAGGAGCTCCATCCCTGGGACACCTTTGTCAACGCGCTTCTTCGCCATCGCCTGCCGGCTCTAGCACGGCGTCTCCGCCTTTGCGAAGCCGTTCGAGCCATTCGAGCTCCGCTTTGAAGCGCGCGGCAGCGGGCGAATCGCCGCGCGTCTCGGCGTCTCCAAGAGCCCGCTTCCGCTTCTCGATCTCGCGGTCCCAATCGGCGACGACGGAAGGTGAGTCATCGGGCGTCCAGCCACGAACCGTCGCTCTGACCGGAAACCGAACACGCGCGTCGCGGGTCGGCGCGCCGGGAACCGTCACCTCGAGAAGAAGGCGCGGCCATGACGGATCGATCTCGATCACGCAGGGGAGCTCGCCCCAATCGGGGCTCGGTCGGAAGACCTCCGACACGAAGCCCTCGGGACTGACTTGAGCCCAAACCAGACAGGTCCTCCCGCGCTCTCGAATCGCCACCACGATGTCGCGCTGCCCGTCCCGGTCGAAGTCCGGGCGAGGATCGGGCGCGAGCTCCACCCAGAGCCATTCGAGCCAGCGAACATCGGGAACCTGTATTGAGAGGGCAGGCCCCCGCGAGGTGACGACACGGACTGTCGAGTCGGGGCCACGCTTCGCACCAAAGGCCACGTAGTATCGTTCGTCGATCCGCCGGCCAAGCGTGAATCCGTGATTGCGAAGGTCTTCGATGATCGCATTCGCTTCCTGGCGAGGGTCCACGCCGATCCGCAGGTAGTCCAATGGGTCTTGGACCTGCTCGGACTTGGCGCATCCGATCACGACTGCGCATGCAAAGACGATAGACCGCACGCTGTGACTTTACGTCGCCTGAGCAAGAACGCGAGTCGCCAAGACCAAGGTTTTCACCTCCAAGACACCTCCAGCTCGCAGGGCTTTCGAGGCCGCCCGCAAGGTTGCCCCGGTGGTTCTGACGTCGTCGATTAGAAGAACCCGCGGGAGGCCTCGCAGTCGCCGAGGCGCAAATGCTCCAGCGATGTTTCTTTGTCGTTCACGATGTGGCAGATCGACCTGACTCGGCGTGTTGCGAACCCGACGAAGGCCACGAAGCAGCAGAGGAACATCGAGCGCCTTCGCCACAGGTTTCGCAAGAAGCGCAGCTTGATCGTAGCCGCGTGAGCGTCTCCGGCGCCAATGCAGGGGAACCGGCACGACTGCATCGACATGGCCAGCTAGTCGTTGCGCATGAGCAGCCATTAGCGCTCCGAGTGCCGCAGCGAGCTCACTGCGACCATCGTACTTGAAGCGCTGAATCGCATCCGCGATGGGACCGCCATACTCGAAGATCGCGCTCGGTTCGGAGGCGCGCTGGGCGAGCACTGAACATGAAGCGCAAAAGACGGCGGCGACATCCGATACTTCATCGCATCCTGGGCACCGATTCGGCGCCAGCAAGGTTAGCAAGCCGTGGAGGAGATGGGGCATGGCGATGTATCGGACTGTCGCCTAGCCCGTTGCCCTCCCGGACCCTTGCGATGGAACCGACGCCGGCGCTGGCACTATCTCCGCCCCGCTAGTGGTCGTAAGGCTCCCCACGGAGAATCGAAAAACCCCGGTAGATTTGCTCGGCCAGAAACAGGCGGGCGAGCCGATGCGGCAGTGTCATCGCTGAGAGCGACAGACTGAGATCCGCATGCTTCGAGAGCTGCTGCGGAAGCCCGTACGCGCCACCGATTAGAAAGACCACTGATTGCACCGAGTCGTTTTCGGCATGCCCCAACCAGGTCGCGAGGTCTCGGCTGCTCAAGGAGCGCCCCTCGACTTCGAGCGCAATGACCCTCGAGCGATCCGGAATGTGCCGGGCGAATCGTTCCGCGAGCTCTTCGACGTCCCCGTCCTTGAGCTCAATCTCTTCGAGCTTTGCGTAGCGCCCGATGCGCGCATAGTAGTCGCCGAGCAATGACCGCAGAGCGCGGTCCTTTGCTTTTCCAACAGCGATGATGCGTACGCGCACGACCTGGGTCTAGGGGAACCTAAAGCCTTCGTCGGGCTCTTGGCCTTCGAACTGCACGCGTTCGGCATCTAGCCAGAGCCCTTCGAGGTCGTAGTAGCCGCGGGTGTCCTGATGGAAGATGTGCACGACGACATCACCGAAATCAAGCAGCACCCACTTGCCCTGCGGGAGCCCTTCGACACCTGAGCAGCGCGAACCATACTTGTGCTTGAGGTCCTCCTCGATGCCACGTGCGATCGCTGCGACCTGGCGATCGCTTCGCCCGCTCATCACCACGACATAGTCCGTGTAGTCGACCTTGCCCCGGACATCGATGATTTCGATCCTCGCTGCCTTTTTCTCGAGCGCCGCCTCGGCGACCTTCAAAGCCAGCTCGCGGCCGACTAGTTGGTCTTTGTTCGTAGCGGAGCTCGTGTTCGCGTCCAGTTGTGCGCCTTCTGCTTGTTTGGCCAACTAGTCTCCTCCTTCACTGCCGAACTTGGCCGTCGCCTTGGCCGACCCATTTGAGAGCACAGAGCTCAGCCAGGCCCATTGGACCATACGCATGGAGCTTTGTTGTCGAAATTCCGATTTCGGCGCCCAGGCCGAGCGCAAATCCGTCGTTGAAGCGAGTCGACGCATTGACGAGAACGAGGCTCGCATCGACTTCTCGCAACCAGCGATCGGCGTTGGCCTTGTCCTTGGTGACGATCGCCTCGGTGTGATTCGAGCCGTGCTCGGCCACGTGCGCGAGCGCACCATCGATTCCATCGACGACCCCTACATTGAGAATCAAGTCGAGGTACTCTGTGTCCCAATCCGTGTCGCTCGCCCGCTTCGCTCCGGCCAAGTACGCGATTGCGCGATCGTCTGCCCGGATCTCGACGCCTTCAGCAGCCATCGCCGCACCGAGCTTCGGCAGGAAAGTTGGCGCGAGGTCGGCGTCGACCAGGAGCGTTTCCATCGCGTTGCAGACGCCCGGACGCTGCACTTTGGCGTTCAGGGCGATCTGGATGGCCATTTCTGGGTCAGCGCTTCGGTCGATAAAGACGTGACATACACCTTTGTAGTGCTGAATGACAGGAACTCTAGCGTGCTCGGCGACGAACCGAATCAATCCTTCTCCACCCCTTGGTATAACCATGTCCAGGATACCATCAAGACCGATCATCACCAAAGTCGCTTGTCGATCCGTCGTAGGAAGGAGCGTGACGGCCGCAGGGGGCAGCCCCTCCGCCCCGAGCGCCTTCGTGAACACCTCTGCGATCGCCGAATTGCTGTGAAACGCTTCCTTGCCGCCACGAAGCAGGACCGCGTTCCCACTCTTGAGGCAGAGGGAGGCCGCGTCTGCCGTCACGTTCGGCCTAGATTCGTAGATGATCCCGATGAGCCCGAGCGGTGCGCGCATCTTGCCGACGCGAAGGCCGTTGTCGAGCACACGTTCTTCGACGACGGTGCCGACTGGATCGGGGAGCGCGGCGACTTGGTCGAGGCCGTCAGCGACGCCATCGAGACGCTTCCGATCGAGCAGCAGGCGATCGAGCATCGCTTTCGAGAGGCCCATGGTTTCGGCTGCACGCATGTCTTTGACATTCGCTTCGATCACGCGATTGCCAGCCGCGCCGCGCAGCTCTTCGGCCGCTCGGCGCAGGACGGCATTCTTCTGCTCGGTACTTGCGTTCGCAATCAGCCGAGAAGCGTCTTTGGCTCGTTGGGCCAGGCCCCTGACGAGCGCGGTCAGGTCATCGCTCATAGCCGGTGACGGTAGCACCTTTTCCCGCAAGCGGGAGCCGGGCTGCTCAGGCCCCATTCTTGGTCAGAACGATGTCGTCCCGATGCACGACTTCGTCGCCTGCGTGACTTCCGATTCGCTCTGCGATCTGCTGACTGTGTCCGCCTGCCAGAACACGAACCTCGTCGGCACCGTACCGCGCGAGACCACGCGCAAGCTCGATTCCCGACTCGTTGACGATCGACACTGCGTCCCCGACCTTGAACGACCCCGCCACCGAAACGACGCCTGCCGGCAAGAGACTCGAATGATGCTTCTCGAGCGCGCGGCATGCGCCGGCGTCGACCACGATGCGCCCACGCGACTTGAGCGTGTACGCGATCCAGTGCTTTCGGCTCGGCAGAGGCGAACCGTGCGGTAGCAGCAGCGTTCCCACATCTTCGCCTTGCATCAGCGCCTCCAGGAAGCCTGGCGATCCCGCCGGACCTATGACGACCGGCAAACCATGCAGTGTGGCACGTCGCGCGGCCTCGACTTTCGATTGCATCCCGCCGAGCCCCACGTCGCCCTCGGACGGCTTGATGAACCCTTCGACGTCCGAAACTTCGCGCACGAGCGAGACCCGCGTGCCTTGATCATCGAGAATGCCAACGACGTCGCTCAACAAGACCAGCAGGTCGGCGCCTACCAAGGTGCAGACCATCGCGGCGAGCTGATCGTTGTCGCCGAAGCGGAGCTCATCGATCGACACGGTATCGTTCTCGTTGATGATCGGAACCACACCGAGCTTGAGAAGCTCATCGATCGCCTGGCGTGCGTGAAGATAGCGATCTCGGTCCGTGACTACGTCGTGAGTCAGCAGGACCTGCGCCACGTGAATTCCAAGTCGCTCGAACGCATCTTCGTAGGCGCGCATCAGCAAGGACTGCCCCGTCGCGGCTGCTGCCTGAAGCAGCGAAATCTTCTTGGGGCGCTCGGTCAGCCCGAGCCGCTCCTTGCCGACTGCGACTGCACCCGAGGAGACGACAACGACCTTTCGACCTGCCGTCAACTGGGTCGCGACCTGGGTGGCCACCTGTGCGAACCGGCCCCCTTCGGCGCAGAGCGCACGGCTGCCGATCTTGACCACCATTCGCTTGCAATCGCGAAGGGCGGTTCTGGTTTGGTCGTGAGTCATTTCCAGCCCCTTCAATCGCACCCTGAACGCCCCGCTGCAACTGGGGTCCAAAAAGGGGACAGGCGCCTTGTGGCTGGTAGCATGGGATGATGCTTGCAGCCGAGGTAGCGCGCTGGTTCGTCTGGCTGGTGGCTTTCGCGTGGGGTGCCGCCTGGGGGAGCTTCTTCAACGTCGCGATCTACCGCTGGCCGCGGGGCATGTCGGTGGTACGTCCGCCGAGTCATTGCCCCGGTTGTGGGGAGCCGATTCGGGTGTGGAACAACGTACCGATTCTCGGCTGGCTCTTCTTGCGCGGAAAGGCCTCCTGTTGCGGCACTGCGATCTCGCCACGCTATCCGCTCGTCGAGCTTCTGACCGCAGTCCTTTGCGTTGCGATTTCGGAGATCTGGATCGTCCGAGCTCCTCCGGGAACGCTTCTCCTTCACGCCACCATCGAAACGATTCTCTACTTCGTGTTTGCGGGCGGACTCCTGATCGCCACTTTCGTCGATCTCGAATGGCTCGAGATCCCCGACGAGGTGAGCCTGCCCTGCGCGGCGCTCGGCCTGATGAGCGCTCCGCTTCGCACCGAGCCTGGACTCTGGTCCTCCGCGGTCGGCGCAGGTGCCGCCTACCTCGTGGTGCAGTTGGTCTTCGTCTGGGGTTACGAGCACATCGCCGGGCGCCGGGGCATGGGCGAAGGGGATTCGAAGCTCCTGCTCATGATCGGCGCGTTTCTGGGGTGGAAAGGCGCGCTCTTCAGCGTTGTCGCGGGGTCCCTGCAAGGGCTGCTGTTCGCGGCCTTCGCCCTGGTCACCGGGCGAAAACTGATGCCGGAGATCGACGAACGCGTCATCGATGGGGAAGTGATCGAGGCGCCCGAGGAGCCCGACGCCAGTCGCTTCGGACAACTCAAGCTTCCATTTGGGCCGTTTCTTGCCCTAGGCGCTCTCGAGTACCTTCTCGCCGGAGACGCGATTCTGTCTTGGTACTTCGGCCTCCTGCAACGCTAGACGTCTAGCGTCGGTACCCGCCGCGGCCACCACCACCGCCGCCGCCGCCGCCGCCGCCCTCACGCTCGCGCGCAAGGTCGACGCGAATGGTACGGCCGCCAAGCGAGGCGCCGTCCATCTGATCGCGGGCTGCCGCAGCGGCCTCTTCCGTACTGAAGGTCACGAACCCGAAGCCACGCGAACGTCCGGTCTCGCGATCGCTTACAACCTTGGCGTCTGTAACCTCACCGAACGGGGCGAATGCATCCTGAAGGTCTTCAGTGGTCGTGGCCCAGGCCAGGCCCCCGCAAAACAGTCTCTTACTCATGGTCAACTCTTTCACTGTGCAGCTGAAACGGCGCCGTGCCGAGGCAGTGCTTCAATTCGATTCCGGCTTGCCGGATGCGCTCGATTGTACAGCTTGGAACCGATCCCACAAGGCCGGGGTCGACTGCTCACCCAAACTGGCCTTGTAGTCTTCGTCTTTCGCCCGGCCCTGGAGCTTGGCGATCTCGCCGATGAGCTTCTCACGGGAACCGACGTTCTTGCTGACCGCTTCGAAGACCTTCTCGAGATGGAGGAGCTTCTTGTTGGACACGTGATCCAAGCCCTTTTCTTCGCTCAAGCGCTCGAGCCAGAGGTCTTTGCCAGCGACCTTCTTGACGGCAGCGACCAGTTTCTCTTTCGCCTTCTTCGGGTCCTCTCCGAAGCGCGCTTTCACAATCGATAGGGGGGACTTGCTCATCAGGTGCACCTTCGCACCAAGACACCAGGTTTTCTGGGCTTTGGAGGGCCCGGAGTAGCACGGAGGCCCTCCTGCGCAAGCCGCCAAGCCCGTCCTCGCGGATTGAAATCAGCCGTGTAGAGCCTCGATAGAGGCCTCGCTTGACGATTATTCACAGCACTGTTACTAACAACACTGTGAATAACCAGCGACTCAGTCGAATCCAGGCGGTTTCCGGACTCCTCTTCTCCCTCTTCGCCCTGGTTCACCTCAGCAATACCGCCCTCGCGGTGCTGGGACCCGATCTATACGACGGCTTCCAGCGCTCGGTTCGGCGCTTCTACCAGTGGCCGCTCCTCGAGGTCGCCCTCGTCACGACCCTCGTCGTTCACACCGGCGCCGGCGTGCTGCGCATCCGCGGACGGCGCGGTGGCAGGGCAAAGCCTCCGCTTCGACTCCGGCTCCACCGGTATGCAGCCTATTGCCTCGCCCTCTTCGTGTTCGGCCACATGGCGGCGACCCGGCTGCCTGCGCTGCTCGTCGATGCGCCGCCGTTCTTTGGGGGCGTGTCGTTCTCCCTCCACTACCTGCCCTGGTTCTTCTTTCCGTACTACGCGCTGCTCGGAATCGCTGGCCTTTACCATTTACTCTACGGCGTTCCGGTGGCGCTGGGCGTACTCGGCATCCGCGCGCCGCAAGCGATGCGTCGAGGCCCGGGCTTTTGGATTCCGGTCAGCGCAGGGGCGGCCATGATCGTCGTGGCTCTTCTGGGTTTTGGTGGCGCGCTCTACGAGATCGACGACCCGTTCGACAACGACTTTGCGCGCGCCTACGAGACGGCCGCGGCGTACTTCTGCGGCGAGGCGAAGTAGCGATGGGACGACCCAAAGACGCGGACCCGGAGCGAACCCGGCTCACCATCCTAAACGCTGCCGAAGACGAGTTCGCAGAGCACGGTTTCCATGGGACCCGAATGGTGGCGATCGCCGAGCGCGCCGGGGTCACACACGGGCTGCTTCACTACTACTTCGACTCCAAGGATCGGCTGTACGAAGAAGTGGTCGGGCGTCTCTTTCGCCGCCATCTCCGCCTGTTCGAACGGCTGGCTTCCGATGGAGCCGTGGTTTCGGCGCGCGACCTCGTCCTGCAAAGCTTCGATCTGTTCTGGGAATACCCCAATCAGGTGCGGATCATGCTCTGGGAGATGGCCTCGGGCGATGACCGCGTGGAACGCTCGATGAAAGACTTCTACGACGGGATGGCGCGAGCCCTCGCGACCCTGCCGGCAAAAGCCCCATCGACCGAGCCCGGGCGAGACCCGCGCGATGTATACGTGTCGATACTCGGGGCGCTGGTCGTCTACTTCTTTCGCGACCCCGCCATCAAGAGGCTGTTCGGGGAGGAGCGTTTCACCGAAGCGGACCGGAAACGCAGGCGAGCACACATGGGCGCGCTCCTCGACTTGTTGCTTTGAGCGACTGTCCGGTGGATTCGGTCTGCCTGGCGCAGTAGAGTCAGCCCGTTCATGGGCGCCGAATTCGTTCACCTGCACGTTCACAGCGAGTTCTCGATGTTGGACGGGGCCATTCGGATTCCGCAGCTCGTCGAGAGCGTCGGGAAAATGGACATGCCCGCGGTCGCCCTGACCGACAACGGCAACATGTTCGGGGCCGTCCAACTGGTGCGCGCGTGCACGAAGACCAAGGTCAAGCCGATACTCGGCTGCGAAGTGAGCTTCACGTCCGGCGACCGGCGCGACCCCAGCAATCACGAGCTCCATCACTTACTGCTGCTCGCCAGCTCGCAGGAGGGCTACCAGAACCTGGTACGCTTGGTAAGCACCGGCTGGGTCGATGGGATGGCGATCCATGATGAGCCGCGCATCGATTTCGAGGCTCTTCAGAAGCACAGCAAAGGCGTCGTAGGGATGAGCGCCTGCATGGGCGGTTATGTCGCGCAGGAAATCCTCAACAAGGGGCCGGAAGTCGGCCGTGAGGCGATCGCGAAGCTCCGTGATTCGTTCGACCCGGGCTACTTCTTCATCGAGATACAGGACCACGGCTTCCCCGAGAACCGACCGCTCAACCAAGTTCTCGGCCGGCTTGCCAAGGAGCTCGACCTACCGCTGGTGGGCACCAACGACTGCCACTACCTCGAGCGTCAATCCGCGCACGCGCAGCTAGTGCTTCAATGTATCGGCGCGGGGCGCAGCGTGCGCGAGATGGAGGCAGTACACCATCACTCCTCCGAGCTCTACCTCAAAACGCCCGAGCAGATGGTCAACCTCTTCGCGCATGTCCCCGATGCGGCGACGAACACGCTCCTAATAGCCGAAATGTGCGCGGGCCAGGCCACGCCACTCGCAGACCCGCGGCTACCGCGATTTTCGGTACCCGGTGGGGCGAGTGAAGAGGACTACTTGCGCGCGCTCTCGGTCGCGGGCCTCGCGCGGCGCATGGTGGAAATGCGCGAGCGTGGCGAATCCTTCGAACAGGGACCCTATCACAGCCGCCTCGAGCTCGAGCTCGACGTCATCTTGAAAATGGGCTTCGCCGGGTACTTCTTGATCGTTCAGGACTTCATCAACTGGGCGAAGGATAACGGCGTCCCGGTCGGACCTGGGCGCGGTTCCGGAGCTGGCTCTTTGGTCGCCTGGGTGCTGCGAATCACCGACCTCAACCCGATCAAGCACGGACTTCTTTTCGAGCGGTTCTTGAACCCGGAGCGGGTGTCGATGCCGGACTTCGACATCGACTTCTGCATGGACCAGCGCGACCGCGTCATTCAGTACGTGCGCGACAAGTATGGCCAGGCGAGCGTCGGACAGATCGCGACTTTCCATCAGCTCAAGAGCCGAAGCGTCGTACGAGACGTGGGGCGCGTCATGGGTATGACGCCTGGCGAGGCAGGGTTGATCGCCACGATGATTCCAGAGCCGGTCGGCGGAAAGAGCGTCGCAATCGGTGACGCGCTCGCGCAGGAAGCCCGACTCAAGACCGCCTACGAGCAAGACAAGCAGGCGCACGAGCTGCTCGATACGGCGCAAGCGCTCGAGAACCTCACTCGGCACGCGGGCATGCACGCAGCCGGGGTCGTGATCAGCGAGGGTCCGATCTGGGACCACGTGCCGGTGTTCTGTCCCGAAAAGGACGTCTACGTCACGCAGTACCACAAGGATGACGTGGAGGCGGCGGGCCTCGTGAAGTTCGACTTCCTCGGGCTTCGAACGCTCACCGTCATCGACATCGCAACCAAGCTGATCGACAGGCGCCCCGACCGCCAGGGCGAGCCGTTCCGAATCGATCAAATCTCGATGGACGACGATGCGACCTATGCGCTTCTGCAGTCGGGCGAGACGACCAACGTGTTCCAACTCGAGTCGAGCGGCATGCAGAACCTCTTCAAGCAACTTCGGCCCGATCGGTTCGACGACATCGTCGCCGCAGTGGCTCTTTATCGCCCAGGCCCGATGGGTGCGCAGATGGACAAGGATTTCGTCCATCGCAAACACGGGCGGCAGCAGGTTCAGTACCCGCACCCCTCGCTCGAAGGCATCCTCCGGGAGACGCGCGGCGTCATCGTCTACCAGGAGCAGGTCATGCAAATCGCCCAGGAGATGGCAGGGTACTCGCTCGGTGGCGCAGATCTCTTGCGGCGCGCCATGGGTAAGAAGAAGGCCTCTGAGATGGACACGCAAAAGGCGATCTTCATCGAGGGCGCGATGAGCCGCGGGCACACTCAGGAAAAGGCCGAGGAGGTTTTCGACTTGATGGCGTACTTCGCCGGGTACGGTTTCAACAAGAGCCATTCGGCGGCCTATGCGCTGATCACCTATCAAACCGCCTATCTCAAGTCGCACTACCCGGTCGAGTTCACCTGCGCGACGCTGACGGCCGACAAAGAAAAGATCGACAAGGTGGTTCGCACGGTCGCCGAAGCGCGCTCGATGGGGATTACGGTCTTGCCGCCCGACGTCAACGAATCTGAGATCGAGTTCACCGTGGTGTACAACCCGGATGACGCGCAAGACGTCGCGCGGCTTCGTCACAAGCCGGTTTGCTACAATGGCGAGGTACACGACCCGATGGGGCCGAAGATTCGCTTCGGGCTCGGCGCGATCAAAGGCGTGGGCACCGGGGCGGTCGCGGCAATTCTCGAAGCGCGGCACGGGGCGCCGGAAGCCGACGGTGGCCCGGCGCACGAACGCCCCTTTGTCGACCTCTTTGATTTCTGCGCAAGGGTCGACCTGAGGCGGGTGAACAAGAGTGTGATCGAAGCGCTCGTCCAGTGCGGCGCGTTCGATACGGTGCACCAGGCCATCGACGTGCATCGCTCGCAGTCGTTCGTGGCGATCGAATCGGCGATCGAGCGTGGCAAGCGCATCCAGGCGGAGCGTTCGAGCGGCCAAGAGAGCCTCTTTGGCTTGATGGGCGGCGAGGAAGAAGCGCAGACCTACGAGCACCCGGGGGGGAGCTTTCCCGTACTCGATGCCTGGGATTCGCGCGATCAACTCTCTCGAGAGAAGAGCACGCTCGGTTTCTACGTGTCGGGGCATCCTCTCGACCGATATCGGGGCGAGCTGCTGCGCTTCTGCGACGCGACGACCGAAAGTGCGGCCCAGCTCGTCAACCACCGCGAAATCACCGTCGGCGGCACGGTCGAGGGCTACCGTGAGCGCCGGACCAAGATGGGGCACACGATGGCGTTCTTCCACATCGAGGACGCCCTCGGTCGCATCGAAGTCATCGTTCGCCCGAAGTGCCTCGAAAAGCCGGGCATCCGGGAGGCGCTTCAGTCGGGCGAGCCCATCCTGCTGAGCGGTCGCGTGAAGCACGAACAGGATCGCAACGACGAAAGCGCCGCACCCGAAGCCAAAATTCTTCTTGAAGAGGCAACGCTACTGAGTGAAGCGCTCCAAGAGCGAACCACATCGATCACGGTGCGCCTCACCGTCGAAACCATCGACCGGAGCAAGCTCGACTCCCTCCGCTCGATGCTCGAGCAGTACCCAGGGCCCTGCCCGGTCACCCTCGAGCTCAACTCCCCCGGCGACTGGCGCGTCAACCTCGCGGAGACGGGCCTCTTCGTAGACCCGAGCGATGCCCTCCTCAGCGGTCTCGAACGCCTCTTCGGTGCCAAAGTATGCGAGCTTCACTAGGCGAGAGATGGCCTGGGGGTGCTGATCTGGGACAAGACAAACTGATGAACCGCAGATTCGCCCCGAACAGCAACGCGCATGTCTCCTGAGCCAAAGACCGAGGAGGAGTTGCTGGCCCGCGCCTGGGACATCGCTGGGCTCACGCTTGGAAAGCTCGGGGCACGGGTCGGCATCGACGTGCCAGACGAATCGGCGCGAGCGAAGGGAATCGCCGGGCAGATTCTGGAGAAGGCGCTCGGCGCAACGGCCGGGTCGCGGGCGGAACCAGATTTCGTGACGCTAGGGATCGAGCTCAAGACGATTCCGCTCGACGCCACGGGCAAGCCGACGGAGTCGACCTTCGTCTGCTCGATCTCTCTCTCTGCCATGGCGGATACCGACTGGGAGCGAAGCACGGTCTTGAAGAAGTTGTCCAAAGTGCTTTTCATCCCCATCGAGGCCGCATCGAAGGTGCCACTGTGCGATCGGAGGGTCGGACGCGCCTACCGCTGGTCGCCCAACGCGGAGGAGCGGCAGCTCATGCGCGCGGACTGGGAGCGCCTCGCCGACATGATCGCCGCCGGTGACGTCGAACAGATCACCGGGCACCTAGGTGAGGTCCTGCAAGTGCGTCCGAAGGCCCCTCACGGGCGAAGCCGGCGAAGGGCTCCGGACGAAGAAGGCGCAGTACAATGGACGATGCCGCGCGGCTTCTACTTGCGACCGGCGTTCACCCGAGCAGTTCTCGCCCGGCTCCAGGCCGAGGCGTGACATGGCCGCGAGCCCTGCACCGAGTAGGGTGGCAAGCCATCTCGAGGTCTCTCCCCCGGAGCGAGCCCGACGTGGAGGGCCTCGCCGAGCGTACGATCGGCGCTCTTCGAGATCCGTTTGAGCCAGCCGTTTCGGTGCATGCGAAGAATCGCTCGCATCAAGAATGCCTTTGGTTGCAGGTCAGCCTTGCTTCAGTGTAGACGGACGCCGGCAATCATCCAGACTCATCGGCGCGCACATATCGACATTGCATCACCGTCACCCCGCCGATCAGTCCACAAAGGGAGCTGGGGTCGGCGGATCGCTGCTGCGGTTGCGAGCGACCTCGGGTGAGAGCTCGTAGACGCGGGCGATGTCGTCCCAGAGCGTTGCACCGGGCTCGATGGCGTTCTTTCCCATGTACGGCGAAGCCGCGACGAGGGCGCGCCATACCAGGGGCCGAAATGGCGACAAGGCGAGCTTGCGAACACGAGACCGAGTCCGAAGCTCTTCCATGTATGCCCCTCGCGAGATGCGCTGGAAGCCGAGCATCTGCTCGCTGGATTTCTCGTCCATCCAGCATTCGTAGAACCAGCCGTCCCTGATCGAAAGATCGGGGCTCGGTCGAAACGCCTTCTCCGGAGGCATGGTGAGGCCCACGGCGTCGAACACCTCGCCACGCAACTGACGCGCGGTCACTTTCCAAGACTGGTCCCCACCGATCAGAAACAGATGGCCGTCGGGCTGCTGCGCTGCCGCCGAGGCGATCGCGCGCGCAGCATCGCGCACGTCGACCCCGTGCTCGGGCTGATCGAGCGACACCATGAAGATGAAGGGACGATAGCTGGGATGCTCGGGCATCAGATTGCGGAGGTCCATTACGGCGCCGAGCCGCAGCGAGCATTGGCGGAGGCCCGAATGGCGAAGCCAGCTCTCGACGGTGAGCTTCTGCAATCCGTAGTTGTCATCAGGCCGACAGGGGTCGGTCAACCGCCGAAACGGATCTCCCGGTGCACATGGGCCAAACGCTGCATAGCTCGACACGAATACGAAGAACGCACCAGGCACGTGTCGCGTTGCCGCGTCGATCAGATGCTGGGCACCTCCCAGGTTCACCGATTCGGCCAGCTCGGGCTCTGCATAGGCAATAGGTGCCACGATCGCGGCGCAGTGGATGATGACGTCGGGTTTCACGAGCGCGACGAGTCGTGTCACCGCGCTCGGATTGGTCAGGTCACAGGCCTCGAACCGAACACCGGTCGGAATGCCCTCGGAATGGAGGTCGGTCGCCACCACCTCCATGCCCCGCCGTGCCAGCGCCCCGATCACGTAGCTGCCCACCTTGCCCGCAGCCCCCGTCAGTAGTGCAGTCCTGCTCATCGTGACCTCTTTCGCAGCCTCCTCGAAATCAAGCGTCACTCCGACGCAGGTTCTGAGCGCTTCTGTTCGATTTCGTCGTATAGGGCCTGTAGCTCGGCCTCTCCCAGGGTTTCCTTCTCCAACAGCAGTCGCGCCCCCTTCTCCAAGGTGTCGCGCTCCTTGCTGAGGACGGCGAGTGCCATGTCGAAGGCGCTCTGGACCATGGCCCGGACCGCGGTGTCGATCTCCCGAGCGGTGTCGTCGCTATACTCCCGCGTTCGAAAAGGAGAGACCCCTCCCCCCAAGAAAGCCGACGATTCGCTCTCATAGGAAACATGACCGAGCTCGGGCACCATCGCATAGCGAGTCACCATGCTGCGAGCAATGTCGGTCACCTTCGCTAGGTCGTCCGCTGCACCCGTGGACACATGATCGAAAACCAACTGCTCCGCAGCGCGTCCGCCCAGGAGGACGGCCATCTTTTCCTGCAGCTCTTCGCTCGTCATCAAGAAGCGATCTTCGGTAGGTCGCTGCATCGTGTATCCCAACGCGCCAACTCCTCGTGGAATGATCGACACCTTGTGCACCGGATCGCAGTGCTCCGACACGAGGGCTACCAGCGCGTGACCCATTTCGTGGTATGCGACGACTTCGCGCTCACGTGGATTGAGGATACGATTTTTCTTCTCGAGGCCAGCGACGATGCGCTCGATGGCAGCTGTGAAGTCCTCCAAGCTCACGCTGTCGGCGCCTCTTCGCGTGGCCACGATGGCGGCTTCGTTGACCAGATTGGCCAGGTCCGCACCGGTGAATCCAGGGGTGAGGGCCGCCACCTCTTCGAGATCAAGCTCGGCCCCGAGGGCTACGTCTTTCGCGTGCACCTTGAGAATCGCGGTTCTGCCGCGGCGGTCTGGCCGATCCACGAGCACCTGCCGATCGAACCGGCCCGCACGCAGCAGAGCGGGATCCAAAATCTCGGGGCGGTTCGTGGCGGACAGGAGCACGATGCCCGTCGACGAATCGAACCCATCGAGCTCGACCAGCAACTGATTGAGCGTCTGCTCCTTTTCGTCCATGCCCCCCGTGAAAGGCTGGGCATTTCTCGCTCGGCCGAGGGCATCGAGCTCATCGATGAAGATGATGCAGGGCGCTTGCTGGCGAGCCTGGTCGAATAGATCTCGAACGCGTGCCGCGCCTACCCCCACAAACATCTCGACGAACTCTGACCCGCTGATCGAAAAGAAGGGAACTCCTGCCTCCCCGGCGACGGCGCGAGCCAAGAGCGTTTTGCCAGTGCCCGGGGCGCCCACGAGCAAGATCCCTCTGGGCATACGAGCGCCGAGCCGGCCATAGGATTCCGGGTCCTTGAGAAAGGCGACGACTTCCTCGAGCTCTTGCTTGGCTTCGTCGACGCCGGCAACGTCAGAGAAGGTCACCCGCGTATCGGTCTCCATATAGACTTTCGCCCTGCTCTTGCCGACCGACATGAGCCCGGCGCCAGGGCCGCCGAGCCCTGCCATCCGGCGATTCAAGAAAAACCAAAAGCCCAAGAAGAGAAGCAAAGGCAACGACCAGGAGACGATTCCTCGCACCAGCGCGCTCTGCTCCTGCTTCGAATACTCGACCCCATGCGCTTGGAGGGTTTGGGCCAGATCGGGATCGACCCGATTGGTCACAAAGCGCGTCTTTCCATCGATGGCTTCGGTCAGCTCGCCTCGCAGGGCATCGTCCGTGACGACGACCTCTTTGACCTTTCCTGCTACAAGCAGCGTCTCGAATTCACTGTAAGGGATCGACGCGACAGCTTCGTAGGTAGTCCAGACCTGCAGCAGAAACGACCCTCCCACGATGGCCACGAGAAGATAAAGAATGGCGAGACGAAGCCTAGGTCTCCTCCATTTGGGCTCCCGGTCTTGGTTTGGCATTGGGCTCGGAGGGACCTTAGCACTCGAAGTGCCTCGTGGGGGGGTCTCATGTATGTTGGCGGAGCGATCAAGACCGTGACTACCAGCGAAACGATTCCGACACCGGGCGCCGTCGAAGAAGCAAGCAATCTCATGATGCGCTTTGCACAACGCACGGGGCTCGTCTCCGACCTCCCCCCGCGTCGGTACCTATGGACGGACGCCTTTGCGGTTTGCAACCTACTCGCCTTGACCGAGGCGACCGGCGAAGAGCGGTACACGGCGCTCGCGCTTCGCTTGATCGACCAAGTGCATCACGTGCTTGGAACCCATCGCGCCGATGATCCACGAACCGGATGGATCAGCGGACTCGGTGAGCAGGAAGGTGCGTCGCACCCAACTCGGGGCGGGTTGCGAATCGGCAAGGCTCTCCCCGAACGAGCGATCGGAGAAGCTTTCGATGAGCGACTGGAGTGGGAACGGGACGGGCAGTACTTCCATTACCTGACAAAATGGATGCACGCCCTGGACCAGGCATCCCGCAGGACAGGGCGATCGCAGCTCAACGCCTGGGCGCGGGAGCTCGCCAAGGTGTCGCACGATGCTTTCACCTATGCCGATCGAAGCGGTCGACGCATGGTTTGGAAGATGAGCATCGATCTTTCGCGCCCGCTCGTCCCTTCGATGGGCCATCACGACCCGTTGGATGGCTTCATCACGGGCACGGAGTTGCAAATGACGCGGTCAATGCAACCGGGCACCCCAAGCGGCCCGGGGTTGGAGGACGAGGTGGCGGACTTCGCCGCCATGATCGCAGGCCAAGACTGGGCGACCGCCGACCCACTGGGCCTGGGCGGACTGCTGGCGGATGCTTCACGCGTTGCGCAGCTCATGCAGCTCGGGGCACTTGAGGGAACGGATCTGCTGCACGACTTGCTCGCTGCGGCGCTGCGAGGTCTTCCGGAGTATCTGCGGCAAAACGATCTGAGGTATCCCGCCTCTCGCCGCCTGGCTTTTCGGGAGCTCGGGCTCGCGATCGGGCTTTTCGCAGTCGAGCGGATCGAGAGGGATGTCGAAACGACCCAGGGGAGCTCGTCTCGAGGCGCAGAAGTACGCGAGCAGATCGAGGCCCTCGCGCCCTACCTCACCCTCGGTCGGGAGATCCAGTCCTTTTGGCTCCATCCTCTGCATCGAGAAGCACGCACTTGGTCAGAGCACCGAGACATCAACGAAGTGATGCTCGCCACCAGCCTCCTTCCGGCGGGTTTTCTGTCGATGCGCCCATCCGGCTCACCATGACCGTCACCATCGATGACATCCTGAGCGCTCACGAGCTCATCCGGCCGAGCATCGTGCGGACTCCGTTCGAGCTCTCCGAAACGCTGTCGGCACTGATCGGCGTGCAACTCTACCTGAAGTTCGAAAACCAACAGTTCACGGCATCATTCAAGGAACGAGGAGCGCTCCATCGCTTGCTGGGCCTGAGCCCAGCGCAACGCGCACAGGGCGTGATTGCCATGTCCGCGGGCAATCATGCGCAGGCGCTCGCCTATCATGGAAGGCGGCTTGGGATCCCGACGACCATCGTCATGCCGCTGACCACGCCCAATCCCAAGGTGGAGCAGACGCGCGCGCATGGGGCTGAAGTGATTTTGCACGGGAGCCAGTTCGACGAAACGCGGGCGTTCACGCGAGAGCTGGCACGCCAACGGGGCCTGGCCTTGGTTCATCCCTATGACGACCCGGCGGTGATTGCGGGTCAGGGGACGCTTGCACTGGAGATGCTGGGGACAGGGACACGAATCGACACCCTCCTTGTGCCCATCGGAGGAGGCGGTCTGATCTCCGGGGTGGCCGTCGTGGCAAAGGCACTGCACCCCAGCATCCAGATCGTGGGCGTGCAAAGCGAGCGCTACCCGGCCGCGCACCATGCTTTTCATGGTCTCGACCCGAGTGAGGTCCCCAACCACGACACGGTTGCGGACGGCATCGCGGTCAAGTCACCCGGCGTCCTCACGATGGATCTCATTCGACGCCACGTCGACGACATCGTCCTCGTGTCTGAAGACGACATCGAGCAGGCGATCTTCGTCCTTGCCGAGATCGAGAAGACCGTCGTCGAAGGTGCCGGCGCGGCAGGCGTCGCGGCAGCGATGAAGCACAAGAAGCGGTACCAGGGCCAGAACCTCGCAACCATCCTGTGCGGCGGCAACATCGACATGATGACGCTGTCCTCGGTCCTACAGCGTGGTATGGTGCGCAGCCACCGGCTGGTGAGGCTCGAGGTCGAGGTGCCGGACATCCCCGGCGCCCTTGGCCAAGTCACCCAGCTGATCGGCGAGCTGCAGAGCAACATCATCGAGATCGGCCATCAGCGGGCCTTCGATGCCTCCTCCGCTCGTGCGGCGATCGTGAGCATGGTCCTTCAGCTTCGCGGCGAAGAAGAGGCGGAGCAGGTGTTGGAGGCCTTATCGGCCAAGGGCTTCGATGCTCGTTTGGTCCACTGACTTCTGGTCCCCGGAGGCGCGGTCGCCGTTTGGATTCAAAACGAGCTTGCATGCACCGGCACGTTGCCGCTGAACCATGTGGCGCCCAAACGGGGATCCAGCAGGCGATCATGAAACGGCCCGACTTCCACTCGGCGGAGCATCAGCGACCGGAGTACACCCGCCCCTCGGACGTCTCCAACTAGGCGAAAGCCCACGATACGGCCGTCACTCAAGAAGACCTTGCGCAGCGCGCCATCGTTGCGCGACCGCAACTCTTCCTGCCCGGTCTGCGATCCCACGGCCATGACCTCCACGCCGAGGTGCTTGAGGCTGTTCATCGATTCGGCGCCCTCATAGGGAACCTCGAAGCCGAGTAGACCGTTGGCCACGACCCGCGCTTGAGCGACGGCGTTGGGAAAAATGGCATGGACAAAACGCTCTCCGGTCATCCGGTCCTTGGTTTCCGCCACGTCGCCTGCAGCGTAGATGTCTGCGACGTTCGTCCGCTGGAGATCGTCGACGAGAACTCCCCAATTCGTCTCGACGCCTGATCCCTTCAGCCAGTCGATGGCAGGCCTGACACCCGTTGCAGCAACATAGGCATCGGCATCGAGCTCCTCGCCGGAGTCGAGCTTCACCCCCGTCACCTCGCGGTCACCGGTGAAGGCTTCGGCGCGGGTGTTCAGCCGTACCTCGACACCGCGCGCACGGACGTTCTCGAGCACGATCTCTGCGGTTTCGGGCTCGAGCATCCGCCACATAAGGCGACTCTCCCTCTCGACCATGGTGACCGCGACGCCCAGATCTTGGAGAAGGAGCGCCAGCTCCACCCCGATGAAGCCAGCGCCCACGATGACTGCCCTGCGGATGCGGCCGGCACGGACGCCCTCGACCAGCTGTTCAGCCGCGGAGAGCGATTTGAAGTTGTACACCCCAGGCAGGTCGTGTCCGACGACGGGTGCGTGCAATCCCCCACCCGTCGCGATGACCAGTCGGCCATAGTGCAGCACCGATCCGTCCGCCACGCTCAGCTCGTGCGCTTGGGGTATAAGCGATGTCACAGGGGTGTTGGCGCGGTAGTCCACGTTCAGCCGCTCACAGATATCACGCCCCTTCCAGAACAAGGTGTCCTCGCGCCCGGTGAGGAAGTGATCCGCCATGGCTGGCGGTGCGTAGGGGGGAAACGGCTCGGACGACAGCATGGTGATCGCGACGTCGCGGTCGTGCTCACGCAGCAACTCGGCCACGGTGATGCCGGCAGGGCCGGCGCCGACGATTACGATGCCTGACGCCATTGCTCCAGCTCCACACGCAGCAGCGCATCGCGCAGCTCGCCGACCGCGCGCAGGAACGCCGAATCCGGACTGCTGAGCAATGGCCCCACATCAGGCTCGCTCCGGAGGAGCTCCTCTTCGTAGGGGAGCATGTGTCGAGTGGCGAACGGGAAGCTTCCTTGGTCCTCCAGGACTTGGGCGAGACGCGCCGCATCGGCATCGCCGCGCACGCGGTTGACCACCAAATGAATCGCGGGAATCCCGAGCTCTCGTGCCAGGCGCGCGGCGTGCAAGGCGACCTGGACCCCGTTGAAGGTGGGATCGGTGACCACGACCGCATGCCGGAAGCCCCGAGCCAGCGCGCGGCCGAAGTGCTCGATGCCCGCTTGGGTGTCGAGGAGGATCGCTTCGCGACGGCGCAAGCTGACCGCATTGGCCACCGCCGCCAACAGCGAGTTCTCCGGACAGACGCAACCGGCGGCGGGTTTCACGGTATTGCCCATCACCAGCAGACGCACGTCGTCCGGCCCGACGACGCCGAAGCGTTCGACCACGTCATCGACGTTCGGATTGAGCCGAAAGAAAAGCCCCCAGCCCGAGCCAGGGCGCGTGCCGGTTTTCTCCTCGACGTAATCCGGATTCTCGCTGAGTGGAACCAGGCCGCGAGCGCGGTCAACGGGCAAGCCTAGGGCATAGGGAAGATTCATCTGCGGATCTGCATCGAGCGCCAACACTCGATAGGCGTCCCTCGCCAGAAGCCGCGCCAGCAAGGCCGTCAGGCTCGTTTTGCCTACCCCGCCTTTGCCGGTGATGACGACCCGAAACTCTTCGGGTCGGGCACGTCGCACGAGCCCCCTGTGGTCGTGGTGCCCGTGCTCATGCCCTTCGTGAAGGTCGTCACACATCGCGAGCCTCCAAGCCCAACGCCGCACGCTTCGCCTCGATGTGCTTGCGGATCAACACCGCCGTCTTCTCGGGATCCGCCTCGACAGCGAACTTGGCACCGACGACGTCGTCCAAATCCCCGGCCAGCAGCTTGACCACGTTTCGGCTACCAAACACGGGCGGCTGCACGCCGAGCACTGTGTAGATGCCGCTCGCCACCACGTACGCACCGATCGATACGGCCTTCTCCGAATACCATTCCGGCGCGGCGCCGGCCAAAGGCAGCTGCGAGATATCGACGCCGAGATAGTTGGCGAGCGCGGCCGCGAGCACCAGGATGCGGGTGTTGTCGACGCAGGATCCCATGTGGAGGACCGGCGGAATTCCGAGGGCCTGACACACTTCGCGTAGCCCCGGGCCAGCCATTTCGGCGGCTTGTGGCATCATCTGACCTGCCTTGCCGTTCGCAATGGCCGAGCAGCCAGTCACCAACACCAGGATGTCGTTCTCGATCAGCCGGCGCGTGAGCATGACGTGACCGTAGTCCTGCTGGATCTTCGGGTTGTTGCACCCCACGACGCCCACCGCGCCACGGATCTTGCCCGCCTTGATCGCGTCCACCAACGGCGCAGGGGTACCGCCGAGCGCACCGAGGATTGCCTCCACCGAAAAGCCGGCCATCATCTCGACCGTCCCTTCCGGAATGCGAACCCGCTCCGGGTTGCGGTTGCTGTACGCTTCCACGCCTCGGCGCACGATCTGCTTGCCGATCTCGAGGCCGCGGCGGGGATCAAAGGAAATATGGGTCGCCCCGGTGAACTTGGCTTTGTCGGCGGTGGAGATCACCTCGGTGTGGAAGCACTTCGCCACGTCGGTGACCGCGGGCATGATGCACTGATAGTCGACGACCATCGCGTCGAGCGCACCCGTGAGCAGCACCAACTCCTGCATGAGGTGGTTGCCCGCCATGGGAATGCCCCTGCGCATCTGCAACTCGTTGCCGGTGCAGCAGAGCCCCACCAGATTGATCCCGTCCGCGCCCTTGTCCTTTGCCATTTGGACGAGCTCAGGATCGGCAGCCGCCTGGACGATGACGTCGGAGAGCATGGGATTGTGCCCGTGCAAGGCGATGTTCACGCTCTCCGGCTTCAACGCGCCAAGGTTGACCCGTGACAGAACCGGTTTCGGCGTGCCGAACATGACATCGGAAAGCTCGGTGGCGACCATGGAACCGCCCCAGCCGTCGGAAAGGCTCGTGCGCAGGCAGTGGAGCAAGGTGTTCACATAGTCGTTGTCCACGCCCATGTGGGTGCGATGAAGCATTTCCACGTTCTCGCGGTCGATACCGCGCGGCGTGATGCCGAGCGCCGCCCAGCGCTCGGTTCTTTGGCTCGGCACCCGGACCGCGAAGCCGAGGCTGCTCTTACGGGTGCCGAAATCCTCCATCATGGCAGCGGCCAGATCCTGAGCGACCTCGAAGGTCTCCCGGCCCTCGGTCTCCAAGCCCCATTCTTTCGCCAGAGCGCGCAGCTTGTCCGGATCGCGGATCTCGTAGCCGCTGGTCTTGCCTTCAGCGAGCTCAGCAAAAACCTCGAGAATGTCCCGGCCGTGATCGGAGTGGGCTGAAGCTCCGGCGGCGATGGTACGACCGAGGTTCCGTGCCACGATGATGTCTGCATCCGCGCCGCAAACGCCTTTTTGCGGTCCCTCGCCAAAGGGATCGACCCGGCACGGACCCATTGCGCAGTTCCGACAGCTCACGCCCATGGCGCAATAGCCGCACTGAGGTTGCTGGGCGGCAAGCCGATCCCAAACTGTCTCGATGTCCAGCTCGCGGGCCCGCGCGATCATCGCGCGTGCATCCTTGCCGATGCTTAGGCTGTTGATATCTGCTTGGTTAGCCATTTGCTAATCCTCCCTCACGGCGGTCGCTGAGCGGCCCCAAGCGCGCCAGGCTTCCACGTTGTCGGGCGCGCGGGGCGCCAAGGGCTCGATGGCGGCGACGGCCGACAGCACTGCGTGCGCTTCGCGAACACGTCCCGCCTTCACCAGTTCGTTTAATTCTCCGAAGACCAGGGCATCGACCTTGCAGACCTCAGAGCAGGCTGGTTCCTCGCCGCGCCGAACGCGCGCCACACAGCCATCGCATTTCACCGCCACCGTGCGAGTTGGCATCCCCTTACCCTGCGCATGGAAACCGACCGCGTCGAATGGGCATACCATCGCGCACATCGCGCAGGTGATGCACTTCTTCTGGTCGATCAGAACGAGATCCCATTCCGCGTCGCGGGTGATGGCACCCGATGGGCACACCTGTTGGCAAGGCGCGGGATCGCAGTGCCGGCACTTGCCCGGGAAAGACGTGAACTGAGCTGCCCCGGGCGCGACGTGAATCCTCGAGCGGGGCGCAGGTTCCTCGAACATCGCGGCTACAGCGTCTTGGCTCTGCGAATGTTCCACCGCACAGGCAAATTCACACTGCCGACAGCCGATACACCGCTCAGGATTGACGAAGACGGTTTTCATCTTCCCCTCGGGTTTGCGCCACATTTAGGCGCGTCATTTCAGCCTGAATCCATGCAAGAAACAGGCCCCGCGAACCGGACGATTCTCCTCGTGTTTCCCTCTCCCGAAACGCATCCTGTGCGCTCCGCCGACCATGGACGCAGACATTTCGCAAGACAGCCAGAAGGGCCTCATCTGGCCGACACCTCGGTGGATCGGCAACTCCAGCTAGGTGCTATGGTGCAACCATGACGACGAGCACGCGCGCTGTAGCCGTTGCGCTATTCGTCGACTTCGTCATCGGAGCGGCCAAGCTGCTTGCCTTCCTGCTCACGGGCTCGACCGCGATCATGGCGGAGGTGCTCCATTCCGGCGCGGACCTGACTAATCAGACGCTCTTGCTGGTTGGGATCGCTCGGTCGCGACGAGGCCCCGACAGGGACTACCCTTACGGCTTTGGCCGATCTCGCTACATCTGGGCGCTGCTGTCTGCCGCGGGCGTGCTGTTCGTCGGAAGCGGTGTGTCGGTCATACGCGGGGCGCAGCAAGTCTGGGCGCCGGCGCCGCTCGAGCACCTGGGCTGGGGCTTCGTCATCTTGTGGGTGTCACTCGCGGCGGAGAGCATTTCTCTCGCGGTTGGCTTCTCGGCCGTTCGGCGATCGGCCCGCGAAGCGGGCCAATCCGTTCGGCAATATCTCCGAAGAGGCCCCGATCCGATGGGCGTTGCGGTTGTGATCGAGGACGGATCCGCCGTCGTCGGCGTACTGCTCGCCTTGACGGGGCTCGGCCTGGCCCAGCGCACTGGAAACCCTGCCTGGGACGGAGCGGCCTCCATCGCCATCGGGCTGCTGCTCGGCGCGTCTGCGGTCTTTCTCATCAATCGGAATCGCCGCCATCTACTTGGGGCCGCGCCTCCTTCCGAATCGGTCGCACGGATGATGGCAGTCCTCGAAAAGAGCCCGTTGGTCGCGCAAATCCAAGACGTGAAAGTTTCGCAACTTGGCGCGGATGCAGTCCGCTTCAAAGCCGAAGTCACCTTCGATGGTCGGGAGCTCGCGCGGCGTCTATTGGGCGAAAGGGATTTGGATGCGGCCTGGGCCACCCTGAGTGGGCCAAAGGCACTCGAGCGCCTTCTGGTCGAGTTTGGGGGCGAGGTCACTGATGCGATCGGCGATGAAATCGACCGGCTCGAAGCTGAGCTGACCGAGGCTGCGCCGGAGGCCCGACATGTCGACATCGAGCCAGACTGACACGAGAGCCAGGACCCAAGACCTCCTGTGAGGCGAGCCCATGAGCGAAGGAGCAGCAACGGGACGGGGAAACCCTCTCGAGGTGACAGCTGTCCTCATAGAGTTGGGTTGTGTCTCGGTCGATGCCCCTCCCGCTTGATCCGCTCGAGGCCATCGCCCCTCGTCGGGTCGATGGCCCGGATGAGCTTCGCCATGGCCGCAGCACGCGCCATGAAGCCCTTGGTCGCATAGAGGTCGACGGCGCGCTCGTAGGCCAGCACCGCATCGGCTTTGCGCCCCATCCGCTGTAAGAGATCACCTCTCCGATGGGGCCAACGCGGCTCATCTGGCCTCTGTTTTTCGATCAACTCGTAGAGATCGAGCGCCTCGGAGAGGCGGCTCGATTCGAGCGCCTGGGTTAGCTTTGCATGCAGATCCGTCGTCTTGCTCGCTCGTCCGAACATTTGCCTCCCCTTTTCACTCATGCGGCGCGAGTCAGCGTGTACCCAAGCAACTCCCGTGCCAGGGCGGTTCAAGCGCTTTGCTTGGTCTTTTCGGCGGCGATGTGCGCAAGCATTGCACTGGAGCAGAGACGACGCGCAGGACCTGCGATCGCCGCTGGTCCTGGGCAATCGCGCAGATTGTGCGCTCGCATAACCGGCGTGCGTTCGATCTAGAGCTCAGTCCCAGCATACGATGGCTTTCGAAGGTGCTCTGTGCTTTGGTCTGGGTGTTGCATGGAAGTCGGTGATTCATCAGACCGACCGAGTGATGTCTTCATACTTCAAAGCACTCGCCATCGATTTCGACGGGACCCTCACCGAAGCAGGCCCTCCGGGTGAACGCGTGCTCGCCTCCTTGCTCGAAGCCCGCGAAGCCGGGATGGCGCTCTTGTTGGTTACCGGCCGGGTCGTTTCGGACTTGCTACACGTTTTTCCCGATGCGGAGCAATGGTTCGATGCGATCGTGGCAGAGAACGGCGCCGTGATTCGCCGCGATGGAGCATCTCATGCGCTGACCACGCCAGTCCCCCTGGAGCTCGATCTGCCGTTGGTGGAGGATGGCGTGTATTTTCAACGAGGCCAGGTGCTTCTCGGCTGCAACGCCGAAGATGAGATCCGCGTCCTTGGGCAGCTGCGGCGTCTCGAAGCGGACTGCCAGTTGATTCGGAACCGAGGGGCCCTAATGGTCTTGCCCGCGGGGGTTTCGAAAGCCTCGGGTCTTCTCAAAGCATTGGAAGGGCTTGGCATTTCATATCACAACACAATTGGAATCGGGGATGCAGAGAACGACCTGGCTCTGCTTCGCCAATGCGAGCTTGCCGTCGCGGTCGGCAATGCCGTCGATTCCTTGAAGCGAGCAGCCGACATCATTCTCCCAGCGGACGCTGGGGAAGCCGTTGCGGATTTCCTTCGGGATCGGGTCCTCACGGATGAGCCGTTGCCAGCGTCGTATCGCTGGCAGGTGACGCTCGGGCGGTCGGACGACGGCGGCACAGTCAGGATGCCGGCGTCCCGGGTCAACGTGTTGTTCGTAGGGGGCAGCGGTGTCGGGAAGTCCTATGCCGCAGGCCTTTTGGCGGAGCGCTTGTTAGAGCTCGACTACTCCGTGTGCATCCTCGACCCCGAAGGGGACCATGCGCCCCTTGCACGCCTGCATCAGGTTTTCGCGCTCGGAAGCAGCGGACCGCTGCCGCCAGCCAAGAGCATTCCCGAATTGCTGAGGCAGCAGCCTGGAAGCCTGGTGGTCGATCTCTCCTTGCTCGGCGAAGAGCGTCGAGCAGGGTATGCGGCCGAGTTGCTTCAGGCTCTCCACGAAGAGCGCGGCAGATCCGGTTTGCCCCATTGGATCGTCGTGGACGAAGCACAAGTTCCTTTCGGCGACCAGGGCGCCGCGTGTCAGATGTTTCACGATCAAAAGGGCCTCTGCCTGGTGACCTACGACCCTGCCCAACTCTGCCTATCGTCGCGATTGGACTTCGATTTCTTGATCGCTATTCCAGGGGAGAGCGGAATCCATCCGGCGGCCCTCGATGGCCTGCGCGCGCGATGGGACATCGACCTGCTCGATCGACTGCCAGCGCCAGAGGAGGGACAGGCCTTGCTCCTGCGACTGGGCGACTCCCCCCGAGTCGAGCAGTTCAGGCTGGGCCGGCGCTTCGTGCAGCACGTGCGCCACTGGCACAAGTATGCGGACGCGCACCTTCCGCCCAGCAGCATGTTCCAATTTCGCAACTACTTCGGGCTCACCGGCGCTCGGGCCGACAACCTCGCAACGTTTCGCCGTGAGCTGCTCCTCTGCGACTCTGCAGTGCTAGAGCATCATGCTGCCCACAATGATTTCTCCAATTGGCTGGATCACGCGATCCATGACGGGAAGCTGGCATCGACCGCACGCGAGCTCGAGGCATGGAGCCGCGAATACGGCACGTTTGAGGCCCTGCGCCACGCGCTGGTGGAAGCTATCGAGAATCGATACTTGGCCTAGCGCGAGTCCAGGCTTGGCCGGGAATCGACACCCCCCGGGTCGTTAGCCTTCGTTCCGAAGTGCCATTCTACGCTCTTCGAGGAATGCAAAGAGTGCATCGCGTTGCTCTTTGTGCGCAGGCTCGTCCGCCCATCGATAGAGCGTGGCGTTCTCCCTGCTCGCGTGCGATCGCAGCTGTGCGACGAGGTCATCGATCCGCTCCTTGCGCAAGGTGTGGAGCTCCGTCTCGATGTTTAGCTCATCGAGCGCCCGACGAAAGCGTTCATGGTCCTGCCTGAGCTCGCGGATTTCGCGGGGATGGTGCTCCTCGAAACGCTCGAAGAGATAACGCTCTTCGCCATCGATATGGGCTCTCAAGCCTCGATCGACTTCACGGAAGACTTGCAGAATCGTCGGAAAGTCGGCCCCTTCAACCGCATTCATCAAATCTGAAAGACGATGATCGATCGCTTCATGATCGCTCCCCAAGGACTCCCGTACGTTCATCCGTCGCTCCTCGTCCCCCGGACCTATCATATGCGCGACAACCTGCAACGAGCTGGGCAAACGACGAATGGGGATCGCTGTGCTAGTCGGACGGCGCAATCTCTTGGGTCTCTCTGAGCTCTTTCTCGAGCTCGGTAACCCGAGCTTCAAGCACCTCGAGCCGCTTCTTCAGCGCCACCACCTCGCTGTGCAGCGCTGGCCCTTCGTCTTGTTTCTGTTCTGACATGATGCCTCCCTCGTGAACCGAGCGCCTCAGCCGTAGACATGCGGAATTGCGGCGCGTGCCGCCTCTGGCTTGAGTGCGTCAACGGCCTGAGTCTCATCGAACCAAACATAGGCGTCGAACTGCCAGGACAGCGCGGCCTGGAAGTAGTGGCTTTGAAGCTCGGTCTCCGGTCGATAAATGACGCCGATGGCCCGCTCCAAGCGCGGTGAACCCAGCTCCTCGCGAACCGCGTCGCGCGTCGGATAGCGGAGCGAGAGCAAGAACGCGGGCACCTCGCTGTCATGGCAAAGGCGCTCGTAGCTACTGGGATGTGAGGGCCGGACCCTCTTGATTTCCATAGGGCCGTCCCAATCCGTGGCGGCCGCGACCGTCCCCGTATGGGTTCCAAAGCCGATCGAGAATGCGGCGTCCCCAAATTTCTGGCGGCACAGCTGCCCGATGTTGTGCTCGCCGCGCGCGGCCCCCATCTCGGTCGCCCGGGCGTCGCCGACGTGTGAATTGTGGGCCCAAACCACCACTTTCGAATCCGGGCCTCGAAACTCCAAGAGGCGCTCCAAGGTGTCGAACATGTGCTGGTCGCGAAGGTTCCAGGATGCTGGCCCCCCGTAGTACATGACGCGGTAGTACTGTTCCGCGGCGGACACCAAGTGGGCGTTGGAGGTGGCATCGAAGAACCGATCGCCTCCGGCCTTGGCATAGTCCAGCCGCCGCTCCAAGAGGTCGCGAAGGACGGCAACGACGGGGCGCTCGCATTCAGCGTATCCTCGACTGATCGCGGCGCGTCCGTACAAAGCCGGGTCGCGCTCCCAGGGAGAAAGGCAAGCATACCGCTCTCCTGCGATTTTCGCGGCCTTTGGATCGACGTCATTCAGGTAGTGAAGGACCGCATCGAGTGACTTGTACAAGCTGTAGAGATCGAGGCCACGAAACCCTACCCGTCGCTCGGGGTCGTCGATCAGCTCATTGTGCGACTTCAGCCAGGCAACCAGCTCGAGAACCTCTCGGTTGCGCCACATCCAAGTCGGGAAACGTGTGAATGGTGGATCTTCGCGAACGGGGAAGTCCAGCCCGCGAACATGGTGATCGATGCGGGCTGCGTCGGGCCAGTCCCCCTCGATGGCAACGATATTGAAGCCGCGCCGCATGACGAGCTCCGTCGTGAGGCGAGTCCTCATTCGATAGAATTCAGACGTACCGTGGCTGGCCTCGCCGAGCAGCACGACGCGCGCATCGCCGATCTGCTCGAGCAATGGACCGAGCTCGACTTCGCCGATGTCGGCGATCGGTTGGCAGGCTTCACGAATCAAATGCGCGACCGGCGTCTCGGGACGCGGTGCGCGCTTCTGGCTTGGGGCCTCGGCACCCTCCGCGAAGCCTCCGGCGCCGATGAGTGGCACGAACCGGACGCCTCCCAAATCTTCGATGTCCGTCTGCCCAATGCTGTCTTTGGTGACGCGCAGCAGGCGTTGGTCTCGGAGATCGGGTCCGACTGGAATCACGATTCGGCCGCCGGGCGCGAGTTGCTCGAGGAGGAACCGCGGGACTTCAGGCCCCCCCGCGGAGACCAGGATGGCATCAAAGGGCCCATGTTCGGGCCATCCCAGCGTCCCGTCTCCGCATAGAACGTACACGTTGCGATAGTCGAGCTCTCGCAGCCGACGCTCCGCTTGGTCAGCCAGCAGCCGATGACGCTCGATCGTGTAGACCTCGTCGGCGATTTCCGCGAGGACCGCGGCCGCGTAGCCGGAACCGGTACCAATCTCCAAGACCCGATCACGGGGCCCGAGCTTCAGCGCCTCGACCATCGCCGCCACGATGAAAGGCTGCGATATCGTCTGCCCTTCTTCGATCGGCAGGGGAGTGTCATCGTAGGCAAACTCCGCTAGCCGTTCCGGAAGGAACGCCTCGCGCGGCACCGCCCGCATCGCGCCGAGCACCTTGGCGTCGTGAACGCCCCGCGCCTCCACGTGACGCTCCACCATGCGACGACGCTGTTCGCTGGTATCCATGTCGATCAGCCGAGCTCCCGCACGCTGGCGCGAGCCAAAGGCTCGGTCTTGGCTTCACCGCGGATTCGAAGCTCTATCTGTGTCATCGGCTCCACCTGCCCTAGGATTTGATCTCGACCGTCCTTGCCTTGGATTCCTTGGGCGTCGTGCGTGGGATTCGCACCTTGAGTAGGCCGTCCTTGTATTCGGCCGCGACCTTGTCTTCGTTGGCGTCATCAGGCAGCGTGAAGCTCCGCATGAAGCTCCCATACGAGCTTTCGACACGATGATGCTTCTTGCCCTTTTCTTCCTTTTCCTCGCGCCGTTCCCCGCGGAGCGTCAGAACGCGGTCTTCGATGTTCACATCGAAGTCGTCTTTTTTCACTCCCGGCAACTCCGCCTCGATCCGGTACTCCTCGGAAGTCTCCGATACATTGCACGTCGGCGCCCAGTCGGCGATCGACAATGCCTCGCGCTCTCCGAACGGCCAAGTCGCCAACATCTCGCGAACCGCTTCTTGCAAGTTTCCAAATCCGGCTAGCGGGTCACGCCCTCTTTTGATGAGTGTCATTTTCCCCTACCTCCTGCCCCGGGACAGCCGAAGCAAGAATGTATAAGCAACAATCGGGCCACATGCCGGCCTGCGGGTTCACCAAGCTGCGTCACTCGACAAACAGGCCTAAACTGCCGATCCTCGGGTCCCAGCGCACGAGCGACGCTCCCGGTGCTCGTGCGCTGTCGCGCATATTCTGCGTCGAGCATTCAAGGTCGCGCCAATAGCTTCTTCAGTGCGCGCCAAGGCCTGGTGTTGAGCACGTCCTCGGGCTCGAGCCATCCCCGGCGACCCTGATCCACGCCAAAGCGCATGTATTCCAAGTTGCTCTTGCTGTGGGCGTCCGTCGAAATGGCGAGCTTGAGGCCCATGTCCTTGGCCATGCGGCAACGGACGTCATCGAGATCGAGGCGATCGGGCTGCGCATTGAGCTCGAGGTAGCAGCCTCGTTCGAGGGCTGCCTCCATGACGCGTTCCATATCGAGCTCGTAGCCGGGTCGTTGGTTGATGAGACGCCCGGTCGGATGGGCCAAGATATTGAAGTACGGGTTGTCCATGGCACGCATGATCCGTTCTGATTGGGCGTCGCGGCTCAATCCGAAGCCGCTGTGGACGGCGCAGACGGTGAGGTCCAATTGCTTTAGGACGCTATCGCTCAAGTCGAGTGTTCCATCTGCCAGAATGTCCACTTCGACGCCCTTGAGGACGCGGATCCCCACGAGCCGCGAGTTCAGACGATCGATTGCATCGAGCTGCCGCCGAAGACGCTTCTCGTCCATTCCATTGGCGATGGTGACGCGCTTCGAATGGTCGGTGATCGCCAGGTAGCCATAGCCCAGCTTCTTGGCCGCTTCGGCCATCTCTCGTATCGAATCGTGGCCGTCCGTGGCATCGCTGTGCGCGTGTAGATCCCCACGGATGTCGCCGACGCAAACGAGGCGCGGCAGCCGGTTCTCCTTGGCGGCTTCGATCTCTCCCCGGTTCTCTCTCAGCTCGGGTTCGATGTAGCGAAGGCCCACGGCCTTGAAAAGCTCGTTTTCGGCCTTGCCCGCAACCCTGCGTTCGCCTCTGAAAACGCCGTATTCGTTGATCTTCAACTTCTTCTTCACCGCAATCGCGCGGACCGCGATGTTGTGCGCCTTGGAGCCCGTGAAGTAGTACAAGGCCGCCCCGTAAGAAGCTTGCGCCACGACCCGCAGGTCGACTTGAAGCCCTGATCGCAATACGACGGTAGCCCGCGTCGTACCGCGTGAGACGACTGCATCCACTTCGTCGTACTCGACAAAGCCCTTGATGATCGCTGAGCCCTTCTCGCAGGTAACCAGAATGTCCAGGTCTCCGACGGTTTCCTTCCGGCGACGATAGCTCCCGGCGACGATGACGTCTTTCACGCCTGGAATGGCTTTGAGGTGGTCGACGTACAGGCTTGCGATCTCCTCGACGTCGGCGAGCTGGTGTCTTCGTTCTTCTGGCGCATGCATGGAGAGCGCCTCGAGAATTCGTCGCTCCGTCTTCGCTCCGAATCCCGTGAGCTCGCGAATCCGGTGCTTTGTAGCGGCGCGTTCCAAGTCGGCGAGGTCGCGGATTCCCAACTCCTCATGCAAGACCTTGACCCGCTTCGGACCCAATCCGGGCAGCCGGGTCAGATCGATGAGCCCCACTGGCACCTCTTTCTCCACCTCTTCGAGCGCGGGGAAATGCCCCGTGTCGATGAACTCGGAGATCTTCCCGGCCAGATCCTTTCCAATTCCGGGTAGCCTCGAGAGGTCCTCTTCCTCTGCGAGCATGTCGCCGACGCTTCGCGGCAGGCTGTCCAGCGTTTGGGCCGCGTTTCGATAGGCACGCACCCGGAACGGATTGGCCCCTTGGATTTCGAGCAGGGCGGCCATCCGATCGAACAGGTCGGCGATTTCGGCATTACGAACAGGCATGAACCCGAAGGCAACGCTTCATGCGTCACCGAGTACTTCTCCCTCTTCGCCGCTCGTAGGGCAAGCCCGGCGAAGGACCAACGCTTGAAACGACCCCAGGCGCAGAATCTGGGCGAGTTGCCGAAGGAGCTGGGGGTCAGACCTTCGGTGAAGACCTGGTTCGCTAGACCGATGCGCCGTCCGGCCGACTTGGGCGTCTACCGAGCGAGACGACCTTCTTGCGCAGATAGTCCGCCACGAAGATCAGCGGCGCTCCGAGCCAGACCATGGCGTACATCTCCGGGGAGACCGGGCCGGTGCCGAGCACGCGACGCAGCGGCGGAAAGTAGAGGGTGGCCCACGAGAAACCGATTTCGATGGCAAATCCGATAAGAATCAATCGATTGTCGAGGAGACCGCGATCGAGTCCTGAACGGGTGGCAGATCGGCGACCGATGAAATTGCCGATCTGCATCAGCATGATCGTGGCAAGTGCGACGCCCGTCGCCGACTGATAGAGCGGATCACTCGCCGTGAGCCGCTCTCCGTAGTGCCAACCTCCCGCGTGCAGGACCCAGAAGAACAGAGCCAGGGAGTATGTGGCCTCGATGAGACCTAAGAAGAAGTAGCTGTGGGCGACGAGCCGAAAGTTGAGCAGGGGTTCGTCGCGGCCGCGTGGTGACTGCATCATCGTTTCGTCGTCGGTGGGCTCTTGGCCGAGAGCTATCGATGGAATGATGTCCGTCCCAAGGTCGATCGCCAGGATCTGAATGATCGTCAGCGCCAGTGGCACTGGAAAGAGGATGTAGATCAAGTACGGTAAGATCTCTGGCCCATTGCTGACCAGAACGTAGTTCGTGAATTTCTGGATGTTGTTGAAGATCGTGCGCCCTTCGGCGACGCCCGCGACGATAGATGCAAAATTGTCGTCGAGGAGGATGATCTGAGCGGCCTCTCGGGCGACATCCGTTCCGCTGACGCCCATCGCGACACCCACGTCCGCTGCCTTCAGTGCGGGCGCGTCATTGACGCCATCACCTGTCATCGCGACCACGAGCCCAAGCCGCTTCAGTGCGGTGACGATCTTCATCTTCTGTTCGGGGGTGGTCCGCGCAAATACGCACACGCCTCCTTCGAGAAGCTCGCAGAGCTCGGCTTGTCGTAAGCGCTCGAGGTCCTCCCCCGATAGGACGAACGGCTCTGAGCCGCCGGCCGACGGGTCGGACGCTGGTAGGATGCGCGCCTTGCGTGCAATGGCGGAGGCGGTCTGAGGGTGATCTCCGGTGATGAGCAGAACGCGAATCCCAGCTTGGCCGCACTTGCTGACCGCATCTGGGACTTCGGGCCGCAACGGATCCTCGAGACAGAGGAATCCCTCTAGCCTCAACCCATGCTCTAGTTCCTCTTGCTCGATCTCTTCCCGCTCGAGCTCCGGCGCACCCGCGGGGACGACGCGCGTCGCGATGGCAATGATGCGTTGACCCTCGCCCGCCAAGCGATCAACCAACGCGTCGATCTCCGCTAGCGACCCCGTAGTGGCTTCGTGCCCGGGCCCGTTGGTCTCCGAGATCTCGCCAATCCGCGGACGGAGCGCCTCCCATGCGCCTTTGACAGCGAAGACCGCGTCGCGCCGACCTCGCCGAAGCCCCGCGGCCCGCCGCTTGCGCAAATCAAAGGCGAAATGTCGCGTCGTCTGTTGAAGGACCTCGTCCACGTCGCCGACTTCGACTGCGTACAGCTCCGCCAGCGCGACGTCGAGCGGATCGCCTACCCATTTGCCCGCTTGTTGGTGAGGCTCGCTGGCGATCAGGCCCGAGCGCAGAATCTCTCCGCGCAGTGGCCGCGATTGGGTGATCTCGCTGCCCCTCGCGTCGACGATCCGAGTAATCGAGAGCTGGTTGAGCGTGAGGGTGCCAGTCTTGTCGGTACAGATCGCATGGACCGCGCCGAGCCCTTCGACGGCATTCAAGCTCTTGACCAAGACGTTTTGGCGGGCCATCCGCAGGCTTCCCATCGCCAACGACAGCGTGAAGGTGGGCAGCAATCCCTCGGGAACGTTGGCCACGATGATGCCGAGCATGAACACCAAGTTCACCCAGAGCGGGCGTCCCGCGAACACGCCGTACGCGAAGAAGACGCCACCCATGGTGACGGCGATCGCCGTCAGCACTCGCACCATGTGCGTGGTCTGTCGCTCGAGCGGCGAGGCCGGCCGGCGAATGTCGCGAGAGAGGGCCGCCACTTGTCCAAACTGCGTTCGCTCGCCGGTGGCGAAGACGACCGCAAGCCCGGAACCCTTGAGCACGGAGCAGCCGGCGAACGCGATATTGCTGCTATCGATCAAGCGCCCGGGCACCGCGGCCTCCGTGAGCGGTACAGCCCCGGATTCTCCTGTGAGCGGTGCATTGTTGACCAGCAACTCGGTGCACTGTACGAGCCGCGCGTCGGCGGGAATGCGATCCCCCTCCTCGATGAGAAGCACGTCGCCGGGAACCACGTTCTCCGCCAGCATCTCGATCTCGTGGCCCTCACGGCGCACCGCCACGTGCGGCGGCAAGAACTTCGCCAGGGCCTGCATGGCACGATCGACTCGGTACTCTTGGAAGAACGCAAAGGACGCGTTCAGCAGCGATACGGAGAGCAGCGCCCAGCCGAGAATGTCCATCCGTTCGCCTGGCTGCATGGCGTCGGCCACAAAACAGAGCGCCGCCGCCACATCGAGCAGCAAGCTGAAGAAGTTGGTGAGCTGTCGAAACAGACTGCGAGCCAAGCGAAAGCGTGCAGGGGGACTCAAGGCGTTCTTGCCCAACTCACGCAAGCGCTCGGCGACCTCCGTCGAGGTCAGGCCGTCAGGACGGCTGTGCAGTAGCTCGAACACGCGTTCGGGCGGGGCGTTTTGGATCTGGCTCACGACGGGGTTCCGTAGATGGCGACGTCACAGGGCGCGTTTCGCAGGACCTGCTCGATCGGGCTTCCGTACACCGAACGCTGGCGAAGCGACGCCGTAGAAGCGCCCATGTAGATGAGCTGGGACTTGGTCTTGCCGGCATGGATGACAATCTCTTTGGGAATGTCATCGGAGAGGAGGACGGTGGCGTCGAGCCTGGTGGATGGCAAACCAAGCTCGGAGCCCAAGGTTTGCTCTATCTCGGCGACGTAGTGCTGTCGCATCTGAAGCAAGCGCGCTGCCTCCGCGTGACTGATGCGCTCAAACCGCTGCCGGCTCAGCTGATGAACCAGCAGGACTTCGACCGCGCTCGCGTCGGGCGCGAGCAGACGAAGATAGGGCAATCCAACTCGGATACCTTCGGGGCGACCGCTCACCGGAACCAAGAACTTGTGAGGACCTCCCAAGAGCCCCGGCTGCACAACCCGGACCGAGAGAACCTGGCAGCGACCCTCGCGCAACAACTTTTCCGATACCGTGTCGGCGAGAAAGCCGCGTCCCTTTTGGCGCACGCGGGTTCCGCAGACCAGATAGTGGGCAGGGTCCTGTGGAACGAGCGCCAGAAGTGTGGCCGCCACGGTCTTGCGCTCGGGCTTGACGGTGAGCTCGAGCGGCAGAGCAAGCTCCTCGGAATCGGCTTCGATGCGGGCGAAGCGCTGCTCCACGGCCGCTTTCGAAAGCTGACCGTCTTCCACGTACAAGACGTGGAGCCCGGGCTCGGGGAGCCGGCTCGCCATCTTCATGGCATAGCGTGCGACCCAGTCACCGTGAATCGACCCGTCGTAGGCGAAATGCAGCATGCCTGTCTCCACCGCGTTGATGATCCCGTGAGCGTGAGAAGTCACCTACCACGGAGAGTCTTCTAGGAGAAATCGCCAACGTCGTACGCTATCTAGACATCTCTCGCGAGACGCTCCGCGATCGGCTTTCAAGCGCTCCCTACCCAACGCGCATCGAACGTTTCGTATCAATGGCCTTTCCGTTCGAGTCTATCGACCATAACCTCCGCGTTAGACCCGTACACCCCCGGAGACAATCCAATGGTGCAACACTGACACGAGAGCGAGAGGTGCCAAGTCTGCCACCGAAGCAAAGCGACGAATCGAACGCTCCCCGCGATCATGGCGCGAGGAGGCGTCAAGGACTTGATTCGCAGAGACCATTCCGATTGGAACGATAGCGGATTTATCTGTTTCACTTGCCTCGACCAATATCGCGCCGAGTATGTGCGGCAGCTCATGGAGAGGGACCTCGGCGAGCTGGACGAGCTGGAACAGGCGGTCGTCAAGAGCCTGGGAGACAATGCCTTGCTCTCTGAGAACCTCAACGAGGAATACGAGCGTTCCATCACCAGAGGGGATCGACTCGCGGACAAGGTGGCCGAGTTCGGTGGGAGCTGGAGGTTCATCATCTGGTTCGGCATCTTGCTAGGCACTTGGATTGCGCTCAATTCACTGATGTTTCTCTGGCAACCCTTCGATCCCTATCCATTCATCCTGCTGAACCTCTTGCTCTCCTCGCTCGCGGCGATTCAGGCGCCGATCATCATGATGAGCCAAAACCGGCAAGAAGATCGCGACCGGATACGGGCGGAGAACGACTACCAGGTGAACCTGAAAGCGGAGATGGAAATCCGCATGATCAAGGAAAGGCTCGACCACCTCCTCCACGCGGAAATGCGCCGATTCATGGAGATTCAGCAGATCCAAATGGACATGCTCCAGGAGCTCCACGGGGACCTGCGCCGCCGCTGAGCGGCAGGATCGGGTGAGCAAGATCAGAAGCCGCCGTGCCGCCCGAATCACAAGACGATTGCAGTGCGGGGGCGGAAGCTTACTCTAGGCCTCACGGTGATTCACTTCTGGCTGCGGCTACCTGGTTTCCACGACGTCAACTCGCTCGACAATCGCGATCCGAAGGTGCTGCAGCGTTTCGCTGACCTCGCTGGGCCGATGCTCTGGAAGTGGTTTCGACCTCGGGTCCGCGGTCTCGAGAACGTCCCCGACGGCGGCGCACTCTACGTCTGCAACCACAGTGGTGGCTTCATGACCCCGGACACGTGGATCTTGGCAGTCGCCCTGACACGGGAGCGCGGAACCGACGACGTCCCGTATGCGCTTGCGCATCAGGTCGTCATGGAGGCCCCGCTCACGAACCAGTTGCTGCCAGCCATGGGTGCGCTCGCCGCCAACCCCGAGAATGCGCACCGGGTCTTTGCCGCTGGACGCAAGGTACTGGTCTATCCGGGCGGCGACCTCGATGCGTTTCGCCCATCACGTGACCGCGGTCGCGTCGTTTTCGGTCCCCGACGTGGCTACGTGCGGCTGGCACTGCGTGAGGGCGTACCGATCATCCCGGTCGTCTCGGCGGGCTCTCATGACGTATGGTGGGTCCTGAGCGACGGGCGCTGGTTGTCGCGCCTGCTACGCACTCACCGGTTCCTGCGCACCGATGTTCTCCCGATCACGGTGTCGGTGCCTTGGGGGCTCACCGTCGGTGCGCCGCCCTTCCTTCCTCTGCCCGTCTCTGTCTTCATCGACGTCCTCGAGCCTATCTACTTCGAGCGCTCGGGGCCGGAGGCGGCAGACGACGTGGGGTATGTGGAGGCGTGCCATCAGCGCGTGCTCGAGACGATGCAGGCCGCGCTCGACCAACTCATCGAGGAGCGCCGCCTCTCCCAGCGAGAGCGCGTCCCTGCCCGGCTCCGGCGTGTGGCTCGCATCATCTCGCCAGCTCCTCGCGGTTCGCGATGATTTCTTCGATCGTGAATGGGTTTGCGGCGCAACGACGCGGGTTTGCCAGGACGCAAGAGTGAGCTTGCTGAGGCTCGCCTTAGGGCCCAGGATATGGGACGAATCGAACAAGGCCCTCGCTCCATCGCCGAATGTGCGGCGGCCTCGGTTATCATGAACTCCGCATACACGACGACACTGTGCAACGGCGAGGGGTACCTACCTGGCGTCGAAGCACTGGGGAAATCTCTCGAGGCCCACGGAACCAAGGTCCCGCGCATCGTGTTGGTGACGGCCGATGTGGGTGCCGATGCCCGGAACCGTTTGATCGAACAGGGCTGGCAGATCCGCGAAGTCGAGCCGCTCCTGAACCCCAACCCGGGCACCAGGCAGCTCTTCGAACGTTTTCGAAACGTGTTCACCAAGCTTCGGGCCTGGGAGCTCGTCGATCTCGACAAGGTCGTCCTGCTCGATGCCGACATGATCACGCTCCAGAACATAGACGAGCTGTTTGAGCGCCCCTCCATTGCCGCTGCACCCGACTTCTTTCTCCCCGACCGATTCAACAGCGGCTTGATGGTCATCGAGCCGTCGGCCGAAACGTTCGAGCGGATGGTGGAGGCGCTTTGGGACACCCCTAGTTACGATGGGGGCGACCAGGGGTTCTTGAATGTCTTCCATTCGGATTGGTACGCGATGGACGTCTCGCATCGCCTGCCGGCCGGCTACAACCTTCAGAACTTCATTTTTCAGTTTCTCCATGGGCACCCAAGCTTGAAGGAGACGCTTCTGCGCGAAGCCAGGGTCATCCACTATTCGGTCCAAAAGCCCTGGCTCACCAAACCTGCGCTCACGGGCGGGTCGGAGGCGTGGTGGAATGCCTACTTCGGCGCTCACCCAGAGAAGGCAAGCGAGTGGAGGCGCCGCTGGCATGCGATGGAGGACTGGACCTTCGACCACGCGGTGGCCGCGATCATCAAGTAATGAGCAGCAGCAAAGTTCTTGAACCTGAGCTCCCGTGGTGGAAGCGGACCACCGTCTATCAGATCTATCCGCGTTCGTTCTCCGACCAGACGGGCGATGGAATCGGCGACCTTCCCGGAATCATCGAGCGGCTCGACTACGTGAAGTGGCTCGGCCTCGAAACGATCTGGCTGTCGCCCTTCTTTTCGAGCCCTCAGGAGGATTTCGGCTACGACATCAGCGACCACTTCGACATCGCGCCCGAGTACGGCTCCCTCGATGATTGCCGTCGTTTGATCGACGAGATTCATGCGCGCGGGATGAAGGTGGTGTTCGACATGGTCTTGAACCACACCTCGGACCAGCATCCCTGGTTTCTCGAATCGAGAAGCTCACGCGACAACCCTTATCGAAACTTCTACATCTGGCGCAATGGGCGCAAACCCTACGGCGCAGCGCCTCCGAACAATTGGCGTTCGATGCTCGGGGGCTCCGGCTGGCACTACGAGGCCGAGACCGATCAATGGTACTGGGCCAGCTTCCTCCCGTTTCAGCCGGACCTGAACTACCGAAATCCGAAGGTGAAACGCGCGATGCTCGACATGGTCAGGCATTGGCTTCGCGAAGGCGTGGACGGCCTGCGCCTCGACATCTTCAACGCGATTTACAAGGACTCGGCGTTCTCGGACAACCCTCGGTCACTGCGCGCGATCCCGTCCGAAGACAATCCCGGCGGTTTCTTTCAGCGGGCGCTGCACACCCAAAACCACCCCGACACCCTCGCGTTTGCACGAGAGCTGCGCGCGGTCGTCGACGAGTTCCACCAGCCCTCTCGCTTCATCGTCGGAGAGGTGTTCGGCTCCGCCGACCTGCTGCGGGAATACTGCGGTCCATCGGGAGAGGGTCTCAACCTCGTCTTCTTGTTCAAGAGCCTTCGTACTCCCTTTAGAGCCCGGGCGTTTCGGAACCTCGTCGCGGAGTTCGAATCGGCTTTCCCCGAGCCCTTCCATCCCACATACGTCTTTGGCAACCATGATCGGCCGCGCCAGATGGAGCGCCTCGGCAATGAGCTGGCACGGGCGCGCTTGCTCGCGGCATTTCAGATGACCGTTCGCGGCGTGCCCTTCATCTACTACGGCGACGAGCTAGGCCTTTCGCATCACCCAATGCCCCGCGGCGAAGCCCGCGACCCGCTTTCGGAGCGCTTTCGGTTCATTCCCAAAGTCCTGCTGCCGGCGTTGCGGAAACGTGGGATCCTCACGAATCGGGATCAATGCCGGAGCCCGATGCCTTGGCACGGCGGGCCGCATGCGGGATTCGCGCCGCCCGACGCCGCCGAGCCCTGGCTGCCACTGCATCCGCAAAGCGCAATCATGAACGTCGCCGCGCAACGAGAGGACCCGGCCTCGGTCTTGGCATCGTATCGGCGGATGCTCCGGCTGCGTAGCAGCAGCCTCGCACTTTCGGCCGGCGAGCTCGCGATCGTCGACCCACCTGCCGACCCGAACAAGGTGCTTGCGTATCGGCGTGTCTATGAAGACGCCGACAGCCGGGAAGACGCGGACATCTTCCTCAACTTCTCGAAGGCGGAGGTGCCGATCGATCTGCGGCATCTCCCTCGGGGTGCCGACGCCCTCCTCTACTCGAACCTGCACGATACCCCGGTACGAGCCAAGGGACGGCACGTCTTGCGTCCGTGGGAAGGCGCCGTCATCTTGCGGGATCGGCCCGCATGAGCGCGCTTCGACCGCGGTACGTGGTCTGGGGGCTGCTGTTGGTCGCAGCGCTGGCTGCCTGGTGCAGCCCTCCACTTGCTACAGCGGAAGCGCCCGATTCTGCGGTCCAGCCGTTCATCGGGACCTATACCTACGCCGGCGGCGATGCCCAGATCAAAGCGCTGGATCAGGCCATCGACGAGGTGGTCGATCAAATGAACTTCCTCATCCGAGGCATCGCGCGTCGGCGCTTGCGCACGCCCAACCTCCCCTCGAAGGAGGTCAGCGTGTTCGTCGAGAACGGGCAGATCCGCATCGAACGACCCGGCCAGCCCGAGGTGTCGGCGCCCGAAGACGGCCGACCCATCACCTGGCGCCATCCCCGCGATGGCGACGTATTCCAAGTCAGTCACGGCATCGACGACCAGGGCGTGCTCTACCAGCGCTTCGAGGGAGAACGCAGCGTCTCGCTCAACCGGTTCGTGCTCAGCGAGGATCAAGAGCGCCTGACGATTCACACGGTCATCACAGCCGACCGGCTGCCGGCGCCGCTGCGATTCAAGATGACTTACGAACGGAGAACTGGTCCGGAGTCCCAACGGTCGCTAAAGGGGGGCCTATCCATGTCTCTAGCAAAAATCGTCGAAATCAGCTCCGAATCCACAGCAAGCTTCGAGGATGCCATCAATGAGGGAATCCAGACCGCGTCGAAAACGGTCCAGAACATCAAAGGCGCTTGGGTCAAAGAGCAACAAGTTGTGGTGGAGGACGGCAAGGTCGTGAGCTACCGGGTGGACCTGAAAATCACGTTTGTCTTGGATGCACACGCCGGGATCCAATTGTGACGGTTTCGGCTGTCGCATCGTGGGTCACGGAGTGCTGCCCGTGAAGCGATTCTATCGGCATTGCTGCGTTACAGGTCAACGCGGGTGCGGTTGCTAGTGATTTCGACGAGCCAGGCTCCGTTCTCACGGGGAGTGAGACGGACCCGAGCTCCGAGAAACTGACGAATGACTTCGACTTGAGTCGTCAGGTGCGAGGAGGGCGACAGGGTTTCGAATGCGCCGCTTCCGGCGACGGCCATGAGAAGGACCAGCTGGTCTGCCAAGTGGCGCCCCACTGGAACCTCCGCCATCAGGTACTCACTCACCTCGTCGCCCAGACGCTTGGCGACAGTCTCCGCGGAAACACCCCTCTGTCCAAAGCCCGAGAAGACTTCCGTCACGTGCTCGGCGACGAGCTCTGCGATGACCACGTTGCCCGGACCATCGACGTCGGTCAGCTCCTCGATACAGAAGCATGAGCGATCCCACCGGAGCTTGTGGGCAAGCGTATCGACTTCTCTCTCGGCGATATGTCGTGGGAGGTGCGCGACGCGTGCTGTTACCCGGCGCTCGCGGATCGGCCCCCTTTCCAGCAACTCAAACGGGCTCAACGACGCTACGGGGTCTATCGAAACCACGAATCGCCCGCGGCCGGCAGGATAAAAGCCGGGTCTCTCCAGCACGGCGCGCACAGCCGGTCCCATTCGCTCGACCAGTGGCAGGTAGGCGCCAGCCAAGAACTCGAAGGTCGGCGCCTGCGGGTTGTGGGTACCCCCCTCCACGACCAGCTTGGACGGCTGCTCGACGAGCATGAGCGCCGGCAAGATCGTCTGTAGGACCAGCGTCGTGCTGCCCGCTGTCCCAATTGAAAACGTGTATTCCCCGCCGTTGGGCGCTCTCGGCACGAAGCTCAATTCCGGGGAGCCAATCTCGTCACCCTCGAGCTCGGCCTGCGCGATGGTCGCGGCCGCGCGCACAGCGGTGAGGTGTTGTCGCCGAAGACCAGGGCGTCTGCGTCTCTTGCGGATGTCGATGATTCGGAACGGGGTGCCCGTAACGAGCGAAAGCGCCAAGGAAGAACGAAGGATCTGCCCTCCGCCTTCTCCAAATGATCCATCGACGGTCAGCACGCGGTGCGATGGTGCCGTCCCCGGCCTGTGCCGTCTACCCCAGAATCACGACGCGGGTCGAGCAGTTGGGTAAGCGGCTACGGGTCCACGAAGGACCGAGCTAGAGGCTTTGCTCGGCAAAGTTGGTCGGCCCAGGTCAGCACGCTCGGCATGCGATGCGCACCGTGCATGCGGCAGACGCTTTCCGCCGCGACATGGACGTCAATCCCCACTGCGGTGATGAACAGCGGCTTGTGGCTTTGACCCCGAAGCACACGCCTTTGGCCGTGAAAATCACCAAAGGGGTTTTTGGCGATGCCGATCACCGGAACTTGTTCTTTGAGCGCGCAATGCAGATGCGCTCCTAAGCCCGGGGTCCCTTCGTCATCCAGCCATACGTGGCCGTCTACGAGGATCGCGTCGAGCGGTGTTTGCACTTTCTCGAGGACCTGGAGGATGCAGGGTAGCTCGCGTTCGTAGAACCGACCAGAAGTGTACGGAGCCACCCGCGGTATGACGGCGACGCGCTCCTCGTGTCTTTCGCTTGAACCCCAATCTTCGTACACGACACACGAGGCAACGGCCGGACCCTCATCCCCCTGGTAGTCGACATCGATACAGGCAAGCATGCTCAGCAGCCTAGACGGTTCTCGTCGAATTCCCTATGCTTGATCGGCTGCGCGGAGAGGTTGACCGATGTCGAACAAAGCTCCCGAAGACGAGCTGCGAAGGATCGCTGGCGAATACCGGCAGATTCAGGGTGAGCACGAGCGCGAAGGGGAGTCCGGGAGTTGGCGACGCCGGCAGAAGGCCCAGCTCTCCGACCTGGATGTGCGATTCGAGCACATCTTGGACCACTGGTTCCGGGATGAAACCACTCGAGCGCAGTGGCGCGAACACCTCTTCCGCGCCGCGGCGGAGCCGGCCCCAATTCACGATGTGCCGCGTTTGTATCGCGGGCGATCGGAAAGTGGCTCGGTCGTGGATGTCTTCGAGACGCAGAGCGGCGAATGGGAATACATCGTCGACGGCGCGGTGGCGGAGCGCCGCAAGGCAGGGAAGTCGACTCTGCACGATTTGCGAAAGCTACGTCAAGAACGTACGGGCATCGGCCACCATCGTCAGATCGTTCGCGCCGTCGACCTGTGAGATCAGCTTGCCGTTCAGGCCGGCCACGCTTCCGCCGACAGTGAGTTTGTTGTTTCGGCCGCATCTCCATCGTGGCCGGATGCGCCATCTTTTCCTACCTTGGCTCAAGTGAAGTCGCACAGGTACACCAGATCGCCGGGATTCGAGGAGCCCTGGAGATCCAACCCATCTTCGCAATCGAAAGGCTCGAACTCATCGAACCCTTGTTCCAGGAAAATACATCCCCCACACGCGTAGTCGTTTGGTGGGAAAGCGAGATCCCAATCTATGAGCGACCCACTGGTCGGATAGATGATGGCATCGGTGACTCCAAGTCCAATCCAACTCTGGCTCAAGGGGTCCAAGCCTTGCTCGAGCGGGCCATCGGGCAGATCGCCTACCTGCGGGGGGACGACCAGAACGACCCCAATACCGAGAATCCCGTTGGACAAAGCCTCCGCGGGCGGAGCGGACTCGAACTCAACGATGTATTGCTCGCCCGATGTCGTCCCCTCACCAAACTTGTATCCCGAGGGCTCAACGCTCCAAACGACGAGCACGCGTGAACCATCCGGCGGAGCCTCGCGTTTGATGGATCCACACACCGCGAAAGCAGCGGAGGGCGAACCGCAGGTCTGCGCCGAACCGCCAGTACCGCCCGTGCCCCCGCTCCCTCCCGGCTCTTCGCTACAATGAGCGAGCGACAAAATCAGCATCAAAGCGAAGCCGGCGCTCAGTGTCCAGAGCTTCATGATGTTTCCCTTCGCGGTTTCATGACGAGCACATCAACTCAAGGAAGAGCCCAGAAATCAAGCACGCTCCATGTGCTCGGACCCTAGGGAGTGGCGCGGATGATCATCGCCGTGGTCGGGTCCGAAACCCATTGTTTGACGAGAACATAGAGGTCCTCTTCAACCGCTGCAATTCCCAAGTAGTCGTGAAAGTAAGGATCGACACCCGGAATCTCATACGTGGCGACGGACTGAAACGTCGTAGGATCGATTTTCACGATCGGGGATGCACTTTGAGCGACGACGGCCCAAAGGTATTCGCCATCCCAAGTCAGCCCATTCAGCTCGATGTCGAATCTATTGGCGCTGAGAAGAACCTTGGCGCTGGTATCCACCTTGAGGAGATCATGCCTTCTACTGGAGTCGCTCAGACCCGCAATCCACAAGTACTCACCATCCCAGGCCATCGCATCTATGAATAGCTTGTGCGACAGATCGACGTCGGTATCAATCGTATAATCTTCGACGTCGTTGGTGTCGCGGCGCGAGGCAATGGTGCTGGTCGTCGTCGCGGGAAACCAGAAATGGGAGTTCTCGTAGGCATGGACCTCGGCATAGCCGCTCTGTCGTGTAGGGAATGGCGAAACGAGAGCACCTGTCGAGGGGTCGAATGAGCGAAACAACTCGGTGAAGAAGCCGGCCCCACCGAACCACAACAACGCGCCGTCGTATGCAAGTCCAGTGCCGAACAGTGGGTTCGCGTCGAGGCCTGAGTACACGGTGACCTCGCTGAAGCTGCCACATCGCGATGTTTCTGGCACGGATTCAACTTTCAAAAAATCTTGGGATCGTCCAGCGGCGTCGTCCAACGACAACGATGCGTCATCGACTGCATACCGGAAGTTCTGGGGCAAAAGTCCAGAAACCGTAGCGAACGCTTCCAGGTCAATGGAAAGCGTCTCGTCGCTGAGGCGTGCGCAAATCAGATCCAGGCAAAAAAGACTCTTGGTTTTTGAATGCTCGAGAAACGCCGTCCCCGTGCTGTCCTCGTTGAGCTCCAAGTACCGAAAATCGAAACCGGAGGCAAACGCGAAGAGATCACCGTCGGTCGGCTCCCAAACGCCGGAAAGTGGAGGACCATCATCTGTCTGAGCAGGCCCACTATCGGCCCCGCAGCCAAAGTCAACGAACGTCGCAGCAAGTGCGATGATCAGTGTCAGGTTCTTCATAACCGTCTCCCCACTTCGTTAGAGCCCAGCGGCGGACTCGAAGGCGTCTAGCTTCTGAGCGATGTCTTCAGGCGTCGAAGCGTTCGCTACGTCGTGTAGGAACTCGAACAGATCGGCCTGGGACATCGTATCCACGGCCGCCTCGAACAGCGCATGGGTCTCGGGCGATTCGGCGCGGGCACGAATCACGCCTGCGGACTCGAGGTCGCGGATGGCGGCCTGCTGTGCGGCCGTCGCGTCGGGATTGAACCTCGCTTCGGCTTCAGCGTATTGTGCCACGAGATCCGGGCCGAACACGGCGTCCTTGTCCTTCGTCCCGAAGATCGCGAAGTACGTGTCTCGACCAAGCAGCTCCGCCAGCGCGATCTGGGCCTCCGGGCTGCGCACCAGGTGCGCCAACGCTCGGTCCCCCTCAGCTCGCGGAGTGCTGTCGCTAGCGATCACGCGCGCCAACTCTTGGAGGCCACGATGGAATTTCGGAAGACGTCCTTCGATGAGTGGTGGCCGCGGTGCGTTGAACATCTCCTCGATCGGCGGGGGCACATACCCCTCGGTCAGTAACTTGCCAGCGATCAGCAGCGACACTCGCTCGTTCATGCGACACATCGTCAAGTGCATTTCGCAGTCAGCGAGGGTCGCGTCGGTGTACTCGCTCTGCCACTGCTCGAAGCCCATCTCTCCGATCGCTCCCACGGCCTCCCAGTGATGCTGGCCGGTCGTGATTGGGATCCCGTTGTTCACCAAACTGCACTCCCCACGACCCTTTGCGGCCAGCCACTCTTCGTAGAGCACGTCGTTGACACACCTGTCGTAGTTATAAGCGCAGTTCCCTTGGTTCTCGGGCGGCAGGTAGGCCGCTGGATCGGCGAAGCTCTCGACGAACTCGCGGTTGCACTGGACGACATCGAAGTACTTCCTGCTCGAGGTTCCTCCATGGGTAGCCCAGTAGTCCAAACGACCGCACAGTTCATCGAGGCAGCCGGCCGGATCGCTCCACTCGTAGCAGGCCAACCGGGCGTCGTTCAGCCAGGCCTCCTCGATGACCTCCGCACAGAACTCCTGGCCGCACTCCAGGAACGCGGCGTAGGAGTCGAAGGCTCCCGGCTGCGTCGCAAGGTCCCAGCTCTCCTTCAGCGCCGGCAGCGTCTGGGCCGCGGCCTTGGCATCCGCGCAGTAGCTCTCGAGGTAGGTATCGTCGACGCCCGGGACGCAGGCCTCCAGGGACCGGTCGAACTCCTCCGCCATCTGTCCGTATGAGGCTTGCGGTAGCGGTACCCCGGCATCGAGATCCGCGATGGCATCGAGACAACTTTGACGATTTCGCGCGTTGACGCCAGCATTTGCGGCACGGATCTCCTCATCACACGCTTTCAAGCCAGGAGGCGCCACGAAGTCGTCTGGATTGCACACTTCCTCACACAGCCATCGCGCGCCGGCGAAGAAATCTACCGCGAAAAACACGCCGTCGTAGTTCCAAAACGAGTTCGGTGGCCAGATGTAACTCTCCACGGGGTGGTAGATCGTCGGGGTCGGGACGATGAAGTTCGAGCTGAGCTTCCGCTGCATCGATTCAGCAGCGCGCAGACGCTCAAACTTGGAGAGGTACGGGATGTAGCCGCAGGTGCCAGACGGGAACCTCCGAACCAGGAGCTCGTTGGTGTCTGGATCCTTGCGATAGGTCCCTACGGCGTTCGCGAGGTAGCCGATCTGCCAGGTCTGCGCGTTGTCATCGCCATAGGCCGTGTCACACGACATGTTGGCGGGACACAACCAATCCCACACATGCCCCTGCCACTCGTGCACCGTTTCGTGCACCAGTGTGCTCGACCGCTCGACCACGCCGAGCCAGCCGAAGAACTTGTAGTGGAGTTGAGTCGGAGCCTTGTAGCGGTTGGTGGCGTTGGCGCCGAACTCACACGTGGCGACGTAGCCCTCCTCGTGTTTGGGATAGACAAAGTCACCCAACCACCAGTGGATGAAGTTGGGTCGCGTGGTGTTCGCGGCGTGATACGAGATCTGGTCCATCAGAAACGCGGCGTTCATCAGCCGAATCACATAGCTATTTGGACTGCACTGGAGCGCGCCATCGTGGAGCGCGAGGTTGTCCCAATAGGCGCCGTTGACCCCCAAGTGCAGTGAGTTCCAGAAGTGCGTGTAGTTCGCGGCGACGTTGGGGTCGCCGGCGCACCACAGCTGCGCCATGTCGTTGTCCATGCTGACGGCGGCGTCCAACCATGTCCAGCCGGCGTAATCGGGGACGCACTGGTCGGCCTCGGCTGTCTGCGCGACGAACATCACCACCGCGACGCCAGCAAGTATGAGCTTCATTTTGGTGAACATGACCAGGCCCTCCCTGCGCTCAGTCGACCCGATTGAGCAAGTAGTGCGCCGATGGCGGTAGTCGCGTTTTCATCACGCGCTTCGCGCGCCAGCGTTCTAGGCTGGCCGCGTAGTACGCAGCGATCGCCGGCGGGCGAATCAGGCGATCACCGGTCTCCACGATCGTCAGCAAGCGGTCTTTTGCGAGCGCTTCGCCGCTCATCGCCATCCGCGCCAGCTCCGAGACGGCATGGTGCCGAACCATCAGGAGGAAGTCCCGGTCGCGCGATGGCTCGTGGCTTTCCTCCAGTGCCGTCGCCTCCGGCAACGTCATCGTCGCGACACCGGTCAGGTAGTCGAAACCACGTTCGGTCGACGCCTCGGCGAGCAGGTGGAAAAGGATCCGCCGCGCCCGCTCGTTCGTGGCCGCCACCGCATCGAGCTCAAGGAGAAGCCGGTCGGTGACCTCGGCGCCGTCAGCGCGGATGGCCTGACGCGCCGCCGCCGCACGATCATCGAGCGCTGCCCATTGCTCCGCGCTCGTCGGACGGGCCATGAAGGTCTGATAAAGCTCATCGATCGCCTCGTCCGTGGCGTCGGCGCGCCCCTGGAACGAGAACGTAGATCCTGCCCCTTCGGGCACCGGGAGCACCGGAGACTCTGCGGCAGGCGAATCCTTGCATCCAAGCGCCGGGAGCAGCGAAGACCAAATCGCTCCGACCGCCAACGCTACCCGTGAAAGGGAACACTGCATGAAACCCTCCTACCAAGATCAGTGCCATCCAAGGCTGCAAGCATTGTACCAACTCCCTGGTCGCGGTTCTGCTAGCTTCTGGGCCGCGCCCGGCGCACCATCTGCAGATTCGCGACCTTCGACGCAGGATTTGCGGTTCGGCGAGGGGACGTCCAACGACCCGTCGATCGATCCTCCATGCTCGTCGCCGCTGCGCTAGGGTGAACGCTGCCAGACTCCATTGAAAATCAGACGTGTCGGAAACGCCAAGCAATCGGGCCAGGGTTCGCAGTCGATGGGAGTTGTCGACAGCTCGTCGCCGGCGATTGAGAACCTCAGCTCTTCATACCTTTCACGCAGAACCCTAATCGCGGTTGAAGTCTCCCACCAGCTACGGAGCTTCCCGTCGTCCTCCTCGAGCAGCCCGAATTGCGTCACGGTGTTCGGCGCGACCAGGTCCGAGCAATCCGAATTCTGGTGAAAAGCGAAGCTGAGGTTGGCTTCCGCGACGTGACGAGGGGAAATTGAAAGCCGAACTTCGTAGTGGATCGTCACGAAGACTGGGGGATCGCCCGGTATGACCATAGAGTCGCAGTCCCGCGACCGCTCCCAGTTTCCGACGGTCGTCACCGGCCATGCGGGTGCTCGCATCGCCAAGATCTCCTCAGGCGGCGGTGCCGTTCTCATGTTGCGCGAATCGGAAGGGTTCCATGTCAGAGAGAGGTTGTCACCATCGAGGTCCGCCGTGTACACACTGACATCGCCGGCTTCTTCGGTCAGCACCCATTGTTGGCCGTCGAGCGCAACCTCGTCTTCTCGAGAGATCAGTGCGCCTTGCGGCACTTCGTTTTCTAGCAGCACCTGGCGGATCGACACCACGCCGCTGCTCTCCGTAGTGGGCGTGAAGAGCACGTCACCCCGCACGGCGAGAGGCGACCCGTCACGCTGAACCGTTTGTGTCGTCATACCTACCTGCGCCGTCACCGATGTGATCAGCCAAAGCCCCTCGAACTCGGAAGCGATGGGAGGGTGCGCGTCGGAGCCGCAGCCGGAGACCAGAAATCCGCAGAGGAAAGCGAGTGGCCAAATCGCAATGCATCGAAGAATAGAGCTATTCATGCACCCTCCATCTCACGTCGCCGTTTCTTTCGCTTCGCAGGGCGCCATCAGGATCCAGCCAAGCATCTCCTGTGCCAACGCCGATCCGAACCAACTTCCCAACCTTTGCCACGATGTTGAACGCACCGGCTGCGTCTCGGCAGCAGAATTCGAAAATCTTGCGCCACGAAACTGTCGTGCCTGCCGCGATCTTGCCCCCTTTCGACACTCGTCCCAGTGGTCCGGATCTTGCTCGTAGTCGCTGGCGCGGACGCGAGGTGTCCGCGTCGCTGGATGGAGGCCGTTGGTGGCAAGGTTCTTTCGGGGTTGTGCGCTGGTTTTTGTTCTGCCGGTGATCCTAAGCCTGGTTGTCGCCGGCTGCGGTACCCAAGGTGAGAGCGGCGAGGCGGGTGGCGCTGGCGGCAGTGATTTGGCTCCTTTGGAAGGCGTATGGTTCGGGCTTGCCCTTGGCTCCTTGGCCGGCAACGTGGCGTTGATCGTCGACGACGTTGGGAACCTCGACCAAGTGCTCGTAGACGGGGTGCCAACTGGAACGACCGGGACCTTTGCAAAGCTCGAAGATGAGATCTTCGCGCTCGTTCCCGCTGTCCGCACGCCATCGATCCTTCTGACCGATGGAACTTTCGACCACGGGTTCTTTCTACGGGACAGCCTGGTGTCAGCGCTCGAGAAGGACCCGCCACCGGGATCGTCAAGCTTCTCGGAAAACGACGTCGTAGGCCGGTGGTCGGGATACGGCTACGCATACGACGCTGCCACCAGTCAGTACGAAAAGGACAGTCCGGTGGAGGTCTTGATCTCCCTAACGTTCCCCTCCTCGACCAGGACCTTCGAAGTCACCCTCTCCGGAGGCGCCACGATCGAAGGAACGATCTTAGATTTCGAGGAGGATTCGGGATTCTGGTTCGGCGCCACAAACTCGGGTGTCGATGTCGCGATCGCCATGAGTGTCGACAAAGAGTTCGTTGGCGTGTTGACCGCATTCCCATCGGCACCTGATTCACAGCGCTTCATCTACTTTGCCCTCAACAAGTTGTGATGAGGGGTCAAGAGGAGGAACTTCCAATGAAACACAAATCTATCAAGGCCGTTGTCGTTCTCGCTGGCACGCTTTCACTATCGGGCCTCGGCTGCGATTCTGATGGTCCTGGCATGCAAGTTCAGGACATTGGCGACGGAGTCCTCGTGACCCTCGATCGTGGCAACCTCATTTCTGAGCGCCCGGTCGGTGACTCGGGGCGTCTCGACGGTCTGGTGAACTACCTCCGCTCCCATCCAGAGTTGTTCGGCCCGCAGGAGGTCGAGCCCGCGGCGCTGACCTTCGTCGAAGGCATCGATCAGGAACGTATCAGCAATGAAGCCGGGGAGACCTACACGTTGGTCGCGCTCCGCCAGACGCACATGGAGGCCCCGGTCATCGATGAGGTGCAGATGGCGGCATTCCTGGAGACCACAGACGGGGATCAGCTTCGTCGCGTGCGAGGCAAGGTGCGCGATCCTTCAAGCTTGCCCACGCCTCCAGACGCCGCCTCTCGAGATGGCGTGGAGCCCATCGCGGCTCAGCTCATCGAAGAATTTGCTTTGTCAGCCGACCGGACGGTGATCAGTGAGGCCCCGGTGATCTCTGCAAAGCAAGACATCGCCGGCTATCTTGTCTCACAGTTCAGGCCTTCGGCGAGGGGCGGATTTGACGTCTTCGAGGCCGTCGTGGATCCGCGCGATGGACGGGTCGCCGTGTTCACCGACCAGCCGGCCTGTGAGCTGACACCGTTGCCCCCCGGAGCCCTCGTCGGGGATGGGCTTTCCGTGTCATTTGAGCCTCCGTTCTTGGAAGGCATCAGGTCCATTCCGATTCACGCGGTGCAGCTGTCGGACGCCAATGGTTCCAATCTTGCCCCGATCACGCGCCAGCAGGTGCGCCAGTGGGTGAATGCTGCCAACTCCGTTTGGTTCTCCGAGGCGAGCATCTTCTTCGACTTCGATGAGTCGGTCGGCTCAGCCGACTTCGAGAGGTGGAATGCAACGCTTCTCAACACTCTTCCCCCGGACGAGGCTGGCCATTTCACCTACCGAACAGCCGCAAACGTTTGGGCGCTGCTCTTTCACCACAAGAAAGTGGTGGTGTTCTTTCGCGCGAACGGCGGTCTCGGCTTCAGTTGGGGACCGACGAGCAACTTCTTCGTCTCGATGCCGAGTTATACGGATACGGGGGTCTTCAAACCTGACGACGGTGGCTGGGTTCCCAACGACACGCTGCTATCACACGAGCTCGGCCATTACTTCGGATTGGCGCATCCGTTTGGCGACGTGGCCTGTATCGATGCAAGACTGGCCAATAGCAATGGCGATGCTGGCGGCCAGAACCCAGACACCGCAGCAGACGACGTAGGGGACACAAACCCGGATGTCACCGATGCCTGTGTTCCGACAGATTCCCTCACATGTGCAGGTGGCACACTCGGGTACAACGACGAACTGTGGGATCCACCCTGGACCAACGTCATGAGCTATCACGACTGCCTACCCGAGGACTTCACAGACGATCAGGTCGCCGTGATCAACCTGACACTGCAGCACCCAGTGCGGGCAAATCTGATTCGATGAAGAGAAAGCATTTCGGTCGCGCGCGCTGGGCAATCGTCATTCTTACTGCTACGGGATCCATCCCTGGAGCCCAGCTAGGGAAAGGCATGCGGACAGCGATTTGAAGCCGCCCTACCGCGACTTGGCCGAGACTCCTGATATGAGAAAAGTGGAGGTCGTCGCGCCGGCTGCCGGGTTCGACTCCCGCACGTCCAGCCGTCGGCAACGCACGTGAGGGTCCGAGTTCCGTCCGATTGGTCCCCTCGCGATCATCACAACTCACATCTCGCAACGGACCACGTTGAGAGAAACGACGACCGTTTGTCGCGAACCTTGGCGCCCTATGGAAACCTGTTTCGGACCATCGGACCCCGCGTACGCTGTGCCAGCGGCGCGAGGCGGAAGGGATGGCTCGAACTGCGCGCATCGGGACTGCCGAAAGTCCCTGGATCTCTGGGGTTTTCGCCACGCTTCGTCCGGCGATGTTGCCTGAAAGAGTGGACATTTGAGCGGTTTGGCGTATATGGCGGGCCGCACCGACGAGCACGACTCGAGTCGGTGCATCACCCGCAGATCGACGACGCACACGAGGTAATGAACGAGCGATTTCCTCCATTCGGCACACGAACTGGCACACGGGCCACGGAGAGCGATGGGGAATCAATGAAAATACGAATGGGATTTCGGGTACTTGGGCTGTTAGCTCAGTTGGTAGAGCAGCGGACTTTTAATCCGACGGTCCAGGGTTCGATCCCCTGACGGCCCACCCTAGAGGCGCAAGCCTCACTTGCTTATTGTCCCCATCGTCTAGTGGCCCAGGACCCCGGCCTTTCACGCCGGTAACCGGAGTTCAAACCTCCGTGGGGACG
>CAVOVB010000011.1:0-93787 GCA_963699755.1 uncultured delta proteobacterium
TGCGGGGGCCGGATTTGAACCGACGACCTTCGGGTTATGAGCCCGACGAGCTACCAAGCTGCTCCACCCCGCGGCCTGTTTATAGTCATGGGCTTTGACTTGTCAAAACGAGCCCATGCACTAAATTTTCCCGATGAATTCGGGCGTTTTCCGGCGACTTGCGTGGCTGCTGCTCGGGCTATCACCGATGGCCCTTGGCTGCGAGGGCGAGGCGCCGGCGAAGAGCGGCCCCAATGGGCCTCCGCCGGCGCGTGTCTGGGTCGCGGAGGTGCGCGCGGGGAGCGTGAAAGCCGAGTGGTCGTTCCTCGGTGACGTGAGCGCGCTGCAGCACGCACAGCTCGCGGCCGGCGCCTCGGGCGAAGTGCGTCGCGTGCTCGTGCGCGTCGGGGACCGGGTCAAGAAGGGTGACTTGCTCGTCGAGATCGATCCATCGCTCGCAGCCGCGCGCGTTCGCGCTGCATCGGCCTCCAAGGAAGCGGGCGCGGCCCAACTCGAGCGGGCGCAGCGCGACGCGGAACGATTGAGCACGGCGGGGCCGGACATCGCTGCGCGCGCCGAAATCGAACAAGCGACGTCGGAACACAAGCGCGCGGCAGCCGAACGTGGGCGGCTCAAAGCTGCGGAGGCTGAAGCCCGCGCCCAGCTCGGACGCCATCGCATCACGGCGCCGTTCGACGGTGTGGTCGCAAATCGTCGAGTCGATCCCGGCGATTGGGTCGACCCGGGAGTCGAAGCGATCGAGCTCATCGACGATCGCGATGTCGATATCCTTGCATCGGTTCCACCTGAGGTCGCGAGCTTCCTGTCCGTCGGCGACAAGGCGAATCTGCAGCGCAGGGGCGACACGACGCCGGCAACCATTCGAGGCATCGTCCCGGCGCTCGACAGCGAGTCTCGCACCATGCTCTTGCGCCTGGCGCCGGACGAACCGCCTGTCTGGCTGTTGCCCGGCGCCGCAGTCGACGTGATCATCACCGTAGAGCGCAGCGAAGAAGGCGCGCTGGTCGTGCCGCGCGATGCGTTGGTCTATGGGATTGCCAAGACGCAGGTCGTGAAATCCGTCGAGGGGAAGGCGGCCCCGATCTCGGTCGAGGTCCTGGCGAGCGGGCGAGAGGCGGTTCTGATCGGGGCCGACGATCTGGCTGCCGGAGACTTGGTGGTCACGCGCGGCAACGAGCGCGTGTTCCCGGGGCAACCCCTGATCGTGCTGGAAGACTGAGCGCGTGACGCACGACGAGAAGCATCCGCCCGAGGAACAGCCCGCCGGGCTTTCGTGGCTCGCGATCCAGCGACCGATCACGGTCATCGTGGGCATCGTGCTGGTCGTCCTCTTCGGCGCGCTCTCGGTGATGGACTTGCCGATTCAGCTCACGCCCGACATTGCAACGCCCACGATCAGCATCAGCACGGTTTGGCCAGGCGCGGCGCCGGTGGAGATCGAAACGGAGATCCTCGAACCCCAGGAAGAGGTCCTGAAGAATGTCCAGGGCCTGACCCGCATGGAGTCTAGCGCCAGCATGGATAGCGGTAGCATCACGCTTGAGTTCGAGGTCGATACGGTCATCGAAGAAGCGCTCGTTCGCGTGACCAACAAGCTCAGCCAGGTGGCGAGCTACCCAGAAGCCGTACGAGAGCCGGTAGTGGAAACCGCCAATAGCGCGGGGCCGCCACTGGCCGTCATCGCGATCCGAGATCCGAACGAGGGCAATGTCGGGGCCTATCGGACTTGGGTTCAGGACGAGATTCTCCCCGAGCTCGATCGCATTCCGGGCGTGGCCGGCATCTTCTTTATTGGCGGCCAGGACACCGAGGTTCACGTGCTGTTCGATGCGCAAGCCCTGGCCGCGCGCGGTTTGTCGGTACAGGGGGTCGCCGATCGGGTGCGGAGCGAGCTTCGTGACCTGTCCGGCGGGGACGTGACACTCGGCAAGCGCCGCTATCTCGTACGCACATCGATCGCGCCACGAACGCCCTCGGCCCTCGAACAGGTGGTGCTGGGCGCGACTAGCGACGGCACGCCCATTCTGCTCGGAGACGTGGCCACTGTGAAGCTTGCGCTTCGGAAGCCGATCGGGGTTGCGCTGGTTCAGGACCGACCTGCAATGGTGATGCTCCTCTCCCGAGAGGCAGGGACAAACGTGCTCGAGGTCACGCGCGAGGTGCACGACGTCATCGAACGCTTGCAGCGCGAGAAGTTCAACCGGGAAGGCCTGCAAATCGAGCTCCTCGCCGACCAGGTCGAGTACATCGAAGGCGCGCTCGACCTGGTCGAGCAGAACCTGCTCCTCGGCGCAATCCTGGCCGTCGTCGTTCTCTTCCTGTTCCTGCGAACGTTCGGTGCTTCCGCAGTGGTCAGCGTCGCCATTCCGGTCTGCGCGTTCGCCACTGCGCTCGGCATGCAAGCGCTCGGCCGCACGATCAACGTCGTGTCCTTGGCGGGCATCACCTTCGCCGTTGGCATGGTCGTGGACAACTCCATCGTGGCGCTCGAGAGCATCGACACCTGGCGGACCCGGGCGCCGAACACGAAGCTCGCAGCGTACCGGGGCATCCGCGAGGTCTGGGGAGCGCTGATCGCATCCACCGCGACGACGGTCGCGGTGTTCATTCCCATCGTGCTCTGGCAGGGCGAAGTCGGCGAGCTCCTACGCGACGTGGCGGTTGCCATCGCCTTGGCGGTCTCGGTCTCGCTCCTGGTGTCCGTGCTCGTCATCCCGAGCCTCGCAGCTCGCCTGCTCTCGCAGGGCCAGACCCTCGACATCGGCGGCCTCACCGACTTCGGCCGCAGGTTCCGCTCACGGGTCACCGAGCAAGTGCGCTGGCTCTGCAGCTCGACGCGGCGTTCCGGGGCGACCGTCGCGATCGCCATCATCGGATCGGCACTGGCGACCTGGGCGCTCTTGCCGCCGATGGAGTACCTGCCGACCGGGAATCGCAATCTAGTCTTCGGAATTCTTGTGCCCCCTCCCGGATACTCGATCACCGAGCTCGAATCGACGGGCAACCGGCTTCAGGGTGAGATGACCCGATACACCGGCCAGGAAACCGACGGTGAGGTGAACATCCAACGGAGTTTCTTCGTCGGGAGCCCGGACCGGGTCTTCGCGGGCGCCGTGGCCGAGCACGACGAGGACGTCGGCCGTATGCTCGATCTCATACGACGCGTGCAGGCGAAGATCCCCGGCATGATCTCCTTCGCCACGCAGGCTTCGCTTTTCGGGCGCACCATAGGCGGAGGCCGCGTGGTCGAGATCGACATTCAGGGCCCGGACTTGCAGACCTTGACTGCCGTCGGGGGCCGCCTCTTCGGGGATCTTCGCACCGCACTGCCGGGCGCGCAGATTCGACCGGAGCCGAGTCTGGATCCTGGGGCGCCCGAGCTGCATGTCATTCCGAGGCGGAAGGAAGCGGCACGCCTTCAGATGGGAGGCGCCGAGCTCGGGCTGGTGGTGGACGCGTTGATCGACGGCGCGATCATCGGGGAGTACACGCCGACGGGCCAACCCAAGCTCGACGTCGTTCTTCGCGCCGTGAACGACGAGGATCAACTGCTCCCCGATGCCGCCGCACTACTCTCGGCACCGGTCGCCACTCCGAGCGGCCTGACCGTACCACTCGGCGCGCTCGCAGAGATCGAAGAGGAGCTCGGCCCCTCGGTCATCCGGCATCTAGAGCGACGCCGCGCGATCACGCTCAGCGTGTCGCCTCCGGAGGACCTGGCCCTTGAAGACGCGATCGATGCGATTCGCGACGACGTGATCGGCAAGCTCGAAGCCGAAGGCGCAATTCCCGCGGGAGTCGAGCTCGGTCTGAGTGGTGCCGCGGGGAAGCTCGAGCTCGCACAGAAGCAGTTTGGCAACATCCTCTTGCTGGCCGTTGTCATATGCTTCCTCTTGATCGCGGCGCTCTTCGAGGATTTCTTGTCTCCGATCGCGGTCCTCGTGAGCGTGCCCTTGGCCGCCGCTGGTGGGGCGGGCGGCCTCTGGCTGGTCAACGCCTTGCTCGGCAAGCAGCCGCTCGACTTGATGACCGCGCTCGGATTTCTGATCTTGATCGGCGTGGTCGTGAACAACGCGATTCTGGTCGTCGACGGTTCGATCACCCGCCTTCGATCGGGATCGAGTCTCAGCGATGCGGTCCCACTCGCGGTCGAAGCGCGCGTTCGTCCCATCTTCATGACCACCGCGACATCGCTCGCGGGCCTCTTGCCGATGGTGATCTTTTCGGGCTCTGGCTCGGAGCTTTATCGCGGGGTCGGGGCGATCGTTCTAGGCGGCCTTCTGCTCTCGACGGTGCTCACACTCTTCGTGGTTCCGAGCGCATTCACGCTCCTTTGGCGGCTCCGCGGACGCGGCGGGACGGATTGAGGTACTTCTTCTTGAGCTGCTGAAGCTCGTCACGCGTGAGCTCCCGATATTCGCCCGGCCGCAGTCCTTCGATGCTGATGCCTGCAAACGACTGGCGAGCCAGCCGCATGACGCGGCGGTGAATCGCATCGCCCATGCGGTGAATCTGTCGGTTCTTGCCCTCGGTGAGCGTGAGCTGCACCCAGGTGTGGGTCCGCTCCTGGCGCAACACGAACGCCTCGGCAGGCTTGGTGCGATAGCCGTCGTCCAGCCGCACGCCGTTCCGAAGCGCGTCGAGCTCCTCGACATCGAGGTGGCCCTGAAACTTCACGGCGTAGATCTTGGGCACCCCGGAAACCGGCCGTAGAAGGGCGTCGATCATCTCGCCGTCATTGGTCGCCAAGATCGCACCGCTGGTGTGATAGTCGAGCCGGCCGACGGGCACGACACGCTCCGGGATCTTCCGCAACAGGTCCGCAATGGTCGCCCTGCCCTCGGGATCATCGAGCGTGGTCACCATCTCCCGCGGCTTGTGAATGAGATAGTACACCGGCTTCTCCGAGACCAGACGCCTCCCGTCGACCTCGACCCGGTCCTTGTGCGGGTCTACCTTGGTCCCGAGCTCGGTTACGATGCGCCCATTTACACGCACGCGCCCAGCGAGGATCAATTGCTCGGATGCACGCCGAGAAGCAACGCCGGCACGGGCGAGAACCTTTTGTAGGCGTTCCACCGGCGGACCCTAGCATGCGGAATCAGGAGCGTGTCCCCTACTGGCTGGCTTCGCTCGATTGTTGGTTGGCAAGGGCGGACTTGTGCAGCCGGTCTTCGTCTCGGTCCCAGCGGTCGACTTTGCCGTCGCCGTTGACGTCGGTACCGATGCGGACAGTTCGACCGTCGATGTAGTATTCCCAGCGATCCGGGCGCCACTGCGCGATGGTGCTACGGTTCTTCATATCGCGCTCGGCTCTCACGGGCTGGCCGGCTTCGTAGAAGATCTTGGTATCGATCATCCCGTTGCCGCTCGTGTCGATTTCCTGGAGGCTCACGCGGCCGTTGTCATAGTGGGTCACCTCATCGATACGGCCGTCGAAATCACGATCGGACTCCTCGCGCATCGGTCTGCCCTCATCGGTGTAGAGCCGCACGATGTCCTTGCGGCGGTCGCCGTTCAAATCCGCCTCTCGGCAGACCAAAACCAGCCGCGCAAGGCTGCCCTCGCCCATGGTTTTGAAGAGTTTTCGCACATCAGGCGTGGTGTCGCCGGAGGTGTCGTATTCGTTGACTTCGTAGCCTGGGCCGTGGGGCAGGCAGCGCGCACCATCGGCGACCTCGCCACCCGAGGTCGACTCGGCCTGACCCGCGCCGGGGCTCTTCACCGGCTGGGGATCCTGCGAACCACAACCGAGCACCGCCAGCCCCAAGAGGCAGAGCAGAAAGCGTTTCATAGCTTGCCCTTCTCGCATCGAAGCGCGTCGTCGGCGGGTCCCATGCTCTGTAGCGGCATGTCTCGGCTCCGATCTGGTTCGCCATCCGCATTGTCATCGTATTGAGTCAGCACGAGCTTGCCGCCCCGAAACGAATCCCACTTCTCGACGCGACCGTCGTTGTCGTCATCGTACTTCGCCTCGGTGAGGAGGCCCTGCTCGTACAGTTCCCAAACGTCGACTCTGCCGTCACGCTGTCGATCGCGCTCCGCCCGCACCACCCAGCCGTCGCCGCACCAGAGCCAGGTATCAATCGCGTTGTCGAAGTCCGTGTCGAGCTCCTTGCGAACGAGCGTGCCACCTTCGAAGTAAGACAGCTCGTCGAGGCGCCCATCGAAGTCGAAGTCGTGGCGCTCTTGCGAGACCTGTACTCCGTCCTCTTCGTAGAAGCGCTCCAGGTCGATCTTGCCGTCGAAGTTCATGTCTGCTTTCGTGCAGAAGCGACGACCGTTGCGTTCAACGTGTTCAATATCCACGCGCCCGTCTTCGTTGACGTCGGTCGCGATGGCCTGATTCCCTTGGCACCGAGTGGCGTCCATGGAGCCCCGCGGAGCCGTGTTCGACGAACCCTTGTTGCACCCGAGCCCCGCCAGGCTCACCAAAACGGCAAGCCCGAGCAGAGCATGCGCGAAATTGCTCATGTTTGTGGCCACTCTTAGGTCCCCCCTGAACCCGCTCTCCATAAGAATACGGTCGATCGAGAGGCCTGCGCAAGTCTATGGCCCCTTCGATTGACAATATATATGGTGCCATGTAGTTTCATGCCACTTCTGAGGACCGAATGGCGCGCAAAAAGATCTCGACGACGGTCTACATCACGCCCGAGCAAAACGAGCGACTCAAGCTCCTGCACGAGCGCACGAAAGTGCCTGTCGCGGTATACATCCGCGAAGGCATTGATCTCGTCTTAGACCGCCACCAGGACGAGCTCCCAGGACAGATGTCCCTGGATGCGGCGCCACCCAAAAAGGGTTAGCAACGGCGCATTGCTGTGGGCCTGGCGCAAGGCTAGAGAGGTCGCAGTTTGGCGCAAGATCTCCAGCACATCCGGAACTTCTGTATCATCGCGCACATCGATCACGGCAAGAGCACCCTTGCCGATCGGTTCCTCGATGTCACCGGGGTGGTTTCGGCGCGGGAGCAGAAGTCGCAGCTGCTCGACCGGATGGAGCTCGAGCAGGAGCGAGGCATCACCATCAAGGCACAGGGCGTCCGGCTCCCATTCACCGCCGCCAACGGTGAGAAGTATCAATTGAACCTCATCGACACGCCCGGGCACGTCGATTTCAGCTACGAGGTCTCGCGGTCGCTCGCGGCCTGCGACGGAGCCCTCCTGGTCGTCGACGCGACGCAAGGCGTCGAAGCGCAGACCCTGGCCAACGTCTATCTCGCCGTAGAGAACGATTTGGAGATCATTCCGGTCTTCAACAAGGTCGACTTGCCGAGCGCGGACGTGGAGCGGGTGCGCAAAGAGGTCGAAGACGTCATCGGGCTCGATTGCTCCGAGTTGCTCGCCTGCAGCGCCAAAACAGGTGAAGGCGTTCGGGAAATCCTCGAAGCGGTCGTCCAACGGGTGCCTCCGCCGGAGACGGATGACAGCGGTTTCCTGCGAGCGTTGATTTTCGACACCTGGTACGACAGCTATCGGGGCGCCGTCTGCATGATTCGCATTAAAGATGGCACGGTCCGCAAAGGCGACAAGGTCCGTTTAATGGCCACCGGGGCCGAGCACGAAGCGACCGAGCTCGGTGTCTACACGCCATTTCAAGAGGAGGTCGACCAACTGGGACCCGGCGAGGTCGGCTACCTCGCCGCAAGCATCAAGTCACTCCAGGACGCCAAGGTCGGCGACACCATCACCTTGGCGAAGAACCCGGCCAAGGAAGCGCTCGCCGGTTTCAAGGAAGTCAAGCCAATGGTGTTCTGCGGGATCTTCCCGACGGACAGCGACCAGTACCCCGAGCTCCGCGACGCGCTCGAGAAGCTGAATCTCAACGACGCCGCGTTCATGTACGAGCCGGAGACGTCCGACGCGCTCGGCTTCGGGTTTCGTTGCGGCTTCCTCGGGCTCTTGCACATGGAGATCATCCAAGAGCGGCTCGAGCGCGAGTACAATCTCGGGCTCATCACAACGGCGCCGAGCGTCGTGTATCGGGTGCACACCGAAGAGAAAACTATCGACGTCGACAACCCGTCGCAGATTCCCGATGGTCGCATCCGAATCGAAGAGCCCTACTTCAAGGTTTCGATCCATGTGCCTGCCGAGTTCGTCGGCTCGGTGATCAAGCTTTGCCAAGACCGCCGCGGTGAACAACAGGGCATTCAATATGCTTCCCGCGAGCGCGTGATCATTACTTATTCGATGCCGCTCGCCGAAGTGCTCTTTGATTTTTTCGACAAGCTCAAGAGCGCCACCAAGGGCTACGCCTCGATGGACTACGAGCTGGCCGGGTACCGCGAGAATCCTCTCGTTCGCCTCGACATGCTGCTCAACGGCCAGAAGGTCGATGCCCTCAGCGCGGTCGTTCACAAAGACAAGGCCTACTACTTGGGGCGTGCGCTCGCCGCGAAGCTCAAGAAGATCGTGCCGCGACAGCAATACGAGGTGATCATCCAAGCCGCCATCGGCTCCAAGGTCATCGCTCGCGAAACCGTTCGCGCCCTACGCAAAGACGTCACGGCCAAGTGCTACGGCGGCGACATCTCGCGAAAGCGCAAGCTTCTAGAAAAGCAAAAAGAAGGCAAGAAGCGCATGAAGGCTGTGGGCAGCGTCGAGATTCCGCAGGACGCGTTTCACGCGATTCTCAAAGTAGACGACTAGCGCAGATCTCATCACCCTCGACCGAGGAGCGCGCGGCGCGGGTGCGCCAGGTGCTGCGTCCACGAACCGAGGAATAGCAACGCAATTTCGAGCGTGAGGGGATGGCCGGACATGGCGTGCCCCCGCAAGCGAGCCGACCGAGGGGGTGACGAGATGCGCTCTAGTGTCGTTTGCCTCGCCGGCGGCTCTCCTTCATGTCGTCGGGCAGAAGCTCGTTAGTGCCGAGAGTCGAGGTGTTGGCGACCTGAACTTCGAACTCTTCGTTGATGTCGATGCTCTCCGCGCCCTCGGGTGTTTGGACGAGGAGGCGGTCCGCGGCGGTACCGTTCGCCGAGGCATCGGATTCGAGGGCATTGAGGTCGAGGATAATCTGGCCGTTGGCCTCTGAGGTCATCGACTCGACGGAAATGAGAATCTCTTCGTCGGGGAACTCGATGCTCTGCGGAAGGGCCAACTGCTGCACGGTGACGTTGAGCATGATCTCGTCGCCGACCCGATCGACCAAGGTGTACGTATTCACCTGCTGAATGTCGAAACCGTAGGCCTTGATTTGCCGGCGAGACTCCCATCGCGCGCCCAGGCCGACCGCCTCCGCGGGAAGTCGGACGCGCGTCAGGGTTTCGCGAGAATTGAGGATCATGCGGAGCAAACGCACCGGCACATTGGAGCGCTTGGTCTGCTCGTTGAGGGCACCGTCGAGCATCTGGCCGCGGTCGTCGATCTCGACCCAGCCGCCAACGCTCTGCGCTAGCGCGGCGCCGTCTCGGAGCTGCTCCGCCAGGCTCTCGTCGAAGCCTTCCGGCACCACCGCCTCGGAGCGCACCACGTCGACCTTGAACTTCACGCCACGCTCGGTGGGCTCTGCGGGGCCCGACACGATGTCGAGACGAAGGCCCGGGAGGATCGTAAGTGCTGCGTTTTCCTGACTGGTCATGAGGCTCGCGACTCGAAACGTCGTCGTAGAGCTCGTCGTCGTGCCGGCGGCAACGTGGTAGCGAAGCTCAGACCGCGGCCTCTGTCCCTTGTCGAGCAAGCGAACCCCGCTGTGATCTGCTGTCGCAGCGTCTGCGGCCGTTTGGGTTTCCTTGCATCCGCTCAGCGCCAGTGTCGCGCAGGCTAGTGCCAGCGCTCGGATCATCGATCGCGTCATTTTGGAACCTCTACTCCTCGGGGAATACCGCATTCCAGTCGTTCTTCATCGAGACGATCAACCAACCCGACCCTTCCACGGCATCGAGCGCCTGGTCTAGCTTGCCCACACTACTGGCGCGATCATAGGCGTACTCACGCTCGGCGTCATCATGGTGGAGAAGGAGACCAAGCCGGGCCCCGCTGCTGCCCATTGTGGCCCACTGCAGCATCTCGAGGTCGCCGTCCGAGTTGCCGAACGCGAGAATCGGACGCCGCCCGATGTGTTTGTGAATTCCCACGGGCTTACCGGCCTTGTCATCGACGTGGTCGATGGCGGGCAGGCGCAGAAGCGAAGGTTTGCCAGCTTGAACCTCGTAACGCGTCTCGATCGACGTCCCGATCACCCTCTCTGGTGGAATTCCGTACGCTTCCTCCGCAAAGGTTCGAATGAACTCCACGGTGCCGCCCGAAACGATGAAGGTCTCGAAGCCGTTGGCCTCGAGGTACCGCAAGAGCTCGAGTTGGGGCTCGTAGACGAGCTTGGTGTATGCCTTCTCGAGCTCGGGGTGACGAGCGTCACGGAGCCACTCGGCGACGATCGTCTCGAAGAGCGTTGTGCTCATGCCCGTGTGTGAGGCGACGACGATTTCCACCAGGCCCCGCGTCCCAGCAGACACCAGGGCGTTCCGGTCCCCCTCGAGGATGGCCTTGAACGGCTGCTGGTCCTTCCATTCGGGGTGAACCTTCGCGAGGTCTTGGACGCGATGAAGCGCAAACGCCAGCTCGGTGTAGATGGGTTGTTCGACCCAAAGGGTCCCATCGTTGTCGAAGGTCGCTACACGCTCAGCTGGCTCGACATAGGCGGGATCGTCCGGGTCGGCCACCGCACGGACGAAGTCGATGATCCTGGCCTTGGTGGCATTGTCGTTCCACGAGGGGAGCGGGTCGACCTGCTCCTTCACGTTCGTAGCGGCGCTTGGACCCTGCACCCCCGGCGTCTGAGTGCTCGCGCAGCTCGACAGGAACAGGGCAAGGGCCAGGATGCTTGCCGGGCCTAAGCGGCCTGCGGTGAAAGTCATGGCGCGAAATGTACGAGGGTGCCCTGGAAGCGTCCAGGCCGGCCCAGCGGCTTCTTGGGCCCGATGCGTAGAGCACAGCGAGAAGACCAACGGGCTACACGGATGGCAACGACGCCGACACGGCCACGGCCTTAAAAGGGTCGCCCGGTCGTTGGAGGGGGGGAGATACGACCGGGCGGGGATTAGCCGGAGGATTTATGGGGGGGTCCGCCGGCGAAGTTCTTTTGTTGTTGCGTCGGGAGCGGCTTCGCTCTCAGAAACTACAATCTAAGTATTGGGACTGAACGCGTCAATGGTACCGCGCTAGGCGAAGCTGGATTTCCAGTGCATCAGCTCACATTTCTGTTCGAATAGAGATGCCAGGCACCGGCGCCGGCAACGCTGCCCACGAAGTCGGCGACGACATCGGCGAGCTCCGAGGATCGACCCGGCACGAACGCCTGATGAATCTCGTCCGAAAGGCCCCAGAGCACCGACACGAAGACCGCAAACGCCGCGGTTCGCCAAGCCGAAGCAGACGGCCAGCTCCGCATCGAAGCAGCCGCGGAGAGCCAGCCTAGCACCGCGTACTCGACGAAGTGAATGCCCTTGTCGCGTAGCGGCAGGAATCGAACGCCAGGCACCTCGACCTCGAACGACGAGATCACGAAGATGAGCGCCATATACAGAAGCGCAAAGCGCCACGGGTGAAGGCCCTTCCAGTACGAATCCTTGGTCAGGCTGCCCCTCCCACGCCGAGCAACGAGAGTCGCTTGCGTCGGCCGCGTCCAGGGAGGCCTTCCGCACCTGCCGTGTAACCTGACAAGCTATGCCGAAACGGCTCGTCGATGGTGACGGTCACCAGCTCGCCCGTCGGGTCGCGGCCCTCGGCGGCGACCAGGTGAACGATTTCGTTGCGCTCGCTCCGACCGGCGAAACGGCCGGTGTCACCCGGCGATGGGCCTTCGACCAGAACCTGCAAGTCTTGCCCGACCAACGACTGAAGGTGCGCCTGCTGTTGCATCTCCACCAAGGCGAATAGGCGAGCGAGACGATCATCCTTCACCTCTTCGGGAACCCCATCGCCAAGCTTGCGTGCCGGCGTATACGGTCGCGGTGAGTACTTGAAGCCAAACGCAGCAACGAAGCCAACGCGCTCAGCGAGCTCCAGGGTCTGCGCAAAGTCTTCTTCGGTTTCGCCCGGAAAGCCGACGATGAAATCCGTGGAGAGGGTGAGCCCGGGTTTGGCCTGCTTGAGCGCATCGGTTTGCCGAATGTAGTCTTTGGCGGTGTAGCGGCGCGCCATTCGCCGCAGCAAGCGATCGGACCCCGACTGAACCGGCAAATGCACGTGGGCGGGCAGCACCTCGAGCTCCGCGTGGGCCGCTACCAGGTCAGCTGTGATGTGGCGCGGGTGCGGTGAGGTGTAGCGGAGCCGCCCGAGGTCCGGGACCTCCTCCGCGATGCGTCGAAGGAGCGAAGCGAAGCGGGACGTGGACCCGGCCAGCCTCGACTCCGGCTTGCTAGCCTCAGCCTCCGCCACAGGCTCGTGCCAGGAGTTGACCGTCTGCCCGAGCAAGGTGATCTCCCGAACCCCCCCTGCGACCAGCTCGCGAATCTCGCCAACGATCTCGTCTGCCGGCCGGTAGCGCTCCGAACCCCGTGTATGAGGAACGATACAAAACGTGCACCGCTCATCACAGCCCTTCATGACCGTCACATACGCGGTGACCTCCCGGCGATCTGCATGAGGCTTGGCCCGGAGGAATTGCGGGTCGTCCATGTCGAACACCGTTCTGGTGATCGGAGGGGCCCCATGCTCGACTTCGCGAATTAGGGCTGGCAGCTCGGGGATGTTGTCCGGCCCTAGGACGATGTCCACGAAGGGCGCCTTTCGGAGCAGGCGCTCCCCTTCCTGCTGCGCCACGCAGCCTGTGACCACCAAGACCACGCCTCGATGAGCCTCTTTGAACGGCCGAAACGTCCCGAGAAGGCTCATCAACTTGTGCTCTGCCTTCTCGCGGACGCTACAGGTGTTGATGAGCAGGAGATCGGCCAAAGCAGGCTCGCTTGCCTCACGGTGGCCGCTCGCCCGCAGGACCTCCTCGATGCGGCGGGAGTCGTGCACGTTCATCTGGCAGCCGAAGGTCTGGACGAAGTACTGCTTCATGGCGCGGTGACGATACCTGTAGCAGCCGGCAGGACGGTCGCCAAACGGCCGAAATCACGCCGTTCGCTGGCGGAATTGGGGCTCCCCGCGGTACAAGCACTAGGTAGATGGCTGGCCGGCGATGCATCTGCCTCCTGCTCGTTCTGGCGAGCGGATGCAAGACGATCCCAGAGGATGCGTACGGCATCGACCGGATCCGTTTCAGCGGGATGGAGGAGCTCGATCCCCAGGCCCTGAGGGCCTGCCTTGCGACCCAGGAGCGCGACCGTGTCACGGTCTCTTTTGGCACTAGCGCGGACCCGAGTTGCGGTGTTCCACCCTTCGACGGAAAGCGGGTCTCCTTCGACCTGTGGAAGAAGCTCCGCAAGGGCTGGCCGACCTTGGATTCCGCCGTGTTCGACCGCGACGTCCAGCGGATCGAGCGCTGGTACCAGGCGCGCGGCTACTACGACGCGGCCGTCGTCAGCACCGAGTTCGACCCGCCCTCCGCCGCGGGCGACGACCGGATCATCGTGGCGCCTGGCGGGCAAGCCCCTTGCGACCGGGAGGGGGCCGACGAGGGCTGCAAGCTCAGCATCGAGATCGACGTCGAGGAGGGCAAGCCAGTCTTGGTGAAATCGATCGAGGTGAGCGGCCACGAAACTTTGGACTTGGAGAGCCGGACAAAGCTCGAGAAAGCCGTCGAGCTCGAGGTCGGCGAACCGTTCGACGAAGCGATCTACGAGCGGAGCAAGCGCGCGATTCGCCGCCAGTTGAAAGAGGCGAGCTATGCCTGTGGCAACGTCTCGGGGCGCGTCGAGATCGATCGGGAAACCAGAGAGGCTTCGGTCGGGCTCTTTGTGGACACCGGACCCCCGTGCACGCTCGGCGACATCACCGTCACCGGCAGCGGCACACTGCCTCCAGACACGATTCTGGATGTGGCTGACCTGAAGACGGGACGAGCCTTCCACTTGAACGACATCGCGGACGCTCAGCGAGCGGTCTACGCCTTGGGCGCGCTCGCATCGGTGAACGTGACCTCGACTCCGCGACGCGACGGGGAGGAGCAGTGCACAGGAGTCGTCGACGTCAACATTGCCGTCGAGCCCGGCAGGAACATCCGCTGGGGTATCGGCGCCGGCGTCCAGAGCGGTACGATCGCCACCCTGACCCTCGAGCAAGACACCCGCATTTCGGACGTTCACTTGTTCGGTCTATTCGAACACCGCAATTTCATCGGTGGCTTCCGGCGACTCCGTATCGAGGATCGCCCGAAAATCGTCGCCCGCGACCCGTTCTTTCGCTTCGGCGCAGGATTTCTGTTTGGAAACGAGCTCCGCGTGGAGTACCGGCGACCCGCGTTTCTCGAGCCACGCACCACATCGGCGATTCAATTTCGCCACGACTGGGGCCCCGACCCCTACGAGCTCTTTCGCCGTCATGATCTTCAGATTCGCGGAAGCCTCTCACGACCATTCTTCAACGGCCGGCTCCTACTCGTCGGCGCCTTGAACTACGATACCTATCTGGTGGTCGACAAGGACCCTCGATATCCAACGAGCTACCAGGTCGTCTTCTTCGACGAAAGCGTCATCGTCGACCTTCGAGACGACTCACGCAGCCCCCGCGCCGGGTTCTTCTTTCAGGTAGGCAGTCAGCAATCTCCCGCCAAGCTGAAGCGGAGCTGGCAGTATGTCCGGGTCACGCCGGAGGTCCGAGGCTACGCGCCCTTACCCCTGTCTTCGACGCTCGCATTTCGCTTCGGCATGGGCGCCATGTTCATATTTTCGCGAGACCAGAACCGCTTGGACCTCATCGGGCAGGAGCTCGGGCCGCAGAACTACCGTCTGCGCTCGGGCGGCCCCACGAGTCACCGTGGCTTCTTCGGCGGTTTCCTGGGCGACCCGGGCAGCATTGATTCACTGAACCGTGAAGGTTCTGACGCGCGAAACGACGGTGGCCTTCGACGTTGGGAAGCGGGGGTCGAATGGCGCCTTCCCGTCACCCAAGCTTTCGCTACCGCCATCTTCATGGACTTCGGCGACGTGAATCGCGGTGAAGTGTGGCGCTTCAACTACATTCGCGCCGCGGCGGGGTTCGGGTTCCGCTATCAAACTCCGGTGGGCCCGATCCGGCTCGACTTCGGTTTCCTGATTCCCAAATGGCAGGTCGTTGGCGGAGACGCGCCCCCTAACGCCTTTAACATTTTCAGATTCATTCGCGGAGGCGTGCCTGGTGCCTTTCACTTCACGATCGGTGAGGCGTACTGATGCGCTGGATCTCGCGCCTCGCGAGCTGGTTTCTCGGCTGGCCGCTCTTCGCGATCGTCTCGCTGCTCTCGAGCGTTCTCTTCCATCTGGACACCGAGCTCGGTCGCCGGATCGGCCGCGACATGCTGAACGAGTTCGTGTCGGACCAGATGGTCGGAACCATGCACGCCGGCTACATCACACAGCTTCGCCTCTGGCGCACGATCGTCAAAGACACGTTCGTCTACGATCCGGACGGGAGAGCGATCATCTACGGAGAAACGGTCGAGCTAGGCATCGACCCCATCGCGGGCCTGCGTGGGCGCCTCCGTTTCTACTACGCCAACCTGATCAACGGATGGGTCGACCTGGTCGACGACGGTGAGGGCGCGCCGACGTTCCTCGCGGCGTTCGAGGCAGCCGATCAGTCCCCGACCGTAGGAGAGCCGTTTCACGCGATCGTCGACAACATGGACCTGCAGAACCTCGAGGTAACAGGGGAGTTGCTCGGATTGAAGGATATCCGCGTCGTCGATTTCGATACCAAGGGCCGAATGGAGTTTTACTGGATCACCGACATCGAGGTCTGGTCTGCGCAGGGGCGCATGGTGAAACCATTCCCGTTCGAAGCGAGCATCGACAACATCGTCGGCAGCGTTCACACGGATGTGAGGGGTGCGCAGGTCACCGCAGAGGCAAGCCGAGGCGAGGAGAAGGTGACCGCAGAGCTGGTCTACAGCCCGCGCGAAGATTCGGCTGAAGAAGACCCCTGGGACCTCGATCTCTTCGTGCGCGTGGAGCCGGTTCGCGCCAAGACTCTCCACGAGGTCGGCTTCGACTGGGCGGAATCGCTCAAAGGAGAGGCCAGCGGATGGGTGCGCCTTTGGGGACCGGAGGAGACGTATCGCCTCCAAGCCGACGTACAGACCGCAGGAGGGCGCGCGCGAATCAACGGGGATCTTCCGGCGGAGGGCGTGACTCGAATCGAGATCGCCAGCCCTCGCCTCGAGCTGAGCGAAGTGGTCGGCGGTGCACCGGAGATCACGGTCGGCGGTCGCATCGAGATGACGAGCGACCCTGCAAACGAAGATGTCCTCGGGGTCGAGATCGAAACCGAGGGCTTCCTCTACGAAGACATCCAGGTCCCGGCCCTGTTTGCAAGGATTCGGGCCCGCGACGACGGGCTCGACGTCGATTCGGTTGACGCGGAATACGCAGGCGGTGACCTCCATCTGGATGGACGCGTGGAGTACGCGGGGATCACGGACATCCACGTCGTTGGCAACATTCCCGAGGTGAGCGGCGATCCGAATTTCGAGCAGTTCGTACCAGGCCTCGAGGGCGGCGCGGAGTTCGACCTACGGATTCGCCAGACTGTCCGCGACGACTTCGAGGCTAAGGGTCGCGTGCGCTTCGATCACTTCGAGTATGGCGCACTCAGCGCGCACTTCCTCATCCTCGAAGGGCGAGTTTGGGGGGATCCCCTCAAGCCCAAACTCGACCTGGCGCTCGACGGTGCGGCGCTGCGGGTTGCTGGATACCCGATCGGCAATGGGCAGGCACTTCTCAAAGGAGGTCCCGAGGAATACACGGCCGTGGGCGAGTTCACGGCGCCCGTCGATCGCCGCGTCCAGTTTCAAGCCCGCGTGGCCGCCAATGAGGGCGTCTATCGTCTAGATGTCGACGAGGTGGAGCTCGCCGTGGGTGATCTCTCATGGAGGGGTTCGGTCAGCAACGCGACGCTGGACCCCGACAAGGGGCTCTCTTTCGATCGGGTGCTGATCGGCAAAGGACCACAGCGTCTCGACGCCAAGGGGGTATGGCTTTTCGATGGGCCGGATGACATCCGCGCCGACCTAGACAATTTCGATTTGGCCGTGTTGAAGATTCTCTATCCGCGAACGGCACCCGATTTCTCGGGGGGGGTCGACCTTCACTTCGAGTTCCGTGGCGACCTCGACCGAGAGCCGACAATCGTCGCGGAGGGTACCCTCACCGATGCGGTCCTTTGGGATATCTCTCCGGTCAACGCTGCTTATCTGATCAACTACGACAAGGGGCTGCTGGACGCGGATGCGCAAGTCGACTTCGGTGGGCGAGGCAACTTCACGCTGAGCACGACAGGCTTCGTAGACCCGATGCCCGGCGGGATTGCCGAGTCCCTGCGCGAAGGCGTCTATGAGACGACGCTGAGCACTGGGGCGATGGACCTGACGCTGCTCGAGTTGATTCTGCGGGAGGACATGCCCAACGTGCGGGGCTACGCTGATGCCAGCATTCGCTTCTCGGGCCCAATCGATGCAGCTGCATTCAAAGGGAACATCAGGATCCCAGGGTTTTTCGTCGACCGCTGGGGTCCCGTCGAGCTCGCATCCGATTTCCGGTACGAGTATGGTGCGCTGCTGGCCCAAGTTCGCATGGCGGATGACAAAGGCGAGCTGATCGAAGCCGAAGGCAGCCTCCTCGTCGACTTGGTTCACTTGGCCCAGGTGCCGAGCGAGGCTGTGGAGGCGCTGGCGACGTCGCCGTGGCGAGTTTCGCTGCGCATGCCGCCAAGGCGGTTGAGTGCGTTCCCGAAGAAACTCGGCGAGCTCTTCGTCCCAGATGCGGACCGTCTGAGGCTCGCGGCCAGCTTCACCCTCGCCGGCGGCGCGTTCCGAACCCGGGGCGATTTCCATTCCAGCGTCGATTGGCTCTCGGACTCCTCGGAGGGCCTATGCGGGAGCGAAGCCCACCCTCGCGCGACGCTCAGAGCGCATCTGGAAGACGGGGTCACCGAGCTGACCATTGAGGGCGTGGTCGGAAACGCAAAGGTGCTCGACTTGCAGGCCTCTTTGGCGACGCCGCTGGACGATTGGTTGCGAAAGGCCGAGATCCCCGCATGGCCAGTGACCCAGATTAGCGCGGACTTCTACGATGCGCCGACGGAGAACTTGCCTTACCTCTGTCGGTACGCCGCAGGGGTCCTATCGGCGCAACTCAAGGGCACGGGTCTGTTCAGCGACGACCCGAAGCTGTCGTTCTCGATGGAGTCGGACGAGCTTCGCGCTCGACGCCTCGAGCCGGGCCGGCGGGCCGGGATGGTCAATACCATCGTCGACACACCACCTGCGGTCAATCGAATATCAGGCGCCTACCAAGACGGAGTTGGGACGATGGACGTGGACATGCGCTGGTGGAACGGCGGCTTCACCAAGATTGCGGCGAAGGTGCCGTTGACCTGGGATAGCGAGCACCCGATTCCGGAGCTGGCCAAGAAGGGCGACGTCGAGGCCAACGCAAGCTTCGACAGGATGCCGTTGCAGGCCGTGCTCGCTTGGATGGCCGGCGTCGTCAATGTCGAGGGCATTCTCCAAGGTAGCGTGTCCGCTCAGGGCCGAGTCCGAGACCCGAAGCTCGTTGGAAGCGTCGATCTCTCCGATGGCCGAGTCAACCTTCGCGCCGTTGGACAGACGCTCGAGAAAGTGAGCGGGCGCGCGATCTTCGATGAAGATGGTGTTGAGATCAGCAATCTTACGTTGACCGACAGCGACGGGTCGGCGAAAGTCGACGGTCGGGTGGGGTTCAAGGCGCTCAAGCTCGAAAAGGCGGACTTCATCGTCGAGGCGAATGATTTCCCTCTGCGCCAGGAGGGTTCAATCATGGCACGGCTCAAGGGAAGCGCCCGCTTGATGGCCACGTTCGAGGAGGGCGGCCTCGACGGAGCAGTGCGCATGAGAAAGCTCGAGATCGACATCCCAGAGAGCTCGGTGACCCCACAAGATCTCGCTCCGCATCCCGAAGTCTTCCTCGTGGGTGAGGTCTACGAACCCGCCGGACCATCTAAACCGTATCGGGTAGGGCTCAAGCTTCGGTCGGAAGATCGACTGGTCATTCGCAGCAAGGATCAAGGCTTCTACGTCGAAGCGAGCGCCGATTTGGATACCATCATCGCCAAAGAGCTCAGCGTTACCGGTACGATCAATCTTCAGCGGGGTAACTTCAAAGTCTTCGGGAAGCGGTTTGAGGTCCGCTCCGGCAGCATGAGCTTCGACGGCGGCTCGGAGATGAACCCCAAGGTCGACATGGTCGCCGAGCACTCGTTGCGTGGGAGCAACGACACGGTGACCGTCGAGGTCTCCGGTCGGCTCAGCGACCCGACGATCGAGTTCAAATCGAGCGTTCCGACCACCAGCCAAGCCCAGGTGATCGCCCTACTCGTCACTGGCACCACCCGCCAGCAACGGGGAGTCAACACGTCGACAGCCCAGGCATCTCAGGACACGACCGACTTCTTGAGCGGCGTCGCGGCAGGTCTGTTCTCCGCTTCCCTGCAGTCTGAGTTTGGCGGATTTGCGCCGACGTTCGGCATCACACAAGGACAAGGTGTGGCTGACGACACCGAGGGTGACACCGCCGTACAGGTCGGTTTCAACGTAGACAGCGTGCTTCCCGACAATGTTCCAATCCGCGGTCTCTATGTCGAGGGACAATTCGTTGCGCGACGTAGTGAAGGCGGGCCGAACACGACGGCACAGGCTCAGCGACCGGGTTTTTTGATCGAGGCGCTTTGGCCACTAAACTTCGTGACGACGGGCACCTTTGCCCCACCGTCGAACTGGAGTATCGACGTTACGTGGGAGCCGTGAAGCAATCATGAGTCGAAAACTATTCGGAACCGATGGCATTCGCGGCCTCGCGAATCGCGGGGACATGACACCAGAAGTCGCCTTTCGGATCGGCGCCGCGATCGCATATCAGGCGGGCAAGCGAGTCGAGCACGCGCCGCGAATCGTGGTCGGAAAGGATACGCGCCTGTCGGGCTACCTCTTTGAGACGGCGGTGGCTTCCGGCGTTTGCGCCCTCGGAGGCAAGGTTCTGCTATCGGGCCCGCTGCCAACCCCGGCAATTGCGCACCTCACCACGAGCATGCGGGCAGACGCAGGGGTGGTGATCAGCGCCTCGCACAACGCCTATCAGGACAACGGTATCAAGATTTTCGGGCCAGACGGATTCAAGCTTCCCGATGAAGTCGAACAAGAAGTCGAGTCTCTGATCTTCGGATCCGAGCTCGACAAGAAGCGCCCGACGGGGACTCGTGTCGGCCGCGCGGAGCGCTTGGACGATGCGCCAGGCCGATATGTAGCGTTCGTGAAGGCGTCATTCCCCGACGAGCTGACCTTGGAAGGAGTGAAGATCGTCGTCGACGCAGCACATGGCGCAGCGTATCGAACCGCGCCGCTGGTTTTCTCCGAGCTCGGCGCGACGACCTATTCGATCGGCGTGCGTCCCAACGGCAAGAACATCAACAGCAAGGTCGGTGCACTGCACCCGGAAGCCTGCGCGAAAGAGGTCCGGAAGCGTGGCGCGGATCTCGGCATTGCTCTGGACGGCGACGCCGACCGCATCATCATGATCGACGAAAAAGGCAACCAGATCGACGGTGACACGATTATGGCCCTCTGCGCTACGCGCATGCTCCGCGCCAAGCGCCTTCGCAGGCGGACACTGGTCGCCACGGTCATGAGCAACCTCGGCCTCGAGCACGCGATGGAAAACGACAATGGCAAGCTCTTGCGCTGCGACGTCGGCGACCGCTACGTCGTCGAAGCCATGCGAAAAGGTGGCCTGAACTTTGGAGGGGAACAGTCTGGCCACTTGATCTTTCTCGACCATGCGACCACAGGCGATGGCTTGGTTGCAGCCATGCAAGTGCTGGCCATCTTGCTCCGCGAACAACGGCCACTCTCCGAGCTCGCAGCCGAGGCGATGCAGCGCGTTCCGCAGGTGCTGATAAACGTCACCCTACCCAATCGCCGCCCGCTCGAGGACCTGCCCAAGACCAGTCGAGCGATTGCGATCGCGGAAAAGTCTCTCGGCAAGAACGGTCGAGTCCTTGTCCGATGGAGCGGAACCGAGCCGAAGCTCCGCGTCATGATCGAGGGTCCCAAGCAGGACCGAATCAAGGCCATGGCCAACGGCATCGCCGAAGAAGCGAAAAGGGAATTCAAGGCAGCCCGATAGACGGCGAGAGGGGAAGCCCCTCGCCCCCGCAAGACCGCTTCGCGCTCACGGCGCTGATGGGGCGGGGTCGTTCAGCAAGACCGTGATGGCCGCGGGCTCGATCTCGAGCACCTCGATCTCCCCGGGCAGGCCGCGAAGCTCGACTGGGACCGACACTGGACCCTTCTTCATGGACATGTCACTCAAGTTCACGATGGCGAGCACCGAGGCCGGATTCAGCGCATCGACGAGCGCTTCGGGACCCCGAATGCGGGCGGCGACCGCGCGAGGTCGAAGCGTACGGGGAACCATGCCCTCCGCATCGACCCGTAGTGGCGAGAGCACGCGCGTGCTCAACTTGGGCTGAACGCGCAAGGTGACCAAGACACTTTGAGGCTCGAAGGTCGTATTCGCCGGGGCTGCGACGAGTTGAACCTCGCGCCGTACCACGCCTTCTTCGAGCGCGGAGACGTCGAGCCCCACCGAGCGAACGGTGCGCATCGAGTTGACGACATCGCGCGGGCCATCGACTTCGATGGTCTCGGGAAACACTTCGGGCTGGCCGGCCCACTCGAGGCCCGGAGCCAACTTGCCCTCCAGCAATGCTTCGATCGGAATCTCACGGACGGCCCGAGGCACCCACCTGAACACCAAGGACGGTGGAACGACCTGCATCACCGAAACGCCCGCCGGCAAATCGAACATTTCCTTTTCGAAATAAAAGCGCGGGTCTTCACGGGTCTTGAGCTCGACGTCTACCGCCGGCAGGTTCTCTTGGCGGATCGCATTGAGGCGGGCTCGGCTGCCTTTGAGGCGCACGCGAACCCGATCTGGCGTTTCAGTCACGAGGATCATGTCTTGCGCATCGGGTGGAGGCCGAACGACCACGTCGACATAGACGTTTCGCTCCATGTCCTCTGCGCCGTGCACGAGCGAGAACATGAGGATCGCAATCCCGAGCGCGCTGGCTTTGAGTCCCAGGTTCTCGGTGACGAAGAGCCGCACGGAATTCAGCGATTCGACGAGCGCGCTCACCGCGTTTCCTCGACCTTTTTGACGGTAATGACGGACTCGGAGCTCTGCGAACGGCTCGATTCGGGAGGTGCCAAGGTCGTGCGGCGATCGGCCGCCTTACGACGATTGCGCTTGGGTGCATAAAACAGGCCGTAGAGCGCGTCCCGCAGCGAGGCCACGTCTAGGTTCCGAACGATGTTGCCGTCGAAGCAGAGCGAAATGGCGCCGCGCTCTTCACTGACCACGACCACGACCGCGTCGGTTTCTTCGGTGATGCCGATGCCGGCGCGGTGACGCGCGCCCAAGGAACGGTCCCCTCCGGCGGAGCCCGCCATCGGCAGGAACACGCCTGCCTGCCAGATGCGTCCTTCACGAACGATGACAGCGCCGTCGTGCATCGGATTCTCGAAGCTCGGTACGAACACGCTATGCAAGAGCTCCTTGCTAACAGCCGCATCGACCTCGGTCCCGCGTTCGATGAACTCGTCGAGCGCAGCGCTTCGCTCGAAGGCGATCAACGCGCCAATTCGCTTCTGTGCAAGCGTTCCTGCAGCTTTGATCACCTCTTCGATGGTTTGCGTCTCCTTTGCGGTGCGCTGCCCGCGCAGCAAGGGTCGCCTCCCCATTCGCGCCAAGGCGCGCCGAATGTCTGATTGGAAGATGATGACGACGATGACCGCGAGGTAGGCGAGCACCGAATCCAAAATAGTCGTGACAGTCACCAAGCCGACACGACGCGCAAGCAAATAGCCGACAAAGACTAGGCACAGGCCGATGGCCACCTGCATCGCGCGGGTCCCGCGCAAGATGACCAAGGCCCAGTAGATCAGGACCGCTACCAGGCCTATGTCGAGGCAGTCGTGAAGCACGTCCCAAGGGCTTCGCTGGAAGAAGCTCGAGAAGCCGGCGCCGAGCTCGCTCAGCACGCTGGTAAGCACGTCGATCACGGAGGGCCTCCTCCTGCATCGCGCAGCGCCTCGCTGAAGCGGATCAATTGATGCATCGCGAATACGTCATGTACACGGACGGCATCGACTCCGGCCGCCACGCAGGCCGCGACTGCCGCGGCCGTGCCGCCCAGGCGCTCATCGGCGGACGGATGCTTTCCGCCTCGGTTAGGCGCAAGCTCGGCGATGAAGGATTTCCGCGAAGGCCCCACAAGTATACGGTATCCGGTCTTTCGAAAACGCCCAAGAGAACTTAGAAGCGCCGCGGATTGAGCCGCCGTCTTGGCGAACCCAAGCCCCGGATCGAGCCAAACCGAGCCCCGCGGCACCCCGGCACGCTCCACGCGTTCAGCTGCCGCCAAGAGCTCGCCCAGGACGTCCTCAACGACGTCTCCGTAGTCGATGTTTGGCGAGCACACTTCGCCGCTCCCACGGTTGTGCATGATGACGTAGTCGGCGCTTGCCGCCGCAGCGGCCTCCGCAAGCGCCGGAGCCTCAGCGCAGCGCACGTCGTTGACGATCACTGCGCCAGCGGCGAGAGCGGCGGCAGCGACCTCGGGCTTGACCGTGTCGATGGAAATCCGGGCGCCCAGCTCGAGGGCGAGCTTCTCGATGACGGGCACTACGCGCAAAATCTCCTCGCCGGCGGGCACCCGGTCGAAACCTTCCCCGTAGGTCCGGCCTGCAGGCCTCGAGGACTCCCCCCCGACATCGAGCACATCGGCGCCCTCCCCTAGCAAGCGCCGCCCATGATCGACAGCCGCGCGGGGATTGAGGTACTTGCCTCCGTCGCTGAATGAATCTGGCGTCACATTGAGGACGCCCCACAGCTCGGGCATCAAGACCTCCGTCTACTACCCTGCGCTTGGGACCTCTCGCGGGCGAGGCTGAAAGATAGCTCCCTTTCGCTTTTCTTCGCTTTCGCGGCGCTTCTCCGCGTAGGTCGGCACGCTCACGATGACCGGCGGCGGCAAATCCTTGCCGCTCATGATCGCCTCGATTTCGTCTCGACCGAGGGTCTCCCGCTCGAGCAAGGCCTGGGCGATGGCATCGAGCTCTGCCCGGTGCCCTTCGATGACAACCTTCGCACGGTCGTATTGAGCGCTGATGATACGGCGGACCTCATCGTCGATTTCCTTGGCAGTCTCTTCGGAGTAGTCTTTGTGATACGACTGACCGAGGAAGCCGGACTCTTCCTTCTCGACGTAAGAGAGCGGACCGAGGCGGGTGCTCATGCCCCATTCCGTCACCATCGAGCGAGCGAGCTGGGTCGCCTTCTTGAAGTCATCGGAGGCGCCCGTCGTCAGTTGGCCGAAGACCACCTCTTCGGCGAGTCGACCACCGAGGGCCATGGCAATTCTGTCACGCACCCACTCGGCGCTATAGCTCTGTCGGTCTTCTTCGGGCAGGGCCATCGTGAGGCCGAGCGCCGGACCGCGCGGAATGATCGTGACCTTGTGAATTGGGTCGTGGTTCGGCAACATCCACGCCACCAGCGTGTGTCCGGCTTCATGGTACGCCGTGGTCTTGCGCTCGTGCTCGCTGATGACCATCGAACGACGCTCGGAGCCCATCATGACTTTGTCCTTGGCCATCTCGAAGTCCGACATCGAGACGAGGTCCTTGTCTTGACGCGCAGCCAGGAGCGCAGCCTCGTTGACGAGGTTCTCGAGGTCGGCGCCCGAAAAGCCCGGAGTGCCACGTGAAATGATGTCGAGCTGCACGTCGTCACCGAGCGGAACACGCCGGGTGTGCACTGCGAGGATGCCCTGGCGCCCGTTCAAGTCCGGCCTGGGCACGATGATCCGCCGGTCGAAACGGCCCGGACGAAGGATTGCCGGGTCGAGGACATCGGGCCGGTTGGTCGCGGCGATGATGATGACGCCTTCGCTCGATTCGAAGCCATCCATCTCGACCAGGAGCTGGTTCAAGGTCTGCTCGCGCTCGTCGTGACCACCGCCGAGGCCGGAGCCACGATGACGGCCTACCGCATCGATCTCGTCGATGAAGATGATGCAGGGCGCATGCTTCTTGCCTTGCTCGAACAAATCACGGACGCGTGAAGCACCGACGCCGACGAACATCTCGACGAAGTCCGAGCCCGAAATGCTGAAGAAGGGAACGCCCGCCTCGCCCGCGATCGCGCGAGCGAGCAGCGTTTTGCCGGTGCCAGGAGCACCCATCAGGAGCACGCCCTTCGGGATGCGGCCGCCGAGTCGCTGGAACTTCTTCGGATCTTTGAGGAAGGCGATGATCTCTTCGCAGTCGTCTTTGGCCTCGTCGATGCCAGCGACGTCCTTGAAGGTCACCTTGTTCTGGGACTCGTTGAGCAAGCGCGCACGCGACTTACCAAAGCTCATCGCCTTGCCGCCGGACGCCTGAAGCTGGCGCATGAAGAACAGAAGGATGCCAACGAGGAAGATCATAGGAAGCCAGGTCACGAGGATGCTCGTCCAGAGACTGTTTTGATCTTCGGGCAGATACTCGACGCTGACTTCGTTATCGAGGAGCTGCTGGTTGATCTGCTCGCCCATGATCCCAACGGTAACTTTCTCGTTGCGGACGCCCCGCTGACCTTGTGTGCTTTCGTCTGCAGCCTTGAGCCAGTACGTGTACTCGCCGCTGTTGTCTTGTGGACGGATTCTGACTTTCTTGACTTTGCCCGCAGCGACGTCGGTGACGAACTCGCTAAACGGAACGCTCCTCGGCTGCTCCTCGCGCGCGACGAAGTTGAAGATCACGATGCACATCAGGATCACGAGAACCCAGAAGAGCAGTGTTTTTTGGCTTTGTTTCATATGGTAAGGCGGGAGGCGAGACTGAGCTGTCGAGCGAGCTGGGAGCCGCAACCCCTCTTCATCTTTGTGAGGCCGCAGAGCCCACTTGGCAACCTTCGCCCGCTTTGGCGACTCGAGGGCGACTCAGGAGCGATTGCTGCGTGTTCTTCGGTGCTCACGATATTCCAACGAAAGCCCGCCGCTTTGCCGACGGGCCAACCACCCTGATCCTAGCAGGACCTCCCCCTGAGCCGTAAGAAGCCTGCCGAGCTCGACCAGGTGGCTGCGATGTGGGGTTAAGCCCGTTTCCTGCGCGATCCAGCCCCGTAACCATCGAATCCGAATCGGCGCGGCGATCTCGTTCAGTCTGTCGATCGGGATCCTCCGCACGCCCAGCGGCGGCAGCTCGGGAACCTGTGCGTCGAGGTAGGTATTGAGCTCGGCGGCCTCGTCACCGAGTGCGCTGAGATGCTCGACCAGTCGAGGGTCCTCGACCAGGAGCGCCGGCAAGATCTCGTGACGAATCCGAACCCGCTCGAAGGCTCGTTGATGATTCGACGGGTCATCGACGAACGGAAGCCTCCGATCGAGCGCATAGGCTCGAAGATCGGATCGCCGGCAATCGAGCAGCGGACGGATCACCCCATCAGCGCGTCGCGCCTCGATTCCCCCGAGGCCGCGAATCCCCGCCCCGCGCAGAATCCTAGCAAGCACCGTTTCGGCCTGGTCGTCCTGGCTGTGTCCCACCGCGATGCTCGCTGCGCCTCGCGACCGCGCGATCTCTTGAAGTGCCCGATAGCGGAGCGTGCGCGCCCGTCCCTGAATCGAGGCCCCTTCCCTCGGCACTTCGACCCGGGCTGTATGAAACGGAACCCCGAGACTATTGCTCAATGAAGCGACCTGCTCGACCTCCAACGCGGATTCAGGTCTGAGGCCGTGATCGATCGAAGCCACGCAGAGGGTGATGCCAAGCTCGACACGCAGGCGATGGAGCACGTCTACGAGGGCCGTCGAGTCCGGCCCTCCAGAGCACGCGACCAGCACGTGGTCTCCGGGAGAAGCCAGGCCGCGCTCGCGTACGGTCCGCCGCACCCTCGAGGTGATCATGAAGGGACGCTAAAACACGCCCGACGCGAGGGAAAGCCGCATCTCGGTTCGGTCGCGGAGGCCACCCATTCGTGCGGTTTCGGCATCTCGCTGGGCCCGTCTAGAAAACGAAAAGCCTGGCGCGGCGACACGAAGTCCCGAACGTGAGCGCCGAAGAAGCCCGGGCCCTGCCTCGGCGGTCTCGAATGCGCGTTGCTCCCTTTCGCTTCGGAGCTCGATTTGCGGCGATGGCTCCCAGCGATCCTGTCGCTCCTTTCGGACGCCTTTGAAGGTGGCCAGGATGGCAGGCATCACGCCGGCCAAGCCGACGACGAGCGCTGCGATCGAACCCTTCTCACGGCCGGGTTTGTCGAGGGCAAAGTACCCTGCAAGCGCACCGCCGGTAGCGCCGATGATCGGGAACACCGATAGCGCCCAAGCTTTGTTGAGGCCCGAGACGGAAGGAATGATCAGCCCGAGCTCGGCGCCGACCAGGCCGAGGCCGATGGTGCCCTTCGGTGTGGCCCGAAGCTCGCCGAAGCTCGTCGAGGAGCCCTGAGCTTCGGCCGCGTGCGGGACAGCCGACAGTGAAATCACCGCCGCAAGTGCCCATGCACATCCGAATCGTTCCCAGCTCACATCCCCCTCCGACTGCCTGAGCGCCTACAGTACACGCCGGCCGAAACGGCTGCAACCACGCGAGGTTGCGCCCGGGACCATTTGCCTTGAATTCGCCGGATGTCCACCCAAGAATCCGGCGATGAAGGAGCGCGATTTTCAATCCCTGCTCGTGGAGCTGAACGGGCATATCGTCACCCTGACGTTCAACAAGCCAGAAAAAAAGAACCCTCTGAGCCAGGAGCTGGTAAACGAGCTTCTTTGGGCCCTCGACGACGCCGAATCCTCCGATGACGTGCGGGTGATCGTTCTCACCGGCGCCGGGAACGCGTTCAGTGCAGGCGCAGATCTGAAGGGCATGAACGCGGAAAGGGGAAAGCTCGAAAAGAAAGGCGAGTTCGATGATTTGCTGCTCCGCTTCGACTCGATGAAGAAGCCGATAGTGGCCCGCGTTCCAGGGTACGTCATGGGCGGGGCGATGGGGATCGTCGCATGTTGCCACTTCGCCATCGCGTGCGAGAGCGCGATTCTCGGAACACCGGAGATCAAGCGTGGCTTGTTCCCGATGATGATCATGGCTGTGCTACAGCGGGTCATACACTCGCGCGAGCTCCTGAAGCTCATGCTGCTGGGCGACAAGATCACGGCGGCCAAGGCGAAAGAGATCGGCCTACTCACCGAGGTAGTGCCCGACGATCAGCTCGATGCCCGAGTCGCTGAGCTCGCGGGCCAGCTCGCAAAGCAATCGCCCAATGCGATGCGGATGGGCCTCAACGCCTTCAACGAGCAACGCCAGATGCCGGTAGAGAAGGCGCTGCCCTATCTTCGCGAGCAGCTCTATGCGCTGCTTGCTAGCGAGGACGCCAAAGAAGGTCTCGCTGCGTTCTTTCAGAAACGCGAGCCTCAGTGGACCGGGCGCTAGTCCAGCACGTCCTTCACGAGGAGCTCGACGGAGCGCCCGCCCATCCAGTGGTCGGGCTGGAACTCACCGACTAGCTTGAGGTCTGCGCGTCGTTCCACGCGCGAGAACATCCCCGGCGCGAATGCGCGAATCGAATCCTGACCCACGCGCAACTTGAGCTTTCCGTGGACCAGGCCTTCCCCGACTCCGATCGCTTCGACGACGTGCGCATCGAGCAAGAACGTGGGTGCCGGGTGACCTTCGCCAAACGGGCCGAGGCGCTGCAAGTCCTCGACCGTCGGAACCCTGAACGCCCCACCAAGAGCAACGTCGATTTGGACTTCCCGCCGCTCGCCCCCCAAAGACCCCTGCGTCGCCTCTAGAAAGCAGGCGCGAAAGGCATCGAGCGCGCGCCTCTGCAGCGAAAGCCCCGCTGCCGCCCGGTGGCCACCCCATGCACTCAGATGCGCTGCACAGTCGGCGAGGGCGCGATAGATATCGACGTGGGCCGTCGTTCGAACGCTGCCATGGCCGTGCGCCCCGTCGAAAGCGATTGCCACCACAGGGACCCCGAATTCGTCAACCAGGCGGGCCGCCACGATACCGACGACCCCGCGGTGCCAGGTATCGCCTGCGACCACCATACCCTGCTCCGGTGCCTCGCCGTAGAGCTCGAGCACCTGCGCGCGTGCCTCCTCCGTCGCCTGCTTTGTGAGCAACTTTCGCTCATCGTTTCGTGCCTCGACGTCCTGGAGCAAGCTCCACGCCTCCTTTGCGGTCCTGGCGGTGAGGAAAAGAAGGGTGAGGTCGGCGACGCCGAGCCTGCCTGGAGCATTGAGCCGGGGCGAGAAGCGAAAGGCCACGTCGCGGGCGGTGAGCTGTGCCGACTCGGGGATCTTGGTCGCTTGCCGAAGCACTGCGAGCGCCGGCCTCCCATGGACGGAGCCGATGGTCTTCAAGCCGGCTCGAACCAAACGCCGATTGTCGCCGGTCAGCGGTGCGACGTCGGCGATCGTTCCAATCGCGACCAGGTCCAACCAGGCGCGGAGATCGAGCGCCGCGCCGAGCTTGCTGCGAAGCGCCGCGCCAAGCGAAAAGGCGAGACCTGCGCTGCAAAGGCCCTTGTAGGCAAAGTCGCAGTCCGGCCGATGCGGATTGAGAAAGGCAAAAGCGGGAAGCGCCTCTTCGGGGACGAGGTGGTGATCGACCACGATGACGTCCACGCCGGCGGCCCTGGCCTTCTCGATTCGCTCATGATCGCTCGAGCCGCAATCGCAGGTGACGAGGAGGCTGGGCCGTTCGGAGAGGCAGCGATGCACGGCCTGCTCACTGAGTCCGTATCCACCATGGAATCGGTCGGCAATGAGCGTCCGCACTTGTCCGCCGAGGGCGCCGATGACCTCACTTAGAATCACCGCCGAGGTAGTGCCGTCAACGTCGTAGTCGCCGAAGACCACGATGCGCTCACCGGCGCGAATGGCTCGCGCGATCCGCTCCGAGGCCAATGCCCGGTCTGCCATTTGTTCCGGGTCGCTCAGGCCGCGCAGCGTGGCATCGAGGAACGGCTGGGCCTCGTCGCCATCACGGATACCCCGATTCAGAAGCACCTGAGCCGCCGTTAGCCCGAGGCCCGAGGAGTCGGCCAGCATGCCTGCCGCCCGCTCGTCGGAAGGCTGCACCCGATACCGATCCACGGTGTCAGCCCCGCGAACGACTGAAGAAACGCCGATCCATGAACTCGGTGATGGGCGCCGCGATGAAGATCGAGGACAGCGTACCGACCACGATACCGATGCCAAGCGCGAAGGCGAGGTCCCGAATGACGCCCGTACCCAGGAAGAAGAACGCGGACACCGACAAGAGGGTCGTCAACGAGGTGATGATCGTTCGAGAGAGCATCTGCGAGGTGCTGATGTTGATCAGCTCCCGTAGGCTCTTGTCCCGAACGCGCACCATGTTCTCGCGGATTCGGTCGAATACGACAATCGTGTCGTTGATCGAATACCCCATGATGGTCAGCAGCGCGGCCACCGTCGTGAGATTCACTTCCTTCCGCAGAAGGACGTAAATACCGAGCGTGATGAGCGCGTCGTGGAACATCGCAACTACGCCGCCGGGAGCGAAACGCAGGTCGAAGCGGAACGCGACGTACAGCATGATGAATGCGATGGCGTACAGAAGAGACTGAATCGCCGCGTCACGAAGCTGCGCACCCGCCTTCGGACCAACCCATTCGACACGAAGCGCTTCCTTCGGGGCGCGGTCGCCGAATTGCTCGCTAAGCTGGGCGGTGAGCTCGTCTGCAACTCCGACGAGGTTTGCCTCGTAACGCTGATCGCTGCCCCCGGTGATGGAATTGATCGAGCGCACGTGTGCGCCGCCGGCGAGGAGCGCCTCTTCGAGCTGCTGCTCCTCGACCAGCCCCGAGACGCGAATGGTGATCTTGTCGCCGCCCGGGGAAACCTTCATCTCCTGAACGACGCCCTCTCCGAGAACCGTGTCGACTGCCTCTCGGATCTTGTCGACTTGGTGCTCCGGCAGGGAGGACACCTCTTGAACGCGGATGATGTACTCGTTGGGGCTCCCCTCGACGCTGATCACGTCGGGGCGCGCATAGCCCCCCTTTACGAGGGCTTCGCGGACCTCCGCGGGGCTCGTCGCGCCATTGAAGGCGAGCTGGACCTCAGTGCCGCCGGCGAAGTCGATGCCGTAGTTCGGCCCTGGGTAGACGAGCGAGATCAGGCTCAGAGCGGACAAGAGACCGAGGACGGTGACCACCGGCCCGCGGTACTTCATGAAGTCGAAATAGGTGCCGGGTTTGATGAACTCCATGTCAGCCCACCCGCAGTCGCTGCACGCGCGCGCCGCGTACGAGCCAGTCGAAGAGCACCTTCGAGCAGAACGTGCCGGTGAAGAGCGAGGTGCCAATGCCGATCAACAGCATCGTCGCGAAGCCCTTGATCGGGCCTGTGCCAAACTGCCATAGGACCACGCCCGCGATGGCCGTCGTGAGCTGGCTGTCGAAGACCGACGAATACGCCCGAGCGTACCCTTGCTCGACGGCGGAGCGTGGGGACTTCCCCAGCCTCAGCTCCTCGCGGATGCGCTCGGTGATGAGCACATTCGCGTCGACCGCCATACCAACCGTGAGCGCGATCGCCGCAACGCCCGGCAGAGTCAGGGTGGCCCCGATCCCAGACATCACGCCGAGCAAGAGCTGCAAGTTCAACAAGACCATGGCGTCCGCGACTAGCCCGGCGACCTCGTAGTACAGCGCCATGAACACGAGCACGAGGATGACCCCGACCAGCGCCGCCACGGCACCCTTGCGAACCGAGTCCTGACCGAGCGTCGGGCCGATGAGTTGCTCGTTGGCGGGGCGAAGTGGCGCGGGAAGCGCGCCCGCCTGAAGCACCACGACGAGGTCTTTGGCCTCTTGTAGAAGCTCATTCCGATCTTGGTAGGCACCTAGCGTGATGCGACCGCGCGCCCCGATCTGGCCCTGAATGACCGGCGCGGACTCCACACGCTCATCGAGCACGATCGCCATACGCTTCCCGATGTTGCGGCCCGTGAGGTCTGCCATGCGTGATGCGCCGCGCGTGTTCATCGTGAAGTCGACCTCCGGGCTTCCGCTCTGGGGGTCGAAGCCGACCGACGCATCATCGAGGTCCTCACCGGTCGCATCGGCGACGCGGTAGACGTAATAGGTCCGCCAACCCTCGCCGCCTCGCTCGGGGTCGGGCGCCTGACGACCGATCGAAAGCTCGTGGTCATCGGGCACCGGGAGTGTAGCGATGTATGCGCGGAGGCGATCTCGAGCATCCTCGCCAAACGCCTCGGCAAAGGTCTGAGCGCCCTGGTCGAGGTAGATGCCCTCAGGCGGCGTAGTGAAAATCGACCGAGAGTCGGATTCGTCGTCGACGATCTTGAAGCTCAGTTGCGCGGTTCGGCTGATGATCGACTTGATGCGCTCGAACGAGCTCTCCTCCGCGCCTGGAATCTCGATGATGATATCACCGTCGTTCGGGCGCGCGATGATGGTTGGCTCGAGGACGCCCATGCTATCGATACGGTTGGTGATGGTGCGTTCGGACTGGCGAACCGCCGTCTCGCGCATGTTGGTAAGCTGCTCTTCGCGCATGTGAAGGTCGACGACGAGGTCGCCCACGCCGCTCGCCACTCGGAGGTCGCGGAAATAGTCCTTCACCCAAGTCTTGGACAGCTTGCCGGCGTCTTCTTGATTCGAAAACGTGATTCGAATCGCGCGAACGGCCCCGCCTTCCTTGTCGACGCGTTCGACTGTGCATCGCTGTCGAATCTCATCGAGCTTGGCTCTATCGATGTCGTCGACCTCCTCCTCGGGAACGACTCCGATCAAGACGCCGCACTGGCGCTGCACCTGCTCTGCGATCCGGTCGCGACGGTCACGGATGTACTCATCGACTTCGACTTCATACATCAGCCGTAGGCCGCCCTTGATATCGAGGCCGGGGTTGATTTGATTTTCGAAAGTCTCCTTGACGATGTCCGGGCAGGGCAACCAACGGTCGATGCTCGGCCACAGGGCGAGAAAGCCCAGGACAGACGAGCCGACGACGATTGCCAAACGAAAATACCAGCCTCGATCCATGATCCTCGCCTGTGCGTTCAGCTTTTCTGTTCGGTGGGTTGGTCCAACCCGGCGATGTGGCTCCGCAACACCTTGATGCGGGTCCGCTCCGCGACCTCGACGGTCACATCGCGCTCGTCGAGCGCCGTAATCTCGCCGCGGATTCCGCCATTGGTTCGGACGATGTCACCCTTCTTCAGGGCGCCGATCATCGCGTCGTGCTGCTTGGCGCGCTTCTGCTGCGGGCGGATCATCAGGAAGTAGAGGACCGCGAACATCAGGAGAAGGAAACCGATTTGCTCGGTTCCGCCGCCGCAGCCTAGGGGTCCCGGCACCGGTCCACCACCACCACCGGTCGGAGGCACGGGGACGGGGCCGCCGCTGACGTCCGGCTGAAGCAAAATGTGAAGTAACGAGTAGAGCACTGCTAACCCTCAATGCGAATGGAGCCCGGATGCACACCGCTATCCAGGCTCCTGAAGCGCGGGCGTTTCTACTCCATGCCCCGAAGGAGGTCAACTCAGCGTAATTGCGTATTTATGCTACAACCGCGCGACCCCCGCTTGGCGGGGGTGTAAGGAGCAGCCATGGTGGACAAAGTGGACAAGATCTGGCTCGACGGGAAGCTCATTCCTTGGGACCAGGCGAACGTCCACGTATTGACGCACACCCTTCACTACGGGCTCGGCGTCTTCGAGGGAATCCGCTGTTACAAGCTCGAAGACGGCCGAAGCGCGATCTTTCGTTTGGATGAGCACATCCGGCGCCTATTCGATTCCGCCCAGATTTGCATGCTCCCAATGCCCTACAGCCAGGAGGAGATCGTCGAGGCATGTCTCGAGACGGTCCGGGCCAACGGCCTCGACGAGTGTTACCTGCGCCCTATCGCCTTCATGGGCGATGGTGAGATGGGTCTGGGCGCGAGGACGAACGCCACTCGTGTGTCGGTCATTGCGTGGCGCTGGGGCGCGTATCTTGGAGAGGAAGGCCTTCGCCAAGGCATTCGAGCCAAGGTGAGCTCGTTTCAGCGTGCCGGCATCAACACCTTGATGTCGAAGGGCAAGATCAACGGCCACTACGTCAACTCGATTCTCGCCAAGCGGGAGGTTCAAGCCATCGGCTACGACGAGGCCATCATGCTGGACACGCAGGGCTACGTCTCTGAAGCCTCCGGCGAGAACATCTTCGTCGTCCGCGACGGCGAGATCGCCACCCCACCGATGGGCATGTCGATCCTCGGCGGCATCACTCGAAACTCAGTGATGCGCGTCATGCAGGACCTCGCCCTGACGGTCCACGAGCGATTGATTTCACGCGACGAGCTCTACATCGCAGACGAAGTCTTCATGGTCGGCACAGCAGCAGAAGTGACCCCGGTGCGCGAGCTAGATGACCGAACCATCGGCATCGGCAGCCGCGGGCCGATTACGGAAAAGGTCCAGAGCGCATACTTCGACGCGGTGCGCGGAGTGAAGGTGCCGGACGAGAGTTGGCTGGCGATCGTCTAGTCGGCAGGACCGTGGCGGTGCGGCCGCGGGAAGCTCGTGGGTGACCGACAGGGCTCTAGGGCTCAGTCCTCGATGACGGATTTGTGAATGATAATCCGCCGGCAGTGTGGACACTGGTGCATTTCGTTCGCGCGCCGCAGCTCGATCGTGAGTTGTGGGGGTAGCGCCATGCGGCAGGCGGTGCAGTTGCCGTCGCTGATGATGATCACGGCGTTGGGGATGCCAGTCTTGAGTCGCTCATACCGCTTGACGATCGTCTTCGAGACCTTGGCGACAAGCGCATCACGGCCGTCGAGGAGCTTGGCGCGCTGCTCCTCGAGCTCGACGACGCGAGCCTTGGAGGATTCTTCGTCCGCCTGAAGAGCGCTCTTGGTATCCTCGAAGTCTTTTTCGCGTTCGGCGAGTGAGGCCGTCTTGGCTTCAATCGCCTCGGCAATTCGGCCGAGCTCGTCTTCGCGCTCTTTGATGGCGCGACGATTGGCTTCGACTTCGCGCTCTGCCGCGTTGGCTTCTCGAATGTTCGATGCCTGAGCAATCTTCTTGCGAGCCCGTTGAAGCCCTTCGTTCCGATCCTTGAGCTCGCCGCTTTGTTGTGCCTTGAGCTGTCCGGCTTCGTGAAGCTGCTGCCGCTCCTGGGCCAACATCTTCTCCAACTGCTGAACGCTCTGCCTCAGCTCTTCGAGGCGCTCCGGAATCTGTTTGAGCTCGGCGTCGATGTCGCGAGCCGAGTCATCCATCTCAGCAAGTCTAGCAAGCGCTACGAGCTCTTCGCGCAAAGATCGCCTCCGTCATCGGCCAAAGCTGGCGAGCCTCTAGCGTGCCTTGCCAGACGGTGCAAGATGGCAGGGCGGCGAGCCCGCGCGACAACGACAGCTGGGACGGCTGTTCTTATTTCGCGTGGCTTCGCAAAGGTGCCGCTTCGCGCCGCCCACAGGGCGCGCTGAATGCGCGAAGCGCTGTTGAGCGGTGGGCCCACCTGGACTCGAACCAGGAACAACCCGGTTATGAGCCGGGGACTCTAACCAATTGAGCTATGGGCCCTAGGGGCATTACTAGCCCGATCACCCACTGAACGCGAATGAAACGCGACCATGTGAACGGGGCTCGGAAAAAAGTGCCCGGTCAATTATCCATGAAGGACCGGAGTTGCTTACTCCGACTTGGATGCCTGAGCTTGCGGAGAGCCTTGGCCTCGATTTGGCGGATGCGTTCTCGGGTGACTTCGAAGTCCTGGCCGACTTCTTCGAGGGTGTGGTCGCTCTTCTCGCCGATGCCGAAGCGCATGCGAAGGACTTTCTCTTCTCGGGGCGTCAGGGTTTTGAGGACGCGGCGGGTCTGGTCCTCGAGGTTACCGCCAATGACGGCATCCACGGGGGAGACGGCGTTCTTGTCTTCGATGAAGTCACCGAGGTGGCTGTCTTCCTCCTCACCGATCGGGGTCTCCAGGCTGATCGGCTCCTTGGCGATCTTCAGAACCTTGCGGACCTTCTCGAGCGGCATCTCCATGCGCTCCGCGATCTCCTCTGGATCGGGCTCACGGCCGAGCTCCTGAACCAGGTAGCGCGAGGTCCGGATGAGCTTGTTGATCGTTTCGATCATGTGGACCGGAATGCGGATCGTTCGAGCCTGATCGGCAATCGCCCGCGTGATCGCCTGTCGGATCCACCAGGTGGCGTAGGTCGAGAATTTGTAGCCGCGCCGGTACTCGAACTTGTCGACGGCCTTCATCAGGCCGATGTTGCCTTCCTGGATCAGGTCAAGGAACTGCAAGCCACGGTTCGTGTACTTCTTTGCGATCGACACGACGAGACGAAGATTGGCTTCGACTAGCTCGGCTTTCGCCCGCTCGGATTGGCGCTCGCCTTCCGCGAGAGCCCGATAGGTTTCGCGCAACCGTTGGACTGGTTGCCCCATCGCATCTTCGACGTCGACGATCGCCTGTTGCGCATCGCGGATGTGTTCCTCGGAGCGAAGAATCTGCTCTTCGGAGCCGTACTTGCGCTGAACCCGCTTTTCGACGGCCTTGCTCTCTTGCATGTCGCGCACCACGCGCTTCATGTCTTTGTAGCTGAGGCCTCCGACACGCTCCTCGGCTTCGTTCATTTCGCGCTCCGCCCGCTCGACGCGGCGGGTGTAGGCTTTGATCCGAGCGACGACGCGATCGATCTGCTTCTTGGTGAGATTGAGCTCCCTCAGAAGCGCTATTCGCTCTTGAAGATGTTTCTCGAGCTGTACGGCTTGCTGCTTCTTGCTCCGTTCGGAAATCCTCTGTTTGCCATCGAGCTCGCCCAGGACCTTCGTCATCGAAGACTCGATTCGCTTGACCTTATCAAAGACCTTGAGAGCCCGAACTTTCGCTGCCTCGAAGTCGACCTCTTCTTCCTTGTCGAGATCTCGGACGACGTCCTTGACGCGAAGCTTGCCCTTGCGGAGCAACTCGCCGATCTCCAGAATCTCGCTCACACCCACGCGGGACTTCAAAATCACCTGAAAAATCTTGCTTTCGCCGTCTTCGATCCGCTTCGCAATCTCGACCTCGCCCTCGCGCGTGAGCAGCGAGACCGAGCCCATCTTTCGCAGGTACATGCGAACCGGGTCGTTCGACTTCTGTGCATAGCCGTCATCGGCAGGAGGCGGAATCGTCGATGCGCGACGCGCTGAGCTTCGCGTCGCCGCAACCGGAACTTCGCTCGTTCGGCTTTGGCCCTCGGGCGCCCCATCGACTACGTCGATGTCTTCGCTCTTGAGCCACACCATCAGGTCGTCGATCTGGTCGGACGTCACCATGTCGGGTGGAAGAGCCTCGTTGAGCTCGTCGTATGTCAGGTGACCATGGATGCGCCCTCGTTCGAGAAGGACTTGTACTTCCTTCCGCTCTCGGCCTTTCGTCTTCGGCACGACACGCGATACAGGTTCAGAGTTGAACTTGGATGCAGTCGATTCCTCGGTACGCTCTGAGCTCTTGCCCGCCATGTTCACCTCTGTTTAGTGTTCGACTTGAGCCTGTGTGCGCTGCGCGTCAGCTCCACAAACTCTCGAGTGAGCCCTGCCGCCAGTGCATCGTCGCCGACTCGGCGCGCTTCGACGATGCGCTGTTGCAAACGGGGCAGCTCATGTTCGATGTTTTTTCGTTCGAGAAGTGGAAGGCCCTCGTCGAGAATTTGACGCGCTTCCTCTAGGTCGTGCTCCTGCACAGCCAACTTCGCTTCCAACCACGGCCTGAGTTGATTGTCGTTCAACTCGTTGAGCAATGCCGCGCCACTGAGCGATCCCTGCCTATCCACCATCCGCAAGATAGAGTCAAAGATGGCGCGAAGATCAGGGCTCGTCAAAAGCTTCGGGAGCTTATGCACGCCTTCGTGGTGAACCAAGCTCGGTTGATCGATCAGCAAGGAAATCAACTTCGACTGTAACTCCGACACCGTTGGTGCAATCGGCTGCTGCACTGCGTCACGGCGAGGGATAGGTCGATCGCCATGACGCCCGAGTCCGCGGCGCAACTCGCGACGCACCAGACCAAGGTCCGTGATCCCAAATTTGCGGGCAACGCGTTCGACGTAGAGACCGCGTTCGATTGGACTTTCGACCTTGGCAAGAATCGGACCAAGTTTGGCAATGGAATCAGCCTTCGCATGGGGATTCGGCTCGGTCGTCGCCGCCGAATCGTCGATCAAATATTCAATTATGGTGGGGGCGCTCACGATTCGAGCGCGCAACGAGTCGGCTCCATGCTCTCTCAGAAAGCTGTCCGGATCGGCGCCCTGCGGCAGTGTTACGACGTGCGCCTCGAGCCCGGCTTTGCTCACGACGCTATAGGCTTCGCGAACCGCCTTGCGGCCTGCCTTGTCGCCATCGAAGAGGAAGACCACCTTCTGAGCGAAGCGTTTGAGCAACTTGGCGTGCGCTTCGGTAAAGGCGGTGCCCATGGGGGCAACCGAGTTTTGAAAGCCGGCCTGGTGCAACGCGACGAGATCGAAGTTCCCCTCGCACAGGACACTAGTGTCTTCGCGCCGGATCTCCACGCGGCCTTCGTGCAAGCCGTAAAGGACCTCGCCTTTGTGATAGAGCTGGTTCTCCGGGCTGTTGAGGTACTTCGCAGGTGGCTCTTTCTGCTCCTCCATCGATGGCGCGGGCGCCAGCGCTCGGCCGCTGAACGCTACAATTTTGCCGTGCACGTCGGCGATGGGAAACATCAATCGATGGCGGAACCGGTCGTAGTGTCCGCGGCCCGAGCGACGAGGGACAATGAGGCCGACAGCTTCTGCGTCGGCAGGTGATGCGCCGGCACGTTCCAAGAAACGTACGAGCGAGTCCCATCCGTGTGGCGCATAGCCGAGGCGAAACTTGCGCGCGGACTCTTCGCTGATGCCACGATCGAGTAGCTCGCTGCGCGCGATGCCGCCATCGGGATGCTCGAGGAGCTGCGCACAATAGAAGTCGGTGGCCAGTTCGATCAAGGACGCCAGGCGCTCGGACTGCTTCCTGTGGCGTTGGTGCTCTGCTTCGCGCTGCGCGTCATAGACCGGCAACTGCACGCCGGTTTGCTCAGCGAGATCGCGCGCAACTTCTGGGAACGTCTTTCCTTCGACGTGCATCAGGAACGAGAAAATGTCGCCTGACGCCTTGCAGCCGAAGCAATGGTAAAAGCCCCGGTTCGGATGCACGTAGAAGGAGGGGCTCTTCTCGTTGTGGAATGGGCACAGGCCCTTGAGGCTGCTGCCGGACTTCTTGAGCGCGACGTAGTTGCCAATGACCTCTGCGATGGGGGCGCGGTCGCGGATCTCAGCAATCTTGTCTTCGGAAATCACCGCAGCTTCTCACCTGTGCTTGTCGTCCCTGCGAAGTGGGCGCAGTGTAGACTTCGCCTGGTTCTTGGCAAGCACCGCTTGCCGCTGTAGTTGTGGCGCGATGGCTTCAGCACGAACATCGCTCCCACGAATTGTATCGGTGTACGTCCTAGTGAGTGCCGCTGTGTTCACGGCGACCCGGCTCGAACAAACCGCCGTCGTCGGGCAGTACGTCCACCTGCTCGTCGCCGCCATCTTCCTACTGACCTCGATCCGACTCACACGCAGCGACCCGGCACACTTCGGCCTGGCGCTCGGCGGGCTACTCGAGCCGCCCACGGACGATGAAGCAGGGGGCCCGCTTGGAATCTTCGAGCTAGGCCGCGCGCTTCGCAAGGCGCTCCCGTCTGCAGCGACGGAGCTCGGGATTGCCCTGTGTATTGCAGGAGTGGTGTTTCCTCTCTACGCCATTGGCTTCTCCTGGTGGAGTCAACCTGCCGGTTCTTTCTCCTTGTCGTTTCCGCCCAAGGTCGCGAGCTTCCTCTTGGCACAGCTCGTCGTGGTCGCTCTGCCCGAAGAGGCATTTTTCCGTGGCTATCTGCAAACCGCGTTACGCGACTTGCAGAGAACGCGACTCCGCATTGTCGGAGTCGAGCTAGCGCCGCTCGCCTGGCTCTTTCAAGCGATCCTGTTTGCAGTGCTCCACTTCATCGTAGAACCCCACCCGGCGCGGCTCGCAGTCTTTTTCCCAGCCCTTCTATTCGGATGGACGCGTGCATGGCGCGGCGGAATCGGCGCCGCGCTGGCCCTCCATGCCATGAGCAACCTTTATTCCGAGATTCTGGCGCGGAGTTGGCTATAACTCCGGTATGCAGGTCAGTCCGCCGGCTCCCACCATTCTCGCGGAAACGGTTCGTCGTGCGCTCTCGGAGGACATCGATCGCGGAGACCTGACCAGCGAAGCCTGCATCGAGCCCAGCACGATCGGCACGGCCGCGCTCAGCGCCCGTGAGCGCGTCATCGTCTGCGGGCTCCCGATTCTCGAAGAGGTGTACGCGCAGATCGATCTTCTGGTCGACGTGGAGAACCACGTGCAGGACGGAGACCAGATCGAAGCAGGCATGACGCTCGCCACGATTTCTGGGCCGGCGATCTCGATTCTCCTTGGCGAGCGCGTCGCGCTCAATTTCATGCAAAGGCTCACGGGGGTTTCGACCATGACCAGGCGATTCGTAGACGCCCTGCCTGACGGTTCCCCCACCCGGGTCGCCGACACCCGCAAGACGACTCCGGGGCTCCGGGCCTTCGAGCGCTATGCCGTGCGCTGCGGCGGCGGCCACAACCACCGCCAGGATTTGGGGGCCGCCGTCTTGATTAAGGACAATCACATCGCAGCAGCGGGTGGTGTCAGCCGGGCGATCCAGCGCGCGCGCGCGTACGCTCCGCATACTTGCCGCATCGAATGTGAGGTCGATACTCGGGAGCAGCTCGAGGAAGCGCTCTCGGCCGGGGCCGACATCGTCATGCTCGATAATTTCGATGATGCGCAGGTGCGTGATGCGCTCAGCCTCGTCGATGGGAAGGCACTAGTCGAGGTGTCCGGCGGCGTCACGCTCGAACGCGTTGCCAGGCTGGGCGCACTCGGAGTCGACGTGATCAGCGTCGGCGCGCTCACGCACTCTTCTCCCTCCTCTGACCTCGGTCTCGACTGGACCTGACTGGTGATCGACGATCTTCGACCGGAACGACTTGGCGAGTTGATCGAGGGTGACTGGGGTCGGTCCTTGACCGTGCAGGAGTGCACCGACTCGACGATGGACGACGCCTCCAGGGCAGCGGCCCAGGGTGCGCCGGATGGGCATGTCATCCTTGCCGACCAGCAGCGTCGCGGAAGGGGAGCGCACGGACGAGAGTGGGTTTCGCCGCCGGGCACCGACCTCTACTTCTCAGTGGTCGCGCGCCCACTGGTCGAGCCCTCTGCAACTGCCCTCGTCACACTTGCCACGGGGCTCGGGGTGCGCGACGCAGTTGCGAGCTGCCTGCCCGGCCGCGCGGTCCACGTGAAGTGGCCCAACGACATCTGGGTCGATCGTCGCAAGTGCGCTGGCATTTTGGTGGAAAGCCGCACCCTTGGAACGCGCATTGATTCGGTCATCATCGGTGTAGGCTTGAACGTGAACCGCATGCAATGGCCGACCGAGCTGGATGGCGCGGCAACTTCGCTACGGAGCGAAACTGTGGGCGCAGAACCGCTCGACCGTGCCGAAGTCTTGGCCGCCCTGCTCTTTCGCATGGAGCGCTGGGTGAAGCGCCTCGTCATCGATGGCGCATCGGTCGTCGTCGACGCCCTCCGGCCGAGCCTTGCATTGGTTGGCGAACGAATTCGCTGGGAGGATGGGGAGGGCGTGTTCGATGGCATCGATCGGGATGGCGCCGCGCGTGTGCGGACGCATGCTGGCCTCCGATCTCTTCATGCGGCACATATCGAGCCCCTCGAAGGCTGAGCCCTGCGCTTGCCTATGCCCGGCTCGCGCACCAAAACTCGCCGATGACCCATGCAAACGAGCTCGACTGGTTGCAACGCTCCGTCGGGGCTCTCGCTCTAGAGGAGCGGGCGATCCTGTCAGTCGCAGGGGACGACGCACGCGGCTGGTTGCAAGGGCAGGTCAGCAACCAACTCGAAGGGGTCGAGCCCGGGGGCTCGGTCTATGCCTTCGTACTCACCTTGAAGGGCCGAATCTTGGCCGATGTGTACGTGCTCGTTCGCGAGGACGAGCTCTGGGTAGATGTCCCAGCCGCGCAGGTCGACGCGCTGCTCGAGCGCTTCGACCGATACATCATCATGGAAGACGTCGATATCGAACACCGCAAGGACCTGCACCTCCTCACGGCGCAAGGTCCGCGCGCGGCCGAGCTCGGCAACGGCGGATGGCCGGCGGATCGACTTGGCGTCGGAGGTCGGCAATGGGTCGTCAGTGATCAAGATTTCGAGTCGGAGCTTGGGAACCTAGTCGCGCGCAGTCACGAGTTGGACGGCGGCGCCGTGAGCAGAGCGACCTGGGCGCAAGCGCATGTCATTCGCGGACGCCCCCGCTTTGGCGTCGATTTCGGCGAGTGGACCTACCCCCAGGAAAGCGGCCTGAACCCGCTCGCCGTTTCGTTCCAGAAGGGTTGCTACATCGGGCAGGAGACGGTCGTGATGCTCGAGAACCGGGGAAAAGCCCCCAAGGTCCTCTGGCGCTGGGCTATCGAGGGCTCGGAGGCCCCCGCGGCCAAGTCGCCCATCACGATGGACGACACCATCGTGGGGGAAATCACCTCGGCCGCCTCCGCTGCTCAGGGTGTGCTGGCCCTTGGTTTTCTCAAGCGTGGGTACGAGTCGGCAGGTCCCGAAGGCTTTGCGATCGCGGGCTTCGCGGCGCGAGCGCTCGGGCCGGTCCAAACAGGCCCTGGCGTTTGCCCCGCGGCAGCATGACCTTACGGAAGCGCCGAGCTGGCGCGATTGCACCCCTGACCTTATAGTGCGGGGCAAAGGAGCACCATGCTAACCCTCACCCCCCGCGCCGCAGACAAAGTCAAAGAAATCCGAGACGCCGAAGGGCTTGCCGAACAAGGGCTTCGCGTACGGGTCATCGGTGGTGGTTGTGCTGGGTTTTCGTATGATTTGTTCTTTGAGGATGAAACCTCCGACCTGGATCAGACCTTCACCTCGCACGGGATTTCCATTTACGTGGATATGATGAGCGCGCAGTACGTCGAAGGCACCGAGATCGACTACGTAGAGGGCCTGCAGGGCGCTGGATTCAAGTTCCAAAACCCGCAGGCTAGCCAGACCTGCGGCTGTGGTTCCAGTTTTTCCACCTGATTCCTCTGCAATTTCAACATGCTGTGATGCTTGAGCGACTTTTGCTCAAAATTGTTCTTGCGTCTGTCGCATTCTTGTCTAAGTATTGTCTTGTTTTCATGGACGCAATCTAGACAACGCTCTTCCTCCTAGACAGTGACGTAACGTAACGGTAGGGAGCGCATATAGGACATCATCATGCAGTCATCCGCATCACTCGACCGATACATCCAGCAAGTTCGGGCCATCCCCAAGCTGACCCGCGAAGACGAGCACGAGTTGGCCGTGCAGTGCCGTCAAGGGAACCAGGAGGCCGCCGATGCCCTGGTCGAGGCCAACCTTCGTTATGTGGTTGCGATCGCCCTTCAGTATCGACGCTACGGCGTGGCGCTCGGTGACTTGATCGCTGAAGGGAGCGTCGGCCTGGTGACGGCGGTTCGGAAGTTCGATCCGGATCGTGGCACACGGTTCGTGACGTACGCCGGCTATTGGATTCGCGCGTTCGTGCTCGAAGCAGTCGTTCGCTCGAGCACGATGATCGGCGCCGGCTCGGGGCCTTTCCGTTCGAAGCTGTTTTTCCGGCTTCGACGTGAGCGTGCGCGGCTCTCGAACCTGATTGCCGATCCGCAGGAGCTGATCGAGACGCTCGCGGTCGATTTCGAAACTACCCCGGCCAAGATGACGGAGTTGCTCCGCCGCCTCGACCAGCGCGAGGTTTCGCTCGACGCGCCTGCCTATCACGACTCGGATGCGACCCTCGTCGAGGTCCTGCCTGGCTCCACGGAGCCGCAAGATGACGTCGTCGCACGACAACGACGACAGAGTGGCATCCAGATGCGCCTTGCAGGGGCGCTTTCGTTGCTCGATGACCGCGAGCGGCTCATCGTCGAAAAGCGAATCCTGAGCGACAATTCGGCGTCCCTCGCCTCCCTCGGCCGCGAGCTAGGTGTGAGTCGGGAACGCGCACGGCAACTGGAGGCACGGGCGAAGAAAAAGCTTGCCGATGAGCTCAGGGACCTGGCCCCCGCTGCCTGACCTACCTGCTCAAATGTAGGGTGTTCGCTCACCCAATGAGGCCAATGCGATTTTCGCAGAGCCAGAGTAGCATGTAGGTCACGATGGTGTTCGAGGACGGGGACAGCACGGTATTGCGCCGCGAGGCGACGCAGGCGTTGGAACAAGACGATCTCGTCGACGAACCAGACGTTGCCCTGCCCCCTGCCATCCCAGTCCCCCGAGCGCCCCGCGCGCCAGAAAAGGCTGCGCTCTCCGAGGCGGATCGCAGCCGGCGCGCGCGCGACTGGATCGGAGAATGCGAACGAGAGCTACGCGAGCAACCCGACGTGCGGCGCGCGGCCCGCCTCTACTTCGAAATGGGACGCAGCTGCGAAGGTTCGCTCAAAGATGCGCGACGCGCACTCGAGTACTACCAGGCGGCACTGGAGCGCGCACCAGACTATGTGCCGGCGATTCGCGCCACCCGCCGCCTCCTGCTCGGCGCACGTATGTTCAAGGAGGCACTACCGCTCTTCGACGCCGAGGCGCGAATCACCAGGCAGCCGAGCGACAAAGCGACCCTGTTCTTGCTGAAGGGGCGACTGCTGGAGGACGTGCTCGGCAATCGCGATGCCGCAGAGCAGGCGTACCATACGGCCCGCGCATTGGATCGTTCGCATGCAGCGATTCTGCGAGCCACCGAGCAGCGCGCATTCGCCAGGCAAGCCTGGCCGGATGTCGATCGTAATCTCGCCGAGCTGGCCAACGCTGCGGCATCGGACGACAGGCATCGAGCCGCTTTGATCATCCGTCGGGCCCAGCTGCTCGAAAGCCGGCAGCAACGTCCGGAACAAGCGGCCGAGCTTTACGAGACGGCCTTGCAGCTGGACCCCAACGCCGTCATCGCGTTGCAAGCGCTAAAACGACTCTACTATGGGCAACGTCGCTGGCGCGACCTCATTCGGACGCTCGAAGCCGAGGCTCAGTGGGCGACCGAACCGTCCCTAAAGGCCTCTTCGCTATACCGCGCGGCACGCATTCACGCCGAGCTGCTTGGAAATCGCGACGGAGCAATCCAAGCCCTAGAGCAGGCCCGAAGTTTACAGCCGGACGATCCGTTGATCCTGGGCGAGCTCGCGAGGCACTACGAGTCCGGGCAGCACCTCGAGGCGCTGGTCGAAACCCTCGAAGCCCTGACCAAAGCAACCGATGATCAAACGGAGAAGCTCACCTTCACCCAACGCATTGCACGGCTGTACGAAGAGGAGCTCCGCGACGTCGATCAGGCCATCACCTGGCATGAACGCGCGGTGGAGCTCGACCCTACTTCACTTTCGAGCCTGCAGGCCTTGAGCTTGCTCTACCGGATTCGCGGCGCCTGGCCAAAGCTGATCGACATGTGTCTTCGCGAGGCGCGCTACACGACCGACGCCGAACGGCGAGCCGACTCCCATGCACGCGCCGCGGAGATCTACGAGACCCGGCTCAATGCGATCGACGATGCCATCGAGCACTATCAGCGCGCCCTCAACGCAACGCCTGACCACCCCACCGCGTTCAAGGCGCTGGCACGGTTGCTTTCCGACGTGCACAAGCCCAAGGAGCTGATCCAGCTGTATGAGAACGCCTTGGATCGCGCCAGCGGGTCGCGAGCGGTCTCATACCTGCTCAAGATTGGGCAGATCTACGAGGATTCGCTCGGAGAGCCCGCGCTGGCCGCTCAGACTTACAAGCGCGTCCTGCAGCAGGACCCGGCGCACCTCTTGGCGGTTCAGGCTTGGCAACGTTCGGCCGCCCGTGCGCATCGGCCCCGGGAGCTCCTGGAGGCGCTCGACTACGAGATCGAGCTGACCGTCGAGCGCGATCGTTTGGTTGCGCTCTTGCACCGAGCCGGAGAGCTGCTCAATGAGCACCTAGACGACCGGGACGAAGCCATCACCCGCTACCGCCGAGCGCTCGAGAAGGACCCGCGTCACGTTCCGACGCTTTCGAGCCTCGGACGCCTCTACTACGCCGCCGGCCGCTGGAACGACCTGCTGGATGTCTATGGCCAAGAGCTCAGGCTGACGTCCAGCAAGCACCGAAGGGTGGCCCTTTTGCAGAAGATGGCCGAGATCTCCCGCGACCGGCTCGGAAGCGACGAGGACGCGCTCCGGTATCACCGCGAGGCGGTCAGGGTCGACCCGTCGCATGCTCCTTCACTTCAGGAGCTGGCGCGTCAGCTCCGCGAACGCGGCGATTGGTCCGACTTGGTCGACGTGCTGGAGCTCCAGCTTCACCACTCGAGTGCCGTTCGTATTCGAGCGCGTGCAGCGTTCTTGCTCGGTCAGGTCTACGAGGAGCACCTCGCGGATCGAACGAAGGCAATGACGGCCTACGAGGCCGCAATCGCGGCAGACGCGAACTATCGGCCCGCGGTCGATGCTCTGGCACGGGTGCGAGCCGAAGAGCACGACTGGACCCATCTGCTGTCTGATCTCGAACGCGAGCTCAAGCTCACCGAGGAGTCACCACGACGCGTCGCCCTATTTGCGCGAAAGGCACAAGTCTTGGAGCGCCAAGACAAGCACCGCCAAGCGATTCAGGCTTGGGAACAGGTGCTTGCAATCGACCCGAAGCATCTCGGAGCCCTATTGGCACTCGAGCAACTGTATCGGCAAGTCGGCGCGTGGCAGTCTCTATGCGGCGTGTATTCGGCGCAAGCCGAGGTGCTCGAAGATCCAAGCGGCAGAGTTTCCGCCCTCTACGAGCTTGCCCGGCTCCTAGAGCACCAGGGACTCGGAGAGTACGATGATGTCATTGGAGCGTATCGACGGGTCCTCGAGGTCGCGCCTTCGGACTTGGGCGCCTTGCTCGAGCTAGAGCGCTTGGCCGCGGGTCGCTGGGATTCGGAGCTTCTCCGCGAAGTCGACTCCCTGGGCGCACGCTCTGCGCAGGATCCAGCCGTCGCGGCGGCCCATCGCACTCGCCTGGCTGAGCTGGTCGAGGGCGAAGAGGATACCCAAGCGATCGAGCAGTTCCGCGCAGCGTCCATGGCTGACCCATACCACATCGGCGCAGCCCGAGGGCTGACCCGCGTGGCGGAGGAAACCGACGACCCAACCGCGCTGGTCGACGCACTCCACCGGGAAGCCGAAGCCGAACGTGACCCAAAAGCCTCTTCGGACCTCTATGTGCAGAGCGCGTTGGTCCGCCTGGAACGCATTGGAGACCACGACGGCGCCAGACGCGACTTCGAGCGGGCGCTCGAGCTTTGGCCGGATTCCTCCAAGGCCGCAGAAGGGCTCGTCGACGTACTCACCATCGACGCCGCCTGGTCTTCGCTGGTGGACCGGCTTTCCCAAGCGGCTTCGGGCGCGCGATCCGTCGACCGAGCGAGTGCGCTCTGGCTGGTGGTGGCGCGTGTCCAGAGCGAGGAGCTAGGCGAGCTTCCGGCTGCCATCCGCACACTGCAACGCGTGCTGAAAGTGCAGCCCCGAAACCTCGACGCACTACATCGGCTCGCGGAGCATTTAGAGTCGAATCAGTCCTGGCACGAAGCGGCGGCAACAATGGAACAACTCCTCGCCGCTGCGCCTGGGAATGGCCAATTACGAAGAGTGCTGCTCGATCTCGCGCGGCTCTATCGCGAGCGTTTGAACATGCCTGACAAGGCGCTGCGTCATGTCGAATTCGCCTTGGCGGCCGAGCCCGAAAACCCGGCAGCACTTCAAGAGCTTTCCCTGATTCACGAGGCGCTTGGGCATCTCCCGGAGGCATTGGCTGTGACCCGCCACCTGCTCGACGTAAGCGAGGGACAGGTGCGAGGAGACGCGCTCGTTCGTCTAGGGCAGCTCGAGTACGCCACCGGAGACCCGGAAAATGCCAAGCTCGCTCTCCAGCGGGCGGTCGTCCTCGAAGGGCCCAGTAGTGATGCGGCTCGGACGCTCGAATCCTTGTGCGAAAGCCCGAACGACTGGCGGGCCTACGCGAACGCATTGCAGGAACATCAGGCCGAGGATGAGCGCGGCAGCGTGACCACCACTCTCGAGGTCGCCCGCGTGCTATCGGATTACTGCCGTGATGAGCTAGCGGCTATCGATGCGCTTCGAGGCGGGCTCGATGAAGGCGCCGCGAACGCGGACCTTCGGCGCGAGCTCGCGGTACGACTTCGCGCGCGAGGCGCCAACGCGGCAGCGGTCGAGCAACTCCAAGCGGTGCTCGCACAGGAGCCGATGCGCGAGGAAATCTGGCGCGAGCTTGCGCTGACCTATCAAACCGAAGGTCGCCCGAGGGAGGCGCGAATCGCGAGCCTGCCACTCCTTCAAATGGGCGTGGCCGACGAACGTGACCTTGCACGGATCTCGGCTGTCGAGCCCTGGCCGGCTAAGGTTCGTCCTCTGTCGCTTCGCGGGCCTGTCTTGGATCAACTAGGCACGCCCCGCGCCGAGGATGCTGCAGCGGGCGCGCTCCTGGCCGCGCTTAGCCCGACGCTCGCTAAGCTATACCCGCCTGACCTCCAAAGTTATGGCCTTGCGACACGCGACCGCCTCCCCACCGAAGCCAATCATCCGCTTCGAGATGTGGCGAACAGCCTCTCGTCGGCGCTCGACATCCGTAACTTCGATTTGTTCCTGCACCGAGTGCGAAACCGCGGCATCACCATCGAGTTCGGCGCCCACCCTGCGGTGCTCGTGCCAGCAACCATCATGGAAAGGGATGCGCAGACGCAAACGTTCATGCTGGCGCAGCCGATGACGCAGATCGCTCGCGGCTATCATGCGATCGACAAGCTCACGCCCCGCGAGCTCGATGTTCTCTTGGCCTCGGCGGCCCGGATCGTGAAACCGGACTTCGGCATGGGCCTGACGAGCGAAGAGTTTCTGAACGAACAAACGCGACGTTTGCAAAGAGCGATTCCGCGACGAGACCGAAAGCTCGTGCGTGACGCCGCCCTGGCCTACTCGCAGGCCAAGCGCGTCAAGTTCGACCGCTGGGTTCATGCCGCCCAAAGGACCGCGATCCGCGCGGCCATGTTGCTCTGCGACGACCTTGACCCATTGGTTCAGGAAGTCCGGAGCCGCATCGCTCCGGAGCGAGAAGCCGAGGGCGAGACTTTCGACAAACATCCCACTTACATCTATGCGCTGAAGTTTTGGGCATCCCCAGCAGCGATGTTCTTGCGCGAGCACATGGGGATGATTCCTCCTCGCTGATTGTGCAGCGACTCGGTCAGATGCTGTCGTGGGTGTGCCGATCGATCCGATAGACGAGCCAGCCAAAGGCGAGCCCGATCGTCAAGAGCATGACGAGCCCTGAGTAGAAGGCCGGGCTCGCGAAGAAGGGAGTGAGGCCATAAACACGATTGAATTGCCGGTAGGAACCGACTAGGGAGAGCCGGTTCCAGCCGAGCGGCCATACGGTCAACGCAACGAAGAGGACGCCGGCCGCGATCCGACGGGCGGCGGTGTCACGCGAAGCTCGACAGAGGGCCGCGCCGATTCGAAAGCCGAGGAAGGCCGCGCCGAGCAGGAGCACGGCGCCGAGCAAGCACCAGAACAACGGCGCTCCGGCTGTGTCGACCGAGTAGAAGAGAAACCAGTCCCCGTGAAATAGGTAGAAGTAAACGACGGTTGGCAAGAGGACCAGCGCGACGAAGAGCGCGTAGGCGAGGAAGGTCTCCATGCGCCAGACGGGGTCCGGGCTATCTCGAACCTCGTCGCGACCGGCATAGGCAGAAAACGCCCCGGTGGCGATAGCGATGAGCAGCAGGAAAAGTAGAGGCAAAGTGGTCCCCGCTGAAAGGCTACGTCCCCGGTTCGTGGACGGTCAACCAATCGAGCACCATAGTCAGGGGATGCGGAAGGCTGCCGGGGTCGGTTTGCTGGGCTTTGTCGCCGCTTTGGTTGCGGAGACTCATGCGTCCGCCGACAGCCTCAGTCAGCTCACCGGGCCCTTTGCGACCGCATTGCGAGACGGTAGCTACCTAGGCGCATTGGGACTGGTCTTTTTAGCAGGGCTAGCCACCTCACTGACCCCCTGCGTGTATCCGATGATCGCCATCACCGTCAGCGTATTTGGCGCGAGGCAGGCTGAGAGCCGCGCTAGGGCGGCCCTTCTCTCGAGCGCATTCGTTCTGGGCATTGCGGCGCTCTTCACGCCGCTCGGGGTGCTTTCTGCGTTGACCGGAAACGCGTTTGGAAGCGCCTTGGCGAGCCCCTGGGTAGTTGGGGCGCTGTCGGCCTTGTTCGCTGTGATGGCGTCGAGCATGTTTGGCTTGTTCGACCTCGCCTTGCCCACGGCGCTGCAGAACCGGCTCGCACAGGTTGGAGGCTTCGGGGCGCGCGGCGCATTCGTCCTCGGCTTCGCCAACGGGCTCATTGCAGCCCCTTGCACTGGGCCGGTGCTCGCCGTCTTGCTCACATGGGTGGCCACCACGGGGAACGTAGCGTTCGGCGCTCTTTCTCTGTTCGTCTACGCGATTGGCATCGGCGTGTTGTTCTGGTTCGTTGGAACCTTCGCGATCACGTTGCCAAAGTCGGGTCGCTGGGTCGAATGGACCAAAAGCGCGTTCGGCATCGCCATGCTTGCCCTAGCGTTCTACTACTTGCGTGGGGTCTTGCCCTACCCGCGTCCGGCCGTACGCGATGAGACCTGGCTCGCTGTGGCCCTCGGTCTCCTGCTTGGGGGCGTCATAGTTGGCGCGATTCACCTTTCGTTCAAGAGCGGTGACTGGGGAGCGCGTGTTCGAAAGGCGATCGGTGTGACCGCGTGCGTGGCGGGCGTGCTTGGCATCGTTGCCTGGGCGGAGGCGCTGCCACCGGGCACGCACATCCACTGGATCGAGAGCTTCGATGTCGGCAAGGCACGGGCGGTCGCCGAAGAGAGGCCGATGCTCGTGGACTTCGGCGCCGACTGGTGTGGGGCGTGCCAGGAGCTCGAACGAGACGTTCTGAGTGACCCCCGAGTCGTGTCTCAGGCGCAGCGGTTCGTGACGGTCAAGGTCGATCTGAGCACCGACCAAGCCACAGACGAAAAATGGGCGCTGCTCAAGGCTTACGAGCAGCCCGGACTGCCCCTGGTGGTCCTTCATCACAGCGATGGCTCGGAGGCCTCGCGCATCACCGGATTGGTAGAGAGTGACGTGTTTCTGAAACTGATGGATGCTGTTCGCTGACCATCAGTCGGCCGTGCTAGCCTCCGCGCAGGAGTATTGCGGATGAGTATGATCACCATTACGAGACGCGAGATGCTTGGCCACTCCGTGCGCCTCGCCCTGATAGGCTCGGCGCCAGCGCTGCTCAACGCCTGTAAGAAACCAGAGCTTCATTGCGACGACCTGAGCGGCCTCAGCGAAGAGGATTCGAAGTTGCGGTTGGCGCTCAACTACCAAGACGTCTCCCCCCACGGCGACAACAAGAACTGTGCGAGCTGCTCGTTCTATCGCCCGGGCAAGAAGAACGAATGTGGACAATGCACCCTGGTCAAAGGCCCCATCCACCCGCAGGGATATTGCGACTCCTGGGCGGCAAAGCTCTGACTCCGGCACGACATGGCATTGTTCGAGGTACGCGGCCTGCGAAAGGCGTTTGGACAACACCTGGTCTTGAGCGGGCTCGACATCGACATCTTCGCCGGTGAGGTCATCACGATCATCGGAGAGTCCGGCTCAGGCAAGAGCGTCTTGCTCAAGGCGATGATGGGCCTCATCGAGGTCGACGCCGGCCACATTCGATTCGATGGCGTAGAGGTCGCCGGTCAGACCGAGCGAGAGTGGAACCGCACTCGTCGCCGCATCGGCATGCTGTTCCAGGAGTCCGCCCTTTTCGACTCCTTCACCGTGTTCGAGAACGTCGCCTATGCCCTACGTGAGCAGACGACGATGACCGAGGAGGAGATCACGAAGCGCGTGGCCGAAACGCTAGCCTTGGTCGCGCTGCCCGGGATCGAATCGATGTCCCCTTCGGATCTTTCAGGAGGCATGCGCAAGCGAGTCGCCCTGGCCCGAGCGGTTGCGGTCCGTCCGGAGGTCGTGTTCTACGACGAGCCCGCCGAGGGCCTCGACCCGATCAACGTCACGCGAGTCAATCGCCTGTTGCTCGGACTGCAAAAGCGCCTGCACGTGACCTCGGTCGTCGTGACGCACAATCTCAAGGCCGCGTTCGCCATCAGCGATCGCATCGCCCTCATCCATGATGGAGTGGTGGCGGCAACCGGTGCCCCCGAAGGGTTTCTCGAATCGGAAGACCCGGTCGTGCGAGAGTTCATCGGCGATCGAATGATGAAGGTGCTACGTGCAAGTTGAGTTCGTCGGAGCGGTGGGGGGCGACGTCACCGGCTCGAGGCATATCGTTCACACCGAGAAGGCGCGCATTCTGCTCGACTGCGGCCTGTTCCAGGGTCGCCGGGCGGAAACCATCGAGCGCAACCGAGACCTGGGCTTTCGCGCAAGGGACATCGATGTGATGGTCCTCTCGCACGCTCACATCGATCACTCGGGCGCCCTCCCCCGACTCTATCGCCAGGGCTTCCGCGGGCCGATCTATTGCACACCAGCCACCCGGGACCTGTGCGCCGCGATGCTCGAGGACTCAGCCGAAATTCAGGCTCAGGACGCAGCCTACATCAATCGCAAGATCGAAAAGGACGGCGCCGACATGGACCCCGTTGAACCGCTCTACGAGCAGAAGGACGTCGTCGGGACGCTGGAGCTCATGGTCGGCGTTCCATACCACCGACCGCAAACGATCGCGGAAGGCGTGACTCTGACCTACTACGATGCGGGCCATGTCCTCGGAAGCGCCATGGTTGCTTTGGATGTCGACGTGGTTGGCCAGGAGCGGCGTCTGGTCTTCTCTGGCGACCTCGGACGGCACAACATGCCCATCCTCAGAGACCCCGAGATTCCGCCGGGGGCCTCGTGCCTCATCATGGAAAGCACTTACGGCGACCGGAATCACGATCCGATGGAGGAGATGGAGGGTCAGCTCGAGGAGGTCATCAACCGCACAATCGGGCGCGGCGGCAAGGTGGTCGTCCCGTCGTTCGCCTTGGAACGCGCACAAGAAGTGATTTACTCGCTCAAGAAGCTCAAAGATCGAGGACGGCTCCCCGACGTTCCGGTATACGTCGACTCGCCGCTGACGGTGAAGCTGACGGACGTCTTTCGGATGCATCCGGAGTGCTTCGACGACAAGGCGCGAAAGCTCTTGCTCGAAGGAGACTCGCCCTTTGACTTCGAGGGACTTCGCTACGTCTCAGCCGTCGAAGATTCCAAAGCGATCGACCGGAACGACGAGCCTTGTGTGATCATTGCGGCCAGCGGCATGTGCGAGTTCGGGCGAGTCGTCCATCACTTGGTGGCCACCCTCGAAAGTCGAAAGAACGCCGTGCTCATCGTCGGCTGGCAGGCGCAGCACACGCTCGGGCGACGCCTCGTCGAGCAACGGACGCGGGTTCGGATCTTCGGCGTCGAGCGCGAACGCCATGCGGAGGTGGTGGTGCTCAACGGATTCAGCGCGCATGCCGGGCAAGACGACCTTTTGGACTACGCGGAAGCGGTTCGCGAGGCAGGTCCGCTCCGACATGTGGCGCTGGTCCATGGTGAGAATCCGGGACGCAATACGCTCAAGGCGCTCCTCGAAGAGCGCGGCTTTCCGAGCGTCAGGACTCCAGTGCGAGGCGATCGGATAGACATCTGAGGCCAGGGGCCTTGACCTGAGGAGGGGTCTGCGCGCATCCTCGCGCGCGACTCGAACAATGAGGAGGGGCGATGAGCAAGGGCTTGATCGGATGCGGTGTGATCGTGGTAATCGCGCTGATCCTCGTGGTAACCGGGGTTGGAAGCTACAACCGCCTGGTCAATCTGGATGAAGGCGTCGACAACGCTTGGGGCCAAGTCGAGAATGTCTACCAGCGGCGCGCGGATCTGATTCCGAATCTGGTGGCCACCGTGAAAGGAGCCAAGGAGTTCGAGCAAGAGACGCTCACCCAAGTGGTCGAGGCGCGCGCCAAAGTCGGTCAGGTCAATTTCGAAAAGGCGCCTGACGCGGCGCAACTCCAGCAGTTCGAGGCGGCCCAGTCACAGCTCTCGTCTGCTCTGTCTCGCTTGCTCGTCGTGGTGGAGCGTTACCCCGAGCTCAAGGCAACCGAGGCCTTCCGTGACCTTCAGGCGCAACTCGAAGGCACCGAGAATAGAATCAGCGTCGAGCGCAAGCGCTTCAACGACGCGACCCTGGACTACAACAAGACCCGTCGGCAGTTCCCGACGGTCCTGCTCGCAAACATCATGGGCTTCGACGACAAGCCATACTTCGAGTCGACACCCGGAGCAGATGAGCCTCCGAAGGTCGAGTTCTAGCCCAGGCCGTGCCCCTGCGAATCGAAACCTTCTTTTCCAAGGCGGATCGAGAAGCGATCCGTGCCGCGACGGCGGCCGCCGAAAGGAAAACCGCTGGCGAGCTCGTCGTCTATGTCAGCGAGCGCTGCGACCCGCATCCGGAGGTCGCATGGAAGGGTGCGCTCCTGGGCGGTGGGCTAGGGGCGCTCTGTGCGGCCATTTCGGGTTGGCGTTTCGGAGGCTGGGGGGTGCCCGACTATCCGTGGATCTTGATCGGTCTTCAGCTCGGTCTCGTGGTCGGCTGGATCGCGAGCCGGTTCGACGCGGTCGCCCGACGGCTGATCTCGGACGAGGCTATGGATAGCCGGGTGGACGGCCGCGCGGCCGAGGCCTTCTTGGACGAACGCGTGTTCGCCACGCGTGAGCGCACCGGCGTCCTGATCTTCGTTGCGCTTTTCGAGCACAGGGTCGTCGTCCTCGCGGATGAGGGGATCGACGAAAGAGTTGCCGATGACGCTTGGGATGAGATCTCGAGCGAGCTTGCCCTAGGAATTCAGGGCGGCGCGCCCGCCCAGGCCCTGATCCATGCGGTGCAACGCTGTGCCGACCTCCTGGAGGCTCATGGCGTTCACCCCGCAGATTCTGAAAACGAGATTTCGGACGAGCCGAGGCTTCGCCATGACTAGAACGCAAGCACTCCTTGCGGCGCTTCTTCTGTGCTCGATCTCCGTCACCGCGCTCGCTCTTCGCGTCCCCGAGCTCTCGGGACGCGTCAACGACTACGCGAATCTAATCAGCCCTGGCCCCGAAGCCCGCATCGATGCCCTGCTGGCGCAACTCGAGGAAGATACCGGAACCCAAGTCGTCGTTCTCACAATCGACAGCCTAGAAGGCGAGCAGCTCGAAGAGTATAGCCTTCGGGTCGCCGAGGCCTGGCAGCTCGGCCGCGCAGATGCAGACGACGGCGCACTTCTACTCATCGCGAAGAACGATCGGAAGATGCGGATAGAGGTCGGATATGGCCTCGAGCCTGTGCTGAGCGACGTGCTCTCGAGAAGAATCCTAGACCAGGTGCTACGTCCGCGCTTCCGCGCCGGTGACTTCGATGGCGGCATCGAGCGTGCGGTCGAGGCAATCGACGGCTTGGTCCGCGGGACGAGCACGCTGCCGCCACCGAGCCCGGGCGATACGGCGACCGCGACCGATTTCCCGATGAGGATCTTCGGCGGGCTTTGGCTCCTGTTCTTGGTCCCATTCATCTGGGTCGTGATCAGCACCAATCCCTATCAGTGGTTCCTCTATTTCTTCATGATCCCATTCATCGGGGCGGGTGGGATCGCCACCCTCGGCCCCAACGCGGCTCCCTTCTTCGTCGTCTTCTGGCTGATCGCAGCGCCGATCTTCTGGTCGTTCATAGGCCGACGACGGAAGAAACAGAAGCGAGCCCCCGGACGACGGCGTTCGGGCTGGTCGGGCGGGAGCTGGTCGTCGAGAGGAAGAGGAGGCGGTTGGTCCGGTGGGGGTGGTTTCTCGGGCGGTGGTGGCAGCTTCGGCGGCGGTGGCTCTTCGAGCAGCTGGTGAGCGCTACGGGTCGCTCTCGAGGCGGCCGTGCCAGTATACCCAGTTGGCCCAGGCTTCGGGAATAGAGCTCGCCGGGTCGACCCGAAACGCGACCAGGGGCAGCCACTTGGGTTTGACAGGAGGACGTCGCAAACGGAGGCCTGCCTGCCTGGGCGAACGATTGCCCTTCTTCTCGTTGCAGGCGTAGCAAGCCATCACGATGTTCTCCCAGTTGGTCTTGCCGCCTTGGGACTTCGGAAGCACGTGGTCGTAGGTCAGCCCTCGAAGGCGATGACGCACCCCGCAGTACTGGCATTTGAAGTCGTCCCGCATCGCGACGTTGATCCGTGAAAACTTGATCGCACGCTTCCGGCCGACGATCGTTCGCAGGAGCCGCACGACCGCGGGCATCTTGATGGTGATGCTGACCGAGCGAACGTCTTCGTCGTACTCTTCGACGACTTCGACCTTGCCATCGAAAATCATGCAGACGGCTCGCTGCCAACTGATGATTCGGTGGGGCTCATAGCCCTGGTCTAAGACAAGGGTCCGCATTCCGTTCGAGGCTTCGTATATCACATGCTATACGCGGCGATCAAAAGTCCTCGTAGCTCAGTAGGATAGAGCAGTGGTTTCCTAAACCGAAGGTCGGAGGTTCGAATCCTCCCGGGGACGCCCTCCGGCGGTTGACTTGATCGGCCGACCTGTACTAGTCCTGGTCAACTTGGGAGCAGCACCATCTCTAGCGAACGACGATATCCGGCACCGGTCATTGCGGTTTCCAACCCCGCTCCTGCGGAGCAGCAGCACGGCGCCGCTCATCCCAAAACCAAACGGCGGAGCACGCTTCCCGACGATCTTCTGGCTCGGAGCGACGAAGAAGCGGCACGGCGCCTGGCCCTCAAGAGCCTCGGCGCCGCCCGGACGGCGGAGCGTCGACTGGACGATCGTTTCGATCGCGAGGCGCTGCATGATTTCCGGGTTTCCGTTCGTCGACTTCGCAGCCTATTGCGCGCATATCGAGCTCAACTCGATGGAGCGATACGGCCCAAGGACCGAAAGCGCCTCCGCGCAATCCAACAGGCGACTGGCGGCGGCCGTGAGGCCGAAGTGGCGCTCGAATGGCTGACCAAGCAGCAAGCCGACCTTGCGCCGGAGCATCTTGCGGGTCTCAACTGGCTCGCCTCTCTGCTGCTGGCGCGTCGGCGCGAGTGCGCCGAGGCGCTCGACACCGAGCTGCGAGAAGATTTTAGACGAACCGCCGAAAAGCTCGAAGAGCGGCTGGCGGTCATGCGAAGCGAACGGAACCTGCTGGCGGATCAGTCGCACGTGACCTTTGCACGAGCGCTTGCAAACCAGACCGAGGCCTACGCTACCGAACTGCTCGTCAACCTCGGCGAAATCGTCAGCATGGACCACACCGAGCGGCTGCACGAGGCCCGCATCGTCGCGAAGCGACTCCGCTATCTCCTCGAGCCCATCCGAGCGTACGTGGGCGGAGCGCAGTCGGTCGTGAGGCGAAGCAAGAGGCTGCAGGAGCTGCTCGGCGAATTGAACGATGTCCACGTTCTCATGCGTGAAATCGATCAGTCTTTCGAGGCCTCGATGCAGCAGAAGGCGAGCAAACTACGAGACTGCCTGCGCAGAGGCGACCTCGAACGCGCACGCCGTGAGGCCTCGGTCAGCGAATGGGCCGGCCTCGTCGAGCTCTACGGTCGACTCGACAAAGACCGCCGCCAGCTCATCGCAACCCTTCGTGATCGCTGGCTCGGCGGCGAGCTCGATGTGCTCGTGGCGCGAGCCCGCGACCTCGCGCAAGAATTGCGCATTGCGGACAGCCAGCTCAATAGTCCAGTATCGTGACGACGCGGCTCGGGGCCAGCTTCTCGTTGCCTTCGAGGGCGGCCAAGTTGATCAGGAAGACGAAGGCTGCGACTTCGGCACCGCACTTGTGGACGAGATCTTTGGTCGCTCGCGCCGTGCCGCCGGTGGCGATCAAATCATCGACCACCACGACCCGCTCATGCGGCCGGAGCGCATCTTGGTGGATCTCCACGGCGTCGCTTCCGTATTCGAGGTCATACTCGACGCGATAGGTCGCCGCGGGAAGCTTGCCTGGTTTTCGGACGGGAACGAAACCCACTCCGAGCGCGTCGGCCAGGGCCGCACCGAACATGAAGCCGCGCGACTCGATGCCGACGACCGCATCCACCGTCTCTCCATCGAGAGGCTCCGCCATGAGTCGGATGCAGGTACGGAAGGCTTCGACGTCGGCCAGCAGCGGTGTGATGTCCTTGAAGAGGATGCCCTCCCTGGGAAAATTGGGCACGTCCCGGATGCGCCTGCGCAAGAGGCTGACGCGCTCATCGCTCATGGTTCCCCTTTCGATCCGGCCACGTACGCTGCGACGCCCAGATGGTCCGGCTGCGTGGCCTCGATGCTCAGAGGCGTGACGGAGATGAAGCCCGCATCGAGCGCTTCGGTATCGGCACCTTCGACTGGCTCGCTCGTGGCGCCCCCTGGACCGCCAATCCACAGGTAGTGCCGCCCCCGTGGATCGTCGCGCACCTCGACCTCGTCGGAATAGAGCCGAAGCCCGAGCCGCGTTGCCCGAACTCCCTTGGGCGGGACCGGAGGAAAGTTGACGTTGAGCAGAATGGCTTGCCCTGCGGGTGCGGTGGTCTGCAGAAGCTGCTTACAGAAGCGCTTGGCGTATTGAGCCGCCCCTTCCATGTCCGCGGAGCAGCTTGAAAAGGCGATCGACCGCACCCCGCGGAGCGCTCCCTCCCGTGCGGCCGCCACCGTGCCCGAGTAGTGCACGTCGTTTCCGAGATTGGGCCCATGGTTGATCCCCGAGACCACCATGTCCGGCCTGCGTGGCAAGAGGTCTTTGAGGAAGAACGCGACGTACACGCAGTCCGCGGGTGTGCCGTCGACTGCCCAGACGTGCTTCTCGACTTCGTGAAAACGCAGCGGATGATGGAGCGTGATCGAGTGGCTCTTCGCGCTCTGCTCGGTCTGCGGGGCCACAGTGTAGACATCGGCAAACGTCGACAGGGCAGTGCGCAGCGCGATAACCCCCGGCGCATCGACCCCATCGTCGTTGGAAACCAAGAGCAGTGGGCGGTCCGACATGCGCTCAACGACCTATCGCGGATGCGCGATTCGGGCAACGGGATTGACCTTTGGGAGACCGAACGGTGGCCAATATCGGAATGCTGGCGGGCGGATACAAGCGGGTATAAAAGGAGGACCGGCGGGCTTTCACCCTCCGGTCCGCCATTGGTCGGGGCGACTGGATTTGAACCAGCGACCCCCTCACCCCCAGTAAGGTGCGCTACCAAGCTGCGCTACGCCCCGTCCAACCTCTCGATGAGAGGCAGCCGACTGTAACGCAGGCCGCCTGGAACGCAAACCAAACATGAGCAAAAAGCGCCTGAAAAGCGTACTCAGGCCTCTGGACCGCGCTTGACGGTCACCGGGACCACCTTGTGCACGGTCACCTGAAGGGGCGCAGTCTTGACCGGCTCACCCTGATCGCTGGAGAAGCCGTCGAGCAGCTCAGTCAACTGCTGGCGCAGACCAAGAAGCTCGGCGCGCAAGGCCACCTCGCGCTGTGCGCGCGGCTCCGGAGGGCTGCTGCGCTGATGGAGACCCAGATCACGGATACGCTTGCGTGCACCGGGAATCGTGTAGCCCTGGTCATGAAGGAGCTGGCGAATCAACATCGCGAGCTCGACGTCTTTGCGGCTGTACTGCCGATGCGCCCCGCGGGTTTTTTTGGGACGCAGCGCGGGAAACTCCGTCTCCCAGTAGCGTAGCGCGTGGGGCTTGACGCCGACGATGTCGGCGACTTCGCCAATCTTGAAGAACAGTTTGTCGGGCAGTTGGGTGCGCCGTGCCATCGTTGAGCTCAGAAGCCTTCTTGCGAACCAGCGCCGTCCTCAGCGGTGCGATCCGGGTTGAGCACTGTTTTGAGTACCTGACTGGGCTTGAACGTCAACACGCGCCGCGCGCTGATTGGAATTGGGGCGCCCGTCTGCGGGTTTCGGCCGATGCGCTCTTTCTTAGCGCGCACCACGAAGTTTCCAAACCCTGAGATTTTGATTTTGTCACCATCGGCCAACACGTCCTTCATCGTGTCGAAAACGGCCTCGACGACCTCTGCAGCTTCTTTCTTCGAGAAGCCCCCAACCTTCTCGTAGACGGCATCAATGATTTCCGCTTTCGTCATTCGGTCTGTTCCTCCAGATGCCCGGTATGGCGGAGAGAACCACAAATCGGTTTGAATCTCAAGGGTTTGGCGCGCCCACCTCGATAGAAAGGTGCGTATTCTCGCACATCATGAGATATCCCTAGCGGATGGTCGCTCCAAAGCGATCGCTTGCCAGCCTGGCTAGCGACGCGTGGACTTTGTCCACCCTCTTGTCGGTCAGTGTTCCCTCCGGATCGCGGTAGGTCACTCGGAAGGCAAGGCTGCGATGGCCCTCCGGAATCTGATCGCCTCGGTAGAGATCGAAGAGGCGGACCGACTCCGCCAAACCCTCCGAAGCATCGCGGAGCGCGTCGGCGATCTCGCCGGCGTTGAACTGATCATGGACGAGCATCGCGATGTCGCGCGCGACGGCCGGAAACCTCGGAAGGTCACGCGCCTGCCTCGGCCCGAGCTCTTCCGACAGGGCATGGAGCCCTGCCACACCCAGCTCCGCATAGATCACTCTACCGATGAGCCCCAGATCGAGGCCGACATCGGGGTGCATCTCTCCGACGAAGCCGATCGGGCGCGACGCAAGAGTCACGAGTGCGGAGCGCTTCGGATGCAAGAAGCTCGGCACCTCCCCCAGGACGAGCTCGGGGGCTTGCCCAAAGACGCGATCGACTATCGCTTGGACGACGCCCTTGCCGTCGTATAGGTCAAACGATTGCTCGCCACCAATCCAACCCGAGCGCTGCCCGGCCAAGACGATCGCCAGCACGGTGTCTTCGCGCGGAAGAAGATCGTCACTCGGCTGAAACGTTCGCGCAAGCTCGAAGAGCCTGACCTCGGTTGCCCCCCTTCGCTGCGCGCGGGTCGCCGCAGCGGTGAGCCCCGGGAGTAAGGACGTCCTCATGATCGAGCGCTCTTCGGAAAGCGGGTTTGCGAGCCGCACTGCAGCAGTGGATACTCTGGCCTTGCGCAAGTCGTCGACCGACAGAAATCCGTAATTCACGGCTTCGTAGAGGCCCGCGGCCACGGCCGCCCCTCGAAGGCGATCGGTGAACTTGAGCAAGCTGGCCGTGCCCGATTCGGACGGATGAACGCGTGGCACCGCCGTCGGAATCTCTTCGTAGCCCCGTATTCGAGCAACTTCTTCGATGAGGTCGACCTCGCGACCGAGGTCAGGCCTCCAGCTCGGTGCCTCGGCCGTGATCGCATCGTCACTTGGATCGACGATGCGACAGCCGAGCGATTCGAGGATGCGAAGGCTTTCCGTTTTCGACACCGGTGTCCCGAGAAGCTGTGTAGCTCGGGCGGGGCGAAAGCGGATCGACCTCGCCTCATACGCGGTCGCGACGCGATCGATAGCAGTTGTCGCTGCAAGCCCACGTCCGAGCTCGGCGATCAGAGAGGCAGCGCTCGCGAGAACGCGCGGGACGGCCTCCGGGTCGACACCACGTTCGAATCGATAGCTCGAATCGGTCGACAGGCCCAGGCGCCGCGACGTGCGCCGAATCGACGTCGGATCGAAGTACGCACACTCGATGAGCACGTCTTTGGTCTCATCGCGTATCTCGGTACCGAGGCCGCCCATGACGCCAGCCACTGCGACCGGACCATTTCCGTCACAGATCAGTAGGTCGTCGCCGGTGAAGGTACGCTCGATTCCATCGAGGGTCGCCATCTTTTCGCCTGGCCTCGCCCGACGCACGACGACCTTGGATCCGCCGAGTCGGGCGAGGTCGAAACCGTGAATCGGATGGCCCCACTCGAGAAGAATCAGATTCGTCGCATCGACCACGTTCGAGAGCGCCCGAAGCCCGAGATTGTGCAGCCTGTAGCGCAGCCAAAATGGGGAAGGCGCGACTCGGACATCGACCACCAGTGCGGCGCCGTACCGAGGACAGCGATCGGCATCCAGGATTTCGACACGAATCGAGGGACACTCAGGGGCATCGGCGGCTTTGCTCCCGTCGTCCCAGAGTGCTCTGAGATCGGTCGTCGGCTCGCCGGACTTGAAAGCGCCGCCGGCGGCGAAGGTGCGCCGCGGCCCGGCCGATTTGCGAGAAGCGAAGCCCACGCCGTAAAGCACCCCAATCTCGCGGGCGATCCCGACGTGGCCCAGGCAATCAGGACGATTGGGCGTAAGGCTGATATCCAGAATCACGTCATGAAGGTCGAGCGCATCGGCCACATCGACGCCTGGAAGCGCTTGGTTCTCGGCGTCGACGACGAAAATTCCATCACCGTCGGTGCCGATCCCAAGCTCGGTCTCGCTGCAGATCATTCCACTCGACTCGACGCCGGCGACCTTCCGCGGGGCGATCTGAATCCCGTTCGGCAGGACCGCGCCCGACCGGGCGAAGAGAACCTGGCCGCCTGGCTCGGGCACATTAGACGCGCCGCAGACGACCTCAAGCTCGTTCTCTCCGTCGAAGACCGTAACCAGAGTCAGGTTGTCTTTCTTCGGATGAGGGCTCTTGGCGCGAACTTCCGCGATGACGACGCCGACGAGGTTCTTGCCTTTCTCTTCCATCGCCTCGACTTCGAGACCTGCAAGCGAAAGACGTTCCGCGACCTCGGCGACATCCGCGTCGACGGGACAGAGCTCTTGCAACCAGCGAAATGAAACCAGCATCACCCTTCCTAAAACTGCGACAGGAACCGAACGTCGTTCTCGTAGAGGAGCTTGATATTCGGGATGCCGTACTTCAGCATGGCGATGCGGTCGAGACCCATACCAAACGCGAATCCGGTGTATTTCTCCGGGTCGTATCCGACGTTCTCGAAGACGACTGGATGAATCATTCCGCAGCCGAGGATCTCCATCCACCCGGTGCCTTTGCAGATACGGCACTCAGCGGTACGCGCCCGGTTGCCTTCCCAGGCCCGACAGAAGACGCAACTCATGTCGACCTCGCCGCCAGGCTCGACGAACGGGAAGTAGCTCGCGCGAAAGCGAACCGCGATATGCTCATCGAATAGGCGGCGAAGAAAGAGCGTGAGCACGCCCTTGAGCTCGGCAAAGGCGACGTCTTCATCGACGAGGAACCCTTCGAGCTGAAAGAACATGGGCGAATGGGTGGCGTCATCGTCGCGGCGGTACACCGCGCCCGGAGAAACGATCGCAAGCGGGGGCTGACGCTTCATCATCTCGCGAATCTGGATGGTCGAGGTCTGCGTGCGAAGCAGCACGCTTTCGGTGTCCGATGCGCCGTCTTCGCGGATGAAGAAGGTGTCCTGCTCGTCGGTCGCGGGATGATCCGGCGGGAATCCAAGCTTGTCGAAGCAGTTTTCGTAGAGCTCGACCTCGGGCCCATCGGCGATGTCGAAGCCGAGCGAAACGAAGATTTCGAGCACCTCGTTTCGAACGCGGGTGATCGGATGGAATCGGCCTGGCATCTGCCAGCGGCCCGGCAAGGTCACATCGAGCGCGGCACCTGTGAGCTCTGCTTCGCGCGCGCCCCGATGAATGTTCTGTAGAGCCTCATCGAAGGTCGATTGAATTTCTTGCTTGAGCGCGTTGGCAGCCTGACCAAGCGCGCGCCGCCGCTCGCCCGGGAGCTCTGGCATGAGCTTGAGGAGCTTGGTGAGCTCACCTTGCGGTCCTAGGTATCGCCCGTTGATCAAGCGAAGCTCGGGCTCGTCACCTGCAGCCCGCAAGGCTTCGGCATAGGCGCCACGGATTTCGTCAAGCCCGTTCTCGAACGTCTGAACCGCATCAGGCTTTGCCATGGCGCGTCCTGACTGTGTTAATCGATGGCTTCGACGACGGCCTTGAATCCGCCCGGATCGGCGTACGCAATCTCTGCGAGCACCTTGCGGTCGAGCGCGATATTCGAGCGCTTGAGCCCCGAGATGAACTGGCTGTAGTTGATGCCGTTGTTACGCGCCGCTGCATTGATGCGGGCGATCCACAGGCGGCGGTATTCGCGCTTTTTGGTGCGTCGATGCCGGTAGGCGTCCTGCCATGCGTTGTGAACCTGTTCGATCGCAACGTGGAAGGCCTTGCGGCGCGCTCCGTAGTAGCCTTTCGCATGCGTGAGCACGCGATTGCGTCGGCGGCGGGCTTTGAAGCCTCGTTTAACTCTGGGCATTGGGCGTTCTCCTTAGAAGTCTTAGAGCTCGTAAGGAACCAAACGCCGGATGCGGGGTTCGTCGCTCGGGTGGACCATGGAGTTCTTTTTGAGCTTCCGCAGTCGATTGGCGGACTTTCCACGCATGATGTGCTGCTTGCCAGCCGTGGAACGGCGAATGCGCCCTCCACCCGTGGCTTTGAACCGCTTCGCAGCAGCACGCTTTGTCTTCATCTTAGGCATCTGACTGTCCTCACTTGAAGCTCCCGGACCAGCGGCGCCCGCGGCCAGGGAGCGGAGAGCAGGCTGTGTAGCGCGTGCCTCTCCTCGGTCAAGGGGACAGACTCGCCCTCCGAAACCCTTGCGGTTTCAAATGCTTGAAGGCCAAAGCGCGGTGACCCCATCGAGGCCCCCTTCTGGCGGTCAGGACCCTAACTGCGGGAAAGGGCTTCCCTCTCGAGGGTGAGCCAGTCCCCGTTGCTGTTATGATTTCCCCGATGGAGTCGAGCCGACGGACGCTCCTAGCACTCTCGATTGCACTTGGCGCGGCGCTTGTGCTGATCGCGTTCTTGCTGGGTCGAGAATCAGTCAGGACGCCGAACCGCGAACCTGCGGTGGCGGCGTTCTCGCGAACGCCGATCGAGGGATCGGTGCCGGAGCGCCCCGCTGAGGAGGAGCGGCCGTGGCCCAAGTGGGCCGACCTGGCGGACGGGGAGGATTCCGACGAAGGAACGACCCTGGCGACCGAGGTCGTCGGCGATCGAATCGAGAGAACACCGCAGCAGGATTCCGTTGCGTTTTCCAACCGCGGAAGCCGCCCAGAGCCCACGCCGATGACAGGCCCGCCGGGCCATTCTCGACTCGAAGACCGGGAAGCCGCGGTGGCCGCCTACTTCCGACAGGTCGACGTCATCCACACCGAGGAGGGTGCTGGAGATCCCAACGCGTTCGCCATGAGTCTGATCAAGGGTGGACTTGGAGGCGCTACGTCCGGATTCGATCGGCTCATCGCGGACACCAAGGAGATGGAGCGCGAAATGCAGCGCCTGAGCCCGCCGCCCTCGTGCCAGAGGTATCATGAAGCCAGCCTCGAGGCGCTGGTCGAGAGCCGGCAGTTGCTCGAAGACATCAAGCAGGCCATCGCCGGCCGCGACATCGACCGACTCAAGGCTATCGCCCTCCGATCAAACGACCTTCGAAGCAAGGTAGAGGCGATCGAGAGGATGCGAAAACTGCTTCTCTCGGATTCGACCACCTACTGAACGTCGGGGTCAACGTTCAGCGGGAGAGTAGCGCGTCCCCTATTTGCCGGGTTGGACTTTGACGCGAGGGGCGATGATGGCGGTCATCGTGCGGCCTTCTAGGCGCGCCGATGTTTCCACGGCGCCCAAGTCGTCCACGGCTTCCACGATGGTATCGATCTGACGCTGCGCGGTTTCCGGGTGGGTGATCTCCCGGCCGCGGAAGCGAACGGTGATTTTTACCTTATTGCCCTCTTCGAGGAACCGGCGCACGTGCTTCGTCTTGAACTCGAGGTCGTGTTCGTCGGTCTTCGGGCGAAGCTTTATCTCTTTGAGCGCGATCTGCGTCTGCCTCTTGCGAGTCTCGGCCTGCTTCTTCTTTTCTTCATACTTGAACTTTCCGAAGTCCATGATCTTGCAGACAGGCGGGCTGGCCTTCGGGTTCACCTCGACCAAGTCGAGGTCGAGACCACGTGCCATCCGACGGGCTTCGTCGGTGTTCAACACGCCCAACATTTCACCCTCGGCTCCGATGACTCGGATCTCGGGCACTCGAATGCGATCGTTGACCCGCGGACCGAAATCCCGGGGCCGATCGCGTGATCCAAAGCGCGGTCTAGCGATGACTATCTCCTCTTGTTGTATTCCTGGTCGAAGGGGGCCTGTTCTCCTGCGCGAGGCGATCGAAGACATCAGACATCCGGATGAACCCGAGGTCCTTATCCTCGTCTCGTGAACGGAGGGCCAGGCCCTGCCCCTCTACTTCTTTTTGACCAATCACACCGAGATACGGAATCCGCATTAGGCGTGCTTGGCGAATCTTTGCGCCCAGCTTGTCGCTGCTCAAATCGGCGGTGACCCGGAAGCCTCGTTCCTCGAGCTCTTGCTGCACGTTCTCCGCATACTCGTTGAACTTCTCGCTCACCGTCAACAGGGCGATCTGCTCGGGCGCGAGCCAGACTGGAAAAGAGCCGCCCACGTGCTCGGTGAGGACCCCAAAAAACCGCTCGATCGAGCCCAAAATCGCTCTGTGAAGCATCACCGGTCGATGGCTGCTGTTGTCCTGGCCCACGTAGCTGAGATCGAAGCGCTCAGGGAGATTGAAGTCTGCCTGAATGGTGCCGAGCTGCCAAGGACGTCCGATCGCGTCCTTGAGATGAAACTCGATTTTCGGCCCGTAGAACGCGCCCTCCCCTTCGGCGATTTCGTACGGAAGCGCCTTGGCTTTGACGGCCTCCTCGAGCGCTTCCTCGGACCGATCCCAGACCTCGTCGGCGCCGAGGCGCTTCTCAGGTCGGGTCGCGATCACGATGCGCACCTCTGAGAACCCGAAGTCCCGGTACGCATCATGCACGAGGTCGAGAAAGGCCTTGATCTCGTCCTGTACCTGGTCGAGCGCGCAGAAGATGTGCGCGTCGTCCTGCGCGAAGGTGCGAACGCGCGTAAGCCCCTGCACCACTCCGCTTCGCTCGAAGCGATGAAGACGGCCGAAGTCAGCCATGCGCATCGGAAGGTCGCGATAGCTGCGCTTGGTCATCCCGTACACGAGGCAATGACTCGGGCAGTTCATCGGTTTCACTCCGAAACGCAAAGACTCGTCGAACGCTCGCGTCCAGTCCTCGGAGCTCTTCGGAGGATTCTCCTCGATCTTGGTCTGCAGCTTTTCGAGGTTCTCTGATGTCGCCGCCATGTACATGTTCTCTGCGTACGACGGCAAATGTCCGGAGGTGTGAAAAAGCTCGTTGTCGAAAATCTGCGGTGTGATCACCTCTTCGTAGCCATAGCGCGCATAGAGCGACCGGACGTAGCCTTCGAGGAGGTTGTAAATGGTGGCGCCGCGAGGCAGGAAGAACGGAGACGCCGGCGCGTGGGGATGGAAGGCGAAGAGCTTCAGCTCCTTGCCGAGCTTTCGATGGTCCCGCTTCTTCGCTTCTTCGAGCTGCTTGAGGTGGGCACGCAGGGCCTTGGGCGACGCGAATGCCGTCCCGTAGATCCGTTGAAGCATTGGGTTGCGCTCGTCGCCGCGCCAGTACGCACCGGCTACGCTGGTGAGCTTCACCGCTTTCAGAAAACCCGTCGAAGGAACGTGCGGCCCTTCGCAAAGGTCGACCCAGTCGCCGTGGCGGTACAGTGAAATCGGATCATCGAGACGCTCGAGGTGCTCGAGCTTGAAGCCCTCGTCGAGCGACTGCAGCAGCCTACGCGCTTCGTCCCGGGTCACGACCTCGCGACGAAATGGGCTGTCCGCTTCGACGATCTCGGCCATCTTCTCTTCGATGGCCCGCAAGTCCTCTTCGGAGAAAGTGCCATCGGGTTTGGCGTAGTCGTAGTAGAAGCCGTCCTCGGTCGCTGGCCCAAAGGCGACCTTGGTTCCAGGGAACAGGCGCTGAACCGCATCGGCCATGACGTGGGCGCTCGAATGCCGGATGATCGGAAGGGCATCGGCGTCGTGGGCGTCAATGGCCTTCACCTCCGACGCACCCTCGGGGATGGGGCTGTGCAAATCGTACACTTTGCCGTCCACCCTGGCGGCCACCGTGTCTTTACCTAGCGCGCTGCGCTCCTCGAGCAGCTCGCGCGCCGTGCGCGCTCTCGCTTCATTCATCATCGGTCCGTGGACCGAAATATGTAGCTGACGCTCAAGATTCGCCATCTCCGGGTTGATAGGGACGCGGAGCTTTCTGACACACGGTGGGTCGATTGCAACCCTCACCGGGGGGCGTCCTCAGCGATCGGGACGCCACCGTTCGGGGGGCTGCCCTCGACGGACGGTTGCCCTCGACGGTTGGGTCTTGAACGAGCTCGAGGAGCGAGGGGATGACTGACCGACTGCCGAAGAGGCCAAAGTCGCGCATGATCTGGTTCCGCGTCGATGAAGACGATTTTCATCGGCTCGACAGCTTGGCTCAACAGACGAGCTGCTCGCGCGCAGAAGTCTTTCGGCGCTGCCTCGTCACCACGCGCGTTGAAAGTACAACTGACGCGCACGACCTGCATTTGAGCACTGCGAGGCGAAAATTGTGCGCAGGGCTGAGGTCCGTTCATCCGCCGGAGCGTCGCCAGCACGTCCGGATGTCGCAGCTGGACGACCATGGCGGGGGCGCGTGCTCCGAAATAGCGGAGTATTGTCGGATGCAAACGGGCGTCGATGAGACGCGTGTCGACGCGTTAGATCCGATCGCGACGCGTCACGCGCACGCGACCCCAGCTCGCTTCGAGCGTACTCGGCATACGTAATTCTTTACCGAGGACTTCGATGCACGCGCGTCTTGTGTGAGCTCCCGCGCAACTCTTGCGGCGCATGTGCACCGTACTTGCGCGCCGCGCATCGCAAAAGTCGGTCGCCGCCGATGCAAGCGGATTGGCACGCGAGGTGCAGGAATAGAGACGTAGAAGCGGAGGCTGCAATGAGGGATTCACGATCGTTCTTCGCGGTGCGGGGTTGCGCTTGGACACCGGGACGGGTGCTACGAGGGTTGGTGGGTGTGTTCGCCTTCGCGCTGCTTTCCGGTATCACCACATGCCACACGTCAGATTGCCCGGCCGTTGACGTCCATGGCAATCCGCTTGGCGTTCCATGCATCCAATGTTCCGTGCCGGTTACGGTGCCCTGCATGGGGAGCGTCTGGTACCTCCCCGAGGGCGCCACGTGTCTGGACGAACAACGACCCGCGCTCGAGGACGGTACCGCGTGCGGCTCGGGTGTCGGCGTCTGTATGGCTGGTGTTTGCGAAGTCGACGGCTTCCCATGCACGGAGCAGGGGATTAGGGACGCTATTGCAGCGGGTGGTGGACCGCACACCTTTGCATGCGTCGGACCGACCACGGTAGCGACCCAGTCGGAGATCTCCATCAACAACGATGTCATTCTCGACGGTCGGGGCTTGTTGACCGTGGATGGCCAAGACGACCACCGCGTGTTCAAGGTCCTGCACTCGGGTATCACGGCGGAGCTTCGTGACATGACAATCACCCGCGGAGGCGGAGACGCCGACTATGGCGCAGGGATTTACAACGCAGGCGCGCTCACCCTGACTGACGTGGTCGTGACAGATTGCACCGGAACCGCCCATGGCGGTGCGCTCTACCAGCATGGGCCATCGATGAACCTCACGCGGGTGACCCTGACAGGGAATAGTGCGTATGCGGGCGGCGCCATCGGGGGTGGTCAGGGTCCGACCACGATCACGGACAGCGTGTTGTCGAGCAACACCGCCACCTCGTTGGGGGGTGCCATCTACGTTGGCGGAATCACGACGATGAGCGGCACGACCCTGTCCGACAACGAGACCCTCTTCGGCGGCGCAATCATCGTGATTCACCAGGGGGAGTTGGCGGTGTACGATTCGGCCATTTCAGGCAACCGAGCCCAATCGGGGGGCGGCATCTACACCCACGGCACGGTCACGATCGACAACAGCGTCGTGTCGGACAATGAGGTAACCCATGGAGGCGGCGGGATTCGCCAGGACGAGGGGATGGTCGCCATCAGCAACTCGACCATCTCCGGCAATACCGCCCAGTTTGGCGCGGGCATCGAGGCCGCGACCGTCTCGCCCAACACGAGCTTGCTGACCACCCTCAACACGACCGTATCGGGTAACGCGGCAGTCAGCACGGGGGGGGGCGTAGTCGCTTTCGGCACTTCGACGCTTGCGCTCGTGCACAGCACCGTGTTCGGGAACACCGCTGGAAACGAAGGAAGCGCCGGGTATGGCACGGACACTGTGACGGTCACCTACAAGAACAACATCATCGAAGGGACGTGCGCTGCGGGTAGTACCACCGGGACCGTCATCTCGTATGGCTACAACATCGAATCGCCTGGCAACACCTGCTTCTTGACGCATCCGACGGACGTCACTGGCGTCACGCTCGGAAACCTCGGGCTCGGCCCGCTACAGGACAATGGCGGACCCACGCTCACCCATGCACCAGAGTCATCTCAGAGCATCGCCGTGGATTTGGTGCCGGCCGCGGCATGCACCGACCATGGCGGCGCGGCGCTTGTGCTCGACCAGCGTGGTTCGATTAGACCAGACAACTTGGACTGCGACGCAGGCGCCGTCGAGGGTTACTGCGAAAACTGCGACGACGGCAATGTGTGCGCGACCGGCGCGTGCGATCCAATCACCCGAACCTGCAGCTACGAGCAGCTCCCCGACTGGACGCCCTGTCCGTCCGGTACCGGACAATGTGTCGGGGGCGTGTGCTATCTATGCGCCGGCGTGATTTGCCCACCCGATGGCAACGAGTGCACGGACGACGTGTGTGATCCGGCCACCGGCGACTGCTCTGTGCCCGTTCCGGATGGCACGGCATGCGAGTTGAACAATCACCTTGGGCAGTGCGTTGATGGCGTCTGCGAACTGTGCGCCGATGCGTGGTGTCCGCCTGACAGCAACGAGTGCACCGCGGATCTTTGCGATCCAGCGACCGGCGACTGCGTGTATCCACCGGCGCCTGATGGTACTCTGTGCGACTCAGGCAATGGCGAGTGTGTAGCCGGAGAGTGCGATCTGTGTCCGGGCTTGGTTTGCGAACCAGGCAATCCCGAGTGCCCGTGCGGCTGGACGTACAAGGGCGTGAGCTACTGGTACGCTGGGCGCTGGGGCCATGCGATGGCGTACGCCGGTCCGGGTGAATGCGTCATGTTTGCCGGTCATTCAGGTGGCAACCTGCAGGACATCTGGTGGTACAATGTCGAGTCGAATTCCTGGTCTCCGGGCAGTCCTTCGACCGTGCCACCCCATCGGTACAGCCATGACATGGCATACACCGGTGGAGACAAGGTGCTGATGTTCGGCGGGACGAACACGCAGGGCCCAACCTACGGTGACACTTGGATCTTCGATCTGCTTGCTGGGGATTGGAGCGAGCAAGCACTCAGCCCGAGCCCAAGCGCGAGACACGGTCACCAAATGGTTTACCTGGGTGATGACAAGGTTCTGCTATTCGGCGGACGGTCTGGTACCACGAACCATGCTGATACTTGGGTCTACGATCTGAGTGACGGTGTCTGGACGCTCAAGAGCCCGGCGATGAGTCCGCCCGCGAGGTATCAGCACGCCATGGCTCGCATCGGTGGTGACAAGGCGCTGCTGTTTGGCGGCTTCGGTTGGGGCGATACCTGGGCGTACGACCTATCGGACGATGCCTGGACGCCGGTGAGTCCGGCCGTGTCGCCGATAACTCGGTACGCGCACGCGATGGCATGGATCGGAGATGACCAAGTCATGCTGTTCGGCGGATACGGCCCAGGTGCAGGTCAATTCGGGTCGCCGCTAGACGACACCTGGATCTATGACCTCTCGAACAACTCGTGGACCGAGCAGATCGGCTCACCGGATCCCGACGCCAGGCTAGATCACGCGTCCTGTGAGACAAGCCTCGACGCATCGAGTCCGGCGGTCGTATTTGGAGGCCAGCTCGACTGGTTGGGGAACGATCTCTCGCCGGAGACTTGGAGCTTCGGTGTGCCGTAGGGACAACCCCCAATAGGGACCAGATCCGCCCGAGGTCGCCTGATTCGCGATGAGTGAGGCAGGTTTATTCTCGTGATTTCGCAAGTTGGCGCCCGCCGGCGCCGACGAGGAATCCGCCACGATGGTGCTCGGTAAAGCTCTGAACTCACAAAGTCCCGTGTCGGCACGCCGTTCGCTTCTGTCGACGGGGCATGACGCGACCCCGCATCGTCGATCCAGGCACGACCTTGGCTGTGTCGCGCCGCACCACCCGTCGCCACTTCCTGCTCAATCCGGATGAGCGTGGACAGATGGAGCAGATCTATTGGTACTGCCTCGCGCACGCCGCGAAGCTGCATGGGGTCGTGGTTCATGCAGCCTGCCTCATGTCGACCCACGCCCACGAGGTCATCACGGACGTGCGGGGCGTCTATCCGAGGTTCTTGGAGACCTTTCACCGCAACCTCGCCCTGTGCACCAAGGCGTTTCGGGGCTGGCCCGAAGAGGTATTCAACAAGCGAAGTAGCGGCATCCATGCGTTGCGGACCCCGGATGCCATCGTGGACTCGATCGCCTACCTCATCACCAATCCGGTGGCTGCCGGGGCGGTGCGCTACGCCAAGGACTGGCCTGGGACGCAGACGCTGCCCCGCCATGTCGGGGCCCGCGTCATCCGGGTGAAGCGGCCCAGGTACTACTTCGACCCCGACAACGGCGTGTGGCCCGACGAGCTCGAGCTTCGGCTCGAGATGCCGGTGGCGCTGCAGCTCGAGTACGGCGCCGGGCTTGCCCAAGAGCGCATCGCCCAGCGGGTGCGTGACAAGCAACACCAGGCCTGGAACGAGGCGAGGCGCACCGGTCGCACCTTTCTCGGCTCGCAGCGTGTACTCCGGCTCCCACACACCAAGCGGGCCAAAAGCTACGAAGTGTTTGGGAGCCTCAACCCACAGTTTGCGGCCGCGGGAAATCGAGCGGTTGCGACCGAAGCGGTGAAGCGTCTTCGCGCCTTCAAGGCGCAATACCAACGGGCCCTTGCGAAGTGGATGGCCGGAGACCGAAACGCGTGCTTCCCGGCCGGCACCTGGTGGATGCGCGTGTGCCATGGGGCCCGGTGCGGGCCGGCACCTTAGGCAGCAGCTGACGCGGCGTTGTTCGCGGCTGCCTTGGAGGGCGGCGGCACTTAGGTGCATGCAGAGCATGCCGCTGGGGGCACCGCGCGAGTCTTCGGCGCGCCAGGCCGCTCGTCTTCGCTCGCCCGACAGACATCCACGGCGTTCGAGCCGGTGTCAGCGGCTCGTGGGGGTGTCCGCGGGGCGCCCGCGACTGGGTTCACACGGCGCCAACCTCGGCAGGATCTCGTTGTTAGCGGCTCGTGGGGGTGTCCGCGGGGCGCCCGCGACTGGGTTCACACGGCGCCAACCTCGGCAGGATCTCGTTATCTTGTTTCGTTGTAGGCACGGGCGGTTTCGAACCGCCGACCCCTACCGTGTCAAGAATGCGGTCGGCTCGCAAGGGCCGCTTTCGCTTATCCAAGACGAGGGTGGCATCGGGCCAAACCAGGCCAATCTGGCCACCGCCGAGCACCTTTCTACACCCGGGGTGTACCTCGAGAATCTGGCCAACCACGTCCTCAAGCACCCTGACGACGTAGACGCCGTCGTCGCGCTCGCAACGTGGGCGCTCGACGTCGCGGAAGGGGAGGACTGGTGAAGCCCTCATTTGCTGCACGCGTGTTGCGAGTCGTGACTGTATCTTCTTCAGTCCGGAGACAGCTCCGGCTGGTTGACCTGGTCCTTTCGGCGGAGGATCGGTCTGAAGCGGATCGTCGCCATGATGTACTCGCTCGTCGAGACCGCGAAGATCAACCGCGTCGACCCCCGAACTCTACCTCAAGCTCGCCGCGCTCGACTTTGCGCACACGGCGGATGCGCAGGGCCACGCCGCCGGCATCATTCACCGCGACGTGTCGCCCTCAAACGTGCTCCTCAGCAATCCCGGCGAGATTAGGCTCGCCGACTTCGGCATCGCCAAGGCCACCAACCTCCCTGGCAGCATCCAGAACGGCGCACTGAAAGGAAAGGTGCCCTATATAAACTGAGCGATCAGAATCATTGAGAAAGCCCCTCAAAATGCGGGGGAACCTGTTTCCGGGTGTTGCGTGCCGTTTCTGGTTGTCTCGCGGCTCGTGGGAGAAACTGTGGGAGTTGGGTTCGGCGTGTTGAGGGGGCCACAAAACGCTATCGAACGACGCCACCGGTGCGCGGTGTGCAAGTCGCGCGCGTCGGGCCCCTTTGGCAGCTCGCTGGTCAGTACCGACACTGTCGGGGCACCCCAGAGCGTCCGGGAATGCCTGGGCGGTTCACTCGGTGGGATCGTGACATCAGCAATGGTTGCCACATCAGTCTTCATGCGCGAACCACGGACCAAGTTCGCGATTTCTACGCGACGGCTACCGCGCTCGGTTCACCGGGCGACGGCGAGCCCGGACTTCGCCCTGAATACTCCAACCGATACTACGCCGCCTTCATCCGCGACCCGAACGTCAAACGGACCGAGGTCGTGACTTTGGTCGAGTCAATTCGACTAGATCGCGCAGGTCACCTCGAACGTGCGGAGGCTGAAGTCGCATTGGATGGTCTGAATGCCTGTGCGGAAGGCCACGGGCACGATCTTGTCCGGGCCGCTCGTCCAATAGAAGGCTTCACCCGCATCGGCTCCCCAAATCACAGAGCCCTCTATCGTAGCCGTGGCGTCACCCTCCGTGTAGGCCGTCCTGAAGTCGAGCTGCAGCGAATACATCTCGTCGGGACGCAGGCGCCACATCATGGTAAACGCCGTGACCTCGAGGCTGCAGCCTTCGTCGTGGATGACGCGAGGGTTTCGATCGACGATCGTGTAACGAGTGGCATCGCTCATTGCGATTTTGTTGGCGCTCATCGTGCCGAGGGCGATTTCATCGGTAGACAGCGCTCTCTTGGCGGACCACTCGAAGACGCAGACGTCGCCCGAGAACATGCCCCCTTCGCAGTCCGGTGGTCGTACAACCCCGGACATGAATTCCAGCACGCCGTCGGAGCCTGCATCGACCTCGGCACTGAGCTCGCCCCCGGCGTCCCAGTCGATCGAGTGGAGCGGTGGTAGCTCGTACGCGGGGTTGTCGGCTTCCTTAAGCAAGTGGATCAGCGCGTTGAGATAGGTGTTGAAGTCGGTCAACACGTCCCCGGCACAGGCAATCTGATCCTCGAGCGGCAGCTGGACCGAAGACGGGACGCAGACCGGTCCTTCCGATCCGGCTTGGCACACCATCTCGGCTCCACATTCCTCCAGGAGCCTGAGCTCTCCCTCCTCACAGATCAGAATCGATGCGAGATCGCTGGAACAGACCTCAAGCCCTTCGATGTCGCACGAACTCGCTTCCGTCGCCGCGTCTCCACATCCCGTCCCCGTTGCGAGCGCAACGACCACGAGCAACCAAGAGCGCATGCTGCGCAAACCAAAGCTAGACATTGGCACCTCCGACAGACTGCACAAGCACGCGGCGTGCCAAGACCCAACCCGCGGTTTTCATTGGCTATTGCAGATCCGCGACGCGCACGGATCGCGCGTGCGCGAAATACATGCACGTCGGGCAACAAGAGCCGCAGTGGAGGCCAGCCATGGACCATATGTTTTCCCCTACGTAAACTGACTGTTCACAATCATTGAGAAATCCCCGCAAAACAAGGGGGAACCTGTTTCCGGGTGTTGCGTGCCGTTTCTAGTTGTTTCGTGGTGTGTGGGAGAAATTGTGGGAGTGGTGCTCGGCACGTTGAGCCTGCGTCACGATGCGGCCTAACCTGTTTCCACCGGTCCGAAATTCCGAGGTCAGGTCAGGTCAGGTCGCCTTCGATCAGGGCGAAAGCACGACCCACGCGGGCAGCGCGCCGCGGTTCGTGATGCTCTCGCCTTCGCAGAGCAGCGGATCCCCGTCACGCGCGGCCTCGTCGAGGATGAGGTCGTCCCGTGAACTGACCCCGCGCGCCTGGTACGTAGCGAACAAGGCGTCGGTCATGACGTCGAAGAAGGATCTGTTAGCCCATCAGGCTCAAGAGAAGCGCCGATGTCAAAACCAGACGTTGGTGTCCGGTAGTTCTGCTGGCGGTCTCAAGCCATCGACGCAACAGCCATGACGGTGTGATAGCCAAAATCGCACCAAGGAGGCTGAGCGATGAAGCGTCGAGAAGTGAAACGAGGCATTCGTCTAACGGGAGCGGAGCACGAAGAAGTACTCTGTCGTCTTGGGGCCGGCGAATCGTACGAAAGAGCGGCCGCGGCCATTGGATGTTCAACAAAGTCGATACAGAGACTGCTCGCTCGAGGTCGCAAGGCTAAACGCCGTCGCAGGCCTCGACCTCGCTCCCCGCATCGGCTGTCGTGTGCCGAGCGGGAGGAGATCTCTCGACGATTGGTTGCCGGAGACTCGTTTCGGCAGATAGCGAGCCACCTTGGTCGTGCGCCGTCGACCATATCGAGAGAGGTCGCTGGGAATGGAAGCCGCACGACGTATCGTGCCTGGTCTGCGGAGCAAAGCGCCGCACGTCGAAATCTTCGTCCCAGGGCGGGCAAGCTCACAGCCCATCCAAGGCTCCGAAAAGAGGTGGAAAGGCGACTCGAACAACGCTGGTCGCCGCAGCAGATAGTCGCACGGCTCGTCCTGGACTATCCCGAGGACCTCAGCATGCGCATCTCTCACGAAACGATCTATCAATCCCTGTTTATCCAAGCCAGAGGCGCGTTACGCAAGGAACTCACCACGTGCTTACGAACGGGCCGTGCTCGACGGCGTCCTCATCGACGAACCGAGCGGCAAGGTCAATTGCCCGACATGGTGATGATCAGCGACCGTCCGCCCGAAGCCGAGGACCGTGCCGTCCCAGGCCATTGGGAAGGCGATTTGATCATTGGCAAAGGCGGAAAGTCTGCCATCGCGACGCTGGTCGAACGGACAAGTCGTTATCTCCTGCTCGTGCGCCTACCCGATGGGCGTCGTGCCGAGCAGGTGCGTTGCGCCCTCACACGTGAGGTGATTCAGCTGCCCCCGCAACTACGAAAAACCCTCACGTGGGATCAAGGCAAAGAGATGGCCGGGCATGCGCAATTCACGGTGGCCACAAACGTCAGCGTCTTCTTATGCGACCCGCATGCGCCATGGCAGCGAGGGAGCAACGAAAACACAAACGGTTTGCTACGACAGTATTTTCCAAAATCCACTGATCTGAGTCGACACACTCAGACCGAGTTGAACGCTGTCGCAAGGGAGCTCAATGCGCGGCCTCGACAAACCCTTCAATGGATGAAACCGTGCGAGATATTCAACGCTGTTGCGTCCACCGCTTGAGACCGCCGGGAGAAACCGGACACTATGGCTTGGGGCTTACAGCCGAATTTCGCGGTACTAGGTGTTATGTCGCCTGGGACGCGAACCGGAAAGGGCCTTTGTTTCGGCTATGCTCGAGGCAAACTGATGGGAGGACAACCCTCCGAGGCGGCGAACATCTCGCTACGGACAACGTTCTGAGGAAGGACAAGGTTGCTCGTGAGATCCAGGGAACGGGATGGCGTTCCCCGGCTCAAGGTGTAGTATACTCCCATTCGTCATTCCTGACCTCAGGGGGAGGTAGTCCATGGGCAGGGTACTCGCGTTCCTCTACGGCGTCGTCTCGTACGTGGTCTTCCTGGTCGTGTTCCTCTATGCCATTGGATTTGTCGGGAACTTCGTGGTGCCGAAATCGATCGACACCGGCGCGGAAGGCGCCTTCCTGCCGTCGCTCCTGATCAACAGCCTCCTGCTGGGCGCCTTTGCCATCCAGCACACCATCATGGCCCGCCCCGGGTTCAAGCGGTGGTGGACCCAGATCGTTCCCGAGGCGATCGAGCGCAGCACCTTCGTCCTGGTGGCCAGCCTCCTCCTGGCGCTGCTCTACTGGAAGTGGCAGCCGCTGCCGAGTGTCGTCTGGGAGGTCCAGAACACGGCGGGGGTGTACGTGCTGTGGGGGCTGTTTGGACTGGGCTGGCTGATGGTGCTCCTGTCCACCTTCATGATCAATCACTTCGACCTGTTCGGGCTGCGGCAGGTCTACCTGAACCTCCGCCAGACCAAGTACTCCCACCTCCCCTTCACCACCGTGTGGCTCTACAAGCTGGTGCGCCACCCGATCATGCTCGGCTTCGTCATCGCGTTCTGGGCCACGCCGTACATGACCGTCGGGCACCTCATCTTCGCAATTGGCACGACGGGCTACATCCTCATCGGGCTGCAGTTCGAGGAGAAGGATCTCGTGACCTATCACGGCGAAGACTACGAGGAGTACAAGAAGCGGGTGCCGATGATCGTGCCGCTGGCGGGGGGATCGAAGCGCTGACCTAGTAGGTCACTTGCAATATACGGCGGCGAGGCTGTGGTTCACTTCTGGATGCGGCTACCTGGATTCCACGACGTCAACTCGCTCGACAATCGCGATCCGCAGGTGCTCGAGCGTTTTGCGGATATTGCGGGACCGATCCTGTGGAAGTGGTTTCGGCCTCGGGTCCGTGGTCTCGACACAATCCCGGACGGCGGTGCTCTTTACGTGTGCAACCACAGTGGTGGTTTCATGACACCCGACACATGGATCCTGGCAGTCGCCCTGATACGCGAGCGTGGGATTGACGACGTCCCGTATGCGCTTGCGCATCAGGTCGTGATGGAGGCTCCGCTCACGAACCAGATGCTGCCCGCCATGGGTGCGATCGCGGCCAACCCCGAGAATGCGCACCGCGTCTTTGCCGCCGGGCGCAAGGTGCTCGTCTATCCGGGCGGCGACCTCGATGCCTTTCGACCCTCACGCGACCGCGGTCGCGTCATCTTCGGTCCCCGCCGTGGGTATGTGCGACTCGCGTTGCGCGAGGGCGTGCCGATCGTCCCCGTCGTCTCGGCGGGTTCTCACGACGTCTGGTGGGTGGTGAGCGACGGGCGGTGGTTGTCGCGCTTGTTGCGCACACATCGGTTCCTGCGCACGGATGTCCTTCCGATCACCGTGTCGGTGCCGTGGGGACTCACCGTGGGGGCGCCGCCCTTCCTCCCTTTACCCGTGCCCGTCTTGATCGACGTCCTCGAGCCCATGTACTTCGAGCGCTCCGGACCTGAGGCTGCGGACGACCCAAGCTACGTGGAGCAATGCCATCGGCGCGTGCTCGGCGCCATGCAGCTCGCGCTGGACCAGCTGATGGAGGACCGGCGCCTCACCCGGCAGAAGCGGCTCCGAGCTGGGCTCCATCGTGCAACTCACCTCTTCTCACGGGCTCCTCGGAATTGACGTCCCCTTCAAAGGAAACGAGAGATAGCTAGATGCCGCAGACACCCTCGGGGGCCTCGCAATCGATCACGATCTCCCAGCCGGGGACGTTCGTCACCTCGCGCTCGCAGTAGCATTGTTGGGGGTCAGACGGATCGTAGATGCAGCCGAACGCCGTGAAGCCATCAGTGCAGCCGTCTCCGCCCGCAAGACAGGTGACGAACTCAGGGGGCTGCTCCAGACACTCCTGTAGGCTCCCCTGCCAAAGCGGGGCTTCTAACGCGAGGCAACCGTCATGCAGATTGCATTCCGATTCGCTTAAACCTTCACACGCCAAGCGGAGGGCTTCGCAATCCTCTATCCCGGAGCCGCCGCTGCCCCCAACCCCTGAGTCCATGTCCGGCGAGGTTTCACCGCACGCAACGCCAATCAGCATTCCGAAGCCAAGGCAAGACGTTGTCCAGCGTGTCACGAGCCTCCGTCGCGGATTGTACACGCGGGAGACCTTGGGGTTCGCGGGCTGACTCATAGTTCTTCCACCATGCCGACGATGATCGATGCCTCCTCAGCACCTCGTCGCCCGCACAATCCTTGATGGTTCCGCGCTCGCGGTCCCGCTAGCGTGCCCCAATACGTCACTTACTGCACGCTCTGCTCGCGACCGCCAGATCGAAGCGCGGACCGTCGACTGCGGCTGTGGTACCTTCAGCCGTTCATGACGCCTTCGACCCCCGAACGCTTTGGCGACTACGAGCTCGTCGAACGACTCGGCGTTGGCGGCATGGCGGAGACGTTTCTGGCGATTCGGCGCGGGCCGGCGGGCTTCGAGCAGCGCGTTTGTCTCAAGCGAATACTGCCGACATTCGTGCACGACACGGAGTTCGTCGAGATGTTCCTGCGCGAGGCGCGCCTGTCGGCCCTGCTGCATCATGGACACATCGCGCGGGTGCTCGACTTCGGCATCGTCGGCGGCACGCACTACCTCACGCTCGAGCTGATCGAGGGGACCGACCTGCGGGCGACCTTGCGCCATCTTCGCTCACGCGGAGAGGCGCTCGACCCGGGGCTCACGTCGTACGTCGCACATGCCGTCGCCTCCGCCCTCGACTTCGCACATACGGCGGACGACGAGGGACACGCTGCGGGCATCATTCATCGCGATGTGTCTCCTTCCAACGTGCTCCTGAGCGAGGCCGGTGAGGTGAAGCTCTCCGACTTTGGGATCGCCAAGGCCACCAATCACCCCGGCAGCGTTCAGAGCGGCGCCCTCAAAGGAAAGATCCCCTACATAAACTGACCGACCAGGATCATTGAGAAATCCCCGCAAACAAAGGGGAACCTGTTTCCGGGTGTTGCGTGTCGTTTCTGGTTGTTTCGTGGCGTGTGGGAGAAATTGTGGGAGTGGTGTTCCGTGCGTTGACCCTTCGTGACGATGTCGCCTGTCAGATTTCCACTGGTCCGAAATCCCTCAAGTGCTTTGGTCATCGGGTCGTCGTCATTGCGGGCTCGCCAAGGAAGCGCAAGATTTCGTGTTCAACAGTTTTGGGTTGCTCAATCTGCGGCACGTGTCCGCACTCAATGACGATGTTCTCCGCGGAGGGAAGCGCGTGGCGCACATGCTGCGCGAAGGCCACTGGGACGAGTCGGTCGTTCTTGCCCCAAATGAAAAGGCTCGGTGCGTCCAGACCTGCAAGTCTAGTCCAGAATCCATTCGTGCCGTCCGGCTCTTCAAGATAGATGTTCCGAACGGCCGAGTAGAACGCCAACCGTCCACCTCGGGTCCTGTGCATTCGCAAGAACTCATCGACACCCGCCTGTGCCCACCCGCTCCTGGCGCCGGGAATCATCAGTCTCATCGCAGCTCCTACGGCGTCGTTCGGCACGAGTTGGAGCAGCCCGAGCTCGGGGCGAAGGAGCCGAACAAGAGGAATCCATCCGCGTTTTTGCCGCCAAGCAAGCGAGGGAGACAAGAGCACGAGGCGGTCAACTCGGTCTGGGTGGCGAAGTCCGAGTTCGATGGCAACTCGGCCCCCGAGGCTGTTGCCCACGATCGACGCGCGCTCGATGCCGAGTGCGTCCATGAGCTCGACTACAGCCCCACAGAAGAATGGTGGATCGTAGCGCGCACAGAGCGGCTTGTCCGAATCTCCGAAGCCCGGCAGATCAACAGCGACGACCTCGAATTGGCCAGCGAGCGCCGCGACCGTCGGGAGGAAAGAGATCTTGGTTGCCCCGAGCCCATGAATCATCAGTACCGGTTCACCGGCGCCCGCCCGCACTACCGACAGCGTTCCGGAAGGTGTCGACACCCGTTCAAATCGAACGCGTCTGGTGTCGTGAAAACCGCTGGTCGCCGCCAGAATTGCAACGCCCAAGTGAAGATTGTCCCGAACGATGAGGCGACCAGCCCGGTAAGCGGCCAAACCGCCTCGTGCATTCTGTGCAATCGACAACCACGTGGCCCGATCGGCGATGAGTCGCGCATCGCAAACGCTGCCCCGGATGGCTCGACGGATCTGAAGTTCCGTGCCGTGAATGGCAATATCCCACTCTCCTTCGTTGACTACGACTGCCCGAATTCGCGCGTTCTGCTCGGAACCATCGAGAACCGATGTGTCAAAGCGAGTCGCAAGCGAACCAAGGATCTCTTCCATGGATTCAGTCAACCCCGACTCAGAGGCTTGGGTGGCACCGCCTGTCTTCGTTTTTTCCTCCGTCACAGCTGCCCCACTTTCGGATGTCCGAGCGCACTACTTGGTGGCAAAGAAAGCACTAGAATCTTGCGAATGACCGTCACGAACTGCCCTGCTGCATCCGCAGACATTTCCATGATCCGTGTTCGCAACTGCGACACGCCGGTAATCAAAGATGAAATCGCCGAGCTAACTCGGGAAAGCCGAGTGTGCCAGACACGGAGCCATGCCGCAGCCCCCCGAAGCCGTCGCAGCCATGACCAACAGGGCGGCACACGCATCGTCTGGACCTACACCTTCGTGTCTGACCTCCGCCCTCGCCTATCTGCTCGCCATTCCAATCGTCTGGCTCTTCAGAGAACGGTTGCAACAGGGCCTCGACGCCATCCGCGCGGAGCTTCTGGCTTAGGTCGGTCTTCATTCGCTGCCGATGCTCCCGAAAGAGAGCTCGGAGACGGCGCGCTCAAATCGAGTCGGTGATAACGCTTTCCGGGCGTGGAGCCGCCTCACTGCGAAGCCGTGCGACCTGGGCCTCGATGCCCGCTAGACCCTTCTCGAACATCCCGGTGAGGCGCCATCGCAACAGGGGGACCAGTGGCCGGAGGTATGGGGCGACGTCAGCTCCCATGAGGTAGGTCACCCTGGTCTGGTCGTTACCAATCGCTTCGAGCCGGGCCTGCTCGACGACGGAGATGATGCCGGGCAGGTTGGCGTCTAGAACCGTGAACGCCCATCGATGCGGGGGGTCCCAGGCAATGAATCGTTCGTTGACCTTGAACAAGTCGACGTGAATCCAGCGGGTAGCGCCGACCCCCTGTGCCCGGTCGGAGGTGGTACGGCACTCCTTCGCCGCCGCAAACCAGTCGGGCCAGCGTTCGTTGTCGACGAGCACCGCCCATACCTCTTCCGGGGTGCCGTTCACGGTCGCGATCGTCGTGATCCGGGTCGAGGCTGCGTCGATGAAGTCGGTATCACGTGGAGTAAGTGTGAACATGGCTCATCCTAAGATCAAAGGCCCTCTTGGGTCACGGAGAAACTAAACCGCCCCGAGATTCCGGGAGACTCGAGATGTTGCGAGGATAGAGCCTCCGGTCACGGCTCGATGACTCTCCCATCAATGATTGGGTGAAAGCAACGGGTTGAGGGAGTCCACAAGCGCCGCAAGCGCCGCCTGATGAAGTTCGTTCAGCTCCTCCGCGTTCATCCCGAACTTCAATCGGGCACTCCGGTAGTCAAGTCGATCCCTGTAGAGTGCCAGCAGGACCTCGCGCCGATTTGATTCGGGGAGATGAGCAACGCTATGTTCGACGTGTTCCTTTTCGAGAGCGCTTCCGAGAAGCAGCAGTTTCTGTACCGTCTCAATCCCCGCTTGGTGAATGCGGAAGACGCGGGGCCTATCCTTTTGATGATTCGGCAGACGTCCATCCGCGACAGACCATCCACGTAGATCAGGCGCAGCACTTCACGTTGCTGTGCATCAGGCAGTCGCTCGATCGCCGCCCGCACCGCGTTCTTCTCAAGCCGATCGCCGATCGCCGTGAACGGGTCCATGTGAAGCTCATCCGCTCCTTCCTCAACCCTGTCCGCGGCGTACTGTTCGGTGTGCACCTCGTGCGCGTTGTGAGCGCGCTTCCGTGCGGTTGCCGCATTCTTCTTCGCCGCGCGGTACACCCCGCGTGGAACGCCCCCCAGGACTTCAACCGCTTCTTGTACCTTCCGCTGCACGTGCGGGAATGCAAAGGTCATGAACTTGGCCCCCGACCGATGCTTCCGGTCGAACTCCCGATGCGCCTCGAGCAAGCCGAGCCGCCCCTCGGCGACGCACTCGTTGTGGGCGTCGGTCGAGAGGTCCATGCCGAGGCTCATACGCTTCACGATGCCGTGGACGAGCTCCTCCTGCTGATGCATCACGGACGCCGTGTTCTCGACCGCGAGCCGCGGTGCTCGCATCTTCGCACTGCGGCTCGCGGTCGAGAAGCTCGAGGCGCTGCGTCCGAAGGCGCTCATATCGAGAGAGCGTCCGCTTGGACTGGTCGCACTCGATCCCGAACGGGCCCCATCCTTGGTCTTCTGCGTACTGCATGACCAAGGACGCCACCAAGGACTTCCCGACGCCGCCCTTGTTCCCGACGATGCAATGAAATTCCTTCATCTTTTCAAATCTCCTCAGACGGAATGAATTCGCGCGGCCGCGAGACCGGCGGCGGATAGACCTTCGAAGGGCGCGCCGAATTCGCGATCGCTGCAGCCTTGGGCTTCTGGCCACTGGAGGGTTCGGGCGGGGACGGGGCTCTCGGAACCTGAATTCCGTTGGTCGCAACGAGTCTTGGGTGCGGCGCGAACAGACCCCCGCCTGCATGGTTGTGATCGCGGCTTGGATTTTCAGGCTCCACCGCACCGGAACGTGGAAGATTGTGTGTCCGACAATACCGGAGAAACGAGCGATAACAGCCCGGAAAAGCACCCTTTTGCTTCCATTCGATCCAGACGCTCCGCATCGAGCACCCTGCATTGAGCCAGGCGTTGATTTCATGGAGATGGAGGCGAAACGCCCCGTAGGGCTCGAGCCTCGGCGAGAACTTCGCATGCAAGATCTGGTTCGGTACGTTCATCGTGCCTACCCCTGTTATCGGTTTTGCCCCTCCAAATGTTGTCCTGGCTCGTGATCTTTTTTCCGTCGTGCTCGCCGCAGGCGATTGGTCAGCGTGTGACTCTGAGTGCACTCCGTGTGACTTTGAGTGCACTCCGTGTGACAGCATGGGACCCAACTTGTTGGGGCAAGGGATAGTTTTGTCTGCCAACAAAACTGCACGCGCTACCTTCTCCCGCTAGTCGCGTGCTCGGTTGCGCGAGTTGCGCGCTCAACGCCTTCGGCTTATTCGCGCGCTCAGAACAGACTTCCCTCTAGACAACGCGATCGCGATGCCTATGCTCGTACATGTGGGGGAACTGAAGCATCGACTCACCGTGCGGCTTGGAGACGCGCACGTCGCTCAACTCAACGCGCTCGCAGAAACGAGCGGGCTCAGCCGCAACGATGTGGTTCGTCGCATCCTCTTGAGCCACGACTTACCGACTGCAGAGTCGCTCGAGGAAATCGAGAAGCTCCAAAGGCTTCAGGGCGAACAGAATCGGCTCGGCGGCCTACTCAAGAAGACGCTGACTGAGCGTCGCAAAAAAGCGGACATTCGACGAACGCTTGCTGAGATTGAGAAAACGAGCGCGCACATTCGCGCCGTGATCGATCGCTTGGCCCGGCCGCGATGATCATCAAGCCGAAGAAGTGGAACAAGGGGGGCAGGATGTCTCCGAAGCGCTCGCGTTTTCGCGCGTTAGTGACCTATATGCTCAGGGGTAAAGGCACCGAGCGGTGCACATGGTACTGGGCAGGAAACCTCGAGGGGATCGATCGGCAAGAGGATGCGGACGTCGCGATCCATGTGGTGGAGGCGTTTCAGCGCGCGAACACCCGCGTCAAAGGTGACCGGACCTACCACTTGATCATCTCGCTTCACCCCGGTGACCGTTCGCTCAACGAACGGGAGCTCGAGGTAGTGGTTCGGCGTGCCGTCAACGCGGCCGGACTCGGCGAACATCAGTACATTGCGGTCCGGCACAGCGACCAGGAGCACGAGCACGTTCACGTTGCGGTCAATCAGATTCATCCGAAGACGCGGAAGATCCACCACCCTTGGCGGGACGTCGAGGCGTTCAAAGCGTTGGCGAGCGAGCTCGAGGTCGAACTAGGCCTTCACAAGGTCGATCGAAGCGTGAGGCGAGTCGATAGCGATCGGTCCCGCGACTACGAGTCGGCGCGAGGGGTACAGAGCTTTTCTCGCTGGGCGAGGAGTCGCATCGGCGAGAAGATCGACTTGGAAGGCGCCGCCAACTGGAATGACCTTCACGCGCGACTGGCGGTGCATGGGGTGCGAGTCGTCAAGCGCGGAAATGGTTTGGCTGTGGTCGACGCAACGCGAGGGGACCTCGCCTGCAAGGCCTCGGCGCTTGGGCGCCACTGGTCCAAACAAAGGCTCTGTGAGCGCTTCGGAGATTTCGTTGCAGGTCCTACGCCGGACCAAGTGACGACCAAGAGCCGAGAGGCGTATCGACCCGAGCCCCTGGGGGCGCTACGTGAGGACGGACTCTGGAGGGAGTACCAGGATGCGCTCAGCGCCTCGCGGACTCGGCGGGACGAACGGCGCGAGGCCCTGTCATCCAAGCTCGACTCAGCCCGAGTTGCGCATCGACGGCATTTCAAGCTGAGGCATCACGCGATTGCGGCGATGCCGATTCCTGGGCGCGAGAAACACAAATTGTACAAGATGCTTTCGTTCGAGAAAAAGGCTGCCGAGCGCAGACTGAGGACGACGATCAAGGGATGGCGGACCCTCGGCGTCAACACGCACCCGGGGTCTTGGAAGGAGTTCTTGGCAGCCCGCGCCGGACACGGAGATCAGCGGGCGATCCGACGACTCGCCCGCAAGTCCGGGGGATTGGTGATCAAGAGTGGCGAGAAGCAGGTTCGCGCCCTCCCGTCTCGCAGCGGGCGCACGAGTCGGGGGAGCATCGTCCACAACCTGCCGAACGGGGTTAGGCTTCGAGAGTGGGCCGGATCGATCGAGCTCCTCGGCGAGGCCCGCGAGAGTGCGCTCGAGCAACTGGTGAGCGTCGCCAAGCAGAGGTTCGGAACGAAGGAAGTCACGCTCCTGGGATCGAGGCGCGCACAAGAGCGACTGGCGAAACTGGCTGCCGAGCGAGGGCTGGAAATTGCCGAAGAGCGCCAGCGCTGAGGGCTGGGCATGGGGTTAGTCATCGACTTCGGCGCTTGAAGCCGCCATGGTGAAACTCTAGGTCGCCGTCTGCAGCGGGCGACCGCGCGGACGGCATGAGTTTCAAAGACGGCAGACATTCGAATCGGCGACCTCCGAAAGGTACGAACTCCGAGGTTCGCCCCGCTGCTCGAGAAAACGAGCGGCGCCGTGCGGACCGGTGGCATTCAGATGCCGAGGTGGAGATCTTGTCGCCGATCCAGCAAGTGGCGTCGGCCGTCGACGTAAGCAAGACCGGCATACAGCTCTCACTCGACCACTGGCTCTCCGCGGGGACGGTGTGTGATCTGCGCATCACGACTCACTCGGGCAGTACGATGCACAAGCGCGTGCGGGTTATATGGACGCGGCGCGAGGGACAAAGCTGCGTGTCTGGATTGGAAGTAGTGGGGTCGATCGCGCCACACACCTCCAACCAGGAGTGATCACGTTGCTCAATACGAAGGCCCCAAAGGACCCGGCGACTGTGAGGGTGAGCTTCAGCGCGCCCTAGGCCGATTGACGACGGTTCAGCCGTGGGAGCGCCCTACCTGCCCAATGTGGGCTTCGGCTCCTACAGACGCAATACCGACAGCAACAGAAACCGTCGCGGCGCAGATCCGTCGGGGTGAGGTGACGCCGGTGGTCGACCCGCGCCGTCTGGGCTCGCGAAGGTGTGTCGAAGCACGTGCCACTGGATGGTGCGGCCGAGACCTGCCTTTCGGCAGGCGCGACGCAAGGCCCGTTTGATGGCCCCCCTGGCGGACACGGAAAACGCTGACCTCGACCGCGAGCGAAATGAACGCGCGACGGACCGTGAATTTGAGTTCTCGGAACTGACCGCTGTTTACGTCGAACGGTAGGATCCTTTTCTTTCTATTTCAGAATCGCCAGTCCCGCCTCGCCTTCCTTCTTGGCAGCCTTTGCTGCCTTCTTTGCCTTCTTCTCCTTCGCAGTGAGCTTCGGCTTGTTCTTCGTATCGGTTCTCTTCTGATTCTTGCCCATTCGGATCCCTTCGTCGTTCGGTTGCAGCCCAGACTAGCTACGGCCTGATTCGCTGAACCAGCTCTAGTATCCAGCGGGCGCAGGACAGGGCAAGCTGATGTGACATCGCCCCTTTTGTCTCACGGGTTGTGCGCTGAATGCCCAACAGTTGCGTCCGCCATCTCCTCTCGGAAGGCCTCCGCGCTTGGAACGGAGCCCAGGCAAGCGGGAACAAACTCGAGGATCGCTGACGCAGCGCTCACCGGGTTCGAATTGGAATCGCTCTACAAGCCATCCAACAAGTGCGTTCAAGTGGCCGGTGAATTCTTTGCCCGCTTTGGGCGCAGGGATGGACTCCTACTTAACCCGCAGGAACAGGCGTCGACACGCTTTCGGGAGGCAACGCCAGCGCAGCGAGGGAAGTGTCCAACCCCTTGCACGCCGCGCTGCGATAGGCCTCCAGGGCGTGTGAAAAGCCCTCGGACCAGTCGGCATCGGAGGCGCGCATTGACTGGACTTGCGCGGGAAGCCCGGGTGACGTCGTTAGCCCGCAGCCATCACGGAGCTCGTGGCAGCATGCATCCAGAGCCACGCGAAGTGAACCCGTCTCGCCTTCCAGCTCGGATCGCGAAGGCTCCCGTCCCAGCACCTGACCGGGAGCCAATTCCTCGAGATCAGCGATCGTCTGTCGGACGACCCCACGGATCGCGTCGAGACGGAAGGTCTTCCACGCGCTCCGCAAAATGCCGGCTATGCATATCTCGCCCACACCCAACCCTAGCATCGAACGTCCGGCAGCACCGGGGAAACCGTCGACTTGCGGGGTATTGCATTCGGCAAGAGCTGCGCTGCCCGGTTTGAGTCTAGAACGCAACTGCTCGGCCAACGACATCAGGCTCGAGAAATGGAGCGGGCGATGCGCGGTGCTCCGAGGGCTCTGTTATCGGTATTCGAACGCTCAGAATCTCCTGGTCCTGGGTGTGGCGGCGGCTCAGCGTCCCGTCGAGCTTCAGCGCGTAGGCGGCCGCCAGGGCGAAATACCTCGACTTGTCACGGTCATCCTGCGTGCGGCTATCTTCGGTTGTCGACGACTTCGGCCAGGCAATCTGGAACTCGGCCCATGTCCCCGAGCACGGCGGAAGAGTCACCTCGACCTCGTCCTCGGCTCTCGCAGATGCCGACCGGATCGCGACCTCGAAGAGAGAGGTCACCAGCCAGCGCCTCGCGGTGACGCGGCGCTCGCCTTGGATGACAAGACGAAGGCGCATCTCCCCGGATAACTCCGCGACGGCCTCGCGCGCGCAATCAGAGAGCTCGATCGAATCGGGAGTCCTGCCAGAGGGAGCCACGACGTCGCAGAAATGGTCGACGGTCTTTCCCAACAACTGGCAGCGCTCCCGGAGCTCCGACGCTAACTCACCGACTCCAAACGTCGCGCGTCCCGCCAGTTGCTGCAGCTGCACGTCGGTTTCTCGGCCCAGCGCGTGTAGAAACGAAGGTCGCTCGCCGGCGTCCGCAATCGCAAGCCCTAGCTGCCGCCGAAGCCGTCTGATGTCTTCAACAGGGTCATCCCGTCGGAGCGACCGCTCCCACCACTCGAAGGCGTGTGGAGGCTGCCTGGAGGTGACGCGGAGCGCCCTTGGTAGTTCAAACATCGCGGCGTCTAACCTTCGCCACCGAGGTCGCAGTACATTTCGGGGAACTCCAGCGCCCTGAGGGGCGAGCGGCACTCGCGACACAGGACAAGCCGATCTGGGTCGTCCGGGTAAACGAGGTCGCTAGCACTGTCGCAGGAAGCACAGACCGCCGTCCGAAGCGACCAAGGGCCCTGATCGCTCCATGTCGAGAAACCGATTGGTGGAAACGAAGCTCGTGTGGTGTGGGTCGCTCTGTGTTGCATCCTCTTCTCCCCTGGGGATTTCCGATGCAAGACTCTAGCCACGTACAAATCTCCTGTATTTTTGGTAAGTTGCATTTCGGTTGACCCTTCGCCGGCTTGCGTATTCAATCAAAATGAATCACCGTTATTTCAATTTGATGGGGTGACTGATGCGTGTGGAAGATCTGCATCACAAGGAGCTGCTGGAGCTCGATCCAGAGGGGGGCGTGATCCGTTTCGCCGGGCAGCGCGCCCTCCTTGTCGACGCGGTGGCGATGGGGCTCTTGCGTCAGTACCTCGTTGAAAACTTTGGCCTGACCGCTGCCCGAGCGGTGCTCACCCAATTTGGATTCGCGCACGGTTGGCGCATGGCGGCGGCAATGGAAAAGGAATTCAATTGGGACGACAATACGGAATGGCGTCTTGCCGGCTCCCACATCTACACCCTCGAGGGGCTTTTCCGCATCGAGCCGGGAACTGATGACCCGCTCACCAAGAACGGGGCGATGCTTCTTGCATCCTACGAGGCCGAGCAGCATCTCTTGCACTTCGGTCGCTCCGATTCGGGCGTGTGCTGGACCATTTGCGGCCTCATGAGCGGTTACGTCAGCCACACTGCCAGCAAAGAAATCTATGTCCTCGAAGATCGCTGTTTGGGCCAAGGTCACGCGGCGTGCCACCTCTTGGGGCGTACGCGCGAAGATTGGGCTGACAAACACGCCGAAGAGCTGGTGTTCTTCGACTCGGGGCGGCTCAAGGAATGCCTCGATGTCTCACTCAGCAGGGTCACGGAGACCTTGAAGGCTGCAGAACAAAAGCTCCGAGCACACCATCAAGCGCTGGTACGCGCGGTGCCCGAAGTGGAAGATCCGCTCGGGTTTGTCGCCAAGAGCCCAAAGATGCAGCAGGTGGTGGACCTGGCGCGACGTGTGGCGAAAGTCGATGCCACCGTACTCATTACCGGCGAGAGCGGAGTGGGCAAGGAACGAATCTCGCGGTTCATCCATGACGAATCAACGCGAGCGGCTGGACCGTTCATCGCCGTGAACTGTGGCGCCATTACAGAAACGCTCCTCGAGAGTGAGCTGTTTGGGCACACGCGCGGCGCGTTCACCGGTGCAGTCTCGGACCGGCCCGGCCTGTTCGAAGCCGCAAACGGCGGGACGCTGCTGCTGGACGAGATCGGCGAGGTCTCTCCACGCATGCAGGTCAAGCTCCTGCGGGTGCTTCAGGAGCGGGAGATCCGTCGGGTCGGGGAGACCAAGAACCGAGCGGTAAATGTGCGCGTCCTGGCCGCCACCAACCGCGATCTTGCCGAGGGGGTCGCTGAAGGCACTTTCCGGCAGGACCTCTACTACCGGCTTAAGGTCGTCGAGCTGCACGTTCCGCCGCTCCGGGAACGCAGAGACGACATCCTGCCACTCGGCCGGCTGCTGCTTGCGGATGCAGCGGTCCGGATGGCTCGCAAGATATCGGGTCTCGCCCCAAGCGCCGCCGATCAGCTCCTGCGCTACGAGTGGCCAGGCAACGTCCGCGAGCTGGAGAACGCCATGGAGCGTGCCGTCGCGCTCGCACTCGGAAGTCGTGTGGACCTCGAAGACCTGCCTGAGGAGATCCGCCGCGCGTCCCCCAAGCCCGTGGCTATCGAGGGAACGGTGAAACCGCTCAGCGAAATCGAAAAGGCGTACATCCTCGAGGTCCTGGAGCTAAACGGCGGAAATCAGACCCGCACCGCTGAGCAGCTCCGAATCGGCTCGGCGACGCTGTATCGCAAGCTCAAGAGATACGGCGTGATCGGCGGCAGGCCCGCGATCCGGAAGGGCCCCCGAGGAGAGAGCGCATGAATCAAGACGAGAGCTCCGGAGCGGTCCGCCGCGTAGCGCTGCTCGGAAACCACCTCCCGCGGCAGTGCGGGATCGCCACGTTCACGACCGACCTGGCTGACGCGATCTCGGCGACGTTCCCAGGCATCGACTGCGGAGTCGTCGCCATGAACGACGCCGGGAGACGCCACGCCTACGGCGATCGCGTTCGCTTCGAGATCGCCGAGAGCGATCGCGCGTCGTACCGCCGCGCGACCGACTTCTTGAACATCGGCGGGATTGACGTCCTCTGCCTCCAGCACGAGTACGGCATCTTCGGAGGCAAGGCGGGTGTGATGTTACGGATCAAGCTGGACGTTCGTCGCTAGGATAGTTTGTCTCGCAGAGACTCGTAAGGAGTTTTTCCGCGATGAGCTCCGTGGGGTCGGTCGAAGTTGTAGAAGCGTTCCCATTCGGCGAGCTTCTTCCCGAGATCCACGTCGTCGCGATAGGTGAGCAGCTGGTAGAATTCGTCCTGGTCGGTCCGGTGGGACCGCTCGACTTTGCCATTGAGCTGAGGCGTCCGCGGTTTGATGTAGACGTGTTCCATGCCCAGGTCAGCGACGTGCCAGTGGAATAGCGCCTGGAACTCGTGGCCACGGTCCGTCCGGATAGTGCGTATCCGGAACGGAAACTTCTTCACCACGTAGTTGATGAAGTCGATGGCGTTGGCCTGCGTGTGGCGGCGATAGACCTTGAGGGCGCGAACCCGCGTGGCGTCATCGATGGCCGTGTACTGGTAGCGACGCACTGAGGTGCCGTTCTTCCGCTGAAGCGTCAGGAATTTCACGTCGACCTGTACGTGGTGACCGGGAACCCGCTTCTCGTAGCGATGCGTGTGTACGGCACGACGACCTACGCGGTTGGGAAGTCGGTTGAGGCCATGCCGCTTGCAGACCCGATAGACGGTCGCGTCGGACGTTTTGATTCCGTGGTAGCGCTGCAGGTACCAAACGATGCGGATAGGCCCCATGTGGTAGGTCCGACGCAGGTGCAAGATCTTCTCGACCACCTCGTCCGGCGTCTTGTTCGGGTGCTTGTGAGGGCCGCGTCTGCGGCTTCTGAGCCCCTCCTCACCGAGCTCGCGATACCGGTCTCTCCATAGGTAGAAGGTCGACCTCGCAACCCCGAAGTATCGGCAGGTTTTGTTGACGTTTCCGATTCGCTCGGCGTGCTCAAGGATTCGCTTCTTCCGATGGATCTCTCGTTCTTCGTGGGTCATTCAGACCTCCTTGGCCATCCTCTACTCCGGGGATGACAAGATGGTCCGACTCGATCTGAAATTTCACACCACGCATACTTACATGGTGGCCGGCGTCTACACGGTTACCATGACGGTCTCAGACGTCGATGGGGCGTTCGATTCCCAACTGTTCCAGTTCGCTGTCATCTACGACCCAGATGGCGGCTTCGTCACGGGCGGTGGTTGGATCGATTCGCCCGAGGGCGCATACGTGCCCGACCCGGCACTGATTGGAAAGGCGAACTTCGGATTCGTGTCGAAGTACAAGAAGGGGGCCAGCGTGCCGACTGGAAACACCGAGTTCCAGTTCAAGGTCGCTGACCTCAACTTCAAGTCGTCGAGCTACGAGTGGCTGGTCATTGCTGGAGACCAGGCCAGGTACAAGGGCGAGGGCACCATCAACGGCGACGGCAGTTACAAGTTCATACTGTGGGGTGGTGACGGCACCGGGACGGATGGCGCGGATACATTCCGGATCAGGATCTGGACCGAGGACGAAGCGACTGCTGTCGAGACGGACGTCTATGACAACGGCTTTGACCAAGATCTCGGAGGCGGGAGCGTCGTGATTCACAAAGCCAAGTAAGTAATATGGCCATCTGGGCCAACGACTCGAGAGAGACCCCGCTTGGGCGGGGTTTTTCTTTGCCAGAACGGCCGAGAGCGGCTGTCGCAAATCTGCACAGGTACGAGGTCTAGAGCGCATCCGCGTGACACACATTTGCCACAACGCACCAAGGGACTCCGACCGAAATCAGAATCCCTTGGTTTTTTGGTGACCCCAACGATGCGAAGTTGGAACCAATTTTCCGCTTTCATTGAAGAGTGGGAC